>NZ_GG770553.1:2108269-2114107 GCF_000164135.1 Mycobacterium parascrofulaceum ATCC BAA-614 | reverse complement strand
TGCTCCGGATGGACCAGGGTCCGCGTTTCCGGCGCCAGCACCCACCCGGCGGCGGCGACCACCAGGACAACCCCGCTGATGCCGAAGCCCCAGCCGAAGCTCAGCTTCTCGGCGGCCCAGCCGACCGTCACGGAGCCGACGATGGCACCCAGGTCCGACAGCATCTGCACCGCCGCCACCGGAAGGCCCGCGCGCGCCTCGTTGCCGAGGATGTCCGCCACCGCGGCCTGCATCGGCGACATGAAAATGCCTGTGGTGGCACCGGATACGGCCGCGGCGACCATGAACGCGGGCAACGTCGACACGACCCCCAGCGCGGCGGTCGCCACGCCGGACGTCGCCAGGCCGATGATCAACAGCGCGCGCCGGCCCATCCGGTCGGACAGATAACCGGCGGGGACTACGGCCAGGGCGTTACCGGCCGCGAACGCCGCGAGGGCCACGCCGATCATGCCGACGCTTTCCCCCATCACGTCGGAGAGAAACAGCGGCACCAGCGCGACGCGCAGACCGAACGCCGCCCATCCGGTCGCGAAATTGGCCAGCAGCGCCGCCCAATACGCGCGGAAACGCAGCGCTTGGCGCATCGTCACCGTCGACCGCGTCGGCGGCGGGGGCGCGGCCAGCTCCGAATGCCGCAGCCCGTAGTACAGCACCACGCAAACGCCCAGCATCGCGACGCCGTACACGATGAACGGCGCGGTCAGCCCCCACCCCGCCGTCAGCCCGCCGATCGCGGGACCGCCGACCGCGCCCACCATGAACGACGTCGTGAACAGCCCCGCGATCCGGCCGCGCGCGTCCGGCGGGCTGATGTGGATCATCAATCCCAGCGCCGAGACATAAAACATCGTCGAGCCGATGCCGCTGATGGCCCGGAAGGCCAACAGCTGCCAATAGGCCTGCGAATACGCGCACGCGATGGTGGACAACGCGACGATCAGCAAACCACCGATGTAAATCCGCCGCTCCCCCAGCCGCTGCACCAGCGCCCCACTGACCGGTGCGAAACACAGCCGACTCAACGAAAAGACGGTGACCAGATAAGTCACCGCCTTGATGCTGACCCCAAAGGTATGAGCGAAAGCGGGCATCGCCGGCGAGATGACGCCATAGCCCAGCGCGACCATGACATTGGCCCAGCTGAGGATCCAGACTTCGCGCGGCAGCGGGGCGTTACGGGACCTGCTTTCCCCCGAGCGGGCAAGGCGGAGGGAAATGGTCACCCAATGACTTTATTAACCACCTCGCGCGCGGCTTCTTGCACCTCCGCCAAATGCTCGGGTCCGTGGAAAGATTCCGCGTAAATCTTGTAGACGTCCTCGGTTCCCGACGGCCGCGCGGCAAACCATGCGTTGGCGGTCGTCACCTTCAACCCGCCCAGCGCGGCGCCGTTTCCGGGCGCGGCGGTGAGTTTCGCGGTGATCGGTTCGCCGGCCACCTCGGTCGCGGTCACCTGCTCGGGCGAGAGCTTGGCCAGCCGCGCCTTCTGGTCCCGATCGGCGGGCGCGTCGACGCGCGCGTAGCTAGGGGTGCCGTACTCGGCCGTCAGTTCCCGGTAGCGCTGCGACGGGGTCGCCCCGGTGACGGCCAGGATCTCCGAGGCCAGCAGCGCCAGGATGATGCCGTCCTTGTCCGTGGTCCACACCGAGCCGTCGCGCCGCAGGAACGACGCCCCCGCGGACTCCTCGCCGCCGAAGCCGATGGTTCCGCCGATCAGCCCGTCGACGAACCACTTGAATCCGACGGGCACCTCGACGAGCTTGCGGCCGATGCCGGCGACCACGCGGTCGATGATCGACGAGCTGACGGCGGTCTTGCCGACGGCGATGCCGTCCGGCCACGACGGCCGGTGTGTGTAGAGGTAGTCGATCGCCACCGCCAGGTAGTGGTTCGGGTTGAGCAGCCCCGCGTCGGGGGTGACGACGCCGTGGCGGTCGGCGTCCGCGTCGTTGCCGGTGGCGATCTGGTAGCGCTCTCGGTTCGCAATCAACGAGGCCATCGCGTCGGGTGAGCTGCAGTCCATCCGGATCTTGCCGTCGTGATCCAGCGTCATGAACCGCCACGTCGCGTCGACCAGCGGGTTGACCACGGTCAGTTCGAGACCGTGCCGCTGGGCGATCTCCCCCCAGTAGTCCACGCTCGCCCCGCCCAACGGGTCCGCGCCGATCCGCACCCCGGCCCCGCGGATCGCCTCGACGTCGACCACGTTCGGCAGGTCGTCGACGTAGGTGCCCAGGTAGTCGTGGCGTTGGGCGGCCCGCAGCGAGCGGGCCAGCGGCACCCGCTTCACCGGGGAGCCCTCGCGCAGAATCTCGTTGGCGCGCTTGGCGATCGCGTTCGTCGCGTCGGTGTCGGCCGGTCCCCCGTTCGGCGGGTTGTACTTGAAGCCGCCGTCCGCCGGCGGGTTGTGCGACGGCGTGACGACGATCCCGTCCGCCAGCGCTTCGGTGCGGCCGCGGTTGTAGGCGAGGATGGCGTGGCTGACCGCCGGCGTCGGCGTGTAGCGGTCGCGCGAGTCGATCATCGTGACGACGTCGTGGGCGCCCAGCACCTCCAGCGCCGACACCCACGCCGGTTCCGAAAGACCGTGCGTGTCACGGCCGATGAACAACGGGCCGGTCGTGCCCTGTGCGGCCCGGTATTCGACGATGGCCTGGGTGATGGCCAGGATGTGCGCCTCGTTGAACGCGCCGACCAGTGCCGACCCGCGGTGGCCCGACGTGCCGAACGCCACCTGCTGGGCGACGTCGTCGGGATCGGGCTGAATCGAGTAGTAGGCGGTCACCAGGTGAGGCAGATCGACAAGGTCTTCGGGCTGGGCCGGTTGACCGGCTCGGGGGTGGGCCATGGTTATCAATTCTGCCCGTGATCAAGCCCTCCCACTCGCCGGGCACGTTCCCGACTTCTCAGGTACTTCCCGGGTTCACACTCTGGTCAGCCTTCCCCTTAGGCTGCTAGCGACCGGCGCGCACCGAAGGGGCTCACTCGTGGCACACGATTATCGGGAATTGGCGGCGATTTTCGCCGGCGGGGGGCTCGGTACGTTGGGGCGCGCCGCCTTCGACGCCATTGTCGACCGCGACCCGCATCACTGGCCCTGGCCGACGTTCACCGTCAACATCGTCGGCGCCTTCCTGGTGGGCTACTTCACCACCCGACTCCTGGAGCGGTTGCCGCTGTCGAGTTATCGGCGCCCACTGCTGGGCACCGGACTGTGCGGTGGACTGACCACCTTCTCGACGATGCAGGTCGAGACGCTGAGGATGGTCGAGCACGGTCATTGGGTCCTCGCCGGGAGTTACACGGTCGTCAGCATCGTCGGTGGCCTGCTCGCCGTGCATCTGGCCACCAAAATGGTTCGCCGGGTGAGGGTGCGCGGATGACGGCCTCCGTCGTCACCACGGCCCTCGTCTGGGCCGGCGTCGTCGTCCTCGGCGGGGTCGGGTCCGTGCTGCGCTTCATGGTCGACCGAGCGGTGGGCAGCCGGACAGCCCGGGCCTTTCCGTTCGGCACGTTGGCGGTGAACGTCAGTGGCGCAGCGCTTCTCGGCTTTCTCGGCGGCCTGGCGTTGAGCAGGCACGCGGCGCTGTTGGCCGGCACCGCGTTCGTCGGCGCGTACACCACCTTCTCCACCTGGATGCTGGAAACCCAGCGCCTCGGCGAGGAACGCCAGGTACGCGTGGCGGTCGCCAACCTGATCGTCAGCGTCATGCTGGGTGAAGCGGCGGCGCTACTCGGACTGAAACTCGCCGAGCAGCTCTGAGTCAGCTTGCGGGGACGTCGTCGGGCGTGCGGGGCAGCACGTAGAGCGCCATCCGGCGGTTCGCCATGTCGTGCTCGCCCAGGAAGACGCACCCGCCCCGCTCGCAGAACGTGCGCGCCAGGACGTTTCGGTGGTCCGGATCGAACATGATGCGCCGGCATCGCGGGTCGAGCCCGAAGACGCCGCCCACCAGATGCGGCAGCAGGTAACTGACGTGTCCCCGCTTGATGTAGTCCAGGTCGGCCACCGCGACGTGCAGGCCCAGATCGTGGGGATGGTGGTCGTAGCGCCTCGCGATGGAATCCTTTGCCGCCCGGTATAACTCGATGTACGCGCGCGGGACCGCGTCGTGGGTGGCGATGAACGGGCGGGAGAAGGCGCCTTCGAGTTGCGCGCGCAGGTACCGATGCCAGCGCGCGACCGGCCAGGCGGATTCCCACGCCTCCACCAGGTGCGGCCGGCTCATCCACTCGGCGATCATCTCCGCGTCGGCGTCCGGGTCGACGAGACGCAACCCGTACGGATCGGGCAACCCGGGTATGGGCGGTGGCGGGACAGCGCGGACCTCCCCGGAAATGTCGGTCAGCTCCCGCGGGAGAATCGGATCGGCCTCGCTCATCGGCGCTCGAGCCTGCTCATGCGGGTGCCGCAATCATCCACCGCCCAGCCAGCGTCGAGACCCATTCGGCCGCCGCCTCGGGCCGGTTCGGGGGCGACTCGACCAGAACCAATTCGTCGACGCCCAACTCGGTGAGGGCGGCGAGATCGCCGACACCGGGATTGCGCAGCGCCACCGACAGCCGCAACTGCCGGCGATCGCGCCCCGACTCGGCGCATAGCTGCTCCAGCTTGGTGACCCGGTCGCGCGCGGCCTCCGGCCCGTCGATGTTGAACCCGTACCAACCGTCGCCCCAGGCCGCCACCCGCCGCAGCGCCGATCGCTGTTGCCGCCAACCACAATCGGGATACCGCGATCGCGCACCGGCTTGGGGTTGACCCGAATCGAATCGAAGCGGACGAAGTCGCCGGCGAATGAGGCGACGTCGTCGCGCCACAACGCGCGCATGGCGGCAACGTATTCCGCGGTGCGCGCGCCCCGACGGGCGAACGGCACTGACAGCGCGGCGAATTCCTCCCTTGACCACCCGATGCCCACCCCCAGCGTCAAGCGCCCACCGCTCAGTCGATCCAGGCTCGCGGCCTGCTTGGCCATCACCACCGGATTGTGCTCGGGCAGCAGCAGCACGCCCGTGGCCAACCCGATCCGGGAGGAGGCGGCCGCTGCGAAGCTCAGTGCAATCGTCGGGTCGAGCCAATCCGCTTGTGCCGGAACGGCGATGACACCGTCGTCGGAGTAGGGATAGCGGGAACCCGATCGGTCGACCATGACGACGTGTTCGCCCGCCCACAACGTGGCGAAGCCGCACTCGTCAGCCGTCGACGCGACGGCGTCGATCACCGCGCGATCGGCGCCCGCACCGATGCCCAGTGCATGCAATCCCAGCCGCACCGCACGATCGTCTCACGGGTTCAGCGGGTTTTCAGGAGCTTCGCGAGGACGGCGGCCTGGCTGATGTCGACGGCGCGGGTGGCGGTGACCAGGGTGACGACGCCGCGTTTGGCCAGCTGGCAAACCTCCTCGAGCGCGGGGCTGCCGCGGAGTTCCGCCTGGTAGCGCGCAGCAAATTCGTCGAACAGTTCGGGCCGGTGTTGGTACCACTCGCGGAGGTCCTTCGACGGCGCGACGTCCTTGCGCCAGATCCCCACCCGTGGGTCGTCCTTGCGTATCCCCCGGGGCCAGACCCGGTCGACCAGCACGCGCTGGCCGTCGTCGGGAGTGACGTCGTCGTAGACCCGCGCCACTCGAATCCTGGCGCTCACCCTTGTCAGCGTAGGCGCGGGACGCTTGTCGGTCACCCCCGTTATCATCGAATGTATGTTCGAATGCTTACCGGAGATCGACCCGTCGGCCGACGAATCGACGCTGATCGATCAGATCGCCGAGCTGGAGACGGTCAAGTCCGCGGCGGCCGCGCGCCAGGCGCGGGCGACGGCCGCTCTGGATGCTTCGC
>NZ_GG770553.1:2051627-2107894 GCF_000164135.1 Mycobacterium parascrofulaceum ATCC BAA-614 | reverse complement strand
CGAGGTCGCGCTGGCGCGGCGGGATTCCCCCGCCCGGGGTGGCCGGCATCTGGGCTTCGCGAAGGCCCTCGTGTGCGAGATGCCGCACACGCTGGCGGCGCTGGAGCGCGGGGCGTTGTCGGAGTGGCGGGCGACGCTGATCGTCCGCGAGAGCGCGTGCCTGGACGTCGAGGATCGGCGCGCGTTGGACGCGGAGTTGTGCGCCGACCCGGCAAGTCTGAGCGGCATGGGCGATGCGCGGGTGGCCGCGGCCGCGAAGGCGATCGCCTACCGGTTGGATCCCCACGCCGTCGTCGAGCGCGCGGCCAGGGCGGAGCAGGAACGCACGGTCACCATCCGTCCCGCACCCGACACGATGACCTACCTCACCGCCTTACTGCCGGTGGCTCAAGGGGTTTCGGTGTACGCCGCGCTGCGCCGGGAAGCGGATACGCGCGGGGATGGGCGTTCACGCGGTCAGGTCATGGCGGACACGCTGGTCGAACGGGTCACCGGCCGCAGCGCCGCGGTCCCCAGCCCGATCGCGGTCAACCTGGTGCTGTCCGACCAGACGCTGCTCGGCGGCGACCACGCGCCGGCCGACATCGCCGGCTACGGCCCCATCCCCGCCGCGGTCGCGCGCGCGATGGTCGGCAGCGCCGTCGCCGACCGACGCTCGCGGGCGACCCTGCGCCGGCTTTATGCGCATCCCCGGACCGGGGCGCTGGTGGCCATGGAGTCGCGATCGCGCATCTTTCCGCGTGGGCTGGCCGCATTCATCGGGCTGCGCGATCAACGCTGCCGCACGCCCTACTGCGACGCGCCGGTCCGGCACCGCGACCACGCACAGCCGTGGGCCGACGGTGGCGCGACCACCGCGGACAACGGTCTGGGCCTGTGCGAGAACTGCAATTACGTCAAGGAAAGCGCGGGGTGGCGGGTCACGACGACGGTCGACGAAAACCGCACCCACACAGCGCTATTCACGACACCAACGGGCAAGAGCTACCGGTCGGCCGCTCCGCCGCGCGCCCCGACGATCACTGTCAGCGAGCTGGAAATCCGGGTGGGGGTGTCGCTCGCGCGACATGCGGCCTAGGGGGCCGTCAAGCCTGGCCGGTGAGGCGCTCGACGTCGATGACCTCGCCACGATTGATGCTGACCCAGTCGCGGCCATCGAGGTAGGGGCGCAGCGTGCGGCCGATCAGCTCGGAATCGGCGGGCGACTTGGGCCGCTGCAGCTCGTACACGTGGGGCAGCTCCGCCATGCCGGTGACGACGTTCCACAGCGTCAGGGCCTTGGGCCCGGTCGGCGGGTCCACTAAGACCGGGCCAAACAGGCACTGACCCAACAGAAACAGGGTCGGCACCCCATAGCCGCCGGCGTCGATGACCCGTTGGTGCTCACGGCGGATCTCGTCGTGGGTCGTCGGATCGTCCAGCGCCGCGTCGAAAACCGCTGCCTCGACGCCGATGTCGCTCAGCAGGCGGCGGGCGACCGCCGGGTCGTGCGGCTTGCCGCCCAGCGTGTGCAGTTCATGCCCGATCGCTGCGTACCACCGATCGAGCAGCGACATGTCCGTGCGGCGCAGCAGCGCGCCGATGCGCATCAGCGACCAGCCATAGGACCACTCCCGCTCCCACGGGTGCTTCTGGCCCTCCGACCGGTTGACCTCCTCGAGGCTGAAGAATCGCCAGTCGACCGTGATGCCGAGTTGCTGGCGAACCTCGCGGATCCACAACGACGTCTGGTAGGCGAACGGGCACATCGGGTCGAAGTGAAAATCCACCACAACGCTCATTTCGGACCCCGCGTTCCGCCGCTCAGTAGTGATAGGTGTCCGACGGCGCGGGCGAATGGTCCCGTTCCTCGTCGTCGAAGTCCGACGATTCTATGTCGTAGGCGCGGGCCAACTCGAGGATCTTCGTGGCCCGCGCGATCCGGGGCAGGTCCGAGCCGTTGCGGATCTCTCCCCCGTCACGCTCAAACTCGGCGAAAAACTCTTTGGCCCAGGATATTTCGTCTTGCGATGGCGACAGGCCCTCGTTCACCACGGCGCACTGGTCCGGGGTCAGGCAGATCTTGCCGGTCATCCCGAATTCGACCGAGACCGCCGTGGCCTCGATCAGTTTCAGCGCGTTGGAGCCGATCGTGGGCCCGTCGATGGCGCTGGGCAGGCTGGCCGCCTTGGCGGCGATCGTGAAGCGCGACCGGGCGTAGGCCAGCGTGCCCGGGTCCTCGCCGAACCCGGTATCGCGGCGGAAGTCCCCGATGCCGAAGGCGAGCCGGAATGTGCCCTTCGCCGCGGCGATCTCGGTGATGCGCTCGAGGCCGCGGGCCGTTTCGACCAGCGCGACGATCGGCACGTTGGGCAGCCGTTGCGCGGTCTCGGTGACGTGGTCCACCGACTCGACCATCGCCAGCATCACCCCGCCGACCGGCGTGCCGGCCAGGGCGGCGAGGTCGTCCGCCCACCACGGGGTGCCGAAGCCGTTGACGCGGACCCAGTCGGTGTTGCCGGCGCCCAGCCAACTCACCACGTTGTCCCGGGCCGTGTGCTTGTCCTTGGGCGCGACGGCGTCCTCGATGTCGAATACGACGATGTCGGCCCGGGAGTGCACCGCGGACTGGAACCGGTCGGCGTGCGCACCATTGACCAGTAGCCAACTCCGCGCCAGAACGGGATCGATGCGATACCCGATGACGTCGTCGGGATCCGTCGCGCTGGTGTTGACCTGGTCGTACATTCGTCTCTCACGGTTGTCGCTGTCGGGCTGGTGCCTTAACCGTAGCGATGCCCCGAAGCAGGCGGTTCGGCGTGCCCCCTGGACACGAAAACGACTAGGCCGCCCGGGCGGATCGAGACCTCGCCCGGGCGGCCTGGCGTTTGATCTTCGGCTAGTTGATCCCGACGACCTCCTGCGCGATCGCGGCGACGCGCGTCTGCGCGGCCGACACGACCCGCTGGCGGTTCTTGTTCGCCTCTTCGTAGGCGATGATCGCCCGCACGTCGCTCGGGTTGGCCAGTTCCTTCACCTCGGCCACGGCCTCGCTGACGTTCAGCTCGTCGTAGTTGGCGATGGGCAGCTCGTCGGCGTCCAGCACTCCGACGGCGGCGCGGGCCGCGTGCAGCGCGTCGGCGGTCTGCCGGGCACCTTCGTTGCGGGTGACCTTTTCGGCCGCCTCGAGAGCGGCGTTGCGCGACGCGGCGAGCGCCCGGGTGGCCACGTCACCGGCGTGGGTGCTGCGGCTCACCAGCTCGTTGAACGTCGGCCGGGCGGAGCGCAGCGCGTCCGCGGCCCGGTCGACCCCCCGGACCGACCATTCGACCGGCAGGTTCACCAGTTTCACCGCGGTGCCGGCCGCCGCCTGCAGTGGCGTGCGACGCAGCGCCGCCGGGCCGCCGAGCGCGTCCTCGGCCAGCACGGTCGTCAGCCAATCGACGGTCGCCGAGTGAGCGGTGATCAGCCGGTTGGCCAGGCTCTCGACGTCGGGAAGTTCGGCGGCGACGGCCAGGGCCTTGAGGTAGCGGGCCCGGTCGAGCAGCTGGTCTTCCAGCGCGAGGTCACCGAGCAGTGCCTCGTCGAACGGTTGCGCCTGTTCCGTCAGGGCCTTGACCGCCGCGGCGGCGCGACCCAGGAAGGGGCCGACGATGTCCGGGACACCGCCGAGGCCGCGGATCGCCTTCTCGATCGCCTCGGAGCGATCGCGCGCATTCGACGCGTTCTGCGTCAGCTCACGCTGGACGGCCTCGGTGCGCGCCTGCGCGATGCGGGTCTCGGCCACCTGGATCTCGGTATTGGTCAGCTGGTGAAGCGCGCGCAACTGCGCCAGCACCGTCGTCTTGTCCGATGAAGTCATCGAAGAATTCGCCTCCTGCGTTGATTGTTTGGATCGGCACGAAAGCGCCTCTCTCACGGCTACCCGTTCGCCCGCCCGTAGATAACATCGCTGCCCGCCCTGTGACGCAGATCGCTTTCACTGGGCCGCGGAACGCAAATGACGTTGGCGGACAACGATAATGCGCCCGGCGCCGCAGGCAAGAACCGAGTTGTGCCCCAAACAAAGTCCCGGCCCGCGCGGGCACCCCGGCCCGTCGTTTAGGCGTCTGCGCAGGGGGTATGCCTCGGCAAGCCGCACACAGCCCGCAGTGCGTGCTTTCCCCGAAAACTGGAGGTATCGGCGATGGCCGACATGATTGTCCAATCGCCCGACGAAGTCGTCGCATTTTTGAAAGCACAGCACAACCTCATCGAGGACATGTTCGACGAGGTGCTGCACGCGACGGACCCCGAGGCGCGCGAAAAGCCGTTCGCAACGCTGCGCCAGCTGCTGGCCGTGCACGAGACGGCCGAAGAAATGGTGGTGCACCCCCGCGTGCGCCGCGAGGCCGACGCCGGCGACGCGATCGTCGACGCCCGGCTCAACGAGGAGCATGAGGCCAAGGAGCTGCTGTCGAGCATCGAAAAGCTCGACATCACCTCGCAGGAGTTCATCGACGAGGTCGCCAAACTGCGGCAAGCCGTGCTCGACCACGCCCACCAGGAGGAGAGCGAGGAGTTCCCGATCCTGCAGCGGGAGGTCGACGACGCCGACCTCAAGCGAATGGGCGCGGCGGTGCGGGCGGCTCAGGCCATCGCGCCCACGCACCCACATCCCGGCGTGGAATCGGCGAAGTTGAACTTCGCCCTCGGACCGTTCGCGTCGATGCTCGACCGCGCCCGCGACCTCATCGGGCAGGCGCTCGGCTCGTAACGCTTCCGTAGGCTTGTCGAGGTGAGTGTCGCCCCGGATAAGACCGTTGTGCTGCAAGACCGCTTCTTCCGGGCAGTGCCGGAAATGGCGGTCCGCTGGCGCGCGGAAGCGCCGGCGGACTTGCGGCTGCTCGCCCTCAACGAGCAACTCGCGGCCGAACTCGGGCTGGACGCCGGCTGGCTGCGCGGCCCCGACGGGCTGCGCTTTCTGGTGGGCGACTTGGTCCCCGACACCGCCGTACCGGTGGCGCAGGCCTACGCCGGGCATCAGTTCGGCGGCTTCGTGCCCCGGTTGGGCGACGGCCGCGCGTTGCTGCTCGGCGAGCTCGTCGGCGACGACGGGGGCCTGCGCGACATCCACCTGAAAGGCTCCGGGCCGACGCCGTTCGCGCGCGGCGGCGACGGGCTGGCCGCGGTGGGGCCGATGCTGCGCGAGTACATCGTCAGCGAGGCCATGCATGCGCTCGGCGTGCCGACGACCCGGTCATTGGCCGTCGTGGGTAACGGCCGGCCGGTGTTGCGCGAGGCGGAACTGCCGGGGGCCGTGCTGGCCCGCGTGGCCAGCAGCCACCTGCGGGTGGGCAGCTTCCAGTTCGCCGCGTCCACCGGCGACGTCGGCCTGCTGCGGCGGTTGGCGGACCACGCGATCGCGCGCCATCACCCCGCCGCCGCGGACGCCGAACGCCCCTACCTCGCGTTGTTCGAGGGGGTGGTGGCCGTCCAGGCGGCGCTGGTGGCGCGGTGGATGCTGATCGGGTTCATCCACGGGGTGATGAACACGGACAACGTGACGATCTCCGGCGAGACGATCGACTACGGACCGTGCGCCTTCATGGAGGCCTACGACCCCGAGACCGTCTTCAGTTCGATCGACTTCTGGGGCCGCTACGCGTACGGCAACCAGCCCGTCGTCGCCGGCTGGAACCTGGCGCGTTTCGCCGAGACGCTGCTTCCGCTGCTGTCCGACGACGTCGAGGAGGCGGTCGCGCTCGCGGAGCGATCGTTCGGGGTCTTCCAGCGCGAGTACGACGCGGTGTGGTCGTCCGGTATGCGCGCCAAACTGGGGCTGTCCGCGGACGTCGACGCCCAAAGCGTCAAGGCGCTCAGCGACGAGTTGCTCGCCCTGCTGAAGGACAGCCACGTCGACTACACCTCGTTCTTCCGCGGCCTGAGCCGAGCGGCGCGAGGCGACGCCGAACCCGCGCGCGGGCTGTTCGTCGACCTCGCCGGCTTCGACGCGTGGCTGTCGCGCTGGCGCGCGCTGCGCCCCGACGCCGACGTGATGGACCGGGCCAACCCCGTCTACATCCCGCGCAACCACCTGGTCGAGGAGGCCCTGGCGGCGGCCACGGCGGGCGATCTCGGCCCGCTTGAACAGCTCCTCGCCGCGGTGACCTCGCCCTATGACGAACGGCCGGGCCTGGAACGCTACGCCGACCCGGCCCCGGAGGACTTCGGCAACTACCAAACGTTCTGCGGCACTTAGCGTTACGTTAGCTTCGCGGACTCGGTGCGAAACTCGTCGAGGCGGCGCAGCGTCTCATCCCGCGGCTCCGTCGGCAGTTCCACCAACAGATGTTCCACCCCGAGGGCGAGGTAGCCCTGCAACTGTTGGGCCGTCGGCGCGCCACCATGGAAGCTGATCACCGGCACGTCGGGGCCGGCCACATCGCGCAGCTGCTCGAGTTGGGGAGCCAGCACCTTCGCCGAGGGCGTCATCGACAACCAGCCGGCATGCAACCGGGCGATGCGCGGGAAAGCCGCGGGGCCGCCGCCGAAATACATTGGCGGATAGGGTTTCTGCACCGGCTTGGGCCAGCTGTAGATGGGGTCGAAGTTCACGAACTCGCCGTGGAATTCGGCTTCTTCGCGCGTCCAGATCTGAACCATCGCGTCCAGCCGCTCGTCGGCCACCCGACCGCGGACCCTGGGGTCGACACCGTGGTTGGCGATCTCTTCGCGCAGCCAGCCCACCCCCACGCCGAACCGAAATCGCCCCTGCGACAGCAGGTCCAGCGACGCCACTTCCTTCGCCAAGTGGATGGGGTCGCGCTGCGGGACCAGCGCGATCCCGGTGCCCAGGACGAGCCGTTCGGTGACGGCGGCGGCGGCCGTCAGCGCGACGAACGGATCCAGGGTGCGGTAGTACTTCGGCGGGATCGGACCGCCCGCCGGATAGGGGGTTACGTCGCCGGCCGGAATGTGGGTGTGCTCAGCGAGAAACAGCGACTCGAAACCACGCTGCTCGAGCGCCCGCCCCAGGTCCGCCGGGCCGATGCCCTCGTCGGTTACAAACGTCAGTACGCCCAGGCCCATGGTGCTCAGTCAACCGCATCCGCCGTGTCCCGGCCACCGCTTCGCCGCGGTCGGGCCGCGCCCCAGAGCCCGACGCCGATGCCGACGACGGCGCCGCCCAGGCCGATGATCCGCTGCGACGGCTTCAGCTCGTTGTGGACGCTGATGCCGCCGAGCAGGTCGGCCGCGTCGGCGCCGCCCGACGCCAGGAACCAGCCGCGGGTGTTCTTGCCGCGCAACGCCGACGCCGCGAGCATCCCCCCGATCAACGCGTCGCGATATCCCATCGAGCGCAACAACAGTCGCGCCGTCGGGGTCGGCTCCCCCGGGTCGCCCCAGAATCGGTTCGCGGTCAGGGGGTCGACGAGAAACCAGACGCCGGAGGTGAGTCGGATGGTGCCCGCCAGTAGTGCCGCTCGGTCGATTGACATGCTCGGCAGCCTAGGAGCTCACCGCGCTCTCGCGCACGGCTTCACCCCAACAACCGGTCACGGGGCGGGGCACGCATGCGCGATCGGTATGGACGCCGGCCACAGGGCGGTGGTCAGGCCGAAGGCCACGGCATCGGCTGCCACCGGGAACACGGCTGCCACCCGCTCCTGAATTCGCGCGGCCTCTTCCGCGTGGAAAACCGTCCACACGAACCCGATGCACAAATAGGGAATCGCCAGCCACAGCGCCGACTCGACCAGGGCCCCGACCCTGACCCGGTATCGCATGGCGCGCCGAAGTAGGTCCACGACCGCGGCTCAGTCCAGTGCCGGATCGGGCAGGCCGCACAGCTTGCACAGGGTGGCGAGTCCCTCCGGCGTGCCGGGCCAGTGCTTGGCCAGCGGACCCGGTCCGGCCGTGCGGCTGATCCAGCGCAGCACCAGGCCGACGACGATCACGTCGTCGGCGAACCCGATCACCGGAATCGCGTCGGGTATCAAGTCGATGGGCGACACCACGAAGGCGATCAGCGCGACCAACGCGACCCGGATCCGCCGCGGCAGCTCCGGATCGGCGGCGAGGCGTTTCAGCAGCCGCAGCACGTCGGGAAGCAGGCGCACCAGGTCCTGCATGCTGGCCGTGGGCCTCATCAGCCATAACGTCGCGGCGAGGATCAGCCAGATCACGGCGAACGCGCTGACGATCCCGATCGGGATCATCCACCAGTCGGACCACATCCCGTCCATCTTGGCGGTCGGCACCGAAGCATGCCAGGGCCGGCGGGGTTTCTCCCTAGGCGGCGGGCGGCGCGGGCCACGGAAACTCGGGGCCGACCCAGGTGTTCGACGAAGGCGGCGGCGGCTCCGTCGTCGGTTCGCCGATGTGCTGGGGGCAGTAGACGCTGACCGCGCTGGTCGTGAACTTGGTCGCGTCCGAGACCGTGAAACCCGCATTCTCCGACGACACGCTCTGGATGACGTCGGCTTCGGAGTGGCCCTGGTCCATCAGTTGGCAGGCCTTCTTGCCGACCCGGATGGCGACAGCGGCGTTCTTGTAGGGAACGCCGGACCGGTCGAGCGCCGCCAGGAAGTCCGCGTCCGGGTTCCCGGACGGATCGGCGTGTGCGGGCGTGGCCGCGCCAATGATGGCGGCGAAGCTCGCGAGCACGAGAAACATCCGCACCGCTCCATCCTGGTACAGATCGTGTGCGCTGTCCTGTCGGCCGATGTCGCGGCGATTCGGTGGGAGACTGCGCGAACTCGGCTTAGTGTGGGAGCCGGACGAAAGACGAGTGCCAATGAACATCGACGACGAGTCCGTCACGACGCTGGAAGACCTCCGGGGCGACCTGGCGCAGCGGTACAAGCGCACCCCGAGCGGCGGAAGCGCGGTCGACGGCGCGATCGTCGAGGCCGACATGGCGGCCCTCGACCGCGACGGCTACGTCATCTGGGAGGGCCTGCTCACCCCCGAGGAGTGCGACCAGATCCGTGAGGTCGTGCGCCCGTGGCTCGGCCACACCGGCCGGAACTCGTTCGAGGGTCTGCGCACGCAGCGCATCTACAGCCTGTTGAGCAGGACGCGGGTGTGCGACGGGATCGTCGACAATCCCCGGGTGCTGGCGGTGCTCGATCGGCTGCTGATGCCCAACTACCTGCTCTCGGCGCTGCAGGCCATCAACATCCAGCCCGGCGAGGCCGCGCAGCTGGCCCACCATGACGACGGGTTCTACCCGGTTCCCCGCCCGCGAGACCCGTTGGCGGCGGCCACGATCTGGGCCATCGACGACTTCACCGCCGACAACGGCGCCACCGTCCTCTACCCCGGCAGCCACCGTTGGGGCAAGCGCCGCCCCGGCCCGGGCGATCAGGCCATGCCCGTCGTCATGCCGGCCGGCTCGTGCGTTTTCTTCGTGGGCACCCTGTGGCACGGTGGGGGCGCCAACAGCACCGACCGCGACCGCCTCGCGATCACCGCGCAGTACTGCCAGCCCTGGCTGCGGCCGATGGAAGCCTTCACGCTGTCGATTGCGCGCGACACCGCCCGCGCCGTCTCCGACGACATCCGCCGGATGCTCGGCTACAGCATCCACCCGCCGTTCGTCGGCGCGGTGGACGGTCTGCACCCGCTGCGGCTGTTGGAGACCACGCAGGATTCGTAGGCGCTAGTTCGGTTTGCCGCCGACGGCCACGAGGCCGGCCGCGTCGGCGGCCACGGCCTGTCGCTGGTTGCCCACCTCGATCGCCTGACTGCGGCTCAGCGCGACGGCGGCGGCCGCCATCGCGGCGACGGCGACGGCCAACTCCAGGGTCGTCGAGCCCCGCACCGCCAGGTGTTCGCCGAGCACCGCGACGCCCAGCGCGACCGCGACGACCGGCTCCCCGACCAACATGATCGGCACCGACGCCTGCAACGCCCCGGCGTGAAACGCCGAGTTCTGCACCAGCGTCGCCGCCACGGCCAGGGCGACAAGCAGGTACGGGGCGGGCACGGTCAGGACCGCGTGCCAACCGCCGACGGCATACCGGTGCGTGCAGATCTTCGTCAGCACGGCGATCATGCCGAGCAGGACCGCCACGGCGACGCCCAGCAGCATCGCCCGCGCACGACCGCCGGCGCGGCGGGCCGCGGCGACGCACCCGATCAGCAACGGCACCGATACCACCAACGCCAGCGTCCACGCGGGTACGGGAGGGCGGTGATGGCCCTCGCGGGGCTGGCCGACGAGCACGAACACCGCCAACGCCGCCGTCAACAGCGTGGCCCAGCCCCACTGGGAGGCGCTGATGCGCTGGTGGCAAAGCCTGGCGCTCAGCGGCAACGCGAACAGTAGCGAGGACACGAGCAGCGGCTGGATCAGCAGCAGCGACCCGTGCGCCAGCGCCACGGCCTGGAACACGTAACCGGCCACGGCGGCGATGGTGCCCGCCCACCACACGGGTCGGCGGGCCAGCGTCGTCACCATCGTTCCCGACATGCCCTCGCCGGCGGGGACCTCCTGAGCGGCTCGCTGCCGAACGACGATCCCGACCGCCGCCCACAGGGCGGACAGCAGCGCCGACACGATTGCGACCGCGTGCGATGCCACCCACCCCATGCCCGTCCGGGTACCCGGGGCTCCCGTGCGGACAACATCGCCGGCGTCGGGCTGGCTTGTGACGCACCGCACATTTATGCTGATCATGTATCGCAGGTCACAACTCGTAGGAGCGTGCATGGCCGCACCCCACGGATCGGGCAAACGCGTCGTTGTCGTGCCGCGTTCCGGCGGAGCGATCAACTCGCACCGGATGCTGCTGGCCGTGGCGGTGGTCATCGCCTTCATCGCCGCCGTCACGGGCATCGTCGTGGCCGCGTCGACGGGGCACACCACCGCCGCGCTCGCCATCGCCATCGTGGCCGGCGGGTGGTTTTCCGCCGCCCTCTGCTAGACCCCGCAGCCGCCCGATCGCGCGGGGCTCAGTCGTCGGGCGTGGCAGCGGGGCGGATGTGCGTCCACGGCTGCCGGGGCCGATCCTGCAGACAGTCGCGCTGCCAATTCCACTGCGGGTGCGTGCCGAGAAAGTCCCCGACGACGAACTCGACACCGTCGGCACGACCGAACCTTGCCCATAGGCTCATCGACTCGACATCGGCGGACGTGACGACCTTCCCGTCCACGGATCCGTGGGGACTGAACGCGGTGACGTCGTTGAACTGACAGGGATCGGCGTCGTAATGCGCGCAGATCGTCCGCGCCGACGGCTGGTCGCGGCCCAGGTACGGGTCGAACGTGTCAGCGAGCATCCGCCGGGCGGAATCGGTGTCGATGTGGCCGTCGTGCTCGGCGAGCAGTTGTTGCCAACGGACCTCCCGCGCTCCATTGGGCGACCGGACGTCGTCGAACCCCGTCGGCCCACACTCCAGGTTGCGGATCCTGGGATCCCTCGGGGCATTGTCGCCCCAGAAGTAGCCGTCGGTCTTCCGGGAAAGGCTCTGATACAGCAAACCCTGCTCGTGGCAAGCGATTTCGCCGGTCTTGATGTCCCCGATCAACCATGAGCAGGCGTAGCCGCCGTTGTTGTCGGTGTTGAGGATCTCGACCCAGTCGTCGATATCGCGGGCGTACTGAGCGGCCCTGCGGGCGCGAACGAACTCCGGTACCCGATTCTCGTCATAGCCCTTGGACCCGTCGTAGCCGCTGATGGTCGTCTCGCTGATGGCCAGGCCCGCGCCGGTGAGCCAGAAGTCGGTCATGCTGGCGATCCAGCCGGGTGTGGTCTGCATGACCATCCGATGGCCCTCGTCGGGCGTGACGTCCAAGATGACGTTTTCGAACTGGCCCTGCCAGAAGTCCGTGAAGCTGGTGTGCGCCATCACGATCGAGCCGTCCGCGGTCGCGTCGCCGGTCGCGACGAAGGCGCTGCAGTGGCTGCCTTGGCTGGCCGGCGACGCCAACGCGGCATACCGCCCGGCGTGTTTCGGCCACCAATAGCCGGTGAGTTCCATCCAGTCGTTCATGCCGAGCACGTCCTGAAACGTCGCCGGCGCTCCCGCGGCGGTCAGTCCCGCGGCGACGCCTTCCATCTCCTCGCGCAGCTCGTCAGGGACCTTGTCGGCATGCAGTTCGTTGGCCCTGTCGACGAAGAAGCCGTAGTCCATGCCGATCTTCTGGTAGGTCATCTGCTCGTAGGCGCGGACCGCCGCCGCATACTCGTCGGCGACGAGGTAGCCGTACTGGAACCCCCGCGCCATCGGCGGCCCCTTGACCGCGACGTGGATCCATCCGTCGACGTCGCGCCGCGACGCCTGGTCGAGCCACGCTCGTTGTTCGGGGCCGAGCTCGGCCCTCGACGACGGCTGGAGGTCCGGATTCCGTGCTGCACGCGCGCGCTCGTGTTTCCCGTTCATCGACTCTCTCACTGGGCTCGTCTGACAGAGCCAGGCTTACCCACCGGAGCCCGAGATTCACAGGCCGGACGGAATTGAGCCGATCGGCACAGCCCACCGCGCGCCGGTCAGCTGGCGACGGCGCCCGGGCAGTACTTGATTCGGCCCAGGTCGACCCACATGTTGGCACGCTTGGCGGCCTGATCCGGATTCAAACCGGTCACACCCTGGTTGTTCGCCTGTTGCATCGCGCCGACGATCTGCGCGCGCGACCAGCCCTCCGCCATGGCCCTGCACATGGTCTGTTCGGTTTGCATCTCGTAGAAGGGCCAGTCCGGCGGGAACCCGATCGGGTCGGCGTGGGCGGCCGCGAGCGTGGGCGGGACCAAGGCGGAAGCAGCAAACGCGATCACAAACGACAGGGCAAAAAGCAGCCTTCTCGTGACCGACAGGGGTGAAAGCGACTGGTGCACGGATACCTCTCCTCGATTCGGCGCCTCGACGACCTGGAGGGGTCCACCATCGACGGCCCCCGACCGTCAATGTTAGGGCCTTGGCCACCCCCGCTGTCCCGAGAACCGGGAGTCCACGTGCGACTTCGGCCGAACGCGCCTATAACCGCCCGGTGGGCACGAGCGTCTGTCATCCTGAGCGCCGGTGGGCCGCGGTCCTCGAGTGCCCCGGCGTGGACCCGAATTAAGGAGAACGAAAGGTGAGAGCGCTTGTCGCGGGCGCCGCCGGGTTCTTGGGGCTTCACCTCTGCGATCGGCTTCGCCGCGACGGCTTCGAGGTCGTCGGGCTGGACAACCTCTGTACGGGTAGGCGCGAGAACATCGCGCGCCTCGAGAGGGACCCCGGCTTTCGTTTCGTCGAACACGACGTCACTCGACCGGTGGGCGCGGCCGTGGCGGGGCCGCTGGACGTCATCTTCAATCTGGCCTGCCCCGGGGCGCCGCGCGCCTACCAGCGGGACCCCCTGTTCACACTCGACACGAACTACGTCGGCTGCAGGAACTTGCTGGACTTGGCACGCGATACGAAGGCGACCATCCTGCAGGCGTCCACCAGCGAGGTCTACGGCGATCCGACGGTCCATCCGCAGGCCGAGAGCTACTGGGGCAACGTCAACTGTTTCGGTCCCCGCGCCTGCTACGAGGAAGGCAAGCGAGTCGCCGAGACGCTGATGCTCGAGTACGCGCGGCGCTACGGCGTGCCGGTCAAAATCGTCCGCATCTTCAACACCTACGGTCCCGGCATGGACCCGGAGGACGGCCGGATCATCCCCACGTTCATCGCCCAGGCGCTGCGGGGGGAACCCATCACCGTCTTCGGGGACGGCAGTCAGACCCGATCCTTCTGTTACGTCGACGACCTCATCGACGGGCTGGTGCGGATGGCGGCGAGCGAGGCCTCGTTCACGGGACCGGTCAATCTCGGGGCCTCGGCCGAAGTCACCGTGCTCGAAACCGCGGGCACCATCAAAGAATTGACCCGCTCGAGCTCGGCGATCGTCTTCGCCCCGCTGCCGCCCGACGACCCGAGGCGGCGCAGGCCCGACATCGGCCTCGCCGAGTCCGGGCTCGGCTGGCACCCCCTTGTCCCCTTCGCGGACGGGGCCGCGCGGACGATCGAATATTTCCGCGGCGTCATCGGATCCCGGTTTCCGAAGGGGGCACAGTGATCGTCGACGCCTTATCGCGAGTTAGGTTGCGGCGATGAGGTTTGCGCTGGCGACCCTGGGAACAAGGGGCGATGTCGAGCCGTGCGCCGCCATCGCTCGGGAGCTGCAGCGCCGAGGCCACGATGTGCGCATGGCGGTCCCGCCCAATTATGTCGGCTTCATCGAGGCGGCGGGCCTGACCGCGATCCCCCACGGCCGGGACCAGGTTCAGCAGAACGCGGAAATCGCCCGCAAGTACGGGGCGACGCCGAACCCCGCCGTCATGGCGTGGGAGATAGTCCGGGATATCACCGAGCTCTGGCCGGCGCTGGGGTAGCGCGCTGACGTCGCTGGCCGATGGGGCCGACCTGATCCTGACGGATGCCAGCGAGCAAGGGCTGGCCGCGAATGTCGCCGAGTATTACGGCATTTCGCAGGCCGCGGTGCACATCTACCCGATCGCACCCGAGGACGCGCAGTCGTCCCTCACGCAAGACGCCGAAATCGCCCAGCGCCGTACGCTCGGCCTGGCGGTCGAGCCGGGACCCTCGGCGCCGCAACCGCTCGAGATCCAGGCCTACGACGAACTCTTCTTCCCGGGGCTGGCGGCCGAATGGGAGAAATGCGGTGTCCGAAGGCCTTTCGTCGGCGGGCTGACGCTGGAGTTGCCGACCCAGGTGGACGAGGAGGTCGCGTCGTGGATCGCCGCCGGGCCGCCGCCGATCTACTTCGGCTTCGGCAGCAGCGCGCGGGTCGCGTCTCCCGCCGACGTGATCGCGATGAGCGCGGCGTGCGCGGAACTCGGTGAGCGGGCGCTGATTTGCAGCGGCGTCAGCGACCTCACCGACCTCCCGCAATTCGAGCACGTCAAGGTCGTCGACTCGGTCAACCATGCCGCCGTGTTTCCCGCCTGCCGGGCGGTCGTCCACCACGGCGGTCCCGGCACCACGTTCGCGGGAATCCGGGCCGGGGTCCCCACGTTGGCGCTGGCCGTCTCCGTCGATCAGCCGATGTGGGCCGGGGCGGTCAACGAACTGGGCGTCGGCATCGGCCGGCGATTCGTCGAATGCACCCCGGATTCCCTGCTCGCGGACCTGCGAACGATCCTGACTCCCCCCTACGTCGCTCGAACCCGTGAGGTCGCTGCTTTGATGGCCACCCCGGCGCAAAGCGCTGCTCTCGCCGCCGATCTGCTGGAAGACGCGGTCCGTCGCAACGCCGGTTAACCGGCCGATCGCCGGATCTGTTCGGCCGAGACGTCCCGATACGACGGCAGCGCGAAGTCGGGCAGGGCGCAGATGTCGGCGGAGTCCCGGACCCGCTCCTGCCAGTAACGTTGATCCGCGGCCGACGTGCCGGCATAGAGCTTCATGTACGTCGCCGCGAAGGGGAACAGGACGCCGTTGCCGACGGCCTGCCAGACCGCCGCCGACACTCCCGGGGTTTCCACACCGCGGTAATCGTCCAACGCGATCACGCCCCGCTCGCCCGTGTGGGTGGCGGCGAGGTTGATGTCCTTGGCGACGCACTCGTAGCTGTGACATCCGTCGACGTGGGCGAAACGGAGCACCTTGTCGCCGAGGTCGAGGTCCGCGGATTCGCGGACCTCGAGGGTCGGCCGGCGGGTGTGGAAACGGTCCCAGTTGGCCAGGAACTGCTGCTGGTCCAGGCCCGAGTACTGCTGGCGGGGGATCGGCGACATGTGGGTGTGATCGAACACGGCATCGAACAGATCGCAGATCACCAGTTCCTCGTCGTCGCGCAGCCCGTAACCCATCAAGATGGCGGACTTGCCCTGATACGTGCCGATCTCCAGCATGTCGCCCGTGATCCGCTCGGCCGTCTGGCACGCGAGGATCTTGCTGAAGAGCGCGACGTCGGCCTCGAAGAACCAGCCGTCGACGTTGTCCATCTGCTCGGCGTAGAGGGTCCAGGCGGCGTCGGTCATCGCGCACTCCTGCGCATGAACCCCTCCAGGCGGTCGCGAGACCGCCGCGATCTTCGCGGCGGGCAGGCAGAGTCGGGTCGTTTGACGCCGGCACCATCAGATGTCGGCTGCAGGTTGCAGGCTATCAATTCTCCGCGTGCCGGCAACACGCTTGACCCGGTGCCTTTGGTCCTTCGGCTTGCATCTCTTCGGCCCTGACATTCTCGGTCGCGCTGAATGATTCTGCCGAAGGGTACGTCGCCGAGCAGAAGCGAGCCGAGATGTGGCAGCCACCGCGCAACGCGGTCCTGGTGGGCGTCGACGGCTCGAAAGCCGCGCTGGGTGCCGTCCGGTGGGCGGCCCGTAATGCGGCGCTGCGCAATGCGCCACTGGCCCTGGTCCATGTCGTCGACGCCCCGATGCCCGGTTGGTTTCAGGTGACCGCGCTGGCCGAGTTCAGCGAATGGCAGGACAGGCGGGCCCGCGAATTCGTCGAGTTGGCGGTCAGGGTCGCCGAAGAGAGCGCCGGCGAGGGCGGTCCGGGGCATATCGAAGGTGAGGTCGTCTATTCGGCGACCGTCCCGACGCTTGTCGACCTTTCCAAAGAGGTGGAGCTGGTCGTGGTGGGCCATCGCGGGCATGGCGGCGTGTCGGCCCGCGGCGTGCTCGGCTCGGTCAGTTCGGCATTGGTCTACCACGCGCATTGCCCGGTCGCCGTGATCCGGGACGGCCAAGAGCCGGCACGAAACGCGGCACGGGCGCCCGTGCTGGTGGGCATCGACGGGTCGCCGGCTTCGGAGTTGGCGACGGCCATCGCATTCGACGAGGCGTCGCGGCGAGGCGTCGGTGTGGTCGCCCTGCACGCCTGGATGGATTTGCGGGTGGCTGATGTGAAAGAGCCGTTCCAAGACGGCAATTGGGACGCTCAGCTGTCCGAGGAAGAGGAGACGCTTGCCGAGCGGCTGGCGGGTTGGCAGGGACGCTATCGCGACGTCGACATCCACCGCAGAATCGAAATCGGTGACCCGGCGCGGTGGCTGGTCGAGGCGTCCGAACGGGCGCAACTGGTGGTGGTCGGCAACCACGGCCGCGGCAGGCTCGCCGGCAGGTTGCTCGGGTCGGTCGGGGCGGCCGTGGTCAACAGGGCCGAGGTGCCGGTGATCGTGGCGCGTCCGTCACCCTCGCGCCACTCGGGGTAGCGTGACAGCGGGGCCCGTCCGGCGAAACCGCTTGTCGCAGCGGTCTTATACCGATGGAAGAGGCAAGGGTGAGGAGTCATCGCAGTTGACGCCCTTCGGTCGGCGGGGTGCGGCGGTGGCCGGGATGCTGACGGCGTGTCTCGTGCTGGTGCAGTGCGCCGCCGCGCCCCCACCCCGCGCGACGGGACCGGCACGGTCGACGACATCGTCGCCGCCGTCAGCCGCCCCGCCGTCGGCGCCGGCCGGTGCGGCCGTGGAACCGGTCACCGCCGCCGAACTCGGTGCGAGCTGGCGGCCGGGTTGCCCGGTCGAGCCGGGGCAGCTGCGGCGGGTCTACGTCGGCTACATCGGTTTGGACGGCCGGCCGCATCGCGGCGCGCTGATCGTCAATGAAGACCTGGCGCCGGAGGTCATCGCGATCTTCGAGCGGCTCGACCGACTTGGCTACCCGATCGAGAAAATCCGCACGGTCGACCACTACCCGGACGCCGACGACGAGTTGTCCATGGAGGACAACAACACGTCGGCGTTCAACTGCCGGCGCATCCCCGGAACCGACGAATGGTCCCCGCACGCGTACGGCCGGGCGATCGACCTCAATCCGCTTGTGAACCCGTGCCTTTACGCCAGCGGGTATTTCGAACCGCGGAACGCGGCGGCCTACTTGGACCGCAACCGCACCGATCCGGGACTCTTACACGTCGGCGACCCGGCGGTGCACGCGTTCACCGATCGCGGCTGGCGGTGGGGTGGGGAATGGACGGCGCCACTGGACTATCAACATTTCGAGCGGCCCTAAAGGCCCAGGGCCCGGGCGGCCGCCGTGGCGACCTCACCCCGCAGATCCGATATCGGTCTACTGCCGCGGACGTGGATCGAGTTCGAGAGCAGAACGACGTAGGTGTCGGAGCGGGGGTCCAGCCACACCGATGTTCCGGTAAAGCCGGTGTGTCCGAAGCTGCCGATCGGAAAGACCGCTCCGCGCGGTGCGGACTGGACCGTGTCGATATCCCAGCCGAGGCCGCGCAGGTTCTGCCCCGCGATCGCCGGATAGCGCGCGGCGAGCAGCGGATCGGGGCGATTCGGCCACTTTGCGGCGGCGGCCCGGGTGGCTTCGTTGGCGGCCCGGAGTTGCGCCGGCGTATGCCCCGGCTGCTGCGGACTGGTCATCAACTCGAGAGTTGTTTGCGCCAGCGGGAATTCGCTCGGACGTCCCGCGAGCCGGTCAAGCAGGGCCTGCGCGAAGATGCCGACATCGTGGGCCGTCGAGAACACGCCCGCGTGCCCGGCCACCCCGCCCATGCGCCGCGCCGTCGTGTCCTGCACGGTGCCCCGGAGCAGGCGGTCGAGGTCGGGATTCTTGCCCGGGTCGGCCCGGCCCTCTTCGTCTCGTGCGGTCGGGGCGATGCGCGGCAACAGGCCGGTGCTCCACGTGCCCGCGGGGCAGGTATCCGGTGCCCGGTCGGGCGGTGCGGGGGCCCAGGCGATCGCCGCCCCCAGCGTCGTATGCGGGCCACAGGCTGCGGCCGGCGGCAGGTAGTGGGTGTCTTGCAGGCCGAGCGGATCGAACACGTGCCGCTGAACGTAGGCGTCCAGGGCCTCGCCGGTGACCTTCTCGATCAGCGCGCCGAGGAGGATGAAGTTGATATCGGAGTAGCGGAAGCCCCCGGGGCCCGACTCCAGCGGCGTGGTGAGCGCGCGGTGGATCCCCTCTTCCTTGTCGGCTTTGTCCAGCCCCCACGGGTCACCCAGGTTGACGTCCCCCGTTTCGCCGGAGGTGTGGGTGAGGAGCATGCGAACGGTCACCGTCGCGCGGCGCGGATCGTTCGCGGTGTTGAAGCCGGGCAGGTACCGCTGCACGGTGTCGTCCAGCACGACCGCGCCCCGTTCGTAGAGCTGCATGACCGCCGTCGCCGTTCCAAGGCTCTTCGTCAACGACGCCAAGTCGAAGATCGTGTCCTCGGTCATCGGCTCCGCGGGCGCCGGTGACCCATCCAGCCCGGGTTCACCGGCGAGCTTGCGGGAGCCGTAGGCCTGGTGGAAGGCGACCTTGCCGCCTTGGCCGACGACCAGCACCGCGCCCGGCAGCCGGTGTGCCGCGACCGCGTCGTCGAGGAGCTTGGAGACCTTCGCGAACCGCGCCGCGGTCGCGGCGTCCGGCGGCTCGGGGCGCACCGCGGGCGCGGGAACCGCGGCCATCGGCCGCGGCGCCGCAGGGCTGTAGCTCGATTCCGGGTGCGCCGCGTTACTACGCGAGCACCCGGCGACCAGCGCGAGGGCGACGGCTCCCACGGCAGCGGCCCGGCGCGTCGGCCTGCCGGATGCGCGGCCCCTCGGCGAGCTGTCGTGGCTCACGTGGTTCCCCGCGTCACCGTGGATGGCCCGGGGCCGACGGGGTGGTCGGCGTGGTCGGGGTGGTCGGGCTCGTCGGGCTGGTCGGAGTGGTCGGGCTTGTGGGGCTCGTCGGTGTTGTCGCGCTCGTGGTGCTTGTCGTGCTCGTCGCGCTGGTGGGACTCGTCTGGCTCGTCGAGTTAGTCGGGCTGGTCGGACTCGCGGGCGTGGTGGTCGCCAGGCCCCGGCCTTCGCCACACCACTCGGCCACATCTTTCGGGTACTGCTCGATCGGTGGAGGACACCGCTGCCCCGGCGGGAAATTGGCGCCGGCGTTGAGCAGGTCGCAGGGCACGTAGACCTGCTTGCCCTTGGGGGTGTTGGTCAGGCACTTCGTCGGCGGCGCGCCGTGGGCCGTGGCGGGAATGACGGTCGCCGCCACCATCGCGCCGAGCGCCCAGGCAAGACGGCGATAGGTCACGGAAGCTCCTCGTTCTGGCCGCAAAGTTCAGCACCCAAGTTCACCGGTAATGATCCCGGCAACGCGACTCGTGATGCGGTGTCGGGCGTGCACAACGTGACATCGATTAAAGCCGCTCACCCCAGGAGTGATCCACCCACGGGTCTCGCGACGCGGTCGCGGCTCATGCCCAATAACCGCTTTGAACAGCACATTCTCTGTGGAGCTGCCGGGAATCGAACCCGGGTCCAACGGCATTCCCTCAAGACTTCTCCGTGCGCAGTCCGCTATGCCTCTGCTCGGATCTCCTGGTCACGCGGACTAGCCAGGATGACGATCCCAGTCGCTGTTGGTGTCCCGATGAGTCCCGCGACCGAACTCATCGGTTGATCCCTCTAGCTGACGCCAGGCTCCGGGTCGAGGGCTTTCCCGGTCTGACGGACTAGCTGTCGCTTAGGCAGCGAGAGCGTAGTCGCGCTGATGTGAATCGGCGCTTAATTGGTTGCAACGACGCTTACGGTGGTCTCTTGCCTGCACCGGCACGCTTCCCTTGATTCGATGCGCGATGTCGAAACCTTTCAGCCCCTCGCGCCCCCGCCGATTTTCGGCAGGACAATCAATGGTACGCCGCTATCAACGCCGGGCCACGCGGTTATGTTCCGGTTCGGGGCCGCGATCAGATCACGAAGTTCAGGTTCTCGACGATCCGCCCGGCGACGTCCCCGTCGCCGCCCAGGTCGACGTCCTGCGACCGCCTCGGGCACATCGGCCGCCCGCCGGCGAGCCGGGTGAACTGCAGCCCGTCCAACCGGATCGTCACCGTCGGGTCCAGCCCGCCGAAGTCCTCGACCAGCTGGGCCCGGCCGTCGACGCTGATGCGGATGCTGCGGCTGAGCGGGCCGGTCAGGTCGAACAAGACCCGCGACCCCTCGGGCGCCTTGGCCCGCTTGCCCACCACGTAGCCCATGGTGCCGGCGATCTCGTCGAGGGAGAGTTCCGACGGGGGCCCGGCCAGCTGGTCGTCGGCCGACGGGCGCCCCAGCGCAACGCGGATGTCCTGCTCGTGCATCCAGCAGTCGAACACCCGGACCCGCATGAACCGCCCGTAGCTCTCGGGGCCCACCGGCGTCATCGTCACGGCGTCCCACTCCTCGGCGGGCATCTGTGTGAGCGCCTTGCGCCGGTCGTCGGTGATGTCCCTGAACCGTTTGAGCACGTCGGCGCCGGATTCGGCGGCCAGGTAGCGCACCCAGCACTCGTTCATCACGCCGATGTCGTTGCGGACATGCTCGAGCGTCGAGACGTCGATGTCGGGCTGGGGAGCGGGGACCCCGGCGAGAAAGGATTCGGTGCCGATCATGTGCGCCACCAGCGCCTTGACGTCCCAGCCGGGCAGCGGGCTGGCCGCCTGCCACTCGGGCTCCGGCAACCCATCCAGCAGCGCGGCGATGTCGTCCCACACCGCGAACAGACCAGTGAGGACCTCGGACTTATCCAGCTTGGTTACGGGGCGATCGGCCATCTTCGGATAGTAGGCCGGTCACTTTTCCGCTCGGCAAGCACAGCCGTCAACTGGCGGCGATCATCGCCACGGATCCCATGGCCATCACCATGCCGAATCCCTGCCAGCGGGTCAGCCGCTCGCGCAGCACGACCATCGCCAGGACGACGGTGGCCGCGGGGTAGAGCGAGATCAGGATGCTGGCCAGCGAGAGCAGCCACGTGTGCAGCGCCAGGAGCATGGTGACGTTGGCGCAGATGTCCAGCACCGCCACAGCCCACGCCAGCTTCAGCGGCTTCCCGCGCGGCGCCCGCAGGTTGTTGCTGGCCGCCGCCATCACGAAGATCACCACGGTGGCCGCGAGGCGGGCGAAGACCAGCGGCCACAGCTTGCAGGCGTGCGGGGCCTGGTGCAGGAACACCAGGTTCAGCCCCATCGCCGAGCCCGCCAGCAGCGTCAGCCACGCCACCTTCGGCGTGAATCGGTAGGGCGTGACGCCTTGGGCGGTGGCCTCCCGGCTCACCAGCATGACCGCGATCAGGGCCAGCACGACGCCCACCGAGGCGCCCGGCCCCGGCCGCTCCCCCAGCGTCACGCCGACGGCCACCGGCACCGCCGCGTTGAGCACCGCCGCCAACGGCGAGACGACCGAGATCGGCCCGGCCCCCAGCGCGGCGAAGAACGCCCACATGCCGACCGCCATCCCGACGCCGTACAGGCAGCCCCAGAAGATCGCGCCCCGCGAGATGGGCCCGCCGACGGCGAGCGCCAGCCCGCCCAGCAAGAATGTCTCGATCGGATAGACCACCAGCATCACGCGCAGCGCGGCCACCCGTCGGGCGGCTACACCGCCGACAAAATCGCTGACTCCGTACGTGACGGCAGACAGCTGGGCGTAAGCGGCCCCGATCAAATCAGCTCATGCCCTTGGCTCGGCGACCCAATTCACGGACCACCTCACGCTGGGCATCGCGGCGGGCCATGTCCTGACGCTTGTCGTGCGCTCGCTTGCCGCGCGCTAATGCGAGCTCCACCTTGACCTTCCCCTCCGAGAAATACAGAGACATCGGCACGAGCGCGAGGTTACCATCTCGTATCTTGCCGACCAGGCGGTCGATTTGCTGCCTATGTAACAACAACTTTCGGTTGCGACGGGGTTCATGGTTGGTCCAGCTACCGTGCCGGTACTCGGGGATGTACAGGTTACGCAACCACACTTCGCCGTCGTCGACGGTTGCGAACGCGTCCGTCAGGGACGCGTGCCCCGCACGCAGGCTTTTGACCTCCGTGCCCTGTAGAGCCACTCCGGCCTCGAACTCCTCGAGGATCGAATAGTTGTGCCGCGCTTTGCGATTGGTGGCCACAATCTGTTTGCTGCCACGTTTGCCGCCCGCCCCCTTGGCCCGGCCGGGATCTTTCGCCACAGCTACCGCCGGATGTAGAGGCGCAACGTCGCGTAGGCGGTCAGGCCGGCCATCGACACACCGAGCAAAAACAGCCACGGCGAGATGTAGAGGATGTCGGCATAGTCGACCTTCGCGATCAGATGAGCTTGGTAGAACTGGCTCAGCGCGTTGTCCAGGAACCACGCGCGCACCAGGATCAGGCCGACGACGGCGATGGCCACTCCGATGGCCGCGGCCAGCATCGCCTCCACCAGGAACGGCAGCTGGGTGTACCAGCGGCTGGCGCCGACCAGCCGCATGATCCCGATTTCGGTGCGGCGCGTGTACGCCGCGACTTGGACCATGTTGGCGATCAGCAGGATGGCCCCCACCGCCTGCACCAGCGCGACCGCGAACGCGGCGTCCCGCAAACCGTCCAGCACGGCGAACAGCCGGTCGATCAAATCCTTTTCGTTGAGGATGCTGCGCACGCCGGGCTGGCCCTGCATCGCGGCGTCGAAGTCCGCGTGCTGTTCGGGATTGTTCAACTTGACGATGAACGACGCGGGAAACGATTCCTTGCCGGCCACGTCCTTGAACTCGGGGAACTTCTTGATCGCGTCGCTGTAGGCGTCCTGCCGGTTGACGAAGCGCACCGATTTGACGTCTTGGCGCGCATCGATCTTGTCCCGCAGCGCTTTACACGGGGCGGATGCGCACGTCGCGTCGTTCGCCGAGATGTCGTCGGTGAGGAACACCTGCGTCTCGACGCGGTCGAGATAGATCTCCCGCGAGTTGTCGGCCAACCGGACCACCAGCAAACCGCCACCGAAGAGGCCGATGGAGATGGCCGTGGTGAGGATCATCGCGGCCGTCATCGTGACGTTGCGGCGAAGACCGGTCAGGACCTCGTTGAACAGGAAGCCAAAGCGCACTTAGCGGTCCATCCCATAGATGCCGCGCTGCTCGTCGCGCACCAGCCGCCCCAACGACAGCTCCACCACGCGCTGACGCATCGAGTCGACGATGTGGTGGTCGTGCGTCGCCATCAACACCGTCGTGCCCGTGCGGTTGATCCGCTCCAACAAATCCATGATGTCCTTACTGGTATCCGGGTCGAGATTGCCAGTCGGCTCGTCGGCCAGCAGAACCAGGGGCCGGTTGACGTACGCGCGCGCGATCGCCACGCGTTGCTGCTCGCCGCCGGACAACTCGTGCGGCAGGCGGTTGGCTTTGCCGGACAGGCCGACGGTCTCGAGCACCTCGGGCACCACCCGGTTGATCGCGTCGGTCCGTTTGCCGATCACTTCCAGGGCGAAGGCGACGTTCTCGTACACCGTCTTTTGCTGCAGCAGGCGAAAGTCCTGGAACACCGTCCCGATCACCTGCCTCAGCTTCGGCACGTGCCGGCCGCGCAACTTGTTGACGTGGAACTTCGACACCCGGATGTCGCCGGTGGTCGGGTTCTCCTCGCCGAGCAGCAGCCGCATGAACGTCGACTTGCCGGAGCCCGACGGGCCGATCAGGAAGACGAACTCACCCTTGTCGATTTTGACGTTGACGTCGTCCAACGCCGGGCGCGCCGACGCTTTGTACTTCTTGCTGACATGGTCAAGGGTGATCATCACGGCACGCCAGTGTAGCCGTGAATTTCGCTGGCAAGCCAAGTCAACTGGCCGGCGGGGGCGAACTGGGCGCCGGTCCGGGCCCCGGCTGCGGTAGCTGGGGCGGCGGTGTGGCCGGGGTGGTGCTGGACGGGCAGAAGGGCGGCGGCAGCAGGCACGGCAGCTGCGGCAGCTGGCCCGGTGGCGGCGTCGTGGTCGTCGTCACCGGAGGTGGGGGCGGTGGCGGCGGCGTGCTCGTCGGGGTCGGCGTGTAGGTGGCGGTGGGCGGCGGCAGCTGCACGCGGCTGCGCGGCACCCACGTGTAGTTCGGGTCGGGTACGAAGCCCGGCGGCACGACTTGCTGCGCCGGGGGCTTGGGCGCCGGTTCCGGCCGGTAGGTGTCATAGACCCACCACACGGCGAAGAAGGCGACGATCAGCACGAGGGTCGACGTGCGGACCCGCCCGCCGAACATGTAGTGGGGCCAGCGACGGTCGGCGGCCGAGTCATCGCTGCGCTTCTCGAAGAGGCTCAGGGTGAACTTCAACGCTGCTGCACCGCGCCCTTGACGTCATCGTCGGTCCGCCCTTCGGCGGCCTGCGCGGCGGGCACGGCCGGGTCCTCCACCAGGCCCACCGTCGCGTCCGCCGAGGTCACGATGCCGACGCGGGCCAGCGCGCGGATGACCAGGACGCGCAACTGCCGGCCGGCCTCGAACTGCTTGCCGGGCAGGGTCCGGGCCACCAGGCGCAGCGTGACGGTGTCGAGCTCGATGCTCTCCACGCCCATGACGGTGGGGGCGTCCAGCAGCAGGTCCCCGAGCAGCGGGTTGTCCATGGCGCGGTCGCATTCCTGGTGCAAGACCTCGTTGACCCGGTTCAGGTCGGCGCTGGTGGACACGGGGATGTCGACCACCGCGCGCGCCCAGTCCTTGGACAGGTTGACCACCTTGACGATCTGGCCGTTGGGGATGGTCAGCACCTCGCCGTCCGCTGAGCGCAGCCGCGTCACCCGCAACGTGACGTTCTCGACGGTGCCGCTGGCCTCGGTGGCCGCCACGACGGTCAGGGTGACCAGGTCGCCGAAGCCGTACTGCCGCTCCGCGAGGATGAAGAAGCCGGACAGCAGGTCCTTCACCAGCTGCTGCGCGCCGAAACCCAGCGCGGCGCCGACGACGGTGGCCGGCGCGACCAGCCCCCCGACCGAGAACTGCAGCACGTCGGCAATCTGCATCATGACCCAGATTCCGATGATGACCACCGACACCCAGGAGATCACCGAGGCCAGGGCCTGGCGGTGCTTGGACGCTTCGGAGGGGACCAGCGCGTCGCTCGCGGCGAAGCCCAGGCTGACCCGACGGGTCACCTGCTGCGCCACCCAGTTGACGAACCGGGCCGCCAGCACCGCCGCGATCAGCACCATCGCGATCCGCAGACCGCGGGTGATGATCCACTGCCCGATTTCGCCACGCCAAAAGGCGTGCCAGCCCAGGGCGTTTATCGTGGCGGGCGAGGCGAGAAGAGTTGTGTTAGCTGTCATCTTTTCGATTGCGCCACCGGATTCCCGCTTCCAGGAACCCGTCGATGTCTCCGTCCAGGACGGCCGCCGGATTGCCGACTTCGTACTCGGTCCGCAGGTCCTTGACCATCTGGTACGGGTGCAGGACGTAGGAGCGCATTTGGTTGCCCCATGAACTGCCGCCTTCACCCTTGAGGGCGTCCAGCTCCGCGCGTTCTTCGGAACGCTTGCGCTCCAACAACTTTGCCTGAAGCACCCGCATCGCCGAAATCTTGTTCTGCAGTTGCGATTTTTCGTTCTGGCAAGTCACGACGATACCCGTTGGGATGTGGGTTAAACGAACCGCCGAGTCGGTGGTGTTCACCGACTGGCCGCCGGGTCCGCTGGAGCGGTAAACATCAACGCGGACATCGCCTTCCGGGATGTCGATGTGATCGGTGGTGTCCACCACCGGCAGTACCTCGACTTCGGCGAACGACGTCTGCCGTCGACTTTGGTTGTCGAACGGACTGATCCGCACCAGCCGATGGGTGCCCTGCTCGACGGACAATGTGCCGTAGGCGAACGGGGCGTGCACCGCGAACGTCGCGCTCTTGATGCCCGCCTCCTCGGCGTAGGAGGTGTCGAACACCTCGACGGGATACTTGTGCTGCTCGGCCCACCGCAGGTACATCCGCATCAGCATCTCGGCCCAGTCGGCGGCGTCCACCCCGCCCGCGCCCGAGCGGATGGTGACCAGCGCCTCACGCTCGTCGTACTCGCCCGAGAGCAGGGTGCGCACCTCGGTGGCCTCGATATCGGCCCGCAGCGCCTTGAGCTCGGCGTCCGCCTCGGCGAGCGCGTCGGCCGCGTCCTCTTCGGCCGCGAGCTCGTAAAGCACCGGGAGATCGTCGAGCCGCTGCCTGAGCTCTTCGATGCGACGCAGTTCCCCCTGGGCGTGGGATAACTGGCTGGTCACCCGCTGCGCGTTGCTCTGGTCATCCCACAACTGGGGATCGGACGCCTCGTGTTCGAGCTTTTCGATGCGGCTGCGCAGACCGTCCACATCGAGCACCCGCTCCACCGTGGTCAGGGTGGAGTCAAGGGCGGCGATGTCGGCTTGACGGTCGGGTTCCACAGCGGACAACGTTACCGGGGCCCGCCAAGCGCCCCGGCTCCCGGCGAGTGCTCGGGCCACGACCAGCGGTCATGCGTTTAGCATCGAGTCACGATCATGTGCACCCCGCGTTGCGCGCCGGCCTGTTTCGGGAGCCCCCGGCGCCAACCGGGCACGAATAGAAGGTCGAGTATGCGCCCATACCACGTTGCCATCGTCGGCTCCGGACCGTCGGGATTCTTCGCCGCGTCATCCCTGCTCAAGGCGGCCGACGCCGCCGAGGACATCGATGTCGCGGTCGACATGCTGGAGATGTTGCCGACCCCGTGGGGGCTGGTGCGCTCGGGCGTCGCGCCCGACCACCCGAAGATCAAGTCGATCAGCAAGCAGTTCGAGAAGACCGCCGAGGATCCCCGCTTCCGGTTCTTCGGCAACGTGGTGGTGGGGGAACACGTGCAGACCGCCGAGCTGGCGGAACGCTACGACGCCGTCGTCTACGCGATCGGGGCGCAGTCCGACCGCGCGCTCAACATTCCCGGTGAGGAGCTGCAGGGCAGCGTCGCCGCCGTCGACTTCGTCGGCTGGTACAACGCGCACCCCAACTTCGAGGAGGCGACGCCCGACCTCTCGGGCGCCCGGGCCGTGGTCGTCGGCAACGGCAACGTGGCCCTCGACGTGGCACGCATCCTGGTCACCGATCCCGACGTGCTCGGGGCCACCGACATCGCCGACCACGCGCTGGAGTCGCTGCGGCCCTGCGGCGTCGAGGAGGTGGTGATCCTCGGCCGGCGGGGGCCGCTGCAGACCGCCTTCACCACGCTGGAGTTGCGCGAGCTGGCAGACCTAGACGGGGTCGACGTGATCGTCGATCCGGCGCAGCTGGAGGGCATCACCGAGGAGGACGAGGCCGCCGCGGACAAGACGACGAAGCTGAACATCAAGGTGCTGCGCGATTACGCCGCACGCGCGCCACGGCCCGGCCATCGTCGAATCGTGTTCCGGTTCATGACTTCACCGATCGAGATCAAGGGCGACGGCAGGGTGCAGAGCATCGTGCTGGGCCGCAACGAACTGGTCACCGACGCGAACGGGCGGGTGTCGGCCAAGGACACCGGCGAGCGCGAGGAGCTGCCGGTTCAACTGGTGGTGCGGTCCGTCGGTTACCGCGGCGTGCCCACTCCGGGGCTGCCGTTCGACGACAGGACCGCGACCATCCCCAACGCCGTTGGCCGGGTGGAGGGCAGCCGCAACGAATACGTCGTGGGCTGGATCAAGCGGGGACCGACCGGTGTCATCGGCACCAACAAGAAGGACTCCCAGGAGACCGTCGACACCCTGCTGGCCGACCTGGACCGCGCGAAAGACGGGCTGGCGGATTTCCCCGACGACCACGCCGACAAGCTGGCCGACTGGCTGGCGTCACGCCAGCCCAAGCTGGTGACCTCCGCGCATTGGCAGATCATCGACCGTCACGAGCGTGCCGCCGGTGAGCCGCACGGGCGACCCCGCGTCAAGCTGCCCAACCTCGCCGAGTTGCTGCGGATCAGCCACGGCTGATCACGACGCGCCGGTGGCGGGCAGCTCGGGCGCGTCCAGATTCACAGGTTGCTCGACCGGATCGCCAGCACGGAATGCCCGCCGTTGCACAGATCGTCGTTGGCATGAGGGTCGGTGACCAGCAACAAGCCCGCTTCCGGGTGGGCGCGCAGGTACTGCTGCACACTGCCGCGCACGATGACCGGCTCCGCCCGCACGTCGGGATACAACCGCGTCCACCGCGCCAGCCGTCGACTCAATTGCGCGCGGGCCGAGCTCGTCCCCTCGTCGGCGTCACGCTGGTCCTCGCCCCGGCATACCCAGAGGGCCCGCAGACCGGCTCCGCGCAGCCTCGCCTCCTCGAACGCGTGCCGCAGCACCACGCCGTTGTCGACCTCGGCCAGGACGCTGTCGACCTTCGGGGCCGCCGACCGCCTGGCCGGCTGATGGATCACCGCGACCGGGCACCCCGCGGAGCGGGCCAACGCGGTCGCGACGGAGGTTGCGCCATGACGGGCGTGCTTGAGTCCGATCGAACCGATGCACATCATGGCCGCCGACCTCGACTCCTCCAGCAGCTTGGTGAGCGGCCGCCCGCACACGATGTCGGTTTCGACCTTGACGGGGGCGCCGGCGGCGTCCACGGCCCGGTGGGCGTCGGCCAGCGCCGTCCGTGCGGCGGCAAGCCGCGCCTCGCAGGCACTGGGGGTGGCCGCGTCCCGCGGATCGACGACGTAGACCAGTCGCATCGGGATGTCTCGGCTGACCGCCTCGTCGATCGCCCACAGGGCCGCCTGCTCGGCCGCCTTCGATCCGTCCACGCCCACGACGACACCTGGAGCCGGATGGCTATTGCTCATCGCTGTCTCCTCTGCTGAGCTGTAGGCGGGCAACTTCACGTCGCTCAGCCATCACGTTAGGGCCGGGAAACGCCTCTCCCCCAGGGGCATTGGTCCCGAAATTGCTGCCATTGGCCCTCAGGCACCGGCGACGGCGAAATCGCCTTTCGCCGCGACGACAACCGAATACAAGCTGTTCGCGCAGTTGGACAACGGGACCACGACCCATCGTTTCAGGACGGGAGACTCGTCTATGGCCGCTCAACAGACCGCTCAACAGGCGTCCTCGCAGCCCCTGGTCGGCAAGGGCTGGATCCAGGGCGTCGCCCTGGTCATGATCTTCGGCTTCCTGGTCATGGGCATCCTGGCCTATCGCACGTACACGGCGTCGATGCCGATGCCGGACAAGGTGGTCAACGAGTCGGGGCAGGTGCTGTTCACCGGTGACGACATCACCCGGGGACAGGAGCTGTACCAGGCCCGGGGCCTGATGGAGTACGGCTCGGTGCTCGGGCACGGCGCATACCTGGGGCCCGACTACACCGCCGAATACCTGCGGATGGCGACGCAGGACGTCGCGGCGCAGCTGCGGGCCCGGGGGATGGCCGATCCGCGCGACCGGGTCGTCACCGAGTTCCGCACCAACCGCTACAACCCCGAAACCAAGACGTTGGTGTTCACCGACCGGCAAGCCGCGGCGTTCGACCACATCCAAGGCCACTACGCCGCCTACTTCGGCGAGAACTCGACGAAATACGGACTGCTGCCGCACAGCATCACCGACAAGGCGCAGATCCACGACCTGACGGCGTTCTTCGCCTGGACTGCCTGGGCGGGCGCGGCCGAACGCCCGGGCCACAAGTACAGCTACACCAACAACTGGCCGGCCGAGCCACGCGTCGACAACGGCCCGACCGCGCCCGTGATCGTGTGGTCGGCGCTGTCGCTCATCGCGTTGCTCGGCGGCATCGGCGTCATGTTCGCCGTGTACGGGCGCTGGAGCCAGAAGGTCGGCTGGCACGGCGCCGAGGGATCCACGCTGTCCTTCCGCCAGCCGGGCGAGGTGAGCCTGACGCCGGCGCAACGGGCCACCATCTGGTTCTTCGCCATCGTGTCGGTGTTGTTCCTGGCGCAGACGCTGCTGGGTGCGGCGGCCGAGCACTACCGGGCCGACCTGTCGAACTTCTTCGGACTGGACCTGGCCCGTGTCCTGCCGTACAACTTGGCCCGCACGTGGCATGTGCAACTGGCATTGTTCTGGACCGCGGCGGCATTTCTGGCCGGTGGCATCTTCCTGGTGCCGTTCATCGCCCGCCGCGAGCCGCGCCGTCAGGGCCTGCTGGCCTACGTGCTGCTGGGCGCGGTCGCGGTGGTGGTGTTCGGTTCGCTGATCTGCGAGGCGCTTTCGATCTACGGCGTGATCCCGCACGGGTTTTTCTCCCAGCAGTGGGAGTATCTCGACCTGCCGCGGCTGTTTCAGATCCTGCTGATCATCGGCATGTTCGTGTGGATCGCGATCATCTTCCGGGGCATGCGTGCCCGGCTCAAAGGCGAATCGAAGATGAACATGCCCTGGTTGTTCTTCTTCTCCGGACTGGCGATTCCGGCGTTCTACACCGTCGGGCTATTGGCCAGCAGCGGCACGCATTACACCGTCGCCGAATTCTGGCGGTTCTGGGTGGTGCACCTGTGGGTGGAGGACTTCCTCGAGCTGTTCACCACCGTGATGGTGGCCTACATGTTCGTGTTGCTGGGGGTGGTGCGCGAACGGATCGCGCTGGGCGTGATCTTCCTCGACGTCATCCTGTACTCCGCGGGCGGCGTCATCGGGACCATGCACCACCTGTACTTCTCGGGCACCCCGGTGGAACACATGGCGCTGGGCGCGTTCTTCTCGGCGGCCGAGGTCATTCCGTTGACCTTCCTCACCGTCGAGGCGTGGGCGTTCCTGCAGTTGGGTTCGCGCCAGCAGTCGGGCGACGCCAACCCCTTCCCGCATCGCTGGGCGGTGATGTTTTTGGTCGCCGTCGGATTCTGGAATTTTTTGGGGGCCGGCATCTTCGGCTTCCTGATCAACCTGCCGATCGTGTCCTACTACCAAATCGGCACCGCGCTGACCGCCAACCACGCCCACGGCGCGATGATGGGGGTCTACGGCATGCTCGCCGTCGGCCTGGCCATGTTCGCTTTCCGCTACGTGATCCCGGCCGACAAATGGCCGGAAAAGTTGGCTCGAACCTCGTTCTGGTGCATGAACATTGGGCTCGCATGGATGGTGTTCGTCACCCTGTTGCCGCTGGGCGTCCTGCAGCTCTACCACTCGGTCAGTGACGGCTACTTCGAGGCTCGTTCGCTGGGCTACATCACCAGACCCGGCAACGCGGTGATCGAATGGCTGCGGATGCCGGGCGACATCATCCTGATCGTCGGCGGTGTGCTGCCGTTCGTCTGGATCGCCTGGACCGCGTTGCGGCACTTCCGCACGGGCTCCACGGTGCAAGAGTTGCCCGAGCACCCGCTGTACGTCGAAGCGCCGGCCGAGCCGGAGAGCGGCGCCACGGTGTCGGCGAAGGACTGACGGGTGTCCCAACCGGCCGCCACCGTATGGCTCATCGCGGGGTATTCGCTTGCCCTGCTGGCCATCGGGTGGAGCTTCGACTCGATGGCCCGACGGGCGTCGGCCCGCGCGGCACGGTGGCGCACGGGCCAATTCACCTACCGGCCCGACCATGACGCCTGGGTGTGCCCGCAGGACCACTGGCTCTGGCCGACCTCGTTCGACCCGCGGCACCGGGTCATGCGCTATCGCGCCCTGCCGGTGGTGTGCAACAGCTGCCCCGTCAAATCCGGCTGCACCACATCCGAACACGGCCGGGAGATCAGCCGCGAGGTGGACCCGTGGCCGCACTCGGACGCCGGCCGATTCCACCGCGGGATCGCCTGTTGCGTGGCCGGTTTCGGCATCGTGCTGCCCCTGGCCACGATGGTGGCCAACCACTCGGGCGCCGACGTGCTGGTTCTGGCGGGCACCGTCCTGGTGGTGGCGCTGCTCGGGCTTCCGCTGGTCCGCCACCTCTGGAACACCCCGGCCAACGCGCCGGCACACCTGCCGCACCGCACGGCCCTCGAGGACCGGGCGGCCGCGGCGGTAGACAGGTACTCCACGCGCTGGGGCAGCTGGGAAGGCAAGGAGGGCAAGACAACATGACTGCCGCTGTGATCGTCGTCGTCATCGCCGCGATCGTCACGTCTGCCGTGCTCGCGATGTGGTCGCTGGCCGTGCTGCGCGAGTACGAACGCGGCGTCGTCTTCCGGATGGGGCATGCGCGCCCGCTGTACGGTCCCGGGCTACGGTTTCTGATCCCCTTCGTGGACAAGATGATTCGAGTGGACCAGCGGTTGGTGACGCTGACCATTCCGCCGCAGGAGGTGATCACCCGCGACAACGTGCCGGCCCGGGTCAACGCCGTCGTCATGTTCCAAGTCATGGAGCCGCTGAAGGCGATCCTGGCGGTGGAGAACTACGCGGTGGCCACCTCGCAGATCGCCCAGACGACGCTGCGTTCGCTGCTCGGCCGCGCGGACCTGGACACCCTGCTGGCCCACCGCGAGGACCTCAACAGCGACCTGCGCACGATCATCGAAAAACAGACCGAACCGTGGGGCGTCCAGGTCCGCGTCGTGGAAATCAAGGACGTGGAGATCCCCGAGTCGATGCAGCGGGCGATGGCCCGCGAGGCCGAGGCCGAACGCGAACGCCGCGCGAAGGTGATCAACGCCCGCGGGGAACTGCAGGCCTCCGAGGAGCTGCGTGAAGCGGCGGAGACGCTGTCCAAGAGCCCCGCCTCGCTGCAATTGCGTTACCTGCAAACGCTGTTGGAACTGGGAGCGGATCAGAATTCGACCGTCGTCTTCCCGCTGCCGGTGGACATCATCACGCCGTTCCTGCGGCATCCGGAGGTGCTACAGGGCGTGGTCGACAACCTCAATCACCGAGGCTGATCACGGCCGTCGCGGTCATCCCGGGGGCGGCTCGGGCGGCGCGAACCTCCAATTGTCGGGATTCTTCGGCGAATACACCACGGGAAACAACTGACCCATGGTCGGCCAGTGGTCGACGTCGACCGCCATGCGCTGATACACCGGGTGCTCGCTGACGGTGGGTCCGTTGATCACCCCCGAGACGGTGACGAACTGTTCACCGGTGGCCTCCGGCCGCGGGCTCACCCCGGTCACCAGCAGCGTGCCGTTCAGCACCTCGCCGCGGGGGCCGCGGGGCAGGAACCGCTGGGCGAGGAAGACCGCCAACACGGCCACCAGCACGAGCAGCACACCGAATTCCCACACCAGGCCATGGTAGGACTGCGTCATGAGCCGAGACGATCTGACGCTGGCACTGGCGCTTGCCGACCGCGCGGACGCGCTCACCTCGGCCCGGTTCGGGGCGCTCGACCTGCGCGTCGACACCAAACCGGACCTGACCCCGGTCACCGACGCCGACCGCGCGGTGGAGACCGACCTGCGCGAGGCGCTGGGACGCGAGCGGCCGGGTGAGAGCATCGTCGGCGAGGAGTTCGGCGGAACCACCACCTTCGCCGGACGGCAGTGGATCATCGACCCCATCGACGGCACCAAGAACTTCGTGCGCGGCGTGCCGGTGTGGGCCAGCCTGATCGCGTTGCTCGACGACGGGGTGCCCACGGTCGGCGTCGTCAGCGCGCCCGCGCTGCAGCGTCGTTGGTGGGCTGCGCGCGGCCGCGGCGCGTTCGTCTCCGTGAACGGCGCACCGCCGCGCCCCCTGTCGGTTTCCTCGGTGGCGCAATTGGATTCGGCCAGCCTGTCCTTCTCCAGCCTGTCCGGCTGGGCGCAGCGGGGCCTGCGCGAGCGCTTCATCGCCCTGACCGACGCCGTGTGGCGGGTGCGCGCCTTCGGCGACTTCCTGTCCTATTGCCTGGTGGCCGAGGGGGCCGTCGACATCGCCGCCGAACCCGAGGTCTCCGTGTGGGACCTCGCCGCGCTGGACATCCTGGTGCGCGAGGCGGGCGGGACGATGACCGGCCTGGACGGCGTCGCCGGACCCCACCGCGGCAGCGCCGTGGCGACCAACGGTCCGCTGCACGACCGCGTGCTCGAGTCGCTGGTCCTGTGAATTAGTTAACAAGTGTTCTCTGTGATCTTACTCCGGAGTAAGATCGGGTCATCCGCACTGCCCCAACTACTACAGGCTGCCGACATGACCGACACGCGTTCCGGTTCACCGAAGACTTCGAAATCCGCCCGCGCCCGCCAGAAGCGCAAAGACCATCCCAGTGGGGTCGGGCTGCAACCGCACAAGCGCACGGGCGTCGACATCGCCATCGCGCTGCTCACCCCGCTGATGGGTCAGGAGTTCCTGGACAAGTACCGGCTGCGTGACCCGGTCAACCGGGGCCTGCAGTACGGCACCAAGACCGTCTTCTCCACCGCCGCCGCCGCCTCCCGGCAGTTCAAGCGGCTGCAAAACGTGCGCAGCGGACCCACCCGGCTCAAGTCGAGCGGCAAGGACTATTTCGACCTGACGCCCGACGACGACCAGAAGATGATCGTCGAGACGCTCAACGAGTTCGCCGAGGAGGTGCTGCGGCCCGCGGCACCCGATGCCGACGAGGCGGCGACCTACCCGGCCGATCTGATCGCCAAGGCCGCCGAGCTGGGCATCACGGCGATCAACATCCCCGAGGACTTCGAGGGCATCGCCGCCCACCGCTCCAGCGTGACCAACGTGCTGGTGGCCGAGGCGCTCGCCTACGGCGACATGGGTCTCGCGCTGCCGATCCTGGCCCCCGGCGGCGTCGCCTCCGCGCTGACCCACTGGGGCAGCGCGGACCAACAGGCCACCTATCTGCCCGAGTTCGCCGGCGAGAACGTCCCGCAGGCCTGCGTCGCGATCGCCGAGCCGCAACCGCTGTTCGACCCCACCCGCCTGGCGACCACCGCGGTGCGCACCCCCAGCGGCTACCGCCTCGACGGCGTGAAGTCGTTGGTCCCGGCGGCCGCCGACGCGGAGCTGTTCGTCGTCGGCGCCCAGCTGGAGGGCAAGCCGGCCCTGTTCATCGTCGAGTCGTCGACGAAAGGCCTCACCGTCAAGCCGGATCCGAGCATGGGCGTCCGCGCGGCGGCCCTGGGGCACGTGGAGCTCTCCGGCGTCACGGTCCCCCTGAGCGCGCGGCTCGGCGAAGACGAGGCAACGGACCAGGACTACTCCGAGGCGATCGCGCTGTCCCGGCTCGGCTGGGCGGCGCTGGCGGTGGGCACCTCGCACGCGGTGCTCGACTACGTGGTGCCCTACGTCAAGGAGCGCGAGGCTTTCGGCGAGCCGATCGCCCATCGCCAGGCCGTGGCGTTCATGTGCGCCAACATCGCCATCGAGCTGGACGGGCTGCGGCTGATCACCTGGCGCGGCGCCGCGCGTGCCGAACAGGGCCTGCCCTTCGTTCGCGAGGCGGCGCTGGCCAAGCGGCTGGGCGCCGACAAGGGCATGCAGATCGGCCTGGACGGCGTGCAGCTGCTCGGCGGCCACGGCTTCACCAAAGAACACCCGGTCGAGCGCTGGTATCGCGACCTGCGGGCCATCGGCGTGGCCGAGGGCGTCGTCGTCATCTAGACCGCTAGTCCACTCGAACTGAAAGACCAATCATGGCAATCAATCTGGAACTGCCCCGCAAGCTGCAAGCGGTAGCCGTGAAGACCCATCAGGGCGCGGCGGAGCTGATGCGGCCGATCGCCCGCAAGTACGACCTCAAGGAACACGCCTACCCCGTCGAGCTGGACACGCTGTACAACCTGTTCGCGGGCGCCTCGGAATCGATCGAATTCGCCGGGGCCGACAAGCTCGGCGACGAGAACAAGGACAGGGACCAAAACCACAACGGCGCCAACATGGCGGCGCTCCTGCAGACGCTGGAGGCCTGCTGGGGCGACGTCGCGATGATGTTGTCGGTCCCCTACCAGGGGCTGGGCAACGCGGCCATCTCCGCCGTCGCCACCGAAGAACAGCTGGAACGCCTGGGCAAGGTTTGGGCGGCGATGGCCATCACCGAGCCGGGCTTCGGATCGGACTCGGCGGCCGTGTCCACCACCGCCAAGCTGGACGGCGACGAATACGTGATCAACGGCGAAAAGATCTACGTCACCGCCGGTTCGCGCGCCACCCACATCGTGGTGTGGGCCACTCTGGACAAGTCGAAGGGCCGCGCGGCCATCAAGTCGTTCATCGTCCCGCGCGAGCATCCCGGCGTCACCGTCGAGCGCCTCGAGCGCAAGCTGGGCATCAAGGGCTCCGACACCGCGGCGATCCGGTTCGACAACGTCCGCATCCCCAGGGAGAACCTACTCGGCAACCCGGAAATCGAGGAGGGCAAGGGATTTTCGGGGGTGATGGAGACCTTCGACAACACCCGCCCGATCGTGGCGGCCATGGCCATCGGCGTCGGCCGCGCCGCGCTCGAGGAGATCCGCAAGATCCTCACCGAGGCCGGCGTGGAGATCTCGTATGACAAGCCGTCGCACGTCCAGAGCGCGGCGGCGGCCGAGTTCCTGCGGATGGAGGCCGACTGGGAGGCCGCCTACCTGCTCGCGTTGCGCGCGGCCTGGCAGGCCGACAACAAGATCCCCAACTCCAAAGAGGCGTCGATGAGCAAGGCGAAGGCCGGCCGGATGGCCAGCGACGTCACCCTCAAGTCCGTCGAATTGGCCGGTACTGCGGGCTATTCCGAGCAGTCAATGCTGGAGAAGTGGGCCCGCGACTCCAAGATCCTGGACATCTTCGAGGGCACCCAACAGATCCAGCAGCTGGTGGTCGCGCGCCGCCTGCTTGGGCTGTCGTCGGCCGAACTCAAGTAGCCAGCGCGTTCAGCCTTCCGCGGGTGTCCTCGTCCAGCTCGATCGACGCGACGTCCAGGTTCTCCTCCAGGTGCCGCACCGACGAGGTGCCGGGGATCAGCAGCACGTTGGGCGCCACGCTCAGCGTCCACGCGAGCGCGACCTGCGCCGGCGTGCACCCGATCCGCTCGGCGGTGTCGACCACCGACCGGTGAGTGAGCACCGGGTTCGGCTGCACGAAGGCGGCCCCCAGCGGGAAGAACGGAACGAAGGCGATGCCGCGCGCCGTGCACTCACGCAGCACGGGCTCCGACGACCGGTCCAACAGGTTGTAAGCGTTTTGCACACAGGCAATTTCGGTGCGGTCCAGGGCATGCAGCAGGTGTTCGCGGTTGACGTTGCTCAGCCCGATGCCGCCGATCAGGCCGTCGTCGCGGGCCTCGATCATGGCCGAAAGCTGGTCGTCGAAGAGCTGATCCGGCCCGTCGCTTTCGAACAGGCGCAGGTTGACCGCGGCCAGTTGGTCGACGCCGAGCGCGCGCAGGTTGGTCTCGATGTCGCGGCGCAGGTCGGCCGGTGCGTCGACCGGCAGCCAGCCGCCGCTGTCGTCGCGACGCCCACCGACCTTGCTCACCAGGGCCAGGTTCTCGGGGTAGGGATGCAGCGCCTCGCGGATGAGCGCGTTGGCCACGTCGGGGCCGTAGAACTGGGCGGTGTCGATGTGGTCGACGCCGAGTTCGACCGCCCGCCGCAGCACGGCCAGCGCCTCGTCGCGGTCCCGCGGCGGGCCGAACACGTTCGGGCCGGGCAACTGCATGGCGCCGAACCCGATCCGGGAGACCGAAAACCGACCGAGTGGAAAGGAATCCATACGGTGAGGTTAGCGTCGAGGCATGGACACGTTTCAAGCGCTCGTCGCCCGCGAAGATGGTGACCGGATAACCGCGTCGGTCGAGACGCTGAACCAGTCGGACCTGCCGCCCGGTGAGGTGACGATCCGGGTGCTGTATTCGAGCGTGAACTACAAGGACGCCCTGGCGTTGACCCCACGCGGTGGCGTGGTGCGCAGCTACCCCGTGGTGCCCGGCATCGACCTGACGGGCGAGGTCGTGGAGTCGCGATCACCCGACTTCGCCGTCGGCGAGCAGGTGCTGGCCCACGGGTATGCGATCGGCACCGGCCACCACGGCGGCTACGCCGAATACGCGCGGCTGCCGGCCGACCAGGTCGTCGCGCTCGGCGCGTTGAGCCCGCGCGAGGGCGCGGCGATCGGGACCGCCGGCTTCACCGCCGCGATGAGCGTGCAGGCGTTGATCGACTGGGGCCTGCAACCCGGGTCCGGGTCGGTCGTGGTCACCGGCGCGTCCGGCGGCGTGGGCTCCGTCAGCGTCGACCTGTTGGCCGCCAACGGCTACCGGGTGGTCGCCTCCACCGGCAAGGAGAGCGCGGCCGGACTGCTGAAAGAGCTTGGCGCCGCCGAGGTTATCGGCCGGCTGCCGGAGGATCCCGACGCCAAGCCGCGGCCGCTGGCCAAGGCGCGCTGGGCGGGCGCGGTGGATTGCGTCGGCGGCGCGACGCTGGCCGACGTGCTCAGCGCCGTGGACTACGGCGGGGCGGTGGCCTGCAGCGGCCTCACCGGCGGGCCGGCGCTGCACACCACCGTGATGCCGTTCATCCTGCGCGGCATCGCCCTGCTCGGGATGGACTCGTGCAGATGCCGATCGGGCCGCGCCGCAAACTGTGGGCGCTGCTGGGTGATTCGCTGCGCCCGCGTCACCTCGAGGCACTCAGCCGCGACGTCGACGTCCGGGACGTCGTCGAGGTGCTGGATCAGGTGCGCGCCGGCAAGTTCACCGGGCGCGCGGTGGTGCGGGTCGCCGACGGCTTCTGAGCCGGCAGTAGGCTGTCCGACCATGCGCGCTGCACGGGTGACTCGGCTGGACGGTCCGGACGCGATCGAGGTGGCGGAGGTCGACGAGCCGTCGGGTGACGGCGTGGTCGTCGAGGTGCACGCCGCCGGCGCCGCCTTCCCCGACGCCCTGCTGACCCGGGGCCTCTACCAGTACCGCCCCGAGCCGCCGTTCGTGCTGGGCGCCGAGATCGCCGGCGTGGTTCGCTCGGCGCCGGACGGCGCGCACGTGCAGGCCGGCGACCGGGTCGTCGGACTCACGATGCTGTCCGGCGGCATGGCGGAAGTCGCGATCCTGCAGCCCGACCGGGTGTTCAAGCTCCCCGACAACGTGAGCTTCGAGGCGGGCGCCGGTCTGCTGTTCAACGACCTGACCGTGTACTTCGCGCTGACCGTGCGCGGCCGGCTGGCCGAGGGCGAAACGGTGCTCGTGCACGGCGCCGCCGGCGGCATCGGGACCTCGACGCTCCGGCTGGCTTCGCTGCTGGGGGCGTCGCGCACCATCGCGGTCGTCAGCACCGAGGAGAAGGCGGACGTCGCGACGGCCGCCGGGGCCACCGACGTGGTGCTGGCCGACGGCTTCAAGGACGCCGTCAAGGAGCTCACCGGCGGCCGCGGCGTCGACGTCGTGCTCGACCCGGTCGGCGGCGACCGGTTCACCGATTCGCTCCGCTCGCTGGCCCCGGGCGGGCGGCTGCTGGTCGTCGGCTTCACCGGCGGGGACATCCCGACGGTGAAGGTAAACCGGTTGCTGCTCAACAACATCGACGTGGTCGGCGTGGGCTGGGGCGCCTGGACGGCGACGCACCCGAACGCGCTGGCCGAGCAGTGGGCGGGGCTGGAGGAGCTGCTCAGCTCGGGCCGGCTGGCCGCCCCCAACCCCGAGGTCTATCCCCTCGACCGGGCGGCCGCCGCGGTCGCGTCGTTGGAGAACCGCACGGCCAGGGGCAAGGTCGTGGTGCGCGTCCGCGACTGACGGTCGTTGGGCCCCGGCTGACCGGCGACACATAAACGTCTGCGAGGACACGCCGGCGCGGTTCGCAAAGGATGATGTCTCGTGGGCGGGAAACCGGGCCCCTTGTGTGACCGTGAAACAAAAAGTAATGTCACTTTCAGTTTCGTAGCCGCACTGTAGCCGCCGAGCCGGGGGTCACCCATGGAATCCTTCGTCCACTTGCGAAAAGGCAAGACACCGCGCCGCCTGCATGCCGACCTCGACGGCCTCAAGGACGACGAGCTGGGGCGGGGCGGGTTCACCGGTCGCACCGCGAACCTCTACCGCCGCCACGACCCCACCGCCTATCGGTCGGTCGGCCCGCTGCGCCCGGTCGACGTGCTTTCCAGCGAGCTGAAGCCCAGTGACGCCACCGACGCCAACGGCGGTCCCCTGCTGATGTTCAGCAACGCCGACTGCCGAATCCTGTTGAGCCGGCGCCACGAGTCGATGCCGTTCTACGCGCGCCACGTCGACGGCGACCTGCTGTGCTTCGTGCATCAGGGCGACGGCCTGTTGGAGACCGAGTTCGGGCCGTTGCGCTATTCCGCCGGCGACTGGGTCTACCTGCCGAAGGCGTGCACCTGGCGGCAGGTCCCCGACGGTCCGACGACGATGCTGATGGTCGAGGCCACCGACGAATTCCGGGTGCCGCCGCCCGGGCCGCTGGGCCGGCACTTCCCGTTCGACCCGTCGCAGGCCACCATCCCCGACCCGGCGCCGATCGACGACGACGGGCGGGACGAATACGAGGTCCGGCTCGTCCACCGGGATATTTTGCAAGGCGGGCCGACGACGCTGTTCTACCAACACAACCCGCTCGACGTCGAGGGCTGGCGCGGGGACAACTTCCCGTTCACGTTCAACATCGCCGACTACAACGTCGTCACCTCCGACAGCGTCCACCTGCCGCCGACCGTGCACCTGTTCATGCAGGCGACCGGCGTCTATGTGATGAATTTCCTGCCGAAGCCGGCCGAAGGTGTCCAGGGCACCGAGCGCACGCCGTGGTATCACCGCAACGTCGACTACGACGAGATCGCCTTCTTCCACGGCGGCTCGCTCTACGGCATCCCGATGCCGCCGGGCCTGATTTCCCATGCGCCGCAAGGCGTTCACCACGGCGCACCGGAGAAGGCGCGGGAGCGGGCGCGCCGCAAGTTCGACGAGTATTCCCGCGTCGATTGGCAAGTGATCGCCGTCGACACCCGCCGGCGCCTGACCCCGTCGGCCGAGGTGCTGGCGCACGACCTAGGACAACACTGACCATGACACCCCGCCACGAATACGAACGCATCCCCTATCTCGTTGCCTTCCAGAACAATTCCGGCGTCCGCGACGTCTACGGCGGCCTGGCCGAGATCACCGTCCTGGAGAGCTACCTGCTCCGGCCGAAAGACAAGGCGTCGGACACCGTGCTGGTGTTCATGCACCCGATCGGCGGCGGCGCCTACCTGCCGATGATCAACGCGCTGGCCCGGGCCGGCCACCACGTCATCTACTGCAACAGCCGGTTCCGCGGGACCGACTCCGCGCTGCTGATGGAGAAGGTGGTCGAGGACCTCGGCGAGTGCATCAAGGACGCCAAGAAGCGGCTGGGGTATCAGAAGGTCGTGCTCGCCGGGTGGAGCGGCGGCGGCTCGCTGTCGGTGTTCTACCAGCAGCAGGCCCAGCACCCGACCATCACGTCGAGCCCGTCGGGCGACGGCCCCGACCTGACCGCCCTGGACCTGACGCCCGCCGACGGCATCATGCTGTTGGCCGCGCACATCAGCCGGCACGGCACGCTCACCGAATGGCTCGACGCGTCGATCCTCGACGAATCCGACCCCACCAAGCGCGATCCCGAGCTGGACCTGTACAACCCGGACAACCCCAACCAGCCGCCCTACAGCCAGGAATTCCTGGCGCGCTACCGGCAGGCGCAGATCGACCGCAACCGGCGCATCACCGCGTGGGTCAGGGACAAGCTCGCCGAGCTGAAATCATCGGGGCGCCCCGACGCTGATGTCGCAGAGTTCTGCTTCGTCGTGCACGGCACCATGGCCGATCCCCGCTGGCTGGACCCGACCGTCGATCCCAACGAACGCACCCCGGGAACCTGCTACCTGGGGGATCCTCAACTGGTGAACATGAGCCCGGTGGGGCTGGCCCGCTTTTCCACGCTGCGGGGCTGGCTCTCGCAGTGGAGCTACGACGACGCCCGCGGCGACGGGGTGGCCTGCGGCGCCGACATCGCGGTCCCGGCCCTGGTCATCGGCAACCTGGCCGACGACGCGTGCACCCCCAGCCACACCCGGCGGCTCTTCCACGCGATCGGGCATCACGACAAGGAGATGCACGAAATCCCCGGCGCCACCCACTATTACGCGGGCCCCGACCAGCGGGACAAGCTGCGCGCGGCCGTCGACGTCGTCACCGACTGGCTGGTCCGCCACGACTTCGCGGGCAAAGAATGACGGCACCGGCGGGGGCGCTGGACGGCGTCCGGGTGCTCGAGCTGGGCACGTTGATCGCGGGCCCCTTCGCCGGGCGGCTGCTGGGCGACCTGGGTGCCGACGTCATCAAGGTGGAACCCCCCGGCGCCCCGGACCCGTTGCGCACCTGGGGCCAGGCCGAGGTGGACGGCCAGCACGTCTTCTGGACGGTGCACGCGCGCAACAAGAGGGCGATCACCCTCGACCTGCGAAAGCCCCGCGGCCGCGAGCTGTTCTGCGACCTCGTCGAGAAGTCCGACATCGTCGTGGAGAACTTCCGCCCGGGGACGCTGGAGAAATGGGGCCTGGGTTACGACGTGCTCAGCGCCCGCAACCCGGGCATCATCCTGGTCCGGGTGTCCGGCTACGGGCAGACCGGCCCCGATGCGCGCAAGGCCGGCTACGCCTCGGTGGCCGAGGCGGCCAGCGGGCTGCGCCACCTCAACGGCTTTCCCGGCGGTCCCCCGCCGCGGCTCGCGCTCTCGCTCGGCGACACCCTGGCCGGCATGTTCGGCGCCCAGGGCGCGCTGGCGGCGCTGTACCGCCGCGGCATCACCGGGCGCGGCCAGGTGGTGGACGTCGCGCTGACCGAATCCTGTTTGGCGGTCCAGGAATCCACCATCCCCGACTACGACGTGGGCGGCGTGGTGCGCGGGCCGTCGGGTACCCGGCTCGAGGGCATCGCGCCGAGCAACATCTACCGCAGCGCCGACGGGTCGTGGGTGGTGATCGCCGCCAACCAGGACACCGTCTTCGCCCGGCTGTGCAAGGCGATGGGCCGCCCCGAGCTGGCCACCGACGACCGGTTCGCCACGCACGGCGCCCGCGGCCGCAACCAGGACGAACTCGACGAGCTCATCGGCGCGTGGGCCGCCGAACGCCAACCCGGCGACATCATCGAAACCCTCAGTGCCGCAGGGGTGATCGCCGGCCCGATCAACACCGTCGCGGAGGTCGTCAAGGACCCACAGCTGCGCGCCCGCGGCATGCTGGTCGACCACTTCGACGAACGGCTGGGGCGCAACGTGCTGGGGCCGGGCGTCGTGCCGGTGCTCTCGGAATCGCCGGGCCGGGTCCGCAACGCCGGGCCGGCGCGCCCCGGCCAGCACAACGACGACGTCTACGCCGGGCTGCTCGGCATCACCGCCGACGAGCTCGAGGAGCTGCGCGCCGAGGAGGTGCTGTGACGCACGTCGTCATTCGCGAGGTCGCCCTGCGCGACGGCCTGCAGATCGAAGCGCCGATCCCGTTGTCGGCCAAGCTGGAACTGCTGGCCGCGATCGCCGCGACCGGGGTCCGCGAGGTCGAGGCCACGGCGTTCGTCTCGCCGACGAAGGTGCCGTCGATGGCCGACGCCGCCGAGCTCGCCGCCCACCTGCGCGACTACCCCGACATCGAGTTCTCCGCCCTGGTCGCGAGCCCGAACGGGGCCAAGCGGGCCGTGGCCGCCGGCCTGCGCTCGATCGAGTACGTCGTGGCGGCCGACGACACGTTCAGCCAGGCCAACGTCGGGCGCACCAGCGCGCAGGCCACCGAGGCGATCGACGAGATCGTCGCGATCGCGCACGGCGGCCCCTCCAGCTTTCCGGTCACCGTCGAGGTGGTGATCGCCACCGCGTGGGACTCGCCGTTCGAGGGCCCCACCCCGCCCGAGCGGGTGCTGCAGATCGCCGCGGCCGCGCGTGACCGCGGCGCCGACCGCCTCTCGATCGCCGACACGATCGGCACCGCCACCCCGGGCCGGGTGAGTTCGCTGATCGCACAACTGCGTCCGGTGCTCGGCGACCTGCCCTTGGGCGGCCACTTCCACAACACCCGCGGCTCCGGGCTGGCCAGCGCCTACGCCGCGGTCACCTCGGGGGTGACCCGGCTGGACGCCTCGGTGGGCGGGCTGGGCGGCTGCCCGTTCGCGCCCGGCGCCACCGGCAACATCGCCACCGAGGACCTGGTGTACCTGCTGCGCGACAGCGGCATCGGCGTCGACGTCGACCTGCAGGCCGCGATCGCCGCGGCCGGCGTCGCCAAAGCCGCTGTCGGGCACGACTTGCCGAGCGCGCTGCTGCGCGCCGGCGACCGCAGGCGGACCTGATGGCCGCCCCGGACGCGCTGACCGCCAAGGGCCGCCAGACCAGGCAGGCGATCGAGCAGGCCGCCCGGAAGTTGTTCGCCGAGCGCGGCTTTCACGGCACCACGCTGGCCGACATCACGTCGGCCGCGGGCAAGTCGCCCGCGGTGTTCTACCGGTACTTCGACGACAAGGAAGACCTGCTCGCGGCCCTGGCGGAATCGTTCCTGCACGACGTCGTGACGCCGTCCGGGTTGAGCCTCGAGCCACCCGTATCGCCCGACGACGACGCGTTCTTCACCTCGGTGGTCACCGGGTACTGGAACATGTTCAAACAGAACATCGGCATCATGATCGCCGTGGCGCAGCTGGCCGCCACCCAGCGCCGCTTCGCGGCCGTCCAGAACGAGTTCCGCCGCTTCGGCATGGACATCGTCGCCGCCTCCGTCCGCCGCGCCCAGGAGCAGGGCTACGCGACAGAGCTCGACCCGCAACACACCGCGGCGGCGATCGCCCTGCTGTTCGAGAACTTCACCACCGTCTTCGTCGGCCCCTCCAACCTGGGGCTGAAGATCAGCGACGAGGACGCCATCGCCACCCTGGCGACGATCTGGAAGAAAACCCTGTACGGCGCGTGAGCCTTCCCAAAGGAGACGACTGTGGATTTCACCCTCCCCGAACACCTTCCGGGTCTGCTCGCCGAGATGGACGAGTTCATCGAGGCCGAGATCAAACCGCTGGAGCGCGAACACATCCAGTACTTCGACAAGCGCCGCGAACACGCCCGCACCGACTGGGACAACGACGGCGTCCCGACCCGCGAGTGGGAGGACCTGCTCGCCGAGATGCGCAGGCGCGCCGACAAGGCGGGCTGGCTGCGTTACGGGCTGCCCGCCTCGCTGGGCGGGCGGGACGGCACCAACGTCGACATGGCCGTCATCCGGGAACACCTGGCGCACAAGGGCCTCGGCCTGCACAACGACCTGCAGAACGAGTCCTCGATCGTCGGGAACTTCCCGCAGGTGATCATGATGGAGCGGTTCGGCACCGAGGAGCAACGCCGGGACTGGTCCGAGGCGCTGATCACCGGGGAGCGGTCCATGGCGTTCGGGCTGACCGAGCCGCAGCACGGCTCGGACGCGACGTGGCTCGAGACGCGTGCGCAGGCCGACGGGGACGGCTGGATCATCAACGGCTCCAAGCGGTTCAACACCGGCGTCCACCGCGCGACCCACGACCTGGTGTTCGCCCGCACCTCCGGTGAGCCGGGCCAGGCGCGGGGCATCACCGCGTTCCTGGTGCCCACGGATGCGCCCGGGTTCGACGTGCCCTACTACTGGTGGACGTTCAACATGCCGACCGATCATGGCGAGGTTGCGTTGACCGATGTCCGGGTGCCCGCCGACGCGGTGCTCGGCGAGGTGGATCGCGGCCTGGAAGTGGCGCAGACGTTCCTGCACGAGAACAGGATTCGGCAGGCGGCGAGCAGCCTGGGCGCGGCGCAGTACTGCATCGACCGCGCCGCCGAATACGCCGGCACGCGCACGGTGTTCGGCGAGCCGCTGTCGGTGAACCAGGCGGTGCAGTGGCCGCTGGCCGAATTGCAGACCGAGGCCCAGATGGTGCGGCTGCTGGTCGCCTACGCCGCCTGGCATCTGGACCGCGACCACCACATGGAGGTCTCGGACAAGGTGTCGATGGCCAACTACCGGGCCAACCGGCTCGTCTGCGACGCCGCGGACCGGGCGATGCAGATCTTCGGCGGACTGGGCTACAGCCGGCACGAGCCGTTCGAGCACATCTATCGACACCACCGTCGCTACCGGATCACCGAGGGAGCCGAGGAGATCCAGATTCGCCGGGTGGCGCAGCGGCTGTTTAAGTTCGGCAAGTGACGTCGACCGAGGAGCTGGCCGCCCGACTGGCCGGCGTGCTGGCGCCGGTCCTGGGCGCCGAAGTGGCGGTGGACAACCTGCGCGTGTTGACCGGGGGCGCCAGCCGCTCGACGTGGGCGTTCGACGCCGTCACCGCCGGCCGTCGGCAAGCGCTGATCCTGCGCACCGGCGCACCCGACGACGTGCACGCCGGCATGGAGCTGGAGGCCCGCGCCCAGGCGGCCGCCGCCGCCGCCGGCGCGCCGGTCCCCCACGTCCTGATCGCCGCGGATTCGATTGCCGCGCTGGGTAATCCGTTCCTCATCTGCGACGAGATCGCGGGCGAGACGATCGTGCGGCGCATTCAGCGTCAACTCGACGCCGCGGGCGGGCAGGCGGCCCGCACGGGGCTGCTGCGGCAATGCGCGCAGGCCCTGGCGGCGATCCACCGCGCCGACCCGGACATCCCCGGCCTGGCCCGCGAGGACCCGCTCGCGCAGTGGCGCGAGCGGCTCGACGCCATGGGTGACACCACGGCCACCTTCGAATGGGCCTTTCGCTGGCTGGAACGCAACCGGCCGGAACCGTCGGCGGACGCCCTGGTGCACGGCGACTACCGGATGGGCAACCTCATCGTCGACGGGTCGCGCCTCGCCGCCGTCCTCGACTGGGAGCTGGTGCACCGCGGCGACCCGTACGACGACCTGGCCTGGTTCTGCATCCGGGCCTGGCGGTTCGGCGCCCCGGCCGGCCTCGGCGCCGGCGGCCTCGGCAGCGTCGAGAGCTTCCTGCACGCCTACGAGGAGGCCGGCGGGACTAGCGTCGACCGGGTGGCGTTTCACTGGTGGCTGGTGCTGGCCACGCTGCGCTGGGGCGTCATCTGCCGCTACCAGGCGGAGCGGCATCTGAGCGGTCAGTTCCGCTCGGTGGAGCTGGCCACGATCGGTCGCCGCGTGTGCGAGACGGAGTGGGACCTGCTCGACCTGCTCGAAGGGGACCCGCCCGCCGACGATGCGCGCCACCATGTGGCGCGAGGAGGAGGCGGGCAATCGGGGGACCCCGCGTGATCGGCACGTACGGCCGCCCGCTGGCCGCCGAGCTGGTGGCCGCGGTGGCCGAATTCCTGGAGACCGACGTGCGGGCGGCGACCAGCGGCCAGGTGAACTTCCACGCCAGGGTGGCCGCGAACGCGCTGCGCATCGTCGAGCGCGAACTGCTCGACGAGAGCGAAGCCGAATCCCGCGAGGCGCTGGCCGGCCTCGGGTTCGGCGACGAGGAAGAGCTGGCCGCCGCGATCCGGGCCGGCGAGCTGGACGGGCGGGACCGCGAGGTCACCGCCTGCCTGCGCGCACTGGTGCGGCGGCGGGTGGCCGTCGCCCACCCCGGCTACGACAGCGAAGACGGCGAATAGCTCGGCGGATAGCTCGGCGGATAGGAATCAAAATGAGCACTGCGAGCCCCGAAGTCGTCGCCGACGCGGCCGACCGCCTGTTCGCGGCGATCGAGAAGGGCGACTTCGCGGCGGTCGACCGGATGTGGAGCGACGACATCGCCGTGTGGCGGGTCGGCGCGCGCCGCGATGACGGCAAGGCCCGCGCGCTGCGGGTCATCGACTGGTTCATCGGCGCGACCACCGAGCGCCGCTATGAAATCCTGGACCGGCGGTTCTTCGAGGGCGGTTTCGTCCAGCAGCACATCCTGCACGCCACCGGCCATGCCGGCCAGTCGATCTCGATGCGCGTCTGCATCGTGATCACGGTGGGTGGCGACGGCCGGCTCGATCGGATCGACGAGTACTTCGACCCCGCCGAGATCGCGCCGCTGCTCGGTTAGGCGTTAGATTCGCCACGAGATTCGCCACGAGATTCGCCAGAAGGTTCGCCACGACAGATGGGGGTGACGATGACGACTCTGGAAACACTTCTCAACGATCCCGAGCTGGCCGGTGTGTGGAACCTCGTCCCGGACCGCTCGGCCATCACCTTCAAGATCCCGAACTTGTGGGGCCTGCTCAAGGTCAAGGGCCGCTTCACCGAGTTCAGCGGCGACGGCCAACTGACGGGCAAGGGAGCGGTTTTCGGCCGCCTGGACATCCGCGCCGCCTCCCTGGATACCGGCATCGGCCGTCGCGACAAGCACCTGCGCTCGGCCGACTTCTTCGACGTCGAGCGCTTCGCCGAGATCAGCGTCGTCGTCACCGCGGTGCACCCCACCCAGGGCCCCCCGAGAGGCCGGGCCGCCGACCTCCGCGCCGCCTTCACCATCAAGGGCATCACCGCGCCGCTGCCCCTGTCGGCCACGATCACCGAGCTGGACGACGGCTCGATCCGGATCGCCGGGGCGGCCAAGGTCGACCGCACCCAGTTCGACCTGGGCTGGAACCGGCTCGGCATGATCGGCAAGACCGCAACGGCGGCCGCGGAAGCCGTCTTCGCGCGGGCTGCCCAGTGACGCCGCCGCGGCACCAGTAGCATCTGCACCGTGTCCGACTCGAGCCCCGAATCCAGCGTTGCCCTGCGGATCCTGGTCTACAGCGATAACGCCAGAACCCGCGAACAGGTGATCCGGGCGCTGGGCAGGCATCTGCATCCGGACCTGCCCGAGCTGACCTACGTCGAGGTGGCGACCGCGCCGATGGTGGTGCAGAAGATGGACGAGGGCGGCATCGACTTGGCCATTCTGGACGGGGAGGCCACGCCCACCGGCGGCATGGGAATCGCCAAACAACTCAAAGACGAACTGACGACGTGCCCGCCGATCCTGGTGCTCACCGGTCGCCCGGACGACGCCTGGCTGGCCAGCTGGTCGCGCGCCGAAGCCGCCGTGCCGCATCCGATCGACCCCATCCTGCTGGGGCGCACCGTGCTCGGGCTGCTTCGCACCCCCACCCGCTAGCGCCTTCACCTGCGTCGATACCCGCCGGCGTGACCGCGGTCGCGACCGGCGGCGGGCCGCCCGGTTGCGGCGACACAAAAACGAGGCGAATACCCCCACCCCGACAAAACACACTCGTCTTCGCGACGCTATGTTGTGAAGGTCACTGTGGCGTGCCGCAGCCCGCGTACGTCACAGCAGCCCGGCCCCCCGCCCGGCCGCCGCACGGCGACCCGTACGAGGAGATCTTGGAGCGAGTTGAACGTCTACATACCCATCCTGGTGCTTGGAGCCATCGCCGCGGCCTTCGCCGTGGGGTCCGTGGTCATCGCGAGCCTGGCCGGCCCGTCGCGCTACAACAAGTCGAAGATGGCGCCCTACGAATGCGGCATCGAGCCCACCGAAACGTCGGTGAGTGGCCCGCACGCGACGCCCGGCCAGCGGTTCCCGGTGAAGTATTACCTGACCGCAATGCTTTTTATCGTCTTCGACATCGAAATCGTGTTCTTGTATCCCTGGGCGGTCAGTTACGACGCGCTGGGAACGTTCGCGTTGGTCGAGATGGTGGTGTTCATGCTCACGGTTTTCGTGGCGTACGCCTATGTGTGGCGCCGCGGCGGCCTGACGTGGGATTGAGGTAGACGTGGGTCTCGAAGAACAGCTGCCCGGTGGGATTCTGCTGTCGACGGTCGAGAAGGTGGCCGGCTATGTGCGCAAGAACTCGTTGTGGCCGGCGACGTTCGGGTTGGCGTGCTGTGCCATCGAGATGATGGCAACCGCCGGGCCAAGATTCGACATCGCGCGGTTCGGCATGGAGCGGTTCTCGGCCACGCCGCGGCAGGCCGATCTGATGATCGTGGCGGGGCGGGTGAGCCAGAAGATGGCACCGGTGCTGCGTCAGATCTACGACCAGATGGCCGAGCCGAAATGGGTGCTGGCCATGGGCGTGTGCGCGTCGTCGGGCGGGATGTTCAACAACTACGCGATCGTGCAGGGCGTGGACCACGTGGTCCCGGTGGACATCTACCTGCCCGGCTGCCCGCCGCGCCCGGAGATGCTGCTGTACGCAATCCTCAAGCTGCACGAGAAGATTCAGCAGATGCCGCTGGGCGTCAACCGGGAGACGGCCATCGCCGAGGCCGAGCAGGCGGCGCTGTCGGCCCGGCCCACCATCGAGATGCGCGGGCTGCTGCGATGAGCTCGCCGGACCAGGACCCCCAAGAGGCGATCAGTCGGGCCGACGAAGAAGTGATCGATGTGCGCCGCGGCATGTTCGGCGCCAAGGGCACGGGCGACACGTCCGGCTACGGGCGCCTGGTGCGCGAGGTCATGCTCCCCGGCAGCAGCCCCCGCCCCTACGGCCGCTATTTCGACGACGTGGTCGACAAACTGGCCGAGGCGCTGAAAGGCGCCGGCGTCGAATTCTCCGACGCGATCGAGAAAGTCGTCGTCTACCGCGACGAGCTGACGCTGCACGTGCGCCGCGAGGCGCTGCCCGGGGTGGCCCAGCACCTGCGCGACGACCCGGACCTGCGTTTCGAGATGTGCCTGGGCGTCAGCGGGGTGCACTACCCCCACGAGACCGGACGCGAACTGCACGCGGTGTACCCGTTGCAGTCGATCACGCACAATCGCCGCGTCCGCCTGGAAGTGGCTGCGCCCGACGGTGATCCGCACATCCCCTCGCTGTACAAGGTCTATCCGACCACCGACTGGCACGAGCGCGAGACGTACGACTTCTTCGGCATCATCTTCGACGGACACCCGTCGCTGACCCGCATCGAGATGCCCGACGACTGGCATGGCCACCCGCAGCGCAAGGACTATCCGCTGGGCGGCATCCCGGTGGAATACAAGGGAGCGCAGATCCCCCCGCCCGACGAGCGGAGAGCGTACAACTGATGAGCACAATCACTGACTCGACCAACGGCGGAGGCGGCGCGGAAAGCCCGGAGACCGTCCTGGTCGCCGGCGGCCAGGACTGGGACCAGATCGTCGACGCCGCCCGCAACGCGGATCCCGGCGAACGGATCGTCGTCAACATGGGCCCCCAGCACCCGTCCACCCACGGGGTGCTGCGGCTGATCCTCGAGATCGAGGGCGAAACGGTCACCGAGGTCCGCTGCGGGATCGGGTACCTGCACACCGGGATCGAGAAGAACCTCGAATACCGCTACTGGACCCAGGGCGTCACGTTCGTGACCCGAATGGATTACCTGTCACCGTTTTTCAACGAGACCGCGTACTGCCTGGGCGTGGAGAAGCTGCTCGGCATCACCGAGGAGATCCCGGAGCGGGTCAACGTCATCCGGGTGATGATGATGGAACTCAACCGGATCTCCTCGCACCTGGTCGCGCTGGCCACCGGCGGCATGGAACTGGGCGCGATGACGCCGATGTTCGTCGGGTTCCGCGGGCGCGAGATCGTCCTGACCCTGTTCGAGAAGATCTCCGGGTTGCGGATGAACAGCGCCTACATCCGGCCGGGGGGCGTCGCGCAGGACCTACCGCCGGGCGCGGAGTCCGACGTCGCCGAGGCCCTCAAACCGCTGCGCCAGGTGCTGCGCGAAATGGGCGATCTGCTCAACGAGAACGCCATCTGGAAGGCCCGCACCCAGGACGTCGGCTACCTGGATCTGACCGGCTGCATGGCGCTGGGCATCACCGGGCCGATCCTGCGCGCCACCGGGTTGCCGCACGACCTGCGCAAGAGCGAACCGTACTGCGGATATGAAAACTACGAATTCGACGTGATGACCGCCGACACGTGTGATGCTTACGGGCGCTACATGATTCGCGTGAACGAGATGTGGGAGTCGATCAAGATCATCGAGCAGTGTCTGGACAAGCTGAAGCCGGGCCCGATCATGGTCGAGGACCGCAAGATCGCCTGGCCGGCGGACCTGAAGGTGGGCCCCGACGGCATGGGCAACTCCGAAGAGCACATCGCCAAGATCATGGGCAGCTCGATGGAGGCGCTGATCCACCACTTCAAGCTGGTCACCGAGGGCATCAGGGTGCCGGCGGGCCAGGTGTACACCGCGGTGGAGTCGCCCCGCGGCGAGCTGGGCGTGCACATGGTGAGCGACGGCGGCACCCGCCCCTACCGGGTGCACTACCGGGATCCCTCGTTCACCAACCTGCAGTCGGTCGCCGCGATGTGCGAGGGCGGCATGGTGGCCGACCTGATCACGGCGGTCGCCAGCATCGACCCGGTCATGGGCGGGGTGGACCGATGACCGGCCCGCAGGGACAGCCGGTGTTCGTCCGGCTCGGCCCACCGCCGGAGGAACCCAACGCGTTCGTCACCGAGGGTGCGCCGCAAACGTATTCGCCGGAGGTGCGCGCAAGGCTGGAGGTCGACGCGAAGGAGATCATCGGCCGCTACCCCGACAAGCGCTCGGCGCTGCTGCCGTTGCTGCACCTGGTGCAGGCCGAGGACTCCTACCTGACCCCGGCGGGCCTGGAGTTCTGCGGCGATCAGCTCGGGCTTTCCGGCGCCGAGGTGTCGGCGGTGGCCAGCTTCTACACGATGTACCGCCGCGGGCCCACGGGCGACTACCTGGTCGGGGTCTGCACCAACACGCTGTGCGCGATCATGGGCGGCGACGCCGTATTCGACGCCCTGAAGGAGCATTTGGGCATCGGCAACGACGAGACCACGCCCGACGGGTCGGTCACGCTGCAACACATCGAGTGCAACGCGGCGTGCGACTACGCGCCGGTGGTGATGGTCAACTGGGAGTTCTTCGACAACCAGACGCCGGAGTCGGCGCGCGAACTGGTCGACTCGCTGCGCTCGGGTGACCCCAAGCCGCCCACGCGCGGCGCGCCGCTGTGCGCCTTCCGCGAGACGTCGCGCATCCTGGCCGGCCTGCCCGACCAGCGCCCGGACCAGGGCCAGGGCGGCGCCGGTGAGGCCACGCTGGCGGGCCTGAAGGTGGCGAAGGAACACGGCATGCAGGCGCCGACCCCGCCCGGGAGCCAGTCATGACGACCTCGCAGGCCACGCCGCTCACCCCGGTCATCAGCCGGTTCTGGGACGACCCCGAGTCGTGGACGCTGGAAACCTACCGCCGCCACGACGGCTACCAGGCATTGAAGAAGGCGCTGGCCATGGCGCCCGACGACGTGATCGCCACCGTCAAGGACTCCGGGTTGCGCGGGCGCGGCGGCGCAGGCTTCTCGACCGGGACGAAGTGGTCGTTCATCCCGCAGGGCGACACCGGCGCGGCCGCCAAGCCGCACTATCTGGTGGTCAACGCCGACGAGTCGGAACCCGGTACGTGCAAAGACATTCCGCTGATGCTGGCGACGCCGCACGTGCTCGTCGAGGGCGTCATCATCGCCGCCTACGCGATCCGGGCCAGCCACGCGTTCATCTACGTGCGCGGTGAGGTGCTCCCGGTGCTGCGCCGCCTGCAGAACGCGGTGGCCGAGGCGTACGCCGCCGGATACCTGGGCCGCGACATCAACGGCTCGGGTTTCGACCTGGAGCTGGTGGTGCACGCGGGCGCCGGCGCCTACATCTGCGGCGAGGAAACCGCGCTGCTCGATTCGCTGGAGGGCCGCCGCGGCCAGCCGCGGCTGCGGCCGCCGTTCCCCGCGGTGGCGGGGCTCTACGGCTGCCCCACGGTGATCAACAACGTGGAGACGATCGCCAGCGTGCCGTCGATCATTCTCAACGGCGTCGACTGGTTCCGGTCCATGGGCAGCGAGAAATCCCCCGGCTTCACGCTGTATTCGCTGTCCGGCCACGTCGCCCGGCCCGGCCAGTACGAGGCCCCGCTGGGAATCACGCTGCGCGAGTTGCTCGCCTACGCCGGCGGGGTGCGGGCCGGGCACCGGCTCAAGTTCTGGACGCCCGGCGGCTCCTCCACCCCCCTGCTCACCGACGAGCACCTCGACGTGCCGCTGGACTACGAGGGCGTCGGCGCGGCCGGCTCCATGCTGGGCACCAAGGCGCTGGAGATCTTCGACGAGACCACCTGCGTGGTGCGCGCCGTGCAGCGCTGGACCTACTTCTACAAGCACGAATCGTGTGGGAAGTGCACACCATGCCGCGAGGGCACCTTCTGGCTGGACCAGATCTACGAGCGGCTGGAAACCGGTAAGGGCACCAACGAGGACATCGACAAGCTGCTCGACATCTCCGACACCATCCTGGGAAAGTCGTTCTGCGCGTTGGGCGACGGCGCCGCCAGCCCGGTGATGTCGTCGATCAAGTACTTCCGCGACGAATACGTGGCTCACGTCGAAGACGGTGGCTGCCCGTTCGACCCCCGAGATTCCATGCTGAACGGAAAGGCTTGACACTTTGACTAGTGCCGCCAAGACCGAGACCGGCGACCCCAAGGACGGCCCCGAGAAAGCCGGGGCGCGTCCGCCGGACATGGTGACGCTGACCATCGACGGCAACGAAATCAGCGTGCCCAAGGGCACATTGGTGATCCGCGCGGCAGAGTTGATGGGCATCCAGATTCCGCGGTTCTGCGACCACCCGCTGCTCGAGCCGGTCGGTGCGTGCCGGCAGTGCCTGGTCGAGGTCGAGGGGCAACGCAAGCCGATGGCGTCGTGCACCACCGTCGCCACCGACGACATGGTCGTGCGCACGCAGCTCACGTCGGAGGCCGCGGACAAGGCCCAGCACGGGGTGATGGAGCTGTTGCTCATCAACCACCCGCTGGATTGCCCGATGTGCGACAAGGGCGGCGAGTGCCCGCTGCAGAACCAGGCGATGTCCAACGGCCGCGCCGATTCTCGCTTCACCGACGTCAAGCGCACCTTCGCCAAGCCGATCAACATCTCCGCGCAGGTGCTGTTGGACCGCGAGCGTTGCATCCTGTGCGCCCGCTGCACGCGGTTCTCCGAGCAGATCGCCGGCGACCCCTTCATCGACATGCAGGAGCGCGGCGCGCTGCAGCAGGTCGGCATCTACGCCAACGAGCCGTTCGACTCGTACTTTTCGGGCAACACCGTGCAAATCTGTCCGGTGGGCGCGCTGACCGGCAGCGCCTACCGTTTCCGGGCCCGGCCCTTCGACCTGGTGTCCAGCCCCAGTGTCTGCGAGCACTGCGCGTCCGGGTGCGCCCAGCGCACCGACCACCGCCGCGGCAAGGTGCTGCGCCGGCTGGCCGGCGACGACCCCGAGGTCAACGAGGAGTGGAACTGCGACAAGGGCCGGTGGGCGTTCACCTATGCGACCCGGCCGGACGTGATCACCACTCCCCTCATCCGCGATGCAGACGGCGCCCTGGTGCCGGCCTCGTGGTCGCACGCGATGGCGACGGCGATCCGGGGCCTGGCGGCGGCCCGCGGGCGCACGGGCGTGCTGGTCGGTGGCCGCGCGACCCTGGAGGACGCGTACGCGTACGCCAAGTTCGCCCGAATCGTGTTGGACAGTAACGACATCGACTTCCGCGCCCGCCCGAACTCGGCCGAGGAGGCCGACTTCCTGGCGGCGCGCATCGCCGGCCGCCGCGACGTCAGCTATGCCGATCTGGAATCGGCGCCGGTGGTCGTGTTGGTCGGTTTCGAGCCGGAGGACGAGTCGCCCATCGTGTTCCTGCGGCTGCGCAAGGCCGCACGCAAGCACGGGCTGCCGGTGTACGCGGTCGCGCCGTTCGCGACCCGCGCGCTGGTGAAGATGTCCGGGCGGCTGATCCAAACCGCCCCGGGGGGCGAAGCGGCGGCGCTGGACGGGCTGGCCACCGGCGAGGTGGGCGAGCTGCTGTCCACCCCCGGCGCGGTCATCATGGTCGGGGAACGCCTGGCCACGGTGCCCGGCGGGCTGTCGGCCGCCGCCCGGCTCGCCGACGCCACCGGCGC
>NZ_GG770553.1:2035559-2051291 GCF_000164135.1 Mycobacterium parascrofulaceum ATCC BAA-614 | reverse complement strand
TGCTGCCGGGCGGCCGCCCGCTCGACGACGAGACCGCCCGCGCGCAGATCGCCGCGGCGTGGCACGTGTCCGAATTGCCTTCCGCGCGTGGGCGCGACGCCGACGCCATCCTGGCCGCCGCCACCGACGGGACGCTGGGTGCGCTGCTGGTCGGCGGCGTCGAACCCGACGACTTCGCCGACCCCGAGGCGGTGCTGGCCGCGCTGGACACCGCCGGGTTCGTGGTCAGCCTGGAGCTGCGGCACAGCGCCGTCACCGAGCGCGCCGACGTGGTGTTCCCGGTCGCACCCACGGCGCAGAAGGCCGGCGCCTTCGTCAACTGGGAGGGCCGCTACCGACCCTTCGAACCCGCGCTGCGCTGGAGCACCGAGCAGGCCAGCCAATCCGACCACCAGGTGCTCGACGCGCTGGCCGACGAGATGGGCGTCTACCTGGGGCTGTCCACCGCAGACGCGGCCCGCGCGGAACTGTCGGCGCTGGGCACCTGGGAGGGCGGCTGGGCGGCCGGCCCAACCGTCGCCGCGCCGGAGCCGACCGAGGCCCCGCCCGGTGAAGCGGTGCTCACCGGCTGGCGGATGCTGCTGGACAACGGCCGGATGCAGGACGGCGAACCGCATCTGGCCGGCACCGCGCGCAAGCCCGCGCTGCGGCTGTCCGCCGCCACGGCCGCCGAGATCGGCGCCACCGAAGGTGACGCGGTCACCGTCAGCACGCCGCGCGGGTCGATCAGCCTGCCGCTCGTCGTCACCGACATGCCCGACCGGGTGGTGTGGCTGCCGCTGAACTCGCCGGGTTCGGCGGTGCACCGGCGGCTGGGCGTAACCCTGGGCAGCACAGTGAAAATCGGAGTGGGGTCGTGATGACCGGTTTGACCGCCTTCGGACACGACACCTGGTGGCTGGTGCTGGGCAAGGCGCTGGCCATCTTCGTGTTCCTCATGCTCAACGTGCTGGTCGCGATCCTGCTCGAACGCAAGATCCTTGGCTGGATGCAGCTGCGGCCGGGCCCCAACCGGGCGGGACCGTGGGGCACGCTGCAGAGCCTGGCCGACGGAATCAAGCTGGCGCTCAAGGAAACCATCACGCCGGGCGGGGTGGACAAGTTCGTCTACTTCGCGGCGCCGGTGATCTCGACCATCCCGGCGTTCACCGCGTTCGCCTTCATCCCGTTCGGCCCGGTGGTGTCGGTGTTCGGCCACCGCACCCCGCTCCAGCTCACCGACCTTCCCGTCGCGGTGCTCTTCATCCTGGGGCTGTCGGCGATCGGCGTGTACGGCATCGTGCTCGGCGGCTGGGCGTCCGGCTCCACCTACCCGCTGTTGGGCGGCGTGCGCTCCACCGCCCAGGTCATCTCCTACGAGGTGGCGATGGGGCTGTCGTTCGCGGCGGTGTTCCTCTACGCCGGCTCCATGTCGACGTCGCAGATCGTCGCCGCGCAGGACCGCGTCTGGTACGTGTTCCTGCTGCTGCCGTCGTTCGTCATCTACCTCATCTCGATGGTGGGCGAAACCAACCGGGCGCCTTTCGATTTGCCCGAGGCCGAGGGTGAGCTGGTCGCGGGATTCCACACCGAGTACTCGTCGCTGAAGTTCGCGATGTTCATGCTGGCCGAGTACGTCAACATGATGACGGTCTCCTCGCTGGCCACCGCGTTGTTCTTCGGCGGCTGGCACGCACCCTGGCCGATCAACATGTGGGCGGGCGCCAACACCGGTTGGTGGCCGGTGCTGTGGTTCACCGCCAAGATGTGGACCTTCTTGTTCATCTACTTCTGGCTGCGGGCCTCGCTGCCCCGGCTGCGCTACGACCAGTTCATGGGGTTGGGCTGGAAGCTGCTGATCCCGGCCTCGCTGGTCTGGGTGTTGATCGCGGCGGTGATCCGCACGCTGCAGAACCAGGGGTACGCGCACTGGACCCCCATCCTGGTGGTCAGCAGCGTCGTGTTCGCCACGGCGCTGGTGCTGCTGTTGCGAAAGCCGTTCGCGGCGCCCGGGATTCGGGCGCTGGAGAAACAGCTCCGCCGGCAGGCCAAGCAACTCCCGGCCGGACAGACCACCACACCGGTATTCCCGACACCGCCGCTGCCGATGAAGTCCCTGGCGGCCGCGAGCAAGGAGAAAGCGCATGGCTAGGTTCCTCGACGCCGTGGCCGGCTTCGGAGTGACCTTCGGGTCGATGTTCAAACGGAACGTCACCGAGGAGTACCCGGAGAAGCCCGGCCCCGTCGCGCCGCGCTATCACGGCCGTCATCAGCTCAACCGCTACCCGGACGGGCTGGAGAAGTGCATCGGTTGCGAATTGTGCGCCTGGGCGTGCCCGGCCGACGCCATCTACGTCGAGGGCGCGGACAACACCGAGGAACTCAGGTACTCGCCCGGGGAACGCTACGGGCGGGTGTACCAGATCAACTATTTGCGCTGCATCGGCTGCGGCCTGTGCATCGAGGCCTGCCCGACCCGCGCCCTGACCATGACCAATGACTACGAGATGGCCGACGACAACCGCGCCGACCTGATCTACGAGAAGGACCGGCTGCTCGCGCCCCTGCTGCAGGACATGCTCGCGCCGCCGCACCCCCGCGCGCCCGGCGCCACCGACAAGGACTACTACCTGGGCAACGTCACGGCCGACGGCCTGCGCCAGACCGAGAACGCCGGGGAGTCACGGTGACTGGGTTCGCGGGCCAGCTCCTGGCTTCGGGTGTGGCCTCGAATGCGGCTTCGCATGTGGCTTCCGAGACGATCGCCCGCACCTCGACCGGCGAGGCGGTCGCGTTCTGGGTGCTGGGCGCGCTCGCGCTGGTCGGCGCGATCGGGGTGGTGCTGTCGGTCAACGCCGTGTACTCGGCGATGTTCCTGGCGATGACCATGATCATCCTCGCCGTGTTCTACATGATCCAGGACGCGCTGTTTCTGGGTGTGGTCCAAGTCGTGGTCTACACCGGCGCGGTGATGATGCTGTTCCTGTTCGTGCTGATGCTGATCGGTGTCGACTCCGCGGAATCGTTGAAGGAGACGCTGCACGGGCAGCGCATCGCCGCGGTGCTGGCCGGCGTCGGCTTCGGCGTTCTGCTGATCGCCGCGATCGGGTCCGGCGCGACGGGCGGCTTCGCGGGGCTGACCGCCGCCAACGCCAACGGCAACGTGGAAGGGCTTGCCGCGCTGATCTTCTCGCGCTACGTGTGGGCGTTCGAACTCACCAGCGCGCTGCTGATCACCGCCGCGATCGGGGCGATGGTGCTGGCCCACCGCGAGCGTTTCGAGCGCCGCAAGACGCAGCGGGAGCTCTCCCAGGAACGCTTCCAGCCCGGCGGGCACCCCACCCCGATGCCCAGCCCCGGTGTCTACGCGCGCCACAACGCCGTCGACATCGCCGCGCTGCTGCCGGACGGGTCGTACTCCGAGCTGTCGGTGTCGCCGATCCTGCGCAGCCGCGGCGCCGACGGCAGGGAAACCCCCTCCCGGCAGGCCAGCCCCAGTTTGTCCCAAGGCGGTAAATCGTGAATCCGGCCAACTACCTGTACCTTTCGGCCCTGCTGTTCACCATCGGGGCCTCGGGCGTGCTGCTGCGACGCAACGCCATCGTGATGTTCATGTGCGTCGAGCTGATGCTGAACGCGGTCAACCTGGCGTTCGTCACGTTCGCGCGCATGCACGGCCACCTGGACGGGCAGATGATCGCGTTCTTCACGATGGTGGTGGCCGCGTGCGAGGTCGTCGTCGGCCTGGCGATCATCATGACGATTTTCCGTGCCCGCAAATCGGCGTCGGTCGACGACGCGAACCTACTCAAAGGCTGACAACGCCAATATGGGGCCAACATGACTCACTACACCTGGCTGCTGGTGGCGCTGCCGCTGGCGGGTGCCGCGATCCTGTTGTTCGGCGGGCGACGCACCGACGCCTGGGGGCACTGGCTGGGCTGCGCCGCCGCCCTGGCCGCCTTCGGCGTCGGCCTGAGCCTGCTGAGCGAACTGCTGGGCCGCGGCGCGGACGACCGGGTCATCCACCAGAGGATGTTCAGCTGGATCCCGGTCGGCCAGCTGCAGGTGGACCTCGGGCTGCAGATCGACCAGCTCTCCGTGTGTTTCGTGCTGCTGATCTCCGGGGTCGGGTCGCTCATCCACATCTACTCGGTCGCCTACATGGCCGACGACCCGGACCGCCGGCGGTTCTTCGGCTACCTCAACCTGTTCCTGGCCTCGATGCTGCTGTTGGTGGTAGCCGACAACTACGTGGTGCTCTACGTCGGCTGGGAGGGCGTCGGCCTGGCGTCCTACCTGCTGATCGGCTTCTGGTACCACAAGCCGACCGCGGCCACCGCGGCCAAGAAGGCGTTCGTGATGAACCGCGTCGGGGACGCCGGGCTGGCGCTGGGAATGTTCCTGATGTTCAGCACGTTCGGCACGCTGTCCTACGCCGGCGTGTTCGCCGGCGCGCCCGGCGCCGGCCGCGGCGCGCTGACCGCGATGGGCTTACTGCTGCTGTTGGGCGCCTGCGCCAAGTCCGCCCAGGTCCCGCTGCAGGCCTGGCTGGGTGACGCCATGGAGGGCCCCACCCCGGTGTCCGCGCTGATCCACGCCGCCACGATGGTGACCGCCGGCGTGTACCTGATCGTGCGGTCCAACCCGCTCTACAACCTGGCGCCCGACGCGCAGACGGCCGTGGTCGCCGTCGGCGCCGTCACGCTGCTGCTCGGGGCGTTCATCGGCTGCGCCAAGGACGACATCAAGCGCGCCCTGGCCGCGTCGACCATGAGCCAGATCGGCTACATGGTGCTGGCCGCCGGCCTGGGCCCGGCCGGCTACGCGTTCGCGATCATGCACCTGCTCACCCACGGCTTCTTCAAGGCCGGGTTGTTCCTCGGCTCCGGCGCGGTGATCCACGCGATGCACGAGGAGCAGGACATGCGCCGCTACGGCGGCCTGCGCGCCGCGCTGCCGATCACCTTCGCCACCTTCGGCCTCGGGTATCTGGCGATCATCGGCGTGCCGCCGTTCGCCGGCTTCTTCTCCAAGGACGCCATCGTCGAGGCCGCGCTGGGCGCCGGCGACGCCCGCGGCTACGTGCTGGGCGGGGCCGCGCTGCTGGGCGCGGGCGTCACCGCGTTCTACATGACCCGCGTGATGCTGATGACCTTCTTCGGCGAAAAGCGTTGGGCCCCGGGCAGCCATCCGCACGAGGCGCCGGCCCTGATGACGTGGCCGATGATCCTGCTCGCCGTCGGCTCGGTGTTCTCCGGTGGGCTGCTGGCCTGGCGCGGCACCCTGCAGCGCTGGCTCGAGCCGGTGGTCGGGAAACACGAAGAGGTGACCCACGCGTTCCCGGCGTGGGTCAGCACCGCCCTGGCGCTGGGCGTCGTCGCGATCGGTATCGCGGTGGCCTACCGGTTGTACGCGAACGCGAAGATCCCCCGGGTCGCCCCGTTGGCTGTGTCCCCGGTGACGACGGCCGCCCGCAGGGACTTCTACGGCGACGCCTTCAACGAGGAGGTGTTCATGCGCCCCGGGGCCGAACTCACCCAGGCGCTTGTCGACGTCGACAACGCGGGGGTGGACGGCTCGGTCAACGCGCTCGCCGCGCTGGTGAGCTGGACTTCGAATCGCCTGCGGGGGCTGCAGACCGGCTTCGCCCGCAACTACGCATTGTCGATGCTGACGGGCGCGGCCCTGGTGGTCGCGCTGATCCTGGCGGTGAAACTGTGGTGAATACCCTTCCGTGGCTGAGCATCCTGTGGCTGGTGCCGCTGGCCGGCTCGGTGCTCGTCATCCTGCTCCCGCCGGGGCTGCGCCGGCTCGCCAAGTGGACCGGCCTGGTCGTCGGCGTCGCGACGCTGGCGGTCGCGGTCGTCGTCACCCTGGGCTTCAAGACCGGTGGCAGCACCTACCAGTTCGTCGAAAGCCATTCGTGGATCCCGGCGTTCGGCGCGACGTACTCGCTCGGCGTGGACGGCATCGCCGTGGTGCTGGTGCTGCTCACCGCCGTGCTGATCCCGGTGCTGCAGGTGGCCGGCTGGAACGACGGCGGCGAAGAACGCAACCGGGGTGTACAGGCCTACGTCGCGCTGACGCTGGCCATCGAGTCGATGGTGCTGGTCTCGGTGGTCGCGCTGGACGTGCTGCTGTTCTACGTGTTCTTCGAGGCCATGCTCATCCCGATGTACTTCCTGATCGGGGGCTTCGGCGGTGGGGCCGGCCGCTCGCGCGCGGCGGTGAAGTTCTTGCTGTACAACCTGTTCGGCGGGCTGATCATGCTGGCGGCGGTGATCGGGCTGTACGTCGTGACCGCCGAGCACGGTTCGGGCACGTTTGATTTCCGCGAGATCGTGGCGGGCGTGGCGTCCGGCCGCTACGGCGCCGACTCCGCCGTGTTCAAGGCGCTGTTCCTGGGCTTCATGTTCGCGTTCGCCATCAAGGCGCCGCTGTGGCCGTTCCACCGCTGGCTGCCCGACGCCGCCGTGGAGGCCACCCCGGCGACCGCGGTGCTGATGATGGCGGTGATGGACAAGGTCGGCACCTTCGGCATGCTGCGCTACTGCCTGCAGCTGTTCCCCGGCGCGTCGACGTATTTCCGCCCCCTGATCGTGGTGCTGGCCGTCATCGGGGTGATCTACGGCGCGATCGTGGCCATCGGGCAGACCGACATCATGCGCCTGATCGCCTACACCTCGATCTCCCACTTCGGGTTCATCATCCTGGGCATCTTCGTGATGACCAGCCAGGGGCAGAGCGGGTCGACGCTGTACATGCTCAACCACGGCCTGTCCACGGCGGCGGTGTTCCTGATCGCGGGCTTCCTGATATCCCGGCACGGCAGCCGGGCGATCGCCGACTACGGCGGGGTGCAGAAGGTGGCGCCGATCCTGGCCGGGACGTTCCTCGTCTCGGCAATGGCCACCCTGTCGCTGCCCGGCCTGGCGCCCTTCATCAGCGAATTCCTGGTCCTGCTGGGCACTTTCAACCGGTACTGGCTGGCCGCCGCGTTCGGGGTCACCGCGCTGGTGCTGTCCGCCATCTACATGCTCTGGCTCTACCAGCGGGTGATGACCGGACCGGTGGCCGCCGGCAACGAGAAGATCGGCGACCTGCGGGCGCGCGAATTGCTGGTCGTCGCCCCGTTGATCGCGCTGTTGCTGGTGCTCGGCGTCTACCCGAAGCCGGTGCTCGACATCATCAACCCCGCCGTCGAGAACACCATGACCACCATCGGCCAGCACGACCCCGCGCCGAGCGTGCCGGCGGTCAACCAGGCACCCCGGACCGCCGAAGGACCGCGATGATGACCCTCCCCACCCCCAGCATCGAGTACTTCCTGCTGTGCCCGACGCTCATCGTGTTCGGCGTCGCCGTGGCGGGCGTCCTCGCGGAGGCGTTCCTGCCCAGGCGGGCTCGTTACGGCGCCCAGGTGACGCTCGCCCTGGCCGGTTTGATCGCGGCGTTCCTGGCGACCGTGGAAGTGGCCGAGTCGATTCCGGCCTCGGGCCGCACCGCGGTGCTGGGCGCGATGGCCGTCGACCGGCCGACCCTGTACCTGCAGGGCACGGTGCTGCTGGTCGCGGTGCTGGCGGTCATCTTCGTCGCCGAACGCACGCAGGCGAAGGCCGACAGCAAGGTCGTCGCGGGCGTGGGGGCCGGCGGGTCCGTCGGCCTGGATTCCTTCACCCCGCAGGCGTCCGCGGTCCCGGGCAGCGACGCCGAACGCGACGCGGAGCGCGCCGGGGCCGCGCAGACGGAGCTGTTCCCGCTGCTGATGCTGTCCGTCGGCGGCATGCTGGTCTTCCCGGCATCCAACGACCTGTTGACGATGTTCGTTGCGCTCGAGGTTCTTTCGCTGCCCCTGTACCTGATGTGCGGCCTGGCCCGGCATCGGCGCCTGCTGTCGCAGGAGGCGGCGATGAAGTACTTCCTGCTGGGTGCGTTCTCGTCGGCGTTCTTCCTGTACGGGGTGGCGCTGCTGTACGGCGCGACCGGCACGCTGCTGCTGACGGGCATCCGCGATGCGCTGGCGGCGCACGGAGACACCTCGACGGCGCTGGTGGGCGTCGCGCTGCTGTCGGTCGGCCTGTTGTTCAAAGTGGGTGCGGTCCCGTTCCATTCGTGGATTCCGGATGTCTACCAGGGCGCCCCCACCCCCATCACCGGGTTCATGGCGGCGGCCACCAAGGTCGCGGCGTTCGGGGCGCTGCTGCGGGTGGTCTACGTCGCGCTGCCACCCCTGCACGACCAATGGCGGCCGGTGCTGTGGACCATCTCGATCCTCACCATGGCGGTGGGCACCATCACGGCGGTGAACCAGACCGACGTGAAGCGCATGCTGGCCTACTCGTCGGTCGCCCACGTCGGGTTCATCCTCACCGGCGTGATCGCCGACAACCAGGCCGGCCTCTCGTCCACCCTGTTCTACCTGCTCGCCTACAGCTTCAGCACGGTCGGCGCGTTCGCCATCGTGAGCCTGATCCGCGACGCCGACGGCGTCGAGGACGCCACGCTGTCGCACTGGTCCGGCCTCGGGCAGCGCTCACCCATTGTGGGCGTGATGTTTTCGATGTTCCTGCTGGCCTTCGCCGGCATCCCGCTGACGAGCGGCTTCGTCAGCAAGCTCGCCGTGTTCAAGGCCGCCGCCCAGGGCGGCGCCGCACCGCTGGTGATCATCGGTGTGGTCGCCAGCGGCATCGCCGCCTATTTCTACGTGCGGGTGATCGTGTCGATGTTCTTCACCGAGGCGACCGACGACACCCCGCACGTGGTGGAGCCGGGCATTCTGAGCAAGGCCGCGATCGCGGTCTGCGCCCTGGTCACCGTGCTGTTGGGGATTTTCCCGCAGCCGCTGCTCGACCTGGCCGACCACGCGGCCCAGCTGCTGCACTGAGTTCGACTCAAACCCCAGCTCAGGGCTCAACTCAAAAACGGGCTCAACTCAAAAACGGGCGCACGGCCAGCACGTAGACGGCCAGGGCCGCCAGCGGCGCGGTCAGCGGCAACCACGGCAACTGCAGCGGGAACGACGTCGCGACCAACCCCGCCAACGTAAACCCAACGGCCCCAACGGCCGTCGGCCAGCTGCCCAGCACGCCCGCGGCCGACGGTCCCACCGCGTGGCGGCAGACCAGGTAGGCGGCGGCGCACAGCCCCGACAGCGCGACGAATACCGGCGGCGGCTCCGAGAGCATGACCGTGGCCACCGACAGCACCACCGCAATCGTTGCGGCGGGACGAAATACCGTGCCCGCGGCCACCGCGATCAGCGCCGCCGCCCCGGCGGCCACCGCCGGCCCGCGCGGGCCGTCGGCGGCCAGGCCCACCATCAGCAAGCCGAACGCGAGGGAGAACACCCGGGCCCACAGCGGCGGGATCCCCACCGCGTCGTCGCTAGCCACGCAGCCGTCCCCGCACGCGCCGGCGGCGATCCGGCAGCACACCCATGGACTGCTCCAATCCGCTGTCTCCCTGCCAGGACACGATGTCCACGCCGACGGTCGCCATGTCGCGATACATGGACGACCGTTGCAGCGCCCACATGCGGTTCACCAGCGGGTCCTGCTCGCCCTCGAAGGGAGAGCTGTCGAGGATGTCGACGGCGACGACGACATGGCCGCGCTTGCGCAGATCGATCAACGCGAGCGCGAATTCGGTGTCGAGCAACGTGGAGAATGCGATGACGATCGCGCCCGCGGGCACCGCCGCGCCGGGCGCCAACGTCCCCGTGGTGTTTTCGAATCGATCTCCGGCGCCCAGCACGGTGTCGAGCACCCGATAGAACTGGCGCTGGCCGATGTCGGCGCCCAGCCAGCGCGGGCGGTTGCCGCCGAGCGCGACGATCCCGGCGCGGTCCCCGTGCCGAAGCGCGGTCTGCACGACTTGCGCGGCGCCGCGCACGACGCGCTCGGTGGCCTCGGTCGCGGGGCCCGGGGGTTGGCGATAGGTGTCGATCAGCACCACCACGTCGGCGGCGCGGTCGGTCAGGCGCTGCGTCACGTGCAGCTGGCCGCGTCGCGCGCTCACCGGCCAGTTCACCGCGCGCAGTTGGTCCCCGGCCACGTAGGCGCGGATGTCGGCATATTCGACGCCCGGGCCGATGTGCCGGGTGAGGTGGGCGCCGAGGCGGTCGAGCAGCTCGGTCTGCGGGATGGGCGTCGACTGCGGCGGCGTCAGCGGAAACACGATGACCTCGGCGGCGTCGACGGTCGCGGTCCCCGCCAGCAGCCCACCGCGGGCCACGACGTCCACCCGGGCCCGGGCGAAGTAGCGGCCCCACCGCTGTGCCGTTGCCGCAACGTTTTTCGCGCGGCGAGAGCGCGCGTCGAGAACCTCGAGCTGCATCCCCTCGACGGCCGGAACGGTCAGCTCGATCGCCTCGGTAGCGTCGCCGTGCAGTGTCGCCCGGACGCTCAGCCGCACCCGGTCGTTTTCGAAACACCGTTGCGAATCCGGCTCGCCGTGCACGCGAACCGTCGGCACCGGGCGTTGCCAGCTGATCGAACACAACACCCCGAGCAGCGGCGCCGCGAAGGCGATCAGCTGCCAGCGCCCGGCGATCACCCCGACCGCCAGCGCCAGCCCCGCGCAGGTCGCGATCGCCCGCGTCAACTGCGATGCGCGCCAGTGGAACTCGACCGCGGGGTGGGTCACGCCGCGCTCACCCGGCGCTCCCCTGACCGCCGCTGGCCCGGGGCACCGGCAGGCGGCGCAGCAGCTCCCCGACCACGTCGGCGCCCTGAATCTTGCGGACCCACATCTCGGGGCGCAGGGTGATCCGGTGCGCGACCGCCGGGATGGCGAGCGCCTTGACGTCTTCGGGGATCACATAGTCGCGCCCCAGCAGAAGCGCCCGGGCGCGGGCGAGTTGGACGAGGTCGAGTTCGGCGCGCGGGCTGGCGCCGACCGCCACCTGCGGATGGTGCCGCGTGGCGTTGGCCAGCGACACCACGTAGTGCAACACGTCCTCGTGCACGCTCACCTGCTCGACCGATTCGCGCATCGCGAGCAGGTCGTGCGCGTCCACGACCTGGTTGACGGTCGGCTCGTTGGACCCCCGCTCGAGGCGGCGGCGCAGCATCGCGGCCTCGTCGCGCTCGGACAGATAGCGCAGTTCCAGGCGGATCGCGAACCGATCGAGCTGGGCTTCCGGCAGCGGATAGGTGCCCTCGTACTCGATCGGGTTGTCGGTCGCGAGCACGATGAAAGGCCTTGGCAGCTGGTGCGTTTGGCCGTCGATACTCACCTGGCCCTCGGCCATGGCCTCCAGCAGCGCCGCCTGCGTCTTGGGCGGCGTGCGGTTGATCTCGTCGGCGAGCAACAGGTTGGTGAAGATGGGTCCGGACCGGAAGGCGAAACGGCCCGATTGCATGTCGTAGATCGTCGAGCCGAGCAGGTCCGCGGGCAGCAGGTCCGGGGTGAACTGCACGCGGGTGAACTGCAGCCCCAGCGCGGCGGCGAACGACCTGGCGATCAGCGTCTTGCCCAGCCCCGGCAGGTCCTCGATCAGGACGTGGCCGCGGGCGAGCACCGCGGTCAGGATCAGCGTGAGCGCGGAACGCTTGCCCACCACCACGCGTTCGATCTCGTCGAGCACCGCCTCGCAGTGGGCCGTGGTTGTTGCCGCCGGCAGCGTCATACCTGTTCCAACTTTCGCAGAATCTCTTCCAGCGCCGCACGACCGGGGCCGGGCTGCCGATCACCGGTGCGCGTGACGTTGTTCGGATTGACCCATTCCCACAGTTCGGCCCCGAAGAGCATCCGACCGCTCGCGTGATAGGCCACGCGGTCCTTGGATTGCCTTTGGCCGGTGGCCATTTCGTACCTGCGCGCGAGCATCGGGCGCAGGTGGCGGTCCCAGTCTCTGCGGGTGGACTCCGACCACCGGATCGTCGTCTCGGTGTTGGAGAGCCAGCGCCGCAACGAATCCCCGACATCGTCGGGGTCGGGTTCGGCGTCGGGATACCTGCCGCGCCCAAGCACCCGCCGGACGGTGAGCAGCACCAGGGCCAGGGCACCGCCCGAGGCGACCAACACGAACCGCCGGTCGTGCTGGATCAGCGCGAGCAGCTCGATCCCGACGATCAGGCAAACACCAAGCACCAGCGTTCTTTTCATGCGGCGCTCCGCGCACCCAGTTCGTCGAGAACCAACTGCAAAACGCGCACCGCCCGGTCACGGTGGCCCTCGTTCATCACGTGCGGGCTGAATCGCGCCTCGGCGAACAGGTTCACCAACTGCACGGCGTTCTCCGCGTGCAGCACCTGGTGTTCGACCGCCCGGGCCAGCACCTCGGTCGGCGTGTCGAAGTCCTGCGGGACCGCGCCCGGCACGTTGGCGAGCTCCCGTTCCATCGCCGCGTAGCAGGCGATGATCGCCTCGCGCGGTTCCCGGCTGAGGTCGGTCATCTCGGCCAGCCCGCGTTCTGCCGCCCGTGCCAGCGATTCCGAACGGGTCGGTGGCGCCGGCGCTTCGCCGGGTTCGCCCGCCTCATCGGCGGTGCCCCCCGCCGCGCGCCACCGGCGGCGCGACATGACGAGCGTTCCCGCCACGATGATCAACATCATCGGGACGGTCGCGGCAAGCAGGATGCCGAACGCGTCCCCGTTCCGCGGCTGCGGCCGGGGCGGCGCCGGGGCGCCGGGATGCTCCGCCGCCGCGGGGCCGGTCGCCGGCGGGGGTGGCGCCTGACCGACACCGTGCGGGGTCAGCAGGCGCGACGTCACCACCACGATCAGCAGCCAGGCGAGGATCACCGCCAGCCCGATCAGCACGACGCGCCAGCTCGGCCGCCCCCTGCCGGTGCCGAGCATTTCGGATAGCTGGCCGGCTTGTGGGGCCGGCGCGCGGGGGTCGCGCAACCGGGCGACCACCGCGATCGCCACCAGCGCGAGGCTCACCCCGAGGGCGGCGACGACGAAGATCAGCGCCGCCGGGTTCCCGGTCGGCTCGCCGCGGGCGCCGCGTGGGGATTCCGGCAGGTAGCCGCGCAGGGCGGCGGAGACGACGAGCAGCAGCACGATCAGGGCGACGACCCGCCCCGTGGGCTTGTCCACACCAGGCATTGGCACACCACTCGACCGGTTGGCTTTGCCTCATCCTGGCACGTCAGGCGGCGAGTTATCCACAGTCCGCGATTCATCCACAAAACCGATTTCGAGCGTCGTTTCTCGAATGTGTGTTCGATACCGTGGTGGGGTGGGAGCACGGATGAGCGCCGAGCAGGCACGCGAGCGGATCGGCGCCGCACTGCGGGCGATCGACGCCGCCCACGGCGTGCTGCGCGAGACCTCCTCGGATGTCGTCGGCAATGACTTCCGGCTCGAGGTCGCCGAGCGGCTGGAGACCCAGCAGCGCACCAACCGGGGGCTGATGTACCGGTGTTTCGCGGAAATCGCCGACCCGCCCGACGGTAGCGGGTGCGTGCCGGCGGTGCGCGACAAGCTGTGGGCGCGGCTGCGCATCACGCCCCACGAGATCACGCGCCGCTTCCGGGTCGCCGCCCGGATTAGGCCACGGCGGTCGCTGACCGGGCCGCCCGTGCCCCCGGAGCTACCGGCGCTGGCGGCCGCGGTCGAGGCGGGCACCGTCGGCGAGGACCACATCCGGGCGGTCTGCGCGGCCGTGGACGTCCTGCCGTCCCGCGTACCGCCCTCGGACGCGGCGGACGCCGAGCGCACCCTGGTGCAGCACGCGGGGAAACTCGACGCCGGGGTGGTGGCCAGGCTCGGCCGGCGGATCGCCGACCATCTCGATCCCGACGGCCTCTTCAACGACGAGGACCGTGCGCGCCGGCGCCGGCTGCACCTGGGTCCACAGGGTCCCGACGGCATGTCGCCGCTGTCCGGACTGCTCGACCCCGAGGCCCGCGCCTACTTCGAGGCGGTCGCGGCGGCCGTGCGGCCCAGGCGCCACCAACCGGACTCCGCGGCCGACGACCCGGAAGCGCGCGATCGGCGCACACCGGCCCAACGCTGCCACGACGCGTTCAAGCTCGGCCTCGAAACCGCCGTCGCCTCCGGCCGGCTCGGGACGCACCGCGGTCACCCCGTGACGGTGGTCGTCACCACCACGCTGGCCGAACTCGACCGCGCCGCCCACGCGGTCGTCGACCCGTCGGTCCCCATGCCGGCGTCCGCCACCACCGGCGGGGGCTCGAGGTTGCCGATGCCGGACCTGATCCGCTTGGCGGCCAACGCGATCCACTACTTGGCGGTGTTCGACGAGCACACCGGCCGGCCGCTGTACCTGGGCCGCCAGAAGCGCATTGCCACCGCCGACCAGAGACTCATCTGCCATGCCCGCGACCGCGGCTGCACGCGGCCCAACTGCCTCGAACCCGGCTACCACTGCGAGGTCCACCACTGCCCGGACTGGGCGGATGGTGGCCGAACCGACGCGGACAGCCTGTTCTTCGCCTGCGGTTGCGACCACGCCGCGGCAAGCCGGGGCGAATGGCGCACCGAGGTCGGCGACGACGGGCGGCTCGGCTGGACGGATGGCACGGGCCCGCCGGAGACCAACCACGCCCACCATCCCGACGAGCTTCTCCGCGGCGATCCCGACCCGCCCGACGACCCGCGGCCGGGGAGCTGAGGTCCTCGTCAACCGGCACGTCCGGTGAGACACTCGGCGTGTGCCCCCACATCGGGATGTCGCCGCGTTCGACGACCGCGCCGCCGGTTACGACCGTGGCTGGCGCGGCCGGCTGCACCACGAAATCGCCGATCGCACCGCACAGCTGGCCGTGGCTACGGTCACCGCCCCCGAGTACGTGCTCGACGTGGGGTGCGGCACCGGCTACCTGTTGCAGCGCCTGGCCCGCCGTTATCCGAACGCCAGGCATTTCGCCGGGATCGACGCGGCACCGCAGATGGTTTCCGTCGCAAGGGGCCTCGCCCACGACCCGCGGTTGAGCTTCGGCGTGGGGGTCGCCGAAGAGCTCAACTACGCCGACCGCGCCTTCGACCTGGTCGTCAGCACCACGTCGTTCGATCACTGGTCCGACCAACTGGCGGGGCTGATGGAGTGCGCCCGGGTCCTGCGGCCCGGCGGCAGCCTGGTGCTCGTCGACCAGTTTTCGCCGTGGCTGCTGCCGACCGTGGCCGTCGGCCGCCGCGGCAAGGCCCGCACCCGGCGCCGGGCCGAGAAGCTGCTGCTGCAGGCGGGATTCCAGTCCCCGAAGTGGCAGCGGCTGTATGCCGTGATCATCAACGCGGTCACGGCGAGGAAGCCGGTCTAGTCGGGCTGGAACGGCCGGAAGCTGCCGTCGAGCACCTGCAGATGGCCGATCGTGCGACCGGTGACCTCCGTGGGATCGACCAGAGCCAGTTCGACTGCCGCACGGGCGAATTCGTCGGCCCCGGCCGTCTCGTCGAACTCGCGGGCATAGTAGGCCAGCCCCGGGGTCAGGATCGGCTTCGACGGCGACAGGGCGTTGACGGCGACGTGGTGGTCGGCGAGATCGTATGCCGCGCATTGGGTCAGGTGCTCGAGCGCGGCCTTGGACCCGCCGTAGCCGGGCAGCACGCCGCCGCTGCGGTCGGGGTACGGCCCGTTGCCGGGGAGCCTCGAAGCGACCGAGGAGATGTTGATGATCGCCCCGCCGCCCGCTTCGATCATGTCGGGACACACCAGCTGCATCAGCTCGTAGGCGGCGAACACCGCGATCTCGAAATGGCGGCGGTACGCGGCCAGCGGGATGCTGACGAATCCGGGCCAGCCCGGTTTGGCGCCGCCCGACGCGGCCCCGGCGGTCCT
>NZ_GG770553.1:2016644-2035268 GCF_000164135.1 Mycobacterium parascrofulaceum ATCC BAA-614 | reverse complement strand
AGCGCGAGCGCGATCGCCCGGCCAAGGCCGCGGCTGCCGCCGGTGACGATCGCGGCCCGGCCGGCCAGGCGCCCCGTCACCGCGTCACCCCGTGCACGACGATGGCGGTGGTCTGCTCCACCCACGCGTCGTCGAGTTCGTCCTCCGGGCGCAACAGCATGCGCAGCATGGTGGCTCCCCCGATCAGCTCGATCAACCGGTCCGGGTCGACGTCGGGATGGGCCTCGCCCCGGTCGACGGCGTCGCTGAGCCGCACCCGCACCGTCGCGAACAGGTCGGCGAACCGGGACATCACCCGGGCGTTCAGCGCGGGATCGGCCGTCATGTCGGCCACCAGGCCCGGCAGCGCGGCCCGAACGACCGGGGTGGTGAAGACGTCGCGGGTGGCCTCGATCATCATCCGGATGTCGGCGGCGATGTCCCCGGCCGGCGCCTGCAGCGCGGTCGGCGCCACCGGGAACGCCGCCTCGTGCACCAATTCGGCCTTGCTCGACCACCGGCGGTACAGCGCCGACTTCGTGGTTCCCGCGCGCTCGGCTACCGCGGCCAGGCTCAGGCTGGAATAGCCCATTTGGACAAGCAGTTCCGCGGTGGCCGATAGGATGGCCGAGTCGATCCGCGGGTCCCGCGGCCGGCCTGCGCCGGGGGCCTTCTCGAGGGCCTTGTCAAGGGCGGGCGGGTCTGCTTTCATAACGCTACCTACCGTATCGTAATTGCCGCGCCGAGGTCTCAACGAGAATAAGTCTCAAGGAATGGGAGGCACCCGTGGCCAACGAACCCGTGCTCGACAAGGTCGACCGGCTCCAGCGCTCCAGCCGCGACGTCACCACGCTGCCCGCGGTGATGTCGAAATGGCTGTCGACCGTGCTACCCGCCGGAGCCAACCCGGAGGTGACCGTCGAAAGCGGGGTCGACTCGACCGGCATGTCGTCGGAGACGATCATCCTGACGGCGCGCTGGCAGCGCGATGGCGGGCCCACCGAGCAGAAACTCGTGACCCGGGTGGCGCCCGCCGCCGAGGACGTGCAGGTCTTTCCCACCTACCGGCTCGACCACCAATTCGAGGTCATCCGCAAGGTCGGTGAGCTCACCGACGTCCCCGTCCCGCCCGTGCGCTGGCTCGAACCCACCGGCGAGGTGCTGGGCACGCCCTTCTTCGTGATGGACTACGTCGACGGTGTGGTGCCGCCCGACGTGATGCCCTACACGTTCGGCAACAACTGGTTCGCCGACGCCCCGCCGGAACGCCAGCGCGAACTGCAGGACGCCACGGTCGGGGTGCTGGCCAAGCTGCATTCAATCCCGAACGCTCCGGACACATTCGGCTTCCTATCGGAAGGACAGGCCGGCGACACCGCCCTGCGCCGGCACTTCAACTGGGTGCGGTCCTGGTACGACTTCGCGGTGCCCGACATCGGCCGCTCGCCGCTGCTGGAGCGCACCTTCGCCTGGCTGGAAGAACACTGGCCGGCCGAGCCGGCCGCGCGAGAGCCGGTGCTGCTCTGGGGCGACGCCCGGGTGGGCAACGTGTTGTACCGCGACTTCCGGCCGGTGGCGGTGCTGGACTGGGAGATGGTCACGCTCGGGCCACGCGAGCTCGACGTGGCGTGGATGATTTACGGGCACATGGTGTTTCAGGAGCTGACCGGCCTGGCGGGGCTGCCCGGCCTGCCGGAGGTGATGCGCGAGGATGACGTCCGCGCCACCTATCAGCGACTGACCGGCGCCCAAATCGGCGACCTGCGTTGGTTCTACGTGTATTCCGGCGTCATGTGGGCGTGCGTGTTCATGCGCACCGGCGCGCGCCGGGTGCACTTCGGTGAGACCGAGAAGCCCGACGATGTCGAGTCGCTGTTCTACCACGCCGGGTTGATGCGCCGTTTGATCGGAGAGGACCGGTAATGCCGCAATCACTTGGACCGCTCGACGAGTTCCCGGTACATCAGATCCCGCAGCCGATCGCGTGGCCGGGCTCCTCGGACCGCAACTTCTACGACCGCTCCTACTTCAACGCGCATGACCGCACCGGGAACATCTTCGTCATCAGCGGCATCGGCTACTACCCCAACCTCGGTGTCAAGGACGCGTTCTTCCTGGTCCGTCGCGGGGACACCCAGACCGCGGTGCACCTGTGCGACGCCATCGACTCCGATCGCCTCAACCAGCGCGTCAACGGCTACCGCATCGAGGTCATCGAGCCGCTGCACAGGTTGCGGCTCGTGCTCGACGAAACCGAAGGCATCGCAGCCGATCTCACCTGGGAGGGCCTGTTCGACGTCGTCCAGGAGCAACCGCACCTCATGCGGTCCGGCAACCGGGTGACGCTGGACGCGCAGCGGTTCGCCCAGCTCGGTGCCTGGAGCGGCCGTATCGCCGTCGACGGCGAGGAGATCGCCGTCGACCCCGCGACCTGGCTGGGCAGCCGCGACCGGTCCTGGGGCATCAGGCCGATCGGCGAGCCCGAGCCGGCGGGCCGCCCCGCCGACCCCCCGTTCGAGGGCATGTGGTGGCTGTACGTGCCGATGGCGTTCGACGACTTCGCCATCGTGCTCATCATCCAGGAGGAGCCCAACGGCTTCCGCTCGCTCAACGACTGCACCCGGATCTGGCGCGACGGCCGCGTCGAGCAGCTCGGCTGGCCGCGGGTCAAGATCCACTACCGCTCCGGCACCCGCATCCCCACCGGGGCGACCATCGACGCCACCGCGCCCGACGGCGCCCCGGTGCACTTCGACGTCGAGTCCAAGCTGCCGGTGCCCATCCACGTCGGCGGCGGTTACGGCGGCGACTCGGACTGGCTGCACGGCATGTGGAAGGGCGAGAAGTTCGTCGAACGCGTGACCTACGACATGACCGACCCGGCGATCGTCGCGCGGTCGGGCTTCGGCGTGATCGACCACGTCGGCCGTGCCGTGTGCCGCGACGGCGACCGGGAGCCGGTGGAAGGCTGGGGCCTCTACGAACACGGCGCCCTGGGCCGTCACGACCCGTCCGGGTTCGCCGACTGGCTGACCGTCGCCCCCTAGTTCCCGGGTGTCGGCATTTGCCGTACGAATCCACGGAAATGCGGTTGACTGGTGCGCGTGCCAAATCCGCCGTGGATCGTCGACGTCGTCGTGGTCGGCGCGGGCTTCGCGGGGCTCGTCGCGGCGCGCGAGCTGGCCCGCCAGGGGCATGACGTGGTGGTCTTCGAGGGCCGCGACCGCGTCGGCGGCCGGTCGTTCACCGGCAGCGTGGCGGGGTTGCCCGCCGACCTGGGCGGCACGTTCGTCGGCCCGACGCAGGACGCGGTGTTGGCGCTGGCCGCCGAGCTCGACGTCGGAACCGTGCCGACCCACCACGACGGCAAGAACGTGATCCACTGGCGCGGCTGGACGCATTCCTACCGCGGCACCATCCCCAAGCTTTCGCTCACCGGGCTGCTCGACATCGGCCGGTTGCGTTGGCAATTCGACCGGATCGCGCGCACCATCCCGGTGTCGGCGCCGTGGGACGCGCGGCGCGCGCGCGAGCTCGACGAGGTGTCGCTCGGCGGCTGGCTGCGTTCGGTGCGCGCCACCGCCTCGTCGCGCGATCTGCTGGCGATCGTGGCCCGGGTGACCTGGGGTTGCGAACCCGACGACGTGTCGATGCTGCACGCGGCCCGCTACACGCACGCCGCGGGCGGCCTGGACCGGCTGCTCGACGTCGAAAACGGCGCCCAACAGGACCGTTTCCCGGGCGGCACCCAGCAGATCGCCGAGGCCGCGGCCGCCGAGCTGGGCACCCGGGTCGTGCTGGGCGCGCCGGTGCGCCGCATCGACCGGCACGGCGCCGGCGTGACGGTCACCACCGACGTCGGCCAGGCCGAGGCCGGATTCGTCGTCGTCGCGGTGCCGCCCGCCCACCGCGCGTCGATCGAGTTCGCTCCCCCGCTGCCGGCCGAGTACCACCAACTCGCCGAGCACTGGCCGCAGGGCCGGCTCAGCAAGGCCTACGCGGCCTATTCCACGCCGTTCTGGCGCGCCAACGGCTTCTCCGGCCAGGCGCTCTCCGACACCGGGCCGGTGTTCATCACCTTCGACGTCAGCCCGCACGCCGACGGGCCGGGCATCCTGATGGGCTTCGTCGACGCGCGCGCGTTCGACTCGCTCTCCCCGGAGCGGCGACGCGACGACACGTTGCGCTGCTTTGCGCAACTGTTCGGCGACGACGCGCTCAAACCGCTCGACTATGTCGACCACCGTTGGGGCGCCGAACAATTCGCCCCCGGCGGGCCCACCGCCGCGGTCCCCCCGGGATCGTGGACCCGATTCGGGCCGTGGCTGCGCGAGCCGGTCGGCCCCATCCACTGGGCCGGCACCGAGACCGCGGACGAGTGGACCGGGTTCCTCGACGGCGCCGTGCGGTCCGGGCAGCGGGCGGCCGCCGAGATCACCGCCCTGCTATGAGCTGATCCGCACGTCCCGGGTCACCGACTCGGCGAGCGCCCGCAGGTGGCGGTTCACCTCGCGCGGGTGCTCGAGCATCGAGCAGTGCCCGCCCGGCAACTCGACCAGGCCGACGACGTTCGGCGCGGTGCCCGCGATCCTGCGGGCCTGGCTGATCGGGGTCAGGCGGTCGCGTTCGCTGCCGACGACCAGGGTCGGCACGGTCAGACCGTCCAGCTCCAGGTGGTCCGACCCCAGCGCGGCGACCAGCATCCTGGCGCACCCGGCGCGCCCCGCGGGCGATGTCTGCTCGAAGAACCGGTGGACGATCCTGGCGATGCCGGGGTCGGCGTCGCGGCCCACCGCCAGCATCCCGATCACGTATCGGCTCGGTAGGCGGGCGGCACCGGGGATCGGGAACCCGCCGAAGGCGTTGACCAGGGCGCGGGCGGCCGCGACCCGCGCCGGGGACAGGCCGTGCGGCACCGGCAACAGCTGCACCTTGCGGACCAGGTCGCCGGTCGTGGTGTTGATCAGCGCGACGGCGTCGGCGCGCCGGCGAACCATGTGCCGGTAGCGCGCCGACCACGCGGCGATCGTGATGCCGCCCATCGAGTGGCCGGCCAGCACGGCGCGCTCGTGCGGCGCCAGCGTCGCGTCCAGCACCGAATTCAGGTCGGAGGCAAGATGTTTGAGGCTGTACCCGTCACGCCGGGGCATTCCGCTGCGGCCGTGCCCGCGGTGGTCGAAGGCGATCACCCGGTAGTCGCCGGCCAGGTCCGCGATTTGATAGGCCCAGGCCCGGATGGCGCACGTGATGCCGTGCGTCAGCACGATGGGATAGCCGTCGGGCGGCCCGAACACCTCGGCGTGTAACCGGGTGCCGTCGCTCGCCCGCACGGTGACGGCCTGGCTCGGCGGCAAAACGTCGGGGTAGGGGTCGACCGTGCGAGCCTTTCGTCGAGCACTCATCGCCGCTCCCCCGTCGAACGCGGCCGCTTCGCCGCAGTTAAGGACTGTCGCAAGTTTATCCCTAAGGTCCGTTCGGATTCGGTATATCCGGCAAACGATTCCCGTGTGAGACGCTAACACCCGTGTACCCGATGTCCCGTCGGGAATTCATCGCGGCGACCGTCGGCGTGGCGGGCGGCGGGCTGCTGGCCGCGTGCGCGCCGTGGCGCCCGCCGTCCGCGCGCCCACCACCGCCGGACACCCTGCCGGACACCCGGTCGGTGCTGGTCATCGGGGCCGGGATGGCCGGGCTGTCCGCCGCCCGCAGCCTCACCGGCGCGGGCTGGCCGGTGCGGGTGATCGAGGCCCGCGACCGCATCGGCGGCCGCGTGCACACCGACCGCGCCTGGGGCGCACCGCTGGAGCTGGGCGCGTCGTGGATCCACGGCACGGCGGACAACCCGCTGACCGAGCTCGCGCGGCAGGCGCGGGCGCAGCTGGTCCCGACCGACTATTACAGCTGGGCCAGGCTCGTGATCGATCCCCGGCTGCCACGGCTGGACTACGACCCGACCCTGTGGCGCGCGTTCGTGGAGCGGGCGCGTTACCGGGCCGACGGCGGCAGCCTGGCCGCCGCGATCAGCGCCGCGGCCGGGGGCGCCGCGCTGTCCGCCTCCGACCGTGCCGAGTTGGCCTTCTACCTCACCACCGAGATCGAGGACGAGTTCGCCGCCGACGCGGATCAGCTGTCCGCCATCACATTCGACGAGGGCGACTACACCGGTGGCGATCAGGTTGTCGTCACGAACGGCTACGACGCCCTGCCGAAGCTGCTCGCCGACGGGCTTCGGATCGAGCTGAACACGCCCGTGAACGCGATAACGCAGCGCGGCGACACCGTCGTCGTGCGGGCCACCGGTCGGTCGCTTTCGGGGCCGGCGGCGATCGTCACCGTCCCGCTCGGCGTGCTGAAAGCCGGTGCGATCACCTTCGATCCGCCGCTGCCCGGGCGCCACCGCGACGCGATCGACGCCCTCGGCTACGGGGTGCTGGCCAAGAGCTTCTTCCGCTTCGACCGGCGCGGCTGGACGGTGGACAACGCCTTCTACCAATACCTGAGCGCCGACAACGGCTGGTGGGCACAATGGTTCACGCTGCCCGCGGATGCGGGCCCAATCGTGTTGGCCTTCAACGCCGGCGACCGTGGGCGCGCGGTGGAATCCGCGGCAGCGGATGAGCTGATGGCCACCGCGCGACCCATCGCGCACCGGCTCTTCGGCGACGACGCCTCGCCGGTCGACGTCAAGACATCGAACTGGAGCGCCGACCCGTACGCGCGCGGCGCCTACTCGTTTCACGCCCCCGGCTCCGGCCTGGACGACCGGCGCCGCCTGCAGGAACCGATCAGCGACCGGCTTTACCTGGCGGGCGAAGCGGCCGCCGTCGACAATCCGGCCACCGTGCACGGCGCCATGTCCAGTGGCCGGCGCGCCGCCGAGGAGTTGATGCGCCGAGTGCGCGGTTAGTGCGCGGTCAGTTAGTGCGGGATCAGTTAGTGCGGGATCAGGAGGCCAGCCCCCGAAGCCGCCGCGCCGCGTCGCGCTGCGGTTCGTGCTGGCGGGCCGGGCCCGACACCAACCGGCGGCGCGCCGTGGTGGCGCCTTCGATGTGCGCCAGGGCCGATGCGACCGAGTCTGCGATGGGCAGGCCGTGATCGGGCACCACCCGGGTGAGCCGGCGCAGCGCCGCGCCGCCGACCACGCAGCACCGCAGCCCCGCCCGCCGATGCTCCTCGTCCAGGACCAGCAGCGCCCGAAGGCCCGACCCGGCAAGGAAATCCAGGCCGCCGAGGTCGAGGACCAGCGGGGCTTTCAGCCGTGAAAAGCGGCGAATCGCCTCCGCGACGAGGTCGGTGTTGGCGGCGTCGACCTCGCCGTCGATGCGCAGGACGGTGGCCACGCTGCGGGCGTGCACGTGGATTTGCGCTCCGGCGCAATCGATTTGGTAGCGGCTGCGCGGTTCTCCGAGCAGCCCGGGTGTCGGGGAATCAGGTGTATGGAGCTCGGGTAGAGCAGTCATGTTGAGTACGCCCTTCAGGGATTGGAGTGAGCAGGGCGAGCGACGACGGTGTCCGAATGGCGCCCGTTGATAACGGCAGCTGGGGACTCAACCTGAAGCCAGCTTACCCGCAATGGCGACCGCCGGCGCCCATTAGCGACGTCGCCCGGCCCGCCCCGCGCCACCGATCGGCGCTCAACCAGGGGTATCGCGCAGAACCCGGCGCGCGAAATTCACTTTCGCTTCGCCGTTTTCCCGACGTGGCGGGTAGCCGGCGCCCGGTGGGATCCGTGGTGAACGCGATGGCCTGACCTGCGGCCGGGCGGCGTGTCCGGGTCATACCGGCCGGGTCAGGACGGCGGCGCGGTCATGTGCCGGAGGGTGGTATGGGGGCTCTGTCCATACGTCTGCCGGTAGAGCACCGCGAACCTGCCCGTGTGCGCGAAACCCCACCGCTGCGCGATTTCGGTGACGGTGGTGTTGGGCGGCGCACCGGTCACCAGCTCCTGATGGGCCCGACTGAGCCGCACGCGGCGGATGTATTCCGTTGGCGTGCTGGCAAGTTGGCGCCGAAACAGGTACTGCACGGCCCTGGGCGTCAAATGCACGGCGGCCGCGACGTCGTTGATGCTGACATCCTCGCCGGCGTGGCGGTGGATGAAAGACACGGCGTCCTTGAGGGTTTCGGGCAACGCGGGCTCGCTGGCCAGGTCCTGCTCCGTGACGTTGGACGGGTAACACTGCAGCAGCGCCCCGGCCAGCAGCGGCGCCAGCCCCGCCACGATCAGCGGCTGCTGGGCGGTGTCCGGGCCGGCCAGGGTCGACGTCACATAGTCCAGCGCCCGATGCCACGCCCGCACGGCCGCGCGCGAGCGGGGCCGCCAGTCCAGGAAGTGGACCTGCTGCGGAATCGGCCCGCGCCAATCCGCTGCGACCTTGTGCAGCACGTCCGGCGCGATGCTCACCACGTCGAACCGCGCACCGTTGCACTGCAGCACGCACGCCAGGTCGTGGGCCACCAGTATGGGGAACTCCCCCGTGGCCTGCGGGCCGCCCGCGACACCCATCGACCCCGCCCGCGGCTGGATGACGACGACCGTGTCGGAGGCCGGTATTTCGAGCGCGACCCGGCCCTGGATCGTCACGTCGTCGACCGTCAGCGAACCCGCCTCGCACCGCCGGTGCGAAACCGCGGAGCGGCTGGTCAGTCCGGTGACGCGCCAGCCGGGTTGGTAGGCCCGGGCAAAGAACTGGCGCGCGGCCTGCGCGTCGATGGTGCGGAACTGGTCGCACCGGGTGGCCGAGGCGGCCCCGTGCGTCCGCCGCACCGCATCGTCTGCCGGCGCCGGACCGGGATCGGCCTGGTTCACGCCGGGCAGTTGACCGACCGCACGGGCGACGCCGTTGCGGCGGGTGTTATCGCTGATGCTGGTCATGGCGGTCATGGCTGGCGCCCCCTGGGATGTTGGGCTGTCAACATTGCATCACCGGACGCCCGATGACTGCAAGCGCGCGGATGACCAAACTGGGGCGCTCACCTGGCGGTAGATGTTCAAGCAGTCCAGGGCGATCCGGTCCCAGGCATATCGGGACAGCGCGCGACTGCGACCCGCCGCGCCCATGCTTTGACACTGAAAGCTCTGCGCGAGCAGGCTTCTCAACGTGACGGACAGCCGGCGGGGTGACCCCGGCGAGAGCACCAGCCCGGTGACGCTGTCCACAACGGCGTCGTTGAGCACCCCGACGCCGAATGCCACCACCACCACGCCACAGGCCATCGCCTGGAGCACCGTGGTCGCGCGGGGCGGCCGCCGGGGCGTGCACGCGACCACGTCGGCGGAGCGGAGCAGCATGGGCAGTTCATCATCGGTGACCGTGCCCGCGAACCGGACCCGGTCGGCCACCCCCAGCCCGGCGGCGAGCTGTCGCAGCCGGGACCGCGCCTCGTCGTGGGCCCGGTTTGCGGGTTTGGTCTCCGCGATCACCAGCTCCGCCGCCGGAACCCGGGGCAGGGCGCGGATGACGACATCGAAACCGTTGCCGGGCAGCGGGTTCGGCGCGATGCAGAGCACGCGGTGCAGGTCGGTGCGGTCGAGCGCCGGGCCGGTGGAGGTGTACCGCTCGACGTCGACGCCACTCGTCAGAGCGGACACGCGGGCCCGACTGCGGCGCAGGCGGCTCAGTGCGTCGACGTCGCCGGCGCTCTCGCCGGTCACCCATGTCGCGCTGCGGGCCAGTAGCGGTTCGATGCGAAGCCGTTCGTTTCCCGGCGGCGCTTCCCGGGCGGCCGCGGGCCCGCACGTGGTGGCCAGTCCCAGGAAGCTCTGTACGGTCGGCAGGTCTTGGCGCCGCGCGGCCAGCTGGGCCGCCAGCCCGCCGAGCCAGCCGTACGCGTGCACGACGTCGGGCGTCTCGGCCGCCCACTCGCGCGCCAGCGCGCCCGCCCAGTCGCCGACGTACGGCAGCACGTCCGAGGCCGACTTCGCCGCGCTCGGACCGGCGGGCACCGTGACGGTGCGGTAGTCGCCGGAGTTCGTTCGCGAGTTCATTCGCGCAGGTCGGCTGCCCCTGTGCCGGACGAACCCGGTGACCTCGTGGCCGCGGTCGGCGAGCGCGGCGCACAGTTGCTGTGGGTCGTCATCGACGATGTCGTCGCCGCTGACGATCGCAATCCTCACTTCAAACCTCCTTCCGTCGCCCTTGATCGCCCTTGATCGCCCTTGATGTGGTCGCGTACCCGGGCCCGTATCGGCGAAACTGAGGCGCCGCGGCCACTTCGCCCCCGACGCCGCCATTTCGCATTCCGGATAACCGGCGAGGACCCCGCCGACAAGGAGTCGCTCGCGGGACTGTGCCGCGGCCGTAGTTTTGGAAAACTGGAGGGGTGGCGAATGGCGCGCAACGGCCGGTCGTCGAGCTGGTGGTCCTGCTGGCGTCGGCGGGGGGCCTGGATGCCCTGTCGGCGGTGCTGGGCGACCTGCCGGCCGAGCTTCCGGCCGCCATCGTCGTACAGCAGCACCTCGGCGACCACGACAGCGTGCTGCCCACGATTCTTCGCCGGCAGACCGCGCTGGGGGTCGGTTGGGCGCGCGACGGCCAGGCCCTGGCCCCTGGGCGGGCGGTGATCTGTCCGCCGGGAATGCAGCTGGAGCTGACGCCGGACGGCCGCTGCCGCCTGCGCGCGATGAACGGCCTCGGGGTGCGGCGCTTCGATGTGCTGCTGCGCTCGGTCGCGGCGTCGTACGGACCGCGGAGCGCGGCGGCGGTGTTGTCGGGGTCGGGGCAGGACGGCGCGGCGGGCACCGCGGCGATGAAGCGGGCCGGCGCCATCGTGGTCGCGGAGAGCCCGGTTACCGCGCAGTACCCGTCGATGCCGGTGGCGGCCGCACGGGCGGGCGCCGACCTGGTCTTGCCGGTTCAGGAGATCGGCCGCGTCCTGGCCGACATCGTCGCGGGCGCGCCGCTGCCCGAACCGTTGCCTGAGCCTCTACCCAAACCGCCGCCCGAACCGCGGCCGGGCGCGCGCGGCGGCCAGCCGGCAACCGGCGAAGGCGGCGGCGCGGGGACCCCGGCGAACCAGAGGCCGCCGTGCGACGACATGGTCAACACCGCGGCGTGCCGCGCCGAACTCGCCGGATTTCGCGCCGCCGAACTCAGCCGCAGGCTCAGGGACCTCTCCTCGGGGTTCGGCGCCACCGCCGAGACGGTGGCAACCGCGCGCCGCCGGGTCGCCGAATCGCGGCGGCGCGCCCAGTTGGCCCACCAGGCGGCCGAGGAGGCGGCCGCGCGGTGGGGGCGCTGAGCGGTCAGCTCACCACTTCCATCAGCAACAGCGCGCCCCCGACGGCGCCCTGCCGGGAGCGGAACGGCGTGCACGTGATGCGCACCCGGGCCGGCCGCCCGCGCCGGTTGACGGCGTCCACCTCCGTCTCGCCGGAGCTGTCGGCGTCGACGAACGCGTTGCCGATCAGCGGCCGCACGGTCTCCAGCGGCAGGCCGATGTCCAGAGCGGTCAGGCTGGCGCCGATCGCCTCGTCGGCGCGCAGCCCCCAGAGCTCCTCGCAGCCGCGGTTCCACAACGTCACCTTCATCTCGCGGTCCACCACGGCCATCCCCATGCCCACGGAATCGATCAGCGAATCCAGGAAGTTCTTCGCCTCGTCGAGCTCCAGGCTGCGTTCCCGGAGCATGTCGTTGATGGTGTGCAGCTCGTCGTTGGTGGACTGCAGTTCCTCGTTCATCGTCTCGAGTTCTTCGTTGGTGGACTGCAATTCCTCGTTGGTGGTCTCGAGTTCCTCCACCGTGGACTGCAGCTCCTCGTTGGTGGTCTCGAGTTCCTCGTTGGTGGACTGCAGCTCCTCGTAAGCCGCCTCGAGCTGGCGGTTGGTCTGCACCACCTTGTCCAGCAGGGCGCGTGTCGCGCTGACGTCGAAGAACACGATCGACACGCCGAGCAACCCGTTCTCGGCGTCGACGAGCGGATTGACGTGGATCTCGAACCACACCGTCTCGGCGCCCGGCCGCTGCCACTTGACGTCCTGGATCCGCGCCGAGCGCCGCTCCACCTTGGCCTGCTCCAGATAGGCGCGCAGCTCCACCGGGCGGTAGGACACTTCCAGGTCGCGCAGCAGCCGGCCGATGTCGCGAGCCGAGAGCCCGAACAGGTTCTCGGCCTGCTGGTTGATCATGGCGACGGTGTCCTCGCCGGTGACCACGATCTGGGCCACCGGGCTGGCGCGAAATGCCAAGTCGCGCACCGTCGTCAGGCCCGTCAGGTCCACGTTGCGTTCGTAGAACGCCCCCGCGGGGTCGTAGCGCTCCACGCCCGCGTGGCTCCCGATCGCCTTGCGGAAGATCCGGTGTTTCAGATTCAGCGGGGTGAACCGGTCGCCGTGGCTGAGCAGCATCTCGGCGTGTCCCAGGAACAGCGTGCCCTGCGGCGCCAGGGCGAAGTGCAGGCGGCCCAACACGTTTCGCTGTGTCTCGGCATTGAGGTACATCAGCGTGTTGCGGCACACCAGCAGGTCGACGCGGGAGATCGGCGCATCCTTGACCAGGTCGTTGCGGCCGAAGATCACCGCGCGGCGCAGATCCTTGTGAAAGACGTAGCGGCCGTTGACCTGTTCGAAGTAGCGCGCCAGCAGCTCGGCCGGCACACCCTCGACGGCCTTGGCGTCATACGACGCGGCGCGCGCCTCGGTCAGCGCGTCCTCGTCGATGTCGGTGGCGTAGATCTTGACCCGCTGGCGGAACGCCTCGGGCCCCAGCGCGTCGGCCAGCAGCATGGCCAGCGTGTAGGCCTCCTCCCCGGACGCGCATCCCGCGCTCCACACCCGGATCGGGTCGGCCGGACCGCGCTCGGCCAGCATCCGGGGGATGACTTCGGTGCTGACGTATTCCCACGCTTCGGCGTCACGGAAGAAAGCGGTGACGTTGATCAGGATGGTGTTGAACAGCGCGGCGAATTCGTCGGAACTCGCCTGCAGGAAATCGAGGTATTCCTCGAAGGTGCTGTAGCCCGCCTGATCCATCCGGTGGCGGACGCGGCGCATCAGCGACGTGCGCTTGTAACCGGTGAAGTCGAAACCGCGGGAGTCCCGCATGTAGCGCAGCAGAGCCTCGAAGGCCTCGTCAGTCGTCCCGTCCATTCATGTCCCGTCCAGATCCAGCAGGGCCGAAGGACTTGAACACTACTCGCGACGTCAGAATCGGTTTTCCCGACCGACCAATGCCCAGACCGTCTTGCCCGACGAGGTCGGCGTGGCGCCCCAGGCTCGGCACAGCGCGGAGACGATGGCGAGCCCGGACACGATTTCGGCGCCGCGCGCGGCGTCCTCGTGCCGGCCCGGCAACCGGTTGCTGCAATCCTCCACCGCGACGGTGACGTCGTCCCGGTAGCTTTCGACGATCAGCGCCGGCGCGCTCTCGGTGTGGTCGAGGACGTTTTCGACGAAGACGGTGGCCACCGTGGCCGCGATGGGAATCACGTCGCGGTTGTCCCATTCGGTGAGCCAGTCGGTGATCGCGGCGCGGGCCAGGGTGACGGTGCCCGGCGAGCGCGGGAGTTCGGTGCGCGCCCGCCGCCGGGCCTCGATCGACCGGTTGCCGACGGCGTCCAGCGCCGCCTCGCGGCTGGGGTGCACGGGGACGTAGCGGGCGACGCCGGCGGCGATGATCGCGCGCCGCACCCGAGGCGCCGAGCACACCAGCAGGATCGGGACGTCCGGCCAGACGCTGACGTGCCAGCGGGCGCTCGTGAAGACCGTCCAGGCAGTGCCCGTCGGCACGGTGAGCCGGTCGACGTCGACGATCACCGCCGGCGGCTCGTCGAGGGCGGCCTTGATCATGGTGTCGCGCAGGCCCCGGTACGTGGAGCTGTCCAGCAGCCCGTCGACCACCAGGATCGGCACGTCCCGCTGTGCGTGGGTGTCGACGCGGATGGCGGGCAGCGGCTCAGCCATCGGGACCACCACGGCCCGGCCCGCCGTTGGACAAGCGGTCGCTGAGCACCCTCAGCGCCCGCTCGGTCTCTTCGGCGAGGCCGGTGTAACGCCGTTTGAGCACGCCCTGGCCCACCTTCTCCGCCAGCTGCCGCGCCAACCGGGCCTTCTCCTGCAGGCTCCGCAGCGCCACCCACAGCGCGCCCTCGACCTCGTCGTCCCGCGCGGCGAGCAACGCGTCGGCCGTCCAGGCGTGACCCACCTGGCAGCGGAAGTTGCCCTCGCTGATGGACACCAACGAGCCATTGCAGTCCGGGCAGGTGTATCCCGAGGGAGCGCCCAGCTGCTGGGTGTCGAAATCGGTCGCGAATCGCGACATCATCGCGATCCGGTTCTCGAGTTCCATGGCGGCGTCGCGCTCCATCCTGGGGTCCTTATTCTCCTGATGCGACAGCTCTTTGAGAAGCGCCCCGATATCGGCGGCCGCGGCCTCCCGGTCGAGCACGCCGGCGTCGCGCGCGTTGTTCGGCAGCGTCGGGAACAGCGCGTCCTCGGCCGACTGGCCGATGGTGGTGCCGCCGCGCGAGCGGATCGCGCCCAGGCCCAGCACGCCGTCGTCGAGCACGCCCGAGAGCAGGACGCCGATCGCGCGGGGGCCGAACGTCAGCGCCACGGAGCGGAACAGGGCGTTGATCGCGGGCCGGTGCCCGTTTTCGGTCGGCCCCTGCGAGAGCACCACCCGGTGGTCGTCGACCATCAGGTGGCGGTCCGGCCGGGCGACGTAGATCCGCGCCGGTTCGAGCGCCACGCCGTCTTCGGCTGGGACGGCCGGCAGCGGGCCGCTGCGGTCGACGATGCGGTCCAACACGCTCGGCGTGCCGGCGGGAATGTGCAGGGTGACCAGGTAGGCGTAGGGGACGTCGGCTGACAACCCCGCTGCCAGCCTGGACAGGGCGTCGACCCCGCCGGCGGAGGCGCCGATCGCCACCACGCCACGCAGGTCGCCGCTTTCGCTGTTCGCTGTAATCACCACCCCACCGACTACCCGCATCAATGCTAGGTAACCCACCCGGCGATGGATAGCGCGCAGACGAAGACTTGGTTTTCACCACCGCCCGTGCGGGCACCCTGACCAGGACGCGAGGGATGTCTCATCGCGAAGGGAAGGATGAACCATGCCGAATTCGTCGATCAAGAACGAGAAGTTGTACAAGGACCTGCGCAAGCAGGGCGACTCCAAGGAGAAGGCGGCCCGGATCTCCAACGCGGCCGCCGCGCGGGGCAAGTCCTCGGTCGGGCGCAAGGGCGGCAAGTCCGGCTCCTACCAGGACTGGACGGTTCCCCAGCTGAAGAAGCGCGCGAAAGAGCTTGGCATGTCCGGCTATTCGAGCCTGACGAAGGACAAGCTGGTCGCCAAGCTGCGCAATCACTGACGCAATCACTGACCGGTGAGGCCGAGCCTATCGACCAGCACCAGGAACGCGACCGCGTAGTCGTTGTCGGCGGTCAACGCCCGGACACGCTCCCAGTCCAGCCGTTCGCGGACGGCGCGCACGGCCGGCAGCAGTTTGGCGAAGTCGCAGTGGTGCTCACCGAGGGAACGCAGTTGCTGGATGAGCACCATCGTCGGGGGCAGCACGGGCATTCGCACCGCGAGCACGTCGTGCTGCTCGGCGCAGTCCAGGGTCGACGACTCCACCCGCACGCCGTTGAGGCGGTGCAGCACGTCGACCACCGTATCGCCGGTGCGCGCCTTGAACAGCCAATCCTCCGGGGGCCTTTCGACGGCGAAACCGGCGTCGGTGAGGGTGGCCACGGCGTCGTCCACGTCGGATTCGGCCACCACCAGGTCGACGTCGTGGGTGGGCTCGGGGGCGCCGTAGGCCCACAACGCGTAGCTGCCGGCCAGCGCGAAGCGCGGCCCGTTCTCCTTGAGCGCCGACGCCGCGCCGCGCAGTGCGTGCCGCAGCTGCGCGGTGGACGGGGGCGCGTCGGCGTGGGTCTCGATCGGTGCCATGGTGCCTTGGTCATACCCCGCCGGGGGCCGGTGCAACCTGCGCGGATGCGCCGGCCGGGTTGGTAAGCCCGTTTAACTTGCGGCCAATCGGGCAAACCTTTTGGGGTGTCAACCGCCTGGCCACGCGCCTACGATGCCGCCGCAGTCGTGATACCCGCCCACAACGAGCGGGCGAAGTTACCGGACTGTCTGCGCGCGGTCCTCACCGCCGCCCTCTGCGCACCCGTTCCGGTCACCGTCGTGGTCGTGCTCGACGACTGCGACGACGGCAGCGACGAACTGGCCGGCGAGTACGGGCCCGACGTGCATTTCATCAGCGTCGACGCGCACAACGTCGGCGCCGCGCGCGCGGTCGGATTCGGCTACGCGCGGTCGCTTTTCGGGGAAGACAGGTGCTGGTATGCCACCACCGACGCCGACAGCCGCGTCGACCCCGACTGGCTGGTGCATCAGCTGAAGGTCGGCGCGGACATGGTGCTGGGCGTCGTGCGGGTGACCGACTGGCGCCTGCACGGCGCCGACGTCGTCGACCGCTACCTGCTGAGCTACCACGCCGACCCGATCACCGGCGACTCCGAGCACGAACACGTGCACGGGGCCAACATGGGCTTCAGCGCCCGCGCCTACTGGCGCGTCGGCGGCTTTCGCACGCTGGCTTCCGGCGAGGATGTCGACCTGGCCGAGCGATTCGAGGCCGCCGGTTACCGCATCCACCGGGACACCGAACTCTCCGTCATCACGTCGGCGCGAACCCGGGCTCGGGCGCCACACGGGTTCGCTCACCACCTCAGGCGACTGGGGAGATCGGCGGCGGGTGATTGCGCGTGACGGCCGGGTTGGTCAGGCACTGGCTGGAGTCGGGACGACTCGAGCTGCCGCTCCCCGCCTCCGGGCGCACCGCCGAGCGCTGGCAACGCCTCGCCTCGCTGGCCGAGGAGAACATCGTGGCGGCCCGGGTCGCCGAAGCCCACGTCGACGCCGTCGCGATACTTCACGAATTGGGCGGTAAGCCACCGGAATCCGGGCAGCTCTGGGGCGTCTGGGCGGCCGAGGCGCCGGATGCGGTGCTGACGGCGACCGACGTGGGCGGCGCGTTCACCCTGACGGGCACGAAGGTGTGGTGCTCGGGCGCCGGGTTCTGCACCCACGCCCTGGTGACCGCCCGGCTCGAAGACGGAACGCGGGGGCTGTTCGCCGTGCAGGTGACCGACGCCAGCGTCAAGCCGTTGCCCAGCACCTGGTGGAACGCCGGCATGGCGGGCAGCGACACGCGGCCGGTGCAATTCACCAACACCCACGCCGTCGCCGTGGGCGATCCCGGCGACTACTTGAACAGGCCCGGGTTCTGGCACGGCGCCATCGGGGTGGCCGCGTGCTGGATTGGCGGCGCGCGCCGCGTCGCCGATCCGCTATACCGTTGCGCAAGAAGCGAATCCGCTGACGCGTATTCGCTGGCACACCTCGGCGCCGTGGACGCCGCGCTGGCCGCGGGCGACGCGATCCTGGCCGCGGCGGCCGCGCAGGTCGACGCCGACCCGTTCGACCGCACCGGCACGGCGCAGCTGCTGGCCCGCCGCGTCCGCACCGTCGTGGAACACGCGGTCGACGAAGCCATCACCCGCACCGGCCGCGCGCTGGGGCCGGGCCCCCTCTGCCAGGATGGACGGCACGCCCAGCGCGTCGCCGACCTGAGCATCTACATCCGGCAGAGCCACGCCGAGCGCGACCTCGCCGAGCTCGGCCAGCTCGCGGGCCGCCAGCACTGAGGACGCCGTGAGAACCGCGCCGACCAGCAACAGCGCCCGGTTCGCGGCCAAGCCGCTGACCTATGGCGGCACTCCGGCGCCGTTGTGGCTGGCCGCTTTCGAGCGCAGCCCCCTGCCGGCGCTGGACCTGGCGCAGTGTCGGCGCCTGATCGTGGTGGCGCCCCACCCCGACGACGAAACCCTCGGCCTGGGTGCGACGATCGCACAACTGATCGCGTCCGGCGTCGAGGTGCGCGTGGTGTCGGTCAGCGACGGGGGCGCCGCCCAGCCGGGGGCGACGCTGTCCGGCCGGCTTCGGCTGTCGACCACGCGCCGCTACGAACTACGCAGGGCAACAGGTGTTTTGGGTGCCGCTCCCCCGGTGCGGCTCGGTATGCCCGACGGCGAGCTGGGCGACCACGAGGATCGGCTCACCGGGGCCCTGACAGAAATTCTGCGGACCGCCGGCCCCGGCACCTGGTGCGCGGCCACCTGGCGCGGCGACGGCCATCCCGACCACGAAGCCGTCGGGCGCGCGGCGGCGGCGGCATGCCAGCGCACCGGCGTCGCGCTGCTGGAATACCCCGTCTGGATGTGGCACTGGGCTTCCCCGGCCGACGCCGCGGTGCCGTGGGAAAGGGCCCACTCGGTGCCCGCCCCGGGATGGGCCGTGAACCGCAAACGCCAAGCCGCGCAATGCTACCGGAGCCAATTACGGCCCGGCCGCGGCGAAACCCCGCCCGTCTTGCCGCCGTTCGTCGTGCAGCGGCTGCTCGCCGTGGGCGAGGTGGTGTTCCGGTGACCACGCGGTTGCCCGACGCCTACTTCGACCGGATGTACGCCGGCACCGACGACCCCTGGGCACTCTCGTCGCGGTGGTACGAGCAGCGCAAGTACGCCATCACCCTCGCGCTGCTGCCCGCCCGCCGGTACCGGCACGCCTTCGAACCGGGCTGCTCGATCGGCACGCTGACCGCGCGATTGGCGCGGCGCTGCGACCAGGT
>NZ_GG770553.1:2004581-2012664 GCF_000164135.1 Mycobacterium parascrofulaceum ATCC BAA-614 | reverse complement strand
AGGTGACGGCGGTCGACATCGCGGGCGCCGCGCTGCGCGGCGCGGACGCCCGGTTGCGCGAGGCCGGTTGCCGGGATCGGGTCACACTGACCCGGTCGTCCTTCGACGCGCCGTGGCCGGGCGGGCCGTTCGATCTGCTGGTGCTCAGCGAGGTCGCCTACTACCTGCGTGCCGACGCGCTGGCGGCGGTGCTGCGTCGCGAATGCCCCCGGCTGCAAGCGGGCGCGACCGTCGTTGCCGCGCACTGGCGGCACGAGGTGGCCGACTACCCGCTCACCGGCGACGCGGCCCATGCGGTCATCGCGGGTACGCCGGGGCTGCGATCGCTGGGACGCTACGAGGACGCGGACGTCATCGTCGAGGTGTTCGACACCGGCGACGGGCGGTCGGTGGCGACGCGCGAGGGTGTGCCCGGCGCGCCCTGACGTCGCCGGGACTGCGCGGACCTGAAAGTGGGTACGAGAAACCCCATGCGCGTGGCGACCTTCAACATCCTGCACGGCCGCACCGTCGGCGACGGGGTGGAACTGCAGCGCCTGCGGGACTGCGTGCGCCGCCTCGATCCCGACGTGCTCAGCCTGCAGGAGGTCGACTGCGATCAGCCGCGCTCGGAGCGCGCCGACCTCACCGCGGTGGCGGCCGAAGCCATGGGAGCCGTGGAGCACCGGTTCGTGGCCGCCATCTCCGGCACCCCGGGGGCGACCTGGATGGCCGCCACCGGTCGCGAACAACCCGGCACCGCGGCCTACGGCATCGCGCTGCTGTCCCGCTACCCGGTGGCCAGCTGGCAGGTGGTGCGGCTGCCCCGCATTCCGATGCGCTTTCCGATGTACCTGCCCGGGCCCAACCGGGTGATGGTCGTCGACGAAGAGCCGAGGGCGGCGGTCATCGCGCAGCTGCGCACCCCGATGGGCGGGCTGACGGTGGCCAACACGCACCTCTCCTTCGTGCCCGGCTGGAATCGGCGCCAGCTGCGCCGGCTGGTCCACGACCTGCGCGGCTTTCCGGGCCCGCGGCTGCTGACGGGCGACCTCAACATGACACCGAAGACGGTGCGGCGCTGGTCGGGCATGCGCGCGTTGGCGTCCGCGGTGACTTTCCCGGCGGACGCCCCCGACCGCCAGCTCGACCACATCCTGACCGACGACCGCCGCCTGCGCGGCGGCGCCGTGGCGGCCGAGCCCATGGGGATCTCCGACCATCGGCCCCTGGTCGTCGACCTCGAACACGCGTGACTGGTTCTGCTCGCCGGCTCAGGCGCGGCGGTGTCCCGCCCGACCCATCCCGCTCAGCCGGCGGCGCACACGGTCGATCTCGTCCCACGAGGGCAGGCGGTCGGTGACCCGGGTGATCTCCACGCCGACGTCGACATCGGTGATCGAGGGACCCGTGATCGAGGGATTAGTGATCGAGGGATTAGTGATCGAGGGGCGCTTGGCCGTCAGCAGCTTCCTGGCGATGGTGGTGACCTCTTCGTCGGACACCCGTCGCGGCAACAGCGCCAGCAGCGGCGCGTAGCCGACGGCGGGCGCGCCGCTCGCGTAGCCCGCGCGCAGGAACGCGACAATGCTCGCGACCCGATCGGTCAGGCCCATACCCACCTCGCTCATCCACCGCTCACGCTTCTCGCCAGGAATAGCCGGGCGTCGCGGTTTGAAACCCCTTTGAAACCCCGCCGGCGCCGCGGGGCAGAAAAGGGGTCCGGTCCCGAACGGGACCGGACCCCTCTTCAACGAACGACCTACTGGTTTTCCTTCTCACGGTCTTCGGCGGCCTCCGCGCCGGCCCGCGCGGACTCGGCCTCGGCCTCCTTCTTGCCCGCGTCACGCTGGGCGTCGGCCTTGTCCTGCTGGGCCTGGCCCTCCTCGACCAGATCGTCGCGGCCAAGCGCGGCCCCGCCGACCTCTTTCACCTTGCCCTTGACGCCCTCGACGGCGCCCTGTACCGCTTCCTGCGGCCCGCTCTTGTCATCTCCCATGAGTCGACCTCCCTTTGGTTTCCGTGCAACTCGCCTCTACCGCGTTCCCGCCGCCGGAGCCGTCAAACGCTCCCGGCGCTGTGCGCGCGATCACGGGCAACGGTTTTCGCCGAACCCGTACCGTTTGAACGACCGGCGGCTGGGTAGTAATGATCGACCAACGAAAGCGGGTGAGGCATCTGACCACCATCGCCGTCGTCGGGGCGACGGGCACAGCGGGATCCCGCGTCGTCGCGAGGCTCAAGGCGCGCGACGTCGCGGTGGTCGAGGTTTCCCGCGAACACGGGATCGACCTGCTCAGCGGGGAGGGGCTGTACCGGGCGTTCAAGGGGGTCGACGTCGCGATCGACGTGTCCAACCCCGTGCCGGACGACGGGCAGCCCACCGTCACCCAGGCCTTCACCACCGCCTCGCGCAACCTCATGGGCGTGTGCGCCGCGCGCGAGGTCCAGCGCCTGGTGGTGTCGACGATTGCGGGCATCGACGACCCGGCGTTCGACGGCCTGCCCTTCTTCGAGGCCAAGCGGGCGGCGAAAGAGATCCTGCTCGACGGCCCCGTCCCGACCACGGTCGTGAAGTCCACCCCGTGGTACGAATCCGCCACCGGCCCCGCGGGGCCGGTGAATTGTGACGGGGACGAGGTGATCGTGGAGGACTGGCTGATTCAGCCCATCGCGGCCGACACCGTCGCCGACGTCCTGGTGGAGACGGCCCTGGGCCAGACGCATTCGCCGCGCACCATCACCGGCCCCGACGCCATCCGGTTGCCCGAGTTGGCCTCGAAAGTGCTTGCCCGGCAAGGAGACTTCCGTCCGGTGCGAACGGTGCAGCCCGCCGTCACCGGGCTGGCCGCGGGGGCACTGCTGGCCCCCGACCGGGCCGTGATTGTCGGCCCCGACGTCGAGACGTGGCTGCGGTCGCTGCCGCCGGCGGCCACCGACGGCCACGGGAGCGACGGCAGCGAAGACGCCGACGCGTCGGTGCACCGCCCGGACTTCTCGCGGATCTGAGCGGGCGCCATCTGAGCGGGCGCCGCGGAGCCAGGAAACGAAGAGTTGTCCGTGGCGGGGGCCCTGCGCCGGGCCGAATCCGCTGGTGGCGGCGCCCCCCTGACCGGGCGCTCCGCACGAGCGAAGTCATTCCCGCCCGCCGGCGGCGGCGGAGGGCTATGGTCAGCTCAGGTTGAATCCACAGCTGCCCTCTTGCGAGCGGCCGTGGGCGTCGGTCGCTCACCACTCACCACGACACCCGACGGGCGACGACATGACTGCTCAACCGTACCGAGTCGAACCGCGACTCCACTGCTACCAAATCGATTGCGCCGGTGCGCAACTGGACGTGCAAGCGCACGCCCTCGCGACAGTGCTGCGCATCCAGGGCGAGCTCGACGCGTCCAACGCCGACCTCGTCGCCCAGGCCATCCGCCGCTTCGTGCGGTTGCGGGCCCCGCTGATCCTCGACCTCAGGCGGGTGGAGTACCTCGGCAGCGCGGGCCTTCGAGCGCTGCTGCTCGTCCAGGAGGAGTGCCAGCTCGTCCGGTTGCACTGCAGCGTCGTCGGCGGTGTCGCGCTGCGCCGGCTCACCCGCCTGGTGACCGGCCTCGGCTTGCCCCTGGTCGACTCGGTCTCCGAGGCGCTCCAGCTCATCCAGGGTTCCAAGCAGCGGCGCTGAATCCACGTCACGATTGCGTCACGATCTTGCTGGCGATTCGTTAAGAACCACCCTGTTTTCCGTAAGGATTCTCAGCGTCGCCGACCGGATTTGACCATTCGCTTAGTGAACGACACCGTTCCGTGGCCAGAATGGCGGGTTGGCGGTCCCGCGTTCGTCATGAGCGAACACCGCCACTTTCCGCTTCCGCTACTTTGGTTTTCGAGGATCGGGAGCCTCTGTTGAAGAACACATCTCATTTCGAAGGACACACTGAATCATGAAAATCAGCAGTATTGTCGCGCGCCGGCGCCTGGCCGGCATCAGCGCCGGCTGCCTGCTCGGGGGGATCACCATGGGTGTCGTCGGCGCGCCGACGGCGGCCGCAGCGCCCGACTGCAGCCCCGGCGGCGTGAATGCCACCGTCTCGTCCGTGCAGGGCTCGGCCGAGCAGTACCTGTCGGCGCACCCGGGCGCCAACCAGGTGGTCACGGCCGCCTACGGCCAGCCGCGCCCCGAGGCCGCGGCGAACCTGCGGAGCTACTTCACGGCCCATCCGCAGGAGTACTACGACCTGCGCGGCATCCTGGCTCCGATCGGCGACACCGAACGGCAGTGCAACGTCCAGGCGCTGCCGCCGACCCTGGAGTCGGCCTACCAGGAGTTCATGGCCGGCTGATTCGCGCTGCGACAGAGAAGGCGGCCCGCCACGACGCCGTGGCGGGCCGCTTCTTTTCACGTGTGAACGGTCCTCGCGGCGGGTAATTGTCCGGTCAGCGAACGTGACTGGAGGGAAAGATGCGGCTGCGGCGCAGCGTTCTCAGCAAGCCGGGCATCGCGCGTAAGCGCCGCGGCAAGGGTTTCGCGTACTACGGGCCCGACGGCGACCGGGTGTCGGACCCCCAAACGTTGCAGCGCATCAAGGATCTGGTCATCCCGCCGGCCTGGAAGAACGTCTGGATCTCGCCGCATGCCAACGGGCACGTCCAGGCCGTCGGCGTCGACGCCGCCGGCCGCCGCCAGTACCTGTACCACGCCGCGTGGCAGCAGGAACGCGCCGAGGAGAAGTTCGACCGCGTCCTGGAACTGTCCACCCAATTGCCCCACTGGCGCACCGTCATCGCGAAAGACCTGGCGCGCAGCGGCTTGACGCGGAAACGCGTGCTGGCGCTGGCGCTGCGCCTGCTGGACCGCGGTTACTTTCGCGCCGGCGGCGAGCAGTACGCCGAGGAGCACGAGTCGTACGGACTGGCGACCCTGCTGTGCGAACACGTGGTGGTCCGCCGGCGCGCGGTCGAATTCGACTTCCCCGCCAAGAGCGGGGTGCGGCGCACCGTGGAGATCGAGGATCCGGAAGTGGTCCGCGCGGTCCGCGCGCTGATGCGCCGCCCCAACCGCACCGAGCGACTCCTGGTGTGCCGCACCGCATCAGGCTGGATGGACGTGCGATCCGACGATCTCAACGCGCGGTTCAAAGAGCTCGTCGGCGACGAGTTCACGGTCAAGGACCTGCGCACCTGGCACGGGACGGTCCTGGCGGCCACCGCCTTCGCCGACGCGGACCCGGCGGTGTCCCGGCGGGTGGCCAAACGCGTGGAGTCGGCCGTCATGAAGGAGGTCGCCGAAGAGCTGGGCAACACCCCCGCGGTGGCCCGCGGCTCCTACGTCGACCCCCGCGTGGTGACCGGGTATGAGCAGGGGCTGACGATCGCCGCCGCGACGCGCCGCGCCGAACGCGCCCGGGATCCCGACGCGGCTCAGGAGATCCTCGACAAGGCGACCCGGATGCTGATCCGGCGGGTGGCCAAGGGCCACAGTTCTTCCGGATCGTCCGCGCTGGCCAAGAGCGCGTGAACCCGGGCCGGCACCGACGAAAGACGCGTTGGCAAACCGCTTCTCGCTCCCGGATCTTCGCCGGCAGTCCTTGACACTTCGCTTGTCGGACACCCTCGGCGCCCAGGCCCCCACGCGCGGTGTAGTCAGACCGGTGTGAAACCCGCTGAGCGCCAATGTGCCACACCGTCAGGCGTGTCGGGGAGCCGCGCGGCGAAGTGTGGCTTCTCGAAAGGAACCGTTTAACGAAGTACCTATAGGGTATTTGGCTCGCCATGGCTGATCCCGGGCGAGCAAAGAACGTGCTGGTGTGGCACGTCCATGGATCGTGGACGCAGGCTTTCGTCGCGGGACGGCACCGGTATGTGATCCCGGTGGCCGCCGACCGCGGGGAGGGTGGCGTCGGGCTGGCCGGACGGTCCTGGCCGAACGCGCGCGAGGTAGCCCTCGAGGACCTGCGGCGCGAAGACATCGATCTCGTTGTGCTGCAACGCCCGCACGAGGCCGGGCTCGTCGCGCGTTGGGCGCGTCGCCGGGCGGGTACCGAGCTGCCGGCCGTCTACGTCGAGCACAACGCTCCGCGCCCGAGCCCCGCGCGGAGCCGGCACGTGGTGGCCGACCGGACCGACGTCCCGCTGGTCCACGTCACCGATTTCAACCGGCTGATGTGGGACAACGGCCGCGCCCCGACCCGGGTGATCGACCACGGCGTCGCCGACCCGGGACCCCGCTACACCGGCGACATCCCCCGGGCGGCCACCATGATCAACGAGCCGCTGCGGCGAAACCGCATCGTCGGTGCCGACCTGCTGGAACCGTTGTCGGCATACGCGCAGATCGACGTGTGGGGCATCGGCACCGGATCGCTATCTGCCAACCGGGGCGGCGTGACGGGCCGCGGGGACGTGGCGGCACCGGAGCTCTGGGACCAGATCGCCCGCAGGCGGGTGTACCTGCACACCGCCCGCTGGACGTCGCTGGGCCTCTCGTTGATCGAGGCAATGTATCTCGGCATGCCGGTCGTCGCCGTCGGCACCACGATGGCGCCGCTGGTCGTGCCCGGCGAGGCGGGCGTTGTCAGCGCCGACCCCGCCGCATTGGGCGCTGGCCTGCGCGAATACATGAACGACCAGGCCGCCGCCGCGGCCGCCGGCAAGGCGGCACGCGAATTCGCTTCCGCCCGCTTCGGACTCGGCCGCTTTCTCGCCGACTGGGACCGAGTGATCGAGGAGCAGTGCAGATGACCCGAAGGGAGCACGCATGAGGATCGCGATGATCTCCGAACACGCCAGCCCACTGGCGCACCTGGGCGGCGTGGATGCGGGCGGCCAGAACGTCCACGTCGCCGAGCTGTCGTCCGCGCTGGCCCGCCGCGGCCACGACGTGGTGGTGTACACCCGCCGCGACGACGCGCGGCTGCCGGAATGCGTCGAGACCGACCACGGCTACCGCGTCGTGCATGTTCCGGCGGGGCCGGCCCGCGTGCTGCCCAAAGACGAGCTGCTGCAATACATGTACGCATTCGCACGATTCCTGGACGCGCGCTGGGTCGCCGATGCCCCCGACGTGGCGCACGGTCACTTTTGGATGTCCGGGGTCGCCACCCTGCGCGCGGCCCGGCCCCACCGCATTCCGAGCGTGCAGACGTTCCACGCCCTGGGCCTCATCAAGCGATTGCACCAGGGGCTCGACGACACCAGCCCGGATTGCCGCGTCGGCGTGGAGGCCAGGGTCGCCCGCGACGCCGACTGGGTGGCGGCCACCAGCACCGACGAGGTCTTCGAGCTGGTCCGCATGGGACGCGCCCGGTCGCGGACCTCCGTCGTGCCGTGCGGTGTGGACGTCGACGCGTTCAGCCCGGACGGTCCGGTGGCGCCGCGCGGCGAACGGCCGCGCATCGTGTCGGTCGGGCGGCTGGTGCCGCGCAAAGGTTTTGAGACGCTGATCTGCGCCCTGCCACGGATCCGCGGCGCCGAGCTGGTGATCGTGGGCGGCCCGGCGCAAGCGGATTTCGCCGATGACCCGCAAGCCCGGCAGCTGCAACGGCTGGCGGCCGAGCTCGGCGTGGCCGACCGGGTGCGGCTGCTCGGCGCGGTGACCCGCGGCGAGATGCCCGCGCTGCTGCGCTCCGCCGACGTGGTGGCCTGCACCCCCTGGTACGAGCCGTTCGGCATCGTGCCGCTGGAGGCGATGGCTTGCGGGGTACCGGTGGTGGCCACCGCGGTGGGCGGAATCCGCGACACGGTCGTCGACGACGTCACCGGCCGCCTGGTACCGCCCAAGGACCCGGCCAGGCTGGGTGACGCCATCGCCTCGCTGCTCGCCGACCGCGATCGGCGAAGCGCCATGGGCGCGGCCGGGCGCGAACGGGCCCGCGCCCGTTACACCTGGGACCGGGTGGCGGCCGACACCGAGCGCATCTACGAGAAGCTCGCACCGGTCCGGCGTGAAGTGAGCGCCCAGAGCAAGCGTTCCGGGTGATGTTGTGGCTCAGGCGCTTTCCAGGATTTGCAGCGACCGCTCCACGTCGTCCGGCAGCCGCCGCCGTTGGCGCAGCGCGGCCGGCAGCACGGCCAGCGCCTCCAGCAACGCCTTCGCGTGTGCGGTGTCACGGGCCGCGGA
>NZ_GG770553.1:2000587-2004193 GCF_000164135.1 Mycobacterium parascrofulaceum ATCC BAA-614 | reverse complement strand
GGCCGGCGCAGGCAGGCGGTGAGCATCGCGTTGCGCACCTCGCGCGCGCGCTGGGCGCTGCTCGACGCGCGCGTCTCCGACGGCTGGTGGTACGCGACCAGCGCGGGGCAGAAGCACAGGTCCCAGCCGGCCGCGGCCAGATCCCAGGCCAGCAGGCTCTCCTCGCCGCGGAAGTGCAGGATCGGGCTGAAGCCACCGACCGCTTCGAACGCCGACTTGCGCACCACCGCCGAGCACGACTGGAAGCCCAGGATCGACGGACCGGGCAGCATCGGGTCCCAGCCGAGCGGACTGCCGGCCAGATGCCCGACGAACGGGTCGTCCCGCTGTTGCGGCCACATCACGGTGCGGGCCGCCAATACCGCCACGCTGCCGCACTTTTCGAACACCTCTTCGGCGATCGAAGTCGCCTCCGGTGCCCACCACGAGTCGTCGTCACAGAAGGCGGCGTACGGGGTGCCGCAGCGCGCCACCCCGACGTTGCGTGCGACCGCACCCTCGTTCCGGTTCAGCGGTATGACGGTGACCCGGCCCGCCGAACGGGCCGCGGCGCGGGTCGCGGCCCGCACCGAATCGTCGCGGGAGGCATTGTCCACCACGATGATCGGGCACGCGCTCGTATCCAGCAGGCGATCCAGGACCGCGCACAGCTCACCCGCGCGGTCCCGCGTCGCGATGACGAATGAGGTAAGGGGCTTGGTCGACATGACTGCTGCAGCTACCCCAAAAGCGCTCGGTGAAACCCAGTTTCGTCCCGATGCCGACGGGTATGACAGCTCGATGCCAGCTCTTTCGCGGGTCCTGATCACCGGTGGCGCCGGGTTCGTGGGCGCCCATCTGTGTGACCGGCTGCTCGGCGGCGGCGTCGAAGTGGTCAGCGTCGACGACATGTCCACCAGCCCGCCGGGCGCGGCCGATCGCCTGACGGGGCGGCCCGGTTACCGTTTCGTGCCACACGACATCTGCGATCCCTCGGTGGTCGACGAGGTCGGCACCGCCTTCGACACCGTGTTCCATCTGGCCTCACCGGCCTCCCCGGTCGACTATCAGCGGCGCCCGATCGAAACGCTGCGCGCCGGGTCGGCGGGCACCGCGACGGCGCTGGAGATCGCCGAGCGCGCCGGCGCCCGGTTCGTCCTGGCGTCGACCAGTGAGGTCTACGGCGACCCCGAGGTGCATCCGCAGCCCGAACGCTATTGGGGCAACGTGAATCCGGTCGGCCCCCGCAGCGTGTACGACGAAGCCAAGCGGTACGCGGAGGCCCTGACGTTCGCGTACCGCCGCCTCGGCCGGGTCGACACCGGCGTCGCCCGCATCTTCAATACTTACGGCCCGGGCATGCGCGCCGACGACGGCCGCATGGTTCCGACGTTCTGCCGCCAGGCGCTGCGCAACGAACCGCTGACCGTCTCCGGCACCGGGCTGCAGACCCGGTCGCTGTGCTACGTCGACGACACCGTGGCGGGGCTGATCGACCTGGCGCGCGGCGATTTCGGGGGCCCGGTCAACATCGGGAACCCCGCGGAACTCACGGTGCTGGCCGCCGCCGAGCTCATCCGGGAGCTGGCCGGCAGCACGTCGACCATCCAGTTCACCCCGCCGGCCGAGGACGATCCGCAGCGTCGCTGCCCCGACATCACCGTCGCCCGCGAGCGGCTGGGCTGGCAGCCGCGCGTCGACTACCGCACCGGGCTCGCCACCACCGTGGCGTGGTTCCGCATTGCTTGTGACGACACCGCGGGTGACGATCCGGACCGGGACCTCGTCTCGGCCGCCGACCGGCTGGCGCGCTAGGAGGTGCGGTGCGAATTCTCGGTGTCAATGCGGTATTCCACGATCCGGCCGCGGCGTTGGTGGTCGACGGCCGGGTAGTGGCCGCCGCCGAAGAGGAGCGGTTCTCGCGACGCAAGCACGGCAAGCAGGCGGTGCCCTTCTCCACCTGGGAGGTCCCCGCGTCCGCCATCCGGTGGTGCCTTCGGGACGCCGGCGTCGCCCCCGAGGAGGTCGACGCCGTCGGCTACTCCTACGATCCCGCCCTGATGTACGACGAGCCGCTCGATCCCGGCGGCCTCGATCAGGATTGGGAGTACCTGCGCACCCTGTACGCCGAGCGTGCGCCGCGATTCCTGGCATCCGCCGTGCCCGGCCTGAACCCGGCCGTGGTGCGTCACGTCCGCCATCACGTCGCGCATGCCGCGTCGACCGCGCTCGCCTCCCCGCATCCCGACGCGGCGGTGCTGGTGGTCGACGGTCGCGGCGAGCGCACCTCGATGCTGGCCGGCGCGTACCGCGACCACAAGCTCGACGTGCTCGCCTCGCAGGCGCTGCCGCACTCGCTGGGCTTGCTCTACGAAAACCTCACCGAACACCTGGGTTTCGCCCGCTCCAGCGACGAGTACAAGGTGATGGCGATGGCGTCCTACGGCGAGCCGCGCTTCGCCGACGAGCTGCGCGAGCGGGTCTACGCCTCCGGTGACGGCGGGTTTCGCACCGAGCCGATCGCGTGGGACGAGCTGGCGCCGCGCCGCCGCCCGCACGAGGAGACGCTCGACCCGGCGCACGCCGACCTGGCCTGCAGCGTGCAGCGCGTCGTCGAAGACGTGTTGCTGGACCTGGTGGGCTGGCTGCGCGACCGGACCGACGGTGACGCGCTGTGCCTGGCCGGCGGCGTGGCGCTCAATTGCGTTGCCAATACCCGGATCCACGCCGAGGGCGGATTCGACCGCGTGTGGGTGCAGCCGGCGTCCGGTGACTCCGGCACGGCGCTGGGCGCGGCGCTGAGCCTGGCCGCGTCGTTCGGCGAACCGATCGCGCCGATGCCGTCGGCGCGGCTGGGCCGCGGCTGGTCCGACGAACGGATCGAGGCCACCCTGAACGAAGCCGCCGTCGACTACGAACGCCCGGGCGATGTGGCCGCCGCGGTCGGCGACGCGCTGGCCGACAACCAGCTCGTCGGCTGGTTCCAGGGCCGCGCCGAGTTCGGGCCCCGCGCCCTGGGCGGGCGATCGCTGCTGGCCGATCCGCGCCACGCCGCCAACCTGGAGCGCCTGAACGCGGTCAAGGGCCGCGAGCAGTTCCGGCCGGTCGCGCCCATGGTGCTGGCCGAGCGGGCCGCCGAAATCTTCTCCCGCGGACCGCTTCCCAGCCCGTACATGCTCTTCGTCCACGACGTCGCCGAATCCTGGCGGGACCGCATCCCCGCGGTCACCCACGTCGACGGCACCGCGCGCATCCAAACCGTCGACGCGGCCGCCGATCCGCGCCTGCACGCGGCCATCAGCCGGTTCGCCGAGCGCACCGGCGTCCCGGTGGTGGTCAACACCAGCTTCAACACCGCCGGGCGGCCCATGGTGGACAGCCCGCGCGACGCGCTCGAGGTGTTCGGCAGCTCCCCGATCGACGTGCTGGCCCTCGGCCCCTGCCTGGTCCGGCGGCGCCGATGACGCCCGACTACGCCATCGTGATCCCGACGGTCGGCCGGGACTCCCTGCGGCACTTGCTCGTTGCGCTGCAGCACGGCTCCGGGCCGGCACCCGCCGAGGTGGTGGTGGTCGACGACCGGCCGCGGCCCGCCCCGGGGTTGCCGGTGGGCGACATGCCGGTCCG
>NZ_GG770553.1:1944466-1998018 GCF_000164135.1 Mycobacterium parascrofulaceum ATCC BAA-614 | reverse complement strand
CCGGCCGCCGTCGACGCGGTCGCCCTGGCCGCGCGGCTGCGCCGCGACGGACGCGTCGTGGTCGCCACCGGGGGCTGCTTCGACCTGCTGCACACCGGGCACATCCGGCTGCTCCGCCAGGCCCGCGAACTCGGCGACGCCCTGATCGTGCTGGTCAATTCGGACGCGTCGGTGCGCGCGCTGAAGGGCGCCGGCCGACCGGTGATGCGCGACGCGGACCGCGCCCGCGTCTTGGCGGCGCTGGCCTGCGTCGACGGGGTGACGATCTTCGACGGCCTCACCCCGGAACGGATGCTGGAAACGCTGCGGCCCGACATCTGGGTCAAGGGCGGCGATTACGTCGCCGCCGAACTGCCCGAGGCCGACATGGTGTACCGCCACGGCGGCGAAGTGGTCATCCTGCCCACGGTGGCGGGTTACTCGTCGTCCCGTTTGATCGCCGCGGCGTCCTCCGGCCGCACCCCTACCGAAAGGTGTTGATATGACTGCACACTCACTCGAAGGCGTACTGATCTCCGGCGGCTCGTCGGGCCTGGGCGCGGCAACGGTGGCCGCCGTGGCGCGACGCGGCGGCGTACCGCTGGTGATCGACAAGAAGCCACCGGCCACCGACGTGCCCTATGCCGCTTGCGATCTGGCCGACACCAGCGCGGTCGCGGCCGCCGTCGAGTCGCTGGCCGAGCGGGTGGGCGGCAGGATCACCGGCGTCTTCACCGCGGCGGGCATCGACTCGTGCGGAACGCTCGAACAGGTGCCGGCCAAGGAGTGGGAGCAGGTCGTCGCCGTCAACCTGGTCGGCACCGCGGCCGTCGTCCGCGCCGCCCTTCCCCACCTGAGGGCGACCGGGGGGCGCGTCGTCACCTGCGCGTCGACGCTGGGCATCAAGGCCGTCGGCGACGCCACCGCTTACTGCGCGTCGAAGTTCGGGGTCGTCGGCTTCACGCGCGCGCTGGCGGCCGAGCTCGCCGGCGAGGTGGGCGTGACGCTGCTCATCCCCGGCGGCATGCACACCCCCTTCTTCGACGGGCGCACCGAGCAATACAAGCCGCCGGCCGACGCCAAGCTCAACCAGCCCGAGGACGTCGCCGAGACGGTGCTTTTCGCCCTTTCCCAGCCGGCCGGATGCGAGGTGCGCGAGTTGGTGGTGTGCGCCTCCACGGAGTCGTCGTGGCCTTGACGCTCGAGGCGGGCGCCGACGTCGGCGGGGCCGACAGCATCGTAGTGTTGCGCGCGCTGGGTTTGGGTGACCTCCTCACCGCGGTGCCCGCGCTGCGCGGCCTGCGCCGGCGCTACCCGCGGGCCCGCGTCATGCTGGCCGCCCCGGACCGCTACCGCGAGCTGGCGCTGCTCACCGGCACGATCGACGAGCTGCTGCCCACCTCGTGCCTGGGCGACGTGCAGCCGCTGCCCGGACCGCCGGCGCTGGGCATCAACCTGCACGGCTGCGGACCGGAAAGCATCGACCACCTGCTGGCGTGGGCGCCGCAGAGCGTGCTCACCCACCGCCACCGGCGGCATCCCGACCTCGACGGGCCGCCATGGTGCTCGGATGTGCACGAGGTCAACCGCTGGTGCACGCTGCTGGAGTGGGGTGGGATCCCTTGCGACGCAGACGATGTGCTCATACCGCGGCCGCCGGGGATTCCGTTCGACCAGACCGGGGCGGTCGTGATCCATCCCGGCGCCTCGGCGCCCGCCCGGCAGTGGCCCGTGGACCGCTTCGCCGCGGTCGCCGCGGCGCTCAGCGACGACGGCCACGAGGTCGTCATCACCGGGTCCGCCGGGGAGTTCGACCTGGCGCACCGGGTCGCCCGCACGGCCGGCCTGCCCCGCACCGCGGTGATGTCCGGGCTCCTCGACCTGCCCGCCCTGACCGCGCTGGTCTCCGACAGCCGGCTGGTGATCTGCGGCGACACCGGCCTGGGGCATCTGGCCGCGGCGACCGGCACCGCGTCGGTGGTGCTGTTCGGCCCCACCGCCCCCGAGCGTTGGGGCCCGCGCGGGCCGGCACCGCACGTCGCGCTGTGGGCCGGCGGTGTCGGTGATCCGCACGCCGCGATGCCGCACGAGGGGCTGCTGATGATCACGGTTGCGCGGGTGCTGGCCGCCAGCCGCCAAATCCTGCGGGAGACGGCATGAGTGAGCCGCTCGTCGGCGTGGTGGGCGTCGGCTACGTCGGTCTGACCACCGCCGTCTGCGTGGCCGACCGCGGGCTGAACACCGTCGCGGTGGACATCGACCGCGATCGGGTGCGCAAGCTGGCGGCCGGCATTCCGGTCATCGACGAGCCGCAGTTGCCGAAACTGCTCCGCGACGGGCTGGCCCGCGGCCGGCTGAGGTTCAGCGAGGACTTCGGCGCGCTGGCCGACCGCGACGTCGTCTTCGTCTGCGTCCCCACCCCCAGCGCCGACGGCGGGCGGGCGGACCTCGGTGCGGTGGAGTCGGTGATCGACCTGCTCGGCGGCGTCCTGCGCCGCGGCGCCGTCGTGGCGCTGAAGTCGACGGTGCCGGTCGGCACCACCTCGGCGATGGCGAAACGGCTGCACCGCAAGGATATTCGCGTGGTGACCACCCCCGAGTTCCTGCGGGAGGGACGAGCCGTCCACGACTTCCGCCACCCGGACCGGCTGGTCATCGGCAGCCACGACGAGACGGCGGCGCAGCTGGTGCGGCGGTCCTACGGGCTGGAACCCGAACGCGTGCTGTGGATGAGCCCGGAGAGCGCCGAGCTGGCCAAGTACGCCAGCAACGCTTTCCTGGCCGTCAAGCTGTCCTACACGAATTCGCTGGCGGCCCTGTGCGCCCAGGTCGGCGCCGACATCGACGACGTCACCGGTTGCATGGGGGCCGACCGCCGGATCGGCCCGGAATTCCTGCGCCCCGGCCCGGGCTGGGGCGGGTCCTGCCTGCCGAAGGACACCGCGGCGCTGGTGCACACCGCGCGGCGGCACGGCGTCCCGTTCGCCGAAGTCGAGGCCGCCCGGCGAACCAATACCGCTCAGCCGCAACGCATCGTCACGGCCCTCAGGCAAATGATCGGGCGGCCCGTCCGGGGTTGCCGGATCACCGCGTTCGGCCTGACGTTCAAGGCGGCGACCAGCGACACCCGCGACTCCCCCGCGCTCGCGGCATGCCGGGAACTGTCGGCGGCCGGAGCGCACGTCATGGGTTACGACCCGCAATTGCCCAACATCGACCCGGCCGCCCTGCGGGCAAGCGGGGTGACCGCCGTCGACGACCCGTACCGCGCCGCCAAGGCGGCCGAGGCCATCGTGGTGCTCACCGAGTGGCCGCAGTTCCGCGACCTGGACTGGCGCGTGATCGCCCGCGACGCGCCGCTGGCCGTGGTGCTCGACGCCCGGAACTCACTCGATCCGGCCACGGTGGAAAAAGCGGGCCTGCTGCACCTCGGAAACGGTGTGCCGCAGGGCTTTTAGCGGACGGCCGCCGGCCGCCGGCGGCCGCCACGGGAAAACGGACGAATAACCGCGGGGATCGCGGGTATGCACCGTCTTGTGGGAAGTGCTCTCGCCGCCCATTCGCGCCAGGCTGCGGTCGAAACAGACGGCCGCGGGCCATCGCAGCAAACCACGATTGATCGTGGCGCCTGCGCCGGCCGGCGTACGTAGCGAACATCAACGAGAACCGTCTGTCGAGGAGGACATCAATGGCCAAGCAAGAGGTCTCGGACTACCTGCTGGAGCGACTGCGGGCGTGGGGCGTCGAGCAAGTGTTCGGTTACCCCGGCGACGGGATCAACGGCCTGCTGGCCGCGTGGGCCCGCGCGGGCAACAAGCCGAAATTCATCCAGGCGCGCCACGAGGAGATGAGCGCCTTCGAGGCGGTCGGCTACGCGAAATTCACCGGACGGGTCGGGGTCTGCGCGGCGACGTCGGGGCCCGGCGCCGTCCACCTGCTCAACGGCCTCTACGACGCCAAACTCGACCACGTCCCGGTGGTGGCCATCGTCGGCCAGACCAACCGCACCGCCATGGGCGGCAACTACCAGCAGGAAATCGACCTGCTGACCCTGTTCAAGGACGTCGCCAGCGACTACGTCCAGATGATCACCGTCCCCGAACAACTTCCGAACGTCTTGGACCGCGCGATCCGGATCGCGATGACCCAGCGGGCGCCGACGGCGTTGATCATCCCCAGCGACGTGCAGGAGTTGCCCTACTCACCGCCCGAGCACGCATTCAAGATGGTGCCCTCCAGCCTGGGCATCGAGTACCCGTCCATCGCGCCCGACGACGCGGCCATCGCGCGCGCGGCCGAGGTCCTCAACGCGGGCAAGAAGGTCGCCATGCTGGTGGGCACCGGCGCCCGGGGCGCGCACGCGGAGCTGGGCGAGGTCGCCGACCTGCTCGGCGCGGGCGCGGCCAAGGCGCTGCTGGGCAAGGATGTGCTCTCCGACGAACTCCCCTGGGTCACCGGCTCGATCGGTTTGCTGGGGACGCGACCGAGCTACGAATTGATGCGGGACTGCGACACGCTGCTCACCGTGGGATCCAGCTTCCCCTACACCCAGTTCATGCCCGAGTTCGGACAGGCCCGCGCGGTGCAGATCGACGTCGACGGCCGCATGATCGGGATGCGCTACCCCTACGAGGTCAACCTGGTCGCCGACGCGAAAACCGGGCTGCGCGCCCTCATCCCGCACCTGCGCCGCAAGGAAGACCGGTCCTGGCGCGAGACCATCGAGAAGAACGTGGCCCGCTGGTGGGAGACCATGGACAAGGAGGCCCACGTCAGCGCGGACCCCATCAACCCGATGCGGCTGTACTCCGAGCTGTCCCCGAAGCTGCCCGACGACGCCATCGTGACGGCCGACTCCGGGTCGGCGGCCAACTGGTACGCCCGCAACCTGCGTTTCCGTGGCAACATGCGCGGCTCGCTGTCCGGCACCCTGGCCACGATGGGGCCCGGCGTGCCCTACGCGATCGGGGCCAAGTTCGGCCACCCGCGCCGGCCCGTCATCGCGTTCGTCGGTGACGGCGCCATGCAGATGAACGGCATGGCCGAGCTGATCACGATCAAGCATTACTGGCAGGAATGGGAGGACCCCCGGCTGATCGTCGCGATCCTGCACAACAACGACCTGAACCAGGTCACCTGGGAGATGCGCGCCATGGCGGGTTCGCCGAAATTCGCCGAGTCACAATCGCTTCCCGACATCGACTTCGCCGCGTTCGCCGCAAGCCTGGGCCTCGGCGCAATGACCATCAAGGACCCGGAGGAACTCGGGGACGCGTGGCGCACGGCGCTGTCGGCGGACCGGCCTACCGTGCTCGACGTTCACACCGACCCCGACATGCCGCCGATCCCGCCGCACGCCACCTGGGACCAGTTCAAGTCGGCCACGGCGGCGGTGCTGGGCGGCGACGAGGACCGCGTCGGGTTCGTCAAGGTCGGCCTGAAAACCAAGGCGCAGGAGTTCATGCCGCACAAGAAGGGTTGAGCGCATGGCAACGAAACCGCCGACGCTTTTCGAGGCGGCGGCCGCAGACCTGCGTGACGCCGTCGACGGCGAGATCCGATTCGATCCCGGATCCCGCGCGGCCTACTCGACAGACGCGTCCAACTACCGGCAGGTGCCCATCGGCGTGGTGGTGCCGCGGACCCCGGAGGCCGCGGCCGAGGCCGTCCGGGTCTGCCGCCACCACGACCTGCCGGTGCTGTCCCGCGGCGGCGGCACCAGCCTGGCCGGGCAGACCTGCAACGCGGGGGTGGTCATCGACTGGAGTAAGTACTGCACCCGTATCGAGTCGGTGGACACCGAAGCCGGCGTGGCCGTCGTGCAACCGGGCATCAAGCTCGACGCGCTCAACGACCAACTGCGCGAGTCGGGCTGGATGGTCGGACCCAAGCCGTCGACCCATGTCAGCTGCACGATCGGCGGGATGATCGGCAACAACTCCTGCGGTTCCAGCGCGCAGGCGTACGGCAAGATGGTCGACTCGGTGCGCCGGCTCGAGGTGCTGACCTACGACGGGCTGCGGATGTGGGTGGGCCGGACCGGCGAGGACGAGCTCGAACGGATCACCGCCGAGGGCGGCCGGCGGGCCGAGATCTATCGCGCGCTCAAGGACCTTGCGGACACCTACGCCGACGACATCCGGTCCACCTACCCGCGCATCCCGAGACGGGTCTCGGGCTACAACCTGGATTCGCTGTTGCCGGAGAACGACTTTCATCTGGCAAAGGCCTTGGTCGGTTCGGAGAGCACGCTGGTGACGGTGCTGCGCGCCGAGGTGACGCTGGTCCCGGTTCCGGCGGCGAGCGCGCTGGCGGTCCTGGGTTTCGACGATATCGCCGCGGCCGCCGACGCGGTGCCCGCGATACTCGAGCACCAGCCGGCCGCGCTGGAAGGGCTGGATCACCGCCTGGTCGAGCTCGAGCACTCGCGGCGGCTGGCCGAGAAGGCCTTGCGGCAGTTGCCCGATGGCAACGCCTGGCTGATGGTTCAGCTCGACGGCGACGACCAGGAGGAAGCCGACGACAAGGCCAAGTCGATGGTCGAGGCGCTGCAGAAGCAGACGGACGCCGACGCCCTGGTGCTGGACGACCCGAACCGCAAGAAGGAGGTCTGGGCGGCGCGCGAGGCCGGGCTGGGCGCCACCGCGTACCCGCCCGGCGGACCGCCGACCCACGAGGGCTGGGAGGACGCCGCGGTCCCGCCGGACCGGCTCGGCGACTACCTGCGTGACTTCCGCAAGCTGCTCGACCGCTACGACTACGGATCCGCCTCGCTGTACGGGCATTTCGGGCAGGGCTGCGTCCACACCCGGATCCCGTTCGTGTTGTGGACGGCCGAGGGAATCGCCAAATTCCGCGCCTTCGTTGAGGATTCGGCGAGGTTGGTGGTTGGTTACGGCGGTTCGCTCTCGGGTGAGCACGGCGACGGTCAGTCGCGCGGAGAGCTGCTGCCGATCATGTTCGGCGAGCGCGTCGTCGGTGCTTTCGAGCAGATGAAGGCGATCTTCGACCCGACCAACCGGATGAACCCCGGCAAGGTCGTGCACCCCTACCGGCTCGACGAGAACCTCCGCAAGGGGGTCGATTTCCGCCCGGCCGAACCCGCCACCGTGTTCGCCTACCCCCACGACGACCATCGTTTCTCCCGCGCCGCGGACCGCTGCGTGGGCATCGGCAAGTGCCGCGGGGAGGAATCGGGCGTGATGTGCCCCAGCTACCGGGCCACGCAGGAGGAGGAGCATTCCACCCGCGGGCGAGCGCGGTTGCTCTTCGAGATGGTGGAGGGCGACGTGATCACCGACGGGTGGCGCTCCACCGAGGTGCACGACGCCCTGGATCTCTGCCTGGCGTGCAAGGGCTGCCGCAGCGACTGCCCCGTCAACGTCGACATGGCGACCTACAAGGCCGAGTTCCTCTTTCACCACTATCGGCGCCGCATCCGGCCGATGGCGCACTACTCGATGGGCTGGATACCGCTGTGGGCCAGACTCGCCGCGGTGGCACCGAACCTGCTCAACACCGTGACCCACACACGCGGGCTGGCGACGGCGGTCAAGAAGGCCGGTGGCATCGACACGCAGCGCCGGATGCCGGACTTCGCCGACGAGCGGTTCACCCGGTGGTTCGGCCGCCGGCCGGCCACCGCCGGCCCGCCCGCGCACGCCCGGTCGCGCGGACGGGTTCTGCTCTGGCCGGACACGTTCATCAACAACTTCGACCCCGCGGTCGGCAAGGCCGCGGTCGCGGTGCTCGAGGCCGCGGGCTTCACCGTCGAGGTCCCACGCCGAACCGTGTGCTGCGGGCTTACCTGGATCTCCACCGGCCAACTGACGACCGCGAAACGCGTTCTGCGCCGCACACTTACGGCGTTGCGGCCGGCCCTGCAGGCCGGGACCCCGGTGGTGGTGCTGGAACCCAGTTGCGCCGCGGTGTTCCGGTCCGACCTGCCCGAACTGCTCTACGGTGACGAGGACGCCCACCGACTGGCCGACCAGACCTTCACCCTGGGCGACCTGCTGGCGGAAAGGGCACCCGACTGGGAGCCCCCGCCGGTCAGCGCCCGCGCCGTGGTCCAGCAGCACTGCCATCAGCATGCGATCCTGGGCTACACCCACGAGCGGCAATTGCTGGACCGCGCCCGGGTGGACACCGACATCCTCGACGCCGGGTGTTGCGGCCTGGCAGGCAATTTCGGTTTCGAAAAGGGCCACTACGACGTGTCGGTGGCGTGCGCGGAAGACAAGCTACTGCCGGCGCTGCGCGACGCCGACGCCGACGCGCTGGTGCTGGCCGACGGGTTCAGCTGCCGCACCCAGATTCGCGAGCTGGCCGGCGACCGCCGGCCGATGCACCTAGCGCAGGCCCTCGCGGCGCGCCTGCCCTTCCGGGACTAGCGACACGACTAGCGGCTCAGGGGCCGGTGACGACTCCGGAACTCGCACTGCGCAAGTCGTCGACGAAGAGCCGGTAGGCCTCGTCATGCCGGTCGCTGCGGTCGCGCAGCACCGCCGACGGGTGGACCGTCGCCACCACGACGGGCTCCGGCTCGACGTCGGCCAGGGCTGCCGGCAGCCGCAGCTGTCGTCCCCGCTCGGCGGATACCCGAAATGCCGCACCCAGTAGGGATTGCGCGGCCGTCGCGCCCAGGCACACGATGACCCGGGGGCGCACCGCCTCGATCTCGGCGATCAGCCAGGGCCGGCACGCGACGACCTCGGTGCGCCCGGGCTTTTGGTGGATTCGGCGTTTGCCGCCCTTGCGGGTGAACTTGAAGTGCTTGACCGCGTTGGTCTCGTAGGTGCATGCCGGGTCGATGCCCGCCTCCTCGAGGGCCCGGTCGAGCAGTCGCCCGGCCGGCCCGACGAACGGCTCACCCGCGCGGTCCTCCCGGTCCCCCGGCTGCTCGCCCACCAGCATGATGGGTGCGCCCGCTCGCCCGCGGCCGAACACGGTCTGGGTGGCGTCGGCGAAAAGCTGGCAGCCGCGGCAACATTCGGCCGCCGCTCGCAGCGCGTCCAGTCCGCGCTCCGCGGGCAGGTAGCGGTCGGCGCCCGGCGCCTTGGTCGCGGTCATGGTGGTCCTTGCCGAGGGCAAGGGTGCCCCCACTCGCGGGCGGGGGCACCCCATCGGGTCGTGCTAGCCCTTGCCGACGATGGCGTCGCGGGCGCGGTCGAGCATCGCCGCGAACGGTCCGGCGGCCATGTTGGCCGCCGGCGACTCGACGCCGGCGTGCGGCCGGGTAGGCGCGATCGCCTCGGCGAGCTTGGCCGCGCGGCCCATCCGTTCCAGCTCGCTGCCGCTCAGTTCCTGGCCCAGCTTGGAGAACTCGTCGTGCTCCTCGTGCTCGGCGTGTTCGACGACCGCGTCACGCAGCTCGGTCAGCAGGCGGGTGAACTCCGCGCTGTCCACGTCGAGCTTCTCCAGCTTCTGCAGGACGGTCTTGGCCTCGTGCTCTTCGTGCAGTCGCTCGTCGACCACCGCCGCGCCGTCGGACAGCTTCCGCTTGGCCCGTGGGTGCACGACTTCCTCTTCGGCCGTCTCGTGCACGGCCAGCAGCCGGCGGAGTTCGACGAACGCCTTCTCGCGTTCCTTGCCCGACGCCGCCAGCGTTTCGGCGAACAGGGATTTGATCTGCTGGTGTTGACTGACAAGAAAGTCGACCACATCGGTGGGCGACGTGATGGCGCTCTGAGCCATGGTGTCCTTCCCATCTCTGGTTTCGCGCGCGGGCTGTTGCGCGCTCCTGTCGGCTACCCGACGAAATGCGGGACCAAACGGGTAGGCGGCCCGGCAGTGGGTAGTCACAACCCGGGTCGCGAAACACGTCGCGAGAAGGAGAACGCTTGTGGCCACCGGTGTCCGCAGTCGAGCAATCGTCTTCGCCGCGCTCATGGTGACGGCCGGCTGCGCAGCGCCGGGCGCATCGTTGGAAAGCGCGCCCGACGTGATGGTGTGGTCGGTCGCCGCGCCCCTGCGCGAGCCCGTGTGGTCGTACCGCACGCACGCCCTCGTCGCGCTCACCGGGGATCACCGACTGGCCGAGGTGACCGCCGGTGACCACCCGGGGGACGCCAAGACCCGGTTCTCGGCGCCCATGCCGGTCGGCCGCAACCTGCAGATCAGCCGGAAGGACGATCGCATCGTGTTCGTGCCGCAGCCCGAACGCGGCCGGGTCGCCGAGGTCGACCTCCAAACCCTGCGCCAGGTCGGCGATTTCGGTGCCGGCCCGGCCCCGGCGTACCTGTCGGAAGACGGCGGAATGCGCGTCCTGCTCGCGCTGTCGTCGGACGGAACGTCGGTGACCCCGGTGGACCAGTACGGCTTCCGGAAGCTCCCGACGGCCCCGGTCGCCGGTGAGCCCGCCGACACGATCGACGGCGCCAACCGCGGCCGCGAGATCGAATACCACACGTATGCGCCGTCGGGCATCCGCCATTACAAAGGGCCGTCGTCCCCCGCCGAAGAGCGCGGCGCCCTGCGGATGAACGTCGCCGTGTCGGCGGGCGACGGCACGGCGGTCACCCGCAGCTACGTCGCCGGCCACGACGACAGCACGCTGTACGCGGTGGACTCGCGCCGCGGCGGCACGGGCCTCACCGTGCTGGCCAGCACGCGGCTGCCGTCCGCGATCCGCGAGCTCGGCACCGACGACACCCGGATCTACGCCGCCACCGACCACGAGGTGGCGGTGCTCGAGACCGAGAGCGTCATCGGCTTCCCGGGGAAGACGATCCCGGTGATCCGCGTCATCGGCTACCGGGCGGGACTGCCACCGGCGGCCCGGTCGGCGCCCCTGTCGGGCATGGCGATCGGGCCCCATCGGGTCTACCTGACCCTGGCGGGCGTGCCCGACGTGGTCAGCGTCGCCAAACCGCGGCTGTGACGCCGCGCCGGATCGTCGGCTACATTGCGGGCAGGTGCGGCCGGTAAGGAGGCGCTGGCGTGACCGACCCGCAGGACCGGTATTGGCAGAACCCCTACACCTATGACCCGCTTGGCCGGGTGCCACCAGAACCGCCCCCGATACCACCGCCCGCCCCCGCGCCGCCGCCCGCGCCGTACCGGCCGCCCGTCAATGTGCTGGCGACGTTGTCGCTGGTGTTCGCGTTCGTGTTCGCGCCCGTCGGGGCGATCCTGGGGCACGCCGGGCTGGCGCAGATCCGCCGCACCGGCGAGCTCGGCCGGGACCGCGCCCGCGCGGGAGTGGCGCTGTCGTACAGCTTCATCGCCGTCGCCGTCGTCGCGCTGGTCGCGTGGGCTGGCCTGGGCGCGGCCCCGTCCCCCCGGACCGCTGCGCCGGCCACCACGTCCGCGAGCGCGGCACCCCCGACGTCCCCGGGCCCGGTCGCGCCCGACGCCCTGGCCGCGCTGCTGCCGGGCGCCGACGCCCTGAAGACCATCACCACCGACCAGAACCTGGAGGCCGGCCAGACATGGAACAACCCGGGCCGATCCAGCGCGGAAGGCGCCATCGACCGCCCGGAGTGCTGGGGCAGCGTCGCCCCCGGAACGCCGGACGCCTACACCGGCGACGTCGCCGGCTACCGCGCGGCGGAGTTCCGCGACTCGCACACCTTCCTCAAGTCCACCCAGGTCATCCAGGCGGTCGTGGCGTTTCGCGACCCGGCGGCGGCGCAGTCCCAGCTGGCGGAGTTGCTGTCGGGATGGCGCCAATGCGGCGGTTCGACCGTGACGCTGACGCCGCCCAACGGCGAGGCGCTCCCGTTCGCGGTGGGCGAGCCCGCCGACGCCGGCAACGGCATCACCACGCTGGACCTGGCGCCCAAGGGTCGGCAGATCCGCTCGGCCCGGGCGCTCGCGGCCAAGGCCAACGTGATCGTCGACCTGATGGTCTCCTGTAGCGGCACGACGGACAGCAGCCAGCCGCGGCTGGCCGGGGTGGGCATCGCCACCTACGTGCTCGGCAAGATCCCTGGCTAGGGTGGGGCTCATGAAGTATGTCGACGTCGACGGGGTGGGCCGGGTCAGCCGGATCGGCTTGGGCACCTGGCAATTCGGGTCACGCGAGTGGGGTTACGGGGAGGACTACGCCTCCGGCGCCGCGCGCGACATCGTGCGCCGCGCCCGCGCCCTGGGGGTGACGCTGTTCGACACCGCCGAGGTGTACGGCCTGGGCAAGAGCGAACGGATCCTCGGCGAGGCGCTCGGCGACGAGCGCGCCGACGTCGTCGTGGCCAGCAAGATCATGCCGGTCGCGCCGTTGCCCGCCGTGGTCAAGCAGCGCGCGCGGGCCAGCGCGCGGCGGCTGGGCCTCGACCGCATCCCGCTCTACCAGATTCATCAGTCCAACCCGGTGGTCCCCGACACGGTGATCATGCCCGGCATGCGCGACCTGCTCGACAGCGGCAGGATCGGCGCGGTCGGCGTCTCCAACTACTCGCTGGCGCGGTGGCGGAAGGCCGACGCCGCGCTCGGGCGTCCGGTGGTCAGCAACCAGGTGCACTTCTCGCTGGCCCACGCCGGGCCGCTGGAGGACCTGGTGCCCTTCGCCGAGCGGGAGAACCGCATCGTGATCGCCTACAGCCCGCTCGAGCAGGGGCTGTTGGGCGGCAAGTACGGCCTGGGCAACCGCCCCGGCGGCATCCGGGCGCTCAATTCGCTGTTCGGCACCGAGAACCTGCGCCGCGTCGAGCCGCTGCTGCAGACGCTGCGCGACGTGGCGACCACGGTCGGCGCCCAGCCGGCTCAGGTGGCGCTGGCCTGGCTGATCAGTTATCCGGGCGTCGTCGCCATCCCGGGCGCGTCCAGCGTCGAGCAGCTCGAGTTCAACGTCGCCGCGGCCGACATCGAGCTGCCCCCGGACGCCCGCGAGGCGCTGACCGGCGCGGCCCGCGCCTTCCGCCCCGCCTCGGCCGGGCGTTTCCTGACCGACCTGGTCCGCGAGAAGCTGGGCCGCTAGTTTTGCGCCGAGATTGCCGTTAGGGCTGTGGCCGGCCGTCGACAACAGCCACCACGGCAATCTCGGCGCAGACCCGCTGCGCCGCAGCGGGGCTAGGACTGCGCCGGCACGGAATCCGCGAACGCCGCCGGGCTGGCCGGCGCGCCCCTTGCCACCACCACCGGCATCGAGGTCGCGGCGTTGGTCCGCAGGATGGTGTGCACCACGTCGATCAGGTCCTCGACGGGCATCAGCTTGCCGGGCATGCAGCCGCGGGAGGCCCACAGCGGGACGGCCTTCATCGCGAGGTCCATGTCCCAGCCGGCGTTCATCCCCGTCGCCGCGTCGCCCTCGCCACCCGGGCACTCCCCGACGATGAAGGTGGTGAAACCGATATCGGGGTGTTCGGCCCGCCACGCGTCGACCATCCGCTCGAGCGCCGCCTTGCTGACGCCGTACGCGCCCAGGCCCGGCCACGGCGGCCCGAACGTGCCCGCGTCGGACGACAGATAGACCGCCTTGCCCGCCGACACCGTCAGGTGGGGCACCGCCGCCGCCGTCACCAGCGCCGCGCCGATGACGTTGGTGTCGAAGATGCGCCGCCACGTGGCCGCGTCGGTGTCGACCATGCGGACCAGGGGCCCGACGGCGGGGGTGTAGACGACGTTGTCGATGCCGCCCAGGGCGTCGGCGGCGGCGGCGATCGCCGACCGGCACGACGCCTCGTCGGTGACGTCACATTCGATGGCCATCGCGCCCGGGCCGGCCTCCTTGGCCGCCGCCTCGATGCGTTCGCGGCGCCGGGCCAGCAGCGCGACCTGGTCGCCGCGCTGGGCCAGGCCGACACCGATGCAGCGACCGAGCCCGCTCGAGGCGCCCACCACGACTGTCCTTGACATATTTGCCCTCTCTTGTAACGAGCTGCCGTGGGCAAAAACCTACCCGATGTCCCCCGGCGCAGGGCGATGACCGGCCGCCTAATTCCGGACGACGGTGTTCTTATCGCCCAACTTGGCCCGGTACATGGCCGCGTCCGCCCGGGCGGTGATGGTGTCGACGGAGTCGCCGGGAACGGCCACCGTGGCGCCGATGCTCAGGGTGGCGTGCAGCGCCTCGCCGGCCACGTCGATGGGCTCGGCGGCACGACAGCGGATCTTCTCCGCGATCTGGGTGACCTCATCGATGCTGCCGACGCCGGGCAGCAGGACGAGAATCTCGTCGCCTCCGGTCCGGCCGACGGTGTCCCCCCGGCGGACGCTTTCCCGGATCCGCGCGGCCAGGGTGGCCAGGACGAGGTCGCCGGTCCCGTGTCCCCAGGTGTCGTTGATCTCCTTGAACTGGTCGACGTCGCAGAACAACACGCCGAGACACGTTCCGGCGGGTTGCGGTTGCTCCAGCGCGGCGGCGAGCCGGCCCATGGCCTCGGCCCGGTTGACCAGGCCCGTCAGGGTGTCGAACGTGGCCAACCGTTCCAGTCGCTGCTCCGCCTTCACCTGATCGTCGACCATGCGCACCGCGGCGATCATCCCGTCGGTGTTGCCGTCGGCGTCGACGTAGGGTTTCCCGTGGCCCTCGACCCAGTGGTACGTGCCGTCGGCCGCCCGGACCCGGAACCGTTGCAGGACCGCTTCGCCGGCGGCGACCCTGCGCAGCGCGGCGACGACCGCCCGCGCGTCCTCCGGATGGATGTGGTGGTCGAAATCCGAGGCGTCCCAGCCCCCCGGCGGCCGGCCCAGCGCGGCCTCCACCGACGGCGAGACCCACGCGATCTCGCCGTCGCGCAGGTGCACGATGATGTCGACGGCGTTGTCGGCGATGAGGCGATAACGCGCCTCGGCTTCGGCGCGCTCCTTGCTGACCAGCTCCTTCTCTATCAACAGTTTCTGCTCGCGCTGGATGAAGAAGAACGTGATCGCCCCGACGATGGCGGTGCCCAGCATTATCGAGAAGGTCCACTCTGCTTGCTGGCCCAGACCGAGCCGCAGGAAGACCGGCCGCGCCAGCGCGACCACCACCGGGAAGCCGGCGAGGGTGGCCGCCAACCGAAGCAGCGACTTGCGGTCGGGACGGGCGAGCAGCCAGGCGACCGGGAACCGGTCGGGGCGCGTCAGCGACGTCGCGGCGGCGAGCAGCAGCAGCGCCACCGCCGTCATGATCGCCTGGCCGGTCGACGGCGAGTAGCCCACCAACGCCAACGCGTTGAACAGGTAGGCCCCCACCGTGACGAACGGGACGGCCCCGCCGGCCGCCATGCAGGCGGGCCAGATCACCCGGGTCCCGCGGTCCACCCGGATCAGCGCCGCGGCGGCCGCGAGGAACACGGCGGACACCGCCGTCTGCGGGCTCGGACGGCCCGGCCAGGTCTGCTGCGCGGTGCGCACCGCGTCGCCGAACCACATCACGTCCAGGCCGGTCGAGCGCCCACCGGCGGCGTACTCCAGCAGGGTGATGGCGGCGAGGGCACCCACCACCACGGCCAGGCCGCGCCCGGCCCACACCCGGCCCCGCGACGGGTGGCCGGACTGCACGAGGATCGCCGTGCTCAGCGCCCCCAGCCACAGCGCGGTCCACGGCATCACCTGCGGCCAGCTCGCATTGATCCGGGTCAGCCGGTCGATGCCGGACGCCCAGCCCACCCACGTCGCGGCGGCGAGGGCGAAAACCACCAGCATGGCGGCCCGTCGGACCCAGGCCACGTCGTTCAGGCAGGCCTCGGGGCTCGGCCTCGGCATCGGCGACCCCTTCCTCCCCCGGGCTGCGCAACGGACAGTATGCGCCGAAGGTCGGCCGGTCACTGGGGCACAAGGTCATCAATCTTGGGGCGCAAGGTAACTGGCGCGGGGTAACCGGCGCGGCGCGCGATGCGGCGCACCGGTCGCGCCGCCGGGCGGCTCGCCCGGCTCGTCAGGCCCCGTCGGGCGCCTGCAACACCACGGCGGTGTGCGCGTCCACGGTGAGCGTGCCTCCCCCGGGCACCTCCTCCGCGGGCGTCTCCTCCTCGGGTCCGGTGAAGACCACCAGCTGCCAGGCCGCGCCGAATTCCTTTGCGGGCAAGGTGAATTCGATCGGCTCGTAGTGGGCGTTGAAGCACAGCAGGAACGAGTCGTCGAACACCCGCTGTCCCCGGGCGTCGCGGTCGGGGATGCCGTGCCCGTTGAGGAACACCGCGACGGATTTCGCGAATCCGGCGCCCCAGTCCTCCTCGGTCATCTCGGTCCCCTCGGGGGTGAACCAGGCGATGTCGGGCAGGCCGTCCTGGCCCCTGCGGCCCAGCGGCTTGCCGGAAAAGAACCGGCGCCTGCGGAAGACGGGATGGTTGGCGCGCAGCGCCGACACGAGGCGGGTGAACTCCAGCAGGCCGTTGTCCGCGCTCGACCAGTCGATCCAGGTGAGCTCGTTGTCCTGGCAGTAGCCGTTGTTGTTGCCGTTCTGGGTGCGGCCCAACTCGTCGCCGTGGCAGATCATCGGCACGCCCTGACTCAGCAGCAGCGTGGTGAGGAAGTTGCGCTGCTGGCGGGCGCGCAGCGCGTTGACCTCCGGGTCGTCCGTCGGCCCCTCGGCACCGCAGTTCCAGGACCGGTTGTGGCTCTCGCCGTCGTTGTTGTCCTCGCCGTTGGCCTCGTTGTGTTTCTCGTTGTAGGACACCAGGTCACGCAGAGTGAAGCCATCGTGGGCGATGACGAAGTTGATCGAGGCCACCGGCCGGCGCGCGGTGTGCTCGTAGAGGTCGGCGGATCCGGTCAGCCGGTAGGCGAACTCGTCGAGCGTGGCCGGCTCGCCGCGCCAGAAGTCGCGGACCGTGTCGCGGTACTTGCCGTTCCATTCGGTCCACTGCGGCGGGAAGTTGCCGACCTGATAGCCGCCCGGCCCGACGTCCCACGGCTCGGCGATCAGCTTCACCTGGCTGATCGTCGGATCCTGTTGCACGAGTTCGAAAAACGTGGCCAGCCGGTCCACGTCGTAGAACTCGCGGGCCAGCGTGGCGGCCAGGTCGAACCGGAAGCCGTCGACGTGCATCTCGAGTACCCAGTAGCGCAGCGAGTCCATGATCAGCTGCAGCGCGTGCGGGTGCCCGACGTTGAGGCTGTTGCCGGTGCCGGTGTAGTCCATGTAGTACCGCTTGTCGTCGTCGACCAGGCGGTAGTAGGCGGCGTTGTCGATGCCCCGCATCGACAGCGTCGGGCCCATGTGGTTGCCCTCCGCCGTGTGGTTGTAGACCACGTCGAGGATGACCTCGATGCCCGCCTCGTGCAGCGCGCGCACCATGGCCTTGAACTCCTGCACCTGCCCCCCGGGCGAGGTCGCGCTGGAGTATTTGAAGTCGGGCGCGAAGAAGCCGATCGTGTTGTAGCCCCAGTAATTCGAGAGGCCCTTGTCCACCAGGGTGGAGTCGTTGGCGAAGTGGTGCACCGGCATCAGTTCGATGGCGGTGACGCCGAGGCTCTTGAGGTGCTCGATGATCACGGGGTGCGCGACGGCCGCATACGTTCCCCGCAGCTGCTCGGGGATGTCCGGGTGGGTCTGCGTCAGGCCCTTGACGTGCGCCTCGTAGATGACCGTGTCGGCGTACTGGTGGTCCGGCGGCCGGTCGTTGCCCCAGTCGAAGTAGGGGTTGATCACCACCGACTTGGGCATGAAGCCCGCGGAGTCGTCGTCGTTGCGGCTGTCCGGGTCGCCGAAGTTGTAACTGAACAGCGCCTGGTCCCACTCGAACGAGCCGTCGATGGCCTTGGAATAGGGGTCCACCAGCAGCTTGTTCGGGTTGCACCGCAGGCCGTTCTGCGGGTCGTAGGGGCCGTGAACGCGGTAACCGTAGCGTTGGCCGGGCTCGATGCTCGGGATGTAGGCGTGCCAGACGAAACCGTCGACCTCGGGCAGCGTGACCCGGCTCTCGACTCCGTCGGCGTCGAACAGGCACAGCTCCACCCGCTCCGCCACTTCGCTGAACACGGCGAAATTGGTGCCCGCGCCGTCGTAGGTCGCACCGAGGGGGTAGGCGCGGCCCGGCCACACCTCTCCGGTGGGCGTGGGGGCGGAGGCTTCTGCGGATGTCATGGCGCATTCAATACCCTGCGGGCCCAACCCTCAAACGGCCGCGCAGGAAGCCTTGCTACACAGCGGTTTTCAAGGCCGTAACATGACCTTTACCGCGCCGTCCTGCTTCTTCTGGAAGATCTCGTAGGCGTGCGGGGCCGCATCGAGCGGCAACACGTGGGAGGCGAAGGTGTCGACGCCGAGCGGGTCGTCGTCGGTGAGCAGCGGCATGATGTCGTCCACCCACCTCTTCACGTTCGCCTGACCCATCCGCAGGGTCACCTGCTTGTCGAAAAGCGTGAGCATCGGCAGCGGGTCGGCCATCCCGCCGTACACCCCGATCAGCGATATCGTCCCGCCCCGGCGCACGATGTCGATGGCCGAGTACAGCGCGCTCAGCCGGTCCACCCCGGCGGTCTGCATGAGCCGCTTGCCGATGAAGTCGGGCAACATGCCGGTGGCCTGCTGGGCCAGCCTGGCCCCCGGGGAGCCGTGCGCCTCCATGCCGACCGCGTCGATCACCGAATCGGAGCCCCGCCCGTCGGTCAGGTCCCGGATCGCGTCCCCCAGCGAGGAATCGAGCCGCCCCAGGTCGACGGTGTGGATGCCGCGCTGCGCGGCGCGGGCCAGGCGTTCGCCCACCAGGTCGACGCCGATCACCCGGTGGCCGAGGTGGTGCGCGATCCGCGCGGCCATGTCGCCGATGGGGCCCAGGCCGAGCACGGTCACCGTGCCGCCGTCCGGGATGTCGGCGTAGGCCACCGCCTGCCAGGCCGTCGGCAGCACGTCGGACAGGTAGACGAACCGCGAATCAGGCGGCCCCACAGGGGCTTTGATGTGGGTGAACTGCGCCTGGGGCACCCGCAGCAACTCGGCCTGCCCGCCGGGGACCTCGCCGTAGAGCTCCGAGTAGCCGAACAGCGCCGCGCCCATGCCCTGCTCGCGCACCTGGGTGGTCTCACACTGGGTGTAGAGCTGCCTGTCGCACATATAGCAACTGCCGCAAGAGATTTGGAATGGGATCACGACCCGGTCACCGACCCGCAGGTCGCCCGTTTCGCCGCCCACCTCGCGGACGATCCCCATGGGTTCGTGCCCGAGGATGTCGCCGGGTTTCATGAAGGCCCCGAGGATCTCGTAGAGGTGCAGATCGGAGCCGCAGATGTTGGTCGACGTGACTTCGATGATGGCGTCGGTGGGCTTCTCGATCTTCGGGTCGGGAACCGACTCAACCCGAACGTCGCGCTTGCCGTGCCACGTGACTGCCTTCATGTGCAGCGACATACCCGCCTGGCGGCGTCCGAAACTTGGCGGCCCGGTGCGGGGTCAGCGGTTCCGGCGCTTGAGCGGATGCTCGCTGTCGATCAGCGATTTCGCGATGTCGATGAGTCTGGTGTTGGACTTCTGCGAGAGCCGGGTGAGCAGTTCGAAGGCCTCGACGGCGTCGAGGTTGAAGCGCTCCATGATGATTCCCTTGGCCTGACCGATCATGTCGCGCGACGCCAGGGCGCTGCGGAATTGGTCCTGGCGGCGCAGCATCGACCACGCCAGCGCGATGTGCGTGGCGTAGACGGCGCCGAGCTCCACCGAGTCGTCGGAGAAAGCGTGCGGGGAGTCGGCGTAGAAGTTGAGCGCCGCCATGCTGCCGTGGTCCACGAACAACTCGTAGGACAGGATGGATCGGATCGGGGTCTGCTCGAGCGCGTACCGCCGGTAGCGCGGCCACCGCTTTTCGACGGCGAGATCCTCGACGTGCATCACGTGGTGGCGCCAGGCCGCCTCCACGCACGGCCCCTCGGCGTACCGGTTCTGGATCTCGTCCAACAGGACCGGGTAGCGATGCGTGGCGGCGACGTTGAAGACCGCCCTGGTCCGCTCGGCCATGGTGATGCCCGCGTACTGGCTGCCCACCACGTGCAGGACGCCGTTGCCGATGAGCTCGTTGAGCCCCGCCGCGGTGTCGATCTCCGCGCGCTCCATGCTGGACACCAGCTCCGCGAGCTGGCTGATCACCACCGTAGTGCCGTTTTGCATCAGCCCCCCTTTCGAAGGTCCGGCCCCCGTACGGCGTGGCGCCATGCGTCGTCCAAGCGAATCCGGGCAGACTCCACCCCGAGGGCCACGCCTCGCTCGTTCGAGCGTTCAAGATATGAGTTCGATGTGTCAACCCACCAAACGAAGTGTAAAGGCCAGATAACGAAGCGCAACCCACCCGGGCAGCGCCGCATTACCATCGCGCGAATTATCTTCCGTCGACCCGGCGCGCACGTAAGGTGCTGGCATCCAACAGGTTTCGCGACACGCGCCGACGATCGTGCCGCGACGTCCCGGATCTTCGCGCGGCGGCCGTCCTACACTCGGATTGGTGACCTCAATCGTGATCGTTGGCAGCGGCTTCACCGGATTCACCTGCGCGCAGCGCCTGGCCCGCATCCTGCGCCGGCGGCGCGCCGAGGTCGACATCACGATCATCTCCCCGGTGGACTACATGCTGTACACCCCGTTGTTGCCCGACGTCGCGGGCGGGGTGGTCGATGCCCGGTTCGTGGCGATCCCGCTGGCCAACACCCTCAAGGGCGTGCACGCGGTGCGCGGCCGCGTCGACGGCGTCGACTTCGCGCGGCACACCCTGACATGGTGCGATCCCGAAGAACGCAGCCACACCATGCGCTGGGACCGGTTGGTGCTCACACCGGGTTCGGTGACACGGCTTTTCGATGTGCCGGGACTCGCGACCTGCGCGCGCGGCCTGAAGACCACCGCCGAGGCCCTTTACCTGCGCGACCATTTCGTCGAGCAGCTGGAGCTGGCCAACATCGACGACGACCCGCGGGTGGCGGCGGCCCGGCGCACCGTCGTCGTGGTGGGGGCCTCCTATTCGGGCACCGAGTTGGTGGCGCAGCTGCGCGCGTTGGCGGACGCCGCCGCCAAGCAGATGCGGTTCGACCCCGCCGCGGTTCGCTTCGTGCTCCTCGACCTGGCCGAGCAGGTGATGCCGGAGGTCGGCAAGAAGCTGGGCGACGCCGCGCAAAAGGTGCTGCGCCGGCGCGGCATCGACGTCCGGCTCGGCCTGACGCTCAAGGAGGCACACGCGGATCACGTTGTGCTCAGCGATGATTCGCGCATCGAGACGCGCACCGTGGCCTGGGTGACCGGTGTCACCGGCGCCCCGCTGATCCAGGACCTCGGGCTGCCGACCGAACGGGGCCGGCTCAAGGTCAGGGCCGACCTGCAGGTGCCCGACCACCCGGACGTGTTCGCGGCCGGCGACGCCGCCGCGGTCCCCGATCTGACCCAGCCCGGCAAGATCACCCCGCCGACCGCACAGCACGCGACCCGCCAGGGCAAAGTGCTGGCCCGTAACGTCGCTGCCAGCCTCGGCCCCTCCTATTTCCGGGGCGCCCCCAAGGAGTACAAGCACCGCAACCTGGGCCTGGTGGTCGACCTGGGCCCGTGGCACGCGGTGGCCAACCCGCTGAACATTCACCTGTCGGGCTTACCGGCGAAGATCGTGACCAGGTCCTACCACCTCTACGCGATCCCGCGGGGGGTCAACCGCTGGGCCGTGTCGCTGGCCTACCTCACCGACCTCCTGTTCGCCAGGTCGGTGGTCTCCATCGGCTTGGCGTCGGAGGAGGACGCCCAATTCGCGGCCAGCGAGGGCATCCCGATGCCGAAGACCGGCTGAGGGCCGCTCAGCCCTCGGCCGCCTGCTGGGCCATCGCGTAGGCCAGCTGCAGGAAGTCGGCGCCGGTCAGCACCGTGAAGACGCCGGCGACCAGGCGCGTGTAGCGCGGCGCGAACACCAGGCCGATGGCGAACCCGGTGGCCACCCACATGTCCAGGCAGAACGGGCAGGTCAGCAGCTCGCCCAGGCTGTGCCGCACCGGGCTCTCGTCCCGGACCTCCTCCATCACCTCGGCCGGGCCGCCGCTGCCCGCGAAGCGGGTGAAGGGCGCGCGCAACGGGCTGGTGACCGCGTCCTTGGCCAGCGTCCGCGAGAGCTTGTGGGTGCCCAGGGTCACCGTGATCAGGTCCTGAACGCGCCACCGCGTCGGCAGCGTGCGCCCGGTGAGCAGCGCGGCCACGGTCGCGACGGCGACGACGGCGCTGTAGGTCACCAGCACCGCCAGGTAGCCGCCCAGCGGCCGGGGCGCCTCGCCGCGGTATGCGTCCGCTTCGCGCCGTGCGCCGTCGACCACCTCGGTCTTGGCTTCCGCCACCTCTCCCATTGCGTCTCCTTCAACTCCGGGGCCCAGCACGCTGGGTACCCGATGTCGGTGAGCGCAATCCCGGGCGGCGGTGGCCTCACGCGTCCCGATCGCCGGGTTCGGTGGCCGCGTCCGCGAACCTCGCCGTCCCGGCGGCCTTGCGCAGGCTCCGATTGGTGGTCCGCAGGTCGGTGTTGGCCGCCGCCAGCGTCGCGTTGTGGTCCTCGAGGTCGAGGATGCGGGCCACGCCGGCCAGGTTGATGCCGGCGTCGACCAGCTCGCTGATGCGCCTGAGCCTTGCCAGGTCGGCGGCGCTGTAGCGCCGCGTTCCGCCGTCGCTGCGCGCCGGTGTGACCAGTCCATGACGTTCGTACAGGCGCAACGACTGCACCGCGATGCCCGACAGCTCGGCGGCCACCGAGATGCCGTACACGCCGTGATCGGGCGCCGGGGCGCCGGAATCGCGGCGTTGATCGGTCATCACGCGTCTCCTCGAAGCTAGCTGGCTCAGAAAATCTATTTATCACAGTTGCACCACTGTGTCGACGGTGCTATATAAAATCTATGTCGTTGGACATAGGTAATAACCAGACCACAGCCTAGATTGGAGTGAGAGGTGACCACCATGCTGATGCGGAGCGACCCCTTCCGTGACCTCGACCGCTTTGCGCACCAGGTGTTCGGTACGGCCGCCCGGCCGGCGGTGATGCCGATGGACGCGTGGCGCCAGGGCGAGGAGTTCGTCGTCGAGTTCGACCTGCCCGGCATCGACGCCAACTCCCTGGACATCGACATCGAGCGCAACGTGGTGACGGTGCGCGCCGAGCGGCCCGCCCTCGACCCCAACCGCGAGATGCTCGCGACCGAGCGGCCGCGCGGCGTGTTCAGCCGGCAACTGGTGCTCGGCGAGAACCTCGACACCGAGAAGATCGAGGCGTCCTACCGCGAAGGCGTTCTGCGCCTGCGCATTCCGGTCGCCGAACGGGCCAAGCCGCGCAAGATCACCGTCGAGCACGGTGACGCGCGGACGGCCATCGACGAAAACGCCAAGCAGCACGAGGTCATCAACGCCTGATCGGGAAGGGCGGCGGTCCCGGGTCCGTGCTCGGCACCCGCGCCGCCGCCCCACCCAAACCGGCTTCAGGCCAACGGCTCTTATCGATACCGGGTGTGAAATGAAGTGGGAACTCGACGGTCAAACGGCGAACGTGGAACAGGCGTTGGCGGGCGGCGCCGCACAACCGGCCGGCTGGTTTCGCTTCTACTTCACCGACCAGCGCTGGGAGTGGTCGGAGCAGGTGCAGCGGCTGCACGGGTACGAGCCCGGCAGCGTCACGCCCACCACCGATCTCGTGCTCTCCCACAAGCATCCGCAGGACCGCGGCCAGGTCGCGGCCACCATCGACCAGATCGTCAACACCCGCCAGGCCTTCAGCACCCGGCATCGCATCGTCGACACCGCCGGCAACGTGCGCCACGTGGTCGTGGTGGGTGACCGGCTCTTCGACGACGACGGGGACGTGGTGGGCACGCACGGGTTCTACATCGACGTCTCACCCGCCCCGGGACAGGCCGACGAGGACGCCGTCAGCGCGCGGCTGGCCGAGATCAACGAGAACCGGGCCGGCATCGAGCAGGCCAAGGGCATGCTGATGCTCGTCTACGGCATCAGCGAGGACGCGGCGTTCGAATTGCTGAGATGGCTTTCGCAGGAGGCGAACATCAAGCTGCGCCCGCTGGCCGAGCAGATCGTCGAGGACTTCCGCGACGCCGGCCTGCGGCTGAACGCCCAGACCGAATTCGACCACCTGCTGCTGACCGCCCACGAGCGCGTCGCCCAGGCCGAACAGTCATGACGACTTGCGGCGCCGCCGGGCGCGGGCGGCCGCGACCAGTTGCGCCATGCCCTGCTCGATGCCGGTAGCGAGCGTGTCGATGTCGGGCGCCGTGTCGTAGTCCGCGGTGATGCCGAAGACGAACGTATCGGCGTAGCTGAGCATCGCAATGCCGGTGCGCACCTGAAGGGCGATCGGCGGGACCGGGAGCAGCTCCAGCACCCGGCGGCCCATCAGCCGCTGCCGGCTCCGCGGACCCGGAACATTGGTCGCCAACGCGACCACCGCCCGCTGCGGAAACCGCGACAGCAACCGAATCGTCCACGCCGACAGAGCAAACGGGGTGCGCTTGGCCGCCACCACCACCGCCGAGCCCCCTTCGCTCTGACCGCTGGCCTTGGCGCGGGTGAGCCGATCGTGGACCAGCTTGAGCTGCCGCACCGGGTCCTCCTCGTCGACCGGCAACAACGGCAGCATCGCCGAGACCCGGTTGCCGGCGACGTTGAAGTGGTCCACCGCGCGGACCGACACGGGCACCAGCGTGCGCAACGAGTCGCGGCCGGGGTGTTCCCCGCGCGCCAGCAAGACGGCGCGATAGCTGTTCGTGATCGCCGCCAGCGCAACGTCGTTCAGCGTGACCCCGAACGCCCGGGCGACCTTGTGCATGTCGGTGAGCCGGGCCCGGGCCGCGCTGTACCGCCGCATCGTGGTAACCGGCCCGTTCAGCGACGATTCGGGGGCCGGGTGCAGCAGCCCGGCCGCCAGCTCGGCCGCGCCGATCGCCGCGTGTTCGGCCGCGGTGACCGCACCGAACGCGCTCCGGGCGAGTGCGCTCGCCCAGCTCAGCGGGTTGAGGGTGAGGCCCGCCGGGGGCCGGGCCCCCTTCCTGGCGGCGCCGACGTCGGCCGCGAAGGTGTCGCGGTCACCGTCGTCGCTGAACTTCGCCAGCAGTTGCGTCGTCGCGATGCCGTCGGCGATGCAGTGATGGACCTTGGTGAGCAGCGCCCACCGGCTTTCGCTGAGCCCCTCGATGATCCAGCACTCCCAGAGCGGACGCTCGCGGTCGAGCCGGCGCTCCATCAGCGACGCGATCATCTCGAACAGCTCCGGGTCCCCGCCCGGGTGCGGCAACGCGATGCGGTGCAGGTGGCCTGCGAGGTCGAAGTGCGGATCGTCCACCCATTCCGGTGGCCGCAGGTCGAGCGGATGCGTGCGCAGGACCTGCCTGCAGCGCGGGATCGTCTCGACCCGTGCGGCGAACGCGGCCACGAACTCCTCGTGCGTCGGGGCCGGGCCCTCCACGATCGACGCCGCGCCGACCGCCAGGCTCACGTGCGGATCCGAGTCCTCGACCTCCAGGAAGCCGGCATCGAGCGCGGTCAACTGCTCCATGGTGCTACTTTCCGCGCCGCGATGCCCCGCTGGCAGGGCCGTAAGTCCCCAACTACTGAGGCCCAACGGCGGCTGTGGCGGCGCTCCCCCGGCCATATCGTGAGGGGGGTGACGGGAGAGCTATCGACCAGCGAGGCAGAGGCTTTCGCCGCCGCGCCCGGCACCGACCGCACCGCCCGACGTACGTCGATCCGCTGCCGCCGCCAAGGAGCGCATTGATGCCACCCGCCAGAGGAATAACACCATGAGCGATTTCACCTACGTCCGCTTCTTCGAGGAGATCGGCATCGCCGACGTCCCGCTGGTCGGCGGCAAGAACGCCTCGCTGGGCGAGATGTTCCAGAAGCTGACCGGACAGGGAGTGCGGGTCCCGCACGGGTTCGCGATCACCGCCGAGGCCTACCGCCACATGCTGGACAGCGCCGGGGCCTGGGACGCGCTGCACGCCGCGCTCGACGACCTCGACGCCGACGACGTGACCGCGCTGGCACGCAAGGGCAAGCGCGCCCGCGAAATCGTCTACGGCGCAGGGCTTCCCCCGGAACTCGCCGCCGAGATCACGGCCGCCTACCGGCAACTTCAGGACGAATACGGCGAAGACGTCAGCCTGGCCGTGCGCAGCTCGGCGACCGCCGAAGACCTGCCGACCGCCAGCTTCGCCGGCCAGCAGGAGACCTTCCTCAACATCAAGGGAACCGAGAGCCTGCTGGACGCCTGCCGCCGGTGTTTCGCCAGCCTGTTCACCGACCGGGCCATCCACTACCGGATCGACCAGAACTTCGACCATTTCAAGGTGTCGCTGTCGATCGGCGTCATGAAGATGGTGCGCTCCGACCTCGCCTCGTCGGGGGTGATGTTCACCCTGGACACCGAATCCGGTTTCCACGACGTCGTATTCATCACCGGCGCCTACGGGCTCGGCGAAAACGTGGTCCAGGGCGCCGTCGACCCCGACGAGTTCTACGTCCACAAGCCGACGTATCAGGCCGGCCACCGGGCGGTGCTGCGCCGGCTCATCGGCGACAAGGCGGTCAAGATGATCTTCGTCGAGGGCGAGACGAAGAACACCACCCGCAACATTCCCACGCCGAAGGCCGACCGGGCCCGGTTCTGCGTCACCGACGACGACGTCCTCGAGCTGGCGGGCTATGCCTGCGCCATCGAGAGCCACTACGGGCGGCCGATGGACATCGAATGGGCGAAGGACGGTCTGGACGGGCGGCTCTACATCGTCCAGGCGCGCCCCGAAACCGCAGCCTCCCAGCGCAGCCAGACGGTGGTCGAAAGCTACGTGCTCGAGGGCAAGGGCGCCGAACGCAAGGAGGTACTCGCGGAGGGGCGCTCGGTCGGCGAGAAGGTCGCCACGGGCGTCGCCAGGCGGATGGACAACCTGGGGAAGCTGTCGGAGTTCCGGCCCGGCGACGTGCTGGTCGCCGACATCACCACGCCCGACTGGGAACCCATCATGAAGATCGCCGCGGCCATCGTCACCAACCGCGGCGGGCGCACCTGCCACGCGGCGATCATCGCCCGCGAGCTCGGCATCCCCGCCGTCGTCGGCGCGGGTGACGCCACCACCAGCGTGCCCGACGGCGAGGTCGTCACGGTCTCGTGCGTGGAGGGCGACACGGGGCGGGTTTACCGCGGCGCGTTGGACTTTCGCGTCGACCGCACCGAGGTGTCGGACCAGGAGCGCCCGCACACCGAGATCATGATCAACCTCGGTAACCCGGATCTGGCGTTCAAGACGTCGTTTTTGCCGAACGACGGCGTGGGGCTGGCCCGGATGGAGTTCATCATCAACGAGTACATCCGGGTGCACCCGCTGGCCCTGCTGCACCCCGACCGGGTAAGCGACCCCGACGCCCGGCGGACCATCGAAACGCTGACGTACGCCTATTCCGACGGCGCCGAATTCTTCGTGGAGCGCCTGTCGGAAGGGATAGGCACCATCGCCGCCGCCTTCTGGCCCAAGCCCGTCGTGGTGCGGATGTCGGACTTCAAGACCAACGAGTACGCCAGCCTGGTCGGCGGCAGCGACTTCGAGGCGGCCGAGAGCAACCCGATGATCGGCTTCCGCGGCGCCTCGCGCTATGCGCACCCGGCCTACGCCGAGGGATTCGCGCTGGAGTGCCGGGCGATGAAACGGGTGCGTGAACAGATGGGGCTGACCAACGTCGTGCTGATGCTGCCGTTCGTGCGCCGGGTGGCCGAGGCGGACCTGGTGCTGACGGAGATGGCCAAACACGGCCTGCGCCGCGGGGAGAACGGGCTCAGGGTGTACGCGATGTGCGAGATCCCCAACAACGTCATCCTCATCGACGAGTTCGCCAAGCGCTTCGACGGGTTCTCCATCGGGTCCAATGACCTCACCCAGCTGACCCTCGGCGTCGACCGGGACAGCGAGATCGTGGCCTTCGACTACGACGAACGCGACGAGGGCGTCAAGGAGATGATCCGCCTGGCCGTGGAGGGCTGCCGCCGCAACGGGATTCACTCCGGGCTGTGCGGTCAGGCGCCGTCGGACTACCCGGACATGGCCGAGTTCCTGGTTCGCTGCGGCATCGACTCGATCAGCCTGAACCCCGACGTGGTGGTCAAGACCACCCGGCAGATCCTGGACCTCGAGCGCGCGGTGCAACTGCAGTGAGGCGCCGCGCCGTCTGGCGCCGAGATTGCCGTCACGGCTGTGGTTGGCGGCTCATCCACGACCCTGAGCGCAATCTCGCGGAAGGTCGCGGGGATCCCGGAAGGTCGCGGGGATCCTCAGAATCGCGGCGGCTGGCGATAGAGGGCGGCGCCGGCGACGACGTCGGCCCCGGCCGCGACGAGCAGGACCCGCGCGCCCGCCGGCAACCGCTCGGCCCGCTGCCGGAACGCGGCGGCCAGGGCGGCGGTGTGCATGCGTTCATCGTCGGCGACGCTGATCGCCTCGACCGGTACGCCCAGCCGGGCGCCCAGCGCGGTGCGGTATCCGGGCCGGGCGGGGGCGGCGACGATCGCGTCGACGTCGGTCAGCCGCACCGACTGCTCCTGTAGGCACGCCGCTACGGCCCGGCCGGCCGCCGCGGCGAACCGCTCGTCCATCGCGACCGACTCGGAGAAGCGCAGGACATTGCGGGAGTCGGCGAAGCCCACCGTGGCGCTGAATGTTTCGTCGCCGGCTTCACTCGGGTCGTTCACCCAGGAGACCCGGCTGAGGCCGTAGTCGTCGTCGGACCAGCCGCACAGCATCGCCGCGCCGGCGGCCGAGAATCCGAAGTGCTCGCTCATCCCGTGCCCGGGGTCGGCGTCGCTGGCGACCACCAGCGCGCGCCGGATGGCACGGCTGCGCATGAACCCGTCGATGATCTGCAGCCCCGTCAGCAGCCCGCACGTGCCGTTGGCGATGTCGAAGGAGAAGGTGCCGTGGGCGCCGGCGTGCGGGTCCTCGGGGTTGGCGCCGATGTCGTCCTGAATCAGCGCGGCGAGCGCCGGCTCACCGAGGTTGCGGTCGCGGTAGATGCCGGCGTTGACGACGAGGTCGAGGTCTTTAGCCTCGCATTCGGCCCGCCTCAGGCAGTCCTTGGCGGCGACGACGGCCAGGTGCAACGCGCTGTGGCGTCCCCGCAGGCGCGGATGCGAGACGTCGATCCGATCAATCACCGTGCCCATAGCGGCTCACCACATCCTCATCCAGGGTCAACAAGACCACACCGATCTCCAGCCCGGAGGCCAAGGCCAGCAACGCGATTCGTTCTCCCGGTTTGATCCGCCCGGCCTCGAGTTCCTCGACGAGCGCCACCGTGTGGGTCGTGGAGGCGGTGTTGCCGTAGCGGTCGACGGTAATCACCGCGTCGTGGCGCGGGCTGTCGCCGAACACCTCCGACATCCGGGCCATTCCCTTGCGGATGGCGCGCGCGGACGTCTGGTGGGTGATCACGTGGTCGATGTCGTGGATCGAAAGGCCCACGGTGTCAAGCACTTCACTCAACAGCAGCGGGGTGTTGGCGATCGCGGCCTTCTGGATGGCGCGGGAGTTGGTGAACATCCGCGCGCCCGGGTCGTCCCCCTGCGGATACGCCAGGCAGAGCCGGCTGTAGTCGGCGACGGTGGTGAAACCCGCCAGGGCGATGCCGGCCGAACCGGCCGGCGCCCGCTCCAGCAGCAGCGCCGCGCCGGCATCGCCCAGCGTCAGGGAGGCCAGCTCCTTGCTCATGATGTTGCGGATGTGCCGGGCGGCGTTGTTGCCGAGCTGCGAGATGTACTCGCCGCTGACGACGAGCCCCCGCTCGACGACGCCCTGGCGGATCCAGTTGTTCAAAATCGTCACGCCCGTGAGCATTCCGGCGCACGCGTTGGACACGTCGAACGTCATCGCGTTCACCGCCCCGATCCCGCGCGCCACCGCGCTGCTCATGGTCGGCTCCAGCCACTGGGTCAGCCCGTCGCGGAACTTGGTGATGCTGCAGCTGATCACCACGTCCAGCGACGCCGGATCCTGCTGCGCGGTGGCCAGGCAGTTCAGCGCCGCCGAGCTGGCCAGGGTGTAGGAGTCTTCATCGCCCACCGACACCCGGCGTTCGCGGATCCCGGTCAGCCGTTCCAGGTCGATGTGGGTGCGGTGGCGGGTGGACGCCATCAGCTCGTCGGTCGTCAGGTGGGTTCCGGGCAGATGCCGGCCCGCGGCCGCGACTCGCGCGACGAAGGGGGCCTCACCGCCATTCCCGGTCGTTTCCATCACCAGCCAGTGCCGGGTCATCGATGGCACCTCCTTGGCATCGTCTTTGGGGTAGTGCATGGCATGGCGGTCACCCGCGCATTTCGAGGACTTCGGTCACCGGCCGCCGGGCGGTGGGTTTTGCGTTCGGATCCTTGGCCGGTGACCGGCCGACCCGGATCAGCAGCTGCGGCTGGCCGGCGCCGCCGGTGACCTGCCTGATGATGTCGCGGCTCAACGCCAGCTCGGTCATGTGGGTCAGGGTGCAGGTGGCCATGCCGGCCAAGGTGCATTCGAGCAGCGCCGCCGACAGCGCCTCACCGCAGCGCAGCACTTCGGCCGGTGCATCGTCGTGGGGGGTGGACAGGACCACGATCTTGGAGTGGTCCGCCTCGATCGAGGCCCGGCGGCGGCCCCCGCCCGCCGGCGGGAACGTGCGGGCGATGTCGACACGCGCGGCCTCGGAGCTGGACAGCAGGGCGCTCTCGGGCACGTGGTCGGCGTTTGCTTCGAAGGGTGATGTCCACCAACGTAATTCGGTCAGGTAGGAGGTATCGCTTCGGCGCAGCTGCTCGGTGAGTCGCGACGCCTCGGCCAGCCTCGGCCGCTCGTCGTCGTCGACCACGTCCAGCGACACGCCGTACGGGGTCACCGCGCGGCCGAGAGCCGAACGCAGCGTGGGCCACGCGGTCGGCGCGCCCAGCGGCAGCCGGTCGGTGCGGCGGCGAAGGATCGCGTCGGCCCGCAGCCGGCACTGCGGCGTGACGTTCTCCACGGGCAGGAAGCCCACACTCGCGAGGTGATCCGGCCTGCCCTCGGTGGGAAAACGTTCGGTGACGCTTTCCCAGCCGGCGGCGGCCATGGCGACCCGCAGGTGGTCGAGGACGGCGCCGCAGCTCAGGATCAGCTCACGACCGGTGTGGTCGGTGGCGTGCATCGCGTGGCGCGGGTCGGCCCACAGATGTAGCCTCGTGCCGTCGGCCACCCACCGCCAGGGCTGGCTGTTGTGCAGCGACGGCGCGCGGCAGGCGAGCGTCACCGCGTCCCGGATGACCTGCTCCGTCGGCACTTTCGCGTCCATCTCCACCATTTCGTCGATTCCGGTGAGGCAAACGGTATGCCCGTGCGGCGGGCGCGGGCAGGGCCGTTGGTCCCCGACGGCCGGGACGTTGGAACCTCCTGGGGCTGTTACGTCGCGCGCGCCCAGAGGTCGTGCGCCTCGCCAGCGACGAGGTCGGGGCTCCGGGAGGTGTCGATCCGGTGCGCGCCGACCCAGGCGGCGTGCCCGGCGGCCAGGGCGGCGGCGATCTCCGGGGTCACCTCCGAATTGCCCGAGCGCCTGGTCTTGATCCGGTCGGCCGCCACGCCGGCCGCCGCCGAGCACACGAATTCAACCAGGGCCGAATGCGTCTCGGCGGCCAGCCGCTGAGCCGCCTCGCGCGTACCCGGATCGCGCCAGGTGCCGTCGAGGATCACCGAGTGCCCCTCGCTCAGCAACTGCCGCGCGCGGCTCAGGGCGGTCTCGTACACGGCCGCGACCTGGTCGGGGCGGTAGAGCCCGGCGTTCAGGACGCCGGGCTCACCGGCGATGGCGCCCGCGTCGCGCAGCTCCCGCCGGACGTCGTCGGTCGAGATGACTCGGGCGCCAACGCGTTCGGCCAGGCCCCGGGCGACGGTCGACTTCCCGGTGCCCGGGTTCCCGCCGACCAGCGCCAGGCGGACGGCGCCGGCCTCGAGGTGTCCGGTCGCCATGGCGAGGTGGCGGGCCGCGTCTTCGGCCGCGGCGTGCCGGCCCTGCGACAGGCGCACGCAGTCCACCTTCGCCCGGACCACGGCGCGATAGGCGATGTAGAACGCACGCAGCGACGGCGGCGCCGTGTCCTTCGCATGTTGGGCGTAACGCTCGAGGAAGTGGTCGGCGAGGTCCTTGCGCCCCAGGAACTCGAGATCCATCGCCAGGAAGGCGGCGTCGTCGATGCAATCGACGTAGCGCAGCTTGTCGTCGAACTCCAGGCAGTCCAGCAGCGCCGGCTTCCCGTCCACCCAGAAGATGTCGTCGGCGAGCAGATCGCCGTGGCCGTCGACGATGCAGCCCTGCGCGACGCGGGCGCCGAAGAGGGGGGCGCGGCCGGCGAGGAATTCGTCGACCAGGCGCTCGATCCGCGACACCGCCTCGGCAGCGACCCCGGGCGTGGCGGCGTCGGCGTAGCGGCGCAGTTCCGACAGGTTGTCGTGCCAGCGGCGCCCGACCGCCCGCGCCTCGCCCTGGGCGCTGATCGCCGCGCTCCGCCCGGCGTCGCGGTGGAAGCGGGCCAACACCGCGGCGATCGCGTCCAGTGCGCCGCGGACGTGCCCGTCGGAATCGCGAAATGCCATGGCCGCCAGCCGGTCTTCGTCGCGGTAGCGCCGCATGACGATGACCGGTTCCGGCGGCCCGCCGGCCGGATCGGACAGCTGCGCGATCCCGAGGTAGCTCTCGGGCGACAGCCGGCTGTTGAGCTCGACCTCTCGCCGGCACGCGTGCTCGCGCTGCTGCGGCGTGCGGAAGTCGAGAAAGTCGGTCAGCACCGGCTTCTTGGCCTTGTATGCGCGGTCACCGGCGAGAATGACGACGCCCGTGTGGGTTTCGTGCAGATCGAGATACGGCACGGCGGCGGCGCGGCGCTAGGACGGCCGCGCGACGATCACCGGCATGCGGACCGAGTGGACGACCGCGTTGCTGACCGAACCCAGCAGCACGCCGGACAGGCCGCCGCGGCCGTGGCTGCCCACCACGACGAGTTGGGCCGCTTCCGACTGCTCGATGAGCTGCCGGGCCGGCCGGTCCGAGACGACCACCCGCTGGACGGTGACGTCCGGGTAGCGTTCCTGCCAGCCCGCCAGTTGTTCGGCCAGGCTCCGCTCGGCTTCCGCCTTCACCGCCGACCAGTCCACCCCGGGAAGCTCGAAGACGTCGACGTCGCTCCACGCGTGCAGCGCGGTCAGGCCGACCCCGCGACGCGACGCTTCGTCGAACGCCACGGCCACCGCGGCCTCCGAGGCGGGTGACCCGTCGACGCCCACGAGCACCGGCGCCTGTTGGGGATGTTCCATCAGCGGATCTTCGTCGCGGACGACCGCGACCGGGCAGCGCGCGCCGCGAACCACGCTGCTGCTGACCGAGCCCAGCAGCAGCCTGCCCAGCGCGCCGCGCCCGTTGCTGCCGACGACGACCATCTCGGCCTCTTTGGACATCTCGACGAGTGTGGGCACCGGGGGCGCACACCTCAGCTCGCTGCGGACGTCGATCTTGCGGTCCGTGGTGACGGCGTCTGCGGCGATCTTGACCGCCTGCTCGAGGACCTCCCCGCCCTGCTCCTCCTGCCACACCGCCACGCCGGTCGACAGGGGCAGGGCCGGATACATCGGCACCATCGCGTTCACCATGTGAACCACGGTCAGCGGGACGTGCCGCAGCGCCGCGTCGCGCGCCGCCCAACACACGGCGGCGTTCGATGCCGGCGACCCGTCGACTCCGACGACGATGCCATGGCGGTTTGCGAGTGCGGACATGATGTTCTCCCTCTCCTCGCCCAAAACGCTATGGCGCGAACGGCCGTCGATCATGAGGCTTTAGTCACCAACCCCATGGCCATGAGGCCCCCCTGCGCCGGTGAGCCTTGACCCGCGCCCGCGCTGTGGCATCGTCACAATGGTGACCGAATGGGCCGTCACTGTCGACAGGCGCTACCACGATGCGGTGATTCTCGGGCTCGACTGTGTGCTGGCGCGGACGGCGCCGGACGCGGCCGAGGCCCACGATTCGACCGCCGCATTCCTGCAGCGGCTGCGCGACGTCGGGGTCGCCACCGCCGTCTATTCGGCCACCCACGACTGCGCGCCCCTGTTGCGCGCGGCGGGAATCGAGGAGCTCGTCGGGGTCGCCGTCGGGGCACCCGACACCCCCGAGCAGATCGACGCGGCGCTGACCATGACGGTGGCGCGATTGGGCGTGCGCCCGGTGCGCTGCGTGCTCATCGACTGCGCCGAGGCCGGGGTGGCGGCCGGCCGGGACGCCGGCTTCGGTTTCGTCATCGGCCTGGAACGCGACGGCGCGGCCGACGGGTTGCAGTCCAGGGGGGCGGACACCGTCGCCGCCGACCTCGCCGAGATCTCGGTGCGACGCGGGGGCGCTCCCCTGTCCACCATCGCCGACGCGATGGGCGTCTACAGCCAGCTGAAAGAACTGGTGGCGAGCCGGCGACCGGCGATTTTCCTGCACTTCGACGGCACGCTGTCCGAGATCGCCGCCCACCCGGAGTCCGCCACGCTGGTCGAGGGCGCGCGGGAAGCGCTCAGCGCGCTGGCCGCGCAGTGCCCCGTCGCGGTGATCAGCGGCCGCGATCTCGACGACCTGCGCGGGCGCGTGCAGGTCGACGGGATCTGGTACGCGGGCAGTCACGGCTTCGAAATCGTCGCGCCCGACGGCACCCACCATGAGAACGCCGCGGCCGGCGAGGCGGCGGGCACGCTGGCGCACGCCGCCGACCAACTGGCGCAGCTGCTCGACGATGTCCCCGGGATCCACGTGGAGCGCAAGCGGTTTGCGGTCGCGATTCACTACCGCAACGTCGACCCGCATGAGGTCGACCGCGTGATCGCGACGGCACGCACGCTCGGGCGATCCCACTGCCTGCGGATCATCATGGGCCGCAAGGTGGTCGAGCTCCGCGCCAGCCTGGACTGGGACAAGGGCAGGACACTGCGCGGGATCCTCGAACAGATCGAGGGCGCCGGCCAGGGCACCATGTTGCCGATCTACGTCGGCGACGACATCACCGACGAGGACGCCTTCGACGCGGTGCAGTTCGATGGCCTGGGAATCGCGTTGCGCCACAACGAGGATGGGGACCGCACGTCCGCCGCGCTGTTCAGCCTGGCCGACCCGCCCGCGGTGTGCGACTTCGTCCGGCGGCTGGCCGCCGATCTGCACGACGCCGCGGCCGCGCCCAACGATCCGTGGGAACTGGTCTACGAGGGCTATGACCCCACCTACGAGCGGCTGCGCGAAACCCTGTGCACCGTCGGCAACGGCTACGTCGCGACCCGCGGCTGCGCTCCGGAGGCGACGGCGACCGAGGCGCACTACCCGGGCACGTATGCGGCCGGCGTGTACAACACGCTCGCCGATCGCATCGCCGGCCGGACCGTCGAGAACGAGAGCCTGGTCAACCTGCCCAACTGGTTGTCGCTGACGTTCCGTGTCGACGGCGGCCCGTGGTTTCACATCGACGACACCGAGTTGTTGTCCTACCGGCAGACATTCGACCTGCGGCACGCGACGTTGACCCGCAGGCTGCGCTTCCGGGACGGTGCGGGTCGGCTCACCACGATGACCCAGGAGCGGTTCGCGTCCATGGACCAGCCGCACCTCCTCGCCATGCGGACCACGATCCTCGCGGAGAACTGGTCGGGCACCGTCGAGTTCCGGTCGCTGCTGGACGGCAGCGTGCGCAATACCATGGTCGAGCGCTACCGGTCGCTGTCGAGCACACACCTCGCCTCGCCCGCGATCGACGAATCACCAACGGAATCGGTGACCTTGCGCACCGAGACGACGCAGTCGCGCATCGCCATCGCGGTGGCCGCGCGCAGCACCGTGTGGAGCGGCGACACACCCGCCGCGGCCCGGTACAAGTTCGTGCGGGAAACCGGCCGCGGGGGTCACGACATCGAGGTCGCACTGGCCACGGGACAATCGGTCAGCTGCGAGAAGATCGCGACGATCTTCACGGGCAGGGACAGCGCGATCTCCGAGCCGGCGAGCACCGCCCAGTTGCACCTCGACGCCGCGGGACGGTACGACGAGCTGCATCGCCAGCACGCCCGGGTCTGGGAGCTGTTGTGGGAACAGTGCGCCATCGGCCTGACCGACGGGCCGGACGCGCTGCGCATCCTGCGGCTGCACCTTGTGCACCTGCTGCAGACGCTCTCGCCGCACACCGCCGAACTGGACGCCGGCGTGCCCGCCCGGGGGCTGCACGGCGAGGCGTACCGCGGCCACGTCTTCTGGGACTCGCTGTTCGTCTCGCCGGTGCTGTCCGTGCGCATGCCCAACGTCGCGCGTTCGCTGCTGCTGTACCGCTACCGCCGGCTCCCCGAGGCCCGGCGGGCGGCGCACAGGGCGGGCTACCGGGGGGCGATGTACCCCTGGCAATCCGGCAGCGACGGGCGCGAGGTGAGCCAGGAACTGCACCTCAACCCGAAGTCCGGCCGGTGGAATCCCGACGCCAGCGCCCGCGCCCACCATGTGGGCCTTGCCATCGCCTACAACGCCTGGCAGCACTATCAGGTGACCGGGGACCGGCAGTTTCTGGTCGACTACGGCGCCGAGATGCTGGTGGAGATCGCACGATTCTGGGTGGGGCTGGCCAGCTTTGACGAGGCTCGCGACCGCTACACGATCACCGGCATCGTCGGCCCGGACGAGTTCCACTCGGGATATCCGGGCAAGGAATACGACGGGATCGACAACAACGCCTACACCAACGTCATGGCGGTCTGGACGATCCTGCGGGCGATGGACGCCCTGGACCTGCTTCCGCTGCGAGACCGCCTCGACCTGGTCGGCAAGATCGGCCTGACCAGCGACGAGCTGGGCCGGTGGGAGCACGTGACGCGGCGCATGTTCGTTCCCTTCCACGACAACGTGATAAGCCAGTTCGAGGGCTATTCGCAACTGGCCGAGCTGGATTGGGAGCGATATCGGCAGCGCTACGGCAACATCCAGCGCCTCGACCGCATCCTGGAGGCCGAGAACGACAGCGTCAACAACTACAAGGCCTCGAAGCAGGCCGACGTGCTGATGCTGTTCTACCTGCTGTCGTCGGACGAGTTGCTGGCGCTGTTCGGCCGGCTCGGCTACCGCTTTGCGCCCGAGCGGATCCCGGAGACCGTGGACTACTACCTCGCGCGCACCTCGGACGGCTCGACGCTCAGCGCGCTCGTCCATTCGTGGGTCCTCACCCGGGCCAACCGGCATCACGCGATGAAGTACTTCGTGCAGGTGCTCGCCTCCGACGTCGTCGACATCCAGGGCGGCACCACCTCCGAAGGCATCCACCTGGCCGCGATGGCCGGCAGCATCGACCTGCTGCAACGGTGTTTCACCGGACTGGAAACCCGCGATGACCGGCTGATCCTCAGCCCGCAATGGCCGAAAGCGCTGGACCCCATCGAGTTCCCGTTCGTCTACCGCGGCCAGCGGCTGCACCTTCGCGTCAGCGGCCGGGCGGCCGACCTGACCTCCGAGGCGGGCAACAGCGCATCGATCGCGGTGGAATGCCGTGGCCGGGTGCAACAGCTGCTGCCCGGGCACTCGGTCGAAGTGACCTGACCCCCGGTGACCTATGCCCCCGAACGGGGGCCGAACGGCCCTGCTGAACCGGGCCGCATCCCCCTAACGTGGCCAGTGCCGGGCGGGGGTGCCCGGACGGCCGGTCATACAGGAGGATTCGATGAACAATCCGCAGTCGTCGCAGCGGATCGTGGTGGGTATCGACGGCTCGGACGCCGCGATCAACGCGGCCAAGTGGGCGGCCACCGAGGCCGTCAGCCGCAACGTCCCGCTGCGGCTGATCCACGCCATCCCCGAACGGCGCGCGGGCGAAGCGGGTGACGACAGCCTGGACGTCGAATACGCCCAATCGTCGTTGCGGGCCGCCGACGCGGCGCTGCAGGCCACGGGCATGCCGGTCAAGGTCGAATGTGACGTCGTGCGCGGTTCGTCGGAGGGCGCGCTGATCGACGAATCACGGCACGCCGCAATGGTGTGCGTGGGCTCGGTGGGCACGGGCTGGGTGGCCCGCAGGGTGCTGGGCTCGACCGCGGACACCGTGGCGCGGCGGGCGCACTGCCCGGTCGCCGTCATCCGCAGCAGCCGCGACGCCGCCGAGCAGGACGGCGGATACGTTGCCGTCACCGTCGGGGAATCGGCCACCAACGACGCGGTGCTCGAGCATGGCTTCCGCGAGGCGCGCCTTCGCGAGGCGCCGATCCTGGCGCTGGGAATCTGGCGGTGGGGGCTCGGTGAGATTCCCTACCGCCAGCTGGAGCACCGGCTCGGCCCCTGGGTGTCGCGGCATCGCGAGGTGCACGTGCAGCCCGCCGCGGCCCGGCGCGGGGCAGCCGAATTCCTCACGCACACACAGGAACCCGTGCAACTGGCGGTGGTGGGCAGCGAGGACGCCGACAAGGTTGCCCGCATGGTCGGCCCGATCACCACGCACCCGGGCGGCCACAAGGGTTGTTCGGTGCTCGTCGTGCGCGACCAAGGACACCAAGGCGACCAAAGGGACTGACAGCGGACTACCCGGCCGCCCACCCGACGGCACGGTCGAGCTCGTCGAGCCCGAAGACGGCGATCTCGCCGGGGACCAGCCACGCCAGCGCGTGCAGGACGTGGCCGACCCACTCCTTGTCGGAAACCACCGCAATCCGCTTGAACGCCGAATGGTGCGGCAGGACGGTGCCGAAACCCAGCTTGAGGTCCTCGAGGAATCCCCCGGGCCCGAAGCCCTCGTAGTCGGACGCGATGACCTCGACGATCCGCACCTCGCCCGTCTGCAGCGCCCGGTCGATGTCGGGTTTGACGTCGTGCAGCTCGTCGCCGCGCAGCCGGCCCGACACGCGGATGCCGATCACCTTCTCCGGCATGCCCGGCAGCAGTTCGATCATCTACCGGCCTCCCTCACGGCCGGCGCCTTTCGCGGTCACCGGACCACCAGCACGGGCACCCGCGCCGACTGCGCCACCGCCGAACTCACCGAGCCGAGCAACATCCCGGGGAATCCGCCGCGGCCCCGGCTGCCGACCACCACCAGCTGAGCGCGCTCGGACTCCTTCAGCAACCAGTCGGACGGCTTGTCGCAGAACAGCTTCCGCTCCACGTGCACGTCGGGATAGCGTTCCTGCCAGCCGGCCAGGCGCTCGCCGAGTACCTCCTGGGCCTCCTTCTCGCGGTCATGCCAGTCCATGCCGAGAATCGGGAACACCCCCACGTCGCTCCACACGTGGACGGCCACCAGCCCGACCCGCCGGCGCGAGGCCTCGTCGAAGGCCAGCGCGGTGGCCGCCTCCGAGGCGGGGGATCCGTCGATGCCCAGCACCACCGGCCCGCCGGGGTCCGGGGCGGCGCCCCCGTCGGAATGGATGACCGCGACCGGGCAGTGGGCGTAGTGCACGAGCCCCGCGGTGACCGAGCCGAGCAGCAAGCGGCCCATCGCACCGAGCCCCTGGCTGCCGGTGACCAGCACCCAGGCATCGTCGGAGGCCTCGATCAACGCCGGAACGATGGCCGAATACACCGTCTCGGTGTGTGTTTCGGGCGGTTTCGCATCGCCCAGGCTCGCGTTGAGCGCCTTGCGGGCCTGGTCGATGACATGCCGGGCGCTGTCCCGCTGCCATTCGGGCATGTCGGCATAGAGTTGGCCCACCGGCCAGCCCACCACCACGGGCGGCACGGCGTGCATCAGCGTGATGGGCAGGTCACGCATGATGGCCTCGCGTGTCCCCCACGCGACGGCGGCGTCGGACGCGGCCGACCCGTCGACACACACCAGTACCCCGTATTTTTTCGCGCTTCCCGCCATGTTCCGCTCCTCTACGCCGGCGCCCCGTCGAACTCCGGTAGCTCGATCTCGAGGTGCCGAATGGCTCCGTAATCGATTGGCCGGCAAGGCCAGCCGAGGTCGAAGAAGACCGTGAGCATGAGGTGGTTCTCGCCGAGGACGTCCGCGACGAACCGCGTGACCCCGTGCGCCCGGGCGATGGGGGCCAGGTGCTTGAGCAGGGCCGTCCCCACGCCCACCGAGTGGTCTTGGTGGGCGACCACGATCGCGACCTCGGCGACCTTCGGGTCGTCGACGACGACGCAGTGCGCGACTCCGATCAGCCGGTCCCCGTCGAAGGCGCCGAGGGCGTACAACCCATCCGCGGGCTCGGTCAGCTTGCCGACGAGGTCGTGCAGCGGCGACAGCTGCAGCGTGAAGAACCGGAAATATCGGTCGTGGTCGGACAGGTGCTGGTGCAGCGCCAGGACGGCCTCCGCGTCGGCCACGGTCAGCGGCCGCAACGACACCACCCGCCCGTCGAGCAGCCGGGCCGTGGTGGCGACGTCCACCGGGCGATCACTCACGATGCCACGTTAAACCGGGGCGACGCGGCCCGGCAGGGCCGTTGGACCCCACGGCCGCGCCCGTTGGTCCCGTCGCGCGCGGGCACTACTGGTCGATGAGCGGGGCGACCCAGTGCACCCGGGTGCCGCCCTCCGGGGGCCCGGTGATCTCGCAGGCGCCGCCCAGCCGCTCGGCGCGGCGCTTCATGTTGGCCAGGCCGCTGTGCCGGGTGTTGCCGTCGGGTATGCCGGAGCCGTTGTCGACGATGTCGAGGACGAACATGTCGGCGACGCTGATCTCGACGGTCAGCCGCGTCGCACCCGAATGGCGCAACGAGTTGCTGACGGCTTCCGCGGTCACCGCCTCGGCGTGGTCGGCCAGCTCGCCGCCGACGGCGGTCATGGGCCCGTGCATGCGCACGGTGGTCACGATGTCGCGGTCCTCGGTCAGGTCGGCGACCACCTGCTGGATGCGGTACCGGAAGTCGCTCTTACCCGACGGGGATTTCAGCTGGAAGATCGTGGTGCGGATCTCCTCGATGATGGTCTGCAGGTCGTCCAGCGTGCGGTTGAGCCGCTCGGCCACCTCCGGGGAGCGCGCCCGCGCCAGCGTCCCCTGCAAATCCATGCCGGCGGCGAAGAGCCGCTGGATGACGTGGTCGTGCAGGTCGTGCGCGATCCGCTCCCGCTCGGCCAGGATGGTCAGCCGGCGCGCGTCTTCGCGGGCCGAGGCCAGCACCAGCGCGATCGCGGCGTGCGTGGCGAAATCGCTGACCAGATCCAGGTAGCTGTCGTCGAAGGGCGGCTCGTCGGCGCCGCGGGCGATGGCGATCACCCCGACGACTTCCTCGCGGGCGCGCAGCGGCATCAGGATGGCCGGACGCTGCCCGACGTCGGTGAACGCCTGGATCGGATACCGGAGCGTCTCGGTGATCATCGGCCGGCCGGAGCGGAACACCGCGCCGCTGGTCGAGGCGTCCACCGGGACGCGCTGACCGACCACCTCGGCGGCGTGCAGACCCACCGCGGCCGACACCACCAGGGTGTCCACCTCGTCGTCGGGCAGGTCGGGGTCGGCGGGCACCAGGACGATCGCCTGCTCGGCGTCGGTCAGGGTCCGGGCGCTTTCCGCGATCACCTGCAGCGGGCGGCGGTGCGGCTCCGGCCTGGACAGCAGCGCGGTCGTGATCTCGCGGCTGGCCTCCATCCACTTCACGGCCGTCCGCTCGCGCTCGAACACCTGCGCGTTGTCGATGGCGACCGCGGCGGCGAACGCCAGGGCGCGGGCGGCCACCTCGTCGGACTCGGAAAACACCCGCTCGGGATCGACGTGGGTGAGGTAGAGGTTGCCGAACACCGTCTCGCGGATGGTGATCGGCACCGCGAGGAAGGCGCGCATCGGCGGGTGGTGCTCGGGAAATCCGGCCGAGGCCGGGTGGTTGGTCAGGTCGTCCATCCGCAGGGCCGGCGTGTCCAGCAGCGACAGGCTCAGCAGGCCCTTACCCACCGGCAGGGGTCCGATGCGCGACACGGTGTCAGGGTCCATCCCCTCGTGGACGAACGACAACAGGTTGCCGTCGGGATCCCGGATGGCCAGCGCCCCGTAGGGGGCTGAGGTCAACCTCCTGGCCGCGCCGATGATCCGGTGCAGCGTGGCGTTGAGGTCGAGTCCGGCGCCGATCTCGACGATGACCCGGAGCAGCTGCTCCATCTGATCCCGGGCGGCCAGCAACTCGTCGAGCTGCTCGTGCATCCGGCTGACCAGGCCACGCTGGCCGAGCCCGGCGAATGCCGAGCCGCTATCGTCGCTCGTCACCCCGACAGCCTCCACCCCACTTCGAATGCGCCGCAATTTCAGATGGCGCATTCAGCCTAAACACAAATTGTCAAGCGCCCAAGCGAAGACTTGTGGTCGACCGCGTGCGCGTCGTGTCCCCCGTCAGGCGGGCGGCGTCGGCTCCGGCGGCTGGGGATGGCCGGGCCGCTGGTCCAGTTTGGAGGCGAACACCGCCGCCTGGGTGCGGCGCTCCATGCCGAGCTTGGCCAGCAGCCGCGAGACGTAGTTCTTCACCGTCTTCTCGGCGAGGAACATCCGGGCGGCGATCTGCCTGTTGGTCAGGCCCTCGCTGAGCAGCCCCAACAGCGTGCGCTCCTGCTCGGTGAGCCCGGACAGCGGGTCTTCGCGCTCCGCCGCGCCGCGCAGCTTGGCCATCAGCGCCGCCGCCGCCCGGTTGTCCAGCAGCGATTTGCCGGCGCCCACCTCCTTGATGGCGTGGGCCAGCTCCATGCCCTTGATGTCCTTGACGACGTAGCCGCTGGCGCCGGCCAGGATCGCCTCGAGCATCGCCTCGTCGGAGGTGAACGACGTCAGCATCAGGCAGCGCAGGTCGGGATGGTCGGACACCAGGTCGCGGCACAGCTCGATGCCGTTTCCGTCCGGAAGCCGCACGTCGAGCACCGCGACGTCGGGCTGCAGCGCCGGGATGCGCGCCTTGGCTTCGGAGACGGAGCCCGCCTCGCCGACGATCTCCAGCTCGGGATCCGAGGCCAGGAGGTCGGCGAGACCGCGCCGCACGACTTCGTGGTCGTCGACCAGGAAAACCTTGACCACTACGGACCCTTCCTGCCGTTCGCCCCCGGCCCAATATCCCACATCCGGTGACCGGGCGGCCTCACAAGTGCCGCCGATTCACGATCAGAAGCGAACAGTTGGCGTCCTGCATCACCGAACTGCCGGCCGGTCCGACCAGCTCGGCCACATGCCGGCGATCGTGGGCGCCGACGATCACCAACCCGACCGGACCGCGGTGGCCGGCCGGGTAGTCCAGCAGCCCGGCGTGCACCGCCACCGATTCGACCCGCAGCCGCGGATGGCGGCGCTTCCATCGGGCCAGCCGGCGATCGAGGTCGGCGAGCGCGCGCCGGTCGGCCTCGGTGTCGCCGCGTTCGGCGGGCCCGGCGCGCCGCGAGACGATCGCCTGCAGGGCGGCGTCGCGCAGCAGGGCCTCCTCGACGGACGCGGCCAGCAGCACCGAGTCCGGCGACCCGTCGATCTCGACGATCGTCTTCCCTTCGGGGTGGTCGCGGCGACCGTCGCCGCCGCGGACGATCGCCACCGGGCAGTGCGCCGAGATCGCGAGGGCGGCGGCGGTCGAGCCGACCCGCCCCGGTTGAAAGTGGCGTAGCCCGACCGCCCCGACGCAGACCATGGCCGCCGAGGCCGAGGAGCGGATGAGCGACCCGACCGCGGGCCCGGGGGCGATCTCCGTTTCGACCCGCACCGGCTTGCCCGTCGCGCGGATCGCCGTGACCGCGTGCCGGACCGCAAGCTCGGCGGCCGCTTCACCGCCTTCGGGGTCGGTCGCATGCAGCAGGCGCAGCGGAACACCCCGGCTCACCGCCTCGTCGACCGCCCACAGGGCCGCGCGGATCGCCGCTTTGGAACCATCGACACCGGCGACGATCGACTGGGTGATGACTGAATCCGCCATCGGTGTCAGTGGCGGACCACAAGCACCGAACAGTCGGGGTAGCCGACGATCGGATGGCAGTTCGGGGTGGCCAGCCCGGCCATCTCGTCGGCATCGGCACTGCCCACGACGGCCAGTTCGATTCTGCCCCCGGGCTTTCCGCTGGGTTTCGCGCCCGTCCCCGCCGCGACGGTCTGAACGTGTACATCCGGATATCGCCGGACCCAGCTGTTGAGCCGCCGGTCGATCTGCCGCACGGTGGCGTGGCGGCGCCGGCCTTCCTCCATGGCCTGGTGCACCACCTCGTCGTTGTCGGGCTCGTCGTTGAGCACGACGGCGATCACGCCGAGCCCCGTCGGCGACCCGTCGGGGTCGGTACGAATGATCGCGACCGGACAGTGCGCGCGCGCCACCAGGTCCGTCGCGGTCGGGCCCAACAGCCCGTCGGAGGCCCATCCCCGCCGGGCGGTGCCGACACAGACCAGGGCCGCGTCCTCGGATTGGTCGATCAACGCCTGCCCGGGAGCGCCGGAGCGGATCGCCGTCTCGATCTCGACCGGCTTCCGCTCGCTCTGCACGGCGGATTCCGCTTCGGCCAGCGCGATTTCGCCGCGCTCCACCTCCCATTCGGAGGACGTCGCCGGTTCACGGTGCTTCTCCCGGCGCGGGATGACGTACACCAGGCGCAGCGGCAGCTGCCGGGCTATCGCCTCGTCGATCGCCCATTTCGCGGCGTTCACCGCGGCGCGAGAGCCGTTGACGCCCACTACCACCGCCTTGGCGTGCAGCTGGCTCATGTCGGCTCCCGATGATTCCGATCGCTGGGATCCAGGCTATTACGCCGGCGCCCGCGATGGAGGGGCCGTTAGGCCTTCGCCGCGAAGTCGTTCGTCCCCACCTCCGCCGGTTCGGCGACCAGCTCGAACACCCGCTCGATGTCGGCGCGCTCGAAGACCGCCGTGCCGGGTGTCATCAGCATCGCCGTGCCCGCCGCGATCCCGTAGCGGACGGACTTGGCGAGCGACCAGCCATGCGTGATAGCCACCGTGATCGCGGCGACCATCGCGTCGCCGGCCCCGACGCCGCTCTCGCTTCGCATCGGGACCGCCGAAAACCGCTGGCTCGCATGAGGTGTCGCAAGGAGCGCACCGTAAGCGCCCAGGGACACCACGACGACCTGGGCGCGGCCGCTGTCGATCAGCTCGTGGGCGGCGGCCAACTGCTCGGCCTCGGTGGCCAGCCGGCGGCCGACGCACTCCCTGAGTTCCCGCACGCTCGCCTTGAGCAGGAACACCCCCGAGGAGATGTGCTGCAGGCCGCCGCCGGAGGTGTCCAGGATCAGCTTCACGCCCAGCTCCCGGCAGATGTCGGCCACCCGCTGGTAGTAGTCGGCCGGAACTCCCGGCGGCAGACTGCCGCTGGCCACAACGACTTCCGCCGATTGAGCCGCCATCCGCAGCTGGTCGAGGCATTCCTCCTGCACCGGGGCGGTCAGCTCCGGACCCGGCAGCACGAACCGGTACTGCTGGCCGGTGCTGGTCTCGTTGACCGTGAAGCTCTCCCGCGTCTGGGCGGCGATCGGGATCTGCCGGAACGGCACCTGCGCCTCGCCGAGCAGGGTCATGAGAAGGCCACCGTGCGACCCGCCCGCGGGAAACACCGCCAGCACCGGGCTGCCGAGGACCTTGGCGACCCGGGCGACGTTGATGCCGCCGCCGCCCGGGTCGTAGCGGGTCGCCGAGCAGCGCAACTTGTCGGTGGGGCGCACGACGCCGACACTCGTGGTGATGTCGAGCGCGGGATTCATGGTCAACGTGACGATCCGCGCCGGGCGCGGCGACCGTTCGGCCTGCATCTCCATCTTCGTTGGCTCCCCGGGGTTCACAGGCCGCTCGGGTACGTCTCCGGCGTTTCGCCGGCGATCCAGAGGCTGGTGACCTCGAGGGGTTCCAGCGCGCGGGTCCGATCGATGTGGATCATCGCGTCGAACTGGTCGGCGGGCCGGACGTGGAAGTAGTGACTCTGCCGTTCGGTCTCGGGCCGGTAGATCACGCCGATGGCACGACCCAGGCGGACCGCGCTCAGCGGCTCGGAGGCCCCCGGGCTGATGTGCGCCGAGACCAGGAACTCGCTGCGGCCCGTCTCGTGCAGGAGTTCCTCGATGCTGCCGTTCAGGGCCGGGCGGACGACCTTTCGTTCGGCGATGCCGCCCCAGTCGCTGGCCGCGGTGACCGTGCCGGTGTACGTGCTGAACCCGATCAGGCGCGCTTCGTCGCCGCGCCGCTGCCGGACCAGTTGACCGAGCGTGAGTTGTCCATCGGCCCAGACTTCGGTGGCGCGCGCGTCTCCGACGTGGGAGTTGTGCGCCCACACCACAATTCGTGCCGACGGGACGTCCTGGTGGCGATCCAGGTGCTGCAGCAGCGCATCGAGCGTCTGCGCCATGTGCTTGTCCCGCAGGTTCCAGGAGGTCACCCGCCCGCTGAACATCGCCCGGTAGTACACCTCGGCGTTGTGCACCGTCTGCGCGTTCTGGTGGGCGTAGAACAATTCGTCCTCGGCGAGCAGGCCGTCCCTGCGCGCGTAGGCCAGCTCGTTGCGCTGCATGTCGACCAATTGATCGATCGCTTCCTGCTCGCACGACGGGCCGGCGCCGAAGGCCGCCGAGAAGCCGTACGCCTGGCCGTCGTCCGCCGACGCGTGGTCGAAGCACGCGTAGCGTTGCCGCGCCCGCGCGGCCGCCCTGGGGTCGACCTTGTCGAGGTAGCTGATCACCTCGTGCATGGACCGGTGCAGGCTGTAGAGGTCGAGGCCATAGAACCCGGCCTGGCGCTGGCCGTTGTTCTCGTGCTGCCGGTTGCGGGTGCGCAGCCACTCGACGAAGTCGCGGACGACGGTGTTGCGCCACATCCAGGCGGGGAAGCGCTCGAATCCGCTCAGCGCCTCGTCGGCGCCGGTGTCGTCGCCGAGGCCGCGGACGTAGCGATTCACCCGGTAGGCGTCGGGCCAGTCGGCCTCGGCCGCGACGGCACAGAAGCCCTTCTCCTCGATCAGCCACTTCGTGATTTCTGCGCGGGCCTCGTAGAATTCGTGTGTGCCGTGCGAGCTTTCGCCGATCAGCACGATGCGCGCGTCGCCGATCAGCTCCTGCAGCGTCTCGCGCGGCGGGACACCCCCCGGCGCGTCGATGGCCACCCGGCCGATCACCTCGGCGGGGGTGCGGGCGGCGGCCTTCCTCGGGGCCCCGGTCGTCGGCGTGGCGAGCAGCCCGCGCACCTCGTCGTCGGTGACCTGCCGGAAATCCCAGAAGGACTCCCCGACCGCGAGGAAGGGGGTGGGCATGCTCGCGCACACGACGTCGTCGACCTGGCCGGCGAATTCCCGGCAGGTGGATTCGGGGGCCGCCGGCACGGCGATGACGATGTGCGCGGGCTCGGCTTCGCGCAGCGCCTGCACCGCCGCGGACATGCTTGCGCCGGTGGCCAATCCGTCGTCGACGAGGATGACCGTCTTGCCGGCGACGTCCACCGGTGGACGCCCGTCGCGATAGGCGGCCTCGCGCCGGATCAGCTCCCGGCCTTCCCGCTCGGCGACGGCGCGCAGTTCCTGCGGGGTGATGCGCAAACCCCGCACCACGTCGTCGTTGACCACGACGCGGCCCCCGCTCGCGAGTGCCCCGACGGCGAACTCCTCGTGGCCGGGGGCACCGAGTTTGCGGACGATGAACGCGTCCAGCGGGGCGTGCAGCGCCGCCGCCACCTCCCACGCAACGGGGATGCCGCCCCGCGCCAGGCCCAGCACGATGACGTCGTGCCGGTCACGGTAGGCGCCCAGCAGGTTCGCCAGCACCCGGCCGGCCTCGGCGCGGTCGCGGAACACGCGCCGCGGCGAGCGGCGGGTGGCGTCAGCTGCCCTGGTCATCACGCACCACACCTGCGGTCATGGCAATCTCCTCAGACCTTCACCATCGACGACTTCATCCGACCAGCGCGGCGTAATCGGCGGTAGGGACCGAAGTCCCGGGCTCGCGGGTCGTTCGTCGGCTCAGCGGCTGCGGCGCAGCTCGCCGATGTAGGCCATGACCCGGTTGAGGATGAGGCCGTAGGCGTCGCCGTCTTCGACCAGGCGGACCAGTCCGCGGTGCCGGAGAAAGCCGTCGAGGCGCTGGTCCAGCCGCCAGTCGAGGTAGGTGTCGCCGGCGTAGGGCGAGTGCAGGAACTCGAACGCGAGCTCGTCGACAGCGGCGTCGGTCAACGACGGACACCCGTCTGTGGTGGAAGGCATCGGCCGGCTACCTGCCTCGGACGCGATCCCGGATGGCGGCTTGCACCGCGGTGAACCGGGACCGGGCCCGCTCGTCGGCCGCTTGCTGTTCGGCGGCCGTGACGACGATCGCGTCGGGGCCCGGGAACACGGTCGCCTCCTCCCCGGTGGCCAGCCAGCGAACGTGGTAGGGCGGTTCGCCTTCCGCCGAACCCACCGACGTGATGAGCCCGCGCAGGTCCGGACGCCCGATCGTCGCGCTCTTGATGACCAGCCAGTCCCCCGCGTGGGCGTTCACCATTGTCTCCCTTCGAAGATATTGCGGCACAATGTCTCTCGCCCTAGGGGCGCAGCTCCAGTACGTCACGGACGGGCCGGCGCGGCGTCGGCTCCGGACCGCCCCTGCCCGGGGGCGCGGTGCCCACCCGGATCAGCACCTGCGGTACCGCCTGCGCGTCGGGGATGAGGCCGGAGACGATGTCGCGACCGGCCGGCAGCTCCGTCACGTGCGTCACCGTGCAGGTCGCCAGCCCGGCCATGGTGCACTCCAGCAGAATCGCCGAAAGCGCCTGGCCGCACCGGAACGCGTCCGCGCGGGTGTCCCCCGGCGTCGACAGGACGAGCACCTCGGCCTGGTCGGTCAGGCCCGCGGAGCCCGCCCGGGCGTGCTCGTCGGCGGGGAATCGCCGGTTCACCCCGACGGCGCGCGCCTGCGCCTCGTTCGCCAGCGCGGCTTCCGGGATGCCGTCGTCGTGCCTGTCCGGCGCCGTCCACCAACGCAATTCGTGTTCGTAGAGATCGTCGTAGCGGCGCAACGCCTCGGTGAGGCGGGCGGCCTCCACCAGGCGGGGGCGCGCGTCGCCGGCCAGCACGTCGAGCCGGACGGCGTCGCCGTCGAACGCGCTGCGCAGCACCGGCTCGAAGGAAGACCACCCCCGGGGCGCGCCGAACGGGCGCCTGTCGGTCCTGCGACGCAGGATCGCCGCGGCGCGGTCGCGTCGGGCGACGGCGACGTAGTCGGCGGGAACGAAGTCGATCGAGGCCAGGTGGTCGAGGTTGTTGGGGTTGGGGAACTCGTCGACCCCGCTGTCCCACCCGTCGGCGGCCATCGCGACCCGGAAGTGATCGAGCACCGCGCCACAGCTGATGATCGACTCGCGGCCCGAGCTGTCGGCGGAGGACACCATGCGGTCCGGGTCGGCGAACAGGTCCACGGTCGGGCCGCCCACAACCCAGCGCCACGGTTGGCTGTTGTGCAGCGACGGGGCACGGCAGGCGAGTTCCACCGCCCGGGTGAGCACCCTGGTGTCGACCATCGTCGGGGTCATTGCTCGTCGCCTCTCCTGTCTTACTTGGACCTTCTGGCATGCGCGCACCCCGCGCCAGGGTCCTTGGTCCCCAGCGTGGAGTCGTTGGGCCCGGCGCGCGACCGGCGCGACTGATGACCTTTGTCTCTATTGCGGCATCGCCGCGCGGCAAACGATGAAGGCGACCCCGCCAACCGAGGACCCCCCATGGATGTCATCCACAAGACGGCCGCCGACTTGCGAGTCCGGCCCAACCTGACGGACTACGAACGCGAGCGCGCCCGGTTCCACTGGTCCGATGTGCCGAATCCGTGCGAGGGCATGGGGCGCGGCCTGTGCAACATCGCCTACGCGGCCGTCGACCGTCACAGCACCGGTCCGGACGCGACGCGCACCGCGCTGCGGTTCGTCAACGATGCGCCCTGGGACGGCACGATGACCACCCGGGATCTCAGTTACGCCGAGCTCGGGCGGCTGTCACGGCGGTTCTCCAACGCGCTGCGCTCGCTCGGCATCAACAAGGGCAATCGCGTGTTCACCCTGATGGGCCGCACCCCCGAGCTCTACATCGCGATGCTGGGCGCGCTGCGCAACGGCAGCGTCGTCTCGCCGTTGTTCTCGGCGTTCGGGCCCGAGCCGATCGCGACCCGGGTCAACATCGGCCGCGCCGACGTCCTGGTCACCACCCGGGCGATCTACCAGCGCAAGGTCGCCAAGATCCGCGATCGGCTGCCCTCGGTGCGGCACATTTTCGTCGTCGACGACGGCCGGGCCGGCGGCGCCCCGCCGCCGGAAACGCTCGACTTCTGGCAATGGGTGAACGCGTCCGACGAGGACGCGCCGATCGAGCCCACCACCGCCGACGACCCGGCCCTGCTGCATTTCACCAGCGGCACCACGGGCACCCCCAAAGGCGCCATCCACGTGCACGGCGCCGTGGTGATGCATTACGTCACCGGCCTGTACGCGCTGGACCTGCACCCGGACGACATCTATTGGTGCACAGCCGATCCCGGCTGGGTGACCGGCACGTCCTACGGCATCATCAGCCCCCTGCTGCACGGGGTCACCTGCATCGCCGACGAGGCGGACTTCGACGCCGAACGGTGGTATCGCATCCTGCAGGACCAGGGCGTCTCGGTGTGGTACACCGCGCCGACCGCCATCCGGATGCTCATCAAGGCGGGACCGGAACTGCCCGCGCAGTACCACTTCGACCGGCTGCGCTTCATCGCCAGCGTGGGCGAACCGCTCAACCCGGAGGCTGTCTGGTGGGGGAAACGGGTGCTGGGCTTGCCGATTCACGACAACTGGTGGCAGACGGAGACCGGCGGCATCATGATCGCCAACACCCCGGCGTTCGACATCAAGCCGGGCTCGATGGGCCGCCCGCTGCCCGGGGTGGAGGCGTTCATCGTGCGCCGCGCCGACGACGACGGCCCCGTCGAGGTCGTCGAGGAACCCGGCGTCGAGGGCGAGCTCGCGCTCAAGCCGGGCTGGCCGTCGATGTTCCGCGGCTACCTGAACGCCGAAGAACGCTACCGGAAGTCCTTCGCGGACGGCCTGTACCTGACCGGCGACCTGGCGAAGAAGGACGCCGACGGATACTTCTGGTTCGTCGGCCGCAAGGACGACGTGATCAAGTCCGCGGGGCATCTGATCGGCCCGTTCGAAGTGGAAAGCGCCCTGACCGATCATCCGGCGGTCGCCGAGGCGGCCGTCATCGGCATACCCGATCCGACGGTGGGCGAGATGGTCAAGGCCTTCGTCACCCTCAAGAACGGTGTCCTGGCCGACGAGGACCTGCGGCTGCAACTGCTGGGCCACGCGCGCAAACGGCTCGGGGCCACGGTGGCGCCCAAGGAGATCGAGTTCGTCGACTCGTTGCCGCACACGAGCAGCGGCAAGATCATGCGGCGCCTGCTGAAGGCCCGCGAACTCGGCTTGCCCGAGGGCGACACCTCCACCATCGAGCAACACCCGGTCCACCACGCCGAGGGGGTGCCGTCATGACGGACACCAAGCTGGCCCACGAGCTGCTCTCCGACATGGTCCGGGTGCGGCGCATGGAGGAAAAATGCGCGGAACTGTACAGCGCGGCCAAGATTCGCGGTTTCCTGCACCTCTACGTCGGTGAGGAGGCCGTGGCCGCCGGATCGCTGCGCGCGCTGGCCGACGACGACGCGGTGGTCGCGACGTACCGCGAGCACGCGCACGCGCTGCTGCGCGGCATCCCGATGACCTCGATCATGGCCGAGATGTTCGGCAAGCAGGAGGGCTGCTCGCGCGGCCGCGGCGGCTCCATGCACCTCTTCGACGCGGCGAAGCGGTTCTACGGGGGTAACGCGATCGTCGCCGGCGGGTTGCCGCTCGCGGTGGGCATCGCCCTGGCCGACGCCATGCTGCAGCAGAAGCGGGTGACCGCCTGCTACTTCGGCGACGGCGCTGTGGCCGAGGGCGCCTTCCACGAGTCGCTGAACATGGCGGCGCTGTGGAACCTGCCGGTGCTGTTCTGTTGCGAGAACAACCTTTACGCGATGGGCACCGCGCTGGACCGGGCCCAGTCGCAGACCGATCTCACCGTCAAGGCCGCCGCGTACCGGGTGCCCACGCTGGCCGTCGACGGCATGGACGTCGAGGCGTGCCACGCGGCCGCGCAAGAGGGCGTCGACCACGTCCGCGACACCGGCGGGCCGTTCTTCATCGAATTCCGCACCTACCGGTTCCGGGCGCATTCGATGTTCGACCCCGAGCTGTACCGGGACAAGGACGAGGTGCAGCGGTGGCGCGAACGCGACCCGATCCAGGCCTTCACCGACAAGTGCCTCAGCGACGGCACGCTGTCGGAGGCCGACGTGCGTGAGATCGAAGACGCGGCCGCCACCGAGATCGAGGGGGCGGTGGCGTTCGCCGAGGCCGGAACGTGGGAGGACGTGGCGGATCTCGAGCGCGACGTGCTGACCCCGGGAGCGGAGGCGACGCGATGAAGACGACGAAGACCAGCTACCGCACCGCCGTCCACGACGCCCTGCGCGACGCCCTGCGCGACGACCCGCGGGTGGTGCTGATGGGTGAGGACGTCGGGCGGTACGGGGGCACCTACGCCGCGTCCAAGGGCCTGCTGGAAGACTTCGGCCCCGACCGCGTGCGGGACACACCGCTGTCGGAGTTGGGCTTCGTCGGCATCGGGATCGGCGCGGCGCTCAACGGCTTACGCCCGATCGTGGAAGTCATGACGGTCAACTTCAGCCTGCTGGCGCTCGACCAGATCGTCAACACCGCTGCCGCCCTGCGCCATATGTCCGGCGGACAGTTCTCCGTGCCGATCGTCGTCCGCATGGCGACGGGGGCCGGGCGCCAGCTGGCCGCCCAGCATTCCCATAGCCTCGAGCCCTGGTACGCCCACATCCCGGGCATCAAGGTGGTGGCGCCGGCCACCGTCGAGGACGCCTACGGCATGCTCGGCCCGGCCCTGGCCGACCCGGACCCGGTGGTGATCTTCGAGCACGTCCAGCTCTACAACACCTCGACGGATGTCGGCGAGCTGGCCCCGACGGACATTTCGCGGGCGGCGGTCCGCCGCGGCGGCGCCGACGTCACCCTGATCACCTACGGTGGCAGCCTGCCCAAGACGCTGGACGCCGCCAACGAGCTGTCGCTCGCCGGAATCGACTGCGAGGTCATCGATTTGCGGGTGCTGCGCCCGCTCGACGACGACACCATCCTGGACTCCGTCCGCAAGACGCATCGCGCGGTGGTCGTCGACGAGGCGTGGCGCACCGGCAGCCTGGCCGCGGAAGTCACCACCCGCGTGATGGAGGGCGCCTTCTACGACCTCGACGCCCCGGTGGCGCGGGTGTGCAGCGCCGAGGTGCCCATCCCCTACGCCAAGCACCTCGAAGAGGCGGCCCTGCCCCAGACCCCGGCCATCGTCGCGGCTGTACAGACCCTGTTCGGGGAGCGGTCGTGATCGAATTCAAGATGCCCTCGCTCGGCTCCGACATGGATGAAGGCACCCTGAACGAGTGGCTGGTCAAGCCCGGGGACAAGGTCACCCGCGGCCAGGTCGTGGCGATCGTCGAGACCACCAAGGCGGCGGTCGAGGTCGAATGCTGGCAGGAGGGCATCGTCGACGAGCTCGTCGTCCCGGTCGGCGAAACCGTCCAGGTGGGAACGACATTGGCGACGCTCACGGCGCCCGGCGAGCAGGCCGAGAAGAAACCCCGGCCACGGCCGTCGGCCAAGGCGGCCAGCAAGCCGGCGGCCGCGCCGGCGATGCCCCGGCCCGCCACCCCGCAGCCTCCCGGCGCT
>NZ_GG770553.1:1926333-1944248 GCF_000164135.1 Mycobacterium parascrofulaceum ATCC BAA-614 | reverse complement strand
GCTCCCCTGGCCGCCCCGGGGCGGCGCCGCTGGGTGTCGCCCGCCGCCCGGCGGTTGGCGACGTCGCTGGGCGTGAACATCGACGCGGTGAGCGGCACCGGGCCGCAGGGGGCGGTCACCATCAACGACGTCGAGCACGCCGCGGCCGCCAAGCCGGCCGCGCCCAAGCCCGTCGCCCAGCCGGGAACCAAGCCGACGGCGGCCGACCGCGCGCAGCAGATGCGGAAGTCGATCGCGGCGGCGATGAGCCGGTCCAAGCGCGAGATCCCGCACTACTACCTCGCCGAAGAGATCATGCTGGAGAAGTCGCTGTCCTGGCTGACGACGAGGAACGCCCAGCGATCCATCGACGAACGCGTCCTGCCGGCCGTCCTGCTGTTGAAGGCCGTCGGCGTCGCCGCCCAGCGCTTCGGCGAGTTCAACGGATTCTGGCGCGAAGACGGATTCGAGCCGGCGAACGGCGTGCACGTCGGTGTCGGGATCTCGCTGCGCGGCGGCGGCCTCGTCGCGCCGGCCATCCACGACGTGCCGGAGAAGAAGCTGGACGAATTGATGGACGACCTCACCGATCTGGTGGCGCGGGCACGGTCGTTCTCGCTGCGCAGTTCGGAGATGTCCGACCCGACCATCACGGTCACCAACCTCGGCGACCAAGGCGTCGACGCGGTCTTCGGCGTCATCTATCCGCCGCAGGTCGCGATCGTCGGTTTCGGCCAGCCGGCCGAGCGGGTCTGCGTCATCGACGGCGGGATCCGGGTCGTCACCACGGTCCAGGGCACGCTCGCCGCCGACCACCGCGCCAGCGACGGGCACCGGGGCGCGCTCTTCCTCGCCGCGATCAACGAGCTGCTCCAGCAGCCCGACCTCCTAGAAAAGTGAGGCGCAATGACCAATGAAGACACTCGTGCCGTGGTGCTGTCGGTGCTGACGAGCATCGCCCCGGAAGTCGACCCCGAAGACATCGCCGACGACGTGCTGCTGCGCGACCAGGTCGACCTGGATTCCATGGACTGGCTGAGCTTTTTGCGCGGGATTCACAAGCGCCTGCACGTGGACATCCCCGAATCGGATTACGCGTCGCTGCGGACACTGGCCGACGTCGTCAACTACGTGCAGACCAACGCGTCCACGGTATAGGCCGGGCGGGGCAAGGGGCGCACCGCTTTTCGGTGCGCACTGAAACAGGGGGTTGCATGATGGCAGGGCCGCCGGACAACGACGTGCTGAAGAGGGCGGTGCTGCTCGCGTGCCGCGCCCCCTCGGTGCACAACAGTCAGCCCTGGCGCTGGGTCGCCGAGGGTGGCGCCCTGCGCCTGTTCGTCGACCGGCACCGCGCGATACCGGCCACCGACCATTCCGGCCGGGAAGTGATCCTGTCCTGCGGCGCCGTCCTGGACCACCTGTGCGTCGCGATGACCGCGGCGGGCTGGGATCCGAAAGTGGTGCGGTTCCCGGACCCCGGCGACCCCGACCAGCTGGCCTCGGTGACCTTCAGCCCCTCAGAACACGTCACCGAGTCCCAGCACCGCCTCGCCGAGGCGATCCTGCAGCGCCACACCGACCGGCTCCCGCTGGGACGCCCCACGTACTGGGACCTGTTCGAACCGGCATTGCGCGGCACCTTCGACGACGCGCAGGTCGCCCTGGACGTGCTGCCCGACGACGCGCGGCCCCTGCTGGTGGAGGCGTCGCAACTCACCGAGGAGCTTCGTCGCGACGACTACTATTATCACGCCGAACTCGATTGGTGGACTTCGTCTTTCGTGCTGGCCGAGGGAATGCCGCCGAGCGCGCTGGCCTCCGACAAGGAGAGCTGGCGGGTGGACGTGGCCCGCAGCTTCCCGGTCAGGAGCCACGCGGACCGGCGCGGCGAGGTCAAGGTCGACTGGGCGAAGATTCTGGTGCTGTCGACCCCCGACGACGCCAGGGCCGACGTGCTGCGGTGCGGCGAGGTGTTGTCGACGGTGTTGCTCGAATCCACGGTGGCCGGGATGGCGACCTGTCCGCTCACCCATCTGATCGAACTCGAGGAGAGCCGGGAGATCGTGCGCGCGCTGATCGGCGGGCGCGGCGAGCCCCAGGTGTTGGTGCGCGTGGGGATCGCCCCGCCGCTGGAACACCTCCCGGCGGCAACACCACGACGCCCGTTGGGCGATGTGCTGCAGATCCGCTAGCGCGACGGTGCGGTCGAGCGGGCAGACAACGTTGGTCCCCGCCCGCCGGGACTTTCGGCCGACGCCGCGCGTGGGCTCCCGCAATACCATCGAGTGTGTAGTGCCGATCGACGAAGGGATGACTGATGTCGCTGACCGATAGTGGGGTTTCCGTCCTGCCGGTGACCGAATGCTGGGACCTGCTGGCGGGGGTGACGCTGGGGCGCCTGGTGACCAGCGTCGGCGGGCAGCCCGAGATCTTCCCGGTCAACTACGTCGTCCAGCGCCAGACCATCCTGTTTCGCACCGCGGAGGGCACCAAGTTGGTCAGCACGGCGATCAACAACCGGGTGCTGTTCGAGGTCGACGACCACAATGTCTCCGAGGGTTGGAGCGTGATCGTCAAGGGCACCGCGCGCTCCCTCCGGTCCAACGAGGACCTCGAGGAGGCCGAACGCGCCCAGGTGCTGCCCTGGACGGCGGGCGCCGAGAAGTCGCACTACGTGCGGATCGTCCCGGAGACCGTCACGGGCCGCCGCTTCCGCTTCGGTTCACCGGTGGAGTGACCGCCGCTAGCCCGCCCCGCATGCGGCGCGGGCGCGGCACGAACTCCAGGGACAGCAACACCAGCAGCGCGGCCGGAATGTGGTGGACGCACAACACCACGTAGCGCCGCTCGGACAACGCGTGGAACTTGCGCAGGTAGCGGTAGAGGGACTCCAGCCGGATCAGTGGGTCCAGCAGGTGGATGAGCCGAAGCGCGGTCCGCTGCAGCGGCCCGGGCCGGGCGGCTTCGAAGATTTCGGGGAACGCCGCGAACGCCAGCGAAAGGCGCTGTCCGCCAGTGCTTGCGGCGTGGGCGATCATGTCGACGGTGAGCCGCTCGTCGACACCGTTGGGGGCGTCCGGGCGGCGGAACGGCACGTCGAGGCTGACCTCGGACCCCCCGCCGGCGGTCAGGTACCGGTGAAACGCGACCGCCCGGCCGCGCCCGTCGCGCGCGATGGCCAACTCGACGCCGGGGAAGCGCCCCTGCAGCGCACCGTCGAGGTTCATGCAGAAGCCGCGGTCGGTGCGCACCGCGCGGTGCGCGGCGTACAACACCTCGGTCAGCTCCGCCAGCGTCGTGCCGCCGAGTCGTTGTTCGTCGACGATCTCGGTGGTGACGCCGCAGTTGTGCGTGCGTTGCACGGCCTGGCGCAGGTTGCGAAAGCGGCGCCCCCGCAGGGTGAAGCGGCGGACGTCGACGACGACGTCGCGGCCGATCGGCACCGACAGCATCGGCTGGCCCACCGTGTCCCTGCGCCACAACCGAAGGTGGCGCTCCCCGGCGGCCAACACGATGATCTGCCAGCCCCGGCCGCGGCACATGCGGACGAAATCGGCCACCAGCGCGCCGAATTCCGCCGCATCGCCGATCGGGTCGCCGCTGACCACGGCGAACCCGAGCCGCGTGCGGAAGGCGATGGCGGCGGTGCCGCCGGTGCTGAAGTGATAGCTCTTGGACGAGTGCATGGCGAACGGCGCCAACGGATCCCCCCGGGTGGCGTCGACCAGCGCCCACACCCGGCCCAGCAGCTCCGGCTGCGGTCTGGCCGTGGTGGGCGACATCAGGGCGAGCCCGCTGCAGGCGATCAGCACGTTGCCCAGCACCGCCCAGGACAGGAAATGGGCGCCCAACCCGGCGGCCACCCCGGCGGCCGCGTACGTCGCGTGCGCGGCGGTCACCGGCCGGCCGAGGAAGATTCCGCGGGCGATCAGCGCGACGGCGCCCAGGAGCGCCACCGACCAGCCGAACCGGCCCGGCCCCGCGCGTTCGTAGCCGAGATATTCGCGGGCACCCAGCGCCGTCAACCAAACCAGGACGCCGAACAGCAGCAGCACGCTGAGGACCCGCGCCGCCGGGACATCGGCCCCGACCAGAACGCGTTCCCTGCCCCGCACCACGCCGGCGCTCTTCGGCTTCAGAATGGCCCCTAGCGCACCACGAGCACCGAGCAGTCGGGGTGGCGGAAGAGCGGATGCCCCTGCGGCCCGACCAATTGCGCCAATTGATTGGCCTCGTCGCCGCCGATCACGGCGAGCTGGACTCGTTCGTCGTTCGCACTGAGGTAACCGGCGATGGCTTGCTTCGTGGTGATCGGGTAGACCCGCACCTCGGGATAGCGCTCCCGCCATTGCGCTACCCGGCGCTCGAATGCGCCGTCGGCGTGCTCGGTGAGTTCTTCGGGCCGGCCGCCGAGGACCAGCATCGGAGCGTTGCGCAACTTCGCCTCCGCCGCAGCGCACTTCACGACGGCGTCGTTGCCGGGCGCGTCCGTCATCCGGACCACGATCCAGTTGATGTCCGGGGGCGGGCGGTCGGAGCCGGTCCGCACGACCGCGACCGGGCAGCGCGCCTTCTCCACGAGTTCCGTCGCCGTCGAACCGACGATGGAGCGGGCGTAGCGGCCGATGCCGACGCATCCGACGCAGATCATCTCGGCGTCCGGGGACGCCTCCAGCAGCACGGCACCGGCGGGGCCGCGCGGCACGGTCGTCTCGACCGTGACGGCCTTACCGGTGGCCTCGACCGCGGATCGCGCCTCGAGGAGCGACTTCTCGGCGTGCGCGACGTCGCGCTCGTAGTCTTCCGGCGACTCGTGCGCCGGCTTGACGACGGAGATGAGACGCAGCGGCACGCCGCGGGAGATCGCCTCGTCGACACCCCACAGCGCGGCCGCGACGGCCGCCGATGAACCGTCGATTCCCACCAGGATTGGTTTCATCGTCGGGCCTTTCGCAGTCGAAATTGGGCAGGTGTCAACGCGTCTCGACGGACCGGCGGATCGGCGCCACCGGGGCGAACCGCTCCGCCCGGCGCTTGGTCGCCAGCAACAACGCGCGGGTCCCGAGCGCCACCAACGGCCTGGCCAGTTCCATCACGAACACCTCACCCGGGTAGCGCAGCGCGATCCGCGCGCGGGCCAGGAGTCGGACGCGGTCCTCCCAGTGTGGCTGCAGGTGAAAAGACAAGACGACGTTCCAGCGCGGCTCGGCGCGGATGGCGTTGAGCACGACGTACTTTTCGGGCACCATCTCGGCGACCCGCAACGTCAAGCCGTCGGGAAACCCCGGCCAGCCGCCGGGAGCCAACCGGATCGCATCGCCGACCCGAAGCGCGTCGTTGCCGTTCTGCCCTATCGGGATTCTGATCCCCTGGTCGCCGTAGCGCTCCGCCCGATCCTGACCCAACTGCACGAGCCAGGACCAGACCGTCGCCGCGGTCGCGTCGATGTCGACCGCCTCGGTCGTCTGCACCGCCGGATCGCTCACCAAGGCGTCGCCCGGGACCCTCATCTGCGACTCCGCCTTGGTCGCGCCCCAGTTGCGGTAGTACCTGCGCGCGCCGTACAGGACGGTGAGCAGCGCGGCGGTTCGGGCGAGCCGCCTCGTCGTGTTGGCCATGGCGCCAGTCTGCGCGGACCGCCCCGCCGCCCACAGGGTCCTTGGTCCTTGGCGGGCGCGCCGATGTGCCCTGGGCGCTGTCGGGCGCGCTACCCGGCGGGGGTGATCAAGCCGTAATGCCCGTCGTAGCGGTGGTACAACACGCCGGCGCAGCCATAGTCGGCGTGGATGAAGAACAGGAACGGCAGACCGAGCATGACCAGCCGGTCGGCGGCGCCCGCTTCGGTGAGACACGGGAGCGGTTGCCGGCTGACGGTCACGGGTAGCGCGTGCGGGCTCACTCGATCGGCGAGCTCCGGCGCCGCCAGTGCCAGGCGGTGACCGGTCGGCCCGGCGCGGTAGAGCACGCTGGCGACGCCGGTGCCCTCCTCGGTGAACAGGTGAAAGTCGTAGTCGAGCAGCTCCATTTCGCGCGCGGCGTCGTCGAGGGTGCAGGGCGCCATCGTGAACGACTTACGCCGGATGACCCGGCGCTGGTCCGCCGGGCGGGGGAAGTAGTGCGGCCGCCGCGCCGGCTGCGACTCGTGCCGCCATTCGCCGGGCCGGGCCGGTGGCTCGCCGCGGCGGGCTTCCCGGTGTTCGGCGGCGCGTTCGAGCCCGCGGCGCAGCCGCGCGGCGAGCAGGTCGACCGCTTCGCGGGCCGTGTCGGCCTGGACCTGGGCGCGGACGGGCCGGCCGTCGACGTCGAGGTTGGCCTGCGCGACGACGGGACGCTGCACCGCCGGATCGCGATGCCTGGTGAGCCGGACGCGGGCGTGCAGCACGGGCCGGCCGGCGTGCCGGGTGAGCTCACCGATCTTGTCGCGCGCGTACTCGGCCGCCGCGGGCAGATCCTCCCGCGGCGTGACCTGGACGTCGATCCGCTGTGGCGAGGTAGCTCTGTGCCGCATAGCTCAGTGCTACGTCACCGAACCGGTTGCGGGACAGGGCCAAAGGTCATCGGGCTTCCTGCAGCTGGCGAGCCGGTTTGGTCGCCTTCAGCCGCAGTGCCGGTTTCTCGATGGCGAACCAACTTGCCGCGGCGAGCGGCACAGTGGCCGCGGTCGCCACCGCCGCGAAGATCAGCGGATTGAGGTGCCGCAGCCCGCAGATGACGAGAATCTGCTGAGTCGGCCATGCGTAGATGTACACGCCGTACGACAGGTCGTTGTGCAGGTGGATTCTGTGCAACAGGATGCCGGACGCGATGATGCCGTACGCCAGCGGCAGCGCACCGACGATCCGGTAGTCGGGCAGCAGCAGGCCGGACACCGCAACGATTGCGAAGCTCGCCGCAACCCAGGTCCATCGGGCGGGTATCGCATCGCGGAACTGGTAGAGCACGGCGCCGGCGGCGAACATGATCGTAAAGCGTGCAACGCACTGCGGGATGGTCCACGACAGCGGGTCCGTCATGGGTCCCAACAGCAGCGCCGCGACCACACCGATGATCAAGAGACCCAACGATGTCCACCGATTCTGCGCCAGGCCCGCGACACCGATGGCAAGCACTGCCAGGTAGCACATCACCTCGTAGATCAAGGTCCACAACGACGCGTTCCACACGCCGGGATGCGGGACGCCTTGCGGCGTATCGCCCACGTCGAGTTTGAGTTGCGCGATGGCGCCGTTGAACAGGACGAACTTCAGCGGTCCGCTGGAGTTCAGCAGACCCATCGCGGAACCCCCCTGAAGCGCGACACCGATCGGCGCGAAGACGAAAGCGGTGACGACCAAACAGGTGTAGAAACCCGGCAGGATGCGCAGCGCCCGGGCCCGCAGATACCGTCTCGGCTCCGGTCGGTTCAGCCAACTCGCGGCAACCAAGAAGCCGGACACCGCGAAAAACCCGTCCACGCCCACCGAGAACAAGAGCCGCTCCACGGCCGCCGACGAAACACGATGGCCGGTCACGGGAAACGAGTGCCAAAAAATCACCTCGACGGCCAGGACGAGCCGCCACAGGTTGAGGGCATTACGGCGCCGGTCGAAACTCGCTCCGATCACGCATGCCTCCCTCCGAGGGGCCTTCGGGGCCTTGGACGCGTCGGTCTCGCGCGCACAGCGCGGCTGCTGCTGACGCTAGGACCGCGGAGGTCGGGCGGGCAGCGGCCGAAAGTCCCCACCCGCCCGACCGAAGGACCCTTCTCCGCCTCGGCGCCGGCCCGCCGCGTTACGACGCCGCCGGGGAGCCCGCGGCGCGCTTGCGCACCCGAGCGGCGAACGCGGCGGCCCGATCGAGGTCGTGAACGTTGGGCCGCCCCCGGTTGATGCCGCCGATGAATCCGAACGGACCAACGGTGTCGAAGCCCCGGCACGAGAACGACCCGATGACCTCGAAGCCCTTGCCCTCGAGCTTGTCCCGGAGCGGCCGGTGATACCCCAGCAGCGGGATCTCGCGTGCGCCGCTGGTGAAGAACGTGAACGCCGCGATGTGGTGGTCGGCGGCCGGGAGTTGCCGGATGAGTTTGCGCAGCCGCGCATCCGCCATCATGTAGTAGACGCCCGAACCGAACCCGATGAGGTCGTAGTCGCGAACGATCTCCGGACCGACCGACTCGGGCGTCACGACCTCGGCATCCAGCACCTCGGCCATTCGATCGGCTACCAGGCGGGTGTTGCCGTGTGACCTCGACGCGCACACGATGAGCGACCTCATGGCCCAACTCCTTCCCGGCTCGGACAGCTCCATGCTGCGCGTTGACCCGCGAGCCGAGAAGGGCGCAAAGGCACGGCGGTTGGGGGCCTTGGTCACTTCGGCCGATCACCGGGCGGCGCCGGAGACGGCGGGCAAACGGAGGTCCCTTGGGGTCGGGACTTCGGTCCCTATCGACTTCCCTTGCGAACAGCTCAAATGAGGTTGTGACTCTGAGGGCTCCCGCGGCGGAGCGAAACGACGTGGCATCCGTTGCCGGTGCAGAAGTGATCTTCCTCGAGCTCCATCCGGCGTGGATATCGGCGCGCCGGCAGGCGGCGGAACTCGTCGAGGCGATGGCCCGCCATCCGTCCTCGGCGGCCCCACCGCGCTTCGCCCGGCCCCGGACCGGGCGGTCCCGGCCGTGACCGGGATGTCGGCGGGCGCGGCGGCCCGCAAGCTGACGACGGTGGCGGCGGCCGCACTCGCGGTCTGGGCCGGCGCTCCGGGCATGGCGGCCGCCGACGACGGGCGTCCGCAAGCCAAGCCCGAGGAACGGGCGGCGGCCCTGATCCGACCGTCCATCATGTATCTCGCCGGGGAAGGCTACGGCCTGGTCCGGCTGCCCACCGGTGAGATCCTGTCCCAATTCGGGCGGGGCTCGAGCATGCCGTTCCTGGCCACCTGGAATTGCACGGCGTTCGTGGTCAACCCCGACGGCTGGGTGGCGACCGCGGGCCACTGCGTCGACCCGGCGAGCGCCACGGTCCTGATTCTCAAGCGGGCCGCAGAGGAATACCGCAACGAGTTCCCCGATGCGCCCGAATCAAGCGATTCCGCAACCACTTTGGAGTGGCTGCAGAAGAACGCGCGGGTGGAGGGCGACACGCCGGGCCAGGGCCCGCACGTGAGCGTCACCCTGATGTCCGGTTCGGGAACCAAACTCACCGACAAGGTGGCCGCCAACGTCGTCGACTTCCGGCCCCTGGGCAAGGGCGACGCGGCCCTGCTCAAGGTCGCCAAGCACAACCTCCCGTCGTCCGAACTCGATACCGACGCCGACGTCACCATCGGTACGCCAGTCCTGGCGGTGGGCTTCCCGGAAAGCACCCAGAACGTCACCGGCGCTTCGTTGGACCCCACCTACAAGAGCGGCACGGTCAGCAAGAAGTCCGTCGCGGGAACGAACCCCGCGTACGAGGTCGATGCCGCGATGACGGACGGCATGAGCGGAGGCCCGACGATCGACCTCAACGGCAAGGTGGTCGGCCTGAACAGCTTCGCACCCGTCGGCGAGACGCAGCCGTTCAATTTCGTCGCGCCCGCCGACGGCGTGGCCGCCATGCTGGCCGGCAAGGGCGTCAAGTCGATGCTGGGCCCCGCCGACCGGATCTACCGCAGAGGGCTGACCGACTTCTACGCGGGTCGCTACACCGATGCGATCGACGAGTTCGACCAGACCCTGGCCATGTCGCCCGGCTACCCCGGCCTGGACGACCTCAAGACGCTCGCGGTCAATCTGCGCCAGCAGTACGGCGATTCGTCGTCGCTGAGCGGCACGAACCTGTTGTGGTACATCGTCATCAGCGTGGCGTCGGTCCTGGGCCTGGGCGCGGCCCTGACGTTCCTGGGGCTCCGGATGCAGCGTCCCGGTCACCCGGCACCCGAGGCGCAACCGCTTCGTCTGATGCCCCGGCACGAGGCGGCGGCCGAGGAACCGCATTTCTGCGCACATTGCGGAGCCGAGCATCATCCGGCCGAACGGTTCTGCCCGAACTGCGGCAAGCACATCGAACTTCCGGCCCCGGCCCGGGGGACCGGGCTGATATCTTGACCGACGGCGAATCGCGATGAGCGCGGGCCTTTCGACCCGACTGACGACCCGGTTCGACGACGCCGTGAACCGTACCCGAAACGCCCTGGCACAGAACGGATTCAGCGTGCTCACCGAAGTCGACATCCGGGCCGAACTGCAGGACCGGCTCGGCGTGGAGATGGAAGACTACCTGATCCTCGGCGCGTGCAACCCGGCCCTGGCGCATCGGGCCATCAGCCTCGATCGAGAGATCGGCCTGCTGCTGCCGTGCAATGTGTTGGTGCGCGCCGACCCGGGTGAACCGGGCACGGTGATCGTCGACGCGATGAACCCCGGGCTACTGATCGAGGTCACCGGCGAGGCGTCCCTGATCACCGTCGCCGCCGAGGTCACCGACAGTCTGCGTGCGGCGATCGCTGCGCTGACCGAAAGCGATTGATCTCGGCGGCGACCATCCCGACCACTACCGGAACCGCCCGTTCGACCCGCGGGGTCAGCCCGGCCCCCGGGCCGGTGTCTTCCGTTTCGACGGCGAAGACCACACCCGCGCCGGGTAGCCGTCCAAGCTCGCGAGCCAGCGCGTGCGTGCGGCCGATGTCGATGCTGTGCGAGCTCAATCCGTCCGCCTCGGTAGGCAGCTCGTCCAGGCGGTACCGATGAATCCGGCCGGGAGTCGCCGGCGTGACGGTCGCCGCGTCGATGATCACGGCCAACCCGGCGCCGGTCCACGCCTCGAGAACACCTATCGGTTCCGCGATGCCGGTCGTCACGACGACGTTGGGCCACGCCAGCTCCGCCAACGCGTCGGCGGCGACGACGCCGACGCCGTCGTCGCGGCGAAGGCAGTTGCCGAGCCCGATAACGGCGACCCCGCCACCCGTCATCGCCGCTGCACCGTCAGCTTCAAAAAGTGCGCCGAACACGAGATGCACGGGTCGTAGCTGCGGATCAGCTGTTCGCACAGCCCGGTCAGCGCGGCATCGTCGAGCGCGAGGTTGTCCGACACCAGGTCGGCCAGGTCGGCTTCGATGGCCCCCTGATTCTGCGACGTCGGCGGGACGATCGTCGCGTCGGACACCAGCCCCTGCTCGTCGATGCGATACCGGTGATACAGCAGGCCGCGCGGCGCCTCGCTGACCCCGTGGCCCACGCCGGCGCGGGCCGGGACGGGAACGAACGGGCGGGACGGGCGTTCGTATTCGCCGATGATGCGCAGCGCCTCCTCGATCGCGTAGACCACCTCAACGGCGCGGACGACGATGCTGCGGAACGGGTTTCGGCATTCACCGGACAGGCCGGCGCGGGCGGCCGCTTCGGCGGCGATCGGCGAGAGCGCAGCGGCATTCAACGAGAACCGGGCCAGCGGGCCGGTCAGGTGGCGACCCCCGTCGAGCGTCGCGTGCAGGGCGGTGGAGTGCGGCAGCTGCGACTCGGCGACGTGATCGGTGAAATCGGCCACCGGAAACGCGGGGCCGGCGCTGCGCGCGATCGCGCCGTTCTCGATCGGGTACACACCCGGCGCGGTGAGGGCCAGGAACTCGTGCTCGAGCTCGAGGTCGGGGAACTCGAAGCCCGACACCCACTCGACCGTCGCCACCGCCTCGTCCAGCGCGCGGCGCAACTGCTCCTCGATCGGCTTGAACTCGGATCGTGTTGGGACGGAATAGAACCCGCCCAGCCGGACATTGACGGGGTGAATGGCCCGGCCGCCGACGAACTCCATCAGCCGGTTGCCCGCCTTCTTCAGCGACAGCCCCCGCTCCACGACCTCGCGGTGATCGCGCGCCATGCCGACGATGTCGGGGTAGCCCAGGAAGTCCGGCGCGTGCAGCAGATAGATGTGCAGGGCGTGACTGTTGATCCATTCGCCGCAGTACAACAACCGCCGCAGCGCGACGAGCTCCTCGTCCACCCGGACGCCGCAGGCGTCCTCGATCGCGTTGCAGGCGCTGACCTGATAGGCGACCGGGCAGATGCCGCACACGCGCGCCGTCAGGTCGGGCGGCTCGGTGTGGGCGCGCCCGCGCAGGAACGCCTCGAAGAAGCGGGGCGGCTCGTAGATGTTGAGCTGCACACTCTGCAGCGCCCCGTCCCGCAGCGCGACGTGCAGCGCCCCTTCGCCTTCCACCCGGGTCAACGCGCCGACGCTCAGCGTGCGCTCGGACGAATTCACGGCTTGCTCCGTTCGGCGGTGAACGTGGCGACGTTGAACGTGGAGAACACCCGCTCGACGTCGCCGTCGGACATCCCGTCGCGGCGCAGCAGCGGGATCAGCGTCGCGGTCCGCGGCGCCGCCGACGGGCCGAAACAGCCGTAGCAGCCGCGGTGGTGGCTGGGACACAACGCCCCGCAGCCGGCGTGAGTCACCGGCCCCAGGCACGGAATCCCTTCGGCGACAACGACACACGTCACCCCACGGAGCTTGCACTCGGTGCACACCGTCTTGGCCGGCAGCCGCGGCTTGCGTCCGATCAGCAGGGCCGCCAGGGTGTCCAGCAGCTGGCCCCGGTCGATCGGGCAGCCCGGTAACTGGTAATCGACCTCGACGTGCGCCGACGCCGGCGTCGACGTCGCCAGCGTGTCGATGTATTCCGGCTTGGCATAGACGATGGAGGCGAACTCGGTGACGTCGGCGAAGTTGCGCAGCGCCTGCACGCCCCCGGCCGTGGCGCACGCCCCGATGGTGACCAACACCTTCGATTGCTGCCTGATCTCGTGGATGCGCCGCTCGTCGTGGCGGGTGGTGATCGACCCCTCCACCAGCGAGACGTCGTACGGCCCGTCGACGATCGCGCTGGACGCCTCGGCGAAGTTGGCGATCTGCACCTGGTCGGCGAGGGTGAGCAGCTCGTCCTCGCAATCCAGCAGGGTCAGTTGGCAACCGTCGCAGGAGGCGAACTTCCACACGGCCAGGGTGGGTTTGCCCATCACAGCTCCTTCACCCGCAGCAGCGGGCCGGCGACGTCGTAGCCGACCACCGGGCCGTCGCGGCACAACAGCAGGGGTCCCAGCTGGCAGTGCCCGCACATGGCGACCCCGCACTGCATGTTGCGCTCCAGCGACACCCGGATGTCCCGCGCGGCAATACCTTTGGTGAGCAAGGCTTCCGCGCCGAACCGGAGCATCGGCTCGGGGCCGCACAGGAATGCGGTGGTCCGCTCGGTGTCCAGCGCGAGCCGCCCCAGCGGCTCCGTCACCAGGCCCACCTCGCCGGCCCAGCCGGGTGTCTTGGCGTCGACGATCAGGTGCAGCTCGATCTGCGGGTCGTGCGACCACTTTTCGAGCTGGGCGGCGAAGACGAAATCGGCCTGCGACCGGGCGCCCACCACGAGCGTCACCTTGCCGTAGCGGTCGCGCTGGGCCAGCGCTCCCAGTATCGCCGGGCGCAACGGGCACAGGCCCACGCCGCCGGCGACCATCACCAAATCCCGCCCCGCGGCTTCCGCCAGCCCCCAGGTCGTGCCGAAGGGGCCGCGCACCCCGATCACGGAACCGGGCTGCGCGTCGTGCAGGGCGCGGCTCACCGCGCCGACCGCCCGCACCGTGTGCGTGATCGAGCCGTCGGTGACGGTGGGGTCACCGCTGATGGAAATGGCGGCCTCCCCCACCCCGAACGCGTAGAGCATCATGAACTCTCCGGGTTGCGGTGCGCGCAGCACCTCGCCGAGCGGTTCCAGGCACAGGGTCGCCGAATCGGGGCTTTCGACCACGCGGCTGCGCACCCGGTACGGGTTCGGCGCCATCACCGGGGCCGCGTCAGTCATCGCGCGCCATCTTGTTCATTTCCTCGGTGATGTCGATTCCCGTGGGACACCAGGCAATACACCGCCCGCATCCGACACACCCCGACATGTCGAACTGGTCGTGCCAGGTGCCGAGCTTGTGGGTCAGCCAATGCCGGTACCGCGAGGCGCCGGACTGGCGGACGCTGCCGCCGCCGTGGATGTAGGTGAAATCGGGCTCGAAGCACGACGCCCAGTTCTGCCAGCGTTCCGCGTGGTCGCCGGTCAGGTCGCTGACGTCTTCGGTGCTGGTGCAGAAGCAGGTCGGGCACACCATGGTGCAGTTGCCGCACGTCAGGCAGCGGCTGGCGACCTCCTCCCACTGCGGCGACTCGCGCGAACGAAACAGCAAGTCGCGCAGGTCGGTGTCCGGCATCTGGCGGCCCATCCGCTGCGACGCCGCCTGCACCGCGGCGCGCGCGGAACCGATCTCCGCGTCGTCGGCGGCCCGGTGCGGGACGGCCGCGAGCACGTCGGCGCCCTCCCGGGTGCCCACGTCGACCACGTAGGTCACGCCGTCGGCGTCGGGTCGCTCGGTCAGCGCCAGGTCGTACCCCGGGCCGGCGGCGGGGCCGGTGCCCATCGAGGCGCAGAAGCACAGCCCGCCGGGCTCCGTGCAATTGACCGCCACCACAAAGATCTGCCGGTGGCGGCGCACGAAGGAGGTGTCGGGGAACTGGCCGCGGCCGAGCACCCGGTCCAGGGTCGCGATCGCCGCCAGGTCGCACCCGCGCACCCCGAGGAAGGCGTACCGGGGGGCCGGCTCGTCCGCCTCGGCCTCGCTGAAGCCGTCCCGGGTGCCGGACCACAGCCGGCGTCGCGGCGGGTGCAGGAACTGCTTCCACGACTGCGGCCCCGACGAGTGCCCGAACGCGGCGTCGTCGTCGCGGCGGCGCACCCGGTAGTGGCCGGGGGCGACGTCGACGCCCCAGCCCCGCGGCAGATCGGCGGCGGACTGGAGTTCGTCGAGGACGATGGCGCTGTCCCGCAACGTCGGACCGATGACGCGGTAGCCGCGCTCGATGAGGACCTCGACGAGGCGGTGTAATCCGGCGGCGTCGAATGCGGCGGCACCGGGGCTCTCGGCGTTTCCGCTCATCGCCACATCATCCGCCGGTTCGCTTGTGCTGTATAGGGGTTGGGCCGCGGGGTCACCGGTCACGAGGCCTCCGCGAGGAACTCGATGTCGCGTTCCCACAGCTCGTCACGGATCCGATCCAGCCGCGACCGGACCACCGCGACCAGCGCCGACATCGCCATCGCCGCCCCCAGCGCGGTCACCACCGCCACCCCGACCGCCTCGGCGGCGGCGAGCCAGGTCGGGGTGGGCGGGACCACCGGATTGCCGTGGGCATCCACCCAGATTTCGACGGTTCCGCCCGCCTTGGCGTGTTCGGCCGTCTCCAATGTTCCGCTGCGTTCACCCCGCGGGCCCGGCCACTTCGCCTGCACGACGGTCACGCCCAAGTCCTCGGGCCGGGCGTCGATGACTGTGGCCATCAGCGGGTGCCGTTGGTGCGCCTCGTGGGTGTACACCCGATCCCGCGCGCTGTAGGTCGCCGCGCCGACCAGGCCGGCGACGGGAACGGCGATCAGGGACACCGCGAGCGCCACCAGGATGACCGCGGCTTCGATGCGGTCGGCGCGGCGGAGCAACGGGTTGCGGCCGAATACGCGGGCAATCCGCCAGCAGCGCGGGTCCCAGGTGAAAATCTCCATGATGTCCTTTGCGCCGCAACCGTTTCAGGAATTCACCGTCTCAGTGGGCGACCTGGTGCTCGCGGTCGGCCACCCACTCCACGAAGTCGGCGAGTTCGCGCCGGGGTGTCGCCGGCAACGGGTCCGCGTTGATCGGCGCCCAGCCGACGCGCAACAGCATCTGGGGATAGTTGCTGTCGCCGAAGATGTCGGCCTGCACCGCCGCGCGCGTTCCGGGCGTCTCCAACGGCTCGGTGACCGGGCAACTGACCAGCCCCAGCGACGTCGCGGTGAGGAGCACCACGCTGGTGGCCTCACCGGCGCGCAGCTGGGCCAGGCGGTCGTCGTTGCGGGTGCCCAGCGCCAGGACGACCGCGTTGTCGTCGGCCGATGACGAGTCCGGCGGCATCGGCAACACCGGGCCGGCGAAGTATCGACCGGGAATCTTGGCCGTCGGGTCCGGGGCGGGCGTGTTGCGCGCGGGGACGCCGGCCACCGACGCGTAGCGGCCGCTCCACGCCGTCAGCTCGGCGAGGTAGTCCTCGTTCAAGTGGTCGCGCACGGACTTCGCCACGATCTTGCGCAGGTTGTCGAGGTCTTCGACCTGGCACAGCGTCACCCCGCTGCGGGCGGCCCGCGCCGCCATCAGGGCGACATCGCCCACGGGCACCGGCCAGGAGCTGTAGTAGCGCCGGTCGGTTCGCCGCCGCGGTATGGCCGCGGCCAGCGCGATATCGACCGTATCGGCGCGGTGCGGCGAGAGTTCGATGGCCGCCAGGTGGCTGGGGTCGGCGGGGTTCGGCAGCCGGGTCACCTTGGAAAGCCACCCGACCGCAGCAAGCGCGACGACGCAGTGATGCAGGGCCGCACCGCAACTCAACATCAGATCCCGGCCGTCCGGGTCGATGTTGGGCAGTTGCCGGCTGTCGTCGGCGTAGAGGTGCAGGCTCGCCGCGTCCACCCGCCACCGCCAGGGCTGGCTGTTGTGCACCGAAGGCGCCCGCGATGCCAAACTCAGGACCGTGCGGACGGTGCCGGCATCCGGAAAGCGGGTGTTCATGGCGGTCGTTCCCTTCGGTGTTGCGTCGTCTTGTCTACGATTGCGGATTGCGCACTGCCCCACGAGAGCACGACGGCTCTAGCCCAAGGGACTTTGGGCCAATCGCGCAGCTAGGCGGCCACCGCGATGACCACATCGACGGAGAGCTGATCGCCGATGGCGTAGGCCGCCGACCAGTCGCCGACGCACGCCGCCCGTGCCAGCTCCTCGACGAGGGGGCTGTGGGCGCCCAGCTCGGCCAGCCACGCCGAGACGATGGGTGCGATCTCATTGCCGGACACCCGGACGGTGCGCCCGCCGTGCAGCCGATCGGTGACGCGGTACATCGTCGCGGCGGGCACGGCCCGCAGGTGGTGGCGTCGTGTGGCGAACCTCATCACGGCCTCCTCGATCGAGCGTGACCTCCATCCGACCACCCTGACGGCCCGGACCACAGGGCCGAACGCAACGGGCGGCGAGTGCTTCAGTCGTGCTTTGGGGGATGCGGAGGTCCCGCCGCGGAAGGGCCATTGGTCACCTGGCGCCGCGACGCCAGCACGCCCGCGGCCGAGGTGGCGGCGATGGTCAGCAGGGCGCCGAACATCAACGCGGAGGCCTCGCCCGCGACCAGGAGATGCTCCTCGGTGCCGATGGTGGCCGCGGCGACCGGCACCCCGAGCTGCGCGGCCGACAGCACCGCCAGGCTGACCGGCTGGCCGAGCAGCCTGCCGGCGCAATGCGCCAGCACCGCACCGAAACCCAGTCCCGCGCCCAGCAGGATGAGTCTCGGGTGCGCACCCAGCTCGCGCACCTGCAGTGAAGCGCCCAGCCAGACGAAGAACAGCGGGCTGAAGAATCCCTCGGTGATGCCGAACAGCTGGCGCGCCAGCCGGCGCGGTTCACCGACCATGCCGACCACCAGACCCACCGCGAAGCCGGCCAGCATGACGGACACGTGCGTGCTGACCGCGAGCGCCGCCAGGGCGAACAGCACGACGAGGTTGGTCCGCAACTCCAGCGCGAACCGGTGGTTCTCCGAATAGACGTGCATGCGGCGGCGCCAGCTCTTGGCGTCGGATTGGCGCAGCGCCACGAACAGCACCACCGCGCACCCCGCCACCGCCAGCGCGCCGAGCGCGGCACTGGGCGCGCGCTGCAGGTCAATCACCAACGGCAGCAACATGATCGAGGCGGCGTCGGCCACCGCGATCTGCGCGGTCACCGCGATCACCTGGGGCCCGCGCAATCGCAGGGAATCCATCACCGGCAGCGCCAGCGCCGCCGACGACGAGGCCATCAACACCGCGTACATCGCCGCGTGGCCGGTTCCGAAGGCCGCCGCCAGGCCGGCGCCGAGCGCCGCCGC
>NZ_GG770553.1:1919261-1926019 GCF_000164135.1 Mycobacterium parascrofulaceum ATCC BAA-614 | reverse complement strand
CGCCGCCCGCGCCAAAGCCTGCGGCAGCGACGACCGCAGCGCGCCGGCGCCGACCGGGACGTGGGTGCCCACGACGAACATGACCAACGCGAACCCGACGTTGGCGAGCAGCTGGAAGGTCGGGTTGGTGACGTCGACGACGTTGAATCCGGTCCGGCCGACGGCGAGGCCCGCCGTGAGCTCACCGATGATCACCGGAATGCGCAGGCCCGGCAGAGCGGCCAGCAGCGGACCGGCCAACCCGATGGCGGTCAGCAGCGCCAGGGTGTGAAAGCCGAACCCCGACACGTCAGCGGTCCCTGCGCGGCGGCACGAAGACATTCTGCATTCTTGGCCGCGTAGTTCTAGGGATTGATGGTGTTATCCCCGACCTGGCGGCCCCAGACGTACTCGATCGCGTACGGCGATCCGGTGTCCAGGTGGTTGTACGGCGCGATGCTGTTGCCGGTGTCCATCACCAATTCCGGTGCGGGCCACAGATGACGGGTGATGGGCTGCCAGCAACCCGGCGCGCCGCCCGGGCCGCCGTGGGCGTTCACCCGCGGCAGGTTCTCCGGGTAGGTGTACGGGTTCGGCGCGCCGCCCACCACGCCGGCCAGGCCGCCGACCAGGCTGGCGATGGTGGCCACCGCGGACACCGGGTTGGCCAGCAACCCCAGCCCGGACAGCGCCTCGGTGTTCATGTTCAACGAGTAACCGTTGAAACCGCCTTCGGAGGCACCGGTCAGGGGCACCACGTCGTGGTAATTCTTCAGCGTGCAGTAGATCGCGGGGCTGTAGGTGTCCAGCAGCTGCGCCGAGGGCACCAGGTCCTGGGCGCCGCGCGCCAGGTACGGGCCGCCCTTGTTGAAGATGTCGGCGCCGGTGTTGCCGAACCCGGCCGCCGCCAACAACGCCTGGTCCAGATCATTCTGCTGGGCGTTGATGGTGCGCGAGGTGATCACCGCGTTGTTCAGGAAATCGAACAGGTCGGGTGCGGCGTTGGCGTAGGTATCGCCCAGCCCGGCCAGCTGCTGAATGTCGTGGCGCGCCTAGGGCATCTGCGGGTTGACGTCGTCGAGGATCGCGTTGGCGTTGACCACCGACTGGCCCAACTTGTCACCCAACCCGGTCAGCGCCTGGGCGGCCGCGCTCAGCGTCAGGTTCAGCTTGACCGGATCCACCTTCTCGTTGATGGACACGATCGTCTGGAACAGCGTGTTGATCTCGGTGGTCACCGACCGCGCGTCGATCACGGTGTGCGGGTTGATCCGTTGCGGCGACGGGTTTTCGGTGTCGTCAGCGAGACGTACTTGCCGCCGGACACCGTGGTGGCCCTGATGTCGGCGTTCACGTTGGACGGGATCAGCGACAGATACCGCGGATACACCTCCAGGGTGAATTTGGCCGCGGGCTTACCGTCGCGCACGGTCTCCGAGATGTCGCCCACCCGGCCGATCTCCACGCCGTTGTAGGTGACCTTCGAGCCCGGGTCCATCACCAGCCCGGCGCGCGACGCCAGCATCGTCAAGTTCGTCTTCGCGGTGATGCCGCCGCGGAACTGGACGTACACCATGGTGAACACGATGGCCAGGATCACCAGCACGCCGACGGCGATCCACCGGTATGGCAGCAGTCGCTGGGAGTTGATCTGCACCGGCGAAGACGTTGTCACCAGTGCCGCCACCCCTCCGCGTCTCGTTCCCGGCCCTGCACAGATATTCAATAAAGAAGTCCAGTGGAATGTACCTTGGCGGTCACCGCTCGTGCGAACCGGCGTTCGCAGATTCAACGGCCGGGCCGTGCGTTAGCGTCATCCGCGTGACCCTCAAAGACATACCCCTGACCACCCTCGACGGCCGCGCCACGACGCTGGCCGAACTGTCCGACGGCGCAACGCTGGTCGTCAACGTGGCCTCCAAATGCGGTCTGACTCCGCAATACACGGCGCTGGAGAAGCTCGCCGAGGACTACGGCGACCGTGGCCTCACCGTCGTCGGCCTCCCCTGCAACCAGTTCATGAGCCAGGAGCCGGGCACGGCCGAGCAGATCCGGGAGTTCTGTTCGACGACCTACGGGGTGACGTTCCCGCTGCTGGCGAAGACCGACGTGAACGGCGACGACCGGCACCCGCTCTACGCCGAGCTGACCAAGGCCGCCGATTCCGCCGGCGAGGCCGGCGACATCCAGTGGAACTTCGAGAAGTTCTTGCTCTCCCCCGGCGGTGAGGTGGTGCGGCGGTTCCGGCCCCGCACCGAGCCCGACGCCCCCGAGGTGATCAGCGCCATCGAGGACGTCCTGCCCCGGTAGGCGTGCAGCGGCTCGGTGGTGCCGGGGCGAGTGGCCGAAAGTCCTCCGGCGCGGAGTCCATCGCCCCTTCTCTGCTTCGCGCGCGACGGAGTTGACTGAAGGCCGTGCGTGGCCGCACGTGGGCTTGGGCCAAAAGCAGTCCACCCTGCTGGTCACAACGTCTTCGAGGAGGCACCCATGGCGACGAAAACCAGGGCCACGGCACTCGATCACGCAATCGATGCCGCACACACATGGGTCAACGACGTGGCCAAGGAGTTCGACACCGAGGATCGCGAGTTCGCCTACCGCGTCCTGAGGGCCTGGCTCCACACCCTGCGCGATCGGCTCACCGTGGACGCGAGCGCTCATTTCGCCGCCCAGCTTCCCGACCTGATCCGCGGCGTCTTCTATCAGGCATGGAATCCCAATTCCGTCCCGGACAAGTACGACGCCAAGGCCTACGCCGTCCGGTTCGCGCGCGAGGCGAACATCGCACTCGACGAAGTGGACCGGGCCGCGGCGGCCACCACCGCGGCTGTCTTGCATCATCTGCCCGCTGCGCTGATAGACAAGGCGCTGGGACAGCTCCCCATGGACATTCGCAAGATGCTGCAACCCCAGCGCTGACTGATGCTCGTTTGAATCGCTTAACGATCGAGGCAGGGGAACGAAATGTCCGAACGCGAAACACATCGCGGCATTATGGTCGGCGTCGACCGATCAGCGTCCTCGATGGCCGCGGTCGCCTGGGCGGCTCGCGATGCGGCGATACGCAATGTGCCGCTGACACTCATGCACGTCATCGCACCGGTCGTGCCGGCGGTTGCGCCGTGGCCGGCGATTCCCATTCCGCAAGACTATTTCGAGCGGCAGGACGAGAAGGCACGGCAAATTCTCGAAGACGCGCGACAGGTGGTCGCCGACAGCACCGCCGACCATGGCCCGCCGTTCGTGTACAGCGTGGTGGTACGGGGCCCGACCGTTTCCACGCTCGTCAACGAGTCCAAGATCGCGGACATGATGGTCGTGGGGTACCGGGGCGAAGGCGCGTTCAGCCGGGTCCCGTTCGGCTCGGCCAGCACCGGCCTGGTGAACTACGCGCATTGCCCGGTCGCCGTCGTCCATGACGAGGCTCCGCCGCGCCCGCAGGCACCCGTGCTGGTGGGAATCGACGGTTCGGCCGCGTCAAAACGGGTGGCGGAGATCGCCTTTGAGGAGGCCTCTCGCCGGGGCGTGGAGTTGGTGGCACTGCATGCGTGGTCGGACGTCAGCGTGTCGGAAGTGCCGGGTCTGGATCTCGAGATGATGGAAGTGCGCGCACGAGAGTCGCTCGCCGAGTGGCTCGCCGGACTTCAGGAGCGCTACCCCGATGTCGGAGTGCGACCCGTGGTGGTGTGCGATCAGCCGGCTCGTCAACTCATCGAGCACTCGGAGTCCGCACAACTCGTCGTCGTCGGCAGTCACGGTCGCGGCGGATTCGCCGGCATGCTGCTGGGCTCGGTGAGCACGGCCGTCGCGCACGCGGCGCAATCGGTGGTGATCGTTTCTCGCGAGTCCTAGCGGGGCCGGGGGCCGCCGGTGACGAGCCCCAGGCGCTCTTCTTGACGCATAGCCGAAGCGCCCGAGAAACGAGGATCGGATCCCGAATGCATGAAGCGGCCCCCGGAGGATTCTCCGGGGGCCGCTTCGTTTAGTAGCGGGGACAGGATTCGAACCTGCGACCTCTGGGTTATGAGCCCAGCGAGCTACCGAGCTGCTCCACCCCGCGTTGGTGAATGCCAGGTTACCGAACCGGCATCACGGCGACCAAATCGCGGGCTCACCGGGGGTGCGGCGGCCTTCGGCGGCGAGATTGCCGCCACGGTCGTGGCGGGTGGACTAACCACAGCCGTCACGGCAATCTCGGCGAGTTTTAATGCGACGGCGGGTTCAGCCCGTACCGCCGCGCGATGTCGTCCACCCAGTCGGGCGACCCGTAGGTCAACCCGTACTTGTCGGCCAGCTCGCCGAACTCCGGAAGCTCGTGCAGAACCTTGCCGGCCGGGTCGTCGGCGTGCTCGACGAGCAACTCCCCGAGCTCGCGGAAATAGTTCTCGAATCCGCCGGGCGTGATGACTTCGATGATGCGTCCGGGCTCGTTGCCGGCGTTCCACATCGCGTGCATCTGGCCGCGGGGCTTGGTGATGTAGCCACCCGGACCCAGAACCACTTCGCTGTCGTCCGAGCGGAAGCCGATCTCACCGGCCAGCACGATCGAGTGCTCGTCCTCACGAGTGTGCATGTGCGCGGCCGTGAGCAGGCCGACCGCAAACGGGTGCTCGACGATCGACACCTCGCCGCCGTTGGTCTTGCTGGAGAGTTTGAACACCGCCCCGAATCCGGGGAGGGCGACGTGCTCGCCCGCCCCCGGCTGCACCACGGTGACCCCGATGTCGTTCCATACAGTCATGTGACTCACCTTCCTGGGGCCCGTCATCCCGCCGCCGGGAGCTCCGCCGTTTCGTGAGGCGGCCACAGCGGCCGCGGCACCTCGAGACCGAACGGCGCATCCCAGCGGTTGCGGGACGAAACCTCGTGCACGGGAAGCCGATTGGCCGCGACGGCCCACTTGCCCCGGGGGTAGCCCAGGGTCAGCATGGCCGACATCTTCCAGCCCTCCTCGATGGGCACGCCCAGCAACTCGTTCACCCGGTCGCGGAAATTGTTGAGCACCATCGTCATCACCCCGCCGACGCCCTCGGCGCGGGCGGCGAGCAACACACTCCAGATCGCCGGATAGATGTTGGCACCGCCGAGGTCGTCGATGGCGAAGACGAAGAGCAGCAAGGGAACCTCGTCGAAGTGGTCGGCCAGGTAATCCCCGGAACCCTTGATCCGGCGCATCGTTTCGGCGTGGGCGGCCGGGTCAGCTCCGGGGGCCGGCGTCACCATCGGACCCTGTCCCGTCCGGAACTTCTCGTATTCGAGGGCGCGGGCCTCCCTGAACAGCCGCGCGAACTCGCGGATCAGCTCCCGGTCGTCCACGGCCACGAAGTGCCAGCGCTGGGTGTTGCCGCCGTTGGGCGCCCGGACGGCCGCGTCGAGGATGCGGGCCTGGGTGTCCAGCGGAATCGGGTCCGGCCGCAACCGCCGCATCATCCTGGTGGTGTACAGCGCCTCGTGGATCTCCATTGGTCCGCTCCTTTCCGCTTACTCGGGCCAGCTGTTGTTCAGGATCGCGCCGACGAAGTCGACGCGCTCGAAGGCGGGATCGAAGTGGGCCAGCACGTCGGCGTTCATGGTGCCGGCGGTCGTCAGCGGGCGGTGCTTCATCCCGTCGTTGAAAGCCGCGAGGATGCGGTTCTTGAAATCGGGGCGCGGGTGGGCGGCCGTCACCGCCGCGAGGGCATCGGGGGCCAGCGACTCGCGGCCGACGCCGACCACGTCGACCTCGACACCGGCTTGCAGCAGAGCGACTTCGGGGTCGAGGAACTCCGGCACGCCGGGCGTCGTGTGCAGCGCGATCCCGAGCCACACCTTGTCGGCGGCGGCTTTGTCGACGCCACGGGCGGTGAGGAAGTCGCGGGCCGCGTTCGCGCCGTCGACCTCGAAGCGGATCGTCGAGCTGCGGTAGCGGTCCGTGAGCCCGATGTCGTGGAACAGCGCGCCGACGTAGAGCAGTTCCAGGTCCGGCCGCAGCCCGCGGCGCAGCCCCTGCAGGGCGCCGAACAGGAACACCCGCCGCTGGTCGTCTACCTGAAACGCGCGGGGGGGCCAGTCGCAATTCTCGGTGCTGGTCGAGGCCGACCCGCCGCCGCAGTCGCCGCTGCGGGCGGTCATCGATGCGGTCGCGGCCGACCCCGCCGCCGACCACAGCGTGACATCCCTTGCCGCCCGAGCGTCGCTGAGCACGCGCCAGCTGACCCGGCTCTTCCAATCCGAGCTGGGGATGACCCCCGCCCGTTATGTCGAGCTGGTTCGGATCGACTTCGCCCGTGGCGCACTGGAATCGGGCCGGTCCGTCAGCGAGACCGCGGGCATGGCCGGCTTCGGCAGCATCGAAACCCTGCGGCGGGTGTTCGTCAATCACCTGGGCATCAGCCCGAAGGCCTACCGGGAGAGGTTCCGAACGGCCTACGCCTGAGAAGCTGTCCTGCCGACCGCTCCGCCGGCGAGCGCGCGCAGAATGCCGCGCTTTCCGGCGTGTCGCCGTACAAACACGGACGCTCGCGGCAACTAAGGCGAGTTATCTCGCGGCAACTAAGGCGAGTTATTTGGTGTTGTTGTACTTGGTGATCGCGTCGTCCAACCGCTGCAGCGCGGCGCCGTAGCCGGCGAAATCGCCCTTCTTCTGGGCGTCCTTGACCGCGCCGAGCGCCGCCTGGATCTCTTGCAGGGCGGCGGATTTCGCCGGGGACAGCGTCGTCGCACCGTCGGGAACGGGTGGAACCGCCGCCGCCGGCGGCGAGGGCGCTCCCGGTGTTCCCGCCGGCGCGGGCGGGTGGCGG
>NZ_GG770553.1:1899365-1918879 GCF_000164135.1 Mycobacterium parascrofulaceum ATCC BAA-614 | reverse complement strand
TACCGCCGGCTTCGGTCGGCTGGATGCTTGTCGCGGCCGCCCCGGCGCCGGGGCCGAACAGCCCGGTCAGCGCGTCGCGCACGGTGGGGCCGTAGCCGATCTTGTCGTTGTACATCATCGCCACCCGGATCAGCCGGGGATACGACGAGGCGGCGTCGCTGGCCCCCGGGGAGGCGTAGACGGGTTCGACATACAGCAGCCCGCCCTGACCCACCGGCAGGGTCAGCAGGTTGCCCCAGCGGATCCGGTTCTGATTGTCGCGACCGATCACGCCGAGGTCCTGGGACACCGCCGGGTCGGTGGTGATGGCGTTGTTGGCCAGCTTCGGCCCGTTCACCTGACCCGGGATGGTCAGCACGGTGATCCTGCCGTACGTGGCCGGGTCGGAGCTGGCGCTGATGTAGGCGGCCAGATAGTCGCGCTTGAACCTGTTCATCGCGCTGGTCAGCTGATACGACGCCGTATTGTCCTGCTTCGCAATGTTTTTCGCGACGATGTAGTACGGCGGCTGATAGCTGCTGGCCGTCGGGTTCGGGTCCAGCGGCACGTCCCAGAAATCGGACGTGGAGAAGAACGTGACGGGGTCGTTGACGTGGTACTTGGCCAGCAGCATCCGCTGCACCTTGAACAGGTCCTCGGGGTAGCGCAGGTGCTCGGCGAGTTCGGGGGTGATGTCGCTCTTCGGCTTGACCGTGCCGGGGAAGACCTGCATCCACGCCTTGAGCACCGGGTCCTCTTCGTCCTGCTGGTACAGCGTGACGGTGCCGTCGTAGGCGTCCACCGTGGCCTTGACCGAGTTGCGGATGTAGGACACCTGCTTGTCGGGCGCGAGCTTGTTGAACGCCACCTCGTTGGAGTCGGCGGTGGCCGATTCGAGCGAGGTGAGTTCGGAGTAGGGGTAGTTGTCCAGCGTGGTGTAGGCGTCGATGATCCACACCAGTCGCTTGTTGACGATCGCCGGGTAGACCGAGCTGTCGGTGGTCAGCCACGGCGCCACCGCCTCCACCCGCCGCGCCGGGTCGCGGTTGAACAGGATCCGGCTGTTGGAGCCGATCACGTTGGAGAACAAGAAGTTTCGCTCCGCGAACTTGGCGGCGAACACGCTGCGGGACAACCAGTCGCCGACGGGCACTCCCCCGAGTCCGGTGTAGGTGTAGTTCTTGGTCTCGGCACTGGTCTCGTAGTCGTATTCGCGGTCGGCGCCGTTGCGGCCGACGATCGCGTAGTCGGCGGACGTGCTGGAGATGACGGGGCCGTAGTAGATACGCGGCTGGTCCAGCGGCGCCGGGCCGTCTGACACCACGTTGCCGTTGGCGCCGACGACGTTGACCAGGAATTCGGGGTAGCCGCCGTTCTGGTTGGGGTCGTTGGCGATTCCGCGCACCGTGTTGGCCGGCGAGGCGATGAACCCGTTGCCGTGGGTGTAGACGGTGTGCCGGTTGATCCAGTCCCGCTGGTTGTCGATCAGCCGGTCGGGGTTGAGTTCACGGGCGGCGACGACGTAGTCGCGCAGCGCGCCGGTGCGGTCGACGTACCGGTCGATGGACAGCTGGTCGGGGAAGTAGTAGAAGTTCTTGCCCTGCTGAAACTGGGTGAACGCCGGGCTGACGATGGTCGGGTCGAGCAGCCGGATGTTGGACGTGGTCGCCCGGTCGTCGGCCACCTGCTGCGCGGTGGCCTGCGTGTCGCCGGCGTAGGTGCGGTAGGTGACCACGTCCGACGTCAGCCCGTACGCCTGCCGCGTGGCCCCGATGCTGCGGCTGATGTATTCGCTTTCCTTCTGCGCCGCATTGGGTTTGACGCTGATCTGCTCGACGATCATCGGCCACGCGGCGCCCACGATCAGTGAGGACAGCAGCAGCAACACCAGGCCGATGGCCGGGATCCGCAGGTCCTTCAGGACGATCGCGGAGAACACCGCGGCCGCGCAGATCAGCGCGATCGCCATCAGGATCAGCTTCGCCGGCAGCACCGCGTTGATGTCGGTGTAGCCGGCGCCGGTGAACGGCTTGCCCCCGCGGGTGTGCGACAACAGCTCGTAACGGTCCAGCCAGTAGGCGACCGCCTTGAGCACCACCAGCAGCCCCACCACGGTCACCAGCTGGATGCGGGCCGAGCGGCTCAGCGCTCCGGTGCGGCCGGACAACCGGATCCCGCCAAAGATGTAGTGCGCCAACAGGTTGGCCACGAAGGCCAGGAACGTGGCCACGAACAGGTAGCTCAGCAGCAGCCGGTAGAACGGCAGGTCGAACGCGTAGAAGCCGAGGTCCTTGCCGAACTGCGGATCCCGGATGCCGAAGTCCCCGCCGTGCAGGAACAGTTGGATGCGCACCCAGTAGCTTTGCGCGATGATGCCGGCCAGCAGGCCGATCGCGACCGGGACGCCGATGCCCACCAGCCGCAGCCGGGAGAGGACGACCGCGCGGTAGCGGGCCACCGGATCGTTGTCGTTGCTCGGCACGAACACCGGGCGGGTGCGGTAGGCCACCGCGAGACCGGCGAACACGATGCCGCCAACCAACAGCCCGGCGACCAGAAACACGATGAACCGGGTGACCAGGACGGTGGTGAACACCGAGCGGTAGCCCAGCTCACCGAACCACAGCCAGTCCACGTACGCGTCGATCAGCCGGGGACCGGCGAGCAGCAAAGCGATCACACCCAGTGCGATCAGGATCAAAATCCGGCTGCGCCGAGTCAGCTTCGGCATCCGTGCGGTGGGCCGCATCCCCACTGGCTACGCTCCCTGCTTGGTTGATCGACGGTGACAACTCTACGCATCGCGTGACCCGCGATCCGCGTCGAGCTTCAGCAGCTCGGCGCCTGACCCCCCGACGTGATCGCGTGCAGCGCGTCGACCGCCTGGCTGAGCGTCTCCACCTTCACCAGGCGCATGCCGGAGGGGTTGTCCGAGTTCGCCTCGTAGCAGTTCTTGGCCGGCACCAGGAACACGGTGGCGCCCGCGGCGTGGGCGGCGACCATCTTGTGCGTGATGCCGCCGATCTGTCCCACCTTCCCATCGGCGGAGATGGTGCCGGTTCCCGCGATGAACTTCGATCCGGTCAGGTCACCGGTGGTCAGCTTGTCGACCACCGCCAGGCTGAACATCAGGCCGGCGGACGGCCCGCCGACGTTGGCGAGGTTGAAGTCGACGACGAACGGCGCCCAGGGCGCCGTGAGCACGGCGACACCCAGGAAGCCGTAGTCGCGATCCTTGTTCGCGCCCAGCGTAATTTGCACCACGCCGGCCGGCTCGTTCTTGCGCCGGTAATCGATCGTCACCGTCTGGCCGGGCTTGGTGCTCTTCAACAGCCCCGTGAACTGGTCGACGTCGGCGACCGGGGTCCCGTTGACCGCGTCGATCGCGTCGCCGCTCTTCAGCTTGCCCGCCGACGGGCCCGGGTCGCTGACCTTGGCGACCGTCACCGCCGCCGGGTATTTCAGGTAGCCGAGCGCCGCGTACTCGGCGCTGTCCTCCGACTCCTTGAAGTCCGCGGTGTTGGCCTTGTCGACCTCGTCGCGCGACTTGCCCGGCGGGTAGATCAGGTCGCGGGGCACCAACTGCTCCTGCCCCGACAGCCACAGCGTCAGCGCCTCGCCCAGGGTCAGTTCGTCCCGCTGGGACACCGTGGTCATGTTCAGGTGCCCCGTGGTCGGATGTGTCGCGGTGCCCTCGATCGCCACCACCTGCTTGCCGTCGACCTCGCCCAGCGTGTCGAAGGTGGGGCCGGGACCCAGGGAGACGAACGGCACCGTCACCACCGCGAGCAACACGCCGAAGACCAGGATCGGCACCAGCGCGACCATCAGGGTCAGAATCCGCCTGTTCACGCCGATTACACTAGACGGCGCACCACGCCGCCGGTTCAGCCACAAGCTGACCCGAGACCGCCCGCCCGGTTCCGCCGGTGAGTACCGTTGACGGTATGGCTGACCTGCCTTTCGGCTTCTCCTCAGGGGAAGACCCCGACAAACCCGGGAAGAAAGATCCCAATTCGGGCTCCGGCGGCTCCGATCCGTTCGGCGCATTCGGCATGGGCGACCTGGGACAGATCTTCACCCAGCTGGGCCAGATGTTTTCCAGTGCGGGCACCGTGATGGGCGGGGGCGAGCCGGCCGGACCGGTCAACTACGAGCTGGCCCGCCGGGTGGCCACGAACTCGATCGGGTTCGTCGCGCCCATCCCGGACACCACGCACTCGGCGATCGCCGACGCCGTGCACCTGGCCGAGACCTGGCTGGACGGCGCCACCGCGCTGCCCGCCGGCACCACCAAGGCGGTGGGCTGGACCCCGGCCGACTGGGTCGACAACAGCCTGCAGACCTGGAAGCGGCTGTGCGACCCGATGGCAGAACAGATTTCAACGGTGTGGGCGTCGTCGCTGCCCGAGGAGGCCAAGAGCATGGCCGGCCCGCTGATGGCGGTGATGTCGCAGATGGGCGGCATGGCCTTCGGCTCCCAGCTGGGCCAGGCCCTGGGCCGGTTGTCCCGCGAGGTGCTGACGTCGACCGACATCGGCCTGCCGTTGGGGCCCAAGGGCGTCGCCGCCGTCCTGCCCGCCGCCCTGGAGTCGTTCGCCGCCGGACTCGAGCAGCCCCGCAGCGAGATCCTGACGTTCCTCGCCGCCCGCGAGGCCGCCCACCACCGGCTGTTCAGCCACGTGCCGTGGTTGTCGAGCCAGGTGCTGGGCGCCGTCGAGGCCTACGCGCGGGGCATGCAGATCGACATGAGCGGGATCGAGGAGCTGGCCCGCGACTTCAACCCGGCGACGCTGTCCGACCCGGCCGCCATCGAAAACCTCTTGGGGCAGGGCGTTTTCGAGCCGAAGGCCACCCCGGCGCAGACGCAGGCGCTGGAACGCCTGGAGACGCTGCTCGCGCTGATCGAGGGCTGGGTGCAGGTGGTGGTGACCGCGGCCCTGGGCGATCGGATACCGGGCGCGGCCGCGCTCAGCGAGACGCTGCGCCGCCGCCGCGCCACCGGCGGCCCGGCCGAGCAGACCTTCGCCACGCTGGTGGGCCTGGAGCTGCGGCCCCGCAAGATGCGGGAGGCCGCCGCGCTGTGGGAGCGCCTCACCGAGGCCGCCGGCGTGGACGCCCGCGACGCGATCTGGCAACACCCCGACCTGCTGCCCGACGCCGAGGATCTCGACGAGCCGGCCGGCTTCATCGACCGGGTGATCGGCGGCGACACCAGCGGCATCGACGAGGCGATCGCCAAGCTCGAGGAAAATCCCGAGGACCCGGGCGCCGGCCCGGTCGACGGCTGACTGCGGCGGTCAGCCCGTACGACGAGACATTCGCGCACAACGCATTTCGCGCATCGTCCACGGCACCGCTCCAGAGTCGATCGAGACTTCCCGCACGGGTCGCCCGCCTCGGCCCGATGCCTTAGGCTGGCAACGCGATGCTGGCCAACGGACGCTAGACATAGGTGGGGAAATGCGGAAACAACCAATCATCGCTGCGGGGCTCGCGACAGCCGCCCTGGCGTTCAGCGCGGGGGTCGCGCACGCCGACCCGGCCCCCGACCCGAATGATCCCGGCAACATAGCCAACTGGCCCTGCGGCGTGACGGTCGGACCGGTCACGACGACGACCGGAACGATCATCGGGGTCCGCGGCGGCAAGCCATGCCCGCCGCCACCGCCGCCGGCCGAACAACCCTGACGGTTACGGCCAGTTCGAGCCCACGGCAACGCCCGGGCTGTTGATCCTCGGGTCCGCCGGCGGTGCTGTGGATAACTGACCGGGCCCATCGCCTCCGGCGTGGCACAGTCGGCGTTCATGCCGCAGACTCTCTACGCGCTGGACCCGGCGATGCCGGTGTTGCTGCGGCCCGACGGCGCGGTCCAGGTGGGCTGGGATCCGCGCCGCGCCGTGCTGGTCCGTCCGCCCGGCGGCCTGGCGGCCGCGGAGCTGGCCGCCTTGCTGCGGTCCATGCGGTCACCGATGCCGCTCCCGGAACTCCAGCGGCGGGCCGCCGACCGCGGCCTGCGCGACGCCGGGGGCTGACCGACCTGGTCGCCCGGCTGGTCGGCGCGGGCGTCGCGACCGAATGCGCGAAGTCGCGCGGTAGGGCGCCGTCCATCCGGATCCACGGCCGCGGGCCGCTCTCCGAGTTGCTCGTCGAGGCGCTGCGCTGCTCGGGCGCCCGCATCGCCCACAGCCGCCAGCCGCACGCCGGCGTGACGGCCGGCGCCGTCGACCTGGTCGTGCTGTCCGACTACCTGGTCGCCGATCCGCGCATGGTCCGCGACCTGCACGCCCGGGGCGTCCCGCACCTGCCGGTCCGGGTCCGCGACGGCGTCGGGCTGGTCGGCCCGCTGGTCATCCCGGGCACGACGAGCTGTCTGACCTGCGCCGACCTGCACCGTCGGGACCGCGACGCCGCGTGGCCGGCGATCTCGGCGCAGCTGCGGGAAACCATCGGCGTCGCCGACCGGGCCACCCTGCTGGCGACCGCCGCGCTCGCGCTCAGCCAGGTCAACCGGGTGATCGCCGCCGTCCGCCGGCAGGAGGCGGTCCCGCCCCAAACGCTGAACGCCACACTGGAATTCGACCTCGTTGCCGGCGCGATCGTCGCGCGGCACTGGACCCGGCACCCGCTGTGTGCGTGCTGAAACCTAGCCCAGCCGCCCCTGTTCCGGGACGTTCGCCGACACCGACCCGTAGGCCGTGGCGAGCTCGTGCAGGACCTCCGCGGTCAAGGTGCCGTCGTTGCGGTGTTTGTCCAGCGTCTCGATGATCGCCCTGAACAGGGAGTCCGCCGCGTCGTGCTGCGATTGCTTTGCTGCCATGGGGGACAACCTAGGGCGCGACGCCGCCGGGTACCGGGTGTTGCGAAGATCAAGCGCGAGCGGGGCCGGCCGTCATGGATGATGGATGCGTGGCAGACATCAAACGCGGCCGTGCGGCGCGGAACGCCAAGCTGGCCAGCATCCCGGTCGGCTTCGCGGGCCGGGCCGCTCTCGGCTTCGGTAAACGGCTGACCGGCAAGTCGCGGGACGAAGTCCAGGCCGAGCTGATGGAGAAAGCCGCCAACCAGCTGTTCACCGTGTTGGGCGAGCTCAAGGGCGGGGCGATGAAGGTCGGCCAGGCCCTGTCGGTCATGGAGGCCGCCATCCCCGACGAGTACGGCGAGCCGTACCGCGAGGCGCTGACCAAGCTGCAGAAGGACGCCCCGCCGCTGCCCGCCAACAAGGTGCACCGCGTGCTCGACGGCCAGCTGGGCACCAAGTGGCGGGAGCGGTTCAGTTCGTTCGACGACAAGCCCATCGCCTCGGCCAGCATCGGCCAGGTGCACAAGGCGGTCTGGGCCGACGGCCGCCCGGTGGCCGTCAAAATCCAGTACCCGGGCGCCGACGAGGCGCTGCGCGCCGACCTCAAGACCATGCAGCGGATGGTGGGCGTCGTCAAACAGCTCGCCCCCGGCGCCGACGTCCAGGGCATCGTCGACGAACTCGTCGAGCGCACCGAGATGGAACTCGACTACCGGCTGGAGGCCGACAACCAGCGCGCCTTCGCCAAGGCCTACGAAGGCCACCCGCACTTCGCGATACCACACGTCGTGGCCAGCGCGCCCAAGGTCGTCGTCCAGGAGTGGATCGAGGGGCTGCCGCTCGCCGAGATCATCCGCGACGGGACCCGCGAGCAGCGCGACCTGATCGGCACCCGGTTGCTGGAGCTGACCTTCGACGCGCCGCGCCGGCTGGGAATGCTGCACGGTGACGCGCACCCGGGCAACTTCATGCTGCTCCCGGACGACCGGATGGGCGTCATCGACTTCGGCGCGGTCGCGCCGCTGCCCGGCGGCTACCCCATCGAACTCGGCATGACGATCCGCCTGGCCCGCGACAAGAACTACGACCTGCTGTTGCCGACGATGGAGAAGGTGGGCTTCATCCAGAAGGGCCAGCAGGTGTCGGTGCGCGACATCGACGAGATGCTGCGCCAGTACGTCGAGCCCATCGAGGTCGACGTTTTCCACTACACCCGCAAGTGGCTGCAGCGGATGACGGTGGGCCAGATCGACCGGTCGGTGTCGCAGATCAAGACGGCCCGGCAGATGGACCTGCCGCCCAAGCTGGCCATCCCGATGCGCGTCATCGCGTCGGTCGCCGCCATCCTGTGCCAGCTGGACGCGCGGGTGCCGATCAAGGCGCTCTCCGAGGAGCTGATCCCCGGCTTCGCCGAGCCGGACAGCGCGATCGTCTAGGCCGCGACGCCGTCTTTGCGCGGGCGTCCGCGCGGCCGTTTGAAGCTCAAAATCGAGCCCCTGTCGAGGATTTCGCCGCCCCACACGCCCCACGGCTCGGCCCGCTCCAGCGCTGACGCCAGGCACTGGCGCCGGATCGGGCAGCCCGCGCAGAGCGCCTTGGCGCGCTCGAGGTCGGCCGGGATATCGGCGAACCAGAGGTCCGGGTCCCCGGCGTGACACGGCAACACCGGCGACGACGGCTGCCTGGAGACTGTCAGTGCCGACATGTCCTGCTCACCTGCTTCCTGGTCGGGGCTTTGATCTTCGGTGATCCGGACCGGGGAGCGGGCTCGCGCCCGAAAAGACTGTGGCCACGGATCCTTGACTTCGGGTCCGTGGCCATTCGGTGAAAACCGGGGTGTTACGTAGCCATTCGGTGGACCTCGAGTCCTGCGGACGCGTTCGTCGCGGCGGCGGCGCGATGCTTCAACGCCTTTGCCGAACCGGCAGCGTCGGCACTGTGGGCGGCATGCTTCAACGTGGCCGCCGCGGCGGCCACGTCCATACCGAACGCGTCGTTGATCATCGTGGCCACCTCCCTTCGTCGTGCCAGAACGCAGCTTCGAGGGTAAACCGTCGCGGATGCCCGGGACAAACGATTTTCTGACCTGCGCCTTTGCCGGTCAGCCGCCGCGCACCAGCTCCAGCACGTCGGGCCCGTACTGCTCGAGCTTGCGCGCGCCGATGCCCGGGATCGCGATCAGCGCGTCCTCGTCGCCGGGGCGCAACTCGGCGATCGCGATCAGCGTGTTGTCGGTGAAGACGACGTACGCGGGCACCTTCTGCTCCTTGGCGACGTCCAGCCGCCACGCCTTGAGCCGCAGCAGCAATTCCTCGTCGACGTCGCCCGCACAGGTTTCGCAGCGCCGCAGCATCACCGCCGCGGCGGTGGCCAGGTCCTTGTTGCAGACCCGGCAGCGCGCCGCCGGGCCCCGGTTGCGCCGGGATTTGGTGGGGCCGGCGTCGGCGCGCGCCTGCGGCGCAATCCCGTTGAGGAACCGCGACGGCTTGCGGCCCTGCCGTCCGCCGGGGCTGCGGGCCAACGCCCAGCTGAGGGCCAAATGCGTTCGCGCCCTGGTGATCCCGACGTAGAGCAGCCGGCGCTCCTCCTCGACGGCCTCGCTTTCGGGGCCGTGCGCCAACGCGTGCGAAATGGGCAGCGTGCCGTCGGCCAACCCGACCAGGAACACCGCATCCCACTCCAGGCCCTTGGCGGCGTGCAGCGAGGCCAGCGTGACGCCCTGCACCACGGGCGGGTGCCGCGCGTCGGCGCGCAGCCGCAGTTCGGCCAGCAGGCCCGCAAGGTCCAGCTGCGGGCGCTGGGCCACCTCGTCGTCGACCAATTCGGCCAGCGCGGTCAGCGCCTCCCAGCGCTCGCGGACGCGGGTGCCGACCGGCGGCTCGGCCGTCAACCCCAGCGGCTCCAGGACCGCCCGCACGACGGCCGGCAGCGGACCCTCGGCGCCGCGCTCGGCCGCGCGCTGCAGCGCCAGCAGCGCCTGCTTGATCTCCTGGCGGGTGAAGAATCCCTCGCCGCCGCGGACCTGATAGGGGATGCCCGCCTCGGTCAGCGCCTCCTCGTAGGCCTCGGACTGGGCGTTGACCCGGTACAGCACCGCGATCTCCGACGGCGGGGTGCCCGCCTCGATCAACCGGGCGATCGACGCGGCGACCGCGGCGGCCTCGGCCGGTTCGTCGGGGTTCTCGCGGAACGACGGCGCCGGACCCGGCGGGCGCTGCCCCACCAGGTGCAGCTTGCTGCCGGCCACCCGGCCACGCGCGGCGGCGATCACCTGGTTGGCCAGCGACACCACCTGCGGGGTGGAGCGGTAGTCGCGCTCCAGGCGAACCACGGTGGCGTCGGGGTAGCGGCGCGAGAAGTCGAGCAAAAACCGCGGCGAGGCCCCGGTGAACGAATAGATGGTCTGGTTGGCATCGCCGACCACGGTCAGGTCGTCGCGGTCGCCCAGCCACGCCTGAAGCACCCGCTGCTGCAGGGGCGTGACGTCCTGGTATTCGTCGACGACGAAGCAGCGGTAGCGGCCGCGGAACTCGTCGGCCACGGCCGCGTCGTTCTCGATGGCGGCCGCGGTGTGCAGCAGCAGATCGTCGAAGTCGAGCAGCGTCACCGATTCGTCGCGGACCTTCAGCGCCTCGTAGGCGGCGTACACGGTGGCGACCCGGGCGGCGTCCAGCGGGATGTCCCGCCCCGCGGCGGCCACCGCGGCCGGGTACTCCTCGGGGCCGATCAGCGAAGCCTTGGCCCACTCGATCTCCCCCGCCAGGTCACGGACGTCGTCGGTGCTGGCGTTGATCCGGCTGCGGCTGGCCGCCCGCGCCACCACCGCGAACTTGGTGTCCAGCAGCTGCCAGCCGGTGTCACCGACCACCCGCGGCCAGAAGTACCGCAGCTGCCGGTGCGCGGCGGCGTGAAACGTCAGGGCCTGCACCCCGCCGACGCCGGTGTCCGTGCCCGCGGCGGCGTCCAGCGTCCGCAGCCGGGAACGCATCTCTCCCGCCGCCCGCTGGGTGAACGTGACCGCCAGCACCTGCCCGGCGGCCACGTGGCCGCTCGCCACCAGCTGCGCGATCCGGTGGGTGATGGTGCGGGTCTTGCCCGTTCCGGCGCCCGCGAGGACACACACCGGTCCGCGCGGAGCCAGCACCGCCTCGCGCTGCTCGTCGTCCAGTCCGGCGGTCAGGGCGTCGGCGACCATCGGCATGGCGTCCATCTTGGCAGCGGCGGCCGACAAAGGTGCCCCCGCCCAGCGCGCGTCGGCGAGTTGTCGCGGCGCCGCGGCGCGGAACACATCGCCGCCCGGCTACGTTAACGAGCTATGACCACTGCTCCGATCACCGTTTACACGACGTCATGGTGTGGCTACTGCCACCGGCTGATGAGCGTGTTGAAGTCCAACGGAATCCCTTACGAGGCGGTGGACATCGAACACGACCCCGCGGCGGCCGAGTTCGTCGGCTCGGTCAACGGCGGCAACAGGACCGTTCCGACGGTGAAGTTCGCCGACGGGTCGACGCTGACCAACCCGAGCGCGGCCGAGGTCAAGGCCAAGCTGGCCGAAGCGGGCGCCGGATAGGGCCGCGGGGCCACACCGACACGCCGCCGGCGCCGACCATGTGCCACGCCCGCCGCCGACCCGGGCCTTAACATTGGGGACCATGGCGTCGAGTCTTCGGTCCGGCCGTTCGCTCCGGCGTCTGTCGGCGGCCGGGGCGGCCTGGGCCGCGATCGCCTGCGTGGCCGCGGCGTGCTCGCACTCCCCGACCGGCACGACGGGGGCCCCTTCCGCCCACGCCTACGCCGAGTCGCTGGTCATCAGCCTCGACGAGGCCCGCCGCATCGCCAATTTCGAAGGCCTGCAACCGTATTCGTATGCCGACCGCGACGATCCGCCGCGGGAGACCGTCGGCAATCCGCCGGGTCCGTGCCGGGCGGTGGGAGCCACGGACCTCACCTTCGCCGGCGGGTGGAAAGAGTATCGTTCGGTCGGCTACAGCGGCTCGACCGACGACTTGCGGCCGGGCGGCATCGCGCCGATCAACGAGGTCACCAACGCCGTCGTGGTCTATCCGGACGCGGCCACCGCGCGGGGGGCCCTCAACCAGTTGCACTCCACCCTGGACCAGTGCATCTCCCTGCACCACAGCGCCTACGATTTCGCGCTCAACAAGCCGGACACCGAGACGCTCAAGCTCGACTCCGACGGATGGGTCCACCTGTACACGGTCAGGTCGTCGGTGCTGGTGTCCGTCGGCGTGCTCGGCATCGAACCGACCCAGCAGGTCGCCAACAACCTCCTGCAGACGGTGACCGGCCGCATCAAGTAGCGGCGCCGGATCAGTCGACCGCCGCCCAGGATTCGATGATCACGCGCGCGATCGAAACGGATCCCGGCAGCAGCAGTTTCGAGTCGGCGGAGCTGGACCAGTCGCCGGCGGCCAGCGCCTCACGCACCTCGTCGCGGGTGAACCAGGCCGCCTCGACGATCTCCCCGTCGTTGAAGGAGAAGCCCTCGCCCGGGTCGGCGATGGCGTGGAAGCCGACCATCAGTGAACGCGGGAACGGCCACGGCTGGCTGCCCAGGTAGCGCACGTCGCGGACGGTCAACCCGATTTCCTCGCGGATCTCGCGGGCGACGCAGGCTTCGAACGATTCACCGGCCTCGACGAACCCGGCCAGCAGCGAGAACATCCGCTCCGGCCACACCGCCTGGCGGGCCAGCACCGCGCGGTCGCCGCCGTCGTGGACGAGGCAGATCACGGCCGGGTCGATGCGCGGGAACTCCTCGTGGCCGGTGACGGGATTGACCCGCGCCCAGCCCGCCCGCGCCGGCCGGGTCGGCGAGCCGTCCACCGAGCTGAACCGCGCGGAGTCATGCCAGTTGAGCAGCGCCACGGCCGACGAGACCAGTTGACTGCTGGTGTCGTCGAGGATCGCGCCAAGGCCGCGCAGGTTCACCACCTCGGCGCGCACGTCCGGGTCCTCGGGCGCCTCGAGGGCGCCGCGGATGGCCCACACGTGCCGGTCGTTGTCGATGCGTCCCAGAAACACCGCCTCCGGTGGCGGCTTGTCGGCCAGCTTGGCCGCGGAGCCGAGCACCACCCGGCCGTCGGCGACCAGCACCTGACTGCGCGAATCCACCCGCAACAGTGCCGCGTCCGCCCAGCCGGCGGTGGCCGCCTCCACGTCGGTGCGCAACTGGTCGGCCCGGTCGGCCCCGACGCGCGAGAGCAACGGAACCTCCCGCAGCCGAAAGTCCGCGATCGCCACTAGTGCCTCCCCGAGTGGCGACCCGCTTCGACCGGCATCGCCGCTCTCGCGATCGCCACTAGTGCCCCGTGGCGACCCGCTTCGACCGGCATCGCCGCTCTCGCGATCGCCACTAGTGCCCCGCGTGGCGGATGTAGAGCAGCCGGTCGTTGGCCTCGACCGCGTCCACCTCGGGCGCGCCGATGCGCAGCAGGCGGCCGTCGCGCACCACGCCGAGGACGATGTCGCGCAGATGCCGCGGCGAGCCGCCGACTTCGGTCGGTTCCACCTCCCGCTCGGCGATCGCCAGCCCGACGTCCGGGGTCAGCAGGTCCTCGATCATCTCCACGACGCTGGGTGTGCTGGTGGCCAGGCCGAGCAGCCGGCCGGCGGTCGCCGAGGAGACCACCACGGAGTCGGCGCCGGATTGCTGGAGCAGGTGCTGGTTCTCGGCCTCCCGGATCGACGCCACGATCTTGGCGTTGGGGGCGAGCTCGCGTGCCGTCAAGGTCACCAGGACGGCGGTGTCGTCGCGGCTGGTGGCGACGATGATCGACGCGGCGTGCTGCGCCCCGGCGAGCCGCAGCACGTCGGCCTTGGTGGCGTCGCCGTGCACGGTGACCAGCCCCGCGGTGGCGGCGTGCTCGAGAGCGGTGCGGTCGGTGTCGACGACGACGACGTCGCCCTGGGCGGCCTCGTCACCGAGGATGGCGGCGACCGCCGTCTTGCCCTTGGTGCCGTAGCCGATCACGATCGTGTGGTTGCGCACTCTGCTCCTCCAACGCTGAATCTTCCACCCTTGGCGGGACCGCTCGGAGAGCACCTCGAGGGTCGTGCCGACCAACACGGCCAGGAACGCGATCCGCAGCGCGGTGAAGATCAGGGTGTGCACCAAACGCGCGGTCTCGGTGAACGGGGTGATGTCGCCGTACCCGGTCGTCGACAGCGACACCGCCGAGAAGTACAGGCAGTCCAGGAAGGTCAGCGGCTGGCCCCGCACGTCGCGGTACCCGTTGCGGTCGACGTAGACGATGACGGCCGCGGCGATCAGCACCACCAGCGCGATGGCCACGCGGCGGGTGATGACGCGGATGGGGCTGGCGTGGTCCTCGGGGATGCGCACCACGCCGACCAATTGGTGGCCTCGCTGCGCGGTCAGCGCCTCGTCCAGACCGTTCAGTTGGCGGGATCTACCGTTGCGCACGGCGGTCCGTCATCGGCTCGACGCCAGCGCGGGAGACAGCACGACTCAATGTAACCACGACCGCGAGCCCGGTACTCGGCCAGCGCGGGTCACCCGGCGGCGGGGCCCGCCAGCAACCCGGCCAGTTCGGCGGGGGCGGGCAGATCACCGGGGGCCACCGTGGCGCGCGCACGCACGTAATAGAAGGCCGTCCGCACCGACGATTCCGGCATCCCGGACAGCGCGGCCCACGCCAAGCGGTACACCGCGAGCTGCACGGCGGCCTGGCGCATGGCCTCCGGCCCGCGCGGCGGCTCGCCGGTCTTCCAGTCCACGACCGTGGCACCGCCGTCGGGGTCGGCGAACACCGCGTCGATGCGTCCGCGCACCAGGGTCTCACCGATCGGCATCTCGAACGGCACCTCGACGGCGATCGGGGTGCGCGCCGCCCACGGCGATTCGGTGAATGCCGCCCGCAACGCGCCCAGCTCGGGGGTGTCGCCGATGTCGGCGTCCGCCGCGCCCGGCAGGTCGGCGAGATCGAACAGGCTCTCGGCTCCGTAGAACCGCTGGACCCAGGCGTGAAAAGCGTTGCCCAGCAAGGCATGCGGATCGGGCCGGGTCGGCAGCCGATGCCTGAGCCGCTGCGCGGCGCCGGCGGGGTCGCGGGCCAGGTCCACCAGGCCGCTGACCGACAGCTGCCCGGGCAACGCCCGGCTGGGTGGCTCCGCCGACCGGGCGCGTTCGGCGAGCAAGGCGTCGACGTCGGCGGCCCAGCCCTCGACGTCGACAGTGTTCTCCTGCGGGTCGCCCGACATCGCCCGGGCCACCAGGTCCGCGCCGCGTTCGACATCGCCGCGGCGGCCGGCCGGCGGGTCGGCCGGCCAGATGGCCTCGACGGTGTTGTCACGCAACGGGTTCGGGTCGCCGTCGGCCGGCGCGGGCGCCCATTGGTCCACCACCCCACAGGGCGCCCCGGCCGCGGCCGAACGGTCGATGACGTTCTTGATTTCGCACAGGAAGTCCGAGGGCCCGCGCGGCTTGATCCCGGTGGCTCCCCAATGGTGACCCGACACCAGCAGGGTGTCCTCCGCCCGGGTGACGGCGACATACAACAGCCGGCGCTCCTCGTCGACCCGCCGCTGGTCGAGCTGGCGGCGATGCTCGGAGATCGTGTCCGACAACTGCTTTCGATTGGTGACAGCCGAGACGTCCAACACCGGTACGCCCAGTGCCCCCGCCGCGGCCCGGTCGCCCCGCAGCAGCGGCGGCAGCTCGGCCGCGTCGGTGAGCCAGGTGGTCCTGGACGCCGCCGACGGGAAGACGCCGCCCGACAGGTGCGCCACCGCCACCACCTGCCATTCCAGCCCCTTCGCGGAGTGCACCGTGAGCACCTGGACGCGGTCGCGCGCGGCCACCGATGGGGCCGGCGGCAAACCGTTCTCGACGGTTTCCGCCACATCCAGGAACGCCAACAGGCCCGCCACCGACGCCGTTGGGCAGCGGTCGGCCGCGCCCGCGAGTTCGACCCGTTCGGCGTAACCGGCGACGACGTCGGCGAACGCGTCGAGGTGCTCGGTGCCGGCCCAGCCCGCGTTCGCTCCCGCCGCGGCGCGGACGTCGCAGTCGACGCCCAGCGCGCGGCGCACCTCGGCGACCAGATCGGGCAGGGAGTGACCCAGGTGGCCGCGCAGCGCGCGCAGTTCGGCGGCCAACGCGGTGATGCGCCGATATCCCGCGGCCGAATACCCGTCGGCCGGGCCGGGGTCGGCGAGCGCGTCGGCCAGGCACGGGGTGTCGGCGTCGTGGCCGGCGGCGAGCGCGATTGATTCCGGCGACCCTTCCCCGCCCGGGCCTTCGCCGAGTTGCCGGGCGCGCCGCCACAGCGCGGCGATGTCCCGGCCCCCGAGGCGCCAGCGTGGACCCGTGAGCACCCGCATGGCCGCCGCGCCCGCGGTCGGGTCGGCGACGAGTCGCAGCATGGCGACGACGTCGGCCACCTCGGGGACCGACAGCAGCCCCGCCAGCCCGACGACCTCGACGGGGAGCCCGCGGGCGCGCAGGGCGTCGGCGATGGGGGCGGCGTCGGCGTTGCGGCGCACCAGGACGGCGGCGGTCGGCGGGCCCGCGCCGTCGGCCTGGGCCGCCCGGTACCGCGCGGCGAGCTCGTCGGCGATCCACTCCCGCTCGGCCTGCACGTCGGGAAGCAGTGCGCAACAGACGGTCCCGGGCGGGGCGTCCGGACGCGGCCGCAACGGGCGCACCGCGACCGACCGGCGGCGCGCCTCCGCCGATATGGCGTTGGCCAGTGCCAGGGTGCGTGGCGGGTTGCGCCAGCTGGTCCGCAGCTCCAGGACGGGGGCGGGCGTGCCGTCGGCCCGGGGGAAGTCGGTGGCAAAGCGCGGCAGGTTGGTCGCCGAGGCGCCCCGCCAGCCGTAGATCGACTGAATCGGGTCGCCGACCGCCGTCAGGGCCAGCCCGTCGTCCACGCCGCCGCCGAACAACGCCGACAGGGCGACCCGCTGGGCGTGGCCGGTGTCCTGGTACTCGTCGAGCAGCACCACCCGGTAGCGGCCGCGCAGCTCCTCGCCGACCTGCGGGAAATTCGCGGCCAGCCGTGCCGCGCTGGCCATCTGGACGCCGAAGTCCATGGTTTTGGCGGCGCGCATGCGCGCGTCGAGCGCGTCCAGCAGCGGGACCAGCTCGGCGCGCTGGGTCTGGGTGGCCAGCAGGCGCAGCAGCCACTGGCTGGGGCCGCGGTCGCGCTGATAGGGGCCCGCCGGCAGGGTGTGGATCAGCCGCTCCAGCTCCACGTGGGTATCGCCGAGCTGGCGGGTGTCGACCAGGTGTTCGGCCAGCTGGCCCCACAACCGCAGCACCATGGACGTGATCGCGGCCGGCGTCTTGTCGGTGCGCAGCTCCCCCCGGTACCCGCTGACCACGTCGAAGGCCAGCTGCCAGAGCTCGGTCTCGCCGAGCAGCCGGGTGTCGGGCTCGACGGGCAGCAACAACCCGTAGTCGCGGATCAGCGAACCGGCGAACGCGTGGTAGGTGCTGACCGTCGGGGCGCCCGCCGGTTCCGCGGGGGCCGGGCCGTCGGGCCCCAAGCCGACGCCGGCCAACCTCGCCAGCCGGGACCGCACGCGGCGCAGCAGCTGTCCGGCGGCTTTGCGGGTGAACGTCAGGCCCAGCACCTGGCCGGGTTCGGCGTAGCCGTTGGCGATGAGCCACACCACCCGCGCGGCCATGGTCTCGGTCTTGCCGGCACCGGCGCCCGCGATGACGACCAGTGGCCCGGGCGGGGCGGCGATGACGGCGGCCTGCTCTTCGGTGGGCGGGAAAAGTCCGAGCGCATCGGCCAATTCGGCGGGGCTGAAGCGCGGGATCATTGCGCCGCCCCGTCGGCGTGGGCGGGGCACGAGGGCCGCAGCGGGCAGTGCGAGCAGCCGTCGTTGCGCCGGGCGACGAACCGCGGCCCGGCGGTCGCCTCGGCCGCGCGCCGGACCAGCCGGCGCCATTCGTCGCGCGCGGCCGGTGTCAGCGGGTCCTGCTCGCGTTCGGTGACACCGGAGGCCCCGGTCTTGCCGAGGTAGACCAGCCGCGCGCCACCGGGTTCGGTGCCCGCGTCGACCAAGCCCTCGGCCACCGCCAGCTGATACATCGCCAGCTGGGCGTGCTGTTGGGCGTCGTCCTTGCTGACCGGGGTCTTGCCGGTCTTGATGTCGACGATGACCAGCCGGCCGGCGGCGTCGCGCTCCAACCGGTCGACCCGGCCGCGCAGCCGGACTTCCCCCCGATCACCGGACGCCGCCAGGGCACCGTCGATCTCGACCTCGACGCCCACCTCGGTCAGCGCGCCCCGGGTCTGCGCCCGCCACTCGAGGAAGGCCTCGATCATCGCGCGGTGCCGCGCCAGCTCGTTCGCCGAATGCCACTCGGCCTCGAAGGGCAGGTGCCGCCACGCGCGGTCCAGCTCGGCCAGCAATTCGGACTCAGTGCGCCCCGGTTCGGCGAGAAGGGCGTGCAGCAACGAACCGATCGTGGAGCGCAGAGCACGCGGGTTGGTGCCGCCATGGCGTTCGGCCAGCCAGCGCAGCGGGCAGTCGTTGAGCATCTGCAGGGTCGACGGGGTCAGCGTCACGGCATCGTCGCCGCCGCACAGCGGTTCGGCGGTGCTGACGGGGACCAGGCCGTGCCAGCTCGCCGGGTCGGCGCCCGCCACGCCGGCGCGGGCCAGGCGCGCCAATTGCGTTGCCGCGCAGGCGCGATCGGCGTCATCCACGGTGCCGTCGGGGGCGCACACGACACCGCGCAGCCGGCCGACCAGCGCCGCCGCCGACAGCACCCGCGGCGCCGAAACGGGTTGCGACGCTGCGGCATCGGCGTCGTCGCCGGCCCACTGCGCGACCTCGTAGTAGAACGTCGACGGCAGCGCCGCCTCCCCGTCCGCGCCGCCCGGGTCGCCGTCCACGGCGGTCACCAACAGCCGGCGGCGCGCGCGGCCCATCGCCGCCACCAGCAGCCGCCGCTCCTCGGCCAGCAGCGGCGCCCGCACCGACGCGTCGCCGGTGACGCCGTCCAGCACATCCAGCAGCCGCTGGGTGCCCAGCACACCGCCGCGCGGAACCGTGTTGGGCCACAACCCCTCCTGGAGCCCGGCGATGACCACCAGGTCCCATTCGTGTCCCAGCGCGGCGTGCGCGCTGAGCACCCGGACCTGCTCCACGGTTGACACCGGCTCCTGGCGCACGCCCGGCAGGTGCAGCGCGGCGACGTGGTCGACGAGCCCGCGCAACGACGCGCCCGACGTGCGCGACACGTACTGATCGGTGATGTCGAACAGTGCGGTCACCGCGTCCAGGTCGCGGGTGGCCTGCGCGCCGGCGGGGCCGCCGCGCTCGGCGGCCGACAGCCAGCGCCGCTGCAGGCCGGATCGGTGCCACGCCGCCCACAGGGTGTAGCGCGGGTCTTGGCCCGCGCGATGGCAGCGCGCGGCGGCATCCAGCACCGCGCGCACCCGCTGCACCGGGCGGAATTGCGGACCCACAGGCGGCGCGGCACCGGCCAACGTGTCGGCCAGCAGGTCCGCAAAATCCCCCGGCGCCCGATCGGGGTGGGCGCGCTGCAGCGTTCGGCGCAGCTGCCGCAGCGAGACCGGGTCGACGCCACCGATCGGGCCGGTCAGCAACGCCAGGGCGCGTTCGCCGTCGAGCCCGTCGGCGGTGGCCGCCAGGACGGTGAGCAGCGCCCGGGCGGCCGGCTCCTCCGACAGCGGGCCGCCCGCCGCGGGAGCGGCCACCGGC
>NZ_GG770553.1:1896287-1898928 GCF_000164135.1 Mycobacterium parascrofulaceum ATCC BAA-614 | reverse complement strand
CAATCGCGCGCCGGCCCGCGGCACCGAGCGGACGACGACCGCCATCTGCGACCACGGCACGCCGTCCACCAGGTGCGCACGCCGCAGCGCGTCGGCGATCATCGCCGCCTCCGCGTGGGCCGATGCGGCCAGGCGCACGGTGACCGAGCCCTCGTCGGGCCCGGTGCCCTCGATCCGCCGGCCGCCGCTGCCGCCCGGCAGCCGGTGCGCGATGCCGCTGACGGCGCGCGCCACCGCCGGCGCGCAGCGATGCGAGACCGTCAGCGTCACCGACGGCGCATCGTCGTCCTGGGGGCACCACCCGCTTGCGGGGGACAACCCGGCGGACTCACCCCCCCGGAAGCCGAACACCGCCTGGTTCGGGTCGCCGGCGATCAGGGCCAGGTCGGCTCCCGCGGCGAGCACCCGGACCAGGCGGGCGGCCTGCGGGTCGAGCTGCTGGGCGTCGTCGACCAACAGCACCCGCACCCGGCCCCGCTCGGCGGCCAGCAGCTCGGGATCGATCGCGAAGGCCTCCAGAGCCGCGCCAACCAGTTCGGCGGCGCCCAGCGCGGGCGTCGTCGCCTGCGGCGCCGCCGTCCCGACCGCCGCCCGCAGCAGCATCACCTGCTCGTACTGGCGGGCGAACTGCCCGGCGGCCGCCCATTCCGGCCGCCGACACCGACGGCCCAGCCGCTCCAGCTCCTGCGGGTCCACGCCCCGCTCGGCGCAGCGCGCCAACATGTTCCGCAGTTCGGTGGCGAAACCGGCGGTAGCCAGCGCGGGTTGCAGATGGGCGGGCCACGCCGCCGCCGCGCGCGGGCCGTCCTCGAGGTCGCCGGCCAGCAGCTCCCGGATGATGGCGTCCTGTTCGGCGCTGGTGACCAGGCGCGGCGGCGCCTCACCGGCGCGCTCGGCGGCCCGCCGCAGCACCGCGTAGGCGTAGCCGTGCACGGTGCGCACCAACGGTTCCCGGACGGCGGCGCGGCCGGCGCAGCGCGGCCGCAGCAACGCCGTCGTCAACGCCCCGCGCGCCTGCACACCCAGCCGGCCGGAACCCGTAAGCAGCAGAACCGATCCCGGGTCCAGTCCGGCGTCGATCTGCGCGAGCGCGGCCGCCACCAGCAGGCTGCTCTTGCCGGTCCCGGGCCCGCCCAGCACCCGGACCGGCCCGCGCACGCCGGGCGCCAGCAGAACCCGTGCCTCGGGACCCCAGGTGTACGACATGGCTGCATGCAATCACCCGGGTCTGACAAGTCGCCCCGGCGCGCGCCGCCGCCGCCCCCTACGCTGGAGGCCGCGAGCAGCCAGACGAACGGTGAGGAGGGTACGTAATCGTGACGGACGTCGAACCCGGCTTTCCCAACGACGAAGCGCCCGAAGGCGACGCCGTGGAGCAACTGCAACCCGTCGAATTCGACGAGGAGGTCGGCCTGGACACCGAGTATCTGACCGCCGCCGACCGCGAGGCGAACGAGGCCGACGTGATCGAGCAGGCCTACGTCGTCCCCGCCGACGACGACTGGGACGACGTCCGCTGAGCCGCCCGCGCGGGGCCGTGGCGGCGGCTGGCACGATCGGGGGGTGACCGCCGACCTCCACGTGCACCGCTACGGCCCGCCCGGCCCGGTGCGAGTGCTGGCGCTGCACGGGCTGACCGGCCACGGACAGCGGTGGCAGCAGCTGGCCGGCCTGCTGCCCGGGATCACTTTCGCCGCACCGGATCTGATCGGTCACGGCAGGTCGTCGTGGGCGGCGCCGTGGACCATCGAAGCGAACATCGCGGCGATGGCCGCGCTGCTCGACGGCGAGGCGCGGGCGCCAGTGCTGGTGGTGGGGCACTCCTTCGGCGGCGCGCTCGCCATGCGGCTGGCCGCGGCACGACCGGACCGGGTGGCGGCGCTGCTGCTGCTGGACCCCGCGGTCGGGTTGGACGGCGAGTGGATGCGCGAGATCGCCGACGCGATGTTGTCCTCGCCCGACTACCCCGACCCCGCGGAGGCGCGGCTGGAAAAGCTGCACGGCTCCTGGTCGGACGTGGACCCCGCCCTGCTCGACGCCGAAATCGACGAGCACCTGATCGCGCTGCCGGGCGGCCGGTACGGCTGGCGAGTCAGCCTGCCGGCGATGATGTCGTACTGGAGCGAGCTGGCCCGCGACGCCGTGCTGCCCCCGGACGGCACGACGACCGTCCTGGTGCGGGCCAAGCGCACCTCGCCCCCCTACGTCGGCGACGGGCTCATCACCGGACTGCAGGAACGGCTGGGATCCGATTTCCGGCTGCTGGATCTCGACTGCAACCACATGGTGCCCTACGCCGCGCCGGCCGAAGTCGCGGCGCTGACGCGCGAGCTGCTCGAGGTCTGACGTGGCGCCGGTGACCGACGATCAGGTCGAACGGGTGCGCGCGCTGGTCGCCGCGATCCCGGCGGGCAGGGTCGCCACCTACGGCGACATCGCCGCTGTGGCAGGGCTTTCCAGCCCGCGCATCGTCGGGTGGATCATGCGGACCGACTCCTCGGACTTGCCGTGGCACCGGGTGATCACCGCCTCGGGGCGCCCGGCGCGTCATCTGACCACCCGGCAGCTGGAGCTGCTGCGCGCCGAAGGGGTGCTGGCCACCGACGGCAAGATCGCGCTGGGCGCGGTCCGCTACGACTTC
>NZ_GG770553.1:1886722-1894634 GCF_000164135.1 Mycobacterium parascrofulaceum ATCC BAA-614 | reverse complement strand
AGCTAGAGCACGAGCCGGACCAGGGCCGCCGTGCGGGCCAGCCCGGGAAAGGCCTCGGCGGTCGACCGCGGGTGCAACGCATGCACCGCGAGGCGAAACATCAAGGCGCGCAACAACATCTGCGGCCACTCCGGCAGCGCGTTCCAGCGTTCGATGAGGCCGTCGTCGGCCTCGCCCCAGGACAGCGCGTCCACGACGACGACGCCGGCGGCCCACGACGCGGGCCGCCAGTAGGGGGTGATGTCGGTGATCCCCGGGGCGGCGGTACCGATGAAAAGCACTGTCCCGTAAAGGTCCCCGTGCACCAGCTGGTTCGGGCTCTTGGTCGGCCGGCGCAAGGTGGCGAGCTGGTTGATCAGCTCCACCGAGCGCTCGGCGTCGGCCGTCGGCGGGGCGGTCCGCGCCCCCGGGGGCACCGAGGCCAGCGGCCGTTCCTCCCAGGCGGCACGGTCGGCGGCGATGAAGATGTCCACGTCACCCCACGGCGCGGTGGGTCCCTGGGTCAGAAACCGGGGGCGTTCCAGTTTGCCGGTCGCCTCGTGCAGGCGCACCGCCGCCGAGACCACCTCGTCATGCCGCGGCTCGGGCGTGCCGGCGACGAAGGTGTCCGCCCGCCAGCCCGACGCCACGTAGCGTCCGTCCGTCGAGCGGACCGGGCGGGCCAGCCGGACGCCGTCGACGAACAGCGTCTCGCGGACCCGGGCCGACCAGGCCGCCCGGGCGTGGTCGGCCACCAGCGACAGGACCACCTCGCCGCAGCGCCAGCCGCCCTCCCAGCTAGCCCCCAGATAGACGGGCTGCACACCGGTCAAACCAAACGCCGCCAGCACATGCTCGGGCGGTGGCTCGACATTCACACCGGTAGCCTAGACGAGCCCCACTCGCGGACCGGGTCAGTACATCACCATGTCGGGCTGCATCTGCTGCGCCCACGCCACGATGCCGCCCTGCAGGTGCACCGCGTCGGCAAATCCGGCCTGCCGCACCGTCGCCAGCGCCGCGGCCGAGCGCACCCCCGTCTTGCAGTACAGCACCGGGATGCGGTCGTGCGGCAGCTTTGCCAGGCCCTCGCCGGAGTCGATCGACGACTGCGGGATCAGCTGCGCCCCGTCGATGTGGTTGATCTCCCACTCGGCGGGCTCCCGGACGTCGATCAACGCCAGCTTCGTGCCCGATTCCAGCATCTTGCGCAGTTCCCGCGGGGTGATGGTGGAGCCGGTGACGACCGCACCGGCGTCGCCGGGCGCGGCGCCGCAGTACTGCTCGTAGTCGATCAGCGCGGTGATTTTCGGGGAGGACGGATCCTTGCGGATCTTGATGGTGCGGTAGGACATTTCCAGCGCGTCGTAGATCATCAACCGGCCGAGCAGCGACTCGCCGATCCCGGTGATGAGCTTGATCGCCTCGGTGCCCATCACCGCCGCGACGGAGGCACAGACGATGCCCAGCACGCCACCTTCGGCGCAGGACGGGACCGTGCCGGGCGGCGGCGGCTCGGGGTAGAGGTCGCGGTAGTTGAGGCCCCGGCCGCCGGGCGCGTTCTCCCAGAACACCGAGACCTGGCCCTCGAACCGGTAGATCGACCCCCACACGTAGGGCTTGCCGGCCAGCACGGCGGCGTCGTTGACCAGATAGCGGGTGGCGAAGTTGTCGGTGCCGTCCAGGATCAGGTCGTACTCCTCGAACAGGCCGACGGCGTTGCTCGAGTCCAGCCGGAACTCGTGCAGACGCACCTGCACCAACGGGTTGATCGCGGCGATCGACTCGCGCGCCGACTGGGCCTTGGCGCGTCCGACGTCGGCGGTGCCGTGGATGATCTGGCGCTGCAGGTTGGACTCGTCGACGACGTCGAAATCGACGATGCCGATCATGCCGACCCCGGCCGCGGCCAGGTACAACAGCGTCGGCGCGCCGAGGCCGCCGGCACCGATCACCAGCACGCGAGCGTTTTTCAGCCGCTTCTGCCCGTCGACGCCGAGGTCCGGAATTATCAGATGGCGGCTGTAGCGGGCCACCTCGTCGCGGGTCAGCTGGTCTGCCGGCGCCACGAGAGGCGGCAACGGTGTCGGCACCCGGGTTCTCCTCGGTCTCGCAGTGCGGTTGGTCGTCCACCACCATCTCAGCAGCCGCCGCGGGGGACGGCAATGAATTCAACCGGCCCGCCGAGCGTCACGCTGGCGTGGCGTTGGGCGCCGAGCGCCACGCTGGCGTGACGCTCGGGACGGTAGGCGGGACACTCGAGGCGGTAGACGTGACGCTCGGGGCGGTAGGCGCAGTAGGCGCCGCGTTAGGCGATCGGGAACGGCCAGGGGTTGAATCGGCAGGTCTTGCCGTCGGCCTTGACGAAGTCCGGGTCGAACTGGGCGGCGTCGTCGTTCGACGTGGAGAACGTCTGCTGCATCATCACCGGCGCCAGGGCGCCCTGCTGCTCGCACGGCTCGTGACGCACGTACCCGATGGCGTGGCCGACCTCGTGGTTGATCACGTACTGGCGATAGGACCCGATGTCCCCCTCGAACGGGACGGCCCCGCGCACCCAGCGCGCCTCGTTGATGAAGACGCGCGATTGCCGGTCACTTCCGTAGGCCGGGTTGTAGCAGGAGGTCTCCAGCCGGAATTCGTAGCCGCAGCCCCCGCGGACGGTCACCGGAGACACCAGCGAGATCCGGAAGTCGGGGTTCCCGTTATCGATCCGGATGAACGCGAATTGCGGGTTGTGGGTCCAGCCTTTGGGGTTGGCCAGCGTCTGGTCGACCATCTGGGCGAAGGCGTTGTCGCCGCCGAACATCGTGGGGTCGATGCCGTTTTCCACCTCGACGGTGTACCGAAACACCTTCACGGTGCCCTGACCGATCTGCGGCGTCGTCCCGGGCACCACGTGCCACGTCTTGTCGCCCGCCTCGGTGAACGGGCCGCCGTCCGGCAGCGTCCCGGCCGGCAGGTTGGCGTCGAACGCGGCGAGCCCGCGCGGCGGCGCGTCGATGATCGACGTGCCTATCGCGCCGACCTCCTGCGGGCTCTGGATGGGCTGGTTGGCCGTGGGCTTCGTCGCCGCAGTGCCGGTGACCGTCTGGTAGACGACCACGGCGGTGAGCGCCACCAGCGCGGGCAGCGCGTAGGCGCGCCAGCCGTACGTCGAGACGAACCGTCCCAGGCGCGTCTGCTTGCGCCACTGGTTGGGCCGCTCCCGGTCGGCCCGGGTCCGTCCGCCGTCGCGGGCGATCGGGTCACGCAGGGCCCGCAGCGGTTCCCGCCACTCGTCCCGCAGCACCGGGACGCGACCGGCGCCACGAGAAGGCCGCTGGGAAGTCATTTCCCCAGGATTACACAGCGGGCGCCGGGGCCGTCCTTGGCGCGCCCGAATGCACCGCCCGACACCACTTTCTGCCAGCGGCGACGGCCGCGACGACGATCACCGCAGCCACGCGGGTAGTAAGGTCTGTCGCAACGAGCCGCGCGCGGGCCGGCCGGGGCAGTGCCGGCGGCCGGACGCCGACAGATCAGATGAGGACTCGATGAGCGAACTCGCCAAACCCGCGGCGCGGCGTGCCGTCAGGTCGGCCGATCGCAGTCGGCCCGGGGACGGCGTCGCGGCCACCAGCCGGCGCGGCAACCGGTTGCCGCGCGATGAGCGCCGCGGTCAGCTGCTCATCGTCGCCAGCGATGTCTTCGTCGACCGTGGCTACCACGCGGCCGGCATGGACGAGATCGCCGAGCGCGCCGGTGTGAGCAAACCGGTTCTGTATCAACACTTTTCGAGCAAGCTCGAACTCTATCTGGCGGTCCTCGCCCGGCACGTCGAGAACCTCGTGTCGGGGGTCCAGCAGGCGCTGAGCACCACCACCGACAACCGCCGGCGGTTGCACGCCGCGGTTCAGGCGTTCTTCGACTTCATCGAGCACGACAGCCAGGGCTACCGGCTGATCTTCGAGAACGACTACGTCACCGAACCCGAGGTGGCCGCGCAGGTGCGGGTCGCCACCGAATCGTGCATCGACGCCGTGTTCGCCCTGATCAGCGAGGATTCGGGCCTGGACCCGCACCGTGCCCGGATGATCGCGGTGGGGCTGGTCGGCATCAGCGTGGACTGCGCGCGTTACTGGCTGGACTCCGACCGCCCGATCTCCAAGGCGGACGCGGTCGAGGGCACCGTCCAATTCGCGTGGGGCGGCCTGTCACACGTGCCGCTTACTCGCCTTTAGCGCCCTTGCCGGGGAGTTTGGTGACCTCGGCGCCGATACCGAAGCCGACCCGGCGGGCGTCCGCGGGACCGATCTCGACGTAGGCGATCTTGCTGGTGTGGACGAGGAAGCGACGCCCCCGCTCGTCGGTCAGCCTCAGCAGGCCCGGACCCTCGCTCAGTGCGGCGCTGACGAGCTCTTCGACTTCGGCCGGCGTCTGCGCGCTGGAGAGGACCAGCTCGCGTGGACTGTCCGTGATACCGATCTTGACCTCCACGGTCACCCCTTCCGTTGGTACTGAAGTCGACGGCCCTGCCACTGCAGGCTAGTGGACGCGGGCGGCCCGCACCGGCGACGGTCCCCGCGGCGCGGTTCGCGGTGAGCGAAACGTCGGTCGCGAGCAGATAACGATTAGCTTGCAGCTGGTCTCAGACCCGGTTTGGGTACCCGATCCGTGTTTTCACATCGCTAACTTCGGCACCATGGGTACCACACTGGCCGACCTCGACGAGATCCGGGACTATCCCGAGGACGAGACCGATGAGCTGTACCGAGCCGGCTCCTACCCCGAGGGTGACTACAACTGGACCGGCTGGCCGGCCGAGCTGCGCTGGCGCCCCGTCACGGCGATCGTCGGCGCCGTGGTGGCCGTCGGCGCGATCGCGACGGCCGTCATCATCAACAGCGGCGACAGCGCCTCGACCAAGGCCACCATCGGCCCGGCCCCCCAGCCGGTGACGTCCGCGCCGGCCACCACGAAGGCCTCCGCCCCGCCCAGCGCCCAGCCCAGCCCTTCGGTCACGCAACAATTGCCGCCCGAGACGGTCACCACCGTGACCACGCCCAGCGCCGCGCCGAGCCTGGCGCCGACGGGAACCCCCACCGCCGCGCCGCCCCTGACGCTGACGCCCCCGCCGGCGGCGGCGCTGAACCCGCGCACCGTCGTCTACAGCGTGACCGGCAGCAAGCAGCTGCTGGACCTGGTGAACATCGTCTACACCGATGGTCAGGGCCGCTCCCAGACCGAGTTCAACGTGTCGCTGCCGTGGACCAAGGCGGTGATCCTGAACCCCGGCATCCAGAACCCATCGGTGGTGGCGACGAGCTTCTACGGGCGGCTGAACTGCTCGATCGTCAACGCCGCCGGCCAACTGGTGGCGGCGCAGGCCAACAACGCGAGCCTGGCGAGCTGCACCCGCTGAGTCCGATGGCCGTGACCCGCAGCGCCCGGCTGCGCCGCGCTTGCGATCACGGCTGAGTCCGATGGCCGTGACCCGCAGCGCCCGGCTACGCCGCGCTTGCGATCACGGCTGAGTCCGATGGCCGTGACCCGCCACGCCCGGCTACGCCGCGCTTGCGATCACGGCTGAGTCCGATGGCCGTGACCCGCAGCGCCCGGCTGCGCCGCGCTTGCGATCACGGCTGAGCCTCAGCTCAAGCCGAGTTCGCGCATCCGCCGGTCGTGCGTGTGCTGCAGCCGGTCGAAGAAGGCGCTGAGCTGGCCCAGCCCGCCGGCGCCCGACATCACCAGGTCGACGAGCTCGTCGTGGTCGGCCAGCAGGTACTGGGCCTGCGTGATCGCCTCGCCGAAGAGGCGACGCGACCACAACGCCAGCCGGCTGCGCTGCTTGCCGCTGGCGGTCACGGCGGCGCGCACCTCGGCCACCACGAACTGCGAGTGCCCGGTTTCCGACAGCGCCGCGCGCACCACGTCGGCGATCTCGTCGGGCAGCCCGTCGGCGATCTCCAGATACAGGTCGGCGGCCAGGGCGTCGCCGACGTAGGTCTTCACCAAGGCCTCCAGCCAGGTGCTGGGCATCGTCAGCCGGTGGTAGTTCTCCAGCGCCGAGACGTATTTGGACATCGCCGGCACGACGTCGACGCCCCGGCTTTCCAGGGCGTCGCGCAGGAGTTCGTAGTGCTGCATCTCGGCGGCGGCCATGCTCGCCATCGAAATGCGTCCGCGCAGGTCGGGCGCCATCCGCGCCTCGTCGGTGAGCCGATAGAAGGCGGCGATCTCCCCGTACGCCAAGACCGCGAACAACTCGTTGACGCCCGGGTGATCGGCCGACAGTCGAGGGGTGGGCGAATCCTCGACCTGATCGGCTTCCTGATCGGCTTCGGCAGGCTGGCAAGAGGGCCGGGTCATGGCAACACTGTAGTCGGCGGAACCGGCGCAAATCGGGGGCCAGCTGTCGACCAGCTATCATGTATGTAGATAGCGGCTGCATTCCTCCGGGAAGCCGCTATCGGCGAAATGTGCGTGCACAGCTGGCCCGCCCGAATCGAGCAGGGGCCCGCGACTCGGCGACGTCATCGGAGTCGGAACTCGTGCGCGCGTGACCGCGACCGAGAAACACCGACACAACCCGATACGTCACCGAAAGGTATTCAACCCACGCATGAGCACACTCGACGGCACAACCGAATTGACCTTTGCCAACCTCGGCGTCCGCGACGAAATCGTCCGCGCCCTCGCGGAGAAGGGCATCGAGCGCCCCTTCGCCATCCAAGAACTGACCCTGCCGCTGGCGCTCGCCGGCGACGACCTGATCGGCCAGGCGCGCACCGGCATGGGCAAGACCCTCGCGTTCGGCGTGCCGCTGCTGAATCGCATCACGGCCGGAGTCGGCGTGCGGGCCCTCAACGGCACACCACGCGCCCTGGTCGTGGTGCCCACCCGCGAGCTGTGCCTGCAGGTCCACGGTGACCTCTCCGACGCGGCCAAGTACCTCAAGGCCGAGGGCGACCGTCCGCTGAGCGTCGTGTCGATCTATGGCGGCCGGCCCTACGAACCGCAGATCGAGGCGCTGCGCGCCGGCGCCGACGTCGTGGTGGGCACCCCGGGCCGCCTGCTCGACCTGAGCCAGCAGGGCCACCTGCAGCTCGGCGGACTGTCCATGCTGGTGCTCGACGAGGCCGATGAGATGCTCGACCTGGGCTTCCTGCCCGACATCGAGCGGATCCTGCGGCAAATTCCCGAGGAGCGGCAATCCATGCTGTTCTCGGCGACCATGCCGGGCCCGATCATCACGCTGGCCCGCACCTTCATGAACCAGCCCACCCACATCCGGGCGGAGGCGCCGCACTCGGCCGCCACGCACGACACCACCGAGCAGTTCGTCTACCGGGCCCACGCGCTGGACAAGGTGGAGATGGTCAGCCGGATACTGCAGGCCGAGGGGCGCGGCGCGACGATGATCTTCACCCGCACCAAGCGCACCGCGCAGAAGGTCGCCGACGAACTGGCCGAGCGCGGCTTCAAGGTCGGCGCGGTGCACGGCGACCTCGGACAGATCGCCCGGGAGAAGGCGCTGAAGGCGTTCCGCAACGGCGACATCGACGTGCTGGTTGCCACCGATGTGGCCGCCCGCGGTATCGACATCGACGACATCACCCACGTCATCAACTACCAGATCCCCGAGGACGAGCAGGCCTACGTGCACCGCATCGGCCGCACCGGCCGGGCCGGCAAGACCGGTATCGCCGTTACCCTGGTGGACTGGGACGAGCTGCCCCGCTGGTCGATGATCGACAAGGCGCTGGGCCTGGACTCCCCCGATCCGGCCGAGACCTACTCGAACTCGCCGCACCTCTACGAAGAGATGGGCATCCCGGCCGAAGCAGGCGGCGCCATCGGCACGCCGAAGAAGCCGCAGGGCCAGCGCCGCAAGACCGAGCGTGACGGCCAGAAGACGGAGCGGTCCGGACGCTCCCGCTCCGGCGCGCCG
>NZ_GG770553.1:1855853-1886387 GCF_000164135.1 Mycobacterium parascrofulaceum ATCC BAA-614 | reverse complement strand
CCGGCGCCACCAACGGCGAGGCCGCCCCGGAGGGGCCCGCCAACTCTGGGACCCGCCGCCGCCGGCGGCGCCGCAAGCCCGCCGAAGCCGGCGCGCACGCCGACTAACGCCACGCGCCACGGATGGTCAGACCCGAACGCCGGACCAGAGGTGACGTCCTGGCCGCCGCGGCGATCGCGGTCGTGGTCGCCGCCGTGGCCGCGCTGATCTGGTGGACCAGCGACGCCCGGGCGACCATCAGCCGGCCGGCCGCCGAGCCGGCGCCCAACCCGACCCCGGCCCGCCAGGTGCCGGCCACGCTCGGGCAGTTGTGGACGGCGGCCAGCCCGGCCACAACCGCGCCCGTGACGGTCGGCGGGACGGTCATCACCGGCGACGGCCGCCGGGTCGACGGGCGCGACCCCGGCTCGGGGCAGTCCCGCTGGAGCTACGAGCGAGACAGCGCCCTGTGCGGTGTCTCGTGGGTCTACCACTACGCCGTCGCCGTCTACCGCGACGACCGGGGCTGCGGCCAGGTGAGCACGCTCGACGGGTCCACCGGCCGCCGCGGGCCGGCCCGCAGCGGCTACGCCGACCAGCACGTGCGCCTGTCCTCCGACGGCACGACGGTGTTGTCGGCCGGCGACACCCACGTGGAGCTGTGGCGCTCGGACATGGTCCGGATGGTGGCCTACGGCGAGACCGATGCCCGGGTCAAGCCCTCGGCACGCGGGCTGCACTCCGGCTGCAAGCTGGTCTCCGCGGCCGCCAGCTCGTCGGCCGTGTCGGTGCTGGAGAGCTGCGTGAACCAGGCCGACGTGCGGCTGGTGCTGCTGCGTCCGGGCAAGGACGACGACGAACCCCAGCAACGCATCGTGGACGAACCGGGGATCACGGCGGATTCGGGGGCCCGCGTGCTGGCCGTCTGGGAGAACAACACCGCGGTGTACCTGCCGTCACCACGGCCGCGGGTGGACGTGATCGACGAGACCGGCACCACCGTGGCGAGCACCCTGCTGCCCAAACCGCCGTCGAGCCGCGGCGCGGTTTCGCACGCGGGCAGCCTGATCACCTGGTGGACCGGCGATTCCGTCCTGGTCTTCGAAACGGGCAACCTGTCGCTGCGCTACACCATCGCCGCGGGCGACAAGACCGCGCCCCTGGGGCCGGGCGCCATGATGGCCGGGCGGCTGTTGATCCCGGTCACCGGCGCGATCGGGGTCTACGACCCGGTCAGCGGGGCCAACGAGCGCTACATCCCGGTGCACCGCGCGCCGAGCGAGTCGGCGGTGGTCCCGGCCGTCGCGGGGTCCCGGGTGTTCGAGCAGCGGGGCGACACCGTGGTGGCGCTGGGCTGAGGGTCCGGCCGTCACGGCCGAGCAGGGAGGTGGCCCCCAGCTCGCTCTCGGGCTACACCTCGACGGCGAACGTCGGCAGCGGCTTGCCGGTCTTCCAGTGCTTGAGCAACGCCTTCGCCAGGTCCGCGTAGGCCGATGCGCCCTTGTTCTTGCGCCCCGACATCACCGACGAGCCGGACGCGCTGGCCTCGGCGAACCGCACGGTGCGCGGGATCGGCGGGGCCAGGACCGGCAGGTTGTAGCGGTCGGCGACGTCGAGCAACACGTCGCGGGTGTGCGTGGTCCGCGAGTCGTACAGCGTCGGCAACGCGCCCAGCAGCCGCAGGTCCGGGTTGGTGATCTGCTGGACGTCGGCGACGGTACGCAGGAACTGGCCGACGCCGCGGTGCGCGAGTGTCTCGCACTGCAGCGGCACGATCACCTCGTCGGCGGCGGTCAGCCCGTTGAGGGTGAGCACACCCAGCGACGGCGGGCAGTCGATGATGACGACGTCGAAGTCGTCGGACAGCTTGGCCAGCGCGCGCTTGAGCGCGTATTCGCGGCCGGCGCGCATCAGCAGCATCGCCTCGGCGCCCGCCAGGTCGATGTTGGCCGGCAGCAGCGTCATGCCCTCCATCGTGGTGACCAGCGCGGCGTTCGGCTCGACCTCACCGAGCAGCACCTCGTGCACGGACACCGGGAGTTTGTCGGGATCCTGGCCGAGCGAGAAGGTCAGGCAGCCCTGCGGATCCAGGTCGACGAGCAGCACCCGCTTGCCCTCGTCCATCAGCGCCGCGCCCAGCGAGGCCACCGTTGTCGTCTTGGCGACGCCGCCCTTTTGGTTGGCCACCGCCAATACCCGGGTCTTACTCACCAGCGCCCGCCCCTCCTTGTTGCCACGGTCACAGTGCCCATCCTGGCATGTTCGTTCGCCGGGCGCTGCGGCCGACGCTCCCGGTATGTCGTCCGGCAGAATCGGTCGATATGGGCCTGCACAACCACCGACTGGTATTGCTCCGCCACGGCGAAACCGAGTGGTCGAAGTCCGGCCAGCACACCGGCCGCACGGACCTGGAGCTCACCGACACCGGCCGCGTCCAGGCCGAACTCGCCGGCCGCGTGCTGCGGGAACTCAATCTCGCCGACCCGCTGGTGATCAGCAGCCCGCGCATTCGCGCCCTGACCACGGCCAAGCTGGCCGGACTGTCCGTCGACGAGGTCTCGCCGCTGCTCGCCGAGTGGGATTACGGCGCCTACGAGGGGCTGACCACCCCGCAGATCCACGAAACGGTGCCCGACTGGCTGGTCTGGACCCACGGGTGCCCCGGCGGCGAAACCGTGGCCCAGGTCAGCGACCGCGCCGACCGGGCCGTCGCGTTGGCGCTGGAGCACATGAGTTCGCGCGACGTGGTGTTCGTGGGGCACAGCCACTTCTCCCGCTCGGTGATCACGCGCTGGGTGGAGCTGCCGCTGGTGGAGGGCAGCCGCTTCTGGATGCTGGCCGGCTCCATCGCCGTGTGCGGCTTCGAGCACGGTGTGCGCCAGCTCGCCGCGCTCGGACTGACCGCCCAGCCGCAGGCGATCAAACCCGGGTGAACGACCACGAACCGCCGTTCGCGCTGTGCGGACCGACGCAAACCCTGGTCGCCGACGGGGTGCGGGAACGCTACCGCGACGCGGCGGCGGCGCAGCGCGCGCTGCGATCCGGCGCCTCCTCGATAGTGTTGGGCGCGTTGCCTTTTGACGTCGAGTGGCCCGCGGCGCTGCTGACGCCCGGTGCCGTGCGCCACACCGACGGGCCGCCGGACTGGCCGACCGGCCCGCTACCGCCGGTGCGCATCGCCGCCGCCGACCCGCCGCCGGGGCAGTACCGCGACCGGATCCGCCGGGCCCGCGATCAGCTCGCCGCCCCGGACAGCCTGCTCAGCAAGGTGGTGCTGTCCCGCGCGCTGCGGCTGGTCGCCGACGCCCCGCTGGACGCCCGCGTCATCCTGCGCAGGCTCGTTGCGGCGGACCCGGCCGCGTACGGCTATCTCGTCGACCTGACCGGCGCCGGCGACGACTACGCCGGCGTGGCGCTGGTGGGGGCCAGCCCGGAGCTGCTGGTGGCGCGCTCCGGGGATCGAGTCACCTGCCGGCCCTTCGCGGGTTCGGCGCCCCGCGCCGCCGACCCGGACGTCGACGCCGCCAACGGCGCCGCGCTGGCCGGTTCGGCCAAGGACCGCCACGAGCATCAGTTGGTCATCGAGACCATTCGCGCCGCCCTCGAGCCGCTGTGCGATGAGTTGACGATCGCCGACGAGCCCGAGTTGAGCCGCACCGCCGCGGTGTGGCACCTGTGCACACCGATCGGCGGCCGGCTGCGGGACACGTCAACGACGGCAATCGATTTGGCCTTGGCGTTGCATCCGACGCCGGCGGTCGGCGGGGTGCCGACCAAGGCCGCGGTCGAACTCATCGCCGAGCTGGAGGGCGACCGCGGGTTCTACGCGGGCGCGGTGGGCTGGTGCGACGCCCGCGGCGACGGCCGCTGGGTGGTGTCGATCCGGTGCGCGCAGCTCTCGGCGGACCGCCGCACCGCGCTCGCCCGCTCCGGGGGCGGCATCGTCGCCGAATCCGACCCTGACGCGGAAGTCGCCGAAACCACAACGAAATTCGCCACCATCCTCGACGCGCTGGACGTCGAGCGATGACCATTCGCCGCGTCAGGCCCGAAGACGCCGCCGCGATCACCGCGATGATTCACGCGCTGGCCGAATTCGAAAACGCCGCCGAGCAATGCACGGTCACCGAAAAGCAAATCACCGCGGCGCTTTTCGGTGACACCCCGGCCGTGCACGGGCACGTCGCGGACGTCGGCGGGGAGGTCGCCGCGATGGCGCTGTGGTTCCTCAACTTCTCCACGTGGGACGGCGTGGCGGGCATCTACCTCGAAGACCTGTTCGTGCGCCCGGAGTTTCGCCGCCGCGGCCTGGCCCGCGCGCTGCTCGCGGAGCTGGCGGCCGAATGCCTCGACCAGGGCTACACGCGGCTGTCCTGGGCCGTGCTGAACTGGAACGCCGACGCCATCACGCTCTACGACGGCGTCGGCGGCCAACCGCAGGGCGAGTGGACCACCTATCGGCTGTCCGGTCCACGGTTGGCCGAATTGGCCGAGTCGCGCTGATCGCCGGCGGCCCAGCGCACGCCCGCGGGACTGAACAGCAGACCCAGCACGGCCAGCGCCACGACGGCCGCCGGAATCCCGAAACCGGGCCGGTGCGAGTCCACCGTCAGATACCACGCCACCGGCAGCAGCAGCAGCTCGGTGATCACGGCCAGCCCGCGCCCCCAGCGCTTGCCGAGCGTGAGCGCCCGCCCGGCCGCCAGCACCCCCGCCCCGGCCAGGACGAAGAAGACCGTCGTGCCCTGGGCGTACCACCCGCTCGCGGGGGAGCCGTTGACCACGTGCTGGTCGGCCCCGGCGATGCCCCGCACCACCAGCACCACCGCCACCACCAGCGCGGCCACCCCCTGGGCCGCCACGAGCAGCCCGGCGCCGCGCACCGCGGTCGGCGCCGCCCCTGGCTTGCGGCCGAAGACTGTCACCCGCGTCAGCGTAGTCACCCCGGCCCACGGGGGCAGTTCCCCACAGCGCGGCCTTAATCGGCCCGCATAAGCTCGTGCCTCATGCGCGCCGTGCTGATCGTGAACCCCACCGCCACCTCGACCACCCCGGCGGGGCGCGACCTGCTGGCGCACGCGCTCAAGAGCCGCCTGCAGCTCACCGTCGAACACACCAGCCACCGCGGTCACGGCACCGAACTCGCGGAGAAGGCGGTCGCCGACGGGGTCGACCTGGTGGTGGTGCACGGCGGCGACGGCACGGTGAGCGGGGTGGTCAACGGCCTGCTCGGCCGTCCGGGCGCGCAGCCGGGTCCCATCGGGCCGGTGCCGGCGGTCGCGGTGGTCCCCGGCGGTTCGGCGAACGTGCTGGCGCGGTCGCTGGGGATCTCGCGCGATCCGGTGGCCGCCACCAACCAGCTCATCCAGCTGCTCGACGACTACCACCGCCACCACACCTGGCGCCGCATCGGCCTGATCGACTGCGGCGAGCGGTGGGCCGTGTTCAACACCGGGATGGGGGTCGACGCGGAGGTGGTGGCCGCGGTCGAGGCCGAACGCGACAAGGGCGGCAAGGTCACGGCGTGGCGCTACATCCGCGCGGCCGTGCCGGCCGTGTGGGGCTACACGCGCCGCGAGCCGATGCTCACCCTCGAATTGCCCGGCCGCGACCCGATCCCGGGGGTGAGCTTCGCGTTCGTGTCCAATTCCAGCCCCTGGACGTTCGCCAACGACCGGCCGGTCTGGACGAACCCCGGCTGCACCTTCGAGTCGGGGCTCGGCGTGTTCGCGCCCAAGACCTTGAAGACGATCCCCACCCTGCGCATCGTGCGGCAGATGTTCGCCAAGCGGCCCAGGTTCGAGTTCGACCACCTCGTCACCGCGGACGACGTGCCGTGCCTGCGCGTCACCTCGACCGGAGGGCCGGTGGCCTGCCAGTTCGACGGCGACTACCTCGGCGTCCGGGAAACCATGACGTACCGGTCGGTACCCGACGCGTTGGCGGTCGTCGCACCGCCCCGAAAAAACCCGCTTTGAGCTGCGCAAACGAGGCGCACAGAATCCCACCGGGGAAAATTTTCCCCGAGATTGGCCCGCCAGTGTAGTACAACGGAGTAATGGCTCGGCTACGGAATGATCAAAGTGAGATAGCCCACGAGCGAACTCACGCTATTGACTTCTGTTGAGCCTGTGAAACGATCAAAAGGTTGCATGCAGAAATTTAGATAGGGGTACGGACCCTTTTCTTGTGCACGCGTTAACAGCCGAAGAAAATTGGCCGTGCGCCTTGCTGCGCACTCAGTGAGGAGTAAGAACGTATGGATTGGCGCCACAAGGCGGTGTGTCGCGACGAGGACCCGGAGCTGTTCTTCCCGGTCGGGAACAGCGGCCCGGCGCTCGCGCAGATCGCTGACGCGAAACTGGTCTGCAATCGGTGCCCGGTGACCACGGATTGCCTGTCCTGGGCCCTGAACACCGGCCAGGACTCGGGCGTCTGGGGCGGCATGAGCGAAGACGAGCGGCGCGCACTCAAGCGTCGCAACGCCCGGACGAAGGCCCGCAGCGGAGTCTGACACAGTCAGAGCCAACAGTGCGGCCCCGGCGAAAGCCGGGGCCGCACTGTTGTGTCGGGTGCGGGTGTCACGCCTATAACACCAGGCGTGCCCGCCGGCCGATCGGCACCCGCAACACCACGTCGGTGCCGCGGGCCGGGGCCTGCCGCATGCCCAGCGTGCCGTCGAGCTCCGCCGACACCAGCGTCCGCACGATCTGCAGGCCGAGGCTGTCGGAGGTCTCCAGGCTGAAGCCGTCGGGCAGCCCGCGGCCGTCGTCGTGGACGACGACGTCGAGCCAGCGCGCCGAACGCTCGGCGCGGATGGTCACCGAGCCCTCCTCGACCGCGGGGTCGAACGCGTGCTCGATCGCGTTCTGCACGAGTTCGGTGATGACCATGATCAGCGCCGTCGCCCGGTCCGAGTCGAGCACGCCCAGGTCGCCGACCCGGTTGATCCGGATCGGCCGGTCCACCGACGCCACGTCGTTCATGATCGGCAGGATCCGGTCGATGACCTCGTCGAGGTTGACCTGCTCGTCCACCGACATCGACAGCGCGTCGTGCACCAGGGCGATGGACGACACCCGGCGCACCGACTCGATCAGGGCTTCGCGGCCCTCGGCGTTGGCCGTCCGGCGGGCCTGCAGGCGCAGCAGCGCCGCCACCGTTTGCAGGTTGTTCTTCACCCGGTGGTGGATCTCGCGGATCGTGGCGTCCTTGGAGATCAGCGCCCGGTCGCGGCGCTTCACCTCGGTGACGTCGCGGATCAGCACCGCCGCACCGGCGCTCGCGCCGTCGACCATCAACGGCAGCGTCCGCAGCAGCACCGTGGCGCCGCCGGCATCGACCTCCATCCGCATGCTCCTCCCGCCGGCCAGCAGGTCGAGCACGTGCTCGGCCAGTTCCTGCGCCTCGAACGGGTCGGAGATCAGCGGCCGCGTCACCTTCACCAGGTTGCGGCCCTCCAGCTCGCTGGTCAGGCCCATCCGGTGGTAGGCCGACACCGCGTTGGGGCTGGCGTAGGCGACGACGCCGTTGACGTCCAACCGGATGAAGCCGTCGCCGGCCCGGGGGGTGGAGCGCGACATGACCACGTCGCCCACGTCGGGAAAGGTGCCGTCGGCGAGCATGTGGACCAGGTCGCCGGCGCAGTCCCGGTACGCGGTCTCCAGCTGGCCCGACGTGCGGTCGGCCGCGCCGGCGGTTTGGTGCCGGGTCAGCACGGCCACCACCTGGCCGCCATACCGCACCGGTGAGGCCTCCACGTGGGGACCGGGAAGCCACGAATCCTGTTGTCCCCCAACGCCATCGCGTTGGGGGGCGCCGGAGTCGAAGGTGTCGGCGACGAGCGCGAGCCGCTCGGCGTCGACGACGCTGCCCACCGAGTCGGTGACCAGCACCGTGGGCGCGGTGTTGGGCCGGCACTGCGCCACGCACACCAACTTGCCGTCGTCGCGGCGAACCCACATCAGGTAGTCGGCGAACGACAGGTCCGCCAGCAGCTGCCACTCCCCCACCACCGCGTGCAGGTGGTCCACCGCGTTGCCCGGCAGCACGGTGTGTTCGGCGAGCAGATCACCGAGAGTCGACATCACTCACTCCCCGGGCCATCCCCCGGCAGCAGATCGGGTGGTCCAAACTTTTTCGGGGCCTAGCTGATCACGGCGATCAGGTCGCCCGCCTGGATGACATCGCCCACCGAGACGCTCACCTTGCTGACGGTGCCGTCGACCTCGGCCAAGACGGGGATCTCCATCTTCATCGACTCCAGCAGCACCACGATGTCGCCTTTGCCGATCTGGTCACCCTCGTTCACCACGACTTCAAGCACGCTGGCCACGATCTCGGCGCGCACGTCCTCGGCCATCATCACCCCACTCGTTTCGGCCATAGCGCAGGCTGGCTGCTGGTCAAGCTCAGGTACATCGAACCATAGGTGTGGGGGCGACCGCGGCACGCGGGGCTCTGATGTTGTGCGGGTAGTGCACGCCTACGCCGGGCGTATCGGGGGCTGCGCCGGCGCCACACTCAGCCGATCCCACGTCTGCTGCCGGCCCGTCAGCAGCAGCAGGATGCCGATGGCCGCGTAGGCGGCGCCGCCGATGACACCGATGAGCGCGCTTTTTCGTGGCATGCGCGGGCTCGCCAGCAGCGTGGCCGCCGCGTCGACGGCGTCGGCGACGATGCCGACCTTCAACCACAACGAGTCGGCCGTAGCGTTCGCCGCGAGACCCAGTCCGATGCCCAGGTCTCTCCCGCCGACGCAGCGCAACAGCGCGATGCCCGAGGCCTCCGGATCGGGTTCGCCGAACCACAATTCACCGGGACGTCGTGGCGCCAGCGCGAGCCACAGACCAAGTGCCATCCGGGATAACCCAAATGCGCGAATCAACGCGGAAGTCTTCATGTCGACCAGTGTGGCGGACGGGCGGGGGCAACCGAAGGCCACAATGGTTCCCCTGGCGCCGCGGGCGGTTAGGTTGCGCGGAATTTCCTGTGAGAGACTGGGCGGCAGGCTGACGGGCGCGCGGCGCCCGCATCACAGACCATTCAACGGAGGTTCCACCCATGGCCAAACGGGGCCGGAAGAAGCGCGACCGCAAGCACAGCAAGGCCAACCACGGCAAGCGTCCCAACGCCTGAGGACCGCTACCGCGTCTCCCGGATGATGGTGGTCCGCCGGATCTCCAGCCGTAGCCGCTCACGCAGGCCCTCGGGGGCCTTCTCGCCCCGGCACTTGGTGGCGATCAACGCCTTGATCCGCTCCTCGAGGCCGTAATGCTTGAAGCAGCCGGGGCACGCCTCGAGGTGGCGGCGCAGCTGATCCCGCGACTCCGGCGTGCATTCGCCGTCGAGCAGCAGCCAGACCTGCCGGATCACCTCGGCGCAGCCTACGGCGCCGTGGTCGTCGTCGTTGGGACACGTGTCGCTGGAGCCGGACAACTCGCTCATGACGACACCTCCTCGTGCGCCTGGTGGCCGCGGTTGAAGCCCCGCTCCTTGGCCACGTCGGCCAACAGCCCACGCAGTTGACGCCGGCCGCGGTGCAGCCGTGACATTACCGTCCCGATGGGTGTGTCCATGATCTCGGCGATTTCCTTGTAAGGGAACCCCTCGACATCGGCGTAGTAGACGGCCATCCGGAATTCCTCCGGCAGCGCCTGCAGCGCTTCCTTGATCTCGTTGTCCGGCAGCGCCTCGAGCGCCTCGACCTCGGCCGATCGCAACCCGGTGGACGAGTGCTCGGCGTTGGACGCCAGCTGCCAGTCGGTGATCTCCTCGGTCGGGTATTCGGCCGGCTGACGCTGCCGCTTGCGGTAGCTGTTGATGTAGGTGTTGGTCAGGATCCGGTACAGCCACGCCTTGAGGTTGGTGCCGGCCCGGAACGAGCGAAAGCCCGCGAAGGCCTTCACCATCGTCTCCTGCAGCAAATCCTCCGCGTCGGCGGGGTTGCGCGTCATGCGCAGCGCGCCGCCGTAGAGCTGGTCCAGCAGGGGAATCGCGTCGCGCTCGAAACGCGCCATCAGCTCCGCGTCCGTCTCCTGGACGGGGGGATCGGAGATCTCCTGTGCTGCCGCGCCGTCTGTGTCGGCCATCTCGATTACCCCGGTCCCTTCTGCTGCGGTGTCGGCGGGCGGCGCTGAAAACGCCACCGGGCTTGCCAGAAAGCAAGCCACCTGCCCGGCACCCATTGGACGGTCCAACAGGCTCGTCGCCGCTGACACCAAACCGCTCCTCCCAATCTAGAGGCTGCCACCGACAGTGTCTGCCCGGGTGCGCCCACATAACATCAGAGACCGAGTGGTTCAACAGCGGTGCCCGACGTGCTATTTCCCGGCGCGACCGGGGACCGCCCGTCCCCCGGGCCGGGCCGCGACCGCAGGACCGTTAGTGTGACGCCATGTCCCTGAACGGCAAGACCATGTTCATCTCCGGCGCCAGCCGCGGCATCGGCCTGGCGATCGCCAAGCGCGCCGCCCAAGACGGCGCCAACGTCGCCCTGATCGCCAAGACCGCCGAACCGCACCCCAAGCTGCCGGGCACGGTGTACACCGCCGCCAAGGAGCTCGAGGAGGCGGGCGGACAGGCCCTGCCGATCGTCGGGGACGTCCGCGACCCGGAGTCCGTCGAGGCGGCGGTGGCCAAGACCGTCGAGCAGTTCGGCGGCATCGACATCTGCGTCAACAACGCCTCGGCGATCAACCTGGGCTCCATCACCGAGGTGCCGATGAAGCGGTTCGACCTGATGAACGGCATCCAGGTGCGCGGCACCTACGCCGTGTCGCAGGCGTGCATCCCGCACCTGAAGTCCGGCCAGAACCCGCACATCCTGACGCTGTCCCCGCCCGTGCTGCTCGGCAAGGAGTGGCTGAAGCCGACCGCGTACATGATGGCCAAGTTCGGCATGACGCTGTGCGCGCTGGGCATCGCCGAGGAGATGCGCGAGGCCGGCATCGCGTCCAACACGCTGTGGCCGCGCACGCTGGTGGCCACCGCCGCGGTACAGAACCTGCTCGGCGGCGACGAGGCGATGGGCCGCGCCCGCAAGCCCGAGGTGTACTCCGACGCGGCCTACGTCATCCTCAACAAGCCCGCCCGCGAGTACACCGGCAACACCCTGCTCTGCGAGGACGTGCTGCTCGAGTCAGGCGTCACCGACCTGTCGGTCTACAACTGCGTGCCGGGTGGGCAGCTCGGCGTCGACTTCTGGGTCGACGGCGTGAACCCGCCGGGATACACGGGCCCGTAGCGGGGGTTGGGCGGTGGCCCGTGCCGCCACGCCCGCGCTGGCCGCGTTGGTGAAAGCCGGGGTGCCGCACGAGGTCGTCACCTTCGACCACGATCCGCGCGAACGCTCGTTCGGCGGCGAGGCGGTGCACGCGCTGACCGCGCGCGGCATCGCGGCCGAGCAGATCTACAAGACCCTCGTCATCGCGGTGCCCGGCGGCCTCGGGGTCGCGATCCTGCCGGTGCCGGCCCGGCTTTCCCTGAAGGCGGCCGCCGCCGCGCTGGGCGCGGGCAAGGCGAGCATGGCCGAGCCGGCCGCCGCCGAGCGGGCCACCGGCTACGTGCTGGGCGCCGTGTCGCCGTTCGGGCAGCGCAAGGCCCTGCCGACCGTGGTGGACGCGGATGCCCTGGCCTGGGACCGGGTGTACTGCAGCGCCGGGCGCCGCGGCTGGGACGTCGGGGTGTCGCCGCAGGACCTGATCCGGTTGACCGGCGCGATCACCGCCGGCATCCGCGCGTAGCCGGCGGGTTAACGCCGTGGCGAAAACCGGGCCGACTTCTCGCCGTGCCGCTACGCTCGCGCCATGAAGACGAAGCGATCCCGCGGCGCGACGATCGTCGCGGCCGGTGTGCTGGCTTTTTCCGGGCTGATGACCGTCGGTGTGGGCATCTCCAACGCCGACACGATCCAGACCGAAGGCAACTACCCCACCCGCCAGGCCTGCCAGGACGCCGGGCCCGGCGTGAAGGCCTCGACCCCGGGAAACTGGAACAACTTCTGGTGCATCCCGGATCGCAACGTCAACGGCAACTGGAAGCTGGTCCTCAGCAACTAAAGCAGCCTCGCCTGCTCGGGTTCCGGTTCGGCAGGCTCGAGTAGCTGCGGCCCGTTGTTGCGGACGTTGTTGACCAGCGTCGACACCTCACGCATGCGAATGCCCCGCACGTCGGGCGGCCGGGTGAGCAGCGCTTGGTCGATCGGACCGTCCGGGTCCAGCCAGCGGTCCCACTCCCCCTCGGGCACCACCAGCGGCATCCGGTCGTGGATTTCGGCCAGCTCGCCGGGCGCGTCGGTGGTGATGATCGTGCAGCTCAGCAGCGGCGAGCCCTCCTTCGCCGGCTTCCACACCGACCACAGGCCCGCCATGAACAGCGGCTCGCCGTCCTCGCGGTACATGAAGAACGGCGTCTTGCGGGACTTCTTACCGGCGGCGGGGTCGTTGACCCGCCATTCGTAGTAACCGTCCATCGGGATCAGGCACCGCTTCGACTTGGCGCTCGCACGGAACGCGGGCGAGGTGGTGACCTTGTCCGCGCGGGCGTTGATCAACATCGGGCCCTTGGTCTCGGGTGCCCCGTCCTCGCCGGCCTTGGCCCACGGCGGGACCAGCCCCCAGCGCATCAGCCGCACCCTGCGGGTGGGCTCGTCGTCGGGGTCGGCGTGCCGGCTCACGACGGTCGCGATGGTCGAGGTGGGGGCCACGTTGTAGTTGGGCGCCCCGGCACCTTCCGAGGCGCCGGTGGCCTCGTCGATCGCCTTGATCTTCTGGGCCAGCAGCGCCGGATCGGTGGTGACCGCGAACCGTCCGCACATACCTTCCATGGTGGCAGAGCCACCGACCTCCCATTGGTGGCAGAAGACCCTGACACGCCATGATGGACGCGTGACTACCTGGACGGCCCCGACGGCGACCCAACCGGTGCGCGCGACCGTGACCGTTCCGGGCTCGAAGTCGCAGACCAATCGGGCGCTTGTGCTGGCCGCCCTGGCGGCCGCGCAGGGCCGGGGCACCCCGACCATCGGCGGCGCGCTGCGCAGCCGGGACACCGACCTGATGATCGGCGCGCTGCGCACGCTGGGCCTGCGCGTCGACGGCGCCGGGTCCGAGCTGACGGTCGGCGGCCGGATCGCTCCGGGCCCGGGCGCGCGCGTCGATTGCGGCCTGGCCGGGACCGTGCTGCGCTTCGTCCCGCCGCTGGCGGCGCTGGCCGAGGCGGTGGTGGAGTTCGACGGCGACGAGCAGGCCCGCGCGCGGCCCATCGCGCCGCTGCTCGACGCGCTGCGCGGCCTGGGGGTGCCGATCGAGGGCGCGGGCCTGCCGTTCCGGGTGCACGGCGGCGGCTCGGTCGCCGGCGGGACCGTGGACATCGACGCCTCGGCGTCCTCGCAGTTCGTCTCGGGACTGCTGCTGTGCGCGCCGTCGTTCGCCGAGGGCCTGACCGTGCGGCACACCGGCGCGACGCTGCCGTCGGCGCCGCACATCGCGATGACCGTGGTGATGCTGCGGCAGGCCGGGGTCGACGTCGACGATTCGGTTGCCAACGTGTGGCGGGTGCGCCCCGGCCCGGTCGCGGCGCGGCACTGGCAGGTCGAGCCCGACCTGACCAACGCGGTGCCGTTCCTGGCGGCGGCCGTGGTCAGCGGCGGAACGGTGCGCATCACCGGCTGGCCGGCGGCCAGCGTGCAGCCCGCGGACCACATCCTGAGCGTGCTGGGCAAGCTGAACGCCGTTGTCACCCAGGGTGATTCGTTCCTCGAGGTGCAGGGTAGCGCCGACTACCCGGGTTTCGAGGTCGACCTGCGCGCCGTCGGCGAGCTGACCCCCGCGGTGGCGGCGCTGGCCGCGCTCGCCAAGCCGGGATCGGTGTCGCACCTGTCCGGCATCGGCCACCTGCGCGGCCACGAGACCGACCGGCTCGCCGCGCTGAGCGCCGAGATCAACCGCCTGGGCGGCGACTGCACCGAAACGCCAGACGGCCTGGTGATCACCGCGACACCGCTGCGGGCCGGCGTCTGGCGCGCCTACGCCGACCACCGGATGGCGATGGCGGGCGCGATCGTCGGGCTGCGGGTGGCCGGGGTCGAGGTGGACGACATCGGCTCCACCTCCAAGACGCTGCCGGAGTTTCCGGAGCTGTGGGCGCGGATGCTGGAGTCCGATATTTGAGGCCCGGCGACTACGACGAGTCCGACGTCAAGGTCCGCTCCGGCAGGGGCTCGCGACCGCGCACCAAGACTCGTCCCGAGCACGCCGACGCCGAGGCCGCAATGGTGGTCAGCGTCGACCGCGGGCGCTGGGGATGCGTGCTCGGCGGCGACCCCACCCGGCGGGTCACGGCCATGCGCGCCCGGGAACTGGGCCGTACCCCGATCGTGGTGGGAGACGACGTCGACGTCGTCGGCGACCTGTCCGGGCGGACGGACACGCTGGCACGCATCGTGCGGCGCGGCGAACGGCGAACGGTGTTGCGGCGCACCGCCGATGACACCGATCCCACCGAGCGGGTGGTGGTCGCCAACGCCGACCAGTTGTTGATCGTGGTGGCGCTGGCCGACCCGCCGCCGCGCACCGGGCTGGTCGACCGGGCGCTGATCGCCGCTTTCGCCGGCGGGCTGACGCCCATCCTGTGCCTGACCAAGACCGACCTCGCCCCGCCGGAGCCGTTCGCCGCCCATTTTGTGGACCTGGACCTGACGGTGGTCGCCGCCGGCCGCGACGATCCGCTGCTCGCGGTGGCCGATCTGCTCGCCGGCAAAATCACCGTGCTGCTCGGGCATTCGGGCGTCGGAAAGTCCACGTTGGTGAATCGCCTTGTGCCCGAGGCGGAACGGGCCGTCGGCGAGGTCACCGACATCGGCAGGGGCAGGCACACCTCCACCCAGTCGGTCGCTTTGCCACTGGCGACGTCGGGTTGGGTGATCGACACCCCCGGCATCCGGTCGTTCGGGCTGGCGCACATCGAGCCCGACGACGTGCTGATGGCCTTCTCGGATCTGGCCGGCGCGATCGAGCACTGCCCGCGCGGCTGCGGCCACATGGGCCCGCCGGCCGACCCCGAATGTGCGCTCGACGCGCTGTCCGGGCCCGCGGCGCGCCGGGTGGCCGCCGCCCGCCGCCTGCTGGCCGCGCTCAACCAGGCTTAGCCAGCCGCATGCCCAGTTCGTCGGGCGGCACCAGATGCCCTTCGCTGCACCGTATTTGCACCTCCGCATCGGCGCCACAGCCCAGATGCGTCAGCCGGAGCCGGTTGCGGCCCGGCAGGTGTCGTCGGCCCCATTCGAACAGCGCCCAGACCACCGGCATGAACTCGATCCCCGCCTCGGTCAACACATACTCGTCGCGGCTGCGCTGCCCGGGTTCCCGATAGGGCCGGCGTGTCAGCAGGCCGAGCTCGACCAGCTCGGACAGCCGCGCCGAGGTGGCCGCCTTGGTGATGCCCACCCGGCGGGCGAAGTCGTCGAACCGGGTCGTGCCGTAGTACGCCTCGCGCATGATCAGCATCGCGGATTTCGTCCCGACGACCGCCATGGTCTTCTCGATCGCACACTCGCCGACCGCCGACCAGGCCTCACGGTCGGCCAGCGGCCCCTGCAGCATTGTCACGCAGATCACCCTCCGATCTAGGTTGCATTCAGTGTACCTAGGTGTTATAGCTGGGTATAGGAGTTAATACTCAGCTCGAGGAGGAGCCATGAACCGCGACGCCGTGATCGTCGGGGCCGTCCGCACCCCGATCGGCAAGGGCAAGCCGGGCGGCGCGCTGCACGACGTGCTGCCCGCCGACCTGCTCGCCCACAGCCTGCGCGAGCTGGTCGCGCGCACCGGTGTGGACCCCGCGCAGGTCGACGACGTCATCGCCGGCGCCGTCGCCCAGGTCGGCGACCAGGCGGTCAACATCGCGCGCAATGCGTTGCTGGGCGCCGGATTCCCCGAGTCGGTTCCCGGCGTCACGATCGACCGCCAGTGCGGCAGCAGCCAGCAGGCCATCAGCTTCGCCGCCCAGGGCGTGCTCTCCGGCGCCTACGACGTCGTCGTCGCCGCCGGTGTGGAGTCGATGGGCCGCGTCCCGATGGGCACCTCGGTGCTGCCGGGCAGCAATCCCTTCGGTGCGGACATGACGCGGCGCTACCCCGACGGGCTGGTGCCGCAGGGCATCAGCGCCGAACTGATCGCGGCGCGCTGGGGCTTCTCGCGCACCCAGCTCGACGAGTTCTCCGCCCGCAGCCACGACAAGGCGGCCCGCGCCACCAAGGACGGCCTGTTCGACAAGGAGCTGATCCCCATCGCCGGCCTGTCCACCGACGAATTCATCCGGCCCGGCACCACGGTCGAGACGCTGGCGGGTTTGCGGCCGGCGTTCTACAGCGAGGCAATGGAAGCCCGCTTCCCGCAGATCAATTGGGAGATCACCGCCGGCAACTCCTCGCCGCTCTCGGACGGCAGTGCCGCGGTGTTGATCACGACCAGCGACGTCGCGAGCAAGCTTGGGCTGCGCCCGCTGGCCCGCATCCACACCACCACCGTGGTCGGCTCCGATCCGCTCTACATGCTGACCGGGGTCATCCCGGCCACCGAAAAGGTGCTGCGGCGGGCCGGTTTGACGCTGGCCGACATCGACCTGTTCGAGGTCAACGAGGCCTTCGCGCCCGTGGTGCTCGCCTGGGCACACGACACCGGCGCCGACCTGGCCAAGACCAACGTCAACGGCGGCGCCATCGCGATCGGCCACCCGCTGGGCGCCAGCGGCGCCCGCATCATGACCACGCTGGTCAACGCTCTCGAGCAGCGCGGCGGGCGGTACGGGCTGCAGACGATGTGCGAGGGCGGCGGCATGGCCAACGCGACGATCATCGAGCGGCTGGGTTAACGACGATGTCGTCGCCCAGCAGCTCGAGAGTCTTTGTCGTCGGCGGCACCGGAGCCCAGGGCATGCCCGTCATCCGCGCCCTGGTCGCCGACAAGAAATATTCCGTTCGATTCCTCAGCCGCGACCCCGGCTCGCGGCGGGCCAAGGAGCTCCTGGCCCTCGACAACGTGTCCGTGCTGGAAGGCTCATTCGCCGACGAGGCGATCCTGCGGGAAGGATTCCGCGGTTGCGATGCGGCATTCGTCAACATCGACGGGTTCAACACCGGCGAGAAAACCGAGATGTATTGGGCCATCCGCAGTTACGAGATAGCGGTCGAGGAAGGAATCAAATTCTTCGTCTATGCGAACCTTGACTACGGGCTCAAGAAGTCGGGATACGACTCTCGATTCCGCACCGGCCACTATGACGGCAAGGGCCGGGTGGGCGAGTGGATCCTGTTCCAGAACCAGGTGAATCGCTCCCGGATGGGAGCGGCGGTCTTCACGTCGGGTCCGTACATCGAGATGGTGATCTCACCCGGGACGCCCATGGCACCTTCCGTCGAGGATGGTGTCGTGACGTGGCGGGTTCCGCTCGGTGCGGGTGCCGTGCCTCATGTGGCTCTCGAAGATTGCGGGCATTACGTCCGGTGGATCTTCGACCATCCCGACCGCGCGAACGGCATGGATCTCGAAGTCGCTATCGACCATATCGCCTATGCGGATCTTGCCAGGGCGTTCGAGAAGGTCACCGGACACCCGGCGCGTTACGTCGACACGGATTTGGACACGTACTGGAGAGATGGCGCGCTCGGCAGGCTCGCGGATCAGCCCGCCGGGTACAACGCGGACTCCAGCGACAAGAGCACCATGAACGTCCGGGACAACTTCACGGGATTCTGGAATCTGTGGAAATACGGAGTCGTCAAACGCGATTACGACCTGCTCGATCAAATTCACCCGAACCGGATCCGGAATGCCGAGGAATGGTTCCGCAGAGAAGACGAGCGGGGAAGAGCGCTGGGAAAGGGAGGCCTCTGGGAGAGGGTGCAACCGGAGAACCGGACTCCGATCCTGAAGATCGGCGAGGATATGAGGACGGGGAAATTATGACCGAGACCCCGTTCGAGGGCGTGCGGGTGCGCTGTGACAGCGCCAAGGGCTACGACGAGTTGCTCGCCGCCCTGCTGGCCGACATCGGCGAGCGGCCCGTCCCCATCAACGACATCGTGACCACGACCGACAGCTGGGATTCCTACCGGAGGCGGATTGAATCTCACCTCGGGCCAAGCGGATTCATGTTGTTCGGCCTGGTCGACCACGGGGGGTGGATCACCAAGGCCGGCATCGAGCGCAAGGCGATCCGCGTCATCCTCGGCAACCCGCTGATCGCGATCACGATGCTGCGTCACGACCTGACCGCGGGCCTGTTCGCCCCGGTCGAACTCCTGATCCTGGAGGAGCCCGCCGGCAGCAGCCTGACCTACGTCAAGCCGTCGTCGCTGATGGTCGTCGAGCCCAATCCCGAATTGCTCGCCGCCGCGGAACAACTCGACGCCAAGCTGTCCTCGCTGGCCGACAAGGTGACCAGCGGCTCCTGAACGAACAGCTCCGCGCCCGCGGCTAATTGGCGAGTTGGCTGGAGTACCAGTGGCAAACGTCATCGCCCTGGTTGTAACGCCGGAACCAGGCGTCCGCGAACTTCGGGAGCGGTTCGTTTGCAGGATCATGTAACGGCGTTTGGCTCATCATCACCCGCGCGAAAGCGGAGAGCTTTTGCCGCCACGGCACCGTGTTCAGCGCCGGCTTCACGCGCTGCGAAGCAGTCTTGCCGCGTTTGCATATGCGGTCACGCATCCTGGCCCGGATGCCCCGCAACGGAGTGAAATCGCGTGCATCCACCCCACGTTCGGATAGCGGGACGCCAACGTTGAGGCTTTCCAACAGGCGGGTGGAGACGTGCAGCAGGTGTCGGACGACGCGGGGCAGCACGCGCATTCGGTACAGCTTGTCGTTGACCACCGCGTCGTAAACGACCAGCGCCGAGCTACGGTGTTCGACCTCTTCGACGAAGTGCCACATCAGCAGCGACGCCACTCGTTCGTCACCGGGACGAAAAAGTGTCGCCTCGTTATCGAGCAACATTTTGAAGAACGGCGTGAAAGTTGCTTCCAGGTCCGCGATGTAGGCCAGTCTGAACTTCAGCGGGGTTGTATCCGTCAGGTGGTCATACGAGGCGACGGCCTCGTCGAGCGTCTCCTGTAGGCCGGGATGCTTTAGGATCAGGGCTCGGAGATGCTGGCGGTGCGCGTTGGCGTGTTGGGCCTCCTGCCGCAAGAAGGCCTCCGCTTCGTCAGCGACCACGGGGTCGGCGATGTGCGGCATGGCCTCTCGCACGGTGGAGACGATCATCTTTTCGAAGCAGATCGCCATGATCGAGACCATGTTCATGTAGGTGGAAAAGGCGGGGTTGTCCGCGTTCCAGTTGAATGGCACGTCGCCGTCCAGGTCGAAACGCATGCGTCGAATTTCCAGTTCGGTCACGGCGCCACCCCGTGCCGGGTCTGCCGCGGTCGACGCAGCAGAGCCGATGGGCTGCGGATCGTCACCGACACGGTCAGTGCGATCGCAAGCAGGAAGCACGCCAGCACGTAGCTCAAGCTGCCGGTGCGCGTTCCGTCGGGCGTGATGCCGTTGGAGGCGTTCAGGTAGGCGGGCATGGCCGACCACCACAGCGCTCCGAGCACGATCAGGAACGCGGAGCCGAAGACGCCGACGAAAGGATTGCGCGCGTTGGGGGTGAACGCCGAGTTGCGCCACTGACGCCACAGCACCGGGATCGCCACCACGGCGAACGCGGCGAGGAGGACGAAGTACACCGCCCGTCGCAGCGTACTGTCCGGACGGTCGCCGCCGACCAGCAGAATCGGAATGTTGGCGACAACCAAGCCAACCGGCACCAACACCGCCACGCCGAATGTGCGGGCGGTCAATGCGATTCGACTCAGCACTCGGCCACGTTCGATGGGACGAGTCACCAGGAGTTGTGTGAACAAAGCGACGCAGGCCGGCCCAACGGTGGCGAAGAGCAAGACGCTACTCATCGGCACCGAGGCCAACATCGGTTGGTTGATCGCGTTGTCGGTGTTCCATGCCCACCAGCGCAGTTGCGGACCCAACTGGTCGAAGATTTCGTAGAAGCACTGGTGGGTGACGCCCACGCACACGGCGCCGACGTAGGAGCCCCAGTCTCGGAATACGCCCAAACTACGGACCACTTCGTACGCCAGAGTCATCATCGCCGGGTAAAGCGCGACGATGTAGACCGGCAACCGGTCGTACATGAACTGGACCGTGAAGACGTTGTGCACGAAGACCGCACCGACGGTGTCGTCGGTGCCGAAGGCGGCGGGAAAGTACAGGGGCGGCTCGACGATGAGGAGGTAGACGACCGTGGCGAACCAGATCACGATGTTGGCGGGGTCCCTGTCACGGCGTAGCCGGCGAATCGCCCACCAGAGCGCCAGCACCGCGCCCGCGACGACCAACAATTCGAGTACGGGCAGCGTCCAATTCGCCAGTCCGAAGGGACTTCTCAGAGTCACCCATGGCGAGGCGTGCTCACAGCTGAACCCTAAGCGGTTGGCGATGCGTTCGATGTCGTCGCTGCATTGACCGCTCATTATCGGGCGTCCTCATCACTGGCACACGCACAAGAACATACGCACTTACCGAAAGCTTGACGATACATGTTTAGCAAGGTTGTATCGCCGATGTCCAGCCTCGATTACCTTTGCAGATATGCGGACCCACGGATGGCGGGGAGAACCGCCGACCAGCGACGAGGATGCCGCCGCGCGGATCGTGGCGGCGGCCGACCGCTGCGTGCGACGCCGCGGCGGACAGACCACCATCGCCGACGTCGCGGCCGAACTCGGGGTCAGCAGGAAGACGGTGTACCGGTACTTTCCCAGCACCACAGCGTTATTGCGAGCGGCCGCCACTGAAGGCACGCGCAGGTTCCTGAAGACCATGGCCGAACGCCTGAAGACGATTGACGACGTCGCGGAGGCCGTCGTCGAGGGCATCGTCCTCACCGTCACCGAAGTGCCCAACGAGCCGTACCTTCGGCTTCTTCTCGAAGAGCCGTCGCACGCGCTGCTGCGCAGCGTCACGTCCGAGACGGCGCGTCGCATCGGACAGCAGGTTCTGGTCGAACACACGTCCGTCGACTGGGAGCGAACGCCGGTCGCGTCGCAAGCGTTGGATGAGTTGGTCGAATGGGCGCTCCGCGCGGTGCACTCCTTCATGTCCAACCCCAGCGACCCACCGCGCGACGCGGACGAACTTCGTGGTTACCTCCGGCGGTGGCTGGCGCCGGCGATCAGGGAGTGGGCCGCGCGACCGGTAACCGCAAGCGTCGGCTGATCACCGATAAGCCGCTCGAACACCCAGTGCGGCAAATGAACCCTACCCGGCAGGGCCGGGACGGGCAGTGACTCGCTAGAGCCAGCCGGTGCGGGCCGCGGCCACCGGCTCGGCCGGCGTCGGGGCCAGCTCACCGTCCCGCACGCCGTCGAGCATCCGCTTCACCGCGGCCACGATCTCCGGCGCCGCCGCGGCCAGCCCGGCCTTGTCGGCGTCGCTCACCTCATCGGGGTCGACGCCCGCCCGGGCCAGCACGGCGGCCGGGTCGGCCAGCTGCCCGGCCAGCCAGGCGACGGGGTCGGCCGACAGCTCGGGAACGAAATGCCGCCGCCCGGGCTCCCACCCGTCGAATTTCGGGTGGTGATGGGCGCGGTCCAGCGTCCCGGGCGGGCTCTCGGTGGAGCCGAACAGGTCCACCCGCCACACCGGACGGTTGAAGGCGATCGGGACGCCGGCGTAGATCGACCCCTGCGGCTGATCCCGGTCGACCAGGCGCAGTTCCAGCCTGACCCCCCGCTCCGGGGTTTCCTGGCCTTCGAGCGGGCGCGGGTCGACGAAGAACATGTCTCCGACGACCACACCGAGGGTTTCGAATCCGAACGCTGCGAGCATGTTTGCGAGCGTAGTCCCAGCCGCGGCGTCAGGCGCCGACTTCCTCGGCCGCCCGTTCGGGCAGGACCACCTCGTAGTCGCTGAGCACCGCCGTCCTGGTGCGGCGCTGGTATTCGTGCACCAGTCCGGGCCAGTTGGTGGTGACCCGGCCCGAGGAAGCGCGATACCAGGAGTCGCAGGTGGTCCACACGCCGGCGTCCAGGCGAGACTGGACCTCCGCGTCGTAGGCCTGCTCCACGGCGGCCCGGACCTCGAACGCGCGCGCCACGCCCCCGCGGGCGAGCTCTTCGGTGATCTGGCGGATGTAGCGGGCCTGCTGCTCCATCATCAGGATGATCGAACTGCTGCCCAGGTTGGTGTTCGGGCCGTAGATCAAAAACATGTTCGGGAAGCCCGGCACGGCCATGCCCAGATGGGCGCGCGCACCTTGCGCCCACTCGGACTGCAGGTCGCGCCCGTGGCGGCCGGTGACCGTCATCGGCGCGAGGAATTCGGTCGCCTTGAACCCGGTGCCGTAGACGATGACGTCCACCTCGTGCACGACGCCGTCGGCGGTGCGCACGCCGGTCGCCGTCACCTCGGTGATCGCCTGCGTCTCGACGTCGACGTTGTCACACGCCAGCGCCGGGTACCAGTCGCTGCTGAACAGCACGCGCTTGCAGCCGATCGGGTAGTCGGGCGTGAGCTTGGCCCGCAGCACGGGATCCTTGATGTGGCGCTTGAGGTTCACCGCCGCGACGACGCCGATCACCCGGGCGAGCGGGGCGACCTTGGTCAGCGCGAGGCCGAAGAACTCCGAGATCTCCCAAATCAACGCGCGCATGGCCGCGGCGAACCCCGGCACGGTGCGAAACGCCGCGTGGTGCGCGTCGGTGTAGGCGCGGTCCGGCTTCGGGATGACATACGGGGCGGAGCGCTGGAAGACGGTGACGCGCCCGGCGACCCGGCGAATGCGCGGGACGAACTGGATCGCCGACGCGCCGGTGCCGAGCACCGCGACCCGCTTGCCGGCCAGGTCGACGTCGTGGCGCCATTGCGCCGAGTGGAAGGACGGGCCCGCGAAGGTGTCGAGCCCCGCAATGTTCGGGAGCGCCGGGCGCGACAGCTGGCCCACGGCGGGCACCAGCACGTCGGCCTCGAAGGTTTCGCCGGTCGACGTCTCCACCCGCCAGCTGGCGGAGGGATCGTCGTAGCGTGCCGAGGTGACCTCGACCCCGGTCCGGACCAGCTTGCGCAGGCCGAACCGGTCGGCGGTGTCGTGGATGTAGCCGAGGATGTCGCGCTGCTCGGCGTACCGCCGCCCCCAGTCGGTCTTCCGGGCGAACGAGTACGAGTACAGGTTGGACGGAACGTCGCAGGCGGCGCCGGGATAGGTGTTCTCCCGCCAGACGCCGCCGATGCCGTCGGCCTTCTCCAGCACCGTCACGTCGGCGAGACCGTCCCTGGACAGCTCGTGGGCGGCCGCGAGGCCACCGAACCCGGCGCCGATGACCAGGACGCGAGGCTTGCGAGTGGGCGAAGTCATGAAGCAACGGTAGGGGCGGGCGGCGGGTCACCGGCAGCCGATTGCGGACGGCAAATCCATGATTCCGGCCACGCTCAGACGGCAACCAGCCGCGCGCGGGGCGCGACCGAACGCTGATGGCGCGCGGGCGTCGTGCCCGTCCACCGCTTGAAGGCGGCGATGAAACTCGTCGCCTCGGCGTAGCCCAGCCGCAGCGCGACGTCCTCGACGGACAGCGCGCCCGTCGCCAGCAGTTCCTCGGCGAGGACCCGGTGCACCTCCTCGACCAGATCCCGGAAAGTCGTGTTCTCCTCGGCCAGGCGCCGTCGCAGCGTGCGCTCGCTCATCGCCAGTTGCCGGGCGACGGCCGTGATCGTGTGGGGTTCGCCGTCGATGGAGGCCAGCCGCTCGCGGACGCGCTGCGCCACGCCGGTCCGCTGGCGGCGGCGTTCGAGCAGGGCGCGGCACTGCTGCTCGCACATGGCCACGGTCATCTCGCTGGCCTGCGGGAGCGGGTCGCCCAACAGGGCGGCCGGCCACCGCGCCACATTGGCCGGCGCGCCGTAACCCGGCGTCACGCCGAACGCCTTGCGCGCCAACGCATCACCCGAAGCGGGCGCCGGCCCGGCGAACTCGATCGCGGTGAACGGGACGGGCCGGCCCAGCAGTTCGGCCATCACCCGGGCGATCGCCGCCAGATCGCGGCGCACCAGAAACTCCGCCACCGGACCGGTCACGTCGGGCAGGTCGAGGCGCATCGCCGCCACCGGGCCCGCCACCGTGACGGTCGGCAGACAAAAACCGTAGCTGAGCTCGTAGTAGCGGGCCGCGAACCGGACGGCGTCGCCCAGCGTCGAACTGGTCAGGCAGGCGAAACCGAAGATGCCCAGCGACCCGACGTGATAACTGCCGCCCACCCGCACCCCGAGGTCGGCCGGGTCACCCAGCAGTTTCACCAGGTTGGTCACCACCGCCAGCTCCTGGCGCCCCACGATCATCCGGTTGTGGTCGCGCAGGTCGGCCTCCGACAGGCCGGTGCCCTCGAGCACGTCGGCCACGGCAAGCCCATTCTCGCAACCGAACTCGGTCATCAGCGCGACGCTGGCCGTGCTGCGGGGGAAGTCCCAGTGCGACACCTGCGATCCGACGAACACCTGCACGCATCCCAGTATGGCGGCCGGCCCTGCGCGAGGGCGGCTACCCCCGCCGCTGCGCCGAACGTGCACTCACGGCGAAAAACAAGCCGAAATACCGCCCTGAGTGCACGTTCGGCGACGAAAGGCTAGGCCGCCAGGTCGTCCGCGCCGCCGACCGCCCGGCGCGCCTCGCGCTGCGCGCGCTTGGTGCGTCGCCAGCCGCGTACGGTCTCGATCGCCGTCCTCAGCCCGCGCCGGCGGCCGGTCTCCGGGTCGGTGCCCGCGAAACCGGGCTCGAGCTCGGCGAACATCCGCTCGCTGCGCGTCTCCGGCGCGTTGTCGGCGGTGTCGCGCAAGTAGGAGTTCGGCAGCGACAGCTTGGCCAGGGTCCGCCACGTCTTGGCGTACTGCAGCAGGAATGAGCCTGTGGTGTAAGGCAAGTCGTACTTGTCGCAGACCTCGCGCACCCGCACCGCGATCTCGGCGTACCGATTGCTCGGCAGATCCGGGAACAGGTGGTGTTCGATCTGGTGGGACAGGTTCCCGCTCATGAAGCGCAGCGCGGGGCCGGCCTCGAAGTTGGCGCTGCCCAGCATCTGGCGCAGGTACCACTGGCCCTTGGACTCGCCGATCATGTCGGTTTTGGTGAATTTCTCTGCGCCGTCGGGGAAATGGCCGCAGAAGATGACCGCGTTGGCCCACACGTTGCGGATCACGTTGGCGAGCGCGTTGGCCTTCAGCGTGGACGCGTAGGTCGCCCCGGGCGAGAGCGCGGTCAGCGCGGGGAACGCGACGTAGTCCTTGACCACCTGTCGGCCGGCCTTGGCGAGGAACTCGTCCACCCGCTGCCGGGCGTCGTCGTGATCCATCCGCTTCTTGACGATCTTGCCGAGCTCCACGTGCTGCAGGCCGACGCCCCACTCGAACAGCAGCATGAGCATCGTGTTGTAGACCAGGTTGAGCAGGTTGAAGCGCTTCCAGCGCTGGTCACGGGTGACGCGCAGCAGGCCGTAGCCGACGTCGTCGTCCATCCCGAGGATGTTCGTGTACTTGTGGTGCACGAAGTTGTGGGTGTAGCGCCAGTGCTTGGACGACCCGCTCATGTCCCATTCCCACGTGGTGGAGTGGATCTCCGGGTCGTTCATCCAGTCCCACTGGCCGTGCATGACGTTGTGGCCGATCTCCATGTTCTCGATGATCTTGGCCACGCCCAAGGTGACGGCTCCCGCCCACCACGCCGAGCGGCGCGAACTCGCGGCCAGCAGCAGCCGGCCGGAAACCTCCAGCGCGCGCTGCGCCGCGATGGTGCGGCGGATGTAGCGGGCGTCCCGCTCGCCGCGCGAGTCCTCAATGTCCTGGCGGATGGCGTCCAGTTCGACGGCCAGGTTCTCGATGTCGGCGTCCGTCAGATGGGCGAATACGTCGACGTCGGTGATCGCCATCGTCTTCCTCCCTACGGTCGATTTGTCCGTCCCAAAACCAGGTCCAGACCTACGCTATCGTAACCTACGAATGCGTAGGTTACCTGTGAGTAGCATTTAGATGTCGAGCACACAATCGCCGGAAGCGGCCGACACGCAGGTCTGAATCCGCGTGCCCGGGTCGTGCTCGGCGCCGGTGCGCAGATCACGCACGTGACCCTCCATCAGGTTCACGACGCATGACTGACATATACCCATTCGGCAGCCGAAAGGCATCTGCACGCCGGCGCCCTCGCCCGCGTCCATCAACGACGTGGCGGCGTCCGCCGCGACGGCGCGACCGCTGCGGGCGAAAGTGACCGTTCCGCCGGCGCCCGCCGGTGCGGCCTTGGTCACCGCGAAGCGTTCCAGGTGCAGTCGGTCGCCGGCCCCCGCGGCCGACCAGATCTTCTCGGCCTGGGTCAGCATGCCCTCGGGTCCGCAGGCCCAGGTGTGCCGTTCGCGCCAGTCCGGCACCTCGTGGTCGAGCAGCGCCAGGTCCAGACGACCCTGGGTGCGGGTTTCCCGCAGCGCCAGGCGGTAGCCCGGATGGTCGGCGGCCAGCGCGGCCAGCTCGGTGCGAAACATCACGTCCGATTCGGTGGGCGCCGAATGCACGTGCACGATGTCACCAATCTGGTTGCGGCGCAACAATGTTCGTAGCATCGACATCACCGGCGTGATGCCGGAGCCGGCGGTGAGGAACAGGATCGACGACGGCGCGGGGTCGGGCAGCACGAAATTGCCCTGCGGCGCGGCCAGCCGGACAATGGTCCCCCGCTCGACGCCCGCCACCAGGTGGGTGGACAGGAACCCTTCCGGCATCGCCTTGACGGTGATGGTGACCGTGCGCGCGGAGCCGGATCCCGACGTCTTGGCGGGACTGGACGTCAGCGAATACGACCGCCAGCGCCAGCGCCCGTCGACCAGCAGGCCGATACCGATGTACTGGCCCGGCTGGTAGTCGAAGTTGAAGCCCCAACCCGGCTTGATCACCAGGGTCGCGGAATCCTCTGTCTCGCGGCGCACCTCGAGGATGCGACCCCGCAGCTCGCGCGCCGACCACAGCGGGTTGGCCAGATGCAGATAGTCGTCGGGCAGCAGCGGCGTCGTGATGCGTGCGGCCAGCTTGCGCAGCGCGTGCCACCCGGGATGCCGGTCCGCACCCGCGACAACGGGTCGCTTGGTGTCGACGACGTTGCCCACGATCGAGGGGTTACGTCTACCCAGCGGAAGCTCCTGCTCACTACGCGGCGTCTTGGTTGCACTCACCATTGTGGTCGATTCCTGGGGCCTCACGAAACCTACGGTACCGTAACCTACGGTTCCGTAGCTAGCGCCGCGGCCCGGAAAGGGTCACATCCGGCGTGATTGATCGCCCGATGGACGGCTACGCCGCACACACCGTCGCCGGGCTGGTCAGAGCAGCTCGAGCAGGAACGGCAACTCCTGGTTGGCGTACCACGCCAAGTCGTGGTCCTGCGCGTCGCCGACGATCAGCTCCGCGTCCTCGTCGCCCAGGTCGGCGGCGTCGATGGCCTCGATCGCCTTGGTCACGGCCGGCTCGGCGTCCGCGTTGTCGACGTAGGCGGCGATCACGTCCTCCAGCGCGACGGGCCCGGCGAGCCTCACCACGGCGTCGTCGAGGTCGGGCCGGAAGGTGACGTCGCCGACCTCGGCGGCCAGCACCGCGCGCCGCGGCGGCGGAGATCCGGCGCCGGCGGCTTCGGAGTCCGCCAGCAGGCGCAGCGACGCCAGCGCCGCCTCGCGCAACGCGACCTCGGCGAGCTCGTCGTCGTCGCCCTCGGCGTACGCCTCGCGCAACATCGGCGTCAGGGCGAACGCGGTCCCGTTGACGGGCCGCAACAAGCCGTCAGCGACCAACCCCTGCAACATGGCCAGCGTGGCCGGAATGTAAACCTGGATGGCTCAATCCCCGATCAACGTGGCCGCGTAGTCGTCGACATACGTCGCCAGGTCGCGCGGCGGGCGCTGGTAACTGACGGCAGGCAGCGGAAGTTTGGGCAGTTTGATCTTCGGCCGTTCCACGTCGTGGTAGTCGATCGTGGACAACAAATGGGCCATCATGTTCAGCCGCGCGTGCTTTTTGATATCCGATTCCACTACATACCAAGGGCTGAACGAGGTATCGGTGTGCACCATCATCTCGTCCTTAGCCCGCGAATATTCTTCCCATCGGTAGACCGATTGCAGGTCCATGGTGGACAGTTTCCATTGCCGCACAGGGTCATTCAGCCGAGCCCTGAACCGGCGCAGCTGTTCGGCCTCGGAAACCGAGAACCAATATTTGCGGAGCAGGATCCCCTCGTCGATCAGCAACTGCTCGAAGATCGGCGTCTGCCGCAAGAACAACACGTACTCCTGGGGCGTGCAGAATCCCATGACCTTCTCGACACCGGCGCGGTTGTACCACGACCGATCGAACAGCACGATCTCCCCTTTGGCGGGTAAATGGGCGATATAGCGCTGGTAGTACCACTGTCCGCGCTCCCGCTCCGTCGGCGCGGGCAGTGCCGCGATGCGGACGGCCCGTGGGTTCAGGTATTCGGTGATCCGCTTGATGGTTCCACCCTTGCCCGCTCCGTCGCGGCCTTCGAAGATGACCACGACGCGGGCGCCGGTGTGCCGAACCCACTCCTGCAGCGTGACGAATTCCGTTTGCAGCCTGAACAATTCAGCTCGGTATACCGCGTCGGGCACCTTCCGCACGGGCGGCGATTTCTTTGTGTGTGCCTTCGCGGACTCGCCGTCTTTGGTCGCGATGCTCATATCAACGGATGATAGATCCAGGCAGCAAGTTTCACCTCCGACTACGAGCGGGAAGCTTCCAGCAATTCCTCGAGCGATTGGCTCAGCAGGCCGGGCAGCAGCTCGACGTCGCTCATCGCTTCACGGTCGGCGTTGATGCCGAAATACAGCATGCCGTTGTAGGACGTCACGCTGATGGCCAGCGCCTGGTTGTGCAGCAGTGGCGGCACCGCGTAGGTCTCCAGCAGCTTGGTGCCGGCGACGTACATCTGCGACTGGGCCCCCGGCGCGTTGGTGATCAACAGGTTGAACGTCCGCCGGGAAAAGCTCGGGAAACTGGTGGCGACCCGGATGCCCATGGCGTGCAAGGTGGGCGGCGCGAATCCGGACAGCGTGACGATGGTCCTGGCGTCCACCAGGCGGGCGGCCGTCGGGTTGGACTCGGTCGCGTGCGCGATCTGCGACAACCGCACCACCGCGTTCGGCTCCCCCACCGGCAGGTCGACCAGGAACGGCATCACCTGGCTGATGGCCTGGCCGGGCCCGGTCGCGTCGAGCTGGCCGTCGGCGTAGATGGACAGCGGCGCCATGGCCCGCACCGTGGCGGTCGGCGACACCGCCACCCCGCGCGACATCAGCCAGTTGCCCAGGGCACCGGCGATGACGGCGAGCACCACGTCGTTGACGTCGCAGTCGTACCGCGCGCACCGTCCGGTAGTCGTCGAGGTTGCCGCACGCGACAGTGAACCGCCGGTGACGCGAGACGGTGGCGTTCAGCGGGCTGCTGGGCGCGGTGCCGCGCGCCACGTTGCGGGCGAAGTCGAGGACCCGACGGCCGGTCGCGACGATTTCGCCGGGGGCGGTCACCAGCCCGCCGATGGCCGACCCGACGGCCTGCAGCTGCGCGCCCGGCACGACGAACCAGTCGCCGACGGCCCCGAACATCAGCCGCGCGTTGCCCGGGTCGCGTTCGGGAACCCAGATGTCCTCGGGAAACGACGGCGGGCGCTTGGTGCGGTCGGCGATGACGTGGTTGATCTCCAGCGCGGTCATGCCGTTGACGAGGGCTTGATGCGACTTGGTGTAGAGGGCGACCCGGTTCTTGGACAGGCCCTCGACCAGATACATCTCCCACAGCGGCCGCGACTTGTCCAGCGGCCTGGCGGCCAGCCGGGCGATCAGCTCGTGCAGCTGTTCGTCGCTGCCCGGGGAGGGCAGCGCGGAGCGCCGGACGTGGTAGGTGATGTCGAAGTCGCCGTCGTCGACCCACACCGGGCGGGCCGAGCCGACCCGCACCTCGCGCACCTTCTGCCGGTAGCGCGGGATCTGGGCCAGCCGCTGTTCGACGGTGGCCAGCACCGTCTCGTAGCTCAATCCCGCGCGCGGGCGGCGCAGGATGGACAGCGATCCGACGTACATCGGGGTGGCCGTGTTCTCCAGCCGAAAGAACGACGCGTCCGATGGGGACAACCGGGTCACCATAGGGCGCTGTCCTCCTCGTCGCCTCGTCGCCCTGCTGCCTAAGGGAATGTCCCGCCCCACGGTAATCGCCTCCGCCGGGCCCCGGACGAGCGCGGGTACGCGCGGCCGCGAGTTGTGCCATGATGGCCACTGCCTGCCACTCTCCAGCGGGCTTCCGGTTGCACCGAAGAGTTGGAGAGTGCGCGTTGAACACCAGCCCCGTCGCGGATCCGCCCGACGCCTTCGCCGTCTCGCCGGTCGTCGACTACGAACCCCCGGCGCTCGACGTGCCGCGCGCCGTTCCCGCGTGCCGGCAGCCATCCCGGCCGCTG
>NZ_GG770553.1:1848177-1855534 GCF_000164135.1 Mycobacterium parascrofulaceum ATCC BAA-614 | reverse complement strand
GCCGACGCCGCGCTGCGCCGGGTGCTGGAGGTCATCGACCGCCGCCGCCCGGCGGCCCAGCTGCGCCCCCTGCTGGCCCCCAGCCTGGTGGATTCCGTTGTCTCGGTGGGCCACTCGCTCACCGGTCACGAGGGCGCCGCGGTGCTGCGACGGCTACGCCTGCAGCCCGCCGGGCACCGGGACCCGGAGTCCGCGGCCGAGGTATGCGGCTCGTACAGCCGCGGGCGCCGCATCCACGCCCTCGCCTGCCGCGTCGAGCGGGTGGGCGCCGGCGGACGCTGGCTGGTGGTCGCGCTGCACATCGGGTGACCGTCAGGGCAAGGCGCCATGGCTGGGTGCCAGCGGCCCCCCGGTGTAGCGGGCCAGCACCGGCCCGGCGATCGCCATGATGAAGACGTAGGACGTCGCCAGCGCGGCGACCGCGGGAATGGACGTGCCCGCCAGCCCGATGATGATCAGGGAGAACTCGCCGCGCGCGATCAGGGCGGTGCCCGCGCGCAGCTGCCCGCGCCGGGCGACCCCGTCGCGCCGGGCGGCGAACATCCCGGTGGCCACCTTGGTTGCGGCGGTCACCGCGGCAAGCGCGAGCGCCACCGGGAGCATCGGCACCAGCTCCTGCGGGTCGACCGCCCAGCCGATCGCCAGGAAGAAGATGGCGGCGAACAGATCGCGCAACGGCCCGAGCACCTTTCGTGCCCGGTCCGCGGTTTCTCCGGTCAGCGTGAGGCCCACCAGGAACGCGCCCACGGCGGCCGACGCGTGCAGCGATTCGGCCATCGCCGCCACGATCAAGGTGATGCCCAGCACCCGCAGCAGCAACTGTTCGGAGTCGGGGTGCTCGACCAGCCGGCCGAAATGGTGGCCCCAGCGGTAGGACGCCGCGAACGCCGCGACCAGAGCGCCGATCGCCACCGCCATGCCGACGACGGCGCGCAGCCATCCGCCGCCCGCCGCGAGCACGGCGAACGGCGGCAGGTAGGCCGCCATCGCGAAATCCTCGAGCACGAGCACCGACAGCACCGAGGGCGTCTCGCGGTTACCGATCCGGCGCAAATCCTCCAGCAGCCGGGCCACGACGCCGGACGAGGAGATGTAGGTGACGCCGGCCAGGCAGAGGATCGCGACGCCGTCCAGGCCCAGCAGCCAGCCGGCGACCGCGCCGGGGGCGGCGTTGAGGACGACGTCCACGCCCGCCGACGGCAGGTGGTGGCGCATGCTGCTGGCGAATTCGGCCACGGAGAATTCCAGGCCCAGCGTCAACAGCAGCAACACGACACCGAGGGGCGCGCTGGTGGTGACGAAGTCGCCCGCGGCCGCCACCGGCAGAATCCCGCCCTTGCCCAGCGACAGGCCGGCCAGCAGGTACACGGGGATGGGAGACAACGCGAACCGGCGGGCGAGGCCCCCCACGATGGCCAGGGCCGTCAGGAGGGCGCCGAGCTCTAGCAGCAGCGTCCCCGAAACCTGCACCGGCTCAGCCCTTGTCGATAATTTGCTCGACGCCGGCGATGCCGTCCTCGGTACCGATCACGATCAAAACGTCTTGGGCATGCAGCAATTCGGCCGGACCGGGCGAGGCGAGCACTTCCTCGTTGCGCACGATCGCGACGATGGAAGCCCCGGTGCGCGTGCGGGCGTGGGTGTCGCCCAGCGGGTGGTCCACGAACGGGCTGGACGCCAGGATGTGGACCTGACCCGTCTCGAGTCCGGGAATCTCCCGGGCCAGCTCGGTGAACCGCTCGGCGATCCGCGGCGCCCCGAGGATCTGGGCCACGGCCTCGGCCTCTTCGTCGCTGAGGTGCAGGATCGGCCGGGCTTCGTCGGGATCCTCGCGGGCATACCTGACGACGTCGAATTCGCCGCTGCGCCGCGCGATGATGCCGATGCGATCGCCCTTGTGGTCGATGAACTCGTAGCGAAGGCCGACGCCCGGCAGCAGCACCTCCTTGACATCCATACCGTCAATCCTGACAGGTCGGCCGGCGGCGCCGTCACCGGTGCGCGGGGATCAGCCCTGCCGGGCCACGCCCGCGGCCTGCCGGCGCGGAATCGGCAGCAGCATCGACACCTCGCGCCGGTAGGCGCTGTACTGGTCGCCGAGCGACGTGACCAGGTCGCGCTCCTCCAGTTGGGTGGCGACCAGGATGTAGATCGTCATGCCGACCGAGAACAGCAGATGCCCGGCCGTCATCACGGGTGCGGCCCAGAACGCGATGACCATCCCGAGCATCAGCGGGTGGCGCACCACCCGGTAGAGCAGCCGGACGCGGAACTCGATGCTGGTGTAGGGCCGGTGGCGCGACGCCAGATACACCTGCCGCAGCCCGAACAGGTCGAAATGGTTGATCAGGAACGTCGCCAGCAGGGCGATCGCCCAGCCGAGCCAGAACAGCACCCACAGCAGCGCGCGGGCCGCCGGCATTCGCACGTCCCAGATGACCGTCGGCATCGTCCGCCACTGCCAATACAGCAGGGCCAGCACCGCGCTCGACAGCAGGACGTAGGTGCTGCGCTCGATCGACGGAGGCACGAAGCGCGCCCACCATCGCTTGAACGCGGGGCGGGCCATCACGCTGTGCTGCACCCCGAACGCGGCGACCAGCGCCGCGTTGATCAGCGCCGCCTCGGCGAGGGGCGCGGCGAGCCCACGGTCGACGCTTCGTGGCAGCGCGAAGTTGCCCACGAAACCAATGAGATACAAGAAGGCCGCGAGGAAGAGCAGGTACGCCGCGGCGCCGTAACCCAGCGTCAGATATCGCTTCATGTGCTCAGTGTCCGCCGCGTGCGCGCGCTCGCCTATAGGTCATTTGCCTCATTTTTCGGCGCCGCGCTCTAGGCAATTCTGACTAGCTCATTTCCGGGCGCATACCCGCTGGCGGAGTTTGCCATTTGAGGCAAACGCCTCATGCGACGGCGGAAGCGGTGGACCGATGATCGCCTGTGACGAAGTTACCCCGAGAAGGCACGGAGATGAGATCATGACCGAATTAGTTTGTGCGACAACGGCCTCCGATACGCCAGTGGGCGTTCGGATCGATGCGATCGACATCGGCCGGCGCTCCGGCGCGCGGCAAATCCTGCAAACGATGTCGCTTTCGGTGGAACCCGGCGAATTGGTCGCCATCGCCGGCGGCAGCGGAGCGGGCAAGACCACCTTGCTGGAGGTCCTCGCCGGGCTGCGACCGCCGTCGACCGGAGAGGTACGGCACGACGGCGTCGCTCGCCGTCCCCGCGCGGTCACCGACTCCCGAGTGGGTTACGTGCCTCAGGACGACATCATCCACCTGGAGATGCCCCTGCGCCGAACGCTGCGGTACGCGGCACTGCTACGGCTTCCGGCCGGCACCCCCGCGGCGGAAACGGAACGGATCGTCGAGGAGACCATGCGGGACCTCGACTTGGCCGACCGTGCCGACGTGCCGGTACGCGCGCTGTCCGGCGGTCAGCGCAAGCGGGCGAGCATCGCCGTGGAGCTGCTGACCGGGCCGAGGCTTTTCTTTCTCGACGAACCCACCTCCGGGCTGGACCCCTCGACCGCGGCCGAAGTGATGCGCCTGCTGCGCCGGCTCGCCCGGCGCGGGGTAACCGTCATCCTCACCACCCACGAGCCGGCCGGCATCGACCGGTGTGACCGGGTGGTCTTCCTGGCTCGCGACGGCCACCTGGCCTTCACCGGCAGCCCGGCCGCGGCGCGGCGCTACTTCGGTGTGCGGGACCTCACCGAGGTGTACGAGCGCCTGGCGTGCGAGGGCACTCCGCAGATGTGGGCGGAGCGATTCGCGGGCAGCCGCGTCTATGCGTCAACCCGACACGGCTCCCTCCCGCGGCGCGTCGCCCACACCCCGCCCGCCCTCAAGCACACCGGCGGGCTCCGACAATGGTGGCTCCTGACCCGGCGCAATGTCGACGTTCTCTCTCGCAACCGGCTGACCCTGGCCATCCTGCTCGGCTCGCCGGTGCTGGTGACGGTGATGATGGCGACGCTGTTCAAGCGCGGCGAGTTCGATCCGCGTGCGGCAGCCGGGGTGGGTCCGGCCCAGATCGTGTTCTGGATCGCTTTCGACGGCTTCTTCTTCGGCCTCACCTACGGCCTGCTCCAGATCGTCGGAGAGATGGCCGTTTTCCGGCGCGAACGGTTGGCCGGGCTGAGCGTGGGCGCCTACGTGGCCTCGAAGATCGCGGCGCTGCTGCCGGTCTTGGCGGCAGTGAGCGCGGTGTTACTGATCGTGCTGCGCTTGCTCGGTCGGCTCCCCGCGGTCGGATGGGACGTCTACGCCTTCCTGTTTGCGACGATTCTGATCGAAGCGACCTCTGCCCTGGCGTTGGGCCTGTTCGCCTCGGCCGCGGTTTCCAATGCCGCGCAGGCGGCCCTGGCCCTGCCGATGCTGTGCTTCCCGCAGGTCCTCTTCGGCGGCGCCATCGTCCCCGTCGACCAGATGGCGGCCCCCGGGCGTCTGATGAGCCTGGTCCTGTCCAACCGCCACGCCTTCGACGCCTTGGGGCGCGGCCTGGCGCTCGACCGCTACACCGCCACGCTGCCGGCCATGTCGGCGTACCACGACACCTTCCACGGTGGCACGGCCGTGAGCCTGATCGCGCTCGCCTCTTTCGCCGTCACCCTCACGCTGGCCACGGCATGGGTGCTGGACCGGCGGTCGAGGCCGGGCGCATCGCCACGCTGACGCCCCGCCCGGCCCGGCCCGCGATCCTCCACAGGATCGCGGGCTGAGTCCGCGCCCCGCGCAGGGACTGTCGGAATACTCACATCTTCCGGCTGAAGGCGCCGAGCGGGTCTTGCCGCCCGCGAAGATTCAGGATGCGTTGCCGCGTGCCGGCCATGAGCTCGTCGGCGACTCCGCGGGCAACCAGCAACTCGCCCCCGGCGGCGTGTTGTTGCATCCGGGCCGCGGCGTTGACCGGGCTCCCGAGGGCGGTGAAGTCGACCACCGCCCCGCCGACGTTGCCGACGTACGCCACGCCCGCGTTCACCGCTATTCCCACGTCCAGCCAGGGCCCCTCGGGGGTGCCGTATCCGACCGCTTCGAGCAGCTCGATCCCCGCCAGAACCGCTCGCCGACGATACGACGGCCCGCTGATGCCCCGGACGAAGAACGCCATCACCTCGTCGCCGATCAGCTTGTCGATCACCGCGTCGTGGCGCAGAAGCGTCTGCGTCGCGGCGCCGTAGAACCGGTTGAGCAACGCGGCGAAATCCGCGGCGGGCCGGCGGTCACCGAGCGCCGTGGAGCCGCGGACGTCGGCGAACAGCACCGCGATGTCCACCTCCGCGCCGCCTCGCGGCAGTGCGTCGCAGCATCGCTCGCACAGGTTCGGGTTCTTGCGCGAACGGCGAAAACCGGCGGCGGCGAAGATCCGGCCGACGGGACCGCCGAACGGGTTGTTGCACAGCTTGCATCGCGGCGCCGACGGCAGATAGCGAAACGCGCGCCTCGCCCGGATCAAGGAAGCGTGGCCGTCGGTGAGTACCTTGTCCCACAGGCCCGACGAGGGGACCGACTGCCGGGCCGGCGCGCCGGCCGCGGATTGGGCAGTGCCAGTCATGGGAAGATGGTCTCGTCGATTTCCCGCCCGCACATGAGGCATCCGCCCCAAATCAGTCGAGCGCGCTGGCGGTCAGGCCGTGCCGTGTCGCGTACAAGCTGGCCCCGATCCTGTTCGAGACCCCGATTTTGGCATAGATGCGCTCGACGTGATTGCGCACGGTCTTCTCGGAAATCCAGAGGGCCGAAGCGATCTCGCGGTTGGATTGTCCGCGCGCAACGTGCAGCAACACCTCGGCTTCGCGCCGCGTCAACCCCTCCGGCCGGACGGCTCTGCGCGACGGCCGGTGACCCGCGGCCTCCAGCACGGCTTCGACCGCATCACCGTCGAGGCGCCCGCGGGCGGCCTCGCTTCGTAGCTGCCGGGCGGCGCCGGTGTCGTCGAGAGCGTCGCGGTGCGGCCGTGGTTCCATTGCGGAGCAATAACTTTCGGCGGCGGCAAGGATCCGATCGCGAACGGAGAGGTCCTCACCCCGGACACCGTTCGGATACCCCGACCCGTCGAGTCGCTCGTGATGGTTCACCGCGGCCTCGCGGACGGCCTTCAGCCCACCGACGCGGGCCAGGATTCTGCCGGTCAGATACGGATGGATCTGCACCCGCTCGCGTTCGGCACCGGTCAACCCGCCCGGCTTTTCCCAGACCCGGTTCGACACGCCGATCCGGCCGAGGTCGTGGACGTAGCCGGCGCGGCGCAAGATGTCGACCTCGTTCTGCGGCAGCCGCGCACATTTTCCGGCGTTCTCCGCCAACTCGGCCACGGCACGGGAATGGCCAAGCGTGAACGGGCACTTGAGGTCCACGAAATCGCCCATGGCGCGCAGCAGTGCGTCGAGCGCGGGACCGGTCAGCGCCTCCCCCGGGTCCGGGGCCAAGTCGGCGGCGGCCGACCATGCGTCCTCGCTGTCGTTGAGCAGCTCGTCGGCGGCCGCCGTGAACGCCGCGACGACATCCGGATCGAACTGTGTGCCGCTGCGCCGGCGGACCTCCGCGACCGCGGCCTCCGCGCCGTACGCGCGATGGTGCACCTCGGCGATGTCGGCAACCTGCGCCACGCGCATCGCCACCGGTATCCGCGCGCCGGCGGCGCCGCCGGGAAGGCCGCTGCCGTCCCATCGTTCGTACGCATAGGGCAGGGCTTCGCACACGTCCGCGCCCAGGCCGATCTCCTCGGCGAGCAGCGCGGCCGACAGGCAATGGGACTGCACCAACGCGCCCAGGTTGCCACGCGCGTCCAGAAAGACTTTGGCCGCCAGCTGCGCCCGTTTCGGCAATGTCGACCCGCGACCGAGGTTGCCCAGCAGGAATCGCCGGTACGGCGCCCCCGACCAGTCGATGAAGTGGCTGTCGTGTCGCATCGCGATGTCGTCGCCGAACCAACGCGCGTACTCGTGGGAGTCGGCGTGACAGCCGATCCACATCACCAGGCCGGTGTAGAAAACGGTCCCGCGCTCACGTTCACCGAGCCCCAGCCGCTCGGCGAGCCTGGTGCCCATGGCCGCCGACCGCAGCATGTGGTCCATCGGCTGGCCGAGCCCGAGGTCGACCGCCAGGGACAGCGCCGCCAGCACCTCGATTCGCGACACAGCTCCGTCGAAGGGCATGAAACTCGCCCCTTCCTTGACCGGGCGCGGTCGCGGGGTCATCTGTAGCCACCCAGCAGGTGATGCCTGATTAGCGTATGGCATCGGCGTTGCTGCCGGGTGGAAAAACGGCGGCTCCCGGCGCGCCTAGCGCCGCTTGACCGATTTCGGCGGCTTGGCGCCGCGGCCCTGTTGCCGCGCGGCCGCGCGTCG
>NZ_GG770553.1:1843629-1847721 GCF_000164135.1 Mycobacterium parascrofulaceum ATCC BAA-614 | reverse complement strand
GGCCGGCGTCTTGGCGTCGCCGCCGTTGCGCTGCACCTGCGCCGAGCCGTCCTCCGACGGGCCCGAGTAGGTCAGCGCGGGCCGTTCGTCGTCGATGCCCTTGGCCTGCAACACGGTTCGGGGCTCCTCGCGCGCCTCGACGGGCGCCTCCTGCTCCGGCTGCTTGCCGAGGTCGGCCAAACCCTCGGGCACGGCGACCGGGGCGACCTGCGGGGCGGGTACCGCCTCGACGGTGACGTTGAACAGGAAGCCGACCGACTCCTCCTTCATGCCGTCGAGCATCGCCATGAACATGTCGTAACCCTCGCGCTGGTACTCCACCAGCGGGTCGCGCTGCGCCATCGCGCGCAGCCCGATGCCCTCCTTGAGGTAGTCCATCTCGTAGAGGTGCTCGCGCCACTTGCGGTCGATGACGTTGAGCAGCACGTTGCGCTCCAGCTGCCGCATCGCCCCCTCGCCGGCGATCTCTTCCAGCTCGGCTTCCCTTGCGGCATAAGCGCGTTCGGCGTCCTTGAGCAGTTCGTCGAGCAGCTCCTCGCGGGTGAGATCGTCACGCTCGGAGTCGCCGTCCAGGCGCATCAACTTCTCGTGGTCGATGCCGACCGGGTACAGCGTCTTGAGCGCCGTCCACAACGCCTCCAGGTCCCAGTCCTCGGCGTAGCCCTCGGCCGTCGCGCCGTCGACGTAGGCGGTGACCACGTCGCGGACCATGTCCAGCGCCTGCTCCTTGAGGTTCTCGCCCTCCAGGATGCGGCGGCGCTCGGCGTAGATCACCTTGCGCTGCTGGTTCATCACCTCGTCGTACTTGAGGACGTTCTTTCTGACCTCGAAGTTCTGCTGCTCGACCTGGGTCTGGGCGCTCTTGATCGCGCGGGTGACCATCTTGGCCTCGATCGGCACGTCGTCGGGCAGGTTCAGGCGGTTGAGCATCGCCTCGAGCGCGGCGCCGTTGAACCGGCGCATGAGCTCGTCGCCCAGCGACAGGTAGAAGCGGGACTCGCCCGGGTCGCCCTGCCGGCCGGAGCGGCCGCGCAGCTGGTTGTCGATGCGGCGCGACTCGTGCCGCTCGGTGCCCAGCACGTACAGGCCGCCGGCCTCGATCACCTCGGCGGCCTCCTTGCCGGCCTCCTCCTTGACCTTGGGCAGCTCGGAGTGCCAGGCCGCCTCGTACTCGTCGGGGGTCTCCACCGGATCGAGGCCGCGCTCGCGCAACCGCTGGTCGGTGAGGAAGTCGACGTTGCCGCCCAGCACGATGTCGGTACCGCGGCCGGCCATGTTGGTGGCCACCGTGACCCCGCCGCGGCGGCCCGCCACGGCGACGATCTGCGCCTCCTGCTCGTGGTACTTGGCGTTGAGCACGTTGTGCGGGACGCGACGCTTCTGGAACTGCCGGGACAGGTACTCGGAGCGCTCGACGCTGGTGGTGCCGATCAGGACGGGCTGGCCCTTCTCGTAGCGCTCGACGACGTCGTCGACCACGGCGATGTACTTGGCCTCCTCGGTCTTGTAGATCAGGTCGGAGCAGTCGGTGCGGATCATCGGCTTGTTGGTCGGGATCGGCACCACGCCCAGCTTGTAGATCTCGTGCAGCTCGGCCGCCTCGGTCTGGGCGGTCCCGGTCATCCCGGCGAGCTTGTCGTAGAGCCGGAAGTAGTTCTGCAGCGTGATGGTGGCCAGCGTCTGGTTCTCGGCCTTGATCTCGACGTGCTCCTTGGCCTCGATGGCCTGGTGCATGCCCTCGTTGTAGCGGCGGCCGTACAGGACGCGGCCGGTGAACTCGTCGACGATCAGCACCTCGCCGTCGCGGACGATGTAGTCCTTGTCGCGGTTGAACAGCTCCTTGGCCTTCAGCGCGTTGTTGAGGTAGCTGACCAGCGGGGAGTTGGCGGCCTCGTAGAGGTTGTCGATGCCGAGCTGGTCCTCGACGAACTCGACCCCGAGCTCGTGCACGCCGACGGTGCGCTTGCGCAGGTCCACCTCGTAGTGGACGTCCTTTTCCATCAGCGGGGCCAGCCGGGCGAACTCGAGGTACCAGTTGGAGGCGCCGTCGGCGGGTCCGGAGATGATCAGCGGGGTGCGCGCCTCGTCGATCAGGATGGAGTCGACCTCGTCGACGATGGCGAAGTTGTGGCCGCGCTGCACGAGGTCGTCGAGCGAATGCGCCATGTTGTCGCGCAGGTAGTCGAAGCCGAACTCGTTGTTGGTGCCGTAGGTGATGTCGGCGTTGTAGGCGACGCGGCGCTCGTCGGGCGTCATCTGCGCGAGGATCACGCCGACGTCCAGACCGAGGAACCGGTGCACCCGGCCCATCCACTCGCTGTCGCGTTTGGCCAGGTAGTCGTTGACCGTGACGACGTGCACGCCCTTGCCGCCGATGCCGTTGAGGTAGGCCGGCAACACCGAGGTCAGCGTCTTGCCCTCACCAGTCTTCATCTCGGCGACGTTGCCGAAGTGCAGCGCCGCCGCGCCCATCACCTGCACGTCGAACGGGCGCTGGTCGAGCACCCGCCAGGCCGCCTCCCGGGCCACCGCGAACGCCTCGGGCAGCAGGTCGTCGAGGCTCTCGCCGTCGGCGTGCCGCTTCTTGAACTCGTCGGTCTTGGCCCGCAGCTCCGCGTCGGTCAGCTTCTCGACCTCGTCGGACAAGGTGTTGACATAGTCAGACACCCGCTTGAGACGCTTGAGCATGCGGCCTTCGCCGAGGCGCAGCAACTTCGACAGCACGGTGTTGTCCCCTGTTGGTAGGAGTCTCTTCTCTTTGAGCGACTCCCATGGTAGGTGACAACCCCGCAAAGGCCGGGTCGCCGCCTGGAGACCGTCAGGAGAGCCTGATCAGCCCGTAGTCGTAGGCGTGCCGGCGGTAGACCACGCAGGGCCGCTCGGTCTGCTTGTCGTGGAAGAGGAAGAAGTCGTGCCCGACGAGCTCCATCTCGTAGAGCGCGTCGTCGACCGTCATCGGGGTGGCCGGGTGCTCCTTGGTCCGCACGATCCGGCCGGGCTCGTGGTCGGTCTCGGCGCCGTCGACTCCGTGCTCGGCCGGCGGTTCGGGCAGGCGTTCCCGCGGCGGTGGCGGCACGACCGCGGTGGCGGCGGCCAGCGACACCGGCGTCTTGTCGCCGTAGTGGACCTTGCGGCGGTCCTTGACGCGGCGCAGCCGGTTCTCGAGCTTGTCCACCGCGGACTCGAACGCCGCGTAAAAGCTGTTGGCGCAGGCCTCCGCCCGGCTCACCGGTCCGCGGCCGCGGGCGGTGATCTCCACGCGTTGGCACGACTTGCGCTGACGCCGGTTCGGCGCGTGTTTGAGCTCGACATCGAAGAGATAGATGGAGCGATCGAACCGCTCGAGGCGGGCGAGTTTCTGGGAGACGTACAGACGGTAGTGGTCGGGGATTTCTACGTTGCGGCCCTTGAATACGACTTCGGCGGTGGTCGTCGGTTGAACTTGGCCGTCGGTTTGCGTCGGCGGTTGGTCAAGAATTTGACCGGAATCCACGGATAGCCTTGACATACGTGACAACTCGTTTCTCTTTCACGTCGCACGCGACCTGCGTGCCCGGCTTGCTGACGACGCGCCGACGAGGTGGGGAGAGCGGGTGATCAGATACGTCACCGCCGCAGGCTGCTCGCCGATGCAAGGTGTCGAATACTCACCCCTTCCCGAAAGTGGGGTCTCAACCTGCGAATGTCGCGACCAGTGAGTCAGACCAGTGAGTTGATTAACGTTGTCCTCGACGTTAGCTCTTGTTCGCCTCGCCATGCCACTGATTTCGCGGAGCTGTTGCGAGTTCTTCACATACTCTTGGCGGCCGCACAGCCTCACGCGACGGCGAGCGTCAGCACGGCGGTGACGCGGACGCCGGCGGCGCGCAGCACCCGCACCGACTCGCGTGCCGTCGCCCCGGTGGTGACGATGTCGTCGACCACCAGGACCTCGGTGCCCGGCCGCGTTCCGCGCAGCAGCACCCGGCCGGCGACGTTGCGCTCGCGGGCGGTGCTGCCCAGCCCGACCGAGTCGCGGACCAGCGCCCGCAGCCGCAGCACCGGGGCGACGGCGATGTCGGGGTGGCCGGCCACCGCGCTGCGCGCGAGCCG
>NZ_GG770553.1:1777529-1843339 GCF_000164135.1 Mycobacterium parascrofulaceum ATCC BAA-614 | reverse complement strand
CCGACCGCCGCGTCGGCGCCGGCACGACGGTCAGCGGCGTTTCGACGATGCCCCAGGACAGCAGCCGGTGCACCCCGGTGGCCAGCGCGCCCGCCAGCGGGCCGACGAGGTCGGCGCGGCCGTGCTCCTTGAGCGCCAGGATGGCCCGCCGGCGGGCGCCGGCGTAGCGGCCGAGCGCGAACACCGGCACCCGCGGGTCGACGCGGGGGTTGACGACGTGCGGCTGGTCGGCGGCCACCCACAGTTCCCGGGCGCAGGCCGCACACCAGCGGGTCGACGGCTCCCCGCAGCCGCCGCACTGCAGCGGCAGGACCAGGTCGAGCATGGGGCCAGTGTCGCGACCGGGGGTGACATCCCGCCGCTAGCCCGGCAGCACCGGCGCGGCGCCGAAGACCCCCAGCCCGGGCACCCCCGACCACGCCTGCTGGCCCTCGGCGGCCGACGCCGAATACTGGAACACCCCCTGGGGGGCGCCCACGTAGATCGTCGACGGGTTGGCGGCGACCGTGATCACCGGCATCTGCAGGCCCCGGGCGGGCGCGTCGGAGTTCACCCCGTCGAGGTTGACGTAGGACACCGGGTGGCTGGCGTCGGTGCGGGTGACGACGATGTCGTCGCCGGTGCGCCAGGACAGCGACACCACCGAGTTGCCGAGCCCGAAGCCGAGCCGCCGCGGGTAGGTCAGGGCGTACTGGCCGGCCTGGGTCTGCTCCACGCTGGCGAGGATCACCTGGCCGCCGATCACCATCGCGGCGCGCGTGCTGTCGCGGGACAGCTGCAGGTCCGTGATCGGCCCCGGGAAGCGGCTGGACACGGCGACGGAGTCGACCGGGATGCGGGCGGGCTGCCCGGTCGCCGGCTCCTGGATCGCGCGCAGCACGTTGTTGCCGTCCACCACCACCCAGACCGCGTCGTCCAGCGACCAGCTGGGTCGCGACAGGCTGTGCCCGTCGGCGGACTGGACCGCCTCACCGCCGAGGTCACCGATCCACAGCGACGCCGCCTCGTCCGGCGCGCCCCGGTGCAGCGTGACGACGGACGCCACCTGGCGCCCGCTGCGCGACAGCGCGGCGCCGGTCTGGTCGCCCATCCGCCCGAACGCGCCGGGCACGTTGGTGAAGCGCTGACCGTCCAGCGATACCAGCGAGCCGTTGATCAGGGCGTGCAGCCCGGCGCCCGCGCCGTCGGCCACGCCGGGGTCGGTCGCCGCGACGTCGGAGGTCGTCCACCCCTCGGCGAACCTGTCGTCCAGCGGCGCGCCGTCGGCGTTGATCACGTACGGGCCGCGGATGTCGGCCCTGGCCAGCGTCCAAATGATCTGTGCGGCAAGCAGAGCCCGGCTGTGCGGATCGGTGGTGGACAGCTTCTCCAGGTCGATGCGCGCGCCGCCGTACCCGCGGCCGATCCCGTTCTTGCCGCCGTCGGCCCGGGTCACCGGTCCGCGCAGCCGCAGCGGCGGGGCGAGCAGGTTGCGGACCGTGTGGGCCATCTCCGGCCGCGGACCGGCGATCAGCTTGGACACCAACTCCGTGGCCAACTGATCGTGATCGGCGACCGCGACGTAGCGCGGATCGGGAACCACCGTCTTGCCGGTCGGGTCGGCGAAGTACAGCGTGTTGCGCTTGTAGGTCGACTGGAACTGCTGCCAGTCCAGGAACACGCCGTTGGGCAACTTGTCGATGCGCCAGCCGCCCGAGGTCTTGACCAACTCGATCGGGCCCGGGTCAGGCAGCACGCCCTCGGCGGTCTCGAACACCCCCATGTCCGACAGCGACCCCAGGATGTCGGCCCGCATGGTCGCCGAAACCCGTTCGGCGGCACGGGTTTCCACGAACACCACGTGGTCGATCAGCAGCGCGCTACCCGCGTCGTCCCAGGCGTTGGACGCCGACTGGGTGAGGAACTGCCGGGCGGCGAGGTGCCGGTTCGCGGGATCGGCTGTGGCCTTGAGGAATTCGCGCAGCAGCACGTCGGGGTCCATGCCCGGGGTCGGCTTCGGAAGGTTCGACGGCGCCGGCCGTTCGACGGTGCCGATGGCCTGGGGGGCCGACGAGCTGGGCACGCCCGCGCAGCCGGCCAGCAGCATCGCGGCCGCCAGGAGCCCGAGCAGGCGCCGCATCAGCCGCTCCTCTCCGCGTGTTCGCGTTGCCGCGAGCGGTCTTTGGCGTGTTGCGGGCCCGTCGTTGTCGTCGCGGCCGGCGGGATGGGCTTTATCGGCAGCGGGCTGGTGGTGACCTTGTGGCCGCGCACCAGCGGAAGGGTCAGCCGGAAACAGGATCCCTCGCCGGGTTCGCCCCACGCCTCCAGCCGGCCCTGGTGCAGGCGGGCGTCCTCCACGCTGATCGCCAGGCCCAGCCCGGTGCCGCCCGACCGGCGCACCCGCGACGGGTCGGCCCGCCAGAACCGGCTGAACACCAGCTTCTCCTCGCCGGGCCGCAGCCCCACCCCGAAGTCGCGGACGGTGACGGCGACGGTGTCCTCGTCGGCGCCCATCCGGATCTGCACCGGCTTGTGTTCGGCGTGATCGATGGCGTTGGCGATGAGGTTGCGCAGGATCCGCTCCACCCGCCGGGTGTCGACCTCGGCGATCACCTCCTCGGTGGGCAGGTCGACCAGCAGCTCGATGCCGGCGTCCTCGGCCAGGTGGCCCACGTTGCCCAGCGCGCTTTGCACGGTGGTGCGCAGGTCCACCGCCTCGACCGACAGCTCGGCCACACCCGCATCGTGGCGGGAGATCTCCAGCAGGTCGTTGAGCAGCGACTCGAACCGGTCGAGTTCGTTGACCATCAGCTCGGTGGACCGCGCCAGGGTGGGGTCGAGGTCGGCGCTGTGGTCGTAGATGAGGTCGGCAGCCATCCGCACGGTGGTCAGCGGGGTGCGCAGCTCGTGGCTGACGTCGGAGGTGAACCGGCGCTGCAGGTTGCCGAACTCCTCGAGCTGGGTGATCTGGCGGGACAGGCTCTCGGCCATGTCGTTGAAGGACACCGCCAGCCGGGCCATGTCGTCCTCGCCGCGCACCGGCATCCGTTCGGACAGGTGCCCCTCGGCGAACCGTTCGGCGATCCGCGACGCCGACCGCACCGGCACCACCACCTGGCGGGAGACCAGCAGCGCGATCCCGGCGAGCAGCACCAGCAGCACGGCGCCGCCGGTGATCATCGTGCCGCGCACCAGCGTGATGGTGGCCTGCTCGTTCTTCAGCGGGAAGATCAGGTACAGCTCCAGGTTGGCCACCTGCGACGACGCCGGCGTGCCGATGATCAGGGCCGGACCGGAGAAGCCGTCGGTGTGCACGGTGGCGTACTGGTAGGACGCCTGCCCGGCCTTGACGAACCCGCGCAGCGAGTTGGGCACCTGGTCGACCGGACCGGCCGTCGTCGCCGCGCGCGGCCCGTCGCCGGGCACGATCAGCACCGCGTCGAACGCGCCGGCCAGCCCGGCGCCCGACGCGGGGTCGGTCTTGGACGTCAGCGTGTTGCGGGCCAGCTGCAGGCTGCTGTCCAGTGAGCGGGTCTCCTCGCCGCTGACGATCCCGCCGACGGTGGTGCGCGCGCGTTCGATCTGCTCGATGCCCGCCTTGACCTTGACGTCGAGCACGCGATTGGTGACCTGAGACGTCAGCACGAACCCGAGGGCCAGGATCACCGCCAGGGACAGCCCGAGCGTCAGCGCGACGACCCGCAACTGCAGCGACCGGCGCCACGCGGTGCCCACCACTCGACTCACTGCGCCCATGCCGCGAGTCATGGGCCCCGAGCGCCCCCACCGACTCCTAGTGCGTCGCCGAGAGCCCCAGATCACCTACACCGTCCGGTCACGGAGGTCCGGCCTTGTAACCCACTCCTCGAACGGTCAATACCACGGTCGGGTTCTCAGGGTCTTTCTCAACCTTGGCCCGCAGACGCTGGACGTGCACGTTCACCAGACGGGTATCCGCCGGGTGCCGGTAGCCCCACACCTGTTCGAGCAGCACATCACGAGTAAACACCTGCCGCGGTTTGCGCGCCAACGCGACCAGCAGGTCGAATTCCAGCGGTGTCAGGGAGATCTGCTCGCCGTTGCGGGTGACCTTGTGGGCCGGCACGTCGATCTCGACGTCGGCGATCGAGAGCATCTCGGCCGGCTCGTCGTCGTTGCGCCGCAGCCGCGCCCGCACCCGGGCCACCAGCTCCTTGGGCTTGAACGGCTTCATGATGTAGTCGTCGGCGCCCGACTCCAGGCCGAGCACCACGTCCACGGTGTCGGTCTTGGCCGTCAGCATCACGATCGGGACGCCCGAATCGGCGCGCAGCACGCGACAGACGTCGATGCCGTTCATGCCGGGCAACATCAGGTCCAGGAGTACCAAGTCGGGGCGCAGTTCGCGCACCGCAGTCAGGGCCTGGGTCCCGTCACCGATGACCGCGGTGTCGAAACCCTCCCCACGCAACACGATGGTGAGCATCTCGGCCAGCGAAGCGTCGTCATCGACGACCAAAATCCTTTGCCTCATGGAGTCCATGGTGTCACCAGAACGGGACAAAACTGGCGCGCCACACGGGCGTTTCTTGCGCCGAGCCGCAAATATGGATGCAAAATCGGTCAAATTCCGTCGCCCGGCGCCCCCGGGGGGCCCTCCCGGGCCGTTGCGGGGACGTCTTTGGCGCCGACGAGGGTGGCGGCCAGCCGGCCCGGATCGACGTCCGCGTCGGCCACCAGCCAGGGCCCGCCCCAACCGGCGGCCGCCAGCTCCGCGTACACCGCGCCGGTGCGCAGCTGCAGCTCGTCGTCGCGTTCGTAGCTGTCCCGCGCCCGTCCCGGGTCCGACTCCGCCCGGCTCCGGGCGCGCTGGCCGGCCAGATCGGCCGGCACCGCGAGCAGCACCTGCCAGTCGGGCGCGGGCAGCCGCAACCGCCGGTACTCGAACTCGAGCACCCAGGCGGCCGCCGCCCCGCCCGCGCCCTCGTGCAGCCGCGCGGCGCTGTAGGCCGCGTTGGACGCGACGTAGCGATCCAGGATCACCACGTCGTGGTCGCGGCGCAGCGCCTCGATGTCCTCGACGGCCCCCGCCCGGTCGAGCGCGAACAGCATCGCCATCGCGTACACCGACGCCGCCAGGTCACCGTGCCGGCCGTGCAGGGCCTCGGCCGCGACGTCGGCGGTCACCGATTTGCCGTAGCGGGGGAAGCCCACGATCGCCACGGACTTCCCGGCCGCCTCGAAGGCCTTGCGCAGCCCCTCCGACAGGGTCCGCTTGCCCGCGCCGTCGACCCCTTCGATCGCGATCAGCACGGCGCCAGCCTAAGCCCGCCACCGAACTGGGGGCACCTCCCGCTTGCGGGGGACACGCTGGCGTGACACTCGACGCCGAACGCCACGCTGGCGTGACATTCGGGCCTGGGCCGCTCAGTAGCGGTAGTGGTCGGCCTTGTAGGGGCCGTCGACGTCGACGCCGATGTACTCGGCCTGCTCCTTGGTCAGCTTGGTCAGCTTGCCGCCGAGCGCCTCGACGTGGATGCGGGCCACCTTCTCGTCGAGGTGCTTGGGCAGCCGGTACACCTCGTTGTCGTACTCGTCGTTCTTGGTCCACAGCTCGATCTGGGCGATCACCTGGTTGGAGAAGCTGTTGCTCATCACGAACGACGGGTGGCCGGTGGCGTTGCCGAGGTTCAGCAGCCGGCCCTCGGACAGCAGGATGATCGACTTGCCGCTGTCCTTGAACGTCCACACGTCGACCTGCGGCCGGATGTTGGTCTTGGTGGCGCCGGAGCGCTCCAGCGCGGCGACCTGGATCTCGTTGTCGAAGTGCCCGATGTTGCCCAGCACCGCGTAGTCCTTCATCGCCTTCATGTGGTCGAGGGTGATGATGTCCTTGTTGCCGGTCGCGGTGATGACGATGTCCGCGGTGCCGATCGCGTCCTCGACCGTCTCGACGTCGTAGCCCTCCATCAGGGCCTGCAGCGCGTTGATCGGGTCGATCTCGGTGACGACGACGCGCGCGCCCTGGCCCTTGACCGACTCGGCGCAGCCCTTGCCGACGTCGCCGTAGCCGCAGACCAGCACCTTCTTGCCGCCGATCAGCACGTCGGTGCCGCGGTTGATGCCGTCGATCAGCGAGTGCCGGCAGCCGTACTTGTTGTCGAACTTGGACTTGGTGACCGAGTCGTTGACGTTGATCGCCGGGAAGGCCAGGTCACCGGCCGCGGCGAACTGGTAGAGGCGCAGCACGCCGGTGGTGGTCTCCTCGGTGACGCCCTTGACCGACTCGGAGATCTTGGTCCACTTGTCCTTGTCGGTCTCGAAGCGCTTGCGCAGCAGTTCGAGGAAGACCTTCCACTCGCTGGGGTCGTCCTCCTCGGCGGGGGGCACCACGCCGGCCTTCTCGTACTGCGCGCCGCGCAGCACCAGCATGGTGGCGTCGCCGCCGTCGTCGAGGATCATGTTCGCCGGCTCGTCCGGCCACGTCAGCATCTGCTCGGCGGCCCACCAGTACTCTTCCAGCGTCTCGCCCTTCCAGGCGAACACCGGCACACCCTTGGGCTCCTCGGGGGTGCCGTGCGGGCCGACGACCACCGCGGCGGCGGCGTGGTCCTGGGTGGAGAAGATGTTGCACGACGCCCACCGGACCTGCGCGCCCAGCGAGACGAGGGTCTCGATGAGGACCGCGGTCTGCACTGTCATGTGCAGCGAGCCCGAAATCCGCGCCCCCTTGAGCGGTTGCACCTCGGCGTACTCGCGCCGCAGCGACATCAGGCCCGGCATCTCCTGCTCGGAGAGCTCGATGTCCCGGCGACCGTATTCCGCCAGCGACAGGTCGGCGACCTTGAAATCGATGCCGTTGCGGACGTCGGCGGTCGGCGAACTTTCGGTCGTCGTCATAAATCTCATTCCTTCTGCGGCTTAGGTTCGAAGAGGATTACTTAGCTTAGGTATGCGCTCTGACGCCACTGTAGTCGGCGGCTCGGGCGCCGGCTGGCGTCAGGGGACCGTCAGGGGACGTTGACGACGCCGTGCCGCTCGGCGAACGGCGTCATCAGGCGCGCCAGGTCCGCCGCCACGTCGTGGTCGGCCTCGGGGGGCATCGACACGTAGCTCATCGCCAGCCGCACGATCGCCCGCGCCAGCACGCCGGCGTCCTCGTCACTGGTGGCCACCCAGCTGTTGGTGAACGCCGCGCTCAGCCGGCCGGACGCCCGGGTGATGATGGGGCCGCTGTCGGTGGTGATGATCTGCAGCAGGTCGGGCTTGGCGACGCCGGTCAGCAGGGAGATCACCAGCGGGTCGGCCGCGGACTCCGCGAAGAACGCCCGAAAGCCCTGCAGGAACGCCTCGTAGATGTTGCCGACGTTGGCGTCGATGGCGGCCTGGACGGCATCGACCAGCCGGTCGGCCAGGCGCAGGGCGTACCCCTGCGCCAGGCCTTGCCGCGAGCCGAACTCGTTGTAGATGGTCTGCCGGCTGATGCCCGCGGCGCGGGCCACGTCCGACAGCGTGACGGCGGACCAGTCGCGGGTCAGGAGCAGCTCCCGCATCGCGTCCAGCACCGAGTCGCGCAGCAGGACGCGCGACGCCTCGGGGTACGGCATCCGCTTCACAGGCGCGACAATAGCCGGTTTCGCGAGGACCGCCGCCCCTTCAACCATGTTCGTGTCAACCATGTTCGTGTCGGTCACGAACGAGCGATCTCGACCATCTCGAAGTCGGACTTCGCCGCCCCGCAGTCCGGGCAGCTCCAGTCCTCGGGGATGTCGTCCCACCGGGTCCCGGGCGCGATGCCGTCCTCCGGCCAGCCCTTGGCCTCGTCGTATTCGAATCCGCACTGCACGCAGACGAAAAGCTTGTAGTCGCTCACTGTTTCACTCCTATCCAATTGTCCGGCTTCTCCTCACCCGCTTGCGCGGCTGCATCGTCGCCGGACGTCCCTTCGAAATCGGCCTTCTCGCGCACCGCGCAATCGGGGCAGCACCAGTCGTCGGGGATGTCGGCGAATGGCGTGCCCGCGGGAAAGCCTTCCCGCGGGGCGCCATTCGCTTCGTCGTAGACGTAGTCGCAGCCCGGGCAGCGGTAGGCGCTCACGCGGGCACCCCGTAGCGCGCCAGCACCCGCTCGCGCACCCGCGGGTGGATGTTGACCCGGGTGATGTCGCCGTCGTAGTGCTCCAGCACCCGGTGGTCCATCACCTTGCGCCACAGCGGCGGGACGTACGTCAGCGAGATCATCGACGCGTACCCGCTGGGCAGGTTCGGCGCCCCCGCCATGCTGCGCAGCGTCTGGTAGCGCCGGGTCGGGTTGGCGTGGTGGTCGCTGTGCCGCTGCAGGTGGTACAGGAACAGGTTGGTGACGACATGGTCGGAGTTCCAGCTGTGCACCGGCGCGCAACGCTCGTAGCGGCCGTTGGCGTTGCGCTGCCGCAGCAGCCCGTAGTGCTCCAGGTAGTTGACGGACTCCAGCAGGCTGAAGCCGAAGACGGCCTGGATGATCACGAACGGGATGAGCGCCGGGCCGAAGACCGCGATCAGCGCGCCCCACAGCACGACCGACATCAGCCACGCGTTGAGCACGTCGTTGGACAGGTAGGTCTTGGGGTTCCAGGGGCTGGCGCCCTGCCGGCGGATGCGCTGGGCCTCCAGCCGCAGCGACGAGCGCAGGCTGCCGAAGACGCTGCGCGGCAGGAACTCCCAGAAGGTCTCGCCGAAGCGGGCCGACGCGGGGTCTTCCGGCGTGGACACCCGGACATGGTGGCCGCGGTTGTGCTCGATGTAGAAGTGGCCGTAGCAGGTCTGCGCCAGCGTGATCTTGGACAGCCACCGCTCCAGCGCGTCCTTCTTGTGTCCCATCTCGTGGGCGGTGTTGATGCCGACGCCGCCGAGCACACCGACCGACAGGGCGACACCCAGCTTGCCCGCCCAGCCCAGGGCGCCGTCGTAGCCGAGCCAGCTCAGGTTCGAGGCGGTGAACAGGTAGGCGCCGAACACCACGCTGAGGTACTGGAACGGAATGAAGATGTAGGTGCAGTAGCGGTAATACTTGTCGTTCTCCAGTTGCTCCATCACCTCGTCGGGCGGGTTCTGCCCGTCGGGCCCGAAGCGCAGGTCCAGGATCGGCAGCAAGACGTAGACCAGGATCGGGCCGATCCACAGCAGCGCCTGCGAGCCGGTCTGCCAGCCGAGTGAGTTCATCGCCCAGACCAGCGGCAGCACCACGAACAGCGCCGTCGGGGCGATCAGCCCCATCAGCCAGAGGTGCCGCTTCTTGTCCCGCCACGCGGGCGGGTCGGACGCTTCCGGGGTCACCTGCGGTTCGAGTGTGGTCATATGCCAAACCTCCTTGTGAGTCACGCCACCTTGAAGATTGACAATATCGCCATTTGCGTCTCTTGTCTAGACATACAACATACATTTGTAAAGCCATCGAGCCGAGCGGCGGATGCGGGCGCAGTTCCGCCGCTGGGTGTGCGCCTACGGCATTGAATGTGCGGTCAGGGCGCGGATCCGGCCCGTTTTCCGCCCACGATGCACCGCGAAAGCCGCGCGCGCACGCGCAAAGCCCACGCGCATGGTGGACGGGCTGAACTCCCGCGAGCCGGTCGGCCTACGCCGCCGCGGACGTCGCGTCGGGGTCGGGTTCTTTATCGGGATGCCCGGCGTCCCGGCGGCCCTGCACGGAGTGCCGGTACCCGTAGCCGACGTAGATCGCGGTCCCGACGACCAGCCACACCGCGAATCGCACCCAGGTCAGCGCCGTGAGGTTGACCATCAGCCACACGCACGCGCAGATCGAGGCGATCGGCAACACCGGCACCCACGGCGCCCGGAAGCCGCGCTCCAGGTCCGGCCGGGTGCGGCGCAACACCATGACGCCCGCCGAGACCAGGACGAACGCGAACAGCGTTCCGACGTTGACCATCTCCTCGAGCTTGGCGATCGGGAACACCGACGCGGTCGCGGCCACCACGATCGCGACGAGCACGGTGATCCGGACCGGGGTGCCGTGCGAGCCGGTCTTCGCCAGCTGCCGCGGCAACAGGCCGTCGCGCGCCATCGCGAACAGGACCCGGCACTGGCCGAGCATCAGGACCATCACCACGGTGGTCAACCCGGCCAGCGCCCCGATCGCGATGATCTTGCTGGCCCAGTGGATGCCGTTGGCCGTGAACGCCGTGGCGAGGTTGGCCGGCTTGTGGCCGGGCACGGTCTTGAGCTGGGTGTAGGACACCATCCCGGACAGCACCACCGAGACCGCCACGTAGAGCACGGTCACGATCGCCAGCGACGCCAGGATCCCCCGCGGGACGTCGCGCTGGGGCCGCTTGGTCTCCTCGGCCATGGTCGCGACGATGTCGAACCCGATGAAGGCGAAGAAGACGATCGACGCGCCCGCCAGCACGCCGTACCAGCCGTAGTGGCTGCTGTGCGCCCCGGTCAGCAGCGACAGCACCGACTGGTTGATGCCCGAGGCCTCATGCCCGGCCTCGGGCTTGGGAATGAACGGCGAGTAGTTGGAGCCCTTGATGTAGAAGGCCCCGACGACGACCACCAGCAGCACCACCGACACCTTGATGCCGGTGATCACCGCGGAAAACCGCGACGACAGCTTGGTGCCCAGCGCGATCAGGGTCGCCACCCCGGCCACGATCAGCAGCGCGCCCCAGTCCAGGTTGACCGACCCGAGCTCGGTTGTGCCACCGGCGAATCCGAACACGTTGCCCAGGTAGCTCGACCAGCCCTTGGCCACGACCGCCGCGCCGATCGCCAGCTCCAGCAGCAGGTTCCAGCCGATGATCCAGGCCAGGAACTCCCCGAAGGTGGCGTAGGAGAAGGTGTAGGCGCTGCCCGCGACCGGCAGCGTCGAGGCGAACTCGGCGTAACACAGCGCCGCCAGCGCGCAGGTGATCGCCGCGATCACGAACGAGATCCAGATGGCCGGGCCGGTGATGTCGCCGGTGGTCGACGCGGTCACCGTGAAGATACCGGCGCCGATCACCACCGCGACCCCGAACACGACGAGGTCCAGCCAGGTCAGGTCCTTGCGGAGCCGGGTGTCCGGTTCGTCGGTGTCGGCGATCGATTGTTCGACCGACTTCATCCGCCATCGGTTGGCCATCCGTCGCCCTTTCCCATCTCCTGGGACCCATTGGTCCGTCACAGTACTGGGTACCCTGCCGAAATGGCGGACACCAAAGCAAACACCAGGGACCATGCGGTGGTCATCGGAGGCAGCATCGCCGGCCTGTGCGCCGCGCGGGTGCTCTCGGACCACTACGCCCGCGTCACCGTCTACGAACGCGACGAGTTGCCGAGCACGCCGTCGAACCGGGCGACGGTGCCGCAGGACCGGCACCTGCACATGCTGATGGCCCGCGGCGCAAGGGAGTTCGAGAGCCTGTTCCCCGGACTGCTCGACGACATGGTGGCCGCCGGCGTGCCCATGCTGGAGAACCGGCCCGACTGCATTCACCTCGGCGCCGCGGGCCACGTGCTGGGCACCGGCCACACCCTGCGCGACGAATTCACCGCCTACGTGCCCAGCCGTCCGCACCTGGAGTGGCAGTTGCGCAAACGCGTGCGCGACACCGACAACGTCACGATGGCGCGTCGCTCGGTGACCGAACCGCGGTTCGACCCGGCGCGCCAGCGGGTGACCGGGGTGCTGCTGGACGCCGACGGCGCCGCCGGCGGGGACCCCGAATTCGTCGCCGCGGACCTGGTCGTCGACGCGGCGGGGCGGGGCACCCGGCTGCCGGTGTGGCTGGAGCAGTGGGGATACGACCGGCCGCGGGAAGACCTCCTCGACATCGGCATCAACTACGCCACCCAGCGGTTCCGCATGCCCGAGGGTTTGATCAAGGAGAAGGTCGTGGTCGCCGGCGCCGCCCACGACAAGTCGCTCGGGCTGGGCATGCTCTATTACGAGGACGGGACGTGGGTGCTCACCACGTTCGGGGTGGCCAACGTCAAGCCCCCGCGCACCTTCCCGGAGATGCTGACGCTGGCCGGGGAGCTGCTCCCGGCCCACTTCGGCACCGCCCTGGCGCGGGCGGAACCCTTGGGGGACCCGGCCTTTCATGCCTTCCCGGCCAGCCGATGGCGCCGCTACGACAAGCTGGACCGCTTCCCCGCCGGCATCGTCCCCCTGGGCGACGCCGTTGCCAGCTTCAACCCCACCTTCGGGCAGGGCATGACGATGACGTCCCTGCAGGCCGGTCACCTGCGGCGCGCGCTCGCGGGCCCCGACGACCAGTTGGCCGCCGACCTGAGCCGGGCCACCGCCAAGACCACGTTCCCCGTCTGGATGATGAACGCCATCGGTGACGTCACCTTTCACCACGCCGGCACCAAGGGACCCGTCCCCTGGTGGTGGCGCCCGTCCGGCGCGCTCTTCGACCAATTCCTGGGGGCCGCCGAGACGGATCCGGTTCTGGCGGAATGGTTTTTGCGCCGGTTCTCGCTGCTGGACAGCCTCTATATGATCCCGCCGCCGCGCATCGTCGGCCGGGCCATGGCGCACAACCTGCGGCTGTGGCTGGGCGAGCGCCGCCGGGCCGCCCGTGGCGATCGCGAGCGCGGCGAAGCCGGGCGATGCGGGTCGCCACTATAAGACCGCCGGCGCCCCGTCACAGCCCCACGGTCGCCCTGAACAGCTTGGTGGGCTCGCGCGCGACGAGCCGGATCGGGGTGTCGTCGGCCGCCACCCAGGCGGCCATCCCCCGTCGCAGGGTCAGCGACCCGGACTTGCCGTGCACGGTCGTGCACCCCTCGGTGCACAGCAGGATCTGCGGACCCTCGTGGCTGCACGAGGCGTCGACCTCGTGCCCCAGGTAATCGCCGTCGAGCTCGAGCAGCGCGACCGCGAACTCGTCGGCCGGGGTCTCGTAGATCAGGCCGAAGCCCTCGCGGCGGACCGCCGGCCGCACCTGGGCCTCGGTGGTCGGGGTGAAGTCCAGCACCCGCAGCAGCTCGGGGACATCGACGTGCTTGGGGGTCAGGCCGCCGCGTAACACGTTGTCGGAATTGGCCATCACCTCCACCGCGAAACCGCGCAGATAGGTGTGCAGGCTGCCGGCCGACACGAAGATCGCCTCGCCCGGGGCGAGCATGATGCGGTTGAGCAGCAGGGCCGCCAGCACCCCGGCGTCGCCCGGATAGCGCTCACCGAGCTCGAGCACCGTCTTGGCCTCGCCGGCGAATTCCGTTGCCCCGGAGCTGATGTACTCGATGGCGCCGTCCAGCACGGCGGGCACCAGCGCGTCGATGTCGGGCTGCGGCGCGGTGATCCAGGTGGTGAACAGCGCCCGCAGGCCGTCGGCGTCGGACTGGTCGTTGAGCAATTCGATGTAGGGGTCGAGGTCGGACACGGCCAGGGCCCGCAGCAGCTCGACGGTGCGGGAAGCCTGCCGGAAGCCGGCGAGCGCCTCGAACGGCTGCAGGGCCACCAGCAGTTCGGGTTTGTGCGAGGTGTCGCGGTAGTTGCGCACCGGGGAGGACAGCGGGATGCCCAGCCGCTCCTCACGCAGGTAGCCCTCGGCGGCCTGCGCCGCGCTGGGATGGGCCTGCAGGGACAGCGGCTCGTCGGCCGCGAGCACCTTGACCAAAAACGGCAGCACGTCACCGAACCGGGCGCGCGCCCCGGGGCCGAGCTGCCCCTCGGGGTCGGCGACCAGCGCGTCGAGCAACGAGACCTCGCCGGTGCCGGTTTCCAGCCAGGCCGGGTCGCCCGGGTGCGCGCCGAACCAGAGCTCGGCCTCCGGATGGGCGGCCGGAACCGGGCGTCCGGTGAATTCCGCTATGGCGGTACGCGATCCCCAGGCGTACGTGCGTAAGGCCCCGCGAAGCAGTTCCACTGTCCTATCTATCCCCGCGCCAGGCGCGCGTAAACCGCGGCCATCTCCAGTCGAACGGCCAATACTGCCAGTTGCTGCTCGGCGCTGATGGCGCCACCCAGCGCCGGCGCGACCGTCGAACCGGCCGAGCCGCCGGGTCCGTCGGGCACGTCCTCGGCGGCGAGCAGGTACACGTCGTCGAGCCCGGCGGTGCGGGCCGCCACGATCGGTTGTTCCCCCGACAGCGTCAGGGCCAGCACCAGCAGCCGCCGGGGCAGCGGCCCGTCGATCTGCTCGTCGTGGAAGAGCGCGTCGGCGGGGTCCCCGAAGCCGCCGGACGGCCCGGCCCGCAGCGCGACGACGGCGTCCGACAGCCCGGTGGCGGCGACCACCTCGTGCGCGATCCGCAGCAGCACCGAGCTGCCGTGCCGCGCCAGCGCCAGCGTCGCGGCGCAGTCGCCGGCCAGCGCCACCTGGCGGCCGGCCATGCGCGCGGCGATCGTCTTGGCGGGGTTGGTGAACAGCTCGCGGCCCGCGCTGTTGCGCAGCGCCTCGGCGTCCAGCTCGTCGGCCAGCGCCCGCAGGTCGGTGCCCGGCCGCTGCTCGACCGCGTGCACGACGGCCAGACCGGCGGCCAGGTACCGGCACAACCCGAACTCGTCGGGAATCGGCAGCCGCGGCGCCAGCACCGCGGCCCGGCCGGCCGTGGCGTCCCGCAGCGGACCCTCGTACGGGGCGGCGACCACGACCCGCGCCCCGCGGCGCGCCCCCATCGCGGCGGCCGCGGTCAGCGCGGGATCGCCGGGATCGTCGCCCGCGACGATCAACACGTCGAGCGGGCCGATCCACGGCGGAACCTCGGCGGCCAGCGCGATCGGCTCGGAAGCCGTGCCGCCCACCGTCGCGGCCAGTATGGCGCCGGCGTTGTCGGCGGTGCCGCGACCGGCGACCCAGACCAGGCTGCGCGGCCGGCCGTCGGCGCGCAGCGAATCCAGCGCCCCCTCGTCGACCGCCGCGGTGATCGCGCGCACCTGCGCGCCGGCCGACGACGCCGAGCGCAGCAGGCCGTCGCGGTCGGCGGCCAGCAGGCCCTCGGCGTCCTCGAGATCGATCGCCCCGACGGCGTTCACGGGGCGGCCCCGGCGGGCGCGGACTGCGCCTCGATCTGCGCGCTGATCTGCGCGACCACCGCGCCGACGTCCTCGGCGCTGCGCGCCTCCACGTTGAGCCGCAGCAGCGGCTCGGTGTTGGAGCTGCGCAGGTTGAACCAGCTGCCGTCGCCAAGGTCGACGGTCACCCCGTCGACGTGGTCGATGGAGTGGATCCGGCTGCCGAAGGACTTCAGCACGGCCTCGGTGCACAGCGCGGCGTCGGACACCGTGAAGTTGATTTCGCCCGACGATTCGTAGCGCTGGTAATCGGCGGTCAACTCCGAGAGCGGGCGGTCCTGCTCGCCGAGCGCGGCCAGCACGTACAGCGCCGCCAGCATGCCCGAGTCCGCGCCCCAGAAGTCACGGAAGTAATAGTGCGCCGAATGTTCGCCGCCGAAGATCGCGCCGGTGTCGGCCATCATCGCCTTGATATAGGAGTGTCCGACCCGGGAGCGCAGCGGCGTGCCGCCGCGCTCGGTGACCAGCTCGGGCACCGCGCGGGACGTGATCACGTTGTGGATGATGGTGGCGCCGATCTCCCGGCCGAGCTCGCGGGCCGCCACCAGGCTGGTCACCGTCGAGGGCGACACCGGCCGGCCGCGTTCGTCGACGACGAAGCAGCGGTCGGCGTCCCCGTCGAACGCCAGCCCGACATCGGCGCCGGTCTCACGCACGTAGGCCTGCAGGTCGACCAGGTTGGCCGGATCCAGCGGATTGGCCTCGTGATTGGGAAACGAGCCGTCGAGCTGGAAGTACAACGGCAGCAAGGCGATCGAGTCGATCGCGCCGAGCACCGCGGGCGCGGTGAGACCGGCCATGCCGTTGCCGGCGTCCACGGCCACCCGCAGCGGCCGCAGCCCGGAGGTGCTGACCAGCGAACGCAGGAACGCGCCGTAGTCGTGCAGCACGTCGCGGTCGCTGACCGTCCCGGGCGGACCGTCGTAGCGCTCGACCCCGGCGATCACGTCCTCGGCGATGGTGCCCAGGCCGCTCTCGGCGCCGACCGGCTTGGCCGCCGCCCGGCACAGCTTGATCCCGTTGTAGGCGGCCGGGTTGTGGCTCGCGGTGAACATCGCGCCGGGGCAGTCCAGCGAGCCGGAGGCGAAGTAGAGCTGATCGGTGGAGGCCAACCCGATCCGCACCACGTCCAGGCCCTGGCCCGTCACCCCGGCGGCGAAGGCCGCCGCCAGGGTCGGCGAGCTGTCGCGCATGTCGTGGCCGATCACGACCTGCCGGGCGCCCTCGCCGCGCATCAACCTGGCGAACGCCGCCCCCAACGCGGTGACCAGCGGCTCGTCGAGCTCTTCACCGACCAGGCCTCGCACGTCGTAAGCCTTGACGACGCGGTGCACGGTCGCGGCGAGCCGAGACATGCGGTGGCCTCCTGACGCCTTGAGAGTGTTGCGTTCCTGAGTCTCTTGGCCGCCAGCCTATCGGCCCCGGCGAAACACGGGCCGCAGCGGTGCGCGGGGACCGCGCGCGAAGCCGGAACGGCTAGTCACTGGGGTCGGGCAGCACCCGCAGGTGCCCGCGGCGCCGGCCGGACCGATGCTCGGGCGGCGCGAGCACACTGCTGCTGGGCGCGGTGGCCTGCGACCCGGAGTGGGGGATGTGCGGGTCGGCGAAACCGTTGATCGGCGCGCCGCCGTAGGGCATGGCGCGCTCGCCGGGGGCACCCTCGCGCACCGCGTCGGCCAGGGCGACCAGGTCGTCCTCGTCGGGGTGGGTGGGCTCGGAAAAGAGGGGACCGGCGTGGCGCACGAGATCCCATCCGCGGGGGGCGGTGATCCGGCCGGCATGGCCGACGCACAGGTCCCACGAATGCGGTTCGCGCGCGGTCGCGAGTGGACCGACCACCGCCGTCGAGTCCGAGTAGACGAACGTCAAGGTCGCCACGGCGTAGTGCGGACACCCGGGCCGACAACAGCGACGGGGAACGTTCACGAGCGAAAGGCTATCGTGCGCAAACGTCCGGGAAGCGCCGGACACGCGCAACTTCCCGGCCCCCGATGTCCAACCGTTACCATCGGCGCGTGGGCGATTCGCGCAGCTCCCCGCGAAGGGATCGGTCCCCGGGCCGGTTCGCTTCTCATCGGTCCTCGCGGCGGGGCCGCGATGTGCGCGGCCCGCTGCTGCCCCCGACGGTGCCCGGGTGGCGCAGCCGCGCCGAGCGATTCGACATGGCCGTGCTGGAGGCCTACGAACCCATCGAGCGGCATTGGCAGGCCCGCCTCGCCGACCTCGACGTGGCGGTCGACGAGATTCCCCGCATCGCCGCCAAGGATCCCGACAGCGTGCAGTGGCCGCCGGAGGTGATTGCCGACGGCCCGATCCCGCTGGCGCGATTGATCCCGGCCGGCGTCGACGTCCGCGGCAACGCCACGCGGGCGCGAATCGTCTTGTTCCGCAAGCCGATCGAGCGACGGGCCAAGGACACCGTCGAGCTCGGTGATTTACTGCACGAAATCTTGGTGGCCCAGGTGGCCATCTACCTCGATGTCGAGCCGTCGGTCATCGACCCGACGATCGACGACGAATAGCCCTGACGTGCAGGCGCCTTCGGCGCCTTAGATGATGCCGCGCTTGAGGCGGCGGCGCTCGCGCTCGGAGAGCCCGCCCCAGATGCCGAAGCGCTCGTCGTGCTCCAGGGCGTACTCCAGGCACTCGTGGCGCACCTCGCACCCCAGGCAGATCTTCTTCGCCTCGCGGGTGGAGCCGCCCTTCTCCGGGAAGAACGCCTCGGGATCGGTTTGGGCACACAGCGCCCGGTCCTGCCACTGGTCCGCGACGGGGGCCGGCATCGGCTCGGGCTCGAATGCGACTGGCGCATCGGGAACCACGGTCAGGTGCGGCCGGGCCGGTCGGACCGGCGCCGAGACGATGGGGGTGTGCGGCGTGCTCGCCATGACTCCTCGAAGATGTTCGTAAGACATACGGTCGTCCGCCTCCTCAGTTTCATTGAGAGAGTGAGTGGTTCCCACTATTTCTGATGTACAGACAATTCGAACAAGTGATCGAATCTCGGTCTGCGACACCGGAACCGGCCGGCCAACCGGGAAATGACACTGTTGTGATTAGACACGGGTTGATCTGCCGGGTCAAGCATTAAGGCGCATTTCCATACCATCTCGTGACCGATTTACGGCGTTTCCGTTGTTTTGCGCATTCGGCGTGTCGATCACACCGCCCGCGACTACGCTTAAAGGCCGCGTAACGGCCCCGCCACCGCACGGTCGCCGGGCAGTACTGTCGTCCACGTGAAGGTCACCGTTCTGGTCGGTGGGGTTGGCGGCGCCCGCTTCCTGCTGGGGATTCAACAGTTGCTCGGGCTGGGTCAGTTCGCAACGCAACAGGGCCCAGACGCGGGAGCCGACAACCACGAACTTAGCGCAATCGTCAACATCGGCGACGACGCCTGGATCCACGGACTGCGGGTCTGCCCGGACTTGGACACCTGCATGTACACCTTAGGTGGAGGGGTCGACCCCGAGCGAGGGTGGGGTCACCGCGACGAAACCTGGCATGCCAAAGAGGAATTGGCGCGCTACGGCGTGCAGCCGGATTGGTTCGGGCTCGGCGACCGGGACATCGCCACCCACCTGGTGCGCACCCAGATGCTGGGCGCCGGCTACCCGCTGTCGCAGATCACCACGGCGCTGTGCGACCGCTGGCAACCCGGCGCCCGGTTGTTGCCGGCCAGCGACGACCGCTGCGAGACGCATGTGGTGATCACCGATCCGGACGACGGTACCCGGCGGGCGATCCACTTCCAGGAGTGGTGGGTGCGGTACCGGGCCGACGTGCCCACGCACAGCTTCGCCTTCATCGGCGCCGAAAAGGCCACCGCCACAAGTGAAGCTGTCGAGGCCATCGCCGACGCCGACGTGATCCTGCTGGCGCCGTCCAACCCGGTGGTCAGTGTCGGCGCCATCCTGGCGGTCCCCGGCATTCGGGCCGCGCTGCGCTCGGCGACCGCGCCGGTCGTCGGCTACTCGCCGATCATCGGTGGAAAACCCTTGCGCGGCATGGCCGATGCGTGCCTGTCGGTGATCGGCGTGGAATCCACCGCCGAGGCGGTCGGCCGGCACTACGGGGCGCGCCGCGGCACCGGGATCCTGGATTGCTGGCTGGTGCACGAGGGCGATCACGCCGACATCGATGGTGTGGCGGTGACCCCCGTGCCGCTGTTGATGACCGACCCCAAGGCGACGGCCGAGATGGTGCGCGCCGGGCTCGAGCTGGCGGGCGTGACGGCGTGAGCGGCGCGGGCTCAGCGTCGCCGCCGAGCGGCGAACACGGCACCGGCGCGGCCATCGAGATCCTGCCCGTCGCCGGGCTCCCCGAGTTCCGGCCCGGCGACGACCTGACCGCGGCCCTGGCCGCGGCCGCGCCCTGGCTGCGCGACGGCGACGTCGTGGTGGTCACCAGCAAGGTGGTCTCCAAATGCGAGGGCCGGCTGGTGCCGGCGCCGCGGGACGCCGAGGCCCGCGACGAACTGAGGCGCAAGCTGGTCGACGCCGAGGCGGTGCGGGTGCTGGCGCGCAAGGGCCGCACGCTGATCACCGAGAACCGCATCGGCCTGATCCAGGCCGCCGCCGGCGTCGACGGATCCAACGTGGGCCGCGACGAGCTGGCCCTGCTGCCGGTCGACCCGGACGGCAGCGCCGCGGCGCTGCGCGCCGGGCTGCGCGACCGGCTCGGCGTCGACGTCGCCGTGGTCATCACCGACACGATGGGCCGCGCGTGGCGCAACGGCCAGATCGACGCGGCGGTCGGGTCGGCCGGGCTGGCCGTGCTGCACGGCTACGCGGGGGCGGTCGACAAGCACGGCAACGAGCTCGTCGTCACCGAGATCGCGGTCGCCGACGAGGTCGCGGCGGCGGCCGACCTGGTCAAGGGCAAGCTGACCGCGATGCCGGTGGCGGTCGTGCGCGGCCTGTCCTTCTCCGACGACGGCTCGACGGCCCGGCAGCTGCTGCGGCCCGGCGAGGAGGACCTGTTCTGGCTCGGCACGGCCGAGGCACTCGACATGGGGCGCCGGCAGGCGCAACTGCTGCGCCGGTCGGTGCGCCGGTTCAGCGCCGAGCCGGTCGCCCCCGGGCTGATCGAAGCGGCGGTCGCCGAGGCCCTCACCGCCCCGGCCCCGCACCACACCCGCCCGGTGCGGTTCGTCTGGCTGCAGACGCGCGACATCCGGCTGCGGCTGCTGGACCGCATGAAGGACAAGTGGCGGTCCGATCTCGCCGGCGACGGGCGGCCCGCGGACTCGGTGGAGCGCCGCGTGGCGCGCGGCCAGATCCTCTACGACGCACCCGAGGTCGTCATCCCGATGCTGGTCCCCGAGGGCGCGCACGCGTATCCCGACGCCGCCCGCACCCGGGCCGAGCACACCATGTTCACCGTCGCCGTCGGGGCGGCCGTGCAGGGCCTGCTGGTCGCGCTGGCGGTGCGGGGGGTGGGCAGCTGCTGGATCGGCTCCACGATCTTCGCCGCCGACCTGGTGCGTGCCCAACTCGACCTGCCCGCCGATTGGGAGCCGTTGGGGGCCGTCGCGATCGGCTACCCCGAGGAGCCCCCCGGGCCGCGCGACGCGGCGGACCCCGGAGATTTGTTGCTCCGCAGGTGATACTGGGCCGATGAGATTCGCGGGCAAGGCGGCGGCGTCCGCCGAGAAGGCCCGTGGCGGCTACTACACGCCGGCGCCGGTGGCCCGGTTCCTGGCCCGCTGGGTGCGCGAGGCCGGCCCGCGGATCCTGGAACCCTCCTGCGGCGACGGTGCGATCCTGCGCGAGCTGGCCCGCCTGGGCGGCCGGCCCCGCGGCGTCGAGCTCGTCGCCGAGGAAGCGGCCAAGGCAAGGGAATTCGCCCCCGTCGACGCCGCGAACCTGTTCACCTGGCTCGCCGCCACCGAGCCCGGCGAGTGGGACGGGGTCGCGGGCAACCCGCCCTACATCCGGTTCGGCAACTGGGCGTGCGAGCAGCGCGACCCGGCGCTGGAGCTGATGCGGCGCGAGGGCCTGCGGCCCACGCGGCTGACCAACGCCTGGGTCCCGTTCGTGGTGGCCAGTTCGATCCTGGTGCGCGACGGCGGCCGGGTGGGCCTGGTCCTTCCCGCCGAGTTGCTCCAGGTCACCTACGCCGCACCGCTGCGCGAGTTCCTGCTGAGCCGGTTCCGCGACATCACGCTGGTGACGTTCGAGCGCCTGGTGTTCGACGGCATCCTGCAGGAGGTCGTGTTGTTCTGCGGGCTCGCCGGCGCGGGGCCGGCCCGGGTCCGCACGGTCCACCTGGCCGACGCCGATGCGCTGGCCGCCGCGGACCTGGACGTCGAGGCGGCGCCCGCGCTGCTGCACGAGAACGAGAAGTGGACCCAGTACTTCCTGGACCCGGCCGCGATCCGGCTGCTGCGCTCGCTCAAGGCGTCGACCGCGATGACCCGCCTCGGGTCGGTCGCCGACGTGGACGTCGGGATCGTGACCGGCCGCAACAGCTTCTTCACGTTTACCGACGCGCAGGCCCGCGAGCTCGGGCTGCTCCCCCACTGCGTCCCGCTCGTCTCGCGCAGCGCCCAGCTGTCCGGGTTGGTCTACGACACCGACTGCCGGACAAGCGATGTCGCCGCGGGGCGCCGCGGCTGGCTGCTCAACGCGCCGCGCGACCCGGCCGACCCCGCCCTGCTGGCGCACATCGGGGCCGGCGAGGCCGCCGGGGTGCACCGTGGCTACAAGTGCTCGATCCGCACGCCGTGGTGGACCACGCCGTCGCTGTGGACACCCGACCTGTTCCTGCTGCGCCAGATCCACCTGGCGCCGCGGCTGACCGTCAACGCCGCCGCGGCGACGAGCACCGACACCGTGCACCGGGTCCGGCTCGCGGCCGGTGTCGACGCGACCGCGCTGGCGGCGGTGTTCCACAACAGCGTGACGTTCGCCTTCGCCGAGATCGTCGGCCGCAGCTACGGCGGGGGCATCCTGGAGCTGGAGCCCCGCGAGGCCGAGCAGCTGCCCATTCCCCCGCCGGCGCTCGCCGGCGGGGGGCTCGCCTGCGACGTCGACCTGTTGCTGAAGGCCGACGAGGCCGAGAAGGCGCTCGACCTCGTCGACCGCCACGTCCTGATCGACGGGCTGGGGCTCGAGCCCGGCGTGGTCGCGCAATGCCGCGCCGCCTGGGCCGCGCTGCGGGATCGCCGCACCCGGCGGGGTGCCCGATGAGCGTGCGGGAGTCGGCGATCGCGCTGCTGTCCGGCTGGCGGGCCCCCGACCCGGCGCAGGATTCCCTGCGGCACGCCGTGCTCGCGTTCGTGCACGCCCGCCCCGACGCCTGTCGCCGCGACTGCGTGCCGGGCCACGTCACCGCCTCGGCGCTGGTGCTCGACCACACCGGCTCGCGCGTCCTGCTGACCCTGCATCCGCGTGTGGGCCGCTGGGTGCAACTGGGCGGCCACTGCGACGACGACGACCCCGACGTCGCCGCCGCCGCGCTGCGCGAGGCCACCGAGGAGTCCGGCGTCGCCGGTTTGCGCCTCGAACCGGAATTGGCGGCGGTGCACGTGCATCCGGTCACCTGCTCGTTGGGCGTGCCCACCCGGCACCTGGATCTGCAGTTCGTGGCGCGCGCGCCCGCCGGCGCGCAGATCGCGATCAGCGACGAGTCCGACGACCTGCGGTGGTGGCCCGCCGACGCGCTGCCCGACGGCACCGACCACGCGTTGGCGTATCTGGTGTTGCGAGCCGTCGGCACCGCCAGGCCCCGAGCGTCACGCTAGCGTGGCCGCCGGCGGCGGGCGCCACGCTGGCGTGACGCTCGGCGCGAGGAGGCTCAGACGTCGCTGGAGTACCGGATGCCGCCGTCGGGGATCGACACGCCGGGCCACACCCGCGCGCCGCGCAGCAGCTCGCAGCGCGCGCCGATGTCGGCGCCGTCGCCGATCACGCCGTCGCGGATCAGCGCCCGCGGGCCGATACGCGCGCCGAAGCCGATGATGGAGCGCTCGATCACGCTGCCGGCCTCGACCTTGACGCCGTCGAAGATCACCGCGCCGTCCAGCCGCACCCCCGGCCCGATCTCGGCGCCGCGCCCCACGACCGTGCCGCCGATCAGCACCGCGCCCGGGGACACCGCCGCGCCGTCGTGCACCAGTTGCTCGCCGCGGTGGCCGTGCAGCGCCGGCGACGGCGCGATCCCGCGCACCAGGTCCGCCGACCCCCGCACGAAGTCCTCGGGGGTGCCCATGTCCCGCCAATAGGTGGCGTCGACATAGCCGCACACCTTGACGTCGGGGTCGGAGAGCAGGGCCGGGAACACCTCACGCTCCACCGACACCTCGCGGCCGCGGGGGATCCGGTCGATGATGGCGCGCCTGAAGATGTAGGTGCCGGCGTTGATCTGGTCGGTCGGCGGGTCCTGCGTCTTCTCCAGGAAGGCGGTGACCCGACCGTCCTCGTCGGTGGTGACGCAGCCGAACGCGCGCGGGTCGCTCACCCGCACCAGGTGCAGGGTGACGTCGGACTGCTGGGCGCGGTGGAAGTCGATCATCTGGCCCAGGTCGGCGCCCGAGAGCACGTCGCCGTTGAACACCATCACGGTGTCGTGACGCAGCTGGCCGGCGACGTTGGCGATGCCGCCGCCGGTGCCCAACGGGCGCTCCTCGGTCACGTAGTCGATCTGCAGGCCCAGCTTCGACCCGTCGCCGAACTCGGCCTCGAACACCTGGGCCTGGTACGAGGTGCTCAGGACGACGTGCTCGATGCCCGCCGCGGCGATCCGCGAGAGCAGGTGGGTCAGGAACGGCAGCCCGGCGGTGGGCAGCATGGGCTTGGGCGCCGACAGCGTCAGCGGCCGCAGCCGGGTGCCCTTGCCGCCGACCAGAACCACGGCATCGACCTGCGGGTTAGCCATTTCAGCGCCGCCCTTCCGCCAGTTTGCGTCTCCGACTGCGCAGCGCGCCGCGCACCATCAGGCGGGAACGCAGCGCCAGCGAGGCCCGCAGCATCCAGCGCAGCGGCGCCCGCCACCAGCCCGAATGCCGGTCGGCCAGGAACAGGTAGGTGCTCCGGTGGTGGGCCGCCAGGTGGCTGGCCGGGTCGTCCCCGGTGGAGTGGCCCTTGTGGTGCAGCACCTCGGCCGACGGCACGTAGACGCTCAGCCAGCCGGCGCGGCCCAGGCGGTCCCCGAGGTCGACGTCCTCCATATACATGAAGTAGCGCTCGTCGAACCCGCCGACCTGGGCGAAGGCGGACCGGCGGACCAGCAGGCACGATCCCGACAGCCAGCCCACGGGCCGTTCGGTCGGCTCCAGCCGCTCCTGGCGGTAGGCCGCCGTCCACGGGTTGCGCTTCCAGACCGGGCCGACCACCGCGTGCATGCCGCCCCGGACGAGGCTGGGCAGGTGGCGCGCCGACGGGTACACCGAGCCGTCGGGGTCGCGGATGAGCGGGCCCAGGGCGCCGGCCCGCGGCCAGCGGGCGGCGGCGTCCAGCAGCGCGTCGATGCTGCCCGGCCCCCACTGCACGTCCGGGTTCGCGACGATCACCCAATCGTCGTCGTCGTCCAGCCGCGCGACGGCGCGGTTGACCGCGGTGCCGTACCCGAGGTTGGCCCCGGTGTGGAACAACCGCACGTTCGGGTAGCGCTCGACGGCGGCCTCCGGGGTGCCGTCGGTGGAGCCGTTGTCGGCCATCAGCACGCAGACCGGGCGCTCGGTGGCCAGCGAGAGCGAGGCCAGGAACCGCTCGAGGTGTGGGCCCGGTGAGTAGGTCACCGTCACGACCGGCAGGACGTCAGTCACGCGTAGAGGGTAACGGTCGAGCACCGGCGGATGCGGCCAGCGCCGCGACAAGCGCAGCGCGCCAGGGCCTTAGCGGCCGCAGCCCGGCCGCGGCGGATTCGCGGCCCGACAGCGCCGAGTACGCCGGGCGCGGTGCGGGGCGGGGGAATTCCGCGGTGCTGACCGGCAGCACCCGCTCCGGGTCCGCGCCGCATTCGGCGAAGATCGCCCGGGTCTGTTCGAAACGCGACACCGCGCCCTCGTTGGCGGCGTGCAGGATGGGGCCCGGCACGTCGTCGTCGACGATCTGCAGCAGCGCCTCGGCCAGGTCGCCCACGTAGGTCGGCGAACCCACCTGGTCGGCGACCACCTTCACCGGGCCGTCCCCCGCGGCCAGCCGGCGCATCACGGCGACGAAGTCCTTGCCGTCGCCGCCGGTGTACACCCAGGCGGTCCGCACCACGACCGCCCCGGGCAGCGCCGTCAGCACGGCCTGCTCCCCCGCGAGCTTGCTGCGGCCGTACACGCCGGCCGGGGCGGTCGGATCGCTGGGCTCGTGGGGGCGCGCGCCGCCCGCGTGGTCGCCGCCGAAGACGTAGTCGGTGGAGACGTGGATGAACCGGGCGCCGGCGCGCGCGCAGGCCTTGGCGATGTTCCCCGGGCCGGTGGCGTTGACGGCGTAGGCGCCGGCCTCGTCGCTCTCGGCGCCGTCGACGTTCGTGTATGCCGCGCAGTTGATCACCACGTCGCCGGGCTCGACGATCCGCTCGGCGGCGGCGGGGTCGGTGATGTCCCACTCCGACGACGTCAGCGCCAGCACGTCGCGGCCCTGACTGGCCGCCAGCGAGCGCAAAAAGCCGCCCAGCTGCCCGCCGCCGCCGGCGATCACGATCCTGCTCGACATGGTTCGAGTCTGGCATGCGGGGGACAGCGCGGGTGACGCCCGGGGCGCGCGGGGGTGCGCTACCCGCGAAGCGCCTGTGTCGCAAGTAACCTAGTGGGATGCCTGTGCAACGTGTGATTCGTGTGATTGCCACTGCGCTCGCGCTCGCGGTCGTCCTCGGCACCGGGCTGGCGTGGAGCAACGTCCGCTCCTTCGAGGACGGCATCTTTCACATGTCCGCACCCTCACTCGGCAAGGGCGGCGACGACGGCGCGATCGACATCCTGCTGGTCGGCATGGACAGCCGCACCGACGCCCACGGCAACCCGCTGTCCCAAGAGGAACTGGCCACCCTGCGGGCCGGCGACGAGGAGGCGACCAACACCGACACGATCATCCTGATCCGCATCCCCAACAACGGGAAGTCCGCGACCGCCATCTCGATCCCCCGCGACTCCTACGTCGCGGCCCCCGGGCTGGGCAAGACGAAGATCAACGGCGTCTACGGCCAGACGCGCGAGGCCAAGCGCGTCAACCTGGTCAAGGCCGGCGACTCGGCCGAGGACGCCGCGGCGCAGGGCACCGAGGCCGGGCGCGAGGCGCTGATCAAGACCGTCGCCGACCTGACCGGCGTCACCGTCGACCACTACGCCGAGATCGGCCTGCTCGGGTTCTCGTTGATCACCGACGCGCTGGGCGGCGTGGACGTCTGCCTCAAAGAGCCGGTGTTCGAACCGCTTTCGGGCGCCGACTTCCCGGCCGGCCCGCAGCGCCTCGACGGCCCGGAGGCGCTCAGCTTCGTCCGGCAGCGCCACGAGCTGCCGCGCGGCGATCTGGACCGCGTGGTGCGCCAGCAGGTGGTGATGGCCTCGCTGGCCCACCGGGTCATCTCCGGCAAGACGCTGTCCAGCCCCACCACGCTCAAGCGGCTCGAGGCGGCCGTGCAGCGCTCGGTGGTGATCTCCTCGGGTTGGGACGTCATGGATTTCGTCCAGCAGATGCAGAAGCTGGCCGGCGGCAACGTCGCGTTCGCCACCATCCCGGTGCTGGACGGGGCCGGCTGGAGTGACGACGGCATGCAGAGCGTGGTGCGGGTGGACCCGCGCCAGGTCGCCGACTGGGTCAGCGGGCTGCTGCACGAGCAGGAGCAGGGCAAGACCGAGGAGGTCGCCTACACCCCGGCGAAGACCACCGCCAGCGTGGTCAACGACACCGACATCAACGGGCTGGCGTCGGCGGTCTCGCAGGTGTTGACGGCCAAGGGATTCGGCGCCGGCACGGTCGGCAACAACGACGGCGGCCACGTCAAGGGCAGCCAGGTGCGGGCCGCCAAGACCGACGACCTGGGCGCCCAGGAGGTGTCCAAGGAGCTGGGCGGACTGCCGGTGGTCGCCGATCCGTCGGTCGCGGCCGGCTCGGTCAAGGTGGTGCTGGCCAACGACTACAGCGGCCCCGGCTCGGGGCTTTCCGGCACCGGGACGGTGATGCCGGCCCGGGTGTCCAACGTCGGCGCGGTGGCGGCCGACCCGAACGTCCCCGCGCCCTCACCGATCCTGACCGCCGGTTCCGACAAGCCGGAGTGCATCAACTGAGCACGCTGTCGGGCGCCATCCTGGATCCGCTGCTGCGGGCCGACCCCGTCGGCCCGCGCATCACCTACTACGACGACGCGACCGGCGAGCGCATCGAGCTGTCCGCGGCGACGCTGGCCAACTGGGCGGCCAAGACGGGCAACCTTTTACGCGACGAGCTGGGCGCCGGGCCGGGCAGCCGGGTGGCCATCCTGCTGCCGGCGCACTGGCAGACGGCGGCCGCGTTGTTCGGGGTGTGGTGGATCGGCGCCGAGGCGGTGCTCGAACCGGGCGGAACGGACGTGGCGCTGTGCACCGCCGACCGGCTGGACGAGGCGGAGGCGACCGGGGCCGGGGAGGTCGCGGTGTTGTCGCTGGACCCGTTCGGGCGCCCGGTTCCCGACCTGCCGATCGGTGTGACCGACTACGCCACGGCGGTGCGCGTGCACGGCGACCAGATCGTGGCCGAGCGCCGTCCCGGCCCGGCGCTCGCCGGGCGATCGGTCGACGAGGTCCTGGCCGATTGTCAGAGTTCAGCCGCCGCAAGGGGATTGACTGCCGCCGACCGGGTGCTTTCCACCGCGGCGTGGTCCGGGCCCGACGACTTGGTGGACGGCCTGCTCGCGATCCTGGCCGTCGGCGGGTCGCTGGTGCAGGTGGCCAATCCCGACCCGGCGGCGCAGCAGCGCAGGATCGAGACCGAAAAGGTCACCCGGGCGCTGTAGGCCCCCGCCGGCCCGGACCACGCCGCGGGGCGATTCATATTGATATCGCTATATTTCAATGTTAACGTCGGCAGAACTTGCCCATACGTGTCCGAGGAGGGATTTGTGATAGCGCACGGAGCATTCGGGAAGGCGGCGGCCTGGCTGGCCACCGGAGTCGCGGGTGCGGCCGCGTACGACCTGGTGCGCAAGGCCGTGGCCAAGGCCCCGCTGCACGAGACCGCGGTGTCGGCGGCCGAACTGGGGTTGCGCGGGACCCGCAAGGCCGAGGAGGCCGCCGAGTCGGCGCGCCTGAAGATCTCCGACGTGATGGCCGAAGCCCGCGAGCGCGTCGGCGAGGAGGCGCCCACGCCCGCCGTCGGTAACGGCCACGACCACGAGCACTGATCCGTCGGCATGACCCTCGCGATCACCAAAGACAGCGCAACCACCGACGACCCCACCCTGGCCATCATCTCGGACGCCGCCGGCCGCATGCGGGTCGCCGCGAGCTGGGTGCGCGGCGACTCCCGGCGCGCCGTGGCGGTCGAGGAGGCCGTCGCCCAGCAGGAGGGCGTGCGCGTGGTGCACGCCTACCCGCGCACCGGATCGGTGGTCGTCTGGTATTCGCCGCGGCGCTGCGATCGCTCCGCGGTGCTGGGCGCGATCAGCTCCGCCGCACACGTCGCCGCCGAGCTGATCCCGGCCCGCGCGCCGCATTCGTCGGAGATCCGCAACACCGACGTGTTGCGGATGGTCATCGGCGGGGCCGCGCTGGCCCTGCTGGGCGTGCGCCGCTACGTGTTCGCGCGGCCGCCGCTGCTCGGGCCGAGCGGCCAGCTGGTGGCGGGCGGCGTGGCGATCTTCACCGGCTACCCCTTCCTGCGCGGCGCGCTGCGCTCGCTGCGCTCCGGGAAGGCCGGCACCGACGCCCTGGTGTCGGCGGCGACGGTGGCGAGCCTGGTGCTGCGCGAGAACGTGGTGGCGCTGACGGTGCTGTGGCTGCTCAACATCGGCGAATATTTGCAGGACCTGACCCTGCGCCGCACCCGGCGGGCCATCTCCGAGCTGCTGCGCGGCAGCCAGGACACGGCGTGGATCCGCCTGGCCGACGGGGCCGAGGTCCAGGTGCCCACCGACAGCCTGCAGATCGGCGACGAGGTGATCATTCACGACCACGTCGCCATCCCGGTGGACGGCGAGGTGGTCGACGGCGAGGCCATCGTCAACCAGTCCGCGATCACCGGCGAGAACCTGCCGGTTTCCGTCGTCGTCGGCGCGCACGTGCACGCCGGCTCGGTCGTGGTGCGCGGGCGCCTGGTGGTGCGCGCCGAGGCGGTCGGCAACCAGACCGCGATCGGGCGCATCATCAGCCGCGTCGAGGAGGCCCAACACGACCGGGCGCCGATCCAGACCGTCGGCGAGAACTTCTCCCGGCGCTTCGTCCCCACCTCATTCATCGTCTCGGCCCTCACCCTGGCGGTCACCGGCGACGTGCGCCGCGCGATGACCATGCTGCTGATCGCCTGCCCCTGCGCGGTGGGCCTGTCCACCCCGACCGCGATCAGCGCCGCGATCGGCAACGGGGCGCGCCGCGGCATCCTGATCAAGGGCGGCTCGCACCTCGAACAGGCCGGCCGGGTGGACGCGATCGTGTTCGACAAGACGGGAACGTTGACCGTCGGCCGCCCGGTGGTCACCAATATCATTGCGCTGCACAAGGATTGGGAGCCCGAGCAGGTGCTGGCGTACGCGGCCAGCTCGGAGATCCACTCCCGGCATCCGCTGGCCGAGGCGGTGATCCGCTCGACCGAGGAGCGCCACATCACCATCCCGCCGCACGAGGAGTGCGAGGTGCTGGTGGGTTTGGGCATGCGCACCTGGGCCGACGGCCGCACCCTGCTGCTGGGCAGCCCCGGGCTGCTGCGGGCCGAAAACGTGCGGGTGTCCAAGAAGGCGTCGGAGTGGGTGGACCGGCTGCGGCGCCAGGCCGAGACCCCGCTGTTGCTGGCGGTCGACGGCAAGCTGGTGGGGCTGATCAGCCTGCGCGACGAGGTGCGGACCGAGGCGGTCGAGGTGCTCAAGCAGTTGCGGGACAACGGCATTCGCCGGATCGTGATGCTGACCGGCGACCACCCGGACATCGCGCAGGTGGTCGCCGATGAGCTGGGGATCGACGAGTGGCGCGCCGAGGTGATGCCCGAGGACAAGCTCGAGGTGGTGCGCGGCCTGCAGGACGAGGGCTACGTGGTCGGCATGGTCGGCGACGGCGTCAACGACGCCCCCGCGCTGGCGGCGGCCGACATCGGGATCGCCATGGGCCTGGCCGGAACCGACGTCGCGGTCGAGACCGCGGACGTGGCGCTGGCCAACGACGACCTGCACCGCCTGCTCGACGTGCGGGACCTGGGTGCCCGGGCCGTCGACGTCATCCGGGAGAACTACGGCATGTCCATCGCGGTGAACGCCGCCGGGCTGATCATCGGCGCGGGCGGGGCGCTGTCCCCGGTGCTGGCCGCGATCCTGCACAACGCCTCGTCGGTGGCGGTGGTGGCCAACAGTTCCCGGCTGATCAGGTATCGCCTCTAACCGCCGCGAAACTGTAACTGGCTACGGCATTACCCGGCGAACGCGTCGCGGAATACAGTTTCGCGGCGAAAACTAACAGCAGTCGTGGCCGCGCCAGGCGCGCACGCCCTGCCAGGCGGCAATGACGGCGACGGCGAGGCCGATCGCGGGGTCGAACCACCAACCGTCGGCCCACACGGCGGTGACGCCCAAGCCGGCCAGCACCCCGGCGGCCTGGACGGCGCACAGGTAGTTCTGGGTCCCCTCGCCCTCGGTGGCCGCCGAGCCCAGGCGCGCGCCGACCCGGTGGTTGGCCCAGCCGAGGATCGGCATCAGCATCAGGGCCAGCGCCGTCAGGGCGATGCCGACCACCGAGGTGTCCGCGCGCCGCCCGTCGGCCAGGTGCGCGACGGAATCGGCGGCGATATAGGGGGCGGTCAGCCAGAAGGACACCGCGACGCCGCGCTGCGCGCGCCGCTCGGCCGTCGGCGACAGCGTACGGTCACCGGTGAAGCGCCAGAGCACCATGGCACTGGCCAGGGCCTCCGAACCACCGCCGAGCGCCCAGCCGGTCAGCGCGACCGAGCCGACCGCCAGGCCCTGCCACAGGCCGATGGCGCCCTCGACGAGCAGCGCGGCCAGGCTGATCCAGGCCAGGCGGCGCGCCCACCCCGCGTCGCGCCGCCACCCGGCACCCCGCGTCGCGGCGACGGCGCATTCATCGGCGCTCAGCGAGGAGGCGCTCAGCGAGGAGGTGGTCACCTGCGCGAGGGTAGCGGCGATCGCGGACGGCCGCGACCCCCGACACCCGGTGGTAACACAACCGTTTTCAATGCCCCGACCTGCGCCGGAAAGACATGTCGTTACTGTGGTTAACGACTCCACCGAAAGGGCAATGCCGATGACGCGCACCGACAACGACACTTGGGACCTGGCCACCAGCGTGGGGGCCACCGCAACCATGGTGGCGGCCGGACGGGCCCGGGCCACCCGCGACGGGTTGATCGACGATCCGTTCGCCGAGCCCCTGGTGCGCGCCGTGGGCGTCGACTTCATGACGCGGTGGGCCGCCGGCGAATTGAGCTCGGCCGACGTGGACGAGCCCGGTGCGACGTGGGGCATGCAACGCATGACCGACATGCTGGCCGCGCGCACGCGCTACATCGACGCGTTCTTCGCCGAGGCCGGCGAAGCCGGCATCCGCCAGGTCGTCATCCTGGCCTCCGGCCTGGACGCGCGCGCCTACCGGCTGCCCTGGGCGGCGGGCACCACGGTGTTCGAGATCGACCAGCCGCAGGTCATCGAGTTCAAGACCGCGACCATCGCCGAGCTGGGCGCCGAGCCCACCGCCGAGATCCGCGCCGTCCCGATCGACCTGCGCCACGACTGGCCGGCGGCGCTGCGCGAGGCCGGGTTCGACACCGCTCGGCCGACCGCCTGGGCCGCCGAGGGCCTGCTCGGCTTCCTGCCGCCCGAGGCGCAGGACCGGCTGCTCGACGACGTCACCGCGCTCAGCGCCGACGGCAGCCGGCTGGTGGCCGAGGTCTTCATCAACTCCGGCGACAACGGCGACGCGCTGAACGCCGCGAGCCAGAAGTGGCGGGAGAACGGCCTGGACATCGCGCTGGGCGACCTGGGGTGCCCGGGCGAGCGCAACGACGCGGCGACGCACCTGGAGCGGCACGGCTGGCACCCGGTTCGCACACCCCTGAATCAGTTGTTGGCCGACAACGGGTTACCTTTGCAGCGCACCGACCCCGGTGCGCCGTTCGCGCAGAATTACTACTGCATCGCGGAGTTGCACACGGCCCGTTGACGGAAGGCCACCCATGGCAGACAGCACGCCCGCCAAGCCGCTTGACGGGTTCCGGGTACTGGATTTCACCCAGAACATCGCCGGCCCGCTGGCCGGGCAGGTGCTGGCCGACCTGGGCGCCGAGGTGATCAAGGTCGAGGCGCCCCTCGGTGAGGCGGCCCGGCAGATCACCGCGGTGCTGCCCGGGCGACCGCCGCTGCCCACGCTGTTCCTGCCGCACAACCGCGGCAAGAAGTCGGTCGCGGTGGACCTCACCGACGACGAGGCCAGGCAACAGATCCTGCGGCTGGTCGACACCGCCGACGTGGTGCTGGAGGGGTTCCGCCCGGGCGTGATGGAACGCATGGGGCTGGGCCCCGACGAATTGCGTGCCCGCAACCCCAGGCTCGTCTACGCGCGGCTGTCCGCCTACGGCGGCAACGGCCCGCACGGCAGCAGGCCGGGCGTCGACCTGATGGTGGCGGCCGAGTCCGGCATGACCACCGGGATGCCGACGCCGACCGGCAAACCGCAGATCATCCCCTTCCAGCTCGTCGACGCCGCCAGCGGCCACGTGCTGGCGCAGGCGGTGCTGGCCGCGCTGCTCAACCGGGAGCGCCACGGCGTGGCCGACGTGGTGCGGGTCGCCATGTACGACGTCGCGGTCAACCTGCAGGCCGGCCAGCTCACCATCCACCTGAACAAGCCGAGCGAGGCGCCCGGGCCCGACGCCGCGCCGAAACCCAAGAAGCGCAAGGGAGTCGGCTTCGCCACCCAGCCCTCCGACGCATTCCGGGCAGCCGACGGGTACCTGGTGATCAGTGCGTACGTGCCCAAGCACTGGGCGAAGCTGTGTCAGCTCATCGGCCGGCCGGACCTGCTCACCGACGAGCGGTTCATCGACCAGCGTTCGCGCGCAATGAATTACCCGGAGTTGACCGAGGAGCTCGAGTCGGCGCTGGCCGCCAAGACCGCGGCGGAATGGGTCGAGCTGCTGCAGCAGGGCGGCCTGATGGCGTGCCTGGCCTACACCTGGAAGCAGGTGGTCGACACCCCGCTGTTCGCCGAGAACGAGCTCGCGCTGCGCGTGGGCGCCGGCGACGACGCGATCACGGTGGTCCGCATGCCGGCGCGCTACTCGAGCTTCGACGCGGTGGCCGCCGAACCGCCGCCGGCGCCGGGGCAGCACAACGAGGAGTTCCTCACCGCGCCGCAGACCACCCCGTAAGCCGTCACTGGCTGGGCAGCCGCACCACCTGGACGAAGAACTCGTCGATCTGCCGGACCGCCTTCATGAACTGGTCCAGGTCCACCGGCTTGGTGACATAGGCGTTGGCGTGCAGCTTGTAGCTGCGCAGGATGTCCTCCTCCGCCGAGGAGGTGGTGAGCACGACGACCGGGATGCGGGCCAGGTCCGGGTCGGACTTGATCTTCTCCAGCAGCTGGCGGCCGTCGTATTTCGGCAGGTTCAGGTCCAGCAGGATGAGGTCGGGCCGCGGCGCGTCCTGGAACGGGTCGCGCCGATAGAGGTAGTCGAGGCCTTCCTCGCCGTCGTGGGCGACGTGCAGCCGGTTCTGCAATTTGTTGTGCTCGAACGCTTCGCGCGTGATGAGCTCGTCGCCCGGGTCGTCCTCGACGAGCAGGATGTCGATCGCCCTGCCTTCTGATGTCATTGATGCGCTCCTTCCAAAGCGTCTGAGTCTGCTTCGCCAACGGGCTCGGGCGCGGGCATGGGCAGGGTGAACTCGAACCGTGTTCCCTCGGTACGGGTGGGGTCGATCCGGATGGTGCCGCCGTGGTGCTCCACGATCTTCTTGACCAGCGCGAGGCCCACCCCGGTTCCGGCGTACACCTCGCGGCCGTGCAGGCGCTGGAAGATGACGAAGACCTTGTCGGAGAATTCCTCGGGGATGCCGATGCCGTTGTCCGACACCGTGATCAGCCATTCGCCGTCGTGGCCGCCGGTGCCCGGTTGGCATTCGATGACGACGCGGGGCCGGCGATCCTTGTGCCGGAACTTCACCGCGTTGCCGATGAGGTTCTGCCACAGCATCGTCAGCAGCATCGGGTCGCCCTTGATCCGGGGCAGGGCGTCGGGGCGCACGATCTCGGCGTCCGACTCCTCGATCGCGACGGCCAGGTTGGCCAGGCCGGAATCCAGCGTGGTGTCGAGGTTGACGTCGGTTTCCGTGGTGCCGAGCCGGCCGACGCGGGAGAACGTGAGGAGGTCGTTGATCAGCGCCTGCATCCGTTTGGCGCCGTCGACCGCGAATCCGATGTATTCGATGCCGCGCTCGTCGAGCTGGTCGCCGTACCGCCGCTCCAGCAGCTGACAGAAGGACGCGACCTTGCGCAGTGGCTCCTGCAGGTCGTGCGACGCGACGTAGGCGAACTGCTCGAGTTCGGTGTTGGACCGGCGCAATTCGGCGGTCTGCTCGTCGAGCTGCGCCTGCGCCGAACGGGAGCTCTCGAGCTCCTCGACCATCCGCTTGCGCATGTTCTCCACGTCAAGTGCCATGTCGCGAACGTCCTTGGGCCGGCGCGGCGGCGAGATCCTCTCGTCGAAGCTGCCCTCGGTGATCCGCCGGCACGCCGCGGCCAGCGCCGCCAGCGGGCGGGCGACCGTGTCCCGGATCAGGAGTCCCAGCAGAACGGCGGTGACGAAGAACAGCAGCACCATCGCGCCCAGGGCCCGGTCGCGCCAGGCGTCGACGCGCTTGAGCTCGGCGGCGGCGGCCGCCCGCGCCGCCGCCAGGTTCGCGTCCTGCTTGTCGAAAAGCGTTCGCAGATGGTCGAATTCGGTCTTGCCACGCTCCGCCGACGGCTTGCTGGTGACGTTCTTGCCGTTGGGCAGCACCGTGGCGATGACCGGTTCGGCATAGCTGGCCCGCCACTTGGCGGCGGCGTCCTCGATCGCGTCCAGGTCACCCATGAGGTCGGGGCGCTCGCCCAGGCGGCGCCGGATCTCTTGCGCCGCCGCCTGTTCGCTGTGCTGCCCGTCGTAGTACGGCATGAGGAACTGTCGGTCGCCGGTGATCAGGTAGCCACGGATACCGGTCTCCTGGTCGCGCAGCGCGGCCTGCAGGTGGAAGGCCGCCACCCGCGCCGGCTGGATGTTGTCGACCAGCTCGTGCGTCATCTGGTCGGTGCGGTTCAGCAACGCCGCGCCGACCAGCGCGCCGGCGAGCACCATCACGCCCATGCTGACCAGGACGAGGGCCTGCCATCCGCGCACCGTGAGTTCCGACGGGCGAAGGCGGCGCAACCTCGGGGTCACGCGGTGGTCCTTTCCACCCGCAGCACGGCGATGTCGTCGGTGAGCCCGCCCCGCGGCTGGGCGAGTTGCTGGGCGCCGTCGATCAGCGCGTCGACGAATTCCGGGCCGGGCCTGTCGGCGTGCACCCGGGCCAGCTCGAGCAGGCCGTCCTCGCCGAGGCGCCGGGTGCCCGTTCCCGAGTAACCCTCGAACAGCCCGTCGGTCAACAGCAGCAGGCCGTGACCCGCCGGCAGGTCCATCTCGTGCCGCGGCCAGTCGTCGTCGGCGCGCAGCCCCAGGGCCGGACCGCCCGGGGGCTCGACCCATTCCACGGTGCCGTCGCGCTGCAACAACATGCCGGGGTGGCCGGCGCGAATGGCGGTGATGCGCGGGCTGTCGGGCTGGATCTCCAGGCTGAGCACGGTCGCGAAGACGCCGGTGTCCGTTCGCTCGGAGTGCAGCACCCGCTCGAGCTGCCGCATCAGTTCGACGCCGTGCACCCCGGCGAACGTGAGGGCGCGGAAGGCGATCCGCAACGCCGCGCCCAGGGCGGCCTCGTGCGGCCCGTGCCCAGCGACGTCGCCGATCAGCACGCGGACGACCCGGTCGGGCGTCTGCACCACGTCGTAGAAGTCGCCGCACAGCAGCGCGTCCTCCCGGCTCGGCCGGTACCGGGCGACGATGTCGACGCCCGCGTTGTCCAGCAGCAGCGGGGAGGGCAGCAGGCCGCGCTCGAGCAGCGCGTTCTCGCGGGCGCGCAGCCGGGTCGCGTGCAGGTCGGCGGCGATCAGTTCCGCGCGCTTGCGCTCGATCGCGTACAGCAGCGCGCGCCGCAGCATCTCGGGCTCGACCCGGCCCTTGACCAGATAGTCCTGCGCGCCCGCCGCGACCGCGGAGGCGCCGAAGTACTCGTCGTTCAGCCCGGTCAGCACGACGATCGGAACCGTGGCGTCGTGCTTGGCGATGCGGTCCAGCGCGTCGATGCCGTTGGCGTCGGGCAGGTGCAGGTCCAGCAGCACGCAGTCGGGCCGGGCCGAGGCGAGCTCTCGCTCCGCGTGCGCCATCGACTGCGCCCACACCACCCGGATGTCGGCCACCGCGTCGGCGATCAGGTCTTCCACCAGCACCGCGTCGGCGCGGTCGTCCTCGACCAACAGCAACGACAACGACTGCCAACTCGCGGCCGGGGCCACCGGGGCGCGCACCGGCATCAATTCCCGGTCATCCGGGGATGCGGCGAGGAAGCCACCCTGTTCACTGAGACCCCCTGCCGCGGACAAGACCGATTCGCACGACTCTACGTGCGGCCTCACCACCCCGAATGGTTAACCGTCGGTAGATCCTATAGGTCAGCGCAGCAACGCCCGCGACATGACCACCCGCTGAATCTGGTTCGTGCCCTCGTAGATCTGGGTGATCTTGGCGTCGCGCATCATCCGCTCCACGGGGAAGTCCTGGGTGTAGCCGTAGCCGCCGAAGAGCTGCACCGCGTCGGTGGTCACCTCCATCGCGACGTCGGAAGCCCAGCACTTGGACGCCGCGGAGATGAAGCCCAGGTTGGTTTCGCCGCGCTCGGCGCGGGCGGCCGCGTGGTAGACCATCAGCCGGGCGGACTCCAGCTTCATGGCCATGTCGGCGAGCATGAACTGCACACCCTGGTTGTCGCTGACGGGACGGCCGAACTGCTTGCGGTCCTTGGTGTAGGCGATGGCGGCGTCCAGCGCGCCCTGGGCGATGCCGACCGCCTGGGCGCCGATGGTGGGCCGGGTGTGGTCCAGCGTGGCCAGCGCGGTCTTGAAGCCCGTGCCCGGCTCGCCGATGATCCGGTCCCCCGGGATGCGGCAGTTCTCGAAGTACAACTCGGTGGTCGGCGAGCCCTTGATGCCCAGCTTCTTCTCCTTCGGGCCGACGGTGAAGCCCTCGTCGTCCTTGTGGACCATGAACGACGAGATGCCGTTGGCGCCCTTGTCCGGGTCGGTCACCGCCATCACGGTGTACCAGGACGACTTGCCGCCGTTGGTGATCCAGCACTTGGCGCCGTTGAGGATCCAGTCCTCGCCGTCGGCCTTGGCCCGCGTGCGCATCGAGGCCGCGTCGCTGCCGGCCTCCCGCTCACTGAGCGCGTAGGAGGCCATCGCGGTGCCGTCGGCGATGGACGGCAGGACCTGCTTCTTCAGCTCGTCGGAGCCGCGCAGGATCAGCCCCATGGTGCCCAGCTTGTTCACCGCCGGAATCAGCGACGCCGAGGCGTCGACGCGGGCGACCTCCTCGATCACGATGCACGCCGCCACCGAATCCGCACCCTGGCCGCCGTACTCCTCGGGCACGTGCACGGCGTTGAAGCCGGACGCGTTCAGCGCCTCGAGGGCCTCCTCGGGAAACCGCGAGTTCTCGTCGACGTCGGCGGCGTGCGGGGCGATCTCCTTCTCCGCCAGCGCCCGGATCGCCGCACGCAGCTCCTGGTGTTCCTCGGGCAACTGGAACAAATCGAACGACGGGTCTCCGCCCCAACCAGCCATCTCAAGCCTCCTTGCTACTCGCCGGTAACTTTACCGTGCAGCTCCTGCAGCGCCTCATCCTTGGCCCGCACGCTCTCGGCCAGCCGGCCCTGAAACTCGACGATCCGGGCCCGCAGCGCCGGGTCGGACGCGCCGAGGATGCGCACGGCGAGCAGGCCGGCGTTGCGGGCGCCGCCGATCGAGACCGTGGCGACCGGGACGCCCGCCGGCATCTGCACGATCGACAGCAGCGAGTCCAGGCCGTCGAGGCGCGCCAGCGGCACGGGCACCCCGATCACCGGCAGCGGCGTCGCGGACGCGACCATCCCGGGCAGGTGCGCGGCGCCCCCGGCGCCGGCGATGATCACCTCGATGCCGCGGTCGGCCGCGCCGCGCGCGTAGTCGAACATCACCCCCGGCGTGCGGTGCGCCGAGACGACCCGAACCTCGGCGGGGACGTCGAACTCGGCCAGCGCCTCGGCGGCGTCGGACATCACCGACCAGTCGCTGTCGCTGCCCATGATCACCCCGACCCTGGGTTGCTCACTCATGAGCGCTCCATCCGTCCGTCCACTGCCCGTGTGACAACCAGTGTGCCGCGCGTGCGGCGCGTTCACGCAGCCCAGCCAGCTCGCCCATGTCGGTGCCGAGGAAATTGACGTGGCCGACCTTGCGGCCGGGCCGCTCCTCCTTGCCGTAGAGGTGCACCCGCGCGTCGGGCATCCGCGCGAACAGGTGGTGCAACCGCTCGTCGAGGGTGCTCGCCGGCCGCTGCGGCGCGCCCAGCACGTTGGCCATCACCGTCACCGGCGCGATGGCGTCGGTGTCGCCGAGCGGGTAGTCCAGCACCGCCCGCAGATGCTGTTCGAACTGGCTGGTGCGGGCGCCGTCCATGGTCCAGTGCCCGGAATTGTGCGGCCGCATCGCGAGCTCGTTGACCAGCAGCGCGCCGTCGGTGGTCTCGAACAGCTCGACCGCGAGCACGCCGACCACCCCGAGTTCGCCGGCCAGCCGCAACGCCAGCTGCTGCGCGTCGGCGGCGACGTGCTGGGCCAGGCCGGGCGCGGGCGCGACCACCTGGACGCAGATCCCGTCGCGCTGCACGGTCTCGACGACCGGCCACGCCGCGCCCTGGCCGAACGGCGACCGGGCCACCAGCGCCGACAGTTCTCGGCGCAGGCTGACCTGTTCCTCGGCCATCACCGGCACGCCGTCGGCCAGGAAACCGGCCGCGATCTCGCGGGCATGCGAGGGGTCGCGGGCCATCCGCACCCCGCGCCCGTCGTAGCCGCCGCGCACCGCTTTCACCACCACGGGGCCCGCTATCCGCCGCGCGAAGGCGGCGAGTTCGTCGAGGGTGGCGATCTCGGCGTAGCGGGGCACCGGAACGTCGAGCGCCTCCAGCCGCCGGCGCATGACCAGCTTGTCCTGGGCGTGCACCAGCGCCTGCGGCGGCGGGGCGACGTTGACCCCCTCGGCGACCAGCTTGTCCAGCAGCTCGGTCGGCACGTGCTCGTGGTCGAACGTCAGCACATGGGCGCCGGCGGCGACCCGGCGCAGGTCTTCCAGGTCCGTGTGCGACCCGATCACCACGTCGGGCGTGACCTGCGCGGCCGCTTCGTCGGCGGCGGTGGCCAGCACCCGGAGCGTCTGCCCCAGGGCGATCCCGGCCTGGTGGGTCATCCTTGCCAGCTGGCCGCCGCCGACCATGGCGACCAACGGGGCTACTGCGGGGGCGGCCCCCGGCGGGCGTGTACTCGGCACGGCCATCATGGTGTCACGGCGGCGGCGGCGTGTTGACCGGCGGTGACGCCGAATCGTTATATACGATTTTGCGTCGATTTTGTGTCCGTCCGTACACTGACGACTTGTGCCCTTCGCCGAAGCCGCAATCGAGCGCATGCCCGGGTTTATTCAGCCCTATTTGCAGCGCCACCACGAACTGATCAAATTCGCCATCGTCGGCGGAACCACGTTCGTGATCGACTCGGCGATTTTCTACACGCTGAAGCTGACAATTCTGGACTCCAAGCCGGTCACCGCGAAGGTCATCGCCGGCATCGTCGCGGTCATCGCGTCCTACGTGCTGAACCGCGAATGGAGCTTCCGCGACCGCGGCGGCCGGGAACGCCACCACGAGGCGCTGCTGTTCTTCGCGTTCAGCGGCGTGGGGGTGCTGCTGTCGATGGCGCCGTTGTGGTTCTCCAGCTACGTCCTGCAGCTGCGCGAGCCGATGGTCTCGCTGACCGTGGAGAACATCGCCGACTTCATCTCGGCCTACATCATCGGCAACCTGCTGCAGATGGCGTTCCGCTTCTGGGCGTTCCGGCGCTGGGTGTTCCCCGACGAGTTCGCCCGCAACCCCGAGAAGGCGCTGGAGTCCGCGCTGACCGCCGGCGGCATCGCCGAGATGCTCGAGGACGAGATCGAGGGCGGGAACGTGACGCCGCTGCGGGCCTGGCGCAACCGGGCCAGCCGGTTGACTCAGCTGGGCGACTCCTCGGACCCCAGGGTGTCGAAGACTTCGTGATAAAGCAGCGCGTGCACCTCGCGCAAACGCGGAATGTCGTAGAACTCCAACGGATCCTGTGACGCCGATTCGATAATCAGTGTCCCGGTGCGAAACATTCGTTCGGTAATCCGGTCGCGGAATTCCACGCTGTTGATCCGCGCCAGCGGGATATCGATTCCGGTGCGGGTGGCCACCCCGTGCCGAAACATCACCCGCCGGTTCGTCACGACGAAATGCGTGGTCAGCCAGCTCAGGAACGGCCACAGCGTCAGCCACCCGACGATCACCAGCCACACGCCCCAGATGACGCCGTAAATGATGTTCTTGGCCAGCTGGTCCCAATGCGTCGAGTCGAGGTATCCGGATCCGAACGACGCCAACGCGGTCGCCAGCAGCAGCGCCACGACGGGCCAGATCAACCGCTTCCAATGCGGGTGGCGGTGGACGATCACCTGCTCGCCGGCGGCCAGGACATTGTCCGGATAGCTCACGTGCCCGAAGCTACCGCAAATGCACCACGTCACCCGCGGAAACGACGACGGTCTGTCCCCCGGTGTCGATGCACAGCCTGCCCTGGTCGTCGACGGCCGTCGCGACCCCGACGACCTCCCTGCCGCCGGGCAGGTGGGCCCGCACCCGGTTGCCCAGGGTGAGGCTGCGCGCCCGGTAGTCGGCCGCCAGCGCCCAGTCCGCCCCGCGCGCGGCGCGCCAGGCCACGATCCGCCGGCCCAGCTCGGTCAGCAGACCGCTCACCAGCCGGGTGCGGTCGGGCGATGCCAGGCCGAGGTCGGCCAGCGAGGTCGCCCCCTCGATGCCGTCGGGTGCCTCAAACACGTTGAGCCCCAAGCCGATCACCACCACCGGCCGGGCCACCTCGGCCAGGATGCCGGCCAGCTTGCCCGGGGAGCCCGGGGGACCCGCCAGCACGTCGTTGGGCCACTTGAGCCCCACCTCGACCCCGTCGAGCAGCGGGGCCACCGCGTCGACCACCGCCACCCCGGTCGCCAGGGGCAGCCAGCCCCACCCCGCGGTCGGCACGTCGACGACGCTGACCCCCACCGACATCGTGATCTGGGTCCGCGGCGTGGCCGACCACCCGCGCCCCTGCCGCCCCCGCCCGGCGGTCTGGTGCTCGGCGATCAGCACGGCCCCGGCCAGGTCCGCCCCGGATGCCGCCTGCGCGAGCAGGTCGGCGTTGGTGGAGCCCGTTTCGTCGACGACGTCGAGCCGGCGCCAACCGAGTCCGGTGCCGATCAGCTCGGCTCGTAATGCGGCCTGGTCCAACGGTGCTGGGGACTGGTCTCGGTCCGTCACCGGACCCAGCCTAGAACTCAGCGGCGCCGGTCGAGCATGTCCAGCACGGCCAGGTGACTGAACAGCATGCTGGTCCCGATCGGGTTGCCGCCGCCGGGATACGCGGTGCCGCTGGGTGCGGCCATCGTGTTGCCGGCGGCGTACAAGCCGGGGATCGGGTGGCCGGACGTGTCGAGCACCCGGGCGGCGGTGTCGGTGCGCAGGCCGCCCTTGGTGCCCAGGTCCGAAATGCCGAACGCCGCGGCGTGATACGGCGGTGCGTCGATCGGCACCAGCGGCGAGGCTCCCCCCGAGAACGCGCGGTCGAAGGCCTCGTCGCCCCTGCCGAAGTCCTCGTCGACGCCGGACGCGGCAAAACCGTTGAAGCGGGCCACCGTTGCCGCCAGCCGCCCGCCCGGCACCCCGATCTTGTCCGCGAGGTCCTCCAGGGTGTCGGCGGTGTGCCAGAGGCCGGCGGCGACGTACTTCTGCGTCTCGACGATGGAGACGTTGGCCGCCTTCACCGGCGGCACCTCGCCCTCGCGGTCGTCGTAGATCATCCAGTACGGCAACGCGAGTGAGCCGTCCCGCAGCTGCGCGATGATCTCGCGCCCGGCCCGGTCGTAGGCCCGGGACTCGTTGACGAACCGGTCGCCGTCCTGGTTCACGAAGATGCCGCCGGTGAACCACAGCGCGAACGCCGAGCGGCCGTCGGGATGGGTCAGGCCCGGCGACCACCACGCCTGGTCCAGCAGGTCGGTGGCGGCGCCCGCGGCGATGCCGGCCCGCAGCGCCAGGCCGCGACTTCCCGGGCCGCCCATGGTGTCTCGCGCCGTGCCCGGCACCCCGTACTCGCGGCGCATCTCCTCGTTGTTCTCGAAGCCGCCGGCGGCCAGCAGCACGCCGAGCCGGGTGCGGATCGCGCGGCGCTGACCGTCGCTCTCCACGACCGCGCCGGTCACGGCCCCGTCGGACACGACGAGCCCGACCAGGGCGGTGTTGCGCCGCAGCGACGCGTTCGGGTACTGCCCGATGGCCGTGAGGAACCGCGCGATCAGGGCGCGACCCCCCAGGTAGTAGTCGGAGGGCGGTTCCGCGCCGAGCCGGTCGGTGTCCAGCGGCCCGCGGATCACCTCCCGCAGTTCGGGGGCGGCGGCCACCTTCCAGGGCTTCGCCGCGATGTGGCGCCGGCCGTCCAGCCGCGCCTTCGGCGCCTTGCCGTAGTAGTCCGGCCAGGGCAACGGCACGAACTTCAGCAGCGGGTCGGCCTCGAGGTACTCGATCAGCGGCGCACCGCCACGGACGTAGGTTTCCTGCAGTTCACGGGGGGTCCGGTCGCCGACCACGGCGTGGTAGTAGGTGAGCGCGTCCTCGATGCTGTCGTCGAAGGAGCCCGGCGGGGCGGCCCGGACCAGTACCGGGTTGCAGGGGAACCACACGCCGCCCCCACCGGAGTAGGCGGTGGTCCCACCGAATTTCGACGTCGCCTCGACCAGCAGGACCTCCAGGCCCTCGCGCGCCGCGGTGTAGGCGCCGGTGACCCCGCCGCCCCCCGATCCCGCGACCAGCACATCGCATTCGGCCGCCCAGTCCGCAGTTCCCACCGGGCGGGCGTCCATCAGCGGAGACTACCGCGCCGCTAAGCTCGACTCCCATGACAAGCGTTACCGACCACACCGCGGAGCCCGCAGCCGAGCACACCGTCGACATCCACACCACGGCCGGCAAGCTGGCCGAGCTGCACAAGCGCCGGGAAGAGTCGCTGCATCCGGTGGGCGAAGAGGCCGTCGACAAGGTGCACGCCAAGGGCAAGCTGACCGCCCGGGAGCGCATCTACGCCCTGCTGGACGAGGACTCGTTCGTGGAGCTCGACGCGCTGGCGCGGCATCGCAGCAAGAACTTCGGGCTGGAGAACAACCGCCCCCTCGGCGACGGCGTGGTCACCGGCTACGGCACCATCGACGGCCGCGAGGTGTGCATCTTCAGCCAGGACGCCACGGTGTTCGGCGGCAGCCTCGGCGAGGTGTACGGCGAGAAGATCGTCAAGGTCCAGGAGCTGGCGATCAAGACCGGCCGCCCGCTGATCGGCATCAACGACGGCGCGGGCGCGCGGATCCAGGAGGGCGTGGTCTCGCTCGGCCTGTACAGCAAGATCTTCCGCAACAACATCCTGGCCTCCGGCGTCATCCCGCAGATCTCGCTGATCATGGGCGCCGCCGCCGGTGGGCACGTCTACTCCCCCGCCCTGACCGACTTCGTGGTGATGGTCGACCAGACCAGCCAGATGTTCATCACCGGGCCGGACGTCATCAAGACGGTCACCGGCGAGGACGTCACGATGGAGGAGCTGGGCGGCGCCCACACCCACATGGCCAAGTCGGGCACCCTGCACTACGTCGCCTCGGGCGAGCAGGACGCGTTCGACTGGGTGCGCGACCTGCTGAGCTACCTGCCCCCGAACAACGCCACCGACGCGCCGCGCTACGCCGAGCCCGTCCCCGAGGGCGCGATCGAGGACAACCTCACCGACGAGGACCTCGAGCTGGACACGCTGATCCCGGACTCGGCGAACCAGCCGTACGACATGCACGAGGTGATCACCCGCATCCTCGACGACGACGAGTTCCTGGAGATCCAGAACGGCTACGCCACCAACATCATCGTCGGGTTCGGCCGCATCGAGGGCCGGCCGGTCGGGATCGTGGCCAACCAGCCCACCCAGTTCGCCGGCTGCCTGGACATCAACGCCTCGGAGAAGGCGGCCCGGTTCGTGCGGACCTGCGACTGCTTCAACATCCCGATCATCATGCTGGTGGACGTCCCGGGTTTCCTGCCCGGCACCGGCCAGGAATACAACGGCATCATCCGGCGCGGCGCCAAGCTGCTGTTCGCCTACGGCGAGGCCACCGTCCCGAAGATCACCGTCATCACCCGCAAGGCCTACGGCGGCGCTTACTGCGTCATGGGCTCCAAGGACATGGGCTGCGACGTGAACATCGCCTGGCCCACCGCGCAGATCGCGGTGATGGGCGCCTCCGGGGCCGTCGGGTTCGTCTACCGCAAGCAGCTGGCCGAGGCGGCCAAGGAGGGCAAGGACGTCGACGCGCTGCGGCTGGAGCTGCAGCAGGAGTACGAGGACACGTTGGTCAACCCGTACGTCGCCGCCGAGCGCGGCTACGTCGACGCGGTGATCCCGCCGTCGCACACCCGCGGCTACATCGGCACGGCGCTGCGGCTGCTGGAGCACAAGATCTCGCACCTGCCCCCCAAGAAGCACGGGAACATTCCGCTGTGACGAACGAACTGAACGACGAAAACGGTTCACAGCCAACCGAAGCCGCGCCGCAGGCACACGAGGCACACATCCGCATCCTCAAGGGTCACCCCACCGACGAGGAGGTGGCGGCGCTGGTCGCGGCGCTGGCCTCCGTCGGCGGTGGCGTGCCCGAGCTCGGCGAGCCCGAGCGCACCCGCTGGGGCCTGCCGGTGGACCGGCTGCGGTTCGCGATGTCCAACTACCAGCGGCTCACCTTCCAGCAGATGACGCACATGAAGCGTTGACCCGCCTGATCCTCGCCTCGGCCTCGCCGGGGCGCCGCAAGGTGTTGCGCCAGGCCGGCGTCGATCCGCTAATCGTGGTCTCCGGGGTGGACGAGGACGCCGTCGTCGCCGGATTGCGGCCCGACGCCGCGCCCGCCGAGGTGGTCTGCGCGCTGGCGGCGGCCAAGGCCGACCGGGTGGCGGCCGAGCTGGACGGTGCCGTCGCCGCGGATTGTGTTGTCCTGGGCTGTGATTCGATGCTCTACCTCGACGGCGAGCTGTGCGGCAAGCCCGGGTCGGCCGACGCGGCGGCGGCCCAGTGGCGCCGCATGGGCGGCCGGTCGGGGCGGCTGCACACCGGGCACTGCCTGCTGCGCCTCGAGGGCGGCACCCTCACCCGGCGCGATGTCGAATCCGCCTGCACCACAGTGCGTTTCGCCGCGCCCACGGACGCCGACCTGCTGGCGTACGTCGCCGGCGGCGAGCCGCTGGACGTGGCCGGCGGGTTCACCCTCGACGGGCTGGGCGGCTGGTTCGTCGACGGCATCGAGGGCGACCCGTCGAACGTGATCGGCGTGAGCCTGCCGCTGCTGCGGTCGCTGCTGGGCCGGGCGGGGCTGTCGGTCGCGTCGCTGTGGGCCGCCAACCAAGCGAACCGCGAGACATGATCCTGTGCGACCCGCCACGGCGTGTCGTCGCAAACGTTTATGTGTCGCGGCGTGCGAACGGCGGCAGCCGCGCGTCCAGCCCCTGGCGGTAGGCTCGGGTGCGTGGCATTACCCCCCGATCCGAGTCCGACCCTGCAGGGTTACGCCCACCCCGAACGGCTGGTCACCGCCGACTGGGTGTCCGCCCACCTGGGCACGCCCGGCCTGGTGATCGTCGAATCCGACGAGGACGTCCTGCTCTACGACGTCGGCCACATCCCCGGCGCGGTCAAGATCGACTGGCACACCGACCTCAACGACCCGAGGGTGCGCGATTACATCAACGGCGAGCAGTTCGCCGAACTGATGGACCGCAAGGGCATCGCCCGCGACGACACCGTGGTGATCTACGGCGACAAGAGCAACTGGTGGGCGGCCTACGCGCTGTGGGTCTTCACCCTGTTCGGCCACCCCGACGTGCGCCTGCTCAACGGCGGGCGCGACCTGTGGCTGGCCGAGCGCCGCGAGACCACCCTGGACGTCCCGACCAAGACGTCGACGGGCTACCCCGTCGTCACGCGCAACGACGAACCCATCCGGGCCTTCAAGGACGACGTGCTGGACATCCTGGGCACCCAGCCGCTGATCGACGTGCGCTCGCCGGACGAGTACACCGGCAAGCGCACGCACATGCCCGACTATCCCGAGGAGGGCGTGCTGCGCGGCGGCCACATTCCCACCGCCCGGTCCATCCCGTGGGCGATGGCCGTCGACGAGAGCGGGCGATTCCGCAGCCGCGAGGAGCTCGAGGAGCTCTACGGCTTCCTCAACCCCGACGACAAGACCGTCGTGTACTGCCGCATCGGCGAGCGGTCCAGCCACACCTGGTTCGTGCTCACCTACCTGCTCGGCAAGCCCGGGGTGCGCAACTACGACGGATCGTGGACGGAATGGGGCAACACCGTGCGCACGCCGATCGTCGGCGGTGACGAGCCGGGGGACGCGCCGCCCCGATGACCCTGCCCGCCCCGTTGGCCGAGGTGGTGTCCGACTTCGCCGAAGTGCAGGGCCAGGACAAGCTGGCGCTGCTGCTGGAATTCGCCAACGACCTCCCGGCGCTGCCACCGGAGTTGGAGGAACGGGCCATGGAGCCCGTGCCCGAGTGCCAGACGCCGCTCTTCCTCCACGTCGACGCCAGCGACCCGAACCGGGTGCGGTTGCACTTCAGCGCCCCCGCCGAGGCCCCGACCACCCGGGGGTTCGCGTCGATCCTGGCGGCCGGTCTCGACGAGCAGCCCGCCGCCGACATCCTCGCGGTGCCCGAGGACTTCTACACCGACCTGGGCTTGGCCGCGCTGATCAGCCCGCTGCGACTGCGCGGCATGTCCGCGATGCTCGCCCGCATCAAGCGGCGCCTACGCGAGACGACCTGAGAAATCCGGCACCGCCTGATCCGCGCGACGGCGCGGCGCTTAGACTTCCCAGGAGTTGTAAGAAACTCTCTTAAAGAAGCCCACGGCGGAAACACGTCCGCTTCAGATCTGCCAAACAGGAGGCGCAGTGGCTAGTCACGCCAGCTCGAGGATCTCCAAAGTGCTTGTCGCCAACCGCGGCGAGATCGCTGTCCGGGTGATCCGGGCGGCCCGCGACGCGGGCCTGCCCAGCGTGGCGGTGTACGCCGAGCCCGACGCCGACGCGCCGCACGTGCGCCTCGCCGACGAGGCGTTCGCCCTGGGCGGCCAGACGTCCGCGGAGTCCTACCTGGACTTCGGCAAGCTTCTCGACGCGGCGGCCAAGTCGGGGGCCAACGCGGTCCACCCCGGCTACGGCTTCCTTTCGGAGAACGCCGATTTCGCGCAGGCGGTCATCGACGCCGGCCTGATCTGGATCGGGCCCAGCCCCCAGTCGATCCGCGACCTCGGTGACAAGGTCACCGCCCGCCACATCGCCGCGCGCGCCCAGGCCCCCCTGGTGCCCGGCACCCCCGACCCCGTCAAGGACGCCGACGAGGTGGTGGCCTTCGCCGAGGAGTACGGCGTGCCGATCGCCATCAAGGCGGCCTTCGGCGGCGGCGGCCGCGGCATGAAGGTGGCGCGCACCATCGAGGAGATCCCGCACCTGTACGAGTCGGCGGTGCGCGAGGCCGTCGCCGCCTTCGGCCGCGGCGAGTGCTTCGTCGAGCGTTACCTGGACAAGCCCCGCCACGTCGAGGCGCAGGTGATCGCCGACCAGCACGGCAACGTCATCGTGGCCGGCACCCGCGACTGCTCCCTGCAGCGCCGCTTCCAGAAGCTGGTGGAGGAGGCGCCCGCGCCGTTCCTGACCGACGCGCAGCGCAAGGAGATCCACGAGTCGGCCAAGCGCATCTGCAAGGAGGCGCACTACTACGGCGCGGGGACCGTCGAGTACCTGGTGGGGCAGGACGGCCTGATCTCGTTCCTGGAGGTCAACACCCGCCTGCAGGTCGAGCACCCGGTCACCGAGGAGACCGCGGGCATCGACCTGGTGTTGCAGCAGTTCAAGATCGCCAACGGCGAAAAGCTGGACCTGACCGAGGATCCGACGCCGCGCGGCCACGCCATCGAGTTCCGGATCAACGGCGAGGACGCCGGCCGCGGCTTCCTGCCGGCGCCCGGCCCCGTCACCCGCTACGACACTCCCAGCGGCCCGGGCGTCCGGCTGGACTCGGGGGTCGAGGCCGGTTCGGTGATCGGCGGCCAGTTCGACTCGATGCTGGCCAAGCTGATCGTGTACGGCGCCACCCGCGAAGAGGCCCTGGCCCGCTCGCGGCGCGCCCTTTCTGAATTCCACGTGGAGGGGCTGGCCACCGTCATCCCGTTCCACCGCGCCGTGGTCTCCGATCCCGCCTTCATCGGCGACGGCGAGGGCTTCTCGGTGCACACCCGGTGGATCGAGACCGAGTGGAACAACACCATCGAGCCGTTCACCGGCGGTGAGCCCCTCGACGAGGAGGACACCCGGCCGCGCCAGACGGTGGTCGTGGAGGTCGGCGGGCGCCGGCTCGAAGTGTCGCTGCCCGGCGACCTGGCCATGTCCAACGGCGCCGCAGCCGACCCGGCCGGCGTCATCCGCAAGAAGCCCAAGCCACGCAAGCGCGGCGCGCACGCGGGTGCCGCCGCCTCCGGTGACGCGGTGACCGCCCCGATGCAGGGCACGGTGGTCAAGGTCGCGGTCGAGGAGGGCCAGGAGGTCGCCGCCGGCGACCTGGTCGTGGTCCTCGAGGCGATGAAGATGGAGAACCCGGTCACTGCGCACAAGGACGGTGTCATCACCGGCCTGGCGGTCGAGGCCGGCGCCGCCATCACCCAGGGCACGGTGCTCGCGGAGATCAAGTAAACCTTCGGACGGTATTCCTGGGAAACAGTTGTCGCCCGGGTCCGGCGCGGGTAGCGTTCGGGTCAGGTTGAGTTCACAGCCGTCCGGATCACGTCAAGGGCGCGGAAGCTACGAGCTCCCTGCTCTCCCGTTCATTCCCCGCCTGACGTCTTCCGCAGCATCCTGCTCGGCGGATGGAGTTAGTAATGCCTGTGGCCCAATCTTGGCAGCAAAGCCGCGCGGCGCAGTTCACCGCGCGCTGGGACCCGTCGGGGACCCTGATCACGGTGGACGGTGAACTCGACGCCGCCAACGCCGATCAGCTCGCGGCGTACGTCCGGCACGTCGTCGATCGTTCGCGGCGCGTGATCCTGGACCTGCGCGGCCTGAAATTCATTGGTACGGCCGGTTTTTCGGCACTGCATCGCATCAACGTCGTCTGCTCCGGCGCCCAGGCGCACTGGGCGATGGCGCCCAGCCCGGCCGTGGCGCGGTTGCTGCGCATCTGCGACCCCGACGGCACCCTGCCGGTGACGACGCCCATGGCCGAGCCGCTGCTGGAGCCGCTGCGGGCCGACGGCGACGAAGAGCAGCTATTGCAGCTGGTCACGCAGCCGCGTTAGCGACTTCGCCAGCAACCGGGAAACGTGCATCTGCGAGATGCCGACCCGTTCGGCGATCTGCGTCTGCGTCATCGATTCGAAGAACCTCAGCACCAACACCGTTCGTTCCCGCTCGGGGAGCGCCTCGAGCAGCGGGCGCAGCGACTCCTGATCCTCGATGCGGTCCAAACCGGTGTCCACGTCGCCGAGGGTGTCGGCGATCGCGCGGGCTTCGTCCTCGTCGCTGCCGCCGCCGCTGTCGATGGACAGCGTGTTGTACGAGCTGCCCGCGACCAGGCCCTCGACGACCTCCTCGCGGTCCATGCCGAGTTCGGCGGCGAGTTCGGTTGCGGTCGGGGCCCGTCCGAGTCGTTGCGACAGTTCCGCGGTGGCCGTTCCCAGGCGCAGGTGCAGTTCCTTGAGGCGCCGCGGCACCTTGACCGACCAGCTGTTGTCGCGGAAGTGCCGGCGGACCTCGCCCATGATCGTCGGGACCGCGAACGACACGAAGTCGGAGCCGGCGTCCACGTCGAACCGCACGACCGCGTTGACCAGTCCGACCCGCGCCACCTGGACGAGGTCGTCGCGCGGTTCGCCACGGCCCTCGAACCGGCGGGCGATGTGGTCGGCCAGGGGCAGGCAACGCTCGACGATCTTGTCCCGTTGACGCTGAAACTCCATCGAGCCGGCGCCCACGGTCGCCAACTCACGGAACATGTCCGGGACATCGGCGTATTCGTTCGGGCGCGAGACCGAACCGCCGGCAGCTGGTGGTGTCACCTGCTGGAGGCCGCCCGTCGCGCCGTCAGCGTGATCCCGAAGACGCTGCCGGTTTGGTTGGGTTCGCGACCGTCGTGGAAGGTCTGGACGTCATCGGCCAACGACGTCAGCACGTGCCAGCTGAAGCTGCCCGGCGCGACCACGTCGTGGGTGTCGCACGCCGCGGACGCCTCCACCACCAACTGGTCGTCCTGAGGGTCCACCACCACGACCAGGGTCGCGTCCGGCGTGGCGCAGCGGATCAACCGGGTGCACACTTCGTCGACCGCGAGCCGCAGGTCCGCCACGGCGTCGAAGTCCAAGTCCTCGAAGGTGCCGATCGCACCGACCAGCGTCCGCAGCATCGCGAGGTTCTCCAGCCGCGCCGCGACGCGCAATTCGACCGCGCGACGGCCGCGCTGACGCCTAGTGGTGCGCAATCCCGCATCGTTCATCTGGTCTCCCGGCAATGTTTGACTGACACTACTACCGCCCTGCAGACCGCCGTGGACCGTACGTTCGAGCCGATTAGTCATGGTTGCCGCCGGGTATTCGCCCCCACATGGACGGGCCGGAGACCACAGAAGCGGTTCGGACGCGACGCCTCAGGCGCGTGGCGCTCGTCGCCGGGATCGCGCTGGTCGTGTTGGTGGTTCTCGTTGTAAGCATCTATGTCGGTGTCTTCGTGATCCTGGCCCCCATGATGGGGTGACCACGCAGACGCAACCTTTCCGGCACTCATCATGGTGCACACCTGATACCCACTCGACGGGGCCGGTAACCCCCCGCGTTTGCTTCGCGGCAAATAGCGCGCGGGGTCTCTAGGCGGGCCGCCCCGAAAACCCCGCTAGCTGGCCGGCCACTGCCGGTGGACCTCCGGATGTTCGGCGTACCAGCGCTCCGCGATCCTGCGGATCCGCCAGTGTTCCAACCCGACCCAGACCAATCCGAGGACCGCGGCGATGACCGCCAGCACGCCCGCGGTCATGCCCTCGTTGTGATGGCCGCTACCGAATGCCGCCAGGCTTCCGCACGCGCCGACGACACCAGCAACCACCAGCAGATACCCGGGCCAGTGCAGCACGTCGATCAACGACTCGCCCGCGAGCGGGCGCGTGGTCCTCAGATGGTCGACGGGGTCATGAAAGGTATCTCCCATGGCTGCTCCTCATGCGGAACTTGACTCATGCGCAGCTCAATACGGGTTGCACATCAACGGTAGATCGCCCGGACGGGTTTGGCGAGAGCCGATCAGAGGGTCAGCGCCGGGCCGGCGATCGGGGCCACGCCCAGGGCCCCGGTCAGCACCATCAGGGTGAACAGGAACCAGCCCGCCCCGTGCCATCCCCACCAGGCGCCCTCCGCCTTCCACACCCGATAGGTGCGCAGGAACGCCCACAGCCCGGCCGCGAGCAGGATCAGCGGTCCCCCCAGGGCCAGCAACGTCCGCTGCGGCGCGCCGCAGGCGACCGTATCGACGCCGTCGCCCGGGCAGGTGCTCACCCACAGCGCGGCCATGACCACGAAGCCGACCGCCGCCGCCGCGGCGGTCGCCGCGAACCGGATGGCGGCGCGCACTTCGCGATCTTCCTGTCCCAAGCGATCACCGCCCGATCGCTCTTCCGCTTTGTGCATCGGTGCCCCTCAACATCCCCCGCGTGGCCAACGTCCTATTCATCGTTTGCCGCGCCGCAATAGTTACCGCGCGACGACTCATGGCCCGACGACCGGCCGCCGCAATCGCGCTGGCACTAGCGGAACACCCGCACCGGCACGGATACCCGCCGGCAAACTCGGTAAACCGGCGCGGGCCGGGCCGGCCACCCCCGGGCGCCGCGGCCCGGCGCGCGTAGCCGCCCGATCCGGCCGGGACGTCGCCGGCCCCGTCAACGGTGGCGGCGATTCCCGCTGGCACGGGGCGTGCGGCCCGAAAAGACACAATGTGGTCGGTGTCTCAGAACCGATGAGTACTATCTCTCACATGCCGACAGGCCGAAGGCGGTTGTCCCCCGAGGATCGACGCGCTGAGCTGCTCGCTTTGGGGGCGGAAGTCTTCGGAAAGCGACCCTACGACGAGGTCCGGATCGACGAGATCGCCGAGCGCGCCGGGGTGTCGCGTGCGCTGATGTATCACTACTTCCCCGACAAGCGGGCCTTCTTCGCCGCGGTGGTCAAGGACGAGGCCGACCGCCTTTACGAGACCACCAACATGGACGACGCCACCGGCCTGACCATGTACGAAGAGGTCCGGATGGGGGTCATGGCGTACATGGCCTACCACGAGCAGAACCCCGAGGCCGCGTGGGCCGCCTACGTCGGGCTGGGCCGGTCCGACCCGGTCCTGCTGGGCGTCGACGACGAGGCCAAGAACCGCCAGCTCGAGCACATCATGGGCCGGATCCACGACCTCGTCGCCGACATCTCGGGGGCCAAGCTGGAGGCGGACGTCGAACGCGACCTCCGGGTGATCTGCCACGGCTGGCTGGCGTTCACCTTCGAGCTGTGCCGCCAGCGCATCATCGATCCCACGATCAATGCCGACCGCCTCGCCGACGCGTGCGCGCACTCGCTGTTCGACGCCATCGCCCGGGTGCCGCAGATACCCGAGGAACTGTCCCACGCGATGGCGACGGCCAGCATCCAGCCGCGCTGACCCGCGCCGTTGTCGGTGCGCCTTGGCACCATGGTGGGGTGACCACACGTGACCCGTTGAGCCGGTTCAGCGCGACCACGCGCGAATGGTTCACCAGCACGTTCGCCGGGCCGACCACCGCGCAGGCCCAGGCCTGGGACGCCATCGCCGACGGCGACGACACGTTGGTGGTCGCGCCGACCGGATCCGGCAAGACGCTCGCGGCCTTCTTGTGGGCACTGGATTCCCTCGCCCGATCGGCCGACCGGCCGGCCGGCACCCGCGTTCTCTACGTGTCCCCGCTCAAGGCGCTCGCGGTGGACGTCGAGCGCAACCTGCGCACTCCGCTGGCGGGCCTCACCCGCATCGCCGAGCGGGACGGCCTGCCGCCGCCCGCCATCAGCGTCGGCGTCCGCTCCGGTGACACCCCGCCGACCGAACGCCGCCAGCTGATCGCGCGGCCGCCCGACGTGCTGATCACCACGCCGGAGTCGCTGTTCTTGATGCTCACCTCCGCCGCGCGGGAAACCCTGGCGGGCGTGCAGACGGTGATCGTCGACGAGATCCACGCCATCGCCGCCGGCAAGCGCGGCGCCCACCTGGCGCTGTCGCTGGAACGACTCCAGGATTTGGCGCAAGAGCTGCGCGGGGGGCCGCCCGCGCAGCGCATCGGGCTGTCGGCGACGGTACGCCCGCCCGAGGAGCTGGCCCGGTTTCTGTCCGGGGCCGGCCCGGCGCGACGGACCAGGATAGTGGCGCCGCGTGCGGCCAAGACCGTCGAGCTGTCGGTCCAGGTGCCGGTGCCCGACATGGCCAACCTGGCCAACAACAGCATCTGGCCCGACGTGGAGGCGCGGCTGGTCGACCTGATCGAAGCGCACAATTCGACCATCGTGTTCGCCAATTCGCGGCGGCTGGCCGAGCGACTCACCGCGCGGCTCAACGAGATCCACGCCGAGCGCCTGGGGGTGGGCCCGCGCGACGAGACCAACCCCGAGGTGGCGGGTGGGGCGCCCGCGCACATCATGGGCAGCGGCCAGACCTACGGCGCCGAACCGCTGTTGGCGCGCGCGCACCACGGCTCGGTCAGCAAGGAGCAGCGGGCCCTGGTCGAAGAGGACCTCAAGCGCGGGCTGCTCAAGGCGGTGGTGGCGACGTCGAGCCTGGAGCTGGGCATCGACATGGGCGCCGTCGACCTGGTCATCCAGGTGGAGGCGCCGCCGTCGGTGGCCAGCGGCCTGCAGCGCATCGGGCGGGCCGGCCACCAGGTCGGCGAGGTGTCCCGGGGGGTGCTGTTTCCCAAGCACCGCACCGACCTGATCGGCTGCGCGGTGACCGTGCAGCGGATGCTCTCCGGCGAGATCGAAACGATGCGGGTACCGGCCAACCCGCTGGACATCCTGGCGCAGCAGACGGTGGCGGCGGCGGCGCTGGAGCCGCTGGACGCCGACCGGTGGTTCGACACGGTGCGCCGCAGCGCGCCCTTCGCGACGCTGCCCCGCAGCGTGTACGAGGCCACCCTCGACCTGTTGTCGGGCAAGTACCCGTCCACCGAGTTCGCCGAGCTGCGCCCGCGGCTGGTCTACGACCGCGACACCGGGACGCTGACCGCCCGGCCCGGCGCGCAACGGCTGGCCGTCACCTCCGGCGGCGCCATCCCCGATCGCGGCATGTTCACCGTCTACCTCGCCAGCGAGTCGGAAAAGCCGTCGCGGGTCGGCGAACTGGACGAGGAGATGGTGTACGAGTCGCGGCCCGGTGACGTCATCTCGCTGGGCGCCACCAGCTGGCGGATCACCGAGATCACCCACGACCGGGTGCTGGTGATCCCGGCGCCCGGCCAGCCGGCCCGGCTGCCGTTCTGGCGCGGCGACGACGCCGGCCGCCCGGCCGAGCTGGGCGCCGCGCTGGGCGCGCTCACCGGCGAGCTCGCCGGGTTGGCCCGCGAGAACTTCAACGCCCGGTGCGCCGCTTTGGGTTTCGACGCCTATGCGACCGACAACATGTGGGCGCTGCTGGACGAGCAGCGGGCCGCGGCGGGAGTGGTGCCCACCGACACCACCCTGCTGGTCGAGCGGTTCCGCGACGAGCTGGGCGACTGGCGGGTGATCCTGCACTCGCCGTACGGGCTGCGCGTGAACGGACCGCTCGCGCTGGCGGTGGGCCGCCGGCTGCGCGAACGCTACGGCCTCGACGAGAAGCCGACGGCCTCCGACGACGGCATCGTGGTGCGGCTGCCGGACATGCTTTACGACGACGGCGAGACCCCGCCCGGCGCCGATCTTTTCGTCTTCGAGGCCGACGAGATCGACCCCATCGTCACCGCCGAGGTCGGCGGTTCGGCGCTGTTCGCGTCGCGGTTCCGGGAATGCGCGGCCCGGGCGCTGCTGCTGCCCCGCCGGCACCCGGGCAAGCGATCGCCGCTATGGCACCAGCGTCAGCGGGCCGCCCAACTGCTGGACGTGGCCCGCAAATACCCCGACTTCCCGGTGGTGCTGGAGACCGTCCGCGAATGCCTGCAGGACGTGTACGACGTCCCCGCCCTGGCGGCGCTGATGGCCGGCATCGCGCAGCGCAAGGTGCGGGTCGCCGAGGTCGCGACCGACCGCCCCTCACCGTTCGCGGCGTCGCTGCTGTTCGGCTACGTCGGCGCGTTCATGTACGAGGGCGACACCCCGCTGGCCGAGCGCCGGGCCGCGGCGCTGTCGCTGGACAGCACGCTGCTGGCCGAGCTGCTGGGCCGGGTCGAGCTGCGCGAGCTGCTCGACCCGGACGTCATCGCCGCGACCGGCCGCCAGCTGCAGCACCTGGCGGAGGACCGGGCCGCGCGCGACGCCGAAGGCGTCGCGGACCTGCTGCGACTGCTGGGTCCGATGACCGAGGGCGAGATCGCCGCCCGGTCCGGCGGCGCGGAGGTGGGCGGCTGGCTCGAGGGCCTGCACGCGGCGCGGCGGGCCCTGCCCGTCTCGTTCGCCGGCCGCAGCTGGTGGGTGGCCATCGAGGACATCGGCCGGCTGCGCGACGGGGTCGGCGCGCCGGTCCCGCTGGGCGTGCCCGCCGCCTTCACCGAGGCGGTGGCCGACCCCCTGGGCGAGCTGCTGGGCCGCTACGCCCGCACCCACACCCCGTTCACCACCGCCGAGGCCGCCGCCCGGTTCGGGCTCGGGCTGCGGGTCACCGCCGACGTGCTGGGCCGGCTGGCCGACCCAACCAGTTCGCAAGGCCGGCTGGTGCGCGGCGACTTCGTCGCCGCCACCGAGGTCCCCGGTGCGGCCGGGAGCGAACAGTGGTGCGACGCCGACGTGTTGCGCGTGCTGCGGCGGCGGTCGCTCGCCGCGCTGCGGGCACAGGTCGAGCCGGTGAGCACCGCCGCGTACGGCCGCTTCCTGCCGGCCTGGCACCAGGTGGCCGGCTCGAGTTCGCCGAACCATTCGGGGCTGGACGGGCTGATGTCGGTGGTCGATCAGCTGGCCGGCGTCCGGCTGCCCGCCTCGGCGATCGAACCGCTGGTGCTGGGACCCCGAGTGCGCGACTACTCCCCCGCCATGCTCGACGAGCTGCTGGCCAGCGGTGAGGTCACCTGGCAAGGCGCCGGGACGATCTCGGCCAGCGACGGGTGGGTCGCGCTGCACGTCGGCGAATCCGCGCCGTTGACCCTCGCCGAGCCCGCCGAGATCGACTTCACCGACGCCCACCGGGCGATCCTGGACACGCTGGGCGGCGGGGGCGCCTACTTCTTCCGCCAGCTCGCCCAGAGCGGAATCCCCGATGCGGAACTGAAAACCGCGCTGTGGGAACTGATCTGGGCCGGCTGGGTCACCGGTGACACGTTCGCCCCGGTGCGCGCCGTGCTCGGCGGCGGGGGCGGTCGCAGACGCTCGGTCCCGGCGCACCGGTCGCACCGGCCCCCGCGGCTGAGCCGCTACAGCGTCGCGCACGCGCAGACCCGTCCCGCCGACCCGACGGTGGCGGGGCGATGGTCGGCCCTGCCGGCCGCCGAGACCGATTCCACGATGCGCGCCCACTATCAGGCCGAGCTGCTGTTGGGCCGGCACGGCGTGCTGACCCGGGGGGCGGTGGCCACCGAGGGCGTCACCGGCGGGTTCGCCACGCTTTACAAGGTGTTGAGCACCTTCGAGGAAGCCGGCCGGTGCCAGCGCGGCTACTTCGTCGAGTCGCTGGGCGGCGCGCAGTTCGCCGTCGCGTCGACCGTCGACCGGCTGCGCAGCTACGGAGACGGGATCGACCCCGAACGACCGGACTACCGGGCCGTCGTGCTCGCCGCCGCCGACCCGGCCAACCCCTACGGCGCCGCGCTGCCGTGGCCCGCCTCGAGCGCCGAGGGCGCGCGGCCGGGCCGCAAGGCCGGCGCGCTCGTCGTGCTGGTGGACGGCCACCTGGCCTGGTTCCTCGAACGCGGCGGACGGTCCCTGCTCACCTTCACCGACGACCCCGCCGCCCATGGCGCGGCGGCCGCGGCGCTGGCCGACCTGGTGGGCTCCCGGCGGGTGGCGTCGATCCTGGTCGAGCGCATCGACGGGGTGCCTGCGCTGCAGCCCCGGCCCGGGGGACCCAACCCGGTGGCCGAGGCGCTGGCCGAAGCGGGGTTCGCCCGCACACCGCGCGGGCTGCGGCTGCGGTGAGGCTGCGGTAGGCATGCCCGAGGGAGACACCGTCTGGCACACCGCGGCCCTGCTGCGCCAGCACCTGGTGGGTCGCACCCTGACGCGCTGCGACGTCCGCGTCCCGCGGTACGCGACCGTCGACCTCACCGGCGAAGCGGTCGACGAGGTGCTCAGCCGCGGCAAGCACCTGTTCATCCGGGTAGGCCCGGCGAGCATCCACTCGCATCTGAAGATGGACGGCAGCTGGCGGGTGGGCGAGCGGCCGGTCCGGGTCGACCACCGCGCGCGCATCGTCCTGGAAGCCGGCGGCGTGCGCGCCGTCGGCGTGGACCTTGGCGTCCTGGAGATCCTGGAGCGCGACCGCGACGCGGAAGCGGTCGCGCACCTGGGGCCCGATCTGCTCGGCGAGGACTGGGACGCCGGCCTGGCCGCCGCCAACCTGGCCGCGCACCCGGACCGGCCGCTCGCCGAGACGCTGCTGGACCAGCGGGTGCTGGCCGGGATCGGCAACGTCTACGCCAACGAGCTGTGTTTCGTCAGCGGGCGCCTGCCCACCGCGCCGGTCAGCGCGGTGGGCGACCCGCATCGGCTGGTCTCCCGCGCCCGCGACATGCTGTGGCTGAACCGGTTCCGGTGGAACCGCTGCACCACCGGCGACACCCGGACGGGGCGTCAGCTGTGGGTCTACGGGCGGGCCGGGCAGCGCTGCCGCCGCTGCGGCACCCGCATCGACTACGACGGCTCCGGGGACCGGGTCACCTACTGGTGCCCGCCCTGCCAGCGCTGACGCGCGCCTGGCCGCCTATACCGTCTAGCCCCGGGCGTGCGCCAGGAAGAACTGGGCGATCGCCTCCGACCCGTCGAGCGCGCGGGTTGTGGGCCCGATGATCGCCTTGGGCAGGTACTGCCTGCCGCCCGGCCACGTGTGGCCACCACTGTCGATCCGGTAGAAGGTCACCTCGGTGGACGACGCGCACGCCGTGGAGTCGAAGCGGTGCACGACCGTGCCGTCGCCGACGTTGGGCAGCGCATCGACCGCCGGGTCGCCCCGGCAGCCGTCGGCCGAACGCCACCTGTCCACCATGCTGTTGGCGGAGATGGCGTGGCTGACCCCGCCCCGCCCGCGCACGTCCCCGCCGTTGAACGGCACCAGCGGGTCGGCCGTGCCATGGGCCTCCCAGACCGAGACCGGCCGCGACGGGTTGCAGCCCACGCCCACACCCAAGGTCCCCGCCACGGGCGCGACCGCGGCGAACACGTCGGCGCGGTCACACGCCAGCCGGTTGGACATGAAGCCCCCGTTGGACATGCCGGTGACGAAGACGTGTCCCGGGGCGATGCCGTAGTCGTCCTGCAACTTGCCCACCAGCCCCACCAGGAAGCCGACATCGTCGATGTGCCTGCGGTCCGCGGGCGACGCCCCCCGCCCGTCGGCCCAGCTCTTGTCGTAGCCGTCGGGATAGACGACCAGCAGGTCGTGGGCGTCGGCGACGGTGTCGAAACCGGTCAGCCCACGCTGCGCGTTCCCGGTGCCGCCGCCGCCGTGCAGGCTCAGCACCAGGCCGACCGGGCTACCCGGCGGCACGTGCAGCAGGTAAGTTCGGTCAATGCCGCCGGAACGAAACGTTCCGGAAGCATCCCGAGCGCTGGCCGCCGACACATGCCTCACACCACAACCGACCAAGCACGCCACCACAAGGGCCAGCGACAACCAACGCACGTACGGCATTCCGTCAGCGCACCGACGGGGCCGGCGCCGGAGCAAACCCGGGTGTGGCGATGATCGCAATATCATTGATCCTGCACCGAGCGACGTCGCAGCGTGCAAATATTCGGGCAGCCCCCGCTGTCAGCGAGCAACGGCACTTCGATGTCACGGGAGTATCAGAAATGACGAGGACCCAGATTCGCAACCCCAGCCTGTTGCTGTTGGCTGTCGGTGTTGTGCCGGCGGCTGGGTTGCTCGGTGTGCTGGGGACGACCCCGGCCGCCCGCGCCACCGCCACCGATGACGCCTTTCTCGCGGCGCTGACGGCCAAGGGCATCAACTACGAATCGCCGGAGACCGCCATCCGGTCGGGTCACCTGGTGTGCGCGCAACTCGATTCGGGGATCGCACCACAACAGGTGGCGAACGACGTCATGACCAACAGCCACCTCGACGGCTACCACGCCGGCTACTTCGTCGGCGTCAGCATCCGGGCGTATTGCCCCAAGTACAGCGGCCAGGGCTGAAAACGTAACAGCCAGTTGACAGGCCCGTGACAAGCGCGCCGGTAAAATGAACCCCGAACCAACCGCGAGAACTCGAAGGCCAAATGTCTCCTAAACTTTTGGTCGGCGTTGCACTCACGTTCGGCGCTGCTTGTTGGACGGCAGCATCGGCCAACGCCGACCCAAGCCCCTTCAACACCCTGAGCTGCAGCTGCCAGGAGACGTCTCCGGCGGACGGCGCGACGCTGATGGACAAGGTCGACCGGGGAATCCAGCAAGGCCTTTCGGATCTGCCGGCCATCGAGGTCGCAAACTAAGGCTCAAGCCCGCTTGCGCATCCGCCGCTCGATGTAGTGGTAGCGCGCCGCGCGTCGCCGGATGCGATACGCGCTTCCGCGGGTGCGGTGCGGCCGCCCGACGGGGCGCATCGGCTCGCTGTAGAAGAGCAGCTTGCCCAGCTCGACCAGAACCAGGTAGCACGCGACGAAGGCGCCGAGCACGGCGAAGAACTGCCACGGCAGCGGCGTGAAGCCCAACGTGCGGGCCAGCGGCGAAATCGTCAGCCCGGCACCGACGGCGACCACGGTCAGACTGGTGACGGCCAGCAACGCGCTGGGCCGGCTGCGGAAGAACGGGACCATCCGGGTGCGAATGACGAAGATGATCAGCGTCTGCGTCGCCAGCGACTCCACGAACCACCCGGTGCGGAATTCGACGGCCCCGGCGTGCAGCACGCCCAGCATCAAGCCGAACGTCAAGAAGTCGAACAGCGAACTGATCGGACCGAAGATCAGCATGAACCGGCGGATGAACGCGACGTCCCAATGCGAGGGCGCCTGCAGTTGCGCCGCGTCGACCCGGTCGGTGGGGATCGCCAGCTGCGAGGAGTCGTAGAGCAGGTTGTTCAGCAGGATCTGGCTGGGCAGCATCGGCAGGAACGGCAACAGCGCCGACGCGGCCGCGGCGCTGAACATGTTGCCGAAGTTGCTCGACGTGCCCATCAGGACGTACTTGATGGTGTTGGCGAAGATGCGCCGGCCCTCGGCCACCCCGGTGGCCAGCACCCCGAGGTCCTTTTCCAGCAGCACCACGTCGGCCGCGTCCTTGGCCACGTCGGTGGCACTGTCGACCGAGATCCCCACGTCCGCGGCGTGCAGGGCGAGCGCGTCGTTGACACCGTCGCCCAGGAAGCCGACCGACCGACCCGTGCGCCGCAGCGCGCTGATCAGCCGCGCCTTCTGCTCCGGGGAGATGCGCGCGAAAATGGTGTGGCTCTGCGCGACCCCGGCGAAGGCGTCGTCGCCCAGCCCGTCGAGCCCGGCGCCGGTGATGGTGCCCTTGGACGCCAAACCCAGTTCTGCGCAGACCTTTTCGGCGACCTGGGGGTTGTCGCCGGTGGCGATCTTCAGCTCGATGCCCAGCTCGGCCAGTTCGGCCAGCGATTGCCGCGCGGCGGATTTCGGTTCGTCGGCGAACACCAGGAACCCCGCGAGCGACAGGTCGCATTCGTCCGCCCTGGTGAGCGCCGTCAGCCCCGGCGCCGGCCTGGCGGCCACGGCCACCACCCGGCGTCCCTGCGCGAACAGCGCCGCAAGGACCTCGTCGGTCTCCGGCGCGACGTTCCGGCACCCGGCCAGCACCTGTTCGGGCGCGCCTTTGACCACCAGCACGCGGTTTCCGTCGTCGTCGACCAGTGCCGAGGTCGCCCGGCGTTCGTGATCGAACGGCAGCATCGCGACCCTGCGCACGGCACCGGCCGCCGGTTCGCCCGCCGGCGCGGACTCCCAGAGCGCGGCGTCGAGCGAATTGGCGCTCGCACCACCGGTTTCCGGGTCCACGTCGGTGGCCAGCAGCCCGAGGCGGCGGACGGCGTCGCTGTGCGCACCGGCGGGGTCGACCGTGTCCACCAGGCGGATCCGGCCTTCGGTCAGGGTCCCGGTCTTGTCGGTGATCAGAATGTCGATGTCGCCGAGGTCTTCGATGCACACCAACCGCTTCACCAACACCTTGGCCTTGGCCAGCTGGCGTGATCCGGTGGCCAGCCCCGTGCTGACGACGGCGGGCAGCAACTGCGGTGTGATGCCGACCGCGATCGCCAGCGAGAACAGCACCGAGTCGATGATCGGCTTCGCCAGCAGCAGGTTGCTGACCAAGATGATCACCATCAACGCGATGGCGACCTGCAGCAGCAGGTAGGAGAACCGACGCAACCCGACCTGGAAGCCGGTTTCGGGCTGGCGTTCGTCCAAACCCGCTGCGATTCGGCCGAATTCGGCTTCCTTTCCGGTGGCGTACACCACCCCGGTGCCCTCGCCGGCGCTGACGATGGTGCCCATGAAGGCCAGGTCGGTCGCGTCGGCCACGTCGGTCCCCGGTGGCACGGGTTCCGGCGCCTTCTCCGCTCCGGTCGATTCCCCGGTCAGGATGCTCTCGTTGCATTCCAGGCCGTTGACGGCGATCAGCCGGACGTCGGCCGGCACCGCCTCGCCCAGCGACAGGCGGATCACGTCGCCCGGCACCAGCGCGGTGACGGCGAGCGAGACGAACTTCCCGTCGCGGCGCACCACGGCGTTGTGGTGCACGCTGGCATGCAGGTCGGCGGCCGCCCGTTCGGCGCGGTACTCGTTGACGAAGCCCAGGCCGATGCTGGCCGCCAGGATGATGAAAATGATGACCGCCTGCATGCTGTCGCCCAAAAAGTACGAGACGACCGCGGTGCCGGCCAGCAGGATGAGCACGGCGTTGCGCAGCTGGCGGCCCAGCACCGCAAGGACATTGACGCGATGGGTCCGCACGGCGTTGGGCCCGTAGCGCGCCAGCCGGGCCGCGGCCTCCGCGGCCGACAACCCGGCGGCCGAGCTGTCCAGCCAGCGCAGCACCTCGTCGACGGAAGCGGCGGCGACCCGCTTCGTGGTCGTGGCCGCCGGGTCCGGCCGCGTTTCGGTGGTCATAGCCAGTCGCGCCGCTTGAACATCGCGTAGATGACGACCATCAGGACGAATATCAGGCTGGTGCTGGCGATGAACCCGGCCAGGTGGCCGAAGCCCGGGTAGGGGACGTTCTGGCCGTAGAAGCCCGTGATGGCGGTGGGGACCGCGATGATGGCCGCCCATCCGGTGAGCTTCTTCATGATCGTGTTGAGCCGGGCGTCCTGCAGCGACAGGTTGGTCTCGAAAATCGTTGTGACCATGTCGCGCAACGACTCCGTCCACTCCGACACGCGCAGCACATGGTCGTACAGGTCGGCGTAGAGCGGGTCGAGCTCCGGTGCGGTGCCGACCTCGCGCCGGTGGTGCTGGATCGAGTTCACGACCTCCCGCATCGGCAACGCCACCCGCCGCAGCGCCACCAGGTCTCGCCTCATCTGAAATGTCCTGCGCTGGAAGCTCGCCTGGCGCGGCGTGCCGTCGAAGAGCTCGTCCTCGATGGCCTCGACGCAGTCGTCCAGCGCCTCCACCGCGGCGAAGTGGCTGTCCACCACGACGTCGAGCAACCCGTGCACCAGGGCGCCCACCCCGTACTGCTGGGCCCCGATCTCCTCCCAGCGCCGCGTGAGCTGCGCGATGTCGAAATCCGGCGTCAGGCGCACCGTGATCAACCCGCGGGGCAGGACGAAGGCCGAGATCCGCTGCATCGACAGCAGTCGGCGCGGTTCGTCGCCGGCCTCGGCCTCGACGTGGACGGCGTACACGGTGAAGAACGTGTGGGTGTCGTACGCGGTGGCCTTGACCCGCTCGGCGGCGGCCACGGCGTCTTCGACGGCCCAGGTGTTGAGGCCGAGTTCGGCGGCCAGGCCGCACAACGCGTCGTGGTCCGGCTCGCACAAATCCACCCAAACCAGGGCGTCGGGCTCGCGCAAGTACTCGGAGACCTCGCCGAACACGAAGTCGTCCTGCGGTTTACCGTGGCGCCACAGGCGACCGTGAATGTTGGGCGCGACCTGCACGAGGCCATCCTCTCAGCCGGCGCTGCCAACGCCCGTCAGTAGGTGGTGATCTCGTCGGGCGCGGGCAGGTCGCCGCTGACGATGAAGATGACGCGGCGGCCGACTTCCACGGCATGGTCGGCGAAGCGCTCGTAGAAGCGGCCCAGCAACGCCGCGTCCACGGCGGCGGGGATGTCGTCCGTCCAGCCCTCGTCCAGCAGCACGCTGAACAACCGCCGGTAGAGCTCGTCCATCGCGTCGTCTTGTTCGCGAAGCCGGGCGGCCTGCTGCGGGTCGCGGGAGATCAGCACCTGTCTTGCGCTGTCGCCCAAGGCAATTGCCACCCTGGCCATGTCGGCGAAACTCGCGCGGACCTTATCGGGCAGCACCCGGTCCGGGTGCTCGCGGCGGGCGATCTTGGCGACGTGCACGGCCAGTGCGCCCATCCGTTCGATGTCGGCGATGAGCTGGACCGTGCTGAACACCACCCGCAGCTCGCCGGCCACCGGTTGTTGCAGCGCCAGCAGATCGAACGCCTCCCGTTCCGCCCGCCCCCGCATCGCCACCAGACGGTCGTGCTCGCGGATGACCTGTTCGGCGGCGTCGAGGTCGGCCTCCAACAGGGCGTCGGTGGCGCGCCTCATCGCCTCGGTGGCCATGCCGCACATCTCGCCGAGCTGGACGCTCAACTCGTCCAGCTGATGGTGGTAAGCGGATCGCATAGCGCAACGGTGGCCAATGCGACCGTTTTTCACAAGGGACGAAAGCCCCACGAAAAGGGCCTGAATGACTTTTCCCGTGCGCGTCACCGGCCGTTAAGCTGCCGCTGTAACGCTTGCGGAGCCCAGGACACTCGGGCATCGAGCTGAGCCGGGAGAACACGGTGAGCACACGACGCGGCCTGCCCGGCTTGGGCCTGCTGACGGCGCCCCTGCGCGTCGCCGTCGTGGGCACCGAGATCGCCGCCGGCACCGCCCTGCTGGGCGGCCACGTCGCGGTGAGCATGGGCAGGTCGCTGGCGCGGGCCACGCCGGATGTTCCGGCGCTGACCCGCGCCGCGGCGGGTGCGGTGCTGGAGGCGGCGGGCGGCCCACCGGCCCGGCGCACCAGCAGTAACGGCGCGCGGCGCTGGATCGAGGTACGCGGGCTGGAGGGCGAACACGGCCCGGCGATCGCCACCGACGCGCTCGCCGGGGTCCGCGCGATGCCCGGCGTGCGGCAGGCCCACCTGAACCGCGTGCTGGCGCGGGTGGTGGTGACCGTGGAAGACGACGGGCCCTCGGTGGCCGAGCTCTGCCGCGTCGTCGCCGGCGCCGAGCGGCGGGACCGGGGCGGCGCGCACCGGCACCTGCCGGCCAGCCTGCCGGGCGACGACGCGCTGCTGATGGGCCGGGTGGTCGCGGCCACGGCAGCCTCTGTGGGCTTTGGACTTTCGCTGACCGGGAGCCTGCTGCGGCTGCCCCGGCTGCCCGACCTGGTGGCCGTGCCGCCGACGGTGGCCGACCACCTGCCGCGGGTGCGCCGGGAACTGGAGCGCCGCCTCGGCCCCGAGGGCACCGACGTGTTGTTCGGCATCGTGAACGCGGCCACCGCCGCGCTGACCCTCTCGCCGACGGCGGCGGCCGCCGAGGCCGCCACCCGCACCATGCTGGCGGCCGAGGCGTGGAACGGCAGGTTGGCGTGGAACCGGCACGAACCCGGCTGGGCCGCCGGACCCGCGCCCGACGATGCGACC
>NZ_GG770553.1:1764851-1777159 GCF_000164135.1 Mycobacterium parascrofulaceum ATCC BAA-614 | reverse complement strand
CGCCGCCGCCGCCGTCGGCCTGCTCACCCGCAACCCCGACGCGGCGGGCGCCGCCGCACTGGCCGCCGTCCCCAAACCGTTGCGCACGGTGCGGGAAGCATTCGGGTGCACGATGAATCAGGGCCTGTCCGCCCGCCACGACGCACTGGTGCTGCGCCCCCGCGTGCTGCGGACACTCGACCGCATCGACGCGATCATGATCGACCCGCGGGCGCTGTACACCGACGAATTGACGGTCAGCCGCGTGCTGGGCGTGGAGAACTCGGCACGCGCCCACGCCTGGGAGGCCGTGCGCGCCGCGCTGGACGGCGGCGGCCTGGCGCCGGGCTGGCACCCGCTGGCCGACATCCCGGGGGCCGGCAGCGTCGGCGAGGCGCTGATCAGCCCGGTCCGCGATCCGTTGGCGGCGGCGGTGCTCACCGAGGCGCGGCGGTCACAGCCGCGCGTCTATTCCCTCGACGACTACGGATTGCGTTCCCTGGCACAGGGTTTCGACCAGCTGTACCCCGCGGACGGGTCGGTCGACCACGCGGTGGCCGCGGCCGTCGCCGAACTGAAGGCCGCCGGAAACACCGTGGCGCTGTTGACCACATCGGGCATGCGGGCGACGCACCGGTCCGACGTGACCATCGGGCTGCTGCGGCCCGGCCACTCCCCGCCGTGGGCCGCCGACGTGATCGCCAACGACCTGACCGGCGCCTGGCGGTTGTTGCACGCGCTGCCCGCCGCGCGCGCCGCCACCGACAGCGCCGTCCGGTTGTCCGCCTCGGCCTCGGCGATCGGCGCGCTGATGCTGATTCCCGGTGTGCCCGGGCGCAGTTCGGCGTCGGTCAACGTCGGCATGGTGGCCAGCCTGTGGTTCGGCTACCGGGCGGCGCTGAAGACCCTGCGCGATCCCCTGCCGGAGCCCGAAACCGCGCACGACTGGCACGCGCTGCCGGTCGCCGAGGTGCAGCGGCTGCTGCCCCGCCCGACCGACGAGGACCGCGAGGAGGCGGCCGCGTGGTGGCAGCAGCCCCCGCCGCTGCGCGCGCTGCACGACGCGAGCGTGAAGTCGTGGGGGGCGGTCCGCGACTTCGTCGACGAGATGCGCGGCGACCTGGCCGACCCCATCACCCCGTTGCTGGCAACCGGCGCGGCGGCCAGCGCGCTGCTCGGCTCGCCGCTGGACGCGGTGCTGGTGGGCAGCGTGCTGCTGGTCAACGCCGCCCTGTCGGCCGAGCAGCAGCTGCACGCCGAGCGCACCCTGAATCGCCTTCTGGCCGTGCAGGATCCGCCGGCGCGACGGCGGGTGGGCGCGTTGGAAGCGCAGCGCCGCGAGAAGGTGCCGACCAAGCGGCTGCGGCTGGGCGACATCATCGAGGTGCACGCCGACGAGGTGGTGCCCGCGGACGCCCGGCTGCTGCACGCCTCGAACGTGGAGGTCGACGAGTCGACGCTGACCGGCGAATCGCTGCCGGTGGCCAAGCAGACCGACCCGACGCCGGGCGCCCCGCTGGCCGAGCGGACCTGCATGCTCTACGCCGGCACGACGGTGATCGCGGGCACGGCCGTGGCCGTGGTCACCGCCGTGGGGTCGCGGTCAGAGATGCGCCGGGCGCTGGCGATGGCCCCGCGCAAGTTGCAGGAGATCGGGCTGCAGCGGCAGCTGCGGCACATCACCCGCCGGGCCCTGCCGTTCAGCGTCGCCAGCGGGGCCCTGGTGGGGTTGCTCAGCGTGGCGCGGGGCACCGGATTGCGCGAGGCGGTGTCCAGCGCGGTCACGCTGATCGTCGCCGCCATCCCAGAGGGCCTGCCGCTGGTGGCGACGCTCGCCCAGCTGTCCGCGGCGCGCCGGCTCACCGGCCAATCCGTGCTGATCCGCAACCCGCACTCGGTGGAGGCACTGGCCCGGCTGGACGTGGTGTGCTTCGACAAGACCGGGACGCTGAGCGAGAACCGGCTGAAGGTCAAATCGGTGCACCCGATGGCGGGCTTGACCCCGGGGCAGGTGCTGGACGCGGCGGTGAGCACGAGCTACGCGCGGCACAGCCACCGCGTCGAGCACGCCACCGACGACGCGATACACCAGGCCGCCGCCGACCCTGCGCTGCGCGACGGCTCGCCGCCGCGGGCGCGCGAGACCCGCGACGCGTTCCTGCCGTTCCAGTCCGGCCGCCCGTTCGCGGCCGCGCTCGTCGGCACCCGGCTCACCATCAAGGGCTCCCCCGAGGTGCTGGCGTCGGCGCTGCTGCGCGACGGCGATTCCCTGACCGGGCAGGTGAACGACATGGCGGCCAAGGGATTACGGGTGCTGGCGGTGGCCGAGCGGCGACTCACCGCGAAGCAGGCGTCGGCCGCGGCGGCGGATCCCGACCGGCTGGAGGCCCTGTGCCGCGGGGGGCTCACCCCGATCGGCCTGCTCGGGCTCGCCGATACCCCGCGGCCGGCGGCCGCCGCGGTGCTCGAGGAACTCGACGAGCGTGGCATCGGCGTCCGGCTGATCACGGGCGATCACCCGGCGACCGCGGCGGTGATCGCCCAGGAGTTGGGCATCGACGTGACCGCCGACCAGGTGATCACCGGCAGCGACTGGGAAGCGCTGTCCGCCGACGGCCGGGCCGCCGCGGCGGCGTCGCGGGTGGTCTTCGCGCGGATGACGCCGGAACACAAGATCGACGTGGTGCAGACGCTGGAGCGGAGCGGGCTGGTGACGGCCATGGTCGGCGACGGCGTCAACGACGCCGCCGCCATCCGGGCGGCCAGCGTGGGCATCGGCGTGGCGGCCCGGGGCAGCGACGCGGCCCGCACGGCGGCCGACGTGGTGTTGCTGGACGAACGGATCGAGGCGCTGCTCGACGCCCTCGACGAGGGCGAGCAGCTGTGGCGGCGCGTGCAGTCGGCGGTGTCGATGCTGTTGGGCGGCAACCTCGGTGAGGTGTGCTTCGCCCTGCTCACCACCGTCCTGACCGGGCGCTCGCTGCTCAACGCCCGCCAGATGCTGCTGGTCAACATGATGACCGACGCGCTGCCCGCCGCCGCCCTGGCCGTGAGCCCGCAGACGGGCACCGCCGACGTCAAGCGCGACGAGGCGGCGATGTGGCGCGCGATCGGGATCCGCGGCGCGGCCACCACCATCGGCGCCACCGCGGGCTGGGCGATGGCCAGCGTGACCGGCCCGCCGGGGCGGGCGGCGACGGTCGCGCTAGTCGCGTTGGTGGGTTCGCAACTCACCCAGACGCTGGTGGATTCGCGCGCCCCCCTGGTGGTGCTGACGTCGGTCGGATCGCTGGGCGCCCTCGCGGTGGTGATCAGCACGCCGGGGCTCAGCCAGCTGTTCGGGTGCACCCCGCTGGACCCGTTGGGCTGGGGCCAGGGGCTGCTGGCGGCGACCGCGGCCAGCTCGCTGTCGGCGGTCGCGCCCGACCTGCTGGCGCGCGCGTCGCAGGCCGTGCAGCGGCGCTGGCTCGGCGGCGAGCCGGCGGGCGAGGAGGAAAGGGCACAAGGTCACACCCGTTCGGTGCGGCCGACCCTGTCGGGTCCCGGCCACGCCGACCAGGATTGAGGCGTGCCTATGGATAATCGCTTACAGCTCAAGCCCTATCGGTCGGTCTCGGAGCACATCGACGGTGCCTGGTGGCCGCGAACTACGAACCTGGTGGACGAATTGCCCGGCCTGCTGGCGTCGGTTTCCGAGCGACTCGGCCCGGTCGTGATGGTGGGCTACCGCCGCAACGGCTGGCAGGAGACGCCTGCGCTGGTGCAGGTCGGGGGCCACACGGTCGAACTGCTGGCGTTCACCAGCGACGAACCGGCCAGCGTCATCCTGATCGGTGCGGACGGCCACCACCTCACGCTGCACGTCATCCGCCCCGACGCCGGCGAAGAGGCCGCCCGTCAGGCGCTGCAGCGGGCCGGGGCGCCCGCCGACGAGGTGCCGCCCTCACACACCCGGTCGACGGTGGCGCGGTCCGTGGCCGACGTCGCCGACAAGCTGGCCCGCCACGAGGGGCTCGACGACGAGCGGCGGACCGCCCAGATCAAGCGCTGGTCCGAGGAGGCCGCCGAGCAGTTCGTCGACGCGCCCGTGCAGACGTTCGTGCCGATCCTCGTCGAGCACATCGTCCGCAACCGGATGATGGAGTCCCGCAGACAAGCCGCGTCGCCGCTGCCGGCCAGCCAGCACTGAAGGTTGAGCGCGCCCGGTGGACGCCGCCCTGCTCGACCCCGATCCCGCGCTCCTCGACGCCGCGGCCGTCGTGGAAAGACTGCGCACCGACCCGCAGGCGGGATTGACCGCGGCAGAAGCCGGCCGCCGGCTCGTCGCGGTGGGCGCGAACGACATCGCAACCGTTCCGCCGACGCCGGCCTGGCGGAAGCTGCTGGCGCAATTCCACAGCCCACTGATCTACCTGCTGCTCGCCGCGCTGATCGCCTCACTGGCGGTCTGGGTGGTCGAGGGCGCCGGCGGCTGGCCCGTCGACGCGGTGGTGATCGCGGTCATCCTCGTCCTCAACGCGCTCCTGGGTTACGCCCAGGAGACGCGCGCGGAGCGCGCGGTCGGCGCGCTGGCGCGGATGGCCGCGACCTCCGCGACGGTGATCCGCGACGGGGCGCCCCGCACCGTCCCGGCGAGCGAGGTGGTGCCCGGCGACGTGCTGCTGCTCGATGAGGGCGACGCCGTGGCGGCCGATGCCAGGCTGCTCTCGGCCGCGGGCCTGGAGGTGTCCGAGGCGGCGCTGACCGGCCTGAGCGAACCCGTGCTCAAAGACGCCCGCACGCTGACCGAGTCGGCGGCGCTCGGTGACCGGGCCGACATGGTGTTCAAGGGCACCGCGGTCACCACGGGCGCCGGTCGGGCGGTGGTGACCGCCACCGGGATGGCGACCCAGACCGGGCAGATCGCCGGCCTGGTGCGCACGGCCGACCACGAGCCGACACCGCTGCAGCGCGAGGTGGCCCGGGCCAGCCGGCTGCTGGGGATCGCCGTGTTGGTGATCGCGGTGGTGGTGATCGCAACCATCGTCGGGGTCTTCGGCATCCACAACGCCCAGGACGCGGTGACGGCGGTGCTGCTGGGCGTCTCGCTGGCCGTCGCGGCCGTGCCCGAGGGCCTGCCCGCCATCATGTCGGTCGTACTCGCCCTGGGCATGCGGCGGATGGCCGGCCAAAACGCCGTCGTCAAGGAGCTGTCTTCCGCCGAGACCCTGGGCTCGGCGTCGGTGGTGTGCTCGGGCAAGACGGGCACCCTGACGACCGGGGAGATGACGATCGTGCGGGTCGTCACCCCCCTGGGCGCGGTCACGGTCACCGGTGCCGGGCACCGGCCCGAGGGTCGCCTCGAGCGCGGCGGGGCCGCGCTGGACGAAGGCGGGGACCTGTGGTGCCAGGCCGCGCTGGTGCTCGCCGCGGGCGCCGCGTCCGCCGGTGACGCCGCCGTCGAGCTGCAGGACGGCCGGTGGACGGTGCGGGGCGATCCCGTCGGCGCGGCCTTCCTGGTGGCCCGCCGGAAGCTGGGCGGTGGGCTGCCGCCGGACCCGGCCGGCGCGACGACGGGCGATCCCGACGAGGTGCTCGGCCGCAGCACCCGTGTGCGGGCCGGTGATCGGCTGGGCCCGCTCGACGAGTCGGCACTGGCCGCCATCCGCGCCGACGCGGAGCGGCTCGCGCTGGACGCCCTGCACGCCGTGGCGGTCGCCTACCGGGTCGACGGGGACCTGGTGTATCTGGGCATGGTGGGGATCACCGATCCGCCCCGGCCGGAGGCGGCGGCCGCGATCGCCGAGGCGCGCCGCGCCGGGGTCAGGGTCGTGATGATCACGGGCGACCACCCCCGGGCGGCGGCGCGCGTTGCCCGCCAGCTGGGCATCGAGGACGCCGAGTCGGCCGTGTCCGGCGCCCAGCTCGCCGCCCTGGACGACGAGCAGCTCCGGGAAACGGTGCGTCTGCATTCGCAGTACACCCAGATCGACCCGGCGGGTAAACAGCGCATCATCGACGCGCTGCACGCCGACCACGAGATCGTCGCCGTGACCGGGGAGGGCATCAACGACGCGCCCGCGCTCAAGTCCGCCGACATCGGCATCGCGATGGGCCGCAGCGGCACCGAAGTCGCCAGGGAAGCGGCGAACATGATCCTCGCCGACGACAACTTCGCGACCATCGTCCAGGCCATCCGCGAGGGCCGCGGCATCTTCGCGAACATCAAGAAGTCGCTGCGCTACCTGTTGTCCTCCAACATGGGCGAGATCTTCACCGTCTTCTTCGGCGTCGTGCTGGCCGGGGCGGTAGGGCTGTCGCAGGGCGACACCGTGGCCCTGCCGCTGCTGGCCACCCAGATCCTGTGGATCAACCTGCTGACCGACGGCGCGCCGGCGCTGGCGCTCGGCGTGGATCCGCAGACGGAAGAGGTGATGAGCCAGCCACCGCGCGCGGCGTCGGACCGCGTCATCGACGGGCGGATGTGGAACAACATCGTGGTGATCGGCGCCGCCGTCGCGGCGGCCACGCTCGTCACGATCCACCTGTACGCGCCCGACGGTCCGCTGCCCTCGTCCGTGGACACCGCCCGCACCGCGGGCTTCACCGTGCTGGTGATCGCCCAGCTGATCAACACCGTCAACGCCCGCTCGGAGACGCGGTCGGCCTTCCACCGGTTCTTCGCCAACCGATGGTTGTGGGCGGCGATCGGGCTATCGGCGCTGCTGCAGGTGGCCGTCGTTCAGCTGCCCGTCCTCAACGCGGCCTTCACCACCACGCCGCTGTCGGCGAGCCAGTGGCTGGTGTGCTTCGCCGTCGCCAGCACGGTCCTGTGGGTCAGCGAGATCCGCAAACTCGTCCTGCGCCGCTGGGCGGCCGACCGACGCGGCCGCCGCTCGCGGCCTCAGGAATCGAAATCCGTGTAGACGCCCAGCAGGTCGCGGGCCGAGACGATGCCGACCAGCGCGCCGTCGTGCTCGACCAGCACGTGGCGGATGTAGCGGTCCATCATCCGGACCGCGACCTGGTCGACCGAGGCCTCGGCGTCACACCACACCAGTTTGGTGCTGGCCAGTTCGACGACCGGGGTGGTGGCGAGGTTCCGCCCCGCCGCGACCGCCCGCACGATGTCGCGCTCGCTGACCAGCGCGGCCGGGCGCGGGTCGTCACCGATCGCGATGGCTCCCACGTCGCAGGTCACCATCGCCCGGGCGGCGTCGGCGATCGTGGCGTCGGCCGGTACGCGGGCCACCGGGTCGCCGGTGATGGTCGAGATCGGGAGCGAACCGGCGGAAGATGTCTCAGTCACGTCTCCATGCTCGCCAGCGGACGGCGGCGCTTCTAGTGACCTGAGTCCTCAATCCGCCTCCATCCGGCCCTAGCCATCGCGGGCACGCCGGGCCAAGCTGACAGCCATGGACGCTGCGGCACGCGAGAGGCTGGCCCGCTGGCGGGAGCCGGCGCTGACCGCGGCGACCGTCGTGGCGCTGGGGGCCGGCGGGATCGCCTGGCTGGCCGGGGCGCGGCGGATTGCCGACGGCTGCTGGATCGCGGGCACGGTGGTGGCGGTGCTCCCCGCGCTGGTGTGGGTGCTGGCCGCGCTGCGCCGCGGGCGGTTCGGGGTCGATCTGATCGCGGTGCTGTCGCTCATCGGCACGCTGCTGGTGGGCGAGTATCTCGCCGGCGCGCTGATCGCGGTGATGCTGGCCGGCGGGCGTGCCCTGGAGGCGGCGGCCGAGCGCCGGGCGTCCCACGACCTGCGGGCCCTGCTCGAACACGCGCCGCGGTTCGCCCGCCGCCGCGTCGGCTCGGCGGTGGACGTCGTCGCGCTGCAGGACGTGGCGGTCGACGATCTGCTGGTGGTCGGCCCGGGCGAGGTGGTGCCGGTCGACGGCCGGATTGCCGGCGCGGTCGCGGTGCTCGACGAATCGGTCCTCACCGGCGAACCGCTGCAGGTCGAGCGCGGCGACGGCGAACCGGTGCGCAGCGGGGTGGTCAACGCGGGCGGCGCCTTCGAGATGCGGGCCACGGCCACCGCCGCCGACAGCACGTACGCGCAGATCGTCCGCCTGGCCGCGGAGGCCGGGGCCGAGAACGCCCCGGTGGTGCGGCTGGCGGACCGCTACGCCGCGTGGTTCCTGCCGTTGACGCTGCTGGTCGCCGGCGCGGCCTGGCTGGCCAGCGGGTCGCCGGTGCGGGCGGTCGCGGTGCTGGTGGTCGCGACCCCGTGCCCGCTGCTGCTGGCGGCACCGGTCGCGATCGTGTCCGGCCTGTCGCGGGCGTCGCGCCGCGGTGTGGTGATCCGCAGCGGCGGCGCCCTGGAAAACCTTGGGCACGCAACGACTCTGGTGATGGACAAGACCGGCACGCTGACCATGGGGCGCCCGGTCGTCATCGACGTGGCCGCCGCGCCCGGCCGCGACGCGGTCGACATCCTGCGGCTGGCGGCCTCGGTGGACCAGATGTCGCCGCACGTGCTGGCGGAGGCGATCGTCACCGCGGCACGGGCCCGCGACCTGGCGCTGTCACTGCCCAGCGACGTGGTCGAGGAACCGGGCCGGGGTGTCACCGCCACGCTGGACGGCCGGCGGGTGCACGTGGGCAAGCTCGCGCGCGACACCGCGCACGCGGAATGGGCCCGCGCGGTGGTCAATCGCGCCCTGCTGGACGGCGCCGCGATCGCATGGGTGTGCGTCGACGGCCGGCCGACGGGTGCGGTGTTGCTGCGCGACCCGCTGCGCCGCCACGCACCACGCACCCTGCGCCGGTTGCGCGACGCCGGACTGAACCGCTTGGTCATGCTGACCGGGGATCGCGCCGAGCCGGCCCGCGAGGTCGCCGCCGTGCTCGGTCTCGACGAGGTGTACGCGGAACAGAGCCCGGCCGACAAGGTGGCCGCCGTGCGCACCGAGAAGGACCGCGCGGCGACCGTGATGGTCGGCGACGGGGTCAACGACGCACCCGCGTTGGCCGCGGCGACCGTCGGGGTGGCGATGGGCGCCCGCGGCGCCACCGCGTCGTCGGAGGCGGCCGGCATCGTGTTGACCACCGACCGACTGGAACGGCTCGCCGACGCGATGGACATCGCCCGCTGGTCGCGGCGCATCGCGGTGCAGAGCGCGATCGTCGGCATGGTCCTGTCGCTGGCCGCGATGGCCGTCGCCGCCCTCGGCTGGCTCCCCCCGGCCGTCGGCGCACTGGTGCAGGAGGGGATCGACGTCGCCGTGATCCTCAACGCGCTGCGCGCCCTGCGCGGCAATCCCGACATCGAGGTGGACCTGCCCGCGCCGACCGAGCAGCTGCTGCGGCGCTTCGACGCCGAACACGACGAGCTGCGCGACGCGGTGGACGTGTTGCGCGATGCCGCCGACCGGTTGGCCGCCGCGGCCGACCGCCCAGCCCTGGAGGCGATCGCCCGCGCGCACACCGTGCTTGTCGAGCGGATCATCCCGCACGAACGCGCCGAGGAGGCGCAGCTCTATCCCGCCTTGGCCCACCCGCTGGGCTCCAGCGAGGCGACCGCCCCGATGAGCCGCACCCACGCGGAAATCCAGCGACTCTCCGATCGGATCGGCGCCCACCTGTCCCTGGCCCGGGGCAGCGGGGCGATCGGGGCCGACCAGGTCGACGACCTGCTCGCGTGCCTATACGGGCTGCACGCGCTGCTGCGGCTGCACTTTGTGCAGGAGGAGGAGAGCTATTTCACCCTAGCCGAGGACGAACCCGCCACACGAAAGCCGGATGGCCGAGACACCCTGGCGCACAAGCTATCCCGCTGACGGCGGCCGTTTCATGACCGTGCCGGGCAGCTCCGCGCCGATTTCGATGTCGTCGTAGTCGCGGCCGTCGGCCCCGCGACCCCCCTTGCCCCCCGACGGCGCCCGCATCGGGGCCACCGGAAGCGCGGGCGGCTGCCCGGCCCCCGGCGGAAGGGCGGACACCGCCGAGGCGAGCCGCACCGGCGGCTGCGCGCCGCCCAGCATGCCCACCTCCGCGGGCGGGATGCTCAGCTTGCCCACCAACACCGAAACGCCCATCGCCCCACGGGGCGCCAGGCCCCCGGCCCCGACGGCGCTCACGAAATTCGCCTCCGCCGCCGCCAGCGCGGCCGAACCCTCCGCCAGGCCCTGGCCGATGTCGGTGCTGACGCCCTGCAGCGCTTGCGCCGCGGTGAGTTGCGCGATGTAGCTGAGCAGGTTGATGGGAAGCCCGCCCGCGATGATCTGGTCGCCCCACGTGCTGAAATAATGGAACCAGCCGGCGTTCGGGTCAAAGGGGGTGACGCCGAGCGCATCAAGGGTTGACCCCGTGTTGGTCGAAGCCAGGGCGTTAGCGGCGGTCACCACATTGGCCTGGGTCGTGACCGCCGACGGGTTGGCCACCTGCGGCGGCGACGAGAACTGGGACAGCTTGACGGCGTTCAGCGACGTCGCGCCGTAGCGATACATCGCCGTCGAGTTGTTCACCCACATGGCGTTGTACTCGGCCTCGGTTTCGGCGATGGCCGGCGCGTTGATCCCGAAGAAGTTGGTGGCGAGCAGCATCGCCAATCGCGCCCGGTTGGCCGCGACGACCGAGGGATGCACCACCGTCCAGTGCGTCAATTCGAAGGCGGCCGTGACGATTTGCACCGATGCGGCGATCTCCTGGCATTGCGCCGCGGTGGTGTGCAGCCACGCCAGGTAGGGCTGGAACGCCTGGACCATGGCCGTCGCGGACGGGCCCTGCCACGTCCCCGCCAGCGCCGCCAGCTCCGAGGAGTAGCCGGCCGCGGCCGCTTCCAGTTCGGCGCCGAGCTCCTGCCACGCCCCGGCGGCTGCGATCATCGACCACGCGCCGGGTCCGGAATGGATCAGCGCCGAAGTGATCTCGGGCGGCAGCAGCCCAAAATCGATCACGTCTCGCCCCACGCCGAATACGTTCCGCGGCAAAGCCTTTGCGCGGTTGAGTTACCCGGTGGCGTGAATCGGCTGCCGGGGTTGTGAAACACCATTGTTGGCTCTCATCCCCCGCTGGGCGGTCGGTGTATCACCTTCTTCGGGAGTTCCGCCCCGTACTCAAGGTCCTCGAACTTCTGCTGCTTGCGCTTGCGCCAACCGCTGCCCGCGGAGTTCGTCGACGGCGCCATCATCGGCATCACGGGCATCCCGGTAAGCCCGGCGTCGGCCGGCAGGGGCGACACCGACGATGCGAGTTGCACCGGCGTCTGCGTCGCCGGCAGCAGGCCCACCACAGCCGGTGGGGCGGTCAGCTTGCCCAGCGAAACCCCCACGCCCATCGCCGCGGCGGGCGCGCCACCCGGGGCGGCAGAAACCGCGCTGGCCAACCGGGTGATCGACGACGCCAGCGCCCCTTCACCCTCCGAGAGGCCGAGGCCGATGTCGCTGCCCACCCCCTGCAGCGCCTGGGCCGAGGTGTTCTGCGCCAGGTAGCTGAGCATGTTGATCGGGAACCCGGAGGAGATGAATTGGTTGCCCCACGTGCTGAAATAGCTGAACCAACCCGCGTTCGGGTCGAACGGCGTGACGCCGAGCGAGTCGATGGCGTTGCCCGTTGAGCCGGCCGTGGTCAGCAACGAATTGGACACCGCGGCGTTCTGGTTGACCGCGGCCGTCGGGCTGCTGATGGTCAGCGGCGAATTGAATTGAGACAGCTGGCCCGTCGCCTGCGCGGAGGTGGCCTGATACCTGGTCATGGCCGCCGAGTTGTTCGCCCACATGGTCTGGTACTCGTCTTGGGTCGCGGCGATCGCCGCGGTGTTCTGCCCGAAGCGGTTGGTGGCCAGCAGCTGCGCGAGCCGCGTCCGGTTGGCGGCCACCACCGCGGGATGGACCACCGCCGCACGGACGGCGGTGAAGGCCGCCGCGGCCGATTCCGCGGAGGCGGCCATTTGCTGGGCCTGCTGGGCGGTTTCGCGCAGCCAGATGAGGTAGGGCTGAACGGCCTGGAGCATCGCCATCGAGGAGGAGCCGTCCCACGACTCGATCAACGACGACAACACCGATGCGTAGACGGCGACCGAATTCTCCAGCTCGACGCCCAGACTCTGCCACGCGCCGGCGGCCTCGATCAACGATCCCGCCCCCGGCCCCGAGTGGATCAGGGTCGAGGTGACCTCGGGAGGCGCGAATAAGTCCATCACATCTCACATTGTCTATGCCGAGTACGCGGCCGGAAATTTTCGTTTACCAGGTGGCTAAGAGACCGGAAACATTACGCGTTCCCCCCCAGGTTGGCGCCCAAATCCTTCCCCGTCGAGTCCCGGATGTGACGACGATATACCCGTGGCATTCGGGCGGCCAAAGTATTAATCGCCGTGGGCGCTCCGAAGGTTGCCGGCGGCGGCCGCT
>NZ_GG770553.1:1749823-1762817 GCF_000164135.1 Mycobacterium parascrofulaceum ATCC BAA-614 | reverse complement strand
ACGGTCACCGAGGCGCCGCGGGCCACCTCGACGACCCGATCGGCGAGGCCGCGGCGCTCCATCTCCCGGGTGAAATCGGCCAGCGGCGACGCGAACACCCCATAGTCGTCGAAATGGACCGGGATGGTCTTCGGCAGGGCCAGCATCGCCGCCAGTTCGGCACCCTGACTGCCGTCCATGGTCACGGTCAGCCCGAACGGAAGCCTGGGACCGGCCGGCAGACGGGTCCCGCCGAGGTGCAGCACCCCGGCGTCGATGGCGTCGAACCGGGCCGGGATCTCGTTGAGTTCCTCGACGAGCAAGGTGTCGCCGGAAATGTAGAGCCGGCGCCGGGGCGCACCGTCGCCGGCGGCGAATTCCAGCATGGTGCCCATCACCGGCGGCAGCAGCCGCCGGCTCCAGCCCGGGGCGTGCCGGCCCGGCAGCGACGTCATGGTCAGGGTGGTGCCGCCCTTGGCGAGCGTGTGCCGCCCCCACGTCGACAGGCCGCGCGCGTGGGCGAAGCCGCGGCGCTGGAGCCGTTTGGCGGCGTCGGGGGTGGTGATCACCGGCAGGCCGTGGTCGAGGCCCTTCTGCGCCACCCGGTCCCAGTGATCGCCGTGCATGTGCGAGAGCACGATGGCGTCGACCGGCGGGAGTTCGTCGATGCGCAACGCCGGTTCCTTGAGCCGCCTGGACACCAGCCCGTAACCGAGGTACGCGTGCTGCCCCCGGTGCAGGAAGTTGGGATCGGTCAGCAGCGTGAATCCGCCCGCCGCGATCAAGGTGGTGGCGTTGCCGACGAACGTCACGGTGATGTCCATACCCGCGGGCTACCCGATCGCCGGCCGCTCACGCGGCCCGGTCGGGCCCTACAGGCCGGGCAGGCAGATGGGGGCTCCGTAGCACGGCGGCGGGCCCAGCGGGCGCCGGGGAGCGTCACCCTCCCAGACGAACTGACCGACGTTGCCCATGCCGCCCACCGGGACCCAGTACCAGTGGTGGCAGACGCCCATGTCCCAGCGGACGTCGGGCATCGGCAACGGCTGCCCCGGACACCAGTCGTGCGGGACGGTGAAGTTGTCCAGGGGCACCGGGCGGTTGAATTGCGGCGCCAAGGCGCGGTCGGCCTGCGCCGCCCCCGCGGCCGGCCCGAGTCCGGCCAGCGCCACGCCGCCGGCCAGCAACGCCCCGGTGACGGCCTGCCAGATTTTGTGATCGTGCGACATCGCCTCGCGCCTTTCGTCGACGCCCTCAGTGGATTACACGATCCAGCAGACGGCCAACGGTTCGCTACCGATCCCAAAATCCGGCGGAAAAGCGGTAGCGTCAGCAACCATGAAGCGCGGCATCGTCGGAGGACTGGGCGCCCTGCTGATTGCGGCCGGGCTGATCGCCTCGGCGCCGCCGGCCGGTGCCGGCTGTCTGTACGGCGGACCCGTCCTCAGCAAGTGCGACGGACCCGTCCAGCCCGACGGCACCTGGCAACGTTGCGTGGCCGTTGCCCGGTTGATCCCCAACGGGGCCAGTTCCTACCTCGTGCCGGACGGGCACTGCGACGTGATGGGCCCCGACCATCCCCCCGCGGATTTCAGCTTCGCCGACCCGCCGACGCACATCGACGGCTGAGCCGGCACGCTGCAGGCGCTTGACTGCGGAAACGTCCCCTGACGCGATGAACGGGGATCTGCGTGTCGCCTACCGCACCTCGGGTGAGGGCCAGCGCGACATCGTGGACTCGACGCGGTCCAGGCGCTCGGCATCGAGGTGCGCGCCGCGGGAGGCGCGCCGGCCGGCCCGGTCCGGATCGGCGTCGCGTCGGGCAGCCGCCGCCGCCTACGCGTGTTGTGCGCCGGCCAGCCGGGCGGTCACGTCGTAGACACCGGGGCCGTCGGGAGCCGGGATTCTCTTGCACGAGACGAAACTCGACGAGCCGGGCGCCAGGTCATAGACGTACCGGTCGTTGTACTCCTCCGTACCCTTTCTGCGCTGGACGGCCACCGTCGCGCGGATCGGGGCATCCTTCACGTCGTTGATCACGTGCCAGGAGAAGAAGCCGCCGCACGAGTTGTCCGGCCAGCTTTGCACCGACGCCAGGTGGTTCGGGACGACAGGGTCGGCCGACGCGGCCTCCGGCGCGCCGACCGCCGGAACGCAAACTGCGAGTAGCACAACACTTTTAGCGATGCATCTCACGATCGTGCTTTCTACGATGAGGCACGAATTCTACCGCCGGAGCCGCCCGACGTTCACGGAATCGGACGATCGGATTTGCGGAATTAGCAGCGTGGCGCGGTCGTGGGCGCGGCCGGATTGCCTGGCCGGACGACAAACCGAGATTTCTCGCGCGGTCCCCCGTGGGCCGTGTAGAACGGTAGGGGTGGTCCCCCACGAAGGCGCGCGCCGCAATCGCGAAACCCAAAAGGCATTTCCAGTGAATGTGTCGTTGAGCAAGGGAATCGGATCACTCGCGGCACTGGGGGCCACGTCGTGGGCAATACTCAGTCCCCCCGTGGCCGGGGCCGCGCCGGGCGGCAACGTTCCGGGTCCCGGCCTGTGCGACTATCCCGGTGTTGGCGGAAGCACTTTCGAGGCGGGGGCCGCGACGTACTACTGCGATTTTCCGATCGAAGAGAACAGCACGCATTGGCACTGCGAATATGGCGGGTGGAACGTGGCCGGTCCCAGTGGCAGCGGCTCCGTCGGTGGGGCTGTTCTGGGTTTTGGGTTGACGGTTCCTGTTGGCGATCTCGGGGGTGCCAGCGGCAGTTGTTCCTGGCGCTGGCCGGATAACACGGTCGGTCCTGCACCGAACCCACCGGGCGCGTGGAAGAACTACTTGGTGCCCACGCCGCCACCGCCCGAGCACCGGGCGCCCGCGGCCGAGCCGGAGCCCGAACCACCACCGGTAAAGAATCCGGCACCCGGCGGTGAGCCACAGACGCCCGCCTACACCAACCCGGCGGTTCCGAATCCCGCCGAGACCGAGAATCCGCAGAGATAGCTCGTGTAGCAGCCGTCTTCCCTTCTCCGCGTGCGGCACCAGCATTCGGGGTTCGAGGCGTGGGTCGGCCCACTCAGCCCAGCGTTCGGCGGCTGACGAACTCGCGGCGCTCGCCAGTCAGCGGGTCGTCGAACGCGATGCGCCGGGCCAGCAGCCCCAGCGGCGTGCTGAAGTCGTCGGGCGGGACGTCGACGATGTCGGGGTACAACGGGTCGCCGTCGATCGGCACGCCCAGCGCCGCCATGTGCACGCGCAGCTGGTGGGTGCGTCCCGTGCGCGGGGTCAGCCGGTACAGGCCGTCCGGGGAGGCGAGCTCGACGAGTGTCTCCGCGTTGGGCGTTCCCGGTTCGCAGCCCGCCTGTAAAACCCCGCGCCGCTTGATGATTCGGCTGCGCACCACGCGCGGCAACACCAGCGCCGGGTCGACCGCCGCGCGCGCCAGGTACGTCTTGCGCACCAACCCGCGCGAGAACAACGTCTGGTAGGCGCCGCGCACCTCGCGGCGCGCCGTGAACAGCAGCACCCCGGCGGTCAACCGGTCGAGCCGATGGGCCGGGCTGAGTTCCGGCAGGCCCAGCTCCCGGCGCAGCCGCACCAGCGCCGTCTGCGCGACGTGCCGGCCGCGGGGCATGGTCGCCAAAAAGTGCGGCTTGTCCACCACCACGATGTCCGCGTCCCGATGAAGCACCGGGATGTCGAACGGGACGGGCACCTCTTCGGGCAGTTCGCGGTAGAGGTAGACGCTGGCACCGGCGGGCAGCGCGGTGGCCTCGTCGACCGGTGAACCGTCGGCGTCGACCACTTCCCCGGCCAGCACCTTCGAGCGCGCCGACGCGCCGAACCGGCCGGTCAGCTCGGCCAGCACCGGGCCCCCGCGCAGCCGCACACGCGCCGGGCCCAGGCCGTCCCGCACCGGAAGTGGGGGCACCTCCCGCTTGCGGGGGAGCGCCGGCCTCACCACACGCTCAATTCAACGGCACCGGCTCGAGGATTTCGGCGCGCGCCTCGGGGGCGCTCGCCCGCAGCTCGTCGGCCGACACGTCGTCGGGCTGCGCCTGGGACAGGATCTCGGCCTCCACCCGCGCGGAATAGTTCGCCACCTCGCGCTCGACGTCCGCGGCGCTCCAACCCAGCACGGGCGCCACCACGTCGGCGACCTCGCGGGCGCAGTCGACGCCGCGGTGCGAGTACTCGATGGAGATGCGCATCCGGCGGGCCAGGATGTCCTCGAGATGCAGCGCGCCCTCGGCCGTCACGGCGTACAGGGCCTCCACTTTCAGGTAGCCCGGCGCCTCCTTGATCGGGCTGAGCAGGTCGGCGTTCCCGGCCGCCAGCCCCAGCACGTCGCCGATCATCGAACCGTAGCGGTCCAGCAGGTGCCGCACCCGGTACGGATGCAAACCTTGCAGCGCCGCAACGTGTTCGGCCTGATTGACCAGGGCGAAGTAGCCGTCGGCGCCCAGCAGGCTGACCTTCTCGGTGATCGAGGGCGCCACCCGGGCCGGGACGAACTGCGCGGCCGCGTCGATCGCGTCGGCGGCCATCACCCGATAGGTGGTGTACTTGCCTCCCGCGATGGCCACCAACCCCGGCGCGGGCACCGCCACGGCGTGCTCGCGGGACAGCTTGGAGGTCTCCTCGCTCTCCCCGGCCAGCAGGGGGCGCAGCCCGGCGTAGACCCCGTCGATGTCGGCGTGGGTCAGCGGGATGGCCAGCACGGTGTTGACCGTGCGCAGGATGTAGTCGATGTCGGCCTTGGTGGCCGCGGGATGAGCGAGGTCCAGGTCCCAGTCGGTGTCGGTGGTGCCGATGATCCAGTGGCTGCCCCACGGGATGACGAACATCACCGAATTCTCGGTGCGCAGAATGATGGCGACGTCGCTGACGATGCGGTCGCGCGGCACCACCACGTGCACGCCCTTGGAGGCGCGCACCTGAAATCGCCCGCGCTGCTTGGACAGTGCCTGAATCTCGTCGGTCCACACACCGGTCGCGTTGACGACGACGTGGCCCCGTACTTCGGTGACGGCGCCGTCCTCGGAATCGCGCACCCGCACGCCGGTCACCCGGTCGCCCTCGCGCAGCATCGCGACCACCTGCGTGGAGGAACGCACCACCGCGCCGTAGTGGGCGGCGGTGCGCGCGACCGTCATGGTGTGCCGCGCGTCGTCGACGACGGTGTCGTAGTAGCGGATTCCGCCGATCAACGCGCCGCGCTTGAGCCCAGGGCTCAACCGCAATGCGCCGGCGCGGGTCAGATGCTTTTGCGCCGGAACCGATTTCGCGCCGCCCATCCGGTCGTAGAGGAAGATGCCCGCGGCGACATACGGCCGCTCCCACACGCGGTTGGTCAGCGGGAACAGGAACGGCATCGGCTTGACCAGGTGCGGGGCCAGCGTGGTCAGCGACAGCTCCCGCTCGTAGAGCGCCTCGCGCACCAGCCCGAATTCGAGCTGCTCGAGATAGCGCAGCCCGCCGTGGAACATCTTCGACGAGCGGCTCGACGTGCCCGACGCGAAATCGCGCGCCTCCACCAGCGCCACCTTGAGCCCGCGGGTGGCGGCGTCCAGCGCGCAGCCCGAGCCCACCACGCCGCCGCCGATGACGACGACGTCGAACTGCTCGGTGCCGAGCCGCTCCCAGGCCACCTCGCGGTGCTGCGGCCCCAGCACGGACGCCGGCGAGCCCAGTTCGCTGGGCGCGTGGATCGGATCGGTCACCGGGGAACTCCTGTCGGTTACTCGCCAGTAGGACGGTGTCGAACCAAGGCTAGTCCAGATCGTCGTGCGCCATCAGCCGACGAGCGGCCTCGGTGATCGACCCGGACAACGACGGGTAAACAGCGAGCGTCTGCGCCAGCTCGTTGACGGTGATCCGGTTCTGCACGGCCACCGCGATCGGCAGGATCAGCTCGGAGGCGATCGGCGCCACCACCACGCCGCCGATCACCACGCCGGTGGACTTGCGGCAGAACATCTTCACGAAACCCTGCTGCAGCCCCGACATCTTGGCCCGCGCGTTGGTCCGCAGCGGCAGCATGATGGTGCGGGCCGACACCGAGCCGTCGTCGATCATCGTCTGCGGCACGCCGACGGCCGCGATCTCGGGCCTGGTGAACACCGTGGCCGCCACCGTGCGCAGCCGGATCGGGCTGACCCCCTCGCCCAGCGCGTGGTACATCGCGATCCGGCCCTGCATGGCGGCCACCGACGCCAGCGGCAGCAGGCCGGTGCAGTCGCCGGCGGCGTAGATGCCGGCCACCGAGGTCCGCGACACCCGGTCCACGGTCAGGTAGCCGCCCCGGCCGAGCTCGATGCCGACGCGATCCAGGCCCAGGCCGTCGGTGTTGGGCACCGACCCGATGGTCATCAGGGCGTGGCTGCCCGCCACGGTGCGCCCGTCGGCCAGGGTGACCAGCACGCCGTCGTCGGTGCGGGTGACGGACTGGGCGCGGGCATTCTTGACCAGCGCGACGCCGCGCTCGGAGAACGCCTCTTCGAGGACCAGCGCGGCGTCGGCGTCCTCGTAGGGCAGCACCCGGTCCCGGCTGGCGACCACCGTCACCGGCACGCCCAGCTCGGTGTAGGCGTGCACGAACTCGGCGCCGGTGACGCCGGAGCCGACAACGATCAGGTGTTCGGGCAGCGCCTCCAGGTTGTAGAGCTGCCGCCAGGTCAGGATGCGCTCGCCGTCGGGCCGGGCCGACGGCAGGACGCGCGGGCTGGCGCCGGTGGCGATCAGCACCACGTCGGCCTCGTACTCGCTGGTGACGGGGCCGTCGGGCCCCGGATCGGAATGGGTCGCCTTGACGCGGTGGCAGGCCAGCCCGGGCGTGGGGTCGATCAGCTCGCCGCGACCGGCGACCACGTGCACGCCCATGCCGAGCAGCTGTTCGGTGATGTCGGCCGACTGCTCGGTGGCCAGTTGCTTGACCCGGGCATGGATCTGCGGCAACGAGATCTTGGCGTCGTCGATGTCGATCTCGAACCCCAGCCGCGGGGCCCGGCGCAACTCGGTGCGCAGCCAGGTCGAGGCGATGAACGTCTTGGACGGCACGCAGTCGTCCAGCACGGCCGCGCCGCCGATCCCTTCGGAGTCGATGACGGTGACGTGCGTGCTGTCGGGGTGGGAGGTGGCAGCCACCAGCGCGGCTTCGTAACCGGCCGGGCCGCCACCGAGGATCACGATGCGGGTCGCCACAGCCCCAACCTAGCAGGGCGACCCGCGGCCCCGCAGCGCGGCGACGATGCACGCCGCAGCGCGGCGTGAGGTGGGGGCACCTCCCGCTTGCGGGGGAGAGTCGCGCCATCGGCACAGCGCGGCGACTCCCGCGAGAGGAGACCGCTCGCCCCTGTGACGTCTAAGCTTTCCCCGTGCCGCTCTACGCCGCCTACGGGTCGAACATGGATCCTGAGCAGATGCTCAAGCGGGCACCCCATTCGCCGATGGCCGGAACGGGCTGGTTGCACGGCTGGCGCCTGACGTTCGGGGGCGAGGACATCGGCTGGGAGGGCGCCCTGGCCACCGTCGTCGAGGATCCCACTTCCAAGGTGTTCGTCGTCCTCTACGACATGACCCCGGCCGACGAGCACAACCTGGACCGGTGGGAGGGCTCGGAGTTCGGGGTGCACAAGAAGATCCGCTGCCGGGTGGAGCGCATCTCGTCGGACACCAGCACCGACCCCGTGCTGGCGTGGCTGTACGTGCTCGACGCCTGGGAGGGCGGCCTGCCGTCGGCGAGGTACCTGGGCGTGATGGCCGATGCCGCCGAAATCGCCGGCGCCCCGGCCGATTACGTGCACAACCTGCGTACCCGCCCGGCCCACAACGTCGGCCCGGGCACCGGCTGACTTTTCTTCCGCGAGCGACCGTGTCTGTACGGCGACACGCCGTATAGCGCGGCAATTTGCGGACGCTCACGCTGCCCGTCGTAGGTACGTCTCCAGCCGGCCGACGAGTTCGCGGGGCCGATATCTGACATCCTCGGCAACGATGGGGACTATCAACCACCCCAACTGTTGGAGTGCAGACACGCGGCGGCGATCGCGTAGGAACGCCGCAGGCCCGCTGTGCCAGTCGACGCCGTCGTACTCCGCCGCGACGCGGTCCTCGGGCCAGGCGAAGTCGAGCCGCCACACGTTTCCCTCCAGGTCCACGACCTCGTACTGCAGTACTGGCTCGGGTAACCCGCCGTCGATCATGACCAACCGCGCCTCGCTCTCCATCGGTGACTCGGCCAGCGGGGAAGCCAACGGCAGCAACTCGCGTATGTTGACGACGCCGCGACGCCCGGACTGCAACGCGAGCATCCGTCTCATCTCATCGCGGCTGCACCTTCCGCTGCGCAGCGCGGCATCCAGCGTGGCGAGGGCTCGCGGCCGGCGCAGGCCGCGGGCGACCTCGATCGCCGTCCACGCAGGCGCGGTGGCCAGCCGTCCCGCGACCATGGTCAGCGGTGCGCCCTCCCGCCGATGCACCACCAGGCCGTCGGCCGATCGCAACCGCCGGCCATCAGGCTCGAGCACGTGCAAACCGGTTGTCGCCTCCGTGTCGAAACCGTAGACCGCCGCGGCTGTACCCATGCAAGCTGCGACACTCGTGCCGGTTGCCAGGTCAAGCCCGCGAAGTTGCAAGGCAGTTGTGAGTCGGCCCCGGCCGTAGATGCCATGCCAAACCTTCTGTAGGGCATCGGCATTCACGTGCGCCTCCAGGCCGCGGCGGGTAACGAACCGCAGGGCCTGGGCGGATGTGACGACCCCGCCCTGGGCGTCGAGCAGCCTGCTGAGCTCCGGGTGCATGCCGGCCATGCTGGGCGTGCGAAGCGGCGCCGACAATTCACCCCGCCGAGCGTCCGCAAATTGCCGCGCCATGCGGCGTGTCGCCGTACAAACACGGTCGCTCGCGGGTCCTAGGTGGACGAGAACGCGGCCGACTGCTCCACGATGTTGACCATCACGCGCAGGCCGATCGCCAGCGCGCGCTCGTCGAGGTCGAACGTGGGCTGGTGCAAATCCAGCTGCGGCCCCTGGCCCGACCAGACGCCCAGCCGCGCCATCGCGCCGGGAATCTCCTCGAGGTACCAGGAGAAGTCCTCGCCGCCGCCGGACTGGCGGGTGTCGGCCAGCGCGTCCGGGCCGATGGCCTCGATCGCATGCGTCAGGATGCGCGTCGACACGTCCTCGTTGACCACCGGCGGCACGCCCCGCCGGTACTGCAGCGTGTGCTCGATGCCCAGCGGCGCGAGCAGCGCCGACACCGTCTCCCGGATGATCTCCTCGAGCCCCACCCAGGTCTGCCGGCTCGCCGTGCGGACGGTGCCGCCCAGCACGCCGCTCTGCGGGATGGCGTTGGCGGCCACGCCGGCGTTGACCGCCCCCCACACCAGCACCGTGCCGTTGCGCGGATCGATGCGCCGGGACAGCACGCCCGGCAGTCCGGTGATCAGCGTGCCCAGCCCGTAGACCAGGTCTGCGGTCAAATGCGGACGCGAGGTGTGCCCGCCCGGCGAATGCAGCGTGATCTCGATCTGGTCGGCGGCCGACGTGATGGGCCCGTGCCGGACCGCCACCTGGCCGACCTGCAGCCGCGGGTCGCAGTGCAGGGCGAAGATCCGCGCCACCCCGCTGATCGCGCCGGCGGCGATCGCGTCGATCGCGCCGCCGGGCATCAGCTCCTCGGCCGCCTGGAAGATCAGCCGAACCCCGACCGGCAGCTCCGGCACCGACGCCAGGGTCAGCGCGGTGCCGAGCAGGATCGCGGTGTGCGCGTCGTGGCCGCACGCGTGGGCGACGTTGGGCATCGTGGACGTGTACGGCGCGCCGGTCCGCTCGGCCATCGGCAGCGCGTCCATGTCGGCCCGCAGCGCGATCCTCGGCTCGTGTTCGGGGCCCAGGTCGCAGACCAGTCCCGTCCCGCCGGGCAACACCTTGGGGTTGAGCCCCGCGTCGGCCAACCGCTCGGCGACGAACTGGGTGGTGGCGTACTCCTGGCGGCCGAGTTCGGGATAGCGGTGGATGTGCCGGCGCCACTCGACCAGGTCGTCGTGGTGGGCGGCCAGCCAGGAGGTGGCGGAGTCGGCGAGACTCATGCGTGCGCCCCGCGGCGCTCCCGGGCCGCCAGCACGCGGTCGCGTTCGGCGGGCGTCTGGGCCAGCTGAACCACCGTGCGGGCCAACATGATTGCGCCCTCGACGACGGCGCGGTCACCGCTGGGGCCGGCGGCGGCGTCGGCGAACGCGCGCTGATGCACCATGGCGCCGCCGGCCTCGACCCCGACGATCGGGTGGATCCCCGGCAGCACCTGGGTCACGTTGCCCATGTCGGTGCTTCCCATGGGCAGCGTGGCCTCGAACTCGCGGGCCACCGGTTCGCGCCCGATCCGGCGCATCTCCTCGCGGAAGACATCGGCCAGCCATTCGTCGGGTGTGAGTTCGTCGTACGGGGGCGCCGGGGTGTCGATGTCGTACTCGCAGCCGGTGGCCAGCGCACCCGCGGCGAAGCACGCGTACATCCTGCCCTCCAGTTGTCTCAGCGAATCCGATTCGACCGCCCGCATCGCGTACTGCAGCGTCGCGTGCCCGGGGATGACGTTGACAGCCTGGCCGCCGTCGGTGACGATCCCGTGCACCAGCTGGCCCGGGGCCAGCTGCTGGCGCAACAGCCCGACGGCCACCTGCGCGACGGTCACGGCGTCGGCGGCATTGACCCCCAGATGCGGCGCGACGGCAGCATGGGATTCCTTGCCACGGTAGTGCACGGTCGCTTCCGAGAGCGCCAGCGAGCGGGCCGCCGCGATGTCGGCCGGCCCGGGATGCAGCATCACCGCGGCCGCGACGTCGTCGAACACCCCGGCCTTCAGCAGCAGCGCCTTGCCGCCGCCCGCCTCCTCGGCGGGGGTGCCGATCAGCGCCACCCGCAGGCCCAGCTCGTCGGCCACCTCGGCCAGCGCCAGGGCGGTGCCCACCGCCGACGCGGCGATGATGTTGTGGCCGCAGGCGTGGCCGATCTCGGGCAGCGCGTCGTATTCGGCGCACACCCCGACGGTCAGCGGCCCGCCGCCGAAGTCGGCACGAAAGGCGGTGTCCAGGCCCCCGGCGGACGCGGTGATCTCGAAGCCGCGCTCGGCGACCAGCGCCTGGGCCTTGGCGCAGCTGCGGTGCTCGGCGAACGCCAGCTCGGGCTCGGCATGGATCGCGTGGGACAGCTCAACCAGGTCGGGGCCGCGTCGCCGCACGACATCCTCGACCCTGTCGGAGGGGTTGTCCAATGCGGTGGGGGGCATCCTCGCAGTATCCCACCGCGCCCCTGGTGCCCGGTTACACCAGCCCGGCGATGAAGTCCGCCGCCTGTCCGGGGTAGGGCGGCACACCGTAGTCGTGGTGGGCTTCCCGGTCCCGGCCGCCGACGACGCACACCGGGTCGCCGGGGCTGCAGATGTCGATGGCGCGGCCGGCGAACAGACCGGTCGTCGAAAGGGGGGTGTTGAAGCGGTTGCCGGGATTGCCGAACACCGCAACCGCCCTGACCTTGTTCGCCAGGCCGGGATCCAGCTCGGGCGCCGATCCGAAGTTGCCGACGGTGTTGCCCAGCGGCGGCACCCCGGCCAGCATCGAGACCGCGGCGGCGCCCTGAGAGAAGCCGCCGAGCACCAGCTTCGTCGCCGGGCACTGGTCGACCATCTGCGTGATGTGGTCGCGCGCGTCGTTGGCTCCGTCGGCGGTCTGCAGGAAGTTGTAGCTGGCCGGGTAGTTCACCGCGTACGCGTCGACGTTGCGCGAGCCGAGGTCATGCTGCAGCGCGCCGAGCAGCGCGTCACCGGCGACGCCCAGACCGGGCGGCTCGGCGGTGCCGCGGGCGAAGATGAGCTGGACGTCGGGGCATCCGTCGGCCCGCGCCGACGGCAGCGTGCCGCTTGTGATCGGAAACACTGACACCGCAACGGCGACGGCAAGGCCGACGATCGCCCACCTACGAAGACTCATGCGGCAGATTTTCACACATTCCGACGCGCGCCATCGCGGCGCTAACCCTGATGACCCGCACTATGCTCGCCGACTGTGAGCGACGTCGCATCCGACCCCGGCGAACTGGCCCGGCGGGCGGCGCGGGTGATCGCCGACCGTACGGGCGAAGGCCGGCACGACGTGGCCGTCGTGCTCGGTTCGGGATGGCGCCCGGCGGCCGACGCGCTCGGGCCCCCGACGGCCGTCCTGCCCCAGGCCGACGTGCCCGGATTCGCGCCCCCGACCGCCGTCGGGCACACCGGCGAGCTGATGTCGACGCGCATCGGCGAGCGCCGGGTGCTGGTGCTGGTCGGTCGCGTCCACGCCTACGAGGGCCACGACCTGTGCCACGTCGTGCACGCGGTGCGGGCGGCCTGCGCGGCCGGGGCGCGCATCGTCGTGCTCACCAACGCCGCCGGCGGGCTGCGGCCCGAGATGGCGGTCGGCCAGCCGGTGCTGATCAGCGACCACCTGAACCTGACCGCGCGTTCGCCGCTGGTCGGCGCGCAGTTCGTGGACCTGACCGACGCCTACTCCCCACGGCTGCGCGACCTCGCCCGCCAGGTCGATCCCGGCCTGACCGAGGGCGTCTACGCCGGCCTGCCCGGCCCCCATTACGAGACGCCCGCCGAGGTGCGCATGCTGCGGATGCTGGGCGCCGACCTGGTCGGCATGTCGACCGTGCACGAGACCATCGCGGCCCGGGCGGCCGGCGCCGAGGTGCTGGGGGTGTCGCTGGTCACCAACCTGGCCGCCGGGATCAGCGGCGAACCGCTGAGCCACGCCGAGGTGCTCGCCGCCGGCGCCGCGTCGGCGAGCCGGATGGGCGCGCTGCTGGCCGACGTCGTCGCGCGGTTCTGACGCGATGACGCCCGGCCAGTGGCGGCGACCCGCGGCCCCCGGCGACCCCGGGCTTGCGATCGCCCCGGCGGAGTGGATCGCTCACGATCCCGACCCCGCGACGGCCGCCGAGCTCGCCGCCTGCGCGCCCGACGAGCTGGCGGCGCGGT
>NZ_GG770553.1:1713152-1749374 GCF_000164135.1 Mycobacterium parascrofulaceum ATCC BAA-614 | reverse complement strand
TGCGCGGTCCGGTGCGCGGCGGCCCCGACGCCATGAACGTGGCGGTGGTGTCGCGCGCGACCTGGGCGGTGGCGCAGGTGCTGCGCGGCCGCGGCGGGGCCGGCGCGCTCGTGATCGTCGGGCGCGACTCGCGGCACGGATCCGCCGTGTTTGCCACTGTCACGGCCGAAGTGCTTGCGGCCCAAGGGTTTTCCGTGCTGCTGCTGCCGGGCCCGGTGCCGACGCCGGTGGTCGCGTTCGCCGTCCGCCACACCGGCGCGGCCGCCGGGATACAGATCACCGCGTCGCACAACCCGCCGGCCGACAACGGCTACAAGGTCTACGCCGACGGCGGCATCCAGATCGTCTCCCCCACCGACCGCGAGATCGAGGCCGCGATGGCCGCCGCTCCCCCGGCCGACGAAATCGCAAGGTCGCCCGTGGAACCCGCCGCGACCGATCTGCTCGAGCGCTACGTCGCGCGGGCGGCCGGGCTGCGGCGGGCCGCCGGTTCGGTACGGGTGGCGCTGACCCCGCTGCACGGCGTCGGCGGCGTCGTGGCCGTGGAGGCGCTGCAGCGCGCCGGCTTCGAGCGGGTGCACACCGTCGGCGCCCAGTTCGCGCCGGATCCCGACTTCCCCACCGTCGCCTTCCCCAATCCCGAGGAGCCCGGCGCCACCGACGCGCTGCTCGCCCTGGCCGCCGACGTCACGGCCGACGTCGCGGTCGCGCTGGATCCCGACGCCGACCGGTGCGCGGTCGGCATCCCGACCGATTCGGGATGGCGAATGCTGTCCGGCGACGAAACCGGTTGGCTGCTAGGCGATTACATCCTGTCGGGAATCGCCGATCCCAGCAAGGCGGTGGTGGCCAGCACCGTGGTCTCTTCGCGGATGCTGGCGGCGATCGCGCGCCGGCACGGAGCCACCCACGTCGAAACCCTGACCGGCTTCAAGTGGCTGGCGCGCGCCGACGCGCGGGTCCCCGACGGCACCCTGGTGTACGCCTACGAGGAGGCGATCGGGCACTGCGTCGACCCGGACGCGGTGCGCGACAAGGACGGCATCAGCGCGGCGGTGCTGGTGTGCGATCTGGTCGCCGCGCTCAAGGACCGGGGCCGTTCGGTCGGCGACGCGCTCGACGGGCTCGCGCAACAATACGGCGTGCACGACGTCGCGGCGGTGTCGCGCCGCGTCGCCGACTCCGCCGAGGCCGCCGAACTGATGCGCCGGCTGCGGGCGGCGCCACCGGAAACGCTGGCCGGTGTCGCCGTGAGCGTCACCGACATCACCGACGCGCTGATCCTCACCGGCGGCGACGACGACGCGTCGGTCCGGCTGGTGGTGCGGCCGTCGGGGACCGAACCGAAGCTGAAGTGCTACATCGAGGTTCGCTGCGCGGTGACCGGTGGCCTGGCCCGGGCGCGGCGGCGGGCGGGGGCGTTGCGTGACCGGCTGGTGGCCGAGGCGAGCGGCTGGTAGCCGGCTACCGGGGCCCGTATTGGCGGTCGCCCGCGTCGCCGAGGCCCGGCACGATATAGGCGTTGTCGTCGAGCCCGTCGTCGACGGCCACGGTGAACAGGCGCGCGGCGGGAGCCGTTTTCTCAAGCGCGGCAACGCCTTCCGGTGCAGCCACCGCGCACAGCACCGTAATATCGGTCGCGCCGCGCTCGAGCAGCAGGCCGACGGTGTGTTTCAGCGAGCCGCCCGTGGCCAGCATCGGGTCCAGCACCAGCACCGGCAGGCCGGTCAGCTCGTCGGGCAGCGACTCGAAATATCCGGTCGCCTGGTGGGTTTCCTCGTTGCGGGCCACCCCGGCGAATCCGACCCGCGCCCGCGGCAAGAGCGCCAGCGCCTGGTCGACCATGCCGAGCCCGGCCCGCAGCACCGGCACCAGCAGGGGCGGCTCGGCCAGCCGCACGCCCTGGGTCTCGGCCAGCGGCGTGCGGATCGGGAAGCTCTCTCGGGGGGCGTCCCGGGTGGCCTCGTAGACCAGCATCGCGGTCAGGTCGCGCAGCGCCGCGCGGAAACCCTCGTTGTCGGTGCGTTCGTCGCGCATCGTCGTGAGCCGGGCAGCCGCCAGCGGGTGATCGACAACGCGCACCTCCACGGTGTTCGACCCTATATAACGATCCGGCCGCATTTCGTTAACGCCCCGCCGAAACCGCCCGCGTCGGCGCGGCCCGCGCGCCTCGTGCGCCCGTATGCTCTCGTGGTGCTGGGCGCAATCACGGGTTCAACAGGGTTGACGGGCAGGGTGATTCGAGTCCTCGGGCTGCTCGGCGCGGTGGCCTTGGTGGGCCTGGTGGCCGGCCCTCTGAATCCGCGGATCGTCCTGGTGGCGGCGGCCATTCCGCAGCCCGCGCACATCGTGATCGTGGTGGAGGAGAACCGCTCCGAAAGCGGCATCATCGGCAACAGGTCGGCGCCCTTCATCACCGCGCTGGCCGCGGGCGGCGCCAACATGACCCAGTCGTTCGCCGAAACCCACCCGAGCGAACCGAACTACCTGGCGCTGTTCGCCGGCAACACGTTCGGCGTGACCACCGACCAGTGCCCGGTCAACGCCGGCGCCGCGCCCAACCTCGGGTCGGAGTTGCTCGCCGCGGGTTACACGTTCGCCGGTTTCGCCGAGGGCCTGCCCGCCGTCGGCTCACCGGTGTGCAGCGCCGGCAAGTACGCGCGCAAGCACGTGCCCTGGGCCAACTTCACCAACGTGCCCCCGGCGGACTCCCTGCCGTTCTCCGCCTTCCCGATGGGCAACTACGCCGGCCTGCCCACGGTGTCGTTCGTCATCCCCAACAACGACAACAACATGCACGACGGCTCGATCGCGCAGGCCGACACCTGGCTGAACCGGCAACTGTCGGGCTACGCCAATTGGGCGGTGGCCAACAACAGCCTGCTGATCGTGACGTTCGACGAGGACGACGGCGGAAGGCGCAACCAGATCCCGACGGTCTTCTACGGCGCGCACGTGATCCCGGGCAACTACGCCGAACAGATCAACCACTACAACGTGCTCTCCACGCTCGAGCAGATGTACGGGCTGCCCAAAACCGGTTACGCGGCGAGCGCGGCGCCGATCACCGATATCTGGGGCTAGCCGCGCCGGGCGCCCCCGCCCGCCGTCGCTATTGTGTGCCGCATGGCTGCTGACCTCGTGCCCATCCGCCTGAGCCTGTCCGATGGCGACCGCTACACCGTGTGGGCGCCCCGCTGGCGCGACGCCGGCGACGAGTGGGAGGCGTTCCTGGGCAAGGACGAGGACCTGTTCGTCTTCGACTCCCTCGCCGACCTGGTCGCGTTCGTGCGCTCCGATACCGACAACGACCTGGTCGACCACCCGGCGTGGAAGGACCTGACCTCGGCGCACGCGCACACGTTCGAACCGGCCGAGGACAGGCAGTTCGATCTGGTCGCGGTCGAGGAACTGGTGTCGGAGAAGCCGACCGAGGAGTCGGTGACCGCGCTGGCCCGCACGCTGGCGCTCGTCTCGTCCCTCGGGTCGGTGTGCGAGCTCACGGCGGTGTCGAAGTTCTTCAACGGCAACCCCACCCTGGGCACCGTCTCGGGCGGCATCGACCACTTCACCGGCAAGGCCGGCCTCAAGCGCTGGAACGCGATCGGCGAGATCATCGGGCGCGGCTGGGACGACGTGCTCGGCGCGATCGACGGCATCGTCACCACCCCGGAGGTGGACGCCAAGCTGTCGGCCAAGGCCGCCGACGAGCTGGCCGAGGAGCGCGAGGACGAGGACACCGGCGACGCCGAGGACGCCGACGACACGGAGGACACCGAAAATGCCGAGGAACCGGACGCGGAGGCCGAGGCGGAGTCCGACGAACCCGTGGCGGCCGAGGACGACGAGGAGCCCCGCGCCGCGGGCGACACCGTCATCCTGGGCAGCGACGAGGATTTCTGGGTGCAGGTGGGCATCGACCCGATCCGGATCATGACGAGTTCGGGCACCTTCTACACGCTGCGGTGCTACCTGGACGACCGCCCGATCTTCCTGGGCCGCAACGGGCGGATCAGCGTGTTCGGCTCCGAGCGGGCGCTGGCCCGCTACCTCGCCGACGAGCACGACCACGACCTGGCCGACCTGAGCACCTACGACGACATCCGCACCGCCGCCACGGACGGCTCGCTGGAGGTCGAGGTCACCGAGGACAACGTCTACGTGCTCAGCGGCCTGGCCGACGACATCGCCGACGGGCCGGACGCGGTGGACCGCGAACAGCTGGACCTCGCCGTCGAGCTGCTCCGCGACATCGGCGACTACTCGGAGGAGGGCACGGTCGACAAGGCTCTCGAGCCGGGCCGGCCGCTGGGCAAGCTGGTGGCCTACGTGCTCGAGCCCGGCTCGGTCGGCAAGCCGTCGGCCCCGTACGCGCAGGCGGTACGGGAATGGGAGAACCTGGAACAGTTCGTCGACGGGCGGCTCCGGCGGGAGTAGGGCCCGCACAGCCCCGCGTTTGACGGGCCCCGGAGTCTCCTCTTTACTGGCGGGTGTCGCTTCCCGGGATCGGCCCGCTACCGCTGTACGGCTTCCAACGCCCGGGCATGCTCTTGTTCGGTTTGTTGCCGCTGGCCCTGCTCGCGGTCTACATCCTGGTCCAGGGCCGCCGCCGGCGCCGGCTGCGCCGGTTCACCGAGTCCAGCGTGCCGCAGTCGCCGATCCGGCACCTCCCGATCGCCGTCTCGCTGCTGAGCCTGGTGCTGCTGACCATCGCGCTGGCCACCCCCACCCACGACATGCGCATCCCGCGCAACCGCGCGGTGGTCGTGCTGGTCATCGACATGTCGCAGTCGATGCGGGCGACCGATGTCCCGCCCAACCGGCTCAAGGCCGCCGAGGAGGCGGCCAGCCAGTTCGCCGCCCAGCTGACGCCGGGCATCAACCTCGGCCTGGTCGGGTTCGCGGGCACGCCGTACCTGCTGGTGCCGCCGACCCCGCAGCACCAGGCGACCATCGACGCGCTCAAGAAGCTGGACTTCGCCGACAGCACGGCCACCGGTGAGGCCATTTTCACCGCCCTGCACGCGGTCAGCGCGACGGCCATCACGGGGGGCGACACCCCGCCCCCGGCCCGCATCGTGCTGCTCTCCGACGGCAGGGAGAACAAGCCGTCCAACCCCAGCGATCCGCACGATGGTGTCTACACCGCGGCGCGGCTGGCCCGCGACGAGGGCGTGCCGATCTCGACGATCTCGTTCGGCACCAAGACCGGCGAGATCGAGATGGACGGCCAGCGGGTCGCCGTCCCGGTGTCGACCGACCAGATGAAGACGATCGCCAAGCTCTCGGGCGGGCAGTCCTACACCGCCGGCAACCTCGCCGAGCTCAACAAGAGCTACAACGCCATCGAGAAGGACATCGGCTACCGCACGGTGCCGGGGCCGGGCAGTGCCGGGTGGTTGCGGCTGGGCGTCCTCACCGCGTTGATCGCGACGGCGCTGGCGCTGGTGATCAACCGGCGGCTGCCGGTCTGATCGTCAGGCGGGCAGCCGGCGGTTCAGGAACAGGCCGGCCAGGACGGCGCCGGCCATGGCGACCGTGCCCAGCAGCATCCAGGCCAGGCTGGCATCGCCCTTGACGGTTTCGTAGCCGATCTGGCGCTGCAGGGTCGAGTAGACGTTCTTCAGCGACTCCAGGCTGTCGGCGTGGAACGCCTGGCCGTCGGTGATCTCGCAGATCTTCTGCAGCGTCTGGTCGTCGACGGGCACCGGGATGGTGGCGCCCTCGTACTCGACGGTGCCGTATGGCGTCCCGAACGAGATCGTCGAGATCTGCACGCCCTCGGCCTTGGCGGCCCGGGCGGCGGTGAATGCCCCCTGCGGGGCGTTGGGGTCCAGCGGCACGTTCTCGGCGCCGTCGGACTCGAGCACGATGCGCGCCGGCGGCGGGCCGTCGCCGCCGCCCATCACCGAGCCGACCGTGGCGATCGCCTGCAGCGCGGTGAACAGGCCCTCGCCGGTCGCGGTCTTGGGGGCCGGCTTCAGGCTGTCGATCGCCGCCTTGACGGCGGCCCGGTTGGTGGTCGGCGAGACCAGCAGCGAGGCGTTGGCCGCGAACTCCACCAGCCCCAGGTTGATGGCCGGCGTCAGCTCGTCGGCGAACTGCTTCCCGGCCTCCTTGGCGGCGGTGAGCCGGTCGGGCGGGACGTCGGTGGCGGCCATGGACTCCGACACGTCGATGACCAGCATGACGACCGCACGGTTCAGCGGGATGCGGACGTCGGAGGTCGGCCCGGCCATCGCCGTGGTGAGCAGCACCAGCGACGTGGCCAGTAGGATCGTCGGCACGTGCCGCCACCGGCTGGGGTGCGCCGGCGCGACCCGCTCCAGCACCTCCATGTTGGCGAACCGCAGCACCCGACGGCGGCGGGCGAACTGCAGCACGACGTAGATGCCCAGGATCAGCAGAACGGCCAGCAGGAACAGGAAGAACCAGGCGTTCTGGAAGCCGGTGACCGACACGGGACCCAGCAGGGGCAACTTCATGTGCAGCCACACTATGCGCCGGACGTGGGCCGTGCACGGCCCGCCGGGTCAGCCGGCGACGAGGTCGCGGCGCTGCGTGAACTTGATGTCGAGGCTGCGCAGGTGGGTCTGCAGCCCGGCGTCCTGGATCGGGATCAGGTGGGCGGGCTCGTCGGTCTCGTTGTAGTGGGCGTGCCACATGCCCGGCGGGGTGGTGAAGGCGCAACCGGCCCGCCAGTCCACCCGGATGGGGTCGACGATGTCGCCGCGCTCGTCGAGGCGGGTGCCCAGCAGGGTGTAGCAGCCGCTGGCCGGCGCGTCCAGGATCAGGTCCAGGGCCACCGACTGGTGCCGGTGCGGGCGCTGCACCTGGTTCGGGGGCAGCACCCCGAACATGGCCCACAGCACGTGGGTGATGGTCAGCGTCTGCTCCTGGTTGGCGTTGGCCAGCAGCACGCTGACCCGGCTCTTCTCGTTGGCGCCCGGGCGCGACGCGATCTCCTCCAGCTTGGCCACCGCGTCCGTGCGCCGGAACTTGGTCGCGCGAAACCTCGGCCGCGTGGCCTCGGCGCCCAGGTAGCGCATCAGCGGCTCGTCGTGCACCCAGTACATGGCCGTGTCGGCGGCGGCGTAGAAGACCGAGTGGGTGCCCGCGGGCAGCGTCAGGAAGTCGCCCTTCTCCCATCCCACCAGCTGGCCGTTGACCGCCGCGAAGCCGCGGCCGTAGAGCACGTAGTACAGCTGCGAGGTGGCGTTGGCGCTGGTGTCGACCTGTTCGCCCGGACGGATCCGCAGGAAGTTGGCCAGCAGCGCCGGGCTGGTCGCCGCCCCGGTCTCGACGCCCAGCTCCTTGGACAGGTCCAGCGGGATCACCCCGGTCGGCGCGTCGGTGTAGACATCCGCGTCGAACCGGGTAATCGGCATCGGCGGGACGAGGCCGGAGCCGATGGGGTTGGCGGCCTTGGAGTACTCGAAGTACTCGGCGTCCTGCGCCCAGTCCTGGAACCGGCCCTCGAACCCGTACTCGGCGACGTTGACCGCCGGCGCGGGGATCGTCGGGTCCAGGTTCGGGGTCACGGCTGGTTCGGTCACGGGCATTTCGCGTCTCCTTCGCACGGCTCGGGGGCCTCTCGGCGTCTGATGTCTAGTTAGTATCTATCTTGTATCTCAGTTGTGGCTTTGTCAATGATTTTGGTGGTGTACCGTCACCACACTGCTGGGATACGACACTGCTGGGATACGACTGAGCTACCGGAAGGCTGCCGTGGCATCGAGGGACCCGCGGCCGGGCACGGCCAAGGACCGCGCGCTGGACTACGTCAAGACGCGGGTCCTCACCGGCGCGTTCCCGGGCGGGGAACTGATCAGCGAGGGCGACGTCGCCGCGGCGCTCGGCATGTCGCGCACACCGGTGCGCGAGGCGTTCTTGCGATTGGAGGCCGAGGGGCTGCTGCGGCTGTACCCGCAGCGCGGCGCCCTCGTGGTCCCCGTCTCGCCCGACGAGGTCCGGTCGGTGATGGAGGCGCGGCTGGTCCTCGAGCAGTTCGCCGCCACCAAGGTGGTGGGCCGCGGACCGACCGCGTGCGCCGGGGTTTTCCAGCGGCTGCAGGGCGAGCTGCGACGGCAGCGTGCCGCCGTCGGCCGCGGCGATTGGCCCGAGTTCCTCGACGCCGACCGCGCCTTCCACGCCGTCACGCTCGCCGAATCGGGGAACGCGATCCTGTCGGATTTCTATGCGTCACTGCGGGATCGGCAGATGCGGATGATCGGCGAGTCGGCGCTGCGCGAGCCCGAGCGGGTGACGAGGATCCTCGACGAGCACCGCGAGATCGCCGATGCGCTGCGGGACGGCGACGGCCAGCGGGCGCTGCGCGCGGTGCAAACGCACCTGGCCGGCACGGTGCGGGCGATCGGACTCGCCGCAGACCTGATCTGACTCCCGCGCGAATTGTGTTAGAGATCCGTCGTTTCGGGGAAATCCCTGTCGCAGATGGCGCCCACAGTGGGAGCCGTTACGACAGGAGCTGAAATGGTCGGATCCATCATCCTCGCCATCATCGTGGGCGCCATCATCGGCGTGGTCGCCCGCCTGGTGATGCCGGGCAAACAGAACGTCGGCATGATCATGACGGTCGTCATCGGCGCCGTGGGCGCGTTGATCGGCTCGGCGGTCGCCAGCCAATTCGGATACCACAACGCCAACGGCGGGATCGCCTGGGTGCCGTTCTTCATCGGAGTCGGCGCCGCGATCGTCCTCATCGCGCTCTACGAGGCGCTGACCGGTCGTCGCACCCGCACCCGCCTCCCCCGCTGACCCCAAAGCTGCGCCGCTCGCCCGGTTTTCGGGCGAGCGGCGTCAGCCCGCGATCAGCACGGCGTAGCGCGGCTTGATCACGTCGTCGATGATCGCCAACCGCTCGTCGAACGGGAGGAACGCCGACTTCATCGCGTTGATGGTGAACCGCTCGAGGTCGCTCCAGCCGTATCCGAAAGCCTCGACCAGCCGGCACATTTCCAGGCTCATCGTGGTATCGCTCATCAGCCGGTTGTCGGTGTTGACGGTCACCCGGAACCGGGTGCGGGCCAGCAGGTCGAACGGATGGTCCGCGATGCTCTTCACCGCGCCGGTCTGAACGTTGGAGCTGGGGCACAACTCCAACGGAATTCTCTTGTCCCGCAGGATGGATGCCAGCCGGCCCAGTCTGACTTCGCCGTTGCCCAGCACATCGATGTCGTCGACGATGCGCACCCCGTGACCCAGCCGATCGGCGCCACAGAACGCGATCGCCTCGTGGATCGACGGCAGCCCGAAGGCCTCACCGGCGTGAATGGTGAAGCGCGCGTTGTGGTCCCGCATGTACTCGAAGGCGTCCAGGTGCCGCGTCGGCGGGTTGCCCGCCTCGGCGCCGGCGATGTCGAAACCGACAACCCCCTTGTCCCGGAACCGGATTGCCAGCTCGGCGATCTCGCGGGACACCGCGGCGTGCCGCATGGCGGTGACCAGCAGACGCACCACGATCGGCCGGCCCGCGGCGGCGCACGCCTTCTCGCCGTCGGCCAACCCGGCCAGCACGGCGTCGACGATCGCGTCGAAGGACAGCCCGCGGTCGATGTGCAACTCGGGCGCGAACCGGATCTCGGCGTAGACGACCGAATCGGCGGCCAGGTCTTCCACGCACTCGTAGGCGACGCGATGCAGCGCGTCGGGGGTCTGCATCACCGCCACGGTGTGCGAGAAGGGCTCCAGGTAGCGCTCCAGCGAGCCGCTGTGCGACCGGGTGCGAAACCAGGTGGCCAGCTCGTCGACATCGGTGGTGGGCAGCCCGTCGTAGCCCGTCTGGCCGGCGATGTCCACGACGGTCGACGGGCGCAACCCCCCGTCGAGGTGGTCGTGCAGCAGCGCCTTGGGCGCCTTCTTGATCTGCTCGAGGCCCAGGGGAGTCATCACGTGACGATCCGATCGATGATCAGCGGCCGCGCGGCCGGTGGTGCGTCGCCGACGCGGTAGCCGCCGTCCAGTTCGGCCAGCGCGGCGCCGAACCGCTCCGGGGTGTCGGTGTAGAGGGTGAACAGCGGCTCCCCCGCCGCGACGGCCTCGCCGGGGCGGCGGTGGATCCGGATACCGGCGCCGGCCTGCACTCGTTCGCCCGGACGGGACCTGCCCGCACCGAGCCGCCAAGCCGCCTGCCCCACTGCCATCGCGTCGATATCGCCCATTGTGCCGCCCCGGGAAGCGGTCACGGTCTCGGAGTGCGCTCCGATCGGCAACGGAACCGACAAATCGCCGCCCTGAGCGGCGACGAGACGCCGAAACCGGTCCATCGCGGTGCCGTCGCGCAGGGTCTCGGCCGGGTCCCGGCCGTCGGCGCCGGCCAGCTCGAGCATCTCGCCGGCCAGCCGCACCGTCAGCTCGACGACGTCGGGCGGCCCGCCGCCGGCCAGCACGTCCAGCGACTCGGCGACCTCGAGGGAGTTGCCGACGGTCGACCCCAGCGGCGCGTTCATGTCGGTCAGCAGCGCGCGGGTGGGCACGCCGTGGGCCGCGCCCAGCCCGACCATGGTGTGGGCCAGTTCGCGGCACCGCTCCGCGGTGCTCAGCAGCGCGCCCGAGCCGACCTTCACGTCGAGCACCAGCGCCCCGGTCCCCTCGGCCAGCTTCTTGCTCATCACCGAGCTGGCGATCAGCGGCAGCGACTCGACGGTGGCGGTGACGTCGCGCAACGCGTACAGCTTGGCGTCGGCCGGGGCCAGCTCGCCGGCGGCGAAGATGGCCGCGCCGACGTCGCGGAGCTGCTCCCGCACCCGCCGGTTGGACAGCGCCGCGGTGAACCCGGCGATGGACTCGAGCTTGTCCAGGGTGCCGCCGGTGTGGCCGAGCCCCCGCCCCGACGCCTGGGGCACCGCGGCGCCGCAGGCGGCGACGACGGCCACCAGCGGCAGGGTGAGCTTGTCCCCCACCCCGCCCGTCGAGTGCTTGTCCACGGTCGGCAACGGCAGGTCGCGAAAGTCGAGCCGGTCACCGGACGCCAGCATCGCCGCGGTCCAGCTGGCGGTCTCGCCGTCGTCCATGCCGCGCAGGAAGATCGCCATCAGCAGCGCCGACATCTGTTCCTCGGCGACCCGGCCGTGGGTGTAGGCGTCGATCACCCACGCGATGGCGGCGTCGGACAGCCGGCCGCCGTCGCGCTTGGTCCGGATCACCGTCGGCGCGTCGAAGGCCGCGTGGAATTCACAGCCGGTCAACGGGGTTCCCGTGGCAGGTCGGCCCAGAAGGCGTCGGGCAGCAGCTCGCCGAGGCGCCGCGGCCCGGCCGGGTGGTCGATCAGCAGCTCGGGGCCGCCGTGCTCGAGCAGCAGCTGGCGGCATCGCCCGCACGGCATCAGCGGGGCCCCCTGCCCGTCGACGCAGGTCAGCGCGATCAGCCGGCCGCCGCCGCTGGTGTGCAGGGCACACACCACGCCGCATTCGGCACAGAGACCTAGGCCATATGAGATGTTCTCCACATTGCAGCCGGTGACCACCCGCCCGTCGTCGACCAGCGCGGCCGCCCCCACCGGGAACCGCGAGTACGGCGCGTAGGCACCCGAGGCGGCGCCGATTGCCTTGTGGCGCAGCGTGTTCCAATCGACATCAGGCATACCCAACCCCGTTCGCCTTTGGGCCCGTGAGACTGTCACCCTAACCCCGGCATGGCGTTTCGCCTGGCGGCCCGCTCGGCGCGGGCCGTCCCCCGGGCGGGTTAGGCTGAATTGCCCTCCGATGTCAGAAGGCGGTGAGGACTGGGTGACCACGCAGGCGACAACCGCGGATCCGGCAACGACGGCTGCGCCAGCGCGCAAGCGGCGACCGCCCCGGACCCTGTATCGGGGCGACCCGGGCATGTGGTCGTGGGTGTTGCACCGCATCAGCGGCGCGACGATCTTCTTCTTCCTGTTCGTCCACGTGCTGGACGCCGCGATGCTGCGGGTGAGCCCGCAGACCTACAACGCGGTAATCCACGACTACCAGACCCCGGTGGTCGGCCTGATGGAGTATGGGCTGGTGGCCGCGGTGCTCTTCCACGGACTCAACGGCATCCGGGTCATCCTCATCGACTTCTGGTCCGAGGGCACCCGCTACCAGAAGCTGATGTTCTGGATCGTCGGCGTCGTCTTCTTGCTGCTCATGGTTCCGGCCGGCGTGGTGACCGGCATCCACATCATGGAGCACTTCTGATGAGCTCCCCCGACCTGCAGCTCGGCCGGGGCCAGGTGGCCCCGGTGCGCCAGCGCAGCCACGACCGGCCGGCCAGCCTGGACAACCCGCGTTCGCCGCGGCGCCGGGCCGGCATCCCCAACTTCGAGAAGTTCGCCTGGCTGTTCATGCGGTTCTCCGGCGTCGCGCTCATCGTCCTGGCCGTCGGGCACCTGTTCATCATGCTGATGTGGGACGACGGCGTGTACCGGATCGACTTCAACTACGTGGCGCAGCGCTGGGCCTCGCCGTTCTGGCAGTTCTGGGACCTCGCGCTGTTGTGGCTGGCGCAGCTGCACGGCGGTAACGGCCTGCGCACCATCATCGACGACTACAGCCGCAAGGACAGCACCCGGTTCTGGCTGAACAGCCTGCTGCTGCTGTCGATGGGATTCACGTTGGTGCTGGGCACCTACGTGCTGGTGACATTCGACCCGAACATCGGGGGGTGACCGGGTGATCCAGCAACACCGATACGACGTGGTGATCGTCGGCGCCGGCGGGGCCGGCATGCGGGCGGCCGTGGAAGCCGGCCCGCGCGTGCGCACGGCGGTGCTGACCAAGCTCTACCCCACCCGCAGCCACACCGGCGCCGCCCAGGGCGGGATGTGCGCGGCGCTGGCCAACGTCGAGGACGACAACTGGGAATGGCACACCTTCGACACCGTCAAGGGCGGCGACTACCTCGCCGACCAGGACGCGGTGGAGATCATGTGCAAAGAAGCCATCGACGCGGTGCTGGACCTGGAGAAGATGGGGATGCCGTTCAACCGCACCCCCGAGGGCCGGATCGACCAGCGCCGGTTCGGCGGGCACACCCGCGAACACGGCAAGGCGCCGGTGCGCCGGGCCTGTTATGCCGCCGACCGCACCGGCCACATGATCCTGCAGACCCTTTACCAGAACTGCGTCAAGCACGACGTGCAATTCTTCAACGAGTTCTACGCGCTGGACCTGGTTTTGACGGAGACCCCGCGCGGCCCGGTGGCCACCGGCGTGGTGGCCTACGAGCTGGCCACCGGTGAGATCCACGTCTTCCATGCCAAGGCCGTGGTGCTGGCGACCGGCGGCTCGGGCCGGATGTACAAGACCACCTCCAACGCACACACCCTGACCGGCGACGGCATCGGCATCGTGTTCCGCAAGGGACTGCCGTTGGAGGACATGGAATTCCACCAGTTCCACCCCACCGGCCTGGCCGGGCTGGGCATCCTGATCTCCGAGGCCGTGCGCGGTGAGGGCGGGCGGCTGCTCAACGGCGAGGGCGAGCGGTTCATGGAGCGCTACGCGCCGACCATCGTCGACCTGGCGCCCCGCGACATCGTGGCCCGCTCAATGGTTTTGGAGGTGCTGGAGGGCCGCGGAGCCGGCCCGCACAAGGACTACGTCTACATCGACGTGCGCCACCTGGGCGAGGACGTGCTCGAGGCCAAGCTGCCCGACATCACCGAGTTCGCCCGCACCTACCTGGGCGTCGACCCGGTGCACGAGCTGGTCCCGGTGTACCCGACGTGCCACTACGTGATGGGCGGCATCCCCACCACCGTCACCGGACAGGTGTTGCGGGACAACACCTCCACGGTGCCGGGCCTGTATGCGGCGGGCGAGTGCGCGTGCGTGTCGGTGCACGGCGCCAACCGGCTGGGCACCAACTCGCTGCTGGACATCAACGTCTTCGGCCGCCGCGCCGGCATCGCCGCCGCGGACTTCGCCGACGTGCACGACTTCGTCGACATGCCGCCGGACCCGGCGGCGATGGTCGTCGGCTGGGTGGGCGACATCCTCTCCGAGCACGGCAACGAGCGGGTGGCCGACATCCGCAACGCGCTGCAGCAGTCGATGGACAACAACGCCGCGGTGTTCCGCACGGAGGAGACGCTGAAGCAAGCCTTGACGGACATCCACGCGCTGAAGGAGCGGTATTCCCGAATCACCGTGCACGACAAGGGAAAGCGTTTCAACAGCGACCTGCTGGAGGCCATCGAGCTGGGCTTCCTGCTGGAGCTGGCCGAGGTGACCGTGGTCGGCGCGCTGAACCGCAAGGAGTCCCGCGGCGGGCACGCCCGCGAGGACTACCCGAACCGCGACGACGTCAACTACATGCGCCACACGATGGCATACAAGCAGGGCACCGACCTGCTCAGCGACATCGCGCTGGACTTCAAGCCCGTCGTGCAGACCCGCTACGAACCGAAGGAACGGAAGTACTGATGACTGCAGGCGAGGCCGTCGAACCCGCAGCGGCACCCCGCGTGGAGCCGCCGGCCCCCGCAAGCGGGAGGGACACCCAGCCGCCCGTCCCCGAGGGCGCGGTGCTGGTGACCCTCAAGATCGCCCGGTTCAACCCCGACCAGCCCGACGCAATCGCGGAAACCGGTGGCTGGCAAAGTTTTCGGGTGCCCTGCCTGCCCAGCGACCGGCTGCTCAACCTGTTGATCTACATCAAGAGCTACCTGGACGGCACGCTGACCTTCCGGCGCTCCTGCGCCCACGGGGTGTGCGGCTCGGACGCCATGCGGATCAACGGCGTGAACCGGCTGGCCTGCAAGGTGCTGATGCGCGACCTGCTGCCAAAGAAGGCGGGCAAGCAACTCACCATCACGGTGGAACCGATCCGTGGGCTGCCGGTCGAGAAGGACCTGGTGGTCAACATGGAGCCGTTCTTCGACGCCTACCGCGCGGTCAAGCCGTACCTGGTCACCACCGGCAATCCGCCCACGCGCGAACGCATCCAGAGCCCCACCGACCGCGCCCGCTACGACGACACCACCAAGTGCATCCTGTGCGCGGCCTGCACCACCAGCTGCCCGGTGTTCTGGCACGAGGGCAGCTACTACGGCCCGGCGGCTATCGTCAACGCGCACCGCTTCATCTTCGACAGCCGCGACGAGGCCGCCGCCGAGCGCCTCGACATCCTCAACGAGGTGGACGGCGTGTGGCGGTGCCGCACCACGTTCAACTGCACCGAAGCCTGCCCGCGCGGCATCCAGGTCACCAAGGCGATCCAAGAGGTCAAGCGCGCGCTGATGTTCACCCGCTGAGCCGCTGCGGGCCTCGCCGCCTCACGCCCACCCCTCGCCACCGAGCGTCACGCCAGCGTGGCGCGAGGCGCCGAGCGTCACGCCAGCGTGACGCTGGCGGGCAGTTGTGGCGATGGCGGCGGTTGTGGAAGATCTCTGGGGCGTCGACGATCGCGCTGGCCAACTCGATCCCGGCGTTCCATCGTCCACGGTTGACTAGCTCGGTTTGCATTCTGCCCCAAGAGGACTCGATCATCGCGTTGACGGAACCCCAGCCGGAAGCTTCAGCACCCGGTTGTTGCCCGTGTCGACCACGTAGACATTCCCGGCGCTGTCGACGCTGATGCCCTGCGGATTGTTGATTCCCTTGAACGGCATCGCTTCTGACGTGTTGGAGGCGGCGGCAAACTCCGTGACGCGATTGTCGTGAACGTCGGTCACATAGACGTTTCCGCTGGTGTCGACGGCCACATTGTCCGGGTGTCCGACCAGGAAGGGCAGCACGGTCGGAACCGTCCCCCTCAGCGGCAGTCTCAGCACCCGCTCATTTTCGCGATCGATGACGAAGAAGTCGCCGGCGCCACCCACCGTCACGGCCGAAGGACACGACAGGCCGCTGAACGGCAGTTCCTTCTGCTGGGTCGAACGCCCGCGCAGCGCCACCACCCGGTTGCGCGCGCAGTCGGTGACAACGACGACACGGTCGTGGCCGGAGTCGCCGAAATCGACCGCCACACCCGTGGGATCGCCGAGATCGGTGAACGGCAGCACGGTCGGGTCGGTCGATCCCGCCGCCAGCTCCAGCACCCGGTGCTGCGCGGGCTCGGTGACGTCGAGGTCGCCCGCGTCGTCGACCGCGATATCGAGGGGCCGGTCCAGCCCGGCTATCGGTATCACGGTCTGGCTGGTCGAACCCGCGGCCAGTCTCAGCACCCGGTTGTTGCCCGTGTCGGTGACGTAGACGTCGCCTTTCGAATCGACCGCGACGCGCTGGGGGTTGTCGAGACCGGTGAACGGCAGCACGACCTGGCCCTTGGGTTTCGCCGAATGGAACGGAGACCCTCTGGTGACTCGCAATAACGCGACACCACCGACTACGGCGACGACCACCACCGTGGCGAGGGTCAGAACTCCGGCGCGGCCAAGTCTTTGGCGCGGGGTGCGCGGGGGGGACGGGTTCTCGGGCCGGCCGCCTTTCGCCGAGAGTGCGGCGTCGTTGGCGGAGGGCGACGGCGCAGCGTGAGCGACGAAGTCGTCGGCGAGGGCCGCGCGGGCGGCCACCGCCAGTTCGTGTGCCGATTGGTAGCGGTCGTCGGGTTCCTTCGCCATCCCCCGCGCGATCACCGCGTCGAACCCGACGGGTATCGCGGGATCGAAGCCGCTGGGTTTGGGCGGAGCGTCGTTGCGGTGCGCGGCGGTCAACCCCTCCACGCCGCCACCGCTGAACGGCACGCGCCCGGTGAGGCATTCGTACAGCACACAGGCAAGCGAGTACACATCGGCACGGGCGTCGACGACTTTGCCACCACCGAAGCGTTCCGGGGCCATGTACGCCGGACTTCCCGGGGCGACGTTCGTGAGCGTCAGGCGAGTGGCATCGGCCTCGTGAACCAGTCCGAAATCAATCAGATATACAAAGCCTTCGCCGACCATCAACAGGTTCGACGGCTTCACATCGCGGTGCACCAGCCCCGACTTGTGCGCCGCATCCAGCGCCGCGGCAACCTGTTCGACCACCCGCACTGCCTGCTGCGGACTCATCGCTCCATCGGTTTTGAGGACCTTGTTCAGATCGACGCCGTCGACGATCGGCATCACCAGATACAGGCGCCCGTCGTACTCACCGATCTCGTAGACAGGGATGATGTTCGGGCTGGCCAGCCGGGCAGCAGCGTAGGCCTCGCGGCGAAATCTCTCCTGATAGCCCGGCTCGGCAGCCAGTTCCGGCTGGAGCAATTTGATCGCCACATCCCGTCCCAGCGCAGTGTCGTGAGCCCGATAAACCGCGCCCATATTGCCCTGACCGAGCTTTTCGAAGAGCCGATAGCGACCGAACTCCACTGCCTTCGTCGGCGCCGCTCCCGAAGCGGCAGGGCTCTCGGCGGTGAGCGCGTTATGCGTGGCGGCGGCCAACTCGCGGGCGGTCTGATAACGGTCGTCGGGGTCTTTGGCCATGCCGCGCGCGATCACGTTGTCGAAGCCCGGCGGGATCGCCGGGTCGATGTCGGTAGGTTTGGGCGGGCCAAGGTCTCCTACGACGGCGGTCTGACCGGTCAGGCATTCGTAAAGTACTGCGGTCAGGGCGTAGATGTCGGTGCGGGCGTCGGCGGTATCGGTGGCGGTCGGCGTCGCGCCGAAATCGATCAGGTACACAAAAGGGCCGCCCACCAACAAGTTCGAGGTATTGACGTCGCCGTGAACCAGACCGGCGACGTGTGCGGCTTCCAGCGCCGAGGCCGCCTGCACGATCACCCGCACCGCCACCGCCGGGTTCGTCGGGCCCTCGCGGCGTAGCAGGTCTTGCACGGTGCTGCCGTCGGGGACGGCGGGCATCACCAGATAGTGCCGGCCGTCGATCTCGCCGGCCTCATAGATCGGGATGAGATTCGGGTCGCTCAGTTGTGCTGCGGCGGAGACCTCACGCAGGAACCGCTCCCGGCGACCGGGCTCGGCGGCCAACTCCGGCGGGAGCACCTTGATGGCCACCCCGCGGCCCATCATCGTGTCGTAGGCTCTGTATACGATGCCGGTGCCGCCAGATCGGAGCACCTCGAACAGCCGATAGCGCCCGAAGACTTCGCCCCCCACCTCGTCCACCGCAGGCCTCCTTTGAGCACACGAAGTGGTGGCTGGATGCTATCAACCTGTCCGGCTCAGGTGGCCCGTTCGCCGAAAGCCCGTCACACTTTCGCCGCCCGTCCCGTCTGACGGGTATGACACAGAAAACCCGCATCGAGCCCCTGTCCCCCCGGCGCGCCGGGCTGCTGACCCGCGCCATGTACCGGATCGCCAAGCGTCGCTACGGCCAGGTTCCCGAACCCTTCACCGTGACCGCTCACCATCGCAAGCTGATGGTGGCCGGCGCGGTGCACGAGACGATGATCGACCGGGCCTCCAAGGCGCTGCCGGCCAGCGTGCGTGAGCTCGCGGTGCTGTGGACCGCCCGCAGCATCGGCTGTTCGTGGTGCGTGGACTTCGGCTCCATGCTGCAGCGCCTCGACGGCCTCGACGTCGAGCGCCTCAAGGACATCGACCGCTACGCGACGTCGCCGCTTTTCACCGACGACGAGCGGGCCGCCATCCGCTACGCCGACGCGATGACGACCGATCCGCACACGGTCACCGACGAGCAGGTCGCCGATTTGCGGGCCCGCTTCGGCGACGCGGGCGTGGTCGAGCTGACCTATCAGATCGGCGTGGAGAACATGCGGGCCCGGATGAACACGGCGCTGGGCATCACCGAGCAGGGCTTCAACTCCGGGGACGCCTGCCGCGTGCCGTGGGCTAGCGAGGCCGCAGCGGCGAGCCGGTGAACTTGTCCGGGTTGGCGATATCCCATAGCGCGCAGACCTTTCCGTCGCGTACGGTGATCGCGAGGATCCGCGGCAGCATCTGCCAATGCCCTTCGTCGCCGGGGCTGCCCGCCGTGTAGGCGCCCAGTTCGCCGTTGACCAGCCCCAGCTGGTTGGCCGTGAAGAAGGCCGGCCCGTAACGGCGGGCCAGGCCGAACATGAAGCGGGCCACCTTGTCCGCCCCCTGGATGATCTGAACGGCCGTGGGCGCCTTGCCGTTCGAATCGCCGGTGAAGGTGACGTCGGGGTGCAGCAGCGACACCACGGTGTCCAGGTCACCGGCGGCCATTGCGGCCATCAGCCGGCCGACCACCTCGTCGTGCGACGGGTCGGGCGCGGGCGGCGGCTCGGCCGCGACGGCCTTGCGCGCCCGCGACGCCAGTTGCCGCGCGCCCGCCTCGCTGGTGCCCAGCACGTCGGCCACCTCCGCGAAGGGCACCGCGAACCCGTCGTGCAGGACGAAGGCGACCCGCTGGTCGGGCGACAGGCGCTCCAGCACCACCATCGCCGCGAACCGGGCGTCCTCGCGGGCGACCACCGCGGACAGCGGATCGGAGCCGTCGAGGCCGGTCACCACCGGTTCCGGAAGCCAGTTGCCGGTGTAGGTCTCGCGGCGGTGCGCCGCCGAGCGCAACTTGTCCAGGCCGAGGCGGCTCACCACGGTGGTCAGCCAGGCCCGCAGGTCGGTGATCTGGGCGTCCTGCCCCTCCCAGCGCAGCCAGGCCTCCTGCACGAGGTCCTCGGCGTCGGCGACGCTGCCCGTCAGCCGGTAGGCGACCGCCATCAGATGCGGCCGCAGCGACTGGAATTCGCTGACCTGCTGCGCTGCGGTCATAGCGTGAGCCTAGCCAGTCACAGCGCGGCGGTCAGGAAGAGCGCCGCGATGGCAGGGCGCGGGCGGCCTGCCGCAACAGGCCGGGCAGGGAATCCGCCAAGTCCCGCCGGCCCGAGGCGACGGCCCTCAGCGCGCGGTACGACGCCCAACACTGTTGCGGTGAAGGGATTTTCGGCAGCCATGCCAGTTCCCAGTGGATGCCGTTGATCGGATCGTCGAAGAAGACCGCGTAGTAGCCGGGCCAGTACTGGGGGTATGCCTTGGGCTCGTCGGTGACCGGTATGGCGCGCGGGATCAGGAACCGGCGATGGAAGCGGTCGACCTCCCGCCGGCCGCGGGCCCACAGCGCGATGTGGTTGATGCCGACGGCCTGCTCGGAGTGCGCCAGTTTCTCGCCCGTACGGGCCGGCTGAATGCCGATGTAACTGTGCGGCGCGAAGGCACGCGTCAGGTAATACGTGGAGCGGTACTCGATGTCGAGCGTGGAAAAGCTCGTGTACCCCAGCCACCCGAACATCGCGTCGTAGAAGGCGACGGATCTTTCGTATTCGAGGACCGCGAATTCGACGTGATGAACACCGCGCCAGCGCATCGTTACCCCCTCGGGATGGGCTACTACCGATCGTAGTAAATCTGTAGCGGAATCGGAACGCCGTTCGCGTCCGAGCCGCGAGCGCGCTTTGGCGTTACGCTCGCGGCACGATGACTGGGAACCTGTGGCTGCACTTCGCCCGGCACGGCGCCGGCATCACACCGCCGGTCATCGTCCGCGGCGACGGCGTCACCATTTTCGACGATCGCGGCAAGAGCTACCTCGACGCGCTGTCCGGGCTGTTCACCGTGCAGGTCGGCCACGGCCGCACCGAACTCGCCGACGTCGCCGCCCGCCAGGCGAGCACGCTGGCGTACTTCCCGCTGTGGGGGTATGCCCACCCGACCGCGGTCGAGCTCGCCGAGCGCCTCGCGGGCTACGCCCCGGGCGACCTGAACCGGGTCTTCTTCACCACCGGCGGCACCGAGGCCGTCGAGACCGCCTGGAAACTGGCCAAGCAGTACTTCAAGCTGACCGGCAAACCCGGTAAGCACAAGGTGATTTCGCGATCGATCGCCTACCACGGCACCACCCAGGGCGCCCTGGCGATCACCGGCCTCCCGTCGTACAAGGCGCCGTTCGAACCGGTGACCCCGGGCGGATTCCGGGTGCCCAACACCAACTTCTACCGCGCGCCCGACCCGTTCGGTGACGACCCCAAGGCGTTCGGCCAGTGGGCCGCCGACCGGATCGCCGAGGCGATCGAGTTCGAGGGCCCCGACACCGTCGCCGCGGTGTTTCTGGAGCCGGTCCAGAACGCGGGCGGCGCGATCCCCCCTCCCCCGGGCTATTTCGAACGGGTGCGCCGGATCTGCGACGAGTACGACGTGCTGCTGGTCTCCGACGAGGTGATCTGCGCGTTCGGCCGCATCGGGTCGATGTTCGCCTGCTCATCGGACCTCGGCGACTTCGGCTACGTCCCCGACATGATCACCTGCGCCAAGGGCCTCACGTCGGGGTACTCGCCGCTGGGCGCGATGATCGCCAGCGAGCGGTTGTTCGAGCCGTTCAACGACGGAACCACCGTCTTTCCGCACGGCTATACGTTTGGCGGGCACCCGGTTTCGACTGCCGTGGGGCTGGCCAACCTCGACATCTTCGAGCGCGAGGGCCTCAACGACCGCGTCCGGCAGCACGCGCCGGCCTTCCGCGCCACCCTGGAGAAGTTGTCCGACCTGCCCATCGTCGGCGACGTCCGCGGCGAGGGCTACTTCTACGGCATCGAGTTGGTCAAGGACAAGGCGACCAAGGAAACCTTCAGCGGTGACGAATGCGAGCGGCTGCTGCACGGCTACGTGTCTCCGGCGCTCTTCGAGGCGGGCCTGTATTGCCGCGCCGACGACCGCGGTGACCCGGTGGTCCAGGTGGCGCCGCCGCTGATCAGCGGTCAGGCCGAGTTCGACACCATCGAGCGCGTTTTGCGGGACGTGCTCGGGGAGGCGTCCAACAAGCTTTAGGCGCGCTTCACCGCGTCGGCCGCGATCAAGACCTCCCGGGAATGCGCGGCCGTCGGGTTGTTGGCCATCCGCGACACCGCGTTGCATAGCCAGGTGAGCGCCTCCCGCCGGCCGGCGTCGGACGCGGCGTCACGATGCTCGCGCAGTTCGGTCAGCACGCCCTCGAGGCCGGAGCGCCGCACCTGCGTCGCCTTCTCGACCTCCTTGAGCAGCTGGTGCAGCGACCGCGGGGCGTCGCGACGCCGCCACCGGGACCAGAAGCGAGCGGTGTGAATGGCAGACCCTTTGGTGTTCGGCGGGAGAGATGCGTCGCTGTCAGGCTGACGGCATGCCCAGCGTAGTGGCTCGACCGCGTTCCCGCCGGGCGAGCCGATTCGCAACTTCCGTCTCACCAGTCACAGCGCGGCTCCCCCGGATCGCGCCCGCGATCGCCTAGTCTGCACAAGCAATGAACTTCCTACGCTCCGCATCGTGCCTGGCAGCGGCCGCTTTCCTGGCGGCTGCGCCGGTGACGCTCACCGCCCCTCCCGCCCGCGCGGAGCCCGGCGCCGAACCCAACGCCGCCACCGCGAACTGCCCCTTCAAGGTCAACACCCCGCCCGCGGTGGATTCCTCGGAGGTTCCCCAGGCGGGCGACCCGCCGATGCCGCTGGCGGTGCCGGCCAAGCCAGTCGGCGGCGACGCGCTCGGCAGCTGCGGCATCGTCGCCGCCCCCGACGCGCCGCCGCTGCCCACCGACGTCTCCGCCGACGCGTGGTTGGTGGCGGACCTGGACAGCGGCGCGGTGATCGCGGCCAAGGACCCGCACGGCCGGCACCGGCCCGCCAGCATCATCAAGGTGCTGGTCGCCATGGCGTCGATCAACGCGCTCAACCTGAACAAGGCGGTGCCCGGCACCGCCGAGGACGCGGCCGCCGAGGGCACCAAGGTCGGCGTCGAAGAGGGCGGCGTGTTCACCGTCAACCAGCTGCTGCACGGCCTGCTCATGCACTCGGGCAACGACGCCGCGCACGCGCTGGCCATGCAGCTCGGCGGCATGCAGCAGGCGGTGGAGAAGATCAACGTGCTGGCCGCCAAGCTCGGCGGCAAGGACACCCGGGCGGCGACGCCGTCCGGGCTGGACGGGCCCGGCATGAGCACCTCGGCCTACGACATCGGCCTGTTCTACCGATACGCCTGGCAGAACCCGACTTTCGCCGACATCGTCGCGACCCGGACGTTCGACTTCCCCGGCCACGGCGACCATCCCGGCTACGAACTGGAGAACGACAACCAGCTCCTCTACAACTACCCGGGCGCCCTGGGCGGCAAGACCGGCTACACCGACGACGCCGGGCAGACCTTCGTCGGCGCGGCCAACCACAACGGGCGACGCCTGATGGCGGTGCTGCTGCACGGGACACGGCAGCCGATCGCCCCGTGGGAGCAGGCCGCGCACCTGCTGGACTACGGGTTCGCCACGCCGCAGGGCACGCAGGTCGGCAACCTGATCGAACCGGATCCCTCGCTGGCGCCCGTCAAGCGGGACAGCGCCGCCGACCGGCAAGCCAACGGCGCGCAGGCCGCCGGGCTGATCCCGTCGGCGGACGCGCTGCCGATCCGGGTGGGTGTCGCCGTCATCGGGACCATCATCGTGTTTAGCTTGATCATGGTCGCACGCTCGATGAACCGCCGACCGCAACACCGGTGAGACCGCGGCCCGCCCGGTCGCGCGGGCTGCTGGTCGGGTTGACCGCCGCCAGCGTCGGCCTCATCTACGGCTACGACCTGTCCATCATCGCGGGGGCGCAACTGTACGTCACCGAGGACTTCGGGCTGTCCACCCGGCAGCAGGAACTGCTGACCACGATGGTGGTGATCGGCCAGATCGCCGGGGCGCTCGGCGCGGGAATGCTGGCCAACGCGATCGGCCGCAAGAAGTCGGTGGTGCTGCTGCTGGTGGCCTACGCCGCGTTCGCGCTGCTGGGCGCGCTCGCGGTCTCCCTGCCGATGCTGCTGACGGCGCGGCTGCTGCTGGGCGTGACCCTCGGCGTGGCGGTGGTGGTGGTGCCGGTGTATGTCGCCGAGTCGGCCCCGACGGCGGTGCGCGGCTCGCTGCTGACGGCCTATCAGCTGGCGATCGTCAGCGGGCTCATCGTCGGCTACCTGACCGGATACCTGCTGGCCGGCATCCACGGCTGGCGCTGGATGCTGGGCCTGGCCACCGTGCCGGCGATGTTGTTGCTGCCGTTGCTGATTCGGGCGCCCGACACGGCACGGTGGTATGTGCTCAAGGGCCGGCTCGACGACGCCCGCTCGGCGCTGCTGCGCGTGGAGCCCGATGCCCGGGTGGAGGAGGAGCTCATCGAGATCGGCCACGCCCTGGGCGAGGGGCGCGGCGGCTGGTCGGAGATGTTGCGACCGCCGTATTCGCGGGCCACCGCCTTCGTGATCACGCTCGGGTTCCTGATCCAGATCACCGGCATCAACGCGATCATCTATTACAGCCCAAGGATTTTCGCGGCCATGGGATTCACGGGCAACTTCGCGCTGCTGGCGCTGCCGGCGCTGGTTCAGCTCGCCGGGCTGGGGGCCGTGGGCGCCGCGCTGCTGCTCGTCGACCGGGTGGGCCGGCGCCCGATCCTGTTGTCCGGCATCGCCATGATGGTCGCCGCCGACGTCGCGCTGATGGCCGTGTTCGGGCGGGGAATCGGCGGCGCCTTCCTCGGCTTCGCCGGCATCGTGCTGTTCATCTTCGGCTACACCATGGGGTTCGGCTCGCTGGGCTGGGTGTACGCGAGCGAGAGCTTCCCGTCGCGGCTGCGGTCCATCGGGTCGAGCACGATGCTCACCTCGAACCTGGTGGCCAACGCGATCATTGCCGCCGTGTTCCTCACCCTGTTGCATTCCCTGGGTGGCGCGGGCACTTTCGCGGTGTTCGCAGCGCTGGCGGTGGTCGCCTTCGTCGTCGTCTACCGGTACGCGCCCGAGACCAAGGGCCGCCAGCTGGAGGAGATCCGGCACTTCTGGGAGAACGGCGGCCGATGGTAGTGATCGCCGCGGGCACCGCGGTGCTCGACGGGCGGGTGCACCGGCCGGGCTGGCTGCAGACGGACGGCGGGCGGATCGCGGCCTGCGGGGCGGGACCGCCGCCCCGCGCGGCCGACGCCGACTTCCCCGACGGCACCGTGGTCCCCGGCTTCGTCGACATGCATGTGCACGGCGGAGGCGGCACGTCCTACACCGATCCCGACGGCATCGCCGGGGCCGCGGATTTCCACCTGCGGCACGGCACCACGACGACGCTCGCCAGCCTGGTGACCGCCTCGCCCGCGGAGTTGCTCGCCGGGGTGCGCGCGCTCGCCGGGGCCGTCCGGCGCGGCACCGTCGCCGGCATCCACCTGGAGGGGCCGTGGCTGAGCCGGGCCCGCTGCGGTGCGCACGACCCCGCCCGGATGCGCGACCCGGACCCGGCCGAAATCGACGCCGTGCTCGACGCCGCCGACGGCGCGATCCGGATGGTCACCCTGGCGCCCGAGCTGGCCGGGGCCGACGCGGCGATCCGGCGCTTGATCGACGCCGGAGTCGTTGTGGCCGTGGGGCATACGAATGCGACCTACGGGCAGGCCGAGCGCGCGATCGGCCAGGGCGCCACGGTCGGCACCCACCTGTTCAATGCGATGCCGCCGCTGCACCATCGCGAGCCCGGCCCGGCGCTCGCCCTGCTGCGCCACCGAGGGGTCACCGTCGAGCTGATCGCCGACGGCGTGCACGTGCATCCGGCCATCGCGCGCGCGGTGATCGGGGCCGCCGGACCCGACCGGGTCGCCCTGGTCACCGACGCCATCGCCGCGGCCGGATGCGACGACGGGTCGTTCCGGCTCGGCGCGGTGCCGATCGACGTGGAAGCCGGTGTCGCGCGCGTGCGCGGGACGTCGACGATCGCGGGCAGCACCGCCACCATGGACCGCCTCTTTCGCGCCGTGGCCGCCGATGTGGGACTGGCCGCGGCGGTGCGGACGACGTCGACGACGCCGGCGCGCGCCGTCGGCTTCGATCGGGTGGGCAGCCTAAGCGCCGGCTACGACGCCGACCTGGTCGTGCTGGATCGCGATCTGCGGGTGGCCGCGGTGATGGCGGCCGGCCGCTGGCGGGTGGCCGGCTAGCGCAGCCACCGGGTGACGCGGGAAAGTGCCAGCGCCCCAACGGCTCCCATCGCCATCGCGGTCAGCGTCTGCCGCGCGCCGATCCCCTCGTCGGGTTGCACGCGCGGGGCGATGATCGCCGGCGGGGGCGGGGGGACGTGGCGGGCGCGCGGGTGATCGGACGCCGTCGCGGCCCAGGCCGTGCAGAACAGCACGAGATACGAGGTGATGTAGGCGAACACCATCAGACCCAACACCGGACCGAAGGTGGCGCCCGCCGGGCTGCGCAGCACCGCGCGCAGATAAAGGGATCCCGCCTGCTTGAAAACCTCGAACCCAACCGCCGCGATGAGCGCGCCCCGCATCGAGTCGGCCAGGCTCACTTTCTCGCGCGGCAGCCGGGCGATCATCCAGGCGAACAACAACCACGACACCGCCGTCGAGATCACGATCGACAGCAGCCAGAAGAACCAGTCCAACACCCCGAACTGCGGTATGCCAAGCCATTTCAGCAACGCGCGCAGGGGCGCGTCGTGGCCGACGGTGGTCAGGCCCACGGTGGCCATCGTCACCGCGAACGTCCCCAGCATGGCCAGCAGATCGGAGACCTTGTTGCGCACGAAGCCGGGCGAGTCGATGCGCTCCTCCCACCACATCTCCGTCAAGGCCTGGCGCAGGTGGGATATCCAGCCCAGGCCCGCCCACACCGCGGTGGCCAGGCCGATGACCCCGACCGACGCCCGCGCGTCGATCGCCGAATTCATCAGGTCCAGCAGCTGATCCCCCAGGGCGCCGGTCACCTGGGACCGGATGTGGTCGGCGATCGTCTTCAGCAGCTCCGGCCGTCGGGACAGGACGAACCCGAAGGCCGCGAAACCGACCATCAGCAAGGGGAATAACGCGAAGATCGTGTAGTAGGTGAGGCCGGCCGCGAAGAACCCGCCGTTGCGGCCGTCGAAGCGCTGGTACGCGCGGAGGACGTGGTCGAACCAGCCGTACCGGGCCCGCAGCCGATCGAGGAGGCCCGCGTTGGCCGACTCGCTCATGTGAGACTCATCCTCGCTGCGGAAGGAACCCGAGCCGATCGTAGACCCGCCGGACGGTTTCGCCGGCGATGTCCTCGGCCCGCTGGGCCCCGGCCGCCAGGATCCCCTCCAATTCGGCTGGGTCCGCCAGGAATTCGTCGACGCGGGCCTTGATCGGGCCGACGAACTCGACGACCGCCTCGGCGGTCTCCTTCTTCAGGTCGCCGTACCCCCGTCCGGCGTAGCCTTCGACGAGCTTGTCGATGCCGACGCCGGTGACGGCCGACTGGATGGTCAGCAGGTTGGACACGCCCGGCTTGGCGTCGGTGTCGAACCGGATCTCGCGCTCGCTGTCGGTGACGGCCGAGCGGATCTTCTTGGCGGACGCGGCGGGGTCGTCGAGCAGGTTGATCAAGCCGGCGTCGGTGGCCGCCGACTTGCTCATCTTCGACGTCGGGTCGGCCAGGTCGTAGATCTTGGCGGTGGCCTTGGGGATCAGCAGGTCGGGAACCACGAAGGTGTCGGGGAACCGGCTGTTGAACCGCTGCGCCACGTCGCGCGCCAGCTCGAGGTGCTGGCGCTGGTCCTCGCCCACCGGCACCAGTTCGGCGTCGTAGGCCAGGACGTCGGCGGCCTGCAACACCGGATAGGTGAACAGGCCGACGGTGGTCGAGTCCCCGCCCTGGCGGGCCGACTTGTCTTTGAACTGCGTCATCCGCGAGGCCTGCCCGAAGCCGGTGAAGCAGCCCAGGACCCAGGCCAGCTGGGAGTGCGCGGGCACGTGGCTCTGCACGAAGACGGTGCTGCGGGCGGGGTCGATGCCCAGCGCCAGGTACTGCGCGGCCGTGACCAGCGTCCGGCGGCGCAGCGCCGCGGGATCCTGCGGAATGGTGATGGCGTGCAGGTCGACCACGCAGAAGAACGGCTCGTGGTCGTCCTGCAGCTCGACCCACTGCGTGATGGCGCCCAGGGCGTTCCCGAGGTGGAGCGAATCGGAGGTGGGCTGCACGCCGGAGAAGATCCGGCGCGATCCGGTAGCGGTGCTCATGATGCACCGATCCTTTCACGCGGGCCGGCTCCGCCGATTGCCCGGCCAGCCGGTTTCTTGCCTTCGAGCGGGCGCGCAGCCGGGCGCTCGCGCCGGGCCCGCCTTGCGGTACCGGCGGTACCGCCTTTAATGTCGGGGCCATGGGGAGCGCAGCGAACAACCTGGGGACTCGGCCGCCGATCCACCTCGGCTCGGGGGAGCCGGTGCTGCTGCTGCACCCGTTCCTGCTGTCCCAGGCGGTCTGGGCGGACGTCGCCCAGCGGCTGGCCGACACCGGGCGGTACGAGGTGTTCGCGCCGACGATGGCCGGGCACAACGGCGGGCCGCCGGCCGGGACCTGGTTCCTGTCCTCGGCGGTGCTGGCCGACCACGTGGAACGGCAGATGGACGAGCTGGGCTGGGACACCGCCCACATCGTCGGCAACTCGCTGGGCGGCTGGGTCGCGTTCGAGCTCGAGCGGCGCGGCCGGGCGCGCAGCGTGATGGGCATCGCCCCGGCGGGCGGGTGGACGCGATGGAGCCCGGCCAAGTTCGAGGTGATCGCCAAGTTCATCCTGGGCATTCCGCTGCTGGTGCTGGCCTGGCTGTTCGGCCCGAAGGTGATGCGGCTGCCGTTCAGCCGCCGGCTGGCCACCTACGCGATCAGCGCGACCCCGGAGGGCGTCACCGACGAGCAGCTGCTGGGCTGCATCGACGACGTCGCCCACTGCCCCGCCTACTTCCAGTTGCTGGTCAAGTCGCTGCTGCTGCACGGCCTGCGGGAGCTGGCCGAAAACGCCGTCCCGGCACACCTGGTGATCTGCGAGAAGGACCGGATCGTGCCCGCGCCCCGGTTCAGCCGGCACTTCACCACCCACCTGCCCGACGACAAACACCAGGTCACCGAGCTCGACGGCGTGGGGCACATCCCGATGTTCGAGGCGCCCGAGCGCGTCGCCGAACTGATCACCGAGTTTCTCGAGGAGTGCACCTCGACGAGCCGGGGCGCCAACCCCTCGGCTAGTTAGCCAGCTTCTTTTCCAGGTTCTCGGCGATCGAGTTGAGGAACTCCTCGCTCTGCTGCCATTCCTGGTCGGGTCCGATGAGGATGGCGAGGTCCTTGGTCATCTTGCCACTCTCGACGGTCCCGACGACCACGTCCTCCAGCGTCTGCGCGAACTCGATCACCTCGGGGGTGTCGTCCAGCTTCCCGCGGTGCTGCAGCCCCCGCGTCCAGGCGAAGATCGACGCGATCGGGTTCGTCGACGTCGGCTTGCCCGCCTGGTACTGCCGGAAGTGCCGGGTGACGGTGCCGTGCGCGGCCTCGGCCTCCACCGTCTTGCCGTCGGCGGTCATCAGTACCGACGTCATCAGCCCCAGCGAGCCGTAGCCCTGCGCGACGAGGTCGGACTGGACGTCGCCGTCGTAGTTCTTGCAGGCCCACACGTAGCCGCCCTCCCACTTGAGGCAGGCGGCCACCATGTCGTCGATCAGCCGGTGCTCGTAGGTCAGCCCCTCGGCCTCGAACTGGTCCTTGAACTCCTCGTCGTAGATGCGCTGGAACTCGTCCTTGAACATGCCGTCGTAGGCCTTGAGGATGGTGTTCTTGGTGGACAGGTACACCGGCCACTTGGCGTTCAGTCCATAGGCCAGCGAGGCGCGTGCGAAGTCCCGGACGGACTCCTTGAAGTTGTACATCCCCATCACGACGCCGCCGTCGTCGGGGATGGAGACCACCTCGTGCACCATCGGCTCGCTGCCGTCCGACGGTGTGAACGTGATGCTGACGGTGCCCGGCTTGTCGACCTTGAAGTTGGTGGCCCGGTACTGGTCACCGAACGCGTGCCGGCCGATGACGATCGGCTTGGTCCAGCCCGGCACCAGCCGCGGCACGTTGGAGATCACGATCGGCTCGCGAAAGATTGTGCCACCCAAGATGTTCCGGATGGTGCCGTTGGGCGACAGCCACATCTTCTTCAGGTTGAATTCGTGGACCCGCGCCTCGTCGGGGGTGATGGTGGCGCACTTGACGCCCACGCCGTGCCTCTTGATGGCATACGCGGCGTCGATCGTCACCTGGTCGTTGGTGCGGTCGCGGTTTTCGATGCCGAGGTCGTAGTAGTCCAGGTTGATGTCGAGGTGCGGCAGGATCAGCATGTCCTTGATGAACTTCCAGATGACGCGGGTCATCTCGTCACCGTCGAGCTCGACTACGGGCCCTTTGACCTTGGTCTTGTTGGACATACCGAGCTCGGCTTTCTCTTAGCGGCCCCGGAGCTTACGAGCCTTGCGAAGCGGCTAGCGCTTCGTTGAATGTCTTGCTCGGCCGCATGATCGCCGTCGTCTTCTCGCTGTCCGGCTGATAGTAGCCACCGATGTCGACCGTCTCGCCCTGCGCCTCGGCGAGCTCGGCCACGATGGTGTCCTCGTTCTCGCGCAACGAGTCCGCCAGCGCGGCGAAGTGCTTGCGCAGCTCCTCGTCGTCGGATTGGTTGGCGAGTTCTTCCGCCCAGTACCGCGCCAGGTAGAACTGGCTGCCGCGGTTGTCGAGTTCGCCGGCCTTGCGCGACGGGCTCTTGTTGTTCTCCAGCAACTTGCCGATCGCCGCGTCGAGCGTCTTGCCCAGGATCTTGGCGCGCTCGTTGTCGGTCTTGGTGCCGATGTCTTCGAAACACGCTCCCAGAGCCAGGAATTCGCCAAGCGAATCCCAGCGCAGGTGATTCTCCTCGAGGAGTTGGTGGACGTGCTTGGGCGCCGAACCGCCCGCTCCCGTCTCGTACATCCCGCCGCCGGCCATCAGCGGCACGATGGACAGCATCTTGGCGCTGGTGCCGAGTTCGAGGATCGGGAACAGGTCGGTGAGATAGTCGCGCAGGATGTTTCCGGTCGCGGCGATGGTGTCCTGCCCGCGCATCGCGCGCTCCAGCGTGTAACGCATGGCCCACACCTGCGGCATGATGTTGATGTCGAGGCCCTCGGTGTCGTGCTCCTTGAGGTACGCCTTGACCTTCTTGCGCAGCTCGACCTCGTGCGGCCGTTCGGTGTCCAGCCAGAACACCACCGTCATGCCCGAGGCGCGCGCCCGGTTGACGGCCAGCTTGACCCAGTCGCGGATGGCCTCGTCCGTGACGATGGGCATCCGCCAGATGTCGCCTTCCTCCACGTTCTGGGTCAGCAGGACTTCCCCGGTGTCGAGGTCGACGATGTCGGCGACGCCGTCCTCGGGGATCTCGAACGTCTTGTCGTGCGAGCCGTATTCCTCGGCCTGCTGCGCCATCAGGCCGACGTTGGGCACGGTGCCCATCGTCGTCGGGTCGAACTGCCCGTGGGTCTTGCAGAAGTTGATGATCTCTTGGTAGATGCGGGAGAAGGTCGACTCGGGGTTGACGGCCTTGGTGTCCTTCTGCCGCCCGTCGGCACCCCACATCTTGCCGCCGGCGCGGATCATCGCCGGCATGGACGCGTCCACGATCACGTCGCTGGGTGAATGAAAGTTGGTGATGCCCTTGGCCGAATCGACCATGGCCAGCTCGGGGCGGTGCTCGTGGCAGGCGTGCAGGTCGCGGATGATCTCCTCGTGCAGCGACGCGGGCAGCGACTCGATCTTGCTGTAGAGGTCGACCAACCCGTTGTTGACGTCGACACCGAGCTCGTCGAACAACTCCTGGTGCTTGGCGAACGCGTCCTTGTAGAAGACCTTCACGGCGTGGCCGAAGACGATCGGATGCGAGACCTTCATCATGGTCGCCTTGACGTGCAGCGAGAACATCACGCCGGTCTCGTAGGCGTCCTGCATCTGTTCCTCGTAAAACTCGACCAGGGCCTTCTTGCTCATGAACATGGAATCGATGACGTCGCCGTCGCGCAGCTCGACCTTGGGCTTGAGCTCGAGGGTCTTGCCGCCCTTGGTCTTGAGCACCATCTTCACGTTGCGCGCGCGGTCGAGGGTCATCGACTTCTCGCCGTGGTAGAAGTCGCCGTGCCGCATGGTCGCGACGTGGGTGCGCGAGGCCGGCGACCACTCCCCCATGCTGTGCGGGTGCCTGCGCGCGTACTCCTTGACGGCCTTGGGCGCGCGCCGGTCCGAGTTGCCTTGGCGCAGTACCGGATTCACCGCGCTGCCCAGGCATTTGCCGTAGCGGGCGCGGATCTCCTTCTCCTCGTCGGTCTTCGGGCTCTGCGGGAAGTCCGGGATCTTGAATCCCTTGCCCTGCAGCTCCTTGACGGCGGCGATCAGCTGGGGCACCGAGGCGCTGATGTTGGGCAGCTTGATGATGTTGGTGTCGGGCAGCTTGGTCAGCCGGCCCAGCTCCGCCAGGTTGTCGGGAACCCGCTGCTCCTCGGTCAGGCAGTCGGAGAACTCGGCGAGGATGCGGGCGGCGACGGAGATGTCGCTGGTCTTGATCTCGATGCCTGCCGGCTCGGCGAAGGCGCGCACGATCGGGAGAAACGCGTAGGTCGCCAGCAACGGCGCTTCGTCGGTCAGCGTGTAGATGACGGTCGGCTGTTCGGCGCTCACGGTCCCTCTCCCGGCGTGGAAAATCTTCGAATCTCGGTCAGATATCTGGGGGGCTCAGCGTTCTTCCTGCCACGTTATCAAGGGCGTTTGGGCAGGTGTCGACCTGCCATTGGCATCCAGTCGGCACAGTAAGCTAATCTTCGTATTGGTCATGAGCGCCAGCATCAAGCCCCGGCTTGCTGGCCGGCAACCCTCCAACCGCGGTGGGGTGCCCCGGGTGATGACCAGGTCTAGTAGCCACAGGCTGCGCGGCAAGCGCGGGTCCGCCATAACGGACCCCTGACTAGAGGGGAAGACGTCATGTGCACACCTTCAGCTCCTTCTTCGGCTTTTTGCTCGTCTCTGTGTTCGGCTCCTTCGGATCGGCTCATGTGTCGAATCGCGTGTCGCCGCTAACCCGCGGCTAACCCGCCAGCAACCCCGATACCCGATTCACCCACCCGAAGCAGAAAGCACACCCACGTGAGCCCCGACAACACCACCAGCAGCACCACCAGCACCGACGCCACCAGCGACGACGCCGACCCGGCCGCGCGCTGGTCGTTCGAGACCAAGCAGGTGCACGCCGGCCAGCAACCGGACCGGACCACCCACGCCCGCGCCCTGCCGATCTACCAGACCACGTCGTACACCTTCGACGACACCTCCCACGCCGCCGCCCTGTTCGGGCTGGAGGTGCCGGGCAACATCTACACCCGCATCGGCAACCCGACCACCGACGTCGTCGAGCAGCGCATCGCCGCGCTCGAGGGCGGCGTGGCCGCGCTGTTCCTCAGCTCGGGACAGGCCGCTGAGACGTTCGCCATATTGAACCTCGCCTGTGCCGGGGATCACATCGTGTCCAGCCCGCGGCTGTACGGCGGCACCTACAACCTGTTCCACTACTCGCTGGCCAAGCTGGGCATCGAGGTCAGCTTCGTCGACGATCCCGACGACCTGGACGCCTGGCAGGCCGCCGTGCGGCCGAACACCAAGGCGTTCTTCGGCGAGACCATCTCCAACCCGCAGATCGACGTGCTGGACATCCCCGGCGTGGCCGGGGTCGCCCACGCCAACGGGATACCGCTGATCGTCGACAACACCATCGCCACGCCGTACCTGATCCAGCCGTTCAAGCACGGCGCGGACATCGTGGTGCACTCGGCCACCAAGTACCTGGGCGGGCACGGGGCCGCCATTGCCGGCGCCATCGTCGACGGCGGCACCTTCGACTGGACGCAGGGCCGCTTCCCCGGCTTCACCACGCCCGACCCGAGCTACCACGGCGTGGTGTTCGCCGAGCTCGGCCCGCCGGCGTACGCGCTCAAGGCGCGCGTGCAGCTGCTGCGCGACCTGGGGTCCGCCGCCTCGCCGTTCAACGCGTTCCTGGTGGCCCAGGGCATCGAGACGCTGAGCCTGCGCATCGAGCGCCACGTCGTCAACGCGCAGCGGGTCGCCGAGTACCTGGCCGGCCATGACGGTGTGCTGTCGGTCAACTACGCGGGCCTGCCCAGCTCGCCCTGGCACGAGCGGGCAAAGAAGCTGGCGCCCAAGGGGACCGGCGCGGTGCTGTCGTTCGAGTTGGCCGGTGGCGTCGAGGCGGGCAAGGCGTTCGTGAACGCGCTGAAGCTGCACAGCCACGTCGCCAACATCGGCGACGTGCGATCGCTGGTGATCCACCCGGCGTCGACCACCCACGCCCAGCTCAGCCCGGCCGAACAGCTGAGCACCGGCGTCAGCCCCGGGCTGGTGCGGCTGGCCGTCGGGATCGAGGGCATCGACGACATCCTGGCCGACCTGGAACTCGGCTTCGCCGCGGCGCGCAAATTCGGCGCGGACGCGAACGACTCGGGCGCCGACCCGCAAGCAGTGGCGGCGTTCTGAGGAGCCCGGCCATGACGATCTCCGACGTCCCCACCCAGACGCTGCCGGCCGAAGGCGAGATCGGCCTGGTGCACATCGGCTCGCTGACCACCGAGAGCGGCGCGGTGATCGACGACGTCTGCATCGCCGTTCAGCGCTGGGGCGAGCTGTCGCCGACCCGCGACAACGTGGTGGTGGTGCTGCACGCGCTGACCGGTGACTCGCACATCACCGGGCCAGCCGGGCCCGGACACCCGACCGGCGGCTGGTGGGACGGCGTGGCCGGGCCGGGCGCGCCGATCGACACCGACCGCTGGTGCGCGGTGGCCACCAACGTGCTGGGCGGTTGCCGCGGATCCACCGGCCCCAGCTCGCTGGCCCGGGACGGAAGGCCCTGGGGCTCAAGGTTTCCGATGATCTCCGTGCGCGACCAGGTGCAGGCCGACATCGCCGCGCTGGCCGCGCTGGGCATCGACGAGGTGGCCGCCGTGGTCGGCGGATCGATGGGCGGCGCAAGGGCTTTGGAGTGGATGGTCGGCCACCCCGGCCGGGTGCGGGCGGGGCTGCTGCTGGCGGTCGGTGCGCGCGCGACGGCGGACCAGATCGGCACGCAGACCACGCAGATCGCGGCCATCAAGGCCGACCCGAACTGGCAGGGCGGCGATTACCACGGCACCGGCCGCACGCCGGACACCGGGCTGACCCTCGCCCGCCGCTTCGCCCACCTGACCTACCGGGGCGAAGAGGAGCTCGACACCCGGTTCGGCAACGATGCCCAGGGCGGTGAGGATCCGGGCCCCCCATTCGGAGGCGGTCGGTACGCGGTGCAGAGCTACCTGGAACATCAGGGCGACAAGCTGCTGGCCCGCTTCGACGCGGGCAGCTACGTGACCCTGACCGAGGCGCTGAACAGCCACGACGTCGGCCGCGGCCGCGGCGGGGTGGGCAAGGCCCTGAGCGGTTGCCCGGTGCCCGCGGTGGTCGGCGGCATCACCTCCGACCGGCTCTACCCGCTGCGATTGCAGCAGGAGCTCGCCGACCTGCTGCCGGGGTGCGGCGGCCTGCAGGTTGTCGAGTCCATTTGCGGGCACGACGGCTTCCTGGTGGAAACCGAGGCGGTCGGCAACCTGATCCGCCAGACGTTGGGTCTGGCCGCCACCGAAGGCACGTGTCGGCGGTGACCCGCTCGCGCCACGACCGCTCGCTGTCGTTCGGTTCGGCGGCGGCAGCTTACGAACGGGGCCGTCCGTCCTATCCGCCGGAGGCCATCGACTGGCTGTTGCCGCGCGGCGCGCGCCAGGTGCTGGACCTGGGCGCGGGGACCGGCAAGCTGACCACCCGGCTGGTGGAACGCGGGCTGGACGTGGTGGCCGTCGACCCGATTCCCGACATGCTGGAGGTGTTGCGCACCTCGCTGCCGGAAACCCGGGCGCTGCTGGGCACGGCGGAAGAGATCCCGTTGCCGGACAACAGCGTCGACGTCGTGCTGGTAGCGCAGGCGTGGCATTGGGTGGATGCCGAGCGCGCCATTCCCGAGGTGGCCCGCGTGCTGCGCCCGGGTGGCCGGCTGGGCCTGGTGTGGAACACCCGCGACGAGCGGTTGGGCTGGGTGCGGGAGCTGGGCGAGATCATCGGCTCCGACGGCGACCGGGGCCGCTTCGACGTCGACCTGTCGGCGTCGTTCACCGAGCCGGAGCGCCACCAGGTGGAGTGGACGAATTACCTTACGCCGCAAGCCCTGATCGACTTGGTCGCATCCCGCAGCTACTGCATCGCCTCGCCGACCGAGGTCCGCACCAGGACGCTGGACCAGGTGCGTGAACTGCTGGCCACCCATCCGGCGCTGTCGAATTCCGCCGGCCTCGCGCTGCCCTACGTCACCGTGTGCATTCGGGCGGCGTTGGCCGAATAGCGAGCATTACGGGTCGTCGTCCTCGTCTCCGTCGTCCTCGTTTCGGAGCAATTTTTCCGGGTGGTGAAACGTGTTGGTGCGGGGCTGGCCCCGATCTTGG
>NZ_GG770553.1:1702839-1708237 GCF_000164135.1 Mycobacterium parascrofulaceum ATCC BAA-614 | reverse complement strand
GCGCCAGAAACCGCCACAGATACACACTCGCGCAAAAAGTTTCGCTAAAAATCCAGCCCCGAGAACATCACCCGGTTCGGGTCGTACTTCTGCCGCACCGTCGTCAGCCGCGACAGGTTCGAGCCGAAGTAGCGCGCCGGCGCGCCGTTGGCCTCCAGGTAGTTCACGTATCCGCCGACGGAAAACTGTTGCACCGCTTGGTGCGCGGAGCTCAGCCAGGTGTTCGCGGCGCTGACCTGGCTGCTGGAGGGTTCGACGTACCACTGCAGGACGGCCGCCTGATTGCGCCATGGGAACGCGGTGTCACCCGCGGCCACGTCGGCGACCGCGCCCCCGAGCGGGTCCACCAGGACCGACGCCTGTCCGGCACCCGACGGCCACTGCCCGATCGCGGTGGCAATGGCATGCGCCGCGGCCGAATCCACCGGTCCGATGACGTCGGAACCGGCCACGAAGGCGCGCGCCGGGGGTGTCGAAGTACCGCCGGCCAAAAACATCACCAGATCCGAGCGGCTCATCGTCTTGTTCGAAACCGAACTGGGTGCCACCCCGACCGCGGACTTGATCGCGTCGGCCACTGCCGACCCCGAGCCCGCGGGGCAGGTGGCCAGCACATGACAATTCGGAGCCGAGCCGACCATGAGATCAACGATGCCCCAAGTGTTTCGGTCCGCGGCGCTCAGCCAGGACTGCCAGCCGACGAGCACCTGCGTGGCCGAGGCGGGCGGGAAGTCCAGGCGCACAACATCGTTGGAGGTCGTCGCGAAGGTGGAGAACGTCATCGACGTCGTCACACCGAAATTGCCCCCGCCACCGCCGCGAAGCGCCCAGAACAGATCCGGGTTGTCGTTCGCGGAGGCGGTCACCACGTCGCCGCTGGGCAACACCACGGTGGCCGACTGCAGCGCGTCGCAGGTCAGGCCGACGTGCCGGGTGTCGGGCCCTATCCCGCCGCCCAGCGCGAGTCCCGCGACGCCGACCGTCGGGCAGGTGCCGCTGGGTATCGCCCGGCCCGCGCCGGTCAGCGCCTGATGGATCGCATACAGGGTGGTCGCGGGGGTGACGGTGACGGTGTTGCCGTCGAAGTTCGCGCCGCCCGGAAGCCCGCGCAGGTCCAGCACCAGGGTGCCGTTGGCGCTGGAGGCGCCGACGTAGGAATGCCCGCCGCCGCGCGGGGCGACCTTGAGGTTGTTGGCCGCCGCGAAAGCGACCACCTTCTGGACGTCCGCCTGCGACGAAACCGTCACCACCGCGGCGGGACTGGAGTTGTCGTAGAACGAGTTGAAAACCTTTTTGCTGGTGGCGAATTGAGCGGCGTTGGTCGGCAACACGACGGTGCCGCCGATGGAGGACGCCAGCCCGTCCCAGCCGGCGGCGGCGTCGGCTGCCGCCCGCGCGGTACCCAGAACCGCGCCGGTGGCCAGCATTCCGACGGCGCCCCGAAGAAATGTCTGGCGCGAGATGCCCCTCGGCAAGGCGGGGTTCAGCGGACGGCTGCGATTCGTCGTCATGTGCGGAGATTCTCAAACATTTCTCACGCAAAAGCCCGGTGACGGCGGCCGTGTCAGGTCACAGTGTGGCTTCGATCCACGAAGCGGCCGCCCGCCCAATAATCGACGCCGCGGCCGCGGCGAACTCACAAAACGCTTATTGTGCGAACATTTATCCCACCGTGTCGCAAACGTGACAGTGATAGCTCAGAGTTCGTAGCGTGATTCGAGTGCCTCCGGCGCACTCCACGACCGAGGGGGAGGCCGCATGAAGGCATCGGGACGAACGCAGCGCTGGATCTGGATGTTTCGGAACCAGCCCCTGACCGTTCGTCTGCTGGCCGCGGCCGCCGGGCTGCTGACCGCGGCGTCTGCGCTGGCCGCGCCGGCCGGCGCGGACAACCCCGACGACAACTTCATCGACGCGCTCAACCACGCCGGCATCGACTTCGGCGAACCGGGAAACGCGATGTCGGTAGGCCAGTCCATCTGCCCGATGCTCGCCGAGCCGGGCGGCAACTTCGCGGCGGCCGCGTCCAGCGTCTCCGGGCGGGGCATGTCGCCCATGATGGCCCGCATGTTTACCACGATCGCGATACAGACCTACTGCCCGGAGCAGATGGCCAACCTGGCCAGCGGCAACCTGTCCGGCGCAGTGCCGCAACTGCCCGGCATGGCCGGGCAGATTCCCGGCGCGCCCGGCATGGCCGGTCAGATCCCCGGCATGGGCGGGCAAATCCCCGGCATGGGCGGGCAGATCCCCGGCATGGCCGGCCAAATCCCCGCGGTGCCGGGTATCTAACCGGTGCCCAGCGGGTCGATAGTCCACGCGATGTAGACCATCGCGGTCGCGACCGCCGCGGTGGTGACGAAGTCAATCCCCTTGCTGCGCACCGCCAAGAGACCGGACCGCTCGTCTGACAGCACCAGCCGCAGCGCGGCCGCCAGGCCGACGCCGATGCCGATCAGCAGCGAACCGCGACGCCAGAAGTTGGCCCCCACCAGCGCGAGCGCGGTGGCGAAGGTCAGGCCCACCAGCAGGATCGGCCACTGGGCCCTGGCGACGGACCGCGCGGTCATCCCCGCTCGGCCAGCTCGACGACGTTGCTCAGCAGGAACGCCCGGGTCAACGGGCCGACACCACCGGGATTCGGTGACACATGACCCGCCACCTCCCACACGTCGGGATGCACGTCGCCGACCAGGCCGTCGTCGGTGCGGCTGACGCCCACGTCGACGACCGCCGCGCCGGGACGCACCATGTCGGCGGTCAGCATGTGCGGCACCCCGACCGCGGCCACGACGATGTCCGCCTGCCTGGTGTGCGCGGCCAGATCGCGGGTTCCGGTGTGGCACAACGTCACCGTGGCGTTCTCCGAGCGACGGGTCAGCAACAGCCCCAGCGGGCGGCCGACCGTCACACCGCGGCCGATGATGACCACGTGGGCGCCGGCGATCTCGACGTCGTAGCGCCGCAGCAGGTGCACGATGCCGCGCGCGGTGCACGGCAGCGGCGCCGGAACGCTGAGCACCAACCGGCCCAGGTTCGTCGGGTGCAGCCCGTCGGCGTCCTTGTTCGGGTCGACGCGCTCGAGCGCCGCGTTCTCGTCCAGATGCTTCGGCAGCGGCAACTGCACGATGTAGCCGGTGCACTCGGGGTTGGCGTTGAGCTCGTCGATGGTGTCGTTCAGCGTCGCCGCGCCGATGTCGGCGGGCAGGTCGCGGCGGATCGACGTGATGCCGACCTTGGCGCAGTCCGCGTGCTTGCCCCGGACGTAGGCCTGCGACCCGGGATCGTCACCGACCAGGATGGTGCCCAGCCCGGGGGTGCGACCCGACGCGGTCAGCGCGGCCACCCGTTGTTTGAGGTCCACGAAGATCTCGTCGCGGGTGGCCTTGCCGTCCAGTGTGATTGCGCCCACGCCTGACAGTCTGGCACGAAGGGCGTGTCTCACGACGACGGCGGCCCACCCCGCAGGCACTTCGCGAGACATAACCCAGTGCGAGCTTCATCGGCGAGTCGTCACCACTGGTTATATGTCGCGGAGTGGGAAGGGTATATGTCGCGGAGCGGGAAGGGCGTGTGTCGCGGAGCGGGAAGGGCATGTGTCGCGGAGCGGGAAGGCGGCTTCGCCGCGCTTGCGATCGCGATTAGGCTCCCGATATGCCTACCCCTCCGGACGTGTTCAGCCCGGCCAAGCTCGGCCCGATCACGCTGCGCAATCGCACCATCAAATCGGCGACCTTCGAGGCCCGCACGCCCGACACCCTGGTGACCGACGACCTGATCGAATACCACCGGCTGCCCGCGGCGGGCGGTGTCGGCATGACGACGGTTGCCTACTGCGCCGTCTCCCCCGGCGGCCGCACCGAGGGCAACGGGATCTGGATGCGCCCGGAGGCGGTGCCGGGGTTCCGCCGGCTCACCGACGCGATCCACGCCGAGGGCGCGGCGGTCAGCGCGCAGATCGGCCACGCCGGCCCGGTCGCCAACGCCAAATCCAACAAGGCCAGGGCGCTGGCGCCGGTGCGGTTCTTCAACCCGATCGGGATGCGCTTCGCCAAGAAGGCGACCCGCGACGACATCAACGACGTCATCGAGGGGCACGCCAACGCGGCGCGCCTGGCCATCGAAGCCGGCTTCGACGCGGTCGAAATCCATTTGGGCCACAACTACTTCGCGAGCTCGTTTTTGTCCCCGCTGATCAACCGCCGCGACGACGAGTTCGGCGGGTCGCTTCAGAACCGGGCGAAGGTGGCGCGCGGCATGGTGATGGCCGTGCGCCGCGCCGTGGAAAAGGAGGGCACGCCGATCGCGGTCACCGCCAAGCTCAACATGTCCGACGGCGTGCGCGGCGGCATCAGCACCGAGGAATCGCTCACCACCGCCAAGTGGCTGCAGGACGACGGCGGGCTGGACGCGATCGAACTCACCGCGGGCAGCTCGCTGGTCAACCCGATGTACCTGTTCCACGGCGACGCGCCGCTCAAGGAGTTCGCCGCGGCGTTCAAGCCGCCGCTGAGTTGGGGCATGCGCATGACCGGCAAGAAGTTCCTGCGCGAGTACCCCTACCGCGAGGCCTATCTGTTGCGCCACGCCAAGCTGTTCCGCGCCGAGCTGACGATGCCGCTGATCCTGCTGGGCGGCATCACCAACCGGGACACGATGGACCTGGCGATGGCCGAGGGCTTCCAGTTCGTCGCGATGGGCCGGGCGCTGTTGGCCGAGCCGGACCTGATCAACCGGCTCGTGGCCGATGGAGCCGCGCACAGCGTGCGCTCGGCGTGCACCCACTGCAACAAGTGCATGGCCACCATCTACACCCGAACGCGCTGCGTGGTCACGGGCGCCCCGGATGTTTTGGCGGGCAATCGAAGTTAGCGCCCGGGCGGTCGGGGCACCGCTAACGCACATTTGGGCCTCAGGTTGGCCTTTGGTCCACGAGTTACAGTTGGTCCGATGAGTGCACCAGCCCCGCCCGTCTTGACGGTTCGCTTCGACGGCTCAGAACGCACGTTCGCCGCCGGCCATGACGTGGTGGTGGGCCGCGACCTGCGCGCCGACATGCGTATCACGCACCCGTTGATCTCGCGCGCTCATCTGCTGCTGCGCTTCGACCAGGGCCGCTGGCTGGCCATCGACAACGGTTCGCTCAACGGCACTTTCGTCAACGGCCGGCGGGTGCCGGTGGTGGAGATCCACGACGGCCAGTGCCTGAACATCGGGAATCCGGATGGGCCGCAGCTGCTCTTCGAGGTGGGCCGGCACCAGGGCATGGCCGGGCGCCCGCCGCAGACCGAGTCGATGGGCATACCGGTGGCGGCGCATCCGGCCGGGACGGCCTGGTCCGCCGCACCGGGCGGCCCACCCGTCGCCGCCCCGCCCAGTCCGCCTCCGGCACCGCCCG
>NZ_GG770553.1:1696439-1701209 GCF_000164135.1 Mycobacterium parascrofulaceum ATCC BAA-614 | reverse complement strand
CGCGGCCGCCGCGGCCCTGGGAGGGACCGCACCGCACCACCGCCGTCCCGATCGTCCGGCCGGACGCCGCGACCCGATCGGTGCCCCAGTCGGGCGGGCCGCCCGACCCCAACGCACAGTCGGCCGGTCCGCCCGACCTCAGCCCGCCGACCCAGATCGGCGTGAGCGGCCAGGTGGCGGAGTTCCCCACCACCCGGGTGCCGAACCTGGGCCCTGAGTCCGAGCGGGTGACCGACCGGCCCGGGCGGGCCGCCTGGATCGGCCGCGCGCTCGACAACGACATCGTCATCCACGACGTACTGGCGTCGCGCCATCACGCCTTCCTGACACCGACGCCGGCGGGCCCCGAGATTCGGGACGCCAACAGCAGCAACGGCACCTTCGTCAACGGGGTGAAGGCCGCGTCCGCGGTGCTGTCCGAGGGCGACGTCGTGACGATCGGCAACGTCGACCTGGTGTTCTCCGGCGGGATCCTGATCCGCCGCCAGGAGGCGGCGGCGCGCACCGGCGGGCTGGAGGTGCGCGGCGTCGACTTCAGCGTCAACGGCAAGAACCTGCTCGAGAAGATCTCGCTGACGGCGCGCCCCGGCACGCTGACCGCCCTGATCGGCGGGTCCGGCGCGGGCAAGACCACGCTGTCGCGGCTGATCGCCGGGTACGCCACCCCGACCGCCGGGGTGGTCACGTTCGAGGGGCACAACATCCACACCGAATACGCGTCGCTGCGGACCCGGATCGGCATGGTCCCCCAGGACGACGTGGTGCACCGCCAGCTGACGGTCAACCAGGCCCTGGGCTACGCGGCCGAGCTGCGGCTGCCGCCCGACACGAGCAGGGCCGACCGGGAAGAGGTGGTCGCCCAGGTGCTCGACGAGCTGGGGCTGACCCAGCACGCGGACACCCGGGTCGACAAGCTCTCCGGCGGGCAACGCAAGCGGGCGTCGGTGGCCCTCGAGCTGCTCACCGGGCCGTCGCTGCTGATCCTCGACGAGCCGACCTCGGGCCTGGACCCGGCGCTGGACCTGCAGGTGATGACCATGCTGCGCCAGCTGGCCGACGCCGGCCGCGTGGTGCTCGTCGTCACGCACTCCCTGACCTACCTCGACGTCTGCGACCAGGTGCTGCTGATGGCGCCCGGCGGCAAGACCGCGTTCCTGGGGCCGCCCGACCAGATCGGCGCGGCCATGGGCACCACCAACTGGGCGCAGATCTTCGCGAAGGTGGGCGCCGACCCCGACGAGGCCAACCGCCGCTTCCTGGCGCAAAACAAGCCGCCGCCGCCCGCGCAGACGGAGGCGCCGGCCGACCTCGGCGTCCCGCCGCGCACCAGCATGCGCCACCAGTTCTTCACCGTCGCCCGCCGCCAGGTCCGGCTGGTCGTCGCCGACCGCGCGTATTTCGTGTTCCTGGCGCTGTTGCCGTTCGTCATGGGCGCGCTGTCGCTGACCGTTCCCGGCCACACCGGCTTCGGGTACGCCGACCCGACGAGCGACTCGGCCGGTGAGGCCGGGACCATCCTGACCCTGTTGACGATGGCCGCGGCGTTCATGGGGACCGCGCTGACGATCCGCGACCTGATCGGTGAGCGGCCCATCTTCCGGCGCGAGCAGGCGGTCGGCCTGTCGACCACCGCATACCTGCTCGCCAAGATCGCAGTGTTCTGCGTGTTCGCCGTCGTGCAGGCGGCGATCGCCACCGCCATCGTGGTGATCGGCAAGGGCGCCCCGAAGCGGCCGGCCGTGCTGCTCGGGAATGCCACCCTCGAGTTGTTCGTCGCCGTCGCGGCGACCTGTGTGGCCGCGGCGATGCTCGGCCTGCTGCTGTCGGCGCTGGCGCGCTCCAACGAGCAGATCATGCCGCTGCTGGTGGTGTCGCTGATGGGCCAGATGGTGCTGTCCGGCGGGATGGTGCCGGTCACCAACCGGATCTTCCTCGACCAGCTGTCCTGGGTGGTGCCGTCGAGGTGGGGGTACGCCGCGCAGGCGGCGACCGTCGACCTGTGGACCGTGGCGCCCGGGCCGCAGAGCCCGCGGGACAGCCACTTCCAGCACACCGCGGGCGCCTGGCTGTTCGACATGGGCATGCTCGCGGCGCTGTCGATCGGCTACGCCGGCCTGGTGCGGTGGCGCATCCGGCTCAAGCACTGAGGCTTTCAGCCGTCCAGCCGCAGCCCCTGCGCCACCGCGAAGGCCACCGCCTGCCCGACATCCACGCGGGCGCCCGCCAGCGAGGCGGTCCGCCACAACGACGGATCGACGACCGCCCCGCGCAGGTCGGCGTCGTCGAGGCGGGCGCCCGTCGCCCGCGCGCCGGACAGGTCGGCGCCGCGCAAGACCGCCTTGCGCAGGTCGGCCTCCACGAGGCTGGCCTCCCGCAGCCGGCAGCCGCTGAGGTCGACGCCGCGCAGGTCGTTACCACCGAGCACCGCCAGCGTGAAGTCCACCTCGTCGAAGGAGATCGGCCGCATCCGGCACTGCACGAAGACCGAGCCCAGCATGCTGCACTGCTCAAACGCGCTGTGCCACAACGAGGTTCGCCGGAACGTGCAGTTGCGGAACGCCGACCCGCGGTGTCGGGACTCGGCCAGGTTGGCGCCGCCGAAGTCGCACCCGTCGAACACGGCCCGTTCGGTGTCCAGGCGGGTGAGGTCCTCGTCGGTGAAGTCGTGGCCCTCGAAGTGGCGATCGGCCCACCGCTCGGTCAATTGGCCGTCAGGGTGGCCAGCGCGTATTCGCTGACCGCGATCAGCGCGTCGGTGGCCGACCGGCGGTCCCGGGCGTCGACCGTGATCACCGGGATGTGCGGGGGCAGGGTGAGCGCCTGCCGGACCTCCGCGACCGGGTAGCGCGGCGCGCCGTCGAACTCGTTGACCGCCACCAGGAACGGGAGGTTGCGGTGCTCGAAGAAGTCGACGGCGGCGAAGCTGTCCTCCAGGCGCCGGCAGTCCACCAGCACGATGGCCCCGATGGCGCCGCGGACCAGGTCGTCCCACATGAACCAGAACCGCCGCTGGCCGGGGGTGCCGAACAGGTAGAGCACCAGGTCTTCGTCCAGGGTGATGCGGCCGAAGTCCATCGCGACGGTGGTGGTCCGCTTGTCCGGGGTCGCCTCGAGCGCGTCGACGGCGGCCGAGGCGTCGGTGAGCATCGCCTCGGTGCGCAACGGCATGATCTCCGACACCGCCCCGACGAACGTCGTCTTGCCGGCGCCGAAGCCGCCCGCGATGACGATCTTCGTCGAGGCGTGGGCGGAGTCGGCGTACACGTCGGGGTGCGCCTCAGAGTGCCTTAAGGCCACGCAGGGTCCTTCCTATCAGTTCGTGGCGCTCATCTCTGGTCGAACGCTCGGACAACGTCCTGTGCACCCGAAGGTAGCCGGACAACACCAGATCGCCGACCAGGACGCGCGTGACACCCAGCGGCAGATCCAGCCGGGCGGAGATTTCCGCGACCGAGGGGCTGCCGGTACACAATTGGATGATCTTGCCCTTCGCGTCGTCGGGCGGCCACCGGTGCGCCAGCCCGGCCTGCAACGTCTGGATCGGCGCTTCCACGGGAAGCTCAACGTCGGTGCCGGTCCGCCCGGACGTCAGGGTGTACGGGCGGACCAAGTTCCCTTTACGTGCGGTCGGCCGGGGCTCGCGTTCGTCCATCGCGGCTCACGAGACGCCGGACCGGCGGGTGGACTGCACCACGCCCCCGACCCGTTCGACCAGGATGGCCATCTCGTAGCCGATCTGACCGATGTCGCACGACGTCGCGGCCAGCGTGGCCAGATGCGAGCCGTCGCCGACCCGCATCAACAGCAGGTAGCCGTTCTGCATCTCCACCACCGACTGCAGCACCTGGCCGCCCTCGAACAGCTGCGCGGCGCCGGTCGCGAGGCTGGCCAGCCCGGACGCCACCGCGGCCAGCTGGTCGGCGCGCTCGCGCGGCAGATGTTCGCTGGCGGCGATGGGCAGCCCGTCGACCGAGACCAGCAGGGCGTGCGCCACCCCGGGGACCTCGCGGGCGAACCGCGTCACCAACCAGTCCAGCGTGGGGGCACCGGCCGCGTGTGAGGAGTTGCCGGGCGACGTCATTCCTGATCGTCCCCCTGCTCGCGGGCGTGCGACCGGCCGGTGCGCACGCCGCCGAAGTGGCTGCTGAAGGAGGCCCGGACCGCGTCGGGGTCGCGGCCCGCGGCCGCGTGCTGCGGCTCCCGGGCGGAGGCCGGCTGGTCCTGTTCGGCCAGACCGTTGGCGGCGCCGGGCACCAGCCGGGCGCCCGGCGTGCGGACCGGCAGGCCGTGCTCGGCGGTGCGCGACTCGACGGGCTTCTCCTCGGCCGCGGCGGCCAGCGTCCAACCGCGGTCCCACACCGACTGCCAGTCCAGGTCGGGGCTGTTGACCAGGTCGTGCGGATCGCCCAGCATCTCCGACATCAGCCGCCGGTAGATCACGTCGTCGTCGGCCGGGGTGGGGTTGGGGGCGGCCGGAATCGACGGGCCGGGCGCGCTCGGGGTCTTGTCGGCCTCCCGCGACCGCGCGGCGAAGAACGCCGACGTGTCCGACGCCGCCCGCACCGGCGCGGGTTTCGGCTCCGGGGCGGCAGGCGTGGACGGGGTCGCCGGGGCGGCCGGTGTCGCGGGGGTCCCGCTCTCCCACCACGGCGTGGGCAGTTCGCGCCGCGGCCGCTCGGGCGGCTGTTCGGCGGGCGGGGCCGGCACCTCGGTGATCCCGCTGGAACCGGGGTTGCGGCGGGGCAGCAACGTGACCGGCGGGGCGGCGTC
>NZ_GG770553.1:1677847-1694564 GCF_000164135.1 Mycobacterium parascrofulaceum ATCC BAA-614 | reverse complement strand
GTCGAGGATGCGGGCGCCGCGCGGCGCCATCGCATCGACGAAGCGGGCCTCGCCGGCCAGGTCGTCGCCGGCGCGGGCCATCGCGCGGAACCGCTCGATGTACCACTGCGAATGCCCGGGATCGGCAGCGACTTTCTGCATCCAGAGGCTCTGCTCGACCATGCGACCATTATCGCGTTGTGTTCAAGCTGATGTTCTACTCCCCGCGCATCCCCCCGAATACGGGCAACGCCATCCGGACCGCGGCGGCCACCGGCTGCGAACTGCACCTGGTCGAGCCGCTGGGCTTCGACCTGTCCGAACCCCAGCTCCGGCGCGCCGGGCTGGACTATCACGACCTGGCGTCGGTCACCGTGCATCCGTCGCTTCAGGCGGCGTGGGAGGCGCTGGCGCCGGCGCGGGTGTTCGCCTTCACCGCGCAGTCGACCACCGCGTTCGCCGACGTCCGCTACCGGCCGGGCGACGTGCTGCTGTTCGGGCCGGAACCGACCGGGCTGGACGCGGCGACGCTGGCCGACGCGCACATCACCGAGCGGGTGCGCATCCCGATGCTGGCGGGCCGCCGCTCGCTGAACCTGTCCAACGCCGCGGCCGTCGCCGTGTACGAGGCCTGGCGGCAGCACGGGTATTCGGGCGCCGTCTAGCGATGAGTTCCGCGTCCCGCGGGAGTCGGCATTGACATGGCAACCTTCATCACCATCGGTTACGGCGAAGAGGCCGGATACCACCAGTTGAGCGACGACCGCAGACAGGCCGCCCACGCCCGCGACGGCGAACTCAGCGCGTCCGGCGCGCTCGTCGCCCGTGCCGGAGCCCCCGTCCAGGTGCGCAACCCGGACGGCGCGGGGGTGCGGATCGAGCAGGGCCCCTTCCTCCGGTCCACGCTGCCGATCGCGGGGTTCGCCGTGCTGGAGGCCGACGATCTCGACGCGGCGATCGAGCGGGTGAGTCAAACGCCCTGCGCGGTCGCGCACGGGGTCGTCGAGGTGTGGCCTCTGCAGACCTGATTACCAGGCGTTCCAGTGCGTGACCTGCTCGGCGGGCAGCCGCTTGGCCGGTCGGAAGTCGGTGCCCTTCGTGTAGGCGATCGGGAACAGCCCGCCCTGGCTGTACTCGTCGTAGGGAATGCCCAGCACGTCGGCCACCTGCCGCTCGCCGTCGCGGAGCAGGTGCAGCGTCGTCCAGCACGAGCCCAGCCCGCGGGAGCGCAGCGCCAGGCAGAAGCTCCAGACCGCCGGGAACAGCGAGGCCCAGAACGACACGCCGCCCAGCGGCGTCTGGTCGTCGCGGCCCGCGATGCAGGGGATCAACAGCACCGGCGCCTCGTGCATGTGCTCGGCGAGATAGGTCGCGGAATCGCGGACCTTGCCCATCCGCTCGCCGCGGGTGTCACCCTCGCCGTATTGCGGCGCCGGCGCGCTCAGGTAGCCCCGCGCGTTGTTCAGGTAGACGTCGCCGATCGCCTTCTTCTTCTCGGCGTCCTCGACGAAAACCCATTGCCAGCCCTGCGAATTCGAGCCCGTGGGCGCTTGCAGCGCCAGTTCGAGGCATTCCATCAGCACCTCGTGGGGCACCGGCTTGTCGAAATCGAGGCGTTTGCGGACCGAGCGGGTGGTGGTGAGGACTTCGTCGACGGACAGGTTGAGGGTCATGGGTGGAGGTTACCTACGCCCGCGAAACTGTATTCCGCGACGCGTTTCCCGAGTGGACCCGTAGCCAGTTGCAGTCTCGCGAGGGGGTCGTCAGCGGAAGTCGCGCGAGCGCGAGCCGACCGCCAGCGTGATGCGGCCCAGCCGCTCGGCCACGACGGTGACGGCACCGCTGGCGTTTTGCACCTGGCCGCGCACCAGCATCGCCGGCGCGGCGTTGGCCAGCTTGCGGTGCCGCGCCCACACCGCCGGCGTGCACAGCACGTTGACCATCCCCGTCTCGTCCTCGAGGTTGAGGAATGTCACCCCCTGCGCCGTGCCGGGCCGCTGCCGGTGGGTCACCGCGCCGGCGATCAGCACGCGGTCCCCGTCGGGCACGTCCAGCAGCTTCCCGGCGGGCACCACCCCCATCGCGTCCAGGTCCGCGCGCAGGAACTGCGTCGGGTAGCTGTCCGGGGAGACGCCGGTGGCCCACACGTCGGCGGCGGCCAGCTCCAGCTCGCTCATCCCCGGCAGCGCCGGGACGTGCGACGACGAGCCCACCCCGGGCAGCCGGTCCGGGCGCTGGGTGGCGGCCGCCCCGGCCGCCCACAGCCCCTCGCGCCGGGACATCCCGAAGCAGCCGAAGGCGCCGGCCGTCGCCAGCGCCTCGGTCTGCGGCACGCTCAGCTGCAGCCGGGTGGTCAGGTCCAGCAGGGAGGCGAACGGGCCGTTGGCCTTTCGCTCGGCCACCAGCCGCTCGGCGAGGTCGTCGCCGATGTGGCGCACGGCGCCCAGGCCGAGCCGGACCTCGGTGCCCGCGTTCTCCAGCGTGGCGTGCGCCAGGCTGGCGTTGACGTCCGGGCCGTGCACCGTCACGCCGTGCCGGCGCGCGTCGGCCACCAGCGATTGCGGCGAATAGAAACCCATCGGCTGCGCGCGCAGCAGCGCCGCGCAGAACGCCGCCGGGTGGTGCAGCTTGAACCACGACGAGTAGAACACCAGCGACGCGAACGACAGCGCGTGGCTTTCCGGGAAGCCGAAATTGGCGAACGCCTCCAGCTTCTCGTAGGCGCGGTCGATCACCTCGTCGGTGGCGCCGTGCAGCGCGCGCATGCCGTCGTAGAACCGGTCGCGCAGCCGCCGCATCCGTTCGGTCGAACGCTTGGACCCCATCGCGCGGCGCAGCTGGTCGGCCTCGGCGGCGGAAAAGCCCGCGCAGTCGACCGCCAGCTGCATCAGCTGCTCCTGAAACAGGGGCACGCCCAGCGTCTTTCGCAGCGCCGGCTCCATCGACGGATGGTCGTAGACGACCGGGTCGAGGCCGTTGCGCCGCCGGATGTAGGGATGCACCGAACCGCCCTGGATGGGTCCGGGCCGGATCAGCGCGACCTCCACCACCAGGTCGTAGAAGATCCGCGGCTTCAGCCGCGGCAGCGTGGCCATCTGCGCGCGCGACTCCACCTGGAACACCCCGACGGAGTCGGCGCGGGCCAGCATCTCGTACACCGCCGGCTCGGAGAGATCGAGCCGGGCCAGGTCGACCTCGATGCCCTTGTGCTCGGCCACCAGGTCGATGGCGTAGTGCAGCGCGCTGAGCATGCCCAGCCCCAGCAGGTCGAATTTCACCAAACCGATTGCCGCGCAGTCGTCCTTGTCCCACTGCAACACGCTGCGGTTCGCCATGCGCGCCCACTCCACCGGGCACACGTCGGCGATCGGGCGGTCGCAGATCACCATGCCGCCGGAGTGAATGCCCATGTGCCGCGGCAGGTTCCGGATCTGGTTCGCCAGGTCGACCACCTGTGGCGGGATGCCCTCGACGTCGGGCGAGTCGGCGAGCCCATTCCAGTGGCCGAGCTGCTTGCTCCACGCGTCCTGCTGGCCCTGCGAGAAGCCCAGGGCGCGGGCCATGTCGCGCACCGCGATCCGCCCCCGGTAGGTGATGACGTTGGCGACCTGGGCGGCGTAGTCGCGGCCGTACTTGTCGTAGACGTATTGGATGACCTTCTCGCGCTGGTCGGATTCGATGTCCATGTCGATGTCGGGCGGCCCGTCGCGGGCCGGCGACAAAAACCGCTCGAACAGCAGCTCGTTGGCCACCGGGTCCACCGCGGTGACACCGAGGGCATAACAGACCGCGGAGTTGGCCGCCGATCCCCTGCCCTGGCACAGGATGTTGTTCTCCCGGCAGAACCGGGCGATGTCGTGCACCACCAGGAAGTAACCCGGAAATTGCAGCCGGGCAATCACTTTCAGCTCATGCTCGATCTGGGAGAATGCCCGCGGGGCGGCATCGGGGGTCCCGTAGCGGCCGCGCGCACCCGTCATGGTCAGCTGCCGCAGCCAGCTGTCCTCGGTGTGCCCGGCGGGCACGTCGAAGGGCGGCAGCCGCGGCGCGATCAACGCCAGGCCGAACGCGCACTGCTCGCCGAGGTCGGCCGCGGCGGTCACCGCGTCCGGCCGCCAGGCGAAGAGCCGCGCCATCTCCTCGCCGGACCGCAGGTGCGAACCCCCCAGCGGGGCCAGCCATCCGGCGGCGGCGTCCAGGGACTGCCGGGCCCGGATGGCGCCCATCGCCATGGCCAGCCGGCGCCGCGACGGCCCCGCGAAATGCGCCCCGGTGGTGGCGACGACGCCGACACCGAAGCGCGGCGCCAACCCGGCCAGCGCCGCGTTGCGTTCGTCGTCGGGCGGTTGGCCGTGGTGCGTCAGCTCGATGCTGACGCGATCCGCGCCGAACCGGTCCACCAGGTCGGCCAGCGCCCGCCCCGCCGCGTCCGGACCTTGCGACAGGGCTTGGCGGACATGGCCTTTGCGGCACCCGGTCAGGATGTGCCAGTGCCCGCCGGCGGCCTCGGTCAGCGCGTCGAAGTCGTAGCGCGGCTTGCCCTTCTCCCCGCCGGCCAGGTGCGCCGCGGCCAGCTGCCGCGACAGCCGCCGGTAGCCTTCCGGCCCGCGGGCCAGCACCAGCAGGTGCGGGCCGGGCGGATCGGGCGTCTCGGTGCGGGCGCCCGGCCCCAGGGACAGCTCGGCGCCGAACACGGTGCGCAGCTCGAGCTCGGCGGCCGCTTCGGCGAACCGCACCGCCCCGTACAGGCCGTCGTGGTCGGTCAGCGCCAGGGCGCGCAACCCCAGCCGGGCGGCCTCCTCGACCAGCTCCTCCGGCGTGCTGGCCCCGTCCAGGAAGCTGAACGCCGAATGCGCGTGCAGCTCGGCATAGGGAACGGACGAGCGCGCCCCCCGTGCCCCGTCGGGCGGCCGGTACGTCCCGCGCCTGGACGACAGGGGGCCATCCTCCCCGGGCCCCGCCGGCACCCCGGCATGGCGCGGCTTGCTGTCGAGCACCCGCTCCATTTCCGCCCAGCTCGGCGGACCATTAAACCAGCCCACAGCCGCAGTCTATCGAATGTGTGTTCGAATTGTCGCCGGTGAGAAGGTGGGGGCATGCCAGAGCCGGGACCGGTCATCATCGACCCGCGTCGCCATGACGCGGTGCTGTTCGACGCCCCCGACCCCGCCCTGGACGGGCGGCTGCGCGAGATCGGCGTGGGCAGCGCGGTCTTCACCGACGGGCCCTCCAGGGCGGCCGACGAGTTGGGCGTGCGGCCCGGCCGGTGCGCGGTCGTCACCGCCGACGCGGCGAGCGTCGGGGCGGCGCGCGCCGCCGGATTCGCGTTGGTCATCGGGGTCGACCGGGCGGGGCACGGCGACGCGCTGCGCGACGCCGGCGCCGACGCGGTGGTGGCCGACCTCCGCGAGGTCACCGTGCGCACCGGGGACCGCCGGATGTCGCAGCTGCCCGACGCGCTGACGGCGCTGGACGACCTGGCCGCGCGCCGGCCGGCGGTGTTCTTCGACTTCGACGGCACGCTGTCCGACATCGTCAACGACCCCGACGCGGCCGTCCCGGTCGCCGGGGCCACCGAGGCGCTGCGAGAGCTGGCCCACCGGTGCCCGGTCGCGGTGCTGTCGGGCCGCGATCTGGCCGACGTGACCAAGCGTGTTGGGGTGCAAGGGATTTGGTATGCCGGGAGCCACGGTTTCGAGCTGACCGCGCCCGACGGCACGCACCACCAGAACGACGCCGCCGCGACGGCCGTGCCGGTGCTGGAGCGCGCGGCCGGCGAGCTGCGCGAGCGGCTCGGCGCCATCCCCGGTGTGGTGGTGGAGCACAAGCGGTTTGGGGTCGCCGTGCACTACCGCAACGCCGCGCGCGACCGGGTCGGCGAGGTGGCGGCCGCGGTGCGCGCGGCGGGCCGGCGCGACGGCCTGCGAGTGACCACCGGCCGCGAGGTCATCGAGCTGCGCCCGGATATGGACTGGGACAAGGGCAAGACGCTGCGCTGGGTGCTCGACCACCTGACCGGGGCGGAGTCGGGCCCGCTGACGCCGGTCTATCTGGGCGACGACATCACCGACGAGGACGCGTTCGACGCTATCCGCGAGGGAGGTGTGCCAATCCTGGTGCGGCACTACGACGACGGCGACCGCGCCACCGCGGCGCGGTACGCGCTGGACAGCCCCGCGCGCGCCGGCGAGTTCACCGCCCTGCTGGCGCGCCGGCTGTCCCGCTAGGCCTGCACGTATTCCACCGCGCCGTCGTCGAGCACCACGCGAGGCCCGGAACCCTCGGCACCCGACGCCTCGGTGCGGAACACCGCCTTGCCCGGATCGGTGCGCCAGATCAGCGTCGTCAGCGTCTCACCGGGAAACACCGGGGAGGTGAACCGCGCGGCGATCGAGGTGATGTTGGCGGCAACCCCGCCACCGAGCTCGGCGAGCAGCGCGCGGCCCGCCACCCCGTAGCTGCACAGCCCGTGCAGGATCGGCTTGGGGAAACCGGCCATCTCCCGGGCGAACCACGGGTCGCTGTGCAGCGGGTTGCGGTCGCCGGAGAGCCGGTAGATCAGCGCCTGGTCTTCGCGGGTCGGCAGGGCGACCCGGGCGTCGGGTTCGCGGTCCGGGATCTCCGGCGCCACCGGCCGCTGTCCCGGCACACCGCCGAACCCGCCCTCGCCGCGGATCACCAGGGTGGTGAGCGTCTCGGCGATCAGCTTCTCCGAGTCCGGGTCGGTGCCCCGGCCGCGCAACACCAGGATGGCGTTCTTGCCCTCGCCCTTGTCCTGGATGTCGGCGACCTCGGTGACCACCGACAGCTTCCCCGCCGGCGGCAGCGGCGCGTGCAGCCGGATCTCCTGCGAGCCGTGTAAGAGCATGGCCCAGTTGAACGTTCCGACCTTGCCGGCCGCCCCGAACGCGGGACAGCAGATCACCGCGTAGGTGGGCAGCACCTGCTGCTCGATGCCGTGGCTGTTCTCGGTGGTGAAGGACAGGTCGTCGAGGCCGGCGCCGACGCCGAGCGCGTACAGCAGGGTGTCGCGGTCGGTCCATTCGAACAGCATCGGTTCGGTCACCGCGCCGACGGCACTCGGGTCAATCGCCATCTGAGTCTCCTTCGCGAGTATTTTCTCCACTTAACCATCGCAAACCCTTCCCACCGACACGGTCGGCAGGGCAGGCTATCTCCCATGCCGAAGCGCAGGTGGGTCTCCAACGTCTCGAAGGCGCTCGCGGTGCTCACCGCGGCGCTCGTCGTCGGCGCCTGTGGCGGATCGCCGCAGGCGCGCAGCATCACCGTGACGTTCATCCGGCACGCCGAGTCGGAAGCCAACGCCAACGGGGTCATCGACACCTCGGTGCCGGGCCCGGGCCTCACCCCCGAGGGCAAGGGGCAGGCCCAACAGGTCGCACACCAGGCGGGGCACAAGGACTATGACGGCATCTACGCCTCCACCATGGCCCGGGCCCAGCAGACGGCCGCACCGTTGGCCGCCGAGCTCGGCAAGCAAGTCGAGGTGCTGCAAGGCATTCAGGAGATCAACGCCGGGTGGTTCGACGGCAAGCCGGTTGCCCAGGAAAATGCGACGTACCTGCTGGCGCCGGCGGACTGGCTCAAGGGCGACGTGCAGAACAGCATCCCCGGGTCGATCGACGGCAAGCAGTTCAACGAGCAGTTCACCGCCGCCGTCCAGAAGGTCTACAGCAGCGGCCAGCACAACCCGGTGGTGTTCTCGCACAAGTTCGCCATCGAGTACTGGACGCTGATGAACGCGAAGAACGCCAAGGACAGCTTGCTGAACAGCCACCCCATACCCAACATCGGGCGCGTCGTGATCACGGGCAACCCGGTGACCGGCTGGACGCTGGTCGACTGGGACGGCATCCGGGATTTCCACAGCTAATTCACGGTGGCGATTCGCCGCGCCCGGCCGCGCCGCGCTTGCGATCGCCACGGGATTCATGGTGGCGACCCGCCGCGCCCGGCCGCGCCGCGCTTGCGATCGCCACGGGATTCACGGTGGCGACCCGCCGCGCCCGGCCGCGCCGCGCTTGCGATCGCCACGGGTTGACGCGGCCTCCGCCAGCCACCACGATGGCTGCATGCGGTATGTCGTTACCGGCGGTACCGGGTTTATCGGTCGCCGAGTCGTGGATCGCCTGCTGGCCACCCGGCCCGACGCGCGGGTGTGGGTGCTGGTCCGGCGGCAGTCGCTGGGCCGCTTCGAGCGGCTTGCGGCCGACTGGGGCGAGCGGGTCAAGCCCCTGGTCGCGGGCCTGCCGGAGCTGGACCTGACCGACGCGACCCTCGCCGAGCTGGGCCGCGTCGATCACGTCGTGCACTGCGCGGCCGTCTACGACATCACCGCCGGCGAGGCCGACCAGCGGGCCACCAACGTCGAGGGCACCCGCGCCGTCATCGCGCTGGCGCAGCGGCTGGGCGCGACACTGCACCACGTGTCCTCGATCGCAGTGGCCGGTGAGTTTCCCGGCGAGTTCACCGAGGACGACTTCGACGTCGGCCAGCGGCTGCCCACCCCCTACCACCGGACGAAGTTCGAGGCCGAGCTGCTGGTGCGGTCGGCGCCCGGGCTGCGCTATCGGATCTACCGCCCGGCCGTGGTGGTCGGCGACTCGCGCACCGGCGAGATGGACAAGGTCGACGGGCCGTACTACTTCTTCGGCGTGCTCGCCAGGCTGGCGGTGCTGCCGTCGCTGACGCCAATCCTGTTGCCCGATACGGGGCGCACCAACATCGTGCCGGTCGACTACGTCGTCGACGCGCTCGTCGCGCTCATGCACGCCGACGGTCAGGACGGCCGCACCTTCCACCTCACCGCCCCCAAAACCGTTGGGCTGCGCGGCATCTACCGCGGCGTGGCCAAGGCGGCCGGGCTGCCGCGGGCGCGCGGGTCGCTGCCCGGCTCGGTGGCCGCCCCGGTGCTCAAGGTGCGCGGGCGGGCCCGGGTGCTGCGCAACATGGCCGCCACCCAGCTGGGCATCCCCGCCGAGGTCTTCGACCTCGTCGACCTCAAGCCCACCTTCGTCAGCGACCAGACCCGGAAGGCGTTGGCGGGCACGGGCATTGACGTGCCGGAATTTGCCAGCTACGCCCCACAGCTGTGGCGGTACTGGGCCGAGCACCTCGACCCCGACCGCGCCCGCCGCAGCGATCCGCTGCGCGGCCGGCACGTCATCATCACCGGCGCCTCCAGCGGCATCGGCCGGGCGGCGGCGATCGCGGTCGCCGACCGCGGGGCGACGGTGTTCGCGCTGGCCCGCAACGGCGACGCGCTCGACGAGCTGGTCGCCCAGATCCGCGCCGGCGGCGGTGACGCCCACGCATTCCCCTGCGACGTCACCGATTCCGCGTCCGTCGAGCACACCATCAAGGACATCCTCGGCCGGTTCGACCACGTCGACTACCTGGTGAACAACGCCGGCCGATCGATCCGCCGCTCGGTGGTCAATTCCACCGACCGGCTGCACGACTACGAGCGCGTGATGGCGGTCAACTACTTCGGCGCGGTGCGCATGGTGCTGGCGCTGCTCCCGCACTGGCGTGAGCGCCGCTTCGGTCACGTCGTCAACGTGTCCAGCGCCGGCGTGCAGGCACGCAACCCCAAGTACAGCTCGTACCTGCCCACCAAGGCGGCGCTGGACGCGTTCGCCGACGTCGTCTCCTCCGAGACGCTGTCCGACCACATCACGTTCACCAATATCCATATGCCGCTGGTCCGTACGCCGATGATCGCGCCGTCGCACCGGCTCAACCCGGTGCCCGCGATCAGCCCGGAGCGCGCCGCCGCGATGGTGGTCCGCGGGCTGGTGGAGAAGCCGGCGCGCATCGACACCCCACTGGGCACGCTGGCCGAAGTCGGCAACTACTTCGCGCCGCGGACGTCGCGGCGCATCCTGCACCAGCTCTATCTGGGTTACCCCGACTCGGCCGCCGCCCGCGGCCTGGCCCCCGAACCGGCCGCGGCTCCCCCGCCGCGGCGCAAGCCGAGGCGGCCCGCACGCGCCGTCACCGGTGGCATCCGGACGCCACGGCCGGTCAAGCGGTTGGTGCGCCTGGTCCCCGGGGTGCACTGGTGAACGTTTCATGCCCACCGGATTGCGGTATCCCGCCGCGGTGACCGTTTGCGACGAGCGGACCGGCGCCGACCCCGTAGCCACCGCCGCCCGGCTCGTCGCCACAACCGGTGCGTGCGTGATGTCCTCGCTCGACGTCACACGAAGCCTGGGCGTTGGCCGGGAAGAATGGACCCGGTTCGCCCGGCACTGGGAGGACTTGGCGCCCGACCCCTACGCCGCGGAGCTGGGGGTCACGCGGCTGCGCCGGTACGGCCAGTACGCGTTCCGGGACGGCGCGATGCGCCCGCAGCCGCGGGGGGTGTTCGCGCAGCCGGATGACTCCAACCCGCTCTACGTCGGCAAGGACCGGGTCTTCGAGCCGCTGACCGACGCCTTCGCCGCGGACCCGTTGCTGCACAAGCTGATCGGGCTGCTGGCCCGGGTGGCCGCCGCCCTCGACGAGGTGGCGGACTGGAACGTCAAGGTGCATCCTTTCCGCACCCGTTCGTCCGCGGGCGCCGACGGCGCGCCGACGCCCGAAGGGCTGCACCGGGACGGGGTCACCCTCGTCACCTCGCTCCTGATCGGGCGCCGCAACGCCGTCGGCGGCGAGAGCCGGGTGTGCGCGCCCGATGGCCGGACGTTGCTGACGACGACGCTGGCCGAGCCCGGCACGCTGCTGCTCGGCGACGACCGTCGCACCCTGCACGGCGTTTCCCCGGTCCGCCCGATCGACGGTTCCGGGCCCGCTCGACGCGACGTCCTGGTCGTCACGTTCGCGTCCCGCTGGACGTGAACGCCGTCTTCGTCGACGTCGACACCGGCATCGACGACGCGCTGGCGTTGATATACCTGCTGGCCAGCCCGGACGCCGACGTGCTGGGCATCGCCTCGACCGGCGGCAACATCCACGTTGAGCAGGTCTGCGCCAACAACCTCGGCCTGCTCGAATTATGCGGGGCCCCAAGCATTCCGGTGTCCAGGGGCGCCGACGAACCGCTGCACGGCCGGTGGTCTCACCGGTCGAAGTTCCACGGCCCCTCGGGCCTGGGGTATGCCGAACTGCCCGCCACCGACCGGCGGGTCACCGGTTACGACGCCACCGGCGCATGGGTCCGTGCGGCGCGTTCGCACCCCGGAACGCTGACCGGCCTGGTCACCGGGCCGTTGACGAACCTGGCGTTGGCGCTGCGCCGTGAGCCCGCCCTGCCGACGCTGCTGCGGCGGCTGGTGATCATGGGCGGCGCGTTCGGCCCCGACACCAACCCGATGGCGGAGTGGAACATCCGGGTCGATCCGGAGGCGGCGAACGAGGTTCTCGCCGGCTGGTCCCGGCGGGGACAGCCGCCGATTGTCTGTGGGTTGGACCTCACCAGACGTGTCGCGATGACCCCGGACATTCTGGCCCGCCTGTCCGCGCAAGCCACCGGCGCGGGCGGTTCTCGATTGATGACGGTGATCGAGGACGCGATGCGATTCTATTTCGAGTCTCATGAAGAGCGCGGATATGGGTATACCGCCTTTATGCACGATCCCTTGGCCGCCGCGGTTGCCCTCGATCCCCAGCTGATTTCGACCAGGGCCGCGACGGTGGACGTCGAACTGGCGGATGTCCCGACCCGGGGCGTCACGGTCGCCGACATGTCGGGAAGCCGAAAACCCAACGCGCTCATCGGCGTCCACGTGGATCCAGCCGCCTTCTTCGACCGGTTGGTCGAGCGGGTCGGGCGGTTCGTGAATCGGGTCGGCGCATGAAATTTCGCGGCTTCGAACTGGTGCGTGCGGGCTGGGGTGCCGCGTTGCTGGCGGCGCCCGCCGAGGTGCTCACCCACGTCCATGGCGTGGAGGTCGACCGCAAGGCGCTGGTCATCACCCGCATCCTGGGGGCTCGTCACCTCGTCCAGGCCTCCTTCTCGGGCATCAATCCCAGCCCGGAGGTCCTGGCCGCGGGAATCTGGGTGGACGCCGTGCACTCGATGACCGCGTTCGGCCTGGCCGCGGTGGACCGGCGGCGGGCCCGCGGGGGCGTCGTGGACGGCGTCGCCGCCGCGTTGTGGGCCGGTCTGGCGTTGCGGCACCTGCACACCGGCAACGCCCGGACCACGGACGTCCGCGGTCGTGACCGGTTGGCCCGCACCGTTTTCGGGGCTTTGCCCGGCGGTCGCCGGCTGATGTCGCAGGCGCAGGCGGCGCGGGCGGGCGCGCCCAGTCGATAGACCTCGCGACGGCGAAGGGATCCGATGACCGACCGATCACCCCTGGCGGAACTGCTCTCGCCGCACGTCCTGCGCGAATATGCGTTGCTCGCCGACGGGGAACGCGGAGTCGTCGTCGGGCCGCGCGGAGACTGCTGCTGGATGTGCTCGCCGCGATGGGACAGTCCCGCGGTGTTCAGCTCGCTGCTGGGCGGCAACGGCGCCTACGTCGTCGCCCCGGACCGCGCCCGCTTCGTGTGGGGCGGACGCTACGAACCGCGGACGCTGATCTGGCGGTCGCGCTGGGTCACCGACGACGGGATCGTCGAGTGCCGGGAGGCGCTGGCGTTTCCCGGAGACCCGCACCGGGCCGTGGTGCTGCGCCGCATCAGCGCCCTGAACAAGCCGGTCCGGATGCGGATCGCGCTCGACGTGCGGGCCGGGTTCGGCGCCGAGCCCATGGGCGACCTGTCGTGCGGCGACGGGGTGTGGGCCGGACGGTCGGGGCCGCACCGTTTCCGCTGGACGGGTGCCGCCGCCGCCGCGCCGTGCGAGGACGGCTCACTGCAGGCGACTCTCGAGGTGACCCCGGGACGAGATCACGACCTGGTGCTCGAACTGTCCGACCGCGAACTGCCGTCCGGCGTCACCCGGCCCAACGCCATCTGGGCGGACACCGAAAATGCTTGGCACCAAGCGGTTCCGGCCTTTTCCGGGACGATGGCCGACGGCGACTGCCGCGCCGCGTACTCGGTACTGCGCGGCCTGACGAGCGGCGGCGGCGGCATGGTGGCCGCGGCCACCATGTCGCTGCCGGAACGCGCCGAGCAGGGCCGCAACTACGACTACCGCTACTGCTGGATCCGCGACCAGTGCTACACCGGGCAGGCCGTCGCGGCCGCCGGGCCCCTTCCGTTGCTCGACGACGCGGTGGGGTTCGTCAGCGAACGCGTCCTGGCCGACGGTCCGCAACTCAAACCGGCCTACCGGGTCACCGGCGATCTGGTGCCCGAGGAGGAGGACCTCGATCTGCCCGGTTATCCCGGCGCCAGCGTGAAGACCGGCAACTGGGTGACCGGCCAATTCCAACTCGATGCCTTCGGCGAGGCGCTCCTGTTGTTCGCGGCCGCCGCCAGGCTCGACCGACTCGACAAAGTGCATTGGCGCGCCGTGGAGTCGTTGGTGGAGTCCATCGGCCGGCGATGGCATGAACCCGACGCCGGGATCTGGGAACTCGACAACCGGCACTGGTCGCATTCCCGGCTGACCTGTGCCGCCGGGCTGCGGCAGATCGGCCAAGTCGCGCCGGCGCGGCAGGGCGCCGAGTGGGAGCGCCTGGCCGATCTGCTGGTCGCCGACACCGCTTCGCACAGCCTGCATCCGGACGGCCGATGGCAACGAGCGCCGGACGATCCGCGCGTCGACGCGGCACTGCTGATGCCGTCGATCCGCGGCGCGGTTCCCGCCACCGATCCGCGCACCGTCGCCACCGTGGAGGCCGTGCGCGCCGATCTCGGCCGACACGGGTTCGTGTACCGGTTCCGCCCGGACGAGCGGCCGCTCGGCGAAGCCGAAGGCGCATTCCTGTTCTGCTCGTTCGTGATGGCGTTGGCAGACCACCAGCAAGGCAACCACCTGGCGGCGGTCCGGTGGTTGGAACGCAACCGGACCGCCTGCGGGCCGCCCGGCCTCTACACCGAGGAATTCGACATCGCACAGCGCCAACTGCGCGGCAACGTGCCCCAAGCCTTCGTGCACGCATTGCTGTTCGAGACGGCGCACCGGTTGAAAGACGTCGGCGGCCCATGCGTTGGCACCGGGACGGGATGACAGGCTCGGCGCTCGTCAGCGGGGCGGACGGGGTCGGCCCCGTTTGGTGGACCGAACGGCGGGTACTGCAGCGGTCATGGCCTTCGCCGATTACCAAAACGAGTTGTACGACCAATCGCTGCACGGCAATCAGCCGCAATACCCGATCAGATTCGAGGAGCTGGAGGCAAAAGCGTCGGCGGCCATGACGCCGAAGGTGCTGCAGTACGTCGCCGGCGGCGCCGGCGACGAGCACACCCAGCGCGCCAACTCCGAGGCCTTCAAGCGGTGGGGCCTGTACCCGCGCATGGGCATCGCCCCCGAGGAGCGGGACATGTCCGTCGAGCTGTTCGGGATCAGGTTCCCGTCGCCGATCTTCATGGCCCCCATCGGTGTCATCGGGGTGTGCGCTCAGGACGGCCATGGCGACTTGGCCTGCGTGCGTGCCTCGGTCCGCACGGATGTGCCGTTCTTCGTGGGAACGTTGACCGCCGACCCGATGGAAGACCTCGCCGCCGCACTCGGCAACACCCCTGCGTTTTTCCAGCTGTACACGCCACCGGACCGGGAAATGGCGGCCAGCCTGGTGCACCGCGCCGAGGCGTGCGGTTTCAAGGGGATCGCTGTCACCCTCGACACCTGGGTCACCGGCTGGCGACCGCGCGACCTGCGGGGCGGGAATTATCCGCAGGTGCCCAGTGGATGCCTGGCCAACTACACCAGCGATCCTGTTTTTCGCGCCGGGCTGCAACCCGGCGAAGACGCCACCGAGGCGGCGGTGCGCAAGCTGCCGATCTTCGGCGGTCCGTTCCGGTGGGACGACCTCGAGTGGCTGCGGTCGGAGACCGACCTGCCGCTGATGGTCAAGGGCATCTGCCACCCCGACGACGTGCGCCACGCCAAAGACCTTGGGGTGGATGGCATTTACTGCTCCAATCACGGCGGCCGGCAGGCCAACGGCGGGTTGCCCTGCCTGGACGCGTTGCCCGGGGTGCTCGAGGCCGCCGACGGGATGCCGGTGCTGTTCGACTCGGGCGTGCGCGGCGGCGCCGACATCATCAAGGCCCTGGCGATGGGGGCGAGCGCGGTGGGGATCGGCCGGCCCTACGCCTACGGGCTGGCGCTCGGCGGCGTCGACGGCGTCGTGCATGTGCTGCGCTCGCTGCTGGCCGAGGCGGACCTGATCATGGCCGTCGACGGGTACCCCTCGCTCAAGGACCTGACGCCGGACGCGTTGCGGCCCACCGGGTAGCGCCCCTACTCATAGCTGCCCTCGAGGTACCAGCGCCGTTGGCGGTAGCACAGCAGAAACGCCCGCTCGCCCTCCAGCAGGACCTGGGCGCGGGCGGTGCGACTCCCCCCTTGACCGGCCACACGCCGGTCATCCCACCACCGCTCGTCGACCGGCCATGGCCCGGCCCACCAGTCCAGCCGTTCGTCCCGGCCGTGCACCATCAGCCGCGCCGGGTCGGCGGAGAACAGTCCCCGGTTCGTCACCCGAACCGGATTGCCTTGGGCGTCAAGCATTTCCACTGGATCGTCGAGCAGCACGGCCGGCGAGGGCTCGGGCAGCCGGCCGGGCCACGGCAGGCCCGGGTCGGCGCGCGGGAGGAGTTCGTCACCCAGCGGGGTCAACGTGATGCGCTCGGCCGGCCCGCGCCCGCCGGACAGCACCGGCACCCGCACCGCCTCGGGGCCGAGCAGGCCCTGCACCCGCACCAGGGCGCGGCGGGCCCGCAGCCGATCCTCCTCGCCCAGGCCACCCCACAGCGGCAGCTGCAGCGCCCCGGCCGACACCACCTCGACCGCCTGCAGCCGCAACAGCGTCACCGCCGCCGTCGGCCGGGGGTTGCGCGCGGTCCGGCTGCTCAACCAGCCGTCCAGTTGCCAGCGCACCCGGTCGGCGGTGGCGTCCTCGGTCAACGGCTCGGCGCACCGCCACACCCGGTGCAGTTCCTCGCCGTTGGCGGTGACGGCGTGGATGGCCAGCCGGGTGCAGCCCACCCCGGCGGCCATCAGCGTCCGGTGCAGCGCGCCGGCCAGCGAGCGCCCGGCGAAGGCCGCGGCATCGACCCGGTCGATCGGCGGGTCGCAGTCCAGCACGGCCTCCAGCTCCTCCGGCGGCTCCCGGCCGGACGGTCCCCGCTCGGCTTCGCCGCGGGCCAACCGGTGCGCGGTCACCCCGTCGGCGCCGAACCGCGAAGCCACGTCGGTGGCCGACAGCGCGGCGAACTGTCCGATGGTGCGAATTCCCATCCGCCACAACAGGTCCGTCAGCTCTTCGCGGCCGGGACCGCACAGGCTGGGTTCGGTGGCGAGCTGGCGGATCGACAGCGCCGACAGGAACTTCGCGTCGCCGCCCGCCGGGACGATCCGGCCCGCCCGCGCGGCGAAGACCGCGGTGGACAACCGGTCGGCGATCCCGACCTGACACTCGGCGCCGGCCAGTGAACTCACCGCCACCGCGTCGATCAGCCGCTCGGCCGCGTCGGCCTCGGAGCCGAAATAGCGGGCCGCCCCGCGCACCGGCAGCACCAAGAGCCCGGGCCGCAGCACCTCGGCGCGCGGCACCAGGTCGTCCACCGCCGCAACGACCGCCTCGAAGTGGCGAGCGTCGCGGTCGGTGTCGGCGGCGCCGACGTGCAGCTGCGGGCACCGGGCCGCCGC
>NZ_GG770553.1:1666181-1677559 GCF_000164135.1 Mycobacterium parascrofulaceum ATCC BAA-614 | reverse complement strand
CGCCGAGCAGGCGATCACCCGATTGGCCAACGTGACCGCCACCGGGGCGGTCGCGGACAGGCCGGCGGCCGCGGCCGCCGCGACCGCCGGCCAGTCCATGCACCAGATGGCCAGCACCCGGGATGCCACTCCGACGTCACCCAGCCCGCGCCCGGGCGGTCACCCGTCGTCCCGCACACACGCCGCTGACCTGCAGCCGCACCCGGCTGATCCGGCCGAGGCCGGGGCGGCGAGCCGGGGTGATCTCGTAGCCGCAGACCCGGGCCTCCAGCCGCGTGGGCGCCCCCTGCCAGTCACCGTCGGTGACCAGCACGGTGCACCCCTTGTTGCGGGCCCGCGCCACCACCGCCCGCGCCCGGGTGTGCGGCACCCGGCGCCCGCCCAGGCCGAGGACCACCAGGTCCATGCCGTCGACGAGCACCGCGGCCACCTCCACCGGATCGGTTCCGGGATCCGGTATCACCGCGACCCGGCTCAGATCCGCCCCCATCTCCGCGGCGGCCAGCAGCCCGATGTCCGGCTGGCCGACGATCGCCACGTTGCCGCCCGCCGCCGTCACCGCGGCCACCACGCCCAGCAGCAACGACCGGGCACCCGAGAGCACCGCCACCGTCCCGCGCGGCAGCGGCGCCGGCAGCGACTCCGCCAGCCACCGCGGCAACGCCAGCCGGGACTCCGATTCCGGGAGCAGGTCGTCGGCGCAGGGGGCCGGTCGGGACGCGGGCCCCGGCGTCCTCCCGGTGATCACGGCCATCCGCCGGCGCAGCGATTCCAGCTGCTCGGCGCGAGTTTCCGGCCGGTGATCGGGGGCGAAAGCCGCAGTCATGACAACCTCCTACCACCGCTCTCGCACGACTATTTTCGAAAGTATGTTCGACTGATTGCGAGTAAACACCCGCCCTCCGACAACCGTCAAGAAACGCAAGGGGCGGCTTTATGCGATCGATATGGATGGGGCCAAAGGGGCGATTTTGGCGTTCGGAGGCGGTGCGGACGGCGGCGCGCCTTCGCGAGACATAAGCCATTGCGACCCCCGCCGGCGTGTCGGCGCAACTGGTTATGTGTCGCGGACGAGCGGCACCCAAGCGGCACGCAGCGCCCAAGGCGGGCGCGCCGAACCTACTCCCACTCGATGGTGCCGGGGGGTTTGCTGGTGATGTCCAGCACCACGCGGTTGACCTCGGGCACCTCGTTGGTGATGCGGGTCGAGATGCGCTCCAGCACCTCGTAGGGCACCCGGGTCCAGTCGGCGGTCATGGCGTCCTCGCTGGACACCGGCCGCAGCACGATCGGGTGCCCATAGGTGCGGTTGTCGCCCTGTACGCCGACCGAGCGGACGTCGGCCAGCAGCACCACCGGGCACTGCCAGATCAAGTTGTCCAGGCCGGCGGCGGTGAGCTCCTCGCGCGCGATCAAGTCGGCGCGGCGCAGCGTCTCCAACCGCTGCGCGGTGACCTCACCGACGATCCGGATGCCCAGACCTGGGCCCGGGAAGGGTTGGCGCGCAACGATTTCCTCCGGCAGGCCAAGCTCACGCCCGACGGCGCGCACCTCGTCCTTGAACAGCAACCGCAGGGGCTCGACGAGCTTGAACTTCAGGTCGTCGGGCAGGCCGCCGACGTTGTGGTGGCTCTTGATGTTGGCGGTCCCGCTGCCCCCGCCGGATTCCACCACGTCGGGATACAGCGTGCCCTGCACCAGGAAATCCACCTCAGATCCGGTGGCGCTCAAGATGTCCCGGACCGCGCCCTCGAAGGCCCGGATGAACTGGCGGCCGATGATCTTGCGCTTGCCCTCGGGGTTGGTCACCCCCGACAGGGCCTTCAGGAAGGTGTCCGCGGCGTCGACGGTGACCAGGTTGGCGCCGGTGGCGGCCACGAAGTCGCGCTGCACCTGTTCGCGCTCGCCGGCGCGCAGCAGCCCGTGGTCGACGAAGACACAGGTCAGCCGGTCGCCGATGGCGCGCTGCACCAGCGCGGCGGCCACCGCCGAGTCCACACCGCCGGACAGCCCGCAGATCGCGTGGCCATCGCCGATCTGTTCGCGCACCTGCTCCACCAGCGCGCCGGCGATGTTGGCCGGTGTCCACTCCGCGCCCAGCCCGGCGAACTCGTGCAGGAATCGGCTGAGCACCTGCTGCCCGTGCGGGGTGTGCATGACCTCGGGGTGATACTGCACCCCGGCCAGCCGGCGGCTCCGGTTCTCGAAGGCGGCCACCACCGCGCCCGGGCTGCTGGCGACCACGTCGAATCCGTCCGGCGCGGCCGTGACCGCGTCACCGTGGCTCATCCACACCGGCTGGGCGGTCGGCAGCCCCGAATGAAGTTCGCCGCCAACCACTTTCAGCTCGGTGCGGCCGTACTCGCTGGTGCCCGTGTGGGCGACGGTCCCGCCCAGGGCCTGGGCCATGGCCTGGAATCCGTAGCAGATGCCGAACACGGGCACCCCGAGGTCGAACACCGCCGGGTCGAGTTGGGGGGCGCCTTCTTCGTAGACACTGGACGGCCCCCCGGAGAGCACCAGCGCCGCCGGCTGCCGGGCCTTGATCTCCTCGATCGAGGCGGTGTGCGGGATGACCTCGGAGAAGACCCGCGCCTCCCGGACGCGCCGGGCGATCAGCTGCGCATACTGTGCGCCGAAATCGACGACCAACACGGGCCGCGGCGAGGGTGTTTCCACGGCAGCCAGCTTAGTGGGGGTCCATCCCCGCCCCGGTCGGGCCGCCATTGCCCGGCGTCACGTCAAGTGGGTCGGTTGCGCGAGGGAATCGGCCAAAGAATTTCTTGGTTGGAAGAGACACCTCTGCATCGGACGGGAGCAGCCCATGAGCGAGCACACTGCGATAGGCCGGGGCGGCGTCGTCGCGCCTCGGAGCCTGAGTACGGTTTCGGGCGAAACGGTGCCGGTTCCGGATCCCGGCCGACTCGTCCATCTGCAATTTCGGCGTTTCGCCGGATGTCCCATCTGCAACCTTCACCTGCAGTCGATCGTGCGCCGGCACGACGAGATCGCCGCGGCCGGTATCCGCGAGGTCGTCGTGTTCCACTCGACCGATCAGGAGTTGCGTGACTACGTCGGCGACCTGCCGTTCGCGGTGATCGGCGATCCCACCAAGGCGCTCTACGCGGAATTTGGCGTCGGTTCATCCCCGCGCTCGGTGCTGCGTCCCGGAGCGTTCACCCCGGCGGTGCTGGGCGCGGGGATGCGTCAGGGCCTGCGCAACACGAATCTGCATCCCACCGGCGGCCACCTCGGCCTGCCCGCCGACTTCCTGATCGCCCCGGACGGCCGGGTGCTGGCGGACAAGCACGGTCGCCACGCCAACGACCAATGGTCGGTCGACGAGCTGCTCGCTCAGGCCTACAGCGCGAACGCGTGACGCACCGCGTCGACGGACGCCGGGTCGCCCGTCACGGTGATACGCCGCAGCGCCGCCGCGCGCTTGGCCTCGCTCGCGCCCAGGCGGGCGGTCACCAGATCCGCCGCGCCGGCGGTGATCGTCACCGCAGGTTCACCGCGACCACCGGCCAGGCGGCCCTGGGTCACCGCGAAGTCGAACCGCCGGCCGTCGATCTCGGCCCGGCACGTCGCCTCCAACCCGCCCGCCTCGCCAGAGTCGAAGCCGAGCAGAATGCCGGCCAAAAACCCGTTGAGCGGTGACACCGCGCCATCCCCGACCGGGTCCAACCGGTCCAGACCGAACAGCGCGACGCTCCTCAAGACGGGCAACGCCCGCTGCCAGCCCATGTCGCTGAGGGTGTAGACGGTCCGTCCGATCGGGGCGGGCAGGTCGGCCCGATCGACGAGCCCCGCGTCTTGCAGTTCTTTGAGCCGCTCGGCCAGCAGATTCGTTGCGATGCCGGGCAACTCGGCGCGCAGGTCGCCGTAGCGGCGGGAGCCGCCGACCAGCTCGCGCAGGATGAGCAGCGTCCAGCGCTCGCCCAGGACGTCGAGACCGAGCGCTATCGGGCAGTTCTGGTTGTAGGTCCTGCGGGTCGCCACCAGGCCAGCCTAGCAGCGGCAGACATGATTTTCTATCATTCGCTTGATTTATTTGTCTATAAACTTTAGCGTCTTGTTCATGCGTACCGAGCCCCTCCTACGGAACCGCCCCATCGCCGCACTGGCCGTCATCTGCCTCGGTGTCTTCGTCATCAGCGTCGACGCCACCATCGTCAACGTCGCGCTGCCGACCCTGTCCCGCGAACTCGGCGCCGACACCGCCCAGCTGCAATGGATCGTCGACGCCTACACCCTGGTGATGTCCGGGCTGTTGCTCTCCGCGGGGAGCCTCAGCGACCGCTTCGGCAGGCGGGGCTGGTTGAACTCCGGGCTGGCGCTGTTCGCCGTAACCTCCGCCGTTGCGGCGCATACCGATTCGGCCGCCCAGTTGATCGCGGCCCGCGCCGCCATGGGAGTGGGCGCGGCCGTGATATTCCCGACCACGCTGGGCCTGATCACCAACATCTTCACCGAGGCGGCGGACCGGGCCAAGGCGATCGGCCTGTGGGCGGCGATGGTCGGCGTCGGGGTCGCCGTCGGGCCGATCAGCGGCGGCTGGCTGCTCGAACACTTCTGGTGGGGCTCGGTCTTCATGGTGAACATCCCGATCGCCGCGCTGGCCATCGCCGGCGGCGTCCTGTTCGTGCCGACCTCGCGCGACCCGGCGGCGCCGCGCCTCGACATTCCCGGCCTGATCCTGTCCGCGGCCGGCATCACGACGCTGGTCTACACGGTCATCGAGGCGCCCACCTCGGGATGGACCAACGGGCGGACCACGATCGGCTTTGCCTCGGCTGCAACGGTTCTGGCCGCCTTCGCGCTATGGGAGCGGCACAGCACCCACCCGATGCTGGACGTCTCGGTGTTCGGAAACCGCCGGTTCTCCGGCGGTAGCCTGGCCGTGACCGCGGGCTTCCTGACGTTGTTCGGCTTCATCTTCGTCATCACCCAGTACTTCCAATTCGTCAAGGACTACACCGCTTTTCAGAGCGGGGTGCGGCTGCTGCCGGTCGCCGCCTCCATCGCGTTGGCCAGCATCGCGGGACCCCGGCTGGTGGAACGGGCGGGCACCACCGCGGTCGTCGCCGCCGGACTCACCGTCTTCGCCACCGGGCTGGCGTGGGCGTCCACCGCCGACGCCGCCACGCCGTACACCCAGATCGCCACGCAGATGCTGCTGCTCGGCGGCGGCCTCGGCCTGACCGTCTCGCCGGCCACCGAGGCGATCATGGGGTCGTTGTCCGCCGACAAGGCCGGGGTGGGCTCGGCCGTCAACGACACCACGCGCGAACTCGGGGGCACCCTCGGCGTCGCCATCGCCGGCAGCATCTTCGCGTCGGTGTACTCGGGACACCTGGGGGCGGAGGCGCTGACCGGGCTGCCCGCCGACGCCATGCGCCATTCAATGGCGCTGGCGCACAGGGTGATCCAGCAGCTGCCGGCGCAACGCGCGGGTGCCGTCCGTGCCGCGGTCGACCGCGCGTTCCTGGACGGCCTCCAGGTGAGCTCGCTGGTCTGCGCCGCCATCGCGCTCGGCGCCGCGATCGTCGTCGGCTGGTTGTTGCCGGCACGTCAAACCGAAAGGGCAATCGCATGAGCACGAGCACATACGTCCTCGGCCACGCCGACGTGGAGGTGCGGCGGCTCATCCTGCAGGGCCGGTTGTACAACGACTACACCGAGCACGCGCTTCGGCTCGCCGGACTGCGCCCGGGCATGCGGGTGGTCTCCCCATCGCGGCCGGCGTCCTCGTCATGATGCCCCCGCTGATCACGGCCTGGACGGAGATCCACCGATGAACGACACCATCCAGAGGCAGTACTCGACCGGCCTGTCCCGGCCCAACATCGAACGGGCGCTGATCGCCGCGGGTAAAGACCTCGGGAGCCTGGCGCCCGCCGACCTGGCCATGGTGGAGGACTTTCACACCATGGGCCGCGTCGCCACCAGCCGGCTGGTGGAACTCGCCCGCGTCAGCGGCGAAAGCCGGGTGCTCGACGCGGGCAGCGGGATCGGCGGCACCGCCCGCTACGTCGCCGACCGGTGCGGCTGCACCGTGGCGGCCGTCGACCTCACCGACGAGTACTGCGAGACCAGCCGTTGGCTCAACGGCCTGGTCGGGCTCGGCGACCGGATATCCGTGCGGCGGGCCGACGTCACCGCACTGCCCTTCGCCGATGGCGCGTTCGACGTCGTGATCAGCCAGCACGTGCAGATGAACGTCGCCGACAAGGCGCGCCTGTACTCCGAGGTGCGCCGGGTGCTGGCGGCCGGAGGACGGATTGCGTTGTGGGACATCGCTATTGGGGATGGCGGCACGCTGGGGTATCCGCTGCCGTGGGCCGACGAACCCGATCGCAGCCACCTGGTCACCCCCGGCGAGTTGCGCGCCGTCATCGAGTCCGCCGGGTTCGCCGTCGAGCACTGGGACGACCTGACCGGGCAGGCGGCCGAGTTCATGCGGGCGCTGCTGGCCCGGCCGGCCGACCCGCTCGGCCTGCACGCCTTCGTCACCGACTTCGACCGGAAGGTCGAGAACCTGACCGCCGCCCTGGCGGACGGGCGCCTGCGAGCCGTCCAGGGGGTCGCCGCGGCCACGCACGGGTGAACGTTTGGCGACAGACATGTCTGCGTGGTGGAGTGGGTATCGCTGCACTAGTCCGTCAAGACCAGGAAGCGAGGTCCACCATGCTGGGTCTGCCCGAGAAGGTGCATGCCTGCCTGTTCGACCTCGACGGTGTGCTCACCGACACGGCCAGCGTGCACACCAAGGCCTGGAAGGCCATGTTCGACGACTACCTGTCCGACCGGGCCAAGCGCACCGGGGAGAAATTCGTCCCCTTCGACGCGGCGGCCGACTACCGCACCTATGTGGACGGCAAGAAGCGCGAGGACGGGGTCCGGTCGTTTCTGGCCAGCCGCGGGATCGACCTGCCCGACGGCAGCCCCGACGACCCGGACGACGCCGAGACGGTCTACGGCCTGGGCAACCGCAAGAACGACATGTTCCAGCGCGTCCTGCGCCAGGACGGCGTCGAGGTCTTCGAGGGATCGCGCAAATACCTGGAGGCGGTCGCGGCGGCCGGTCTGGGCATCGCCGTGGTGTCCTCGAGCGCCAACACCCGCGACGTCCTCGAGATCACCGGTCTGGACCGGTTCATCCAGCAGCGGGTGGACGGTGTCACGCTGCGCGATGAGCACATCGCCGGCAAGCCGGCGCCGGACTCCTACCTGCGGGGGGCCGAGTTGCTCGGCGTGGGCGCCGACGCCGCGGCCGTGTTCGAGGACGCCATCTCCGGGGTGCAGGCCGGCCATGCCGGTAACTTCGGTTACGTGGTGGGCGTCGACCGGGTGGGCCAGGCCGACGATCTGCGCCGCAACGGCGCCGACGTGGTGGTCACCGACCTCGCCGAGCTGCTGCAGTCATGATCGACGACGAAGCCTTCCCCGTCGATCCCTGGCATGTGAGTGAAACGAAGCTCGACCTGAACCTGTTGGCCCAGTCCGAATCCCTGTTCACCCTGTCCAACGGGCACATCGGGCTGCGCGGCAACCTCGACGAGGGCGAGCCCTACGGCCTGCCCGGCACCTACCTGAACTCCTTCTACGAGATCCGGCCGCTGCCCTACGCCGAGGCCGGCTACGGCTACCCCGAGGCCGGGCAGACGATCGTCGACGTCACCAACGGCAAGATCATCCGCCTGCTGGTCGAGGACGAGCCGTTCGACGTCCGCTACGGCGAATTGCTCTCGCACGAGCGGACTCTGGACCTGCGCGCCGGAACGATGACGCGGCGCGCGCACTGGCGCTCCCCCGCGGGCAAGGAGATCAAGCTGGTGTCCACCCGGCTGGTGTCGCTGGCCCAGCGCGGTGTGGCCGCCATCGAATACGTCGTGGAGGCGGTCGGCGATTTCGTCCGCGTGACGGTGCAGTCCGAACTGGTCACCAACGAGGACCAGCCGCAGACCTCGGGCGACCCGCGGGTGTCGGCCATCCTGGAGAACCCGCTGGTGGCCGTCGACCACGAAAACACCGACACCGGAGCGCTTCTCATGCACCGCACCCGCAGCAGCGCCCTGATGATGTCGGCCGCGATGGACCACGAGATCGACGTCCCCGGCCGCGTCGAGTGCAGCACCGACGCCCGCGAAGACCTGGCGCGCACCACCGTGATCTGCGGGCTGCGCGCCGGGCAGAAACTGCGCCTCGTCAAGTACCTGGCGTACGGCTGGTCGAGCATGCGCTCGCGCCCGGCGCTGCGCGACCAGGCGGCGGCCGCCATCCACAGCGCCCGCTACAGCGGGTGGCAGGGGCTGCTGAATTCGCAGCGGGCGTACCTGGACGACTTCTGGGACAGCGCGGACGTCGAGGTCGAGGGCGACCCCGAATCCCAGCAGGCGGTGCGGTTCGGGCTCTTTCACCTGCTGCAGGCCAGCGCGCGCCGAGCGGCGCGCGATCCCGGCCAAGGGGCTCACCGGAACCGGCTACGACGGCCACGCCTTCTGGGACACCGAGGGTTACGTGCTGCCGGTGCTCACCTACACCGCGCCGCACGCGGTGGCCGACGCGCTGCGGTGGCGGGCGTCCACCCTGGACCTGGCCAAGGAACGGGCGGCCGAACTGGGCCTCGAGGGCGCCAGCTTCCCGTGGCGGACCATCCGCGGGCAGGAGTGTTCGGCCTACTGGCCGGCCGGCACCGCGGCCTGGCACATCAACGCCGACATCGCCATGGCCTTCGAGCGGTACCGCATCGTCACCGGCGACGAGGAACTCGAAAAGCAGTGCGGCCTCGGGGTTCTCGTCGAGACCGCCCGGCTCTGGCTCTCCCTCGGCCATCACGACCGGCACGGCGTCTGGCACCTGGACGGCGTCACCGGTCCCGACGAGTACACGGCGATCGTGCGCGACAACGTCTTCACCAATCTGATGGCCGCGCACAACCTGCGCACCGCCGCCGACGCCTGCAACCGCCACCCCGAGGCGGCCGAGGCGATGGGCGTCACCACCGAGGAGACCGCCTCCTGGCGCGACGCGGCCGACGCGGCCAACATCCCCTACGACGCCGGCCTGGGGGTGCACCAGCAGTGCGACGGGTTCACCACCCTCGCCGAGTGGGACTTCGAGAAGAACACGACCTACCCGCTGCTGCTGCACGAGGCCTACGTCCGGCTCTATCCCGCCCAGGTGATCAAGCAGGCGGACCTGGTGCTGGCGATGCAGTGGCAGAGCCACGCGTTCACGCCGGAACAGAAGGCGCGCAACGTGGATTACTACGAGCGGCGCATGGTGCGCGACTCGTCGCTGTCCGCCTGCACCCAGGCGGTGATGTGCGCCGAGGTGGGCCACCTGGAGCTGGCGCACGACTACGCCTACGAGGCAGGGCTGATCGACCTGCGCGACCTGCACCACAACACCCGCGACGGCTTGCACATGGCGTCGCTCGCCGGCGCCTGGACGGCGCTGGTGGGCGGCTTCGGCGGCCTGCGCGACGACGAGGGCATCCTCTCGCTGGATCCCGCGCTGCCCGATGGCATCTCGCGGCTGCGGTTCCGGCTCCGGTGGCGCGATTTCCGGCTGACCGTCGACGTCAACCACTCCGACGTCACCTACACCGTGCGCGACGGACCGGGCGGCCAGCTCACCATCCGGCACGCCGGCGACGAGGTGACGCTGAGCACCGACGCGCCGAAAACCATCGCGGTGCGCGGCCGCAAGCCGCTGCTGTCGACCCCGCAGCAACCGCCGGGCCGCGAGCCGCTACACCGCCGGGCGTTGGCCCGGAAGAAGTGAGCATCAGCCGGGGTTGAGAATCCGCGCCACCTCGGCCCGCGCGGCCTCGCGGATGTCGTCGTCCGTCAGCTCGTCGAGCCCGGTCGCCGTGCGCAGGATCGGCGCGAAGAGTCGCCAACCGAATTGCAGCGCAAGGGCGTTGGCGACGGCCAGGCGCGCCTTGATCTCGTTGTCGTGAAGCGGCAGCACCCAGTCGAGCAGCGCCGCGATGGTGGGAAAGCGCGTCTGCAGCTGTCCCGCCGGATACCCGTCGAGCACGGTGCGGGCCATGACGCGCATCTGCCGGTCGAGGGCGCGGTCCAGCACGTCGGCGGGCGGCTCGGAGCTGATCAGGGCGCTCAGGTCGGCGCCCAGATGATCGAGCACGGCGCCGACGAGCTTGTCCTTCGTGCCGAAGTGACGAAACACCAGGCCGTGGTTGACGTTGGACCGGGCGGCGATGTCGCGGATCGACGTCGCGGCGGGCCCGCGCTCCGCGAACAGGTCGGTGGCGGCCTCCAGGATCGCCGCGGCGACCTCCGCCCGCCCGGTGGGCATGTTGGCGCGACCCCTTGCGGAAGATGTAGTCATACGACTACAGTACTCGATGTAGTCAGTTGACTACGCCCCTTGACACTAGGATTGATGACAATGACTGGTCAGATAACCGTCACCAAGCTCGGCAGCCGCATCGGCGCGCGGGTGGACGGGGTGCGCCTCGGGGGCGACCTCGACCCGGCCGCGGTCGACAAGATCCGCCGCGCACTGCTGGCCCACAAGGTGATCTTCTTCCGCCACCAGCACCACCTCGACGACCAGCAGCAGCTGGCGTTCGCGGGCCGGCTGGGCACACCCGTCGGCCACCCGGCCGCCGAACTGCTGGCCGCCAAGAACGCGCCGGTGATCACGCCGATCAACTCCGAATACGGCAAGGCGAACCGCTGGCACACCGACGTCACCTTCGTCGCGAACTACCCGGCCGCCTCGATCCTGCGGGCGGTCACCCTGCCGCGCTACGGCGGGACAACGCTGTGGACCAACACCGCCGCCGCCTACGAGGCACTGCCCGATGCGCTCAAGGGCCTGGTCGAGAACCTGTGGGCCCTGCACAGCAACCGCTACGACTACGTGACCGAGGAATCGGTGCGGGCGATGAGCGACGCCCAGCGGACGTTCCGCCAGGTCTTCGAAAAGCCGGACTTCCGGACGGAACACCCGGTGGTGCGGGTGCACCCCGAGACCGGCGAGCGCGCGCTGTTGTTGGGAGATTTCGTGCGCGGCTTCGTCGGCCTGGACAGCTACGAGTCAAGCGTGCTGCTGGAACTGTTGCAGCGACGAATCACGGTGCCCGAGAACACCATTCGCTGGAGCTGGGCGCCGGGTGACGTCGCCATCTGGGACAACCGCGCCACCCAGCACCGGGCCATCGACGACTACGACGACCAGCCCCGGCTGATGCACCGCGTCACGCTGATGGGCGACGTGCCCGTCGACGTGCACGGCGAGCGCAGCCGGGTGGTCAGCGGCGCCCCGCTCGAGGCGATCGCAAGCTAGGCGTAGCCCAGCGCCGCGGGTCGCCGACCGACCAACCAGCGAGGCGATCGCGA
>NZ_GG770553.1:1651765-1663575 GCF_000164135.1 Mycobacterium parascrofulaceum ATCC BAA-614 | reverse complement strand
CCGGTCGACCGCGCCGGCGTGATCGGCAACCAGCGCAGGGCACCCGGTGCGTCGAGGGGCACCACCGGGTGCCCCGGCGCGATCGGGTCCAACCGGCGGTAGGGCTGCCCCTGCGGTGGGCGCTGATCGTCCTCGTCCTTGTTCGGCCACAGCGACGCGGCCCGTTCGGCCTGCGCGGTGATCGACAGCGACGGGTTGACACCCAGGTTCGCCGAGATCGCGGCGCCGTCCACCACGAACATCGTGGGGTAGCCGTAGACCCGGTGGTAGGGGTCGATGACCCCGTGCTCGGGGCTGTCGCCGATCGCCGCGCCGCCGAGGAAGTGCGCGGTCAGCGGGATGTTGAACAGTTCGCCCCAGGTGCCGCCGGCCACGCCGTCGATCTTCTCGGCGATGCGCCGGGTGACCTTGTTCCCGACGGGATTCCAGGACGGGTTCGGGTCGCCGTGGCCCTGCTTGCTGGTGTACCAGCGGATGCCCAGCTTGCCGCGTTTGGTGAAGGTGGTGATCGAGTTGTCCAGGTGCTGCATGACCAGCGCGATCAGGGTGCGCTCGCTCCACTGGTGGACGTTGAGCATCCGCATCATGCGGCGCGGGTCCTCGCGGGCCTGGTCCAGCAGCTGCTTCCAGCGGGGGACGTCCGTGCCCCCCGGCCCGCTGCCGTCGGTCATCAGCGTCTGCAGCAGGCCCATCGCGTTGGAGCCCTTGCCGTAGCGGCAGGGTTCGACGTGGGTGTCGGCGGTCGGGTGGATCGACGACGTGATGGCCACGCCGTGCGTCAGGTCCAGGTTCGGGTCGACCTCGAGCTTCCCGGCGCCGACGATGGACTCGGAGTTGGTGCGGGTCAGCACGCCCAGGCGCCCGGACAGGCGCGGCAACCTGCCCGTGTCGCGCATCTTGAACAGCAGGTGCTGGGTGCCCCAGGTGCCCGCGGCCAGGATCAGGTGCGTCGCGGTGTAGGTGCGCCGGTCCCGGCGCAGCCAGCTGCCGGTGCGCACGGTGCGGACCTCCCACAGCCCGTCCGGCCGCTGACCGAAGCCCTTCACCGTCGTCATCGGGATCACTTGCGCGCCGGCGGATTCGGCGAGGCCGAGGTAGTTCTTCAGCAGCGTGTTCTTGGCGCCGTAGCGACACCCCGTCATGCAGCAGCCGCACTCCAGGCAGCCGGTGCGCTCCGGGCCGGCGCCGCCGAAGTACGGGTCCGGCACGGTCTTGCCCGGCGTCTTGGTGTCGTCGGGCCCGAAGAACACCCCCACCGGGGTGGGCACGAAGGTGTCACCGCAGCCCATCTCGTCGGCGACCTCCTTGAGGACGCGGTCGGCGTCGGTGAAGGTCGGGTTCGTGACCACCCCGAGCATCCGTTTCGCCTGCTCGTAGTGCGGCATCAGCTCGTCGCGCCAGTCGGTGATGTGCGACCACTGCCGGTCTTTGAAGAACGGCTCCGGCGGCACGTACAGCGTGTTGGCGTAGTTCAGGGAGCCGCCGCCCACCCCGGCGCCGGCCAGGATCAGCACGTTCTTCAAGGGATGGATCCGCTGGATGCCGTAGCAACCCAGCCGCGGCGCCCACAGGAACTTGCGCAGGTCCCAGGAGGTCTCGGCGAAGTCCTCGTCGGCGAAGCGCCGCCCGGCCTCCAATACGCCTACGCGGTAGCCCTTTTCGGTCAGCCGCAGCGCGCTGACGCTGCCTCCGAAACCCGAACCGATGATCAGAACGTCGTAATCCGGCTTCATCGCACCAGTATGGCCTTACTCACGGGTAACGAGCCAGTGACCCCTGGGTGCCTCTCGCACCGAGCGTCACGCCAGCGTGGCGCTGGACCGCGGCCGTCACTCTGGCGTGACGCTCGCAAGGGGGCGGCGGCCCCGGGGCCCCCGCGGCGCGCCGAGCGGGACACCCGCCGTCAGCCTCCGACGGTCAGCCCGACCTTCTGGAACTCCTTGAGGTCGCAATAGCCGGCCTTGGCCATCGACCGGCGCAGGCCACCGACCAGGTTCAGCGAACCGAACGGGTCGTCGGAGGGCCCGTTGAGCACCCGCTCGAGCGGCGGGCGCTCGCCGAGCGCGATCTGCAGCAGCGCGCCGCGCGGCAACGACGGGTGCGCCGCCGCGGCCGGCCAGAACCAGCCCTCCCCCAGCGCCTCGGCGGATTCGGCGAGCGGCGTGCCGAGCACCACCGCGTCGGCCCCGCAGGCGATCGCCTTGGCCAGCTCGCCGGAGGTGTGGATGTCGCCGTCGGCCAGCACGTGCACGTAGCGGCCGCCCGTCTCGTCGAGGTATTCGCGCCGCGCGGCGGCCGCGTCGGCGATCGCGGTGGCCATCGGCACGCTGATGCCCAGCACCTCGTCGCTGGTGGTCACACCCCGGGTGGAGCCGTAGCCGACGATGACGCCGGCGGCGCCGGTGCGCATCAGGTGCAGCGCGGTGCGGTGGTCGAGCACCCCGCCGGCCACCACCGGGACGTCGAGCTCGGAAATGAAGGTCTTGAGGTTCAGCGGTTCCCCGTCGCTGGCCACCCGCTCGGCCGACACGATGGTGCCCTGGATGACCAGCAGGTCGATGCCGGCCTGCAGCAGCACCGGGGTCAGCGCCTGGGCGTTCTGCGGGCTGACCCGCACCGCCGTGGTCACCCCGGCCTCCCGGATGCGGGCGACGGCCGAACCCAACAGGTCGGGGTTCAGCGGCGCGGCGTGCAGCTCCTGCAGCAGCCGGATCGACGCGGACGGTTCCGGCTCTTTGGTGGCGGCCTCGACGAGCTGCGCGATCTTCGCCTCGACGTCGGCGTGCCGGCCGATCAGCCCCTCGCCGTTGAGCACGCCCAGCCCGCCGAGGCGGCCGAGCTCGATGGCGAACTCCGGCGACACCAGCGCGTCGGTCGGGTGGGCCACCACCGGGATCTCGAAGCGGTACGCGTCGAGCTGCCAGGCGGTGGACACGTCCTGCGATGACCGGGTGCGCCGCGACGGCACGATGCTGACTTCGCTCAGTTCATAGGTGCGACGGGCGTTGCGGCCCATCCCGATTTCGACCATGCCGGCCTCAGCGCGCGAAGTAGTTCGGCGCTTCGACGGTCATGGCGACGTCGTGCGGATGGCTTTCGCGCAGCCCGGCCGAGGTGATCCGGACGAACTGCGCCTGCTGCAGCGCCTCGATGGTGGGCGAGCCGGTGTAGCCCATCGCGGCGCGCAGGCCGCCGGTGAGCTGGTGGATCACCGAGGACAGCGGGCCGCGGAACGGCACCCGCCCCTCGATGCCCTCGGGCACCAGCTTGTCCTCGCTCAGCGCGTCGTCGGCGAAGTAGCGGTCCTTGGAGTACGACTTCGCCCCGCCTCCCGCGCCGCCCCGGCCCGCCATGGCGCCCAGCGAACCCATGCCGCGGTAGCTCTTGAACTGCTTGCCGTTGACGAAGATCAGCTCGCCGGGGGCCTCGGCGGTGCCGGCCAGGAGCGAACCCAGCATGGCGGTCGAGGCGCCGGCGGCCAGGGCCTTGGCGATGTCGCCGGAATACTGCAGTCCGCCGTCGGCGATCACCGGCACGCCGGAAGGACGACAGGCCGCTACGGCTTCCAAGATCGCGGTGATCTGCGGCGCGCCGACCCCGGCGACCACCCGGGTGGTGCAGATCGAGCCCGGACCCACGCCGACCTTGACCGCGTCCGCGCCCGCGTGGATTAGCGCCAGGGCCGCCGACCGGGTGGCGACGTTCCCGCCGATCACCTCGACCTTCTCGCCCACCTCGGCCTTGAGCTTGCCGACCATGTCGAGCACCAGCCGGTTGTGCGCGTGCGCGGTGTCCACGATCAGCACGTCAGCCCCGGCGTCGACCAGCATCATCGCGCGGACCCAGGCGTCCCCGCCGACGCCGACGGCGGCGCCGACCAGCAGCCGGCCGTCGCTGTCCTTGGTGGCCAGCGGGTGCTGTTCGGTCTTGACGAAGTCCTTGACGGTGATCAGCCCGGTGAGGCGGCCGTGGCCGTCGACCACGGGCAGCTTCTCGATCTTGTTGCGCCGCAACAGGCCCAGCGCGGCGTCGGCGCTGACACCCTCCTGGGCGGTGATCAGCGGCGCCTTGGTCATCACCTCGGCGACCTTGCGGGTCTGGTCGACCTCGAACCGCATGTCGCGGTTGGTGATGATGCCGACCAGCGCCCCGGCGTCGTCGACCACCGGCAGGCCCGAGATCCGGAACCGGGCGCACAGCGCGTCCACCTGCGCCAGGGTGTTGTCCGGGCGGCAGGTGACCGGGTCGGTGACCATGCCGGCCTCCGAGCGCTTCACCATCTCGACCTGCCCGGCCTGTTCGGCGACGGGAAGGTTGCGGTGCAGCACGCCCATGCCGCCGGCCCGGGCCATCGCGATCGCCATCCGCGACTCGGTGACGGTGTCCATCGCGGAGCTCACCAGCGGCACCTTGAGCCGGATCTTCTTGGTGAGTTGGCTGGACGTGTCCGCGGTGGCCGGAACGACGTCGGAGGCGGCGGGCAGCAACAGCACGTCGTCGAAGGTGAGGCCCAGCATCGCGACCTTGTGCGGGTCGTCACCCCCGGTCGGCACCGGGTCGTCGACCAGTCCGCCGATCCGCGGGTCGCGCACGTAGGGGCTGCCGACGAGGTCGGAGCTGTCTTCCAGGTGGGACATGCCACGGGTCATCGGTGGGGCCCTCCATACGATGCGGCGTGAGCTTCCCATCCTATCGGCTCGCCCGCCCCCTCGACCGCTTGCCGGGGGCGCGCCGCGGGCGCCAAACGACGGGGAAACGACGGGCGGCTTCCCTGCTGGCGTTATCCCTGCCCGGCTGCGTAGGCTAGTGTGCGTGCGCGATCACCTCCCACCGGGTTTGCCGCCCGACCCCTTCGCCGACGACCCCTGCGATCCATCGGCGGCGCTGGAAGCCGTAGAGCCGGGGCAGCCCCTGGACGCCCAGGAGCGGATGGCGGTCGAGGCCGACCTCGCCGACCTGGCGGTCTACGAGGCCCTGCTGGCGCACAAGGGAATTCGCGGACTCGTGGTGTGCTGCGACGAATGCCAGCAGGACCACTACCACGACTGGGACATGCTGCGCGCGAACCTGCTGCAGCTGCTGATCGACGGCACCGTCCGCCCGCACGAGCCGGCCTACGACCCCGAGCCGGACGCCTACGTGACGTGGGATTACTGCCGCGGCTACGCCGACGCCTCGCTCAACGAGGCCACCTCGGACGTCGACGGATACCGCCGGTAGACCGCCGCTAGGGCGCCGCTAGGGCGTGTCCGGAATCACCGCCGACGGGCCGGGTGTCAGCCCGTGATGCCGCTGCTTGCTCCACGACTGGCTCGGCGAGACCGGCTCTGACGGGCCTTGCGAAGCCGCGGAGGGTGTGGCGGCCGCGGGCGGCGCCGACCACGCCGACGGCGCGTTCACCGAGGGCGGCAGGGTCGCGTTCGGATTGCGCGACTGGAGCCGCAGATTCAAGAGTTTCAGCTGGTTGGTCAGCTCCTGTTTGCCGGCGGGGTCGTCGATCGACTGGACCAGGCTGCTCACCTCGGTCAGCTGGTTGCGCGCCTGGTCCCACCGGCCCGCGTCGATCGACTCCTGCACCTTGGCCAGGTCGGCCCTCGCGGACAGCAGGGCCTGATGTTTCTCGTTGACTCGCGGCTGGTCGAAGAACATGGCGTGCAGCCCGTACAGCGTGGTGCCGGGACGGGCCTCGACCACCATGGCGCCGAAGCCGCTCATCACCAGCAGCGCCGCGGCCACCGATCCGATGGCCGCCAGCCCGCGCCGGCTGCGCCGGCGGTCGGCCAGTCCGGTGCGCAGGGCCGCGACGGCCTCTTCCGCCGACACCAGCGCGCTGGCGGGCGGCCAGCGCAGGTTGTCGCGCCAGTCCTCCAGCAGGGTCGCCATCGCGTCGACGTCGGGGTCGCCGACGTGCACCGGTCGCCGCTCGGCGAGCGCGTCGAGGAGCAGATCGGTGCGGGCGAATTCGTCCAGGGGTTCAGGCACAGTCACCTGCCGCGATCATCTCGGACTTGAGCCGGGACAGCGCCCGGTGCTGGGCCACCCGAACCGCACCGGTGGTGCTGCCGACGGCGGACGCGGTCTCCTCGGCCGACAGGCCGACGACCACACGCAGGATCAGGATCTCGCGCTGCTTGGCGGGCAGGATCTCGAGCAGTTCGCTCATCCGGCTCACCGAATCGGCTTCGATGGCCCGCTGTTCCGGGCCGGCGTCGGACGACCAACGCTCGGGGATGATCTCGGTGGGGTAGGACAGGTCACGGCCGGCGGCGCGATGGGCGTCCGCGACCTTGTGCGCCGCGATGCCGTACAGGAACGCGAGGAAGGGCCGTCCGCGGTCCCGGTAACGCGGCAGCGCCGTGATAGTCGCCAAGCACACCTCCTGTGCCACGTCATCCGCTGACAGGCCACCCCGCTCGACTGTCCCGACCCGCGCGCGGCAATAGCGCACGACAATCGGACGGATGGTCTCCAGCACCTCCCGTAGTGCGTTACGGTCCCCCGCCACGGCCTTGGCCACCACGGCGTCGAGACGATCCCCTTGAATTGTCATCGACGGCGGTATCTCCAACGTTACGAACCGGGCACATCGCGGGCTAACCGGGCTAACTAACGCATTGACAATAACGGGCGCGGGGCCATTTCAAGCGGAACGCCACGTCGCACCGGCGCGCCGCACGTGGCCTGCGCAGACATCGCGAATTTCGTGCAGCTGCCGCGTCGATAACGTGACGCTTCCGAGATCAATCAGCAAGCACGCCAACGCCCATCGAAGGGGAACGAGCCCCAGGCGGCCCGTGGCGTCCAGCGCCGCCTCGGCCACCGCACGGGCGCGCTCGACGGCCCCGGCGGTGCACAGGGCGGCCGCCAGCACCACCTCGCTCTTGACCGCGTGCCGCGCCGACGGCACGACCATCGCGCCCGCCAGCCGCGCCGCCTCGTTCGCATGGCGGACGGCGAGTTCGCCGTCGCCCCGGGCCATCGCCAGCTCGGCGGCCACCCACCAGCGCCGCACCGGCTGCCGGTCCGGCACCGGTCCGGCGCTCAGCTCCGCGTCGGCCCGGGTGAGCAATGCCGCCGCGGCCGCGAACCGGCCGACGCCCAGCGCGTCGGCCGCCAACCCGATCAGGGCGTCGGCTCGGGACTCGCGGTCCGCGCCCGCCAGCGCCAGGGCGCGCCCGTCCCAGCCGCGCGCCGCGGCGTGCCAACCGAGTTGGCGCAGAAAGGATCCCTGCGTGCTGTGGGCCAGCGAGACCAGCGGCCCGGCGGGAGCGCTGCGACGCAGCGCGGCCAGGTCGCAATAGGCGCTCCCGTAGCGGCCCTGCCCGCCGGCCGCGACCGCACGCAGCCACAATTCCTCCGGCGTGACCGCCGTCGGCAGCGGCCAGGCCCCCGGCCGGTCACCGAACGCCGCGGCCGCCATGTTTCGGCCAATCACGGAAGTGTGACGAGTTTCAATCACGACGATGGTAGTAAACAGTTTGTGGTGATCGCGTTACCGAACTGTTAATCACAATAGGTCCTGTATTAATCGCGGTCGGCCCTCCCTCCGCCCGTGAGCTGGGAAATCTCGATTCGGTCAAGTGCCTGGTAGCACGGTGCGTGTTTCGCCAATGCTCGGCAGATGAACGCGGCGTTAATTCTTTTATAACCATTACATACTTTGCCGGGCTAAATGGCTATTGACGCAAATTCGCCGTCCGCCCTAACGTCTACACATGACGGGTAGTCATCGGTGACGCCGCTTCATTTCAGTTGCACAATCGCTTCGCGGACCTGACCTTACTGGGCGTGCCGTGCAGAGAGGGAAACACCAATGCCACAGCCGGAGCAGCTACCTGGACCCAACGCCGACATCTGGAATTGGCAATTGCAGGGCTTGTGCCGCGGCGTTGACTCGTCGATGTTCTTCCACCCCGACGGTGAACGCGGCCGCGCCCGCATGCAGCGCGAGCTGCGCGCCAAGGAGATGTGCCGGCAGTGCCCGGTCATCCAGGAGTGCCGTTCGCACGCCCTCGAAGTCGGTGAGCCCTATGGCGTTTGGGGCGGCCTGTCCGAGTCCGAGCGTGACCTACTGCTGAAGGGCGACATCGGCCGCACGCGCGGCATCCGCCGCTCGGCCTGAGTTCCCGTTTCGATCGGCGCCAATTCGGGTACGACCCGCCCATGAAAAAGGGCGTATCCTTCGCGACCGCGGCGCTTGCCGCCACCATCGCGCCGTTGGCGGCTTGCGCAAACCAGCAGGGCGGCCAGGGCGCCACGTCGACGTCGTCCAGCGCTCCGCCCGGTTCGGAGCGAATAACCACGCAGCTCAAGAGCGCCGACGGCAATCAGGTCGCCAACGCCACCATCGATTTCGCGAACGGCTATGCGACGGTGACCGTGGAGGCCGGCCCGAACCAGGTCCTCAGCCCAGGGTTCCACGGGCTGCAAATCCACTCGGTGGGCAAATGCGAGGCCAATTCGGCCGCGCCCGGCGGTGGCGCGACCGGCGACTTCAACTCCGCCGGAAGCGTCTACCAGGCGCCCGACCACACGGGTTTCCCCGCCAGCGGCGACCTGACCGCGTTGCAGGTCCGCAATGACGGCTCGGCGAAACTCGTCACCACCACCAACCTGCTCACCGCTTCCGACCTGCGAAACAGCTCGGGCACCGCGCTGATCATCCACCAGACGGCGGACAATTTGACCGGCAGCGCCACCGGCGAGTCCGGCAAGCGGGTGGCCTGCGGTGTGCTCGCCGCGGCCTCGGCGACGACGACGTCGTCGGCCTCCACGACGACCAGCGTCACGACGAGCACCACCACCACCGAGGTGCCGCCGCCGTCGACGAGCACGAGCACCGTGACGGTCACCAGCACCCCGGCGTCCACGTCCACGCTGCCGACCACGACCGTGACGACTCCGCCCAGCCTCCCGCCCAGCCCCTGACGCGCGTCCGACCGCCCGCGACACATAAACCTCGGCGCCGACGCGCCGACACCGCTGGCGATGGTTGCTGTTTCGCGAAGCGGGGGCGGGTGCGCCCCGGCGCCCCTACCCTGCTGACATGCAGACGATGCTGTTCATCCTCGGGTTGGTCCTGTTCCTCGTCGGCCTGCTGACCGGCTTCGCCGTCCCGGTGCTGAAGAACCCCCGCATGGCGCTGTCGAGCCACCTCGAGGCCGTCCTCAACGGGATGTTCCTCGTGCTGCTCGGCCTGCTCTGGCCGCACCTGCACCTGTCCCACTCTTGGGGCGTGGCGGCGGTCGCGCTGATCGTGTACGCCGCCTACGCGAACTGGCTGGCGACGCTGCTCGCGGCGGCGTGGGGGGCTGGGCGCCGGTTCGCGCCCATCGCGGCGGCCGACCACGAGGCCGCCGCGGCGAAGGAGAATTTCGTTAGCTTCCTGTTGCTGTCGCTGGCGGTGGCGATCGTGGCGGGCGTGGTCATCGTGATCGCCGGCGTTTGATCAGTTAGCGGTACGAGCGGGGGGCGGCGGGACCATCCACCGCTGCCAGTGATGCGCTTGCCGGTCCTCGCCTCGCGAAGTTCGAGGTCGTACCCCCGCACACGAAAGCACCCCGGCCGCCGGGGCCGGGGTGCTTCGCGCTACCGAACTAGTGATGGTGGTGATGCCCGTGACCGTGCCCATGCCCGTGGCCGTGGTCGTCGTGCTCCTCGGCGGGCTTGTCGACGACGGCCGTCTCGGTGGTCAGCACCATCCGCGCCACCGACGCGGCGTTGAGCACCGCTGAGCGCGTCACCTTGACCGGGTCGATCACGCCGTCGGCGACCAGGTCGCCGTAGCTCAGCGTCGCCGCGTTGAGCCCGTGCCCGGCCGGCAACTCGCTGACCTTGCTCACCGCGACGGCGCCGTCCAGGCCGGCGTTGGCGGCGATCCAGTACAGCGGTGCCGCAAGGGCTTCGGAGAACACCTCGACGCCGGCCGCCTGATCGCCGGACAGCGAGTCGCGCAGTTCCTTGAGGGCACTGCGCACGCCGATGAGCGCCGACCCGCCGCCGGCGACGATGCCCTCCTCGACGGCGGCCTTGGCGGCCGCGACGGCATCCTCGACGCTCTCCTTGCGTTCCTTGAGCGCGGTCTCGGTGGCGGCACCCACCTTGATGACGGCCACACCGCCGGCCAGCTTGGCCAGCCGCTCCTGCAGCTTCTCGCGGTCCCACTCGGAATCGCTTTTCTCGATCTCGGCGCGCAGCTGCTTGATCCGGTCGGCGACCGCGTCCTTGGCGCCGCCGCCGTCGACGATGATGGTCTCGTCCTTGCTGACCACCACGCGGCGGGCCGAGCCCAGCACGTCGGTGCCGACCTCGCGCAGCACCAGCCCGGCGTCGGGGTTGACCACCTGACCGCCGGTGACCACCGCGAGGTCCTCGAGGAAGGCCTTGCGCCGGTCGCCGAAGAAGGGCGCCTTCACCGCAACCGCCTTGAGCGTCTTGCGAATCGAGTTGACCACCAGCGTCGCCAGGGCCTCGCCCTCGACGTCCTCGGCGATGATCAACAGCGGCTTGCCCGACTCGGCGACCTTCTCCAGCATGGGCAGCAGGTCGGGCAGCGAGCTGATCTTTTCCTGGTGCAGCAGGATGACCGGGTCGTCCAGCACGGCTTCCTGCGCATCGAAATCGGTGACGAAGTACGCCGACAGGAAACCCTTGTCGAACCCGACGCCCTCGGTGAACTCCAGCTCGGTGTTCAGCGTCGAGGACTCTTCCACGCTGACCACGCCGTCGGTGCCGACCTTGGTCATCGCCTCGCCGACCAGCTCGCCGAGCTGCTCATCGCGCGACGACACCGTCGCCACCTGGGCGATCCCGTCCTTGCCGGACACCGGGGTGGCCGCCGCCAGCAACGCCTCGGACGCTGCGTCGGCCGCCTTGCCGATGCCCAGGCCCAGCTCGATCGGGTTGGCGCCGGCGGCGACCAGGCGCAGCCCGCTCTTGACCAGCGCCTGCGCCAGCACGGTCGCGGTGGTGGTGCCGTCGCCCGCCACGTCGTTGGTCTTGGTGGCCACCGACTTCACCAGCTGCGCGCCCAGGTTCTCGAACGGGTCCTCCAGCTCGATCTCGCGCGCGACGGTCACGCCGTCGTTGGTGACCGCCGGGCCGCCGAACGCCTTGGCCAGCACCACGTGGCGGCCGCGCGGCCCCAGGGTCACCCGGACCGCATCGGCGAGCGCGTTGACGCCGGCCTCGATCGCGCGCCGCGCGGTCTCGTCGTACTCAATAACCTTGCTCATCAGGCTCCTTCAAGGGGGCGATAACGCATGCCGCCCCGGAAATCGCCCGCGGCCATGCGCGGGGATCGCCGGGGCGGAACACGGTGCTTACTTCGATACGACGGCCAGCACGTCGCGCGCCGACAGGATCAAGTACTCCTCGCCGTTGTACTTGATCTCGGTGCCGCCGTACTTGCTGTAGATGACGGTGTCGCCTTCCGAGACGTCCAGCGGGATCCGCTTCTCACCGTCCTCGTCCCAGCGGCCGGGACCGACTGCGACGACGGTGCCTTCCTGCGGCTTCTCCTTGGCGGTGTCAGGAATGACCAGACCGGACGCGGTCGTGGTCTCGGCCTCGTTGGCCTGCACGAGAATCTTGTCCTCGAGTGGCTTGATGTTCACCTTCGCCACGATTGGAGCCCTCCACTAGTTAGATCGGGTCCGGGGCGGATGCCCCGGAATTATCAAGGGATTCGGCAGTCGTCCGAGCCCGAGCGCCGTCGTCGCGGGTGCCGGCGCAGGGTTTGGGCCGATTGCCACCTAGCACTCTATACACGAGAGTGCTAGCACTCAAGGGCGGCCCGCTGCGCGCCGGGT
>NZ_GG770553.1:1645282-1650020 GCF_000164135.1 Mycobacterium parascrofulaceum ATCC BAA-614 | reverse complement strand
AACCCGTCGCGGTAGCGGGCCCAGTAGACCTCGCGCCGGCGGGCGTCGGTGACCACCAGCACCTCGCCGGCGGTGCGCACGCCGATGGCGTCCAGGCTGCACACGCCGCGCACCGGGATGCCCAGCGCGTGCCCGTAGGCGGCGGCCGTGGCCATCCCCGCCCGCAGGCCGGTGAACGGCCCGGGGCCACAGCCCACGACGACGGCGTCCAGGTCGCCCATCGCCAGCCCGGCGTCGGCGAGGGCGGCCAGCACGTTCGGGGTGAGCCGTTCGGCGTGCGCGCGGGCGTCGACGGTGACCCGCTCGGCCAGCACGAACAGGTCGTCGCGGCGCACGATTCCGGCCGTCACGGCCGGGGTGGCGGTGTCGAGGGCCAGCAAGATACTCACGAACGGCCCCATTGCCAGGAAGCGATCCGCACGTCGGACCCGCTGAGGCGTTCCAGGCGGACGTCGAGGTGCCGCTCGGCGAGGCGTTCGACGAGGCCCTCGCCCCACTCCACGACCACCACCGCGTCGTCGAGCTCGGTGTCGAGGTCCAGCGAGTCGAGTTCGCCGAGCAGGTCGGCGCCGTCGGTGTCCAAGAGCCGGTACATGTCGACATGAATCATCGCCGGTGCGCCGGGGCGCCGCGGCGGGTGCACCCGCGCCAGCACGTACGACGGCGAGGTGACCGGCCCGTCGACGTCCATCGCCGCGGCAATCCCCTTGGCCAGCACGGTCTTTCCCGCGCCGAGCGGACCGGTGAGCACCACCACGTCCCCCGCGCGCAGCTGTTCGCCGAGCCGTGACCCCAACGCGACGGTGTCCTCGACGCGCTCCAGCGTGGCCGTGCCCTCCTGCGGTGATCGCAAGCGCGGCGAAGCCGGGCGCAGCGGGTCGCCGCCATCAAGGCTAGCCACGGCGCCACAGCCTTTCCCGCATCCAGCGGGCCGCCAGCCCGGCGCGGCCCGGGGTGGCCCGCTTCACCAGCCGGACCAGCCCGTGGTTGATCGCCTCGGGCTTGTCCAGCAGCGCGAGGTGGCTGGCGCCGGCGACGATGACCAGCTCGGACTGCGGCAGCGAGGCCGCCATCTTGCGCGAGTATTCGTCCGGCGTCAGCAGGTCGTGGTCCCCGCAGGCGATCAGGGTGGGGACGCGCAGCAGGGTCCACAGCCCGGCGGTTTCGTCGTGGTGTTCCAGGGCGTCCAGGAACTCCACCATGGTCTGGATCGGGGTGCCGTTCATCATTTGCTGCGAAAAGGCGTCCAGGCTCCGGCTGACGTGCAGGTCGCTGTAGGAGGCGGCCCGCAGGACGGGGCCGATCAGCGAGCGCGACACCGTGCGGCCGCGGTGCATCAGCTTGGGCGCGGACCGCGCGGTGAATCGGAAGGCTTCCAGCGCCGGGTTTTTCAGGATCTCGCCCAGCGGGGACCTGGCGACGCCTTCGGCCGCGGAGGAGATCAGCGCGGCCCCGACGATGCGGCGCCCGTACCGGCCGGGGAACTGGCGGGCGTGCGACAACACCGTCATGCCGCCCATGGAGTGACCGACCAGCACGACCATCCCGCGCGGCGCCACCGCCGCGAGCACGGTCTCGAGGTCCCTGCCCAGCTGGGTCAGCGTGTAGCTCTCCGGCGCGGCCTCGTCGGACCGGCCGTGGCCGCGCTGGTCGTAGAAGACCATCCGCACACCCGGGCCCAGGTGCTGCGGCAGCCGCGTCCGCTGGAAGTGGAAGGCGCCCATCCGCAAACAAAAACCGTGGACGAAGACCAGGGTCAGCGGGGCGTCCGCGGGGCCGGCCTCCCGGATCGCCAGCGACACCCCGTCGGGGGTGGTGACCAGCGAGGCGCGGTCGTCGTCGATCGTGTCGAAATCCTCGTCGGCGTAGGGGTCGTCGGCGCCGCGGGCGCGCTGGGTCATCGAGCGGCGGGCCGAGGCTCCGACGATGGTGGCGAGCGCCGTCACCCCCGCCCCGCCCGCAAGCCAGGCCCTCCCGTGCCGGCGCCTGCGGGTCTTCTCAGGGCTCAACGGTTCGTGCCTCGCGGTAGGTCCGGGTGATCCGCCCGCGCGGGCTGGTCACGACTTCGTAGTGGATGGTGCCGAGCACGTCGGCCCAGTCCTGCGCGGTGGGTTCCCCGCTGCCGCCGGGCCCGAACAGGATCGCCTCGTCGCCCTCGGCGACGTCGGTCCGGCCCGGGCCGAGGTCGACGACGAACTGGTCCATGCAGATCCGCCCGACGCCGGGCCGTCGCTTGCCGTTGATCAACACCTCCAGCCGCCCGCCCAGCGACCGGAAGACGCCGTCCGCGTAGCCGACCGGCAGCAGCGCCAACGTGGTGTCGCGCTCGGCGGTCCAGGTGTGCCCGTACGACACGCTCTCGCCCGCCCGGATCGATTTGACCAGCGCCACAGGGCATTTCACCGTCATCGCCGGCACCAGCCCCATGCCGCCGAGCTCGGGCACCGGGCTCAGTCCGTACACCGCCACGCCGGGCCGCACCAGGTCGAACGCCAGGTCGGGACGCGACATGGTGGCCGACGAGTTGGCCAGGTGCGCCACCTCGAACCGCACCCCGCTCTCGCCCGCCTGCGCCAGCATGTCGGCGAAACGTTTGGCCTGCAGATCGTTGACGGGGTTGTCCGGTTGGTCGGCGAACACCATGTGCGACATCAGCCCGCGCAGCCGGATCGCGTTCTCGGCCACGGCCCGGCGCAGCGCCGTCAGCATCGACGGGTACCGCGCCGGGTGGACGCCGTTGCGGTTAAGGCCGGTGTCGACCTTGACGGTGACGGTCGCCGCGCGGCCGGTCCGGCGCGCCGCGTCCAGCAGCTCGTCGAGCTGGCGCTCCGACGACACGGCGATCTCCACGTCGGCCAGCAGCGCGGGGCGGAAGTCGATGCCGGGCGGGTGCAACCAGGCCAGCACGGGCGCGGTGATGCCCTCTGCGCGCAGCGCCAGCGCCTCGGCGACGGTGGCCACGCCCAGCTCGGCCGCCCCGCCGGCCAGCGCCGCGCGGGCCGCCTGGGTGGCGCCGTGGCCGTAGCCGTCGGCCTTGACGACGGCCATCACCTGCGCGGCGCCGGCGTGCTCGCGCAGCAACCGCACGTTGTGCTCGATGGCGCCCAGGTCCACCAGGGCCTCGGCGAGCACGCCCGGCGTCAGGGAGGTCGGCGTAACGGCGCACCCTTTCATGGCCGCCATTGTCCCAGAAACGGTGGGGCCCGCCGTTCGGCGCCGAGAACCGCTCAGTGCGCGAAGTGCTGGGCCTCGTAGTGGCCGCCGGGTTTGAGCTTGTCCAGCGAGGTCAGGGCCGAGACGGCGTCGTCGTGCAGCGCGCGGGCCAGGTCGGCCGACAGGCCCTCGCGCACCACGATGCGCAGCACCGAGACGTCGGTGGCGTTGTCGGGCATCGTGTAGGCCGGCACCTGCCAGCCGTAGGTCCGCAGCTCGTGGGACACGTCGAACTCGGTGTAGCCGCGGTCCCCGGCGAGCCGGAAGGCGACCACCGGGATCGCCGAGCCGTCGGAGATGACCTCGCAATGGTCGCTGACCCGCAGCTGCTCGGCCAGCCACCGCGCCGTCCCGGACAGCGCCTGCATGACCTTGGTGTAGCCGTCGCGGCCGAGCCGCAGGAAGTTGTAGTACTGGCCGACCACCTGGTTGCCCGGGCGGGAGAAGTTCAGCGTGAAGGTCGGCATGTCGCCGCCGAGGTAGTTGACCCGGAACACCAGCTCCTCGGGCAGGTACTCCTTGCTGCGCCACACCACGAAGCCGACGCCGGGATAGGTCAGCCCGTACTTGTGGCCGCTGACGTTGATCGACACCACCCGGGGCAGGCGGAAGTCCCACTTGAGTTCGGGGTGCAGGAAGGGCACCACGAACCCGCCGCTGGCGGCGTCGACGTGCACCGGCACGTCCACCCCGCCGCCGGCGGCCAGCTTGTCCAGCGCGCCGCAGATCTCGGCGACCGGCTCCAGCTCGCCGGTGTAGGTGGTGCCCAGGATCGCCACGACGCCGATGGTGTCCTCGTCCACGGCGTCGACGACCTGTTCGGGGGTGATGACGTACCGCCCCTCCTCCATGGGCAGGTAGCGGGGCTCGACGTCGAAGTAGCGGCAGAACTTCTCCCACACCACCTGGACGTTGGAGCCCATCACCAGGTTGGGCCGGCGCCCCTCCCAGCCCTTGCCGACCTTGGCCCGCCACCGCCACTTCATGGCCAGCCCGCCCAGCATCACCGCCTCGCTGGAGCCGATCGTGGACACCCCGCACGCGCTGTAGGGGTCGGCGTCGTTGAGGCCGTCGGCGTGGAACAGGTCGGCCACCATGCACACGCAGCGCTGCTCGATGGCCGCGGTCGCCGGGTACTCGTCCTTGTCGATCATGTTCTTGTCGAACGTCTCGGCCATCAGCCGGCCGGCCTCGGGGTCCATCCAGGTCGTGACGAACGTGGCGAGGTTGAGCCGAGAGCTGCCGTCGAGCATCAGCTCGTCGTGGATGAAGCGGTAAGCGGCCTCGGGGTCCATCGACTCGTCGGGCATCCGCAGCGCCGGGACCGGCGCGGTGAACAGGCGGCCGGTGTAGGCGGGGGCGATCGCGTGCGCGGGCAATGACGGATGTTGGGGCACTGGGAGAATCCTCTCGGTAACGGCGCTAAATGGCGGCCAGGGCGGCCCTGATGTGCGGAACCATCCGGGACGACGACGTGGGCGCGTCACCGGGGCCGGGGTCGGCGGCCGACAACGCCGCCGCCCGC
>NZ_GG770553.1:1635457-1645045 GCF_000164135.1 Mycobacterium parascrofulaceum ATCC BAA-614 | reverse complement strand
CCGCGGCCGCCTCGGCGGCCGGCAGGCCCGCCGCGAGCAGCGCGCCGATCATCCCGGACAACACGTCGCCCGAGCCGGCGGTGGCCGCCCACGATTGCCCGGCCGGGTTGAGGTAGACCGGGCCATCCGGATCGGCGATGACGGTGACGTTCCCCTTGAGCAGCACGGTCGCGCCGAAGGTGTCGGCAAGCTTCCGGCACGCGCCCACGCGGTCATCACCCGGGGGGTTACCCGCCAGGCGGGCGAATTCACCGGCGTGCGGGGTCAGCACCGTGGGGGCGTTGCGGTTGGCGACCAGCTCGGGGTGCGCGGCCAGGATGGTCAGCCCGTCGGCGTCGACGATCACCGGCAGGTCGGTCTCCAGCGCGAACCACAGCGCGGCGGCGCCCGTGTCGTCGGTGCCCAATCCCGGCCCGACGACCCAGGATTGGACGCGCCCGGCCGACGCGGGGGTGGGCGAGGCGATCACCTCCGGCCAGCGCGCGAGCACCTCGCGATGCGCGCTGCCGGCGTAGCGCACCATGCCGGAGGTCGCCGCGACGGCGGCCCCGGTGCACAGCACGGCCGCACCCGGATACGTCGAGGAGCCGGCCATCACCCCGGTCACGCCCTGGGTGTACTTGTCGTCGTGGGGCCCGGGCAGCGGCCAGCGGGCGGCGACGTCGGCCGCCTGGAAACCCAGCACCGATGTTTTTGAGGGTCCGGGCAATCTGAGCCCGATGTCGATCAGCTTCACCCGCCCGCAGTCGCCGAGCGCGTGCACGGGCTTGAGCCCGCCGAAGGTCACGGTCAGCGCGGCGCGCACCGCGGGGCCGCTGATCGCCCCGGTCGCCACGTCGACGCCGCTGGGGATGTCGACGGCGACCACCGGGATCCCCGCCGCGTCGACCGCGGCGAACACCTCGGCGGCGGCCGGACGCAGCGGCCCCGAACCGGAGATGCCGACCACCCCGTCGATGACGAGATCGGTTGTGGGTGAAACGCGTTCGACGACGCGGCCGCCGGCCTTCCGGAATGCCGCCAGCCCCTTGCGGTGGGCGCGTTCCGGATTGAGCAGCACGGCGTCCGCGGCGGCGCCGCGGCGGCGCACGAAGGTCGCGGCCCACAGCGCGTCACCGCCGTTGTCGCCCGAGCCGACCACCGCGCAGACCCGGCGGCCGGCCACCCCGCCGGTGCGGGCCCGCAACTCGGCGACGACCTCGGCGGCGAGCCCGAAGGCCGCGCGCCTCATCAGGGCCCCGTCGGGCAGGCTGGCCAGCAGCGGCGCCTCGGCCCGGCGGATCGCGTCTACGGAGTAGTAGTGCCGCACCTTAGCCACATTACGGGTCGGCGGCCGCCCGGCTCAGGCCGATGCCTCGCGCGATCGCTGCCGTCGCGCCATGGCCCGCAGGTGCGCCGGGCTCAGCTGCCGGGGGTCCTTGTGCCGCGTCATCGGGTAGAAGCAGAGCCCGATCAGGATCGACGTGAAGTGCCCGATCGCGGTGAAATTCAACTCAATACGATCCATCGCCAGCAACGGGAAACCGAAGATGACGAACAGCACGCCCAGATAGCCCCACCGCCATGGCCGGGCGATGTGATAGGCCAGCACGCCCATCACCCCGACCAGAAAGTAGCTCACGCCGATGTCGCGGGCGTGCACCAGTCGCTCCGACGCGTCGTGTTTTTCGATCGCGAAATACAGCAGGCCTTCGCTGAAGTAGGTGGACAGGATGTGGGCGCTCAATCCGACTGTGAGCCAACGCAATTGGCCAAGCCAGTGTTCGGCCGGCGCCAGGAACAGGGTGAACAAGATCAGGTACGGCGTCAGGTTGTCCCCGTCGATCCACAACAGGCTGGAGAACAGCACGTCGAGCGGGTCGCGCGCCAGCCCGTGGATGTTGGTCGAATGGTGCATCAGCATCCAGTGCAGTTGCCGCTGGGGAAGCCAATGCTGAATGAACGTCGTGATAAGCAGGACGAGCAGCCAGCCGTAGGTCAGCGGCGCGCTGCTGACGTAATGCCAGACCGCGAGTCCCATGCTGCGCAGTCGGGACCGCACCGGAGCATTCGTCACGTCATCACCTTCGCACGCCGGTCGTCGGATAGTGCAAATCAGGCGGTGGCCCCGGGTGAGCGGCTCATGCGCTCGACGGCGCAGGGGCGGGATCGGCCGGCGCGGGAACCTCCGGCCTCAGATGCCGCCACCAGCACATGATGTAGAGCAGCATCGAGACCACCAGGACGACGAGCACCCACAGCACCAGCGTGATGTCGATCCAGCCCCCGAAGGGCGGCGAGCCCGGCAGCGCGTTCCGCAGGGGCACCACCGCGAAGAGCATCGCCGCGTACCACGTCGTCATCGGGGGCTGGAACTTGCGCCGGTTGCGCACCGTCTGAACGGCGACGAACAGACCCAGGCCGGCGATGGCCACCAGCACGCACAAGATGACGATTCCGAACGCGGCCGCGCTCAGCGAGCGGTGCACGCTCGCCCGGTAGGGCCCGGACCCGGCGGTGGACACCTGCCAGCCGGAGAGGTGGTTGACGAAGGTCACCGGCACGCGCTCGGGCACCTCCCCCGGGCCGTGCATGAGTTCGACCTCGACCGGCCCGGACCGGTAGTGGTCGAAGGGCCAGCTCTCGATGTCGCCCGCGATGGTCAGCGGGACGGGGAAGACGCCGGGCAGCATGCCTTTCGTCCACGTGCGGCGGGTCGGCGTCGCCACGGATCGCACCCGGAGGCTGACGTCCTCCTTGAAGTGCTGGGTTTCCGGGTCCAGCAGCGCCGACCCCGGGGAGATGGACAGGTTGCCCATCAGCACGCTGTAGTTCGACTGGATGTCCTCGATGGCCAGCGTGGCCGTGCTCCGGTCGCCCCCGGCCGCGGTTTCGGGCTGATGGTGGCGGCCCCCGCTGCTGGCGTAGATCGCGACCGAGGCGACATAGGCCCCGACGATGCCCACGATCAGAGCGATGATCCCATATCTCACGACTGCCCCCTGCCCGACTTGGCCCCGTGGCCACCCAACGCGAGAAAAATCATTGCCCACGGGCAATGTAGTTGACCGGCCGCCGCAAAGGCCTTGAAACGAAAGGATTTCGATCCACGTCAGCCCGACGTCGCCGCGACCGGCTCCGCCGGCGGAGCGGCGGTCTCGGGCCGCAGGTGGCGCCACCAGCAGACGATGTAGAGCAGCATCGCCACCACCAGCGCGACGATCACCCAGAGCACGACGGTCACGTCGATCCACGCCCCGATCGGCGGCGAGCCGGGAAGCGCGTTGCGCAGCGGCACCACGGCAAAAAGCATCGCCGCGTACCACGTCGTCATCGGGGGCTGGAACTTGCGCCGGTCACGCATCGTCTGAATCGCCACGAACAGCCCGAGCACGGCGATGGCGATCAGCACGCCGCAGATGACGATGCCGAACACCGCGGTACTCGGCGCGCGGCGCACGCTCATCCGGTAACCCTCGTGGCCGGCGAACTTGGTGGCGGAGACCTTGAATCCGGGCAGGTGGTCGATGAGTCGCACCGGGATGAGTTCGGGCGGTTTGGTCGTGTCGGCACCGTGGAACAGCTGCACCTCGATCGGTCCCGACGTGTAGTTGTCGAACGGCCAGCGTTCGATGTGACCGGCGATGGTCAGCGGGAGCGGAAAGACGCCGGGCAGCATGCCTTTGGTGTAGTCGCGCCGGCTGGGCTGCGCCGCCGACCTGACGCGCAGCATGAGGTCTTCCTTGAGGCGGTGGGTGACCGGGTCCAGCAGCGCGGGTCCGGGCGCGACGGCCACGGTGGCCACCACCGCGCTGTAGTTCGACTGCATCTCCTCCACGGTCAACGTCGCCATGCTCTGGCCGGCCGTCTCCGCGGTGTCGTTGAGGGTGCCGGCCGACGTCCCCTCGACCGTGCTCTGGTAGAGCTCGACCAACGCGACGTAGGTCCCGACGATGAGCAGGACGAAACCCACCGCGGCGAATCTTCTGGCCGCCGACCGCATGCTGCTCCTACCGTCGCGTTGACGTGTCCCTGGCGAATCTAACGGAACGGCTGCGGATCTCGTGGCGATACGGCCGAAGCCACGCCGCCCGCGCCCGGCTATTCGACGGTGACCGACTTGGCGAGGTTGCGCGGCTTGTCGACGTCGTAGCCGCGGGCCTGCGCCACCGACGCGGCGAACACCTGCAGCGGGATGGTCGACAGCAGCGGTTGCAGAAGCGTTGACACCGAGGGGATTTCGATGAGGTGGTCGGCGTAGGGCCGTACTGTGTCGTCGCCCTCCTCGGCGATCACGATGGTGATAGCGCCGCGGGCCTGGATTTCGCGGATGTTGGACAACAGCTTGGAGTGCAGCGTGGCCTGTCCCTTGGGCGAGGGCATGACGACGATGACGGGCAGGTCATCCTCGATCAGCGCGATGGGGCCGTGCTTGAGTTCGCCGGCGGCGAATCCCTCGGCGTGCATGTAGGCCAGCTCTTTGAGTTTGAGCGCGCCTTCGAGCGCCACCGGGTAGCCGACGTGGCGCCCGAGGAAGAGCACGGTCGACGACTGCGCGAACCGGTAGGCCAGGGCGGCGACCGGCTCGATCATCGCGAGCACCCGCGCGACCAGGTCCGGCATCGCCTCGAGCTCCCGGTACTCCCGCTCGACCTCGTCGGGGTACTTGGTGCCGCGGGCCTGTGCGAGCGCCAGGCCCACCAGGTAGTTGGCGGTGATCTGCGCCAGGAACGTCTTGGTCGAGGCGACGCCGATCTCGGGGCCGGCGCGGGTGTAGAGCACGGCGTCGCATTCGCGCGGGATCTGTGAGCCGTTGGTGTTGCAGATGGCCAGCACCTTGGCCTTCTGCTCCTTGGCGTGGCGGACGGCTTCGAGCGTGTCGGCGGTTTCCCCGGACTGCGAGATGGCGACCACCAGGGTGCTGCGGTCCAGCACCGGGTCGCGGTAGCGGAATTCGCTGGCCAGCTCGACTTCCACCGGCAGCCGGGTCCAGTGCTCGATCGCGTACTTCGCGAGCAGCCCGGAGTGGTAGGCGGTGCCGCAGGCCACGACGAACACCTTGTCGATCTCGCGGAGCTCCTGGTCGGAGAGGCGCTGCTCGTCGAGGGTGATGCGGCCGTCGACGAAGTGCCCGAGCAGGGTGTCGGCCACCGCGGCCGGCTGCTCGGCGATCTCCTTGAGCATGAAGTACTCGTAGCCGCCCTTTTCCGCGGCGGCCAGGTCCCAGTCGATATGAAACTCGCGGTAGCCGACGTCGGGGTTGCCGTCGAAGTCGGTGATCCGGTAGCCGTCCGCGGTGAGCACCACCGCCTGGTCCTGCCCGAGTTCGACGGCGTCGCGGGTGTGCGGGATGAACGCGGCGACGTCGGAGCCGACGAACATCTCCCCGTCGCCGATGCCGAGCACCAGCGGCGTCGAGCGGCGGGCGGCCACGATGGTGCCGGGCTCCTCGGCGTTGGTGAACACCAGCGTGAAGTGGCCCTCCAGCCGGCGCAGCACCGCCAGCACCGAGCCGGCGAAGTCGCCCGCGGTCGCTCCGTGCCGGTAGGCCTGCGCCACCAGGTGCACCGCCACCTCGGTGTCGGTGTCGCTGGCGAATTCGACGCCCTGGGCCTCCAGCTCGTGGCGCAGGCTCGGGTAGTTCTCGATGATGCCGTTGTGGACGACGGCGATCTTGCCGGCGGCGTCGCGGTGCGGGTGCGCGTTGCGGTCGGTGGGCCGCCCGTGGGTGGCCCAGCGGGTGTGGCCCAGGCCGGTGGTGCCGCCCAGCGACTCCGGCGGCATCTGCGCGACGGCCTCCTCCAGGTTGGCCAGCCGACCGGCGCGGCGGCACACCGTGAGCGTCCCGGCGCCGTTGACCAGTGCGATCCCCGACGAGTCGTAACCGCGGTACTCCATCCGGCGCAGCGCATCCATGACGACCTTGCAGGCAGGCTGCTGCCCGACGTAGCCGACGATTCCGCACATCTGAACCAGGGTAGTGCAGCCCGCCACCCACCACGGCACGCCGACGCCAACGTCAGGGCGCCCACCTGCGCGAAAGGCCCACGTTGACCGACCCCCACCGCCGGCCGGGGTGGTACGGCGACCCGCCGCGTCCCGGGCACCGCCATCGGGGCGGGGCCGGGCGGACGCCGTGGAGCGATCACCCGGGTTTCCGCCGCACGTCCCCTTCACACCGTCTTCATAAACGTTAGAAGCGTTTTTCACTTGATGTATTTCTGACGTTTTCGTTTGCGTCATCGCTCTAGCAACCCAGCTACCTAGAATTCTGCATATCGGCTACGACCGGCGATCGCCGAAGCCGGCAGAAAGGACAGCTCGTTGACGCCCGCCTGATCAGTTCTACCTGCGGAATCGACCGATTCTCCGGCGCAAATACGCGCTGCGCAGCCATATCTTTTGAGCAATAACTGTTTCTCGCAGACATCAATGCCGATCGTCCAGCTACCCGATTACCGCGTTTTGCGTGTGTCGTTAATTTCGCTTGTCATGAAAATTCGAGCAACGCGTAAACCGCCGGATAGCTAATCGTTAATAAACGTTAATCAGAAATTTTTGCGTACTTCTGCAAGGGGATAATCATGACCGCTGTTCTGTTCGACGACGTGATCACCGTGGCGCCCGCGCCCAGCCTGACGCTGGCGGCGGCGCCCGAGCCGGCGCCCAAGCGGCGTCGCCGCGAGCCGATCGCCAGCGGCGACCCGATGGTGGACACGGCCGCCCGGTTGCTGAGCATCCCGCTGCGCCACGTGTATGCGGCGCTGTGGCGGGCGGGTGTGATCGAGGTCGTGGCCTGACGCCGATGCGATAACGTCGACGCGTGGCCCGCACCCGCAAGCTTTTCGCAGCCCTCAGCCGCCGTGGTCCGCACCGGGTTTTGCGTGGTGACCTGGCTTTTGCCGGGCTGCCGGGGGTGGTGTACACGCCGGAGGCGGGGCTGAATCTGCCCGGGGTGGCGTTCGGCCACGACTGGCTCACCGGCGCCGCCCGCTACGCGGGCCTGCTCGAACACCTGGCGTCGTGGGGCATCGTGGCCGGCGCCCCCGACACCGAGCGCGGCCTGGCCCCTTCCGTGCTGAACTTCGCCTTCGACCTGGGCACCGCGCTGGACATCGTGTCGGGCGTGCGGCTCGGCCCGGGCAAGATCAGCGTCCACCCCGCCAAGCTGGGCGTGGTGGGGCACGGATTCGGCGGCTCGGCCGCCGTGTTCGCCGCGGCCGGCATGCCGAACAAGCTGGCCGCCGCGGCGGCGCTGTTCCCCGCGGTCACCAGCCCCCCGGCCGAGGACCCGGCGACGACGCTGCGGCTGCCGGGGCTGATCCTGACCGCCCCCGGCGAGCCCCAGTCGCTGACGTCGAACGCGCTGTCGCTGTCGCGCGCGTGGGATGCGGCCACGCTGCGCATCGTCAGCAAGGCCCGGCCCGGCGGGCTGGTCGAGGGCCGGCGGCTGACGAAGGTGTTCGGCCTGGCCGGCCCGCACCGGCGCACGCAGCGAACCGTGCGCGCGCTGCTCACCGGTTACCTGCTTCACACGCTGGGCGGCGACAAGACGTACCGCGACTTCGCCGATCCCGACGTCCATCTGCCCAAGACGGACCCGGTGGATCCCGAGGCCCCGCCCGTGGCCCTGGAAGAGAAGATCGTCGCCCTGTTGAAGTGACGCGCCAGCGGGGTAACCGCTCACCGTGTCGACCGTGCGAGCCCTCTACAACCGCTGGATCAACGAGCTCTGGGCCGGCCGGCCCGTCGCGTCCGAGATCCTGACCGACGACTTCGTGGGCCACTGGCCCGGCCGGGACGTCCATGGCCCCGACGAAGTTCAGCGGATCGTGGCGGAGACCCGAAACATGTTCGCGGACTTGACTTTCGCCATCGAGCTCGGCCCCCTCGCGGAGGGCGACCTGGTGGCCGGCCGTTGGGTCGGCACGGGCCGCGGACCCGACGGCCCGGTGTCCTTCACCGGCAACGACATCCTGCGCCTGGACGCCGACGGCCGGCGATTCGCCGAGTATTGGACGGGCACGTCGACGGGCTAGCACTCCCGCGCCCCGGTGCCCGCGCGGCGGTCGTGGTATCTGTCGTTGATGCGCATCGGGATCGCCCTGGACTATTCGGGCGGCTTTCACCAGGCCGTGGACCGCGTCGTCGAGCTCGAGAAGGCCGGCATCGACATCGCGGTGGTGGCCGAGGCGTATGCCTTCGACGCCGTGAGCCAGCTCGGGTACCTGGCGGCCAAGACCACCACCGTCGAGTTGGCCTCGGGCGTGTTTCCCATCTACATCCGCACGCCCTCGCTGCTGGCGATGACGGCCGCGGGGCTGGACTTCGTGTCCGGCGGGCGATTCCAGCTGGGGATCGGCACCTCCGGGCCGCAGGTGATCGAGGGCTTCCACGGCGTCGAGTTCGACGCCCCGCTGGGCCGTACCCGCGAGATCGTGGAGATCTGCCGCAAGGTGTGGCGCCGCGAGCGGCTGCGGCACGACGGCAAGCACTACCAGATCCCACTGCCGCCCGACCGCGGCACCGGCCTCGGCAAAGCCCTGCAGCTCATCAATCACCCGGTGCGCGAACGCATTCCGATCAGCATCGCCGCGTTGGGCCCCAAGAACGTCGAGCTGACCGCCGAGATCGCCGAGGGTTGGCAGCCCGTCTTCTTCCTGCCGGACCAGGCCGCCTCGGTGTGGGGCGACGCGCTGGCGGCCGGGGCCGCCAAGCGGGATCCCGCGCTGGGGCCGCTGGATGTGATGGTGCACGCGTCGGTGGCCATCGGAGACGACGTCGACGAACGGCTGGCGTGGGTCAAGCCGCAGCTCGGCCTGTATCTGGGCGGGATGGGCGCCAAGGGCCGCAACTTCTACCACGCCCTGGCCACCCGCTATGGGTTCGGCGAGGTCGCCGACCGCATCCAGGAGTTCTACCTGTCCGGCCGCAAGCGCGAGGCCATCGACGCCGTGCCCGACGAGCTGGTGCGCGGCATGTCGCTGGTGGGACCGCGCGGCTACGTCGCCGAACGCCTGGCCGCCTTCGCCGCGGCCGGCGTGACGACCCTGCTGCTCAGCCCGCTGGCCACCGACCGCGCCGAATCCGTCCGCTTCGTCGAGGACGTGCTGGCGCTGCGCCAGGCCTGAGCTCGTCACTGCCCCGCCTGCGGCAGCTGGTCCGCGGCGATCTCGCAGGGCGTCTTCGTCTCGTCCGCCGGGGGCGCGGGCCCGCCCGCCGCCGGAGCGTCGGCCGGTGCGGGCGCGTCGACCGGCGCGGCACCCGGTGGTGGCGGCACGTCGACCGGCGCGGCACCCGGTGGTGGCGGCGGAGCGGCCGGTTCTGCCGCGGCCTCGGGCTCCGCCTCCGCGGTGTCCTCGACGTCCTCGACGTCTCCGGGGTCTTCGGCGCCCGTCTCCGGTGTCTGCCCGTCGGTGTCGTCGGCCTCGAAGGGCTCGCCGTCGAAGGCGTTCCCCCGGTCGAAGGGCTCGCCGTCCCCCAGGCCGTCGCCCGCCGACCCGATCAGCCCGCCGACCGCGTCGACGATCCGGCCGGCCAACCCGAGCAGGCCCGCACCACCCCCGTCGCCCAGCCCGCCGCCGACCCCGCCGCCCAGCCCGCCCGCCG
>NZ_GG770553.1:1625218-1632120 GCF_000164135.1 Mycobacterium parascrofulaceum ATCC BAA-614 | reverse complement strand
GCCGGGCCAGCCGCGCGTCGTCGACTCGCACCACCGTCCGCCCGTTGGCGCGCGCTGCGTCAGCGATCGACGCCGCAATCGTCGCCGCCCCGGGGGCCGGCGCGTCGATGAGCACCCTGTCCGCGGGCATGCCCGCGAGGACGGCCACCACCTCGTCGGCGACCGGATGCGGTGGTCGTCGACGCGGTATGGCAACGCCGCGGGTGCCGCCGACCACCACCATCCCGTCCGTGATCTCCACCACGACCGTCGCGTCCGTCTCCGCATCGGCATCCCGTGTCAGCAGCCACGACCGGGTCCGCACCAGCACGTCACCCGAAACGGTGGCCGCGGCCGAGCTCACCACCGTCACGCGCGGCGGGGACCACCAGGACGGGTGCACCACCACCATGCCCCTGCCCAGCGCACAGGCCGCCGACCGCAGCGCGTCGCTCCAGAGTGAAGCGACGGCGACCGGCCGCTCGCCCACCAAGGCGACCCGGTCGTCGATCGCGTCCAGCGCCGCGCCGACGACCTCGGCTGTCTCGTCATCGGCGACCACGCCTGTCCCGCAACACAATCGGCGGATGGTGGCGGGGCCGGCCTCGATGACGGCGCGATGCGGGTTCACGGCGCGCTCCAGGCGACCTGGACAAGCTCTTCGTCACCCGCGCGGGTGAGCAGGAAGCCGCGGCCGGGCGGCAACCGCGCGGGACGCCGCGCGCCGAACGGCGCGTCCTCAACGGGGCATCCGCTCATCATCAACGTCAGACAGCCGAGGTCTCGCAAGCTCGCCAGCAGCGGCTCGAACAGCGCGCGCTCGGCTCCGGCGGCGCGCCGGGTGATGAGTAGGTGCAGGCCGAGATCCGTTGCGTACGGTATGTATTCGGTGATGGGCCCCAGCGGGTTGCCGGCCTGGCCGGCGACCAGGTCGTAGTCGTCGACGACGAGATAGATCTCGGGGCCTTCCGGCGGGTGCGCGGTGCTCGCGTCGTCTCGGGGCATGCGCCGCCGCAACAACTCGACCAACTCCGGCAGCATCCCGGCCAGCGCCCCCGGGGACGTGGCGTAGCCGTCGAGGTACTCGGGCCCGACGACGCCGAGCAGGCCGCGCCGGAAGTCGACGATCACGAGCCGGGCTTGCGCGGGGGTCTTGGTCCGGACGATCTCGCGGCACAGCGTCCGCAGCGTCGCCGTCTTCCCGCACTCCGTGTCGCCCATGACCAGAAGGTGGGCCTGCCGGTCGAACTCGCAGGTCAACGGACTCAGTCGGCGCTCATCGATGCCCAGGAGGATGCGGTCGGCGGCCTCGCCCACGATCGCGTCGCGTTCTACCAGCCTGGGCAGCAACGGTATTGGCGGCGCAACCGATGCGGTGGGACCGACGTCGGCCACGGGCAGGGCGATCATCATGTGCGACCCGTCGCCGGCAAGCCCGCGGCCCGGTTTGCCCCGGGGCACGTGTTGCGCGGCCTTGCGATCCAGCTCGGAATCTGCCGGATCGCCCAACCGCAGCTCGATGCGCGTGCCGATCTGGTCGCGCAGCGCCGGCCTGATCTCGGCCCACCGCGACGCCGACAGTACCAGGTGCACCCCGAACGAGAGGCCCTGTCCCGCAACGGCGGTGACGGCGGCCTCCAGCGCTCCGAAATCCTCGCGCAACCTGGCCCAGCCGTCGACGACGAGGAAGACGTCACCGAACCGATCGCTGACCGGTGCCGCTCCTTCGGCCCGCAGCCGGCGGTACTCCGCGATCGACCCGACCCCGTTTTCACTGAAAATCGCTTCCCGCGAATGGATCACCGACTCGCATTCGGCAACGATCCGCGCGACGAGCCGGGGTTCCGTCCTGCCGGCGACGGCGCCGACGTGCGGCAGCGCCCGCGCCGACGTCAGGGCCCCACCGCCGAAATCCAGGCAGTAGAACTGCACTTGGCCCGGCTCGTGCGTGGCCGCCACCGCCGTGATCAGGGTGCGCATCGCCGTGGACTTGCCCGATTGGGGCGCCCCGACCACCGCCACATTGCCCGCGGCCCCGCGTAAATCGACCATCAGCGGCGTTCGGCGCTGCTCGAACGGTCGGTCGACGATGCCGATGGGCACCGTCAGCGTGCCCGGCGGGGCCACCGCCCGGCGAAGCAGGGCGCTCAGCTCGGGCGCGGCACCCAGCGGGGGCAGCCAGACCGGGTGGGCGGGCGGCCCCTGCCCGCGCAGCCGGTCCAGGACGGCCTGCAGCACCGTCGGCCGCGACGGCCCGCCGGTCTCGGCGGCTCGGGTGACCGCGCCGACCCGGTCGATCCCGAACTCGCGCACCCGGGCGGCGGCCGGCACCGGACCCGACACGTATCCCGCCTGGAAACGGGTGAGTCCGCCGTCGCTGGTGCGCAGGTAGCCGGCTCCGGGGACGTTCGGCAGTTCGTGGGCGTCCAGCGTTCCCAGCGCCGCGCGCGATTCGGCGGCCGACAGGGTTTTCAGACAGATGCGGTAGGAGAGGTGGGCGTCGAGTCCGCGCAGCCGGCCCTCGTCGAGCCGTTGGCTGGCCAGCAGCAGGTGCATGCCCAGGGATCGGCCCAGCCGCCCGATCGCCACGAACATCTCGGCGAAATCCGGATGCTGGCTGAGCAACTCGGAAAACTCGTCCACGATGATGAACAGGGTGGGCAGTGCCGTCGTCGCGGCACCGGCTCGTCGCGCACATTCGTACGCGGCGGCGCTGACGCAGCCCGCCGCGCGCAGCAGCTCCTGGCGCCGGTTCATTTCGCCGGCCAGGGCGTCGCGCATCCGGGCGACCAGCGGCGCCTCGTCGGCGAGATTGGTGATGACCGCTGCCACGTGCGGGGCCCGGGCGTAGTCGAGAAAGGTTGCGCCGCCTTTGAAGTCGATGAGCAGGAGATTGAGCACCGCGGGGGAGTTGCGCGCGATCATGCCCAGCGCGATCGTGCGCAGCAGCTCGGACTTGCCGGACCCGGTGGCGCCGACGCAGAGCCCGTGCGGCCCCATGCCCCCCTCCGCGGCCTCCTTGATGTCCAATTCCAGGACCGCGCCGGCGGCACTCGTCCCGAGCGGCACGCGCAGCCGGCCGCGGTGGTCTTGGCCGTGCCACCACGCGACCGGGTCGAAGCGGTCCGGGGCGCCGATTTCCATCGGGCCGGCATCGGCCGCGCCCACCCGGTACATCGCCAACCGGCGGGCGCATATCGACGCGTCCAGGACGTCCATCCGGTCGGGCCGCGACAGCTGCTGAGTGCCGCAGAGCCCGCCGATCGTCACCGGTGCGCCCTCGCGCCCCCCGCCGACTTCGAGAACGGTCGCGCCGGCGAACCCGTCGACATCGCCGTCCAGGTCGGCGACCACCACCGTGTGCGCCGTCCGCACGCCGGCGAGCGCCGCCCGCGCCTGCCGCATGCCGCGGTACACCATCCGGACCGGGCCCAGCTCGTCGGCGGCGGCCGGGTGTTGGTTGTGCGGCAACCACTTCAGCCACTCCCACTCGGGCCGGGCCCGGTCGCCGATCGCGGCGACGATCAGCAGTTGGTCCGGGGGATGTGAGACGGCGAGCTGGCAGATCACCGCGCGCACCATCGCGCGCGCCGCGGACGCGTCGCCGTCGATCGTCACCCGCGGGCTCCCGCGCAACCCGATGGCGATCGGCGCGACGACCGTCGAATGCGCGCACAGGAAGCGGCGCAAGGCGGTGGCGGTCACCGGGTCGGCGGGCTCGCTGACCTGTGGGGCCACCACACGGGAAGCGAGCGGCTGGGCCCCGGTGCCGACCCGGACGAGGCCGAAGTCCGGGTCGGCGGCCCGCCGCTCCCACATGCGCGGGCCGCCGACCAATGTCCACAGCGTGTCGGGGTCGGGGTGGTCCTGCATCAGCGAGAAGCATTGCGCGGCGGCGGTTTCGGCGACCGTTTCGCGCAGCCGGCTGAGGTATCCGAGATAGCGCAGCCGGTCGGCGTCGATGCCGCCGCCGCGGCGGCGCGCGCGCCCGGACAGGGACGTCGCCATCGACGAGGCCAGCAGCATGATCGGGAAGGCCAGGAACATCGGGGTGCGGGGGCCGCCCAGCCCCGATCGGAACGCGACCGCCAGCACGCCCATCCCGGCGACGGCAGCGACGGCCGGCAACAGGCGGGGCAGCAGTCCCGGCGCCGCGGGCGGGGCGGGCGGCGCATCGACGACCAGATCCGCGGTCGGCGCTGCCGACGGCGGCCGCCGCACCACGGGCACGAACCCCTGGGTCATCTCGCCCCCTCCCGTTCGACGAACGCTAGGCAGCACCGAAATCGGCGACAAGTCACCTGTGGACAGGCGCATACCGGGAGGCCGGATCGTGGCTATGTTCGCGGCATTCCGACCGAAGGGGCCACCCTTGCCTGCAACCGATCCGACGCTGCGGCGTGTGTCGATCCATTCCGGGTCCACCGCCGTCGACCTGTCCCTACCGGCCGAGATTCCCATCGCCGTGCTGACCCCGTCGATCGTGGACGTCCTGCATGTCCGCGACGCCGGCAACGCTTCGACCGCCAGGCGCTACCACCTGTCACTGCCCGGCTCCGCCGCCCTGGACCCGTCGAAGACGTTGGCGCAGAGCGGCATCGCCGACGGTGCCGTCCTGCTGTTGGGCGGGTCGTCGGCGCCGCCGCCCGCCGTCCGGCACCACGACACCGCGGAGGCGGTCTGCGAGGCGCTGGCGGCGGCTCCCGAACCGTGGGCGGCCGCCCGGCGCCGGCGCGCCACCCGGGTCGGCGGTGTGGTGACGGCGGCCTGCGTGACCGGCATCGGTGCGCTGGCGCTGGTCCGAAACGCGTTGCACGGCAACGGCGGCCGAGAGCTGCACACCACCGTGGCCGTGGCGGCAGCCGCGAGCGTGCTCGCCCTGCTGTCCGCCGTGGTCGCGCACCGCGCTTACCGGGACCCGGCGGCGGGGCTCGCGCTGAACGCGATGGCCGCTGCCTTCGCCGCGGTCGCCGGCGTTCTGGCGGTGCCCGGCGGCCCGGGCGCCTGCAAGGTGTTGCTGGGTGCGACCGCGGCGGCCGTCACCGCCGTGTTGGCGATCCGGGCTTCGGGCTGCGGCCTGGCCACATTGACCGCCGTGTCGTGCGCCGCGACGGTCGTCGCGGCGGCCGCACTGGTGGGTGTGATCACAACCGCGCCGCTTCGCGCGATCGGCGCGGCATCGGCCCTGGTCTCGGTTGGCCTGTTAGGCGCCGCGGCTCGGGTGTCGGTCGTGGTGGCGGGGCTGTTCCCACGGCTGGCGGCCACACCGGACACCGACCCGGCCGAAACCACCGGGACGTGCGTCGCGGCGCGGGCCCACCGCGCCGACGCCTGGTTGTCGAGCCTGCTCGCGGGGTTCTCGTCGGCGGCGGCCGTCGGCGCCGTCATCGGCGTCCTCGCCGGCGCGCCCCGCCTGTCCTGCGTGGCGTTCGGCTGCATCACCGGCGCGCTGCTCCTGCTGCGCGCGCGCACCAGTGACGGCGCCAAGATGCTGACGTTCGCCGGCGGCGGAATCCTGGTGCTGACAACCACGTTCGGCGCCGCCGCCATGAGCACCCCCGGTCACGGAGCCTGGGTCGCCGCGGCGACGGGGACGCTGGCCGCCGCGGCGATATACCTGGGGTTCTTCGCTCCGGACGTATCGCTGCCGCCCCTGGTGCACCGAAGCGTCGACGCGCTGGAGTGGCTGGCGCTGATCGCGATGGCTCCGCTGGCGTGCTGGATCTGTGGGCTCTATGGCGCCGTGCGGGGAATGAATCTGCCGTGATCACCTCGCGCGTCACGCGCCTGCTCTCGGTGTCGGCGCTGGCATGCGCATCGCTGCTCGGAACGCCTTCGGCGCAGGCGATTTCGCCGCCGCCGGTCGACGACACCTGGTTGCCGAAGCCGGCCCGTCCGGTGCCGCCGTGGCCGACGGTCCAGCGCGAGGCGTGCGCCGCGATAACGACGGGTTCGGCCCCCGGCCCGCTGATGGCGCGGCTCGACCTGCCGCGCGTCTGGCGGCTCACCCGCGGCGCCGGGCAGCGGGTCGCGGTCATCGACACCGGCGTTTCGCGCCACCGCCTGCTGCCCGATGTGGTGGCGGGCGGAGACTATGTGTCCACCGGGGACGGCACCCAGGATTGCGACGCGCACGGCACCCTGGTCGCCGGAATCATCGCCGCGACAGCGGATTCGCCGGCCGGCGATTTCGGCGGGGTAGCGCCCGAAGCCACCGTGATCAGCGTTCGCCAGTCCAGCGCGAAGTTCTCGCCCGCGAGCGACCGGTCCCGCGCCGGCGTCGGCGACGTCGACACCATGGCCAAGGCGGTCCGCACCGCCGCCGATCTCGGCGCGTCGGTGATCAACATCTCCTCGGTGGCCTGCGTAGCGGCCGCGTCGGCGCTCGATGACCGCGCCCTGGGCGCCGCGCTGGCCTACGCCGTGGACGTGAAGAACGCCGTCGTTGTGGCGGCGGCGGGCAATACCGGCGGATCGGCGCCATGCCCCCCGCAGCGCTCGGATGCCACCTGGGACACCGTCACGGTCGCGGTCAGCCCGGCCTGGTACGACGACTACGTGCTGACGGTGGGTTCGGTGAACCCGGGGGGCGGGCCGTCGACGTTCACCCTCGCCGGTCCGTGGGTGGACGTCGCCGCGCCGGGCGAAGGGGTGACGCCGCTCGGGTCCGAACCGGTGTCCGGCACGAGCTTTGCCGCCCCGGTGGTCAGTGGGCTGGCCGCGCTGATCCGGGCCCGGTTCCCGGCGCTGACCGCGCGGCAGGTGATGCAGCGCATCGAGTCGACGGCGCACCACCCAGCCGCCGGCTGGGATCCGCTCGTCGGCCACGGCACGATCGACGCCCTGGCGGCGGTCAGCACCGATGCCGGCGCGCCCGGGACGACGCCGGCGCCACCGCCCGCGCCGATCGCCGCACCGCCACC
>NZ_GG770553.1:1601021-1624958 GCF_000164135.1 Mycobacterium parascrofulaceum ATCC BAA-614 | reverse complement strand
GGCGCTGGCCGCCGGCGTGGCCGGGGCCCGGTTACGGGCAGCCCGCAACCGAGTCGCGGGCGATTGACGCCTGCTCCCGGCCCAGCTCCGGTCCGGCCGGCAGGGTCCGCAGGATCGGCCACGGCGCCGGAACAGGCGCCGGTAGCCCGAGGTCGTGGGCGGCGTTGTCGTCGTGGACCGGGAACCGCACCCCGGTGTCGGTGACCAGATAACGCGCCCCGGCGCGCGCGTGGGCGCTCCGTCCGGGCGGCACGTACACGGCGTCCAACGCGGGGCCGTGGCCGTCGGCCTGCGCCAAGGTCACCGGCGCCCCACCGGCCGGCAGGGGCAGTCGGCTGCCGGCCAGCAACGTGACGCCGGGTGTCGCGGCCCGCCACGACACGCACAACGCGCCGCCGTCCCCCACGAGTCCGGGGGCGCGGTCGGGGAAGGCGGCCACCGGCAGCGAGTCCACGATCCGCGCGGCGCGGATGGCGTCGGGCGCGACCGCGACGGCGGTGGCAGTACCCCGGGAGTTGCCGAAGCGCAGCAGGTCGGCGGCGACCTGTCCGATGCGCTGGACCCCGTCCGCGAGCACCGCGTAATACTCGTCACCTCCGCTTTGCATGATGCGCACCACACTGCCCACCGCGAATCCGGGCAGCGCCGGCGCCCGTTCGCCGGCGCCGCGGATCCACGGCGCCCTGATCGGCGGTGCCTCGGGGATCGCGTTCAGCAACGATTGCGAGACGGCGACCGGCGACCGCCCCTCCAGCCGCAGCGCGCGCACGACCGCGGTGTCGGTGACGTCGACCACGGCCCGCTGCCCGTCGTAGAGGAGGAACACCGGCGAACGCGACCCGGCCGCGGCCAGGACGGCCTGCCCGGTCCTCAGGGGAGCGGCGGCCGCGTCGTCGGTGCGACCCACGATCACCGTGGTCGTCCCGGCGCCGCCGGTGTCGCAGATCGTCCAGGCGGTGTCGTCCGCCGTCAACGGCTGGCCGATGAGCTGCGGCGCACCCGGGATGCCCAGCAACGGCCCGCGTTTGGCGCGGGCCAGGTCCGCCTCGGGCACCGGCCGGGGGTTGGCCGCGGTCGCCGCGATCAGCCGTGCCGACGCCAGGTTCAGCACCGGGTGCCAGGTATCGCCCACCCGCACATACAGCGCCCCGGACTCCCGCCCCATCACCAGCGGGACGCCGTCCAGCGGCACCCGGGGGCGCAGCAAAGCAAGAAGGGCGGCTCCCGCGACGGCGATCGACGCCAGCACGCACCCGACCGCCAGCGCGGCCGTTTGCGTACGCGAGCGGGCGCTCAACGTGTGGATATCACCGCCCAGCAACGCGCACTCCACACGGCGCAGCAGGAACCGTCGACCGCTGACGTGCAGCCACGTGCCCGGCCGACCCTGCACTGACCCTCCCGCCCCGCGCACTCGCTGCGCCAACGATAGGGCGACCCGCCGCGGGGCCACTTCCTCGATCCACAGCTCAGCGAAGTTTCGAACTTTGCTTAGGGTGGGTAAAGTAACGGCGTGTTTCCTCGCCGGATGGGTCGCTGCGTCGGGCTCGGGGCCGCTGCGCTGGTCACCGCGTCCGGCCTGCTGTTATCCCCCGCGGACGCGCCGACGGCCGCCGCCTTCGACTGCCCGGACGTCGAGGTCATCTTCGCGCGCGGCACCAACGAGCCGGCCGGCCTGGGCCGCGTCGGCGACGCGTTTGTGGACTCGCTGCGCCAGCAGACCGGCCTGAACATCCTGCCCTACGGGGTGAACTACGCCGCCAGCAAGCTGCAGCTGCACGGCGGTGACGGCGCCAACGACACCATCGACCGCGTCAAGAAGAGCGTGGAGACCTGCCCGAACACCAAGATCGTGCTGGGTGGCTACTCCCAGGGCGCGTCGGTGATGGACATCGTGGCCGGCGTCCCGATCGGCGGCATCAGCTGGGGCAACAAGCTGCCCGCGCAGTACGCGCCCAACATCGCGGCCGTCGTCACGTTCGGCGACGTGGCCGACCGCGCCGGCGGCACGCTGCCCAGCCAGAGCGCGCTGCTGGGCTCGAAGGCCGCCGACTACTGCAACCCCAACGACCCGATCTGCCACGCCGGCCCCGGCAACGAGTGGACCGGGCACACCGAGGGCTACGTCCCCGTGTACACCACCCAGGCCGCGGCGTTCGTCGCCCAGAAGCTGGCCGGTTCGAGCCCGTTGGGGCCCGCGTTCGGGCCGCCGCTGGGCCCCGTCCCGAACCAGCCCGGTGCCACGCCGTCGCCGGTCTACGGGCAGACCCCGCCCGGGTCGCCGCCCTCGATCCACGGCGGCACCGCCCCCGCGCCCGCCGCGCCCACCACGGTGACTCCGCAAGCTCCTCTCGTCTGAATCGTTACCGGCGCGAGATCAACGCGCCCCTAACATCGTGGGGTGCGGCTCATTCCATTGACGCTGGGCGCCGGCCTGCTCGCCGGCGCCGCGATAGTGGTTGCTCCCCAGCTGCTTCCGCAGGCCCTGGCCTCCTGCCCCGGCGTTGAGGTGGTCTTCGCCCGCGGCACCGACGAGCCGCCGGGCGTGGGCAAGGTCGGCGGGGCGTTCGTCGACTCGCTGCGCCGGCAGACGTCCAAAAGCGTTGGCTCCTATGCGGTGAACTACCCGGCCAGCAAGGACTTCCTGGCCGCCGCGGACGGCGCGAACGACGCCAGCAATCACATCCAACAGATGGCCGGCAACTGCCCCAACACCAAGCTGGTGCTCGGCGGCTACTCGCAGGGCGCCGCCGTCGTCGACATCGTCACGGCAGCGCCGTTGCCCGGCCTCGGTTTTCGCGAGCCGCTGCCGGCCGCGGCCGCCGACCACGTGGCCGCCGTCGCGCTGTTCGGGAACCCGTCCGGCCGGGCGGGCGGGCTGATGAGCGCCCTGACCCCCGAATTCGACGGCAAGACCATCGACCTGTGCAACACGGGCGACCCGATCTGCTCGGGCGGCACCCGCTGGGCGTCGCACCTGGGTTACGTGCCCACCTTGACCAACCAGGCCGCGCGTTTCGTCGCGAGCAAGGTTTAGCGGGTGCGCAGGTCCCGGGTGACCAGGTTGCGCGCCTCCAGCTCGTCGTCGGGCGGATAGTCGACGCCCACCAGCGTCAACCCATGCGGCGGCGCGGCTGCGAAGTCGCTGGAACGGCTTGTGGCCGTGAGCAATCCGCGGCACCACGACACCGGGCGGCGATGCTCGCCCACGGCCAGCAGCGCCCCGACCAGCGAGCGCACCATCGACCAGCAGAACGCGTCGGCGGTGACGTGCGCGGTGATCAGTTCGCCGTCGCGCGACCAGTCCAGGCCCTGCAGGTCGCGGATGGTGGTGGCGTTGGGGCGATGACGGCAGAACCCGGCGAAGTCGTGCAGCCCCACCAGGTCTCGCGAGGCCGCGGCCATCGCGTCGACATCCAGCGGGCGCGGCCACGCGGTGACGTAGCGGGCGCGCTGCGGCTCCACGCCGTAGGGCGCCGTCGACAGCCGGTAGGTGTAGTGACGCCGCAGCGCCGAGAATCGGGCGTCGAAACCCGCCGGGGCGCGGGCGATGCCGAGCACCCGGACATCGGTGGGCAGGAACCGCCCGAGCCGGCGGACCAGCGGCAGGAACTCCGGCTCGCCGACCCGCGGGGCGCGCGGATAGGCGTTGGGCAGCGCGTCCGGCGGCACGTCGACGTGGGCCACCTGCCCGGTGGCGTGCACGCCCGTGTCGGTGCGGCCCGCGGCGCGCAGCCGCATCGGCGCGCGGAACAGCGTGGTCAGCGCCTCGTCGAGAACGCCGGCGACGGTGCGCTGGCCGGCCTGAGTTGCCCAGCCGGCGAATTCCGTTCCGTCGTAGGCGATGTCGAGCCGTAGACGGACGGCCTCGCTAACTCTCGTCAGCCTCGTCGGCCTCGGCGGCCCGCTCGGCCTCGGCCCGCGCGGCGACGGCCTCGTCATGCTTTTCCTCAGCGGCAGCCTCCGCCGCCGTGGCCTCCGAAACCTCCGGCGTCTCCTCGGCCTCGGTCTCGGTCACCTCGTCGGCCGTCGGGCCGACGGCCTCCTCGGGCTCGACCGCCGCCTGCGGCGCCGCCGCCGCCACCACCGGCGCGTCAGACTTCTTGGAAGCCTTGACGCGACGCGCCCGGTCGGCCTCGGAGGTCACCGTCTTCTCCCGCACCAACTCGATGACCGCCATCGGGGCGTTGTCGCCCTTGCGCGGCTCCACCTTGATGATGCGGGTGTAGCCGCCGTTGCGGTCGGCGAAGAACGGTCCGATCTCCGCGAACAGGGCGTGCACCACGTCCTTGTCGCGGATCTTCTTGAGCACCTCTCGACGGTTGTGCAGCGTGCCCTTTTTCGCATGGGTGATCAGCTTTTCCGCATACGGCCGCAGCGCGCGCGCCTTGGGCTCGGTCGTCTTGATCCGGCCGTGCTCGAACAGCGAGGTGGCCAGGTTGGCCAGCAGGGCCTTCTGGTGCGAAGACGACCCGCCGAGGCGGGGGCCCTTGGTGGGCTTGGGCATTGCACTATCTCCTCATTGGGGGCCGACCCCCGTATCAGGTAGGGCCGGGACGGACTTCCGTTTTTGTGTCCGACTCCTCAGCGGCCGCTTCACGGCCGCATCGTCGCCGGACGGGCTCAGAGCTGTTCGGTTTCCGCGTAGTCCTGGTCGTCGTAGGCGGCCTCGGTGGACCACGTGCCGGTGGCCACGTCGTAGCCGGCGACCTGCGACGGGTCGAAGCTCGGCGGGCTGTCCTTGAGCGACAGGCCCAGCTGGTGCAGCTTGACCTTCACCTCGTCGATGGACTTCTGACCGAAGTTGCGGATGTCGAGCAGGTCGGACTCGGTGCGGCTGACCAGCTCGCCGACCGTGTGCACGCCCTCGCGCTTGAGGCAGTTGTACGACCGCACCGTCAGGTCAAGGTCGTCGATCGGCAGCGCGAACGAGGCGATGTGGTCGGCCTCGGCCGGCGACGGGCCGATCTCGATGCCCTCGGCCTCGACGTTGAGTTCGCGTGCCAACCCGAACAATTCGACCAGCGTCTTGCCGGCCGACGCCAGCGCGTCGCGCGGCGTGATCGAGCTCTTGGTCTCGACGTCCAGGATCAGCTTGTCGAAGTCGGTGCGCTGCTCGACACGGGTCGCGTCGACCTTGTAGGTCACCTTGAGCACCGGCGAGTAGATGGAATCGACCGGGATGCGCCCGATTTCGGCGCCGGATGCCCGGTTCTGCACCGCCGGAACGTAACCGCGGCCCCGCTCGACGACGAGCTCGACCTCGAGCTTGCCCTTGTCGTTCAGCGTCGCGATGTGCATCTCGGGGTTGTGCACCGTGACACCGGCGGGCGGCACGATGTCACCGGCGGTGACCGCGCCCGGGCCCTGCTTGCGCAGGTACATGGTGACCGGCTCGTCCTCCTCCGAGGACACCACCAGGCCCTTGAGATTCAGGATGATCGCGGTGACGTCTTCCTTCACCCCGGCGACGGTGGTGAACTCGTGCAGCACGCCGTCGATGCGGATGCTGGTGACGGCCGCGCCCGGGATCGACGACAGCAGCGTCCGGCGCAGCGAATTGCCCAGGGTGTAACCGAATCCGGGCTCGAGGGGCTCGATGACGAACTGGGAGCGGTTGTCGGTGAGGACTTCCTCCGACAGGGTGGGTCGCTGAGAGATCAGCATGGTGTTTCTTCTTCTCCTTCTCGGCACCCGCTATTTGATGCCGCTGTGCTGTCCCGCGGCGACCCGCTTCGCCCGGCTTCGCCGCGCTTGCGATCGCCGCAAGTTTCGAGCCGGGGCCGGCTCGAAAGTCTGTTACTTCGAGTAGAACTCGACGATCAGCTGCTCGGCGAGCGGCACGTCGATCTGCGCCCGCTCCGGGAGCTGGTGGATCAGGATGCGCTGACGCTCCCCCACCACCTGCAGCCAGCTCGGGATCGGGCGGTCGCCCGCGGTCTCCCGCGCGATCTGGAACGGCACGGTGTTCAGCGAGCCGTCCCGCACGTCGATGATGTCGTACTGCGACACCCGGTAGCTGGGCACGTTGACGTGCACGCCGTTGACGCTGAAGTGGCCGTGGCTGACCAGCTGGCGGGCCATCCGCCGCGTGCGGGCGAGCCCGGCGCGGTAGACGACGTTGTCCAGGCGGCTTTCCAGGATGCGCAGCAGTTCCTCACCGGTCTTGCCGGGCTGGCGCACCGCCTCTTCGTAGTAGCGGCGGAACTGCTTCTCCATGACGCCGTAGGTGAAGCGGGCCTTCTGCTTCTCCTGTAGCTGCAGCAGGTATTCGCTCTCCTTGATCCGCGCGCGGCCGTGCTGGCCGGGCGGGTAGGGGCGCTTCTCGAACGCCTGGTCGCCGCCGACGAGGTCGGTGCGCAGCCGGCGTGACTTGCGGGTGATGGGTCCGGTGTAACGAGCCATGATTTATCTACCTAGACCCTTCTCCGCTTGGGGGGACGGCAGCCGTTGTGCGGCTGCGGCGTGACGTCGGAGATGGCGCCGACCTCGAGGCCCGCGGCCTGCAGCGAGCGGATCGCCGTCTCGCGGCCCGAGCCCGGGCCCTTGACGAACACGTCGACCTTCTTCACGCCGTGCTCCTGCGCCTTGCGCGCGGCGTTCTCGGCGGCGAGCTGCGCGGCGAACGGGGTCGACTTGCGCGAGCCCTTGAAGCCGACGTGGCCCGACGACGCCCAGGCGATGACGTTGCCCTGCGGGTCGGTGATGCTCACGATCGTGTTGTTGAACGTGCTCTTGATGTGCGCGGCGCCGTGCGGGATGTTCTTCTTTTCCCGCTTGCGGGTCTTCTGCCCCTTCTTGGGCGCAGAGGCTGCCTTCTTGGCTGGTGGCATGGGCGGTTACCTGGCCTTCTTCTTGCCTGCGATGGTGCGCTTGGGGCCCTTGCGGGTGCGCGCATTGGTCTTGGTCCGCTGGCCGCGCACCGGCAGGCCGCGGCGGTGCCGCAGGCCCTGGTAGCAGCCGATCTCGATCTTGCGGCGAATGTCGGCCTGCACCTCGCGGCGCAGGTCACCCTCAACCTTCAGATTCGCTTCGATGTAGTCACGCAAGTGGGTCAGCTGGTCGTCGGTCAGGTCCCTGGTGCGCAGGTCCTTGTCGATCCCCGTAGCTGCCAGGATCTCGTTCGACCGGGTGCGGCCGACGCCGAAGATGTAGGTCAGCGCGATCTCCATCCGCTTGTCGCGCGGCAGATCGACGCCTACTAATCGAGCCATAGGTGGCGTTTCCTCTTTTTTCGGGCGGAGGTCTTTTCCCAGTCCGTTCCCGCCCCGAAAGTTCGATGGGGGCCCGGCCTCCGTCCGGGCGTAGCTGAGCGACCTATTCGCTCAGTGGTACTGGGAGGTCTGCATTCAGTTGTGTCGCAAGCGCTTGAGCTGATTACACGGCGGCGACCCGCTTCGCCCGGCTGCGCCGGGCTTGCGATCGCCGCTAGCCCTGGCGCTGCTTGTGCCGCGGATCGGAGCAGATCACCATGACCCGCCCATGCCGACGGATCACCCTGCACTTGTCACAGATTGGCTTGACGCTCGGGTTCACCTTCACGGCTGTTCGATCCTGTTCTTTCTCGTGGTCTGTTTCGGGCTGTTACTTGTACCGGTACACGATGCGGCCCCGGGACAGGTCGTAGGGAGACAGCTCCACCACCACCCGGTCCTCGGGCAGGATGCGGATGTAGTGCTGCCGCATCTTGCCGCTGATGTGGGCGAGCACCTTGTGACCGTTCTCCAGCTCAATGCGGAACATCGCATTGGGCAGGGGCTCGACCACGCGGCCCTCGACCTCTATGGCACCGTCCTTCTTGGCCATACTTTTCAGCAATCCTCGTCTTTGGTTTCGTATCCTGTGTGCGCCCATATCGGCGCAGCATTCGCCCGACTAGAAACGTGAGCCAAGGGCAGGAAATTCCAGAGAATTCCTAAGACAGGGCACGCAAAAAGTCGGCGCGGATGACGCACCGTTGTCCAACGATACCTGGTCAGGCGCCCGACCCAAAATCGCCGGCAGCGGAATCCGCCCGGCCCGCTCGACCTGCCGCGCGGGTCCTGACGAGGGCATACTTAACCCCGATGACGAGCCCCGCGAGCACCGCAGCCTCCTCCCTTCAGCCTCGCAAGCCCGTGCTGCTGACCGTCGACGACGATCCCTCGGTGTCGCGCGCGGTCGCGCGGGACCTGCGCCGTCAGTACGGTGACCGGCACCGCATCGTGCGGGCCGATTCCGGACCCGACGCCCTGGAGACGCTCAAGGAGCTCAAGTTGCGGGGCGAGACCGTCGCGGTGCTCATCGCCGACTACCGGATGCCGCAGATGAGCGGCATCGAATTCCTCGAGCGGGCGATGGACCTGTACCCGGCGGCGCGCCGCGTGCTGCTGACCGCCTACGCCGACACCCACGCCGCCATCGACGCGATCAATGTCGTCGACCTGGACCACTACCTGCTCAAGCCGTGGGATCCGCCGCAGGAGAAGTTCTACCCCGTCATCGACGGGCTGCTGGACGCCTGGCGGGCCGCGCCGGAACACCCGATCCCGCACACCAAGGTGATCGGGCACCGCTGGTCGGAGCGGTCCTGGCAGGTGCGCGACTTCCTGGCCCGCAACGGGCTGCACTACACGTGGTTCCGCGCCGACGACCCCGACGGCCAGCGGTTGCTCAACGCCGCCGGCGAGGACGGCCTGCGGCTGCCGGTCGTCGTCACCGAACGCGGCGACACCCTCGTCGAACCCACCGACGCGCAACTGGCCGACACCCTGGGCCTGACCACCACCCCGTCGCAGGAGTTCTACGACCTGATCGTCATCGGCGGCGGGCCGGCGGGGCTGGCCGCCGCCGTGTACGGCGCCTCCGAGGGGCTGCGCACGGTGCTCATCGAGCGCACCGCGACGGGCGGCCAGGCCGGGCAGAGCTCGCGGATCGAGAACTACCTGGGCTTTCCCGACGGGGTGTCGGGCGGCCAGCTGGCCGACCGGGCACGGCGGCAGGCCGAGAAGTTCGGCGCCGAACTCATCACCGCCCGCACCGCCACCGCGCTGGAGGTCAACGGCCCCAAGCGGACCGTGCGGTTCGCCGACGGCGGCTCCATCGACGCGCACGCCGTCATCCTGGCCACCGGCGTCGCCTACCGCCAGCTGCCGGCGGAGGGCTGCGGCGAGCTGACCGGCCGCGGCGTCTACTACGGCGCCGCCGTCTCCATCGCCTCGGAGTGCGCCGGTGAGGAGGTCTACGTCGTCGGCGGCGCCAACTCCGCCGGCCAGGCCGCGATGTACCTGTCGCGGGAGGCCAAGTCGGTGACCATCGTGGTGCGCGCCCCGTCGCTGGACGCCTCGATGTCCCACTACCTGATCCAGCAGATCCGGCAGCGGCCCAACATCACGGTGCGCACCTGCACCGAGGTGCGCCGCGCCGTCGGGAACGACCACCTGGAGCGGCTGACCCTGGTCGACAACCAGACCGGCGAGACCGAGGACGTCAGCTGCGCCCGGATGTTCATCTTCATCGGCGCGGCGCCGCGCACCGAATGGCTGGACGGGGTGCTTGCCCGCGACGACCGCGGCTTCGTCCTCACCGGGCCCGACCTGCGCAACGTGTGCGGCTGGACGCTGGACCGCCCGCCCCACCACCTCGAGACCAGCGTGCCGGGCGTGTTCGCCACCGGCGACGTGCGCGCCGAGTCCGCCAAGCGCGTCGCGGCGGCCGTCGGCGAGGGGTCGATGGCCGTCATGCTCGTGCACCGCTACCTCGCCGAATCATGACCGCCCAGGTGCCGTGCCGGCCCGACGAGCTGCGCACCCTGTTCCTGTTCGAGGCGCTCACCGAGGCGCAGCTGGCGGTGTTGTGCGCCAACGGGCAGATCGAGAACTACGAACCCGGCCCCATCTGCGTCGAGGGCGAGCCGGCGACGTGCCTGTACGTCCTGATCGAGGGCGAGCTGGCGATGTCGAAGCTCTCGGGCGGCCAGGAAATCGAGACGAACCGGACGTCGCAGCGCGGCGTGTATTGCGGCGCCTGGCGGGCGTTCACCGGGCAGTTGCAGCAGCAGAGCTACGACGCGACGGTGTACGTCACCAAACCGTCGCGCTTCTTCGTGCTCGACGCGACCGCGTTCGCCGACTTCATGAAGGACCAGTTCCCGATGGCCGTCCACCTGCTCGACGGGATGGCGGTCGGCCTCGAGCGCACCCGCCGGATCATCGACAACCGGGAGAAGCTGCTCGCGCTGGGCCAGTTGTCCGCCGGGTTGACCCACCAGCTGAACAATCCCGCCGCGGCCACCGTCCGCGCCGCGTCCGAGCTGAGGCAGCGGGTCGCCGGCATGCGCCAGAAACTGGCGATGCTCGCCGACGGCACCGTCCCACCGGAGGCGCTGCGCGCGCTGGTGCGGGTGCAGGAGGAGGTGGCGGCCCAAGTCGCCAAGTCGGCGTCGGCGAACATGACCGCGATCGAGACGGCCGATCTGGAAGACGCCGTCGGCGACTGGCTCGAGGACCACGGCATCGACGGCGGGTGGGACATCGCGCCAACCTTCGTCGAGGGGGGCATCGACACCGATTGGCTGGAGCGCATCGCCGCGGCGACCGAGGAGCTCGGCGCGTCGACGTCACTGGAGAAGGCCATCCGCTGGCTGACCTACACCGTCGAGAGCGAGCTGCTGCTGAACCAGATCCTGGAGGCCAGCAAGCGGATCTCCGCGCTGGTCGCCGACGCCAAGCAGTATTCCCAGATGGACCGCGCACCCTTCCAGGTGGCCGACGTGCACGAGCTGCTGCACAGCACGCTCACGATGTTCGCCGACCGGCTGGGCAGGGACACCGCCGTCGCGGTGGTCAAGGAATTCGACCGATCGCTTCCCCCAATACCTTGCTACCCGGGCGATCTCAATCAGGTGTGGACCAACATCATCGACAACGCGATCGCCGCGATGCGCGACACGGGCGGCACGCTGACCATCCGCACCTGCCGGGAAGGCGAGAACATGGTGCGCGTCGAGATCTGTGACACCGGGCCGGGGGTGCCCGAGGAGGTGCGCGAGCGCATCTTCGAACCGTTCTTCACCACCAAACCGTTCGGTGAGGGCACCGGTCTCGGGCTGGATCTGGCGTTCAACATCGTCGTCAAGAAACATCGCGGGGACCTGCGGGTGGAATCGGCGCCCGGCGACACCCGGTTCATCGTGCTGCTGCCCCTGGACGTTCCGGAATAGCCGCGCCGCCCGCCCGGTTGGGAACGACCATGACCGATGCAGCCAGCAAGCCCAAACTCGGCCGGTTCGGAGTGTTCGGACGCGGCGTCACGCCCCAACAGGCCAAAGACATCGAAGCCCTGGGCTACGGGGCCGTGTGGGTGGGCGGTTCGCCGCCGGCCGAACTGGCCTGGGTGGAACCCATCCTCGAGGCGACGACCAACCTGCAGCTGGCCACCGGCATCGTCAACATCTGGACCGCGGCGGCCGAGCCGGTCGCGGAGTCGTTCCGCCGCATCGAGGCCGCCTACCCCGGCCGCTTCCTGTTGGGCATCGGCGTCGGCCACCCCGAGGCGCACACCGAATACCGCAAGCCCTACGACGCGCTGGCGGAGTACCTGCAGCGGCTCGACGACTGCGGCGTGCCGGCAAACCGCCGGGTGGTGGCCGCGCTGGGCCCGCGCGTGCTCAAGCTGTCCGCCGAGCGGGCCGCCGGGGCGCACCCGTACCTCACCACCCCCGAGCACACCGCGCGGGCCCGCGAGCTGATCGGTCCGTCGGCGTTTCTGGCGCCCGAACACAAGGCGGTGCTCACGACGGACGTCGAGAAGGCCCGCGCGGTGGGCCGCAGGGCGCTCGACATCTATTTCCAGCTCGCCAACTATCGCAACAACTGGAAACGGCTGGGCTTCTCCGACGAGGAGGTCACCAAGCCGGGCAGCGACCGCCTGGTCGACGCGCTGGTGGCCTACGGCACGCCCGACGCGATCGCGGCCCGGCTGAAGGAGCACCTCGACGCGGGGGCCGACCACGTGCCCGTGCAGGTTCTGACCAAGGATGAAAACCTGGTTCCGGCGCTGGCCGACCTGGCGGGGCCGCTCGGACTGAGCTAGCAGACGTTAGGGAGGGACACCGATGACCGAGCCTGTGGCACTCAAACCCGACCTGGGCCGGTTCGGCGTATGGCTGGGGTCGAGGTCCATCACGCCCGGCCTGGCGCGGCGAATCGAGTCGCTCGGCTACGGCGCCGTCTGGATCGGCGGATCGCCCGACGCCGACCTGGCCTGGGTGGAGCCCGCCCTGGCCGAGACCTCGTCCCTGCAGCTGGCCACCGGGATCGTCAACATCTGGACCGCGCCGGCCCCGGCCGTCGCCGAGTCCTTCAAGCGCATCGAAAAGGCCTACCCGGGAAGGTTCTTGCTGGGGATCGGCGTCGGGCACCCGGAGCACACCGAGCAATACGCCAAGCCCTACGACGCCCTCGTGGCCTACCTCGACGACCTCGATGCGGCGATGGTGCCGACCAGCCGGCGGGTGCTGGCGGCGCTCGGGCAGCGCGTGCTGCGGCTGGCGGCGGAACGCTCCGCCGGCGCCCACCCCTACCTGACGACGCCGGAACACACCGCCAAAGCGCGCGAGCTCGTCGGAAGCTCGGTGTTCCTCGCCCCCGAACACAAGGTGGTGCTCACCACCGACTCGACCGAGGCCCGCGCGATCGGCCGGCAGACCGTCGATTTCTACCTGGGCCTGAGCAATTACGTGAACAACTGGCTGCGGCTGGGCTTCACCGAGGCCGACGTCCGCAAGCCGGGCACCGACCGGCTGATCGACGCGGTGGTCGCGCACGGCACCGCGGAGGCCATCGCGCAGCGCCTCCGCGAACACTGCGACGCCGGTGCCGATCACGTGGCCATCCAGGTGCTGGGCGCCGGGGACGACGACGCGCTCGTCTCGGTGCTCGGTGAACTGGCCGGACCGCTGGGGCTGACTCGCGCAAGCTGACCCAGTCGCTCGGTTAGGGTTTGACCATGCGGCTATTGGTCACCGGCGGCGCTGGTTTCATCGGCGCGAATTTCGTGCACAGCACCGTCCGTGAGCACCCCGAGGACTCCGTGACGGTGCTCGACGCGATGACCTACGCCGGTCGGCGCGAGTCGCTGGCCGACGTCGAGGACGCCATCCGGCTCGTGGTGGGCGACATCTGCGACGCGGAGCTGGTCTCCTCGCTGGTCGCCGAGTCCGACGCGGTGGTGCACTTCGCCGCGGAGAGCCATGTCGACAACGCCCTGGACGACCCGGCGCCGTTCCTGCACACCAACGTGGTCGGGACGTTCACCATCCTGGAAGCGGTGCGGCGCCACGGTGGGCGGCTGCACCACATCTCGACCGACGAGGTCTACGGCGACCTGGAGCTCGACGACCCCCACCGGTTCACCGAGTCCACGCCCTACAACCCGTCGAGCCCCTACTCGGCCACCAAAGCCGGCGCCGACATGCTGGTCCGGGCCTGGGTGCGGTCGTATGGCGTGCGCGCCACGATCTCGAACTGCTCCAACAATTACGGGCCGTATCAGCACGTCGAGAAGTTCATCCCGCGCCAGATCACCAACGTGCTCACCGGGCGGCGGCCCAAGCTGTACGGCAGCGGGGCCAACGTCCGCGACTGGATCCACGTCGACGACCACAACAGCGCCGTACGGCGCATCCTGGAAAAGGGCGAGATCGGCCGCACCTACCTGATCAGCTCGGAGGGCGAGCGCAACAACCTCAGCGTGCTGCGCACGCTGCTGAAGATGATGGGCCGCGACCCCGACGACTTCGACCACGTGACCGACCGCGTCGGCCACGACCTGCGCTACGCCATCGACCCTTCGACGCTCTACGACGAACTCTGTTGGGCGCCAAAGCATACCGACTTCGAGGAGGGGTTGGGCGCAACCATCGACTGGTATCGTGCCAACGAATCATGGTGGCGCCCTTTGAAGGACGCCGCCGAAGCCCGTTACGAAGAGCGTGGTCAGTGATGAAGGTTCGCGAACTCGCCATCCCCGGCGCCTGGGAGATCACCCCCACCATCCACGGCGATTCCCGGGGCTTGTTCTTCGAATGGCTGACCGACCATGGCTTCACCGAGTTCGCCGGTCACCGGTTGGATGTCCGGCAAGCGAACTGTTCGGTTTCCTCCGCCGGTGTTTTGCGCGGCTTGCACTTCGCGCAGCTGCCGCCGAGCCAGGCCAAATACGTGACCTGTGTGCGCGGCTCGGTGTTCGATGTGGTGGTCGATATCCGGGAGGGTTCGCCGACGTTCGGCCAATGGGATTCGGTGCTGCTCGACGACAAGGACCGCAGGACGATTTACCTGTCCGAGGGCCTGGCGCACGGCTTCCTTGCCCTGCAGGACGATTCGACGGTGATGTACCTGTGCTCGGCCGAATACAACCCGCAGCGTGAGCGCACCATTTGTGCGACCGATCCCGCGATCGGGGTCGACTGGCCGCTGGTCAACGGGGCGGCGCCCACCCTGTCCGACCGCGACGCCGCCGCCCCTATGTTCGAAGAAGTGCGGGCCGCCGGTCTTTTGCCGAGCTGGCAGGAAACGCAGGCGTTTATCGCTGGAATGCGTAACCGATAGGCGCGTGGCCACACAATTGAATGGAACGCGAGGAACATTATCCCGCAACGCACTTGACGATTCAAAGCGTGCGCAATTGTATTCGTCGGGCCACCGGCTTCCCGGCCGGGTATCGGCAGATCGCTTATTTGCCATTGCGCACTACCTCAGATACCGTGAACCAGCCCTTTTTGGTTCTTAGTCGCGATACGATGACGCCGATAGGCCCTGTGCGGACTACGGGGGAGGCGGATGAAACTCGGGCAGGTCTTCGATCCGCGGAATAATGCGCTGAACGCCTGGCGGCTCGCGCTGGCGGGCGAGGTCATCTTTTGGCACACCTTCCCGATCCGGGGGCACCTGCCGAGCGCCCGGGCCGTTCTGCAGCTTCTCCTGTGCGTCGGCGTAGACGGGTTTTTCGCCATCTCGGGCTTCCTCATCACCGCGAGTTGGCTCAGCAATCCCCGCCTGCGTGCGTATCTGGCCGCGCGAGCGCTGCGCATCCTGCCCGGTTTCTACGTCTGCCTGCTGGTGACCGCCTTTATCTTCGCACCCCTCAGCGTCGCGATCCAGGGCGGCTCCCCAACCAAACTCATCACGTCGGGCGCGCCACTGGAATTCGTTTTGATGAACAGCGCCGTGGCGCTGATCAAGTTCGATGTCGGCGGCACACCGCACGGAATTCCGAATGCCGGTATCTGGAACGCCTCCCTATGGTCGCTGATCTGGGAAGTGATGTGCTACCTCATCGTGGCCGTCATCGGCGTGGTCGGACTCGCCAACCGCCGGTGGGTGTCGCTGGCTTTCTTGTTGCTGGCGACGGCCGGCGCGATGACGCTGCCGCCGCTGAAATTCCCCGACGTCTTCAACCAGCACGAGGGCGACGTGCGCACCGCGCTGTTCTTCCTGGCCTGCCGCACCGCCATCATGTTCGCGTCCGGCGCATTCCTCTACCAGTGGCGCGACGTGATTCCCGCCCGCTGGTCACTCGTCGCCGTGAGCGCGGTCATCGTGCTGGCGGCCGGAGCCCTGCCGGATTATCGGGTGGTCGCCGCCCTGCCGCTGGCCTACGCCGTCGTCGTATCCGGGATCCTGCTCCGCAACAAGCACCTGAGGCTGCGCACGGACCTGTCCTACGGCATGTACATCTACGCGTATCCGACCCAGCAGCTGCTGCTTGTCTGCGGTCTCCTCGCCCTGAACCCGCTGCTGTTCACCGGCGTCACCGCCGCCGCCACGCTGCCGCTGGCCGCTGCGAGCTGGTTCCTGATCGAGAAGCCGGCGCGCCGGCTCAAACGGCGATTCAGGAGTAAAGCGGCTCCGGCTCCCCAAGATCAAGACCAAGACCAAAGCGAGGAACAATCGGTGATGGTGCGACCCGCCCACGAGGTTGCCGAATCCGCGCTTCCCCCAGAGCTACCGGGGACCGCTTAGCCCGCAACGGCCAACCGCCCACGCCGCCGCCCTGGGGCCGATACGATAGCGCCGACAGTTCGGTGGGGGACGACGGTCGGAGACGGATGAAGCTGGGACAGGTATTCGATCCGCGCAATAACGCCCTGAACGCGATGCGGTTGGCGCTGGCGGCGGAGGTGATGTTCTTCCACTCGTGGGTTATCACGGGCCGCGCGCTGCCCGCCGCGATCAATCAGCTGTTCTTTTCCGTGGGTGTCGATGGCTTCTTCGCGCTCTCGGGCTTCCTCATCACCAGAAGCTGGCTCACCGACCCGCGAGTCCGCGACTATCTTGCGGCGCGGGCCCTGCGCATCCTGCCCGGCTTCTACGTCTGCCTGGTGGTGACCGCGTTCGTGTTCGCACCGCTCAGTGTGCTCATTCAGGGCGGGTCGGCGCTGAAACTGTTGGGTTCCACAGCACCCATCGAGTACATCGTCAAGAACAGCGCGGTGGCCTACGTACAGCCGGAGATCGCCGGCACGTTGCACGGGGTGCCGTCCGGACCGGCCTGGAACGGTTCCCTGTGGTCGCTCATATGGGAACTGCTGTGCTACGCCGCGGTGGCCCTCATCGGCATCGCCGGACTGGCCAACCGAAGGTGGGTGTCTCCCGTGCTGTTGGTGGTGGGCATCTGCGCGGCGTTGGCGTTCCCACCGCTGACCTTCCCCGGCGCCTGGACCATCCCCCAGCTTGCGGCGCGTTCCGCCATCATGTTTGCCGCCGGAGGGGTGATGTATCAATGGCGCGACGCGATTCCCGCCCGCTGGCCACTGGTCGCGGTGAGCACGGTCATCGTTTGCGCGGCGGGGTTCCTCCCCGATTACCGTATCGTCGCAGCCCTGCCGCTGGCGTATGCCGTCATCGTTTCGGGGACCCTGATTCGTAGCAGGCGGCTGCGGCTGCGCACGGACCTGTCCTACGGCCTGTACATCTACGCGTTCCCCACCCAGGTCATGCTCGCTGTCTGCGGACTCGCAAGTTTGAATCCAGCCGTCTTCTTCGTCCTCAGCGCAGTCAGCACCTTTCCGCTGGCCGCCCTGAGCTGGTTCGTCATCGAGAAGCCGTCGATTTCCCTGAAGCGCCGGCTCAAGCAGAAGTGGGGCGCACCCGCGCCCGCAGGACCCAGCGGCGAACAACCCCGCGACCTCGTCGGCGGCGATCGGCCCGCTTCCGAGGCCCCGGGTGCCGCCTAAGGCCCGCGTCACAAGCGGGTCAAATCGCCGAAATTTCGCACATGCGCGACGGCGTGTCATAGTATGCCGCGGACGGGCTTCGGGGGCGATATGGGCGGAGGCCGATGACCCTCGGGCAAGTGTTCGACCCGCGGAAGAACGCGCTCAACGCGCTGCGTTTGGCGTTGGCGGCCGAGGTGATGCTCTGGCACTGCTGGCCCGCGACCGGCCGCATACCACCCGCGCCGATTCTGCAGGTTTTCTTCTCGGCGGGGGTCGACGGGTTCTTCGCGATCTCTGGATTCCTCATCACCAGGAGTTGGCTGACCGACCCGCGGCTGCGTGACTATCTCGCCGCTCGCGCCCTGCGCATCCTGCCCGGCTACTACGTGTGCCTGCTGGTGACGGCGTTCGTCTTCGCACCGCTCAGTGTGTTCATCCAGGGCGGCTCGGCGTGGCAGCTCCTGCGCTCCACCGCGCCCCTCGAGTACGTCCTGAAGAACATCGGCGTGGCCTACCTGCATTACGACGTCGGCGGAACACCGCGCGAGATCCCGCATTCCGGCGTCTGGAATGCCTCGATGTGGTCGCTCATCTGGGAAGTGCTCTGCTACCTCGCCGTTGCCGGCATCGGCCTGGCCGGGCTGGCCAACCGCCGATGGATGCCCGCGGCGATATTGGCGCTGGGGGTGGTTGCGGCCACCCAACTGCCGCCGTTGACCTTCCCGGGCGTGTGGACCGCGCCGCAGCTCGCCGCCCGATCGGCCATCATGTTCGCGGCCGGCTCGCTGCTGTACCAATGGCGCGACGTTATCCCGGCCCGGTGGTCGTTGGTCGGACTGAGCGTTGTGATCGTGCTCGCGGCCGGGCTGCTGCCGGATTACCGGGTCGTCGCGGCCCTTCCGCTGGCCTATGCCGTCATCGTGTCGGGCGCCCTGCTGCAGAACAAGCGGCTTCGGCTGCGCACGGACCTGTCCTACGGTCTGTACATCTACGCGTTCCCCACTCAGCAGATGCTGGCCGTCTGCGGCCTCGCGGGCCTGAATCCGTTCGCGTTCTTCGCCTTCAGCGCCCTGGGCACGTTGCCGCTGGCGGCGCTGAGCTGGTTTGTGATCGAGAAGCCCTCGCTGTCCCTCAAGCGCCGGCTCAAGCAGAGATGGACCGCATCCACGAATGAAGGTGACCGCGCCACCGCATCGAGGGTGGTCGAACCGTGAACCTCGGACAAGCTTTCGACCCTCGGAAGAATGCGCTCAACGCCTGGCGGCTGACGCTGGCGACCACGGTGATCGTCGGTCACTCGTTCATCCTCACCGGCCACCCATGGACGGGCGCGCATGACATCGCCGACGGCGGGGTCGACGGCTTCTTCGCCGTCTCGGGCTTCCTCATCACCGCGAGCTGGCTTCGCCACCCGCACCTGCGGGATTATTCCGCGGCCCGGGCCCTGCGCATCCTGCCCGGCTACTACGTCTGCCTGGTCGTCACCGCGTTCGTCATCGCGCCGATCGGCGTGGCGATGCAGGGCGGCGCGGCCCTCAAGCTCCTGCTCTCGACCGCGCCGTTCGAGTACGTCGCCATGAACAGCGCGGTGGTCCTGCTCAAGGCCGATGTCGGCGGAACGCCCCGGGGGATCCCCTATCCGGGGAGCTGGAACAGTTCGCTGTGGACGTTGGCTTTCGAGCTGGCGTGTTATGCCGCGGTGGCCGCCATCGGCAAGGCCGGGCTTGCCCACCGCCGGTGGGTCTCCCCCGTGATATTGGCGGTGGCGGTCGTCGGCGAGGCGTTGTCGCCGCCCATCGCCCCGGACCAGCCGTGGGCGGGCCAGTTCGCCGCGGTGACCGCGCGCTTCGCCGTCATGTTCGCTGCGGGGGCGTTGCTCTACCAGTGGCGCGACAAGATTCCCGCCCGCTGGTGGCTCGTCGCGGTGAGCGCGGTCGTGGTCGCGTTGGGCGGTACCCTGCTTCCGCATTACCGGCTGCTGGGCGGAATTCCGCTCGCGTACGCCGTCATCGTCTCCGGTGCACTGCTTCGCAACAAACGCCTGAGGCTGCGCACGGACCTGTCGTATGGCGTGTACATCTACGCCTTCCCGATTCAGCAGTTGCTGGTGATCTGTTGGCCCGGCCGTCCGAATGCGGTTGTGCACGCTGCCGTCGCGGCGATGGCCACGCTGCCGTTGGCCGCGTTGAGCTGGTACCTGGTCGAGAAGCCCGCCATGTCACTCAAGTCTCGACTGTTGCGCAAATGGGCGGCCGAAGAGGAATCCGTCGCTGCGATCGATCTCACGGCCGATAGGCCGACTGACGACCTCCCCGAGCCCGCCTGATCACCCAATCCCCGGCGCACAGCACCACCGTCAGCAGTTCCGCGGCCACACTCATCGCGGCGTAGGGCGCCGGGTCCCAGCCCCGCTCCGAAAAGCCGAGCAGACCAACGGTTCTCGACAATACGAACGCGGCCAACGAGCCGCCCGCGACGGCGGCACCGGCCCAGCGAAGCCAGCCGGGACCGCCGAGCAGGATCAGCAGGGCTATGGCGAACGACGCGCTGGCCTGCACCAGAAACGCGGCGCCGATGTCCGGGATATGCCGGTAGCCGTGGACATAGAGGTAGGCATGGGCGACCGCGGCGACCACCAACGACGCGGCGAAGGCGAGGCGAATCAACAGAGTCATTGCAGCGCCCGCTCTTTCAGCGCGAGGGCGGTTTCGCCCCGGGTGTAGCCCACCTCGCGGATGCCGAGCGCGTCGCGGAGCTTGCCGGCGGGCAGGGTGACCGGCTTGGGCGCCGGCCCGTCGCCGGGCCGCGGCAGCGGATACGCGGTCGTCGTCCCGCTGTGGAACGTCACGTTGCCCTCCGTCTTGGAAAACAATTGGTGCACATGACCGTTGAGGCAGGTGACCGACGAGAACCGGCGCACGTAGGACAGCGCGTGAGCCGCGTCGTCGGTGCCCCACCCCCAGTTGGGGTACATCGCGAACAGCGGGATGTGGCTGAACACGATGATCGGGGTGTCGCTCGTCAGCCGGGCCACGTCCTTTCGGACAAAGTCGAGCTGGTCGGTGCCCAGGTGCCCGAGCTTGCGCAGGTTCAGCGTGTTGACCAGTGCGATCACGTGCACGCCCGCGATGTCGAAGCTGTACCAGCCGTCACCGAGGGAGCCCGCGCCGAAGGCGTTGCGGTACTTCTGCCCCGCGTCGTCGACCGAGTCGTGTTCCCCCGGGACGGTGAACACGTGCGGCGTTTTCAGGGCGCTCATCATCTGCTTGACCTGATCGAACTGCTGGGGGCTGGACAGGTGGGTGAGGTCGCCGCTGTGGACGACGAAATCCGTTGGGTAGCCGAGGTTGTTGACCTGGTCGATCGCGTGGCCGAACGTGCCCGCGACGTCCGGGTTGGCGGCCCCGGTGAAGCCGATGTGGCTGTCGCTGATCTGCGCGAACCGCAGCGCGGGCCGGCCGTGCGAGCGCTCGGCCGCCGCCGACCCGGCGACATGCGAGATGACCTCGCCCCCGAGGACGGAGAGCCCGACCGCCGCCCCGAACCACGCCGTGTGCCGCATCAGCTGCCGGCGGCTCATGTCGGGGTTCACCGCGTCACCACCACGGTCCCGCGCATCATCGGGTGGATCGAGCAGACGTACTCGAAAGTCCCCGGGGCGGTGAAGGTGTGAGTGAACGTCGCCCCGGTCCCCATCCCGGGCGAGTGGAACGAACCGTCGCTCGCGGCCACGGTGTGCGGTTCCTCGTCGCGGTTCGTCCACGTGACGGTGGTGCCGACCGAGACGGTCAGCGTGGCGGGCGCGAAGGCGAAGCCGTCGATGTTGACCTGGTCACCGCTCACCGGGGCGGCCGGCGCGGTCGCGGACACCGAACTCATGGACATGCCGGTGCCGGAGCCGGCGGCGGGCCGCGAAGCCGAGCACCCCGCCGAGAGGACTGCGGCGGCCAGGGCGGTCGCCGAAAGTTTTGCAAGCATCATGCCCGGGAATAGGGCGGCGCGTTACACCGCTCAGGCGGGCCGGTCGGGACGCGCGGGCGCGAACACCTCGATGAAGCCTTCGGATTCGCGGACCAGCAACGGCGGCAACGGCTTCGGGGCGATCGGCAGTTGATGGGTGAGCACCTGCCCGCTCGGCGAGAACGACGTCGAGTGGCAGGGGCAGCGCAGCGTGTCGTCGGGCGCGTCGAACCACAGCCGGCACCCTTGGTGGGTGCACACCCCGGAGACGGCCCGGGGCTTGCCGTCGACGCGGCGGACGAACCCGCTGACCGAACCGAGGTCGAACGGGTGCATGGCCCCGTCCGGCACATCCGAGCTGGCCGCAACCCGCTGCCACGTCCCGGCGTTGGGCGTCAGCGGCGCATCGTCGGCGGCGGGGAGGCCGCCGGATCGACCGGTGACCACGGCCCGGTCGATGGACACCGCGGTGACCGCCGCGGCCGCGGCGGCCGAGGTGCCGACGAGGACGTGGCGGCGGGTGCTGCCGTGCTTCGGCGCCGCTTCCGGCCGCGCGTCGGACATCTGCTCGGCGAGGCGCCGATGCAGATCGTCGAGGAATTCCCCCCGCGGGGCCTCGCCCCGCCGCCCGGCCGCCCGCAGCTCGATCGCCGTGCGCAGCTGCACCGCCTCGAAGTCGTCGGGGGCGAACGGCCGGGGCCGCCGCCCCCGCAGCAGGTCGTCGACGTAGCGGCGCAGCCCTCGCGCGTTCATGGCGGTCCCCCATCGTTGACCTCTGCCGCCAGCCGCAGGGCGCGATGCTGGAGCACCTTGGCGTTGGCGACGCTGACCCCGAGCTCGGCGGCGGAGTCCTTGATCGAATGGCCTTGCAGGAAACGCAGTTCCAGAATGTGCCGGTACCTGTCGGGCAGGCTGTCGAGGACCCGGGCGACACGCTGCGGCGCGGTGCTGATCGCCTCCTCGCTATCCGGCGGTTGTTCGACGTCGTCGATCGAGGTGATCTCCCGGCCCAGGGTCTCGCGCCAGTGCGCGGCCAGCACCGTCCGCGCCGTGGCCCGCAGGTAGGCGCGCACCTCGCCGACGCTGGCGGTCAGCCGCAGCGGCCGCAGCGCGGCGAGGAACACCTCGGCGGTGAGATCCTCGGCGTCGGCCCGGTTGCCGACCCGGGCGTACAGCGTGCGGTACACCCAGGACGCGTTGTCGGAGTACACCGCCTCCCAGTCGGCATAGCCGTCGTCGAAGCCGCCGCCGGGCACCGCGCGCAGCGGCCGCGGGCCGAGCCGTTCGTTTCGTGCCGCCACGTGCCTCCTCCACCCGCTGAATATCGGGTCGGGTTACACGGGGTATCACGGCGTGGCGAGCGAGGTTTGTTCATCGAGCAGCGCGTCGAGTTTGGCGGCGGTGGCCGAGAACACCGACTTGGCGATGCCCAGTATGCGGTCGCGCACCCGGGGCTTCGCGGACGCCGGCGGCAGCAGGTGGCCGATCAGGTGGCCGAACAGGTCCAGCCGCGCCGCCGACATCCAGGCGGTCAGGTCCGGGTCGTCGAGCCAGTGCAGCTGGTTGGCGTAGTCGGCCTGCGCCAGCCGCAGCCAGTCCAGGTCGGTGTCGGGGTGCGGCAACGGCACGCACAGCTCGTTGCGCGCCGGGTCGTCACGGTACGCGGCCTCGACATGGGCGATCAGCGCGGCGCTGAAGATCTGCTGGCATCCGCGCACGCTTTGCAGGGTGATCCGGCCGGCATCGAAAATTGGTGTCGCGGGCCGCTTTTCGGCACCGTCGGCGGTGCAGTCGATGTACAGCGCGTCGCCGTCGCGCGTCACCGCGCCGCCGTCGAGGACCATCCGTTCCTCCTCGACGCACAGCAGGTGGCCCATCCGCACCACATCGCCGATCCGCCGCAGCTGTTCGAGTTCGGCCCGGGTGACGGTCGCGCAGCGATACATGGTCGGCCGGACCGCCGGATCCAGCCGCAGCAGCCCGCCGGAGTCCTCGAGCCGCGCGAACAGGTCGTCGACCGAGGTGGCGTCACTGATCGCGCGCAACTGCGCGATGAAGCTGGCCTTGATCCGCTCGGCGAACAGCGACCCGGGCTGCATCGTCGCGCGATCCAACAGCCAGGAGTCGCGCGGCATGATCCAGGTCAGCCGCTCGGGCGCGATGCCCTGGCCCAGCAGCCACAGGCAGGTGTCGATGCCGGTCTTGCCGGCCCCGACGACGACGTAGCGCTCGTGCGCGCGGAGCTTCGGCAGGTCGTTGGGCGGCACGCAGGTGACGCCGCGGACGACTGGGTAGGGCGGCGGTCGCATCGCCGGCACCGTCACCCGCATGTAGGTGGCGTCGACGATGCGGCGCGCCACGTCGACGGCGTAGTCGGCGCCCGCGAGCGTGGTGAACCGGCCGTCACCGCGGTATTCGCTCATCGGGAAGTAGGTGACGCGACCGCTGGCCAGCAGCTGCCGTCGCAGCACCTGGTCGTAGTAGGCGCACACCTCGCCGGCGGTGGCCAATTCGTAAAGCCCCTGATTCCAGCCGATTTGGTCGATCGAGTCGCCGCCGAGCTTCAGCGAGTTGACGCCGTAGAACGCCGAGGGCTGATGCAGCCGCACGAACGGGTAGGCCATCGTCCAATGCCCGCCCGGCTGGTGATAGCGGTCGACCAGCACCACGCGTGCGTCCGTCGCCTCGGACACCAGCGTGTCGACGAACGCCATCCCCATGGCACCCGCGCCGACCACCAGATAGTCGGCCTCGATGGTGTGCATACGCCTGAAGGC
>NZ_GG770553.1:1598330-1600025 GCF_000164135.1 Mycobacterium parascrofulaceum ATCC BAA-614 | reverse complement strand
CCCGGATTTTTCGTGGAATGTTGTGAGTTTCGGGGTGTAGATACGCGAAAGTGCCTGTCCTGCAAGGGATAATCGGACTTGTCTAGGGTTCGACATCGCTGACGGGAAGGCACTTCGCAGGTGAAGAGTATCGCGGCCGGGTCGCGGGTGAAAGTGTCGGCCGACGGCCGTGGTGTCGTGTCGCATGCAGGGATGGGCATACTACGCGAACTCGCCGATCTCACCGGGTTGTCGACGCAGGTCACGGCTGCCTTAGCGGATGCCTACCAGGGCCCGTGGGTATACGCGCCCGGGGATGTCTTCGCCGATCTGGCGGCCGCGGTGGCCGACGGCGCGGACTGCATCGACGGTGTGGGGCAGCTGTGCGGGGATCGTGAGCACGTGTTCGGGGCGAAAGCCTCGACGACCACGATGTGGCGGTTGGTCGACGAGCGGATCGACGCTGCGCACCTGCCCGGGATCCGTGCCGCCCGCAGTGTCGCCCGAGCGGCGGCCTGGTCGGCAGGAGCGGCGCCGGCCACGGGCCAGTGGTTGCACATCGACATCGATGCCACCCTGGTCATCGATCACTCCGACAACAAGGAACTGGCGACGCCGACCTGGAAGAAGTCCTTCGGCCTGCACCCGCTGCTGGCGTTCCTGGATCGTCCGGAGATCGCCGGCGGTGAAGCGCTGGCCGGGTTGCTGCGCTCCGGCCGGGCGGGCTCAAACACCGCCGCCGACCACATCACCGTCCTTCACCGGGCGCTGGCCTCCCTGCCGCCGCACTGGCGTCCCGACCCCGATCAGCGCAACGACCCCGACACGCCGAAAGTCCTGGTTCGTTGCGACACCGCCGGGGCCACCCACGACTTCGCCGACGCGTGTCGCACCGCGGGGGTGGGGTTCTCCTGCGGGTTCCCCGTGGATTGGCGGGTGCAGGACGCGGTGGACACCCTCAACCTCGGCCAGGCCTGGTATCCGGCTATCGACACCGACGGCGGTATCCGCGACGGTGCCTGGGTCGCCGAGGCCACCGGGCTGGTCAATCTCTCGGCGTGGCCGGCCGGCACCAGGTTGATCCTGCGTAAGGAACGACCGCATCCCGGTGCGCAGTTGCGGTTCACCGACGCCGACGGCCTGCGGGTCACCGCGTTCATCACCGACACCGCGACCGGGGTCGTGCCCGGCCAGGTCGCCGGTCTGGAGCTGCGCCACCGTCAGCACGCCCGCATCGAGGACCGCATCCGCGAACTCAAGAACACCGGCCTGCGTAACCTGCCGTGTCACGCCTTCTCAGCCAACACCGCCTGGCTGGAAATCATCCTGGCCGCCGCGGATCTCGTTGCTTGGACCCGACTGATCGGATTCGCCGACCATCCCGAACTGGGCCGCGCTGAGATCACGACCTTGCGCTACCGGGTGCTGCACGTAGCCGCCCGCATCACCCGCGGCGCACGACAAGTGCGACTACGTATCGATGCGACCTGGCGCTGGGCAGCGATCATCGCCACCGCTTGGCAGACCATCCGCACCGCCTTCGGCTGACCCCAGACCTACCTATCCGCCGACCACGAAAGACCCACTGGCACTTGGAAAGCCCGCCCCACCCGGCGACACGGGACAACCGAACACAGCGCACCCCAACAAAACCCAGGTCCGTCAATCAACCCGGCACCGACCCCGACGACCATCACTCCCGACGAAAAATCGAGG
>NZ_GG770553.1:1543187-1597766 GCF_000164135.1 Mycobacterium parascrofulaceum ATCC BAA-614 | reverse complement strand
CGCGCTCAGCCGATGTCGGCGGCCGCCGCGCGAAGGTCGTCCAGGGCTTTGCGCGCCAATTCGCCCAGGTCTTGCTCGTCATCCGCGGCAAGCCACGCGGCGAATGCCTCCTTGAACGCGAGGCCGCCCATTTCGGCCGCCAGCGTCGCCGCCCGGTCCGCCACCCCCCGAGCGCGCAGCGCGTCCGCCATGTCCGCGGCGAGGCCGACCTGTTTGAGCGCGTCGCGCTCCTGCAGTTCGGTGCTGGTGGCGACGACCGCCTTCAACCGGGGAGCGAGCTCGCGATTGAACGGCGTCATCGAACCGGCGGCGCGCTCGAGCCCGGTGGCGACCGCGGCGAGCGGAGTGGCGTCCGCCGGCGCCGACGAGATGCCGTCCACCAGGAGCCGCGACAGGGTTTCCTGGCCCGCCGCCAGCACCTCCCGCTTGTCGGGGAAGTACCGGAAGAAGGTGCTCTTGGTCAGGCCGACGTGTTGCGCGGCGATCTCGACGACCGCGAGAGCCTCAGCAAGGGGGCCGTGGACTGCGATGGCGTGATCCATCTCGCCTTCCTGCACTTCGACGACTTCGAGAAGGCGGTCGCCCAGGAGGCCCGCGCCGTCCACGCTTTCGGCGCCGCCCTCGCCGGGAGCGGCAAGCCGTTTGTCATGGCCTCGGGGACGCCGGTCATCCCGGGACGCCCCGCCACCGAACGCGATGCGGCGCCGACCGAGGGGCCCATCGGCGGACGTGGCCGCAATGCGCACACCGCCCTACGGCTGGCCGCCGAGGACGTCCGCTCGGCGGTGGTCCGCCTCCCGCGATCCGTGCACCGGGCCGCCGGCCCGTGCGGATTCGCGTCCCTGCTGGTCGAGGCCGCTCGGCGCGCGGGGGTCTCCGGTTACGTCGGCGACGGCAGTCAGCGCTGGCCGGCCGTGCACGTCCTCGACGCCGCCCGGCTGTTCCGCCTGGCCCTCGAGGGGGCGGAGCCCGGCACGGTGGCGCACGCCGTCGCCGACGAGGGTGATCCGATGCGTGCGCTCGCCGAGGTCATCGGCCGCCGGCTCGATCTCCCCACCGCATCGGTCCCCGCGGAGGATTTCGGTTTTCTCGGGGCAGTATTCGCCCTGGACCAGCCGGCCACCAGCGAGCTGACCCGGCAGCGGTTCGGCTGGCAGCCCACCCATCCGAGCCTGTTGGAGGACCTGGAGGCCGGCGGCTACCCGGGTTGACGCCGGTGTCCTTGCGACGCCCGGCGACGGTTACTAGGATATCCAAGTATCCGCCCCTCACGCGCGTAGGAACCCGAGGACACCATGACCACACAGATCCCCCACTTCATCGACGGGCAGCGCACCGCCGGCCGGTCCACCCGCACCGCCGACGTCTTCAACCCCAGCACCGGCGAGGTGCAGTCGCGGGTGCCGATGGCGGGCAAGGCCGACATCGACGCCGCGGTGGCCTCGGCCGCCGAGGCCCAAAAGGGTTGGGCGGCATGGAATCCGCAGCGCCGCGCCCGGGTGATGATGCGCTTCATCGAGCTGGTCAACGAGCACATGGACGAGCTCGCCGAGCTGCTGTCGCTCGAGCACGGCAAGACGGTGGCCGACTCGCGCGGCGACGTCCAACGCGGCATCGAGGTCATCGAGTTCGCCATCGGGATTCCCCACCTGCTCAAGGGCGAATACACCGAGGGCGCCGGGCCGGGGATCGACGTCTACTCGCTGCGCCAGCCGCTGGGCGTGGTAGCGGGCATCACCCCGTTCAACTTCCCGGCCATGATCCCGCTGTGGAAGGCCGGGCCCGCCCTGGCGTGCGGCAACGCGTTCGTCCTCAAGCCCAGCGAGCGCGACCCGTCGGTTCCGGTGCGGCTGGCCGAGCTCTTCGTGGAGGCCGGCCTGCCGCCCGGCGTGTTCCAGGTGGTGCACGGCGACAAGGAGGCCGTCGACACGATCCTGCATCACCCCGACATCCAGGCGGTCGGCTTCGTCGGCAGCTCCGACATCGCCCAGTACATCTACGCGACGGCCGCGGCCACCGGCAAGCGGTCGCAGTGCTTCGGCGGCGCCAAGAACCACATGATCGTGATGCCCGACGCGGACCTCGACCAGGCCGTCGACGCCTTGATCGGCGCCGGGTACGGCAGCGCCGGCGAACGCTGCATGGCGATCAGCGTCGCAGTGCCGGTCGGCGAGCAGACCGCAAATCGGCTGCGCGCCAGGCTCATCGACCGGATCAACAACCTGCGCGTGGGCCACAGCCTCGACCCGAAGGCCGACTACGGCCCGCTGGTCACCGAGGCCGCCCTGGCGCGGGTGCGCAACTACATCGGCCAGGGCGTCGAGGCCGGCGCCGAACTGGTGATCGACGGCCGCGAGCGCGCCAGCGACGACCTCACCTTCGGCGACGCCAACCTCGAAGGCGGATTCTTCATCGGCCCGACGCTGTTCGACCACGTCACCCCGGACATGTCGATCTACACCGACGAGATCTTCGGTCCGGTGCTGTGCATCGTGCGCGCCCACGATTACGAAGAGGCCCTGTCCCTGCCGTCGGAGCACGAGTACGGCAACGGCGTGGCGATCTTCACCCGCGACGGCGACGCCGCCCGCGACTTCGTCTCCCGGGTGCAGGTGGGCATGGTCGGCGTCAACGTTCCGATCCCGGTCCCGGTGTCCTACCACACGTTCGGCGGCTGGAAGCGCTCCGGCTTCGGCGACCTCAACCAGCACGGGCCGCACTCGATCCTGTTCTACACCAAGACCAAGACCGTCACGTCGCGGTGGCCCTCCGGCATCAAGGACGGTGCCGAATTCGTGATTCCCACAATGGATTAGGTAAATGTTCACCCTCAACGACGACGAGCGGGTCATCACCGAGACGGCGGCCGCCTTCGCGGCCAAGCGAATCGCCCCGCACAGCCTGGAATGGGACGCGGCCAAGCACTTCCCGACGGATGTGCTGCGCGAGTCCGCCGAGCTCGGCATGGCGGCGATCTACTGCCGGGAGGACGTCGGCGGCAGCGGGCTGCGCCGCCTCGACGGGGTCCGCATCTTCGAGCAGCTTGCCACCGCGTGCCCGACCATCGCGGCGTTTCTGTCCATCCACAACATGTGCGCGTGGATGATCGACACGTTCGGCACCGCCGAACAGCGCAAGGAGTGGGTGCCACGGCTGGCCGGGATGGACGTCATCGCCAGCTACTGCCTCACCGAGCCGGGTGCCGGTTCGGACGCCAGCGCCCTGAGCACCCGCGCCGTCCGGGAGGGCCCGGGAAAAAATGCAGACTACGTGCTCACCGGCGTCAAGCAGTTCATCTCCGGCGCCGGGGCCTCGGACGCGTACGTGGTGATGGCCCGGACCGGCGGCGACGGGCCGCGCGGCATCTCGGCCTTCGTCGTCGAAAAGGGTTCTGCCGGGCTCAGTTTCGGCGCGCCGGAGGAGAAGATGGGCTGGCACGCCCAGCCCACCGCGCAGGTCATCCTCGACGGCGTGCGGGTGCCCGCCGAGGCGATGCTGGGCGGCGCGGACGGCGAGGGCGCCGGTTTCGGCATCGCGATGAACGGCCTCAACGGCGGCCGGCTCAACATCGCGGCGTGCTCACTCGGCGGCGCCCAGTCCGCGTTCGACAAGGCGGGCGCCTACGTGCGGGAGCGCGAGGCCTTCGGCAAGCCCCTGCTCGACGAGCCCACCGTCCGGTTCACCCTCGCCGACATGGCGACCGGGCTGGAAACGTCGCGAATGATGTTGTGGCGGGCCGCGGATGCGCTGGACAACGACGACCCGGACAAGGTCGAGTTGTGCGCGATGGGCAAGCGCTACGTCACCGACACCTGCTTCGACGTCGCCGACAAGGCCCTGCAGTTGCACGGCGGTTACGGCTACCTGCGCGAGTATGGTCTCGAGAAGATCGTTCGCGATCTGCGGGTGCATCGCATCCTGGAAGGGACCAACGAGATCATGCGGGTGGTCATCGGGCGGGCCGAGGCCTCGCGGGCGCGCGCGAGCGCGTAGAAAGGCGACCATGACCGAGCACCTGACGGTGGCCTTCCTTGGGCTGGGCCACATGGGCGGGCCCATGGCAACGAATCTCGTCGCGGCGAAGCATGCTGTGCGCGGATTCGATCCCGTTCCGGCGGCGTTGTCCGCGGCGGTCGAGACCGGTGTCACCGGATTCGGCAGCGCCGCCGACGCGGTGGCCGGCGCCGACGTGGTGATCACCATGCTGCCCAACGGCGAGCTGGTGAAGCGCTGCTACGCCGACATCCTGCCGGCCGCCACGGCGGGCACGCTGTTCATCGACAGCTCGACGATCTCGGTCAACGACGCCCGCGAGGTGCACGCGCTGGCCAGCGGACACGGCATGGCCCAGCTGGACGCGCCGGTGTCCGGCGGGGTCAAGGGCGCCGTCGCCGGCACGCTGGCGTTCATGGTGGGCGGCGACGGCGACGCCCTGGAGCGCGCCCGCCCGGTGCTGGAACCCATGGCGGGCAAGGTGATTCACTGCGGCGCGGCCGGTGCCGGGCAGGCCGCCAAGGTGTGCAACAACATGGTGCTGGCCGTGCAGCAGATCGCGATCGGCGAGGCGTTCGTGCTGGCCGAGAAGCTCGGGCTGTCGGCGCAATCCCTCTTCGACGTCATCACCGGCGCGACCGGCAACTGCTGGGCGGTGCACACCAACTGCCCGGTGCCGGGCCCCGTGCCGACATCGCCGGCCAACAACGACTTCAAACCCGGTTTCGCGACCGCGCTGATGAACAAGGACCTGGGCCTGGCCATGGACGCGGTGGCCGCCACCGGTTCGGCGGCGCCGCTGGGCCGCCACGCCGCGGAGATCTACGCCGAGTTCGCCGAGGACCACGGCGCCCTGGACTTCAGCGCGGTCATCCAGATGCTGCGGGAAGGCTAAGCCTCAGAAATCGCCCGCGTCGCGGCGCAGCGTCTCGATCGACGAAACCAGTGCCCCCGCTTCGGCTTCCGACATCCCGATGTCGGCGAACACCTGCTCGTTGAGCGTGACCGTGGCGTCCTCGACCGTCGAGCGGCCCAGGTCGGTGATCTGCACCAGCGTGGTGCGCCCGTCGGTGGGGTGCGGCACCCGCTGCACCAGTCCGTCGGCCTCCAGCCGCCGGATCGCGTGGGTCACGCTGGTGACGTGGACCTGCAACCGGTCGGACGCCTTGGTGATGGGTAGCGCGCCCGTCCGGCTGAACGCCAGCAGCCGCAGCAACTCGTACCGCGAGAAACTCAGGTCGTAGGGGCGTAGCGCCGTCTCGACGCGGGCCAGCAGGATCTGATGCGCGCGCATCACCGACGTCACCGCGACCATGCCCTGCGCCACGTCGGACCAGCCGGAGCGCTCCCAGTTGGCGCGCGCCGCGGCGATCGGGTCACGCTTAGGCGGTCGTGAGGCGGGCACGCCCCTTCATACCGCACTCGGGACCCGGGGGCGAACCCCCTACATCGAGTGCTGCAGCAGAACCTGGCCGCTCTCGGCGGCGACCACCTGCACGGCGGCGATCTGGTCGACGGGTGTCGAGATGCTGCCCGCGGGCGTCGCGGTGCGGCCGGGTTCGGCGACCCAGGTCGCCAGCCGGGTCTGGCTGCCGTCGCGACCCACCACCACCATCGCCAACGTGTCGTGGTGCGCATTCAAGGGCGCCAGGCACACGCACCGCAGGTTGATGGAGGTCCCCCAGTGCTGGCTGGACAGCTGCACCGTCGACGTCAGCAGCGTGGTGCCCACCTGTGCCATCGGCGCCGCGGACGCGGTCACCTGCTGCGAGGAGGACGAGGACGAATACCCCTGCACCCCGACGAACACGCCGATCGCCAGCACCACCGCCGCGGCCGCCGACGCCACCCACGTGACGATCCGCGTGCGGCGCCGGCGCCAGCTCACCTTCGCCAGCAACGACGTCAGCAGCTCGGGCGAGAGCTCCGGCGTCACCGACCGGGGACCGGCGTCGTTGATCGCCGCCACTTCGTCCGGGCCGAGCTGGGACAGCAGGGCTGGCACGCCACTGAGGTCGGCGACCGCCTCGCGGCAGGCCGGGCAGTGCGCCAGGTGCGCCTCGAATTCGCGCCGCTCGGCGGCGGACAACGAGCCGAGCACATATGCGGCGTCCCACATCACGTAGGGATCGTCCGGGGGGCCGAGCCCCCGTAGCGGCGTCTTCATCTCATCCATTTCTCTGACCCTTCAAGCATTCGGAGGCCCTCAGCGGGTGACCCCGAGTTCCTGCAGAGTGAGCCGCAACGCCCGCACGGCGTAGTGTAATCGCGACTTCACCGTCCCCTCGGCGATCCCGAGGTCCGCGGCGATCTGCGCGGTGGTCCATCCGCGGTAGTAGGACCGCTCGATCACGGCCCGATGCTCCGCGGACAGTTGCACCATCGCGTCGGCGATCAGCAGCTTGTCCAGCGCCGCGTTGACCTCGTCCGGCGTCGACCGTTCGGGCGCGCCCGCCTCGTCCGTCGAACCGACGACGTTGCGGAACCGCGCGCTGCGCCGGTCGTCGATGATCATGTTGCGGGCAACGGTGAACAGCCACGCCCGCGCCGAGCGCTCCGTGTCCCCGACGACCTCGGGGTGTTGCCAGGCCCGTAGCAACGTCTCCTGCACGACGTCCTCGGACTGGCTCGCGTCCCCGGTCAACCGGAGCGCGTACCGCCACAACACCGCCGCGTGCTCGTCGTAGAGCGCCTTCATCAGAGCGGCTTCGGCAGCCGCGTTGCCAGCCACACGCGCCACTCGATCACCTCCGACTACTGAAACGAGGCGAACCGCGGCTCGGTTCAATTGCCAGTTCAGCTAGGCCAGCGTCAGGATGCGCGGCCCCGCGTCGGTGACCGCCACGGTGTGTTCCCAGTGTGCCGCGCGGGACCCGTCGGAGGTGGTCACGGTCCATTCGTCGTCGAGCACCACGGTCTTGCCCGTCCCCAGCGTCAGCATCGGTTCGATGGCCAGCACCGACCCGGGCGCCAGCAGCGGGCCGCGCCCGGGTGAGCCCTCGTTCGGCAGGAAGGGGTCCATGTGCATGTGCCGCCCGATGCCGTGGCCGCCGTAGCCCTCCACGATCCCGAACGCCCGCCCGTGCCGTTCCCCGGCCGCCCGCGTGCCCGTTTCGATGGCGTGCGAGACGTCGGTCAGCCGGTTGCCCGGCACCATCGCCGCGATCCCGGCCTCCAGCGATTCCCTGGTGGCGTCGCACAGCGCCTGATCGGCCGCGCCGAGGGTGCCGACGCCGAACGTGACGGCGGCGTCACCGTGCCAACCGTCCAGCACCGCCCCGCAGTCGATGGAGACCAGGTCGCCGGGCGCCAGGATCTCGGCGGCCGAAGGGATCCCGTGCACGACCCGCTCGTTGACCGACGCGCAGATCGACGCGGGATAGCCGTGGTAGCCGAGGAACGACGGTATCGCGCCCGCCTCCCGGATCACCGACTCGGCGATGTGGTCGAGGCCCAGGGTCGACACCCCGGCAACCGCGGCCGCCCGCACCGCCTGCAGCGCGGCCGCGACCACCGCCCCCGCCGCGGCCATCGCGTCGAGTTCGTCGCGGGTGCGCTGCGGCACGACCTTGCGACTCCGCAGCCGCGCCAGCGGTCTCACGGTTACTTGCCCAGCGCTTGCAGGGCGCGGGCGAACACCTCGTCCATCGTGCCGATGGCGTCGACCGTCTTGAGTTCGTCGCGGTAATACTCCAGCAGCGGCGCGGTCTCGTCCCGGTAGACCTTCATCCGGTTCAGGATGACGTCGTCGGTGTCGTCGGCGCGGCCACGGGACTTCAACCGTTGCAGCAACTCCTCCTGCGAGACGCGGAACTCCAGCACCGCGTCGATGTCGGTGCCGCGGCGTTCGAGCATGGCGTGCAGCGCCTTGGCCTGTTCGGTGGACCGCGGAAACCCGTCCAGGATGAAGCCGTTGGCCGCATCGGCATCGCTCAGCCGGTCGTCGACGAGCTGGTTGGTCAGCTCGGAGGGCACCAGGTCGCCGGCGTCCAGGTAGCGCTTGGCCTCCAGGCCGAGTTTGGTGCCGTTCTCGATATTGCTGCGGAACAGCTCTCCGGTGGAGATGTGCGGGATCCCGAGCTTTTCGGAGAGCTTCTGGGCCTGCGTCCCCTTGCCCGCCCCCGGCGGCCCCAGCAAAACGACTCTCACTTGAGGAACCCTTCATAGTTGCGCTGCATGAGCTGGCTCTCGATCTGCTTGACCGTATCCAAGCCGACGCCAATCATGATCAAAACCGCGGTACCGCCGAACGGCAAATTCTGGACCGCTCCGCCATTGCCGATTTGCAGGAACAGATTCGGCAGCACCGAAATGGCGCCGAGGTAGATCGAGCCCGGCAGGGTAATCCGGCTCAGCACATAACGCAGATAGTCGGCGGTGGGCTTGCCCGGCCGGATGCCGGGGATGAACCCGCCGAACTTCTTCATCTCGTCGGCACGCTCGTCGGGGTTGAACGTGATGGACACATAGAAGTACGTGAAGAAGATGATCAGCCCGAAGTAGATGCCGATGTAGATCGGGTCGCTGGGGTCGGACAGGTAACTGCCGACGAACTTGTCCCACCAGCTGTTGCCCACCCCGCCACTGCCGCTGCGGATCAGCTGCGTGATCAGGTGCGGGATGTAGATGAGCGACGACGCGAAGATGACCGGGATGACGCCGGCCTGGTTGACCTTGAGCGGTAGGTAGGTCGACGTTCCGCCGTACATGCGCCGGCCCACCATGCGCTTGGCGTACTGCACCGGGATGCGGCGCTGCCCCTGCTCGACGAACACCACGCCGACGATGATGACCAGGGCGGCGACGCAGACGGCGGCGAAGATGGCCCCGCCGCGGCTGTCCAGGATGGTCTTGCCCTCGGACGGGATTCGGGCCGCGATGCCGACGAAGATCAGCAGCGACATGCCGTTGCCGATGCCCCGCTCGGTGATCAGCTCACCCATCCACATCACCAGCGCCGCACCGGCCGTCATCACCATCACGATGACGACCAGCGTGAAGATGCTCTGGTCGGCGATGATGTCCAGCGAGCAGCCCTGCAGCAGCCCGCCGTTGGCCGCCAGCGCCACGATGCTGGTCGCCTGCAGGATCGCCAGCGCGATCGCCAGGTAGCGGGTGTACTGCGTCATCTTGGCCTGGCCGGACTGGCCCTCCTTGCGCAGTTCCTCGAACCGAGGGATGACCACGGTGAGCAGCTGCACGATGATGCTGGCGGTGATGTAGGGCATCACCCCGACCGCGAACACCGTCAGTTTCAGCAGGGCACCGCCGGAGAACAGGTTGATCAGCGAATAGATCTGCCCCGCGGCGCCGCCGCTGGCCTCCTTGATGCATTGCTGGACGTTGGGGAAATTGACGCCGGGGGACGGCAGAGCCGCGCCCAGCCGATAGAGAACGACGATGCCCAGCGTGAAGAGGATCTTCCGTCTCAGGTCGACTGTCCGCAGCGATGAGATGAAAGCCGAAAGCACTCTTCCTCCTGCGCAGCCCGGGGGGTCTCTTGCATCACGCGCCCAACACCCGCAGGCCAGGACGTACGGCCGACCCAATCTAAGCGCGTCAAACCGTGTACGAGACTAACAGCTGATCTGGGCAAGTCCGTCCACGGCCGTCGGCCCCAGCCCATTTGAGACCCGGGAAAGCACAGGAAGCGGCAAGCCGTGGAGCGTAGAGTGCTCTTGATTCGTTGCATTTGCTAAGTAAATGGGAGCACCATGACACGCACGGACCAAGACAGCTGGGACCTGGCCTCCAGCGTCGGCGCCACGGCAACGATGGTCGCCGCGGCGCGCGCCCTGGCCAGCGAGGGCGCCGACCCGATCATCGACGACCCGTTCGCGGCGCCGCTGGTGCGCGCCGTGGGGCTGGAATTCTTCCGCCGCCTGGTCGACGGCGAACTGGATCGAGCCGACGCCCAGGACGGCGAACGGGACCTACAGCTCGAGACCGATTCGATCGCGGTGCGCACCCGCTTCTTCGACGACTTCTTCCTCAACGCCGCCCGCGACGGCGTCCGCCAGTCGGTGATCCTCGCCGCCGGCCTGGACGCCCGCGCGTACCGGTTGAGCTGGCCGCCCGGCAGCGTCGTCTACGAGGTCGACCAGCCCAAGGTGGTCGACTTCAAGTCCGCCGCCATGGCGGGGCTCGGCGCCACGCCCACCGCGGACCGGCGGACGGTCAGCGTCGACCTGCGCGATGACTGGCCGGAAGCCTTGCGGCGCAGCGGCTTTGACCCCCGGCGGCCGACGTCCTGGAGCGCCGAGGGCCTGTTGATGTACCTGCCGCCGCAGGCCCAGGACCGGCTGTTCGACAACATCACCGAGCTCAGCGCGCCCGGGAGCAAGCTGGCCACCGAATTCCACGGTGACGCCGGCCGGACGATGAGCGAACGCGCGAAGCAGTTCAACCAGCGATGGGCCAACCTGGGTTGCGACATCGACCTGTCCGGACTGTTCTTCGACGGCGAGCGCAGCAATGTCGTGGACTACCTGACCGGCCGGGGCTGGCAGGTGACCACCCGGGAACGGCGGGAGTACTTCGCCGACTACGGCCTGGTCTTCCCGGACGACGAGACGTCCCAGTTGCGCAACATCGTCGCCGTGACCGCGACGCTGAGCTAGGCGTCCTCGTCGCGTTCGTCGCGATCCGTCGCCCGCACGGCGGGGCGGCGCCCCGTCATCATCGACATCAGCCCGCGCTCGAACCCGCGCGCCGAGGGCACGGCGAAGCTGGGGCCGGTGGCGACGCCGTCAGCCGGAGTCGGTTCGGGCTCACGAGGCCCCGACCAGTTGCGCGGAACCGACAACGACCCGAGCGAAGCCGCCTCGCCCAACCCGGCGGACGCCACCCGAACACTGGAAAAGTCGTGCAGCGATCGCGGCACCGGGGCGTTCGCCCCGCCCGCCGCCGCACCGCCCATCACGTTCGCTCCGTTCTCAGGGAGCCGCGACCAGGTCCGTAGCGAGTTCACCGCCGGACAAGGTGCGCGCCCATTCCGCCAGCGCCTCGGCGTTGAGTTGGGGTTGGATCCCCGCGTTGCCCGCCAGGCCCGGTGCGCTCGCCGCGGGCGCCGCCGCCAACGGGGTCGACGAGGTGGGCGTGACGGGGGTGACGACGGTTGGGCCGGTGGTGAAAAATGTCTGACTCCCGGAGGACAGGTTCAGGTCGGTGACGAGGCCGGCGGCGTTTTCGGTCACGTAGCCGCCGACGGTGCCGGGGGTGCCGGTGACAGAGCCGCCCGGGATGGACAGGTGGCCTCCCACGCCCGCGCCGGTGTATTGAAAAGTGCCACTGAGGATGCTGCCCGAGGTGTTCAGCGGAAGGGCATCGTGGCCCGCCTGGAGGGTGCCCACGGTGCCGTCGCTCAGCACGTACGTGGCGGTCCCGCTGGGGATGTAAACGGTGGTCTGGTTGGTGGCGCTGGTGCCGCTCACGAAGTCGACAGGATAGCCGTTGCTGACGGTGACGGTGACGCCCACGTGGACGGTGGCGCCGCCGGGTGCGATGTTGGCGCTGGTGCCGGGCGGCAGGGGCGGGTCGACCCCACCGGTGGTCGCCGCAGCGTGCTGGGTGGTGTTGGTCGAGGCCAGCTGAACCAAAGACTGGGTGCGGGCGCTGGTGGCGTTGCCGGCGGCCTGGGTCAGCGCGCGGGCCTGATCGGCCTGCGCGGAGGAGTTGGTGGTCTGCGGCGGTTCGGTGAAGGGGGCCAGTGCGCTCGCGGCCGAGGATGCGGCCGCGTAGCCGTACATCGCGGTGGCGTCTTGTGTCCACATCTCCGCGTACTGCGCCTCGGTCGCCATGATCGCCGGCGTGTTCTGCCCGAAGAAGTTGGTCGCGACCAACGCCATCAACTGTGCGCGGTTGGCCGCGATCACCGGCGGCGGCACCGTCATCGCGAACGCCGCCTCGTAAGCGGCCGCCGCGACATAGGCCTGTTCGGCGGTCTGCGCGGCCTGAGCGGCACCCGCCTGCAACCAGGCCACGTACGGGGTCACCGCGGCCGTCATCAGCATCGACGACGGGCCTGACCACACGAGGCCGCTCAGCCCCGCGACCGCCGACGAATAGCCCCCGGCGGCGGATTCCAGGCTGGCGGCCACCGCGTCCCATCCGGCTGCGGCGGCCAGCATCGGAGCGGCTCCGGGACCCGCATACATCAGAGCGGAATTGACCTCCGGCGGTAATAACGCAAAGTCCATGGAATCCTCGTTTTCCAGGTCAACGGACGCGTTCGCTCTCGGCCAGAGAGTACTGAGTATTCAACACGCGAGTAACGCGGATTTTATGAATGGATCGTTACAGTCAGCTTGAGATTTGCTGTGAAGCGCCGCGGCGCGGTTCGGGAGGCAGCCGCGGAAGATTCGTGCCGGTGGCCACCGGCCTTTTCCGGCTAGGCGGGCCTGGCGGCCGGCGCGCGCACCACCATCGGCACGGCGGGGAAGCACCAGGCCATCTCGGTGCGCGACTTGCGCAGCGCGGCCGTGCCGTAGCCCTTCTTGCGGTGCTCGGGGTGAATCCAGATCCGCACGTTCACCTCGCCGCCGAGCAGCTCACCGAACACCATGCCGACCTTCTCGCCCGAGTCGACGGCCACGAACCAGGCGGCCTCCTCGTCGTCGAGGCGCCCCAGCGCCGCGCCGATCTCGTCGTCGAGGTTGCCGGCCGGCCCGCCGGAGCCGTCGCCGGCGGCACCCATGTCCTCGGTGCGGGCGGCGAAGATGTCGCGGTCCCTCTCGGCGGAGAAGGGCCGCAGCTCCAGGGTCTCCCCCGAACTGGCCGGGCGCTCGCCCAGGGTGAAGCTGAGCTGCTTGTTGAGGTCCTCGAGTTCGGCGAGGATCTTGCGGCGCGAGTCGATGGTGAGCTGATCGAACGACATCCCCATCACGGCCTCGGCCGCCACGTGGGAGGTGTCGAGCAGGCGGACGATCGCCTCGACCGCGGCCGCCTTGTTCTCGGATTCCACCACGACATCGGCGATCTCGTGCCGCCGTTCAAGGGCTTTCAGCAGGGCATCGGCGATCTCGCGACGGGCGGCTTTGCGGTCGTGGTCGGTCATTGCACCAGCCTAGAACGCCGCCGGTGGTAGCGCGCCACATCGGCGGGTTCCCAATTCGAGGAACCGCCGGTAGCGGTCGTCGACCGCGGCGGCCCAGGCGGGGTCGGGTTCGACGACGCGTGCGGTGCGGGCCCAGCGGGCGGCGTCGGCGATCGACGTTTCCAGGCCGGCCGCCATGCGCGCGAGGAAGGCCGCGCCGAGCGCCGCGCCCTCGGGTACCGCGGACACCTCGACCGGCCGCCCGGTGGCATCGGCGATGGCCTGCATCCACGGCTCGACCCGGGTGCCGCCGCCGGTGGCGACGACGCGCGCGACCGGCGCCCCGCTCAGCTCGATGAGCTGGCGGACGACGAAGCCGGACGCCTCGTAGGCGGCCCGGCGCAGCGCGGCCGCGTCGTGGGTCAGGTCCAGGGCGTCGAGCACGGCCCGGCGACCCGGGTCGTGGAACGGGGTGCGCTCGCCACGGATGTAGGGCGACCAGACCGGCACCCCACCGGGCCGCGCGTCCGCGGGATCGCCGGGTGCGAGCACCCGGTCCACCCAGCCGAGGAACAGCCCGCCGGCGTTGCTGGCCCCGCCGATCTGGCTCTTGCCCGCGGCCGTGTGGGGGATGGTCCACAGGCCGGGCACCTGCCGGGCCTCGGGGATGGTCGTCCACACGATCAACGTGGTGCCGCACAGCACCAGCACGTCGCCGTCGCGGTCGGCACCGGCCACCATCTGCTCGCACAGCGCGTCGATCGCGCCGATCCCCAGCGCGGCGCCGCCGCCGTGCACCTGCCCCACCGCGGCCCCCATGCTCTCCACGCGCGGCATCTGATCGGGCCGCGCGCCGCGTTCGGCGCACGCCTCGGGGTCCCAGCCCGTCCCGTCGAACAGCGGGTACGCGGTCGCGGCGGTGGCGAAGTCGATCACCGCCTCGCCCGCCAGCGCGTGGTTGGCCACGGCCGGCGCCGGCCAGTACCCGGCCGCGTCCGGCGCCTGCGCCGCGGTCCAGCGCAGGAACTCGGCGGCCTCGCCGAGCGCCGGCAGCGGCTGGGCCTGCTGTTGGGGCGCGCGGCCACGTTCGTCGCCGTACAGCAACCCCGCCGTCATCGGCTCACCCGCGGCGTCGACGGCGGTCAGGGAGGGCACCATCGCCGAGACGGCCACCGCTTTCGCGTCTGGACGATCCAGCTCGTTCAGGGCCGCGACCGGCCCGCGCCGCCACGCCTCGCCGGCGTCGTGCTCGAGCCGGTTCGGGGCCGGCACCAGCAACCGGTGCGGGATGCGCGCCCGTGCGGTCACCCGGCCGTCGGCGTCCGCGGCCACCGCCTTGACCGCGGTGCTCCCGACGTCGATGCCGATTGTGACGTCATCACGTGACACGGGCGTCACCGTACGCCAGCATTGGGGTTCGTGACGTCAAGACCGCGCGCCTTGGTGACCGCCCCCTTGCGGGGGGCGGGCTTCGCCAAGCTCCGGGAACTGGTCGACGTGGTCTACGACCCATGGATCGAGCAGACCCCGCTGCGGATCTACAGCGCCGAACAACTGGCCGAGCGCATCTCGGCGGAGTCCGCCGATGTCGTTGTGGTGGAAAGCGATTCGGTGGCCGGGCCGGTGTTCGAGCGGGGGCTGCGGGTGGTCGCTTCCACCCGCGGGGACCCCAACAACGTCGACATCGCGGGGGCCACCGCGGCGGGTGTCCCGGTGCTCAACACCCCGGGCCGCAACGCCGACGCGGTCGCCGAGATGACGGTGGCGCTGCTGCTGGTGACCACCCGTCAACTGCTGCCCGCCGACGCGGATGTCCGCAGCGGCAACATCTTTCGCGACGGCAGCATCCCCTACCAACGGTTCCGCGGCTGGGAGGTCGCCGGGCTCACCGCCGGGCTGGTGGGCCTGGGCGCCGTCGGCCGCGCCACCCGCTGGCGGCTGGCCGGGCTGGGCCTGCGCGTCATCGCGCACGACCCCTACAACGACGACGCGCGGCATGGCCTGGACGAGCTGCTGGACGAGGCCGACGTCGTCTCCATGCATGCCCCCGTCACCGAGGACACCGTCGGCATGATCGGCGCCGAGCAGTTCGCCGCGATGCGCGACGGCGTGGTGTTCCTCAACACCGCCCGCGCGCAGCTGCACGACACCGACGCGCTCGTCGGCGCGCTGCGCGACGGCAAGGTGGCCGCCGCCGGCCTGGACCACTTCGTCGGCGAATGGCTGCCCACCGACCACCCCCTGGTCGGCATGCCCAACGTCGTCTTGACGCCCCACATCGGCGGCGCCACGTGGAACACTGAGGCACGGCAGGCGCAGATGGTGGCCGACGACCTGGAGGCGCTGCTGGCCGGCAACGCGCCCGCCCACATCGTCAACCCGGAGGTGCTGGGCCCATGAAATCGGTAGCCAACGCCGAGACCGCCGTGCTGGACTCGGCCAAGGACATGCTGCGCCGGGGGCTCGTCGAGGGGACCGCGGGCAACATCTCCGCGCGGCGCGACGACGGCAACATCGTGATCACGCCGTCGTCGGTCGACTACCGCGACATGCAGCTCGACGACCTGGTGCTGGTGGACCCGCAGGGCGCGGTGCTGCAGGCCGCCGACGGCCGCTCCCCGTCCTCGGAGATGCAGCTGCACCTGGCCTGCTACCGCGCCTTCGACGACATCGGCAGCGTCATCCACAGCCATCCGGTGTGGGCGACCATGTTCGCCATTGCGCACCAACCGATTCCGGCCTGCATCGACGAGTTCGCGGTGTACTGCGGCGGCGACGTCCGGTGCACCGACTACGCCGCGTCCGGCACGCCCGACGTCGGCGCCAACGCCGTCAAGGCGCTCGACGGCCGCGGCGCCGCGCTGATCGCCAACCACGGCCTGGTGGCCGTGGGCCCCCGGCCGGACAAGGCGCTGCACATCACCGCCCTGGTGGAGCGCACCGCCCAAATCGTCTGGGGGGCCAGGGCTCTCGGCGGTCCGGTGCCCATCCCCGAGGACGTGAACCGCAACTTCGCCAGCGTCTACGGCTACCTGCGCGCCAACGCCTGATGCGCCCGGTCCGGTTCGGCCACGCCCGCGTGGTGCGCGTACTCGAGCTTCAATTCGACCTGGGCACAAGGTTCTTCCCGCACACGCCGCCGGCCGGCTGGCGCGACAATGCCGACCTGCTGGTACCCGACTTCTTCGACCCCTCGACCGACCAGTGGCACATCGCGATCCAGAGCTGGGTCATCGAGGTCGACGGGTTGACGGTCGTGGTCGACACCGGCGTCGGCAACGACCGCCCCCGCCCCCACATGCCGCCCCTGGACCACCTGGACACCGCGTTCCCGGCCGCGCTGCGCTCCGCGGGCGTCGACCCCGACACCGTGGACGTCGTGGTCAATACCCACGTCCACTCCGACCACGTGGGGTGGAACACCACCCTCGCCGACGGCTCGTGGGTGCCGACGTTCCCCAACGCACGCTACCTGGTGCCCGCCGCCGACTACCGCCATTTCGCGCCCGACGGGCCAGCCGCGCGGCGCACGCCACGCAGCGACGAGGAGGCGGCGCAGCAGCGGGGCGACGAATTGGTGTTCGCCGACAGCGTTGCGCCCATCGATGCGGCGGGCCAGCTCGTCCAGTGGTCCGACGATTACCGGATCAGCGCCTCGCTGCGGCTGCGCCCCGCGCCCGGGCACACCCCGGGCTCCTCGGTGCTGTGGCTGGACGCGGGTCGGCCCGCGGTCTTCGTCGGCGACCTCACGCACAGCCCGCTGCAACTCCGCCGGCCCGCCGACGCCTGTGCCTTCGACGTCGACGCGCCCGCCGCCGCGGCGACCCGCCGCCGGATATTCACCGAGGCCGTCGGGGCGAAGGCCGCGGTGATCCCGGCGCACTACCCCGGTTGCGGCGGTGCGACGATCCGCGCCGTCGAGGACGCATTCGACGTCGACCGCTGGCTGGACTTCGAATCCCTCTGACGCCACTCGCGCGGCGAGGTGCCGTGCACGCGGGCGAACTGCCGGCTGAAATAACCGGGATCGGACACCCCGACGACCTCGAAGGGCTCCGGCCGCACGCCGTACACCAGCGCCCTCATTGCGGCGCCACCCGATCAGCCATCAGTCAAGGTTGCCGCGAACTGCGGGAGGCGTACAGTGGGAGAAGCTTGTTAAATCGGCTAAATATTAGCTTAACTACTTCTAAAACAGGGGCAAACATGACTTCCACCAGGTATGAGGGCGACACCTGGGACCTGGCGTCCAGCGTCGGGGTCACCGCGACGATGGTCGCCGCCGCCCGCGCCGTGGCCACCCGCGCCGACCGTCCGCTGATCAACGACCCGTTCGCCGAGCCGCTCGTCCGCGCCGTCGGCGTCGACCTGCTCACCAAGCTGGCGACCGGCGAGGTCAACCCGGACGAACTGAACGACGCGCACGACGGCGCGACCGGGTCCACCGGCGCCATGTCCCGCATGGCCGACAACATGGCGGTGCGCACCAAGTTCTTCGACGAGTTCTTCCTCAACGCGACGCGCGCGGGGATCAAGCAGGCGGTGATCCTGGCCTCGGGATTGGACGCCCGCGCCTACCGGCTGGCATGGCCCGCCGGGACCGTGGTCTACGAGGTCGACCAGCCGCAGGTCATCGACTTCAAGTCGCGCACCCTCGCCGCGCTCGACGCCGCCCCGACCGCCGAGCGGCGCGTGGTCGCCGTAGACCTACGCGACGACTGGCCCGCCGCGCTGCGGGCCGCCGGCTTCGACCCGGCCCAGCCGACCGCGTGGAGCGCCGAGGGGCTGCTCGGCTACCTGCCGCCGGAGGCGCAGGACCGCCTGCTGGACACGATCACCGAACTCAGCGCGCCGGGCAGCCAGGTGGCCGTCGAAAGCGCGCCCAACCCCGAACCCGGGGACGAGGACACGATGAAGGAACGCATGCGGCACATTTCGGAGCGCTGGCGTGCCCACGGTTTCGACCTGGACATGGCGGGGCTCGTCTACTTCGGGGACCGCAACGAGGCGGCGCCCTATCTGCGCGAGCGCGGTTGGGCGCTGGACGGCGCGACCATCCGGGAGTTGTTCTCGGCCAACGGGCTTCCGCCGCTCGAGGACGACGACATGCGCATGGGCGAAATGCTCTACGTCAGCGGCACTTTGGACAAGAAATAGGAGCCATTGCATGACCGTGGAATCGGGACGTACGGAAGGCGACAGCTGGGGACCCGGGCACAGCGTGGGTGCCACGGCCACCATGGTCGCGGCATCCCGCGCGGTGGCGTCGCAGGGGCCCGACGCGCTCCTCGACGATCCCCTCGCCGACCCGCTGGTGCGCGCGGTCGGCCTGGATCCCTTCATCCGCATCGTGGACGGGCAGGTCGATTTCGAGGATGACCCACTGTTCAATCGCAAGGCCCGGGCCGAGCAGATCACCGTTCGGACCCGGTTCTTCGACGACTTCTTCACCGGCGCAACCGAAGACGGTGTGCGGCAGGCGGTGATACTGGCTTCGGGCCTGGACACCCGCGCGTACCGCCTGCGGTGGCCGGCGGGCACCGTCGTCTACGAGATCGACCAGCCGCAGGTCATCGCGTTCAAGACCGACACGCTGGCGGGGCTCGGCGCCGCCCCCACCGCCGAGCGCCGCGCGATCGCCATCGACCTGCGCGACGACTGGCCGGCGGCCTTGCGCGAAGGCGGATTCGACGTGACCCGGCCGACCGCGTGGAGCGCCGAGGGTCTGCTGCCCTACCTGCCGCCCGAGGCGCAGGACCGGCTCTTCGACAACATCACGGCGCTCAGCGCGCCGGGCAGCCGGCTGGCCACCGAGCACGTGCCCGACCCGAACGCCTTCTCCGACGAGCGGCTGCAGCGCATCAGCGAACGCTGGCAGCGGTTCGGTTTCAACCTCAACGCTGCCGACCTGTTCTACCGGGGCGAGCGCAACGTCATCGTGGACTACCTGACCGCCCGGGGCTGGCGGGTGGCGGCCCACCCGGCCCGGGAGTTGTACGCGCAGAACGGGTTCGAATTTCCCGAGGACGAGATGTCGGCCACCTTCGGTGAGTTGAGCTACGTCGCCGCGACGCTCGCCCAGCGGATTGGCTAGGGTTTCGGCTATGTCACGCGCTCACGACGACGAGTGGGATCTGGCGTCCAGTGTGGGCGCGACCGCGACAATGGTGGCCGCCGGGCGCGCCATGGCGACCAAGGATCCCCGCGGCCTGATCCACGACCCGTTCGCCGAACCGCTGGTGCGCGCGGTGGGCGTGGACTTCTTCACCAAGATGATGGACGGCGACCTCGACCTCGACGCGATCGAGAACGCCTCGCAGGTGCGCATGCAGGCGATGGTCGACGGAATGGCGGTGCGGACCAAGTATTTCGACGACTACTTCGCCCAGAACATGGGAGCCACCGGCGGTGGGATCCGGCAGGCGGTGATCCTCGCCTCCGGCTTGGACTCGCGCGCCTACCGCCTGCCGTGGCCCGACGGCACGGTGGTCTACGAGATCGACCAGCCCCGCGTGATCGAGTTCAAGACGAGCACGCTGACGGGCATCGGCGCCGAGCCGACGGCGACGCGGCGTACCGTGCCGATCGACCTGCGCGCGGACTGGCCGGCCGCCCTGCGCGCGGCCGGGTTCGATCCGGCGGCACCGACCGCGTGGCTGGCCGAGGGGCTGCTGATCTACCTGCCGCCGGAGGCCCAGGACCGGCTGTTCGACAACATCACCGCCCTCAGCGCGCCCGGCAGCACCATCGCGACCGAATTCGTACCCGGCATCGTCGATTTCGATGCCGACAAGGTGCGGGAGATGTCCGGTTCCTTCCGCGAGCACGGCGTGGACATCGACATGGCGTCGCTGGTCTATGCCGGCGAGCGCAACCATGTCCTGGACTACCTGCGGTCCAAGAAGTGGGACGTCGACGGCACCACCCGAACGGAGCTCTTCCGCCGCCAGGGCATCGAGGTGCCGCCCCCGCAAAACGACGACCCGCTCGGCGAGATCATCTTCATCAGCGGCCGGCTCACCGGTTAGCCCTTAGAAGCGCGACGGCCCCGGCCACAGCACGCTGACACCGCTCATCGTCCGCTCGACGTTGTCCAGGAAACTGGTGACCGTGCGGCCGAGCAGGGCGCCCAGCGCATCCGGCAGCGACGCGGCGGCCGGTTGCGACGAGGCCCGGGGCCGCACCATGTCCAGCAGCGAGGAGCTCGGATAGGCGACGATGCGGACATCGCTGTCCTCGTCCAGGCCGGCGAGCACCTTGGCCCGGCGCACCGCGGCGCGGAAGCCGCCGAGCTCGTCGACCAGCCCGCGGTCCAGGGCGTCGGCGCCCGTCCAAATCCGACCCTGCGCAACGCTTTCGGCGGCTTCCGTGGTCAGGTTGCGCGCCTCGGCGACCCGCTGCACGAAGTCCGCGTAGAACAGGTCCGCCTCGGCCTCCCGGTGGGCCCGCTGTTCCGGCGTGAACGGGGCGTCGATCGACCACGCGTCGGCATTCGCGTTGGTGCGCACCGTATCCGAGCCGACCCCCAGCCGTTCCAGCAGATCGCGGATCACCAGCTTGCCGGTGATCACGCCGATCGAACCGGTGACCGTCGCCGGGTTGGCGACGATCGCGTCGGCCCCCATGGATACGTAGTAACCGCCGGACGCGGCGACCGCACCCATCGAGGCCACCACCGGCTTGCCGCGCTTGCGGGCCCTGGTCACCTCGCGCCAGATGCTCTCCGACGCCGTGATCGTGCCGCCGGGGCTGTTGACCCGCAGCACGATTGCCGACACCGAGTCGTCGGCGGCGGCCTCCCTCAGCGCCGCCCCGATGGTGTCACCGCCGGCCGTGGCCGCGCCGAACGGCAGGAACTGGGGCCCGCCGCGGCCGTCGACGATCATGCCGTCGAGCGTGATCACGGCCAGGGTGGGCTTGGGCTTGCGACCAGGAACCGGTGGTTTGGGTGCGGCCAGCCGAGGGCGCGAAGCACCGGCGTAGCGCGACAGGTATAGCCGCGGCGGGGCGGTGTCGTCCGAATCGTCCGCTGAATCAGCTGGGGCGCCAGCCATTTCCGCGATCCGGGCATACGCTTCGTCGCGGAATCCGATCCGGTCGAGCAGGCCCGCGGCCACCGCGTCGTCACGCAACAGCGGGGCCCGGTCGGCGAGCGTATCGAGCGCGCCGGGGTCGAGCTTGCGCGATTGCGCGATCGCCCGCCACGTCTGCTCCTGCAGACTTTCCAGCATCCGGGTGACGGCCTCGCGGTGCGCCGTGGTGAAGCCGTGCTCGGTGAAACGGTTTGCCCACGACTTGTATTGGCCGCGGGCGACGAACTGCGGCTCGATGCCCGCCTTGTCGAACGCGTCGCGCAGGAAGGTTTCGTTGCTGGCGAAGCCGATCAGCCCGACGCTGCCCGACGGCTGCATCCACACCTCGCGAAACGCCGAGGCCAGGTAGTAGGACAGCGTGCCCGGGTAGGTCTCGGCCCAGGCCAGCGACGGCTTGGCGGCGCTGAACGCGGCGATGGCCTCGCGCAGCTCCTGCACGGCCGCGGGCGGCGAGGCCGCCAGTTGCACGCGGGCGATCAGCCCGGCGACCCGCGGGTCCTCGGCCGCGCGGTGGACGGCGGCGACCGCGTCGCGCAGCGCCATCGGCCTGCCGCCGGTGAGGATTGCCAACGGATCGAACCCGGTCGTCTCCGGCGGCGCCGAACGCAGGTCCAGTTCGAGCACACACCCGTTGGGTACGCCGTGGTGGCGGGCGGTGTCGACGCGTTCGGCCAGCGCGCGGACATCGTCGACCCCGGGAATCGAGGGCAGGAAGGCGAACATGTTTGCAGCGTACCGACACCGCCGCCGTACGGTGGTGGGGTGAGGTTCTCCATCGCCATCCCCCAATTCGACTACGACCGGTTCGACGGCGACGGGCTGCGCGACTACCTGGTCCGGGCCGAGCAGCTCGGGTTCGAGGGCGGGTGGGTGCTCGAGCAGATCATCGGGGACGCACCGCTGCTGGCGCCGCTGGAACTGCTGGCCTACTGCGCGGCCTGCACGCAGCGACTGCGCCTGGGGGTCGCCGTCCTGGTGACGTCGCTGCACGATCCGCTGCAGCTGGCCTCGTCCGTCACCGCCGTCGACCGGCTCAGCCACGGGCGGCTGGACGTCGGCGTGGGGACCGGCGGCGGCTTTCGCCGGTTCGCGGCGTTCGGCGTCGAAAAGGACACGTACATCTCGTATTTCACCGAGGGCCTCCAGCTGATGAAGGCCGCCTGGTCCGACGACCCGCGGGTCACCTTCCACGGCCGGTTCCGCGACGTCGACGACGTGCCGATTGCGCCCAAGCCCGTGCAGCGGCCGCACCCGCCCATCTGGTTCGGCGGGCTGGCCCCCAAGGCCCTGGCCCGGGCGGTGCGCCTCGGCGACTCGTTTATGGGCGCCGGTTCGTCGACCACCGAGGCGTTCGCCGGGGCCGTCACCGTGGTGCGCCGCGAACTCGACGAACAGCGAAAGGACCCGGCGCACTTCACCATCGGCAAGCGTGTCTACCTGATGGTCGACGACGACGCGGCGCGCGCCCGCGAGCGTGTGCTCGCGGGGCTGCGGCGGATCTACGGCAAGATGCCGGGAGTCGACGACGTTCCGGTGTCCGGCACACCAGGCGACGTCGCGCGCGGGCTGCGCGAGGTGATCGACGCCGGCGCCGAGTACCTGCTGCTCAATCCCGTCGGCGTCGACGTGCCGGAGAACCGTGAGCAGATGGAACGCCTTGCCGCGGAAGTGATTCCGCGGCTGGGCTGATCAGAGCTCGGTGGCCGAGCCGCCCGCGGCGGTGATCTTCTCGCGGGCGCTGCCGCTGAACTTGTGCGCCGTCACGTCCACCTTGACGGTCAGCTTGCCGTCGCCGAGGACCTTGACCAGCGCGTTCTTGCGGACCGCGCCCTTGGCCACCAGGTCGTCGACGCCGATGGAACCGCCCTGCGGGAACAGCCGGCCGATGTCGCCGACGTTGACGATCTCGTACTCGGTGCGGAACCGGTTCCGGAACCCCTTGAGCTTGGGCAGCCGCATGTGAATCGGCATCTGCCCGCCCTCGAAGGTGGCCGGCACATTCTTGCGGGCCTTGGTGCCCTTGGTCCCGCGGCCGGCGGTCTTGCCCTTGGAGCCCTCACCGCGACCGACCCGGGTGCGGGCGGTCTTCGACCCGGGCGCGGGCTTCAGGTCGTGCAGTTTGATGGTCATTTGGCCTCCTCCACCACGACGAGGTGGTTGACCACCGCGATCAGGCCGCGGGTCTGTGGGTTGTCCTCACGGATCACCGAATGGCGGATCCGTCGCAGGCCCAGCGTGCGCAGGGTCTCGCGCTGCTTCCACCGGGCCCCGATGGTGCTGCGCACCTGGGTGATTTTCAGCTGGCTCATTGCGGTGCCGTTCCCTCTCGCGCCGCGCTGGCGGCCAGCGCGTCACTTTCCCGCCGCGCCTTCAGCATCCCGGCGGGGGCGACGTCCTCGATGGGCAGCCCGCGGCGTGCGGCCACCTCCTCGGGACGCTGCAGCAGCTTGAGCGCGGTGACGGTGGCGTGCACCACGTTGATTGCGTTGTCACTGCCCAACGACTTGGCCAGGATGTCGTGCACCCCAGCGCATTCCAGCACCGCGCGCACCGCACCGCCGGCGATCACACCGGTACCGGGGCTGGCCGGGCGCAGCAGCACCACGCCGGCGGCCGCCTCGCCCTGCACCGGGTGCGTGATGGTGCCGCCGATCAGCGGCACGCGGAAGAAGCCCTTGCGCGCCTCCTCCACGCCCTTGGCGATGGCGGCCGGGACCTCCTTGGCCTTCCCGTAGCCGACGCCGACCATGCCGTTGCCGTCGCCCACGATGACCAACGCGGTGAAGCTGAAGCGCCTACCGCCCTTGACCACCTTGGAGACACGGTTGATGGCGACGACCCGCTCCAGGTAGTTGCTCTTGTCGCCGTCGCGGTCGCGGCCACCACGGCCGCCGCCGTCGCGCCGACCGCGGCTGTCACGGTTGTCGCCGCGCGAGTCGCGGTTGTCGCCGCGGGCCTCGGGGCCGCCGGCTGACTGTTCCGCCATTATGCGGTCCTTCCGGTCTTGTTCTCGGTCATCAGAAGCTCAGTCCGTTCTCGCGGGCGGCATCGGCCAGGGCCGCGATCCGTCCGCCGTAGGTATATCCGCCGCGGTCGAACACCGCGGTGTCGATGCCGGCGGCCTTGGCGCGCTCGGCGATCAATTGGCCCACCCGAACGCTGCGGGCCTTCTTGTCGCCCTGCATGCCGCGCACGTCGTCCTCGATCGACGACGCGGCGGCCACCGTCGTGCCGTTCTCGTCGTTGACCAGCTGCACGTGGATGTGTCGCGTGGACCGGTTGACGACGAGCCGCGGCCGCTCCGGGGTGCCCGCGATCTTCTTGCGCAGCCGGGCGTGCCGGCGCAGCCGGGAGACCCGGCGAGTCGCGGATACGCTTTGCCCCACCGGCTTTCGCGCGGCGGTGTCAGCTTGTTTTTGCGCCATGACTACTTACCTGTCTTTCCGACCTTGCGGCGGATCTGCTCGCCCTCGTAGCGCACGCCCTTGCCCTTGTACGGGTCGGGGCGGCGCAGGCGGCGGATGTTCGCCGAGATCTGGCCGACCTTTTGCTTGTCGATCCCGGAGATCGAGAACTTCGTCGGTGACTGGACCGCGAACGTGATGCCCTCGGGCGCCTCGATCACCACGGGATGGCTGTAGCCCAACGCGAATTCGAGGTTGGCACCCTTGAGCTGCACGCGGTAGCCGACGCCGAAGATCTCCATCTTGGTGGTGTAACCCTCGGTCACGCCGGTGACCAGGTTGGACACCAGCGTGCGCGACAGCCCGTGCAGCGAGCGGTTGCGCCGCTCGTCGTTGGGCCGGGTGACCACGATGGCGCCGTCCTCGTTGCGCTCCACCGTGATCGGTTCGGCGACGGTCAGGTTCAGGCTGCCCTTGGGGCCCTTCACCGAGACGTTCTGACCCTCGATCGTGACGTCGACTCCGGCGGGAATCGGAACCGGCTGCTTACCAATGCGCGACATGTCTACTCCCTCACCACACGTACGCGAGGACTTCGCCGCCCACGCCCTGTCTGGCTGCCTGACGATCGGTCAGCAGGCCCGAGGAGGTCGAGATGATCGCCACGCCCAGGCCGCCGAGCACGCGCGGCAGGTTGGTGGATTTCGCGTACACCCGCAGACCGGGCTTGGACACGCGCCGCAATCCGGCGATGCTGCGCTCCCGGCTCGGTCCGTACTTGAGCTGGACGATCAGCGACTTGCCCACCCGAGCGTCTTCGGTCCGGTAATCGCTGATGTAGCCCTCGCTCTTGAGGATCTGGGCGATGTTGGCCTTGATCTTGGAGTGCGGCAACGTCACCTCGTCGTGATACGCCGAATTGGCGTTGCGCAGACGTGTCAAGAAGTCTGCGATCGGGTCCGTCATGGTCATCGAGCGCCACTCCTCTTCATCGCTGCGGCCCCCTCGCCGCTGCGCTGCTGGGGGTGCCCCCACTGCATCGTCGTTGTCGCAGTCATGACAGTGTCTGTCACCTTCCTCGCGGTGGTTCCCGGTCCGGGCCTGTCGCGCACCTGTTCTGGGTTGGTCTTCGGGGTTGGGGCTGTTACCAGCTGCTCTTCTGCACGCCGGGCAGCTCGCCCGCATGCGCCATCTCGCGCAGGCAGATCCTGCACAGGCCGAACTTGCGGAAGACCGCGCGCGGGCGGCCGCACCTGTTGCAGCGCGTGTAGCCGCGCACCGCGAATTTCGGCTTGCGCGCGGCCTTGTTGACCAGTGCCTTCTTTGCCATCTGCTCAGTTCTCCTTGAAGGGAAAGCCGAGGGCCCGCAACAGCGCTCGTCCTTCGTCGTCGGTCGTCGCCGAGGTGACGACGTTGATGTCCATGCCGCGGACCCGGTCGATCTTGTCCACGTCGATCTCGTGGAACACCGACTGCTCGGCCAGCCCGAACGTGTAGTTGCCGACACCGTCGAACTGCTTGGGCGAAAGCCCGCGGAAGTCGCGGATACGCGGCAGCGCGATCGAGGTGAGCCGGTCCAGGAATTCCCACATCCGGTCGCCGCGCAGGGTGACCCGGGCGCCGATCGGCATGCCCTCGCGCAGCTTGAACTGCGCGATCGACTTGCGCGCGCGACGGATTTCCGGCCGCTGCCCGGTGATCAGCGCCAGGTCGTTGACGGCGCCGTTGATCAACTTCGCGTCCCGCGCCGCGTCGCCGACACCCATGTTGACGACGACCTTGGTCACCGTCGGGATCTGCATGACGTTCCCGTAGCCGAACTGCTGCTGCAACGAATCACGAATCTCGTTGCGGTACCGCTCTTTCAGGCGCGGCTGCACCTTCTCTGTGCTTTCTACGGTGGTCATAGCCTCAGATGTCCTTGCCATTGCGCTTGGAGATGCGAACCCGCTTGCCGGTCTCCTCGTCGAGGCGGTAGCCGACGCGGGCGGGCTTACCGTCCGAGTCGACCACCATCACGTTGGAGACGTGGATCGGGGCTTCCTGGGTGACGATGCCACCGGACTGGGCCCCGCGCTGGTTGCTCGAGATGGCGGTGTGCTTCTTGATCCGGTTGACGCCCTCGACCAGCACCCGGTCGCGTTCGGGGTAGGCCTGCAAGACCTTGCCCTTGGCGCCCTTGTCCTTGCCGGCGATGACCAAGACGGTGTCGCCTTTGCGGACCTTCATCTACAACACCTCCGGGGCAAGCGAGATGATCTTCATGAACCGCTTCTCACGCAGCTCGCGGCCGACGGGGCCGAAAATGCGCGTGCCGCGCGGGTCGTTGTCGGGCTTGATGATCACCGCGGCGTTCTCGTCGAACTTGATGTAGCTGCCGTCCGGGCGGCGGCGCTCCTTGACCGTGCGGACCACGACGGCCTTGACGACATCCCCACGCTTGACGTTGCCGCCGGGGATGGCGTCCTTGACGGTGGCGACGATGACGTCACCGATGCCCGCGTAGCGTCGCGACGAACCGCCGAGCACCCGGATGCACAAGATCTCCTTGGCGCCGGTGTTGTCGGCGACCTTCAGCCGCGATTCCTGCTGAATCACTCGATCTCCTGACCTGGTTGCGTGTGCACGGCAGGAGGCAAGCCACAGCCCACCACATAACCTGACATGCGCGGTCTTTGTCACCGAAGGGCACGCGGGGCCGATTCGCACCGGCCGAGGTCTGCCCTAGGCAACCCCTAGAGTCTAGGGGACGACCAGCTCAGAGCCAAATTTGCGGCCGGACGGGGGTCACGGCGGGCTCAACGAGCGGTTTCCCCGATTGTCCGGATATCGCCGAGGTGGTGCACGCCTTCGTGCATCGCCTGGCGCACCAGCCAGCGGGCGGTGCGTTCCTCCCCCGGCAGCCGGGTCGCGGTGCGGTCCCAATCGTGGTCTTTGACGCGCGCGATCTCGTCGCGAAAGCCGGCCGCGGCGGCCGCGAGCTCGCCCAGCGTGGCGTCGATGTCGCAATCGTTGTACCGGAAGCGCCGGGCCCGCAGGTCGTTGAACATCGGTTCCAGGGCGGGCCGGTGCTCGGTGCGGACCCGGTAGAGCCGGATGGTGAAGCTGACGTACACGTCGCGCAGGTGGCAGAGGTATTCGGCGACCGACCACACCTCGGGGCCGGGCCGCATCCGTCGCGCCCCGGGCGGGATCGCGGACACCGCCGCCCGGACCGCGTCGGGCAGGCCGGCGATGACGCCGACCGCATCGTCGATTCGCGTGTCCGGGTAGCTCATCCCGCAGGCGACGCAGACGTGGTCCTCGCCGGCCAGCGGCGGCAGCGACGCGGGCATGGGCGCCATCTTGCGCCTAGAAGGGTGGTGGGTCGTGGTCGGGGTCGGCCGCGGTGACCGAGGCGGCCCGGCGCGCTTCGCGGTTGTGTCGGCGTTCGGTGGCCACCCGGTGGGCGCGGTCTTGGGCACGGGTGCGGCGGCGCCTGGGCATCATCGCGGTGCGCCGGCCGCAGTAGTCCTGGGAAGCATCGGCTTCAGGGGTCGCGATCGCCCCGGTGGCCCGGCACAGGCCGGGAAACAGCAGCGCACTGCCCGGGGTGGTGACATAGGTCTGCCCCGCGGGAGAGGTCAAGATCAGGGTGCCGTCGGCCAATTGCTTTTCGGTCCAGCCCCAAAAGGTCTTCACCAAATGATGGGTGCGGCATAAGCATTTGAGGTTGGAGGCGTGGGTGGGCCCACCGGCGCTGTAGGGGATGGTGTGGTCGATGTCGCAGGCCAGCGCGGGGCAATCACAGCCGGGCCAGCGGCAGGTCAGATCCCGGCACCGCACGAAGTCGGACAACGCCTGCGAGGGCACGTAACCCGGCTCGGGGGGCGCGTCGCCGGGGTGCACCAGCGGCAGTTGTTTCGCCGACGCGGCCAGCTCCCGAATCAGCTCGGGCGGGATGAGGCCGTCCGCGCGCAGTTCGCTGGCCGTCCCCGCGCCGCTATCGAGGGTGGCCTGCTCGGCGATCACGTGGATCACCACCGGGCCGGCCGCGGGCCGCTTGCCGGCCGTGCAGTCGGTCCGCCCGCAGCGGCAGCCCAGCCGCTCGGCTCCGGCGGCCAGCGCGCCCAGCGCGTCGGCGCGGCGCTGTTCGCGATTGCGCGGATCATGGGCACACACCGTGGCCGCCAACGCATTGAGCCGGTTGTCGAGGGCATGCGCGTCCGGGCTGACCAACACCCCCTCGATCCGGGCCAGGCCATCCCCCATGTCGCCGATCCACACCTCGCGGCCCGTCGCGCGGTCGCGGCGCCGCCGCACCGCGTCGGCATCGGCGTGAGCCACGATCCTGTCCACCCGCGCGGCCAACCGCGCCGGCGTCAGCGCCGGCCAGCGCGCCACGGTGGCCGCCAACTGCCCATCCACCGCGGCCAGCACGTCGGGGTCGGTGAGCAAATCGGTGCGAAACACCACCGTCTGCACCATCCGGTAGTCGATGTCGCCGGCGGCGAACACCGCGGCCACCTGGGGCAGCCGCTCACGCAGCGCCCGCGCATAGCGCACCCGGCCGGCCGCCAGCCCCTGGCTGATCCGCAACTCCGCGGCCACCTCGGCGGCCACCGCCGCCTCGGTGTCCACCGCCCAGTCCTCGGTCTCCCCACACCGCGACAACCGATAGGCGAACAACTCCCCGATCGCGGCCAACTGCGCGGCCACCGCCCGATTCTCCGCCCGCGCGCAGCCGGCGGCCGCCGCCAACAACCGCGCCGACTCGGGCGTCGTCGAGGGATACCGCCGCTCGAAATGCTCGTCGAACGCCGCGATCACCTCCGCCGACGACACCCTAGACTCGAACATAGGTTCGATTATGCCACCGGCGTACGACAAGGGCTGGCGAACTCCGCCAGCTGTGGATAACCGACCGGGGAAGCTCCAGGATTCGCCTCAGCCGTCGGCGGCGCCCCGGCGATCGCATTCCGATTGCTGCGCGACGCAGCGGAACCCGATGTGGGTCGTCGCGGTGTCCTGGGACTGCGGTGACCGCGCGGCCGGACGATAGCGATGGCAGTATTCCGGGGCGCACAGGTGCGAACCGCCCTTCAGCGTCTGGCTGACGGACGGATCCGCCGGCCCCGCCGGAGTACAGCAGGCCTTTGGCGGCTGATCGAGGCGGTGGTGCGCGGAGAATTCCGTGGCGGTCCACTCCCAGACGTTGCCGATCATGTCGAGCAGGCCAAACCCGTTGGGCGGGAACGTCCCCACTGGCGACGTGCCCGCCCAGCCGAGCGCGCCGTCGTTGCGGTACGGGAACCGGCCCTGCCAGGTGTTGGCCATCAGCCGGCCGCCGGGGCTGGGCTCGTCCCCCCACGCGTAGATCGCCGCGCTTCCACCGCGGGCCGCATACTCCCACTCGGCCTCGGTCGGCAGCCGCCGGCCGGCCCAGCGCGCGTATGCGGCGGCGTCGGGGTAGGCCACCTGTACCACCGGATGATCGGCCCGGTCGGTGAGGTCGCTGTGCGGCCCGAACGGATGCCGCCAGCACGCCCCCGGCACCCAGCGCCACCATTGCCGCCAGTCACCAAGGTCGACCGGGCCGGTCGTGGGCCGGAACACCATCGCGCCCGGGACGAGGTCCGCCGGGTCCGCGCCCGGGTAGAGCGCGGGGTCGATCGGCCGCTCGGCGATGGTCACATAGCCTGTGGCCGAGACGAATTCGGCGAACTGAGCATTGGTCACCGGGTGCCGCTCCACCGCGAAGGCGGGCAGCGTGACGGTATGGATCGGCGCCTCTTCGGGGTAAAAGCTGGTGCAGCCCATGCGGAACGATCCGCCCGGGATGTCGACCAGCTCGGTGAGCACCACCCAAGGGTATGACGACGATCCGGAGTGGCCCTCAGGCCCTCTTCGGAGTCTTTTTCTCGCGGGACCGCCACCAGGCGACGATGAACAGCGACATCGCCGTCACCAGCCCGATCAGCACCCACAACACGACGGCCTGGTCGATCCAGGAACCCGGCGGCGGAGAACCGGGCAGGAAATTGCGCAGCGGGACGACGGCGAACAGCAGCGCCGCGAACCACGTCCCCAACGGTGGCAGGAACGTCGTGCGCCCCAACGCCATTGGAATGGCCACCCACAGGGCCAGCACCGGCAGGGCGATCAGGACCAGGCAGATGCCGACGTCGAAGATCAACGCGCCCTTGGACCTTTGCAACGTGATGACGATGTCGTCCTGCACATCGGGGTTGGCGTCTTCGGGGTCGTGGATGCGGGTGACGGTGGCGTCCCAGCCGTCCAGCTTTCCGGTCGCCTCGACGCGCGCGGGTGCCTTCTCGCGGTTCGCGCCGGTACCGGTGAACACGTCGGCGGCGATCACCTCGGTCTTGTAGGTGTCGAACGGCCAGTTGGCTGGATCGCCGTGGGCCACGATGGTCGTGCTGACCTGGGCCGGCGCCTTGCCCACCGGGTATTGCAGGTCGCCGAGGTCGTTGTCGGGGTACAGCCGCACCGCGGCGTCGGTGGTCAGCACCCCAAAGTTCTTGTCGTACAACGAATCCTTGGGATAGACGGTCACGTTCACCGTGAGCCGGTTCGCGACGGTGTCCAGCTTCTCCAGGCGCACCTGAACGACGCTGTCGTCGGCCTCCACCTTGCTCAGGTCGACCGACGGAAGCGCCGGCGCCGACTTTGCCAGCAGGTGCACGGCGATCAGCGACAGGGCGTAGATGACGATCAGGGCCGCGACGATGCCGAAGGCGATGGCGATTTGCCGGCCGCGGTGGTTGGCGGGCGCCGGCGGCGCGGGGGGCGCCGGGGTCCCGGCGGTCATTGAGGCATCACGGGCCAGATGCTAGCAGGGGGAACGGCGAATTTCAGGGGATAATGACGGCGAATTGCTGCGTGACGGTCGATTTCGCCGCCTCGAAACCGGGTGATTTGCCGGGCGCCTCCAGATGGACGACCACCAGATACGCCTGGGTGTTCGTCCACACGTGGGTGATGCGGTCGGCGAAGTCGTTTGCTGCCGTTCCTCCGCCGGTGCCGCTGAGCAGCTGGCTGCTATAGCCGCAGAACTGGGCCGCCGTGACGGTGACCTTGACGCCGGGCCGCGCCGTTCGCACGTCGCTGGCATAACGCAGGAACGCCCCGCCGGGATCGAGGTCGGTGCGGGCGATGGTCACGCGCACCGACATGCCGTCGGGGCCTGCCGACGTCAACGCGACGTCACCGGTGCCCGGGGTGGACGGCCAGCCGTCCGGCAGCGCGACCGTGAGCACGGGCGCCGCCGGGTCCGCGACGGAGGCCTTGGTCATCGAGCCGCTGGCGGGCGGGGGCGGAAAGCACACCAGGGCGTTGGGTGGAATGTGGTCGGGTAACGTCGTTTCGACGCCGGGCACCGGCTCGGCCGGGTCGGATAGCCGCGTGGTCGATGTCGTCGCCGAACCGGTTCCACCGATGGCGGTGCCGGCGGTGGTCTTCTCGCAGCCCACCGCCGGGACCGCAAGCACGCACAGCGCCAAAACCTCAGTCGCGCGAAAAGGCAAGCGCAATTTCGGCTTCCACGTCCATGTAGGGCCGACCGGAAAGGTCGACGGTGACCTGTGCGATGGTGCCCCCGGTGAACGAGAACGGCGCCTTGTAGCGGTCGGACACCCCCGAGCCGCCGTTTCGCCCGACGGTGATGCCGGCGCCGGCGATCCCGAAAGTACCCGGGTGGGTCTGCACGCCCGCGAGCGAGCCGACCACGTCGTCGTCGATGAACAAGGTGACGTCGCCGAGCGGCGTGTGGCTGTCCGGCACGGTTCCGGTCCGCGCATAACTCACCCCGAGCAGGTGCCTGCCCAGTGGCACCGCGCCCGACGAGGAGACCGCCTGCTGACGCTCCCCCAGAAAGTTGTAGACGTAATGCAGGTGCCCGTCCTGGATGAACAGGACGTGTCCGCCGTGCGCGCCGCCCTGCTTGAACAGCACCCCCTCCGCGCCGGTGGTGTCCACGTTCACCTCGGCCAGCACGGAGAACGACCTGCCGCGGATTTCGGCCCCGGCGCCGATGCTCACGTCCGCGCAGTCGGGATAGTAGACGTAGCTGGACCTCTCACCGACGAGGTACGGGCGGAATCGCGTCATGGTCTCGATGATGTTCAGGTCCGAGAGCGGCAGCCCGTTGTACTTGGCCGCCTCGGAAAACCACAGCGCCTTGAGTTCTTCGAGTTTGTCCGGCTGCTCGGCGGCCAGGTCGTGGCATTGGCTGCGGTCGGCCTCGATGTGGAACAGCTCCCAGCGGTCGGTGTCGAAATGCGACCAGCCGGCCGGGGTCGCCGCGTGGACGGTGTTGGCGAACCAGCCCTCGTGCCATATCCCGCGGGTGCCGAGCATGGAGTAGAACTGGGTGCGCTTTCCGGTGTCGGCGCCCGGATCATCCAGGGCGGCCTTGAAACTCACGCCGTCCAAGGGTTTCTGGGCGATACCCCGGACCGTGTCGGGCGGTGTCATGCCCAGCAGGTCGTAAACCGTGGGCGTGATGTCGCAGACGTTGACGTAGTGGTCGCGGATCTCGCCGTGCGCGGCAACGCCATTGGGCCACGAGATGATCGCCGTGTCGGCGATGCCGCCCTCGTGCGAGGCGTACCGCTTGTACAGCTTGTAGGGCGTGTTGAAGGCCATCGCCCAGCCGATGGGGTAATGGTTGTAGGTCTGCGGGCCGCCGAGGTGGTCGAACAGCTTCATGCTCTCTTCGACGGTGTCGATGTAGCCGTTGAAGAACTTGCCCTCGTTCACCGAACCGTTCGGCCCGCCCTCGCCGCTGGCGCCGTTGTCGGAGATCACCACGATCAGGGTGTTGTCCAGCTGACCTGACTCCGCCAAATAGTCCAGGATCCGGCCGATCTGGGCATCGGTGTAGCTCAGGAAGCCCGCGAACACCTCCGCCATCCGGCAGAACAGCTTCTTCTCGTCATCGTCGAGGGAGTCCCACGGCCGCACGGTGTCCTGCAGCGGCCACGGCTCGCCCTGCGGGCCCGTGACGTCCGAGTACGGGTTGACCGGCGACAGTTCGGTGTCGGGCGGCACGAGGCCCATCGACTTCTGCTTCTCCAGCACGATCTCGCGGTAGGCCTCGTAGCCCATGTCGAACTTGCCGGCGTACTTGTCGGCCCACTCGGCGAAGACGTGGTGCGGCGCGTGCCCGGCGCCCGGGCACACGTAGCTGAACCACGGCTTGTCCGGTGCGATCACCTTGGCGTCGCGGATGAATTCGATGGTCTTGTCGGCGATGTCCTTCGAGAGGTGGTAGCCGTCTTCCGGTGTGCCCGGCGGGTTGACCGGGTGGTTGTCGTAAACCAGGTCCGGATACCACTGGTCGGTCTCGCCGCCCAGGAAACCGTAGAACCGCTCGAAGCCCCGCGAGGTCGGCCAATGCCGTTTGGTCGACGCCAGGTTGGACTCCTCGAGCGGCGTGAGGTGCCACTTGCCGACGCAGTACGTGTTGTACCCGCGCTCGGCGAGCACCTCGGACAGCAACGCCGTCTCGAACGGGATGCGGCCGTTGGCATTCGGGAACGCGTCGGTGAACTCCTCGATGGTGGCCATGCCGACCGTGGTGGCGTTGCCGCCGGTGAGCAGCGACGCGCGGGTCGGCGAGCACAGCGCGGTGGTGTGGAACTGCGACAGCCGCACACCGCGCTCGGCGATGCGGGTCATGGCGGGCATCTCGACGAGCCCGCCGAAGCAGTCCCACGTCGCGATGCCGGTGTCGTCCCACACCAGGTACAGGATGTTCGGCGAGTTCTCCGGCGCGGTCGGCGCGGCGTACGGCCCCCAATCCGGCTCGGAGTCCCGGATGTCCAGCTCGATCTTGCCTTGAAATGCTCGGGAGTCAGTCGACATCCGCCGAGCGTAACGCGGCCGCGAATGTTCCGATCGCTTTTCGCGGCCGCCTCATGCCAGGGTTACTTGGCCTTCTCCAGGATTTCGACGAGCCGCCACCGCTTGGTCGCCGACGTCGGACGCGTCTCCATCAGTGAGACGCGGTCGCCGATGCCCGCGGTGCTGTTCTCGTCGTGCGCCTTCACCTTCGTGGTGGTGCGGATGATCTTGCCGTACAGCGGGTGACGCACGCGGTCTTCCAGCTCGACCACGATGGTCTTCTGCATCTTGTCACTCACCACGTAGCCGATGCGCATCTTGCGCCGGCCACGCACCTTCGGGTTGGCGGGAGTGTGCTTGGGGCCCTTCTCTTTCGAGCCGGCGTCCTTCGCGGCCGCCTTCGGTGCCGCCTTCTTCGCTTCTGCCATCAGGATTCCTTACCGTCGGGCCCGCTGGCCAGGCCCAGTTCTCGTTCGCGCAGCACGGTGTAGACACGCGCGATCTCCTGCCGCACCGTGCGCAGCCGGCGGTTGTTGGACAGCTGCCCGGTCGCCATCTGGAAACGGAGGTTGAACAGCTCCTCTTTGGACTCACGCAGACGCTCGGCGAGCTCGTCGTCGGTGAGCTCCCGCAGTTCGCCAGGCGAAATTCCCACTGCCATCAGAACTGATCCTCTCGAGTCACGATGCGCGCCTTGATCGGCAACTTGTGGATTGCCCGGGTGAGCGCCGCCCGCGCCACCTGCTCGTTGGGGTAGCTCAGCTCGAACAGCACGCGGCCCGGCTTGACGTTGACCACCCACCATTCCGGCGAGCCCTTACCCGAACCCATCCGGGTTTCGGCCGGCTTCTTGGTCAGCGGGCGGTCCGGGAAGACGTTGATCCACACCTTGCCACCACGCTTGATGTGGCGGTTGATGGCGATACGCGCGGACTCGATCTGCCGGTTGGTGACGTAGGCGTGCTCGAGGGCCTGGATGCCGTAGTCACCGAAGTTCACCGCCGTGCCGCCGCTGGCGATGCCGCGCTGGCGGGGGTGGTGCTGCTTACGGTGTTTAACCCTGCGGGGAATCAACATGATTCAGCTCTCCGTGCTCTGCGGTTCTGCGGCCGGCGCGGCCTCGGCCGCGGGGGGCGCAGCGCTTTCTTCGGCGCCCGCGGCGGCTCGGCCGGCCTCGGTGCTGGTCGCCGTGGTGCCCGACGCACCGCTGCGCCGGGGACGCGTGCCCGACGGGCGCTCGCGGCGGGGACGGTCGGCGCCCGCCGGAGCGGCCGCGGCCAATTCGCGTTTCCCGCCGACGATGTCGCCCTTGTAGATCCACACCTTCACGCCGATCCGGCCGAAGGTGGTCTTGGCCTCGTACAGGCCGTAGTCGATGTCGGCGCGCAGCGTGTGCAGCGGCACCCGGCCCTCGCGGTAGAACTCCGAGCGGCTCATCTCCGCGCCGCCGAGGCGGCCCGAGCACTGCACGCGGATGCCCTTGACGTTGGGCTGGCGCATCGCCGACTGGATGGCCTTGCGCATGGCGCGGCGGAACGCCACGCGGTTGCTCAGCTGCTCCGCGACGCCCTGGGCGACCAGTTGCGCCTGGGACTCGGGGTTGCGGACCTCGAGGATGTTGAGCTGAACCTGCTTGCCGGTCAGCTTCTCCAGGTCGGCGCGGATGCGGTCGGCCTCGGTGCCGCGGCGGCCGATCACGATGCCGGGACGCGCGGTGTGGATGTCGACCCGCACCCGGTCGCGGGTGCGCTCGATCTCGACGTCGGCGATGCCGGCGCGCTCCAGACCGGTGGACAGCAGCCGCCGGATCGCGACGTCTTCCTTGACGTAGTCCGCGTACTGCTTGTCGGCGTACCAGCGCGACTTCCAGTCCGTGGTGATGCCCAGCCGGAAGCCGTGCGGATTGATCTTCTGGCCCACTAGTCTGAGCCTCCCTTCGCCTCAGAAGTCTCAGACGTAGTTTTCTTGGCCGGAGCGGACTTCGCCGCGGCTTTCTTGGCGGGTGCCTTCTTCGCAGGTGCCTTCGACGCCGCCTTCTTGGCGGGCGCCTTCGCGGCGGCCTTGCTGGCCTCGGCGCGGCGGGCCCGCGTCGACTTCGCCGAACGCTGGTCCTTGGCGGGCCGACTCTCCACCACGACGGTGATGTGGCTGGTGCGCTTGCGGATCCGGAACGCGCGACCCTGCGCGCGGGGGCGGATGCGCTTGGCGGTCGGGCCCTCGTCGGCGTAGACCGTGGCCACCACCAGGGTGGCCGGGTCCAGCCCGTTGTTGTTCTGCGCGTTCGCCGCGGCGCTGGCGATCACCTTGGCCACCGGCTCGCTGGCGGCCTGCGGCGCCCAGCGCAGGATGTCGAGCGCGTCGGACACGGACCGTCCGCGCACCAGGTCGATGACCCGGCGCGCCTTGGTCGGTGAGACCCGCACGAACCGCGCCTTGGCGACCGCCGACGGGAATTCAGTTGTGGTCATCGCCGTTTGGCCTTCCGGTCGTCCTTGATGTGTCCCTTGAAGGTGCGCGTCGGCGCGAATTCACCAAGCTTGTGACCGACCATCGCCTCGGTGACGAACACCGGGACGTGCTTGCGCCCGTCGTGGACGGCGAAGGTGTGGCCGATGAAGTCCGGGATGATCGTGGAACGCCGCGACCAGGTCTTGATGACCTGCTTGGTGTTCTTCTCGTTCTGCGCGTCCACCTTCTTCAGCAGGTGGTCGTCGACGAACGGGCCCTTCTTCAGGCTGCGTGGCATCTGTTACTCCCCAAGTTCCTAGCGACCGTGCTTCTTGCCGGTGCGCCGGCGCCGGACGATGAGTTTGTTGCTGGCCTTGTTCGGGTGGCGGGTGCGGCCCTCCGGCTTGCCCCACGGGCTGACCGGGTGCCGACCACCGGAGGTCTTGCCCTCACCACCACCGTGCGGGTGATCCACCGGGTTCATGACCACACCACGGACCGAGGGGCGCTTGCCCTTCCACCGCATCCGGCCGGCCTTGCCCCAGTTGATGTTCGCCTGCTCGGCGTTGCCCACCTCGCCGACCGTGGCGCGGCAGCGCACGTCGACGCGGCGGATCTCGCCGCTGGGCATGCGCAGCGACGCGTAGGTGCCCTCCTTGCCGAGCAGCTGGATGCTCGAGCCGGCGGACCGCGCCAGCTTGGCGCCACCGCCCGGGCGCAGCTCCACGGCGTGGATGACGGTACCGGCCGGGATGTTGCGCAGCGGCAGGTTGTTGCCCGGCTTGATGTCGGCGTTGGCGCCCGACTCCACCACGTCGCCCTGCGAAAGGCCGTACGGCGCGATGATGTATCGCTTCTCGCCGTCGAGGTAGTGCAGCAGCGCGATGTTGGCGGTCCGGTTCGGGTCGTACTCGATGTGCGCGACCTTGGCGTTGACCCCGTCCTTGTCGTTGCGGCGGAAGTCGATCACCCGGTAGGCGCGCTTGTGGCCGCCGCCCTTGTGGCGAGTGGTGATGCGGCCGTGTGCGTTACGGCCGCCGTGGCCATGCAGCGGGCGCACCAGCGACTTCTCCGGCTCCGACCGGGTGACCTCGGCGAAGTCGGACACGCTGGAGCCGCGGCGGCCGGGGCTCGTCGGCTTGTACTTACGAATTGCCATGTCTCATCAGGTCTTTCTCTCGCGCGGCTAGGCCGGGGCCCCGAACAGGTCGATCGGCTTGCTGCCCGGTGCCAGCGTGACGATGGCCCGCTTGGTGCTCTTGCGTTTTCCGTATCCGGTCCTGGTGCGCTTGCGCTTGCCCTGCCGGTTCGCGGTGTTCACCGACACGACCTTGACGGAGAAGATCTTCTCGATGGCGATCTTGATCTGCGTCTTGTTCGAATCGGGGTGCACCACAAAGGTGTACACGTTCTCATCCAGCAGCCCGTAGGACTTCTCCGAGATGACCGGAGCCAGGATGATGTCGCGGGGGTCGGTGATGGTCGCCATCTACGCCGTTACCTCCTCGGTGCTGGCCGTGTTGCCTGCGATGTAGGCGTTGAGCGCCTCGACGCTGAACACGACGTCGTCGGAGAGCAGCACATCGTAGGTGTTGAGCTGGTCGGGCGTCAGGATGTGCACACCCGGCAGGTTGCGCACGCTCTTGGCGCCGGCCTCGTCGCTGCGGCCGATCACGATCAGCACCTTCTTGCGGTCGGTGAGCGTGCCCAGGAACGCCCTGGCGTTTTTCGTCGAAGGGGTTTGGCCGGCGACGATTTCGGTGACCGCGTGGATGCGGCCGTTGCGCGCCCGGTCGGACAACGCGCCGCGCAACGCCGCGGCGATCATCTTCTTGGGCGTGCGCTGCGCGTAGTCGCGCGGCTTGGGGCCGTGCACCACACCACCGCCGGTGAACTGCGGGGCCCGCGTCGAACCCTGACGGGCGCGGCCGGTTCCCTTCTGCCGGTACGGCTTCCGTCCACCGCCGCTGACCTCGCCGCGGGTCTTGGTCGAGTGCGTGCCCTGACGCGCCGCCGCCCGCTGCGCGGTGACGACCTGGTGCATCAGCGCGATATTGGCCGGGGCGTCGAACAATTCGGCCGGCAACTCGATGGAGCCCTCGACCTTGCCATCCGGCGTCTTCACGTCAATCTTGAGCGCCATTACTTCTCACCTCGTTTGATCGCGCTGCGGACCATCACGAGCCCACCGGTGCGGCCGGGGACTGCACCCTTGATGAGCAGCACGCCGTTCTCGGTGTCGACCTTGTGCACCACCAGGTTCTGCACCGTCACCCGGTCGTTGCCCATCCGGCCGGCCATCCGCGTGCCCTTGAAGACGCGCGCGGGGGTGGCGCAGCCGCCGATGGAACCGGGGCGGCGGTGCACCGCCTGCGCACCGTGACTCGCGCCCTGGCCGCGGAAGCCGTGGCGCTTCATGGTGCCGGCGAAGCCCTTGCCCTTCGAGGTCCCGGTCACGTCGACGTAGCTGCCGTCGGCGAAGATCTCCGCCGTCAGCTCCTGGCCGACCTCGTATTCGCCGGCCGCGGCCTCGTCGTCCAGCCGCAACTCGGCCAGGTGCCGGCGCGGGTTGACCCCCGCGGCGCTGTACTGCCCGGTCACCGGCTTGTTCACCTTGCGGGGGCTGATCTCGCCGTAGGCCAGCTGCACGGCGCTGTAGCCGTCGCGCTCGGGCGTGCGGATGCGGGTGACCACGTTGGGCCCCGCCTTGACCACCGTCACCGGGACGATCCGGTTGTTCTCGTCGAACACCTGCGTCATGCCCAGCTTGGTACCCAGAATGCCTTTTCTTGCCATGAGTTCGCCGGTCCCCTACTGGATGTTGACGTCGACACTGGCCGGAAGGTCGATGCGCATCAGCGCGTCGACGGTCTTCGGCGTCGGGTCGAGGATGTCGATCAACCGCTTGTGCGTGCGCATCTCGAAGTGCTCCCGCGAGTCCTTGTACTTGTGCGGAGAGCGGATGACGCAATACACGTTCTTCTCAGTCGGCAGCGGCACCGGACCTACGACACTGGCACCCGTGCGGACGACGGTCTCGACGATTTTGCGCGCCGATGCGTCGATGGCCTCATGGTCGTAGGCCTTGAGCCTGATGCGGATCTTCTGTCCCGCCACGCTTCTCCTACCCTCGCTCCACTCTCAAAATCCGTGTCCGGACTTCGAATGTCTCAATCCTTAGGTGCCCCCAGCGCGCTGATCGGGCCCGGTTGTGGGCCGATCGAGCGTCGCGCCGGATACTGCGCCGCTGTTTACCTGTCGTGGTTCACCGGCCCCCGCGGTCGGGTGTGTCACCCTCACGCAGCCTGGACCGCGGCGAAAATTTGTCGCGCTCCAAGGATGGGACCGGACGCGCCCGTTTGGGCGCTGGTCGTATGCCCGACCAGGCGTGAACCCGGCCCAAGGCAACCTGAACAGTATGCCCTAGATCGTGGGTTTGGCCAAATCCCCGGGCAAGGCCGCCGACCTGCTTCTTTGGGGCCTCGAGAACCCGCGTGGCCTCAGGCCCCGGCCGATTCGACGCTCGCCGCGTCGGCCCGGTTATGGGCGCGCTGAACATGGAGGAAACCGTCGACCGCCGCCAGCGCGCACTCGCGGTAATCGAAGTCGGGAAGTGTGGACAGCTTCCCCAGCACGAGGGGGCCGATGAGCAGCGCGATGGCGCGGGAGCGGTCCACCTCGCCGAGCTCGGCGGCCTCCGGGCTGTCGAAGATGGCGTCGAACGGCGCCGAGTACTGCTGGGCGATGCGCTCGCGCAGCGTGGTGATCGCCGCGCTGTCGGCGGCCTGCCGGTCGCGCGGTTCGGGCCACTCGTCCAGGTCCCGGCCCAGCGCCAGCCACGACATGGCCGTCATGACCGCGGGCGCCTGGGCCACCGCCTCGGCCTGGTCCAGCACCACCGCGACCAGGCGCTCGCGCAGCGAACCCTCGGCCGGCGGGGTGGGCGACGGCGGGATGAGGCTGTTGAAAGCGGCTGCGAGCAGGTCGTTCCCGCTCGGGAAGTGGCGATACAGCGTGGCCCTGGCCACGTTGGCGGTACGGGTGACCGCGTCGACGGTCACCGCGCTGGGCCCGCCGGAACTCAGCAACGCGGCGGCGGCCTCGAGCAAACGGGCCCGCGAGCGTGCTGGACGCGGATCGGTGCTGCCGCCCGTAATCGTCACCCACCTCCGGCGTTTGAGAACGAGACTATCGGTCTACCTACAAGACTATTGGTCTCGAAACTTCCCTACGTCACCGTGAGGAGGCGCATTGATGATCGATACCCTGGTCCGGCCTGACCAGCGTACTGATGCAGTCAGCATCGGCGGTAGCCCCCGAGCGCGGAACTGGACGCTGGCCGTCGCCTGCATGGGTGTTGCGCTGGTGGTCGCGTCGATGACGGCGCTGAACACCGCGCTGGGCGACCTCGCGGTGGCCACGTCGGCCACGCAATCGCAGCTGAACTGGGTCGTCGACGGGTACACCGTGGCCCTGGCGTGCCTGCTGTTGCCCGCCGGCGCGATCGGCGACCGGTACGGGCGGCGCGGCGCCCTGCTGATCGGCCTGGTCGTCTTCTCGGCCGGCTCGATGGCGCCGGCGCTGCTGCACAGCCCGGCGCAGATCATCGCCGGGCGCGCGGTCGCGGGGATCGGCGCCGCCTTCGTGATGCCCGCGACGCTGTCGCTGCTGACCGTCGCCTATCCGAAAGAAGACCGGACCAAGGCGGTCGGCATCTGGGCCGGCACGGCCGGATCCGGCGGCGTGCTGGGCATGCTCGGTTCCGGCGTGCTGCTTCGCTTCTGGGACTGGCACGCGATCTTCTGGTCGCTGGGCGCCGCCGGGCTGGTGATCCTCGCGTTGGCGTGCACGGTCTCCTCGTCGCGTGACAGCGGCGCCCCGCGGATCGATGCGCCGGGCGCGGTCCTGATCGGCGCCGCGGTGGCGATCGCCGTGGCGGCGATCCTCGAGGCGCCGACCCGCGGGTGGAGCGACCCGCTGGTCTGGGGCGGGCTGGTCGCCGGCGCGGTGCTGGCCGCGGCGTTCGGCGCGGTGGAGCTGCGCCTCGCCCGGGCCCGCCGGCAGCCCCTGCTGGACGTCCGGCTGTTCGCCGACCCGAACTTCGCCACCGGCGTCGCCGCGATCGTCATCCTGTTCGGCGCGACGTTCGGGTTCTTCTACATCGGCATGCAGTACGTGCAGCAGATCATGGGCTACTCGGCCCTGACGACGGCGATCTCGTTCGGCCCGTTCATGGTGCCGCTGGGCATCTTCTCGGCGCTGTCGTTCTGGTACGTGCCCAAGCTGGGCCTGCGGCTCGTGCTGTCCGTCGGGACGCTGCTGATGGCGGTCGGCTTCGCGTGCATGTACCGGTTGAACCTGCACTCCTCGTACCTGGAATTCGCCTGGCCGACCTTGGTTTTGGCAACCGGCATCGGGATCTGCACGGCGCCGACCACCTCGGCGATCATGGGCGCGGTGCCCGACGAGAAGCAGGGCGTCGCGTCGGCGGTGAACGACACGTCCCGGGAGATGGGCGGCGCACTGGGGATCGCGGTGGCCGGTTCGATTCTGGCGGGCCGCTATTCGCACGAGCTGGCCCCGAAGCTGGCCGCCTTCCCCGCCCCCGTCCGCGGGCCGGCCACCGATTCGCTGGCCAAGGCCCTGGAAGTCGCCGGCCGGCTGGGGCCGCAGGGTCACCAGCTCGCGCAGCTCAGCAAGACCGCGTTCCTGGCGGCCCTGCACGCGTCGACCATCACGATGGCCGTCATCGTCGCCTTGGCCGCGGCGCTGATCGGTGTGTGGGCCCCCGGCCGCGACGGCCGGCAGTTACGGCCTGTGCGCGCACTGCTGTCCCGCCGCCGGCGCTGAATCACCCAGGAGCTCCAATAGTGTTGTCCGGCATCGGGTTCGACGGAACCAACTCCACCGGGAGTGCTTGAAAACGTCCGCCGGTTCTGGTATCACCGGAGATATATCGACAGATACAGGTCATCTCTTTCGTCAGCGCGAGGTGGATGTGGTGTTGATGGAGCTTACGAGCGTGCACCGGCGCCGATGGCCGGTCTCCCCGGTCTGGGCGCGGGAGCGTTCGCCTCCGGTGCTTGCGGGATAGCAAGCCTGCCAACGCTTCCGGAATCGGCGAAGGGAGGTGGCCGACAGAGACGACGAACGACGATCGAACAGGAAGACGGCGGTCGTGCCGTCCACGAATATTGCGACGCATTGTCCGCGCGACCCATGCCGGCGCGCACCGCCACTTGCCGTGGCCATCTACGTGGACCGCATGAACATCCGCCGCTCTCGGGGGCGGGCCGCAGGCCGCACCGGTGGCCCGCCCCGCACCCTCGGGCCGTCACCGCACGAAGTCGGCGGCGTGATGCCCGAGCATCACGATCGTGGCGTGCGGCCCGCGGCTGGTGATGGTCGGCAGGACGGAGCCGTCGATCACCCAAAGATTCTCGATGCCGTGGACGCGGCAGCGATGGTCCACGACCGCCCGCGGATCGGTCGCGGCGCCCATCGGCGCCGTGCCGCACAGGTGTTGGGAGGTGGACCAGGCCGGGTCGCCGACATACGTTGCGGTGCTGGCCAATTCGCGGGCCAGCTGCGCACCCGCGCGCAACGCGGCGAGGTCGTCCGGTTCGCTGTCGTAACGATGCTCGATCCTGGGCGCCACGTCGGGGTCCGCCGAAACCAGCGTGAGGCGCCCGCGGGCCCGCGGTTGCATCAACGCCACCCCGATGTGCGGCCAGTCGGCGTGTCCGGCGGTGCCGTCCCCGGTCATCGCGACGAATCCGCCTGTGTACGGCCTGATCTCGACATCGTCGGTGGTGCTCAGCACGACCTCGAGCACGGGCCGGCCGGGGGCCACGGTCCAGTCGGTGGGCAGCACCCACTCGGGATGATCGCTGAACGACGTCCCCACCGGCAGCGGCACGACCACCGGTACGCCGACGGCCTGCAGCCCGTCCTCCGCGCCGACGCCCGACAGCATCAGCAGCTGTGCCGTCTCGATGGCGCCCGCGCACAACACGATCCGGTCGGCGCTCAGCGTCACGCGCCCGCCCGGCCCGATCGCGTCGACGCCGACCACGGAGGTGCCGGCGAAGCGCAACCGCGCCACCCGTGTCCGCGCGTGCAGCGTCAGGTTCGGCCGGCCCAGGGCGGGCAACAGGAAACCCGTGCCGGAGCCGGTGCGCACACCGTCGACGATGTTGAGCGGGACGGCGCCCACTCCCGAAACCGGTTCGGGGCCCGCATCGTTGAGGTCGTCGATCCAGTCGAACCCGACGGACCGGGCGGCGGCGATGAAACGCTCCGTGGTTCCGGTCATTTCCCGGGTGCGGCGCACCCGGATGGGGCCGCTGTCGCCGTGGGCCGGGCCGCCGAAGTCGAGGTCGGTCTCGATGGCGCGGAAGCTGTCCAGGACGTCGGGCCACGCCCAGCCCGGCAGCGCGAGGCGATCGAAGTCGCGCGGCAGCCCGCGGCAGAAATAGCCGCCGTTGATCGCGCCCGACCCGCCGACCGTCGCCCCGCGCACCAGCGGATGCGTACGCGGGGGTCGTTCGGTCAGGCTGGTCTGGTAGCGCCGCACCAGGGGACTGCCCACCCCGATCGGCAGCTGCGTCCCGTTGGCGGTTTGGGCGAGCAATCCCGGATCGTCGAGGGCCGGCCCCGCCTCGAGGACGGTCACCGCGCGGCCGGGGTCTGCGGAAAGGCGTTCGGCGACAACCGATCCAGCGCTGCCGGCGCCGACGATCAGCACATCGCTGTGCGGGGCGGCCGTCATCAAAAGCGGGACTTCGTCAAGGGCGGGACAAGTGGCGGCTAGCTCCGGATCTGCGGCTTCAGCGCGCGCAGGTTACGCTCCCGCAGCACACCCCACCACAATCCGAGCCCGTACGCCAGGTCGTCGATCCGCTTGAGCAACAGATAGGTCAGCAGGCCGATCGGTTCGGCGTCGTCGCCGATGGCGTCCCGGCGGCGCAGCCAGTCCACCACGCCGTCCATGACGGCCGCGACCAGGACAACCCGGCGGAAGTGCCGTGACAGCGCGGCGGCGAGCAGGGCCACCGGCCAGTAGTGGCGGCACAGCGCCGACGCCAGCTGCAGCGCCGCCGACCACAGACCCCGCGACGCGATCGTCGCCACGTCCGTGATCGACGTCTCGGCGCCGCGCATCGCCCTGGCGATCCGCCGGCCGGTGAGGACGGCGACGACGACGGACGCCAACCGGGACAGGCAGGTCCCGAAGGCCATCAAAATCCAGGTCAGCAGGGCCCACCCGGAGATCACGACCGGCGCCGTCTTGTCCGGGTGCCGGATGGAGAGCGGGGCGGCCGAACCGCCGTAGAACGCCTTGCGCGCGAGCCAGTCCCGCAGTTCGGTGCGATGGTCGTGGGCGACCAGCGCGACGGGCTCGTAGCGCAGCCGGGCGCCGGCCTCGATAAGCCGCCAGCACAGGTCGACGTCCTCCCCGGACTGCAGGGTCTCGTCGAACCCGCCGATGCCGCGCAAAGCGGAGCAGCGGCAGATGATCGCCGCGCTGGGCACGTAGGACACCGTGCTGTGCGGCAGCACCGGCGCCTCGCGCTCGCCGAGGTCGAGTGAGGAGTGCACCGCCTCGTAGCGCGCGACGACGTTCTCGCTGTGCGACAAGCCGACGATGCGCGGCGCGACGAGGGCGACGGTGGGATCGCAGAAATGCCCGAGCAGCGCCTCCAGCCAGCCGCGGTGCGGCGCGACGTCGGAGTCCAGGAACGCGACGTAGTCGGTCCGGCAGGCGGTCAGCCCGGTGTTGCGGGCGGCGGCCGGGCCGCGGCTGCGCGAATGCCGCAACACCTCGACGTCGCAGTGCGCGCCGACGAAATCATCCGGCTCGACCGGCGGGAACGAACCGTCGTCCACCACGACGACCCGCAGGCCGCGCAGGGAGCTGACCAGGCGGTGCACCCCGGACAGGTTGTCCCGCACCGGGATTACCACGGTCACGTCGCGGTGCGACGGGCCACCCGCCGGCCGCGGATGCGCCACCGTGGCGTCCAGCAGCGTGCGGGCCAGCTGGGCGCTGAGGTCGTCGCGGACCTTCAGCCGGCCGTCGCACAGCATGTCCTGGGCGGCCGGGGCCAGCTTCAGCAGCCGCGTCGGCGAACCGCCGAGCAGCGCCGAGCCGTCCCCCAGCACCCGCACGCGGCGATCGACCTGGACGGCGAAGCCGTCCGGCAGCCGCGGTTGACTCATGTCAGCATCCCGTCGCGCCCGGGTGACCACCGCGACACCCGGCGGACGGAGCCGTCGACCATCTCGGCGAGGATGCGCCTGCCCTCCTCGGCGGTGGCGGTGGTCGGGTCCCCGAGGACGCCGACGGGGCTGACCGCCGCGACTCCCCCGCGACGCAGCGACGGCAGCAGTTCGGGCAGCGGCGAACGGTTGCCGGCGAGCCACCGGTCGGTCCGCACGTCGCCGGGCGAGATGTGCAGCAACAGCGAGGTTTCGGTGTGCCCGGCGTGGGCATCGCCGCCGGCGGCCTCACACGGGCACCAGCCGGCGTCGCGGCCCTCGTCGCGCAGCCGGGAAATCGCCGCGGCCAGCGCGGCGACGTTGCCGCCGTGGCCGTTGACGAAGACCAGGCGCCGGGCCCAGCCGGCGGCCGACCGGCCGTACTCCAGCAGCAGCAGGGTCAGGGCGTCGGTGCCGATGGAGATGGTCCCGGCGAAACTCTGGTGCTCGCCGCTGGCGCCGTAGGCGATGGCCGGGGCCACCGACCAGTCCCCGTCGAGGCGGGCGCGCGCCCCGCGGGCGACCGCGGTTGCGATCCGGGTGTCGGTGTCCAGGGGCAGGTGCGGACCGTGCTGTTCGGTCGAGCCCAGCGGGATCAATATTGACGGTGAGGTGCCCGAGAGCTGGCTTGACGTCGCCATTGCCAATTCGCCGAGTACGGGCACTCGGTGATGGTAGGACGAATTCACCTGGCGTGCACCGATTGTTGTCCGTCGAAAACAATTTTTTTCCGGGCGGTTCATTCAGGCGTTTCAAATCTGTGCTCGTTCGTCACGGACACCACGCGTGTATCACCATTCGCCCGTCCGCCGACGATTCCGGACAAATCCGCCCGGAATATCGTTGATTAGCCGGTCAGGCCTCCCCGGCGGGCGGGGCACCGAGCGTCCGGGTGAAGCCGGGCGGCACGAGGATGTCGTCGGGACCGAGGTCTGCGACCCCGGCGTGACCCAGACCCATCAGCGCGGAGTCGATGCCCCCGCGCAGGATGTCGAGCACGTTCTCCACGCCCGCCTGACCGGCGGCCGCCAGGCCCCACAGGTACGCGCGGCCGATCATCACCGCCCGCGCCCCGAGCGCGACGGCCTTCACGACGTCGCTGCCGCGCCGGATGCCACCGTCGAGCAGCACCTCGACCTGGTCACCGACCGCGGCGGCCACCGCGGGCAGGGCGCGGATCGACGCCGGCGTGCCGTCCAGGTTGTTGCCGCCGTGGTTGGACACCGAGATGGCCGAAACGCCCGCGTCCACAGCGCGTTTCGCGTCGTCGACGCGCATCACGCCCTTGAGCATGAACGGCCCGCCCCACAGTTCGCGCAGCCAGGCGATGTCTTCCCACGTGGGGGGCGGCGTCCCCATCCACTCCCCGTAGGCGGCGAAGAACGGCGGACCGGGCTCGCCGCGGCGCCCCTGGTTGGGGACCCGCAGCTCGGGCGGGTGCAGGGTCTTCGCCCACTGCAGGAACCATCGCGGCCTCGTGATGGCCTCCGGGCTCATCTTGACGATGGTCTTCAGATCCATCTTTTCCGGAATCGAGGGGCTGCCCCAATCGCGGCCGTGCGAGAAGCTCCAGTCGGTGGTGACGATGAGGCCCACCGCCCCAGCCGCCCGGGCGCGCTCCACCCGCGCGGCGATCGCGTCGCGGTCGCCCAGCCAGTACAGCTGGAAGAACAGCTTGGGGTTCGCCGCGATCACCTCTTCGATCGGCTTGCTGGCGAACGAGGACAGCCCCATGGCCGTGCCCCGGGCGGCGGCGGCCCGCGCCACGGCCACCTCACCGTCCGGATGCACCGCCTGCACGCCGGTGGGCGAAATCAGCACCGGCATCGAAATGTCTTGCCCCATAACGGTAGTCGACAGATCGCGCTTTTCCTGAACGCCGATGACATGGGGTGCGAAGCCGAGTTCGCTGAACGCGGCGACGTTGTCGGCGACGGTGATTCCCTTTTCGCTCGCCGAAATCAGCGAAGAATAGGCCGATTTGGGCAGCCGCCGTTTCGCGCGTTCCTGCGCGATGGCGACGGTCTCAAACCATTTCTCGGCCACGATCACACCGGGCTTTCGTTGCACAATCGCGCAGGCGGACGCGACAGCGTCAGCAGTACCGGCCCGCCGGTCTTTCGGGAGTGGTCGGCGCGCGGCCGCGGGGTTTCCCGGGTGCGGGCCAGCGCCGCCGCGCTGTGTCCCTGGACGCATTCGGGGTCCGGCCCGTCCATCGGCAGGCCGGTGAAGAACTTGGCCGCCATGCAGCCGCCCCGGCAGGCGTCGTAGTGCCCGCAGCTGCCGCACGCGCCGGGTGACTGCGGTTCGCGCAGCTCGCGGAACAGGGGCGCGTTCTTCCAGACGTTGTCGAACCCGCCGTCGGTCAGCACGTTCCCCGCCAGGAAGCGGTCGTGGATGGCGAACGGGCAGGCGTACACGTCGCCCACCGGGTCGATCAGGCACACCACCCGGCCGGCCCCGCACATGTTCAGGCCGGCCAGCGCGCCCGAGGAGCCCAGCGGCGACAGGTGGAAGAAGGAGTCACCGGTGAGCACCCGCTCGCCCTTGGCCACCAGCCAGTCGTAGAGCTGCACCTGCTGCTCGGCGGTGGGGTGCAGGTCCTCCCAGACGTCGGCGCCCCGCCCCGAGGGCCGCAGCCGGGTGATCCGCAGCGTGGCGCCGTAACGGCTTGCCAGCGCGGCGAATTCGTCGAGCTGGTCGACGTTGTGCCGGGTGACCACAACGGAGATCTTGGCGTCCGAGAAGCCGGCGTTGGCAAGGTTCTCCAGCGCCCGCACCGCCATGGCGAACGAGCCCGGACCGCGGACCGCGTCGTTGACCTCCGCGGTGGCGCCGTCGAGCGAAATCTGGACGTCGACGTAGTCGCTCGCCGCCAACCGCGCGGCCACCTCCTCGGTGATGCGCACCCCGTTGGTGGAGAACTTCACCCCGACGTGGTGCGCCGTGGCGTAGTCCACCAGCTCCCAGAAGTCAGGGCGCACGGTGGGCTCCCCGCCGCCGATGTTGACGTAGAACACCTGCATGCGTTCCAGCTCGTCGATGATGTCCATGCACTGACGGGTGGACAGTTCGCGCGGGTCCCGTTTGCCCGACGACGACAGGCAGTGCACGCACGCCAGGTTGCAGGCGTACGTCAGCTCCCACGTCAGGCAGATGGGCGCATCCAGCCCGCTCTCGAACTGCTCGATGAGCCGGGGCACGGTGGCGGTCACGGAACCTCCTGGGGTACCAACATCTTCGAATCGGCCAGCACGCCCAGCGCGTGCAGATACGGCGCCTCCCCGGCGCCGTCCACACCCGCCGCGCGGCAGGCGGAATGGACGTCGGGGTGCTCGGCCAGCGACCGCACCACCGTGAGGATGGTGCGGTTCTTCAGGAAGGACAGCTTGCGGGTGCCGAAGTGGTAGAGCAGCGCCCCGAACGGTTCGGGTCGAACCGCCACTTGCGGGTGCAACCGCCAGCCGCGGTCGGGGTCGAACACGCGGGTCAGTAGACCCCGCACATGCCGTCGATGGACACCTCTTCGACCAGGGTCTCGGCGACGAGCTGGGTCTCGGTCTCGGTTTCGTGGTCCACGGGTCATTGCCTTTCGTCGGTTCTTGACAACGATGGGGATCGAGTCACAAGCTTCGTCAGAATATGGCATCGAGTGCCGAAATGGAAGGGCGGGGTCCGATGATGCCGCAGCCGCGGGTGGGCCGTCGCCGCTCGACAACGCCGCACCACATCACCGACGTCGCGATCGAGCTGTTCGGCGCGCGCGGCTTCGCCGACGTCAGCGTCGACGACGTCGCGCAGGCCGCCGGCATCTCCCGGCGAACGCTGTTCCGCTACTACGCGTCCAAGAACGCGATCCCGTGGGGCGACTTCGACACCCACCTGGCGCACCTGCGCGACCTCCTCGACGACGTCGATCCGCGGGTGCCCCTGGGGCAGGCGCTGCGCGATGCGCTGTTGGCGTTCAACACCTTTGGCGAGTCCGAGACCGCCAGGCACCGCCAGCGCATGCGGGTCATCCTGCAGACCGCCGAGCTGCAGGCCTATTCGATGACGATGTACGCCGGCTGGCGCGAGGTGATCGCGGGCTTCGTGGCCCGCCGGCTGGACTGCAAGCCGACCGACCTGGTGCCGCAGACGGCCGCGTGGACCATGCTGGGGGTGGCGCTGTCCGCCTACGAGCACTGGCTTTCCGACGAGTCCGTCCCGTTGCCGACCGCGCTGGGCAACGCGTTCGACGTCGTGCGCACCGGGCTGGACAGGCTGGCCCGGTGAGCGTCGAGCACCTGCTGCACACCCTGCGGGCGCAAGGCCAGTTCTGCGCCCGCTCCGGCTCGCCGATGTATGGCGAGCTTTTCGAGCTGGTGGCCACCGACGTCGCGGCCGGCGGCGTCTTCGCGACCATCCTGGCCGGGCACGAGGACGACCCGTCGCGCCTGGCGGTGCCGCTGCGGCTGCTCGGCGGCCTGCACCGCTTGGTGCTCGACGGCCGGGCGCCGCAGTTGCGCCGGTGGTATCCCAGCACCGGGGGCAGCTGGGACGCCGGGCCGGCGTGGCCGGAGATCGAGGGTGTCGCGGCGGCCCACGCCGAGGCGCTGCGGGCGGCGTTGCGGCAACCGCCCCAGACCAACGAGGTCGGGCGGTCCGCCGCGCTGATCGGCGCCCTGTTGCGCGTCAACCACGAATCCCGTTTGCCGATCAGGCTTTTCGAGATCGGTTCGAGCGCCGGGCTGAATCTGCGCGCGGACCACTACCACTACCGCTTCGCTGGCGGCGAGTGGGGACCCGGCGACTCGCCGGTGATCATCGACGACGCCTGGCGCGGCGCGCTGCCGCCGGGCGGCGAGGTGCGGATCGTCGAGCGCCACGGCTGTGACATCGCGCCCATCGACGTCACCGGCGGCGACGGGGAGCTCACCGTGCTGAGCTACGTCTGGCCGGACCAGACCGCCCGGCTCGAGCGGCTGCGCGGCGCCATCGAGGTCGCCCGGCGGGTGCCGGCCCGGCTGCAGCGCGAGACGGCGGCCGGCGCCGTCGCCGGCCTGACGCTGGCCGCCGACGCGCTCACGGTGCTGTGGCATTCGATCACCTGGCAGTACCTGCCCGACGAGGAGCGCGACGCGGTGCGCTCCCGGGTGCGCGCGCTGGGCGCGCAGGCCGGACAGCGTTCGCCGTTCGTCCACCTGACGCTGGAGCCCTTCCGCGACGGGCCCGGCGGACCGATCCGGTTTCTGGTGCGCGCGCGCCGGTGGCCCGGCGGCGAACTGGAGATTCTCGCCGACTGCCACCCGCACGGACCGCCGGTGCGCTGGCTGTAGGACCCCTCAGCCCAGCACGTCGGAAATGGGTGCGCCGGCGGCGATCTTGGCGCGCACCTTCATCACCTTGCCGGGCATCCCGCCGCCGACCACCCCGACCAGCACGCCGTCGCGCTCGTAGTAGGCCAGGAACTTGCGGCCGTCGTCCTCGACCAGGTGGACGGTGTCGGTGGCCTCGGGCTCGCCGAGGCACTGGATCTTCACGTCGTACTGGTCGCTCCAGAAGTACGGGACGACCACGGCCGACGAGGTGTCCTGCCCCAGCATCGCGGGCACCACGACGCGGGTCTGGTCGGCGACATTGCTCCAATGCTCCACCCGCGCTTGGTGTCCCGTCGCGTCACGCCAGGACGCGACGTCGCCGAGCGCCCACACGTTCGGCGCGCTGGTCCGTCCGGCCTCGTCGCAGAGCACGCCGTTGTCGACCTCGATGCCGCTGCCCTCCAGCCAACCGGTCGCCGGGTGCGACCCGATGCCGACGACCACCAGGTCCGCCGCCAGCTCGGTGCCGTCGGTCAGCACCACGGTGTCCACCCGCCCCTCGCCGCGCACCTCGGCCACCCCGACCCCGAGGCGGACGTCGACGCCTTCCGCGCGGTGCAGGCGCGCGACCAGCCCGCCGATCCGCTCGCCCAGCACCGACGCCAGGGGTGTGGGCTGCGGCTCGACCAGCACCACGTCCACGCCGAGGCTGCGCAGGCTGGCCGCCACCTCGCAGCCGATGAAGCCGGCGCCGATGACAACGGCGCGCTGAGCGGCGGACGCGTGCTCCCGCAGCGCCATGCTCTCGTCGAACGTGCGCAGCACCCGGATGCCGTCGAGATCGGGCAGCGCCGGGATGCGCCGCGGCACCAGGCCCGTCGCGATGACGAGCTCGTCGTAACCGAGCACGGAGCCGTCGGCCAGCGTCACCGTCCGCGCCGCGGTGTCCAAGGCCGTGGCCGCCGCGCCCAGTCGCAGGGTGATGTCGTTCTCGTCGTACCACTCCCGCGGTTTGAGGGCCACGTCGTCGACCTCTTTGCGCAGCACCTCTTTTGACAGCGGCGGGCGGTCATACGGCAGGTGCACCTCGTCGCTGACGATCGTGACGCGCCCGGCGTACTCCGCACGACGCAGCTGCTCGGCGGTCCGGGCGGCGGCCAGACCGCCACCGACGATCACAATTCCGTTGCTAGCGGTCACGTGGAGTTCATACCACGGTCGCGGCTCAATACTTCAACGCGCCCTTGTCCACCGGAATCTGGGTCCCCGTCACCGTGCCCGACCCGTCGCCGGCAAGCCACGCCACCACGTCGGCCACCTCGTCGGGCGTCATGAAGCCGTTGGGCTGCAAGGGCATCGGGGGGAAGCTATGCACGAAGCCGGGATGGCGGGCAAAGATCTCCATCATCACCTCCGGCTCGATCATCGGGGTGTCCACCGAGTAGGGGTGGATGGAGTTGACCCGGATGTGGTATTCGCCGAGTTCGATGGCCAACGTGTTGGTCAGGGCGGTGAGCCCGTGCTTGCTGGCCGAGTAATGCCCGTTGCCGGGGGTGGCCTTCAGCCCCGCCGACGAGCTGACCACCACGATCGAGCCGCCGTTGCCGGCCTCGATCATCGGCGGCACGGTGGCCCGCAGCGTGCGCCAGGTGCCGGTCAGGTTGACCCCGATGACGGCGTCCCACTGCTCGTCGGTGAGCTCCCAGAGCCGGCCCCAGCTCAGGACGCCGGCGTTGGCCACCACGATGTCGAGCCGGCCGAATTGCTCCACGCCGTCGGCCACGAGCTGGCGCAGCGCGGCGTCGTCGCGGATGTCCAGCTCGCGGGCCAGCACCTTGCGGCCCTGCGCTTCCACCAGGCGGACGGTCTCGCTCAGGTCCTCCGGGGTGGCCGGCGGATAGGTCAGCGTGGGCGACGCCGGGGCGCAGATGTCGAGCGCGATGATGTCGGCGCCTTCGGCCGCCAGTCGCACCGCGTGCGATCGGCCCTGGGCGCGGGCCGCGCCGGTGATGAACGCCACCCGGCCCTGCAGTGATCCAGCCACGAGGCAAGGCTAGCAGCGAAACTGAAACCTGTTCTAACTCGCCCGGCTCAGATCTCGGCGATGATCTGGGCCCGCCGGCTGTTGTACTCCTGGTCGGTCAGCGCGCCGCTGGCGCGCAAGGTCTCGAGTTCCTGCAGTCGCTGCGCGATCGACGGTTGCGGGGGCGTGACCACCGGCGCCGGCCCCCCTGCGCTGGCCGGCTGGGCGGCCGGCGCCTGCTGGGCCGCGCGGCGCACCACCGCCTGGATCTGCTGGCGCAGCACCGGGTTCGACCGGATGTCGACCATCCGGTCGAGCGGAACGTTGTTGGCCTTGAGGATCTGCAGGATCTCCATCAACGGGCCGGCCTGACCGCTCAGGTCGTAGGTCTGGTTGTCCTCGGCCACGGTGAACTGCGCAGGCACCAGGCCGTTGACCAAAGCGCTTCGCTCCCAGTCGATTCGGTATTCGTTGGTGGTCGGGTTGACCAGCACCACCACCTTGCGGGCGCTGAGGTTGCCGAGCCGGGTCACACTCGCGATCACCCGGTCTTCGCTGTCGAACGGCAGGAACCCGGGCCCGGAGATGTGCAGCTGCACCTTGACGACCTGCTGGTTGTTGATCCAGGTCCCGGTCTCGGTGACGCCCGTGATCTGGGCCAGCGCCAGCACCCCGCTCTGTTCGAGCGCCGCGTTCTTGGCCGACGAGTTCGCGCCGTAGTTGGCCAACGCGAGCGCGATCAGCACGTCGGCCACGGTGACGAGCAGACCGACGTAGAACATCCATTGCAGCAGGCTGCCGAGCCCGAGGGTGAAGTAGACGATCAGGAAGATCGGCCCGACCAGGCCGCCGCACAGCAAAACCACCAACTGGGCCTTCAGGTAGCGCGCCAACACGAGTGTCTCCTTACCCTTGCTGGGATTTTCGTGTCAGGTTAGCGCCCGCGCTGCCACCGCGCGCGCCATACGCGCAAACCGACCGGCGCGCTAGTCCACCCTGGGGATGATGGTGGGCGCCGGGCGTTCCGACGAGCCCGCCGGCGACGGCGTGGCGGGCGAATGCGCCGAGACCATCTTCACCGGCGTGCCGGTCGACACCGGCATCGCCGGGGCGGCGGCGGCCTGCGGCGTCTCGACCTGTGCGGGCGTCGACGCGAGCGGGCTCAGCGGCGCCGGAG
>NZ_GG770553.1:1534956-1542844 GCF_000164135.1 Mycobacterium parascrofulaceum ATCC BAA-614 | reverse complement strand
AGGCCGGCCCGACCGCCGACATCAGGGGTCCCGCCGGCACCCCGGGGGCCGAACCGCCGGCGGCCGTCGCCGCCGGCACCTGCGCCGCCACCGAGGCGGGCGCCGCCGCGGACTGCAGGGGCGTGGTGTTGGCGGCCTCGGCCGCGAGATACTGCGCCGCGCCGCCGTTCATCAGCTGCACGAACTGTTCGTGGAACGCCGCGGCTTGGGCGCTGAGCGCCTGGTACACCTGCGAGTGCGCGCCGAACAGCGCCGCGATGCTCGTCGATACCTCGTCGGCGCCGGGGGCCAGCACGTTCGACGTCGGGCCCAGCGCCACCGAGTTCGCCGACGTGATCGTCCAGCCGATCCTGGCCAGATCCGACGCCGCGGCGGCGACGTACTCGGGCGTCGCGAATACGAAGGACATCCAAACCTCCCGGCCATCTCGCGGCCCCCCGACTCCCTTGTCACGGAATCGTAGCGGAGCCGGCCACGGTTGGTCAGGCAAAACGCGTAAAGCCCGGATTGCCGAGGACGGCAATCCGGGCTTTACGGCCGACTGGAACTACTTGATGATCTTGACGACCCGACCGGCGCCGACGGTGCGGCCGCCCTCGCGGATCGCGAACCGCAGCCCCTCGTCCATGGCGACGGGCTGGATCAGCTTGACCGAGATGTTGGTGTTGTCACCGGGCATCACCATCTCGGTGCCCTCCGGCAGCGTCACGACACCGGTCACGTCGGTGGTGCGGAAGTAGAACTGCGGACGGTAGTTGTTGAAGAACGGCGTGTGCCGGCCGCCCTCGTCCTTGGACAGGATGTAGACCTGGCCCTCGAACTCGGTGTGCGGCGTGGTGGTGCCGGGCTTCGTGACGACCTGGCCGCGCTCGACGTCCTCGCGCTTGATACCGCGCAGCAGCAGACCGACGTTGTCACCGGCCTGGCCCTGGTCGAGCAGCTTGCGGAACATCTCCACACCGGTGACCGTGGTCTTGGTGCTGGCGGGGCGGATGCCGACGATCTCGACTTCCTCGTTCACGTTGATCACGCCGCGCTCGACACGGCCGGTGACCACCGTGCCACGACCGGTGATGGTGAACACGTCCTCCACCGGCATCAGGAACGGCTTGTCGGTTTCGCGGACCGGGTCCGGGATCGACTCGTCGACGGCCTCCATCAGCTGCTCGACGGATTCCACCCACTTGGCGTCACCCTCGAGCGCCTTGAGCGCCGAGACCCGCACGACCGGGGCGTCCTCGTCGAACTCCTGGGCGGCCAGCAGCTCGCGGACCTCCATCTCCACCAGCTCGAGCAGCTCCTCGTCGTCGACCATGTCGGCCTTGTTCAGCGCGACCAGGATGTAGGGCACGCCGACCTGACGCGCCAGCAGCACGTGCTCGCGGGTCTGCGGCATCGGGCCGTCGGTGGCGGCGACCACCAGGATCGCGCCGTCCATCTGGGCGGCGCCGGTGATCATGTTCTTGATGTAGTCGGCGTGGCCCGGGGCGTCGACGTGGGCGTAGTGCCGCTTGTCGGTCTGGTACTCCACGTGGGAGATGTTGATCGTGATACCGCGCTGACGCTCCTCGGGCGCGTTGTCGATCTGGTCGAACGCGCGCGACTCGTTCAGGTCCGGGTACTTGTCGTGCAGAACCTTGGTGATAGCCGCGGTCAGCGTCGTCTTGCCGTGGTCAACGTGACCGATGGTCCCAATGTTGACGTGCGGCTTCGTCCGCTCGAACTTCGCCTTCGCCACTTCGATGTCCTCCTGGACTTGTTGGTGCTTGTTAAAGCAGTGTTGGTGTTTTCAGTTGTGCCGCGCCCAAGGCTTTGCTAATGACCCGGCAAGATTACTCCCCGTGCAGATTTACTGACCCGTCGCCTTCGCGATGATCTCCTTCGACACGTTCGCCGGCACTTCGGCGTACGAGTCGAACACCATGGAGTAGTTCGCCCGGCCTTGGGTCTTGGACCTCAGGTCGCCGACGTAGCCGAACATCTCCGACAGCGGCACGTGCGCCTTGACGACGCGTGCACCGCTCCGCTCCTCCATGGCCTGGATCTGGCCACGGCGGGAGTTCAGGTCGCCGATCACGTCGCCCATGTAGTCCTCGGGCGTGGTGACCTCGACGGCCATGATCGGTTCCAGGATCACCGGCTGTGCTTGCTGCGCAGCCTTTTTCAGCACCTGCGAACCGGCGATCTTGAAGGCCATCTCCGACGAGTCGACCTCGTGGAAGGCGCCGTCGAGCAGGGTGACCTTGAGGTTCACCAGCGGGTAGCCGGCCAGCACGCCGTACTGCATCGCGTCCTGCGCGCCGGCGTCCACGGACGGGATGTACTCCCGCGGGATGCGGCCACCGGTGACCTTGTTCTCGAACTCGTAGGTCGCACCGTCCTCGCCGGTGAACGGCTCGAGGTTGATGATCACCTTCGCGAACTGGCCCGAGCCACCCGTCTGCTTCTTGTGGGTGAACTCGACGTTCTGGGCGGCCCGCTTGATGGTCTCCTTGTAGGCCACCTGCGGCTTGCCGACGTTGGCCTCGACCTTGAACTCGCGGCGCATGCGATCCACCAGGATGTCCAGGTGCAGCTCGCCCATGCCGCCGATGACGGTCTGGCCGGTCTCCTGGTCCAGGTGCACCTTGAACGTCGGGTCTTCCTCGGCGAGCTTCTGGATCGACAGCGACAGCTTCTCCTGGTCGCTCTTCGTTTTGGGCTCGATGGCCACCTCGATGACCGGGTCCGGGAAGGTCATGGACTCGAGCACGACCTGCTCGTTCGGGTCGCTCAGGGTGTCACCCGTGGTGGTGTCCTTCAGGCCGATCACGGCGTAGATGTGACCCGCCGACGCGGTCTCCACCGGGTTCTCCTTGTTGGAGTGCATCTGGAACAGCTTGCCCAGCCGCTCCTTCTTGCCCTTGGTGGAGTTGATGACCTGGCTGCCGGAGTCGACCTTGCCCGAGTACACCCGGACGTAGGTCAGCTTGCCGAAGAACGGGTGGGTTGCGACCTTGAACGCCAGGGCCGAGAAGGGCTCGTCGGTGGACGGCTTGCGGGTGACCTCGACGTCCTCCTTGCCCGGGGCGTGGCCGACGGCCGGCGGCACGTCCAGCGGCGAGGGCAGGTAGTCGATGACGGCGTCGAGCATCGGCTGCACGCCCTTGTTCTTGAACGCGCTGCCGCACAGCACCGGGTAGGCCTCCGAGCTGATGGTCAGCTTGCGGATGGCGCCCTTGATCTCCTCGACGGTGAGTTCCTCGCCGCCCAGGTACTTCTCCAGCAGCGCCTCGTCGGTCTCGGCGACGGCCTCGAGCAGCTTGGTGCGGTACTCGTCGGCCTTCTCCTGCAGGTCGGCGGGGATGTCGACGACGTCGTACTTCTCGCCGAGCTTGGCCTCGGCGCTCCACACCTTGGCCTTCATCTCGACCAGGTCGACGACGCCCTCGAAGTCACCCTCGGAGCCGACGGGCAGCTGGATCGGGATGACGTTGGCGCCGAGGCGCTCCTCCATGGTCCGCACGGAGAAGTAGAAGTCGGCGCCGATCTTGTCCATCTTGTTGACGAAGCAGATGCGCGGGACATCGTACTTGTCGGCCTGCCGCCACACCTGCTCGGACTGCGGCTCGACCCCCTCCTTGCCGTCGAAGACGGCCACGGCGCCGTCGAGCACGCGCAGGCTGCGCTCCACCTCGACGGTGAAGTCGACGTGCCCAGGGGTGTCGATGATGTTGATCTGGTTGTCGTTCCAGAAGCAGGTGGTGGCGGCGGAGGTGATGGTGATCCCCCGCTCCTGCTCCTGCTCCATCCAGTCCATGGTGGCGGCGCCGTCGTGCACCTCACCGATCTTGTAGCTGATGCCGGTGTAGTAGAGGATGCGCTCGGTCGTCGTCGTCTTGCCGGCGTCGATGTGCGCCATGATGCCGATGTTGCGGACCTTCGTCAGATCGGTCAGCACGTCCTTCTGTGCCACAGAAGTCTTCCCACTCTTTCGATTGCTTGGTTGCTGTCTTACTGCTCCGGCATCATCGCCGGAAGCCGTCTACCAGCGATAATGCGCGAAGGCGCGGTTTGCCTCGGCCATCTTGTGGGTGTCCTCACGCCGCTTGACGGAGGCCCCGAGGCCGTTGCTGGCGTCCAGGATCTCGTTCGCCAGCCGCTCGACCATCGTCTTCTCCCGGCGCTGCCGCGAGAAGCTGACCAGCCAGCGAAGCGCCAGCGTGGTGGACCGGTCCGGACGGACCTCGACCGGCACCTGGTAGGTCGCACCGCCGACGCGGCGGCTGCGGACCTCCAGCGCGGGCTTGACGTTGTCGAGAGCGCGCTTGAGCGTGATCACGGGATCGGTGCCCGTCTTGTCGCGGGCGTTTTCGAGCGCACCATAAACAATGCGTTCGGCCAGCGATTTCTTCCCCTGCAGCAGAACTTTGTTCACCAGCTGGGTGACCAGCTGCGACCCGTAGACGGGGTCGTTGACCAACGGGCGCTTCGGCGCGGGCCCCTTGCGCGGCATCAGCTCTTCTCCTTCTTGGCGCCGTAACGGCTGCGAGCCTGCTTGCGGTTCTTGACCCCCTGGGTGTCGAGCGAACCGCGGATGATCTTGTACCGCACGCCGGGCAGGTCCTTGACCCGGCCACCACGCACCAGCACCATCGAGTGCTCCTGCAGGTTGTGGCCCTCGCCCGGGATGTAGGCGGTGACCTCGACCTGGCTCGTCAGCTTCACGCGCGCGACCTTCCGCAGAGCCGAGTTCGGCTTCTTCGGGGTGGTGGTGTACACGCGGGTGCACACGCCACGGCGCTGCGGGCTGCCCTTCAGGGCCGCGGTCTTGACCTTGGCGATCTTGTCGCGGCGACCCTTGCGGACCAGCTGCTGAATCGTTGGCATCTAGGAGGCTTTCTGTGTTCGTGTCGGGGTCTGTCGGCGGTGCTCAAGTCTTCGTACTGCAGTTATGTCCGGCCGCACTACCCCGCGGCCGGGTGTGTCGCACGCGGCGTGCACCGGAGAAACTCCGATGCATCGTGGACATGCGAATTCGCCCGGCATCCACTTCCTTACGGTTAGGCGCCGTAAGCCGCCAGGCACGAGCCTCCACAATACCCGCCGCCGGTCTCGCAGGTCAAAGCGGCGGACCCGTGGCGATCGCAAGCGCGGGCGCAGCCGGGCGCTGCGGGTCGCCACCATCGGACCGTGGCGATCGCAAGCGCGGCGCAGCCGGGCGCTGCGGGTCGCCACCATCGGACCGTGGCGATCGCAAGCGCGGGCGCAGCCGGGCGCTGCGGGTCGCCACCATCGGACCGTGGCGATCGCAAGCGCGGCGCAGCCGGGCGCTGCGGGTCGCCACCATCGTGGCTAGGACCTGGCGCCGTTGTGGGCGACGCGCCGTTCCAGACCCGCCGCCAGCCGCAACACCATGTCGGAGAACAACGCGTCGGTGTCGATGTCGTCCATAACACCGGTCATCTCCAGCAGCACGAAGCCGTGCAACGCGGACCAGAATTCCAGGGCGGCATGGAACGCCTCGTCGCCGTCGAGCCCGTAGGACGACAGCACCGAGATGACCGGCGCCGCGGCGCCCCGGGTGGCCGCCGTGTACTCGGGATCGTCGCCGCCCAGCGGCATCCGGGTGAACGCCGAGTACCGGCCGGGGTGGTGGTGGGCGTAGCTGCGGTAGGCGCCCGCCATCACCAGCACCGCGTCGTCGCGGGCGCGGCCCTCGCCGACCCGGTTCAGCATCGTGATGATGTCGTCGATGACGCGGATCCGCACCGAGCGGCGCAGGTCCTCCAGGCTGTCCACGTGGTTGTACAGTGACGGGCCCTTGGTACCCAGCTGCGTCGCGAGCGCGTTGATCGTCAGCGCGTCCCAGCCCTCCCGGTCCAGGAAGGTCAGCGCGCCGTCGATGATGCCGTCGCGGCTCAGCTTGGCCGGTCGCGAGCCGGTTCTCCCCGCCCGCTGGCGCCCGCCCGCCGACGGCGGTTCCGGGTGAGCTGCCATGGCGGGGCCCTTCGCTTGCGATGGTGGGGGTGCTTAACTAATGACTCTAGTTGACGCCGGCCGCGAAACTATGTCAGCCATGGCTGGATGGACGTAATCTCATTCGAGCAGATTCACCCGTACCGAGGGGGCCCGCAGTGAACTGGACAACCGTCGCCGGGTCGCTGGCAACCTGCGTCATCACCGTCGCCGCCGTTCCGGTGCCCGCCGCGCACGCGAAGAACGGGGACACCCACGTCATCGGGGAGGGCATCGAGCAGACGCTGGACTGCAACGACGCCACGCTGCTGGTCAACGGCACCCGCAACAACGTGACGGCGCTGGGCAACTGTTACGCGGTGACCGTGATGGGCTCGTCCAACACCGTCGTCGCCGACTCCGTCTCGCACGACATCACCGTGTACGGCTACGACCAGACGGTCTTCTATCACAACGGCTCGCCGTTCCTGTGGGACCGCGGCCGCGAGCTCGGGATGACCAACCGGCTCCAGCAGGTACCCGGGTGAGACCGGCACCCACCGCCGTCCGAACCGAAGACGCCATCACATCGAGGGGAATCGAGGAACCTTGTCCGCCCACATCTTTGACCGCCCCTCGGGGCTGACCGCGCTGGCCGTGGCGCCCGCCGTCGCCGCGGTATTGCTGGCCGGCTGCAGTTCGACGGCCAACCCGCCCACGAGTTCCACCACGACGACCAAGAGCAGCGCGACGACGACGAGCGCCGGGGCGGCGCCGACGACCGGCGGACCGAGCACCACCGCGTCGGTCGAGATCGGCAACACGGTCAACTACGGGTCGATGGGCACCACCACGACGCTCGACTGCGCCAGCGGCAAGTCGCTGAACGTGGGCGGTTCGGACAACACCCTGACCGTCACGGGCGACTGCGCGACGTTGACCGTCGGCGGCACGAACAACAAGATCACCCTGGACAAGGTCGACACCCGCATCAGCGTGGTGGGGCTGAACAACACCATCACCTACAAGGACGGTGAGCCCAAGGTCGACAACCTCGGCTCGGGCAACACCATCAGCAAGGGCGGCTGACGGTAGGCATTCGCCGCACCGGTTTCGGATGAGGCGGTCCCGTTGTGGCACAACGGTTTCGCGCCCTTTCAACGCGATTGGGCGGCACCGCGCCGCCGAGATGCCGCGGGCGGACCAGGGGCATATGATGCTGGCAGCAGAACGGAATCCAGCCATGCTCACCAGTACCACTCACCGCGCCGGCGCACTGGTCACGGTCATCGTGGTACTGACCGGTGTGGTCATGCTGCCCCACGGCGCGGCGGCGGCCGACCCCAACCCGGACGACCAATTCGTCGCACTGCTCGACCAAAAGGGAATCCCGGCACTCGAGAACGTGCCGAGCCTCATCGCCACGGCCCACAGAATCTGTCGCCAACTCGACGGCGGAATGCCGGCGGACGCCGTGGTCGACGACATGAGGCAACGGGCGTTCAACGCCAACGGCGCCGGTGGCCCATACCCGCCCGACCGCGTGTACCGCACCGTCGCACGATTCATCTCCGCCGCGGTCGAAGCCTATTGCCCGAACAACCAGCCGAAGATCGCGTCGCTAGAGGGCGTCGCTTTTCGCGCGCCCGGCTCGAGCGATTCGGCGGCGCACCCCGCCAGTGTCCGGCCGGCGTCGTACGAATGGGGCCGACCGTTGCCCTTGGGGGAGACGGCCCAGCCGGACCCACCGCAACTGCCGCCGCCACCCGCCCCGACCGCCCAGATCATGGCGCCACCCCCGCCGGTCGCGACACCGTCGCCGCGGCCACAGTCGCCGCCCCCGGCGCAAGGCCCCCAACAGGGGCCGCAACAGGGGCTGACCGCCAATCCCGCGCCGGGGAGCCCTCCCGGCGCTGGCGACGACGCGCCCCCCGGGCCGCCCGGCCGGGTG
>NZ_GG770553.1:1512523-1531748 GCF_000164135.1 Mycobacterium parascrofulaceum ATCC BAA-614 | reverse complement strand
GCGTCATCCCTTGACCAGGGCCCGCTCGAGGATCGGCGCGAGGTCCAGCCCGGCGGGCATGGTGCCGTAGGCGCCACCCCACTGGCCGTCGAGGCGGGTGGTCAGGAAGGCCTCGGCGACGGCGGGGTGACCGTGGCGCACCAGCAGCGCGCCCTGCAGCGCCAGGCAGATGTCCTCGGCGACCTTGCGGGCCCGCTGGGTGATGGTGTCCAGGTCGGTCAGGTCCCGCCGCAGCCGCTCGACGTGGCCGCCCAGCCGCGGGTCCGCGCCGGCGCCTTCGGCCACTTCGGCGAACAGCACCTCGATGCATTCGGGGCGAGTGGCCATGGCGCGCAACGTGTCCAGCGCGCTGACGTTGCCCGAGCCTTCCCAGATGCCCATCAGCGGCGCCTCCCGGAACAGCCGCGGCATGCCCGAGTCCTCGACATAGCCGTTGCCGCCCAGGCATTCCAGCGCCTCGGCGGCGTGCGGGGTGGCGCGCTTGCACACCCAGTACTTGCTGGCCGCCAAGCCGATGCGGCGCAGCAGCGCCTCCCGGCCGTCGCCGCGCAGCGCCTTGTCGGTGGCGCCGGCCATCCGCATCGCGACGATGGTGGCCGCCTCGGCCTCCACGGCCAAGTCGGCCAGCACGTTGCGCATCAGCGGCTGGTCGATCAGGTAGGCGCCGAACGCCTTTCGGTGCTGGGTGTGATGGATGGCGCGGGTCAGCCCGGTGCGCATGCTGGTGGCGCTGCCCAGGGTGCAGTCTAGCCGGGTGAGGTTGACCATCTCGATGATGGTCGGGACGCCGCGGCCCTGCTCGCCCACCAGCCACGCGGTGGCGCCGTCGTATTCCACCTCGCTGGACGCGTTGGCGTGGTTGCCGAGCTTGTCCTTGAGCCGCTGCAGGAACATCCGGTTGCGGCTGCCGTCGGGCAGTATCCGCGGCAGCAGGAAGCAGGACAGCCCGCCCGGGGCCTGCGCGAGCACCAGGAAGATGTCGCACATCGGCGCCGAGGTGAACCACTTGTGACCGGTCAGGGTGTAGCTGCCGTCACCGTTCGGGGTCGCCTGCGTGGTGCCGGCGCGGACGTCGGATCCGCCCTGCTTCTCGGTCATCGACATGCCGGCGGTGATGCCGCGCTTGGTGGTGGCCAGCCTGAGTTCGGGGTCGTATTCGCGGCTGGTCAGCAGGGGCTCGTAGACGGCGGCGAGTTCGGGGTTGTAGCGCAGCGCGGGAACGACCGCGTAGGTCATCGAGATCGGGCAGGTGTGGCCGGGCTCGACGTTCCAGACCGACATCTTGGCGGCCCGCACCACGTGCGCGCCCGGTCGCTCGTCGGCCCACGGCGCGGCGTGGATGCCGTGGGCGATCGCCGTGCGCATCAGCTCGTGGTAGGCCGGGTCGTACTCGACCTCGTCGACACGGTGGCCGTAGCGGTCGTGGGTGTGCAGGACGGGCCGGTTGCGGTCGGCGAGCTCACCCCAGCGCTGCGCCTCGTGGCCGGCGGCGATCGCGCCCACCTCGTTCACCTCCTCGAGGCCCCACTCCCCACCCTCGCGGATCAGGGCCTCGACGAGCACCGCGGAGGTCGCGGGGTTGTAGTTCTCCAGCGGTGGAGCCTGATTGGTGACGACATGCGTATCCGACATGCCCCTCATGTTACATTTTTCCGACAGTCGCACAAGAGGTGTAATGGGTCGCTAGCGGGGATGCGCGCGGAAGAACTCCCACAGGGTGCGGGCGGCGAACGGGGGCCACTCGTGGCCGCCGGCCTCGATGGTGATGAGCGTGACGGCGCGGTTGCCGGCGCATCCGGCCGCCGACGTGGTGACCGGGCCGTTCGTCGTGGTGACCGGGGCCGAGCAGTGATCGACGTTGCGCCAGAAGGCGTTCACGTCGGGTACCGATGGTCCGTTGATCACGCTGAACCCCTGTCCGCCGCCGTAGGGCACCAGCCGGTCCGCCGTGCCGTGGATGTGCAGGATCGACGTCGGACGCGGGTCGCGGCAGCGGTTCAGCTGCGTGCCGGCGACCGGACCGATCGCGGCGAAGATGTCGGTGTTGCACGCCAGCGTGTAGGACATGATGCCGCCGTTGCTCATGCCGGTGACGAAGACCCTGGCGGGGTCGGTGCCCACGTTCCCGCTGATGTCGGCGACGGCCGCGGTGATGAAGCCGACGTCGTCGACGCCCTCGCGCCCCGCGCGGCCGCAGCAGGTTTCCCCGTCGACGTTCCACGCCCGGTCCAGGCCGTCGGGGTAGGCGACGACGAACCCGCCGGCGTCGGCCAATTCGTCCCAGCCGTAATCCCTTTCGACCTGCCTCGCGCTCCCGGAATAGCCGTGCAGCACGACGACGAGCGGGGCCGAAGCGGGCATCTTTGCGGGCTCGTAGAGCCGGTAGCTGCGATCGTGTCCACCCACGCTGAGGTGGTGCAGGCTGGTGCCCCTGACGAAGCCCGACGGCGGCGGCGGCGAACAGCCCGCGATCAGGAGGACCACCCCGAGAAGGGTTGCGAGCCGACCGTGCACGGGCCGCGGCTCAGCCGTTGGTTTTCTCTCGCAGGAACGCGATGTCGTCCTTGCGGCCCTCGTCGGCGGTTTCGCAGATGACCGGTGCGCCGGCGGCCTTGACGACGGCGGCGAGCAGCTCGGGGTCGATCTGGCCGGTGCCGAAGTTGGCGTGCCGGTCGGCGCCCGAGCCCGCCGCGTCCCGCGAGTCGTTGCAGTGCACCAGGTCGATGCGGCCCGTCAGCGCCCTGATCCGGTCGACCGCGTCGACCAGCTCCTCGCCCGCCGCCCACGCGTGGCAGGTGTCCAGGCAGAAGCCGATGCCCTTGTCGCCGATGCGATCCCACAGCCGGCCGATGGTGTCGAAGTGGCGGGCCATCGCGTGGTCGCCGCCCGCGGTGTTCTCCAGATACACCGGCACGTCGGTGTCGAGGTAGTCCAGCGCCTTGACCCAGCGCCCGAAGCCGGCCTCCATGTCGTTGTCGTCGGCGTGGCCGCCGTGCACGATCACCGCCGTCGCGTTGATCTGCGCCGCCGCGTCGCAGGTGTCCTGCAGGATCTTGCGCGACGGGATGCGGATCCGGTTGTTCGCCGATGCGACGTTGATGAGGTACGGCGCGTGGACGTAGAGCGGCACGGCCGACGCCTTGAGCACCTCGGCGTCGTCGCGCGGCTTCGGCTTCTTCCAACTCTGCGGGTTGCCGAGGAAGAACTGCACCACGTCGGCGCCGTCCGCCTCGGCGGCGGCCAGCGGATCGTCATTGCGCACGTGTGAACCGATGAGCACGCGGCCAGTCTAATGACCGCCCCGACGCCCGGCGGGTCACGCTGGCGTGACGCTCGGCCGCGACGGCCACGCTGGCGTGACGCTCGGCGGGGTGGGGGCGGGCGCCGACGCTCGGCGGGGTGGGGGCGGGCGCCGACGCTCGGCGGGGCACGCAAAAGCCCCGGGCCGAAGCCCGGGGCTTTTGCGTTGTCGACTACCTGTAGTCGCTGTAGCCGTAGTCGTCCAGCGGCACCGCGGCGCCGGTGGCCTGGCCGAAGTCCGGGCTGTAGTACTGATCCTCGTAGGACGGGATCGTGTACGCGGCGGCCCGGGCCTCCTCGGTCGGCTGCACCTGGATGTTGCGGTACCGGTTGATGCCGGTCCCGGCCGGGATCAGCTTTCCGATGATCACGTTCTCCTTCAGGCCGTTGAGCTTGTCGCTGCGGCAGTTGATCGCCGCATCGGTCAGCACTCGCGTGGTCTCCTGGAACGACGCCGCGGACAGCCACGAGTCGGTGGCCAGCGACGCCTTCGTGATACCCATCAGCACCGGACGGCCGGCGGCGGGCTCGCCGCCCTCGGCCACCACCCGACGGTTCTCCGCCTCGAACTCCGCGCGGTCGATCAGCGAGCCGGGCAGGAACTCCGTCGAGCCCGAGTCGATGATGGTGACGCGGCGCAGCATCTGGCGAACGATCACCTCGATGTGCTTGTCGTGGATCGACACACCCTGGGCGCGGTAGACCTCCTGGACCTCGCGGACCAGGTGGATCTGCACCTCGCGCGGGCCCTGCACGCGCAGCACCTCGTGCGGGTCGGCCGAGCCCTCCATCAGCTGCTGGCCCACCTCGACGTGGTCGCCGTCGGACAGCACCCGCTCGGACCCGTCCTCGTGCTTGAAGACACGCAGCCGCTGCCGCTTGGAGAGCTTGTCGTAGACGACCTCCTCGCTCCCGTCGTCGGGAACGATGGTGATCTTGTAGAACCGCTCGCCGTCCTCGAGCTGGACCCGCCCGGTGACGTCGGCGATCGGCGCCTTGCCGCGCGGCACCCGGGCCTCGAAGAGCTCCTGCACCCGCGGCAGACCGCCGGTGATGTCCTCACCGACACCACCCTGGTGGAAGGTACGCATCGTCAGCTGCGTGCCCGGCTCACCGATGGACTGCGCGGCGACGATACCGACGGCCTCGCCGATGTCGACCAGCTTGCCGGTCGCCATGGACCGCCCGTAGCACGTCGCGCACACGCCGGTGCCCGTGGTGCACGTCAGCACCGAGCGCACCTTGACCTGCGTGATGCCCGCCGCCAGCAGGGCGTCGATCTCCGGGTCGCCCAGGTCCTCGCCGCGGGCGACGACGACGTTGCCCGCCTCGTCGACCGCGTCGGTGCCCAAAGTCCGCGCGTACGCCGAGGTTTCGATGTACGGGTCGCGGATCAGCGTGCCGTCGGGCTGGCGCTCGGCCAGCTCGACCAGGATGCCGCGCTCGGTCTCGCAGTCGTGCTCGCGGACGATGACGTCCTGGCTCACGTCCACCAGACGACGGGTCAGGTAACCCGAGTCGGCGGTACGCAACGCGGTGTCCGCCAGGCCCTTTCGGGCGCCGTGCGTGTTGATGAAGTACTCCAGCACGGTCAGGCCCTCGCGGAACGACGACTTGACCGGACGCGGGATGAACTCACCCTTCGGGTTGGTCACCAGGCCCTTCATGCCGGCCAGCGTCCGGGTCTGGGTGAAGTTACCGGTGGCGCCCGAGTCGACGATCGTGATGATCGGGTTGTCGCTCGGGTAGTGCTCGCGCAGCGCCTGACCGACCTCGTCGGTGGCTTCCTTCCAGATCTCCACCAGCGCCTCGTTGCGCTCGTCGTGGTTCAAAGCACCACGCTGAAACTGCTTTTCGACCTTCTCCGCCCGCTCCTCGTAGTGGTCGAGGATCTCCTTCTTGCGCGGCGGAACCAGCACGTCGGCCATCGACACGGTGACACCGCTGCGGGTCGCCCAGTAGAAGCCGGCGTCCTTGAGCTTGTCGACGGTCTGCGCGACCACGATCATCGGGTAGCGCTCGGCCAGGTCGTTGATGATGGCGGCCTGCACCTTCTTGTGCATCTGCTTGTTCACGAACGGGTAGCCCACCGGCAGCAGTTCGTTGAACAGCACCCGGCCCAGCGTGGTGTCGGCCATCCAGGCGTCGCCCGGCTGCCAGCCGTTGGCGCCGAACAACTCCGCCTCGATCTCGGCGGGCGGACGCAGCTGCGTCAGTCGCACCTTGATCTTGGCGCGCACCGACAGGACGCCGCGGTCGGCGGCCATGATCGCCTCGGCCGGCGAGGAGTACACCCCGACCTCCGGCTGATCCTTTGCGGCGGGCTGGAATTCGCCCAGGGCGGCGTCGACCTCGGTGGTCAGGTAGTACAGCCCGGTCACCATGTCCAGACGCGGCATGGCCAGCGGGCGCCCCGACGCGGGCGACAGGATGTTGTTACTCGACAGCATCAGGATGCGCGCCTCGGCCTGCGCCTCCGCGCTCAGCGGCAGGTGCACCGCCATCTGGTCGCCGTCGAAGTCGGCGTTGAAGGCCTCACACACCAGCGGGTGCAGCTGAATGGCCTTGCCCTCCACCAGCATCGGCTCGAAGGCCTGGATGCCCAGCCGGTGCAGGGTGGGTGCGCGGTTCAGCAGCACCGGGTGCTCGGCGATGACCTCTTCCAGGACGTCCCACACCTGGGGGCGCTGGCGCTCCACCATGCGCTTGGCGCTCTTGATGTTCTGCGCGTGGTTGAGGTCGACGAGCCGCTTCATCACGAACGGCTTGAACAGCTCGAGCGCCATCAGCTTGGGCAGCCCGCACTGGTGCAGCTTGAGCTGCGGGCCGACCACGATGACCGAACGGCCGGAGTAGTCGACGCGCTTACCGAGCAGGTTCTGGCGGAACCGGCCCTGCTTGCCCTTCAACAGATCCGACAGCGACTTGAGCGGACGGTTGCCCGGCCCGGTGACCGGGCGGCCGCGGCGGCCGTTGTCGAACAGCGCGTCGACGGACTCCTGCAGCATCCGCTTCTCGTTGTTGACGATGATCTCGGGCGCGCCGAGGTCGATCAGCCTCTTGAGCCGGTTGTTGCGGTTGATGACCCGGCGGTACAGGTCGTTGAGGTCGCTGGTGGCGAACCGGCCACCGTCGAGCTGCACCATCGGCCGCAGCTCCGGCGGGATCACCGGGACGGCGTCGAGCACCATGCCCATCGGGGAATTGCCCGACTGCTGGAAGGCGGCGACCACCTTGAGCCGCTTGAGGGCGCGAAGCTTCTTCTGCCCCTTGCCGTTCCGGATGACGTCACGCAGCGAGTCGGCCTCGGCGTCGATGTCGAAGTTCTCGATCAGCTTCTGGATCGACTCCGCGCCCATGGCGCCGGTGAAGTACTCGCCGTAACGGTCGACGAGCTCGCGGTAGAGGTTCTCGTCGACGATCAGCTGCTTGGGGGCCAGCTTGGTGAAGGTGTTCCAGATGTCCTCCAGCCGGTCCAGCTCGCGCTGGGCGCGGTCCCGGAGCTGGCGCATCTCGCGCTCGCCGCCGTCGCGCACCTTGCGACGCGCGTCGGCCTTGGCGCCCTCGGCCTCCAGCTCGGCCAGGTCGGCCTCCAGCTTCTGGGCGCGGGCCTCCAGGTCGGCGTCGCGCTGGTCCTCAACGGCCTTGCGCTCCACCATCATTTCGGCCTCGAGCGTGGACAGCTCGTTGTGCCGCATCTCGTCGTCGACCGACGTGATGACGTACGCCGCGAAGTAGATGATCTTCTCGAGATCCTTCGGGGCGAGGTCGAGCAGGTAGCCCAGGCGCGAGGGCACGCCCTTGAAGTACCAGATGTGCGTGACGGGGGCGGCCAGTTCGATGTGGCCCATCCGCTCCCGGCGCACCTTGGCGCGGGTCACCTCGACGCCGCAGCGCTCACAGATGATGCCCTTGAAGCGGACGCGCTTGTACTTGCCGCAGTAGCACTCCCAGTCGCGAGTCGGTCCGAAGATCTTCTCGCAGAACAGCCCGTCCTTCTCCGGCTTGAGCGTGCGGTAGTTGATCGTCTCCGGCTTCTTGACCTCGCCGTAAGACCATTGCCTGATGTCCTCCGCGGTGGCCAGGCCGATACGGAGTTCATCGAAGAAGTTGACGTCGAGCACGTAACTCCCTTTCCCCTTGCGGGTTTAGTGACTAGAAGTGATTAAGCCAGGTCCTCAACGGACGCGGATTCGTTGCGGGACAGGTTGATTCCCAAGTTGGCCGCGGCCCGCTCGAGGTCCTCGTCCTCGCCTTCGCGCAGTTCGATCGCCGCGCCGTCCGACGAGAGCACCTCGACGTTCAGGCACAGCGACTGCAGCTCTTTGAGCAGCACCTTGAACGACTCGGGGATGCCCGGCTCGGGGATGTTCTCGCCCTTGACGATCGCCTCGTACACCTTGACCCGGCCGACGGTGTCGTCGGACTTGATGGTCAACAGCTCCTGCAGCGTGTATGCGGCGCCGTAGGCCTGCATGGCCCAGCACTCCATCTCGCCGAACCGCTGGCCACCGAACTGCGCCTTACCACCCAGCGGCTGCTGGGTGATCATCGAGTACGGGCCGGTGGAGCGGGCGTGGATCTTGTCGTCCACCAGGTGGTGCAGCTTCATGATGTACATGTAGCCGACGGTCACCGGGTACGGGAACGGCTCACCGCTGCGGCCGTCGAACAGCACCGCCTTGCCGTCGCCGTCGACCATCACCTCGTTGTCCCGGTTGGGCAGCGTGCAGGACAGCAGCCCCTGCAGCTCCGCCTCCCGGGCGCCGTCGAACACCGGCGTCGAGACGATGGCGTTCGGCTGCGCGTGCAGCAGGTCCTCGGGCAGGTTGGCCGCCCAGTCGGGTGAACCCTCGATATTCCAGCCGGACTTGGCCACCCACCCGAGGTGGGTCTCCAGGATCTGGCCGATGTTCATCCGTCGCGGCACCCCGTGGGTGTTCAGGATGATGTCCACCGGCGTGCCGTCCGGCAGGAAGGGCATGTCCTCCTGCGCCAGGATCTTGCCGATCACGCCCTTGTTGCCGTGCCGGCCCGCCAGCTTGTCGCCGTCGGAGATCTTGCGCTTCTGGGCCACGTAGACGCGGACCAGTTCGTTGACACCGGCCGGCAGCTCGTCGTCGTCCTCGCGGGAGAACACCCGGATGCCGATGACCTTGCCGGACTCGCCGTGCGGCACCTTCAGCGAGGTGTCGCGCACCTCGCGGGCCTTCTCGCCGAAGATCGCCCGCAGCAGCCGCTCCTCCGGGGTCAGCTCGGTCTCACCCTTCGGGGTGACCTTGCCGACCAGGATGTCGCCGTCGCGGACCTCGGCGCCGATGCGGACGATGCCGCGCTCGTCGAGGTCGGCCAGCACCTCATCGGAGACGTTCGGGATGTCCCGGGTGATCTCCTCGGCGCCCAGCTTGGTGTCGCGGGCATCGATCTCGTGCTCCTCGATGTGGATCGAGGTGAGCACGTCCTCTTCGACCAGGCGGTTGGAGAGGATGATCGCGTCCTCGTAGTTGTGGCCCTCCCACGGCATGATCGCCACGAGCAGGTTCTTGCCCAGCGCCATCTCGCCGTTCTCGGTGCACGGACCGTCGGCGATGACCTGGCCGGCCTCGACCCGGTCGCCCGCGTCCACGATCGGCGACTGGTTGGCGCACGTGCCGTGGTTGGAGCGCTCGAACTTGCGCATCCGGTAGGTGTGCCGGGTGCCATCGTCGGCCATCACGGTGATGTAGTCGGCCGAGACCTCCTCGATCACCCCGGCCTTGTCCGCGACGACGACGTCACCGGCGTCGATCGCGGCGCGCAACTCCATGCCGGTGCCCACCAGCGGCGCCTCGCTGCGCACCAGCGGGACCGCCTGGCGCTGCATGTTGGCGCCCATCAGGGCACGGTTGGCGTCGTCGTGCTCGAGGAACGGGATCATGGCGGTGGCCACCGACACCATCTGGCGCGGCGACACGTCCATGTAGTCCACCTCGGACGACGGCACGTACTCGACCTCGCCGGCCTTCCGGCGGACCAGCACGCGCGACTCCTCGAACCGGCCGCTCGCGTCGATCGGCGAGTTGGCCTGCGCCACGACGTGGCGGTCCTCCTCGTCGGCGGTCAGGTAGTGGATCTCGTCGGTGACCACACCGTCGACGACCTTGCGGTACGGCGTCTCGATGAACCCGAACGGGTTGACCCGCGCGTACACCGACAGCGAGCCGATCAGGCCGATGTTGGGACCCTCCGGGGTCTCGATCGGGCACATCCGGCCGTAGTGCGACGGGTGCACGTCGCGCACCTCGAGGCCGGCCCGCTCACGGGACAGACCGCCCGGGCCCAGCGCCGACAGGCGGCGCTTGTGGGTCAGACCCGACAGCGGGTTGTTCTGGTCCATGAACTGGGAGAGCTGGCTGGTGCCGAAGAACTCCTTGATCGCGGCCACCACCGGCCGGATGTTGATCAGGGTCTGCGGCGTGATCGCCTCGACGTCCTGGGTGGTCATCCGCTCGCGGACCACCCGCTCCATGCGGGACATGCCGACCCGGATCTGGTTCTGGATCAGCTCGCCGACGGTGCGCAGCCGGCGGTTGCCGAAGTGGTCGATGTCGTCGGTCTCCACCGGCACCTCGATGCCGCCGGGCACGGTCATGACGGCGGGGTGGCCATCGGTGCGGGCGTGGTGCAGGCGCACCAGGTACTCGATGGTCGCGACGACGTCTTCCTCGGTCAGCGTGGACGACGTGATCGGCTCGCCGGCGTGCAGGCCCAGCTTCTTGTTGACCTTGTAGCGGCCGACGCGGGCCAGGTCGTAGCGCTTCTCCTTGAAGAACAGGTTCTCCAGCAGGGTCTGCGCGGACTCCTTGGTCGGCGGCTCGCCCGGGCGCAGCTTGCGGTAGATGTCCAGCAGCGCCTCGTCGGTGCCGGCGGTGTTGTCCTTCTCCAGCGTGCCCATCATGATCTCGGAGAAGCCGAACCGCTCGTGGATCTGCTCGTTGGTCCAGCCCAGCGCCTTGAGCAGCACGGTGACCGGCTGGCGGCGCTTGCGGTCGATGCGCACGCCGACGGTGTCGCGCTTGTCGACGTCGAACTCCAGCCACGCGCCGCGGCTGGGGATCACCTTGACGCTGTGCAGCAGCTTCTCGGTGGACTTGTCGATGGTCTCGTCGAAGTAGACGCCGGGCGACCGCACCAGCTGGCTGACGACGACGCGCTCGGTCCCGTTGATGATGAAGGTGCCCTTCTCGGTCATCATCGGGAAGTCGCCCATGAACACCGTCTGGCTCTTGATCTCGCCGGTGTTGTTGTTGATGAACTCGGCCGTGACGAACAGCGGGGCCGCGTACGTCATGTCCTTGTCTTTGCACTCGTCGACCGGCGCCTTGACCTCGTCGAAACGCGGGTCGGAGAACGACAGCGACATCGAGCCGGAGAAGTCTTCGATCGGCGAGAGTTCGTCGAGCACCTCTTCGAGGCCACCCACCGGCTTGACGTCGCCGCGGGCGGCCGCGGCCTCACGCCAGCGCGGCGAGCCGATCAACCACTCGAAGGAGTCGATCTGCACGTCGAGCAGGCCGGGAACCTCGAGCGGTTCGCGGAGCTTGGCGAAGGAAACTCGGTTGGGGGCTCCGGGCACGGAGCCGTTTGAGGAACTTCCGTTTGAGGAACTCTGTGGGCGATCCGTTTTGCTCTGGCGAGAATCAGCCAAGATGCATCCTTCCAGCACCTCGTGCGACTCACGAAAACCGGGACCACCGGTCTGTTCGCCGCGAATTGTGTCGGTTAGGCCGGCGAACGATCTGTCCGAGTCTCACGCGCACAACTAAAGAACTAAGCCACTAGAGGGGGCTCAGGCTTAGACCACGGTGTCAAGTGGTGGGTGAGGTGGGCAGGAAGTAGCCAGCGCAACGTCCAACAATAGCGCAGGGCGGCGCATTCCTCAACTGTCCAGCACAGGCCATCCAGGGACATCGGCGCTGGCTGGCATCTCGACTTTCCGCTGGATACATGCTGCCCAACAGACTGGCCCGTTTACGCCCCGTCGTCAAGGGGGCGGGCCGCCGAGTTACACGAAGTTATCGCGAATCCTCGGGGCGGGCCTCCTAGTCGCCGACCTCGTGCGCCCGGTACTTGTGCGTGCCCTCCATGTCGTCGATGATCGCGGCCTGCGCCTTCTGCGGCAGGGTGTGCAGGATCTCGCGGACCCGCGCCTGGCGGCGGGCGACGGCCTTGCGCTCCGGCATCCCGGGGGACGCCACGATCTGCGGAGGCACGCCCTCGATCTCCTCGACGCCGCCGGCGTGCTGCCCGGCCTCGAGGGCGGCCTGCTCCTCGGCCATGGTCGACTCGTCCTTCTCCTCGGACATGCCGATCGGCCCGATGCGGCGGCCGTTGAGGAACTGCCGCACCACCGGCTCGTCGCTAGTCAGGAGCACCTCGCGGGGGCCGAACATGACCAGCTTGCGGCGGAAGAGCATGCCCATGTTGTCCGGCACGGTCCGGGCGATGTTGATGTTGTGCGTGACGATCAGGACGGTGGCGTCGATCTGGGCGTTGATGTCGAGGATCAGCTGGCTCAGGTAGGCGGTACGCACCGGGTCCAGACCCGAGTCGGGCTCGTCGCAGAGGATGATCTGCGGGTCCATCACCAGGGCGCGGGCCAGGCTGGCGCGCTTGCGCATACCGCCGGAGATCTCGCCGGGGAACTTCTTCTCGTCGCCACCCAGACCCACCATGGTCAGCTTCTCCATGACGATGTCACGGATCTCGCCTTCCTTCTTCTTGGTGTGCTCGCGCAGCGGGAAGGCGGCGTTGTCGAAGAGGTTCATCGAACCGAACAGGGCGCCGTCCTGGAACATCACGCCGAACAGCGTGCGGATCTCGTACAGCTCCTTGGCCGAGCACTGCAGGATGTCGGTGCCGTCGATGACGACCGAGCCGCGCTCCGGCCGCAGCAGACCGATCAGGGACTTCAGGAACACCGATTTGCCGGTACCCGACGGCCCCAGCAGGACGCTGACCTCGCCCGCGGGGATCTCCAGGGTTACGTCTTCCCAAATCCTCGACGACCCGAAGGACTTCGTGAGGCCGTTCACCTCGATAGCGACACCCATGGGAGATCCTTCCGTCGACGCTCATGCCCGCCACCTGCCCTTTTGTGTGGCATGAGTCACTGTAGCGCACCCTTGCTACGCGGCATCAGGGTTGCGCGGCACAGCCGACAAATATTGGCTGAGCTGAGATCTCGCCACGCTCGGGGCCGGGCGGACTATTGAACGCGCGTTAGCCAGTGGGCGCCCAGTTGCCGTGGAAGCCCATCGGCACCCGCTGCGGCAGGTGCACGGTGGCCACCGACTCCAGCGTCCCCGCGTCCAGCAAAACCAGCTGGCCCTCGTCGCGGCCGCGGTGGTAGCCGTAGCCCATCAAGACGCCGTCGTCCTCGGAACCGGCCGCGGGGCCCGGCACGAAGGACATCTCGCCCAGCAAAAGGTCGGGATCGAGCGGCGCGACCGCGCGGGCACCGGTCGCGTAGTCGTGCTTGTACAGGGCGGAGGCGCCGCCGGAGAAGTACGCGCCCACGGTGTAGCCGAACCGGTGGCGCCGGCCGAGCAGGTCCTCGTTGATCCGGGGAAATTCCTGCGGCCGGTCGTCGCGGCATTCGGCGCCGACCGCGCCGGTCGTCAGGTTGATGGTCCAGCGGTCCAGCGTGGGCGGGGTTTCGCCGGGCCCGCGCCGGTCGCGGTCGAACATCCGCGCGTAGCGCACCACGTCGAGGACCAGAACCTCGGCGCCGTCCCGCAGCTCGGAGTAGGCGTTGAGCGGGTGGTAGACGTAGCAGGGTTCGATGTCGAACCAGCGGATGTCGGAGTTTCCGCCCTCGCGGGGCATGACCCCGATGCGCGCGGGGTAGTTCGGGTTCCACGCGTAGGGCATGCGGTCGGAGTGCTTCGGGTTGCGGTTCATCATCGCGTTGACCGGGCCGGGTACCCGGACGCGCCCGATCAGCGCCTGCAGCGCCAGCCGGGCCGGCAGGCCTAGCCAGCGGGGCGCGGTCACCGGCAGCACCTGCGCCGGGTCGAAGGTCACCGGCAGGTCGTAGATCACGACGTAGGAGTCGGTCAGCGAGAAGTCGTGCATCATCGGCGACCCGGACACCTCGATGTCGACCGTGCGGCGGGCCCGCCCCCGGGTGTCGATCACCGAGTACTGCACGGTCCGGCCGCGGGCGAACGAGTACGAGACGGCGTGCAATTCGCCGGTGCGCGGGTCGCGGTGCGGGTGTGCGGTGTAACCGCCGGCCAGGGTGCCGTCGAAGTCGCACGTCCCGACGGTGTCCAGCTCGTCGGTCAGCTCGTAGTTGGCGACGCCGCCCTCGATCAGCGCCAGGGTGCGCCCCGCGTGGGCCAACACGTTGGTGTTGGCGCCCAGCGAGAGCATGCCCGCTCGCGGGTCGAGCCGGGCCGGCGGCGGCTCACCCAGGCCGGCGCACGCCGACAGGCTGCGCACCCAGCGGTTCCGGTACCAGCGCGCCTTGCCGTCGCGCAGCGCGACGCCGTGCACCATCCCGTCGCCACTGAACCAGTGGTAGGTGGCCGGGTCGACCTCCTCGGCCGGGTTGGGCCCGTTGCGCAGATAGCGCCCGTCGAGATGCTCCGGGATGTGCCCGGTGACCGGCAGGTCGGTCGCGGTCACCTCCGCGCGCACCGGCGCCAGCACGCCCTCGAGGTACGGATTGCGGGTTTCGGCGGTTTGCACGGACGTCATGTCTGAGCTCCTATAACATTGATATGACGTTGTTATAGGCACCGTACGCCGCGGATGGGAAGATGGCAACGATGACCGCAGAAACGAGTTCGGGCAGCGCGCGCAACGTTCGCGACGAGATGCTGCACGCGGCCGTAGACCTGCTCAACTCGCAGGGACCGGACGCGCTGCAGACTCGCAAGGTCGCCGGCGCGGCCGGGACGTCGACGATGGCGGTGTACACGCACTTCGGCGGCATGCGGGGCTTGATCGCCGAAGTTGCCGAGGAGGGCCTGCGGCAGTTCGGCGCCGCGCTGACGGTGCCTCACACCGACGACCCGGTCGCCGACTTCTTCGCCCTCGGCGCGGCCTACCGTCGCTACGCCATCGAGCGCCCGCACATGTACCGGCTGATGTTCGGCAGCACCAGCGCGCACGGCATCAACGCGCCCGCCGGCAACGTCTTGACCCTGACGGTCGCCGAGATCGAGCAGCACATCCCGAGCTTCGCGCACGTTGTTCGCGCGGTGCAGCGCTCGATGCGGGCGGGGCGGATCACGGTCGGCCCCGCGACCGACGAAGCGATAGTGACCACCGCCGCCCAGTTCTGGGCGTTGGTACACGGGTTCGTGATGCTCGAACTGGCCGGCTTTTACGGGCAGGATGGCGCAGCCGTCGCGCCGGTGCTCGCCTCGATGACGTCGAACTTCCTTGTGGCTCTTGGTGACTCACCCGAGCTGGTGCGAAACTCGCAACGCGCTGCGGTCCGCTGAGCGCACGAAACCCCCGGAAGCCGCAGGGGCCCCGGGGGCTTTCGTGAGACGGAGCTACTTGACGGTGACGGTGGCGCCGGCGGCCTCGAGCTTGGCCTTGGCCTCGTCGGCGGCCTCCTTGGCGACCTTCTCCAGCAGCGGCTTGGGCGCGCCGTCGACCAGGTCCTTGGCCTCCTTGAGGCCCAGGCCGGAGACGATCTCGCGGACCACCTTGATGACGCCGATCTTCTTGTCGCCGGCGGCCTCGAGGATGACGTCGAACTCGGACTGCTCCTCGGCGGCCTCGGCGGGGGCGCCACCGGCGGCCGGGCCGGCCGCGGCGACGGCGACCGGGGCGGCCGCGGTGACCTCGAAGGTCTCCTCGAACTTCTTGACGAAGTCGGAGAGCTCCAACAGGGTCATTTCCTTGAAGGCGTCGAGCAGGTCGTCGGTAGACATTTTCGCCATGGTGTGTGGGTCCTTCCTTGTTTTTCCAGGTTTGCGGGGTTGGTGTTTATTCGGCTTCGGCCGGTGCCTCGGCCGCTTCGGCCGGTGCCTCGGGGGTTTCTTGGGCGGGCGCCGCCGGTGCTTCTGCGACCGGAGCGGCGGGCTCCGGCGCGGCGGGCTTCTTCTCCTGCAGGGCGGCCAACAGGCGGGCCATCTGCGACGCGGGGGCGTTGAACAGGCCGGCCGCCTTGGCCAGGTTGCCCTTCATCGCGCCGGCCAGCTTGGCCAGCAGCACCTCGCGCGACTCGAGGTCGGCGATGCGCTCGACCTCGGCGACGCTCAGCGCTCGGCCGTCCATGTAGCCGCCCTTGATGACCAGCGCCTTGTTGTCCTTGGCGAAGGTCTTGATGGCCTTGGCGGCGTCGACCGGCTCGCCGGTGACGAACGCGATGGCCGTGGGCCCGGCGAACAGCTCGTCGAGACCTTCGACGCCGGCCTCCGACGCCGCCCGCTTGATCAGCGTGTTCTTGGCGACCGAGTAGGTGGCCGAGCCGCTCAGCGACCGGCGCAGCTCGGCCAGGTTGGCCACGGTCAGGCCGCGATACTCGGTGATCAGGGTCGCGGTCGCTTCCCTGAACTGCTCGGCGATGTCGGCGACGGCGGTGGCTTTGTCAGCCCTGGCCATGCGTACCTCCTGGTGTGAAAGCCTTGCGACGTGTCGTCTGCGATCACCGAAGGCACGCCTGAAACGACGAACGCCCCGGCGCAGGATGCGGCCGGGGCGTGCAAGACGCCGGCGCGTACCGGCGTTGCTGCCTCGTCCTCCTGCGTGGGCCGCCGGGATTGCTCCCGGACCTTCGACCGATTACTCGGTGACCGACGGTCTTCGGTGGATCGGCAACCAGGATAGCCCGGGCCGCCCCCCGCGGCCAAAACGGCGGTTCCCGCGCGGGCGGTGACGGTCAGCGCAGCGACGCCAGCCTGGCCGCGCCGACCAGTCCGGCCTCGCCCCCGAGCTCGGCGGGCACCACCCGCAGGCCGGCCAGGAAGTCCAGCCGCGCGTATTCGGCCAGCTTCGCCCTCAGGGGGTCGAAGAGCAGCCGACCGGAGTTGGCGACGCCTCCCCCGACGACGACGAGGTCCAGGTCGCAGACCGCGCCGACGGAGGCGATCAGCGCCGCGAGCGCGGTGGCCCCCCGGCGGAATGCCCGCTCCGCCACCGGATCCCCGGCCGCCGCCGCGGCGGCCAGGTCGCGGGCACCGGCGCCCGGCGGCGCGGACCAGCCGTTGGCCCGCGCCCAGCGCACCATCGACGGCCCCGACGCGATCGCCTCGACGCAGCCGTGCCCGCCGCACGCGCACGGCGGGCCGCCGTCCTCCACCACCACGTGGCCGACGTGCCCGGCGTTGCCGGTGCGGCCGGTGTAGGGGACCCCGCCGAGCACCAGTCCGCCGCCCACCCCGGTGGACACCACCATGCCCAGCAGGAAATCCGCCCGGCGGCCCGCGCCGCGCCAGTGTTCGCCCAGCGCCATGCATACGCCGTCGCCGCCGAGCCGGACGGGCACACCCGGCACGGCGGCCGCCACCCGTTCGCGCAGCGGGAAGCCCCGCCAACCCTTGATGTTGACGGGGCTGACGGTGCCGCCGGGCAGGTCGATGGGACCGGCCGAACCGATGCCCACGGCGTCCACCGCCCCGCCGGCCGCGTTCAGCGCGTCGGCGATCGCCGCCTCGACAGCGGCCCAGACCTCTTCGGCGGCGCCGCCGCCGGGCGTGGGCCGGATGACGGTGTGCACCAGCGTGCCGTCGGGATCGGCGAGGCCGGCGGCGATCTTGGTGCCGCCGATGTCCAGGCAGAGGGTGAGCATGGCGATCAGTGCCGGTGCGTGTTGTCGGGCTGGCGGGGGTCGCCGGGATGCTCGTAGCCGGGCGCGAGCCGTACCAGCGCGGCCCGCCGCGCGTCCAGCCAGGCCCGGAAGGCGCGTCGGCGCGCCGCACCCTGCAGGTGGTCGGCGATCGCCGACCGCACGTCGGGCAACGGCGGCGCGGCCTGCGGCGGGGCCCTCCAGCCGTGCCGGTCGCGGCATGGCGGGGCGAACCGCAGCGGGTTGCGGGCGTGGTAGGCGGCGATCTCCTCGTCGGCGACGCGAACCCCGGCGGTGACGGCCGCGAACAGCGCCCGCGCGCGGGGGTCGGCCAGCGCGGCGGCGGCCACGCTGCCGAGCTCGAGGCGGGCGGTCGCATCGGGGAGCAGCTCGGCCTCCCCGGGTGCCCGCCGTTCGCTCAGTCCGCGCGCGTCGGCCTCGGCGGCGACGACCCGCCCGGTCACGATCAGCTGGGTCAGCCAGCGCCGCAATTGGCGCCCCTCGCTGGTCCCGGCGGCCGGCAGCGCGGCCGCGCGGGGCCCGCCGCGCAGCCGCGCTTCGGCCGCGTCGACCTCGCCGACCAGCACCGGCATCCCGGCCACCGTCGCGACCACGCTCATGTCACCGCCACCCGCACCGCCGGCGAATAGAGCAGCCGGCCCGCACAGCCGACCCGGACCAGGGCCCACCACTGGCCCGGGTCCAGCCAGGGCGGCGGGCTCACGCCGAAGCGGAGGCCGACGGTGCCGCGGGCGGGCAGCGTCGCGCCCACGGCCGCGGGACCCAGCCACTCCCAGGTGCCCCAGGGGCTGATCAGGTGCGCCTCGAGCGCCAGGTCCGCTCCAGCGCGGCTGCCGACGGTCACCGTCAGCGCCGCCGGCTCGCCGGCGGCCACGTGGATGTCGGCGGGCCCCTCGACGAGGTACGCCGGCTCGGCCTGCTCGCACGCGCCGACCTCGACCAGGCACACGTCCTCCACCGGCTGCCGCCAGGCGGCCGGCGCCTCTTCCGCGGCGATGCGGAGCTGGGCGCGGATGGGGTACAGCCCCGGCCGCGCGCGGGCGGGGACCGAGATCGCGACGTCGGTCTCCCGGTGGTCGCCGCCGCGCAGCGTCAGGGGCAGCTCGTCGGGCTTGGCCGACCAGCCTTCCGGGCACACCAGGGTGACCGTCCCGGTCAGGGTCGCATCGCTGCAGTCGCTGGCCGCGGTGAGGCGCAGCGTGACCTCGCCGCCCGGCTCGGCGGCCACCCGCGGGGGATGCAGGTGCGCGACGGCCGGCAGCCCGCCGAGCGGTGCGGGGCCCCGGTTGTGCAGCCAGTAGCGGGCGTACAACGGCTGCGCCGGTTCGGCGTCCGGCGCGAGCGGGCCGGACGCCGTCGGCGCGGGGGGCGCCGCGAAGCGGGCCAGCACGGTGGCGACCTGATACCCGTGCAGGTCGAGCGGGCGGTGGCCGTCGCGGGGGGTTTCGAGGAGGTCGGCGTCGCGGAAGTCGGCGACCTCGGCGACGTCGGAACGGATCGCCACGCGGGCCCCCGCGCCCGTCGTCTCCACCAGGCGCAGCGCCACCGCGCGCGGGTCGACCGGCCGCGGGCTGCCCGCCGTGAGCGGGTTGCCGGCGGCCTTGAGGGCGGCCAGCTGAACGCCGGCGGGCTCGACGCGCAACAGCGATCCGGACGCGGGCAGCCCGCCCGCGGACCGGGCGGCGGCGAGCAGCGGGTGGGAGAACTGCGCGCTGCGGGCGGGGAGCCCGACGCGCCGCCAGTCGCCCGCGCCGCAGACGAGCGCGTAGTCGAACGCGTGCGTCCAGTGCTGCAGTTGGAAGTTCGAGCCGTCCGGGGCGGTGCGGCGCGGCTCGTCGATCCAGACGCCCGACGGCCAGCCGGTGCAGGAGCGCAGCAACGCGGTGTGCAGCGTGCCCTCGGCGTCGACGGCGAAGCTGGGCACCCCGCGGTTGAGCAGGGCGACGGTGCGGTCCTCGAAGGGCGCCATGCCAGACGGGGCCCGCTGCGCGACGACGACCTCGGCGTCGGCCAGGTCGTCGGTCACCGACGCGATCGCCGCCCGCAGGTCGGCGTCGTCGCGCCCGGCGATGACCAGCACCGGCAGGGCGGCCGGCGCGCGCAGGTCCGCGCCCG
>NZ_GG770553.1:1501690-1512238 GCF_000164135.1 Mycobacterium parascrofulaceum ATCC BAA-614 | reverse complement strand
AGCGGCGTCGCGGCCGGCACCCAAACCCTGGCCCGGCCCGTCGCCGCCAGCTGGCGGTCGAGTTCCGCCGCGTACGCCGGGCCGGCCTGCGCCAGCACGGCCGCGGTGAAGGCGTTGCGGCCCGGTCCGCCCAGCGCGATCCGCACGTCGGGCAGGTTCGAGTCGACCTCGAGGTGCCCGTAGCGCGGCTTGTCGGCGCCGCTGCAGGTGGCCGTGACCCCGGCGCGGACCAGCGCGACCATCAGCCCGCGCGCCAGCGGTCCCGACTCCGCCTCGTCCGGCGACACCACCTCGGCCACCGAGACCGCCCGCACCCCGTCGCCGACCCGGAAGCGCGCCGCCGAGGACAGGCCGAACCAGCCGTAGGCGGGGTTGTCCAGCGTCCAGGGGTGCTGCGCGGTGTCCACCGATTCGGCCCGCCGCCCGGGCGGGTGCAGCAACGCGAAGCCCCGCCCGACGACGGCGTCGCCGACCTCGCTGACCGGCATGGCGCCGGGTATCGGGCAGGGCCAACGCAGCCGCACCAGGAGGTCGGCCCCGGTGAACTCGTCGATGGTGGTGCGGCAGTCCACCCGCGCCACGCCGCGCCACAGCGTCAGGGTTTGGGTGTACCGCGCCACGGTGCCGATCCGCCCGGTGACCACGAGGCGCTGCCCCAGCGGGCCGTGGTAGGCCCGGGCCCGGGCCGGCGACGCCGACGAGCACACCACCGGCCCCTTGGGCAGCAGGTGCCACGGGCCCTCGGCCTGCCTCGGATGCGCCGGGTACTCCTCGTAGACGGCCAGCTCGTTGCCGACCCGGCCGGCCGCGATCAGCTGGCGACCGTCGTGGACCAGGGACACGACTCCCCCGCCGCGCGCCGGGTCGACCGCGAGGCGGTAGTGCTCGTTGGCGATCGCCGCGCCGGGCACGGGTTCCCAGCCGGCCGGGCCGTCGTCGGCGACGAGCCGGTAGGCCTTCCAGCCCAGCGACGGCACACCGCGCGCCAGCCAGGTGACCGACCGGCCGCCGTGCTCGACGTGGGCGGGCGCCTCGGCGCCGTCCGCGTCGAGCACCCGGACGCCGGCCGCGAGCGGCGGGTCGAGGCGCGCGGTGACGACGTCAGTGCGCTGCTGGGCCAGCGGGTTCCACACGACGACGTCCCCGTCGACGAGCCCGGACAGCGCCGCCAGCGACGCGTCGCGGGTCGCGCGGCCCAGCTCCCACGCGTCGCGCCAGCCGGTCAGCAGGTCGAGGTAGACCTGGTCGGATTCCGAGCCGGTGATGGCGTCGTGGTGCGCCCCGTAAGCCAGCTGGACCCACGCCTTGGCCAGCGCCGCCTGCGGGTACTCGGCGCCGGCCGTCAGCCCGGCGAACACGGCGAACCGCTCGGCCTCCAGGACGGCGTTCTCCGCGGCCCGGTTGGCCTGTTTGGTGTCGATGTAGGACACGTCCTTGCCGGTGTAGATCGGGTTCATGTCGCGGGTCTGCGGCGACGGCGCCCGCCCGTCCTCGGCGAGTTGGGCGCGCACGGCCGCGAAGAACTCCTTCGGCAGCGCGCACACGAACCGCGGCCAGGTGTAGCGCGCGGCCCAGTCTCGGTGGATGGCGGTGACCCACTTGTTCGGCGGCGTGTAATCGGTGCCGACGGGCAACAACACGTTGCGCGTCAGCGCGACCCGCTTGAGCTGAGCGAAGACGGCGTGGGTGGCGTCCTCCGCGTCGGCGAGCGAGGCCGCCGAGTCCATCTCCCAGCCCGCCCCGTAGTGCGCGGGCATGTAGTGGGTGAGCAGGCCGCGGCCCGACGGCGCGATCCACTCGAACTCGCTGCAGAACTGCATGCGGTCGACGTCGCCGCCCTGGGTCGGGCCCCACTGGTGGTGCGGGCCCCGCGCCCACGAGCTCGACGTCAGCCCGGCGTCGGCGGCCAGCCCCGGGAACTGCGGGTCGTGGCCGAACACGTCCAGCTGCCAGGCGGTGGCCAGATCGGCGCCCAGCACGTGGCGCTGAAAACCCATGCCGTGCACCAGGTTTCGGATGGTGGTCTCGGGGCTGGTGAGGTTGGTGTTGGGTTCGTTGTAGGTGCCGCCCATCACCTCGACGCGGCCCTGCGCCAGCAACCGGCGCAGGTCGGCGCGGTCCTCGGGATGGGTGTCCCAGTACGGCTTGAGGTAGTCGACCTCGGCCAGCACGAACTTGTACTCGGGCTCGCGGCGGGCCATCTCCAGGTGCGCGTGCACCAGCTCGAAGCTGTTGGTCTGCCGGCCCGGCGGGTCCGCGGTCCACTCGCTGGTGTAGGCGCCCTGGGTGTTCCACCAGACCGGGTCGTAGTGGAAATGGCTGACCATGAACATCGTCCAGCCGGGTTCGGCCACCAGGAATTCGAAGGCGGCGTCGGACGTCCTGCCCGCGCGCAGCCGGGCGGCCCTACGCTGACCGACGACGGGGCGGTCCACGTCGACCGGGACCTCGACGACCTCCTGACCGGCCGCGGCGAGCGCCTGCCCGCTCAGGCCGTCGCCGTCGACGCGGATCGGCGTCGGCTCGGCGCAGCCGGACAGGGTGACCCGCACCAGCTGCACCGGCGCGTCCGGCGGCCCGACGAACAGCTCGGTCGAGCGGGCCGAAACCACCTGCATCCCCGCACTTTACGGCGCGCGCGGCCTAATATCCGGTAATGCCCGCTCTTGCCCGGCCCGTGGCCGACGAACGCAGCGCCCTGCGCGAATACCTGGCCTACCACCAGGGCGCCTACCTCGCCGTCAGCTACGGCCTCACCGATGAACAGGCCCGGTCCACCCCCTCGGTCAGCGCGCTGTCGATCGGCGGGCTGGTCAAGCACGCCACCGGGATGCAGCGCAGCTGGATGGGGCGCGTCGCCGCCGCGCCGGACGCGCCGCCGAAAGACACCCGCCCCTTCGAGCGGATCGCGCAGGAGTTCGCCGACCAGCACGTGATGCGGCCCGACGAGACACTGGACGGGCTGCTCGCGGCCTTCAGGCAACAGAACGCGGCGTCGCTGCGGCTGGTGGAGACCGCCGACCTCGACGCGGCGGTGCCCGTCCCGCCGGACATCCCCTGGTTCCCCAAGGATCAGGAGGCCTGGTCGGTGCGCTGGGTGATCCTGCACGTCATCAACGAGCTGGCCCGGCACGCAGGGCACGCCGACATCATCCGGGAATCCATCGACGGCGCCACCATGTACGAGCTGATCGCGGCGCTGGAGGGCTGGGCGGTCCAGGGCTGGGTGCAACCCTGGAAGCCGGCGTGACGATTGGGACTTGCCAGTACCGATTTGGCAGACTGCTTTAGATGAGTTCCGCCAAGCATCGAGAGGTGGCCAGGCTTGACCGGGTGCCGCTGCCGGTCGAAGCTGCCCGGGTGGTGGTCACGGGTTGGCAGGTCACTCGCACCGCCGCCCGCGTCGTCAGCAAGCTGCCGGGCAGGGGGCCGTGGCAGCAGAAGATGATCAAGCAGCTCCCGCAGACATTCGCCGACCTCGGGCCCACGTACGTGAAATTCGGGCAGATCATCGCGTCCAGCCCCGGCGCGTTCGGCGAATCGCTGTCCCGCGAATTCCGCGGCCTGCTCGACCGGGTGCCGCCCGCCGACACCGACGAGGTGCACCAGCTGCTGGTCGAGGAGCTCGGCGGCGACCCCGCCGAGCTGTTCGCCAAGTGGGAGGAGACGCCGTTCGCGTCGGCGTCCATCGCCCAGGTGCACTACGCGACCCTGCACACCGGCGAGGACGTCGTCGTCAAGATCCAGCGCCCGGGCATCCGCCGCCGGGTCGCCGCCGACCTGCAGATCCTCAAGCGCTTCGCGCAGGCCGTCGAGCTGGCCAAGCTGGGCCGCCGCCTCTCGGCGCAGGACGTGGTCGCCGACTTCTCCGACAACCTGGCCGAGGAGCTGAACTTCCGGCTGGAGGCGCAGTCGATGGACGCGTGGGTCTCGCACCTGCACGCCTCACCGCTGGGCCAGGGCATCCGCGTGCCGCAGGTGCACTGGGACTTCACCTCCGAGCGGGTGCTGACGATGGAGCGGGTGCACGGCATCCGCATCGACGACGTGGCCGCCATCCGCAAGGCCGGGTTCGACGGCACCGAGCTGGTGAAGGCGCTGCTGTTCAGCCTGTTCGAGGGCGGGCTGCGGCACGGGCTGTTCCACGGCGACCTGCACGCCGGCAATCTCTACGTCGACGACCAGGGCCGCATCGTGTTCTTCGACTTCGGGATCATGGGCCGCATCGACCCGCGCACCCGCTGGCTGCTGCGCGAGCTGGTGTACGCGCTGCTGGTCAAGAAGGACCACGCCGCGGCGGGCAAGATCGTGGTGCTGATGGGCGCCGTGGGCACGATGAAGCCCGAGGCGCAGGCCGCCAAGGACTTGGAGAAATTCGCCACGCCGCTGACCATGTCGACGCTGGGCGACATGTCCTATGCCGACATCGGGCGACAGCTCTCGGCCCTGGCCGACGCCTACGACGTCAAGCTGCCCCGCGAGCTGGTGCTGATCGGCAAGCAATTCCTCTACGTCGAGCGGTACATGAAGCTGCTCGCGCCCAACTGGCAGATGATGTCCGACCCGCAGCTGACCGGCTACTTCGCGAACTTCATGGTCGAGGTCAGCCGCGAACACCAGCCGGACCTGGAGGGGTAGGGCACCCGATGGAGATCCGCACCGGGCACGCCACGGTCCTTGATCCCCGGGGCGACCTGAAGCTGTACTACGAGGACATGGGCGACATCGACGACCCGCCCGTGCTGCTGATCATGGGCCTGGGCGCCCAGCTGCTGCTCTGGCGCACCGCCTTCTGCGAGCAGCTGGTGAGCCACGGGTTGCGCGTCATCCGGTACGACAACCGGGACGTCGGCCTGTCGAGCAAGACCCAGCGGGTCAGCTCCGGGCAGCCGCTGGTGACGCGGTTGGCCCGCTCCTTCGTCGGCCTGCCGAGCCGGGCGCCCTACCGGCTCGAGGACATGGCCGACGACGCGGCGGCCGTGCTGGATCACCTGGGCATCGGCGACGCGCACATCGTGGGCGCCTCCATGGGCGGCATGATCGCCCAGATCTTCGCCGCGCGGTTCCGCGAACGGACCAGGACGCTCGGGGTCATCTTCTCCAGCAACAACTCGGCGTTCCTGCCGCCGCCCGGTCCGCGCCAGCTGTTGGCGCTCATCAAGGGACCCCCGCCGAGCTCGCCGCGCGAGGTCATCATCGACAACGCCGTCCGGGTGAGCAAGATCATCGGCAGCCCGCGCTACCTGGCCGCCGAGGAACAGCTTCGGGCCGAGGCCATCGAAAGCTACGAGCGAAGCTATTACCCCTGGGGCGTCGCCCGGCATTTCGACGCCGTGCTGGGCAGCGGCAGCCTGCGCCACTACAACCGGCGGACGGTCGCGCCCACCGTGGTGATCCACGGCCGGGCCGACAAGCTGATGCGGCCCTTCGGCGGCCGCGCGGTGGCCAGGGCCATCGACGGCGCCCGATTGGTGTTATTCGACGGGATGGGACATGATCTGCCACAGCAGTTGTGGGGCCAGGTGATCGGCGTGCTGACGAGCAACTTCGCCGAGGCGCGCTGAGCCCGAAAACACTCGAAAGAAACGCTTCCCCTGCGGTCTCAGTCCACGTCGCAGGGCTGTACGGTTGTCGAAGGAGGTGGGTCCACAATGGTCAAGCTGAAGCCGTATTACGAAGAGTCGCAGGCAACCTACGACATTTCAGACGACTTCTTCGCGCTGTTTCTCGACCCCAACATGGTGTACACGTGCGCCTATTTCGAGAACGACGACATGACGCTGGAAGAGGCGCAGCTCGCTAAACTCGATCTGGGCCTGAGCAAACTGAACCTCGAGCCGGGAATGACGTTGCTCGATGTCGGGTGCGGCTGGGGCGGGGCCGTGGTCCGGGCGCTCGAGAAATACGACGTGAACGTCATCGGCATCACCCTCAGCCGCAACCACTACGCGCGCACCAAGGCCCGCCTGGCCGCGATCCCCACGACGCGCCGCGCCGAGGCCCGGCTGCAGGGCTGGGAAGAGTTCGACGAGCAGGTCGACCGGATCATCAGCTTCGAGGCCTTCGACGCGTTCAAGAAGGAGCGCTGGCCGGCGTTCTGGGACTGGGCCTACAAGACGCTTCCCGACGACAGCCGGATGATGATGCACAGCATCTTCACGTATCCGCAGTCGCAATGGAAGGAGCGCGGCATCCCGATCACGATGTCGGATCTGCGTTTCTTCCATTTCCTCGGCAAGGAGATCTTTCCCGGCGGCCAGATGTGCGGCGAGCCCGACATCGTCGACAACGCGAAAGCCAGCGGCTTCTCCGTCGAGCAGATCGAATACCTGCGGCCGCATTACGCGCGGACGCTGGAGATGTGGGCGGCCAATCTGGAGGCCAACCGTGAGCGCGCGATCGCCATCCAGTCCGAAGAGGTCTACGACCGCTTCATGCGCTATCTGACCGGCTGCGCGGGCCTTTTCCGCAAGGGCATCTCCAGCGTGGCCCAGTACACGCTCACCAAATAGCGCCGCCCGCAAAAACTCCGTCCCACACGCGCGCGCCGATATCCCCATTTCCGGGCCCGGCGAGTAGGGTCCCCCGCGGGTGGCACCTCCTAGCGGTGCCGTCCCCTCGGGAGGGCAGATGTCTGACAACCCGGCCGGCGCTGTTCGTACGCGATCCAATCTGGACGACGTGCGGGCGCACTACGACCTTTCCAACGAATTCTTCGCGCTCTTCCAGGATCCGAGCCGCACCTACAGTTGCGCGTATTTCCCCCGCGAGGACATGACCTTGCAGGAAGCGCAACTGGCCAAGCTGGACCTGACGCTGGGCAAGCTCGGGCTCGAGCCCGGGATGACCTTGCTCGACGTCGGCTGCGGCTGGGGATCGATGTTGAAACGCGCGGTCGAGCGCTACGACGTCAACGTCGTCGGGCTGACCCTGTCCCGGAACCAGCACGCCTATTGCCGGCAGGTGCTCGACGGGATGGACACCCGCCGGTCGCGGCGGGCGCTGCTGTGCGACTGGGCCGACTTCAGCGAACCGGTGGATCGCATCGTCACCGTCGAGGCGCTGGAGCACTTCGGCTTCCACCGCTACGACGACTTCTTCAAATTCGCCTACACCGCCCTGCCCCGCGACGGGGTGATGGTGCTGCACTCGATCACCGGATTGCACGCAAAACAGGTCATCGAGCGCGGCCTGCCGCTGACGATGGAGGTCGCCAAGTTCATCCGGTTCATCGTGACCGACATCTTCCCGGGCGGTCGGCTGCCGATGATCGAGACCATCGAGGAGCACTCGGTGCGGACCGGCTTCCGGGTGACCCGTGTCCAGTCGCTGCGGTCCGACTTCGCCCGGACGCTCGACCTGTGGGCGAGCGCGCTGCAGGCCCGCAGGGACGACGCCATCAGGATCCAGTCCGAAGAGGTGTACGACCGCTACATGAGGTACCTGACCGGGTGCGCCAAGGCCTTCCGGATGGGCTACATCGACTGCAACCAATTCACGTTGGAAAAGTAAAGTTCGGTATCGTTGCGCGTCACACCCCGAGGCAAGTGCGCGGGCCACACGCAGTGAACTTCACCCAGGAGAACAAGACGAAAATGGCTGATCAACCGGCTAGCCCCACGAAGATTCGGACGGCTCCCGAGGACATCCAGGCGCACTACGACGTCTCCGACGACTTCTTCGCCTTGTTCCAAGACCCGACCCGGACCTACAGCTGCGCCTACTTCGAGCGTGACGACATGACGCTGGAAGAGGCGCAGTACGCCAAGATCGACCTGAACCTGGACAAGCTGGACCTCAAGCCGGGCATGACCCTGCTGGACATCGGCTGCGGCTGGGGCACCACCATGAAGCGCGCCGTCGAGCGGTTCGACGTCAACGTGATCGGCCTGACGCTGTCGAAGAACCAGCACGCCCGCTGCGAGGAGGTGTTGGCGTCGATCGACACCAACCGTTCACGGGAGGTGCGGCTGCAGAACTGGGAGGACTTCAGCGAGCCGGTCGACCGGATCGTGTCGATCGAGGCCTTCGAGCACTTCGGGCACGAGAACTACGACGACTTCTTCAAGCGCTGCTACGACATCATGCCGGAGGACGGCCGGATGACGGTGCAGAGCAGCGTCAGCTTTCACCCCTACGACCTGGCCGCCCGCGGCAAGAAGCTCACGTTCGAGACGGCCCGGTTCATCAAGTTCATCATCACCGAGATCTTCCCGGGCGGCCGGCTGCCGTCCACGCAGATGATGGTCGACCACGGCGAGAAGGCGGGTTTTGTTGTGCCCGAGCCTCTTTCGCTGCGACCGCACTACATCAAGACGCTGCACATCTGGGGCGACAACCTCGAGGCGAACAAGGACAAGGCCATCGAGGTCACCTCCGAAGAGGTCTACAACCGCTACATCAAGTACCTGCGCGGGTGCGAGCACTACTTCACCGACGAGGCGCTCGACGTGAGCCTGGTGACCTACCTGAAGCCGGGTGCCGCCGCCTAGAAATCCGCGGCTGTCGGATTGGGGCTGCGTCGTTCGTCGGATAGGTAGAGAGTGGGGCACGGGGCTTCGCTCACTACCTGGAGGTGACGACACCATGCAGTACTTCGCCTTGTTGATCAGCAAGGAGCGGGACCGCACGCCCGACGACGCGGCCGCGGCGATGGCCGCATTCGAGGACTTCCACGCCAAAGCCGGCGCGGCGATCAGGGCCGGCGACGCGCTGGCACCCGCCGCGGGCGCGACGGTCATCACCGGCGGCCCGGACGCGCCGATCACGACCGACGGCCCCTTCGCCGAGTCCGCCGAGGTGGCCTGCGGCTACTACGTGTTCGAGGCGGAGAACCTCGACGAGGCGCTGGCCCTGGCGCGCGACATCCCGGTCGCCCAGTTCGGGGCCGTGGAACTGTGGCCGGTGGTCCACGCGATCGAACCGTCCCGCAAGCTCACGGGCAACGACTGGCTGGCCCTGCTGCTGGAGCCGCCGGCGTCGGCGCACACCCCGGGCACCCCGGAGTGGGAGGCCGTGGCCGCCCGGCACGCGGATCTGCACGCCGCCGCCGGCGACCACATCATCGGCGGCGCGGCGCTGCACGACCGGTCCACCGCCACGACCGTGCGGGTGCGTGACGGCGAGGTGCTCATCACGGACGGGCCGTACGTGGAAGGCGCCGAGATCGCGACCGGGGTCTACCTCCTCGCCGCCGCGGACCGCGACGAGGCGGTGAAGCTGGCGTCGATGATCCCCGCCTCGACCGTGCAGGTGCGGCAGCTGGCCGGAGTCTCGGGACTGTAGAGCGCTCGCGATGTCCGACCTGGACGGCGTCTTCCGGCGGGAGTGGGGACCCGCCGTCGCCGCGCTCGCGCGGTGGTCCGGCGACCTGACCGTCGCCGAGGACGCCGTCCAGGAAGCCTGCGCCGAGGCGCTGCGCAGCTGGGAACGCGACGGCCCGCCGGACAATCCCGGCGGATGGCTGGTGACCGTCGCACGCAACCGCGCGCGCGATCGGCTGCGCCGCGAATCTGTCCGTCCCGGAAAGGAATTGGCGGCCGTGATCGACGAAATCCGGGCGCGCACCGATCACACCGACCCGTCTCCGGTCCGCGACGACGAGCTGCGGATGATGTTCACCTGCGCCCACCCCGCCCTGGACCGCCAGTCCCAACTGGCGCTCACCCTGCGGCTGGTGTCGGGGTTGACGGTCGCCGAGATCGCCCGCGCGCTGCTGCAGACCGAGGCGGCGATCGGCCAGCGGATCACGCGCGCCAAGAACAAGGTTCGCCACGCGAACATCCCGCTGCGGGTGCCGCCCGCCCAGCTGCTGCCCGAGCGGACCCCGCACGTGCTGGGCTGCGTCTACTCGGTGTTCACCGAGGGGTATTGGTCCACGGCGGGCCCGTCGGCGATCCGCGACGAACTGTGCGACGAAGGGATCCGGCTGGCCGGCGAGCTGTGCGCGCTGATGCCGCACGAGTTAGAGGCGCACGCCCTGGCCGCCCTGATGCTGCTGCACGATTCGCGGCGCGCCACCCGGGTCGACGACGCCGGCATGCTGGTGCCGCTCGAGGAGCAGGACCGCCGGCGGTGGGATCGCGGGCGCATCGCGCGCGGCCTGGATCGGCTGCGCCGGGCCGAGGGTTCGCCGGGCCCCTACCTGCCGCAGGCGGTCATCGCCGCGCTGCACGCGACGGCGCCGTCCTGGGAGCAGACCGACTGGGTCACCATCTGCGCCGCCTACGACCGGCTGCTGCGGCTGACCGACTCACCCATCGTGCGCGCCAACCGCGCCCTGGCGGTCGGTTTCGCGACGGTCCCGATGCCGGCCTCGCCGCCTTGGACGAGGTGGCGAACGACCCCCGGCTGGGACGCTCGAATCTGGTCGCGACGGTGCGCGCCGACCTGCTCCGCCGCGCCGGCAGGCCGGCCGACGCCGTCGCCTGGTACCGGGAAGCGCTGGAAGTCAACGGCTCCGAGCCGGGCCGCGAGTTCCTGCGACGCCGCATCGCCGAGTGCGCCGGCTAGCTCCGCGAGCAGACGCGAACTCGCATTCGTAAGGCG
>NZ_GG770553.1:1483545-1500385 GCF_000164135.1 Mycobacterium parascrofulaceum ATCC BAA-614 | reverse complement strand
CGGGATTCGCGCGAGTTTGCTTCTGGTCGCGGAGGGAGGTCACGCCTCCGCGAAGTTGCGGGTGACCGACGGGTCGACCGGGATGCCCGGGCCCGTGGTCGTCGACACGGTGATCTTCTTCAGGTAGCGGCCCTTGGAGGCGGACGGCTTGAGCCGCAGCACCTCGTCGAGCGCCGCGCCGTAGTTCTCCGCGAGGGCCTTCTCGTCGAAGGACGCCTTGCCGATGACGAAGTGCAGGTTGGCCTGCTTGTCGATGCGGAAGTTGATCTTGCCGCCCTTGATGTCGGCCACGGCCTTGGCGACGTCCGGGGTGACGGTCCCGGTCTTGGGGTTGGGCATCAGGCCGCGCGGGCCCAGCACGCGGGCGATGCGGCCGACCTTGGCCATCTGGTCGGGCGTCGCGATCGCGGCGTCGAAGTCCAGGAAGCCGCCCTGGATCTTCTCGATCAGGTCGTCGCTGCCGACGATGTCCGCGCCGGCGGCCTGCGCCTGCTCGGCCTTGTCGCCGACCGCGAACACCGCGACGCGGGCGGTCTTACCGGTGCCGTGCGGCAGGTTGACCGTGCCGCGGACCATCTGGTCCGCCTTGCGCGGGTCGACACCGAGGCGGATCGCCACCTCGACCGTCGCGTCCTGCTTGGCCGACGCGGTCTCCTTGGCGAGCTTGGCCGCCTCGAGCGGGCTGTACAGGTTGTTGCGGTCCACCTTTTCGGCGGCCGCGCGGTATGCCTTGCTGTTCTTGCTCATTGATTCGTCCAATCTGGTGTTGGGTCGTGGTTCAGCAGCGGGCCGAAGCTGGCCCTCCCACGGGTTTGGGGGTCGAACTATGCAGGTCTATTCGACGGTGATCCCCATCGACCGGGCGGTGCCGGCGATGATCTTGGCGGCCGCGTCGATGTCGTTGGCGTTGAGATCGGTCTTCTTGGTCTCGGCGATCTCACGGACCTGGTCCCAGGTGACCTTGGCGACCTTGGTCTTGTGCGGCTCGGCCGAGCCCTTGCCCACGCCGGCCGCCTTGAGCAGCAGCTTGGCGGCGGGCGGGGTCTTGAGCGTGAAGGTGAAGCTGCGGTCCTCGTAGACCGTGATCTCCACCGGGATGACCTGGCCGCGCTGGTTTTCCGTGGCCGCGTTGTAGGCCTTGCAGAACTCCATGATGTTGACGCCGTGCTGGCCGAGCGCGGGTCCGACCGGCGGCGCAGGGTTGGCCTGCCCCGCCACGATCTGCAGCTTGATCAGCCCAACGACTTTCTTCTTCGGGGCCATGAGATGTTGGTGTTCCTTCCTGGGGGTGGGCGTGAGTGCCCGAGCTAAATCTTCGAGACCTGGCTGAACGTCAACTCGACCGGCGTCTCGCGGCCGAAGATCGACACCAGCACCTTGAGCTTCTGCTGCTCGCCGTTGACCTCGCTGATGGTCGCCGGCAGCGTGGCGAACGGCCCGTCCATCACCGTCACCGACTCGCCGACCTCGTAGTCGACCTCGACGGCCGGGCGTTCCAGTCCGCCGGCCTCGGCGGCGGCGGCGGTGGTGGCCGCGCCCTTGGCGGCCTTCTTGGTCGCCCCGCGCGGCAGCAGGAACTTCACCACGTCGTCCAGCGTCAGAGCCGACGGCCGCGACGTCGCGCCGACGAACCCGGTGACGCCCGGCGTGTTGCGCACCGCGGCCCACGAATCGTCGGTCAGGTCCATGCGCACCAGGATGTAGCCGGGCAGCACCTTGCGGTTGACCTGCTTGCGCTGGCCGTTCTTGATCTCGGTGACCTCTTCGGTGGGCACCTCGACCTGGAAGATGTAGTCGCCGACGTCCAGGTTCTGCACGCGCGTCTCGAGGTTGGCTTTGACCTTGTTCTCGTAGCCCGCGTAGGAGTGGATGACGTACCAGTCGCCGGGCTTGCTGCGCAGCTCCGCCTTGAGCGCGGCCGCCGGGTCGACCTCTTCGGTCGACTCCTCGGGGGCCTCGGCCGCTGGGGCCTCGGTGGTCTCGGTGGTCTCGGCGTCCTCGATGCGCTCTTCCACGTCGACCGCTTCACCCGCGGACGAGTCACCGTCGAAGGTAGTCACGGTTTTCAGTCCTCTCTATCTTCTCGCTCAGCCGAACACCAGCAGCACCAGCTTGGTGAGGCCGAAATCCGCGAGGCCGACCAGCGCCACCATGAAGGCCAGGAACGCCAGCACCACCGACGTGTAGGTGAGCATCTGCTTGCGGTTGGGCCAGATAACCTTCCGCATCTCCGCAACCACCTGCTTGAGGTAGTTGTAGACGAAGACGAACGGGTTGGCCGAACGGTCCCCGGGCTTCTTCGGTTTTTTCGCCTTCTTGGCCTTGCCGCCCTTGGTGGCCTTGGCCTCCTTGGCGACCTCGGCCTCGTCCGCGGACGCCACGTCGGCGCCCTCGCCCGCATCCGACGCTCGCTGCCGGGATCGTTTGCCGGTGGGGCGCTGCGGCCGCGTCACCACAGCGGTCCGACCGCCGCTGGCGCGGTCGTCCTCCCTGTCAGCGCCGTCGCTTGTGGCGTCGTTGGCTGCGTCGCCTTCGTCGCTCACCCATGCTCCTTAGGTTTGCTTGTATCCCGCGGGCCGTCCCGTGGTGGGCGGCACCACTCCAGTGTCCACCATGGCACGCCTTTTCTATTGTCCAGCAGGGGCGACAGGACTTGAACCTGCAACCTGCGGTTTTGGAGACCGCTGCTCTGCCAGTTGAGCTACGCCCCTTCGCGGTTGGCAGGCCAACCTGCGCTTACCTACCGGGGCTTACATGACACGCGCGCTCCCCGTTCTCTCGACTCACGGAAAGCGCGCTGCGGCTGGGAAAACCCCGAGGTCCGAGTGTACATCGACGCCGCACTCAGATACTAATTACGCCGTTCGAACGACCTGGCCGGATTCCGGGTCCCAACGCAGGTTCTCCGACTGCTCGGCGTACTGGCTCATCAACGTGGTGTAGGCCTCCAAGACCAGCTCACCCCGATCGTTGGTGCAGATGTTCTTGGTGACGACGATGTCGGCGCCGAACCGCTCGTCCACCGACACGATGTCCATCCGGGCCCACAGCTTGTCGCCGGCCTTGATCGGCTGGGCGAACACGAAGCGCTGGTCGACCTGGACGATCACCAGGGTCTCCATGCCGATGTCGACATGCCGGAAGAAGTCGAGCTGGACCAGCTTGGCGAAGATGGTCGCGAAGGTCAGCGGCGCCAGGATCGCGTCGTGCCCGAGCTCGGCGGCCGCGCCCTCGTCGAAGTGGGCCGGATTCCGATCCTTGACGGCGTGCGCGAACTGCCGGAGTTGCTCCCGCCCCACCACGAAATAGTCCGGGTAGCGCCAGATCATTCCCCTGATGTCTGTTTTGAGCGCCATAGACCTATGCCAGAGTTGCGGACGCGATCGCCCTGCCGAAGATTTTCTTCCCGCCGGTGGTGGCGGTCAGCGCGATCGTCACCGACTTGGTGTCCGGGTCGACGGACTTGACCCGGCCGCTGAAGACGAGCTCGGCGCCCTTGCCGTCGTTGGGCACCGGCACCACGGCGGTGAACCGCACGTTGTACTCGGTGACCGCGCCCGGGTCGCCGATCCACGAGGTGACGTAGCCGCCACCGATCCCCATGGTCAGCATGCCGTGTGCGATCGCGGTGTCCAGCCCGACGACCTTGGCCATCTCGTCGTCCCAGTGGATCGGGTTCAGGTCGCCCGAGACGCCCGCGTAGTTCACCAGGTCCTGGCGGGTCAGCGGGTAGGTCTTCTCGGGGAGCTGGTCGCCCACCTTCACGGAGCTGAACTCACGCAGTGGCATCGGAAAATCCCTCTTCTCCGTCGTCACCCGCACGGCCCGCCAGGGTCGTGTAGGTCTCCTGCACGACATCACCGGCTTCGTTGGTGATGACGTTCTTTGTCACGATGATCTGGGTGCCGTGCGAAATCCGCATCGAGTCCACGGAGACGTCGCAGTACAGTTTGTCGCCCGCGACGATCGGCGCGTTGAACTTCAGCACCTGGTCGACCTGGACGATCTGCGCGTCGTGGACAGCAACGTTCGCGTACTTGAAGAACGCCGTCTGCGCCTGGTAGCCGAACACACAGATGAACGTCAGGGGGGCGAGCAGACCGTCGTAGCCGAGCTCGGCGGCCGCCTTCTCTTCGAGGAACGCCGCGTCGTCGTTTTGCACGGCGACCGCGTGTTCGCGGATCTTCTCCCGCTCCACGACGTAATAGTCGGGATAGCGGTAGTGCATCCCGACGATGCTTTCGGATAACGGCACGGCTGGAATCTACCTAGTCGGTGGCGAATAAACGGTCGCGGGTGGCCGCTAGCGCGTCTCGCGATGCGCCTGGTGCTTGCCGCAGTTCGGGCAGAACTTCTTCAGCTCCATCCGGTCCGGGTCGTTCCGGCGGTTCTTCTTGGTGATGTAGTTACGGTGCTTGCACACCTCGCATGCCAAAGTGATCTTCGGCCGCACGTCGGTACTGGAAGCCATGACGGTTCTCTCTCAAATCTCTCAAGGTGTGCAATGTTGTGTTGTAGCGATGGCCGGACTCGAACCGGCGACCTAACGATTATGAGTCGTTCGCTCTAACCGACTGAGCTACATCGCCTCTGGCCACCCCTTTCGGGGTCGGGCCGCCACGCCTGCTCGGCGTCCGCCGAGCCCCCTAACGGAATCGAACCGTTGACCTTTTCCTTACCATGGAAACGCTCTACCGACTGAGCTAAGGGGGCCGTTCACCCGAATCGGCACTGCCGTGGGCCTAAAAGAGGGTACAGCCTGGCTCGCAGCCGGACCAAACCACGGGCTTCACGGTGCGCCGTCGCCGCCCCGGCGGGGCTGCCACGCCCTGAGGTCGCTGAATTCGTCGTACTCCTCGCCCGGTTCGCCGGTGTCGGCCTCGGTGAGCAGGGTGCGCAACGCGAGGTTGACCGCCTCGCGGGCATCGGCCAGATGGAAGCGGCGCACCGCCTCGTCAATCAGATCGACGTCGACCTCGATCTCGACCTTCTTGATCATGGGGCAACAATACCCACCACACATCGGCCCAATCGCTGCTCGCGGAGGGTGTTCGGCGGGGTTCGCGGCGGCGCTGCGGGCCGGAAAGCGGCACGCCCTAGGCTGGTCACGTGTCAACGGATCGGCTGTACTTTCGGCAACTGCTCTCCGGTCGCGACTTCGCCGCCGGCGACATGTTCGCGACCCAGATGCGCAACTTCGCGTACCTGATCGGGGACCGCCAGACGGGCGACTGCGTGGTGGTCGACCCCGCGTACGCGGCCGGCGACCTCCTCGACACGCTGGAGTCCGACGGCATGCACCTGTCCGGGGTGCTGGTGACCCATCACCATCCGGACCATGTGGGCGGCTCGATGATGGGCTTCTCGCTGCAGGGCCTGGCCGAACTGCTGGAGCGAAAAGCCGTCCCGGTCCACGTCAATACCCATGAGGCGCAATGGGTTTCGCGTGTCACCGGGATCGGCCTCGGCGACCTCACCGCCCACGAGAATCACGACAAGGTCAGCATCGGCGACATCGAGATCGAGTTGCTGCACACCCCGGGCCACACGCCGGGCAGTCAGTGCTTCCTGCTCGACGGGCGTCTCGTGGCCGGTGACACGCTTTTCCTGGAGGGCTGCGGCCGGACCGACTTTCCCGGCGGCGACTCCGACGAGATGTACCGCAGCCTGCGGCAACTCGCGACCCTGCCCGGCGACCCGACGGTTTTTCCCGGGCACTGGTATTCGGCGGAGCCGAGCGCCGCGCTGTCCGAGGTCAAGCGTTCCAACTATGTGTATCGGGCCGCCGACCTCGCCCAGTGGCGAATGCTGATGGGCGGCTGAGGCGGCGATCGCTCGATCGGGGCGAGACGGCAACCGGCCTGTGATATAAGCGGAAGGTGGATTCCATGGGGTGGGTCCAGGACAGCTGGCACGGAATCACGCATGTCGGGTCCGGCACCTGGATCGCGTGGGCGGCGTGGGCGGCGATCGTGCTCGCCGTCGTCACCCTCGTGTTCACCAGCCGGCAGATCGCCCGCAACCGCCGGCTGGCCGCGGAGCAGACGCGGCCGCAGGTGGCGATGTTCATGGAGCCGCATCCCGCCGACTGGCACGTGATCGAGCTGGTGGTCAGGAACTTCGGCCAGACCGCGGCGTACGACATCACGTTCTCGTTCACCAATCCCCCGACGGTGGCCGAATACGAGAACGCGACCGACGGCTACGCCGACGTCGTCGAGCTGCGGCTGCCCCGCGAGTTGCCGGTGCTGGCGCCCGGCCAGGAATGGCGCATGGTGTGGGATTCGGCGCTCGACCGCGCCGAGATCGGCAGCGGCATCGAATCCCGCTTCACCGGCACCATCAGCTACTTCGACGGGCCGGAGCGCCCGCGCGGGTGGCGGTTCTGGGAGCGCGAACGGCTGCCGCTGGAAACGCCGGTGGTGCTGGACTGGGACTCCTTGCCGCCCGTCCAGCGCATCGAGCTGATGACCACGCACGACCTGGCGAAGCGGGAGAAGCAGAAGCTGGAGTTGCTGCGCGGCCTGCTCACCTACTTCCACTACGCCAGCAAGGAAACCCGCCCCGAGGTGTTCCGCAGCGAGATCGAACGGATCAACGGCGCCGTCCGGGAAACGCAGGACAGGTGGCGCACCCGCCAGCTCGACGAGCCCACCGACGTCAGCCTGCGCTGGGGTGAGGCCGAGGACGACCTGGGCAAACACCACACTCAGACCGCGTGACGGCAAGGAGCCAGCAACCGATGAGCGGCCCGGTCCACTACTCCCTCGAGGATTCCATCGCGGTCATCCGGATGGACGACGGCAAGGTCAACGCCCTGGGCCCGACGATGCAGCAGGCCCTGGGCGAGGCGATCGACCGGGCCGACGCGGACAACGCCGGCGCGCTGGTGATCACCGGCAACGAGCGCGTCTTCAGCGGCGGATTCGACCTGAAGATCCTGACCTCCGGCGAGGCGCAGCCGGCCATCGACATGCTGCGCGGCGGCTTCGAGCTGGCCTACCGGCTGCTGTCCCATCCCAAGCCGGTGGTGATGGCCTGCACCGGGCACGCGATCGCGATGGGGGCGTTCCTGTTGTGCTCCGGCGACCACCGGGTGGCCGCGCACGCCTACAACATCCAGGCCAACGAGGTGGCGATCGGCATGGTCATCCCGTACGCCGCCCTGGAAATCATGAAGCTGCGGCTCACCCGGTCGGCCTATCAGCAGGCCGCCGGGCTGGCCAAGACGTTCTTCGGCGAGACGGCGCTGGCGGCGGGCTTCGTCGACGAGATCGTGCTGCCGGAGATGGTGGTCAGTCGCGCCGAGGAAGCCGCGCGCGAATTCGCCGGTCTGCGCCAACACGCCCACGCCGCAACGAAGTTGCGCGCCCGCGCCGACGCGCTCACGGCCATCCGGGCCGGGATCGACGGGATCGAGGCCGAGTTCGGGCTGTAGGTCGGCCCGGCGTTGATGAGCTGAGTGGCGAACGCGGCGACCGGGAAAAGACCGGCCACCGCGTTGCTCGCCTCCTCGCGGCCAGTGTGGCACGGGGGCGTCGCGCCGTCACTTCACCCTTGGGCCGAGACCCATTGGTAGGGGAGGAATTTGCCGTCGAACGTCACGACGACGCGGTCGCCGGACGGGTGCGGTTTCTTCTGCAGGTCGACGCTGAAGTTGATCGCGCTCATGATGCCGTCGCCGAACTGTTCGTGGATCAGCTCCTTGATGGCGCCGCCGTAGACCTGCAGGGCCTCGTAGAAGCGGTAGATGGTCGGGTCGGTCGGCACGGCGGTGGGGAGCCCGCCCCGCACGGGCGGCGCCGCCAGCACGGGCACCACCGACTCGTCCAGCTTCAGCTTCTCGACGAGGGCCCTTGCCTGCTCGGGGGGAATGGGGTGCTGGCCGAGCAGCGCCGAGGTGGTCCATACCACCGGCCGGTCGATGGCGTCGGCCAGCTCCTGCCACGTCAGGCCCAGGCGCAGGCGGGCCAGGACGATCTGCTCGGTGATCTCGTGTCTGTTCATGGCCTAAGCATGCCCGCCCGGAGCGGCGCCGCGCCCGGCCTCCTCGTCACCACCGACCGTGGTGGACGACCTCGGAGAAGGGCCGCCGGTTCGGCGTGCGGACCGGGGCGAGCGGACGGTCGGCGGGATACCCGACGCCGAGCAGGAAGGCCACCAGCCGGTCATCGGGGACCCCGAGAATGGCCCGCGCCCTCTGCTGGTCCCCCACTGAGGAATGCCCGGTCCCGATCCCCAGGTCCGTGGCCGCGATCATCATCGCCATCGTGGCCTGCCCCACGTCGTAGTTGTCGGTGACCACCCTGCGCTCGTCGGGCGGCACGGGCACCACGATCGCGATCGCGGCCGCGGCGCCGGCGATGTGCCCGGCGCCCTGCCACACGGTGGACAGCTCGCGCAGCTGCGCGCGGTCGGTGACGATCACGAAGTCCCACGGCTGCCGGTTCTTGGCCGAGGGGGCGCGCCACCCGGCCTCGGCGATGCGGTTCAGGTCGTCTTCGGAAACGGGGTCGGGCGTGTACTGCCGGACGTTGCGCCGGGCGCGGATCGCGTCCCAAGCCTCCATCTTCGCCTCCTAAATCTCGCTGACACGGGTAAACGGGGGTAGCGTCATCCGAATTCCCCGCAAGGGCGCCGAAGTTTGATTCCGGCATTGACGGGAAGCCATGGTGAACCAGCTGCGCCGCGCGGTCGTGAACCAGCTGAAGGGCCCCGGATCCGGAAAGGCGCTCGCTGGCATGACGGAAAACCTGACTCCGCATTTCGAGGACGTCCAGGCCCACTACGACCTGTCCGACGATTTCTTCCGGCTGTTCCTGGATCCCACCATGACCTACAGCTGTGCCTACTTCGATCGGATGCGGGACATCCCGCTCGAAGAGGCGCAGCTGCGCAAGATGGACCTGGCGCTGGGCAAGCTGGGGCTGCGGCCCGGGATGACGCTGCTGGACGTCGGCTGCGGCTGGGGCGGCACGATGCGCCGCGCGATCGAGAAGTACGACGTCGACGTGGTCGGCCTGACGCTGTCCGAGCACCAGGCCGCGCACGTGCAGAAGATGTTCGACGCCATGACCTCCACGCACAGCAGGCGGGTGCTGCTGCGGGGCTGGGAACAGTTCGACGAGCCCGTCGACCGGATCGTGTCCATCGGCGCGTTCGAGCACTTCGGCTACGACCGTTACGACGACTTCTTCCAGACCGCCTACCGCGTCCTGCCCGACGACGGGGTGATGCTGCTGCACACGATCACCATGCTGACGCCGGACCAGATCGTCGGACGGGGCCTGCCGATGACCGAGGAGCAGACCAGCTTCAACGACTTCATCGCCCGCGAGATCTTCCCGGGCGGCCAGTTGCCGCCGATCGAGATGGTGGAATTCCACGCCTCGAAGATGGGCTTCAACCTGGTCCGCAGGCAGTCGCTGCAGCTGCACTACGCCCGCACGCTCGACCTGTGGGCCGCGGCGCTCGCGGCGCACCACCGCGAGGCCGTCGAGATCCAGTCCGAAGAGGTCTATGAGCGGTACATGAGGTACCTGACCGGCTGCGCCAAGGCGTTCCGCGACGGTTACATCGACATCAACCAGTTCACGCTGGCCAAGTAGGCCCTAACCACCCACCCGTGTCGGCGTCCGGGGCTATCGTGGCACCGCGATGGCGCTTCATCTCCACCGTGCCGAGCGCACCGACCTGCTTGCCGACGGCCTCGGCGCCCTGCTGGCCCACCCGCTGACCGACCCATTCGCCGAAGAACTGGTGCTGGTGCCGGCGCGCGGCGTGGAACGCTGGCTCAGTCAGCGGCTGTCGCACGTGCTCGGCCGCGCCCGGGGCGGTGACGGGGTGTGCGCCGGGGTGGCGTTCCGCAGTCCCGCCTCGCTGATCGCCGAACTGACCGGCACGGCCGACGAGGATCCGTGGTCGCCGGACGCGATGGCCTGGCCGCTGCTGGCAGTGATCGACTCCTCGCTGGACGAGCCGTGGTGCCGCACCCTGGCAACGCATTTGGGCCACTTCGCGCCGACCGAGGCCGAGGCCGAGCTGCGCCGCGGGCGCCGCTACTCGGTCGCGCGCCGGCTGGCGGGCCTGTTCGCCTCGTACGCCAGGCAGCGTCCGCGGCTGCTCGCCGACTGGCTGGCGGGCGACGCCGGCGACCTCGACCCCGACCTGGCCTGGCAGCCCGAGCTCTGGCGGGCGCTGGTGGCCGCCGTGCCCGCCGATCCTCCGCATGTCCGCCACCACAACACGGTGACCCGGCTGCGGGACGGACCCGGTGGCCTGCCGCCCCGGTTGTCGCTGTTCGGACACACCCGGCTGGCGAGCACCGACGTGGAGCTGCTGGACGCGGTGGCGGCCCACCACGATCTGCACCTGTGGCTGCCGCACCCCAGCGACCACCTCTGGCGCGCGCTGGGCGGCGACCGTGGCGCGATCCCCCGCCGCGCGGACACCAGCCACCGCAGCGTCGGCCATCCGCTGCTGGCCACCCTCGGGCGGGACCTGCGCGAGCTGCAACGCGCGCTGCCCGCCGCCGCCCAGACCGACGAATGCCTGCCCGCACCGGCGCGGCCCGCCACGCTGCTGGGCTGGCTGCAGGCCGACATCGCCGCGAATGCCGTTCGGCCACAGGGGCGTATCCTGGCCGCCGACGACCGCTCGGTGCAGGTGCACAACTGCCACGGGCCGGCGCGCCAGGTCGACGTGCTGCGCGAGGTGCTGCTCGGCCTGCTGCAGGACGACCCCACGCTGCAGCCGCGCGACATCCTGGTGATGTGTCCGGACATCGAGACGTACGCGCCGCTGATCGTCGCGGACTTCGGCCTCGGCGACGTGGTGCACGGCGCCCACCCCGCGCACCGGTTGCGGGTGCGGCTCGCCGACCGCTCCCCGCTGCAGACCAATCCGCTGCTCGGCGTGGCCGCGCAGTTGCTGGCCCTGGCCGGCAGCCGGGTGACCGCCAGCGAGGTGCTCGACTTCGCCGAGGCCGCGCCGGTGCGCGCCCGCTTCGGCCTCACCGACGACGACCTGGAGGCCATCGCCCGCTGGGTCCGGCAGGCCAACATCCGGTGGGGGTTCGACCAGGAGCACCGGCGCCCCTACCACGTCGACTTCGTGCACAACACCTGGCGTTTCGGCATCGACCGGGTGCTGGCCGGCGTCGCGATGTCCGACGACTCGCACGCCTGGATCGACGCGACCCTGCCCCTCGACGACGTCAGCAGCAACCGCGTCGAGTTGGCCGGCCAGTTCGCCGAATTCGTCGCCCGGTTGCAACGCGTGGTCGACTCGCTGACCGGCGCCCGGGCGCTGCGCGACTGGCTCGCCGCGCTGGCCGAGGGCGTCGACCTGTTGACGCGCGTCGCCGACGCGGACCTGTGGCAGACCGGCCAGCTGCAGCGGGAGTTCGCTTCGGCGTTGGCCGACGCCGGGCCGCGGGCCGACACGGTGCTGCGGCTGCCCGACGTCCGGGTGCTGCTCGACGGACGCCTCGCGGGGCGCCCGACGCGCGCCAACTTCCGCACCGGCACGCTGACGGTGTGCACCATGGTGCCGATGCGCTCGGTTCCGCATCGGGTGGTATGCCTGGTCGGCCTCGACGACGGGGTGTTCCCGCGCCTCGGGGTGGTCGACGGCGACGACGCGCTGGCCCGCGACCCGATGACCGGCGAACGCGACATCCGTTCCGAGGACCGGCAATTGCTGCTCGACGCGATCGGCGCGGCCACCGAGAAGCTGGTGATCACCTACACCGGTGCCAACGAATACTCGGGCCAGCCGCGCCCGCCCGCGGTGCCGCTGGCCGAGCTGCTGGACACGCTGGACAGCACCACCGCGGGCAGGGTCCGCGACCGCATCGTCGTCGCACACCCGTTGCAGCCCTTCGACATCCGCAACGTCGTCCCCGGCGCGCTGGTGCCCGATGTTCCGTTCAGCTTCGACCCGACCGTGTTGCGCGCGGCGCGCGCCGCCACGGGTGAGCGCGGCGAAAAACCCCGGTTCATCTCGGGGCCGCTGCCGCCGCCGCCCGCCGGGGACGTCATCCTCGCCGACCTCGTCGGCTTCTTCAAGGACCCGGTCAAGGGCTTCTTCCGCGCCCTGGAGTTCACCCTGCCGCGCGACGTCGACGGCGTGCAGGACGCCATGCCCGTCGACCTCGACGGCCTCGAGGAGTGGACGGTCGGGGACCGGATGCTGGGCGACATCCTGCGCGGGTGGACGCCGGACGACGCCCGCCAGGCCGAGTGGCGGCGGGGCACGCTGCCGCCGGGCCAGCTGGGGTGGCGCACGGCAACCGACATCCGCGACCAGGCCGCCCTGCTGGCGGCCGCCGCACGAGAGCACCGCGGCCCCGACGCGAGCGCGTACGACGTCGACGTCGACCTCGGCTCCGGGAGGCGGCTCACCGGCACGGTGTCACCCGTCTACGGGGACCGGTTGGTGTCGGTGACGTACTCCAAACTGGACGGCAAACACCTGCTCGAGTCGTGGATTCCGTTGCTGGCCTTGTTCGCTCACGATCCCGGGCGCGACTGGTCGGCGATCTGCATCGGTCGCCGCAAGCGCGGTACCGCGCCGCGGGTGGAGGGGCTGGGGCGGCCGCGGGAGGACGCCGTGGCGGTGCTGCGCGAGCTGGTCGCGGTCTACGACGCGGGGCGCCGCGAGCCGATTCCGTTGCCCGTCAAGACGTCCTACGCGTGGGCGGCCGCCCGGCACTGCGGCGACGATCCGTTGCGCGAGGCGCAATACCGGTGGAAGTACGAGCACGAGGAGCCGGCCCACGTGCGGGCGTGGGGCAGGAACACCCGGTTGGCGGAGCTGATGCGGCCGGTGCGGGCGGGCGAGGAATGCGACGGCGAGGACACCCGGCTGGGCGCCTACGCCGCGCGGGTCTGGTTGCCGATGCTGCGCGCAGAGGGAGCCGTGAAATGACCGGCGCGATGGCGCGCTTCGAGCTGCTCGGGCCGCTGCCCACCGCACGCTCCACCACGGTGCTGCAAGCCAGCGCCGGCACCGGCAAGACGTTCGCGCTGGCCGGCCTGGTGACCCGCTACGTCGCCGAGGGCGCGGCGACGCTGGACCAGATGTTGCTGATCACGTTCGGCCGGGCCGCCAGCCAGGAGCTGCGCGAGCGTGTCCGCGGCCAAATGGTCGATGCGGTAGCCGCTTTCGACGACGGCGCGGGCGCCAACGAGTTGGTGGCGCACCTGCTCGACGGCACCGACGCCGAACGCGCGTCGCGCAGGCAGCGCCTCCGCGACGCGCTAGCGGGTTTCGACGCGGCCACCATCGCCACCACGCACCAGTTCTGCCAGCTGGTGTTGAAGTCGCTGGGCGTGGCGGGCGACACCGCGGCGAACGTGACGCTGCTGGAGAGCCTCGACGAGCTGATCGTCGAGATCGTCGACGACCTCTACCTCGCCCACTTCGGGCGGGAGCGCGACGATCCGGCGCTGGCCTACCGCGACGCGCTCCGGCTGGCGCGCGAGGTGGTCAGGAACCCGTCGACGCAGCTGCGGCCGCTGCACCCCGAACCGGGCTCGCGGGCCGCCGTCTGCGTGGGATTCGCGAAAGAGGTTCTGGCGGAACTGGACACGCGCAAGCGGCGGCTCGGCGTCCTGGACTACGACGACCTGCTGAGTCGGCTCGCCGACGCGCTGGCCACCGACGACTCCCCCGCGCGGGTCCGCATGCATCACCGCTGGCCGATCGTCATGGTCGACGAGTTCCAGGACACCGATCCGGTGCAGTGGCAGGTGATCGACCGGGCGTTCAGCGGGCGCTCCACCGTCATCCTCATCGGCGATCCCAAGCAGGCCATCTACGCGTTTCGCGGCGGCGACATCGTGACCTATCTGCGGGCGGCCGAGACCGCCGGCGAGAAGAAGACGCTGGCCACCAACTGGCGCAGCGATGCCGCGCTCGTCGAGCGCCTGCAGGTGGTGCTGCTGGGCGCCCAACTCGGCGACCCCGCGATCGTGGTGGACGACGTCGACACCTACCACCGGGGGCACCGGCTCGCGGGAGCGCCGCGCAACGACCCGTTCCGGTTGCGGGTCGTGCAGCGAGAAACGCTGGGGCGCAGCGGGATACAGAACATGCCGATCGACGAGCTGCGAGCCCACATCGGCGCCGACGTCGCGGCCGATATCCGCGCCCTGCTGGCGGCCCGGGCGACGTTCGAGGGCCGGCCGCTGCAGGCCCGCGACATCGCGGTGATCGTGGAGAAGCACAAGGACGCCGCCGCCTGCTTCAAGGCGCTGTGCGACGCGGGGGTGCCGGCCGTCTACACCGGCGACTCCGACGTGTTCGCGTCGGACGCCGCCGAGGATTGGCTGTGCCTGCTGGAGGCGTTCGACCAGCCGCACCGGCCCGGCATGGTCCGCGCGGCCGCGGCGACCATGTTCTTCGGTGAGACCGCGGAATCGCTGGCGGCCGGCGGCGACGCGCTGACCGACCGGGTCGCGGAAACGTTGCGCGAGTGGGCCGGCCACGCCCGGGAACGCGGCGTCGCCGCCATCTTCGAGGCCGCGCAGCTGTCGGGGATGGGCGATCGCGTGCTGTCCGCGCAGGGCGGCGAACGGCATATGACCGACCTGGCCCACATCGCGCAGCTGCTGGGTCAGGTCACGCACCGGGAACGCTCCAGCCTGCCCGCGCTGCGCGACTGGCTGCGCAGGCAGCGGGAGGAACGCGTCGGCGCACCCGAACGCAACCGCCGCCTGGACAGTGACGCGGCGGCCGTGCAGATCATGACGGTGTTCGTCAGCAAGGGCCTGCAATACCCGATCGTGTACCTGCCGTTCGCGTTCAACCGCAACACCCAGGACCGCGACGTGGTGTTGTTCCACGACGACGGGGTGCGCTGCCTACACATCGGCGGCAAGGACAGCCCCGACTTCAAGGCCGTCGAGATCCTGGGCCGCAAGGAGGACGCCAGCGACGACAGCCGGCTGACCTATGTGGCGCTGACCCGGGCCCAGTCCCAGGTGGTGGCGTGGTGGTCGCCGGCGTTCGACGAGCCCAACGGGGGGCTGTCGCGGCTGCTGCGCGGCCGCCGGCCGGGCGAGGCCTTCGTGCCCGACCGGTGCGAACCGGCGAAGATCTCCGACGAGGACGCGCTTGACCGGTTGCGGGAGTGGGAGGCGGCGGGCGGTCCGGTGATCGAGCGGTCGGTCGTGGCCGCGGCGCCGTCCGTGCCGCCCGAGCCGGTGCCGTCCGGCCTGGACAACCGCCACTTCCATCGCGGCATCGACACGGGGTGGCGGCGCACCTCCTACTCCGGTCTCATCCGGGTGACCGAAACCTTCGAAACCACCGGGGTGGGCAGCGAGCCGGAGGTCACCGAGCTCGATGACGAGGCGGGCGACGTCCCCGTGGCCCAGGGCGCGTCGGGTCCGGCGGCGCCCTCCCCCATGGCCGACCTGCCGGTGGGCGCCAAGTTCGGCTCGCTGGTGCACGCGGTGCTCGAGACGGCCGACCCGCTGGCCGCCGATCTGGCCGCCGAGTTGGCGGCGCGGGTCCGCACCCACTCCGTGTGGTGGCCGGTCGACGTGCCCCCCGACGCGCTGGCGGCGGCCCTGGTGCCGATGCACGACACGCCGCTGGGCCCGCTGGCCGGCGGCCGCACCCTGCGCCAGATCGGCCTGGCGGATCGGCTGCGCGAGTTGGACTTCGAGTTCCCGCTGGCCGGGGGCGACGCGGTCTCGGCGGGGCCCGAGATCCGGCTGGCGGACCTGGGCGCGGCGCTGCGCACGCACCTGCCGGCCGACGACGCGCTGGCGCCCTATGCCGGCCGGTTGCTCAGCCGCCCCCTGGGCGAGCAGCCGTTGCGCGGCTACCTCACCGGCTCCGTCGACGCCGTGTTGCGCGTGCCGGACGGTGCGGCTCGGCGCTACCTGGTGGTGGACTACAAGACCAACTGGCTCGGCGACCCCGACCGGCCGTTGACGTCGGCCGACTACGACCGGCCGCGCCTGGTCGAGGCGATGCTGCACTCGGACTATCCGCTGCAGGCGCTGCTGTACAGCGTTGTGCTGCACCGGTTTTTGCGCTGGCGGCTACCGGACTACCACCCGGATCGGCACCTCGGCGGTGTCCTGTACCTGTTCGTGCGCGGGATGTGCGGCGCGGCCACACCCGCGGCCGACGGGCACCCGTCGGGAGTGTTCAGCTGGCGGCCGCCGTCGGCGCTGATCGCGGAGGTGTCCGACGTGCTCGACGGGAGGGTACTCGCGTGACGCTGGAGGCGATCACCGCCGACGGCCTGCTCCGGACCTACACCGAAGCCGGCGTGTTCGATCCCGCCGATGTCCATGTGGCGCAACGGCTTACGGCGCTGGCCGGGGATCCCGACGAGCGGGTGGCGGTGGCGGTCGCCCTGCTGGTGCGCGCGCTGCGGGGCGGTTCGGTGTGCGTGGACCTGCGGGCGGTCGCCACGCAGGTGGACGCGGCGGACCTGGCGTGGCCCGACGCCGGCGGGTGGCTGGCCGCCGTGCGGGCCAGCCCGCTGCTGGGTCCGCCACCGGTGCTGCGGCTGTTCGGCGACCTGCTGTACCTGGACCGGTACTGGCGGGAGGAGGAGCAGGTGTGCGCGGACCTGCTCGCGCTGTCCGCGCCCGGGGCACCGGGCGACGTGCCCGCCCTCGAGCGGCTCTTCCCGCCCGGCTACGACGAACAGCGCGCCGCCGCGCAAATCGCTGTCTCCCAAGCGGTTACGGTGCTGACGGGCGGCCCCGGCACCGGCAAGACCACCACGGTGGCGCGGCTGCTGGCGCTGCTGGTCGGGCAGGCCGAGCTGGGCGGCCGCCCCCGGCCACGGATCGCGCTCGCCGCGCCGACC
>NZ_GG770553.1:1473112-1482943 GCF_000164135.1 Mycobacterium parascrofulaceum ATCC BAA-614 | reverse complement strand
GGCGCCCGCGTGAGCGGTCGCATGGCCGACAGCGACGATTCCCCGCCGGAATCCGAGCCCACCTCGCGACGGACGCACGTCGCGCGGCTCGCCGTGTTCGTCGTGTTCCTGCTCGTGCTGTTCTATCTGGTGGCCGTCGCGCGGGTGATCGACGTCGACGAGGTGCGGCGGGTGGTTTCGGCGACGGGCCCGGCGGCGCCGGTGACCTACGTCGCGGTGTCGGCCGTCCTCGGCGCGTTGTTCGTGCCGGGCGCGGTCCTGGCCGCGGCCAGCGGTCTGCTGTTCGGTCCGGTGCTCGGCGTGTTCGTGACGCTGGGCGCGACGGTGGGTACCGCGGTCGTCGCCAGCCTCGTCGGGCGCCGGGCCGGCCGGGACAGCGCGCGGGCGCTGCTGGGCCGCACCCGCGCCGACCGGATCGACGCGTTGATCGAACGCCGCGGGCTATGGGCGGTCGTCGGTCAGCGCTTCGTTCCGGGCATTTCCGACGCGCTCGCCTCCTATGCCTTCGGGGCGTTCGGAGTTCCCTTGTGGCAGATGGCGATCGGGGCGTTCGTCGGCTCGGTACCGCGGGCGTTCGTCTACACCGCGCTGGGCGCCTCGATCGGAAACCGGTCGTCTCCGTTGGCATACGCCGCGATCGCGGTGTGGTGCGTCACCGCCATCGTCGGCGCCCTCGCCGCGCGGCGGGGATACCGGCATTGGCGCGCGCACGCCCGCCGGGAGGACCCGGAGGCCGAACGCCGCTAGGTCGCCGCCCGCTCGGCGGCCACGAACAGATTCCCCGGCACGGCATCCTCGACCTCCTTGGGCGCCGTGCGGCCGTAGCCGGCCATCAGCTCGTCGGCCGGGGTGACCGTGACGCTCCAGCCGTGGCGGCGGAACCAGTCGCCGACGTCCTCGCGCTCCTCGAAGTACCACAGCTCGTCGGTCCTCGGCACGTCTCGGTCCGGCGCCACCCGCGCCATCAGGGCGCGCACCCGATCCATCCGCTCGCGACGCTTCGCGCGGAACTCCGGGTCGAGGAATTTCGGCCCCAGCGCCTCCACGGCCACCCGGCTGCCGGGGGCGGTGAGCCCGTGCACGCGGTCGAACAACAACTCCTGGGCGGCGGCCGGCAGGTACGGCATCAGCCCCTCGGCCGACCACACGCTGGGCGCCGACGGGTCAAACCCGGCCTCCCGCAACGCCGTCGGCCAGTCGTGGCGCAGGTCGACCGCGACCTCGACCCGATTGCAGGTGGGCCGCGCCCCGCGCTCGGCCAGCGTCGACGATTTGAAGTCCAGCACGCGAGGCTGGTCGAGTTCGTAAACGGTGGTGCCGTCCGGCCAGCCCAACCGCCACGCCCGCGCGTCCAGGCCGGCCGCCAGGATCACCGCCTGCCGGATGCCCGCCCCCGTCGCGGCCAGGAAGAACTCGTCGAAAAACGCTGTCCGCGAAGCCATGTAACCGACCATCGCCCGCATCTGCAGCGGCAGCTGGGGTTCGGCCTCGACGACTTCGTCCGGCAGCTGCGGCGCCGAATGCCAATTCCACACCCCGTCGCCGGCGGCGTCGAGGAAGATCTGCGCGAACGGATCCCGGATCAGTGGATCGTCGCTTCGCGTTTCGGCCGCGCGGGCGGAGGCCACTCCCAGCGCCGTCGCGCCCACGCTCTCGGTGATCTCCCAGCTGTCGTTGTCGGTCCTCGCCACGCTCCGCCCTCCGATTCGCTAGCTCGCCTATGTTTACGACCCTACGCGCGCAAGTGGGTCCGAGCTGTCGCGCGGCCGGGTATCGGCGCTAAGTTGGCGGCGAGCCGGCAAGAAGATGGGTCAGCGGCGCCGAACGAATCCGAAGGATCGTCTTTACATGCGAGTCGACGGGCGCGAGATCAGCGTTTCCGGCAGCTTGCTGCAGCCGCTGACCCGGCGCACCAACGACATCCTGCGGCTGGCCGCGAGCGCGACCTTCCTGGCGGTGGTGATCACCAGTTCGCTGATCACGCGGCCGCAGTGGGAAGCGCTGGAGAAGTCCATCTCGCAGATCGTCGGGGTGCTCTCGCCCCAACAATCCGACCTGGTCTACCTCGCGTACGGCGTGGCGATCCTGGCCCTGCCGTTCATGATCCTGATCGGCCTGGTCCTCGGCCGGCAGTGGAAACTGCTCGGGGCCTACGCCGCCGCCGCCCTGCTCGCGGCGCTTCCGCTGTCGGTCGGCGGCAACGGGTTTTCGGCGCCGCGCTGGCATTTCGACCTCTCCGAACGCCTGCAGACCGTGCTGGGCCAGTTTCTCGACGACCCGCGCTGGATCGGCATGCTCGCGGCGGTGCTGACCGTCTCGGGGCCGTGGTTGCCCGCACGCTGGCGGCGTTGGTGGTGGGCGCTGCTGCTGGCCTTCGTGCCGATCCACCTCGTGGTCAGTGCCATCGTGCCGGCGCGCGCCCTGTTGGGCCTGGCGGTCGGCTGGCTGGTCGGCTCGCTGGTGGTCCTCGTCGTCGGCACCCCCGCGCTCGAGGTGCCCCTCGAGGCCGCGGTGCGTGCGATGGCCAAGCGCGGGTTCGTGGTGTCGCGGCTCACCGTGGTCCGGCCGGCCGGTCGCGGCCCGCTGGTCCTCTCGGCCGGATGTGCGGAGCCCGACGGCGAAGCGTTGGTCGAGTTGTACGGCCCGCATCAACGCAGCGGCGGCACGCTGCGCCAACTCTGGATCAAGCTGCGGCTGCGCGACACCGAGACTTCGCCCCTGGTGACCTCGATGCGCCGCGCCGTCGAGCATCGCGCGCTGATGACGATCGCCTTCGGCCAGGCGCACCTGGCCAACACCTCGACGATCGCGGTCGCCACCCTGGACCGCGGCTGGATCCTGTACTCGCACAAGCCCCCTCGCGGCACGCCGCTCGACCGGTGCGCGCAGTCGACGCCGGTGGACCGGGTGTGGCGAGCGCTGCGGATCCTCAACGACCAGCAGATCGCCCACTTGGACCTGCGCGGGAACGAAATCACCGTCGACGACGGCGCCGTGCTCTTCGGTGGCTTGCACAGCGCCGAATACGGCGCCACCGACGCCCAGTTGCAGTCCGACATCGCCCAGCTGCTGGTGACCACCTCGGCGCTGTACGACCCGAAATCGGCGGTGGCCGCGGCGATCGACGCGTTCGACCGGGACACCATCCTGAGCGCCTCGCGTCGTTTGACGAAAGTGGCCGTGCCACGGTCGATCCGCAAGTCGGTCCCCAACGCGGGCGCCGTCATCTCCGACGCGCGCGCGGAGGTGAAGCGGCAGACCGGGGCCGACCAGATCAAGACCCAGACCATCACCCGGTTCACCCGCGGCCAGATCATCCAGCTGGTGCTATTTGGCGCACTGGTCTACGTCGCGTACCCCTTCATCAGCACCGCGCCCACGTTCTTCTTCCAATTGAGGACCGCGAACTGGTGGTTCGCGCTGCTCGGGCTGGCGGTGTCGGCGCTGACCTACGTGGGGGCCGCGGCGGCCCTGTGGGCCTGCACCGACGGGACGGTGAACTTCTGGCGGCTGTCCTTCGTCCAGGTGGCCAACACGTTCGCCGCGACCACCACGCCCGCCGGCGTCGGGGGGCTCGCGCTGTCCACCCGATACCTGCAGAAGAGCGGGCTGTCAGCGATGCGCGCGACGGCCGCGGTCGCCCTGCAGCAGGCGGTGCAGGTGATCGTGCACCTGTTGCTGCTGATCTTCTTCAGCGTGGTCGCGGGCGCCTCGATGCACCTCTCGCATTTCGTGCCGAGCGCCACGCTGCTGTACCTGATCGGGGGCGTGGCGCTGGGCATCGTCGGCACCCTGTTGTTCGTGCCCAAATCGCGCAAATGGCTGGCCACGGAGGTGCGCCCGAAGCTCAACGAGGTGACCGGCGACCTGGTCAAGCTGGCCCGCGAGCCGAGGCGCCTGGCGCTGATCCTCCTCGGTTGCGCGGGAACGACTCTCGGCGCGGCGCTGGCCCTGTGGGCCAGCGTCGAAGCCTTCGGCGGCGGCACGACGTTCGTCACCGTCACCGTGGTCACGATGGTCGGCGGAACGCTGGCCTCCGCGGCGCCGACACCCGGCGGTGTCGGGGCCGTCGAAGCGGCGCTGATCGGTGGGCTGGCCGCCTTCGGCGTGCCGCCGGCCGTCGGCGTGCCGTCGGTGCTGCTGTACCGGGTGCTCACCTGCTGGCTGCCCGTGTTCGCCGGCTGGCCGGTGATGCGGTGGCTGACCAAAAACGAGATGATCTGACGGACCCGGCGACCTCACTCGTACGGGGCTTGCGCCACCACGAGAATCGTTGAGGTGCGCGCACTGTGGCCGACCGAGGAGGTCAGGTACACCAGGTAGTACTCCTCGGGCACCGAGCGTGCCACCGTGATGGGCACGTCGATGCCGGCCGACCCGTCGGAGGAGAACTGGCCCGCCGTGGGCGTCACCGTGATGCCGGCGTCCGAGGCGGTGCCCGTCACGGTGTAGCCGCCGGCATCGCCGATCATCCGTTGCGCGTCGAGCCGCACCCTGCCCGTGGTTCCCGGCGCGATCGTGACGATCGGGTCGGGGATGTTGACGGTCACCGCCGAGCTGCCCGTGCCGAACGACGGTGGTGCCGACGATTCGCTTGTCCCCCAACGCTTGTCCGGGTATGCGGCGAGCGAGAAGGCCAGTTCCCCTCCGGTGCGGACGAAGGTTTCGGGCAGCGACGTCCGGTCGGTGGCCTGGCCGTCGACGCGCAGGCCGCTGACGTAGTTGAGGTGATGCGGCCCGGACGCGCCCGGGGCGGAGATCCGGATGGTTTTGCCCCCCGGCAGCGCGATCGCGATGCGATCGAAGAGCGGCGCCGCGACGGTGAGGATCGGCGTCCCCGGCGTGCTCGGATAGAGGCCCAGGGCCGCCCAGACGTACCAGCTGGCCAGCGCGCCCAGGTCGTCGTTGCCCGGCTCCCCGTCGGCGGTCGGGCCGTAGAGCCCACGCACCCGGTCGACCGTGCGCTGGGTCTTCCACGGTTGGCCGATGTAGTTGTACAGCCACGGCACCCCGAAGCCGGGCTCGTTGCCGGCCCACAGGTAGGGCTCGTTGGGGCCGACGTTGAGCTTCCTGGTGAACTCGTCGAGCCGCCCGGCCACCGCCTGGCGGCCGCCCAGCGCGGTCACCAGGCCGGCCACGTTGTGCGGCACCCACCAGACGTACTGCGCGGCGTTGCCCTCGTCGAATCCGACCTGGCCGAAGTCTTTCGGGGACACCACGAACGCCGGGCCGGCGCGGAAGAAGGTGGTCCAGCTGCGGGGAGAGATGTACCCGGTGGTCGGGTTGAACAGGTTCTGCCAGTACTGGGAGCGGCGCTGGAATTCGGCGGCGGTCGCCGCGTCACCGAGCGATTCGGCGAACCGGGAGATGGCGAAGTCGTCGACCGACCACTCGAGCGTGATCGACGCGTCGGCGATCCAGCCGTCGGTGCGGAACTCGAACGACAACGGCGCGTAACCGAATTGCAGGTACGTGTCGATCCCCGGTCGCTCGACGTAACCATTCAGCCCGACACCGCCTTTCGTGGCCGCGTTCACCATGTAGCGCAGCGCCGCCTGCGTGTCGAAGTCCTCGGCGCCGAAGGCGTGGAGGTTCACGATGAGCGGCACCACGTTGTCTCCGCTCATCTCCGCGGTCGCGGCGTTGGCCAGGGCCCAGCGTGGCAGCGCCCCGCTCTGCTCGGCGTCGTTCACCAGCGACTGGGCCATGTCGCTGGCCCGGTCGGGAAACAGCAGCGCCTGCAGGGCCGCCAGGCACCGGTAGGTGTCCCAGTCGGAGAAGTTGGCGTACTGGGTGTGCCCCGCGGCCACGGTGTGCACGGCGCCGTCGAACCCGATGTAGCGTCCGTCCGCGTCGTTGAAGGTGTTGGGGTGCAACAGGGATCGGTACAGGGCGGTGTAGAACGTCTCCACATCGCCGGCGTTGCGGCCGGCGACCGCGACGCGCGACAGCGTGCCGTTCCAGGCCCGGTACGCGGCGCCGCGGACCTCGTCGAAGCTGGCCGCGCCCTCGGCGGCCAGGTTCGCGCGCGCGCCGTCGATGCCGACGTAGGAGATGGCGGTCCGCACCTCGAGCACCGCTCCGGCCGGGAATTCCACGTATCCGCCGCTGTACGGCGAATTCGCGCCGCGGGCGCCGGGGTAGACCGCGTTGCCGTCCCACGCCCCGTACGAGGTGAACGGCTGGCTGAACTTCATCGCGAAATAGACCGTGTAGGTGTTGTTCTTGCCGCAGAATCCGCCGCTGGTGGCCCAGCCGGTGATCGTGGTGTTGTCCTCCCCGATCTGAATCGTCGCGCGGGAGTTGCCCGCCAGTGACGCGCCCGAGCGCACCTGCAACACGGCGGGTCGTCCGTTGCGCGGGTAACTGAACCGGCCCACACCCGTGCGCGTGGCGGCGGTGAGTTCCGCCCTCACCCCGGTGCCCGGGAACCGCACCGTGTAGTAGCCGGGCATGCCGCGTTCGGTGTCGTCGTGGGCGATCCGTTCCCACGATTTCCACGGTTGCGAGCCGATTCCGTTGGTGGTCGGCAACATCGAGATGTCACCGAACGCGGCGCACCCCACCGAGGCGTGGGTCATGCTGAACCCGGTAGAGCGCGGGTTGTCGTAGTTGTACCCGGCGTAGTTGCCCACCGTGTCGGGCGAGTACTGCACCATGCCGAACGGCACGGTGGCGCCGGGGAAGTTGTTGATCTCCCCGACCGTCGCACCGCCGGTCCCGGTGCCGATCAGCGTGGCGACGTGGTCGGCCGGGTCGGCCACGAGGGCGGGCTCGCCGTCGTAGGCCATGGGGGGCGCGGCGGCGACGAACGCCATGAAGACGACCGACGCCGCCAGCAGTGCGACGAGGGCCCTTCGTGACCGCATACCTGTCTCTTACTGGACGGCGGTGTACTGGGTGGGTGTTTTCCGGCCGAACGGGGTAACGATTTGCGGCACGCTTCGGTGCGGCCGGAAGTACCGCGCATTTCTGGCAAACTCTTACGGCATTTCGGATACTGTCATTTCGGCGCGGCCGGCGCTGGTACCGGCCCCAATTTTCGGGAGATTGGATTAATGAAACATTTGCCGCTAGCAACCGTTTCTGTCGCGCTGAGTTTGGCGCTCGTCGGTTGCGGCCACGACCACAAATCCGGTGGCCAGTCGTCGACCTCGACGACCGCCTCCACCTCGGCGTCGACGACGACTGCCTCCAGTGCGGCGCCGGCCGCGAAGGCCAAATACACGATCGCCGACTACGTCAAGGACAACCACATCACCGAGACACCCGTTCACCACGGCGATCCCGGGCCTAACGTCGACCTGCCCGTGCCCAACGGCTGGCAGCTCAACCAGAACGCCGGCACGTCGTACGGCGGCATCGTCATGACCCAGCCCGGCAACCCCGCCGACCCGCCGACCGTCTCGGCGCTGTTCTCCAAGTTCACCGGCGACGTGGACCCGGCGAAGATCCTCCAGTACGCGCCGGGCGAGGTGCAGAACCTGCCCGGGTACGAGGGCAGCGGTGACGGCAAGGCGTCCACGCTCGGCGGCTTCCAGGCGTGGCAGATCGGCGGAACCTACCAGCGGGACGGCAAGACTCGGATGATCGCGCAGAAGACTGTGGTGATCCCCGGCCAGGACGCGGTCTATGTGCTGCAGCTCAACGCCGAGGGTCCGGAGGCCGATTCGGGCCCGTTGCTGGACGTCACGAAGATCATCGACGACCAGACCACCATCACCCCCTGACGCCGGCCCCGCGGCGCTAGGCCGCGCGGCCGATTGGCCGTACGGTAAGCGCATGGCAGAGCAGCCGCATGCGATCGACGCCGGCCACCCACCTTCGGCGCTGCTGCGCGTCGTCAACCCGATGCTGGGTTTCCTGCTGCGCACCCCGCTCGCCGGCCCCGCCCGCAAGCAGCTGATGGTGCTGAGCTTCACCGGCCGAAAGACGGGCCGGCCGTTCTCACTTCCGGTGAGCGCCCACGTGATCGACGGTCAGCTCTACGCGCTCACCGGCGCACCGTGGAAGCAGAATTTCCGCGGCGGCGCGGCGGTGCAGGTCGTCTACGACGGCAAGACGACCGCGATGCGCGGCGAGCTGATCCGGGACCGCGCCGTCGTGTCCGACCTCTTCCTGCGCTGCGCCGAGTCCTACGGGGCCCAGCGCGCCCAGCGCATGATCGGGCTGAAGTTCCGCGACCAACGCGTACCGACGCGCGAGGAGTTCGCCGAGGCGGTCGACCGGATGCACCTGGGGGCGGTGCGCCTGACGCGCGCCGGCTAACCGCTACCCGTCCGACGCGGAGACCCGCAGGTGCGCGGTCAGCAGGCGCCGGTCGAACCGCGAGCGCGACGCGATGACCTCCTTGCCCAGGTCGGAGAAGTCCTTGGCGATCTGCTCGGCGAGCACGGCCAGCTTCATGTTGCGCACCTGGGACAGCGACTTGAGCAGGTTGAACGCCGCCATCTCGTCGACGCCGTAGACCAGCATCAGCATCCCCTTGGTCCGGTCGATGGCGCCGCGGCGCTCGGTGATCTCGGCGACCTTCGCGCTGATGTTCTCCTCGCGCTTGCGGGTGGACGTCGGCGTGACGTCGACGTAGAAGCCGTGCGTGCCGATGACGTCGCCGTCGTCGTCGCAGAATTGGTCCCCGACGACGACCACCTCACGGGTGTTCCCGCGGGTGTCGACGATGCGATGCCTGGTGCTGAACGGCTGCCGGTGCTCGATCATGTCGTTGATGCTGGCGGCCAGCCGGTCGCGATCGGCGGGATGCTTGTGGGCGATCACCAGCTCCGTCGTGGGCGTCACGGTTCCCGGTTCGTAGCCGTGTATCCGGTGCACCTGATCGGACCATTCCCAGCGCTGGTCGGTGAAGTAGAAGCGAAACCAGCCGGCCCGCTGCGGCGTGCCGCCGGCCAGGGCCTCCTCGACCGCCGCCGTCTGCCCGTCTAGTTCCCAGGCCACGACGCACGCCCCGTGCCCGGCGCCGAACGCGCCGCCCACTGTTTGCTTACCTGTTCGCGGACGGCGTCGCTTTGCTCCAGCCGGAGCGCGGCCGCGCGACACAGTTCGCGTGATCGGTCGACCTGCTCGCGCGCCCGCCGCACCGAGGTGGCGGCGGCGAGTTGCAGCGACCTGCCGGCGTCGGAGTGCGTGGACCGGCTCGCCGGAAAGCTTCGCCGAACGATCTCCCGCAGCGCGGCCGCCCGGCGCGCCGATCGGGCGCGATGCGCCTTCTGCCGACAGGCCGACGAGCAGTAGAGCGCGTCGGACCGGGCCGTGAAGCCGGCACCGCACACCGCGCATGTCATCCCCCGCATATCCGTTACGTTACTGCTATCGCTGGGCCCGTTACAGCTACGGCCGAGAATCGGGGGCATCGCGGTGGTTGGCTAGGCCGGTCCGGCGCCGGCGGCCGCCCGGGTCGCGGTGATGACCGGTTGTTCGAGACCGGCGTCGCGCACCGCACGCCGCACCGCCTCGTCGACGGCGGCGGTGCGATCGGTGGGTGCCAGCGCGATCACACAGCCGCCGAACCCGCCGCCGGTCATCCGCGCGCCCAGGGCGCCCGCCCGCACGGCGGTGTCGGCGATCAGGTCGATGTGTTCGGTCGTGATCTCGAAGTCGTCACGCATGGACTCATGGGACGCGGTGAAGATCCGTCCGACCGCGGCGAAGTCCGAATCCTGCAGCGCCGCAACGCAATCCAGCACCCGCTGGTTCTCGCTCAGCACGTGGCGGGCCCGGCGGGCGTCGACGGGATCGCGCACCGCGGCGGCGGCGGCCGGCCCGCGGTCCTGGACCTCGCGCAGCGACGACGCCCCGAGATCCGCGGCCGCCCGC
>NZ_GG770553.1:1419453-1470106 GCF_000164135.1 Mycobacterium parascrofulaceum ATCC BAA-614 | reverse complement strand
CGGCGCGACGTCGGCCTGCCCGCAAGCCGCCGTCGCCAGCGCGGCGGCGGCGAGGCCGCCCGCCACGATCGCAGTCATTCTCATGGGCGCTTCTCTTCTGCGTGACTCGGCTTTACGGCGCTGGCAGTAAGACACGCCGGGTTCGCTACCGATCCCAAACAGACGCGTCGCGAACCGCGCCCTATGTATTCACATATGCGCATGGATGCACTAATGTGGCGGTGATGCCGCACGACGAGTGAAAGGATGTGTTCAACGTGTTCGAGTTCAGCGAATCGGTCGTGATCGCGGCACCCCACGCGCGGGTGTGGAGCGTGCTCAGCGACATCGACCGCTGGTGGCTGGCTTCCAACAGCGAGCACGGAAGCCTCGAACACCTCGACTCCTTGCCGGCGACGCAGGTCGGGGCGCGATTGCGGATCACCGAGAAGATCGGCGGGATACCCGGGGTGGCCGAGGGGACGATCACCGCCGTGGACCCGGGCACGGCGGTCACCTGGGAGGCCGACGCCCGCTACCGCTGGTTCGGCGTTTCGCTGGACGTGGGCGAGGGTGTGACCTGGAGCGTCGAACCGAGCGACGCGGCGAGCACCCGCGTCAGCGCGCGGGTGTGGGCCACGTTCCCGCGGCACCTGGTGGGGCGCGTCGCCGCCTTCGCCTTCGTGCACTTGCTCAACGGTGTCGTAAAGGATCGCGAGCACACCCGCACCGAGTTGCGCTATCTCAAACGGCTCATCGAAGAGCCGGCGGCGTAGGCGGGGCGCCTAGCCGGGGTGGCAGAACCCTTCGAGCACAAGGCATTCCGCGGCGGGTTCGCCACCGCAGTCGGCCTTCGAGGCCGTGATCAACCCCGCGATGCGGCTTTCGAGGGTCCGTAGTTCCGCGAGCTTCGCCCGCACCGCGGCGAGGTGAAGCTCGGCCAGGTCACGCGCCTCGAGGCAGGAGCGATCGGCGTCGTGGGCGAGTGCGACCAGATCGCGAACCTGCTCCACCGAGAAATCGAGGTCGCGGCAGCGCCGAATGAACGTCAGCCGCCGCACATCGTCGTCGTCATAGCGGCGCTGGCCGCCGACCCGCCGCGGGTCGGGCAGAAGACCGATGTGTTCGTAGTAGCGGATTGTCGGCGCGGTCGTCCCGGTCGCGTCGGCGAGCTGGCCGATTTTGAGACCCATCCGTCCATCGTCCCGCGCACGGTCTTGACCCTCAACCCGCTTGAGGTCTGATCCTGTAGCCATGCAGAAAAATCAGGACCCCGCGGCGGTTGCCTGCGCGCTGACCGCCTCCGACCGCGCGGCCCGGATCGCGTGGATCGAACAACTCAACGCGACGGCGCTGGACGGCTACCGGCGCGACGGTTGCCGAATCCGGCTGCGCTACCGGCCGGAGGCCGCCGCGCGGGCGCGCGAACTGGTGCGTCGCGAACGGCAGTGCTGCCCGTTTCTCCATTTCGACACCGAAGAAGACGACGACGCCTTCGTCGTGACAATCGATGCCCCAACCGGTTTGGCCGCCGACGCCGATGCCCTGTTCGCGCCGTACACCCGATCGGGGGGCCACGAATGATCGAGATCATGCGCGACAGCGACGGCGACGTGCTGGGCGTGCGCGCGACGAACAAGCTGACCGTGGGCGATTACCGCGACGTGCTTGAACCCGCGGTCCAGGCCCTGCTCGACCGCTTCGCCAAGGCGAAGGTGCTGTTCCTCATCGACGAGCCCTTCGACGGGTGGACGCTGCGCGCGGCATGGGTCAACACCGTGTTCGACATCAAGCGCCGCAACGACTTTGCCAAGGTGGCCGTGGTCGGCGCACCACGCTGGGAGCAATGGTGCGTCAACGTCGCCGCCGCGTGGCTGATGAGCGGCGAATTGCGCACATTCGACCGTGAACGGCTGGACACCGCCTGGGAGTGGGTGCGAGCGTAGAGGTCACCATGCGAATAGCGATCAGCGGTGCGGGCGTGGCCGGGGCTGCGCTCGCCCACTGGCTGCATCGCACCGGCCACACGCCGACGTTGATCGAGCAGGCCGCGGGCTTTCGCACCGGCGGCTACATGATTGACTTCTGGGGCGTCGGCTACCAGGTGGCCAAACGCATGGGCGTCGAAGAGCAGGTCCGCGCCGCCGGATACGAGATCCAGCGGCTGCATTCCGTCGGCTCCCGGGGCGAGGTCCTGGCCGACGTCGACGCCAGGGTCTTCAGCCGCATGGTCGGCGACGACTTCACCAGCCTGCCCCGCGGCGACCTGGCCGCCGCCATCTACCGCACCATCGAGGGCTAGGTCGAAACGATCTTCGGTGACAGCATCACCGCCCTCGACGAGCACAGCGACGGCGTCCGGCTGGCCTTCGAGAAGGGCGCGCCGCGCGATTTCGATCTGGTGATCGGCGCCGACGGGCTGCACTCGAACGTGCGCCGGCTCGCCTTCGGGCCGGAGCAGGATTACGACCACTACCTCGGTTGCAGGGTCGCGGCCTGCGTGGTGGACGGCTACCGGCCCCGCGACGAGTTGGTCTACGTCATGTACGCCACTCCCGGCCACCAACTGGCACGTTGCGCACTGCGCGACGACCGCACCATGTTTTTGTTCATTTTCCGCGCACCGCGCGAGGGCACCATCGCGGCACCGAAAGACCAGCTGCGCAACGAGTTCCGTGACGTCGGCTGGGAAGCCCGGGAGATCCTGGCGACCCTCGACGACGTTGAAGACCTGTACTTCGACGTCGTCAGCCAGATCCGCATGGATCGCTGGTCGCGCGGCCGGACGCTGCTGATCGGCGATGCGGCCGCGTGCATTTCGCTGCTGGGCGGCGAGGGCACCGGCCTGGCGATGACCGAGGCCTACGTGCTGGCCGGAGAGTTGGCGCGGGCCGGCGGCGACCACCGCCGCGCCTTCGATGCCTACGAGGCGCGCCTGCGCCCCTTCATCAAGTCCAAGCAATCCGGTGCGGAGAAGAACATTCCGTTCTTCGCGACGAAGACCCGCTTCGGCCTGTGGTTCCGCATCGTGGCCATGCGCACCATGAACTTCGCTCCGATGGCAAGGCTTTTCGCCAGCACCGTGATCGACGACTTCGACCTGCCGGATTACGGCATCTAGCCGGCGGGCCGGGCCGCGGGCGTCGGGGCGGGGACGTCCCTGAGCGCCCTGAGCCGGATGCGGGCGCCCCGATGCGGCACGAGCACAACGAATTTCAGCCGCTGCCGTTCGGCGGGCGCGGCAGTGGTGTCCAGCTCGACGCGGCGCAGGATCTCGCGCAGGACCACCCGCATCTCGACCATGGCGAAGCCGGCGCCCAGGCAGCGGCGGTTGCCGCCGCTGAACGGGAACCAGGTCGTCGGGCTCAGGGTGGCGCCGAGCATCCGGTCCGGGTCGAATCGGTGCGGATCCGGGTACACGGCGGCGCTGGTGTGCACCAGCCCGATACCGGGGGCCACCATGACCCCGGCGGGCAGCCGGTAGCCGGCGACGTCGGCCGGTTCGGTGAGCACCCGGCCCACGTCGAAAACCACCGGCCGGACCCGCAACGTCTCCTTCACCAGCGCGTCGAGGTACTCGTCGCCGGCCGGATCGCCCGCGGCACCGGCCTCGGCCGCGGCCACGGCCCTGGCCAATACGTCCGGGTGGCGGGTCAACCGCTCGAGCGCCCAGGACAAGCCGTTCGCCGTGGTGTCGTGGCCGGCCACCAGCAAGGTCATCAGCTGATCCCGCAGTTCGCGGTCGGACATCGTGCGCCCGCCGTCGTCGGCCCGCACCAGCATCGCCAACACGTCGGTGCGTTCGGCCACGCCGGGATCCGCGCGGCGTTCGGCGATCTCGGCGTACAGCAGGCGGTCGGCCTCGGCCATCGTGCGACGCAGCCCCCGCCACGGCCGGTAGCGCTGCAGCGCCGGCTTCGCCAGCGCCAGCGTCGCCCACGGCCCCACGCTGAGCAGCCGCGGCATGATCGCCCGCAGGGCGGCGAGCCGGGCGGGGTCCGTGGCGCCGATGACCGTCCGCAGGATCACCTCCAGGGTGATCTCCGCCATCTTCGGCGCGGCCGCGAAATTGGCGCCCACCGGCCACGTCGCGATGTTCGCCGCCGCGATCTCGGCCATCAGGCCGGCCTGGCGCGCGACGGCGTCGCGGTGAAAGGGCGGCAGCATCAGGCGGCGGCGATCCCGGTGGACGTCTTCGTCGATCACCAGCAGGGAGGTGTCGCCCAGCAGACCGCTCAGGATGGAATTCGCCTCGCCGGCATGGAAGACGCGCGGGTCGCCGGCGAACACCGTCTTGACGTCGGCCGGGTCGGCCAGATAGACCAGCGTGCCCATCCCCGCGACGCGCAGGGTGAACACGCTGCCGTAGCGACGGCGGCAGGCGGCGACGAAGTGCGACCCACGCTGCAGCATCAGAGCGGCCTGCACCGCCCGGGGCAGCCGGGGCCCCGGCGGAAGTGCCGTACGCGCCGCTGTGCGCATCGCCCCAAATTTTACGGCAGGGGCAGCTGGGCGCTCCCCGATTCGTGCCGGTCGGCGGTCGCGATGAAGTCCTCGATCAATTCCACCACCTGATTGGGCGCCTCCACCTGCGCGAAGTGGCCGACGTCGGGCAGGATCTCGAGCCTGGCGTCGGTGCGTGCCTCGTGGGCGGCGTACGCGTGATCGACCGGGATGATGGCGTCGCGCTCGCCCCAGATCGCCATGACCGGCAGGTCCTCCCGCAGCCGCAGCCTGGTCAGCGCGCTGACCGCCTGGCCTCGGTAGTCGACCACCGATCGCAGCGTGCGCAGGAACGACTGCCGGGTCTCGCCGTCGGACAACGACGAGTACGCGCTCCACATCTCGGCGCCGCGCGGCGAGTGGATGCCGGCGCCGCGCAGCCACGACCTGAGCCGGTTGCCGACGGCCAGCACGGGCTTGGGCGCGATGATCGGCAGCACCAGCTCGGCGCCGGGCGCCGACAGCAGCCGCAGCACCCAGCCGACGTCGGGACCCAGGCCGCCGCTGCTGATCAGAATCAACCGCTTGGCGTAGTCGGGGTGCTGGTAGACGAACTGCATCGCGACCCCGCCGCCGAGCGACTGACCGACCAGGGTGGCCTGGCTGACGCCGAGCTCGTCGAGCAGGTCACGCAGCCAGACCGCGAAGGCGCCCAGCGAATAGTCGGTGCGGGGTTTCGCCGATTCGCCGTGACCGAGCAGGTCGGGGGCGATGACCCGGAACTTCTTGGACAGCGGCGGTATCACCGACCGCCACGTCTCCGAACTGCCGGCCATGCCGTGGATGAGCAGGAGCACCTCTCCCTCACCCTCGTCGCGGTAGGCCACGCGATCACCGTGCAGCTCGAGAAACTTCAACTCACTCATTCCCCGGGTGTACCCGCTGGGGCGGCGCTTAGGGCCGCGATCGGCCGAATCGTGACGGAAACCGCTTCCGGCCTCCACAGTGCCGGACGCCTCAGCGATGATCTAGACCATGACCGAACCGGTTGCCGCCCGCGTGGCCGTCTACCTCGACTTCGACAACATCGTGATCTCGCGATACGACCAGGTCAACGGCCGCAGCTCGTTCCAGCGCGACAAGGCCAAGGGGCTCGAGCAGTATGCCAACCGGCTGGACCGGTCCACCGTCGACGTCGGCGCGATCCTCGACTTCGCGTCGTCATTCGGGATCCTGGTGCTCACCCGGGCCTACGCGGACTGGTCGGCGGACATCAACGCCGGATACCGCGGGCAGCTGGTGGCCCGCGCGGTCGACCTGGTGCAGTTGTTCCCCGCGGCGGCCTACGGCAAGAACGGGGCCGACATCCGCCTGGCCGTCGACGCGGTGGAGGACATGTTCCGGCTGCCCGACCTCACCCACGTGGTCATCGTGGCGGGCGACTCCGACTACATTCCGCTGGCCCAGCGCTGCAAGAGGCTCGGCCGGTACGTCGTCGGCATCGGGGTGGCCGGGGCGTCCAGCCGGGCGCTGGCGGCGGCCTGCGACGAGTTCGTCGTCTACGACTCGCTGCCCGGGGTGCCGGCGCTCGAACCGCAGGGCGCGGACGGCGAGGCGGAAACCAAGGCGTCGAAGCGACGCGGCGGGCGCGGCAAGGCGGCCGAACCCCAGGAACCCGAACCGCCGGACCCACAGGCCGCCGCCACGGCGCTGCTGACGCGCGCGCTGCAGATCGGCCTCGAGAAGGACGACGCCGACTGGCTGCACAACTCCGCGGTGAAGGCGCAGATGAAGCGGATGGACCCGTCCTTCAGCGAAAGGTCTCTGGGATTCCGGTCATTCAGCGATTTCCTGCGGTCCCGGTCCGATGTGGTGGAGTTGGACGAGACGTCGACGACGCGTATGGTCCGGCTTCGTGCGCCGCAGTGAGATTGCACCGCGGCCCCATTGGCTCACCCGCAACGTCCGGGTGCTCTCCGGGGTCTCGTTCCTGCAGGACACCGCCAGCGAGCTGCTGTACCCGCTGCTGCCGATCTACCTGACGGCGGTGCTGGGCGCGCCGCCGTCGGTGGTGGGAGCCGTCGAGGGCGCGGCCGAGGGCGCCGCGTCCCTGACGAAGCTGGCGTCGGGCCCGCTCGGCGACAGGTTCGCGCGCCGCCCGTTGATCGCCACCGGGTACGGGATGGCGGCGCTCGGGAAGGTCCTCATCGCGGTAGCCGCGGCGTGGCCGGGCGTGCTGGCCGGTCGCGTCGTCGACCGGCTCGGCAAGGGCGTCCGCGGTGCGCCGCGCGACGCGCTGCTGGTCGACGGGGTGGACGACGCCCTGCGCGGCCGGGTCTTCGGCTTCCATCGCGCGATGGACACCTTCGGCGCCGTCTTCGGCCCGCTGCTCGGGCTGGTGGGTTACGAGCTGCTGGACCACCGCATCGCGCCGTTGCTGTACGTCGCCATCGTGCCGGCCGTGTTGTCCGTGGCGCTGGTGCTGCTGGTGCGCGAGCGGCGTGACGGCCGACCGCGAGCGCGCCGGAAGTCCATGTGGTCCGGCGTGCGTTCGCTGCCGCAGCCGTATTGGCGGGTGACCGCACTCCTGGTGGTCTTCAGCGTGGTGAACTTCCCCGACGCCCTGTTGTTGTTGCGCCTCAACGAGATTGGCTTCTCGGTGGTCGGGGTGATCCTGGCATACGTCGGATACAACGCGGTGTACGCCCTGGCCAGTTACCCGGCCGGATCGCTGGCCGACCGGATAGGCCGGCCGGCGCTGTTCGGCGTCGGCCTGGCATTCTTCGCCATCGGCTACATCGGGCTGGGTCTGACCACCGACATCGTGACGGCATGGCTGCTGATCGGCGCCTACGGAATGTTCACCGGGTGCACCGATGGGGTCGGGAAGGCCTGGATTTCGGGGCTGGTCGACCCGGAGCACCAGGCCAGCGCGCAGGGCGTGTTCCAGGGCGGCATCGGGCTGGCCGTCCTGGTGGCGGGGTTGTGGGCCGGTTTCCTGTGGGGCGCCAACGGCCAACTGCCCCTGCTGGTTTCGGGGGTCACCGGGGGCGTGTTCGCGGTGGCGCTGATCGGCGGCCAACTGGTCCGCGGCCGGCGAAACGGGTAGTCGCCACACATCCCGTCGTTTTTGTATGGCGTATCGCGCGGCGCGTACCCGCGGATCGTTGACAGCTTCCCGGCACGGCCATACATTGTGTGAAAGTTGTCGCGGGCCGGTGGCCCGCGCGACCTCGAGGAGACCGTCATGACCGTCGGTACCGCTCCCACAAGCGTTTTCGATGCCGATCTGCCGACGCTGACCTACGACGCCGAGGAAACCCCCGCCGAGGTCTATCCGCGCCTGCAGGCGGCGCAACGGCGTGCGCCCGTGGCGATCGGACCCTATGGACCCGAAGTCCTGTCCTACCACCTCGTCCGCTCGGTGCTTCGCGACGCGCGGTTCCAGATCCCACCCGGGATCAACCTGCTCGCCCAGGGCGTGACGTCGGGCCCGCTGTGGGACAAGGTGGTCAACAGTCTGCTGTGCCTGGAAGGGGACGCGCACCACCGGTTGCGCAGCCTGACGTCCAAGGCGTTCACGCCGCGCGCGACCCTGCGGCTGCACGACACCATGGTCGACGTGATGAACGGGTTGGTCGACCGCGTCATCGACGCGGGTCGCTGCGACGTCGTCACCGACCTCGCCCGCCCCTACCCCGTCCCCATCATCTGCGCCTTGCTCGGCGCTCCCCGCGAGGACTGGCAACAGTTTTCGTTGTGGGCCGACGACGTCTTCAAGGCCTTCAGCTTCAGCGTCGACATCCGGGAGGTCGAGCCCGTCGTGATGCGGGCGTGGGGGGAGCTCGACGACTACGTCGACGAGATGGTCGCGCGGCGGCGGCACAGCCTGACCGACGATCTGCTCTCCGACCTGATCCGCGCCGAGGACCCGACTTTTCCAGGCGACCGGCTCGACACCGCCGAACTGCGGATGCTTGCGGGCGGCCTCCTCCTGGCGGGGACGGACACCACCCGCAACCAGGTGGCGGCCTCGGTGCAGGTCCTGTGCGAGCACCCCGGGCAGTGGACCCTGCTCAAGGAACACCCCGAACTCGCGATGCGCGCCGTCGAGGAGACGATGCGCCACTCGCCGATCGCGTGCGGAACGCTTCGGCTGGTGGCCGAGGATGCCGAGGTGGACGGCTACCTGTTTCCCGCCGGCACGATGGTCCTGGTCAACACCGCCGCCGCCAACCGCGACCCGGCGGTCTACGACGACCCGGACCGGGTCGACATCACGCGCGAGGGGGCGCCGCCGATCCTGACCTTCGGCGGCGGGGTGCACTACTGCCTGGGCGCCAACCTGGCGCGGCGGGAGATCGCCGAAGCGCTGAACGTCGTCGCGGGCCGCCTGCTCAACCCGCGCACCGCGGGACCGGTCCCGTGGAAACCGATGGTGAGCCTCAGCGGCCCCAGGAGCCTGCCCATCGAGTTCGACCGGTAAGCACCCGCGCGAGCAGACGCATACTCGCATTCTCCCGCCCGTAGTAGCGCGAGTTTGCGTCTGCTCGCCGCCAATGGCGCCGGGCCGGGCAACACGGTGTGACGAAGACCGCCTGACACAAGTCGCGGCCGACCCCCGCCCGCTTTACGCTCGTTGGTTACACGAACTTAACGGGGGTTTTCGATGCGGGCGTTCACGGGGCAAACTCTGCCCAAAATGCGGCGTGCCCTGGTCGCGTCGACCGCCTGCCTGGCCCTGGTGTCCTGTTCGGAAACCGCGTCCCCGCCCGCGGCGACACCGACCACCTCGACTTCCGCGCAGAAAAAGGCCGCCGGCACCGCCCCGGCGCCCGCGCCGATCACGGGTCCGCTGGAAAAGGACTGGAAAAGCTACGGCGGAACGGCGTACTTCGGCTGCCCCGACAAAATTTCGGTCAGCAAATCCGCACTCGAGGACATCCGGCCCAAAATTTTTGACCCGAAGACCGGGCAATACGTCGCGCCGGGCGTACCCGCGGTCGCCCCCGGCGAGAACCTCACCGGCGCCATCTGCGCGCTGACGGGCACCGCGGACGATATGCGGGTCGTCTACCTCGTCACGACCGCCAAACCCGGGCAACCGCAACAGCCCGAAGCCACCAAGACGACCGCGTACGCCTACGACTTCAAGGGCACGCAGCCGTTGGCGACCAAGGAACTGCAACCGCCGACCCCGGATCTGAAGCTGACCGCGGCGAAGGACTGGGGGCTGGCCTCGACGGCGTCGGGCGTGGCGTGGATCAACGCCTTCACCGACGGGCGCGCCCCCACCTCCCCGCCGCGGACCGTGATCCTGTCCGGCACCGACCTGTCGGTGCCGTGGAACGACCCGCAGTCCGGACGCGCCTGGCAGGACATCCTCGCCTTTCAACGCAACACCGACCCCGCCAAGACGTCGGGCGCCGAGCTGCGGCGCCCCAGCGGAGAGCCGATCTACCAGGACAACGACGTCCGCAGCGTGGACGCCGAATTATCCGACGGCCCGGACAAACTCGTGCAGATCACGCACTGGGATTCCTACCATCCCCCGGTGCTGTCGACCATGTTCTACGACCTGAACGCCAAGGCCGTCATCAAGATCGGCGACTCCGATCGCCTTCCCGGCGGCGGGCTGTCCGCGACGTTGTCCGACGGAAAATTGTTCGTCGACGCCCACGATTCGGACGACTCTTCGTTCGGATTCGGGGTGTGGAACCTGCGCAGCCAGCAATGGGACTTCCTGAAGACGCGCGACGAGGCGAAGCAGATGGGGATCGCCAAGGTGGCGTTCTTCGAAGACCACCTCTACATCACCAAGGTCGGCAATGCGTTTGCCGTGCTCGCCCTGCCCGCGACCGAACCGATCGCGACCACCTGGTCCGTGCGGCCCTTCGCGCGCATATCGGGCTGGACGCTGGTGTGCCGCGGCGAGAACGCCGCCGCCCTCAAGGGAGACTGCAAGGACATCGTGATGGTGCAGGACCAGGACGGCCACTATCCGGGTCCCTGGTCGTAGAACTTCGTCGCCCTCATCGCGGATCCCGCATCAGGTGGCGGCGCAGGAATTCCGCCTGCACCGAGCTGATCTCCTCGAACAGCGCGCCCGTGTAGACGTCGAAGTGCCCGACCGGATACCGGTGCAGCTCAACGTTTTTCATCCCCGACGCGACGCGGGTCGCGAACCTGGGCGACGCCTGCTGGTCGTGGTCCCCCACGCACATCAGGACGGGCATCCGAAGCCGCTCGGCGGTCCCCTCGCGGTAGCGCGGCAACGCGAACAGCATGCGGGGAGCCAGCGCATTGCGCCAGCCGACGGCTTCGCCCCCCAGCGCCTCGAACGCGGCCCTCGCCTCGGGCTCGGTGAATACGGCGGCCGCACCGGAATCGGCGACCACGGGAACCAGATGCGGCGGCCGGCCCAACTTCGCGCCGGCCAAGTCGCACACCGCCGCGACGACGAATTGCGCTGTCCGCCAAGTCACGTCCCAGTTGAGCCGCTCGCGGAGCGTGCGCCCGCGGTGCCAGCCGTCGATCAGCGGCACCTGCGACACCACCGCGGCGATGGCGGGGTCGGCGGCCGCCACCGCGAGCACGTGGCCGCCGCTCAGCGACGTGCCCCACAGGGCGACGCGGCACGGATCGATGTCGTCACGGCCGCGCACGTACCGGACCGCCGCCCGGTAGTCGTCCCGTTGTCCGGCGACGTCGATGACTTGACGCGGCTCGCCCGCACTCGCCCCGAAATTCCGGTAGTCGAACGCCAGCACCGCCACGCCCACCGCGGTGAACTTCGCGGCATAGGCGGGCAGGCCGAGGCGCTTGGTGGCGCTGCCGCCGTGCCCCATCACCACGCAGGCGAGTCCGTCGCCCGCGGTGGCGGGCCGGTAGAGGTCGCCCGCACACCGCACCCCACCGGACTGAAACGACACTTCCTCGGGGACTGACACGTCGGTTCCGTTCTAAGTCGGTGACCTCGCCCCTATTCGACGGTCGCGGTCATGACGCGGCCAGCGCCTTTTGAAACATCTGCTGGTGCGTCTTCTCGTCGCCGGCGATTTCCCGGAACAGGTTGGCGGCGGCCGGGTTTCCCGCCTGATCGGCTTGGCGCGCATAGTCGGGATACATCACGTCGGCCTCGTGCTGTTCGCCGTTGATCGCCTCTTGCAGGTTCGCGTTGGTGTCGGTGGAGACCAGCCCGGCGAGCGTGGCCAGCATCGCGAAATGCTCGTTCAACTCGAAGTTCGCGGTGTTCGTGAAGAGCTGCGCCACAGCCGAGTTGCCGTCTCGTCGTGCCTGATCGGCATAGCGCATGTATTTGGCGTAGGCGAATGCCTCGCCCTGCATCGCCGTGCGCAGATTCGCCAGCGTGGTCCCGGACGACCGCGGGGGTCCGGCGGTGATGGCCACCGGCGCCGGCGTTGCACCCGGGGGCACCGACGCGCCGCCGCCGGGACCGCTCACCGCGTCGAGTGCGGCCTGAAAGTCCTTGAGGTGGGTCGCCTCGTCGGCGCCGATCTCGCTGAAAGCCGAGGCCGCGGCCGGGTCGTTGTCAGCGGTGGCCTGCTTGGCGAAGCCCGGGTACATGGTGTTGGCTTCGTTGGTCTCGCCGTTGATCGCGTCACGCAGGTTGGCCTTGATATCGCTGCCCAGCCCGACCAGATCGGCCTCGCGGGCGAAGTGATCCATGTGCTCGGTCTGCGCGGCTTCGGTGAAGTCCCGCGCAACCTGCGTCCGCCCGGCCTGCTGTGCCTGGGTGGCGTACGCCAGGTACTTCGCGTGGGCGAGCGCCTCGCCGTGCATGGCCGCCAACGCATTCGATCGGGTGGAATCGGCCAACGGAGAGGCAGATGACGATGCCGGCGGCGCCGGGCGGCTCGAGCATGCCGCCACCAGCAGTGCGGCCGTGCAGACCGCGACCGCCAGCCCTCTAGCCTGATGCATGGTCAACCTCGCTGTTGTGGCGTCGATCGTCTCGCTGTGTCGCCGACGGTAGTTCTCGGCGCCCCGCCGGACCTAGGGGCGGAAGTCCCGTGATTGCATCGTTCCGATCGGGGCGGGGCGCGGCCGAAAAGCCGATCCGCGCCGGCGGCGCCACCCGATCGGGCGCGGTGGCGGAGGCGGTCGCGGAGCTGATCGGCGCGGGCTACGGGATCCATCAGCTGCCATGCCCGGAGCGGCTGGCGTGGGTCGCCGCGCTCGCACCGGACGACCGAATGACTTACTATCTGCGTATGCACGCAGGTAATCGGGAAAGGGCCGCGATGAGCACCGGTGGTCATGGTCATGTGCACGAGCACGACCATGGGCTTCGCGGTATCGTCACGCGATTTTTCGCCCCGCACAGCCACGACGCCGGCGACAGCGTCGACGCGGCCCTGGAGACCAGCGCCGTCGGCATCCGCGCGGTCAAGATCAGTCTGCTCGGGCTCGGCGCGACCGCGCTCGTGCAGGTGGTCATCGCGGTCGTTTCCGGGTCGATCGCCCTGGCCGCCGACACGATCCACAATTTCTCGGACGCGCTGACCGCCGTACCGCTCTGGATCGCTTTCGCGTTGGGTCGCCGCGCGGCCACCCGGCGCTACACCTACGGCTTCGGCCGGGCCGAGGATCTCGCCGGCCTGTTCGTCATCGGCATGATCACCATGTCGGCGGTCATCGCCGGCTACGAAGCCATCCGGCGGCTGATTCACCCAGTCGCGATCGAGCACCTGGGCTGGGTTGCCGCCGCCGGCCTGATCGGCTTCATCGGCAACGAGGTCGTCGCCGTCTACCGGATCCGGATCGGTCGCCGCATCGGCTCGGCCGCCCTCGTCGCCGACGGCCTGCACGCCCGCACCGACGGATTCACCTCGCTGGCGGTGCTTTTCGGAGCCGGCGGGGTCGCCCTCGGCTACCCGCTGGCCGACCCGATCGTCGGACTGGTCATCACGCTGGCGATCCTGGCGGTGCTGCGCGGGGCGGTCCGAGACATCTTCCGCCGGCTCATGGATGCCGTGGACCCCGAGCTCGTCGACACCGCGGAAGCCGCCCTGGCGGCCCGGCCCGGGGTCCGCGGCGTGCGCAGCATCCGGATGCGCTGGATAGGGCACCGCCTGCACGCCGACGCGGAACTCGACATCGACCCCGGCGCCAGCCTCGAGGATGCCCACCGCATCGCTCACGACGCCGAACACGAGCTGACGCACGCGGTGCCGAGGCTCGACAGCGCACTCGTGCACGCCTACCCGGCGCACCCGCGTATCTAGGCGTCGATCACCAGCCGGTCACCGTGCGCCCGGGAGACGCAGACCAGCATTTCGCCGTCCCCCTCTGCGGTGCGCCCGCGCCGATCGACTTTTCCGGCAAGCACTTTCACCTTGCATGTGCCGCAGAAGCCCTGCTGGCAGGAGTAGGCGGTCGTCGGGTCGCCGTCGCGCATGACGTCGAGCGCCGACCGGTTCGCCGGCACGCTGAGCACCCGCTGGGAACGGGCGAGTTCCAGCTCGAACGGCACGCCGTCGACGACGGGCGGCGGGCCGAAGCGCTCGTAATGCAGCGGCGCGTCCGCGTGTTGGTCGCGCGCGGTGCGCACCGATTCCAGCATGGCCGTCGGGCCGCACACGTAGACGGCCGTCGTCGGCCCGGCGCCGGCGAGCAGTTCCGCGGCGGTGGGCATGCGGCCGCGCTCGTCGTCAGCCCACACGGTGACCCTGTCGGGCGCGACCGCGAGCAACTCGCCGAGCAGCGGCATGTCCTCCCGGCTGCGCCCGGCATACACAGCGCGCCAATCGATTCCGCGCTGCTGGGCGAGCCGCACCATCGGCAGGATCGGTGTCACGCCGATGCCGCCGACCACGAACAGCACCTCGCGTTCATCGGTGACGAGGTAGAACGCGTTGCGGGGCCCCTCGAACTCGATTGTGTCGCCGACGTCGAAGCTGTCGTGCATTTCGATCGAGCCGCCGCCACCGTCGGCGATCCGGCGGACCGCGATGCGGTAGTCGGTGCGCCGCCCGGGCGGACCGCACAGCGAATACTGGCGGCGGCGGCCCGACGCCAGCCGAATGTCGATGTGCGCGCCGGGAGTCCAGGACGGCAGCAATCCGCCCTGCGCGTCGGCGAACGTCAGCGCCACCACGTCGGGCGTGAGGAGTTCGCGCTTGGTGACCACCGCGGTGGTGGTTCGCTGCACCGCAACGACGCGCGACGGGGCCCACCGCGAGGCGGACGCCAGGCCGCCGAACAGGGTGCCCACCCCCCACAACGCCGTGTAGAGCCGGTCGCGCTTGCGGCGACCGTACAGGTCGGCGGGCCTGCTACTCCAAATCGTCTGTGCCATAGTCACTTCCCTAGGCCTGACCGCTGCCGCCGGCCTGGTCGACCCACTCGGCCGTGAGCTTGGCGATGACGTCGGGGTGCGAGGACACCACCCAGTGTCCGCCCTCGATCGGGACGACCCTGCCGTGCCGCGGTATCGAACCGGTGAACCGCTGCAGCGGTGGCGACACGAAGTAGTCCCGGCGAGCCACCAACACCTGCACCGGGACGGTCGTCTGCGGCAGGTCCTCTCCCGGAAACAGGAATGGCCCAGGCATGTTGGCGCGGTACAGGTTGAGCCCGTTGAGGTAGTCGCGGGTCGACCGGGTGCCGGCCGCGCGCCGCCGGCGTTCGCCGCGGGGCCGGCCGATGAATTCCACCGCGGCGAACACGCTCACGCTGATGCGCGACCAGATCGCCAGTTCCGGCAGCCCAGGGCACAGGAAAAACCAGATGTACGACGAGGCCAGGGCCTGCTTGAGCACGTCGAAAACGCCGCGGGGCGTGCGCGCGGACCGCAGGAACTTGCCCGCGTAGTTCAGGTGCGGGCCGGAGATCGACGTGAACGAGGCTACTTTGGGCATCACCTTGTCGTCGGTGACCGCCGCCCAGGCCTGAATGGAACCCCAGTCGTGGGCGATCAGGTGCGCCCGGTCCACCCCGAGGCTGTCGATCACCGCGCCGATGTCCGAAACCAGTTGGGGCAGCCGGTAGTCAGAGCGCCGCGCAGGCTCGGACGAGTCGCCGGCGCCCCGCACGTCGAGGGCCACGAAGTTGAAGCGGCCACCGAGCTCCTCGGCGACCCCGTCCCACACGTGGTGGGTGTCCGGGTAGCCGTGGATCGCCAGGATCGTCGGGCGCGTTCGGTCGATCTCCGAGTGGGCGTGCACGGCCAGGGATACGCCGTCCGACGCGATTACGGTGCTGGACTGAGTCATTCGTGCGTGCACCCGAGGCTCAGTGCGCCGCGCGGGCCGCGGGTGAGCGGGCCAGGTAGTCGACCGCGCGGCCCACCCCGCCCAGTTTGGACGGGTGGAAGCTCGGCGTGTAGTAGGCGCCGATGACCCGCAGGAACTGGAAGGGCCCGGGCACCAGGCCGCGCCGCGCCGCGCTGAAGTAGTCGCGCCAGTGCGGCTTGCTGCCGGGCGGCAGGTACGGGTCGACCGAGTACATGAACCGCACGCCGCGGATGAACAACCACAGCAGCGCCGGCGTCACCAGCAGCTGGGTGCGCACCTGCCGCCAATACCCGGCGCGCAGGTGCTTCATGGTGTCGAACGCGACCGCCTTGTGTTCGACCTCTTCGGCGCCGTGCCAGCGCAGCAGGTCCAGCATCACCGGGTCGGTACCGAAGGCGTCGTGCTGCGGGGTGTCCAGGATCCACTCGCCCAGGATGGCGGTGTAGTGCTCGAGGGCCGCCACCATCGACACCCGCTCGAGCAGCCAGCTCTGCCGTCGCCGCCGTCCCCACCCGGGCCGGTCGCCGATGAGCCGGGAGAACAGCCAGGCCATCTGGTCGGTGAACGGCGTGACGTCCACCCCCTTGGCCGCGAAGTGGTCGAGCACCCCCGCATGCGCCTGGGAATGCATGGCCTCCTGGCTGATGAAGCCCTGCACGTCCAGCCGCAGCTGATCGTCCTTGATCAGCGGCAGCGTGTTCTTGAACGCGTCGACGATGAACTCCTCGCCGGCCGGCAGCAGCAGGTGCAGCACGTTGCAGAAGTGGGTGGTGAAGGGCTCGCCCGGTACGTAGTAGAACGGCAGCGCCGCCCAGTCGAAGTCGACGTCACGCGCCTGCAGGACGATGCGCTCGTGGTCGAGCGATGCGTCGTGCGGACCCGTCGCCTGGTCGTCGACGGTGAACATGGTGGACCCCCTTGGTCGTTGCGGCGCTAAGCGCTGCGTTGCGCCTCGGCCTCAGCCTCGGTGATCAGGCCCTCACTCCGCAAGAACCGGACGAGATTCTCGACCGTCTCGGTCAGCGCCGGTTCCCGCAGCCGCACGTCGGCCAGCGCGCGCGCACGCTGGTATTGGGCGTTGCCGTAGCGCTTGTCCCGCATCGCGGCGATCTTGTCCGCCGAGCGGGTGAGGAAGTCGACCAGCGGGTAGATCGGGTCGCGCGGGGTGCACCGCCGGTTCATCTCGGCGGCGAACGCCGGGATGTCGTGGTACTCGAAGCGGTAGCCGTAGCGCTCGGACAGCACCCGGGCTATGTCGGTCATGTTGTAGTAGTCGTCGGCGGTCATGTTGAACACGTCGCCCGCGCCGGCCGGCAACTCCATCAGCGCCACGATGTGGTCGGCGATCAGGTCCGCCGGCAACAGGCTGAGCTGGTTGAGCGCATTGGCGGCGACGCCGTGCTCGATCATGAACGCCACCGTGCGCACCAGGATGTCGTCCTGGCTGCCGAAGCCCGCGGCGGTCGGTGAGATCAGCGAGGGCCGGAAGATGCGCACGTCGAGCCCCTGGCGCTGGGCGGCGAAGGCCAGCTGCTCGGCCACCCACTTGGTCTGCGAGTAGCCGAAGTCCAGGGCGTTCATCTCCAGGTTGGCGTCGGACTCCCCCACCACCGGCTTGACGCTCCACCCGTAGATGAAGGTGCTGGAGACCAGATGGAAGGTCTTGCGGTGGGCGGTCATGGCCAGCCGCAGCAGCTCGTGCGTGCCGGCCACGTTGGCGGGCCGCAGGGCGTCGTAGGTCCGGACGTAGTTGACCAGGGCGCCGTTGTGGACGATGACGTCGACGCCCTCGGCCAGCCGCCGGAATCGCGGCGCGCCGAGGCCCAGGTGCGGCTCGGCGAGGTCGCCGCACACCACGCGCACCCGCTTGCGGACCTCGGCCTCCAGCGCCGGGGACCACAGCCGGGCCTTGCGCAACGCCGCAACGATCCGATCCAGCCCGTGGGCCTCGTCCGTCGCGCGGATCAGTGCGTGCACGGTGTATGACGTCCGGCCCAGCAGGCTGGCGACCAGGAACGGCCCCAGGAACCCGGTGGCGCCCGTCAGCAGGACGTCGCTGGGCGCGCCCGGCCGCGCCGGCGGCAGCGCCGGCAGGGGCAGCTGGGCGTCGGCCCGCATCCGTGCGACCTCGTAGGCCTCGTACTCCGTCGAGATCTGGTCCAGCGCCTGGCGCAGCGCGTCCAGCGGCTGCCCGGACCCCTCACCGAACTGCCGCATCAGCCTGAAGAATTCGGCCACCGTCAGGCGCTGGAGCAGGCGCGTGTTGACCTCCTCGGCCAGCTCCCCGGCGCCGTGCTCCTCCAGCAGGGCCTGCAGATCGGAGCGCAGCTCGGCGAGCGCCAGCGAGTCGATGCCGAGATCCGCGAAGGAGCAGTCCTCCTCGCCGGTGAGGTCGTAACTCTCGATCAGGTTGCGGAACCGGTCCAGCGGGCCCCGCTCCGCGTCCGGCAGGTCGTGGGGCTGATGCGTGTAGACCGACAGCACGGGCAGCTTGCCGTCCAGCCAGAGCTGCCGCGTCGACGAGCGCCTGATCTTCCCCGAGGTGGTCTTGGGAATGCTGTGCGGCGGCACGAACACGATGGTGTGCGGGTCGATGTGCCCGTGCCGCCGGATGGCGCGCGCCAGCGCCTTGCCGTCCGGCAGCGCGTGCTGGTCGCGGACCTCGGCCACCACCGTGAGCACCTCCTGCTCGTCGCGCTCCACCGCGAAGGCGGCGACGCAGCCGCCGCGGACCTGGGCGGCCGACCGCTCGACGATGCCCTCGATGTCGGAGGGGTAGCAGTTGACGCCGCGCACGATGATCAGGTCCTTGCTGCGACCGCAGACGAACAGCTCGCCCTCGTACAGGAAGCCGAGGTCGCCCGTCCGCAGATAGGTGTGGTCGTCATCGCCGGGGATGCGGGCCGCGAAGGCCTCCGCGGTGAGCGCGGGGCGGTTCCAGTAGCCGCCGCCCTTGGACGGCCCGTCCAGCCAGACCTCCCCGACCCGGCCCTCGCCGAGGGCCGACCCGGATTCTGGATCGACGATCCGCACGACGTTGCCGTCGATGGGCTTGCCGCAGCTGACCACCGGGGCCTGGTTGCTGTTCCGCGGTTGGGCCTTTTCGACCCGCGCCAGGTTGTTTTCCAGCGCACGCTTGTTCAGCGCCAGGGTCTGGCGGCCGCACAGCGAGACGATCAGGGTGTTCTCGGCCATGCCGTAGGCACCGGTGAGCGCGTTGGGCTGCAGCCCGTGGGGGGCGAACCGCTCCCGGAAGCGCGCGAACGTGCTGGCGCGCAGCGGCTCTGCGCCGACGACGATGTTCTCCAGGCTGCTCAGGTCGATGCCCTCCAGCTCCGAGCTGGGCAGCTTGTCCTCGCGCAGGCACAGCTCGAGCGCGAAGTTCGGCACCGGCGTGTGGGTGGCTCGGACGTCGCTGATCAGCCGCAGCCAGGACGACGGCCGCTTGAGGAAGTCCAGCGGCGACATCGCGTGGGTGGTCCCGCCGATCAGCGGGATGAACAGGTAGGCCGAGATCAGGCCCATGTCGTGGTGCTGCGGCAGCCAGCTGACCAGCACCTCTCCGCCGGCGAAGGCCGAGGCGTTGGCGATGACGTTGGCGTGGCTGACCACCACGCCCTTGGGGTCGCTGGTGGAGCCGGAGGTGTACTGCAGGAAGAGCACCGGCCCGGGCGTGTCGGGCACCGGGGTGCCGCCGAAGTCCTGCGTGCCGTCGGTTCCGAACCAGGGCAATTCGGGGGGCCGCCGGTCCCCCTGCCAGGGTGACCCGTCGTCGAGGTGGTTGAGCATCAGGCGGTAGTCGTACTCGAACTGCTTGGTCGACAGCACCGCCCTGGCCTGGCAGTCGCGCGCGATGAAGGCGAGCTTGGCCAGTCCGGACTCGAACGACATCGGCAACGGCGGGCTGACCGGCACGGCGATCACCCCGATGCGCGCGCAGGCGTAGAACGCCGCCACCATCTCCAGGCCGGGCGGGTAGACCAGCAGCGCGCGGTCTCCGGGGCGCAGCCCGGCCTCGGCGGTCAGGTAGGCGGCCAACTCACGCGTCCGCTCCGCGAAACTCTGGTACGTGTAGTGCTCCTGCTCGCGCCCCTCGTCGTCGACGAACCGGAAGAGGGTCTTGTCCGGCGTCAGGGCTTCCCTCATGTGCAGATGATCAATGAGCGTCTCCATCGCAGGAGCCACCCCCTTTCGGGTTCACTTTGAGCGATAAAAACTTTTGGATCAATTGATAAAGCCAATGTAGGTCGCGGGCGGTCGCTAAGCAAAGCGGATAATCGCCTTTTTGAGACCGCACATTAACTTCACAGGCTGGGCTTATCTACCGACGCGAATTTGGTGCCGGCGCCTTGCGGATCCACGGATTTCAGTATCTCAGGAACTCGCTCTAACAGCGTCGATGCCACGCCATGCGCTCCGCAAGCACGTGGATACTGACATACAGATTTGCGCCATTCCTGATTTATCAGTTGGCGCGCCGAGGCGGAATTCGCGCGCAATTTTGTATCGGCGGGCAAACGGCCTACAGGCGACCGATGGCGTCGAGCCGGAAGCGCGCCAATCGTGGCCCCGCCGGGTGATTTCCGCCACCGGGCAGACCCGGGGGCGATGCTGAACTACTGAGATACGGAGTCAGCCGGTCCGGGCGACGCGGATGAGCGGGCCGGCGCGGGCCACCAGCCGGGTGATGCCGACGAACCGCTCGCCGTCGATGATCGGCGACAGCGGCTCCCCCTCGGCCTCGATGACCATCTCGCGGCCGTTGACGTCGCGCACCCGCCGACCCCGGACCGTGCCATTGGTGAGCAGCGACGGGAGCCGCGCGACGATCCTCGAGGGCCGGACCTCGCCGGCCTGGAAATGCAGCGCGCCCGGATTCTCGGCCTTCGGGAAGAGCCGGAACGGCCCGCCGATCCGCAGGTCGATGGCGCCGGCGTGGAGCAGGCGGTGCGTCCGCGTCGGCACCTCCTCGCCGTCGATCACGACCCGGGCGCGGGTCGGGGCGAACAGCACGGACGCGTAATTGGCGTCCTGCGAGCGGCCGACCTTGGTGGCGAGGTAGTCGCGGAACGAGCGGCCGATTACCCGGGCGACCTCGCCGCGGCCGTGGTCGGGCTTCCCGTAATACATGTCGTAGAACCGGTTTCCGACGCCCCCGGCGGCCAGCCCGAAGCACAGGCGGTGGAACGGGGCGCCGTCGGCGGTCTGGCCGTCCAGCCGCAGGGTGTCCAGGCGAATCTCGGGCGGGGGCCGGTCCGCCTCGGCGGCGGCCGCCAGCGCGCGGATGACGGCATCGGGCCGGCCCCGCACCCGCGCCTTGCGGGCGACGGCGTTGACGCTGCCCCCGTTGGTGGGCACAAACGTCGGCCAGCGCTCCGGGTCGGTTTCGCAGCGCTCGATCTCGTTGATCAACCAGTGCAGCGCGCCGTCGCCGCCATCGCCGACGAGGTGGGTGACCCGCGGATGGAGCTGGTCCAGGGTCTTGCCGAGGTCGTCGGTGGAGGCGGTTTCGTGCACTTCGCCCCACGGCCCGACGATGCGGCGCAGCTCGGCGGCGCGGTCACCGCGGGCCCCGCGATTGCGGCGCGCGAGCGGATTCACGATGACCCCGAGGTACATCCGCCGGCGCCCAGGTGTGCTTCCGTCGGCCATCCCACGCACGATACCTGCGGCGTTCCGGTGCGCGAGATCGCCTGGTTAGGGTGGGCTGCATGCCTGGTTGGACCGCAGCAGACCTGCCCTCCTTCGCCGGACGCACCGTCGTGATCACCGGGGCCAACGCCGGACTGGGCGAGGTCACCGCCCGCGAATTGGCCCGCGTCGGCGCCCGCGTCGTGCTGGCCGTGCGCGACACGGAGAAGGGCAAGGCCGCCGCCGAACGGATGCCCGGCGACGTCGAGGTGCGCCAGCTCGACCTGCAGGACCTGGGCTCGGTGCGGCGCTTCGCCGACGAGATGACCGCGGTCGACGTTCTGGTCAACAATGCCGGCATCATGGCCACGAAGCACGCGGTGACCCCCGACGGCTTCGAGGGTCAGATCGGCACCAACCACCTCGGCCACTTCGCGTTGACCAACCTGCTGCTGCCCAGGCTGACCGACCGGGTGGTGACCGTGTCGTCGCTGATGCACCACTTCGGCTACATCAGCCTCAAAGACCTGAACTGGCGGTCGCGCCCGTACTCGGCATGGCTGGCCTACAGCCAGTCCAAGCTGGCCAACCTGCTGTTCACCAGCGAACTGCAGCGGCGCCTCGACGCCGCCGGCTCCCCCCTGCGCGCGCTCGCCGCCCACCCCGGCTGGTCGCACACGAACCTGCAGGGCAACTCCGGCCGCCGGCTCGGCGACGCTGCGGTGTTGGCCGTCGACCGCATCGTGTCCACCGACGCCGACTTCGGTGCACGGCAGACGCTGTACGCGGTGTCGCAGGATCTCCCCGGCGACACCTTCGTCGGCCCGCGCTTCGGCCTGTACGGCCGCACCCAGCCGACCTGGCGTAACTGGCCGGCCAAGCGGGCGGGCACCGCCACGGCGCTGTGGCACCTTTCCGAGCGGCTCACCGGCACCACGTTCCCCCTCTGAACCACGCTGGGCGGGCGGTTTGCCGGCGCCCGACTAGATTGGTGAGAAGTCAGTGACGCGTTTGCGGCGCGAGGAGGTCACCCATGTCGAGCGCTGATATGGCGGCGGTGCTCGCACTGTGCGCCGCGTTCGCGTCGGCGATCGGCAACGTGGTCCGCCAGCGATCCGCGCAGGAGGTCACCGACAAGCCGGTCGGCCACCTGGCGCTCTTCGGCATGCTGCTCCGCGACACCCGTTGGTGGATGGGCGGTCTCGGCGACATCGCCAGCTACATATTGCTGGCCGCCGCCCTGGACAAGGGCTCGGTGCTGTTGGTGATGTCCCTGCAGGTGACCGCGCTGCTGTTCGCCCTGCCGATCTACGCGCGGATGAGCCGCCACCCGGTCACCCGCGCGGAGTGGGTGTGGGCGGTGTTGCTGACCGCGGCGCTGGTGGTCGTCATCGCGGTCGGCGACCCGACCGGCGGCCAGCAGCGCGCCGCGGCCCACGTGTGGCTGATCGTGGCCATCGCGATGGGCCCGCTGCTGCTGCTCGGGTTGCTCGGCGCACGGATCTGGTCGGACCGCCCGGTGGCTGCGCTGTTGCTCGCGGCGGTCGCCGGCTCGTTGCTGGCGGCGTTCGCGGTGCTGATGAAGGGCGTCGTCGACATCATCGAACACAACCCCGAACAGTTGTGGACCAGGCCCGAGCTGTACGGCTGGGTGTTCTGCGGGGCGGCCGGGATGATCTTCCACCAATCGGCTTACCGCGCAGGCGCTTTGACCGCCTCGTTGCCGACGATCATCGCCGCCAAGCCCATCGTGGGCGCGATCCTCGGGATCACCGTGCTCGGCGAGACGCTGGACGCCCACGGCTTCGATTGGGTGGTGCTGGCGGTGGCGGCGGCCTTGGTGATCGTCTCGACCGTGGGCCTGGCCCGCGGCGAGGCCGCGACCGTCTCGGCGGGCGCCGGGCGCGACGTGAGAAGCGCCGACGAGGCGACAGCGTCGTCACCGCAACGCTTGCGCGGGTGAGGCTTCCGCACGTTGAAGTTCCGTGCCGCCCTCGATGCAGAGCAACGACGCACGCTGTCGCCGAACGGCCCGGCGCATGGTTTCGGCGGCCCGCTCCACGACGTGAACCGCTCTGCGGTGCGCTTCTGCCGCGGCCAATTTGGCGGCCTTCGCCCGCTGGAAGGCCTCCTCGACGTGGCGGAGCGCCGCGGCGTGGTCGAAGTCCTGCATCCCGTTCCCCGTAACACGAGCTGGTAGCTGTTACGGGCATTTGATATCCGCCCATTCGGGGCGTTAAACACGCCGAGAGTCATTCCTCCTCGGCGCGGGCCTCATCGTCGTGGGCCGCCGATCGATCGTGCCCGGCGGCGTCGCGGTGTTCCCGGGCGGCTTGCTGATGCGCGGCGGCATCCCCGACGTCCGCGGCGAGCGCGCGTTCGTGAACCGTGGCCGCTTCCTCATGCACGTCGGCCGACCGCTCGTGCGCCTCCGCGGCGGCACGATGGGCCGCGGCCGCCCGCACGTGCGCCTCATCCGCGTGCTGGGCGGCGCGTTCCGCGTCCTGAGGACTGATCGGTCCGCCGGAGTCGAGTTCGGCTTGCCGTCGGGCAAGCTCCGCACGACGTGCGGCGGCCGCGCGGTCGGCGTCAGAGGACATCCTCCAAGGGTAAACCCGCGGGGGCGGAGCGCCGACGCTCGCGCCGTAACGAACCTTGGTGGCAGGTACAGGATTCGAACCTGTGAAGCTTTCGCGACGGATTTACAGTCCGCTCCCATTGGCCGCTCGGGCAACCTGCCGCCAGACAGGTTACAACGAGGGGGTAGACAAAGCACAAACGGCCATCACGGGATGAAGGGACGGATCGCATGGCGGACTCATCGTTCGACATTGTCAGCAAAGTCGAGCGCCAGGAGGTCGACAACGCACTCAACCAGGCCGCCAAGGAGTTGGCCACCCGCTTCGACTTCCGCGGCACCGACACCACGATCGCGTGGAAGGGCGACGAGGCCATCGAGCTGAAGTCGTCGACCGAGGAGCGCGTCAAGGCGGCCGTCGACGTCTTCAAGGAGAAGCTGATCCGCCGCGACATCTCGATGAAGGCGTTCGACGCCGGCGAACCGCAGGCGTCGGGCAAGGCCTACAAGGTCAGCGGCACGCTCAAGCAGGGCATCGACAGCGAGCACGCCAAGAAGATCACCAAGCTGATCCGCGACGACGGGCCCAAGGGCGTCAAAACGCAGATCCAGGGCGACGAGATCCGCGTGACCAGCAAGAAGCGCGACGACCTGCAGGCGGTCATCGCGATGCTCAAGCAGGCCGACGTGGACGTCGCGCTGCAGTTCGTCAACTACCGCTAGCCGCCGACCTCACCGCGAGCCCGGCGTCGAGCTACGCGTCCACGGTGCGCTGGGCCGAGGCGGCGCACGGGGCCGGGCTGGACGGGCTGGTGTGGATGTCGCGGCACTGCAACGACGCGAAGGCCTACGTCTTCTTCGGCGACCGGTGCACGAAAGCCCTCGCCCAGGACCCGTCGCATGCGCGCATCTTCGCCGGCCCCGCCGACCAGCTCTGGCTGATCGACCGCTGCGCGCCGCTGCACGTCGACGTGTTGCTGGAGCCGTCCTGACGATTACTGGCCCGGCCAACCGGCGGGTGCCTAATGTAGTGACCAGTCCCACAATGTGAGCGAGGTTCACGATGACCCCTAGCGAGGCCGACTACTCCGACGTCATCATCGTCGGCGCCGGCATCTCCGGCATCGACGCGGCCTACCGGATCAGCGAGCGCAACCCGGGGCTGTCCTACACCATCCTGGAGCGGCGCGCGCAGATCGGCGGCACGTGGGACCTGTTCCGCTACCCCGGCGTGCGTTCGGACAGCAGCATCTTCACGCTGTCCTTCCCATTCGAGCCGTGGACCCGAAAGGAAGGCGTCGCCGACGGCGTCCACATCCGCGAGTACCTGGTCGCCACGGCGCGCAAGTACGGCATCGATCGCCACATCCGGTTCAACAGCTACGTCCGCTCGGCCGACTGGGATTCGTCCACCGACACCTGGACGATCACCGTCGAGCAGGACGGCGCGCAGCGGCTCTACCGCGGCCGGTTCCTGTTCTTCGGCAGCGGTTACTACAACTACGACGAGGGGTACACCCCCGACTTCCCGGGCATCGAATCGTTCGGCGGGGTCGTGGTGCATCCCCAGCACTGGCCGGAAGACCTCGACTACACCGGCAAGAGGGTGGTGGTGATCGGCAGCGGGGCCACCGCGGTCACGCTGCTCCCGTCGCTGTCGGACCGGGCCGCCAAAGTGACCATGTTGCAGCGGTCGCCGACGTATCTCATCTCGGCGTCCAAGTACGGCAAGGTCGCCGCCGTCGCGCGTAAAGTGCTGCCGCGCAAGCCCGCTCACCTCGTTGTCCGGATGTACAGCGCGCTGACCGAGGCGGTGTTCTTCGCCCTGTCCCGCAAGGCGCCGGGGCTGGTGCGGTGGCTGTTGCGGCGCAAGGCGATCAGCAGCCTGCCCGAGGGCTACGACGTCGACACCCACTTCAAGCCGCGCTACAACCCGTGGGACCAGCGGATGTGCCTGATCCCGGACGCGGACCTGTACAACGCCATCGCCGCCGGCCGCGCCGAGGTGGTCACCGATCACATCGACCATTTCGACACAGGCGGCATCGCGCTGAAATCCGGCGGACACCTCGACGCCGACATCATCGTCACCGCCACCGGCCTGCAGCTGCAGGCGCTGGGCGGGACCGCGATCAGCCTGGACGGCACCGAGATCAAGACCAACGACCGCTTCGTCTACAAGGCGCACATGCTCGAGGACGTGCCCAACCTGTTCTGGTGCGTCGGCTACACCAACGCATCCTGGACGCTGCGCGCCGACATCACCGCCCGGGCCACCGCAAAGCTGCTGGCGCACATGGGCGCTCACGGTTACACCCACGCCTACCCGCACCGCGGCAACGAGCCGATGACCGAGAAGCCGTCCTGGGACATCAACGCCGGATACGTGCTGCGGTCGGTGCACGCGCTGCCGAAGTCGGGCACCAAGCGGCCGTGGAACGTGCGACAGAACTACCTCGCCGACGCCATCGACTACCGCTTCGACCGCATCGAGGAGGCGATGGTGTTCGGCCGGGCGTCCAACCGGACGCCCCTGGCGGGCTGAGCGCGATCCGGCCGCCCCCGAAGTTCGTGAACTGCTACTAAATCTGAGGTGTCGGCAATACGCTGATCGCCATGGCAGTGCAGACGCGCGAACCCAACGTCGTTGTCCTCGGTGGCGGTTCCTGGGGAACCACGGTGGCGTCCATCTGCGCGCGCCGCGGACCGACGCTGCAGTGGGTGCGCTCGGAGGAGACCGCGAAGGACATCAACGAGAACCACCGCAACAGCCGCTACCTCGGCAACGAGGCGGTGCTGAGCGACACCCTGCGCGCCACCACCGACTTCGCCGAGGCGGCCAGCTGCGCCGATGTCGTGGTGATGGGCGTGCCCTCCCACGGGTTCCGGGGCGTGCTGACCGAGCTGGCGAAGGAACTGCGGCCGTGGGTGCCGGTGGTGTCACTGGTCAAGGGGCTCGAGCAGGGCACCAACATGCGGATGTCGCAGATCATCGAGGAGATACTGCCGGGCCATCCGGCGGGCATCCTGGCGGGGCCGAACATCGCCCGCGAGGTCGGCGAGGGCTACGCCGCGGCGGCGGTACTGGCCATGCCCGACCAGCATCTGGCGACCCGGCTGTCCGGACTGTTCCGCACCCGGCGCTTCCGCGTGTACACCACCGACGACGTGATCGGGGTGGAGATGGCCGGGGCGCTGAAGAACGTCTATGCCATCTCGGTCGGGATGGGCTACTCGCTGGGCATCGGGGAGAACACCCGTGCCCTGGTGATCGCCCGCGCGCTGCGCGAGATGACGAAACTCGGCGTGGCCATGGGCGGCAACCCCGATACCTTCCCCGGCCTGGCCGGCCTCGGCGACCTCATCGTGACGTGCACCAGCCAGCGCAGCCGCAACCGCCACGTGGGCGAGCAACTGGGCGCCGGCAAGCCGATCGACGAGATCATCGGCTCGATGAACCAGGTCGCCGAGGGCGTCAAAGCCGCCAGCGTGATCATGGAGTTCGCCAACGAGTTCGGACTCAACATGCCGATCGCCCGCGAAGTCGATGCGGTGATCAACCACGGTTCGACCGTCGAGGACGCCTACCGCGGCCTGATGGTCGAGGTGCCCGGGCACGAGGTCTACGGCTCGGGGTTCTGAGCCGGGCTTCCGCCGGCGCAGAATTCAAATCTTTGCATTCCATATGGGCCGCGCCCGTCCGCTTGACCGGGGTTTGCCAGCAAAATACGGTCGATAGGCAGCCAGGGGTTCCCGGTCATGATCGTGTGGGTCTGGCCGGGTCGTAACCGTTTGTGCGCCAAGAGTTTACGCCGACGTAATACAGCGCAGCAGGGGCGGGTATCGGAGCATCCCCCGCAAACGCCTAACGAGGGACGCGACCGTGCAGAACATCGAAGAGCTCGGCAATCAACCTCACCACCGGGGCAACGAATCGCGCAGGGACCGGTTGCAATCGATCGTCCGGCACGATCTGCCCGCGTCGCTGGTGGTCTTCCTGGTCGCGCTCCCATTGTCGTTGGGGATCGCGATCGCTTCCAACGCCCCGGTGCTCGCCGGGCTCGTCGCCGCGATCGTCGGCGGGATCGTGGTCGGCGCCATCGGCGGGTCGCCACTGCAAGTCAGCGGCCCCGCGGCCGGACTGACGGTAGTGGTCGCCGACTTGGTGTCCGACTTCGGTTGGGGTATCACGTGTTTGATCACCGTGGCCGCGGGCGTCCTGCAGGTGCTGCTGGGGCTCAGCCGCGTCGCGCGGGCGGCATTGGCCATCTCACCGGTGGTGGTGCACGCCATGCTGGCCGGCATCGGCATCACGATCGCCCTGCAGCAGGCGCACGTGCTGCTGGGCGGAAAGTCCAAGAGCACCGCCTGGCACAACCTCATCGGGCTGCCGGGCCAGATCGTCGCCGCGCACCGGCCCGGGGTCATCATCGGCGTATTGGTGATCGCCATCCTCGTGGCGTGGCGATGGGTCCCGGCCAAGGTGCGCCGCGTTCCGGGGCCGTTGGTCGCGATAGTGGCCGCCACGGTGGTGTCGGTCGTTTTTCCGTTCCACGTGCGCCGGATCGACCTCGAGGGGTCACCGCTGGACGCGTTGCAGCTGCCCGACGTTCCGCACGGCAACTGGGGTGCGGTCGCGATCGGGGTGATCACCGTCGCGCTCATCGCCAGCGTCGAGAGCCTGCTGTCGGCGGTGTCGGTCGACCGCATGCACAACGGGCCCCGCACCGAGTTCAACCGCGAGTTGGTCGGGCAGGGCGCCGCCAACATCGTGTCGGGCACCGTCGGCGGGCTCCCGATCACCGGGGTCATCGTCCGCAGCTCGACGAATGTCAACGCCGGCGCGAAATCGCGCGCCTCGGCCTGCCTACACGGCGTGTGGATCCTGCTGTTCACCATCCCGTTCGCCGGCCTGGTCGACGAGATCCCCACCGCCGCGCTCGCGGGGCTGCTCATCGTGATCGGCGTTCAGCTGCTCAAGCCGGCCCACATCGAGACCGCGATGAAGCACGGCGATCTGGCCGTGTACGTCGTGACCGCCGTCAGCGTCGTCTTCCTCAACCTGCTGCACGGGGTGTTGATCGGACTGGCGCTGGCCATCGCGCTGACCGGTTGGCGGGTGATCAGGGCCAAGGTCGAGGCGCTGTCCGTCGACGGCGAGTGGCACGTGACGATCGAGGGCGCGGCGTGCACGTTCCTCGCGCTCCCCCGGTTGACGCGTGTGCTCTCGTCCATCCCCGCCGGAACCGTTGCCACGGTGGATGTTTCGGTGCACTACCTGGATCACGCGGCGCACCAGGCCATCAGCGACTGGCAGCGCCAGCACGAGGCCAACGGCGGCACGGTCCGCATCCGGGGAAGGCTCGAGACGGGCCATGCCGCCCGCCAGACGGTGCGCGAGTCCGTCGAAGCCGAAAGACCCGAAGCGGCCGCGTGATCGGCTAATCGAACCCCGAGAGACCGAAGGTGCTGCTGGGCGCCCGGCCGCTGAGCTTCTGCACGATCCACTGGTTCATCGGCACCCCCTGCTCGGTGGCCTCCAGCGCCAGCCGGGCATGTAGCTCCGGCGACGTCCTGACCAGGAATTTGCCGCTGTAGCGGCGTTCGGAGAACGAGGTGGGGACGTCCTCGCCGGCGGCGCGCAGGCCCGCCACATGCTCCTCGACGGCCTCCTCGACGGCGGCCACCGCCTCCGGGGCGGTCGGCGCTTCCCGTCTCATGTAGGGCAATTCGACACACACGCCCAGGTAATCGCCGTAGTCGGGTAACCACTGGGCGCGATAGGTGTATCGGTCCACGCGGGATTTGATAGCACGGGTGCTATCAAAAACGGGAGTCACTCATCCCCAGGGTGGGGGCGACCCGGGGGAAGCCGGCACCCCGCGATTTGATAGCGCGGGCGCTATCAAAATCGGCGGCGCGGTCATCCTTGGGGAGACGCCGGCTCCGGAAGCATATGAACGCCCGCGAATTTGATAGCGCGGGCGATATCACATCGCCTAACCGCGTGCCATCGCCTCCAGCCGGCGGATGCGGTCCTCGATCGGCGGGTGCGTCGAGAACAGCGACCCGATTCGCTCGCCCGCGCGGAACGGGTTGGCGATCATCAGGTGCGCCTGGCTGGCCAGCTGCGGCTCGGGCGGCAACGGGGCGGCCTGGACACCGCCCGAGATCTTGCGCAGCGCCGACGCCAGGGCCAGCGGATCACCCGTCAACACCGCGCCCGACTCGTCGGCCTGGTACTCCCGCGACCGGGACACCGCCAGCCGCACCACGGTGGCGGCGATCGGGCCCAGCAGCGAAACCAGCAGCAGCGCAGCGGGATTGCCCTCGTCGTCGCGGTTGCCGCCGAAGAACATCGCCATGTACGACAGGGCGGTGATGATCGACGCCATCGCGCCGGCGATGCACGAGATCAGGATGTCGCGGTTGTAGACGTGGGAGAGCTCGTGACCCAGCACCGCGCGCAGCTCACGCTCGTTGAGGATCCCCAAGATGCCGGTGGTGCAGCACACGGCGGCGTTGCGCGGGTTGCGGCCGGTCGCGAAGGCATTGGGCGCGTTGGTGTCGCTGATGTACAGCCGCGGCATCGGCTGGTGCGCGGCGGTGGCCAGCTCGCGCACGATCCGGTACATCATCGGCGCCTGCAGCTCGGACACGGGTTGGGCGTGCATCGCCCGCAGCGCGAGCTTGTCGCTGTTGTAGTACGTGTAGATGTTCATCCCGACGGCGAACAGCACCGCGAGGAACATGGCCGTCCTGCCGAACAGCGATCCGACAAACACGATCAACGCGGACATTCCGACCAGCAGGAAGAAGGTCTTGGCCCTGTTGGCATGGGGATGCCAGGTCATCGGTGCCCTCCTAGAGCCCGTTCGTTGCTTGACTGCTGTCAATTGAACGCGCGAGATGACCTTCCGGGTTCCAGCGACGCGCTAGCCGTGCCGGCTGATCGTGTAGTCGACCAGCGTCTGCAGCGCGCGGCGGCCGGGGAGGTCGGGCAACAGGGCCAGCTCGTCGCGCGCCTGCGCCGCGCATTCCGCCAGCGTCTGCTTGGCCCGCGCCATGCCCGGGGAGGCCCGCAGCAGCGCGAGCGCCTCGGCCACCGCGTCGTCGTCGTCGGTGGGTCCGGCCAGCAGTTCGGCCAGCCGCGCCGCGGCGGGGCCGGGTTCGCGCAGCGCGTAGAGCATCGGCAGGGTGTGCACGCCCTCGCGGATGTCGGTGCCGGGCAGCTTGCCGGACTCGTGCGAGTCGCTGTCGATGTCGATGATGTCGTCGGAGATCTGGAAGGCGGTGCCCACGATGCCGCCGAGCCGGCTCAGCCGCTCGACCTGCTCGGCGTCGGCGCCCGAGAACATGGCGCCGAACCGGCCGGCCGCGGCGATCAGGCAGGCGGTCTTCTCGTACACCACCTTCAGGTAGTGCTCGACGGGGTCGGCGCCCTCGGCCGCCCCCGTCAGCCCGCGCGTCTCGCGCATCTGCCCCGTCACCAGCTGGGCGAACGTCTCGGCGATCAGCCGCACCGCCTCCGGCCCTAGTAGCGAGACCAGCCGCGAGGCGGTGGCGAACAGGTAGTCCCCGGCCAGGATCGCGACGTTGTTCCCCCAGCGCACGTTGGCGGTGGGCGCGCCGCGGCGTACCTCCGCCTCGTCCATCACGTCGTCGTGGTAGAGCGTCGCCAGGTGCACCAGCTCGATCACCGCACCGGCGATGGTCACCTCGTGCGCGTCGGGGTTCGGCCCGATCTGGGCGGACAGCACGGTGAACAGCGGGCGGAACCGCTTGCCGCCGGCCTTGAACAGGTGCGTCAGCGAGTCGGTCATCACCTCGTCGGCGCTGCACAACTCGGTGTCCATGAGCTGCTCGATCCGCCCGACGCCGTCGCGCACCGTCGCGGCGAACCCGGGGTCACCGAAGTCGACGCCCGCCACCACCGTCGCCGGAGTACTCACCCGACCAACATACTGGTGAGCGTGGAGACCAAAGCCGACCTGGTGGTCGTCGGCGCCGGACCGGCCGGTTCGGCGGCCGCCGCGTGGGCCGCGCGCGCGGGCAACGACGTGCTGGTCATCGACTCCGCCAGCTTCCCCCGCGACAAGGCGTGCGGTGACGGGCTGACCCCGCGCGCGGTCACCGAGTGCGAGCGCCTCGGCCTGGGCGATTGGCTGGACAGCCGCGTCCGGCACCGGGGCCTGCGGATGAGCGGGTTCGGCGGCGAGGTGGAAGTCGGCTGGCCGGGCCCCTCGTTCCCGTCGACCGGCAGCGCGGTGGCCCGCCTGGAGTTGGACGACCGGATCCGCAAGGTCGCCGAGGAGTCCGGCGCGCGGATGATGTTGGGCACCAAAGCCGTTGCGGTGCAACATGACTCGTCGGGACGAGTGGTGTCACTGGTCTTGGCCGACGGCACAGAGGTGGGTTGCCGCCGACTGATCGTGGCCGACGGGGCCCGGTCGTCGCTGGGCCGCAAGCTGGGCCGGCGCTGGCACCAGGAGACGGTGTACGGCGTCGCCGCCCGCGGGTACCTGGCCAGCCCGCGCGCCGACGACCCGTGGCTGACGTCGCACCTGGAGCTGCGCGGACCCGACGGCTCCACGGACAAAGTGCTGCCGGGCTACGGCTGGATCTTCCCGCTCGGCAACGGCGAGGTGAACATCGGGGTCGGGGCCTTGTCGACGACGAAACGGCCCGCCGACCTGGCGTTGCGGCCGCTGATCAACTACTACACCGACCTGCGCCGCGACGAGTGGGGCTTCGACGGGCCGCCGCGGGCGGTGGCCTCGGCGCTGCTGCCGATGGGCGGCGCGGTGTCCGGGGTGGCCGGGCCGAACTGGATGCTGATCGGCGACGCCGCGGCGTGCGTCAACCCGTTGAACGGCGAGGGCATCGACTACGGGATGGAAACCGGGCGGCTGGCCGCCGAGCTGCTGGACTGCTGTGGCCTGTCTCAAGACCTTTCGCAAGTGTGGCCGTCGCTGCTGCAGGAGCACTACGGCCGGGGGTTCTCGGTCGCCCGCAGGCTGGCCTTGCTGCTGACCTTTCAGCGGTTCCTCCCGGCGACGGGCCCGATCGCGATGCGCTCCCCGAGGCTGATGACCATCGCCGTGCGGGTGATGGCCAACCTGGTCAGCGACGAGGACGCCGACTGGGTGGCGCGCGCCTGGCGGGGCGGCGGACGGCTGTCCCGGCTGCTCGATCGCCGGGAGCCGTTCAGCTGAGCTGCCCGCTCACCGTCGTTGACCTGCGAAACCCGCACCGCGTCCCGAATGTGGCCGCCGGTGATTTTCCACGCGGTTAAGGCGGGCGGTGTATAGTCCGGCTAATGAAGGGAACGAAGCTGGCTACTATCGGCGGCCTGGCCGCCGCCGCCGTCGCGCTGGCCGCGCCCGCGCTCGCCTCGCCGCCGCCGTCCAACGACGGTGACGTCTCATTCAAGAACACCGTCAACGGCTTCGGCATCTACCAGCCGCAGGACCAGCTGGCGTGGATGGGCAAGATCACCTGCGACCGGATCGGCAAGGGCGTGGACGGCGACCCCTATAAGTCGGCCACTTTCATTCAGCGCAACCTGCCGCGCGGCACCACTCAGGGCCAGGCGTTCCAGTTCCTGGGCGCGGCGGTGGACCACTACTGCCCCGACCAGATCGGCTTCGTGCAGCGGGCCGGCACCCACTAGCTCGTTCTCAGCGCAGGGGCTTGTATCCCGCGTGTAGGGCGACGATGCCGCCGGTCAGGTTGCGCCACCGCACCGCGGCCCATCCGGCCCGCGAGATGTCGCGCGCCAGCCCCTCCTGGTCGGGCCACGCCCTGATCGATTCCGCCAGGTAGACGTAGGCGTCGGGGTTGCTGGACACCGCGCGCGCCACCCGCGGCAGCGCCCGCATCAAATACTCCTTGTAGGCGGTGGCGAACAGCGCGTTGGTGGGCGTGGAGAACTCGCAGACCACCAATCGGCCACCCGGGCGGGTGACCCGCGCCATCTCGCGCAGCGCCGCCTGCGGGTTGACCACGTTGCGCAGCCCGAAACTAATTGTGACAGCGTCGAATACGCCGTCCCCGAACGGCAGCCGGGTGGCGTCGGCCCCGACCTTGGGCACGTTGCGCGCGGCACCGGCCGCCAGCATCCCGACCGAGAAATCGGCCGCCACACACCACGCCCCCGACTTCTGCAACTCGACCGTGGACACCGCGGTGCCCGCGGCCAGGTCCAGCACCTTGTGGCCGGGTCCGATCGTCAACGCCGACCGGGTCGCCCTCCGCCAGAAGCGGTCCTGGCCGAGCGACAGCACGGTGTTGGTCAGGTCGTAGCGGCGGGCGACGCCGTCGAACATCGACGCGACGTCCCGGGGGTCCTTGTCCAACGCCGCGCGACTCATGACGAAGACGCTACCCGGGAGGGAATTAGGTGGCGGGATCGGCGTTGCAACACGGGTGCCTGAAAAAGTTTGGTTTATCACCGGTACATCGCGGGGCTTCGGACGGGCGTGGGCCGCAGCGGCGCTGGAGCGCGGCGACAGGGTCGCTGCGACGGCACGCAACACGGCATCGCTGGACGACCTGGCCGAGCGCTACGGCGACGCCCTGTTGCCCATCCGGCTGGACGTCACCGACCGGAACGCGGACTTCGCCGCGGTCAAGCAGGCGCGCGACCACTTCGGGCGTCTCGACATTGTCGTGAACAACGCGGGCTACGGCCAGTTCGGGTTCATCGAGGAACTCTCCCAGCAAGAGGCGCGCGATCAGATCGAGACGAATGTCTTTGGGGCGCTGTGGATCACCCAGGCCGCGCTGCCGTACCTGCGCGAGCAGGGCAGCGGGCACATCATCCAGGTGTCCTCGATCGGGGGCATCACGGCGTTCCCGTTGGTCGGCATGTATCACGCGTCGAAGTGGGCGCTGGAAGGGTTTTCGCAGGCGCTGGCGCAGGAGGTCGCCCCGTTCGGCGTGCACGTCACGCTGATCGAGCCGGGCGGCTTCGACACCGACTGGGCCGGGGACTCGGCGAGGCACGCCGATCCGCTGCCGGCATACGACGACGTTCGCGCCGCCGTGCAGGCCGAGCGCAGCAGGCGGTGGGCCAGCCCGGGAAATCCGGAGGCCTCAGCGGCCGCGCCTGCTGCGGGTGGTCGACGCCGAGAAGCCGCCGCTGCGAGTGTTTTTCGGCTCGTCTCCGCTGGAGACGGCCAAGGCAGACTACGAGAGCCGGCTCCGCACCTGGGCGGAGTGGCAGCCCGTCGCGGAGCTCGCGCAGGGCTGACCGCCGGTTCACTCGCCCTGTGCGTACCGCTTGGCGAACATCCGCCGGCGGGTGAACGGGGAGAGCACCGCCTCGTAGTGGCCGAGCAGCTCGTCGCAGATGACCGGCCAGCTGCGGCCGAGCACGCTGCGCCGCGCGGCCAGTGCGTAGCGCTGTCGTTGGTCGATCAGATGGGTGACGGCGGCCGGCAACTTCGCCTCGAACTCGTCGACGCCCAGTAACAAACCGGTGCGCCACGGCGTGACGAGGTCGCGTGGGCCGCCGGCGTCGGGGGCGATGACCGGCAACCCCGACGCCAGCGCTTCCTGCACGACTTGGCAAAACGTCTCGTGCTCGCCGGGATGCACGAAGACGTCCATGCTGGCGTACGCCGCGGCGAGTTCGTCGCCGTACAACGCACCCGTGAAAACCGCTGTCGGCATGGCCTTCTGCAACTTCTTGCGGTCGACGCCGTCGCCGACGATGACCAGTTGCACGTCGTCGCGCGCCGCCAACGGAACCAGCCGCTCGACGTGCTTCTCGGGCGCCAGCCGGCCCACGAAGCCGACGATCGGCTTGCCATGCGGCGACCACCCGCGTCGCAGCGCCTCGTCACGCCCGGACGGGGCGAACCGCAGCACGTCCACCCCGCGAGCCCACCGGTGCACCCTCGGAAAGCGATGTGCCACGAGCGATTCCATCGTCACACTGGACGGCGCCAGGGTACGGTCGGCCAGGCTGTGCAGGTGGCGGAACCACGCCCACGCGGCCCGCGCCGTCATCGGAATGCCGTAGCTCGCCGCGAAACCCGGGACGTCCGTTTGGTACACCGCCACCGTCGGCACACCCAACCAGCGCGCCGCCTTCACCCCGCCGTAGCCCAGCAGGGCGGGCGAGGCCAGATGCACGACGTGCGGGTCGAATCCGCGCAGCACGCTCACCATCCGCGGCGTGGGCACGCCCAGCGGCAGCGTGGTCACCTTGGGGAACATGCGCGAGGGCACCCGATGCACCCGGATCCCGTCGTAGATGCGATCCGCCGGGACGCCACCGGGAGGGGTGTCCGGGGCGATGACGAGGGCTTCGTGGCCGGTCCGGCGCAAATGCTCCAGCACCCGGATCACCGAGTTGCTGACACCATTGACTTCCGGCAGGAACGATTCGGCGACGATGGCAACGCGCACGACACCACAGTGTCAGCGCCGACTTTCGGCAAGGTTGCCTAAGGGCATACGTCGTGCGAAATCTGCTGGTCGGACCCCTCCGCGCGCCGGTCCAGCAGCTTGTCCAGCAGCGCCAGGCCGACCAGCAGCGCCGCCGCGACCAGCCAGCACACCACCGCGATCGACCCCGCCGGGATGATGGCCAGCCCGGCATTGCGATGCTGCACGCGAACCAGATTGGGATCGTTCTTGTTGTACTCGACGTAGATCCGCATCCCCGTCGCCAGATGTGACGGATACAACACGCCGAGCTCCGGACGGTACGTGACGCGCTCGGGTGTGACGAATTCGATGGTGGAGCGCCGCTGCCCGGCGCTGAGCACCTCCGCCTGCGCCACCCCCATGTTGTGTCCGATCGCCAGGTCGTCGCGCCAGGCGCCGGCGACCAACAGCACCGACTGCAGCGTGACCAAGCCGGTCACGATCAACACCGCGATCCGGGCCCAGCGCAACGCAATCCGCGACGGGGTGTTCGGCGGCCGGTCGCTGCGACCGTGAATCAGGATGTGCAGCAGCCTTTTCGCGCGGTTCACGAGCCGCTCACAGGGCCGCCTTGATGGCGGCATGCAGTTGCCGCAGCGAGGACCGGTCCGCCTTGACCTCCAGCACCCGCATGCCGGCCGCCGGTTCGTCGAGGGCCGCGCTGAGCTGGTCGACCTCGATCTGGCGGCTCTCCACGTGATAGGCGCGGCACAGCGCGCCGACGTCGACGTCGTGCGGCGTCCCGAAGATCCGCGAGGACACGTCGGAGAACCGCGGGTCGCCCTGCTCGAGCAGTTCGAAGATGCCGCCGCCGTTGTCGTTGGAGACCACGATGGTCAGCCGGCGCGGGGTCGGCTCGGTGGGGCCGATCAGCAGCCCGGAGCTGTCGTGGACGAACGTCAGGTCGCCGATCAGCGCGACGGTGCGGCCGTCGTGGGCCCCCTCATGCGCCAAAGCGGCCCCGATCGCGGTGGAGACGGTGCCGTCGATGCCCGCGACCCCGCGGTTGGAGCGGACCCGGATGCCGTGGGTGTCCAGGCCGACCAGCGCCGCGTCGCGGACGGGGTTGGACGCGCCGAGCACCAGCTGGTCCCCCGGGCGCAGCGCGTCGGCCACGGCCGCCGCGACGTGCAGACCGGTGGTGAGCGGGTGGGCCTCGAGTTGACCGCGCACCGCGTCGTTCGCGTGCCGGTTGATCTCCGCGCAGCGCGTCAGCCAGGCGGGGTTCGGGGTCCCGGTGGTGACCGCCCGGGTGCCGGTCGCCTGTGAGTTGCCCGAGACGTCCGGCCAGCGCGGTCCGGTGGTCAGCGCGTACACCGGCACCTTGGGGTCGGCCAGCAGCGCGGACACCGGCCGGTGCAGGGTCGGGCGGCCGAGCATGATCACCTGCTTGGGGCGCAGCAGCGGCAGGGCCAGCGGGTGCAAGGGGTTGCCGGGGGCCGGTGCCGTCGGCTCGGCGACGGTCGGCAACTCCGCGAGGTTGGGGTGCGCGCCGGCGCCGTGACCGGCGATGACGACCGTGTCGGGCGTCACGTCGATGTCCAGCGGCTGGTCGAACGTGACCGGCGGCGTGTAGGTCCACGGCCGTCCCCCCGGCCGGCCCGGCGGGATCGCGGCGCCGCGGGGCTCGGGATCCGGCACCAGCGGTTCGCGCAGCGGGATGTCGAACTGCACGGGGCCGGCGTTGGCGGCGCGAGACCCCGTGGCGGCCACCAGGACTCGACACGTCGCCGAGCGCCAGGTGGCGTTGAGGGCGTCCAGCCGTTCGGGGGCGTCCTCCGCCAGGCCGAGGCTGATGGCGGCGCGCACCTGGGTGCCGAAGTACCCCAGCTGCTCCATGGTCTGGTTGGCCCCGGTGCCCAGCATTTCGTAGGGCCGGTTGGCCGACAACACGATCAGCGGCACCCGCGCGTAGTTCGCCTCCACCACGGCCGGGCCGAGGTTGGCCACGGCGGTCCCCGACGTCATCGCGACGCACACCGGGGCGCCCGCGGCGATCGCCAGCCCGATGGCCAGGTAGCCGGCGGTGCGCTCGTCGATGCGGACGTGCAACCGGATGCGGCCGGCGCTGTCGGCGTCGGCCAGCGCGAACGCGAGCGGCGCGTTTCGCGAGCCGGGGCACAGCACCACGTCGCGGACGCCGCCGCGAATCAGCTCGTCAACGACGACGCGCGCCTGTGTCGTCGAGGGGTTCACCACTACAGCCTGTCACAACCCGCGAGCCGGGCGCCCGACGTCGGGTTGCCGGTCTCAGTTGCCGGCGAAGAACTTCAGCACCGCCTCGTTGACGGCGTCCGGGCGCTCGAAGAACCCGAGGTGGCCGGCGTCGGGGATCTGCACGTAGCGGCCGTTGGGCAGCGCGTCGGCGACCTCACGCCCCAGGTAGGGGGGCGTCAGCACGTCGTCGGAGAAGCCGATCACCAGGACCGGCGTCGCGATGCTGCGATAGGCCGGCAGCCGATTGGTGTAGGGGGCGATATCCAGCTGGCACCGCGTCCCCGGCGTGGACTTGACCGGCCACATGGAAAACATCGCGATCCAGTCCGCCACCGCGACGTCGTCGTTGAGCGTCTTGTGCGAAAAGTTTTCCAGCAAGCGGATTTTCGCCTCGTACGAGCTCGGCACCTGGACACCGGCGTCGGCCAGCTCGGCCTCGGCGTCGCGGAAGAACTCGCGGGTCTTGTCCATGCGGCCCCGGGTGCCCATCAGCACCGCGGAGCTGACGAGTTCGGGCCGCGCGAGCATGAGTTCCTGGGCGATGAACGCCCCCATCGACATCCCGACGATGCGGGCGGGCGCGGCGTTCAGGCCCTCGATCAGCGCCGCGGTGTCGGCGACCATGGTCTGCGTGGTGAATCCCTGGGCGTTCTCGGTGGCGCCGATCCCGCGGTTGTCGAAGGTGATGACGCGGTAGCCGGCCTCCAGGAACGCGGGGACCTGATAGGGGTGCCAGGTCCGGCCGGCTCCGCCGTGGCCGCTGATGAACACGACCGGCTCGCCGGAGCCGCGGTCGTCGTAAGCCAGGTTGATCACTCGGTCGACGGTACAAGGAGCGCGTGGCAGGCCGTGACCCGGTCGATCCACCACCGGCGCCGCTCCGGGGGCGCGGCCAGGGTCCGCAACCGCGCCGGATCGGGCGTGACGGGCCCGACCGCCAGGGCGCCGTCGACGGGCGCGGCGACGTCGGCGACGTCCTCGACGAACAGCCCGCCGGTGCCCAGCCCGCACGCGTGCCGCAGCACCGGCAGCGCCGCGGCGGCGGCCAGCCCCGCGGCGATGCCCACCGCGGAATCGATGGCGCTGGAGACCACCACGGGGATGTCGATCTGGGCGGCGATCGACAGCATGGCCGAAATGCCGCCCAGCGGCGCGACTTTCAGCACGGCGATGTCGGCGGCGCGGGCGCGGACCACGGCCAGCGGGTCGTCGGCCTTGCGGATGCTCTCGTCGGCGGCGATCGGCACGCGTCGCATGTCCGGTCGGCGGCGCAGGGCCGACAATTCGTCGACGGTCGCGCACGGTTGTTCGAGGTACTCCAGCGGGCCGTCGGCGGTCAGGGCGGCGGCCGCCCGCGCCGCCTGCTCGACGCTCCAGCCGCCGTTGGCGTCCACCCGCACGGTCGGCACGAGCTCGCGCACGGCGTTGACGCGGTCGACGTCGTCGGCCAGCGTCTGGCCGGGCTCGGCGACCTTCACCTTGGCCGTGCGCGCCCCGGGGAACCGGGCCAGCACCTCGGGGACGGCGGCGGCGGGGACGGCCGGCACGGTGGCGTTGATCGGGATGCGGTCGCGCCGCGGCGGCGGCGGCTCGCGGTAGGCGGCCTCGATCGCCGACGCCAGCCAGTGCGCCGCCTCGGGCGGCGCGTATTCCAGGAAGGCGCCGAACTCGCCCCAGCCCGCGGGGCCCTCGATGAGGGCGACCTCGCGGGTGGTGATGCCGCGGAACCGCACCCGCATCGGCAGCGCGACCACGTGCAGGCGGTCGAGCAGCTCGTCGAGGGGAGGCCTCACCGGCCGTAGACCCGGCGGCCCGCCAGATACGTCGCGCGCACCTCCAGGTCGGCGATCCGCTCGGGCGGCACGGTCCGCGGGTCGGCCGAGAGCACCACCAGGTCGGCGTACTTGCCGACCTCCAGCGAGCCGATCACGTCGTCGGCGAACAGCTGCCAGGCCGCGTCGATGGTCTGCGCGCGGATCGCCTGCTCGACCGTCAGCCGCTCCTCGGGTGCCAGCACCCGGCCGCTGGGCGCCGTCCGCGTCACGGCGACGCTGATGTTGCGCAGCGGCTCCTCGGGCGTGACCGGCGGGTCGTTGTGCAGCGAGATGCGCATGCCGGTGGCCACCGCGGAACCCGCTGGCATCCAACGGGATCCACGCTCGGGACCGAACAGCCCGTCGACGATGATGTCGCCCCAGTAGTGGATCTGGTCGACGAAGATGCTGCAGGTGACCCCGAGGCCGGCGGCCCGCTGCAGCTGCTCGGGCCGGATGGCGCCGACGTGCTCGAGCCGCAACCGGTGATCGTCGCGCGGATGGCGGCGCAACGCTTCCTCGTAGACGTCCAGGATGGTGTCCACCCCGGCGTCGCCCTGCACGTGGCAGGCCATCTGCCAGCCCAGCGGGAGGTAGGCCTCGACGATCTCGGTCAGCTGCTCGCGGGTGTAGTTGGCGCATCCGCAGGATCCGGGAGTCACGCCGATGGCGCGGGTGGCGGCGGTGTCCAGGTAGGGGAAGGACAGGTCGATGTTGCCGACCCACGGGGAGCCGTCCACCCAGATCTTGATGCCGACCTGACGGAGCATGTCGTCGCCCTGGCCGGGGGTGGCGTCGGTGCGCATCCGCGGGTTGGAGATCTCGTAGGTGCGCAGCCGGACCGTCAGCTCGCCGCTCAGTCGGGAGACCGCCGGCCCGAACGCCGGGTCGAAGGCCATCTCCGAGCAGGTGGTCAGGCCGGCGCGGTTCAGCCGGGCGCATTCGGCCAGCAGCATCGCCGGGTAGTCGGCGGGCGCGATGGCCCCGGCCAGCAACGGGAACACCGCGCCCGTTTCCTCGGCGGTGCCGTCCAGGTCGCCGCGCGCGTCGCGGCCGAACCGGGCGCCCTTGGGATCCGGGGTGTCACGGGTCAGGCCGGCGCGCTCGGCCGCGTGCGAGTTGAAGTAGGCCTTGTGCCCGGAGTTGTGGATGATGACCAGCGGCCCGCCCGGGGCGATCTCGTCGAGCCAGGCCAGCGTCGGCTGGGGCAGGCCGTCCTGCAGCAGCGGATCCCAGCCGTTGAGGTAGGCGCCGGCCGCTCCCCTGGCGGCGACCTCGCGGCGGACCGCGGCGACGACGTCGTCGGCCTCCCGGATGGTGACTGGCCGGATGTCGACGATGCGGTCCGAGAGCGCGAGCGCCTCCATCAGCGGATGACCGTGCGCCTCAACGAATCCCGGCATCACGCAGCCGTCACCGACGTCGATGGTGTGGGTGCCGGGGCCGACGTACGCCTCGACGTCCGACCGGCTGCCGACGGCGACGATCCGCCCGTCGGCGACGGCGAGCGCCTCGGCGGTGGGCCGCTTCTCGTCGACGGTCAGCACGGTTCCGGTGATGACGAGATCTGCGGCGGCCATGAGCAGGGATGCTAGTGGTCCGGTGTCACGGAGGGCCCGGCTGACCCGAATTGCAACACGTTCTAGTCTTGCCAACATGAGTGACGAGCTGCTGCGCCATCCCATTCATTCCGGACACCTGACCGTCGGTGCGCTCAAGCGCAACAAGGACAAGCCGGTGCTGCATCTGGGCGACACCACGCTGACCGGTGGTCAGCTCGCCGAGCGCATCAGCCAGTACATCCAGGCGTTCGAGGCGCTGGGCGCGGGCACCGGCGCGACCGTCGGGCTGCTGTCGCTGAACCGGCCCGAGGTGCTGATGATCATCGGCGCCGGCCAGACGCAGGGTTACCGGCGGGTGGCGCTGCACCCGCTGGGCTCCCTGGACGACCACGCCTACGTGCTGGGCGACGCCGGCGTCACGTCGCTGATCATCGACCCCAACCCGATGTTCGTCGAGCGGGCGCTGGGCCTGCTGGAGAAGGTGCCGGGCCTCAAGCAGGTCCTGACCATCGGCCCGGTCCCCGAAGCGCTGGGCGCCTCCGCGGTGGACCTGGTCGCCGAGGCCGCGAAGTATTCGCCGAAACCGTTGGTGGCGGCCGAACTTCCGCCCGACCACATCGGCGGGATGGCGTACACCGGCGGCACCACCGGCAAGCCCAAGGGGGTGCTGGGCACCGCGCAGTCGATCACCACGATGACCACGATCCAGCTCGCCGAGTGGGAGTGGCCGGAGAACCCGCGCTTTTTGATGTGCACCCCGCTGTCGCATGCCGGGGCGGCGTTCTTCGTGCCGACGATCATCAAGGGCGGCGAGCTGGTGGTCTTGACCAAGTTCGACCCGGCCGAGGTGCTGCGGGTGATCGAGGAGCAGAAGATCACCGCGACCATGCTGGTGCCGTCGATGATCTACGCGTTGATGGACCACCCCGATTCGCACACCCGCGACCTGTCCTCGCTGGAGACGGTCTACTACGGTGCCTCGGCGATGAACCCGGTGCGGCTGGCCGAGGCCATCCGCCGCTTCGGTCCGATCTTCGCCCAGTACTACGGGCAGTCCGAGGCGCCGATGGTGATTTCGTACCTGGCCAAGAAGGACCACGACGAGAAGCGGCTCACCTCGTGCGGGCGGCCCACGCTGTTCGCCCGCACCGCGCTGCTGGACGCCGACGGCAACCCGGTGCCGCAGGGCGAAGTCGGCGAGATCTGCGTGTCCGGACCGCTGCTGAGCGGCGGGTACTGGAACCTGCCGGAGGAGACGGCCAAGACGTTCTCCGGCGGCTGGCTGCACACCGGCGACATGGCCCGCGAGGACGAGGACGGCTTCTGGTTCATCGTCGACCGGGTCAAGGACATGATCGTTACGGGCGGGTTCAACGTGTTCCCGCGCGAGGTCGAGGACGTCGTCGCCGAGCACCCGGCCGTCGCGCAGGTGTGCGTGATCGGCACGCCGGACGAGAAGTGGGGTGAGGCCGTCACCGCGGTGATCGTGCTGCGGCCCGACCACCCCTCCGACGACGAGGCGGTGACGCGGGTGACCGTCGAGATCCAGGCCGCGGTCAAGGAGCGCAAGGGCTCGGTGCAATCGCCCAAGCAGGTGATCGTCGTCGACTCGGTGCCGGTGACCGCGCTGGGCAAGCCCGACAAGAAGGCCGTGCGCGCGCAGTTCTGGGAGGGCGCCGGCCGGGCGGTCGGCTGAGTTTCGGCGCTCGGGCGTCACGCTGGCGTGACGCTCGGTGGCGACGGCCACGCTGGCGTGACGCTCGGTGAGAGGTCGTTAGCGCTCGGCGCTCGTTAGCGCCCAGTCACCCCCGCCACCAGCAGGTCGAGCATGCGAGCCGTTTGCTCCGGCGAGCCGCTGGCCAAAAAGATGCCGATCAGGCTGGACACCACGTCGTCGGCCTGGACGTCCGGGCGCAGGCTGCCGTCGTCGGCGCCGGCCCGCAGCAGCAGGTCGACGGCGCCGACGATGCTGTCGCGGGTCTGGCCGGCCTGCATGGCGCCGGAGGCGAAGATCGCCTGCAGCGACTCCGCCATGCCGCGCTTGGCGGCCACGAATGAGGCGTAGCGATCCATCCAGCGGCGCAGGGCCTCCCTGGGCGGGTGGCGCTTGAGCAGCCGTTCGGCCGTCGCAGCCACTTCGTCGAGCTCGGTGCGGTAGATCGCCTCGACCAGCGCCTCTCGATTCGGGAAGTGGCGGTAGAGCGTGCCGATTCCGACGCCGGCGTCGCGCGCGATCGACTCCAGCGACACGGACCTGCCCTGGGAGAACGCCGCCGTCGCCACCTCGAGCAGCTTCTCGCGGTTCCGGCGCGCGTCGGATCGAATCTCGGCCAAAGCGGAGGGTCCTCCGTTTCTGCTACGCTCCGGATAAGCGGAGGGCCCTCCGCATTTTCTCCAGTGTGACACGAAGGAGCACCATGACCGACCAACCACGGCCCGGCGGCCTCGGCACCATCGGCGCGTCGACGGTCGCCCGCGTGGGCTACGGCGCGATGCAGCTGTTCGAGGCCACACCGGACGAAGCGACGGCGGTGCTGCGCCGCGCGGTCGAGCTCGGCATCAACCACATCGACACCGCGTCCTTCTACGGCCCCGGGGAGGTGAACCGCCGGGTCCGCGCCGCGCTCGCGCCGTACCCCGAAGACCTCGTGATCGTCAGCAAGGTCGGCGCGCGCTACACCGGCGAGCAGCCGATCCCCCTGGCCGCGGCGCAACGGCCCGCCGAACTGCGCGCCGCGGTGGAGGACGATCTGCGCCAGCTCGGCCTGGACTGCGTGCCGGTGGTCAACCTGCGGCGCATGGACCTCGGGCCCGGCGTGGCCGCCGAGGGCGACCAGGTCGTCGACGTCGACGACCAGCTCGCGGAGATGATCGCGCTGCGCGACGAGGGCAAGATCGGCGCGATCGGCATCAGCGCCGTGCCGTTGGACGTGTTGCGCCGGGCGTTGCCCGCGGGGATCGCCTGCGTGCAGAACGCCTACAGCCTGCTCGACCGGTCGCAGGAGGAGACGCTGCGCGTCTGCGCGGCCGAAGGCATCGCGTGGGTGCCCTACTTCCCGCTGGGATCGTCGTTCCCCGGTTTCCCCAAGGTCGCCGACCATCCGGCGGTGGCCGAGATCGCCGGCGATCTCGGCGTGACGGGCGCCCAGGTCGGCCTGGCCTGGCTGCTGGGCCACACGCCCAACACGTTGCTGATCCCGGGGACGCGGTCGGTCGCACACCTGCAGGAGAACGTCGCCGCGGGGGACGTCACGCTGAGCGCCGCCGCGCTGGAAAGGCTGGACGCCGCCGGCACGACGGAGCCCCAGCCGCACGGGGTCGAACCCTTCCAGAGGTAACGTCGCTGCCTATGGGAAGCGGCAAGCCGATCAAGCCGCCGTGGTGGCTGAAACCGGCCAACAAGGTCTTCATCCAGATGTCGCGGCTGGGAATGAGTTTCGGCGGCGAGAGCCCCGTCGTGCTGACGGTGACCGGCCGCAAGTCCGGCGCGCCGCGCTCGACACCGGTGACCCCGATGACGGTCGACGGCCGACAGTACGTCGTCGCCGGGTCTCCCGGCGCCGACTGGGTGGCCAACGCGCGGGCCGCCGGTGCGGCGACGATCGCGCGCGGCCGCCACGTGCGGCGGGTGCGGATGGCCGAGCTGTCCGCCGACGACGCGCGACCGATCCTGCGGCTGTTCCCCACCGAGGTGCCGACGGGCGTCGGCTTCATGAAGCGGGCGGGATTCGTCACCGAGGGCCGCCCGGAGGAGTTCGAGGCCCTGGCCGGCCGCTGCGCGGTGTTCCGGCTCGACCCGGTATAGGAGTTCAAACATTTTGACCGACAATCCCTTTGACGCACAGGCCTGGCGGCCGGTGGCCGGGTTCGACGACCTGACCGACATCACCTACCACCGCCACATCACCGACGCCACGGTCCGGGTGGCGTTCGACCGGCCCGAGGTGCGCAACGCCTTCCGGCCGCACACCGTCGACGAGCTCTACCGGGTGCTCGACCACGCGCGGATGTCCCCCGACATCGGCGTGGTGCTGCTGACCGGCAACGGCCCCTCGCCCAAGGACGGCGGCTGGGCGTTCTGCTCCGGCGGTGACCAGCGCGTCCGCGGGCGCTCCGGCTACCAGTACGCCAGCGGGGACACCGCCGAGACCGTCGACCCCGCCCGCGCCGGCCGGCTGCACATCCTCGAGGTTCAGCGGTTGATCCGGTTCATGCCCAAGGTGGTCATCTGCCTGGTGAACGGGTGGGCCGCGGGCGGCGGGCACAGCCTGCACGTGGTCTGCGACCTCACCCTGGCCAGCCGCGAGCACGCCCGGTTCAAGCAGACCGACGCCGACGTCGGCAGCTTCGACGGCGGCTACGGCAGCGCGTACCTGGCGCGCCAGGTGGGCCAGAAGTTCGCCCGCGAGATCTTCTTCCTGGGCCGCACCTACACCGCCGAGCAGATGCACCACATGGGCGCGGTCAACGCGGTCGTCGGCCACGTCGACCTGGAGGCCGAGGCGATCCAGTGGGCCGCCGAGATCAACGCCAAATCCCCGCAGGCGCAACGCATGCTCAAGTTCGCCTTCAACCTGCTCGACGACGGGCTGGTGGGCCAGCAGCTGTTCGCCGGCGAGGCCACCCGGCTGGCGTACATGACCGACGAGGCCGTCGAGGGGCGCGACGCCTTCCTGGAGAAGCGGCCGCCGGACTGGAGCCGGTTCCCCCGCTACTTCTGAGCGCCGGGGCGCTGCTGGCGCCCGAGCGTCACGCTGGCGTGGCGCTCGGCGCCCGGCGTCACGCTGGCGTGACGCTCGGCGCCGCCGCGCCGCCCTAGACTCCCCACGTGAGCAAGAGTCCCCTGCGCCGTTTGACCGATCAGCTCGTCCTGGCCACCATGCGCCCCCCGATGGCCCCCCAGGTGCTGGTCAACCGGCCCGCGATCAAGCCGGTCGACCTCGCCGGCAAGCGGGTGCTGCTCACCGGGGCGTCCTCGGGCATCGGCGAGGCGGCGGCCGAACTACTGGCCCGCGAGGGCGCGACGGTCGCGGTCGTGGCCCGGCGGCAGGAACTGCTGGACGCGCTGGCGCAGCGGATCACCGCGGCGGGCGGCACCGCGCTGTCCATGCCCTGCGACGTCTCCGACATGGGCGCCGTCGACGCGCTGGTCGCCGACGCCGAGAAGCGGCTCGGCGGGGTGGACATCCTGATCAACAACGCCGGCCGCTCCATCCGCCGGCCGCTGGCCGAGTCGCTCGAGCGCTGGCACGACGTCGAACGCACCATGGTGCTCAACTACTACGCACCGCTGCGGCTGATCCGCGGCCTGGCGCCCAAAATGCTCGAGCGCGGCGACGGCCACATCATCAACGTCTCCACCTGGGGCGTGCTCTCCGAGGCGTCGCCGCTGTTCGCGGTCTACAACGCGTCGAAGGCGGCGCTGTCGGCGGTGAGCCGGGTGGTGGAGACCGAGTGGGGCCACCAGGGCGTGCACTCGACGACGCTGTACTACCCGCTGGTGGCCACACCGATGATCGCGCCGACGAAGGCCTACGAGGGCATGCCGGCGCTCACCTCGGAGGAGGCCGCCGAATGGATGCTGACCGCCGCCCGCACCCGGCCGGTGCGGATCGCGCCGCGGATGGCGATCGCCGCCAAGGCGCTGGACACCTTCGGGCCCCGCTTCGTCAACGCGATCATGCAGCGACAAAGCATCCAGCCCAACCGTGAAAACGGCAGCTGAGCCGGCGCGTGTGATAGACACGACGCTATGGAGATCCTCGCCAGCCGGGTGCTGTTCCGGCCGGCGGACTATCAGCGGTCGTTGAGCTTCTATCGGGACCAGATCGGGCTCGCGATATTCCGCGAATACGGCGGCGGCACAGTCTTTTTCGCCGGCCAGTCGCTGCTGGAGCTGGCGGGCTACGGCTCTCCGGACCACTCCCGGGGCCCCTTCCCCGGCGCGCTGTGGCTACAGGTCCGCGACATTGAGGCGACGCAGGCCGAGCTGCGGGGCCGCGGCGTCCCGATCGCCCGCGAGGCGCGCCGGGAACCGTGGGGCTTGCACGAGATGCACGTGACCGACCCCGACGGGATCACGCTGATCTTCGTGCAGATACCGCCGGAGCACCCGCTACGCCGCGACACCCGAAGTGAACGGCAGGGAAATTCCGGTTAACTGAGAGGTAACATCTGGCGACGACTCAAAATACACCCGTATTTCGCCTTTCCCACCGTTCGACAATCGAATCTCCCAACCACGAGAATCAGGCGCTGTGAACATCCAATTGTTCCTCCTCAGCATTGTCGTAATCACGGCACTCGCTTTCGATTTCACGAACGGCTTCCATGACACCGGCAACGCGATGGCCACCTCCATCGCCAGCGGCGCGCTCAAGCCCAAGGTGGCGGTCGCGCTGTCCGCGGTGCTGAACCTGGTGGGTGCGTTCATGTCGACCGCCGTCGCCGCCACCATCGCCAAGGGCCTCATCGACGGGCACATCGTGACACTGGAGCTGGTGTTCGCCGGCCTGGTCGGCGGCATCGTGTGGAACCTGCTGACTTGGCTCTTCGGCATCCCGTCCAGCTCGTCGCACGCGCTGATCGGCGGCATCGTCGGCGCCACGATCGCCGCCGTCGGTGGACACGGGGTGATCTGGAAGGGCCTGGTGTCCCACGTACTCATCCCGGCGGTGGTCGCTGCGATCCTGGCCATCGCCGTCGGGGCGATCGCGACCTGGCTCGTGTACCGGATCACCCGCGGCATCCCGATCAAACACACCGAATCCGGGTTCCGTTACGGCCAGTGGGGCTCGGCGTCGCTGGTCTCGCTGGCGCACGGGACCGGCGACGCGCAGAAGACGATGGGCATCATCTTTCTGGCGCTGATGTCATACGGCTCGATCAGCCGGAACGCCGCCATGCCGCCCCTATGGGTCATCGTTGCGTGCGCGCTGTCCATGGCGGCGGGCACCTACCTGGGCGGCTGGCGCATCATCCGCACCCTGGGCAAGGGGCTGGTGGAGATCCAGTCGCCCCAAGGCATGGCGGCCGAGTCGTCCTCGGCCGCGGTTATCCTGCTGTCCACCCACTTCGGCTACGCGCTGTCGACGACGCAGGTCTGCACGGGCTCGGTGCTGGGCAGCGGGCTGGGCAAGCCCGGCGGCGAGGTGCGCTGGGGCGTGGCCGGCCGCATGGCCGTCGCCTGGCTGGTGACGCTCCCGCTGGCGGGAGTGGTCGGCGCGGTCACCTACTGGATCGTGCACCTGATCGGCGGATACCCCGGGGTCATCGTCGGCTTCGGGCTGCTGGTCGCCGTCTCGGCCACCATCTACATCCGGTCGCGCAAGGTCAAGGTCGACCACAAGAACGTCAACGCCGAATGGAAGGGCGACCTGACGGCAGGGCTTCAGGACGCCGCCGAGCACCTGCCGCCGTCGGACGTGCACCCGACGAACGGCAGCGGCGCGCCTGGCCGGTACGACTCCGACGACCCGACGATGAAGGCGAACGCTTGATGAGTCACTTCAGCGACTGGTTCAACTACCAGGCATCCCTCAAGATCCTGCTCTTCTCCATGCTGGCCGGGGCCGCGTTGCCGGGGCTGTTCGCCCTGGGGCTGCGATTCCACGCGGTAGGCGCCGGGCAGGGCGGCTCGCAGCAGAAGAACCCGGCGCTGCTCGCGCTCGCCTGGCTGATCTATGCGGTGGTACTGGTGGTGATCGCCTTCGCCCTGCTGTACATCTCCAGGGACTTCATCGCCCACCACACCGGCACCGCTTTCCTGGGAGCCACGCCGAAGTAGCATCGACTGATGCTCACCGCGTTACGGAGCCGGACACCGGGGGGAGCTGTACCAGCGTGAACGGATTTCTCAACTCGATCGTCTCGTGGCTGCGCGCGGGATACCCCGAAGGCGTCCCGCCGACGGACACCTTCCCGGTGCTCGCGCTGTTGGCCCGCCGGCTGTCCAACGACGAGGTCAAAGAGGTGGCCTGCGAGCTGATCCGGCGCGGCGAGTTCGACGACGTCGACATCGGGGTGCTGATCACCCAGATCACCGACGAGTTGCCGACGCCCGAGGACGTCGAGCGGGTGCGGCTCCGGTTGGCGGCCCAGGGCTGGCCGTTCGACGACGCGGACGAGGTCGAGGACCCCGCATAGCCGTACTGCGCGCCCTCACCGTTCCCCCGGGTGCGGCCGTCTCGTCGCTGCTGCCCGCCCTGGAACGGGTGCTGGACGGCCGCGACCCCGCGCTGGTCGCCCTCGCCCCGGGCTCCGACGCGCTGGCGGCGGGGCTGCGGGTCGGGGAACCGATCGACGACGACGTGGCCGTGGTGGTGACGACGTCGGGCACCACGGGCACCCCCAAGGGGGCGCTGCTGAGCGCGGCCGCGCTGACGGCCAGCGCGACGGCCACCCATGACCGCCTCGGCGGGCCGGGCAGCTGGCTGCTGGCGCTGCCGCCGCATCACATCGCCGGCCTGCAGGTGCTGGTGCGCAGCGCGCTCGCCGGCTCGACCCCCGTCGAGCTGGACGTCACAAACCCCTCCAAGGGCTTCGATATCGGCGAATTGCCCGGCGCGACAGCGCGATTGGGGCCCGGCCGGCGGTACACGTCGCTGGTCGCCGCGCAGCTGGCCAAGGCGCTGACCGACCCGGGGGCCGCGGCCGCCCTCGCGGAATTGGACGCGGTGTTGCTCGGCGGCGGCCCGGCCCCGCGGGGCGTGCTCGACGCCGCGGCGGCGGCCG
>NZ_GG770553.1:1410858-1419059 GCF_000164135.1 Mycobacterium parascrofulaceum ATCC BAA-614 | reverse complement strand
CACCTACGGCATGAGCGAGACGGCGGGCGGCTGCGTGTACGACGGCGTGCCGCTGGACGGCGTCCGGGTCCGGGTGGCGGCCGACGGGCGCATCGTCCTCGGGGGCGCGACCCTGGCCAAGGGCTACCGCAACCCCGTGGACCCCGACCCGTTCGCCGAGCCCGGCTGGTTCCGCACCGACGATCTCGGCGCCGTCGACGAGGCGGGCGTGCTGACCGTGCTGGGCCGCGCCGACGACGCGATCAGCACCGGCGGGTTGACCGTGCTGCCGCAGCTGGTCGAGGCCGCGCTCGGCACCCATCCCGCGGTCGGGGACTGCGCGGTCTTCGGACTCGCCGACGACCGGCTGGGACAGCGGGTGGTGGCCGCGATCGTGGTGGCCGAGGGCTGTTCGGCGCCGACGCTGGACGCGCTGCGCGCCCACGTGGCGCGCACCCTGGACGCCACCGCCGCGCCGCGCGAGTTGCATCTTCTCGACGCGCTGCCGCGGCGCGGCATCGGCAAGGTGGACCGGATGGCGCTGATGCGCCGCTTCGCCGGTTCGGGCGATCAATAGGCTGGTCGACCGTGAGGGTGGCACGTCGCGAGTGGTTGGCCGTCGCGGCCGGGGCGGTGCTGGTGGGGGCCGCGTTCGTGTTGCCGCGGCTGCACCTGGGCGTCCGGCCGCGGACCGACGTGGGCGAGGAGCGCTTCGGCACGCACGCCGGGGCCGCACCGATCTTCGGCGCCTGGGAAATCCACGCCAGCTGGGGCACCGGGCCCGCCATCGCGATCGCGATCGCCGCGGTGGTGTGGGGGTCGATTCTGGCGCAACGCCTTGCGTGGCGGGTGCTGACGCTGGGCACCTGGGCCACCGCGTGCGGCTGGGCGTTCGCGCTGGCGATGATCGACGGCTGGCAGCGCGGTTTCGCCGGCCGGCTGACCACCAAGGACGAGTACCTGTCCGAGGTGCCGGGCGTCACCGACATCCCGGCCACGGTGCGCACGTTCGCGGGCCGGATCGTCGACTATCAGCCGAGCTCCTGGACCACCCACGTCTCGGGCCATCCGCCCGGGGCGTTGCTGACGTTCGTCTGGCTGGACCGGATCGGCCTGCACGGGGGCGCCTGGGCCGGCCTGCTGTGCCTGCTGGCCGGATCCAGCGCGGCCGCCGCGGTGCTGATCGCCGTGCGCGCGCTGGCCGACGAGCAGACCGCTCGCCGCGCCGCGCCGTTCGTGGCGGTGGCGCCGACGGCGATCTGGGTTGCGGTCTCCGCCGACGGCTACTTCGCCGGGGTCGCGGCGTGGGGCATCGCCCTGCTGGCGGTCGCGGTGCACCGAGGAGTCCGGTTCCCCGCGTTGACGGCCGCCGCGGCGGGGCTGCTGCTGGGCTGGGGCGTCTTCTGCAACTACGGCCTGATGTTGATGGGGCTGCCGGCGGTGGCGGTGCTGGCGTCGGCCGCCGGCTGGCGCACGGCGCTGCGGGCGCTCGGCCCGGCGGCCCTGGCCGCGGTGGCGGTGGCTTCGGCGTTCGCGGTCGCGGGCTTCTACTGGTTCGACGGCTACACCCTTGTGCAGCAACGCTATTGGCAGGGCATCGCCAAGAACCGGCCGTTCCAGTACTGGAGCTGGGCCAACCTGGCATGCGTGGTGTGCGCGATCGGACTGGGCAGCGTCGCCGGCGTCAGCCGGGTGTTCGACCGGGCGGCCGTCCGGCGCCGCTCCGGGTTTCACCTGGTGCTGCTGGCAGTGCTGGCCGCCATCGCCTGCGCGGATCTGAGCATGCTGAGCAAGGCCGAGGTAGAGCGGATCTGGCTGCCGTTCACCGTCTGGCTGACCGCCGCGCCCGCGCTGCTCCCCGTCCGGTCGCACCGGGTGTGGCTGGCGCTCAACGCCGCCGGCGCCCTGTTGCTGAACACCATCATCGTCACGAACTGGTAAACGGACCGGTCCGGATTCACCGGTTACTCACAGCTTTCGCGAACCGTAGGAACGACTCCCCGGTCTACCGTCGACGTCGGCAACTGTTGATTAGGGGGTTTAATGGGCCGCGCGCACCGGATCGTCGACTGGAATCCAGAGGACGTCGTCGCCTGGGAGGCCGGCAACAAAAGGATCGCGCGGCGCAACCTGCTGTGCATGATGGCGGCCGACCACGTCGCCTTCTCTATCTGGGCGCTCTGGTCGGTGATGGTCCTGTTCATGCCCGCATCGGTGTACGGCTTTTCGCCGGCCGACAAGCTGCTGCTCGGCGCCATCGCCACGCTGAGCGGGGCGTGCCTGCGCATCCCCTACACGCTGGGCATCGCCACCTTCGGCGGCCGCAACTGGACGACGTTCTCCGCGGCGGTACTGCTGATCCCCACCGGCGGCACCATCGTGCTGCTGGCCAATCCGGGCCTGCCGCTGTGGACGTACGCGGTGTGCGCGGCACTGACCGGCTGCGGCGGTGCGAACTACGCCGCCTCGCTGGCCAACGTCAACGCCTTCTACCCGCACCGGCTCAAGGGCTCGGCGCTGGGGCTCAGCGCCGGGATCGGCAACCTGGGTGTGGCGACCGTCCAGGTGGTCGGGTTGTTGGTGATCGCCGTCGCGGGCGACCGCCAGCCCTATTGGGTGTGCGCGGTCTACCTGGTGCTGCTAGCCGTGGTCGCGATCGCGGCGGCACTGTTCATGGACAACCTGGAGCACGGCATCGAGGTCGCCACGATGCGGTCGGTGATGTTCGTGCGCGACACCTGGGTGCTCGCGCTGCTATACGTCGGCACGTTCGGGACCTTCATCGGGTTCTCCTTCGCGTTCGCCCAGGTGCTGCAGATCAACTTCATCGCCAGCGGGCAGGGCGCCGCGCAGGCGTCGCTGCACGCCGCCGAGCTCGCGTTCATCGGGCCCCTGCTCGGATCGCTGTCCCGGATCTACGGCGGCAGGCTGGCCGACCGCTTCGGGGGCAACCGCGTCACCCTGGCCGTCTTCGTGAGCATGGTCGTCGCGACCGCGGTGCTGACCGCCGTCGCCACCCACGCCGACCACAGCCCCGGCCCGACCAGCGCCGCCACCATGGCCGGCTACATCGTCTGCCTGCTGGTCCTGTTCCTGCTGGCCGGTCTCGGAAAAGGGTCGGTGTTCAAGCTGATTCCGGCGGTGATCGAGGCCCGCAGCCACACGCTGGACGTCGCCGAAGCCGAGCGCCGGCATTGGTCGCGCAACATGTCGGGAGCGTTGATCGGATTCGCCGCCGCGGCAGGGGCGTTCGGCGGCGTCGCCGTCAACCTCGCGCTGCGGCAGTCCTACCAGAGCACGGGTTCCGACTCGGCGGCGTTCGCGCTGTTCCTGGCGCTCTATGTCGCCGCGGCGCTCATCACGTGGACCATGTACGTGCGCCGCCCTTTCGCCGGCAAGTCCGCCGCGCCGCTCAGCCCGCCGGCGGCCGAACCGTCGCTGGTCGACGCCGCGTCGAAGTAGCCCCCGGGCGGACGAAGCGTCACAAGCCGGCCGCGAGGGTGAGCTTCGCGAAACGACTGGCGGGGCCGCACGCCGCGCGCACCGCGGCCACGTCGTCGACGATGTCGAAGTCGGCCAGCTGAGGCGCCGCGCGCACGGCAATTCCCATGTCCTGCAACGCCCGATACGTCAGCAGTCCGGTGTCCGGCCGGGACATCGGGACGGTGCGCAGGCATTCGGCCGCCGCCGGGCTCCGTAGGCCAAGCACCCACCAGCCGCCGTCGACGGCCGGCCCCAGCACGGCCGGCGCCTCCCGCAGCCCGCGCGCGCAGTCGGCCAGCAATGCGGCGGTCACCTGGGGCGTGTCCATCCCGATCTGCACCACCGGATGCCCGTCGGAGGCGTCGGCGTGGGCATTGGCGAGCCGGTCGGCGAAGTCGTCACCGCGCTGGGGGATCACCGTGAAAGACCGCAGCCGGTCCCGGATCTCGTCGGCGCCGGCGGCGGCGTCCAGCGCGCCGGTCATGGCCACCACCCGGTTGGCCACCGGCGCGGCGGCCACGGCGTCCAGCGTGTCCAGGAGCGCGGCCGCGGCGATCTCGGCGGCCACGACGTCCCCGACCGTCGCCGCGAGGCGGGTCTTGGCCAGCCCCGGCTCGGGCGCCTTGGCGACCACCAGCAGCGTCACCGGCAGTGTCACGAGATCACCTTCCAGAAGTCGAGGATCGCGGTGATGCTGCCCCGCAGCGAACCGCTGACCTTCGACTTGCCGCCGGTCCGGGGACCGTAGCTGACGTCGAGTTCGACCACGCGCCAGCCGGCGGCGGCGGCGCGCACCAGCAGCTCCAGCGGATAACCCGAGCGCCGGTCGGTGACGCCCAGGTCCAGCAGCGCGTCGCGGCGCGCCACCCGCATCGGTGCGATGTCGTGCACCGGCAACCCGTGCCGGGTGCGCAGCCGCCAGCTCATCACCACGGTGCCGATCCGCGCGACCCACGGCCAGTGCAGCCCGGGCACCGGCCGGCGCCGCCCGGTCACCAGATCGGCGCCCTGCCCGAGCGCGGCGACCAGCCGCGGCAGGTCGCCGGCGTCCATCGAGCCGTCGGCGTCGATGACCGCGACGATCGGCGTGGTGGCCGCGACCACGCCCGCGTGCACCGCCGAGCCGTACCCGGGCCGCGGCTCGGCGACCACCCGGGCGCCGTGCAGGCGCGCGACCGCGGCGGTGCCGTCGGTGCTGTTGTTGTCCACGACCAAGGCCCGGTAGCCGGCCGGGATGGCCGCCAGCACGGCCGGCAGCGACTCCTCCTCGTCGAGGCAGGGCAGCACCACCGTGACGGCGTCGGGCATCGCGGCGTCAGAACCCGTTATGGCCGCCGCCGGTGTGCGGTTGCTGCGGCACCACCGGCTGCTGGGTGTGCGTCTGCGGCACGGTCTGTTGCGTCTGGGTCTGCGTGTGCGTCGGCGGGGGCGAGTACGTGGTGGCCGGTTGCTCGTGCGTGGTCGGCGGGGTGTACGTCGTGGTCGGCGCGGCCTCGGTGGTCGTCGGCGGCGAGTACGTGGTGGTGGGCGCGGTCTCGGTGGTCGTCGGTGGGGTATACGTCGTGGTCGGCGCGGTTTCCGTCGTCGTCGGCGGCGAAGTGGTGGTCGGCACGGTGGTGGTCGGCACGGTGGTGGTCGGCACGGTGGTCGTCGGCACGGTGGTGGTCGGCGGCGTGATGGTCGTCGTGGACGGCGGCGTGTAGGGCGGGTTGTACGGCGGCCGCGGGTAGCCCGGCTGCCAGCCCGGGAACGGAACGATGACCGGAATGGGAACGGGCACACCGGGATTGGGGTTGGGCACGAAGCCCGGCGCACCCGGCGCGGCGGGAACGGGAGCGGTGCCGCCCCCGGCGGGCGGCACCTGCGGAATGGCGGTGGGGGCCGGGACAGTACCGCCCTGGAATCCCGCGTTGGGCTGGTCGACCGGCGGCGGGGGCACGGGGGCCTGCTGCTGCGTCGGCAGCAGCGGCATGAACTTGCCGGGAGCCGCGTTCTGGTGCCCCACCACGGGCTGCTGGCTCGCGGTGGGGCGGACGGCGATCGCGATCGCGGCGGCCAGTGACGCGAATCCGATGACCGCGAAGGCGATCACGGCGTTGCCGACCACCAGGGATCGGCGGCTGAGCCGCGACGGGATGGCCTCGGTCCCGTCGGCGTCGTCGTATTCGTCGAACCCGGGCCCGTACTCGCCGCCCGCGAACGGCTCCGCATCGTCGGCCATCGAGTACGCCAGCTGCGGCTCCTGCGCGTCGGGCGGCGGCACGACCGTCGTCTCGTCACCGGTGAGCCCGGCCGGGGCCATCGCCGTCTCGTCACCGGTAAGCCCCACGGCCGGCGCCAGCGCCGTCGCGTCCCCGGCCGCCAGGACGGTCGCCGGGGCGGCGGCGATCGCGGCGCCGCGGGCGACCGCGAAGGCGGGGTCGGCGGCGACCTCGACCCGCATGGTCGACGCCTCGCGGAGCTGGTCGGCGACCTGGGCCAGCTCGGGAGAGGCGCCCACCAGGTACACGTCGCCCGGGGCGTCCGGCCGCGCGCCGAGCTGGGCCATCATCGTGTTGAACGTCGCGGTCGCGTCTCCCCCGGCCAGCGGCTCGCCGGCCAGTACGGTCGGCGGCGCGTTCTGGTCGTCGGCCGAACCGGGCACCGACAGGGTCGCCGTCGCGCCGTCCATCACCAGCGCGGCGCCCGGCCGGCCGGCCGCGCGCATCAGGGCGGCAACCGCCTGCGACTCCGGGAGCACCGCGACGTTCGACACCCCGGAAGTCTCCAGCGCCTGCCGCAGCTGTCCGGCCCGCAAATCGTCGTTCCAGCACACGCGGGTGCCGACCAGCCGGTGGTTCTCGTCGGCCAGCAACCGGTTGGTGCCGACGACCGTTTCGGTGAGCTTCCCGACCGGGTTGTCCTGAAGGTCGACGACGGATTGGTCGATCACGTCGGCCCCCCGCGCGCCCGGCCCGACCAGCGCCAAGCGGGCGACCGGGCCCGTGACCGCGACCCCCAACACGACGTCCATCCCGGTTCTCCTTCGGCCGGCCACCCCACGACCAGCAATGTCCAGGCCTCATTACACTTGCGATACCGTTGGCAGTATCCGTTATTCGGGCGACAAGGTTTGCCTACACCGCAGCGTAACCAGCTTCTCGAACGACAGGACGTTCGCCGGGGATTCTGCCACGGCGTCCGAACGGAGAATATGTTCGCAAGCGAGCAGTGCGGCCGCCTCGGCCGGGTATTCACCCGCCGCGTGACTTTCGGGGGGCATGGTGAGCCAGAGCAGTGACGAAACGCCTACCGGCCCCATCGAACCCGGGCAGGCGCAGCAAACCACCCGCATCATCCGGCCAGCCCCGGGCGCCCCGGGCGCAACGGGGGATCCGGCGCGGCGCAGGCACGTCGTCAGCGACCTGATTGCCGTCGCGCTGCTCGTCGTCGCGGTGTTCCTGCCGTGGAATCTGTACTTCGGCGTCGGGATCCCCGGCAGCCGACCGGCCCTGTTCACGGTGCTGATCGCGGTCACCGCGCTGTCCCTGCTCGCCGTCGCGGTGGCCGGCTCCTGGAGGTCGGGCGGCGCCCGGTTCAACCCCGCGACGGCCGGCCGGGTCCGGCTCTGGCTCAACGTCCCCTACGCGCTGCTGGTGCTGGCCTTCGTCGGGTTCGACGCGTTCGAAACCGTCCGGTTCGGTGGCACGGTGAACGTGCCGGGCGGGGTGGGGCCCGGCGCGTGGGTGGGGATCGCCGGCTGCATGCTGAGCGCGCAAGCGGTGGCCGCCGGCGCCCGCTCGGGACCCGTTCCCGAAGGCGACGCGCACACGGGCTGGCTGAGGTCCGCCCGGCTCGTCGGCGTCGCGTCGATGGCGCTGGCCGTGCTGAGCTTCGGGTTCAACCTGTACTGGCGGGTGCGCTACGCGCTGCAAAACGCCGGCGGCGCCGCCGAGTTCGGCAAGCAGAACGTCGCCGTGATCGTGACGGCGGTGGTGTACGGGGTGGTGGCGTTGGTCGCCGTGCTGGTCGCCGGCCGGTGGTTGCTGCGCGACGCCCGGGCCGCCCGGCTGGCCACCGTCGCGCTCGGCGCGTCGACGCTGGCCGCCGGAATCCTGGTGTGGAGCCTGCCCCTGGGCCGCGACATCGACGCGTTCCACGGCATCGCGCAGAACACGTCGACCGCCGGCGTCGGGTTCGAGGGTTACCTGGCGTGGGCGGCGGCCGCGGCGATGGTCGCGCCGCGCACCCTGTTCGGCCACCGCAACACCACCGGCGCGGAGGAGAGCGCCTGGCGGGCGGCGGCCCGAATCGGCTTGCTACTCATCGCGGTCTGGGGTGTCGGCTCGATGCTGATGCGGATGACGGACCTGTTCGTCGCCGTGAGCCTGAACTACCCGTTCTCCCGGTACGACACCGTGGTGCTGGCCGCGTTCGACCTGGCCACCGCGCTCCTAGCGGCCTGGCTGCGGATCAACCTGGGCCACGCCGCGCGCTCCCCGCGGGTGATCTCGACGGTGTGCGGGCTCGTCGCCACGCTGAGCGTCGCCCGCGTCGTCGTGGGCGTGGTGCTGGCGCCGCGGTTCGCGGACTCTCCCAATTCCCCGGCGCAGCACCCGGTCTACGGGAACAACCTCGCCCAGCAGATCACCAGCACCTTCGACGTGACGCTGTGCGGGCTGGCGCTGTGCATCCTGGGCGCCGCCGTGGTGGCCGGGCAGCTGCGGGGCCGGCGGCTGCGCCGCCGCCGCGCCGTCGGC
>NZ_GG770553.1:1393071-1410504 GCF_000164135.1 Mycobacterium parascrofulaceum ATCC BAA-614 | reverse complement strand
CCCCGCCGGCCCCAGGGCGCGCGTCCCGGTGGGTCACGCCGGCCCGCCGTCGGCCGCCGTGACCACCCGGATCGCCACCGGGCCGCGGCTCTTCCGCGGTGACGACTCCGAGACGCGACAGATCCCGGTGGACAAGCCGAAGATCTACCGGCCGCCGCAGGCGTAAGCCGCTCAGCGCAGCGGGGCGAACGCGAACTCCCGCAGGCCGTCGGCCGGGTCGACGGCCGCGCGGAAACCCAGCACCTCGGCCGCCCGGGACGGGTCGGCGACGATGTGGCGCACGTCGCCGCTGCGGTACTGGCCGGTGACCACCGGGGAGAACGCGCCGCCGCGCGCATCGCACAGCGCGCCGGCCACCTGCAGGATCGAGATCGGCCGCCCCGAACAGACGTTGACCGCGGTGAAGCCGTCGCGCGTCGAGGTGACGGCCGCCAGGTTGGCGGCGGCCACGTCGTCGACGTGGACGAAGTCGCGCATCTGCCCGCCGTCCTCGAAAACCCTTGGCGGCTCACCCCTTTCGAGCGACGAGCGGAAGATCGCCGCCACCCCGGAATACGGGGTGTCGCGCGGCATGCCCGGGCCGTAGACGTTGTGGTAGCGCAGCGCCACCACCGAGCCGCCGTCGGCCTCCGCCCACGCCAGCGCGTAGTGCTCCTGCGCGGTCTTGCTGGCGGCGTACAGGCTGCGCGGCCGCAGCGCGGTGTCCTCGTCGACGAGGCGCCAAGCCAGCTCCTCGTCGCCGACCGGGCAGCGGTGCTCGAAGATGCCGGCGTCGAGGTCGGCGCGCCGCCGCGGCACCGGGTCGACGTCCCCGTGCCGCCCGCAGCGGTACCGGCCCTGCCCGTAGACCACCATCGACGACGCCAGCACCAGGCGCCGCACCCCGGCGGCGAACATCTGCGCCAGCAGCACCGTGGTGGCGAAATCGTTGTGGCCGCCGTAGGCCGGGGCGTCGGCGGCGTCCACGCCCGCCCCGACCATCGCCGCCTGATGGCACACCACGTCCACCCCGTCCAGCAGGGGCGCCAGGGCGTCGGCGTCGCGGACGTCGACGCGGTGACAGCCCTGCGGCAGCACCGGATTCGGGCCGTGTGCCGCCGGCAGCAACGCGTCGACGCCGATGACGTCGTGCCCCGCCGCCCGCAGCGCCGCGGCCACCCGCGTGCCGATGAAACCGGCCGCGCCGGTGAGCAACACCCTCATGGCAGCTCGACGGGCAGCGTCACGCCGGTGTGCGGCAGGCAGTGCGTGCAGTTGCGTTCGCTGGCCACGCGGCCGATCGCCTCGCGCACCAACTGCTTGAATCCCTCGATGTTCTTCTCGAATTCGGCGAACACCTCGACGGTGGTCACCCCCTCGCCGGCCGTCACCCCGGCGTCCAGGTCGGTGACCAAAGCGATTGTCGCATAGCACATTTCGAGTTCCCGGGCGAGCACCGCCTCCGGGTAGCCGGTCATGTTGACCAGCGCGAACCCGGCGGAGGCGAACCACCGGCTTTCCGCGCGGGTGGAAAACCGCGGCCCCTGGATCACCACCATGGTGCCGCCGTCGACCACGCCGGGCAGCCCGGTGACGGCCGCGCGCAGGGTGGGACAGTACGGGTCGGCGAAGTCGACGTGGATGCCGCCGGAGTCGAAGTACGAGTCGGGGCGGCCGCTGGTGCGATCGACCAGCTGGTCGGGCACCACGACGGCGCCCGGCCCGTGCCGGGGCTGCAGGCTGCCGACCGCGCACGGGCCGAAGATCCGTCGCACCCCGAGCTTGCGCAGCGCCCACATGTTGGCCCGGTACGGCACGGTGTGCGCCGAGAACTGGTGGCCGGCCCCGTGCCGGGGCAGGAACGCGACCTGGTGTCCCCCGACGGCGCCGATGGTCACCGGGGCGCTGGGCGGGCCGTACGGGGTGTCGACGTCCACGGCGCGGGTGTCGGACTCGAAGAACGTGTAAAAGCCGCTGCCGCCGATGACTCCGAGCATCCGCCCATTGTGGTGCATCGCCGTCGCCGCATCGTGGGGGCGGGGCGCGACGGCGTGCTGGCAGGATGTCCTGGTGGCCAATTTCGGGCAGTGGATCTCCGGTGCGCGGCCGCGGACGCTCCCCAACGCGGTGGCGCCGGTGGTGGCGGGCACCGGCGCGGCGGCGTGGCTGGGGTCGGCGGTGTGGTGGAAGGCGCTGCTCGCGCTGGCGGTCGCGGTCGCGCTGACCGTCGGCGTCAACTACGCCAACGACTACTCCGACGGCGTCCGCGGCACCGACGACGAGCGGGCCGGCCCGGTGCGCCTGGTGGGTTCGCGGCTGGCCAGCCCGCGGTCGGTGCTGGCCGCCGCGGTGGCGAGCCTGACGATCGGGGCGGCGGCCGGGCTGGCGCTCGCCCTCGTCAGCGCGCCGTGGCTGATCGCGGTGGGCGCGATGTGCATCGCCGGCGCCTGGCTGTACACGGGCGGCTCGAAACCTTACGGCTACGCGGGTTTTGGCGAGGTCGCGGTGTTCGTGTTCTTCGGCCTGGTGGCCGTGCTGGGCACCGAGTACACCCAGGCGTTGCGGGTGGACCGGGTGGGGCTGGCGCTGGCGGTGTCGATCGGGGCGCTGTCGTCGTCGGTGCTGGTGGCCAACAACCTGCGCGACATCCCGACCGACGCGCGTTCGGGAAAGATCACCCTGGCGGTGCGGCTCGGCGATGCCCGCACCCGCGTGCTGTACCTGGCGCTGCTGGCCACCGCCGCGGTGCTGACCCTGGCGCTGATGGCGGCCACGCCGTGGTGCGCCGTCGGATTGGTGGCCACGCCGCTGGCGCTGCGCGCCGCGGGACCGGTGCGCACCGGGCGCGTCGGCCCGGAACTGATTCCCGTGCTGCGCGATACGGGCCTGGCCATGGTCGCCTGGGCGATCGCGGTGGCGGCGGCGCTGGCGCTGGCCCACTGACCGCCCACGCGCCGACGGCGCGAATTGCCGGGGTCTCGCCGCCCAATTGCGCACTCGAGTGCAACAGCGCCGCCGGATCCGATAACAATGAGGGACCGGCGTCGGCACCGACGGCCGCGCACACGAGCACCGATCGGGGACAGCAGTGAAGCAGATCGCCGCGACCAGTGGGCCGAAGAACATCGGATTGCTCAGTGTCGGGGCGTACCGCCCCGAGCGGGTGGTCACCAACGACGAGATCTGCCAGAACATCGAGTCGTCCGACGAGTGGATCTTCTCGCGGACCGGGATCAAGACCCGCCGGTTCGCCGCCCGCGACGAGTCCGCCGCGTCCATGGCCACCGAGGCCGGGCGCGCGGCGATCGCGAGCGCCGCGCTGGCGCCGTCCGACATCGACTGCGTGATCGTCGCGACCAGCACCCATTTCCTGCAGACCCCGGCCTGCGCGCCCGCGGTCGCGGCCGCGCTGGGCGCCACGGGCGTGCCCGCGTTCGACGTCTCGGCGGGGTGCGCCGGCTTCGGCTACGCGCTGGGCGTCGCCGCCGACATGATCCGCGGCGGCACCGCCGCCAAGGTGCTGGTCCTCGGTTCGGAGAAGTTGTCCCCCACCGTGGACATGCAGGACCGCACCAACTGCTTCATCTTCGCCGACGGCGCGGCGGGGGTGGTGGTGGGCGAGACGCCCGATCAGGGCATAGGCCCGACCGTCTGGGGCAGCGACGGCGAACAGGCCCTGGCGATACGCCAGGACATCGACTGGATCGACTACATGGACGCCCCCACCGGTCCCCGCCCGTTCCTGCGGCTGGAGGGCAGCGCGGTGTTCCGCTGGGCGGCGTTCGAGATGGGCAAGGTCGGCAGGCAGGCGATGGACGCCGCGGGCGTCCGGCCCGACGAGATCGACGTGTTCGTGCCGCACCAGGCCAACAGCCGCATCAACGAGGTCCTCGCCAAGGGTCTGGAGTTGCGGCCCGACGCCGTCATCGCCAACGACATCGAGCACACCGGGAACACCTCGGCGGCGTCCATCCCCCTGGCGATGGCCGAGCTGCTGGCCACCGGCGCGGCCAAGGCGGGCGACCTGGCCCTGCTGATCGGCTACGGCGCGGGGCTGAGCTATGCCGCGCAGGTCGTGCGGATGCCGCGGCTCTAAGGCGCCGCGCCGCCGCCCTCGTCGGGCGGCGTCTCGCCCTGCAACCGTGCCCGCAGCTGTTCGCGCTCCCGGCGCCGCCGCTCACCGGCGATCGCCAGCGACGCGGTGGCGCGCCGGCGCAGCGGGCCGAACAACCAGATGCCCAGGGGCATCGCGATGATCAGAGCGAACAACGCGGCGACCACGATCGGGAACTGGCTGACGCCCACCAGCCGCCCCACGCCGTAGATCGCGGCGGTGAGCACCACCGCCAGCAGCAGTCGCGCCGCGGCATAGAGCAGGACGTCGACCACCGCCCGACGGCCGGCGGCCTGCGCCCGGCCCGCCCCGGTGCTGTTGTCGCTGGCTTCGTCTGACACAGGGGAAAGCCTACGACGCGGGTATATTCGACCAAGGAGGTGTTGAGTGCTCTACCTGCTGCTCGTCCTGATTTTGGGGACGCTGATCTACGTTGGCTGGCGCACCGCGCGGTCGCAAACCCACCGCGCGAAGACGCGCGTTATCGGACCCGACGACGATCCGGATTTCCTGCGGCGGTTGGGTCACGGGGACAACAACCCCCGCTGAGCCCCGTGCTTACGCGACCCCGGGGTTGCGCTGGTCGCCCGGGAACCCGTCGGCCACGATGGCCGCCAGCTCGGTGAGCGCCTCGCGGGTCGACCGCTTGAGCCGGTCCAATTCGATCTCGGCGCCCTCTTCGAGGTGCGGGTCGAACGGCACCACCTGAACCGCGCGGCAGCGGCGGGAGAAGTGGTCGACCACCTTGTTCATGTCGACCTTGCCGGTCCGTGCCCGCACCCCGTTGATGACCGCGATCGAGTTGCGGACCATCTCCTGGTGGCCGTGCGCGTCCAACCAGTCCAGCGTCGCCGACGCGCTGCGCGCGCCGTCGATCGAGCCGGAGCTGACCACGACGAGGACGTCGGCCTTCTCCAGCACCGAGGACATCACCGAATGCAGCAGGCCGGGGCCGCAGTCGGTGAGCACCAGGCCATAGAACCGCTCCAGGACGTCGAGCACCCGCGTGTAGTCGTCGGCGCCGAACGCCTCCGACACCGCCGGATCGGTCTCCGAGGCCAGGACCTCCAGGCCGCTGGGCCCCTTCGAGGTGTAGCGGCGGACATCGCTGTAGCGCTCGATGCTGCCGGCGTCGTGCAGCAGCTGGCGCACCGTCGCCGACGTCTCCAGCGGGATCTTCTGGCTCAGGGTGCCGCGGTCGGGGTTGGCGTCGACCGCCACCACCCGGTCCCCGCGGATGGAGGCGAAGGTGGCGCCCATGGTGGCGGCGATGGTGGTCTTGCCGACGCCGCCCTTCAGCGACAGCAGCGCGATGCGGTAGCACCCGCGCAGCGGCCGGTTCACCTGCGCCACCAGGTTGTTGTAGCGGGCCGCCCGCGCCCCCTCCCCGAGGTTGATCCGGTGACCGGACAGCTCGTAGAGCAGCCGGCGCCAGCCCTCCGACGGCGGCGGCTTGACGGGCCGCAGCAGCATGCCGGTGGACAGCTCCGGGTACGGCGTGTGCGGCAGGGGCTCGGGTCGCGGCGGGGCCTGCGTGGGCAGCGCGTCGGCCGGGCCGGTGTAGTAGGCCCCGTAGGCGGTCGGGTCGACCCGCTGGATGCCGGTCACCGGGGTGGCGTCCCACGGCGGCATCCCCGCCGGCCTCGCGGTGGTGGGCGGCGCCGCCTCGCGCGGGGCCGCCGGCCGCCGCTCGGTGCGGAACCCGGCGAACGCACGGGTCGGGGCGTCGCCGCCGTCGGACTCCGGCTGGTCGTCAGGCGAGGTGGACTCCGCCTGCGGAGGCAATTGCGTGGTCGGCTGATCGGGCGCCCCGACGCCCGTCGTCGGATGGTCGGACACGTGCACTCCCCCTTGTTGCGTTACTTGGGTCGGTCGCTGGCGGTCACCCCACGCCCGCATACGAATGCAGGCCCACGGTCACCAGATTAACGAAGAACAGATTGAAGACCATGGCCACGAACCCCGCGACGTTGATCCAGGCCGCCTTCCTGTCCCGCCACCCCGCCGTCGACCTGGCGTGCAGGTAGGCCGCGTAGATCACCCAGGCGACGAAGGACACGGTCTCCTTGGGGTCCCAGCCCCAGTACCGGCCCCACGCCTCCTCCGCCCAGATCGCGCCGAAGATGACGCCGAACCCGAACACCGGGAAGGCGAAGATCGTGGTGCGGTAGGCGACGCGGTCCAGGGTCTGCGCGTCGGGGAACCGCCGCACCATCCGGGCCAGCGCCCCGTCGGCGTCCGGTTCGCCCAGCCGCGACGTGCGCAGCAGGAACAGGATGCTGGCGATGCCGGCGACCATGAACACCCCGGAGCCCAGGCTGACCACCGACACGTGGATGGGCAGCCAGTAGGACTGCAGCGCGGGCATCACCGGCGCGGCGTTGGTGTAGAGCCAGCGCCCGGACACCGTGAGCAGGATCAGCACCGGCACCAGCAGGAAAACCCACAGCGGGCGGTATTGCGGGCGGCGCAGCACGAACGCGCCGGCGAGCAGCCCGCACATGCAGGTCAGGTTGATGAACTCGTACATGTTGCCCCACGGCGCCCGCAGGGTGGCCAGGCCGCGCAGCACGATGCAGGCGAGCAGCAACCCGATGCCGAGGTAGACGACGGCCAGCCCGGCCCGCCCCACCCGTTCGTCCAGCGGCCGCTGGGGGACGTCCTCGACGATGCCGGGGGTGACGCCGTCCGGGGCGACCGCCCCGGCGAGGACGCGCTCGCGCCGGTCGACGCGGCGACCGCCCGCGTAGGCCAGCTCGAAGGCCAGCAGCAGCAACGCGATGACGAGCGCCACGACGGCCGACGTGAACGCCCAGTCGGAGTAGCGCGCCAGCCCGATGTTGACGTGCAGCGTGTTCATTTGACGTCCACCTGAGAACTCCTTCTGGACGCGGGGGGCTTGGGCGACTGCTCCGGACCGGGCTCGCCCAGGCCGTTCAACATCCGCTCGGTCAACCGCTCGAACTCGTCGCCCCACCCGGAATTGTCGGTGCGCGCCAGCCCGCCCAGTTCGATGTTCACCGTACCGGCCGCCGGGGTGAGCCTGGCCCACACCCGGCGGCGGCGCACCAGCAGCGAAACCAGCAGGCCGGCCATCATCGTGACGGCGAAGACCAGCACCCAGGCCTGGCCGGGATCGTGGGAGACCTGCAGGTTGACGAACGGCACGGCGCCGTCGAAGCGGACGACGGTGCCGGCCGCCGGGCCCGCCTCGATCCGCACCTCCTGCCCGGCGCGCAGGTTGACCCGCTTCTCCTTGGTCAGCCGGCCCTGTTGGATCAGCCGTGGATCGAGCGTGAACAGCGATTGCGGCCGCCCGGTGTCCAGCCCGGTGTCGCCGCGGTAGATGTCGACGGCCACCGCGGGGGCGTTCAGGGCCGGGAAGCGCGACGACAGCAGCGTCCCGTCGAGCTGCTCGGTCGGCGCCAGCAGGCCCTGGATCGCGATCTCGTGCTGGCGTCGCTCGGCGGCGTTGGGATAGCTGCCGGCGGGCGGGTCGATGCGCGCCACCCCCGACGACAGCAGGGTCCGCGGGTTGTCGGGCCGCCATTGCACGGTCGACGTGCGCGTCTGCCCGTCCGGGAACGTCACGGTGAAGGTGGGCGCGTAGCCGTGGCCCTGCAGGTACACCCGGTCACCGCCGACGCGCAGCGGGTGGTTGACCTCCAGCAGGTAGTGCCGCCAGCTGTTGGCCGCCAGGTCGTGGCCCGCCTGGTAGTCGATGTCGGCGGCGAACGAGGTGGCCTGCCCCGACGGCAGGTAGTGCGCCTGGAAGTCGTTGACGCGGATGCAGATCGGGGTCAGCGACGTGCCGTCGACGGTGTTGCCGGCGCGGAACGAGTCGAACGCGGCCGGTGAGGCCGAGCAGAACCCCGGGCCGGAGTCGGCGATGACGATCACGTTGCCCTCGTAGCCGAACAGTTTGCCGACGGCCACCGCGACCAGCAGGCCCAGCAGGGAGAAGTGGAAGACGATGTTGCCGAACTCCCGCAGGTAGCCCTTCTCCGCGGACACCTCGACGGCCTCGCCCTCGTGCCGGATGGCCGTGCGCCAGCCGCGCAGCCCGCCGGTGATCCTGTTCGCCAGGGCGTTGAGCCGGTCGGGCTCGGCGTCGATGCGGGCGCTGGCGTGCTTGGGCAGGCGGGCCAGGTTGCGCGGGGCGGGCACCGGGGTGGCGCGCAGGCCGCGGGCGTGCTCGATCATCCGCGGCGTCAGGCAGCCGACCAGGGAGACGAACAGCAGGACGTAGATGGCGGTGAACCAGAAGCTGGAGAACACGTCGAACGCCTGCAGCCGGTCCAGCCAGGGCCCGATGACCGGGTGCGCCTTCAGGTAGTCGTCGACCTTGCCCGCGTTGAGGTTGCGCTGCGGCAGCAGCGCCCCGGGTATCGCGCCCAGCGCCAGCAGGAACAGCAGCACCAGCGCGGTGCCCATCGAGGTCAACGCGCGCCAGGTGTTGCGGACCCGGGCGCCAAGGGGCGCGAGCAGCTCTACCGGGGCGCTCAAATCGGCAACCTCACGTCGGACACGAAGGCGTCGCGCAGCCACGAGACGAAGTCGTTCCACGCCCCGCTGACCAGCAGCGCGCCGACCGCGATCAGCAGTGCGCCGCCGAAGATCTGGATGGCCCGGGTGTGGCGCCGCAGCCAGCCCAGGGCCCCCACCGCGCCCGCCGAGCCGAAGGCCAGCAGCACGAAGGGGATGCCGAGTCCCAGGCAGTAGGCGATCACCAGGACGATGCCGCGGGCCACGCTCGCGCCGTCGGTGGCCGAGGCCACGGTGATCACGCCGGCCAGCGTCGGCCCCAGGCAGGGCGTCCAGCCCAGCGCGAACACCGCGCCCAGCAGCGGCGCCCCGGCGACGGTGGTCAGCTGCCGCGGGCTGAACCGGGCCTGACGCTGCAGGGCCGGGATGAGGCCGACGAACACCAGCCCCATGACGATCGTCAGCACGCCGCCGACCCGCTGCAGCAACAGCTGGTTGGTGATCAGCGCGGTCGTCATGCCGAGGACGGCGACGGTGCCCAGCACGAACACCGTGGTGAACCCGGCGACGAACAGCGCCGCCGACCCCGCGACCCGCCACCGCGCCGACGGCGGGGCCTTGACGGCGCCGGGGGGCGGCTGCTCGTCGACGCCGACGACGGCGGCCAGGTAGGACAGGTAGCCGGGGACCAGCGGCACCACGCACGGCGAGGCGAACGACACCAGGCCGGCCAGCAGGCACGCGCCGAGGGCCACGAGGAGCGGCCCGGCGGCGGCGATCTGGGTGAAGCCGCTCACTTTTCCCGGGCCAACTTCTGCACCACGGGCTGCAGGTCGGGCGCCAGCAGTTCGCGCAGGAACACCGCGGCGACCCGGTGCTGCCGGTCCAGGACCAGCGTGGACGGGATCACGGTGGTGGGGTACTTGCCGCCGAACGCGATCAGCGTGCGCATCGCCGGGTCGTAGATGGACGGGAACGTCACGTGGCGGTCGTTGACGAAGTCCAGCGCCGCCTGCCGGTTGCTGTCCCGCACGTCGATGCCCAGGAAGGACACCCCGGTGTCGCGGGTGGCGTCGTACACCTGCTGCAGCTGGCCGACCTCGGCCCGGCACGGCCCGCACCACTGCCCCCAGATGTTGATGACGACGACGCGGCCCGCGAAGATCGGATCGTCCAGCGACAGGGGGTGGGCCGGGTCGGCCAGGTCGGGCCCGGACAGCGGGCCGGGGCGGCCGCGGCTGGACGGCGGGTCGTAGTAGATATCGGTCTTGCCGCCGGGCGAGACGAACTCGAAGGTGCCGCCCTGGGCCACCGCGTCGCGACCGGACGAACAGCCCGCGAGCAGGGTCGTCACCACGACCCCGGCCGTCGCCAGTCGCCGGATCACTACGGCCCCGCCGGTTCGACGTACTCGACGCCGGCCAGCCGGTCGCCCTCGTACACCAGGGTGGTGATCGAGCACAGGCCGCACTCCCGGCGGCGCGGATCGTGCCACAGCCGGCGGCCGGTCAGGTGCAGCCGGAGCGTCCACACCGGCAGCTGATGGCTGACGCACACCACCTCGCGGCCGGCGCCGCGGGCGCGCGCCTTGTCCACCGCGGTGGTCATCCGCGCCGCGATCTCGGCGTACGGCTCGCCCCACGACGGGGTGAACGGGTCGCGCAACTGCCACCAGAACCGCGGGTCGCGCCAGGCGCCGTCGCCCGGGCCGACGCGGCGGCCCTCGAAGAAGTTGGCCGACTCGATCAGGTCGTGGTCGGTGTCCACGGCCACCCCGTGCTTGGCGGCGATGGGCGCCGCGGTCTCCTGCGCGCGCTGCAGCGGGGACGCGACCACCGCGGCGATGTCCCGGCCGGCCAGCGCGTCGGCGACCGCGGCCGCCTGCTCCCGGCCCCGGTCGGACAGGTGGAACCCGGGCAGCCGGCCGTAGAGCACGCCGCCGGGGTTGTACACCTCGCCGTGGCGCACCACGTGGACGCGGGTCTGCTCGGCCATCACGGCTGGTCCTTCTGGGCGGCCGCGCGGGCGGCGGTGGGCAGGGCTTCGGCGATCCGGTCGAACGCCGCGTCGTCCAGCGCCGCCGAGACGAACCAGGCCTCGAAGGCGCTGCAGGGCGGGTAGACGCCCGCGTCCAGCAGGGCGTGGAAGAACGGCGGATAGCGCCACGTCTGGCTGGCCCGCGCGGACGCGAAGTCGGTCACCGGCGGGTCGGAGAAGAACACGCTGAGCATGTTGCCGGCCCGCGAAAGCTGATGCGCCACACCGGCTTCGGTAAGCGCCCCGGAGAGCAGCCCGGCCAGCCGGTCGGCGTTGTCGTCCAGCGCGGCGTAGACGGCGGCGTCGGCGGCGCGCAGCGTCGCCAGGCCGGCGGCCACCGCGACCGGGTTCCCCGACAGCGTGCCGGCCTGATACACCGGCCCCAGCGGGGCCAGCCGCTCCATCACCTGGGCGCGCCCGCCGAAGGCGGCGGCGGGCAGCCCGCCGCTCATCACCTTGCCGAAGGTGAACAGGTCGGCGGCGACGGGATCGATTCCGTACCAACCGCTTCGGCTGACCCGGAAGCCGGTCATCACCTCGTCGACGATCAGCAGCGCACCGTGCTCGGCGGTGATCGTGCGCAGCGCGGCGTTGTAGCCGGGCGCCGGCGGGACAACCCCCATGTTGCCGGGGCTGGCCTCGGTGATCACCGCGGCGATCTGGTCGCCGAACCGGGCGAACGTCTCGCGCACGGCGTCAACGTCGTTGTAGGGCAACACGATCGTGTCGGCCGCCGCCGCGCCGGTGACCCCGGGCGAGGACGGCAGGCCCAGCGTCGCCACCCCGGAGCCCGCGTCGGCGAGCAGGGCGTCGGCGTGGCCGTGGTAGCAGCCGGAGAACTTGACGATCTTGGGCCTGCCGGTGAACCCGCGGGCCAGCCGGATCGCGCTCATGGTGGCCTCGGTGCCGGAGTTGACCAGCCGGACCCGCTCGACGGGCGGCACCCGCTCGATGATCTCGGCGGCCAGCCGGCTCTCCGACGGCGTTGGCGCGCCAAACGACAGGCCGTGCGACGCGGCGTTGGTGACGGCCTCGACGACCGCGGGGTGGGCGTGCCCCAGGATCATCGGGCCCCAGGAGCAGACCAGGTCCACGTAGCGATTGCCGTCGGCGTCGGTGAGCCGGCACCCGTTCGCCTCGGTGATGAAGCGCGGGGTGCCGCCGACCGCGGTGAACGCCCGCACCGGTGAGTTCACCCCGCCGGGGATGACGGCGCAGGCATCGGCGAACAGCCGGGCCGACTCCGCCGTCGTCCCGGCGCGCGCGGTCGCCTGGTCACTGCTTCCCATGACGACCAGTGTCCCAGCCCCCGCGACCGCTTCAACTACAGGGTGTAGCAGGACGGGTCAGTCGTCGCCGTGCGGGTCGGCTTGCTGCGCGGCCAGGAAGTTCCGGCGGGCGGCCTCGCGTTCCCGTTCCGCCGCGAGCCGGTGCGCGCCGACGTCCCCGAGGCCCTCGGCGACTGCGAGTTCGTGGATTTCGGCGGCCCGCTCGTGCGCGGCGGCGGCTTCATAGTGGCGATATCGCTCGCGGTGGTGCGCGTCGTGGTCCCGGTCGTGGGCGTGCCCGGCGCGGTCGGTGGCGCGCTCGACGTCCTGGGAGGTGATGGGCTTGCGCGCGGCGAGGTCCCGGCCCCTGCGCAACAGCTCCTCGGCGCGCTGGGCCGCCTCGTTACCCGGCGAGTCGCCCATGTTCAGACAGTAGACCCGTTTGCGCCGAAAAGTTTGGTTGATGCGGGGCGGCGGCGGCGAGTTGGATGGCGGTATGCAGATGCCACAAGCGCTCGCCCGGTTCAATCGGCACGTCACCAACCCGGTTCAGCGGCTGTGGGCCGGCTGGCTGCCACCGTTCGCGATCGTCGAACACGTCGGCCGCCGCTCGGGCAAGCCCTACCGCACACCGGTGAATGTGTTCAGCGCGGACGTCGACGGCAAACCCGGGGTGGCGATCCTGCTGACCTACGGACCGGATCGGGACTGGCTGAAGAACCTGACCGCGGCGGGCGGCGGGCGGATGCGCCGCAACGGCAAGGGCTTCGGCATCGCCGACCCGCGGGTGGTCACCAAGGCCGAGGCGGCCGAACACGTGAGCGGCGGAGCGCGGCCGATTTTCGCGCGGCTGCCGTTCGAGGACGCGGTCCTGCTGACCAAGACGGACTGAGCGGCTCACTCCCCGGGCCGCGCGGGAAGCCGTCCGCGGGCGCGGGCCGCGAGGTACAGCCCGATCACCACCGCCCACGACAACAGGCTGAGCCAGAGCTGGCTGCGCGCCGAGCGGTCGAAGGCCATCTGCACCAGCACGGCGGTGATCGCGGCGAGGGTCAGGATCGACAGCACCGGGAAGAACCACATCTTCACGCTCAGGTTCTCGGCCGGGGTGCGGCGCCGCAGGATGATCTGCGACAGCGCGATCAGCCAGTACACGAACAGGATGATCGCGCCCGAGGAGTTGAGCAGGAACAGGAACACGGTGTCGGGCGCGACGCGCGCCATGACGACGCAGCCGAAGCCGACCGCCGACGAGCACAGGATGGCGATATGCGGAACGCCGCGCCCGCTCAGGCTGACCAACCGCATCGGGGCCTCGCCGCGTTCGGCGAGCACGAACAGCATGCGCGACGCCGTGTAGAGCCCCGAGTTCAGGCAGGACAGCACCGCGGTGAGCACCACCGCGTTCATCACCTGGTCGGCGCCGCGCAGCCCGAGGTGGTGCAGGGCGGCCACGTACGGCGAGGCGCCGAGTTCCACCGAGTCCCAGGGCAGGATCACCACCAGCAGGAAGATCGAGCCGACGAAGAAGACACCAATCCGCGTCACCACCGACCGCGTCGCCTTCTGGACCGCGAGGTGCGGGTCCCGGCTCTCGGCGGCGGCCACGGTGACGATCTCGGCGCCGACCATGGAGAAGATCACCACCACGATGGCGGCGAAGACGGCGCCGACGCCCTTGGGGAAGAAGCCGCCGTGCGCGGTGAGGTTGGCCAGCCCACCGGCGCGGCCGGGCACGAGGCCGAGCACGAACGCCGCACCCACGCCGAGGAAGACCGCGATGGTCGCGACTTTGATTCCGGCGAACCAGAATTCGAATTCACCGAAGGACGTGACCGAGAACAGGTTGGTGGCGGTCATCAGCAGCATCAGGCACAGCGACAGCAGCCACAGCGGCGCGTGGAACCAGTAGCCCAGGACTTTCCCGCCGGCGACCGCCTCGAACCCGACCACGATCACCCAGAAGTACCAGTACAGCCAGGCGACCGAAAACCCCGCCCAGCCGCCCAGGGCCTTGGCCGCGTAGTCGGCGAACGATCCGGTCGACGGGTCCGCGGCCGCCATCTCGCCCAGCATCCGCATCACCAGGACGATCAGCAGCCCGCACAGCGCGTACGACAGAAACGCCGCGGGGCCGGTGTCTTTGATCACCACCCCCGACCCGACGAACAGGCCGGCGCCGATCACCCCGCCGAGGGCGATCATGCTGAGCTGGCGCTGCGATAACCCTTGGCGCAGTTGCCCCGTGCTGCCCATGCCGGACCGCGTAGCCGCGGTCAGTCCAGGCGGGTGGCCACCACGGACCACACCGGAAGGTGCACCCGGTGGTCTTCCAGCAGCGGGTCGATGACGCCGAGCCGGTGCACCAGCGGCCGCATCCGCTGCAGGATCTCGCCCTGCTGGTCGGACGCGAACGTCTTCATGGCGTCGAACGTCTCCTTGAGGAAGCGGGCCTGGTAGGTCGTGCCGCCCAGGTAGTCGATGCGCCAGCCGTTGGCGCCGAACACCCGCTCGAAGTTGTCGGCGGGTATCGCCGTCCACTGCAGGCCGTTGACGTTGTGCGGGCTGAACTCGAACATGTACAGCCGCGCGCCCGGCCTGGTGGCCCGGTGCAGGGCCTGCGCGTATCGCGTCTGGACGACGCCGTCGTTGAGGAACACGTGGTAGAAGGCGCTGTCCACCACCGTGTCGAATCGGCCGTCGAACCCCTCCAGTCGGGTGGCGTCGGCCACCTGGAAATCGACCTCGACCCCCGCGCGTTCGGCGTTGCGTTTGGCGCGTTCGATGGCCGACGGCGAATCATCGATTCCGGTCGCCGAATACCCTTGCGCGGCAAAGTGAATGGCGTGGTAGCCGGGGCCGGTTCCCGGATCGAGCACCTCGCCGCGGATCCCGCCGTACGCCACCAACTGCTGCACCGCCGGCTGCGGGCCGCCGATGTCCCAGGGAATCCGCCCGCCGGTCTGCCCTGCCTCGTCGTACAGCGGTTCGAAACCGGCGACGTTCGCGTCAGTCATTGCGTCTCGCTTCCTCGCGACCCTCGACGGGAACGACACTACTGCCGAGACCGCTTACAGGTGCGGGTCTTGCTCGCGGATCAGCGCGGTGGCGAGCACGCCGACGGCCGCCGTCGCCACCGGATAGCCACACGCAGAGCGCGGTCATGATCGTCGGGCGCGGCACCGAATACGTTGCAGCACAAATAGATACGACGCGGCCGCGGCACTCCCGTCACCCCGGTGGCGCCGCGCCGGTGGTCCGATCACGACGCCGCAACCCGGCCGCCGGACCCGCCGCGCGCCCGGCGGCCCGGTGCACCGCAGGTAACCGGTCGGAGACCGGGAGGTCACGCCAGATCACACAATGCTTCCATTTCGGCGTGGCTCGGCAGGTAATCACCGGCCCGGGCGGCATCATTGCGATCATGCCTGACCTGACACGCCGGGCGGTGCTGCGGATGGGAGCCAGCGCCGGCCTGGGAGCCGCTGGCGTGTTCGCCCTGAGTGGCCTGCTCGACCCGGTCAGGCCGCAGGCCGCGACGCTGCCGCAGGCCCCGGCCCCCTTCGAGCCGTCCGCGGCGAGCAGCAACCTGCCGACCAGGCTCACCGGTTCGTTCGTCTCCGCCGCCCGCGGGGCCGTGAAGACGAACTACGTGATCGCCTTGCCGCCCGGCCATACCGGGACGCTGCGCCCGGTGATCGCCCTGCACGGCAAGGACGGCGACGCCAACATGATGCTCGACTGCGGCGTCGAGCACGGCCTGGCCCAGCTGGTCAAGGAGGGCAGGCCGCCGTTCGCGGTGGTGGGGGTCGACGGCGGCAGCGACTCCTACTGGCACAAGCGGGCCGACGGCACCGACGCCGGCGCGATGGTGCTCGACGAGCTGTTGCCGATGCTGTCGTCGATGGGCTTCGACACCTCCCGAGTGGGCTTCATGGGGTGGTCGATGGGCGGGTACGGGGCGCTGCACCTGGGCGCCAAGCTCGGCCCGGCGCGGACCGCGGGGATCTGCGCGATCAGCCCGGCGCTGTACACCTCGTTCGCCGACAGCGCCCCCAAGGCGTTCGACAGCAACGAGGACTGGACGCAGAACAGCGTGCTGGGCGTGCCGGCGCTGTCGCAGATCCCGCTGCGCGTGGACTGCGGCACCTTCGACCGGTTCTATCCGGCCACCCGGCAGTTCGTGAATCAGCTGAAAACGCCGCCGGCGGGCAGCTTCTCGCTGGGCGGCCACGACATCGTCTACTGGCGGGCACAGTTGCCCGGCGAGCTCGCGTGGATGGCGTCCTAGCGGAGACCGATGACCGTCCGGGCGAACCAACCTCCCTCCCGCCACCAGGAGCGGGCGGTGCGGCGGACCGGATTTCGCCCCGACATCGAGGGGTTGCGCGCCGTCGCGGTGATCGCGGTCGTGCTCTACCACGCGGGCATCCCGGGGGTGACCGGCGGCTACGTCGGCGTGGACGTGTTCTTCGTCATCTCCGGCTTCCTGATCACCGGGCTGCTGTTCCGTGAGGTGAGCGCCACCAACACCGTTGCGCTGGGCCGCTTTTTCGCCGCGCGTGCCCGCCGCCTGCTGCCGGCCGCCGCCGTCGTCGGCGTCGTCACCGCCGTCGGCGCGGCCGTCGTGCTGCCGCCGTTGCAGGCGCGCAGCGTCTTCCTCGACGGCATCGCCAGCGCCCTCTACGTCGGCAACTACCGATTCGCCACCCAGGGCACCGACTACCTGACCCCGCACGCGGCCTCGCCGTTCCAGCACTACTGGTCGCTGGGCGTGGAGGAGCAGTTCTATCTGGTGTGGCCGATGCTGATCATCGCCACGGCCTGGCTGGTTCGGCGCGTTCCCGCCTTGCGCGGGGCCACCCCGTATGCGGTGGCGCTGGGGCTGGTCGGGGCGGCGTCGCTGGCCGCGGCCGTGCTGTGGACCCGGACGTCGCCGCCGTGGGCGTTCTTCTCCCTGCCGACCCGCGCCTGGGAACTGGCCGCGGGCGGCCTGGTGGCCCTGTCGATCGGACACTGGCGGCGCCTGTCGCTGCTGACCGGGGCGATCGCCGGGTGGGGCGGCCTGGCGCTGATCGTGCTGACCTGCACGCAGCTGCGCGCCGGGACGCCCTACCCCGGCACCGCGGCGCTGCTGCCGGTGCTGGGCACCGCGCTGGTCGTCGGTGGCGGCAGCGTCACCGGCGGCCTGGGGGCCGGCCGGCTGCTGTGCCGGCCGGCGATGCGCGCGATCGGCCGGATCTCCTATTCCTGGTACCTGTGGCACTGGCCGGTGCTGCTGCTCATGCCGGCGCTGCTCGGCGAGCCCGCGGGGCTGCCGGCCAGGCTCGCCGCGACGGCCGTCTCGGCCGGGCTCGCCATGATCACCCTGCACCTGGTCGAGAATCCCGGCCGGTTCGCCGCCGCCCTGCGCCGGTCGGCCACGGCCAGCCTGGCCGTCGCCGGCGGGGCCAGCGCCGTCGCGGCCTGCGCCTGCGTGCTGTTGCTGAACGTGGTGCCCGTCCCGGTCGGTCGTGGGGCGGCCGCCCCGCGGGCCAACATCGTGGCGGC
>NZ_GG770553.1:1388268-1392711 GCF_000164135.1 Mycobacterium parascrofulaceum ATCC BAA-614 | reverse complement strand
CGTCAGCGCGCCGGAGGCGGCGGTCCGTGCGGCGTTCGCGCAGGCGCGCGCGGCCGTCGCCGCATCGGCGGACCTGAAAGCCGTTCCCGCCAATCTCGATCCCTCGCTCGCCAAGGCGCCCGCCGACAAGGCCGCCGTCTTCGTCAACGGATGCGTGCGCTCGTGGCGCGAGGTCGGTCAAAACGAATGCGCCATAGGAGATCTCGCCTCGCCGACGGGGGTCGCACTGATCGGCGACTCGCACGCCGCCATGTGGGACCCGGCCTTTGCGCAGGTTGCCGAGCGACGTCACTGGCGGTTGGAGACGCTGGCCAAAGTGACCTGCCCCGTCCAGGACCTGCGCATCGTCAGCCCGTACCTGGGCCGCGAGTACACCGAGTGCGAACAGTGGCGTGGCCAGATCATGGCCCGGGTGGCCGCCGAGCATCCGCGCCTGGTGGTGGTGGACATGAGCCGGCGCTACGCCGCGGACTTCGGCTTCACCTCCTACGACCCGGCCTGGATCGACACCTTGGGCCGCACGGTCGCGCAACTGCGTGGCACCGGCGCCGCGGTGTTGGTCCTGGGGCCCGCCCCGGATCCTCATTCGTCGGTGCCCGCCTGCCTTTCCGGGCACCTCGACGACGCCGGCGCCTGCGCGCCGACGCGGTCCGACGCGGCCAACGACGACGGCATCGCCGCCGAGCGTGCGGTAACCACGGCCGGCGGCGGCCAGTACGCGGATCTCACCGACCTGTTCTGCACCCCCGACCGCTGCCCGACGATCGTCGGCAACACCCTGGTGTTCCGCGACGACAACCACGTGACTACCGAGTACGCGCAGTTGCTGGCGCCGGTGATGTGCGCGCTCGCGGACCGTGCGCTGGCGGGTGGGTGAGCGGCGATGAACTTCTGGTGGTTGACGAACGTCATATCAGCGAAGGGTTTTGGGAGGTTGTGGGGATGACTCCGCTGCTGCTGGCCTGCATTGCGGCCGCCGCTCCAGTCGCCGGGTTCGGCTTGCTGAATTTGCAGGCCCGCCTGGAGCGATGGGACTACGAGCGACACGCCGAGGACTGAACGTCCTTCGTAATCCGCGCGGTCGCAGCCGAACTCTGCGCGGTTTAGCTGATGTTTTGCCGCTCACGGCAGCCGCATGCTGGCTAACATGATCGACATCGATTCGTCGGCGGACATGCCGCTGCTGGACTGGAGCGAGCAGAGCGTGAGCGAGCTGCCCACTGGGACGGTGACCTTGCTGCTGGCCGACGTGGAAGGCTCGACCAGGCTGTGGGAAACGCAGTCCGACACCATGACGGCGGCCCTGGAGCAGCTGAACCAGACCGTCAATGATCTGGTCGCCGCCCACGGCGGGGTGCGGCCCGTCGAGCAGGGCGAGGGCGACAGCTTCGTGCTCGCCTTCGCCCGCGCCAGCGACGCCGTCGCCTGCGCCCTGCAGATTCAACTGTCCGTGCTCCCGCCGATCCGCATCCGGATCGGCCTGCACACCGGCGAGGTCCAACTGCGCGATGCCGGCAACTACGCCGGCCCCACCATCAACCGCACGGCGCGACTACGCGACCTCGCCCACGGCGGGCAGACGGTGCTCTCCGGCGCGACCGAACCCTTGGTGATCGACCGGCTGCCGGCCGACGCCTGGCTGACCGAGCTGGGCGTCCACCCGCTGCGCGATCTGCCCCGACCGGAACGCGTCGTGCAACTCAATCATCCCGGCCTGCGCAACGATTTCCCGCCGCTGCGCACCGCGAATAACGCTGTGGCGACTCATCTTCCGGCCCAGTTGACCAGTTTCGTCGGCCGCGGCGCGCAGATCGGCGACGTGGCCCAGATCTTGAAAGAGAACAGGTTGGTGACCCTGACCGGCGCAGGAGGCGTCGGGAAGACGCGATTGGCGGTGCAGGTCGCCGACCGCGTGGCCGACGGGTTCCCCGGTGGCGCCTGGTTTGTCGACCTCGCACCCGTCGCCAATCCCCTGCTCGTGCCCGTCGTGCTGACGCGCACGCTGGGTCTGGCCGACCAGCCCGGCCGCTCCACCATGGAAGCGCTGACGAAGTTCGTGCGGGACCGCACCCTGTTGCTGGTGCTCGACAACTGCGAGCACCTGCTGGACGCCAGCGCCGACCTGGTGACGGCGCTGCTCGACGCGGGCCCGGACGTCACGGTGCTGGCGACCAGCCGGGAGCCGATCGGCATCGCCGGGGAGCTCACCTGGCGGGTGCCGTCGCTGTCGGTGGATGACGAGGCCGTCGAGCTGTTCGTCGACCGTGCCCGCCGGACCAGGCCGGATTTCCGCCTGACGGAAGAGAATTCGCCGGTGATCGCCGAGATCTGCCGGCGTCTCGACGGCATGCCGCTGGCGATCGAGCTGGCCGCCGCGCGGAGCCGCACCCTGTCGCTGGCCCAGATCGTCGACGGGCTCCACCACAACTTCCGCCTGCTGGCCGGGGGCGCGCGCAATGCGGTGCGCCGCCAGCAGACCCTGCGTGCGTCCATCGACTGGTCGCACGCCATGCTCACCGAACCCGAACGCGTCCTGTTTCGGCGCCTGGCCGTGTTCATGGGCGGTTTCGACCTTGGCGCCGCCCAGGCCGTCGGCGCCGACACCGACGCGGAGCACTTCCAGCTCATCGACCTCCTTGGCCTCCTGGTCGACAAGTCACTCGTCGTCGCCGAGGAAGTCGACGGCGTCATGCGCTACCGCCTGCTCGAGACGGTCCGCCAGTACGGCCTGGAGAAGCTGGCCGAGTCCGGTGAGGCCGAGGCGGTGCGGATCCGGCATCGCGACCACTACACCGCCGTCGCCGCGCGGCTGGAATCGCGGATGCGCGGCGACGGGACACCGTTGGTCCCCTGGGCCGAACTCGAGATGGACAACCTGCGGGCCGCGCACGCCTGGAGTTGCGACGCCGGGGAGTTCGAGCCGGCATTGCGGCTCGTCTCCGCGCTGCAGCGGGTGTGGGTGACCCGTGCGCGGTTCCGCGAAGGCGTGGCCGGGTTCGGCGCCGTCTTCAACGACGAGCGGTACCGCGACGCGGACGTCCCGCCCGGGGTGTGGGTGCGGGCGGCCGCCGACGCGGGGCTGCTCGCGGTCTGGTACTCCGTTCCGTTCAGCCTGCGGCGCGCGCAAGAGGCCCTCGCCGCGGCGCGCGAACTCGGCGATCAGAACCTCGTGGTGCACATCCTGCTCACCTGCGCGATCCTGACCATGAACGAGGCCGAGTTGGCGGAGGAATACTTCGCCGAGGCAGCCGATTCAGGCCGCGCCGCCGGCAACCGCGTGGCGCTCTATCACGTGCGCGCGTACCAATGTTTCGTCGGCAACGTCAGCGGTGATCCGATCGCCGCCCAGGCCGCAGGCGAGGAGGGACGTGCGCTTGCCGACGAGCACGGCGACACCTTCATGTCGCGCTACAGCCGGGTGTTCCTCAGCGGTGCGCTGGCGCTGCAGGGCAAGCTGGTCGAGGCGCTGCGGGTAGCCCATGAGCTGGTCGATGAAGCGCGGGCCGCGCATGACCTCCCGATGGAGACGTTTGGGCTGATGACGCTGGCGCAGGCGCTGACCTTCACCGGCGACGCTGACGCGGGCCGCGCCGCCGCGCAAGCAGCCCTCGAGAACGGCGCTGCCATGGGCGGTTTCCACGAGGACACCGCTTACCTGGCGGTTGCCAACGCCGAGTTGGCTTGCGGCAACGTCGCGGCGGCCAAGGAGGCGTGCGACGCGGCCTGGCGGCATACCTCCCCGCTCAAAGAGCTGTTCGTGCGAAGCCTGGTGCCGATGGCCGACGCGACGATGGGCTGCGGAGATTTGACGGCCGCCCGCCGCTGGGCGGATGACACTGTCGCGGCGGTTCCCGGGGGTCATCAAGCTTTGGCGTTGACAGCGCGCGCCGCAGTCGCCGGCGCGCAAGGCGAGCCGCAGCGGGCCGAACGCGACCTGCAGGCCGCCCTCGAAATTGCCGAGCGCACCGGCGAATACCTGCACCTGCCCGACGCCCTGGAACGTCTCGCAGCGCTGGCCACCGACGCCGAGTACGCGGCACGACTGTTCGGTGGCGCGGAAGGCATCCGGACGCGGCATGGCGAGAGGCGCTTCCGCGCTTTTCAGGAGCCACACGACGCCGCACTGACGAAGAAGCGAGAGACGTTGGACCCCAAGGCCTTCGACACGGCGTGGGCGGAGGGCAACGCGCTGTCCACCGCCGAGGCCATCGCCTACGCGCGGCGGGGCCGGGGTGCGCGCGGGCGCCCGGCCAACGGTTGGGAGTCGCTGACGCCGACCGAGCTCGACGTCGTGCGGCTCGTCGGGGAAGGGCTGCCCAACAAGGACATCGCCGCGCGGCTGTTCATCTCGCCCCGAACCGTCCAGTCTCATCTGACGCACGTCTACACCAAGCTCGCCGTGTCGTCGCGGGTGCAGCTCGCCAGGGAAGCCGCCCGCCACAA
>NZ_GG770553.1:1360936-1386492 GCF_000164135.1 Mycobacterium parascrofulaceum ATCC BAA-614 | reverse complement strand
CTAGGTCGACAGCTGGGTGCGGATGAGCGGCGCGATCTTGTCGGCCATGTACTGGTGCCCGGCGTCGTTGGGGTGCACCCCGTCCGCGCCGATCAGGTCGGGCCTGCCGACGAACCAGCGCTCGGCGATCGGGTCGATCCACGTCGCCCCGGCGCCCGCGGCCGCCGCGGCGAGCTGGTCGCGAATGAACAGGATCGGCAGGGGCACGTCGGCCGTCGGCCACGGCGGCCCGATCACCAGGAACCTGGCGGACGGCGCCAGGCGGCGGGCCAAATCGAATGTGCTGCGGGCCTTTTGACCGATCACACCCGGGTCGATCGGCTCGTCGTTGCGGGAGCCGAAGAACACCACCAGCACGTCGTCGCCCTGCACGGCCCTGGCGGTCAGGTCCTCGAACACGCTGCCGTGGTCGCCCGGCATGCCGTAGCCCGCCCTGCCCTCGGCCGCGACGTCGGCCGAAATCCGTTCGCCCCGCGCGGCGAGCAGGTCCCACGCGCGGGCGGGCCACGACCTGGGCCCCACGCCGCCCTCGCCGGTGCCGGTGGTGTAGGAGTCCCCGACGACGGCGATGTGGTTCAGGCGGAAGTCCAGGGTCAAGGTGTCGTACGTGCGCACCTGGGCCGGGTAGGCGATGCCGATGCCCACCAGAAAAGTCAGGCCGATGACAAAGGTGGCCAGACGACTCACCACTACCTCCCCCGTCACCGGCATCGTCATGTGCCACCGTGTTTTCATCGATTATCCGTCGGCCGTTCGCGGCCGCGCCTCACGGCACCGTCACACCGCGCGGCCCGAAACCGCTTCCAGCGAGCGGTCGATCGGATGGACCTTGCCGCCGGGCGCATCGTCGGGCTCGCTGCGCGCGGAGACGGCTTTGACGTCGACCATCCTGCGCATCCAGCGGCGGGCGGGCTCCTCGATGAAGTGATACATCACGATCGAGATCAGGATCGCGATCGCGAGCAGGCCGATGACGTTCCATTTCCACGGATTGTCCTGCGGCCGCAGCTCGAATTGCTCGACCGACCAGCCCCACGCGGTGTGCACCAACTCGTGCACCATGTACAGGCAGAACGAGATCTGCCCGCCGTACACCATCACCCGGGTCGACAGCACCCGCGGCAGGCTGCCGACGCCGATCGCCAGCGTGATCACGAGCGGAATGAACAGGATGTCGACCACCCCGCCGCTGTCGTTCTCGACGACCCCGGAGATCGGGTGCGCGTCGAACCAGTACAGGACGCCGACCATGGCGGCCAGGAGAAACAGGGACACGTAGCCCGCGACGCGGCGCCCGCGATCGGTCAGCCGCAGCCGGCGCACCGCCGCGCAGGCCAGCGCGCCGGCGGTGAACTGCGTGACGATCCGCGGCAGCCAGCTCCACGGCGTGTAGAAGTGGCCGCTGGCCAGCAGCATGACCACGGGCGGCAACGCCGCCGCGAACGCCAGCACCATCAGGCTGCGCGCCCGCGTCGCCTGCTTCATCCGCAGGATCACCAGCACCAGGAGGCCGAAGAGCAGGTAGGCCAGCCATTCGGCACTGATCGACCAGGCCGGCCCATCCCAACTCGAGTCGTCGAAGAACGGGACGAACCACAGCTGCACCAGCAGGACCTGGCGCACGTAGCTCATCGCGGTGAGCTGAGCGGCGTCGGGCGACGGCACATGGCCGACGTGCAGGGTGAAGATCACCCAGAGGGCGGCGAGGTGCAGGGTGACCAGGTACACCGGCCACACCCGGGCCAGCCGCAACCACAGGAAGTGCAGGGTCGCGCGCGTCGACCAGGACCGGCCCATCCGGTCGAGGTAGTTCCAGGTCAGGACGAATCCGCTGAGGATGAAGAAAAGGTCGACGCCCTGGGCGCCGCAGTTGAGCACGGGCGCGAGGGCGTCGCGGAAATCGGCCCCCACGTCGCCCAGCATCGGCCGGAAATGAAACAGCACCACCCACAGCGCGGCGACGATCCGGAGTCCCGTCAGGGCCTTGATCTCGCCCCTGATCTCTCCCTTGATGTCTCCGACGCGCACAGCGCTTTCTTCCCGCCTGGATTCTGCCGTTCCGTTGCCTTCTCGTCGGCTGACCGGGCGACCACGCGAGGTCACTAGCCCCCGCCCCGCAACCGGCAGCCCTGGCAGCCTAACAGCGCAGTCGCCCACCCGCGCGGACGGTTGTGGTGTGGCACGCGGTCTTTCGCCGAAAAGCGACGCCGGCTGGACTTTGCTCGGATGGCGTGAGATGCGTGCGCGAAAACCGCTTCTTACCGAAACGTTAGCCGCGGCTTTCACCCTCCTTAAGCTTGCGGTTTAGCGTCAACGACATAGCGAGCGGCACGGAGAGTTGAGGGGTGCCCATGACGATCGCCGAGGTTTTGACGCGAGAGCAAAACGGCGTCTTCCGCTGCGGCGGCGCATGGGTACGGGCCCACCGTCGGCAGCTGGCGACGGTGGTCACGATCCGGGGCGAAATCGACGCCGTGAATGCCGACCAAGTGGGCGACCACATTCGACGCTTCATCCTCGGCGAGGACCGCGTGGTGCTCGACATGAGCGACGTGAGCCAGTTTGCTGCGGCGGGTATTTCGCTGTTGCAGACCTTCGATGCGGAATGCCGCGCCGAAGGGGTGCAGTGGACCTTGGTTGCGGGCCCGGCGGTCGCCGAGACGCTCGATGACACCGGTTTTTCCGACAATCACTCGGTGCCCGAGGCGCTGCACGACCTGGCCGACGCCATCGACAGGCGCCGTCGGCTGGCCTTGCCGCTGGTCAGGATGTCCTAGAGCGCCGCTCTCGGCGGTGCCGGGCGGTTCCCACCACCGCGAGTACACCGGCGCCGATCAACAGCAACAGGGTCAGCAACAGCAGCTGCGGGTCGTAGACCGTCGACGTGGTGAACGGCTGCCCGTCCGCGATGGGCGCCACCGCCACGGTGTGATGCGAGCGGGACCAGCTCACCCCCGCGCCGGCCAGCGCCGCGCACGCCAGCAGGAGTTCGACCAGGGCCCTGGTGCCGCGGTCGCCGGCGCTCACAGCGCCGATCCGGTGTCGTCGTCCCGGTCGGCGTCGGATCCGGCGGGTTCGACCCGCTCCTGGACGAGCGGGGTCAGCGCCGCGCGCAGCTCGCGATGCCGGCGGGCCCAGGCCTGCGCGGTGCGGTTTCCGGTGAGCTTGAGGCCGATGCCGATGCGGCCGCGGGGCACGCCGACCAACTCGCCGAGGGCCCGGGCCGACTGCCACTGGGCCAGTTCTTTGCCGGAGGCTTCGTGGTGTTCAGCTTCGGGATACACCTTGAGGATCTCGCGCACCAGGATGGTTTCGGTGCCCTGGCGCAGCGCGTCTTCGGTCAGCTCGACCGAGACGTGGATCCGGGCCGCCTTGACCTGCAGGCCGACGAACCCCGACACCAGGACCAAAAAGATCACCGGGATCAGGTACGACACCGGGGCCCCGCTCCAGATCTCGATCAAGATCATCGAACCGGCGGCCACCGGTCCCCACGCCGCCCACCACCAGCTGGCGCCCGGTTCGTAGAACAGCGGCTTCGGCTTGGCGCCCCTGGCTGTGGTCATCGCTAGCCCCATCTCACGAAAGCCAACCGGCCGCGTCCGCGGCCCAATAGGTCAGCACGATATCGGCTCCGGCGCGGCGGATGCTGGTCAACGACTCCAGCGCGGCGGCGCGCTCGTCGATCCAATTGTTCGCGGCCGCAGCGCAAATCATCGCGTACTCCCCGGAGACCTGGTAGGCGGCCACCGGCACCGGCGAGACGTCCGCCGCGGCGGCCACCACGTCGAGGTAACCCATGGCGGGTTTGACCATGATGATGTCCGCGCCCTCGTCGAGGTCCAACCGGATCTCGCGCAGCGCCTCGCGGTAGTTGCCCGACTCCTGCTGATAGGTGCGCCGGTCGCCGGACAAGCTGGAGCTGACGGCCTCCCGGAACGGACCGTAGAACGCCGAGGCGAACTTCGCCGCGTAGGCCAGGATCACCACGTCGGTGTAGCCGGCGGCGTCCAGGCCGTCGCGGATCGCGGCCACCTGGCCGTCCATCATGCCGCTCGGACCGACCACGTGCGCACCCGATTCCGCTTGTGCCACAGCCAGTTTCACGTAGCGTTGCAGCGTGGCGTCGTTGTCCACCCGCCCCCTGGCGTCTAGGACGCCGCAGTGGCCGTGATCGGTGAATTCGTCCAGGCAGGTGTCGGCCATCAACACGGTCGCGTCGCCGAGATCCTTGGCCAGGTCGCGCAGCGCCAGATTGAGGATGCCGTCGGGATCGGTGCCGGCCGAGCCGGTCGGGTCCTTGTGCTCCTCGCTCGGCACCCCGAACAGCATCAGCCCACCGACCCCCGCAGTGACGGCATCCGCGGCGGCGCTGCGCAGCGAATCACGGGTGTGCTGCACGACGCCGGGCATCGACACGATCGGCCGCGGCTCGTCGACGCCGTCGGCGACGAACATCGGCAGCACGAGATGCCTTGGCTCCAAAGATGTTTGCGCCACCAGACGGCGCAGCGCGGGGGTGGAGCGCAGCCGGCGCGGACGCTGCCGGGGGTAACTCATGTTCGTCCGTCGCCGCCGCGAGCGTCCCTAAATTGCCACCCGCAGCGGCGTGTCGCTGCGCAAACACGGTCGCTCGCGGGCCGCCTGGCGCTCATTAACGCCTGCGGCTCTTTTTACGCGGCGGCGGCAGCGCGCCCTCGGCGCGCAACCGCGCGGCGTGTTCGGCCAGGGCGTCGACCAGCGGACCGACGGCGGCCGTTTCCGGTTGCACGTCCACCCTCAACCCGAACTCGGCTGCGGTCTCGGCGGTCTTGGGACCGATGCAGGCGATGATCGTCCGCGCGTGCGGCTTGCCGGCGATGCCGACCAGGTTGCGCACCGTGGAGCTGGAGGTGAAGCACACGGCGTCGAAGCCGCCGGTCTTGATCATCTCCCGCGTCTCGGCCGGCGGCGGGGCGGCCCGCACCGTCCGGTACGCGGTCACGTCCTCGATCTCCCAGCCTCGTTCACGCAGCCCCTCGGCCAGCGTCTCGGTGGCGATGTCGGCGCGCGGCAACAGGACCCGGTTCACCGGGTCGAAAATGCTGTCGTAGGGCGGGAAGTCGTCCAGCAAGCCCAGCGACGACTGCTCACCGGCCGGCACCAGCTCGGGGCTGATCCCGAACGCCCGGACCCGATCGGCCGTCGACTCGCCGACGCAGGCGATCTTCACGCCCGAGAACGCCCGGGCGTCCAGACCGAACTCGCCGAACTTCTCCCACACCGCGCGCACGGCGTTGGTGGAGGTGAACACCACCCACTGGAAGCGGCCGTCCACCAATCCCTTGACGGCGCGCTCCATCTGGGCGGGGCTGCGCGGCGGCTCGACGGCGATGGTGGGCACCTCGATCGGCAGCGCGCCGTACGAGGTCAGCCGCTCGCTCATCTCGCCGGCCTGGTCCTTGGTGCGGGGCACCAACACGGTCCAGCCGTACAGCGCGCGGCTCTCCCACCAGTTCAGCTTCGCGCGGCTGGCCACCGTCTTGCCGATGGTCACCACCAGGGGTCCGGTCAACGGGCCCGCGGGATCGGTGCCGCCCAGCACTGCCGAGTCGGTCAGGCCGCCCAGCGTGGTTTCGATCGACCGCTGCTGGCAGGTGGTGCCGTGCGCGGTCACCACGCACGGCGTGGTCTCGGCCAGCTCGTGCTCGATCAGGGTGCGCGCCGCATCGGCCAGATGCGACGTGGTGGCCTGCAGGATCAGCGGGCCGGGGGCCGCGGCCAGCGCGTCCCAATCCACCTGGGGGTCGCGCACGTCGGCGACGGTGTGCGACGAACCCAGCGGCAGCCCCGCGTAGGTGGGCACGGCGCCCGCGGGGGCCAGGCCGGGCACGATCTCCAGGTGCAGGTGGCTCTTGGCGACGGCGTTCACCTCGGTGATGACCGCGTCGACGGTCAGCGGATCGCCGGCGACCAGCCGCACCACGTCGGCGCCGGTGCGCGCCTCGGCGGTCAGCGTCTTGGCCACCTCGGCCGGCTCGCCCAGCGCCGGGCGGACATCGGGACCGGCCGAGATCACCGCCGGTTGCTCGGCTCCACCGGTGGCGGCGTCGCCCCCGGCGGGCGCCGGGCCCGAAACCGGTGGCAGGTCTTTGCCGATCAGGGCCAGCACCGGCTCCGGCACGTCGGGGTCGGTGAACACCAGCGCGGCGTTCGCCAGGACCGTGGCGGCCCGGGTGGTCAAGAGTCCCGGGTCACCCGGACCGGAACCCACGTACGTGATGCGGCCGGGTCTCGGCTTACGCCCTCGCGTCGTCATTGTCGCTCCCACGTCACTCGCAATTAATTTCCTCGCGCGGGGTCCTGCCGCGCTTCGGCCATGAGCTCTCGGGCGCCGAGTTCGAACAACTCCGCGGCGACCGAAACCCCCAGTTCCCGCGCCCGGTCGGCGGTGCCGATGCCGGACGCGCGGATCACGTCGGACCCGTCGAGCGCCGCCACGCAACCGCGCAGCGACAGCTCTTCGAAGACGCGGCCTTCCTCATCGAGGGACTCGACCACCTCGGCGATCGCGCCCACCGGTGCGGAGCACCCGGCCTCCAGTTCGGCCAGCAGGGCTCGCTCCGCGGTGACCGACGCGCGCGTGTCCGCGTCGTCCAACTCCGCCAGCACTGCCGCCAACCCGTCACCGGCGCGGCATTCGACGGCGAGCGCACCTTGAGCCGGTGCTGGCAACATCTGCACCGGCTCTAGCGTCTCGGTGACATCGTCGAGGCGTCCGAGCCGGGCCAGTCCGGCCCGGGCTACCACGATCGCGTCGAGGTCACCACTGCTTACCCTGTTCAACCTGGTATCTAGGTTGCCTCGTAGGGGGCGGATTTCCAAACCGAGACCCAATGCTCTAAGCTGCGCGGCCCGGCGCGGGGACGACGTGCCCACCAGCGAACCGGGCGGCAACTCCCCGAGCACCAGGCCGTCACGCGCCACCACCACGTCGCGGGGGTCGTTGCGGGGCGGTATCGCCGCGATGGTGAACCGCGGGTCGTCCGCCGTGGGCAAATCCTTGTGGGAGTGCACCGCGGCGTCCACCCGCCCGTCGTTGATGGCCTCGCGCAGCGCGGTGGTGAAGGCGCCGACGCCCAGGGTCTCGATCGGCGCCGACGAGCGGTCGCCGGCGGTGGTGATGATCACCAACTCCGCGGGATGACCGTTGGCGATCAAGGCGTCCCTGACGACGCCGGCCTGGGTGGTGGCCAAGAGACTGCCCCGGGTGCCTATCCGGATCACGTTCGCCAATCGGCTACCCGGCCGAAGGTTCTTGGGTTCCGGCGTCGAATCCGGTTGATATGACGGGCAATTCGCCCGCGGCAACGGCGTCGACGGCGGTCTGGTCAAGCTCGAAGAGTTCGCGCAGCGCCTCGGCGTAGCTGTCGCCGCCGGGGGCGCTGGCGAGCTGCTTGATCCGCACGGTGGGTGCATGCAGCAGCTTGTCCACCACCCGGCGCACGGTGCGCGCCACCTCCTCGCGCTGGGCGCTCTCCAGGCCGGGCAGCCGGTTGTCCAGGCGGAGCAGTTCCGCCTCCACCACGTCGGCGGCGCGCTGGCGCAGCGCGGTCACGGTCGGGGTGACCTCGGCCATGCGCTGCCCCGCCAGGTAGGCGGCGACCTCGGCCGCCACGATGTGGCGCGCGGCGTGGACGTCGGAGGCCGCGGCGTGCGCCGTCGGCTCGTGCTGCACGCGGTCCACGTCGACCACCCAGACACCGGGCAGACCGGCGACAGCGGGGTCGACGTCGCGGGGCATGCCCAGGTCGCAGATCACCAGCGGGCGGGTCGACTCGTCGCGACGCGCGGCGGCCAGGGCGTGGTGGACGTCTGCCAGCGTGACCACCGGGCTCACCGCGCCCGTGCAGCTGACCATGACGTCGGCGCCGGCCACCGCGTCGGCCAATCGGTCGAGCGACATCGCGTCGGCCTGCACGCCGGATTCGCGGAGCTTGCGGGCCAGCCGCTGCGCGCGCGACAACGACCGGTTCAGGACGTGCACGTGCCCGATGCCGGCCCGGGTCAGGTGGGCTGCCGCCAGGGCGCCCATCGCGCCCGCGCCGACCAGCGCGGCGGTCTTGCCCTCGAGGCCGCCCAACCGGCGCTCGGCCATGTTGAGGGCGACCGAGACCACGGAGGCACCGGCGGCGTCGATGGCGGTCTCGGAGTGCACCCGCTTGCCCACCGACAGCGCCCGCTGGGCCAGCTCGTGCAGCACGCGGCCGACGGTGCGGTTGGTCTCGGCGGTGGCGTACGCGCGGCGCACCTGGCCAAGCACCTGCTGCTCACCGACCACCGCGGAGTCCAGGCCGCTGGCAACCGCGAACAGGTGCTCGACGGCGGCCTCGCTGTAGCGGACGTACGCATATTTCGTCAGGTCCCCCATGGACATGCCGGAGTGCTCCGACAGCACCTGCCCGATCGCCGCCAGCCCGCCGTGGAACGCGTCCACCACCGCGTAGACCTCGACCCGGTTGCACGTCGACAGCACCATCGCCTCGGTCACCAGGGGCGACTGCAACACCCGGTCGACGATCTTGCCCTGATCGGATTCGTCGATGGTGAGTTGTTCCAGGACGGAGACCGGCGCGCTGCGGTGCGAAACCCCGAAAAGCAAGACGCTCACGGCAGCATCACCTGGCCAGCTCCCTTGCTTCCTCCAGTAATTGAACTGGTTTCCAAGGTAATCGTTGAACAGGTGGGCTACCAAATAATTGCCCGCCGGCCCTCATCGGGCCAGATCCGCGCGCAGCCGGTCCTCGTCGATGTCCCAGTAGCTGTGCTCGCGGCCGTCGAGCAGAACCACGGGCAGCCGGTCGCCGAACTCGGCCCGCAGCGCCGGGTCGCCGGCCGCCGCGGCCGCGTCGACGTCGGTGGTCGACAGGTCAAAGCCCAGCTCAGCCGCGAGTTCGCCGAGCCGGGCGTGCACCCGCTCGCAGATGGTGCAGCCGTCGCGGGTCAGCAACTGCACCCGCGGGCGCCGGGGCGTGTCGGTCATGGCCACCAGTCTGGCACCGGGTGACTTGTGAGGCCATCTACCAGGCGTTATGTTCCGCTAATGGCCGACGAGACCGTGCGGGTGGATCCGGTGGTGATGCACAGCCATGCCGTCTCCATCGGCGGCGCGGCCGAGCATCTTTCCGCCGAGCTGACCCAGCTCGACGACCAGCTCGGTCAGCTGCTCGGCGGCTGGAAGGGCGCGTCGGGGTCGGCGTATGCCTCGGCGTGGGAGTTGTGGCACCGGGGCGCCCGGGAGGTCCAGGTCGGGTTGTCGATGTTGGCCCGCCTGGTGGATCAGGCCGGGGAAGGCTTCCAGGCCAACGAGGCCGGATCCGCCCGGGCGGAGCGGGCGGTGCGTGATGGCTGAGGCGTTTCGGGTGGATCCCCAGGCGTTGGCCGACGCGGCGCAGCGGATGGCGGCGTTTCAGCGCTATGCCGAGGACATGATCACCGAAATCGATTCTCGGGTAACGCGTTTGCACGCTACGTGGACCGGGCAGGCCGCGGCCGCCCACGCGGAGGCGCATCAGCACTGGGTGCGTGGCGAGGCGATGATGCGCGAAGCGCTGGCGCAACTCGAGAAGGCGGCCGCGACGGCGCACGGCAACTACACCGGGGCGATGTCGACGAATCTCGGTATGTGGTCGTGACCAGATGGCGCCGCTGGCGTGTGATCCGACTGCCCTAGACCGCGCCGGTGCGACGGTGCTGGCCACCGGCGAGTCATTGGGTTCGGTGATTTCGGTCTTGACCGCAGCCTTGGCCGGCAGCGCCGGCATGGCCGGCGACGATCCGGTGGGCGCGGCATTGGGCCGCGCGTATGACGGTGCGGCGGCCAGGGTGATCGAGGCCATGACGAGCACCCGCAACGGGTTGTGCAGCATCGGCGACGGGGTGCGGGTGTCGGCGCACAACTACGCGCTGGCCGAGGCGCTGTCGGATGTCACGAGCCAGAGCGCGGCCCTGCCGACACCGCAGGTGACCGCGCCGCTGACCATCGGGGCGCGGTCACCGTCGGCGGTCGGGGCCGGTAGCGGCGCGCCGGCGGGCTGGGGGTGGGTGGCTCCGTACATCGGCATGATCTGGCCCAACGGCGATCCGGCGAAATTGCGGGCCGCCGCGGCGGCGTGGACCGCCGCGGGCGCCAACTTCATGGCGATCGAGACGGCGGCCGGCGGCGGCACCATGGCCGCGATCGGCGCCCAGCAGATCCCGGAGAGCGCTGCCATCAACAAGGCGCTGTCGGATGCCTCCGAGGCCACGATCAACGTCGCACACCAGTGCCAGACGATCGCCGCCCAGCTCGACAGCTATGCGGCCAAGGTCGACCGGGTACACGCGGCGATTCTGGATCTGTTGTCGCGCATCTGCGATCCGTTGACCGGGATCAAAGAGGTCTGGGATCTGCTCACCGACGAAGACGAAGACGAGATCAAGAGGATCGCCGAGGACATCCGCACGGTGGTCGACAACTTCGGCCAGGAAGCCGAGACGTTGGGCGACCAGATCAACGCCACCATGACCGCCGCCGCGACCGCCATCGAGGATATGGGCCGTTGGGCGGGGAAAGAGTGGGATCACTTTCTGCACGGCACCCCGGTAGGCCGAATCCTCAATCACGTGGGCAGGACGCTGAAGGGCGTCGGCGTGGAGGCCTGGGATGTTCTCCAGGACCTCGACAAATTCAGTCCGACGCGACTCCAAACCGACCCCGCGGGCTTCTTCAAAGACGGCGCCGACATGGTTGCCGGAGAATTGCCCCTGGTCGGCTTGGGTCCCGACGGCGGACCCGGCGTCGCCGAATCCTGGAAGGCGCTGGGTAAGCAGGTCACCCACTGGGACGAGTGGGGTAAGAACCCCGACGAAGCGCTCGGCAAGACCCTCTTCGACGTGGCAACTTTGGCGCTGCCCGGCGGCCCGCTGTCAAAGCTCGGCAAACTGGGACGCGGCCTCGGTGACGTGGCGAGAGCGGCGCGGAAGCCGCCCCTCCCGGACGTCGTGAAACCGCCTTCGGTGAAGCCCCCGGCGGAGCCCGCGCCGCCCGGCCCCAAGCCGCCGGAATCGGCTCCGCCCGCACCCCCGGGCAAGCCGGAGCCGGGCAAGCCAGCACCACCCGCCCCGGGCAAGCCCGCCCCCGGGCCCACTGACGGTCCCCTCCCGCACAGCCCGACGGAATCGAAGCCCCCGATCGGTGAGCCGCCCACTGCCGGTGAGCCGCCCAAACCGATCGCCGCGCCGCCGGAGCCCGGTGGCAAGCCGGTGGTGCCCCCAGCGGCCGAACAGTTAGCCCACCCAGAGCCGGCCCAGCCGGCCCCGGCGCATGCGCCGCCTCCTTCCGGCGGCGAACCGGCCGGCCTGCCTCCCAGCGGTGAGATCCCGTCGCCTCCGTCGCCGCCTCATCTACCGCAGCCGCCCTCCGTCCCGATGAGCGGAGCGCCCGCCGAAGCGCCGGCGGGCCTCGGCGAGGTGCCCCACGGCGGGGAACCGGGTGGGCAGCCGCCCGAGATGCGGCCGCCCCACGACGGTCCGCCACATCCGCCCGGTGATGGCGGCCAGCCGCACCAACCTGTTGAAGGCTCACCGCATCCGCCGGATGAGGCTAATGGCCCGCACGATGGCAACGATCACGCACCACACGACCCGAATGCGGATCACGGCAGCGACCACCAATTGCCACTGCACCCGCTTAACGCGGATGATCTGGCCGCGCTCGCCCACTACACTGGACCCGGATACCAGGACTTAAATTTTGCGCTTAGGGAAGGTGCATTGGACGCATCTCAGCAGGCCCGCGTTGACGCACTGCATAAAGCGTTAGAGAAGCTACCGATGTATGAAGGCGCCGTGGTGCGGGGCACAAACCTGCCGGCCGATGTGCTCGAACAGTACCGACCCGGCGAGATAATTACGGAGCCCGCGTTTACGAGTACCTCAACAGACCACACTGTGGCTCTGTCGCCAACTTTCGCCGGAAACACTGAGTTCAGAATCTGGTCGACTACAGGACGAGATGTTTCTTCAGTTTCAATGTTCCCGGGCGAGCAAGAGATATTATTCCCAGCCGGGTCAAAATTTTACGTCATAAGCAAGACAGTGGATCCACGGACAGGTAGGACGATTATCGAGATGATCGAACGCTGACTAACTGCTCCGCTCGCACCTTAGTTCATGACAGGAGTCCAAATGAGCAAAAAGATCGCTGGTAAGACTTTTTCGACGCCAGAGGAAGCTGGTGTCACGGCGCCAACGGAGGAAGAATTAGCGCGCGCCAGGAAGGGCTTCGACGAATTCCAGGCGAAAGTCGATGCCGTTGCTCCGGAAGATCGCAAAACAAATGTGTCGCCGAAATTTTGGGATGATATTTCTGGTACCGAGTACGACCCCAACAAGAGAGCATAGGCTCTTTTAAAGTCCCGGCCCCATAGATAGGTAACGACGACCTCCCCACTCTCGCGATTCGTACCTCCTTAAATGCTTTCAATGCGTAGTCAACACTCGACGCGCGTTATGGTTGTATCGGTACAATTATACGTATCTAACCACTCGGATATAGATCCCAGTTATTGGATCACCGAATCCGCCAATGCGGGTGCACACCATCTCGCGAAGAATCGTTGACCAGTGGATCCAGGCGCCCAACTCATACATCGCAAAGGACCGCGGATGAATTTTCGGGCGTGTCGTCTCCACCCAACCCGGCCGTTAAGTCACGGAATCCGAATGCCTAATGCCGCCAGCGCAGCGGCCCCGACCCCGAGGCGTGCCCAGCCCTACCCCACCCTCGCCGGATAGGGTTGATCACCGGGACCCACTGGGTCGCCAGGCAACACAGCGATCTAGGAGGTTTGGCGATGACTTCCTCGGACCCGGTCGACGGGGACCTCAGCCGCGTCGACCTGGAGTCGCTGGCCGCCGACGCCAGCGCCGCCCGCGCGCTGGAGGGCCTGCGGGCCGAAACCGAAACCGCCGGCGCCGAAGATCGCCCCCAGCCACCGATCGACCTGACCGCGGCCGCCTTCTTCGACGTGGACAACACGCTGGTGCAGGGCTCCTCGGCGGTGCACTTCGGTCGCGGGCTGGCCGCGCGCAACTACTTCACCTACCGCGACGTGATCGGTTTCATCTACGCCCAGGCCAAGTTCCAGATCCTCGGCAAGGAAAACAGCAACGACGTTGCCGCCGGCCGGCGCAAAGCGCTCGCCTTCATCGAGGGCCGCTCGGTCGAGCAGCTGGTGGCCCTGGGCGAGGAGATCTACGACGAGATCATCGCCGACAAGATCTGGCCGGGCACCCGCGAACTCACGCAGATGCACCTCGATGCGGGCCAACAGGTCTGGCTCATCACGGCCACGCCCTACGAGCTCGCGGCGACCATCGCGCGCCGGCTCGGCCTGACCGGCGCCCTGGGCACCGTCGCCGAGTCCGTCGACGGCGTCTTCACCGGCCGGCTGGTCGGCGACATCCTGCACGGCACCGGCAAGGCGCACGCCGTACGTTCGCTGGCGATTCGGGAGGGCCTCAACCTCAAACGCTGCACGGCCTATTCGGACAGCTTCAACGACGTGCCAATGCTGTCGCTGGTGGGCACCGCGGTCGCCATCAACCCCGACGCCCGGCTGCGCACGCTGGCCCGCGAACGCGGCTGGGAGATCCGTGACTTCCGCACCGCACGTAAGGCCGCCCGGATCGGCGTTCCGTCGGCGCTGGCGCTGGGGGCGGCCGGTGGAGCACTGGCCGCGGTGGCATCCCGGCGGCAATCACGCTGATAGGCTGCGCCGCTGAGGCCTATTCGAGCGGAGAGCGACAGCGGTATGACAATCCCCAAGGGAGCCGAAGGGCTCATCGGCAGCCATTACCGGGCACCGGACTACTTCCTGGTCGGTCGCGAGAAGATCCGCGAGTTCGCGCTCGCCATCAAGGACGACCATCCGACGCACTTCAGCGAGGCCGACGCCGCCGCCGCCGGGTATGACGCGCTGGTGGCCCCGGTGACCTTCCTCGCCATCGCCGGTCGGCGGGTGCAGCTGGAGATCTTCACCAAGTTCAGCATTCCGATCAACATCGCGCGGGTCATGCACCGCGACCAGAAATTCAAGTTCCACCGGCCGATCGTCGCCGGGGATAGGCTTTACTTCGACACCTATCTAGACTCTGTCATTGAGTCCCACGGCGCCGTGATCGCAGAGATCCGCAGCGAGGTCACGGACGCCGAGGGCCAACCGGTGATCACCAGTACAGTCACGATGCTGGGGGAAGCCGCAAACAACGAAGCCGACCACGAAGCAACCGTCGCGGCAGTCGCGTCCATATCAGCGGGAAAGTAGGTTCGATTCAATGACTTCACAGGGGGAAGCGGCTAGCGCCCAGCTGAAGCCGCCGGTCGAAAAGGTCCGGTCGCACTACGACAAGTCCAACGAGTTCTTCAAGCTCTGGCTCGACCCGTCGATGACCTACAGCTGCGGCTACTTCGACGAGAATCCGGACCCGCAGAATCTGACCAAGACGCTGGAAGAAGCACAGTACGCCAAGCGCAAGCTCGCCTTGGACAAGCTCAATCTCGAGCCCGGCATGACGCTGCTCGACATCGGCTCCGGCTGGGGCTCGACGATGCGCCACGCCGTCCAGGAGTACGACGTCAACGTCATCGGCCTGACGCTCAGCGAGAACCAGTACGCCCACTGCGTGGCCGAGTTCGACAAAATGGACAGCCCCCGCCGCAAAGAGGTGCGGATCCAGGGCTGGGAGGAATTTCCCGGCGACGAGCCGATCGACCGCATCGTGTCGCTGGGGGCGTTCGAGCACTTCGCCGACGGGGCGGGTGACGCCGGGTACGAGCGGTACGCCACCTTCTTCAAGAAGTACTACGACCTGCTGCCCGACGACGGCCGCATGCTGCTCCACTCGATCGTGGTGCCCTCGGCCGAAGAGGGCAAGGCGATGGGCCTGCAGGTGAACATGACCCTGCTGCGGTTCATCAGCTTCATCCTGAAGGAGATCTACCCGGGCGGGAAGTTGCCCCAGGTCGACCTGGTCGACAAGTACGCGACCGACGCGGGCTTCAAGATCGAGCGACACCACTTCATCGGGAAGAACTACGTTCCGACGCTGACCGCCTGGGGCGACGCCCTCGAGGCGCACAAGGACGAGGCGATCGCCCTGAAGGGGCAGGAGACCTACGACATCTACCTGAAGTACCTGCGGGGCTGCTCGGACCTGTTCCGCGACGGGTACACCAACGTCTGTCAGTTCACGATGGTCAAGTAATCCAAGCGCGAGACGCCCCGGAAGCCGTTGGCTCCGGGGCGTTTTCGCGTCAGGGAACGAACAGGTTCAGCCGAAGAAGATGTTGCGCCGGCCGGCGAGCAACCGGTACAGCGTCTGCTGGATGGTCTCGCGCACCTGGTCGGTCAGCTCGAAGGTCACCATCGGGTCGTCCGCGTCGGACGCGGAGTAGTCGTTGGTGTAGATCGGCTCACCGAACGCGATGCGCCACTTCGACGGCAGCGGCACCAGGCCCGCCGGCCCCGCCAGCGGGAACAGCGGTGTGATCGGGAAGTAGGGCAGGCCGAACAGCCGGGCCAGCAGCTTCACGTCGGTCAGCATCGGGTAGATCTCTTCGGAGCCGATGATCGAGCACGGGATGATGGGCGCCTTGGTGCGCAGCGCCGCCGTCACGAAGCCCCCGCGGCCGAACCGCTGCAACCGGTAACGGTCCTCGAAGCGCTTCCCCAGCCCCTTGTAGCCCTCCGGGAACACGGCGGTCAGTTCGCCGGCGGCGAGCAGTCGGTGCGCGTCGGTCGTGCAGGCCATCGTGTGCCCCGCCTTGCGGGCGGCTTCGCCCACGACGGGCAGGTCGAACACCATGTCGGCGGCGAGCAACCGCAGGTCCCGCTGCGCGGGGTGCTCGTCGTGCACGGCGACCGAGAGCATCAACCCGTCGAACGGCAGCACCCCGGCGTGGTTGGCGACCACCAACGCCGCCCCGTCGCTGGGCAGGTTCTCGACGCCGCTGACCTCCACCCGGAACCACGACCGGAAGAAAAACCTCAGCAGGGGCCGGACGATCGCGGCGTTGAAGTGCGGATCGAAGCCGAACTCGTCGACGGTGTAGTCACCGGTGAGCCGCTGGCGCAGGAATCCGGCGACCGCGGCGACGCGCTGCGCGAGTTCGTTGAGCGGTGCCTCCGCCGACCCCGCGGCCGCGGCACGCCGATGCTCGTCGATCTCGCGGACGACGGCGGCGATCTGTTCGGCCGACGCCCGACCGTGGGGATCCGCCAGGAGTGAGGGATGCTGGCGAGCTGACTCCGCGCGCTGATCGGCTCTCCGACGCGCCGCTACCCGACCCCGATTCGTGTGCAGTGGAATGACATTCGCTCTGGTTTCACCCGCCACGATACCTACCTGACCCCACCCCACGGAACTGGATTTCGGCTACCCCAGCGCTGAGCTAAAGATATGGCGCGACCCTCCAGGGAGCGTACCCGATGCGGGTCGATAATGGGAGTCATGGCTCGGCCGCGGACATAGTCGTCGAAGGCCTCGGCCGTCGTCCATTTCGGCTGGTAACCGAGCTCGGTGCGCATCCGGGTGGTGTCCATGACCCGGCCGTAACTCAGGTAGGCGAACTGGTCGCGGCTGATCTCGTTGTACCGGTTGGCCCGCCTCAGCGAATCCAGCGCCCAGACACCAAAACCGGGCACCGGCAAAGGAATCCGGCCGGCCCGGCGGATCGCCTGCGAGAGCATGATGATCCCGTCGGCGCCGATGTTGAAGGTGCCGGCCTTGCCGGCCATCGCGGCGCGCTCCAGGGCGCCCAGCGCGTCCTGTTCGTGCAGCAACTGCAGCCGGGCGTCGCGGCCGAACATCGTGGGCACCAGCGGCCCCGCCAGGTACCGCGACAGCGTCGTGTCCATCGCCGGTCCGATCATGTTGGCCAGGCGCAGGATCGTCACGGCGATGTCGGGCCGGCGCCGCCCCAGCCCCCGGGCGTAGGCCTCGATGTCCAGGCTGTCCTTGGCGAAACCGCCGCGCAGCGGCCGGCGGCTGGTGCTGTCCTCGGTGAACATCACCGGATCGTGGGCGCTGGACCCGTACACCTCGGAGGTGGACTTGACCACGACGCGGCGCACCGAGGGCGCCTTCTGGCAGGCGGCGAACAACTGCATCGCGCCCATCACGTTGATTTCCTTCAGCGCCGCGGTGCCCCCGGACCGGGGCGCGTACGAGGCGGCCGCCGCGTGCACCACCGTGTCGACGTCGCCGTTGCGAATAACCTTGGCTATGAAGGGATTACGGATATCGGCACGGACGAACTCCGCGCGGCCCATCCGGCGCAGCATGTCCTTGCTGGGCACGATCGCGTCCACCGCGATGACCGATTTGATCATCGGGTTCTGTGCGAGCCGAGCGGTCAGGTAGCCGCCCAGGAACCGGCACGCGCCGGTAACCAGCACAACCTTGGGGTAGTGCACCGTGTTGCTCGCGGTGTCGCCGGTTCCGGCGCCATCCCCACTCGACTGATCCACCCAAACAGCCTATCGACCGGGAGCGGCCGCAGCAGCAGCCGCGGACGGGCCCTTACTTGCCGAGTTTTCTGCGCTGCACCCGGGTGCGGCGCAACAACTTGCGGTGCTTCTTCTTCGACATGCGCTTGCGCCGCTTCTTGATTACTGAACCCATGAACTCCGCTATCTGACCCGTGACCTGCTTGCAGGATTGACCCGGACACTTTACCCGGCGGGATGCACCGAACACCAAACCGGCGTCGGTGACCGTCGAGCAACCGCGAAGCCCACGACCGGCCGCGCGCGCACTGGGCGCACAACCGGTTTCGGCGTCAGCCGGCGTCGAAGTAAGAAGTCTCCAGCATGTCGTGCACCGCCTTGGCGTGCACCCGGAAAGACCGCCCGACCCGGACCGCGGGCAGCTCGCCGTTGTGCACCAGCCGGTACACCGTCATCTTCGAGACCCGCATCAGCGCCGCCACCTCGGCGACCGTCAGGAATTGTGTCCTGCCCTGGCCCTCGCCGGGGCCGGTGTCCCGCTTACCAGCAGAATCTCGCGCCGATGGCCCGTTCGTAGACGTCATCGCAACCCAATCAGTCAGGCCCGCGCAATGCCAGCGGCTTCCCCTCCGCTGGCACCCACACGTGCATACAAAGAGGAGAATAGCGGGACTAATGGGGTTACTGGTACTGGTGGGGGACAATCAGTCCAAAATTCTTGGATTACTCCGATGTAATTCTTAGCTGCTCAGAGCGCGTTTTGGCGGCCTGAACCGCCGCGTCCACGGCCGCCCGCAGACCGCCCCTTTCCAGTTCGCGGAGCCCCGCGGCGGTGGTGCCGCCGGGCGAGGTGACGGTCGCCCGCAGCTGCGTCGCGGCGGCGTCCACCCGCGGAGCGGGACCCTCCCCCTCGACCGGTCGCCGCTCGGCGTCCATCCGTTCCAGCAGCATGGCCGCCGATCCGGCCATCGTCTGCGCCGTCAGGTCGGTGGCCACCTCGCGGCTCAGGCCGGCGGCGACGCCGGCGTCCACCAGGGCCTCGACCATCAGGAAGAAATACGCCGGGCCGGAGCCGGACAGCGCCGTCACGGCGTCCATCTGGGCTTCCGGCACGGTCAGCACGCCGCCGACCGAATCGAACAGGGCCGAGACCCCCTGCAGCTGCTCGGAGCTGACGAACCGGCCCGTGGCCAGCGCGGTCACGCCCGCGCCGACCAGCGCCGCCGCGTTCGGCATCGCCCGGACCACCGGAGTTCCGGCCGGCAGCTTCGACTCGAAATACGAGATGCCGATCCCCGCCGCGACGGTCACGAACACCTGCTCGGCGCTGTCGCTTTCGGACGCCGCGGACACCCGGGTCAGCTCCGCCATCACCGGCTCGACGTCGCCGGGCTTCACCGCGACCACCACGAAGGACGCGTTCTCCACCGCGTCGGCCACCGAGGTGATCAACACCGAATAGGTGTCGGCCAGGTACTGGGCCCGTTCCGGGATGCGTTCGGCCACCACCAGGTCTTTGACCTGCCGGCCCGCGCGCAGCAGACCCGACAGCAGTGCCTCCCCGATGCTGCCGCCACCGATGATCGCGATTCTCGCCATGCCCGACAGCATCGCAGACAGCGGCGGCTACCCGGCGGCAGGGACCAGCGCCAGCTGGCGGGCCTGCACCACCAGGCGGCCCAGGCTGTCGACGACGGTGTGGTCCTCGTCGAACCAGTCGTGCCCGATCTCGGTGCACGTCGCGATGATGCGCAGCCACCCGTCCGCGGGCAGGCCGCGCAGGAAGGCGGTGAGCTGGACGGTCGGCGCCCAGCCGGTGCGCTCCACGGCGAACGTCACCGGCGCCGACAGGTCCCCGCACATGAGCGCGAACAGCGCGTCGGGAGCCACGCCGCGGGGGCGCGCCCACATCTGGATCACCGGCGGGCCCCCGTCCCCGGACGGGCCGAGCGTCGACAGCACCGGGCGTACGTCGCAGCCTTCGCCCAGGTGGACCAGGCCGGCCAGCGGGTGGCCGGGCCCGATCGGGGCGATGTCGTCGGGGGGCTCGGGCGCCATCAGGTCCACCACCGGGTTGGCCGACAGCAGCGGCTTCGCGCCGCCGTCGGGCGGAAAATGCTCCGGCTCGCCGAGGTTGACCACCGCGTGCACCGCCGTCCGGTCGCCCTGGGTGAGCTCGACGTCGACGACGCTGATGCGGCGGCCGCGCTTGCGGATCGACGTCACCAGCCGCATCGGCCCCGGATCCGGCGCCCACAGGAAGCTCGCCGACACCGCCACCGGCTGCTGCACCGGTCCCAACTCGGTCGACGGCGCACCGCAGGCGGTGCGGGCGGCGTTGGCGCACAGCGCCAGCATCGCGCCGCCGTGCACCTTGGGCCCGATCGTCCAGTGCTCGTTGAGCTCCCCCTCGAAGACGCCGGGGCCAACCTCCCGCAATGCCATCGCGGTGGTGAATAACGCGTTCATGGTCTCCTGGATTTGTCAGCGCAGCAGGTGCGTGCGGGCGAACTGCAGCGATTCGGCGAGCATGCTTTCGCGCTCGTTGGCCGAGCGCGCGCTGGACGTGGACACCTCCAGGATGACGTGACCGGCGAAGTGGCTGCCGGCCAGCATCTGGCACACCTCGGCGGTGGGCTGCGTGCCGCGCCCGGGCACCAGGTGCTCGTCGGCCGGCAGGCCGCTGCCGTCGCACAGGTGCAGGTGGACCAGGCCGCCTCCCATCCGCTGCGCCATGTCCAGCGAGTCGCTGCCGGCGGTCGAGGTGTGGGACAGGTCCAGCGTGTAGTGCGCGTGGTTGCCGTCCAGCGGGTCGTACGACGGAGCGAACGCCGATATCGCCGGGCCCGGCCCGCCGCCGCGGCGGCGCATGCGCTCCCGGGACTGGCCGGACCCGAAGAATCGGTCCGCCCGGAACGGGAACATGTTCTCCACCGCGACCATCACGTCGCTCGACGCTTCCAGCGCGGCGACCTGTTCGCTGAATCCCTCGGCATAGCGGCGCTGCCAGCGAAACGGCGGGTGCACGACGACGGTCTGCGCGCCGAGCTGTTCGGCGGCCCGCACGCTGCGGTCCAGCTTGGGGATCGGGTTGGCGCCCCACACCCGCTGCGAGATCAGCAGGCAGGGCGCGTGCACCGACAACACCGGCACGCGGTAGCGCCGGGACAGCTTCTGAATGGCGTCGATGTCCTGGCTGACCGACTCGGCCCACACCATCAGCTCGACCCCGTCGTAGCCGAGCCGGGCGGCGTACTCGAAGGCGGCCTCGGCCCGCAGTGGGTACACCGAAGCCGTTGAGAGTCCGACTTTGATAGCTGGGCGCAACGGTCTGTGTGGTTCCGGGTCCGCCTAGCCCGACTGCAACGACAGCGCCAACGGGCCGAGGGTGATCAGCGCCCCCACCGCGACCGCGATCAGCGTGCTGGCGATGTCCTCGGTCTTGCGCACCACCCGAACGCCGACGACCAGGCCCAGGATCACCAGCACCGACAGCACCAGGGCCACGATGCTGTTCCAGCGCCACAGCTCGTCGAAGGCGACGAACAGCCCGGCGCCGAAAGCGACGGCCAGGATCGACTGGAAGACGACCAGGCTGCCGCGCCACAGCGCCTCCAGCCGGCCCGGCCCCGCGTGGACGTCGGTGGCCGCGTCCGCACGCCCGGCCTCGGCGCCGACGTGGTCCTCGTCCGGCTGGTATCCGGCGGCCAGCGGGTCGATGTCCTCGTCGGCCTCGTCGGCGTCGGTCTGCAGGTAGGAGCGCACGTACGCGGAATCCTCCAGCGCGGGCTCGGCGTCGCGCACCTCCGAATCCATCACGTCCACCGGCAGGTCGGTGTAGTGGTCCAGCGGGTCGGGGTTCATGCCCTCGGCACCGGACTGCCCGGCGCCGTTGGTCTCCCCCGCCTCGCCATGGCTCAGGGGGCGCGGGTAGGCGCTGCGCTCCGGCCCGGGCGCCTTCTTGGGTTGCGACGGCGACTTGGGCCAGCGCGGCTCCGGCTGCGACCAGTACGGGCTAGCCGGCTGGTCGTCGGTGCGCTGCTCGGGCGCGGCCTCCCCGGCGACGGGTTCGGCGGTCGCCTGCCCGGCCGTCCGCGGGTCCTCGTCGTCGTCGCGGATGACCGGGATCTCGCCGGTCAGCTCGGCGACGGTCACCGCGTCGCTGTCGCCGCGTCGGCGGCGCCTCCGCCGCGTGACCGCCGGGGCGCCGATGGTTCCGTTCTTGGCCAGAAGCTCGGCCACCGAGATCGGCCGAGTGCCGGGGCTCTCGGTCTCGGAGTGGGGTCCGGTCATGCTTTGTCGCCTCTCGATCGGTTGCTGTCCCGATCACCTGCCTGGCCTCCAGCATCGCGCACGGATCGCTTCATGAGGGGTGTTCCGTCGGCTTCGCTGTCGAGTTTGCGCAAGATGAGACCTTCCCGTAACGCCCACGGGCAGATATCCACCGATTCGATCGACAGCGCTCGCATACTTGCCTCCGCCACCAGCGCACCCGCCACGATCTGCGGCGCGCGCTCGGCGCTCACCCCTTCCAGTTCTGCCCGGTCAGCGGTCGTCATCCTAGAGATGAAAGATATGAGTTGCCTGAGGCCGTTTGCTGTGAGCGTCCTTTTCACCCGCGGCCCGGCCGCCGATGGCGCCGCCCCGGTGAGCCTGGCCAGCGAGCGGAACGTCTTCGACGTCGCCACCGCCAGGTCGGGAGCGCCCGCTTCCAGCACGGCCAGGCTGGAGTCGGCGAGCTCGGCGTCCAGCCAATCGCGCAGCATGGCGACCCGGCGCCGCCCGGGCGGGTCGTCCGGCAGCCATTCGCGGGTCAACCGGCCGGCGCCCAGGGGCAGGGAGAGCGCCACCTCCGGCTCCTCGTCGACGCCGCTGGACATCTCCAGCGAGCCACCGCCGATGTCGAGGTTGATGATCCGGCCCGCGCTCCACCCGTACCACCGCCGCACCGCCAAAAAGGTCAGCCGGGACTCGTCGACCCCGCTCAGCGCCTCCAGCTCGACACCGGTTTCCTTGCGGACGCGGGCCAGCACGTCGTCGGAGTTCACCGCGTCGCGCAGGGCCGACGTGGCGAACGCCATCAGCTCGGCACAGCCGGAGCTGTCCGCGATCTTGGCGAACTCGTCGATCGTGGAGATCAGCTTCTCGGCGCCGCGCTTGGTGATCTTGCCCGAGCTGTCGATCGACTCGGCCAGGCGCAGCGTGGCCTTCGTCGAACTCATGGGCGTGGGATGCCCACCACGGTGCGCGTCAACCACCAGCAGGTGAACCGTGTTGCTGCCCACGTCGAGCACGCCCAATCGCACGGGAAACAACCTAGTCGGGCGACGATGCGGGCCGCGTGCGGCCCGCTGAGGAGCACGACAATTTAACCCAGTCGGGCGACGATGCGGGCCGCGTGCGGCCCGCTGAGGAGCACGACAATTTAACCCAGTCGGGCGACGATGCGGGCCGCGGTGGGAGTTGCCTGAGGCCGCGGCGTCGGGTGCCGAGTGTCAGCGGCTCGAAGAGCCGGAATCGTCGTCTAACGTGGACCCGTGGCGAATTCCTATCCCGAGCCGGGGCACGAGGTCGAACTGGACTTCGCCCGTGAGTGGGTGGAGTTCTACGACCCCGACAATCCCGAGCACCTGATCGCGGCCGACCTCACCTGGCTGCTGTCCCGCTGGACCTGCGTGTTCGGCACGCCCGCCTGCCACGGCACGGTGGCCGGCCGCCCGGATGACGGCTGCTGCTCGCACGGCGCGTTCCTGTCCGACGACGACGACCGCGCGCGCCTCGACGACGCCGTGCGGCAGCTGACCGACGAAGATTGGCAATTCCGCGAAAAGGGCTTGGGCCGCAAGGGTTATCTGGAACTCGACGAGCACGACGGGCAACCCCAGTACCGCACCCGCAAGCACAAGGACGCCTGCATCTTCCTGAACCGGCCCGGCTTTCCCGGCGGCGTCGGGTGCGCGCTGCACTCCAAGGCGCTCAAGCTGGGCGTCGCGCCGCTGACCATGAAACCCGACGTCTGCTGGCAGCTGCCGATCCGGCGCAGCCAGGAATGGGTGACGCGGCCCGACGGCACCGAAATCCTCAAAACCACTGTCACCGAATATGATCGGCGCGGCTGGGGCTCCGGCGGCGCCGACCTGCACTGGTACTGCACCGGCGACCCCGGCGCCCACGTCGGCGCCAAGCCGGTGTGGGAGAGCATGGCCGACGAGCTCACCGAGCTGCTCGGCGCCAAGGCGTACGCGGAACTGGCGGCGATGTGCAAGCGCCGCGGCAAGCTGGGCCTGGTCGCCGTGCACCCCGCGACCCGCCTCGCCGAGTAGCGCCGCTACGTTTCCCGGGTCCGGTTGTAGGACAAGATCATTCGTTGTGCGCTGGCGCGCAGGTACTCCTCGACCGCGGCCGCGGCCGCGGCCTCGTCGCCCGCCAGCACCGCGTCGGTGATCGCGGTGAGGCCGGCCACTACGGGCGCGGCATCGTCGTAAGAGGCGGTGAGCTCGTGCTCGCGGCCGCCGAAGGCGTGCTCCACCCAGCGGTACAGCAACGCCAGTGCGCGGTTGCCGCTGTGGTGGATGAGCACCCGGAAGTAGGCCAGGTCGGCGGCCTGGCGCGCGGCCGGGCTGTCGGCCTCGCGAACCGCGGCCAGCGCCGCGCGCAGGGCCCCGGCATCCTCCGGGGCACCGCGCCGCGCGGCGGAGCGGCCGATCAGCGGGCCCAGCGCGGCCCGGATCTCGAACAGCTCCACCAGGAACTCGGGCCCCAGCTTGCGCACCAGCGCCTCCACCACCGCGGGGTGGGTGAGCGCCTGCGGGTCGGCGACCACGTTGCCGCTGCCGTGCCGGGCCTCGATCAGCCCCATCTGCTGCAGCCGGGCCAGGCCCTGCCGCAGCGACGTGCGGTTGACGCCGAGCTGCTCGGCCAGTTCCCGCTCGGGCGGCAGCGCGGAACCCGGCGGGAACGCGCCGTCGAGGATGGCGTCGGCGATCGACGCGGCGATCTGTTCGTCGACGCGTTGGCGATCGAGCGGACGCAGCGGGCTTGACTGGTTCATTGGCTCAACCAATATAGTGGACGGACCCACGGGAGGTGAGCATTGGACGACGACACGCGATCGGCGGCGGCGCCACACTGGCGCGGCAAGGCCGGCCGGCTGGAGGTCTGGTACGCCACGCTCTCGGACCCCGCGACCCGCGCGGGGCTGTGGGTGCACTGCGAGACGGTTTCCCCGCTCAGCGGCACCGGCCCCTACGCGCACGGCTGGGCCACCTGGTTCGCGCCGGACGGGCCGCCCCGCACCGGGCGGTTCGGGCCCGTGCCCGCCTCGCCCGCGACCGGCCCCTGCTGGTTCGACGCCGACGGCGTGCGGGTGGGTGACCGACGGCTCAGCGGAACAGCCGGGCCGCTCGCCTGGGACCTGTCCTGGACGGACACCGGCGCACCGCTGTGGACGTTCCCCCGCGCGGCCTGGGACCGCGAGCTGCTGCCGGGCGCCCAAGTCGTCCTCGCCCCCACCGCCGACTTCACCGGATCGCTGACCGTCCACGACGCCGCCGCGCCCATCGAGGGGTGGCGCGGCGGCGTCGCCCACATCTACGGGCACGGCAACGCCAAACGCTGGGGCTGGGTGCACGCCGATCTCGGCAACGGCGACGTCCTCGAGGCGGTCACCGCCGTCTCGCACAAGCCGGGGCTGCGCAGGCTGGCCCCGCTGGCGTTCGTTCGGTTCCGGATCGACGGAAAGGACTGGCCCGCAGGCCCTTTGCCGTCATTGCGGATGCGCACGACGCTGGGCCTGGAGCACTGGCAGCTGGAGGGCCGCATCGGGGGCCGGCGGGTGCTCATCCGGATCGACCAGCCGGCGGACAGGTGCGTGAGCCTGCAGTACACCGATCCCGACGGCGGCACGGCGGTGTGCACCAACACCGAACAGGCCAACATCCATGTCGAGGTCGACGACCGGCGCTGGTCGGTGCTGGGCACCGGGCACGCCGAGGTGGGCCTGCGTGGGAGCGCGGCACCCGACGT
>NZ_GG770553.1:1312737-1360886 GCF_000164135.1 Mycobacterium parascrofulaceum ATCC BAA-614 | reverse complement strand
ATCCCGACATGAGTTTTCTGCTCGACCCACCGCTGCTGTTCGCCTCCGGCGTGCTCATCGAGCGGCGGCTGCCCGCCGACCGTCGCGACGTCGCCGAGGCCGCCACCCTGGGCGTCTTCTTCGGCGGGTCATTCGGGTTGTACAACAACGTGCCCGGCCTGGGGGTGTTGTGGCGGCCCTTCCGCGCCCGCAACGGCCGCGACTTCATGTGGAACAGCGGCGTTTTCAGCGTCAACACCGCCGAGGCGGACTGGCCCCTGCACGCGGCGGCGGGCGCCATCTTCGCCACCTATCCGTTCTTCATCAAGATGGGCCGCCGCCTCGCGCGGCTGATATGAGCCTGGTCGCCTCGTTCGGGACCGCGCTGTTGCCCGAGGAGTACGGCGGCCCGGCGGCGCCCGAGCTGGCGGCCCGCGTCGAGCGCTACCTGCGGCAGTTGCCGGCGGCCTCGCGGGTGGCCATGCGCGCCGGGCTGCTCGGGCTGACCGCGGCGAGCTTCGCCACCACCGGGCGGTCGCTGTCGCGGCTGGCACCCGACCGCCGCGAACGGGTGCTGCGGCGGGTCGCCGCGCTGGGCCCGGACGCCGGCGCGGCCCTCGAGGCGATGAAGGCGATCGTGTTGCTGGCCAACGGCGCGGAAACATACGCGCCCGAACTTCTTTCGCGAGCCGAGCAGCAGGTGACGGCCCGCCCCGACGCGGCGTTGAACATCATCGGATCGGCCGAGAGCCGTTCCGTCGTCACCGCCGACGCGGTGGTCGTGGGCTCCGGCGCCGGCGGCGCGATGGTGGCCCGCACCCTGGCGCGGGCCGGGTACGACGTCGTCGTCCTCGAGGAGGGCCGCCGCTGGACCGTCGAGGAATTCCGCACCACCCATCCCATCGACCGCTACGCCGGGCTGTACCGCGGCGCCGGCGCGACCGTCGCCCTGGGGCGCCCGTCGGTCGTGCTGCCCATCGGCCGCGCGGTCGGCGGCACCACGGTGGTGAATTCGGGCACCTGTTACCGCCCGCCGGCGGCCGTGCACCGGCGCTGGCGCGACGAATTCGGCCTTGCGCTGGCCGATTCCGACCGACTGGCCGAGCGCCTCGACGACGTCGAGCGCACCTTGCGGGTTGCCCCGGTGCCGCTGGAGATCATGGGCCGCAACGGGCGCCTACTGCTCGACGCGGCCGCCGCGCTGGGCTGGGATGCGGCGCCCATCCCGCGCAACGCGCCGGGCTGTGCGGGCTGTTGCCAGTGCGCGATCGGCTGTCCCCGCAACGCCAAGTTCGGCGTGCACCTCAACGCGCTGCCCGAGGCATGCGCGGCCGGCGCGCGGATCATCTCCCAGGCGCGCGTCGAGCGCCTGCTGCACCGGCGCGGGCGCGCCCGGGGCGTGCGGGCCCGCCGGCCCGACGGCACGGCGCTGGACGTGCTGGCCGACACCGTCGTCGTGGCGGCCGGCGCCACCGAGACGCCAGGGCTGTTGCGGCGCAGTGGTGTTGGCTCGCACCCGAGGCTGGGCCGCAACCTGGCGTTGCACCCGGCCACCATGCTCGCCGGGCGCTTCGAAGACGACGTCGTCGCCTGGCACGGGGTGCTGCAGAGCGCGGCGGTGCACGAGCTGCACGACTCACACGGCGTGCTCATTGAAGCGACCTCGACCCCGCCCGGGATGGGCTCGATGGTGTTTCCCGGCTACGGCGCCGAGCTGCTCGGCTGGCTGGACCGCGCGCCCCGGGTGGCGACGTTCGGCGCCATGGTGGCCGATCGCGGCGTCGGCTCGGTGTCCACGGTGCGCGGCGAGACGCTGGTTCGCTACAACATCGATCGCGGCGACGTCGCCAAGCTCGTCGTCGCGATCGAGGCCATGGGCCGCCTGTTGTTCGCCGCGGGGGCGAGCGAGGTGCTCACCGGACTGCCCGGCGCACCGACGGTGGCGTCGATGCCCGCCCTGCAGGATGCGCTGCGGAGCAGCGACCCGAAAAGCTTGCACCTGGCCGCTTTTCACCCGACGGGCACGGTGGCCGCGGGCGCCGACGATCAGCTCTGCCCGGTCGACGAGACCGGGCGGCTGCGCGGCATGGACGGCGTGTGGGTGGCCGACGCCTCGATCCTGCCGAGCTGCCCGGAGGTCAATCCGCAGGTGTCGATCATGGCGCTGGCGCTGGGCGTGGCCGACGAGGTGGTTCGCGCCCGGTGATCGCGTGTGCGCTCAGGGTTTCGAGGGTGAGCGCTGGGCGGGAAATCGGCGAAATGTCCGCCCTCAGCGCACCCTCAAGGCCCGCAGCGCACGCTCGTTGCCGAGGGTGGGCGACCGGCATCGCGTCCGATGATGGTCGCCATCAGGGCCCGCCGGAACGTGCGTCCCGGCCCGGCGGCGTCGGCGCCCGCATCCGCTAAGGGACCCGGGGCCGACTCGACCCCCGTGGCGCTCGCCGCCCAGGCCGCGGGCACCGACAGCGGGCCGAGCGCGGGCGCACCGCCCATCCCCGCGGCCGGGGCGCCGACAGCCGGGTGAAACGGCCATCCCAGCCGGGGGCCGGGGTGCGCCCGCACGTCGCTCAACCGGCGCTGGAAACGGCTTGCGCCCATTCCAGTAGCCCATCCACGTCGAGCTGCGGCTGAATTCCGGCGGTGCCCGCCAGCCCCGGCGCGGCCAGCCCGCCCAGCGGCACCCCCAATGCGCCCGACGAGCTGGGGATGGGGGTGACGGTGGCGATGCTGACGGTGCCGAAGACGTTGGTGATGGACGCGCCGGCGGGGCCGACGATGGCGGTGGCGCTGTTTGCGAACGTCTGGACGGCAACCTGTTCGGCGGCGGCCACCTGGAGTGTGGCGGAGCCGTTGACGAGGGCGACCAGGACCTCCTGGAACGACCCGGGGGTGAGGACGAGGGGGCTGGAGCCGGCGGTGACGTCGACGCCGCCGGGGATCAGCACACCGCCCTCGGAGCAGTCGATGATCGTGTGAATGGTGGCGCCGGGGTTGACGATAACGGAGCCGAAACTGATCAGGTTCGTGCCGGAGCCGGTGATCGTGATCTCGCCGCTGTTGAGGTACATGCCGGTGTTGGCGCCGATGGTGATGGTGCTGCCCGGTGCGGCCGTGACCGTCTGGCCCGGGGCGACGGGCCCGACGGTGTCGGCGGTGGAGCTGAGCGTGTGCATCGTGGCATTGGTCGAGGCCAGTTGCTGGGTGACGCCGGTGGTGTTCTGGGCGGCGGCCTGGGCCACCGTCTGCGCCTGGGCGCCCTGCCCGGCGGGATTGGTGGTCTGCGGCGGCTCGTCGAACGGGGCCAGGGTGCTCGCGCTCTCACTCGCGGCGGCGTAGCCGTACATCGCCGTGGCGTCTTGCACCCACATCTCCATGTACTGGGCTTCCGTGGCCGCGATCGCCGAGGCGTTCTGCCCCAGGAAGTTGGTGGCGATCAGCGCCATCAACTGCGCCCGGTTGGCCGCGATCACCGGCGGCGGCACCGTCATCGCAAACGCCGCCTCGTAGGCCGCCGCCGCCGAGTAGGCCTGGCCGGCGGTCTGCGCCGCCTCGGCGGCGGCGGTGGTCAGCCACTCCACGTACGGGGTGGCCGCGGCCGTCATCAGCAACGCCGAGGGGCCCGACCACGCCAGCCCGGTCAGCGCCGCCAGCTCGGCCGCGTAGCCGCTCGCCGTCGCCTCCAGCTGCGCGGCCAGCGCGTCCCAGCCCGCCGCGGCCGCCAGCATCGGCCCCGCCCCGGGGCCCGCATACATCAGCCCGGAGTTGACCTCCGGAGGCAGCGACGCAAAGTCCAAGTGGTCGGTCCTCTCCGCGGCGAGCAGGGCGGGTAGTTTTCAACAGCCATAGAATAGTTTTTCAACGGCCATAGAATAACGCCAAGCGTCGCCGGGCGCCAGCAAATGAGGTGAACGGCGCGTGACAAGAAGCCGCGCCCCTCGGGTCGTCGCCCGCGGCCCGGGTGTGGCGCGCGGCTGCGGGGACCCGAGGTCAGCGGTTGGCGCCGCGAGCTACGTTCGCGGATCCGGCGCGGTCGCGTGCCGCGGCTGGTGCAGCAGCGCCCGAACCAGCGGGCGCGGCCCCACGGACCGAAGCATCAGGCTGGCCGGGCGAACCCGCACCCGCTTCGGCCACCAGAACCAGCGTCCCATCACCGTCATGATCGACGGCGTGATGAGCGATCGGACGACGAACGTGTCGAACAACAGGCCGATGCCGATCGTCGTGCCGAATTGGCCGATCGCCCGCAGGTCGCTGGTGATCATCGCACCCATGGTGACGGCGAACACCACGCCGGCCGCGGTCACCACCGGGCCGGTGACACCCATGCCGCGGATGAGCCCGGTTTTCAGACCGGCCCCGATCTCCTCCTCGATCCGCGACACCAGCATCAGGTTGTAGTCGGACCCCACCGCCAAGAGCACGATCAACGCGAATTCGGTTGCCACCCAGTGCAACTGGAAGTTTCCGAGATGCTGCCAGATCAGGGTCGAGAATCCGAAGGCGGCCCCGAGCGACATCACGATCGTCCCGACGATTACGCCGGCCGCGACCAAAGCGCGGGTGACGAGCACCATGATGATGAAGATCAGGACGATCGAGGCCACCCCGGCGATCATCAGGTCGTACTTCGCGCCGTTGGCGATGTCGTAGAACGTCGCCGCCGTACCGCCGAGGTAGATGTCGGCGTTCTCCAGCGAGGTGAGTTTCAGCGCCTCCTTGGCCGCTTTGCGTTCCTGATCGACGGACGCGATCCCCTTCGTCGTCGCCGGATCAACGGCGTGGGTGATGATGAAGCGAGCGGCCTTGCCGTCCGGGGACATCATCAAGCTCAACCCCAGCTGGAAGTCCGGGTTCTGAAACACCTCCGGCGGCAGGTAGAACAGGCTCTCCACCTGAGAGTCGTTGAAGGACTTGCCCATTACGGCGTTCGTGTCGGTCAGCCGGTCGAACTGATCGATCAGGCTGTCGAACGAGCTGTAGATCGTCAGCGTCGTGTCCCGGATCGACTTCGAGACGGCGATGTTCTCGGGGATGATCGCAGCAACTCGCGCGTGGCCGTGGCCGTGTCGGTGAGGTCACTGGTGAGGGCGTGGAACTTCTCGGCCAGCTGATCGAACCCGTCCAGCGCGTCGAACAGGCTGCGCAGCGACCAGCAGATCGGAATGTCGTAGCAATGCCTCTCCCAGTAGAAATAACTGCGGATCGGTCTCCAGAAATCGTCGAAATCCGCGATATGGTCCCGAATCTCGTCCGTGATGGCCGCCGTCTCCCCCGTCGTTTTCGAGCTGTCGTCCGCGGCATTCGCGAGCTTCTGGGTTACGGCGTACTGGCGCTCCAACAGGGCTATCTGAGTGTCGAGGAAACCGGTGATCTTCTTGATGTCGCCGACACGGGCCTTCAGGTAATTGAGGTTGTCGCGGATGGCTGCGCTTTGCACGCTGAGTTGGAAAGGAATCGAGCCGTCCTGGATGGGCGGACCCAGGGGCCTGGTGATGCTCTGCACCCGTTCGATGCCGGGCACATGAAATATTGCACCGGCGATCTTGTCCAGGACCAGCAGGTCCCTGGGATTGCGCAGATCGTGGTCCGATTCGATCATCAGCAGGTCCGGGTTCAACCGGGCCTGGGTGAAGTGTTGATCGGCCGCGTTGTACGCCTTTACCGATCCCGCGCTCTGCGGCAGGTAGTACAGGTCGTTGTAGCGCGGGGTGAAGCCCATCAAGCCGATGGCGCCGACGATCGCCAGGATGACGGAGGTGGCCAGGATCGGCGCCGGCCACCGCACGATCGCCGTCGCCAACCGGCGCCATCGGGTGTAGTTGAACTTTCGTTTCGGGTCCAAGAGACCGAAGCCGCTGGCGAACGCGATCAGCGCCGGCGTCAGGGTCACCCCGGCGATCACCACCACCAGCAGACCCACCGCGCACGGAAACGCCAGCGAGCTGAAGTAGGGCAGCCGGGTGAACTTCAGGCAGGCCAGCGCCCCGACGATCGTCAGACCCCGAGCCCAGCACCACTTTGGTGACCCCGGCGAAGGTGTCGTAGTAGGCGGCCTCGCGGTCCAGGCCCCGTTCACGGCCCTCCTGGTAGCGGCCGACCATGAAGATCGCGTAGTCGGTACCCGCCGCGATGGCCAGCGCCGTGAGCAGGTTGACCGCGAAGGTCGACAGCCCCATGATGCCGGTGCTGCCCAGCAGCGCCACCACGCCTCTACCGGTGGCCAGGCCGACGAAGAGAATGACCATCGTCAGGAGCACCGTGCCGATGGACCGATAGACGAACATCAGCATGATCGCGATGATGATGATGGTGATGATCGTCATCTTGGCCAGGCTCGCGTCACCGACGACGATCGTGTCGGCGGTCAGGGCCCCCTGGCCCGCGACGTAGGCCTTCACCCCCGCCGGCGGCTTCGAGTCCGCGACGATCTTGCGCACCGCGGCAACCGATTTGTCGCCGACCGCGCCGCCCTGGTCTCCGCGCAGGTTGACCTGGACGTAGGCGGCCTTGTGGTCGTAGCTCTCGACACCCGACGACGTGAAGCGCTGCCCAGAAGTTCAGCGCGTGCTCGACGTGCTCGTGGTCCTGCTGCAGCTTGTTGACCAACTCGTCGTAATACCGGTGAGCGTCCTGGCCGAGCGGTTTGTCGCCGACCAGGGTCACCAGGACGAGGTTGTCGGAGTCGTACTCCTTGAATTTCTCCCCGATGTGCTTCATCCCGGTCACCGAGGGCGCGTCGGACGGCGAGAGCGGCACCGAGACCTCCTCGGCAACCTTCTCCAGCTGGGGAACGAAGACGTTCACGCCGACCGCGAGCAGCACCCAGAACACGACGATCGGCAGCGCCAGGACGCGGATGGTGCGGGCCAGCCGCGGCTTGTGCTCGACCTCGGTGCGTTGCGCGACGGGGATTTCGTCCGTGTCGCTCGTGTCGTCGCTCACGCGGACTTGTCCAAGCAGGAAACCTGCGCGTTGCGGTTGTTGGCCTGTTGTTGGTCGACCAATTTGCCGTCGACGGTGATCCGGCAGCCGATGAACGAGCTGTCACCCTGGGCGACGACGTAGGCGAAGATGCCGGGCATCTGGGCGACGATCGTCGTCGACCACGGCAACGTGGTGAAGCTGGCCTTCTGCGGTAGTGAGTCCGCATCCATCCAGTTGACGACGCCGGTCGTCCCGGGCGGTCCCTAAATTTCGTAGATGGCGGTCTTGGCCGCGTACGGCGGGGTCGCATCGCGGGGATCGGGCTTGGGCAGGCCGGGTCCCGGGAAAACGCCGTTGAGTCGCAGCACCGCAACGCCGCCGATGACGAGCGCGACGACCACGACCAGCGGCACCCATGCCCGCTTGAGCAGCGTCAACACCGTTCCCCCCGATCGCGATTGCCCGACGGGCTGATGCTAAGACACTTCATCTGTTCCAGCATTTCGTCGCGTGCGCCACGGCTACCCGAACGCCGTGCCGGCGGAATTCATTCCTGCGGGTGCGCGGCCGCGTCGCCGCCCGCACCGCTCGTCGTAACCCGCCCGGGCCACTCGCGTCTGGACAGCACGACGCGACACTCAACGCCGCGTTGGAAGGCCGAGGGAGTTTCGGGCGCCGGCGTGCGTCGGCGACAGCCAAATATGCTGCGCTGCAGGCCATTCCGCCCCGGTATCCCGATTTAAAGGCGTATCAACCTGTCGCGCGGTCGATTTCACCGAGGCGACCGCGCCAGGCCGTGCCCGAACCGCGGGGCAAGCGGCAACGGACCATTTCGGGGTTGAATTCCCCACCGGTCGATTGTGCGGGCCGTCGATTGTCAACGCCGATCGAAAACCGGCACCGATCAGGGGTCGCGGCGCGTAACCTGACGATATGGCTACCAAGACCAAGGTGAAGACCTGCGTCCATTGCGGCCACACGTTCGATCCCAACGACCACCGGCGCGATCTGTCCGATCCGGAATGGCTTCCGGCCGCGTCAATTTATTGTTCGCACGAATGCAGTGACCGATTCCATTGCGATCTATCGCACTGCTGCTCGACGCACGCGAAAAAGAAAGGGCAGCGCCAAGCCGCCAAGGCGGCGCGATAATCCGCCCGTTCCCCGAATCGGGGACCCGGCCTAGCCCTCCAGCTTGTAGCCCAGCCCCCGCACGGTCACCAGGTGGACGGGGTTGGCCGGGTCGGCTTCGATCTTGGACCGCAACCGCTTGACGTGGACGTCGAGCGTCTTGGTGTCGCCGACGTAGTCGGCGCCCCACACCCGATCGATCAACTGCCCGCGGGTCAGCACCCGGCCGCTGTTGCGCATCAGGTATTCGAGGAGGTCGAACTCCTTGAGCGGCAACGTGATCGTGTCACCGTTGACGGAGACGACGTGTCGCTCGACGTCCATCCGTACCGGCCCGGACTCGAGCACGCCGTCGCTGATCTCGGAGTCGTCGTCGCCGCCGCGGCGGAGCACCGCGCGGATGCGGGCGATCAGCTCGCGCGCCGAATACGGCTTGGTCACGTAGTCGTCGGCGCCGAGCTCGAGCCCGACGACCTTGTCGATCTCGCTGTCCCGGGCGGTCACCATGATCACCGGCACGCTGGAACGGGCTCGCAACTGCTTGCACACGTCGGTCCCCGACATGCCGGGCAGCATCAGATCCAGCAACACGATGTCGGCGCCGCCGCGGTCGAACTCGGCCAGCGCGGCCTGCCCGTCGGTCACGACGGTGGCCTCGAAGCCCTCCTTACGCAGCAGGAATGCCAGCGGGTCGGCCAGCGACTCCTCGTCCTCCACGATCAGCACACTGGTCATGCGCGCCACTCTCCTTCATCGCGATGCTCTGCATCGTCGTAAGCGCGGGTCATCGACTTAGTTCTTCCTCTCGTTGTGACCTGTTGGGCCGCGCCTCGCGGCCCTGCGGTGGCTCGGGTTCTTCGTCAGTGTCCTTGTAGGCCGGAATCGACAGCGTGAACGTCGATCCGGTCCCCGGCTTGCTCCACACCCCGATGCTGCCGTTGTGGTTGGCCGCGACATGTTTGACGATGGCCAGGCCCAGCCCGCTGCCGCCCGTGGCGCGCGAGCGTGCCTTGTCCCCCCGGAAGAACCGCTCGAAGACCCGCTCCTGGTCTTCCAGCGCGATCCCGATGCCGCGGTCGGTGACCGCGATCTCGATGTTGTCGCCGCGGCGGCGGCGGCTGATCGAGACCGGCGAACCCGGTGGCGAGTAAGCGATCGCGTTGGAGACCAGGTTGGCCAGCGCGGTAACCAGAAGCGTTTCGTCGCCCAACACTCGCAAGCCGCTGGGCGCATCGGTGCGGACCTCGATCTGAGCGTTGTCGGCGGCCACCTTGTGTCGTGAAATGGCTTCCGACACAACGGTATCCACCTCGACCTCGGTCACGTTGGGTAGGCGTTCGGCGCCCTGCAGCCGGGACAGCTCGATCAGCTCGGCGACCATGTCCCCCAGGCGGTTCGCCTCGACGAGCACCTTCTCGGCAAACCGGCGAACGGTCTCGGGGTCGTCGGCGGACGCCAGCAGCGCCTCGGCGAGCAGGGCCATGGCGCCGACCGGCGTCTTGAGCTCGTGGCTGACGTTGGCGACGAAGTCGCGGCGGGTCGCCTCCATGCGGGCGTAGTCGGACTGGTCGTGGGCGAACACCACCGCGAACCGGCGGTCTTCCTCACTGAGCAGCCGGGCCTGCCCGTGCACCGACAGCCCGGAGCGGCCCGCGGCGCGTTTGGCCGGCCGCAGGTCGAATTCGACGTCGACCCCGCTCAGCGCCTGCTGCGCCGCCTCCCACGCCTGGTCGTCGAGCTGCCGGTCGCGCACCAGCCCGAGCTCCCTGGCCCGATCGTTGAGGTAGACGACGTCGCGGTGCGAATCCACCACCGCCACACCCAGCGGCATCAGCGTGACGATGCGTTGCAGCATCTGCGCGACGGTGATGCCGGTCCATTCGGTGCTCACGCGCTGCCGGCGGTGGGCCGCTTTCGGCGACAGCCGGGTCCCGGCTGCTACACCTATGGCCAGCCCCAGCACGGACAAGACCCCGGCCAGCAACAGCGCCGAGAACACAGTCACATAGCAAATCCTACAAATCTTCCTGAACGCAGCCCTAGCGGAACGAGGCCAAAATCGGACAAGTCACAGTTTCCGCTTCAGGTGTTCCACTCCCGTTCACGCGATGTTCGGTAAACGGCCCATTCCAGCTCGCAATCGCGCCCCGGCCCGCGTCAGCGGCGCCCCTGGCTGGCAACCGCCGCGGCACCCGCGGCGGCGGCCTCCGGGTCCAGGTAGGTGCCGCCGGACACCACCGGCCGCAGCTCGGCGTCCAGGTCGTAGCGCAGCGGAATCCCGGTCGGGATGTTCAGCCCGACGACGTCTTCGTCCGACATCCCGTCGAGGTATTTGACCAGGGCCCGCAGCGAGTTGCCGTGCGCGACGATCAGCACCGTCTTGCCGCTACGCAGGTCGGGCACGATGACGTCGGTGAAATACGGCAGGAACCGGACCACCACGTCGGCCAGGCATTCGGTCAGCGGGCCGCCGCCGATGTTGGCGTACCGGAGATCGGTGTCCTGGCTGAACCGGCTGCCCCGCTCGATCGGCGGCGGCGGCGTGTCGTAGCTACGCCGCCACGTCATGAACTGCTCGTCGCCGTAGCGCTCCTTGGTCTCCGCCTTGTTCAGACCCTGCAGCGCCCCGTAGTGCCGTTCGTTGAGCCGCCAGCTGCGCCGCACCGGGATCCACAGCCGGTCGGCGGCGTCCAGCGCCAGGTGGGCGGTGGTGATCGCGCGGCGCAGCAGCGAGGTGTAGAGGACGTCGGGCAGTAGGTTCTGCTCGGCCAGCAACTCGCCGCTGCGCACGGCCTCGGCGCGGCCCTTTTCGGTCAGGTCCACGTCGACCCACCCGGTGAACTGGTTGCTTGCGTTCCATTCGCTCTCGCCGTGGCGGAGCAGCACCAACGTGCCGGTGTCTCCCATGCCGGCTAGCTTATTCGTCGTCTTCGTCGATCAAGTGGGCGAACGCCTCCAGGTTCTTCAGCGACTCGCCGCGCGACACCCGCCACTCCCATTCCTTCTGGATCGACGAGCGAAAACCCAACTCCAGCAACGTATTAAAGTCCGTATCGACCGCTTCGAGCACCTGCCCGAGCACCCGGTCGATCTCGTCGGCGTCCACCGACGCCAGCGACATGCGGCCCACCAGGTAGATGTCGCCCACTTTGTCCAAGGTGTAGGCCACCCCGTAGAGGCGGCGGTTGCGCTTGAGCAGGAAGCGATAGACGCCCTCGTGGTTCTCGTCGGGCTTGCGGCACACGAACGCCTCCACGCGCACCGAATGCTCGCCGATGCTCAAGATGGTGTTGGTCTTGAGTTTGCGCTCGCCGGGCAACTCGACCACCAGCCCGGACAGCCCGCCGTGCGCCCCCTCGTGTTTCGAGTAGACCAGGCCGCTGGCCCGCAGCGCGTCCTCGATCACGCGCTCGACAGGTGGGGTCATGCGCCCACCCCGCTGCGCTCGGCGGTGTACTCGCGGATCGCGCGGCGGTAGCTGGCCAGCAGCGCATCGGTGGTGTTCTCCCAGGAGAACGTGGCCGCGTGCGCGGCGGCCGCGCGGCTCATCGCCCCGGCCTGCGGCGCGCGCAGGCGCAGCACGTGGTTCAGCGCGTCCGCCCAGCGGTCGACGTCGTGCCCGGCCACCAGCGTCCCGGTGATCCCGTCGCGCACGGCCACCGGCAGGCCGCCTACCGCGGCCGCCACCACCGGCGTGCCGCAGGCCTGCGCCTCGACGGCGACCAGGCCGAACGACTCCGAGTAACTGGGCACGGCGACCAGGCTGGCGGCCTGGAACAGGGTGGCCAGGTCCGTGCGGGACTGCGGGGGCAGGAAGGTCACCCGCGCCGCGATGCCCAGTTCGTCGGCGAGCCGCCGCAGCCCGTCCGGGGAGGCCAGGCCGCTGCCCGACGGGCCGCCCGCGACGACGATGCGCACACCGGGCAACTTCGCGGCGGCGCGCAGCACGATGTCGGGGGCCTTCAGCGGCTGGATCCGCCCGACGAACGCGACGACGTCCTCGTCCAGCGGCAATCCCAGCGCGGCCCGGGCGGCCCGCCGGTCCCCCGGGCGGAACACCTCCAGATCCACTCCGGGGTGGACGACGTCGATGCGGGCCGGGTCGGCGCGGTGGATCGAAATCAGTTGCGCGGCCTCGTCGTCGGTGTTGACGATCAGCCGGTCCGCCTCGTCGACGACCTGTTGCTCGCCGACCGTGCGCAGCGGCGGCTCGGGCGCGTCGCCCGCCGCCAGCGCCGCATTCTTGACCGCGGCCAGCGTGTGCGCGGTGTGCACCAGCGGCACCGCCCAGCGGTCGCGGGCCAGCCAGCCGACCTGTCCGGACAGCCAGTAGTGCGAGTGCACGATGTCGTAGTGGCCCGGTTCGTGCGAGGCCTCCGCGCGCAGCACCCCGGCGGCGAACGCGCACAGCTGAGTGGGCAGGTCGTATTTGTCCAGGCCCTCGAACGGCCCCGCCACCACGTTGCGCACCAGCACGCCGGGCGCCACCCGCGCCACCGGCGGGTCGGCGGACGCGGTGGCCCGGGTGAAGATCTCCACCTCGATGCCCCGCCGCGCCAGGTGCAACGCGGTTTGCAGCACGTAGACGTTCATGCCCCCGGCGTCACCGGTACCCGGCTGGGCCAGCGGCGAGGTGTGCACCGCCAACACGGCGACCCGGCGCGGTTTCAGCCGGAAAACGTCGTCGTGGCGCACTCTGTCATCTTTACAGGACGGTTGGGTCCCCGGCCCAATCCCCAGGACAGGTCGGGTCAAGCGGACGACTCGTCGGCGGCGGCGTCGCGCAGCCGCGGGTTCAGCGCCCCGGCCCGCCGCATCGCCCCCAGCGGGTCGGCGTACAGCCCGCCCAGCGACACGGTGCCCGCGCCGGCCTCCTGCACCCGGTTGCCGAAGACGGTGACGCGGATGTCGCGCGGCGCCAGCACCGACCGCTCGGCGAACGCCGCCTCCACCCGCTGCATCGCCTCGGGGTACTCGGTGAACGCCTGGCCGCCGACCACGAGTTCGTCGGGGTTGAGCATGTCGCGCAGCAGGGCCACCGCCTCCCCGAGCACCCGGCCCCGCTCGTCGAGCAGGTCCTTGGCCCCCTCGTTGCCGGCGCGGGCCAGCCGCAGCAGGTCGGCGATGCCGGCGGCCGGCGCGTTGGCGCGGCCCGCGGGCAGGATCCGCAACCGGCAGGCGGCGGCCAGCACCGCCTCGTCGCTGACGGTGGATTCCAGCTGGCCGGTGCCGCCGAGCGGTTCGGAGTGGACGGGCAGGGTCGCGATGGTGCCCGGGCCGCTGGCGGGGCAGTGCACGCCCCCGCCGATCACCAGCGCGTAGCCCACGGTCTCGCGGGCGTAGACGTAGAGGCTGGTGGGCGAGCTGGGCAGAAACCGCCGCATGCCGAGCAGGAGTTCGGCCCCGGCCATCGCGTCGACGTGCGACGCCACCGAGACGGGCAGCCCCAGCGCGTCGCCCAGCACCGGCCCGACCGGCGCCTGCCGCCAGCCCAGCCGCGGGTGGTCGACGTGGCCGGTGGCGCCGTCGACGGTGCCGCCGATCGCGACGCCGACCCACAGCGGACGGCGCCGATGCCACCGTCGCAGGTAGCGGGCGGCGCTTTCGGACAGCGACGCCAGCGCGGGCCCGGCGGAGCTGAGCGGCGTGGGCGTCTCGACGGTGTCGAGCGTGCGGCCGAACAGGTCGGTGGCCACGATGCTGGTGGTGCGGGCGCCGATGTGGATGCCCAGCGTCACGAACGGTTCGTGGTTGACCTCGACGGGCACGCGGGGGCGGCCGATCGCGCCGGACACGGCCAGGTCGGCGCGCTCTCGCAGCAGGCCGGCCTCGAGCAGCGCGATGACCTGGCGGTTGACCGTCGCGATGCTCAGCGAGGTGACGCCGGCGATGACGTCACGGCCGACGGGGCCGCGCAACCGGACGGCCCGGAAGACCGAGGCCGCCGCCGAGTCGGGGATGTGCAGCGCCGGCGGCACGATCTGCCGGCGGACCGGCCGGTGCCCCGGAGAGCCGGCACGGCCGGGCGAATGGTGAGCTGGGGTGAGGGTATTCGTGCGCACGAGCGTCCTTTGTCCGATTTTTGCTGGCCGTCACTGGCCACACCTGAAAGTCAGGAGCGGCAAAGTGCGCGACAACAACACACACCCGCCGCGCAAAGACACGCGGTGGTGGTGCTGGACATGGCGCTGAGGTGCACCCCAAAAATTTAGCACGCTTACTAAGGTTGTTTCTATGGTGGGAAATGTCAGGAATGAGCGGGTCGCGGTGGTCACGGGTGCCAGCTCGGGGATCGGCGAGGCGACCGCCCAGACGCTTGCCGCGCAGGGCTTTCACGTGGTCGCGGTCGCGCGCCGGGCGGACCGGATCAACGCCCTGGCACGCGAGATCGGCGGGACGGCCATCGTGGCCGACGTCACGGACGACGCGGCGGTCGCGGCCCTCGCCGGGGAGCTGAGCCGGGTCGACGTGCTGGTCAACAACGCCGGCGGCGCCCGCGGGCTGGCGCCAGTTGCCGACTCCGACCTCGAGCACTGGCGGTGGATGTGGGAGACCAACGTGATGGGGACGCTGCGGGTCACCCGGGCGCTGCTGCCCAAGCTCGTCGAATCCGGCGACGGCCTGATCGTTACGGTGACTTCCGTTGCCGCCCTCGAGGTTTATGACGGCGGCGCCGGATACACGGCGGCCAAGCACGCCCAGGGCGCGCTGCACCGCACGCTGCGCGGCGAGCTGCTGGGCAAGCCGGTCCGGCTGACCGAGGTCGCGCCCGGGGCGGTCGAGACCGAGTTTTCGCTGGTGCGCTTCGACGGCGATCAGCAACGCGCCGACGCCGTCTACACCGGCATCACTCCGCTGGTCGCCCAGGACGTCGCCGAGGTGATCGGCTTCGTGGCCGCCCGGCCGTCGCACGTCGACCTGGACCTGATCGTCATGAAGCCGCGCGATCAGGCTTCGGCCACCCGGTTCAACCGCCGGGGGTAGAGGTCTCCGGAGCGGACGTGGTCGTCGTCGGCGTCCCGGACAGGCTCGGGGCCGTCGACGGGGTGACCGGCGCGGTGACCGGGATCTGTGTGGCCGGCGCGTGCGCGGTCGGGGGCGGCAGCGCCGACATGGCGACCCAGGTGTCCCAGTCGACGGCCCAGTCCCAGATGTCGCCGTCGGAGTAGGACAGCTGAATCGAGCTTCCGGTCACTTCCACCGGGTCGCCGTACATCGCCGACTGGTAGTACTGCTCGGCGTCGCCCGTCGACAGGTTGATGCAGCCGTTGGTGACGTTGGTGTTGCCCTGCGCGCCCGCGCTCGCCGGGTTGGCGTGGATGAACTCGCCGTTGTTGGAGATCCGGACCGCCCAGCGTTCGTGCACGTGGCTGTAGCCGGCGGCGGGGTTGGACATGTAGAAGTCCGCGTACTTCTCGGTCACCACGTGGATGCCGTTGCGGGTGACGTTGCGCGCCTTGTCGGCCTCGCCGTAGCTGCACGGGAAGTCCATGATCACGCCCTCGTCGCGGACCACCTGGATCCGGTGCGACGAGACCTCGGCCTTGACCACCTGCCGGCGGCCGATCTGGATGTTCAGCGAAATGTCCTCGGCCCCGTAGGCGCTGTCGCCGAACGGCAGGCCGTACAGCCTGGCGTCGACGTTGACGGTCGTGCCCGCGGGGTAGTACTCGCGGGTGCGCCAGTGCACGCGCGCCCCCTGCGCCTCGTCGGGCAGCCACGCCCAGCTGCCCTCGACGGGCGGATTCGTGGTCACGGTCAGCGCCTTCTCGACGGCGGCCTTGTCGGTGATCGGCGCGTCGAACTGGATGATGATCGGCGCCGCCACCCCGACGGTCTGGCCGTCGGCCAGCTGGAACGCACCGCCGATCTTCTTGCTGGGCGACACCGTGGTGAACTTGGCCGTGACCGGGACCGCCTTGCCGTCGTGCCCGACGGCCGAGCCGCTCCACGTGTAGGTCGCGTCGTAACCGAGCGGCTCGGTGGTGGTGTAGACCGTGCGGTCGGAGTTGAACTTGCCCGCCACGGCCTTGCCGGCCGAATTCGTCAGCGCGACGTGCTGAAACCAGCCGTCGCTGATCTGGACGCTGATCGGCGTGATCGGCACCACGTCCTGGGCCGCGTCGGCCGGCTGGAACTTCAGCTGCGGCGCGGGCTGCTCCTTCTTCTCGGCCTGCTTGGCCGTGGTGCCGCCGCACGCGGCCAACAGGCCGGGCGCGAACACCCCCAGGCCGAGGGTCGCCAAAGCCACGCGCCGGTTCACCGGTGGCGGGTTGTGCGACGTGCTCACGAAAGACAAAGATACCGGGCAAATTCCATCGACCCGCGCGACGAATCGGGGACGCGGTCGTCGTCGGACGGATTCGCGGCTACAGCCTGCACCCGAGCAGGACCGGCTCGGGTTCCAATGTGACACCAAACACAGCGTGGACGCCGTCGCGGATGACGCGGGCCAGGGCGATCACGTCGTCGGCGGTGGCGCCGCCGCGGTTGGTCAGCGCCAGCGCGTGCTTGGTGGACAGCCGGCACCGGGCCGCCGGGTCGAAGGGAAAGCCCTTGGCGAAGCCGGCCCGCTCCACCAGCCAGCCGGCGGCCAGCTTGACGCCGTCGGGTGCCGGGTAGTGCGGGACCGGGCCTTCGACAGCCGCGGCCAGCCGCTCGTAGACGTCCGGGTGGACCACCGGGTTGGTGAAGAAGGAGCCCACGCTCCAGGTGTCGTGGTCGTCCGGGTCGAGCACCATGCCCTTGCGGCCCCGCAACGCCAGAACCGCCCGGCGGACCGCCCGCGGGTCGGCGCGCTCGCCCCCGCCCACCTCCAGCGCGGCGGCCAGTTCGCCGTAGCGCAGCGGCGCGCTGCGGCCCGACGCGTCCAGCTCGAACTCGACTTCCAGCACGACCCAGGGGATCTGGGCGCCGTCGCGGCCGGCCCGCTTGAACACGCTGGTGCGGTAGCCGAAGCCGAGCTCGTCGCCCGGCACCCAGCGGACCTCCCCGCTGCTGCGGTCCAGGATCCGGACCCGGGTGATGGTGTCGGAGACCTCCGCACCGTAGGCCCCGACGTTTTGAATCGGGGTGGCCCCGGCCGACCCGGGGATCCCGGACAGGCATTCCAGCCCACCCAGACCGTGCTCGATGGAGCTGACCACCACGTCGTCCCATACCGCGCCCGCCTCCGCGCGCACCCGGTTGCCGTCGACGGTGACGCCGCCGTTGGCCAACCGCACCGCGGTCAGGCCGGCGCACGTGTCGGCGACCACCAGGTTCGAGCCGCCGGCGAACACCAGCACCGGGGACCGTTGTCCCCCACGGTTTTCGGCGTCCAGCTCTTGCACCACGGCGACCACCTGTTCGGTGCTGGCGCAGGTGATCAGCCGGCGCGCGACCGGGCCGACCCGCAACGTCGTCAGCGGCGCGAGCGGCACCGCCTCGGCGACCTGCGCGCCGGCGAACGTCGAACCGGCATCGCTGGATTTCATCGCCCGTAACGGTAGCCTCACCTGCTATGCCGCGTTCATTCGACTTGTCGGCCGACTACGACGGCAGCGTTGAAGAGGTTCATCGGGCGTTCACGGACGAGAGCTATTGGCGGGCACGGCTGGCCGGATCCGGAGTGGACCTCGCCACGCTGGAATCGATGCGGGTCGGCGGCGACACCGGGGACGACGACACCGTCGAGGTCGTCACCGTGCAGGTGATCCACAGCGACAAGCTGCCGGGGATGGTCACCCAGCTGCACAGCGGCGATCTGCGCATCAGGCGCGAGGAGGTCTGGGGCCCCGTCGCCGGCGGCGCCGCGCAGGGCTCGGTCCTGGGCTCGATCCTGGATGCCCCGGTGCATCTCACCGGGACCGCCATGCTGTCGCCGATCCTGGAGACCGGCGGCGCCCGGCTGACCTTCCGGGCCACCGTCCAGGTGCGCGTCCCGATCATCGGCGGCAAGCTGGAGAGCATCATCGGCACCCGGCTGGCCGAGCTGGTGGCGGCCGAGCAGCGGTTCACCACGGAATGGATCGCCGGCACGGCCTGAGGACGCCGGGCCTAAGCTGGCGCCCATGCGAATCGCGTTGGCGCAGATCCTCAGCGGCACCGATCCGGCCGCGAACCTGGAGTTGGTGCGCGAGTACGCCGAGCGGGCCGCAGGCGCGGGCGCGCAGCTGGTGGTCTTCCCGGAGGCGACCATGTGCCGGTTCGGGGTTCCGCTGGCTCCGATCGCGGAGCCGGTCGACGGGCCGTGGGCGACCGGCGTGCGCCGCATCGCGACCGACTGCGGGATCACGGTGATCGCCGGCATGTTCACCCCGTCGGGCGATGGCCGGGTGAAGAACACGCTGATCGCGGCCGGCCCGGGCAGCCCCAACGATCCGGACACCCACTACGACAAGATCCACCTTTACGACGCGTTCGGCTTCACCGAGTCGCGCACCGTCGCGCCCGGCCACGAGCCGGTGGTGATCACGGTCGCCGGCGTCGGCGTGGGGTTGACCGTCTGCTACGACATCCGCTTCCCCGCGCTGTATACCGAGCTGGCCCGCCGCGGCGCGCAGCTGATCGCCGTCTGCGCGTCCTGGGGAGCGGGTCCCGGCAAGCTCGACCAGTGGACGCTGCTGGCGCGGGCCCGCGCGCTCGACTCGATGAGCTACGTCGCCGCGGCCGGCCAGGCCGATCCGGGCGAATCGCTGACGGCGTCCGGCGCCCCCACCGGGGTGGGCGGCAGCCTGGTGGCCTCCCCGCTCGGCGAAGTCGTCGCGTCGGGCGGCCCGGGTCCGCAGTTGGTGGTGGCCGACATCGACCCCGACCGGGTGGCCAAGGCCCGCGAGAGCATCGCGGTGCTGCGCAACCACTCAGATTTCGCTCAGCTGGATAGGGCAGAATCGGTCGGGTGACGAACCCACAAGGACCGCCGAACCAAGATCCGTCGACGTGGGGCCGTCCCGGCAACCAAGGCCCGTTCGGCCAGCCCCCCACCGAGCGGCCGACCGAACGGATCAGCACCGGCGGTCCGGCGCCCGCCTCGCCGCCGCCGGCTCCCGGTCCGACGGAACGGATCGGCACGCCGCCGCCGAACATGCAACGGCCCGACTACCCGCCGCCGCCTCCCCCCACCCCGCCCGCGGGCCCGACGGAGCAGTTCCCCGGCCCCGGCGAGGAGCCGGCGCCGGAGAAGAAGAAGCGGCGCTTCCTGCGTGACCCGCTGTCCATACTCCTGGTCTGCATCATCGTGGTGTGCCTCGTGATCGCCGGGCTGGTCGGGGCCGAGCTGTATGTCCGGCACGTCGCCAACAGCAAGGTCGCCGAGGCGGTGGCGTGTGAGGTCAAGGACAAGGCCACCGCGTCGTTCGGGGTGGCGCCGTTGATGCTGTGGCAGCAGCTCACCAAGCACTACACCAACATCTCGGTGCAGACCGCCGGCAACCAGATCCGTGACGCCAAGGGCATGAAGCTCAACCTCAACATCAGGGATGTCCAGCTGAAGTCGACCGCCAACTCCAAGGGCACCATCGGTTCGCTGGACGCGACCATCACCTGGACGTCGGACGGGATCAAGGAGTCGGTGCAGAACGCGATTCCGGTGCTGGGCCCCTTCGTCACCAACACGGTGACCACCCACCCCGCCGACGGAACCATCGAGCTGAAGGGCATGCTGGACGCCCTGACGACCAAGCCGGTGGTGTCGGGGACCGGCCTGCAGTTGCAGATCGTCAGCTTCAACGCGCTCGGCTTCACGATGCCGAAGGAATCCGTGCAGTCGACGTTGGACGACTTCACCTCGCAGTTCACCAAGAACTACCCGCTGGGCATCCACGCGGACAGCGTGCAGGTCACCGACAGCGGTGTGACCAGCCACTTCTCCACGCGGAACGCGAGCATCCCCACCGGCAAGAACAACGACCCCTGCTTCGCCAACCTGTGACGGTCTAGGCGCCGGACAATTCAGCCGAGCTCGTCGAGCACCGCCCGGGTGCCCGACAGGCCGAGCCGGGTGGCCCCCGCGTCCAGCATCGCGACGGCGGCCGCGGCGGTGCGGATGCCGCCGCTGGCCTTGACGCCCAGCCGGCCGCCGACGGTCTGGCTCATCACGGCGACCGCGCGCACCGACGCGCCGCCCGCGGGGTGGAAGCCGGTCGAGGTCTTGACGAAGTCGGCGCCGGCGTCCTCGGCCGCGCGGCACACCTGCACCAGCGTGCTCTCGTCCGTCCCGGACAGCAGCACCGCCGACTCCACGATCACCTTGAGCACGGCGTCGGGGGCGGCGGCGCGCACGGCCGCGATGTCGGCCCGCACCGCTTCGAGGTCGCCGGCCAGCGCGGCGCCGATGTCGATCACCATGTCGACCTCGGCGGCCCCGGCGGCCACGGCCTGTCCGGCCTCGTGCGCCTTGACCGCCGAAAGGTGCTTGCCCGAGGGGAAACCCGCGACGCTGGCCACCGGCGGGCCGCCGGCTCGCACCGCGACCGGAACCATCGACGGCGAGACGCACACGGCGTAGACGCCCAACTCGGCCGCCTCGGCGACCAGGGCCGCCACGTCCGCCTCGGTGGCCTCGGGCTTGAGCAGGGTGTGGTCGACCATCGCCGCGAGCTGCGACCGGGTCGGTTTGCTCGCCACTAGAACCTTTCCTCGGGTCCGCCCGGATTGCATCCGGACGCGGCCATTTCGGCGTCGTCGACGACCGGGCGCCACGGCTCCAGATTCCAGCTGGCCTTGCCGGGCTCCGCCACCTCGGCGAACTGCCAGTGACAGACGAACTGGGCGCGCATGCCCGCGGTGTCGGCGTCCGGCGACAGCGCCAGCACCTCGGCCCACGCCTCGTCGGCCAGCGCCGGGTCCGAAGACCGCCCGGCGGCCAGCCGCCCCGACGGTGTCGGGAAGACCCGCAGGCTGCTGCGGCCGTGCCACTGCGCCCATTCGGTGTGGTCGACGAACGGCGGGGACGTGCCGGCCGGCTCCGCCGGCGCGACGCCGGGCGGTCCCCAGAGCGCGACGAGCACCACCGTCGGCGCCGTCAGCAGGGCCTTCATCCCGCTAGCGCGACTTGCCCTGAATTTCCAGAAGTTTCGGCCGCACGTCGACCAAATACACGCCCGCCGCGCACGCGGCGATCGCCATCCCGAGTACCCCGAAAACAAAACTCAGGATGGATGTCAGGGCGACAGCCAGGCCGAGGATCACCAACCACACGGGCTTCGTCAGCTTGTCGGCGGCGGTGTAGGCATCCGGCCGCTGCAGCGCGGCGTGCACGAACGCGTACACCGCCGTCACCAAGACGGCGATCTGCAAGACCAACATGACGGTACCCACGAGGTGGCTCACGCCTTAAGCGTATGCGGGCGCCGTCCCCAACGTCGACTCGGAGTTGCCCGGCGGACAACTCCGAGTCGACCGTCCGACTTACTTCTGGGTGACCTTCTTGGCGGCGGCCTTCTTGGCCGGAGCCTTCTTGGCCGGAGCCTTCTTGGCGGGCGCCTTCTTGGCGACAGCCTTCTGCGCCTTCTTGGCCGTCTCGTCGGACTTCTTGGGCAGCTCGATGCCGACCAGCTTCGCCGCGCGCTCACCGACGGCGCGGGTCTGCGACGCCACGGTGCCCAGCGCCTCCTGCGTCAGCTCGACGGCCTGGTCCACGTAGCCCTCGGCGCGGGCCGAGGCGTCGTCCAGGCCGGTCTGGCTGCGCAGCCGCTGCAGCGCGGCCTCGCCGCGCTCGACCAGCTCGTTGTAGCGGTTGGTCGCCGCGTCCAGGTAGCCCTCGGCGGCCTTGCGGAGCTCCTCGGAGGTGAACCGCTCGCGCAGCTCGTCGAACTGCTCGGGCAGGTCCTCCTGCAGCCGGGTCAGCCGGGCACGGCTCTCCTCCACCCGGGTGCGGGTGTCGGCGCGGGTCTCTTCGGCGCGCTCGCGCAGGCCGGCGATCAGGTCGTTGACCGTGGCCAGCGCCAGGTCAGCGGCGCCCAGCGCCGCGAGCAGGGGCGCCCGCAAGTCTTCGATGTTGGTGTTGTCCGCCATGGTTATTCCTTTCATGGTTTTCGGTTTTTGGCGTTGTTGAAGGTGTGTTGTGGAAACTGAAGGGTGCGTCTCCTTCTGCGCTGGCGGCCGCCGGATCCTCGCTCCTGGGTAACCCGCGCGGCCGGTGATTTATGCATCACCGTCCCCTAGCGTGACGTGGGAGTCCCGACGGCCGGAAGGGCCATTGATCACTCGTCGCCGCTGGATTCGGTCGAACACTCCTCTTTGCTTGATTCGGCGGCCTCGTTTTGTTGGGTGAACGACGTGTAGACGTCGAGCAGAACCTGCTTTTGACGCTCGGTGATCGCGGTGTCGGTGATGATGGCGTCGCGCACCTGGCTCTTGTCGCTGGGCTCGAGGATCCCGGCCCGCACATAGAGAACCTCAGCGGAAACCCGCAACGCCTTCGCGATCTGATTGAGCACTTCGGCGGACGGCTTCCGCAATCCGCGCTCCACCTGGCTCAGGTAGGGGTTGCTCACGCCGGACTTTTCGGCGAGTTGACGCACCGAGACCTGCGCCAGCTCGCGCTGGCTCCGGATGAAGCCGCCGATGTCCGAGGCCATGTCTGAGGCGGCGTTGGACACCTTGGCGGAGAGCTTCTCCTCGGGTGCCATGGTGTGCTCCTGGGTTGGATCGTCGATGGTGACGGCCCCAGACTACTACAAGTGCTTGCTATTGCAAGCACTTGTTAGCACTACTAGAAAAGCAGCTGCGCGACGGCGTAGATCACCAGGCCCGCCAGGGAGCCGACCACGGTTCCGTTGATCCGGATGAATTGCAGGTCACGACCGACGTGCAGCTCGATGCGCCGGCTGGCCTCCTCGGCGTCCCAGCGTTCGATGGTGTCGGTGATGATCGCGGTGATCTCCACCCCATACTGCGAAACCAGGTGCTGGGCGGCGCGCACGATCCAGTTGTCGACCTTGTCGCGCAGGTCGGCGTCGTCGCGCAGCGACTCCCCGATCCGGATCACGGTGTCGGTGATGCGGGTGCGCAGCGTGCTGGACGGGTCGTCCACGCCCTCGAGCACCAGCCGTTTCAGCGTCTTCCAGGCCGTTGCCGCGGCGTTGGCGATCTCGTCGCGCGCCATCAGCTGCTCCTTGATCGCGTCGGCGCGCGCGATGGTGTCCGCGTCGTTCTGCAGGTCGTCGGCGAATTCGAACAGGAACCGGGTCGCCGACCGGCGCAGCTCGTGATCGGGATTGCGGCGCACCTTGTCGGTGAAATCCATCAGCTCGCGGTGGATGCGGTCGCCGACCAGGTGGTCGACGAAGCGGGGCGACCACGTCGGCGAGTCACGCTCGACCACCCGCTGGATCACCTCGCCGGCGTTCAGCGACCACTCGAAAGCCCGGTCGGCCAGCAGCTGGATCAGCGCCTCCTGCCGATTCTCGGCCAGCAGCGTCGCCAGCACCCGCCCGACCGGCGGCCCCCACTGCGGCTCGGCGATGCGGCGCACGATCATCCGGTCGATCACCTGCTGGACGTCGTCGTCGCGCAGCAGCTCCACCAGCACCCGCAGCACCGTGGCCGTCTCGCCGGCCACCCGCTCGGCGTGCGCGGTCTCCGAAAGCCACTTGCCGAGCCGTCCGGGCACCTGGGCGTCCCGCAGCTTGGTCTCCACCACCGGCGGCGACAGGAAGTTCTCCCGCACGAAGGTGCCCAGGCCCTCGCCGAGCTGATCCTTCTTGCGCTTGATGATCGCGGTGTGCGGGATGGGGATGCCCAGCGGATGCCGGAACAGCGCCGTCACCGCGAACCAGTCGGCCAGCGCGCCGACCATCCCGGCCTCCGCGGCCGCACCGACGTAGCCGACCCAGACGCCCAGGTTGGCGTGCGCCTGCGCCCACCGGCACGCGAGGAACAGCACGGTGGCGCCGACCAGGAAGCTCAGCGCCACCGCCTTCATCCGCCGCAACGCCACCCGGCGCTCGGCGTCGGCCTGCGGGTCGGCGCCGGCGAAGGATTCGGCGAACGACGCGTGGAGTCGCCCCGTTCCGGTCAGCGGGGCCGTCGGGTCGGACGCCGCCGCGTGCGGGCCCGGCGCCGCGCCCCGGGGCGAGGCTCTGTGTACCACCACACCATCATCTATCGTCCCGGCCGATTGGTGTGACGACACTGTTCACGGCGCCGGCGCCGGCGCGCGGCCGCAGCCCGAAACGGGGCCGCACGCCGTAGTATCAAGGGCGTCTAGTGAATGGGATATCGGCGACAGTGGCAGAGCGAACGTTGGCTGTGGCGGCCAAGACGGATGGTCGCAAGCGGCGCTGGCACCAACACAAGGTGGAGCGCCGCAACGAGTTGGTAGACGGCACGATCGACGCGATTCGGCGGCACGGCGGCACGTTGAGCATGGACGAGATCGCCGCGGAGATCGGTGTCTCCAAGACGGTGCTGTATCGCTATTTCGTCGACAAGAACGACCTGACGACCGCCGTGATGATGCGGTTCACCCAAACCACACTGATTCCCAACATGGCCGCGGCGCTGACGTCCAATCTCGACGGCTTCGACCTGACCCGCGAGGTGATCCGGGTGTACGTCGAAACCGTGGCGAACGAACCCGAGCCGTACCGCTTCGTGATGTCCAACAGCTCGGCCAGCAAGAGCAAGGTGATCGCCGACTCCGAGCGGATCATCGCCCGCATGCTCGCCGTGCTGATGCGCCGCCGCATGCAACAGGCGGGGATGGACACCGGCGGCGCGGAGCCGTGGGCCTACCTGATCGTCGGCGGCGTCCAGCTGGCCACACACTCGTGGATGTCCTCCCCGCGCATGAGCCGCGACGAGTTGATCGACTACCTGACGATGCTGAGCTGGAACGCGCTCAAGGGCATCGTCGAGGTCGGCGGGTCGCTGGAGAAGTTCCGCGAAGAACCGCACCCGTCCCCGATCGTGCCGCCCCGCGGCGACGGGGCCCGGTCCGCGACCTAGGCGGCCCCGACGTCGCCCAGCTGCCCTTATTTTGTCGATTCCGCCCCCCTCGTGTGACGCTATGAGCCGTTAGGGAGGACGACGCGCATAGCCGCAGCGACTAACATGCAGGGGTGCATCGGGGGTGACGCAGGGCGCGTCGTGCTGGCCGGGCATCCCTGCTTCCGCGTAACGAAAGGCTCTTCTCGACATGTCTGTGCAGCTCACGCCGCATTTCGGAAACGTGCAAGCCCACTACGACTTGTCCGATGACTTCTTCCGGCTGTTCTTGGATCCCACCCAGACGTACTCGTGCGCCTACTTCGAGCGTGACGACATGACGCTGGAGGAGGCTCAACTCGCCAAGATCGACCTGGCGCTCGGCAAGCTCAAGCTCGAGCCGGGGATGACGCTGCTGGACATCGGCTGCGGCTGGGGCGCGACCATGCGGCGGGCCATCGAGAAGTACGACGTCAACGTCGTGGGCCTGACGTTGTCGGAGAACCAGGCCGAGCACGTGCAGAAGACGTTCGACGAGATGGACACCCCCCGCACCCGGCGCGTGCTGCTGGAGGGGTGGGAGAAGTTCCACGAGCCGGTCGACCGCATCGTCTCCATCGGCGCCTTCGAGCACTTCGGCCGCCAGCGCTACGGCCGGTTCTTCAAGATGGCCTACCAGGCGCTGCCGTCCGACGGTGTCATGTTGCTGCACACCATCGTTCGCCCCTCGTTCAAGGACGCCCGCGCGCGCGGCATGAAGCTGACCCACGAGATCGTCCACTTCTCGCAGTTCATCTTGACCGAGATCTTCCCGGGCGGCTGGCTGCCGACGCCCCAGACCGTCGGGGAGTACGCGGTCACGGCCGGCTTCGAGCTGACCCGGGTCCATTCCCTGCAGCTGCACTACGCGAGGACCCTGGAGACGTGGGCGGCCGCGCTCGAGGCCAATCGCGCGGAGGCCATCGCCATCCAGTCGCAAGAGGTCTACGACCGCTACATGAAGTACCTGACCGGCTGCGCGAAGCTGTTCCGGCAGGGCTATACCGACGTCGACCAGTTCACCCTGGAGAAGTAGCCGCGGCGCAGCCCTACTTCACGAGGGTGAACTGCCCGACATTGCTGATGCCGTTACGGAAGAAGTTCTCGCAGCCCACCAGGTAGCGCATGTACTTGTCGCAGACCTCTTCGGACTGAATCTCGATCGCCCGTTGCCCCTTGGCCTCGAGATTGGCCGCCCAGAGGTTGAGGGTGCGCTCGTAATGCTCCTGCAGCAGTTGGACTTTCTCCACCGAGAACCCAGCGGCTTGCGCAAACCGGAAAATATCTCCCTGGGCCGGCAGCTGCCCACCCGGGAAAATTTCCGTACCGATGAACCTCGCGAATCGAATATCGCTCATCGTGATGGAAACACCGCGCTCGTGCTGCTGCTTCTGGGTGTACGTCAAAATTGTATGCAACAACATCCGGCCGTCATCGGGCAGGATGTTGTAGGCGCGTTCGAAGAATGCGGCGTACCGCTCCATCCTGAAGGCTTCGAAGGCGCCGATGGTGACGATCCGGTCGACCTTGTCCTCGAACTCTTCCCAGCCCTGCAGCCGCACCTCGACGTTGCGATTCGTCCCGAGCCCGGCGAGTTTGTTCTTGCTGTATCGAATTGGTTGCGACTCAAGGTGATTCCGATGACATTGACGTCGAATTTCTCCACGGCCCGTTTCAGCGCCTCACCCCAGCCGCAGCCAATGCCGAGAAGCGTCATTCCGGGCTCGAGGTTCAGCTTTTCCAGCGCCAGGTCGAATTTCGCGACTTGTGCTTCCTCGAGGGTCAATGTCATCGCGCGCGAAGTATGCGTATGTATAAGCCATCGTCGGGTCGAGGAATAACGCGAAGAATTCGTTCGAGACGTCGTAGATAGACTGCGTCCTCGTAATATGGCTCCAATGCCGTCATGCCCGCTCCCATTATCTGCTCGATATTGAACGCGAGCATAATAACCGACGCGGGGGCGCCGTCCCGCGGCGTCAGTACGTATAGAAACCCTGGCCGGTCTTCTTGCCCAGTCGGCCCGCCTCCACCATGCGCAGCAGCAGCGGCGGCGGGCCGTATTGCGGCTCCTTGAACTCCTCGAACATCTTGTCCGCGATGAGTTTCAGGGTGTCCAGGCCAACCAGGTCGGACAGCCGCAGCGGCCCCATCGGATGTGACAGCCCGGCGACGACCGCCTTGTCGACGTCCTCGACGCTGGCGAAACCGGCCTCCACCATGCGAATTGCCGACAGCAGGTAGGGAACCAGCAGCGCGTTCACGACGAAGCCGGACCGGTCGGAGCAGCGCACCACCTGCTTGCCCAGCACCGCGCCGGCGAACTCCTCGGTGCGCGCGGCGGCGGCCTCGTCGGTGACCAGCGTGCACACCAACTCGACCAGCGGCAGCACCGGCACCGGGTTGAAGAAGTGCAGGCCCAGCACCCGCTGCGGGTTCTTGGTGGCCGCGGCGATCTTCATGATCGGGATGCTGGACGTGTTGGACGCCAGCACCGCATCGGGGTCGGTGATGGCCCGGTCGAGTTCGGCGAAGATGTCCGCCTTGACGGCCTCGTCCTCGATGATCGCCTCGATGACCAGCTGGCGGTCGGCGAGGCCCTTCAGATCGGTGGTGAAGGTCAGCTTGCTCAGCGCGCGGTCGCGCTCCCGCTCGGTGACCTTGCCCGCGCTGACACCGCGCTCCAGCGACTTCACGATGCGGTTACGCCCGGCCGTGATCAGGGCCTCGGTGGTCTCGAAGACCGTCACGTCGACGCCGGCGCGGACCGCGACTTCGGCGATCCCGGATCCCATCTGCCCGGCCCCGACGACTCCCACCCGCTGGATCGCTGCATCGCTCACTGTCATCTCTTTCGGTGTCGTATCGTGTTGCACCGCAATTGGCCCCGCCCAGGTTGCCCCGGGCGGGGCCAATGCTACTTCAGCCCGTCGAACGTGAACTGTGGGCGGAGAATCGACGGATTTTCCGCCATGGCTTCACGTTCGGCGCGGGATCGAAGGATCAGTGGCTCAAGCCATTCGTTCCACTTCGTCCTCGCGGGCCAAGGCCCGCTCGTCCTCAGTGGAACTGCCCCTCTTCGGTGGAGCCGGTCAGCGCGGTGGTCGACGAAGTGGGGTCGACGGTGGTGGCGATGCGGTCGAAGTAACCGGCACCGACCTCGCGCTGGTGCCTGGTCGCGGTGTAACCGCGCTCCTCGGCGGCGAACTCGCGCTCCTGCAGCTCCACGTACGCGGTCATCTGGTTGCGGGCGTAGCCGTAGGCCAGATCGAACATCGAGTAGTTCAGCGCGTGGAAACCGGCCAGCGTGATGAACTGGAACTTGAATCCCATTGCGCCAAGCTCCTTTTGGAACTTCGCGATGGTGGAGTCGTCCAGGTGCTTGCGCCAGTTGAACGACGGCGAGCAGTTGTAGGCCAGCATCTGGTCGGGGAACTCGGACTTGACGCCCTCGGCGAACTTGGCCGCGAGCTCGAGGTCCGGGGTCCCGGTCTCCATCCAGATCAGGTCCGAGTACGGCGCGTAGGCCTTGGCCCGCGCGATGCAGGGCTCGAGGCCGTTCTTGACCCGGTAGAAGCCTTCCTTGGTCCGCTCACCGGTGATGAACGGCTGGTCGCGCTCGTCGACATCGGAGGTGATCAGGGTGGCCGCCTCGGCGTCGGTGCGGGCGATCACCACGGTCGGCACGTCGGCGACGTCGGCCGCCAGGCGGGCCGAGGTCAGCGTGCGGATGTGCTGCTGGGTGGGGATCAGCACCTTGCCACCGAGGTGGCCGCACTTCTTCTCCGAGGCCAACTGGTCCTCCCAGTGCGACCCCGCGACGCCCGCGGCGATCATCGCCTTCTGCAGCTCGTAGACGTTCAGCGCGCCACCGAAGCCGGCCTCGCCGTCGGCGACGATCGGCGCCAGCCAGTTCTCCACCGAGGTGTCACCCTCGACCTTGGCGATCTCGTCGGCGCGCAGCAGCGCGTTGTTGATCCGACGGATGACCTGCGGCACCGAGTTGGCCGGGTACAGGCTCTGGTCGGGGTAGGTGTGGCCGGACAGGTTGGCGTCACCGGCGACCTGCCAGCCCGACAGGTAGATGGCCTTCAGGCCGGCGCGCACCTGCTGGACGGCCATGTTGCCGGTCAGCGCGCCCAGCGCGTTGATGTACTCCAGGTCGTGCAGCTGCTCCCAGAGCACCTCGGCGCCGCGGCGGGCCAGCGTGTGCTCCTCGACGACGCTGCCCTGCAGGGCCACGACGTCCTGCGCGGTGTAGGTCCGGCTGACGTCCTTCCACCGCGGGTTGGTGTCCCAGTCCTTCTGGATCTGTTCGGCGCTCTTGGGGGTGCCAACGACAGACATTGGGCATGCTCCTTAACGAATCTTCACTACTGGACTTGGTGAACGCTTCACCGGCGGTAGCTAGCGGCTCAACTTCGCTGGTGTGCTAACTCGACGATGGCACAGCTATCGGCGCAGGTCCAGCCGTTTCATTTGCCAATTTCGGCAACGACCGCGGGCCGATTAGCAAATTTTGCGAAGATGAACGGCAACTTAACCGTTTCAGAAACTACCGGCCGGTAACCGGAATCCGCAGGTCAGCCGGGCATTTAACGGGACGCTTGTCCGGTTAGCGGTTGAAGAGCGCGGCGACCGCTTTGACCTCGTCGCCGACCGCATATGTGAGCGTTGTAACAGGCCGGTCGACGAGCCCGGGACCGAATTGGTCGGTCGATCCGGCCGGATGGAGGTGCGAGATGATCTCCAGCTTGTCGCCCAGCGCCACCGGGGCCTCGTGCTCGATGGTGACGCGCAGCGGCCGCGCCATCAGGGCGAGGTGCGACGCCAGGTAGTCCTCGATCACGCTCCAGTACACGGAGTTGTTCATGTGGTCGAACAGGTCGATGTCGGTCACCCGGACGGGGAACTCGTGGATCTCCGCGGCGTCGTCGCGGCTGCCCGGCTTCAGGTAGCCCTTCCATCGCAGCCGGTCGACGGACGTGGTCTTGTGCAGGCCCGCGAGGAAGTCGTCGGAGATGCGCGACGGCATCTGGGTGTCCCGGTTGATGTTGATCCAGAAGGCCTCGGATTCGATCAGGCCGCCCTTGCGCCCGTCGACCCGAACCCGCATCTCACACCACCGGTTCGAGGTGCCCGAACACCACCGGCGACAGCGCAGCATGTCCTGGAACTCGATCGGCCGGATCAGGTCGAGCATCGTGCGGCGGACGATCCACAGCGGGTGGGTCTCCTCGAAGCCCATCTCGCGCAGCTGGTCCTGCCCGATGTCCTGGATGTGCCGGCACGCCGCGTCCAGCCGCAGCCGGCCCGTGCGGTCGATGTCGGCCACCCGCAGCGGCCATTCGCGATCGAACACATCGGGGTGGCCGTCGGGAACCGGCATCAATTCTTTGTCCAGGCTCACGGCGTCGCTCCCCGTTTCCTCCTCATGAGCACCCCAGGCCAGCCCTGGGGCCTCCGTTGCGAATCATGCCAACGACCTGTGCCAAAAACCAATCGCGACGCGACCGCGGCGGCTGCGAACTCTGCCAACCGTCGCTTAGCAAGGCCGGTACCCTGGGTGAAGTGTCCAAAACCTTCGTCGGGTCCCGGGTCCGCCAGCTGCGCAACGAGCGCGGGTTCTCCCAGGCCGCCCTGGCCCAGATGCTGGAGATCTCGCCGAGCTACCTGAACCAGATCGAGCACGACGTCCGGCCGCTGACGGTGGCCGTGCTGCTGCGGATCACCGAGGTGTTCGGCGTGGACGCCACCTTCTTCGCCTCCCAGGACGACACCCGGCTGGTCGCCGAGCTGCGCGAGGTCACCATGGACCGCGACCTGGACATCGACGTCGACCCCGGAGAGGTCGCCGAGCTGGTCGGCTCCCATCCCGCCCTGGCCCGCGCGGTGGTCAACCTGCACCGGCGTTACCGGATCACCACCGCGCAACTGGCCGCCGCCACCGAGGAGCGCTTTACCGACGGCAGCGGCAGCGGCTCGATCACCATGCCGCACGAGGAGGTGCGCGACTACTTCTACCAACGGCAGAACTACCTGCACGAGCTGGACACCGCCGCCGAAGACCTGACGATCCAGATGCGGCTGCACCACGGCGACCTGGCCCGCGAGCTGAATCGCCGGCTCACCGAGGTGCACGGCGTGCACATCAACCGCCGGATCGATCTCGGCGACACCGTGCTGCACCGCTATGACCGGCAGACCAAGACGCTGGAGATCAGCAACCACCTCTCGCTGGGGCAGCAGGTCTTCAAGATGGCCGCCGAGCTGGCCTACCTCGAATACGGCGACCTGATCGACACCCTGGTGGAGGAGGGCAAGTTCACCAGCGACGAGTCGCACACGCTGGCCCGGCTGGGGCTGGCCAACTACTTCGCCGCGGCCGCGGTGCTGCCGTATCGCCAGTTCCACGACGTCGCGGAGAACTTCCGTTACGACGTCGAGCGGCTGTCCTCGTTCTACTCGGTGAGCTACGAGACCATCGCGCACCGGCTTTCGACGCTGCAGCGGCCGTCGATGCGCGGCGTGCCGTTCTCGTTCGTCCGGGTGGACCGCGCAGGCAACATGTCAAAACGCCAGTCCGCCACCGGGTTTCACTTCTCCTCGAGCGGCGGCACCTGCCCGCTGTGGAACGTGTACGAGACGTTCGCCAACCCCGGCAAGATCCTGGTCCAGATCGCCCAGATGCCCGACGGCCGCAACTACATGTGGGTGGCGCGCACGGTGGAGCGCCGCGCCGCCCGGTATGGTCAGCCGGGTAAGACCTTCGCGATCGGGCTGGGCTGCGAGCTTCGCCACGCGCACCGGCTCGTCTACTCGGAAGGACTCGACTTGTCGGGTGACATCGCAACACCGATCGGCGCGGGCTGCCGGGTCTGCGAACGCGACAACTGCCCCCAGCGGGCGTTCCCGGCCCTCGGGCGCGCCCTGGACCTCGACGAGCACCGCAGCACGGTCTCCCCGTATCTGGTGAAGCAACCGTGAGCGGGGCTGCCGGCGGCCGCATCCCGTCGGGGCGGTTCCGTGAGCTGGGCCCGATCAACTGGGTGCTGGCGAAGGCGGCCGCGCGCACGGTCCGGGCGCCCGAGATGCACCTGTTCACCACGCTCGGCCAGCACCGGCTGCTGTTCTTGGCGTGGAGCGTCTACAGCGGCCGGGTGTTGCGGGGCCGGCTGCCGGCGATCGACACCGAATTGGTGATCCTGCGCGTCGCGCATCTGCGCGGATGCGAATACGAGCTGCAGCATCATCGCCGGATGGCCGCCAGGCAGGGCCTGAACGCCGACCTGCAGGCCGCGATCTTCGCGTGGCCCGAGCGGCAGGACCGGGTCGAGGCGCGCCTGACCGTGCGCCAGCAGGCGCTGCTGGCGGCGACGGACGAGTTCGTCAAGGACCGCACCCTCACCGACGCCACCTGGCAGGCGCTGGCCGAACATCTCGACCGGCGTCAGCTGATCGAGTTCTGCTTGCTGGCAAGCCAATACGACGGGCTGGCCGCGACCATGGCGGCGTTGGACATCCCGCTGGACAACCCGCGCTAGTCAGCGGTGGTCAGAGGTAGACGTTGGCGAACACGGCCAGCGTCAGCAGCAGCGGCGGCAGCGACAGCGCGAACCCGAACCCCGACCACGCGTATTTCCGGCGCCGGCGCAGCAGGGACGCCCACGTCGTGGCGCACACCGCCAGCGCCAGCGACAGCAGCAACACCGTCGGCGCCCACTGCCCCACCGCCGCGTTGTCGTCGACGATCGAGAAGGCGGCCAGCCACAGGACATAGCCCGCGGCCAGACCGCCGACCGCCCCCAGCACGACGTCGCTGCGCATCGGGATTCAGAAGTTGATCATGTGGCCGACCAGGCCGTGGAAGCACTCCTGCAGCGCCTCGGACATGGTCGGGTGGGTGTGCACGTTGCGGGCCAGCTCCGTGGCGGTCAGGTCCCACTTCTGCGCCAGCGTCAGCTCGGGCAGCAGCTCGGACACGTCGTGGCCGATCAGGTGCCCGCCCAGCAGCTCCAGGTGCTTGGCGTCGGCGATCAGCTTGACGAAGCCGCTGGGATCGCCCAGGCCGTGGGCCTTGCCGTTGGCGGTGAACGGGAACTTCGCCACCACCACGTCGTGGCCCTCGTCGCGGGCCTGCTGCTCGGTCAGCCCGAAGCTGGCCACCTGCGGCTGGCAGAACGTCGCCCGCGGCAGCATCCGGTAGTCGCCCAGGGCCAAAGTCTCTGCGCCGGCAATGGTTTCGGCGGCCACCACGCCCATGGCCTCGGCGACGTGCGCCAGCATCAGCTTGCCGGTGACGTCACCGATGGCGTAGATGTGCGGCACGCTGGTGATCATGTAGTCGTTGATCCCGATGGCCTTGCGGTCGGTCAGCGCGACGCCGGCCTGCTCCAGCCCGAAGCCCTCGACGTTGGGTGCGAAACCGATGGCCTGCAACACCTTTGCGGCCTTGAGTTCCTCGGAATTGCCGTCCTTGCTGACCACCACGGTCACTTCGGAGCCGTTGTCGGTGATGGATTCGACCTTGGTCCCGGTGCGGATCTTGATGCCCAGCTTCTTGAACTGCTTCTCGATCTCCTTGGAGACGTCGGCGTCCTCGTTGGGCAGCGCGCGCGGCAGGAACTCCACGATGGTGACGTCGACGCCGTAGTTGCTCAGCACGTAGCCGAACTCCATGCCGATGGCGCCGGCGCCGGCGATGACGATCGACTCGGGCAGCTCGCGGGACAGGATCTGCTCTTCGTAGGTGACCACGTTGGCCGACAGCGACGTGCCGGGCACCAGCCGGGTGCTGCTGCCGGTGGCGATGATGGCGTTGTCGAACGTGACGGTCTCGGTGCCACCGTCGTTGAGGTCGACGGACAACGTGTTCGCGTCGGTGAACCTGCCGTAGCCGTGGATCTCGGTGATCTTGTTCTTCTTCATCAGGAAGTGCACGCCCGCGACCCGGCCCTCGGCCACCTTGCGGCTGCGGTCGAAGGCGACGCCGTAGTCGAAGGTCGCCTCGCCGCTCATCCCGAACGTCTTGGCCTCTTTGCTGAAGATCTGCACCAACTCGGCGTTGCGCAGCAGCGCCTTGGACGGGATGCAGCCGACGTTGAGGCAGACTCCGCCCCAGTACTTCGGCTCGACGATTGCGGTGTTCAGGCCGAGCTGTGCGGCGCGGATGGCTGCGACATATCCGCCGGGACCGGCCCCGAGGACGACGACGTCAAAATGGGTCACGGCCACTACCCTAGTGGCCGCCCGGGCCGGGCGTTAATACGGAATGAGGCCGACGAGGCAGTGGCCCACCCGGGCGCAGTGGTAGTAGCCGAGCACGGGCGCCGCGGCGGCCAGCGAGGCGAACGGCGCCGACATAACCGCCAGCGACAGCGCCGAGACCACCGGCCTGCCCTCGGCCATCGCGAGCAGCACGCCACCGACCGCGCAGGCCACCACATACACCAGGACGGCGAACAGCGCCGCGGTCTGGTCGGCCGAGTGGTACCACCAATAGGACAGGCCGAACCCGGCGACGGCCGCCGCGGACCACACGCCGAGCAGGACCAGCAGCAGCTTCCACCACTTCAGGTAGAAGTAGCGCCCGGGAACCGTGACCGGTTGCACCGGCGCGATGGCGGATTCGTCGTCGGCGCCGGGCCCCTCGGCTGCCGGCTCGGGGGCCGGCTCGGGGGCCGGCGGCTCGTCCGTCGCGGCGGGCCGCTCGCCGGTGTCGTCGGAGAAATCCGGCGTCCACGACTGGGTGCCGGGGTCGTCGTCGGAGTCGGCGAAGTCGGGCTTCCACGCCTGGGTGCCCGGGTTTGACGGGGTGTTGTCGTCGGCCACGGTCAGCCCCCGGAGGTCACGCGCAGGGCGACGAGCACACCGAACCAGCCCGGGGCCACCGACAGGACGAACGCGCCCAGGGCCGTCACCCACCGGCGTCCGGAGAACAGGATCGTCACCAGCCCGGCGACAGTCGGGATCCCGACCACCGACGCGATGGCGAAGGCCGGGCGGACGTCGCCATGGGCCATCACGGCGAAGCCCACCCCCGCAAGCAACCCGACCGCGGCGCCGATCAGCATGGCGCCGGCCAACAACCGCGGACGCGGGAGCGGGATCACGCCTTCGACATTACTGCGGTCACCGACCCGGAGGGCACGTTCGCAGCGCCGGGTCGGTCACCACCTGCCCGCGCACGCAAGGGCGTTCGCCACGTTCGTAATCGGCGCCGGTGATCGCCGGCGTCCGGCGCAGCTCGGCCTGTTCGTCGTCGGTGAAGACGCGGCCGCGGGACAGAAACCGCACCCCCTCGGGCGCCTCCAGGCTGAAGCCGCCGCCGCGGCCCGGGACCACGTCGATGACCAGCTGGGTGTGCTTCCAGGTCTCGTACTGCGGGCCCGAGATCCACACCGGCACCCCGTCCCCGACGTCGAGCACACCGAGCAGCACGTCGCGGTCGCCGACGATGAAGTCCCCGCGCGGGTAACACATCGGCGACGACCCGTCGCAGCAGCCGCCGGACTGGTGGAACATCACCGGGCCGTGCCGGTCCTGCAGCCGTGCCAGCATCTCGGCGGCGGCGGCGGTGATGACGGCCCCCGCGACCATCTAGAAGAACCCCTGCGCCTTGTCGGAGTAGGACACCATCAGGTTCTTGGTCTGCTGGTAGTGGTCGAGCATCATCTTGTGGTTCTCCCGGCCGATGCCCGACTGCTTGTAGCCGCCGAAGGCGGCGTGCGCGGGGTAGGCGTGGTAGCAGTTGACCCACACCCGGCCGGCCTGGATGTCGCGCCCGGCCCGGTAGGCGGTGTTGCCGTCGCGGCTCCACACCCCCGCGCCCAGGCCGTACAGGGTGTCGTTGGCGATCGAGATCGCGTCGTCGTAGTCGGAGAACGACGTCACCGCCACCACCGGGCCGAAGATCTCCTCCTGGAAGATCCGCATCTTGTTGTTGCCGGCGAAGATCGTCGGCTGCATGTAGTAGCCGCCGGACAGGTCGCCACCCAGTTCGGCGCGCTCGCCGCCGCAAAGGACCCTCGCACCTTCCTCTTTGCCGATCTCGATGTAGGACAACACCTTTTCCAGCTGGTCGTTGGAGGCCTGCGACCCCAGCATGGTCTCGGTGTCCAGCGGGTCGCCCTGGCGCACCGCCTTGGTCCGGATCGCGGCCAGCTCCAGGAACTCGTCGTAGATGTCGGACTGGATCAGGCTGCGCGACGGGCAGGTGCACACCTCGCCCTGGTTGAGCGCGAACATGGTGAAACCCTCGAGCGCCTTGTCCTGGAAGTCGTCGTTTCTGCCCATCACGTCGGAGAAGAAGATGTTGGGGCTCTTGCCGCCGAGCTCCAGCGTGACCGGGATCAGGTTCTGCGAGGCGTACTGCATGATCAGCCGCCCGGTGGTGGTTTCGCCGGTGAAGGCGATCTTGGCGATCCGGTTGCTGGACGCCAGCGGCTTGCCCGCCTCGGCGCCGAACCCGTTGACCACGTTGACCACCCCGGCGGGCAACAGGTCGCCGATCAGCGACATCAGGTAGAGCACCGAGACCGGCGTCTGCTCGGCGGGTTTGAGCACCACCGCGTTGCCGGCCGCCAGCGCGGGCGCCAGCTTCCAGGTGGCCATCAGGATCGGGAAGTTCCACGGGATGATCTGGCCGACCACGCCCAGCGGCTCGTGGAAGTGGTAGGCGACGGTGTCCTCGTCGATTTGGGACAGCGAGCCCTCCTGGGCGCGGATCGCCCCGGCGAAGTAGCGGAAATGGTCGACGGCCAGCGTGATGTCGGCGCCCAGCGCCTCGCGGATCGGCTTGCCGTTGTCCCACACCTCGGCGACCGCCAGCGCGGCCTTGTTCTGCTCGATCCGGTCGGCGATCTTGTTGAGGATCGCCGCGCGCTCGGCCGGCGGGGTCTTGCCCCACGCCCGGGCCGCACCGTGGGCGGCGTCGAGCGCCTTGTCGACATCGGCCTCGTCGGAGCGGGCCACCTCGCAGAACGGCTGGCCGGTGACCGGCGTCGGGTTCTCGAAGTAGCGGCCCTGCGCCGGCGGGACCCACTGGCCACCGATGAAGTTGTCGTAGCGGGATTCGTACGACATCAACGCCCCAGCGGAACCTGGACGTGCGAAAACAGTCATCCGCTCTCACTCCTCGTTCGCCTGTGTAATACACCTCACACTACCGCCGGAGGCCACAATGGCTCCATGACGTCACAAGCCGCCGCTACCCCCGACGACGCCCACGACCCCTACCTGTGGCTCGAGGACGTCACCGGCGACGAGGCGCTGGACTGGGTGCGGGCGCAAAACGAGCCCACGCTGGCGGCGTTGCGCGACGAGGAGTTCGAGCGGATGCGCGCCGAGGCGCTCGAGGTGCTCGACACCGACGCCCGGATCCCGTACGTGGTCCGCCGCGGCGAGTACCTCTACAACTTCTGGCGCGACGCCGCCAACCCGCGCGGCCTGTGGCGGCGCACCACGCTGGACAGCTACCGCAGCGATTCCCCCGACTGGGACGTGCTGATCGACGTAGATGAACTAGGGCGAGCGGACGACGAGAATTGGGTGTGGGCCGGCGCCGGCGTCATCGAACCGGAGTACACCCGCGCCCTGGTCGCGCTGTCCAGGGGCGGCTCCGACGCCTCCGTCGTGCGCGAATTCGACATGGCGACAAGGGAATTCGTTGACGACGGGTTCGCCCTGCCGGAGGCCAAGTCGCAGCTGGCCTGGGTGGACATCGACACCGTCCTGGTGGGCACGGACTTCGGCGACGGTTCGCTGACCGATTCGGGCTACCCGCGGGTGATCAAGCGGTGGCGCCGGGGCACCCCGCTGAGCGAGGCGCGGACCGTGTTCGAGGGCGCCCGCACCGACGTCAGGGTGTCCGCCTCCGTGGACCGCACCCCCGGGTTCGAGCGCACCCTGCTCGGGCGGGCCCTGGACTTCTGGAACGAAGAGGTCTACGAACTGCGGGGCCTGCCGGAGGGCCCCGAGCTGATCCGGATCGACGCGCCCACCGACGCGAGCCTGTCGATACACCGCGAATGGCTGCTGATCGAGCTGCGCACCGATTGGTTCTACGGCGCCAACAGCTATCCCGCCGGGTCCCTGCTGGCGGTCGAATACGAGGCATTCCTCTCCGGGACAACCGAGTTGAGCGTGGTGTTCGAGCCCGACGAGCACACCGCGCTGAATCACTACGCGTGGACACGCGACCGCCTGCTGATGGTCACCCTCGCCGACGTGGCCAGCCGGGTGGAGATCGTCACCCCCGGTGAGTGGCGCCGCGAGCCCGTCCCCGGCATCCCGGAGGCGGCCAACACCGTCGTCGTCGCCGCCGACGACACCGGCGACGAGTTCTTCCTGGACTCCAGCGGATTCGTCACCCCGTCGCGGCTGATGCGCGGCACCGGCGCCGGCCCACTCGACCAGGTCAAGTCCGCGCCGGCGTTCTTCGACGCCGAAAACATGACGGTGGCACAGTATTTCGTGCCCTCGCAGGACGGCACCCCGATCCCGTACTTCGTGGTGCGGCCGGCCGGCGCGCGCGGCCCCGGCCCGACCATGCTGTACGGCTACGGCGGTTTCGAATCCGCCAACACCCCCGCCTACAGCGGCGTGCTCGGCCGGCTGTGGCTGGCCCGCGGTGGCACCTACGTGCTGGCCAACATCCGCGGCGGCGGCGAGTACGGGCCCGGCTGGCACACCCAGGCGATGCGCGAGGGCCGGCACAAGGTCGCCGAGGACTTCGCCTCGGTGGCAACCGATCTGGTGAACCGCGGCATCACGACCGTCGACCGGCTCGGCGCGCAGGGCGGCAGCAACGGCGGCCTGCTGATGGGCATCATGCTGACCCGGTACCCGGAGCGCTTCGGCGCGCTGGTCTGCAGCGTGCCGCTGCTGGACATGAAGCGCTACCACCTGTTGCTCGCGGGCGCCTCGTGGATGGCCGAATACGGCGACCCGGACAACCCAGACGACTGGGCGTTCATCTCCGAGTACTCGCCCTACCAGAACATCTCGGCCACGCGGCACTACCCGCCGGTGCTGATGACCACGTCCACCCGCGACGATCGGGTGCACCCCGGGCATGCCCGCAAGATGACGGCGGCGCTGCTGGCCGCCGGACACCGGGTCTTCTACTACGAGAACATCGAGGGCGGGCACGCCGGCGCCGCCGACAACCAGCAGGTCGCGTTCAAGGCCGCGCTGACCTACTCGTTCCTGTGGCGGATGCTGGCCGGGTCATAGGATCATCGACGTGTCAGCGACCCAACGCATCGAACTCACCCTGCTGGCGACCGGACTGATCTTCATCCTGGTATCGGCGGCGCAGGCACGCTACCGCTTCATCCGCGACCGCCGGGCCGGCCGGCGGTTCTACTGGGCGACGGCGGTCATCGGCACCGTCTGTTTCGCGCTCGGCACCGGCAAGATCTGGCCCAACGCCGTCGCCGTGGCGGTGATCTTCTCCGGCCTCCTCGCCCTGTCGGCCTACCTGACGACGCCGTACCTCAAGATCGGCGACCGCATCTACGCGTCGTCACCGGAAAACCGTCAGCCCGACCCGTAAGGAAGCCATGCCAACCACGGACTTCGAGACGCTCCTGTACACGACGGCCGGTCCGGTTGCCACCATCACGTTGAACCGCCCGGAGCAGCTCAACACCATCGTGCCGCCGATGCCCGACGAGATCGAGGCGGCCGTCGGGCTGGCGGAGCGCGACCCGGCCGTCAAGGTCATCGTGCTGCGCGGCGCCGGCCGGGCCTTCTCCGGCGGCTACGACTTCGGTGGTGGCTTCGTCCACTGGGGCGACGCGATGATGACCGACGGCCGGTGGGACCCCGGCAAGGACTTCGCGATGGTCACCGCCCGCGAGACCGCGCCGACGCAGAAATTCATGGCCATCTGGCGGGCGTCCAAGCCGGTCATTGCGCAGGTGCACGGCTGGTGCGTCGGCGGGGCCAGCGACTACGCGCTGTGCGCGGACCTGGTCATCGCCAGTGACGACGCGGTGATCGGCACCCCGTACAGCCGGATGTGGGGCGCCTACCTGAGCGGGATGTGGCTCTACCGGCTCAGCTTCGCCAAGGTCAAGTGGCATTCGCTGACCGGGCGGCCGCTGACCGGCGCGCAGGCCGCCGAGATCGAGCTGATCAACGAGGCGGTGCCGTTCGAGCGCCTCGAGGCCCGGGTCGCCGAGGTCGCCGCCGAGCTGGCCCGGATCCCGCTGTCGCAGCTCCAGGCGCAGAAACTGATCGTCAACCAGGCCTACGAGAACATGGGGCTGGCCTCCACCCAGACCCTGGGCGGCATCCTCGACGGGCTGATGCGCAATACCCCCGACGCCCTGGACTTCATCCGGACCGCCGAAACCCACGGCGTGCGGGCGGCGGTCGAGCGGCGCGACGGTCCGTTCGGCGACTACAGCCAGGCCCCGCCGGAGCTGCGGCCCGATCCCTCGCACGTCATCGTGCCTGATCGTGGCCAATGCTGAGCTGAGCTAGGAACCTGTCCACCGGCGCTCAAAAAGTGTTACCGTAACAACTATGTCTCGGCTGAGTTCTGGCCTGCGTGCAGGCGTCGCTGTCCTCGCTTTGGGTATCGCCGCGACGGCGTTCCCGAAGGCCGCCGTCGCCGACTCCACGGAGGACTTCCCGATCCCGCGCAGGATGATCCACACCACCTGCGACGCCGAGCAGATCATGGCGGCCACCCGGGACACCAGCCCGGTGTACTACCAGCGCTACATGATCGACTTCGACAACCACCCGAACGTCCAGCAGGCGACGATCGACAAGGTGCACTGGTTCTACTCGTTGTCGCCGGAGGACCGCCGGACGTACTCCGAGAACTTCTACAACAACGACCCGCTGTGGTACGCGTGGCCGAACCACATGAAGCTCTTCTTCAACAACAAGGGCGTGGTCGCCAAGGCGACCGACGTGTGCGCCCAATACCCGCCCGGCGACATGTCGGTGTGGGACTGGTCCGAGCCCACCGGACCACCTGGCTGGCCCGGACCAGCCAAGGGCCGGGTTCAGTAATGCGGTGACGCCGCTCGGAACCGTTTCGGCCGAGTCGGCGTCGTCCTCCGCGGCAGCATGTACGTGAATCGCTGACTGCTGCGTCATGCCGATGCGTCGGCCGCCACCTGCGTCGGCCACCAGAACCGGCGGCCCATCAGCACGGCCACCGAGGGCATCATGAACGAACGCACGATCAATGTGGTGCCGAGCCGAACAACAGGCCCGGGCCGATCGTCGTGCCGTCTCACCGCGAAGTGTTCCGAACCACGTCCTGATTCCGATCGCAATCCTTCACGCCGGCAGGGATCTCGGACCCACGCACCTCGCGGGATCAGCGCGGCTGTACCACACCGCCCGCCGGGTGTTCCTCGACGTTCTTGAGGAGCAACTCGCGCACCGCGGGACGCGGTCCGTACGGTCGCAGCATGGTGCTCGCCGGCCGTGGCCGCACATGCTGCGGCCACCAGAACCAGCGCCCGAGCAAGGTGGCCAGCGATGGCGTCATGAACGACCGCACGATCAAGGTGTCGAACAACAAACCCAGCGCGATCGTCGTACCCACCTGGGCCATAACCCGCAACGGGCTGAATGCAAATGTGGCCATCGTCGCAGCAAACACCAGCCCGGCGGAGGTCACTACCGAGCCCGAACCGGCCACGGCGCGGATGATGCCCGTCCTCAGTCCCGCGTGAATCTCTTCTTTGAACCTCGATATCAGCAGGAGATTGTAGTCGGACCCCACCGCCAACAGCAGGATGATCGCCATGGCTAACACCATCCAATGCAGGTTGATGCCCAGGATGTACTGCCATAGCAGCACGGAGAGCCCGAACGAGGCGCCCAGCGACAGCAACACGGTTCCGACGATCACGAATGCCGCGACTAGGCTCCGGGTGATCACCAGCATGATGACGAAAATCAGCGTGGTCGCGGCGATTCCGGCGATCATCAGGTCCATGTTGGATCCGTCGCGCATGTCCTTATACGTCGCGGCGGTGCCGCCCAGGTAAACCTTGGCGCCCTCCCACGGGGTACCTTTGATCGCCTCGTGCACGGCCTGCTTGATCGGATCGATGTGGTTGACACCCTCGGGTGTGGCCGGGTCGCCTTCATGGGAGATAATCAGCCGGACGGCGTGCCCATCCGGCGAAATGAACTGTTTGAGACCTCGTGCGAAATCCGGGCTCTTGAACGCCTCCGGCGGCAGATAGAACGTGTCGTCGTTTTTTGCTCTGTCGAAGGCGTCGCCTTCTGCGGTGGCGTTGTCGGACTGTGCTTTGGCTTGGTCGTTGAGCCCCCTTGTGGTCGCGTAGTTCGACATGATGGTGTCGAGGTTGCGCTGCTGGCTCTCGATCTGCGGCGGTATCAGCTCGACGAGCCTGGGTTGAATCTGATCCAACTTGTCCAAATTAGCGCTGAGCTTCTCGATGTTGTCGCTCACCGCATCGATACCGTCGAGCGCGTCGAAGAGGGACCGCAGCGCCCAACATACTGGAACGTCATAGCAGTGTCTTTCCCAGTAAAAGTAGCTGCGGATCGGCCGGAAGAAGTCGTCGAAGTTGGCGATCTCGTCACGCAACTCCTCGGTTATCTTCACGGTTTCCTTCGTTAGCTTGGTGGTCTCATGCGTGGTGTTGGTGAGGTCCTGTGTGACCTGCATCTGCTCATGCAGCGTGGCCATCGTCTTGCGGAGCTCGTCCGCCTGCTTGAGCAGGTTGGCCGCCTGCTCGTCCTGATAGTGCTGGGTCTGAATCCGACCAGCGGCCTGAGCGCTCATCTGAAACCCGAGGGTGCTGTGGTCCAGCGGCGTGCCCAGCGGCCGGGTGATGGTCTGCACCCGGCCGATGCCGGGGATGTGGAACACCGCCTTGGCGACCTTTTCTAGGACCAGAAAGTCAGCTGGGTTACGCAAGTCATGATCGGTCTCAATCATCAACAACTCGGGATTCAACCGGGCCTGGTTGAAGTGCCGGTCGGCTGCCGCGTAGCCGACGTTGGCCGGAGTATCCGGCGGCAGAAAGTGGCGGGTGTCGTAGTCCGTCTTATAACCGGGCAGCGCGAGCAGACCGACGAGGGCAATCCCAATCGTGACCGCCAGGATAGGGGCGGGCCAGCGCACAACGGCGGTCCCGATTCGGCGCCAGCCCCGCGTCTGCAACTTTCGCTTCGGGTCCATCAGTTTAAAGAATGTGGCAATCGTGAGCACCGCTGGGCCCAAAGTCAACGCAGCGAAGACCGCGACCAGCATCCCGACGGCGCAGGGCACGCCCATCGTTTGGAAATACGGCAACCGGCAGAAACTCAAGCAGTACATCGCGCCGGCGATGGTCAGGCCTGAACCCAAGACCACATGCGCAGTACCATGAAACATGGTGTAAAACGCTTTTTCGCGCGTCTCACCCAACCCGCGCGCCTCGTGGTAGCGGCCTACGATAAAGATCGCGTAGTCGGTGCTGGCAGCGATCGCCAACAACACCAGCATATTGTTGGCGAAGGTGGACAGCCCCATGATCCCATAATTTCCCAGCGTCGCGACGACGCCCCGTGCCGCAGCCAACTCGATGAAGACCATGGCCAGCATGATCATCACGGTGCTCACCGACCGGTACACGATCAGCAGCATCACGATGATCACCAGGATCGTCACCATGGTGACTATTGCGATACCTTTTTCACCCGCGTGAGACTGATCGGCGATCAGCGGACCGGCCCCGGTGACATAGGCCTTGATCCCGGGTGGCGCGGGCACCGAGTCCACAATCTTCCGGACGGCTTCGGTCGACTCGGTGGCGAGGCTGCCGCCCATCCTGCCGGAAAGATAGACTTGGACGTACGCCGCCTTTTGGTCGTGGCTCTGGGAGCCCGCGGCGGTCAGCGGATCACTCCAGAAATCCTGGACGTGCTGAACGTGCCTGGTGTCTTGCTCGACCCGCTTGACGATTTCGTCGTAGTAGCGGTGCGCTTCGGCCCCCAGCGGCTGGTTGCCCTCCAGCACGATCATGGCCGAGGCATCGGAGTTGAATTCCTTGAACGTCGATCCGACGTGCATCATCGATTGGAACGAGGGCGCATCCGTCGGACTCTGCGACACCGCTTGATGCTTGGAGACGACCTCCAGCTGCGGGGCCACGGTGTTGGTGACGAACACGATGCCCAACCACACCAGGACGATCGGCAGGGCGAGCCGATGGATCATCCGCGGCAGGAACGGCGGGATCAGAGGCTGATCGACGCGCGGCGGGGCCTCGCCTGGCTCGCTCATGCGGACTTGTCCAGGCAGTAGACGAAGGGGTTCACGGTTTCGTTGGAGTGTGAGCGATTCGGAGCCTTGATGACGTCACCGTGCCCATCGTGGTTGTTTACGACGAACCTGCAGGCGATCCAACTGCCGTTGCCTTGCGCCACCAGGTTTGCCGGGATGCCGGGCTTCGTTGAACTCAAAACTATGCTCCAGGGTAGGGGCACGTTCAGTGCCTGCTGCGGATGGGAATTCTCGTCGAGGTAGTTGATGGTCGCCGTGCTCCCCGGCGAGCCCCAGACCTCGAGCGTGATCGTCTTAGCGTTGAACTGGTCGAGGACCTCGCCCGAGGTGCCACCACCGAACGACCCGCTGTGAACGCCGAAGACGCCGTGCAATCGATATACAACGAATCCCGACAGCGCGACGACAGCCGCGATCGTGAGCACCAACCAGAAACGTGCCAAAAGCCCTTTCTTGTTGGCGCGCCGCGGAGCGACCTTGTTGCCGTCACTACCCGCGGAGCCGTGCGTCATCAGCGGCTCGGTCGTCGGCTCAATCGTCGTCATGGGCGCTCCAATTCCTCCCCGTTTTCACCGGTTGCAGTGCGCCACGCCCCCGCCCCGGTCTTCCCTCTGCGTTCATTGCAATCCCTCGATGAGCCCTTCACAGGTGGCGGTCAGCAGGCGAGTGAGGGCGGATGCAAAATCCAGGTTCCATTCGGGGGGGACCACCACTCCCGGATCATCGGCATAGGCATCGTTGAGACGCTCCGGCGGGTTGGCGACCTGCCACAGCGTGGCCGCCAGCGAGTACGCGGCCAGCAAGATGTCCAGCGATCCCGAACGCCCAAGCGCCGGCAAAGCGCACTCGATCGAGTCGGCGAGCGAGAGCGTGGCGGCGGTTCTGATCCGCTTGACCTCGATCACCCGATCGGCGTCCACCTCGTGTTCCAGGTGCAGGTGCAGGTTCGCCAGCAGGTCGCAAAACAGCGGATCCTCGGCCAGGGCGTTGACCAGGGTCGCGGCGATTAGCGACGGCGACTTCGGGCCGGGCTCGGCCAGCTTCTCGGACACGGTGGTCGACCAGCGCACCCACCCCTCGGCGGAAAGGTGCAGCAGGACCTCTTTGTGGGAGCTGAAGTAGCGGCGGACGGCGGAGTAGTGGATGCCGGCCCGGCTGGCGACGGCCGTCAGCGTGACCGACGCGACGCCGGTCTCGAGCGCCAGTGAACGCGCGGCTTCCACGAGTGCCTCCGCACGTTGGCGCTTCTTCTCCTCGGTGCGGGCGCGCTGGAAGGTGAGTTGCGCCACCGGCCGAGCGTAACGCACGTGGTGTGATTTGTATAACGCACGGAGTGTGATTTGCGCCGGGTCACTTTGAACCTTCGGGGCCCGGTACAGGTGTAACTAACTATGCACACGATCGCGCTCATCGGATTCCTCGGCGGCCTCATCACCGGGATCTCGCCGTGCATCCTGCCGGTGCTTCCGGTGCTCCTGCTGTCGGGCGCGGGCGGCTCCCGGGGGATCAGTGGCGCCGCGCGGCCCTACCTGGTGATCGCCGGCCTGGTGTGCAGCTTCTCCGTGGCCACGCTGGTCGGCTCCGGCCTGCTGACGGCGCTGCATCTGCCGCAGGACGCGATCCGGTGGGCGGCGCTGGTGGTGTTGGTGTTGATCGGTGCGGGGTTGATCTTCCCGCCGCTGCAGCACCTCATCGAGCGACCGTTCGCGTACCTGCCGCAGCGTCAAATCGGCGCCAACGCAGACGGTTTCGGTCTCGGCCTGACGCTGGGCGCACTGTATGTGCCGTGCGCGGGCCCGGTGCTCGCGGCGATCGTGGTCGCCGGCGGCACGCAATCGATCGGTCCCGGCGCGCTGGTGTTGACTGCGACGTTCGCGCTCGGCAACGCGCTGCCGCTGCTGGCGTTCGCGCTCGCGGGGCGGCGCGTCGCCGAACGCGTCGCCGCGTTCCGCCGCCACCAGCGCGCGATCCAGATCGCCGGCGGGATCATGATGGTGGTGCTGGCCGTGGCGCTGGTCTTCAACCTGCCGGCGATGCTGCAGCGCGCCATCCCCGACTACACCACGGCCATGCAGCACGGGATCGGCGCCGACGAGCTCCAGCGCACGCTCAACCCCGCCCCGGCGACGCCGCCCGGGTCCGGCGGGCTGCGGCTGAGCCCGGCCGGGGTGAGCGTCACCGGCGCGCTGGCCGACTGCATGGACGGCGCCGCCCACTTGCAGCAGTGCGGCCCGGCCCCTGCCATCGCCGGCATCTCCGAATGGCTCAACACCCCGGACGGCAAACCGCTCGACCGGGAGGCGGTGCGCGGCAAGGTGGTCCTCGTGGACTTCTGGGCGTACTCGTGCATCAACTGCCAACGCGCCATCCCGCACGTCGTCGATTGGTACGACCGGTATCACGACGCCGGGTTCGTCGTGATCGGGGTGCACACCCCGGAGTACGCCTTCGAGCGGGTACCGGCCAACGTGGCCAGCGGCGCCGCCGCGCTGCACATCAGCTACCCCGTCGCGCTCGACAACGGCTACACGACCTGGAACAACTACCAAAACCTCTATTGGCCGGCCGAATACCTGATCGACGCCGACGGAACGGTCCGGCACACCAAGTTCGGCGAGGGCGACTACGACGGGACCGAAAAGCTGATCCGCGAGCTGTTGGTCGACGCCCACCCCGGCGCCGAACTGCCCGCGGCGACGCGGGCGGTCGACACCACCCCGCAGACCCGGCTCACCCCCGAGACCTATCTGGGCGTCGAGCGGGCCGAAAACTACGGTGGCACGGGCGATTACAAGGCCGGCACGGCGACGTTCGACTACCCCGCGTCGTTGCCCGGTGACAAGTTCGCGCTGCGCGGGCGGTGGAAGCTCGACGACCAGGGCGCCACCGCCGACGGCGACGGCGCCGCCGTCCGGCTGAACTACACCGCCGCCAAAGACGTCTACGTCGTCGTCGGCGGCACGGGCACCCTCACCGTGACCCGCGACGGAAAGACGACGACGACGCCGATCGGCGGGGCACCCACGCTGCATCGGATCGTCGCCGACGCCGACACCCGCGCCGATCAGCTCGACATGGGGGTAAGCCCTGGGCTGCAGGTGTTCTCGTTCACCTTCGGCTAGGCGCCAGTACGCCTCGCGAACCGTTTAGCCGCGGGTGGCGCGGGTACCGCAGCTGTGGGTGCTCGAGAGGATCGTGCGGCGGAACGGAGGCGCGTTGAGATGACCGACAATCGGGGAATCAGTGATCACAAGATCCGGGAAGACGATGTCTCGCGTCTCCCGTTCACCGCGGGGGTGGTGCTGGCCATATCTGCCGTGCTGTCCTTGATTCTCGGCTGGTACACGGTCGGCCATTGGCGGGCATGGCTTTTCATCGGCCTGGGCGCCGCCGTCGCGGCAACGAGCGTGCTGCTGCTGCTGCGGGTGCGGGGGGCGGCTCTGCTCGCCCTGGCCGCGGCGTTGGCCTCGTTGGTGATCTCGGCCATCTGGGCCACCTACTATTTTTGGTTCGGAATTTCGGTCATTTTGCTCGACGCCCTGGCAATTTTCGCGATCGTCAGGTCGAAAGCGCGTCTGCGGGCCGGAAAAGACCCACTTCGCACCTGATCTCAGCCCTCGCGCCGCAGGCCGCCGACTATCGCCACGACGACACCGGCGATCACCAGCGCGGCGCCGGCAAGCAGCGTCACGTCGAGCCATTGATGCATGCTCGCCTCCGCGTGGCCGACCATCACCTCGGCGATGCGGCGGATGTCACCGGTGGTGCGGTTGAGCGCGTCGTTGACGTAGCGGCCCGCCATCTCGATGCCCGCCCAGCCGGCGGCGCCGACCAGCAACGCGCAGACGCCAAGGCTGGCGAGCGCCTTGCCGCGCCGGCGGGCGGCGGC
>NZ_GG770553.1:1297453-1312449 GCF_000164135.1 Mycobacterium parascrofulaceum ATCC BAA-614 | reverse complement strand
AGCGGGCTGAGCCGGCCCGGCCGCAGCGTTTTGGGCGCCGATGCCGTCAGCGGAACAGTCAGCGCCGGAGGGACTTTCACGTTGTGGCTGCGCAGTATCGGCTGCATCGAGGCCTCCCTGAGCATCGGCGCCACGTCGACCGCCCACGACCCGCCGGCCGCGTCGCCGGTGAACAACCAGCGGTGCGCGGCGCGGTTCGCCTCGGCGAACGACGCCGGAAAGGCCGGCCCGGCCGTGAATGCGGCCGCCGCCCCGTGCAGCTCCGCGCTGTCGACCGGCTGTCGCCCGCCGTTGCGGGCCGCGACGAGGGCCGCCGCGCGGTTGGTCAGCTCGTCCGCGGCGGCGGACTGCAGCGCCGGGTCGGCCGCGGCGCGCTGGGCGAGCGCGGCGTAGCCGCCCTCGCTGACGACGTTGCACTGCAGCCAGGCCGCCGGGATCGCCACGGCCAGCGCGACGGTCGTGGCCAGCCACAGCACAGCCCGCAGGACCGCGGCCGCGAATCGCACGGCGGGAGAACCTAGGGCGCGATTCCGCGCACGTAGGCGGCCTGCCCGAGGTGCTGGGCGCAGTCGTCGATGATGCTCACCAGCCGCGCGCTGGCCGTCACCGGCGGGTCCCAGTTGGTGTCGACCACCCGCTCCAGCTCGGCGGCGGTCACGCCGGCGACGTACTCCAGGGTCAGCTTGTGCACCGCGTGGTAGTAACCGGACAGCAGGTCCGCGGGCGCCTTGACCTTCGCGACCTGCTCGGGGCCGTGCCCGTAGCCGGTGTCGTTGCGCGGCAGGTCCAGTGCGAAGCGGTCCACCCAGCCGTCGCGCAACCACACCTGCTCGACGCCGGCCACGTCGGCCAGCTGGATGTCCTGCACCCGCGCGCTGTGCCATAGCAGCCACGCGATGCTGTTGGCGTCCGGGGTCACGCGATAATCGGCGACCGCGTCGGTCAGGCCGTCGGCGATCTCGTCGACGTGTTCGATCAACCGGGTGAAGGCGTCGCGGAGCAGTTCCTGGACGGCGGCGTCGGGGCTGGAGTCGTTGGCCATACCAGCGACACTAGAGCCTGGCACGACCCGCCGGCACGGTCGTAGATTGTTTGGATGACTTACGACCTGATCATCCGGAACGGCACGATCGTCGACGGGCTGGGGGGTGAGCCGTATGTCGGCGACGTCGCGGTGGCGGGCGGCGTCATCGCGGCGGTGGGTCACGTCAACGGGGAGGCCGCCGGGCGGGAGATCGACGCCACCGGGCTGCTGGTCACGCCGGGCTTCGTCGACCTGCACACCCACTACGACGGCCAGTCCATCTGGTCGGAACGCCTGACGCCCTCGTCGGCGCACGGGGTGACCACGGTGGTGATGGGCAACTGCGGCGTCGGCTTCGCGCCGTGCCGCCAGGAAGACCACGACGTGCTCGTCGACGTGATGGCCGGGGTCGAGGACATCCCCGGCGTCGTCATGACCGACGGCCTGCCCTGGACGTGGGAGACGTTCCCCGAGTACCTGGACGCGCTGGAGGCCGGCCGGCGGGACATCGACGTCGCCGCCTACCTGCCGCACTCCCCGCTGCGGGTCTACGTGATGGGCCAGCGCGGCGCCGACCGCGAACCGGCGACCGCCGAGGACCTGGCCAAGATGCGGGCGCTGGCCAAGGAGGCGGTCGAGGTGGGGGCGCTGGGCTTCGCGTCGTCGCGGCTGACCATCCACAAGACCGAGAGCGGTTCGCCCATCCCGAGCTACGACGCCGCCCGCGAAGAGATCGAGGAGATCGCCCGCGGTGTCGTCGACGGCGGCGGCGGGCTGCTGCAGTTCGTGCCGGACATCCCGGCCGGCGGCTACGAGCCGGTGTTGCAGACGGTGTTCGACGTGGCCGAGGAGGTCGGCCTGCCGCTGACGTTCACGTTGGTCGTCGCGAACGCCGGCGATCCCACCTGGCCGGACGCCATCACGATGATCGAGAAGGCGAATTCCCGGGCCGGCGCGGCCGACCCCCAGATCACCGCGCAGCTGCTGCCGCGCCCGATCGGGTTGATCATCGGGCTGCAGCTGACCGCCAACCCGTTCGTGCTCTACCCCAGCTACCGGGAGATCGCGCACCTGCCGCTGGCCGAGCGGGTCGCCGAGATGCGCAAGCCCGAGGTGCGCGCGCGCATCCTGGCCGACAAGCCCGGCGCCGGCCATCCGATCCTGTACGTGGCGCAGATGTGGGACTGGATCTTTCCGCTGGGCGACACCCCGGACTACGAGCCCGACCCGGCGACCAGCATCGGGGCCCGGGCCCGGGCCCGCGGCGTGGACCCGATGGAGGAGGCCTACGACCGGCTGCTCGACGACGACGGCCGCGCCATGCTGTTGGTGGCGACCAGCAACCTGCAGGACAACTCGCTGGACACCGTCGGGGAATTGCTGCACCGCGACGACGTGGTGCTGGGCCTCGGCGACGGGGGCGCGCACTACGGGATGATCTGCGACGCCAGCTACTCGACCTACTTCCTGGCGCACTGGGCGCGCGACCGCAAGTCGGGGCGGTTCACCGTGCCGGCGGCCGTCCGCGAGCTGACGTCGGTGCCGGCCCGCGTCGCAGGGCTGGGCGACCGCGGGCGCATCGCGGCCGGGTACAAGGCCGACCTCAACGTCATCGACCACGCGGCGTTGCGGCTGCACAAACCGGTGATCGCCTACGACCTGCCGGCCGGGGGCCGGCGCCTGGATCAGACCGCCGACGGGTACGTCGCGACGATCGTGGCCGGCGAGGTGATCGCGGAGAACGGCGTGCCCACCGACGCGCGCCCGGGCAAGTTGGTCCGCGGCCGGCAACCCCGGCCGGTACCCGCGCAATAACGCCACCAAAGCCGCCGAATCCCGGGTAAGTTAAGCCCGTGACGAGCCCGCATTTTGCGTGGTTGCCGCCAGAAGTCAACTCGGCACGAATCTTTTCGGGTCCCGGAGCCGGGCCGCTGCTTGCTGCCGCGGAAGCGTGGGACGGGCTGGCCGAGGACCTGGCATCGTCAGCATCGTCGTTTTCTTCGGTGACGTCAAATCTCGCCAACGGATCCTGGCAGGGGCCATCCTCGGCGGCGATGATGGCCCTCGCCACGCACTACGTGAGCTGGCTGAGCGCGGCGGCGGCCCAGGCCCAGGCCGTGTCCAGCCAGGCCTCGGCGGTCGCGGCCGCGTTCGAGGGGGCGCTGGCGGCCACGGTCCAGCCGGCGGTGGTGGCGGCCAACCGTGCGCTGGCGCACGCGTTGTCGAGCAACAACTGGCTGGCCCAGAACACCCCCGCGATCGCCGACATCGAGGCCGCCTACGACCAGATGTGGGCGTCGGACGTGGAGGCGATGTACGGCTACCACGCCGACGCGTCGGCGGCCGTGGAGAAGCTGGCGCCCTGGCAGCAGGTTCTGCAGAACCTCGGCTTCCACTTCAGCAGCAGCGGTCAGCTGACGTTCGGCCTGCCGGCGGCGCGGGTTCCGCGCACGCTGTAACGCCCCGGCCCGCGCCTATCCTGGAGCGTCATGCGCACCAAGAAGCAGGTGGACATCGAGCGGCTCGCCGCCGCCCTGCCCAACTATCCGTACGCGTACCTGATCACCGTCGACGACGACTATCGCGCGCACACCGTGACGGTCGAGCCGCGGCTGCGCGAGGCGACCCTCGACATCGGCCTGATCGGCGGCCGCACCCGGCAGAACCTGGCCCGGCGCCGCGACGTCACCCTGCTGTGGCCCCCGACCGAGCCCGGCGGCTATTCGCTGATCGTCGACGGCACGGCCGAGGTGGCCCCGGATAACCGAGCGGGAGACGCCGTCCGCCTGGGCGTGGTGCCCACCCGCGCGCTGTTGCATCGCGAGGCCGACCCCGACTCCCCCGGCGCGGCCAAGGGCTGCCTGCACGACTGCGTGGTGTTCTCCCGGTGAGCCGCGTCGCCCCGCTCGCCCCGCCGTGGAGCGAGGAAGACGCCGCGGGCATCAACAGCTGGGGCCATCCGGACCGCGCCTATGAGCCGCTGCTGCTGGTGCGCTGCCTGCAGCGCCATCCGGCGCTGGCCACCCGGCTGCGCAAGCTCGGCGAATCCCTTTATGTCGCAGCCCTTTTGCCGGCCCGGACGCGGACGATCGCGATCCTGCGCACCTGCGCGCTGGTCGGCTGCGCGTACGAGTGGGGCGGGCAGGCGGCGTTCTGGGGACCGATCGCCGGCGTCAGCGACGACGAGTGCGACGCGCTGGTGACCGGCGGCCCCGACGACCCGCGGTGGAGCCCGGCGGAGCGGTCGCTGATCGCGGCGGTGGACGAGTGCGAGCGCACCGGCTCGTGGTCGGAGCCGACCTGGGTGGCGCTCGGGGGCTTCCTCACCGACGAGCAGCGGATCGAATTGCTCACGGCCGTCGGCTGGTATCGCACCATCTCCACGCTGTGCAACGCGCTCGCGCTCCCGGTGGAGGGCTGGATGCGGCCCTGGCCCGAGGCCGATGGCGGCGACCCGCTTCCCCCGGCTCCGGCGCGCTCGCGATCGCCGCTAGCTGGCTGACCGGTCCCGTTTCAGGCCCGGGTGCTGGCTCTTCAGCAGCGGCAGCAGCAGCCGTCGCGGCATGAACTGGAACAGCCGGGTGGACAGTTGGCTCGGCAGCCCGGCGATCACGGTGCCGCGGTCGTGCTCGAGGGCGTCGACCCCGGCGCGCGCCACCTCCCGCGACGGCATCCACATGAACTTCGGGAAGGCGTCGGCGAACTTGCGCTCGTCCATCCCCGCGTTCTTCAGGAACTCGGTGCGCACCGGCCCCGGGCACAGCAGCGCGACGGTGACGCCGGTGTCGGCCAGTTCGCCCCGTACGCCCTCGGTGTAGGTCTTCACGAACGCCTTGGCGGCGGCGTAGCCGGCCTGGCCCGGGAACGGGTGGTAGCCGGCCGTGGATCCGACGTTGAGGATGGCGCCGCGCCCCCGCGGCACCATCTGCTGGACCGCGCGGGTGGTCAGGTCGATGACCGCCTCGACATTGACCCGCACCTGGGCGATCTCGTCGGCGACACGCGTCGTCGTCACCGATCCGATGGTGCCGACGCCGGCGTTGTTCACCAGGATGTCAGTGGTCAGCCCGCGGCGTTCCACCTCGTCCAGCAGGCCGGCGCGGGCCGTCGCGTCCGCGACGTCGCAGGCGATCACCTCGACGCGCACGCCTTGCGCCAGTTCGTCGGCCAGCTCGCGCAGCCGGTCTTCGCGGCGGGCGACGAGCGTGACGCCGTGGCCCCGAGCGGCCAGTTCGCGCGCGATGTCGGCGCCGATGCCCGACGATGCGCCGGTCACGACGGCGGTGGCGGCGGGTGAGGGGGTGGGAAGGGCCACGCCGTCGAACCTACCGGGCGCCGAGTGTCACGCGCCGCCCAGCGTCACGCCGGCCGCCGAGTGTCACCCGTCGCCGAGTGTCACCCGTCGCCGAGCGTCACGCTGGCGTGACGGCCGGCGTCGAGGGCCACGCTGGCGTGACGCTCGGCGAGGACAGGGCCCCCGGGCGCACGAAAAAGCCCGGCCCCGAGAGGGAGCCGGGCTTTTTCGTGCTTCGGACTTTTCCAATGCTTCGGACTTTTCCGCTCCTGGACTTAGAAGTCCATGCCGCCCATGCCGCCGGTCGGGTCGCCCGCGGGAGCGGCCGCCTTCTCCGGCTTGTCGGCGACGACGGCCTCGGTCGTCAGGAACAGCCCGGCGATGGACGCCGCGTTCTGCAGCGCCGAGCGGGTCACCTTGACCGGGTCGGCGACGCCGGCCTTGAGCAGGTCCTCGTACTCACCGGTGGCGGCGTTCAGGCCGGTCCCGGCGGGCGAGTTGCTGACCTTCTCGGCGACCACGCCGGGCTCCAGCCCGGAGTTGAAGGCGATCTGCTTCAGCGGTGCCGACAGCGCGACGCGCACGATGTTGACGCCGGTCGCCTCGTCGCCGTCGAGCTTGAGCTCGTCCAGGGCCGGGGACGCGTGCAGCAGGGCCACGCCACCGCCGGCGACGATGCCCTCCTCGACGGCCGCCTTGGCGTTGCGGACCGCGTCCTCGATGCGGTGCTTGCGCTCCTTGAGCTCCACCTCGGTGGCGGCGCCGGCCTTGATCACCGCAACACCGCCGGCCAGCTTGGCCAGGCGCTCCTGCAGCTTCTCGCGGTCGTAGTCGGAGTCGCTGTTCTCGATCTCCTGGCGGATCTGGGCCACGCGACCGGCGATGGCGTCGGTGTCACCGGCGCCCTCGACGATGGTGGTCTCGTCCTTGGTGACGACGACCTTGCGGGCCTTGCCGAGCAGCGCGACGTCGGCGCTCTCCAGGGACAGGCCGACCTCCTCGCTGATCACCTGACCACCGGTGAGGATCGCCATGTCCTGCAGCATCGCCTTGCGGCGGTCACCGAAGCCGGGGGCCTTGACCGCCACCGACTTGAAGGTGCCGCGGATCTTGTTGACGACCAGGGTGGAAAGCGCCTCGCCCTCGACGTCCTCGGCGATGATCAGCAGCGGCTTGCCGGCCTGGATGACCTTCTCCAGCAGCGGGAGGAGGTCCTTGACCGTCGACACCTTGGAGCTGACCAGCAGGATGTAGGGGTCCTCGAGGACCGCTTCCTGCCGCTCGGCGTCGGTGACGAAGTAGCCCGAGATGTAGCCCTTGTCGAACCGCATGCCCTCGGTGAGCTCGAGCTGCAGGCCGAAGGTGTTGGACTCCTCGACGGTGATGACGCCCTCGTTGCCGACCTTGTCCATCGCCTCGGCGATCAGGTCACCGATCGACTGGTCACCGGCCGAGATGGCCGCGGTGGCAGCGATCTGCTCCTTGGTCTCGACCTCCTTGGCCTGCTTGAGCAGCGTCTCGGTGACCTTCTCGACGGCCTTCTCGATGCCGCGCTTGAGGCTCAGCGGGTTGGCGCCGGCCGCGACGTTCCGCAGACCCTCTTTCACCAGCGCCTGGGCCAGCACCGTGGCCGTCGTCGTGCCGTCACCGGCGACGTCGTCGGTCTTCTTGGCGACTTCCTTGACCAGCTCGGCGCCGATCTTCTCGTACGGGTCCTCCAGCTCGATCTCCTTGGCGATGGACACACCATCGTTGGTGATCGTGGGGGCACCCCACTTCTTCTCCAGGACGACGTTGCGACCCTTGGGGCCCAGCGTCACCTTTACCGCGTCGGCGAGGGCGTTGAGCCCCCGCTCGAGGCCGCGACGGGCCTCTTCGTCGTACGCAATTGTCTTGGCCATTGCGAAGTGATTCCTCCGGATCGGGAATGACACCGGGTGGCCACGGGTGGCCACCCCATTACTTACGCTGGCCGGGTGCAGTGCCCGCGACGGACGACCCCAGGTGTCTGCTGGTCTCACCGTCCCGACCTAGCACTCGCTAGTCGCGAGTGCCAACGTCATTCTTAGCACTCGCCTATGCCGAGTGCAAGAACAGTTCGCGCCTATCGCGGCGGGCGTAAACCGTCGATGACGACGTCGGTCGCCCGCTCGGCCAGCCCCGAGTCGTAGGCCTGCATCGCCTGGCAGCCGACGAGGATCGCCTTCACGTCCCGCATGTCGACGTCGCGCCGTGCGGTGCCCGCCCGCTGGGCGGCGCGCAGCAGCTCGCCCAGCATGGCCTTGAAGGCGTCTTCGGCCTCGGGCGCGGCGCATTCGATGTCGATGCCGTACCCGGCCAGGGCGTCGACGAGGCCGCGGTCCGCGGCCCCCCACTGCAGCACCATCGAGCGCAGGAAGGCGAAGAGCGCCTCGCCGGGGCCCTCGGTTTCCAGCAGGGCGTGGCCGTCGTCGACGAGCCGCTGCATGCGGTTCTCGATCACCGCCGTGAACAGCGCCTCCTTGGTCGGGAAGTGCCGGTAGACGGTGCCGGCGCCGACGCCCGCGCGGCGGGCGACCTCGTCGATCGGCACCGACAGGCCCTCCGCGGCGAAGGTCGCGTAGGCGACGTCCAGCACGCGCGCCCGGTTGCGCGCCGCGTCGGCCCGCAACGGCCGTGCGGGTTGCGTCATGTGTTCACCATCCAGGTTGACAAAACGGGGCGCGCGTTCCGTATAGTTCCAGTCAACCGGAGCGCTCGCCCCGTTTAGTCTAGACGTTAGAGGAGAAACCCATGGGCAACTGGACCGTCGCGGACATCCCCGACCAGACCGGGAGGGTCGCCGTCATCACCGGGGCCAACACCGGCCTCGGCTACGAGACCGCGGCCGCGCTGGCCGACCACGGCGCCCGCGTCGTCCTGGCCGTACGCAACCTGGACAAGGGCAAGGATGCCGCCGCCCGGATCGCCGCCAAGAGCCCCGGCGCCGACGTGGCGCTGCAGGAGCTCGACCTGACATCCCTGGACTCCGTCCGCACGGCGGCCGAACGGCTCAAGTCCGACTATGACCACATCGACCTGCTGATCAACAACGCCGGCGTCATGTACACGCCGAAGGAAACCACCAAGGACGGCTTCGAGCTGCAGTTCGGCACCAACCACCTGGGCCACTTCGCGCTCACCGGCCTGCTGCTGGAGCGGCTGCTGCCGGTCCCCGGCTCGCGGGTCGTGACGGTGAGCAGCATGGGCCACCGCATCCTCGCCGACATCCACTTCGACGACCTGCAGTGGGAGCGCTCCTACAACCGGGTTGCGGCCTACGGGCAAGCTAAGCTCGCCAACCTGCTGTTCACCTACGAGCTGCAACGCCGCCTCGCCCCCCACGGGACGACGATCGCCGCCGCCGCCCACCCCGGCGGGTCGAACACCGAGCTGGGCCGCTACACGCCGACGGTGTTCCGGCCGCTCGTCAACGTGTTCTTCTCGGTGATCGCTCAGGACGCCGCGATGGGCGCCCTACCCACGCTGCGCGCCGCCACCGATCCGGCCGTGCTCGGCGGGCAGTACTACGGCCCCGACGGCTTCGCCGAGACCCGGGGCCACCCGAAGATCGTCTCGTCGAGCGCCAAGTCCCACGACCCCGACCGGCAGCGGCGGCTGTGGACCGTCTCGGAGGAGCTCACCGGCGTCCGCTATCCCGTGGGGTGAGCCCATGGATCGGCACTAAGGCAGGTCGAGCAGCTGCTCGTAGAACCCGCCGAAGCCGCGGGCCCGGTCGGCCAGATGGACCTCCAGGATCCAGTGGCAGGCGCGGCCGGCCGGGTCCGTGCGCCGCATCGGCTTGTGCGATCCCGGCATGATGTACCACTCGACGCCGGGGCCGGCGATCTTGCGGTGCGGGAACTCCCCGACCAGGTGCCCGGCGATCGGACTGGCGAACGCGAAGCCCTCGGCGTGCGCCACCCCGACGACGAAGTCGTACAGCTCGGCGCCGGTGACGTCCGGGTGCCCGTCGAAATACTCGCGCCCGGCCTGCCACACCCGGGGCAGGGCATCGCGGACGGCGGTCTTGTGCGGGTCGTCGCTCAGCACGAACGTTCGCCCGAAGTCGGCCTCCCACTCCGCGAAGATCGGCCCGAGATCCAGGAAGACGATGTCGCCGTCGGCCACCGCCCGGTCCGGCGGCCGCTCGCTGAAGGGTTGCAGCGTGTTCTCGCCGGCCCGCACGATCCGCCGATGCCAGTGCCGGGTGACCCCGAGCAGGTCCGCGGCGAGCCGGTTGATCTCGTCGGACAACTGCTTCTCGGTGACGCCGGGGCGGATCATGGCGCGTCGCTCGATCTCGGCGAACAGCCGCGCCGCCCTGGCCTGGGCGTCCAGCAGCCGGTCCACCCGAACTTCTTCCTCCGCCGCCGACGCCCCCACCCTGGCGATGGTATCGCCGCACACTGGAAGCATGTCCCTCGTCGTGCCGCCGTATCCCCCGCCCCGCTATACCGCAGACGAGCCGGAGGTCAGCGCCTGGCTCAAGCGCGCCCCCGAAAATGAAGGGGCGCCACCCGACTTCGAAACCGGGGGCGTCAAGTACCACTACCTGGCCGACCAGCGGGCCACCGACGGCGACTACGGCCTGTACCGGGTCGACCTGCCGCCGGCCGGCGGGGGCCCCGGCCCGCACTTTCACCGGGCGATGTCGGAGGCCTTCTTCGTGCTGGCCGGGACGATGAAGCTCTACGACGGCACCCGGTGGGCCGACGGCCACCGGGGCGACTTCCTCTATGTGCCGCCCGGCGCGGTGCACGGCTTCCGCAACGGGGCCGACGAACCGGCGTCCATCCTGATGCTCTTCGCGCCGGGCGCGCCGCGGGAGGCCTATTTCGAGGGCTTCGCGGCGCTGGCCGACATGACCGACGACGAACGCAGGGAGTGGTTCGTCCGCCACGACAACTACTGGGTGCAGTAGCGAGCCCGCCGGTGTGGATCACCTCGCGGGTCGGGGGTCACCCGCCCCAGCGGTAATCCGCGTCGGCCAGCTCGCGGGTGCGCTCGAAGAAAGTCCGCCCGCTGTACGGCAATTGGGTGACCACCTTGCCGCTGGGGTGCCGGAAGTAGTTGCTGCACGCCAGCCACACCTTGCCCGCCATGGCGGCCTGGATCTCGTCGTTGTAGCGGCGCTGCGCGCCGGGCGTCACCTCCACGGTGCGCGCGCCGCGCCCGGTCATGGCGTCGAGAATGTGGCGGACGAAGGTCGTCTGCGCCTCGTGGATGTAGATGATCGAGTTGACCCCGTTGGTGTTGGGGCCGTACAGGGTGAAGAAGTTGGGGTAGCCCGCCACCAGCGTGCCCAGGTACGCCTCGGCGCCGTCGTTCCAGTCGTCGGCGAGCCGGCGGCCGCCGGTCCCGTACACGTCGATGCTGGCCAGATAGTCGGTGGCCGTGAACCCGGTGCCGTAGATGATGGTGTCCACCCGGTGTTCCACGCCGTCGACCGTGCGCACCCCGCGTTCGGTCAGCTCGGCGATGGCGGCGGTCTCCAGGCTGACGTTGGGCAACGCGAACGTGGGGTACCAGTCGCGTGACATCAGCGGCCGCTTGCAGCCGGCCGGGTAGTCCGGTGTCAGCTTGGCGCGCAGCGCGGGGTCGGCGACCTTGCGCATCAGGTAACCGCGGGCCAGCTCGGTCGCCTCGCGGGTCTGGGCGGCGTCGGCGTCGAAGCTGGCCGACTCGTAGGCGTCGAAGGCCTCGTCGCGCAGCTTGCGCGCCAGGGCCGGGTCGCGCTCGAAGAGCTCCTGCTGCTCGGGCGTGAACGGGAAGTCGAAGCGGGGCGCGATCCAGATCGGGGTCCGCTGAAACACGGTCAGGTGCGCGGTCTCTTGCGCGATCGCGGGCACGTACTGGATCGCGCTGGCGCCGGTGCCGATGGACGCCACCCGCTCCCCGGCCGTCGACTTGCTGTGGTCCCAGCGCGCCGAATGGAATCGGCGGCCTCGAAATCGATGTGCGCCGCGTATGTCCGGGACGTAGGGCACGTCGAGCATCCCGACGGCGCTGACCACCACGTCGAACCGGTGCTCGCGGCCGTCGGCGTCGGTCAGCGTCCAGCGCCGCCCGGTGTCCGACCAGCGCACGGTGGTGACCGCGGTGTTCGCCCGCAGGTGCGGCCCCAGCCGGTGGTCGGCGGCGACCTTCTCCAGGTACGCCAGGATCTCGGGCTGGTTGGCGTAGGTCTTGCTCCACCGCGGGTTGGGCGCAAACGAATACGAGTACAGGTGCGACGGGACGTCGCAGGCCGCACCCGGGAATGTGTTGTGCCGCCAGGTGCCGCCGAACCCGTCGGCCCGGTCGAAGATGGTGAAGTCGTAGCCGCCCTCGGCCAGCTGGATGCCCATGGCGATGCCACCGGCGCCCGCGCCGATGATCCCGACGCGCGGCTTCACCCCCATTGCGCGAAGTATGGTCGCTGCGGTCGGCTCTTCTCCACCAGGATGAACACCACGCCCCACGGGTCGGCGAACCAGGTGGTGCGGACCCGCGCGACCTCCGCGATCCCGCTGACCAGGAAGCGCACCCCCTTGCTCTCCAGCTCCGCCCGGGTGGCGTCGAGGTCCTCACAGATCAGCCCGACGTGGGACAGCCCGTGGTCGGTGAGGGCCCGGCCGGCCCCGGCGCCGTCGGCCTCCAGGTACTCGATGACCTCGAGCACCCGGTCGCCGTCGCCGTCGAAACCCACGACGGCCGCTTTCATGCCGGGGTCGGCCACCAGCTCGCCCATGTCGTTGCGAATGGCGTTACCGGTCATCACGTAGGGCGGCGAGAGCACACGCAGGCCCAACACGTCGCGGTAGAACGCCACCGCGGCCTCGCAGTCCGGGACGCACACCCCGGTGTGGGCCAGCCCGGTAATCACGTTCTCAACCTTACGACGGCCCGCCCGGCGTCACCGGGGTCAGCGGGCAGATTCCGGCCGCCGATAATGGGCGGGTGCGGTCGGTCGAAGAACATCAGCGCGTCGTATCCGAACTGATCCGTCCCCGGCCGGCGGCCACCGCCGCGCTGGCCGAGGCCCAGGGGCTGGTGCTGGCCGACGACGTGGTCGCCGGGCTGGCGCTGCCGGTCTTCGACAACTCCGCGATGGACGGGTACGCGGTGCGCGCCGAGGACACCTCGGGCGCCTCCCCCGAGCACCCGGTGGTGCTCGAGGTCGCCGAGGACATCCCCGCCGGGCGCACCGACGAGCTGACACTGCGGCCCCGCACCGCGCACCGCATCATGACCGGCGCGCCGCTGCCCGCCGGCGCGACGGCCGTCGTGCCGGTCGAGGACACCGACGGCGGCGTGGACGTCGTGTCCATCCGCGCGCCGCGCGAGCCCGGCCGGCACATCCGGCGCGCGGGTGAGGACGTCGCGCCCGGCACCACGGTGCTGCGGCGCGGCCAGGTGGTGACGCCCGCCGTGCTCGGCCTGGCCGCGGCGTTGGGCCTGGCCGGGCTCCCGGTGCTGCCGCGCCAGCGGGTGCTGGTGATATCGACCGGCTCGGAGCTGGTGCCGCCGGGCGGCCCGCTGCGGCCGGGGCAGATCTACGAGTCCAACTCGATCATGCTGGCGGCGGCCGTCCGCGACGCCGGCGCCGACGTGGTCGCCGTGGCGACCGCCGAAGACGACGTCGCGCAGTTCGGCGCGCTCATCGACCGGTATGCCGGCGAGGCCGACCTGATCATCACCAGCGGCGGGGTCAGCGCCGGCGCCTACGAGGTGGTCAAGGACGCGTTCGGCCGCGAGGGCGACCAGGGTGTGGAGTTCGTCAAGGTGGCGATGCAGCCGGGCATGCCGCAGGGCATCGGCCGGGTGGCCGGCACGACGATCGTCACCCTGCCCGGCAACCCGGTCAGCGCGCTGGTGTCCTTCGAGGTGTTCATCCGGCCCGCGCTGCGCAGCGCGATGGGCCTGCCCGACCCGGACCGGCCGCACCGGGCCGCCGTGCTCACCGAATCGTTGACCTCGCCGCGCGGCAAGCGGCAGTTCCGCCGGGCGGTGCTGGACCGCGACGCCGGCACCGTGATCAGTTACGGCCCGCCGGCCTCGCATCACCTGCGCTGGCTGGCGTCGGCGAACGCGCTGCTCGACATCCCCGAGGACGTGGTGGAGGTGGCGGAGGGCACCGAGCTGCAGGTCTGGGACCTCACCTAGCCGGCAATCAGGCTCAGCCGGCGGGGGTGGCCACCTGCCGATGGAAGTCGTCGGCCCGGTCGAACGCGGCGGCGCAGCGGATCGCGACGGCGACGATCGTCATCAGCACCGGGATCGTCACCAGCGCCGCCGACAGCCCGACCCGGTCGGCCAGGTGGCCGATCAGCGGCGGCCCCAGCAGGTAGCCCAGCCAGCCCGTCGCGGCGACGAGCGCAATCGCCGAGCCCGCCCCGCCCGCGCCGTACGCGGCGCTGAACGCGGTCGGCACCAGCAGCGCCACGCCGACCCCCAGGCACGCGAAACCGGCAACGCTGACAACGGGATTCGCGGTCGCCAGCGTCACGCCCATGCCCGCCGCGGCGAACAGCGCCAGCGCCGGCAGCAACCGGCGGGCCGACAGCCGCGCGTGCAGGCGAAGCGCGCCCAGCCGGGTGACGACCATCGTCAGCGTGTAGGCCGCGTAGCTCAACGCGCCGATACCGGACCCGGCGCCGACGACGTTGCGCAGGTAATTGGCCGACCAGTCGGTGGCGGCGCCCTCGCACAGGAACGACACGAAGGCCACCGCGGCAAGGATCGCGACGGCCGGGGTCATCCGGGCCCGTCCGGACCCCCGCCGGGGTGGCGCCGCGGCCGCGGGTTCCGGGATCAGCCCGCGCGCCGGCGCCAACACGACGATCAGCATCACCAGTCCGACCACCGCCAACTGCGGTGTCAGGCCGACGCCTGCGGCGACGCACGCCGCGCCGATCAGCGCGCCCAGCAACGCGCCCAGGCTCCACATGCCGTGGAAGCGCGCCATGATGGGCGCCCGCGCCCGGCGCTCGACCGTGCCCGCCTGGGTGTTCATCGCGACGTCCAGCCCGCCCTGGAACATCCCCCACACAGCCAGCGCCGCGAACAGCCACGGCCCGGACCGGGCCAGCCCCACGCCCGTCCCCGCCAGCGCGTAGCCGGCGGCCGTGACCGGAACCAGTCGGTGGCTGCCCCAGCGCGGCAGCGCCCAGTGGCTGGCCAGGGTGGCGATCACCGACCCGAGCGGCGCCCCGAACAGGGCCGTGCCCAACGCCGCGTCGGACAGGCCAAGCCCGGCCTTGACGTGGGGGATGTGGGCGGCCCACGAGGAGAACGCCATGGCGTGGGCGATGAACACGGCGGTGACGGCGAACTTGGCGCGCCGCAGCCCCGGCGCCCCCGCCTCGATGGGATCCATGTCGAAGGTGGGCGTTCCCCGTGCGGGCGGGAACCAACCGGCCGCTCCTTTCGTAAGATGGCCGCGTGGCACGACGCCCCCGCCCTATCGGCCCCACGGCCGAGGATCCGACGTTCAGCCCCCAGCACGCGTTGGAGTTGGTGCGCTCGACCGTCCCGCCCGTGCACCCGGCCGGCCGCCCGTTCATCGCCGGCGGACTGGCGGTGGCGCTGGCCGGCCGCAGGCACCGGTGGATACGGCGGGCCGGCCTGCTGGCGGCGGCGGCCTGCGCGGGGTTCTTCCGCCACCCGCCGCGGGTG
>NZ_GG770553.1:1284706-1297120 GCF_000164135.1 Mycobacterium parascrofulaceum ATCC BAA-614 | reverse complement strand
GTGCCGCCGACCCGCCCCGGCGCGATCGTCGCGCCGGCCGACGGGGTGGTGTGCGTGATCGACGCTGCCGCCCCGCCCGCCGAACTCGGCATGGGCGAGGCGCCGCTGCCGCGGGTCAGCATCTTCCTCTCGCTGCTGGACGCCCACGTGCAGCGCGCGCCGGTGAGCGGTGAGGTGATCGCCATGCAGCACCGGCCCGGGCGGTTCGGGTCGGCCGACCTGCCCGCCGCCAGCACCGAGAACGAGCGCACCAGCCTGCGCATCCGCACCCCCACGGGCGCCGACGTGGTGGCGGTGCAGGTGGCCGGCCTGCTGGCGCGGCGCATCATCTGTGACGCGCGGGTCGGAGACAAGCTGACGATCGGCGACACCTACGGCCTGATCCGGTTCGGTTCCCGGCTCGACACCTATCTGCCGGCCGGCGCCGAACCGCTGGTCCGGGTGGGCCAGCGCGCGATCGCCGGCGAGACCGCGCTGGCCGAGCTGCCATGATCAGCGAGCCGCGCGGCAGGCGGTCGGTGAACCTGCAGATCCTGCCCAGCGCGATGACCGTGCTGTCGATCTGCGCGGGGCTGACCGCGATCCGGTTCGCCCTCGAACACCAGCCCAAGGCGGCGATGGCGCTGATCGCGGCGGCCGCCATCCTGGACGGGCTGGACGGGCGGGTGGCCCGGATCCTGGACGCCCAGTCGCGGATGGGCGCGGAGATCGACTCGCTGGCCGACGCGGTGAACTTCGGGGTGACGCCGGCGATCGTGCTCTACGTGACGCTGCTCGGCAGGTCCCCGGCCGGCTGGGTGGTGATCCTGCTCTACGCGGTGTGCGTCGTGTTGCGGCTGGCGCGGTACAACGCGCTGCTCGAGGACGGCAGCCAGCCCGCGTACACCCACGAGTTCTTCGTCGGCATGCCGGCGCCGGCGGGCGCGATCTCGATGATCGGCCTGATGGGGCTCAAGCTGCAGTTCGGCGAGGGCTGGTGGACCTCGACGGTGTTCCTGTGCGTCTGGATCACGGGGACGTCGATGCTGATGATCAGCAAGATCCCGATGCGCAAGATGCACGCCGCGGCCGTGCCGCCCAGCTGGGCCGCGCCGCTGCTGGCGCTGCTGGCGATCTGCGCGGCCGCGGCGGTGCTGGCCCCCTACCTGTTGATCTGGGTCATCATCGTCGCCTACCTGTGCCACGTGCCGTTCGCCGTGCGCAACCAGCGCTGGCTGGCCGCGCACCCCGAGGCGTGGGCCGACGAACCCCGGCAGCGGCGCGCCGCCCGGCGCGCGATCCGCCGGGCGCAGCCGCATCGCCGGTCGATGGCGCGGCTCGGGCTGCGCAAACCGGGCGGGCGCCTGCCATGAGCCGGCCGGGCGACGAAGCGGCCCGTCAGCTCACGCTCACCGCGCGGTTGAACACCTCTGCCGTCGACTCGCGCCGCGGCGTCGTCCGGTTGCATCCGAGCGCGGTCGCCGCGCTGGGCATCCGGGAGTGGGACGCAGTGGCGCTGACGGGTTCGCGGACCACCGCGGCGGTGGCGGGCCTGGCCGGGCCGGACACCCCGGTCGGCACGGTGCTGCTCGACGACGTGACGTTGTCCAACGCCGGGCTGCGCGAGGGCACCGCGGTGATCATCGAGGCGGTCACCGTCTACGGCGCCCGCTCGGTGACGCTGTCCGGCTCGTCGCTGGCCAGCCAGTCGATCTCGCCGGTCACGCTGCGGCAGGCGCTGCTGGGCAAGGTGCTGACCGTCGGCGACGCCGTGTCGCTGCTGCCCCGCGACCTGGGCCCGCCGTTCTCGACGTCGGCCGCCGCCCGCGCGCTGGCCGCGTCGGTCGGCATCAGCTGGACCTCGGAGCTGCTCACCGTCACCGGAGTGGACCCGCGCGGGCCGGTCAGCGTGCAGCCCAACTCGCTGGTGACCTGGGGCAGCGCGGTGCCGTCCGGGGCCTTGCCGTCGCAGGAGTTCGTCGATGTCGCCAGCCCGGAGACGGTTGTCGAGGAGCTGAAGGGTTCGCAGCCGCAGGCGGCCAAGCTCGCCGAGTGGCTCAAGCTCGCGCTCGACGAGCCGCACCTGCTCAAGACGCTGGGCGCCGGCGCCAACCTCGGCGTGCTGGTGTCGGGCCCGGCCGGGGTCGGCAAGGTGACGCTGGTGCGCGCGGTGTGCGACGGCCGCAGGCTGGTCAGGCTGGACGGCCCGGAGGTGGGGGCGCTGGCGCCCGACGACCGGCTCAAGACGGTCGGTACGGCGGTGCGGGCCGTCCGCGACGGCGGCGGCGTGCTGCTGATTACCGACGTCGACGCGCTGCTGCCGGCCACGCCCGAGCCGGTGGCCGCCCTGATCCTGGGCGAGCTGCGCACCGCGGTGGCCACCGAGGGCGTCGCGTTGATCGCCACCTCCGCGCGGCCCGACCAGCTCGACGCCCGGCTGCGCGCGCCGGACCTGTGCGACCGGGAGCTGAGCCTGCCGCTGCCCGACGCGGGCACCCGCAAGGCGCTGCTGGAGTCGCTGCTCAAGTCGGTGCCCGCCGGCGCGCTTGACCTGAATGAGATCGCCGCGCGCACGCCGGGTTTCGTGGTCGCCGACCTGGCCGCGCTGCTGCGGGAGGGGGCGCTGCGGGCGGCGTCGCGGGCCAGCACCGACGGCCGGCCGCCCGAGCTGAGCCAGGAGGACCTGCTCGGCGCGCTGACGGTCATCCGGCCGCTGTCCCGCTCGGCCGGCGAGGAGGTGGCCGTCGGCGACGTGACCCTCGACGACGTCGGCGACATGGCCGAGGCCAGGCAGGCGCTTACCGAGGCCGTGCTGTGGCCGCTGCAGCATCCCGACACCTTCGCGCGGCTGGGCGTCGAACCGCCGCGCGGGGTGCTGCTGTACGGGCCGCCGGGCTGCGGCAAGACCTTCGTGGTGCGCGCGCTGGCCAGCACCGGGCAGCTGTCGGTGCACGCCGTCAAGGGTTCCGAGCTGATGGACAAGTGGGTGGGCAGCTCGGAAAAGGCCGTCCGCGAACTGTTTCGGCGTGCCCGCGACTCCGCGCCGTCGCTGGTGTTCCTCGACGAGATCGACGCGCTGGCGCCGCGGCGCGGGCAGAGCTTCGACTCGGGCGTGAGCGACCGGGTGGTGGCCGCGCTGCTCACCGAGCTCGACGGCGTCAACCCGCTGCGCGACGTCGTCGTGCTGGGCGCCACCAACCGGCCGGACCTGATCGACCCGGCGCTGCTGCGCCCGGGCCGGCTGGAGCGCAGGGTGTTCGTCGAACCGCCCGACGCCGCCGCGCGCCGCGAAATCCTGCGCACCGCCGGCAAATCCGTTCCGCTCAGCGCCGACGTCGACCTCGACGAGGTGGCCGCCGGGCTGGACGGCTACAGCGCCGCCGACTGCGTGGCGTTGCTGCGGGAGGCGGCGCTGACCGCGATGCGGCGCTCCATCGACGCCACCGACGTGACGGCCGCCGACATCGCGGCGGCGCGCCAAGTCGTGCGCCCCTCATTGGATCCGGCGCAGGTGGAGGCGCTACGGGCCTTCGCCAAAGCTCCGTAGCACGGCCAGCGCGGACGCCGCGACGTCGTCCTCCAGCCAGGCGGGCATCGGGTCGTCGTGGGCGTGCCGGCGCACCACCGCGTAGGGCAGGTCCGCCACCGCCCGCGCGACCGCGTCGACGGACCGCGGCTTGTCGTCCCCGTACAGCCGGCGCGCCAGCACCGCGATCCGCTCGGTCAGCGGCGCGTTCATGGCGGCCAGCGTTTCCCGGAACGCGGCGTCGGGCTCGTCGTCGAGCAGGTCGCCGGGCCGGATCGTCAGCAGCAGCCGGGCATCGTCGGGCAGCTCGCGCGCGAAGCCGACGGCGGACACCGCCATCGCCACGGCGGTGTCCGTGGGCGTCTCGCCGCCCGCGGCCAGGGCGCGCGTCTGGAAGCGTTCGAGCGCCCGCAGCCACGCCGCGGTCAGGATGCCGTCCCGGTTGCCGAACCGGTGATAGAGGGTGCCGGCGGGCGCGCCGCTGGCCTTGGCGATGGCCGCGACGCTGGCCGCGCGCGGTCCGCCGGCGAGCACCAGCGCCCGCGCGGCGTCGAGGATCACATCGGTTTCGTGCTTCCGCGGAGGTGCCACGATCTAGTATGGTCCTTCTATATGGAACGATTACCCTATATCGATGAGGATGCCATAACCGTCGACGCCGGGCGCGCGGACACGTGGTCCGCGCTGGTGCGGGTGCTGTGCCGGGACCCGCGCGACCCGGCGACCGTGCCGGCCGGCTTCACCCTGGACGAGGCGCGGGCGCCGGCCCGGTTCGCGCTGCGGGGCCGGCACCCCTTCGCGGTGTACCGGTGGGTGTTCGAGCTGGAGGAGGAGCCGGGTGGCCGCACCCGGCTGCGCGCGGCGACCTGGGCGGCCTTCCCGGGCGTGCACGGCAAGGCCTACCGCGCGCTCGTGATCGGCACCGGCGGGCACCGGGTCGTGGTCCGGTGGACGCTGAACCGCATCGCGCGCGCCGCCGAGCTGGCCGACTACACCGACGTCTTCGAAGTGCCGCTCCCCCAAGGTGATTCGCGCACCGCCGAGGAGACGTTCCGCGACGCCCTGCGGGATGGACCCGGCGGTGGTGTCGTCCCGTGGATCCACCGCCACGTCCTGAGGTTCGACCTCGGCCCGCCTTCGTCGCCCGATCACCTCATCGGCTGGACGATCGCCCGCTCGGATCGCGACGAACTCGTGCTGACCGCGAGCGGGCCGCTGATGCGCGGCGAGCTGACGCTGCGGCGCCGCGAGGACCGGCGCGCCAGCCTCACCACCCGCGTGCACTACCGCCACAGGCTCACCGCGCGCACGGTCTGGGCCGTCGTCGGCCCGCTGCATCGGGCCGTGGCGCCACGCCTGATGGCCCGCACCGCGCTGTGGCAGCCTATAGCGGCATGACCGAACACCGGACCGCGCGCGACGTCGTCGACGGAATCGACCTGTCCGGCAAGGCGTGCGTGGTCACGGGCGCGTCCTCCGGGCTGGGGCGCGAGTCGGCCCGGGCGCTGGCCGCCGCGGGCGCCCACGTCGTCCTGGCCGCCCGCGACCCCGCGGCCCTGGCCGAGACGGCCGGGTGGATCGCCGCCGGGGTGCCGGGTGCGCGCACCTCGACCGTCGAGCTCGACCTCACGGCGCTGCCGAGCGTGCGGGCGGCGGCTCGCGCGATCGGCGACATCGCCCCGGCCGTCGACGTGCTGATGAACAACGCCGGCGTGATGTTCACGCCGTTCGGCAGGACGCGCGACGGCTTCGAGATGCAGATGGGCACCAACCATTTCGGCCATTTCGAACTCACCCGGCTGCTCGTCCCGCAGCTCGCCGCCGCCGGCGCGGCCCGGATCGTGAACCTGTCGTCGGGCGGTCACGCCCTGGGCGACGTCGACTTCGACGATCCGCACTGGGAGCGGCGCGATTACGACAAGTTCGTCGCCTACGGCGCCTCGAAAACGGCGAACATCCTGCACGCCGTGGAGGCCGACCGCCGCCTGCGCGACGCGGGAATCCGCGCCCACGCCGTCCATCCCGGCACCGTCGGCACCTCGCTGGCCCGGCACATGTCCCGGGCCGACTTCGCGCGGCTGCGCGAGTTGGCCGGCGGGCCCCTGGACGTCGTCGCGGCCGACCGCGGCGCGGCCACCCAGGTGTGGGCGGCGGTCGGCCCGGAGCTCGCCGGCCTGGGCGGTTTGTATCTCGAAGACTGCCGGGTCGGCGAACCGGCGCCCTACGCCCGCGACGCGGCGCGCGCGGCCCGGTGGTGGGAACTCTCCGAAACGTGTTGCGACAGCAGGTGAATTCCGGGGTGCCGCCACGCATTCGCGGGTGAGCGTGGGGCGGTGTTTTCGGCGGATCCCCGCCCTGGGCGCACCCTCGAGTGCGCCGGCGCACGCTGGATGCTCACGGCTCGGGCAGCGGCGTCCAGTCTCGGGACAGCCGCGACGTGAACGACGGCGGCCGCCGCTCCACGAACGCGGCGACCCCTTCGCGCGCGTCGGCGCTGCCCATCACGCGTCGGTGCAGCCGCGTTTCCAGCGCGGCCACCTGGCGCGGGGTGTAGCCGTTGATCGCGGTGTCCCACAGCAGCCGCTTGCTCAGGGCCGCCGACAACGGCGCCACGTTGACCGCGATGTCGCGGGCCACCCCGACCGCGTGGTCGAGCACCCGGTCGGCGGGCAGTGCCCGGTTGGCGAGGCCGAGCCGCGCGGCCTCGGCCCCGTCGAACGTTCGCCCGGTGAGCAGCATGTCCGCCGCCACGCCCAGCGTGGTCAGCCGGGCCAGCGTCCAGTGCGCCATGCAGTCGGGGATCGCCCCCCGGCGGACCTGCACCACACCGTATTTCGCGTCGTCGGCGACGATGCGCAGGTCGGCCTGCAGCGCGATGGTCAGGCCGATGCCGATCGCGTGGCCGTTGACGGCGGCGATCACCGGCTTGCGCAACTCGAAGGCGGCCGGGGTGATCGGCGACGCGGAGAATTCGTCGCCGGGGGCGTCGAACGGGCTTGTGCCGCCGGAGAAGTCGGCCCCGGCGCAGAAGGCGCGGCCCGCGCCGGTCACGACGATGGCCCGGACGTCGTCGTCGCCGTCGCAGTCGGCGTACGCCCGGCTCAGCAGCGCGCCCATCTCGGCGGTGTAGGCGTTGAGCCGCTCGGGCCGGTTCAGCGTGAGCACCGCCACGCCCTTTTCGACGTCGACCGTCAGATCCGGGCTCATCGCAGCGCCGGGGCGCGATGCAGGGCGCCGATCAGGTCGGCGAGGTCCGCGGCGGCCGGCGTGTAACCCGGGAAGTAGCAGCACACTTCGCCGGCGTGTCCGGCGAACCGGTCGGCGATCTGCCGCGCGCATTCCTCGGGGGTGCCGACGATCCCGATCCGGGCCACCACCTCGTCGCCGATCAGGCGGCGCATCTCGGCGAACCGGCCCTGTTTGGACAGCGCGTTGAGCTCGGGCTGGACGTCGGCCCACCCCTCGGCCTCGAGGACGGGCCGGTACGCCGGCGTCGACCCGTAGAACGAAATCAGCGCCGCCACACCGTCGATCGCGGCGGCCAGGTCGGCGTCGTCGCGGCCGACGGCGACCATGGCCTGGGCGATGATCTGGAAACCGCCGGCCGTCCGCCCCGCGCGGCGCAGCCCCTCGGCGATCGCGGGGACGGTCCGCTCGGCGAAGTGGCGGGCGCTGTTGAACGGCATCACCAGCAGGCCGTCGGCCACCTCCGCGGCCGTACGCGTCATCACCGGACCCAGCGCGCCCAGCAGCACCGGCGGCGGCCCGAACGGGTTGGGGCCCGGGTTGAAGTTGGGCGCCATGATGGTGTGGGTGAAGAACTCGCCGCGAAAGTCCAGGCGGCGCTGCCCTTCCCAGGCCGCGAAGATCGCCTTGATCGCGCCCACGGTTTCGGCCATCAGCGCCGCCGGGCTCTCCCACCTACTGCCGTAACGCTTTTCGATGTGGGCCTTCACCTGCGAGCCCAGGCCCAGCCGGAACCGGCCGCCGCTGTAGAGCTGCAGGTCGTAGGCGGCGTGGGCCAGGTGCAGCGGACTGCGCGGCGGGGCGATCGCCACGTTGGTCATCAGGTCGAGCCCGGTCGTGCCGGCCGCGAGGAGCAGCGGGAAGAACACGTCGTGCTGGCCCTCGAAGGTGAACAGGCCGTCGGCGCCCGTCGCCGCGATCTCGGCGGCGCTGGCCGCCGCGCGCACCGGCGATCCGTCGACCTGCAGCTGTACCTTCATCTGATCCCCTGTCGGACAGTCCTATTCGGAGAGCTGGAACTCCACCACCTCGGCGACCGCGTCGACGGCCTCGCGCAGCGCCGCCACGCGCTCGCCGGCCGACGGCGCCGAGAGCACCGTGTACCGGTCGGCCGTGCCGATCGGGATGCGCGCGGCCAGCTCGTACAGGCGTCGTCCGGGATCACCGGCCGGGTCCTCGCCCAGCAGCGCCGCGCGGTCGGGCAGCGGCACGCCCCGCGCGTCGGCGATCCGCGCGAACAGGGCCATCGCCCGGTCCTCGACGTCGAGCAGCTGGGCCGCGGTGACCGGCTCGCCCGGCTCGTCGGGCCACGGGGTCACGGTCGCCCGCGGGTAGGGGTCGTCGGGCAGCCACGCCGACACCCGGATCCGCTCCCCGGTCCGGCAGAGGATCGAGTACCGGCCCGCGCCGTGCTCGACGCATTCGGTGATGGTGGCCGAAACGCCCACCTCGCAACGGGAGTCGCCGCCGCCGACCTCGCGTCCCCGCGAGATCAGCACCACGCCGAACGGATCGCCGGTGTCCAGGCAGTGCCGCACCAGCGCGGCGTAGCGGGGCTCGAAGATCCGCAGCGGCAGGTCCTGGTCGGGCAGCAGCACCGACTCCAGCGGAAACATCGCCAGCTCCATCAGATCTCCAGCTCGCCCACCAGCGCGTCGACGACGGCCCGCAGGTCGCCGTCGTGTTCCTCGGCGACCCGGCGCTGCCGCTGGTACGAGGCGCCGCGGCGGGGGATGTCGGCCACCGCGGCCAGCTCGTCGACGCAGTCCAGCGATTTGGCGACGGGCTCGAGCCGGTTCAGCACGTCGTCGAGGTCCTCGGTGACGAGGCGCTCGTTGCTGTCGGCGTCCTGGATGATGATCGCGTCCAGCCCATAGCGGGCGGCGCGCCACTTGTTCTCCTGGTTGTGCCAGGGCGGCATGGTCGGCAACGTCTCGTCGGCCTCCAGCCGGCGGTCCAGGTCGACCACCAGGCAATGCGTCAGGGCCACCAGCGCGCCCAGCTCGCGCAGGTTGGACACGCCGTCGCAGACCCGCACTTCGATGGTGCCCAGGTGCGGCGAAGGCCGGATGTCCCAACGGACTTCGTCGACATGGTCGATGATCCCGGTCTTCTTCTGGTCGTAGACGAACCCCTCGAACTCCGCCCAGGTCTGGAATTGGAACGGCAGGCCGGCGGTGGGCAGCTGCTGGAACATCATCGCGCGGTTGCTGGCGTAGCCGGTGTCCACGCCGGTCCACCACGGCGACGACGCCGACAGCGCCAACAGGTGCGGGTAGTACTTCAACAACGACGTCATGATCGGCATCACCTTGTGCGCCGAGGAGATCCCGACGTGCACGTGCACGCCCCAGATCAGCATCTGCCGCCCCCACCACTGGGTGCGCTTGATCAGTTCGGCGTACCGCGGCGCGTCGGTGAGCTTCTGGGTGGACCACTGCGCGAACGGGTGGGCGCCGGCGCTGAACAGCTCCATGCCCCGGTCGCGGACGATCCGGTGCGTGGGGCCCAGGGTCTCCCGCAGATCCTCCATCGCCTCCCCGGCGGATCTGCAGACACCGCTGACGACCTCGACCGTGTTGCGCAGCAATTCCTTGTGCACGCGCGGGTTTTCGCCGATCTCGGCGATCACCGCCGTGGCCTCGTTGCTCAGGTCGCGGGTCCGCGCGTCCACGAGCGCGAACTCCCACTCGACGCCGAGGGTCGGCCGCGGCGAACGGGCGAAATCGATGCGCGCGTTATGCCTGTTAGCCGGCACCGATCACACCGCATGCCACCCGCTTGCCGGCGTCGCCCGTGCTCATCGTCGTCTGGTCGGGGCCCGGCGTTCCGTTGCTCTGGCTGTAGCGCTCCGGCGGGATGTTGGCGAAGTTGTCGGCGCCGGCGTGGATGATGATCGCGGTCTTCTCGCCGGTCATCAGGTCGTCCATGGCGAACGCGTCCGTGGTGGTCATCAGCATCCCGGACCCGTCCTTGCGCACCTGCAGCGAGGTCAGGTCGCCGCTGGCGGGCTCGGCGGCGTGCCCGGGCGCCTGGAAGTGCCCCCCGGCGGAAAGAAAGTCGCCCGGCGCGCCGCCGGTCGGGGCGACCGAGTTGGGCTCGCACTTGCCGACCTTGTGGATGTGCACCCCGTGGAAGCCGGGCGTCAGCACCCCGTTGGCGGTCGTCTCGATGGTGACGGTGGCGTAGCCGTTGTTGAACTGGAACGTGGCGGTCGCGACCTGGGTGCCGTCGGGCGCCTTCAGGTGGGTGACGACGCTCGGGCCCGACGGGGCGGCGACGGGCCCGCCCTCCGGGGTGCCGGCCTCCGCCGGCGCCGGCGAACCGGTCCACACCGCCGGCGTGGTGCCCGGCGAGGACGAGGCGTGCTGGGGCGACGAACACGCGCCCAGCACGGCGACGCAGGCGGCGGCGGAAAGCGCGGAAACGGTGACGGCGGCAGTGCGGTGACCAGCGAGCTGAGGCATAGCGGAAGCCTAGCCGCTGCCGGGTCAGCCCGTAACGAGGACGATGACCCCGGGCGGCTGGCCGGCCAGCGCGGGGATGCGGGGTTCGACCGGGGCGCCCAGGTTCTTGCCCACCGCGTCGGCGGTCGCGTGCTCGTCGTCGGCGTCGGTGTAGTACACCGTCGTCGCCGACACCTCCGGCACGGTCAGGTTGTCGACCTTGGTGACCTTGAAACCGGCGGACGTCAGCTGGTCCTTGGTCTTGGCGGCCACGCCCTCTTTGGAGGAGATGTTGTAGACCTGCACCTCGGCCTGGTTCGCGGCGGGCTTGGTGCTCGTCGGCGTGGCCGACGCGCTGGTGGTGGTCGCCGGGGAGGCGGCCGACGCCGAGTCGTCATCGGAGCTGCCGGACGACCCCAGCGCCTGCCAGCCGAGCAGCAGGAAAATGACCCCCAGGAACAACAGCACCATCACCATCGCCCGTAGGGGAAGCCCCGTGGAGTCGGGGACTCGCTCTTTCATCGAGCCCACTGTAGCGAGTCAGGTCACCTCGAAGCCGAGGCGCCGCGCCGCCCGCGCCTTCTGGCGGCTGGCGCGCAGCCGCCGCAACCGCTTCACCAGCATCGGGTCGGCGGCCAGGGCCTCGGGCCGGTCGACGAGGGCGTTGAGCACCTGGTAGTAGCGCGTCGCCGACATGGAGAACAGCTCTTTGATTGCTTCTTCTTTTACGCCCGCGAATTTCCACCACTGACGTTCGAAGGCGAGGATGTCGTGTTCGCGGCGGGTGAGGCCATCTGCGATCTCGGCATCGTCCCCCGATCGATTTGCCCGCGCCATGGCGCTGTCCATATAGCTTCCCCTGGACCCTTCCGGCGAATTCTCGGCTGCTCTGATGACTTGACTTACCTGAGGGCGTGTTTCGGCGAATATTGAACCACGGCGCAAACCCTCAAGCCGTCATCCAGACCCGCGAGTCGGCCGATTGGCTCAGATTGCCCGCGGAAGATCGCCGGCTCCGACCCGCCCGGGCGTGCGGTAGCTTAGCCGACCATGGCAGTCGTACCGATCCGGATCGTCGGCGATCCGGTCTTGCACACCCCGACGCAGCCGGTGCCCGTCGGCGCCGACGGTTCGCTGCCGGCGGACCTGGCGGCGTTGATCGCCGACATGTACGACACCATGGACGCCGCGCACGGAGTCGGCCTGGCCGCCAACCAGATCGGTGTCGGGTTGCGGGTCTTCGTCTACGACTGCGCCGACGACCGCGGCCGGACCGACCGGCGCCGCGGCGTGGTGGTCAACCCGGTGCTGGAAACCTCCCAGATTCCGGAGACCATGCCGGATCCGGACAACGACGACGAGGGCTGCCTGTCGGTCCCCGGCGAGTCGTTCCCGACCGGCCGCGCCACCTGGGCGCGGGTCACCGGCCTGGACGCCGACGGCAAGCCGGTCGAGATCGAGGGCAGCGGCCTGTTCGCGCGCATGCTGCAGCACGAGACCGGGCACCTGGACGGCTTCCTGTACCTGGACCGCCTGATCGGCCGCCACGCCCGCAGCGCCAAGCGCGCCGTCAAGTCGCACGGCTGGGGCGTGCCCGGCCTGTCGTGGCTGCCCGGTGAGGGACCGGACCCCTTCGGCCACTGATGTTCTCGTGGCCGGACCCGGGCACCCGGGTGACGCTTCGCTACCGGCGCCCGGAAGGCTCGGTCCCGCCGCTGACCGATGCGGTGGGACACCTGCTGGCGGTCGACCCGGTCGTGCGGGTCCGGACCAAGTCGGGCGCGGTCGTCGAGGTCCGCCCCGACGACGTGGTCGCGCTGCGGGTGCTGACCGACGCTCCGGTGCGCACCTCCGATATCCGCGCGCTCGAGCGGGCGGCCGCCGCCGCGTCGCCCGGCGCCGAAGAGGCCTGGCTTCAGGGCTGGCTGCTGCGCGCGGGAAATGGAGTGAATGTCGCTGTGCCGCTGGATGTTTCGGCCAATCCCGGCGCCGTCCCCGCGATCGCGGCCTGGTACCAGCGGCGCGGCCTGGCGGGGCGGCTGTGCGTTCCGGACCGCCTGCGGGCGCTGCCGCCCGGGCGCGACGCGCAATACACCGAACGTGTGCTGGTGCGCGACGTCCCCGCGGCGGCATCGGGCGGACCCGGCCCCGGCGGCGTGCGCTGGGTGGGCGTGTCGGCCGGCGGCGACGACGAATCCGTCACGGCGGCCTGCGAAG
>NZ_GG770553.1:1265918-1282442 GCF_000164135.1 Mycobacterium parascrofulaceum ATCC BAA-614 | reverse complement strand
CGCGATGGGCTCGCTGCTGATGATCCCCGGTGTCCGCGGCATCGGGCGCGGGCCGGTGACCAGCGGCGCGGCAGCCGGGCTGATGTCGGGCTACCTGTTGGCGCGCGGCGTCCTCAGGGCGGACGCGCCGCGCCCGGCGCCCGTGCGGGAATGGCACGCGATGGCGGTCGAGCACGTCCGCAGGGCGTTGCCGCCGCCCGATGCGGAGCCGGCCGGCGATCCGCGCCGGCTCGCGCTGGCCTCGCTCGGCGCCGCGCAGCCCGAGACGCGCGGGCACGAGTTTCTGCAGTTCCTGGCCGCCGTCCGCGCCGAGTTGACCGACCCGCTGACGCCGGTGCTGGCGCTCGGCTCGGCGGCCAGCGCGGTGCTGGGCTCGCCGGTCGACGCCGTCCTGGTCTTCTCGGTGCTGGCCGGCAACTCCATGCTCGCGGCCAGCCAGCGGCTGCGGGCCGAAAACCGGCTGAATCACCTTCTGGCGCAACAGATCCCGCCGGCCCGCAAGGTGGTGTCCGGCGCGAACGGGGATCGGGCTTACGCGGACGTCATCGCGGCGCAGCTGCAACCCGGCGACGTCATCGAGGTGCGCACCCACGAGGTGGTGCCGGCCGACGCCCGCATCATCGAGGAGGTCGACGTCGAGGTCGACGAGTCGACGCTGACCGGTGAGTCGCTGTCGGTGGAGAAGCAGGTCGAGCCGACGCCCGGCGCGGCCCTCGCCGAACGCCGCTGCATGCTGTACGCCGGGACGACGGTGGTGGCCGGCACCGCGGTGGCGGTGGTGACCGCGGTCGGGGCCGACACCCAGGAGCGCCGCGCCGCCGAGCTGGTGTCGGGCGAGATGTCGTCGGACATCGGGCTGCAGCACCAGCTCAGCCAGCTCACCAACCGGGCCTTCCCGGTCAGCATGACCGGCGGCGCCCTGGTCAGCGCGCTGGGCCTGCTGCGCGGGTCGGTCCTGCGCCAGGCCGTCGCCAGCGGCATCGCGATCGCCGTCGCGGCGGTTCCCGAGGGGATGCCCCTGGTGGCCACCCTGGCGCAGGCGGCGTCGGCGCGGCGGCTGACGAGGTTCGGCGCGCTGGTCCGCGTTCCGCGTTCGGTGGAGGCGCTCGGCCGCATCGACGTCGTCTGCTTCGACAAGACCGGGACGCTCAGCCAGAACCGGCTGCGGGTGGCCGAGGTCGTCGCGGCGCCGGGCGCGTCGCGCGACGAGGTGCTGCGCTGCGCCGCGCACGCCGCGCCGCCGGCCAACGGCAACCCGCACGTGCACGCCACCGACGTCGCCATCGTGGAGGCCGCCTCAGCCGCATTGGGGGCCGTGAACGGCCACAACTCGACCGCGCCCGCCGCACACCTGCCGTTCCGCTCCGGCCGGTCGTTCTCCGCCTCCGTGACCGACACCGAGCTGGCCGTCAAGGGCGCGCCGGAGGTGGTGCTGGCCGCCTGCGGGCGGGTGAGCGGCGAAATGGCGGAGACGGTCGCCCGGATGGCCGGCAGCGGCCTGCGGGTGATCGCGGTGGCGCGGCGGCAGCTGAGCGCCGCCCAGGCGGAGGCGATCCGGCGGGAACCCGACGACATCGCCGATCTCGCCCGCGACGGGCTGACCCTGACCGGGTTCCTGGGCCTGTCCGACACGCCGCGCGCCGAGGCCGCCGGCCTGCTCGCGGACCTGCGCCGGCTCTCGGTGGGCGTCAAGCTGATCACCGGCGACCACCCGATCACCGCGCGGGCCATCGCCGAGGAGCTCGGGCTGAGCGTGACCGCCGGGCAGGTGATCAGCGGCGCCGAGTGGGATGCGTTGTCCCGCAAGGACCAGGAGCGGGTCGTGACCGAGCGGGTGATCTTCGCCCGGATGACCCCGGAGAACAAGGTCCAGGTCGTCCAGACCCTCGAGAGCGCGGGCGTGCGCACCGCGATGGTCGGCGACGGCGCCAACGACGCCGCCGCTATCCGGGCCGCCACCGTTGGCATCGGCGTGGTCGCCGGCGGCAGCGACCCGGCACACATGGCGGCCGACGTGGTGCTGGTCGACGCCCGCATCGAGGGCCTGCGGCACGCGATCGAAGAGGGGCGCCAACTCTGGCAACGGGTGCAGGCGGCCGTGTCCGTGCTGCTCGGCGGCAACGCCGGGGAGGTGCTGTTCGCGATCGTCGGCAGCGCGATCACCGGGACGTCACCGCTGAATACGCGGCAGCTGCTGCTGGTGAACATGATGACCGACGCGCTGCCGGCGGCGGCGCTGGCAGTGAGCAAACCCAGCGGCCCGATCGACCCGGGCGTCCGGGGCCCGGACCAGCCGGCGTTGTGGCGCGCGGTCGCCATCCGCGGCGTGACGACCGCGGCGGCCACGACGGCGGCGTGGGCGATGGGCAGCGTCACCGGCCGCCCGCAGCGGGCGTCCACCGTCGCGCTGGTCGCCCTGGTGGGCGCGGAGCTCGGTCAGACGCTGCTGGACTCGCACGCCCCGCTGGTGGTGTTCACCGCGGCGGGCTCGCTGGTCGCGATGGGGACGCTGATCAGCATCCCGGTGGTCAGCCAGTTGCTCGGTTGCACACCGCTGGGTCCAGTCGGCTGGGCGCAGGGGCTGGGGTCCGCTGCCGCGGCGACGGTCGCGATCGGCGTGGCGAATCGTGTGCTGACGGGTCCGGACAAACCGGCCGATGCCCCCGTTGAGGTGCGTGAACCTCGACAACCCCGGCGCGCCACAGCAGCGCATAGAGTTCCTGTAACGGCACCTTCAGCACCCGAGCGATAGATGAGACTAGCGGATCGCCCCCGGTGTCGGTCATCGTCGACATAGGTCCGACGGTGGCCGCACGACCCGGCGAGTCGGCAAACCCTTCGTTACCGAAAGGCAAATCATGGCGGAAAAGAAGTCGCGCAGGGGGACGTCGCAGCGCGAGGCGGTGGAAAAGATCCGCGAGGGCGAAACGTTCCACGTGAACCTTCCGGTGCTCGGCCAGATGGAGATTCCCCGGCCCGAGCAATTGGCCTATTTCGGGGGCCTGGCCGCGCTGGCGGCCTTCGAGCTAATCGACTGGCCGGTGGCGGTGGTGATCGCCGCCGGACACTTCCTGGCCAGCAACCACCACAACAAGCTCCTCGAGGAGCTCGGCGAGGCCATGGAAGATGCCTAGCAGACGCCTAGCAGATGCCTAACCGGCCCCGAGGGCGTGGTCGAACCGCAACGTGACCCGAGTTCCGCCCGGGGTGCGCACCGTGTCGACGTGGTCGGCCAGCCCACCGATCAGGGTCAGGCCGCGGCCGCGGCGCCGGCTGCGCAGGCTGGCCGAGGAGTCGCCCACCCACCGCCCCGTGTCGCTGACCGTGACCGCGACCGTCCGCTGACGCAGGAAGGCCTCCACCGACACCGTTCGGCGCGCCTCACCCTCGCTGCCGTGCTCGATCGCGTTGGTCACGGCCTCACCGGTCGCCAGCAGGATGTCGTGTTCGCGCTTCGGGGCGACGCCGATGCCGGTCAGCCAGTCGCGTAGCCGCTCGCGCGCGACGGGAATCTGATCGGGCGCGGCCGTCACCACGGTGGCGAAGCTGCGCGGGGATTCGTGGCTCGGCCGCAGCGCCAGCACGACGACGTCGTCGCGGTAGCCGGCGGGCGGCGCCAGCCGGGCGAGCAGCTCGGCGCACACCGACTCGACCGGCAGGTCGGCGCATTCCGCGGCCGCGGCCTTCAGCCGGGCGAGGCCGTCGTCGAGCGTCTCGCCGGCGCGTTCGATGAGCCCGTCGGTGTAGAGCAGGAGCAGGCCGCCCGGCGGCAGGTTGGCCGTCGCGGTGGCGTCGGCCGGGTAGCTGTCGGCGTCGTGTTCCTTGATGGCGACCGGCAGCCGGCGGCCGGAGGTCAGGAACACCGCGCGGTGGTCGGGGAAGACGAGCAGCGGATAGGGGTGGCCGGCGCAGCTGTAGCTGACGGCGGCGCGACCGGTGTCCGGTTCGGGGTCGACGACGGCGTAGGCCACCGTCGCGCAGCGCGCACCCGCGACGCTGGCGCCGTAGCGGTCCAGCGCCCCCAGCACCGCGCCCGGCCCGCCCGCGGTCAGGGCCGAGGCGGCCACCGCGGCGCGCAGCCGGCTCATCACGATCGCGGCGGCCAGCCCGTGCCCGACGACGTCGCCCACCGAGATCGCGACCCGGCCGGCGCGATCCAGCGGGGTGACCGAATACCAGTCGCCGCCGACGCGCATCGCCTCCCCGGCCGGCTGGTACTTCGCCGCCACGACCGCGGCCGTCGAGCCGCGGTCCAGGTCCAGCAGCTGCTCCTGGAATTCGACGGCGATCCGGTGTTCGCGCGCCATGACGCGGACCCGATCCACGGCCGAGGAGGTCAGGTCGGCCATGCGGCTGAAGGTGTCCAGTTCGGCGGCGTCGAACCGGCGCGGCGCCGACCACAACAGGCCCAGCACACCGGCGACGCGGCCCGAGTGATCCCGCAGGGGGTGGGCGACGCAGGCACGCACGCTGCCGGCGGTGTCCTGCACCGCGTGCTGGTAGCGCGGCGGCAGGTCGAACGTGTCGGTGATGACCATCGACTCGCCGGTGCGCACCACGTCGGCCCCCACCACCGGGGAGTCGAGTCCGGTCACGTGGTAGCGGTCGCGCAGCTCGCCGGGCAGGTGGCCGGCGTATTCGAACCGGATGTGCCGGTCGCCGTCGAGGACGCCGATGGTGACGGTGGCCGCGTCGGCCGAGCCGAACGAGGATTCCAGCAGGGCGTCCAGGATCCCGGCGACCGAGTCCGTGGCCTGCAGCGCGGAGTCGAGTTGCACCAGGTCGGAGGCCGCGGCGCGGCGCTGCCGGTCGCGCTCGCGGGCGACCGCGGACAGCCTCGACTTGACCCGGTCGACCAGCTCCCGGGAACGGAACGGCTTGGGCAGGTAGTCGTCGGCCCCGCCGGCGTAGCCCTCGTCGACCGCCTCCGCGCCGGCCCGGGCGGACAGCATGAGGACCGGCGTGGCCGCCAGTTCCGGGTCCGTGCGGACGGCCGCCACCAGTTCGAAGCCGTCGATGCCGGGCATCATGACGTCGGTGACGATCGCGTCCGGGCGTAGGTTTCGGGCCGCGGCCAGCGCCGACTCGCCGTCCGCGGCCACGATGGTCTCGAAGTGGGCCGAGAGCACCCGGTCGAGATGGTGGCGCATGTCGGCGTTGTCGTCCGCGATCAGCACCACCGGGCGAGACCTCTCGGGCGCGGCCGTCGACCCGTCACGGTCCGATGCCGGCGTCAGCCACTGCCGGGCCTCCGCCACGTACGGGTTGGTCTCGTCCAGGGTGCCGGCGGGCGCCTGGTCGGCCGCCGTGCCGGCGGCCGACCGCGGCAACCGGACGGTCACCGTTGTCCCGCGGTCCACCTCGCTGTCGATCTGCACCGTTCCGCTGTGCAGCTCGACGAGCCCGCGCACCAGCGACAGCCCGATCCCGGTGCCCTCCACGCTGCGGCCCCGCAGGTTGTCGGCACGGTAGAACCGGTCGAACAGGCGGTCCAGATCGTCGGCGGCGATCCCCACCCCGGTGTCGCGAATGGTGACGACGCAGTGCGCCGGTTCGGCGCGCACCCGGACCGAAATCGACCCGTGCAGAGTGTATTTCACCGCATTCGAAAGAAGATTCAAGACGATGGTCTCCCACATGCCCGGGTCGAGGTCGGCCGGCGCCGGGGAGCAGTCCACCACGAGATCGAGCCCCGCCCGGTGGCACAGCTCGCTGAACGACGACGCGATGTGGGCGGTCAGCGCGCCGACGTCGGTGCACGCCAGCTTCGCGGTGGCGCGGCCGGCCTCGATGCGGGAGAAATCGAGCAGCGAGTCGACCAGACGCTGCAGGCGCCGGGCGTTGCGGCCCGCGGTGCTCAGCCGGTCCGCCAGCACGCTTGCCGGCGCCGCTTCGGCGAGCGCATCGTCGAGCGGACCGAGGAGCAGCGTCAGCGGGGTGCGGAATTCGTGGCTGACGTTGGTCAGAAACGCCGTCTTGGCCCGGTCCAGCTCGGCCAGCGCGTCGGCCCGCTGCCGTTGCTGTTCGTACGAGACGGCGGAGGCCAGCGCCGCCGACAGCTGGTCGGTCAGTAGTTGGCAGAACGCGCGGTACATCGAATCGAGGGGACGAAGGGGACTGACCCCGATCACCACCGCCCCGGCGTTCGACGTTTCAGCGAGCGGTAGCACCAGGGCCTGACGCGGACAGGTTTCGCCGAAAAGCTTTGTGATGCCGGGGATGACGCCCTCCAGCCGGTCGATGACGCGCGCGGCCCGGGCGCGCGGCGCGGCGTCCTCACCCGTGAGCTCGGCCAGCGAGCCCGGCAGCAGCGCGCGGACGGACGGCGTGGCCCCGCGCAGGGTGCTGACGCGCGCCCCCTTCCCTTCACCGGCCACGTACACGGCGACGAACGGCAGGTCCAGCGGCTGCGCGCCGCACACCGCGACGGCGCCGGCGACCGCGTCGTCGATGGTGTGCGCGTCCATCACAGCGGTCGCCACCGCGTTGAGCAACTGCAGCCGCCGCTCGCTCAACACCCGGTCGGTCGTTTCGATCACCGCGCAGAAGATGGCGGTGACGACGCCGTCGTCGCCGACGATGGGGCTGTAGGTGAAGGTGAAGTACCGCTCCTGGGCCTGCCCGCCGGTCATCAGCGGCAGCATCAGGTCGTCGGACCAGGTCGCGACGCCGGTGTCCAGGACGCTGACGAGCATCGGGGAGATCTGCTGCCAGATCTCCCACCACACCTGATCGGCGGGACAACCCAGCGCCGCCGGATGTTTGTCCCCCAGGATCTGCGCGTAGGCGTCGTTGTATATCAGGAAGAGATCCCGGCCAACCCAGAGCACGATGGGAAAGCGCGACGTCAGGGCGACCGCCACGGCGGACCGGATCTCGCGCGACCACTCCTGCGGCGGCCCCAACGGGTGGGCGTCCCAGTCGAATTCGGCGAACCGGCGGCCCACCTCGCCGCCCAAACCGACCGCAGCCGCCAAGTCGGCCGGCAGCGCCGGGGTCATTGCTGTCGCTTGCGTTGCAACGCGTCAGACAGCGTGGGATAGATGTCGAGGATGCCGTCCAGCTCGGTCACCTGGATCGGACGAAGCACCTGGTCGTGATCGGCCACCAGGCGGACCGCCGTACCGGCTTCCTTGCCTTCGTCGTGACACTCGAGCACCGCGTTCAGCGCCGCGCTGCCGAAGAAGTCCACGGCTTGCAGGTCCACGACGACCAGCCGGGCCGGGTGCGTCCCGGCCAGTTTGAGGGCGGCGGTCAGGTGGGCGGTTACCTCATCGACGGTACTGGAGTCGACGCCGCCGCTAACGCGCACCACCACAGCGTCCTCGAGTGCCTCGTGTTCCACCGCCAACAACTCAGCGCCTTTCGCAGTCGTGCCCGAGGCGCGACCGCGCCGCTCGGAGTGTAGGAACACTAACTGTTTGCGGGCTGCCGCGTTCGCGTATTCCCCTGGTTACCCAGTGGACTCGGCGGATATCCGTTCGTGCACCGTCAGCAGCAGGTGATCGAACTGACTCTGCAGCGTGGTCGTCGCGCCGTCCAGCGTCGTCACCTCCGCGAGCAGTTGCCGGGCCAGCGCCCGCAGTTTCACGTTGGTCTCCTGCGATCGCCACTGCAGCACACGGAAGGCCTGCTCGGCGCTGACCCGGTAGACGAACATCAGCACACCCTTGGCCTGCTCGATCGCCGCGCGGCTTTCGAAGAGGTCCGGGAGCGCCTCGTCGAGCACCTCCTGCCGCGTCTCGTCGAAGGTGTTGGTGAGGTCGATGTAATAGCCCGCGGTCCCCACCACGGCGCCCGAGTCGTCGTGCATGCGGTCGGCGACGACGATCGCGTCGTGCACGTTGCCGGCGGTGTCGATGAACCGGTGCCGGCTGGAGAACGACTCCGCGGACTGCAGCGCGAAGTCGAGCACCTCCTGGACGTGCGCGCGATCGTCGGGGTGCTTGTGCGACAACAACAGCCTCGTCGTCGGCTCGACGCTTCCCGGTTCGTAGCCGTGCATCCTGGCCACCTCGTCGGACCACTCCCAGCGCTCACCGATGAACCAGAAACGGAAGGTGCCGACGTTCAGATGCCGGGCCACCGCCTCGACCGGGCCCGGCTGTTGGCTGCGGGATCCGGCGGGTGTCGCCCCGTCCGTGTCCCCTGGCTGTCGCACGTTTGCATTTTTCCATTCAGGGGATCCCATCGGCTACTGCCCCGGCCAAATGGCCCGCCCACATGCCAGGCGGCCCCGGGTGGGGGTAACGTCGCCTGCGGACCATCCACAACGCGGGAGCGCACGGCGAATGCGCTGAGAGGACGGCTTGCGGCCGTCGACCGTACGAACCTGACCGGGTAATGCCGGCGTAGGGAGATGAAAAAATGACTGATGTCCTTCCCGGAACCGTCGACGCGTCGGTGACCACCGGACCCATCGCCGGCAGTAGCAAGGTTTACCGCGAACTGGACGGGTTCCCCGGCGCGCGAGTCCCCTTCCGGCGCGTGCACCTGTCCACCGGGGACCACTTCGACCTCTACGACACGTCGGGCCCCTACACAGACGCGGACGCGGTCATCGATCTCGCCTCCGGCCTGTCCCCGCGCCCGGGGGTGGTCCGCGACCGTGGTACCCAGCTGCAGCGGGCCCGGGCCGGCGAGATCACCGCCGAGATGGCCTACATCGCCGCCCGCGAGGACATGCCCGCCGAACTGGTGCGCGACGAGGTCGCCCGCGGCCGCGCGGTGATCCCGGCCAACCACAACCACCCCGAGAGCGAGCCGATGATCATCGGCAAGGCCTTCGCGGTCAAGGTCAACGCCAACATCGGCAACTCCGCGGTGACGTCGTCGATCGCCGAGGAGGTCGACAAGATGGTGTGGGCCACCCGCTGGGGCGCCGACACCATCATGGACCTGTCCACCGGCCGCAACATCCACGAAACCCGCGAATGGATCCTGCGCAACTCCCCGGTGCCGGTCGGCACGGTGCCCATCTACCAGGCGCTGGAGAAGGTCAACGGCGATCCGACCGCACTGACCTGGGAGATCTACCGCGACACCGTGATCGAGCAGTGCGAGCAGGGCGTGGACTACATGACCGTGCACGCCGGCGTGCTGCTGCGGTACGTGCCGCTGACGGCCAAGCGGGTCACCGGGATCGTCTCCCGCGGCGGCTCGATCATGGCGGCGTGGTGCCTGGCCCATCACACGGAGTCGTTCCTGTACACCAACTTCGAGGAGCTCTGCGACATCTTCGCCCGCTACGACGTCACCTTCTCCCTCGGTGACGGGCTGCGGCCGGGCTCGATCGCCGACGCCAACGACGCCGCCCAGTTCGCCGAGCTGCGCACGCTGGGCGAGCTGACGAAGATCGCGAAAGCCCATGGCGCGCAGGTGATGATCGAGGGGCCGGGCCACGTCCCGATGCACAAGATCGTGGAGAACGTGCGCCTGGAAGAGGAGCTGTGCGAGGAGGCGCCGTTCTACACGCTGGGCCCGCTGGCCACCGACATCGCGCCGGCCTACGACCACATCACCTCGGCGATCGGCGCGGCGATCATCGCCCAGGCGGGCACCGCGATGCTGTGCTACGTCACCCCGAAGGAACACCTCGGGCTGCCGGACCGCAAGGACGTCAAGGACGGCGTGATCGCCTACAAGATCGCGGCGCACTCGGCGGACCTGGCCAAGGGACACCCGCGCGCGCAGGAACGCGACGACGCGCTGTCGACGGCCCGCTTCGAGTTCCGCTGGAACGACCAGTTCGCGCTGTCGCTGGACCCCGACACCGCGCGGGAATTCCACGACGAGACACTGCCGGCCGAGCCCGCAAAGACGGCGCACTTCTGCTCGATGTGCGGGCCCAAGTTCTGCTCCATGCGGATCACCGCCGACGTCCGGGCCTACGCCGCCGAGCACGGGCTCGACAGCGAGGAGGCGATCGAGGCGGTCATGAGCGAGGGCATGGCCGAGAAGTCGCGCGAGTTCGCCGAACACGGCAACCGGGTGTACCTGCCGATCACCCAGTGAGCTACCTGCCGCTACCGCCGCCGGGCGCCACCCCCGCGCGGGTGCTGTCCATCGCCGGATCGGATTCGGGCGGCGGCGCGGGCATTCAGGCCGACATGCGCACCATGGCGCTGCTGGGCGTGCACGCCTGTGTCGCGGTCTCCGCGGTCACGGTGCAGAACACGCTGGGGGTCAAGGGCTTTCACGAGGTGCCCGCCGGCGTCGTCGCCGACCAGATCGAGGCGGTGGTCACCGATATCGGCGTCCAGGCCGCCAAGACGGGCATGCTGGCGTCGTCGGCCATCATCGCGGCGGTGGCCGACACCTGGCGCCGGCTCGGGCTGACGGTTCCGCTCGTGGTCGACCCGGTGTGCGCGTCCATGCACGGCGACGCGTTGCTGGCGGAGTCCGCGCTGGATTCCCTTCGCGGGCAACTGTTTCCGCTGGCCACCCTGGTCACGCCGAACCTGGACGAGGTGCGGCTGCTGGTGGGGATCGACGTGGTGGACGCGGAGTCGCAGCGGGCGGCCGCCGAGGCGCTGCACGCGCTGGGCCCGCGCTGGGCGCTGGTCAAGGGCGGCCACCTCCGTTCCTCCGACCGCAGCTGCGACCTGCTCTACGACGGGGCCGCCTGGCACGAATTCGACTCCGAGCGGTTGCCCGGCGGCAACGATCACGGCGGTGGCGACACCCTGGCCGCCGCCATCGCCTGCGCGCTGGCGCACGGCTTCACCGTCCCCGACGCGGTCGGGTTCGGGAAGCGGTGGGTCACCGAGTGTCTGCGCGCCTCGTATCCGCTGGGCCACGGCCACGGGCCCGTCTCACCCCTGTTCCGGCTGTCATGATTGCCCGCCTCCACCTCAGTCCGTACCGGACCGCATCGTCGGCGGGCGTGTGAACCTCGACCAGATCGCCGGTGTGGCGCACGAACCCGACGGGCCGCCCGCCGGGGTGGTGGTCCTGACCCATGGCGCCGGCGGGAACCGGGACTCACCGCTGCTGCAACAGGTTTGCGACGAATGGGCACGACGCGGCTGGCTGGCGGTGCGGTACAACCTGCCCTACCGCCGCCGCCGGCCCACCGGACCGCCGTCGGGCTCGGCCGCCGCCGACCGGGCGGGGATCGTCGAGGCGATCACGTTGTGCCGCGGGCTGGCCGACGGCCCGGTCATCGCGGGGGGGCATTCCTACGGCGGGCGGCTGACGTCCATGGTGGTGGCCGCCCGCGAGGCTTCTCCCGTTGAAGTCGACCTACTGACGCTGTTCTCGTATCCGGTGCATCCGCCGGGGAAGCCGGAACGCGCCCGCACCGAGCACCTGCCCGACATCAGGGTCCCGACGGTGTTCACGCACGGGACGTCGGACCCGTTCGGCACGCCCGACGAATTGCGCGCCGCCGCCGCGCTGGTCACCGGCACGACCGCCGTCGTCGAGATCGCCGGGGCGCGGCACGATCTGCGATCCAAGACGCTGAACGTGGCGGCGCTGGCGGTCGAGGCGGCACTGCAACTGCTCGGACGCAATTAGACAGCTTGGACTGATCAGTTTAGACTGATCTTGTGGACGGCATCAGCGAATCGGCGGCGGCTGCGGCCCGCGATCTGCGGGTGGTCTTCAGCCGGCTGCGACGGCGCCTACGGGAACTCGCCACCGACGGCGACCTGACGCCCTCGCAGACCGCGGTGCTCAACCGGCTCTGGAAAGACGGGCCCTCGTCGGCGAGCGGCCTGGCCTCGGCCGAGCGGGTGCGTCCACAGTCCATGGCCACGATAGTGGCCGCCCTCAAGCAGCGGGGACTCATCGAGCGCAGGCCCGACCCGGAAGACAAACGGCGGCAGCTGATTTCGTTGACCGCCGCGGGCCGGCGGCGCGCCGAGAGCAACCGGCAGGTCAGCGAGGAGTGGCTGGCACGCGCCATCCACGAGCGGTACTCCGAACGCGAGCGCCGCGTCATCCTCGACGCCCTGGTTCTGCTAGAGCGCTTGACCGAATGACGAGAGGACAAGGGCCGCAATGGAATTAGGAGCGCACTTCATCGATTTTCTGCCCGGGGACCCGGCGGCGCTGGGCCCCACCCTGGCCGACGCGGCCAAGGCCGCCGAGCAGGGCGGGGCGACGCTGTTCACGCTGGCCGACCACTTCTTCCAGATGGAGAACGTGGGGCGCGCGGAGGACCCGTTCCTCGAGGGCTACACCTCACTGGGCTTTCTGGCCGGGCAGACCACCGGGATCGAGCTGAGCCTGCTGGTCACCGGGGTCACCTATCGCTATCCGGGACTGCTCGCCAAGGCGGTCACCACACTGGACGTCTTGTCGCAGGGCCGCGCGATGCTCGGGCTCGGGGCGGCGTGGTACGACCGCGAGCACGCCGCCCTCGGCTTCCCCTATCCGCCGGTGGGCCAGCGCTTCGAGATGCTCGAAGAGACGCTGCAGATCTGCCGGCAGATGTGGAGCGACGACGACGGCCCGTACCGGGGCAAGCACTACCAGTTGGCCGAGACCATCTGTGCGCCGCAACCGATTCGGCGGCCGCCGGTCCTGATCGGCGGCGACGGCGAGAAGAAGACGCTCCGCCTGGTCGCGCAGTACGCCGACATCTGGAACAGCACCGTGACCGAGCCCGCTGAGTTCGGGCGCAAGGTCGAGGTGCTGAACCGCCACTGCGACGCTGTCGGTCGCGACCCGGGCGAGATCCGCAAGACGGTGGGCCTGTTCGTGAACCCGTTCGACGACCTCGACGGATACTTCGGGACCGTCGAGCGCTTCGCCGCGCTGGGCGTCGAGCTGGTCAATGCCGGCCCCTTTCCCGGCAACCCGGACCCCGTCGGCTTCATCCGCCGCCTCGGCGACGAGGTGATCCCCAAGCTCACCGAGATCGGTTGAGCCGGGATGGTTTCCGTCAGCCCGGGTAGCGGGAGTAGCAGGCGTCCATGTTCCCGGCGACGCCGCCGCGGAACGCCGCTATCCGGGTGAAGCCGGCCGGCACGCTGGTGCCGTCGGCGTCGCTGGCGACGAGGTGGTTGGTCAACAAGCCGGCCACCGCCTCGTCGAGATCGCCGGCCGTCAACAGCAATTGTTTCTGCGACGACAGCTCGATGGGTTCGGCCATCTTGCGATGCACCACGCCCGTCAGGCAGGCCGTGCGCAGCGCGGTCCACGGGCTCTGCATGGCCAGGTCGCGTTCGTGCTGGACGGCCAGCGCGTACCGCGACATCACGACCGACAGCGCCGTGTCGTCGCCCTGCGGCAGCGTCTGCTCGTTCTCGTCGGCGACCTTGCCCATCACCGCGAGCTTGGGCAGGTCGACCACGATCGTGTTGGTGGCCGGGCAATAGGACGCCGGCGGGCTGGGCTTCGCGTCCGGGCAATTGGCCGGCTGGTAGGACAACGCCGGCGGGTTCTTCGGGGTGAAGATCTTTCCGAGCAGCTCCATCAGGGAGGAGAGGGTGTCCTGGTCGATCGGCACCTCACCGGTTTCGGGGTTTCCGGTGCTGCTGTCGACCCGCAGCGCGTTGGGCAGGTCGCCGCGGCGCTGCTCGATCTCCTTCCTGTCGATGCCAGCGCAGGCGGAGGCGCCGGCGAGGAAACCCATCTGGAAGGCGCTGATGCGGTCCAGGGCCGACCCGTGTTCGTCGTCGTTCTCGGTCTCGCTGTCGATCACGGGGTCCCGGGTGGTGATGATCCCCGCCAGCACGTGGTCGAGCCCGTCGGCGGTGCTCAGGGTGAACCGCGGCGACTTGCCGTCGGCGACCCAGAACAGGTAGACGCCCGCGAAGCAGTCGGCCTGCTGCTCGTGCACGATGGTGGGGTCGCGCCTGGTGACCAGCTTGGCCATGTTCTGCAGGGCGTGGCCGAATTCGTGGGCCAGCACACCGTTGACGGACATGTCGCCGAAGTACTTCTGCGCGACCGGCATGAACACCCCACGGTCCCAGGCGATCAGGTTGCAGCGCGACGTGTAGAAGGCGTTGACGAGTTTGTAGGTGTCGTTGTGGCAAACGATGGGGCTCGACGGAGAGTTGGAGTTGTACGACACCATCTTGCCGACCGGGACGAAACTGCCCTTCAGGGATTGGCCGTACACCGACTTCCAGTATTCCTCGATGTCGTTGACCGACAGCAACGAAAGCTTGTCGATCGCGCCGTGGTCGGTGTTGACCACCGTGCCGGTCGGGTCGGGCGCGTTCGGGCGGATCCCGCTGGGGCCGTTCGTCGCGGGCAGGCCGCCCACCCGGAAGGGGTCGTTGAGCATGGATAAGGCGCGCCCGCCGACGAAAGATGTGCAGCCGGCCACCACGATTGCCGCCGCCGCACAGATCGACGCCGTCCGGAGCAAGGCGGCCGCCCCGCGGGGACGGCCACCGGCCGGCTGACGTCGAATGCGCGCATGGCTGTTCATACCAACCTCATCCCGACCCGGCTGCGGGGCAGCACCAAAGGGTCTCATTCTAGAGCGGTTGGCTAACTATGACAGCCCGAATGACCACGGCACGCGAACGGCCGTCGCGGTGCGGCGAGGCGGGGATGCCGGGCGGATTACCGGTGGGCGAACGGGAAACGCCGGGCCGGAATCAGTTTCGGAACAGCGAACTTCGCTAGGGGCGCGGCGCGCTCGGCGTCGGCGTTTGCTGAGGTCCCGTCGGGCCACCCGGGCCCATGCCACCGGGCCCCATCATGCCGCCCGACCCCATGCCACCGGGCCCCATCATGCCGCCCGACCCCATGCCACCGGGCCCCATCATGCCGCCGGGCCCCATCATGGGGCAGGTACCGCCACGCCCGCCGCCGTACCCGTGGTGCCACCCGTAGTGGCCGCTTGACGACCAGCCCAGGAACAGTCCCGTGAAGAAGATCACCGCGGCGACGAATACGACACCGGCGACGATGACCACCCACGCGACCACTTGACCCAGCCGACTGTGCTCGCCGGATCGGTGCGTGTCCCCGGGTTGGTCGGTGACGGTGGTCGATCCGGCACTGGTTTCAGGATTCTGCGTCATCCTCGAATGGTCCCATACGCATACCCACCGGGGGTAGGGACCATTGGCCCTAGAGGGCGCGGTGCTGGTCTGGTCGACTTGTCTGATCGCCTGGACGAGTGTTCCGGAGGGGCTATGGCTGGATTGACGCGACGTGCGGCCCTTGCCGCGTTCGGAGTGCTCGGCGCGGGCGGCACCCTCGGCTACCTGGGCCGCGGCGCCCTTCCGCCGCCCACGGCGGCCATCCGCCTGACGGACGGCGGCGGTTGCATGGGCGCCGGCCCCATGGAAATGCGGCGCTACATGCAAATGTTCATGCGACACAGCGAAATACGGCGCGTCGTCGAGGACATCCCCGGTGGCGTGCGCACCACCACCGAATCGGATTCCCCGGCCCTGGCCGCCCAACTGCAGGCGCACGTCTCGAGCATGTACGCCCACCTCGATCAGGGCATCGAGGTCCGCTGCATGAGCGAAAGCCTGCCGACCCTTTTCCGTCAGGCCGGCGGCTACCGCCGCCAGCTCACGTTCACACCGAAGGGCGTGATCGCCGAGGAGACCACCGACGACCCCGCCCTCGGCGACGTCATCCGCGCGCACGCGCGGGAGGTCACCGGGTTCGTGCAGGACGGGATGCCCGCCACGATGCGACAGTCGATGGGCTGCGGCCGGATGATGGGGCCGGGCATGCCCTAGAAGGGCGGCGGTTCGTCGTCGGGGGGCGCGGGGCCGGAGGGTGCGGTGCCGGGGGGCGACGCGCTGGTCGGCACGGCGGGTGGGGTGGTCAGCCGGGCTTGGCGGTTGTGGTGGCGTTCGGTGGCGATGCGCTGGGCCCGGTTCTGGGCGCGGGTGCGGGTGCGCAGCGGCATCATCGCGGTGCGCTGCCCGCAGCGCTCGGCGACCGGGACGGGCGTGAGCGGCGGGTCGCCGGTGGGCGCGCACAGCGTGGGGAACAGCAACGCGCTGCCCGGGGTGGTGACGTAGGTGTGCCCGTCGGGCAGCCGCCAGATCAGCGTGCCGTCGGGCAGCTGTTCGTCGCGCCAACCCCAGAACGTCTTGAGCAAATGATGTTGGCGGCACAGGACTTTCAGGTTCGACGCATGCGTCGGGCCACCCTGGGCATACGGGATCGTGTGGTCGATGTCGCAGGCGACGGCCGGGCGGTCACACCCCGGCGCCCGACACGTCAGATCCCGGCACCGCACGAAATCGGCCAGCCCGGCCGAGGGCGTGTAGCGCGGCTCGGCTTGCGTCGGGGCGCCCACCGCGACGAGCCTGGCCGAGCCGGCCAACTCCGCGATCAGCTCGGCAGAGATCAGCCCGTCGGCGCCCAGCTCCGAGCCCGGAGCCGACCCGCGACCCTCGACGCTGGCCCGCTCGGCGACCACATGAATGACCACCGGCGAGGTCGCGGGCCGCTGGGCGGCCGCACAGTCAGCCCGACCGCAGCGGCAGCCCAGCCGATCGCCCGAAGCCGCCAGCGCCCCGAGCGCATCAGCGCGCAGCTGGTCTCGGCTGCGCGGGTCATGCGCACACACCGTGTCCGCCAGGG
>NZ_GG770553.1:1259813-1265529 GCF_000164135.1 Mycobacterium parascrofulaceum ATCC BAA-614 | reverse complement strand
AAGCTGACCTGAAACGCCGCGGCCACCTCGGCACCCACCGCCGCCCAAGTGTCCACCGCCCAATCCGCCTCTTCACCGCGCTGGGCGCGCCGCAGCTCGAACAACTCCCCGATCGCATCCAACCGCTCGGCGACCACCCGCGCCTCCAACCGCCACGACGCGCACATCCGATCCACCAACGCCCGCGAGCGCTCACACCGCGGCGGCTCCCAGTAATCGTACACCCGTGTATCGAACATGTGTTCGAGTATGCCACGGGCCCACGACAGGTCTCCGACCAGCGGCTACGGCACCCGGGTGCGATGCCGCTTGTCGTGCGGCGGCACGCCGTTCACGCCGCCGACGGACTCCGCGTAGCTGCCCACCGCGTAGGCGACGCCGGCACCCATGACGGCCAGCGCGTCGCGGTTGATGTTGTCGGCCGTTTCGCGGGGCCCCTGATAGTTCGGGTCGAACGGCACCCCGGCCTGCCCGCCCCACAGTCGGGCCTGCACGGTGGTTTTCGGTTGCGAGGCCCCGGAAGTGAGGCCCCCGATCGGCACGCCCGCAACCATGAACGGGTGGTAGTCGGCCAGGGTGCTCAGCGGCATGTCCGCGGGCCGCTTCCCGGCCAGGTTCAGATAGCCGGCCAGCGTGCGTTCGATGCCGGCCGACCCGTCGGGAACGTCGGCGTAGGTCACCCCGGCTGCCGGCGGGCCGGACTGGTCGCCGTCTTCGGTGAAGAAGCCGGCGTTGGGCGAACCCAGCGTGGTGAAGTTCAGGTACATCGCGATGTCGTTGAGCTGATCGCCGTTCATGCCGAACACGTAGTCCATGACGCCGTTGAGACCGTCCTCGTCGGCGCCCCAGAACGCGAACCGCACCGCGTTGTTCACCGGCGCCAGCGGGCCCAGTTGCAGCGCCGTTTCCAGCACCGCGGCCACGCCGGATCCGTCGTCGTTGATGCCCGGGCCGCCGCGCGGCCCGTCGAGATGCGCGCCCACCATGATCACTTCGTGCGCCGAGCCGGTCTTGGTCTGCGCCAGCACGTTTCGTGAGGTGATCTTGACGTTGCGGGCGTCCAGCACCAGGCGGACGGGGGCGGTGGCGCCGGCGAGCGCGCTCGCCGCCGAGCCCCCCGCAACCGCGACGGGCACGGTCAACTGCTTGAAGTAGCCCGGGGTGAACAGGCTCGGCGGGGCGCCCCGCCCGGCGGGTGCGCTGAGCACGACCAGCGCGGCCGCACCCCTGGCCACCGCGCTGTTCTGCTTGTCCACCACCGAACAACGGGCATCGTCGACGACGGCGATCGACCCCTTGGGCAGCGCGGCCGGGTAGTCGCCCGCGGCGCAGCCCGACGGCTGGCGCGGGCGGACGGGCTGCCCGGTCAAACCGCCCGGCGGTGTCTGGACCAACAGCGACGCCTGATCCACGGCGTGGCTGCGGCCGCCGACCGTCACCGCCGGCTTGCCGGGCGACACGGCGTACAGGCGGTCGAACTGCGGCGTCAGCACCTCGAAACCCTTGTCGCGCAGCGCTTTCGCGACATAGTCGACGCTGGCGTCGTAACCCGGCGTGCCGTCGGCCCGGTTTCCCTTGTTGGCGTCGGCGATGTTCTGCAGCGCCCGCAGATGGGCGAACATCCCGTCGACGGTCACCTTCCCCGCCAGGGCACGGCCCAAATCCGGTGCGGCGGCGGGTGATCCCCGCCGCGCCGGCGAGCAACCCGCGAGCAGCGCGGTCGCCAGCAGCAACGTCGCGACCAGCCGTCGGGTCATGGCTTCGTCAGCAGGTGGCGGGTGCGGTCGTCCATGGTGGGTACCCCGTTGTGGCCGCCGACGTCCTGGGCGTACAGGCCGACCGCGTAGGCGACGCCACCGCCGTTGATGCCCAGCGCGGCGCGGTCGATGTGATCGAGGGTGTCGGTCTTCTGGTGGTAGTTGGGGTCGAACGGCTGGTCGGCGGTCCCGCCCCACAACTTGGCTTGGTCCGCGGACATCTTCACCTCGGCGCCGGAGAACAGGCCCCCGGCGGGGACGCCCGCGAGCGTGAAGCCGTCGTAGTCCGATCGGCCGTCGAACGCCGTGTCCTGCGCCGTCTTCCCGGCGGACTTCAGGTAAGCGACCAGAGTGCGTTCGATGCCGGCCGACCCTTCGGGCACCACCGGCTGGCCGCGCACGTCGGCCGGCAGCGACTGGTCCCCATCATAGGTGAAGTAGCCGGGGTTCGGCGAGGCCAGCATGTCGAAATTCAGGTACAGCGCAATGCTTTTGAGTGCTGTCAGGTCCAGCGATTCGACGTAGTTGCGCGACCCGATCAGCCCAAGTTCCTCCGCGCCCCAGAATCCGAACCGCACCGCGTTGCGCACCTGCGGCGAATTCCCCAGCCGCAGCGCTGTTTCCAGCACGGCGGCCACTCCCGAACCGTTGTCGTTGATGCCCGGCCCGGCGGCCACGCTGTCCAGGTGCGCGCCCGCCATCACGACGTTGCTCGTCGAGCCGGTCCTGGTCTGCGCGATCACGTTGCGGGCCTTGAAGCTCTGCACGCTCGCGTTCAGCTTGATCGTGGTGGGCCCCGGCCGGTTGCGCAATTGCACGCCCACGGACTTGGTCACGTTCACCACCGTGATCTTGACGTCCGTGTCCGGCCCCAGGGTGCCACCCATCTGCTGCTCGTCGACGTTGTCGGCGATGATCATCGCGATCGCGCCGCGCTGCGCCGCGACGTCCTCCTTCTGCGCGAAGGGGCACGTGCCGCGGTCCACCAGGACCACGGCCCCCCGCATCGGGAGGTTGCCGTAATCCGAGGGCGCGCACCCGGGGCCGTTGGTGGCGGGCAGGGCCACCAGCGGCCCGCTCACGCCGTCCGGCGGCGTGCCGAGGCTGAAGTCGAGCGCGTGGGCCTCCACCGGCTGGCCGCCGACGGTCACCTCCGGCTTGTCGCCGTGGAACACCCGCGCCGAGAATTCGGGCGTCTGCACGTCGAAACCGCTGCCGCGCAAGGTGTTTACCACGTAGTCGACGCTGGCCTCGTAGCCGGGGGTGCCCACCGCGCGGGTGCCGTTGTTCGCGTTGGCAATGTCCTGGAGCTTTGCCAGGTGGGCCATCATCGCGTCGGTCGTGACCTTGTCGTGCAACGCGCCGGCGAAGGCGGCGGGGTTGCCCGGCTGGGAGTCGGCCGGCCGGTGGAGGCATGCGGCCGAGAATGCGGTCAGGCCGGCCACCGCGAGCGCCGCCGGGATCGTCGTGAATTTGTGCACCATCGCGCCCAGGTTAATCCGCGGCGGAGGCGGGGCGGATCAGGACACGGCGGTATCAGACGCGCAGCGCGCTGAACGGCGGAAAGGGGATGTTGCGCACCACAAACCACACCGTGACCAAGCCCAGCGTCACCGCCGCCGTCCAGCGGCCGTGTTGCCAGCTCCGGATCCGTCTGCCCGTGATTCGGCCGTAGGTCCAGGCGAGGTACGCCCACACCAGCAGCACGACGGCCGCCAGGCCCAGCGCGTTGAACCTGGCGGCCGCCATGATGTTGCCGTGCATCAGGGAGTACAGCATGCGCAGGCTGCCGCATCCCGGACAGTCGATCCCCAGCAGCGCCTTGGTGGGACACACCGGCAGCGGACCGTTGGGGGTGGTCGGGTCACCCGCCCAGATCGCGGCGCACATCAGCGTCGTCGACGCGGCCACCAGCAGTGGCGCGCCCACGCTCAGTTGCGCCGAACCGTGGCGGGTCACCATGGTCGCGAACCGGGCTCAGAACATCGCGGCGAGCGCCGCGTTGGTGTTGGTGTTCAGCGCGCCGACCGCCATCAAGATGCCGTAGATGATGCCCACGACGACCCCGATCACCGCCGACCAGATCACCCACTTCTTGGCGCTGTCGGCCGACGCCTGCGCCTCGGCGTACCGGCCCTGCGCCCAGAGACCGTTGACCTGGCTGGATTTGACGATCGCCACGATTCCGAAGGGCAGACAGCAGAACAGGGTCACCAGGATCGACCACACCAGATAGTTGTTCGGCGCTTGCCCGGCGGGCTGCTGCGGCGGGTAACCAGGCGGCGGAGGGGTGGTGCCGGCGGTTGCGTCATGGATTCTCCAGTCCCGAGAAGTTAGCTGGCGTAAAGCGGTGCTAACCATACCCGAGCAGGGTCGCGGCGGCACTAGCAATTTGAAAATCCCCGCGGGGCCGCTGACATGCGGCGCGACGGCCTCGTCGGTTCAACCCCCGTTCCCCGCCGGACCATCCGTGGCGGCCCGGCGAAAGCCATTGATCCCCTGCGCCTTTCGAAATCGGCTCCGGACGGGCGCTGCGACGCGCCGCCGAAAAGCATGCCCTGACAGACAATTGCCAGCGGAATGTGTTGCTTCCTCAGGACATATCCCTACGATCCCTACTTAGCGGAAGCATGTTCCCCCCGGCGGGCGACGCCGGTTCGACGACCGCTGAGGAGCCAGACGATGCCCCATCTCAGCAACGCCCTGCGGGCCGCGACGGCCACGGTGCTCGCCGGCGGTTGCGCCTTAGCGGGCACGGTGACGGCAACCGCTGATCCGGCCGACACCGGTAGCTCGTCGGACCTCAACACGCTGGCGGCATCGCTGTCGAAGGGCTACGGGCTGAACAACTGCACCGCCCAAAGCATCACCACCGGCGAACTGGCGTCGCTGACCTGCGCCCAGAGCCCCGACCCGAGCGGGCCGATTCAGGCCAAATACATCCTGTTCGACAACGGCGACAACCTGGCCCGCTCGTTCAGCGCCAGCATCAAAGACGACGTCCTGAGCGCCTGCGGGGACAGCGGCCAGTCGCCCACCAACTGGCACCAGGGCAGCAACAGCGCCAACGCCGGACAGGTGGCGTGTGGGACATACCGCAACGCCGCCGAGATCATCTGGACCAACGACGCCAAGAACATCTTGAGCTATATCCGCGGGTCGAACACCGACGCGGCGGCACTCTACCAGTGGTGGCGCGCCAACGGCTGACGACGGTTGGGGGGCAATGAATTTCGGCATCACCCATCCAACAACCATAGGGAGTCAACGAAAATGTCACATCTGAACACCGCGCTGCGGGCCGTGTCGGCCGCAGCCCTCACCGGCGGTTTGGCTTTCGCGGGAAGCGCACCCGCGGTCGCGGAACCCAACACCGGCAACGCCACCGATATGAACACCCTGGCCGCCAACCTGTCGAAGGGCTACGGCCTCAACAACTGCAAGCCGCAGGAGTTGACCGAGTCCGGTGAGCTGGCCGAGCTGCTGTGCGGGCAGAGCCCCGACCCCAACGGACCGGGCTCCGGCGTCTACGCCCTGTTCTCCAACGGCACGAACCTGGCGTCCGCGTTCAGTTCCACCATCAAGGACGTGTCGCTGGCCGCCTGCGGGGACGCCGGGCAGTCGCCGGGCACCTGGAAGCAGAACGGCCAGACGGGCGGCCAGATCGCCTGCGGCACCTACAAGAACTACGCGACGTTGACGTGGACCACCGACGCCAAGAATGTGCTGGGCCACCTGACGTCGCCCAACGCCGACGTCAACGCCCTATACCAGTGGTGGCGCACCAACGGCTGACCCGTCACCACAGCGCACACACCAGTTCGGCCGCGGCGCTCATCCCCGCGGCGTTCGGGTGCAGCGGCGCCGCCCGGCCCGGAAGCGGCACACCGGGTCTCGTGGTCCAGGGCTCGGCCGACCACGCGTGGTGGTCGCGGCTGGCGGCCGCGGCGCGGACCACC
>NZ_GG770553.1:1227292-1259335 GCF_000164135.1 Mycobacterium parascrofulaceum ATCC BAA-614 | reverse complement strand
CGCGGACCACCTCGCAGCCCGTGGCCGCCGCCGCGTCGGCGGTGAGCCGTTCCAGTGTGGCGGCCACGTGGCGGCCGAGGTCGGCGTCCGCCTCCGACAGCGGGGCGGCCCGCGTGCCCGCGGGCGGCAGGACGGTGAGGTAGTCGACGAACAACACCCGGGCCCGCGGTGCGCGATCGCGCACCGCGACCCCGACCGCGCACAACGATTCGAACACCGCGTCGAGGGCCCGATTGCGCGCATCGACGTCCAGCAGTTCGGCCATCCGCGGCCCGAGCAACGGCAGCCGCCGCAGGGCCCGCGGCAACGAGGCGGCCATCAGCAGCGGAACGTAGCCGACGTCGTTGCCGCCGATCGTGATCGTCACCAGGCGTTCGGAGCCGTCCACCGCGTCGATCTGGGGTGGCGTGCCGCGCTGGCGGTCGACGAGCACGTGGGCGGTGGTCGCGCCGGAAAAGGTGACGTCTACCAGGTCGAGGCCGCAGCGCCGGGCGACCAGGTGCGGATAGTTGCGCGCCGAGCGGCCCGAACCCCAGGGCGCCCCCTTGGCGCGGGGCCCGATGCCCGGACCGGCGGCCATCGAACTGCCAATGGCCACATACCGTTTCATCGTTGCGGGCTGGACGCCTGCGCCCAGAAGCGCTTGGGGATCCGCCCGGCCCGGCGGGCCAGGTAGCCGGCGGTGACGGCGGCGGCCATCGCGGCCGCCATCGCCGCGGGATCGGCGGCGCGGGTCACCGCGGTGGCCAAAAGCACGGCATCGCAACCCAATTCCATTGCCAGCGCGGCGTCGCTGGCCGTCCCGATGCCGGCGTCGAGCACCACCGGAACGCCGGCCCGGGCGACGATCATCTCGATGTTGTGCGGGTTGGTGATGCCCAGTCCGGTACCGATCGGCGAGCCCAACGGCATCACCGCCGCGCAGCCGGCGTCCTCGAGCCGGCGGGCCAGCACCGGGTCGTCGTTGGTGTAAGGCAGAACGACGAACCCGTCGTCGACCAATTGCTCGGCGGCCCGGACCAATTCGACCGCGTCGGGCAGCAGCGTGCGCTCGTCGGCGATCACCTCCAGCTTGACCCAGTTGGTGTTCAGCGCCTCGCGGGCCAGCTGCGCGGTGAGCACCGCCTCGGCCGCGCTGCGGCACCCCGCGGTGTTGGGCAGCGGCGTGATGCCGAGCCGGTTGAGCAGGTCCAGCAGCCCCGTCCCGCCCTCGGCGTCGACCCTGCGCATCGCGACGGTGGTCAGCTCGGTGCCCGACGCGACCAGCGCCTCCTGCAGCGCGGCCAGGCTGGTCGCCCCGCCGGTGCCCATGATGAGCCGCGAGGCGAAGCTGCGATCGGCGATCGTGAGCTTGGTTTCCGTCCCGTGACGATGCAGGCCGGTACGGCCCGAGGAGGAGCGGGACAATTCAGATTCAGCCACCCTGCACCGCCGTCACCACCTCGAGCCGCGCACCGTCGAACAGCGTTGTCGTCCAATCGGATCGCGGGAGCACCGCGTCGCCCATCGCCACCGCGACGCCCCGGTCGGGGTAGCCCAGCGACTCCAGCAGCGCGGCCACCGTGATCCGCTCGTCGACCTCGACCTTCTTCTCGTTCACCACGACGATCATGCGCGGGCTCCGACCGGGGCCAGTTCGGACACGATCTGTTCCGCGGTCCACGGCGCCAACAGGAAGCCGGACCGGCCGTGGCCGCCGGCGACCAGGGTTCGTTCGTCGAGGCGCTGCACCAGTGGCAAATTATCGGGTGTCATCGGCCGCAGCCCCGCGGCGCACTCGGCCAGCTCGTACTCGCCGAGCGCCGGCAGCACGGCGCAGGCGTCGTCGAGCAGGTCGCGCACCCCCGACACCACCGGGGCGGTGTCGCGCCCGTGTTCGTATTGGGTGGCGCCGACGACCACCCCGTCGGCCCGGGGCACCAGGTAGACCTGCCGCCCGTGCACGCGCGCGCGAATCACGCGGCGGGGCACCGGCATACACCCGCGCCGCCAGCGCAGCCGCAGCACCTCGCCCTTGACGGGGCGCACCGGCAGGCCCGGCCACAGCGCGGGGGCGTCGATGCCGTTGGCGATCACCACCGCGTCGCCGTCAACCGTCAGGTCGCGCGCCGGCGGCGCCCAGCGCACCCCGAGGCGCTCGCACTCCGCGGCCAGGGCCTCGAGCACCGCGCGGTTGTCCACCGCCAGCTCGGTGGGCGCCCGAAAGCCGTGCCGGATGCCCTGGGCCAGCAGCGGTTCGAGGTCGCGGGCGGCCGACTCCCACACCACCGGATGCCCCTGCGCCGACAGCCAGTCGGCGACCGTGCGCAGGTCGGCGACGTCGGCGCGGTCGACGGCCACCACCAGCGACTCCCGGGCGGTGATGACCTGCGGCGGCAACCCGTCGAGGAAGCCACCCTCGCGCCACAGCCGCAGCGACTCGAGGCCCAGCTGCAGCAGCCGCTCCTCACCGGGCCAGCCCTCGCTGTGCGGGGCCAGCATGCCGCCCGCGACCCAGGACGCGCCCGCGGCGCCGGTGCGGTGCACCCGCACCGACCACCCGGCCTGCGCCGCGCGGCGCGCGACCGCCAGCCCGATGACGCCACCGCCGATGACCGCGAGTGAGTTGGGCATCCTTTGCTCCCTTCGCCGGCATGACCCGGATCAGGTGTGACGGTAAGGGCACGCGTGCCCACTCTCAGTCCCCGCTCGCCGGGACTCCCGTGTTCTTCGGCTTCCACGCTAGCGCGCTAGCGTCACGGTGTGCATCAGCGAGTTACCCGGCTGGCGGCCGCACGGCTGTATCTGTGCACCGACGCGCGCCGGGAGCGTGGCGATCTGGCCGAGTTCGCCGACGCCGCCCTGGCCGGCGGGGTCGACATCATCCAGCTGCGCGACAAGGGGTCGGCGGGTGAGCGGCGCTTCGGGCCCCTCGAGGCGCGCGACGAGCTGGCGGCGTGCGAGATCCTGGCCGACGCCGCCCGCCGGCACGGCGCCCTGTTCGCGGTCAACGACCGGGCGGACATCGCCCGCGCGGCCGGCGCCGACGTGCTGCACCTGGGGCAGGGCGACCTGCCGCTGGACGTCGCGCGCGGGATCGTCGGCCCGGACACGCTACTCGGCCTGTCCAGCCACGACCGGGATCAGGCCGTCGCGGCCAGCGCGAGCGAGGCCGACTACTTCTGCGTCGGGCCGTGCTGGCCGACCCCCACCAAACCGGGCCGCGAGGCGCCGGGCCTGCCGCTGGTGCGGGCGGCGGCCGGGTTCGGCGGCGCCAAGCCGTGGTTCGCGATCGGCGGCATCGACGAGGCGCGGCTGCCCGAGGTGCTGGCCGCCGGCGCCCGCCGCATCGTGGTGGTGCGCGCGATCACCGCGGCCGCCGACCCGCGGGCCGCGGCGCGGCGGCTCAGATCAGCGCTTGCAGCAGCGTGTTGATGCGGGGATTCAGCGGCGCGACGTCTGCGTCCCCCGGCATGCACCAGAAGAAGCCGGCCTCGATCTCGATCGTGCGCGGCAGCTGCCGCCGTCGTTCGTCCGCGTGGTCCAGCGGCACCAGCGCCGTGGCGGTGCGCAGCCGCTGCCAGCTCGCGGCGAAGCCCGGGTGCAGGGGCAGGTTGGCCACCTCGTCCTCGGCGACCCAGCGCATCTCGGCGCTCTCCCCGTTGGGCACGGTGTGCAGCAGCTCCGGGGCGTCGGCGACGACCGTGGTGTAGGTCCAGCGGTCGCCGCCCAGCCCGGCGACCTCGGCGGTGACCACCGTCGAGCGCACCGTCACCAGCCCGCCGTGCAGCCCCGCCTCCTCCTGCGCCTCGCGGACCGCGGTCTGCTCCGGGGTCTCGTGGCTGTCCCGCGCCCCGCCGGGCAGGCCCCAGGTTCCGCCCTGGTGGCTCCACACCGCGCGGTGCTGCAGCAGCACCGCGGGGGTACCGTCCGGTTGCGGGGCCCGCAGCAGCAGACCCGCCGCGCCGAAGCGGCCCCAATAGTGGGCTCCGCTGGTGGAAACCACCCAACCGTCACCGTCGCTTCGCACGAGTTCAGGATATGCACGTGATCGCCCGGTCTCTTGGTCTGCCTCCACCCATCCGCCGCACAATTCTCTTAGAATTCGCTTATAGAGTTTGGTGCAGCGTTCCAGTGGTCGCGAAAGACGAGGGTTGATTCGACGTGACGGTTGAGCTGGCGCACCCGTCGACGGAGCCGCAGGGGTCGCGGTCGCCGGTCGAACCAGTCCATCCGCGCTGGTGGTTCATCTCGACCACGCCGGGCCGCATCCTGAGCATCGGCATCGTGCTGGCGGTGCTCGGCGGTATCTGCGCCTTCGCCACCTCGACCACCATCAACCACCGGCAGCAGGTGCTGACCACGGTCCTCAACCACACCGAGCCGCTGTCGTTCGCCGCCGGGCGGCTGTACACCACCCTCTCGGTGGCCGACGCCGCGGCGGCCACCGCGTTCATCGCCGAAGCCGAGCCGCCGCCCGTCCGCCAGCGCTACGAGCAGGCCATCACCGACGCCTCGGTCGCGGTGACCCGGGCCTCGAGCGGGCTCACCGACGAACCGCTGGTGCAGCTGCTGGGCCGGATCAACGCCGAGCTGGCCGTCTACACCGGCCTGATCGAAATCGCCCGCACCAACAACCGGGAGGGCAACCCGGTCGGGTCGTCGTACCTGTCGGAGGCGTCGGGGCTGATGCAGTCGACGATCCTGCCCGACGCGGCGCAGCTGTATCAGGCGACGTCGGAACGGGTGGACGCGGAAACCACCGCCTCCACCCAGATCCCGGCGCCGGTCATCCTGGTGGTCACCGCCACCGCGGTGTTCGGCATCTTCGCCCACCGGTGGCTGGCCAGGCGTACCCGGCGCCGGATCAACCCGGGCCTGGTCGTCGGCGGCCTCGCTATCCTCGTCATGGTGGTGTGGGTCGGGACCGCGCTGGCCATCTCGACGGCCGCCAGCCGTAGCGCGAAGAACACCGCCGCCGACTCGCTGCGGATCGTGACCAACGTCGCGATCACCGCCCAGCAGGCGCGGGCGGACGAGACGCTGTCGCTGATCCGCCGCGGGGACGAGGAGAAGCGCAAGGAGTCGTTCTATCAGCGGATCGACTCCATGCACTCCCAGCTCGCCCAGTACATGGTCCGCGGCGACGCCGTCGACAAGCCCGACCTGGAGGGCGCCGATCAGCTGCTGTTGCGCTGGCGGCAGGCCAACGACCGGATCACCTCCTACATCTCGGTGGGCAACTACCGGGCGGCCACGCAGGTCGCCCTGGGCAGCAGCGAGGACGACTCCACCCCGGCGTTCGACAAGCTCGAGTACCAGTTGGTGAAGGCCATCGACCAGAGCCGCACCCACCTGCGCAACGACGTCCTCAACGCGCGCAGCGGGCTGTCCGGCGCCCAGGTCGGCGGCGTGGTGCTCAGCCTGGGCGCCGCCATCGCGGTGGCCCTGGGCCTGTGGCCGCGGCTGAGAGAGTACCGATGACGGCGCGGCCGGCCCGGCTGCTGCGGGCGGGCGCCGTGCTCGCCACGGCGGCCGTGCTGGCCGGGTGCGGGCACACCGAATCGCTGACGATGGCCACCGTGCCGACGCTGCCGCCGCCCACCCCGGTCGGCATGCAACAGCTGCCGCCGGAGCCGCCGCTGCCGCCGGACGACCCCAGCCAGGGCTGCGACCTGACGGCGAGCCTGCGGCCCTTCCCGACCAAGGCGCAGGCCGACGCGGCCGTCGCCGACATCCGCGCCCGCGGGCGGCTGATCGTCGGGCTGGACATCGGCAGCAACCTGTTCAGCTTCCGCGACCCGATCACCGGCGAGATCACCGGCTTCGACGTCGACATCGCCGGTGAGATCGCGCGCGACATCTTCGGCGCCCCGTCGCACGTCGAATACCGCATCCTGTCGTCCGACGAGCGCGTCACCGCGCTGCAGCGCTCCGAGGTCGACGTGGTGGTCAAGACCATGACCATCACCTGCGAGCGGCGCAAGCAGGTCAACTTCTCGACCGTCTACCTCGACGCCAACCAGCGCATCCTGGCGCCGCGGGATTCGCCCATCACCAAGGTGGGCGACCTGTCCGGCAAGCGGGTCTGCGTGGCGAAGGGCACGACGTCGCTGCACCGGATCCGCCAGATCGACCCGCCGCCGGTGATCGTGTCGGTGGTGAACTGGGCCGACTGCCTGGTGGCGATGCAGCAGCGCGAGATCGACGCCGTCAGCACCGACGACTCGATCCTGGCCGGGCTGGTCGAGGAGGACCCGTACCTGCACATCGTCGGCCCCAACATGGCCACCCAGCCCTACGGCATCGGGATCAACCTCACCAACACCGGTCTGGTGCGGTTCGTCAACGGCACGCTGGAGCGGATCCGCCGGGACGGCACGTGGAACACGTTGTACCGCAAGTGGTTGACCGTGCTGGGCCCCGCGCCCGCCCCGCCCACGCCGAGGTACCTGGACTGATGACCGACTCGGACAAGGCCGAACACACCGAACCCGGCGCCGACGACGTCAGCCCGGGCACGCAACCGCCGGACACCCAGGGCGGCGGCCCGACGACGGGGCGAATCCAGGCCACCCAGGCGCTGTTTCGTCCCGACTTCGACGACGAGGACGACGACCTTCCGCACATCTCGCTCGGCACCGTGGACAGCGAGCCGCAGGACCGGGTGACGATAGGGACGCGGGTGCTGCCGCCGGTCCGACAGCTGGGCGGCGGACTGGTCGAGATCCCCCGGGTGCGCGACATCGACCCGCTCGAGGCCCTGATGACCAACCCGGTGGTGCCGGAGGCCAAGCGGTTCTGCTGGAACTGCGGCAAGCCGGTCGGCCGGTCGAGCAAGGGCGTCAAGGGTGAGTCGGAGGGCTGGTGCCCGGCCTGCGGCAGCGCGTATTCGTTTCTGCCCCAGCTGAATCCGGGAGAGATTGTCGCCGGGCAGTACGAGGTCAAGGGCTGCATCGCGCACGGCGGCCTGGGCTGGGTGTACCTGGCGGTCGACCACAACGTCAACGACCGCCCCGTCGTGCTCAAGGGCCTGGTGCACTCCGGCGACGCCGAGGCGCAGGCGATCGCGATGGCCGAACGACAGTTTCTCGCCGAGGTGGTTCACCCGCAGATCGTGCAGATCTTCAACTTCGTCGAGCACAAGGACCGGGGCGGCAACCCGGTCGGCTACATCGTCATGGAGTACATCGGCGGGCAGCCGCTCAAGCATGGCAAGGACAAGAAGCTGCCGGTCGCCGAGGCCATCGCCTACCTGCTGGAGATCCTGCCCGCGCTGACCTATCTGCACTCCATCGGCCTGGTCTACAACGACCTCAAGCCGGAGAACATCATGCTGACCGAGGAGCAGCTCAAGCTGATCGACCTGGGCGCGGTGTCGCGGATCAACTCGTTCGGCTACCTCTACGGCACCCCCGGCTTCCAGGCGCCGGAGATCGTGCGGACCGGCCCGACGGTCGCCACCGACATCTACACCGTCGGGCGCACCCTGGCGGCGCTGACGGTGAACCTGCCGACCCGCAACGGCCGCTACGTCGACGGCCTGCCCGAACACGACCCGGCGCTGACCACCTACGACTCGTTCCGCCGCCTGCTGCGCCGCGCCACCGACCCGGACCCGCGGCGCCGCTTCGCCAGCACCGAGGAGATGTCCGCGCAGCTGATGGGCGTGCTCCGCGAGGTGGTGGCCCAGGACACCGGCATACCGCGGCCCGGGCTGTCGACCATCTTCAGCCCCAGCCGCTCGACGTTCGGGGTGGACCTGCTGGTCGCGCACACCGACGTCTACCTGGACGGCCAGGTCCATTCGGAGCGGCTGACGGCCCGCGAGATCGTGACCGCGCTGCAGGTGCCGTTGGTGGACCCGACCGACGTCGCCGCCCCGGTCCTGCAGGCCACGGTGCTGTCCCAGCCCGTGCAGACGCTGGACTCGTTGCGCGCGGCGCGGCACGGCACGCTGGACGCCGAGGGCGTCGAGGTTTCCGAGTCGATCGAATTGCCGCTGATGGAGGTCCGCGCGCTGCTGGACCTGGGCGACGTGGCCAAGGCCACCCGCAAGCTCGACGACCTGGCCGAGCGGGTCGGCTGGCAGTGGCGGTTGGTGTGGTACCGGGCCGTCTCGGAGCTGCTCACCGGCGACTACGATTCCGCCACAACGCATTTCACCGAGGTGCTGGACACGTTCCCGGGCGAGCTGGCACCCAAGCTGGCGTTGGCCGCCACCGCCGAGCTGGCCGGAGACGTCGACGAGCAGAAGTATTACCAAACCGTGTGGAAGACCAACGACGGGGTGATCTCGGCGGCCTTCGGGCTGGCGCGCTGGCTGTCCGCCGAGGGCGATCGGGCCGCCGCGGTGCGCACCCTGGACGAAGTGCCGCCCACCTCGAGGCATTTCACCACCGCGCGCCTGACCAGCGCGGTGACCCTGCTGTCGGGGCGGACGAAGAGCGAGATCACCGAGGAGGATATCCGCGACGCGGCCCGCCGCGTCGAGGCGCTGCCGCCCACCGAACCGCGCGTTCTGCAGATCCGCGCGCTGGTGCTGGGCTGCGCGATGGACTGGCTGGAAGACAACAAGGCCAGCACCAACCACATCCTCGGCTTCCCGTTCACCGAGCACGGGCTGCGGCTGGGCGTCGAGGCCGCGCTGCGCAACCTGGCCCGGGTGGCGCCCACCCAGCGCCATCGCTACGAGCTGGTGGACATGGCGAACCGGGTGCGGCCGACCAGCACGTTCTAGGTTTTCGGACGCGTGCGCGTCCAGGGCTTGCCGCGAGACCGGCGGCTTGCCCACCCTCCGCCGCTTCGCGTGTGCGTCCAGGGCTTCGCGGGTGCATCCAGGGCGGGAAGATCGCCCGGATCCCGCCGTGAGCGCACACTCAAAGCCGTGACCGCACACGCGATGCGGCCAGCGCGTCCCGAACCCGGCGCACGATCACGGCGGGCCGGTCCTCGGCGACCACCCGGACGACGATCCACCCCATCTGCTCCAGCATCTCGATGCGCCGGATGTCCTTGACGTATTGCCTTCTTTCCGTGCGGTGTTGGTCGCCGTCGTATTCAACGGCGACCATGTCTTCCGCCCAGCCCAGATCGAGAAAGGCGACCGGGATGCCGTCGACGCCGAGCACCGGTATCTGGGTCTGCGGCCGGGGCAGGCCGGCGTCGATGAGGAGCAGCCGCAAATAGCTTTCCCGCGGCGACTGCGCGCCCGGGTCGACCAGCTCCAGCGCCGTCTCGAGGCGCCGCAGGCCGGGTGAGCCCGGATGGCGCTTGGCGATGCGCAGCACGTCGTCGACCTTGAAACCCGTTGCCCGGGCGAGGGCGTCCAGCCGCACCACCGCCGAGCGCACCGCCCCGCGCCGGCCGATGTCGAAGGCGGTGCGCTCGGGGGTGGTGACCGGATACCCGCCCACCGTCTGCGTCTCGCCCTCGAGCAGCGCACCGCGCCGCGTCAGCACGCCGCGCGGCGGGCGGGTGTTGGCGTGATGCAGCTCGATCAACACGTCGTCGGGGATCCACTTCGACCCGTGTAAGGCGGCGGCGGCCGCGCCCGCGATCGTCGCCGCCCGCCCAGACCACAGCCAGGCCGCCGAGATTCGCCGCTCGAGTGACAGCCCGGCACCGTTGGATACGTAGACGTTCGGAAAGACGGCACGATAACGGGCCCGCAGTTGATGGCGGTTGAGCGCGCCCGACTCCAATGCGTCACTGCCGATGAACGGTTTCCCCGGTTCCATGCCGGAACGGTCGCACGTCGGCCACGCTTCGCGAATTCCGCTATGCACAGTGTGGTCGCGTGTGCGCTCAGGGCTTTGCGCGTGCGCTCACGGCGGGAATCGGGGGACTTTTGCGCCGTGGACGCACATTCGACGCCGTGAGTGCACGGTCAGCGCAAAGGGCGGGGGGCCCAGGGGGCGGGGCCCAAAGGCCGGGGGCCCAGGGGGCGGGGGGCCCTCAGCCGCTCAGCGCGCTCACGCAGTCGCGGGCGATGGCCAGTTCCTCGTTGGTGGGGATCACCAGCACGGCGATCGGTGAGTCCTCGGCGGAGATCTGCCGGGCGCCCCTGCCGCCGCCGAGGTTGCGGCGCTCGTCGAGCACGACGCCCAGCTCCTCCAGCCCGGACACCGCGTCGCGGCGCACGGCCGCGTCGTTCTCCCCGATGCCGGCGGTGAAGGTGATGACATCGGTGTGCCCCAGCACCGCCAGGTAGGCGCCGATGTACTTGCGCAGCCGGTGCGTGAACACGCTGTAGGCCAATTGGGCTGCGCCGTCGCCCGATTCGATCATGGCGCGCAGCCGCCGGAAGTCGCGCTCACCGGACAGGCCGAGCACCCCCGACCGCTGGTTGAGCATGGACTCGACCTCGTCGACGCCCATCTTGGCCATGTGGCACAGGTAGCTGACGATGCTGGGGTCGATGTCGCCGCTGCGGGTGCCCATCACCAGGCCCTCCAGCGGCGTCAGGCCCATCGAGGTGTCCAGCGGCCGGGTGCCGGCGATCGCGGAGGCCGAACAGCCGTTACCCAGGTGCAGCACAATCTGTTTGGTGCCCCGCAGCGGCCGGCCCAGGAAGGCGGCGGCCTGCTCGCTCACGTACCGGTGCGACGTGCCGTGAAAACCGTAGCGGCGGATCTGCCAGCGTTCGGCCAAGCCGCGGTCGATGGCATAGGTGGCGGCGGCGGGCGGCATGTCGTGGAAGAACGCCGTGTCGAACACGGCGATGTGCGGGACGTCCGGCAGCAGCTTGCGCGCCACCTCGATGCCCTTCACCGCGGGCGGGTTGTGCAGCGGCGCCAGCTCCGACAATTCGTCGAGCTTGTCGAGCACCGCGTCGTCCACCCGGGTGGGCCGGTAGAAAGTGTTGCCGCCGTGCACCACTCGGTGGCCCACCGCCACCAGGCCGCAGGCGCGCAAGTCGATGCCCTGCTCGGACAGCGCGTCGAACGCGTGCCGCAGCGCCGCGTCGTGGTCGGGGACCCCGGAGGACTCCTCGCCGATCCGCTCGACGTTGCCGGTGGCGCGGGCCGCGCCCGAATCGGGATCGACCAACTGGTATTTCAGCGACGACGAGCCGGAGTTGATCACCAGTACGACGCGGTTGGCGCTAGCCACGGATGCCCTGCGCCTGGATCGCGGTGATGGCGACGGTGTTCACGATGTCCTCGACCGTGGCGCCGCGGGACAGGTCGTTGACGGGTTTGCGCAGCCCCTGCAGCACCGGGCCGATCGCGATCGCCCCGGCGCTGCGTTGCACCGCCTTGTAGGTGTTGTTGCCGGTGTTGAGGTCGGGGAAGATCAGCACCGTGGCGCGGCCGGCCACCGGCGAGCCGCGCAGCTTGGTGGCCGCGACGGACGGCTCGATCGCCGCGTCGTACTGGATGGGGCCCTCGACGGGGAGTTGGGGCGCCCTCAGCCGGACCAATTCCGTTGCCTTTCTGACCTTGTCGACGTCGGCGCCGGTGCCCGATGCTCCGGTGGAGTACGACAGCATCGCGACCCGCGGTTCGATGCCGAACTGCGCCGCGGTGCGCGCCGACGAGATCGCGATGTCGGCCAGCTGCTCGGGCGTCGGGTTCGGGATGATCGCGCAGTCGCCGTACGCCAGCACGCGGTCGGGCAGGCACATCAGGAAGATGCTGGACACGGTCGAGACGTCGGGGACGGTCTTGATGATCTCGAAGGCGGGGCGAACGGTGTGCGCCGTGGTGTGCGCCGCGCCCGACACCATGCCGTCGACCATGCCGTTGAACACCAGCATGGTGCCGAAATACGTAGCGTCGCGCATGATCTCGCGGGCGTGCTCGACGGTGACGCCCTTGGCCTTGCGCAACTCGGCGTACTGGTCGGCGAACCGGAAGCGCAGGTCGCTGGTGAGCGGGTCGATGACCTGTGCGCCGTCGAGGTCCACCCCGAGCTCGCCCGAACGCTGGCGGATCTGCGCCTCGTCGCCGAGCACGGTGAGGTCGGCGACGCGGCGCTGCAGCACCCGGCCGGCCGACTTGAGGATGCGGTCGTCGTCGCCCTCGGGAAGCACGATGTGCTTGCGGTCCGACCGCGCCTGCAGCGTCAGCCGGTGGATGAACATCTGCGGCGTGGTGACCGTCGGTATCGGAATGGCAAGCTGGGCAAGCAGATCCGTGATGTCGACGTAGCGGTCCATCAGCTCGAGCGCGGTGTCGATCTTGCGCTGCGAGTTCGCCGTGACGCGGCCGCGGACCGCGGCCGCCGCGCTGGCGGCGTCGTAGGTGCCCAGCGTGGTGCCGATGATCGGGAGTCGCAGCCGCAGCCCGGCGACCAGCGCGGCGATCGACGGATGGAGCCGGAACCCGCCGTTGAGGACGATGCACGACAGCGACGGAAAGCCTTCGGCCGCATGGGCGCTGGCCACCGCGAGCACCACGTCCGAGCGGTCACCGGGGGTGATGACCGCCATCCCGTCGCCGAGCCGCTCCAGGACGTGGTCGGCGGTCATCCCGGCGACCAGCACGCCGGTGACCTCGCGTTCCCGCAGCGACGCCTCACCGCTGACCGGCGTTCCGCCGACCGCCTTTTCGAGCTCGGCCACCGTCGGCGCACACAGCAGCGGCTCTTCGGGCAGCACGTAGCTGCGCTGCGGGAAGGCCTCCAGCGCCTCGGCGACCTCCCCGAGCCGCGCCGGTTCGCAGCGGTTGGCCACCACCGCGGCGGCGTGGGCGCGCTGGGCGGCCAGCTCGGCCAGGCACACGTCGACGACGCGCGCGACCTCGTCGGGGGTGCGGCCCCGGCCGCTGACCGTGAGCAGCACCGGCGCGCCGAGGTTGACCGCGATCCGGGCGTTGACCGACAGCTCGGCGGGCCGGGCGACGTCGGTGTAGTCGCTGCCCACGATCACCACCGCGTCGCAGTCGTCGGCCATCGCGTGATAGGCGTCGACGATGGCGGCGATCGCGGCGTCGGTGTCCGCGTGCAGCTGCTGATAGGTCACGCCGAGGCACTGCTCGTAGGGCACGCCCGCGGTGGTGTGCCGCAGCAGCAGGTCCAGGATGTAGTCGCGGTCCTTGCCGTCGGTGACCCGCGTGATCGGCCGGAACACGCCGACCTTGGCGACGGTCGCCGTCAGCCGGTGCAGCAGCCCCAGCGCGAGCGTCGACTTGCCGGTCTCCGGTTCCGGAGCGGCGATGTAGATCCCCGACGCAGGAGTGGCGGATTCAGCCAAGTCGCCGCAGCCTGGGGGCCAGATCCTTCTCGAAGAGGTCCAGGAAGCGGCGCTGGTCATGGCCGGGGGCGTGGAACACCAGGTGGTTGAGCCCCCAGCCGACGTAGTCCTTGACCTTTTCGACGGCCTCGTCGGGGTCGGAGGCCACGATCCACCGCTTGGCCACCTGCTCGATCGGCAGCGCGTCGGCGGCCTTCTCCATCTCGATCGGGTCGTCGATGCTGTGCTTCTGCTCCGGGGTCAGCGACAGCGGCGCCCAGAACCGGGTGTTCTCCAGGGCGAGCTCCGGATCGGGGTCGTAGGAGATCTTGATCTCGATCATCTTGTCGATGTCGTCGGCGTCGCGGTCGTTGACCGCAGCGCCCTCCAAGACGGCCGGGATCAGCTTGTCCTTGTAGAGCTCCTCGCCCTTGCCCGAGGTGCAGATGAAGCCGTCGCCGGCGCGGCCGGCGTATTTGGCCACGGCCGGCCCGCCGGCGGCGACATAGATGGGCACGCCGCCCTCGGGGACGTCGTAGATCGAGGCGCCCTTGAGCCGGTAGTACTCGCCGTCGAAGTCCACGCGGTCGCCGCGCCACAGCTCGCGCATCAGGCGCACCGATTCGCGCAGCCGGGCGAAGCGCTCCTTGAACTCCGGCCACTCGCCCTCGTAGCCGGTGGCGATCTCGTTCAGCGCCTCCCCGGTGCCGACGCCGAGGAAGATCCGGTCCGGGTACAGGCAGGCCATGGTGGCGAACGCCTGCGCGATGACGGCGGGGTTGTACCGGAAGGTCGGCGTGAGCACCGAGGTGCCCAGCACGATCCGCTCGGTGCGCTCACCCACGGCGGTCATCCACGCCAGCGAGAACGGGGCGTGCCCGCCCTCGTGCCGCCACGGCTGGAAATGGTCACTGACGGTTGCGCTGTCCATGCCGTGAGCTTCGGCGGCGACAGCGAGTTCGACGAGCTCGCGCGGGGCGAATTGTTCGGCGGATGCCTTGTATCCCAGTTTCAGTTCAGCCACGGGTCATTTCTACTCCCCGCATACACTCGCGGGCATGGCGGAGCTCATTCAGGTCACCGACCGGGTGCACCTCGCCCGGGGCGACGCTGTCAACTGGACCCTGGTCACCGACGACACCGGCGTGCTGCTGATCGACGCCGGCTATCCGGGGGACCGCCAGGACGCGCTGGCGTCGCTGTCCGCGCTGGGCTACGGCCCCGAGGACGTGCGCGCCGTCCTGCTGACGCACGCGCACATCGACCACCTCGGCTCGGCGATCTGGTTCGCCGGCGACCACGGCGTTCCGGTGTACTGCCACGCCGACGAGGTGGGGCACGCCAAACGCGAGTACCTGGAGCAGGTGTCGATCGTCGATGTCGCGCTGCGCATTTGGCGGCCCCGCTGGGCCAGGTGGACCGCCCACGTGGTCCGCAGCGGCGGGCTGATCCGCGACGGCATCCCCACCGCCGCGCCGCTGACCGCCGAGGTGGCCGCCGGCCTGCCGGGCCAGCCGCAACCGGTTTTCAGTCCCGGCCACACCAACGGACACTGCTCGTACGTGGTCGACGGCGTGCTGGTCAGCGGCGACGCGCTGATCACCGGTCACCCGCTGTTGCGTCACCGCGGGCCGCAGCTGCTGCCGGCGATCTTCAGCCATAGCCAACGGGATTGCATCCGCACCCTGTCCGCCCTGGCGCTGATCGACACCGACGTCCTGCTGCCGGGGCACGGCGACGTGTGGCGCGGGCCGATACGCGAGGCGACCGCGGCGGCCCTCGCCCTGGCCGGCGCCCAATGACGCGGGAATCACCGCATCGGGCCATGGGAAAACGATTGTGACGGTTGCCAAGTCAGTCGCGCTGTTCGCCGTGGCGGCGCCGCGAACTCACTGACCGCCGGGAACCAGCCACTTCTCGAACGCGATCGGCACGAACGGCCCCCACGACGGCAGCGGGTCGGCGGGCACCCGGGTGTAACCGGTCGCGTCGTAGAGCGCCTCGGCCTCGGGTTGGCGGTTGCCGGTGATCAGGTAGAGCCGCCGGTACCCGCGCGCGCCGGCCTCGGCCTCCAGGGCCGCCAGCAGCACGCGGGCGTACCCGCGGCGCCGGTAGGCCCGGTCGGTCCAGATCCGTTTGAGCTCGGCCGTCTCGGCGTCGTAACGCCGGAACGCGCCGCCGGTGACGGGCACGCCGTCGAGCACCCCGATCAGCAGCCCGCCGTCGGGCGGCGCCAATTCGGCCTCCGGCACCGGTAACCAGGACAGGTGGGTGCTCGGGGTGCCGCCGTAGCGGCGCGCGTACTCGTCGGCCAGCTCGGCCAGCAGCGGCTGCGCCAGCGGGTCGTCGTGCGTGGCCGACACAAAGCGCAGCCGGTGACCGGCGGCCGGCGGACTCGACGGATGCACCACGTCACCATCCAACGCCTGCGCCCCCGACGCATTCCACCCGGTTCAGCGGACCGGGCCGGCCGCGCGCGCCCCGCCCGTTCGCCGGGCATCCGTTCGCCGGCGGAGCCGCGCGAGCGGCGCGGGCGCCCACCAGTTCAGCCGGCCGAACACGTGCATGAACGCCGGGACGAGCAACATCCGCACCAGCGTCGCATCGACCAGCACGGCAAGGGTCAGCCCCACCCCGAACATCCGCATGAACGAGACCCCCGCGGAAGTCAGGGCGGCGAACGAGATCGACATCAGCAGCGCCGCCGCCGTGATGATCCGTCCCGTCCGCGCGACGCCGAGCGCGATGCTCTCGTCGTTGTCGGCCGGCGTGCGGGGCGACTCCAGCCAGTACTCCCGGATGCGGGACAGCAGGAAAACCTCGTAGTCCATGGACAATCCGAACGCGACGCAGAACATCAGCACCGGGATGGTGGCCACCAGCGTGCCGGTCGGCGTGGTGCCCATCGCCCCCAGATGGCCGTCCTGGAAGATCCACACCAGGGCGCCGAACCCCGCCGTCAGCGACAGCATGTTGAGCAGCACCGCCTTGACGGGCAGCAGCACGCTGCCGGTGAGCGCGAACAGCAGCACCAGCGTGACGCACGCGACGAAACCGAACAGCCACGGCAGCCGCGAGGTGATCGCGTCGACGGAGTCGCGGCTCATCTGGGCCATCCCGGTCATCGCGATCCGCTGGTCCCCGGGCGGCGGGATCGCGTGCAGGCGGTCCAGCTGCGCGTCGGACGCCGGCGAGAACAGGGGCGCGGTGCTCGCGACCGTCAGGTACGCGCTGCCGTCGGCCAGCCCGGCGGGCGCCGACGGCGGCCCCGTGCGCTCGCCGCCGACGAAGGTTCCCGTCGGCGCGGACACCGCCGCCACGTCGGGAACGCGCGACAGCCGCGCGGCGTAGTCGCCGAGTTCGCGCGCGGTCAGTCCCCCGGTGCGTGCGACGACGACCCGCACCGTGCTGGCGGAGTCGGTGCCGAAGTCCTGCCGGATCCGGTCGCTGACGGCCCGCGCCGACGACGACGCCGGCAGCACCCGGTCGTCGGGATAGCCCCATCTGATGCCGAAAAATGGCGCGCCCAGGGCGACCAGCAGGGCGATGATGGCCAAGCCGACGGGCAGCGCGTGGCGCATGGCCAGCTTGGCCGTCCGGTACCAGAACGTGCGCTCGACGGGCACGGACCCGGGGCGCCGGCGGCGGCCCACGTTGCGGACGTCGAACGCGTCGAGCCGGTCGCCGAGCAACACGATCACCGTGGGGGCGACCACCATCGCGGCCAGGGCCGCGAAGGCCACCACCGCCACGCCGGCGTAGGCGAAGGACCTGAGAAAGTACATCGGGAAGATCACCAACGCGGCCAGCGCGAGGGCGACCGTCAGGGCGGAGAACAGCACCGTGCGCCCGGCCGTGGCCATGGTGCGCGGCAGGGCTTCGCCGGGGGGCAGTCCCCCGGCCAGTTCGTCGCGGTAGCGGCTGACGATCAGCAGGGTGTAGTCGATGCCCAACGCCAATGCCAGCGCCACCGACACGTTCACGGCGAAGATGGACACGTCGGCGACCATGCCCACCGCGCGCAACACCGCGAGCGAGCCCAGGATGGCGAACCCGCCGACGAGAATGGGCAGTGCGGCGGCCAGCAACCCGCCGAACACCCACACCAGCGCGGCGAAACTCAACGGTATCGCGATGAATTCCATTCGCAGCAGGTCGTTTTCGGTCTGCCGGTTGAGCTCCTCGTAGATGATCGCCATGCCTCCGGCCCGCACGGTCACGCCGTCGCGGTCGCGCGTCAGCCGGTCCGCCAGCTCCCGCGCGTGCCGGGGGGCGCTGCCTTCCCCTCCGTTGAGCGCGGCCACGATCAGCGCGGACTTGCCGTCGCCGCTGACCAGCCCGGGCTGCGGCGCGGTCCAGGGCGACGCCACCTGCGCGACGAACGGTGACTGGGCCAGCTGACGGACAATGTCGGTGCCCACGATCCGGCCCGGTCCTTCGTTGACGCCGCTCGGCGCTCGCAGCAGCAGGGTCATCTCCATGTCGCCCTGATGGAATTTCTCGGCGAGAATCGCGGTGGCGCGGGAGGATTCGGCCGTCCGGTCCAGGAACCCGCCGCCGGGCAGGGTGGCCGCGGCGGGGAGGCCGAAGACGGCGGCGGCGACCGCCACGACGATCGCACCCGCGATCACGCGGCGCGGCGCGGAGATCGCGATCAGGGCCAGTCGCTCAAGCATGTGTGTCCTCCGCGCTGATTGGCTGTCGATCCCCCGATCGGTCCGTGCCCAACGTCAAAGCCCCCGGCTCGTTTCGCTATTCGCGGCTCATAAATCGTGTTACGACCCTAGGCCGCACCGGGTTCACGAATCGGCCGAACTAATTTAAGTTAATTAAACGTTAATCAACTTAAACACGGTGGCCTACCGCCGCGTCGCGGTGAGGTACTCCGGGACGAACTCGGTTTCGTCGCGCCGCCGGGCCCGCAGGCCCATGGCGGCGAGGAGCTCGGTGACGCCGCGCTGGGCCGGCGCCCACCCGCGCGCGGCCAAATACTCGGGGACGTAGTGGTATTGCCCCGGGTGGGTCAGGCTGGCCAGGTCGACGTCCAGCCCGTGCCGGCGCCAGCCATCGACGAACGAGCGCTCGGCCTCCAGCTGCAGGGGTGTCCAGGTCGGCAGGTGATCGGCGGCGAACCGGCTACCGGCGGCGCTCATCGCGGTCACCCCCTCCAACAAGCGGTCCTGCACGCCGGGCGTGAGGTACCCGATCAGCACCTGCTCGGCGATCCACACCGTGGGGGCGGTCGCATCGAAACCGACCCGCCGCAGCGCGGCCGGCCAATCCTGGTGCAGCCCGACGCCCACCGCGCGCCGGTTCGCCGTCAGCGCGGCGCCCAGCCCCCGCAGCGCGTCGTCCTTGAAGTCGAGCACCTCGGGCCGGTCGATCTCGAAAACCGTTGTGCCGGGCGGCCACCACAGCCGGTAGGGCCGGGTGTCCAGGCCGGACGCCAGGATCACCACCTGGCGAAGGCCCGCCCGCCCCGCCTCGGCGGCGAACTCGTCGACGAACCGGGTGTGCGCCGCGCACAGGTCCAGGAAACGGGGGCCGGCGGCGTCGTCCGCGGCGAACCGGTCGTCGTCGACCACCCGGACGAAGTGGTCGACCCCGGCGGCGCGCACCAGGGGCTCGGCGAACGGATCGTTCAGCCAGCCCTTGTTGGTGGCGACGGCCCGGGCGGCGGCGCCGAACACCGCGGTGACCGCCACGCCCGTCGTCGCCGCCATGGCCCTACACGCCGGTCCGGCGCCGCAGGGCCAGGCCGGCGACCGCGCGCCAGCCGAGCAACAGCAACGCGGTGACCGTGGCCGCCACCACCACGAAGCTGGCCGCCACGCCCGCGGAACTGGCCTTGCGCAGGGCCATGCCGACGACGACGGTGCACAGCCAGACGACGACCCCGGTCGGCGCCACCGCGGTGGGCCGCCGCCAGGCCCGCGCCGCCAGCCAGCCGACGACGGTTCCGGCGAGAAACGGCCACGCCGTGGCGGCGAGGCCGGCGATGTCGAGTCCCTCGTCGTGGCTGCGACGCCCGACGGCACAGAACACCAGCACGCCGACGACGTCGGAGCCCAGCCACAGCAGCCGCCGCATGCAGCGAGACTACCGGGCCGGGGGCCGCCCTTGACCCCGCCGCCGCGGTGAACCTAGATTCGGCAGCAATGAACGAGCATTCAGACGGCGGCCTGGCGGTGGTGACGGGCGCGGGTTCGGGGATCGGCAGGGCGATAGCGCTGGCCCTCGCCGCGCGGGGCGACCGGGTGATCGCCGCCGACCTGGACGAGGCCGCCGCGGCGGCCACCGCCAACGAGCACCCCGCGCTGATCACGGCGGTGCCCGTGGACGTCGCCGACCCGACGCAGGTGAACAGCCTGCGGGACGTGACCCACGCCGAGGCGGGCGTGCCGGACATCGTCGTCAACGCCGCCGGTTGGGACCGCACCGACCAGTTCCTCAACGCCACACCGGAATTCGCGGCCAAGGTGGTGGCCATCAACTACCTGGGGCCGGTGCACGTCTGCGCGGCGTTCTTGCCGGGCATGATCGAGACCCACGCCGGCGGGCGCGTGGTCAACGTCGCCAGCGACGCCGGCCGCGTCGGCAGCGCCGGGGAGTCCATCTACGCCGGCGCCAAGGGCGGGGTGATCGCGCTGACCAAGTCGCTGGCCCGCGAGATGGCCCGCCACCAGATCACGGTCAACTGCGTGTGCCCGGGCCCGACCGACACGCCGCTCTTCCACGCCCAGCCCGAGAAGCTGAAAGAGGCGCTGGTCAAGGCCATCCCGTTTCGCCGCCTGGCGCGGCCCGAGGAGGTCGCCGCGGCCGTGCTGTTCTTCGCGTCGCCCGCCGCGTCGTTCATCACCGGACAGGTGATCAGCGTCAGCGGCGGCCTGACGATGGCGGGCTAGTGGCAGGCTGAACCCATGAGCACCCGCACACCACCCGCCTTCGACCGGTACGACCCGCTGGGGCTGGACGCCTCCCTGTCCGACGACGAGCTCGCGCTGCGCGACACCGTGCGCAAGTTCTGCGCCGAGCACGTCGCGCCCCACGTCGCGGAGTGGTTCGAGATCGGCGACCTGCCGGTGCGCGAACTCGCCAAGGGGTTCGGCCAGCTCGGCCTGCTGGGCATGCACCTGGAGGGCTACGGATGCGGCGGGGCGTCGGCCGTGCACTACGGCCTGGCCTGCGTCGAGCTGGAGGCCGCCGACTCCGGCCTGCGGTCGATGGTGTCGGTGCAGGGCTCGCTGGCGATGTTCGCGATCTGGAATTTCGGGTCCGAGGAGCAAAAGCGGCAGTGGCTGCCCGCGATGGCGACGGGTGAGCTGCTGGGCTGCTTCGGGCTGACCGAACCCGACGCGGGGTCCGACCCCGCCGCGATGAAAACCCGCGCGCGGCGCGACGGTTCGGACTGGGTGCTCAATGGCCGCAAGATGTGGATCACCAACGGCTCGGTCGCCGACGTCGCGGTCGTGTGGGCCGCCACCGACGACGGCATCCGCGGATTCGTCGTGCCCACTTCGACGCCGGGCTTCTCCGCCAACACCATTCACCACAAGCTGTCGCTGCGCGCCTCGATCACCAGCGAGCTGGTGCTCGACGACGTGCGGCTGCCCGCCGACGCGATGCTGCCCGGGGCGAAGGGGCTGCGGGGGCCGCTGTCCTGCTTGTCCGAGGCGCGCTACGGCATCATCTGGGGCTCGATGGGCGCGGCGCGGTCGGCCTGGCAGGCCGCGCTCGACTACGCCACGCAGCGCACCCAATTCGGGCGCCCCATCGCCGGATTCCAGCTCACCCAGGCCAAGCTCGTCGACATGGCGGTCGAGCTGCACAAGGGCCAGCTGCTGTCGCTGCACCTGGGCCGCCTCAAGGACGGCGCCGGGCTGCGGCCCGAGCAGGTCAGCTTCGGCAAGCTGAACAACACCCGGGAGGCCATCAAGATCTGCCGGACCGCCCGAACCATCCTGGGCGGCAACGGGATATCGCTCGAGTACCCGGTCATCCGGCACATGGTCAACCTGGAGTCGGTGCTCACCTACGAGGGCACGCCCGAGATGCATCAGCTGGTGCTCGGCCAGGCGTTCACCGGCAGCGACGCCTTCCGGTAACGAGGGAAGCCATGGCATGCCTGCAGTACGCCGAGGAGCACCGGCAATTCCGGGCGCTCGTGCGGGAGTTCGTGCAGCGGGTGGTCGTCCCGGCGCACGAGCGGGCCGAAACGCGGGGGCAGTGGGACCGCTCGCTGTTCGTCGAGGCGGGAAAGCTTGGGCTGCTGGGCTTTTCGGTGCCCGAGCAGTTCGGCGGCCCGGGGGTCGACGACTTCCGGTACAACGCGATCCTGATCGACGAGCTGCAACGGGCCGGGGCGGCGGCCGAGGCCATCGCGTTCACGCTGCAAAACGACGTGGTCCTGCCCTATCTCACCGACCTGACCACGCCCGAGCAGCAACAGCGCTGGCTGCCCGGCGTGGTGACCGGCGAGACGGTGCTCGGCATCGCGATGACCGAACCGGGCACCGGCAGCGACCTGGCCGGGATCCGCACCGCGGCGGTGCGGGACGGCGACCACTACGTCGTCAACGGCGCCAAGACGTTCATCTCCAATGGCCAATGCGGCGACCTGTTCGTCGTCGCGGTGCGGACGTCGCCGGATCGGCACACCGGGCTGTCGCTGCTGGTGGTCGACGCGGGCACCCCGGGCTTCTCCCGGGGCCGCAACCTGGAGAAGATCGGCCTGCACGCCCAGGACACCAGCGAGCTGACGTTCACCGACATGCGGGTGCCGGTGGCCAACCTGCTCGGGGAGGAGGGCCGGGGTTTCTACCAGCTGATGCAGAACCTGCCGCAGGAGCGGCTCGCGCTCGGCGTGGGCGCGGTGGCCGCCGCCGAGGCCATCCTGGCCGAGACGCTGGACTACGTCAGGCAGCGCACCGCGTTCGGAACGCCAATCGCCGGCTTTCAGCACAGCCAATTCGTGCTCGCCGAGGTGGCGACCGAAATCGACGTCGCCCGAACGTATCTCGACGACTGCCTGGCCCAGCACCTGGCCGGCGAGCTGACCGCGGCGCGGGCCGCCCGGCTGAAGTGGTGGACCACCGACCTACAGGTCCGCACCGCCGACCGCTGCCTGCAGCTGCACGGCGGCTACGGCTACATGCGTGAGTACGCCGTGGCGCGCGCGTTCGTCGACGCCCGCATCCAGACCATCTACGGCGGCACCAACGAGATCATGAAGACGATCATCGCCAAGGACCTCGGCATCTGATGGCCGTGGAATACGGCGACCTGCCCGTCCGGGAGGCCGTCCGCGCCGCCCGGGCCGGCGCGCGGCGCCGGCAGCTGCTCGACGCCGCGGTCACGGTGATGGGGGCGCGCGGCTTCCACCAGATGTCCATGCAGGACCTGGCCGCCGAGGCCAACGTCAGCGTCGGGCTCATCTACACCTACTTCGGCGGCAAGGAGGAATTGCTGCTCGCCACGATCGTGCGGATCCTCGACGCGTTCCGCGACCAGCTGGCGCCGGTGATGGCCGCCGCCGGCGACGACGTGGTGGACCAGCTGGCCGCCGGCATCCGCCGCTACGTCGAGATCGTCGACGAGAACCTCGATGGCGTGGTGCTCACCTACCGGGAGAGCCGGACGCTGGCGCCGGCCGGCCGGGCGCTGATCAAGGACCTCGAAATCGCCACCGCCGCACCGCTGCGCGCGGTCGTCGAGGCCGGCATGGCGCGGGGCGCCTTCCGCGACGTCGACGTCGACCTCACGGTGTTCGACATCATGCTGCTCGCCCACGGGTGGGCGCTCAAGCACTGGCACTTCGGGCCGCTGTACACCCGCGATGAATACATCCGGCTGCAGACGCGCCACGTGCTCGACGCATTGGTGCGCGACGACCGTCGCGCCGACTACGCACACGTGCTGGAATGAGGGGCATGACAGGCATCGCGCACCGGATCGGCAGCGCCGTCGTGGCGCTGGCCCTGGGCGCCGCGGCCCCGGCGGCCGGCGCCGACCCCACCGTCACGCTGCCGCCGATGGCCTCGAGCGGCGGCGGGCCGATCATCGGCGGCGGCAGCAACGCCGGGATTGCCCAGCAGCTGTTCGGCTTCGGCGCACCCAACGTGCAGGAGGTCGACGGCTCGGACGCGGCGCAATTCATCACGGCCGCCGCCGGCAGCGCCAATCCGCAACTGGCGGCGCCCTTTTCGCTGATGCGCCGGGCGCTGGCGTGCCAGCCCAACGACGCCGGGTTCGGGGCTCGCGCCTACCGGCGCACCGACGGGCAATGGGGAGGCGCGATGGTGGTCGCCGCCAAGAGCGCGACCTCCAACCTCGACGCCCTGGTGGCCTGCGCCAAGACGAACTGGCGCAGGGCCACGGCCGGCAACCAGAGTTCAATGTGCAACAGCGGCTGGAGCACCCCCAACACCTACGAGAGCCGCCGCGGCGAGACCTACTACGTTCTGCTCGCGGGCACCGCCGACGACTTCTGCACCGCGGTCAACGGCAAATTCAAGGACAACTCCAACGGTTGGCCGTTCTAACGGGAAAGCGGGCTCGAGGCCGGCTTCACCATTCCAAAGCGTTCCCGGTGACCGCCGTTAATGCGGCCGATGTCGTCATGAATTGAATTCAATGCATTTTCGCGCCGACGCGCGGACCCGCGCCGAGGACGCCGACGCGCCCAAATTTCGAAATCCGTTCGCGCAAGGGCGATCACAACGTACACTTCCGCCATCGGGCAATCGGGTAACCAGGGAAATTGTCCTTCGATGAACGGGGTGTTGTGGTGTCACGATTGACCGGCAAAATCATTCTCGCAGCGATGCTGGGCTTCACCGTCTGCGCGGCTTCGGCGTGCACGACGCCGATAACGATCGATTGCGGTCCGTCCCTGACCTGCCAATAGCGGCAGCCGACCGAATTAGGCCGCACCGAAATGGCGCGGCCTAATTCGTCGCGGCGTTGCCGTGACGTTCGCCCCGCCCGGGTCGTACGGTGGACATGCGCTGAGAACACCGCGCGAGCAGAACGACACGGCCGGTAAGGGGTGAGTATGTCGCGTCATCGCGTCGTCATCATCGGAAGCGGATTCGGCGGGCTGAACGCGGCCAAGGCGCTCAAGCGCGCGGACGTCGACGTCACCCTGATCTCCAAGACGACGACCCACCTGTTCCAGCCGCTGCTCTACCAGGTGGCCACCGGCATCCTGTCCGAGGGCGACATCGCCCCGACCACCCGGCTGATCCTGCGCAGGCAGAAGAACGTCCGCGTGCTGTGGGGCGAGGTCAGCGAGATCGACCTGACGGCGAAGACGGTGACGTCGCACCTGATGGGCATGCAGACGGTGACGCCCTTCGACAGCCTGATCGTGGCCGCCGGCGCGCAGCAGTCCTATTTCGGCCACGACGAGTACGCCGCCTTCGCGCCCGGCATGAAGAGCGTCGACGACGCCCTCGAGCTGCGCGCCCGCATCCTCGGCGCGTTCGAGGCCGCCGAGGTCGCCACCGACCCCGCCGAGCGGCAACGCCGCCTGACGTTCGTGGTGGTCGGCGCCGGGCCCACCGGGGTCGAGCTGGCCGGCGAGATCGTCCAGCTCGCCGAGCGCACGCTGGCCGGGGCGTTCCGGACCATCACGCCCAGCGAATGCCGGGTCATCCTGCTCGACGCCGCGCCGGCCGTGCTGCCGCCGATGGGGGAAAACCTGGGCCTCAAGGCGCAGCGGCGGCTGCAGAAGATGGACGTGGAGATCCAGCTCAACGCGATGGTGACCGCCGTCGACTACCTGGGCATCACCGTCAAGGACGCCGACGGGAGCCAGCGCCGCATCGAATGCGCGTGCAAGGTGTGGGCCGCGGGCGTGCAGGCCAGCGAGCTGGGCAAGATGCTCGCCGAGCAGTCCGCCGGGACCGAGACCGACCGCGCCGGGCGGGTGATCGTCGAGCCGGACCTCACCGTCAAGGGGCATCCCTACGTGTTCGTCGTCGGCGACCTGATGTCGGTGCCCGGCGTGCCCGGGATGGCGCAGGGCGCGATCCAGGGGGCGCACTACGTCACCCGGCTGATCAAGCAGGCGGTGAAGGGCCAGGACGACCCGGCCAACCGCAAGCCGTTCAAGTACTTCGACAAGGGCAGCATGGCGCTGATCTCGCGCTACAGCGCCGTCGCGAAGGTCGGCAAGCTGGAGTTCGGCGGCTTCATCGCCTGGCTGGCCTGGCTGCTGCTGCACCTGTACTACCTGATCGGCCACCGCAACCGGATCGCCGCCATGTTCGCGTGGGGCATCTCGTTCCTGGGCCGCACCCGCGGCCAGATGGCCATCACCAGCCAGATGATGTACGCCCGTCCGGTGGTCGACTGGGTGGAGCGCCAGGCGCAGGAGGGGACGCTGGCGGCGGCCGAACGCATCGAAGCGGCCGAGAAGCAGGCGGGTTAGCTCTTCAACTAGCCCAAGGCCTGGTCGATGTCGGCGATCAGGTCGTCGGTGCTCTCCAGCCCGACGGAGATCCGGACCACGCCGTCACCCAGGCCGATCGCCGCCCGGCCCTCCGGGCCCATCGCCCGGTGCGTCGTGGTGGCGGGATGCGTGACAAGGGATTTGGCGTCGCCCAGGTTGTTGGAGATGTCGATCAGCCGCAGCCTGTCCAACACCTCGAAGGCCCGGTCCTTCGCGCTGGCGTCGGGGCAGTCGAGCGCGAAGGTGATCACCGTCCCGCCGCCGGACATCTGGCGCCTGGCCAGGTCGTACTGCGGGTGCGACGGCAGGTACGGGTAGCGCACCCAGCTCACCGCCGGATGGGCCTCCAGGAATTCCGCGATCCGGTGCGCTGAGGAGTTGCTGTGTTCGACCCGGATAGCCAGCGTCTCAAGGCCTTTCACCAGCACCCAGGCGTTGAACGCGCTCAGCGCCGGCCCGGTGTGCCGCATCAGCTTCTGCACCGGGCCGTCGATGTAGTCCTTGTCGCCGAGGATGGCGCCGCCCAGCACGCGGCCCTGCCCGTCGATGTGTTTGGTGCCCGAGTACACCACCACGTCGACGCCGAGCGGAATGCCCCGCTGCAGCAGCGGTGTGGCAAACACGTTGTCCAGCACCACTTTCGCGCCCGCGGCGTGCGCCAGCTCGACCACCGCGGCGATGTCCACCAGCGACTGCATCGGGTTCGACGGCGTCTCGAAGAACACCGCCTGAGTCGGCTTGGCCAGCGCCTCCTCCCACTGCGCCAGGTCGTCGCCGTCGACGAAGACGGTCTCGACGCCCCAGCGGGGCAGGATCTCGTTGCACACCACGAAACACGAGCCGAACAGGCTGCGCGACGCGACCAGCCGGTCCCCCGCGGCCAGCAGCGCGCCCAGCGAGGTGAACACCGCGGCCATGCCGCTGGCGGTGGCGAACGCCGCGGGTGCGCCCTCGATCAGGCGCAGCCGCTCCTCGAACATGGTCACGGTCGGATTGCCGTAGCGGGAGTAGACGAAGTGGTCCAGCTCGCCGGTGAACGACTTCTCAGCGACGGCCGCCGAGGGGTACACGTAGCCCGAGGTCAGATACATCGCCTCGGCGGTCTCGTCGAACCCCGAACGCAGCAGCCCGCCGCGCACCCCGATGGTCGCCGGGCCGACGCCGTCGGGCAGCGCCTTGGGCGCGCGGACGGAGTCCCCCGACGGGTCGGTCACAGCTGCTTCCACGGCAAACCGATGGCGCGCCAACCGGATTCGCCGCGCTGGCCCAGGGCGTTCGGGTGGCCCTCGAAACCGTCCAGCACGTTGTAGGCCGGGGTGAGGCCGATCCGGGTGGCCGCCTCGGCGGCGCCGATGGACCGGTTGCCCGAGCGGCACAAGAACACCACCGGACGCTCGGCCGCGCTCTCGGGAACCCGTTCGGCCAGTTCGTCGGTGAAGTTGACGTTGAAGGCGCCGTCGGACGTGTTCCACTCGATGAACACCACGTCGCGGCCCAGGCTGGACAGGTCGGGCACGCCGACGAACCGCCACTCGGCGTCGGTGCGCACGTCGACCAGCACAGCGTCCGGGTTCTCGCTGAGCAGCTTCCATGCCTCCTGGGGCGTGATGTCTCCGGCGTAGCCGCGCTCTGTGCTCATGACCTCGGATGGTAGCGAGGACGCCCCGCCGGGGGATAACTCAGTGGGCCGGTGGCCGTTGGGTCAGCCGGTTCGCGGCCTCGCGGGCGCGCTCGCGCGCCGCCGCCACCTCGGGTGCGGTCGCCAGCGCCTGGAATCCCCGCCCGACGGCGCGCAGGTCGCTCTCCGGCACGCCCAGCGCCCCGGCCATAGCGGCGGCCGGCCCGTCGGCGCGCTCCACCCGGTGGGCCGCGCCCGGCGAGATCATCATGGTGTCCACCGGCAGGCCCAGGATGGTCCGGGCCTGCAGGTCGAAGGCCGAGAGCCGCTGGCTGCGCACCGTCACCCAGGCGCTGTCGGCGGGGCGGGGCGTGACGTCGGCGAAGTACACCTCGTCGCCGTTGATCATCAGCTCGACGCCGAACACGCCGCGCCCGCCGAGCGCCTTGACGATCCGCGCGGCAATGGATTTGGCCGCGTCCATCGCCGCCTCGCTCACCTGCTGCGGTTGCCAGCACTCCGGCCCGTCGGCGGCGCCCTCGCGATGGCCGATGGGCGTGCAGAAGTCGACCACCGGGCCCTGGGGCCCCTCGCTGCGCACCACCAGCAGGGTGACGTAGTGCTCGACCTCGACCAGGGTTTCGGCCAGCACGCGGTGCGGGTGGCCCTGGCCCTCCGTCGCGCGTTGCCAGGCCGGCCCGATGTCGTCGGGGCCGGACGCCACCGACTGTCCGCGCCCGGCGGCCGCCGGCTTCACCAGCAGCGGGTAGCCGGCGTGGGCGCCCACTGCCTCGAGTTCGCCGACGGAGCCGGCGAACCAGAACGGCGCGGTGGGCAGCCCCAACTCGTCGGCGGCCAGCCGCCGCAGGCCCTCGCGGTCGGCGGCGAGCCGGACGGCGCGGGCGCTCGGCACCAGCTGGGTGTTTGCGCCCTCGAGTACCTCCAGGGCGTGGATCGCGACCGCGTCGGTGGCGGTGACCACGACGTCCGGGCGCAGCCCCCGGACGGCCTCCGTCAGCCGGTCGGCGTCGGTCAGCGGGACCACCAGCGCCTGGTCGGCGACGCCGTGCGCGGGCGCGTCGCCGCGCTCGTCGACGGCGATCACCCGCGCGCCGAGGCGGCCCAGCGCGATCGCCAGCTCCCGGCTCAGGTCGCCGGAACCCAGCACGACCACGCGCGGCCGGACGTCCGCGTCATCCTGGGGCGCGGCGAGCACGGTCGTCTTGTCGTCTGGTCCGTCGGTCACCGCTCAAGGATAGGTGCGCGGCGGAAACCTCAAGGCTGGCCGGGAAGCAGCCGCACCATCAGGCCGTTGCCCTCGGCCAGCACCGTTTCGTCGCCGTCGAGGAGTTCCGCGGCCACGAACGCCTTGCGGCCCTCGGTGCCGGTGACGCGGCCGCGCACGGTCAGCGGGGTGTCGATCGGGGTGACCTTGCGGTAGTCGACGTGCAGGAAGGCGGTCCGGCTGATGGGCCGCCCGGCGGCGTGCGAGACCATGCCGAACAGGTTGTCGAACAGCAGCGGCAGCACCCCGCCGTGCACGGCGTGGTTCCCGCCGACGTGGAACCGGCTGAAGTGGCCGGTCATCTCGACCCCGTCGGGCGCGTAGCGCGTCAACGTCCAGGGCGGCAGCAGCAGGCTGCCCATGCCGGGCAGGTCGGGCGTCCGCCCCGCCGGCGCCTTGCCCTCCTCGGCCTCGAACGGGCGCAGCAGCTCCACCAGGGCGGCGGCCCGGTCGGCCGCGTCATCCCAGACGTCGTCGCCCGGGTCGGCGGACACGGCGAGGTCCTGCACCGCCCGCATCGCCGCGACGAACCGGCCGAACCCCGGGCCCGGGGTGGCCGGGCCGTATTCGGGAAATCCGCCGTGGTGTTCGTATTCGGGGTCGAGCTCTTTCGGGTCCGGCTCCGTCACGGGCGCGCCGCCAGCACGTCGCGGCGGACGATCGTCTGCTCCCGTCCCGGGCCGACGCCTATGCACGAAACATGCGCCCCGGCAAGCTCTTCCAGCCGCAGCACGTAGTCGCGCGCCTTGGCGGGCAGGTCGTCGAATTCGCGGGCGCCCGAGATGTCCTCCCACCAGCCCGGCAACTCCTCGTAGATCGGTTCGGCGCGCGCCAGGTCGCTCTGCGTCATCGGCATGTCGTTGGTGTGCTCCCCGTCGATGCGATAGCCGACGCAGATCGGCACCGTTTCCAGGGTGGACAGCACGTCGAGCTTGGTCAGGAAGAAATCGGTGATGCCGTTGACCCGCGTGGCGTAGCGGGCGATGACCGCGTCGAACCAGCCGCACCGGCGCCGCCGCCCGGTGGTGACACCGAACTCGCCGCCGGTCTTGGACAGGTATTCGCCGTTGGCGTCGAACAGCTCGGTGGGGAACGGCCCGGAGCCGACCCGGGTGGTGTAGGCCTTGAGGATCCCCAGCACCGTGGTGATGCGGGTGGGGCCGATGCCGGACCCGACGGCCGCGCCGCCGGCGGTCGGATTCGACGACGTCACATAGGGATACGTGCCGTGGTCGACGTCGAGCAGGGTGCCCTGGGAACCCTCGAGCAGCACCGTTTCGCCGGACTCGAGCGCGGCGTTGAGCAGCCGCCGGGTGTCGCGGATGCGGTGGCGGAAGCCTTCGGCCTGCTCCAGCAGGGCCTCGACGACCTGGTGCGGGTCCAGCGCCTTGCGGTTGTAGATCTTGACCAGGATCTGGTTCTTGAGCTCGAGCGCCGCCTCGACCTTGTGGGTCAGCTGTTCGGGGTCGAGGACGTCGGCGACCCGGATGCCCTGGCGCGCGATCTTGTCCTGGTAGCACGGGCCGATGCCGCGCCCGGTGGTGCCGATCTTCTTGTTACCCATGTAGCGCTCGGTGACCTTGTCGATGGCCACGTGATAGGGCAGCAGCAGGTGCGCGTCGGCGGAGATCAGCAGCTTGGTGGTGTCCACGCCGCGGTCTTCGAGGCCCTTCAGCTCGTCGAGCAGCACCCCGGGGTCGACCACCACCCCGTTGCCGATGACGTTGGTGACGCCGGGGGTCAGCACCCCGGACGGGATCAGGTGCAGCGCGAAGTTCTCGCCGCTGGGCAGAACGACGGTGTGCCCGGCATTGTTGCCGCCCTGATAGCGCACGACCCACTGCACGCGACCGCCGAGCAGGTCAGTGGCTTTGCCTTTGCCCTCGTCGCCCCATTGGGCGCCGATGAGGACGATTGCCGGCATGACTCGCTCCCGCCTGCTTACTGTCGTTCCACTGGCAACGCACCGTATCTTGCAGCGCTGCAACGGCTTGCGGCATCACCCGGTGGCTCGAGCTGCCGGCCCGCACCAGGGTCTCGGTTGAGCGCCCCGGGACCGTGCGCGTAGCTGGAGGCATCTTTGCTTGACGCGCTCACGTGGCGATCCTAAACGTCGGGTGACGACGGCCCCGCGCCAAGGGCCGTTTGATCGCGGCTCGTGTCCCCGACGGCCGCGGCTCACGGCGTCACGCGCGGTTGAGCAGCGCATACACCGCCGGCGGTCGGCGCGTCCAACATCAGGCACAGGGGCTGCTTGGGATCGCGGTCGGTCCTCTTGGCCGCCCAGCCCGGCCACACCGGTTTCCCGTTCCAACTGACCAGCGTCCAGCCGTCACGCGGGTTGCCCTGGATCACCACGACGCCGGTGTTGGGCAACGGGTCGAACAGCAGGAGCAGCGGGTCGGGGTTTCTGACGCTCATCATCGTCCCGACGCCGATGGCGAACTCGCTGGAGAACGCCACCTCGGTGATCTTGCCGCCCGTGGTGCGGACCGGGTTGGCCATGGCGTTGCCGTAGATCGTTTGCAGGGAGTCGTTGAACCGACCCGCGTCGCTCGCCGCGTTGCCGTACATCGTCTGCAGCGCGCCGTTGAAGCGGTTGTGGAACTCGAATCCGTTGGCGTCGGCGGAGCCCGGAGCCAGCATCGGCACGATGCGCAGGCCCAGCAACCACGCCACCGGGCCGAGCAGGTATGCCAGCCCCGCGAGGCTGAACTGCGGTTGCCCGTTGAACGCGCCGGCGTCGATCTCGTTGAGGCCGGGCAGTGCCTGGACGTTCATGCCCGACGCGGCCGCCAACGGCGCGGCGGTCTGCTGCGTCCTAGTCAGCTGCGACGCGAAGATCCCGGCGAACGGACCCCGCGCGGCCAGCGTGTTGGCGATGTTCTGCGCCTGTTGCTGGCCGAGCGCGGTGAGCACCGTTCCGGGCACCGCGGTGTCGATCAGCCGCGCCGCGTTGCCCTCCGACTCGCCGTGCCGCACCAGGTCGATCACGATCGATTCGTCGGCCGCGGCCGTCGCCGGCTCCAAGCACAACAGGACAGCCGAAACCGCTACGGCGGTGAGTCGGCGAATGGCAGTACTCCGTTCTCTTGGCCACCCATTCGTTGACCCCGTGGCAGGAGTAAAGTATCCGGCTGCCATCAGGCGGTGGCGCAACAACTTTCGCAGTCCGGAACCATGTTGTGACTGCGTCGTTATGACGAGACCTTGCGGCGCCCAGCGTGTCTGGCCGCCGACCGGACGAGTGGCATTGGGAGACAAGGGAATTGGTGAGGCAAGAAGATCGCGCCGTAGCGGTGTTGCCGTTCGGTGATCGCCGGCCGCCGCGGGCGCTGATCGATCTCCCGGTCCACACGGCCGATCCCGACACCGCTATCGGCCCGTACCGGCGGCTGGTGGTGGTCGGCGACGACGCTGACCTGGCCGCCGTGCTGACCCGGCTGCTGCGCGCGGACCGGCTCGACGTCGAGGTGGCCTACGTGCCCCGCCGCCGCACCCGCGCGACCCGGGCCTACCGCCTGCCGGCC
>NZ_GG770553.1:1215619-1226869 GCF_000164135.1 Mycobacterium parascrofulaceum ATCC BAA-614 | reverse complement strand
GCCGTGCCCGGCCTGCGGGCCCGCGTGCCGGCGCGGTGGCGCCGCTGGGTGGCCGGACGGGCGGTCCAGCTGGGCAGCACCGGCGTCATCGTGGTGCGCGACGGCGTGCCCGCGCCACGCCCGGCGCGCCGGTCGACGTTCTACCGCAACGTCGAGGGCTGGCTGGCGGTCCGATAGTTTCGACCGGTGACCCTGCCCGCCCGGCGCGAATCGGTGCGACCCAGCCCCCTGTTCCTGGCCCTGGTCGGCCTGACGGCGGTCGGCGGCGCGCTGGCCTGGCAGGCCGGCAGCACCGTGCGGCCGCTGGCGTATTTCGGGGTGTTCACCTTCGTGATCGCCGGCTGGCTGGTGTCGCTGTGCCTGCACGAGTTCGGCCACGCGGTGACCGCCTGGCGGTTCGGTGACCACGACGCCGCCGTGCGCGGCTACCTGACGCTGGATCCGCGCCGCTACAGCCATCCCGCCCTGTCGCTGCTGCTGCCGATGGTGGTGATCGCGCTCGGCGGGATCGGCCTGCCGGGCGCCGCGGTGTACGTGCGGACCTGGTTCATGACGCCGAACCGGCGCACCCTGGTCAGCCTCGCGGGACCGGCCGCCAACCTGGTGCTGGCGGTGCTCCTGCTGGCGCTGACGCGGTTGTTGTACGACCCGTTCCACCAGGTGCTGTGGGCCGGGGTGGCGTTCCTGGGCTTCCTGCAGCTGACCGCGGTGGTGCTCAATGTGCTGCCCATCCCGGGCCTGGACGGGTACGACGCCCTGGAACCGCACCTGAGCCCCGAGACGCAGCGGGCGGTGGCGCCCGCCAAGCAGTGGGGCTTTTTCATCCTGCTGTTCCTGCTCCTGCCGGCCAGTCACTGGTTCTTCGGAATGATGCTCTGGCTGTTCGAATTCTCCGGGGTGCAGCCCTGGCTGGTGTCCGCGGGCAACCTGCTCACCCGCTTCTGGAGCCGCTGGTTCTGACCCTTGCCGTATATGCGCTGATCTGCATATATTGCACGCCATGGGCGCCGGCCACAATCACAGTCCCGCCGAGACCGACGGGTCCAGGCTGATCCCGCGAATGATGGCCGCCGCCGCGATCCTGGCGACCTTCTTCGTCGTGGAGCTGACCACCTCGCTGCTGATCAACTCGATCGCGCTGCTGGCCGATGCGGGCCACATGCTGACCGACGTCGTCGCCGTCTTCATGGGCCTGGCCGCCGTGACGCTGGCCCGCCGGGGCAGCTCGTCACCGGCGCGGACCTACGGCTGGCACCGGGCCGAGGTGTTCACGGCGGTCGCCAACGCGGGGCTGCTGATCGGCGTCGCCCTGTTCATCCTGTGGGAGGCCATCCAGCGGCTGCGGGAGACGCCGTCGATCCCCGGCGTGCCGATGATCGTGGTCGCGCTGGCCGGCCTGCTCGCCAACCTGCTGGTCGCCCTGCTGCTGCGGTCGCACTCCGGGCAGAGCCTGGCGGTCAAGGGCGCCTACATGGAGGTGGTCGCCGACAGCGTGGGCAGCCTGGGCGTCCTGATCGCCGGTGTGGTGACCGTGACCACGCACTGGCCGTATGCCGACGTGGTGGTCGCCGTGCTGGTCGCGCTGTGGGTGCTGCCGCGGGCGATCTCGCTGGCCCGCGACGCGTTGCGGATCCTGTCCGAAACGTCGCCGACCCACATCGACGTCGACGAGCTGCGCACGGCGCTGGGCGCCGTCGACGGTGTCACCGAGGTGCACGACCTGCACGTCTGGACGCTCTCGCCGGGCAAGGACATGTGCACCGCGCACCTGCGCAGCGACGGCGACTCCACCCGCGTGCTCAGCGACGCCCGTGCGCTGCTGTCGGCCCGCGGGCTGGAGCACGCGACCGTCCAGATCGACTCCGCCGACGACGTGGGGTGTTCGGAAACCTTCTAGAGCCCCAGCGCCGGGCGCGCCGCGGGGTCGCAATCGTCGAGCAGGTCCAGGCAGCGCTGGTACTCGTCGGGCTCCCCGATCGTGTCGGCCGCCCGCGCCAGCGCCGCCACGCAGCGCAGGAATCCGCGGTTGGGCTCGTGCGAATACGGCACCGGACCGAAGCCCTTCCAGCCGTTGCGCCGCAACTGGTCCAGGCCGCGGTGATAGCCGGTGCGCGCGTACGCGTAGGCCGTGATGGCCTGGTCGTCGGCCAGCGCCTGCTCGGCCAGCGCCGCCCAGGCCACCGACGCCGAGGGGTGCGCGGCGGCGACGATCCCGGGCTTCTCCCCGGCGAGCAGTTCCGCCTCGGCGTCGGGGTCGCCCGGCAGCAGGGTCGGATCGGGTCCGAGAAGGTCTCGCATCGGCGTCATGGCTCCTATTCTGCAGCCGCCTCGATTCGGTGGGCGGGCGGACCTCAACCAGCACCCCATCGAGGGGGCCGGGTCGCTAAGCTCTCCAACTACCCCACCCGACAGCGGAGGACAGCCGTACTCATGCCCCAGCCACCCGAGCCCGACCGCGGCGGCGCGCCGAACACGCCCGGGCACGAATGGGCCGCGCCGTCAGGCGAGGACGCGACCGAGAGCGTCCCCCTGGTACCGAGCGACTCCGAGACCGAGACCGTGGTGATCAGACCCGACGCCGGCGGCAACCCGGCGGACCCCGGCGAGTATGCGGACGGCCAGCAACGCGAGCGCCGCTTCACCGCGCCCGGTTTCGACGCGAAAGAGACCGCGGTGATCTCGACCACCCAGGAACCCGCCACCGAGGTGTTCGCCTCCCCGCCGGGAGGCATGCCCGCACAGCCCGGCACACCCGCCAAACCGGCGGTTCCGCAATCGATTCCGCCCCGCCTCGGGGGGAAGCTGCGCACCTCCCGGCAGTTCAACTGGGGCTGGGTGCTGGCGCTGGTGCTGGTGGTGCTCGCGCTGGCCGCGATCGCGATCCTGGGCACCGTGCTGCTGACCCGCAGCAAACACACGAAAGTGTCGCAGGAGGACCAGGTTCGCACCACGATCGAAAGCTTCGACACCGCGATCCAGAAGGGTGACCTGACCACGCTGCGCACCATCACCTGCGGCACCACCCGCGACGGGTACGCGGACTACGACGAGCACGCCTGGGACGAGACCTACCGCCGGGTCAGCGCGGCCAAGCAGTACCCGGTGATCGCCAGCATCGACCAGGTGGTGGTCAACGGGCAGCACGCCGAGGCCAACGTCACCACGTTCATGGCATACGACCCGTCGCTGCGGTCGACCCGCAGCCTGGACCTGCAGTACCGCGACGACCACTGGAAGATCTGCCAGTCCCCCAGCGGCTAACCCCGGCGCTCTGCCGCTCTGCCCTCTGCCCCTCGCGAGATATAAACCATTGCGACTCGCCGCGGCGTGTCGTGTGCGTGGTTTATGTGTCGCGGCGGGTGGGGGGCGGGTCTTGGACGGGCGGGCCGGCGGACCGGCGGACCGGCCGCTATCCGCCCAGCGTTTTCCCGGCGCAGTGCAGGTCCTCGCAGGCCTCCACCACCCGCTCGCTCATCGACGCCTCGCCCTTCTTCAGGTAGCTGCGCGGGTCGTAGACCTTCTTGACGCCCACCTCGCCGTCGACCTTGAGCACCCCGTCGTAGTTGCCGAACATGTGCCCGGCGATCGGGCGGGTGAACGCGTACTGGGTGTCGGTGTCGACGTTCATCTTCACCACGCCGTAGCGCAGCGACTCCTCGATCTCCGACTTGAGCGAGCCCGACCCGCCGTGGAAGACGAAGTCGAACGGCTTCGCGCCGTCGGGCAGGCCCAGCTTGGCGGCGGCCACGCGCTGGCCCTGGGCCAGGATGTCGGGGCGCAGCTTGACGTTGCCCGGCTTGTAGACGCCGTGCACGTTGCCGAACGTCGCGGCCAGCAGGTACTTGCCGTGCTCGCCGTGGCCCAGCGCGTCGATGGTCCTCTCGAAGTCCTCCGGCGTGGTGTACAGCTTGTCGTTGATCTCGTGGGCGACGCCGTCCTCCTCCCCGCCCACCACGCCGATCTCGATCTCCAGCACGATCTTGGCGGCCGCGGCCTCCTTGAGCAGTTCCTGCGCGATGGACAGGTTCTCGCCGATCGGCACGGCCGAGCCGTCCCACATGTGCGATCCGAACAACGGGTCCCGACCGGCGCGCACCCGCTCGGCCGACAGCGCCAGCAGCGGCCGCACGTAGCTGTCCAGCTTGTCCTTGGGGCAGTGGTCGGTGTGCAGCGCGACGTGGACGGGGTACCTGGCGGCGACGACCCGGGTGAACTCCGCCAGCGCCACCGCGCCGGTGACCATGTCCTTGACGCCCAGGCCCGACGCGAACTCCGCACCGCCGGTGGAGAACTGGATGATGCCGTCGCTGCCCGCGTCGGCGAAGCCCTTGATCGCGGCGTTGACGCTCTCGGATCCGACGCAGTTGATCGCCGGGAAGGCGTAGGAGTTCTCCTTGGCGCGCCCGAGCATCTCGGCGTACACCTCGGGCGTGGCGATGGGCATCAGAACTCCTCTGCGTGGGCCGGGTGCACCCAGTATCGTCCAGGACGGTCAGGCGCTCACCCCGAAACCGGTATGTTGAGCAATCATGAGCACCGCCGTGACGGCCCTGCCCGACATCTTCGACCCGATGTACTGGTTGGGCGCCGACGGGGTTTTCGGCTCCGCGGTGCTGCCCGGCATCCTGCTCATCGTCTTCGTCGAGACCGGCCTGCTGTTTCCGCTGCTGCCCGGCGAATCGCTGTTGTTCACCGGCGGACTGCTGGCCGCGCACCCGAACCCGCCCGCCAGCATCTGGGTGCTCGCCCCCGCCGTCGCCTTCGTGGCGATCCTGGGCGACCAGACCGGGTACTTCATCGGCCGCCGCATCGGCCCGGCGCTGTTCAAGAAGGAAGACTCCCGGTTCTTCAAGAAGCACTACGTGACGGAGTCGCACGCCTTCTTCGAGAAATACGGGCCGTGGGCGATCATCCTGGCCCGGTTCGCGCCGTTCGTGCGGACGTTCGTCCCGCCGGTAGCCGGGGTGTCCTACATGCGTTACCCGGTGTTCCTCGGCTTCGACATCGTCGGCGGCATCCTGTGGGGCGGCGGTGTGACGCTGGCCGGCTACTTCCTGGGCAACGTGCCGTTCGTGCACCACAACCTGCAGAAGATCCTGCTGGTCATCCTCGTCGTGTCGCTGATGCCGGCGTTCATCGCGGCCTGGCGAAGCTACCGGAACCGGCGGCGGGCGCCGGCCGGGACCGACGGGGAGCCCGACTCAGGACACCCGACTTCTGCGGTACGCAACGAAAGCGTCTAACAGTTCCGGTCGGTCGATCGAACTCTGCTGCACGGCCTCGCCCGGCGCCGCGCCCAGCAGGATCCGCTTGATCGGGATCTCCAGGCGTTTGCCGGTCAGCGTCCGCGGTATGCCCGGCACCGCCAGGATGTCGTCGGGCACGTGGCGCGGGGAGGCGTGCAGCCGGATGGCCGCCACGATCCGGGACTTGAGCGCGTCGTCGAGTTCGGCGCCGTCGGCCAGGGTCACGAACAGCGGCATCCAGTAGCCGCCGTCGTCCTGCTCGACGCCGACCACCAGGCAGTCGCCCACCTCCGGCATGCCCTCCACCGCGGTGTAGATCTCCGCGCTGCCCATCCGCACGCCCAGCCGGTTCAGGGTGGCGTCCGAACGGCCGTGCACCACAACGGATCCGCGGTCGGTGATGGTGATCCAGTCGCCGTGACACCACACGCCCGGATACTTCTCGAAGTAGGCGGCGCGGTACCGGCTGCCGTCGTCGTCGTTCCAGAAGAACACCGGCATCGACGGCATCGGCTCGGTGATCACCAGCTCGCCCTCCTCGCCGATGACGGGGTGGTTGGGTCCGATCCAGGATTCGATGGCCGCGCCCAGGCAGATGCACGACAGCTCGCCGGCGACCACCGGCAGGATCGGGCAGCCGCCGATGAAGGCGGTGCACACGTCGGTGCCGCCGCTCATCGAGATGACCGGCACCGCCCGGCCGAGTCCCTGTTGCACCCAACGGAATCCGGACGCGGGCAGCGGTGAACCGGTGGACCCGACGGCACGCAGACCGTCCAGCGCGTACGTCGTCCCCGGCTCGAGGTCCTTCTTGGCGCAGGCGAGCAGGTAGCCCGCGCCGGCGCCGAGCACGTTGACGCCGGCCTCGGCGGCGACCCGCCACAGCGCGTCGGTGCCCAAATGAGTTGGGCTGCCGTCGTAAAGCACGATGGTGGTGCCCACGAGCAGCCCGGACAGCTGCAGGTTCCACATCATCCAGCTGGTCGACGAGTACCAGAAGAAACGCTCGCCGGCGTGCAGGTCCAGCTGCAGGCTCAGGTATTTCAGGTGCTCGATCACCGTTCCGCCGTGCCCGTGCACGATGCCCTTCGGCTTGCCGGTGGTGCCGGAGGAGAACATCACCCACAGCGGGTGCGCGAACGGCACGGGCGTGATCTCCAGCTCGGCGTCGGATCCCACCGCCTCGGCCCACGGGACGGCGCCGTCGCCGGCCGGGAGCCCGAGCCGCGGCACCACCACGGTGGCCCGCAGGGTCGGCATCGCGCGCCGGATGGTGTCCAGCTCCGCGCGCCGGTCGATGCGCTTGCCGTCGTACACCGAGCCGTCGGTGGCCACCAGGACGGCCGGCGCCACCTGGCCCAGCCGCGCGATCACACCGTCGACGGCCACGTCCTGGTTGCACACCGCCCAGATCGCGCCCACGCTGGCGGCGGCCAGGGCGGCGACGGCGGCCTCGGCGACGTTGGGCAGGTAGCCGACGACGGCGTCGCCCGGTTGCACCCCGAGCCCGCGCAGGTAGGCCGCGAACGCGCCGGTCTCGTGCCGCAACCGCGCCCACGACCACTCGCACGCGCCGTCCTCCCCGGCGACGATCATCGCGGGCCGCTCGTCGGTCGCGTGCCGGAAGATCTCGGTGGCGTAATTGAGGGTGGCGCCGGGGAACCACTCGGCGCCCGGCATGGCGCGGTTGCCCAGCACCGCGCGCGGCGGGCTGGCGGCCCGGATGTCGAAGTAGTCCCAGACGGCGTCCCAGAGCCACTCGATGTCCTCGACGGACTTGCGCTGCAGCGCGTGGTAGTCGCGGTAGTCGCCGCGCCCGGTGTCGGCGAGCCATGCCATGAATCCGGTGAGGTTCGCCCGGGCCAGCGTGGCCTCGTCGGGAATCCAGCTGCCGTCCATCATGTCGCGCTCCCTGCGGTCACCGCGGTGACGTTACATGCGGCCTCCATCAGCATCCACCCCGACAGCTGCACCGACAGATCCCGTTCGGCGACCTCCGAACCGTTCACCGCGCCGTCGACGAACTGCGCCTCCCCGGCGGCCCGGGTGGGCAGCTGCGCGTCGCGGTCCCAGAACGGGCCGAACAGCGGCAGCCCGTCCACCGTCTGCCGGTAGTCCCACGCCGATTTCGCGCTGGCCAGCACGATCCGCCGGGCGGTGTCGCGCGCGGCGGCGTCCTCGGCCCCGTCCCCCGGCAGGGTGGTGGCGACCAGGGCGAGGTAGCGCGCGGTGATCCCGGCGAACAGGCCGCCGTCCCCGCCACCGGCGCCGGTCAGCACGCCCGTCGGCGCCATGTGCTCGGCGACGGCCGCGACCAGCCGGTGCACCCGCGGGGCGTGCCGATCGTCGTGGGTGCGTGCCGCGAGCTCGGTTTCCAGGCCGAGCACCACGCCCTGGCAATAGGTGTACTGGGCGCGGACCAGGGAACCGGCCTTGATGCCGTCGAACACCAGGTGTGTCTCCGGGTCGATCAGCGTCTCGTCGATCCAGTCGGCCATCTGCTGGGCGCGCCGCATCTTCTCGCTGTAGCGGGCCAGGAAGATGCCCGCCGGGCCGTTGGCCGGGGCGTTGAAGAACTGGTCCTGCTTGCGCCACGGGATGCCGCCGCCGTCCTCGGGCACCCACGCCTCGAGGAACTCGTGGGCCAGCTTGGGCAGCGCGCGGTGGCGCTCGACGCCGGCGACCCGGGCGGCGCGTTCCAGCGCCAGCGCCAGCCAGGCCATGTCGTCGTAGTAGCTGTTGGTCCAGCGGAAGTTGTTGCGCAGCCGGTGCGAGCGGACCTGCCGGTTGATCATGGTGTGCCGCCGCGGTTGCGGGTCACGCAGCTGCGCGTCGACCAGGCAATCGAGCAGGTGCGCCTGCCACCAGTAGTGCCAGGTGCCGAACATCGCGTCGCGCCGCGTCGGCGGCCACGCCACCACGCCCAGCTGCGTCCCGGGCAGCCCCCACAGCCGTTTCAGGTGTCGTTGCGCGACAGCGGCTTCGGAGCTGGCCGCCCGATTGGCCCATAGCTGATCCATGCTGCCGATCCTGCCTCATACTGAAATATGCGCTACCGGCAAACCATTTCGGGGACCACCTACACGTTCGACGGGCTGGTCGACGTGCTGGCCAAGGCGACGCCGTTGCGCTCGGGCGACCAGCTCGCGGGCTGCGCCGCCGACTCGGACGCGCAGCGGGCCGCGGCCGCCTGGGCGCTGGCCGACATCCCCCTGGCGACCTTCCTCACCGAGGCGGTCGTGCCGTACGAGACCGACGAGGTCACCCGGCTCATCGTCGACGGCCACGACCGCGAGGCGTTCGGCCCCGTCGCGAGCCTGACCGTGGGCGGTTTCCGCGACTGGCTGCTGGACGCGGCGTGCCGCGACGACGCCGCGGCGCGCATCGCCGCGATCTCGCCCGGGCTCACGCCGGAAATGGTTGCCGCGGCGTCGAAGATCATGCGCAACCAGGACCTGATCCTGGTGGCCGCCGCGGCGACGAACACCGCGGCGTTCCGCACCACGATCGGCCTGCCCGGCACGCTCGCGACCCGGCTGCAGCCCAACCACCCGACCGACGACCCGCGCGGGATCGCCGCGGCGCTGCTGGACGGCCTGCTGATGGGCTGCGGTGACGCGGTGATCGGCGTCAACCCGGCGACCGACTCGCCGCAGGCGGCCGCGGAGCTGCTGCGCCTGCTCGACGACATCCGGGAGCGGTTCGCGATCCCCGTCCAGTCGTGCGTGCTGTGCCACGTCACCACCACGATGGAGCTGATCGACCGCGGCGCGCCCGTCGACCTGGTGTTCCAGTCGATCGCCGGCACCGAGGGCGCCAACGCCTCGTTCGGGACCTCGATCGCGATGCTGACCGAGGCCGACGAGGCAGCCCGGTCGCTGAACCGCGGGACCGTCGGCGACAACGTGATGTACCTGGAGACCGGGCAGGGCGCGGCGCTGTCGGCGGGCGCCCACCTCGGCGTGGGCAACAAGCCGGTCGACCAGCAGACGCTGGAGGCGCGCGCGTACGGGGTGGCGCGCGCGCTGCGGCCGCTGCTGATCGACACCGTGGTCGGCTTCATCGGGCCGGAGTACCTCTACGACGGCAAGCAGATCATCCGCGCCGGGCTCGAAGACAACTTCTGCGGGAAACTGCTCGGCCTGCCGATGGGGGTGGACGTCTGCTACACCAACCACGCCGAGGCCGACCAGGACGACATGGACACGCTGCTGACCCTGCTGGGCGCGGCGGGCACCGCGTTCGTCATCACGGTTCCCGGCGCCGACGACATCATGCTCGGCTATCAGAGCCTGTCGTTTCACGACGCCCTGTACGTGCGAAAGGCGTTGGGGCTGCGGCCCGCACCCGAATTCGAGGCCTGGCTGTCCGGCCTGGGCATGGTCGGCGCCGACGGCCGCGTCCTGCCCGTGGACCTCGCGACGTCGCCGCTGCGCGCGCTGGCGGCCGGCGCATGACCGACCCGCAACCGCCGGACGCCTGGGCGCCGCTGCGGGCGACCACGCAGGCGCGCATCGGGCTCGGGCGGTCGGGGGACTCGCTGCCGACCCGGCGGGTCCTGGAGTTTCAGGCCGCGCACGCCGCGGCGCGCGACGCCGTGCACGAGCCGCTCGACGTCGACGGCCTGCTGAGGCGGCTGCGCGACTTGAACGTCAAAGGCATCGACCAGCCGCTGCGGGTCCGCAGCCGGGCGGCCTCGCGCGGCGAGTACCTGCGCCGGCCGGATCTCGGTCGCACCCCGGCCGACCTGTCCGGCCTGCCGAAGGTCAACGCGGACATCGCGTTTGTGCTCGCCGACGGGCTCTCCCCGCGCGCCCTGACCGACCACGCCGCGGGCATGGTGGCGGCGCTGGTCGCCGAATTCGACGGCCGCTACCGCATCGCCCCGTTGGTGATCGCGACCCAGGCGCGGGTGGCGCTCGGGGACCACATCGGTCAGGCGCTGGGCGCCGCAACGGTTCTCGTGCTCATCGGCGAGCGCCCCGGCCTGTCGGTCGCCGACAGCCTGGGCGTCTACCTGACCCATCGGCCGCGGCCGGGGCTCACCGACGCCGACCGCAACTGCATCTCCAACATCCATCCGCCCGACGGCCTGGACTACCCGGCGGCGGCCTCGGTCGCCGCCGCGCTGGTGGCCGGGGCCCGGCGGCTCGGCCGCTCGGGCGTCGCCCTCAAAAACACAACGCGAGCAGCAATTGGCGCAGGCCGGTCAGCGACTGCGCCGGCAGAAACAGGTCGCAATACGGCAGCGCCGCGGCCATCGGCCCGGCCAGCGGCCGGAAGCCCTCGTGCGCCGCACGGGGATTGAGCCACACGATCAATTCGGCGCGCCGCCGCAGCCGCTCCATCGCGTGCGCGAGCACGTCCGGCGGGTCGGCGTCCCAGCCGTCCGACGCGATGATCGCCACCGCGCCGCGCAGGGCGTTGCCGTGCGGCGGGGACAGCAGCGTGGCCACGCTGCGGCCGATGAACGTCCCGCCGTACCGGTCGGTGACCTTGGCGTTGGCCCGCTCCAGCGCCACCTCGGCCGACCGGTGCGCGAGCACCGCGGTGAGCCGGGTCAGCGACGTCGAGAACGCGAAGACCTCGGGTCGGGTGCCCGGCTGGCGCGACACCGCCCTCATCAGATGCAGGTACACCGCGGCGTAGGGCTGCATCGAGCGGCTCACGTCGCAGACCAGCACGATCCGCCGCGGCCGGCGCCGGGGCCGGGTGCGGGCCAGCAGCACGGTTTCCCAGCCGGTCCTGCGCGACGCGGTCATGGTGGCGCGCAGGTCGATTCGCTTGCCGGCGGGGCTGGGCTCGAACCGCAGGCTGCGCCGTCGCGGCCAACGCGCGACGGTCGATTCCAGCCAGGTGCCGAGCAGGCGGAGGTCCTGCGCGTCGAAGCGGTCGAACGGCTGGTCGGCCAGCGCGGCGATCCGGCTGGGCAGCGCGTCGGGCAGCAGCAGGCTCGGGCCTTCCGTGTCGTCGGCGGCGGCCAGCGCCCGCGTCGCCCAGGGCA
>NZ_GG770553.1:1203326-1215292 GCF_000164135.1 Mycobacterium parascrofulaceum ATCC BAA-614 | reverse complement strand
GGCGGCGCCCGCCGGACCGCCGGGCCGGCGCAGCGTGCCGGCCGCGGGCGTCTTGGGGCCCGGCAGCGGCAGGGCCGTGTGCGGGCGATTCACGCTATCGGGTTCGGCAGCGCCGAAGACCGTCGCGAAGACCGCGTCGAACGCGCCGAGGTCCTCCATCCGGTTGACCAGGGTCAGCCTGGCCGCCCAATACAGCGCGGTCGTGTCGTGCGGCGAAAGCGTGCGCAGCGCCCGCACGAAGCTGGCCGGCCCGCTGCCGGGCACCAGCACGCCCGCGGCGCGCAGCCGCGCGACCAGCGCCGCCGCGAACGCCGCCAGATCGACGCCCCGCAGCAGCACTGGGGTGGCCACGGGGCGCTAACGCCTCCGGCCGAGCAACCAGCCCAGCACCACCCCGGCGAGCAGCGCCAGCAGCAGCGGTGCGTACTTCTTGAGCTGGTCGCCCCCGGCGAGTTCGAGCAGATCGATGGGCTCGGGCTCGGCGGCGGGGGCGGCGTGGCGCGGCTCCGGGACGCGGCCGACCTGCGGGGGGCCCTCCGGGGTGGCCGGCCCCGCGGTTTCGGCGGCGAGCTTGGCTTCCAGCGATTCCACGAACTGGCCCAGCAGCTTCTCGGACACCTGCTGCAGCATGCCGCTGCCGAACTGGGCGAGCTTGCCGACGATCTTCAGGTCGGTGTCGACGGTGACGCCGGTCTTGTCACCGTCCGGCCGCAGCTGGGCGGTCACCGTCGCGGCGGCGTTGCCGGTGCCGCGGGTCTCCTTGCCCTTGGCGTCGATGACCGCGCGGTACGCGCCGCGGTCCTGCTCGACGAAACGGACCTTGCCGCTGAACTCGCTGGTCACCGGCCCGACCTTGACCTTGACCTTGCCGGAGTAGTCGTCGCCCTCGTGGCCGGTGAGCTGCGCGCCCGGCATCAGCGGGATCACCTGCTCCAGGTCGCACAGCACGTCCCAGGCCCGATCGATCGGCGCGCTGACGGTGAACTGGTTGGCGATCTTCATGCGGGGTCCTCTCAGGTAAGGCTGTGTTCGACGAATTCGTGGTACGCGTCGCGAATCAGCGTACGGTCGTCGGGGGTCTTGGCCAGCGCCCCCAGGCTGACCAGCGCCGCGGGGTCGACCAGGTCGGCGACGCCCAGCGACACCAGCGCGGCGACCCAGTCGATCGTCTCGGCCACGCCCGGCGGCTTGTCCAGGTCGAGATCGCGTGCCCTGCCGACGAATTGGGTGACATGCTCGATCAGCGGCGCGGCGGCCCCCGGCACCGTGCGGCGCACGATCGCCGCCGCCCGCGACGCCTCCGGGTAGTCGATCCAGTGGTACAGGCAGCGGCGGCGCAGCGCGTCGTGCAGGTCGCGGCTGCGGTTGGAGGTGAGCACCGCGATCGGCGGGCGCTCCGCGACGAAGGTGCCCAGTTCGGGGACGGTGACCGCGGCCTCGCCGAGGAACTCCAGCAGCAGCGCCTCGAATTCGTCGTCGGCCCGGTCGATCTCGTCGATCAGCAGCACCGGCGAGGTGGGGCCGCGGTGGCGCACGCAGCGCAGGATCGGCCGGTCGACCAGGTAGGCCTCGGTGTAGAGGTCGGCTTCGCCGATGCTCCTGCCGCCCGCCTCGGCCAGCCGGATGGACAGCAGCTGCCGTTGGTAGTTCCAGTCGTAGAGCGCCTCGCTGGCGGTCAGCCCCTCGTAGCACTGCAACCGCACCAGCGGTGTATCCAGGACGGCGGCAAGGGTTTTCGCCGCGGTGGTCTTGCCGACGCCCGGCTCACCCTCCAGCAGCAGCGGCCGGCCCAGCGTGACCGCCAGGTAGATCGCGGACGCCGTCCCGGTGTCGAGCAGGTAGTCGCGCGCGTCGAACCGGGCGATCACGTCGTCGACGTCGCCGAACACCGCCGACGTCATGCGCCGGCTTTCCCCGCGAACGCCGCGCGGCAGCCCGGGCCGCAGAACCAATAGTCGGTGCCGGCCAGCCGCAGGTGCTCGGCGGCGGGGCCGATCGGCACCGCCATGCCGCAGACCGGGTCGATGGCCTCGGCGGGGGCGCTCTCCGCAACGGCGGCGCGCCGCAGGCCGCCGCGCACGGCGGCCACCAGTTCGGCGGCGATCGACACCGCGATCTCCGCGGGGGTCTTGGCGCCGATGTCCAGTCCGACCGGGCTGTGGATGCGGGCGCGCTCGTCGCAGGAGAGTTCGAGGCCATCCAGGATGGCGGCGCCCCGCACCCTGCTGGCGACCAGGCCGATGTACCCGACGCCGTGATCCAGTGCGGCGCGGATGATTTCGGCCTCCGGGCCGCCGTGGCTGGCGATGACGACGGCGGTCGCCTCGGCGAGATCGGCATCCGTGCGGGCGTCGTAACCCAGCACCTGGCAGAGCTGCGTCAGGGCGTCGGCGATCGGCGTCGCGCCGTAGATCCGGACCATCGGCGGCGGCAGCTGCGGCGTCAGGAAGATCTCCAGCGACCCGCCCGACAGGCACGGGTTGACGACGACGCAGGCGCCGGGCGCCTCGGGGAAGTGCACGTCGCCGTCGGGCAGGACCCGCAGCAGCACGCTCTCGCCCGCCTGGAGCGCGCCCAGCGCCGCCTTGCGGACGGAGTTCTGCGCACACTGGCCGCCGACGAAGCCCTCGATGGTGCCGTCCGCCAACAGGATCGCCTCGTCGCCCGGGTATGCCGAGGCGGGCGGCTGGGCGCGCACCACGGTCGCGTGCACGAACGGGGTGCGCGCCGCGATGAGTTGCCGGGCCCGCTCGCTGATGCTCAAATCGGTGGCCTCGCTCTGCCCTGCATGGCCTCCCACACCCGCGACGGGGTGAGCGGCATGTCGGCGTGCCGAACGCCGAACGGCGCCAACGCATCCACCACCGCGTTCACCACGGCGGGCGGCGACCCGACGGTGGCCGACTCGCCGATCCCCTTGGCCCCGATCGGGTGGTGCGGCGAGGGCGTCACCGTGTGGCCCGTCTCCAGGTGCGGCACCTCGACCGCGGTTGGGATCAGGTAGTCCATCAGCGACCCGCCCAGGCAGTTGCCGTCGTCGTCGAACGCGATCATCTCCATCAGCGCCATGCCGATGCCGTCGACGATGCCGCCGTGCACCTGGCCCTCGATGATCATCGGGTTGATCCGGGTGCCGCAGTCGTCGACGGCCAGGAAGCGCCGTACCTTGACCACCGCGGTGCCCGGATCCACGTCCACCACACAGAAATACGCCCCGTAGGGGTAGGTGAGATTCGACGGGTTGTAGCACACCTCGGCGTCCAGGCCGCCCTCGATGCCCTCGGGCAGGTCGCCCGCCCCGTGCGCGCGCATCGCGATGTCGGCGATCGTCACCGACGCCGACGGGTCGCCCTTGACGTGGAAGGAGCCCTTCTCCCATTCCAGGTCGGCGACCGAGACCTCGAGCATCCCCGAGGCGATGATCTTCGCCTTGTCGCGCACCTTGCGGGCGACCAGCGCCGCGGCCGCCCCGGACACCGGTGTGGACCGGCTGCCGTAGGTGCCCAGGCCGAACGGCGTCTGGTCGGTGTCGCCGTGCACCACGTCGATGTCGTCGGGCGGGATGCCCAGCTCCTCGGCGACGATCTGGGCGAAGGTGGTCTCGTGTCCCTGGCCCTGAGTTTGAACCGACAGCCGCACAACGGCTTTGCCGGTCGGATGCACGCGCAGCTCGCACCCGTCGGCCATGCCCAGCCCGAGGATGTCCATGTCCTTGCGCGGGCCGGCGCCGACAGCCTCGGTGAAGAACGACATGCCGATGCCCATCAGCTCGCCGCGCGCGCGGCGCTCCTTCTGTTCGGCGCGCAACGCGTCGTAGCCGAGCATGTCCATGGCCTTGCGCATGGTGGTTTCGTAGTCGCCCGAGTCGTACGTCCAGCCGGTCTTGGTGGTGTACGGAAACTGGTTGGGCTTCAGCAGGTTCCGCAGCCGCACTTCGGCCGGGTCCATCTTCAGCTCGAAGGCCAGGCAGTCCACCAGCCGTTCGACGAAGTACACCGCCTCGGTGATGCGGAACGAGCACGCGTAGGCGACCCCGCCGGGCGCCTTGTTGGTGTACACCGCGGTCATGTGGCAGTAGGCGGCCTCCAGGTCGTAGCTCCCGGTGAACACGCCGTAGAACCCAGCCGGGTACTTCGTCGGCGCCGCCTGGCCGTTGAACGCGCCGTGGTCGGCCAGCACGTTGGACCGCAGCGCCAGGATCTTGCCGTCCTTGGTGGCCGCGATCTCGCCGACCATGATGTAGTCGCGCGCGAAGCTGGTGGAGGTGAGGTTCTCGCTGCGGTCCTCCATCCATTTCACCGGCTTGCCCAGCAGCAGCGAGCCGACGATCGCGCAGACGTAGCCGGGATAGATGGGCACCTTGTTGCCGAAGCCGCCGCCGATGTCGGGTGAGATCACCCGGATCTTGTGCTCGGGCAGGCCCGCGACCAACGCGTAGAGAGTGCGGTGCGCGTGCGGCGCCTGCGAGGTGGTCCACAACGTCAACTTGCCGGTCACCGGGTCCAGATCGGCCACCGCGCCGCAGGTTTCCATCGGCGCCGGGTGCACCCGCGGGTACACCATCTCCTGCTTGATCACGACGTCGGCCTTCGCGAACACCGCCTCGGTGGCGGCGGCGTCGCCGGTCTCCCAGTCGAAGATGTGGTTGTCTGTCTTGTTCTCCAGATCGGTGCGGATGACCGGCGCCGACGGGTCGAGCGCGCGGCGGACGTCGACGACGGGGTCCAGCGGGTCGTAGTCCACGTCGATCAGCTCCAGCGCGTCGCGCGCCGAATACCGGTCCTCGGCGACGACGAACGCCACCTCCTGCCCCTGGAACCGGACCTTGTCGGTGGCCAGCACCGCCTGCACGTCGTTGGACAGCGTGGGCATCCAGGCCAGCCCCTTCTCGGCGAGATCGGCCCCGGTCACCACCGCCTTGACCTTCGGATGGGCAAGGGCCGCAGTGGTATCGATGCTCGCGATGCGGGCGTGCGCGTACGGCGAGCGCAGGATCGCCAGGTGCAGCATGCCCGGCAGGGCGACGTCGTCGACGTAGGTGCCGCGGCCGCGGATGAACCGCGGGTCCTCCTTGCGCAGCATCCGGCCGTGGCCGCACGGCTTTTGGTCGTTGTCTGCGGTGTCTTCGGGTGACGGGGGCCGGGATTCGATGGTGGTCATGACGACGCCACCTCGCTTGAGCTGTGCTGTGCGGCCCACTGGATGGAGCGCACGATCGTGGTGTATCCGGTGCACCGGCAGATCTGCCCGGAGATCGCCTCGCGGATGGTCTGCTCGTCCGGGTCGGGGTCGCGGTCCAGCAGGGCGCGGGCGGTGATCATCATCCCCGGCGTGCAGAAGCCGCACTGCAGCCCGTGACAGCGCATGAACCCTTCCTGTATTGGATCCAGGGCGCCATCTGGCCCCGCCAGTCCTTCTACGGTGCGGACGCTGTGCCCCGACGCCATCACGGCGAGCATGGTGCACGACTTCACCGGCACGCCGTCGACCTCGACCACGCACGTCCCGCAGTTACTGGTGTCGCAGCCCCAGTGGGTTCCGGTGAGCCGCAGCTGATCCCGCAGGAAGTGCACCAGCAGCATCCGGGGTTCGACGTCGGCGCTCACCTGCTCGCCGTTGACGGTCATGTTCACCTGCATCGCTAGTTACCCCTTTGTTCGCGCACCCGCTGCGTGGCGGTGCGCAACGTTCGGATGGTCAGTTCGGAGGCCAGGTGCCGCTTGTATTCGGCGCTGCCCCGGACGTCGGTGACGGGTTCGCAGGCCTGCGCGGCGCGCCGGCCCGCCTCGGCGAGGGTTTCCTCGGTGGCCGGCCGCCCGACCAGCGCCGCCGACAGCTCGGCCAGCGCGTCGCGATCGGGGTTGACCGCCGTCAGGTCGACGCGGGCGGCGGCGATCTGGTCACCGTCCAGCGTGACGCTGGCCCCGGCGGCGGTCACCGCCCAGTCGCCCACCCGGCGCTCCACCTTCGCGTAGGCGCTGGAGCTGTTGTGCCGCACCGGGATACGGACCTCGATGAGCATCTCGTTGGGTGCCAGGGTGGTCTCGTACGGCCCGGCCAGGAAGTCGTCGATGGCGATCTCGCGTTCGCCGGACGGGCCCCGCGCCAGGCACACCGCGTCGAGCACCGTGCACACCGTCGACAGATCCTCGGCCGGATCGGCCTGGCAGAGCGAACCCCCGAGCGTCCCGCGATTGCGGACGACCGGGTCGGCGATCACGCGCTCGGCGTCCCGGAAGATCGGGCAGACGGCGGCCAGGGTGTCGGATTCGAGGATCTCGCGGTGCCGCGTCATCGCGCCGATGCGCACCAGCGTCGGATCGGTGATCACGTACCCGAGCTCGAGCGCGAGATCGTTGATGTCGACGAGGTATTCGGGGTTGGCGATGCGCAACTTCATCATCGGCAGCAGGCTGTGCCCGCCGGCGACGATGCGCGCCCCCTCCCCCAACCGGTCCAGCAGTCCGATGGCGTGGTCGACGCTGGTCGCGCGTTCGTATTCGAAGGGTCCGGGTACTTGCATGCGCCACAGTGTCAACCGGCCTGACAGGGGCGTCAATAGCGAGTTAAGTAATCCCTGAACTCGCCGCGAACCCGCCTTCCACCTGCGCGTCGTGGTGGATCCGCCCCGCGACCTGGGCCAGCGGGCGGCCGCCGCCGCCCCAGCGTTTGGCGATGATGTCGGCGGCGATCGAGACCGCCGTCTCCTCCGGCGTGCGCGCGCCGAGGTCCAGCCCGATCGGGCTGCACAGCCGGCCCAGCTCGGCGTCGGTCAGCCCGGCGGCTTTGAGCCGGGTCACCCGGTCGTCGTGGGTGCGGCGCGAGCCCATCGCCCCGACGTAGCCGACCTCGGGCAGGCGCAACGCCACCTCGAGCACCGGCACGTCGAACTTCGGATCGTGGGTGAGCACGCAGATCACCGTGTGGCGGTCGACGGCGCCCGCCGCGGCCTGGGCGGCCAGGTAGCGGTGCGGCCAGTCGACGACGACGTCGTCGGCCGTCGGAAAGCGCGCCCGGGTGGCGAAGACCGGGCGGGCGTCGCACACGGTGACCCGGTAGCCCAGAAACGAGCCCTGCCGCGCCAGCGCGGCGGCGAAGTCGATCGCCCCGAACACCAGCATCCGCGGCGGCGGCGCGTAGCTGGACACGAACACCTCCATGCCGTCGCCGAGGCGCTGCCCGTCGGGCCCGTACTTGAGGACCTCGCTGCGGCCCAGGGCGAGCAGGCCGCGCGCGTCGTCGGCGACCGCGGCGTCGGCCCGCGCCGAACCCAGCGATCCCGCCATCCCGTCGGGCCGGACGACGACCCGCCGGCCGACCCATGCCGGGTCGGGGTGCGCGATGACCGTCGCCGTCGCCACCGCGCGGCGCCCGGCGACGTCGTCGGCGACCGCGCCGAGTTCGGGGAACGACGCGCGCGAGACCGGCTCGACGAACACGTCGATGACGCCCCCGCACGTCAGGCCGACGGCGAACGCGTCGTCGTCACTGACCCCGTAGCGTTCCAGCCGCGGCGCCCCGGTTTTCGCGGTCTCGGTGGCGAGGTCGTACACCGCGCCCTCCACGCAGCCGCCCGACACCGACCCGGTGACCGAGCCGTCCGGCGCCACCACCATCGCGGCGCCCGGCGGGCGCGGCGCGGACCGGAAGGTGCGCACCACCGTCCCGAGGCCCGCGGTGTCGCCGGCGCGCCAGATCGACATCAGCTCGGCAAGCACGTCACGCACCCTTTTAAATTAGGCTGCCTCCATGACCCCGGCTCAACTTCGGGCCTATTCGGCGGTGGTTCGCCTCGGCTCGGTGCGGGCCGCGGCCGCGGAACTGGGCGTTTCCGACGCCGGCGTCTCGATGCTGGTGGCCGCGCTGCGCAAGGAGCTCGACGACCCGCTGTTCACCCGGACCGGTGCCGGGTTGGCGTTCACGCCCGGCGGGCTGCGGCTGGCCAGCCGCGCGGTCGAAATCCTGGGCCTGCAGCAACAAACCGCGATCGAGGTCACCGAGGCCGCCCACGGGCGCCGGTTGCTGCGGATCGCGGCCTCCACCACGTTCGCCGAGCACGCGGCCCCCGGGCTGATCGAGCTCTTCTCGTCGCGGGCCGACGACCTGTCGGTGGAGTTGAGCGTGCACCCGACGAGCCGGTTCCGCGATCTGATCTGTTCGCGCGCCGTCGACATCGCTATCGGCCCGGCCGGCGAGGGTTCGATCGGCCCGGACGACGCGCTGTTCGTGCGTCCCTTCCTGAAGTACCAGATCATCGCCGTGGCCGCGCCCAATAGCCCGGTGGCCCTTGGCGTTCCGACGCCCGCCCTGCTGCGCCAGCAGCAGTGGATGCTGGGCCCGTCGGCGGGCGGGGTGGACGGCGAGATCGCAACCATGTTGCGCGACTTGGCCATTCCCGAATCGCAGCAGCGGATCTTCCAGAGCGACGCGGCCGCCCTCGAGGAGGTGCAGCGGGTCGGCGGGGTCACGTTGACCATCGGCTTCGCGGTGGCCAAGGACCTGGCCGCCGGGCGGCTGACCCATGTGCACGGTCCGGGCCTGGACCGGTCGGGCGAGTGGTGCGCGGCCACGCTGGCGCCCGCGGCCCGTCAGCCGGCGGTGTCGGAGCTGGTCCGCTTCATCACCACCCCGCGCTGCACGCAGGCGATGATCCGCGGATCTGGCGTGGGCGTCACCCGCTTCCGCCCGAAGGTGCACGTGACGCTGTGGAGCTGAACGGTTTTCACCCCACCCGTCACGGCAGCACCAATTTCCGAACGGCATGTGGCCCGCGAATTTGATATCGCCCGCGATATCAGATTCCTGAGCGCGCGCATGGTCGACGGAAGGCGGCCCGTCTCGGCCGTGAATCGTGGGCTTCGGGAGTGCATTCACGGCGGGAATCCGCCGAAATCCCGCCCTGGGCGCACACCGAAAGGCCTCAGCGCACCCGCGACGCAGCGCGCGCGGCCCAGCGCGCGACGCGCCGCGCGCGGGGCGGGCGAACTACCAGGCCCGGGTCAGGTCCGCGTGCTGGCGGATCCAGGCGTGCATCGCGATCCCGGCGGCCACGCCGGCGTTGATGCTGCGGGTGGAGCCGAACTGGGCGATCGAGACCGTCACCGCCGCGCCCGACCGGACGTCGTCGGTGATGCCGGGGCCCTCCTGGCCGAACACCAGCAGGCACTCCCGCGGCAGCGCGGTCTCCTCGAGGCGGGCCGCCCCCGGCACGTTGTCGACCGCGACCACGGTCAGCCCGGCACCGGCCGCGAACGCCAGCAGCGCGGCGGTGCTGTCGTGGTGGCGCAGCCGCTGATAGCGGTCGGTCACCATGGCGCCGCGGCGATTCCAGCGCCGCCGGCCGACGATGTGCACGGTGTGCACCGCGAACGCGTTGGCGGCGCGCACCACCGAGCCGATGTTGGCGTCGTGCCCGAAGTTCTCGATGGCCACGTGCAGCGGGTGCCGGCGCCGGTCGATGTCGGCGATGATCGCCTCCCGCGTCCAGTACCGGTAGGCGTCGACGACGTTGCGAGTGTCGCCCTCGCGCAACAGGATCGGGTCGTACCGCGGGTCGTCGGGCGGCTCGCCCGCCCACGGGCCGACCCCGCCGGCCGATGCGCCCCATTCCGTCGGGCCCGGGCCCGTCATCGCGGCGTCCACACCCCGGCGTGGGTGCCGTCGACCGCCACCGTCGCGTACAGCAGCGCCTCGTTGATCTCGCCCTGGGTGCACAGCGACGCGCTGACGTGCACCGCGTCCAGCGAGGCGTCGGGCAGGATCAGCACCGACGACCCGTACGCCGCGCAGGCCGGGTTCAGCCCGGCGCCGGGCAGGGTCGGTGACGCCAGCAGCATCAGCGGGCCGCCGCGTTTGGCCGAGTCGTCGCGGTACCGGGCCGCGAGCCCGTCGGCCTCAAGGCCCAGCAGCATGAAGCCGGTCCCGGTGAACGCCGCCGGATCGCCGAGCTGCGCCTTGGTCACCGGGGCGCCGTCGGCCCGCCAGGCCGACAGGCTGGTGGTCCTGATCGCCAGGCCGGTGTCGTTGGGGTTGGTGGGCATCAGGCCCACCGGGAACGCGGCCGGGTAGGCCGCCGAGGTGTTCGGGATGCGGTCGCGCGGCGAATAGCCGTACACGCCGCGGACTTGGCTCCGATCCTTCAGCGGCCCAAGGCAAACCGTGCCGGTGAGGCGGTCACCGGGCGCCGAGAGCGGGGAACGGACGTCGGGCATTTTGGCCGTGGCGCGGTCGCAACTGCCCAGGCCGGTCGACTCCATCGGGTGGGACAGCGCGCCGTACAGCCCGAACCGGATGTCCTCGGGTTTGGCGTGCGGCCCGCGCGGGTCCGCCGCGGAGGCGTCGACGTCGACGAGCACGAAGTCGCCGTCCCAGCGCAGATTCGACACCGCCATGTTCCAGCCCAGCAGCGCGAGCGCCTCCCCGAACCGGGCGCCCTGGGCGCCGTAGGGGCGGACGGGCTGGCTACCGCCCGAGCAGCCCATGACCAGGGCCAGCAGGCAGGCCGCCATCGCGAGAAGGCTCGCGCGGCAACGCAACCTAGCCCAGCCCCAGATCGGCCAGGCCCAGCACGCTGCGGTACGGCAGGCCCTCCGCCTCGATGGCCTCGGCGGCGCCGGTCGAGCGGTCCACGACCGTGGCCACGCCGACCACTTGCCCGCCCGCCTCTTGGACGGCGCGCACCGCCGTCAGCGCCGAGGCTCCCGTGGTGCTGGTGTCCTCGACGACCAGCACCCGCTTGCCGGCAACCTCGGAGCCCTCGATAAGACGTTGCAGGCCATGGGTTTTCGCCGACTTACGCACCACGAACGCGTCGATTGGGCGTCCCGGCGCGTGCATGACGGCCGTGGCCACCGGGTCGGCGCCCAGGGTCAGCCCGCCGACCACGTCGTAGTCCCAGTCGCTGGTGAGGTCGCGCATCAGCGTGCCGATCAGGGCCGACGCCCGATGGTGCAGGGTCGCGCGGCGCAGGTCGACGTAGTAGTCGGCCTCCTTGCCCGACGACAGGGTCACCCGGCCGTGCACCACGGACAGCCGGCGCACCAGCCCGGCCAGCTCGTCGCGCAGGGCCGCCAAGTCAGGTCCGGCCACGGCCACCGCCGATGCGCTTGGTCACGGCCCGCATCAGGTTCCGCGGGATCATCCGCTCGGCGGCGATGATCGCCTTGTACTGCAGGCCGGGGATGCTGATCACCTTGCCGCGGGCGATGTCGGCCAGGCTCTGGTTCACCACGTCGTCCACCTCGAGCCACAGGAACGACGGCGACTTGGCCATGTCGATCCCGGCCCGCGCGTGAAACTCCGTGCGCACGTAGCCCGGGCACACGGCGTGCACCCCCACCCCGGTGCCCTGCAGGCCGACGGACAGGCCCTCGCTGAACGAGATCACCCACGCCTTGGACGCCGAGTAGGTCGAACCGCGGCCCGGCACCAGCCCGGCGATGCTCGCGATGTTGATCACGGTGCCCGCGCCGGCGTCGAGCATGGCGGGCAGGGCCGCCCGGGTGAGGTGCATGACCGCGGTGACGTTGACGTCGAGCTGCGACTGCAGCAGCGCGGGGTCGGTGGCCCAGAAGTCGCCGGAGGTGCCGAAGCCGGCGTTGTTCACCAGGACGCGCACGCCCTGCGCCAGGCGCTCGCAGACCTTGTCGCGGCCGGCGGCGTCGGCCAGGTCGGCGGGCAGCACCTCGACGCTTCCGGCCCGGTCCTGCAGTTCGTCGCGCAGGCGCGTCAACCGGTCCACGTCGCGGGCGACCAGGACCAGGTCGTAGCCGTCGTTCGCATAGCGCCGCGCGTATCCGGCGCCTATTCCGGACGTGGGCCCGGTGATCAGGGCGACGGGACGAGGCATGAGCGACATCCTAATGACGGCGGCCGAGCCGCCCACCCGGCGCCCGGGGCGCCGTCAGTGCTGATAGTTGGTGGCCTGATGGCCGTTGCGGCCGGCCGGCGGCGGCGGGCGGCGGGCG
>NZ_GG770553.1:1184437-1202914 GCF_000164135.1 Mycobacterium parascrofulaceum ATCC BAA-614 | reverse complement strand
CCGGCGATGCGCTGCGCAGGCCCGCGGGCGCGCCCGCCTCCTGCTGGGTCTCCTCCAGCAGCGGCGGCAGCACCCGCAGCAGGTCGTTGAACTGCCGCACGGTGCGCAGCCCCTCGTCCCACTGGGTGCGGGTGCTGGTGATCGGCATGGCCACCAGCGTCCAGTTCTGCTCGTTCCACATGATCTCGGCGGAGTCCGGCGCGGTGTGGGCGAAGGTCACCATGCGGCGGTCGCAGGCCCGGCGGGCCGCGTCCAGGTTGGTGGAGTACACCATCCGCGGGCCGATCGCGCCCAGCAGCCAAATGTCGCTTTCCCGTGGCTCTTTGAGCCCTTTGAGCCGCAGGTCCACCACCACGTTCGTGCCCACCTTGCGGTGCAACGCGATGACGGTGGCGACCTCCTCGAGGTCGAAGATGTACACCGCCTCGCCGCGGATCTGGCCGAGCACGACGTTCTCGGCGGCGATGTCGCCCACCGTCGAGATCACGCCGCGCTTCCAGCGCTTGAGGATGTCGGCCGATTCACGCTCGTAGTCGAACCCGTGCGACCGCGCCCACGACCTGCGGCGCCTGCTGCGCCCGCGGCGCCGGTCCAGGTCGACGTACAGCAACACGCCCGCGCCGACGAAGCACAGCGCGGAGAGCGTGAACCAAAGGGGGACCATCCCACACAGGGTATCCGTTATTGCGCAGGAATACAGAAACCGGCCAGGTCACAACCCCGTCACAGGTGCACCATTCGCGCCGCGCGTGTGGCGGGCGGGCGTCTCGGGTGTGCGCTGACGGCGTTGAGTGTGCGCTCGCGGCGGGATCTCGGCGATGTCGCCGCCTTGAACGCACACTCAACGCCCAGCATTCACACCCGGCCGGCGACCTCAGCCCAGGATCAGCGAGTCGCCGTCCGGGCTGACGTTCACCGGGACGGTGTCGCCGTCGTGCACGTCGCCGGCCAGCAGCTGCTTGGCCAGCTGGTCGCCGATGGCCTGCTGCACCAGCCGCCGCAGCGGCCGGGCGCCGTAGACCGGGTCGAATCCGCGCTGGGCCAGCCACTGCTTGGCCGGCAGCGACACCTCCAGGGTGAGGCGGCGCTGCGCCAGCCGCTTCTGCAGCTGGGCCAGCTGGATGTCGACGATCGACACCAGCTCGCCGGGCTCGAGGCCGTGGAAGATGATCACGTCGTCGAGCCGGTTGATGAACTCCGGCTTGAACGCCGAGCGCACCGCGGCCATCACCTGCTCCTCGCTGCCGCCCGACCCGAGGTTGGACGTCAGGATCAGGATGGTGTTGCGGAAGTCGACCGTGCGGCCCTGCCCGTCGGTGAGCCGGCCCTCGTCGAGCACCTGCAGCAGCACGTCGAACACGTCCGGGTGCGCCTTCTCGATCTCGTCGAACAGGATCACCGTGTACGGCCGGCGGCGCACCGCCTCGGTCAGCTGACCACCCTGGTCGTAGCCGATGTAACCCGGAGGGGCGCCGACGAGCCGGGCGACCGAGTGCTTCTCGCCGTACTCGCTCATGTCGATGCGGACCATCGCGCGCTCGTCGTCGAACAGGAACTCGGCCAGCGCCTTGGCCAGCTCGGTCTTACCGACACCGGTCGGCCCGAGGAACATGAACGACCCGGTCGGCCGGTTGGGGTCGGCGACACCGGCCCGGCTGCGGCGCACGGCGTCGGACACCGCGGTCACCGCGCGCTTCTGGCCGATGACGCGCTTGCCCAGCTCGTCCTCCATGCGCAGCAGCTTGGCGGTCTCGCCCTCGAGCATCCGGCCGGCGGGGATGCCGGTCCACGCGGACACCACCTCGGCGATGTCGTCGGGCCCGACCTCCTCCTTGAGCATCACGTTCTCGCGGGCCTCGGCGTGCGGCAGCGCGGCGTCGAGCTTCTTCTCCACCTCAGGGATGCGCCCGTAGCGCAGCTCGGCGGCCTTGGCCAGGTCGCCGTCGCGCTCGGCGCGCTCGGACTCCCCGCGCAGCGCCTCCAGCTGCTCCTTGAGTTCGCGCACGACGTCGATCGCGCTCTTCTCGTTCTGCCAGCGGGTCGTCAGCTCGGCCAGCTTCTCCTTCTGGTCGGCCAGCTCGGAGCGCAGCTTCTCCAGCCGCTCCTTGGACGCCTCGTCCTCCTCCTTGGCCAGCGCCATCTCCTCGATCTCGAGGCGGCGCACCAGGCGCTCGACCTCGTCGATCTCGACGGGCCGGGAGTCGATCTCCATCTTCAGCCGGCTGGCGGCCTCGTCGACCAGGTCGATGGCCTTGTCCGGCAGGAAGCGGGCGGTGATGTAGCGGTCGGACAGCGTCGCCGCCGCGACCAGCGCCGAGTCGGTGATGCGCACGCCGTGGTGCACCTCGTAGCGGTCCTTCAGCCCGCGCAGGATGCCCACGGTGTCCTCCACCGACGGCTCGCCGACCAGCACCTGCTGGAAGCGGCGCTCCAGCGCGGCGTCCTTCTCGATGTACTTGCGGTACTCGTCCAGCGTGGTCGCGCCGACCAGCCGCAGCTCGCCGCGGGCCAGCATCGGCTTGATCATGTTGCCGGCGTCCATCGCGCCCTCGCCGGTCGCGCCGGCGCCGACGATCGTGTGCAGCTCGTCGATGAACGTGATGATCTGGCCGGCCGAGTTCTTGATGTCGTCGAGGACGGCCTTCAGCCGCTCCTCGAACTCGCCGCGATATTTGGCGCCGGCCACCATCGAGCCCAGGTCCAGGCTGATGACGGTCTTGTCGCGCAGGCTCTCGGGGACGTCGCCGGCGACGATGCGCTGGGCCAGGCCCTCCACGATCGCGGTCTTGCCGACGCCCGGCTCACCGATGAGCACCGGGTTGTTCTTGGTGCGGCGGCTCAGAACCTGCACGACCCGGCGGATCTCGTTGTCCCGCCCGATGACCGGGTCCAGCTTGCCCTCCCGGGCGCGGGCGGTCAGGTCGGTCGAGTACTTCTCCAGCGCCTGATAGGTGGCCTCGGGCTCGGGGCTGGTGACCCGCGCGCTGCCGCGCACCTTGACGAACGCCTCGCGCAGGGCCTGCGGCGAGGCGCCGTGGCCGGTCAGCAGCTTGGCAACGTCGGAGTCGCCGGTCGCCAGGCCGACCATCACGTGTTCGGTGGAGACGTACTCGTCGTCCATCTCGGTGGCCAGTTGCTGGGCGGTGGTGATCGCGGCCAGCGATTCGCGCGACAGCTGGGGTTGCGAGCTGGCGCCGCTGGCCTGGGGCAGCTGCGCGACGAGGCGCTCGGCCTCGGCGCGAATGGTCGCGGGCGCGACGCCGACAGCCTCCAGCAGCGGTCCCGCGATCCCGTCGGCCTGCGTGAGCAGGGCCATCAGCAGGTGCGCGGGCCGGATCTCGGGGTTACCGGCGGCCGACGCCGCCTGGAGCGCCGAGGTCAGCGCCGCTTGCGTCTTGGTTGTCGGGTTGAAAGAGTCCACGACGCCTCCGTTCCATACGTAAGTGGAAAATGCTTGTCGCGTTGTTCAACGCCGTCAAGGTTGAGTCTGTTCCGCTCAACTCTAACGAGTTTTCGAGTAATGTCGCGTGCGGGGGTACCCGGGTAGCGATGACGCAGACAGCACAGCCCCGCGACCGAACCGGCGCCCACCGCGTACCCGGCGCATTCAGGCTGGCCGTCCTGGCCGGCGCGCTGGCGCTGGCGGGCCTGGCGGTGGTGGGATTCCGCGCCGATCTGGCCGACGGCGGCGCGTCGGCGACCGTCCCGGAGTCGGGCACGTTGCAGGTCAACGGCACCGGCACGACGAAGACCGTCGGCTGCCACGGCGGCTACCTGTCGGTCAGCGGCCAGGCCAACACGGTCACCGTCACGGGGCACTGCACCAGCGTCACCGTCTCCGGCCACGACAACCGCGTCGCGGTCGACAGCGCGGACGCGGTCAGCACCTCCGGCACCAGCAACGCGGTGACCTATCACTGGGGTTCGCCGAACGTCGCCAACGCCGGGACGGCCAACACCGTCAAGCAGGGCTGAGCCCGGTCACGGGCGATAGGCCGCCGGCAGGCCGAGTTCGGCCGCGTCCGCGGTCAGGTAGCGCTGCACGCTCGGCGCGATCAACCCGACGACCTCCTCGGTCGCGAGCTCCGTCAGCGGTCCCACCTTCATCACGTAGCGGAACAACGCGGTCCCGACCAGATTGGTGCCGGCCAGGTTGGCCCGCAGCAACGTATCCGGCCCCTCGCCGAGGACGCCGGAGATGGCCGCCATCACGTAACCGCGCATGAAATCGCGGAAGGCCTCGTGCGCATCGGAATTCAGCATCGCCGAGTGCAGCATGGCGACCATGGTCGGGCCGGTCTCCGGCTCGTCCCAGATCTGCAGGTAGGCCCGCACCAATCGGGCGCCGATGTCCCCGCGCGAGCCGCCGGTCATCGCGGCCGCCAGCACGCTGCCATCCAGGATCAGCCGCATCGACTCCCGGAACAGCTCGGCCTTGGACCCGAACAGGTAGAGCACCATCGCGGCGTCCACGTGGGCGTCCTCGCCGATCTCCCGCAACGTCGTCTTGTCGTAGCCCTGGGCCGCGAACCGCCGCTTGGCCGCGCCCAGCACCACGTCCTTCGACACGGGCTCGCCCTGGCGGCGGCCGCGGCGCTTGCGCACGCCTCCGCCGACGCCGGCCTGTCGCGTCCCGGGTGGCGAACTGGCAGGTGACGGCATACGACGACAGTATCATTTCATTGAATGTTGAAATAGTGCGGGCGCGCGGCCAGCCTAGAATCGGGCCCCGTGGGGCTCGAGGACACCGACGCGTTGCGGGTGCTGCGCGATGCCTTCGCGCCGGATGAGCCGGGCACCGGCAACGAACTCGTCCGCCGGTTCTACACCCACTGGTTCGGCCTCGACGTCTCGGTGCGCGACCTCTTCCCGCCCGAGATGGGCGCGCAGCGGGCCGCTTTCGCCCACGCCCTGCACTACGTGTACGGCGAGCTCGTCGCCCAGCGCGCCCAGGAGCCGGTGGCCTTTCTCGCGCAGCTGGGCCGCGATCACCGCAAATACGGTGTGCTGCCCCGGCATTACGACACCTTGCGGCGTGCTCTGCTGTCGACGTTGCGGACGTCGCTCGGCGACTCCTGGACGGACTCCGTGGCCGCGGCGGCCGACCAGTCGCTCAACCTGATCACCGGGGTGATGCGGGGCGCCGCGGACGCCGACCAGGGGCCGGCCTGGTGGGACGGCACGGTGATCGAGCACACGCGGGTCTCGCGCGACCTCGCGGTGATCCGGCTGCAGCTCGACCGCCCGATGGACTACCACCCCGGTCAGTACGTCAACGTCCATGTCCCGCAATGCCCGCGGCGCTGGCGCTACCTGTCCCCGGCCATCCCCGCGGATCCCGGCGGCGGCATCGAGTTCCACGTCCGGGTGGTCCCCGGCGGGCTGGTCAGCACCGCGATCGTCAACGAGACCCGCCCCGGCGACCGGTGGCGGCTGTCCAGCCCGCACGGCGGCCTGCGGGTCGACCGGGCCGGCGGGGACGTGCTGATGGTCGCCGGGAGCACGGGCCTGGCGCCGCTGCGGGCGCTGATCATGGACCTCAGCCGGTACGCGGTGAATCCCCGGGTGCACCTGTTCTTCGGCGCCCGCTACCGCTGCGAGCTCTACGACCTGCCCACCCTGTGGCAGGTGGCGTCCCACAACCCGTGGCTGTCGGTCTCGCCGGTCTCGGAGTACGGCGCCGATCCGGCGTGGGCCGCCGACTATCCCGACTGCACGCCGCCGCGCGGCCTGCACGTGCGCCAGACCGGCCGGCTCCCCGACGTGGTGACCAAATACGGCGGGTGGGGCGACCGGCAGATCCTGATCTGCGGCGGGCCGGCGATGGTGCGGGCCACCAAGGCCGCGCTCATCGCCAAAGGCGCTCCGCCGGAACGCATTCAGCACGACCCACTGTGGAGGTAAGCATGCGCGTCGTCACCCTGCACGACCCGGCGTCGCCGGTGACCGCCCAATTCGTGCCCGGGGCGGGGATGGTCGGCACCTCGCTGCGCGACGACGGCACCGAGCTGCTCGGGCAACGGCGCGGGCTGGACGCCTACGTGACGGCGGGCAAGACGATGGGGATCCCGATCCTGTATCCCTGGGCAAACCGGTTGAGCGCGAACACCTATACCGCCGAAGGCGTGACGGCCAAGGTGACGCCGGGCGAGAACCGCGTCCGCGCCGACCCCAACGGGCTGCCGATCCACGGGCTGCTGGCGGCCTACCCGGGCTGGCGGGTGACCGCCGAGTCGGCCGCCGAGTTGACCGCCGAGCTGGACTTCGCCGCCGACCCGCAGCTGCTGGCCGGCTTCCCCTACCCGCACCTGCTCACGGTGGCGGTGCGGCTGGCCGACCGGACGCTGACGGTGCGGACGACCGTGACCGCGACCGGCGACACGGCGGTCCCGCTGTGTTTCGGCTTCCACCCCTACCTGCGCCTGCCGGACGCGGCCCGTGCCGAGTGGGTCGTCCACACCCCCCCGCTGCGGCACCTGTTGCTGGACGACCGGGGGCTGCCGACGGGGGCCTCCGAGCCCGCGCCGGCGCGCGAGGAGGCGTTGGGGGACAACGCTTTCGACGACGCCTACGACCAGGTGCCCGACGGCGCGGTGTTCGCGGTGTCCGGCGGCAGTCGCCGGGTGGAGGTGCGCTTCGAACGGGGGTATCCGGCGACGCAGATCTTCGCCCCCAGGGGCGAAGGGCCCGAGAAGGAAATCGTGTGCTTCGAGCCGATGACCGCGCCCACCGACGCGCTGCGCCGCGGCGGCTACCGATCCGCGCGGCCGGGCGAGCCCGCGGTCACGCAGTTCTCGATCCGGGTCTGATCAGCCGCGCGTCCGGCGCGGTTGCCACACCACCACGGCGGTGCTCTTGGGCACCACCGCCAGGTCGCGGCGCTGGCCGGCGCGCACCTGCGCCAGCTCCTCGGTGAGTTCCTGCACCCGCGACTGCAGCGCCTCGACCTGGTTGGTCAGCTCGATGATGCGCTTGATGCCGGCGAGGTTGACCCCCTCGTCCTGGGACAGCCGCTGCACCTCGCGCAGGAGGTTGACGTCGTGCTCCGAATAGCGCCGTCCCCCACCGGAAGTGCGGCGCGGGCTGACCAGGCCGAGGCGATCGTAGGTGCGCAGCGTCTGGGCGTGCATGCCGGCCAGCTCGGCGGCCACCGAGATCAGGAACGTCCGGGAATCCTCCCGGGAATTCTTCGCCATCAGCGGTTACCTGCCCATCCCGCACGCGGGTCGAACCCGCTGGCGCGCTCGGCGGCCGCGTACGCCTCCAGCGCCTCGGCCGCTGCGCCCTCGACGTTCGGCGGAACGGCGACCTTCACGGTGACGAGCAGGTCCCCGTTGCCGCCGCTGCGCTTGGGGACGCCCCGGCCGCGCACCCGCAGGATGCGACCGTCGGAGGTGCCCTTGGGCACCCGCACGCCGACCTTGCCGTCCAGCGTCGGCACCGAAATCGTTGAGCCCAGGGCCAACTCGGTGAAGCTGACCGGCACGGTCACGGTGAGGTCGTCACCGTCGCGGCCAAACACCTTGTCCGGCCGCACATGTACGGTCACGTACAGGTCGCCGGACGGGGCCCCGCGCAGCCCGGCCTCACCCTGCCCGGGCAGCCGGATCCGCTGGCCGTCCTCGACGCCCGGCGGGATCCGGACGTTGATGGTGCGGGTGCGGGTGGTGACCCCGGTGCCCTTGCACTCGTCGCAGGGGTGCTCGATGATCGAGCCGCTGCCCCGGCAATCGGTGCACGGCTCGGAGAAACCGAACGCCCCCTGGTTGCGGCTGATCACGCCGGAACCGTTGCAGGTGGGGCACACCTTCGGGCTGGTGCCCGGGCGCGCGCCGCTGCCGTGGCAGTTGGTGCACGGCGCCGGGCTGGTCAGCCGCAGTGGCATGGCCACGCCCTTGGCGGCCTCGACGAAATCCAGCTGCGTCTCGGTCTCCAGGTCGTTACCGCGCCGCGGCCGGCTGGGACGGGCCCCGGCGCCGCGCCCGAACAGGCCGCCGAACAGGTCGCCGATGTTGGCGCCACCGCTTCGGCCGGCGGCGTCGAAGAGATCGTTCAGGTTGAACTCGGCGCCGTCACCGCCGGCGCCGAACCCGCCGAAACCACCAGCGTCGAACCGGCGCCCGCCGAAACCGCCGCCCGCGAACAGGCGGCGGGTCTCGTCGTACTCCTTGCGCTTCGCCGGATCCGACAACACGTTGTGCGCTTCCGACACCGCCTTGAATCGCTCGCCGGCGGCGGGATTGTCGGGGTTGGCGTCGGGGTGCAGGTCGCGCGCCAGCTTGCGGTAGGCGCGTTTGATCTCTTCGGGGCTGGCGTCAGAGGAGACGCCCAGCTCCTTGTAGAAGTCCTTTTCGACCCATTCTCGCTGGGCCATGTCGCGTCACCCCCTTCACCTTTCGAGTTCTGTTGTTGTGCTGATTGTGTGGTCTATTCACCGGACGCGCCGCGGTTATCGCCCGATTCGGCCGGGTCCGCCGCGGCGGCGCCCTCGTCCGGCACGGTGTCTGCGACCGTGTCGATGACACCGACCAGGGCGTGCCGCAGGACCTGGTCGCCGAGCTTGTAGCCCTGCCGCATGACCGTGCCGATCACCGGCTTGGACCCGTCGCCGCCGTCGCCCTCGTGCTGCACGGCCTCGTGCAGCACCGGGTCGAAGTCCTCGCCTTCCGCGCCGAACGCGCTCAGGCCGAGCCCGGTCAGGGCGCTGTCCAGCTTGTCGGCCACCGACTTCAGCGGGCCGGATTCCAGGTCGCCGTGCTTGCGCGCCCGCTCGAGATCGTCGAGCACGCCCAACAATTGGCTGACGACGCCGGCCTTCGCCCGGTCCGCGGCGGCCTGCTGGTCGCGCAGCGCGCGCTTGCGGTAGTTGGCGAAGTCGGCCTGAACCCGTTGCAGGTCGGCGAGCAACTCGGTGGCCTTGCCGGCCTCCTCCGGGCTTTCGCCCGCGTACTCGTCGGCCGCACCCCCGCCCGGCGCCCCCGCTTGGGCGCCGGGCGAGACGTGCCGAACCTCACCGGTCTCGGGATCGATCCGCCGCTTGTCGGTGACGGTCACCTGTTCGGATGGATTGCTTTCGCTCACTTGGACTCCCGGTCGTCGTCGACCACCTCCGCGTCCACGACGTCATCGGCGGAACCGGCCTGCGGGCCACCGGCGGCGTCTCCGTCGGCCCCGCCCGCGGCCTGGGTGGCCTCGTAGATGGCCTGGCCGAGCGCCTGGGACTCCTGGCCCAGCTTCTCCATCGCCGCCTTGATCGCGGAGATGTCGGTGCCGCCCAGGGCCGTCTTGGCCTCGGCGATCGCGCCGTCGACCTTGGACAGCGTCTCCTCGGGAACCTTCGACCCACCCTCGGCCTCGCGCTGGTCCTTGACGAACTTCTCCGTCTGGTAGACCAGCGACTCGGCCTGGTTGCGGATGTCGGCCTCCTCGCGACGCTGGCGGTCCTCCTCGGCGTGCGCCTCGGCGTCCTTGATCATCCGGTCGATCTCCTCCTTGGACAGGCCGGAGCCCTCCTGGATCTTGATCGTGTTCTCCTTGCCGGTGCCCTTGTCCTTGGCCGTGACGTGCACGATGCCGTTGGCGTCGATGTCGAAGGTGACCTCGATCTGGGGCACGCCGCGCGGAGCCGGCGGGATGCCGGTCAGCTCGAAGGAGCCGAGCAGCTTGTTGTGCGAAGCGATTTCGCGCTCACCCTGATAGACCTGGATCTGCACCGACGGCTGGTTGTCGTCGGCCGTGGTGAAGGTCTCCGACCGCTTGGTCGGGATCGTGGTGTTGCGCTCGATCAGCTTGGTCATCACGCCACCCTTGGTCTCGATACCCAGGCTCAGCGGCGTAACGTCAAGCAGCAGAACGTCTTTCACCTCGCCCTTGAGCACGCCGGCCTGCAGCGCGGCGCCCACGGCCACCACCTCGTCGGGGTTGACGCCCTTGTTGGGCTCCTTGCCGCCGGTCATCTCCTTGACCAGGTCCGACACCGCGGGCATGCGGGTGGAACCACCCACCAGCACGACGTGGTCGATCTCGGAGACCGAGATGCCGGCGTCCTTGATCACCGACTGGAAGGGCTGGCGGGTGCGGTCCAGCAGATCCTGTGTGATGCGCTGGAATTCGGCGCGGGTCAGCTGCTCGTCGAGGAACAGCGGGTTCTTGTCCGCGTCGACGGTGATGTAGGGCAGGTTGATCGAGGTGCTCTGCGAACTCGAGAGCTCGATCTTGGCCTTCTCGGCGGCCTCACGCAGCCGCTGCATCGCCATCTTGTCCTTGGTCAGGTCGATGCCGCTGGTGCCCTTGAACTTGTCGACGAGCCACTCGACGACGCGGTCGTCCCAGTCGTCCCCACCGAGGTGGTTGTCACCGCTGGTGGCGCGGACCTCGACCACACCCTCGCCGATCTCGAGCAACGAGACGTCGAACGTGCCGCCGCCGAGGTCGAAGACCAGGATGGTCTGTTCCTTCTCGCCCTTGTCCAGGCCGTAGGCCAACGCCGCCGCGGTGGGCTCGTTGACGATGCGCAGCACGTTCAGGCCGGCGATCTGGCCGGCCTCCTTGGTCGCCTGCCGCTGGGCGTCGTTGAAGTACGCCGGCACGGTGATGACGGCGTCGGTGATGTCCTCACCCAAATACGCCTCCGCGTCGCGCTTCAGCTTCATCAGCACCCGGGCGCTGATCTCCTGGGCGGTGTATTTCTTGTCGTCGATCTCGATGGACCAGTCGGTGCCCATGTGCCGCTTCACCGAACGGATGGTGCGGTCGACGTTGGTCACCGCCTGGTTCTTGGCGGGCTGACCGACGAGCACCTCGCCGTTGCGCGCGAACGCGACGATGGACGGGGTCGTCCGTGAGCCCTCGGAGTTGGCGACGACGACGGGGTCTCCGCCCTCGAGAACTGCGACGACGGAGTTGGTGGTCCCGAGGTCGATACCGACCGCACGAGCCATAGTGATTCCTCCTGATTGAGTAGAGCGTCTTTGGTGCCACTATGCTGAGTGAACCCCGCTCAAGCCTGCTCTTGCCGGCACCGTGGTGTCAACCCAGGATTGAGTGTGGTTCGCTCAACTTGTCGATCATGCTAACGGCGGGCGGCGCCCACTTTGTTCCCGGGTCCCCAAAGAGGGTGCAGCCAGGGCGTCGGCCGTGCACACAGGGCGGAAACGGCGGCCGATTTTCGCCCCGCGCGCACCCGCGATGCCGTCAGCGCACGCGGAAGCCCGAACGTCCTCGGCCGGAGGCGGGCGGCGGCCGCCGAGCGCGCCCGCGCGCCCGTCGATGGGTTAACCTGGGGCTTCCCCGCAGCCACCCGGCAGGAGCGTGATGGCACCGCCCGACAGCGCCGCCACGCGGCTCGCCCGCGAAGACGCGGGCTATCACAAGGGCCTCAAGAACCGCCAGATCCAGATGATCGGCCTGGGCGGCGCCATCGGAACGGGTCTTTTCCTCGGCGCCGGGGGCCGGCTCGCGTCGGCGGGGCCCGGGCTGTTCCTGGTGTACGGGATCTGCGGCGTCTTCGTGTTCTTGATCCTGCGCGCGCTCGGCGAACTCGTGCTGTACCGCCCGTCCTCCGGATCCTTCGTGTCCTACGCGCGCGAATTCTTCGGCGAGAAGGCCGCTTTCGCGGCGGGCTGGCTGTACTTCATCAACTGGGCGATGACGGGGGTGGTGGACACCACCGCGATCGCGCACTACTGCCACTACTGGAAGACGTTCCAAGCGGTCCCGCAGTGGACGCTCGCGCTGATCGCGCTGCTGGCGGTGCTGGCGATGAACCTGATCTCGGTCAAGCTGTTCGGTGAGCTGGAGTTCTGGGCCTCGTTGATCAAGGTGCTCGCGCTGGTGACGTTCCTCGTCGTCGGCACGGTGTTCGTGGTCGGGCGTTTCAAGGTCGACGGCCACGACCCCGGCGTCGCGATGTGGGAACGCCACGGCGGCCTCCTGCCGGCCGGGCTGCTGCCCCTCGTGCTCGTCACCTCGGGCGTGATCTTCGCCTACGCCGCCGTCGAGCTGGTCGGCATCGCGGCCGGGGAGACGGCGAATCCGCACCAGATCATGCCGCGCGCCATCAACTCGGTGGTGTTTCGCATCGTGATCTTCTACATCGGGTCGACCGTCCTGCTGGCGCTCCTGCTGCCCCACACCGCCTACCGGGACCACGTCAGCCCGTTCGTGACCTTCTTCGCGAAGGTCGGATTCGGCGGCGCGGGCAGCGTGATGAACCTGGTGGTCCTCACCGCCGCGCTGTCCAGCCTGAACGCCGGCCTGTACTCCACGGGCCGCATCCTGCGGTCGATGGCGATGAACGGCAGCGGCCCGAAGTTCACCGCCCCGATGTCGAAGAACGGCGTGCCGTACGGCGGGATCCTGCTCACCGCCGTCGTCGGCCTGGCGGGCATCGTGCTCAACGCCGTCGAACCGAGCCGGGCGTTCGAGATCGTGCTGCACATCGCCGCGGTGGGCGTCGTGGTGGCCTGGGGCACGATCGTGGCAAGCCAGCTGCGGCTCTACCGCCTGTCGCGCGCCGGGACGTTGCAGCGGCCGCACTTCCGGATGCCGCTGGCCCCCTACAGCGGCTACCTCACCCTGGCGTTTCTGGCCGGCGTCCTGATCCTGATGCTGTTCGACAGGGTCCAGGGCCCGTGGCTGCTCGGCGCCCTGCTCCTGGGCATCCCCGCGCTCGTCGCGGGGTGGTACCTGGTCCGCGACCGGGTGCGGGCCGCGGCCGAAGACACCGCGCTGCAGGTCGCAGACCGCTCATCACCTGGCTAGGGCTCGTCGATGTCCCGGCCGCCGGCGAGGTCCGCGCAGTCGACGATCTCGACGTCGTTCCGGGTGCGCAGGTAGGCGCCGGCGCCCTGATCGCCGGCGATGCGGTCGAGCACCCCGGACCAGTGCCGGCGCGCGACCACCACCGGATGCCCCGGTCGGCCGCCGAACGAGGCGCGCGCCAGGCCGGACGGGGACGCGATCGCGCGGTCCAGGACCCGCGCCACCACGGCGGGCCCGACGTCGGGGGTGTCGATGACGTGCAGCGCGGCGTAATCCGCACGCAGGCGGTCGGCCTGCCGCAGCCCGGCGCGCACCGAGGCGCTCAGCCCGTCCCGCCACCGCGGTTCCATGACGGTGGTGGCCCCGGGCGGGGCGGCGACCCGGGCGGCGCCCAGCACGACGACGACGTCGGCGCAGCCCCCGGCGCGCAGGGCGTCCACCGCGATGTCCAGCCAGCCGTCGACCAGCACCTTCGGCTTGCCGTAGCGCCGCCCCGCGCCCGCGGCCAGCAGGATCCCGACGGCGTGTGGAGCGGCTGTCGACTCCGGTAACCCCACTCTCCTATGATGACATTGCACTTCTCCCAAAGCGATAACTTCGCTGCGCGTTGGCATCGGATGGAGCGTCATGACCCACGACGTGCAAGGGGCCCCCGCGGTCCCGGTCACCCCGGCGCCCCGGTACGCCGGGACCCGCGTCCAGCGGGTGGAGGACGGCCGGCTGCTCACCGGCCGCGGCAGCTTCGTCGACGACATCTCCCGGCCCGGCATGCTGCACGCCTGCTTCGTGCGCAGCCCGTTCGCGCGGGCGCGCATCAACGGCATTGACGCCTCGGCCGCGCTGGAACTGCCCGGCGTGCGCGCGGTGTTCACCGCGGCCGACCTCAACCCCGACGTGCACGAGGCGTGGCACGCCGTCGCCGGCAAGGACGTTCCGGACACCCCGCGGCCGCCGCTGGCCGAGGGCGAGGCGAAGTTCGTCGGCGATCCGGTCGCCCTGATCGTCGCCGAGAGCCGGTATGTCGCCGAGGACGCGCTGGAACTCGTCGACGTGGACTACGAGCCGCTGCCCGCGGTCACCGACTTCACCCGGGCGCAGTCCTCCGACGTGCTGGTGCACGACGCCTACCCCGACAACGTCGCGGGCGGGATGGGTGGCGCGCCGCCGGACGAAGAGCTGTTCGCCGACGCCCCGTGCGTCGCCAAAGAGCACATCTATCAGCAGATCTACGCGCCGGTGCCGATCGAGACCCGCGGCCTGGTCGTCGAATGGACCGCCGCCACAGGGGAACTCACGATGTGGGCGTCCACCCAGACCCCGCACGAGCTGCGGGCGTTCTGCGCCCGGCTGTTGGGCATTGCGGCGCAACGCGTTCGGGTCATCATGCGCGACACTGGCGGCGGCTTCGGCCAGAAGGTCGTCCCGATGCGCGAGGACATGTGCATCATGCTGGCGGCCCGCAAGGTGCCCGCCGCGCTGAAGTGGATCGAGGACCGGCGCGAGAACCTCATGTCGGCCGGGCAGGCCCGGCACGTCGACGGCACCGGCCGGATGGCCTTCGACGGCGAGGGCAACATCCTGGCCGCCGACATCGACTTCGTGCAGGACATCGGCGCCTACCCGACGCCGTACCCGGTGCTGACCACGGCCGCCATCGGCATGTTCTTCCCGGGGCCCTACCGGGTACCCAAGGCCAGCTTCAACTACAAGACCGTCTTCTCCAACACCAGCGGCCTGGCCGCGTACCGCGGCCCGTGGCAGTACGAGACGCTGGCCCGCGAGGTCCTGCTCGACATCGCCGCCCGCAAGATGGACATCGACCCGGTCGAGCTGCGCCGGCGCAACCTGTTGCGCCGCGACGAGATGCCCTACGTCAACCCCAACGGCATGCCGTACGACCACGTCGCCCCGATCGACACGTTCGAGCAGGCGGTGAAAATCCTTGACCACGAAGGGTTTCGCAAGGAGCAGGCCGAGGCGCTGGCGCAGGGGCGCTACCTGGGGCTGGGGTTCTCGGCCTACATCGAGCCGACCGGCGCGGCGACCGGCCACCTGGCCACCGAAGGCGCCACCATCCGGATGGAGCCGACCGGCAAGATCAACGTGTACGTCAACGGCGGCTCCAGCGGAAACAGCATCGAGACCACGGTGGTCCAGCTGACCGCCGACGCGCTGGGCGCCGACATCGACGACGTGGCCACCATCCAGGGCGACACGGCGATCACCCCGTACGGGGCCGGGACGCAGGGCAGCCGCAGCGCGCCGATGACCGCCGGGGCCGTCAACGAGGCCGGCGCGATCCTGCGGGAGAAGATCGTGGCGCTGGCCGCGCATCACCTGAAGGTGGCGGAATCCGAAGTGGACCTGGCGTTTTCGGTGGCCAGCGTGCGCGGTGACCCGTCGAAGTCGGTGTCGTTCGGCGAGCTGGCCTACGTGGCGCACTACTCGCCGCAGCAGCTGCCGCCGGGCCTGTCGGCCAACCTGGAGGCGACCGCCCGGTTCAATTCGACCAACCCCATCCACTGGTCCAACGCCACGCACGCCTGCACCTGCGAGGTGGACGTCGCGACGGGCAAGGTGACGCTGCTGCGCTACATCGTCAGCGAGGACGTCGGACCCATGATCAACCCGTCGGTGGTGGAGGGCCAGATCGCCGGCGGAACGGTGCAGGGCATCGGCGGCGCGCTGATGGAGGACATGGTCTACGACGACGACGGCAACCCGCTCGCAACGACTTTCGTCGACTACCTGCTGCCCACGGCCACCGAGGTGCCGCCCATCGAATTCGGCCACGTGGAGATCCCCGGGCCGGGGCCCGGCGGCTACAAGGGCGCCGGCGAGGGCGGGGCGATCGGCTCGACGCCGGCGGTGATCAACGCCATCAACGACGCGCTGGCGCCGCTGGGCGCGACGGTCACCCGGCTGCCGGCCAGCCCGGCGTCCATCGCCGCGCTACTGGAAGAGGGGAAGCGGTGAAACCCGCCGCGTTCGAATACCACCGCCCCGCCAGCGTCGACGACGCCGTGCGCCTGCTCGCCGAACTCGGCGACGACGCGAAGATCCTGGCGGGCGGCCAGAGCCTGGTGCCGATGCTGGCGATGCGGCTGGCCTACTTCGACCACCTCATCGACGTCTCCCGGCTGGGCGAGCTGCAGGGCATCGAGCGCAGGGGTGACGAACTGTGGATCGGCGCGGGCACCACCGAGGCCGCGGTCGGCGTGAGTGATCAAGTGCGCCAGTATGTTCCGCTGTTGACCCGGGTGACGCCGTTCGTCGGGCACTTCCAGATCCGCAACCGCGGCACGCTGGGCGGGTCGGTCGCCCACGCCGACGCCGCCGGCGAATACCCGGCGGTCGCGCTGACCCTGGACGCGGTGATGGAGGTCGCCTCGCCGCGCGGGCGGCGCGAGATCGACGCGGCCGACTTCTTCGCCGGCGTATGGGAGACCACGATGGACTCCGACGAGATGCTGACCGGGGTGCGGTTCCCGGTGTGGGACGGCCGATGCGGGTTCGGTGTCGAGGAGTTCTCGCGCCGGCACGGCGATTTCGCGATCGCCGGCGCCCTGGTCGCGGTCCGGCTCGACGACGCGGACCGGGTGTCGCGCTGCGCGATCGGGCTCCTGGGCCTGGGGTCGACGGTCCGCCGCGCGACGGCGGCCGAGGTCGTGGCCGTCGGCAGGCCGATCGGCGAGCTGGTGCCCGAGGAGATCGGCGAGGCCGCCATGAAGGGGCTCGACGACGTCCCCAACGACCTGCAGGGGTCGGCGTCGTACCGCCTGAAGGTGGGTGTCACCATGGCCGCCCGCGCCTGGACGCAGGCAATCACCGAAGCCCTGGGGGAAAGCCATGCGTGAACACCCAATCGAATTGTCCGTCAACGGAACTCCGGTCGCCGCCGGCGTCGAACCGCGGATGACGCTGGCGGACTTCCTGCGGGACACGTGCGGGCTGACCGGCACCCACCTGGGCTGCGAGCACGGGGCGTGCGGCGCGTGCACGGTGCTGCTGGACGGCGAGGCCGTGCGCTCGTGCCTGATGTTCGCGGTGCAGGCCGACGGGACCGAGGTGACGACGGTCGAGGGTATCGCCGCACCGGACGGCACCCTGTCGCCCGTGCAGTCGGCGCTGCGCGAGTGCCACGGGCTGCAATGCGGCTTCTGCACGCCCGGTTTCGTCATGTCGCTGACCGCGCTGCTGCGCGACAATCCCGACCCCAGCGACGAGGAGATCAGGGAGGGCCTGTCGGGAAATTTCTGCCGGTGCACGGGGTATCAGGGCATCGTCGCCGCCGCGCGCCGGGCGGCCGAGACCCAGTCGGTCACGCGGCGATAAAGCTTCACCATCAGGCCCGCATCGGTAAGCGCGCGCTTGCACGGTGTTTCGGCACTTCGCGCGTAATCTGATTTCCCGATATCGGGAGATGATCGGGAGTGGCGCGTGCGGTTTTCGCAAAGGGCACGGTGGAGTCTTGCCGGTGGGTCCCTGCTGATTGCGCCGGTGTTGGTCAGCCCCGCGCTGATCGACGCGTGTTCCACCACCATCGCGGGCAGGCCGGTCGCCGCGCCCGGGGCCGGGCCGGTGGAGCCGACATTCCCGACACCGCGACCGACGGCCTCGCCGCCGGGGCCGACCGCGAGCCCCGCGCCCGGCCTGCCGACGACGCCCGCCAACCCGACCGCGCCGGCCGGTGCCATCCCACTGCCGCCCGACGAAAACGGTTACGTTTTCATCGAAACCAAGTCGGGCAGCACGCGGTGCCAGATCAACAGGGACACCGTCGGCTGCGAGGCGCCCTTCACCAACTCACCCATGCAGGACGGGGAACACACCAACGGCGTCAGTGTGGATTCCGCCGGCAAGGTGCAGTGGGTGCTGGGCAACCTGGGCGCCATCCCGACCGTCCAGATCGACTACAAGACCTACAACGCCGCCGGCTGGACCATCAACGCCACCGCCGACGGCACCCGCTTCACCAACGACCGCACCGGCCACGGCATGTTCGTCAGCCTCGACAAGGTCAACACGTTCTAACGGCCAAGCCGCGACCGGCGATCGCCGGTTCAGCCGTCCCAGACCAGGTGGCCGTCGCGGCGGCGCGCGCCGTCGGCGGGGCGGTGTGGGCGCAGGCGGCCGTCCGGCATCAGGTGTTGCACCGGCACCGAGCGACCGAGTTCCGCCACGTCGGCGATCAGCCGCCGGTGGCAGCGCCACCAGACGCTCTCGCTGCACATCACCGCGGTGGTGCGCCGGGCGGCGTCGGCCAGGACCTCGTCGAGCGCGGCGTCGAACTCCGGCGTCCGCGTGTAGGCGGCGTACGCCCGGAACGCGGCCACCGACCACCAGGTGTCCGGCTCCGGTTCTCCCGCCGCGACGTGACGCCGCCCGCCCAGGAGGGGCTCCCACCGGTAGTCGATGCCGCGTTCGGGCAGCCAGCATTCCAGGGCCTCGCGCCGCACGTCCGGATTCGTCCGGCTGGCCGGATAGCGCCGGACATCCACCACCAGCTCGACTCCCGCGCCGGCGAGCAACTCCGTTAGCCGCTCACGGTCGGCCGTCCCGTGCCCCACGGTCAGCAACGCCCGCTCCACTCGACCAGTGTGCCCGGCGGTCGACACACAGCCCGGGCCGATCAGAATGGGTGCGATGATCCTCGCCGTCGACTTGGGTAAGACGTCGTGCCGGGCGTCGGCCGGGGGCCGCAGGGCCCGGGGG
>NZ_GG770553.1:1175762-1183962 GCF_000164135.1 Mycobacterium parascrofulaceum ATCC BAA-614 | reverse complement strand
CCGGCTGATCTACGCCGGCGCCGGAACGCCCGGGCGGCTCGGCGTGCTCGACGCGGCCGAGTGCGCGCCCACGTTCGGCACCGACCTCGTGCGCGGCGTGATCGCCGGCGGGCCGGTGGCGCTGACCGAGGCGATCGAGGGGGCGGAGGACGCGTTCGACCCCGCCGATCTCGCCGGACTGACCGCCGCCGACGCGCTCGTCGGGATCAGCGCGTCGGGCCGCACGCCGTACGTGCTCGGGGCGCTCGAGCATGCGCGCGCGGCGGGTGCGCTGACGGTCGCGATCGTCAACAACGCCGGCAGCGAGGCATCGGCCGACGTCGTGATCGAACTGTTGACCGGCCCCGAGGTGCTGGCCGGGTCGACGCGGCTGACCGCGGGAACGGCGCAGAAGGTCGCGCTCAACGCGCTCTCGACGAGCGTGATGATCGCGCTCGGCAAGGCGTACGGACCGCGGATGGTCGACGTGCGGCCGACCAGCGCGAAGCTGCGCCGCCGGGCGGTGCGGATCGTCCGCGACGCGGCCGGCGTCGACGAAGAGACCGCGGCCGCCGCGCTCGCTGCCGCCGGTGGCCATGCCAAGACGGCGATCGTCGCGTTGGGCGCGGGGGTCGACGCGGCCGAGGCGGCCGCCCGGCTCGACCGGGCGCGGGGACGCGTGCGGGACGCGCTCGGTGGGAACTGAGGCCCAAACGCGTGAGGCCGTTCGTCAAGGCAGCCCCGGTCTGCGAGGTGAATTGGCTGATACGCGTGCGGGAGTAGTCTTTCGCGGGGGATCGGGAGGGGGGCGATGCTCGTGGATGCGACCGGAGCCACGCGAGATTTGACCGCCGTCAGGGCGAGCCGCTGACGGCGCCATGCAACTCCTCTATCTCAGCGTCCCGGCACTGATCGGCGCGGCCGGCGGTGATCCCTGGGCGGTCAACGCGAGCCTGCAGGCGGGCAGCCCGTCGCAGATTGCCAATTTGGCCGGGGCTTTTCATCGCGCGGGTCGATGCACGGCGGAGGCCGACCACGCGTTCGAGCAGGCCCGCACCCGCTTCGACGCCGCCTGGAATCACCAGGCCGGCGATCATCCGATCAACGACTCCGACGAAGTCCAGCGGGTGACGAAAGCCCTTGGGGCGCAGTCCCTACAGATACCCAAGATCGGTGCGGACCTGGAGAACATCGCCGCGACGTTGGCCGAAGCGCAGAGAACCGCGACCGGGCGAATCGCGTCGCTGGAAGCCGAATTGGAAAACCTCGACGGACTGATCGCCGAAGCCGACGAGATGGAAGACGACGAGGACCTCAGCGCGGCCGATTACGATGCGCTCGAGGCATTTATCGCCAAATGCGAAGACGACGCCGTGCGCGCCACCAAAGACGCGCTGAGGCAGCTGCAGGCGACGCGCGACGGCTATTCGAGCTCGTTCCAGAACGCGTTGGGAACGCTGCACGCGGACGGATACGACGTCGTCGCTTCCCCGGCCGGACCCGGCCCGGCGCCGGGCGACCACCCGGACGGGGGCCCGGCGTTGACCCCGACAAAGGGGGATTTGGCGATCGCGGGTGCGGGCGCCGTGGCCGGTGGCACCGCCGACGGTGTGCGTCAGGCGACGACCAACCTGATCGCCGAGTCTCCTGGTACGGGCCCCGGCAAGGCCGATCCGGGCTTGTTGCGATGGCTGGAGGATCCGGAGATCGGCGGGGTCGAACTCAAGGGATTCTCCCGAGTCGGCGGGGTCGTCGCCGCGGCCAGCGCAGTACCGGCCGTCATGTCCGACATCCACGACGGTAACTCGGTGCCGGAGGCCGTCACCCGGGAGACGGTAGGTGTGGCCGCCGGGCTATGGGCGGGCGCGGAGGTCGGTGCAGCGATCGGTTCGGTCGTTCCCGGGGCAGGTACCGCGATTGGTCTGGTGGTCGGCGCCGGTGCTGGAGCGGCAGCCAGTTACCTGGCATCCAAGGGCGTCGAAGCGGCCTGGCACCCGGTCGCCGATGCGGTCGGTAGTGCGGTGCACGGCGTGGAATCGATCTTCGGTTTCGGTTAGGGGCACGTTGGATGCGATTCGATGAGTTCGTGCAGGAGTCGGGCGTCTCGGTAGTCCCGGTCGACCGGTTCGCCGGTTTTGTGGTGGAAGTGGGCATGCCGCGAGGTTGGGAACCCCTCGACGCGGCGGTCGGGGCGCGTGTGTGGATCTGTCGCGACGATCCGTGCATCGAGGTGTTCGGCGCAAACGCGGTCTTGACGATGCATCGTGTCGAGGCCCCGTTGGACGCCGGCGAAGTGTTCACCATGTTGGTTGAGCAGCAGTTGCAGTCGGTGCCGAACTCTGTCGAGCTGCACCGTGAATTCGCCGCGGCCACCGAGGGTCCCGGCATCGTAGGGTTGCTCGCCATGCGGATCGCACATGAACTCGGCATCGTCGACAGCGTGTCACGATCGCGGATCATCACGGCCGAACAGGAGACGCTGATCGCCCAACTGACAGTCACCGGGTTACATGATTCACCGGTGGATCGGGCACAGATCTGGCTGAAGGCCCGGACGGGTCCGGTGGCCATCCCGGGGCCCGCGGGTCAGCACCACGCCTCGGTAATCGCAACGCGAGACGGCCGGTGATGGCACGTGGCGCGGCGAGAAGCCGTCGGGGGCGTGTGCTGCGTTACTGCTTCGGAGGCTTGCTCTGCCTGGTGGCGGTCATCAATGTGCTGCTCGGATCGGCGTGGTACCTGTGTCTCGGCGTTGCCGTGGCGGGCGCAATCATCCTCGTCGGCCAGCGCCGGATCTTCCGTGCCGGGATCAGCCGCTCGGGGGACGAAATCACCTGCCGCTACCTTCCCTGGTACGAGGGCAACGCGTACAGCACGCTGGTTTTGATCCCCCTGTTGGGCGGGGCGTCTCTTGCGGCGGGGTGTGCGGCCGGCAACCCGGCGTGGCTTCGTTTCACAGGCATCGTCATCTTGGGCGTGACCCCGCTGAGCTTCTACGGCATCGTCCGCATGTGGCTTCGAAGTCTGCTCTGTATTACGCCGTCGATGTTGATCGTGCGGTTGGCCGAGCGTCGCAGTGACCTGGTCGAGATCAGGCGTGAACTGATCGAGTCAATCGAGCCCAAGCTCACCCCGCAGCCGGCAGGCGGTGAGTGGTTGCAGACCGCTATTACTTACCGCCCCTTGGATACCGCCAATGGAGCCCCCGTGACCGTGATACTCGGGCTGCGACTGAGTGTCCAACCAACCAACCTCCTCGATGCTCTGGTCGCCTGGAAAGACGGCGCCCGGGACGACCCGAGCGAGCTGCTGGATCGGATCGAACGCATTCTCCGGGGCCAGTCAACGGCCGGCATTTGACCGAGGCAGTAGAGCCGGCGGCAATCCCCTTCTGACGGCGGGCTCAGGAGCCTGACAGATGGGGTCAGTACCATCGGTGCCGTGGCACGCAACGGCCCACCCGATGACTTCCACAATCAGGCGACCCAGCATGCCGACTACGGCATCCCTGACCAGCCCACTTCCGGCGAACCCGCGGAGCACCCGCCGGGCGGGTTCCCCCGGCCGGAGGTGTTCGACGCCCTGGAGACCGAACCGACACCGTGGTACCGCAAGCCGCCCCTGCTCATCGCCTGGCTGGTGTTCGTCGCGGTCCTGATCGGGCTGATCGTCTACGGCATCACCGAGCTGCTCCACGGGGAACAGGGCACCAGCCCCACCCCGAGCACCAGCAGCACGAGCACGACGACGACCACCACCACGACCCCGCCGACCACGACCACCACGACCCCGACCACCAGCAGCGCGGTCGAGGCGCCGGCGCAGCAGCCGACGCAGCAGCCCACCCGCGCGCCGAGCCAGCAGGTGCCGACGCATCGGCACCACCTGCCCCAGGTGCCGTCGGTGATCACGATTCCGGGCATCCCCACGGTGATCACGGTCCCGCCCGGCCTGCGCTGACCCCGTCGGCCGCTATGGTGAGGACCACCGGGCGATCGGAAGTGGGGTGCGGGGCATGAGCGAGTCGCTCGGGCTGTCGATCGGGGCGGCCAACCTGGTGGCGGCCCGCGCGGGCAGGGCGCCGGTGGTCCGCAGCGCCGTGTTGACCCTCTTCGAACACCGGCCGACCGAAGTTGGCCTGCCGGAAGAGAACCCGAACCTGGCCCAGGGCGGCATGGTGCTGCGCGGCTTCGTCGAACGGGTCGGCGACCGGTCGCCGTTGGTGGCGGCCGACGGGACGAAATACCTCGGCGAGGTGCTCACGGTCGAGGCGATCGAGGCCATGGCCCGCGCCGTCGGCTACGGCACTCCCATCACCATCGCCGTCCCCGCGTACTGGTCCGACGCCCAATTCACCGCGCTGCGTGAGGAGTTCTTCGCCCAGCCGGATCTCGCCCGTGGCGGGGTGGCCCCGGTGCTGGTGTCCGACGCCACCGCCGCGCTGGCCGCGCTGCGCGGCAGGCCGGGATTCCCGACCACCGGCGTGGTCGCCCTCTGCGACTTCGGCGCCAGCGGCACCACGGTCACGTTGATGGACGCCGCGTCCAACTTCACCCGCATCGGCCCCTCGGTGCGCTCCACCGACTTCTCCGGCGACGCGATCGATCAGCTCGTCCTCGGCCGCATGCGCGCCTCGGACGACACCATGGCCGACGTGGCCGGCACCGTGCGGATGAGCTCGCAGAGCCGCCTGCTCGGCGAATGCCGGCGCGCCAAGGAGCAGCTGTCGACCGCCACGACGGCCGCCGTCGCGGGCGGGTCGCTGTCCCGCACCGAGCTGGAGCAACTGATCGCCGAGCCGCTGGACCGGTTCCTGGGCGACCTCGAGGAGGCGTTGCGCCGCAACGGGATTCCGAAGGCCAGGCTGGCCGCCGTGGCCACTGCCGGCGGCGGCGCCAGCATCCCGCTGCTCACCGCGCGGCTGGCGGAGCGGTTCCAGGTGCCCGTCCACACCGCACCGCAGCCCGCGGTCAGCGCCGCCGTCGGCGCGGCGGTGCTCGGCGATCAACAGGCCTCGGCGGGTGTCCCGACCGCCGCGGGGGCCGTCGTGGAGACGCCGACCGAGATGGTCGGCACCGGCGGGATCGACATGACCCAGGCCGCGTGGGCCGCCCGGGCCACCGACGTCGACGGCGCCCTGGCCTGGTCCCAGGACGCCGACGGCGACGAGCCGGTGCCCTACACCGGGCGCGACGCCACCGGCGAGTACACCAGTGCGGCACGGAATTTCGATGATGACGCCGGCGAGCGCCCCGCCGAACAGGGTCCGCTGCCGTGGTACAAACGCACCGCCCTGGTCTTGAGCGTCGCCGGCGCCGCGGCCGCGGTGCTGGTGGCCATCGTGCTGGCGCTGACCCTCGGCCATCCCGCGCCCAAATCGGTCAACCCGACACCGGCTCCGCCGCAAACCTCACAAACCGTGACCATCACCGAGCCGAACGGCAGCACCACCGAGACGGTCCTGCCCCCGCCACCGCCGCCGCCGTCGTCCTCCGAGCAGCCGCCCGCCACCACGACCACCACCGCGCCGCCGACCACGACCACCACCACGACAACGGCCCCGCCGACGACCACCACCACGACGCCCCCGCCGACGACGACGACCGCCCCGCCGACCACGACGTCGCAGGCGACCACCACCGAGGCGCCGCCGACGACGACCAGGCGCGAAAGGTTGTTCCCGCGGTTCGAACCCCCGTTGGGACGCTAACGGAGCAGGCCAAGGCGGACGACGACGCCTAAGTTAGGGCAGCCTTTCTCGCGGCGAAAGCTGCGAAGATGCGACTATGAGCAGGGCTAAGCAGGCAAACAAAGCGCAGGCTGATTCAACAATGCATTGGGGAGATTTTCTGTGACGACGCAGATGCTCATCAGACTGATCGTGGGCATGGGCATGACGCTGGTCGTGGCCGCGCTGGCCGGCCGGCGGGTCCTGTGGCTGTACAAGCTGGTCATGTCCGGAAAGCCGGCTCCCGGCCACACCGACGACCCCGGCAGGCGAATCTGGACCGAGGTCGCCGAAGTCTTCGGGCAGCGCCGCCTGCTGAAGTGGTCCATCCCCGGCCTGGCCCACTTCTTCACGATGTGGGGCTTCTTCATCCTGCTCACCGTCTACATCGAGGCCTACGGGTTCCTGTTCCAGGCCAACTTCCACATCCCGATCATCGGGCGCTGGGACGCGCTGGGCTTCCTGCAGGACTTCTTCGCGACCGCGGTCTTCCTCGGCATCACGACGTTCGCGATCATCCGGTTCCGCACCGAGCCCAAGGAGTATGGCCGGCAGTCGCGGTTCTACGGCTCGCACACCGGCGGCGCGTGGCTGGTGCTGTTCATGATCTTCAACGTCATCTGGACCTATGTGCTGGTCCGCGGGTCGGCGGTCAACAACGGCACGCTGCCCTACGGCAACGGCGCCTTCCTGTCGCAGCTGTTCGGCGCCATCCTGCGCCCGCTGGGCCAGCCCGCCAACGAGATCATCGAGACGACGGCCCTGCTGCTGCACATCGCCGTCATGCTGGCGTTCCTGATCATCGTGCTGCACTCCAAGCACCTGCACATCTTCACGGCGCCGATCAACGTCATCTTCAAGCGGCTGCCCGACGGCCTGGGCCCGCTGCTGCCGATCGAGGCCGACGGCAAGCCGATCGACTTCGAAAACCCGCCGGACGACGCGGAGTTCGGCCGCGGCAAGATCGAGGACTTCAGCTGGAAGGCGATGCTGGACTTCGCCACCTGCACCGAGTGCGGCCGCTGCCAGTCGCAGTGCCCGGCCTGGAACACCGGCAAGCCGCTGTCTCCCAAGCTCGTCATCATGGACCTGCGCGACCACTGGATGGCCAAGGCGCCCTACATCCTCGGCGACAAGGAGTCGCCCGCCGAGAACACCCCCGAGGGCGGGATCGGCGAGGAGCTGGCCGGCGAGAAGCACGCCGAGGCGCACCACGTTCCCGAGTCGGGCTTCGGCCGGGTGCTGGGCTCCGGGCCCGAGCAGGCCACCCGCCCGCTGGTCGGCACCGCGGAACAGGGCGGCGTCATCGACCCCGACGTGCTGTGGTCCTGCGTGACCTGCGGCGCCTGCGTCGAGCAGTGCCCGGTGGACATCGAGCACGTCGACCACATCGTCGACATGCGCCGCTACCAGGTGATGATGGAGTCCGAGTTCCCGTCGGAACTGTCGGTGCTGTTCAAGAACCTGGAAACCAAGTCCAACCCGTGGGGCCAGAACGCGTCCGACCGGACCAACTGGATCGACGAGGTGGACTTCGACGTCCCGGTCTACGGCGAGGACGTCGACAGCTTCGACGGCTTCGAGTACCTGTTCTGGGTGGGCTGCGCCGGCGCCTACGACGACAAGGCCAAGAAGACCACCAAGGCCGTCGCGGAACTGCTGGCGATCGCCGGGGTGAAGTACCTGGTGCTGGGCACCGGCGAAACCTGCAACGGCGACTCCGCCCGCCGCTCGGGCAACGAATTCCTGTTCCAGCAGCTCGCGGCCCAGGCCGTCGAGACGCTGGACGGGGTGTTCGAGGGCGTGGAGACCGTCGACCGCAAGATCGTCGTGACCTGCCCGCACTGCTTCAACACCCTGGGCCGCGAATACCGCCAGCTGGGCTCGAACTACTCGGTGCTGCACCACACCCAGCTGCTGAACCGGCTGATCCGGGACAACAAGCTGGTGCCGGTGACGCCGGTGTCCCAGGACATCACCTACCACGACCCGTGCTACCTGGGCCGGCACAACAAGGTGTACGAGGCGCCGCGCGAGCTGATCGGGGCCGCGGGCGCGACGCTCACCGAGATGCCGCGGCACGCCGAGCGCAGCTTCTGCTGCGGCGCTGGCGGCGCGCGGATGTGGATGGAAGAGCACATCGGCAAGCGGATCAACCACGAGCGCGTCGACGAGGCCCTGGCCACCGGGGCCGCCACGATCGCGACCGGCTGCCCGTTCTGCCGCGTGATGGTCACCGACGGCGTCAACGACCGGCAGGAGGAGGCCGGCCGCAGCGGCGTGGAGGTGCTCGACGTCGCCCAGGTGCTGCTCGGGTCCATCGAGTACGACAAGGCGACGCTGCCCGAGAAGGGCACGGCCGCAAAGGAAGCCGAGAAGCGGGCGGCTGCCGCGCCCAAGGCCACCGCGACGGTCGAGGCGCCGGCCAAGGAGACCGAGGAGGCGCCGGCCGAGGAGGCCCCGAAGGCGGAGGCCGCCCCCAAGGCCGACGCG
>NZ_GG770553.1:1168877-1175675 GCF_000164135.1 Mycobacterium parascrofulaceum ATCC BAA-614 | reverse complement strand
CCCAAGGCCGGGGCCGCCCCGAAGGCCGAGCCGACGGCCGAGGCGCCCAAGGCCGAGGACAAGGCGCCCGCGGCGCCCGTCAAGGGCCTGGGCATCGCCGCGGGCGCGAAGCGACCGGGCGCCAAGAAGGCCGCACCGGCGGCCGAGGCGCCCAAGACCGAGGCGCCCAAGACCGAGGCCCCCGCGGCCGAGGCGCCCAAGACCGAGGCCCCCAAGGCCGAGGCGGAAGCCGAGCCGACGCCGAAAGCCGAGCCGGCAAAGCAAACCGACGGCGAGCAAGCGCCGCCGGCCGCGCCGGTGAAGGGGCTGGGCATCGCGCGCGGCGCGCGCCCACCGGGCAAGCGCTGACCAGGGATTTTGCCGCTTGACAGCAAATTTCAGTGGACAGTAGTGGCACCATTGGTGACGTGACCACTCACCAGCTGCCCCTGCACGCTTCCGCTCACCACCGGCAGCGGGTCTTCGCGCAGTCGTCCAAACTGCAGGGCGTCCTGTACGAGATACGCGGCCCGGTGCACCAGCACGCGGCGCGGCTGGAGGCCGAGGGGCACCGCATCCTCAAGCTCAACATCGGCAACCCCGCGCCGTTCGGCTTCGAGGCGCCCGACGTGATCATGCGCGACATGATCCAGGCGCTGCCGTACGCCCAGGGCTACTCGGACTCGCAGGGCATCCTGCCCGCGCGCCGGGCGGTGGTCACCCGCTACGAGTTGGTCGAGGGCTTCCCCCGGTTCGACGTCGACGACGTCTACCTGGGCAACGGGTGCTCCGAGCTGATCACGATGACCCTGCAGGCGTTGCTCGACAACGGCGACGAGGTGTTGATCCCGTCGCCCGACTACCCGCTGTGGACGGCGTCGACGTCCCTGGCCGGCGGCACGCCCGTGCACTACCTGTGCGACGAGACGCAGGCGTGGCAGCCCGACATCGCCGACCTGGAATCCAAGATCACCGAGCGCACCAAGGCGCTGGTCATCATCAACCCGAACAACCCGACCGGCGCGGTCTACAGCCGCGGGGTCCTCACCCAGATGGTGGAACTCGCGCGCAAGCACGAACTGCTGCTGCTCGCCGACGAGATCTACGACAAGATCCTCTACGACGACGCCCAGCACATCAACGTGGCGACGCTGGCGCCGGACATGTTGTGCCTCACCTTCAACGGGCTGTCCAAGGCCTACCGCGTCGCGGGCTACCGCGCGGGCTGGCTGGCGATCACCGGCCCGAAAGACCACGCCGAGAGCTTCATCGAGGGCATCAACCTGCTGGCCAACATGCGGCTGTGCCCCAATGTCCCCGCGCAGCACGGGATTCAGGTGGCCCTCGGCGGCCACCAGAGCATCGAGGACCTGGTGCTGCCGGGCGGGCGGCTGCTCGAGCAGCGCGACGTCGCGTGGCAGAAACTCAACCAGATTCCCGGGGTGTCCTGCGTGAAGCCCGAGGGGGCCCTGTACGCGTTCCCCCGGCTCGATCCCGAGGTCTACGACATCACCGACGACGAACAGCTCGTCCTCGACCTGCTGCTGCAGGAGAAGATCCTGGTCACCCAGGGCACCGGATTCAATTGGCCGGCACCGGATCACCTGCGCATCGTGACCCTGCCGTGGGCCCGCGACCTTGCCGCGGCGATCGAGCGGCTGGGCAACTTCCTGGTCAGCTATCGCCAGTAAGCGTCTTCGCAGCCGGCGCCTCTACGGTGGACCGGGTGACGCACTCGCACTCGCACTCGCACAGCTTGTCCGGTCCAGCCCCGGTCGAGTCGCTGTCCGCCAGGATCGTCGTCGGGCTGCTGGTGGCGATCGGCCTGGCGGTGCTGGGCGGCGCCATCGCGCTCTGGCCCACCCGCCAGCACGTCGACATCCCCATGCCGTTCCAGAACGCGGCCGGGGGCGCCGTGAGCACGCAGGCCGGGCACGTGCTGTCCAGCGGCATGGGGGACTGCGGCAGCCCGTCGGTCAGCCAGGTGCTCACCACAGCGCCGCAGCCGGCGCCGCCCGGCGCGGGCCGATGCGTGCTGACCGAGGTGGCCATCGATTCCGGGCCCAACGCCGGCGCCAACACCCTGCTGGAGTCCTCCCCCGGTCCCGACCAGCCGAAATTCGCGGTGGGAGACCACATTCGGCTCGTCCGGCAGGTCGACGACCAGGGCGCCACCAGCTACGCCTTCTACGACTTCGAACGCGGCTGGTCGCTGGTCGCGCTGGCCGTCGCCTTCGCGGTGGTGATCGTCGCGGTGGCGCGCTGGCGGGGCCTGCTCGCGCTGGTGGGCATCGTGGTGGCGTTCGCGGTGCTGGTGGTGTTCTTGCTGCCGGCCCTGCGCGACGGCGCCCCGGCGGTTCCGGTCGCCCTGGTCGCCTCGGCGGCGATCCTCTACGCGGTCATCTATCTCGCCCACGGCGTGAGTCTGCGGACCAGCGCCGCGCTGCTGGGCACCCTGACCGCGCTGCTCCTGGCCGCCGGATTCTCTTGGGCGGCAATACAACTGGCACATCTGACCGGCCTGTCCGATGACCAGAACGCCACCGTGGGCGCGTATTTGGGCAACGTGTCGATCGGTGGCCTGCTGCTCGCCGGGTTCATCATCGGGTCGCTGGGTGTGCTCAACGACGTGACGGTGACCCAGGCCTCGACGGTGTTCGAGCTGGCCCACCTCGGCGGCTCGCGGCGCGCAATCTTCCTGGGCGCCATGCGAGTCGGCCGCGATCACATCGCCAGCACGGTGTACACGCTGGTGCTGGCCTACGCCGGCAGTTCGCTGCCGCTGCTGCTGTTGTTCAGCGTGGCCAACCGCTCGCTGGCCGACGTGCTCACCAGCGAGAGCGTGGCCGTCGAGATCGCGCGGTCGGCGGTGGGCGGTGTCGCGCTGGCGCTGTCGGTGCCGTTGACGACGGCGATCGCCGCGGCGCTGGCGAAGCCTAGTGAAGCCGGCTGCGCTCCAACAGATCCAGGAGATAGCCGCCGTAGCCGGACTTAAGCATGGTGTGCGCGCGCTCGGCCAGCTGGTCGTCGGTGATCCAGCCCTGCTGCCACGCCACCTCCTCGGGGACGCTGACCTTCAGGCCTTGCCGTCGTTCGAGCGTGCGCACGAAGTCGCTGGCGTCCAGCAGGGAGTCGAACGTGCCGGTGTCGAGCCAGGCCGTGCCGCGGGCCATCACCTCGACCGAGAGCCGGCCTCGATTGAGGTAGATCTGGTTGACCTCGGTGATCTCGTACTCGCCGCGCGCGGATTTCTCGAGGCCCTTGGCGATCTCGATCACGTCGTTGTCGTAGAAGTACAGGCCGGGCACCGCGTAATTGGATTTCGGCGTCTTGGGTTTCTCCTCCAGTGACAGCGCCGTGCCGTCGTCGCTGAACTCGACGACGCCGTACGCCGACGGGTTGGCCACCCAATAGGCGAAAACCGCTCCCCCACTGATGGATTGGAAGCGGCTCAGGCTGGTGCCCAGGCCCGGGCCGTAGAAGATGTTGTCCCCCAGCACCAACGCCACGGTGTCGTTGCCGATGTGTTCGGCGCCCAGGACGAAGGCTTGGGCCAGGCCGTCGGGCCGTTCCTGCGTCACGTAGCTGATGTCGATGCCGAATTGCGAGCCGTCGCCCAGCAGCCGGCGGAAGCCCGCCGCGTCGTGCGGGGTGGTGATCACCAGGATGTCCCTGATCCCCGCCATCATCAGGGTGGACAGCGGGTAGTAGACCATCGGCTTGTCGTACACCGGCAGCAGCTGCTTGCTGATCCCCACGGTGATCGGGTGCAGCCGAGTGCCCGACCCGCCGGCCAGGATGATCCCGCGCATGGTGGTTTCCCCTATTCCACGCTCAGTTGACGAGGTCGGATTCGGTGAGTTCGGTGGCCGCCAGCGCCGAAGCCAGATCCTCGTGCCGGAACACGGAGGTGACGTGGTCGTGGACCACGCGGAACGCCAACGCGGCGGTGGCCACCGCCCCCGGGTTGTCCGCGGCGCTGACCTTCTGTTCGGCGACGACGACGCCGTCGTGCACGTACATCCGGCCGAGTTCGGCCGTCCCCTGGCGCGAGGCGGCCCACCGGCGCAGCGCGTCGTGGCCCTGCGCGGCCCCGTGCGCGTCACCGATCTCGATGTCGTCGCTGGACAGGGCGACCAGGGTGTCCAGGTCGGCGGCGTTGAGCGCGTCGTGCCATGCCAGGACGGTGGCGATCTCCGAAGTGGTCATGGTGTGCAAGTTACCGTGTGCGCATCGCGGCCGTGGCTAGAGCGGGGTGCGGTCGAGCCAGTTCTGCCACACCGCCTCGTCACCGAACAGCGCAACGCCCGTGTCGGCGAGCGGCACCCGGCGCAGGATGGCCAGCAGCAGCTCGGTTGCCCCGCCCCGCAGCGCCGCGGTGCCCTTGCCGTGCTCGTGCGACCAGGTGACGTGGCCGGCCTCGACGCCGATGGTCCATTCGCCCGCCTCGCCGAGGCCGGGGTCGGTGGCGTGCAGGTGCAGGGTGTTGCCGTCCTCGAGCGGCAGCGCTGCCCCCTCGCGGCCGGCCTGGATCGCGACCCGCTCCAGCCATTCGGTGATCCCGTCGGCGGCCTGCTCGGCGGGCAGGCTGAATTCGGCCTTGAGCGCGATGGCCGCGTCGGCGCGATGCACGGCCACCTCGTGCACCCAGCGCCGGAGCCACCAGCTCGCCGGGCGCGGCCCGAGGAACGTCCACACCGGCGTTTCGGCGCCCGTCAGCTCGACGGCGTCGACCAGTCGCTGGGCCCCGCCGTGCAGCCACGAGATCACGTCCGCCGGATCGGATGGCGGCTTACCGCCCTCGACGGACCGGGGATCGAGCGGCTGGTCGAGCTTGTCTCTGACGATCTGAGCCGCCCAGCGTTCGCCCCGGCCGACGTGGCGCAACAGCTGCTTGAGCGTCCATCCCGGGCAGGTCGGCACCGGGGTGGACTCGTCGGCGTCTCCGACCAGCTCGGCGAACGCACGGTTCTCTGCGAGGAATGCGGCGGCATAGTCCACGCCGGTCAGGCTACTCGCCGCCTCTTGCTCGACCGAGCGTCACGCTGGACCCAGCGTCTTGTGCCGCCGGGCGTCACGCTGGCGTGACGTTCACCTATCTGCGTCACGCTGGCGTGACGCACGGGGCGTCGGGGCCCGGAAACATAGACCGCTAGGGCCGTCTCGCGCCCAGCCGGAACACCCGCCAGCCGGCCCGCTTCCAACGCTCGGCGTCGAGGCAGTTGCGGCCGTCCACCACGACCCGGGCCCGCACGCGGTCGGCGAGGTCGGCGGGGTCGAGGTCGACGAATTGGCGCCACTCGGTCAGCACCAGCACCGCGTCGGCGCGCTCGCAGGCCTCCTCGACCGAGACCGCGTAGTTCAGCGTGGGGAACAGCCGCTGCGCGTTCTCCAGGGCCTTGGGGTCGTAGACGTTGACCGCGGCGCCGTTGAGCTGCAGCTGGCCGGCGACGTTGAGCGCGGGCGAGTCGCGCACGTCGTCGGATTCGGGTTTGAACGCCGCCCCGAGCACGGCGATGTTGGCGCCCAGCAGCGAGCCGCCGCACGCCGCGCTGGCCAGCTCCACCATCCGGGCGCGCCGGCGCATGTTGATGCTGTCGACCTCGCGCAGGAAGGTCAGTGCCTGGTCGGCGCCCAGTTCGCCGGCGCGGGCCATGAACGCACGGATGTCCTTGGGCAGGCAGCCGCCGCCGAAACCCAAACCGGCGTTGAGGAATTGGCGTCCGATGCGGGGGTCGTAGCCGAGCGCGTCGGCCAGCACGCTGACGTCGGCGCCGGCGGCCTCGCACACCTCGGAGATGGCGTTGATGAACGAAATCTTCGTCGCCAGAAACGCGTTCGCGGACACCTTGACCAACTCCGCCGTCTGCAGGTCGGTCACCAGGAACGGCACACCCTCCGCGAGCAGCGGGCCGTAGAGCTCGCGGACCGCCGCCTCGGCACGCGTCGAATCCGGTTGGACGCCAAGGACGACGCGGTCGGGATGCAGCGTGTCGTGCACGGCGTAGCCCTCGCGCAGGAACTCGGGGTTCCAGGCGATCTCGACGTCGACGCCGCGCGGCACCAGGCCGGCGGCGCGGTGGTTCAGCTCGGCGGCGGTTCCCACCGGGACGGTCGATTTGCCGACCAGCACCGACGACCTCGTCAGTCGCGGCACGAGTGCGTCGACGACGGCGTACACGTGCCGCAGGTCGGCGCCGTACTCGCCCTTCTTCTGCGGCGTGCCGACCCCGAGGAAATGCACGTCGGCGAACTCGGCCGCCATGTCGTAGTCGGTGGTGAACCGCAGCCGCCCCGCCGCCAGGTTCTTGGTCAGCAGGGTGCGCAGGCCGGGCTCATAGAAGGGAATGTCTCCCCCGGCGAGCTTGGCAACCTTCCCGGCATCGATGTCGACCCCGACCACCTCGTGTCCCAGTTCCGCCATCCCGACGGCGTGGGTCGCACCCAGGTAACCGGTGCCGAAGACGGTGCATCGCATATGACCGGTGTACGTCGCCGCCATGAGCTGACTGCATCACCCCGCTGAGCGGGAGGCAAACGGAAGATGACAGATGCCACCGCACCGCCGGGTGTACTACAGCCCGGGGATACCCGGGATCCCGATGTGCGGGCCGAAGCCGCCGTGACCGTGACCGCCACCGAACCCGGGGAACCCGCCGCCGTGGCGGTCGTCGTCGCCGCCGCCGAACGGACCTCGCGGTGCCGGCGGCCCGCCGATGATGATCGGGGGTAGTTGTATCGGCGGCGGTGGCGGCGGAGCGGCCGGCGGCGGGGCCGGGGCGGGCGCCGGGGCCTCGGGCACGGGAGCGGGAGCGGGAG
>NZ_GG770553.1:1163907-1168457 GCF_000164135.1 Mycobacterium parascrofulaceum ATCC BAA-614 | reverse complement strand
GGTGCGGGCGCCTCCGGTGCCGGGGCCTTGGCCGGCGCGGGAGCCGCCGGCGCCGGCCGGGTGGGTGCGACGACGACGTTCTGGTTCGGGCTGGGCCGGACGTTGGCCGTCGGGCGGATGGCGATCGCCAACGACACGACCAGCGCCACCACTCCGATGACGAAGACGCTCGCCACGATGCCTCCCACCATCCGGAAGGACCTGCGCTCCGGGTAGCCGGCGTCGACGAGCGCGGTGGCTCCGGTGTATGCGCCGGTGTAGAGGTCGTCCGCGTCGTCGGGCACGGCGCTGTAGGCGAGCCCCTCCTCGCCCGCGCCGGCCGGGACGTCGAAGTAGCCGGGCGCCACCGCGAACGGGTTGATGGCGCCGGTGCCCGGGTCTTGGGCGTAGGCCAGCGCGGCGGTGGACGACGAGAACAACGGGGCGTGCGCGGAGGCCAGCGCCGCGCCCCGGGCGAGCGCCGTTTCGGGCTCCTCGGGCGCCGACAGCGGCAGCGACGTGGCCGCCTCCAGCGCGGGCTTGATCAGGGGGAGGTCGATGCCGGAGCCGACGACGAACACCCCGTCAGGGCGCGCCTCGAGCGTTTCCGCGTGCGAGACCATGGTGGCCAGCTGGGCGACCGCGGCCTCGTCATCGGCCGGGAGTGGCTGGCGATGGACTTCGGCGATCGACCCGTCGGCGCTGTTGACGACGGCCAGGGTCGCGGTGTCGGGCTCGATGTACAGCAGCGCCGTCTGGGCGTAATTGGTCTGGCTGCCGACGGCTTGCGCGAGGGCGGCCGCGGCCAGGAAGGCCGAGACCAACATCACATTCTCGAGCTTGTGGGCGGCCAGCGCATCGCGCAGGGCCGCGGCCTCGATCGGGTCCGTGAACGTGACGCCCGTCGAGGCCAATTGGTAGCCCCCCTCGGCCGCGCCCTGGCGCGTACCCAGGATCGCGGACACTACCTGGTTGGCCGCGCTGAGCGTTGCCGCGTCGTCTTCGGGCGGAACGTCGAAGTTGTCTTCGTCGACGGTGGCGCCTTCGCCGTTTTGGCCTTCGACCAGCACCATGCGGACTGCCGTCGGCGCCATTGACACCCCAAGTACGGTGTCCAAAGCTCCTCCATAGTTCGATTGCTCGTCCATGATGAGGACGTGTCCGCCGCACCCCGCGAAAACGCCAGAGGTCACTAAATCCCCACCGAGTGTTCCCCTAGGGCACGATTTTACGCGCGCTCGCGACCTCTTTTCCGGGGCGGGACGCGCTAGGGGATCGGGATGCCATGCTCGCCGAGGTGTCGCTGCAGCCAATCGTCCCACTGGTCGCCATGCGATGGGCCGGGCGCCGGCCGCGGAGATGGTGACGCTGAGGCGGGGGGCGGCGGCTGGTTGGCAGGCGGCGGCTGGTTGGCAGGCGGCGGCACCGGGGCCGGGGGCGGCGGCCGGTTGGCGGGGGGCGCCGGCTCGTTGGCGGGGGCGACGACGTTGTGGGTGATGTCGGGTCGCTGGTGCGCGTGCGGCCGGATGTCGACGGCCAGCGCCAGGGCCAGGGCCACGACACCGCCGACGAACACCAACGTCGCGGCAACCACGGCCAGCACCGATTTCCGGCTGCGCTGCTCGTCCGCGCGGGCGACGGACTCGCGGTGGGCTCCCGTCGTCCGGGTCGCACCGCCGTCCGCCTCGGCGCTGTAGGCCAGCTCCCGCCCGTCGGCCGAGGGGTCCCCGGCGAGGGGCATCGCGATGGTCGACGGCGCCCCCAGCCGCGCGTTGGCCGCCGCCAGCGACGCGCCCCGCGCCAGGGCCATCTCGGGCTCCTCGGGCGTGGTCACCGACAGGGAGGTCGCCGCCTCCAGCGCCGGCTTGATGAACGGGATGTCGACGTCGGAGCCCACGAGGAAGAGCCCGTCCGGCCGCGCCCTCATCGATTCGGCGCCCGAGACCATCGCGGTGAGCTTCGCCAGCGCCGCCTCGTCGCTACTGGGCAGCGGATGCCGACGCACATCGGCCACCGACCCGTCGGCGGTGTCGACCACGGCCATCGTCGCGGTGGTCGGCTCGACCAGCAGCAGCGCAGTGCGCGCGCAATTGGTCGCGCTGCCGGCCGCCTGAGCCAGCGCCGCGGCGGCCATCACCGCCGAAACCAGCATGACGTTCTCAATGTTGCGTGCCGCCAACGCATTCCGCAGCGCGGCCGCCTCGGCCGCGTCGGTCCAGGTCACTCCGCTCGATTTCAACCGGTAGCCGCCCTGGGCGGCGCTCTCCCGGGTGCCGACGATCGCGGCGACGACCCGGTCGGCCGCCGCGGCCGCCGTCGGCTGATTCGTGAGGTCGAAGCCGTCCTGATCGACGGTCACCCCGCTGGCGGCTTCGCCTTCGACCAGCACCATGCGGACCGCCTCGGGCGCCATAGACACGCCAAGTACGACGTCCATCGCTCCTCCAAAGTCGCCCAAATCGATTGCTGTGCCATGCGAGAACACCTGCGTTGCCATTACGGGGCTTCGTCACGTCGAGAATTGGCCGGATGACTTCGCAGCGAGCCCGGCCGCGCCCACACCCCAGTCCGCCACCCTAGCGCGCGAAAATGGGTAGGCCCCGGGCCGCGACACGCTACCTGTGGCCAAAACCACCAAATCCGTGGCCACCGCCAAAGCCGTGACCGCCACCGAAGCCGCCGAAGCCGTGACCGCCCCCGAACCCGTGGCCACCGCCGAAGCCCCCGAAGCCGTGACCGAAGCCGCCCCGGCCGCCACCGAACGGGCCACCACGGAAGGGCCCGTGACCGCCACCGAACGGGCCGCCGCGGAAGGGCCCGTGGCCGCCGCCGAAGGGGCCCCGAAAGGCCGGCGCCGGAGCGCGTGGGCGCATCACCGGGACGCGGGGCGGCGGGACGAACACCGGTGGGGCAAGCACGGGAACCGGGACGGGCCTCGGCGGCGCCGCGGGCACCGGCGCCGGCGCGTTCATGGGACGCGGCACGGCCACCGGCCTGGGCGGCTGGATCTTCGGCTGCGCCTGGACGGGCGGAGCCGGCTTGGGTTGCGCTGGGACGATGACGTTCTCGTTCGGACTGGGCCGCAGCGCGACCGTCGGGCGGATGTTGATCGCCAGCGCGATCTCGAGCGCCACCACCACGGTGATGAAGACGACCGCCAACGCGCTTCCGACGAGCAGCAGGGACTTGTGCCGCTGAGCGCGTGGGTCCAGGCCGACGGCGGTCTGCGCTTCCCCGTCCCCGTCCGGCACGGCGCTGTAGGCGACGTTCGGCTTGCCATCCCGTGCGGCGGCGGAAAGGTCTGGGACGCTGCGGTATTCGGGCAGGTACGCGGGCAGCAGCCCCGGGGATTGCCCGGCGAGCGCCAACGGGTCGACCTCGCCGGTCGCGGGGTCCAGCGCGTAGGCCAGCGCGACCGTCGACGACGCGAACAACGGCGCATTGGCCGACGCCAGCGCCGCACCCCGCGCCAGGGACATCTCCGGCTCGTCGGGCACCGACAGCTGCAGGGAGGTTGCGGCCTCCAGCGCCGGTTTGATCAACGGGATGTCGACGCCCGAACCGATGACCACCACGCCCTCCGGACGGCCTTCGAGCGTGTCGGCGCCGGACACCATGTCGACGAGCTCGGCCACGGCCTCGTCCTCGTCGTCGGCGAGTACCCGGCGGTGCACCTCAGAGATCGATCCGTCGGCGCTGTTGACCACGGCCAGAGTCGCGGTGTACGGCTCGACGAAGAGCAGCGCCGCGCGGGCGTAACCGGTGGCGTCACCGACCGCCTGGGTCAGGGCGGCCGCGGCCATGAAGGCCGACACCAGCATCACGTTTTCCAGCTTGTGCGCGATCAGCGCGTCGCGCAGCATCGCGGCCTCGACGTGATCGGTCCAGGTGACCCCGGTGGACAGCAGCTGGTAGCCGCCCTCGCCGGCGCCTTCGCGGGTGCCGAGAATGGCCGAGATCACCTGATCGGGTGCGGTCGATGGCCCGCCAGACCGGTAAGCGGCGGCGGCGACGTCGAATTGGTCCTGGTCGACGGTGGCCCCGTCGGCGCATTCCCCTTCGACCAGCACCATGCGCACCTTCGTCGGCGCCATCGAGACGCCAAGCACGATGCCCACCACCGGTAAAGCTCCCCCTGTACTTCGCTGTACCCCAGCGTTCACCGCGGAAGTCGTGGCCCAGCAGCGAGCGCGCCGTCATCCCGGGATTAGCGCTGGGTTTATGCAATTCTGGCAACGCGGGCGGCGAATTGTGAGCCGGCCCAATGCCTCAACTTTACCCGCGATAACCCGCGCGTCGGCCGGCCCTGCAAAGCTCGGCGGCGGTCGATCATCGGCCTATTTGTGCCCGGCGGGGCTATTTGTGTCCGCCGCCAAAGCCGCCACCGCTGTGGCCGCCACCAAAGCCGCCTCCGCCGCCAAAGCCGCCACCGCTATGGCCGCCACCGAACCCGCCGAAGCCGCCACCGCTGTGGCCGCCACCGAACCCGCCGAAGCCGCCGGGCGCGCCACCGCTGTGGCCGCCGCCGAAGCCGCCGGGTGCGCCGCCGCTGTGGCCGCCACCGAAGCCGC
>NZ_GG770553.1:1158541-1163528 GCF_000164135.1 Mycobacterium parascrofulaceum ATCC BAA-614 | reverse complement strand
ACAGGCCGCCGGGGCCGCTCGGCGCACCGCCGCCCGAACCGGGAGACGGGGAGTGCCCGCCACCCAGGCCGCCCGACCCCGCGCCCGGGGGCGTTGCGTGCCCGCCACCGAGGCCACCGAGGCCGCCCTCACCAGGCGGCGTTGAATGCCCGCCACCGAGGCCGCCGAGGCCGCCCTCACCAGGGGGCGTTGAATGCCCGCCGCCGAGACCGCCGGTCCCCGATCCGGGCGGGGGCACATGCCCACCGCCAGAACCACCCGACCCCGGCGCCGGCACATGCCCACCGCCAGAACCGCCCGTGCCCGAGCCGGGCGGCGACGCATGCCCACCGGTGGATCCGCCCGGGCCCGAGCCGGGCGGCGGCACATGCCCACCGGTGGAGCCACCCGGGCCGGAACCCGGCGCCGGCACATGCCCACCGGTGGAGCCACCCGGGGCGGAAGCGGGCGGGGTGGAGCCGTGCCCGGGAGGGGTCTGGTGGGGCGGCGACTGTGGCCGTGTGCCGCCGACTTGCGGCGGCTCCGGAACGTGCACCGGCGGCCGGGGCAGCACCGGCTGTTGGGGCACCACGCGCGGCGGGGCCTGGATGACCGGAGGGGTCACCACGGGGTGGGGAACGGGAACGCGGATGGGCGGCAGGATCACCGGCGCGATCGGGGGGACCACCACCGGAACCGGCACCGCCGGGGGCGGCGCCGCGGGGATGGGAGGCGCCGCGGGTGGCGGTGGGGCCGCCGGCAGCGGGGCGGCGAACTGCGGGATCATCGGTCTGGGCGCCGCCGCCGGCACCGGCGCGCTGAGCTTCGCCGCCGGGGCCGACGCCTCGACGGGCGACGGCGGCTCCTGCGTCGGAACGATGAGGTGCTGGCCGGGGGTGGGCTGCAGGGCGACGGTTCCCGTCGTGCGGATGCCGATCGCCAGCGCGATCTCGAGCGCCAACACCGCGCTGATGCCGGCGACCGCCAACCCGCTGCCGATCAGCAGGGCCGGCCGCCGCCGCTCCTGGCTTTCCTCCGGCATGAACAGCTTTTCGATGACGACGGTGGGCGACTCGGCGTCCTCGTCCGGCACGGCGCTGTAGGCCAGCTCGTCGTCGCCGGGCTCCGGACCGAAGGCGGCGTAGAGGTATTCGGGCAGCGAGTGCTGGTCGACGGCGCCGGTGCCGGGGTCCTGCGCGTAGGCGAGCGCCGCAGTGGAGGAGGCGAACAGCGGCGCGTTGGCCGAGGCCAGCGCGGCACCGCGGGCCAGCGCCGTCTCCGGCTCCTCGGGCACGCTGACCTCGAGGGTGGTCGCGGTCTGCAACGCCGGCTTCAGCGGGACGATGTCGACGCCCGAGCCCACCACGAACACGCCGTCGGGCGCCGCCTCCAGCCGCTCCAGCCCGGCGATCATCCCGCCGAGTTGCGCGGCGGCCTGGTCGTACGACTCGGCGTAGAGCGGTTGCTTGTACACATCGGGGATGGAGCCGTCGGAGGTCTCGACGACCGCCAGCGTCGCGGTGTCGGGCTCGACGAACATCACCGCGGTCCGCTCGTAACCCATTGCGGCACCGACGTTTTGGGCCAGCGCCGTCGCGGCTAGAAAGGCCGACACCAGCATGACGTTCTCGATGCGGTGCGCGGTCAGCGCGTCGTGCAGGGCCGCGGCTTCGAGCTGGTCGGTCCAGGTCACGCCGATGGACGACACCTCGAGGCCGGCGTCGGCCGCACCCTCCTGGGTGCCCAGGATGGCCGCGAGCACCTGGTCGGAGGCGCTCGCGGTGGCCGCCTCGTCCGCGGCGGCGACGTCGAAGACGTCCTCTTCTACCGTGGCACCGTCGGCGTATTCGCCTTCGAGGACGACCATTTGGATCGATGCCGGTGCCATCGACACCCCGAGCACGATATCCAAGACAAACCCCTCCAAAGGTATTGCGAGACGAACCGCGGCCAGGCGGAGGAAAAAACCACGGCTATCTAAGTATCGCGCAGAATGCGGGCCCTAGGGCCCCGCAGAACCTATGTAGTCCTTATGAAGTTCTGATAGGAGCGCGACGGCGTGGGTCCGCGCTGGCCCTGGTACTTCGAGCCAACTTGCGAACTGCCGTAAGGGTGTTCGGCCGGGCTGGTCAACCGCAGGATGCACAGCTGACCGATCTTCATCCCCGGCCACAGCGTGATCGGCAGGTTGGCCACGTTGGACAGCTCCAGCGTGATGTGACCACTGAAGCCGGGGTCGATGAAGCCGGCGGTCGAGTGCGTCAGCAGTCCTAGCCGCCCCAACGACGACTTGCCTTCCAGCCGGCCCGCGAGATGGTCGGGCAACGTGATGAGCTCCAAGGTGGATCCCAGCACGAACTCGCCCGGGTGCAGGACAAATCGTTCTCCTGGGGCGCGTTGCACCAGGGTGGTCAGGTCGTCCTGCTGCTCGGCGGGATCGATGTGGGTGTATCGAGCATTGTTGAACACCCGGAACATGCCATCGAGGCGGACGTCGATGCTGGACGGCTGCACCAGCGCGTCGTCGAAGGGGTCGATGCCCAACCGGCCGGCGGTGATTTCGGCCCTGAGGTCACGATCGGAGAGCAGCACGCGACGAGCCTATCCGCTGCCCGCTTTCGGGTTCAGTCGGCGAGATACATTTCGTCACCCTTGGGGTAGCCGCCCCCAGTCGTGGTGACGTGGACGTGGTCGTAGTGCCCGAGCCGGCTGGGCTGCGCTCCGCCGGGCGTGTAGTAGACGCCGCGCCAGATCGCGTCCTGGATCCGGAACCGTTTCGCGTTCTTCATCACGTACGCGACGATCTCGTTGCCCAGGGCGATGCCTTCGGCGCTTTGCGGGTTGGGGATCATCACGTCGAGCGCCAAGCCGCGCGGGTGCCAGGGCAGCGCGTCCGGCCGCACGCCACCGATTTCGTGGATCTGCGGAAACTTGGCGCTGATGCTGCGGGAGGCCAGGATCGTGCGCACCTGGAGGCCTTGTTCCGGTGCGAGCCCGGCCGGCAGGAACCGGGAACGGGTGTGGTACCTCGACGCCGCCAGGGGGGCGTCCATGCCGTCGCCGCGGGACACGTCCGACGCCAGCACAATCCCCATCGGCTTTGCCGACACGATTTCCGCGCAGCACGGCGAAGTGTCGCCAATAACGGGTTGGAAGGTGTGGCGCGGGACGAAAGGTGAGACATCACCTGCGGCCGCGAAGAACAGGGCAGCCGGGGCCAGTGCCCCTGCCAGGAGCAGCGGTGACTTGCGCCGTTTCCTGGCTAATCTGTGCCGACCCACCCCAGGCACATTACGACAAGATCACGAAAGAATAAACACGAGTGCGGGAATTTGCGGCTGAGAGGCGGTTTGGCAGCCCAAGACATTTCACCGCCGGGTCAAACCGGGCCGTCCGGGCCGTAGCCGGACCCACCCTACCGGCCCGGCGGAACCGCCTTCGGATGCTAGTCTTCGATGCCGACACCGCCGATGTAGTTCAATGGCAGAACATCAGCTTCCCAAGCTGAATACGCGGGTTCGATTCCCGTCATCGGCTCCACATGAAGCGCCGGTATCCACCGTCAGCATGGCCAATGTAGTGCTACGAAGCCAAGATTGCACGCAACATCGACAACATCTCGGAACGCGAGCCGGCGCCGAGCCGGCGGCGGATCCGCGCCACATGGTGTTCGACGGTCTTGGCGGAGATGAACAGCTGACGGCCGATGTCGCGGTACGGCAAGCCCAGCAGGAGCAGCTCGGCGACTTCGCGTTCGCGCGCGGACAACGGTGCGGCCGACGGCGGCTGTCTGGGCGTTTTCGGGGCGTCAGCCCCGGGCTCGTCGTCGGGTGTTTCCTCCACGGCCGCGACCAGCTTGAGATCGCGGGCGAGCTGCAGCATGTCCCCCGATACCCGGGCGTCCGGCGTCTGCAGCGCGGCCTGACCGGCAAGCCGGGTGGCATCCCAGGTCAACCCGAACTGGGCGAGCGAGCGGGCGGCCATGGTCACCTCGTCGGCGTCGACCTGGCCGGCGAGCACCCGCAGCCAGGTCCGGCCGGCGCCCGCCAGCGCGTGGGCGAAGACGCTGTGGGGTGCCGCCGCGGTGAGCGCCTGTCCGTGCGGGGCCACGGATTCGGGTGAACTGGTCAGGATTCCGGCGTGCACCCCGGCCCAGTGCAGCGGCACCGACCACAACACCGGGTTGCCCAGCGACTCCAACAATCCGAATGCCTGATCAAGGGTGTGGCGGAGCCGGGCCACCTGGCGCATCCGTGCCGCGGCGACCCACAGTTCACCCAACGGCAGCAGCGTGAACAAGTCGATGGAGTACTCGGCGAGCACCTCCATGGCCGCATACCAATGCTTGTGTAGCGCGCCGGTGTCGCCGCTGCGGCGTGCGATCGCGGTGCGCAGCGCCGCCGCCCACAGTGCGTCGCGCCGGTGCAGGTCGGTGGCCGCACCCGAGCAGGCGGCGTCGGCATCGGCGCCGGCCGATGCGAGCTGGCCGTCGCGCATCTTCGTCCAGCCGAGCAGCAGCAGGTGTCGGCGCTCGAAGAGCGCGTCGCCGCCGGTGCGGACGGCGCGACCGATGATGCTGCGCGCCCGCACCGGGTCGCCGCCGTGCAGCGCCGCCAGCGTGACCAATGCGGCGGCGCTATCGGGCATGACTTCACCGATCGATCCGCCCACGGCGATCGCCTGGCCCAGCTTCGCCACCGCGACCGGGTAGGGCTCTTTCATGCTCAGCAGCAGACCTTCGGCCAGACCCCGCGCGGCGCGCGCGCCGGCGGTCGGCGGGCCCTCTCCCGGCAGCCGCAACGCCGCGTGTGCCGCCGCCAGGTCCCCCGCCGCGGCCAGCGTGATGGCGCCGGCGGCGCCGACCACCGCGTCCGGGTAGGCGCCCAGCCAGCCGAACAACTCGGCCGCCTGCCCCGCATGGCCGTCGTGGGCGGCCACGCTGGCCGCCACCCGCACCGCGGCGGCGCGTTCGGCGGGATCCGCGGAGGCGAGCAGATCATCGGCCAGG
>NZ_GG770553.1:1139387-1155982 GCF_000164135.1 Mycobacterium parascrofulaceum ATCC BAA-614 | reverse complement strand
ACAAGCCGGTGCCGGCATCGGCGGCGGCATCGGCGGACAAGCCGGCGGACAAGCCGGCGGCGGCTTCGGTATCGGTGGTGACGCCGGATGGCAAGGCGGCATCGGCGGCCAGGCCGGCGGCGAAGCCGGCGCGGGCATCGACGGCGGCTTCGGCGGCCACGCTGGCGGTGACTTCGGTATCGGTGGCGACGCCGGATGGCAAGGCGGCATCGGCGGCCAAGCCGGCGCCGGCATCGGCGGACAAGCCGGCGCGGGCATCGGCGGCGGCTTCGGCGGCCAGGCCAGCGGCAGTGGCCAAATCGCTGGCGGTAGTCGCGGCGAAGCAGATGGTCGTGCCGGCGGCGGTTTTGGCGGCCAGGGTGGAGCTGTCGGCCAGGGTGGAGGACGCGGCCAGGTCGGAGCTGGTGGTCAGGCGAGCGCGGAAGGTGAGGCTGGCGGTGGCTTCGGCGGCCGCGTCGGAGGCGGCTACGGCGGTCAGGCCGGAGGCGGCATCGGCGGTCAAGCCGGCGGCGGCATCGGCGGACAAGCCGGCGGCGGCATCGGCGGACAAGCCGGCGGCGGCATCGGCGGACAAGCCAGCGGCCTGGGGTCTGGCGGAGCTCAACTCGGCACCTCGTCAGGCGGCATCGGTGTGGGCGGCCAGGTCGGCGCAGGCGCAGCCGGAGGCGCGACGCTCGGCACCAGCGGTGGCGCGTTCGGGTCGGCTGGCGGCTCGGCGGCTGGCGGTGCCGGCGGGGCTACTGCCCTCGGCGGTGCCGCCGGAGCTCAGGCGGCAGCCAGCTCGTTAGGCAATGCCGGCCTGGGTGCCCAAGCCAGCGCTGCCGGAAACGCGGCACTCGCAGCCAACGCCGGCGGTCACGCCAGTTTCCTGGGCAGCGAAAGCGCAGCGCTGGGCGGTGGCGCGCAGCCGACCGGTGCACAAGGCGGTGTCGGCGCCGGCGCACAAGGCGGAATCGCCGCCGGCGGCCAAGGCGGAATCGCCGCGGGCGGCCAAGGCGGCGCACACGGCACCATCCTCACCAGCGAAGGCGCCACGCTGGGTGGCCACACCAGCGCTCAGCCGACGGCTCCGTCCGCCGAAACCGGCATGGCAGGTCACGTTGCAGCCGGCGGTGGCGCGGCGGTCGACGCCGGCGGCAACGCCCAGGGCAACATCCTCAGCCACGAGGGCGCTGCGCTCGGCGGCAGTACCACCGCCGGCGGCGCGGGCACCAGCCACGTCTCCGCGGGCGGAAGCGGCGTCATCCACGACAGCAGCCCGGCCGCCACGGCCGACGGCCACGCAGGCGGCTCCTCTGTCATCCAGAGCCCCAGCGCGCACGCCGATCCGAGCGCGGCGGCCGCCGGCCAAAGCGCGGGCTCGGTGGACGCACACTCGGCCCTGCAGGGCACGTCGGCGGTCGCCGACCCGTCCGGCCACACGGCGTTCGACGCGTCGGGCCAGTCGGCCGCCGACGCCTCGAGTCACTCGGTGTTCGACCACAACAGCTACGACCCGGCGGCGTCGCACACGCCGGTCCAAAGCGACCCGATGACGCACCACCCGATGGACCCGCACACCGGGTTCTGATCGGACGCACTGCCGCGAACCGGCGGGGACCTTACGGGGTTCCCGCCGGTTGGTGGGCATACGGTGTTTCGGAGTCCAACGCAGAAAGTAGGGCGACCCGGTGACCCAGCCCGATGACCCGCGCCGGGTCAACGTGATCGTCGAACTGATCGATCACACCAGCACGATCGCCGACCTCAACGGCCGCGGCGACCTGAGCCAGCGGCTCGCGTGGGCCCGCGAGCGCATCACCGACCCGCACACCCGAGTGGTGATCGCCGGCCAGCTCAAGCAGGGCAAAAGCCAGTTGCTCAACTCGCTGCTCAATATGCCCGTCGCGCGCGTCGGTGACGACGAGGCCACGGTGCTGATCACCGTCGTCTCCCACGGCGACCCGCCGTCGGCGCGGATCGTCCTGGCGGGCCCCAACGGCGAACCGGAAACCGCTGACGTCCCGGTCGCCGAGCTGCAGACGGACCTGCGTCAGGCTCCGCAGGCCGCCGGCCGCGACGTGCTCCGGGTGGAGGTCGGCGCGCCCAGCCCGATGCTGCAGGGAGGGCTCACCTTCATCGACACACCCGGCGTGGGTGGTCACGGTCAGCCGCACCTGTCGGCGACGCTGGGCTTGTTGCCCGACGCCGACGCGATCCTGATGGTCAGCGACACCAGTCAGGAATTGACCGAGCCGGAAATGCGGTTCGTGCAGCAGGCCCATCAAATCTGTCCGGTCGGGGTGTTGCTGGCCACCAAGACCGATCTGTATCCGCATTGGCGCGAGATCGTCAACGCCAACATCGGACACCTGCAGCGCGCCCGGGTACCGATGCCGGTGCTTCCGGTGTCGTCGCTGTTGCGCAGCCACGCCATCACGCTCAACGACAAGGAACTCAACGACGAGTCCAACTTCCCGGCGATCGTCAAGTTCCTCAGCGAGGACGTGCTGGGCCGCCGCAACGACCAGCTCCGAGACCAGGTGCTGGATGAAATCCGCTCGGCGGCAGAGCATTTGACGCTCGCGGTGCGCTCCGAGCTGGCCGCGCTCGGCGACGCCGACGTCGGAGGGCGGCTCACCGAGGACCTGGAGCAACGCAAACGGGAGGCCGAGGACGCGCTGCAGCAGACGGCGTTGTGGCAGCAGTTGCTCAACGACGGGATCGCCGACCTGACCGGCGACGTGGACCACGATCTGCGGGCACGCTTCCGGGCCATCACCGAGCACGCCGAACGGGTGATCGACTCGTGCGACCCGACCCGGCACTGGGCCGAGATCGGCGTGGACGTGGAGAACGCCGTCGCCACCGCCGTCGGCGACAATTTCGTCTGGGCCTACCAGCGCGCCAAAGCCCTCGCCCAGGAAGTGGCCCGCGTGTTCGTCGAGGCGGGGCTGGGTGCGGTGGCCATGCCCGAGCTCAGCGCGCACGCCATGGGCGCGGAGTTCGGGCAGCTCAAGTCGCTGGCCCGGCTGGAGTCCAAGCCCATGGGCAAAGGCCACAAGGTGGTGACGGGCATGCGCGGCTCCTACGGCGGCATGGTGATGGTCGGCATGCTGTCCTCGGTCGCCGGGCTGGGTCTGTTCAACCCGCTGTCGGTGGGGGCCGGGCTGGTGATGGGCCGCATGGCCTTTAAGGAGGACAAGGAGAACCGGCTGCTGCGGGCCCGCAACGAGGCCAAGACCAACCTGCGGCGGTTCGTCGACGATGTCTCCTTCGTGGTTGGCAAGGAGTCGCGCGACCGGCTCAAGACGATCCAACGTCAGCTGCGGGACCATTACCGCGGCATCGCCAACCAGGCCACCCGCTCGCTCAACGAGTCGTTGCAGGCGACCATCGCCGCCGCGCGGTTGGAGGAAACCGAGCGTGACAACCGGACCCGGGAGCTGGAGCGGCAGTTGAACATCCTGACCCAGGTCACCGACAACATCGACAAGCTCGCGCCCGCGGTGACACGGGTGTGAGCACCAGCGAGCAGGTCCGCGCCATCCTGGGCGGAACCCTTCGCGCCTACCAGGCGGAGCCGGCCTACCGCCAGCGACCCGACGTCTTCCACGAATTGCAGCGCATCGCCGCCCGGCTCAACGAACCGATGCGCATCGCGCTGGCCGGCACCCTGAAGGCCGGCAAATCCACCCTGGTCAACGCGCTGGTCGGGGAAACCGTCGCGCCCACCGACGCCACCGAGGCGACCCGCATCGTCACCTGGTTTCGGCACGGGCCGACACCGAAGGTCATCGCCAACCATCGTGGGGGTCGTCGTTCTCATGTGCCGATCATGCGCGACGGCGGACTCGGCTTCGACCTGAGCGGGCTGAACCCGAACGACGTGGTTGACCTCGACGTGCAATGGCCCGCCGACGAGCTGATCGCCACCACGATCATCGACACGCCGGGGACCTCGTCGCTGGCACGTGACGTCTCCGCGCGCACGCACCGGCTGCTGGTGCCCGAGGACGGGATGCCGCGGGTGGACGCGGTGGTGTTCTTGCTGCGCACCCTCAACGCCGCCGACGTCGCGCTGCTCAAACAGATCGGTGACCTCGTCGGCGGGGCGGCCGGGGCGCTGGGCATCATCGGCGTGGCGTCGCGGGCCGACGAGATCGGCGCCGGGCGGCTCGACGCCATGCTCTCGGCCGAAGACGTGGCCAAGAGGTTCACCCGTGAGCTGAGCCAGACGGGCGTCTGCCAGGCGGTGGTGCCGGTCTCGGGGCTGCTGGCGCTGACCGCCCGCACGCTGCGCCAGTCGGAGTTCGGCGCGCTGCAAAAGCTCGCCGGCGTCGACGCCGCCGAGCTGCTTAAGGCCATGCTCAGCGCGGACCGCTTCGTCCGTCCCGACAGCCCGTTGCCGGTGGACGCCGCGACGCGGGCCCGGTTGCTCGACCGGTTCGGCATGTTCGGCATCCGGATCTCGATCGCCGTGCTCAAGGCCGGCGTCACCGACGCGGCGGGGCTGGCCGACGAGTTGCTCGAACGCAGCGGGCTGGTCGCGTTGCGCAACGTCGTCGATCAGCAGTTCGCGCAGCGCTCCGACATGCTCAAGGCGCACACCGCGCTGGTGTCGTTGCGCCGGTTCGTGGAGGCGTACCCGATCGCGGGCACGCCCCGCATCCTCGCCGACATCGATCCGTTGCTGGCCGACACCCACGCCTTCGAGGAGTTGCGCCTGCTGAGCCAACTGCATTCGCGCGCAACGGCGTTGCACGACGAAGAGCTCGCGTCGCTGCGGCGCCTCATCGGCGGTTCGGGCACCGACGCGGCCAGCCGGTTGGGGCTGGCCCCCGAGGCGCACCATGACGCGCCGCGCGCCGCCTTCGCCGCGGCCCAACGCTGGCGCCGCCGCGCCGAGCACCCACTCAACGATCCGTTCACCACCAGGGCGTGCCGTGCGGCGGTGCGCAGCGCCGAAGCCATGGTGGCGGCGTTCGCCGCGCCCAGCGGCGGGGCGTGGCCGCCTTCACGCAGGTGAGTCGGAGGACAGCGCTGGCCTGCTATAGGTTGGCTGCCGATAGATTGTCGTGGCCGCGCATACGGACGCCGGCGGACACCTGAATTGGACGATATGTCGACGGAAGCAAGACGGGCGCTGGGGCTGTCGGCGGGCACCGCCAACCTGGTAGCCATAACGGCCGATCGGGCGGTGACCCGGACGTCGGTGCTGACGCTGTACCAGCATCGCCCGGCGGAAGTGGGCGTGCCCGCGGAGAATCCCAACCTGGACGAGCCCGGTTTGGTGGTCACCGACTTCGTCGACCGGGTGGGAGACGCGGTCGGGATCGTGGCCGCCGACGGTTCGACGCATCGCGGCGAGGCGCTGCTGGCGGACGCGTTGCGCGCCCTCGGCTACGCCGCGACCGGCGGGCGTCCGCTGCCGGAGGTGACGGCGGTGGCCTACCCCGCGCACTGGCGGCCCACCGCGGTGGACGCGTTGCGCGCGGCGCTGAGCCGGGTGCCCGAGTGGTCGGGCGGTTCGGAATGCCTGTCGCTGGTTTCAGATGCCGCGGGTGCGCTGACCGCCCTGCAGACCAACCCGGGTCTGCCCATCCGCGGGGTCGTCGCGGTGTGCGACTTCGGCGCCGGTGGCACCAGCATCACCCTTGCCGATGCCACCAACGGCTACCAGCCCATCGGCGCGACGGTGCGCCACACGGATTTTTCCGGCGAACTGATCGACCAGGCCCTGCTGGCCCACATCGTGGCCGACCTGTCCTCGGCGGGCTCCATCGATGTGTCGGCCACGTCGGCGATCGGATCGCTGACCCGACTGCGGGCCGAATGCCGGGCGGCCAAGCAGCGCCTGTCGGCCAGTACCGCGACCACGCTGCCCGCCGAGCTGCCGGGCTTCCGCGGGGATATCCGGCTCACCAGGACCGAACTCAACGAAGCCATCAATCAGCCACTGGACCAGTTCGTCCATGTCCTACAAGACACCTTGGCGCGCAACGGAATCCGCGCGACCGATCTGGTTGCCATCGCCTCGGTGGGCGGTGGAGCGGCGATCCCGGAAATCACCACCAGGCTGTCCGAACACTTTCGCGCGCCGGTCGTCACGTCACCGCGGCCGCAGCTGGCGGCCGCCACCGGCGCGGCGCTGCGGGCCGCGCGCGGGCCGGCCGATGACAGCGCAACGAAAATGGCCGTCGCCGCATCCGTGGCCGCCCCGCCGCCGCTCGCGGAACCAACGCTGGCCGACGTGGCGCCGGTGTCAGCGGCCATGCCGGCCCTCGCGTGGTCTGAGGCCGGCGACGAGTCGGGGATGATGCCCCTGGCCACCGACGGGCCTCGGGGCTGGGCCGACGACGATGCCCCGGACCCGCCCGCCCCGCCGCCGTTTCAGTTCGGTGACGAGACCGGTTACGCCCGGCCCGATTTGAGGTTCGAGCAACAACCCGATACCGACGAGGACCGACCCGCCGAGGTCGCCTGGTATCGGCGGCCATTGGTGATGATCCTCGGTGCGGCCGCGGCGGTGCTGGCCCTCAGCGCAATCATCATGCTGGCCTTGAGCCACGGTTCGACCGGCACACCGGTCACGCCGAAACCCGGCGCCACCACCACGCCGCAGCCGTCACCACCGCCCTCCCCGGCGCAGACGACCCCGGCCCCGGCGCAGCAGGCCCCCGTGCAGACGAGCACGGCCGCACCGGCTGCCCCGCCGCCGACGAGCACTCAACCGGCGCCCACCACCACCGAACCGCCACCGACCACCAGCGAACCCCCGGCAACGACCACGGAACCGCCGCCGACGACTACCCCGCCAACGGCCACGGCGACGTCGCCGCCGGCACCGCCCCCACCGTCGTCAACGGACAATCCGCCGACATCGGTTCAGGTACCCCAGATTCCGCGGATACCCCGCATCCCGGTGATCCCGACCATCCCGCCCATCCCGTAGCTCCGGTCCCACCCTCGGCGAGAGTCAGACCGCCGCTCCGGCGAAAAGCGTCGGGCGACAACACGTCTGTGCGATGCGGTGGCGAGCCGCACGCGCCGTGCCCGTTGTTACGGTTGCCCCTGATGAACGCTGCCATGGACGCAGCGCCGAACGGCGGCTTCGAGTTCGTCAGCGCGGAGCCGGGTGTCGAACCGACGGTGCGTCCGGCGGCGATCTATGTCGGAGGGCACAGATCACGCACGGCGGCCTGGACGACGTCGTCTGCCTGCTGCGCCGTGAGCCCACTCCCTCCCTGCCTGCCGTCGGAGCGTTGCAGCGCCAGTCCCTCCAGCTGGGAGGGCGGAGCCCCCCACGAGAGCTGCTGACAAAGGTCCAGGCCCGCCTGCAACAGCGCCGCATCACCACCCGATACGGCGTGGATCCCGTCCTTGTGCATGTCGCTGACGAAGCTGGCTGCGTCCGCCGCCGCCGGGCTGGCCCAGACTACTCCGGCCACGAGGGGGCCGCCTACTAGCGCTAGGCCGAGGGTATGCCCATAGCGACTCGGTGCCCGCACGATATCTTCTCCTCTGTCCGTCAACCGTTCAGCTCATGGTGAGTATCTTTTGACCCTTGAGGGTCTACTGTTAGCCGAACATTGTCTGCGGGTGGGTCTGCGAAAGTACTAGCAGTACAATTCAATTCGCGATGCGCCCCATCGATGCGGGCCTCGCGCCTCTCGAAACAGCGGTGGTATCAACCCGTTAGCGGCGCTTGGGGCGGCTCGGGGCCCTCAACCGTCGTACTGGCTGGCCGCGTGGGAGCCAGGCAACGCACAGGCGGTAACCAACCGGATGGGCGCACCGATCCAGCCTATGTCCACGGCCGCGGCGTCGGGCAGTGCGGCTATCCACGCATGCGGTACCGACAACAAGCCCACCGCGAACCCGTGCCCCAGGCCCGCGATCACTCGGTCACCGTTGGCGTCAGCCGAATCGGGCACAAGTGCCCGCAGCGCGGCCGCTTTGTTCATGGTGCTCAGGTGGTTGATCGCGAAATCCGATGGCGCAGTGAGTGACCCCAGCCTGGACAGCGACGACGTCACCGGCGCGAGGCATGCTTCCAACCTGGCCCGCGGCGACGACGACAACACCAGCAGCGCGTCGGGAATGGCCGACATCAGTTGATGGCCGGTCGATATGACATCCGGCGCGGACTCGAGCGTCCAGCCGGCTGCCGCCGTGCCCGGGTTACCCGGCGGCGAGGCGAAGGGTGTCAGCGCCGCCGCGTCGGTCGAGGCGTCGGCGTAGGCGCACATCGCGTCGGCGTCACGGAGCCACATCTGTTCGTACTCGGCGTCGAGGTCTGCGATCACCGGGCTGGCCTGCGCCAGAGGGTTTCCCGCGGCCAGTGACTGGCGACGGGAGCGGTTGGCGACGATCAGCGGCCGGGGCACCATCGCCGTCAAAACCTCCTGGTGGGCATTGACCGCCGCCGCGAGCTGGATGCCCGCGAGCTCACTGCGCGCGGCGACCCCGTCGATCCAGTCAAGGTACGGTGCCGCGGCTTCGATGATCGCCGTCGGCCCTCCGTGTTCTGTCACCATCGCCTCCAGCACCTCGCGGTAATCGGCGGCGGCCGCACCTAACCGTGCGGCCAACTGCCCCCAGGCCGTGGCCGCCTCCCTCATAGATCCCGCGCCGGGACCCGAATACATCAGCCCGGAGTTGACCTCCGGCGGTAGCGTCGTGAAATCCATTACGACCGCCGCCTCGGTTCAGCGATATGAGTCGTATTCGACAACATGGGACTACTTCCTTCAGAGATGAGCACAACGATTGCAGGCCATTAGCGGCTCAGGGAATGCATCGGCGCGGACGTCTGGTCCGAAGCGTGGCCGACGCGCGCGGCCTCACCCGGCTCAGCGACACGCACGTCGTCCAGACGACGGGCTTCTCAGCAGCGGATGATGCAGAGCAGGGTGGCGGTATCTCGGCTGACCGGGACAATCGCGATGGTGAGCCCGGCGCGGCCCGGCGTGTCAAACGACGCCGGCAGCGGCGACCAGTCCGAATGAGGCGACACCGCAGTCCAATTGGTCGGCATAGCGCGCGGCATCCACATGCTCAGAAACGTCTTGTTATTCGTCGGCACCGCACCTGAGACGAGACCGCGCTCCGGTCCGCCGTGGGATTGGCCGACGGCGATGTTTTGACGCTGGCCGAGATGTGCTCGCGCATCATGTGTTACGTGAGCCCACGCCGCGGGCTCCGGCAGGGTGGTGGCAGAAAACTGAGGACGCAATGACGAACCCGCGACGAGCGCAACGAACACGCTCAGCGCGGCGAGAACTGCGATGGCCAACCGCCATCGCCGACTCATACCAGCGCCTAGCATTGTCACAGTGCTCCGAATGTACCGCCCACAACCGGGCGAACGATCGGAGCTAGCTGTGAAATCGGTCCGAGTCCGGTGTGTGCCAACGGCGGACGCGCCCGAGGCCCCACAGCCAGGTCGGCGTTAGTAACACCGCTTCCGGGCGGACCGGATCAGCCGCGCAACGGCCGCGGCGGCACTCTCAAGCACGGTGGTCGGGGCTGCGCTGAACGAACGGACGAAGGTAGCGGCGCGTCTGGTGGTCGTCCGCCCCGGCCTCACCATCGCTGTGCCTTCCTCGCGTGTAATCGCTTTGCCACGGCGTGCGCTCGTCACCGGTGTCCGCGGGCTCCGGTCCGCGCCCCAGCGCGCCGCGTGTGCCCAGGAAGATCTCGTGCTTGCGGTGCAGTCCTGCGTCGGACTCGATGGGTCTGAGTTCGGGGGCGAATTCCTCAAGCTCGGCCCGGCGTTGCGGAACGATCATGCAGATCGGCTCGTCGACCTCGAAACGCACCGGCATGAACTCGCGGGTGAATTTCCAATTCATGCTGAAACTCGAGGAGGACCAGTCGGTTTCGACAACGCCTTCCAGCGGGCAGATGGCGTCTTTCGGATAATTCGCCGGCCCACGGACCAAAAGGTTGTAGCCCGGCGGCGTACGAAACAGCATCGGCAGATGCCAAGTCAAGATGCCGTAGCCGAAGTGGCTGGAGGGCAGGAACTGACCGCTTTGGCGCGTGTCGGGTGCGATCGACAGGCTGGTACGGTCCTCCCCGCCCGTCCACGTCGCGGTGAACGCGCTGCGGTTACGCACTTCCCAGCCGCTTTGATTGGCGATCAACATCGGCAGACACCGGTGCGGTCGCCCCTGGCGCATCTTCGCCATCCACGTCCGGTTGATCGGCGCGGGGGTAATCGGCGGCGCGATGTCATGGGTGATGTACCCGATCAGAGGGCGGGCCTGGTCACTGGACTTCTGACTCATCGGATCCTCACTTCACCGACCGAACGTTAGCCGTCCGTTATACCTGAACGCCACGGCGAGCGAGCGGGCAAACGGTTTTGACCGACCCCGCGGTGGCATTGAGCCGGCGAACGCCGATGTCAGGCCCCGCCCGCGCAATGCGGATCCGCTGGAGACGCCGCGGGGAGGCGCGCGGTGATGAAAACGGTTGGCATTACCCGGTTGCCGGGAACCGTTCGCCCGTAGTGATTCAAGAGCGTTTCCAGGCTCAGGGCCACCGTCTCCCAGCCTCTTTGGTCCAGCCAGCCGATGATGTCGGCGGCACACCACTGACCCGTTGTGGCCGGCGTTCCGAGGCCCGGCGGTACGGAGACCGGAGCGCTCCCGGCAATACCCGGGGCGTTGAGAGCGAACCAACTGGCTGGTGGGCTGAGCGCGTGCACCCGCTCGAACAACACGCCATGGGCCCACGCCGGAAGGTAATGAAGCAGCCCCTCGGCCAACCAGGCGGTGGGTCGCGCCGCGTCGAAGCCGTTTTCCTGCAGGGCCGTCGGCCAGTCATTCCGTAGATCCACCGGGACGCCCACCACCTGTGACGTGGGGGCCGCGCCGGTGCGCCGCAACGTGGCGTATTTGAAGTCCAACACCGCCGGCTGATCCAGCTCATAAACGGTGGTGCCGTCGGGCCACGGCAACCGCCACGCGCGTGAGTCCAAGCCGGCGGCCAGATTGACTATCTGCCGCACCCCCTCGCGCGCGGCCTTGACGAAGAACTCATCGAGGAACGCTGTCCGCACCGCCGTGTAGTTGATCAGAGCGCGCACCAGCGGTCGCACACCCGGGTCTGTGGCGGTGAGCCCGGCCAAGCGCTTGGGATCGGCTGTGACGTTCCAAATTCCGATGCCCGCCGCGTCAACGAATACCTGCGCGAACGGGTCCTGGATGAGGGGGTTGTCGCTGGCGGTTTCTGCGGCACGTGCCGCAGCAATTCCGAGCGCGGTCGCCCCTGCCGGCCCGGCCGGGTCCGAGGAAGGACCGTCGATCTGCGGCATGGTCGCCACCTTCCTGCCGCTCGCCAAGCCAGTTTCGGACAGTACACGTCGACCACGTTCGCGAGCCCCGCTGCGCCGAAACCGTTGCGGGTCAACGACAGCGCGGACGACGGGCGGTCGGCGTTCCAGCGGAACGCCCGGCCAAAGACCCCGCCGCATACCCGAGACGGTCTACCCGTGTCGATACGCCGTTGCGGAGCCGCACCTAACTGGCAGCGGACTACCTGCGCATTCACAGTCGTTCGTCGGGTTCCGTTCACATTTCTGTCGGGCTGTGTTCAAATCTGGTGGCTTAGATTTGGGCCACTGTGGAGCGTGGGGAATGTGACATGACTCGGCGATGGCGGTTGGCCATCGCGATTGTCGCGTCGCTGAGCGCGTTTGTGGCGCTCGTGGCGGGATCGTCTTTGCGGCCCCAGTTTTCCGCCGCGGACCTGCCGGAGCCGGCGGGGTGGAACCACGTAATCCACTATGCGCGAGCCCATCCCGGGCAACGTGAAAACGCCGCCGTCGGCCAATCCCACAGCGAGCCGGAGCACGGTCTCGCCACAGGCGCGGCGCCGGCGAAGTCCAAGACGTTCTTGAGCATGTGGATGCCGCGCGCCGTGCCGACCAAATGGACCACGGTGTCACCTCATTGGGATCGGTTGGCGCTGCCGGCGTCGTTCGTCGCACCCGGCCCGGGCGGGGCCACCCCGGCCCGCTTCCCGGCCGGCCCCGTCAACCGAGATACCTCCACCCTGCTCTGCATCATCCGCTGCTGACACGCCATCACGTCTCGCGGAGTCCGATCTGTCTCTCTACAGACCTACCGCAGCGCGGATTCCGTTGAGCTACGGCTGCGATTAGCACGCTCGGTTGCGGGGTTGCCGCCCGAGCAGGACCCAATGCCATGCAGCCGTGGTAGAGCGCGCCTTGCGACGACGAGGCTACCTACCTGAAACCTTCGACATCGGCTTCTATCTCAGAATGCCTTGGAGGAATGTCATGTCCGCACGCGCAACTCGGCCGGTGCCGCGCTTATCGAAATGAACGCTGCCACAATGACTTATCCATTTTCGTTCAAGATCTTTGCACTCAACTCACTGCTATTGAGCTGGAGCTGGAAGCGGTCGAGATGTCGGCCGCCGACCGTGGACAACGCGAGGGGGCGCGGTGTTTGACTTCGGGGCGTTGCCGCCGGAAATCAATTCGGGCCGGATGTATACCGGTCCAGGCTCGGGGCCGATGCTGGCCGCGGCTGCCGCGTGGGACGAGCTTGCGGCGGAACTGACTATGGGAGCAAGCGTTTTCAGCTCGGTGCTTTCAGAGTTGACCAGCGCGCTCTGGGCGGGGCCGGCGTCGGCGTCGATGGCATCGGCCGTGGTCCCGTACGTGGATTGGCTTGCTGCCGTGGCTTATTTGTCAGAGCAGACGGCAAGTCAGGCGCGGGTGGCGGCTGCGGCTTTCGACGCAGCATACGCGATGACGGTGCCTCCCGCGGAGATCGCGGCGAACAGAACGCTGTTGATGACGCTGGTCGCGACGAATTTCTTCGGCCAGAACACCCCGGCGATCGCGGCGACCGAGACGCAGTACATGCAGATGTGGGCCCAAGACGCCGTCGCGATGTATGGGTATGCGGGCTCGTTGGCGATAGCCGGGCAGTTGACTCCCTTCGCCTCACCGCCGAACACCACCACCCCGGATGCGCGGACCGCCCAGGCGGCCGCGGTGGCCCAAGCCACCGAGACGCCCGCGGGCAACACCGCGCAGATGGCAGCGACGACGACGCCGCAGTTCGCCACCGCCACCTCCGTGCCGCAGGCTTCGTCGACGCTGGCCACCACCGGCACGTCTTCGAGTTCGTTGAATTCGCTGATTCCGGGCCCGAACAACTGGTGGGGGTTCCAGCCCAACGACTACAAGATCATCTTCCACGACCTGCTGCAGGAATATAACTCCTACGGCACGGGCTACCAGGCATACCAATGGGCCCAACAGTTGGTCTTCGGCACCGGGACAACCGCCGGTAGCGGCGCCTGGTATCCGACACCGCAATTCGCCCACCTTGGCTTGGGCAACATCGGAAGTCTGAGCAGCTTCAACGGTGTCAGCCAGGAAGGGATCGCCGCTGGCGCGGGCCAGGCCGGCAAGATCGGAACGTTGTCGGTGCCGCAGAGTTGGGCCACGCCGGTCCCGCAGGTGCACCCCGCGGTCACTGCGACAGAGACCGCTTCGGTCCACACGGCTGCCAATCCAGCCGCCACCAACGGACTATTGCGCGGAATCCCCAACGGGTCAGCAGGCCGGCGCGGATCCGCGAACGCCCTCAACAAGTACGGGTTTCGGCACAGCGTGCTGACCCGCCCACCGTCGGCAGGTTGATGCGATGCCGAACGCCACGCTCCACCCGTTCACGGCGGCATGGTTCGCCGCCCATACCCAAACAAGCCAGGCCGTCAGCGTGCACACGGCCGCCATCCACGAAATGTTGCTGAACACCTCGAGCATGAGCTCACGGTGCTACCCGGCGATCGAGGCGGCCACCACGGCCGCGGACAGCTAAGGAGGTCAAGGTGATTGATTTTGGGGCTGCACCACCGGAGTACAACTCCGCGCGGATGTACACAGGACCGGGGCCCGAGGCGCTGACGGCGGCCGCCTCGGCGTGGAATGGGTTGGCCGCCGAACTGAATTCGACTGCCCTGGGGTACGACAAGGTGATCACCGCGCTCAGCGGGGAGGAATGGCTGGGCCCTGCCTCGGCGTCGATGGCACAAGCGGTCGCACCGTATGTGGCCTGGATGCGTACCACCGCTGCGCAGGCCGAGCAGACGGCCAACCAGATGCATGCGGCGGCAACAGCCTACGAGACCGCACTGGCGGCCACGGTGCCGCCGCCACTGGTCGCGGCCAACCGTGCCCAGACGGCCCAGCTGCTCGCCACCAATGTGCTGGGGCTCAACACCCCGGCGATCGCGCAACTCGAGGCCCAATACGGCGAAATGTGGGCCCAGGACGCCAGCACGATGTATAGCTACGCAGGCCAATCCGCGGCGGCGACCAAGGTGGCGCCGTTTACCGCGGCGCCCCAAATCGCCAACCCGTCCGCCCAAGCCACCCAGGGCACGGCGGTCGCCAACGCTACCGGCAACAGCGCGGCGAGCAGCACGCAATCCGTCTTGTCACACGCGGTTTCGAGCACACCCAATACGCTGCAAGCCCTTGCCGCTCCGGCGGCCACGCAGAGTTCAACCACCAGCGCTCCATTCAGCGAGATCTGGTACCTGCTGACCGGGCAGACCACATTGCCCACCAGCCTCGGATCGTTCGTCAACGGCTACAACCCCTTTTCGGCGCTGTGGTACAACACCGAAGGTCTGCCGTACTTCTCCGTCGGTATGGGCAACTTCGGGGTCCAGATTGCCAAGACGACGGGCCTCCTCAACGGCGCGGCGCCGGCGGTCAAGGCGCTGCCCGGCCTGGGCGGGCTGGGCGGTCTGCTGGGCGGTGGCGCGACCGCTGCGCACCCGGCCGCGGCATTGGGCAACGCAGCCTCCGTCGGTGGCAGGTTGTCGGTGCCGGTCAGCTGGTCTGCGGCCAGCACACCCGCTCCTGTGCTTGGGCAAGCCATTCCGGTCAGCACCGTCAGCGCCGCCCCCGACGCCACCGCTGCACCCGGAAACCTTCTCGGGGGTATGCCCTTGGCCGGCGCCGGCGCAGGCGGCCATGCCGGTGTCGGCCCCAAGTACGGGTTCCGGCCCACCGTCATGGCCCGACCACCCTTCGGCGGCTGACATCACGACGAGGGTGACCAAGGCCTGGGTGGTGCCGGCGCCGTCGGAAAACTCCACTTCGTAGGTCATCCTCCCATCGGGCCGGCCCGGGTCCGAAGCCCCAGCCCAGGCCCACATCGGCGGACTAAACGCCCGTGGCCGAACCGTGACCGAGGCTTGACCAAAAGCTAACGCGCCCTTGCGCTTCCGCTGGTCATCGGGGCTTTAGGATCGCTATTACAACTGTGTCAGTTATAAGGAATCGGAGCCATGCGGGCAGTCGTTCGGGGTGTTCTTGCGGTGGTCGGGGTCGCTGCGGGTGTCGTTACGGGGCCTACCGCCACCAGTATGGCGGCGGCGAACCGGCCGCATGACTTCGCCATCGCGTCGGTGCTGCCGGCGCGGGGCGCGACGGTCGGTGTGGCGCACCCGGTGGTGGTGACGTTCACCGCGCCGGTCGCCAATCGCCGTGCCGCCGAACACACCATCGGAATCACGTCATCCCCCGCGATGACCGGAAAGTTCGAGTGGCTGGACAACAATGTCGTGCAGTGGGTCCCGAGCCACTACTGGCCGGCGCACAGCACGGTGGCACTCGCGGTCGACGGCCGTTCCACGGAGTTCAAAACGGGCCCGAAGGTCATCGGCGTCGCCAACATCACCGACCACACGTTCAAGGTGACCGTCGACGGAGTCGACGCGGCCCCCCCGCCGACCCCGCACCACCGTCCCCACTTCGGCGAAGAGGGCGTGCTGCCCGCGTCGATGGGCAGGCCGGAGTTCCCCACCCCGGTCGGCAACTACACCGTCTTGTCCAAAGAGCGCTCGGTGCTGATGGATTCGAGCAGCGTGGGCATTCCCGTCGACGATCCCAACGGTTACCTGCTCAACGTCGACTACGCCGTCCGGATCACGAACCGCGGGCTCTTCGTGCACTCGGCCCCCTGGGCCGTCCCATCACTGGGGCTGGAGAACGTCAGTCACGGCTGCATCAGCCTCAGCCCCGACGACGCCGAGTGGTACTACAACACGGTCAATGTCGGCGACCCGGTGATCGTCAAGCAGGACCTCTGGGAGCGGCCCCCGTCCTGAACGGGAACGCCTTTCGCCGCCGGTAGCCTTACCGGGCATAGCCTTACACCCGTCGCCGAGCGCGCCCGTCAACTCAAGCGCAGCAACAACATACGAATGGACCCGCTGGTCGCAACCAGCGGGTCCGTTCGGTGCAGGGGTGGGCTTGTCAGTGCGCGCCCGAGGGGCCGGGGGAGACGGGCTGACCGGGCTGCGGGCCGCCGGTCGGCGCCGGCCCCGTCGGCGCATCCTTGACCCCGGACATGTCGATCAGGGGCGCACCGGCGGCCGCGTCGAGGGGGGCACCGGCCGCCAGCGGCCCGCCGAGGGCAACCAGCGGGGCACCGGCGGGCACCACCGGGGCGATCGGCAGTGGCGCTCCCAGCGGGAGCGGGGCGCCCAACGGCAACGGCACCGGAGCGCCCACGGGCAGCGGTCCGGGCACGGCCATCGGGACACCC
>NZ_GG770553.1:1135734-1138856 GCF_000164135.1 Mycobacterium parascrofulaceum ATCC BAA-614 | reverse complement strand
CCCGCCGGCCAGCGGCGCGCCGGCCTCGCCGGCCTGCCCCTCTATGCAGGCGTAACCGCCCGTCTTCAGGGGAGTGGCCGCCGCATCCGGGCTCAACGCAAGCGCGGCTCCGCATAACCCAAGGCTGGCAACTACTTTCATACCGAACCGATCGACGATCGCCATCAGCGTCGACTCTCCTTTTATTCGCGCCCACATAACAATCTGCTGCAGCAGAACCGCATAGCCATCCTTCGACGACCGAGCCAATTGTCGGCAGCCGGCGGGCGACACGGGACGCGCCGCACCGCGCCGTTTCCAAACGGTGACGTCACAAGGGCGTCACGGGGCGAACGTGCCCGCTGGGGGATTCGCCGGCTCGCCGGCGCGACTTTTCCGCAGCGCATTCACAGGGAATCGTTGCCGTCGCTACATGTCTGAGAGGTTTTATAAAGATGAACGGCAAGCAACCGTGTGGTTAACGGACAGGGAGAAGGAACCATGGCTACACGACGGCTCTTCGGCCGATTCATGGGCGCGGCGCTGGCGGGAGGCCCGCTCTTGGTCGCCGGAGTGATGTGCGCGGGCCCCGCGCGGGCGGACGAAACCACCTTCGTCAACGACCTGCACCACGCCGGGATCCACGCGGTCAGCGGCGGTGACGCCGCGCTGGTGCAGATGGGCCTGAACGTCTGCCAGCAACTGTCCTGGGGGGCCCCGCCGTCCCAACTCGAGGGCCTGGCGCTGCAACGCTCCGACGGCCGGCAGGGCGCCAGCGGGCTGACACCCCAACAGGCCGACGACGTCGTCGTCGACGCCGTACGCGACCTCTGCCCGACCGCCTAGCGGTCGTCTCCCCCGTCGGCGCCACCGCGCCGGCCATCGGTCTTTGCCGACAATTCATCCTCGGGATTCATCGTCCGCAGCGTGTCCGGCCCGCTTTCGTGTAAAAGTGCATCATCGGCGATCCGGCACGGGACGAAGGAGACGATTTCGATGGCAGCACAGCGGCCCTATGGCAGGTTCATGGGCACGGCCCTGGTAGGCGGCCCATTGCTGGCCGCGGGGATCGGCTGGGCGAGCCCGGCCGGGGCCGACCAGACGTCCTTCCTCAACGACCTGCACAACGCCGGCATCCACGCCATCAACGGCGGCGACGAGGCGCTGTTGCAGATGGGCGCGGACCTGTGCCAACAACTTTCGTGGGGCGCCTCCCCGCAACAGCTGGAGAACCTGGCGATACAACGCTCGGACGCCGACCAGGGCACGGGCGGGATCAACGGCCGGCAGGCCGCGGACGTGGTGATCTTCGCCATCCGGGATCTGTGCCCTAACGCGTAACCGGGAATTCGCCGCGCGACGGCCGGGGTTGGCAATGGAGCTCAGCGCACGCAACCTGAGCGCCCTCGACATCCCCGTCCCGGCCTACGACCGCGGCCAAATCAACGTCGGCATCGTGCATTTCGGCGTCGGCGGGTTTCACCGCTCCCATCAGGCCATGTACCTCGACAGGCTGCTCGCCGACGGGCTGGCCATGGACTGGGGGATCTGCGGGGTCGGCGTGCTGCCGGACGACCGGCGCATGCGCGACGTCCTGCGCGCCCAGGACTACCTGTACACGTTGATTCTCGAACACCCCGACGGCACCCGGCAGCCTCGGGTCATCGGCTCGATCGTCGACTTCCGTTACGCCCCGGACGATCCCGAGGGGGTCGTCGAGCTGCTCGCCACCCCGGCCACCCGCATCATCTCGCTCACCATCACCGAGGGCGGCTACCACCCGCCGCTCAGCGACGCCTTCGGGCTGGTGACCGAGGCGTTGAACCGGCGACGGGAACGCGGCCTGCCCTCCCCCACGATCGTGTCCTGCGACAACATCGCGGAGAACGGGCGCGTCGCGCGGCGCGCGTTCATGTCGTGCGCCGAACGGCTCGATCCCGCACTCGCACGGTGGATGAGCGAGCACACCACGTTCCCCAACTCGATGGTCGACCGGATCACCCCGGCGACCACCCCCACGGCGATCGAGCTGCTGCGCAACGATTTCGGCGTGCGCGACGCCTGGCCCGTCGTCGCCGAACCGTTCGCCATGTGGGTGCTCGAGGACGATTTCGCCGACGGGCGCCCCCCGCTGGAGCGGGCCGGCGTCCAGCTCGTCGGCGACGTGTCGCCGTACGAGGCGATGAAGCTGCGGCTGCTCAACGCCGGCCATCAGGGCCTGTGCTACTTCGGCTACCTGGCCGGATATCGGCTGGTGCACGAGGCCGCCCAGGATCCGGTGATCGCCGAATTCCTGCACCGCTATCTGGAGCACGAGGCGATGCCCACGCTCACCCCGGTCCCCGGGTTGGCCGCGTTCAAGGACGGGCTGCTCCCCCGATTCGGCAACTCCTACGTGCGCGACACGGTGGCCAGGCTGTGCGCGGACTCCTCGGAACGCATCACCAAGTGGCTGCTGCCCGTGGTCGCCGACAATCTGCGCAGCGGCGGCCCGGTGCGACTGTCCGCCGCGATCGTCGCAAGCTGGGCGCGTTACGCCGAGGGCGTCGACGAAGGCGGCCGGCCGATCGAGGTGGTGGACCGGCTCGCCGACACGCTCGTCCCCCTCGCCCGCTCGCAGCGCGACGACCCGGCCGCGTTCCTGGCCAACCGGGCGGTGTTCGGTGACCTCGTCGACCAGCCGCGGTTCCTCGAGCCGTACCTGTGGGCGCTGGATTCGCTGCACCGCCGCGGCGCGCGGGCGACGTTGCGGGCACTGGTCGGGGCCGACGAATGACGCTGGTCGCCGGGATCGACTCGTCGACGCAGTCCTGCAAGGTGCTGGTCTGCGACGCGGCCACCGGCGAGGTGGTGCGCGAGGGCCGGGCCGACCATCCCGACGGCACCGAAATCGCCCCGGCGGCATGGGAAGACGCCGCCCGCACTGCACTCGCGGACGCCGGTGGCCTGGGCGGCGTCGAGGCGGTCGCGGTCGGGGCGCAGCAGCACGGCATGGTCTGCCTGGACGCGGCGGGCCGGGTGGTGCGGCCCGCGCTGCTGTGGAACGACGTGCGGTCGGCCGACGCGGCGCGCGCGCTGGTCGAGGAGCTCGGCGGCCCCGCGGCGTGGGCCCGGGCCGTCGGCGTCGTGCCGCTGGCCGCCAT
>NZ_GG770553.1:1125820-1135293 GCF_000164135.1 Mycobacterium parascrofulaceum ATCC BAA-614 | reverse complement strand
GCCCCCGCGGTGTTCGGCGTGCCGGTGCTGGTGCCCGCGGCCGGGCAGTACGTCGCGCTGGGCGCGGCGCGGCAGGCCGCGTGGGCGCTGAGCGGGTCGCCGCGACCGCCCCGCTGGACCGCGCCGCGGGCCGACGAGTACACCGCCGACCCGGCGCCCGAGGTGCTCGGCCGCTATGCGCGGGTGCGCGACCTGACTGAGGGGGCCTAGTCGCGGGGCCGGAACACCGGCAGGACCCGGTATTTGGCGGTGAAGGTGGCCTTCTCGTATTCGTCGCCGACCTCGCCGTCGCACGCGATGACCGTCGGGCCGTCGACCGCGCGGAAGGCGAACTCGGGCACCTGCAGCTCGTGATAGAGCGGGCTGCGCTCCAGGCGGCCCAGCGCGAGGGCGGCCAGGATCCTGGTCCGCGACCACCGCCGCCCCGCCTCGAGCATGCGGACGTCGATCAGGCCGTCGTCCATCCGGGTCCGCCGCGCGGGGGCGAAACCGGTCGGCAGGTACAGCGAGTTCCCGAGGAAGAACAGCGACGTCAGCAGCGTCTTGTTGTCGTAGGCGATCCGGACGGGCTCGTCGTGGCGCAGGGTGTGCAGCATCGCGTACAGGCCGGCCAGCGGCTTGCCGATGCGCTTCTCCAGTTTTTCGCGCTGCTGCACGAAGGCGGGATAGGCGCCGATGCTGGCGGTGTTGAGGACCATCTGACTCTCGTTGAGGCACACCAGGTCCACGCACGCCACGCTGCCGCGGCGGATCGCGTCGACGGTCTTGGCGACGGTGTCGCAGCCGATGTCCTTCGCGAAGTGGTTGAACGTACCGGCGGGAAACACCGCCAGCGGCAGCCCGGCCTCGATGGCCACCCCCGCCGCGGCCGCCACCGTGCCGTCGCCGCCGCCGACCGCGAGCACCTCGGCGCGTGCGGCGGCGTCGCGCAGGACCTCCGCCGGGTCGTCGTCGGGGCCCAGCTCCCGGATGTCCACCTTCGGGAGCGCCTCGCGCACCTCGTCGACGACGCGGGCCCCGGTGCCGCTGCCCGACTCCGGGTTGATGACCAGCACCACCCCGGCGCCGTCGGGCCGTTCGGGGGCCGGGACCCGAAGCGGTTCGGTCTTGGGCAGGGCGGTCTCGACGATCGGCGGCACCAGCCGGCCGCCCAGCACCGCCAGGCCGGCCCCGATGCCGAACCCGGCGACCACGTCGCCCGGGTAGTGTGCGCCGGTCACCACCCGCGAGAGCCCGACCAGCCCGGCCAGCAGCGCCAGGCCGAAGCCCAGCATCGGGTTCTCCAATCCCACCCCGACCGCGAAGGCGGCGGCGCTGGCCGAGTGCCCCGACGGGAAGGAGTTCGACGTCGGGCGGCGGCGGACCTGCCTCACCAGCGGCACCAGCTCGTAGCCGGGACGCGGGCGGCGGCGGATGCGTTTGGCCACCTGGTTGGTGGCCAGGCTGGTGGCCGCCAGCGTAACGACGCCGCGCGTGGCGCCGCGTTGAGCGCTCTTGCTTCCCGAGGCCATCAGCGCGGCGGCGATGGCGAACCACAGCTTGGAGTTGTCGGCCGCCCGGGTCAGCGGCGGCATGACCGCGTCCAGCAGCGGGGTGTCCGTCTCGGCGATCGCTTCGAAGAGCTCCCGGTCCAGGGTGCCCAGACCGCGGGTGATCTGCTCGATGCCGCGCGCGCGTCGCCTGGGCCGCCTGTTCATTCGCTACACCCTAAATTGGTTGGCGGACATGGACGCACCGGGCTACTTCGAGGCATGGCGGGAAAACGTCGCACGGCGCGGCGTGAGCCCCGACGTCGTCGCGGAAATCACCCGGCACTACGACATCACCCCGGACACCTTTCGATCGCTCCAGCCGACGGCGGAGATCAAGGACCCCGACGGCAAATCCTTCTTTCTCCTGCCGCGGGGCACCGGCGGCGGCGAGGCCCGCGCGGCGGTACTGGCCACCTACATCCTGAACGCGGACACCGGCTACGGCACCAAGCGCGGGTGGCGCACCGACTTCCCCCCGACTCCCTACCGCGCCACCGAGGTCACGCGAATCATGCGGCGGCAGAACGCAAACCACTGGAGCTACGCCCGCGACGTCGGATTCGTCGACCGCAACCGCGGTCGCCTGGTCGCGACCCCGAACGGCATCCTGATGGGCCTGGGCGGCAACTGGATTCAACGGCAATTCTGCCGCCGCGGCGGCACCACCTGGGGGGACATCTTCCTGGTCAATCTGGGCGCCGTCACCGACCCGGCGGGGTGGCTGCGCCGGATCGTCGAGTCGGGGCACGCCTGGTTCCTGCGCGCCGACGGGATCCCCGCGGAGAGCCTCCTGGACCTGGACCGGGTGCTACACCACGAGGAGCGGCACTGCCGGCAATGGGCGGCCAAGGGTTACGCGGGCATGCTGGCCGACTACGGCCGGGAGCTGGTTCGCGAATACGCCTTCGGCGCGATCAACCGGCTCGAGGAGGACGCCGGCCTGGCCGACGGCGGCTACAGGGCGTCGATCCCGTGGTAGAGCACCATCGCACCGATCAGCACGAGGACCGCCGCGAGCAGGGCGGCGTTGTTGCGGTCCATCCAGTCCTTGAGCCGCGCCAGCGTGTCGTCGAGGCGGCTGCCGGCCGCCGCGTAGGCCAGGATCGGGATCGCGACGCTGGAGGCCGCGAGGACGACGAAGAACCCGGCCGCCGCCCAGTCACCGACCAGGCCGAGCCCGGCGGTGCCAATGCCCAGCCCGGCCGGGATGCAGATGAGCACGACGTCCGGCCGAACCACCGCCAGCACCGCCCCCATGACCCCTGCGCGTGCCGGGGTGATGCTGGCGAACGAACGCATCCATTTCGGCGACTCGCCGTGGCCGCGCCGGTTCAGCCATTTGTAGATGCCGTACACAATCAGCGCCGACCCGAAGACCACGCGCAACCACGACGACCACCGCGGCGGCGACTTGTCCAGGCCGCCGAGCAGGTGGGAGGCCGCGACGGAGAGCGCCGTCAGCGCGGCCAGGCTCAGCAGCCAGCCGCCCAGGAACGCCAGCCCGCTCGGCCGCGGCCGCGGCGCCTGCAGCACCAGCACGGCCGGGATCACCGTGAGCGGCGAGAGCGAGATGACCAGTCCGAGCGGGACCAGCCCGGTCAGCACGGTGCCCCAGCTTCCTGCCATGGGCAGCAATCTACAGGGCGTGAATCCCGTTGTAGAGCACCATCAAACCGATCAGGACCAGGATGACCGCGAGCAGCGTGCCGTGGTTTTCCTCCATCCAGACCTTGACGCGTTCCAGGGTGTCGTCGAGGCGGTCGCCCGCGCCGGCGTAGGCCAGGATCGGGAGGGCGACCGTCGACGCGGCGAAGACGAGAAACACCGCCCCGGCCAGCAGGCGGCCCGCCGCGCCGAGGCTGCTGCCGCCGACGGCCAGGCCGGCCGCCGCGCACAGCAGCAGCACCTCGGGCCGCAGCACCACCAGGGCCGCCGCGGTCACCCCCGCGCGGCGCGGGGTGAGCGTGGAGAACGAGCGCATCCAGCGCGGCATGGCACCGTGCCGGTGCCGGGTCAGCCAGTGGTAGGCGCCCAAGGCGATCAGCGCCGACCCCAGCACGACGCGCAGCCACGACGCCCACGTCGGCGGCGCCGTGTGCAGGTCGCCGAGCAGGTCGGAGGCGCCGGCGAACGCGGCGGTCAGGGCGGCCAGCCCCAGCACCCAGCCGGCGAGAAAGGACAGGCTGGTCGGCCGCGGCCGCGGCGCGTGCAGGACCAGCACCGCCGGAATGACCGTGATGGGCGAGAGCGCGATGACCGCCGCCAGCGCGACGAGCTTGGTCAGTACCGATCCCCAACTTGCTTCCACGGGCAGCAATCATCGCATCGGCGTGACACGGCCGCACGGGTGCCGCGTAAGCGCCCGTCTCAGAACGGTTTTCGGCGCAGCGTCCAGGCCGGCACCCAGTGCGTCACGGTCTTGCGCTTCGAGCCGTAGGCGACCGGGTAGGTCACCAGTCCCCACCAGTCGCCCTGCTCGCACAGCCCCCAGCAGCTGAGCCGCCCCTCGACGACCTTGTGCAGCTGCAGGCCGTTGGGCTGGTACCGGCCGGAGCGGTGCGGCTCGCGCGGGAACAGCACCGTCAGGTCCACCAGGACGGTGATCGGCGGGCGCACCACCCGAAACGGGTCGCGGACGGGTTGGCCGTTGTACCCGATGGACGCGAACTGCCCCATCGATCGATCATACGTTCGAATGAGGACGGGTTGCCGAGTTCGTCGTTTTCGGTCCTGCGGGCCCGCTGATCGCTATAGTCGGCGCAGCTACCAAGGGGAGGTCGGAGATGAAGATGGCTTGCGCCGCTGGCCTATTGGCGTTGGCCGGGCTGCTCACCACCGGGGTGGGCGTCGCCGGTGCCGATGAGGTCGAGGTCGAGGGCAACTACTCGAGCCAGTCCGGCTGCGAGGCGGACGCCCCGCACGTCGAGATCACGCACAACGACCACCTCTACACCCATTGGGACTGCCGCCTGGGCTCCGACGGGTTCTGGCACGTCTGGCTGCTCAACTGACCCGGCGGTAGCCGACCAGCGGTCGGAACGCGGCCGGGTTCTGGCACCATAGCGGCGTGCGGAACCCGTTTCGCCGCCCGCCGGCCGCGCTGGACCCGCTGCTCGTCGGGGGGCTCGCCGTCGCGGTGAGCCTGGGCGGCGCGGGGCGCCCGTCCTTTTGGTACGACGAGGCCGCCACCATCTCGGCCGCATACAGCCGTTCCCTCGCCCAGCTGTGGCGGATGTTGGCCAACGTCGACGCCGTCCACGGCCTGTACTACCTGCTCATGCACGCGTGGTTTCAGGCGTTCCCGCCCACCGAATTCTTCTCGCGCGCGCCGAGCGGGCTGGCCATCGGGGGCGCGGCCGCCGGGGTCGTCGTGCTCGGCGGGCAGTTCTCGACGCGCGCCGTCGCGGTGGCCTCCGGCGTCTTCTGCGCCATCCTGCCCCGGTCGACGTGGGCGGGCATCGAGGCCCGCCCCTACGCGCTGTCCATGATGGCCGCCGTGTGGCTGACGGTCTTGCTGGTGCATGCCGCGCGCCGCGACACCGGCCGGCTGTGGGCCGCCTACGGCGTCGCCCTGGTCTTGTCGATCGCGCTGGACGTGTACCTCGCCCTGCTCGTCGCCGTGCACCTCACGCTGATCGTCGTCTCCCGTTGCGCGCGAACCGTTTTGCTGCGGTTCGCCGTCACCTCGGGCGTCGCGGTCGGCGCCATGGCGCCGTTCCTGCTGACGGTCGCGGGCCAGGCGCACCAAATAGCCTGGATCGCCCCGATCGGCCGCCGCACGCTCGAAGACGTGGCGGTGCAACAGTATTTCGAGCGCTGCCCCCCGTTCGCCGTGCTGTCGGCACTGGTGATTGCGGCGGCTGTGGCGTCGTGGCTCAGCAAGTCCACACCGCTCGCGCCGGCCGACCGGCACCTGCTGGCCCTCGCGGTGGCGTGGCTCGCCCTGCCGACGGCGGCCATCCTGCTCTACTCGGCGCTGGTGCATTCGATCTACACCCCGCGCTATCTGTCGTTCACGGTGCCGGGCATGGCGCTGATCCTGGGCGTCTGCGCCGCCACCGTGACCGCCCGGCCGTGGCTGACGGCGGCGCTGGTCGCCCTCTTCGCGGTCGCTGCGGCACCGAATTATGTTCGGGTGCAACGCAATCCGTATGCGAAATACGGGATGGACTACAGCCAGGTGGCCGACCTGGTCTCGGCGAAGGCGGCACCCGGGGATTGCCTGCTGGTGAACGACACGGTGACGTTCATGCCCGCCCCGATGCGGCCCCTGATGGCGGCGCGCCCCGACGCCTATCGCAAGCTGATCGATCTCACCTTGTGGCAGCGCGCGACCGACCGCAACGACGTCTTCGACACCAACCTCATTCCCGAGGTCGTCGCGCAACCGTTGAGCCGGTGCGGCGTCGTGTGGATCATCACCCAGGCCGACCCGTCACAGCCGGCGCACGAGTGGGGCCCGGCGATCCCACCCGGGCCCGTCTACGGGCCGACGCCCGCCTTCGCGGTGCCGCACGACCTGGGCTTCCGCCTGGTCGAACGTTGGCAGTTCAACCTGGTTCAGGTGCTCAAAGCGCAGCGATAGTCACCAGATTCGGATGTAGTCGACCAGCATCGACGCCGGGAAGGTGCCCGCGGCCGGGTCGCCGGCGCCCACCCCGCCCACGGCGAGCGTGAACATCGGCGTCATCCAGTAACCCGGGATGTTGAACGGCCACCGGAAGTCGTCGGGGGCGCCGCCGGCGACGTGGATGGGCTTGTTGGGCACCTTGAAGTACTCCGCCCCGTCCCGCGCGAACTCGAAACCCTCTTCGCCCCAATGCATGCGCCAGGTGTGCCAGTTGCCGTCGACCAGGCCGGGGATGGACTTGCCCTCCCAGGTCTTGCCGTTGGACGCCGCGTGGACGGTGGTGCCGGCGGGCCACTGGCCGTTGCCGTACCACTCGAAGATGTCCACCTCGCCGTCGGGGAGCGGGTCCTCGTTGACCCCCCAGAACGAGGGCCACAGGCCGGGGAACAGGCAGTCCAGCTTGATCCGCGCCTCCCAGGTCTGGTTGATCATGCTGCGGAAGTTGCCGCGCAGCTTGCCGCTGTAATAGGTGTTGCTCAGCAGATCGTGGGTGGCGCACAGGACGAGGTTGGAATGCCCGTCCTGGAACACGTTTTGGCGGTCGTCGCGGTAGATGCCCGCAACGGGCGGGAAGACGTCGTCCTGCCAGGTCTGGATCGTCCACTTGCCGGGATCGGGCGGGGAGCCCGCGGGACCGTCGAATTCGTCGGCGAAGATATAGGGGCCACCGGGGCCGGCCGACGGCGGCGCCTGCGGCGCGGAGGGGGTGGCCCATGCGCCCGGCAAGCGCATCGCAGCCCCCAGCATGCCGAGCCCCGACATCAACATCATGCTGCGACGGTCCATCTAAACCCCAATCGTGAAAGCGTGTTCCCGAACTAGCCCGATACCCCCGGGCAACTTTCGCAAACGGTGTTATGAAACCACGCGCCGGGGTGCCACGCACCCCGCGCCGGGCCGGTGGCGGCGACTTTTCCCGCGCTGGGGCGCCCGGCGGTTCAGGGAGAAGCCGGTTCGCTGAGCTTGACCAGGGTCTTGCCGATGTTGACGCCGGTGAACAGGCCGTTGAGGGCGTCGACGCAGGACTCGATCCCGTCGAAGATGGTCTCCCGGTGCTTGAGCCGGCCCTCGGCCTCCCACCGCCGCAGCGCGGCGAATGCCTCGTCGAAGCGGCCCCACTGGTCGAGGGCGTTGAAACCCTGCATCAACGCCGTCTTGGACAGCAAATTCACGTAGTTGGCCGGCCCCGGGTGCTCGCCGGTCAGGTAACTGGAGATGACCCCGCACAGGACGACCCGGGCGCGCGGCGCCAGGCGGCCCAGCACGGCGTCGAGGATGGGCCCGCCGACGTTGTCGAAGTAGACGTCGACGCGCTGCGGGCAGTGCCGCTTGAGCGCGGCCGCGAGGTCGTCGTTCTTGTAGTCGATGCAGGCGTCGAACCCGAAGTCCCCGACCACCGCCCGGCACTTCTGCGGGCCGCCCGCGATGCCGACCACCCGGGCCCCGGCGATCTTGGCGATCTGCCCGGCCACCGACCCGGTGGCGCCGGCGGCCGCGGAAACCACGACCGTCTCCCCGGCCTTGGGGCGGCCGATGTCGGTCATGCCGAAATACGCCGTGGCGCCGGTCGGTCCGTACACCGACATGATCGCCAGCTGGTCGTCCTCGCCCGGGATGGGCGTGCTGAACAGGTCGTCGCGGATGATCGCGTACTCGGAGAAGCCGGTCAGGGTGGTGACGACGTCGCCGACGGCGTAGGCGTCGCAGCGCGTCGCGACCACCTCGCCGATCCCGGCCGCGCGGATCACCTCGCCCAGCTGGACCGGCGGCAGGTAGCCGGGCTGGTCGTCGAGCCAGGTGCGGGCGGCGGCGTCGATCCCGACGTAGGTGGTGCGCAGCAGCGCCTCCCCCTCCGCGGGTTCGGGCGCCGGCGTGGTGACCAGCTCGGTGTCCCCCGGCCGGACAAGCCCGGTGGGGCGGCGACGCAACAAGACCTGACGGTTCGGCAACTCGGGCACGATGCAGAAACTACCGAACCGGCCGAAATCACCCGGGCGAATGGCATATTCGACCCATGGCAGCAAACGACGACCCGGAGGACCGGATCCGGGAGCTCGAGCGCCCGCTCGCCGACGCGGCGCGGGCGTCCGAAGTGGGCAGCGCGCAGCCCGGTGGCCAGCCCTATTCGCCCGGCCAGGCGGGCCCGCCGCCCCCGCCCCCGTGGACCTACGGCGGGCCGTTTCCGGGTCCGCCCCCGCAACGCCCCTCGGGCAACCGCATGTGGTGGATCATGGGCACCGTCATCGCGGTCGGCGTGCTCGCCCTGGCCGGCGGCATCGCCGCCTTCGCGGCACACCAGCTCTCCGGCGTCCGCTCGATCATCAGCTCCCCGCCGACCTTCACCAACACGTTCAGCCCCCCGGGCGGCACCGTCCCGTCGACCACGACCCGGACCAGGACGCCGCGGTCGACCACCACGTCCACCTCACCCACGCCGCCGCCGGGCAGTCAGGTGACGATCTCCGGGATGGGCGAGAACCGGACGTTCGCCTGCAACGACAACGTCGTGAACGTGACCGGTGTGTCCAACACGGTGGTGATCAGCGGCCACTGCGCAAACCTCGCCGTGTCGGGGGTGCAGAACGACATCACCGTCGACGCCGTCGACAGCATCGACGTCTCGGGCCTCAGCAACAAGGTCACTTACCACTCGGGCACGCCGAAGGTCAGCAACACCGGTAGTGCGAACGTCGTCGAGCGGGGCTGAGGCGGTTACGCCGGCTCGCCGGGTTCGTCGTCGGGCGAATCGTTGTCCAGGACGCTGACCGCGATGCCGTACGGCAGGAACCGCACCTTGCGCATGGGGTCGACGTTGTCCTTGTTGGCCCGCAGCGCGTCGAGCTCGGTCGCATAGACCTGCTCGACGCGCGCGCCGCCGCCGGAGTCCACCGTGTAGATGGCCCAGACGCCGTCTCCCGCCTCGCCGGCGGTCTCGGGCTCCGGCCGCGGGCGCCGCGACAGGTCTTCGAAGAACGACGACCAGCCGGGCCGGGCCCCGGGCGCCGCGACGAACTTGCTGACCCGCTCGAAGACGTCACGCAGTCCCTCGCTGCCCTCGCGGATCATTCGATCGAACTCGTCGGGATCGAACCCGAACGCACCGTATTCGCCCACGCGACCTCCTCGCCGCTCATGCCGTCACCGCCCAGTGTGCGCGCCGTCGCGGGCGCGCGCCACGTCCCTACCGCGGGGGTGGGGGCGGCGCCGGTGGCGTGATGGGGATCGGCACCGTGACGAACGGGAAGTGCAGGTACATCGTCACGGGCGGCTGCGCCGGTGCGGCCGGCGGCGGAGGGGGCGCCGCGGGCGGA
>NZ_GG770553.1:1111016-1124863 GCF_000164135.1 Mycobacterium parascrofulaceum ATCC BAA-614 | reverse complement strand
GCCGGCGGCGCCGGCAGCGGCGCGACGCTGGGCGCCGGCGGGGCCTGGCGGTTCTCGATGCCGGTCAGCGTGTAGGCCACGCCGCCGATCGCCGTCATGGCCACCAGAGCGGACATGCCGATGATCAACTGCGACAACCGCAGGCGGCGCCACGGCCGCTCGGGGGGCGGGTCGATGACGTTGAGCCGCATCGACCAGCCGGACGGCCCGTCCTCGTCGTAGGTCTCGCCGCCGAACCGCACCCGCACGTCGCCGGGGTACTCGGTCTGCGACCACGCCAACTCGCGGTCCGTCAGCGCCTCGTCGTCGATCACCAGCACGTCGCCGGCCCCCAGGTCGACCACGTCACCGGCGGCGTTGGCGGACGCCAGCACGCCGATTGACGTCCGCGTCCGCAGGCTCAGCTCCTCGCCCCGCGACGCCAGCAGCAGCGCGCCGCCAGCCGCCGCGAGGGCCGGCTGCGAGGGTGTGAGGACCGGGGTGCGCCCATGGACCGAAAGCCGTTCGGCGACAAGCGGGATGTGCGCGCCGCCACCGACGGTGACCACCGCCGCGAGGTCCGCCCAGCTCTTGCGGTAGCGCACGAGCATGTCGTCGAAGGCGTAGATGAAGCCGGTCAGCCGGTCCGCCATCAGGTCTTCGAGGTCGTCGCGCCGCAGTGTGAAACTGCAACTGCGCTCGCCGAGCTCGGCGCCGATGTCGGTCACCACGTCGGTGGACAGCCGCTCCTTGGCCAGCCGGCACTGCTCCCGCAGCTCACCCAGCTGCCCGACGGCGGCCGTGCTGGCCGGGTCGATGCCGCTGCCGCGGCCCAGCTCCTCGAAGACCCGCAGCAGCAGCTCCTGGTCGATCTCGTTGCCCGACAGGGCCGCGTACCGCATTGTCGCGCTGACGAGTTCGAAGTCGCCCGCGACGTCGACCAGCGTGGCCGAGGTGCCCCCGCCACCGAAATCGAGCAGCCCCACCACGCCGTCGTCGGGCAGGCCGAGTTCGGACTTCACGGCGGTCAGCGACGCGATCGCGTCGGAGACGAGCCGGGGCGCCATGCCGCTGCGGACGAATCCCAGATGCGTCCGCAGGCCGTCGCGCAACGCCTGCACCGTCGCGGGTTTCCAGTACGCCGGGACGGCAATGGAGATCTCCGAACTGGACGCGTCCGCTCCGGCGGCCCGCACCATCGCGTCCAGGGCCTCCACCGTGAGCAGTTCCGGATCGTGCGCGGACCCGTCCGCGGACACCAGCGCCACCGAATCGCCGATGCGCTCGACGAAGCCCTTCATCATCACGCCGGGCTCGGACAGGATCGAATCACCTTCGGGTACACCGACTTTCGGCGCACAGTGCGGATATAGGGTCAGCACCGACCGCCGGGTTACCGGTGGGCTTTCGTTACGCGCAGCGACCAGGTTCGTGGTCCCGATCGACAACCCAAGTGGGTCGTACATAGAGCGAAAACTTTCGTCTATAGGGGTCGGTGGCCAGCGTTAACCATAGCCGTGGACACGCCGAAATCCGATGGCTTGCAACATCATCGGTATCCGGTCGATGCCACCTCGTCACCGAAGTGGTACCGCCCGCCCCTTGACAAACTTACGCCGGCGCCTACACCACGGTCAGCGGCAGCGATCGCCTGGGCTCGAATTGGAATGTCGCTCCGCCGCTGACTTTCGTTACCGACACCTCGGGCAGTTCGGGCGCGGCGGTGTCGGTTTCGGCTAGTTCCGCGGTCCATTCGGTGTTCGTCCCGCTGACCCGGACCTCGAGGTGCGGGTCGACGGCGGTGGCGATCGCCTGCAGCGGTTGGGTGGATTCGGGAGTGCACAGCGCGATCCAGGCGGCGTCGTCGTGGGCCGGCGAGCGGTGCACGACGAGCCGGTCGGCCGTCTCCGCTCGGACGTAGCCCGCGGGGTTCAGCAGCGGGTGCAGTTCGAGCACCTCCAGCACGCCCCGGGCGCCGCCGGGCAGCTCCAGCGCGCGGTGAATCCGCTCGGCGGCCACACCCGCGATGCCGGTCAGCCCCTGGGTGCACACCGATACGGCCTGGGCGTCGTCCGCGGCGCGCGCCCGCACCGCGATGGCGAACGACAGGTAGAGCAGGTGCATCTGCAGGCACACCTCGTCGGCCATCCGGACCAGCGCCGAATGCGAGAAGCCGGCGAAGTCGAAGTCGGACAGCAACGGCCCCGAGTAATCCGCCTTGCCCTCCTCGGACCGGTCGATCGGATCGAGTTCCCATGCGGCGGCACGGGTTTGGCGGACGATGTCCAGCGCGGGAATGCTCTGGGCCTCCGGGTGAGACTCGTCGATGATGACGGTCCACGCGCAGTGCGGCCGGCGATCGGCCGGCGTGCGCGGCGGACGGTGGATGGGACGCACCTGGGCGCGCGGGTTGGTCGCGACCGCGGTCGCGTCGAAGGTCGGGTCCTCGATGGTGTGGCACATGCCGAACACGTACTTCTCGCCCATCGGCTCCACGTCGAGCAGGGCGCCGCAGTGGTCGAGCTGGAATTCGCCGTGCCAGCGGTCGTGCACGGTGTAGCGGAAGTCCATGAATTGCGGTGGGGCGCCGATGTCGAGCTGCAGCCCCTTGAAGATGGTCGGCACGTCGTCGCCGGTGAAGTTCAGCGCCCGTTGCATGCGCCGGGTGTAGATCGGGCTGGCGCCCGCCCACTCCTCGATGGCGATCTGCACCATCTCGTCGCGGCCGAACGCGCTGATGCACCAGGCCATTCCCGAGCGGTCGATCAGCTGTCCGATCAGGAGCAATTCGGGAACCAGGACGGCCAGCTGCTCGCGCGTCAGCCGCGCGTATCGGGATCGGCTCACGCGCCAAAAATAGACACGACTATGTTATAAAGTCAACAATGTCGATTGCCGCACCTCAGAGCGCCGGGAGCTCGGTTGGCCCCACCCGGCGCACCCGCGCGCCGCGCAAGCGCGGCGACGACACCCGCGCCAGGATCATCGAAGAGACGGTCCGCTGCATCACCGAGGAGGGCTTCGCGGCGGCCACCGCCAAGCACGTGGCCGAACGCGCGGGCGTGACATGGGGGGTCATCCAGTATCACTTCGGGGATCGCAACGGCCTGCTGACGGCCGTCGTGGACGACGGGGTGGACCGGCTGATCGAGAGCCTGTCGTCGGCCGACGTCAGCGAGTTGCCGCTGCGCGAGCGCATCGAGATCGTGGTCGACACGGCCTGGAGCTGCTACAGCAGCCCGACGTCGATGGCCGCGCTCGAGATCCTGCGCGCCACCCGCGGCGGGCCGGGTGAGTCGCCGCGCCGTCACCTGCTGGAGATGAACGACGCGGTCGGGCAGCTGGGCCGACTGATCACCGACGACCCGGCGAATGCCGGTGTGGCCGAGGTCATCTGGGCCACGCTGCGCGGTGTGGTGCTGGCACAGATGGTCACCGGGACACAGGTCGACTGGAGCCTGGAGCGACGCGCACTGATCGACATGGTCACCCGCCACCTCTCCGACGGCCGGGGCCACCGCGTCACATAAACCACGCACACGACACGCCGCACAAGGTGACCGTGGTTTATGCCTGGCCGACGCCGGCTCGTCGATGCGAGCGCAGCGGGCCTAATACCCGTGTGCTGCAATGACCTGATGACCCCTCACGATCTCGCCGACATCGAAGCCATCAAGCAGGTCAAGTACCGGTACCTGCGCGCGCTGGACACCAAGCACTGGGACGACTTCGCCGACACCCTGGCCGAGGACATCAAGGCCGACTACGGGCCGTCGATCGGCAACGAGCTGCACTTCACCAACCGCGACGACCTGGTGGAGTACATGCGTACGTCGCTGCCCGCCAACGTCATCACCGAGCACCGGGTGACCCATCCCGACATCGTCGTCGACGGCGACACCGCAACGGGCAGTTGGTATCTGCAGGACCGGGTGATCGTCGGCGACTTGAACTTCATGCTGATCGGGGCGGCCTTCTACCGCGACACCTACCGGCGCACCGACGCCGGCTGGAAGATCAGCGGCACCGGCTACGACCGGACCTACGACGCCACGATGTCGTTGGAGGGCATGAACTTCACGCTCAAGCCCGGTCGCGCGCTGGCCACCTGAGCGGCTACTTGGTGATGGCGATGACCGCGCCGGGCCGCAGCCATTTCATGATCGACACCAGCTGAGCGTCGTCGACCGCCACGCAGCCCTCGGTGGGCTTCCCGTCGGTGGTGTGGAAGAAGAACGCCGCACCGCCGCCCGGGGTCTTGTTCTTGTTGACGCCCATCACGACGGCGTGCTTGTACTGCGGGATCTGCAGGTTCTCGCTTTCGGCGGTGTTGAACGGGCACTGCGCCTTCTGGCACACCTGCATCGAGTTGAAGGTCGGGCTGTGGTCGTCGCCGCTCCACCAGTGATTCGGGCCGACCTGCGTGTAGGGCAGGCCGCTGCCGGGATTGGGCGCGGTGCCGAAGGCGGAGTCCAGCGTGTACACCCCCATCGGGGTGGCCGGCACGCCGCTCTTGGCCTGCGGCGCCATGCCCGCCGAACCGACGTGGGTGGGAATGCCGGTCCGCAGCGCCTGCCAGCCGGCGGCGGTGCGTTGGTAGATGTCCATCGTCGCGTTCGATCCGCCGGTGCTCATCACCGAAACCACCTGGGTGGCATTGCCGACCGCGTTGGCGAACCACGGGGCGCCGGCGGCGCCGGCGGCCGGCGCCAGGGCCAGCGACGCGAAAAGTGCGCACGCCGAAGCGGACAGCGAGGCGAGCAGTCGGCGCATGACCTCCATCGTCAAACCCGCCCAGCCCAAGGTCAAGTAAAGCTTCAGCCCCGGTTAGGTCACCGCGCCGTGACCAAACCACCCGCGTCGCAGGGTTTTCGGGACAAGGCCGCCGCCGGGGGCCGGATCACGGTGAAGCACAACAGGAAATACAGGTAGCCCAGCGACCACCCGGCCACCACGTCGGACGGGTAGTGCACGTTCAGCGCCACCCGCGAGATCCCCACCGCCAGCACGCCCAGCGCGACCACCGCGAGCGCGACGCCGCGCACCGCCCGGCCGGCCCCCGGCACCAGCAACGACAGCGCGGCCAGCAGCGCGGCCGTCGCCTCCAGCGCGTGCCCGGACGGGAACGAGGTCTCCGACGCGGCCACCAGCATGGTCGGCGGCCGCGGCCGGTCCGCGAGCGCCTTCGCCGCGACCGTCACGAGCCCGCTCAGCGGCGCGCACGCCAGCAACAGCAGCCCCGCCCGCACCCGGCGCACGGCCAGGGCCGCCACCGCCGCCACCGTGCCCAGCACCCGCAGCGGCACCGGCCCCAGCGCGAAGGAGACGCCCGCCCAGAACCGCACCCAGAACGGGTGTTTGACCGCGCTGTCCCGCGCGGCGTCCAGCAGCGACCAGTCCATGCGCTGCTCCCAGTGCCAGTCGTGGGAGTAGCCCACCCACATCAGCGCGTACGCCGCCGCGGCGGCGAGGGCGATGCACACGGCCGGAACGGTCGGCGGTCGAGTCATAACCCACCGATACCAGCCGCGCCGCGCGGCTGCCCGGGCGGCCCGGGACGTGTTCGGCGATCCCGCGCCATACTGGCGTCATGGCCGTATTCGTCCGGAGGTTGTTCGGCATCGGCAAGCTGCCCGACGACGTGCACGCGCAGGTCGAGGCGGAAGGCCTTCTCTACCTTGCCGACTACGTCGCCGTGACCCGGCGCTTCTCCGGGGCCATCCCCGGCGTGCGGCTGCCGCACAGCGTCGCCAGCTACACGGGCTCGCTGGTGTTCACCGCCGAGCGGGTGCTGGCCACGCTGTCCATGTTGCCCAGGCTGGCGGGCCCCACCGTCGACGTCCGCTGGGACGCGCCGCAGACCGGGGCGGCGCGGGTGGAGATCTCGTCGACCGGTTTGCAGGTCGACGTCGACGTCGCGCGGGTGAACCCGAAGTTCAGCGGCGAGCTGTCGCTGCACTACAAGGCCGCCATCCCGGCGGACGTCCTCGGTTGCCTGCCCCGGCGATCGCTGGCCTTCGACATGCCCGCCGAGTACGTCTACCGCGCGGTCGGCGTCACCTATAGTCCGTGATCGTCATCCGCGGCCAGGGCGGTTGCCGCAGCACCGCCAGGCTGCCGATCACCGCCGCCAGCAGGCCGGTGATCACCCCGATCAGCGCGATGCGATTCGCGTCCACGGCGGGCCTCCAGGAGGCCTCGCCGTTGCGCACGACGAAGACGCCGAGCGGTTTCACGACCGGGATCACGGTGGTGCCGTCCGGTGTGTGATACGGCTCGCCGTAGACGCGGCCGGCGGCGCCGTCGGCGGCAAGCTGGTCGAGTAGGTCATGGTGCTGCACGGAACACTCCTTTCTCGGGTGTTCGCCGGGCCCGGGGTGCGGCCCCGGTCCACGCTAACGCGGATTTCCTACGATGACAGGCGTGAACGAGGCATTCAGCCCGCAAGACCGGCGGGCCGTCTACCGGGTGATCTCCGAGCGCCGCGACATGCGCCGGTTCTCGCCCGGCGGCGTGGTGGGCGAGGAGGTGCTGGCGCGGCTGCTGCAGGCCGCCCACGCGGCGCCCAGCGTCGGTCTGATGCAGCCGTGGCGGTTCATCCGGATCACCGACGACTCGCTGCGGCGGCGCATCCACGCGCTCGTCGACGAGGAGCGGCCGCTCACCGCCGCCGCCCTGGGCGATCGGGCGCAGGAGTTTTTGGCGCTGAAGGTCGAGGGCATCCTCGAGTGCGCCGAACTGCTGGTGGTGGCGCTGTGCGACGACCGGGACAAGCACGTGTTCGGCCGGCGGACGCTGCCGCAGATGGATCTCGCGTCGGTGTCGTGCGCCATCCAGAACCTGTGGCTGGCGGCGCGCTCGGAAGGCCTTGGCATGGGCTGGGTTTCGCTGTTCGACCCGGACCGGCTGGCGGCCCTGCTGCAAATGCCCGCCGGCGCCGAGCCGGTGGCCATTCTGTGCCTGGGTCCGGTGCCCGAATTCCCCGATCGGCCCGCGCTGGAGCTGGACGGCTGGGCCGTCGCCCGGCCGCTGTCGGAGTTCGTCTGCGAGAACCGCTGGAGTCGGCGCGCCCAGGGTTCCCCCAACTAGCTGCGGTATCGTCGCCGGTCGCAACGGAAGGTTGAAGAGGTGACGCAATTGGCGCCGGGCGAAGCGGCGGACCGCAAAGACAACGTGCTGATCGTGCACTGGCACGACCTGGGTCGCTATCTCGGCGCCTACGGCCACCGGGACGTCGCGAGTCCCCGGCTGGACCGCCTGGCCGCCGAGGGCATCCTGTTCACCCGCGCGCACGCCACGGCGCCGCTGTGCTCGCCGTCGCGCGGATCGCTGTTCACCGGCCGCTACCCGCAGACCAACGGCCTGATCGGGCTGGCGCACCACGGCTGGGAATACCGCAACGGCGTGCGCACCCTGCCCGAGATCCTGACCGGCGCGGGTTGGTACTCGGCGCTTTTCGGCATGCAGCACGAGACGTCCTATCCGCAGCGGCTGGGCTTCGACGAGTTCGACGTGTCGAACTCGTACTGCGAGTACGTGGTGGACAAGGCCGGCGAGTGGCTGCGCGCGGGCGGCGAGAACCTGGCCGGCCAGCCGTTCCTGCTGACCGCCGGATTCTTCGAGACGCACCGGCCGTATCCCCCGGACCGCTACCGGCCGGCGGACAGCGCGCGGGTCGACCCGCCCGGGTGCCTGCCCGACACCCCCGAGGTGCGCGGCGACCTCGCCGCCTTCTACGGCTCGATCGCGACCGCCGATGCCGCCGTCGGCCGGCTGCTGGACACGCTGGCCGAAACCGGGTTGGACGCCAGCACCTGGGTGGTGTTCTTCACCGATCACGGCGCGGCGTTCCCGCGCGCCAAATCCACGCTGTACGACGCCGGAACCGGCATCGGCATGATCATCCGGCCCCCCACCAGCCGGCCCCCGACCCCGCGCGTGTACGACGAACTCTTCAGCGGCGTCGACCTGTTGCCGACGCTGCTGGAGCTGCTGGGTCTCGACGTCCCCCCCGACGTCGACGGGGTGTCCCACGCGCGCGCCCTGCTCGCGCCGGACCCGCACGCCGTGCCCGTCAGGGACCACGTGTACACGACGAAGACCTATCACGACTCGTTCGATCCGATCCGCGCGATCCGCACCAAGGAATACAGCTACATCGAGAACTACGCGGCCCGCCCGCTGCTCGACCTGCCGCTGGACATCGAGGAAAGCCCGTCCGGGATCGCCGTGGCGCCGCTGGTCGCCGGCCCGCGCCCGGACCGCGAACTCTACGACCTGCGCACCGACCCCACCGAGACCACCAATCTGCTGGCCGGCGAGAATCCCGGCGCCGACGAAATCGCCGCGGATCTGGCCGTGCGGCTTCATGATTGGCGGCAGCGCACGGGCGACGTCATCCCGTCGGAGTTCGCGGGCACCCGCATCGCGGCGCGTTACACCGAGACGTACCTGCAGATCCACCGGGTGAAGCCGACCGCCCGCTCGGCGATCGCGGCCGACCGCGGCATCGAGGATCAGGCGAGCGGTTAGCCGGCCGAGCGCCGCGCGCCGCCCACCTCGGCGACGACGAACACCCGCCGGAACGGGAAGATCGTCGTGCCGTCGGGCCGGGGCGGGTAGGCGTCGTCCAGCAGCGGGATCAGTTCCTCGCGGAACCGCTCCCAGTCTTCGGCGCTCAGCCGCTCGCGCACCGGGACCAGGGCCGTCCCGGTGATCCATTCCAGCACCGGGTTGTCACCGGTCAGCTGGTGCAGGTAGGTGGTCTCCCAGACGTCGACCTTGCATCCGGCGTCCAGCAGCAGGTTGGCGTACTGGATCGGCGGCTGCACCACGGCGCCGACCCGAAAGGGGATGTCGCGCATCACTTTCGCGTACGGCTCACGCCTGGCCAGCGTCCGCACCGTGGCGTGCGACGGGGTTTCGAAGTTGCCCGGGATCTGGACGGCGATCCACGATCCGGCCGCCAGCTCCTCGGCCCACCGGACCAGCAGGTCGGCGTGCTCGGGCACCCAATGCAGGGCCGCATTGCTCACCACCACGTCGGTGTCGGGCTGGGGCTTCCACTGGCGCAGGTCGCCGACGACGGCGTCGATGCCGCGTTCCTTTGCGGCGGCGACCATCTCCGGAGAGGTGTCCATCGCCTCGATCACCGCGTCGGGCCAGCGCCGGGACAGGTACTTGGTCAGGTGGCCGGGGCCGCAGCCCAGGTCGACGACCCGGCGGGCCCGCTCGGCCCCCACCCGGGACAGCAGGTCGTAGAAGGGCCGGCTGCGATGGTCCGCAAAGGCCAGGTAGACGTCGGGATCCCACATGTCCGTCCTCCTGATCAACGCGCCGTCGGCGGTAGGCGGATAGCCCAACCGTATTACCGTATGCCGCCCCGGCGCCGCCCAACCGGCCCCGGGGGCCGCGCCGGCCGGTTAGCATCGGCGTTCGTGGCGCCCGACACTTCGTTTGACCCGCCCATCCCCGTTCCCGACATTCCCGGTGCGTTCAAGGACGCCTTCCAGGGTGCGGACGTGCCGATCGGCATCGGCGGATTGCCCCCGAATTCCGCGCTGTCCCCCCGCCAGCGGATGGTAGTCGAGGGCTCGGCCGTCGGCGACCTGGCCCTGCGCACCTGGGTGTCGTCACTGCTCACCGCGACGGTGGCGCCCGCCGTGCTCGCCGGCGCCCTGCGGCACTCCGACGAGCGCGCCAACCTGAACTTCTACGCCGAACTGGCCGCGCAGCGGAACCCGGTGAAGTCGTTTCCCGCGCCGGCCGGGCCGCCGCGCGTCCGGTCGCGGCGCGCCAGCCCCCTGACCGAGTGGGCCGCGGGCGGCGCGGTGGAAAACATCGCGTTCGAAAGCAGCTTCACGGCCGTCAACCCCGCGATGCGCGAGCGGTGGAGGGCCTGGAAGTCGAACAACATCGTGCGCGCGCAGCACTGGCGCCACGACGACGGTCCGCGTCCCACGCTGTGCGTCATCCACGGCTTCATGGGGTCGTCGTACCTGGCGAACGGGCGGTTCTTCGCCCTGCCGTGGTATTACCGGTCCGGCTACGACGTCGTGATGTACACGTTGCCCTTTCACGGCAAGCGTGCCGAAAGGTTCTCGCCCTTCAGCGGTTTCGGCTATTTCGCCGGCGGCATGAGCGGTTTCGCCGAGGCGATGGCCCAGGCGGTGCACGACTTCCGGTCGATCATCGACTACCTGCGCGGCACCGGGGTCGACCGGATCGCCCTGACCGGCATCTCGCTGGGCGGTTACACCTCGGCGCTGGTGGCCTCGGTCGACGACCGGCTCGAGGCCGTCATCCCCAACTGCCCCGTCGTCACCCCGGCGACCCTGTTCGACGAGTGGTTTCCGGCCAACAAGCTGGTGCGGCTGGGGCTGCGCCTGTCCCACATCGGCCGCGCGGAGTTGGCCGACGGGCTGTCGTACCACTGCCCGCTGACCTATCGGCCGCTGCTGGAACGGGATCGGCGGATGATCATCACCGGGCTCGGCGATCGGATGGCGCCGCCGGACCACGCCGTCAAGCTGTGGGAGCACTGGGATCGTTGCGCGCTGCACTGGTTTCCGGGCAGCCACGTGCTGCACGTGAGCCAGCTGGACTACCTGCGCCGGATGACCGCGTTTCTGCAGACCGTCATGTTCTAGCGGCTTCGGCGGCCGGCTCCCGGTGGGCCCCACCCGCCTCGGTCGGCCAGTCCAGTTCCGCCAGCAGGCCCGGGGGCGCGTCGCTGTGCCCGTCGAGGCGCCGGGTGGACAGCAGGTCCAGGGCCGTCAGCGCCCGCAGGTGATTACCGGCCTGTGAGGCCAGGCCGGCCAGCGGCGCGCGCCGTTCGGGCTGCGTGTCCGTCTGTAACGCGCAGGCGGCGGCGATCGTCGGCCGCGCAGCGTCGCCGGCGATCTCCAGCGCTATGCAGGTCTCCAGCGCCGAGGAAGACCGGATTTCCGCCAGCGTCTGCGGCAACGTCTCGTCCACCGGAATCCGATACGCCGCAAGATAATCCGACGTGCCACGCTGGACTCCGCGCCAGCTCTCGCGGGCATTGGAGGTGAGCAACCGTGGGATGTCGTCGGGCGCCACGGCGGTTGCTTCCCAGCCGATCTCGCGAAGGTGGTCGGCCAGCCGGCGCGCCGCCACCTGCGCGGTCTCGTACAACGGGATGCGCGGCGAGCGCGCTTTGAGCGCGGCGAGATTGTCGGCGGCCGATATCGTCAGCCCGATCCACGTCTCCCGCCTGGAGGCGTCGGATGCGTTGGCGCGGCTGGTGATCCGGATCTTGTCCGCACGAATACCGTAGCGGTCCAGGTAGGAGGCGAGCAGCGGCAGCGGCAGCGCGTCGGCGCCGTCGGCCCTCGCCCCGACGCGCAGCAGCGCCGTTGTCGCCGTGCCGGATTCGGCCGCGGCCGATTCCCGGTGCCCCATGATCGCCAGCCGGCGGCGCAGCAGCGTGGTGAAGTACATCCCGCGCCAGCAGCCGAACAACGCGAGCACGACGGCGGCGGCGATGCCGAGCACCCAGTAGTCCCGGGTCGAGTGCCACGGGTAGGCCATCGCCGCGGGCACGACGGCGAGCGCCGCCAGCGTGATGCGCCCGGGTCCGGGGGTGGGTATCCAGCGCTGCAGGCTCACGGGGTGGGGTCCTTTCGTCGGCGGGTGGCGGTGGCGGCGACCGCGCCGGCGACCGCGACAAGCACGGCCAGCGCGGCGGTTCCGGCCAGCGCGACGGTCCGTGGGGTGGTGTCCCTGGGCGCGGGTGCGGGGGGAACGGCGACCGGCTTGGCCGCCGCCGCGGGCGGCTGGTTGCCCGCGGGCAGCTGCCAGGTCAGGGCGGCCACCGGGTCCACGCTGCCCGCGCCGATGACGTTGGACGGCGCCCTGGCGCCGCCCAGCGCGGTCGCGGTGATGCGGTGCACGACCTGGGTGGCGTTGAGGTCGGGATACTTGCTGCGGACCAGCGCCGCCACCCCGGCCACGTAGCCGGCCGCGTAGCTGGTTCCGCTCAGCGCGACCTGTTGCTGGTGTTCGTCGGGCAGGCCGTTGGCCAGGCCGCCGCCGTCGGCGTTGCCGACCGAGACGATGCGTTCGCCGGGGGCCGCGATGCCCACCCACGGCCCGGCCATGGTGAATTTGGACGGCTGGCCGTCCGGTGTCAGGGAGGCGACCGACAGCACGTAGGGCTGCCACAGCGACGGGATGGAGACCGAGGTGACGCCCGCCCAGTTGCGCGGGTCGTCCGGGCGGCTCAGGTCGGTGAGCGGGTTGGACTCGCACGAGGTGCCGCCCGCGACCGATCCCGTCGGCCCGGTGTTGCCGGCGGCGGCCACGATCACCGCGTCCTTGTCCACCGCCGCGTAGCGGATCGCCGCGCCGAGTGCGGCCTGGTCGACCGGCCGGTCGGCGGGCAGGCAGGTGAGCGTGGACACGTCGATCACCCGGGCGCCGAGGTCGGCCGCGTGCACGATCGCGCGGCCCAGCGTCGCCACGTCCAGGGTGGCCCGCGCCATCAGCGGGTCGCCGCCCGGCGTGCGCGGCGAGAACTTGGCGGACGTCGTCCTGATCGACACCACCCGCGCGGCGGGCGCCACACCCGAGAAGCCGTCGTCCCCGGGCTGGCCGGCGATGAGCCCGGCGACCAGGGTGCCGTGGCCGTCGCAGTCGGTCAGGCCGTCGGTGGCCTCGACGAAGTCACCGCCCGGGTCCACGTTGGGCAGCCGCGGGCCCGGCCGCACCCCGGTGTCGAGCACCGCCACCAGCTGACCCTCACCACGCGAGAACTGCCATGCCCCGGGCAGATTCAGCGTCGCCTGGCTCGGCGTCACCGCCGCGGGATCGCTGCCCGGGATCACCCCGGAGGTGGTGCACGGGCCGCGCTGCTCCATCGGCTGGACGGGACCCGGGGATCCGCTCGGCGGCGGAACACCCGGGTCGACCTTCGGCGCCTCGATGGCCAGGGCCGACGGGCATGTCCACAGCACGGCCGCGAATGCCGCTGCGAGACAGGCCGATCCGGTCCGAATCATCGATTGAGTATCCAGGTGAAGATGCCGACCAGGTAGGCCATCACGGGGATGAGCGAGGCGTCGAGCCCGGCGGCGGCGAAGCCCACCAGCCGGCGCACGGGCAGCGAATAGCTCTCCGGTTCGGCGATGTGCGGGTTGAGCGCCACCACGACCCACACCGCGGCCAGCGCGACGAGCACCAGCGCCGCGCCCAAAGCCGCGCCGTAGCGCGCGGTCGCGGTGTAGAACACCAGCAGCACGCCCGCGGCCAGGAAGGGCTGCCCGAGCAGCCACGCCTTGCAGGCGGCCGAGTCCCATACCCGCGCCCGCAACACCGAGGTCGCCGCCGTGGCGCCGACCACGTACCAGCCCACGCCGCTGACCGCCTCGGGCCGCAGCGCGATCGCGACCGAGCCCAGGACGCTGAGCAGCACCGCGGCCGCGATGAATCCGTTCTGATGGGCGTCGCCGATCCGCACCCGCCGCGGCAGATCCTCGAGCACCCGCAGCGACGGGGCCGACGGGGTGGGGTCGCCCGGCGCCGGGATCACCGGCAGCGGGAAGCGCGCCCACAGCGCCGACAGCTGAGCCGCCTCGATGGTGACCAGCAGCGCCGCGACGATCAGGCCGCAGCCGATGGCGAGCGGTCGCAGGTGCCAGAGCACCTCGGCGCCCGCGGCCAGCAGCACCCCGGCGCCCACCACCGCGGTCGCGGTGAAGAACCCGACGATGCGCTCCCGCTCGGCGCTGGGCGCCATCAGGGCGACCAGCGACCAGGCGGTGACGCCGGCCGCGGCGAGCATGATGTGCGCCGGCCCGAACCGCCCGGGCACGGCCAGCGCCAGCGCGGCGCCGATGGGCACCAGC
>NZ_GG770553.1:1100054-1109368 GCF_000164135.1 Mycobacterium parascrofulaceum ATCC BAA-614 | reverse complement strand
CGCGACGGCCGGCAACATCGACGCGGGTTTGGTCGAGGCGACCAGCGGCGTCGCGGCCGCCCCGGCCGCCACCGGCGCGATCTCGGCGGGCGCGGCAAGTAAGGAGCTCAGCCCGATGCCGAGCAGCAACGGGATGAGGAACGGCGCGGTCAGGATCGCGCCCCAGGTCGGCCAGCCCACCGCGTTGAAGAACACCTGGTAGGCGACGAAGAACAGCAGCGGGCCGTTGGCGGCCAGAAACGCCGGCAGGTTCGCGGAGAAGTTCTGCAGCATCTGCTGGATGTTCTGGAAGAAGTCCTGCAGGAACTTGGACAGCTGCTGGATGAGGTTCTGCCACCAATTGCCGGGCGTGTTCTGCGCGGTGTTGGCCGAAAGAGTGTTGGCGTCACCGCCCGGGCGCACGATCGAGGGGGCCGGGGTGCTGCGCGGCGCGGACGCCAGGGCCGCGCCGGAGGTGGCCTGGTAGGCGCCCATCACGGTGGCGGCCTGGACCCACATCCGCGCGTAGTCTGCCTCGTTGACCGCGATCGGAATCGTGTTGACGCCAAAAAAATTCGTCGCCACCAGCACGCCGTGAACGGCGTGATTGGCGGCCAGCTCACCCAGCGTCGGCATCGCGGCCAGCGCGGCGGTGTACGCCGCCGCCGCGACCTCGTGCTGCGCGGCCACACCGGCGCTGTCGGCGCTGGCCTGCTGCAGCCAGGCCAGATACGGCACGTGCGCGGCCAGGTACTGCGCACCGGTCGGCCCCTGCCACGCCCCGGCCTGGGTCTCCCCCAGCACACCCGTGAGTTCGGCCGCCGCCGTGGCGTATTCGGCGCTCAGCGAGGTCCACGCGCCCGCGGCCGCCAACAGCGGCCCCGGTCCCGGACCGGCGCTGAGCAGCGTCGAATGCACCTCGGGCGGCGAAGCCATCCAGACGGGGGCCGTCATCGTCAGGCGCCGCCGAATCCGAACGTCGCGGCGGCGGCGGTGTCACCGGCCAGGTAGCTGGCACCGGCCTCGCCGACGCCCACGCCTGCGCGGCCCAGCTCTTCCACGCCCTGGGCGGCGACGGCGGCGTGCTCGGATCCCTGCGCGCTGAACCCGACGGCCGTCTGCACCGACACCGGATCCACGGCCGGCGGCACCACCGCGGTGATGGCCGGCGCGGCCGCCGCGTGGGCGGCCGCCAGCCGCGCCGTCAGCGCCTCCACCGCGGCGCTGGTCGCCGCCAGGCCCTCGGGAACCACTCGCAACGTCATGACTCTCTCCCCTTACTGTTGCGTTTCACCAAACATTGCGGCCTCACCCACCAGCGGGTTGACCAACTGCACGTACGTCGGACTGTCGCTGTCGCCCAACAAGATCGCCCGCCCGGCCGGCAGCCGGCCGAACCGCTGACCCCGGATCTTGCCGCTGTCCTGCGGGTTGCCCGCCAGCATCAGCGTGGTCGCCTGCAGGTCGTTGAAGCGGCGCAGCAGCGGGTTGGTCATCAGGGCGTGCCCCGACCCGGTGGCGCGCGCCGTGACGATCACCCGCAGCCCCAGATCGGCCGCCTGCGAAAGGATTCCGATCAGCGGGGTCCACGGCCGCTGCCCGACGTACGGGCCGCCCATCGCCGGCGAGTCGGGTATCTGGTCGACGTCGTCGATGATCAGGTAGTGGGTGTGGCCCGCATACGTCCATCCGGCCAGCTCGCCGGGCGACAGCCCGGCCGGGGGCCGCCGCGACTCGATGATGTTGGCCAGCCCCAGCATCGCCGGGATGATGCGGTCGACGTTGGCGGTGTACTCGTTGTCGGCGAACAACGGCTCGTCGACCAGGTGCAGCCGCCGGTCCAGCACGGTGAACGCCACCTGGTCGGCCGTCGAGTTCTCGCGGATGGTGCGAATGATGTGGCGCAGCAACGTGGTTTTGCCGGACTTGCTGTCGCCGAACACCATCAGCAGCGGCTCGTCGGCGAAGTTGACGACGACGGGCGCCAGGTCCTCCTCGCGCTGGCCGATGACCACCTGCTCCGGACCGCGATAGAGCGCGCCGACGGCCTCGGGGGCGAGGTTGGTCGGCAGCAGCCGCACCGGCGGCGCGGCCATGCCCGGGTAGCGGGCGTTGATCGCGGCCACCTGGTCGAGCTCGGGGCGGGCGAACAGGAAGTGCTCGGCGGCCATGGTCAACCCGCGGCCGGGCTGGTCGTGCGGCACGGCTTCCGCGGGGCGCCGCAGCGCGCCGACCAGCCGCACGTTGCTGTCACGCGGATCGTGCAGCCTCAGCTCGAGGCGCAGCCCGAGGCCGTCGCGCATGGCCAGCGGCACCTCGAGCCAGCTCGGCGTGGTGATGACGACGTGGATGCCGTAGGCGAGCCCGACGTTGACCAGCTCGGTCACCTTGGCCAGCAAGGGATTACGCGTGTTGAACTGGTCGGTGTTGTCCCGGCCGAACGCGTACAGGTTGTCGATGACCAGGAACACCTCGCCGTAGCCGTCGTCGGGGGCTGCGCCGTGCCGGTCGCGGAACACCTCGCGCCGCTGCCGGGACAGCAGCAGCTGCTCCAGCTCGCCGAAGGTGCGCCGGATGCGTTCCGGTTCCAGCGCCGACGCCACGCTGCCCACGTGCGCCAGGTCTTCCAGCGCCCGCAGCTTGCCGCCGCCGTAGTCCAGGCAGTAGAAGGTGACGTCGCGCGGCGAGTGCAGGCTGGCCGCCGACAGGATGAACGTCTGCAGCGCAGTCGATTTCCCGGACTTCGGGCCGCCGTGGATCACCACGTTGCCGGCCGACGAGGTGGCGTCGAACACCAGCGGGTCGCGGCGCATCTCGAAGGGCTTGTCGATTTCGCCGAGCGGCCACTGCCACTGGCGCTGCGGCACCCCGGCGCGGGCCAGCACCGCGGTCAGCGGGATCGGCTCGTCCAGCGGCGGCAGCCACAGCTGCGGCGCCCGCGGCCCGTACCGCGCCAGCTGGTCGCCGATGGTGGCGATCAGCTTGCGCGGCGGCCCGGTGAATTCCTCGTCCTCGACGGCCGGGATCACCGTGTCCTGCTCGGGCTCGACCCGCCCGGCCGTGAACAGCTTGGGTTCCGGGGCGGCATGCACCACAACGGCTTTCGCCCGCTGCGGCGGATCGTAGATGCCGTCGACGTAGGTGCTGCGGAACTTGATCGGGGCGGCGCCCGGCGCGGGCACCAAAAAGCCCACGCCCTTGTGTTCCTTGCCCGACTCGATGTGGTACGCGTCCTCCACGCCGATGATCTGGCGGGACACGCTGGGACTGGCCACCTTCAACCCGATGCGGTAGGAGGTGTTCTTGTCGATGTCCTTGATCTTGCCGACGTCCAGCGTCTGCGACGCGAACAGGATGTGGATGCGGAACGAGCGGCCCTTGCGCGCCACATAATCGAACAACTCCGCGTATTCCGGATGATCGGCCAGCATCAGGGTGAACTCGTCGGCGACCACGAACAGCGTCGGGATGGGCGGGAGGTCGTGCCCCGCCGCGATCGCGCTCTCGTATTCCACCACCGAGTTGAACGCGCTGCCCTGCACGCGGCGACCGGCCTCCCGCAGCAGGGTCTCGCGGCGGGCCACCTCCCCGCGCAGGGTGTCGGCGAACCGGTCGGCCAGCGACTTCTTCTCGGCCATGTTGGAGATCACCGCCACGACCTGCGGGAAGTGGCGGAAGCTGTCGGCGCCGGCCTCGCCCTTGAAGTCGGCGTAGATGACGATCAGCCGCTCCGCCGAATGAGTTGTCAACAGCGACAACAGGATCGACATCAGAGTCTGCGACTTCCCGGAGCCCGTCATACCGATCATCAGGCCGTGCGGGCCCATCCCGCCCTCGGCCTCGTCCTTCAGGTCGAAGATCAGCGGCTCACCGGTCGCGGTGACGCCGATGGGCACCCGCAGCTCGTCCTCCCGGCGGCGCGGCGCCCACAGGGTGGGTACGTCCAGCCGCGACGCGTCCGGAATGCCCAGCAGCGTGGTGAAACTGGCCCCGCGGGTAGCCGCGGAGCGCAGCCCGGTGTGGGTCGGGTTGGAGTCCCAGCGCGACAGCTGTCGCGCCAGGTGGGCGGCCTCGTCGGCACCGAACCGGTCGGCGTCGTCGATGTAGGGCTGCCAGCCGCCGGTCTGCCAGCGCTCGAGGGCGCCATGCACAACACGCAGGATCGGCTTCTCCGGATCCGAGTACTGCTCGCGGTGCGGCGGGGTGGCGCCGCGGTGCACGACGGTGACGCCCGCCCGGCCCAGCCCCAGCGCGGAGGTGTCCAGGTCGAAGTCGGGGTCGTCGACGACGATCAGCAGGTGCCGCAGCGCGTCGGCGGGATCGCCGGTGAACGCCGGGCGGTCGAGGAAGGCCGGGCCCAGCAGCATGACCAGTTCGTCGGGGTTGGTCGCCAAAAAGCGGGCCGGCCCGACACCGTCGAGCTCACCCGGAACATCGGTGTGCGGAAGCCATTTCAGCCAGGACCAGTCAGGGCCCTCCAGGTCGCCGGCGACCAGCGCCACCCCCAGCACCGCCGGGTCGTGCCAGGTCACCGCCTGGGCGATCCACGCGCGCATCGCCGCCCGCGCGTCGTCGGCCTCGCCCAGCACGGTGATCCGCGAGACCTTCGTCAGGTCGATCCCGGTCGGCACGTCGCGGACGATGCGGTGGGTGTCGAGCAGGCTACGTAAGGCGCTGTGCGACACCGGTTCCAGGTCGACCTCGTCCGCGGTGTCGTTCACCCGCAGCGCGGTGGCCAGGGGCACCTGGTGGCGGCCGGCGCGCAGCACCAGGAAGTCGGGATCGTGCGGGTCGCGCTCCCACTGCCGGCGCGACCCGGGCACCCCCGCCAGCGCCGCCGGCTCGGGGTGCGACCATTCGGCGGCGGCGCGCTGCTGGGCGGCCTGGGTGCGGATGTTGTCGCGGACCACCGACAGGTAGCGCAGGTAGTCGGCGCGTTCGGCGTCGACCTCCTCGGTGCGGGTCTTGTTGTCGTTGCCGCGGTACATCGCGGTGGCCGCCAGCAGCAGCACGAACGGGAAGAACAGCGTCTGCGGCGAGATCAGCCGCATCCCGGTGGCGAACAGCGCGACGACCATGCCGACGATCAGGATTACCAGCACGTAGGGCATCGCCCGGCGCAGGAACGACGGCGGGATCACTCGCGGCAGTTCGGGCGGCGCCTCGATGTTGATGGTGCCCTTGCGGGTCACCGGCGGCGCCAGCCTGCGGCGGGCTTCGAAGATGAGTCGGCTCATCGGGGCGCTCCCTCTGCTGATGCCACGCGGCCGGGCCTGCTGTCGGGCGCCAGCCCGTCGTGCGCCAGCAGCGCGTCGGCGCGCGACAGCGTCGGCCCGCCGGCGAACAGTGCCAGCACCGACCACGGTACGGGCACTGCCGGCTCGCTCAGGCCAAGGGCCGCAACGGTTTTACCGCGCCCGGCGGCCGAGCTCTCGGCCTCGTTGTCGATGCCGTACCGGACCCCGGTGTCGGACACCCAGAACAACGACCCGGTGCCGGGCGCGCCGGCACCGCCGGTGACGGTCTGGGCGAAGTAGCCGGTGCCCGGCGCCAGGGCCACGCGCGCGGCCGTGGCCGGAGAGGCCCCCACCAGGTCGACGGTGCGGATCGATTCGGGCACCGGCAGCGCCGAACCGGACAACAGGCTCAGCGAGCTGGTGGCGGCCCCGGCCGGCTTGCTCCAGTACGCGCACGTGACGGGGTCCTTGGCGGCGTCGACGAGGGTGACCTGCCGATCGGGATAGCGCGCGGTATCGAGCATCCGCGACACCGGCAGCTTGGCCACCGCGTCGGCGCCCAGCCGCGGCGGCTGGTCCAGGCCGTAGGAGTTGGTGTTGCGCAGGATCGCCGCGAGCACCGGGGAGATGGGCTGCAGGCCGTCCGGCAACACCGCGTAGTAGCGCGCCGCGCCCGGCGAGTTCGGCTCCAGCGCATAGGAAACCACCACCGCGCCGATCGGCGCGGGCACGGCGAACCCGGCCGGGGCGCCGGCGTTCGGGATGCCAGGCGCCGCCAGCGGCGGCGCCTGCGGGATCGCGTTGAACAGCCCCGGCGCGACGGGTCGCGGCGCGGGGATGTCGGAGTTGTTCAGCCCCAGGCCGAGCGCGTTGGTGACCGCGTGGTCGGCCAGGTCGATCTGGCTGCGCTTGCCGTCCCAGAGCAGCCAGGTGGTGATGCCCTTGTCGCTCGGGGAGTCGACCAGGATCGCCCGCCCCGCATCGAGTTTGGCCGCCCGCGCGCCGGTGCTGTCGGGGCGGCCGGCGATCACGGTGACGCCGGTGCTGTGCACGGCGCGCGCCGTCCCGCCGACCCCGTCGCACACGGTCCAGTTCGCGTCGCGCGTGGTGTTCTGCACCATCCGCTCCGGCGCGCCCGGGATGCCGATCAGGTTGCCCCGCGGAAACCGGTCCAGCTCACTGCTTTTCACCGTGGCGGGGTTGACCGGCTTGCCGACTATCAGCCGGGCCGACGTCAGGTTGAGCACGGGGTGCAGCTGGTCGCCCACCCGGACGTAGAGGGCCGCGGTCGCCCGGTCGGCGAGCACGCTGTTGGTGCCGACGGTCCCGTTGGGCCGGATCAGCGAGAACACGAAGCAGCCCGCCACGGCGGTGACAAGCAGAACCACGCCCATCAGCACCGCGCGCGACTGGGTGCGCAGCGGGTCGACGAGCATCCTGGTGTCGTGCAGGGCGATGCCGGAAGCGATGCGCCGCATCACGAATCGCCAGCCGGTGACCTGGTGGCGGGTGACGAAACCGCGGCGGTACTCGACCTTGTCGGGGTTGTCGTTGACCGGGGTCCGGGAGGCGAACGAGCGCCGCTGGTCCGATTCGGGATTCGTCATGCCGGCACCGACAGCCCGAGGCCACGCAACAACGGCTCCACCGAGTTCTCGACGTCTTGGTCGGTGATCGTCATCAGCTCCTCGTCACTGAATTCCCCGGTTCCGGCGTGTTCCGAGTGGTCGAGCCGGAATTCTCGTTCCTCCTCGGAGCGTTCGACGATGTTGCGGACGAATCGGCCGTTGCCGGCGATGTCGAGGTTGCGCCGCGAGATTCCGTTGGCGTCCGGCGTCGACTCGGTGGCCAACTTGGTGAACAACGCCTCCATGTGGTCCAGGGCCGCCTGTTCGAACACGCTGTCGCGCTGCTCGGCCATCTTGGTCGCGATCTCGACGAGTTCCGACGGTGCGTAAGAAGGGAAGTCGATGTTGCGGGTGAAGCGGGAACGCAGACCCTCGTTGGTGTCCAGGAACTTGTCCAGGTCGGCGCGGTAGCCGGCGATGATCACCACCAGCCGGTCGCGGTCGTTCTCCATGCGGGCCAGCAGCGTGTCGATGGCCACCAGCCCGAAGTCGTTCTTGGCTCCCGTGGCCACCAGGGCGTAGGCCTCGTCGAGGAACAGCACCCCGTCGAGCGCGCTGTCGATGATCGCGTTCGTCTTGGCCTCGGTCTCGCCGATGTGCTGGCCGATCAGGTCGGCGCGGTGCACCTCCCGGATGTTCTCGCGCTTCAACAGGCCCAGGCCGCAATAGATCTTGGCGACCACGCGGGCGATGGTGGTCTTGCCGGTCCCGGGTGGCCCCGCGAAGACGAGGTGGTGGGCGCGCTGGGCGACCGCGAGACCGCGCTGCTTGCGCACCAGCTCCATGGCGACCGAGCTCTTCAACCGGGCCACCTGGTTCTTGACCTCGTCCAGCCCGATGAACTCGGCGAGCTGGAGTTCGGCCTCGTGCAGGAGCACGGACTTGCGCTCGTGGGCCGCGGGGTCGACGAAGTCCTCGGCGCTGGGCTCGGTGTCGGGGTCCCACGGGTCGGTGCGCGCTTCGATCCGGGCCGCGGTGGTGGTCACGATCCCGAAACTGGTGTCGGACAGGGCCTGTTCGATCTGTTCGTTTTCGGGATGGGCCGCGTACAGGTCCTGCAGCACCTCGCTCGCCGCGTCCTCGTCGACGTGCACCCGCAGCACCAGCGCCTTGGCCAGCGCCCCGTCGACCGCCGCGACGGCGACGGGACCCTCGGGCTCCTCGAGGTAGGACAGCGCGGGGGCGAACATGCCCAGCCGCGCCAGCGCGGTGCCCAGGGCGATCCTGGCCGCGTGCGCGAAGGCCTCGTCGAGCCCGGCGTCGTTGACGACCGGCGTCAGCAACTTGACGACGTCCGACCACCGCTCGGCGCGGTAGTTGGTCACGACGTCGACCCAGCGGGCCTCGCGCCAACCCGGCCGGCGCGCGGTCAGCCCGGTGACGATTCGGTTGGCGTCGGCGAACCGGCCCGCGGTTGCCAGGGCCGCGGCGTAGGCGAGGTGGAAGTCGTCGGGGGTGGCGGCGCGGAACTGCAGGTACAGGCCGGTGTCGTAACGGAAGCCCAACGCCCCGGGCGCAAGGTCCACCTGCCGCTGCAGCGTGCCGGCCGTCGCCGCGGTCTGCGACACCGCCTCCAGCACCCGCAGCGACACGTCGCCGGCGGCCGCCAGCCCCGTCCAGGCGTCACACTGCTCGTGGGCGATGCGGGTCAGCGCGCCGAACCCGGAGCGCGCGGCGACCAGGTCGGCCGGGCGTCGGCGCTGGTAGACCGAGATCCCGAGCGCCCGGCAACAGGTGGCGAATCGGCTGACGACGTCCCCGTCGACCCGGGCCTGCGCCCGAGAATCGACGGGCTGAGCCGCGAGCACGCCGGCGTCACCGAGTTCCACGGCCACGTCTTTCCATTTGTGTAGCCTCCCCTAACCTAACCCGCCTGAAGTTAGCATTGCATAAGCTAAGTGTCGAGGTGCGAGGGCCCGTCCGGCTCACCACGTCCCTCCCGGGCCTCTACCGCTAATGAGGATGTTAACCCGCGCAATGCGCCGCATTTTCGGTCCTTATCTCAGCCTCAGTAGGTTGGCAGCCCGTTGGCAGCGCCCTCTAAGCGGCCGAGCTTATCGAAAATCGTTTTCATTATCAATTCGGCGGCTCGCCTGACGGCCGCCGGATTTCGTGGCGCCACCGGGACGGAGACGCAGCCAGTAGTCGTGCGCCGGCCCCGAAAAGTTCCGGTCCCGAACATGGCGGTCCGGGCTCGCTAATCCGGCGCCCAGGAGCCGGGCAACATCGGCAGCGACGGTGGGTCGCCGAACCCGCCGCCGTCCAGCGTCGCCAGGCCGGCCGCGTCGGCAGCGCCCGCGCTCGCCGTTCCGGCGAAACCCAGGGGCCCGGCGCCGCGATCCGACGCAATCGACGGCGCCGGGTCCTCGAGCGGATCGGCCCCCGAACCCGCGTCGGGCTCCAGGTCCACGAATTCGTAGCCGCGGTAGCGGTCCTTCATCGCCGTCCGGCGGCGCCGGCGGGCCCGCTG
>NZ_GG770553.1:1094701-1098366 GCF_000164135.1 Mycobacterium parascrofulaceum ATCC BAA-614 | reverse complement strand
GGCGGGGGCCGGCGCCGGAGCAGCGGCGGTCGGTGTCAGCGCGACGGCCGGCATCGGGGCGGGCGGTGGTGCGGGTGCCGGCACCGGCGCCGGCAAGACCTGGGGCTGCGGTATCCCGGCCAGGCCGGCCAGCCCGGCGAAGCCGCCGACGGCGCCGAAGGGCGCGACCGCGAGCAGGACGGCGGGGGCCAGCAATTCCGGCTGGGACATGAAGATTTCGAGGATGTGCGTCGGCCAGTCGAACAGCATCAGCTGGACGATGTATTGGAAGGCCAGCGCCGGGTTATGGACGAGGTAATAGCCGAACTGCTGGAAATCCTCGAGCAATTCGAGCGCCCGCACCACCCAGAAGAGCGGTTCGCCCGCGTTGGTATACGCGTCGTAGGGCAAGCCGTTGACGGTGCCTTGCGCGGGGTCCCAATTGATGCCGAGGTTCTTCAGGATGTTCGCGATGAACTGGTCGAGGGGATTGTTGATGGTGGGGTCGTGCACATCGCCCCCCGAGTCATGGCTGGCCGCAGCGGATTTCACGATCTGCGGCGCGGGCTCGGGCTGGGGTGTCGACGCCACCGCCGCGGTGGACACCGCCTGATAGGTGGTCATCGTGCCGGCCGCCTGCACCCACATGCGCGCGTAGTCGGCCTCGTTGAGCGCGATCGGAACCGTGTTGACGCCGAAGAAGTTCGTCGCCACCAACGCGCCGTGTACGGCGTGGTTGGCGGCCAGTTCCGGCAGCGTCGGCATGGTGGCCAACGCCGCGGTGTAGGCGACCGCGGCGGTCTCGTGTTGCGCGGCGGCGGCGGCGCTGTCCGCGCTGGCCCGCGTCAGCCACGCGAGGTAGGGGGCGTGCGCGGCGACGTACGACTCGGCGCTGGGCCCCTGCCACGATCCGGCCTGCGCCGCTGCCAGCACGCCGCTGAGTTGCGCTGCGGCCGAGGCGTATTCGGCGCTCAGCTCGGACCACGCACCCGCCGCCGCCAGCAGCGAGGCCGGACCGGGGCCGCTGCTGAGCAAAGCGGAATGCACCTCGGGTGGGGAGGCCATCCATATCGGGGCCGTCATAGCGCTCCTCGGGCCGGAAGGCGTACCAGACGGAGGAGAGCTTAATGAATATGATTGTCGTTATCAACTTGGCCGGGCGGGCGGTCCGCACGACCGGGCACGGCTACACCAACGGGCGGCCCGTCCTGATCCGGCGGTCGACGTCGGCGAGCAGGACGTTGAACGGGAACCGCCGGACGAACCGCGGCAGGCACCGGTTCACCAGGGCCAGCGCCCCGATGAGCCGGTCGAAGCGGCGCTGCCGGGTGGCGTCCCAGGGCAGCCGCATCTCGTCCCGGAACCGCTGCGGCAGAAAGCCGGTGGTGATCAGCAGCGCCAGGCTTTCGGAGGCGCGCTGCAGCGGGCCCGGCAGCGTCAGCCCGCGGATGCGGTTGGCCGCGATGGGATAGAGGTATTCGCGGACGGCCTCGTCGATGTGGACCTGGGCCAGCGACTCCTGCCAGTACCGGTCGAACGCCGCCCGGTCCGCCGGCCACATCTCCGGCGGCACCTGCAGCGTGGTGGCCAGGGCCATGCCCTCGCGGTAGTGGCGGTCGGCGTCCTCGCCGTCCAGCTCGCCGATGAACATGCGGTAGATGTCCACGCCACCCTTGTACAGGCAGGCCCCCACCCACAGCTGCAGGTCGGGATCGAAGGCGTTGTACTGCACCGGGCTTTCGGGGGTGGAGTAGACCTGCGCGTGCGCCCGGTTCACCGCCCGCCGGAAGGCGTCCTTCTGCGCGTCGCTGCCCATGGTCGCCACGGCGAGGTAGGTGAAGGTGGTGCGCGCGCGCTTGATCGGGTGCAGGTCGACGCGGCCGCTCTCGACGCGACTCTCCAGCACGCCGTAGCCGACGCCGGGGCGCGCCAACTGCATGACCACGTTCGCGGGCCCGGCCAGGAGCGCGACGCCCATCAAACCCTCGTCGACGCCGAGCGCCCGCCGGCGCCGGGGCCCCCGAGCGCGGGGACGGTCGGCGACCGGCCGCTCGACCTGCCGAATTGGTTCGTGCACCGGGATTGCCATAGTGAGTTCCTCCAGCGGCCCCCGTCCGCATTAATCTGCGAACGCTTGTTTCCTGATATTGTCGGTGCCGGGCGCTGGTGTCAAGATGGGTCCCATGAACGAGCCCTCGAGCGCGCGGCCGTACCGCGGGGTCGAGGCCGCGCAGCGGCTCGCCACCCGCCGCAACCGGTTGCTCGCCGCCGGCCTGGAGCTGCTCGGCGCGGAGCAACGGGACATCTCCGGCGTCACCGTGCGCGAGGTGTGCCGCGAGGCCGGGCTGGCCGCCCGGTACTTCTACGAAAGCTTCACCGACAAGGACGAATTCGTCGGGGCGGTCTACGACTGGGCGGTCGCCGACCTGGCCGCCACCACCCAGGCCGCGGTGTCGGCCGTCCCGGCCCACGAGCAGACCCGCGCGGGACTCGCGAACATCGTGCGGACGATCACCGGCGACGCCCGGGTCGGGCGCCTGCTGTTCAGCAGCCAGCTGGCCAACACGGTGATCGCGCGCAAGCGCGCCGAGTCGAGCGCGATGTTCGCCCTGCTGTCCGGCCAGCACGTCGGCACCGCGTTACAGGTCCCGGCGAACGACCGCATCAAGGCCGCGGCGCACTTCGTGGTCGGCGGCGTGGCGCAGACCATCAGCGCCTGGCTGGCCGGTGACGTCCGATTCGAACCGGACCGGCTGGTCGATCACCTGGCGGCGCTGCTCGACGAGCTCGCCGAGCCCGGTCTCTACCGCCTCGCCGAGACGGCGGCCGAGCCGCGGGCGGACTCGTGATGCGCCCTCACGCCTGGCACACGCTGCGCCACCCGGTGGTGGCGGTGAGCGAAAAGGCGCTCAGAGCGTCCGAGATGTGTTGGCGCAACTCGACATCGGAGTTGTGGCGGCCCAGCTCGTAGGCCAGGAGCGAGACGAAGACCCGGCCGTGCACCCTTCCCGACAGCAACGCCAGCGCGCCGTTGGTGCGGTACATCGTCGCGGTGGTCACCCCCGGGTACACCGTCTTCATGGCGAAGTGTTCGGCGTCGGTGCCGTCGGGGCAGTTGACGGCGGGGTCCAATGTGCCGAGGTTGGACGACACGACGGTGGTCGCGCTGCCGGTGACCACGCCGATCAACCGCCGCATGACGCGTTCGGGAATCAGCGGAACCAGCGGCAGCAGCGCCCAGCGCTCGTCGGGCTCGTCCTCGTGGCGGGACAGCGCCTCCTTGATCCGGGCGCGGACGTCGCGCAGGTCCGCGGTCACGGGGGCGGGGTCGACCGTGACGTCGACGTTGATGACCGCGTTGGCGCGGGTGTCGCCCGGGGTGCGCTCGTTGACGGGCATCCCGACGTTGACCGTGCCGTCCGCGGCGACCCGGCCCACCCGCCGGGCGAGGTGGGCCGCCAATCCCGCGAGCAGCGCGTTGCCGGTGCCCCCGAGGGCTTGCGCGCGCGCGTCCCACTCGTCGGCGTCGACGAAGATCGTCGCCATCGGCAGCGAGATCGCGTCGTCCGGTCCGGCCGGGGGCGCGGGCCGCTTTCCGGCCGGCGACGCGGCGCGGCCGGCCCGGGCCAGTCGTGCGGCCGAAACGACGGCGCGGCCCACATCCGTTGCGTCGTACGCCGTTTGGC
>NZ_GG770553.1:1051272-1094327 GCF_000164135.1 Mycobacterium parascrofulaceum ATCC BAA-614 | reverse complement strand
CGCCGCGAGCCCGCGGCGGGCCACTCGGTCGCGTCGTCGCGGCCGCACGCCGCGTCCGCCAGCGCGTCGCACAGCCCGACGCCGTCGGTGAGGCAATGGGTGACCACCAGGCTGACCGCGGCCCCGCCGTCGGTCAACGGCAACATGCCGAGGTGCCATCCGGGACCGCGTTCGGCGTCCGGCCGCATGCGCGCCTGCTCGCTTAGCCACTCGTCGATCTCGTCCCGCGGCCGGGGCGCCGCGGCGATCTCCAGGCCCGACTGGTGGGCGGGTGTCACCCAGCGATGCCGGCCGAACGGCAACGGGCTGCGTTCGATGCGGCGACGCAACCGACCCCGGCCGAGATGGCGGTGGAAGGCGCGCAGACCGTCGAGGTCGATTGCGTGGTCGTACACCCAGATGCACTGCAGCACACTGGTTGCGGCCGTCGCTCGCTCACCGAGGAAGAGTGTCTGGTCGGCCAGGTCCAGCACGTTGCTCATCGCTAGGCCGCAACCACGTCGGGCTGGTCGGGGGTGGTGTCGATGACGCGGACGAACTCCCGGATCAGCGCCGCGACGTAGCGCTGCACCGAGTCGCGCGCTATCTCGTTGTCGGGGAACGAGATCGTCACCGTGGTTCGTTCGACGTGCCGGTTGATCCACAGGTTGATCCCGCCGGCGGAGAGGCTGTCGCCATAGGTGCCGAAGTTCATCTCCGCCCACATCCCGACGAGGGGAATCTTGCGGAAGTCGAGGAACGACACCATCATCGGCAGTTGGGTGGGCAGCTTGATCCCCAGCGCGTCCGGCGCGGCAAGCTCCAACACCCGCTCGACGGGCACCGTCGCGAGCTCCTTGGCGGCGTCGAACGACTTCTGCGCCGCCCGCGCCGCCTCCGGAAAGGAGTCGCCGGCCGTCGGCACGGTGACCGGTATCAGGCTGGCGAACCATCCCACCGTCATGGTGTCGATACCCGGCGCGCGGGTGTCCCGCGCCGTAAAACCGAAATAGGTTTCCTTGCCGGTCAATACGCGCTCGGCCAGGGCGGTGCACGCCAGGACTCCCCCGGTGAACCGGGCCCCGGCCGCGCAGCAGGCGGCGTCGAAGGCGTCCGTTCCCGCGGCGTCCAGCACCTCGACCGTCAACAGATCGCCCTTGCAGCTCGCCCACGTGTCGCCCAGTGGGAGCGGAAAGCTCGGCCAGTCGCCGTCGGTCTCGCGCGCGAAGGCGATCCAGTCCTTGATCGCCGGGGAGGCCAGGCTGAGGCTCGCCGCGTTCTCGCGCTGCCGCGCCGCGTAGTCGCGGTAACTCCTGACCTCGGGGCCGGGGCCGGCGGCGGGGTCGGCGCCGTGCGCCCCCAGCGCCAGCCGCTGATAGGTCAGGTGGATGTCGAGGAAGATCAGTGCGGCGGAGATGCCGTCGATGTGCAGGTGGTCGACGCTGGCGTAGAACGTGAAGTGGTCGGCCCCCTGGACGACTCCGTAGGTGAAACAACCCCATCCGAGCGTCTCCGGGGTCGTCGTCAGGACGTGGGCGCGCGCCCGGTCCGGGCTCGTTCGGCCGAACGACACCGGAGCGAAATCGATGACCTGGGGGTCGGTGATCAGCCGGCGGACGACGGCGCCTTCCCTCGAATTCGAACCAGCTGTGGTAGGTGTCCTGACCGCGGACGTGCGCATTGATCGCCGCCGTCATCGCCGGGATGTCGCACACCCCGGGGATGTCCCACGCCACGACCATCAGACGGGGCAGCTGCCGGTTCAGCGCCTTGCTGTGATAGGCGGTCCAGAGGTGTTGAGTCTGTTGATAACTCGGGGCCAGATCGCTTCGCGGCGCGGTGCGAGCCGCTTCGTGCGACGCGGGTGTGGCCATCCAGGTGGTAAGCGGGCCGTGCGGCGGTTGCCATTCGCTGATGTTTCCGAGTGCGACCATTTCTTGATCCCGTTCTGTGGCGATGCTGGTTCCGTTGTGCGGCAAGGGGGTAGCGGAAGAGCCATTCATAATGGCTTTTCTGCGCAGTATGAATTCATTTATGCTCCGGGGATCTTGCGACGGATTTCCGTTGTTGGCCCGAACTTACGGCGTCGCTTCCACCCCCCTGTCGCTGTTATTGGACGGTAGTGCAGGAACGCGGGGATAGGTCGGTTTTTTAAAGATTCGCAATCTCGAGCGCGAGCGCCACCGAGCCGGTAATCTTCTTCAGTTCGCACTTCAGCCGGCGGGTGAAAAGGCCGCGGCCTCAGGGGAACAGGGGAAGTCGCCACAACGGCATGGCGGGGTCGAGCAGCCACAGCCGCATCATCGTGAGCCGCATCAGGCGCTGCGCGCTGAAGATCAGGAACGCCGCCAGCGGCAGCTCGATCAGCAGCGCGGTGGTGACCGAAAGCCAGACGTCCTTGGGCCCGGCCGTCATCAGGTCGAACCAGGCGTCGCAGATCAGCAACACCCCGGTGGTGAAGGCGGCGGGCACCAACAGCTGGCGGCGCAGGTACCCGAGCGTCGCCGTCGCGAGCATGAATCCGACCAGGAGAAGGTCGAAGCCCACCCACGTCACGGGCCAGTTGTGCGCGACATAGTTCTCCGGCAGCGTCACCGACAGGTACCCCAGCCAGGGGACCATCGCCATCGAGCCGCCCACCATCAGGCTCAACCGGATGCGCCGAACCCGGGCCAGCAGCGCCGGGTCGATCAGGTCGCTCACGGGCTGCTCCAGCCGGGAAATGAGCTGCCGTCGCTGCTCGGGGGAGAGCGCCGCGATCTGCGCGTCGGACAGGATGCCGTCGGTCATCGGCGAGCGGCGACCACCGGGGGTCGGCGGTCCGCCGCCGTCTTGGGCACGGCCTGCGCATCGGTGGCATCGAATTCTTTGACCCAGCAAGCGAATTCCAGCGTGATGCCGTCGGGGTCCTGGAAGTAGAACGACCGCACGTACACCCCGGGGTGCACCGTCGCGGACACCTGCATCGGACTTTCGTCGTGGTTGAGCACGGGCCCGACGCGCACCCCTTTGTCCTTGAGCCGCTGGCGATAGGCGTCGAACTTCTCGGCCGGGACGTGGAAGGCCAGGTGGTTCATGGTGCTCACCGCGCTGGTGATGTCGCCGATTCCGGGGATCGCACCCGGCGAGGAGATGCCCGGCACCCGGTCGGCGGCCTCGGCGAACCAGAAGAACGCGACGCAGTCTCCGTTGCCGGCGTCGAAAAAGAAGTGCTGGCCCGCGCCCCCGGGCAGATCGAGGGACTTGATCAGCGGCATGCCCAGGATGTTGGTGTAGAAGTCGACGGTGCGGGCCATGTCCGAGCAGACCAGCGCGACGTGGTTGATCCCGCCGAGTTCGAATTCGGTATTGGTGTTGTGCGGCTTGATCATCGCGCGGCTCCCCTCGGCCCCCGGTTTGGGGTCCTGGCCAAGATGTGATTCTGAATCTAACATCAGCTTCGAGTTTTCTTTCGAGAAGTCCGTCGCCAACAGGGCCGCAACATTGACTCTTCACACCGGTGCCGCGGGCGTGATCCGCGAGTTCGTCGGGCTGTCGTCGCCGACCGCGGGGCGCGCGGGTGCGGGCGGGCACCCCTGCCAGGGGCTGTACCACCGGGGGGTGGGGCGCAAACCCAAGGTGGCGATGATCGCCACGCACTACCAGATCGACTTCTCGGAGCACTACCTCGCCGACTACATGGCCACCCGCGGTGTCGGCTTCCTCGGCTGGAACACCCGCTATCGGGGCTTCGAGAGCAGCTTCCTGTTGGACCACGCGCTGGTCGACATCGGCGTCGGGGTGCGTTGGCTGCGCGAGGTGCAGGGGGTGGAAACCGTTGTGCTGCTGGGTAACTCAGGGGGCGGCTCGTTGATGGCCGCATATCAGTCGCAGGCCGTGGAGCCGAACGTGACCCCGCTGGACGGGATGCGCCCGGCGACCGGGGTGACCGAGTTGCCCGCCGCCGACGGCTATGTGGCCACCGCCGCCCATCCCGGGCGACCCGACGTGTTGACGGCCTGGATGGATGCCGCCGTCGTCGACGAAAACGACCCCGTCGCCACCGCTGCCGACCTGGACCTGTTCAACGGGCGCAACGGGCCGCCGTATTCGCCGGAGTTCCTCGCCCGCTACCGGCGCGCGCAGGCCGCGCGCAACCACGCGATCACCGACTGGGCCGAGACGGAACTCAAACGCGTTCGCGCGGCGGGATTTTCCGACCGCCCGTTCAGCGTCATGCGCACCTGGGCGGATCCGCGCATGGTCGACGCCGGCATCGAGCCGACGCGGCGGCAACCCAACATGTGCTACGCCGGCGTCCCGGCCAAGGCGAACCGGTCCGCGCACGGCATTGCCGCCGCCTGCACCCTGCGCAGCTGGCTGGGCATGTGGAGCCTGCGGGTGGCGCAGACCAGGGCCGACCCCCACCTGGCCCGGATCACCTGTCCCGCCCTGGTGATCAACGCCGAGGCCGATACCGGGGTCTTTCCCTCCGACGCACAGCGGATCTTCGCCGCGCTCGCCAGTCCCGACAAGACCCAGGCGTCGATCGACACCGACCACTACTTCACCACCCCGGGCGCTCGCAGCGAGCAGGCCGACCTCATCGCCAAGTGGGTCGGTAAGCGGTTTCGCTGAGCCGCCGCGACCCCTGTGGTCAACCAACCGACCGGTTGTTAGTTTGGGAGGTGCCCGGCCGAGACGGAAAACCCCACATCATGGGAAGGCGACCAATGCCGATCGCTATCACTCCTGAGCATCGAGACCTGGCCGATTCGGTCCGCTCCCTGGTGGCGCGCGTCGCGCCGTCCGAGGCGTTGCACGCGGCGATGGAAACGCCGATCGTCAACCCCCCGCCGTACTGGCAGGTGGCGGCCGAACAAGGCCTGCAGGGCCTGCATCTGGCCGAGTCCGTGGGCGGGCAGGGCTTCGGCATCCTCGAGTTGGCCGTCGCGCTGGCCGAGTTCGGCTACGGCGCGGTGCCCGGGCCCTTCGTCCCGTCGGCGATCGCCAGCGCGCTGATCTCCGCCGACGATCCGCACGCCAAGGTGCTCTCCGAGCTGGCGTCCGGCGCCGCCATCGCCGCCTACGCCATGGACTGCTGCGGCCTCACGGCTACCCGCCAGGGTGACGCGCTGGTGCTCCGGGGCGAGGTCCGCGCGGTTCCCGCGGCGGCGCAGGCCTCCCTGCTGGTGCTGCCGGTCGCCATCGACAGCGGCGAGGAGTGGGTGGTGGTGCGCGCCGAGGAGCTCGAGATCGAGCCCGTGCGAAGCATCGACCCGCTGCGCCCGGTCGCCCACGTGCGGGCCAACGCCGTAGAGGTCGGCGCCGACGCCGCGCTGTGCAACCTGAGCATGGCCACCGCGCACGCGCTGATGACGACGCTGCTGTCCGCCGAGGCGATCGGGGTGGCCCGCTGGGCGACCGACACGGCGTCGCAGTACGCCAAGATCCGCGAGCAGTTCGGCCGGCCGATCGGGCAGTTCCAGGCCATCAAGCACAAGTGCGCGGAGATGATCGCCGACACCGAGCGGGCCACCGCGGCGGTGTGGGACGCCGCCCGCGCCATCGACGAGGCGCGCGAAAACGATTGGGACATCACGGGTTCCAACGTCGAATTCGCCGCCGCCGTCGCGGCGACGCTGGCGCCCGCGGCCGCCCAGCGGTGCGCGCAGGATTGCATCCAGGTGCACGGCGGGATCGGCTTCACGTGGGAGCACGACACGAACGTCTACTACCGCCGCGCGCTGATGCTGGCCGCCTCCTTCGGCCGCGCTTCGGAATACCCGCAGAAGGTGGTGCACACCGCCACCAGCACCGGCCTGCGGGCGGTCGACATCGACCTCGACCCCGACACCGAGAAGCTGCGGGACGAGATCCGTGCCGAAGTCGCCGCGCTCAAGGCGATGGATCGCGACCAGCGCAGGGTCGCCATCGCCGAGGGCGGATGGACGCTGCCGTACCTGCCGAAACCGTGGGGCCGCGCCTCCGGTCCAATCGAGCAGATCATCATCGCGCAGGAGTTCACCGCCGGCCGCGTCAAGCGCCCGCAGATGGGCATCGCGACGTGGATCATCCCGTCCATCGTCGCCTTCGGGACCGAGGAGCAAAAGCAGCGGTTCCTGCCGCCGACCTTCCGCGGCGACATGATCTGGTGTCAGCTGTTCTCCGAGCCGGGCGCCGGATCCGACCTGGCCGGGCTGAGCACCAAGGCGACCCGAACGGACGGCGGCTGGCGCATCACCGGCCAGAAGATCTGGACCACGGCGGCGCAGCTCTCCCACTGGGGCGCGCTGCTGGCCAGGACCGACCCGTCCGCCCCGAAGCACAACGGCATCACCTACTTCCTCCTCGACATGCGCAGCGAAGGCGTCGAGGTGAAGCCGCTGCGCGAGCTCACCGGGAACGCGATGTTCAACACCGTCTACATCGACGACGTGTTCGTGCCCGACGACTGCGTGCTCGGCGAGGTGAACCGGGGCTGGGAGGTCAGCCGCAACACCCTTACGGCGGAACGCGTTTCGATCGGGAGCAGCGAGGCGAACTTCCTGGCCACGCTCGGCCAGTTCGTCGAGTTCGTTCGCGACGGGCAGTTCGACCCGGTCGCGCAGCACCGCGCCGGTCAACTGATCGCGGAGGGCCATGCCGCCAAGGTGCTGAATCTGCGTTCGACGCTGTTGACGCTCGCCGGCGGGGATGCCATGCCGTCGGCGGCCATCTCCAAGCTGCTCTCCATGCGCACCGGCCAGGGGTACGCCGAGTTCGCGGTCTCGTCGTTCGGCACCGACGCCGCCGTCGGCGACACGGGTGAGCTACCCGGCAAGTGGGGCGAATACCTGCTGGCGAGCCGGGCCACCACGATCTATGGCGGCACCTCCGAGGTGCAGCTGAACATCATCGCCGAGCGGTTGCTCGGCCTCCCCCGCGATCCCTAACCGCCGCTTGTGATTCGGCCCCGGAGAGGGGCCATGCCGACCTGAGGGGTGGTCAGGCCGGCATGGTTTCCCCCCCATCCCGTGGGCCGGTCGGCCTCTGTGGATCGGCACGTCGAGACTGGCCGGTTACCACGGGGAGGTTGGTTCACCACCACCAGTTCCACCAGTGGCCGGGGGCCGACAACCCTCGGTTAACCCAACCCTGGCCACGGTGCCCCCCGTTCCCGCCGTGGCCGCCGCCCCATCCATGACCCCCTCCTGGACGGTCGGGAAGGATGCCGGATCCCCCTGGCGCACCGTGCGGGCCGGCGGTGGTGAAGTTCGTGTCGGGTCCCGGTGCGGGGGCCGCCTGGGCGGCGGGGCCGCCGCCGAACAGCACCGCCGCGGCCACTGCCGAACCGCCGACCAAGCCCGTGGCCGCGCCGCGCAACGATCGTGCAGAGATCCTCATCGCGAGCTCCTTCCGGGACCGGGGCGGGACTGGGTGCGGGACTTGACGCCGACAAACAAAACGCTAGCCAGAAATTCCCCGGCAAACAACATTTGCGCGCCAAAAATCGGCTGTGAATTAAGTAACAATGCCGTTGGATTTATTCGCTACGCCTGCATTCAGCGGATTTCATGACCTTCGCATATCCGGAGATCAACAAATACTGAGCGGACGTATACGCAGTTCAAAGGACATATACTGACATGCACAGTTCCGCATTTCCGCGATCGCGCAGAAACTGAATTGCGCATCTTCGAGGCGGCACCGCCACCGCCCTCAGGGAAAACGACTGCCGCAATTGACGCCGGGGATAGCTATCGACATCTGTTTGCTAGCGATAGCCGCAGCTGGAGCGCCCTTCGGGCCGGCGGGCCGCCGGTGCGCCGCGCCGCGCCGCGCCGGCCGAGCTCCGCGGCCCGGTGACGCGACTTACGCCCCCGTCGGTGGAAGAATCAGTATCGACACATTCGAGCGCTGATTTACTGATTGGCCACTCATCCGGAGGACGACCGCCACAGTGAACTTCAACCCCAGCCACATCGGACCCGGAGGCGGAACGTTTCGGGGCCACGGACCGTCGGCCACACCGGCGGGCGACGCCGCGCCAACCGAGCGCCTCACCGGGCTCGGGCAGCAGGGCGCGCACCGCGCGGTCAGCCAGCCGGCGGCCGGCCAGGTGGGTCGGGGTCAGCGCACGCGCCGCACCGTCGACCTCCCGGCGGCCACCCATCGGGCCCTCGACATCTGGCAGCGGGAGGCCGCCGACCGACTGGGCGTCGCCCGCGTGACCGGGCAGGAGGTCCTCACCGCGCTCATCGACCAACTGCTGGTCGATCCCAAACTCACGGCGCAGATCACCCGCGCCATCAAAGACCGGCGCTGACCCCCGGGCGGGACGCGGTTAGTCGACTTCCATCTCGCGCAGCTCGCGCTTGAGGATCTTGCCCGTCGGGTTGCGCGGCAGCTCCTCGAGGAAGACCACCTCGCGCGGCACCTTGTAGCGGGCCAAGTGGTCGCGCACGTAGTGCTTGATGGTGTCCTCGTCGACGTCGGAACCGTCCTTCTTGACGACGAAGGCCCGCAGCCGGTGACCCCACTCCTTGTCCTCGACGCCGATCGCGGTCGCCTCGACCACCTCGGGATGCCCGCTGATCAAGTCCTCGACCTCGGCGGGGAACACGTTCTCGCCACCGGAGACGATCATCTCGTCGTCCCGGCCGCTGACGTAGAGCAGGCCGTGCTCGTCGAAGTAACCGACGTCGCCGGACGACATCAGGCCATCGATGATCTGTTTGTGGCCGCCGCCGGTGTAGCCCTCGAACGGGAACGCGTTGCCGACGAAAATCCGGCCGACCTCGCCCTGCGGCTTCTCCTTGCCGTTGTCGTCGAGGATCTTGACCTTGACGCCCTTGACCACGGGCCCGACCGTCGCCGCGTTCTTCTCGAGATCGTGCGGCCCGGCGATGGTGGCGAACGCGATCTCCGTCGAGCCGTACATGTTGTAGATGACCGGGCCGAGATCCTTCAACGCGCGGCTGGCCAGCTCGGCGCCCAGCTGCGATCCGGAGATGAACACGATCTTCAGGCTGGACAGGTCCGGCTTCTTGTCCATCTTCTCGACCGCGTCGAGTATGCGCGACAGCATGACGGGCACCACCACCATCGCGGTGACCTTGTACTTCTCGATGTCCTCGAGCACCAGCGGCGGCTTGAATTTGCGCCGCAACACCAGGGTGGAGCCCAGGAACATCGCGATGGTGCCGTGCAAATACCCCAGCGCGTGGAACATCGGGGCCGGCAGCGACGTCACCTCGTTGGCCTTGAACGGCACGTGCGAGAGGATCCCGCCGACCGGCGCCAGGGTGGGCGGGGTGCTGCGGTTCGCCCCCTTGGGGGTGCCGGTGGTGCCGCTGGTCAGGATGATGATCGACGCGTGCTTGCTCGCCTTGGGCGCGGGTTCTTTGCTGCTGCGCTCAATCAGGTCGGCCAGCGTCTCGTCCTTGCTGCCGGACGGCTCGTCCGCGTCGGGGTTGGTGCCCAGGGCGCGCAGGAAGCCCAGCTCCGGCTCGGCCTTGCTGACCGCCTTGGTGTACTCGTCGTCGTAGATGATCAGCTTCGCACCCTCGCGCTCCGAGACCTCCTTGATCTGGGGGCCGGAGAACTCGCTGTTGAGCAGGATGATGCGGGCGCCAACCCGGGCGGCGCCGTAGTTGGCGATCAGAAACCAGCGGGTGTTGCGCGCCAGGATCGCGACCCCGTCGCCGCCCTTGACGCCCATCTCGATCAACCCGTTCGCCACCGCGTGGGCGGCCTCGTCGAGTTGGGCGAAGGTGAATTCGCCCTCCTCGTCGATGCACGCGGCGCGGTCGGGGTGGCGCCTGGCGTTGAGCGAGGGCAGCATGCCGAACTCGCCCCACTTGTAGATGTCGTTGGCCATCGCGGCGTAGTTCTGTGGCGGCTCCAGCCGGAAGGCGCCCGCCTCGAAGATCTTGCGTACGTAGTGCAATTCGGCTGAGCCGCGTTCCAGGTACTGCTGGACCTTGGCAACCGCCTGCCCGGGCAGGCCGATCAGATTAGGCATGGATCCACCCTATGTGACGTCCGTCGCATTACGAGGGGTAAGTACCCATCGACTTACGATGATGAACATGGGCCCGGTTTCGCTGGAGGTGGACGGGCACGACGTCACGGTCACCCACCCGGACCGGGTGGTGTTCGAGGCCAACGGCGGCGCGAGGCCGCACACCAAGCTCGACCTGATCCGGTATTACCTCTCGGTGGCGGAGGGCGCGCTGCGCGGTGTGGCCGGCCGGCCGATGATCCTCAAGCGCTTCGTCAAGGGCATCACGCAGGAGGCGGTGTTCCAGAAGCGGGCGCCGAAGAACCGGCCCGACTACGTCGACGTCGCCGAATTGCACTACGCGCGGGGCACTTCCGCCGCGGAGGCCGTCATCCACGACGCCGCCGGCCTGGCGTGGGCGGTCAACCTGGGCTGCGTCGACTTCAACCCGCACCCGGTGCTGGCCCGCGACCTCGATCATCCCGACGAATTGCGCGTCGACCTGGACCCGATGCCCGGCGTCTCCTGGGGACGGATCATCGAGGTGGCGCTGGTGGCCCGGGAGGTGCTGGAGGACTACGGCCTGGTCGCCTGGCCGAAAACCTCGGGGTCGCGCGGCTTTCACATCTACGCCCGGATCGCGCCGCGCTGGGAGTTCCGCCAGGTGCGGCTGGCCGCCCAGACCGTGGCCCGCGAGGTCGAGCGCCGGGTGCCCGACGCGGCGACCAGCCGCTGGTGGAAGGAAGAACGCGAGGGGGTGTTCGTCGACTTCAACCAGAACGCCAAGGACCGCACGGTCGCGTCGGCGTACTCGGTGCGCGCGACGCCGGACGCCCGGGTCTCGACGCCGCTGCGCTGGGACGAGGTCACCGAGCGCCGTCCCGAGGAGTTCACGATCGACACGGTGCCCGACCGGTTCGCCGAACTCGGCGACCCGTGGGAAGGGATGGACGAGGCGGTCGGCGACCTGGACCGGTTGCTGGTGCTGGCCGAGGAGATGGGCCCGCCGGAGCGCGCGCCGAAGGGGGCGGGCGGTGCGGGCGGCCGGCGACGGTCGGTGATGCCGCTCATCGAGGTCGCCCGCACCAAGACCAAGGACGAGGCGCTCGCCGCGCTGGACACCTGGCGCGCCCGCCACCCGGCCGCCTCCGGCCGGCTGCGGCCGGCCGACGTCCTGGTCGACGGCATGCGCGGGCCGAGTTCGATCTGGTACCGGATCCGGGTCAACCTGCAGCATGTGCCGGTCGACGAGCGGCCGCCGCAGGAGGAGCTGATCGCCGACTACAGCCCTTGGGATGGTTACGGCGGCAGGCAGCAGCGGCCCGGCTGACGCGCGCCTACACCCCGGCCCGTGCCCGCGCGCGATAGGCGCTCGTCCTGCGCAGGTAGCAGAACCAGGTGACCACCAGCAGGGCCAGGAAGAAGCCAACGTAAAACCGCAGCGCCGGCTCGATGCTGCCGAAGTGCGACCTCGACCAGGCGTAGGCCAGCGGCACGACGAACCCGCCGAACGCACCGACCGACGAGATCACGCCCAGCGCGCCCGCGGCCTGCCGGCGCATGTGCACCATGGTGTCCGGGTCGCCGCCGGCGAGTTCCCCCTTGAGCACGAAGATCCGCGAGATCATCCGGTAGGTCGAGCCGTTGCCGACGCCGGTGGCGACGAACAGGAACATGAAGCTGGCGAAGAACGCCGGCAGGTTCTTGGCGTTGACCGACCACAGCGCCACCGAAGCGCCCGCGGCGAGCATGACGAAGCTGGCGGCCGTGATCCGGGCCCCGCCGATTCGGTCGGCCAGCTTGCCGCCCAGGGGGCGGATGACTGAGCCGATGCCCGCACCGAGGAAAGCCCAGGTCAAGGCGATATCGCCGCGACCGAAGACCGTCTTGAGCAGGGTCGGGAAGGCCGCCGAGTAGCCGATGAACGACCCGAACGTGCCGATGTAGAGCAGCGACATGACCCAGGTGTCGGAATGCCGCAGCGACTGCCACACCGGCTTCACGTCCGCTTTCGCCTCGGACAGGTTGTTCATGAAGGCGAACGCGCACACCGCGGCCACCACGGCCAGCGGCACGTAGAACAGACCGGCGCGCGACAGCGCCACCCCGCCGCCGGCGACGACGATGGGCGGGATGATCTTCTGCACCACCGCGACGCCGATGTTGCCGCCGGCCGCGTTGAGGCCCAGCGCCCAACCCTTGTCCCGCTCCGGGTAGAAGAACGAGATGTTGGCCATCGACGACGCGAAGTTGCCCCCGCCGAAGCCGGCCGTCGCGGCGATCGCCACCAGCGCCGCGAACGACAGGCCGGGATGGGCGACCGCCCAGGCCAGCAGCAGGCACGGGATCAGCAACAGCGCCGCCGAGATGGTCGTCCAATTGCGGCCGCCGAAGAGCGGAACCGCGAAGGTGTACGGCAGGCGCAGGAAGGCGCCGACCCCGCTGGGGACCGCGACCAGGCAGAGCGCCTGGCTGGCCGTCAGCGCCCAGCCGGACGCGGACGGATGCCCGTGCGGGCCCGCGGTCATCTGGACCACCACGATGCTCCACAGCATCCACACGCTGAACCCGACGTGCTCGGCGAAGACCGAGAAGATCAGGTTGCGGCGCGCGATCGGCCTGCCGGTCGCCTCCCAGAACGCGGGGTCTTCGGGCCGCCAGTCGTCGATCCAGTGGCCGCCGCGATGCCGCGGGCTCGGGGGCGCGGGCGCCAGGACGGGAGTCGTCGGTTCCACGGGGGTCGTCGTCGTAGTCACGGCCCCGACGCTATGGACGCACTGTTACCGGTCCGCGTGGCCACAGTTACGCCGGAGATACGTGAATCTCGCAGCGGCCGTCCGCCGGTTGTCAGAACTTTTTGCCCGACCGATGCGGGAGAATTGCCGCATGCCGGCGACTGACCAGCCCCTCGGGCTGCGGGAACGCAAGAAGATCAAGACCCGCCATGCCCTGCGGCGCGAGGCGTTCCGCCTGTTCGACGAGAACGGCTACGCGGCCACCACCGTCGAGCAGATCGCCGCCGCCGCCGACGTCTCCCCCAGCACGTTCTTCCGCTACTTCGGCTCCAAGGAGTCGCTGCTGCTGGCCGACGACCTCGACCCGCTGATCCTGGCCGCGTTCGACGCCCAGCCGCCCGAGCTGTCGCCGAGTCAGGCCATCCGCCGCGCCTACGCCAGCACGATGGCCGGGTTGTCACCCGAGCAGCTCGAGTTCGAGAACGCCCGCCAGCGGCTCATCTTCTCGATTCCGGAGCTCAAGGCGGCCCTCTACGACGAGTACTACCGCACCGTGAACGTCATGGCGGAGGCGATCGCTCGCCGAATAGGCCGTCGCGCAACCGATTTCGAAGTACGGGTGTTCGTCGGCGCGATGGTCGGCGCCATGATGGCGGCCTTCGACAGCGCGCCGCAAACGGCCGACACCGTCTACCGGGCCCTGGACTTCCTGGACGCGGGCATGCCGCTGGGCGAAGCGGCGCAACCGCGCGGCGGCGGGCGACGGGGGCGCGGGACGCGCTAATCTCACGCGATGCGACAGGGTTGGAATCGACGGGGATTCTTGCAGCTCGCAAGGGCCGGGGCGGTCGCAGCGGTCGCCGGGGCTGCGGCGGCGTGCTCGGCGCGCACACCGTCCTCGGATGCCTCCGGCGGCAAATCGGTGACCATCAACCACCTCTTCGGCCAGACCGTGATCAAGGAACCGCCCAAGCGCGTGGTCAGTGCCGGCTACACCGAGCAGGACGACCTGCTCGCGGTCGGCGTGGTGCCGATCGCGGTGACCAACTGGTTCGGCGATCAGCCCTTCGCGGTGTGGCCCTGGGCCCAACCCAAGCTCGGCCGGGCGCAACCCGTGGTGCTCAACCTCGACAACGGGATTCCGGTGGACCAGATCGCGGGCCTCAAGCCGGACCTGATCGTGGCTGTCAACGCCGGGGTGGACGCCGACACCTATCAGAAGCTTTCCGCGATCGCACCGACCGTGCCGCAGTCGGACGGCGACGCCTTCTTCGAGCCGTGGAAGGAGCAGGCGGCCGCCGTCGGCCAGGCGGTGTTCCAGGCCGGGCAGATGAAGTCCCTGGTCGATGCCGTCGACCAGAAATTCACCGCCGTCGGCAAGGAACACCCGGTCTGGACGGGCAAGAAGGCGCTGCTGATGCAGGGCACGTTGTGGCAGGGCACCGTGGTGGCGACCATGGCGGGCTGGCGCACGGACTTCCTGAACCAGATGGGGTTGGTGATCTCCGACAGCATCAAGCCGTTCGGCAACGACCACCGCGCCGTCATCCCCCGCGATCACGTCAAAACGGTGCTCGATTCCGCCGACGTGATCATCTGGACCACCGAGAACCCCGACGACCAGAAGGCGCTGCTCGCCGACCCCGACGTGGCCGCGTCCCAGGCCACCGCGCAGAGCCGGCACATCTTCACCACCAAGGAACAGGCCGGCGCGATCGCCTTTTCCTCGCCACTGAGCTACCCGTTGGTGGCCGACCAACTGCCCCCGCTGATCGGCAGGATCCTCGGTTAGATCGCGGCGGCCGCCGCGGCGTTTGAGCGTTTGCTAAGGCAGCTCTGGCAGTGTTCGAAAATCCCGCGCTCGCCCCTCGCCGGGGCCGCGATGGGAAGGTTACCGTCGAGTAATGAGCGTGACCGACCTGACCGACAACGTGTCCAAGGACCTGCCCACACAGCTGGTCGGCAACACGGTGCTGGACTTCGGTGACAGCGCCCTGATGCTGCAGTGCGGCAGCACCGCCGAGGTGCTGGCGTGGGCGGCGCAGTTGCGCGCCGCGGCGTTGCCGGGCGTCGTCGACGTCGTTCCGGCCGCGCGCACGGTGCTGGTGAAGCTCGAGGGGCCCCGCCTGCAGGGGGTGATCCGTCAGCGCCTGCGCAGGATGCGGGTCACCGCCGAGCACGTCGCACCGGTTCGGCGCGCCGACGTGGTCATCGACGTCGTCTACGACGGCCCGGACCTCGCCGAGGTGGCCGGCCTCACCGGGCTGACCGTTGCCCAGGTGATCGACGCCCACACCGGCTCGCTCTGGCGGGTCGGGTTCAGTGGGTTCGCCCCTGGCTTCGCGTATCTGGTCGATGGCGACGCACGGCTGCGGGTGCCGCGCCGCGCGGAGCCCCGCACCGCGGTGCCCGCCGGCGCGGTCGGCCTGGCCGGCGAATTCAGCGCGGTATACCCGCGCCAGTCGCCGGGCGGCTGGCAACTGATCGGACGCACCGACGCGGTCCTGTGGGACCTCGAACGGCCCGATCCGGCACTGCTGACGCAGGGCATGTGGGTTCAATTCCGGTCCGTCCGAGGGTAAGGAGGTCGCCGTGGCAACGCTGGAGATCCTTCGCACCGGGCCGCTCGCCGTGGTCGAAGACCTGGGCCGGGCGGGACTGGCGCACCTGGGAGTGAGCCGGTCCGGGGCGGCCGACCGCCGCGCGCACCAACTGGCCAACCGGCTGGTGGCCAACCCCGACGACCGCGCCACCGTCGAAGTCACGTTCGGTGGGTTCGCGGCGCGCGTTTCGGGCGGCGATGTCGACATCGCGGTGACGGGAGCCGACACCGACCCGACCGTCGATGGAATCAAGTTCGGCACCAACAGCATTCAGCATGTCCGCGACGGCCAGGTGATCGCCTTGGGTACGCCCCGCGCCGGGCTGCGAACCTACCTCGCGGTCCGCGGCGGCATCGGCGTGGAACCGGTGTTGGGCTCGCGCAGCTACGACGTGATGTCGGCCATCGGTCCGTCACCGCTGCGGGCGGGCGATCGGCTGCCCGTCGGCGCACACACCCCCGACTACCCCGAACTGGACCAGGCGCCGGTGGCCGCGATCACCGGTCACACCGTCGAGCTCGCGGTGGTTCCGGGGCCGCGCGACGACTGGTTCGTCGACCCCGATCTCCTGGTGCACACGCACTGGGTGGCATCCGACCGCAGCGACCGCGTGGGTATGCGCTTGGTGGGGCGTCCGTTGCAGCACTGCTACCCCGACCGCCAACTGCCCAGCGAGGGCATGACCCGCGGCGCAATTCAGGTGCCGCCCAACGGTTTACCGGTGATCCTGGGGCCCGACCACCCGGTGACCGGCGGTTACCCGGTGGTGGGTGTGGTGGTCGAGGAGGACATCGACAAGATCGCCCAGGTGCGCCCCGGGCAGTCGGTGCGCCTGCACTGGTCGCGGCCACGGGTGCTGGTGGGCGCGGGCCCCCGCTCCACCGACGCCGGGTGGCCGTTCTCCTAGTCGTCCCCTTCTCAATCGTGTTCCAGCTCACACGGTCTGGCGGGCACGAACCGAATCACTGGAAGCGCGCGACCATTTCACCGCGATGCGGCCTACAGGCGTTTACCAGATAACTGGTAAAGAACTTACAGGCGATTCGGGCCGAATTGAGTTGACCCGCTCCGGTCCCGAATGTGAGCATCGAAATGCACGGCGGGGCATGCCTCTTCATTCGGTGCGCCCAGATGGCCCGCGAACTGCAGGATGGCCGGACTCCGAAGCGCGCTTCCCGCTGCGCCGGTGAGCGAAGCGATCGCTGATGCGGCCATCCCCATGGCCACAGCGGAATTCGCCGTTGACCGCTCGACGATGAGCGCCGTCCCACGGAGTTTCCCGGAAGCATCGCAGTTGAGGAAAGGTGCCGAGCGGATGTCCCGAAACCACCGCATCACCGAATGGGATCCAGAAGACACCGCGGCCTGGGAGGCCGGCAACAACAGAATCGCGCGCCGCAACCTGCTCTGGATCATCGCGTGCGATCACATCGCCTTCGGCGTCTGGACCCTCTTCCCGGTGATGGCGCTGTTCATGCCCCAGGACGTCTACGGGTTCTCCGCAGCGGACAAATTCCTGCTGGGCGCGACGGCGACCCTTGTCGCGGCCTGCCTGCGCATCCCGTACTCCCTGGGCATCGCCACCTTCGGCGGCCGTAACTGGACCGTCTTCTCCGTCCTGGTGCTGATCGTGCCGACCAGCGGCACGATCTGGCTGCTCGCCCACCCCGGTCTGCCGCTGTGGCCGTACCTGGTGTGCGCCGCGCTCACCGGAATGGGCGGCGCCAATTACGCGGCGTCGATGACCAACACCAACTTCTTCTACCCGCATCGGCGCAAGGGCTTCGCGCTGGGATTCAACGCCGGGGCCGGCAACCTGGGGGTGCCGATGATCCAGTTGGTGGGGCTCTTGGTGATCGCCATCGCCGGGCACCGCCAACCGTACTGGGTGTGCGGACTCTACCTGGTCCTGCTCACGGTCGTCGCCGTCGGAGCGACCCACTACATGGACAACCTGGAGCACGCCACCTACGACGTCAGCCACCTGCGCTCGATCCTGCGCGAGGGGGACACGTGGGTGCTGGCGATGCTCTACCTGGGCACCTTCGGATCCTGGATCGGGTTCTCGTTCGCGTTCGGCCAGGTGCTGCAGATCAACTTCGTCGGCACCGGCCAGAGCCACGCCCAGGCCTCGTTGCACGCCGCCGAGTTCGCCTTCGTCGGCCCGGCGCTCGGGTCGGTGGCCCGCATCTATGGCGGCAGGCTGGCCGACCGCATCGGCGGCAGCCGCGTCACCCTGGCGGTCCTGGCCGCGATGGGCATTATCACTGCGTTTCTGGTCGCCATCAGCATCAACGACGACCGCACTCCCGGCCTCACCACGGCGGCCACCATGGTCGGCTACATCTGCGGCTTCATGGCGCTGTTCGCCCTGGCCGGGCTGGGCAACGGCTCGGTGTACAAGATGATTCCGTCGGTGTTCGAGGCGCGCAGCCACCGGCTGGGGATGCCCGAAGCCGATCGGTCCCGCTGGTCGCAGGCCACGTCGGGGGCGGTGATCGGATTCGTCGCCGCGTTCGGGGCGCTCGGTGGCGTGGGCATCAACCTGGCCCTCCGCCAGTCCTACCTCAGCACCGGCACCGATACCTTGGCGTTCTGGGCCTTCCTGGCCTTCTACCTCTCCGCGGCGGTCGTGACCTGGGCCAGGTACGTGCGTCGGCCCACGTCGACGGCGGCGAGCGTGTCGGATTCGCAACCGCACTCCGAGCCCGCCCGGGTGTGAGCGCGCCCTCACGGGTGGGCAATGCGCAAGCAATTGCCAGGTAACGCAACCGAAATCTGACAGGCATACACAGGTGATATGGGCCAGCCGGACTCCCCGCCGCTGACGGGATACCGCATCGCGGTGACCTCAGCTCGGCGCTCGGAGGAGCTGTGCGCGCTGCTGAGCCGCCACGGCGCGGAGGTGTGCAGCGCGCCCGCGATCAACATGATCGCACTGCCCGACGACGACGAATTGCACCGTAACACCGAGGCGCTGATCGCCGAGCCACCCGACATCCTGGTCGCGCACACCGGCATCGGCTTCCGCGGGTGGCTGGCCGCGGCCGAGGGGTGGGGGCTGGTCAACCCGCTCGTCGCGGCGCTGTCGTCGGCCCGCATCGTCTCCCGCGGGCCGAAGGCGACCGGCGCGCTGCGCGCCGCCGGCCTGCACGAGGAGTGGTCGCCGGAATCCGAGTCCTCGCAGGAGGTCCTGGAATACCTGCTCAGGTCGGGGGTGACCGGGCTGCGGGTGGCGGTCCAGCTGCACGGCGCGGCCGACGCGTGGGATCCCTTCCCGGAATTCCTCGGCGGGCTGCGCCTGGCGGGCGCCGAGGTGGTGCCCGTCCGGGTGTACCGGTGGAAACCAACCCCATTGGGCGGCACGTTCGATCAACTCGTGACCGGGATCGCGGGGCGTCAGTTCGACGCGGTCACCTTCACGTCGGCGCCTGCGGCCGCGGCGGTGCTCGAGCGCAGCCGCGAGCTGGACGTCGAAGACGAACTGCTGGGAGCCCTGCGCACCGACGTGCACGCGATGTGCGTCGGCCCGGTGACCTCCAAGCCGTTGATCCGCAAGGGCGTGCCGACGTCGTCACCGGAACGAATGCGGTTGGGCGCCTTGGCCCGTCATGTCGCCGAGGAGCTGCCCCTGCTCGGCTCGTGCACCGTGCAAGCGGCCGGCCACACGGTGGACATCCGTGGCACCTGTGTGCTGGTGGACGGCTCGATCAAGGTACTTTCGCCGTCCGGCATGGGGATACTGCGCGCGCTCGCCAAACGTCCCGGCGACGTCGTCGCCCGCGGTGACCTGCTGCGCGCGCTGCCCGGCAACAGCAACGACCCGCACGCCGTCGACACGGCCGTGCTGCGGCTGCGAACGGCCCTGGGGGACAAGAACATCATCGCGACCGTGGTCAAGCGCGGCTACCGGCTCGCGACCGAGCAGCGGGCGGATTCGGCGTGGCGCTGATCCTGGTCGCCCACGGCACCCGCCGCCCCGAGGGCGTGACGATGATCGAACGGCTTGCGGCGCAAGCGAGTTCATTGATCGGTGACCGAGTCGAGGTGGCCTTCGTCGACGTGCTGGGCCCCACTCCCAGCGAGGTGCTGTCGCGGGCGAGGACAACCGGCCGGCCCGCCATCGTGCTGCCGGCGTTCCTGTCGCGCGGCTATCACGTACGCGCCGACCTCCCCGCCCACGTCGAGCTCAGCGGGCACCCGGACGTCATCGTCGCACCGGCCCTGGGCCCGAGCGGGCAGGTCGCCCGGCTCGTCGGTGACCAGCTGATCAAATGTGGTTGGCGGCCCGGCGATTCGGTGGTTTTGGCGGCGGCGGGGACCTCGGACGCCCGGGCCCGCACCGACCTGCACACCACCGCGACGCTGGTGTCGGCGCTGACCGGGTCGCGGGTGGGTCTGGGCTTCGCCGCCATCGGAGACCCGCGGCTGTCCGAGGCCGTGGACGAGGCGAGGCGCCACGCGCGCCGCACCAACGCCCGCGTCGTAGTCGCCTCCTACCTGCTGGCCGACGGCCTGTTCCAGGAGCGGCTGCACGCCTGCGGCGCCGACCTGGTCAGCGGGCCGCTGGGCACCCATCCGGGCCTGGCCCGCCTGATCGCCAATCGATTCCGCCGCGCGGTTCCGCCCGTGCCGGCCCCCACCGCCCGGCGGGCCTCGCGGCGACCGAGCGCGCAACGATTCGTCCACGACCGGGTCGTGCGGCCGCATTCGGCGGCCTGACCGCACCGACCTCCGGGGCGCGCCGACGCGCGGCGACGCTTGATCTTTGCTCGGGGACCGGCGATCCTGGCAACATGCCCCGTCGCGAAGAGCCGTCGCATGGGCTCCTCGACCCGGTCGCCAAGATGTTGCGGTTGCCGTTCGGCACACCGGAATTCATCGACCGGATCGTGACGGGCGGGGTCAACCAGGCGGGCCGGCAAACGCTGCGCATGCTGATCACCACGTGGGACGCCGCCGGCGGCGGGCCCTTCGCGGCGAGCGCGATCGCGTCCACCGGGATGGCCAAGACCGCCGAAACCGTGCAAAGCATGTTCATCGGCCCGGTTTTCGGCCCCCTGCTGAAGCTGCTCGGCGCCGACAAGGTCGCCACCCGCGCCTCGCTGTGCGCCTCGCAGCTGGTGGGCCTGGGCATCATGCGCTACGGCGTCCGCTCCGAGCCGCTGCATTCGATGTCGGTCGACGCGATCGTCGACGCCATCGGGCCGACGATGCAGCGCTACCTCGTCGGCGACATCACGCGCTAGCTAGGCGGCGGCCCGGCCGACCTGGACGAAACCGTCGGCGGTGACGCGCGCCGGGTACACCGGCACGGAGAAGTTCGGATCGTCCAGGCAGGAACCGTCTTCCAGCGAGAAGGCCTGCTTGAGGATCGGCGATTGCACCGTCACCCGGCCGCCGCGGTCACCCACGATCCCGCGGGAGAGCACCGCCGCCCCCGAGAACGGGTCGACGTTGCCGACCGCGTACACCGAGCCGTCGTCCAGCCGGAACAACGCCGCCTGGGAACCGTCGTCGAGCAGCACGCCGACGCCCCGGCCCGGGATGAGGCGGTCGTACTCGCAGGCCGTCGTCCACACCGCAATGTCGTTGAGAAGTGTCATGATTGCTCTCCAGCTCCCGTACGGATCTTCGGCATCCCAATGGACACAGGGATTTTGCGCCCGGCATGTTCGGTGAACTCGACCGTCGAGTCGACCGCGTCCGGGGCGTTGACGAACGAGACGAACCGCGACAGCTTGTCCGGGTCGTCGAGCACGCCCTTCCATTCGCATTGGTAGTTCTGCACGTGCCGCTCCATTGCGGCCTCGAATTCTTCGGCCAGGCCCAGCGAGTCCTCGCACACGACCTCGCGGACGTGGTCGAGGCCGCCCTCGAGCGAATCGACCCAGGGCGCGGTGCGCTGCAGCCGGTCGGCGGTCCGGATGTAATACATCAGGAAGCGGTCCACGTAGCGGACCAGCGTCTCGGTGTCCAGGTCGCTGGCCAGCAGCTGGGCGTGCTTGGGCGTCATGCCGCCGTTGCCGCCGACGTAGAGGTTCCAGCCCTTTTCGGTGGCGATGACGCCGACGTCCTTGCCGCGCGCTTCGGCGCACTCGCGCGCGCAGCCCGAAACCCCCATCTTGATCTTGTGCGGCGCGCGCAGGCCCCGGTACCGCAGCTCCAGGTCGATGGCCAGCTGCACCGAGTCCTGCTGGCCGTAGCGGCACCAGTCGGTGCCCACACAGCTCTTCACGGTGCGCAGCGCCTTGCCGTAGGCGTGGCCCGACTCCATGCCGCCGTCGACCAGCCGCTTCCAGATCTCCGGCAGCTGATCCACCCGGGCGCCGAACAGGTCGATCCGCTGGCCGCCGGTGATCTTCGTGTAAAGCCCGAAGTCCTGCGCGATCTGGCCGATCAGGATCAGGTGCTCGGGCTTGATGTCACCGCCGGGCACCCGCGGCACCACCGAGTAGCTGCCGTTCTTCTGGATGTTGGCCAGGAAGTGGTCGTTGGAATCCTGCAGCGATGCCTGCTCGCCCTCGAGGATGTGGTCCGAGCCGGTGGAGGCCAAAATCGAGGCGACCACGGGTTTGCAGATGTCGCAACCCTTTCCGCGGCCGAAGCGCTCCAGCAGGCCGGAGAAGGTGCGGATCTCGGTCGCCGAGATGATCTCGAACAGCTCGGCGCGCGACTGGCTGAAGTGCTCGCACAGCGCCTTGGACTGTTCGACGCCCTCGGCTTCCAGCAGCTGCTTGAGCAGGGGCACGCACGAACCGCACGAGGTGCCGGCCGACGTGCACGACTTGAGCGCGGGCACGTCGGCGCAGCCGTCGGCGATCGCGCATTTCAGATCGCCCTTGGTGACGTTGTTGCACGAGCAGATCTGCGCCGAATCCGGCAGCGCCCCAACACCCAGCGCCGGAGCCTCGCCGGAGACAGGAGCGATCAGCGCGAGCGGATCGCCCGGCAACTCGCTGCCGACCATCGGCCGCAACACCCCGTACGACGAGGCATCGCCCACCAACACGCCGCCGAGCAGGGTCTTCGCGTCGTCCGAAAGCACCAGCTTGGCATAGGTCCGCTTGACCGCGTCGTTGATGGCGACCTCGAGGCAGTTCTCGGTCACCCCCATCGCGTCGCCGAAGCTGGCGACGTCGACACCGAGCAGCTTCAGCTTGGTCGACAGGTCCGCTTCGCCGAACTCCGCCGCGCCGTCCAGCAGGCGGTCGGCCACCACTTCGGCGGAGGTGTAGCCCGGTCCCACCAGGCCGTAGCACCGGCCACCGATCGCGGCCACCTCGCCCACCGCGTAGACATCCGGATCGCTTGTGCGGCAGGCCAGGTCGGTGAGCACACCGCCGCGCTCGCCCAGCGTCAGGCCGGCTTCCCTGGCCAGCTCGTCGCGCGGGCGGATGCCGGCCGCGAAGATGACCAGCCCGGCGTCGATGACCTCGCCGTCGGTCAGCCGCACCCGCACCGACGACACCCCGTCCGAATGGTCGAGCGCTTCGATCGACTCCGTGCCCGTGCCCACGTGCACCGCGATGCCCAGGTCGCCGACCATCTTGGCCAGCAAGGCGCCGCCGCCCTCGTCGATCTGCTGGGCCATCAGCCGCGGCATCATCTCGACGACGTGCGTCCGCAACCCGAACTGGCGCAGCGCGTTAGCGGCTTCCAGCCCCAGCAGGCCACCGCCGATGACCACACCCGCCGGCGTGCGTCCGGCCTCCACCGTGCGCCGGGCGTCGGCCCGGATGGCGTCGAGGTCGTCGAGCGTGCGATACACGTGGCAGGCCGCCAGGTCGTGGCCGGGCACCGGCGGGACGAAGGCGTAGGACCCGGTGGCCAACACCAACGTGTCGTAGGAGTGCCGTTGCCCGTCGGCCGTCACCACCGACTTCGCTTCCCGGTCGATGCCGGTGACGCGGGCGTTCAACACCAACCGCACCAGTTCGTCGCCCGCGTAGTCGTTGCCCGGCAGCGCCAGCAGCTTGCGGTCCCAGCTCTCGGTGTACGAGGTCAGCCCGACGCGGTCGTAAGCCGCGTCGGCTTCCTCGGCGAAAACCGTGATGCGCCACAATCCCTCGGTGTCACGCGCCCGGAGGGCCTCCACCAGCCGGTGCCCCACCATGCCGTGTCCCACCACGACGATGTGACGGCCCGCACAGTGCGCGCGCGAAATCCCGTCTGCAGCCATGGCTTTGAGGCTAGCGGTCAGAAATTACCGCGATTTCGCCCAATGTGACGGTCCTATGACGAGGATCTCACAACTCACAGCAACCACTGTGAATAATCGTTCGCCCGAGGCGAACGCCTAGGTGGAACTTAAGCGTGGTCGACTCATGTTTCTGCTTATAGCCGGCCGGAAGGGCGCCGGACACAGCAAATCCACAACAAAGCTCAAGGAAGCACAAGGAGATCCCCATGAGTAACCTCGCATTGTGGTCGCGACCGGCCTGGGACACCGACCGGTGGCTGCGCGACTTCTTCGGCCCCGCCGCCGCGACGGACTGGGTCAAGCCGACTACCACGGGTTTTAACCCCGCCGCGGAGGTCGTCAAGGACGGCGACGACGCGATCGTACGCGTCGAGCTCCCCGGCGTGGACGTCGAGAAGGACGTCAACGTCGAGGTCGACCGTGGCCGGCTGGTGATCCACGGCGAACACCGCGATCAGTACGCCCAGGACGACGGGGAAGGTGTCGGGCGCACCCTGCGTGAGATCCGGTACGGGGCCTTCCGCCGGTCGTTCCAGCTGCCGGCCCACGTCACCGGGGACGCCATCACGGCCTCCTACGACGCGGGCGTGCTGACCGTGCGGGTCACCGGCGCGTACGCCGGAAGCCGGGCGCAGCGCATCGCGATCACCAAGTAACGGGTAGACGACATCCGGCGGGGCCAGCGGGTCCCGCCGGATGCATCTGCGGCACAGGGCATTCCGCCAACGGCGACGACTCCCACCCCCGGGGCCGGTGCGGTGCGGCGGCGCGCTCCGCGGTCGCCCGACGCGATCCGTCTGGCGCGATCCGTCTGACAGCGGGCTGTGCGGTGGATAGTATTCGGAAGCGTACTGTGATCCGTAACACCGTCTGCCCGAGGAGATCCGTTGAGCACCACGACTGAACTCGCCGAACTGCACGACCTCATCGGCGGCCTGCGGCGGTGCGTGGGCTCGCTGAAGACCCGCTACGGCGACAGCCCGGCGATGCGGCGCATCGTCATCGACGCCGACCGGATCCTGTCCGACGTCGAGATGCTGGACACCGACGTATCCGAGCTGGACCTGTCGCGTGCCACGGTGCAGCAGTCCGGCGAGAAGATCGTCATTCCCGACACCCAGTACGACACCGAGTTCTGGCGCGACGTCGACGACGAGGGTGTCGGCGGTCACAGCAGGTCCTGACGTCAGGTCCTGACAACCAAGCCCCCCGGAAACGAGGGGGTGCTCTCTGTGTACCCTTCGACCAACAGCCCGTTCGAAGAGGAACACTAGATGAGCGCACCCACGGCGAACCGTCCTGCGTCAGGTGTCTTTTCACCCGCGCGCGCCCGCATCCCGCAACGGACCCTACGCACCGACCGGTGGTGGATGTCGCCGCTGCGGATCGACCTGGGTTTCGCCGCGTTCCTCATCTATGCGACGTTCCGCGCGTTCCAGCAGAACTACTTCTTCGTCCCGCAGTACCACTACCTGACGCCGTTCTACTCACCCTGCGTGAGCACGGCCTGCGGCGAGGCCCACGACTTCTGGCCGCAGATCCTGCCGAACGTGTGGTGGCTGCCGTACGCGGCGCTGACGCTGCCGTTCCTGCTGCTGTTCCGGCTGACGTGCTACTACTACCGCGGCGCCTACTACCGCACGGTGTGGCAGTCGCCCAGCGCCTGCGCGGTCGCCGAGCCGCGCGTCCACTACACCGGCGAGACCAGGTTCCCGCTGATCGTCCAGAACAGCCACCGGTACTTCTTCTACATCGCCGGCATCATCTCGGTGATCAACACCTACGACGCGATCATCGGATTCCACTCCGACTCCGGCCCGCACGGCTTCGGGTTCGGCCTGGGCAACCTGATCATGGTCGGCAACGTCGTCATGCTGTGGGTCTACACGCTGTCCTGCCACTCCTGCCGGCACGTGACCGGCGGGCGGCTCAAGCACTTCTCCAAGCACCCGGTGCGGTACTGGATCTGGACCCAGGTCAGCCACATCAACACCCGGCACAAGCAGTACGCGTGGATCACGCTGGGCACCCTGATGCTCACCGACTTCTACATCGCCCTGGTGGCCAGCGGCACCATCAGTGACCTGAGATTTGTTGGCTGAAACGCCTTTTGAAAAGAATCAGAACTTAGCTAGCGAGGGTTTCATGGTTGAGGTCGAGCGGCATGCCTACGACGTAATCGTCATCGGCGCCGGCGGCGCGGGGCTCCGTGCGGTCATCGAGGCGCGGGAACGCGGCCTCAAGGTCGCGGTGGTGTGCAAGTCCCTCTTCGGCAAGGCTCACACGGTGATGGCCGAGGGCGGCTGCGCGGCGTCGATGGGCAACACCAACCCGAAGGACAACTGGAAGACCCACTTCGGCGACACGATGCGCGGTGGGAAGTTCCTCAACAACTGGCGGATGGCCGAACTGCACGCCAAGGAAGCGCCCGACCGCGTCTGGGAGCTGGAAACCTATGGCGCCCTGTTCGATCGGCTCGAGGACGGCAAGATCAGCCAGCGCAACTTCGGCGGGCACACCTACCCGCGGCTGGCGCACGTCGGTGACCGCACCGGCCTGGAGCTGATCCGCACCATGCAGCAGAAGATCGTCTCGCTGCAGCAGGAGGACTACGCCGAACTGGGCGACTACGAGGCGCGCATCAAGGTGTTCGCCGAGTGCACCATCACCGAACTCCTCAAGGACGGTGACGCGATCGCCGGGGCCTTCGGCTACTGGCGCGAGACGGGGCAGTTCGTGCTGTTCGAGGCGCCCGCGGTGGTGCTCGCGACCGGCGGGATCGGCAAGTCGTTCAAGGTCACCTCGAACTCCTGGGAGTACACCGGCGACGGGCACGCGCTGGCCCTGCGGGCGGGCGCGTCGCTGATCAACATGGAGTTCGTCCAGTTCCACCCGACCGGCATGGTCTGGCCGCCCAGCGTGAAGGGCATCCTCGTCACCGAGGGTGTCCGCGGCGACGGCGGGGTGCTGAAGAACTCCGACGGCAAGCGGTTCATGTTCGACTACATCCCGCCGGTGTTCAAGGGTCAGTACGCCGAGACCGAGCAAGAGGCCGACCAGTGGCTCAAGGACAACGACTCGGCCCGCCGCACGCCCGACCTGCTGCCCCGCGACGAGGTCGCGCGCGCGATCAACTCGGAGGTCAAGGCCGGCCGGGGCAGCCCGCACGGCGGCGTGTTCCTCGACATCGCGTCCCGGTTGACGCCCGAGGAGATCAAGCGGCGCCTGCCGTCGATGTACCACCAGTTCAAGGAGCTGGCCGGGGTCGACATCACGAAGGAGCCGATGGAAGTCGGGCCCACCTGCCACTACGTGATGGGCGGGGTCGAGGTGGACGCCGACACCGGCGCCGCCACCGTCCCCGGGTTGTTCGCCGCGGGTGAGTGCTCCGGCGGCATGCACGGCTCCAACCGGCTGGGCGGTAACTCCCTGTCGGACCTGCTGGTCTTCGGCCGCCGCGCCGGACTGGGCGCGGCCGACTACGTCCGGGCACTGAGCAGCCGCCCGGCCGTCTCGGCCGACGCCGTCGAGACCGCGGCGAAGCGGGCGCTGTCCCCCTTCGACGGGCCGACCGACGGTGCCCCGGCGGAGAACCCGTACACGCTGCAGCTCGAGCTGCAGCAGTCGATGAACGACCTGGTCGGCATCATCCGCAAGGCCGACGAGGTCGCGGAGGCCCTGACCCGCCTGGACAAGCTGCGCGAGCGGTTCAAGAACATGCACGTGGAGGGCGGCCGCCACTACAACCCGGGCTGGAACCTCGCCATCGACCTGCGCAACATGCTGCTGGTCAGCGAATGCGTCGCCAAGGCCGCGCTGGAGCGCACCGAGAGCCGCGGCGGCCACACCCGCGACGACCATCCGGCGATGGACTCCGGGTGGCGCAAGGTGCTGCTGGTCTGCCGGGCCGCCGGCGGCGACGAGGTGATTCCGGACATCAGCATCACGCACAAGGACCAGGTGCCGATGCGGCCCGACCTGCTGGAGCTCTTCGAGATCTCCGAGCTGGAGAAGTACTACACCGACGACGAACTGGCCGAGCATCCGGGACGGAGAGGCTGATGACCTACAACGCGAGCATGCGCGTGTGGCGCGGCGACGATGCCAACGGCGCGCTGCAGGACTTCACGGTGGAGGTCAACGAGGGCGAGGTGGTGCTCGACATCATCCATCGCCTGCAGCAGACCCAGACGCCCGACCTCGCGGTGCGGTGGAACTGCAAGGCGGGCAAGTGCGGCTCCTGCTCGGCGGAGATCAACGGGGTGCCGCGGTTGCTGTGCATGACCCGGATGTCCACCTTCGCCGAGGACGAGGTGGTGACGGTGACGCCGCTGCGGACCTTCCCGGTGATCCGCGACCTGGTCACCGACGTGTCCTTCAACTACGAGAAGGCCCGCGAGATCCCCGCCTTCGCGCCGCCCAAGGACCTGCAGCCGGGCGAGTACCGGATGGCGCAGGTCGACGTGCAGCGCTCGCAGGAGTTCCGCAAGTGCATCGAGTGCTTCCTGTGCCAGAACGTGTGCCACGTGGTCCGCGACCACGAGGAGAACAAGAAGGCGTTCGCCGGGCCGCGCTTCCTGATGCGGATCGCCGAACTCGAGATGCACCCACTGGACACCATGGACCGGCGCAACCAGGCCCAGGAAGCGCACGGTCTGGGCTACTGCAACATCACCAAGTGTTGCACCGAGGTCTGCCCGGAAAACATCAAGATCACCGACAACGCGCTGATCCCGATGAAAGAGCGGGTCGCCGACCGCAAGTACGACCCGGTGGTGTGGCTGGGCAACAAGCTGTTCCGGCGCTGAGCCGGGCGTTAGCGCTCCCGGTGCGCCGGGTACCCGCATATCAGCCCTGTTGGGTCGACACCCGACGATCTGCCCCAACTCGAAAGGCAGCGTGGGAGATATGCGAGAAACCACCAGCATCAACGAAATCCGAACCGCGATCCGGGAGTTGTCCGTCCGCGCGGATCTTGCGCGCAAGGAGGGCCGCCACGACGACGCGGCCGAGATCGAACAGCGGATAGCGGGCTTCCGGGCGGAACTCAGCCGCCGGCCCTGATCGCGTTCAGGCGCCCAGGCGCCGGAACACGCTGCGGTGAAACACGATCGGCGCGACGTCGGCGTCGACCGTCACCTCCTTGACCCGCAGCACCACGATCGTGTGGTCCCCGGCCGGGATCAGCTGCTCGATCGCGCTTTCCAGCCACAGGGCGGTGCCCTTGATGAAGACGGCGCCGCTGTCCCGGGACTCCGTCTCCAGCCCGGCGAACCGGTCCCCGGTCTTGGCGGCCAGGGTCCGCGCCGCCTCGTCGTGCGCCTCGCCGAGCACGCTGATGCCCAGCATGGGCCGGTCCTTGAGCTTGGGCCATGTCGTCGACGTGTTCTGCACGCAGAACGAGACCAGCGGCGGATCCAGGGAGACGGGGACGAAGGTGCTGGCCGCCAGCCCCTCCCGGCTCCCTTGCACCTCGGCGGCGATGGCCACCACCCCCGAGGGAAAATGGCCGAAGGCCTCACGAAGTGTGGACGGTGTCAGGTTCTTGTTCGAGTTCACCGGAATTCATTCGCCCCTTGAGCCGAGAACGGGATTCTCGTCCCCGACCCTACCTGCCGAATATCCGTGCGCCGAAGCCACATCGGGGTGCGCGCACACCCCGCGGCGGGGCGCGCCGGGGACCCCGGCCGGTCAGGTGGAGGAGAAAGCCCACCTCGCGGGCGCGGCCCGCGACGCCCGCCGCAATCGGGCCGCCGACGTGCGCGAATCCGCCACCGGCATGGCGGTGACGTATCCCACAGTTTAGCTTTCGTTTCACCATCGTCGCAGGTCAGCGGCGTCATGCGCCCTTCCCAACCGGTTGGTTAATTAGATGATGAAATCTAGCTCACATTGACTTGCGTTGAACTGTCCGAGAGCGATATTTTAGCGGTGTTACTGGTGGGTAACTTAGAAGTAGTACCCAACCACAAGTGGCATTCTCAACGAGGAGGAACCGTAGTGAGCCACTACAAGAGCAACGTCCGTGACCAGGTGTTCAACCTGTTCGAGGTCTTGGGCGTTGAGAAGGCTTTGGGCGCCGGCGACTACAGCGATCTGGACGTCGACACCGCGCGCGAAATGTTGTCAGAGATCAGCCGGCTGGCCGAGGGGCCGATCGCCGAGTCGTTCGTCGAGGGCGACCGCAATCCGCCGGTCTTCGACCCGAAGACCCACTCGGTGACGCTGCCGGAGGCGTTCAAGAAGTCGGTCCGCGCCGTCACCGAGGCCGGCTGGGACAAGGTCGGCATCGACGAGGTGCTCGGCGGCATGCCGATGCCGCGTGCCCTGGTATGGGCGCTGCACGAGCACCTGCTGGGTGCCAACCCGGCCGTCTGGATGTACGGCGGCGGCGCCGGCTTCGCCAACATCCTCTACCACCTCGGTACCGAGGAGCAGAAGAAGTGGGCCGTGATCTGCGCCGAGCGCGGCTGGGGCTCCACCATGGTGCTGACCGAGCCGGACGCCGGCTCCGACGTCGGCGCCGGCCGGACCAAGGCGATCAAGCAGGACGACGGCTCCTGGCACATCGAGGGCGTCAAGCGCTTCATCACCTCGGCCGACTCCGGCGACCTGTTCGAGAACATCTTCCACTTGGTGCTGGCGCGCCCCGAGGGCGCGGGCCCGGGCACCAAGGGGCTGTCGCTGTTCTTCGTGCCCAAGTTCCTGTTCGACTTCGAGACGGGCGAGCTCGGCGAGCGCAACGGTGTCTTCGTCACCAACGTCGAGCACAAGATGGGCCTGAAGGTTTCGGCCACCTGTGAGCTGTCGTTCGGCCAGCACGACGTGCCGGCCAAGGGCTGGCTGGTCGGCGAGGTGCACAACGGCATCGCGCAGATGTTCGAGGTGATCGAGCAGGCGCGCATGATGGTCGGCACCAAGGCCATCGCCACCCTGTCGACCGGCTACCTCAACGCGCTGGAGTACGCCAAGTCCCGCGTGCAGGGCGCCGACATGACCCAGATGACCGACAAGACCGCACCGCGGGTGACCATCACGCACCACCCGGACGTGCGCCGGTCGCTGATGACCCAGAAGGCCTACGCCGAGGGTCTGCGCGCGCTGTACCTCTACACCGCGACCTACCAGGACGCCGCGGTCGCGGAGGCGGTGCACGGCGTGGACGCCGAGCTGGCCGTCAAGGTCAACGACCTGATGCTGCCGGTGGTCAAGGGCGTCGGCTCCGAGCAGGCCTACGCCAAGCTCACCGAGAGCCTGCAGACCTTCGGTGGGTCCGGCTTCCTGCAGGACTACCCGATCGAGCAGTACATCCGGGACGCGAAGATCGACTCCCTCTACGAGGGCACCACGGCCATCCAGGCGCAGGACTTCTTCTTCCGGAAGATCATCCGCGACAAGGGTGTGGCGCTGGCCCACGTGTCGGGCGAGATCCAGAAGTTCGTGGACAGCGAGTCCGGCAACGGCCGGCTCAAGTCCGAGCGCGAGCTGCTGGCGAAGGCCCTGGCCGACGTCCAGGCGATGGCGGCCACGCTGACCGGCTACCTGATGGCGGCGCAGGAGGATGTGACCAGCCTCTACAAGGTGGGCCTGGGATCGGTGCGCTTCCTGATGAGCGTCGGCGACCTGGTCATCGGCTGGTTGCTACAGCAGCAGGCGGCGGTGGCCGTGCAGGCGCTGGACGCCGGCGCCAGCGGCGACGAGCGGTCCTTCTACGAGGGCAAGGTCGCCGTGGCCTCGTTCTTCGCGAAGAACTTCCTGCCGCTGTTGGCCAGCACCCGCGAGGTGATCGAGACTCTGGACAACGACATCATGGAGCTCGACGAAGCCGCCTTCTGACGGCCACAAGGCAAAACCCCGCTTCCGGATGGGAGCGGGGTTTTTGCTTGTGGATTTCACCGTGCCGACGGCACAAAAGACCAACGGCTACAAAAAGGCCGCCGCTGGATCCCCTCACTCCAGCGGCGGCCCTTTTCGTACGCCCGTCCACGCCGACCGGCGGTCGTTTCAGGGATGCCCCGTATTGCCGTCGGGGTCGGGGGGTCAGACCACAACACGGGGTCATCCGCGCACTCGGATACCCGCCAACCCGGATTACTAACCGGGTGTGACCGACGTCATGAACCGGCCGGCCGCACGGGCGATCAGGCCTCCAGGATCGCGGCCACGCCCTGCCCCCCGGCGGCGCAGATGGACACCAGGGCGCGCAGCGGCTTGCCGGCGCCACCCTTGCCCTCGGCCTTCTTCTGGGCGAGCTGCTTGGCCGCCTGCGCCAAAATGCGACCGCCGGTAGCGGCGAAGGGGTGACCCGCGGCCAGCGACGAGCCGTTGACGTTGAGCTTGGACCGGTCGATCGACCCCAGCGCGGCGTCCAAGCCCAGCCGCTCCTTGCAGTAGTCCTCCGACTCCCACGCCTGCAGGTGCGCCAGCACCACCGAGGCGAAGGCCTCGTGGATCTCGTAGAAATCGAACTCCTGCAGGCTCAGTCCGTTTCTCGCCAACAGCCGCGGCACCGCGTAGGTGGGCGCCATCAGCAGGCCGTCGCGGCCGTTGACGTAGTCGACGGCGGCGGTTTCCGAGTCCACCAGGAAAGCCAGCGGGGTCAGCGAGCGGGCGGCCGCCCACTCCTCGCTGGCCAGCAGCGCAACCGACGCCCCGTCGGTCAGCGGCGTCGAGTTGCCGGCCGTCATCGTCGCGTCACCGGCCTTCACACCGAACACCGGCTTGAGCTTGGCCAGCTTCTCCGCCGAGGAATCCGGGCGCAGGTTGTCGTCGCGGTAGAGCCCGAGGAACGGCGTGACCAGGTCGTCGAAGAAACCCCGGTCGTAGGCGGCGGCCATGTTGCGGTGGCTCGCGGCGGCCAGCTCGTCCTGGTCGACGCGCTTGATGCCCATCTCCTTGGCCGTGATCGCCTGGTGCTCGCCCATGGACAGCCCCGTGCGCGGCTCGCTGTTGACCGGGATCTGGATCCCCAGGCTGGCGGGCAGCGTGCCCACCAGCCGCAGCCGCTCGACGTTGGACTTGGACCGGCGCAGCTTGAGCAGGGTGCGGCGCAGGTTGTCGCCCAGGGCGATCGGCGGGTCGGAGGTGGTGTCCACCCCGCCGGCGGCGGCGACGTCGTAACGCCCGGACGCGATGCCGTCGGACGCGGCGATGGCCGCCTGCAGACCCGTGCCGCACGCCTGTTGCAGGTCGAACGCCGGGGTGTACGACGACAGCTCGGAGCCCAGCACGCATTCGCGCGTCAGGTTGAAGTCGCGGCTGTGCTTGAGCACGGCGCCGCCGACCACCACGCCCAACCGCTCACCGGCCAACCCGAAGCGGTCCACCAGCCCGCCCAGCGCGGCGGTGAACATGTCCTGGTTGGACGCCTCGGCGTAGGCGCCGTCGGACCGGGCGAACGGAATGCGGTTGCCGCCCAGCACGGCCACTCGCCGCCGCTGCGCGCCGCGCTGGTTGCTTGCCTCAGAACTTGCAGGGGCCACTGTCTTCTCCGTGTATCTGCGGTCTATTGGGTATCTGCCGTCTATTGGTTTCGGGATCGCCCGTCTGGGGCCATACTACCCACTGTTCTTACTCTGAAGTAAGTTCGTCCCCGATACGGTTGTGCTGTAGGCACACCCCGACTGAGAAAGCACATGGAAGGTAGCTCCGGTGGCTCCCAAGGTCTCGTCCGATCTGTTCTCCCAGATTGTCAATTCCGGTCCTGGATCGTTTCTCGCCAAGCAGCTCGGTGTCCCGCAACCCGAGACGTTGCGCCGCTACCGGCCCGGTGACCCGCCGCTGGCCGGATCCCTGCTGATCGGTGGCGAAGGGCGCGTCGTCGAGCCGCTGCGCGCCGCGCTGGCCAAGGACTACGACCTGGTGGGCAACAACCTGGGCGGTCGCTGGGCGGACCAGTTCGGCGGCCTGGTCTTCGACGCCACCGGTATCACGACGCCCGAGGGGCTGCGGGGCTTGTACGAATTCTTCACGCCGCTGCTGCGCAACCTGGGACACTCGGCGCGCGTCGCGGTGGTGGGCACCACGCCCGACGCGGCCGCTTCGCCGCACGAACGGATCGCGCAGCGCGCGCTGGAGGGGTTCACCCGCTCGCTGGGCAAGGAGCTCCGCAACGGCAGCACGGTGGCGCTGGTGTATCTGTCGCCCGACGCCAAACCCGCCGCGACGGGCCTGGAATCGACCATGCGGTTCATCCTGTCGGCCAAGTCCGCCTACGTCGACGGCCAGGTGTTCTACGTCGGTGAGGCCGACTCCACGCCGCCGGCCGACTGGGAGCGGCCACTGGACGGCAAGGTGGCGATCGTGACCGGCGCGGCCCGCGGGATCGGCGCGACGATCGCGGAGGTGTTCGCCCGCGACGGCGCCCGCGTCGTCACGATCGACGTCGAGTCGGCCGCCGAGTCGCTGGCCGAAACGGCCAGCCGGGTCGGGGGCACCGCGTTGTGGCTCGACGTCACCGCCGAGGACGCCGTCGACAAGATCACCGAGCACCTGCGCGAGCACCACGGCGGGCACGCCGACGTGCTGGTCAACAACGCCGGCATCACCCGCGACAAGCTGCTGGCCAACATGGACGACGCCCGCTGGGACGCCGTGCTGGCCGTCAATCTCCTTGCGCCGCTTCGCCTTACCGAGGGGCTGGTGGGCAACGGCACCATCGGCGAGGGCGGCCGGGTGATCGGGCTGTCCTCGATGGCCGGCATCGCGGGCAACCGCGGCCAGACCAACTACGCCACCACCAAGGCCGGCATGATCGGCCTCACCCAGGCGCTGGCCCCGGAACTTTACGGCAAGGGCATCACGATCAACGCCGTCGCGCCGGGCTTCATCGAAACCCAGATGACGGCCGCGATCCCGCTGGCCACCCGCGAGGTCGGCCGCCGGATGAACTCGCTGCTGCAGGGCGGCCAGCCCGTCGACGTCGCGGAGACCATCGCCTACTTCGCCAGCCCGGCGTCGAACGCGGTGACGGGCAACGTCATCCGCGTCTGCGGCCAGGCCATGCTGGGCGCGTAGCCGCGAGGAGGAGAACGCGATGAACCAGCCAAGCGGCCTGAAGAACATGCTGCGCGCGGCGGCCGGGGCCCTGCCGATGGTGCCCAGGGGCGACCAGCTTCCCACGCGGACGGTGACCGTGTCGGAGTTGCCCATCGACCACACCAACGTGGCCGAGTATGCGGCGGTCACCGGCCTGCGCTACGGCAACAACGTGCCGCTCACCTATCCGTTCGCGCTGACCTTCCCCACGATGATGTCGCTGGTGACCGGGTTCGACTTCCCCTTCGCCGCAATGGGTTCGGTGCACGTCGAGAACCACATCACCCAGTACCGGCCGATCGCGGTCACCGACACCGTCGGAGTGCGCGTGCACGCCGAGAACCTGCGCGAGCACCGCAAGGGCCTGTTGGTCGACCTGGTGACCGACGTGAGCGTCGGCGGCGATTTCCAGGACGTCGCGTGGAACCAGGTGACGACCTTCCTGCACCAGCAACGCACCAGCCTGTCCGACGAGCCGAAGCCGCCGCCGCAGAAGCAGCCCAAGCTGCCGCCGCCCAGCACCGTCCTGCGCGTCAGCCCCGGGCTGATCCGGCGCTACGCCGTGGTCGGCGGTGACCACAACCCGATCCACACCAACCCGGTCGCCGCCAAGCTGTTCGGCTTCCCGACCGTGATCGCGCACGGAATGTACAGCGCCGCAGCCGTATTGGCGAACATCGAGGCCCGCTTCCCGGATGCGGTGAAGTACTCGGTGAAATTCGGCAAGCCGCTGGTGCTGCCGGGCACCGCCGGCCTCTACATCGACGAAGGCCGCGTCGACGAGGGCCATGGCGGCTGCGACATCTCGCTGCGCAACGTCGCCAAGGGCTACCCGTACCTGACCGGCACGGTCCGGGCGCTGTAGGGCGTTTCAGCCCGAGCGCGTCGGGCCGCGGCCTGTGGCAACGACTTTCAGCGCGTGGGCGCCGGTCGCGGTCACCAGGAACAGGAAAAACAACCACACCGGCGGCCGGGCGAGTTCCCAGACGAAGATCGCCGCCCAGATCGGCGAACCCTGCGTCACCGCCAAGACGCCGGCGGCGCCCGCGAGCGAGACCGTCGGCCCGTGCAGGTGCGTGCCGGCCACCGCGTTCATCGCCAGCACCAGCGCCAATCCGGCCGCCGCTCCGGTGGCCAGCGACGGGGTGAGCATGCCGCCCGCCCCGCCGGCGCGCAGGAACAGGGCGGTCAACAGGGGTTTGAGCGCCAGGATCGCGATCGCGGCGGACAGCGTCAGCCCGCTGGCCAGGCTGACGGTCAGGATGCTGCGGCCGTTGCCGGGCAGCTCGGGCCACCAATGCGAACAGATCCCCATCACCAGGCCCGCGCCCCCGAGCGCGGGAACCAGCACCCACGTCCGCAGCTGCCTGGCCGGTCGCGCCGCCGCCATCAGCCGGGTGAACGCCAAGCCCACCGCCAGCGCCACGGGCGCCAAGATCAGCGCCTGCCCGGTCAGCTCGAAGGACACGTTCGCGTCGGGCCAGTCCAGGATCGGTTCGTCGTGCGTGGCGGCCGAGCAGACGGCCACGGCCAGGCTCGACGTGATCAGGGCGGCGCCCAGGGCGCGGGGTTGCCAGGTGGTCAGCATGATCCGGGCGGTGAACAGCGCGCCGGCCAGCGGGACGGCGTAGACCGCACCCAGCCCGGCGCCGGCCGCGCACGCGAGCAGGATCTGGCGGTCGCCGGCCGTCAGCCGTCGCAGCCACGCGGTGCCCCAATCGCCCAGGGCGGCCGCGAACTGCCGGGGCGCCCCCTCCCGGCCCAGGGAAGCGCCCGAGCCGACCAGCAGCACCTGCAGCAGCGCGTCGACCCCCCACGCCAGCCGCGGTATCCGCTCGCGGCGGGCGATGGTCTCCGCGAGCGGCGGCATGGTCGCGGCGCGCCGCAACGCCCACCAGCCGAGCCCCGCCAGCGCACCGCCGACCATCGGTCCCAGCGCGCGGCGCACCGGGCTGCTGCCGGTGATCCCGGTCAACAGCGTCCCGAAGGTGTAGTGGTAGGTCACGTGCTCGATGAAGCGCAGCACCGTGGTGGTCGCCAGGCCGGCAACCCCGGCCAGCAGCCCGACGATGATCACGGCACAGAAGAAGTCGACGTTGCGGCGGGCGGGCGGTCGAGCCACCCCACGAATGTAGGGGCTAGCGCCCGGCGGCCCGGGGCCCGCCCTTCTCGGGCAGCGCGGCGGCGGCCTCCCGCTCCTCCGGCGCGCCCCGAAGCCCGTGCCAGAACAGGTTGATCATCAGCTCGGCGGCCTCGTCGGCGTCGATGTCGCCGGTGCTGAGCTGGTTGGCCATCGCCTCCCCCGCGCCCACCAGCGCCACGGCCATCATCTCGTCTTCGCGCTCGGCGCGCGGGCTGCGACTGCCGGCCCGCACCAGCCCGGCGACCAACTCGATGATCTGCTCCCGCCCCTCGCGCACCACGTGCGCGAACGCCTGCGAACTGGTGGCCTGCGTGTACATCACGATCCACGACGCCCGGTTGGCGTCGATGTAGCGCATGAACGCCACGATCGTGTTGCGCAGCAGGTCTTTCGGGCTCTGGGTGAAGTCGATGTCGGCGCGCACCGCGTCGATGAACCGGCCCATCTCCCGGTGCAGGCAGGCGCCGAACAGGTCCTCCTTGGAGCCGTAGTACAGGTAGAGCATCGGCTTGGAGATCTGCGCCTGGGCGGCGATGGCGTCCATCGAGGTCTCGTGGTAGCCGTTGACCGAGAACATCTGCACGGCGGCGTCCAGCATTTGTTGCTCGCGGACAGCGCGCGGTAACCGCTTGGTGCCACCCGCCATCGCTTACCTCTCTAGGCCGTCTATCTGACTCCAGAGTAAGCAACCGGCGCGCTTCAGTGCGCGCTTCAGTGGCCGCAAGCGGGGCTGCGGCCCTTCATCGTCGCCACCCGGCCGAGCGCGTCGTCGACGCGCTGCGCGGGTAGTTCGCCGGCGGCCACCGCCTTCTGCAGCCGGTCCAGGACCGCGGGCACCTCGTCCGTGGTGACCCACAGCGCCACGTCGGTGCCCGCCTGCAGGGCGCGCAGCACCGCCTCGGCGACGCCGTACCGGTCGGAGATGGCGCCCATGCTGGAGAGGTCGTCGGTGAACACCGGGCCGTTGAACGGCGGGGCGCCGTAGCCGACGCCGTTGCGCAGCAGCTGCACCGCCGCCGCGCTCAGGCTCGCCGGCTCGTCGCCGGTCAGGCCGGGGACCTGCAGGTGCCCCAGCATGACCGCCACCGGGGCCGCCGTCACCAGCGTCCGGTAGGGCACCAGGTCGACGCTCTGCAGGTCGCTCAGGGGCGGCGTCACCACCCCGCCGGTGTGCGAGTCGCCCGACCCGTGCCCGTGCCCGGGGAAGTGCTTGAGCACCGGCAGCAGCCCGGCGTCGCGCAGGCCCTGCGCGTACGCGCCGGCGTAAGCGGTGACGGTGTTGGGGTCGCCGCCGAAGGACCGGTCGCCGATCACGCCGTCGGTGGCGTCGGTGACGTCGACGACGGGGGCGAAGTCGATGGTGATGCCCAGGTCGCGCATCTTCTTGCCGCGCTCGGCCGCCAGGTCGTGCACCTGGGCGACGGTCTGGGTCCGGGCCAGCTCCCGCGGCGACGGCGACGCGCCGATCAGCGACCGCAACCGCGACACCCGGCCGCCCTCCTCGTCGACGCTGACCGCGAGCGGGAGCGGTCCGGCCTTCGCCGCGATGTCGGCCAGCGGGCCCTTGAAGATGGACAGGTCCGTCCAGCTGCCGATGAAGATGCCGCCGACGTGGTAGTCGTCGACCACCGAGCGGGCGTCGTCGGCGTTCTTCACGCCCACCATCAGCAGCTGAGCCAGCTTGTCGCGGACCGGCAGTGCGGTGAGGTCGCCGCACGCCGGCGGGGCGGGGGCGGCCGCCGGCTTGCTGACCGAGGTCGTCGGGCCGGGCGGCCGGGCCCCGTGGTGGGCGCAGCCCGACACCAACGCCGACACGGAGGCGAGCACGGCCCCGGCGGCGGCCATGGTGCGCGAAAATGACATCGGGCCATGCTTTCACGGCGGGGTCCGGACCTCCGGGTGTGGGCGGCGGCGAGGTTTTCCTCTCCCGCGGTGCGGGCATTCCCGGGCAGGTGCTAGCTGGGCTAGCGGGGGGCGAGAAGGAGCCAGCCATGACGGGTTTCACCCTGGCCGCGGCCAGCATCGCGGTGGGTCTGTCGGTCGGGATGGCGACGACCGTCGGCGTCACGCTGGCCGTCGCCGACCACGTCGCGGCGCCCGTGCGAGGCCGTCCGGCCCAGCCGAGCCCCCTCGGACCTCAGCTGGTGCAGTACGGCGACCGGTGCTTTCACGGGCACTGTCTGCCCTGACCCTGCCCTGACCAGGGCACGGGGGCCGCGACCGCGCTTCTGCTAGGTTGTCGCTAGGCCGTCGCCACGTATCCCGATGCTTGAAGGAGCCGTTGATGAACCGGATCATTGCGCCCGCCGCCGCGAGCGTGGTGGTCGGTCTGCTGCTCGGCGCGGCAGCGATCTTCGGGATCACCCTGATGGTGCAGCAGGACACGAAACCGCCACTCCCCGGGGGCGATCCGCAGTCGTCAGTGCTCAACCGGGTCGAGTACGGCAACCGTAGCTAGCGGCGGGAGCCGGGGGCACCGCCCGCTTGCGGGGGAGGCGTCGCCGCCACCGGATCCGGCGGCCGTCGCGGAGGCCGGCCCGCCACTCCCGTGTATGCGGGCCGCGCGCGTGTCGCGCCGTTGGCTGTGGCTGGTCGGCGCGATCGCCCTGCTGTTGACGTTCGCCCAATCCCCCGGCCGGATCTCGCCCGACACCAAACTCGATCTCACCGCCAACCCGCTGCGCTTCCTGGCCCGGGCCACCAACCTGTGGAACAGCGAGCTGCCATTCGGGCAGGCGCAGAACCAGGCGTACGGGTACCTGTTCCCGCACGGGACCTTCTTCGCGATCGGCCACCTGCTTGCGCTGCCGGGATGGGTCACCCAACGGCTGTGGTGGGCGCTGCTGCTCACCGTCGGGTTCTGGGGACTGTTGCGGGTCGCCGAGGCGCTCGGCATCGGCAGCCCGGCGGCACGGGTGATCGGCGCCGCCGCATTCGCGCTGTCGCCGCGGGTGCTGACCACCCTGGGGTCCATCTCGTCGGAAACCCTGCCGATGATGCTCGCGCCGTGGGTGTTGCTGCCCACGATCCTGGCCCTGAACGGGGCGCGCGCGTCCACGAACCGGTCGGTGCGGGCGCTCGCCGCGCAGGCCGGCCTGGCCGTCGCGCTGATGGGCGCGGTCAACGCGATCGCCACGCTGGCCGGCTGCCTGCCCGCGGTGATCTGGTGGGCGTGCCACCGTCCCAACCGGCTGTGGTGGCGCTACACCGGGTGGTGGCTGTTGGCGTTGTTCCTGGCGACCCTGTGGTGGGCAGTGGCGCTGGTGATGCTGCGCGCGATCAGCCCGCCGTTCCTGGACTTCATCGAATCGTCCGGGGTGACCACGCAGTGGTCGTCGCTGACCGAGATCCTGCGCGGCACCGAGAGCTGGACCCCGTACGTGGCGCCGACGGCGACCGCGGGCGCGCCGCTGGTGACCGGCTCGGCGGCCGTCGTGGCCACCTGCCTGGTGGCCGCCGCCGGGCTGGCCGGACTGGCCAGTCCGGCGATGCCGGCCCGCGGGCGACTGGTGACGATGCTGCTGACCGGCGTGGTGTTGATGGCGGCCGGCTACAGCGGCGGGCTGGGCTCGCCGGTGGCCCACGCGGTGCAGGCGTTCCTGGACGCCGGCGGCGCGCCGCTGCGCAACGTGCACAAGCTGGGGTCGGTGATCCGGATCCCGATCGTGCTGGGACTCGCCCAGGTGCTGGGGCGGATACCGCTGCCCGGCTCGGTGCCCGGCGCGGTGTGGCTGCGCGCGTTCGCCCGCCCCGAGCGCGACAGGCGGGTGGCGGTCGCGATCGTCATCCTCACCGCGCTGATGGTGAGCACCTCGCTGGCGTGGACCGGCCGGCTGACCCCGCCCGGCACCTTCAGCGCGATCCCCCGGTACTGGCAGGACACCGCCGACTGGCTCGACCAGCACAACAGGGGGACGCCCGTCCCGGGCCGGGTGCTGGTGGTTCCGGGTGCGCCGTTCGCCACCCAGGTGTGGGGCACCAGCCACGACGAGCCGCTGCAGGTGCTCGGCGGCAGCCCGTGGGGTGTGCGCGACTCCATCCCGTTGACCCCGCCGCAGACCATCCGGGCGCTGGATTCGGTGCAACGCCTCTTCGCCGCCGGGCGGCCCTCGGCCGGCCTCGCCGATACCCTTGCCCGCCAAGGTATTTCGTATCTCGTGGTGCGCAACGACCTGGATCCGGAAACGTCGCGCTCGGCGCGCCCGATCCTGGTGCACCGCACCGTCGACGGGTCCCCGGGGCTGCGGAAGGTGGCACAATTCGGCGATCCGGTGGGGCCCGGCACGCTGGCGGGCTTCGTGGCCGACAGCGGCCTGCGCCCGCGGTATCCGGCCATCGAGGTGTACCGGGTGGCCGGCGGTTCCGGCGCGCCGTACTTCGCGGACGTGGACCGGCTGCCGAGGGTGGACGGCGGACCGGAGGTGCTGCAGCGGCTCGACGAGCGGCGCCGGCTCCGGGGGCAGCCGCCGCTGGGTCCCGTGCTGATGACCGCCGACGCGCGCGGCGCCGGGCTGCCGGTGCCGGCGGTGACCGTCACCGACACCCCCGTCGCGCGCGAGACCGACTACGGCCGGGTGGACCTGCATTCGTCGGCCGTCCGGGCCCCGGGCGACGCGCGGCACACCTACAACCGCGTGCCCGACTATCCGGTCCCCGGCGCCGACCCGGTCGTCGGCGACTGGACCGGCGGGCGGATCACCGTGTCGAGCTCGTCGTCGGACTCCACCGCCATGCCCGACGTGGCACCGGCGACCTCCCCCGTCGCGGCCGTCGACGGCGACCCGGCGACCGCGTGGGTGTCCAACTCGCTGCAGGCCGCGGTCGGCCAGTGGCTGCGGGTGGACTTCGACCACCCCGTGACCAACGCGGCGATCACCCTGACGCCGAGCGCCACCGCCGTCGGCGCGCAGGTGCGCCGCATCCTGATCGAAACCGCCACCGGCAGCACGACGCTGCGGTTCGACGAGCCGGGCAAGCCGCTGGCCTCCGCCCTGCCCTACGGCGAGACGCCGTGGGTGCGCATCACCGCCTCGGGCACCGACGACGGATCCCCCGGCGTGCAATTCGGCATCACCGACCTGTCGATCACTCAGTACGACGCGTCCGGCTTCGCCCACCCGGTCGACCTGCGGCACACCGTGCGGGTTCCCGGGCCGCCACCGGGCTCGACCGTCGCGGGCTGGGACGTCGGTTCCGGGCTGCTCGGCAGGCCGGGCTGCGCGACGGCGCCCGACGGTGTGCGCTGCGCGCCGTCGATGGCCCTCGCGCCCGAGGAGCCGGTCAACCTCAGCCGGACGCTGACCGTTCCGGCGCCCATGTCGGTGACCCCGCTGGTGTGGGTGCGGCCGCGGCAGGGGCCGAAGCTGGCCGACCTGCTCGCCGAGCCGAACACCACCCGCGCCCAGGGCGACTCCGACCTAGTCGACGTCCTCGGCTCGGCGTACGCGGCCACCGACGGCGACCCGGCCACCGCGTGGACCGCGCCGCAGCGGGTGGTGCAGCACAAGACCCCGCCCACGCTGACGCTCACGCTGCCGCGGCCCACCGAGGTCACCGGGTTGCGGCTGGTGCCGAGCCGGTCGGCGTTGCCCGCCCACCCGACGATGGTGGGGGTCAACCTGGGCGAGGGTCCGCAGGTGCGCGCGCTGCGGCCCGGCGAACCGCAGACCCTCGCGCTGCACCCGCGGTTGACCGACACCGTCACCGTGAGCCTGCTGGACTGGGAAGACGTCATCGACCGCAACGCGCTGGGTTTCGACCAGCTCAAGCCGCCGGGGCTGGCCGAGCTGGCGGTGCTCGGCGCCGACGGCCAGCCGGTGGCGCCCGCCGACGCCGGCCGCGACCGCGGTAGGGAGGTCACGGTGGACTGCGACCACGGCCCGGTCATCGCGGTCGCGGGCCGGTTCGTGCACACCTCGATCCGCACCACCGTGGGCGCGCTGCTCGACGACGCCCCCGTCGCGGCGCAGGCCTGCGACCGGGAGCCGATCACGCTGCCGGCCGGCCAGCAGGAGCTGTTGATCAGCCCGGGCGCTCAGTTCGTGGTCGACGGCGCGGAGCTGTCCGCGCCGGATACCCCCGCCGCCGCGCCCGGCGCGGTCGCCGCTCCGGTGTGGCGGGCGTGGGGCCCGGACCGCCGCGAAGTGCAGGCTCCCCCGTCGGACACGTCGCGGGTGCTGGTCATCCCGGAGAGCATCAACCCCGGTTGGGTGGCCCGCACCGGCAGCGGGACGCGGCTGACCCCGGTGGCCGTCAACGGCTGGCAACAGGGCTGGGTGGTGCCGCCCGGCGACCCCGGCACCATCACGCTGACGTTCCCGCCCAACGCGCCGTACCGCGCCGGGCTGGGGTTCGGGCTGGCCCTGCTGCCGTTGCTGGCCCTGCTCGCGCT
>NZ_GG770553.1:1048737-1050841 GCF_000164135.1 Mycobacterium parascrofulaceum ATCC BAA-614 | reverse complement strand
CGGTCCTGGTGTGCGGGGCGGTGATCGCCGGGGCCGCCGGGGTGGTCGTGACGGCCGCCGCCCTGGGCGCGCGGTACCGCCTGCGGGACCGGCGGGTCGGCGGCGCCGCGATGGCGCTGAGCGCCGGTGGGCTCATCCTGGCGGGTGCGATGTTGTCGCGGCATCCGTGGCGGTCCGTCGACGGCTACGCGGGGCATTCCGCGAGCGTCCAGTTGCTGGCGCTGATTTCGGTTGCGGCGCTCGCCGCGTCTGCGGTGACGATGCGCGAGCGGGTGTCCGGGTCCCGCGGCGAATAGCCCTTCGGGGTATTGGCGTGCGGTTTACCGGCTGCTTGACTGGATATGCGGGTCTGTGTGACCGCCACCGTCCGAGGAGTTACGGCCATGGGCTGGTTTTCCGCACCCGAATATTGGCTCGGCCGAGAGGCGCTCGAGCGGGGCGCCGCGGTGGTCTACCTGCTCGCCTTCGTCGCGGCCGCAACGCAATTCCGGGCGCTCATCGGGGAGCACGGAATGCAGCCCATCCCACGGTTTTTGGCGGGGCAGTCGTTCTGGCGGACGCCCAGCCTGTTTCACCTGCGCTACTCCGATCGCCTGTTCTCGACGGTCTCCTGGTTCGGTGCGGGCCTGGCCGCGGCGATCGCCGCCGGCGCGGCCGACGCGGTGCCGCTCTGGGCGGCGATGCTGATGTGGCTCGCGCTGTGGGCGCTCTATCTTTCCATCGTCAACGTCGGCCAGACCTGGTACGCGTTCGGTTGGGAGTCGTTGCTGCTCGAGACCGGCTTCCTGATGATCTTCCTCGGCAACGAGCAGGTGGCGCCCCCGGCGCTCACGTTGTGGGCGGCGCGGCTGCTGCTGTTCCGGGTGGAGTTCGGCGCCGGGTTGATCAAGCTGCGCGGCGACCCCTGCTGGCGTGACCTGACGTGTCTTTATTACCACCACGAGACGCAGCCCATGCCGGGTCCGTTGAGTTGGTTCTTCCACCACCTGCCCAAGCCGCTGCATCGAATCGAGGTGGCGGGCAACCATTTCTCGCAGCTGATCGTGCCGTTCGGGCTGTTCGCGCCTCAGCCGGTGGCCGGGATCGCCGCGGCGATCATCGTGGTCACCCAGCTGTGGCTGGTGGCGTCGGGCAATTTCGCCTGGCTCAATTGGGTGACGATCCTGTTGGCGTGTAGCGCAATTGACGATTCGTGGGTGGGTTCGGTCGGTTTGCGCCATCATCCGGCATTCCCGGCGACGCCGGTGTGGTTCGCCGCGCTGGTCATCGCGTTCGCGGCGGCGGTGCTGTTCATGAGCTACTGGCCGGTGCGCAACATGCTGTCGCACCGGCAGCGAATGAACATGTCGTTCAACTCTTTTCACTTGGTGAACACCTACGGCGCGTTCGGCAGTATCGGCCGCACCCGCCGCGAGGTGGTCATCGAGGGCACCGCCGAGGCGCACCTCGGCGACCAGACGGTCTGGAAGGAATACGAATTCAAGGGCAAGCCCGGCGCGGTGCGCCGGTTGCCACGGCAATGGGCGCCCTATCACCTGCGGCTGGACTGGTTGATGTGGTTCGCCGCCATCTCCCCCAGCTACGCGCAGCCGTGGCTGACCCCGTTCCTGCAGCGGCTGCTGCGCAACGACCGGCCCACGCTGCGCCTGTTGCGGCACAACCCTTTTCCGGAGTCGCCGCCGCGGTATGTGCGTGCGCTGTTGTACGAGTATCGCTTCACCACGCCCGCCGAGCTGCGCCGTGAGCGGGCCTGGTGGCATCGGACGCTCATCGGCGGCTATGTCCGTCCGATGGCGCTGCCCGCGGCCACCTCGCGGCACGGCTGAGCTACGCGGCGTCATCGTCTCCGTCTCCGTCGTCGCGAAGCAGTTTTTCGGAGTGCCAGTAGGGGTTGGTGCGGGGCTGGCCCCGATCCAAGTGCGGGGGTGGTATCCATTGGGTGTCGCCGTTGGTGTTTTTGCGGGTGGTCCAGCCGTCGGGTGTGAGCAGGCGGTGGTGGGGTCCGCAGGCGAAGGTGAGGCCGTCGATGTCGGTGCGCTGGCATGTGGCCCAGTCGGTGACGTGGTGGACTTCGGAGTAGTAGCCGGGCACGGTGCAACCGGGT
>NZ_GG770553.1:1004746-1047116 GCF_000164135.1 Mycobacterium parascrofulaceum ATCC BAA-614 | reverse complement strand
CTCACCGGCCCGTCCATCCCAAAATAAAACCCACCGAAGTCGCTTAACTCCACCGAAGCCGCTTGACTCTCGTTAGGAACTCAGAAACGCCCCCAAAAATCGCCACAGATTCACACTCGCGCAAAAAGTTTCGACGATTATCTGTGCCGCTGGAAGGGCAGGAGAGAGAATTGCGAGGCCAACGAAGGAGCCGAAGATGAGACCAGCACTCGCGGGGCTGGCCACGGCGCTGGCCCTGTCCGGCTCGCTGTGGACGGCGGATCTGATGCTGGGCGCGGGCACCGCCAACGCCGCCTGCTCAACCAACAATGGCGCCCACCAGCCGCCGGAATGCGGCCCGCCCGAGGGACCCCCGGGCTGCTACACCTCGCACATCTGCAGCCAGATGTGGTGCCCGAACGTTGGCCAGATGCGGCGGATGCCGGACTGGGACCCCAACGTCTGCCATACCTACTACTTCGCGCCCGACTCGGGCCTGCCCGCGCTGATCGTCCAGGGCCAGCCACCCGGACTGCGGCTGCCGCCCAACACCGGCGTCTGCCCGCCCCTGGCCTGGATGTGCCCGTGAGCTACAGCGTCTCGTCCAGCTCGCCGAGCCGATCGGTCAACCGCAGGTTCTCCGAGTAGTCGACGGGGCAGGAGATCACCGACACGCCGTCATCGTCGAGAGCGGCCCGCAGCGTCGGCAACAGTTCGTCCGCGCTGTTGATCCGATACCCCTTGGCACCAAAGCCTTCCGCGTAGGTCACCACGTCCGGGTTGCCGAACTTCACGTAATAGTGCGCGCCGAGCTCGAGGTCCATTTTCCACTCGATGAGGCCGTATCCGCCGTCCTCCCAGATGAGCACGACCAGTGGTATCCGCTCGCGGACGGCCGTCTCGATTTCCTGGGAGTTCATCAGGAACGCGCCGTCACCGACAACGGCCAGCACCTTCGAATCCGGCCGCGCCAGCTTGACACCGAGCGCGCCGGGCAACGCAAAACCCATGGTGGACAAGCCATTCGACACCAGGCAGGTGTTGCACTCATACGTCGGATAGAGCCGCGCCATCCACATCTTGGTGGCGCCGGTGTCGACCAGGACGACGTCGCTGCGGCCCAGCGCGGCGCGGGTATCGGCCACCACCCGCGCGGGGGCCAGCGGGTAGCGCGAATCCTGTTGCCCGCGTGTGAATTCCTCGGCGAGCAGGCCATGGCCGGGAACTTCGGGATCGGCCTCGTAGGCGTGCCCGTTGAGGCCGTCGGTCAACGCATCCAACGAGGAGCTGATGTCGCCGATGATCCCGACGTCGACCGAATAGTGCGCGTCGACCTCGGCCGGGAACCGGTGGATGTGGATGATCTTCTTGTCGGCCTGCGGGTTGATCCGGACGGGGTCGAACTCCTGCAGTTCGTAGCCCACGGCGATGACCACGTCGGCGTTGTCGAAGCCGAAGTTGACGTAGTCGTGCTGCATGAACCCCAGGGTGCCGATGCTGTTGGCGTGGTCGTCGGGCATCACGCCCTTGCCGTGGAAGGTGTTGGCCACCGGGATGCCGAACTGGTCGGAGAAGCGGACCAGGGCCGCGGTGGCGTTGCCGCGGGCGGCGCCGTGCCCGGCCAGCACCACCGGCCGCTTCGCGTTGCGCAGGATGTCGACCGCGCGCTCCACCTGGCCGGGCGCCGGCGCGTCGGGGCGGACGACGTTGCGCGGCAACGGCGTCAGGTCATAGTCGGTCTCGTCGGCGTCGATGTGCTCGGGGACGGCCAGGTAGACGGCCGCCGGGCGTTCGGTCTCGGCGACCTTGAACGCCTTGCGGAACATCTCGGGGATGGCGCGCGCGGTCGGCACCCCGGCGGCCCACCGGGTGATGGGCGCGAACATCGACACCAGGTCGACGTACTGGTGCGACTCCTTGAACTCCCGGTCGTGACCCACCTGCGCGGAGATCGCGACCAACGGAGTGCTGTTCGTGGTGGCGTCGGCCACCCCGAGTTGCATGTTGATCGCGCCGGGCCCCAGCGTGCTCGACACCACGGCCGCACGCCCGGTGACCCGCCCGTACATCTCGGCCATGAAGGCCGCGCCCTGCTCGTGCCGGGTCAGCACATACCGGATGCCCGACGACGCCAGCGCCTGCACGAAGCGGATGTTCTCCTCCCCCGGCAGGCCGAAGACCACGGAAACGCCTTCGTTTTCCAGGCACTTGACCATCAGCTCGGCGGCTTTACTCATCCGGCACCTCCCTTGAGGGAACGATAGTGGCAGGCTGGGTGTTGGACCTTCTACCAACCCCGAAGCGAAGGATGTCAGCGTGCCCATCGCCACCATCAACCCGGCCACCGGCGAGACCGTCAAAACCTTCACCCCGGCGACCGACGAAGAAGTCGACGCAGCCATCGCCCGCGCCTACGCCCGGTTCCAGGACTACCGCCATAACACCACCTTTGCCCAGCGGGCCCAGTGGGCAAACGCGACCGCCGATCTCCTGGAGCAGGAAGCCGACGACGTCGCCGCGATGATGACCCAGGAGATGGGCAAGACGCTGAAGTCGGCCAAGGCCGAAACGCTCAAGTGCGCCAAGGGCTTTCGTTACTACGCGCGGAACGCAGAGCGGCTGCTGGCCGACGAGCCGGCCGACGCGCAGGCGGTCGGCGCCAAGCGGGCCTACACCCGCTACCAACCGCTCGGGGTGGTGCTGGCCGTCATGCCGTGGAACTTCCCGCTGTGGCAGGCCGTCCGGTTCGCCGCGCCGGCGCTGATGGCCGGCAACGTCGGCATCCTCAAGCACGCCTCCAACGTGCCGCAGTCGGCGCTCTACCTGGCCGACGTCATCGCCCGCGGCGGCTTCCCGGAGGGCTGCTTCCAGACGCTGCTGGTCTCGGCCAGCGCCGTCGAGCGCATCCTGCGCGACCCGCGGGTCGCGGCCGCCACGCTGACCGGCAGCGAGCCGGCCGGGCAGTCGGTCGCGGCCATCGCCGGCGACGAGATCAAGCCCACCGTGCTCGAGCTCGGCGGCAGCGACCCCTTCATCGTGATGCCGTCGGCGAACCTGGACGAGGCCGCCAAGACCGCGGTCACCGCGCGCGTCCAGAACAACGGCCAGTCCTGCATCGCCGCGAAGCGGTTCATCGTCCACACCGACATCTACGACGCGTTCGTCGACAAGTTCACCGAGCGGATGGCCGCGCTCAAGGTCGGCGACCCGACCGACCCCGACACCGACGTGGGCCCCCTGGCCACCGAGTCCGGCCGCGACGACATCGCCAAACAGGTCGACGACGCGGCCGCGGCGGGCGCCACGATCCGGCTCGGCGGCAAGCCCGTCGACGGCCCGGGGTGGTTCTACCCGCCGACGGTGGTCACCGACATCACCAAGGACATGGCGCTCTACACCGAAGAGGTGTTCGGCCCGGTGGCGTCGATGTACCGGGCCAAGGACATCGACGAAGCGATCGAGATCGCCAACGCCACCACCTTCGGGCTGGGATCCAACGCCTGGACCAACGACGAGGCCGAGCAGCAGCGCTTCATCGACGACATCGAGGCCGGCCAGGTGTTCATCAACGGCATGACGGTGTCCTACCCCGAGCTGGGGTTCGGCGGCGTCAAGCGTTCCGGATACGGCCGCGAACTCGCCGGCCTGGGCATCCGCGCATTCGTCAACGCCAAGACCGTGTGGGTCGGCGAATCGGAAAGCGGCTCCGCCGCCGGCGGCAGCAAGGTCGAGTAGCGCCCTCAGGCGGACGCGGCCGCCAGGGCCTTCTCGTCCTCGTCGGCGAAGGTGTCCTCGAGCTGCAGCGGCGAGTAATCGAGATCGATCTCCTCCAGCGGCCGCCCGCGGGCGCTGGAGATCGTGCCGAAGCGCCGCATGCCCTTGTCGGCCGCGTACTGCATGAACTCGTCCACCGACAGGCCGAACGGCATCGGGTCGTACAGCGAGAAGCCCTCCTCGATGAGGCGCAACCCCAGCGGCATCAGCTCGTTCATGCGCGTTTCGAAGACGCCCCAGTTGGCGTCGTCCGCGGCGACATGGCGGCGGCAGGTGAACGTTCCCCACGCCATGTGGCGTCGCTCGTCGTCGCCGATGCGCCGGACCAACTCCTGCATGCCGGGCAGGATGCCCCGCTCGACGCAGATCTTGTGCCAGCCGAAGTAGCCCGTGAGCGCCAGCATCCCCTCGACCATGTGGTTGTAGGTGACCGACGCCCGGACCTGCGCGGCCGGCGAGGGGTCGACCGACAGGGCGTTGAGGCAGTCCGGCAGTTCCTCGTAGAAGATCGTCCGGTAGGTGGGGATGTCGTCGAGGTATTGGTGCAGATCCTCGGTGACGCCGACCGCGTCGAGCCACATCCGGAAGACCTGAACGTGCTTGGCCTCCTCGAAGGCGAACTGCGTCAAATACATTTCGTCGCCCAGCCGGCCCTCGACCCGCATCGCGGACATGAACGGCTGGATGTCCTCGGTCACCGCCTCCTCGCCGGCGATGAACTCCGCGCACAGCCGGATCGCGTAGTGGCGTTCGTCCTCGGTCAACTGCTCCCAGTCGGCGCGGTCGCGGGAGAAGTCGATGTCGGCCGGGTTCCAGAACTTCGCGTTGCCGCCGGCGAACAGCCGCAACGGCAGGCTGTCCCAGTTGAGCCCCCCTTTGACCATCGAGTTCGTATGGGTGCGTGTCATGTGACCTCCTCGGATTGCTGTGGGGCTGCTTGTTGTGGGGCCGGGTGCGGTGGGGCCGAGAATGCGGCCGCCAGCACCGCGACGAGCCGGCGCACCGCCAGCGCCGGTTGCTCCGGCGAGGGCTCGTCCAGCCCGAGAATCGGATCCAATCCGCGCATGTAGGGCGCCAGCGCCAGGTGCGGAAAGATCAAGAGCAGCAACGACAACAGCGCGTCGGTGTCCGAATCGGCGCGCAGGTCGCCGCGCACCTGCGCGTCGCGCACCAGGGGGCGCAGCACCTCCAGGTAGTGCCGGTGGATGACGCTGCGCACGCTGACGCGGGCGTCGGTGTCGACCTCGAGGCTGGCCGCCGCGTGCAGGGCGCGTTCCCGCGGGTGTTCGGCGAAGTAGGCGACCCACGCGTCGAGCAGGTCGGTGAGGAACTCGAAGAACGGCCGGCTCGGGTCGAGCTCGCGGATTAGCTCCTCGATGTACGAGCGCACCCGTTGACTGCCGATGTCGGCGATGAACGCGTACAGGTCACGCTTGTCCGCGAAGTACTGGAACAGGCTGCCCTTGGCGACGCCGGCCCGCCGCGCGATGACGTTGAGGCTGCCCCGGGAGAACCCGTGCGCCCCGAACTCGTGCTCCGCCGCCTCGATGATGGCGGCGCGCCGGGCGGGGTCGACCCGCGCCCAAGTCACCGTTGGCAATGCGTCCTCCTGACGTCGATGACCACTGGTCATATTACGGTGAGCTGTGTCACAGTCAAGGGTAGACGCTGCCCGCTCCGCCATCGAGCGTCACGCTGGCGTGACGCCGCCCCCCGAGCGCCACGCCAGCGTGACACTCGGGCCTCGCGCCGAGCGCCCGGCCGACGACGGGCCTACGGCCGCATCTGGTACGCGCCGTTGAGCGGAAGGATGTGCTCCTTCCAGATTTGCGCGTAACGCGACGGGTCGTGGACCGGGCGGCGGATCATCCGCATCGCGAAGCGGGCCTGCTCGTCGGTGGTCGCGGGCTTGTCGTTCAGCTCCACGGCGTAGCCGTTGAAGTCGCGGACCAGCACGGCGAAGATCCCGTCGATCAACGTCTCGTCGACGTCGGAGAGCAGGGCCTCCTCGAGGATGAGCTGCGCGTAGGGCACCGTCGCGAACAGCTGGCCCACGGCGAACGCGAAGTCGACGTCCTTCTGCTGCGCGGCGTCGGGGGTCGCGCCGGCCAGCATGTCGGCGAGCACGTCGATCTGGTTGCGCAGCAACGCCACGTTCGGCAGGTGCGCGAAGGCGTCGAACGGCGCGCGCCAGTCGTGGAAGCGCACCTTGCCCAGGCCGCCGGTCGGTCCCTGCGCGAACAGGAACGCGTCGTCGGCGGCGTCGTCGCGGCGGCCGATGACCGGCAGCTCGCTGTTGGGCGCGAACAGGAAGTTGGGCATGAACTTGGCGAGCAGCCCGATGTTGATATGCACGGTGCCTTCGAGCCTGGGCAGCAAACCGATCTCGCGGGCGACCGCCTCGAAGAAGGTGTCCTTCTCCACCCCCTTGGCCGCGATGACGTCCCACAGCGCGATGACGACCCGCTCCCCCTCGCTGGTGACCTTCGCCTTGGTGAGCGGGCTGTACAGCAGGTAGCGGCGGTCGCCGGCCGACGCGCTGCGCATGTAGTCGCAGGCCCGCGTGCACACCAGCCGCATCGCGACCAGCCGCAGATAGGCGTCGGTGAGGAGGCGCCGCACGTGGCTGAAGTCGGTGACGACGGTGCCGTACAGGACGCGGTTCGAGGCGTGGGTGACCGCCTCGTACATGGCGTGGGTGCACATGCCGACCGCGCCCCAGCCCAGGTTGTACTTGCAGACGTTCACGGTGTTGAGCGCGGCGTGGAAGGCCCCCGGCCCGCGGTGCAGGATGTCGGCTTCGGTGACCGGGTAGTCGCGCAGCGCGTAGTTGGCGACGTAATTCTGCGAGTTCACCACGTTCTTGATCAGGTCGTACCGGTCGTGCTGGGAGTCGGCGGCGAAGAAGATGTACTCATCAGAACCCGCGATCTTGCCGAAGGTCGAGACCATCCGCGCCACGTTGGCGTTGCCGATGTAGTACTTCTCGCCGTTCGCGGTCCAGCCGTGCTCGGAATCTTTAGACGGCGTCAGGATCATGTCGGTCTGGTAGACGTCGGCGCCGTGGGTCTGCTCCGACAAGCCGAAGGCGAACACCTCGCCGGCCTCGAGTTGCGCGGCGGCCTTGCGCTTGGCGTCGGTGTTGTCGCTCATCCAGATCGGGCCCAGGCCCAGCGCGGTGACCTGGAACGGGTACCAGTAGCTCAGCCCGTAGAAGCCCACGATCTCGGCGAACTCGCTGATCCGGTAGGTGTCCCAGCGGCAATCGTCGGCGCCGTACTCGGACGGCGTCAGCAGCGACGCGAAGATCCGCTCGCGGCCGATGTGGTCCAAAAACTCGGAGTACCAGACCCGTTCGTGGTCGTCGGACTTCAGCCGCGCCTTCCCCCGCGACTCGAAGAAGTCCACCGTCGCCGCCATGATCTCCCCCGAGCGGCGGTCCGGGTACCGGCGTTGCAAGTGGTTGGGATCGAGCAGCATGACGGTGCCTCCCGAGGGCCGAAACGACGACGAGGGTGACGGTACTGCAACGGCGCGTGCACCGGGATAAATCGGCACTGTTGTCCGACCACCGAGTCGACCTAGCATCAGTGCCGTGTCCGAACTCAATACCGCCCGCGGCCCCATCGATACCGCCGACCTCGGCGTGACGCTCATGCACGAGCACGTGTTCATCATGACCACCGAGATCGCCCTGAACTATCCCGAAGCCTGGGGCGACGAGGACCGCCGGGTGGCCGACGCCATCGACCGGCTCAACGAACTGAAGTCCCGCGGCGTGGACACCATCGTGGACCTCACCGTGATCGGCCTCGGCCGCTACATCCCGCGCATCGCGCGCGTGGCGGCGGCCACCGGGCTGAATATCGTTGTGGCAACCGGACTTTACACGTACAACGACGTGCCGTTCCGGTTCCATTACGAGGGCCCGGGCGGGCTGCTGGACGGCCCCGAGATCATGACCGAGATGTTCGTCCGCGACATCGAGCAGGGCATCGCCGACACCGGCGTCAAGGCCGGCATCCTCAAGTGCGCCACCGACGAGCCCGGCATCACCCCGGGCGTCGAGCGGGTGCTGCGCGCCGTCGCGCAGGCGCACAAGCGCACCGGGGTGCCGATCTCCACGCACACCCACGCGGGGCTGCGCCGCGGGCTCGAGCAACAAAGAATTTTCGAAGAGGAAGGCGTCGACCTGAGCCGGGTGGTCATCGGCCATTCGGGTGACAGCACCGACGTCGGCTACCTCGAGGAGCTCATCGCTGCGGGGTCGTATCTCGGCATGGACCGCTTCGGCCTCGACGTGATCTCGCCGTTCGAAGAACGGGTCAAGATCGTAGCGACGATGTGCGAACGCGGGCACGCCGACAAGATGGTGCTCTCCCACGACGCCAACTGCTACTTCGACGCGCTTCCCGAAGAATTGGTGCCGCAGATGGCGCCGAATTGGCATTACCTGCACATCCACAACGACGTCATCCCCGCCCTGAAGGAGCGCGGCGTCACCGACGAGCAGCTGCATACCATGCTGGTCGACAATCCCCGCCGCATCTTCGAGCGGCAGGGCGCATATGAGTGAGCCGGTCCCGCCGATCGGCACCCAGATCGCGGCCCTGGCCGAACTCGCGCCCGACGAGCCGGCCGTCAGCTGCGACGGGCTGACGCTCACCCGCGCCGAACTCGACGCCTCGACGAACCGGTTGGCCCGCGCCTACGCCGAGCGGGGCATCGGCGTCGGCGACTACGTGACGATGGTGCTGCCCAACTCCGTCGAGTGGATCCAGGCCGCGGTGGCGTGCTGGAAGCTGGGCGCGGTGCCCCAGCCGCTGTCGGCGCGGTTGCCCGACGCGGAGCTGCAGGGGCTGCTGGAGCTGCGCCCACCCGCCCTGCTGGTCGGGCGCGAGCATCCCGACATGCCAAGCCTGCCAGCGGGTTTCACGCCCGGGCCGGAGTGCTCCGACGCCGCGCTGCCGGAGGCGGTGTCGCCGGTGTGGAAGGCGATGGGGTCCGGCGGCAGCACCGGCCGGCCCAAGCTCATCGAATCCGGCGGCGACAGCCGGATCCCGGCCGCCATCGGCTACCCCCTGGGCGCGCAGGAGGGCGACACCACCCTGGTCCCGATCCCGCTGTCGCACAACACCGGTTTCACCACGGCCACGCTCGCCCTGCTGATGCGCCACCACCTGGTGCTGATGAGCCGATTCGATCCCGAGCGGTTCCTGCGGCTGATCACCGACCACCGCGTCACCTTCCTGACGACGGTGCCGACGATCATGCAACGGGCGCTGCCCGTCTACCACGCCGACCCCGGGTCTTACGACCTCTCCTCGCTGCGGCGGTTCTGGCACATGGGCGCGCCCTGCCCGCCCGCGATCAAGGAGGCGTGGATAAACCTGCTCGGCCCCGAGAAGGTCTGGGAACTCTACGGCGGCACCGAATTACAGGCGCTGACCTTCATCTCCGGCGACCAGTGGCTGACCCACCGCGGCTCGGTGGGCGTGGTGGTGGCCGGGGAGATGCGGGTCCTCGACGACGACGGCAACCCCTGCCCGCCCGGCGTCGTCGGCGAGATCTACATGCGTCCCGGCGCCGGCAGCGCGCCCACCTACCGCTACGTCGGCGCCACGGCGAAGAACCGCGACGGCTGGGATTCCCTCGGCGATCTGGGCCATTTCGACGCCGACGGGTTTCTGTACCTTTCCGATCGCCGCGTCGACATGTTCACCGTCGGCGGCCGCAACGTCTATCCGGCCGAGATCGAGAATGCGCTGTCGGCGCACCCGGACGTGTTGTCCTGCCTCGTGGTCGGCGTGCCCGACCCGAACTCCGGCGACCTGGGCCAGGTGCCCTATGCGCTGGTGCACACGGCCGGCGGCGCCACGCTGGACGCCGCGGGCGTACGGGAGTTCCTGCACCAACACCTCGCGGGCTACAAGATCCCGCCCTCCCCCGACTTCATCGAATTCGTCGACACCCCCCTGCGCGACGACGCCGGCAAGGCCCGCCGATCGGCGGTGCGCGCCGAGATCATCGCGCGGCTGCGGGCCGCCGAGCCGGCCTGACGCTCGCCGACCCGCCGCCGACCGGCCGCGGCTGATGGAGCTGGTGGACGCCTGCCCGCCGTCGGCGGACACGCTCGAAGAGTGGACGGACCGCAGCGGTTAGGGCGCGACGGCGTCGGCCTCGGCGTCGACGGTATCCGGGGCCTCGGCCGGCCGTTCCCGTTTTTCCCAGCGCCGCAACGCTTCCCGGCACGGCGACTCGACCAGCCCGAAGCTGACCGCGGCGATCGCCCACCCGAAAAGCAGCGTGAGGGCCAGCACGGCGGGCATCCGGCCGGTGAACGCGAACGTCCCCAGCACCGGGAACACCATGGCCAGCGCGGCCAAATGCCACACGAACAGGCCATAGGACCACCGGCCCAGCGTCACCATGGCGGTGCTGCCGAGCAGTCGGTGCGAGGTGTCGACCCGGTCCAGCACCAAGGGCGCGACCAACGCGAACGCCACCACCGAGCCCGCCGCCGTCTTCACCGCGAACTGGGTGGCGGTGCCGGGGATCAGGCCCTCCGGGCCCGCCAGCGGGGAGGCCGCCAGCAGGTAGGCCAGCGCCGCGACGGCGGCCATCACCACCCGCCGGCGCGCCCACCGGTGCGGCAGCCCGACCGGGCTGTGGACCCACTCCGCGAGCAGCATGCCCGCGGCGAACCAGGAGAAGAAGGCCGGCGGCCAGTTGAGCGGGTTGGTGCCGGATCCCGAATGGATCGGCGCCCAGCCCCACGCCCAGCTGAGCGCGGCCAACGCGGCGATCGCCGACACCCGCGCGCCGACCGGCAGTCGCCGGGCCAGCAGGGCCAGGATCGGCAACGCCAGATAGAAGCTGACCTCCACCGACAGGCTCCACATCTGCGTCAGCCCGCCGGTCAGGGTGAGCGGCACGTAGATCTGGGTCAGCGTGAGGTTGGCCAACCACACCGTCGGGCTGGCGTGATCCGCGTCGGGCAGCAGCGTCAGGATCACGACGACCGCCACCACGTAGGCGGGCATGATGCGCACCACCCGGGAGCGCAGATAGTGGCCGGTGCGGGGGCGAGCGCCCAGGCCGCGGGCGGCCGCGGCGTGGCCGCGCCACAGCAGGAAACCCGACAACGCGAAGAACACCGCGACCGCAAGGTCGAAACGGCCGAACAGCCGGCCGGTGACGCCGCTGGAGTGCCCGGTCTGGAACGCGACGTGCGTGACGACCACGCCCATGGCCGCGCACGCGCGCATCCCCTCGACCGCGGGCAGGAAGCTGCGCGCCCCACCCACCTGCCGGCCATCCGTCATCCCCACAGTCTGCATCTGATCGGTTCGGGGACTATTGGGTACACCCGTAGGACCCGCTCGCGGCAGCAACAGGTTCGTAAGCCGGGGCCTTACGTTCTGCTGTTAGGGTCGAACGGGTTTGCCTCGGTGCTTGCTCAGGTCGGGGTGGGTCGCGGCTGACTTCGCAGGAGAGCACTAGGAGGGCACAGCAACGTGAACCGAGCAGTCATGTTGCGGTTCGCCGCATGCGGGATCATCGGACTCGGCGCCGCCCTGCTGATCGCCGCCCTGCTGTTGTCCACGTACACCACCAGCAGGATCACCAAGGTCCCGCTCGACCTCGACACGACGCTGATCAGCGACGGCACCGGGACCGCGCTCGACGCCGCGTCCCTGTCGACCGACCACGTCGTGGTCAACCAGAACGTGCCGCTGGTGTCCCAGGAGCAGGTCAGCGTCGAGTCGCCGGCCAACGCCGACGTGGTCACGCTGCAGGTGGGGACCTCGCTGCGGCGCACCGACAAGCAGAAGGACAGCGGCCTGCTGCTGGCGATCGTCGACACCGTCACCCTCAACCGCAAGACGGCGATGGCCGTCTCCGACGACACCCACCCGGGCGGCTCGGTCCAGAAGCCGCGCCCGTTCGGCGACGAGAACCCGCCCACCGCGATGCCGCTGCGGCACGACGGCCTGGCCTACCGGTTCCCGTTCCACACCGAGAAGAAGACGTACCCCTACTTCGATCCGATCGCGCAGAAGCCGTTCGACGTCAACTACGAAAGCCAGGAAGACGTCAACGGCCTGACCACGTACAAGTTCACGCAGAACGTCGGCTACAACGCCGACGGCAAGCTGGTGGCGCCCGTCGCGTACCCGTCGTTGTACGCCGACCAGGCGACGGACTCCAAGTTCACCGCCTCCGCGGCGATGTGGGGCCTGCAGGGCGGCGACCCGGCCGAGCAGGTCACCATGACCCGCTACTACGCCGCGCAGCGGACCTTCTGGGTGGACCCGGTGTCGGGCACCATCGTCAAGCAGACCGAGCACGCCAACCATTACTTCGCCCGCGACCCGCTCAAGCCGGAGCTGACGCTGGCCGACTACAAGGTCACCTCCAACGAGGACACCGTCGAATCGCAGGTCAACGCCGCCCGCGACGAGCGTGACCGGCTGGCGCTGTGGTCGCGGGTGCTGCCGATCACGTTCACGGCGGTCGGTGTGATCGCGCTGGTCGCCGGCGGCCTGCTGGCCTCGTTCAGCCTGCGGACCGAGAGCGCGTTGACCGATCCCGGCCTGGACCGCGGTGACCAGGACTTCTTCGGTCGCAGCGGGCTCGAGGAGCCGGTGCCGGGTGCCGAGGCCGAGACCGAGAAGCTGCCCACGCAGCGCCCGACGTCGCGCGATGACGCCGGCGCCGACGCGCCCACCCTGGGCGCCGACGAGCCACCCGAGTCGGGGCCGCCCGAGCCCACCGGTCCGCCCGAACGGGAATAGCCCGCCGCGTGCGCTGGACCCGGCCCGGGTACGCGTTGGTCTTGGCGCTGCTGGTGGTCGGGCCGCTGCTCGGGCCCGGGTACCTGCTGCTGCGCGACGCCGTGTCCACGCCGCGCTCCTATCTCTCCGATACCGCGCTGGGCTTGACGTCGGCGGCGCGCGCGACCCCGCAGGACTTCGTCCTGGCGCTGGCCTCGCACGTGCTCGACGGCGGCGTGGTGGTGAAGGCGCTGCTGGTGCTGGGGCTCTGGCTCGCGGGATGGGGCGCGGCCCGACTGGTCGCGACGGCGCTCCCCGACGCCGGCGCGGCCGGCCAGTTCGTCGCCATCACCCTGGCGATCTGGAATCCCTACGTCGCCGAGCGGTTGCTGCAGGGGCACTGGAGCCTGCTGGTCGGCTACGGCTGCCTGCCCTGGGTCGCGACCGCGATGCTGCGGCTGCGGGCGGGTTCCGGCTCGTTCTTCGGGTTGGCCTTCTGGATCGCGCTGGCCGGGCTGACGCCGACGGGACTGTTGCTGGCCGCGGCGGTGGGGCTGGTGTGCGTGCCCGCGTGCGGCGCCGGCCGGTCCCGTTCGCTGTGCGCCGCGGTGACGCTGGGTGTCGCGCTGACGGCCGCGCTGCCCTGGCTGACCGCCTCGGCGCTGGGCGCGTCGTTGCCGTCCCACACCGCGGCGAACGCGCTGGGGGTTGCGGCGTTCGCGCCGCGCGCCGAACCGGGCCTGGGCACGCTGGGCAGCCTGGCCGGCCTCGGCGGCATCTGGAACGTCGAGGCGGTGCCGATCTCGCGGACCACGATGTTCGCGGTGGCGTCGGCCGTGGTGCTGCTGGGCGTGGTGGCGGCCGGGCTGCCGACGGCGCTGCGCCGCCCGGCGGCGCGACCGCTGCTGGCGTTGGCGGCGGTGGCCGTGCTGGTTCCGGCCGCGCTGGCGACCGGGCCGGGCCTGCACCTGCTGGGCGCGCTGGTCGACGCCGCGCCCGGCTTCGGCGTGCTGCGGGACGGGCAGAAGTGGGTGGCGCTGGCCGTGCCGGGCTATGCGCTGGCGGGTGCGGGCTCGGTGGTGACGCTGCGGCGGTGGCTGTGGCCGGCCGTGACGGCGCCGGTCTGCTGCCTAGCGCTGATCTTCGCGCTGCCCGACCTGGCCTGGGGGGCGTGGGGCCAGGTTTCGCCCGTGCAGTATCCGCGCGGGTGGGCGGCGGTGGCCGCCGCGATCAACGCGCGGCCCGCGGCGGTGGCCGCGTTGCCGGCCGGCACCATGCGGCTCTACACCTGGGCGGGCCGCGCGCCGGTGCTGGACCCGCTGCCCCGCTGGGTGCGCGCCGACGTGCTGAGCACCGGCGACCTGGTCATCTCGGGAACCGTCATCCCGGGCGAGGGCAACCACGCCCGCGCGGTGCAGCAGTTGCTGTTGAGCGGGCCCGATCCGTCCGCGCTCGCAACCGCCGGCGTGGGCTGGCTGGTGGTGGAGTCGGACACGGCCGGCGACATGGGGGCGTCCGCCCGCACCCTGGATGCGCTGACGCCGGTCTACCGCGACGGCGACCTCGCGCTCTATCGCCTCGGCGGCGACACCGCCCGGGTGCCCGCCGGCACACGCATGGCGACGCTGCTCGCCCACCTGGCGTGGCTGGCGACGCTGATCGTGGGCGGCGCCGGCGCGTTGATCGGCCGGCTCCGGCGCGACGACACGTTGATCGGCCGGCTCCGGCGCGACGACACGTAACCGGGTGCGACGACACGCCGGCGCGGCGCGCAATGGATTATGTCTCGCGGCGCGGTGGCCGCCGGATCACACCACGCCGCTGACGAAGTCGCCGGCCCGCACGGCCTCCAGCACGGTGCGCATGGCGTCGGCGCTTTGCCGCCAGGAGAATTCGCCGCTGCGGATGTGCGCCTTGGCGCCGAGCTGATCGCGCAGCACGGGGTCGGACAGCAACTCCTCGAGCCGGTCCACCAACTCGGCGCGGGTGTCCACCAGGATGCCGGTCACCTCGTCGACGATCGAATCCGACAGGCCACCCGAGGACCGGTAGCCGATGGTCGGCACCCGGTGCTGCGCCGCCTCGACGACCGCCAGGCCCCACCCCTCCTTGCGCGAGGGCAGCAGCTGCACCCACGCGCTTTGCAGCACATGGTGTTTGGTCACGTCGTCGACGTGGCCGTGGAACGTCACCGCGTCGGGGATGCCGAGCCGGCGCACGTGGTCGACGAGCCGCTGGCGCCACCAGCCGTCGCCGACGATGTCGAGGTGCAGGCCACCGACGCGCGGCCGCAGCTCGGCGACGGCCTCCAGCGCGTCTTCGATCTGCTTGTGCGGCACCAGCCGCGAGAGCACCACCACCCGCGGCGCGGCGGCGCGGGGGCCCGACAGCGTGCGAGCCGGGGCCTCGTCCAGGCCGTTGCGTACCACCGCGATTTGCGCGTTCTCCACGCCGAGCGCCACCAGGTCGCGGGCCGACGGCAGCGACACCGTCACGTACTGGTTGCGGCGGTTCATCCGCGGCGACAGCGTCGACTCGACGAACCAGCCGAGCCGGCCGAGCACCGGGCCGGCCACCGGCCACTGCTCGCGGTGGCAGTGGTGCACGAGCACCACCACCCGCCGGCCGTACACCAGGCGGGCGAGGAACGGCAGGCCGTTCTGGGTGTCGACGACCACGTCGGGCCGGACCCGCCGCAGCGGTCCGAGCCCCAGGCGCGCCGCCGCCATCGCCAACAGGGCCCAGACGTAGACGGAGTAGCGGCCGCCCGCGCGGTCGATGCGCACACCGTCGACCACTTCACGCCGCGGCGCGCCGGGATAGCGGGCGGTGCGCAGCGTGACGTCGATCCCGGACGCGACCAGCTGCGCGCCGATGCGCTGCAAGTAGGCTTCGCTGCCCCCGCCCTGCGGGTGCCCGGTATCGCGCCAGCACAGCAGGAGTACGGAGCGGAGGGCGGACATCACTGGTCAGCCTAGCCCGACGGTGCCGGGCGCCGGCGCTGCGTAGGGTTGGCCGGTGGCCGCCGCCCCGTCCCCCACCCGAGTTTTCGCGCGGCGGGCGACGCTGGCCCGCGCGCTGCGGCTGCTGTCCGAGTTCCGCTTCGAGCGGTCGGATCCGGCCCGGTTCTACGGCGCCCTGGCGGCCGACACCGCGGCGATGGTCGGTGACCTGTGGCTGGCCGCGCACGGCGAGGCCCCGGCCGGCCGCACCCTGCTCGACGTCGGCGGCGGGCCCGGGTACTTCTCGGAAGCCTTCGCCGAGGCCGGAATCCGCTATCTGGGCGTCGAACCCGACCCGAGCGAGATGCACGCGGCCGGACCCCCGAGCGCGAGCGGGCGCGGAACCTTCGTGCGCGCCTCGGGCATGGCCCTGCCGTTCGCCGACGACTCGGTGGACATCTGCCTGTCGTCCAACGTCGCCGAACACGTGCCGCGGCCCTGGCAGCTGGGCGGCGAGATGCTGCGGGTGACCAGGCCGGGCGGCCTGGCCGTGCTCTCCTACACCGTGTGGCTCGGCCCGTTCGGCGGCCACGAGATGGGCCTGACCCATTACCTCGGCGGCGCCCGCGCCGCCGCCCGATACGCCCGCAAACACGGCCATCCCGCGAAAAACAACTACGGGTCGTCGTTGTTTGCCGTGTCCGCGTCCGACGGCCTGGCATGGGCCGCGAGCACGGGGGCGGCGGTCGCCGCATTTCCCCGCTACCACCCCCGATGGGCGTGGTGGGTGACGTCGGTGCCGCTGCTGCGCGAGTTCGCCGTCAGCAATCTGGTCCTGGTGCTGTCGCCCCGGTACTGAAACATGTTCTCGTTTCGCCCTTGCTTGGGTAGGGTGGCGCCATGCCCGCTGTGACGACGCAACGCGGAGCGACGAGGAGGAGCGGCCGACTATGACCGACAGCAAGACCGAATACGACAAGCTTTTCATCGGCGGCAAGTGGACCGAGCCGTCGACCGACGAGGTGATCGAGGTGCGCTGCCCGGCCACCGGCGAGTACGTCGGCAAGGTGCCGCTGGCGGCGGCCGCCGACGTCGACGCCGCGGTCGCCGCGGCCCGCGCGGCCTTCGACAACGGGCCGTGGCCCACGACGCCGCCCAAGGAGCGCGCCGCTGTGATCGCCAACGCGCTCAAGCTGATGGAGGAGCGCAAGGACCTGTTCACCGGCCTCCTGGCGGGCGAGACCGGCCAGCCGCCGACCAGCGTCGAAACCATGCACTGGATGAGTTCGATCGGCGCGCTGAACTTCTTCGCCGGCCCGGCCGTCGAGCAGGTCAAGTGGAAAGAGGTCCGCACGGGGGGCTACGGGCAGAGCATCGTCCACCGCGAGCCGATCGGCGTGGTGGGCGCGATCGTCGCGTGGAACGTGCCGCTGTTCCTCGCCGTCAACAAGCTCGGCCCGGCCCTGCTCGCCGGCTGCACCGTGGTGCTCAAGCCCGCCGCCGAAACCCCGCTCAGCGCAAACGCTTTGGCGGAGGCCTTCGCCGAGGCCGGTCTGCCCGAGGGCGTGCTGTCGGTGGTGCCCGGCGGCATCGAGACCGGACAGGCGCTGACGTCGAACCCCGACGTCGACCTCTTCTCGTTCACCGGCAGCTCGGCGGTCGGCAAGGAGATCGGCCGGCGCGCGGCGGACATGCTCAAGCCGTGCACCCTGGAGCTCGGCGGCAAGTCGGCGGCCATCGTCCTCGACGACGTCGACCTGCCCTCCGCGATCCCGATGCTGGTGTTCTCCGGGATCATGAACAGCGGGCAGGCCTGCGTGGCCCAGACCCGCATCCTGGCCCCGCGTTCGCGGTACGACGAAATCGTCGACGCCGTCAGCAATTTCGTGCAGGCGCTGCCGGTGGGCCTGCCGTCGGACCCGGCCGCCCAGATCGGCTCGCTGATCTCGGAGAAGCAGCGCGCCCGGGTCGAGGGCTACATCGCCAAGGGCATCGAGGAGGGTGCGCGGCTGGTCTGCGGCGGCGGCCGCCCCGAGGGCCTGGACACCGGATTCTTCGTGCAGCCCACCGTTTTCGCCGACGTCGACAACAAGATGACGATCGCGCAGGAGGAGATCTTCGGCCCCGTGCTGAGCATCATCCCCTATGACACCGAGGAGGACGCGATCAAGATCGCCAACGACTCGGTGTACGGGCTGGCCGGCAGCGTGTGGACCGCCGACATCGAGCGCGGCATCGCGGTCTCGGAGAAGATCCGCACCGGGACCTACGCGATCAACTGGTACGCCTTCGATCCGTGCTGCCCGTTCGGCGGCTACAAGAACTCGGGCATCGGCCGCGAGAACGGCCCCGAGGGTGTCGAGCACTTCACGCAGCAGAAGAGCGTCCTGATGCCGATGGGCCACACCATCGACGCCTGAGCGTCCGCACCGAACGTGCACTGACCGCGAGGTTTTCGCTGATTTCTCGCGGTGGGTGCACGTTCGGCGTTTCCGGCCCTCCCCGGCCGCCAAAATTATGCAAAACAGCATAGAACGCCGGTGGCCGCGATTCCGCACACCACCGCAGAAGCGGTCCAAAATGCGAATTTACCGTGCTTTTGCGGTTTTCTAGGAAGTTGATTTGGTTACTGGACCGATGTCTTATATGCTTCTCAGCATAATCATGGTCGGCGCACAGGCCGGGAGAGAATCATGTGGATCATCGAGCTGAACATCGGCGGCTATCAATTCACCCGCGAGATGCCCGACCTGAAGCGCCGGAGTTTCCGCTTCAGCCCGCGCGGCATGCATTGGCCGGTACTGCGGCATTCGCACGCTGCGTGACGTTGGCCCCGGGAGGCACGAGAGTGGCGACCACGAGCGAGACCGTGCAGGACATCCCCCCTACCAAGCGCGGCGGCACGCGCAAGAAAATGCTGGCCAGCGCAGCCGAGGTGATGCGCGAACGAGGCGCCGCCGGCGTGACCATCGACGCGGTGCTGGCCCGCAGCGGCGCGCCACGCGGTTCGGTCTACTACCACTTTCCCGACGGCCGCAATCAGATCCTGATCGAGGCGCTGCGGTATTCCGGTGACGCCATCACGGCGATGATCGACGACGCCGCCGAGCAGGGCGCCCGGGTGCTGCTGGGCAAGTTCGTCGAATTCTGGGAGCGCAAGCTGACCGAGGGCGGCTTCAACGCGGGCTGCCCCGTGGTGGCCGCGGCGATCGGCTCGGACGATGACGACGCCAAGCTCTCCGCCGAGGCCGGCGCCATCCTGGGCCGCTGGTGCGCCGCGCTGACCCGGGCGTTCACCCACGACGGCTTCGACGAGCCCTGCGCGGCCTCGCTGGCGGTGATGTCAATCGCCGCCCTGGAAGGCGCCATCGTGCTGTCCCGCTCGACGGGCAGCATCGACCCGTTGCGCCAGGTCGGCGATCAACTCGAATTCCTCATCAAGGCAAGGGAATTCGTGGTCCGCAACAAGATCGCCGAGTGACGGCTCAGTCGCTGGCCGGCAGCGGCTTGACCTCTTTGAGCTGCAGCGCGGTCGCACCGACGCTCAGGCTCCCGGCGCCCGGCTTGGTCACCAGCACCTCGGCGCCGGTCTCGTCGACGTAGCGCTTGCCCATCACGGTGCCGCCGGAGAAGGCCGGGTCCGGTTCGCCGGAACGCTCGGCGCCGATCGGCACCATCGGCGCACCGCCACAACGCAAGTCGTCGAGGCTGTCGGCGCTCCTGACGACGATCACCTGCGTGTCACACACCTGGCTGGCCAGGCGGGTTCCGTTCTTGATCATGCACGTAGCCCTTCTAGCATCTCGATGATCTCCCGGCGAAGAACCTTGCCGGTGGGGGTCGTGGGCAGCTCGTCGCGAAAGACTACTCGGTCGGGGGTTCGCGACCCGCGCAGGCTTTTCCGGACGTGCTCGCGCAGTTCCTCGGGATCCGGTTCCGCGCCGGGACGGGGCACCACCACCGCGACGATGGCCTGCCCCCACTGCGGATCCTCCACGCCGACCACGGCGACGTCCCGCACGTGCGGGTGCTCGACCAACACCTCTTCGAGCTCGGCCGGCGCGATGTTCTCGCCCCCGCGGATGATGGTGTCGTCGCTGCGGCCGCCGATGAACAGGTAGCCGTCCTCGTCCAGCATGGCGATGTCTTTGGTTGGGAACCAACCGTTTTCGTCGAGCACCGAACCGATCCCGGTGTAGCGCCCGGAGACCTGCTCGCCGCGGACGAACAGCTCCCCGGTTTGACCGGGCCCGAGCACGTTGCCGTCCTCGTCGCGAATCTCGATCTCGATGCCGGGCACCGGACGCCCCACCGACGCCAGCCGCCTGGCGACCGGAGCCGCCGATGCGCCGTGCGCCGCCCGGTGGTCGTCCGGGGTCAGCACCGCGATGGTGGAGCTCGTCTCGGTCAGTCCGTAGGCGTTGACGAAGCCCACGTGCGGCAGCAGCTCGAGGGCCCGGCGGACCAGCGGCAGCCCCACCTTGGAACCGCCGTAGGCCAGGTTGCGCAGCGAGGGCAGCTCGTGGCCGCCGGTCTCGAGCGCGGCGACGATGCGGTCCAGCATGGTGGGCACCACGGTCGCGGTCGTGACGCTTTCGGCGTTGATCAGCCGAATCCATTCCTGCGCATCGAAATTCGGCAGGTAGACCATCTTGCGCCCGGCGTACAGGTTGGACAGGGCGGCGCCCACCCCGGCGATGTGATAGGGCGGCACGCAGATCAGCGCGGCGTCGCTGTCGCCGGCCGACTCGAATTCCACCGTGCCGGTGACGTAACTGGTCAGGTTGTTGTGCGACAGTTCGACGGCCTTGGGCTGCGACGTGGTGCCGGAGGTGAACAGCACGATCGCCACCGACTCCGGGTCGGGGAACGCCGGTTCGAAGCCAGCGGCCCCGCCCCGCGCGGCGGTCAGGAATTCGTCGGTGGTCATCACCCGGTCGGGGGCCGCGCCGACCATGTCGCGGTAGCGCTCGTCGACGATCACCAGGGGCTCGGGGAGGCGCTCGACGAGCGCCTGGATGGCGTCGGCGGACAGCCGGTAGTTGATCGGGGTGAAGGCCACCCCGGCGCGGGCGGCCGCGAAGATCAGCACCGGCAGCGTCGCGCCTCCGGTGCCCACGTAGGCCACGTGTTTCGCGTTCGACGCGGCGATCACCGCGGCGCCACCGTCGGCGAGGTCGCTGAGCTGCTGCGTCGTCAGGCGCAGGGAGCCGGAGGCCCCCTGGGAAACGACGGCCGTGCGGTCGGGATTGCTCGACGCGGCCATCTCCAGCAGCAACGAAATACTCACGCTTGCACTTTCTCCGGTATCACGGCGTTACAAAGCTGGCCAAAAGTGTCATGTTCGACTGTAGCTTAGATCACCCGGCACCGGCGCGGAGCGGGCCGGTGGCTCAGCTGCCGGTCCAGCGCGGCGGACGCTTCTCGGCGAAGGCGATCGCGCCCTCCTTGGCGTCGTTGGAGGCGAACACCGGGGCCAGCAGTTTGTTCTGTTCGGCGAACATGTTCTCGGGGCTCCAGCCGCGCGACTCGACGATGATCCGCTTGGTGGCCGCCACCGCGAGCGGCCCGTTGGCGGCGATCTTCTCGGCCAGCGCGATCGCCTCGTCGAGCGCCTTGCCCGGGTCGGCCAGCGCGTTGACCAGCCCGAGCTCGTGGGCGCGCTCGGCGGGCAGGTTGTCGCCGGTGAGCGCGAGCTCCATGGCGATGGCCGACGGGATGCGCTGCGGCAGCCGCAGCAGCCCGCCGCCGCCGGCGACCAGCCCGCGCTTGACCTCGGGGATGCCGAAGGCGGACTCCCTGGACGCGACGATCAGGTCGGTGGCCAGCGCCAGCTCGGTGCCGCCGGCCAGGGCGTAGCCCTCGACCGCGGCGATGAGCGGCTTGGCGGGCGGCCGCTCGGTGAAGCCCATGCCGCGGCCCTCGACGATGGGCAGCTCGCCCCGGGCGAAGGCCTTGAGGTCCATGCCCGCGCAGAACGATCCGCCGGCGCCGGTCAGGATGCCCACCGAGAGGCCCGGGTCGCCGTCGAGCCGGTCGACCGCCTCGGCCAGTCCGTTGGCCACGGCCGCGTTGACCGCGTTCTTGGCCTTCGGCCGGTTGATCGTGATGATCAGGATCCGATCGCGTTGTTCGACCAGGACTTCGGGTTCGTTGGCTTCGTCGCTCACGGGCCGCACAGCTCCTTCGGGTAGGGGTGGCTGCTGTCGCAGACGATGCTAGCGGCCGGGGGAAATGACGTTGGTACCAGTCGAGAGTCCCGTTTCCGGGGCGGCCCTCAGGCCGGCGCCATCGCCGCTTCGACGACGGTGAGCTCCTCGGAAAGTCCTGCCGCCCTGCGTATTTCGATGAAGTCGGCGACCATCGCCTCGGTCACCTCGTGCGGGTCCTTGAGCGTGGCGCCATCGGACAGCACCGAGATGTTGAGCTGGTCGACGTAACTCCACACGGTGATGTTGAGGCCGCTGCCCGCCGTCAGCGGGCCCACCGAGTAGATCTCGGTGACCAGCGCCCCGCCCACGCGGCCGCGTTCACGCGGACCGGGCACATTGGAGATGTTCAGGTTGAGGATCTTGTTGTCGCCGTCGCGGCCGGACGCCCACCGGAAGAAGGCCTGGGTGGGCGCGGGCGGCATGTAGGCCGCCCAGCGACTGACCAGCTCCGGCCCCATCAGCTGGTTGCTTTCCTTGGCGGCGATCGCGTTCTCGTGACTGCAGCGCACCCGCTCCAGCGGGTCGTCGGAATCGGTCGGCAGGCCCACCAGCACCCCGGTGAACCGGTTGCCGGAGATCCGCTCGGGCGAGAAGTCGAAGCTCATCGGCACCGACGCCAGCAGGGGTTCGGCCTGGCCGTCGTAGCGCAGCAGCAGCGTCCGCAGCGCCCCGGCCGACATGGCGAGCACCATGTCGTTGATCGTCGCCCCCAGCCGTTTGCCGGTCTCCTTGACGTCGGCCAGCGCCAGGGTGGCCGTGGCGAACCGGCGCTCGGGGGTGATCTTGTGGTTGATGAAGCTCGGCGGCGGTTCGAACGGCCGGCTCAACTCCGGGGACAGCTTGCGCGAGCTGCGCCGCACCCGGCGCAGGCCCTCGGCCGTGTAGCGGATCGTGTGCGGGATGCGCCCGACGTGGCGCAGGTGGTCGGCGAAGGCCGAACTCATCAGCTGGCGCGTGGTGGGCGCCGGGTCGGAAACGTACGGCCCGCCCTCCGGCCCGGGCTGCAGGTCCATGCCGCGGGCCATCAGGTTGGCCGAGGCGACGCCGTCGGCGAGCGCGTGGTGGATCTTGCCGACCACCGCGATCCGGTCGTTCGCCAGGCCCTCGATGAAGTACATCTCCCAGAGCGGGCGGCTGCGATCCAGCGGGGTGCTGGCGATGCGGCCGATGGCCTCGTCCAGCTCCCGCCGCCCGCCGGGGGCGGGCAGCCGCCAGGGCCGGATGTGGTACTCCAGGTCGACGTCGCAGTGCTCCCGCCACATCGGATGGTGGAGCTTGAACGGGATCTCGACCAGCTGGTAGCAGAACGGCTCCAGCTTGCCCAGGCGGCCGCGGATGACTTCGCGGAAGGCGTCGATGCCGAAGTCACGCCGATCGGAATCGAGTTCGATCACAGCGGCTTTGATCGTGTGCATGTGCACGTTCGGCGTCTCGCTGTAGAGCAAGACCGCGTCCCACCCGCTCAGCCTTTTCACCGCTGCCCCTTACCCATAGAGGGACCATACTCAGCAGCGGCAGTTCAGATAACCTCTTTGGCCGCGTTTGTCTTGGTGCGGTACACCTGGTTGAGGAACAGCGAAGCCGCGTGCGCCGCCGCCCCGGCCCGCTCCCCGTCGATGAGGTCGTAGCCGTGGCCGGCCCCGGGCAGTTCCAGGTAGCCGACCATCGAATGCGAGACGGCCCGCATCCGGTCGACGAAGCTGCGCGCCTGCTCGACGGGGATGACGCTGTCCTTGCTGCCGTGAATCACCAGGAATGGCGGCGCATTTCGGTGCACGCGCGCCATCGGCGACGCGTCGCGGAACACGTCGGGATGACGGTCGATCCTCTTCCTGACCACCACCCGCTCGAGGAAGTCGACGAACCTGTCCCGCTCGGGCGTGGAGCGGTCCTCCCAGTCGTAGCGACCGTAGATGCCGACCACCGCGTCGACCTCGGTGTTGGCGCCTTCGGGCAGCTTGGCGTGGTACCGCGGGTCGTCGGGGGTGAGCCCGGCCAGCGCGGACAGGTGGCCGCCGGCCGAACAACCCGCGACGGCGACGAAATCGCGGTCGCCGCCGAACTTGTCGACGTTGGCGCGCGCCCACGCGATGGCGGTCTTGACGTCGATGATGTGCCGCGGCCACCGGTGGTGCGGGGCGACGCGGTAGTCGATCGCCAGGCAGACCCAGCCCAGCTCGGCCAGACGCGACATCAGGGCGGAGCCCTGGCCCATGGCCTTGCCGTGCACCCAGGCGCCGCCCGGCACGAAGATCAGCACCGGCGCGGGGTGCGCGGGCAGGTTCTTGCGGCGCCACACGTCGAGCACCTGGGCGGGGTGGTCGCCGTAGTGGACCGCGCGACGGTGGAGGTAGCGACGCTGACGCATCGCGTCCCAGATCGGCGGCGTCCGCAGCGCCGCCGGCCAGTCCAGTTCGAGGTCCCCCGCCGACACGATCCCCCGCAGGGCCGCGACGGACACGTCGCGCGCGCTCACCGGGTCCCGGGGCGGTTCGGGGCTGACCTTCGGCTGGCGCGGCTTGGTCATCCCGGAGAAGAAGTCGGGGGCGTGCCGGGCGCCCCAGATGCCCATCGCGGTGAGGCCGCCCAACGGCTCGAGGTGTTTGCCGACCACCGGCAGCGAAGCACCCGCGACGCTCAAGGCCAGCGCGTAGTCGCCGGGGCGCGCCCGCAGCAACCACTTCGCGCACGATGTCATACTCGGCCTCCTTGCCGTCGTGTGAGGGCAGCGTACCCCCGGCCCCAGGTCCGAAACTGACGTTTGCGTCGACGTAACGCCCGACATCGAAAAGACATCCGGCGGGTGGTTGCCCTGAGGGCTTACGTGCTGTTTCGAGCGTTGGCGCAGTTTGCTGTCGGCGTCGCGCCGGTCGGCCTGCGACACGCTCACATGGCCGCCAGGCAGGCGATCACCCGGTCGCCGATCAGCCGCACCCCGGTCAGCGTCAGGCCGACCTGGGCGGCGAGGGCGGCGGCGCTGTCGACCCCGACCGACGCCCAGCGGAACCAAGGCCCGACCTCGCACGCGGACTCCAGCCGGACCCAGCGGGAGCGGATGCCGATGTTCTCGGCGTCGAACTCGGCCACGCACCGGCCGCCCCGCGCCAGCAGCTCGGCGGCCCGCCCCAGGATGCGGCACGGGTCCCCGCCGAGGCCCACGTTGCCGTCGACCAGCAACACCGTCTGCCACAGGCCCATCGCGGGCAGCGGGTCGAACACGTCGCCCAGCAGGACCGGCGCGCCGCCGCGTCCCGCCAACCGGATCGCGGCCACCGAGCGGTCGATACCGAGGGCCGGTACCCCGCGCTGGATCAGACGGGCGACCAATCGTCCAGGGCCGCAACCCAATTCGATCGTTGGGCCGGTGCACATCTGGGTGACGGCTTCGTCGAAGTCTTCGTCGAAGGCGCCGACGGATCCGTCACCGGGACATGGGTCGTCGGGACATCGCACGCCCAACCAGCGGTGCGCGGGCAGCGGCCGCAGTTCGCCGTCCTCGTGCCGGATCCAACATCGCTCGCCGTCCAGCGCGCGATCGTAAAGGTGCCCCAGCATTCACGTCCCTCGCGTCCTGCCCGACCGGGCGGTCCACGCTCGGTCCCGGTGAGGGACGTTGCGACGACGAACCGGCAACAGCCTGCACGCTGACGCGTGCCGCGCTCGCCAGCATTCCACCGATACCCCGATCTTCGTTCGGCTAATCCACCGCCCTTGGGGTACGCGCCCGGCAGCGGATTGGTTCATTCGCCGTCCGCGACCGGCGGGCCGAACAGGAAGGCGTCCAGCAGGTCGTTCACCCGGGCGGGGTCTTCCAGGGCCGCGAGGTGCGCGATCCCGTCGAGGACGCTGAAGGACGCGCCGGGGATCGACTCCGCCATGGCCCGGGTCTCCGCCACGGGGAAGGTGGCGTCCTCGGCGCCGGCGACCACCAGGACCGGGGCGGTGATGGTTCGCAGGAGGGCGTGCTGGTCCGGTCGGTCGGGCACGACGCTGCGCACCGCCCAACGGGCCGAACCGATGTCCACCGCCCGCAGGTTCGTTCGCACGGCGTCGACCACGTCGGGCCGGCGGCGCAGCGTCGTCGGGCCGAGGAAGGCGCGCAACGCCGACCGCGTCAGCGGCGGCCGGAGCCCGCCCAGCAGCGTCGCGACCCGCAGCATGGCCTCGTACTTGGCCTTTTGGGCGAGGCCGGCTTTCGATGCGGTGCAATTCATCAGGACCGCGCGGTCGAGTCGGTCGGGATACCGCGCCGCGAACGTCGCGCCGATCATTCCGCCCCACGAATTGCCGACGAAGTGGGCCCTGTCGATGCCGAGCCCGTTCAGCAGGTCGACGACGCAGCGGGCGCAGTCGGCGAAGGTGAAGGCCGAGCGGAGCGGTTCGCTGCCCCCGTGGCCGGGCGGATCGATCAGCACCAGGCGGTGGCGCTCCCCGAACACCGCGGCCTGGCCCGCCCACAGATCGCCGGTCATCAGCAGGCTGGGCCACATCAGCACCGGCGCGCCGGTGCCGGGGCTGACCTGCACGCGGATCTTGCCGAGCACGGTGTCGACGAACCCCGGCTCGAGCCGAGGGGCGTTTCCGCTCACGTTGCCTCCCCGAGGTCTTCGGATGTCGGTGCGGTCTGTCTGCGCCGCCGCCTATCACTGATACCAGGCCGCGGCGTTTTCGGCGTCGGTGATACTGATGCGGTGCCGAACACCGATGTTCACCCTGACCTGCAACGGATCGCCCGGTTCGCGCCGCGCCGGCTGGTCGGTCCCCGGACCCTGCCGCTCATGCGGGCGGGGATCGCGCTGCGGGGCCGCCTGGGCAGGCCCGTCCGCGACGTCGAGGTGATCACGCTGAGTTCCGGGGCGGGCGTCCGGCTGTTCCGGCCGGCGGGCGTCGCCGAACCGACCGGCGCGCTGCTGTGGATCCACGGCGGCGGATACGTGATCGGCACCGCCGAACAGGACGACCGGCTCTGCAGCGGGTTCAGCCGGCGGCTGGGGATCACCGTCGCGTCGGTGGAATACCGCCTGGCGCCCGAACATCCGTATCCGGCGCCGCTGGAAGACTGCTATTCGGCGTTGACCTGGCTCGCCGGCCTGCCGTCCGTGGACCGGTACCGGGTGGCCATCGGCGGCGCGAGCGCGGGCGGTGGGCTGGCGGCGGCCCTGGCCCTGCTGGCCCGCGACCGCGCCGAGGTGAGCCCCGCCTTCCAGTTGCTGACCTATCCCATGCTGGACGACCGCAGTTCGGCCACCGCCCGCAACGCGAACTACCGGCTGTGGGACAACCGCAGCAACCGGTTCGGCTGGGCGGCGTACCTCGGCGACGCCGACCCACGGGTCGCCGTGCCCGGCCGGCGCGATGACCTGAGCGGGCTGCCGCCGGCCTGGATCGGGGTGGGCACGCACGACCTGTTCCACGACGAGGACCTGGCCTACGCCGAGCGGCTGACGGCGGCCGGCGTGCCGTGCCAGGTGGAGACCATCCCGGGCGCCTTCCACGGCTTCGACCTCATCGCCCCCAAAGCTCAAGTGTCACAACGGTTCTTCGACAGCCCGTGCGAGATTCTGCGGGCCGCGCTCGCCGCCGCGGCCTGATCGCCGGTCACATCGCGAAGTAGACGAGCTCACCGCCGATGACGGTGGCCGCCACCATGCCGGCGTCCAGCTCGGCCAGCGCCGTCGCCGGCGGCTCGCTGAGCACACAGAGGTCCGCCGGCTCCCCGACCGCCACGCTGCGCGCCTGGCCCGGCCGGTCCGGCCGGCCCAGGAACATCGTCAAAGCCTCGGGCGCGGAGACGCATTCGTTCGCGTTGAGGACCGCGCCGCTGGGGGTGGTGCGGTAGACGGCGGCGCGCATCGCCGTCCAGGGGTCGCCGTGGCCGAACGGCATGTCGGTGGACAGCCCCACCGGCACGGCCGCTTTCACCAGGGAGGCGACCCGCCACAGCTGAGCGTGCTCGTCGGCGGGGACGTCGGCGAGGTAGTGATCGCCGCGCTCGGCGACGAAGTTGGGCTGGGTCACCACCGTGACGCCGAGGTCGGCCAGGTCGGCCACGTTGTCGTCGGGCACGACGGCGGCGTGCTCGATGCGGTCCTGCGGATGGCTGCCGGCCGCCCGCAGGGCCGCGATGGCGACCACGAGCTGGGCCGCGGTCACGCAATGCACGGCCACCGGCCGGCCCTCACCGTGCCGGCCGCCGATCCACTCCGTCAGCCCGTCCAGGTCGAGGCGGTCGTCGTGCAGGATCTTCTTCCCCGGGGACAGAAAGCTCGGCCGCGGCCGGAACTCGCCGCGCCGGTGGGCCACCACCAGCGACACCATGTCGTCGGCGTCGAGGTCGGGGGTGGCGTCGGTGACGCCGGTGACTCCCGTCGCGGTGATCCGCCGGCTGAGCTCCGCCAGGTCGCTTTCGCGCCGCTGCAGCAGGTCCGACCAGCCGTGATCGGCGCTGCGCAGCCGCCCGTCGGGATGATCGGCGAGCCCGACCCGGCCCAGCGCCTCGGAGTTGAGGATCCACAGCGCGCCGCTGCGGTGCTGGATGCGCACCGGGACGCCGCGGACCATTGCGTCGAGCGCGGTCCGGTCCAGGTCGCCGGCCACCGACTCGTGGTAGCCGACGGCGCGGATCCAGCCGTCGGCACCCGGGGTCGCATTCGACAGCAGGTGCGTCAGTTCGGTTTCGGTGCTGACCCCCGGCGGCCCGACGAAGAACGAATCCAGCGCGGAGGCCGCCGACCGCACGTGCACGTGGTGGTCGTGCAGGCCGGGCAGCACGGCCCCCCCGCCGGCGTAGAGCACGCCCTCGCCCGGCCCGGCCACCAGGCCGTCGCCCATTTCCTCGATCCGCTCGCCGACCCGGATGTCGGTGGTGGTCCCGTCCAGCAGCGCGGCCCGGCGAATCAGCATGGCGGGCAGCCCTTTTCGGCCACCAGACGGCGCACCGCCTCGTTGTCGGCGCCCAGCCGCGCCGCCGGCCGCGCCGGCGGCGGGACCGGCGGGGGCGGCGCAGGGCGGTTGCAGACCGACGCCTGCATCGGCAGCGCCGCATACCCGGCGGCGACGTTCGCCATCGACACCTCGATCAGCTCGCCGCCCCCGCGGTCCAGCGCGTCGGCGACCACTCGGGCCGCCTCCAGTCCGGTCAGCGGATCGGCGATGGCGTCGCCGCAGAACACCGGCCCGTCGGCGGCGACGCCGACGAGCCCGCCGCCCACCGCGGCGTCGTCGCCGAACGCCGGCCTGCCGTCGAGATGTCCCTTGATGCGCAACCAGATTCGGCCCCTGCCCGGCTCGATGTGCTCCGGTCCGAGCCGGCGCCGGCTCAGCGCCGCGGGACGCGAGCCTTCGATGACGACGTCGGCGACGGTCAGCAAGGCACGCAACTCGTCGGGCCGGCGGTCGAAATCGACGCAGTAGGAGAGTTTTTCACCGTTCATCCAGTCGAGGAAGCCCGCGTTGCCCGCGCGGGTGCCGTCCGGGCGGGCCGGGCTCTCGACCTTCACCACGGTCGCCCCGGCCCGCGCCAGCAGCTGCCCGCACAGCGGGCCCGCCCACATGGAGGACAGGTCGGCGACCAGGAGGCCGGCGGCGCCGCGCGCCGGCCCCCGGGCCCCGCGTGGCCGTATTCGCGGCGCCGCGGGCAAGGCCTCGCCCAGGCTCGCCGCGGGGATGTCGAGCAGGGTCGCGCGCTCGACGATCGCGGCGCGCGGTTGCGTTGCGGCCCAACGCCGCAGCACCGGCCACGGGTCGCCGGCCACCTCGTCGGCCTGCACCAGGGCGGGGACGGCGGCGGTGTCGTCGGGGCGCGACAGCGTGATCGCACACCAGCCGTCGGCGGCGGCCAGCAACCGGGTCGCACCGCCGGCGGACACCCGGCCGCGACGGGTCAGGCCCAGCAGGGCGGCGCGCCCGGCCAGCAGGCCGGCGGCATCGATCGTGACGCCCAACCGCTCACCGATCGCCGCGGCGACCCACCGGGCCCGGGTCAGCACGTTGGCGCGGGAGAAGTCGGGCGGCCCGTCCGGCAGTCCGGTCAGATAGGCCAGCCCACTGCTCCCCCACATCGACGTAGCCGAGCTCACGCCCCCCATTGTGCGCGTGGCCGTCCTAGAACTGCAGCGCGCTGAATCGCCAGTCCAGCACCGCGCGGTCCGGCTCGCCCACGGCGTAGACCAGCGACCGCAGCCCCAGCACGCCCCCGCGGGCGGTCGGCTCGGCCGATTCGACGTGCAACTCGCTGTAGAGGGTGTCGCCCTCGTGGACGGGGCCGGTGTGGTCGCAGGACCGCCAGCCCAGGACCGTCACCAGGTTGGGCAGCAGCCTGCTCGCCTGCGCGAGGGCGAGCCCGATGGTGTGCCCGCCGTAGACCAGCCGCGCCCCGCCGACGCGCGAATCGTGGTGTGTGGCGGCGATATTGAGGGTGAGCCGGGCGAGTTCCGGCGCGCTGCTGACGACGTCGCCGGTGCTGTGCAGCACCGCTCCGGCCAGGGCGCGATCGAAGTGCGGGCCCGGCACCCTGTTCCGGAAGGTGTCGGCGTCCCACTCCGCGGTCGGATCGGACGTGGGGGGCGGCGCGTCGGCGCCGATGGTGGACAGGTCGTCATGCGGCGCCCGTTCCGGTCGCCAATCCGGGCCGGCGGGCAACATGCCGCAGCGGTAGAAGTCGAGCACCAACCGGCCGGCCTGGTCGACGGTGGTCATCCGCAGCGCCGCGAGTCCCGTGGGCGCCCTGCCCGGCTTGGGCGAATTGGCGCGCAGCCCAACCACTTCCGTGCGGGTGGACAGCGAGTCGCCGATGACCGGGAAGCGGTGAAACGTCAGCCCGCGGTAGAACAGGTTGGCCTTGACCCGCTGGGTGGCCAGCGTGGACTGCCCGATGGCCACGTCGCAGACCAGCCCCGGATGCGCCAGCGGCGCGGGCAGTCCGGTGACGGCGGTGCACAGGTCGGCGTCCAGCGCCAGCCGCAGCCGGTCCCCGACGATCGACTGGTGCACGGCGGCCAGTCCCGAGGACAGCGTGATCGCCGGCGCCCAGTCGAAAACCTGGCCGACCGACAGGTCGTCGAAGTACGGCCCGCCCTCCCGCACACGCGCATAGGTCACGGGGCCAATATGGCACAGGTGAGCAATGAGCTGAACGACGAAGAGGAAATGCTGGTCGCCACGGTACGGGCGTTCGTCGACCGCGACGTCAAGCCGACCGTCCGCGAGGTCGAACACGCCAACACCTATCCGGACGCGTGGATCGAGCAGATGAAGCGGATCGGCATCTACGGCCTGGCCATTCCCGAGGAGTACGGCGGGTCGCCGGTGTCCATGCCGTGCTACGTGCGGGTCACCGAGGAGCTCGCCCGCGGCTGGATGAGCCTCGCGGGCGCGATGGGCGGGCACACCGTGGTGGCCAAGCTGCTGACGTTGTTCGGGACCGAGGAGCAGAGGCGGGCGTATCTGCCGGCGATGGCGACCGGCGAGCTGCGCGCCACCATGGCGTTGACGGAACCCGGCGGCGGCTCGGACCTGCAGAACATGACGACGACGGCGTTGCCCGTTGAGGGCGCGGACGGCGCCCCCGGCGGGTTGCGGATCAACGGCGCCAAGACGTGGATCAGCAACGCGCGCCGCTCGGGGCTGATCGCGCTGCTGTGCAAGACCGATCCGAACGCGACGCCGCGGCACCGGGGCATCTCGATCCTGCTCGTCGGGCACGGGCCCGGGCTGACGGTGTCGCGGGACCTGCCCAAGCTGGGCTACAAGGGCGTCGAGTCCTGCGAGCTGTCCTTCGACGACTTCCCGGTGCCCGAGTCGGCGGTGCTGGGCGGCCGGATGGGCGAAGGCTTTTCGCAAATGATGAAGGGCCTCGAAACGGGCCGCATCCAGGTGGCCGCCCGCGCCCTGGGCGTAGGCACGGCGGCGCTCGAGGACGCGCTGGCGTACGCACAGCAGCGGGAAAGCTTCGGCAAGCCGATCTGGAAGCACCAATCGGTCGGCAACTACCTGGCCGACATGGCGACCAAACTCACGGCCGCGCGCCAGCTCACCCGCTATGCCGCCGAACGCTACGACAGCGGCGAGCGTTGCGACATGGAAGCCGGCATGGCCAAACTGTTCGCCTCGGAGGTGGCGATGGAAATCGCCTTGAACGCCGTGCGAATCCACGGCGGCTACGGCTACTCGTGCGAGTACGACGTGGAGCGCTACTTCCGCGATGCCCCGCTGATGATCGTCGGCGAGGGCACCAACGAGATTCAGCGCAACGTCATCGCCGGGCAGCTGGTGGCGCGGGGCGGCATCTGAGCCGGAGCCGAATGTGCGGGCTTGACGTCGGGGCGTGCTGTATCCTTGCTTGACTTCTCAAGCCAGCAAAGCTGCGCGGGAGTAAAACTTACTGCAACGAAGGAAAGTCGGCTGCGATGAGTTATCCCCCAGGGCCGTACGAGGGCTCCCCGGAATGGCAGGGTCAGCCGCCGCCCTGGCAGGGCCAGCAGCCGGGTTGGCCGGGGCAGCAACCGGGTTGGCAGGCACCGCAACCGGGCTGGCCGGGGCAGCCGGAGCCGGAAAACTATCTCGTCTGGGCCATTCTGGTCACGGTGTTGTGCTGCCTGCCGTTCGGCATCGTGTCGATCGTTTACTCCACCAAGGTGTCCGGGCTGTGGTCGCAGGGACGGTACGCCGAGGCGCAGGCGGCCGCCGACAACGCCAAGAAGTGGGCCATCATCGGCGCCATCGCCGGCGCGGTGTTCGCGGTGATCATGGTGATCCTGTACGTCGCCATCGGCGTGATCGCCGTCTCGAACCTGCCCTCGACCACGACCACCACGTATTCGGGCTTCTGACAACGCTTTAGGCGCTTCTCAGTCCCGGGTCGCGTCGACCAGGCCCCATTCCGACGCCGTGCCGGCATCGATGGTGCGGCCGGACAGCACGAGATAGGCGGTGCGCCACCGGCCGATCCGGCGGGTGACGCTCAGCGTCCCGCCGGCGCCGGGGATCAGCCCCAGTTGCAGCTCCGGCAGCCCGAACACCGAGTCACGGTGCGCGGCCACCCATCCGCAGAACGCCGCCATCTCCAGCCCGCTGCCCAGCACGCGGCCGTGCACCTCCGCCCGGCAGCCGCGGCCGAGCCGGGCGGTCAGCGCGTCGAGCGCCAGGGCGGGGCTGTGCCGGGTGCGGGCCAGGTGGGCGCTCGCGGGGTCGGCGAAGGTCCCGAACTCGGCGAGGTCCCCGCCGCTGCAGAACGACGGTCCGTTGCCGCTCAACACGATCCCGGTCACCGACGGGTCCAGTTGCGCGACCGTCAGCGCCTCCAGCAGCGCCGCGCGAGCATCGGTGGAGAACGCGTTGTGGCGCTGCGGGCGGTTGAACGCGATGCGCAGCGTGTCGCCGTGCCGCTCGGCCCGCACCGGGTCGGCGATGTCGGGCATCCGCGCCGGACCGCGTTCGGCCAGCCAGCGCGCGAATTCGGGACCGGCCTGCAGGGTGGAGTAGGCCAGCGACTCGGTCACCACCGCGGGCAGGGCCGGCCCGCCGGGGTTTACCCCGCGCAGCACGTCGTCACAGACGCCGCTCGCGCGCGGCCAGCGGCGACAGCGCGCGGTCAGCTCGGCGAGCGCGTCGGGCACCGAATCGACAGTGACGACCCGGGGATCGTCACAGCGGTTCTCGGTCAGCGTGAAAGTTGCCGTCTGAAGCCATGATTCGCTTCGGGCGAGGTCCGCCGCGGCGCCGTGGGCCAGGATCACCCCCGGCGGGGACGCGGCGCCGGCGTCGACGGGGCCGGGGTCCGGCGGGCTCGCCAGGTCGATCACCCGGGGCATGGGTCACACCGAGTATTTCTCGATCAGCCCGTTCTTGTAGAGCTTGCCGGTGTCGGTGCGCGGCAGTTGCGCCTCGAACGCGATCGATTTCGGACACTTGTAGTGCGCCAGGCGGTCTCGCAGCCACGTCAGCAGTTCGGCGGCGAACTCGTCGGTGGCGTCACCCGGGTCGACGGTCTGCACCACGGCCAGCACGCGTTGCCCCATCTCGTCGTCGGGAACCCCGAACACCGCCGCGTCCAACACCTTCGGGTGGGTGACCAAGAGGTTCTCGGCCTCCTGCGGGTAGATGTTCACCCCGCCCGAGATGATCATGTGGTGGCGCCGGTCGGTCAGGTACAGGTACCCCTCCTCGTCGAGGTAGCCGATGTCGCCGACGGTGGCCCAGCCGTGCTTGTCGCGGGAGGCCGCCGTCTTCGTGGGGTCGTTGAGGTATTCGAACGAATAGCCGCCCTCGAAGTAGATCTCGCCGGCCTGCCCGGGCGGCAGCTCGTTGCCGTCCTGGTCGAGGATGTGCACGGCGCCCCCCATGGGTTTGCCGACCGAACCGGGATGCGCCAGCCACTCTTCGGCGGTGATCAACGTCGACCCGTGCGCCTCGGAGGAGGCGTAGTACTCGTCGATGATCGGACCCCACCAGTCCATCATCTGCTTCTTGATCTCCACCGGGCACGGGGCCGCCGCGTGCATCACCCGCTGCAGGCTGGACACGTCGTACGAATTACGCACGCTCTCCGGCAGTTTCAGCATCCGGGTGAACATCGCCGGGACGAACTGGGCGTGCGTGACGCGGTGGCGCTGGATGGCGTCGAGACAACCCTCGGCATCGAACTTCTCCAGCACGACCGTCGTGACCCCGCCGGCCTGCGCGCTCATCGACCACACCGACGGCGCCGTGTGATACAGCGGCGCCGGGCTCAGATAGATTGAATCGGGATTCATCCAGAAGCTGACCAGCGCCGACATCATGCCGGGCGCCTCGGCCGGCGGCACGTGCGGCAGTTCGCGTTTGATGCCCTTGGGCCGCCCGGTGGTGCCCGAGGAGTACTGCAGCAGGTCGCCCTCCCGTTCGTCGTCGATCGGGGTGTCCGGCTGGTCGGCAACGCATTCGGGGTAACGCGCCCAGCCCTCGAGATCGTCGTCGGCGATCAACAGCAGCCCGGGCAGGCCGTCCGGCAGGTGCTCGGCCAGGTTCTCGCACGTCTTGCGCAGCGCCGCCGACCCGACGATCGCCTTGGCGGCGCTGTTGTCGATGATGTAGGCGGCCTCGGCCGCCGTCAGGTGGGTGTTGATCGGCACGTAGTACAGACCGCTACGACGCGCCGCCCACATCACCGCGTGGATGTGCTCGTTGTTCTCCATCAGGATCGCCACGGCGTCGCCCTCGGCGAGGCCGGCCCGCCGGAAGTAGTGCGCCAGCCGGTTGGCCCGCGCCTCCAGCTCATCGAACGTGATGACCGTGCCGGACGGGTGGAGGATGACGGCGGGCTTGCCGGAGCCGAGATACTCGCGAATCTGCATGCGCAGACTGTACCGCCGAAAAACTTGACGGGTGTCAAGTGGTCGTCGACCGGGCTTCTCCTTCGCGTGCCGCGCACCTGGCTTACAGTGCGTCAATGGGCATCATCGAGGGCCAGGCCACCCCGGATGCCCCGTCGGGAGTAGTGACCTTCCTTTTCACCGACGTGGAGGGGTCGACGCGCCGGTGGGAAGCCGATCCCGACGCGATGCGGGCGGCCCTGGCAACTCATGACGACCTGCTCCGCAACATTGTGGCGGCACACCAGGGTTGGCTGTTCAAGCACACCGGCGACGGGGTGTGTGCCGCGTTCAGCTCCCCGAAGGCCGCCGTGGACGCGGCCGTGGCCGCCCAACGCGGCTTAGAGCTGCCGGTGCGAATGGGCATCGCCACCGGCGAGGCGGAGTTGCGCGGCGGTGACTACTTCGGTGCGGTGCTGAACCGCGCGGCGCGGGTCATGTCGGCCGGACACGGCGGCCAGATCCTGCTCGACGGTGCTACCGCCGAGTTACTCGCCGGGGTGCACCTGACCCACCTCGGCGCGCACCGGCTCCGGGATATCACTAGGCCCGTCAACGTGTTCCAGGTGCTCACCGATGGCCTCGGGACCGCGTTCCCCGCGCTGCGGACCATCGAGATGAAAATCGGCAACCTGCGCGCACCGACGACGAGCATTATCGGGCGGGAACCCCAGGTCGGCGAAGTTGCGACGGCGCTGAAGTCGCACCGACTAATAACGCTGACCGGCCCCGGCGGTGTGGGGAAGACCCGGCTCGCGCTGGAGGTCGCATCGCGGCTGGCCCCTTCCTTCCTCGACGGGACGTGGGCGATCGAGCTTGCCCCGGTCGGAGATCCCAAGACGGTGCCGGATGCGGTGGCTGCGGCTCTTGCGATCACCCAACAGCCCGGCATGAACGTCTTCGACAGCATCGCCGCCGCCCAGGAAGGCCGCAACCGGCTCTTGGTATTTGACAATTGCGAACATGTTCTCGACGCGGCGGCCGACCTGATCGACGCAATCCTGCAGCAGTCCGAAACGGTGACGGTGTTGGCCACCAGTAGGGAGGGCTTGCGGCTTGCCGACGAACAGCTCTGGCCCGTAGCACCCTTGGACACCCAAAGCGGAGTCAACTCCAGCGCGGCGGCGTTGTTCGTCGCGCGTGCGCAGACCGTCGCGCCGACGTTCTCGTTGACCGGCTCAGATGACGCGGACGCGGTGGCCGAGATCTGTCATCGACTTGACGGTATCCCCCTGGCGATCGAATTGGCCGCCTCCCGAATGCAATCCATGTCCGTCACCGAGGTGAGAGATCGACTCGACGACCGGTTCCGCCTGCTCACCGGATCGCGGCGCGGCCTCGAGCGGCACCAGACCCTGCGGCACGCCGTGCAGTGGTCTTACGATCTGCTCGAAGACGACGAAAAGACGGTTCTGACAAGGTGTTCGGTTTTCGCAGGCGGCTTCGACCTGGCGGCGGCGGACGTGGTGGCAGGGATCGGCGACGACCTTGCCCTACTCGATGTGCTGGGTGCCCTGGTCCGCAAATCGCTGCTGCTAACGGAGCGGTCCTCCGCCCGGACCCGATATTCCATGCTGGAGACCATCCGCCAGTTCGCGGAGGAGCAGCTCGTCAGTAGTGGCGCGGCCGAACGCACCCGCGATGCGCACGCCCACTACTTTGCCGCCCGTGAGGACGACGTGCTGGCCCTGTGGAATAGCCCACGTCAACGCGAGTCCTACGACTGGCTCGCTCGCGAGCTGCCGAACTTGCGCGCCGCGTTCCGCTGGACCGCCGACCGCAACGACATGGACACTTGCGCACCGATCGCCTGCTACACCGCACTGCTCGGCATCTGTTGTGACCTCTACGAACCCGTCACGTGGGCAGAGGAACTTGTTCAACCCGCGCGGGCCGCAAACCATCGGCGCCTAATACAGCTGTGCACAATGGCCGCTCAGTGCTTCGCGGCGGGTCGCGTCGATCAGGCGATTACCTACATCGAGATGGCTCAGGCGGCTCGCGGCCGAGGGGGTCACGACGACGTCCCGTTCGGCTACGAGGTAGTGCTTGGCACTGCCTATCACCTGAAGGGCGAGCCTGAGAAGACCGCCGCGCTGGTGCGCACTGCGACCCCAGTGGACGCCGATGCGCGGACGCTGGCGCGTGTGATGCTGTCGATGGCGCTGGCCAACGCCGCCGCTATGGACGACGCCATGGCGATAGCCGACGGCCTACCCGCCGCCGCGGAAATGACGGACAACCCACAACTCAAGGCGCTGGCGTTGAACGCATATGCCTGGGCGCACCGCGACGATGATCCCGCCGCGGCCTATGAGGCCAGCGTCCGTGCGTTGAAAATCGCTCGGGACAGCGGCAATCGATATGTCGAATCGACGATTTCCATAGGCTTGTCCAGGCTCGCCGTTAACCACGGCAGCCCCCTCGAAGCCATTGACTACCTCGCTCTCGCTATCCGCCACTACCTGGACTCGGGCAGCTTCCTGATGATGGCCGGCCCGCTCGCGATGATCGCCGTCCTTCTCGATCGCTTCGGCCGTCACGAACAAGCCGCCACGATTATGGGATTCGGTGACCTACCCGGATCTCGCCTCGTGTTCACCGAGGTCGATGCGGCGATAACACACATGCGCGAGGTGCTGGGCGACCAAGCCTATGAATCGTTCGCACGCGCCGGAGCGGGCATGACGACGGCCGCGATCGTGACCTACGCGTTCGATCAGATCGATCAGCTGCGACTTGACCTGGCGCAGGCGACATCCGAATGAACGACCGCACCCAGGCGCGAGCGTGACGTTGGTTTCACGTTGGAGCCGAGCGTGAAGCCAACTTCACGCTCGGCGCCTAAGAATTAGTCGGCGTCGGCCAGCCGCTGCTTGAGCGCCTCGAACTCGTCCTTGACGCCGGTGGGCAACTTGTCGCCGACGAACTCGAACCACTCTTCGATCAGCGGCAGCTCCTGCCGCCACTCGTCGGGGTTGACCGCCAGCGCCTGCGCGACGTCCTCGCCTTCGACGTCGAGCCCGTCGAGGTCCAGGTCGTCGGCCGACGGCACGACGCCGATCGGGGTGTCCTGGCCACCGGCCCGGTGCTCGATGCGGTCGACGATCCACTTCAGGACGCGGCTGTTCTCGCCGAAGCCCGGCCACAGGAACTGACCCTCGTCACCGCGGCGGAACCAGTTGACGAAGAACACCTTCGGCAGCTTGGACTCGTCGGAGTTCTTGCCCAGGTCCAGCCAGTGCTGGAAGTAGTCACCGACGTGGTAGCCCAGGAACGGCAGCATGGCCATCGGGTCGCGGCGCACGGTGCCGACCTTGCCCTCGGCGGCGGCGGTCTGCTCGCTGCCCATGGTGGCGCCCATGAAAACCCCGTGCTGCCAGTCGCGGGCCTCGGTCACCAGCGGGACGGTGGTCTTGCGGCGCGCGCCAAACAGGATGCCCGAGATCGGCACGCCCTGCGGGTCGTCCCACTCCGGCGCCAGGATGGGGCACTGCGACATCGGCGTGCAGTAACGCGAGTTCGGGTGCGCGGCTTTGGTTTCCGTCTCGCGGATGTACCAATCGTTGCCCTTCCAGTCGATCAGGTGGTCGGGCTCGCCCTCCAGGCCTTCCCACCACACCTCGTGGTCGTCGGTCAGCGCGACGTTGGTGAAGACGGTGTTGCCGGCGGCGATGGTGCGCATGGCGTTGGGGTTGGACTTCCAGTTGGTGCCCGGCGCCACCCCGAAGAAGCCGAACTCGGGGTTGACCGCGTACAGCCGGCCGTCCTTGCCGAACCGCATCCAGGCGATGTCGTCACCGAGCGTTTCGGCGCGCCAGCCGGGAATGGTCGGCTGCAGCATGGCCAGGTTGGTCTTGCCGCAGGCGGACGGGAAGGCGGCGGCGAAGTAGTACGCCTTGTTCTCCGGGGAGATCAGCTTGAGGATCAGCATGTGCTCGGCGAGCCAGCCCTCGTCGTGCGCCATCGCCGACGCGATGCGCAACGAGTAGCACTTCTTGCCCAGCAGCGCGTTGCCGCCGTAGCCGGAGCCGTAGCTCATGATCTCGCGGGTTTCCGGGAAGTGGGTGATGTACTTGGTGTCGTTGCAGGGCCACGGGACGTCCTGCTGCCCCGGCTCGAGCGGGGCACCCACCGAGTGCAGGGCCTTGACGAAGAAGCCGTCGTCGCCGATCTTCTCCAGCGCGGCCTTGCCCATCCGGGTCATCACCTTCATGGACACCACCACGTACTCGGAGTCGGTGATCTCGACGCCCAGCTTGGGGTCCTCGGCGCCCAGCGGCCCCATGCAGAACGGCACCACGTACATGGTGCGGCCGCGCATGCAGCCGCGGTACAGGTCGTTGAGGGTCGACCGCATCTCGGCGGGTTCCATCCAGTTGTTGGTCGGCCCGGCGTCTTCCTTGCGCTCGGAACAGATGAACGTCCGCGACTCCACCCGGGCCACGTCCGACGGGTCGGACAGCGCGAGGAAGGAGTTGGGGTATTTCTCGTCGTTCAGCCGCTTGAAGGTGCCCGCCTCGACCAGCTGGTCGGTCAGCCGCTGCCACTCCTCGTCGGAACCGTCGGTGAACACCACCCGCTCGGGCTGGGTGAGCTCGGCGACCTCCCGTACCCACGACAGCAGCCCCTCGTGTTTCGTGGGCGCGGTGTCCAAACCGGGAATGGTCGCTGAGGTCATCGAAGTCTCCTGAATTCTTCTTTGTACTCGGGCTTCTTGGGTGCCTGTCGCGTATGCGGTCGCCCACACAACGGTGAACATGGTGGCGTTAACTACAGGTTATCGTGAGGATCTTGTCGGGGAAGTCTCGGGCAGGTATAAGCCTTCTCACAACAACGATTCAGAAGATCCCGAAAGATCGCCATCGCCGCTCCTAGAAGCCGGTTTTTCGGTTGTCTCGGTTGCCGCGGCTTTTTCCACGTCCGAAGCGGAATCGTCGGCTGTAGGTATACCCGCTTCACCCAGTTCTGCACGCACGGCGTCCAGGGCCGCGCGCACGGCGGGCATCTCCCGGTCCCGCGCGGCCGCCGCCCGCGACGCGGCCATCGCGTGCGCGCGCAGCTCGCGGTCGATGGCGCTGACCTGGCCGCCCACCTCCGCGCTCTCGACCTCGTCCTGGGCCATGACCGCTTTGCTCAGCACCGACTCGGCCACCAGAACGCGGGTGGCGACCAGCTCCTCGGCCACCGACCGCAGCGAGGAGGTCACCTCGCCCGCCCACCGGTCCAGCAGCGCCCGGTCGCGCAGCAGGCTGCGGATGTGGACCACCAGGACGGTGACCGCCAGTCCCATCGCCGCACACGTCACGGCCGCGACGACCGACAGCGCGGGGCTGAGCCGGGCCGCCAGCCCGCTCATCAGCCGGCTCAGGGTCAGCGCCACGCCCAGGCCGAATCCCGCGCCCAGCAGCATCATCAGCCAGGTTTCGTGGCGGCGCGATTTCAGCGGCGGCGGCGGAACGTCGACCGTCGGCAGCTCCTCGGCGGGCGGCAGGATCGTCGCGACCCCCACCACGTGCGCGACGTCGGCGAGGTGGGTCGCGGTGCCGTCGTTGACCTCGGCGACCACCTCGTGCAGCCGGTCACGGGTGTGCGCCTCGAAGCCGGGCATGTCGCGCCGGGACAATCCCGCGGCGTCCTCCTGCAGCTCGCTGCGCACCGACGAGCAACGGTTGCGCGCGAAGTGGGACAGCTGGACCCGCGCCTGCTGGATCTGGCCGCGCAGCGTGATGGTGCGCTCGGTTTTCGCCTCGCGCCGCTGCCGCAGCGCGGTGCTGCGCTCGTCGCGCAACGCGTCGACCCGCGCCCGCCGTCCGGCGCCGTCGGCGTCACGGTCGAACCGCTGCGCGACGGTCTTGAGGCGGAACTCCCAGGCCCGCAGCCTGTTCCGGCGGGCCAGTTCGGGGTCGGCCAGCCGCGCCGAGAGGGTCCGCACCAGGGCGTCGACGTCGGGGTCGCCGACGTCGGGCAACGCGGCCGCGCCCACCCACGGCACGCCGCCGTAACGCGGCGCATGCGCGGCCAGCGTCCCGCGGTTGGCGGCCAGGACGTCGCGCCACGCGCGGTGCACGTCGATCTTGGAGACCACCCCGACCACCGCATCGGTGTGCGCGGCCGCGGCGTCCAGCAGCGCGCAGTCGGACGCGGTGAGCTCGGCCGCCGCCGAGACGACGAACACCACCGCCGCCGGCGCCTCGCCGGAGCCAAGCTCCGCCGACTCGACGAACTTCTGCTCGGGCAGCCGATCCCGCAGGGCCGCCGCCACCGCGCTCACCCCGGCCAGCCACGGCCCGGTCACCAGCACCACCTCGCGGCGGTGGACGGCGGGGGCCTCCAGCTCCGGCGCGACGCCCGCCACCAGCGCGTCGACGGCAGCGACCGGATCGTCGGGCTTGTCGCCGCTCACCGCCAGTCCCCCGGCGACTGCCCGGGCAGCGAGCCGCAGGCCTGCGACCACAGGCGCATCGCTCCCCTGGCGATGTCGGCGCCGCAGGCCCGGTGCAGGTCGTTGCCCGAGGCGCGGCTGTAGCGCTGCCAGCGCACCGCCCGCGGCAGGTGCGCGGACGGATCGCGGTCCCAGTCGGCGGGGCCCGATGCGTCGGGGTCGAGCCCGGCCGCCTCGGCCAGGTCGACGGCCGCCGCCATCCGGGCCACCACGGTGTCGTCGTGGGACAGGAACGCGCTGATCCGCTCCGCGGGCTCGCCCGGGCCGACGGCCAGCGCCGCCAACTCCGCGACGGCGTCCAGCACCCGCTGGTAGCGCACCTCGGCGCCGGCGATCGCGAGCTGCGCCAGGACGGCGTCGACGCCGCTGGTCCGGCGCAGCAGCGCCCGCACCTGGGCCGCCGTCCGGCCCTGGCGGAACGCGGCGACCCCCAGCGCGATGCCGAACAGGTCCAGGGTCTGCAGCAGTCGCAACCGCACGTCGGCCGGCACGGGGTTGTCCGCCGCCAGGAACCCGGCGAACGAACCGTCCAGGGCGGCCGCCGCGCCCGGGTGCGCGGCCAGCGTGCGCAGCCCGGCCCACAGCGGGGCGTCCAGGTCGTCGAGCGCGGCGGCCGCGAGCAGCCCGGCCATGGGGAGCATGGGCGCACCCGCCAGGCCGCCCAGTTCCGCGCACCGGGCCCGCGCCGCCGCGATCGGCCCGTCCCCGCGGGAGAGGGATCCGGCCAGGTCGGCCTTGTTCAGCACCGCCACCACCGGGCGGCCGGCGGCGGCGATGGCCTCGGCGTCTTCCGGCTTGACCACCTCGGTGATCACCTGCACGACGACGTCGACGCCGCGCCCGTCGGCGGTCGTCACCGCGATCCCGGCGCCCGCCCCGGCGCGGTCCAGCG
>NZ_GG770553.1:1000165-1004438 GCF_000164135.1 Mycobacterium parascrofulaceum ATCC BAA-614 | reverse complement strand
CCCGCCCCGGGGCGCCCCCGAACCAGCGCGCGCAGCGGCCCGGCGGTCCGCTCGGCGATGGCCGTGACGCGCGGGTCGGCGTGGCCGGCGGCGAAGCGCGCCAGCTCGTCGACGAATGCCTGGTGTCCTTGTCCCCTCATCGTCTCCTCATGTCTCGCGTTCGGTTCGATGGATCCGACCCGGGGGCCGGTCGGGTCCCACCGAATGGTGGCACTTGCGTCACTTTGATGCGAGCCACCGTTTGACTGTTACCAGCTGAAGGCAACTGTTGGGTATCAATCTGGACCTGGGGCGGCTACATCACCGGTTTATGGGCCACCATGGACAAATGCATGCGCAACCCGGGGTGGGAGTGTGTCCGGGCGCGCCGGAGGAGGAGTCGGACGGCCGCCGCGACCAGCGCTACCTTCCGGCATCGACCTTTCGCTCCCGACGTTCCGCCCTTTCCGACGCCCAGCGGCAAACATGGGAACGGCTGTGGCCGCAGCTGGGGCTGTCGGTGGGCGCCCCGGCCGGCGAGGGCGCCGGCGAACCGCCGCTGGACACCCGCGCCTGGTTCGGCCGCCACGCGCCGCTGGTGCTCGAGATCGGTTGCGGCAGTGGCACGTCGACGCTGGCGATGGCCAAGGACGAGCCGGATATAGATGTGATCGCGGTGGAGATCTACAAGCGGGGGCTGGCGCAGTTGCTGTGCGCGATCGACCGCGAGCGCGTCGGCAACATCCGGCTGATCCGCGGGAACGCGCTCGACGTGCTGCAGCGGCTGATCGCGCCGGATTCGCTCACCGGGGTCCGCGTCTTCTTTCCCGATCCCTGGCCGAAGGCCCGTCACCACAAGCGCCGGTTTCTGCAGCCGGGCACGATTGGCCTGATCGTCGACCGGTTACTCCCCGGTGGTGTCCTCCATGTGGCAACGGACCACGCCGGTTACGCCGAACACATCGCTGAGGTGGGCGACGCGGAGCCGCGGCTGTCCCGCGCCGACCCCGCCGGCGCCGGGCTGCCGATGTCGGTGGTGCGGCCGACCACCAAGTACGAGACCAAGGCCCACGAGGCGGGCAGCGCGGTGACCGAATTCATCTGGCTACGACACGAGTAGGCGATGACCATGAGCCTGGCGGAACAACAGACCGCAGCAGCAGACCCCTTCGAGTCACCCGCCGGGTTGTCCGACGACGCGCTGGGCGGCTTCTCACCGCCGGGCGGCCGCGTCCTGCTGGTCTGGGACGCGCCCAACCTCGACATGGGGCTCGGCTCGATCCTGGGCCGCCGCCCGACCGCGCTGGAGCGGCCGCGGTTCGACGCCCTGGGCCGCTGGCTGCTGGGGCGCACCGCCGAGGTCAGCGCCGGCCGGCCGGGCGTGGTCGTCGAACCCGAGGCCACCGTCTTCACCAACATCGCGCCGGGCAGCGCCGACGTCGTCCGGCCCTGGGTGGACGCCCTGCGCAACGTCGGGTTCGCGGTATTCGCCAAACCGAAGATCGACGAGGACAGCGACGTCGACCGCGACATGCTCGCCCACATCGAGCTGCGGCGCAGCGAGGGGCTGGCGGCGCTCGTGGTGGCGTCGGCCGACGGGCAGGCGTTTCGCGAGCCGCTGGAGGAAATTTCGCGCACCGGAGTAGCCGTCCAGGTCATCGGATTTCGCGAACACGCGAGTTGGGCGCTAGCGTCGGATACCTTGGACTTCGTCGACCTGGAGGACATCAACGGTGTGTTCCGGGAGCCGCTGCCGCGAATCGGCCTAGATTCGCTGCCTGACCAGGGAGCATGGCTGCAGCCGTTCAGGCCGCTGTCCGCGCTGTTGACCGCGCGTGTGTGACACTGGCTTGAAAAACCGAAACGTCCCATGCGGGTCGTCAACGATCCAGTAAGGAGCTTGCGTGTTCGCCTGGTGGGGTCGAACTGTGTACCGCTATCGGTACATCGTGATCGGGGTCACGGTAGCTCTGTGCCTGCTGGGTGGGTTGTTCGGGATGAGCCTCGGCAAGCATGTCACACAGAGCGGCTTCTACGACGAGGGCAGTCAATCCGTGAAGGCCTCGGTGCTGGGCGACCAGACCTACGGCCGCGACCGCACCAGCCACATCGTCGCCACCTTCACCGCGCCCAGCGGAAAGACGGTCGACGACGCCGCGTGGCGCGACAAGATCGTCGGCCAGCTCAACAAGTTCAAGGCCGACCATCCTGACCAGGTCGTCGGCTGGGCCGGCTGGCTGGCCGCCCCCGACAGCACGAACCCCCTGATCAAGGGCATGGTCAGCGGGGACAGGAAGCACACCTTCGTGTCCATCCCGCTCAAGGGCGACGACGACGACAGCATCCTGAACAACTACAAGGACATCGCGCCCGACCTGCAGAAGCTCGACGGCGGCACCGTGCAGCTGGCCGGCCTCGAGCCGATCGCGAACGCCCTGACCGGCACCATCGCCACCGACCAGCGCCGCATGGAGGTCCTTGCGGTCCCGATGGTGGCGGTGGTCCTGTTCCTGGTCTTCGGTGGTGCGGTCGCCGCGGGCCTGCCGGCCATCGTGGGTGGGCTCAGCATCGCGGGCTCGCTGGGCATCCTGCGGCTGGTCGCCGTGTTCGGGCCGGTGCACTATTTCGCCCAGCCCGTGGTGTCGCTGATCGGCCTGGGTATCGCGATCGACTACGGGCTCTTCGTGGTGAGCCGGTTCCGGGAGGAGATCGCCGAGGGTTACGACACCGAGACCGCCGTGCGGCGCACCGTGATGACGGCCGGGCGCACCGTGACGTTCTCGGCGGTGCTGATCATCGCGTCGAGCGCCAGCCTGTTGGTGCTGCCGCAGGGCTTCGTGCACTCGCTGACCTACGCGATCTTCGCCGCGGTGGGCCTCGCCGCGCTGCTGTCGATCACGTTCCTGCCGGCCTGCCTGGGCATCCTCGGCCGCCACGTCGACGCGCTGGGCGTGCGGACCGCGTTCCGGGTACCGTTCCTGCGCAATTGGAAGTACTCGCGCGCCTACCTCAACTGGCTCGCCGACCGACTGCAGAAGACCAAGACCCGCGAAGAGGTCGAGGCCGGTTTCTGGGGCAAGCTCGTCAACTGGGTGATGAAGCGGCCGCTGGCGTTCGCCATCCCGATCGCCGTCGGCATGATCCTGCTGGTCATCCCGCTGGGCAACCTGTCGTTCGGCGGCATGAGCGAGAAGTACCTGCCGCCGACCAACCCCGTGCGCCAGGCGCAGGAACACTTCGACAAGCTCTTCCCCGGCTACCGCACCGAACAGCTGACGATGGTGATCCAGAGCACCAATCACAGCAAGGTCACCGACCAACAGGTCGCCGACATCCGCAACCGGATCTCCTCGATCGGCGGGTTCACCGACAAGACCTGGGAGGAGCGGCCGTGCCCGACCATCGCCGGCAACCCCTGCGTCGCCGGACCGAACGGCACCACGGTGCCCAAGGACGGCTCGGTGCGCGTGATCCAGAACGGCCTGGTCAATAAGAACGACGCCGCCAAGAAGATCAGCGAACTCCGGGCGATCAGCCCACCGAAGGGCCTCAACCTCTATGTCGGCGGCACCCCGGCCCTGGAGCAGGACAGCATCCACAGCCTGTTCGACAAGGCTCCGTTGATGCTGGTGCTGCTGCTGGGCGCCACGCTGCTGCTGATGTTCCTGGCGTTCGGGTCGGTGGTTTTGCCGGTCAAGGCGGTGCTGATGAGCGCGCTGACGCTCGGGTCGACGATGGGCATCCTGACGTGGATCTTCGTCGACGGCCATTTGTCGGGCGTGCTCAACTTCACGCCCACCCCGCTGATGGTGGTGGTGATCGCGCTGGTGGTCGCGGTGGGCTTCGGCCTGGCCACCGACTACGAGGTGTTCCTGGTGTCCCGCATGGTGGAGGCGCGCGAACGCGGCATGTCGACCGCCGAGGCCATCCGGATCGGCACCGCGACCACCGGGCGCCTGATCACGGCCGCCGCGCTGGTGCTGGCCGTGGTGGCCAGCTCGTTCGTGTTCTCCGACCTCGTGCTGATGAAATACCTGGCGTTCGGCCTGATGGCGGCGCTGCTGCTGGACGCGACCGTGGTCCGCATGTTCCTGGTGCCGTCGGTGATGAAGCTGCTCGGCGACGACTGCTGGTGGGCCCCGCGCTGGGCCCGGCGGCTGCAGAACCGGATCGGGCTGGGCGAGATCGACCTGCCCGACGAGCGCAAGCGGCCGACCCTCAACGGCCGGCCCGCGCGGCCCCCGGTGGCGGCCAGCCTGGCCGCCGCCCCGCCACGCCCGCCGCACGACCCCAC
>NZ_GG770553.1:986243-999793 GCF_000164135.1 Mycobacterium parascrofulaceum ATCC BAA-614 | reverse complement strand
ACCGCCCCCGCCGTCCGGGGGCGAGACCCGCGCAATCCCGGTGCCCGGCAACCGTTCCGACGACGCGGGCGACCCGGCCGAGCCGACCACCGCCTTCCCGTCCATGCGGTCGGAGCAAGACGACCCCGACGCGGCCACCGAAAAGCTGAACTCCCGCGCGCAGGCCGACAACGGCGACGCGCGGCAGCGCCGACGCTCGGCCGGCGGCTTGTCCGCCCAGGACCTGCTGCGTCGCGAGGGGCGGCTCTAGCCTCAGTCGGACGCGGCCTCGGGTTCGTCCGCTTCCGCCCGCACGATCGGGGTGCCCTCGTCGGCCTCCTCGGTCTGCTTCTCGGCCTCGGCGGCCGGATCCGGCGCGAGCAGCACCTGCATCGCGTTGTTGAGGAACGCGACCGTCGGGACGGCGAGCAGGGCGCCGACGATGCCGGCCAGCACGCCGCCGGTGGAGATCGCCAGCACCACCCCGAGCGGGTGAATCGACACCGCGCGGCCCATCACCAGCGGCTGCAGCACGTGCGCCTCGAGCTGGTTCACCGCGATCAGCAAACCGAGCGTGATCAGCGCGTACACCATGCCCTTCGCCAACAGGGCCACCACCACGGCCAGCAGGCCCGAGACCAACGCACCGATCAGCGGGATGAAGGCGCCGAGGAAGACCAGCGAGGCCAGCGGCAGGGCCAGCGGGATGCCCATGATCGCCAGGCCGGTGCCGACACCGGCCGCGTCGGTGAGTGCCACCAGGAAGGTGGCCCGCACGTACCCGGTCAGCGAGCCGTATCCGGCGCGGCCCGCCTCGCTCACCCGGTCGCGGACGTGCGCCGGGAAGATCTTGGACACGTAGGCCCAGATGTTGCGCCCGCCGTACAGGAAGAAGATGAGCGTGAACAGCACCAACACCGCCGCGGTGACGAGTTCGGTGATGGTGGCGGCGGTGGACAGCGCGCCGCTTTCCAGCTTCGCCTGGTTGTTGCGCAACGCCTCGATCGCCGCGTTGCCGGCGTTGTCGATCTGTTCCCGGCGTAGGTGCGCCGGCCCGTCGATCAGCCAGCGCCGGATCGACTCGATGCTGCGGGTCACCTGTTCGGTCAGGCCCGGCAGGCCGTCAATGAACTGGTTGACGACGAACGCCAGGATGCCGCCCAGCAGGGAGAAGCTGGTCAGCAACACCAGCGCGACCGCGCCGCCGCGGGGCAGGCCGCGCCGGTCCAGCCAGTCGACCACCGGCAGCAGCAGCGCGCTGAGCAGCAGCGCCACCAGCACCGGGACGATGATGACCTCGAGCTTCTTCACCACCCAGAGCAGCGCCAGCAGCGCGAAGAGGATGACCAGCAAACGCCAGGCCCAGGCTGCGGTCTTGCGGACGAGGGGTTCGACCGAAGCGTCGTCGGTGTTTGCCGGCATTGGGTGAGCCTATCCGGCGAAAGACACCGCCAAACCCGCTTGGACCCGCCCGTCCGCCGGCCCGGGGCGACCACGCCGGCACGATCCGGTTACGACCCCGGAACTTCCGCGACACGGTCGGCGCCGCGCGGCGATCCCGGCGCCACCTGCACCGTTACCCTAAACCACGTGTCGCACGACGCACCCGCCCGCAATCTCGACTTGCCGCGCGAAGAGGCCCCGCGCGGGAAGTACTGGTGGGTGCGCTGGGTGATCCTCGGGATCGTCGCGATCGTGCTTGCCGTGGAGGTCGCGCTGGGCTGGGATCAGCTGGCCAAGGCCTGGACGAGCGTGTACGAGGCGAACTGGTGGTGGCTGCTGGCCTCGGTCGCGGCGTCCGCCGCGTCCATGCACAGCTTCGCGCAGATCCAGCGCACGCTGCTGCGGTCGGCCGGGGTGCACGTCAAGCAGCTGCGCTCGGAGGCCGCCGTCTATGCGGCCAACTCGCTGAGCACCACGCTGCCCGGCGGGCCGGTGCTCTCGGCCACGTTTTTGCTTCGCCAGCAACGCATTTGGGGCGCCTCCACGGTGGTGGCGTCGTGGCAGCTGGTGATGGCGGGCGTCCTGCAGGCCGTCGGGCTGGCGCTGCTGGGGCTGGGCGGGGCCTTCTTCCTCGGCGCGAAGAACAATCCGTTCTCGTTGCTGTTCACCCTCGGCGGCTTCGTCGCGCTGCTGATCCTCGCCCAGGCGGTCGCGTCGCGGCCCGAGCTGATCGACGGGATCGGCTGCCGGGTGTTGTCCTGGGTCAACTCCGTGCGCGGCCGGCCCGCCGACACCGGTTTGCACCGATGGCGCGAGACGCTGATGCAGCTCGAATCGGTGAGCCTGGGCCGCCGCGACATGGGGGTGGCGTTCGGCTGGTCGATGTTCAACTGGGTCGCCGACGTGGCCTGCCTGGGCTTCGCGGCCTACGCCGCCGGGGACCACGCGTCGGTGGCCGGGCTGACGGTGGCCTACGCCGCCGCCCGGGCCGTCGGCACCATACCGCTGATGCCGGGCGGGCTGCTGGTGGTCGAGGCGGTGCTGGTGCCGGGGCTGGTGTCCAGCGGCATGTCGTTGCCCAACGCCATCTCGGCGATGCTGATCTACCGGCTGATCAGCTGGTTGCTGATCTCCGCGATCGGCTGGGTGGTGTTCTTCTTCGTGTTCCGCACCGAAAACGTCGCCGTCCCGGACGACGACGAGGCCGTGGCGGTCCCGGAACCGGCGGCGCAGCAGGAACAGGGCGTCGACGATCCCACCGAGACGGCCCTGCAGGGGCCGTTGCCGCCCGACCGCGGCCCGGAAACCGAGACCTAGCCGGCGATGTTTCCCCGCGGCGGCCCCGACAGCGGGTTGGCCGGAGCGACGGGCCCGGTGGCCGCCGGCGGGGAGGCCGGCGTCCCGGCCAGCGGCAGCGCCCCCGCCGCGTTGCCCGGCAGGGTGGGCAGGCCGCCGGCCGCGCCCTGCGCCTGCTGCATCATGCCCATCGCCTGGGAAGGCGAGATCGGCAGCTTGCACTGCAGCGACAGGTTGGTCAGCGGCTGGGCGATCGACGTCATGTCGCCGGCCACCTTGGGATTGGCCTCGAAGTAGGACTTCAGGCCGGTCATCGACTGTGGGCCGGCCTGCTGCTGCAGCATCGACGTCATCGTCTGGTTGGTCTCGGGGTGCGCGTCCAGGTAGTCGCCCATGGACTTGGAAACCGAACCGATCGTCCGGGCCACCTCACTGGCCGCGCACGGGTCGGACGCGCCGGTCGCCGGCGGGCCGGCGAGGAGGGCCAGGGCAGCGCCCGGCACGGCGGTGGCGATCAGCCCGGCGACGATTCTGCGGCGCCCGGTCGCGCTGCCTCTGGTCATGGGAACTCCTTAGGTGTTTGCGGCCTGGCGCACGGCACGGCGGCCCCGCAAACGGCTGCGATAGACGGCCTCGTCGATGCGGGATCCCCAGGGCCCGCGGGCCATCCGACATCCTGCCATCGCGGGCAGCGCCGCTGCCAGCCAGCGCGAGCCCGTGTGAGCAAAATCCCGCCCGGTAACCGGTTCACAACGACTGGGCGGCGTCTTGGCAACAACGCCGTCGGCGCAGCTCAGGAACCCGAAAGCACACATCATCCACAGCCCGCTGCGGTATTCTCGCCAGCACGCGTTACGCGACACAGGGGAGTGGAGAAATCCAGCAGTTAATGATGCGCCTCAGCCGCAGCCTGCGTAAGTACCGCTGGTTGGTCTTCACCGGCTGGTTGCTGGCTTTGGTTCCGGCTGTCTATCTGGCCCTGACGCAGTCGGGGAACCTGACCGGCGGCGGTTTCGAGGTGGCCGGTTCGCAGTCCCTGGTCGTCCACGACCAGCTCGAGGAGCTGTACCACGACCAGGGCGGGTCCTCGCTGGCCCTGGTGGCCGCCCCCCGCCCGGATGCCAGCTACGCCGACATCAACGACGCCGTCGCGCTGCTGCGCCGGACGGCCGCCGAGCTCCCGGGCGTCTCCGAGGTGCCCAACCCCACCCAGCGGCCGCCGCAGCCCGACCGGCCGTACGTGCTCTCGCTGCGGCTGGATTCGAAGAACACCAGCGACGTCGCCAAGCAGCTGCGCACCAAGGTCGGCGTCAAGGGCGATCAGGCCGGCCAGACCGCGAACGGCCGGGTGCGGCTGTACGTGATCGGGCAGGGCGCGCTCAGCGCCGCCGCCGCGCAGAACACCAAGCACGACATCGCCGCCGCGGAACGCTGGAACCTGCCGGTCATCCTGATCGTGCTGCTCGCCGTGTTCGGCTCGCTGGCCGCCGCGGCGATCCCGCTCGCGCTGGGCGTGTGCACGGTCGTGGTCACCATGGGCCTGGTCTACCTGCTGTCGTCCTACACGACGATGTCGGTGTTCGTGACCTCGACGGTGTCCATGTTCGGCATCGCGCTCGCCGTCGACTATTCGCTGTTCATCCTGATGCGCTTCCGCGAGGAGCTGCGGTCCGGCCGCGACCCGCAGGAGGCCGTCGACGCCGCGATGGCGACGTCGGGGCTGGCCGTGGTGCTGTCCGGGATGACCGTCGTCGCCTCGCTCACCGGCATCTACGTGATCAACACCCCGGCACTGAAATCGATGGCCACCGGGGCGATCCTGGCCGTCGCCGTCGCGATGCTGACGTCCACCACGCTGACCCCGGCGGCGCTGGCGACGTTCGGCCGGTCGGCCGCCAAGAGGTCGGCGTTCCTGCACTGGTCGCGCGGGCCCGAGGGCGGCCAATCCCGGTTCTGGAACCGCTGGATCGGCTGGGTGATGCGCCGGCCGTGGATGTCGGCGCTCGCGGCGTCGCTGGTCCTGCTCGTGATGGCCGCGCCGGCCTCGTCGATGGTGCTGGGCAACAGCCTGCTGCGCCAATTCGACTCGTCGCACGAGATCCGCGCCGGGGTGGGCGCGGCGGCAGAGGCGCTCGGCCCCGGCGCGCTCGGCCCGATTCGGGTGCTGATCACCTTCCCCGACGGCGGCGCCGCGTCGCCCGAACACAGCCAGACCATCGGCGCCGTCCGGAAGCGGATGACGCAGGCCCCCAACATCGTCACGGTGGCGCCGCCGCAATTCGCCGAGGACAACGGCAGCGCGTTGCTGTCCGCGGTGCTGTCGGTCGACCCCGAGGACATGCGGGCCCGCGAGACCGTCGGCTGGATGCGCGCCCAGCTGCCCAAGGTGCCCGACCGGGGAACCGCGCGAGTCGACGTCGGCGGCCCGACCGCGCTGATCAAGGACTTCGACGACCAGGTGTCCAAGACCGAGCCGCTGGTGCTGGCGATCGTGGCGCTGATCGCGTTCGTGATGCTGCTGGTCTCGGTCCACTCGGTGTTCCTGGCGCTCAAGGGCGTGCTGATGACCCTGCTGTCGGTCGCGGCGGCCTACGGCAGCCTGGTGATGGTGTTCCAGTGGGGCTGGCTGAAGGATCTCGGCTTCGCCCAGATCAGCTCGATCGACAGCACCGTGCCGCCGCTGGTCCTGGCGATGACCTTCGGGCTGTCGATGGACTACGAGATCTTCCTGCTGACCCGGATCCGGGAACGCTTCCTGCACTCCGGCAACACTCGCGACGCCGTGGCGTACGGCGTGAGCACCAGCGCCCGCACCATCACCAGCGCCGCCCTGATCATGATCGCGGTGTTCGTCGGCTTCGCGTTCGCCGGCATGCCGCTGGTCGCCGAGATCGGGGTGGCGTGCGCGGTGGCCATCGCCGTGGACGCGACGGTGGTGCGGCTGGTGCTGGTGCCCGCCCTGATGGCGATGTTCGCCCAGTGGAACTGGTGGCTGCCGCCGTGGCTGTCCCGGATCCTGCCGTCGGTCGACTTCGACCGGCCGTTGCCCGCGGTCGACCTGGCCGACGTCGTGGTCATCCCCGACGACATCTCGGCGCTGACGGCGCCCAACGCCGACCTGCGGATGGTGCTCAAGTCGGCGGCCAAGCTCAAGCACCTGGCGCCCGACGCCATCTGCGTCACCGACCCGCTGGCCTTCACCGGGTGTGGGCGCAACGGCAGCCAGCGGCAGGGCGCCCTGCAGGGGTCCGACCAGGACCGTGGCCGGGACCCGGGCCAGATCCCGCACCAGGTCGACCTCGACGACGAACGCGCGGGGGTCGGGGTGGCCGCCGCCGACCGCAGGACCGGCGGCAATGGTCACGGCAACGGCGCTGCCGGGCCCAGGAAGCGGGTCGCCGGCCGGACATCGCGCAACGGCATCGCCAGGGCCATCGTCGGGGCGGACCGGCCCGTCCACCCGGTCACGTTGTGGCGCGGGCGGCTTTCGGTCGCCATCGACGCGCTGGAGAGCGAGCCCGACACCGAGGACCAGCCGGTCTACGAGCGCCGCAGCCCGGTGGAGACCACGCACGTGCAGCTGCCCACCGGCGACCGGCTCCTGGTCCCGACCGGCGCCGAGACGCTGCGGCTCAAGGGCTACCTCATCATGTGCCGTAACAGCCGCCGCGATTACGCCGACTTTGCCGATATGGTTGAAACGTTGGAGCCCGAGACCGCCGCTGTGGTGCTGGCCGGCATGGACAGGTACTACTGTTGTCAGTCGCCCAGGCGGCAATGGATCGCCACCCAGCTGGTCCGTCGACTCGCTGATCCCGATCCCTGTGACCTCGATGACGAGCAGGGATCCGAGGGCGAGGCCCGTCCGGACTGGGAGGAGATCAGGCAGCGCTGCCTGTCGGTGGCCGTAGCGATGCTGGAGGAGGCGAGGTGACGTTGGCACCTGACCGACGCCCCGCACCGCCGCAGCGGCGGGCGGCCGAGCCGCGCGGCCGGGAAGCGCAGGTCCCCGACCCCGAGCAGCCGGTGGAGTTCTGGCCGACGTCCGCGATCCGTGCCGCGCTGCAGGGCGGCGACATCGCCACCTGGAAGCGCATCGCCGCCGCCCTCAAGCGCGACCCGTACGGGCGGACCGCCCGCCAGGTCGAAGAGGTGCTCGAGGGCACCCGGCCCTACGGCATCTCCAAGGCGCTGTGGGAGGTGATGGAGCGTGCGCGCACCCACCTGGAGGCCAACGAACGCGCCGAGGTCGCCCGCCACGTCGGGCTGCTCATCGACCGGTCCGGGCTGGCCCAAAAGGAATTCGCCTCCCGCATCGGGGTGACCGCCGAGGAGCTCGCCGCCTACCTGGACGGCAGCACGAGCCCGTCGGCCTCGCTGATGATCCGGATGCGCCGACTCTCGGATCGCTTCGTCAAGGTGAAGTCGAGCCGCTCGGCCGAATCCAACTGATCACCTGATCGGCAGCACGTCCGACACCAACCAGGCGCCGCCGTGTTTGGTGAGCGCGACCCGCAGCGCCGGCGCCGACCGGCTGGCCGGTTGGCCGGGGGCGTTCTGGGTGACCCGCAGGATCACCGCCACGCTGGCCGCGGACGGCCCCAGCGCCTCGACCCCGGCCGCCAGGGTGGCGGCCTGCGCGGTGACGTTGTGCTGGGCCAGCTCGGCGCTGGACTTGGTGTACTGCTCCTTGAAGGCGGCGGCGTGCTCCGGGACGATCAGCGCCGTCGCCCGGTCGATCGAGCTGTCCGGGGCGCCCGGGGTGAACGACGCCATCGCCTCCGCCATCCCGGTGGCGACCCGCACCACGTCGCGGGAGTCGTCCTTGAACTCGCGGTCCGACCGTGTCCAGTGCGTGTACGCGGTGACCACCGCGGCCACCAGCGCGGCCGTGCAGAGGAAGACGACGGCCAGCCGCAGCCCCGGCGCGTCGTCGTCGGTCCCGACGCTGACCGAATCGCGCCGCAGCAGCCAGAAGTTGACGACGACGCCCTCGACGATCAGCAGCGCCAGCACCGAGCACGCCGACACCCACCACAGCGGCCAGTCGAGGATCACCCCGATCGCCAGCAACGCCGCGATCGCGGCCAGCGGGGCCAGGATGTCGAACGCGAGCAGACGCCAAAGGTTTCTCATCGGATCGATTCCAGCCCCGAGATCATCAGCTTGCCTTCCACGTTGGCCACGTCCAGCCGCAAATTCCAGTGCACCGTCTGCGGTTTGGCGCCGGCGTTCTCGCTGACCGACGTCGCGACCAGCATCACCGAGTCCATCCGGCTGGCGAACGGCGGCAGCTTGGTGGTGACCACGGGACGGGATACACCGGGCTGGGTGTCCAGGTCGCGATGCACGGCCTCGACGGCCACCGCGTCGATGCGCCCGGCGCTCTTGGACTGCAGCTTCTCCACCACCTGCCGGTAGGGCTGCATGGCGGCGTCGAAGTCGGTGTTGAGCTCGCCGACCGTCCCGTCGTGCAGGCGCTGCAGGCTGGCGTCGACGTTGCCGCTGTTCATGTTGATCAGCACCCCGGTCCAGTCCGCGGCGGTCTGCATGACGCGGGACAGGTAGCGGCGTTCGGCCGTGTCGTCGCGGTGCCCCGACCACAGGAAGAAGCCGAACACCACCGCCGCCACCGACAGCACCCCGAGGACGGTCGACGCGATGCCGTACGGCGAGAACATCGGGCCGCCCGCGGCCCCGGGTTCGTCGCCGGGGGCCTCGCCGGGGTCGGCGGCGTCCGCCTCTTCCGTTTCCTGGTTCGCTGGCTCGGTTCGCTCGCCGTCGGACATGGCCCGATCGTCGCACCCGGCCAAGATGGAAGGATGGTGGGGTGACTGTTGAGGCCATTCGCTCCGGGATCGACCTGAGCCATGTCGACGCCACCGCCCGCCCCCAAGACGACCTGTTCGGTCACGTCAACGGCCGCTGGCTCGCCGAATACGACATCCCGCCGGACCGGGCGACCGACGGCGCGTTCCGTCACCTGTTCGATCGCGCCGAGGAGCAGGTGCGCGACCTGATCGTCGACGCCAGCGAGGGCGCCGCCGCCCCGGGCACCGATCAGCAGCGCATCGGCGACCTCTACGCCAGCTTCCTCGACGAGGCGGCCACCGAGCGGCGGGGCCTGCGACCCCTGCTCGACGAGCTGGCCACCATCGACGACGCCCCCGACGCGGACGCGCTGGCCGCGGTGATGGGCGCGCTGCAGCGCACCGGCGTGGGCGGCGGGGTCGCGATGTACATCGACACCGACGCCAAGAACTCGGCCCGCTACCTGGTCCACTTCACCCAGTCCGGCATCGGATTGCCCGACGAGTCCTACTACCGCGACGAGCAGCACGCCGAGGTGCTGGCGGCCTACCCCGGACACATCGCGCGGATGTTCGGCCTGGTGTTCGGCGGCGAGCCGGCCGACCACCTCCCGGACACGGAGCGCATCGTCGCGCTGGAGGGCCGGCTGGCCGAGGCGCACTGGGACGTGGTCAAGCGCCGCGACGCCGAGCTCAGTTACAACCTGCGCACCTTCGCCGAGCTGCGCGACGAATCGGTGGGATTCGACTGGGCCGGCTGGGCCACCGCACTCGGCGCGGGCACCGAAGGCCTCGCGGAACTGATTGTGCGGCAACCGGATTACCTTCGCGCGTTCGCCGAGCTGTGGCGCAACGAGGACCTCGAGGTGTGGAAGAGCTGGGCCCGTTGGCGGGTGATCCGGGCCCGCGCGTCCTGGCTGACCGACGAGCTGGTGGCGGCGGATTTCGACTTCTACGGCCGCCTGCTGACCGGTGCCGAGCAGATCCGGGAACGCTGGAAGCGGGCCGTGTCGCTGGTGGAACACCTGATGGGCGACGCCGTCGGAAAGCTGTACGTGCAGCGGCATTTCCCGCCGGGCGCCAAGGCGCGCATCGACGCGCTGGTCGACAACCTGAAGGCGGCCTACCGGCTGTCCATCGACGAGCTGGACTGGATGACGCCGCAGACCCGGGAGCGGGCGCTGGCCAAGCTGGACAAGTTCGTCGCCAAGGTGGGCTACCCGGCGAAGTGGCGGGACTACTCCACGCTGGTGATCGACCGCGACGACCTGTACGGCAACTTCCGGCGCGGCTACGCGGTCAACCACGACCGCGAATTGGCCAAGCTGGGCGGCCCGGTCGACAAGGACGAGTGGTTCATGACGCCGCAGACCGTCAACGCCTACTACAACCCGGGCATGAACGAGATCGTCTTTCCCGCGGCCATTTTGCAGCCGCCGTTCTTCGACGCCGAGGCCGACGACGCCGCCAACTACGGCGGGATCGGCGCGGTGATCGGGCACGAGATCGGGCACGGCTTCGACGACCAGGGCGCCAAGTACGACGGCGACGGCAACCTGGTGGACTGGTGGACCGACGCCGACCGCGCCGAATTCGGCGCCCGCACCAAGGCCCTGATCGAGCAGTACGACGCGTACACGCCCCGCGGCCTGACCGCCGGGCACCACGTGAACGGCGCGTTCACGGTCGGGGAGAACATCGGCGACCTGGGCGGGCTGTCCATCGCGCTGCTGGCCTACCAGCTCTCGTGCAACGGTCAACCCGCACCCGTCATCGACGGCCTCACCGGCGTGCAGCGCGTGTTCTACGGCTGGGCGCAGGTGTGGCGCACCAAATCCCGCCAGGCCGAAGCGATCCGGCGGCTGGCGACCGATCCGCACTCCCCGCCGGAGTTCCGCTGCAACGGCGTCGTCCGCAACATGGACGCCTTTTACGAGGCGTTCGACGTCGCCGAGGACGACGCGCTGTTTCTGGAGCCGCAGCGGCGGGTCAGGATCTGGAACTAGGGCCACCTTTTCCCGCGAGCAGACGCAGAATCGCATGAGGTTGGCGCGACTAAACGTGCGATTCTGCGTCTGCTCGGCACACCTCGATCCGCGCGGGCACGTGCTTGTGCCACGGCGTGCCCGCGTAGGGATCGCGCCAGTCCGTCGAGGTGAGCGCGTTGGGGGCGACGCCGGGAACCACGGTTTGCCCGTCGCCGTCGACGTAGTCGAGCCCAAAACCGTTGGGCAGGGCCGCGTGTCCGGCCAGCATGGTCTCGGTGATCTCGACGGTGGCCTCGGCGCTGCCGGCCGCGGTGCTGATGCGGGCGCGGCCGCCGTCGGTGAGACCGAGGGTCTGGGCGTCCTCGACGCTGACACGCAGCGCACCCTCGGCGTCGCGTTTGCGCCAGGACGGGTCGCGGAAGATGTCGTTGGCGGTGTAGGCGCGCCGCTCGCCCACCGACAGCACGATCGGGAACTCCGGCGTGGTCAAGCGTGGCGGCGCCTGGGCCAGCCCCGCCAATTCGGCGAGCATTTCCGGGATTTCGAGCGCGATCTGGTGGTCGGCGTGACCGATCAATCCGAAGTCGTCGCCGTAGTCGTGGGCGGTGAACGTCACCCCGGACGGGGTGTCGAGGATCGCGTCGAACAGCGCGTTGCCGTCGGCGTGGCCGGCGCGGCGCACGGCGTCGGGGTAGCTCAGCGCGGCCTTCTGCGCGAGCCCCCATAGCGCGGCCGCGCCGCGCAGGCCGTCCGGCAGCGTGGGACCGAGCGTCTCGTAGAGGACGAAGGGAAGCAGCTTGGCCACGGTCGGGTTGGTGGCGGTGGCGGTCAGGAAGGCTTCGGCGTAGGCCTGCCGGCCGTTCCGGGCGGCCTCGGCCAGCGGGCGTAGCTCCGCGTCGCCCACCACGCCCAGCGCCCGCACCAGCCGCGCCCAGATCTCCGGCTCGGGTAGCGTCCCCGGCAGCGGTTCGAACAACGGCCGGCGCAGCTGAAAAGCGTTGTGCGGGAACTCCAGGTTGAAGAAGGTGGCCTCAGGCTTTTCGAACTGGGAGGCCGCGGGCAGCACGTAGTGCGCGAGCCGGGCCGTCTCGGTCATCGCGACGTCGATGACGACCATGAGTTCCAGCGCCCGGAAGGCCTCGCGGCAGGCCGCCGAGTTGGCCAGCGAGTGCGCGGGATTGCTGCTCTCCACGATCATCGCCCGGAAGCGGTCCGGGTGGTCGGTGAGGATCTCCTGGGGCACGACGTTGCTCGGGACCAGCCCGGCGATGATCGGCGCGCCGGTCACCGGCGTGCGCCCCGAGTACTGGCCGAACAGCGGTCCGAACGACGAATGCAGATGCTGGCCGCCCTTTTTCGCGAAGTTGCCGGTGAGGATCCACAGCAGCTTGTTCAGGTACGAGCAGAGCGTGCTGTTGGGCGCCTGCTGCACGCCGAGGTCCTCGAACACCGAGACGCTGGCCGCGGCGCCGATGCGCCGCGCCGCCGCGCGCACCAACTCCTCGTCGAGCCCGCACCGTTGCGCGTACTCGGCGACTCCGACCCCGCGCAGCGCGGCGCGGACGGCGTCGGCGCCGCGCACGTGCTCGGCCAGAAACGTTTCGTCGCAGAGGTTTTCCTGCACCAGGACGGCCGCCAGCGCGGCCAGGCACCACGCGTCGGTGCCGGGCCGCACCCGCAGGTGGAAGTCGGACATCTTGGCGGTGTCGGTGACGACGGGATCGATCACGATCATCGATCGCGCGGGGTCCTTGGCGATCTCGTTGAGCACCACCCGGGCGCGCGGGAAGCTCTGCGACATCCACGGGTTCTTGCCGACGAACACCGACACCTCGGCGTGCTCGAATTCACCCCGCGTGTGACCGCCGTACAGCCGGCCGTCGATCCAGGCTTCGCCGGTCTTCTCCTGCGCCAGGGCATTTGACCGGTAGCGCGAACCAAGCGCCTTCAGGAACGCGCCGCTGTAGGCCCCGCCCAGGTGATTGCCCTGGCCGCCGCCGCCGTAGTAGAAGATCTTGTCACCGCCGTAGGCGTCCCGGATGTGCTGGAAACCCTCGGCGATCTCGACGATCGCGGTGTCCCAGTCGATCTCCTCGAAGCTGCCGTCTTCTCGCCGGCGCAGCGGGGAGGTCAACCGGGCGCCGCTGTTCTGATAGTGATCCAGCCGCAGGGCCTTGTTGCAGGTGTAGCCCTGCGACGCCGGGTGGGCCTTGTCGCCCCGGATGCGGGCCAGCCGGCGGTCCTCGACTTGGACGACGATGCCGCAGTTGCACTCGCAGAGGATGCACGCCGTGGGCTGCCATTCACCGGTCATCGCGGGGGGTCCTTTCTGTTCGCCTCGGCCGCCAGCAGGTCGCGTAGCTGCCGGTGTACGACGTCGAGGGGGGCGAGGTCGCGGCGCACCCGGGCCAGCACGATCGCGCCCTCCAGCGCGGTGGTCGCCAGCATCGCCAGGTCGCCGGCCCGTTCGCGCGGTATGCCGTCGGCGACGAAGCGCTGGGCGATCAGGTCGGTCCAGCGGTCGAACACCGACGCGGCGCGCTCGACGACGGGCGCCATGCGCTCCTCCTCGCCGGCCTCCACGGACACCGCGACCACGGGGCAGCCCGCGCGGAAGTCGCTGTCGAGCAGCTGGCGGCGGTACTTGTCGATCAGGGTGTCCATCAGCTCGGGCCCGCTCTCGGCGTCGGCGATGACCGCGGCCACGTGCTCGCCCGCGTAATCCACCGCCTCGCAGAGCAATTGGGTTCGCCCGCCCGGGAAGTAGTGGTAGGCCGATCCGCGGGGCGCGCCGCTGTGCTCCAAGACGTCCGAGATGGCGGTGGCGTGTGCGCCCCGCTCCCTGATCAGCAGCGCGGCGGAGATCACCATCCGTTCGCGTGGACTGCGCATCGCCGCTCCTCAGGCCGTCAGCTTATGTATGATGCTATACATAATCGCCGCGCCCGCGAAAGGGCCGGATTGCGTGCACTGGCGGACAGACGCAAAGTCGCCCGATTCCGGATCGGAATGGGCGACTTTGCGTCTGCTGGGA
>NZ_GG770553.1:871164-984531 GCF_000164135.1 Mycobacterium parascrofulaceum ATCC BAA-614 | reverse complement strand
CGGGGTCGGGGTCCGCGAGCGCGGGGGCCGCGCTCAGCACCAACGCCAAACCCATGACTGAGGCCAACCCGGCGGCGTTCAGGGCGGCCAAAAGCCGCCCTCGCGTCCAGCCCGACATATGCATCCCTCCACGATCAAGTTCCTCACACAGTGTGGCATAGGACCCACGCCAGCTAACATTTTCGGACGTGCGGACGGGCCTCTGCGGCCACATTTCCGCCGTTGAGCTGGCCAGCTATGAATCGCGTGAGCTTGTCGGCGCAACGTCGAACGCGTGCCGGTTGGCGGCCGTGCCGACCAGCGCCAAGGACATCAATCCGGCCGATGCGGCCAGCATGAAGACGACGCTGCGCTCGTACAGCAGGCCGCCCGCCAGCGCGCCCGCCATGATGCCGACCTGGAACGCCGTGACGTACAGCCCCGACGCCCCGTCGGGATCGTCGGCCCCGCTGCGCATCGCCGCGGACTGCATCATCGGCGAGACGGCGGTGGCCATCGCGCCCCAGAGCACGATCGCGGCCGTCCCGATCAGCGCCGCCGCCGCGGCCGGCCGGCCGCCCAGCGCCAGCGCGGTCAGCACGACGAACGCGGCCGTCAGACCGGCCATACACCCGATGATCGCGCCTTTGGGCCGGCGGTCGAGCGGCCGCGCCACCAGGCCGACGGCCAGCACTCCCGCGGCGCCGTAGGCGGCCAACACCCACGCCAGGTTCGGTCCGCGCACGCCGACGACCTCGCGGATGATCTCCACGATGTAGGTGTAGGAGACGAAGTGTCCGGTCACGCCGACCATGGTGATGACGCTGACGATGATCAGCCGGCGGTTGCGATGGTGGCGCGACCGCGGGCCGACGCATTTGAGCTGATCCTCGGTGAGCACCAGCTCCGGCAACACCACCCGGGCGGCCACCGTGACGACGGCGGCCGCGACGGTCACGCACACCACCGCCAGGCGCCAGCCCCACATCAGGCTCATGGCCGCCGTCAGCGGGCTCCCGACGACCAGCGCCAAGCTGGTCCCGACGTAGATCGACATCGTCGCGCGGCCCGCGTGGCTGGGCGGCACCAGCCGGGTCGCGATCGGGGCGATGACCGACCAGAGCAGCCCGTGCGTGACGGCGCAGAGCACCCGGCCCGCGGCCAGCACCGCGAACGTGGGCGCCAGCGCGGAGATCACCTGGGACAGGGTCAGGCAGGTCAGGCTCAGGACCAGCACCTGGCGGCGCGGCAGGTGCGCGGTCCAGCGCACCAGCGGGATCGTCGTCAGGGCCGCCACCAGCGCGTACCACGACAGCAGGGTGCCCACCAGGACCAGGCTGACGTGCAGGTTGCGGGCGATGGCCGGCAGCGCGCCCACCGGCAGGATCTCGGCGGTGACATAGATGAAGGCCGCCGCGGCCAGCACAGCGAGCTGGGCCGCGACGCGTGGGGTCCACGTTCGGGCGGCAGCGTTGGTTTCGGCAGTCATGGCGTCTGTATCGGCCGGACTACCCAATTCCTGGGTTGTCGCGCCTAATGCGATCACACTGCCTTACCGTACGGACCGCAACTACAGCCGGGCCCTCGTCAGCGCCGCATTTGGGGTCTCAACTCGGTCACCAATCAGGAACGAACCAGGCGCGCGATCGCGGCGGAGGCCTCGGCGAGCTTCTGGTCGGCGTCGTCGCCGCCCTCGGCCACGGCGCGGGTGACGCAGTGGTTGAGGTGCTCGTCGAGCAAATTCAGCGCGACCGAGCGCAGCGCGCTGTTGACGGCGCTGATCTGGGTGAGGACGTCGATGCAGTACTTGTCTTCCTCGATCATCCGCGCGATGCCGCGCACCTGGCCCTCGATGCGCCGCAGCCGCTTGGCGTAGTTGTCCTTCTGCTGCGAATATCCGTGCGCGTTCGTCATCCGTCCTTCACCTCTGCCCGTCCGCGCCCGCCGCGGATGGCCGGGCGGGCATCACCCGTCCACTTTATACCCCGCCCGGGTATGACCCGCGCATTTGCCGCGTGGCCAGGTCCCGCATACTTGCACGATGGCTACAACACGCGACACGACGGGATCCGCCGACATCAAACCGCGCAGTCGTGACGTAACCGACGGCCTGGAGAAGGCCGCCGCCCGCGGCATGTTGCGGGCGGTCGGCATGGGCGACGAGGACTTCGCCAAGCCGCAGATCGGGGTGGCGTCGTCGTGGAACGAGATCACGCCGTGCAACCTCTCGCTGGACCGGCTCGCCACAGCGGTCAAGGAGGGCGTCTTCGCGGCGGGCGGCTACCCGCTCGAGTTCGGCACGATCTCGGTCTCCGACGGCATCTCGATGGGCCACGAGGGGATGCATTTCTCGCTGCCGTCCCGCGAACTGATCGCGGACAGCGTCGAGACGGTGATGCAGGCCGAGCGCCTCGACGGCTCGGTGCTGCTGGCCGGCTGCGACAAGTCGCTGCCCGGGATGCTGATGGCCGCCGCGCGGCTCGACCTGGCGGCCGTCTTCCTCTATGCCGGCTCGATCTTGCCGGGCGTGGCCAAGCTGTCCGACGGCAGCGAGCGCGAGGTCACCATCATCGACGCGTTCGAAGCGGTGGGCGCGTGCGCGCGGGGCTTGATGCCCCGGGAGGACGTCGACGCCATCGAGCGGGCGATCTGTCCCGGCGAGGGCGCGTGCGGCGGCATGTACACCGCCAACACCATGGCGTGTTCCGCCGAGGCGCTGGGCATGTCGCTGCCGGGCAGCGCGGCGCCGCCGGCGACCGACCGCCGCCGCGACGGGTTCGCCCGGCGCAGCGGTCAGGCCGTGGTCGAGCTGCTGCGCCGCGGCATCACCGCCCGCGACATCCTCACCAAGGAGGCCTTCGAGAACGCGATCGCGGTGGTGATGGCGTTCGGCGGGTCGACCAACGCGGTGCTGCACCTGCTGGCGATCGCGCACGAGGCCGGCGTCGCGCTGTCCCTCGACGATTTCAGCCGGGTCGGGTCGAAGGTTCCGCACCTGGCCGACGTCAAGCCGTTCGGCCGCCACGTCATGTCCGACGTCGACCACATCGGCGGCGTGCCGGTGGTGATGAAGGCGCTGCTGGACGCGGGCCTACTGCGCGGCGATTGCCTCACGGTGACGGGCCAGACCGTGGCGGAGAACCTCGCCGCCATCGCCCCGCCCGACCCGGACGGCAAGGTGCTGCGGGCGCTGAACAACCCCATTCACCCCACCGGGGGGATCACGATCCTGCGCGGCTCGCTGGCCCCCGAGGGCGCGGTGGTCAAGACGGCCGGCTTCGATTCCGACGTGTTCGAGGGCACCGCAAGGGTTTTCGACGGCGAGCGCGCCGCCCTGGACGCCCTCGAGGACGGCACGATCACCAAGGGTGATGCGGTGGTGATCCGTTACGAGGGCCCCAAAGGCGGGCCGGGGATGCGCGAAATGCTGGCCATCACGGGCGCGATCAAGGGCGCCGGCCTGGGCAAGGGCGTGCTGCTGCTCACCGACGGCCGTTTCTCCGGCGGCACGACCGGGCTGTGTGTGGGTCACATCGCGCCCGAGGCGGTCGACGCCGGGCCGATCGCCTTCTTGCGCGACGGTGATCCGATCCGGTTGGACGTCGCGAACCGGGTCCTCGACGCGCTGGTCGATCCGGCCGAGTTCGATTCCCGCCGAGAGGGTTTCACCCCTCCCTCACCGCGCTATCAGACCGGCGTACTGGCCAAGTACGTCAAGCTGGTCAGCTCGGCGGCGAACGGGGCGGTCTGCGGTTAGGCCCGATCGCCGCCTGCCTCAACGGATTCGGACGTTATGCGTGGGCGGCCTGCGCGCGTGTGCGCCTGCCGAAGTAGGTGGCGTTGAGCCCCAACACCGTCAGCAGTGCGCCCGCGACGACGTTGGACCACATCGTGCCCGCGGTCAGGTGAACGCCGGGCAGGATCCACAGCGAGACGATGGCCCACACGCCGAGCACCGGCATCGTCCAGGTCAGGCCGTGGGCGCGGTCGAGCGCGGTCGCGAACCCGTAAGCCAGGAACGCGGCCCCGATCCCGACGATCAGGTCGGACGTGGCGAGCGATCCCGTCCCGCTGAATCCCACCATCCACGGCGACGCGGCCACATACAGGCCGGTCAGCAGCGCCAGCCCGAAGGTGACGTGCGCACTCATCGACTCGGCGGCGCGGTCGTAGCTCGCGCGCAGGGCCAACAAGTCCGGGTGGTGATCGATTGATGAATGGACTGTACTCATTTTGTGACCTTTCTGTTATGCAGCAAGCCCGTTGTGTGACAAGCAGTGTGAGCTTCACTGCACCCATCCATCTGTGATCAAGATTACGCCCGATCACCAACCAATTCGACCGGCCGCGTAGCGTCGTAAGACGTGGACATCGCGGACCGGCTGCGCCTCGACGTTCCGGTGGCGCAGGCGGGCATGGGCGGCGGCCTGGCCGGCGCGGAACTGGCGGCCGCGGTCGCGGCGGCGGGCGGCCTGGGCACCCTCGGCCTCGCCACGCCTAAGCAGCTGCGCGCGTCGGTCGATCGGGTGCGCGAGCGGGCGCCGGATCGCGCGGTCGCGGTAAACCTGTTGCTGCCCTTCGTGCATCGCGCGCACGTCGCGGTGTGCGTGGATGCCGGGGTCGACTGCGTCGTGCTCGCGTTCGGCGAGAAGCGGGGGCTCGTGCAGCACCTTCGCGAAGCCGGCATCTTCGTCTTCGTGATGGTCGGCACCGCGGCGCAGGCCAGCGCCGCTATCCGTTGGGGCGCCGACGGATTGATCGCGCAGGGCCGCGAGGCCGGCGGCCACCTCGTCGGCACCATGCCGGCGCTGCAATTCCTGCCGCGGGCGCTGGCCGCGGCCGGCGGGCGGCCGGTGTTGCTGGCCGGCGGCATCGCCGACAGCGCCGACACCCGCGCCGCCCTGGCGGCCGGCGCCACGGGCGTCGTCGCCGGCACGCGGTTCCTGATGACGCACGAGGCCAATGCCAACCGGGAGTATCAGCGGCGAGTCGCCAAGGCGGACAAGACGATCGAGACGAACCTGTTCGGCCTCAGCTGGCCGCTGCGGCACCGCGTCGTGCCCAACGCCGCGACCCGGCGCTGGTGCCGTCCCGACGGCTGCGCGAAGGCCCTGCCCGCCGCCATCAGCGCTGCGAGCCGACCGATGGCCGCCCTGGGCTACTTCGACGCCGGCGCGTTGCTGCGCCTGCAGTCGCCGGCACGCCCGCTGTTCACGCCGCTCGCGCCGCTCGCCGCCACCCCGGACGCCTGGGTCGACCGGGCGGCGCTGTACGCCGGCGAAACCGCGCTGCGAATCGGCGAGCTCACCTCCGCCGCGCGGGCGGTCGCCGACCTCAGCCCGCGCTGAGGGACGCTAGCGCACCAGCGCCAGCGCGAAGCCATCCCAGCGCTTGGCCCCGACGGTTTGGATGACGGCCGTGTCCAGGCGCGGGTGCTCACCCATCAGCTGCAATGTCTGGCGCACCGCCCGCGCCTGGGCATCGTCGCGCGGATCGAGAACCTGCCCTTCACGAATCACGTTGTCCGCCACGATGAGCGCTCCGGGCCGGGCCAGCCGGACCGCCCATCCCAGGTAGGCGGCGTAGTTCTCCTTGTCGGCGTCGATGAACACCATGTCGAAGGGGGCGCCGCCCAGCGTCGGCAACGTGTCCAGCGCGGCGCCGACGATCACCTCCACCCGGTCGGTCAGGCCCGCCCGGTCCAGGTTGGTCCGCGCGACCTCGGCGTGCTTGGGTTCGTACTCCAGCGTCACCACCCGGCCCCGGGGGCCGGCGCCGCGGGCCAGCCAGATGGTGCTGAAGCCGCCGAGCGTGCCGATCTCGAGGACGCGGTGCGCCTGGATGGCGCCGGCCAGCAGGCTCAAAAACTTGCCCTGCTGGGCCGACACGGCGATCCGCGGCAGTCCGGCCGCGTCGCTCGCCCGCACCGCCGCGCTCAGGACCGGATCGTCGCCGATCACCGTGGTGTCCAGGAAATTGTCGACGTCGTGCGGTGTTGGTTTCCGGGTCATGACAGCAACGCTAGCCGCGCGCGCCCGGACCGGCGGTGACGGTCCGATCGGTATCGATCGGGTCACGGCCGTTTACCAGATACCCATGGGGGGTATATAGTCGGGGCCGTGGTCGATCACAGAGGTAAGCGTCCACACGAGAGAAATGGGTGAGTGAAATGGCAAATTATGAAGCAGGCACGGAGCTGACCTGTGGCCACGAGGGCTGCGGGTGCCGCGTCCGCATCGAGGTGCCCTGCCACTGCTCGGGTGCGGGTGAGCCGTACCGCTGCACCTGCGGCGACGAGCTGACCCCGGTCAAGTAGTCCGCGCGCCGAGGCCCGCGTCGAGTGTGCGCATCCAGGGCGGCGACGTGCCGGGGAACTCCATCTCCCGTGCGCCCGCTCGAAGCCGTGAACGCACGCTCGGCGCGGCCGGCGCGGATCAGCGCCCGAACGTACGGCCGGCGAGGTCTGCCGTCGCCGTCAGCCGTGGCGTGACCGCCGACGTGCCGACCGCCAGCAGGTGGTTCCCCGCGGCGATGCGCCAGGCTCGCACGCCGCCGTCGTAGCGGGCGAGCAGGCGTGGATCCGCCTCGGTGGTCACGCGACGGGTGGCGCCGGGCTCCAGCTCGACCCGCTCGAATCCGAGCAGCCGCAGGCGTCGGCCGTCGGGGGCTCCCGTCAGATAGAGCTGGGGGACGTCGGCCCCGGCGCGGTCACCGACGTTGACGACGTCGAAGCTGGCTCTCACCGTGTCCCCGCCGCTGACCGTCAGGTCGCGGTAGTCGAACTTGGTGTAGGACAGGCCATGACCGAAGGCGAACATGGGGTCCTGCCCGGTGGCGGCGAACCAGCGGTAGCCGACATCGGATCCCTCGGCGTAGTCGATCGTCGTCGGCTCGCCCCACGGGGCGCCGAACCCGGGCAACTCGGGTCGCGGCGTCTGGCGTAAGTCGACCGGGAAGCTGATCGGCAGCCGTCCCGACGGATTGCACCGGCCGGCAAGGACTTCCGCGATCGCCCGGCCGCCGGCCTGCCCCGGATACCAGGCCTGCACGATGGCCCGGACCGAGTCCCGCCAGGGCATGGTCACCGGATTGCCGGTTTCGAGCACCACCACGGTGTTGGCGTTGGCGGCGGACACCGCGGCGATCAGGGCGTCCTGCCCCCAGGGCAGCGACAGGTCGGCGATGTCGAAGCCCTCCCCTTCGGCGCGGATCGCGAACACGATCGCGACGTCGGCGCGCCGCGCCGCCAGCACCGCCTCCGCGGGGCTGATGCCAGGGTCGAATTCGATGTGGGCGTGCGGGAATTGCTTGCGCAGCTCGTCGAGCGGGCTCGACGGCAACAGGTGCAGCTTGCGCAGCCCCGCCTCCAGCCCCGAGCCGCCGATCGGTATCACGGCCGCGTAACCGCCCGGCGGGACGACGGCGCTCGAGCCGTAGCCGGCCGGCACCCCGACGTGCGCGTGCCCGCCGATGACGGCGATCCGGGCGGTCGACTCCGGCGCCAGCGGCAGCAGGCCACGGTTGGTCAACAGCACGATCCCCTGCCGGGCGATCCGCAACGCGATCTCGTTGTGCGCGGCCATGTCCGGCTCCGGGGCCGCTTCGGCCCGGTCGATGCCGACCGCGAACATCGACCGCAGGATGCGCGTGACCATGTCCGAGAGGCGCTCGCCGGTGAGGCTGCCGTCCGCGCGCGCGGCCCGCAGGCGCGCACCGAACGGCTCCGACTGCCACAGCAGCGCGTCGAGTTGCGCCCCGCACTCCTGGTCCAGCCCGCCCAGCGCGCACTCCCAGGACGGCGTGGCCCCCCAGTCGGACATGACCCAGCCCCGGAACCCCCACGCGCCCTTGAGCACCCGATTGATCAGGACGTCGTTGGCGGCCGCGTAGGTGCCGTTGACTTTGTTGTAGGCGGTCATCACCGCACCCGGCCGCGAGCGCTCGATGGCCATCTCGAAGGCCAGCAGGTCGGATTCGCGGTGCGCGTCGGGGTCGATGACCGCGTCCAGGAAATGCCGATTGGTCTCGTTGCAGTTGAGCGAGAAGTGCTTGACCGTCGAGATCACGCGTTGGCGCTGGATGCCGTCGATGGACTCCGCGGCGATGGTCGCGGTCAAAAGCGGGTCCTCGGAAAGGTATTCGAAGTTGCGGCCGTTGCGCGGGTCGCGCGCGAGGTTCATCGCGCCGGCGAGCTGCACGTTGAACCCACGGCTGCGGGCCTCGCGGCCGATCACCTCACCGGCGGCGCGGGCGAGGGACGGGTTGAAGGTCGCGGCCAGCGCGAGCCCGGCGGGCAGCGCGGTGGCGGTGTCGCCCGGACGGTAGCCGGGGTTGGTCACGCCCAGGCCGGCGTCGCTCATCAGCAGCGCCGGGATGCCCAGCCGCGGGACGCCCGGCACGTAGCCGGCGCTCATCGGGACGTCCGGCGGGATGCGCTCGTCGCGCACCGGCCACATCTCACCGGCACCCATCACCCCGACCAGCAGCGAGAACCGCTCGTCGTCGGTCATCCGGGCCTCGACCTCGCGCGCCCGGGCGTCGGCGTCCTCGCCGAACGAGCTCATCGCACACCCTCTTTGGCGTATACGACACGCAGCACATGCCCGACCTCGGGCCCCATCACCAGCTCCGCCAACTCGCAGAACGTCCCGACGAACTCCGGTCCGTGCGGCGGCTCGGCCTGGCAGAGGTGGTGCGCGACTTCGTGCAGCACCACCAGTTCGCGCAGCGCCCAGTCGGCGGTGTCGCGGTCGGGAACCGCGATAACGCCAGCGCCGCCGCGGAATTCGTAGTGGGCCGCGGTGGCCGCCCGTCGCGGGCGCACGCGCAGCGCCGGGACGGCGGGCCAGCGCCGTTGCACCGCCGGCAACGCAAGCACCTCGTCAACATAGCGCTGCACGGACGAAACCGAGCCGAATCTGCCCTCCGGCGGCAGCGTGAGCTGCGCGCCGAAGAAGTCGACGGCGGGCGACCCGTGCTCGGCGGCGCGGTCGAACAACGTGCGGACGAACTCCTCGGCGGCGTAGACCTTGGCCCGCTGGGAGTCCCTCGTGGCGGATCGCCCCGGAGTCACCGGCCCAGCGGGGTCCGCGCGCCGGGCAGTTCGGGGCTGCTGCCCAGCCGCGCCCGACGGCCGGCCCGGTCGCCCGCGCGCCGCGCCGCCGACGAGTAGCCGGCGGTCGCGCGGCTGACCTGATACGTGCCGCGCGCCTTGGACGCGCTGCGGTAATAGTCGTGCAGCTCGACGTCCTTGTCGCGCAAGGCGATAGCGGTTCCCGGCGGGCGCCGGCGGTCCTTGGTGGCCTCGCGCCGCGCCTCGTCCCGGGCCTCGGACAGGCGTTGGCCGACCCGGGCGCCGAAGGCCAGCTGGAAGTTCAGCCGCGCGGTGATGGTCGGCGTCGGCCGGTGCGCGCCCGAGGCGAGGTAGGCGTCCGACGCCCGCACCATCTGGACGACCAGGCTGGCGTACAGGGCGTGGGTGGCGTCGATGTCCTCGGCGAACCCGTAGGCGTACACGAACGTCGAATTCGATGCCACGTCGCAGCGCACGTCGTTGGCCATCGCGATCACCACGAACAGCTGCACATAGGTCCGCAGCCCCCTGGTGCCCGCGGACCCGATGGTGATGGTCCGCTGCGTCGGGGCCTGCGCCGGCGAGCGGCTGGCCGCGTGGGAGCGCGCCACCGCCAAGTCGATGGAGGCCGCCGTCGCCAGCCGCTGGGCGGCGCTCATGAAGGCGTCGGCCTCGTGTGCGTTGTCGGTGCCCTCGGCCTGACGCAACAGCGCGGCGATGCGCGCCAGCATCTTGTCGTCGGTCATATGCGCCGCTCCTCTTCGTCGCTTCGCCCCCCCGCAAGCGGGCGGTACTCCGCTCCGCATCGTCGACGGCGCGGGTCATGTCCGCCAAACTACGGGAGCGATCCGACACGCTCCGTTAGAGCCGTGCGGTGATCCACGAGACGACGTCGCCCAGCACCTGGTCGCGCTCCGGTTCGTTGAAGACCTCGTGGTAGAGCCCCGGGTAGACCTTCAACTCGACATCGGTGGAGCCCACACACTCCACCAGGCGCCTGCTGCCGGCGACGGGAATCAGGCGGTCCTCGGAGCCGTGCACGACCAGCAGCGGCGCGGTCAACGCCGGGGCGCGCTGCGGCATGGTGTCGCCGACCTGAATCAGGGCGCGGCCGATGCCGGCGGGCACTTTGCCGTGGTACACCAGCGGATCGCCCTTGTAGGCCGCCACCACCGCGGGGTCCCGCGAGATGGCGTCGACGTCCAGCTCCTGCACGGGCAGGCCCGGCACGAGGGCGCCCAGCACGCGGGCGGCCAGCACCATCAGCGGCGACACCTGGTCCTGGGCCGCCACCGCGGGCCCCGACAGCACCATCAGGTCGTAATTGTCGGGGCGTTCGACGCCGTAGGCGAACACGATGCCGCCGCCCATGCTGTGCCCGAGTACGACGCATTTGAGCCCCGGATGCTCCCGGGTGGCGATCCGGACCAGGCTGTCGAAGTCCGCGGTGTATTCGGAGATGTCGCGCACCAGCACCCGCTTGCCGCCCGAGCGGCCGTGGCCGCGGTGATCCAGCGCGTAGGTGACCAGGCCCGCCGCCCCGAACCGCTGCGCGACGTGGTCGTAGCGGCGGGCGTACTCGCCCAGGCCGTGCGACAGGACGACGACCGCCCGGGGGGCGGTGTCCGGTGTCCAGACGTCGTAAACGATCCGCACGCCGCCGAATCCGTCGAAGTTCCGTTCGTCGCGGTTCACTGCACGGTCCTAGTCATTACGGGCAGCGTAATGGCTGGCGGCACGGGTCGCCCGGCCAGACACTGTCGTAGGCTTTCCCATCGTGGGGCTGCTCGCGCAAAACGCCGCAACCGCCGACCCCGGCCCGGCGGTCGGCGTCGACAAGGATTTTTCGGCGCACGCCGAGCCGTACCGTCGCGAACTGCTGGCCCACTGTTACCGGATGACCGGGTCGTTGCACGACGCGGAGGATCTGGTGCAGGAGACGCTGCTGCGGGCGTGGCGGGCCTACGACCGCTTCGAAGGCAAGTCCTCGATGCGGACGTGGCTGCATCGGATCGCCACCAACACCTGCCTGAGCGCCCTGGAGGGGCGGCAACGCCGTCCGCTGCCCACCGGGCTGGGCGCACCCAGCTCCGACCCGACCGCCGAGCTGGTCGAACGCCGCGAGGTGCCCTGGCTGGAGCCGCTCCCGGACCTGGCGAACGACCCCGCCGACCCGTCGGTGATCGTGGGGTCGCGCGAGTCGGTGCGATTGGCTTTCGTCGCTGCGCTGCAACACCTCTCGCCGCGGCAGCGGGCGGTGCTGCTGCTGCGCGACGTGCTGCAGTGGAAGGCGGCGGAGGTGGCCGCCGCGATCGGGACCACCACGACCGCCGTCAACAGCCTGCTGCAGCGGGCCCGGTCCCAACTCGACGCGGCCGGGGCCGACGCCGGGGACCGGTTGGCCGCGCCGGAGTCCCCGGAGGCACGGGACCTGTTGGCACGCTACATCGCCGCCTTCGAGGCCTACGACATCGAGCGCCTGGTGGAGCTGTTCACCGCCGAGGCGATCTGGGAGATGCCGCCGTACGCGGGCTGGTACCGGGGGGCGCGGGACATCGTCACCCTCATCCATCAGCAATGCCCCGCCGAGCACCCCGGGGACATGCGCCTCTTGCCGCTGGTCGCCAACGGCCAGCCCGGCGCGGCCATGTACATGCGCGCGGGCGACCGGCACGTGCCCTTCCAATTGCACGTGCTCGACGTGCGCGACGACGGCGTTTCCCGCGTGGTGGCCTTCCTCGACGACGCGCTGTTCGCGAAATTCGGACTGCCCGGTTCGCTGTGACCGACTCGCCCGACGTCGCAGCCGTGCCCGGGCGGCCCCGGCTGCTGCTGGGCGCCTTCGACCTCGCCGGCCTCGGCTACCGCATCGAGGAATTCTTCGTATCCGGCGCGGCCTCGTGCTACGCGCCGCTAGGAGAATTGGGGCCGGACGGGCGGTGGGAGGTAAAACCCAGCGGCACGGCGGATTACCGCACCCGGATCGTCGTAGTGACGCCGGCGGACCGGGCGCGGTTCAACGGCACCGTCCTGGTGGAGTGGCTCAATGTGAGCGGCGGCATCGACGCGCCGGCCGTATGGATGATGGCGCATCGGGAAATACTGCGTGCGGGTTACGCCTACGTCGCGGTCTCGGCCCAGCGGGTCGGGGTGGACGGCGGCGCGAGCATCCTCGGCGTCGACATGTCGCTGAAAAGCCAGGACCCGGCGCGCTACGCGCCCCTGCGCCACCCCGGCGACGCCTTCGCTTACGACATCTTCTCCCAGGCCGGCGGCCTGATCAGAAGCGCCGGCGTTCTGGGCGGCCTGCGCGCCCGGCACGTCGTCGCGCTCGGCGAGTCGCAATCGGCCATGTTCCTCACCACCTACGTCAACGCCGTCGACCCCCTGGCCGAGGCGTACGACGGCTTCTTCGTCCATTCGCGATTCGGCCCCGCCGCGCCGCTGGACGGGAGTTCCATTTTCGACGAATCCGGCGCCCCGCACCCCGTCGCCTTCCGCCCCGACCTGCGGGTTCCGCTGCTGACGCTGATCACCGAGACCGACCTGTTCGGCGGCGCGCGGGAAGGCTATTACTTCGCGAGGCAACCGGACAACCAATTCCTGCGGGTCTGGGAACTTCCGGGCGCCGCGCACGCCGACAACTACACCATCCAGGTGGCGCCGATCGACAGCGGTTCGGCGCCGCTGGCGGACATCGTCGCCGCCTATGCGCCCACCAACATGCTTATGGGCCAACATCTTTCGTACCACATCAACTTCGCCCCCCAGCACCACTACGTCGTGCAGGGCGCCATCGCCGCGTTGGACGCGTGGGTGCGCACCGGCGAGCCGGCCCCCAGCGCCGCACCGATGCTGGTGCTCGATGCCGAAGGCCCCCAACCCGTTACCGACGCCAACGGCCTGGCGCAGGGCGGCGTCAGAACCCCGTGGGTGGATGTGCCGGTCGCGCGCACCTCGGGCCTCGGCGACCAAGCGAGCATCATGTCCTCGCTCTTCGGCTCCGGCGAACTCTTCGATGACGACACCTTGCGGCGGCTCTACCCGGGCGGGATGAGCGAATACCTGCGGCGTTTCACCGCCGCGCTCGATGCGTCGATTCGGGGCGGGTTCATCCTGGCGGCGGACCGCGCCGAGATCCTCGAGCTGGCCGCCGCGACCTATCCCGGCGACCGGAACTAGAAGAGCCGGCTGTCCGGTGCCGGTCCCGCCACCGGACGGACCAGGCCGGCCCCGGTGATCAGCGGCAGGTCCAGCGCACAGAGCAGGCCGGGCGGGGCCGCGCACACCGCCGGAATGGCGTTGACCATCCGCGAGGCGCCCGCGATGCGCGCACCCAGGTCGTGGTCGTGGTCTTCGGCCATCTCGAACTCGCATCGCATGCTCGGCGATCCCTCGATCTCCACCCGGTAGAGGCCTCGCCCGGACGCCGGTCCGTAGCCGAGGTCCTTCGGCGGGATCGAGATGTGCGGCTGCGGCCAGTCCGGCGCGACGTCGTCACGCATCCGGGTCACGTGGTCGAGGACGAATGTCGGCTTGCCACCGACGTATCCGGTCAGGGTAGAGCGCATCGCGGCGATCGTCCCGGCGGCGATGTGGCCGGTGGGCGTGTCGAAGGACTCGGTGGCCGCGACGCGGTCGTTGCTCTCCTCGATGTTGTCGATCTTGACGCCCAGACCGGCGGCGAGCTGGTGCAGGACGGGGCCCCACCCGAAGGTGAACATGCCCGGCTGGGCCGCGAACGCCTGGTATTCCGGCGGCCGACCGAACCCGAGGATCTCGTATACGGCGGCCCGGTCCGGGTAGGTGGCGTAGTTGAACATCTCCGTCACCCGGACCGAATCGATGACCCGCGAAACGCCGGTAAGCGCCAGCGGCAGAACGTCATTGGCGAAGCCGGAGTCGATCCCCGTGGTGAAGAACGAGGCCCCGCCGTCGAGCGCGGCCTGTCGCAGCGGATCGGTGAACGCCGCGTCGACCCCGTCGGGGAACACCAGCGGGACCACCGAGCACGACACCACGTTCTTCCCGGCCCGCAGGATCGAGACCATGTCGCCCACCGCCTCCAGCGGCCGCAGGTTGGCGCCTGCGGCGTACACCACCGCGTCGGCGTCGCCGGCGAGCAGCGCCGCCGGGTCCCGGGTGGCCACCACGCCGACCGGCGCGATGCCGCACAACTCCCCGGCGTCGCGGCCCGCCTTGGCCTCGCTGTGCACGACGAGATCGGACAGCTGCAACTCCGGGTGGTCGATCACACCGCGCAGGGCGATCACGCCCATGGAACCCGGCCCCCACACTCCGACCTTGATCACGACGGATTTTCTCCTAATACTAGGACAGCTATCTTGATATTTTGGACGGATAGTAGGGAGGTGGGCATCAGTACGTCAACCGTCAAATCACCGCCGACCGGCCGCGTGATGGATGTGCTTGCGACGCTTGCGGATTCCCCCGCCGGGCTGACGTCCGCGGAGCTGGCGAAGCGCTGCGCGATCAGCACCTCCACCTGCGCGCTGGTGCTGGCCGAACTGGAGAGCCGCGCCTGGGTCGCGCACCGCGACGATCGCCGCTACGTGCTGGGAAGCGGCCTGTTCGGGCTGGTGCACGGTCTGCGCGCGCAGTTTCCGCTGCTGGACCGGGGCCGCGACGCGCTGCGATACCTGCACGAGACGCTCGGCGCCGGCTGCTCCATGTCGAGGATCGGCGCCCGCCACCTGACCACCGTGGACGCGGTCGGCCACGGCACCGACGGCGGGCAGGCCGTCGGTCAGCGCTTCCCCATCGACCCGCCGTTCGGCCTGGTCGCGATGGCCTGGCGCGACGACGACGTGGTGCACGCCTGGCTGCACCGGGTGACGCCCCGGCTGACCCGGGCGGAGATCGCCGAACACCAGCGGGTCCTGGCCGACATCCGCGCCCGCGGATACGGCGCGTGGCGGTTCGACGACACCCATCAGTCGCTGCACGACCGGTTGGCGGACGTGTTGGCCTCGCTGGAGCCGACGGCGCGGGTCACCCGCCAGCTCACCACCCTGATGACGATGGTGACGCTGCAGTCGGTCACCGACGACCTCGAAACCCACTTGGCGGCAGCGGAATTCGTGGTGCTGCCGATCTTCGGGCCGGATGGCCAGCCGGAGTACCAGATCGAGATCCATCTGGGCCGCCCCGCGAGGCTGACGCTGCCCGAACTCGACGCGGCGCTCCGGCACGCGCAGGGGCTGCTCGCCGCTACGGTGGCGTGACCGGACCGGCCGATTAGGCTGGGCGCATGGCGGCGCAGGCGGATGTTCGGCGTGCGGCCGCGCGGGCCGTCACCACGACCCCCTGGTTGACGTCGCGGCACTCGTTCTCGTTCGGCGATCACTACGATCCGGAAAACACCCACCATGGGCTGCTGCTGGTGAACAACGACGACATCGTCGCGGCCGGAACAGGATTCGATATGCATCCGCACCGCGACATGGAGATCGTGACCTGGGTTCTTCGGGGCCGACTCGCGCATCAGGACTCGATCGGCAACCGCGGGGTGATCTATCCGGGCCTGGCCCAGCGCATGTCGGCCGGCAGCGGGATCCTGCATTCGGAGAAGAACGACTCGGCAACGGAGCCCGTGCATTTCGTGCAGATGTGGATCGTGCCCGACGAGGCGGGCATCGCTCCGGGCTATCAACAGCAGGAGATCGGCGCGGAGGTGTTGGACGGCACACTGGTGACGGTCGCGTCAGGCATCCCGGGCCGGGACGCCGCCGTCTCGCTGCACAACCGCGGTGCCGCGCTGCACGCCGCGCGGCTGCGGTGCGGCGACATCGTCAGCCTTCCGCACGCCCCTTACCTGCACCTGTTCATCGCACGCGGCGCGGTCGGCTGTGAGGGCGCCGGCGACCTGGCGGGAGGTGACGCCGTGCGGTTCACCGACGCCGGCGGCCGGCGGGTGTCGGCGCACGAGCCGTCGGAGCTGCTCGTCTGGGAAATGCACGCGAAGCTGGGCGGGGCGAGCCCATAGAGTGGGCGTGACAGACAGGAGCCGGCATGTCCCAATCGCGGCCGCAGCACGCGGCGCCGAACCCGAACCGGAACATCAAGGCGGTCCGGACCGTCCGTTTCTGGGCGGCCCCGCTGGTCATCACGCTGGCCCTGATGTCGGCGTTGTGCGCGCTGTACCTCGGCGGCATCTTGAACCCGATGACGAACCTGCGGCACTTCCCGATCGCCGTGGTGAACGAGGATGCCGGTCCGGCCGGCGCGGAGCTGGCCGGCCGGCTGGTCAACGGCCTGGACAAGAACAAGTACGACGTCCGGGTGCTGACCCGCGCCGCGGCCAGGCATCAACTGGACACCGGCCACGTGTACGGCTCGGTGCTGATACCGCCGAGCTTCTCGTCGAAACTGCGCGACCTCGGCACCAGCGCGATGCTGCCCGGTCCGGCGGAACGGCCGGTGATCCGGATTTCCACGAACCCGCGCGCCGGCACGCTGGGCGCCAGCATCGCCGCCCAGACGCTGAACATGGCGATGGGCGTGGCCAATGGTGAAGTGGGCGAACGACTTCTCGCGCAGGTCAAGGCGCAAACCGGCGGTGCCCCGCTCGCCGGGGCCGCCGAAGAGGGCCTGTCCAGTCCGATCGAGATCGAGTCGACCGTCTACAACCCGCTGCCCGACGGCACCGGCAACGGGCTGTCGGCCTTCTACTACGCGCTCTTGCTGTTACTCGCGGGGTTCACCGGAAGCATCGTGGTCAGCACCCTCGTGGACGCGTTACTCGGTTACGTGCCCGCGGAATTCGGCCCGGTGTACCGCTTCGCCGAACAGGTCAAGATCTCGCGCTTCCAGACGCTGCTGCTCAAGTGGGCCATCATGGTGCTGCTGGGGCTGTTCACCTCCGGGGCCTACGTGGCGATCGCGCACGGGCTCGGCATGCCCATCGACCTCGGCTGGCAACTCTGGGCGTACGGGGTGTTCGCGATCGCCGCGGTGGGCATCACCTCCAGTTCGTTACTGTCCGTGCTGGGCACCGGCGGCCTGCTGGTCAGCCTGCTGATCTTCGTGATCCTCGGGTTGCCGTCGGCCGGCGCCACCGTGCCGCTGGAGGCGACGCCGCCCTTCTTCCAGTGGCTGGCCGAATTCGAGCCCATGCACCAGGTTTTCCTCGGCGCCCGCTCGTTGCTGTACTTCAAGGGCCACGCGGACACCGGGATATCGCAGGCGCTGATCATGACGACGATCGGCCTCGTCATCGGGCTGCTGTTGGGCGGCATCGTCACGCACCTGTACGACCGCAAGGGATTCCACCGGATCCCGGGCGCCGTCGAGATGGCGATCGCCACCGAACATCAGGCCCAGCACAAGGCGCGCCAGAGCAAGCACGAGCGCACGGGCGCCGCCGCCGAGGCCGAGAGCCCAACCGAAAGCCCAAGCGAGGAAACGTAATTCGAACGCCGCCCGGGCGTCATCCGGCCGTGACCTAACTTGACGGTGTGACGGATGTGACTGATGATGTTTTTGTTGCATCTAAATCCGGGCGGAAAGGGCGATCGTGCTGACCCGACGCGCCAGCTTGCGCCGACTGGTGGCCGGCTGCACCGCCATGATCGCGTGCGTCGCCCTCGCCTCGGCCGCCGGGCAGCCCGTCGCACATGCCGCCGACGGCCGCGATCTGCTGGCCGACGCGATCAACACCACCAAGGGCTCGTACCTGGTCTACAACTTCGGCCCCGGCCACCCCGCGCCGATGCTCAACGCCGGCGGCAGCTGGTACGAGATGAACAACGGCGGCCACCTGATGATCATCAAGAACGCGGCGGGGCGGCTCGCGCCGCACCTGCTGGTCGACACCCACCGGGGCGACCAGGCGCGCTGCGAGAACAATCCCGGCGCCCGCACCGGCGAGGGCCTCTGGCAGGCGTCGGAGCTCTACGCGCCGCTGCAGGCGTGGCAGCGGATGGGCCAACCGACGATCGCGATCAACGCCAACTTCTTCGACGTGCGCGGGCAGAAGGGCGGGTCGTGGCGCCAGACCGGCTGCAGCTCACCGCTGGGCGCCTTCGTCGACAACACCCACGGACAGGGCCGGGCGAACCAGGTCGTCACCGGCACCGTCGCCTACCCCGGCAAGCAGGGCCTCTCGGGCGGCGGGGAAAGCTGGAGCGCCCTGACGACGATGATCCTGCCGTCCGGCGGCGCGCCGTACGTGGTGTGGCCCAGGACCAAGAGCGACTACGACTCCGCCACCCCCGTCGTCGCCGACCTGCTGAACAAGAACGAGCGGTTCGTCGCGGTGTCCGGGATCGGGCTGCTGGCACCCGGCAACACCGGGCAGCTGCACGACGGCGGGCCCAGCGCGGCGCGAACGGCTCTGGCGTACTCGAGGCAGAAGGACGAGATGTACGTCTTCGAGGGCGGCAGCTACACCCCGGACAACATGCAAGACCTGTTCCGCGGCCTGGGCAGCGACAACGCCGTCCTGCTCGACGGCGGCGGATCGTCGGCCATCGTGTTGCGTCGCGACACCGGCGGCATGTGGGCCGGCACCGGTTCGCCGCGGGGGTCGTGCGACACCCGGCAGGTGCTCTGCGATTCCCACGAACGGGCGCTGCCCAGTTGGCTGGCCTTCAACTAGCTCGGCCCGAAGCGGAAGATCAACAGGCTGGCCGCCACCACCGCGGCGGCCACGGCGAACACCGGCGCGACGACGAATCGCGACATCGTCGCACCCAGGAAGGCGCCGGCGCACATCGTCGACACCACGCCCAGGCGCAACGCCCGGCGGTCGCCCGCGCCGCCGGCCAGGCGGCTGTCCAGGCCGAGGCTGACGATCGTCGACGTCAGCACCGTGGTGGACAGCTCCTGGATGCCGAACTGGCGGGCGCTGGAGTGCTGCAGACCGAACGTGACCGCAAGCATCGCGATGATGATCAGCTTGGTGTTGTTGTGGTACTGCAGGATTCCCGCACCGGCCGCGATCGCCAACACCACCAGCAGGCCGATCTCGACGGCCAGGACGGTGGTGATCCACGGCCGGGTCCGGTCGGCGAAATGTCGCGACATCCGGCCGCTCAGGATCGTGGTGCAGACGAAGGTGGGCAGGGCCACCACGACCGCGGTCAGGTCGACACTCGTCCTGGGCGCCAGCCAAAAGCCAAGGAAGATCACGTTTCCCGTCATGTTGGCGACGAACACGTGGCCGAGCACCAGGATGCTGATCGAATCGGCCAGGCCGGTGGCGAAGGTCAACAGCAACAACGCCGCCACGGTCGATCGCTGCGACACCGGCGAAGTGACGGCCATGGGGCGTGGCAGACCGCGTCAGACGTGCGGGGTCAAATCCAGCGACGTGATGGTCGTCATCCTGGTCACCAGCCAGTGGCTTCCCGCGCGCTTCAGAAACAGCCGGTAGGACAGGTATTTCAGCGAGGGCACGTTCTTGGTCAGCGGGCTGGTGGACGTGGTGTTGGTGTACACGATGACGACGGCGTTGTTGTCGTCGATCGATTCGACCGCCGCGCCGGTGACGTCGGTGTGGTTGGTGATCTTGGCCTGCTTGTTGGGAGCCACGATGGCGTCGACGAACTTGCGGTACTGCGCTTCGAAATCGCCGCTGAGGTAGGCGGACGCGCGGTCGGCGAGGGTGTCCATGTTCTCCGGCGTGTAGGTCCACAGCGTGGTGATCGCGTTCGCGGCGGTCCGGGCGACCTTGAGTTTCGTTGCCGCCGCGGCGCGGTCGGACAGGTAGGGCTGCACGGTCGCGCCGGCGAACGCCGCGCAACCGACGAAGAGCGCGGCGGCCACGGCGACGGTGACCGCCATCCGCTTACCCGCCAGCCATTTGCGCCGCTTGCGGCCCGCCGGCTTGTCGTCGGTCGCCTCGTCCGCGCCGTCGGCGGATTCCTCCGTCGCAGCGGCGCTTTCGTCGTCAGCTCCGGCCTCGGCGCGCTCCTCAGTCGCCGCGTCCACCGGGTCGGCGCTCTCGCCGGCGGTCAGATCACCTGCTGCAGGCTGCTGATCTTCCACTGCTTTCCTTCCTGCGTGGCGGTCGCCGTCCACCGATTGGCGTTTTCCCAAACTTGTTTACCGTCCGGCGATTTCGAGCTGACCGCGGTGGCCACGATGACGGTGGCGCTGCCATCGTCGTTCCATCGCTCCACCCCCGCGTCCAGGACGGTGCCGGTGGCCGGCTCGGCGCGGGCCACCTGCAGCAGGATCTCGTTCGCCTTCTCGCGGTACTCCTTGGCGAAGGCGCCGGTCGCCTGGCCCAGCACCCGCGTCACGTAGTCGTTGGCGTGGAACGGATCGATGGAGGTGAACTGCGTCATGAAGCCGGTCACGTAGCTGAGCACCTCGCGGTTCTTCGACTCGGCGCGCTCACGCGATTCATGGTCGACCAGCATCAGGCTGCACGCCGTGATCGCGGCCGTCATGAAGACCGCACCGATGGCGCTGGCCAGCGGCAGGCCCCACGGGCGCCCCGGCGGCACCGGGTGCGGGACCAGCAGGGGTTCCTCACCCGGCGCGATCTTGCGGCGCGGGCTCATTGGCCGTTCCCGGGCGGTTTGGGCTTGGTAAGCACCGTGAGATCGTCGACGAGCCAGCGGTCGCCGTCCTTGGCGAACGTCACCCGGACGGTGGCGGAGATGTAGCGCTCGTCGGGCGCCGCGCCGCGCCGTCCCTGCATGAACATCAGCATCGTCGCCCGGTCCGGTGCCGCCGACTCGATCGCGTGGTCGGTCACCCAGTACTCGTTGATGACGGGGTTGCCCTTCTGCACGACGTCCTGCTGGGCGGCCAGCTGCGACCGGTATTTGGTGGTCGCCAGCGACAGGGCGCGGGCGAAGTCGTCGTGCAACGACTTGGGATCGTAGGTCAGCATCTGCGCGACGATCTTGGGCCCCTGGATGTCCAGCTCCGCCCGCGTTCGGTCGGTGGCCCGATTCGGCCCGAACACCACCGCGTAGCTCATCGCCGCACCGGCCACGCACAACACCGTCGCCGCGAGCACCACGACCGTCGTCCAGCGTCGCGCGCCGAACTCCGGCTCGGCCGGCTCGCGCCGGCGCACCTCGGTGCGCAGCAGCACATCCGCGAAGGTGCGGCGGCCCGAATCCCACAGCGGCCACAGCCATCCCACCACCGAGACGGTGTCGAGCAGGTGCGCCAGGTCGCGCAGGAGCAGCCCCCATGGCCCGATGGGTTCACCGTCGCGGCGGACCACCGCGATGCCGAACAGTGCCCTGCCCACGCTGAAGCCGGTGATCGTCGGCAGCAGCAGGCGGTTCACCAGCATCAGCAAGACGGTCGCGCCGATGACCGCGACGCACGGCCACCACCACACACTGCGGGGCGGAACGGTGAAGCAGGCCAGTGCCATCGTCGCCACTACCGCGGCAGCCGGCAGGACGTCGACTGCGAGCGCACCGGCGCGAAGATGCCAGGGCGCCAACGCATTCCGCGGAGAATCCTGAACGGCCGTGGCCGGTGGCTTCTCGACCACCACCGTCACTTCGTCACCTGGTCGAGCTTGGATATCTTGTATTGCCCTTCGGCCATTGCCATTTTCACGCGCAGGCGGTACCCGGTCTCGTTCTGCGTCTGATCGTTGGCGACTTTGACGCGGACCGCGACGAGCACGTCGACCGAGCCGTCGGGGTTGTTACGTTCGACCGCCGCCCGCAAGTCGGACACCTGGACGCGAACGTTGGCAGCCTGATACGCCTGGACGAGCATGCTGGTGTAGAGCAGGGCCTGCGAGCGGAAAGCGTCTGTGCCGCAGTCGATGATCTTCTGCTCACTCGCCGCCATCGCATTGGTGTCGGGCGCCTGGGTCGCCGAAACGCACTCGACGGCCGCCTTGAGCGCAGCCGCGTTGCCGCGGGCTACCGCCTGGCTTTCGTGGTGGTAGCGCAACGCGAAATAACCACCGGCCCCGACGGCCGCGGCGAGGAGCACGAGCGTCGACGCGATGCCGGCCAGCCAGCCGCGCCCCAACCGCGACGGACCGCGCGCGGCTTCGCCGATTCCGGCCTCCGGGCCGGTCTGCTCGGTTGCGTCGTCGGGTTCCGCCGGCTCCTCCGGGGCCGTCGACGGTTCCTCGGCCGACACCGCCGGGCCGATCAAGTCGGGCCCGTCCTCGGCCTCTGCCGAGGCCTCGGCCGTCGGCTCGGGGCTGGTCGAGTCGGGCCCGTCCTCGGCTTGCGCCGAGTCCTCGGCCGTCACGTCGGGATTGGTCGGGTCGGCAGCCGCCGGATCCTGGTTCTTCGGACGCCGTCTGCGCAGACCACGAAACTTCGGCATCGGTTGGGGGTTCAGCCGGCTGGCGCCAGCATCTCCTTCCATCCGTCGTCTCCTGTTCTGGCCGAGTTCTCGACGGAGTATTTAACACCGTCTGGCCCTACCAGTTCACCGCTTTGGGGGCTGTAAGTCGCCACTGGCGGCCCGCTGGGCGTGTAGACACACGGGTTGGGCTGCTGGCCGTTGCACTGCACGGTACCCGACCCCGGCCGCGACAAGGGGTCGCTGGTCGGCGGGGGCGTCCCCGCCACCCGGTCCGAGGGGGCCGGGTTGAGGCCGGTGTCTATCGACGGCGCCGGGATCACCTGACCCGGTTTCACCGGCTGGTCACAGCGCGCCGCGGGGGCGGGGCAGGTCAGGATCTGGTTGGGGTCGCCATACCAGGGGTTGGTTCCGGCCGGAACGTACGGCTTGGGGTCGCGGCACTCCCGCGGGGTGGCCGCCCGCTTTCCCGGGACATCGACGCAGGGCATGTTTCGGGATCCGCGGACGCCGTTGGCTGGGGTGTCCATCGGGATCTTGCAGTACGTGCCCGACGGCAGCGGTTGGATGCTGGTGTCGGCCGGGGACCGCCATTCCGACGCCGGGATGAACCCGGTCAGACAAGGCGGCGGCTGGTTAATCGGCAATGCCAGGTCCAGGTCTGCCATGTTCGGGTTCGCCAGGCCCACCGTCTGGACGATCGACGCGCCCTGCGGCAAGAAGACCAAGAGCTGCTCGACGCCGGCGTGATACCGCTTGAGCAGGTCGAAAACCACCTCGAGATTCGCCAGCGTCTGCGGCAGCGACTCCCGCACGTCGTTGAAGACGTCGTTGATCTGGTCGGCCGTAGGCGCCGCCTGGCGCAGCACACTTTTCACGTGCGCGTCTTCCTGCGCGGACTGCGCGCCCAGTCGGTTCAGGTTGCGCGCCCAGCGTTCGATGGCGTCACTCGACTTGACCTGGCTGTCCAGCACCGGGCCCGAGTTCTGGATGATGTCGTTGACTTCGGTGATGTTGGTCTTGAAATCACCGACGATCGCCTGCGTGGAGTCCACCAGCCGCTGCAGGGCTGGGCCTAGGCCGCCCACCGATTGCGCTGTCTCATCGAGCAATTGGGCGATCTTGTCCTTGGGCAGCACGGCCAAGCCGCGGTTGGCCGTGTCCAGCGCCGGCCCGATCTCGGCGGGCACCGTGCCCTTCGTGATCGTCTGCCCCTCCGATAGGAACTTGCCGGGATTGCCGGTCGATTCCAGATCCAGGTACTGCTCACCGACCGCCGACACCGAGTGCACGTTGGCCGTCGCGTCAGTCGGGATCTTGTACCGGCTGTCGATGCTCATCGTCGCTTCGGCGCCGCGCTCGGTCGGCTCGACGTCGGTGACCTTGCCGATGGTGATGCCGCGATACGTCACGTTCGCCGTCGGATACAGGCCGCCCGACGCGGGCAATTCGGCCTTGAGCGTGTAGCGACCGATCCCCGCCAGGCTCGGGAGCTGCAGGTAGTACACCCCGAGGACGAGCAGCGAGATGACCGTCAGGATTCCGAACGCGATCAGCTGGCGTCTGATGAAAGGAGTCAGCAATTCCTGTCGCCCCTTTCCACCAGTGGCCCACCGGGCGCGTCGTTCGGGTTCGGTGTGTAACGGACGTCGGGGATCATCGTCTCGGGATCACGCCCGTACGACTGCTCGAGCGCGCGCAGGGCCCCCGACAATCCGGTGCCGGTGAGGAACGCGTTGTCGACGGCACTGTAGGTCACGTCGAGCGTCAGCGAGAGGTTGAGGTAGTCACCGCGGAAGATCTTCGGCACGGTGTCGATGTCGAAGGGCTGGGTGAGGATGAGCTTCAGCGCACCAACCAGGTACGGTGAGGCGCGGCCCAACTCCTTCAACGGGCATTGCAGCGCCTGCAGGTCGGTGTGCAGCGGCCCACGGGCTTCCGACAGGTACTGGTCGGCGGCCTGGCTGAGCCGTCCCACCGCGTCGACGGCGTTGATCAGCAGGTTCTTGGTGTCGGCGAAATGCTTGATCAGCGGCGGGATGTCGGTGAGCACCCGGTCCAGGACGTCGGCCCGCGCCCCCACGTAGGTGAGCAGCCGGTTGGTCGAGTCGATCGCGTGGGTGATGTCGTCGCGCTGCTCGTTGAGTTGACTGGTGAACATGTCCAGCTTGCCGAGGAAGGACCGGATCTGGTCGCCGCGGCCGTTGAAGATGTTGTAGACCTCGTTCTGCAGCACCTCCAGGTTGGGGATGCCCCCGCCGCGCAGGATCAGCGAGAGGCTGGCCAGGGTCTGTTCGGTGGTGGGATACGACGAGGAGTTCTTCAGCGGAATGGTGTCGCCGTTCTTCAGCAATTCCTGCGACGGGTTCGGCGGCGCGGCCAGTTCGACGTGCTGGGAGCCCAGCAGCGAGGTCTGGCCGATCTTGGCAGTCGCGTTCTTGGGCAGCTTGGTGTTCTTGTCGACACCCAGCGTCAACGTGGCGATCCAGTTCTTCAGCTGGATGGACTTGATCGACCCGACGAAGACGTCGGCCACCATCACCTTGCTGTTGCCGTTGATCGCCAGGGTGTCCGGCACCTGCACGTAGATCGTCATGGCGCCCGAGCCGCTGCCGGGACCACCGGGGATCGCGACGTTGGAGATGCCGCGCCAACCGCACGAACTCAGCACCAGCGTGGCCATCAGCAGCACCAGGCCCTGACAGGCCCGGCGGCGAATCAGCATCGTCACCCGCATCACTGGCCGTTGTTTCGGCTTGCTCCTCTCGCGTACCGCGCTCGTCCCGCGCCTCAGTGCCCGACGGTTCGGCTTGTTCCTCGCGCGTCCCGCGCTCGTCACGCGCCTCACTGGCCACCCCCGAAGTCAGTGGGCACCGCCGGCCCACCCGCGTTGGGCGCGGGCGCCGCGACCGGCGCCGGCGTTGGGGCGACCGGCCCCGGCGCCACATTCGGCCCGGGCGGCGGCGGCTGGATCGGCACCGGCGCGTTCAGCCCGATCGGCGGCACGATCGGGTTCTCGTCGTACGCGTTCGGCGGGCCCGGCGGCGTCTGCAGGTTCGATTGGACTGGGGCGATGTTAGGGCCTCCCATGAGCTCGGCCAGCGAGTCGGGGGTCATCAAGCCCGCCGTGATCGGCCCGACCTGCTGACCCTGCATCCCGGGCGCGACGATCCAGCCGGGCTGGGTGTTGCGGTGCGACGTCGGGGTGTCCGGGACCCAGATGCCGGGGACGGTGGTGTCCTTATAGCCGTTCGGCGGCTGCAGTCGCGGCTCGGAATAGGCGATCTCCTTCGGCAGGACCTCCGCCGTGCTGAACAGGTTCGCTCCGAACGGCAGGTAATTGAACTTGATGCTGTCGAGGATCGGCGCCAGATATTGGGCGCACAGTTCGGCGGATTCCTGATACCCGAGCCGGCTGCCCGCCTGAATCGAACTGCAGATGAACTGCATCGGGTTGGCGAAACTCGTGATCGCCGGGATGGCGACCACCGAACCGTGCGACGGGTGATAAACCTGGTTGATGTTCGAAGCGGCCGTCGGGAGGATGTGCAACGCGGTCTCGAGCCCGTTGAGCGGGTCCGGCTGCAGGATCGTGTTCGTCACGGTGGCCAGGTTGTTGATGTCGTAGGTCAGCACACTCCGGTTCTTGTCGAGGAACGGGCGCACCGTGGACAGCAGGCTGTCGAGCTGCTGGATTGCGTTGGCCAAGTCGCTGTCGTTGTGCGCCAGCCGCGTCGTGAAGTCCGCCAGGTTCTGGTTCAGCGCGACGAACTGCTGGTCGTCCTTGTGCAGCGCGTTGACGAACAGCGCCAGGCTTTTCACGACCGCGAAGAAGTCGCCGCGGCCCTCGTTCAACGCTGTCAACGCCTGCGACAGGTTGGTCAGCGTCGTATTGATCTCCTTGCCCTTACCGGCAAGGCCGTCAGCGTAGGACTCGATCACCTCACCGAACGGCCCCGTCGGCTGCTCCGGCGTCGGCCCCAGCTTGGAGATGATATTGGTGATGCTGTTGCGCAGCTGGTCCCACTCGACGGGGACCTGCGTGCGCTCCTCGGGGATCACGGCGTTGTCGGCCAGCACCGGTCCGCCCTTGTACGGCGGCTCCAGCTGGATGGCTCGCGATGCCACCAACGTCGGGTTGAGGATGACGGCGTTGGCGCTGGCGGGGACCCGGTACTTGTTCTCGTAGTGGAAGGTGACCTTCATCTTGTCGCCGGCCGGCTCGATCTTGTCGATCGCGCCCACCCGCAACCCCATGATCTGGACCTTGTCGCCCGGGTAGAGAGCGTTGGCCGCCGGGAAGTAGGCCACCACGGTGTTGTTGGTCAGCTTCTGGTACAGCTTCCAGCCGACGAACCCGGCGACCAGCGCCAGCACGATCACCAGCGATCCGATGACCACGGTCGCCCGGGTCAGCTTCGGTAGCCGGATGTTCCGGATGTCAAAGGCGGTGCTCAATTCTGGCTACCTCCCCCCGCAGCGCCGCTGCCGCCGGTTCCGCCCGGATTGATGAACGGCGCCGGTAGCTGGTTCCCCGGCCCGGGTGGGGCCGCCGGTCCCGGCGGGAAGCCCGGTGCGAACGTCGACGGAGGCGGTGTCGGCCCCGCCGGCGCCAGGTTCTCGGTGCGCGCCCCCGGCGGCGCCTGCGCAGGCAGCGGCACAGGCGTGCCCGGGACGTTCGGTGGCGGGTCGCCCGGCCGTCCGGCGATCGGGATGCCCGGTGTGGGCGGCAGACCGCCCGGGTTCGGCGGCGAGGTCAGCACGTCGACCGGTGCCGGGAAGCCCGGGCCGCCGAACGGTCCGATGCCCCCACCGGCGCAGGGCAGCGGGTTCCATGGCCGCGGCAGACCCTCGTCGCCGACGGTCACGTTGCCGCCCGGGTTAGCCGGGGTATAGGAGCAGGGCGATCCGGGGGGAACGGCCGGCCCCGGGTGCTCCGGCGTGCCCTCCAGCACCGGGGGCGCCGGCGGCGGCGCGCCGTTCGGGAGCCGGGTGCCGTTCGGGTCGGGCCACCGGAATTCGGGCAGCCCGGCGCTGCGCCAGAAGTTCTCCGGGTCGATGCCGCGCTTCTTAAACGCTGCGTCGACCCACGGCTGCAGAATCTGATAAGGGGCAAGATTGTGCAGGACCACCTTGAAAAACGGTCCCGACGAGATCGCCTCGTTCAACGACGGCAAAAACTTGCCCACCTCGGTCAGTCCCACGGCGACGTCGTCTTTGCGCTCCTTGAGGATGTCGCTGACCTGGCGCAGCTGCTCGAGGACGTGGTTCAGGTTCGGGTTGTCGTTGATGAGGCCCTTGACCTGTTCGGAGAAGGCGGCGACATTGGACAGCAGCGCGTCGATGGCCTGGCCGCGCTCGTTGAAGGCAACCAGCAGGTTCTTCGCGTTGACCAGCAGGCGGTCCACTTGGTCGCTGCGGTCACCGAGGACGCTCGCTACCTGGTTGGCCTGGGCCAGCAGATGTTTGACCTGCTCGTCGCGCTTGCCGATGGTGTCGGAGAACTTGGCGACGCCGTCCAGGGCCGCGCTCAGGTGCGGGTAGGTCTGGTCGATGGTCTGCGAGAGCACGTGCAGCGATTCCTTGACCGTGTCGATATTCCAGCCCTGGGCGGCCCTGGTGACGTCGAAGAACGCATCGTAGATCTGGTAGGGCGTGGTGCTCTGACCGATCGGCAACGAGTCTCCGGGCCTCAGTTTCTGGTTGCCCCGCGCCTCGACGTCGACGATCTTCTTGCCGAGGATGGTGTCGGTCTTGATGGCGAGCCGGCTCTCGGTGCCGATGGTCGCGGTGCCGAGATTGAATTTGACCAGGATGTGGTCGCCTTCGATATTGAGGGCCTCGACCTTTCCAACGTCCACACCGGCGATGCGCACCTTGTCGCCGACGCCGATACCGCCGGTGTCAGTGAACTGGCCGTAGTAGTGCGGTTTGGCCATCAGCATCGGGACGCTCGTGAAGCTTTGGCCGACGCCGATGACGAGCAGCGTAACGATGATGCCCATCAGGCCGATGCGAACCCGGTTGGGTGGTTCCAGCGTCCTCATTGCGGGGTGCACCTACCCGTCGGCTGCTGGAAGAGCCGGACCGTGCGGACCGGGCCGCCGGGCTGCAGCCCGTTGAACTTGAGGGTGATGTCGCAGGCGTAGTAGTTCACGAAGTCGCCATAGGAACCGATAGCGCGCCCGATCATGTTCAACGCGGTGGGCACCTTCTTGAAATAGTCGTTGAGCCCGTCGCGCTGGTCGATGAGAGGCTGCTGGATCGCGTCCAAATAGTTGAGAGTCTTATGCAGCAGCCCGCGATCCTCGGCGAGCAGATCGGCGACCGTCCCGGCCGCGTTGCTGATGTGCGCGGTCCCACCCGCCAGTTGGTCACCGTGGTCCTTCAGCCCGGTAATGAGCACCTCGAGGTTGTTGACCGTCTGGTCGAACTGCTGGCGGTGGCGAACCGTGGTGTCCAGGACGATGTTCAGGTTCTTGATGACCTCGCCGATCGCCTGGTCTCGCTCACCGAGCTGCGTGGTCAGCTGCGCCGTTTGGTCGAGGATGTCGTTGATGGTGCCGCCCTGGCCCTGGAACACGGTGATCAGAGCCGTCGCGATGGTGTTCACCTTCTGTGGGTCCAGCGCCCGGAACAGCGGTTTGAACCCACCGATCAAGGCGTCGAGGTCGAGCGCCGGCGAGGTTCGCGATGCCGGGATGAAGCCGCCCGGCGGCAAGACCCGGTCGGCGCCTTCGCCTTCTCCCCGTTTGAGTTCCAGGTACCGGTTGCCGATCAGGTCTAGATAGCGGATCTGCGCGGTCGTCGACTGGTACAGCGGCACCGAGCGGTCGACGTTGAACTTCACCCGCGCCCGCTTGCCGCCGTCGGCCAGCTCGACCTTGTCCACCTTACCGATCTCCACGCCCGAGGCGCGGACGAACTGGCCCGCCCGCAGCCCGCTGACGTTGGTGAATTCGGCCGCGTAGGAGTTCGTGCTGTCGAATCGCATCTGCCCGAAGACGACGATGATCATCACAGTGAAGACCAGCAGCACCAAGGAGAAGATGCTGAGCCTGACGATGGTTCCGGTGATTTTCATGGGTTGATCGTGTTATCCCCTACTTGGCGGCCCCAGACGTACTCGATGGCGTATGGGGAACCGGTTTCGAGGTGGTTGTACGGCGCGATGCTGTTACCGGTGTCCATAATTAATTCGGGCGTGGGCCAAAGACTGTGGGTGATTTGCTGCCAGCAGCCTGGCGCGCCGCCCGGCCCGCCGCGGGAGTTCACGCGCGGCAAGTTTTCTGGGTAGATATAAGGGTTCGGACCGCCGGCCACCACTCCTGCTAGGCCACCGACGAGGGTGGCGAGGGTGGCGACCGCCGACACGGGGTTGGCCAGCAGCCCGAGCCCGGACAGCAACTGCGTGTGGCTGTTTTGCGAATATCCGTTGCCGCCGAGGAATGCGGCTACCTTGGGCTCAACATCGTGGTAATTACGCAGGGTGCAAAAGATTTCAGGGCTGTAGGTGTCCAGCAGCTGGGCGGAGGGCACCAAATCCGCCGCCCCGCGCGCCAGGTATGGGCCGCCCCGGTTGAAGATGTCGGCGCCGGTATTACCGAACCCGGCCGCCGACAGCAGCGCCTGGTCCAAATCCTTCTGCTGGGCGTTGATGGTGCGCGAGGTGATCACCGCGTTGTTGAGGAAATCGATCAGGTCCGGCGCGGCGTCCGCATAGGTGTCGCCGAGTCCGGCCAGCTGCTGAATGTCGTGGCGGGCCTGCGGCATCTGCGGGTTGACGTCGTCGAGGATCGCGTTGGCGTTGACCACCGACTGCCCGAACCGATCGCCCAGCCCGGTCAGCGCTTGGGCCGCCGCGCTCAGCGTCAGGTTCAGCTTGACCGGATCCACCTTCTCCGCGATCGAGGTGATGGTCTGGAACAGCGTGTTGATCTCCGTGGTCACCGACCGCGCGTCGATCACGGTGTGCGGGTTCAGCTTTTGTGGCGACGGGTTTTTCGGTGTCGTCAGCGACACGTACTTGCCGCCGAACACCGTGGTCGCCTTGATGTCGGCGTTCACGTTGGACGGGATCAGCGACAGATACCGCGGATACACGTCCAGGGTGAACTTGGCGGCGGGCTTGCCGTCGCGCACGGTCTCGGAGATGTCGCCCACCCGGCCGATCTCCACCCCGTTGTAGGTGACCTTCGAGCCCGGGTCCATCACCAGACCGGCGCGCGAGGCCAGCATCGTCAACTTGGTCTTGGGGGTGAGGTCGCCGCGGAACTGCCCGTAGACCAGGGCGCCGGCCATCAGCGCGAGGATCAGCGCGGCGATGCCGGCCAGCTTGTACGGCGGGTTGCGGGGGGCGTTGACCTTCACTGGCGACGACATGGCGGCTACACCGTGAGCGCGAAGTTGGGGTTGACGCCATAGAGCGCCAACGCGGCGGCCAGAACGACGACCTGCACCGACACCAGCGAGAAACGCATGGATCGGCCGACGGCCTCCCCGACGCCGACGGGTCCGCCGCCGGCGTTGTATCCGTAGAAGCAGTGGGTGATCATGACGACCGCCGTGATGATGATGGCCTCGAGGAACGACCAGAACACGTCGTCGGGCCGCAGGAACGTGCGGAAGTAGTGCTCGTAGGTGCCGTTTGACTGCCCGTAGAGCACCGTGGTGGTGATCTGGGGGGACAGGAACGACATGATCATGGCGAGGGCGTAGAGCGGGATGATGACGACCAGGCCGGCCATGATCCGGGTGGTCGCCAAAAACGAGATCGATTTGATGCCCATGACTTCCAGGGCGTCGATCTCCTCGCTGATGCGCATGGCGCCCAGCTCGGCGGTGGCACCGGCGCCGACGGTGGCGGCCATCGCGATGCCGGTGACCACCGGGGCGGCGATGCGCACGTTGATCAGCGCGGCGAAGAAGCCGGTGAACGCCTCGACGCCGATGTTGCCCAGCGAGGCGAAACCCTGGATGGCGACCAGCGAGCTACCCGAGAGGGTGACGAAGCCGACGATCGCGACGGTGCCGCCGATGACGGCCATGGCGCCGGTGCCCATGCCGATCTGGGCGATCAGCCGCAGCGTTTCCTTGCGGTAGTTGCGCAGCGCGTGCGGGATGTGGCCGAGGGCCACCGCCCCGAACCAGGCCATCTGGCCGACGTCGTCGAGGCCGCGGCCGGCGGCACCGCCGTAGCGGTTGAGATTTTCGGCTGCCCGGGGGAAGCGGGCACGCAATACGGCGGCTGTGGACATGTCAGTGGCCCGTTCCGAATCGCACGCCGATGGTGGTCAGGACGACGTTGACCGCGTACAGCGCGACGACGCAGAGCACGACGGTCTCGTTGACGGCGGTGCCCAGCCCCTTGGAGCCGCCGCGCACGGTCAGCCCGCGGTAACAGCCGACCAATCCGGCGATGAGGCCGAAAATCGCCGCCTTGACGGTGGCGATGACCACCTCGGGCAGGCCGGTGATCGTTGTCAGGGTCGCCAGGTAGGCGCCGCCGGAGACGTTTTGCAGGTAGACGCCGAACAGGTAACCGCCGACCAGGCCGACGGTGATCACCAGGCCGTTGAGCAGCGTGGCCACCAGGGTCGCGGCGATCACCCGGGGAACCACCAGCCGGTGGATCGGATCGATGCCGAGGACCTCCATCGCGTCGATCTCCTCGCGGATGGTGCGCGCACCGAGGTCAGCACAGATCGCCGTCGAACCGGCGCCGGCCACCACCAGCACCGTGGTCAGCGGGCCGAGCTGGGTGACGGCGCCGATCGCCGCGCCCGCGCCGGACAGGTCGGCGGCGCCGAACTGGGCCAGTAGCACGTTGAGGGTGAAGATCAGCAGGACGGTCAGCGGGATCGACACCATGATGGTCGGCAGGAAGGCCACCCGCATGATGAACCAGCACTGCAGGACGAATTCGCGCCATTGGAACGGCCAGCGGAACAGCGCCCTCCCGGTCAGCACGCACATCCGGAAGAAGCCCCCGATGACCGTCAGCGGCGTCTGCAGCTGATCGCGCAGGTAACCGACCAGGTAGGGGCCCTGTCGACTCGTCGACGTTGACGTCACCGCTGCCCCCTCCAGCTGATATCGCGTGCCTGCCGGCGACGCGACGGATCGTGTAGCACGCCTCGCCCCCCGCCAGCTAGGCGGCCGGGAGCGCCCCCGACTCGCCCCGACCCAACGTGTGTGACCATCGGCTCCCTACTGGCAAGTAGTAACGGAGACCACAGGAATGTACCCGATGGCCGTGCGCGTGTGAACTGCATCTGCACAATTAACCCTTCGTCAACAGCGGGCAAACGTTACAGTTTCCGTCAGCCTTCCTCTCTGGCCGTGAAACCTTGTGGGTGGGAACGGCTTTCGTCGATGATCGCGGTCCCGTAGCGGATCCGCAGTTCAGTCTTGAGCACCTTACCGGCGGGGTTGCGCGGCAGCGCGTCCACGATCTCGAGCGCCTTCGGATGCTTGTACCGCGCCAGCCGCTCGGTCAGGAATTCGTCCAGCTCCTCGAGCAGCAGCCGCTCCCCGGCGACGGCCGCGACCGCGATCGGCACCTCGCCCCATTTGTCGTGGGAGCGCCCGATCACCGCTACCTCGACGATGCTGGGATGGCTGGCCAGCACGTTTTCCACCTCGGCGCAGTAGATGTTCTCGCCGCCCGAGATGATCATGTCCTTCTTGCGGTCCACCACCCAGACGTAACCGTCGGCGTCCATTCGGACGAGATCGCCGGAGTGGAACCAGCCCCCCGCGAACGCCTCCGCGGTGGCCTCCGGGTTGTTCCAGTAGCCGCTCATCAAAGTCGGTGCGCGGTAGACGATTTCGCCGACCTCGCCGACCGGCACGTCGTTCATGTTTTCGTCGACCACGCGGGCGGCGACGGTCGGGATCACCTTGCCGACCGAGCCACGTTTGCGGATCGCGTCCTCGCCCAGCAGCATGCAGGTGACCGGCGACATCTCGGTCTGCCCGAACGCGGCCAGGATCTGGGCGCCGGGGAACGTCGCCGACATCTCCCGCAGCAGCGCGTCGGGCGCCGGCGCGGCCCCCCAGGAGATCACCCGCAACCTGAGGTCGCGCGGCCGTGCCCGCTGCTCGGCGCAGACGGCCTGCCACTGCGCGGGCACCAGGAAGATGCCGGTCACCTTCTCCTCGGCGAGCACATCGAGCAGTTGCCCCGGCTCGAACGCGCCGAGCGGGTAGATCACCGTGGGGGTGCCGAGCAGCATCCCGGTCAGCATGTTGCCGATGCCGGCGATGTGAAAGAACGGGACGCCGATGAAGCCGACGTCGCTGTTGATGTCGGCGCCGTTGGTGTACAGCCCCGTCATCGTCTGGCCGGTCAGGTTGGTGTGGGTCAGCACGGCGCCCCTGGGGCGGCCGGTGGTGCCGGAGGTGTACATGATCAACGCCGGCGAGTCGTTCGGGATGTCGACGAGCTCGTGCGGGGCACCGGGTTCGTCGATCAGGTCTTCGTAGCCGAGCACGCTGTCGTCGCCCGCGCCGCCGGCCACGATGATCGTGCCCAGCAGCGGCTCGACGTCGCGAACCCCGGTGGCCACCGGGGCGAGCACCGATTCGGTGATCAGCACGCGGGCTTCGCAATCCCCGACCAGAAAGGCGATTTCGGCCGCGGTGAGCCGGAAGTTCAGCGGCACGGCGATGCCGCCGAGCATGTTCACCGCCAGCACCGACTCGACGAATTCGGTGCGGTTGAGCATCAAGACCATGACCCGGTCGCCGAAGCCGATCCCCCGACGGCTCAACGCGCCGGCCAGCGCCGCCACCCGGTGCCGCAGGTCGCCCCACGTCACGGTCTTACCGAGGAATCGCAGCGCCGTCGCGCCCGGCTGCATCATGGCGTGCCGTTCGAGCTGGTTCACCCAGTTCTGCCGCCGGGCCAGGTACGGCTGCTCGGTCCCCTGTGTCAGATGCCTCGCCAATTGCGCGGTCAACCCCACCCTTTCCCTTCACTCCCGCACCGCTTGCGCCAGGTTGATATTTGATAAAACATAGTGTTGTCTGGGTCACATTATGGCTTTAGAGCCCTGCTGACAAGCCCCGACAAAAGTTTCAAACCAACCTCCCTAACGCCCCGAAAGCCCTGGCAGCCCCCGTGAACGCACCGATATCCGCGCGACTGAGGAGCCGACGGCCACTGCGCCGGGCGCAGTTGTCCGACGAGGTCGCGGGCCATCTGCGGGCGGCGATCATGTCCGGGGCCTTGCGGCCGGGGACGTTCATCCGCCTCGACGAAACCGCGGCCGAGCTCGGCGTCAGCGTCACTCCGGTGCGTGAAGCCCTGCTCAAGCTGCGTGGTGAGGGCATGGTGCAGCTCGAACCGCACCGGGGCCACGTGGTGCTGCCGCTGACGCGGCAAGACATCGAGGACATCTTCTGGCTGCAGGCCACCATCGCCAGGGAGTTGGCGGCCGCGGCCACCGACCACATCACCGACGCCCAGATCGACGAGCTCGAGCGCATCAACGAGACGCTCGCCGCGGCCGTCGGATCCGGCGACGCCGAGACCATCGCGGGCATCGAGTTCGCCTTCCATCGGGTATTCAACCAAGCCAGCGGCCGCATCAAGCTGGCCTGGTTCCTGCTCAACGCCGCGCGGTACATGCCGGTGCTGGTGTACGCCGCCGATCCGCAGTGGGGCGCGGCCGCCGTCGAGAATCACCGGCAGTTGATCGCGGCGCTGCGCCGGCACGACGCCGCCGCCGTGATCGACCACACCGTGTGGCAGTTCACCGACGCGGCGGCCCGGCTGACCGAGATGCGGGCACGCACGGGCCACTAGCGGCGATCGCGAGCGCGGCGAAGCCGGGCGATGCGGGTCGCCGCCGTCGGCACTAGCCGGTCAGCTGTTCGGCGCGCTGCTTGAGCTTTCCCGCGAGGTGGTCCAGGACATTGTTGAGGAGCTGTTTGACCATCGGCGCCGGGACCGGCATCGAGGTCTCGACGTCGAGATCCACGGTCAGCAGGCTCGACGTGCCCATCTCCACCACGCTGAACAACTGCTCCTGCTTGGTGAACAGGTCGCCCTGCTGCAGGACGGTCTGAATCTGGTTCTCGCCGGGGTAGTAGACGGCCTGGATGAATACGCCCTGCATGCCCTGATAGTCGGTGTCTAGCCGCAGCTGGCTGGGCCGGCCGTCGTCGTAGCGGGCGAGCACCCAGAGGCCCTTGACCTCCTCGTTCCACTGCGGATAGGCCTCGAAGTCGGCGACGATCGACATGATCGTGGCCGCGTTGGCGCTGACCTCGACGGTCTTGCTCATCACGGGCATTGGCGAAGCATAGCCGGGCGGACGGCGCGCTCCGGCGGCGCGGCCCGGGTCACTCGTCGTCGCGAAAGTCCCGGTGCGCCCGGCGATCTGGAGTTATCGGTCGACCCGCGCGGTGGACAGCAACGCGCGGATCGCGTCGGGAATCTCGACCGGCTTGCGGCTGGTTCGATCGACGTAGACGTGCACCCAGTGGCCCAGCGCGGTGACGGGCCGGGCCCGCCCTTCCGGCGCCGCCCGGAACACGCCGAGCCGGTAGGTGACGCTGCTGCGGCCCAGCCGGGTCACCGCCACGCCCACGGCGAGGCCCTCGGGGAAATGCAGTTCGGACAAGTACCGGCACCCCGACTCGGCGACGATGCCCTGGGCGGGTGTGGCCAGCGGGTCCAGCCCGGTGGTGGTGTTGATCCAGGCGTTGATGGCGGTGTCGAACAATTGGTAGTACACCGCGTTGTTCAGGTGGCCGAACATGTCGTTGTCCGCCCACCGGGTCCCCACCGGCCACAGAACCGGGAAGTCGTCGCTGGTGAGCCCGTCCGGTGCCGGCGGCACCACTGGAGCCGGCGAAACCGGGGCTTCGGAAGCCATGGTTGTATTCCAGCATGGTTCGGATCCGGGGCGCCGTGCTGGATCGGATCGGCCTGACCCGTCCCTACGGGGAATCCCGGCCGATCCGCGTCGTCGATCTCGACCTGGACCCGCCGGGCAGCGGCGAGGTGATGATCCGCATCGAGGCGGCCGGGGTTTGCCACTCCGATTTGTCGGTGGTCGACGGCAACCGGGTGCGGCCGGTGCCGATGCTGCTCGGCCACGAGGCGGCCGGGATCGTCGAGCAGATCGGTGACGGGGTTTCCGACCTGGCCGTCGGCCAGCGGGTGGTGCTGGTGTTCCTGCCGCGGTGCGGCCATTGCGTGGCCTGCGCGACGCAGGGCCTGACCCCGTGCGAACCGGGCAGCGCCGCCAACTCCGCCGGGACGTTGCTGGGCGGGGACATCCGGCTCAGCCAGGCCGGCCACCGCGTGTATCACCACCTCGGGGTTTCGGGCTTCGCGACGCACGCGGTGGTCAACCGGGCCAGCGTGGTTCCGGTGCCGCCCGACGTGCCGCCCGAGGTCGCCGCGCTGCTGGGGTGCGCGGTGCTGACGGGCGGGGGCGCCGTGCTCAATGTCGGCAAACCGCAACCGGGCCAGTCGGTCGCCGTCGTCGGCCTCGGCGGTGTCGGCATGGCGGCGGTGCTCACCGCGCTCACCTACGACGGCGTGCGCGTCGTCGCCGTCGACCAGTTGCCCGACAAGCTGGCCGCCGCCCGCGCCCAGGGGGCGCACGAGGCGTACACCCCGCAGCAGACCGTCGACGCCGGGGTGAAGGCCGCCGTGGTCATCGAGGCGGTCGGTCATCCCGCCGCGCTGGAGACGGCCATCGCCCTGACGGCGCCGGGCGGCCGCACCATCACGGTCGGGCTGCCCCCGCCGGATGCGCGAATCACCTTGTCGCCGCTGGGTTTCGTCGCCGAAGGCCGGTCGCTGATCGGCAGCTACCTGGGCTCGGCGGTGCCCAGCCGCGACATCCCCCGCTTCGTCGCGCTGTGGCAGGCGGGCCGGCTGCCGGTGGAATCGCTGGTGTCGTCGTCGATCCGGCTGGATCGGATCAACGAGGCGATGGACAACCTGGCCGACGGCACCGCCGTGCGCCAGCTCATCCGGTTCGACTAGCCCCCACCGGCTCCCTCCACCGGCTCCCTTTCACCGGCGAGCGCCCGTGTCTGTACGGCGACACGCCGTCACGGGCGGCATTTTGCGGACCCTCGCGTGCGATGGGGCCGGCGCTATCTCGGATGCAGCGGCGCGACGGGTTCCACCGCAACGTCGGGCAGGCGGTGCTCTTCGATGTAGTCCCAACGGATTTCGTAGCCCAGTCCGGGCGCCGACGGGATCTCGACGAATCCGTCCGGTGTGAGCGGGTCGCACGGCGCGTGCAGATAGGGCGGCGCGGCGTCGTAGCGGGCCCCCGGACCGAGCAGGCCGCGCTCGTAGTATTCGCACACGTCGTCGCTGGTGGCGCCGAGCACCTGCAGGTTGCCGAAGCCGCTCATGTGCAGCTCGCACCGCATGCCGACCGCCTCGCACATTCCGGCCAGTTTCATCACGCCGGTGATGCCCCCGCGAAGCACGTCGATGCGGCTGATGTCGGAGGCGTGGCGCAGGATCCAGTCCGCCCGGGTGTAGATGCCGCCCTCGGCGATCTCGGGTGAGCAGATCGGGATGTCGAGTTCGCGGCGAGTTTGGCGTAGGACTCCACCCGATATTCCGGCATCGGGTGCTCGTACCAGCAGAAGCCCAGCCGCTGAAGTTCGCGGCCGGCCCGCAACGCGTCCTCGTGGGTGAGGTAGGTGCCCCAGGGGTCGAACATCAGCACCATGTCGTCGCCCACCGCGGCGCACCTCGCGGCACACCCGGATGTCCCAGTCGACGTAGGACGGCCGCGGCAGGGCGGGTTCGCGCGTCGCCGGATTCCAGTAGTGGTAGGGGTGAATCTTGTAGGCGCCGTAGCCCTGGCGCTTGCACTCGACGGCGTGGGCGGCGTATTCGTCGGGCGAGCCGAGGTTGTTGAAGCTGCTGGCGTAGGCCTTCACCCGGTCGCGGGCGCCACCCAGCAGCTTGCGCACCGGCAACCCGGCGACCCGGCCGGCCAGGTCCACAGGGCCAGATCGATTACGCTGCAGACGTTTTCAGGTAGTTTGGCCACTCACAGTTGCCGCCAGATCTCCGCTCGGTCGAACGGGTCCTGGCCGGCGAGCAGGGGGCTGAGGAATTCGGTGATGATGGCCCGGTCCCTGGGCAGCAAACCGTCCTGGTCGCCGTGAAAGTGGCCGCCGAAATAGTAGCCCTCGACGCCCTCGTCGGTGCGCACCTTGGTCACGGTTTGCACGACGCGGTGGTCGGTCATCAGCTGGCCGAAGGAGATTCGGTCGACGAACGTCTCGAACGGCACCACCTCGAGGCCGGTGATCTTCACGTCAGCACATTCTGCCGACGGGCCGGGCCCTCAGAGTAGAGGCGAAGGTCCCGCGCGGGTCATGCCCACGCCGCCCGCAGGACGTGCGCCTGCAGCGCGAACAGCCGCTCGGATCCGGTCCAGTCAGGCAGCAGCGAATCGAACCCGTGGCAGGTGCGCGCGAACACGTGCAGCTCGGCCGAGACTCCGGCCCGGAGCAGGCGCAGCGCGTAGTCGACCGCCTCGTCACGGAAGGGATCGACCTCCGCGCACGTGATCAACGCCGGGGGCAGGCCGTCGAGCCGGTTCCGCCGCGCCGGGACGGCGGATTCCGATCCGGCCCGTTCCCCCAGGTAGTGGGCCCACATCAGGCCGGCGGCCTCACTGTCGAAGGCGGGGCTGGCCCGAAACTCCCTCTTGGACGGGGTGATTCGGTCGTCCAGCACCGGCTGGTGCAGCGACTGGAAGGTGACGGGCGGCAGCTGCCCGTCGGCGGCCCGCTGCGCCAGACAGGCGGCCAGCGTGGCGCCGGCGCTGCTGCCGGCGACGGCGAGCCGGGCCGGGTCGACGCCGAGTTGCCGCGCGTCGGCCGCCACCCACCGCAGCACGGCGGCGGCGTCGTCGAGCGCGGCCGGGTAGGGGTGCTCCGGCGCCAGCCGGTAGTCCACCGACACCACCGTGCACCGACCGCGGCGCGCCAGCTCCACGCATTGACGGTGGTCGGTGTCCAGGTTTCCCAGCGCGAACCCGCCGGCATGGCAGTAGACGACCGCGGGCGCCGGCGCGGACCCGCCGCGATAGAACCGCACCGGCACCGCCGGTTTCGCCGGCGCGCTGCCCTCGGCGATTTCCACGCCCCGCGCGTCGGTGTGGGTGGCCGCGTCACGGCGGCGCTCGTTGAACGGGCCGCGGGCGAGTTGGATTGAGTCGAAGGAAAAGTCGGTCCGGGTGGTCGCGACGGCCCGCAGTTCGGGGTGCAGCCGTTCGGCGCCGTCCAGCTCCGTCATCGGGTGCCCCGGTCCGACGAGGTCAGGGCCTCGGGCGCCGGCGCGGCGGTGGGCTCGAACTCGAAGTCTCCCGGCTTGAACTTGCGCGTCATTCCCCAGAAGCTACGCGCGCTTCGCGGCCACTGCGTCACCACGCGCCCGTTGGGGGCGCGGAAGTAGTTGCTGCACTGGGTCGTCCAGACGGTGCCGACCATCCAGCGGTCGACCTTGGCGACGAAATCCGCCAACGCGGCCGGCCGCACCGCGATGTAGCTATTGCGCTTGCGCCGCAGATGCTTCAGCGCCCGCACGATGTAACGCGCCGGCGCCTCGAGCATGAAGATGACGCTGTTGGAGCCGACGTTGGTGTTCGGGCCGTACAGCATGAAGAAGTTCGGAAAGCCCGGGACGGCCATCCCGAGGTAGGCGTGCGCCCCGTCGCGCCACGCCTCGCGCAGGGGGGTGCCGCCGTCCCCGGCGACGTCCAACTCGCCCAGGTAGTCGGCGGCCGCATAGCCGGTCGCGCACACCACCACGTCGACCTCGCGTTCGGTGCCGTCCTCGGTGACCAGGGAGTGCGCGCGCAGGTAGTGCGCCGGGCTGGTCAGCACCTCCACGTTGGGCCGGGTCAGCGCGGGCAGGTAGTCCGACGAGAACACCAGGCGCTTGCACCCCATGGGGTGGGCGGGGGTGAGCTTGCGGCGCAATTCGGCGTCGGGGACGCTCTTTTCGAGCAGGCCGAGCGCGACCGTGGTGAACTGGTGGGTCTTGTCACTGCCGTGCTCGATGACCGAGATGTTGGCTTCACTGCGCAACCACAGGCGGGTGCGGTACAGCTTCTTGGCCCACGGCAGGTGCGTGAAGGCCCAGCGCTCGCGTCGTGTGTAGTGCCGGTCCGGTTTGGGCAGGATCCAGGTCGGCGATCGTTGCACCGAATACACCCGGTCGGCCACCTTGGCCAATTCGGGCAGGAGCTGCGACGCCGTCGAGCCGGTGCCGAGGACCGCGATCCGCTTGCCGTCCAGTGGGATCGAGTGGTCCCAGCGCGCGGAGTGCATCACAGTTCCGGTGAACGGCTCCTGCTCGACGAGCTCCGGCAGCAGCGGGCGGGTGAACAGGCCGACGGCGGAGACCACCACGTCGAAGTGGTGTTGTCGACCCTCGGCCGTGGTCAGGCACCACCGCCGCGCGTCTTGCTCCCACCGCGCGGAACGGATATCGGTCCGCAGCCTCAGGTGCGGGCCCAAGCCGTATTTGTCGGCACAGCGCTGGAAGTACGCCAGTATCTCGGGCTGCGCCGACCACAGCCGCGACCAGTCCGGGTTCAGGTCGAACGAATAGGAGTACAGGTGCGATTTGACGTCGCACGCCAGCCCCGGATACGTGTTGATCCGCCAGGTGCCGCCGACGCCGTCCTCCCGGTCGAAGATGGTGAAATCGCGAAAACCGGCGCGCGAGAGCAGGATCCCGAGGGCCAGTCCGCCGGGCCCGGCGCCGATGATGCCGATCGTCGGGCCGGTCATCGGATCTGCACGCATTGGCCGCCGTCGACGACCAGTTCGGCGCCCGTGATGAACGACGCCTCCTCGGAGACCAGGAAGGCAACCGCGTCGGCGACCTCGCGGGGCTGGCCGATCCGGCCGAAGGCCGACGACGCGGCCAGCCTCAATTGGGTGGCGTCGTCGAGCATCGGGGTCGCGATCGGTCCGGGGAACACCGCGTTAACGCGGATTCCGAAGGGGGCCAGTTCGGCGGCGGCGTTCTGGGTCAGGCCGCGCAGCGCCCACTTCGCCGAACCGTACGCGGCGTGGTGCGGGAAGGGCCGGATGGCGCCCGTGCTGCAGATGTTGACGATGGCGGCCTGCCCCGCCGCGCGCAGGTGCTCCAGCGCCACGTGGATGCCCAGGAACGCGCCGAAACAGTTGACCCGCCAGGCGTTTTCGAAGTCGTCGGCGGTCTCGTCGGCCAGGGACGCCCGGTGCAGCACACCGGCGTTGTTGACCAGGGTGGTCAGCGCCCCGAATCGGTCGATCACCGCGTGGACGGCCGACTCCCACTGTGGTTGCGAGGTGACGTCGAGTTCGATCGAGATCACCCGGTCGTCGCCCAATTCGCCGACCGCCGCGGTCAGTTCGTGGGCACGCCGGTCGCATGCGGCCACGGAATAGCCCTGGGCGCGCAACCGTTTGGCGATGGCCCAGCCCTGGCCGCCGGCCGCGCCGGTCACCAATGCGACGCGTGGATTCACGATGACGTGACCTCGGGGGTGTCGGACAGGCCGCGGCTGGTGACGAACTGGCACCGACGCCGTCGGAAACGCCACTGCCCGTCGGCGCGGACCAGTTCGTCGTCGTACAGGGCGGGGCGCAGATGCAGGTCCCCGGAGCGGACGAACAACACTTGGGACCGCGCCGTCGCGGTGTCGCCGCGAACGTCGATCCGCGACACGCCGGTCAGGTGCAGCCCGGGCGGCGCATCCCGGAACATCTTTCCGATGCCGTCGTGTCCGGCGAAAGTGCTGCCGTAGACCTTGAATTCGGCATCGGGGGTGAAGAGGCTTAGGCACTGGTCGATGTCGCCCGCGTCGAGGGCGAGGGCGTAGCCGGCGACCAACTCGCGGATCGCGGGGCGATCGCCCGTCATGGTTCGGTCGCCTCGCGCAGGTGTTCCGCGGCTCCCCGGCGCAGCGCGTGCGCTTCCGCGGTCAGGGTGATCATCGAGAAGCCGAGCTTGGCCATGGCGCGCCCGGTCGTACCGTCCCCGGCGTGAATGCCGGTCACCAATCCGGCCGCGCCGGCCGCGCGATGGATGCGCACGATGGCGTCGAGGACGGCCGGATGCTTCGTCGCGCCCACCACGTCCACGCCCAGCGAGAGCGCCAGGTCGGCGGGGCCGACGTAGAGGCCGGTCAGCCCCTCGACGGCGCAGATCGCGCTGAGGCCCGACAGCGCCGCCGCCGTCTCGATCATCGCGAACACGCTGACGCGGGATTCCAGTGCGGCGGTGTCGCGGCCCAGGCTGGCGCGCAGCGGGCCGAAGCTGCGAATCCCGCGGGGCTGGTAGCGGGTGGCGGCGACGGCGGCGGCGGCCTGGTCCGCCGACTCGATCATGGCGATCACGACGGCGTCGGCGCCGGCGTCGAGCACGCGCCCGATCGGCGCCGCGTCGGCGTCGGGCAGCCGCACCACGGTGCCGACGGGCAGGTGTTCGGCCCGGCGCAGCATGCCGGCGATGTCGGCGTCGTCGAGGTAGCCGTGCTGCGCGTCGAAAGCCACGTAATCGTAACCGGCGCGGGCGAATTCGTCCGGCCCGAGCACCGTCGGCCCGGTGATCCAGCCACCCCAGATCGGGGTCGCCCGCTCCAGCGCCCGCTGCAACGGGCTCCGTGAACCCTCGGTCGCGCTCACCCCGCGATCGCGATCTTGACGCGCTCGGGGTCTGGGCGGCAGGCCAGCTCGAACGCCCCCTGCACGTCGTCGACGCCGAAGGTGTGCGTCAGGTAGGTGGCGAGCAGCCGCGGGTGTTCGGCGGCGAACTTGCCGGCAAGCTCGAGCATTCGCCGACGATCGAGTGTCACACCGGATTTCAGCGTCAGGTTGTTGCGCAGCATGGCCCGCATGTTGATCGGGTAGGCGTCGTCGTCGGCGACACCGAAGTAGAAGACGGTGCCGCCGGGCGCGGCGGCGTCGATGGCATGGCCGAGCGTGGCGACCTGGTGCCCGACCGCCTCGATGACCACGTCGGCGCGGTCGGGGGCGGCGAGCCGGCTCACCCACCGGTCGCTGGTGGCGCGCACCGCGTCGTCGACGCCGAATGTGGTTGCGACGCTTGACCGGTCGACCGGGTCGACGCCGGTGACGCGCCGCGCGCCGGCCGCCTTGGCGACGTAGGAGAACAGCAGCCCGATGGAGCCCTGGCCGATGATCGCCACGTGTTTGCCCGCGAGATCCGGGAGTTGCTCGCAGGCATAGAGGACGCAGGCCAGCGGTTGCAGGCCGACCGCCTGCGCCGGCGTCAGCGCCGGGTCGTACGGCGCCAGGCCGTCGCCGTTGCTGATCACGCGCTCCATCATGCCGTCGAATCCGGAGGCCCAGCCGACGACCCGGTCGCCGGTGCGGTGCTCGGGATGCCGGCTGGCGATCACCTCGCCGACGACCTCGTGGATCGGGAAGCCGTCCTTTTCGGCCGCGCTGGTTCCGTCGTCACCCGGGAGGCGGCCGCGGGCCCCGCGGAAGGCCGGCAGGTCGCTGCCGCAGACTCCGGCCGCCATGAACCGCAACAGCACCTGGCCGTCGTCGAGGCATTCCGGCGTCTTCTCGGCGATCGTCGTCCGCTCGAACAGGTACGGGGCCACGACCCGGTAGGACCACACGTCAGACCTCCACCGGGATGTTGTTCCATCCCCATTGGAAGCTGGAGGGCAGCCGCCGCGCGCCTTCCGCGCGGATCGCGTACTCGGGCACCCGGCGCAGCCATTCGGCCAGCAGCACAGCGACTTCCAGCCGGGCGAGGTGGTAGCCGATGCAGAAGTGCTGGCCGCGGCCGAAGGCCAGCGAGCGCCGGATGGGCCGGTCCCAGATGAATTCGTCGGGTTCGGGGTATTCCCGTTCGTCGCGGTTTGCCGAGGCGAGCAGGGTGATGACGCGCTGGCCGGGCCGGATGGTCTGGCCGTGAATGGTGAAGGGCTTTCGCGCCGTTCGGGCGAACCACTGCGCGGGCGCGCAGTACCGGATCATCTCCTCGCGCGCGACGGGCACGGCGTTTTCGGGGTCGGCGCGCACCGCGGCCAGTTGGCCGGGCCGCTGGGCCAGTTCCCACAGCCCGTGGGCGACGATCTTCGGCACCGTCTCGGTGCCGCCGATGAAGATGCAGAGCATCTGGGTGGCGACTTCCACGTCGTCGAGCGGGCTGCCGTCGGGCAGGCGGTAGCCGAGCAGGCCGTCGACGACGGCGAGCGACCCCCCGGACTGGTCGGCCCGGCGGCGCCGAACCGCGGGCAGCAGGTACTCGAAATAGTTGGGCCGCGCCTCGGCGGTGTCCACGCCCACGCCGGGCTCGGCGAGGCTGCCCGCGTTGACCGCGGCCAGCACCTCCGGTGCGAGATCGGTGGAGATTCCGAGCAATTCGCATACGACGGTCGCCACGACGACCCCGCCGTACTCCTGGGTCAGGTCGAACGAACCCCGCGGCAGCAGCTCGTCGAGCCGTTCGTTGGCCAGCCGGCGGATTCTGGCCTCCCAGCCGGCGACGGACCGCGGCCGCAGCGGCTGGGAGTGCGCGCGCCGGATTTCGGCGTACAGGTCCGTGTCGAACACCGCGTGGAACGGCAGGGGGCGCAGCGGCGGATCGTCCACCGGTCCGGCGTTGTGCTGGGCCAGGACCGCGGCGGCCGGCAACGTCCCTTCCGACGCGACGAACGTCCCGTCGTTGACTTCCAGCACTTCCCAGATGTCCTCGAAGCGGGACAGCGCGAAGGTGTCCCACTGCGGCATGTAGTAGACGGGATGGTGGTCGCGCAGGATCCGGTAGTACGGCAGCGGATCCGCCATCACCTGCGCGTCGAACGGATCGTAGGCGAAGTCCGGCGGATTCATCACTGCAGCGGGCACGGCGGTAGGGCCTGCAGGATCGAGTCCTCCCAGCCGTCGCGCAGCGCGGGCGCCACGCTCATCCAGGTGACGATCTCGGCGGGCGGGCTGTCTTTCCAGGACGGGTAGTGGTTGGCGAAGCATTCCCAGCCACCGTCCAGCGCCCAGTAGTGGATGACCTCGTTGTAGCGGAAGGTCGTGGTGAACGAGCCCAGCCAGCGCTTGCCGGTCCGTTCCGACCAGGGCACGTAGAGGCGCTCCAGCTCGCGGATGTAGTCGTCCTGACGGCCCGGCTTGGTCTGCATGATCTCCTGGATCACCAGCGGCGCGGCGAAATTGGCGTCACGCAGCTGGGCGAGGGTCTTGTTGCTGGGGCCGGGGTACATGATGCGGCCCTCGCCCGCGGCGCCGATGTCGGCCAGGAAGGCCGACCACTTGCCCGCCGCGGCCTCGTGGCTGCCGCCGCGGGCCTGGGCGGCGCCGATCCGCGCGTAGTCGGCGAAACCGTCGATCTCCCAGATGATCGTCACCTGCGGCCAGTGACCGTTGTAGGGCGTGGTCTCCCAGATGGCGAACAGCCGCGCGCCGAGCTCGTCCATCATCGGCCGGTAGGTGTCGGTGAAGACCTCGGTGAAGCGGTCGGTGCGCCCGGAGCCCAGCGAGATGGTCTCGTGCAGGTAGAGCAGCGTGTGGCGGTAGTACTTCTTCATCGGTCGAGCCGGACCAGCCCCGGGTCCCCCCGGCCGCAGGTGGCCAGATCCCAGAGCAACGTCTCGGTGGAATAGACTGCGGGGCAATCGATCCCGGCGGCCGCCAGCGCATGGCCCTTGAACCTGCGCGCGGCCGCGCTGAGCGCGTACTGTGCCCGGGCCGTGCCGCGATCCACCCGTAACGGCCAGCCGGACGGCGCCTGGCCCCACAACGCGACTTCGGTCAGCCGGTCGTCGAGCGAGGCGAGCACCCGGTCGCGCACCCGCGCGTCCGCGGCGAACGCCTCGGCGCTGACCGCCAGGCTCTCGCACGCCGGGCCGGGACCCGTCGCGGCGAAACGCTCCTGAAGGTCCAGGGCCCGCACGCCGAGGATCCGGAGCGATCGGGCGTCGCCGCCGCGAGGGAGCAACACCGTCACCTGCCAGCCGGCCATCGCCCGGTCATAGAGCCAGCCGCCGGCCGATTGGACGACGTCGAGGGCGCTGGCGGCGATGACGTCGAGCCGGTAGCGCAGACACTCCCGATCCGTGCCCCGCGCCCGGGTGGCGTTGACCCGGCCGCCGTTTCTGATGTCGAACGTTGACGTGACCATTCAATCCGTTCCTCCGCCGCACCGAATTCGTGCATTGGCGTTTGCCGCAACGCTTGTCCTGGGCTGGGGCCGCCTGAGGCGACTCACCGGACAGCGTGACACTTGCGAGCAAATTTGTAAAGGTACGACCGGTGGTCACGAGCCGCGGCGCGCCCGGAGTTCGGCGAGCACTTCCTCGGTGTGCTGCCCCAGTTCCGGTGCCGCGGAACGCGGCGCCCAGGGTGTGCCGTGGAAATCGGCGGGCGTCGCCACCATCGCGATGCCGGCCTCCCCGTCCGGCACGTCGACGATGCCGCCCGCGGCGTGGAACTGCTCGTCGGCGACGACGTCTTCCAGGCTGTTCACCGGTGACCAGAAGAAGTCGGGTTCGGTGGCAAAAATCGCGGCCCACTCGTCCAGGGTCCGGGTGGCGAAGATGGCGTCCAGCTCGGCGATCAGTTCGGTCGCGTTGACGAAGCGCGCGTAGGCGTCGGCGAAGCGGGGATCGTCGAGCCACTCCGGGTGGCCGACGGCGCGGCACAGCGGGGGCCAGTGCCGGTCGCCCTCGAGCCCGACGATCCAGAACCGTCGCCCGTCGGCGGTCGCGTAGTTGTTCATGCAGGGGTTGCCCATCGACTCGCGTTGTCCGACGGCGATCGGCTGGCCGGTCAGCAGGTAGGTGTTCAGGTCGAAGCTCACGGTGTAGGCGCCCTGGCGGTACAGGGAGGTGGTGACCAGCTGGCCGGTCCCGGTGCGCTGGCGGGCCACCAGCGCCGCGCAGATCGCCGCGGCCAGGGTCATGCCGGCCGAGTGGTCGCCCATGCCGCCGCGCTGGAACGGCGGAGTGTCGCCCGGACGGGTGAGCAGGTGCGCCACGCCGGCGCGTGACCAGAACGCGGCGACGTCGTAGGCGGCGCGGTCGGCGTCGGGCCCGGTCTCGCCGTAGCCGGTGATCAGGCCGTAGACCAGGCGGGGGTTGTGGGCCGCCAGCGCCGCGTAGTCGAAACCGAGGCGGTGCAACGCGCCGGGTCGCACGTTGGTGACGAAAACGTCGGCGTCGGAAAGCAATTCGAAGGCGGTGTCGCGGCCGGCGTCTTCCGCGAGGTTCAACACGATGCTGCGCTTGGAGCGGTTGTCCATCTCGAACGGCGGGTTGACGCCGAGGTCGCAGCCCAGCATCCGGCCGAACAAGCGCCCGGGGTCACCGCCCGGCGGTTCGATCTTGACGACGTCGGCGCCCCAGTCGGCCAGGATGCCGCCGGCGGCCGGTCCGGCCACCCATACCCCGAGTTCGACGACCTTGACGCCCTCCATTGGTCCCGCCATGGCTGCGTTCCTACTCTCTGCCGTTCGAGCTGGGGCACCCCCGCTTGCGGGGGACACGCCAGCGTGACGCTGCATCGTGAGTGCCACGCTAGCGTGACACCAGGTGGGGTTTGCGCGTGAAGGAGAGGACACCATGAGCCTGGTCGCCGGACGCGGTCCGCTCAGCAGCCATCCGGCCGGACGATTCTCGCCGGCGATCCCCGACGAGGTCGTCTTCATCGAGCCGCACCCGCGCCGCGTGCAGGCGATCCGCGACGGCCGCCCGGTGATCGACACCGAGCAGGCGCTGCTGGTGCACCGGCGCGGGCGCCCGCTCAGCTACGCCTTCCGGGCCGACGAGGTCGGCGACCTGCCGACCGAGCCAGAGCCGGACGCGTCGGGCTTCGTGCACGTGCCCTGGGACGCCGTGGACACCTGGCTGGAAGAGGGCCGTGAACTCGTCCACTACCCGCCGAATCCGTACCACCGGGTGGACTGCCGGCCGACGAGGCGGCGCCTGCGCGTCACCGTCGCGGGCACCACGCTGGTGGACACCGACGACACCGTGATCCTGTTCGAAACCTCGCTCGAGCCAAGGCTTTACGTCGATCCCGCCCATGTGCGCACCGACCTGCTGCGCCGCTCGGACACGTTGACCTACTGCAACTACAAGGGTTTCGCGACGTACTGGTCCGCAGGCGACGTCGACGACGTCGCGTGGAGCTATGCGGACCCGCCGCCGGAAAGCCTGCCCATCAAGGGATTTCTAAGCTTCGACCTCGCCCGGGTGGACGTGGTGGCCGAGCTGCCGGCGACGGCCCTCGCCTAACTCGCCAGGCCGACGATCGCGAGCATGAACAGCACCCCGCCGATGGTGCACGCCAGGGTCGCCGCGGTGCGATGGCCGGCGTGTGCCCTCGGCAGGATGTCGGCACTGGCCAGGTACATCAGGAAGCCCGCGAAGAACCCGAGATACACCTCGAGCAGGCGATGGGGAATCGTCACCGCCAGCGTGAGAGCCGCCCCGGCCACCGGCGCGACAGCGTCGGCGCCCAGCAGCGCCAGCGCCCTCCGCCGGTCGTTTCCGTAGAGCGACGTGACGGTGTAGGTGTTGAAGCCGTCCGCGAAGTCGTGGCCGATCACCGCGACCGCCACCACCGCACCCGCGGCCGCTCCCGCCTGGAACGCGGCACCGATGGCGAACCCGTCCATGACGCTGTGCCCGATCAGCCCGGACGCGGCGAGGATTCCTACGCCGGGAGCGCCGGAATCAACGACATCGTCCGACCCGTGGCCGCGGTGGATGCCCACGGTGTGTTCGATGACGTGCAGGACCAGAAAGCCGAGAACGAACGCCACCAGCGGAGCGGGGATGCCGAACATGCTCCACGGCTGCTGGCTCAGCGACTCCGGCAGCAGGTCGAAGGCCACGGCGCCGAGCATCAGCCCGGCGGCCAACCCCAGCACCAGGTAGCGGTACGACCCGATGCGCAGCGCCGCGTACCCGCCCAGCAGTGTCGTGACGAACGAACCCAACGCCACGAGAACAACCACCGCGGGCCCACCTCTCTGCGACCGGTATCCGGTGAGAACGTATCGCGGAAGCCGGTGGTGTGGGGACGAAGTCAGCCGCCGTAGGCGGGCCGGCCCAGCTTGAGTTCGTGCTGGGCGATCATGTTGCGGAAGACTTCCAGGGTCCCGCCGTAGATGCCCAGCGGCAGCGCCAGCCGGTAAAGGTGTTCCGCCGCACCGTCGGTGGCCGACCCCGGGGTTTCGGTGGGCAACGCCGACGCGGTCCCCAGGATGTCCATCAGGTCCGTCGTGACGTCGCGCATCGTCTGCGCGATCGCGACCCGCCCGAACATCCCGGGCGCGGACAGCGCCGCCTCCATCCGCGCGACGTCGCGCCCGAGCCGGTATTTCACCGAGTCGTCGTCCATTGGCCGCCGGCCGTCGGGGCCGGGTTGACCGGCGGCCGCCGCGACGGTGTCGACGACCTCGGCCATCAGGTCGCCGTGCGCCGACATCGCGGCAATGTATTGCAGGCCATGGTCTTCCGGGTCCACGATGCCGTGCTCGGAGTCCAGCGCCGCGCGCATCACGGTCCAGCCGCCGTTCACCTCGCCGATGCGATACAGGTCGTCGACGCGGACGTCGCTGTAGTAGACGATGTTGGTGCGGTCGCCGTCCACGGTGCGGATGCCCTGGATCTCGATGCCGGGCGAGTCGAGCGGCACCAAGAACATGGTCAGGTTGCGGTGTTTCCGCCCCTGCGGGTCGGTGTTGGTGAGCAGGAAGACGTACCCGGCGTTCTGCGCGTTCGACGTGAACATCTTGGAGCCGTTGATAATCCAGCCAGCGCCGTCGCGCACCGCGCGCGTCTTGCACGTGGCGACGTCGGAGCCGCCTTCGGGCTCGGTGTAGCCCAGGCACAGCCGGATCTCGCCGGACAGCACACCGGGAATGACCTTGTCGGCGAGCTCCGGCGCCCCGAATTGCCGCACCAGCCGGGCGACGACGGACGTGGTGCCCCAGTGATACCACGGTGTGTGGGCCCGGGCGATCTCGAGTTGAAAGATGCGCCGGCGGACCGGGCTGAAACCGCCCTCGGACTCCAGCTTCCAATCCGATGCCAGGTAGCCGGTCTCCCCCAGCGCCAGATGCACTCGCTCGTCGAAGTTTTCGCCCAACTCCAATTGCCGGTGCAGCACTTCGTCGGTGACGATCTTGGCGACGAACGCCCGGAGCTCGTCGCGAAAGGCCCGGTCCTCGGGGGAGAGTTCGACGCGGGAGAAGTCCATCAGGCGGCGTCGATCACGAGCGTGCGGAAACGGTCGAGGGTGTCGAGCGCGTGCGCCATGCTGTCACCCGGGAGGTGCACGCTCACCCACGTCACGCCCAGTTTGGCCAGCTTCTCCAGGCCGTCGAGGTAGGCGTCGGCGTTGAAGTCGTCGTCGGTGACGCTGCCGCCGTCGAAGTTGGTGAAGGTGATGTCGATCGCCGACCAGTCGCGGCCGGCGGCGTCGCAGCGGCGCCGCAGGTCGTCGATGCCCTCGCGCAGGCGTTCGACCGAGTCGATGACGGCCGTCCCCGCGGTCTGGGCCAGTCGGGGCGGCGCCGGGAAGGGGCACCAGCCGTCGCCGTACTGCGCCACGCGCTGCCGCGCCGAGGAGGTGTTGCCGCCGATCCAGATCGGCGGGTGCGGGTCGCTCACCGGGCGGGGGTGCGCGGTGATCCCGCGGGCGCTGAAATGCCTTCCCTCGAAGGTGATGTCGTCGCCGGTCCAGACGGCCCGGATCACCTGCAGGGCCTCCTCGAACAGCTCGGCGCGCTCGTCATAGCTAACCCCCAGCGCGGCGAACTCGCGTTTGAGGTAGCCGACACCCACCGCGAGCGTGAACCGGCCGCCGGAGAGCAGATCCAGCGTGGCGCCGGACTTGGCCACCACGAACGGGTTTCGATACGGCAACACCACGATGTTGGGGATCAGCCTCAGCGAGGTCGTCGTCGCCGCCGCGAAACCCAGCGCGACAAAGGGATCCAGCGCGTCATGACCGCCGGCTTCCAGCCACCGCTGCGAGGGCGCTGGGTGGTCGGTGAAGCCGAAACCGTGCATGCCGGCCGCCTCGGCGGCCGCGGCCATCTTCCCGATGCCGTCCCCGCTCACCAGCTCCCGGTTGTACGGGTGGCTGTGCATCGGGTGGGTGATGGTGAAGCGCATGGAACCGCCCTCAGAAGCGTGCGCGGGCGTCGATGGACGTGTCGGTGGTGCGCAGCGGCCGGATCAGCGCCTCCTGGGCAAACGAGCACAGCAACTCGCCCTCCTCGGAATGCACGGTGCCGCGCACATAAGACATTCCCGCCCCGACCTGCGTGCTCTCGTGGGTGTAGAGCAACCAGCCGTCCCAGCGCACCGGTTCGTGAAACGCCACGGAGATGCTCATCGGTGCGGTGGACACCGTCAGGTGCGCCTGGGCGGTGCCGATGCCCGGGTGGGCCCGCATCGTGGTGGAGATGCCCAGGTGGCCGGTGAAGTACGCGAGGAGCGCCTTGGCCAGGTCGTCCCGTTCCGGGATCGGGTCGTAGTGCAGCCAGGCGTACAGTTCCGGCGGCCCGACCTCGTCGGGGCTGTTGACGTCGACGACGTCGACCAGGCGCAGTTCGCGGCCGACCATCGGCATCGGCGAGTGGTTCGCGTCGGCGGGCCCGGCTACGTCGGGACGCGGTAGGTGGTGGCGGATGACGTCGCCCGTCGGCACGTCGGCCAGCACCGTGATGCTCAGGCAGCGCCGCCCGTTCTGGTGCACGGCGACCACAGCGGTGGCGGTGGACCGGCCCTCGGCGACGACGTCGAGCACGAGTTCGATCGGCGGGCCGACGGTCACGGCCCGGGAGAACACCGCGTGCGCCGAGCGCACCGACTTGTCGGGAAATCGCTTGGCCACCGCGACAATCGCCTGGGCGAGCACCTGGGTGCCCTCCACCACCTGCCGTTCGTCGCCGGCGGCCATGCCGGTGTCGCCGGTGAACCGGTCCTGCCCGTCGGCCTGCACGTCGAACAGATCCAGCAGGCCCTGCACCGTCCACTCAGTCTGCTCAGATTCCGTGGTCAAGTCCCACTCCGCCTCTCGCGCTAGCAGCTTTGGGCTCAGCGTGACACTCTGAGTAGGATTTGTAAAGCTTGGCTAATGAGGCCGCGGCCCACCGAATCGGTCTGCCGACGGAACACACACGGAGGCAACGCAATTGGGCATCGTGACCAGTACCTCGGAGACCGCATTCACCCAGTCCGCCGAGACCGTCTACGACTTCGTCACCAACCCGGAGAACTGGACGAAGACCTATCCCGGCAGCGCGCACATCGGCAAGTTGCCGGAACTGCCGCTGCGGGTCGGCGACACCTGGGAGGAGGCGGGCCCCGAGGGGAACCGGGTCTTCACGTGGCAACTGGCGGCCGCCGTCCGCCCGACTCTCTTCGTGTTCACGTCGATCGGGCGGCTGGGGCACGATCGCCAGGGGAACGGCGGATTGGAGGGCCGGATCACGGTGGCGTACCGGTTCACCAGGCCGGGGCAGGACGTCACGCTGTTCTCCCGGACCATGACGATCGAGGCGTTAAAGCACGCCCCGCTGCCGGATCAGCTTTTTCAGCAGGTCAATCCCGCGAAAATCGACGCCTACCACGAGGCGGTCGCGCGCGAACTCGCCACGTCGCGAGATTGACACCGATACCCGCGGTGCATGACACTTTGGCGGTGTTTTGTAAAGCGGTAGAGGGGGTGCTCGGATGATTCCCGAACCGCTGGCCAACGGCTTCTGTTTCGGCGAGGGTCCGCGTTGGTTCGAGGGCCTGCTCTGGTTCTCCGACATGCTGGGCGAGGCGGTCCACACCTCGACCATGGGTGGCTCGCTGACCACGTTGCCGCTGCCCGGGCACACGCCGTCGGGCCTGGGTTTCCGGCCCGACGGTTCGCTGCTGATCGCCTCGGCCGAAGACCGGAAGGTGTTGCGCTACGACGGTGAAACCGTCGACACCATCGCCGATCTCGCGGACCTGGCCCCGGCGAACCTCGGCGACATGGTCGTCGACGACGCGGGCCGGGCCTACATCGGCTCCCAGGCGTTCAGCGGCGGCGTCATCATCCGGCTCGACCCGGACGACAGCGCGACCGTGGTCGCCGGGGACCTCGATTTTCCCAACGGCATGGTGATCACCCCGGACCGCCGGACCCTGATCGTCGCCGAGTCGGTCGGCCGGCGACTGACCGCGTTCAGCATCGGCGCCGACGGCGGGCTGGCCGACCGCCGCGCCTTCGCCGAGGGCCTGGACGGGCCGCCCGACGGCATCGCGCTCGACGCGGACGGCGCGGTGTGGGCGTCGATGACGCTGGCCCACCAGTTCGAGCGGATCGTCGAGGGCGGCGCCGTGACCGACCGCATCGACATGGGCGGGCGCGTCGCCGTCGCCTGCGCGCTCGGCGGCCCGGAGCGCCGAACCCTGTTCCTGTTGTCGAGCACGGAGGCCTACCCCCAGCGCCTGATCGGCACGCGCCTGTCCCGGCTGGACGCCGTCACGGTGACCACCCCCGGCGCCGGCCTGCCCTGACGAGAGGTGACGATGACCGACTCCTACTACGAGCTCATCGACGGCGCGGACCCGCTCGGCGAGAAGTTCCGGGCCACCGACCTGGCGCGCGGCACCTGGTCGGCCGCGATCCAGCACGGCGGGCCGGTGTCGGCCCTGCTGGTGCGGGCGCTGGAGCGGTGCGAGCAACGCGACGACACCCGGCTGTCCCGCGTCGTCATCGACCTGCTGGGCGGGGTGCCCGCCGAGGGCGACCTGTGGGTCGGCTCGCGGGTTCAGCGCGGCGGGAAGCAGATCGAACTCGTCAGCGCCGAGATGCTGGCCCCCGGTCCCGACGGCGAACCCCGGCCGGTGGCGCGTGCCAGCGGATGGCGGCTGCAAACCCTGGACACCCGGGCCGTGGCCCACGCCGCCGCGCCGCTGCCCGGACCGCGCAGCGAGGCCCGCAACCGCAACCTCAAAGCCCGAGACTGGGACCGCAACTACGTGCACAGCCTCGACTGGCTGTGGTTGACGGAGCCGCTCAGCGAGGGCCCGGGCGAATCGTGGATCCACCCCACCGTGGACCTGGTCACCGGCGAGACCATGACGCCGCTGGAGCGCCTGTTCGCGGTGGCCGACTGCGCCAACGGCATCGGCAGCAAGCTGGACATCACCCGGTGGACGTTCCTCAACACCGACCTGGCCGTCCACGTGTTCCGGGTCCCCGAGGGTGAGTGGATCGGCATTCGCGCCGAGACCAGCTACGGCCCGGACGGCATCGGGACCACGATCGGCACGCTGTTCGACGAGCAGGGCGCGGTCGCCGCCATCCAGCAGTCGGTGCTGGTGCGCCCGCGCCCGCCCAAGCCCGGCCGGGAGGCGAAATGACCGTGGACGACTTCGTAGAGTTGCAGATATGAGCAGTCCGGCCCAGACCACAGAGCCTGACACCTCGACGCGTCAGCGCATCCTGGACGCCACCGCCGAGGTGCTCGGGCGCAACGGCAAAACCAAGCTCAGCCTGTCCGACGTCGCGGCCCAGGCCGGCGTGTCCCGCCCGACGCTCTATCGCTGGTTCGCGTCGAAAGAGGAACTGCTGTCGGCCTTTTCGAGCTACGAGCGCCAGATCTTCGAGAGCGGACTGGTCCGGGCCACGGCCGGCCTGAAGGGGGTCGACAAGCTCGACGCGGTGCTGCGGTTCATCGTCGAGTACCAGCACTCGTACTCCGGCGTGCGGATGGTCGACGTCGAGCCCGAGCACACCATCGCCCAGTTCTCCGGGGTCATCCCGCAGATGCGGGAGGGCCTGCAGCGCCACCTGCCCGGACCCAACGCCGCGGTGAAGGCGGCGACCGTCATCCGGATCGCGATCTCGCACTACATCGTCCCCAGCGACGACGCCGACCAGTTCCTGGCGCAGCTGCGGCACGCGGTGGGCATCAAGGGCAGTTGAGACCCCGCGAGACTGCTATGAGCGACGCGTTTCACGAGTAACCCCGTCGGTAGTTGCAGGCTCGCGACGCGGTCAGTCGAACAGCACCGCGGCGTTGAGATAGCCGGTCGGGTCCAGCGCGGCCTTGATCGTCCGCATCGCCGCGATGTCCGCGGCCTCCCGCGACATGCCCAGGTAACGCCGCTTGCGCGTCCCGACGCCGTGTTCGGAGCTGACGTTGCCGCCGGACCGCGCGATGAGCTCCATCATCGGCTCGTAGAGCGCCCGCTCCCGGTCGACGGGGCAGCGCAGCACGTTGAGGTGCAGGTTGCCCTCGCCTATGTGGCCGAACAGCACGGGCAGCGCCTCGGGCGCGTGGGCCGCGACCAAATCGGCCGCCTCCCTGGCGAATCCGCCGATCGACGCCAGCGGCAGGGAGACGTCGAACTTCAGCGGCGGCCCGTGCACGCCGAGCACGTCGGCGAGCGCCTCGCGCACCTGCCACAACCGTTGTTGCGCGCCAACATCCACGCCGACGGCGGGTTCGGAGCACATGTGCGCGCCGTCGAGCAGGTCGGCGAGCCGGTCGGTCTGGTCGTGATCGGCGGCCAGCTCCACCAGCAGCAGCCAGTCGCCCTCGACCGGCGAGCCCACCCCGAGGTGCTCGCCGGTCAGCGCGGCGGCCCGACCGTCGACCAACTCCAGCGCCGCGATGCCGTCGGTGTCCCGGAACGTCCGGCCGGCGTCCACCAGCGCCTCGAGGTCGGCGAACCCGCAGACCGCCGTCACCCGATGCCTCGGGGTGGGATGCAGGCACAGGTCCAGACCGGTGATCACGCCCAGGGTGCCCTCGGCGCCCACGAACAGGGATGGCAGGTCATAGCCGGTATTGTCCCGGCGCACGCCGCTGCGCCGGGACAATAGCGATCCGTCGGGCAGCGCGACCTGCAAGCCGACCAGCTGTTCGCCCATGTTGCCGTAGCGCACCGTGCGCAGGCCGCCGGCGTTGGTCGACGCCATCCCCCCGACGGTCGCGGTGTCCCGCGCGGCCAGGTCCACCCCGAACAGCAGACCGGCCGCGGTTGCGGCACGTTGCACCGCCGCGAGCGTCGCGCCGGCGCCGACCCGGGCGCGGCGCTCCACGGTGTCGACCCCGTCGAGGGCGTGCAGCCGCTCGGTGGACAGCAGCACGTCGTCGTGCTCGGGTACGGTGCCGGCCACCAGCGACGTGCGGCCGCCCTGCACCGTCACGTGCGCCCCGGCGTCGCGGCACAGCCGCAGCACCTCGGCGACCTGCTCGGCCGTTCCCGGGCGCACCAGCGCGCTGGCCCGCCCGCGGTACCGGCCGGTGTGGTCGACGCCGCGGCCCGCGAGCACGTCGGGATCGGTGACGACGTGGTTCGGTCCCACTACCTCGGCCAGGCTATGCAGCATCGACACCATCCCCTACGCCGAACGTGCACTGACGGCGAAATACACGCCCAATTCTCGCCGTGAGTGCACGTTCGGCGACGAACCGCGCGTTAGAACTGCTTGTGCGGCACGTCCGTCACCAGCCCGCCGTCCATCACGAACTCGCTGCCGGTCGCGTAGGACGACTCGTCGCTGGCCAGGAACAGCACGAAGGTCGAGACCTCGCGGGACTCGGCCGGGCGGCCGAGCGGAATGGTGACCATGTCGTCGGGCAGGTGCTGGGTCATCGGGGTGCGGATGAAGCCGGGGTGGACGGAGTTGACCCGAATGTTGTGCGGCGCAAGCTCCAAGGCCGCGGACTTCGCCAGGCCGCGCACCGCCCACTTGGACGCGACGTAGGGGTGCACCATGGGGGCGCCGCGGAGGCCCTCGATCGAGGAGATGTTGATGATCGACCCGCCCCCCGCGGCGATCATCGGGTCGACGGCCACCCGCATGCCCAGGAACGTTCCGGTCAGGTTGACGTCGATCACCTTCTGCCACTTGGCCAGATCGAAACTCCGCAGCGGGCCGAGCGCGACGGTGCCGGCGTTGTTCACCAACACGTTGAGCTTGCCGAATTCGCCGACCGCGGTCTCGACGGCGGCGTCCCACTGGTCGGGCTGGGTGACGTCGAGGTGGACGTAGCGCACCGAGTCGCCGATCTCGTCGGCCACCGCCTTGCCCTCGTCGTCGAGGATGTCGCCGATCACCACCTTGGCGCCTTCGGACACCAGCAGCCGCGCGTGCTCGGCGCCCATCCCGCGAGCGCCGCCACTGATGAGTGCGACTTTGCCTTCTACCCGTCCCACAGGGACTCCTTTCGATTTAGGTGCTCACCAAAGTGGTTGGCGCGTAAAGACCTTTCCCGGTCACCAGCGGCAGGTCGAGCGTGGTCCGGATGCCGGGCGGCGCGGCGATGACCGCGGGGATTGCGTTGACGATGCGCCCGGCGGCGCCCACGATCGCGGCGTGGTTGTGGTCGCCCTTGCGGCTGCTGGGCACGATGTCCACGGCGTAGGACGGCTCGCCGGTGATCTCGACGCGGTAGGACCCGCCGCCGGCGGCGGGCTGCGCCCAGTCGGGTCGCAGGTCCGGCCGCAGCCGGGTGATGTGCTCGATGACGATGGCCGGCCGGCCGTTGGACATGCCCCGGATCTCGAACTGCAGCGCGGCCATGGTGCCCTTGGGAACGCGCCCGACCGCGATGTCGAAGTCCTCCGGCGCCGGCTCGCGCTGGTAGGACTCGGTGATCCCGTCGATCTCGATGCCCAGGCCGGCCGCCAGCTGCCGGATCGCCGTTCCCCAGGCGATGCCGAGGATGCCGGGCTGCAGCAGCATCGGCACCTCGTCGAGGGGCCGGCCGAATCCCATGTAGTGCATGACCTCCGCGCCGTCATAGGTGGCGTAGTCGGCGATCTCCATGCAGCGCACCTGCTCGATGCTCTGACAGGTGCCCGCCAGCGCGAACGGGATGAGGTCGTTGATGAAGCCGGGGTCGACGCCGGTGATCAGGATGCTCGAATTACCTTGCCGGGCGGCGTCTTCGACGCGGTCGATGTACTTGTCGGGCATGACGCCCCACGGGTATTGCAGCAGCCCGGGCGACGACCCGACGACGTTGACGCCGGCGGCCAGGACGCGCATGACGTCGGCCATCGCGTCGGGCAACCGGGTGTCGCCCATGGCGCAGTACACGACGCACTCCGGCCGGGTGGCCAGCAGGGCGTCGAGGTCGCCGACGGCCGCGACGCCGGTGACGACGCCGGGCTCGAGGCCGACGCCGCAGAGTTCGCCGGCGTCCTTGCCCACCTTCTCCGGGGTGGACACGCACACGCCCGTCAACTCGAACTGGGGGTTGGTGATGAGCTCGGCCAGGGCCAACCCTCCGACGTTTCCGGTACCGACGTGCGCGACGCGGATCGCCATGAGAGTCTCCGTCCTGTGAGCGCTCCAAACGTTTCTAGACAGTAGTCCATTAAATCTTTGTGGCATACCGGCGGACTGGTCGCGATCGCCCGGGCAGAATGACTCGCTGATGACACACCGCGAAGACGTCCAGTTCCCGTCCGATGGCGACCTGATCAGCGCCTGGCTCTACCGCCCGGCGGGCGGCGGACCCGCGCCGCTGCTGGTGATGGCGCATGGCCTGGGCGGGGTGCGAAGCATGCGGCTGGATGCCTACGCCGAACGGTTCGGCGCCGCCGGCTATGCCTGCCTGGTATTCGACTACCGCAACTTCGGCGACAGCGAGGGCCGGCCCCGGCAGGTGCTCGACATCGGCATGCAGCTCGCCGACTGGGCCGCGGCGGTCGCCTACGCCCGTACCCTCCCCGGCATCGACCCCGATCGAATCGCGTTGTGGGGCACGTCGTTTGCGGGCGGGCATGTGATCGCCACGGCGGCCCGGCTGCCGGGCATCGCCGCCGTGGTCGCCCAGTGCCCCTTCACCGACGGCATCGCGTCGGCGCGCACCATCAGCAACCCGTTGGTCTTCGCTCGGGTCGGCCTGTTGGCCGCACGTGACCTGCTGGCCGCCCGGCTGCACAAGCCTCCGGTCATGGTGCCGACGGTCGGACGACCGGGAGACGTCGCCTTGATGAGCACGCCCGACGCCTACCCCGGCTACCTCAGGCTCGTGCCCGAGGGTGGGGAGCTGACCAACGAGGTGGCGGCCCGCATTGCGTTGACGATCATGGCCTACCGTCCCGGCCGCGACGCCGCGAAGGTCACCTGCCCGATCCTGTTCTGCGTGTGCGAGGCCGACTCGGTGGCACCGGCGGGGCCGACGCTGCGCTATGCGGCCAAGGCGCCGCGGGGCGAGGTCAAGCTCTATCCCGAGGGCCATTTCGCGATCTATGTCGACGAGGCGTTCGACCGCGTCGTCGCCGACCAGCTCGCCTTCCTCGACAAGCACCTGAAGAGCGCGGCGTAGCGGGAGAGCCCCGAACCTAGGGGCCGAGCGGGGAACTCGTGCGGATCCCTTCGTCGCGGATCAGCCCGCGCAGCAGCGCGGTGCTGAATTCCGCGGCGATCTCCTTGGCGCTGCGGCGTCCACTCGGGCGCAACCACCGGTACGCACCCAGCGTCATGCCGATGTATCCGAGCGCCAGGACGTGGGAGTCGCACTGGTAGAACTCGCCGCTGGCGATCCCCCGGTCGATGAGGCCGTGGACGTGCTCGTAGACCTGGGTTTCCTTCTCCCGCACCGCGGCGACCTGCTCCTCGGTGAACCACTCGGCGATGTAGGGCGCCTCCTGGAAGTAGACGGCGGCCCGCTCGGGATTGGCCGCGATGCCGGTGAGCAGGCGGACGGTGTACTGGTAGAGCGCCTCGCGCGCCGTCCAGGACGGGTCGTCGTGGACGGCGGCCAACGTGCCCTCGGCGGCCTGCTGATAGATGTCGTAGAGGATCAGGGACTTGCTGGCGTAGTAGTGGTAGACGGTCGCCTTGTTCAGTCCGATCACGTCGGCGACGTCGTCCATCCGGGTGCCGTGGTAGCCGCGGGCGGCGAACAGCTTGGTGGCGACCGCCAGCAACTCCTCGCGCCGCGTTCGTCCGTTCTCGGATGGCATCTGTACTCGCTATCGTCAGTGCCGGGCGGGACGGTGGTGTGCCGGGCAGGGCCAATTATCAATCAACTGGTTGGACAGTTTAGGCAAACGCCGGGTGTCGCCCCGACGAGGATGGGACTAGACTCCCTTCCAGAAAGCTCAAGTCGCGACTGGAGGGGTGGCCTGATGGATCCGAGCCCGGACTACGACGCTAGCGACGAAATCGAGTTCTTCTTCCGCTACGTCCCGTGGGGTCTGCGCGGTGTGGTCGACGGCAACGGCTACCCGCCGCCCGCCTACCCGCCGGTTTAGCCTGCTCCGGCCCTACAGGGCCTTCAACTCCTCGGCGACCTCGGTCACCGACTTCTTCGCATCCCCGAACAACATCGTCGTCCCGTCGGCGTAGAACAGCGGGTTGTCGATGCCCGCGAACCCGGAGTTCATCGACCGCTTGAGCACGATCACCGACTTGGCCTTGTCCACGTTGAGGATGGGCATGCCGTAGATCGGGCTGGACTGTTCGTTGCGGGCCGCCGGGTTGGTGACGTCGTTGGCGCCGATGACGATCGCGACGTCGGTGCGGGCGAACTCGTCGTTGATGTCGTCCATGTCCTTCATGGCGTCGTAATCCACCTCGGCCTCGGCCAGCAGCACGTTCATGTGCCCGGGCATCCGGCCCGCGACCGGGTGAATCGCGTACTTCACCGGCACGCCCTTCTCCTCCAGCAGGCTGGCCATGTCCTTGACGGCGTGCTGGGCCTGCGCGACGGCCAGCCCGTAGCCCGGAACCACGATCACCTGGTTGGCGTAGGCCATCTGGATCGCGGCGTCGGCGGCCGACGTCGCCTTGACGTGCTTGTCGCCGCCGTCCCCACCGGCGCCCGGGGCCACGCCCCCGCCGCCGAAGCCACCCGCGACGATCGCCGGGATCGAGCGGTTCATCGCCTTGGCCATGAGGTTGGTCAGGATCGAACCGGACGCGCCGACGATCATGCCGGCCACGATCATCGCGGTGTTGTTCAGCGCCAGGCCGGCCGCCGCGGCCGACAGCCCGGTCATCGCGTTGAGCAGCGAGATGACCACCGGCATGTCGGCGCCGCCGATGGGCAGCACCACCATCAGGCCGAGCACGCCCGCCGCAACCAACAGGCCGATCATCCACCACAGCGACGCCCCACCGGTGCCGGGGTGCGCATGGATGCCGACGACGACCGCCGCGGCCACGGCGCCGGCCAGCAGCAGCAGGTTGATCGGTTGCTGGGCCCTGCCGAAGCCGATCGGCGCCCCGGAGATGATCTCCTGCAGCTTGCCGAACGCGATGATCGATCCCCAGAACGAGATCGAGCCGATGATCGCGGCGAACAGCGAGGCCACCACGATGTGCACCGTCGGCGACTCGCCATGCTGGAAGGCCGAAAAGCCTTTGGTTTCAATGAATTCCGACAGGGCGATCAGCGCGACCGTGCCGCCGCCGACGCCGTTGAAGAACGCCACCAGCTGCGGCATGGCGGTCATCTTGGTCAGGCGCGCCGGTGGCACGCCGAGCACGACGCCCACGACCAGGCCCGCGATGATCAGCACCCACGACTCGGTGTGCCGGATCTTGATCAGCGTCGCCGCCACGGCGAGGGCCATGCCGACGGCCGCGATCAGGTTCCCCCGCACCGCGGTCTTCGGGCCGGTGAGGCCCATCAAGCCGTAGATGAAGAGGGCGAACGAGATGATGTAGAGGACGGTGACGAGGTAGTTCATTTGGCGGCCAGATCTTCCGTCTTGACGGGCACGGCTTTCTTCTTGCCCTTGAACATGCCCAGCATCCGGTCGGTGACGATGAAGCCGCCGATGACGTTCAGCGTCCCGAACACCACCGCGACGAACAGGATGATCTGCACCGCCAGCGACGGATGCTCGACCTCGCCGAAAACCACCAGCGCGCCCAGCACCACGATGCCGTGGATGGCGTTCGTGCCCGACATCAGCGGCGTGTGCAGCGTGTTGGGCACCTTGGAAATGACCGCGAACCCGACGAACCCGGACAGCACCAGGATCGCCAGATTGGCCAATAGCTCGTCGTACATGTAGTCCTCTCCTACCGGGTCACTGGGCCCGGGTCACGCACGCCGCCGCGACGACCTCGTCGTCGAAGTCGGGGGCCAGCTTGCCGTCGGTGATCAGCAGGTCCAGCAGCGCCGTGATGTTCTTGCTGTAGAGCTCGCTGGCGTGCTCGGGCATCGTCGCGGGCAGGTTCAGCGGCGAGGCGATGGTGACGTCGTGCTTGACGACCGTCCGCCCCGGCTCGGTCAGCTCGCAGTTGCCGCCCGTCTCGCCCGCGAGGTCCACGACCACACTGCCGGGCTTCATCGACTCCACCGCCGCGGCGGTCACCAGGCGCGGCGCGGGCCGCCCCGGGACCAACGCCGTGGTGATGACCACGTCGAACCCGGCGATCGCCTTCTCCAGCGACTTCTGCTGCTGGGCGCGTTCGTCCTCGGTGAGCTCGCGGGCGTACCCGCCCTCACCGGCCGCGTCTATCCCGATGTCGAGCCACTGCGCCCCCACCGAGCGCACCTGGTCGGCCACCTCCGGGCGCACGTCGTAGCCGGAGGTGCGCGCGCCGAGGCGTTTGGCCGTCGCCAGCGCCTGCAGCCCGGCCACGCCGACTCCGAGCACCAGCACGCTGGCCGGCTTCACCGTGCCGGCCGCCGTCGTCAGCATGGGGAAGAACCGGGTCGACTCCGACGCGGCCAGCAGGACGGCCTTGTAGCCGGCCACGTTGGCCTGCGACGACAGCGCATCCATCACCTGGGCCCGCGAGATCCGCGGAATGGCCTCGAGCGCGAACGCCTGCACGCCGGCCTCGGTGAGCGCGCCGATCGAGTTGTCCGCGTTGCGCGGCGCCAGGAACCCGATCAGGGTCTGCCCGCGGCGCAACCTGGCGACCTCTTCCTTGTTCGGCGGTGCCACCTTGACCACGATGTCGGCGGCCCAGGCGTCCCCGATGCTGGCGCCGGCCTCGGTGTAGAGCTGGTCGGGGAGCAACGCGCCTTCGCCCGCTCCGGACTCCACCACTACCGCCACACCGCTGCTGATCAGCGACGCCACCGCCTTGGGCACCAGCGCGACCCGCCGTTCGTCGGCGCCCGACTCGGCGACCACCCCTACCGTCGTCTGCGCATCTGTCATGGCGCGTACATCTGCTTTCCCGCACTTTCCTGCCGTTTGAATGTGCCGCTGGCTGGCCGCACGCTTCGCTACCTTAACGCCTGCCGGGTTTCACCCCCGACGTGCGATCGCCCGGGCCCGGATACCCCGCCAGCTGCCGATCGACTCCCGTCGATGGTTCGTCACCGCGAGCGCGAGCAGTAGCGCCCGCCGCGTTGTGGAGTCACAAGAAGGCGTTGTGGCCGGCGGCTACCAGAGCGGGATGTCCCGGCCGTGTTCGGCCGCGGGCCGGGGCCCGAAGTAGCGGCGTTCGGACCCGTCGATCGGCACGTCGTTGATGCTGGCCTCGCGGCGGGCCATCAACCCCGACGGGGAGAACTCCCACAGCTCGTTGCCGTAGCTGCGGTACCACTGCCCGCCCGCGTCGTGGCATTCGTACTGGAACCGCACGGCGATGCGGTTGTCGTGGAAGTCCCACAGGCTTTTTCGCAACGCGTAGTCGAGTTCGCGCTGCCACTTGCGGGTCAGGAAGGCCACGATCGCGTCGCGGCCGACGACGTGATCGCCGCGGTTTCGCCACTGCGAGTCGGGCGTGTAGGCCAGGCTTACGCGGTGCGGGTCGCAGGTGTTCCAGGCGTCCTCGGCGGCCTGCACCTTCTGCAGGGCCGTCTCGAGAGTGAACGGGGGGAACGGCGGGCGGGATTCGCTCATGGCCATGTCTACCGCGAGCAGACACAAAATCGCACTAATCCGCACGCCGGCAGGTGACTTTGCGTCTGCTCGTGGCCACGACGGGCACGTGTCCTATCGTGACGGCATGGACTTCGCGATGTCGGCCAAAGCCAACGACTACCACGAGCGACTGTCCGACTTCATGACCGAGTACGTCTTCCCGGCCGAGGCCGAATACGACAAGTACCGGGACGAGGCCGGCCCCAACGATCACACCGTCCCGCCGATCATCGAGGACCTGAAGACCAAGGCCAAGGAGCGCGGCCTGTGGAACCTGTTCCTGCCGGCCGAGTCGGGGCTGACCAACCTCGAGTACGCCCCGCTGGCCGAGTTGACCGGCTGGAGCCTCGAGATCGCGCCCGAGGCGCTCAACTGCGCGGCCCCCGACACCGGCAACATGGAAACCCTGCACCTGTTCGCCACCGAGGAGCAGCGCAAGCAATGGCTGGAGCCATTGCTGGGCGGCGAGATCCGCAGCGCCTTCTCGATGACCGAGCCCGCGGTCGCGAGCAGCGACGCGCGCAACATCGAGACCTCCATCGTGCGCGACGGCGGCGACTACGTGATCAACGGGCGCAAGTGGTGGACCTCCGGGGCGTCGGACCCGCGCTGCAAGATCCTCATCGTGATGGGCCGCACCAACCCCGAGGCGGCAAGCCACCAGCAGCAGTCGATGGTCCTGGTGCCGATCGACACCCCGGGCGTGACGGTCGTCCGCTCCACCACGGTCTTCGGCTACCAGGACCAGCCCGGGCACTGCGAGATCATCTACGACAACGTCCGGGTACCCGTCACCAACCTGCTCGGCGAAGAGGGCGGCGGCTTCGCGATCGCCCAGGCCCGGCTGGGCCCCGGCCGCATCCACCACTGCATGCGCGCGCTTGGCGGGGCCGAACGCGCGCTGGCCCTCATGGTGGACCGGGTGCAGAACCGGGTGGCGTTCGGCCGCCCGCTGGCCGAGCAGGGCGTGGTGCGGGAGGCGATTGCCAAGTCGCGCAACGAGATCGATCAGGCCCGGCTGTTGTGTCACAAGGCGGCGTGGACCATCGACCAGCACGGCAACAAGGCCGCGCACACGCTGGTCTCGCAGATCAAGGCGGTGGCCCCGCAGGTGGCCTGCAACGTGATCGACCGCGCGATCCAGGTGCACGGCGCCGCCGGGGTCAGCGAGGACACGGTGCTGGCCCGGTCGTACGGGTGGCATCGGGCCATGCGCCTGTTCGACGGGCCCGACGAGGTGCACATGCGGACCATCGCCCGCGCCGAACTCGGCCGGGAGAAGTCTCCCCTCGCCGCGGCGGTCACCGCGCATGACTGAGACGCTGCGGGAGTTGTCCGGCGCGTGGAACTTTCGCGACGTCGCCGACGAGACGCCCGGGCTTCGGCCGGGACGGCTGTTCCGGTCCGGTGAGCTGAGCCGCCTCGACGACGAGGGCCGCGCGATGCTGCGCGGGTTGGGGATCACCGACGTCGCCGATCTGCGCGCCGTACGCGAGGTTGCCCGCCGCGGCCCGGGCCTGGTGCCCGACGGCGTCGACATCCACCTGTTGCCCTTCCCCGACCTGGGTGACGAGGAGCCAACCGAGGACGATGCGCCGCACGAGACGGCGTTCCGGCGGCTCTTCGAGGGCAATCCCGACCAGTCCGACGAAGAGGTCAACGAGGCCGCCGTCCGCCACATGATCGACGAATACCGGCAGTTCCCCTCTCGCAACGGAGCGCAACGCGCTGTGCGGCATGTCTTTTCGCTGCTGGCAGCCGGACGTTCGGTGCTCACCCACTGCTTCGCGGGCAAGGACCGCACCGGCTTTGTGATCGCCACGGTGCTGGAAACGGTCGGCATCGATCGCGACACCATCGTCGCCGACTACCTGCGCAGCAACGCCGCGGTACCGCAACTGCGCGACCACATCTACGAGATGATCCAGCAGCGTTCCGACGCCGAGCTGACCCCGGAGGTCGTCACCTTCACCAAGGCGCGGCTGGCCGACGGTGTCCTGGGAGTCCGCCCGGAGTATCTGGCCGCAGCGCGTCAGGCCATCGATGAGGCGTACGGCTCACTGGACGCGTACTTGCGCGACGCGGGCGTTGCGCAGGCGGACATCGACCGCCTGCGCAACCAACTGCTCGTCTGATCCGGCCCGGCTACAGCTTGAAGTTGGCCTGCTTGGCCGCGGAGAGGTCGTCGATCTCGGACCAGTGCGCGGCCACATCCTGAACTGACGGCGGCGTGTCGAAGTTGGCGCCCTCGTTCTGGAACAGCGCCACCCGCTGCACCTTGCCCCCGCCGACGACGAAAACGGAAGCGGTGTTGGCGTTTTCCTCGGTGCACAGGTAGGCCACCACCGGCGCGACGTACTCGGGCGTCAGCTTCTCGAGCACCTCCTTGGGGAGGATGTCCTCGGTCATGCGGGTCGCGGCGATCGGCGCGACGGCGTTGGCGTGGATGTTGTACTTCGCCCCCTCCTGCGCCAGCGTGTTGATCATGCCGACCAGGCCGAGCTTGGCCGCGCCGTAGTTGGTCTGGCCGAAGTTGCCGAACAGGCCGCTGGTGGAGGTGGCGACGACGATGCGGCCGTAGCTCTGCTCCCGGAAATGCGGCCAGGCGGCGCGCAGCACGTTGTACCCGCCGTAGAGGTGCACCTTGAGCACGGCGTCCCAGTTCTCGAACGTCATCTTGTGGAAGGTGCCGTCGCGCAGGATCCCGGCGTTGCTCACCACGCCGTGCACGGCGCCGAACTCGTCGAGCGCCGTCTTGATGATGTTGGCGGCGCCCTCCGGCTCGGCGACGCTGTCGTAGTTGGCCACCGCCCGGCCACCCGCGTCCTTGATCTCGTTGACGACCTGGTCGGCCATGTTGTGGCCGGCGCCGGTGCCGTCGCGGGACCCGCCGAGGTCGTTGACGACGACGCTGGCGCCCTCGCGGGCCAGGGTCAGGGCGTATTCACGCCCCAGCCCCCCGCCGGCTCCGGTGACGACGATGACGCGATCCTGCACTCCGGGCATCAGGTTCCTCTCTCAGGTGAAAAATGCTTTCTGGCAAGCGGTTTCAAGCGGCGATTCAGAACATCCGGCGGGCCATCTTGAAGGCCCGCGCCGTGTACGGCGGGTAGATGAAGCTCGACAGGTCGGGCCGGGTCGGCTTGGTCAACACCGACTTGCGGTGGCTGAACTCCTCGAAACCGTAGCGGCCGTGATAGGCGCCCATCCCGGAGGCGCCGACGCCGCCGAACGGCAGCTTGGCCGTCGACACCTGGAAGGCCAGGTGGTTGACCAGCATGCCGCCGGCCGGCACCTCCTTGATCACCCGCTCGCGGGTCTCGCGCGTCTTGGTGAACAGGTAGGCGGACAGCGGCTTGGGCCGCGAGTTGACGAAACGTATTGCGTCGTCCAGAGATTGGACGGTGATCACCGGCAGCACGGGCCCGAAGATCTCGTTCTGCATCAACGGCCCGTCCGGGTCGGGGTCGACCACGACCGCGGGCTGGATGCGCAGGGTCGACGGGTCGCATTTGCCACCGACGACGACGTTGCCGTCCCCACCGGCGAGGTAGCCGCTGATCCGGTCGAACTGACGCTGGTTGACGATCCGCATCCCGTTGGGCTTGTCCGACGTGAACTTGGTGATCGCCGCGCCGATCTTGCTCACCAGCTCGTCGCGAATCTTGGCGTCCGCCAACACGTAGTCGGGGGCGACGCAGGTCTGCCCGGCGTTGAGCAGCTTCATCCAGGCGATCCGCTTGGCCGCCACGTCCACGTCGGCGTCGGCCGCCACGATCACCGGGCTCTTGCCGCCGAGCTCCAGCGTGCACGGGGTCAGGTGCGGCGCGGCGCCCTCGTACACCTTGCGGCCGATCTCGGTGCCGCCGGTGAACAGCACCCGGTCCAGGCCCTGCGCGATGAGTTCCTGGCTGACCGAACCGTCGCCCTCGACGACGGCGATCGCGTCGTTGTCGAGGTAGCGCGGCACCAGCTCGGCCATCAGGCGGGCGGACGCCGCGGCGATCTCCGACGGCTTGAGGATGACGGCGTTGCCGGCCGCGATCGCGCCGACCGCCGGGCCCAGCGTCAGGTAGAACGGGTAGTTCCACGCGCCGATGATCAGCACGGTGCCGTACGGCTCGTATTCGATCCACCCGCGTCCGGGCAGCTGCGGCATCTCGAGCAGCTGGTATTTGCGCCGCGTCCACTTGCGCACCCGCTTGGCCGCGTACTTCGCCTCACCCGCAGTGGTCGCGATATCGGCGATGAACGCCTCGAAGGGGCTACGGTCCAGATCCTCGGCGAGAGCGGCCGCGATGGCGGCCTCGTTCTCCTCCATCAGCTTGGCGAGCTGCAACAACTGCCGTCTGCGCCATTCGACGTCGCGGGTGCGCCCGGTGGCATAGGTCTTGCGCAGCCGCTCCACCGTGGCGGGAATGTTCGGCGGCTGAGGTGCGGCGCCATTGGCGACGGATGCCTTGGGTGTAACCGATTCGGTGGTCATCGTTGTCCTTCCCCTGCTTCGGTTCATCCCGGACGCGCGCGTTGCCGGTGGCACGAGCGCTCGTGGGTGATAACCGCGATCCTAACCATCCGGTTGGGAGAGCAGTGAGGAAGATCCTGCGGGGTGCGCTGGAGCCGCCGTCGGGGTTTGGTCGCCCCCGCGATCAGAGCCGTTCGGCGATGACGAAGTCGGAGAAGGCGTCCTTGTCGTCGTCCAGCTCGACGCTTTGCACCCTGCGGTTGAGGCGGTGCATCTCGTCGATCGAATTCTGCGCCGTGGCGCGCCAGCCATGCTCGTTGAGCCATTCGGTGAGGTCCGCGCGGTGCTCGTCGCGGTACATCAGCTCGCCGACGTCGACGGTCTCCTCCAAGCCCAACTCGTCGGCGACCTTCTTGAACCGTTCCCGCATCTTCTGGCGACGCTCCTCGGCGTGCATGGGCGCGGTTTCGGCCGAGACGCGGCTGCCGGCGGGGCTCAGCTCGCCGATCTGGGTGAACAGCTTGTCCTGGGCCTCGGCGGGCAGGTACATCAGCAGTCCCTCGGCGAGCCAGGCGGTCGGCTTGGTCGGGTCGAAGCCGGCGGCGCGCAGCGCGGCGGGCCAGTCTTCGCGCAGGTCGATGGCGACCTCGCGGCGGTCGGCGGACGGGGTGGCGCCGCTGTCGGCCAGCGTCGCCGACTTGTAGTCCATCACCTGCGGCTGGTCGATCTCGTAGACGACGGTGCCGGCGGGCCAGTCCAGCCGGTAGGCCCGGGAGTCCAGCCCCGACGCGAGGATCACCACCTGCCGGATCCCGGCGCCGACGGCGTCGGCGAAGTAGGAGTCGAAGAAGTGGGTCCGCACCGCCTGGTAGCCGCGCATGTGTTGGATACGTGCGGCGGATTCCTCGTCGATGGCCTCGATCTTGGCCACGACCTCCGGGTCCAGCATGGCCTCCCACAACACCGCGGCACCGGCGTTGTTGACCAGCAGCCGGGCGTAGGGGTCGCGGATCAGCGGGTCGGGCTGCTCGGTTTCGATGGCGCGGGCGGCGGCGACCATCACCGCGGTGCTGCCGACACTGGTCTTGATGTCCCAGGTGTCGTCGTGGGTGCGCAGTGAGCTCATCGAGTTGCTCCTCCGGTCTGGGGGCGGACGTCAGGCTGTCGGTTCGCCGAGACGGGCCCGCAGCAGCGTGCTGCGCACCGCGTCTTCGGCCAGGTCTTGGGGTACCGGGCGGCCCAGCCGGGCCATTTCCTCGCGGTTGTCCACGGTCTGCACCTGCCAGCCGTGGTCGGTCAGCCATTGGGCCGCGTCCGAGCGGTCCGGCTCGTGGTAGGTCAGCGCCTGCACGTTGACGTCGAGGCCGAGGCGTTCCCGCATCCGCAGCCAGCGCTGCGAATTGCTCCGCGAGTTCATGCCGAACACCTCGATCGCGACCTGGCTGTGCGGCGCGCTCAGCGCGGTGAACATGTCGAACAGCCGGTCTTGCGCGTCGCTGGGCAGGTACGGCAGCAGACCCTCGGCCAGCCAGGCGGTCGGCTGGGTGCGGTCGAATCCCGCCGCGGCCAGCGCCGTCGGCCAGTCGTCGCGCAGGTCGACGGGGACCGGTCGGCGGCTCGCGGTGGGAGCGGCGCCGTGCTGCTGCAGCACTTCGGCCTTGTACTGCAGCACTTTGGGCTGGTCGATCTCGTAGACCGCCATGCCGTCCGGCCACTTCAGGCGGTAGGCCCTCGAGTCCAGACCGGCGGCCAGGATGACCACCTGCCGGATCCCGGCCTCGACCGCGTCGGCGAAGTACTCGTCGAAGAAGTGCGTGCGCACGGCCTGGTAGTCGATGCCGATGCGATGCGCGCGGCGACCGTGCTCGTCGCCGTCGAGCCAGGCCAACTCCGGATCGGTGAGCCGGGCCCATGCCGGACCGCCGACGAGACCAATACGCGGGCGAACTCGTCGCGGATCAGCGGGTCGCTCCCGGCGGTCTCCGCAGCCCGCGACGCGGCGACGCCCAGCGCGGTGGCTCCGACCAGTTCGGTGATGGCAGCTGTCGCCGGCAGATCTCAGGGAGGGCGGTAACGACGCGTCCAGATCAGTCATGACCCGACCATGTTACCGGGATAAGTTAGTTAGCCTATACGCTTTGTGGGCAACTTCACTGCGCCCGGGTGGCCGCGGGCCCGTTAGTCCTGAGCTCCTCGGAGCGCGCCTTCCAGCAGCCGCCGCATTATCCCGGTGATGGACAGCAGGTCGTCCGGGCTCTGGACGAAGCCGGCATACAGGCCCACCCCGCACATCAGGACGAGCAGCGCCTCGACCAATGCCGCCGCGTCGATGTCCGCGGCGACCTCGCCGCGCCCGATCGCGGCGGCAACGCCCCGGACCAGAAATTCCCGGACGATCCGCACGGATTCATTCTCGGTCGTGTTCCATTCCGGATGGCGCTGCGACTCGAGCACCCCGGTGATAATCAAAGCCGATCCGGCGGGATTGTCGGAATTGGCGCGCACCGCAACCGAAATGAACGCGGCGAGCTGTGCGGGCAGCGTGGGTTCACGCTCAGCCTCTTCGATGCCGGTTCCGATGACGGCTTGATTGGTTTGCTCCAGGACCTCCCGATACAGCACCCGCTTGCTGGGGAAGTAATGGTTGATCGCCGGCCGGGTCAGGTCGGCGCGCGCGGCGATGGCCTGGAAGGTCGCGCCGTCGTAGCCGCGTTCGCTGAACACCAGCCGAGCGGCCCGCATGATGCGCTGTCGTGTCTCGTCCGCCTTTGCGGCAGGGGGCCGTCCCGGCCGACGGCTCACCCCTTCAGACACTGTTAAAGTGTGCCACCGCCATGGTGCGGCATCAGCGCATTTGGCGGAATGCTGCCAAATTTGCCCGCCCGGTAGTCCTCGAGGGCTTCGATCAATTCGGCCCGCGAGTTCATCACGAAAGGCCCGTAGTGGAATACCGGCTCCCGAATGGGCCGGCCGCCCAGAAGCAGCACATCCATCGCGGTCGTGCGCGACGATTCCTGCGCCCGGTCGGCGCCGACCGTGATGCGATCACCTGGTCCGAGTACCGCCAATTGCCCCTCGCGAATGGGGTGGGCGACGGGTCCGACACATCCGCTCCCCGACAGCGCGTAAACCAGCGCATTGAAATCGCGTCGCCACGGCAGGTTCAGCCGGGCACCGTTTTCGATCGTGGCGTGCGCGAACGTGATCGGCGTGTGGGTGACGCCGGGTCCCCGGTGGCCGTCGACCTCGCCGGCGATGACGCGGACCAGCGCCCCGCCGTCGTCCGAGGCGACCAACGTCGCGTCGCCCCCCTCGATGGCCTGGTACCGGGGTGGGGCAAGCTTGTCCCTCTTCGGCAGGTTCACCCACAACTGGACGCCGTGGAAGAGGCCCCCGCTCTCGACCAGTTCGGCGGGCGGCGTCTCGATGTGCAGGATGCCCGAGCCGGCGGTCATCCACTGCGTGGCGCCGTCGGTGATGAGGCCGCCGCCACCGTGGGAGTCCTGGTGGGCGAACTTGCCGTCGATCATGTAAGTGACCGTCTCGAACCCGCGGTGCGGATGCCAGTCGGTCCCCCTCGGCTCCCCCGGCTGGTACTCCACCTCGCCCATCTGGTCCATGTGCACAAACGGATCCAGCGCAGCGGTGCTGACCCCGGCGAAGGCGCGGACGACGGGAAAGCCCTCCCCCTCGTAACCGCGCCGGCCGGTGGTGATCGACCGGACCGGGCGCTCGGTGTCGGCGGGGCCGGCGGCAACGACGCGGGGTAGCGCCAGCGTGTGTGCGGTGATAGCGGGCATGTGTCCTCCATAGTCAGAGCCAACCCGTATAACCGGACCGCAGTCCAGTTATTCCGCGCCACCTTCCGCACGAGCAAATATTGCGTGGTGCAATATTTGCTGTAGCGGATGGTCATTGCGGCCGCCGGTCCGTTCAGCGGGCGCACGACGGTCGTCGGGGGAAGGATGCGTGCATGGCGCAAAAAACGACAGCCGTCGCTCCGGCGCGCACGAACCGGCCAGTCTCGGACGCCGCGGGCCGGTTCGCCGGCTGGATGCGCGCGAACCGGCTCGGATTGTTCTGCGTGGCAATCCTCGTCGGCCTCGGCGCCGGCCTCGGCGCCGTGGCGTTCCGCTACCTGATCTACGGCTTCACCTGGCTGGCGACCGGGCGCGACGAGTTCGGCCAGGACGGTTGGGTGGGCAGTGACCACCTGCCCTGGCTTGGCCTCGGCTTCTTCGTCGTCATTCCGGTCGTCGGTGGCTTGCTGTACGGGCCGCTGATCTCCCGGTTCGCCCGGGAGGCCCGCGGCCACGGCGTCCCGGAAGTCATGATCGCGGTGGCGGAGAACGGGGGGCGGATCCGTCCGCAGGTGACCGTGGTGAAGGCCCTGGCCTCCGCGCTGTGCATCGGCACAGGCGGGTCGGTCGGCCGCGAGGGGCCGATCGTGCAGATCGGCGCGGCGCTGGCGTCCGGCTTCGGCCAATGGGTGCGCATGCCGGAAAATCGGCTGCGGGTGCTGGTGGCCTGCGGCGCCGCCGGGGGCATCTCGGCCACCTTCAACGCCCCCATCACCGGGGTGTTCTTCGCCGTCGAGCTGATCCTGCGCGAACTCTCCGTCGAGGGGATCTTCACGATCATGCTGTCGTCGATGGTCGCCGACGTGGTCGCCCGCGTCTTTTTCGGCTCTGACCCCTTCCTCACCCAGTTGCCGGCCGGCATCGAGCTGAATCACATCGCCAACTACCTGCTCGTGGCGCTCCTCGCGGCGATCGCCGGGCTGATCGGGATCCTGTTCAAGAACGTCCTCTACAAGACCGAGGACCTGTGCGACCGCGTGTGGGGCAGCCGCCCCGATTGGGCGCGGCCCGCGGTCGGCGGGGTGGTGCTGGGCCTACTCCTGCTCGCGCTGCCGCAGCTCTACGGCGTCGGCTATCCGGTGATGTACGCCGCCTTCGCCCACCACTACGCGATCTGGTTCCTGGTGCTCCTCGCGGCCGGCAAGATGCTGGCCTGCAGCCTGACCATCGGGATCGGCGGCTCGGGCGGCGTGTTCGCGCCGTCGTTGTTCGTCGGGGCCACCTCGGGCATGGCCTTCGGACTGTTCGTCCAGCACACGATCGGCACGGCCGTCGGGCATCCCGCGCTCTACGCCATCGTCGGCATGGGCGCCGTGTTCGCCTCGGCCACGCGCGCCCCGCTCACGGCGCTGGCGAGCACCGTCGAAATGACCGGCGACTTCACCCTCACCCTGCCGGTCATGCTGGCCGTCGCCGTCGGAACGACCGTCTCCCGCGGTGTCTCCTACGGCACCATCTACACCACCAAGCTGCTGCGCCGCGGCATCGACATCGACCGCCCGACCCCAACCCACGCCTTCGCGGACCTCACCGCGGCCGACGCCATGCACCGATTCGCGGTGCCACTCGATCTCGCGCACCCCGCCGGCGACGGCCATCGCGACCTGACGGGCATGCTGGGCCCGGTCACCCGCGTTCGCGAACCACAGGCGCTCTTCGCCAACGACAGCCTCGCCCAGGCGTTGCGCCAGCTCGTGCTGTACGGGCGCGACGGGCTGCCGGTCATCGACACCGAGGCGAGGTCCGTCCAGGGGTGGCTGACCAATCAGAACGTGCTGCGCGCGGTTGGCGCCTGCTTCACCGACGTCCAGCCCGATGCCGTCACCGCCCCCCAGGCCGCCGAACCCGCCGGCCCGCCACCCGCGACCCAAGAACACGATCCACACAGCCAGCTCGAGGGGTATTACATCGTCGAACACACCCTGGCCGGCGACTCGGTCGCCGTCGGCCGAAGCCTCGGCGACCTGGACTGGCCGGCCGGCCACTTCCCCGTCTCGGTGCTGCACAACCGGCAGCTCGTCGATGCCGACGCCTCCCTACGGCTCGCCTCGGGCGACCGGGTCAACGTTCTCGCACCCAAACAAAATGGGCACCAACCGGATTCGGCGTCCGGCTAGGAAGCGCTACGCGCGCTGCTCGCGGCGTCCTTCTCCGTGGAGGAGCCCTCGTGGGTCAACTTTCCGCCCGCGTTCTCCAGGTGCGCCCGGACGAACCACTGGAACTTCTCCAGGTTTCCGGCCTGGTCGATCAACAGATCCTGTGTGACCGGGTCGAGTTCCTCGGTCTCCTCGATGTACTTGCGGATGTCCTCGATGATGCCGGTGTAGACGAGATCCAGCGCGGCCAGATGGGCCTGGACGCAGTCACGCCCGACGGAATAGTCGTCCCAGGTGCGGTCTTTGATGATCGCCCCGGGCGTCCCCTGCGGCGATCCGCCGAGGGCCGCGATGCGCTCGGCGACGTCGTCGGCGTAACCGCGCACCGCCTCGACCTGCGGGTCGATCATTTCGTGCACGCCAATAAAATTGGGCCCCACCACATTCCAGTGGACGTGCTTGAGCGTCAGGTGAAGATCGTTGTAGGTGCTCAATTGCTTCTGCAGCAGTTCGGTCAACCGCGCTCCCTGTTTGTCGGTGAGCCCCGGGATGGTGAACTGTGTCATCGATTTGCCTCCGTTTCCCCGCACGGTCACGTGCTCACAGTGGGTTACCCGGAGGCCGTGGCGGAAAACGCGGCCCCGACGAGGCCATGACCACGTTTAGAGTTCGCTGATCTGCTGAACCGGCAGCCGGGCCCCCCGCCTCGGTTCGTAGGCCAGGCCGCTGGCTTCGAGCAGCCGCACCACTCGGTGGCGGTGCGGCCGCATGGGCTCGAGCAGTTCGAGCATGCCCGCGTCGTCGACCGGGTGACCCACCAGCGTCCAGCCGATCATCTTCGGCACGTGGTAGTCGCCGACCGAGAGCGCGTCGGCGTCCCCGAACGCCCGTTGCGCCGTCTCGGCGGCGGTCCATTCCCCCACCCCCGGCAACGACGTCAACGCCGCGCGGGCGTGCGCGGCCGGACGGGAGGCCAGCCGCTCCAGCGAGACGGCCCGGCGCGCACACGCCACCACGGTCTGCGCACGCCTCGGGTCGACATTGGCGCGATGGAACTCCCACGACGGGATGTGGCGCCATACCTCGGCCGTCGGGGGCACGCGCATCTTGTCCGGCGCGGGCCCCGGGGCCGGCGAGCCGTACCTGGACACCAGCAGGCGCCACGACCGGAACGCGTCGGCCCCGGGCACCCGTTGCTCGATGATCGCGGGAATCAGCGCCTCCAGTACCAGGCCGGTGCGGCCGAGGCGCAGGTGCGGAACGCGGCGGTGCGCGGCGGCAACGGTCGGGTCCGAGGGAACGAAATCGGTGGCATCGTCGTGCAGGCCGAGCATCGCGGGCAGCCTGTCGACGAACTCCGGCGCCCCGCCACCCCACGCCACGCAGTGAGCGGCGTTGGCGGCCGCACGGCTGATGCGCGCGGTGACGGGACCGGTGGGCAACAGGCTGGTCCGCCAGATCGCGCCGTCACCGGGCGCGTGGAAACAGGGGTCCCCGAGCCCGCGCCGAAGCGGCGCCAACGTGTGCCCGAAGCTGACCGGCCCGGGGAACGTGACCGTGCGCGCGCTTTCCACCGACCCATTCTCCGATTGACCGTGAACGATGTGCCAAGTCAATATTGCGATGTGATGACGCCGTTCGATGACCCGCAGGGCGAACTGGCCTGGATGTTCCTCCAGAGCACGAGCGACGGGGGCGACCTCGACGAGGGTTTCGCGCTGCTCAGCGACGACTTCACCTACTGGTCACTCGTCACCCGCTCCACCTGCGACAAGCAGACCTTCCGCCGAACGGTCGAGCGGCGCAAGCGGGAACTGGAGCTGACCATCGACCTGGTGCGCTGCGTCAACGAGGGCGAAACGGTGGTGGTCGAGGCGCAGGCCAACGGCACCACCACCAGCGGCGTCGAATATGACAGCCCGTTCGTCTGCATCTTCGACACCCGCGAGGGGCTGATCGTCTCGATGCGGCTGTACAGCGATACCCGGGCACACGAGGCCGCGCTCCCCGGGTGGATCTGCTAGGACGCCGAGACGCTGATGTCGGCCTTGTTCGGGTAGAACGCGACGTGCCCGGCGATCGCCGCGACCGCCGGGTAAGGCTGCTCGTAGGTCCAGATCACGTCGTCGACGGTGTCGCCGGCCGAGCTGGTCACGCTGTAGTAGCTGGCCTCGCCCTTGAAGGGGCAGTAGCTGCTGGTGTCCGTGCGGGTCAGCCGGTCTTGCGCCACGTCGCCCATCGGGATGTATTGCACCGCAGGCAAAGTGGCTTCGCGCAACTCGAGGGCGGCCGTGGTGTCGGCGATCAGCTCGCCGTTGACGCGCACCTGCACCCGCCCCTTCGTCGGCTCGATGGTGATCGGGTGCCCGGCACTGGGCTCTTTGATTTCGGGGTGGCTCATGGTCTCCTCCTAGACGCCGATAGCCAGTGCAACACGAGCCGGGCGGCCAGACTTCCCGATCAGGCCGGACCGAATGCGTAGCGGTGATACTGCGCCATTGTCCGCAGGATCGGCACGGCCGCCATCGCTTTGCCGATCCAGCGCACGAGCGGCGGGAGCAGGCCGAAGGGGTCGCTGTCGAAGACCGACTCCCAGACCAGCAGCCGCACCCCGGGAACTGCGGTCACGATGTCGGAGGGCCCGTCGATTCCCCAGTACAGTGTCGACCCGGAGCGACGGACCACCGCGTTGATCACCTGGGTGCGGATCCCGAAGGTGTTGAAGGCGTCGAACTGCAGTTCGCCGGAAGGGAATCGGTCGACGACGCGCCGAAGCAGCGCCAGCCCGTCGTCCTTCTTCAGGTACATGGTCAGACCCTCGCCGATGAACAGGGTGGGCCGGTCGGCCGGTAGTTCGGCCAGCCAGGACGGATCGGTGACCGAGGCCGGCACCATGCGATAGCCCGGTCGGCCGGGATACAGCCGTTCGCGCAGCCCGATGACCTCGGGATAGTCGACGTCGTACCACCGCACCGCGGGCGGTGGATCCAGCCGGTAGACCCGGGTATCCAGACCGCAGCCCGCGTGCAACACGACCGCTTCGGGATGCGACGCCAGGAACTGACGCGCCCAGTTGTCGAAGTGTTTACTGCGAACGGCGACCGACGGCGCGCGCCGCGCGTCGATGGTCGTTGCCGCCCAGTCGTACTCGATGTGCGCCACGGCGGCCTTCGCATACCGGTCGCCGAGGATGGACGGGGAAGCGTCGGCGTCCAGCGCCTTGGCATACAGCGTCGCCAGCGTCGTCTGCGGCGGCCCCTCGAGGTCGACGCGTATGCGGTCCACGGGCGGCGGCTATTCGGGTTGCCCGGCCGGCGTGTTCTTTCGGGGGGTTCGCATCGCCGCCCAGAACCGGGCCGCCTCGCGGATCGACTCCTCGACCGGGCGTGGCCGCCAGCCCAATTCGCGCTTCGCCTTGCTGCTGTCGACGTCGGCCTCGGACCGCATCATGCGCACCGACGCGAGGCTGAGCTCGGAGTCCTTGCCGGTGAGCCGGGCCTTCAGGCTGCCCAGGGCGGAAAGTGCGTACAGCATCGGCAGCGATATCGAGCGTTGCGGCGGCGGCACCCCGGCCTCGTCGGCGGCGATGCGTATGACGTCGTTCAACGCGATCATCCGCTCGGAGACCAGGTATCGCTCGCCGATGCGGCCCCGCTCGGCGGCCAGGATCATGGCCCGCGCGGCGTCGTCGACGCCGACGACCTCCAGCTGGATGCCGTTCATTCCGAAGGGCAGCTTGCCGAACACCGCGCCGGCGATGAAGGCACCGTGTGGGGTGCCGCCCCAGTCGCCGCTGCCGTAGGTGGTCGACACGCACATCGCGACGGCGGGCAGCCCGGCCTCGGCCACGTAGCGCATCACCAGGTCCTCGGCCTGCACCCGGGATTGGACGTAGGGAGTCTGGCCGCGCGGGCTGATCACGTCGTCTTCGGTTGCCACGTGCCCCCGTCGCCGGCCGACCGTCGCGTAGGTGCTGGTGAAGACGAAGCGGCGCAGGTCGGGCTGGTTGACGGCGACGTCGAGAACGTTGCGCAGCCCCTCGACGTTGGTGCGAAACAGCGGTGCCGGGTCGCGCAACCATGCGCGGGTGTCGACGACGCAGTAATAGACGTCGTCGACCCCGTCCATCGCCTCGCGCAATGTGACGTCGTCGAAGACGTCGCCGTGAAAGCGGGTCAGCTCGAGGTCGTCGATCGAGCGGGTGTTCGCGTTCGGGCGCACCATCGCCCGCACGGGGAACCTGTCGGCGACGAGTTGGCGGGTGACGTGCGAACCCAGGAAGCCGTTGGCGCCTATAACCAGCTTGGGGCCGAGTTTGGGCTTGGTGCTCACTTGGCTCCGCCGTTCTCCCGCATCCACCGCGCGGCGTCCTCGTCGAGGGTGCCCAGCTCCTGCGCCTTGCGGCACCACTTCATTCCGGCCCGCAGGAAACGCAGCGGGTTGTAGATGTCTTCCTGACGGCGCCACAGGCCGTCGCCCGCGTAGGTGACGATCGAGATGTTGGTCGCGCTGATCACGCTTCCGTCGCCCGGGTCGCGCATGGGGTTGTCCAGTTCGCAGATGACCCGCCCGGTGGGCTCGTCGATGACCGACCACAGCGAGGGGAACGCCACCATGTGGCTGCCCGGGTAGGTCGTCATCGTCCGTTTGATCCACTGACGCACCTCGTCGCGGCCCCGCATCGTGCCGGCGGCGTGTTCGACGTACTCGACGTCGGGCGTGTACTGCTCGACCCAGGCGTCCCAGTCGTGCGTTTCGGCGGCCCGGGCCACCGTCTGCTCGAATTTCTCGAACGCGTCGGACAGTTCGCTGCGGGAGAACTCTTGCGTGGTCATGATGCGGCACTTCCCGAAATCGTCGCGACGTTGCGGCTCATCGGCGGAGTGTAGCCTGGGCAGCATCGTGGCGGGCTAGGAGGACGAGCAATGGCAACCCACAAAGCGATCCTTGCCGGCGGGTGTTTCTGGGGGATGCAAGAACTCATCCGCAAGCAGCCGGGTGTGGTTTCGACCCGCGTCGGTTACACCGGCGGCGACGTCCCGAATGCGACCTACCGCAACCACGGCACGCATGCCGAGGCCGTCGAGATCGTCTACGACCCGGCGGTCACCGACTACCGCACCATGCTGGAATTCTTCTTCCAGATCCACGACCCGACAACGAAAGACCGCCAGGGCAACGATCGCGGCCCCAGCTACCGGTCGGCGATCTTCTACCTCGACGACGAGCAGAAGCGGATCGCGCTCGACACGATCGCCGACGTCGAAGCGTCCGGGTTGTGGCCCGGCAAGGTGGTGACCGAGGTCAGCCCGGCCGGGGATTTCTGGGAGGCCGAGCCCGAGCACCAGGACTACCTGCAGCACTACCCCAACGGGTACACCTGCCACTACATCCGCCCGGGCTGGAAACTGCCGCGCCGGGCCACCGCGGGCCAGTAGGCGCGGCTCAGCGCCGGTGCGCCACGACCCGGCCGCCGTCTCTCGGCGTGTAGGCGACGCCCCGGCCGTGCCACTTCTCGCCGGACGCCGTCGTGGTTTCGATCGTGAAGTGGCGCAGCACCGTTCGCAACACGACGTCCATCTCCATGTTGGCGAAGGCCGCCCCGACGCAGCGGCGGGTGCCGCCGCCGAACGGGATCCACGCGAAGGCCGACGGCTTGGTCCCGACGTACCGTTGCGGGTCGAAGCGCTCCGGGCTCGAGAAAACTGCAGGATTTTCGTGAATCTGCGCGATGCTCACCAGGATTGATTCCCCGCGCGGAATGACCCACTCGCCGAGTTGATACCGCGGCGGGTAGACGCGGCGGGCGGCGAAATCGATGACCGTGCGGGCCCGCTGGACTTCCAGGATCGTCGCCTGACGCAGCTCCTGGCCATCGTTATCGGCCTCCTCGACCAGGGCCGCCAGCACATCCGGATGACGCGTCAGCCGCTCGAACGCCCAGGCCAGCGTGGAGGCAGTCGTCTCGTGGCCGGCGGCCAGCAGCGTGAGCAGCTCGTCGCCGATGTCCTTGCGCGACATGGCCGAACCGTCGTCGTAAGTGCTGCGCAGCATCAGCGCCAGCACGTCGGTGCGCTCGTCGAAGTTCGGGTCGGCCCGCTCGATTTCGATGAGCCTGTCGATGATGGTGTCGTACTGTCGGCGCCACTCGTCCAGTCGCCCCCACGGGCTGAACCGGCCGTAATTGCGTTGCGGCTTGGGCATCGTCGCCATCCGGGAGCCGAGCGTGACCCACGGCGGGATGAGCCGGCGCAGCTCGTCGAGTTCGGCGCCCTCGGCCCCGAAGACGGCACGCAGGATCGCGTTGAGCGTGATGCGCATCATCGACGGCAGCGTCGCAAAGGGCTCCCCCTCCGGCCAGCCGGCCGTCTCGCGCAGCGTCTCCTCCTCGATGATCGCCTCGTACTTCTTCATGCTCTTGCCGTGGAACGGCGGTGCGAGCAACCGCCGCCGGCGGCGATGGTCCTCCCCGTCGAGGGCGAACACGGATCCCGAGCCGAACAGCCGGCTGAGGTTGGGCTGGATGTTGCCGAGCTCGTCCGGGCTGGTCGTGAAGATCTGCTTGGCCAGCTGCGGATCGCCGACCACCACGACGCGGCCGTAGATGGGCAGGTTGAGGGTGAAGACGTCGCCGTGCCGACGGGCCAGCCGCTGGATCATCGCCCGCCGCGACACCGCAAAGCCCAATCCCTGCAACAGCTTCGGGAGCCGGGTCGCGGGGGGCAAGCTGACTTCGGCGGTTGCCGGTCGGGCGGTGGTCACTTCACTCATGCGGGCTGCTCCCCCGTATCTGGCCCCGAGACGCCGGGGTGGTACCGCGGTGTACCAAATCGTTGGGAGCTACGGTACTCTGTGGTACTAGGCCTGACAAGGGTGCCGTAGCTATCGAAAGGGGCCGCCGTGAGCCCGACGGCGACTGCAACGGCCGACGAAGCGGTTCTCGGCGACCCGTTCCGGCTCAGGTTGCTCGACGGCCTCGCCGCCTCCATCACCGAGCGCGGCTACCGCGCCAGCACCGTCGCCGACGTCGTCCGTCACGCCCGCACGTCCAAGCGCACCTTCTACGACCATTTCGCGAGCAAGGAAGAGTGCTTCCTGGAGCTCCTCGGATCGGACAACGAGAAGCTGGGCGAGTGCATCGCGGCGGCGGTCGACCCCGAGGCCGATTGGCATCGGCAGATCCGGCAGGCCGTCGAGGCGTACGTCGGCTACATCGAGTCCCGGCCGGCCATCACGCTGAGCTGGATCCGGGAACTCCCCTCGCTCGGTGCCGCCGCCCGCCCGGTGCAGCGCCGCGGGCTGCGGCTGCTGTCCAGCCTGCTGGTCGACCTGAGCGCCAGCCCCGGCTTCCGGCGGGCCGAGCTGCCCCCGCTGACCGCGCCCCTGGCCGTCATCCTGCTGGGCGGCTTGCGCGAACTCACCGCCCTCGCCGTCGAGGATGGCCGGCCGGTGCGCGACATCGTCGAACCCGCCGTCGACGCGTCCATAGCCCTGCTCGGCCCGCGACACTAGAGTCACCCGCAGACCCCTCAACCCGACGGAGGACCTCGCGATGCGGCTATCCACCCGAAACCAGCTCAAAGGGACCATCACCGAGGTCGACCTCGGCAGCGTCATGGCGATCGTGAAGGTCAAGCTCGACGGCGGCGACCAGGTCGTCACCTCCTCCGTCACCAAGGACGCGGCCACCGATCTCGGGCTCAAGGTCGGCCAGCCCGCGACCGTATTCATCAAGTCCACGGAAGTCACCATCGGCGTCGACTAGCGCATGGCCAACACGATGCGCGCCGAGCGCTTCTACGCGGAGACCAAAAGGGTTGCGCTCGAGGATGTTCCAATACCGGAACCCGGTCCCGGCGAGGTCCTGGTCAAGGTCGCCTTCTGCGGGATCTGCCACTCGGACCTGAGCCTCATCAACGGCACCTTCCCGGCGCAGCAGCCCGTGGTGACCCAGGGCCACGAGGCGTCGGGCACCATCGCGAAGTTGGGCCCGGAGGTGACCGGCTGGGACGAGGGCGATCGCGTCGTGGTCGCCGCCGGCCGGCCCTGCCAGCGCTGCGCGAACTGCCGGCGCGGCGACGTGGTGAACTGCCTGCGCATCCAGTTGATGGCGTTCGCCTACGACGGCGCGTGGGCGGAATACACCCTGGCGCAGGCGGCGGGTCTGACGCGGGTGCCCGACAACGTTCCGCTGGAACAGGCCGCGATCCTGGCCGACGCGGTGTCCACGCCGTTCGGGGCCGTCGTGCGGACCGGGAAAGTCGCGGTGGGTGAGTCGGTCGGGGTGTGGGGCGTCGGCGGCGTCGGCACCCACATCGTCCAGCTGGCGCGGTTGGTCGGCGCGGTGCCGATCATCGCGGTCGACATCAACCCCGCGGTCTTGGAGCGGGCCCTGGCCCTCGGCGCGGACTACGCGTTCGACTCCCGCGACGACGGCCTCCACGACAAGATCGCGGAGGTCACCGGCGGCCGGCTGCTCGACGTCGCCTTCGACGCCGTCGGCCTGAAGGCGACCTTCGAGCAGGGGCTCGATTGCCTCACCCCCGGCGGCCGGCTGGTGGGCGTCGGGATGAGCGCCGAAGCGCCGACCGTCGGGCCCACCTCCCTGTTCGGTTTGACCCGCAAGCAAGTGCTCGGGCACCTGGGCTATCAGAACGTCGACATCGAGACGCTGACGAAGCTGGTTTCGGCTGGGCGCCTTGACATCTCGCGATCGATCAGCGAGATCATCGCCTTGGAGGACCTACCGCACGGCATCGAGATGCTCGAGCGTCAGGACGGCAACCCCATCCGCATCCTCGTCCGTCCCTGACGGGCGCCGGCGTTGCCGCGACATATAACTAGTTGCGACGACGCGCCGAAACGGCGCGCAAGGGTTTATGTTTCGCCGCGCAGGAAGGCCCGGACCCGGTCCAGCACCAGCTCCGGGCGCTGGTCGACGATCCAGTGGCCGACACCGTCGACCAGCTCCACCTTGAAATCGCTGATGTGGTCGGCGTATCCGTCGGTCAGCTCGGGCGTGATCACCGGATCCAGCGTGCCGGTCAGCCAGCGCACCGGGACGTCGACGCGGGCGTCGTCGTACTCGCCGCGCGCCCAGCGCAGCATCTCGCCGGTTTGAAAGCTGCGATACCACCGGGAACCGGCCTCCGCGTGCCCGGGCTGCCGCATGCACTCGATGTAGAGGCGGGTGTCCTCCTCCGGCAGCGCGTACCCGCCACCGACCCAGGAGCCCATCCAACGGCCGATCCGGGACTCGAGATCGCTGATCATCCGCGGGCCGATGACCGGCAACGAAATCGGGATCTGGTACCAGAACCGCCAGATATTGCGCACCGCACGCAGATCGCGCTTCACCCAGGGCGCCACCGTGTTCACCCCGAAGAACCCGGTCACCTTCTCCGGGTGGCGCAGCATCATGATGAACGCCACCGGCCCGCCCCAGTCGTGGGCGACCAGCTTGACCGTTCGCACATCGAGGAGATCCAAAACGGCGGCCAGGTCCTCGGCCATCTCCGCCTTGGTGTAGCTCGTCCGCGGCGCCGAACTCCAGCCGGCGCCGCGCAAGTCCGGGCACAGCACCCGGTAGCCGTCGGCGGCCAGCGGGCCGATCAGGTGGTGCCACTCCCACCAGTTCTGCGGGAACCCGTGCACCAGCATCACCGCCGGCCCGTCGCCCGGCCCCGCATCCGCGACATGGATCGTCACACCGCTTCCCACGTCCACGTACCTGTGTTCGACACCGTCCAGCTCCGGCATGGTCACCATGCCTGGAGAACGTAGCGGCCCGCCCCGGGTTAGGCCAGAAACCGCTCGGCATACGGCGCGAAGCGGCGGCGCAAATCGCTCTCCTCCAGCCCGAACATCTCGCAGGACGTCGCGACGGCGCCGAGCCGGCCGCGCCGGTGGCCCGCCAGGTACTCGTCGATCGCGGTTCGGGCCTGCGCGGTGAACGGCTCACCGGCCAGGGCGTATACCCGCTCCGCAACGCCGATTTCGTCGGCCATGAAGTCGTCGAAGCGGACGTCGATCGAACGCTCCGGGCCAATCGCGTCCCGGTCGCGGACCAGCGCGGAAAGCATGTCGTCCAGGCGGTCGATCCACGACGCCGCGATTCGCTCGACGGGCACCGGCGAGCGGTGCATGCGCGCCGAGTAGGTGATCATCGCGATCATCGACAACGCCACCGGCACCGGATCGCGGTGTGTGAAAACCACGATGCTGCCCGGGAATACGCGGTCGAGAACCGGCACCTGCTCGAGGTGCTGCGGCGACTTGAGCAGCCAGCGCCGGCCGCCCCGCAGGAACTGCATGGCCTTGAGCTGGCGGGCGAGGTGCCGGTAGTGCGGTGCCTGGTCGTGGGCCTGGTAGTAGCCGCGCCAGCGCGGCACGTCGGCCAGGGTCTCGAACAGCATGGTCGAGAAGTCGTTGGCGAGCAGCTGGATCTCTTCGTGGACGTGGTCGGTGGTCATCTCGTGCATCAGCGCGAAGTGCGGCATCACGGTGTTGATCAGCCCGACCGCGACGTCCATCCGGGCCCGCCGCGGGTCCGGCGCGACGCCGGCCTCGCCGGGCAGGGGGAACGGCTCGACGCTTTCCCAGTAGGGCATGGTGCGGAAGGTGGGCGGCGCGGCCAGCAGGTTGTGCAGGTGGGTGGTGCCGGTGCGGGGCAGCCCGGCGATCACCACCGGCGGTTGGAGCTCGATGTCGTCGATCTCGGGATGCCGGGTCAGCAGGTCGGTCAGCAACAGCCGATTCTTGAGCAGTTGCAACAGCTGCCCGAAGAAGTTCACCACCCCGGCCGGGTGCAGCCCGTCGATCTCGCGCAGCGCGGCGAGGTAGACGTCGAGCCGCTCGCGGTAGTCCGGCGCGCCGAAATCGTGCAGGCCGGTGTCGGCGGTGGCCCTGGCGCGCAGCGCGTCGGCGTCCAAGGGGCAGTCGGGGGCCAGTGTGGCCATCATGTCGAGGAGTTGCTGCGCCTCGGCGCTGAAGCGCGGCTGGGCGAGATCGTCAAGGCGAACGGCGTCGGTCACGGCGACTTATGTTACTTTCAGTTTCGTAATGGTAGTGGATTGTGGCCGGCCCCGTGACCCGCGCATCGAGGGTGCGGTGCTGAGCGCGACCGTCGAACTGCTCGCCGAGACCGGCTATGCCGGGCTGTTGGTCTCCGCGATCGCCGAACGCGCCGGCACCAGCAAGCCCGCGATCTACCGGCGCTGGCCCAGCAAGGCGCACCTCGTGCACGAGGCGGTGTTCCCGATCGGTTCGGCGACCGAGCTGCCCGATACCGGATCGCTGCCCGATGACCTACGCGAAATGGTCAGCCGCTCAATGGTTTTCCTGACCACCCCGGCCGCCCGGGCAGCCCTGCCGGGACTGGTCGGCGAGATGGCCGCGGACCCGACCCTGCATTCGGCGCTGCTGGAGCGGTTCGCCGGCGTCATCGGCGGAGGCCTCACCGAGTTGCTGGGGCGGGCCGCGGCGCGCGGCGAGGTTCGGCCCGACGTGACGGCCGCCGAACTCACCGACGCCATCGCCGGCATCACGCTGATGGGCTTGCTCACCCGCGTGACCGCGCTCGACTCGGGACTCGGGGAGGCCTGGGTCGATCGCACCACCACGTTGCTCCTGAAGGGAATCAGCGCATGACGCACGAAACGATGGCCGCGTGGCAGGACCTGCTCGGCGCCCTCGGCGCCCTCGATCGCTCGTTCACCGAGGGCGACCGCGCGGTGACCGACGACCGGCACGTCGCCGACGGTTACCGCATGCTCGCCAGCACGCTCGGCGTGGCCTTCGACACCTACCTGTTCACCGAGCCGGGCCGGCCGCAGTTCGTCGCCGTGAACACGCCGTTCCGCCGCGACCGGCGCTGGGGCGGCGACAACACCGACGCCTACTACTTCGTCTGCCCGGTCGATCCGCGGCGGCGCTACCGGATCAGCGGCAACCGCGGTGACAGCGTGTACTTTTCGGCGACCGCCTACAACGAGCCGTCGCCGGGGGCGTGGTCCGACCGGGTGGTCGCGATCGTCCGCGACACCGATCTCGACGTCGACGCCGAGGGTAACTTCGCCTTCGAACTCGGCCCCACCCCCGAGGCCGCGGTGCTGATGACCCGCGACTACCAGGCCGACCCGCTGACCGGCCGCCCCGTCACCTGGCGGATCGAGGCGCTCGACGAGCCGGAACCGATCCGGCACGGCGACGCCGAAACCGCGGCGAGGCTGCGCGCGGTCACCACCTGGATGCGCACGATGTTCGCGATCGTGCCGCTGGCGGTCGGGACGCGCACCGACGACGAGCACGCTCTGGGGCACGAAACTGCGGACGCCGCAAACGAATTCGCCGATCCCTATCAGGTGCCCGACGCCAACTTCGGCTGGTCGGCCCGCGACGCCTGCTATTCCTACGGCAGCTTCGTGCTCGGCGACGGCGAAGCCCTGGTCATCACCCATCGGCCACCGCCCTGCCGGTTCTGGAACCTGGTGGTGTGGAACCAGTTCATGGCCACGTTCGGCGCCTCGGAGGGTGCCGACGTCCGCTGCTCGATCAACGGCCACAGCGCCGCGCCGAACAGCGACGGCTCGGTGACGATCGTGTTGTCCCGCGAACCGACCGGTCACCCGAATTCGCTGACCACGGTGGGTTATCCGCGCGGCAACCTGGCCTTCCGCTGGTTCCTGGCCGACGGTGTACCGGCCCGGCCGCAGGTGCGGCTGGTGCAGGTCTCGCAGGCGCCGACGGACCTGTCCTAGGCCGCGGCGACCAGCTCGATGGCCCGGCCGAGCGTGCGCAGTTTCGCCTCCAGCGTGTCGCCGGCCGGATACAGCCGCACGGTATTCACCCCGGCCTCTCGCCACACGGCGAGCCGGGCGCGGACCATCTCCTCGGTGCCGATCAGTGTGGTGGCCAGCACCATCTCGTCGGTGATCAGCGCGGCCGCGCCGTCGCGGTCACCCCGTTGCCAGCGCTCGCGCACCTCGGCGGCGATGTCGGCCCAGCCCTGCCTGCTGTAGGCCTGGTTGTAGTAGTTCGTGCTCGACGAACCCATCCCGCCGAGGCTGAACGCGAGTTCCTTCTTGCGGCCCGCGACCATGCCGCGCAGTTCCTCCTCGTCGGAGGCGAAGGCGACCTCGGCACCCTGGCAGATGTCGACGTCGGCGCGGGTGCGGCCGGCCGCGGTCAGGCCCTCGTCGAGGTGGGCGAAGTACGCGTCGCCGGCGCCCTCCGGGACGAAACTGGTGCCCAGCCAGCCGTCGGCGACCCGCCCCGTCAGCCGCAGCATCGCCGGTGACAGCGCGGCCAGGTAGATCGGGATCCGATGCTCGGGCCGCGTCGACAGCCGCATCGGCACCGCTTCGCCGCCGGGCAGGGGGATCTGAAACTGCCTGCCGGAGTGCGAGATTTTTGCTCCGGTGAACGCCTGGCGCACGATGTCGACGGTTTCGGAGAGGCGCGCCAGGGGCCGGCTGAACGAGACACCGTGCAGGCCCTCGATCACCTGCGGGCCGGACGCGCCCAGCCCGAGCAGGAACCGCCCGCCCGACAGGTTGGACAGCGTGATGGCGGTCTGGGCGACCATGACGGGCGAGCGGACGCCGACCTGTAACACGCCCGAGCCCAGCAGGATCCGCTCCGTCCGCGCCGCGAGGTAGCCCAGCGCGGACGGGGCGTCGGAACCCCAGGCCTCGGCCACCCAGCACACGTCGAGGCCCAGCTTTTCCGCCTCGACGACGAAGGCCGCGGTTTCCCGGCCGGCGGCCGACAGCTCGACCGTCGTGGCGGTCCGCATCAGCGCACCCCGTGCTCGGCAAGCCTCTTGATCGTCGCCAGTGTCTTGTCGATCGCGGCCTCGATCTCGCGGAGCCGCACGAACACGATCTTCTGTTCCTTGTCCGGCATCGCCTCGATCGCCACGGACAACCCCGACCGGCCCGGCCCCATCTGCATCCAATAGCTCAGGTCGGTGCCGCCGTCTCGCGGCGTCAGGCGGAATCGCCATGCCGCCGCCGGCCTTTCCGGCTCGCCGACCGCCCAGGCGAACTCGCGTGGCTCATCGCACGCGACGATCTGCGAGGTGCTGCTCCACTGCCCGAACGCCTCGTTTTGATTGTGCCCGACGAAGCGGGCGCCCACACGCGGCGCGTCGGCGCCCTCGGCCCACTCCACGGCCTGCAGCTCGTTGCTCAGCGTGGGCATCAGCTTGATGTCGGAGACCAGGCTCCACACCCGGGCGGGGTCCGCATCGATCCACGTCGATGCCTCCACCGTCGGTTTGTCCGCGTAGCGCGCGCCGGTCCACTGCACGCAGCCCATTGTCCCCCGCGCGCAATGCCCGGTTTGCGCGTGGGGGACGTGGGCGAACAGTCAGGCGGCCGCGGGGACCGGGTCGGCCGACCGGTCGGCGGCGGAGGCCTTGCGCAGCACCGAGTCCGGGAAGGTCAGCCGGACGATCTTGCGGACGACGGTGCCGAACTGGCGCAGCAGCGGGCCGCGGTTGTACGGGATGCCGTAACGCTCGCAGATCGCCTGCACCTCCGGTGCGATCTCGGCGTAGCGGCGCGCCGGCATGTCCGGGAACAGGTGGTGCTCGATCTGGTGCGACAGGTTGCCCGACAGCAGGTGAAACAGCTTGCCGCCGGTGAGGTTCGCCGAGCCGAGGACCTGGCGGAAGTACCACTGACCGCGGGACTCGTCCGTGGTCTCCTCGACCGTGAATTCCTGGGTGCCGTCGGGGAAGTGGCCGCAGAAGATGATCATGTAGGACCACACGTTGCGCATCAGGTTGGCCGAGAGGTTGCCGGCGAAGACGAACGGCGCGAAGGGCCCGGCCAGCAGCGGGAAGGCCACGTAGTCCTTGAGCGTTTGCCGCTTGGTCTTCTTCCAGATCGCGCGCAGCAACTCGCGTTTGTCGGCGAGCTCGATCTCGCCCGCGCGGATGCGTTCGGTTTCCAGCTCGTGCAGCGCGACGCCGTATTGGAACAGCACCATCAGCAGGAAGGCGTAGACCGGGTTGCCGAGGAAGTACGGCTCCCACGGCTGGTCCTCGCTCATCCGCAGGATGCCGTAGCCGATGTCGCGGTCCATCCCCACGATGTTGGTGTGGGTGTGGTGCATGTAATTGTGCGAATGGCGCCACTGGTCGGCCGGGCACGCGGTGTCCCACTCGAAGGACCGGCCGGAGATCGCCGGGTCGCGCATCCAGTCGTACTGGCCGTGCATGATGTTGTGGCCGATCTCCATGTTGTCCAGGATTTTCGACAGGCCCAGCATCGCGGTGCCCAGCAACCAGGCGGGCGGCAGGAAGAGCAGCGCACGGCCGCCGACTTCCAGCGCGCGCTGCGCCTTGATGACGCGACGGATGTAGTCGGCGTCCTCCGCGCCCAGGCCGGCCATCACGCGTTCCCGGATGGCGTCCAGCTCACGGCCGAACTCCTCGGCCTGTTCGGGGGTCAGGGTGATCTTGTTCTGTGTCATGGCTTTTCCCCCAGGTAATTGGGTGGCGACCCGCTGCGCCCGGCTCCGCCGCGCTTGCGATCGCCACGGGCGTGGGTTGGCGTTAGAGCGAGAGATCGACATCGCCGACCGGGACGGACACACAGATCTGCACGTCCTCGTCGGGCCCGGTCGACACGGCGCCGGTGATCAGGTTGCGCACCGTTCCGGCGGTCTTGCGGCGGGTGCAGGTGTGGCAGATGCCCATCCGGCAGCCGTTTTCCGGTGACAGCCCGGCCGATTCGGCCTGTTCCAGCAGGGGGCGGCCGTCGTCGACGACGTCGACCCCGCTGTCGGAGAAGGTGACCCGTCCGCCCGACGGGTTGGCCGGCGCCTCGAACGACGGGGGCACGAAGCTCTCCGTGTAGACGTTGTCGCAGTGACTCCGGACGGCGTCGACCAGAACCGTTGGCCCGCAGACGAACACCGCGTCGGGCGACGGCATCGCGGCGGCCAGGTGCGCGGCGTCGAATCGGCCGACCAGGTCGCCGCCGCCGGATCGGGTGTAGCCGTGCAGCACGCGGACGCCGGGCAGGCCGGCGAGCTCGGCGCGGTAGCAGGCCTCGTCCGCGGTGCGGGCGTAGTGGATGAATGCGATCTCACCCGGGTGCCCCTCGGCGACGAGCGTGCGCAGCATCGCCATCACCGGGGTGATGCCGCTGCCGCCGGAGACGAAGAGAATCCGCCGCGGCCGCTGCGCCGGCAAGACGAAGTCGCCGCCGACGCCCGCCAAACCGACGACCATGCCGCGGCGGGCGTGCTCGTACAGGTGGTTGGAGACCAGGCCGCCGTCGTGGCGCCCGATGGTCAGCTCGAGGTGGCGGGCGCCCTCGGCGTTGGCCGGTGAATAGCAGCGGGTGAACCGCCGGCCGTCGATCTCGACGGTGAGGTTGACGTACTGGCCGGCCTTGACGGCGGCCGTGAAGCTTTCGTTGGGGGCGAGGGTGAGGGTGACGCTGCGGGCGGTGGTGCGACGCACGTCGACCACCTTGGCGCGGGCCTCGCCCAGCGTCCAGGTCGGCGCCACCAGCTCGGTGTACCGGTCGACGCCGTGGGGACCGGTGAGCAGATCGAGGAGGTCTGAACCCAACACTCGCTTCCGGAAAGTCCGAGCGAGGGCCCGACGAGAAGTCTGAGCGGTTTGAGTGAACATATGTACACCGTGCAGCCGTACCACCCGGTCAGTCAAGGGTTTACTGCAGGTCTGTGGTAGGGTTCACATAGTGAACAGCCGTACTCCTAGCTCACGGGTGCGAGGTTCTGGTCGCGAGCGCTCACGCGAAAGCCGGTCGCGCGAGGAGCGCAAGGAGGCGACCCGTCGCGCCATCATCGCCGCGGCGCTCAAGCTGCTGCAAGACCGCAGCTTTTCCAGCCTGAGCCTGCGGGAGGTCACCCGCGAAGTCGGGATCGTGCCCGCGGCCTTCTACCGCCACTTCGAGTCGATGGAGGCCCTCGGGCTGGTCCTGATCGACGAGTCGTTCCGCAGCCTGCGCGACACGCTGCGCGACGCCCGCGCCGGCAGGCTCGATCCCAACCGGGTGATCGAATCGTCCGTCGAGATCCTGATCGCCAGCGTCGCCCAGCGGCGGGAACATTGGCGGTTCATCGCACGCGAACGCAACAGCGGGCTCAGCGTGCTGCGCTATGCCATCCGCACCGAGATCCGGTTGATCACCTCCGAGCTGGCCACCGACCTGGCCCGCTTTCCGCGACTGCACGAGTGGACCACCGAGGACCTCAACGTGCTGGCGACGCTGTTCGTCAACGCGATGATCGTCATCGCCGAAGCGATCGAGGACGCGCAAAGCGCCGAGGCGCAGGAAGACATCCGGCGGATCGCCGTCAAGCAGCTACGGATGATCACGACCGGGATCGCGGGCTGGAAGAGCACGCCCTAACCACGGTTCGCGCACCCCGGTTGGAGTGAACAGTCGAACACTGGCGCCTCACTCCGTCGTCTGAGTGAAGTCCGGCGCCGCGTTCTCGTCGACGACCTCGTACAGCGACTGGCCGTCCTCGGGGGCGCCGTCGATCTGGCCGCGGTGCGCGCGCCCGCGCGGACCGTCGGCACCCACCTCCGCCACGTCGTCGGCGGAGACGTCCGGCTCCTCCTCGGCGAGCCGGGCATCGAGCGACTCGCCCTCGCGCTCCTCCCGCGCCGTCATGCCGAACTTGTCCGCCTCGCTCCAGTCCTCGGGCGGATCGACGACGACGTCGCCGTCGTCGTTGTGCACTTCGTCGGAGTCGGTGCCTTCGCTGGCGTTCAAGGTGTCCCCGGGTCCGCCTTCCTCGGGGAAGTCCGCCGGGTCCACCAACTCGTCGCCTTGCGGGTTTTCGCTCATGCGGGGACGGTTGCCCGCCGGGTAGGGGGGCTAAACGCTACCGCGGCGCGCGCCACATCGCCCACATCGACGGGCCGCCGTCGGGCAACACGATCTCGCGGGTGACGACGAATCCGAAACGCTCGTAATACGGCACATTTTCGGGCTTGCTGGACTCGAGGTAGGCCGGGCAATACTCGGCGTCGCAACGGTCCAGCCGCGACCGCATCAGCGCCTGCCCGAAGCCCCGGCCGCGGACCGAGGGGTCGCTGCCGATCGCGGCGAGATACCAGTGCGGCTCTTCGGGATGCGTGCGTTTCATCAGCTCCTGCACGGCGCGCGCCTTGGTCGCGCGCAGGCCGAACACCCGCAGAAACGTCGGGGTCATCGCCAGTTCGCCCAGCCGTGTCTCGCGCCACCGGTTCGGCGGGTCCCAGAGGGCCGCCGCGCCGATATCCGGGCCGCCGCGGGCCACCTCGACGCCGCCGCAGCCCAGATGGTGGTGGCGCGTCATCGTCGCGAACACCCGGTACAGGTTCGCGGTCCGCGTCCCCTCGTCGGGCAGCAACCAGGTCATCACCGGGTCGTCGGAGAACGCGCGGGCCAGGGTGCGGCACAGCTCGCGGAGGTCGGCCTTCCGCGCGGGGCTTGCCTGGGGAGTCATCCCAGCAGGCTAACGGGTGGACCGCGGCCCGGGTGTCATCGCCGGATGCGGGGGTACGTTACGACGGTGACCGGCGTTTCGCGGCGTGCGTTGTGGCGGATGGCCGCCGGTGCGGGCGTGCTCGGCGCCGCAGGCTGTGGGCGGCCCGGCACCGACCACGCCACGCCCGACGCTCCGCCGCCGCCCGCGGCCAAGGCGGTGGGTGTGGTTTTGTCCCACGAGCAGTTCCGCACCGACCAGCTGGTGACGCAGGCGCGGGCGGCCGAACAGGCCGGCTTCGGGCATGTCTGGGCCAGCGACCACATCCAGCCGTGGCAGGACAACGAGGGCCATTCGATGTTCCCGTGGCTGACGCTGGCTTTGGTGGGCAACGCCACCGGCCGCATCTCGTTCGGCACCGGGGTCACCTGTCCCACGTACCGGTACCACCCGGCCGTGGTGGCCCAGGCCTTCGCCTCGCTGGCGATCCTCGGCCCCGGCCGGGTGTTCCTCGGCGTGGGCACCGGGGAACGGCTCAACGAACAGGCGGCCACCAACGCGTTCGGCACGTACACCGAACGCCACGATCGCCTGATCGAGGCCATCACCCTCATCCGCCGGCTGTGGACCGGGGCGCGAACATCGTTCGCCGGCCGCTACTTTCAGACCGACGCGTTGAAGCTGTACGACACGCCGCCGACGCCCCCGCCGATCTTCGTGGCGGCCAGCGGCCCCAAGAGCGCAACACTGGCCGGTCAATACGGCGACGGCTGGATCGGTCAGGCCCGCGACATGACCAACCCCACCCTGGTGGCCGCATTCGAGACCGGCGCCCGGGCGGCCGGACGCGACCCCGGCAGCCTGGGCAAGCGCGCCGAACTGTTCGCGGTCGTCGGCGACGCCGCCGAAGCCGCCACCGCCGCCGCACTGTGGCGTTTTACCGCCGGCGCCGTCGACCAGCCCAATCCGGTCGAGATCCAGCGCGCCGCCGAGGTCAACCCCATCGACAAGGTGCTGGCCAACTGGACGGTGGGCACCGATCCGGCCCCGCACATCAGGGCGGTGCAAGGGGTCCTCGACGCAGGCGCCGTACCGTTTCTGCACTTCCCCCAAGGCAATCCGGTGACGGCCATCGAGTTCTACCGGACCAACGTGTTGCCCGAGGTGCACTAGCTAGGTCGGCTTGCGCTCGACCTCGGGCTGGATGTAGACGACGCGCACCGCGGGCACCGTCTGCCGAACGCGAGCCTCGGCGTTCTTGATCACGTCGGCGGCCATCGCGAACTCCTGTTCGGGCCCGAATACGACCTTCGCGGCAACCACCATCTGGTCCGGGCCGAGGTATTCGGTGCGCAGCTCCGCCACGGAATCGACATGCTCGGCCGCCTGCAGGGAGGACCGAATCATTTTGCACTGGTGCGTCGTTGCGCCCTCGCCGATCAGCAGGCTGTGCGTCTCGACGATCAAGACGACGGCGATCACCGCGAGCAGCGCGCCGATGCCCAGGGTGCTGACCGCATCCCACAACGGGTTTGCGGTGGCAGCCGTCAACGTCACGCCGGCGAATGCCACGCTCAGACCGAGCAACGCGGCGCTGTCTTCCAGCAGCACCACGGGCGGTTCGGGAATGCGCGAATTCCGGATGAAGCGCCACCAATTGTCGGAGCCCCTCAGCCGCTTGGACTCCCTGAGCACCGTCCGCAGGCTGATGCCCTCCAGGACCGCCGCGACGACGAGGATCGCGATGGCGACTCCGGGGTCGGTCAACGGCTCGGGGTGGGACAGCTTCCGGTATCCCTCGTACATGGCGGCGACCGCGCCGAGCACGAACACCAACAGCGCCACGACGAACGAATAGAAGTACCGGCTGCGGCCATACCCGAACTGGTGCAAGGCATCTGGGCGCCTGAGCGAGACGCGCTTGCCGACCATCAACAGGACTTCGTTGATGGTGTCGGCGAGGGAGTGCACCGATTCCGCGAGCATGGCCGAGCTTCCGGTGACCAGGAAGCCGACGAACTTCGCCACCGCGATCCCGGCGTTGGCGGCGAACGCCACGACGACGGACTTCGTTGTGCCGTCGGCCGCCATCGCCTAGAGCTACCCCCGACGCGGCCTTCCGAAACGACCGACGTTTTGCCACGAACGGGCGCGGCCACACGGTGCGGGCGCGGCGTTTCAGCCCCCCCGACCCCGGGTATCCGCAGGCCACTTCGAGTGACAAGCCCAACCGGAAGGCAAGGCATGGACGCAATCACTTTTCTTCGCCACGACCATAAGAGCGTGCTCGGCCTGTTCGAGACGCTCGACGGGGCGCCGACGGGGCCGGGCGCCGAGGCCAGCGGCCTGGAAACGATGGTGAACAATCTCATCATCGCCGAGTCGCAGCACGAAGCCATCGAGGAACAGTTCTTCTGGCCGGCGGTGCGCAAGGCGCTCGGCGACGGACTGGTCGATAAGGCGGTCGAGCAGGAGCAGGCGGGAAAGCAGCTGTTGCAGCGGCTCGAGGACGGCAACCCCGGCGAGCCCGACTACCACGAGGCGTTGCAGGAATTCGTCCGGGCGGGCCGCGAGCACATCGCCTACGAGCAGGACGTGGTGTGGCCGCAGGTCGAGCTGGCGATCAGCCGGGAAGAGCTGGAGAAGATCGGCGAAAAGCTGGAACAGGCAAAGAAGATCGCGCCGACCCGGCCCCACCCGGACACCCCGCCCAACCCGACCGTGCTCAAGACGATGGGGATGGGCGCGGCGGTCGTCGACCACGTGCGTGACGCGGTGACCGGCCGCGGGGAGGACAACCCGCCGGATCCGCAGATCAAGTAGGCCAACGCGAAGGCCGGGCGCTGAGATATCTCAGCGCCCGGCCTTCACGTCCCCAATTAGCCTGTCGGCGAGTGTTGTTCGTGCGTGAAGGGCTTCTCGGCCTTGATGGCCGGCGAGCCCTGGGGGTTCTGCTGTGCGCCCTTGTTCTGCCGGGTGTCACCGCCCAGCCACTGCTCCTGGGGCTTCTCCACGTACTCCCACTCCATGCCCTCCGGCCACGGTCCCTGACCCTGGTTCCACGGGCCGCGGATCGATTCTCCGCCGCCGTCGGACATGTTGAACGCGACGTTCTGAAAGCGCGGATCGGCGGCCAGTTGCCCCGGCGGGAAGTTCACCGGGAGTTCGTTCAGCGCGGCGGTGAACTGCTGGTAGTGCGTCACTTCGCGTGTCATCAGGAAGCTGAGGGTGTCCTGCACGCCCGGGTCGTCGGTGAACTGCTTGAGGTATTCGTAGACGATCTTCGCCCGCGACTCGGCGGCCAGGTTGCTGCGCAGGTCCACCGTGGGGTCGCCGTTGGCGGTGACGTAGGAGCCCATCCAGGGCACGCCTTGCGAGTTGCTCACGTCCGGGCTGCCCCCGTTCAGCGCCATGTACAGCGGGTTGACCGCGACCTGGTGAATGATCTGGTCGCGACCGTCGCCACTGGCCACCGCGGGCATCCAGTCGCACTTCTCGTTGGCCATCTTCAGGTCGTCGTTGAGGCCGTCCAGCAACATGGTGATCATCGAGCCGACCATCTCGAGGTGGCTCAGCTCCTCGGTGGCGATGTCCATGAACAGGTCGTACATCTTGGGGTTCTTGTCGCGCAGCACGAACGCCTGGGTGAAGTACTGCATGGCGGCCTTGAGTTCGCCGTTGGCGCCGCCGAACTGCTCCTGCAGCAGCGTCGCAAACCGTGGATCGGGCTCGCTGACCCGAACCTCGAATTGAAGGGCTTTGTTATGGATGAACACTGGGCCTCCCCGGCGGGTTGAGATCGAGCTGGTCGACGGCGGGTACCCGGGGGCGATGCGAACAAACGTTGCCGGCGGCCACCCGTCGCCATTCGTCACCACGCCTACCGGCGAGCGGGGCCGCGCGGTTGCACCCCTCGCCCGATCGGGGAGAATCCGCCCCTATGGACTTATCGGACCCGAGTTCCCGGCACGAGCTGGCCAAGCGCATGGCCGAGCTGGCCCGCGACTTCGCCGCCCCGCGCTCGCTCGATCAGGTGCTCGCCGACGTGACCACCGCCGCGGTGCAGCTGATCCCGGCCGCGGACATCGCGGGAGTGCTGCTGATCAAGGGGGGCGGGGAGTTCGAATCGTTGGCGGACACCGACGGCCTGGTTGCGCAGCTGGACAAGCTGCAGACCGACTTCGGCGAGGGGCCCTGCCACGACGCAGCACTCAAGCAGACGATCGTGCGCACCGACGACCTGCGCGACGAACCCCGTTGGCCCCGATACGCGCCGGCCGCGGTGGAACGCGGTGTGTTGAGCAGCCTCTCGTTCAAGCTGTACACCGCGGAACGCACGGCCGGTGCACTGAACCTGTTCAGCTTCCGGCCCGACGCATGGGATACCGAGGCGGAGACCGTCGGCACGGTGTTCGCCGCGCACGCCGCCGCGGCCATCATGGCGAGCCACCACGGCCGGCACATGCAATCGGCGCTGTCGACGCGCGACCGGATCGGCCAGGCCAAGGGGATCATCATGGAGCGTTACGGCGTGGACGAACTGCGCGCGTTCGACCTGCTGCGCCGGCTGTCCCAGGAGAGTCAGGTCAAGCTCATCGACATCGCGCAGCGCGTCATCGACACCCGCGGCGACAACTGACCCTTCGTCGCCGCCATCTACGATGGGGTGGCTTCATCGATGAGTCCGGCGCGACGCGGCGCCGGGGAACGGGTGGCCACCGTGTGGGATTTCGAAACCGACCCCGAATACCAGGCAAAGCTCGACTGGGTCGAAAAGTTCATGGTCGACGAGCTCGAACCGCTCGATCTGGTCGCTCTCGACCCGTATGACAAGCAGAACGCCGAGATGATGGCGATCCTGCGGCCGTTGCAGCAGCAGGTGAAGGACCAGGGGCTGTGGGCCGCGCACCTGCGGCCGGAACTCGGCGGCCAGGGCTTCGGTCAGGTCAAACTCGCGCTACTCAACGAGATCCTCGGCCGGTCCCGCTGGGCGCCATCGGTGTTCGGCTGCCAGGCGCCGGATTCGGGCAACGCCGAAATCCTGGCGATGTTCGGCACCGACGAGCAAAAGGCGCGCTACCTGCAACCGCTGCTCGACGGCGAGATCACCTCGTGCTACTCGATGACCGAACCGCAGGGCGGTTCGGACCCGGGCCAATTCGTCACGGCCGCGACCCGCGACGGCGACGACTGGGTGATCAACGGCGAGAAGTGGTTCTCCACCAACGCCAAGCACGCCTCGTTCTTCATCGTGATGGCCGTGACCAACCCCGAGTCGCGCACGTACGACAAGATGTCGTTGTTCATCGTTCCGGCCGAGACGCCCGGCATCGAGATCGTCCGCAACGTGGGGGTGGGCGCCGAATCGTCGAAGCGCGCCAGCCACGGCTACGTCCGGTACAACCATGTCCGCGTCCCGGCCGACCACGTGCTGGGCGGCGAGGGCCAGGCGTTCATGATCGCCCAGACGCGGCTCGGCGGCGGTCGCATTCACCACGCCATGCGCACAATCGCGTTGGCGCGCAGCGCATTCGACATGATGTGCGAGCGTGCGGTGTCGCGCAAGACGCGGCACGGGCGGTTGTCCGATTTCCAGATGACTCAGGAGAAGATCGCCGACAGCTGGATCCAGATCGAGCAGTTCCGGCTGCTGGTGCTGCGCACCGCGTGGCTGATCGACAAGCACCACGACTACCAGAAGGTGCGCCGCGACATCGCCGCGGTGAAGGTCGCGATGCCCCAGGTGCTGCACGACGTCGTGCAACGGGCCATGCACCTGCACGGCGCGCTCGGCGTCTCCGACGAGATGCCGTTCGTCAAGATGCTGGTGGCCGCCGAGTCGCTGGGTATCGCCGACGGCGCCACGGAATTGCACAAGATGACGGTGGCACGCCGCACCTTGCGCGAATATCAGCCCGTGACAACGCCTTTCCCGTCCGCGCACATACCGACCCGGCGCGCCGAGGCGCAGGCGCGACTGGCCGAGCGCCTAGAACACTCGATCGCCGAATTCTGACCGGCGAGCAGACGCAGAATCGCCCTTTTTCGGCGGCCTTGGGCGTGCGATTCTGCGTCTGCTCGCCGTCAGGAGATGTAGCGGACGATGCTCTCGGCGACGCACGCCGGCTTGGGCGCGCCTTCGATCTCGACCGTGGTCGACATGGTCGCCTGCACGGCGCCGTTCCCGACATCGTCGACGCTGACCAGTGCGGTCTGTGCACGCACCCGCGAGCCGACCGGTACCGGGGCGGGAAAGCGAACCTTGTTGAGGCCGTAATTGATTGCGAGCTTGATGCCGTTGACCGTGTAGATCTGGTGCTGCAGGCGCGGCAGCAGCGCGAGGGTCATGAAGCCGTGGGCGATCGTCCCGCCGAACGGGCCTGCGGCCGCGCGTTCGGGGTCGACATGGATCCACTGGTGATCGCCGGTCGCGTCGGCGAACAGGTTGACGTCCTCCTGGGTGATCGTCACCCAGTCGCTGTGCCCGATCGTCTCGCCGGTGGCGGCCGCGAGTTCGGTCACCGATTCGAAGGTGCGCATCGAAGGTCCTCCTTGGCTCCGGGTGGTAACAATAGCGCCGACGTCGCGGGGCCTCTCCAGCCCGCCCCCTGCGAGAGCACGCCGAGGGTATCCGGATTTCGTTTCACCGCCGCCGCCCGGGGAAGCCCTGCGAAACGCGAATCGCACGAAGGGAAACCCACATGCCTGATCGCAAGCGCCCGACGATCGATGCGCACGCCGCGCCGACGCGTCCGCGCCCCTCGGAACGAATCCGTGAAGCGGAGACCGTGCGGCTGCACATCCCGATCATCGGACGGGTACGGGTTCCGCACGTCGACCATCTCGCCTTCTATGGCGGACTGGCCGCCCTGGCGGCGCTCCAGATTCTGGAATGGCCCATGGCCCTCGTCCTGGGGGCCGGTCAGGCGCTCGCCGAAAGCCAGCACAACCGCGTGGTCCGCGGGTTCGGTGATGCGTTGACCGAGGCCTGATCGAGGCTCTGCCGGCTCCGACGGAACCACCACCACGACGGCACCGTCCGCGGCCTGGTTTGGCGGCGCGGGCGCGGGGAACCCGTCACCAGTCAGGAGCCGCACCGGAAGGAAGCACATGGCAGAGCCGAAGGGCCACAAGACAGAGTCCGACGTCGAACCGGAGGCTCACGAGTCCCGGTCGCGCGCCGCGGCCGGAGAGGCCGGCGGCTCGTACGTCGGAGCGGCGGGCTCCGACGATTCCTTCGACGCCGGGGAAACGGGAGCCGAGGCGCGAAGCCAGCAAGACTGACCGCGCTCCAGCCCGCGCGTCACCGGGCGGTCAGTTACGAAAAGCCGTACAGCACCACGGCGAATCCGACCAGCGCAACGGTGATGGCCGCGAGTGCCCGGTGCCGGTCCTGGATCCAGCACCTGATCCGTTCTAGGTGCGGGTCGATCCGTGGCCCGACGACGAAGTAGGCCACCACGGGGGCGGCGACGGTCGAAGTCGCCAGCACGGCGTAGTAGGCCACGGCGACGACGGCGCTGAGCGCCGTCAATCGTGAGGTGGCGATCTGGGTCCCGACGGCCGCGGTGGCGGCCAGCACCTTGGGATTGGCGAGCATCGGAAGCATCCCGATCGCGGCCGCCGCCGCAGGCGTTATCGTGCCCACGCCGCCGTCCCACCCCGGCCGGCCCGTCCCGTGCGCGCGTCGCCACCACAGCCACGCACCGAACGCCACGAGCGCGGCACCCACGCCGATGACCACCCAATCGCCCCACGGCGGCGCGGGTCCCACCAGATCGTCGAACAAGCGCGGGGCGCGCATGAAGGCCGTCGTCAGGACAGTCAGTGAGACCAACCTGCCCAGCAAGTATGCGACGCTGGACGAGTAGGGCCGATCGTTGTGAATGAGCAACACCAACGACACCACGATGGGTACCGGCGAAACCGCCACCACCAGCGCCGGTGCGCTCAATTTCGCCAGCACCAAGCCCGAAAGAACCGACACACCAATACCTTTCACACGCACGCGACGCCCCATCGGGCGCACCGGGCCCCAGGACCAGTGGTCAGTGCGTGGGTTAGCCGAGCGCGCCGATCGCGGCTTGCAGCTTGGCGGTGGCCTGGTCCGCGACGTCCTGCAAGGCCCCCTGCTCGCCGGTCACCTTGACCATGAGTTGCGGGTCCATCGCCTCGACGAGGACGGCATCGCTTTCGGCGGGATCGGTCCGCACCACGACGTTGCACGGCAGCAACTGGCCGATCTGGCGGTGAATGCCCAGCGCGCGATGGGCCAGGGTCGGGTTGCAGGCGCCGAGGATGACATAGTCCTCCATCTCCTCCCCGAGCTTCTGCTTGAGGGTGGCTTTGACGTCGATCGTGGTCAGCACCCCGAAGCCCTGCTCGGCCAGCGCCTTGGTGGTCCGCTCCACCGCGTCGTCGAACGAGGTGTGCAGCGTGGCGTTCAATCCTGATGTCATTTGTTTCCTCCTCTGTCTCGATCTACCCGAAATTTCGCCCCGCACGAATGCAATTCGCTTCGGCGCGGGCACGTCTCCCGCTACGCCGCGGCGCGGGGGCGCTGCAGCTGGGAGAACTGGGGAACCGCGGCCAACGTCGCGACCGCGTCGAACAGCGCGAGCGAGGCCTCCGCATCCGGCGGCGCGGTGAGGACCGGCCCGAAAAACGCGCGCCCGTCGATGCGCAGGATCGGGCTGCCGCCGGTTTCGCCGAGCGCATCCTGCCCCGCCCGGTGCGCCGCCCGGACCGCCTCGTCCAAAGAGGCGTCCGATCCGGCCGCCGCCGCGGTGTCGGCCGCGCCCGCCGCGCTCAGGACGTGAGCAACGAGATTGTCGTCGAGGGGCTCGGAGCGGTCGAAGTACCGCTCCGCGAAGGCGAAGTACGCGTCCGCCCACCCGTCGGCGCCGTTTTGCTGAGCGATGGCGGCCATCAGCCGGCCGGCTCGTTGCGAGTCGCGCATGCGAGCTTGCTGCGGGGGCGGGAGTTCCCGCCCCTCGTTGAGCACGGCGAGGCTCATCAGCTGCCAGTCGACATCGAACCCGGCCTTCTCGGCCACGGCGCGTAGCCACCGCGCGGTGTTCCACGAGAACGGGCACACCGGATCCAGCCAGAGTGTGACCTTGGCTGCGGTTCGATCAGTTTGATCGGGCGGCATTGCTCATTCCCCTTCCGTGGTCGCCGAACGATTAAGCCAGGCTCAGGAACAGCCTTTCCAGTTCCTCGATCGAGACGGCCGGCCTTTGGGCGGACGCGTCCTCCGGCCGTATGCACTCGCGCAGCCCGGACGCGATGATCTTGAAACCAGCGCGATCCAGCGCGCGTGACACCGCGGCCAACTGCGTGATGACGTCTTTACAGCTGCGCCCCTGCTCGATCATCGCGATAACCCCACCGAGCTGACCGTGGGCCCGGCGCAGCCGGGCGAGGACCGCGTCCATGTCGCCCGGGTCGTGTCCGGTGACGTCGGCCGCAAGCGGCCGACCACCGGTAACTTCGTTTGCCATAATTCCTTAATACCATACCCGGCGGGGTATGAGGGGCGATGTTGGCAATACCCCTGGGGGTATGGTAGGCCTTGTTTCGGGGTTGAAGCCATTACTTGCGGGTAGGCATTCACGCGATGACGGGTGATGTGTGCTTGCCGACCCTCAGGTGCGGGCCAAATGGCCCTATTGGCCGCGCGGCGCGGGGCTGAGACTCCGTACCAGTAACACCAGGTCACGAGGGAAAGGAAACGTCAGTGTCCACGTTTCTCAAACGGGCTTGGGTGCCACTGGTCGTCGTGGCCGCCGTCGCCCTCGGCGGTATCGCCATCGACCGGCTGCGTGGCGTTTTCGGCTCCGACCCGATCTTCACCGCGACCGGCAGCAGCGCCGAACCGCTCGTTGCCTCGCACATCAAGCGCGTCACCTACGAGGTCTACGGACCCAGCGGCACGACCGGGAGCGTGAGCTACCTGAACAAGAACGCACAGCCCGAACAGGCCGACTTCAGCACGCTGCCATGGACCTTCACGATCACCACCACCGTGCCCGCCGTGATCGCCAGCGTGGTGGCACAAGGCGACAGCGATGACATCGGCTGCCGCATCAGCGTGAACGGCGAAGTCAAGGACGAGCGGTCCTCGGCCGGGCGCAACGCGCAAACCTCCTGTCTGGTGAAAGCCGGATGAACGCCGACAACGACGCCCGGCCGAGGTTCATGCGGTTCGTCCGCACCTTCGCGTGGCCCATCATCATCGGCTGGCTACTGCTGACCGTCGCCCTGAATGTCCTTGTGCCACCGATCGAGTCGGTCGCGCGCAACCACGCGGTGACGATGTCGCCGCAAGACGCGCCGGCGATGATCGCCGCCAAGCGCATGGGCGCGACGTTCCACGAGTCGGACTCGGACAGCATCGCGATGATCGTCCTGGAGAGCGACAAACAACTCGGCGACGAGGCGCACCGCTACTACGACGGCCTGGTGAAAAAGCTGCAGGCCGACCCCAAGCACGTGCAGCACGTCCAGAACGTCTGGGGCGACCCACTAACCGCCGCCGGCGTCCAGAGTAAGGACGGCAAGGCTGCCTACGTGCAGCTCAACCTGGCCGGCAACCAGGGCAGCACCCTGGGCAACGAATCCGTCGACGCGGTGCGCAAGATCGTCGACAAGTCGGAGCCCCCCAAGGGCCTCAAGGTCTACGTCACCGGCCCCGCCCCGCTGACCACGGACATGAACGAAGCCGCCGACAAGAGCATGTTCAAGATGATGGGCGTCACGGGCGTGGTCATCATGATCATGCTGTTCATCGCCTATCGATCCGTCAGCACGGTGCTGCTGGTCCTCGTCATGGTCGGCTTCGAGATGGGCACTGCCCGAGGGCTTGTCGCGCTCCTGGGGAATTACGAACTGTTGGGGTTCTCGACGTTCGTCGTCGCGATGCTGTCCTCGTTGGCGATCGCGGCGGGGACGGACTACGCGATCTTCCTGATCGGGCGCTACCAGGAGGCGCGCCAGGCCGGACAGGACCGAGAAACCGCGTATTACACGATGTTCCGCGGGACCTCGCACATCATTTTGGGCTCGGGGTTGACCATCGCCGGGGCCACGTTCTGCCTTCACCTGGCGCGCCTGTCGTACTTCAAGGCACTCGGCATCCCGTCCGCCCTGGGCCTGCTGGTCGTCGTCGCCGGAGCGATGACCGCGGCGCCCGCCGTCGTCGCGGTGGCCACCCGGTTCGGCCTGCTCGACCCGAGAAGGATGATCAAGACGCGCGGATGGCGGCGGATCGGCACCGCCACGGTGCGGTGGCCCGGTCCCGTCTTCGCGGCCTCGCTGGTCATCGCGATCGTCGGCATCCTGATCATGCCGAGCATGAAGGTCAGCTACAACGACCGGTACTACACACCCGCCAACGTGCCATCGAACATCGGATACGCGGCCGCGGAGCGCCACTTCAGCGCCGCCACCATGAATCCCGACATCCTCATGATCGAGAGCGATCACGACATGCGGAACAGCGGCGACATGATCATCCTGGACAGGCTCGCCAAGGACATCTTCCGTTCGCCGGGGATCGCGATGGTGCAGAGCATCACCCGGCCGCTGGGCGGCCCGATCGAGCACACCTCCATCCCGTTCCAGATCAGTGCGCAATCGATCCCGATCCAGCAGAACCTTCAGTTCATGCGGGACCGCACGAACGACATGCTCAAGATGAGTGACGACCTCGGCGCCATGATCGTCTCGATGCAGCGGATGCAGGGGCTGCTCGGGCAGATGAGCGACGCCACCCACCGCATGGTCGGCGATATGCACGAGATGCAGGCCACGCTGGACGAGATGCGCGACCACCTGGCGGATTTCGACGACTTCGCCCGGCCGCTCCGGAACTACCTCTACTGGGAACAGCACTGCTACAACATCCCCGTCTGCTGGGCGACGAGGTCGGTGTTCGAGGCGATCGACGGTGTCGACAAGTTCAGCGAGAACATGAGCACGCTGATCAAGGACGTCAACAACGTCGACGCGATCATTCCGCAGATGCTCGCGCAGTTCCCGCCGATGATCGCCGTCGCCAAATCCATGCAGGGAACGCTGCTCACGATGCACAGCAGCTTCTCCAACCTGGTGACCCAGATGGCGCAGATGACCGATACGGCCAGCGCGATGGGGCAGGCGTTCGACGCCTCCCGCAGCGGTGACTACTTCTATCTGCCGCCGGAAGCCTTCCAGAATCCCGACTTTCAGCGCGGGCTCAAGCTCTTCCTTTCGCCGGACGGCAAGGCCGCGCGCTTCATCATCACCCATGACGCCGACCCGGCCACCCCGGCTGGCATTTCCGCCGTCGTGCCGGAACTGGCCGCCGCGCACCAGGCGGTCAAGGGGACGACGCTGACCGGCGCCAAGTTCTACCTGGCGGGCACGGCGGCCATCTATCGCGACATCCAGTCGGGATCGCACTACGACCTGCTGATCGTGGGGCTCGCGGCGCTGACGCTGATCTTCGTCGTGATGGTGATCATCACCCGCGCGCTGGTCGCCTCCCTGGTGATCGTCGGCACGGTGCTGCTGTCGCTGGGCGCCGCCTTCGGGCTCTCGGTTCTGGTGTGGCAACACCTCTTGGGGCTGGACCTGAACTGGATCGCACCGGTGTTCGGGTTGATCATCCTGCTGGCCGTCGGCTCGGACTACAACCTGCTGCTCGTGTCGCGGTTCCAGGAGGAGATCGGCGCCGGCCTGAAGACCGGCATCATCCGGTCCATGGGCGAGACCGGGGGCGTCGTCACCACCGCCGGCCTGGTCTTCGCCTTCACCATGATGTCGATGGTCGCCAGCGACCTGCGCTCGATCGGCCAGGCCGGCAGCACGATTGGGCTCGGCCTGCTGTTCGACACGCTGATCGTGCGCTCGCTGATGACGCCGTCGATCGCCGCGCTGCTGGGGCGGTGGTTCTGGTGGCCGATACGGGTGCGCCCGCGCCCCGCCAGCGAGATGCTGCGGCCGTTCGGTCCGCGGAGCCTCGTTCGTTCGCTCTTGTTGGGCGAGCCCGGCGACGCGCCCGCCACCAAGCCCGAAAAAGCCATGGCCTCGACGTCGGGGTGAAAACCGCGGGCAAGATGGGGCTGTGCGACTGCTGCTGATCTCCGACACCCACGTCCCGAAACGCGCCCGCGACCTGCCCGCCCGGGTTTGGGATGAGGTGGAGGCGGCGGACGTCGTCGTGCACGCCGGCGACTGGGTGGCGCCCGAACTGCTCGATCAACTCGAAAGCAGGTCGGCCCGGTTGCTGGCCTGCTGGGGGAACAACGACGGCCCCGCATTGCGGGCGCGGCTGCCCGAACGGGCGGACGCCACCCTGGCCGGGGTCCGTTTCACGGTGGTGCACGAGACCGGCGCGGCGACGGGCCGCGAGGCAAGGATGTCGCGGCTGTATCCGGACACCCAGGTGCTCGTCTTCGGGCACAGCCACATCCCCTGGGACACCACCAGCGACACCGGGTTACGCCTGCTCAATCCGGGCTCCCCGACCGATCGCCGCCGCCAACCGCACTGCACCTACATGGTCGCCCGGGTCGACGACGGGGCCCTGACCCACGTGGCCCTGCATCGCCTGCCGCGGTAGCGGGCACGTCCATCGGCCGCCCCCTTCAACCGTTCGACGTCGTCGTGTCCGTCGCCGCCGCGCTCGGAATCGCTACTGCCTCAACACTATTGCGTCGCCTCGTCGCCTAGCGCGACCGCCGCCGTTCCTCGGCCCGAAGAGCGGCGCGGTTTCGATGCCCAATCGTGATCGGGCAGTGACGATTCCGGGCCGAAGCCCAATCGTTAGCCAACCGCGACCTGAAGCTCCGGCCGTGACAGGCGATTTGCGCGCTTCTCCCGTGCTTGACTGCCCAGCGAACAGATTCGACCGCCGCAATCGGCAGTGAAAAGTTGGGATGGGTAGAGAGCTATGAAGTTCTTCGAAGAGTTGCGGAAGTTGCGTGGCGCCGCGGCAACCATGCCGCGGCAACTGGCGGTCGCGGCTATGGGGGCTGCCCTGATGTCCGGTCTCGTCACCGCCGCCGGCGTTTCGGCTACCGCGGGCGCGTTCTCGAAGCCGGGGCTTCCGGTGGAATACCTGGAGGTGCCGTCACCGTCGATGGGCCGCAACATCAAGGTTCAGTTCGAGGGCGGCGGACCCCACGCGGTGTACTTGCTCGACGGCCTGCGCGCGCAGGACGACTACAACGGCTGGGACATCAACACCCCGGCCTTCGAGGAGTTCTACCAATCCGGTCTGTCGGTGGTGATGCCGGTCGGCGGCCAGTCCAGCTTCTACAGCAACTGGTACCAACCCTCGTCGGGCAACGGCCAGAACTACACGTACAAGTGGGAGACCTTCCTGACGCAGGAAATGCCGCTGTGGCTGCAGGCCAACAAGCAGGTTTCGCCGACCGGCAACGCCGCGGTGGGCCTGTCGATGTCCGGCGGCTCGGCGCTGATCCTGGCCGCGTACTACCCGCAGCAGTTCCCCTACGCCGCCTCGCTGTCGGGCTTCCTGAACCCGTCCGAGGGGTGGTGGCCGACCCTGATCGGGCTGGCGATGAACGACTCGGGCGGCTACAACGCCAACAGCATGTGGGGCCCGTCCACCGACCCGGCGTGGAAGCGCAACGACCCGATGGTCCAGATTCCGCGGCTGGTCGCCAACAACACCCGGATCTGGGTCTACTGCGGCAACGGGACGCCCAGCGACCTCGGCGGCGACAACATGCCGGCCAAGTTCCTGGAAGGCCTCACCCTGCGCACCAACCAGCAGTTCCAGAACAGCTACGTGGCCGCGGGCGGGCGCAACGGGACGTTCAACTTCCCCGCGAACGGCACGCACTCATGGCCCTACTGGAACCAGCAGCTGGTCGCGATGAAGCCCGACATCCAGCAGGTGCTGCTGGCCAGCAACACCACCGCCCAGCCGGCACAACCGGCACCACCGGCGGCACCGGCGGCACCGGCGCAGCCGGCCGCCTGAAAACCGCCCAGCCAGCATCGGCAGCAGCGCACCGGTCAGCGCTGCTGCCGATGCTTTTTCTCGGACCGTTCCATCAACAGGGCGCGCCGATCCTGGTGGAAGTAGGTGTACCCGGTCGTCACCGCGCATACAGACGTGGCCATCACCAGCATCCAGGTCCCGTTGACGACCACGCTGATGAAGCCGCCCACCGCCGCGCCCACCATAAAGCTGGCCAACAGCAGAAAGTAACCGAGCCAGTCCCCGATGTTTCCGCCACCGGCGATGTGGCGCTCGATGCCCTGACCCATCTTGACGGTCGTGCCGGTCACGTAGCTCAACGGCACCGAAACCTCGCCGTTCTTGACAAAAGAGGTGTTCAACGCCCCGGTGCCAAACGCCAGCAGCATCATCGGCGCGAAATCAACGAGATTCTGCGTCCATCCCACATCGAAGACGTCGACCACGGTGGCGGCCGCCAAACTGAAGGTGGTCAGCACCGTCGGGCCGTGCGGATGGTCCACCCAGAAAAATCGGCGGCACAGTGAAGCCACGACCACACCGGCGACGAACGCCACGATGAGCAGCCCGGCACTCACGGCCAGCCACCCTTCCCCGGTGAAATACCCGAGCACGGCGCGCTGGGCGTTACCGGTGATGAAAACCACGAAGTAGCCCGCGGAGTGGGTGAAGGAGATCGCGCCCACCACCCCGGCCAGCGCCGCCAGGACCCACGACAACCGCGCTTCGCTATTGAAGGTTTCGCTCGCCACGCTGACATGCTGTCAGACGCTTGCCGCCCCCGCAGGGGACGCATAGCGAATTCCTACCAAGCGCCTATCCTGCGGTGAGCCGGGCGATGGAACGCAGCGGAATGGGCAGCCAGCTCGGCCGGTGCCGCGCCTCGTACCCGGCCTCGTACACCGCCTTGTCGAGCTCGTAGGCGGCCAGCAGCTCGGCCGAATCGCGCGGGTCGATGCCCGACGCGGCGGCGTAGCCCTCGCAGAACGCGGTCCGGTTGCGCTCGACCCATTCCCGGGCGCGGGCGGCCAGCTGCTTGTCGGTCGCCTGATCCACCAGCGGCCCGTACGCGGCGTATTCGAAGGACCGCAGCACGCCGGCCACGTCGCGCAACGGTGAGTCCGGCGCCCGCCGCTCGTCGACCGGCTGGCCCGGTTCGCCCTCGAAGTCGATCAGCAACCAGCTCTCGGGGGTCCGCAGCACCTGACCGAGGTGCAGGTCACCGTGCACGCGCTGCACCGTGATCGACTCGCCCGACAGCTTCTGGAATCGCTCTTCGATGGTCGCCGCGTACTCCTGCAGCTCGGGCACCTTTGCCACGGTCGACGCCAGCCGCGACAGCACGGTCTCGACCGGGAAGGACGACTGTGCCGTCCCGAGGGATTCGGCCAGGGTGGCGTGCACGGACGCCACCGCCTCGCCCAGCCGGCACGATTCACCGGCGAAGTCGCCGCCGACTTCGTGCGCGTACAAGTCGCCCTCGGCGAACAGGTCGCGGACGCTGGCGGTGGCCATCGCCCACCCCTCCGCGGCGTTGGCCGCGAACTCGGTCACCATGCCGAGCGGCCAGGCCGCGTCGGCCGTGCCGTCCGGGGCGGCCATCTCGTAGGTGCCCAGCAGGCGGGCCACGTGCGGGTTGCCGGCGCGACCCAGCACCCGGTTGAGTTCGATGTCCGGGTTGATACCGCTGCTCACCCGGCGGAACGCCTTGAAGATCGCGGCCCGGTCGAAGATCACGCTGGTGTTGCTCTGTTCGGCGTCGGAGACGTGCGGCAGCGCCTCGAGCGGCAGCTCCACGTCGGGCTCCCGGACGAACCTCACCTCGGTGCCCGACGCCGCGCGAACGGCGGACTCGTCGATCAAGGACAGCAGGAACTGCGGCGCGTCGGTGTCGTAGAGGCCGTCGAAGCCGGTGCGGTCACCGGCGGCGCCGATGGTGGCCACGTTGCTGTACTCGGAGACCGGCGCGGTGTCCCACCGCACGATGATCTGGTAGCGCTCGGACGCGCCGTCGGCGTACCGGGCGTCGACCAGGACCAGGTCGAGGTCGTCCCGCAGCGGGACCACGACGGCGGCCTCGGCGGTGGTGAGCTCCCGGTTGCGTCCGGCGTACCAGCGCTGCTGGGGGAGCCAGTCCGACCAGGGCAACTTGGCTGGATCAGTCATCTGCGCCGCTCCTCCCCATCACTTCGCTTCGCATCGTCGCCGGCGCGATCATGAGTCCTCCTCACATGCGGTCAGCTGGAACCAGTAGAACCCGTGCCCCGGCAAAGTCAGCAGGTAGGGCAGGTGCCCGATCCGCGGGAATTCGACGTGCCCGGTCAGTTCCACCGGCGTGCAACCGCTCCAGTGCTGCAGATTCAGTTCGATCGGCTGCGGGAACCGCGACAGGTTGTTGACGCACAACACCGTGTCGCCGCCACCGGGTGCCTGACGCACGAACGCCAGCACCGACGGGTTGGATCCGCCCAGTTCCTCGAACGTGCCGACGGCGAACGCCTCGTGCCGGCGCCGCACGGTCAGCATCACGCGGGTGAAGTTCAGCAGCGACGTGGAGGTGTCGCGCTGGGCCTCCACGTTGACCGCCTGATACCCGTAGACGGAGTCCTGGCTGGCCGGCAGGTAGAGCCGGCCGGGGTTGGCCTTGGAAAACCCCGCGTTGCGGTCCGGGGTCCATTGCATCGGGGTGCGCACACCGTCGCGGTCCCCCAGCCAGATCACGTCGCCCATGCCGATCTCGTCGCCGTAGTACAGCACCGGGGACCCCGGCAGCGACAGGAGCAGCGCGGTGAACAGCTCGATCTGGTTGCGGTCGTTGTCCAGCAACGGCGCCAGGCGACGTCGGATCCCGACGTTCGCCTTCATCCGCGGGTCCTTGGCGTACTCGGAGTACATGTAGTCGCGTTCTTCGTCGGTGACCATCTCGAGCGTCAACTCGTCGTGGTTGCGCAGGAAGATGCCCCATTGCGCCATGTCGGGGATCTCCGGTGTTTGCGCCAGGATCTCCGAGATCGGAATGCGCGACTCGCGACGGACCGCCATGAAGATGCGCGGCATCAGCGGGAAGTGGAACGCCATGTGGCACTCGTCGCCGCCCGTGGTGGGGTCGCCGAAGTACTCCACCACGTCGGCCGGCCACTGGTTGGCCTCGGCCAGCAGCACCCGGCCGGGAAATTCGTCGTCGACGACCTTGCGCACGCGCCTCAGGAAGGCATGCGTCTCGGGCAGGTTCTCGCAGTTGGTGCCCTCCCGCTCGAACAGGTAGGGCACCGCGTCCAGCCGGAACCCGTCGATCCCCAGGCCCAGCCAGAAGCGGATGACGTCGATCATGGCGTCCTGCACGGCCGGGTTGTCGTAGTTGAGGTCCGGCTGGTGGGAGAAGAACCGGTGCCAGTAGAACTGTTTGCGCACCGGGTCGAAGGTCCAGTTGGACTCCTCGGTGTCGACGAAGATGATCCTCGCGTCGGTGTAGCGCTCGCTGGTGTCGCTCCACACGTAGAAGTCGCCGTACGGGCCGTCCGGGTCGTGCCGCGACTCCTGGAACCAGGGGTGCGAATCCGACGTGTGGTTCATCACCAGGTCCGTGATGACCCGGATGCCCCGCTCGTGCGCGGCGTTGAGCAGCGCGACGAAATCCTCGACGGTGCCGAACTCCGGCAGCACCTTGTAGAAATCCCGGATGTCGTACCCGCCGTCGCGCAGCGGCGAATCGTAGAAGGGCGGCAGCCAAATGCAGTCGATGCCCAGCCACTGCAGGTAGTCCAGGCGCCCCAGCAGTCCGCGCAGGTCACCCGCCCCGTCCGCATTGGCGTCGAAGAACGCCCGGACCAGCACCTCGTAGAACACGGCGTGCTTGAACCACGTCGGATCGGTGGGCAGCGCGGCGGCGTTGTCGAAGTCGTCGGAGTCGGGGTGCTCGACCACACCGTCCTGGACGTGACTGCCCCCTGCGGGATGGTGCTCGACAGCGTCTCGTGCGTCGTTCATCAAATCCACGATGCCACGGGTACCCGAGCCGCGACATTCGAAATCACACCCGCCGATGCGCGACGAGACACGCCCGGCGCCAACGGAATTGGCGACCGGCAGGGGGTCATCGACGCGGGCGTCAGGCCGGCGGCCCTTCCGCCAGCGCCACGATGGCGGTGCGGTCGCCGCCCCCCGCGGAGCGGTAGTGCACCGCGATGGTGTCACCGGGGTGATGGGGGACGAGCACGTCCGTCATCGAGGTCGCCCCGTTGATCGGGACGTTGTCGACGGCGGTGATGACGTCACCCGGGGAGATCCCGGCCGCCGCCGCGGGACCGCTGGTGACCACCCGTTCGACGCGCGCGCCGTTGCCGTCGCTGTCGGTGACGCCCAGGCCGAGGAACGCCGTCGGGCCGACGTGCACGGTGTTCGAGCCGGCGCCGGACCGGATCTGGCCGGCCACGCCCATCGCCCGGCCGATCGGGATGGCGAAGCCCTGCCCGCCGCCGGACATCTTGTAGTTGTCGGTGGCGGCCGTGTTCACGCCGACCACCTGGCCCTGGTTGTTGACCAGCGGACCGCCGGAGTCACCGGGCCTGATCGGGGTGTCGGCCTGGATCAGCCCGCCCAGCGACTCGTTCGCACCCGTCAGGGTGTCGGTCGCCGAGACGGTCTGGTTGAGGGCGATGACCTTGCCGGACACCGCGCTGGGCGTCCCACCCTGACCGCCCGCATTGCCCATCGCGACGACGGGCTCGCCGACCGCGACGCCGCCGCCGATCGCGGCGGTCGGAAGCCCGGCCGCGCCGCGGAGCTGCAGCACCGCGACGTCCTGGGTGCGGTCGTAACCGACCACGTCGACGGCGTAGGTCTGCCCGTTGCCCACGTCGAACGCGCTGATGTCCGTCGCGCCGGAGATCACGTGGTTGTTGGTCAGCACGACGCCGTTGGGGTCGATGACGATGCCCGTCCCGGCGCCCACCGCGTTGTTGTAGCCGAACTTGGTGTTGATGTTGACGACCTGCGGCCCCACCTGGCCGACCAGCGCCGCCGGGTCGAGCGGCGCCCGCGGCTGAGTGAACGGCGAGGCGGCCGCCGGCGCGATGCCCAGACCGAGGCCCACGCCGACCACCGCCAGCACGCTGACCACCCATGACCACCAAACCGAGCGGTGGTGCGATTTGCTCATCCCGTCACCCTTCCTGAGTCGCGGCAAACACAAACTGTCCCCGCCGTGCGGTTCAGGGCGGCACAATATTGTGTATATAACCGTAATGCAGGTAGCTATTCGCGGCAGTGGCGAGGTTCTGATCAGCCACGACGGCATCCGGTCGGCCCCATGACGGGCGC
>NZ_GG770553.1:829801-869130 GCF_000164135.1 Mycobacterium parascrofulaceum ATCC BAA-614 | reverse complement strand
CTGGCACGGTGGCCGAATTCGACCCCAAGGCCGGCTTCACCCGATCCCCGGTCGCCCGCATGGCCACGGTCACCCCCGGCGGTCTCCCCCACCTCGTCCCGGTGGTCTTCGCGGTCGGCGAGGACTCCCCCGACGTGGTGTACACCGCCGTCGACGCAAAACCCAAGACGACGCGGCGGCTGCGGCGGCTGGCCAACATCGAGCACAACGGCCACGTGAGCCTGCTCGTCGACCATTACGCCGATGACTGGACGCGGTTGTGGTGGGTGCGGGCCGACGGCACGGCCACCGTTCACACCGAAAGCGCGGTGCTGGAGTCGGCATATCGGCTGTTGCGCGCCAAATACCCGCAATATCAATCGGTTCCGCTGGACGGACCGGTGATCGCGGTCGCGGTGCACCGCTGGTCGAGCTGGCACGCCTGACGGGTGCGCCGGGCCGGGACCGATTGTGGCCGCAACGTGGCCTTGTGTTGGGCCCCCGTTGGGGGAACAGTTGCTTATGGACCCTGTGAGCTAGGACACACCGCGCCGGCGCACCCCGGCGATGCCGGAGACAACTGGAGGAACCTCATGGCGGACAAGGCGAATGCTTCCCAGGGCGCGGCGGCCGCCCCCACCCCCGCGGGCCCGGGCGAGGTGCGCAACATCGTCCTGGTCGGACCGTCGGGTGCCGGCAAGACCACCCTGGTCGAGGCGCTGCTGGTCGCCGGCGGGGTCCTGACCAGAGCGGGTTCGGTCACCGACGGCAGCACGGTATGCGACTACGACGAGGCCGAGATCCGCCAACAGCGGTCCGTCGGCCTCGCCGTCGCGTCCTTGGCGCACGACGGCATCAAGCTCAACCTGGTGGACACGCCCGGGTACGCCGATTTCGTCGGTGAGCTGCGCGCCGGCCTGCGCGCCGCGGACTGCGCGTTGTTCGTGATCGCCGCCAACGAGGGCGTCGACGAACCCACCAAATCGCTGTGGCAGGAATGCGATCAGGTCGGCATGCCCCGCGCCGTGGTGATCACCAAGCTCGACCACACCCGCGCCAACTACGCCGAGGCGCTGGCCGCCGCGCAGAACGCGTTCGGCGACAAGGTGTTACCGCTCTACCTGCCGACCGGCCTGCCGTCCTGCGAAGGGCTGATCGGCCTGCTGTCGCAGACGCGCTACCGGTACGCCGACGGCAAGCGGACCACGCAGCCGCCCGAGCCTTCCGACGCCGAGCGCATCGAGGAGGCGCGCGGCACCCTGATCGAGGGCATCATCGAGGAATCCGAGGACGAGTCGCTGATGGATCGCTACCTCGGCGGCGAGGCCATCGACGAAGCGGTGCTCATCGAGGACCTGGAGCGGGCCGTCGCCCGGGGGTCGTTCTTCCCGGTGATCCCGGTCTGCAGCAGCACCGGCGTCGGCACGCTGGAGCTGCTGGAAGTCGCCACGCGCGGATTCCCCTCCCCGATGGAACATCCCCTGCCCGAGGTCTTCACGCCGCAGGGCGCCCCGCACGCGACGCTGACCTGCGACCCCGCCGCACCGCTGCTCGCCGAGGTGGTGAAGACGACGTCGGACCCCTACGTCGGACGGCTCAGCCTGGTCCGGGTGTTCTCCGGGACCATCAGGCCCGACACGACGGTTCATGTGTCGGGCCATTTCGCATCGTTTTTCGGCGCGGTCAACGGGAACGGCAGCACGCACCCCGATCACGACGAAGACGAACGCGTCGGCGCCCTGTCGTTTCCGCTGGGCAAGCAGCAGCGCCCGGCCCCGGCCGTGGTGGCGGGCGACATCTGCGCCATCGGCAAGCTGAGCCGGGCCGAGACCGGCGACACCCTCTCGGACAAGGCGGAGCCGCTCGTGCTCAAACCGTGGACGATGCCCGAGCCCCTGCTGCCGGTCGCGATTCAGGCGCACGCCAAGACCGACGAGGACAAGCTGTCCGTCGGCCTGGGCCGGCTGGCCGCCGAGGACCCGACGCTGCGCATCGAGCAGAACCCCGAAACCCACCAGATCGTGTTGTGGTGCATGGGCGAGGCCCATGCCGGCGTCGTCCTCGACGCGCTGGCCAACCGGTACGGCGTCACGGTCGACACCGTCGAGCTTCGCGTGCCGCTCCGAGAAACGTTCGCCGGCAAGGCAAAAGGCCACGGCCGGCACGTCAAGCAATCCGGCGGGCACGGTCAATACGCGGTGTGCGACGTCGAGGTGGAGCCGCTGCCGGAGGGTTCGGGGTTCGAGTTCCTGGACAAGGTGGTCGGCGGGGCGGTGCCGCGCCAGTTCATCCCGAGCGTGGAAAAGGGGGTGCGCGCGCAGATGGAGAAGGGCGTGCACGCCGGCTACCCGGTGGTCGACATCCGGGTCACGCTGCTCGACGGCAAGGCCCACAGCGTCGACTCCTCGGATTTCGCTTTCCAGATGGCGGGCTCCCTGGCGCTGCGCGAGGCGGCCGCGGCGACGAAGGTGAGCCTGCTCGAGCCCATCGACGAGGTGTCGGTGCTGGTGCCCGACGACTTCGTGGGTGCGGTGATGGGTGATTTGTCGGGCCGGCGCGGCCGGCTGCTCGGCACCGACACCGTGGGCAACGAACGCACGCTGGTCAGGGCCGAGGTGCCCCAGGTGGAGCTGACGCGCTACGCGATCGACTTGCGCTCACTGGCCCACGGCGCCGCGTCGTTCACCCGTACCTTCGTCCGCTACGAACCCATGCCCGAGGCCGCGGCCACCCGGGTGAAGGCGACCGCCTGAGCCGGTCGAGCCCTAGCTTCGCCGGCCGAATTGCCGGGCGACGGCGCGGCGGTCCAGCGAGCCTTTGGCCGTGTGCGGTAACTCGGCCGCCTGCTGGAAGCTGGCCGGCACCTCGAAGGGGGCCAGCCGGTCGCGGCCGAATGCCGCGAGTTCGTCCGCGGTCGGCCCCGCGGATCCCCGCGGAACGATCACCGCGGCCACCGTCTCGCCGTACAGCTTGTCGGGCAGCCCGAAGACGGCCACCTCCAGGACGTCGGGGTGGGTGGCGAGCACACCCTCGACGCGCTCGGGTGAGATCTTCTCCCCGCCCCGGTTGATGAGTTCCTTGATCCGGCCGCGGATGACCAGGTCGCCCGCCGCCGACAGCGTTCCCAAGTCACCGGTGCGCAGCCACCCGTCGGTGAAGTTGGCGGCGGTGATCGCCGGGTCGCCGAGGTAGCCCCGGACCACGGTGGGTCCGCGCAGCCAGACCTCGCCGACCTCCCCCGCCGGCGCCGGCCGCCCGTCGGGGCCGGCGATCCTGATTTCCGGCCCGGTCGAGCGGCCGACGAGCCCCGGTGTGGCAGCGGGGTTTTCGGTGTTGCCGATTCCGGTGGTCGCCACCTGGTGGGTGGCTTCGGTCATGCCGAAGGCACACACCACCGGCGCCGAGAAGGTGTCCTGCAGCGCCTGCGCCGTTTCGGCGGTGAGCGGGGCGCTGCAACTGCGGATGAACCGCAACGCCGTGCCGCCCCGCCGGTCGGTTGCGGCCCGCTCCAACAGGATCTGGTGAATCGTGGGGACCGCCGTGTACCAGGTGGCGCCGACGGCGTCGATGTCGTCCCAGAAGGTGTGCGCCGAGAACCGCCCCCGCGCGGGCAGCAGCACCGCGCCCCCGGACGCCAGGGTCGCCAGCAGCGCGGCGAGCAGCCCGTGGCCGTGGTAGAGCGGCATCACCGCCACCGTGGCGTCGCCCGGGCCCAGCCCGTATCCGGCGATGATGGCCCGCACCGAGCCGGCGATGTTGGCGCGGGTCCAGGGCACCATCTTCGGCGTCCCGGTTGTTCCCCCGGTGAACATGATCATGGCGTCGTCGTCGCGCAGCCCTTCGGGCGTCGAAAAGCTCTGTGCCCCATCGACTCCGGCGTCGAGCTCCACCGTCGGAGCGCCGGGCGACCGGGCGCCCCTCACCGCCAGCGGCCACCACGGCACGCCTTGGCCCTCGTCAGGCGCGTCGCCGTCGATGAGCACCGCCCGGGCGCCGACGGCCTCGCTGCGGGCGCGCTGCTCGCCGACCGGCAGCGCCGGGTCCAGCGGAACCGCGACGAGGTCGGCGCGCGAGGCGGCCAGCAGCGCCACGACGAATTCCGCGTTGCTTCCGCAGCGCAGCGCGACGCGGTCACCCGGCCGCAGCCCGCGACCCTTCAGCGCCCCGGCCAGGTCGTCGACCAGCCGCAGCAGATCGCGGTAGCCGATCGGTGTCCGGTCGGCGGTGACGACCAGCGCCGGCGCGTCGGGCGACCGGCGTGCCGCCTCTCCGACCAGATCGGCGATGCGTGGGCCCCGCGTCTCCGCCGACCCCGTGGCCTCGCCGCCGATGATCGCCTCAGGTTTCATCGCCGCACTCCCTTTCGCTTCGTCGTCAACCTGCTCGAGATTGCCGGGTGGCCGTCCCGCCCGTCCAATACCGATTCGCTCACGACCGATAACCGTTGACTATTGACTGGTCCAAGGCGGCTGGCCAGCGCCGATAAACGGTGTGAATCGCTGCATAGCAGCCCGGTCTTGGACACCCGGCGGGCCGCCGCGTCAGAGTATGGCCGAGGCTTTACCTCACCGAGACCACACAGAGGAGTCGCCACCATGACCGCAGTTTCGGCATCTCCCGGACGAGCGCAGGAGCCCGCGCGTTTGATCGACGGCTTCCACCTGGTGGTGCAGGCGCTCAAGGCCAACGACGTGGACACCATCTACGGGATAGTCGGCATCCCGATCACCGACCTCGCCCGCGTCGCGCAGGCCTCCGGCATCCGCTACATCGGCTTCCGCCAGGAGACCTCGGCGGGCAACGCCGCGGCCGCCGCGGGATTCCTCAACCGCCGACCGGGCGTGTGCCTCACGACGTCCGGGCCCGGCTTCCTCAACGGCCTGCCCGCACTGGCCAACGCCACCGCGAACTGCTTCCCGATGATCCAGATCTCGGGGTCCAGCAATCGGGCGCTGGTCGATCTGCAACGCGGTGACTATCAGGACATCGACCAGCTCGACGCCGCGCGGCCGTTCGCGAAGGCGGCCTACCGGATCGGCCGCGTCGAGGACATCGGCCGCGGCGTCGCGCGCGCCGTGCGCACCGCGATCTCCGGGCGCCCCGGCGGCGTCTACCTCGACATCCCCGGCGAGGTGTTGGGGCAGGCTATGAATGCCGACGACGCGGCGGCCACGGTCTGGCGGATCGTCGACCCCGCGCCCCGCCAACTGCCGGCGCCCGAGGCGGTCGAGCGCGCGCTGCAGCTGCTGGCGCAGGCGCAGCGACCGTTGATCGTGCTCGGCAAGGGCGCCGCATACGCTCAGGCCGACGACCTGATTCGCGAATTCGTCGAGGCCACCGGGATCCCCTTCCTGCCGATGTCGATGGCCAAGGGGCTGCTGCCGGATTCCCACCCGCAGTCGGCGGCCGCCGCACGGTCGCTCGCGCTCGCCCGCGCCGACGTGGTGTTGTTGGTCGGCGCCCGCCTGAATTGGCTGCTCGGGCACGGGGACTCGCCGCAATGGGCCGCCGACGCCCGGTTCGTGCAGGTCGACATCGCCCCGTCGGAGTTCGACAGCAACCAGCCGATCGCGGCCCCCCTGGCCGGCGACATCGGCTCGGTGCTGGCGGCGCTGCGCGACGGCGTGGCCGCCCGCCCCATCACCGCGCCCGAGGAATGGACGAAGGAGTTGGCCGCCCGTACCGAACGCAACGACGCCAAGATGCGCGAGCGGCTGGCCGAAGACCCGCAGCCGATGCGTTTCTACAATGCGCTGGGCGCGATTCGCGCCGTGCTGCAGGCGAACCCGGACGCCTATGTGGTGAACGAGGGTGCCAACGCGCTGGACCTGGCGCGCAACGTCATCGGCATGGAGGTGCCGCGACACCGGCTCGACACGGGGACCTGGGGCACGATGGGCATCGGCATGGGCTACGCGATCGCCGCCGCCGTCGAGACGGGCCGGCCCGTGGTTGCGATCGAGGGTGACAGCGCATTCGGTTTCAGCGGCATGGAGATCGAGACCATCTGCCGCTACCGGCTTCCGGTGACCGTCGTGATTCTCAACAACGGCGGCGTGTACCGCGGCGACGAGGCCGCCGATGGGGCGGACCCGGCGCCCACCGTCCTGAACGCCCGGGCGCACCACGAACTGCTCGCGGAAGCCTTCGGCGGCAAGGGATATCACGTCACCACGCCGACCGAGCTGCGGTCGGCGCTGACCGAAACCATCGCGGCGCGGACACCGGCGATCATCGACTGCGAGCTCGACCCGGCGGCGGGGGTGGAAAGCGGGCATCTGGCGAGCCTGAACCCGTCCAGCGCGGCGGCGGTCAGCGCCGGTGGGTGATCCGCGACAGTTGCGCGTCGAAGAACTCGTCGAGCGACAGCTGCGCCGCGGACGCGGCGAGCGCGCGGGCGATCGGCGAACCGGGCCCGGCGGAATTGGTCGCCAGGGCGATCTCGGCCTTGAGCACCGGATCGACCATCTCCACCGCACGGACTTCTGGGCCCAAGGGCGACGTCCACAGCCAGGTGTGCGGCACGATACATGCCCAGTTCCCCGCGGCGACCTGAGCGAATAGCGAAGCGACCGAGTCGGTTTCGACCTGTGGGGTCACTTCGATGTCGTGATCGGCGAACGCCTTGTCGATGATCTGGCGGTCCCGCATGTCGGGCGTGAGCAGCGCCAGCGGCAACTGCGCCGCCTCCGGCCACGTCATCGCCGCCGCGGCCGACCCCAACATGTCCGCGGGCGACAACAGCACGTAGTGCTCCTCGTACAGCGGCACCAGGCTGACGTCGTGGGCCTCGTCGGGCGCCGCGTGCACGATCGCGGCGTCCAGTTCGAATTCGCGCAGCCGCCGGTGCAATTCGGTGCCCGCCAACCGGGAAAGGATGTGTACCTTGGCCAACGGGTGCGCCGAACAGAACGCCGAGAGTACCAGGGAGGCGGTCGTCGAGGCGGTGGGGACCGTGCCCAGCCGCAGCATGCCGGTGATGCCCGAGCGCACCGCGTGGACCTCCGCCTTGAACGCGTCGTGCTCGGCGAGAATCCGCCTGGCCCACACCACCAACCGCTCGCCTTCCGGGGTCAGGCCCTCGAAGCTGTGTCCGCGATTGATCAGCGTGACGTTCAGTTCGCGTTCCAGCTTGGCGATCGCGGCGGACAGCGCGGGTTGGGACACGAAGCACTTCTCGGCCGCCCGGGCGAAGTGACGCTCCTGCGCGACCGCCACGAAGTACTCCAGTTGACGGAAGAGCACCCGCGCCTCCTCGGCCCGACGGAGTTTCGCTGAGGCTAACGCGTCGCCCGTGCACCAGCCAGTCCGGCGGCGTACGCGCCGCCGGTGGGTGTGGCGCGGTTTGCCACAGTCGGGTTGCCAAAGTCCCTGTGCCGTCGCGCAAGCGATCCCGGGAGGCCCGTGGCGCCCCCGGGCGGTGGCCCGCGGCAGCAGCCGCCTGACCGGCACGGGACTCGGGCCGCCGACGGGGCCGAACCGATCGGCGACCGGGTCGCCGCGGCGGTCGGCCGGCGAACAGCGAAATGTTTGCTGAAAGGGGCAATGCGGGAACAGCCGGTAGAATACAGTCGTGTTAATCGCACCATCTCGAAGGGCGGGCGCTATGCGTCGAGGTGTTCGTTATCTATTTGTTATGGTCGCGATCACGGCGATGGGTCTAGTCGCTTCACCCGCCCGCGCCCACGCGTCGCTGCCGCTCCCGCAACCCGTCCCCGCGGTTGCCTCGGTTTTGCCGGCTAACGGCGCCGTGGTGGGTGTGGCGCACCCGGTGGTCGTGACGTTCACCGCACCGGTCGGCGATCGCGCCGCCGTCGAGCGGTCCATCCGCGTCACCTCGCCGAGCAACACGCCCGGGCACTTCGAGTGGATCAAGGACGATGTCGTCCAGTGGGTGCCCAATCGGTACTGGCCCGCCCACACCCACGTCTCGGTCGGGATTCAGGCCTTGACGACGGGATTCGACACCGGGGACGCGCTACTCGGTGTCGCCAGCATCTCCGCGCACACCTTCACCGTCAGCCGGAACGGCGAGGTGCTGCGCACGATGCCGGCCTCGATGGGCAAGCCCAGCCGGCCCACGCCGATCGGCAACTTCACCGCCCTGGAAAAGCAGCGCACCGTCGTCATGGACTCCCGCACCATCGGCATTCCACTCAGCTCGCCCGAGGGATACAAGATCACCGCCAGTTATGCGGTTCGTGTCACGTGGAGCGGTGTCTACGTGCACTCGGCACCCTGGTCGGTCGACTCGCAGGGCTACGCCAACGTGAGTCATGGCTGCATCAACCTCAGTCCCGACAACGCCGCCTGGTACTTCAACCAGGTGAACGTCGGCGACCCCATCCAAGTCGTCGCCTGACGCCGGTCGCGCCGGCAAACTTTCGGCGCGGCCCGATCCCCGCTCGCCCGTGCGCCCGCTCGTCGCTGTGACGACCGTCACAACGATCGAACGGAAGACCCGCCCGTGACGGTGAGTTCTCGGTAGACGAGGATCCGAACGGGAGGCTGGCCATGACCGGTGACGCGAAGCACGAGGAATCGACCGCGGCGGGTCCCGGCGGTCCGGCGCGCGCACGGGTGGCCGACCGCATTCGCCAACTCGACGCCACGGACGAACAGTTCCGCAGCACCAAGCCCGATGCGGCCCTGCAACGGGCGGCACGCCAACCCGAGCTTCGCCTCACCCAGATCCTGCAGACCCTCGTCGAGGGCTATGCCGATCGCCCGGCCCTCGGCTGGCGGGCCCGCTCGTCGGTCACCGACCCCGCGACCGGCCGCACCTCCGCGCGGCTACTTCCCCGCTTCGACACCATCAGCTACCGCGACCTGTGGGCCAACGTGGGTGCGATCGCCAGCGCCTGGCGACGCGATTCCGCCAATCCGGTCACGCCCGGAGACTTCGTCGCCACAGTGGGTTTCGCGAGCGCCGAGTACCTCACCGTCGATTTGGTGTGCGGCTACCTTGGCCTGGTGGCGGTGCCGCTGCAACACAACGGGGCGGCGTCACGGTTGCAGCCGATCGTCGCCGAGGTCGAGCCACGGGTGCTCGCGGCGGGCGCCGGCTACCTCGACCTCGCCGTCGAGGCGGCGCTGGGCAGCGCCTCGTTGCGCCGATTGGTGGTGTTCGACTACTCGCCCCAAATCGATGACCAGCGTGAGGCTTTGGAGCGGGCGCGGGCCAAGCTGTCGGCCGCCGGACTCACGGTGACGATCGAGACCTTCGACGAACTGGTCGAGCGCGGTCGCGGATTGCCGCCGGAGCCGGCGTACACCGGCGACACCGACGAGCGCCTGGCGATGATCATGTACACGTCGGGCAGCACCGGACTGCCCAAGGGGGCGATGTACACCGAGCGCATGCTCTCCAAGCTGTGGACCAACGAACTGATGCCCGACTTCGCGGACACGCCGGTGCTGAACGTCAATTTCATGCCGCTCAATCACCTGGGCGGCCGGATACCGCTGTCGACCGCGTTCCAGGCGGGGGGCACCAGTTACTTCGTTCCCGAGAGCGACCTGTCCACGCTGTTCGAAGACTGGAACCTGGTGCGCCCCACCGAAATGGGGTTGGTGCCCCGGGTGGCGGAGATGCTGTACCAGCGCTACCAGAGCGCCGTCGACCGGCGGGTCTCCCAGGGAGCCGACCCGCACACCGCCGACGCCGAGGCGCGGGCGGAGTTGCGCGAGTGGGTCCTGGGTGGGCGCATCGTGACCGCCTTCTGTGGCACGGCGCCGCTGGCCGCGGAGATGCGCGGGTTCGTGGAGACCTGTCTGGACGTGCACGTGCTCGACGGCTACGGGTTGACCGAGGTCGGGATGGTGACCAAGGACGGCCGGATCGCCAAACCCCCGGTCCTCGGCTACAAGCTGGTCGACGTTCCCGAGTTGGGTTATTTCCTCACCGACAAACCCTTTCCACGCGGCGAACTGCTGGTCAAGTCGCTGACCGCCACGCCCGGATACTTCAAGCGCCCGGATGTCACGGCCAACGCCTTCGATCCGGACGGCTACTACCGGACGGGGGACGTGATGGCCGAGCTGGAGCCGGATCGGCTCGCCTATGTCGATCGGCGCAACAACGTATTGAAGCTCGCCCAGGGCGAATTCGTGGCCGTCGCGCGCCTGGAGGCCGTGTTCAGCAGCGCGGCACTGGTCCGCCAGATCTTCGTCTACGGCAACAGCGAACGCCCCTACCTGTTGGCCGTCATCGTGCCGACCGTCGACGCGCTGGACAGGTTCGGCGGCGATCACGACGGGCTCAAGGCCGCCCTCGGTGAATCATTGCGCCACGCAGGCAGACTCGCCGAGCTGCAGTCCTACGAGGTGCCGGCCGACTTTCTCGTCGAGGCCGAGCCGTTCAGCGAGGACAACGGGCTGCTGTCCGGGGTGGGCAAGTTGCTCCGGCCCAAGCTCAAGGAGCGCTACGGCGACCGGCTCGAGCGGTTGTACGCGGACCTGGCCGCCAACCGGGTGACCGAGCTGCGCGCGCTGCGCGACCGCGCGGCCGACCGCCCGGTGATCGACACGCTGGCGCGCGCCGCCGAAGCGCTGCTCGGACTGGCCGGCGGCCCGCCCGAACCCGGCGCGCTGTTCACCGAGCTCGGCGGAGATTCCTTGTCGGCCCTGACCTTCTCCAACCTGCTGCAGGACATCTTCGACGTCGAGGTGCCGGTGGGGATGATCGTCGGACCGGCGACCGACCTGCGGCAGCTCGCGGATTTTGTTGATTCCGAACGTAAGTCGGGCTCGCGGCGGCCGACGTTCGCGACGGTGCACGGGCGTGAGGCCACCGAGGTCCGCGCGGCCGACCTCACCCTGGACAAGTTCATCGACGCGACAACCCTGGCCGCCGCACCGGCCCTGCCGCGGGCCACCGGCACACCGCGCACGGTCCTGTTGACCGGCGCCAACGGTTACCTCGGCCGCTTCCTGTGCCTGGAATGGCTGGAGCGGCTGGCCGAGACCGGCGGGAGGCTGGTCTGCGTCGTGCGCGGCGCCGACGCCGCGGCCGCGGCCGAGCGGCTGGAGCAGGTCTACCGTAGCGGCGATCCACGCCTGGTCGAGCGGTTCCGCGAGCTGGCGGCCGGCCACCTGGAGGTGGTTGCCGGCGACATCGGCCAGCCGAACCTGGGGCTGGACGGCGCGACCTGGGGTGCGCTGGCCCGCAGCGTGGACCTGATCGTTCACCCCGCGGCGCTGGTCAACCACGTCCTGCCCTATGACCAGCTGTTCGGGCCCAACGTCGTTGGCACCGCCGAGATTATCCGCCTGGCGATCACCGAACGGATCAAGCCGGTGACCTACCTGTCCACCGTCGCGGTCGCCATGTCGGTCGATCCGGCCCAGTTCACCGAGGACGGCGACATCCGCGCGATCAGCCCGGTCCGGCCGATCGGGGACAGCTACGCCAACGGGTACGCGAACAGCAAGTGGGCCGGCGAGGTGCTGCTGCGCGAGGCGCACGACCTGTGCGAACTGCCCGTCGCCGTCTTCCGGTCGGACATGATCCTGGCGCACAGCCGCTACGCGGGGCAGTTGAACGTGCCGGACGCGTTCACGCGGCTGATCTTCAGCCTGCTCGTCACCGGCATCGCGCCGTCGTCCTTCTACGAGGCCACCGACGGCGGTGATCGGCCCATCGCCCACTACGACGGGCTGCCCGCGGACTTCGTCGCCGAAGCCGTGACCGCCCTCGGCGAGCAGACCGCCACGGGCGCCGAGGAATCCGAGCCGTCCAGGGTGTTTCGCTCCTTCGACGTGATGAACCCTCACGACGACGGCATCTCGCTGGATGTGTTCGTGGACTGGTTGATCGCCGACGGGCACGACGTCACGCGCATCGACGACTACGACGAGTGGCTGGGACGGTTCGGCACGGCGCTACGGGCCCTGCCCGACGGGCAGCGCCAGCAGTCCGTGCTCCCCTTGCTGGACGCCTACCGGAAGCCGGAAAGGCCGCTGCGCGGTGCGCCGGCCCCGACCGATGTCTTCCGTAACGCGGTTCGGTCGGCCAAACTCGGTGCGGACAACGACATTCCGCACCTGTCGGCGGACCTGATCGCCAAGTACGTCGTCGACCTGCGGCTGCTCGGCCTGCTGTAGCCGGCGTGGCGGAGGGCTAGCCGGGCAGGCCCTTCTTGATCGCGGCGTCCTGCTTGCGCCCGATATCGGTCACCACGGCAGGGTCGATCGGATCGCCGGGCGCGCTGTCGAATTCGAGGTTGGCCAGCGCCCTGCCCTCGCTGAACAGCAACACGCTCACCGCCTGGGAGTTGTCGGGTGAGGTTCCGGAGATCATGGTGCCGTGTGAGCCGACGTCAACCGGCTGCCAGACGCCCTTGACCTGCCGCCGTAATTGGCCTTGGTGTTCTCGATTCCGGCCACCGCCGTCGCGGGGTCGGCGACGATCAGGATGCTGTCGCCGATTCGCCGGCTGCTGTCGGCGCTGGCGAACAATTGCGCCACCCCCGGTGCGTTGTTGGGGTTCGGCACCGGCGGCTGTGGGGCGGTGAGACCCCCGCCGATGTCGGCCGGTGTGATCAGCAGGGCGCTGTAGTCCGTGGGTTGGCCCGGCGACGGACCGGCCACGCTGGAGCTGGTTGACGGACCGGCCGGACCCGAGGACGTCACCGACTCCGCGGGGGCGGCGTTGTGGTTGCCGCCGCACCCGGCCAGGGCAGCGGCGAGCGCAGTCGCGGCGATACCCCGGCCCGCGGCGCCGACCCGAGCAATCTCCATGGGCGTTCCTTTTGCCTCCCGCGGGCGCGGTGCATGCGCCGGCGCAGCCGATGACGGCCAGTGAGTACCCGTTTCGGATGCCTATGCTGAAGTGGGGTCGGCACGTTCGCGACGGGAGGAGATCGACATGGCGGCTGCGCCGGCACGCGCGGTGCGGTTCGACCGGTACGGGGGACGGGAGGTGCTGTACATCGCGGACGTCGACATGCCCGCTCCCGGCCCGGGCGAGGTGGTCGTCGAGGTGCGCGCCGCGGGGATCAACCCGGGCGAGGCCGCCATCCGGAGCGGCGCGATGCATGAGATGTTCCCCGCGACGTTCCCGTCGGGCGAGGGCAGCGACCTCGCCGGCGTCGTCACCGCGGTGGGCGACGGAGTGACCGAATTCGGCCTCGGCGACGAGGTTTTGGGGTTCAGTTTCCGCCGGTCCAGCCATGCCACCCATGTTTCGGTCCCGGTCGGCCAGCTCATCCACAAGCCACCCCAATTGAGTTGGGAGGTGGCGGGATCCCTCTACGTGGTCGGAGTGACGGCGTACGCCGCCGTCCGGGCGGTGGCGCCGCAATCCGGTGAGACGGTCGCGGTCTCCGCCGCCGCGGGCGGGGTCGGCAGCCTCGTCGTGCAACTCCTGGTGCTGCGGCAGGCGCGGGTGCTCGGCATCGCAGGGCGGGGCAACGCCGACTGGCTCCGCGCCCACGGCGTCACCCCGGTCCCCTACGGCGACGGACTGGCCGATCGGCTCCGCGAGGCGGCACCGAATGGGATCGACGCGTTCATCGATCTTTTCGGTCCCGAGTACGTTCAGCTCGCGGTCGACCTCGGCGTCGCACCCGAGCGCATCGACACCATCATCTCGTTCCAGAAGGCCGGCGAGGTGGGCGCCAAGACGGAAGGCAGCGCCGAGGCGTCGACGCCCGAGGTGCTGGCGGAGATGGCCGGCCTCATCGTCAGCGGCGCCATCGATTTCGAGGTCGCCGCCACCTATCCGCTGGACCGCGTCGCCGATGCCTATGCAGAATTGGAGAAACGGCACACCCGCGGGAAAATCGTGCTGCTACCCAACCATTGACAAGAGGCGGGACCGACGACGCCGGTCTGGACAACCTCGTTCACGGCGCCGACGGGCGACACGGGGTCATGGTGTTCCGGTGACCGTCACCGGCGATTGCCGCTCGACGGGTGTCCACCCAGCGAGGCGGTGACGACCGCGATCGGCATCCGCGACACGTACATGTTGGCCCGCTCCTGGGGAGTCAGGGTGGTCCGGGCGTGCACCTTGGTGGCCAGCAGCCGCGCCGACCGCAGCAACGCCCGTCCGCGACCGCTGCCGGTACGACGTTGTGTGACAACCCCGGTACGACGTTGTGTGACAACAAAAGCCATGATCTTCTCCTTGCAGGAGGCCCGATCGGCTCAGCGCCAGTACGCCCGGGCAGCCGTGGCGGCTCGACGCACGCCACCCACTGGGGGCCGTGAAAGCTCAGGCGGCAGAAGGAATGCCGGAACCGGATCGGGACAAGACGGATTTCGGATAGGGACTATCGCCCGGACTCATGTCGCCCTCACCTCCTCACGGCCGCGACACACGCGGGTGCCATCACATGTCACCTGAACGGGAGGGCAGCGAATGGCGGCGAGGTGCCGCGCATCGCACCCCTCTCGTCGGAGCTTCGGCACTGCACGGCGTATCCGGAACGTCATCGATCGTCGCGACCCGGAAGCCACTTGGGCTCAACCCTTGGGTCCGGGAAGAGCTGTCCTGACCCGGGGCGTCTCTCGACGTTCGGGGTCAGTGGCCTGTGTCCATGCAGACGCCTCACCTACCGAGGTGCTTGCGAAACCCTTTGTACACCCCGCCCCGGGGCCCGTCAAACTGGTTTGCGTAACCGTTATCGCAGCTCGCGGCCGCCCCCCACCGGCGCGGGGCCGGTCACCCGTCCGGGCGGCCTACCCTCGACGACATGGCCAACACTCTGCAGGATCCGAAGGTCGCGACGGTGCTCGACCGCATGTACGCCGAGGCGAAGAACCAGATGTCGCTGCTGCGCCAGCGGCATGGCGATTTCGACCGGCCGATGACGGCGCGGGAGCGCGCCGACGCGATGAGCGAGTTCTACATCCCGGTCACGCCGGACGCCGGCCGGCTGCTCTACGCCCTGGTCCGCGCGACCCGCCCGGCGACGGTCGTCGAGTTCGGCATGTCGTTCGGCATCTCCGCCGTTCACCTGGCCTCGGCGGTGCGCGACAACGGCGCCGGCCGGGTGCTGACCACCGAGCTCAACGAAGCCAAGATCGCCGCCGCGCGGCAGACGTTCGCGCAGACCGGCCTCGACGACGTGATCACCATCCTGGAAGGCGACGCGCTGTCCACGCTGGCCGGCTTCGACGGTCCGGTGGACTTCGTCCTGCTCGACGGTTGGAAGGACCTGTATCTGCCCGTGATCGAGCTGCTCGAACCGCGGTTGTCGACGGGGGCGTTGGTGGTCGCCGACAACGCCAGCGCCGCGGACACGCAGCCGTATCTCGACCGGGTGCGCGATCCGGAGAACGGCTACGTCAGCTTCAACTTCCAGGTCCGGGAGAGCGACAGCATGGAGATTAGCTGCCGGACCGGCGATTAGTCCTACCGCAGGGATTCCTCGAGCCACGGCGTCAACCACTTCACCCCTTCGGGTGTGAGGTGGACCCCGTCGCTGCGCACTTTGATGCCGTCGACCTTGGCCGTGTAAACGCCGTCGGGGCACAGCTTTTTGTTGAGGTCCAGGATCTGCACGCCCGGGTGATGACCGACGGTCTTGCGCAGCATGGTGTTCCACAGGTTGACCCGGTCGGGCTGGTCCTCCGGATAGAGGCGGCCGTCCGGCTTTTCGCCGCCCCTGCTGTAGGGCACGGTGGCGACCACCACCCGAACACCGTTGGCGCTCACGATGTTCAGCGCGCGCTCCAGCTCGTTGTTGAGGTAGGCGTCGAAGGTCGGATCACCGATGTGGGTCCACTGCCCCTCGTTCACGCGGTCGACGGTCTCCCAGCGGCCGATGATCAGCAGTGCGACGTCCGGCTGGTCCTGGCTGACCTGCGTCGACCATCTGATCGGCCAGCCGTCGCACGCCGGGCGCTGCTCCAGGGTCTGCCCGATGTAGCGGTAGGGCGTGCCGCGCACCAGGCTGCAGCCGATGACGGTGTGGTCGAGGAACGCGAATCCCGGCGTGGGTGGTAGGTAGTGCATCCAGGTCCACCCGATCGAATCGCCGAAAACCGAAACGGTGAACGGCCGGTTGGGATCGCGAGGTGCGGGCGGGCGGGTGGTGCCCGGCGGTGAGGGGGACACGGCGGCGACCGCCGAGACCCCCGGCGGCAGGCCGGCCTCGCGCAGGGCGGGCCCGGTCCCGACCGGAATCACCAGCAGGGTCACCGCCGCGGCGCTGGCCACCGTCGCGGCGGCCAACGGCAGCAGCGGCACCCGCGCCGGCCGCCAGCGCCGGATGGGTTGCTCGAGCAACCACCAGGACACCGCGGCCAGGGCCATGGTCGCGCCGCAGCGGGCGGCGAACAACGGCAGCCCGGTCCATCCGGTGCGTTCGCCGTTGAGCACCAGAAAGATTGGCCAGTGCCACAGGTAGACGCCGTAAGAGATGGTGCCCAGCCACACCAGCGGCGGCGCGGCCAGGACGCGGGCGACGGCCCCGCGCTGCTCCAACGCCACCGGCGCCACGACGAATACCGCGGCGATCGCGACCCCGATGAGCAGACCGTGCCGGAACTCGCCGGCGCTGCCGGTGGCGTAGTGGGTCGCCGCCGCGAGCCCGGCCAGGCCGGCCGGCGGCAGGATGCGGGCCACGCGCCGGGCCCACCGGGTCCGGATCAGGCACCAGCCCCGGTTCAACGAGGGCCAATCGCGGACCAGCAGGGCCGCCGCGGCGGCGCCGGTGAGCAGTGCCTGCGCGCGGGTATCGGTGCCGAAATAGACGCGGTCCCGGGTGCTGTCGGAGACCATCACCATCGCGGCCGCCGCCGAGGCGAGGGCCCCCACGGTCGCGATGACGAACGTCGCGAAGCGCACGCCCCCGACCGTGGCGCGGCTGAAGCGGCGCCTCGCGCGCGCGGCCAATAGCAGGGTCACCGCGATCAGCAGCACCGGCCACACGAAGTAGTACTGCTCCTCCACCCCGAGCGACCAGGTGTGCTGCAGCGGCGAGGGCGGGGCGCCCTGGGTGAAGTAGTCGGTCTTCTGGGCGACGAACCGCCAGTTGGCCATCCAGACGAACGCCGCGACCGCGTCGTCGCGCAGGCCGGTGACCGACCGATCCGGCAGGAGCTGGCGGGCCGCGGCCACCGTCAGCACCATCAGGACCAGGGCCGGCAGCAGCCGGCGCGCGCGGCGAATCCAGAAGCCGGTCAGCTCGATACGGCCGGTGCGGCCCAGCTCGTCCAGGAGCAGCGCGGTGATCAGGAATCCGCTCAGTACGAAGAAGACGTCGACGCCGATGAATCCGCCGGCCACCCCGGGGATGCCGCCATGCCCCACCAGCACCAGGGCCACGGCGATCGCGCGCAATCCGTCGAGCGCCGGGATGCCGCTGCGCCGCTCAGGTTTATCCCAGATCGCCAGTCGGCCCGCCCGGCGCACCGGAGCCACCCACCGTGGGCGCCGAGCACGACGAGCCGGCGCGGGATCCTTCCCGCCCGGCTCGCTGCTTGCCGTCAGCGCGCCGTAACTACCAACTCGCCCGGCGCCATGGTTGATGCCGATACGTCGCTGCTCCTCCTGTTGAGTTCAGCAAGCCAGCCTAGAGGCGGTTGCGCAGGATTCAGTGGAGGACACGCGACGGCTTTCCGCCGTGGCGCGTTCGGGTTTCGGCCCGAGGCCGCTACTGAGCGGACTTGTCGGGCGCGTAGCCCAAGATGCTCTTGACCTCCAGATATTCGTGGAAGCCGAAGTCACTCCACTCGCGGCCGTTGCCACTGTGTTTGTAGCCACCGAAGGGCGCGTTCATGTCGAAAGCGTGGTTGATCGTGACCCAGCCGGCGCGGATCTTGCGGGCCACTTCGCGGGCCTTGTCGAGGTCTTCTCCCGAGACAAAGCCGGCCAGCCCGTAGTCGGTGTCGTTGGCGAGCTCGACGGCGTGATCGATGTCGTGATATCCCAGGATGCACAGCACCGGCCCGAAGATCTCCTCCCTCGCGATCGTCATGTCATTCGTGACATTCGCGAACACGGTGGGCTGCACGAAGTAACCCTTGTCCAGCCCGGCCGGCCGGCCGGGGCCTCCGGCGATGACGGTCGCGCCCTCGTCGATGCCCCGTTGGATCAGGCGCTGCACTTTGTCGAACTGGGCCCTGGAAGCGACCGGCCCGATCGCCGTCGCGTCGTCGGGGCTGCCCACGCGGACTTGCTCAGCGGCCTCGCGTGCGATGGTGATGGCCTCGTCCATGCGGGAATTCGGCACCAGCATCCGCGAAGGCGCGTTACAGCTCTGCCCGGAATTGGGCATCATGTTCGCGACGCCGGCGCGGACGCCCTCAGCGAAGCCACCGTCGTCGAGGACGATGTTGGGGCTCTTCCCGCCGAGCTCCTGGGTCACCCGCTTCACGGTCGGTGCGGCATTCCTGGCCACCTCGACACCCGCGCGGGTGGACCCGGTGAACGACACCATGTCGATGTCGGGATGGCTCGCCAGGGCCACACCCACGCCCGCGCCGTCACCGTTGATCAGGTTGAACACCCCGGGCGGCACTCCCGCGGCATCCAGGATCTCGGCGAAGATGTACGGCGAATACGGCGCGACCTCAGACGGTTTCAGAATGACGGTGCACCCGGTGGCCAGCGCCGGGTAGACCTTGACCGCGACCTGGTTGATCGGCCAGTTCCACGGCGTGATCAAACCGCAGACACCGATCGGCTCCTTGGCGATCAGCGTGGCGCCGCGTTGTTCGGAAAACGGGAAGTTCTTCAGCACGTCGATGGCCGTGGTCAGGTGACCGATCCCGAGGAAGACCTGCGGCCCGGCGGCCAGCGAGGGCGGTGCGCCGATTTCCTCGGTGACCGCGTCGGCGAGATCGCCGGCGCGCTTCTGGTATTCGGCGAGGATGGCCTGCAACAGGTCCAGGCGCTGTTCGCGGGTGCTTTGCGCCCAGCCGCTGAAGGCTCGCCGGGCCGCTGTGACCGCCACGTCGACGTCGGCGGCCGACCCCAGCGAGATCTTCCCCGAGGCCCGCTCGGTGGCCGGGTTTTCCACGTCGAAAGTGTTGGGCCGCACCGGGTCGACCCATCGCCCGTCTATGTAGAACTTCAGGTATTCACGCATCGAATCGATCCCTTCTTGATCAGTGGCTTTACTGGGTCCCTTCGGCGTACCAGGTGCGGAATCGGTCGTACTTCGGCATCTCCTCGGAGTTGGCCTTCGGGTCGATGCACACGTGCACTACCCCGACTTTCCCACTGGCGTAGGCGCGAGCGATCGCCGGGCCGATCTCCTCTTCCTTCTCGACGTATTCACCGTGGCAGCCGAAGCCCTCGGCGACCTTGTCTATCCGGACGTCCTTGCTCCAATGCACGCCGGGCTGCGGCGACGGCTGCTGAAATGTGCGCTTGTAGACACCCACCTCGAGGCCCCACTGGTGGTCGACACCCACCACGCACACCAGCGGAAGGTTCTGCCGGGCAGCGGTTTCCAGCTCGGCGATGTGGAACAGGAAGGCCGAGTCACTGGTCAGCAGCATGACCGGACGTTTGCCACCCTCGGCGACCGAGGCGCCGACGGCGTACGGCAGGCCCGTGCCCAGGTGACCGAAGTTCTGGTTCCAGATCACGTCGCGCGGTTTGGTCTGCGAGTAGGTCCACTGGAAGATCACGGTCGCTCCCCCGTCGCGCACGAGGATGCCGTCATCGAGTTCGTCGAACGCCTTGGTGGCCTCGACGACATAGCGCGCCGGGTGGATCGGCGAGCGCCCCGACGGTGCCGATTCCGCCACGTCGGCAAGCTCTTTCGCGTCCATTTTGATCAGGTCATCAAGCGCGGGTGCGGGCTTGCGCGGAGCATCCTTGAGCGCCTCGACCAGCTGCGGCACCACGCCCCGCAGATCGCCGACCAGCGCCACGTCGACGGGCCGGTTGACGCCGATGGCGGTCGGATCTTGTTCGACCAGAACCCATTTGCGCTTCGCGTTGTTGGCGGCCCAGTGCTGGGTCCGGCCGTAGTGCATGGGCTCACCGAGCTCTGTCCCCAGCGCGACGCAGAGGTCCGATTCCTCGACGGCGCGGTTGGCGGCCGGGGAGAACAAGTAGGGGAATGTCCTCTCCTGCAGTCCCGGGATGAACGACGTGCCACCGGAGGTCTGGATCACCGGGCAGGCCATCAGCTCGGCCAGCTCCTTGACCTCCTGTTGCGTACGGGAGGTGTGCACGCCGTGGCCCACCAGCAGGATGGGGCTCTGGGCCTCGCGGATCAGCTTCACGGCCGCGGCCACCTCGCGGGTGCCGGCGCCCTGGTTGACCAGCCGGTACGCCGACGGGCCCGGCGCCTCGGCGACAGCGAGTTCCTCGAGGATGACGTGCGACGGGTACTCGATGTAGGCCGGGCCCGGCGTGCCCGACATGGCCCGCCGGATCGCCTCGTGGACGATCTCGTCGGTCTGATCGGCATATTCGATGGAGGCACTGTACTTGACTGACGATGTGAAAAGTGGCTCCTGGCGGACGAATTGGATGCGTCCGCGGCGGACCCGGCGCTCGGTGATGCGGGCGCGCTGACCGCCGAGGAATATCACCGGCGAGTTCTCCACCAACGCACATTGGATCGCTCCGGCGATGTTGGCCATTCCCGGGCCGAGCGTGCCGATGCACAGCCCCGGCTTACCCGTCATGCGCGACGCCGCCTCCGCCATGAATCCCGCGCTCAGTTCGTGGTGTGGTGCGACCACCGACCACCCGCGGGCGTCGGCCTCGGCGAACATGTGCACGAAGTTCGGGTCCGGAATGCCGAACAGGGTATTCACCCCCTCGGCCTCGAACAGGTCGAGAATGCGCTTGTAGACGGGCACACCCATGGTTAAAGATCCCTTCCTTCGCGAGCAGTCGCAAAATCGTCCTGTGGACGAAGATTTGGGGCGACTTTGTGTCTGCTCGCGCTGATTTCGGCGAGCACTTCCTCGGTGTGCGCGCCGAGCTCGGGCGCCGGTCCCGCGATCCGGCCCGGCGTCTGCGAGAACCAGGTGGGTACGCCCGGGAAACGCACCGGCCCGTGCGGGGTGTCCACCGTCTCGAACATGCCGACGGCGTTGAGATGGGGATCGTCGAACAGCGCGCCGGGTGTGTTCAGCGGTGCGGCCGGGATTTCGAGTTGGCGCAGTAGCGCCAGCCACTCCGCGGTGGAACGCTCTTTCATCGTCTCGGCCACCAGCCCGTACACGGTGTCGATCTCGCGGGCGCGCTGTTCCAGCGTGGAATACAGCTCGCTTGCCCAAGGCGGGCGCACGGCTTCGATGAAAGCGTTCCAGTGCTTGTCGTTGTAGATCAACGCGGCGATGTAGCCATCGCTGGTGCGGTACGGGCGGCGGTTGGGCGCCACGGTGCGCGGATACACCGCAGGGCCAAGGGGAGGGTCGAACAGGGCGCCGTTGGCATGTTCGACGAGCATGAACGAGGCCATCGTCTCGAACATGGCGACCTCGACCTCTTGCCCCTGTCCGGTGCGCTCGCGATGGAACAGCGCCATCGTGGTCGCGTACAGCGCCGTCAACCCCGCAATCTTGTCGGCCATGATGGTCCCGACGTAGTCGGCCTCGCCGGTCAGCTGTTGCTGCACCGCCGGCAGGCCGCATTCCGCCTGGATGGTGTCGTCGTAGGCGGGCCGGTCACGATCGGGCCCACGGCGCCCATACCCGTAGCAATTGGTGTAGACGATCTCCGGATTGACCGCGGCCACATCCTCGTATCCGAACCCGAGCCTGGCGATTGCTTTGGCGCGCATCGAGTGGATGAACACGTCGGCGGTCTCGACAAGTGCGCGCAAGGCGCGCTTTCCGGTATCGGTTTGCAGGTCCAGCACGACGCTGCGCTTGCCCCGGTTGACGTTGACGAAGACCCCGCTCATGCCCGGCGCGGGACCTACCGAGATGTACCGGGTGTTATCGCCCTGTGGGGGTTCGACTTTGATTACATCGGCGCCCATGTCCGCCATGATCTGGGTGCAGTACGGCCCCATCACCATCGCGGTGAGATCGACGACGCGCACACCGGTCATCGGGCCCCGGCGCCCCCGATCAGCCATGTAGCGCGCCCCGATCATTGGACCGGTGCGCCAAGCCGAAGCTGTAGCGGATGTGCTCGGCGTGGCCGTCCGGCAGGACCGGAAAGATCAGCGGTGCCTCGATGTTTCGGATCGCATCGAAGTGCTCGCCGACGTCCTCGATCGTCCACGACGGCCGGCAAACGCCGGGGCTTTCGGCGATGACCGCGCGCGCGACGCGGCCCGCCAGGGCGACGAACATCTCCCCGCTCACCGAACAGGATTCGTGTGCCAGCCAGCCCACGACAGGAGCAACAAGCTCCGGGCCCATCGGTGGGTACGCCGAGGTGTCGATGCCCTCGGCCATCCTGGTCACCGCGGCCGGCACGATCACGTTGCACGTCACGCCGTCGGCGGCACCTTCGAGCGCCACGACGTTGGACAACCCGATCACACCCGCCTTGGCGGCCGCGTAGTTGGCCACGTTGCGGTTTCCGTACAGGCCCCCGATCGACGAGGTGAGTACGATCCGCCCGTAGCCCGCCCGGCACATGACCGGAAAGGCCTGTCGCACAACGTTGAACGCTCCGCGCAGATGTACGTCGAGCACCGCGTCGAAGTCCTCGTACTCCATCTCGTTCAGCGACGCGGGCCGCACGTTGCCGGCGTTGTGGATCAGGACATCGATCCGGCCGTAGCGCTCGAGGGCGGTCCGGACGATCGCGGCGGCGCCGTCGCGGGTCGCGACCGACGCGGTGCAGGCGACCGCTTCGCCTCCGGCCGCCCTGATCGCATCGACCACCTGCCCGGCCGGGGCGGCATCGGCCCCGTCGCCGGCGAGGCTGCCGCCGTGGTCGTTGACGACGACGTTGGCGCCCCGCTCGGCGAGCAGTTGCGCGTACGCGCGACCCAGCCCGCGGCCGGCGCCGGTCACGACGGCCACGCGGTCGTCAAATCTCGCGACCGTCATGAGTCCAAGACCAGCCCTTCCAGGTCGCCCTTGTCGCGCCAGACCCGCAGCACGTCGCCAAAGGCGTAGAACCCCGGCCCATACGGTTCACCCAGGTGCGATCGGATTCCCTCACCCCCACCGCCACCTTCGTTGTTGTAATAGCCGGGCGTGCACTGGGCGTCGAACGCCGAGTTGTCGACGGCGGTCTGCCGGATCGTGGCGCACCAATCGTCCTGCGCGCCTTGGCTCGGCTCCACGGTCGCCACACCCCGGGCCAGGGCTTGAGCGATGATGTAGGCGATGTGTTCGCCCTGCACCTCGTAGTTGGCGGCGATGTTGGCGGAGATGCCGACCTGGGTGAAGCCGGTGTAGAACTGGTTCGGGAATCCCCGGCTGGTCATCCCGTGCAGCGTTTTATAGCCATCGCGCCAGTGGTCGAACAGCGACAATCCGTCGCGTCCCCGGATCGTCTGGATCGAATGGCGCCGGCTGATGTCGGTGGTGATCTCGAAGCCGCTGGCATAGATGATGCAGTCGACTTCGTACTCGACGCCGTTGGCCACCAATCCCTTTTCGGTGATCCGCTCCACGCCTTTGGAATCGGAGACGTCGACGAGAGTGACATTGGGCCGGTTGAACGTCGGCAGGTATTCGTCGTTGGACAGCGGCCGCTTGCACAGAAACCGGTAGTAGGGCTTCAGCGCCTCCGCGGTCTGCGGGTCCTCGACGATCGCGTCGATGCGGCGGCGCAGCCGCTCCATCAACTTGTAGTCCTCTTCCTCACGGATGGCCATGAACTGCTCGGGGGTCATCGACGCGGGGTCATCCAGGGCGAGGACCCGCGCGGCGGTGTTGCGGCCGAGCTCGGTCCAGAAGTCACACACCAGGTCCGGCTGGCCCGGCGCCATGCCCTCGAACGTCCACGAGTGAAAATTGCGTTGCCGCTCCTTCTGCCAGCCCGGCCGCAACGACTTCGCCCACTTCGGGTCGGTGGGCGCGTTGTTGCGCTCGTCGACCGTCGAGGGGGTGCGCTGGAAGACGTAGAGGTGCTGGGCGTCTCGGGCCAGGAACGGGACGATCTGGATGGCGGTGGCGCCGGTCCCGATGACGGCGATCTTCTTGTCCGCGAGCTTGTGCAGGTTGCCGCCCGTGTCGCCGCCGGTGTAGTCGTAATCCCACCGCGACGAGTGGAAAGCGTGTCCCTTGAAGTCCTTGATCCCGGGAATGCCGGGAAGCTTCGGCCGGTGGAACGGGCCCGACGCCAGCACCACGAACCGGGCACGGATGTCGTCGCCGCGGTTGGTGCCGATTCTCCAGCGTTTGATCTCCTCATCCCAACGCAGGTCCCGCACCTGGGTGGAGAAGATCGCCGAGTCGTAGAGGCCGAAGTGTTTGCCGATGTTCCGGCAGTGCTGGAAGATCTCGGCACCGTCGGCGAATTTCTTCGACGGCATGAAGTCGAGCTCTTCGAGCAGCGGTATGTAACAGTAGGATTCGTTGTCGCACTGAATTCCGGGATAGCGGTTCCAGTACCAGACACCGCCGAAGTCACCGCCGAGCTCGATGATCCGCACGTCGTCGACGCCCGCCTTCTTCAGGTGAACGGCGGACAGCAGGCCTCCGAAGCCGCCGCCGAGCACCGCCACGTCGATGTCCTCGGCGATCGGGGCGCGCGGCGTCACGGGCGTGTAGGGGTCGACTTCGTAGTAGCCCGCGAAGTCGTCCTCCAATTCGATGTATTGCTTGGAACCTTCCTTGCGCAGCCGCTTTTCCCGTTCGAGCCGGTACTTTTCGCGTAGCGCGAGAATATCGATGTCGTCGGGCGTCCGGGTCGGCCCGCAATTGTCTTGGTGATTGTCCAGCTCGCGGGTCATGCGTGTGGCTGCTCCTCATCCGAAAGTTTCCGGGGCGCGCCGGTACCCATGTATTTCGACAATTGGTAGTGCAGGTTGACGGTGCTGCGTTCGCGGTACGGGTTGGGCTTGGTGCCCGGAAAGCCGAGGGATTTCATGCCCCGCTGGACGGCGGCCATGTTGGAGAAGTCCTGCGGCAGCACCGACCGCCACCTGGGGTCGCCGACCGGTGTGTACTCCCATTCCGTCTGGGGTTCTTCGCCTTTGGGGTACAGCTCGAACACCGAAACCTCGAAGATGCATCTGTCCGGGTTGTAGCTGGGATGCGGCCGCGCGCCGTAACACAGCGCGCTGGTCAGGCCCTGGCCTATCTGGAAGTTCGGAAAGACCTGCCATGCTGTGCCGGCCTGCCCGAGGATGTCGGGCGGGATCGTCGGCCAGATCACGCCGCGGGCTTCGTCGTCGCGGCGCGCCGACGCCAGCCAGTGTTCGAGAACTCTGTCCGCCGGTGTGCCCTCGGGCAGCTCGTCGACCAGCCGCTTGGCGGCATCCACCAGCGTCTGCGTGGTGGTGGCGTTGGTTTCCTCCATCGTGTACACCTGCATCTGCGCGGTCGACACCCGCGGATCGGCACCCGTGCCCAACCGGATCTTGGATTTGGTGGCTTCCAAGTCTTCCGGTGCGTCGTAACCGATGTTGCTGTGCTTGCCTTGCGCCTTCGCCCAGCCCTTGAACTCACCGAACTGGTTGAACTCCGGGTGCGTGGTGTAGACGTGGTAGGTCTCGTTGAAGGCCTCGAGCGCCACCTTCCAGTTGCAGTCGAAGTCCAGCCACTTGCGCCACTTGAAGCGCATGTTCTCCAGTCCGAAGGGATCCAGGATCTTCGCGGCCGGGAACAGGTAATCGGCCAGCGGTTCGCAGTCGGGGTCCATGTTGATCCACAGCCAACCGCCCCAGGTGTCGACCCTGACCGGCCGGAGGTGGGTGTTGTCGGGCGTCAGCGCTTCCTGCCAGTCCTGCTGTTCACGGATGTGCGTGCACGCACCGTCCAGGCCATAGGTCCAGCCGTGGAATCCGCAGACGAACGATTTGCGGGTGCGGCCGCGGGCGTTCTTCGCGCCTTCGGGTGTGTCGATCAACCGCCGACCGCGATGCATGCAGACGTTGTGATGGGCGTGAAATTCGTGGTCGCCGGTGCGCACCACGATGATCGAGTCGTCCAGGATGTCGTAGCTCAGGTAGCTGCCCACCTCGGGCAGCTCCTCGACCCGGCCGACCTGCTGCCAGACCTTCCGCCAGAGTTTGTCGCGTTCGGCGCGCGCGTAGCTCTCACTGATGTACGCCTCGACGCCGATTGTCATCGGGTGCGACAGCTCCTCGGCCGCTGCGGAATTCGCGTTTTTGGCCAGGTCGGTCATCACATCCTCCTAATCGCCGCGCGGAAGGATTCGTCCTTGAGGAACAAAGAGGTGTTGTCTGCGCCCAGATGGCTCCATTTGAGGTCGAGCCCACCGTCGACGAGCAGGGTCTGGCCGGTGATGTAGCTCGACAAGTCCGACAGCAGGAACAGGATCGCGCCGGCCTGCTCCTCGGGCCGTCCGCGCCGCCCCATCGCGATGGCCTGCCGATCCCGGTCGGGATCATCGTCGACGTAGGTACGCGAGGCCGCGGTTTCGGTGACGCCGGGAGCCACCGCGTTCACCCGGATTCCGGCCTCCGCCAGCTCGAGGGCCATGGTGCGGGTCATCGCCGTGATGGCGGCCTTGGCGGTCCCGTAGGCGATGTGAAACGGCGCGGTGTTCATGCCGCTGATGGAGGAGATCGACACGATCGATCCTTGCCGCTGTTGCGCGACCAGTTCGGCGGCGACGGCGCGGCTCATGAAGAAGGCCGTCTCGAGGTTGTCGGCGAAGATGGTTCGCCAGTCGGCGCGAGTCACCCTGGTCGACGGCATCCACGTCGACGGCGCCGCGCCGCCGGCGACATTGACCAGACCGTAAAGCTCCCCGACGGCATCGCGGGTGTGCCCGACCACCGAGGCGATGCCCTCGTCCGTCGACGCGTCGGCCGCAACGGGAATAACCGCCAAACCCTCCTGGGCGAGCGGAACGACGTGCTCGTCGAGGTTCTCCTTCGACCGGCTCACCGCGATCACGGTGGCCCCCGCCCGGGCGGTCATCGCCGCAACGGTGGTGCCGATACCGCCGCCTCCGGCGCCGGATACCACAACGATGCGGCCGTCGAGTCTGAGGAGGTCCTCCATGGCCTACTTCCGCCCACCACGGGATGTGCAGCAATCTTGTCCGGACAAAATATCGCGTTCTGTCGCTTGGAGAACACTATTCCCATCGTGGAACTCGGCTGTCAAGGCTGGACGTGATGGATCGATGGCTATTGTCTGGACTAGCTTGGCTTTGATAGCGTCCGGCCCAATGGTCACTTCCGCCGAGCAGGGAAGGATCGAGGCAACGCACGTGTCCCTCTCGAACGCCGTCGACGCGCAGCCGTCGCGGTATGCCTCCCCGGTTTCCGCGAGCCGTGCGGTCGAAGTCGCGGAGTCCTGGCGGCTGGAGCGGGTGACCGCTCCCAGCCGCCTGTTCGGCGCGAACGGTCTGCGCACCGGCCCCGACGGCCGCGTCTATATCGCGCAGGTGACCGGCAGTCAGATCAGCTCGCTGGATTGCCGCAGCGGGCAGTTGGGCACCGTCAGCGCCACGGGCGGCGGCATCGTCGCACCCGACGACGTCGCGTTCGACGCCCGTGGCAATCTGTACGCGACCGAGGTCATGGACGGTCGGGTCAGCGTGCTCGACACCGCCGGCCGAACCCGGGTGTTGCGCGACGACGTTCCGTCGGCCAATGGCATCACCTTTCACCGGGGCCGGTTGTTCATCGGTGAATGTCGCGAAGGCGGGCGTCTGCTGGAACTCGATCTGGCCGGCGGGCCGCCCCGGGTGCTGCTGGACAACGTGCCGTCGCCCAACGCGATGGAAGCCGGCCCGGACGGTCTGCTCTACTTTCCGGTGATGGGCGCCAACGAAATCTGGCGCATCGACCCCGACGGGGGCGAACCGCAGTGCGTCGCAAGCGATCTCGGCGTGCCGGACTCGGTCAAGTTCGACGCGCAGGGCCATATCGTGTCAACTCAGGTCGCGACCGGGCAGGTGCTGCGCATCGATCCGCGCAGCGGCGAGCGGCGTCTGCTGGCACAGCTCAGCCCGGGCCTGGACAACTGCACATTCGTCGACGACCGGCTGCTGGTCTCCAACTTCACCGGGGAGATCACCGCGATATCGGCGGACGGCGCCACCCGGACGGTGTTACCCGGCGGGCTCAATTGGCCCCTCGACCTGACGATGGGAGACGACGGGCGACTCTATGTCGCCGACGGCACGTACTTCTACGCCGTGCTGCCCGACGGGTCGTTGCACACCGTCGGAATGCTCTTCAGCCCGGGCTATCCGGGATTCCTGCGCGGTGTGACGGCCAGCGGACCCGGCGAGTTCGTGGTGACGACATCGGGGGGACAGGTCGCCCGCTACCGACCGGCGGTCAGCGAATGTGAGGTGCTCGCAGACGGTTTCGACCAGCTCTACGGTGTGGCGCTCACTTCGCACGGCGTCGTATTCGCCGAGCTGGGCACCGGACGGCTGCTGTCGGTGCGAGCGGGTGACGTCCGGGTGCTGGCCAGCGACCTGCGGGAACCGGTCGGCGTGGCGGTCGACGCCGACGGGACGTGCCTGGTAGCGCAGGCCGGCGACGGCACGGTGGCGCGGGTGAACGGGTCGGGCATCGACACCGTGGTCGCCGATCTGCAACGCCCGCAGGGCATTATGGTCCGCGACGAGGTGCTCTACATCGTCGACGCCGGCGCCAAGCAAGTGATTGCGTTCGACCTGGACGGCAAGACCAAGCGAATCATCGCATCCGGGTTGCCGATCGGCCCGCCACCGGGTGTCACCCCGAAACCGCTCAAAGGCATGCCACCGTTCTCCGGGCCACAGGGCCCCTTCGCCGGCATCACAGCGGGACCCGACGGGACGCTCTACATTTCGGCCGACGGTGACGGCAGCGTGCTGTCGTTGCGCCGGTCGGGGGGCGGCCGCTGATGCCCCCGGCCATCGCCACCGATCACCGCTATCTGCAGATCGCGCGCACACTGCGGAAAGAGATCGTCGACGGTGTCTACCCGGTGGGCTCACGGCTGCCGACCGAACACCAACTGTGTGAGCGATTCGCGGCCAGCCGATACACGATCCGCGAGGCGCTGCGCCGGCTGCGGGAGGACAACCTTGTCACGTCGCGGCCGCGGGCGGGCACCCGAGTGGTTCCCCGTTCGGCCACGAGTTCCTATGCGCAGGACGCGATGTCGATCGATGACCTGCTCGCCTTCGCGGCCGGGGCGCAGCTGACCATCGAATCCAACGAGATGGTGACGATCGACGCCGAGATCGCCGCACGCACCGGCCTGCAGGCCGGCACTCAATGGCTGTCGGTGCGCGGCTACCGCCAGGCCGAGGGCGCGTCGGCGCCCATGTGCCGCACGGAGTACTACATCAGCCGCACGTTCGCCGCGGTCGGTCGGCTGTTGCATCGCCACACCGGTCCGATCTTTCCCTTGATCGAAGACCTGTTCGGCGTGAGCATCGCCGAGTTGCACCAGGAGATCGCCGCGGTCGTGCTCTCGCCCGGGCTGGCCGACGGCCTCGGCGTGGAGGCCGGGACGGCGGCACTGCAGATGCAGCGCACCTATAAGACCTCCGAGGGCGAAATCGCCCAGGTGACGGTGAACACCCATCTGTCATCCAGCTTTCGTTATGCATTGACCATGCGCCGCGTGAGCGGTTAGGTCGGTCATGTGATCGGCTCGGTCCCGCACGACACCGCACGAGCGGCAAAGGCGTATCGGCGCGGACTATGGGTGCGCACCACGCTGGCCGATTCACTCCGCACGGCCGCGCGGTCCACGCCGCAGCGAACCGTGTTGGTCGACAAGGAGATTCGGCTGGACTGCGCAACGTTGCATGCCCAGGCCAGTGCGCTGGCGGGCGCCCTGCTCGCGCGCATGCCGACCGGCAGTGTCATCTCGCTCATGCTGCCGAACTGGCACGAGGCCGCCGTCATCTACCTGGCCGCGACGCTGGCCGGGATGGTGGTGAACCCGATCCTGCCGTCGCTGCGCGACCATGATCTACGGTTCATCCTCGATGACGTCGAGGCACGGATGGTCTTCGTCCCGAGGCAATTCGGCGGCCATGACTATGCGGCCATGCTCGATCGGGTGACCGCCGCGATGAGCCGGGCACCCGAAGTTGTGCTGCTGCGCGGCTCCGAAACGGAGCAGCCCGGCCCACACACGTCGTATCCGGCCCTGTTCGACGGGTCGGAAGCGCCGGGGCCGCTCCCCCTGGATCCCGACGCGGTCCGGATGGTTCTCTATACCTCCGGCACCACGGGCCGCGCGAAAGGTGTCCTGCACAGCAGCAATTCGCTACACGCCCTGATCTGCCAGCTCCGCGATCACTGGCTGATCGATCCGGGCGACACCTTCCTGGTCCCGTCGCCGATCGCCCACATCGGCGGTTCGATCTACACGTTCGAATGCCCGCTGTTGTTGGGCACCACCGCGGTGCTGATGGACCGGTGGGATCCGGTGCGGGCCGTGGCGCTCATGAACGACGAGCGGTGCACCCATCTGGCCGGCGCGACACCGTTTCTTCAGCAGCTGCTGACCGCCGCCGAGCACGCCCACACCCGCCTGCCCGACCTGAAGGTGTTCATCTGCGGCGGCGCATCGGTGTCGCCCTCACTCATCCGCCGCGCCGCCGGCTATTTCGACCGGGCGGTGGTCACCCGGGTCTACGGCTGCACCGAGGTCCCCGTGGCGACCGTCGGCGCACCACGTCATGACGAAGCCGATCACGCCGCGGACACCGACGGGCGGCCCGGGATCGCCGAGGTCAAGCTCGTCCCACACGAAACCGCGCCCGCTGGTGACGGCGAAATCTGCGTGCGCGGTCCCCAGATGCTCTTGGGTTACCGTCATCCCGAAGACGACGCCGAATCCCTGGATGCCGAAGGGTTTTTCCACACCGGCGATCTGGGACGCTGGGTCGATGGCCAATACCTGCTCGTGACGGGTCGGGCCAAGGACGTCATCATCCGCAACGGCGAGAACATCTCGGCCAAGGAGGTCGAGGACCTGCTCGCCGACCACCCGGGCATCGCCGAAATCGCCGTCGTCGGGCTCCCCGACGAGAGAACCGGGGAGCGGGCTTGCGCGGTGATCGTGCCCGCGGGTGCGGCGAGGCCCGACGTCGCCGGCATGCTCGCGCTCCTGGAGAGCAAGGGGGTCGCGAAATTCAAGGCGCCGGAACAGGTGGTCATCTGGGATGCGCTGCCGAAGAACGACGCGGGCAAGATACTCAAACATCGGATCCGGGCGGCGCTGACCTCCGCGGCGATCACAAGCGCGGCGAAGCCGGGCGCGGCGGGTCGCCGCGCCCGAACCAAGGACGGGTGAAATGCAGGTCGCGATAGTCACCGGAGCAAGCAGCGGCATCGGCTTGGGGTGTGCAACCAAACTCGCCGAGATGGGCATGGCGGTCGTCGGTGCCGCCCGCGATAACGACCGGCTCGCCGAACTGGAAAGGGCGGTCGACGATCCCGATCGCGTCGCGACACTCGCCGTCGACCTGACCCACGACGACGCCCCGCGACGCATCGTCGACCTCGCGGTCTCTCGCTGGGGTCGCATCGACTTCCTGATCAACAATGCCGGGGTGGGCAGCCCCAAGCCGCTCCACGAGACCGACGACGAAACACTGGACCACTTCCTGGATTTGATGCTGCGGGCACCGTTCCGGCTTGCGCGTGACGTCCTGCCCCACATGCGACCCGGATCGGCGATCATCAACATCACATCGACGTTCGCGGTGATCGGCGGACTGCGTGGTGGCGCCTATTCCGCGGCCAAGGGCGGGCTGACCGCGCTGACGACACACATCGCCTGCCAGTACGGGTCGGCCGGCATCCGTTGTAACGCCGTCGCGCCCGGTGTGACGCTGACGCCGATGGTCGAGGAACGCCTGCAGGACGAGCGATTCCGCAAGATCAACACCGAGATGACGCCGCATCAGCGCTTGGGCACCGTCGATGACATCGCCGGCACCGTCGCCTTCCTGTGTTCGCCGGCCGGCAGCTTCATCAATGGGCAGACGATCGTCGTCGACGGCGGCTGGAGTTCAACGAAGTACCTTTCGGAGTTCGCGTTGTCGTCGGAATGGATCGCGCGGTGAAGCTGTCAAGGAGGTCGCAATGAAGTGTCAGGCCGCGGTGATCCGCGGGGTCGGCAGGGACTGGGAGATCCGCGAGATCGAACTCGACCCGCCCCGCAACGGTGAGGTCCTGGTGCGGATGGCCGTCGCCGGAATCTGTCACTCCGACGACCACTTGTTCACCGGCGATGTGGTGCCGACTCCAGAGGCGCTGGCGGCCAGCGGTCAGCCCGCGCCGGACTGGTTCCCCTTGCTCGGGGGTCACGAGGGTGCCGGTGTCGTCGAGGAAGTCGGGCCGAACGTGTCGACGGTGCAGCCGGGGGATCGGGTGGCCCTCTCGTTCATTCCGGCATGCGGCAATTGCCGGTTTTGTGTGAACGGGCAGAGCTACATCTGCGATATCGGCGCGAGCCTGTTCGTGCGGGAGATGCCCACCGACGGTACCTGCCGCAGGCATCTCGGCGAAGAGGATCTGTTGGCTTACGGTCAGCTCGGCACCTTCGCGGAATATGCGGTGCTGTCGGAAAGGTCCGTCATCAAGATCGGCGACGCGATCCCGTTCCATGCCGCCTCCCTCGTGTCGTGCGGCGTCAGCACCGGTTGGGGCTCCGCTACGGTGTCGGCGGGAACCGAGCCCGGCGACACCGTGGTGGTCATCGGCACCGGGGGCGTCGGGATGAACGCGCTGCAGGGTGCGCGCGCCGTCGGCGCAAAGTATGTCGTCGCAGTGGATCCGGTTGACTCCAAGCGAGATTCGGCCAAGCTCTTCGGCGCCACGCATACCGCCGCCTCCGCCGGGGAAGCGATACCGTTGGTCAGAGATATCACCGCGGGCGTCATGGCCGACCGCGTCGTCGTCAGCCCCGGCGTCGTGCACGTGGACCTGATCCCGGCGGCGATGGCGTTGCTGCGCAAGGGCGGGATTTGCGTGCTGACCGGCATCACCCCCTTCACCGAGCCGCCGGTTCCGTTGGTTTTGCAGGAGATGACGCTGTCGGCCAAACAGCTGCGGGGAGCGCTCTACGGCGGGATGAATCCGCGCACGAGCGTGCCGATGCTGTTGTCGCTGTATCAGGCCGGTGAGTTGAAACTCGATGAGTTGGTCACCCGACACTACCGGCTCGACGAGATCAACGACGCATTCACGGACCTGCGCGAGGGCCGCAACATTCGCGGGATCATCGAGTTCGACACCATCAAGACCGGCGGCTGATCATCGGGTCTCGAAGTGGCGGCGGATGCCGGCCAGCATCGCGATGTGCGCCTTGACGGCCTCGCGCGTGGTCACCGGGGCGAGCGGGCGGGGCGCCGCGATCCGAATCCGCTCGGTCACCCGGGTGCCCGCGGCGATCGGCGCGAAGCTCACCGTTCCGCGCAGCCGCACCCCCGGCGACTGGTCGGCCTCGGTCAGCACGTCACCCACCGCCGGCACCCGCAGCCGGGCCCGATAGGCGACCTTGATGGTGAACGGGCCCAACGGGATCCGGTCGCGCACCCGGTAACAGTGCTCGTATCCGTCCGGCGTTTCGGTGCGCGACAACGTCTCCACGAACACGATCAGCGGGTGCACCAGCTTGATGTTGTCCAGGTCCACGTAGAAGTCGCGGACCGCGCCCGGCGGCGCGGGCACGTCCTCGGTCAGCGTGTGCTCGGAGTGGGCGGTCCACCAGCTCATGCGGAGAACTCCGCGAGCAGCTCCGCGGTGCGCCACCAGACCAGCGCCGCGAACAACACGACCAGGGTGGCCGTCACCGCGGCCTGAATCATGTTCCGGCGCTGCCTTGGCGGGTAGACGTAGGCCGCGGCGACCAGCCCGCCCGTCACCAGCCCGCCCACGTGCGCCTGCCAGCTGATGCGCTGCGAACTCATCAACGGGACAAGGAAAGTGAAGACCAGGTTGATCGCGATCACCACGACGACCCAGCGGACGTCGACCGCCAGCCGCTTGCCGACCACGAAGGTGGCGCCGAACAGGCCGAAGATCGCACCCGAGGCGCCGGCGGTCGCCGTGTCGAGCGGCGAAACCAGGTACACCAGGACCGAACCGCCCAATCCGCTCATCGCATACAACGCGCCGAAACGCAGCCGGCCCAGCCAGCTTTCGAGCGGCGGGCCGACCACATACAGCGCCCACATGTTGAAAACCAGATGCGTCGCCCCGTAATGCAGGAACGCCGACGTCGCCAAGCGGTAATACTGACCGTCGGCCACCGCCGGCGGCCACAACGCGAGCTGCCTTTCCAGATTCCCCGCCGCCAGTTGCAGCACGAACGCCAGCACGTTGATCGCGATCAGCGCGTAGGTGAGCACCGGGGCGGCCGACCGCTGCCGCCCGCCGAAGCGGGTGCGCGGCTGCCGGATGGTCCGCGCGCCCGCCCGGACGCACTCGACGCACTGGTGCCCGACGGCCGCGCTGCGCATGCAGTCCCCGCAGATGTACCGCTCGCAACGGTTGCAGCGGACATACGTCGGGCGGCCCGGGTGCCGGTAGCAGGTCGGCGCCGTCGGCGGGGAAGGGGGTCCGCTCATCGCCCCATTCTTTCCCGCATCCCCGGCCCGGGCGCAGCGCTTCGGCGAACCCGTTTCCCCGCCCGCTCCCCTCCCCTACTGTGTGGTGGGTGGAGAAGACGTGACCGAAGCGGGTGTGGTCGAGCGCTATCTGCAGTGCCTGGCCGCGCACGACTGGGACGGTCTCGCCGCGACCATCGCCGACGACGGGTTGGTCCGCGAGGGCCCGTTCTGCGACGTCGTCGAGGGCAAGCACCACTACGTCGCCTACCTACGCCAGGTCCTCACCAACTTGTCGGGACATCGGCTTGACGTGCACCGGGTTTCGCACGTCGACGCCCGCCTGTCCTACGTCGAGTTGACCGAGGCGTTCGATATCGACGGCGTCACCAAGCGCTGGCCCGAATGCATCGTGTTCGAGCGGGGCGACGACGGGCGCATCCGCCACGTGAGCGTGTTCTTCAAGCAGCCCGCGGCGCAGTGAACCGCCGCGGGTGGCCGGAAGACTATTCCCTGAACCGCGAATTTGACCTAGCGTGTGACGGGTGGAATCAAACGGAAGCCCGGAATTGGTGCCCGTCGAAACATTGCACTCAGGTGATCCCATCATGGATTGCGGCCAGCGGTACATAGTCCTCGAATCGAAGGCCGTCGGCGATAGCTGCGTGGTCCTCGAGCTCGAGTCCCGGGTGGACCACCAGCTGCAGGTCATCGAGAAGTCGTTCCCGGCGGGCTACCACGTCAACAGGGCAAACCACCGAATTTTGTAGCCCGAATTTTCTCGGCCGAATATTGCGCGCGTAGCCGTCGGACGGCTACCGCGCATTCGTGTTATTCGGGGCCGGGAACGCGAAATGCGGGGCGGCCGGATTTAGCCGCCGCGCGCCGGGCGCGGGTCGTTCGGATCGTCGGGATCGGGCTCGCCGAACCACCGCGACGGCGCGTGCTCGCCGTATGCGTCGTGCCATTCCCACCACTCGTAGGGCGCGGTTTGCGGGTACCCGTCCGGTGAGTCCTCCCAGTTCTCCTGGCGTCCCAGCGCGGTCATGTCGAGGTAGCTCCACGTGTTGCCCAGCGCCTCGTCGCCGCGATTGTTGATGAAATAGGTCCGGAACACGCGGTCGCCGTCATGGATGAACGCGTTCGTGCCGTGCCACTGGTCCACGCCGAAGTCGGCATCGAAATCGTCGGTCAGCGTGAACCACGGCATCCGCCAGCCCATCCGGGCCTTCAACCGCGCGATGTCGGGCTGTGGTGCCCGCGAGGCGAACACCAGGGTGGTGTCGCGCGCGTTGAGGTGGGCGAGGTGTCCGACGTGGTCGGCGATCATCGAGCAGCCGCGGCAGGCGTGGTCGGGCCAGCCGTCCACGCCGGGTTCGAAGAAGGCGCGGTACACGATCAGCTGACGCCGGCCCGCGAACAGCTCCCGCAGCCTCACCGGGCCCTCCGGCCCCTCGAACGCGTAGCCGTCGTCGACGGCCAGCCAGGGCATCCGCCGGCGCGCCGTGGCAAGGGCGTCGTGGGCTCTCATCACTTCCTTCTCCCGCACCAGGAGTCGGTCGCGCGCGGCGGCCCATTCCGGCGCCGACACGATGGGGGGTGTGTTCATGGCGTTGTCCTCCTTGCCGTTTCGTGGTCTCAGGCCACGGCCGCCAGGCCGCTCGACGTCAACAGGAACGCGTCGCCGCTCCCGGGGGCGCCGCCGGCGATCTCCAGGACCGACCGGCCCACCTGCTCCGCGGTGAGCGGGGGCCCGCCGGCCCGCACGAACGTGTCGACGTCCACCCCTTGGCGTCGGGCGTAGGCCGCGACGGCCTCGGCGCCCAGGTCGGTGGCCGGCGTCAGCCGGGGCAGGACGGCCACGAAGCGGATCCCGAGCCCGGCCCGCTGCGACTCGGCGGCGGCATAGCCGGCGATGAACCTGACCGCGGCCTTCGCCCCCGCGTACCCGCCGCTCAGCGGCGACCCGGCCATCGCGGCGCCGCTGGACATGACGATCACGGAGCCGCCCGGAGCCAGCGGACGTCGCAGCGCGTGGCGGGTCCAGTGAAAGGCTTGCGCGACATCGACATTCCAGTTCCGGCTGAAGCTGTCCCAGCTCTGCTCCTGCAGCGGGCTCATGCGCGGTGCGGCCCCGGCGCTCAACACCAGTGTCCGCGGCCGGTATTCGTCGATGAGCCGCTGCGCCGTCGCGGGGTCGGCGGCGTCGGCGACCACCGGGACGAAGCCGGCACCCAGCTCGTCATGGGTCTCCTCGAGACCCGACCGGGTGCGCGCCACACCGACCACCCGCGCGCCCGCGCCCGCGAGCGCGCCGGCGATGGCGCGGCCGAATCCGCGGCTCGCCCCGGTCACGATCGCCGTGCTGCCCGCCAGGCCATCCAGCTCGTTCATGTCGTCCTCCGCTCTCCGTGGGAAACGTGCGTCCACCAATGGAGATGCGGTGCGGCGCGCGAATTCATCGCCCGCGGACCGATGAATTTCGGCGGCCCGCCGTCTCTGTACAGGAGTAGCGTTCGGTCGCAGCCGAGATAGGAGAAGCCGTGCCGGCCAGAGAGGATTTCATCGCGCAGGCCACGCCGTTTCGTGCCGAGCTGATCGCGCACTGCTACCGGATGCTCGGGTCGGTGCACGACGCCGAGGACCTGGTCCAGGAAACCTATCTCAACGGCTGGCGCGGCTACCAGGCGTTCGAGGAGCGCGCGGCGTTGCGAACGTGGCTGTACCGGATCGCGACCACCGCGTGCCTGCGCGCCCTGCAGCACCGCGCCCGGCGGGTGCTGCCGGCCGGGGTGATCGAAGGATCCATCGACCCGGACATCGACCTCGACGCGATCGCCGGCCCCCACGAGTGGCTGGAACCCATTCCCGACGCGCTGACGTTCCGGACGCCGGAGGACAACGTCGCCGCGCGGCAAAGCCTGCGGCTGGCCGTGATGACGGCGCTGCAGGAGCTTCCCGCCCGCCAGCGAGCGGTCCTCATCTTGCGCGACGTCGTGCAGTTCAGCGCCGCCGAGGTGGCCGAGCTGCTCGAGACCACGCCGGCCGCGGTCAACAGCTCGCTGCAGCGGGCGCGGGCCCGCCTCGCCGAGCTCTCACCCACCGAGGACAGCCTGTCCGAGCCCGACGATGCCGAGCGCCGCGCCCTGCTGGACCGCTACTGTGCGGCATTCGAGAACGCGGACATGGCGGCGCTCACCGCGCTGCTGCAGGCGGACGTGAAACTCGAAATGCCGCCCCTGCCTGTCTGGTTCACCGGGCGCGATCCGGTACTGCGGTTCCTCGCCGCGCGTGCCTTCGCCAAGGCCGGTGACATCGCGATGATCCCGACGGCCGCCAACGCGCAACCCGCGGTCGCCGAATACCGCCGCGGCGCCGACGGGGCGATGCGGGCCCATTCCATCCACGTCCTCACCGCGGGTGACGCCGGGGTCGCCACCATCACCGTCTTCCTGGACCCCGGCCTGTTCAGCACCTTCGGTTTCCCGTCCAGCCGGTAACCTGTCCGCAGGGAAGCGACCGCACCGCCGGTCACCCGTGGGAAGGCCCGACCCACCGGCGTCATCCGGTGTCGTCGCAGCGTCCACGGCCCCATCTGTGGACAGGTCCCCAGCCCCCCAGGATCATTAGCGCGGTAGACGTAATCGAAGGGTGACCGAGTGAGGATTCCCGGCGTTGCCAGCGTCGTCGCCGGCATGACCGACGGGGCCGCGCAGGTGGTGCGGGCGGGTGTGTCCACGGCGGCCGGCGCGGCGGGCGCCCTGCAGACATTGGCCAGCCCGGTCGCCGAGTTGGCCGTTCCGGTGGTGCAGTCGATGGCCCAGACCACGACCCGGGCCATCGGATTGAGCGGTCCCCCCAACGGTTCCGGGCCCAGCGTCACGCCGCCGGTTCGCTGGCAGAGCGGGCGGCGGGTGCACCTGGACCTGGATCCGTTGCTGCCGTTCCCCGGCTGGCACGAGCACGCGCCGGCGGTGGAGGAGCCGGTGCGCAGGATCCCGGGGGTGGCCTCGGCCCACGTGGAAGGTGCGCTCGGCCGGCTGGTGATCGAATTCGACAACGAACCCGACGGAGACGCGCTCCTGGACCGCGTGCGCGAAACCGTCTGCAGCGTCGCGGCGGACTTGACGCTGGTCGCTTCGGGGGAGGCGCCCCGGACCGCGCCGTTCGCCGACCCCGGCAACCCGCTGGCGATCCTGGTCCCGTTCAGCGCCGCCGTCATGGACGTCGCGGCCATCGGCGCCGCGGTGACGGGCTGGCTGGGGCGGCTCCCCGTCGCGCCGCGCAGCGCCCGCGCGGCCGCCGCCCTGCTGAACCATCAGCCGCGGGTGGTCGCCGTGCTGGAGTCGCGGCTGGGCCGCGTCGGCACCGACATCGCCCTGAGCGCGTCGACCGCGGTGGCGAACGGGCTGACGCAGGCGGTGGGCACGCCGCTGCTGGACCTGGCGCAACGCAGCCTGCAGGTCTCCGAGGCCGCGGCGCACCGGCAGCGATGGCGGGACCGGGAACCGGAACTGGCCTCGCCCAAGCGGCCGCAGGCCCCCGTGGTCCCGGTCATTTCGTCCGCCGGGCCCAAATCCCAAGCGCCCCGGCATAACTGGGCGGCAGCCGCCGCGGGCGAAGCGTCCCACGTCGTGGTCGGCGGCGCCATCGACGCCGCCATCGACACCGCGAAGGGATCGATGGCCGGGCCGGTGGAGGAATACGCCGACCAGGCCGCGAACGCCTCGCTGGTGGCCGCGGCGGGCGCGCTGCTGGCCGGCGGTGGCACCGAGGATGCGGCCGGCGCGCTGCT
>NZ_GG770553.1:823006-829538 GCF_000164135.1 Mycobacterium parascrofulaceum ATCC BAA-614 | reverse complement strand
CCGGCGTGCCCCGGGCGGCGCACGTGGGCCGCCAGACGTTCGCGGCCGTCCTGGGCCGCGGACTGGCCAACGCCGGGCAGCTGTTCCTCGACCCGGGCGCCCTGCGGCGGTTGGACCGGGTCAAGGTGGTCGTCATCGACGGCGCCGCGCTGCGCGGCGACAACCGCGCCGTGCTGCGCGCGCGGGGCGACGTCCCCGGGTGGGACGAGGACCGCGTCTACGAGGTCGCCGACGCGCTGCTGCACGGCGAGGAAGCGCCCGAACCCGACCCCGACGAGCTGCCCGCCACCGGCGCCCGCCTGCGCTGGGTCCGGGCGCAGGGATCCTCGGCGACACCGGCGCAGGGCCTCGAACACGCCGACCTCATCGTCGACGGGGAGCGGGTGGGCAGCGTCGACGTCGGCTGGGAGGTCGACCCGTTCGCGATCCCGCTGCTGCAGATCGCGCACCGGACCGGAGGCCGGGTGGTGCTGCGCCACGTCGCCGGCACCGAGGACCTGACCGCCAGCGTCGCCGTGAGTCACCCGCCCGGCACGCCGCTGCTGCAGCTGGTGCGCGACCTGCGCACCGACCGCGGGCCCGTGCTGCTGATCACCGCGCTGCACCGCGACTTCGCCTCGACCGACACCCTGGCCGCGCTGGCCATCGCCGACGTCGGCGTGGCGCTGGACGACCCGCAGGCCGCCACGCCGTGGACGGCCGACATCATCACCGGCACCGACCTGGCCGCGGCGGTGCGCATCCTGTCGGCGCTGCCGGTGGCCCGCGAGGCGACCGAGTCGGCGGTGCGCCTGGCCAAGGGCGGCAGCACCCTGGCCGGGCTGCTGCTGGTCACCGGCGACCCCCGCACGCTGAGCCCGTTCGCCGTGCAGCGCTGGCTCAACCCGGTCAACGCCGCCGCCGCCGCCGCGCTGATGCAGGGCAGCTTCGCGGCCTCCCGGGTGCTGCGGCTGCCCGATCCGACGCCGCAGCCGCTGACCGCCTGGCACGCCCTGGATCCGGAGATCGTCTATTCGCGGCTGGCCAGCCGAACGCGGCCCCTGGCGGTCGAACCCGGCGTCGCGCCGTGGCGGCAGCTGCTCGACGACCTGTCCTACAACCCGCTGCTCGCGCCGCTGCGCGGGCCGGCGGGCCAGGTGGGCCGGTTGCTGTCCGCGACGCGTGCCGAACTCGCCGATCCACTGACGCCCATCCTTGCCGTGGGGGCGGCGGCCTCGGCGATCGTCGGCAGCAGCGTGGACGCGCTGCTGGTGGCCGGCGTGATGACCGCCAACGCGGTCGCCGGCGGGGTGCAGCGGTTGCGGGCCGAGGCGGCGGTCGCCGAGCTGTTCGCCGAGCAGGACCAGTACGCGCGCCGCGTCGTTCTGCCAGCGGTGGCCACCGCGCACCGCCGGCTGGAGGCGGCCCGCACCGCCGAACGGACGGTGTCGGTGAACGCCAAGTCGCTGCGGCCCGGCGACATCATCGACCTGGCCGCCCCCGAGGTGGTGCCGGCCGACGCGCGCCTGCTGGTGGCCGAGGACCTCGAGGTCGACGAGTCCTTCCTCACCGGCGAGTCGCTGCCGGTGGACAAGCAGGTCGAGCCCGTGGCGGTCGCGGACTCCGACCGCGCCAGCATGCTGTTCGAGGGCAGCACCATCGTCGCCGGGCACGCCCGCGCGATCGTCGTGGCGACGGGCGCGGGCACCGCCGCGCAGCGCGCGATCTCGGCGATCGCCGACGTCGAATCGGCGGCCGGGGTGCAGGCCCGGCTGCGCGAGTTGACCAGCAAGGTGCTGCCGCTGACCCTGGCCGGCGGCGCGGCGGTGACCGCGTTGGCGCTGCTGCATCAGGGAACGCTGCGTCAGGCGGTCGCCGACGGGGTGGCCATCGCCGTGGCCGCCGTCCCCGAGGGTCTGCCGTTGGTGGCCACGCTGGCCCAGCTGGCCGCGGCCCAGCGGTTGTCGCGGCGCGGCGCCCTGGTCCGCACCCCGCGGGCCGTGGAGGCGCTGGGCCGGGTCCAGACGGTGTGTTTCGACAAGACCGGCACGCTGACCGAAAACCGGCTGCGCGTCGTCCGCGGGGTCCCCTACCAGACGGGCGCCGACGCGCCCTTCCCGGAGGTGACCGACCCGGCGTCCGCCGCGGTGCTGCGGGCCGCCGCGCGCGGCAGCACGCAGCCCCACAACGGGGGCGGTCACGCGCACGCCACCGACGAGGCGATCCTCACGGCGGCGAATTCGATCGACGGTCAATGGGCCTCGGACTGGACCGTGCTCGCCGAGGTTCCGTTCGAGTCCAGTCGCGGTTACTCCGCCGCCATCGGCACGGCGGCCGGAGAGGCGTCCGCCGGCGGGCCGATGCTGATGGTCAAGGGCGCACCGGAAGAAGTCCTGCCGCGGTGCCGGTTCGCCGATTCGGGCGCCGAGCACGACCGCGCGGAGGCGCTCGTGGTGCGCCTGGCCGAGCAGGGCCTGCGGGTGCTCGCGGTGGCGCAGCGCCCCTGGGAGCACGGGACCGGCGAGGAGGACACCGACGCCGACGCCGTCGACGCCGCCGCGCACGATCTCGAGTTGATCGGCTACGTCGGTTTGGCCGACACCGCGCGTGCGTCGGCGCGGCCGCTGATCGAGGCGCTGGTGGAAGCCGGCCGCCGGGTCGTGCTGATCACCGGCGACCACCCGGTGACCGCGCGGGCGATCGCCCGCCAGCTGGGGCTGCCGGAGAATGCTCGCGAGATCACGGGAGCCGAACTCGTCGCGTTCGGCGAGGAGGACCGCGCCAAGGTCGCCGCCGACGTCCAGGTCTTCGCCCGCGTCAGCCCGGAACAGAAGGTACAGATCGTGGCGGCGCTGCAGGCCGGCGGGCAGGCCGTCGCCATGGTCGGCGACGGCGCCAACGACGCCGCCGCCATCCGGATGGCCGATGTGGGCATCGGCGTCAGCGGCCGCGGCTCCTCCGCGGCACGCGGCGCGGCCGACATCGTGCTGACGGACAACGACCTGGGCGTGCTGCTCGACGCGCTCGTCGAGGGGCGCGGGATGTGGGGCGGGGTGCGCGACGCGGTGAGCATCCTGGTCGGCGGGAACGTCGGCGAGGTGCTGTTCACCCTGATCGGCACCGCCCTGGGCACGGGCCGCGCCCCGGTGGGCACCCGTCAGCTGTTGCTGGTGAACCTCCTGACCGACATGTTCCCCGCGCTTGCGGTCGCCGTCACCCCGCAATACCGCGAGCCGGAGGAGGCCGAGGACGGGGTCGACCGCGACGCCGAGGAACTGCATCGCGCCTTCCAGTTGGCGACGCTGTCGGGACCCCCGCCGTCCCTCGACGCCCCCCTGATGCGGCAGATCGTCACCCGGGGCGCCGTCACGGCCGCCGGCGCGACGGCGGCCTGGGCCATCGGTCGCTGGACGCCGGGCACCGAACGCCGCACGTCGACAATGGGACTCACCGCACTGGTCACCACGCAGCTCGCCCAGACGCTGCTGACCCGCCGCCACAGCCCGCTCGTCCTCGGCACCGCGCTGGGCAGCGCGGGTGTGCTGGTCGCGATCGTCCAAACCCCCGGCGTCAGCCACTTTTTCGGCTGCACGCCGATGGGCCCGGTCGCCTGGACCGGCGTCATCGGCGCCACCGCGGGCGCCACCGTCGTCTCGGTCCTGGCGCCCAACTGGCTGGGCAAGCAGGTGGCCGCCCTGGAACCCAAGCAGGACTAAGGCTTTCGCTACGCCGCTAGCCGGACAGTTCCTTGCGTACGACCTTGCCCGCCGGGTTGCGCGGGATGCTGGCGACGACGGTGATGTCCCGGGGCTGCTCGAACCGGGAGACCCTGCCCTGCAGGTACTCCCGCAGCGCCGCCTCGTCGGTGTCGCTGCCCGGCTGCAGCACCACGAACGCGGCCAGCCGATGACCGAACTTCTCGTCGGGCACACCGATGACCGCGTTGTCGGCGACGGCGGGGTGCTGCGCAAGCGCGTTCTCGACCGCGCGCGGGTAGACGTTCTCGCCGCCGGAGATGATCATGTCGTCCTCGCGGCCGACGATGTAGAGCCGGCCCGCGTCGTCGAGGTAGCCCATGTCACCGGTGCTGGTCATGCCGTCGACGACGGCCTTCGCACCACCGCCGGTGTAGCCCTCGCTCGCCAGCTCGCCCCCGACGAAGATGCGCCCGGTGACGCGCGGCCCGACGGGCCGGTCGTGTTTGTCGAAGATGCGCACCGGGCAGCCGGCGACCGGTTTGCCGACAGTCTCGGGCGCCTCCCGCAGGTCCGCGGGCGTGGCCAGCGCGCCGATGCCGACCTCGGTGGAACCGTAGCCGTTGTAGAGGATGTCGCCGTAGGCGTCCATGAACCGCTGGCCCAGGGTCGGGTCCAGCCGGTCCCCGCTCGACATCACCACCCGCAGGTACGGCACGGGGTTGCGGGCGCGCACCCGCTCGGGCAGCGCGAGGATGCGCGCGAGCACGACCGGCACGGCGGTGAACGCGTCGGCGCGGTGCAGCGACGCCTGGGCCAGCGCGGCTTCGGCGTCGAAGTGGCGATGGGTGAGCACCGTGCCGCCGAGGGCCACCGTGAGCATCAGCATGCCCAGCCCGAGCCCGTGAAACATGGGCATTGCCACCGACACTCGCGACCCGGTGCGCAGCCCCGTGCGGTCCAGGATCGTGACCCACACTCCCACCGCGGAACGCAATTGCGGTGAGCGGGGCACGCCCTTGGGCGTGCCGGTGGTGCCCGAGGTGAGCAGGACGATCCGGCCCGGCGTCGCCACGTCGGGGCGCGGCCCGCCCTCGTCGGCGCCGACCGTGGCCGGGTCGATCAGGACGACCGATTCGTCGGCCGCCCGGACGCGTTCGCCGAATTCGTCGTCGGCGATCATCGTGGTGATCCGGTGCGCGCTCATCGCGGAGCCCAGGGCGTCGCTGCGAAAGTCCGTGTTGACCAGGACCACGTCCGCGCCGACCAGGGCGGCGCCGAACACCCCGGCGATGAAGCCGCGTCCGTTGCGGCACATGATGCCCACCGCGTCGCCGGGCCCGGCACCGTGGCCGGAGAGCCGGCGCGCCACGGCGTCCGTCACCGCCCGCAGCCGGCGGTAGTCCCAGACGCCGTCGTCGTCGACGATCGCGGCCCGGTCGGGCCATCGCGCCGCGGTGACCGCCAGCAGGGTGTAGGGATTGGTGCCGCCCCGACGCGCCTCACGCAGCAGCCGCAGGGTGGCGAGCGGCGAGGGCGGGGCGAGCAGCCGCGACCGCAGCAGCGCCCGGGCCGCGGTGCCGACCACCCCTTCGGTGGTCACGACCGGCCCTCGGCGGCGCCGGAATCCGCGAAGAACCGCCGGTACCAGAGTCGCGCCGCGCGTTCGGCCGGCCCGGCCAACAGAACCGAGGCCAGCTCCGCCGGCAGCACCCACGGCGGTTCGTTGCTGCGCGGGCGCTCGATGACGGCCTTGGCGATCGCATCGGCGGCCTCATCGGCCGACATTCCGGGGAGTCGGCCCAGGACGGGCGTGGGCTCGATCATCCGCGTACGCACCAGCGCGAAGTAGACCGTGGTGACCTCCACACCGTCGGCGTACAGTTCCGGGGCAACGCTGCGCAGCCACCGGTCGAAGGCGCCCTTCGACGCCTGGTACGCGCCCCACTGCGGGCCCGGCACGACGCGCACCCCGACGCTGGACACGTTGACGATGTGCCCGCGGCCGCTTTCGCGCATGGCCGGCAGGAGCCCCAGCAGCAGCCGGATGGGCCCGAGATAGTTGATGTCGATGGTGCGCTCGAAGTCGTGCGGCCGGTCGTATTGGTGATGCAGCGAGCGGCGCAACGACTTACCGGCGTTGCTGACCACGATGTCGAGCGCGCCGTGCTGTTCGGTGACCTGCTTGGTCAGCGCGCCGACGGCGGCCTCGTCGGTGAGGTCGGTCGGGTACGCGACCGCGCGGCCACCGGCCGCGTTGATCGACGCCGCGAGGTCGCCCAGGCGTTCCTCGGAGCGGGCGACCGCCAGCACGGTGGCGCCCGCGGCGGCCAGCCTGCGCGCGGTCGCCTCGCCGATTCCGTACGAGGCGCCGGTCACCAGCACCGTCTTGCCGGCGACGGCGCCGCGGAGCTTGTCGGGATCCGACTCGCGGGCCGGATTGGCCAGGCGGTCCGTGACCTTGTTGAGGGTCTGCACTAGTACGTTCAACTTTGCCGCTGCATTCACTCGAGCCGCGTGTCGAGGATCGGCGGTTGGCTGCACCGAGCGCTCGATTCGTCATAGTTAGCAGACCATATTGCGGTTCGTGCCCGCGCCCCGGCCCGGTCGTGTCCCCACCCCGGGGCGGGCGCTGGAGCGGCTTCCGCCGCGTCGGCGGATGATCGTCGCGCGCAAGGATTCTCGGCCCGCGCCCGGCGGTTGGCGCGAGGCCGTGTGAATTCCCAGTAATTTCCCGCGATTCCGCGTTTAAGCGATGTGTTGACTGGGCACAATTGCGACATGATCGCACGTCAAATAGCTCGTTTCCTCAGCCCAGCGGTGGTTGCGGCGGCCGGCCTCACCGGGTCGGCACTCGC
>NZ_GG770553.1:791388-822447 GCF_000164135.1 Mycobacterium parascrofulaceum ATCC BAA-614 | reverse complement strand
GGCGCCATGATCGACAAGGGCGTCGCCTTCGCCTCCAGCCACCTCGGTGTCGGGGGTCCGGCGACCCAGGTCTCGAGCGGCGGCTTCGGCAGCTGAACGCGCCCTGACCGGCTAGCGGTGGATGAAGCCCTTGTTGCGCATCAGGGCGTCTGCCAGGAAGCCGTCGTGCGGGATGCCGGGGGCCGCGTACCAGGTCGGGTGGGGTCCGAAGTACACGTTGGCGATGGTCGGCTCGGCGAGTAGATCGTCGATCAGCCGCTCGTCGCCGGTGAGTGCGGTGAGCACCAACGAATGCCGCAGCGGCTCGATGGCGGCGTCGGGCGACCAGGGCGCGACCCACACGCACGGGAAGGGCAGCTCGACGTTGAGCCGGTCCGGGTCGGGCGCGGGCAGCAGATGGACCGCCGGGCGCAGCGCGGCGTAGCCGTCACCGAGGTCCGCGACCACCTGGTCGGCGCCGAGTAGCGGCGACGACCCGGCGGCCTTGGCCGCCAGGTACGCGGCCAGGGCCCGGGCGTCCTCGACGGGCCGGGTGGGCAGGATCGCGCGCTCGTCGTCCGTGGGTAGGGGTTCGATCGCGGCCAGCCGCTCGGCGATCGCCCGTGCCAGCGGGGCGGGATCGCCCTGGTACAGCACGGCGGTGGTGTTGACGCAGGCCATGCCGCCGAGGTTGGCGATCGAGTCGACGACGAGGTCGAGGTGCTCGCGCCAGTCCTGGTCGGCCGTGATCAGGATCTTGCTGCGGCCCGGCCCGTTGACGATCACCGCCGGGTCGCCGGCGTACTTGTCGACGACCGGCTGCCCGCCGTAGACCATGGCGAGGTCGGCCGCCCGGATGATCTCGTCGGCGCCGGCATGATCGGTGGGCAGGTAGACGGCGTCCTCGGGGCGAAAGCCGCCCTGCCGCAGGGCGTGCACCAGCCGGTGGGCGGTCAGCGGTTCACGGCGGGACGGCCGCACCGCGACCCGGTAGCCGAGCGCCAGGGCCTGCGGCCACAGGCCGTGCACGCCGGGACCGTTTCCCGCCGCGTGCACGGCGAACACCTCCCCGCGCCGGGCCCATACCGCGCCTCCCCGGCGGGTGCCTTCGTCGCGCCAATCGAGCGTCGCACCCACCGGGCGGGCCGGCCGGACCGCGTCGAACGCGCCGCCGACGCCGTCCGCCACGCCGCGCGCCCCGGCGCGGGTGACCGCGATCGGCAGCCCGGAAATCCGGCTGGCCAGCGCGACGTAACTTTCGAAGTCCAGCCCAGCGATGACGCCGTCGGTGAAGATGCGGGCGGCCGCCGACAGCGCCGCCACGCGTTGCCCCACGGGCAGTGGCGCCGCCTTGCGCTGCGCGGCCAGGGTGCGCGAGACGTACAGCGGCGGCACGATGCTCAGCTCGGCGACCGCGGCGCCGGCGGTGCTGAGCAGGACCTCGCGGCGGCGGGTCCGGTACTGCTCACCCGGGCCGAGCGCATCGATCGCCACCAAATCGGCTGCGGCGCCGGCTCGTTCGCCCGTCATGGTCAGTACACACCCTCGATGACGGCCTCGCCCTCGAAGGTCGGAACCGGGCGGACCGCGCTGACCGAGTCGCTGAGTTCGCCCGCCGGCCCCGGCGCCCTGACCGCCAGGTCGCGCTCCAGGTTGTTCGGGATGAACATGCCCTTGCTGATGTGGTGCATCACCACCTGCCCGGTCTGCCCGTAGGGCACCCGTTCGCCGGTGTCGGGGTCGACGACCCAGAACACCACGTACGGTGTCCGCGGGTCGAACACGAACGCGTCGCCGTCGCCGGTTCGGGTGACCGCCTGCGAGAGCACCATGGTGCTGCCGAAGGCCACGGTGATGGTCGTCGCCGGGAAGATGTCGCGGAGCAGGTCGAGGGTGTCGGCGTCCACGTGCGCGCCGCTGAGCAACAGGTAGCGAATCTTGTCGTTGATCAGGTCGACCACCCGGTCGTCGCGGGCCATGGCCTCCAGCAGCGGCGGGGTGGTGTGCAGGTTCGCGACGTTCTGCGTCCGCAGGACGAACACGGCCTGCTCGACGACATGGTCGACGTAGGCGGCGACCTCGGCGGCGGCGCCGCGGGCGGCGAGCTTCTTCACCCAGCGGGGATCGATGTCGATCGCGTGGAACGTCGCGCCGAGCCGCTCGGAGACCAGCCGCGAGAAATAGCCCACCCCGTGCGGGCCGCTGGGCATCAGGCACAGGAAGCCCTCGCCGCGGCGGAACCCGCCGCCGGCGAAGTCCTCGGTCTGCCAGCGCACCACCTGCGCCACCCAATCCGGCAGCTGCGCGGTCCGTTTCGGCGCCCCGGTGGTTCCGCCGGACTCGAACACCTGGGGGACCGGACGCGGTTCGCCGTAGCCGCGCGGGATGAGGTCCTCCACCGGGACCCCGCGTAGCTCGTTGACGAGGTTGGGGAAGAGCCGCAGATCGGCGAAGGTGTGCACGGCGGTCAACGGATCGAAGTCCAGCGTCGCGGCGGTCCGCAACCAGAACGCGGATCCGGTGTCCGCGCCGAAGTGCCACGCGATCGCCGCGCGCAGGTAGGCCTCGGGATCCTCGACCGGGTCCGACCGCGGGACGTCCAACAACGAGAAGTCGATACCGGCCATGTCAACAGATCCTCGCCCATCCGCAACCGCTGGCCAAGCGCCCGGCGCCGTATTGGCTTACTTCGCACGCAATTTCGGCGCCGTGTACCCGCCGTTCACTTTCGGAGCCGGGCGTCGCGCTAAGCGGCGCGGTGCCCGGTGAGACGTGGTCTCGGCTATGTTCTCTGCAGCGAAAGGGGACGGATCATGACGGCGGACAACCGCATACCGGCAGGACGTATCGGCGGGTGGGGGCGCGAATGATCGAGTTCACCCTGACCCGAACCTCCACCGCACCGATCGAGACCGTGTTCGACGCCATGACCGACCACCGCGGGATCGCCGACTACACGTGGGCAATCCGGCGCAGCACGCTCGACCGCGAGGGCACCCCCGCGCCAAACGGTGTCGGCGCGATCAGACGGCTGGCTGCGGTCGGACCCCCCTTCGTCGAGGAGATCATCGAATACGAGCGGCCCACCCGCTACGCGTACAAGATGCTTTCGGGCGCACCGACCCGCAATCACGTCGGCACGGTACAGCTGCGCGAAACAGACGGGGGAACCGAGGTCAGCTGGCAGCTACGGTCAACGCTGAAGATTCCCGGCGTCGACCGGCTGATGCTGCCGGTGTTCAAGAAGATCATCGACGAGCTCCTCAAAGGCGGCATCGCCGCCGCCGAGCGCCGCCGCTGACGACGCCTCGCGCTACGCGGCGCGGTTGTGCAGCCGACGCGGGTCGACGCCCGAGCGGCGCCACGCCCCGGCCGCCCAGGGCGTGTAGATCGCCGCGACGGGGAGCCGGTTGATCAGCGGGTTGAGCGCGCGCATGGTGGCAGCGAACCGCTGAAACCGCTTCTCCTTCTTCGCGTTCCACTCCAGCTGGCAGACCTCGCGCATCTGGGGTGGCATGGTGCCGACCAAAACCAGGCGGGTGTAGGCGTTGAGCGGCGCGGACACCAGCTTCCACAGCGGTTTCGGGATCCAGCGCGGGCCGGGAATGCCTTTCCTGATGTAGCCGGTGCCGTACAGGACCGTCTTGTGGGGGACGAATCGCTCGAGCATCTCGTCCCAGTACGCCAGGAACTCGTCGTAGGTCTGCGGCTGGGCGCGGTCGCTGACACCGTAGAGGCCGTACCACACCTTGCCCTCGTCGAAGATCCGCTCCTTCTCCGCGCGCGACAACCGGCGAATGAAGGTGTCGGTGTTGTAGATGACCTGGTCGACGAAGCTGGCGTGCGCCCAGTAGAACAATTCGGGGTTCAGCGCGTGATACCGCGAGCCGTCGCTGATCGTCCCCTTGATGCTCTTGTGGAAGTCGCGCACCTTGCGGCCCCACTCGCGGGGTTCGTCGGAGTAGACGGTCTGCATCAGCGGCGGCGCGGTCCGCTTGGCCCGGCCCAGGGTGTCGCTGAAGACCACCGAGTGGTCGAGCACGCCCTGGGCGAGCTGTTCGATGCAGTTCTCGACGCCGGCGGTGCGCTGGAACCCGAAGAATTGGGTGCGGTTGTCCCCGTAGAACTTCCAGATCAGCGACTCCGGTCCGAGCCGCGCGACGCCGCCCGTTTCGCCGGCCGGCCCGTCGACCGGCATCGGCAACGCCTCCCGCACACCGGTGTCGAAGCGGGCTCCCGCCTCGCCACGGGCGGTCAACGCGTCGTTGTGGGCCGTCATGCTCCCCTCCCCCGGAGTGAAATGGACGTCCTTGCGAGTCAATGACACAAAATCGTATCTTTGTGTCAAAGCCTAGCAAGTCCGTGCCGAGATTGCCGTGGGGGTCGTGATCCATGCCGAACCGCAGCCTTGGGGGCGATCTCGGCGAACTCACCGACCTCGACCGCACCATCCTGGACACCGCGCGCGCCGTGTTCGAGACCTACGGTGTGCGCCGGGCCAACATCGAAGACGTCGCCGCCCGCGCCGGTGTCAGCCGCAGCACCGTGTACCGGCGCTTTCCGACCAAGGACGACCTGTTCGGACACGTGGTGCGCCGCGAGGCGGAATCGTTCTTCACCACGCTGGACCGGGCGACCGCCGGCTGCGACCCGCGGCAGGCTGTGATCGAGGCGTTCGCGCTCGGGGTGCGCCTGGTCCAGGATTCGCCGCTGTACTCGCGGATCGCCGACAGCGAACCCGAGCTGCTCGGCATGTTCTCCCGCTCGGATGTCTTCCCGATCCGCCAGTTCGCCGACGGGATCGCCCACACGCTGCGCCGGTGCGGGACCGACATTCCCGACCGCGACCTGACCAACATCGCCGACATCCTGCTGCGCGTCGCGCTGGGCATCATCGTCTTCCCCACCGACCGCCTCGACACGTCGGATCCCGCGGCGGTCCGCGAGTACGCCGCCCGCTACCTGGTGCCGATCATCCGCCGCTGAGCGGTTCCGGCGTGTCGGTTACCTGCATTAGCCTGAATCCGTGGCTGGGAGTTCTGCGGCTCCGCGGACCCGGTACGCCAGTTGCGGCGAGATCGACATCGCCTACCAGGTCTTCGGCGATGGCCCGATCGACCTGCTCATGCTGCCGGGCCCGTTGATCCCGATCGACTGCGTCGACCTCGAGCCGTCGATGTACCGATTCCATCGCCGCCTTGCGTCGTTCTGCCGGGTGATCCGGTTCGACCAGCGCGGGATCGGCCTCTCCTCGCGGATCGCGTCGCTGGACATGCTCGGGCCGGAATCGTGGGCCCAGGACGCGATCGCCGTCATGAACGCGGCGGGATGCGAGCGCGCGACGATCTTCGCCCCGGGTTTCACGTCGCTGGCCGGGGTCGTCCTCGCGTCCGACCATTCCGACCGGGTGAACAGCCTGGTGATAGCGAATGGCGCGGCGCGCACGCTGCGGGGTCCCGATTACCCCATCGGCAGCGACCTCGACGACGCCGACCGCTTCACGACGGTCGGGATGGAGCCCGACGCCGTCGAGCAGGGGTTCGACATGCTCGGCATCATCGCGCCCTCCGTAGCGGGCGATGCCGCGTTCCGCTCGTGGTGGGACATGGCCGGCAACCGGGCCGCGTCGCCCAGCATGGCCCGCGCCTTCATCAACAAGATCCGGGAGGGCGACGTCCGCGACCGGCTCCCCCGCGTCGCCGTGCCGACGCTGATCCTGCATCGCGACAACCCTGACTTCAGCCCGGTGGCACACGCCCGCTACCTGGCCGAGCACATCCCGGGTTCGCGCCTCGTCGAGCTGCCGGGCGGGGACGCCCTGTACTGGGTCGGCGACACCGCGCCGGTCCTCGACGAGATCGAGGAGTTCATCACCGGAGTGCGCGGCGCCTCCGACGCCGAGCGCCTGCTCACCACGATCGTGTTCACCGACATCGTCGGCTCCACCGAGCGCGCCGCCTCGCTCGGCGATCACCGCTGGCGCGACCTGCTCGACAACCACGACACCCTGGTCCGACACGAGCTGCTCCGGTTTGCCGGGCGCGAAGTCAACACCGCAGGCGACGGCTTCGTCGCGACATTCAGCAGTCCGAGCGCCGCGATCGCCTGCGCCGACGCCATCGTCGACGCGGTCGGGGTGCTGGGCATCGAGGTGCGGGTGGGCATCCACGCCGGCGAGGTGGAGGTGCGCGGCAACGACGTCGCCGGCATGGCCGTGCACATCGGCGCCCGGGTGGCGGCGCTCGCCGGGCCCGGCGAAGTGCTGGTGTCCTCCACCCTGCGCGACATCGTCACCGGATCGCGACACCGCTTCGGCGACCGCGGCGAGACCGCCCTCAAGGGCGTGCCGGGCCAGTGGCGGCTGTACTCCCTGGTGCGCGACCACGCGATCGTCCGGCGGTGACCAAGCGCGCCGCGGCGTAGGCTGCCAACAGGGGCCACCGGACCGGCGCCTCCGGCTTCCGGGTCGAGTTCCCGTGTGAGTCTTGGTGTTTGGTGAAGGGGGTACGCATGACCGACGTGCACGTCTCGCTGCCGCCCGCGCTCCGGCGAGCGCTGGATCTGCTCGCCGACCCGCCGGCCGATCCCGACGTGAGCAAGGGTTATCTCGACCTGCTCGGCGGCGGGTCCGGCGGGGGCGACGGCGTCGCGAAGAACACCGGACCCATCCAGGCGGCCTGGGCGTCGCCGATCGGGTCGATGCTCTACGACAACGCCCAAGCCCTGTCGCGGCGGCTGATCAGCGCGTGGCAGACGCCCCTCGACTGGCTGAACATCCCGCCGGGCGGCGTCGCGCTGGACGTCGGTTCGGGCCCGGGCAACGTCACCGCATCCCTGGCACGCGCGGCCGGCCCGGAGGGGCTGGCCCTGGGGATCGACATCTCCGAGCCCATGCTCGAGCGCGCCGTCCGCAACGAGGCGGGACCACAGGTCGGCTTCATCAAGGCTGACGCACAGCGACTTCCGCTGCGCGACGACACCGTCGACGCCGTCATCTCGACGGCCGTGCTGCAGCTGGTCCCGGATCCGGCGGCCGCGCTCGGCGAGATGGCCCGGGTGCTGCGGCCGGGCGGCAGGCTGGCCGTCATGGTGCCCACCGTCGGTCCGGCCGCCCGGCTCTTCCAGAAGCTGCCGAACGTCGGGGCCCACGTCTTCGGCGACGACGAGATCGGCGACATCCTGGAGGGGCACGGATTCGTCAGCGTGCGGGTGAAGAACTACGGCACCGTGCAGTGGGTGCGCGCGAAGAACGGCTGACCGGGCGCCTCAGCCCGCATCCGGGTTTTGCGCGGCCATCGCCAGCCGGTCCATGGACTCGCGCAACATGTCCGGCGTCGTCGCGCGGGCGCGCTCGAGGCGGGTCGGGTCGGCCAGCGCGGTCCAATCGTAGGTGTGGGTCACCGTGGTCAGTTCGGCGTTCACCGGGCTGAGTTCCCAGCGCCACAGGTTGCCGGGCGGCTGCTTCCTGGGTTCGGCTGGGCACCAGGCGATTTTGCTGCCCTCGACGAATTCCACGACGTGGTTCTCCCGGACGGCGCCGTTGGTCAGCGTCGTCTTGAACACGTCGCCGACCGCGCGGACTCGTTGCCCCGGAGGGGACGAGGCGAGGTTGCCGTTGCCGTCCCAGCTCGGCTGACGGGCGGGGTCGGCGATCAGTTCGAAGATCCGGGCGGCGTTGGCCGCGATGACCCGGGTGGCGCTCACGATGCGTTCGGCTTCCATGTCGGACATATCGCCATCCAAACACGTCGACCGTCGACACCGCCCGGTGTGAATGTGACCTTCGGCGGAACCATCGGGGACCTTCGGCCGTCGAGGCGCGGCCCGCCGGGGTGCGAACGTGGTGGTTGCCGGGGCAACCCGGTGGTCTGCCCGAAGTGCAGCAAGCCCATTTTTGGGCGAGGCCATCCGCAAGGGCCTGCTTGACCCACCGTCGTAAGACGGGGACCTGCCTTCGGGCAGACCTTCATGCTCACGGCATCCGGGGCAGCGCCTCGGCCGGACCGGACAGCGCCGCCTTGACGTAGCGGGTGTCGTCGTCGGCCAACACCTCGGTGTCATCGCGTTCGATCCCGTCGACGATCGCGCGCGCCACCTGACGCGGGTCGTTCTTGGGTGCGTCGAAGGCGGACGTCATGTCGGTGTCGGTGAAGCTGAGGTGCGCGGCGACCACCAGCGTGCCCTGCTTCTCGAGTTCGATGCGCAGCGAGTTGGTCGTCGACCACAGGGCCGCCTTGGAGTCTCCGTACCCGCCGGAGCCGGGCATCCAGGACAGGATCGAGGCGACGTCGACCAGGGCGCCACCCCCGTTGGTGGCCAGGATCGGCGCGAACGCCTTGGCAACCCGGAGCGCACCGAAGTAGTTCGTTTCGAACACGGCCCGAATCTCCTCGATGTCGCTGTCGAGCAGCTTCGGCGCGCCGAGCACGCCGGCATTGTTGATGACAATGTCGGCGTCGGGTGCCGAAACGGCCAGGGCTGCAACCGAATCGGACTTTGTGACGTCGAGCGCCACACTGACCACCCGGGGGTCCGCGCTGGGCCGGGGCGCCCGCGCCGTGGCGTAGACCTTGGCCGCCCCGCGCCGTAACAATTCGTCCACGATGGCCTTGCCGAGCCCGCGCTGGCCGCCGGTGACCACGACCGTCGATCCGTTGATGTTGACCATGATCCACACTCCCTGACTTAGGTAAATCTATTTTGATTCTGTCACCGTAGTTGCCGGTGCTGACATAGTCAAGTATGTTTTAGTTATGTCTATTTCATGGCCTGCATCACAGCGTTACGGCATCACCCCGGCGCCGGGGGGCCTTGGCTTGGTTCAGGACTTCCTCAACACCAGGGGGATCGAGGGGTACGGCCCGGACCTGCTCGCCGACACCGCGCACGCCCGCGACTGGGTGGCGACCGCGGTGCGGACCTGGTCGGCCACGCGCGGCGAGGACCTCCCCGCCCCCGCGATCGAGGCCGCCGACCTGGCTAAGCTGCGGGCGCTGCGCGACAAGGTCGACGCCCTGGTGGCCGGCGATGCGGCACCGGGTGGGCGGACCTGGGTCCCCGCCTCTCTCGTGGTCTCCGGCGACGGCGAGGTGCGGCTGGAGCCCGGCGGCAGCGGCTGGCGCTGGCTGGCCTCGGCGCTGTGGGCCGAGATTCTGCTCAGCCAGCACGCCGACACCTGGCGACGCGTCAAGCAGTGCCACAACCACCGGTGCGGCTCGACGTTCTACGACCGCTCCAAGAACAACAGCGGCGTCTGGCACGACGTCAAGACGTGCGGCAACGCTGCCAACCTGCGCGCGTCCCGGGCCCGCCGGCGCGAACGCGAGCGCGCGGCGGGCTCAGCGGTTCCGCGACAGTAGGCGGTATCGGCGGTGCGGCCCGCCGTCGGGCGGCGTCAGCAGCGCTCGGCGCCCCGCCGCATCAGCGTCACCCCGGGGCGCGGCCGGCGCGGCCCGCTCCCTCGCACCGCCTGCCACGCGTCACAGGCGCGCGCCCTGATCGGGGTCAACACATCGAGGTTGGCGGGGCTTCGGCTCATCCACGACGGCAGTGTTGCCACGGTTTCGATCCTTCGTCAGTTCGGCCTGGGCGCCGACTCATTGAATTGCACCCGAGGCGCTTTACGGATGCGCCGCGCCGGGGTAAACGCCGCGAAAAGCCGCTTTGTGGCGGGACACACACGCGGCCGGGGAGCCGGCCTCCGGTCACAACGTCCCCTTGCGGCGGAACCGCCGCAGGTAGCCCGGCAACCCGTGCGCCGGAAGCGCTTTGGGCCAATCGTCGGGACGGAAGTACGCGTCCGTCCCGCCATCGACGAAGATGACGCTGCCGCAGAGGAAATCGGCGGACTCGGACAGCATGAAACACATCCAGTCGGCCATGTGCCCGGCCTGACCGAAGCCACCGAGCGGCACCGGGAACGATCGGACGGCCTTGGCCTGCCGGGGCGTCGCGAGCTGCTCCTGCAGCAGGGGCGTCATGATGGCGCCCGGTACCAGGGCATTGAGGCGGATTCCCGACCCCGCCCATTCCGGCAGGACCGCGTGGCGGCGCACCCAACGGCTGACGGCAATCTTCGACGCCGCATACATCATCGTGGGCGCGCCCGGGCCGAATGGCCGCACCGAGCGCAGCGCCTTGTCGGCGTCATGTCCGAGCAACGCCTTTACGGTGCGCCGCGGGACGAGCGGAACGGTTGTCGTCGAGTTGCTCGCCACGACGACCACTTTCGCGCGATCGGCCGCGGCCAGCGCCGGTCGCCAGGCCACCAGCGACTCGACGACGCCGAAATAGTTCACCTGCCCGATCTGGCGGAGCCGCTCCCGCCCGGGGCCCGGCCCCAGCCCGGCGGCCAGCACGGCGCCGTCGAGCTTGCCGCCGGAGGCCGCCAGCACGCCGGCGGAGGCCAGCTCGCGCCCGTCCGGTGTCGACAGGTCGGCGACGATGTCGGCGTCTTTGATGTCGACGCCGATCACGGTGTGCCCGCCGGCCCTGAGCCGCTGCGCGGTCTCGTGGCCCATCCCGGACGCCGACCCGGTGACCGCATAGGTTCCCATCGCTCCGTTCTTACCAGGCGGGGTGCTGTTAGGTTGCCGGGATGCATGACCACACGCCCTGCGTCGACCCCAGCCAGCTCCAGTCGGTCTACGCGCCGCTGGCCGAGTCGATCCGCCGGCTCATCGACGTCAGCATCCGCACCGAGGCCGAACCCGCCGCCGCGGCCGCGGCGCGCGCCAAGATCGACGCGGCCGCAGCGGAATTGGGCGAGACGGCGCAGCCCGGGCCGGTCGGCGTGCGCCACATGCCCGACGGCGGGACCATCGCGTGGGGCAACGCGGTGGTCGGCGTGCGCAACCCGCTGGCGCCGCCACTGGTGGTCCACCACGACGCCGACGGCCTGGTGTGGTCGGAATTCACGCTGGGCGCCGCCTACGAGGGGCCGCCGGGCCACGTACACGGCGGTGTCTGCGCGCTGGTGCTCGACCACGTGCTCGGCGCGGCGGCGCACCAGCCCGGCAGGCCCGCCTACACCGGCACCCTCACGCTGCGCTACCGGCGCCCGACCGCGCTGGAGCGGCCGTTGCGCGCGCAGGCCCGTGTCGGGCGCACCGAGGGCGTCAAGGCGTTCGTGGTGGGCCACCTGGCCGATCAGGACGGCGTCACGGTCGAAGCCGAAGGCGTCTTCATCCACCCCAGGCAGGCGCCGGCCTGACGTCAGCTCCGGGCGGCGGCCTTCTCGACGTCGAGCAGCTGCTCGCCGCGGCGTTCCTCGTCGTAGGCCGCGCGGCCGCCCCGCAAACCGAACAGGCGCTTCGAGAACAGCAGGTAGAGCACCGCGGCCACGTTGATGGTGAAGGTGACCACCCGCGTCATCGTGATGCCCTTGGCGAGGTCGTGAATCTCCAGCGGCAGGAACACGGAGGTGGCGATCACCGCGAAGTACTCTCCCCAGCGCTTCAGCAACCACAGGCCGACGCCTTCGACCACCTCCAGCAGCGCATAGCCGGCCAGCATCAGGGTCAGCAGGGCCAGCGTGGATGGCTTGGCGGCCAACGCCTTTTCCAGCTCGTGCACCGCGGTCATCTGATCGACCTTGAACCCGGCCGCCCGGAAGATCGGCAGGTCACGGTCGAGGGTGGCCTGGATCGCCCCTCGCGCACCGCGGAACTTCCACACCGCATAGGCGGCGAGCGCGATCGCCACCGCCCGGAACAGGCGCTCCACCGCGAGCGCACGGATGATGATCGCCTGGCGTAAAGCCTTGCCGCGCATGATCATAGGCGCGTCTTCGGGCCGGCCCCGCCCGTGCGGCTCACCGACGGTGAATTCACCGCAGCGCAGGCAGCGCCACACCTCGCCGAGCCCGGTGGTGCCGCTCAACCGGGCGGCGAGGTCCTCTTCGTCGGGCGCGTAGGTGGCGTGTCCCGCGACCGCACACGTGACCAACTCCCACCGGTTGCTGCCCTGATCTTTGCGCATGGCCGATCATCGACCGCGGGCGGCGCGCCACGCAAGGGGGCGCGCACGGCGCGGGTCAGAACCGGGACCGGGTGCGCGGCCGTTGGGCGGTGGGACTCGCCGCGCCCAGCAGGCCGGCGAGTTCGGCGACGGGGATCTCGTCGAGGTGCTCGACCGCCGCGACGATGCGGGCGCGCAGAGCGTCGTCACAGAAGGGCTCCGCCAGCCACCCGAACTTGTCCGTGACCCGCTCCCACGACATGGCCCGGGTCGGGGATCCCTCGTAGTCGGTCTGCTCGCGGCTCAACTCCCGGCCGTCGCGGGTCAGCACGCGCACCCGGGCCGCCGTGCGCCGCGGGTAGTCGGCGGTCAGGTCGGCGGCGGGCCGGACGTCGACCCGTGCCAACAGCTCCCGCACGTCGGCGCGCGAAACCCGTTCGGCTTCAAGCTGTTCGGGGCCCACGCCGCCGTCGAGCAGCGCGACCGCGCTGAGGTATTTCAGGTTGTAGTCGGCCTGCTCCTTGGTGCGCGGATCGTCCTTGGCGCCGTACGCTCCCCCGCCCGCGAAGTCGTACGCGCCCTGGAAGACCTCGAGGGTCACCCGGGCGACGCCCTCCGCGCGCAGCCCGTGCTGGGCGCGCAGACCCAAGATCGCGTCGATCACGACCTGCCCGTGGATGAGCGCGCAGTACTGCTTCAGGTAGGTCTGTTCGACACAGTTGAGCCGCCGGTCGGCGGTGGCCAGATCGATGGGCTGGCCGAAGAGCTGCACCAGCCCGTGCGGGCCCTCGAACACCGACCTGGGCCCGGTGATGCCGCGGGCGGCGAGCATCGTCGCGTACACCGCCCGCATCCCGGTGATGGCCGGCGAGATGCCCTTCCAGTGGGAGACCGGCTCGGCGTGCACCGTGGCCAGCGACACGTTGTCGGTGGCGGCGGCCGCGATAGCGTTGGCAGTCGCATCGACGCCCAGGCCGAGCAGCTTCGCCGCGCCCGCCGCGACCGACATCGACAGCTGCAACGCATGATTGAGCCCGCGCGCCATGACGGGGACCTGCGTGCTGAACCGGCATTGCACCTCGTAGGCGACCGCCAGGGCCAGCAGGAAGTCGGCGCCGCTGGCGCCCACGTGTTCGGCGACGGCCAGGACGGGGCCGAAGTTGTCGGCGGGGTGGCACAGCCCGCCGACCGTCAGGTAGGTGTCGAGCAGATCGGGGTAGCGCACCAGGACCGCGTTGAAGAACGCGGCCTGGTCTACCGATGCGCGCCTGCCGCCCACGAGCGTGGCGGTGGGGACACCGCTGAATTGGTGCGTGTGTTCGCGGATCGTTGCGACGAGCTCCCCGTCGAGGGAACCGATGGCGCAGGCGATGCTGTCGAGCACGTTGCGCTTGAGCAGCGCGCGCGGCCGTCCCGTCAGGTCGGCCTGCTGCGCGCCGACCACGAAGCCGGCCAACTGTTCGACAATGTGGTTCTCCGCCATACCTTTTCGCCTCCCCGTGCTGCTGTTTTCAACTGAAGCGCAGCGCCGGCCGGCCGTCCAGGTCCGTTCTCTTACCAGTGCTCGATGAGACTTCTCACCGCAGGTGGGGGTCGTCGGCCGGGGCCCACCACGGGCCGGCGGGAGGGGCCGGCCAATCGCGGGCGCGAGCGACCGCCAGCAGTGCCTGCACGGCCCCGCGCACGCTGGCGCGGTCGTCGTCGCGGCGATGCAGCAGCGACCACGTCCACAGGGGCACCGGTCCGGCGACGGGACGCTGACCGAGGCTGGGCCGCAGCGCCGCGGTGTGACGCTTGGGTGACGCGAGCACGGCCCCGCCTACCCTGCGCACGTGCGCGTAGAACGCGTCCCCGGTTATGCCGCCGTCGTCGATGTGGACGACGCGCGCACCGGCGTGGTCCGCGAATTCGCCGGCGTACCGATTCCACGATGACCACGCCGACTCGTCGGCGTCGACGAGCACGCTGACCCGTTGCGCCGCAATGGGTTCCGTTGAGCCGGCGCCGGGCAGGACGGCGTGCAGCGGCTCGGTGCGCAGCAGGTGCGCCGTCAGGCCCCGCTCCGCCGCCTGGCCGGCGGTCACCCACGCCAGCGCGATGTCGAGGGCGCCCTCGGCCACCCGGTCCGCTTGCGCGTGCGACGGCAGCACCCACTCGTCGAGGCGCAGGTCCGCCGTTGGCCCCACCATCGCGGTGAGGTCCTCGGGCAGCCAGCTCACATAGCCCAGCCGCACCGGCGCGCTGCGCGCGGCCGCCCGCTGTAGCCGGCGCTTGGCATCGTCGGCCAGCGACAGCATCCGGCGCGCATCCGGGAGGAAGGTGCGCCCGGCTTCGGTGAGCCGAACGCTGCGCCGGTCCCGCGCCAGCAGTTCCGTGCCCAGTTCGCGCTCGAGCGCGATGATCTGTTGTGACAGTGCGGGTCCCGAGATGTGCAGGCGCCGCGCGGCCCGGCCGAAGTGCAGCTCCTCCGCGACGGCCACGAAATAGCGCACCTGCCGCAATTCCATGTGACGAGCTTAGGTGGCCCGACCTGCGCCAGGAAGCACGGCTTACCACTGATAGCAAGCCGGTCGTGGACCGGTCGTCGGTCGTGGGGATTGCCTGGAGTCATTGCTGCGACGATCAGGAGTGAGCCCATGCGACTTCCACTACTTCCGCCGATTGCGTTGACCGCCGCGCAGCGAAATCTGTACGACGACATGCGGGCCGTGGTCGACGGGAGCTTCGGCGAACTGGTCGCATACCGCGGCGACGGCGCACTGATCGGGCCTTTCAACGGCTGGCTGCATTTTCCCCAGTTCGGCTCGCCGGCTTGGACATTCAACAAGGCGCTGTGGGAGTACGCCCGACTGCCCGGCAGTATCCATCAGTTAGTCATCCTGGTCACGGTTACAAAGTTCGGGGCGCGCTACGCAATCCACGGCCATGAGTACTTTGCCCACCGCGCCGGGTTGTCCGAAGACGTCATTGCGGCCATCGCCGCGGGCGAACGCCCCGCCGATCTGGGCGACGACGAACGCGTCGCCTATGACATGGCAGCCGCGCTCAACCGCGGTGGGGCCCTTGCCGAGACCACCTATCGGGCCGCGGTGCAACGGTTCGGCACGCACGGGGCTGCCGAAATCGTGTTTCTGGTGGGCTGTTTCTCTATGGTCGCCGTGACACTCAACGCGTTCGATGCCGACGGGCCCGGCCTCGACGGGGCATGACAATTGCTGTCGACGGAGCCGCCGCTAGCCGACGCCGCCGCGCGCCCGCTGAAACAGGTGTTGCCTCAGCCGACCTTGTCGATCGCTCCACGGGGCGGCGCGGGCACGCTGATAGCGGTGGTCTCGTCGGTCAGGTGCTTCCCGATCACCCGGATCTGCCTTGCGGACAGCGGGCACAGCGGATGGACGGCCAGCATCAGGGCCACGCGTCGTCCATCGAACACCGGTGCGGCGATGGTCACCACGGGCTGTTTGCGCCGGCCCGGGTTGTCGTCGGAGAGGAATCCGATGGTGGTGAACTCGACCAGCAACTGATCCAGGATGTGGCGCACGGGCGTGGGCATCTCGTCGCTGTCCAGCGTGCCGACCACCTGCACGGCCTGGGCCAGCGCCGGCGTCGTCCAGTCGACGTCGAAGCCGCGCTCACGGGTGTGTTCCAACACCTGTTCGAGCCGCCTGATGCGATCGGGATTGTTGCCCGCGCCGCGGCGGATCCACGCGCGCCGCTCCTCCTCGTCGTCCCACGCGGCCAGCGCGACCCCGAACGGCGGCGCGTACGGGATGCGGTCGCCCGGGATCCCGGACGGCTGGGTCGCGGGCTCGCCCTCAAAGGCGGTGACCACCAACGAGTCTCCGAAACGCTCGACCACGGAGCAGGCGTAGCCGACTTCGCGGGACAGGCGCAACGCCGCCGAGCGGGCCGCGTGCCCGAGCGGCCGGGCGGTGTCCGTGCGCGCCGCCACGACGGCGAGCGCGGGCCCGAGGCTGAACGTCTTGGTGACCGGATCGCGGCTCGCCCAGCCCCGGTCACACAGCGTCTTCAGAATCGCGTGCGCCGTCGCCTGCGTGAGATCGAGCTCCCGCACGATGTCGGAGAACCGCAGCCGCGCGCTCCCGGACCGGGCGAGCAGCTCGACCACGTCGAGCACCCGGGCTGTCGGCGCAGACGTCGATCCGCGAATGGCTTGACTCCTCTGCCGCACGTTTTAAAGTGAGACGAACATTCGAGATTCTATATCGATTATTCGAGAAAGCGAACGCGTTGCGCGCTGTGGTGCTCAGGGGCGGCCGGCTACGGGTCCGCGAGACGCCCGACCCGGAACCCGGGCCCGGTGAGCTGTTGTTGCGCACGCTGAGCACCGCGGTCTGCGCGTCGGATGTGCACTTCATGGACCACCCGGAGCTGGCCGTCGCCGATCCCACCGGTCGCTCTTTGTATGACGCCGGCCGCGACATCGTGCTCGGTCACGAGTTCGTGGGCGAGGTCGTCGGCCACGGGCCCGGCTGCACGGATCAGTTCGCGATCGGCGCCCGCGTGACCGCGATGCCGGTGCGCCTCGTCGACGGCGGGGCGGGCGGGCTGCGGATCATCGGCCAGCATCCCGAGGCGCAGGGCAGTTTCGCCGAGCTGCTGGTGGTTTCGGAGGTGGCGGCCAAACCGGTCGCCGGTGATGTTCCCAGTGACGCCGTCGCCCTGACCGACGCGTTCGCCGTCGGCGAGTTCTACGTCCGGTCGGCGCGGATGCAGCCGGGTGAGGTCGCCATCGTGATCGGCGCCGGGGCGATCGGGCTCTCGGCCGTCGCCGCCCTGGCCGCCCGCGGCGTCGAGCCGATCGTCGTGTCGGACTACAACTCCGACCGCCGCGAGCTGGCCCGCGAGCGCTTCGGCGCGCACCTCGTGATCGACCCCGCCGAGAAGTCGCCGTTCGATGCGTTCAACGAGGTCCGCGCCCGGCGTGGATTGCCCGGTCCGGCGGTCGTTTTCGAGTGCGTCGGCGCCAGCGGGCTGATCCAGCGCATCGTCGAATCCGCCGAGATGGGCACCCGGCTGTACTGCGCGGGCGGCTGGTACACCGGCGACACGCTCGACATCACCGCCGCCACCCGCCAGGGCGTCACCATCCAATTCGGCGGCGGGCCGCACCCGCAGGACTGGTACGGCACCCTCGACGCCATCGTGGCGCGGCGGCTCGACCCGCTGCCCAGCGTCGGCCGGATCATCGGCCTCGAGGAAGTCCCCGACGCGCTCGAGCTGGCCCGCCGGTCGGACGGCCCGCCGCGGATCGTGGTCCACCCGAACGGAGACCCGTCATGACCGAACGCGACGACCGCCAGGACATCTGCGAGCTGCTGGTCCGCTACGCCACCGGGATCGACCGGCGCGACTGGCCGCTGTTTCGCACCGTGTTCACCGCGGACTGCGAACTCGACTACGGCGAGATCGGCGCGTGGACCGGCGTCGACGCGGTCGCCGACTTCATGGAGCGGGTGCACGCCCTGGCGGGGCACACGCTGCACCGCCTGACCAACCAGGCGATCACGGTCGACGGTGACCGCGCGACTGCCCGTACCTACATCGACGGACTGATCATGGCCGCGGACAACCACTCCGGGGTCAACGCGATCGGCTTCTACGACGACGAGATCGTGCGCACCGCGCAAGGCTGGCGCATCGCGCGCCGGCGCTACACGCAGGTGCGCCTGACGACGGTAGGGAGTTCGTAGATGGCGTTCGCAACCAAGTACGGGCCGTGGGCGTTGGTGGCCGGGGCCTCGGACGGGGTGGGCGCGGCGTTCGCCCGCGGCCTGGCCGAACGTGGCGTCAACGTCGTGCTGGTCGCCCGCCGGCAGGCGGTGCTCGACGACGTCGCGGCGAAGATCCGCAACGATACGTCGGCGTCGACCCGCACCCTGGCCGTCGACCTCGCCGAACCGGGCGCGGCGGCGGCAATCGCCGCGGCGACGGGCGACCTGGAGGTCGGATTTCTCGTGTACTGCGCGGGAGCCGACCCCAACTTCAAGCCATTTCTTGCCGGCCCGATCGAGGACGCCGAGGCGATGGTGCAACGCAACTGCGTGGTGCCGATGCAGCTGTGCCACCACTTCGCGCCCGCCATGGTGGAGCGGGGCCGCGGCGGCATCGTGCTGTTCGGGTCGGGCGCCGGCCTGGCCGGCGGGGCCAACATGGTCGCCTACGGCGCGTCCAAGGCGTTCGACATGGTCTTCGCCGAGGCGCTCTGGGCCGAGCTGCACGACAAGGGCGTCGATGTCGTGGGCCTCATCCTCGGCAAGACCGATACCCCCGCGCTGCGGCAACTCGAGCACAGCCGCGGCCAGATCGGATCGCTCGACGAAGTGCCGCCGGGCGCGGCCGCGGTGGCGGACGTCATCGCGGAGGCGTTCGAGAACCTGGGCAACGGACCGACCTTGATGGTCGGGGACATGATGCGCGCGGCCGAGCAGATGTTGACGTCGCTAACCCGCAACCAAGCCGTCGAACTGTTCGCCCAAGCCGCGGCCGCGGCGATGGGCCCGGACAATTAGCGGGAACCGTCGCCCTGCGCACCGCGTCGTACTGCACGGGGACTGCGACCGCGGCCAAAAGGTTTGCCAAACTTCGGGATCAGGACAGCCTAACTTTCGGCTTCCGCGGCGGCTGGCCAGCAAAGATGTGATGCGGCGCCGGGCTCGCTCGCCAAGCGACAACGTTGCTGGCGGGGGGCTGCGCGGGTAACTTGGGTAGTCGTTCGGCACGGCTCACCCGGGCGGGGTAACCGCCACAGTCGCCACCCCTCCGTATCGAAGGATGACGATGCTCGCCACAGACAGGCCCGCGGCCGCGGTTTCGACGGCCGAACGCTCGCGGCGTCGGACCCTGGCCCGCTCGGCGTTCATCACCGCGGCGTTCGTCGCCCCGGCGGTCGTGGTACGAACACTCGGCCTGCATCCCGACCCGGTCATCGCCCTGCTGATTTTCGGGGCCGCGGTCGTGTCGGCCAGCTTCTTGCTGGCATGGGCCGCGGAGGCCGCCCAGATCGATGTCTCCGGCGGGATGGCGACTGCGGTGCTGGCGCTGATCGCGGTGCTGCCCGAATACGCCGTCGACCTGTACTACGCGTACGTGTCCGGCCACAACGCGGAGTACACGCAATACGCGGCCGCCAACATGACCGGGTCCAACCGGCTGCTGATGGGGCTCGGTTGGCCGGTCGTGGTGTTGGTCAGCATCGTGGTGGCGCGCAGGGCCGGTTCCCAACGGGTCACCGGCTTGGCGCTGCAGCCAAGCAACCGGGTCGAACTGGGATTCCTGTTGATCGCCGGCATCATCGCGTTCGCGATCCCGGCGAGCGGCCAGATCCATTTCGGGCTGGGGCTGGCGCTGCTGGCGTGGTTCGGGTTCTACCTCTACAAGGTCAGCCACGGCGACGTGGAGGAGCCCGACCTGATCGGGACCGCCGCCGCCCTCGGGGAGCTCCCCGATCGCCGCCGGCGCGTCGTCGTCGTCAGCCTCTTCCTGGTGTCCGGCGCGGTGATCCTGCTGTGCGCCAAGCCGTTCGCCGACAACCTGGTCGCCGCCGGCACCGAACTGGGCATCGACCGGTTCCTGCTGGTCCAATGGCTCGCCCCGCTCGCGTCGGAGGCCCCGGAGTTCATCGTCGCGACCATCTTCGCCGCGCGGGGCAAGGGCACCGCGGCCATCGCCACCCTGATCTCCTCCAAGGTGAACCAGTGGACGCTGCTGATCGGTTCGCTGCCGATCGCCCACCTACTCGGCGGCGGCGGGTTCTCCCTGCAGCTCGACCCGCGTCAGGTGGAGGAAGTGCTGCTCACCGCCACCCAGACCATGATGGGCGTGGCGCTGCTGTTGGCGCTGCGCTTCCAGCGCGGCGCCGCGTGCACGCTGCTGGCCTTGTTCGTCGTGCAGTTCCCGATCGCCACGACGCATGGCCGGCTGCTGCTTTGCGGCGTCTACACCGCGGTGGCCGCCGTCGCGCTGATCCGCCAACGCCGCAACCTGCCGGCCACCGTGCGGGCGCCGTTCTTCGGGACCGCGATCCGGCACAGCGGGCACCCCCACCATCCGGTGCCGGACCCCTAACCGCCGCCGATCGCCGGCCGTATACGGTCCAGATATGAATCGAGTGTCGGTGATCACCGGGGGCGCGGGCGGGATGGGGCTGGCGACGGCCAAGATCGTCGGCCGCGACCACACCTTGGTCCTCTGCGACGTCAGGCACGACCGGCTGACGACCGCGGGGGCGACCCTGGAAGGGCTCGGGATCAGCCCCACCCTGGTCGACTGCGATGTCACCGACCGGCGGGCGGTCGCGGGCCTGTTCGACACCGCGAGGAGTCTGGGTACGGTCGCCTCGGTCATCCACACCGCGGGGGTCAGCCCGAGCATGGGGCCCGCCGACTACGTCATGCGGACCAACGCGCTCGGCACGGTCAACGTCAACGAGGCGTTCTACGCGGTGGCCGGCGAGGGCTCGGTGATCGTCAACGTGGCCTCGATGGCGGCCCACATCTTGCCCGCGGAAATGGTTCCGGTAGACCAATTTCCGCTGGCGCTGCAGGACGCCGGGGGATTCATGGACGCCATGATGACGACGTGCGACATCGTGCCCGAGGAGGCGCGCTCCGGAATCGCCTACGCGGTCAGCAAGAGCTTCGTGAAGTGGTACAGCCAGTCGCAGGCGGAGAGGTTCAACGCGCACGGGCTGCGCATCGTCTCGGTCTCGCCCGGATCCATCGACACGGAAATGGGGCGGCTCGAGGAGCAGGCCGGGGCGGGCGCGATGGTCGCCGAAGCCGCGGTGCCGCGGTGGGGCAGGCCGGAGGAGATGGCCGAGCTGCTCGCCTTCTGCGCCAGCGACAAGGCGGGCTACCTGACCGGCACCGACATCCTCAACGACGGCGGCGTGATCGCCTCGATGACCGAGCGCGCCAGGGTGGCCGCCGCCAACGGTTGAGCTTCGGCGAAGCCGTCAACACGCGGAGTGGACAGCCCGCCGCTTCCGCGGCAAGCGATTCCGCGGGCCCCGTCCGGTAATCAATCGATTGATAGTATTCGTGCCAACGCTTGGCCCCGGGGCAGAAAGGCGGCACGAGTCGATGCGAAGCCGCGCGGCCATCCTCTACGAGTACGGGCGCCCGTGGTCCGTGGAGGAATTCGAGCTCGATCCGCCCAAAGCGGGCGAGGTTTTGGTGCGGCTCGCCGCCACCGGGCTGTGCCACTCCGACGAGCACATCCGGCAAGGGAAGCTCGCTGCCCCGCCGGAAACGTTGCGCGCGTTGGGGTTACCCGCCATGTCGCCGACGATCGGCGGACACGAGGGCTCCGGCGTGGTGGTCGACGTCGGCGCGGGCGTCGCCGGGTTCGCGCCGGGCGACCACGTGGTGACCTCCTTCGTCGCGGTCTGCGGCCAGTGCCGGTGGTGTGCCTCGGGGATGGAGTACCTGTGCGACACCGGATCGGGGACCTTGGCGCCGGGCATGCCGACGGACGGCACCTTTCGCCACCACACCATCGACGGGCGCCACCTCGGCCACGTCTCGAAGATCGGCGCCTTCGCCGAACACACTGTGGTGGCGGCGAATTCGCTGGTGAAGATCGACCCGCATTTTCCGCTGGTGCCCGCTGCGCTGCTGGCGTGCGCGGTTCCCACCGGGTACGGCTCGGCGGCCCGCCGTGCCGGGGTCCGGGGCGGTGACACGGTGGTGGTGATCGGCACCGGGGGCATCGGCACCGCGGCCGTTCAGGGCGCGCGCATCAGCGGGGCGGCCCGGATCGTCGCGGTCGACGTGAGCGACTTCAAGCGGAGCTCCGCGCCGCAGTTCGGTGCCACCCACACCGCCGCGACGGCGGCGGACGCGGTGGAACTGGTCCGCGACCTGACCCGCGGGGTGATGGCGGATGCGGTCGTGGTCTCGCCCGCCATGATCGGCGAGGCCGACGTCGGCGCGGCGCTGACGCTCACCCGCAAGGGCGGCACCTGCGTGCTGACCGGGCTGCCGGCACCGGCGACGCACTCGGTCGCCGTCGCGCTGCAGGACTTCATCCTGATGAACAAGACGTTGTGCGGGACGGTGTTCGGCTCGTGCAACCCCAAGAGCGACATCGCGCTGCTGGCCACCCTGTACGAGTCGGGCAGGCTACTCCTCGACGAGATGATCACCAAACGCTACCGGCTCGACGACATCAACGACGCCTACGCCGACCTGACCGCCGGCCGGCTGATCCGCGGGGTCATCGACTTCGGCCTTGCCTAGCAGCCAGTCTCGCGAACGCAGCCGCCAGGTACGCCGGGCGTATTCCAGTTCGGTGTACGGCCACTGGGTGACGATGCGGCCGCTGGGTGAACGGAAGTAGCTGTCGCACCGGGTCCAGATGGTGCGCTCCAGGTCCGCGGAAAGCTTTGCGTTGTAGCGCTTCTCGGCCTCGGCCCGGACGTCGACATAACCGCCCCGGCGGGCCACCCTGCTGACCGCGCTGGCGACCAGTCGCGCCCCGGCCTCGAGGATGTAGACGATCGAGTTGCCGCCCTGGTTGGTGTTGGGACCGTAGAGCATGAAGAAATTGGGGAAGCCGCTGACCGCGACGCCCAGGTATGCGCTCGGATCGTCGCCCCAGTGCTCGTGCAGGCTTTGGCCGCCCCGTCCGATCACCTCGATCCCGGCGAGATAGCGGCTGGTCTGGAACCCGGTCGCGCACACGATGGCGTCGGCGTCCACCACTTTGCCGCCGTGCGTCGCGATCGAGGTCTCGGTAACTCGTGCGATCGGTTCGGTCACCAGATCGACGTGGTCCTGTTGTAGCGCCAGATAATAGTCATCGCCGAGAAGCACGCGCTTACAGCGGAATGGATAGTCGGGTGTCAGCGCCCGGCGCAACCGCTCGTCGGCAACGGTGCGCTCCAGGAACGATGTCGCGACCCGTGAGCGATTTGCCACCTGTGGGTCTTCGACAGCGTTTCCGGCGAAGTCGTGGAACTGCTTCCAGATTCGCCACCGTTCCCGGCGAGCCGCCCACGGCTGCCGGCGAAACCTCGCCAATTCCTTGTCGCTGAACGGACGGTCGTCCTTGGGAACCATCCAGGGAGGCGTTCGCTGAAACACGGTTACCCGCGCGGCGATTCGAGCGAGTTCCGGGACCACCTGCACGGCGCTGGCGCCCGTACCGATCACCGCGACGTTCCGGCCGGCCAGGCTCACGCGAGGATCCCACGCCGACGTGTGCATCAAGTGGCCGCGGTAACCGGTGAGTCCCTCGATGGCTGGCAGCTTGGGAGCGCCGAACAGGCCGACAGCGCTGACCACCACGTCGGCCCGCAACGTGGTGGCGGTGTCGCTATTCGCCTGCTGCAGCTGTAATTCCCACTGCCGGCTACCCTCGTCCCATCGCGCGTGCCGTACGTAAGTGCGCAAGGTCAGGTGGCGGCGCAGGTCGAAGTCGTCGGCCACCGATTCGAGGTAGGCCAAGATCTCGGGCTGGCGCGCGTAGGTACGGCTCCAGGATTTGTTGGGGGCGAACGAGAACGAGTACAGGTGGCTTTGCACGTCGCACGCGGCGCCGGGGTAGGTGTTGCGCCGCCAGGTGCCGCCGACGCCGTCGTCGCCCTCGATGATCACCAGATCGTCGATGCCGGCCCGCCGTAGCGCGACGGCGGCTCCGAGGCCGCCGAAGCCCGCGCCGACGATCGCCACCTTTGGCGGGCGGTGGCGCCGGGTCGCCGCCCGCAGTCGGCCGACAGCGTAGAGCCGGCGGGCCCGCCAACTGGTCACGGCCCGGCCTCGCCGCCGCGAATCCGATAGCCCCGCATGTCGCCGTCGGCCCGCCACGCCCCCAACATGTCGGCGTACTCGGTGGGGGCGCCGAAGAAGAAGCTACCCTGCCGGGTCTTGTTGTCGGCCTTGCCCTCCCGGTTGTAGTAGCCCGGGGTGCACGTCTGGGCCCGCTCGGCGCTGGCGGCCGAGCGGGTGACAACCGTGTCGACCCAGGCGGATTCGGCCGCGGGCGTGGCCTCGACCTCGGCGATGCCACGCTCGAGCGCCCGGGCGATGATCCACGCGGCGTGGGTCGCCTGCACGTCGAGCAGGTAGGGGAAGTTCACCGTCAGGCCCGCCTGGGCGATGCTCTCGATGAAGCAATTGGGGAACTCGGTCGTGCACAGGCCCTGGAAGGTGCGCACCCCGTCGCGCCAGTGCTCGGTCAACGACACCCCACCGCGGCCGATGAGCTCGAAGTCGGTGCGCCGGCAGTAATCGGTGCCGACCTCGAAACCCGTTGCGAAGATCAAACAGTCGAGTTCGTACGGCACGCCGTCGACCACGACCGCCGACTCGGTGATCCGCTGCACGCCGCGGCCGCGGGTGTCGACCAGCGTGACGTTGTCGCGGTTGAACGTCTGCAGGTACTCGTCGTGGAAGCAGGGGCGCTTGCAGAAGTACCCGTACCAGGGTTTGAGCGCCTCCGCGGTCGCCGGGTCGGCGACGATGCCGTCGACTCTCGCCCGGATCTCCTCCATCTTGGCGAAGTCCGCGATCTCGATGTCGCGGCTGCGTTGCGTCGGGTCCGCGACACCGTCACCGTCGTGGCGCATCACCGGAAGCTTGCGCGTGATGCTCGTCCAGGCGTCGGCCACCAGGTCCTCGTCGGCTTGGCCACCGGCGGTGAGGATTTGGAAGTTCTCGATGCGCCTGCGCTGCCAGCCCGGCCGTAACGCGCCGGCCCACTGGGGGTCGGTCGCTCGGTTGGCCCGCACGTCCACCGATGACGGCGTGCGCTGAAAGACGTAGAGCCGCCGCGCCGCGCGGGCCAGATGCGGGACACACTGGATCGCCGTGGCCCCGGTACCGACGATGCCGACGCGCTTGTCGGCCAGGTCCTGCAGGCCCTCCCCGGTGTAGGCGTAGTCCCACCGGCTGGTGTGGAACGCATGCCCTCGGAACGTGCCGAGGCCCTCGATGCCGGGCAGCTTGGGTTTGGCCTGGTAGCCGTTGGCCATGGACACGAACCGGGCCCGCATCTCATCGCCGCGATTGGTGCGGATCACCCAGCGCGATTCGTCCGCCTCCCAGCGGATCTCGCGCACATCGGTGCGCAGGCACGCGTTGCGGTAGAGGTCGTAGTGCCGGGCGATGCGCTGGCAATGCGCGAAGATCTCCGGCCCCTTGGCGTACTTTTCGCTGGGGACGTAGCCGAGCTCCTCCAGCAGCGGCATGTACACATAGGACTCGACGTCACACGCGATTCCCGGATACCGGTTCCAGTACCAGGTGCCACCGACGTCGGCCGCCCGGTCGATCAGCCGCACGCTGTCCACCCCGAGCTGACGCAGCCGCACGCCCGTCAATAGCCCGCCGAAGCCGGCACCGATGATCGCGACGTCGACCTCGTCGGTCAACGGTTCGCGCTCGAAGTCCCCGTCGGTCCACGGGTCATCGGCGAAGTGGGCGAAGACGCCCGCCGTCTCCACGTACTGCGCGATGCCGTCCGGGCGCAACCGCCGCGCGCGCTCCTCGGCGTACTTGCGCCGCAGCGCGTCGATGTCGAACGTCACACCAACGGTTTCAGTCACGCCCCGATTCCTCTCGTGGGGCGACTATATAATCAATCGCTTGATCATATCAAGGCTGGCCGACCGGCCCCTGCCTGCGGATATCCGGGTCGGCCCGAGCGAACAGCGTTCCCCTGATCATGCTCTTGGCCGACTCCAGCGCGGCGTGGTAATCCCCCGGCGCGGCGGTGGCCGCCAGTTCGACCAACCCGTAGACGAGCGCGTAGACGGCCTCGACGATGCCGCGTCGATCGAATCGGTGCGTGAGGTCGCCCCCGCGGTGGGCGTCGTCGACGATCCCCTCGATGAGCTCGCGGAACGCCTGAAATCCTGCGGCGCCCGCGAGCCGCGCATCGGGCCCGGCCGCCCCCTCGGCGCGAATCACCCATTCGAAGGCGGCGAGGTCGGGATACTCCCGCATCAGCCGCCCCGACTCGTCGAGCACCGCCTCGATGCGGTCGACGGCGGTCCCGGGCTGCGCCGCGGCCGCGCGCAGTCGGGGTAACGCGACATCGGTGCGCGCCGCGATCGCCGCCTTCATCAGCTCGGCCTTGTTCGGGAAGTAGTTGTACAGGCTGGCACTGGTGACGTTCGCGGCGCGGGCGATCTCGCGGATGGTGGCACGCGAGTACCCCGCCCTCGCCACGCAGCGCATGGTGGCCGCGATGATCCGCTGGCGGGTCTCCTCGCCGCTGGCGCCGACGGGGCGCCCGAGCTGCGCCCGCGTCACCGCGCTATGCCCACTGTCAGGTCCCGTCCGCCGGCTTTCGACGCCGGCACGGTCGAATATAATCGAGCGGTCGATTGACCCGGGTGTCCGCGCGGAGGTGCGCAGTGCGTGATGGACGGCGCCGCGGCGGATACCGCGCCGCATGAGCGTCACGCGGTCGCCACTCGGGCGTCCGGTCGGCGCCGACGGTGAGCGGACCCGCGCCCGAATCATCGACGCGGCCATGCGATGCGTGGCCGAAATGGGCTACTCCCGCAGCACCATTCGCGAAATCGCGCGCACCGCCGACATGACGAGCGGCAGCCTGTACCACTACTTCCCGAACAAGTCCGAATTGCTGGACGCGGTCGCCGAGGACGTCGAGCGGATCGCACTGCCCCGGCTGCGCGCGGCCGCCGGGCGGGCCGACGGGGTGGTCGATCGCCTCGGGTCCGTGTTGGATGAGGCCAGCCGGTTGATGCGCGAGCATCCGCATCTGGCCGCGTTCGACCGGGCCGTCCGCGCGGAAAGCAACGAGCACCCCGAGCGCGGCCGGCCGAAGTATCCCGGCCTGAAGGCGTTGCACGACATGATCTTTGAGCTTCTCGACGATGCCCGCGCGACCGGCGCGCTGCCACCCGGCACCGACCCCGGCGCCGCGGCCGATGCCATTCATGCGCTGGCGCGCGGCCTCACCGAGCGCGCGGCGAGCCTGGACGACGACGCCTACGCCGCCGCGCTGGCCTCGGCGAAGCTGTTGATCGGCGGGGCGTTATTCGCCGTGGCGGAAGAGAAGTCGGGACGAACCCGCTGAGCGGCGGCCTACCCGATCAGCGCTTCCCGCCCGACGCGTGATCTGCTCGCCGAGAGCGCGTCACCCAGTGTCCAGACCGCGACGCCGATCAGCACCAGATCCTTGAGCAGGAACTGGCCCGGAAGTGCCGACAGCACGGGGATGCCACCGGCGCGGGACGCGACCACCCCGGGGGTGGTGACAAGGAAGCTCAACGTGCCCAGGAACAGCACCACCGCCAGCGCGCTGCCGGCCGCCGACGCCCGCGGCCACACCGGCCTCGACGCAATCAGCACCGCCGCAACGATTTCCATGGTTCCCAGCCCCCGGGCGACCGCTGCGACGCTGAAAACGTCATAGATCCAGCTCATCAGCGGACTGTGCTCGATGAGCACGCGGGATTCCATCTTCACGTACTTGCCGAACCCGATCCAGGCCAGCACGACAACCAGTCCGTACCGGCCGACGAACTGTCCGCACCGGGTAAGCCGTTGCGGCAGAACGTCGGAACGCCGACCGCATGCGACGTGGTTTTCGCTCACGTCGTGAGCACGGGCCGGGAGTGCCCGGGGTTCACTCGAGGCCGTTGAGGGCGCCCACGATGTCGGCGACCTGCGGGTGGTGTAGTCGGGATGGAGGCGCCTCGGCATGCGGTGACGCATGCGACGAGACCGGTTACCGCGGGGCGTAGCGATCGCGAAGCTGGGCCAGGGTCGACTCGATACCCGCCGCGTTGGCCTTCGTCGCGCCGATCAGGGTGTAGTAGTTCAGCGCGTTCTTGATCGCGCCGGCGTCGCGGTAATCGAACGTCTCGGTGACCCGCGTCAGGGTGGGCGACAGCGCCTCGAATTCCCACCGCCAGCGGTGGCCCACCGGATGGCGCCATTCGACCACTTCGTCGGGTTCGAGGGCGGTCACCGTGCTGGTGATGCGGTAGGGCAGGCCGAACATCTTCATGTTCGTCGAAAACTTTGATCCGACAACCATTTCCGCCGGCATCCTGATGTTGGCGCGGACGGTGCCCGACCCGTCGAGCTCGGGATGGCGGCGCGGGTCGGCGGCCATCGCATACAACTCGGCGACGGGCGCGGCGACTTCGACGGACCGGCTCACCCGCCGCGGTCCCGCGTCGACAATGGTGACGGTCACGATGTTTCCCTCCGGTGCGCCGACACAGCCAACACGACGCTACGCTTCGCCGGGTTGGTCAGAAAGGACTTCGAGAACCGATGAGCCAGTCAATTTCGGGGAAGGCGGCTCTGATCACCGGCGCCGCGCGGGGGCAGGGCCGGGCGCACGCGGTGCGGCTGGCCGCCGAGGGCGCCGACATCATCGCGGTCGACATCGCCGGTCCCCTGCCGCCGAGCGTGCCGTATGACTCGCCGACGCCCGAGGATCTGGCGGAGACGGCGCGACTGGTGCGGACCGCCGGCAGGCGGGTCATCACCGCAGCGGTCGACATCCGCGACCTCGACGCGCTCAAAGCTGCCGTCGACCGAGCGGTCAGCGAACTGGGCCGTCTCGACATCATCGTGGCCAACGCCGGGATCTGCAGCCCCGCTCCGTGGGACCAGATCACCGCGGAGGCGTTTCGCGACACCATCGAGACGAATGTGACCGGCACCTGGAACACGGTGATGGCCGGCGCTCAGCACATCATCGACGGCGGCCGCGGCGGCTCGATCATCCTCATCGGTTCGGCCGCCGGCATCAACATGCAGTCGTTCATGATCCACTACACGGCGAGCAAGCACGCCGTCGTCGGGATGGCGCGCGCGTTCGCCGCCGAGCTCGGGCGGCACAACATCCGCGTCAACAGCCTCAACCCCGGAGCGGTCGCGACCCCGATGGGCACCGGTCGGATGCGCGACGCGCTGCGGGCGGCCGCCGACAGCTACCCGCACCTGCGGGGCCTGCACAAGCCCCTGCTGCCGGAGGGAATCGCCCAGCCCGAGGACGTCGCCGACGCCGTCGCCTGGCTCGCCTCCGATCAGTCCCGGTTGGTCACGGCGACCCAGGTCTCGGTCGATATCGGCGTGGGCTACGTGTGATCCCGGTCTGATCCCGGGCGCGGCCGGTCCCTCCCGCGTCCCGGCCACCGTCGACCAGGCAGAATGGAGGTTCCCCCCGCCGTCCGGTCTGGTCCGCCCGACGCCATCCGGATAACACGGGCCCGGCGGGGAATACCTCGGGAGACGCGCGCGTTGCAACGAGACATACCCCCGAGGGGTATTGGAAAGGGAGGCCATGACCACGACCGAATTCCAGGTGGACGGGATGAGCTGCGGCCACTGCGAGGCGGCGGTCAGGGACGAGGTCGGCCGCCTGCCGGGCGTGGAGCGCGTGGACGTCAGCGCCGAAACGGGGAGGATGGTGGTGACGAGCTCGGGTCCCATCGACACCTCCGCCATCCTCGGCGCGGTGGACGAGGCGGGCTACCAGGCCGCCCCGGTGATATGAGCGCGGCACCGGTGAGCCACATCGAGCTGGCGATCGAAGGCATGACGTGCGCGTCGTGCGCCGCCCGCATCGAGAAGAAGCTGAACAGGCTCGACGGCGTCGCCGCCACCGTCAACTACGCCACCGAAAAGGCGGCGCTCACGGTCCCCCCTGGGTACGACCCGCAGTTGCTGATCGCCGCCGTCGAACAGGCCGGTTACAACGCGGCGCTGCCGCAACGCCGGGAGGAGCCCGCTTCCCGGCCGGCCGAGGCGGCCGACGACACCGGGCTGAACGCGCTTCGCGCCCGCCTGATCACCTCGGCCGTGCTCGCCACCCCGGTGATCGCCCTGGCGATGATTCCCGCGTGGCAGTTCCGCTATTGGCAGTGGGCGTCGCTGGTGCTGGCCGCGCCGGTCGTCGTGTGGGGCGGCCGGCCCTTCCACGCCGCCGCCTGGGCCAACCTCAGGCACGGCGCCGCCACCATGGACACCCTGGTCTCGGTCGGGACGCTGTCGGCGTTCCTCTGGTCGCTGTATGCGCTGTTCTTCGGGACGGCCGGAGAGCCGGGGATGCGCGACCGCTTCGAGCTGACCGTCCGCCCCTCCGGGGGTGCGGGCAACATCTACCTCGAAGTCGCCGCGGGCGTGACCCTGTTCGTGCTCGCCGGCCGGTACTTCGAGAAGCGCTCCAAACGGACGGCGGGCGCCGCGTTGCACGCCCTGCTGGAGCTCGGCGCCAAGGACGTCGCGGTGCTCTCCGGCGGCGCCGAGACCCGCATCCCGGTGGACCGCCTGGCCGTCGGTGACGAGTTCGTGGTGCGCCCCGGCGAGAAGGTGGCCACCGACGGCGTCGTGGTCTCGGGGTCCTCGGCCGTGGACGCCTCGATGCTGACCGGCGAGTCGGTGCCCGTCGAGGTCGGTGCGGGCGACGCCGTCACGGGCGGCACGGTCAACGCCGGCGGTCGCCTCGTCGTGCGCGCCACCCGGGTCGGTGACGACACCCAGCTGGCGCAGATGGCCAGGCTGGTCGAGGAGGCCCAGTCGGGCAAGGCCGAGGTGCAGCGGCTCGCCGACCGCATCTCCGGCGTGTTCGTCCCCGTGGTCATCGGCATCGCCCTGGCGACGCTCGGCGCGTGGCTCGCCTTGGGCTCCCCGCTCACCGCGGCCCTCACCGCGGCCGTCGCGGTGCTGATCATCGCCTGCCCGTGCGCGCTGGGCCTGGCGACCCCGACCGCCCTGCTGGTCGGGACCGGCCGCGCGGCCCAGCTCGGGGTGCTGATCAAAGGGCCCGAGGTGCTGGAGTCCACCCGCAGCGTCGACACCATCGTGCTCGACAAGACCGGCACCGTCACCACCGGAGAAATGGCCCTCGTCGACGTGATCACCGGCCCGGGGGCGGATCGCGAAACGCTGCTGCGCTACGCCGGTGCCCTCGAGGACGCCTCGGAGCATCCCATCGCGCGGGCCATCGCCAAGGCCGCGAAGGCCGAGCTTCGCGCCCTCCCGCCGACCGAACGCTTCGCCAACCTGGAAGGCAACGGCGTGCGGGGCGTCGTCGACGGCCACACCGTCGTCGTCGGCCGCGCCGGCCTGCTCGCCGACTGGGACCAGCCGCTGGACGCCGCGCTGG
>NZ_GG770553.1:762244-791195 GCF_000164135.1 Mycobacterium parascrofulaceum ATCC BAA-614 | reverse complement strand
GCAAGGCCCGCGCCGAGGGCGCCGGCAGGACCGCGGTCGCCGTCGGCTGGGGCGGCCGCGCCCGCGGGGTCCTGGTGGTCGCCGACACCGTCAAGCCCACCAGCGCCGAAGCGGTCCGCCAGTTCGAGCGGCTGGGCCTGACGCCGATCCTGCTGACCGGAGACAACGCGGTCGCCGCCCGGCGGATCGCCGACGAGGTCGGCATCGAGCAGGTCATCGCCGACACGTTGCCCGCCGACAAGGTCGCCGCCGTCAAGCGGTTGCAGTCGCAGGGCAAGGTCGTCGCGATGGTGGGCGACGGCGTCAACGATGCAGCGGCGCTGGCGACCGCCGACCTCGGGGTGGCCATGGGCACCGGCACCGACGTCGCGATCGAGGCCGCCGACCTCACCGTCACGCGCGGTGACCTGCGCGCGGCCGTCGACGCGATCCGGTTGTCCCGCCGGACGCTGACCATCATCAAGGCCAACCTGTTCTGGGCCTTCGGCTACAACATCGCCGCGATCCCGCTCGCCGCGCTGGGCATGCTCAACCCGATGCTCGCGGGGGCGGCGATGGCGTTTTCCAGCGTGTTCGTCGTGGCCAACAGCCTGCGGCTGCGCTCGTTCACCAGCGTCGCAACCACCTAGGTCGGCACGCCCCCAAGCCAGCGACGACGCCGGACGAGCGGGGCCGGTGTGGGATAGTTGATCCGACCCACCGCGTTCGAGAACACCACGGGTCCGCCCCGCGCAGCGATCGACTCAGCAAAGGCAACGACCGTTGGACCACTTCTTCGGACGACTGTCCCTGCTGCACGGCTGGTTCCCCCTGAGCGTGCAGGGGCTGACCCTCTTCTTGCTGATCATCGCGATCCAGTGGCGTGCGCGGCCCTGGCTCAAACGGGTGCTGCCGGTGGCCCTGATCGCGGCCGCCGCGGTGACCGCGCTCTCGTATTGGTACATTACGTCGCTCGGCGTGGCCGGGGACCCGGCGCCGACCGCGCTGTGGCTCTGGATCGCGATGACCGGCCTGGCCGCCGCGGTTTTCCTGGTGGGCTGGCGGGGCACGCGCTGGTGGCGCCGCGGGGTGGCGGTGCTGTCCATACCGCTGTGCGTGTTGTGCGCGGGCCTGGCGCTCAACGGGTGGGTGGGCTACTTCCCCACCGCGCTGGCCGCGTGGAACCAGCTCACCTCGGTGCCGCTGCCCGACCAGATCGACCGGCTGAGGGTCACCGAGATGCAGGTCGCCGGTACGAGGCCGGCCAAGGGCGTGGTAGTGCCGGTGGACATCGACGGCGCCTCACAGTTTCGCCACCGCCGGGAACTGGTGTACCTGCCGCCCGCATGGTTCAACAGCAATCCCCCGCCCCGGCTACCGGCCGTGATGATGATCGGCTCGGCGTTCAACACCCCGGCCGACTGGCTCGGCCCCGGTGGCGCCTTCACCGCGGTCGACGGCTTCGCGGCGGCGCACCGCGGCTTCTCCCCGGTGTTGGTGTTCGTCGATCCCACCGGTTCCTTCGACAACGACACCGAGTGCGTCAACGGCAGCCGGGGCAGCGCCGCCGACCACCTCACCAAGGACATCGTCCCGTTCATGGTGTCGAACTTCGGCGTCAGCGCGGACCGCGCCCACTGGGGCGTCGCCGGCTGGTCGATGGGCGGTACCTGCGCGGTCGACCTGGCCGTCATGCACCCGGAGCTGTTCAGCGCCTTCGTGGACATCGCCGGTGACCGCAGCCCCAATGTCGGCCCGAAGGACCAAACGATCGCCAAGCTGTTCGGCGGCGACCGGACCGCCTGGGCCGCGTTCGACCCGCTCACGGTGATCGCGCGGCATGGCCGCTACACCGGGGTGTCGGGCTGGTTCGACGTGCCGGGATCGCCGGAGCCGCGCAACGTCGCGGAGGTGGCTTCCATCGGCGGCGCGTCCGGCACCGATCCCGCCGCCAACCCCGAGGGCCAGGACGCGGCCGCCAACGCGCTGTGCGCCGCCGCCAGCGCCAACGGCATCACCTGCGCCGTGGTCAGTCAGCCGGGCAGGCATGACTGGCCGTTTGCCGCCGGGGCGTTCGCCGCGGCGTTGCCCTGGCTGGCCGCGGCGCTGGGAACACCCGAAGTTCCGCCCGTGCCGTTGCCGCAACGCGGCGGCGGATCGCACTGATCCCAAATATTCACAGCTGACCCACCAGTAACGCAGCCGAGATATTGGCCCTGGTAGTGGTACGGTTCGCTGCTGATGACCGGCGATTTTCTGCGCGACGGGCGGCCCTTGGGCGGGGCGGCCGGCGGCGCGGTGCGGCGCAACCACCGCCGGGTCCCACCCGGCTCCGTTGCTCCGGGCTTTCGCCTGCCCGCGCTGAATCGCCGTCAGTTTCTGGGTTCGCTCGCCGCGTCGGTCGTCGCCGGCGTGGGCGCGGCCCGGCTGATCGTCGACCCGCAACCGCGCACCTTCGCCCAGGTGCCGCCGGGCTCCGCGGCGACGTCCGGCCCCACCGCCCCGGCGGCCCTCTTGCCGCCCCCACCATCGAGCGCCCGCATCCCGCTACCCGGCGGGGGCGCGCTGATCAAGCTCCCCGGCGAGGGCGATCTGCTCGCGCTCACCGTCGACGACGGCGTCAACAGCGAGGTCGTGCGCGCCTACACGCAGTTCGCCAAGGACACCGGCGTGCGGCTGACCTACTTCGTCAACGGCACGTACGACTCCTGGACCGAGAACAAGGAGATGCTGCGGCCCCTGGTCGACAGCGGGCAGATCCAGCTCGGCAACCACACCTGGTCACACCCGGACCTGACGACGCTGCCCAGGGAGGAGGTCGCGGAGCAGCTGACCCGCAACGACGAATTCCTGAAGAAGACGTACGGCGTGGGCGCGAAGCCGTACTGGCGCCCGCCGTACGCGAAGCGCAACGCCGCCGTCGACGCCGTCGCCGCCGACCTGGGGTACACCGTGCCGACGTTGTGGTCGGGGTCGCTGTCGGATTCGACGTTGATCACCGAGGAGTACATCGTGCGGATGGCCGATCAGTACTTCACTGCGCAGGCCATCGTGATCGGGCACCTCAATCACCTGCCCGTGACGCACGTCTACCCGCAACTGGTCGACGTCATCCGCGAGCGCAACCTGCGCACCGTCACGCTCAACGACGTCTTCCTGAAAACCCCTTGAGCGGAGCGGTTTTCAGCCGGCGGGCAGGATGTTCTGGTTGATCCGGAACACGTTGCCCGGATCGTATTGCGCCTTGACCTCGGTGAGCCGCCGGTAATTCGGGCCGTAGGTCGCCCGGACCCGCTCCTGGCCCTCGTCCATCATGAAGTTCACGTAGGCGCCGCCCGCCGAGGACGGGTGGGTGGCGTCCCAGTAGTCAACGGCAGCCCGCACGATTCCAGGGCCGCCGCCAGCAGCTCGCCGCCTTCGACGTCGCGTGCCCGGGGCGCCAATTGGCCTCCTCGTAGCCGACCGCCGCGCTGCATCGCATTTCCACGCGTTGGTCAGCTACCTGGCCGGCCGGCCCGACGGCCTCGCCGCCGCGACCGCCGACATGCGGCGAGCGGCCCAGACCTGCGGCCAACCGGCCTTCGGCTTCGTCGGCGCGTGCATCGAGCAGGCGCTGGCCTATCTGCGCGGCGACTTCTCCGGCGCCGAGCGGTGGGCCGACATCGCCTTGCGCACGGGCGATTTGTTCGGCGCCGACGACACCGAGGGCTCCAACGATCACGCCCGTCTAGGGGTGCAGATGTTCATCATTCCGCCGCGAAACGGGCGACCTGAAGAGGTTCGGCGGGTTCGTCGACGGCAGCGAGACGTTCGCCGGCCGCTGGGTGCCCGGGCTGCTCGCCCTGTACACCGAGCTGGATTGCGAACACGGCATGACCCGCGCGCTCAATCAACTGCTCAACCGCAACCTCGGCGATCGCCTCGAGGACGCTCAGTGGCCGATGGAGCTGGTGTTCATGGTCGAAGCGGCGCTGGCGCTTTCGCATCGCGAAGCGGTCCACGCGCTGCGCCCGTTCCTCGCGCGCTACGCCGGCAAGAATCTGGTGGCGGGCCAATTCGTCGCGCTGTTCGGCAGCGCCGACCGCTATCTGGCCCGGATCGCCGCGCTCTGCGGCGACGGCGCCGGAGCCGAGCGGCACTTCGCCGCCGCCCTCGCGATGGACCGCCGGATGGGTTCGGTGGTGCACATCAACGAGACGCTGGCCCGGCGCGCGTTGTTCGCCGCGTCGCTCGGTCAAGACGCCCGGTCCCTGGCCGAGGAGGCGCGCGCGGCCGCCGGGGCGATCGGGCAGGCCCGCGTCGTCGACCTGGTGGATCCGCTGCTCACCCCCGGTCCCGTGGGCCCGGACGGCCTGACCGAGCGCGAGGTCGAGGTGCTGCGGCTGCTTGCCGAGGGGTTGAGCAACCGCGCGATCGGCGAACGCCTCTTCATCAGCACCAACACCGCCGCCAACCACGTGCGCAACATCCTGGTCAAGACGGGCGCCGCGAACCGCACGCAGGCGGCGATGTACGCCGCCGATCACGAGCTCCTCGGCTAGGCCCTCAGATGTCGGACAGGGCCCCGTCCGGCATCAGGCGCTCCTTCACCTCGACGACCGCCTCGGCGGGCAGGCCGGCCCGCGCGGCCGCGGTCCTGATGGCCTCCGGCGACGGCGCCTCGTAGAGGCAATAGGTCTTCCGCTTGTCCGCCGAGAGGAACGAGTACATCCAGCGGACGCCCTCCTGGTCCTTGATCCGATTGATACCGTCGGCAACCTCGAGGCCGGGCTCCAGTTCCTCGGCAAAGTTGCGCTCGACCATGAAGATGGGCACGGCGGACTCCTGTTCACTGTTGGGTCGAGCCTAAGCCGTCAACGACGGTGAGCACACGGGAATTTTTGGGGTGCGTCAATCCCCCGCCGCATCGGCCTGGTCGGCGAGCAACGCCTCCAAGGCCACGCGCAGCTCGGCCAATCGGCGCCGACCCAGCACCCGCTCCCACCGATGCTCCAAATCGACTGCGTTCGAACGCATTACCCGCAGGGCCTGGTGGCCGCGCGCGGTCAGCTCGATGACCCGGGCGCGCGCGTCGACGGGATCGGGCACCCGGTTGACGTAGCCGTGCCGCTCCAGTCCGGTGATCGCCTGGGCCACCGCCTGGCGGCTCACCTGGAGCCGATCGGCCAGATCCGACGCGTGCAGGCCGCCGGACGCGAGCGGCACCAGCGCGACCGCTTGCGCCGGGCGGATCCCGTCGAGGCCCGCCGTGGCAAACGCCGCCCGCAGCCGCGGCGCCCCGGACGCGGCGACCAGGTTCACCAGCGCGGGCACGGTGGGCTGCCAATCGGGGTGCAGGGCGCGTCGCATGAAGAGAGTGTGCCACCCGGCCCGAGATTGACAAGCCACTTGTCAAACCGCGAAGCGGGTGCCACGATGGCGGCATGCGATTCCCCCGGGCCCGCGCCGTCCGCGCCTGCCTCGCCGCGGTCCTCGTCGTCGCGGTCGGCGGCTGCCTCGGACACGCGCTCGGAACACCCGGCGCGCAATCGATCCCGGTCGGCCAGTCCACCCAGGGCATCGAATCGGGCGGCATCAACCGGACCTTTCACCTGTACCGGCCCCAGGGACTGACCGGTGCGGCCCCGCTGGTGGTGATGCTGCACGGTGGCTTCGGCACCGGGCAGCAGGCCGAGCGCTCCTACCACTGGGACGGCGAGGCCGATGCCGGGCATTTCCTGGTCGCCTACCCGGACGGGCTCGACCGCGCCTGGAACGCCGGGACCTGCTGCGGCGAACCGCAGCGCGCGGGCACCGACGACGTCGGCTTCGTCACGGCCATGGTGGGTGCGATCGAACAGCAGATGCCCATCGACCGGGCCCGCGTCTATGTCACCGGCATGTCGAACGGGGCAATGATGGCGCTCCGGCTCGGCTGCCAGTCCGACCTGTTCGCCGCTATCGCCCCGGTGGCGGGCACGCTGCTGACCGACTGCTCGCAGGCGCGGCGCGCGTCGGTGCTGCAGATCCACGGCACGGCCGACGACCGGGTGCCCTACGGCGGCGGGCCCGGAAAGGCGTTCTCCCGCAACGGGACCGCCCGCGTCGACGGGCTGTCGGTACCGTCCGTCAACGCCACCTGGCGCGGCATCGATGCGTGCGGACCGCCGACCTCGACCACCACCGGCGATGTGACGACGCAACTCGCCGCGTGCGCGGGCGGGCGCACCGTCGAGCTGATCTCGGTGGCCGGGGCCGGCCATCAATGGCCGGGCGGTGAGCCCAGCCCCCTTGCCGAAAGGCTCGCCGGCATCCCCGCGCCCTCGACGGCGCTGGACGCCACCGACACCATCTGGCGGTTCTTCGCCCGGGATCGCGGGTAGGACGAGCCGGTTCTCTAAAAATTTAGAGAAAGGCCTTCCGCGCCTGCGCGCCGATTGTTACCGTTCCGTGATGCGCCGGGTTGGGGGAGCTCTCGCCGTCCTGCTGATCATCGCCTCCGCCCTGGCCGGCCTCGGGACCGCCGGGAGCGCGCGCGCCGACGGGGACGAACCGCAATACGCGGAGTTCTACACCCCGCCGGACCCGTTGCCGCCGGGCCGGCCCGGTGACCTGATCCGCACCGAGCCGTCGCGGCTGGTGCTCGAGCCGTCCGGCCAGCTGGGCGCGATCATGGCCACCGGAACCCGAATCATGTACCGCAGCACCGACACTCGCGGCAACCCGATCGCGGTCACCGGAACCTATTTCGAGCCGTACAACGCGTGGCCCGGCGGCGGGCCGCGACCCCTGATCAGCTACGCACCCGGCACGCAGGGCCAGGGCAATCAGTGCGCCCCGTCGCGGATGTTCAACCAGGGCATCCATTATTCGGGCGGCTGGGACATCATGTTCAACTACGAGGAACTCTTCGTCGCCACGATGGTCGCGCGCGGTTTCGCCATCGTGATGACCGACTACGAAGGCCTCGGCACCACCTCCATGCACACCTACGTGGGCCGCGTGGCCGAGGGGCAGGCGGTGCTCGACGCCGCCCGCGCCGCGATGAGGCTCCCCGGAACGTCACTGGATCCTCATGGGCCGGTGGCATTTTGGGGCTACTCGCAGGGCGGGGGCGCCACCGCGTCGGCGGCCGAGCTGGCGTCGGCCTACGCCCCGGATCTGCACATCGTCGGCACCTACGCCGGGGCGCCGCCGGCCAACCTCAAGGAGTTGTTGCCCTACGCGGACGGCAGCGCCCTGGTCGGTGTGGTCGGGTACGCGCTCAACAGCGTCATGGCCGCCTACCCGGAGTTCGCCGACGTCATCCGGTCCAAGATGACCCCCCGTGGGCTGGCGATGCTCGAATCGGTATCCCGCCAGTGCGTCGGACAAACGCTGCTGGACTTCATGTTTCGCCACATCCAGCCGTATTTCACCGAGGACATCAATCAACTGGTCAACGAGGAGCCGTTCAACACCCTGTTCGAAGACCAGCGGATCGGGCGCTACAAACCCAACGCGCCGGTGCTGATCAACAGCAACCGCTACGACCCGCTGGTGCCGTGGACCGCGGCCAACCAGCTCGGCCGCGACTGGTGCGCCCAGGGTGCCGACGTCGAGTTCCGGACCAACGAGGAGCCGCCGTTCCTCAACAAGCTCGTCATCAACCATGCGCTGCCGATGCTCGTCGACGGCGAACCGGCCATGCAGTGGATCGCCGCCCGCTTCAACGGAGAACCCACCGCGCCCAACTGTGGTGAGTTTTAAGCTGGAACGCATCGCCGCACGTAGAAAGCACAATGCGCCCGAACGGCGCCGCCAGCTCGCCGACGCCGCGATCGCTCTGCTGGGCAGCAACGGGGTCCACGGCGTAAGTCACCCCAGGGTCGACGACCATGCCGGCGTGCCCGCCGGCACCGCGTCGTTCTACTTCCGGACCCGTAAGGCACTGCTGCACGCGATCGCGACCCGGCTCGCCGAACTGGATGTGGCCGACTTCTCTCGGATGGCCGAGCTCGCCGGCGACCCGTCCAGCCAATTCACCGGCACCGCGGGGCTGGCCCGCATCGTCATGTACGTCAACAGCGAACCGTGGCTGACCCGAGCCAAGGCCCGCTACGAGCTCGCGCTGCTGGCGGGCCGGGACGCCGAACTGGCCGCCGCGCTCGGCGAGTCCGCGGAGCGGCTCTACGCGTTGGCCCGCGACGTCGTCACCCAATGGCATCCGGCAGGGAGCGCGCCCGAGCCCGCGCTGGTCGACGATCAGGCGATCGCCACCCTGGCCTTCATCAACGGGATCATGCTGACGTTCGTCGCGGGGCAGCCGGCCGTCGACAGCGCCGACCACCTCGACCGGCTCATCCGGGGCGTCATCGCGGGCGTCGCCGGCGTGCACGGCGCCTCATGACCCCGCCAGCATCCCGTCGATCAGCCGGTGCAACACCTGGCGGGTGTCCCGGCGCATGCGCCTGGGATCTTCGGCCGTGGCGATCAGCATGGCCGCCTCGTCGAGCGCACCGATCAGCACGTGCGCCAGTGGCCGCACCGGCTGTTTGGCCAACTGGCCGACCCGGATGGCTTCGGTGATCAGCTGTTCGGTCATGCCCAGGCTGTACCGCTGGGCGACGTCGCGAAAACCCGCCCAGCCCAGCACGCTCGGGGCGTCCAGCAACATCAGCTGGCGCACCTCCGGGTCCCCGGAAACGTCCAGCCACGCGTCGACCGCGGCACGGATCGCATCCGCCGGCGTCGTCGCCCCCGACGCGGCCACCAGCGTGCCCATCCGGGCCATCACGTCCTGCTCCACCGCCTCGACAACCTCGCGGAAAAGCGTTGCCTTGTCGGCGAACTGGTGGTACATCGCGCCGCGCGTCACCCCCGCGGCGGTCGCGATCTCCGGCGTCCCCACCTCCGCGTACCCGCGCAGGCCCCATAGCTTGCGGGCAGCCGCGATCAGCGCGTCGCGGGTCGCCGCGGAGCGCTCTTCCTGAGTCCGTCTCTTGCTTTCCATACAGCCTGTTGGTAACTTACGAACAGACAGCCTGTTTGTAAGTGTATCCCGAGGTAGGAGTTCTCTATGTCGACGATCGACATTAGCGCCGGAACCATCCATTACGAAGCAACCGGACCCGAAAGCGGCAGGCCCGTCGTCTTCGTGCACGGCTACATGATGGGCGGCCAACTGTGGCGCGGGGTCAGCGAACGACTCGCCGACCGTGGGCTGCGCTGCATCGCCCCGACGTGGCCCCTGGGCGCGCATCCGGAACCGTTGCGTCGCGGCGCCGATCGAACCATCACCGGCGTCGCGGGCATGGTCGCCGACGCGCTGGCCGCGCTCGGTCTCGAGGATGTGGTGCTGGTCGGCAACGACACCGGCGGGGTCGTCACCCAGCTGGTGGCCGTGCACCACCCCGACCGGCTCGGCGCGCTGGTGCTCACGAGTTGCGATGCGTTCGAACACTTTCCGCCGCCGATCCTCAAGCCAGTGATCCTGGCGGCGAAGTCGAAGGCGACGTTCCGGGGCGTGGCCCAGGCCATGCGAGTGCCGGCGGCACGCAAGCGCGCGTTCGACGGGCTGACGCACCGCAACATCGATGACCTCACCGAGGCCTGGGTGCGCCCCGGGCTCTCCGATCCGGCCATCGCCGAAGACCTGCGCCAGTTCACCCTGTCGCTGCGCACGGAGGTCACGGCGGGAGTGGCGGCGCGGCTCCCGGAGTTCGACAAGCCCACCCTGATCGCCTGGTCGGCCGACGACGTGTTCTTCGAGCAGGAGGACGGCGCCCGGCTGGCCGCCACCATCCCCAACGCCCGCCTGGAGGTCATCGACGGCGCCAGGACCTTCTCGATGATCGATCAGCCGGACCGGCTCGCCGACCTGTTGTCGTCGATCGCGGTGCGCACTTAACCGCCCACGCCGGCGGCGGTAGCGTCGTGCCCATGTCAGCTACGACGCCACCGCTGCAAGGCCGGCGGATCCTGGTCACCGGCGGCGCGACCGGAATCGGCGCGGCCGCCGTGGGGGCCCTCACCGAGGCGGGCGCCGAGGTCGCCGCCACCCATCACAACACCCCGCCGCCGGACGGCCTCGCGGCCGGCTGGCTGCAATGCGACGTGCGCGACGCGGACGCCGTCACCGCCACGGTGCGGGCGGCCGCCGAGCGCCTGGGTGGACTCGACGTCCTGGTGCACGCCGCGGGGTTGTGGCAGGCCGGGATCCCCGGCTACATCGGCGTCGAGGAGATCTCCTTCCTGCTGGACACGAACGTCAAGGCGACCATCCTGACCAATCAGGCGGCCTACGCCGTGATGAAGGAGCAGGACCCCGAGGGGGGCAGGATCATCAACTTCGGCTCGTCGGAAGCCGTTATGGGCAGCCCGATCTCGGCGGTCTACGCCGCTACCAAGGGTGCGGTCCAGGCGTGGACCCGGTCGGCCGCCAAGGCATGGGCGGCGGACAAGATCACCGTCAACGCGTTGGCGCCGGCGGTGCAGACGGCCGGCGCGGACCGGCTGCGTGAGTTTCTCGGCCCCGACGCGAGCGCGTTCATCGACCAGCAGATGCAGCTGATGATTCCGATGGGCGGAAAGCTGGGCGATCCCGCCCGCGACCTCGGCCCGATGCTGGTCTTCCTCGCCGGCCCCGGATCGGGATTCATCACCGGGCAACTGCTCGCCGTCGACGGCGGCCTGATGATGGTGGGCGGCTGAATTCCAACACCGGATGAGCCGGAAAAGCTTCGAGCGCAATGTCGATGGATCGCGATGGCGGCGGTCGGACTGGCAAATCCGCTCGGTTCCGAATCCCTCCTGCAGGATGCGGGTTTACCATCGTTCGCTATGGGCGCCGACGAGCGGGGAGCAAACGCCGTGGGCCATGAGCCGGGAAACTCGGTCGATCTGGTCCATACCCTTCTGGGCATGTTGCGGCGTCGCCTCGGTCTCGACACGGCCTGGATCGCGTCGTTTCGCAGCGGCATGCAGGTGTTCGAGGTCATCGACGGCGACGCCCGCGCCCTGAGCCTGTCGCCCGGCGACCGATCTTCGCTGTCTGAGTCGTATAGCGTCCGCGTGATCGATGGGCGGTTGCCCGCCGTCATCCCGGACACGTCGGCCGACAAGACCGCCTCCGTGCTGGCGAGGACCCTCGAATGGGGTCTGGGCGCCTATGTGGGTGTCCCCTTGCTCGGCCCGGACGGTTCCGCGGTCGGGATGGTGTGTGCGGTCAGCCAACAGGCAAAGCCGCATCTGGCCGACATCGATCTGCGAGTGATCAGAAAGATGGCCGAACTCATCGGCGCGCTGATGGAAATGCCGGCGGACCCGAAAACGATCCCCACCGATCAGCACGATGGCATTCGCCGCATGGTCGCCGAGCGGGACTTCGAAATCGTCTTCCAAGCGGTGCACAACGTCGCGACCGGCAAGGTGCTCGGCGTCGAAGCGCTCGCACGCTTCCCCTGTGAACCGTTTCGCCCCGATCTGGTCTTCGCCGAGGCGGCCTCGTTGGGCCTGGACATCGAGCTGGAGACCGCGGTGATAGCGCATGCCCTGTCGCTGGTGCCGCAGCTGCCCAACGAGGTGTTCGTCGCGGTGAACATCTCGCCGTCGGCGGTGCTATGCACTCCGTGGCGGGAACTGCTTGCCGAGGTCGACCCGTCACGACTCGTCTTGGAGATCACCGAGCACGATGCCGTCGAGAACTACGACGCTCTCGACGACGTCCTCGAAGCATGCCGGGCGCGCGGCATGCGAGTGGCCGTCGACGACGTGGGCGCCGGTTTCTCCTCGTTCTCGCACGTGCTGGAGATCGCACCGGAATTCATCAAGATCGATCACTCCATCACACGCAACATCGACGCCGACGATGCCCGCCGGCGACTGGCCCAATCCATCGCCGAACTGGCCGCGCAAATCGGTGCGACCGTCATCGCCGAAGGGGTGGAGAGCCAGGGCGAACTGGATGCGGTGGGCGCGGCCGGCATCCCCTGGGCGCAGGGTTTCTACCTCAGCCGGCCCAAGTCGCACACCCACGGTTTTGCGGCCGGCGCCGTCGTCGCCGAACCGGTCGATCAGTCCTCGGCCGTCTTCGATCTGCTCGGTGAGCGACGGTTCGAGCTGGCGTTGACACATTCGCCCATCGGCATGGCCGTGGTCGGCCTCGACGGGGCGTTCCAGCGCACCAACCGAGCGCTGCGGAACATGCTCGGTTACGGCAGAAAGGCCCTGGCGGGCTTGACGTTCCAGGAGATCACGCATCCCGACGACCTCGATGCCGACCTGGCCCTGCTCGGTGAGTGCCTTGCGGGGCGCCGACGCACTTACCGCATGGACAAGCGCTTCATCGCCGCCGACGGACGCATCGTATGGTGCGACCTCACCGCCGTGCTCGTACAAGGCCCGCGTAACCAGCCACGCTGCTTCGTCTCCCAAATTCTCGACGTCACCGCCGAGCGGATGCGGGAAGCCGAGCTGGCCCGCCAGGCCACCACCGACACGCTCACGGCGATCGCCAATCGCTCCGCGGCGTGGAGCCAGCTCGAGCAACTCGACGCCGCCGACGACGGTTACGGCATTCTGTTTTGCGACATCGAGCATTTCAAGTCCATCAATGACCGACACGGCCACCGGGCCGGCGACGAACTCCTGGTCGAGATCGCCCGCCGCTTACTCGCGGCCGTCGGAGACGATGGCCTCGTCGCCCGCTGGGGTGGCGATGAATTCCTCGTCATCACCGACGCCGTTGACGACCCCGAGCTCGCGCTGCTCACCGACCGGATCGCGAGCGAGGTACAACGGACACCGATTACCCTTGCCGGCGGAACGGAGATCTCTATCGTTTTGACGGTCGGCCGCGCGGCACACCGGTCGGGGGACGGCCGATCCGTCGACGCCGTCCTCGAGCGCGCCGATCAGGCCATGTACGAGCAGCGGCGCAGCCCAACCGGCAGCTCTTTCCTCACGGCCGGGTGACCCGGTTCCCGCTTCTGGCGTTGATCGTCGTCTTTCTCAGCCGCCGGCCGACCACCGTGACGCCGCCGACCAGAGGGGCGCACCGACCGCGGGTGTCAGGATCGGCGAGGAAATGTCGCGCCCGGTTCCGGAGCAGAAGCAGCGAGCGGTGCAACTCGAACAGCATGGGGCCATGTTCGCCGTTCGATACGGACGGAGCCGCTATACACGCGGTCTTCGATCGGGAAGCGTTGGAGAAATTGGGATGAAATGGTTCACCACCCGGGGTGGTGCCGGACCGGGGTCGCGAGCGTGGGCGGCGTCCACCGACTGCGCGGTGGGACGACCTTCGGCCCGCCGCTACCATAAGACGGACCGTCTCGTCTCGCAGTGGCCACGCAGAGTGAAGGTGAATCCGACCGATGACTGACGACACGATTCAGGCGCTGCTGCGCAAGCGCTTGTCCGACCCCGGGCTCGCCGTCAAACACCGCGGGCTGCAATGGAGTTGGAGTCGGTACCTGGCCGGTGCGGCGGTGCGGGCGGCGGCCCTGATCGCCGCCGCCGATCCGGGCCGGCCCATGCACGTGGGCGCGCTGCTGGGAAACGACCCCGAGATGCTGTCCCAGATGGCGGCGGCCGGGCTCGGCGGCTACGTGCTGTGCGGATTGAACACCACGCGGCGCGGCGAGGCGCTGGCGGCCGACGTCCGGCGCGCGCACTGCCAGTTCCTGGTCACCGACGCCGAGCACCGCTCGCTGCTGGACGGCCTCGATCTGGAGGGAACGCGGGTCCTCGACACCTCGGCGCCGGAGTGGGCCGAGTTCGTCGGGGAGGCCGGCGAACTCGTGCCCCATCGGCAGGTCACCGCGATGGACCCGTTCATGATGATCTTCACGTCCGGCACGAGCGGCAACCCGAAGGCCGTGCAGGTGTCCCACTTGATGGCCACCTTCGCCGGCCTCAATCTGGCGCAGCGCTTCGCCCTGACCGAGCGGGACACCTGCTACGTGTCCATGCCGCTGTTCCACTCCAACGCGGTGGTCGCCGGCTGGGCACCCGCGGTGGTCTCCGGCGCCGCGATCGTGCCGGCCAGGTTTTCGGCGAGCAACTTCCTCGACGACGTCCGGCACTACGGCACGACGTACATGAACTACGTCGGCAAGCCGCTCGCCTACATCCTGGCCACCCCGGAGCGCGACGACGACGCCGACAACCCGTTGCGCGTCGCCTTCGGGAACGAGGCCAACGACAAGGACATCGAGGAGTTTGCGCGCCGCTTCGGCGTCCAGGTCGAGGACGGCTTCGGCTCCACCGAGAACGCCGTGATGGTGATCCGCGAGCCCGGCACGCCGAAGGGCTCGATCGGCCGCGGTGCCGAGGGGGTGGCGATCTACAACAGCGACACCGTCACCGAGTGTGCGGTGGCGCGGTTCGACGCCAGCGGCGCCCTGACGAATGCCGACGAGGCCGTCGGCGAGTTGGTCAACACTGCCGGCTCGGGTTTCTTCACCGGCTACTACAACGACCCCGAAGCCAACGCCGAGCGCATGCGCCACGGCATGTACTGGTCCGGCGATCTCGCCTACCGCGACGCCGAGGGCTGGATCTATCTGGCCGGCCGCACCGCCGACTGGATGCGGGTGGACGGCGAGAACCTGGCCGCCGCGCCCATCGAGCGGATCCTGCTGCGGCACAGCGCAATAAACCGTGTCGCGGTGTACGCGGTTCCGGACGAGCGGGTCGGCGATCAGGTGATGGCCGCGATCGTCCTCAACGCGGGGCACACCCTCGAGCCCGACGCGTTCGAAGCGTTCCTCGACGCACAGCCGGACCTGTCCCCCAAGGCGCGTCCGCGCTACGTCCGCCTCGCCACGGATCTGCCCAGCACCGCCACCCACAAGGTGCTCAAACGCCAACTGATCGCCGAGGGCACGGCCGTCGCCGCCGGGGAAACCCTGTGGGAGCGCGAATCCCGCGGCGCGGCCTACGTGGTCGCGACGCCTAGCCCGGGCTCCGGGGCACCCGCCGGCGGATCTGACCCTTCGCCCGTCGGACCCGTTTGACCGGATCTTGCGTTGTGCCGGAGGCGATCTCGTCGCGCAGCTGCGCGATGTTGGACAGCTCCGCATACAAGCCGCGGATCGCGTAGTCCAGGACGGCAAACGAGAAGCGCTGGCTCGGGTCATCGGTAATGCCGAGCTCGCGTGACCGCTGCCGCGACCACAACGCTTCGTCCAGCCGCGCCCGCGTCGCCTCGAGGTGCCGGTCCAACGTCTCGACGATGCGCTCGGGGTCCTCGCCGCGGGAAAGCCAGGCTTTGAGGATGACGGGGTGCTTGATGACGACCTGGTCCTGGCCCGGGAAGTGTTGCACCCAACGCCGAAGCGCGTCGAGCCCGGTGTCGGTGGTCTCGTACAGCGTGATGGCCCGCTTGCCGGACCGGGCGCCGATCTCGCCGACCATGCCGCGCGCCAGCAGGCGGTTCAGCTCGCGCCGCACGTGGCTGACCGAGGGCGACCAGTAGAAGTGGCCGACCGACAGCTCGGCGCGCATCTTGATCTCCCCCGCGGTCAGCTGCTCGTCGTTGGCCGCCAGCACGCCCAGCACCAGGTAGGCCGTCACCGGCAGGCCGTCGCCGGTGCGCCGCGGGCTCACGGCCGGCCTACCTCTGTCCGGTGAAGTAGGGCAGCGTCACGTCGGGACCGACGGCATGAAACTGCACCCGCACGCGCATGCCGATCCGCAACTCCCCCGGTACCACCCCGACGACGTTGGTGAGCATCTGGTAGCCCTCGTCCAGCGTGACGATCGCGGGCGCGTAGGGGGGTTCGAATTCCGCCGTCACCGGCCGGTGTACCACCGTCCAGCTGTAGATCTCGCCCAGGCCCGCGCCGCGCTGCCAGCGCAGCCGCGCCGCAAGGCATTGGCGACAGTGCTCGGTCGGCGGGAAGTTCGCCAGCCCGCAGGCTTCGCAGCGCTGGTACCGCAATTCGCCCGACCGGCACCCCTCCCAGAACGGGAGGCTGAGCGGGCTCATGGCGTGGGGCACCGGACCGGCTTGGGGCCGCAGGGCATCGGCGGTCACCGCGGCTCGTCCCCCAGGATCAGCAGCGTGGTGAACAACGCCCCCGCTCCCCCGTTGCTGCACAACGCGATATGCGCGTCGGGGACCTGGAGCTCGCCGGCCTGGCCGCGCAACTGCTCGACCGCGCGGATGGCCCGCTGCATCATCTGGGGATTGGAGCCCGCGTGGCTGAACGACATCGTTCCTCCGTCGGTGGTGATGGGATGGCTGCCGTCGATGGCGATGTGACCGTCGGCGACGAACGGCCCGCCCTCGCCGTCGCCGCAGAACCCGAAAGCCTCGAGTTGCCGGATGATCTCGAACGAGAACGGGTCGTACAGTTCCAGCACGTCGACGTCGTCGGGCCGCAGCCCGGCGTGGTCGAACGCGCGCCGGGCCGCCCGCCGGCCGACCACGCCGTTGACGTGCCGGTCGCGCCGCCCGGCCAGATCCCACGCCGGCGGATGCTGGTAGGACGGACCGTGAAAGTCGGCGCCGCTGCCCAGGACGTAGACGGGCTGGCTTGCGCCATCGACCTTTTCGAGGTTGGCCACCACGAGCGCGCACCCGCCTTCGGACGTGGTGGCGCAGTCGAGGAGGTGGAACGGCTCGGCGATGGGCCGGGACGCGGTGATGTCGTCGGGCGCGAAGGGCCCGCGCCGGTAGTAGACGGCCTCGGGGTTGCGCGACCCGTTGTTGCGGATGGTCGCGGCGACGATCGAAAGTTGTTCGCGCGTGGTGCCGTAGGTGTGCATGTGCCGGCGCGCGATGAGCGCGAACTCCGCGGTGGTGAACATGCCCCACGGGGCGACGAATTCGTTTTCGGGCCGGGTCCATGGCGCCGTCGCCTCGTGATCGCGGTACTCGCCGGCCTGGGCGGCCACCAGCACCACCACGTCGGCCATGCCGTGTTCGATGGCGGTGACCGCCTCGGTGACCATGCCGACGCCGAACGCGAGCCCCTGCCAGGCCGGGCCGAGGCGCAGGTCGTAGATGAGCGCGGTGGACAGCGGCCCCGCGCTGACCCCGTCGACGTCCTCGAGGCGCAGGCCCGCGTCGTCGAGGGCGCCGCGGATGGCCGTCAGCGCCAGGCTGCGTGACGTCTCGCCGTCCAGGCGTCGGCCCTGCCGGGTGTTGTGCACCCCGACGATCGCCGCCGTGCGTTTTCTGCCTGCCACTTTGGTGATCCTTCGCTTCAGTTCTCGTCGGCCACGACACCGAGGTAGGTGCCGACGACGTCGTAGCGTCGCCCGTCGCGGGTGATGGTCCCGATCGTCGTGGTTCGCGCATCGGCGGGCGCCGCGCCCCTGTCTACGACGTCGATCCGCACGTCCACGGGCCGCGCCGTCTGCGGGTCGGTGATCTCGACGACCATCGCCACCGCGCGTTCGTGCTCGTCCCAGTCGACGCTGGTGATGCGGTGCCGCGCGGTCAGCTCCATCACCACCGTGTCCTCGCGCACCAAAAACCTTACGGGGGCGCACAGTTCGCCGGGGCGCGGCGGGACGCACAGGGTGACCGCCATGTCACAGCCCCGCCGGACGGTCGCCGATGGTCCCCGAGCGCGCCAACGCGGACAACTCGTCCCGGCTGCGCCCCACGAGGGCGGTCAGGACCTCACCGGTGTGCTGCCCATACAGCGGCGGTGGCCGGCGGATCCAGCGCCGGGGCTTGCCGACGAACGCGAACGGCATCCCCGTGCACAGGAACGACCCGGCGACGGGGTGGTCGACGGTTTCCCAGAAGCCCCGGGCGTGCAGGTGCGGATCCCTCAGCAATTCGGGGGCCGGAGTGACCCGCGCCGCGGCCACCCCGGCGGCGCGCAGCGCTTCGACCGCCTCGGCCACCGGCCGCCGCCCCGCCCAGGCGCAGATCAGCTTGTCGATCTCGTCCGGCTGCTCACACCAGTCGCCCGCGCGGAGGTCCGGCCGCTCCAGCACATCGGCCAGCGCCGCGCGGGCGGCATCGTCCATCGCGGCCAGCGCCACCCAGTCGTCGTCCCCCCGGCATCGGTAGACCCCTTGCGGGCCGGCGCCCGGCCCGCGATTCCCGTTGCGCCGCATCGTGACCCCGTTGCGGGAGTATTCGACCAGCATCTCGGCGGCCACGTTCAGCGCCGCCTCCACCATGGTGGATTCGACGTGCATGCCGGTCCCGTCCCGGTCGCGGATCACCAGCGCGGCGACGGCGGCGAAGGCGGCGTGCAGCCCCGCGATCGGGTCGCAGACGCCGCGCGGTATCACCGGGGGGCCGTCGGCGTGTCCGGTCATCCACGCCATGCCCGTCGCCTGCTCCATCGTCTGGGCGAAGCCGACGCGGTCGCGCCAGGGACCGTCGAGGCCGAAGGCGGGCATCCGCACCATGATGGCGCCGGGGTTGGCCGCGCGTACAGCATCCCAGTCCAGGCCGAAGTTCGTCATCACCCGGGGCGAGAAGTTCTCGATGACGAGATCGCTTGCGGCGATGAGCTCCAGCGCGAGAGACCGCCCCGCGTCGGTGCTGAGTTCGATGCTGACCCCGCGCTTGTTGTTGTTGCTGCACAGGAAGACCGGGCCCCACTCCCACCACCGGTCCCATGTCGGCGGACGGCCGGCGGAGAACCGCATGCCGTCGGGCCGACGGACCCCCTCGACCTTGATCACGTCGGCGCCCAGCGCGCCCAGCAGTTGCGTGGCGACCGGCCCCGCCCAGAACGCGGTGAAGTCGGTGACCCGGGTGTCGGCCAACGGCAGCGCGTCGGCGTCGGCGTCGCCGGGCGCGCCGGAACGCGGTGGCCAGTGGACGCGCCCGCTGTCGGCGCCGAGTTCCGGCGCCCGCCCGGGCGGCGTGGTGGCCATCGCGTCGCTGCGATACGGCACCCGCGGCTGCAGCACGCCATCCCCGGACTCGACGAACACGCCGCGCTCCACGAAATGGTCGATCGTCGGCAGCATTTCCGGTGTCGCGATGGGGGCCACCGGGATCCGGAAGCCGACCGCGAGGTCGACGACCTCCCGCGTGGTGCGGGACCGGGTCCACTGCGTGACCATGTCGAGGAACTCGTCGCGGCGCGCGACCCGGCCGTCGAACGAGGCGAGTTCGGCGTCGTCGAGCAGGTCGGCACGATCGATCAGCACCAGGAAGTCCTGGAATTGTTGCGCGGTGATCGTGCAGAAGCCGACCAGGCCGTCGGCCGTGGGCACGATCGACGGCAGCTCCAGGCTGCGTTGCCCGAGCAGGGAGTCGGCGCCCAGCACGCTGGCCGACATGGCGGACAGCCCGCCCATCGCGATCACCATCGCCTCGTATTTGGAGACGTCGACGATCTCGCCGCGGCCGCTGCGCGCGGCATGCCGGGCGGTCGCCGCGGCGACCACCGCCGCGAAGGTGCCCGCCAGCCACTCACCGAGCTGGCCGCCGGCCTGCACCGGTTCGTCTTCCGGCCAGCCTCGACCGGCGGTCGAGCCGCACAACGCCTGCAGGATGAACTCGTTGGCGATCACGCGGTCGTCGACGTAGGGGCCCGTGGTGCCGAACGGGGTCACGGTGACCACCACCGCCGCGGCGCCGGTGTGGGCCGTGATGCCGTCGAGGGTCCAGCCGTCGGTCAGGTCGGTGACGACGATGTCGGCGCCGGCCAGCAGCTCGGTGACCTCCGGCCGGCCGGTGTTGGCCACCGACTTCTTGCCCGCGGCCAGGTAGCCGAACAGCGCGCCGGGCGGCCCGCCGGCGTCGCGGCCGCGCAACGAATCACCCGCTGCCGATTCGACTTTCACGACGTCGGCGCCGGCGTCGACGAACATCTTGCCGCAGTAGGACACCGCGATGCCGTTGGACAGCTCCAGTACGCGCCAGTCCGCGAACGGCGCCCGGGCTGCCACGCTCAGTTGCCCAGGGTGGTGGCGCGTCCCGCGATCCCGCCGGCCTCCGCCGTCACCTGGGATTGCAGGGCGAACTGGGTCATCCGGGTCCACGCGTCGCGGTCACGCTGGCTGGCGCGGCGGCCGACGTGTGTCACCACGTCGACGTCGGGGGCCTGGGCGCGCAGGTAGCCGGCCCGGGCGTGGTCCTTGGGGATGTGCCGGAAAGGATCGAAGGAGTAGGCGGCCATCGCGTTTTCGTGGGTGATCTTGTTGACGACGGCGTCGTCGAGGTGCCCCATCGTCTCGATGACGTCCTCGGGTGCGAACGGCCAGTTGCTGTCGGAATGGGGGAAGTCGGACTCCCAGCACAGCATGTCCTCGTTGAACCAGTCCATGTTGCGCACGCCGACCTTGTCGCTGATGAAGCACGTGTAGAAGTGGCGCTTGAACACGTCGGCTGGCCCGCCGTACCCGGGCGGGAACTTCGCCAGCGTCCATCCGGAGTGGCGGTTGTAGACGTGCTCGGCCCGCCACAGGAAGTATGGGATCCAGCCGACGTCGCCCTCGGTGAGGGAGAATTTCAACTCCGGGAAATCGACCCAGAACTCGGCCCAGATCAGCTCGGTGAAGGTGAACATGCTCATCATCGACGACGCCGTCATCTGCACGCTGGGCGGTGCGTCGCTCGACACCTGCGGCGAACGCGAGGCCGAACCGACGTGCGTGCACAGCACGGTCTTGCTTTCACACACGGCCTCGAACAACCGATACCAGTACTTGGTGTGAATGCTGGGCATTTGCAACGCTTCCGGGTTCTCCGAGAACGTCACCGCGTGGCAGCCCTTGCCGGCCAGTCGCTTGACCTCCTTGGCCGCCTCGGCCACGTCGAACAGCGGCAGGATGCCGCAGGGGATGAACCGGCCCGGGTGGGCCGCGCACCACTCGTCGATGTGCCAATCGTTGTAGGCCTTGATCATCACGAGGTTGACGTCGCGGTCGGGACCCTGGTTGAGGACCTGGCCGGAGAAGCCGGTGAAGTTGGGAAAGTTCAGTCCGGCCAGCTGACCGCCGGCGTTCATGTCGCGGACCCGCTCGTCGACGTTGAAACAGCCGGGCCGCATCTCGTCGTAGCGGGATGCGTCGATGTTGTACATCTCCCGCGGTTTTCCCGCCACCGCGTTCAGGCCCATGTTCCGCCCACGGACCTCGCCGTAGTACCACTGCTGGATGCCGTCGGGTTCGACGACCACCCGGGGAGCGCGGTCGCGGTATTTGGCGGGGACGTGGGCGTCGAACATGTCGGCGGGCTCGGCGATGTGATCGTCCACGCTGATCAGGATCAGGTCGTCCTTGTGCATGCCGCGCTCCTCACCGAGACAGTGACTAGTAGACAATGGCGTTCGTCACAGTGTCAACCGTGTTCGGCGCGGCTAAACGGTTATACCGCAACACGGGCACGCCTTCGCTGGGCGGCCGGGCCGTTGGCTGAGTAGCGACTAATAGTCGCTACTGCGGGCGCGCGGCCGGCCGCGCTTTCGCGCCCGAGCCTCAGCCGGCTGGCTCGTACCGCAGCATCGTGACGTCGTGTTCCGGGTAGTCGAAGAACACCGGCCGCACCCGCATCCCGACCCGTAGATCGGCGGGATCGACGTTGACCATCTCCGTGGAAAACCTTGGCCCCTCGTCCCATTCGACGATGGCCAGCAGCTGCGGGACCACGTCGGCGAAGTGCGGGCTGACCGGCCGGCGCGCCACGGTGTAGGAATACAACGTTCCCATCCCCGTGATCTCGCGCCACTGAAGATCGTCGGCCAGGGTGCGCGGGGCGCGCACCCGCGGGTAGAACACATAGCTTCCCAGCGACGGCGAATACTGGATCACGATGCGATGCTGCGCCAGCGCGTCCCAAAACGGCGTGCTGGTCGGGGTTTTGACGGGCATCGGACGCTCGAAGTTGGTCATGTCCGGTCAGTCTCCCTCGAGGATGAGCGTCGTTTGTTCCGAAAGGATTCCGCCGTTGCCGGACACGAAGGCGCGATGACAGTCGGCGACCTGCGCTGCACCGGCGCGGCCCATGATCTGGCGCGTGGCGTCGCAGACGTGGTGCATGCCGCCGGCGAGCCCGGCCTGGCCGAAGCCCAGTTGGCCGCCCGCGGTGTTGAGCGGGAAGTCGCCGCGGAACGTGAGGTCGTGGTTGGCGACGAACTCCATGCCCTTGCCCTTCTCGCAGAAGCCCGCGTCCTCCAGCGAGAGCAGCACCGTGATGGTGTAGCAGTCGTAGATCGACACCATGTCCATCTGCTCGCGACTCAGGTCGGTCATGGCGAACGCGGTGTCGGCGGCCTCCGCGATCGGGGTATGCAACAGGTCCTTGGCATACGTCGGGGTCTTGAACGGCACGTGTTCGCCGAATCCCTTGACCCACACCGGACGATGGCGCGCGCGCCTGGCGAGGTCGGCGTTGGCGACGACCACCGCGGCGCCCCCGACACAGGGCATGACGATCTCCAGCATGTGCAGCGGATCGGCGATCACCGGGCTGGCCAGGACGTCGTCGACGGTGAGCGGCTTGTCCTTCCAGATCGCGCCCTCGGTGTGGTTGGCGTTGAATCGCTGGTCGACGACGATCTTGGCCATCGCCCGTTCGTCGTAGCCGTAGACGGCCGCGTAGCGCTGGGCGACCTGCCCGTACGGGCCGTTCTGGCCGAGGTTACCGTAGGGGATCTCGAATTCGGCTTGGGGAGAGCCGTATTGGTTGCTCGACGAGCCGAATAACATCGCGTCGACCAGGGGCCTGGGCTTCTTCTTCGATGAGGGCGTGATGTAGCGGGCCGGCAACGCGCACAACACCGCGTCGCAGATGCCCAGCTCGATCGCCGCGGCCGCCCGCCACACCATGGCCGCCGCGCTGGCCCCGCCGAGGTCGACGTGCTCGGCGAAGCGCGCGCCGACGCCGAGGTATTCGGCGATGGTCGACGGCACGAAGATTTCCGACTCGGCCAGGTGCGATGCCACGATCCCGTCGACGACGTCCCCGGACAGCCCGGCGTCTTCGAGGGCGGCCGCGGACAGATCCGCCCACTGTTCGATCGCGAACGGCGCGAGCGAGGCCTTGTTGAGCCGTTCGGGTGGCAGCTCGACGTAGCCGACGATCGCGGCCTCACCGCGTAATCCCATGCGCAGTCCTACTTTCGGGGTAGTCCGAGGATCAGCTGGGCGATGATGTTCAACTGGATCTCCCGGGTGCCGCCGCCGATCAGCTCCGCGGGCAGGTGCAGGTAGCGCTCCACCACGTCGGGGTCGGCGTCGGCGACCATGGCCGTGCGACCCGTCAACCGCAGGGTGGCCTCGAATGTCCTGCGCAGCAGTTCGTTCATCGCCACCTTGGCGATGCTGGACGCCGGGCCCGAGGGCTGTCCGTCGAGCAACCGGATGGTTTCCCGCACCCCCAGCGCCTTGATGGCGTTGGCGTACGCGTCCAATTCGCCGAGGGCGCGCAGCGCGTCGTCGCGGTCGGGCCCGGGTTCGGCCGCGACCCGGCGCAGCGCGGCCGCGCGGTCGAACTTCACGTAACCGCTGATGGCCGAACGCTCTTCGGCCATGGTGGCGATCGCCAGGTTCCAGCCGTCATTGGGGGCGCCCAGCAACATCGCGTCGGGGACGAAGACGTCGTCGAGGAACACCTCGTTGAAGTGCGCCTGCCCGGTGGCCGTTTTGATCGGCTGGATTTCGATGCCGGGCGACCGCATGTCCAGGATGAAGTAGCCGATGCCACGGTGCTTGCCGGCTTCGGGGTCGGTGCGCGCCAGCAGGGCGCCGAGGTCGGCGTACTGCGCCAACGACGTCCAGATCTTGTGGCCGTTGATCCGCCAACCGCCGTCGACCTTGGTCGCCCGGGTGGCCAGCGACGCGAGGTCGGACCCGGCGCCCGGCTCACTGAACAGCTGGCACCAATGAATCTCGCCGCGCTGGGTCGGCGGAATCAGCTTCTCTTGCAGGTCTTGTGGTGCGGCGGCCAGCACCGAGGGCAGGATCCACTCGGCGATGTTCAGCGACGGCCGGACCAGAGCGGGTCGCTTGGCGAACTCTTCGTCGATGATGAGCTGTTTGAGCGGACCCGCGTCGACACCCCACGGCGCCGGCCAGTGCGGCGCGATCAGGCCGGCGTCGGCCAGCAACGTACGCTGGGGCCCGGAGGCCTGATCCGGGTAGTCGCCGTGCGGTGCCGGTTGGTTGTTGCGCAATTGCATTGCGGCGTCGAGGGTCTCGGCCACCCACGACCGGAACTCCGATTCCGCGTCACCCAAGTCGACCGACATGTCGCGTTGCCGGGCGCAGGTCAGCTGCCCGAGGTGCCGGGCCCAGCGATTCGCCGGGCCGATCGAGGCCGCGAGGCTGATCGCCCGCCGCCAGTACAGATGCAGGTCGTGCTCCCAGGTGAACCCGATGGCGCCGAACATGGTCAGCGCGTCGAGGACGAGGTCGGGCACCGGCGAGATCGCGATCACCGCCGCGCCGGCCGCGGCCATCCGGTGCTGGTCGAGCGGCTCGTCGGCGGCGCGCACGGCGTCCCAGGCCGCGGCGGTGGCGAGCTCGCTGTTGACCAACAGCATCGCGGCGTTGTGCTGCAACGCCTGGAAGGTGCCGATCACCTTGCCGAACTGTTCCCGGATGCGCAGGTGGGCGGTGACCGCCTCGACGCACCACTGCACGATGCCGGCCATCGCGCTGGCCAGCAGGCCCAGCGTGACGCATCGGGCGCGGTCGGGATCGATGCCGGTGAGCACCTCGGAGCCGGCCGCGCGGTAGGCGTCCAGTCGCAACACCCCGGCATCGGCGACGAGGTCGGTGCCCTTCACGGCTTCGGTGCTCGCGGTTGGCTTTTCGGTGTCAACGACGACCCAGACCACCGCGCCGTCCTCGTCACGCGCGGCGACGAGGACCGTCCGCGCCGCGCACACGCCCGCGGTCACCTCCGACGCGCCGGTGACCAGCCATTCCCCGCCGTCGGGGCGCGCGCTGAAGTCGCCGTCGCCGGGGAGCACGGCGGCGGCGGTGGTGCCCGCGGCCAGGTCGCGCAGCAACGCTTCTGCGGCCGGCGTCGCATCGGCGAGCAGGGCAACCGCTCCCGCCGCGACGGTCGGCAGCAGCGGCCCGGGCAACAGCGCCTTGCCCGAAGCCTCGATGACGCAGGCGGCGTCGATCAGCCCGCCGCCCTGACCGCCCAGGCTTTCGGGCAGGTGCACCGCATGAAACCCGTTGCCGACCAGAGCCTCCCACCATGCCGGCCGCCGCCCCGCCGCGAGATCGTCGAAGGTGTCGCGGGTGGCGGCGATGGGCGCGTGGCGGGCGGCGAACTGCCCGACGGCAGCGCTGAGCTCCTGCTGCTCCGGGCTCAGTCCGAGGGTCACGATGACGGCCGAGAGGTGACTAAGGTTGGCCGCACCGACTGCTATCCTTCCGACTTACAAGACGGACCGTCTCGTCTTGTGGCAGACTACCGGCGGTAGTCAGGCAATGTAAAGCGGGCCCCCGCGCAGTGAGGACCACCAGATGCCAAGCGATCTCACCCGGGTGGGCCCGCCCAGGCGGCGCAGCGAGAAGTCGCGCACGGCCATCGTCACCGCCACGCGCGAGCTGCTTCTCGAGCGCGGGTTCGACGGCCTGACCATCGAGGCGGTCGCCGCTCGGGCCGGAGTGGGCAAGCAGACCATCTATCGGTGGTGGCCGAGCCGCCCGGCGCTGGTCGCCGACGTCATGCTCGAGGACGCCGACAAGTTGTTGGCGTCGGTATCTGACACCGGCGACCTGGCCGCCGATCTGGTGGGCTGGGTGGGCAAGCTGGTCGCCAGCCTGACCACCGCCCGCGGGTCCGCCATGTTGCGGACGCTGACCGTCGCCTGCATGGAACACGAGGACACCGCCGTGCGGCTGCGCGCCGGCTTCAGCGCTCCTCTGCACGAGAGCGTGCGGGCCCGGCTGCTCGCCTCGGGCATCGCCGCCGCCACCGCCGAGTCGGCCGCGGACGCGATCGTCGGCGGAGTGGTGTATCCGATCCTTTCCGGCGCCCAGCCCTACTCGCGGCGCCGCGCCGAGCGCACGACGCGGCTCATCGTCGAGGCACTCACAGGTTGATACCGGCCGATCACCCGACCGCGATCGCCGCCAGCCCCTGACCGACGCGGTCCGGTAGCGATCCCCCGTGGCTGAGCCAGTCGTCCAGGGCGATCCGCACGGTCGCCATCGCCAGGGCGCCGATCAGCCGGGGCCGCGGGTCCTGCGGGGCCAGTCGCGGCAGCCGCGGCGCGACGAGTTCGGCGATCGCGAGCTCATACCGCACGTAGATGTGCAACGTCCAGGCGTCCAAGGTCTCCGAAGACCTTGTCAGGAGCGCCAATTCACGAATCCGGTCTTCGATCTCGGCGAACCCGCCGGCGAGCTCCGCGAAGGCCCCGACCACCGCGTCGGTGGCGCTCAAGTGATCGGGCTGGGCCGCCAGGGCGGTGGTGATGCGGTTGAGCCAGTGGACGGTCATGCCCTCGGCGACGGCGTCTTCCTTGGAGTTGAAGTAGCGGAAGAACGTGGCCCGCCCGATGTCGGCCTGGTCGGCGATGCGATCGATCGTCGTGCCCGCCAGGCCGCGATCGGCGACCAGCTGGGCGGCGACGGCGGCGATGCGCTGGCGCATCGCCGTGCGCTTCCGTTCGGCCAGCGACGTCGTGGCAGCCATTCCCCACCTTTTCCCGCGAATCGACGCCTAAAGCGTAAGACATAGTCTTAGCATGAGACGATGTCTCAGCCTCTCGAATCGTCCGATCGGAGCGCCCCGGCGGCGCGCGCCGCGTGGCAGTTCTTTCAGCAGATGGTCGCGGACGTCACCAAGGTCGTGACCGAGGACGCCGAGTCCGAGCGCGAGCTGCTCGAGGGGCTGCGGCTGATCGCCCGCGTCTCCTCGCTGTGCGCGCAGATGTCGGTCGAGGCCGACGCCGACCGGCCCACCTTCTTCGATATGTGTTCGGACAACCGCATGGTCGGCGGGCCCAACCCCGACGGCAACTACTACCTGGCGATGATTCGCGGGGACCGGAGCTACCGGATCACCGGTTCCCGGGGCACCAGCGCCTACCTCGGAGTGCAGATCCTGGCCGGCACCGGTCTCACGCCCCGCCGCATGGCCGGCTACGTCAGCGACGTCGACCTGGCTTTGAGCGCCGGCGAATTCGCGCTCGTGCTCGCGGCGGACGAACCATCCGATCTGGCCGGCGCGCAGTGGGTGAAGATTCCCGACGACGCTTCGTCCGTCGTGGTCCGCGAGTACATCGGCGACCGTGCGCGCGAGGAACTGGCCACGCTGCGGATCGAGGCGCTGGACCCCGGCCCCCTGACGCCGCTGACCGACGACGTGCTCGCCGATCAGTTCACCGCGATGGCCTGGTCACTGATGAAGCTCGCGACGCTGCACCGCACCATCAGGCCCGAATTGCTCGACGCGCCAAACTCATTGGTGACGGCCGAGGCCGCCAACCTGGGCTCCGCGGACACCACGCCGGACAACCTGTACATGCTCGGGACCTACCGGCTCGATCCCGACGAGGCCCTGGTGCTCGACATCGATCCTCCCGACACCCGGTACTGGAACGTCACGCTGGAAAGCATCTGGCACGAGTGCCTGGAGCCGCGCGCCCGGCACAGCTCGGTGACGAATCGCGGCGTGCTGCCCGACGCGGACGGGCGGGTGCGAATCGCAATCTCCGCCAGGGACTTCGGAGTAGGGCACTGGCTGGATACCGGTGGCCGGCATCGTGGCTTCGTCGTCCTGCGCTGGCTGGACAACCCGAGCCCTCCCGAGGTGACGGTTTCGGTGCGTCGAGGTGAGGAGCCGGTATGACCCTGCGGGACCGCTTCGCCCCCGAACGGCTCATCGCCGCCGCCTGCGAGGAAGCCGGCAGCGACGACTTCGGCGCCGAGGGGTGGCGGCCCGGGCTGCACCGCCTCACCGACGGGCTGATCAACGACGCCCGGCTGTCCGACATCGGCGTGGAGATCGCCCACCTCGACATCATGCGGGCGCTGAAGAACCGCCTCGGCGTGACCGCCTGGCGCAGGCGACACCCCGAGATCGCCACCAAACCGGTTGCGGCGCCGATCTTCATCGTCGGCCAGCCGCGGACCGGAACCACGATCCTCTACGACCTGCTCGCCCAGGATCCCGCGTTACGCGCCCCGTTGACGTGGGAGGTCGACGAGCCCTGCCCGGTTCCGCAGCCGGCGACCTATCACGACGATCCGCGCATCGCGCACACGCAGGCCAGCATCGACATGTCCGAACAGATCATGCCGGGGTTCCTGGCGTTTCATCCGATGGGTGCGCTCGTCGGGCAGGAGTGCGTGCGCATCACGGCCGGCGAGTTCGTCAGCATGATCTTTTCGGTGCAGTACCGCCTGCCCAACTACTACCGCTGGCTGCTCTACGAGGCGGACCACGCGGGCGCCTACCGCTACCACCGGATGTTCCTGCAGCACTTGCAATCCGGAGTGCCGGGCCAGTGGTTGCTCAAGTCACCCGCGCACCTGTGGCAGCTCGACACGCTGCTGGCCGAATACCCCGACGCGCTGATCGTGCAGACCCATCGCGACCCGCTCAACGTCATCTCGTCGATCGCCGCCCTGACCCACCACCTGCGCCGGATGTGCAGCGAGGAGTCCAGCATCGCCGAGTGCGCGGCCCAGTCCTACGAGGAGATCGCCGTCGGTCTCGAGCGCGAGATGGCGCTGCGGGACAGCGGTGCGGTACCGGCGGAGCGGGTGATCGACGTGCAGTACAGCGACTTCGTCAATGACCCGTGGACCACCATCAAGGACATCTACCAAAGGCTGGACCGCGAGTTGCGGCCCGAGGCCGAGGAAAAGATGCGTGGCTTCCTCGCCGCCCATCCCGGCGACGGCGGGCGTGGCCGCTACACCTGGTCAGACACCGGCTTGGCCGCCGGCGAGGTGCGGGAGCGGGTGCGCGCCTACCAGCACCGCTACGCCGTGCCGACCGAAACGCTCCGCTGAGAAGGCGCGGGTTCCGTCGCGGGCTTCAGGGTGCGAGCCTGACGAAGCCGGGCCCCATGGGGGGCGCCGGCGGCGGTGGCGGTGCGGGCGCCGG
>NZ_GG770553.1:703188-761847 GCF_000164135.1 Mycobacterium parascrofulaceum ATCC BAA-614 | reverse complement strand
GGGGCCGCCTGGCTGGGGCGGGGCAGCGGGCGGCTTCACTTGCGGAGGCGGCGGCGGTTGCTGCTTCGGCACCGGCGGTCGCTCCGGCACCCGCGGCAGCCGTTTCGGTGCGGGCGGCGCCGCGTTCGCCCGGGGCGGTGTCCGGAGATGGTCGACCGGCGGTGGCGGCGGAATGTCCGGCGGCGAGGGCTGAGTCATGTCTCCGGAGGGAAGCACCCTGCTGGTGGACGCGAGCGCCGCGCCATGCGCGCCGCTCTGCTTCAGCTCAGGCAACGACAGCACGCTGCCGCCCGCCGGTTTGTGCCACCCGGCGCCCCTGGGTCGGCCCATGATGCTCGCTATCTTGCCCTCGTCGCGCGGACAGTAGGCCTCGACCGACGCCGTGATGAATCGGGTCATGGTGCGGGTGAGGCGGGTACGTGGATAGAGGCGCTCGACGGGATCCTGGGTGTACGCGTTGTTCAGCATCGCGTCCACCATGGTGTCGACCGAAATCCCCTTATCGAGTACGCGACAAACCTTGTGGGCCGTCGAAATGAGGGTGGGCATCCCCTCAAGGGCGGGGATTCCCTCTGCGGTGAGAAGCGCGCTGAATTGCTCATCCTGGCTGGGGTCGGCCGCTGCCGCGCCGACGCGCACGACAGCTCCGCCGGTCAACAGCGCGAGGGAGGCGATCAGGGCGCTGCCGGGGCGAGTGATGCCGGTAAACATGGATGAATCCTGTTCTGCTAGGGCCGTCAGGTGACGGGCGTGGACTCCGAGAAATGCCGCACGTTTGGTCGTTGGGACCGTTGGTGCGCACCGTGTTTGGCGACGAGAGCTGCCAGAGTCGACTTCCCCGCGAGTCGTAGGCCATAGTCGTCTGCGGATCCGGCTATGACCGATGTCTTGAGCGCTTCCCGGCGGCAGCCGGTGATGATGGACGAGATGCGCCTCGCCCATTCCGCCAGATCCCGGCAGCTGCTGGATGGCGCGTCTAGCAAAGGGCCCGCCGTTCAAAAACGGCATGCCGCAAGCGTACCGCCGGCACCGGACCCGCGGAATACATGGAGCCTGAGGTTGAGCTGGAAACTGACTGTCATCCGTGTGCCGAACGCGCGTGTCCGTGATGCGAAAAGCTCACTGGCGAAGCCGCGCTCGGCGCGAAGTCGGCGGCTCCGCTCGCACCGGGGCGCCGAACGTCTTGCGCTAATGTTGCAGTGTCACAGTGCAATTAGCGGGACGCGGCGCCTAAATATCGAAATACGTTCGACCGCAACATGTTCGCTAACCGCTCCGGCGCTACGGCGGCAACACATATCCAAAGCCGAGCGCCAGCGCCACCCGTGGCGGGCAAGCGATCGATCCGGCTAAGATCACCACCAAGCGTGGGGACGCCGGCGCCCGAGACCGTGCCCTTTGCGAGCGGCACGCGAAGGCTCGTGCACCGCAACACCTTAGGAGTGGCCGTGGACGAAGACTGCCTGAAGCTCACCACATATCTGGCCGAGCGCCGGCGAACCGAGCAGGGCTTCCTTTCCGATGTGCTGCTCGACCTCTACGCCCGGCATCGCGTCGCCTGCGGCGTGGTGTTGCGCGGCATCGGCGGCTTCGGCAGCGGACGCCACCTGAGAACCGACGAATCGTTGTCGTTGTCCGAAGACCCGCCCGTCGCGATCATCGCCGTCGACACCAGGGCGAAGATGGAGGCCCTGCTCGAACCGGTGCTCGCCATCAAGCAGCGCGGCCTGGTCACCGTGGAGCGGGCGCGGCTGCTGCGCGACGGCATCGCGCCGCTGTCACTCCCCCAGAAGTTGCGGGAAGCCGTCAAGCTGACCGTGTACGTCGGCCGCAAGGAACGTGTCGACGGCACCCCCGCCTACGTCGCCGTCTGCGATCTGCTGCACCGGCGCCGGATAGCCGGCGCATCGGTGCTGCTGGGGGTCGACGGCGTCACCGACGGGCACCGGCACCGGGCGCGCTTCTTCGGACGCAACGCCGACGTGCCGATGATGATCGTCGCCGTCGGTTTCGCCGAGCGCATCGGCGCCGTCCTGCCGGAGCTGGCCGAGCTACTCCACCAACCCCTGGTCACGCTGGAGCGGGTCCGCGTCTGCAAACGCGACGGCGAACTCTTGGAACGGCCCCACGTGCTGCCGGGGGTTGACGAACGCGGGCTGCCGCTGTGGCAGAAGTTGACCGTCTACACCTCGGAGTCGGCGCTGCACGACGGGGTGCCGATTCACCGCGCGATCGTGCAGCGGCTCCGCCAGCGCGAATCACCCGACGGCGCGACGGTGGTGCGCGGCATCTGGGGCTATGACGGCGATCATCGACCGCACGGTGACAAATTCTTTTCGCTACGCCGCCGCGTCCCCGTGCTGACCACCGTCATCGACACCCCGGCCCACACCGCCGAATCCTTCGATGTGATCGACGAATTGACCCGCGAGGAAGGGCTGGTGACCAGCGAGATGGTGCCCGCGGTGGTGTCGGACGAGGACGACACGGACGAGGGCCCGCCGCGCATGGCCCGCCACAACTACTAGGTACGTCAGCCGGCGACCGAGGCGTCGTAGATCGACTGGATCGCCTTGTCCAGCGTGGCGTTGAACTGCTCGTCGGACTGGTCGACGGTGAGCCCCTCGGTCAGCGCGCGGCTGAAGCTGGCGATCAGCCCGGTGTTCTTCGCCAGTAGCTCGTTGGCCTCTTCGCGGGAGTAACCGCCGGAGAGGGCGACCACCCGCATCACCTTCGGGTGTTCGATCAGGGGGCGGTAGAAGTTGACCTCGCTGGGCAGGCTCAGCTTCAGCATCACCCGCTGCCCGTCGGGCACGTTCTCGAGTTGTTTGGTGATCTCGTCGCGCAGCATCGCCTCGGCCTCGGCCTTGTCCGAGATCGAGATGGTGACCTCGGGCTCGATGATGGGCACCAGGCCGTGCGAGAGCACCCGGTGCGCGAGCTCGAACTGCTGGGCGACCACGGCGGCGATGCCCTTGGCGTTGGCGCCGCCGATCACCGATCGCTCCTTGGTGCCGAACACGCCGAGACCGACGGCCCGCTCCAGCAGTTCGTCCAGGCCGGGGATCGGCTTCATCAGCTGCACGTCGTCAGCCGCCTCCGCCAGGCCCTTGTCGATCTTGAGGATGGGCACCACACCCTTGGTCTCCCACAGGTAGGTGGTCGACGGCTTCCCCGCGATCTGGCGGTCCATGGTCTGCTCGAACAGGATGGCGGCCAGCACGCGATCCCCGGTGAACGCCGGGGAGGTGATGATTCGGGAACGCATCTGGTGAATGAGGTCGAACATCTCCTCCTCGGAGGAATACGCGTCGTCCTGGATGCCGTAGAGGCGCAGCGCCTTGGGCGTCGAGCCGCCGCTCTGGTCGAGCGCCGCGATGAATCCCTTCCCCGACGTCATCCGCTCCGCTTGCTGCTGGTTCGGCATGGAAGTTCTCCACTCCTTCGTGGTCCCGTGTGGTCACGGCGCCCGCGGCGCTCCGCACCCTTGAGATGATCGTGCCGATCATATTCGGCCGGTCAGCGCCCCTGGAGGCAGGTCGTCACAGCCCCGGTTGATCCGGCCGCACCGCGACGGGCCTGACGCGCCACAGCGCCATCCGGTCAAGGAGCCGGTCGCGCAGGACGAGCGTGTGGAAGAGTACCGCGCACATATGGGCGGTAAACGCCGCGAACAGCAGGAACGCGAAGGCCCCGTGGCATTCGCGGAGGACCGCGAACACGTCGATGTTGTGCGGCGCGATGCCGGGCAGTCGCAGCGGGCCGGCCAGCGTGACCGGGAACCGCGCCGCCGACAACATCGCCCATCCGGTCACCGGCTGCACCAGCAGCAGCGCGTAGAGCAGGTATTCCGACCACGTCGCGATGCGCCGTTCGGCGCCACTCATCGTGGACAGGAACGGCGGGGGCCGGTGCCTGAGCCGGTTCGCCAGCCGCACCAGGGCGAACAGCAGAATGAGCACGCCCAGCGGCCGATGGATGGCCAGCAGCACCGGGTAATAGCTCAGCGCCGAGACCATGGTGACGCCGATGAGCAGTTGCGCGATGACCATCGGCGCCATCAGCCAGTGCAGCAGCCGGGACGGGAGCGCGAACCGGGGCGCGGCGGCGCTGTCCTTCACCGAAGCGCCCGGGAGACGTCGACTGCGCTGGCCGTCTTGGGCTCCTCGGCGCGGCGGGTGAACGAGCGGGCGTAGACCGCCGACCGCGCGGCCAGCAGCGGATCGTCGGAAGCGGTCATGCCGTCCGGCAGCACCAGCGGGTCGAAGTTGACATCGCGCGCGTTGCCGGGCGCCTCCGTCTGTGCGGCCGTCACGGTGACGATGCCGGCGTCGACGGTGCGCCGCTGCCGCGGCCACGGCTTGGTGGCGTCGCCGGTCGGGTCACCCGGCTCGCCGATGGTGAGCACCAGCCGCCAACTCAATGGTCGCCGGGCCAGGGTGCGGATGAGGTCGTCGAACAGGTAGTCCGTGCCGGCCGGCGACGCCGCCGCGACCGCCGCTTCCTGCGGGACGACGGCCCAGCGCACCGCAACGGTCGTCCCGGCGGCGTTGGTGAACCGGAACGCATTCAATCCGTAGAACGTGCTGTCGGCGAACCCCGCGCTCGGCGGGGCCTGCTTGATGACCTTCATCGCCGCGACCGTCTCGGGATGGCGGCCGAGGAAGGCGGCCATCCTGGCGGGGTCGGGCTTGCCGGTCCCGGGCAAGGGCTTGGACGCGAGCAGCCGGTCGTAAAAATCCTGCGGCGTGCTGTCCGGAAACACGGGAATGTTGATCATCGCGGTGCGCCATTGCTGGCCGTCCGGGCCCTGGAAGAGCAGGCCCAGCCCGCGGACCGTGCCGGGTGCGTCGGCCTGATCCGGGAGACCGCCCGACAGGGAAAACCGCCCGAGCAGCGGCACGCTTCCCGCCCGGAACACCGCGGCCCGGCAGACCTCCTCCCCCGCCCCGGTGCTGGAGAAGGTCCCGGCGGCGCTCAGACCCTTGGCGTGGTTGCGGCGAAAGCCGTCGTGGCGCCCGTAGACGTGCTCGAAGCGGTCGGCGAACCGGGGCGGCGTCAGCGCGCCGGGCCTCAGCCAGCCGCCGGCATACGCGAAGCCACCGACGTCGACCGCGGCGACGCCGGCCACGGCGCCCATGCCCAGCAATGCGCGCCGTCTCGTCACGGCGTCGACGGGGGGTCGCACGGGCTTGACGTCACCGGGCGGATCGTCCGGCCCGCCGCCGCCTTCACCGGGCTCCACGGCCACCGTCCTCCCGCATCTGCGCAGGCCAAACGGCCCGCAGTCGGCACGAATCCGGTGGAAGCAATTCGCGCATGGGCCACCCCCATGCGCAACTTCTGTGGGGCCCGTCGCACACACTCACAGGACGTGGCCGCGCCCCGATTCGTTCACTCGTTTTGAGTGTGGTTCGCCGCGTGACATACCATCGGAAAAAGAACTTGCAGCTGCATCTGTAGCTAGCAGCGTGGATCGACGGAGTGTGTCTCCTCCGATGGGCACGCGTTTTCGCGGGGTTGAACAAGCAGCCCCCGGGCTTGGCAGCGGCTATTTTGAGAGCTAACAGTGTCCCAGCGGGACCGAATGTGGGTGATAGACCATGGGCGAACTTACCGGCGATCCAATCGACCCGGCCGCTTTTTCGGTAGGAAAGCAGCAGGTAGAACAGGCGGTCGTACTCACCGTCTCAGGTGAAGTGGACATGCTCAGCTCGCCGCACCTGGCCGAGGCGATTCAGACGGCGCTGGCGACCAAACCGGCCGCGCTGATCGTCGACCTGTCGAAAGTGAACTTCTTGGCCTCGGCCGGGATGACGGTCCTGGTCACCGCGCAGGCGGAGACCGAGGCGCCCACCCAGTTCGCGGTCGTCGCCAACGGCTCGGCGACGAGCAGGCCGATCAAACTGATGGGAATCGACAGCGTGCTCGCGCTGTACAGCTCGCTCGACGACGCGCTGAGCGGCATCGCTGGTGGGTGAACCTCGCGATGGGGGCACAGCTGGGAACGATGGGGCGCTTTGATCGACAACCGCATAGCGTGTCAAACGTCGACGACCGGTCCCGCTTCGTGCGGAGTCGCGTCGCCGCCGATCCCCGCAGCGCCGCCCGGGTACGAGCCGACTTCGGGGCCTGGCTCGAAACGCACTTCGCCCTCGGCGCCGACCGGTTCAGCGACGTCCTGCTGGCGGTGAACGAGGCCATCGCCAACGCGGCGGAGTTCGCCTACTGCGAGGCCCCGCAGCGCGGAACGCTGGACGTGAGCGCGGCCTACGACCGGCGGTCGGATCGCCTGGCCGTCACCGTCGACGACCGCGGGCGCTGGCGCCAACGGATTCCGGCGCAGTACCGGCAGCAGTTGCGTGGACGCGGCATCCCCCTGATGGAGGCGCTCGCCGACGACGTGACCATCGATCGCACCCCGCGTGGCACCCGCGTGACGTTGACCTGGGCCGACCTCACGCAACGGTCCGACGTCTGATCCGCGCCCTACGTGGCGTGGGCGAGAACCTGCTGGACGCGCTCCTCGCGGGGCAGCACCGGACCGTCGTCGAGGGGTTCGTCGATGCCGAGTTCGGCCAGCCCGGCTTTGGTCAACAGCGAGGTTCCGTAGGCGGCCAGGACCAGCTTTTGATCGTCGCTGTGCCCGTCCTCGATGAGCATCGCCCCGATGAGGCAGATGACGGCCATCTTGTAGGCGTTGAGGGCGCGGTACCACTCGCGGTTCTGCACCTTGATGCCGCTCGCCTGCTCGTAGTGGGCGACCAGGGCGTCGATCGGGGGCGCGGCGGGATGGCTGTTGATGCCGACGGGCTGGGCCCACAGCATTTCCAGCCAGCCGAGGTCGGTCAGCGGGTCGCCGACCGTGGTCATCTCCCAGTCGAACACCGCGCTCACCTCCCCGCCGGTGAACGCGAAGTTGCCCGGTTTGGCGTCGCCGTGCACCAGAGTGACCGTCGGGCATGGCGCGGGCCGACGTTCGCGCAGCGCCCGGTGCAGCCGCTCTAGGGCGGGCAGCGGGCCCCGCCTTACCCGGTCCAGCTCCGCGGTCCAGTGGTCGAGTTCCCGGTCGAGGTGAGTGCTGCCGTCGTCGAGCGTGCCGAGCCCGGTCCGGGCGAGGTCGACGGAGTGGATGGCGGCGAGTTGCTCGACCAGGCTCTGACACATTCGCACCACGGTGTGATCGGCGACGTCGGCGGGCGCCTGCATCTCGTAGACGTCGCCGGGGGCGCGTTCCATCACGAGGAACGGCCGGCCCAACACCTCGCCGGTCTCCTCCAGCCAGAGCGCCCGCGGCACCCGCACCGGGGTGTCGCCCAGCGCACGCAGGATGCGGAATTGCCGCGCGAGATCGTAGGGCTCGAGCAGGGCGGGCGGCCGGGGGCGTAGCCGCAGCACCATGTCCCGGCGCGGGTATCGGTCGTCGCGGGTGACGACGGTGAGCATCAGCATCTCCGCCGAATGCCCGAAGCTCATCCGCTCCAGACCCTCGACGTGGACGTCGTCGGAGCCGGGCAGTCGGGTGCGCAGCCAGGCGGACAGGCGCTCCGCGAAGGTCGCGTCGGATGTCACCGCAGGGCCCCTGCGGCGTCGTTGTCGGCCGGCAGGCGCTCGACGGGGGTTTTGTCCTGGGTGAAGGCGGACATGTCCATCGCCGTCCAGTTCGGGTACCGCCGGTAGCCGTCGCCGCCCAGCAGCAATTCGAAGACGCCCCAACCGGTGTGGCCGTCGCGCTGGAAGCGCATCAGCTGATCGAGCGCCATCGACTTGGCTTCCGTCTCGGCGAGCTGATCGGGATCGCCGCTGTCCCAACGAAAATGGATGAAGTATGCGCCGGCGCCCAGGTCCTCGTACTTGCAGTGCGACATCGGCAGCCCGTAGTAGGCGTTGACGTGTTGATGCGGAGCGTCGGCGGTCACCCGATGCGTCGCACCGTCCTCGTCGGTGAACACCAGCACCGCCCGGGCGGGCCGTTTCCACTCGCCGTCGAACTCGACGTCATGCTCGATCTTGACGAACCGCTTGGACAGGGCGCCGTCCGCATAAGTGATGCCGCCGTCCACGTATTGCACCGTGCCGTCGGATGATTCGATGACCCAGGCCTCTATCGCGTGGTCTTCGAAACCGGCGTCGAGCCACAGCCAGAAGTCGATCTTGTCGGACACCCGCACACCGAAGGTTCGGTCGCGGCCACCGTGGAATCCGTCGACGCCGATGCGTTCGCCGTCGATCCGCACCCATCCGCTCCAGCGTCCGGGTTCCTTCATGTGATACATGTCGGCGAGCATCCGGCCGTCGTTGCCGACCACCTTCATGGGCAGCAGCTCCCACATCGGCGCGGTCGGCTCGTAATAGAGCTCCCACTCGATTCCGGACCCGTTGGGCGCCACGTCAAGCCGCCACTTCCGCAGCGGCTCAACGCACGTCCAGCGCATCGGCCCGGTGCTCAATTCGGCGCGGTCGCCACCGGTCACCGGCCGACCCGACAGCAGGTCCCAATGTCGCCCGTCGGCGAGGCTGACCTTGACGTAACCCAGCCCGCTCGCGGTGTTCGGGTTGTTGCCGTAACCACTGGCCAGCAGCATGGTTCCGTCGGGCGACGCCGCGAAGAAGTAGCACCGATCCGACCACGTCGGGTCGACGTCGTGCACCGCGTCGAACGTCGTCGGGAGCTGATGCGTGAACGACTCATCGGCGGCGGAGTAGACCATGGCTGCCCTCTCTGGCGATGTGCTTGATTCGCAATGGGATTCGTTGTTTTGCGCGGCAGATCCCGTAACATCTGCGCCATGGAACCGAGCCGCTGGTGGGGTGATGACCGCGCGATCCTCGACGACGAGGAGGCGCGCAGACGCATCCTGGACGCGGCGGGCCGTTGCATCGTGCACCGCGGCAACACTCAATTCCGGATGGGTGAGGTCGCCGACGAGGCGGGGGTGTCGCGGTCAACGGTGTACCGGTATTTCCCCGGCCGCGACGAGGTGCTGCTGGGCCTGATCCTGAGCCGCGTCGATGACGCGCTGGGCAAGTTGGTGCGCTCGCTGGCCGCGCCGGACGATCCCGTGCGGTCGGTGCCCGAGATGGTGCTGGCCCGAGTGGAGTCGGTGGACGGCGATCCGCTGAACGAGGCGCTGTTCGCAGCCGAGAGCACCGCGCTGGGGACGGCTCTGGAGAAGGGTTCGGAGCCCATCGTCGAGACGCTGTTGCGGCACTACCAACCGTTGCTCGATCGCTGGAAGTCGACGGGCCGCCTGCACGCCGACCTCGATCCGCGGTCGGTGGTCCAGTGGCTGCACGCGACGACGCTGTTTCTGCTCGCGCCCTCGTGGCGGTACCGCTCGGCGGCCGACAAACGCGAGTTCGTCGAGCAGTTCGTGGTGCGTGCCCTGGTACCACACATCAGACAATAATGACGTATTGTCTGATGTCCAGACGTTCAGGTATTTTTGTCTGACCCCGTGCCGCGACGTCCGAACGGCTCGCGGTGCGGGTGACACGTCCGCACCGAGGAATGAGCCCTATGAAAAGCCCGGCGCCGCAGGCTCTTTCGGTCGTCGGCCTGGCCGCCCACCTGGGCCGCGGGGTGGGCCGGGTGGCTACCGACACGGTCGTCGGCGGCCGCTGGGGATTGCCGCGCCGGGTGCAGGACATCGACGCGGCGGTGCTCTCCAGGGTGATGGGCGCAGCCGTCAGGTCGGTCCGCGTCCTGAGCAGCGACGCCGGGACGTCGTCGCGCGCCCGGCTGGTGCTCACCGGAAAGAACGTGCCGGACTCGGTGTTCGTCAAGCTCGCGGCGGAGACGGCGGCCACCCGTTTGATGGGCGAGTTGGGCCGGCTCGGGCAGACGGAGGTGCGCTTCTACCGCCAGCTCGCCCGGCAGGTCGTCGGCGCGCCGTACGCGTACGGCGCGGCGTTCGATCCGTGGACCGGCCGCTACCTCCTGGTCCTGGAAGACCTGCCCGCCGAGTCGTGCGAATTCCCCGACACCCTGCATCCGCTGTCGCCCGATCAGGCCGGCCTGATCGTCGAGCTGCTCGCCGACCTGCACGCCACCTTCTGGACACGGCTGGGCCCCGAGCGACGCGGACCGCTGGGCTGGCTCTACACGCCCTCCGGCGACGCCACCTCGCTGTTGACCGGCTCGCTGATGAACGCCTCGATCAAGCGCCTCGCCGAACGCACGCAGCTGCCCGTCGACCGGGGACGCTTCATCGCCGACAACTACCGCGCCGTCGCCGCCCTCATCGACACTCCCCCGCACACCGTCATGCACGGCGACGCGCACCCGGGCAACATGTACTTCCACGGCGGCAAGGCCGGGCTGCTCGACTGGCAGGCGGTGCGGCGCGGGCATCCCTCCCGCGAACTGGCCTACACGCTGATCACCAGCCTCACGCCCGAGGATCGCCAGGCGACCCAGCGCGAGCTGCTCGACGACTACCGCCGGGCACTCGCGGCGGCCGGCGGACCCGAACTGGACCGCGACGACCTGTGGCTGCGATTCCGCCAGGGCGCGCTGTATGCCTACGTGGCCCCGCTGATCACCGCCGGAATGGGCGGCATGCAGGTCGAGAACATCGCCATGGAGGGGCTACGGCGCGGCGTCGCGGCGCTCGACGATCTGGAGACGGTGGCGGCGCTGCAGGCGTCGCTCTGAGCCAAACAACTTGGGACCGAACCTATCGCGATGGCCACCGCGCGAGTTACGCTACTTCGCGTAGCGTAATGCTGCGGATCTTGTGAGCCTTCGGCCCGTGGCGGCGAGGAGAGTCTGATGTTCGACCTGAAGATCATTGGCGGCACGGTCGTCGACGGCACCGGCGCCGAGCGCTATCGCGCCGACATCGGCATCAAGGACGGCAAGATCGTCGACGTCGTCCGGCGCGGCGCCGACGACGCCGCACTGGGCGGGGAAGCCGCCGAAACCATCGACGCCACCGGGCGCGTGGTGGCCCCCGGCTTCGTCGACATCCACACGCACTACGACGGCCAGGTGAGCTGGGACAGCCTCCTGGAACCGTCGAGCGGTCACGGGGTCACCACGGTGGTCACCGGCAACTGCGGTGTGGGCTTCGCCCCCGTCCGCCGCGGGACCGAGCAGTGGCTCATCGAGTTGATGGAGGGCGTGGAGGACATCCCGGGCACCGCGCTCACCGAGGGCATCACCTGGGGCTGGGAGACCTATCCCGAGTACCTCGACACCATCGGCAGGCAGAAATTCGCCGTCGACGTCGGCAGCCAGGTCGCGCACGGCGCCATCCGCGCCTACGCGATGGGCGAGCGCGGCGCCCGCAACGAACCGGCCACGCCCGACGACATCGCCGCGATGGGCCGGCTGGTCACCGAGGCGATCGAGGCGGGGGCGCTCGGCTTCTCCACGTCCCGCACGATGGGCCACCGCGCGATGGATGGCGAACCGGTGCCCGGCACGTACGCGGCCGAAGACGAACTGTTCGGCCTCGGCCGGGCCATGGCGGCCGGCGGGCAGGCCGTGTTCGAGCTGGCCCCGCAGGGTGCCGCGGGCGAGGACATCGTCGCGCCGAAGAAGGAACTGGAATGGATGCGGCGGCTGGGGGCCGAAATCGACCGGCCGGTGTCGTTCGCACTGATCCAGGTCGACGCCGACCCGAAACTGTGGCGCGAGATGCTGGACCTGTCGGCGGACGCGCACGCGGCGGGCGCCCGGCTGTACCCGCAGATCGCGGCGCGTCCCTTCGGCATGATGATCGGATTCCAGGGTCACCACGGCTTCAGCCACCGGCCCACCTACCGCCGGCTGAAGGCCGAATGCGGCCGCGAAGAGCTCGCGCAGCGCCTGGCCGACCCGGCGGTGAAGGCCGCGATCCTGTCCGAGGACGACCTGCCCGCCGACCCCACCCTGTTGTTCGACGGCATGTTCGCCCTGGTGCAGCACTCCCTCGGGCGGCTGTACGCGCTCGGCAACCCACCCGACTACGAGCCCACCCCGGACCGCACGGTGGCGGCCATCGCCGAGGCCCGCGGCGAGGACCCGCTGTCCACCCTCTACGACCTCATGCTCGAGTCGGACGCGACCTCCATGTTGATGCTGCCGCTGTTCAATTACGCCGACGGCAACTGCGACGCGATCCGGGAGATGCTGCTGCACCCCGCCGGTGTGCTCGGGCTGTCCGACGGCGGCGCCCATTGCGGGATGATTTGCGACGCTTCCTATCCCACGTTCCTGCTGACGCACTGGGCCAGGGATCGGCGCCGGGGCGAGAAGCTGTCGCTGGAGTACGTGATCCGCAAGCAGTCCCGCGACACCGCCCACCTCTTCGGTCTCACCGATCGCGGCACCATCGAGCCGGGCAAGAAGGCCGACATCAACGTCATCGACATGGACGCCCTGACGCTGCACCCCGCGGCGATGGCCTTCGACCTGCCCGCCGGCGGCAACCGCATCCTGCAGGGGGCCAGCGGCTACGCGGCCACGATCGTCAGCGGGACCGTCACCCGCCGCAACGACGTCGACACCGGGGCCCGCCCGGGCCGGTTGGTGCGCGGAGCGCGTTAAGGGCTCCGGCATGCACGCGCCCGCCGGCAACCCGGCCCGCACTCGCTCGCACGTCCAAGAGGACGCGATCGGCACGCCGCCGGACAGGCCAACCCTGGTGCCCGCCGAGCGCTACTACTCCCCGGCGTTCGCCGCGCTCGAGGTCAAGCGGATGTGGCCGAAGGTGTGGCAGCTCGCGTGCATGGTCGACCACGTGGCCGAGCCGGGCGACTACTTCGAGTACCGCTGCGGGCCGTACGGGGTGTTGATCGTGCGCGGTGACGACGGGGTGCTGCGCGCCTTTCAGAACGCCTGCCGCCACCGCGGCAACTCGGTGTGCGTGGGCTCGGGCTCCGGGCTGCGCGAGCTCAAGTGCGGCTACCACGGGTGGACCTGGGACCTGGCCGGCACGCTCAAGCGGGTGCCGAACCGCAAGGGCTTCGGCTCGCTCCAGCTGTCCGATTTCCCGCTGGTACCGGTCCGGGTGGACTCCTGGGAAGGGCTCGTCTTCGTCAACCTCGACCCCGAGGCGATGCCGCTGCTCGAATATTTGGAGGCGGTGCCCGACGACATCGCCTGGTGCCGGCTGCGGGACTTCCGCTGCTACGCGACGCTCACGGTCGAGGTCGAGGCGAACTGGAAGACGATCGCCGACGGCTACAGCGAGACCTATCACATCCAGACGCTGCATCCGGAGTTGCTGCGCTGCGTCGACGACATCCATGCGCCACAACGCATCTGGGGCCACACCGGCAAGTCGGACCAGCCCTACGGCGTGCAGAGCCCCCGCTTCGACGGCGCGCTGAGCGACGAAGAGGTTTGGGACGCTTACGTTTACACGCAGGGCGCGCTCATGGGCGCTCCCGAGGGAACCCCTTTTCCCGCCGACGAACGCCGGCCGGGGCAGACGGTCCAGGATCTGATCGCCGCCCACACCCGGGCGTTTGCGGCCACGCGCGGCGTGGACCTCGAGTGGGCGGACACGGACCGGATCACCCGGCTGCACCAGTACAACGTGTTCCCGAACATGACGCTGCTGGCCAACGCGGACCACCTGACCGTGATGTGCTCGCGGCCGGGCCCGGACCCCGATCACGGCGAGCTGGTCATGTTCTTGATGACGCGGATGCCGCCGGGCGCCTCTCGCGCCAAGCCGACCGATGTTCGGGTGACCGCCGGCGAGGCCGAGCCCGGCGTGGTGCTCAGCCAGGACATCCGGGTGCTCGCCGGCCTGCAGCGCGGGATGCATCAACCCGGCTTCACCCATCTCGTGCTGTCCGGCGAGGAACGGCGCGTGATCAACACGCACCGCAATTTGGAGCGTTATCTGGACTTACCCCAGTCCGAGCGGATGAGCGGGGCGCCGATCGACCCGCCTCAAACATAATTCCGTGTAGACACGCCGTAATCAGTCCGATGCGATTTAGAATCCATTTCGTGATGACCCCGTCAAACCCGTGGGGGGACGACCGAGGGCAACTCGCGCATCAGCTACAGATGCGATATCAACCACTCGCGCGAAGACGCGCGCGGCGAATGTGCCAGAACTTCGAACGCGTCGGCGTTCGGACGGCGCCCGACCGCGTGCAGGAAATGCTGGCGGGGGCGCCCCTCGCGGCTCATGAGGTGGTGGACGTCCATTTCGCGCTGATCGCGCTGCGGCTCGACCGGGAGACGCGCGCCGCGCGGTACAAGCGGCTGAAGCGGCAAGGCACCCGCTCGATGATGTTCGCCGGGCTGGTCCTGGTGGTGCTGAACTTCCTGATGTGCATGGCCTACCTCTTGCTGAACCTGGCCGAGCAGGGCGCGCCGCTCTGACGTTCAGCGCGGGACGACGATGCCGTTGTCGCGCCCGGCCGTCCGCTGTCTACTGCTGCGGGATGACCGCGGTGGACGGCATCCCGACCAGCACGCCCTCGACGTCACCGTCGACGCTCACCATCAGGCCGCGCCCGGGTGGCAGCGCTTGCGCGCGGACCGAGCGGTTGATCCGGTTCTGCGGGTCGTTGTCCATGTACAGCTGAGCCACCTTCGCCGAGTTCTGGAACCGCATCCACGGATCCATCTGCAGCGTCGCCCAGTTCGCGCTGTTGCGGGTGGTGAACACGTGCAAGCCGATCTGGCGGGCGCGCTCCATCAGCTTCCACAACGCCGCGCCGACCGGGGGTTTGGGCGGGTAGCTCTGGTCGGGGCGCAGGTCCTGCACGTCGTCGATCAGCACGAAGTGGCGTGCACCCTCCCAGGGCTTGAGCGCGCGCAGCTCCTCCTGGCTCAGGCCCTTCGGGGGCAGCCGGGGCAACAGGACCTGTTGTGCGAGTTCGGTGATCACCTCGTCGATCTCGTCCTGGTCGTAGGCGTACGCGCGCACGTAGCCCGGCCCGCTCAGGTCCCGCAGACCGTGCGGCGCGGTCTTCGGGTCGATAAGCGTCAGCTGCGCCTCCTCGGGGCCGAAGCGACTCATGATCGCCTCACCGATGGACACCAGCGACAGCGTCTTGCCGCAGCCCTGCCGGCCCAGAATCATCAGGCCCGGGCTCTCCCGAAGCCGCAGCGGCACCGGACCCAATTCGTGGCGCTCCCCGATGGCGAACGCGATGGACTGGTCGTCACCGCTCGGATGCGCGGCGTCGTACTCGAGGATCGCCCGCAGCTCCACTCGCTGCGGAAGCCGCTGCAACGTCGCGTGTTTGGTCACACCGGCGACGTCGGCGATCTGTGCCCCGACGTCGACGATGCTCACCAGCGCGCCGGTGGCGGGGTCGGACAGCGCCGGGACGCCGACCCGCAGTTCGTGCAGGCTGTCTGTCAGGCCGAAGCCCGGCCGGTTCAGCGTCCGCCGCGCGGCGTCGCGCGATTCCAGCGACGAATGCCCCATCTGACTCTCACTCGGATCGGCCAGCCGCAATTGGATTCGGGCCGTGGCGTTTTGCAGCAGGCTTTGCCGCTGCCCGTGGATCCACCCGCCGGCGCTGCACATCACGTGCACCCCGTACTCGGGGCCGCGGCTGCTCAACGAGATGATGCGGTCCCCCAGGACGGTGTCCTTCGAGTACACGTCGTCGTAGTCGTCCACCACCACGAACACATCCCCGAAGGGGTCGTTCGGGTCGGTGCCGCCCAGCCCGTCACTGCCCGGCGCGAACCGGCGCTCGCGGAACCCGTCGAGGTCGATCTTCAGCCGACGAAACGAGTCCTCGCGCGCGTCGATGAGGGCGTCCATGCTGCTCAAGATGCGCTCGATGCCCTCGGCGTCCTTCGGCGACACGATGTCGGTGACGTGCGGCAGCGACGCCACCTGGGCCAGGGTCGCACCACCGATGCAGAAGAACGTCACCCGCGACGGGCTGTACATCGTTGCCGCCGAACACATCAGCGTCATCAGGGTGGTCGTCTTGCCGCGCTGCTTGGCCCCACCACGATGACGTTGCTGCGCAGCGCGTCGATCGCGTGCACCACCTGCTTGGACTCCTCGGGGATGTCCATCACGCCCACCGGGAACATCAGTCCCTGGTTCTGGCCGTAGTCCACGTGCCACGGCTTGCCCCGGTAGGCCCCCACCAACGTGTCGACGGGCTCGGGATCCTCCAGCGGCTCCAGCCACGGCCGGCGCGGCGCGCGGTGCGGAACCTGGTGCAACGACTCCCGCAGCACGTCGACGATCTTCTTCCGCTTGAAACCGTCGTCGTGGTAGAGGAATTCGTCGGGCTCGGTGTCGACGGCGGCCGCGGCCTCCAGCGCCGCGGCGTCAGACGCCTCGAGCGGCTGGAACTGCCAGTTGTACAGCCGCGGCTTGGTGAGCGTCATGTCGACGGTGGTCGCCACCTCTTTCACCTTGGGCACCACGAAGGGCGCCGACAGGTAGAAGCAGCGGAACGGTTCGAGGTCGCGCGGCCCCACCTTCAGCAGGGCGAACCCGTTCTCCTTGGACGGCAGGTGGTAGGCCGCGTCCGAACCGATCACCTCGCGGCTGTCGTCGCCGGACTCGGCGCGCAGCGCGATCCGGAACGCGATGTTGGACTTGACCTTTTGCAGCGACGACAGGTCGAGCCGCTGCCCGCCCAGCATGAAGAAGACGTTCGCGCCACGACCTTCCTGACCGATGTGGATGATCAGGTTGATCCACTTTTCGTGATTGGCGAAGAGTTCCAGATACTCGTCGACGATGACGAGCAGGACGGGCACCGGAGGCAGGTCGCGGCCGGCGAGCCGGATCTCCTCGTAGTCATTGGCGTCCCGCGCTCCCACCGACGTGAACAACTCGTAGCGCTGTTTGATCTCGCCGTCGATGACCCGGCGCATCCGCTCGGCCAGGTGCCGCTCGTCCTTGCCGAGGTTCGACAGGGCGGCCACCACGTGCGGGATGCCCAGGATGTCCTGGGCGGCCGACTCGAACTTCATGTCGACGAAGATGACGTTGAACGCCTCCGGCGAGTGGGTCAACGCGATGCCGTAGACCAGCGACAGAAAGAACTCCGACTTACCCGAACCGCTGGTGCCGATGACGACGGAGTGAAACCCGAAGCCGCCGAAATCCTTTGCGCGAATGATGATGTTCTGCAGCTCGCCGGTGGGTTTCGCCCCGACCGGGATCTCACACCACCGCTCGTCGCCGCGGCCCCGGCGCTCGGCCCACAATCGGTCGACGTCCAGCTCGCGGGGATCGGCGATGCCCAGCGCGCGCAGCAACTCGGCGGCGCCGCCGGTCGAATCGGCGATCTCGCTGCGGCTGGTCGGTGACCACCGCGCCATGGCCCGCGCATAGCGGTAGGCACGGTGGATGGACAGCTGGTCGGCGTGGGCGAAGAACTTGCCGCGCAAACGCAGCAGGGGTGCGGGGCGCCCGTCCTCGCCGTCGGCGTCGAAGCCGTTCCGGCCGAACTTGACTTCTCCGTTGACCGGCAGCTTGTGCCGCTCCCCCATCTCGAAGACCTGGTCCTGCGCGAACCCCACCCCGGTGCCCACGCGGGAGGCGATGCGCAACAAGGTGATTCCCGCCTTGCCGACCTGTCCGACCACGCTCTCCCACGCGTCGGGGCTGCCGGTGTTGTCGTCGACGATCACCAGGTGCGGCCCCAGATCCACCGCGTCGGCGCCCGTTTCGAGCGCGGACCCCATCGCGGTCGGGCTGGCCGCCGCCAACGGCGTCCAGGCGCCCCGTTTCCCCTTCATGTGCAGCTCGCCGGCGAGGGTCTCCTCCAGCTCCTCCGGGGTGGCGAACACCAGGCGCCGAAAGCCGCACGCGTCGAACAGCTCGTCGTGCAGGTTGTGCGGCAGCCAGACCATCCACGACCACACCTCGGGGTTGCGGGTGACCACCATCAGCTTCAGGTCGCGCGGGTTGTGGAACACCGCCAGCGAGCACAGCACCGAGCGCATCAAGGAACGCAGCCGGTCCTGGTCCTCGCCGACGAAGCTGAAGCCGGGCGCCGAGCGCAGGTTGACGACCTTGGCGATGTCGCGAATCTTGCGCTGTTCCAAAATGAAATCGCGCAGCGCCTGCCCGGTCACGGGTTCGAGCTCTTCATCGGAGGGAATGTCGGGCCACGTCACCGACAACACGGAGTCGGGCGCGTGCTGCACGCCGGTACCCAGCCGTACCTCCAGGAAGTCCACGTCGCCGCGGCCGCGCTCCCACATTCGCGGACCACCGATGATCGCGCCCAGCCCGCGCGGATCCGAATGCACCGCGTGCTGCCATTCGCGCTGCGCGCACACCGCGGTCTGGATCTCGTCGCGGTTGGAGTCGAGGTCGCGGAGGTAGCGGCGCCGGCCCTTTTCCATCTCGCCCCAGGTGATCTTGCGCGCCCGCCCGAACCGGCCGGAGAACGCCAGCATGCTGAACGCGCCGATACCCATCAGGGGGAAGAACCCGGTGGACAGACTGCGCACCCCCGACACGTAGAGCATGACGATGGTGCCGATGAGCGCCACGATCAGCGCCGGCACCCCGATCATCACCCAGATGTTGCGGGGTTCGCGCTCCGGCAGGGCGATCGGCGCATTCGGCGCCACCCGAACGGGTTTCGGCGGCTCGATCTTGACCCGGTTGATGGGAAACGCTTTCTTGGACATCCCCTAGCCTCCCGCCTTCGCCGATGTCGTCACCACGGCCGCCTTCCCCAGGGCCGGCACGGTGTCGCGCGCCACGAGCGCCGCCTCCCGCGACAGGGCCGGGCCCGCAGCGAAAGTGCGCAGTAACGGCCACGGCGCCTGCACCGCCGCGGCCGGGTCGAGCCCGAGCGCGCGCATCGTGTCGTCGTTGGCGGCGATGCCGAACCGCACCCCGTTGTCGGACACCCAGAACAGCGATTCGCGCGAGTCCGAGGTGATGACCCCGCTGGTCGAGGTGACGAAGTTGGCCGCCCCCGGCAGCACCAGCACCTGGTCGGCGACCACCGACGCCGGGTCGCGGTCGTCGCGCACCAGGTGCACGATCCGGTCGTCCAGGTACGAATACACCGGAAGGCCGCGTCCGTTGTAGATGACGACGCGGGCCTGCGGGTCCGTCGAGCCCTTCTCCCACCCGACGCAGGTGGTCGGATTGGCCGCGGTGTCAACGAAATTCAGCCGCTTGGTGGGGTAGTAATCCACGGCCAGCGAGTTCACCTGGGGGATGTTGACCAGCACGTCGGGGGTGACCACGCGCGGCGCCGTCGAACCGTAGGAGTTGGCGCTGCGCAGCAGGTCGGCGACGAAGCTGGTGATCTTCTGGACTCCGTCGGGCAGCAGGACATAGAACTGCTTGCCCCCGCCGGCGGTTTGGGCCTGCAGCACCGCGCCCACCTGCGAACCCGACACCCAGGTCGACGGCGCGCCCGCCTGGGGAACGTCGGGGACGCGCAACGGCTCGGTGGCGGGCAATCCGTCGAACAGCGCGCGCGAAATCTCCACCGGCGACGTCACTCCCGGGTCGAGCCCCAGGCTCAGGGTGATCGCTCGGCTGGCCGGGTCGACCTGCGAGCGCTTGCCGCCCCAGATGACGTAGGTGTTGCCCTCGAACGTGACCAGCACGCCGGCATCGTCGGCCAGCGGCGCCGCGCGACCGCCGCCGTTGAGCGTGCCCGCGATCGAGGTGACGACCGGCTTCTCGCCGCTGCGCGGGCGCCCGGCAGTGTCGCACACGGCCCACGCCGAAATCGCGCCGCGATTCACCGGCATCGCCGCGGGGGCACCGGGGATGCCGATCAGCGGCCCGGTCGGGTACTTCGCGATCTCGCTGCGCTTCACCCAGGTCGGTTGGTTCGCCGTTCCGGTGGCCAGCCGGGCGGACGTCAGGTTCAGCGCCGGATAGAGGCGCCCGTCGATGCGGGCGTAGATCGCGCCGGAGTCCCGGTCGCCGATGATGGACGATTCTCCCACTGCGCCAGTCGGTTTCAGCACGTTGAGCAGCATCATCCATCCGGCGGCAATGGCCACCAGCAAGATGGACAACACCAGCGCGGCGGTCTGCTTGCGGTCGTCGTGCTTCATCCGCACCGAGAACCGGGTGGTCGCCGCGCGCAGCCGTCGGTTGTAGAACAGGTGACCGGAATTCTGGTCGCGGTTCGACAGACTCAGCGGCATGCTCAATACCCCTTAGGTGATCGGCGAGGATCGGCCTGCTGAATCAGATCGGCCAGATTGGACGCGTCCGGGGCGACGCCGTAGCGGCCCATCGCATAGTTGATGAACGCGCACGCCTGTGCCACCAGGTTGTGGATGTCGCGCGATGTTCCCGGCTGGTGATAGGCCGCGAACGTGGGCGCGATGAACTGCCACGCGCCCTTGCTCGGCGTGCCCCGCGCCGCGTTGGAGTCCCAGTCGTTGACCGCGTTGGCGTTGTAGTCGGACTCGCGGCGAGCGACCAGATCCATGCCGCGTTCCCAGCGGGCGCGCGCTGCCGGATCGTGAATGCCCTTGATGTCCAACGCCTTACGGATCGCCGCTACGACGGCCGGCCGTCCGCTGCCCTGGTCGCCTCGCATTTTCCGCCTTTGTCGGTAGCGCAGCCGGCGCAGCCGCAGCGCCAGCAGCCGTGCCCGCCGGCGCGAGTTGAGGATGTGCCGGCGCTGGGCCCGCAGCCTGCCCGCCATCCGGGCCATCGCCTCGCGCCGTGCCATCGGGGTATCGGCCGTGGACAGGTCGGTCGTGGCGTCGTCCAGGACCGCCCGGGTCGCGGCCCTCGCCTGCGCATGATCCTGGTGCGCCATCGCCATGATCCGTGCCAGCGTGCGGTCGGTGTCGGTGGACCGGCGGAGTTCGTTCAGGGTTTTGGTCGACCTTCTTGCTGCCGCGTCGGGCAGGCCCTCGGTTCGCACCTCGCCGTGTTGCTGCGTGTTGTCGACCCGGGCGGCGGTCGCCTCACTAGCGAACAGACCGTGGCCGCGGGCCAAGGCCGCCACCGCGTGCATCGTCAGCGGATCAGTCAATGACTGCCCCACCCTGGTCCCCTATTGCGTCCATCCGTCCTGGACACTCGAGCTGCTACTCCCACACCCTCTGGCCGCAAATCCGTAGCAATAGCATGCACGAATCGGCAGTTCCGCTGTCAATAACGAGCGATTACGTAGCGACCCTACTGCCGGGACCGGCGCGCGACCACTCACCTTCGGAGTCTTGAGAATGGCGCCGCAGGCTGGGCTATTCCTTAGCCGCGTCGTCCGTCGGCATGATCACGATCCGCCGATTCGGCCGGTTGGTCACCACGGTGGGTTTGTCCTCGCCGGGCTTGGGCGCCGGCGGGCTCGGCGGCATCGTCAGGCGGCCCTTGACCGGCTGGCCATTGGGCACGCCCGGGGCCGAGATGCGCTTCTCCGGAGGCTTCTCTTTATTGCCGCCTTCGCCGTGGCCGCCCATCGCGCCGGGGGGCATCATCCCCATGCCGCCCATGCTGGTCGGACCCGCGGTGGTTGGCGCGCCGCTGACCGGCGGCGTCATGGCCGCCTTGGCAGCGCCGGCAGGGGTTGTCGGCGGGGACGACGTCGGCACCGGCGGCGGGCCAAGAGAACTGGCGGGCGTCGTGCCACCGCCAAGGCCGGCACCGCCCCCGCCCGAACCCGCGCCGCCGCCCAGTCCCGCGTCTGGTTTGACGCTGTCGACCAGATGCGCGTCGTTGACGAGGCCCGCGCCGTGGGCGCCCTGGACCGCGCTCATCAAAGGCTGGATGGCGCTCTGGCCGGCCTGCATCGCCTGCTGCGGCAGCTGCGTCAGCGGTTGCATGACGCCGCCGACCGCTCCCCCGAGCGCGCCCGTGATGCTCTGCAGCATCTGCTGCATCATCTGCGGGGCTTGCTGACCGACGTTCTGCATCTGCTGCGCCGACTGAGCTTCGTTTTCAGGAAATTTCGCGGCCGCGTCGGCGGCGTGAGCTCGACGGTCCGCGTCTCCTTGGGCGCTATCGGCCGCATCCTTGGGCACGCCGGCACCCGAGGCCGCGTAGAGCCCCCCACCAGCAGCACCCGTAGGCGACGGGTCCGGCGGCGGAGGCGGTGGCATTGTCACCGGTGGCGGCGGGACTATACCCAGTCCCTGCAACAGGATCTCCGGTGTGATTCGGATCGGGGCGCCACCAGGACTCGGGGGAAACGCCGGTACCGCATCGCCTGTCATGACTTCACCCCCATCGCTAAGGTCCAGTCACCATTTCGCTGGCCGCGTTGCAGTGTCATTCTGTCACAAGTGGCCTCACGGCGTATTCGCCTCGTCGCGACGCCGCGACGGCCGGGCGTCGTGGCCTATTGACGCAGATATGCCCGATTCGATGCCTTACGAATCACCCCGCGTTATCGCTATGAACCAGGCTAAGTGGTAGTTCGCAAGGTATTCATGCCCTTCGATTACCGCCTCGATCGCGGCCAAGAGCATCCAGTCGCCAACTGCAGCGACGTCGTGATTGGGATAGAGGCTCAATACCGACTGCTGAATATCATTCATGCATTTGTGCAGCAGCTCGGCTTCGCTGTCGAGCACGCCCGTTTTTCGTACCGCTGGCGCCGCTATAGCCTGCGCGATTCGTGGGAGGCCATCGCGTCGACGAACAGCTTCGACCAAAGTCGGTCCAAGCTCGTCTACCTGGGATGCGACGGTGCGGGCGGGGCGATCACCGCTCAGCGTTGGAGCTTCGGGATCCGATTCCGCGACGTAAGTGTTGTGCTCATGGGCGGCGGCAACGACGACGGCGCCCAACAAGTCGACCACGTTGGCGTCTCGTCGGCGTGCGGCTGGCTCGAGCAGGGTTACATGGGCGGGAAGACGGACGTGAGGCGGCATCCATCCGCCAGCGAGGTCAGTAACAAGCAACGTGGTCGTGCCATCGTCACGCAGCCCAGCAGCCCACGAAAGTCGCGGTTCCTGTCGGGCGACCGCGTCGACGAGCCGCTGCAACCGTTGCTGCTCGGCCGCCCTGCTCGATACCGCGCCGGCAGCTGCGCCGGTTGCTGCTGACATCGCTGACGCACCGACCATGCTCGACGGGCTCGCGCCGGCCTGCCCGGCGGCTGCTCCCTGTGCCGCCCGCTCCACCGGGGAAACAAAAGGGCCGCCCGCCGATGGCGAGGACCCTGGCGAGGGTGCGACCGGCGCGCCCGAGACCGGTCCGGCCGCAGCTGATGGTGTGGCAGGCGGCGCTGCGGCCGTTGGGCGCAGATCGGCGCCGTACGCGGGCAGTGGGCCGGCGGGCACACTCGGGCCACCGGATACGGAAGCCGCCGTTCCAGACCAAGATCCGCCTGTCATCACCGGCGCGACCGGAGCGGTTCCTGTTGCCGGCGGAGCCGGAGCGGGCGGCGGGGGTGCGTCGGCGGGAGTGCCCGTCGGGATGAAGACACCTGCACTTGGTGCGGTCGGTGCCACCGGTGGTGTGCCCGCAGGTGGTCCGGCCTGCGGAGGTGCGCCCGCTCCGGACTCCATTGCGTTCATTGCGCCCGACGAAATGCCTTGAGCGCCCGCACCGGCCGGCTGCCCCGTTGCCATGCCGGATGCGAATGATTGGGCCAAGTTGGGCGAGCCGCCAAGACCGGCTGGTGACGTGGTCATCGGGCTGCCGCCCATGCCCGACATTCCTGGCGCGACCGGTCCGCCATGACCCACCGATGACACGCCGCTGGAGAGTGTCGGTGCCGCGGCACCTGCCGCGCCCGGATACCCGGTGCCGCCGACCCTCGGTCCAGTCGGCATGAACCCACCAGGATGGGGTTCACCGCCATGCATCCCAGCCGCATTGACCCGAGGGCCGGGGGCATTCGGTGCTGATAAATTCTGGTCCGTGTGCGTTGCGCCAGCATTCAGCCCGGCGCCGCCCATGCGTGGTTCTGCCAACGAAGGTCCGGCCCCCGGCTTCAAATCGTCACCAGTGATAGAGCGTGGTGGCTGAACACTATCTGTGTTGAAGCCGTTTTCACGTGCCCACGTCCGAGCGTCGCCACCATGGCCTTCAACATCCAAGATCTTCTGGGTCGCCGTCATAATTTTGTCTACCGCTGCCGCGCTTGCATTCGCGGCATCACCGTTGCAACGCAACTGAACGGCCTGTACCTCAGCTACCTTCTGTGGCAGCGGCTCCTTGGAAGCGAGAATTTGATCTATCTCGCTATTACCCGTATGCGCTATTTCTGCCAATCGGCTCCGCAAATAGTCGGTCGCGTCAGCAGCTGAATTGAACGCTCCTGCCTTCGCTTGGTACTTCTCAGCGAGATCGAGATGAAACCTTTCGCCGTCTTGATATCTCGATATGAGGTCGTCCGCGGTATGGCCTTGATTGTGTGCCGCGATCACTGTCCATTGATTACGCAAGTTCTGAGAAAACAGCTGCTGTTCGGCACACGATTGGCTCCAATGTTGAGCCCCTGCGCGTAACTCAGTCGACGGTGCTGACCACCAAGGGCCGATTAGCGCCGCTGTGAACTTGCCGGGCGGAAGGTCAGCCCACACCGCATACCTTTTTCATCACCGCATCCTTCCCGATGACATTGTCTAGTGCCGACTGAAAGTCGGTTTCGGATGCGACTACGTAGCTGCTCTTGGCTGTCACAGTGAGGTAAGCAGCCTTGAGAGCGCCCGCTGCGTCCCGGTGCTTGCAGTCGAGGGCTGGATTGCTCGCTGCCCTGTCGAGCATCAGGGCCCCATTGGTTGTGGCGATGCGCGCCAGCGCTTTGTCAGTGCCAGCGGTGTCCACTTGAACAGCTTTGGCTGCAAGTTGATACATGTCGCACAGCTGCTGTTGCGCGTCGGCGACATCTGTCGGGGAGTAACTGGGCGCAGCAGAGATGGCTGGCGCGCTCGGAGCTGTCGGTTGTGCAAGGGCCACGACCAGGGCAGAGATGGCGGCGGTTAAGGCTAAGGCAACCGTCAGCCACGCGCGCGACCGCCGTGCTGGCTGTCCGAAATGGTTCGGTACCCAATTAGCCGCGGGTGGCTGGGCGGGCGGTCCCACGCCGGGCTCCCAAGAGGGCTGATTCGCTACCATACGTCTCCCTCTCCGCGTTTTCCACATCAGTCGAGACTGTTTACACGCATCCGTGTAGCCGCCAAACTCCATAGTGGTAGAGGGGAGGGACAGCAGCAATTCACTGGTGCCGCGATCCACTGCTGTGCGGCCCCCGTCGTGCATGCGGAGCTGATGTCGTCACGGACCCTCTAGCCCGAGTTGACCACACCGTGGGGGTAGGCGCCTTCAGTGGCAATCTTCCGCGGTGGTCGGCGCTGTGGACGAAAGCGCCAGAACGATCAGCCGTGATGCTTAAAGACTGCGCCGGTAAATATTTCGTCCGCTCGTGCGTTACGCACCGCCGCAAACCTTTTGCATAGCGGCGTCCTTCGCGTTAGCGTCACTGAGCGCAGCCTGCCAAGTGGGGTCGTCGCTACCAGTGGCCAGGCTCGATACGACTGCAACGTTGCTGTACGACTCAGCCAGGGCTAGCGCAGCGGCTCGATCGCCGGCACCCATCGCTGGATTGGCGTTTACCGCCTCTTCGAGCATCACGGCACCATTTACTGTCGCTATACCGGCGCGCTCCGAATTCTTCCCGTTTGTCTCGATTTGGACTGCACGACCGGCCAGCTTATAAGCGTCGCATAACTTCTGATGCGCAGCTGCGGTTTGCTCCGCCGTGTAGGCAACTGTGGTTGTGGTGGCCGGGAGGGCGCCTGATGAGCCTGATGGGCCGCTGGTGGGCCGGGTCATTGCAATAACCATTGCACCGACAGCCAATAGCGCGGCAATTGCTGACAAGGCGATCGCCGGCCAAGTTCGAGGACGTCCTACGAGAGGACGTCCTAAGAGTTGAGGCGGGTACGTCGGCTGCCACTGACCCGATGGCGGACCGACAGGTGGTTCCCCCCCGAGACTGGGACGTAGATCCCCCATCCAGCCCTCCTCACATCGCCACCGCGTGGTGCTCATCCTCTTTGATTATCACGCGGTTCGCGCGTCACTACGAAAGTGGACTCTAGCCAGCACATACCCTGCAAGGCGGCTTTGACGACCGCAGCAGACTGGGCTGGGCGCTCACGCCCGTCACGCCGACGTACCGGAACGCGGTCGCACAGCCTTCAATTCGCCCGCGTTCTGCTGGTCCATGCTCGTGAAACCCTTAGCCGCGTAATGCGCCTTCGCGCCGACGTCGGTCAGCGTCTGCTTGTGACCCTGCAGGTTCTGCACGTGCTGCGTGTGGGCGGTGGTGACGGCTTCATGGAATGCGTCGGCCGCCGCGAAATCACCGAACATCCCCGACGCCAGCGGGCCGCGCGCGAGTTGGTCGGCTCCCTCTTGCGCATGCCCTCCTGCGCGATGTGACTCGTTGCCTCCGGAGTGCAACAGCGCTGTGTCGACGAACATCGCCACCCCTTTCGAACTGACTCGGCAACGCGTACTGACCAGGCTAAATATCCAATCAACAGTGGTCAATTCACGTTACAGAGCCCGCGGCCTACAGAGAGCTGGCGCCATCGGCCAACCCATCCCCATCGCCGTCACTCAGCCGGACATTCCACTTGCCGTCGCCATCGGTATCGACGTAGCCGGTGACCCCCTCGTCGCCGGCGCACAGCACCCGATCGGCCACCCCGTCGCCGTCCGTATCGAACAGCCGGTCGTCGGCGCGGCCCTGGCCGTCGAAATCCACCAGCGGACCGCCGGTGTGCTCGGCGCCGTCGAGCCCGAACCAGCGCAGCTGCCGCCCCTGGTCCGTGGCCACCCCCCACGTTCCGGACCCGTCGTCGGTGAAATACGCCTCAGGCGTTCCGTCGTTGTCGAGGTCGAGCACCACATGATCGGCGACGCCGTCGCCGTCGAGATCCACGAATGCGTCGTCGTGCAGGCCGTCACCATCGAAGTCCAACCCGAAGGCGTCGAGCCGACCATCGCCGTCCAGATCAAGGTCGAGATCCCGGTGCCAGATCTCCGCGCTGCCGTCGTCGCCGCTCATGCAAAGGTCCACACAAGATCGGACGGTCAACCGCCGCTATCGGTTCCCCCGCGACCGCCACCAGTCCAGCAGTTCCGCGGTCGCCTCCTCGGCCGTCAACGGCCCCCGTTCCAACCGCAGCTCTTTGAGGAACCGCCACGCCTCCCCGACTTGCGGGCCGGCCGGGATGTCCAGCAGCTTCATGATCGCGTTGCCGTCAAGGTCGGGACGCACGCGCGCCAGATCCTCCTGGGCGGCCAGCTCGACGATCCGCGCCTCCAGCCGGTCGTAGCTGGCTTGCAGCCGCGCGGCCCGGCGCTTGTTGCGGGTGGTGCAGTCGGCCCGCACCAGCTTGTGCAGCCTCGGCAACAACGGCCCCGCATCGGTCACGTAGCGGCGCACCGCGGAATCGGTCCACTTGCCCTCGCCGTAGCCGTGGAACCGCAGATGCAGATACACCAGCTGCGACACGTCGTCGACCATCTGCTTGGAATACTTCAACGCGCGCAACCGCTTTCGCGTCATCTTGGCGCCGACCACCTCGTGATGGTGGAAACTGACGCCGCCGTTGGCTTCGTGGCGCCGGGTGGCGGGCTTGCCGATGTCGTGCAGCAGCGCGGCCCAGCGCAGCACCAGGTCCGGGCCGTCATCCTCGAGCGCGATCGCCTGCCGCAGCACGGTCAGCGAATGCTGGTAGACGTCCTTGTGCTGGTGATGTTCGTCGATGGCCATCTGCATGCCGCCGACCTCGGGCAGCACGACCTCGCCCATGCCGGTCTGCACCAGCAGGTCGATGCCGGACACCGGGTCGTCGCCGAGGAGCAGCTTGTCCAGCTCGGCGGCCACCCGCTCGGCGCTGATCCGCGCCAACTCCGGAGCCATCTCCTCGATCGCCTCGCGCACCCGCGGGGCGACGGCGAAGCCGAGCTGCGCGACGAACCGCGCCGCGCGCAGCATCCGCAGCGGGTCGTCACCGAAGGACACCGACGGAGCCGCCGGGGTGTCGAGCACCCGTTGCCGCAGCGCGGCCAAACCGCCCAGGGGATCGAGGAACTCACCCGGGCCCTCGGGGGTGATGCGCACGGCCATCGCGTTGGCCGTGAAGTCGCGCCGCACCAGGTCGTCCTCGAGCCGCTCACCGAACTGCACCTCGGGCTTGCGCGACACCCGGTCGTAGGCGTCGGCGCGGAAAGTGGTGATCTCCAAGCGATTGCCACCCTTGCCGACGCCGACCGTGCCGAACTCGATGCCGGTGTCCCACAGGTTGTCGGCCCAGCGGCGCAAAATTTCTTGCACCTGTTCGGGCCGCGCGTCGGTGGTGAAGTCCAGGTCGGGGCTCAACCGGCCCAACACGGCGTCTCGCACGGAACCGCCGACGAGGTACAGCTCGTGGCCCGCCGCGTCGAACGCCGAGCCCAACTCGCGCAGCATGGGCGCGTGCTGGTTCAGGGCAACCGCGGCGGCGGCGAGCAGCTCGACATCGGCTTCGGACACGTTCGATCAGCGTAGTCGGCCGGGGCCGAAGAACCCGTGTGAGGAGCCTCGCACCTGCGCGTGGAACCGCTGGCCCGCCTCGACGGTGAATTGACCGCCCGGCGTGCGGTAGTAGCGTTACGCGCTACGGGAAGGGTGGAACGGCGGGGTAATGCGGTGCAGCTGCGACGGACGACGCCTTGTGGAACATCAACGGCACATTGCCAATTCGGTCGGTCGGCGTGACCTTCAGTGACAGAGAGCATCGACATGTCGACTTCTACCCGAGCGGATTTCTTCGACGCCCGCGCCTGGCGCACGGCGACATGGTCGGCGCCCTTCGTCGTTCAACTGATCCTGGGAATGTTGCTTGTCGCGATGTGGCTGCTGGGTAAGTGGCCGTTCGACACGCACAGTGCGTATGCCGGTGAGCGCGCATGGATGCTGGCCGCGACCGTGATTACGGCGGTGGTGTCGCTGGTTGTCGGCGCCGCACTCCTGAAGTCCGGATCGCCGCGTAGTCGCGGCCTTGGCATCAGCGTCGTCAGCTGCTCGGCGGTCGTGCTCGCGGGGGGAACGATCTTCGCCTATTTGGTCCTGCGCTGAAGGGCCACCGATGACAAATACACCCCGAGCCACCACACCCGACAATCGCAACGGGCCCGTGAGTTTCGCGGTGGCCATCGCGCACGTCTTCGTGGTCGACCTCATCACCTGGCTGTTTGTTCTGCCGATGTGGCCCTTCGTATTTATCGTTCTGCCGGTGACGCTGCTATACGTCGGCGTCGGCGCCCTCGTCGCGCGAGCATCGGGCCGATGGGGCCAGATCGGCCGCGGAATGATGCTCGGCAGCCTGTCCGGGCCACTCTCACTCCTGATCTTCATTCCGGCATTTGTCATCGCCAACGCGATCGGCCCGATCTGAGCGGCCGCTTCGGCTTTACACCAACGCGCTCCCCAGCGGCGAGTATGTCCTGGGAGACGATGCCGTGCCAGCTACTATCGCTTGGGTGTCGGAAGGCGAACAAAGCAAGCCACGTCGGCGCCGGGGGCGGCGCCGCGGCCGTGGCGCTGCGGGTCCGGCCGAGAACCAGACGAACGGCCAAGCCCCCACCGACTCCACAGCGACGCAATCGCGCCGATCCCGTTCGCCTCGCCGCGGACCGGACCGGTTGCGTACCGTGCACGAAACATCCGCCGGCGGTCTGGTGATCGACGGCCTCGACGGTCCCCGTGACTCCCTGGTGGCCGCGCTGATCGGCCGCACGGATCGGCGCGGGCGGATGCTGTGGTCGCTGCCCAAGGGGCACATCGAACTCGGTGAGACCGCGGAACAGACGGCGATAAGAGAGGTCGCCGAAGAGACCGGCATCCGCGGCAGCGTGCTGGCCGCGCTGGGACGCATCGACTACTGGTTCGTCACCGACGGCCGCCGGGTGCACAAGACCGTGCACCACTATCTAATGCGCTTCTCCGGCGGCGAGCTGTCCGACGACGACCTCGAAGTCGCCGAGGTGGCCTGGGTGCCGATCCACGAACTGCCGGCGAAGCTGGCCTACGCCGACGAACGGCGGCTGGCCCGCGTGGCCGACGAGCTCATCGACAAGCTGCAGAGCGACGGCCCCGCCGCCTTGCCGCCGTTGCCGCCCACCTCCCCCCGGCGCCGCCCGCAGACGCACTCACGCACCCGGCACGCCGACAAGCCGGCCACCAGCCGGAAGAACGGCCACAGGCCAGGGCCGTGACGGCGTCCCGACTCTGCTTGTTGCGCCTCGCGGCAGTGATCGGCATCGTGGCCGGGTTTGCGGTGCTCACCGGGCCCGTCGCGCCGCGCGCGGCCGCGGGCGAGCCCGGTGTCACGCCCTTCGTCCGGGTCCGCATCGACCAAGTGACCCCGGACGTGGTCACCACGTCGAGCCAGCCCGTCGTCACGGTCAGCGGCATGGTGACCAACATCGGCGACCGTCCCGTGCGCGACGTGATGGTCCGGCTCGAACACGCCGGTGCGGTCACCGCGTCCACGGGCTTGCGGACCACCCTGGACGGCGACACCGACCAATACCAGCCGGCCGCCGACTTCCTCACGGTGGCTCCCGAACTACAGCGCGGGCAAGAGGCCGGCTTCACCCTGTCCGCGCCGCTGCGCTCGCTGACCAAGCAGTCGCTGGGCGTCGAGAAACCGGGCATCTACCCGGTCCTGGTCAACGTCAACGGGACACCCGACTACGGCGCCCCCGCCCGCCTGGACAACGCGCGGTTCCTGTTGCCGGTGGTCGGCGTCCCGCCCGACCAGGGCGGCGACCTGAGTTCGGCGGTCGCGCCCGACACCTCCAAACCGGTGTGGATCACCATGCTGTGGCCGCTGGCCGACCGGCCCCGGCTGGCCCCGGGCGTCCCCGGCGGCACCATCCCGGTCCGCCTGGTCGACGACGAGCTGGCCACCTCCCTGGCCGGCGGCGGCCGGCTGGACATCCTGCTGTCCGCGGCCGAGGTCGCCACCAGCCACGACGTCGACCCCGACGGCGCCGTCGGCCGCGCCCTGTGTCTGGCCGTCGACCCCGACCTGCTCGTCACTGTCAACGCGATGACCGCCGGCTACGTGGTCTCCGATTCGCCGGACGGGCCCGCCCAACTCCCGGGCACCCCGACGCATCCGGGCGCCGGGCAGGCCGCGGCGGTCGAATGGCTCGACCGGCTGCGCGCGCTGGCGCAACGCACCTGTGTCGTGCCGCTGCCTTACGCGCAAGCCGACCTGGACGCCCTGCAACGCGTCAACGACCGAGGGCTCAGCGCGGCCGCCACCACCGGCGTCAACAGCATCGTCGACCGCATCCTGGACGTGGCCTCGGTGCGCGGCGCCACCCTATTACCCGACGGTCCGCTGACCAACCGCGCGGTGTCCCTGTTGGGCGCCAACCAAAGCACCGTCGCCGTCGCCGCCGCCGACCTGTCCGCCCCCGATGCGCGGGGATCCTCCGAGACCACCGTCGACACCGCGCCGCGGCGGCTGTCCCCGCAAGTAGTGGTGGCACCGTTCGACCCGGCGGTCGGCGCCGCCCTGGCCGGGGCGGGAAGCTCCCCCGCCGCGCCCACCTACCTGGACCCCTCGCTGACCGTCCGGCTCGCGCACGACTCCGTGACCGCGCGCCGCCAGGACGCCCTGGGCTCGATGTTCTGGCACGCCTTACGGCGCGACGACGCCCCCCGCACCCAGCTCCTGGTCCCGCCGGCGACGTGGAACCTGCAGGCCGACGACGCCCACGTCATCCTGACCGCGCTGACCACCAGCATCCGTTCGGGCCTGGCGGTGTCGCGGCCGTTGCCGGCGGTAATCGCCGACGCCGCCGCCCGCACCGATCCGTCCCAGCCGCCGGGCACCTACACCTCCGCGCGCGGCCGCTTCGGCGACGACGTCACCGCCGCGATCGCCGGTCAGGTCGGCCGGCTGTGGGGCCTGACCTCCGCGCTCAGCACCGACGAACGCACCGGGCTGACCGGCTTCGCGTACACCGCCCCCCTGCGTGAAGACATGCTGCGCGCGTTGAGCCAATCCGAGCCGCCCGACACCCGCAACGGACTGGCCCAGCAGCGCCTGGCCGTCGTCGGCAAGACGATCAACGACCTGTTCGGCGCCGTCACCATCGTCAACCCGGGCGGCTCGTACACGCTGGCCACCGAGCACAGCCCGCTGCCGCTGGCGCTGCACAACGGCCTGGCCGTGCCCATCCGGGTGCGGCTGCAGGTCGACGCCCCGCCGGGGATGAGCGTCACCGACGTGGGCCAGATCGAGCTGCCGCCGGGATATCTACCGCTGCGGGTGCCGATCGAAGTGAACTTCACCCAACGCGTCGCCATCGACGTGTCGCTGCGGACCCCGGACGGCATGCGGCTGGGCGAACCGGTGCGCCTGTCGGTGCACTCCAATGCCTACGGCAAGGTCCTGTTCGCGATCACGATGACCGCCGCCGCCGTGCTGGTGTTGCTGGCCGGGCGGCGGCTGTGGCACCGCTTCCGCGGCCAGCCCGACCGCGCCGACCTGGACCGCCCGGACCCGCCGCACCCGCGTCACGCCGACGCTCACGACCGGGCCGACCATCGGGTCGAACAAGAGCACCGGGTATGAACCCCGCCCACCGGCAGGCCGCCCCGCAACAGCAGCGCCTGCCCCAGCCGTCGCGGCGGCCCCGGGCACCGGGCTCCCCGCCCACGGGGCCCCTGCCGCCCGTCCCCGCGGGCGTCGACCGCCGGCGCCCCGAACTGTCCGACGCCGCCTTGGTGTCGCGGTCGTGGGCCATGGCGTTCGCCACGCTGGTCAGCCGGCTCACCGGGTTCGCCCGCATCGTGCTGCTGGCGGCCATACTGGGCGCCGCCCTGTCGAGCGCCTTCTCGGTGGCCAACCAGCTGCCGAACCTGGTGGCCGCGCTGGTGCTGGAGGCGACCTTCACCGCGATATTCGTGCCGGTGCTGGCGCGCGCGGAGCAGGGCGACCCCGACGGCGGCGCGGCGTTCGTGCGCCGCCTGGTCACGCTGACGACCGCGCTGCTGCTGTTGGCGACCGCGCTGTCGGTGCTCGCCGCCCCGCTGCTGGTGCGGCTCATGCTCGGCCGCGCCCCGCAGGTCAACGAGCCGCTGACCACCGCCTTCGCCTATCTCCTGCTGCCCCAGGTGCTCGCCTACGGCCTCACGTCGGTGTTCATGGCAATCCTGAACACCCGCAACGTCTTCGGGCCGACGGCGTGGGCGCCGGTGGTCAACAACGTCGTCGCCCTCGCGACCCTGGCGGTGTACGCGGCCGTCCCCGGTGAGCTGTCAGTCGACCCCGTCCGGATGGGCAACGCCAAACTGCTGGTCCTCGGCGCCGGCACCACACTGGGGGTCTTCGCGCAGACCGCGGTGCTGTTGGTGGCGTTGCGGCGCCAGCGCGTCGACCTGCGCCCCATGTGGGGAATCGACGAGCGCCTCAAACGTTTCGGCACGATGGCCGCCGCGATGGTCCTCTACGTGTTGATCAGCCAGCTCGGCCTGGTCGTCGGCAACCAGATCGCCAGCACGGCGGCGGCCTCGGGGCCCGCGATCTACAACTACACGTGGCTGGTCCTGATGCTGCCGTTCGGCATGATCGGGGTCACCGTGCTGACCGTGGTGATGCCGCGGCTGAGCCGCAACGCCGCCGCCGACGACACCCAAGCCGTGCTCGCCGACCTGTCGCTGGCCACCCGCCTGACGCTGGTCACGCTGATCCCGATCGTCGCGTTCATGACCGTCGGCGGACCTGCGATCGGCAGCGCGCTGTTCGCCTACGGCCACTTCGGCGGGGTCGACGCCGGGTACCTGGGCGCCGCGATCGCGCTGTCGGCCTTCACCCTGATCCCCTACGGGCTGGTGCTGCTGCAGCTTCGCGTCTTCTACGCGCGCGAGCAGCCCTGGACGCCGATCGTGATCATCCTCGTCATCACCGCGGTCAAGATCGTCGGATCCGTGCTGGCGCCGCACGTCACCGACGACCCCAAGCTGGTGGCCGGCTACCTGGGGCTGGCCAACGGGATCGGGTTCCTGGCCGGCGCGATCATCGGGTACCTCCTGTTGCGGCACACCCTGCTGCCCGCCGGCGGGCACCTGATCGGCCGAGGCGAGCTGCGCACAATCCTGGTGACGATCACGGCCTCCCTCCTGGCCGGCTTGCTGGCCCACGTCGCCGATCGGCTGCTGGGGCTGGGCGGGCTGACGGCGCATGGGGGCGGCGCCGGCTCGTTGCTGCGCCTGTTCATCCTGGCGGTCATCATGGCGCCGATCATGGCCGCGGTGATGCTCCGCGCGGGCATTCCGGAGGCCCGGGCGGCGCTGGACGTCGTCCGGCGCCGCTTCGGCGGCCGCGTGCCGCTTCCCCGCAAACCCATGACACCGGATCGATCGTCCGGCCGGTCCCCGGTCACGTACCCTGAGCAGAGGAATTCGTCCCCGCCTGGGGTAAATGCGGTCCAGGAGCCGATCCGGCGCAGACCTCCGGAGCGGGCAGCCCCAGCCCGGCTAGCGAAAGGACCGGAGGTGACCGACCGCCCTGTCGAGAGCGCCGCGTCGGGTGCCGAGCTGCCACGACCGGTCGCCGACGACTTCCAACCCGACATCCCCGCCGACCGCAACCCGGAGCGCCCCTCTGACCAGCGCAACGGCGGCGCCGCGCCCGAATCGCGGCGCGGTCCGGCAGCGTTCGACGCGCCCCGCGACCGCGGAAACGACCCGGCCGGAGACGACGTGCATCTGGTTCCGGGTGCGCGCATCGCCGGTGGCCGGTATCGCCTGCTGGTTTTCCACGGCGGCGCGCCGCCGTTGCAGTTCTGGCAGGCGCTGGACACCGCTCTGGACCGGCAGGTGGCGCTGACCTTCGTCGACCCCGACGGGGCGTTGCCGGGCGAGGTGTTACAAGACATCCTGTCCCGCACGCTGCGGCTCAGCCGCATCGACAAGCCCGGGATCGCCCGGGTGCTCGACGTGGTCCACACCGGGCACGGCGGCCTGGTGGTCTCCGAATGGGTCCGCGGCGGGTCGCTGCAGGAGGTGGCCGACACCGCCCCGTCACCCGTCGGCGCCGTCCGGGCCATGCAATCGCTGGCCGCGGCCGCCGACGCGGCCCACCGGGCCGGCGTCGCGTTGTCGATCGACCACCCGAGCCGGGTGCGCGTCAGCATCGAGGGCGACGTGGTGCTCGCCTACCCGGCGACCATGCCCGACGCCAACCCGCAGGACGACATCCGCGGCATCGGTGCCGCGCTGTACGCCCTCTTGGTCAATCGGTGGCCGCTGACGGAGTCGAGCGTGCGCAGCGGGCTGGCCCCGGCCGAACGCGACTCGGCGGGCCAGCCGGTGGAGCCGATGGTGATCGACCGCGGCATTCCCTTCCAGATCTCGGCCGTCGCGGTCCGCGCGGTCCAGGAGGACGGCGGGATACGCAGCGCCTCAACACTTTTGAATCTCCTACAGCAGGCGACCGCCGTGGCCGATCGGACCGAGGTGCTGGGCCCGATCGATGATTCGCCCGCCCCGGCCGTCGCGCCCGCATCCCTAAGCCGGGACGACGCGGTCCTCGCCCGCCGCCGCCGCAACGTGTTGATCGGTGTCGGCGCCGGCCTGGTCGTCATCGTGGCGGCGCTGCTGGTGCTGGCGTCGGTGGTGAGCAAGATCTTCGGCAATGTCGGCGGCGGCCTCAACAAGGACGAGCTCGGGCTGAACGGTCCCTCGTCTTCCACCTCGTCGTCGGCCACCAATTCCGCGGCCGCCGGCCGGATGGTCAAACCGACCAAGGCGACGGTCTACGCGCCCGACGGCGACGCCGACAACACGAGCACGGCCGGCCAGGCCATCGACGGCGATCCCTCCACCGCCTGGGCGACCGAGGTCTACACCGACGCCGTCCCGTTCCCCAACTTCAAGCAGGGCGAGGGGCTGATGCTGCAGCTGCCCAGTCCCACGGTGGTCGGGCAGGTCACCATCGACACCCCCAGCACCGGCACCAAGGTCGAGATCCGCTCGTCGTCCACGGCGTCACCCGCGGCGCTCAACGACACCACCGTGCTGGCGCCGGCCTTCACGCTCAAGCCGGGCCACAACGTCATCCCGGTGCGGGCCGGATCGCCGACGTCGAATCTGCTGGTGTGGATCTCCACGTTGGGCACGACCGACGGCAAGAGCCAGGCCGGTTTCTTCGAGATCACGGTCCAGGCCGCGTCCTGACCGCGCTCAACAAGGCAGCCCGTGGTGAAGTGCCGCCCGGCAGCCGATTGGTTACTGTCCGGCCGTGGGCTCCCCGGGGGACAACCAGCGCCAACGCAGTGATGCCGAGCTGTTGGCGGCCCACGTCGACGGCGATCGGCACGCCTTCGGCGAGTTGTTCCTCCGCCATCAGCGACAGCTGCACCGGCTGGCCCGGCTGACCACGCGCACCGCGGAGGACGCCGAGGACGCGCTGCAGGACGCCATGCTCTCCGCCCACCGCGCCGCCGGATCCTTCCGGCATGACGCCGCCGTCGACAGCTGGCTGCATCGCATCGTGGTCAACGCCTGCCTGGACCGGCTGCGCCGCACCAAGGCGCATCCGACCGTCCCGCTGGAGGACGTCTATCCGGTGGCCGATCGCACGGCCCAGGTCGAGACCGCCGTGGTGGTGCAGCGCGCGTTGATGCGGCTCCCCGTCGAGCAGCGGGCGGCGGTGGTGGCCGTCGACATGCAGGGGTACTCGGTGGCCGACACCGCCGCGCTGTTGGGCGTGGCCGAGGGCACCGTCAAGAGCCGATGCGCGCGGGCCCGGGCACGCCTCGCCGGGCTCCTCGGCTACCTGAAACCCGCGCCCGACCTCGCCCCACCCGTGGCCGTGCAGCGGCCCATGACGGACACTGGGGCGGATGCGTGAACCCGACAACGAAGCCGACGAGGCGCCCCTGACGGTCGAGCTCCTGGCCGACCTGCAGGCCGGCCTGCTCGACGACGAATCCGCGGCGCGGGTGCGTCGCCGGGTCCGCGACGACCCGGAGGCCGAGCAGATCCTGCGCGCGCTGAATCAAGTGCGCTGTGACGTCGCCACGCTGGGCGGGGGCCCGGCCCCGGAGGTCCCGCCCGACGTCACCGCACGGGTGGCGGCGGCGCTCGCTTCGGCGGAAACCGGCCCGCCCGTCGACCACGCGGCCCGGCCGCGACTCCGGCCCACGCGGGTGCTCGCCATGGTGATCGGCGTCGGCGCGGTACTCGCGGCGATCGGCGTGGGCACCGCGGCCCTCGTCACCGCGCCCGAACCCGCCCCCAGCGCCCAGGTGACGGCCGAGCACATCACCGTTTCGACCCCGCCGATGGTGATCCCGCTGTCATCAGACGAAATCGTCGGGCTCCTCAGCCAGCGCCCCGAGTACGGCCCGCTGGCCGATCCGGTGCGGCGCGCGTCCTGTCTCACTGGCCTCGGCTATCCGGCGTCCACGCAGGTGCTGGGCGGGCGCCGGGTCGAGATCAACGCCCGCCCCGGCATCGTGCTGGTGGTGCCGGCCGACACTCCGCACAACCTGGCGGTTTACGCGGTGGCGCTGAACTGCAACGCCGCCGATACCGGCTTGTTGGCCACCACCCAAGTCCCCCGCCCTTAGTGTGGTAGCAGATGGGTTGCGCCGGCGGCATCACAGGGTTCCCGGGAACAGCGGCACCTACGCTGGCGTTTGTAGGAATCCAGGGACGATCGTTTGAAAGGGTTCTATGACCGCCGACACTGTGCACGACGTGATCGTTATTGGTTCGGGTCCTGCCGGGTATACCGCGGCGTTGTATGCGGCGCGGGCGCAGTTGGCGCCGGTGGTGTTCGAGGGGACGTCGTTTGGTGGGGCGTTGATGACCACGACCGAGGTGGAGAATTTCCCCGGTTTTCGTGAGGGCATCACCGGCCCGGAGTTGATGGATCAGATGCGTGAGCAGGCGCTGCGGTTCGGGGCCGATCTGCGGATGGAAGACGTGGAGTCGGTGTCGCTGCAGGGGCCGGTGAAGTCGGTGACCACGGCCGAGGGCCAGACCGTGCGGGCGCGGGCGGTGATCTTGGCCATGGGTGCGGCGGCGCGCTATCTGGGGGTGCCCGGGGAGCAGGAGTTGCTGGGGCGCGGGGTGAGCTCGTGTGCCACCTGTGACGGGTTCTTCTTCCGGGATCAGGACATCGCGGTGATCGGCGGCGGGGACTCGGCGATGGAGGAGGCCACGTTTTTGACCCGGTTTGCGCGCAGCGTGACCCTGGTGCATCGCCGCGAGGAGTTCCGCGCCTCGCGGATCATGCTCGAGCGGGCCCGGGCCAATGACAAGATCACCATCGTGACCAACAAGGCGGTTTTGGGGGTGGAGGGTTCGGAGACCGTCAACGGGTTGCGGGTGCGTGACACCGTGACCGGGCAGGAATCCACCTTGGCGGTCACGGGGGTGTTCGTGGCGATCGGTCACGACCCGCGCTCGGAGTTGGTGCGCGAGGTCCTCGACACCGATCCCGACGGGTATGTGCTGGTGCAGGGCCGAACCACGGCGACCTCGATCGAGGGGGTGTTCGCCGCCGGGGACCTGGTCGACCGCACCTACCGCCAGGCCATCACCGCCGCCGGCAGCGGCTGCTCGGCAGCCATCGACGCCGAACGCTGGCTGGCCGAACACGCCGAATCCAGCACCCCCGCCCACAGCGACGCCACCGAATTTCCGGGCAGTACCGAGATGATTGGAGCACCTCAATGACCGACGCCGAAAAAGCCGGAGCCACAATCGAAGTCTCCGACGCATCGTTTTCCAACGAGGTGTTGTCCAGCAATAAGCCTGTGCTGGTTGACTTTTGGGCAACATGGTGCGGGCCGTGCAAAATGGTCGCGCCGGTTCTCGAGGAAATCGCGAGTGAGCGCGCCGGCCAGCTAACCGTCGCCAAGCTCGACGTCGACGCCAACCCGGTGACCGCGCGCGACTTCCAGGTGGTCTCGATCCCGACCATGATCCTGTTCAAAGACGGCCAGCCCGTGAAGCGGATCGTCGGCGCCAAAGGCAAGGCAGCGTTGCTGCGCGAGCTTTCGGACGCCGTTCCCAACCTCGGCTGACCGGGATTTGCGTCGCCGCACCACGCCCCGCGTTCAGCCTGGGGTTTTCCCGATTACGCGAAGCATCTGCGACAATAATTGCCAGCTGTCGCCCTGATACGAGCCTGTCAGTCTGTCCCGGAGGGCCCTTGGTATGTCGAGTCCGCGCCGTGAATACGGCGATGCGCTGCGCTGTGGTGACCGCAGCGCAGCCGTGACCGAAGTCCGGGCCACGTTGGCAGCGCTGGGGCTGCTGGACATCCCCGAGGACGATCTCGCCACCGGCCGGCACGTCTCCCCCGAAGTCTTCGACGCCGAGCTCGACCAGGCGGTGCGGGCCTTTCAGCAACACCGCGGTCTGCTGGTCGACGGCATCGTCGGCGAGGCCACCTACCGCGCGTTGAAGGAGGCCTCCTACCGGCTCGGCGCGCGCACGCTGTACCACCAGTTCGGCGCCCCGCTTTATGGCGACGACGTCGCCACGCTGCAGGCCCGCCTCCAAGACCTCGGTTTCTACACCGGGCTGGTCGACGGGCACTTCGGATTGCAGACCCACAACGCGTTGATGTCGTACCAACGCGAGTACGGCCTTGCCGCCGACGGCATCTGTGGGCCAGAAACGTTGCGCTCCTTGTACTTTCTGAGCTCCCGTGTCACCGGCGGCTCACCGCACGCTATCCGCGAAGAAGAACTGGTCCGCCGGTCCGGGCCCAAGCTGTCTGGCAAGCGGATCATCATCGATCCGGGTCGCGGCGGCACCGACCTCGGCGAGCTGATGCAGGGTCCGTCGGGACCGATCAGCGAAGCGGACGTGTTGTGGGACTTGGCAAGCCGCCTCGAGGGGCGGATGACCGCCATCGGCATGGAGACCTTCCTCTCGCGACCGGTCAACCGCAGCCCCTCCGACGCCGAACGCGCCGCCACGGCCAACAACGTCGGGGCGGACCTGATGATCAGCTTGCGCTGCGAGAGCCAGCCCAGCGCCGCGGCCAGCGGCGTCGCGTCCTTCCATTTCGGCAATTCACACGGCTCGGTCTCCACGATCGGGCGCAACCTCGCGGACTTCATCCAACGAGAAGTGGTCGCCCGCACGGGGTTACGCGATTGCCGGACGCACGGCCGGACGTGGGATCTGTTGCGCCTGACCCGGATGCCGACCGTGCAGGTCGACGTCGGCTACATCACCAATCCGCAGGACCGTGCGATGCTGGTCTCCACGCAAACCCGCGACGCGATCGCCGAAGGCATCCTCGCCGCGGTCAAGCGGCTCTACCTCTTGGGTAAGAACGACCGGCCGACCGGCACGTTCACCTTCGCCGAACTGCTGGCCCACGAACTGTCCGTGGAACGGAGCCGGCTCGGCGGCTCGTAGCCGACCTCCGTGCCCCGCAACGTGTTTCCCGCCGCTGTCCCGGCTCCGACCGGCTCCTGCAGCTGCGCATTCTCCAGCAGGCGCTCCAGCGCCGCCTCGACTTCGGCCTTCCACCCGAGGCCCTTGTCCAGCTCGAGCCGAAGCCGCGGGAAGTACGGATGCGGCGCCACCACAACGAATCCCGCGTCCTCCAAGAGCTGCGCGTCGATCACGCAGTGGTCCACCGAGCAGTCACCGACGGCCTCCAGCACCGGTCGCACATCCGGGCCCGCCGCCAACGGATCCTGCAATTCCGCGGCCGCCGGCGTGCGCCCGAACGCTTCGAGCGCGCGGACCCCGCGCCTGACCAGTTCGTCGATCACCCGGGCGAGCAGCCCGTGCGGTAGATCTTCCGCGGTCTGGCCGGGCTCGATGCCCATCGACGTCAGCAGCACCGCGTCCGCGGACACCGGCGCGGTGGGAAACCGCTGCGCGCGCGGCACCGCACGCGGCGGCGCGTAGAAGACATACCCCAGGACCGGGGGTTCGCTTTGGCTTCTGTCGTCGGTGGCCGCGGTCGCCACCTGCCCGCAGGACCCCCACTCCAGCATGACCATCGACAGCCAGGCTTCCTTCTCGAACTCCGGGTCGGCGAGGTGGTCCTGGTTACCGAGCGTTGCCGGGTCGACCTCCCAGTACACGCAGCGGCGCGCATGCTTGGGAAGTTGTTCGAAGGCCTCGAGGCGCAGCGGGGTGATGCGAACGGACACTAGCCTCCTGGCTCCTGTGCGGTACTGCAGCCAATTGCACCGGCAACCCCTCCAGGATAGGAGAGTTTGTCGCAATCGGGCCAGCTTTGTCGCCGAGGTGCCGATCACGGCGCCGCGACGCTCACCGCGTTACCGTCGCCGCCGATTCGTTACCGAATGTCCTTGGAACGCATGCGGTTTCGTAACACCGCGGCGCCGCCGCCCCTCCGTGACCGTCCTGGTGTCACAGTGACGTAATTACACGGTGTGGCGGGTCAGGGGTTTGCGGGGGTCATCATGTCGATGATGCGCTGCAAGTCGTCGACGGAGCCGAACTCCACGACGATCTTGCCCTTGCGTTTGCCCAGGCTGACCGTCACCCGGGTGTCGAAGGCGTTGGACAGCCGCTCGGCGACCTCCTGCAGGCCGGGCATCTGGATCGGCTTGCGCCGCTGCGGCGCCGGGGTGGTCGCGCCGGCGCGGTTGGCCAGCGTCACCGCCTCTTCGGTCGCCCGCACCGACAGCCCCTCCGCGACGATCCGGCTCGCCAACTCCTCCTGCGCCTCGGGACCGGCCTCCAGCGACAAGAGCGCGCGGGCATGGCCGGCCGACAGCACGCCCGCGGCCACCCGCCGCTGCACCGGGATCGGCAGCTTGAGCAACCGGATCATGTTGGTGATCAACGGCCGCGAACGGCCGATGCGTGACGCCAGTTCATCGTGGGTGACGCCGAACTCGTCGAGCAGCTGCTGGTAAGCCGCCGCCTCTTCCAAGGGGTTGAGCTGCACCCGGTGGATGTTCTCCAGCAGGGCGTCGCGGAGCAGGTTGTCGTCACCGGTCTCGCGCACGATGGTCGGGATGGTCGCCAACCCCGCCTCTTGGGCCGCCCGCCAGCGCCGCTCCCCCATCACGATCTGATAGCGCGGGCCCGTCTTGGCGCCGGGTACGGCGCGCACCACGATCGGCTGCAACAGACCGAACTCGCGGATCGAGTGCACCAGCTCGGAGAGCGCCTCGTCGTCGAACACCTGCCGCGGCTGGCGCGGGTTGGGTTCGATGTCGGCCGGCGCGATCTCGCGATACACCGCACCCGCCGGGGCCAGGTCTGGTCCGGGTCCGCCGATCAACACATCCGCGGCCGCGTCGCCCATCCGTGGGCCGAGGGTCGCGGGACCGGAGTCGCCTTCGGCGGGACCGGTCGGGATCAGCGAAGCCAGGCCCCGGCCGAGGCCGCCCTTCTTGCGTAACGGCTGCGTCATGGTCGTCCCTTCACGGCTGGTGGTCAATCGCGTTCGGCGAGTTCGCGGCTCGCGTCGAGGTAGCTCATCGCCCCGCGCGAACCGGGGTCGTAATCGATGATGGTCATGCTGTAGCCGGGAGCCTCCGACACCTTGACGCTGCGCGGGATCACGGTGCGCAGCACCTTGGTTCCGAAGTACCGGCGCACCTCTTCGGCGACCTGGTCGGCGAGCTTGGTGCGGCCGTCGTACATGGTGAGGACCACGGTGCTCACGTCGAGCTGCGGGTTGAGGTGGGCCTTCACCATCTCGATGTTGCGCATCAGCTGTGACACCCCCTCGAGTGCGTAGTACTCGCACTGGATGGGGATCATCACCTCGGGTGCGGCGACGAGCGCGTTGATGGTCAGCAGCCCCAACGACGGTGGGCAGTCGATGAAGACGTAGTCGAAGTCGAGGTCGTCCAGGTCGGCCAGGGCGGTTCGCAGCCGGTTCTCCCGTGCCACCATGCTCACCAATTCGATCTCGGCGCCGGCCAGGTCGATGGTGGCCGGGACGCAGAAGAGGCGCTCGTTGTGCGGGCTGCGGCGCAGCGCGTCTTTGACGGCGACCTCACCGATGAGCACTTCGTAGGACGACGGCGTGCCCGACTGCCGATCGGTGATCCCGAGTGCCGTACTCGCGTTGCCCTGCGGGTCGAGGTCGATGACCAACGTCTTCAGCCCCTGCAGGGCCAGTGCGGCGGCGAGGTTCACCGCCGTGGTGGTCTTGCCGACGCCACCCTTCTGGTTGGCGACGGTCAGGACCCTGCGGTGCCTCGGTCGGCGCAGCGGTGGATAGGTGGTGTGCAGTATGCGCATCGCCCGCTCGGCGGCGGCACCGATCGGGGTGTCGAACTCGTGCGATGTTTCACGTGAAACGTTCGCGGCCGGGTCCGCGAGCGGGGCGGGTGCGGCACCGGACGGCGCCCCGGGCGCATGGACGTGTGCGGCACCCGGCGGCGTCATCGACTCTCCCGGACTGCTCATCGGTTCCCGGCCTTCCCGCTCCGTGTCGGCTGCTGGCGCGGCGGCCTTGCGCGCCGGGCCATAACTACGGTTGCGGGGGGACGCAAATAGGTCGCGCCACATGTCACCACCCTGGCATCAACGGCGCCCGATGCTGCCATCACACGCCGGAATTGTTCAACTTCCTCGGTGGCGCGCTCACCCTTGATCGCGAGCATCCGTCCGCCCATTCGCAGCAACGGCACACTCCACTTCGCCAACTTGTCCAACGACGCAACCGCTCGTGACACCGCCGCATCCCTTTCGCCGAACCGGTCGCGGACCCAAGGATCCTCGGCGCGGCCGCGGACCACCTCGACGGCTAACCCTAGTTGTTCGACCGCCTCGCTGAGAAACTCGCTGCGGCGCAACAACGGTTCGAGGAGGACGACGTCCACGTCGGGGCGTGCCAGGGCGAGCGGGATGCCGGGCAGGCCGGCCCCGCTGCCGATGTCGATCACCCGATCGCCCGGCTCGAGAAGCTCGGCCACGGCGGCGCTGTTGAGCAGATGCCGGTCCCAGATCCGCTCCACTTCGCGCGGGCCCAGGAGTCCCCGCTCGACTCCGGGACCGGCAAGCATCTCCGCGTACCGGCGGGCGAGGTCGAGCCGGGGACCGAAGATCGCGCTCGCCGCGGCGGGCTCGGATGTGGCGGTTTTGTTCGCCGTGGGTTCCACCGGGCCGACATGTTTCACGTGAAACATCCTCTGCTTTGCCTGGCGGCCAATGGGGGCTCGCACGCCGGAACTACACGGCTGTAACTCGTTAGTCGTGCAGGACGACGACGCGCCGCGCGGGCTCGACGCCCTCGCTTTCGCTGTGCACACCGGGCACCGCCGCGACGGCATCGTGGACGATCTTGCGCTCGAACGGTGTCATGGGCGCGAGCTCTTCCCGCTCGCCGGACTCCAGCACCCGCCGTGCCACCTTGTCCCCCAGCGCCGCCAACTCCTCCCGGCGCCGGCGGCGCCAGCTGGCGATGTCGAGCATCAGCCGGCTGCGCACGCCGGTCTTCTGGTGCACGGCCAGGCGGGTGAGTTCCTGCAGCGCGTCGAGCACCTCGCCGCCGCGGCCGACCAACTTGTTCAGGTCGTCGCTGCCGTCGATGCTTACCACCGCGCGGTTGCCCTCGACATCCAGATCGATGTCGCCATCGAAGTCCAACAGGTCTAGCAGCTCTTCCAGGTAGTCACCGGCGATCTCGCCCTCGGCGACCAACCGCTCCTCCAGGTCGTCGAAGTCGTCGGCGGCCTCCGCGCCGTTCTCGACGGTCGACTCCGTGTCGACGTCGCTCTCCGCGTCACGTTCGGTGGTGGTGGTGTCTGCGTCGGTCATGTCTTTCTCTCCCTCATCCAACGGGTCTTGCCGATCGGGGTCCCCTTCCTGGCGCCCCGTGCGGCTAGGTCGCCCTGGTCAGCGTTTCCGTCTCTTCGGTCGCGCGCCAGGCCGGGGTGTGCGATTGGCCGCGCCGCCGTTTTGCCCGCCCGCACTGGGCTTGTCGGCCTGGGGCTCCGTCGTGTCCGTTCCGGTGTCGGGGGCATCGGTGTCCGGCTCCCCCTCCCCGGCGGCCGGCGACCCGTTCCCGCCCGGCTGCCCCGCCTTGGGGTTCCGTTTGGGTTTGGCGCCCGGCGCGGGCGCATTGGCCGCTCGCCGCTGCAACACTTCCTGCTTCTTGGCCTCGTCCTCTTTTTCGATCATGCCGAACACGTAGTGCTGCTGACCGAACGTCCAGATGTTGTTCGCGAACCAGTACAGGATGATCGCCAGCGGCAGGAACGGACCGCCGACCACAACCCCGAGCGGAAACACGTACAACGCAAGCTTGTTCATCATCGCGGTCTGCGGATTGGCCGCGGCTTCCGGACTCTGCCGCGCCACCGACGCCCGGCTGTTGAAGTAGGTCGCGATGCCGGCCAGGATCATCACCGGCGCACCGACCGCGATCACCGCGGGCCGGCTGAAGTAGGTGAACGCGTCCAACCCCGTCCGCTGCGTCATGAACGCCCCGATCGGCGCGCCGAACAAGTTGGCGTCCAGGAAGTGCCCGACGTCGGTCGGGCTGAACACGTAGTTTCCCGTGAGGCGGTTCTGGGCCACCGACAGGTGCGGCTGGCCGAAGCCGCCGGTGGTCCGGTTGAACGACCGCAACACGTGATACAGGCCGATGAAGACCGGGATCTGCGCGAGCATCGGCAAGCACCCGAGGATCGGGTTGAAGCCGTGCTCGCGTTGCAGCTTCTGCATCTCCAGCGCCATCCGCTGGCGGTCCTTGCCGTACTTCTTCTGCAGCGCCTTGATCTGGGGTTGCAGTTCCTGCATCTGGCGTGTGGTGCGGATCTGCCGCACGAACGGCTTGTACAGCAGCGCGCGCAAGCTGAACACCAGGAACATCACCGACAGCGCCCACGCGAAGAAGTTGGACGGCCCCAGCATCGCGGCGAACAGCTTGTACCAGGCCCACATGATCCACGACACCGGGTAGTAGACGAAGTCGAGACTAAAGAAATCAAACAAGAGTTCCACTCTCCCCTCGCGCCGCCGGGCGGGGCCACGCGTCGTTGGCATCTTCGAAGTTCGCCTGACATCCCGGGCGTTCCGGTATCGGATCCCACCCACCCCGATGCCATGGTCCGCACTTGACGAGTCGGGCGGCAGCCAACCAACTCCCCCGGATCAATCCGTACTCGGTCAACGCGTCGACCGCGTACTGGCTGCACGTCGGAACGAAGCGACACGTGGCCGGCCGCAATGGCGACACCATGTGCCGATACAGCTGGATCAACCAGACCAGCCCCCGCACCGTCGCCGTCCCCAACGCGTGCCTGCCCCGCCCCGGCGTGATCACCCTTGCCGCCCCTCCGACTCGAGCGCGCGTCGCAGACCGCGGCGCAGCTGCTCCGCCAATCGGCCCGACGACGCGGTGCGGCTGCCGGGCAAGGCCCGGATCACCACCTGGTCGGAATCGTGCAGATCGCCCAGAACGGATCGCGCCACATGCCGCAGCCGGCGCGACACCCGGTGCCGGTCGACCGCCGAACCGACCGACTTGCCGACGATCAGCCCGAGGTGAGGAGGCGTTGAGCCGTCACGGTCGCCGGCGCGACGGAGGTGGACGACGATGTCGCGCTGCGCCGCACGAGCACCGTGCTTCACCGTCGCGTCAAATTCCGTTGATCGCCTCATGCGGTTGCGTGCCGGAAGCACCGCCGAAAAACCCGACGTTGCAATCAGGCAGAGAGCGCCCGGCGCCCCTTACGGCGCCGGCTCGACACAATCGAGCGTCCGGCGCGGGTGCGCATGCGCAACCGGAAGCCATGCACGCGGGCTCGGCGCCGGTTGTTCGGCTGGAAGGTCCGCTTGCCCTTGGCCACGACGTTCTCCTCGTTGTGTCTCGCATTTGCATCCGGCCGGCCAGACGTCTCGCTCAGGTTCGTCTGCGGGTCGGTCGGAGGTAATCTTGCTGCTGGCCGGCGCGGTCCCCAGGCAGACCTGGGTCGCAGCCGCATCGCCGACTTTCGGGCGACTGTTTGAGGGTACTGACCGCGCTTCCCCTGGTCAAACCTGGCCTGCCGCAACGGACCCGCCCTATGCCGGCGAGAGACGTCGCCCCCTATGGCCGGCTCCGGCCGCACGGCACACCGGCGCCGAGCCGAACCAGGCCCAACGAACCCTAAACAACCCGATTGGAATGCAGCAGAACGGTTGGCAGCCGCACGGAAAACTGTTAGCTTCTGCCAGTGTCGTTTTAGACTGCAACGGCGCTCGACAACGAAGCGAGGATGGTGGGTCGACTAGCTGCCTAGACAGCCTGCAGAGGTTTTCTTCCAGCACGGAGATCGCGAGCCGTCGCCGGTAGGTTGTGGCTCGCATACGCTCATCCTGTCCACACCTGTGTATAACTATGTGGACAGTTGCTTTGTCACCAAGCGTGGTTGTACCTCGACCCGGGATGCTCGAGAACCAGGGGGATGCGTCGTTGACCGATGACCCCGGTTCAGGTTTCACGACCGTGTGGAACGCGGTCGTATCCGAGCTCAACGGAGAACCCACTCCGGACGGGGCACCCGCCAACCGCACCACCCTCGTCGCTCCCCTCACCCCGCAACAGCGGGCCTGGCTCAATCTGGTGCAGCCGCTGACCATCGTCGAGGGATTCGCCCTGCTGTCGGTGCCCAGCAGTTTCGTCCAGAACGAGATCGAACGTCATCTTCGTGCCCCCATCACCGATGCGCTCAGCCGGCGGCTCGGACAACAGATTCAACTCGGGGTGCGAATCGCACCGCCCGACGACGACGCCGACGACGTGGTGCTCGGGCAAGCCGAACCGTTCGCCCAGGGCGACAGCGCATTTCCGGACGACGCCGGCGACGCGGACGAGACCGACGAAAACGGTGAAGCCGCCGACAGCGCGCAACAGGGCTGGACGAACTACTTCGCCGAACGTCCGCACCCCGCCGACCCGGCCGTCGCCGGCGGAACCAGTTTGAACCGCCGCTACACCTTCGACACGTTCGTCATCGGAGCGTCCAACCGTTTCGCGCACGCCGCGGCGTTGGCCATCGCCGAGGCGCCGGCGCGCGCCTACAACCCGTTGTTCATCTGGGGCGAGTCCGGGCTGGGCAAGACCCACCTGCTGCATGCCGCCGGCAACTACGCGCAGCGACTGTTCCCGGGGATGCGGGTCAAGTACGTGTCCACCGAGGAATTCACCAACGACTTCATCAACTCGCTACGCGACGACCGCAAGGTCGCGTTCAAGCGCAGCTACCGCGACGTCGACGTGTTGTTGGTCGACGACATTCAGTTCATCGAGGGCAAGGAAGGTATTCAGGAGGAGTTCTTCCATACCTTCAACACCCTGCACAACGCCAACAAGCAGATCGTCATCTCCTCAGACCGGCCCCCCAAACAGCTCGCCACCCTCGAAGACCGGCTGCGAACCCGGTTCGAGTGGGGCCTGATCACCGACGTCCAGCCACCCGAGCTCGAAACCCGCATCGCCATCCTGCGCAAGAAAGCACAGATGGAGCGCCTCGCGGTCCCCGACGACGTCCTGGAACTCATCGCCAGCAGCATCGAACGCAACATCCGCGAACTCGAGGGCGCCCTCATCCGGGTGACCGCGTTCGCCTCGTTGAACAAGACCCCGATCGACAAGGCCCTGGCCGAGATCGTGCTGCGGGACCTCATCGCCGACGCCAGCACGATGCAGATCAGCGCGGCGACCATCATGGCCGCCACCGCCGAATACTTCGACACCACCGTGGAAGAACTCCGCGGCCCGGGCAAGACCCGCGCGCTCGCGCAGTCCCGTCAGATCGCGATGTATCTGTGCCGGGAGCTCACCGACCTCTCGCTGCCCAAAATCGGGCAGGCCTTCGGGCGCGACCACACGACGGTCATGTACGCCCAGCGCAAGATCCTGTCGGAAATGGCCGAGCGGCGTGAGGTCTTCGATCACGTCAAAGAACTCACGACTCGCATCCGCCAGCGATCCAAGCGCTGATTCCGGCTCCCCCAAGTCCCGACCGCCGGATATTTTCAAAAAACTTCCCGCACGCCTGTCACACGCGCCACATGTCGGCGTTGTGCGCAGACTGTGCACAACGCCATCAAACAGCCGTGTACTAAGCCGCCCTGCGTCCACAACCGTCCTTCGTCCCCAGCGGCCCAACACCCGACGCCGAGTTGTCCACGCACTGATCCACAACCCGATCCCCGCCCTAGCTGCGTCAAAGAGCCGCCGTCCCCAGACTGCACAGCCCTTATTACTAGTACTGAGATCTCTTCATCTGTTCTTCTTTGAAACACAGCGTTGGGGACGCCGGGTTCAGACGCCGTCGCGGATCCGCCCGTAGCCCGGCTTGTCGGGCTTGGCGATTAGCTTTCAAGATGGCCTCCGACGATCTACGGTTGTTCTTCGACAGCCGTTGCGGTCGTCGTTGGCTGGACCTGTCAATGGCGTTCGTGGCGGAGCCCCGTGCTAGCGGGGGGAGGCTAGCCACTGGACTTTGAAACGCTCGGTAGGTGAAGGGACGCTATGGACGCGGCGACGACGAGAGCTGGCCTCAGCGACTTGAAGTTTCGTTTGGTGCGGGAGTCCTTCGCCGACGCGGTGTCGTGGGTGGCGAAGAACCTGCCGACCCGGCCGGCGGTGCCGGTGCTGTCGGGAGTGTTGTTATCCGGGTCCGATGAAGGTCTGACGATCTCCGGATTCGACTACGAAGTTTCCGCCGAAGCGCAGGTCGCCGCGGAAATCGCTTCTCCGGGAAGTGTTTTGGTGTCCGGCAGGTTGCTGTCCGACATCACCAGGGCGTTGCCGAACAAGCCGGTGGACTTCTACGTCGACGGTAACCGGGTGGCCCTGAACTGCGGTAGTGCGAGGTTCTCGCTGCCGACGATGGCGGTCGAGGATTACCCGACGCTGCCGGTCCTGCCGGAGGAGACCGGGACGCTGCCCGCCGACCTGTTCGCGGAGGCGATCAGTCAGGTGGCGATCGCGGCCGGCCGGGACGACACACTGCCGATGTTGACCGGGATCCGGGTTGAGATCTCGGGCAACACGGTGGTTTTGGCCGCCACCGACAGGTTCCGGTTGGCGGTGCGCGAGCTGACGTGGGCGGCGTCGTCGCCCGATATCGAAGCCGCGGTGCTGGTGCCGGCGAAGACGTTGGCCGAGGCCGCGCGGGCCGGCGCCGACGGTTCGGAGGTTCGGCTGTCGTTGGGCGCCGGCAGCGGCGTCGGCAAGGACGGGCTGCTGGGCATCAGCGGAAACGGCAAGCGCAGCACGACGCGGCTGCTCGACGCGGAGTTCCCCAAGTTCCGCCAACTGTTGCCCGCCGAGCACACGGCGGTGGCCACCATCAACGTGGCCGAGCTGACCGAGGCGATCAAGCTGGTGGCGCTGGTGGCCGATCGGGGCGCACAGGTGCGGATGGAATTCTCCGAGGGTTCGCTGCGGCTGTCAGCGGGCGCCGACGATGTGGGCCGGGCCGAGGAAGACCTCGCGGTCGACTTTGTCGGCGAACCGTTGACGATCGCGTTCAACCCGACCTACCTGACCGACGGCTTGGCGGCGGTCCATTCCGAGCGGGTGTCGTTCGGTTTCACCACGCCGGGCAAGCCCGCGCTGCTGCGGCCGGCCTCGGCCGACGACAGCCCGCCCACCGGCGACGGGCCGTTCGCGGCGTTGCCGACCGATTACGTCTACCTGCTGATGCCCGTTCGGCTGCCCGGATAGGTGTACGTCCGGCATTTGGGACTGCGCGATTTCCGGTCCTGGGCGCACGCCGACCTCGAACTGGAGCCGGGCCGGACGGTGTTCGTCGGTTCCAACGGTTTCGGCAAGACCAATCTCGTTGAGGCGCTGTGGTTTTCGGCCACATTGGGATCGCACCGGGTGGGCAGCGACACACCGCTGATCCGGGCCGGGGCCGACCGGGCGGTCGTCTCGACGATCGTGGTCAACGAGGGCAGGGAATGCGCGGTCGATCTCGAGATCGCGGCGGGGCGGGCAAACAAAGCGCGGCTGAATCGCTCGCCGGTGCGCAGCACCCGCGAGGTGATCGGGGTGTTGCGCGCCGTGCTGTTCGCCCCCGAGGACCTGGCCCTGGTGCGCGGGGACCCGGCCGAGCGGCGGCGCTATCTGGACGATCTGGCGACGGTGCGGCGCCCGGCGGTGGCCGGGGTGCGCGCGGACTACGACAAGGTGCTGCGGCAGCGCACCGCGTTGTTGAAGTCGGCGGCCGGGATGCGGCACCGCGCCGACCGCGGCGCCCTGGACACCCTCGACGTGTGGGACAGCCGATTGGCCGAACACGGCGCGGAGTTGATGGCGGCGCGTATCGACCTGGTCAACCAGTTGACGCCGGAGGTGGAGAAGGCTTACCAGCTGCTCGCTCCGGCGTCCCGGCCAGCGTCGATCGCCTACCGCAGCAGCCTCGGGGCACAGCTGGCGGCCGACGGCGGCGGCCACGACCGCGAATTTCTCGAGGCCGCGTTGTTGGCGGCGTTGGCCGAACGCCGTGACGCGGAATTGGAACGCGGCATGTGCCTGGTCGGCCCGCATCGTGACGATCTCGAGCTTTGGTTGGGTGATCAGCCGGCGAAAGGCTTTGCCAGCCATGGCGAATCGTGGTCGTTCGCGGTCGCGCTGAGGTTGGCGGCGTATGAGTTGTTGCGCGCCGACGGCAGCGAGCCCGTGCTGTTGCTGGACGACGTGTTCGCCGAACTGGACGCGGCCCGCCGCCGCGCTCTGGCGACGGTGGCCGAAGCGGCGGAGCAGGTGTTGGTCACCGCCGCGGTGGTGGAAGACATTCCCGCGGGATGGGCCGCCAGGCAGGTGTACATCGATTTGCGCGACGGCGACCTCGGCCGGGTGTCGGCGGTGCGGGCGTGACCGGCAGCGACGACCAAGACGCGGCCGGCGTGGAACCGGGTCTGCTCAAGGGCATCGACTTGGTCAGGCGCACGCTCGAGGAGGCCCGCGCCGCGGCGCGGGCGCAGGGGAAGGACGCCGGACGGGGGCGGTCCGTGCCGCCGTCGCCCCGCCGCGTCGCGGGCCAGCGGCGCAGCTGGTCGGGGCCGGGACCCGACGCGCGCGACCCCCAACCGCTGGGCCGGTTGGCGCGCGATCTGGCGAAGAAGCGCGGATGGACGGCGCAGGTCGCCGAGGGTACCGTGCTCGGCAACTGGGCGTCGGTGGTGGGCCAGCAGATCGCCGACCATGCGACGCCGACGGCGCTGAGCGACGGGGTGCTCAGCGTGACTGCCGAATCGACGGCCTGGGCCACCCAATTGCGGATGATCCAGTCCCAGGTGTTGGCCAAGATCGCCGCGGCCGTCGGCAACGGCGTGGTGACCGCGCTGAAAATCACCGGCCCGACCGCGCCGTCGTGGCGCAAGGGGCCGCGTCACATCGCCGGGAGGGGTCCCCGCGATACCTACGGTTAGCGCCGCGACCGGCGCCGACCATCCCCACTCACGCCTTCATCAACAGGCGGCTCAAAGCCGCCAGGACGGCGCGTAGTGCCTTGATGCACGTCGGGACGCGGCCGGAATAGAGAAATTGCCCGCACGGCGCAGTTAGCTGGGTAGAAACGCGCCCAGAGAATCGGTGCGGACGGCTCATCACGGTAGACTGGCGGCATGCGACTGACGCGGTGACTGGAACCGCCCGCATGAAACCCCAAGGAGAGCATTCCGACCGTGGCTGCCCAGAAGAAGAAGGCGCAAGACGAATACGGCGCGTCAGCGATCACCGTGCTCGAAGGCCTGGAGGCCGTCCGCAAACGCCCCGGCATGTACATCGGGTCCACCGGTGAACGGGGCCTGCACCACCTCATCTGGGAGGTGGTCGACAACTCGGTCGACGAGGCGATGGCCGGCTACGCGACCAAGGTCGATGTGCGGCTCCTGGACGACGGCAGCGTGGAGGTCGTCGACGACGGGCGCGGCATTCCGGTGGCGATGCATGCCACCGGCGCACCCACCGTCGACGTGGTCATGACCCAGCTGCACGCCGGCGGCAAGTTCGGCGGCGAAAACAGCGGCTACACCGTCAGCGGTGGGCTGCACGGTGTGGGCGTGTCCGTGGTCAACGCGCTGTCCACCCGCCTGGAGGTCACCATCAAGCGCGACGGGCACGAGTGGTTTCAGTACTACGACCGCGCCGTGCCCGGGACCCTCAAGCAGGGGGAGGCCACCAAGAAGACCGGAACCACGATCCGGTTCTGGGCGGACCCCGAGATCTTCGAAACCACGCAGTACGACTTCGAGACCGTGGCGCGGCGCCTACAGGAGATGGCCTTCCTCAACAAAGGCCTCACCATCAACCTGACCGACGAACGAGTGGAGCAGGACGAGGTCGTCGACGAGGTCGTCAGCGACACCGCCGAGGCACCCAAGTCCGCCGAGGAGAAGGCGGCCGAATCGACTGCGCCGCACAAGGTCAAGCACCGCACCTTCCACTACCCCGGCGGCCTGGTCGACTTCGTCAAGCACATCAATCGCACCAAGAGCCCGATCCAGCAGAGCGTCATCGACTTCGACGGCAAGGGCACGGGCCACGAGGTCGAGATCGCCATGCAGTGGAACGGCGGATACTCGGAGTCCGTCCACACCTTCGCCAACACCATCAACACGCACGAGGGCGGCACCCACGAGGAGGGCTTCCGCAGCGCGCTGACCTCGGTGGTGAACAAGTACGCCAAAGACAAGAAGCTGCTGAAGGACAAGGACCCCAACCTCACGGGCGACGACATCCGTGAGGGCTTGGCGGCGGTCATCTCGGTCAAGGTCGCCGAACCGCAGTTCGAGGGTCAGACGAAGACCAAGCTGGGCAACACCGAGGTCAAGTCGTTCGTGCAGAAGGTGTGCAACGAGCAGCTGACCCACTGGTTCGAGGCCAACCCGTCCGAGGCGAAAACCGTTGTGAACAAAGCGGTGTCGTCGGCGCAGGCGCGCATCGCCGCCCGCAAGGCGCGTGAGCTGGTGCGCCGCAAGAGCGCCACCGACCTTGGCGGCCTGCCCGGAAAGCTGGCCGACTGCCGCTCCACCGACCCGCGGAAGTCGGAACTGTATGTGGTGGAAGGCGATTCGGCCGGCGGCTCGGCCAAGAGCGGCCGCGACTCGATGTTCCAGGCGATTCTGCCGCTGCGCGGCAAGATCATCAACGTCGAGAAGGCCCGCATCGACAGGGTGCTGAAGAATACCGAGGTCCAGGCCATCATCACCGCGCTGGGCACCGGCATTCACGACGAGTTCGACATCACCAAGCTGCGCTACCACAAGATCGTGCTGATGGCCGACGCCGACGTGGACGGCCAGCACATCTCGACCCTGCTGTTGACCCTGCTGTTCCGCTTCATGCGGCCGCTGATCGAGAACGGACACGTGTTCCTGGCGCAGCCGCCGCTGTACAAGTTGAAGTGGCAGCGCACCGACCCAGAGTTCGCCTACTCGGACCGCGAACGCGACGGCCTGCTCGAGGCCGGTCTCAAGGCGGGCAAGAAGATCAACAAAGAGGACGGCATCCAGCGGTACAAGGGTCTGGGCGAGATGGACGCCAAAGAGTTGTGGGAGACCACGATGGACCCGTCGGTGCGCGTGCTGCGCCAAGTGACGCTCGATGACGCCGCCGCGGCCGACGAACTGTTCTCGATCCTGATGGGCGAGGACGTCGACGCCCGCCGCAGCTTCATCACCCGCAACGCCAAAGACGTTCGCTTCCTGGATGTCTGATCTTCCCGAATGCCAAGTCAGGCAGGCCAACCCGAAAAGGGGATTAAATGACTGACACCACGCTGCCACCGGGCGGCGAAGCCGGCGACCGCATCGAACCGGTCGACATCCAGCAGGAGATGCAGCGCAGCTACATCGATTACGCGATGAGCGTGATCGTCGGGCGCGCCCTGCCCGAGGTCCGCGACGGCCTCAAGCCGGTGCACCGCCGCGTGCTGTATGCGATGTACGACTCGGGTTTCCGACCGGACCGCAGCCACGCCAAGTCCGCGCGGTCGGTCGCCGAGACCATGGGCAACTACCACCCCCACGGCGACGCGTCGATCTACGACACATTGGTGCGCATGGCCCAGCCGTGGTCGCTGCGGTACCCGTTGGTCGACGGGCAGGGCAATTTCGGCTCGCCGGGCAACGACCCGCCAGCCGCCATGAGGTACTGCCTGACGGAAGATGCATTGGTGCGCTTGCCCTTTGGGCAATCAGTGCGAATCGGCGACATCGTTCCGGGTGCATCGCCCAACTCCGACAATGAGGTAGACCTCAAGGTTCTGGATCGGCACGGCGACCCGGTCGTCGCGAGTCGGCTATTCCACTCGGGCGAGCATCAGACCTACACGGTGCGCACCGCCGAAGGCTACGAAGTCACCGCTACATCGAACCACCCGCTGCTGTGCCTGGTCGACGTCGCCGGCGTGCCCACCCTGCTGTGGAAGCTGATCGAAGAGATCCGGCCCGACGACCGCGTCGTTCTACAGCGCACGCCACCGGTGGAGTTCGGGCCCGCGGAGTGGCACGACGTGATGGAAGCCCTGCTGTTGGGCGCTTTCATCAGCGAGGGATTCGTATCCCCAACCCGTGCAGGTTTCAACAACCTGGATCGGGACTACTTCGACATGGTCGTCGGCGCGTACGACGCCGTCGTCGGCGGTCGGCGCTACGTGTCCTCGCGGACGATCTCCTCCGGATCGCTGCTGCACGAGCTCGATATCCACAACTTGGCAGCGCTCAAGCAGACGCGGCTTGGCGCCCTGTGTGGGCAACGGTCCGCCGACAAGCATGTTCCGGAATGGCTCTGGCAGTCCCCGGCCGCAGTGAAGCGGGCCTTTCTGCAAGCCCTTTTCGAGGGCGACGGCTCGTGTTCCGGGTTGCCACGCAACACGATTCAAGTGTCGTACTCGACGCGTAGCGACCGGCTTGCCGCCGAGGTGCAGCAGCTGCTCCTGGAGTTCGGCGTGGTGTCGCGGCGTTACCGGCACGCGGTGGGTGAACACAAAGTCGTCATCACGAACCGCGCGCAAGCCGAAATATTCGCGACCCAGATCGGTTTCGGCGGCGCCAAACAGGCCAAGCTGACCGCGATCCTGACGGCGATGCCGGTGTGCGCGGGCAGGGATGGCGACCACGTCCCCGGGCTGGCCGCCTTCATCCGTAAGCACGCGGGTGGCTCCTGGGCCGACCGGGACTGGTTGAATCGCCACAACCTCGACCGCATCCAGCGCTGGCGGACTCGCGGCGCTGAAATCCTCTCGCGCATAGCCGATCCCGACGTGCGTGCCATCGCGGCCGACCTCACCGACGGCCGGTTCTACTACGCACGCGTCGCGGCGGTGACCGATGCCGGAATACGACCGGTGTACAGCCTGCGCGTCGACACCGACGACCATGCATTCCTCAGCAACGGTTTCGTCAGCCACAACACCGAGGCGCGGCTGACCCCGCTGGCCATGGAGATGCTGCGCGAGATCGACGAGGAGACAGTCGATTTCATCCCGAACTACGACGGCCGGGTGCAGGAACCCACCGTGCTGCCAAGCCGGTTCCCCAACCTGCTGGCCAACGGCTCCGGCGGCATCGCGGTCGGCATGGCGACCAACATCCCACCGCACAACCTGCGCGAGTTGGCAGAAGCCGTCTACTGGTGCCTGGACAACCACGAGGCCGACGAAGAAGCAACCCTGGCCGCGGTCTGCGAGCGGGTCAAGGGTCCCGACTTCCCCACCCACGGTCTGATTGTCGGGTCGCAGGGCATCCACGATGCCTACACCACCGGTCGCGGATCGATCCGGATGCGCGGAGTCGTTGAGATAGAAGAAGATTCGCGGGGCCGCACCTCGATCGTCATCACGGAGTTGCCCTATCAGGTCAACCACGACAACTTCATCACGTCGATCGCAGAGCAGGTCCGCGACGGCCGGCTTACGGGCATCGCCAACATCGAGGACCAATCCAGCGATCGGGTCGGCCTGCGCATCGTCGTCGAAATCAAGCGCGACGCGGTGGCCAAGGTGGTGCTGAACAACCTCTACAAGCACACCCAGCTGCAGACCAGCTTCGGCGCGAACATGTTGTCGATCGTCGACGGGGTGCCGCGCACGCTGCGGCTCGACCAGATGATCCGGCATTACGTCGCACACCAACTCGACGTCATCGTCCGCCGCACCACCTACCGGCTGCGCAAGGCCAACGAACGCGCCCACATCCTGCGCGGCCTGGTCAAGGCGCTCGACGCCCTGGACGAAGTCATCGCCCTGATCCGGGCGTCGGAAACCGTCGACATCGCCCGGGCCGGCCTGATCGAGCTGCTCGACATCGACGAAATTCAGGCCCAGGCCATCCTGGACATGCAGCTGCGGCGCCTGGCGGCCCTGGAGCGGCAGCGCATCATCGACGACCTGGCCAAGATCGAAGCCGAGATCGCCGACCTCGAAGACATCCTGGCCAAGCCGGAACGGCAGCGCGGCATCGTGCGCGACGAGCTCACCGAGATCGTCGACAAGCACGGCGACGACCGTCGCACCAGGATCGTGGCGGCCGACGGTGACGTCAACGACGAGGACCTGATCGCCCGCGAGGACGTCGTCGTCACCATCACCGAGACCGGCTACGCCAAACGCACCAAGACGGATCTCTACCGCAGCCAGAAACGCGGCGGCAAGGGCGTGCAGGGCGCCGGTCTCAAGCAGGACGACATCGTCCGGCACTTCTTCGTCAGCTCCACGCACGACTGGATTCTGTTCTTCACCACGCAGGGCCGGGTGTACCGGGCGAAGGCCTACGAACTGCCCGAGGCGTCCAGGACCGCCCGCGGTCAACACGTCGCCAATCTGCTGGCCTTCCAGCCCGAGGAACGCATCGCCCAGGTGATCCAGATCCGCGGCTACGAGGACGCCCCGTACCTGGTGCTGGCCACCCGCAACGGCCTGGTGAAGAAGACCAAGCTGACCGATTTCGACTCCAACCGATCGGGCGGCATCGTGGCGATCAACCTGCGCGACAACGATGAGCTCGTCGGCGCGGTGCTGTGCTCGTCGGAGGAGGACTTGCTGCTGGTGTCGGCCAACGGCCAATCCATCCGGTTCTCGGCCACCGACGAGGCGCTGCGCCCGATGGGGCGCGCCACGTCCGGCGTCCAGGGCATGCGGTTCAACACCGACGATTACCTGTTGTCGCTCAACGTGGTTCGCGAGGGCACGTACCTGTTGGTGGCGACGTCCGGCGGCTACGCCAAGCGCACGGCGATCGAGGAGTATCCGGTGCAGGGCCGCGGCGGCAAGGGCGTGCTCACCGTGATGTTCGACCGGCGGCGCGGCAAGCTGGTGGGCGCGCTGATCGTCGACGACGACAGCGAGCTGTACGCCATCACCTCCGGGGGCGGCGTGATCCGCACCGACGCGCGCCAGGTCCGCAAGGCGGGACGGCAGACCAAGGGCGTGCGCCTGATGAACCTGGGCGAGGACAACACGCTGCTGGCCATCGCCCGCAACGCCGAGGAGAACGCGGACGAGGTCGTGGAGGAAGCCGAAGGCGCCGCGGAGTCCGACGAGTAGCTGCGGAACAATCCGGGCGGCCCGGACGACGGCCGGGGAATTAGACTCGGCCCGACCAGAGAAAATGCGACGGCAATCGCTCCCGCGGGCGCTGCCGGAGATCTAAGGAGTCGGGGTGACCTCACCGAACGAGCCGGGCGCCCCCAAAAAGGGCGACGGCCCTAATGGGGATGGCTCGGCCGAGCGCGCCGGTGTGCACCGCGCGGCGCCACCCGCGCAGGCCGGCCGCGCTCCGGACGCCGGGGATTCCCCGCCCCGGCAGCGAGGTGGG
>NZ_GG770553.1:697646-702872 GCF_000164135.1 Mycobacterium parascrofulaceum ATCC BAA-614 | reverse complement strand
CAGCGGCAGCCCGAGCCGCCGAGCGGTGTCGAGGCCCGGCTCAACCGGTTCATCTCCGGCACCGCGGCTCCAGGCGCGCCCCATCAGGCGAAGAACCCGCCGCACGACACCGACGCCCCGCCGGGGCGCGGCGACGGCCCGCCGGCCGAGGCGTATGCGAGTGAGTTGCCGGACCTGTCCGGTCCGCTGCCGCGAGGCCCGCAGCGCAAGCCGCCGGCCGATCGCACATCGGAGGCCTCGACCACGGCGGGGTCCGCCCGCTCGTCGGCTCCGGAAAACCGGGAGGGCCGCGACACCCGCGAGAACCGCACGCAGGTGACCCGCCGACCGCGCGGTCCGGTGCGGGCCAGTATGCAGATCCGCCGGATCGACCCCTGGAGCACGCTGAAGGTGTCCCTGCTGCTGTCCGTCGCGCTGTTCTTCGTCTGGATGATCGCCGTTGCGTTCCTCTACCTGGTCCTCGGCGGTATGGGCGTGTGGTCGAAGCTGAACAGCAACGTCGGCGACCTGCTCAACAACACCAGCGGCAGCAGCGGCGAACTCGTCTCCAGCGGCACCATCTTCGGTGGCGCGGTGTTGATCGGCCTGGTCAACATCGTGTTGCTGACCGCGATGGCCACCATCGCCGCGTTCGTCTACAACCTGACCACCGATTTGATCGGCGGTATCGAAGTGACGCTGGCGGACCGCGACTGACTCCGGGCGGTGACGATCCGCTTCGCCCGGCTGTGCGGCGCTCGCGATCGCCACTAGTGTTTTGGGGGTGGGGCGCCGATTGCGGTAATCTCGTCGCTCGGCCGTACCGCGAGTACGGGCCTATAGCTCAGGCGGTTAGAGCGCTTCGCTGATAACGAAGAGGTCGGAGGTTCGAGTCCTCCTAGGCCCACAACCATGTGCCCGTCAAGACGTTGTGTAAGACTTGCCCTGCCAATCATGCTGATCGCTGTGGTGGTGGCGGCGGCGCGGTACCGGCGCGGGGTCGAGGTCTGGCACGTGGCGGTGGACGACACGTCCGGTCAGCCACCCAGTCACGTCGAGGGGCCTTAGCTCAGTTGGTAGAGCACCGCCTTTGCAAGGCGGGTGTCAGGGGTTCGATTCCCCTAGGCTCCACAAGTAAAGCGCCAGCTAGACGGCGTTTTGATGGAGATCTAGTACTGTACTAAAACTCCCCGTGGACACATTTTGGCCACAATCGCGAGTTAATAACGCGTTGATGGCTACGCCGACAGCCTCGACATCCGACCCGTACAGGTGGCCGTAGCGGTCCAGCGTCAAGCCCGCAGACTCATGCCGAGCATGTTCTGCAGGGCCTTGATGTTCGCACCGGCCAGGATCGCCAGGGACGCTGCGGTGTGCCGCAACTCGTGGAGCTTGAAGTCATACACTACGGCCTGATTCCCGGCCGCATCCGTCACGGTCTGCAGGAACAACTGCGCCGTTGCCACGGCCTGCGACCACCACCGGCGTCGGCGGCGTGGGTGGCCCGGCCCCTGGTTGTCGGTGCGGGGGCTTACTGTCCTGGCTATGAAGCTCTCCGAGTCTGCGGGCTACTGGCGTGAGATCGGCATCCACACTCACCACCGTCTTAGTCTGGGCAGCCCGCGGAGTGTGCAGCTGCAGGTCGCGGCTCTCGTCGGTGATCACAGCATCGTTGCGTCGTGGTCCGCGTACACGTCTAGCGGGCCGAGCCGGTGGGCTGTCGTTGCTGTCACTGACGACGGGCGGCTGATTCACGTGGAGATGGAGTTTGATGTCGCGGAGTACGACCGTGACGCGGAGGCTCAGCTTCATCGGCAGCGCCAACAGGTGACCGTAGTCGTCCACGATGCGTCAGCTCGTCGGTTGAGCGAGGCCGTTAGCCTCTCGTTTGGAGGGGTGTCTCAGCGGTTTGACAGGTTTGACAGACCGTCACGCGATCAAGTCGATGTCAGCGACGTTCGCCTGCGGTTCCCCGATGGCAGTGAGATTGATCTAGGGATAGACCAATCAAGCATCCACGATTCTGACGACCGCGCCCGGTCCGACGAGCTTATTCAGGCGATACGCTCCCACGCCGGCCTGTGAACGACCCGACCCAGGGCTGTGGCTGAGATAAACTCAAGCCTAGGGATAGGTGCACAGGACTGTGGGTGGGTTCGGCGTGCATAACGGCGCGATGGAGGGGGCGCAGCCCATTACCGGCAGTGAGAAGCCGACCGTCAGAATCAGCGCCAACGTGAGCTTCTTTCCCCTGGTCATGGACTGAAAGTGTACGGTCGCCGCGCCGGTGCGGGTGCCCGTTTCCGCCGATTACCTTCGGTCAGGCGGAGAGTATTGAGGGACCGGGCCGCCCCAGGAGAGCAGACGGCGACCCGATCAATAGTTTGGACGCGGACTAGGCTAGGTGGGTTCGGTTCCGCAAACCGTAAGCGTGGGCGGCCCGCGGCGGATACGTTGTGGGCTTCGGGCAGTCGTGTTTCCTTCGGCGGATATCGGAGTCGACTTATGCCTCGTATCGGCACACTTCTCGCTGCCACGGTCATCGCCTGCAGCGCCACTGCGGCAACAGTAGTCGCCGCCCCCGCTCACGCCGATGAAAACTCGTACCTGGCGGACCTGCAGGCTCGTGGTGTGCCGTTCCTGATCCCGGCAAAAGCTGTGAGCGACGGTTATCGGGTGTGCAGCGAGATCCGCGCGGGCGAGTCACCGCAGACAGCGGCCCAGACCTTCGGCATCTATTACAACGCGCTCGGGCCGACGATCGTCGACATCGCCCAACACGATCTCTGCCCTGACACTCTGCATTGAGTCAGATGGGCCGGCAGCCATGCTTAGGCCGCGCGGGCATCCGTGCTTCGAGTTGCTTGACCGTCTCGAAGAGCGTCTTGATGACGAACGACGAGGTGTCAGGGTCCGGGGCTTTGGCCTGATCCCGCACGACGGTCGGCAGGGGGAGGCCGCCGGGCGGACCCCACCAGCGGTCAAGTTACGATTCCGAACCCGCAGCGCGAGCATGCGTATCCAGTGAGTTGTCGTGGTTGAGTTACACGGCATGGAGTATCAAGCCGCTGTTCCCGGATGGTGTGAGGCCAGTTCCGCGGCCCACTTCCAGGCAAGACCTGTATTTCGCTGTTAATCGTCGCCGCTTGCTTCGTCTGAGTTGATGTCACGGACACCCGCTCGTGTTCTTTGCGAATTTTCCGCGGCAAGCAACGCAGCCGCATACCCGGGTACCTGCCGCATTCTGTCTAGGAATTCACCGACGGCGGTGTCGATTGTTTCCTGGAGATTGGCGCTGCCGATAAAGGGCCCGGCCATCTGCAGTTCAAAGCGTTGACGCGCGGTCGCCCGATAGCCGGTGTTCTGTCCGCGGTCTGGGTTGGGCTTGGGCCCACGTCGGTGTGCCTGCGGCGACATGTCCCCACCTCCCTCTAGACTCTAACTCGGAAACAAAGTTTCCAAGTTAGGCCGGTGGGTGAACTGTTTCAGGCGCTGTCAGACCCCGTGGATACTGTGCCGAACGAAGGTTCGATATATACGGCGCCGATCGGGAGGTGGCATAGTGGAACGCATTCCTCCGTTCGAATCGTGTGGCGAGCGGGTATCGCTTACGGTGGGCAGCAGTCCCTTGGTCGGGGGCCCAAGATGAGGAGTACACCTATGAACGCAGTGTTGGCGCCTGCCAGGACCCCGGCGCTGGCTCACTTTCCCGACTCGATTGCTGACCTACCTCAGCCGCACCGGGTCTTGTTGGCGTTGGTGGTCGCTCACCGCGATGCCGCGGGTGGGGTCATCCCATGGCACCAGTTGCTCAACAACGCCGTGGTCGCCATCTCGAGCCCCGATCTACTCCCGGCGGCCCGGTCGCTGGTCGATAGCAACAACATTCTGCGGACCGTGAAATCAGTTGTCGGCGACCTACTCGACTACGACTTGCTGACAGCCACTGACGAGGGCCTTGACCTCTCTGCCCGTGCAGACCAGGCCCGGCATGGGTGGAATGGCGAGTTCACTGAACTGACGCAAGGCGCGAAAGAAGTACTGGCGCACGCCAGAGAATGATCTCCGACGATATTGAGACCGACCTGTAATGCGGTCGAGTGTTCTTGCTCACTCAGGAATCGCAGCGCGGTACTGTCCCAGTCGTGATTGCGGATTACTCGGACGCCGACCTTCGGCAGCAGGGTCTCGACAAACGTCAAGGCACGGATAAGCTCGACCCGCGCTCGGCCTTTAATCACGACCGGGACCGAATTCTGTACTCTCGCGGATTCGCGGCGCTCGCCGGGAAGACCCAGGTAGTCGCCAGCACCGAATCGGGTGGTTTCCACACACGGCTCACGCACAGTCTCAAAGTGGAGCAGCTCGGCCGCCGGATCACCGAAATGCTCAATACCTTCACGCACCGACCCGGTCCCGACCCCGACCTCGTCAGCGCGGCTTGCCTGGCTCACGACGTCGGGCACCCGCCTTTCGGACACGCGGGTGAAGCCGCGCTGCACGACACCTACTGTGAACTCGCCGCGGCCCAGTTAGCCGCCGATCAAAAAGCCGCCCAAGACGCCCCCGCCGACCGGGCCCCCGGACAACCAGAAGCCCCCAAACCAGGACTCGCGGCCGCCGACACCGGAGCGGCGATAACAGACAGCTTCGAAGGTAATGCTCAGAACCTTCGCATTTTGAGCTACATGGAGTGCCGGAAAACGCAGTCGCACCGAGGTCTCCATCTCACCCGTGCAACGCTGGACGCCTGCATCAAGTATCCGTGGCCCCGTCAGGCGCCACCAAAGGATGGTTCCGAACTGGATCGAAGCAAGAAGTTCGGCATTTACCGCGAGGACCAAGCTGTCGCTGACTGGATCTATCCCGCCGGTCTGCCGACGACTCGACCGGTCGAAGAGCAAATTATGGACTGGGCCGATGACGTGACCTTTGCCTGCCACGACGTAGAGGACTTCTACCGGGGCGGCCTTATCCCGGTCGGCACGCTTCTTGACTTCCGAGGTGGACCGTGGGGCCAGCTGTCGCTCGCAAATCAGGCATCGCCCGAACTCGCACGGTTCCTCCAATTCGTCGAAGTCAAGTGGACCAAAAAGCACAAGCCGTTTGACCGCGAACAGGCCGTGGGCGCGATGAAAAAGCTCGTCGAAGTGATCCAGCCCGGAGGGCCCTACCTCGGCCTGCAGGACGACAAAAGGCTGCTGAATTCCGCGGTCAGCGGCCTGATTCGCTATTTCCTCAAAGGTC
>NZ_GG770553.1:687851-695130 GCF_000164135.1 Mycobacterium parascrofulaceum ATCC BAA-614 | reverse complement strand
TATTGTTAAGTACGGTTGTGTATTTCCGCACGTCGACCAGGCTGTAACCCATTGAACAGCAGCACGATTCGCCTTTGCAAGGCGGGTGTCAGGGGTTCGATTCCCCTAGGCTCCACAAATCTTCGCTGATCGGGCGCTCCCCGCTAGCGTGAACCTCGTGCCCGACGAACAGCCACGCGCCTGGGAGTTCGTCACCGGGCCGCCGCGGTGCGCCCCCGGCGCCGTCTCGATGGTGGGCTACCGGGCCTTGCAGAACCCCGGCGTCATCCATCGCGGTATGCCGTCGCCGACGCTGACGTTCATCGTCAGCCTCGACGAGGGGGTGCAGGCGGCGGCTACCCCCGAGGGTCTTCGCGTCGCCCGGCCCAACCCGGTGTTGCTCGGCGGCCTGCAGGTGCAGGCCGCGCACGTGCGGCAGCACCGCGGGCAGGCCGGGGTGCAGCTGGCGGTGCACCCCCTTGCCGCGCGGAGGCTCTTCGGCGTGCCCAGCGCCGAGCTGGGAGCGATCGACTTCGACGCCGGCCGGTTGCTGGGGCGTCGCGCCGCTGAATTGCACGAGCGGGTGGCCGAGGCGTGGCACTGGCCGGACGCGTTCGCGGTCATCGCCGAGGGCCTGCGGGATGCCTGGCGGCGGCGCGACGGTGCGACGGTGCGCCCCGACGTGGCCCGGGCCTGGCAGCTGCTGGAAACCAGTCGCGGGCGGCTGCCGGTGAGCCTGGTGGCTGAGCGAATCGGCGTGAGTCCCCGCCACCTGACGACGCTGTTCCGGCAAGAGGTGGGCCGCTCCCCCAAGACCGTCGCGATGCTGATGCGCTTCCGGCATGCGACCGTCCGGATCGCCGACTCGGCGCGGCGTTGCGGGTCGGTCGACCTGGCCGCCGTCGCGGCCCACGCGGGATACAGTGACCAGGCCCACCTCACCCGGGAGTTCACCCGCTTCGCGGGCGCACCGCCGCGGCGCTGGCTGGCCGAGGAGTTCCGAAACATTCAAGACGGCGGCCATTCGTGCGGCGCACACTGCGAGCATGACTGGATCGAATCCGACCCTGTGGTTGACCCTGCAGGCCCATGACGCCCAGAAGCTGATCGACTACTACGTCGAGACGTTCGGCTTCGTGCTCGCGGCACGCTACGGCGAGGGCCGCGACGTCGACCACGCGCAGCTGAATTGGCCCGAGGGTGAGGGCGGCTTCATGCTCGGCAGCCACAAACCCGGCACCGAATGCGAGCGCGAACCCGGCACCGCCGGCGCGTACGTCGTCACCGCCGATCCCGCCGGCCTGTACGGGCGCGTCGTCGGACGCGGAGCCGACATCGTCCGTCCGCTCGCCGAAACCAGCTATGGCTCAACCGAATTCATTGTCCGCGATCCCGAGGGCAACCTGTGGTCGTTCGGCGATTACCGCGGCGCGCCCTGCCCACCGGGAGGCTGACGGCACCCCAGGGGCCGTCAGGGACGCGGTTGCACCTCGACGCTGGGCGGCCGCGACTGGGGATCCTGCGGCTTGGCGCGCACGGAGCGCCGGACAAGACTGAACGCGACGGCCCCGCCGGCGAGCACCGCGACGGCCGCCCCCGCGAACACCCACGGACGCTTGGTCCGCCGGCGCGCCCGCCGCGCGTCCTGCAGCGCCTGAGGCAGGTTTGCGACCACGTCCTGCGCGGCCGCCAACTCCTGGGCGAGCGTCTCCTGGGCCGCGGCGAGTTCCTGGGCCAGACGCCCCTCCTGGTATTTGCGGCGGATCTGCGACGCGGTCGACTGCGCCGACTGGACACCCAGACCGACGACTCCGCGGGTCACGTCCACCGGCCCCACTGTCGAGTAGGTCAGGCCGCGAGCCAGTCGCTCCCGCGGGGTCAGCCGGGATTCCGCCTTCGCGCTCATCTGCCGCCTTTCGTCGCGTGCTGAACAGACTGCCAGCATAGGGACACCGGCGAAACCCTTATGTGCGCGCCGCGTTTTCAGCGGCGACGGGGCTTGGGCGACACCGGGTGCGGGCAGGCCCGCGCGTAGTGGCAGACTCTCATGCCGTGACCAACAGCCCCATTCAGACCGCTACCGCCACGCTGCACACCAACCGCGGCGACATCAAAGTCGCTCTGTTCGGAAACCACGCGCCCAAGACCGTCGCCAACTTCGTCGGGCTGGCGCAGGGCACCAAGGAGTACTCGACCCAGAACGCGTCGGGCGGGTCCTCCGGTCCGTTCTACGATGGCGCGGTCTTTCACCGGGTGATTCAGGGCTTCATGATCCAGGGCGGCGACCCGACCGGAACCGGCCGCGGCGGCCCGGGCTACAAGTTCGCCGACGAGTTCCACCCGGAACTGCAATTCGACAAGCCCTACCTGCTGGCGATGGCCAACGCGGGACCGGGCACCAACGGCTCCCAGTTCTTCATCACCGTGGGCAAGACCCCGCACCTGAACCGGCGGCACACCATCTTCGGCGAGGTGACGGACCCCGAGTCGCAGAAGGTCGTCGAGGCGATCTCCACGACGGCCACCGACAGCAACGACCGCCCCACCGAGCCGGTCGTCATCGAGTCGATCACGATCTCGTAGGCCGGCGCACGCCGGTCCGGTCAGCGCGGGTGACGGCCCGCGTAGCCGGCGGCCGTGAGCGCGTCGAGCACCTCGATCGGATCCGTCCCGAGGTCCCAGCGGGAGAAGAGCCGCAGGCCGCCGTCGGCCGTTTCGACCTCGAGCAGGCGGACTTTGCGCCCAAGGCGCGGGAACTCCGTGATCCGGATGATCTTGATGTCGGCGGGCCGCAATAACTGCGTCCGGAACCAACCCCGGTGCACCAGGCCGCCGTCGGTAATTGCCAGCTTCGGCCGCGCGCGCCACGTCGCCCCCGCAAACAAGATCAGACCCGCCGCGGCAATCCCCGTCAAAACGCGGCCCGGCGGGTCTGTGACTACGGTCACACTCGCGATAGCCATCAAAACGCCGGCAGCCCCGCAACCAGCGATTCCCGCGATGCGGGGCTCCCATTGTGTTTGCTGCATGCGCCGCTCAGCCCCTCCCACCACGGCCTATGGAGTTATCCACAGACGCTATCAACAGTGGGGATAAATCACACGCGTGTGATTGGGTGCTGAGAATGTTGCTGGCGCGGGAACGAAGTACGCCGAAAATGAAATCATTCCGTCGATGGTCTCGCTCAGTGCCAGCGCATCGTCAGCAACAACCCGGTGATCATGAAAGCGAAGGCGATGGCGTAGTTCCACGGTCCCAGTTGCGCCATCCAGTTGAGCCAGGTCGGCGCCTGGCTGCCGACGGCGGCCAACTGAAACACCATCAGCCAGACCAGCCCGATGAGCATGAGGCCGACGAACAGCGCGACGAACCACACGCTCGACGGCCCGACCTTCACCTTGACCGGCGTGCGGCTGACCGAGCTGACGGCGAAGTCGTTCTTCTTGCGGACCTTGGACTTGGGCATGATTACCTCAACAAGACGGTGAGCGGGACGGGGTGCAACGATAACGACCGCAGCTGCACGCACAGCTTGGCTACGAGACTAACCCACCTGGCGCGCCGACCAGGAAATTGGAGAGCGATGAGCGACGGACCCCCTTCCCCCTGGCGCTTCGGGGTCCCGGTGGTGTGCCTGCTGGCCGGACTGCTTCTCGCCGCCACCCACGGGGTGTCCGGCGGCGCGGAAATCCGCCGCAGTGACGCCCCGCGGCTGGTGGATCTGGTTCGCGAGGCGCAGTCGTCGGTGAATCATCTCAACGCGCGGCGGGACGCGCTGTCGGCCAAGATCGACGCCGCGCACGGGCGGTCCTCCGATCGCGCGCTGGCGGCGATGCTGCGTCGCTCCGCCGAGCTGGCCGCCGAAGCGGACATGAACCCCGAGCATGGCCCGGGAATCACGGTCACCCTCGAGGACGCGCCGCGGGACGCCAATGGGCGTTTCCCGAGGGATGCGTCGCCCGACGACCTCGTGGTGCACCAGCAGGACATCGAGGCCGTCCTCAACGCGTTGTGGAGCGCCGGCGCGGAGGCGATCCAGATGCAGGACCAGCGGATCGTCGCCACCTCGGTGCCCCGCTGCGTCGGTAACACACTGCTGCTCAACGGCCGCACCTACAGCCCGCCCTACACCATCACCGCGATCGGCAACGGGGCCGCCATGCAGGCCGCCCTGGCCGCCGCTCCCCTGGTCACCCTGTACCGCCAATACGTCGTCCGGTTCGGCCTCGGCTACCGCGAAGAGGTCAAGCCCGACGTGCAGATCGTCGGCCACACCGAACCGGACCGGCTGCACTTCGCGCAGCCCCTGGGAACCATCGGGTACTGACTTTCGGGGGGCGGTAACCTGGCACGGTGCGGATCCTGGTCGTCGACAACTACGACAGCTTCGTGTTCAACCTGGTGCAGTACCTCGGCCAGCTGGGCGTCGAGGCCGAGGTGTGGCGCAATGACGACGCCAGACTTTCCGACGAGGCCGCCGTCGCCGCGCGGTTCGACGGGGTGCTTCTCAGCCCCGGGCCGGGCACCCCGGAACGTGCGGGCGCATCCATCGCCCTGGTTGGCGCGTGTGCCGCCGAGCGCACCCCGCTACTCGGGGTCTGCCTCGGACACCAAGCGATCGGGGTCGCGTTCGGCGCCACCGTGGACCGCGCTCCCGAACTGCTGCACGGTAAGACCAGCAGCGTCTTCCACACCAATGCCGGTGTGCTGCAAGGGCTTCCGGATCCGTTCACGGCGACCCGTTACCACTCGCTGACCATCCTGCCGGAGTCGCTGCCGCCGGTGCTCGAGGTGACGGCCCGCACCCGCGGCGGCGTCATCATGGGGGTCCGGCACAGCGAATTGCCGATTCACGGTGTCCAATTCCACCCGGAGTCGATCCTGACCGAGGGCGGGCATCGGATGCTGGCGAACTGGCTGGCCTACTGCGGCTGGGCCCGCGATGACACGCTCGTCCGCCGGCTCGAGAACGAGGTCCGGGCGGCGGTTCAGCCGTATTTCCCGGCCGATCCGCCGGCTACTGGCCGAACTTCAGCGTGATGATCCCGTCCTTATTGCAACCGGTGCCGGCCGGCGGGTTCTGATAGACCACCCGGTGGGACTGGGAGCCGCCGGCGTCCACGTCGGGACCCTTGTCCAGCACCCCGGTCCAGCCCAACGCCCGTAGCCGCGGCTCGGCATCGGTCCAGAACATGCCGCTCAGATCGGGCATCACAAACTGGTTGCCCTTGGACACCTGCAGTTCGATCACCGAGTCGACCGGAACCATTTGGCCCTTGGGCGGATTCGTGCCGATCACCTCGCCGGCCGGCCGGGTGCTGTCCACCTGCGCCTGCGTGATCTTGGTGAAGCCGTAGACGGTGAGGTTCTTCTGCGCGACGTCGATGGTCTGGCCCGCGACGTCGGGCACCTGCTTGGTCTCCGGCCCCGAACCGACGATCACGGTGATCACGTTGGTGATGGCCGACGTCTGGTTGGCGGGCGGGTTGGTGCCGATCACCTTGCCCAGCAGCTCGGGGCTCGACGGCGAATTGGCCTGCTTGAACTTGCTGAATCCGGCGGCCTTGAGCTTGCTGACCGCATCGGAGTAGCTGAGCGACGAGACATCGGGGACTTCGCGCTGTTCGGGGCCGGTCGAGACGTTGATGGTGATCTCGTCGCCCGCGCTCACCGACGCGTTGGCGCCGGGATCGGTGTTGATGACGTGATCGGGCGGGATCGTCGAGTCGGGCTTCTGCAAGGTGCGGGTCTTGAAGCCGCGATTCTGCAGCGCCGCAATGGCATCGGCGGATACCTGGCCCCGCACGTCGGGCACCTGGACATCGCGGGCGGTGCCGCCGAACGTGTTGAAGGCGATGACGACGACGATGGTCAGCACGGCCAGCGCGGCGACCGCGACGATCCAGCGGCCGACCGACCCGCCGTTGCTGTCGTCGATGGGGCGGAGAGGTTGCCGCGGCAGCGGGTCGGTGCGCGGGCCGGGCGCGTTCCCGCCCGAGGCCAGGAACGAGGTCCGGTCGGCGTCGGTGAGCACCTTGGGCGCCTCGGGCGGTTCGCCATTGTGTACCCGCACCAGGTCGGCGCGCATCTCGGCGGCGGTCTGGTACCGGTTGTCCGGATTCTTGGCCAGCGCCTTGAGCACCACCGCGTCCAGGTCGGCGGAGATGCCCTCGTGCCGCCGTGACGGCGGGATCGGGTCCTCGCGCACGTGCTGGTAAGCGACGGCCACGGGCGAGTCCCCGGTGAAAGGTGGCTCGCCGGTGAGGATTTCGTAGAGCACACAACCCAGCGAGTAGACGTCGGAGCGGGCGTCGACGGTGTCGCCGCGGGCCTGCTCGGGCGACAGGTACTGGGCCGTCCCGATCACCGCCGCGGTCTGGGTGACGCTGTTGCCGCTGTCGGCGATGGCGCGCGCGATGCCGAAGTCCATCACCTTGACCGCGTTGGTGCTGCTGATCATGATGTTCGCCGGCTTGACGTCGCGGTGGATGATCCCGTTCTGGTGGCTGAAGTTCAGCGCCTGGCACGCGTCGGCGATGATCTCGATGGCGCGCCGCGGCGGCAGCGGGCCGTCGGTGTGCACGATGTCGCGCAGGGTGACGCCGTCGACGTACTCCATGACGATGTAGGGCAGCGGTCCCGTCGGCGTTTCCGCCTCCCCGGTGTCGTACACCGCGACGATCGACGGGTGATTGAGCGCGGCCGCGTTCTGCGCCTCGCGGCGGAACCTCAGGTAGAAGCTGGGATCGCGGGCCAAATCCGCGCGCAGCACTTTGACCGCGACATCGCGGTGCAACCGGACGTCGCGGGCCAGGTGAACCTCGGACATACCCCCGAATCCGAGGATCTCGCCCAGTTCATAGCGGTCAGACAGGTGCTGAGGGGTGGTCATCGTGGTATCTCGTGTCGGGCCGGTGAGGCGCTGGGCGTCAGTGGTTCACCCCACCCGTGCTCGGCCGGCCCTCGCTGCAGTCCAGAATTACTTATCGTCGCGCGATCCGTCCAATTGAGCCGCAGCGCCGGACCGGGCGCCAAACCGGCGGGCGTCTTGCTCGCCGGCGGCGGGGCCGGCGGACCCCCGGTGTCGGTGACCGTGGGGGGCGGCGGCTGCTGCTGGGTGTCCGCGCGGGAGTTGATGACGATGAGCACCGCGATGATGATCGCCAGCGCGCCGAGCACCCCGGCGGCCCACAGCAGCGCGCGCTGACCCGACGAGAAGGTGCGCCGGGCCGGGGGCGGCCGGTGACCGCCGGTGGTTCGCCGGGGCGCCGCCGCCCGAGTGCTGGTGACGGCGGCCGCC
>NZ_GG770553.1:663218-687578 GCF_000164135.1 Mycobacterium parascrofulaceum ATCC BAA-614 | reverse complement strand
CGTCGTCGGGCTCGAGGGGATGGCCGCCGGTGATGCCCGCCCGGGAGGCGGTGACTGGCTGGGCCGCGGCGGACGGCGGCCGGCCCGCACCGCCGCCACGGCGTCGGCGAAGGGGCCGCCGCTGCGGTAGCGCATTGCGGGGTTCTTGACCAGCGTGATCTCGATCAGTTCGCGCACGTTGGGCGGCAACTCGGCGGGCAGCGGCGGCGGCGGCTCCTTGATGTGCTTCATCGCCACCGTCAGGGCGCCGTCGCCGGTGAACGGCCGCTTGCCCGACACCACCTCGTAGCCGACCACTCCCAGCGAATACACGTCGCTCGCGGGCGTCGCGTCGTGCCCCAGCGCCTGCTCGGGGGCGATGTACTGGGCGGTGCCCATCACCATCCCGGTCTGGGTGACCGGCGCGGCGTCGACGGCCTTGGCGATGCCGAAGTCGGTGATCTTCACCTGGCCCGTCGGCGTGATCAGGATGTTCCCGGGCTTGACGTCGCGGTGCACCAGGCCGGCGGCGTGGGCGACCTGCAGTGCCCGACCGGTCTGCTCGAGCATGTCGAGCGCGTGCCGCAAGGACAGCCGGCCCGTGCGTTTGAGCACCGAGTTCAGCGGCTCGCCGTTGACCAGCTCCATCACCAGGTAGGCGGTGCGGCCTTCCCCGTCCAGCTGGCTTTCGCCGTAGTCGTGAACCTGGGCGATGCCGGGGTGGTTGAGCATCGCGGTGGTGCGCGCCTCGGCGCGGAACCGCTCGATGAACTCCGGATCCTGGGAGAACTCCTGTTTGAGCACCTTGACCGCGACGCGCCGGCCGAGCCGGCTGTCCACCGCCTCCCACACCTGGCCCATGCCGCCGGTGGCGATCAGGCGCTGCAGGCGGTATCTGCCGGACAGCGTCACACCAACTCGCGGGCTCATGGTCCTCCCTGCAGCGCGGCTTGGATCACAGCCCGTCCGATGGGCGCGGCGAGTGCACCTCCCGTCGCGGACAGGCGGTCGCCGCCATTCTCCACCAACACTGCCACGGCGACTTTGGGCGTCTGCGCGGGCGCGAAGGCGATGTACCACGCGTGCGGCGGCGTATGACGCGGATCGGTGCCATGCTCTGCGGTACCAGTCTTGGATGCGATCTGCACGCCGGGAATGGCCCCTTTCTGCTGCGCGACCTTCTCGGCGCCAATCATCAGCTCTGTCAGCTTAGCGGCGACCTGGGGCGACACCGCGCGGCGCTGTTCATAGGGGACGGTGGTGCTGATGTTGGCCAGGTCGGGGCCCTTGAGGCTGTCGATCAGGTAGGGCTGCATCGTGACGCCGCCGTTCGCGATGGTGGCGGCGACCTGGGCATTCTCCAGCGGTGTCAGCGCGACGTCCTTCTGACCGATGCTGGTCATGCCCAGTGCGGCCGCATCCGGGATGATCCCGACGGACGACTCGGCGACCTGCAGCGGGATGACGCTCGGGGTGGTGTCCAGGCCGAAAGAGTGCGCCATGCTGCGCAGCGCATCGGATCCGGTGTGCATGCCGAGCTGGACGAACGCGGTGTTGCATGACAGGGCGAACGCCCGCTTGAGCGACACCGTGGGCTCGACGCCGCAGGGCATGCCGCCGTAGTTCTCCAGCGTCGCGGTGCTGTCGGGCAGCTGGATCGACGACGCCGCGGTCAACTGCTCGGCATCTGTCGCGCCGGCCTGCAGCGCCGCCGCGGTGGTGATCACCTTGAACGTCGATCCGGGTGGGTAGGTCTCCGAGATGGCGCGGTTGGTCATCGGGTTCTGGGGGTCGTCGCGGAGCCGCTGCCACGCCTGTGCCTGGACCTCGGGGTCGTGCGACGCCAGCAGATTGGGGTCATAGGACGGCGATGACACCATGGCCAAGATCTTGCCGGTGGAGGGCTCGAGCGCGACGACGGCACCCTTGCACGGGGGGCCGCCGCAGCCCTGCTGCATCGCGTCCCAACCGGCCTGCTGGACCCGCGGTCGGATCGTGGTGTCGACGTTGCCGCCGCGCGGGTCGCGACCGGTGAAGAAGTCGGCCAGCCTGCGTCCGAACAGGCGCTCGTCGGAGCCGTTGAGCAGCGGATCCTCGGCGCGCTCGAGGCCGGTGCTCGAATAGCGCAGCGAGTAGAAGCCGGTGACGGGCGCGTACACCGCCGGGTTGGGATAGACCCGCAGGAAGCGGAAGCGGCTGTCGGTGGCCACCGAGTAGGCCAGCAGCTGGCCGCCGGCGACGATCTGGCCGCGTTGGCGCGAATACTCGTCCAGCAGCACGCGCTGGTTGCGCGGGTCGGCCCGCAGTGAGTCAGCGGCGAACACCTGCGTCATCGTGGCGTTGAGCAGCAGCAACACGATCAGCGCCATGACGGTGATCGAGATGCGGCGCAGCGAGGTGTTCATACCTTCTCGATCACCTCGGTCTTGGCCGCCGCGATCGGGGAATCCTTGCGCTCACGGGCGCGAAGGGGATGCCGGGCGCTGTTGGAGATGCGGGCGAGGATCGCCAGCAGCATGTAGTTCGCCAGCAACGACGAGCCGCCGTAAGACATCCACGGGGTGGTCAGCCCGGTCAGCGGGATGAGCTGTGTGACGCCGCCGACGACGATGAACAACTGGATGGCCAGGGTGGAGGACAGGCCCGCGGCCAGCAGCTTGCCGAAGCTGTCCCGGGTTGCGATCGCGGTGCGCATGCCGCGAACGATGACGATGGTGTAGAGCATCAAGATGCTGGCGAGCCCGACGAGCCCGAGCTCTTCACCGAACGCCGCGATGATGAAGTCGGTGGACGCCGCCGGCACGGTGTCGGGTTGGCCGTTGCCGAGCCCGGTCCCGAAGATGCCCCCGGTGGCGAAACTGAACAGCGATTGCACGATCTGGTAGCCGCTGCCGTCGGGGTCGGAGAACGGGTCCCACCACATCTGTACGCGGACCCGGACGTGCGCGAACACGAAATACGCGACGACGCTGCCCACCGCGAACAACGCCAGCCCGATGACCACCCAGCTAAAGCGTTGTGTCGCAAGGTAAACCACGACCAGGAACGACGTATACAGCAGCAGCGAGGTTCCGAGGTCCTTCTCGAACGCCATCACTCCCACCGAGATCACCCAGGCGGCCAGCAGGGGCGCGAGGTCTCGTGGGCGCGGCAGGGTCAGCCCCATGAAATGCTTGCCGACGCTGGTGAACAGGCCACGCTTGGCGATCAGCACGGCGGAAAAGAAGATCAGCAATAAGATCTTGGAGAACTCGGCGGGCTGAATCGAGAAGCCGGGGAAGCGAATCCAGATCTTCGCGCCGTTCTGTTCGGACAGCGAGGCCGGCAACAGCGCGGGTATCACCAACAGCACCAGGCCGGTGATGCCGCAGATATAGCCGTAACGGGCCAGCTGCCGGTGATCTTTCAGAAACGTGACGACGAGCGCGAACGCCACGACTCCGACCACCGTCCACATCATCTGCTGAGTGGCGCTGGGATGGTGACGGCCGCTGAACTGATTGTCCACCAGGTCGAGCCGATGGATCATCACCAGCCCAAGTCCGTTGAGCAGCGCCACAATTGGCAACAGCAGCGGATCGGTGTATGGGGCGAAGCGCCGGATCGCCAGATGCGCCGATCCGAACACGAGCAGGAATACCAACCCGTAGGTGACGACGTTCCAGCGCAATTCGCGGTCCTGGTTTGCCTCGACGATCAGCAACGCGGCTACGGTGATCGCTGCGGCGAAGCACAGCAGTAGCAGCTCGGCGTTGCGGCGGGTGGGCAGCGGAGGCGTCACCGTGACGGGCGGCTGGAGTTGTGTCGTCATGCCACCGTCCGGCAGTCGATGCCCGGTTGAAGTGGAGGCGCTGGAAGCGCGGTGACCGTCTGCGAAGTGGTCGTGGGGCCAACCGGCGATGAGGTCGCGGGGCCGCTGGTGGGGGTGGTGGCAGCTGGTGTGCTGGGGCCGGAGGGAGCGGTGGTGGGTGGCGTGGACGGTGCTGGCGGTGTCGCGACACTGGACTCGGGGGTGCCGCTCCCGGGGGCCGGGGACCCCGGCGGCGACGTGGCGCGCGGCGACGGGCAGGTGGGCAAGAGGTATTCGGCCAGCAGTTGCCGCAACTGTGACTCGGCCTGGTCCAGACTGCCTCCGGGCAGCCCGGTCTGCACCTGAACCTGTCCGGGGCGGCGCAGATCCCGCAGGGTCATCAGCTGACAATTCGAGTGACCGGACTGGCCGTAACTGATCAGCGACAGTTCGTTGTGGGCGCTCAGGCAGCCCACCAAATAGGGCTCTTGCAAGGGAAGGCCCAACAAGGACCCCTGTATTCCGCGGACGATCGACACCTTGCCGTCGTATTCGGTGACGTAGTAGTTGCGCTGGATGACCCACCACCCGACGGCCATGCCGGAGAGCACGAACAACACCGCCAGGGTCACGACGAAGAACATCCGCCGCCGGGGCCATCGCGGCCGGGTCGGCGTTTCCGGTTGCGGCGCAACCCGTTTGGCGGACTCGTCACGGGGCCTGATCGCGGAGGCGCGACCCGCCGACGTGTTGGGCAAGGTCATCTGGTCGTCGTCACCCGAAACCGCGCCCGCGAGGATCGGCTGCGTCTGGCCGTAGTCGTAGTCGACGACGTCGGCGACGACCACGGTCACGTTGTCCGGGCCACCGCCGCGCAGCGCCAGCTCGATCAGGCGGTAGGCGGCTTCGGCGACGTCCGGGATCTGCAGCGCCTCGAGGATGGTCTCGTCGCTCACCGGGTCGCTGAGCCCGTCGGAGCACAGCAGGTAGCGGTCACCGGCGCGCGCCTCGCGCATGGTCAACGTGGGTTCGACCTCGTGCCCGGTCAGCGCGCGCATGATCAGTGACCGCTGGGGGTGGCTGTGGGCCTCTTCCCGGGTGATCCGACCTTCGTCGACGAGCGTCTGGACGAACGTGTCGTCCTTGGTGATCTGGGTGAGTTCGCCGTCGCGCAGCAGATAGCCGCGCGAGTCGCCGATGTGCACCAAGCCAATCCGGTCGCCGGCGAACAGGATGGCGGTGAGCGTGGTGCCCATGCCCTCGAGTTCGGGCTCGGCCTCCACCTGCGCCGCGATGGCCGCGTTGCCGGCGCGGACGGCGGTGTCGAGTTTGGCCAGCAGGTCGCCACCGGGTTCGTCGTCGTCGAGATGGGCCAGTGCCGCGATCACCAACTGCGAGGCCACCTCGCCGGCGGCGTGGCCGCCCATGCCGTCGGCCAGGGCGAGCAGGCGCGCACCGGCGTACACGGAGTCTTCGTTGTTGGAGCGCACCAAGCCGCGATCGCTGCGCGCGGCATATCGCAGGACCAGCGTCACGGGCGCAACTCGATCGCCGTTTTGCCGATCCGAATCGGCGTCCCTATCGGAACTCGTACCGCAGTCGTCACCTTTGCCCTGTCAAGGTAAGTGCCGTTGGTCGATCCTAGATCCTCGACGTACCATTCCGAGCCGCGCTGAGAGAGCCGGGCGTGCCGCGTCGAGGCGTAGTCGTCGGTGAGCACCAGGGTGGAGTCGTCAGCCCGCCCGATCAACACCGGCTGCCCGCTGAGCGTGATGCGCGCGCCGGCCAACGCGCCTTCGGTCACCACGAGGTACCGCGCGGCATCCCGGCGCTGCCGTGAAGGCAGCAGGGTGCTGCGCAACGCCAGGCCGCGACGCACCATGACGGCACCCGTGGGGGCATAGATATCGGTCCGCAAGATTCGCAACACGGACCAGATGAATACCCATAACAACATTAAAAATCCGGCGCGCGTCAGCTGCAGTACGAGTCCCTGCATCTGGCGTCCTTTCCGTCCTGGCGTCATCCCCCTGGCGCCCGTGACCCCGAGCACATCGGCAACGTCACGATACTTGGACGGTGGTCGGCACGGGCGAAGCAGGCAGCGTCGAGCCCGGTGGGTCTAGTGGATCCGGACGATGATCTCCGAGTGGCCCAAACGGATGACGTCGCCGTCGGCCAGCTGCCACTCCTGCACCGGCGCGTTGTTCACGGTCGTGCCGTTGGTCGAGTTCAGGTCCGACAGCAGCGCGACCTGCCCGTCCCAGCGGATCTCGAGGTGGCGGCGTGACACGCCCGTGTCGGGCAGCCGGAACTGGGCGTCCTGCCCACGGCCGACGATGTTGGAGCCCTCACGGAGCTGATACGTGCGGCCGCTGCCGTCGTCGAGCTGGAGCGTGACCGTCGTCCCGGCCGCGCCGTAACCGCCGCCGTAGCCGCCGTAGCCGCCCGCCGGTTGACCGTAGTCGGCCGGCTGTCCGTAGTCGGCGGGCGCGCCGTACTCGCTCGGCTGCGCGTACTCAGCCTGCTGGCCGTAGTCGTAGTCGCGGTGGGCCGTCTCGGGGTAGCCGCCCTGGCCGGGGTATCCGCCGCCCGGGACGTTCTCGGCGTACTGCGTGTAGTCGGCGGCGTAGTCCTGCCGGCCGTAGCCGCCCTGCTGGTAACCCTGGTCGTAACCGCCGGGCTGCTGCTCGTAGCCGCCCTGCTCGTAGCCGCCGCCCTGTTCCGGGTAGGCGGGTCGCTGCTCGGGCGGAGCGTAGCCGCCCTCGTCCTGGCGCGCCGGCCCGCGGCCGTACTCCGCGTACCCGCCGCCGTAACCCTGCTGAGCGCCGCCGGGCTGCCCGCCGCCGGGAGGGCCGTAACCGCCGCCCGGACGGTAGCCCTGGTCGTAGCCTTGCCCCCCGTACCCGCCGGGCGCGGGAGGACGCTGCTCGTACTGCGGGGGGTAGCCGGCCTGCCCCTGCTCGGGGTAGCCCGCCTGCCCCTGCTCGGGGTAGCCGCCGGGCGCCTGGTAGCCGCGCTGGTCGGGGTAGCCGCCGGGGGCCTGGTAGCCGCGCTGGTCGGGGTAGCCGCCGGGGGCCTGGTAGCCACCCTGCTCCGGGTAGCCGCCCTGTTCGGGGTGGCGGGGTGGCGGGTAGCCCTGCTGCGGCGGATAGCCGCCCTGCTCGGGCGGATATCCACCGCGCGGGTCAGGACCGCCCTGCGGCTCCGCGCCGCCCTCTTGTGGACGCCCGTAACGGTCGTCGTGATACTCGTCGCTGGGCCGCCCCGGCCCCTGAGCCCCGCGGTAGCTCGAATCGTCAGTCATTGGTGCTACTCCTCGTTCTGCGCCGAACGCATCATTTGATTGTGGCCGGACGGGATCGTGGACCGACGGGCGGGGCTGCACATCGGGGTTGACAGCACCACGGGCGCGGTACTGGCCGGTACGCAGGTTCGACGACTGCTCGAACCGGACGACCACCTCACCATACGTTTGCCACCCCTGTTCATGGATGTAGTCGGCCAAGTACCTAGCGAACGCGCCCGAGGTGAGATCGGGGTCGGCGCCCACCTTCTCGAAGTCGTGCCTACCGAGGGTAATGATGTATTCGTTGGGGGCCAAAAGGCGATTTCCGTGCAGCCGCTGGACGCCGTCGCGCGCTTCGCGGCGCAGCACGGTCTCGACCTCCTGCGGAACGATCGATCCCCCGAACACTCGCGCGAACGCGTTGTCGACGGTCGCCTCGAGCTTGCGCTCGATCCGCGCCGCCAGCCCCCGTTGGCTACTCATGCCCCGGCGTTCGCCCGCACTTGCCCCGGCACATCGCCGCCGCGCGGCAAACGCTTCGCGGGGTGACCTTCCACTCCAGCATGCTATCGGGACAGCGCGCCGTCGCGGCACCGTCGAAACTCTGAGAACTGCGTCAGCCCTGTTCAGGGGCGTTGTCTCGTAGCGCCCAATGGCTTGGAGACCCGACCAGGCGGGTTGGGGAATGCGGCTATTAGAGTGGTATGGTCCATCGGTTGTTTTTCCGGGCGAGTGGCGGAATGGCAGACGCGCTGGCTTCAGGTGCCAGTGTCCTTCGGGACGTGGGGGTTCAAGTCCCCCTTCGCCCACAGTTGATTTGGTGGCGCTGAGGTCACGGGCTCGACGAGCTCGTGACCTCCGTGCTTTCCGAGGTCGTCGTGCAGGGACCTCGGCGCACCCCGGCCAGCCCTGCGAGCCTCTGAGGCGCGAACGACGAGCGCCGCCGAGAACGGCAAGCAACGCAACCTTGAAGGCCAGCACCAGCATTGCCAGGGGCCTCGGCCGCTCGGACACGGTCGGCTCAGTGAATTGACGTCAGCAACCGCGTTAGTAGCGTATTTGCCAGCTCAGGGGGTGGCAATGTTCGTCGCGGTGCGTGAGGCAGCGCAGCTACGGGTGGCGCGATGCAGCTGCGCTATATAAGCATTGCGGCGCTGATTGCCGAGGCCGGCGGCGATCCGTGGGCGATCAACAAAAGCTTGCAAGCCGGGAGCCCCGGGCAGATCTCCTCGCTGGCGGAAGTCTTCCACCGAGCGGGCCGATGCACCGCTGAGGCCCAGCACGCCTTCGAACAAGCCCGCAACCGCTTCAACGCTGCGTGGAACCGCCGGGATGGCGGCCATCCGATCAACGACTCCGCCGAAGTGCAGCGGGTGACCCAGTCTCTCGGTCTTCAGTCCCTGCAGCTGCCCAAGATCGGCGTCGACCTGGAAACCATCGCGGCCTCCTTGGCCGAGGCGCAGAAGGCCGCGGAGGGAGAGATCGCGACGCTCGAGAACCAGCTGCAAACGCTCGACGGCCTGATCGGCCAAGCTGTCGCAATGGAGCAAGCCGGCAACCTCAGCGCGGAGGACCGGCACACCCTCGATACCCTCATTCACAATTGCGAGAGCGATGCCATCGACGACACGAAAGCTGCACTGGCACAGCTTCATTCGATACGCAATGGCTACTCAGATGGCTTACGCAATTCGCTGAGCAACCTGCGAACCGACGGATACGATCCCGCTTCCCTGCACGATGTCGATGCCGACGGTTCGCCGAAGCCGACCGAGGCCCAACTGCAAGCGCTCGCCGACCTCCGCCGGATCACCGACCAAGCGGTGGTCGATCAGATGGGCAAGGTGCGCGCCGCGCAGCTTGCCCTGGACAAGGCCATGGCCGACCTCTATAGCCATGGACCTGGGTCGCCGGAGGGCGAGGCCGCCAACGCGAGTCTGCCTAAGCTGAAGGCGGACCTCGCCCACGCGCTCGACGACCTGGGCAAGATCCCCGACTACAAGGGCATCGACCCCACGTCGATAACCACCACTCCTGACGGTCGTTTCATGTTCACGTACACGGTGGACGGACAGCCCGTGCAGGTCTACGGGCAGCTCAAGAACGGCACGGGCGAATTCTTCGATCAGGCCATGGGCACGTCCTATACCTTCACCGGCGGCAAGTTGACCGGCATGCGGACGCCCGATCCCGGAAAGGTGGAAGCCACTCCCGAACCGCTGTGGAGCGCGATCACCTTGGCGGTCGGTGGCCCTGAACTCAAGGCCGGCGGTGAGGCGGCCTGGCAAGGCTTGAAGACACTGTTCAGTCGCGAAGCGTTGCAGGGCCTTTCTGCCGACAACGTCCTGCCCCGCGCCCTGAGCGCGGCCGAGATGCGCGCGGCAATTGCCGAAGCGGACCTGCCCCCGCACGGCTCGCCAATTCCGGATGTCAGCGGACAACCTGTGCCGGGCGCCGCCCACCCTGGCCCGCCACCCGTCGTTGAGCACGCACCACACCCGGGTGGTGGTGAGCTTCCCGCTGAGCATGCACCTGCAGGCCCGCATGTGCCGGTGCCCCCGGACGGCCCGCCGCCGGTGGTGATCGACCCGACCCATCCGGAGTTCATCCTCAACAACCCCCTCGACTACATGACTCCGGAGTTGCGAGCGCTGTCGGAGCAACACCTAACCGGAAGCGGTGAAACCGTCCTCGGTCCCTTCAAGCCTCCAACAGGCGGCCCTTCTTATATTGATGTAGCGCAACAACATGGAGCCAGCTACTTTGACCTCGGTGAAGCGTGGAACTCTCTGTCGCCGACCGAGAGACTTGCGGCAAATCAGCATGTGCTCGACGTGGCTATCGCAAATCGCGATAAGATCACCTTATCGGTACCGTTCTACCGCGTTAACCCCGATACTTTCACGGCCGCAGAACTTCGGTATCTGGAGGCACACGGTTATCGGCGAATGGGCGACAACTCACTCCTACCGCCAGATTGAAGGAGGTCGATAGATAATGACGACGTTGCTACGGTTCTACCTGCAATACCTGGACTTTCTCTACTTGGATCCGCGTTACCATATTACCGACTCGGCAACATCCGGAAATCCGACTATCAATGCGTCGCTAACTGTAACGGGCCCGCTAGTCAGTTGGCATATCGCTAATGATCGCGGCCAAATTGGCTTCACTTTCGCCCCGACCAAGTTGGCCGCGGTGCCCGACAACTGGTTCCGCGCATCGCTTATTCGCCAGTACCTGGACAACTTCGACGAGACAAACGCCGTATCCTCAGAGGCAATGGTGGTGTGGATTCGAGATAACATGCAGCGCATCGAGGAGCTCTTCAACGATGCAAGGGCCGTTAAATCATGCGAAGAACTGCTAAGTCTCGCGAAATTGCTCGCGGACAAATACTTCGGCCCTCCGGGAGGGTAGTCGGAAAATCGTCGCGAGCACGGAGGCGGTCCAACACGTGCACATCTGGTTGAAACGTAGCCCAGCGGACTTTTCCCGTCTGACCGAACGATGGTATCGCTTCGGTGAATGGATGGGAGGAGACCCGATGTCGGTTTCTACCACGTGCGCAGATTGTGCGGTTCTATTCGCTACAGCGGACTATTCGGTACACCTTCGTCAGGACGGCCGGTGGTGGGCAGTCGATACGGTTAACGACCGCGGTCAAAGGCGCAATGACGCTGCGAGATTTTCAAGCTTCGAGCTGGCTGAAAAGTACTTGATATGGGAGTGGACAAGCACCGCCTATACATACATCGGCCGGCCCAGCCTTTGGTCGCAGCTGTATTCACGAGGTTTCAATCAAGATGTGAAGTCGACCCCGATAGCCAAAGGCATCACCGAATTGCGCGCCGGGAACGGCCGAGCGCTTCTGATGGAGCCAAATGCCAGAATTTTCAGTCATCTCATGCTGAAATCATTGGCCGAAATCGACCGGATAACTACGACCGGAATTGAGTAGTCCGGTACGGAGCCAACTCGGTGTCCGGTTCACGGCACGTTCGCACGCCGACCGTTCGGCGACTCAACTACCCGACTGCACCCACCGCCGAATCTCCGGCGTAACGGCGTCCGTGATGTCGTCGTATTCGGGGTGCTTCTTGAGCACCGTGCCGATCATGGAGCACACGGGGACGATGCGTTTGCCTTCACCGCGCGCCTCGTCGAGGGCCTGCTCGACGAGGATGGTCGCCAGGCCGCGTCCGCCGTAGGCCGGGTCGATCTCGGTGTGGTAGAAGACGCGCTGGTCATCGCGGTCGGCGAAGTCGGCGAGGCCAACCCGCTTGCCTTCCACGGCGATGGTGTAGCGGCCGTCCTCGAGGGTGACGGTCGCTTCGGCTCCGGTCTTATCGGCGGTCATTTGTGCCTTCCTTTCGTTGCGGTACAGGTCGGGGCCGCAGCCGAGTGGTCGGCAGCGGCGGGGCGGGCAGCCGGGTCAGCGAACCCCGGTAGCCGCGGACGGCGCCGAAGCGTTCGTCGCCGTCCTGCCACAGTTGGCGGTACGCCACGATGTCGTCGTGGCTTCGCCCGACGAAGTTCCACCACATCACCAATTCTTCGGTGAACGGTGTCCCGCCGAGCAGCAGCACCCGGGCCGGCTCGTCTCCCGCGTTGCGCAGCCGCAGTGCGCTGCGGCCGGGGCCCAGGTAGGCCAGCTCCGTCACGGTGAGCGGTTGTGCCTCCACACGGATGGCGCCGGCGTCGCACAGCACGCCGTGTTCGAAGGCCGGGTCGAGGTCGATGTCCAGGCACGCGCGGGCATCGATATCCAGCTGGGCGCCCAGCAGCGGAGTGAAGGTGTGCACCGGGGAGTTGCCGCCGGCGAGCCCGCCGAGGAAGACCCGCGCCGTCGCACCGGCGAGCGGCACAGGCTCCGGCACGAAATGGGCGAAGTCGCGGGCGGTGTCGCGATCCGAACCGGGCAGCGCCACCCAGAGCTGTACACCGTGCAAGGCGGCCGACGACGGAACCGAAACCTCGGAATGGCAAATACCAGCGCCCGCAGTCATCAGATTCAACTCGCCGGGCCGTACCGCCGCGTGCACCCCCGCGCTGTCGTTGTGCTCCACTTCCCCACCGAACAACCAACTCACCGTTTGTAATCCGGTATGCGGGTGCGGCGGGACGTCCATGCGCGCGGACGCCGGGCCGTAGTGGTCGATGAAACACCAGGCGCCGATCAGCGAGCGCAGGCGTTGCGGAAGCGTGCGATGCACCCGCATGGCCCGAGGCCCGCCGAGGGGAACGTCGCGCGGACGCAGCACCTCGACGCCCGCACCCGGTGCAGCAGCGCAGGCAACTTCGACCGGCGCCGGCTCAAGGTTGCTCATGGTCCACCGCGACCGTACCCGGGCTCCGCTACTTGCGCGGCGGGCGCAGCACCTTCATGGCCAGCCGCATGACGGGCTCGGGCACCCGGTCCTGCATGGACAGCGCGGTGTCGGCCGCGCGCGAACGCAGCGGGGTTCCGCGACCGAAAACCCGGTTCAGCGGTCCGCCGGAGGGCTCGAGCACCACATGCAGCGGGGGTGTGCCCACGGAGGCGCCCAGCGCGTTGGCGATCACCATCCGCTGGATCTCGCTGGTGCCCTCGAAGATGGTGTACAGCTTGGCATCCCGATACCACTTCTCCACCGGGTGGTCGGTGATGTAGCCCCAGCCGCCCATCGTCTGAATGGCACGTTCGGTGGCCTTGACGGCCACCTCGCTGGCCGCCATCTTCGACATCGAGCCTTCGCCGCGTTCGAACGGGACGTTGTTGGCCGCCATCCACGAGGCCCGCCAGGTCAGCAGCCGTGCCGCGTCGATCTGGGTGGCCAGTTCCGCCAGCGGGAAGGCGATGCCCTGGTTGTCGATGATCGGCCCGCCGAACGCCTCGCGCTCGGTCGCGTACGCCGTCGCGTACTCCAGCGCGGCGCGCGCGATCCCGATGGCTTGGGCGGCGACCATGGGCCGCGTCTGCTCGAACGTGCCCAATGTCGCGGAGCCGGAACGCTTTCCGCCCGCGACCACTTCGCGCGCCTTCGCCAGCTTGTGTTCCAACTTCTCTTGTCCGCCAAGCAGATTGGCGCCGGGAACGCGGACGCCTTCGAGCAGCAACTCGGCGGTGTGGGACGCACGGCAGCCAAGCTTGTCGAGCTTGCGCACCAGCTTCAGCCCGGGCGTGCCGCCGGGCACCACGAACAGCGCCTGACCGCGATGGCCGAGTTCCTCGTCGACGACGGCGTTGACCACGTGCACGTTGGCGATACCGCCGTTGCCGATCCACATCTTGTGACCGTCGATGATCCAGTCGTCACCGTCGCGGCGCGCGCGGGTGCGCAGGTTCCGTACGTCGCTGCCGCCCTCGGGCTCGGAGATCGCCAGCGCGGCGAGCTTGAGATCGCCCGGGGTGCCGAAGCATTCGGGTGCCCACTCCAACATCTGCTCGGGAGATGCGGCCTGTCCGATCGCCGACAGGGCCAACGCCGGCATGACGATCGCCAGCCCGATCCCGGCGCAGCCCCAAAACAGCTCCTCCATGAACATGGGCAACGAAAGGCCCGTCGGGTCGCCGATCAGGTCGCGATAGAACAAGGGGCTGTAGAAACCCCGTTGGGCGGCCTCCTCCAACACCGGCCACGGGAACTCCTGCCGTTGGTCGTAATGGAGCGCCACGGGGCGAATCACTTCTTCGGCGAACTGATGGGTTCGCCGGGCCAGGTCGTGTTGCGCCGCGGTCGGGGTCAGGTCGAACGTCATGGAGCCCGCCTCTGGGTCGACAGATTCGCTCGTGCCGAAGCACTACCCCGTTGGTTGCGTCAGCAAACGGCCGTCGGGCGGGACGGAACGTCAGGCAGCCGACCGCGGTCCCACCTGTGCGAGGGGCAGGTGCAACACCACCGCGGGCACCGCAACGGCCTCGTGTTCGTGCGTGGCGAGCAGCGCCGCGTTCTCCGGCAGCTGACGGGAATTGATCTCGCCCGAGGCGATCCGCCGAAGGACGTCGTGAGCCTGGGCCAACTGCTCGCGCTTGCGGTACTGGCCCCCGGGCAGCTTGACGCCCGCCCACACGCCGTACTCCTCGCGGTGCGCGATGGCATGTTGCGCGCACCGGCGCTGCTGCGCGAGTGGGCAGCGGCGCAGGCACTGCAGGCGCGCCTCGACCGCCGACCGCTCGTATGCACGGGCCTTGGCCGCGCCGTCGCCACCATCGTCGTCGGGGTAGCCGAACCACAGCTCCGGGTTGGCAGCGCAGGGGTGTCCCATGTCGGTCTCCTTGTCGAACTCGAAACGTAGACAAAAGCGTATACATCAGAACGCGGCGCGCGCAAGAGAAACGAGACAAAATCGTATATACGGAGCGATACGACCCGAGCTGTGTACTATCCGGCCTATGGCCGGAGCGTGCGGTGAGCCGTGAATCGGCCGGCGCGGCTATCCGCGCACTGCGGGAATCGCGGGACTGGTCGTTGGCGGACCTTGCCGCCGCGACCGGTGTCAGCATCATGGGGCTGAGCTTTCTGGAACGTGGCGCCCGCAAGCCGCACAAAAGCACAGTTCAGAAGATCGAAAACGGTCTCGGTCTCCCGCCGGGCACCTATTCTCGGCTGTTGGTGGCGGCCGATCCGGATGCGGAACTGGCCAGGCTGATGGCCGCGCAACCGCCCGCCGCCGTCCCCGCCAAGCGCACCGGACCCGTGGTTGTGGACCGTCACAGCGATACGGAAGTGCTGGAAGGGTATGCCGAAGCGCAGCTCGAAGCGCTCAAATCCGTCATCGATCGGTTGCCTGCGACAACATCAAACGAATATGAGACGTATATTCTGTCTGTGATCGCTCAGTGCGTGAAGGCCGAGATGCTGGCCGCCGGCTCCTGGCGGGTGGCGGTGAACGCCGGCGCGGACTCCACGGATCGACTGATGGAACATCTGCGGGCCCTCGAGGACACGCGCACGGCCCTGCTGAAGCGGATGCCCACCAGCTTGAGCGCGCGGTTCGACCGGGCCTGCGCGCAGTCGTCATTGCCGGAGACCATCATTGCCGCGCTGGTTGGCGTCGACGTCGCCGAGATCTGGGACATCCGCAACCGCGGCGTCATCCCGCCGGGGGCGCTCCCCCGCGTGCGCGCCTTCACCGATGCCGTCGAATCGGGGAGCCAACCAAGCGAGGGGGTGCGGTGACCCAAAGCGAGATCGCGGTGTTGAGCCGCGCGCACGAGATGTTCACCGGCGGCACCGCGCCCCCGTCGCTGGACGCGGGTATCGGGCATTACCGCGACCTGTTGCGGCGAGCCGCCGGGCGCAACGACCGATTGGCGCGCGGCGGCTACCGGCGCGCGGTGGATCACAGCGGGCAACGGCTCGCGTCGGCGGCGGCCACCGACGCCGCGGCGGCGGACGTCATCGCCCGGGCCCACCGGGATCGGGCCCGGGCGCGCGATTTGACCCGAAGCGTCCTCGACGCGGCCCGCGCCGACACCGCCACGCCGGTGACGCCGATGGCCCGGCGCGAGGCGATGCGCCGCCGCGCGGCACGACTGCGAGCGCAACGCGCACACGTCATTTCGGCCCGCCTTCGCGCCCGGCGACGCCTGGCGGAACTGCGGACGCTGCGTTACCAACTGCTGCGTCACCGAGCCGCCGGTCCGGGGTTGACGAGGCGCGCCGCGATTGCGGTACGCGCCGCGTTGTCGCGGCTTGGCCGGCCCTACGTCTGGGGCGCCACCGGGCCCGATCGGTTCGACTGCTCGGGGCTGGTGCAGTGGAGCTATGCGCAGGCGGGAGTTCGCTTGGACCGCACCACCTATCAGCAGATCAACGACGGGATCCCGGTGCCCCGTTCGCAAGTCCGGCCCGGTGATCTCGTCTTCCCGCACGCCGGTCATGTCCAACTGGCCATCGGCAACAACCTGGTGGTCGAGGCGCCCTACCCCGGTGCCTCGGTGCGGATCAGCCGGCTGGGTCCCTACGTCGCTATTCGCCGACCGCTATGACGAACAGGGTGAGCTGATGACGGAACAAGCCGGACCTTCGGTGGCCGCCATGCAGGCGCGGCAATCGGCGCTGGTCGGCCAGCAGGGTACGGTCGCCGACGCCGACCGCGTGCTGGCGGAGGTGCTCACCAGCGCTCACGCCGAGATGCGCGAGGGCGCCAGGCGGCTCGATGCCATCGCCGACCAGATCGACCATGCGACCGTGCACCAAGCGGGCCTTGCCATCGATACGCCGATGGGCGCACGCGAGTTCCAGAGATTCCTACTGGCCAAACAACGCGAAATCACCGCTGTGGTCGACGAGGCGCGAGCCTTGAGCCGGGCGAAAAAGGCGGTGCTGGAAGGACTTCGGGATCAGTATGCCACCGGCGGCGACCGCTAAGGCACTGTTGCGGTGTCATCCACAATCTCGCCGCGGCAGTGAATTGTCGCCAGTCAGCGGCCTGAGTACTGTCGCCGGGCATGGAGGAGCCGCAACGCATCCCGCAATCACGTGCGGTGGCCGCGCCGCCGGACCGGGAGACGGGCGAGGCCGCAGACGCCATCGCTCGCGCCGAAGCCGCGCTCGCACATCAGAACTCGGTGAGCTCCCAGCTGGACATGCAAGTGATAACGGCGATCTTGAACGCCCATTTGAACGCCGTCGAAGGGCGAGAAGCGCTGGCCAAGTTACAGCAGGACACCGAAGCGGCGGTGCGAACGCGCTCGGACCTGGACACCCCGGCCGGCGCTCGCGACTTTCAACGCTTCCTGATCGGCAAGCTCCGGGACATTCGCGCGGTGGTCCTCAACGCGAGCCTCGATGACACGTCGAAATCGGCGCTGATGGCGGCGTGGACGTCGTTGTACGACGCGTCGAAGGGCCAACCGGACGGCCCCGATGAACGGTTGTCGGCCCAGACGGTCGGGGCCGACGCGGACACCGCCGCGGACTCTGGCTGGGACCCGCTGCTGGATTCGTTGCTGGCCGAGGATCCGAGCCTGGCAGGTGAGGACATGCCGGGAGTCGGTGTGACCGACGGTGCGCCCGCGCCGGCGCCGTCCCTGGCTCCGGCGGCGCAGCCGCCACCCAGTTTCGCCCCGGGGCTGCCCAGTCTCGGTGCGATGCCCGGCGGGCTGCCGCTGCCGGGCGTGCCGGGCGGCGACGCAATGGATCCGGCGCTGCAGGGGCTGGACGACGAAGGACTGCTGGACTCCGCGGACCAGGCGGACCCCGAGACCGACGCATCGTCGGACGAACCGGGTGACCGGGACGGCGACGGGGGTACGGACGCGGCGACGGCCGAGGACCCATCGGCTTCGGCCGGTCCCACAACGGTGACCCTGCCTGACGGTGAGACGGTGACGGCGGCCAGCCCGCAATTGGCGGCGGCGATCAAAGCCGCGGTCGGCGGAGCCGCGATACCAGATGCCTTCCAACAGCAGGGAATAACGATTCCGCCGCCGGGCACCGCGGTGCCCGAGCCGATCGACCCGGCGGACGTGGTTCCGGCGGATATCGGGATGTTCGTCGACCGGCATGCCCTTGCACTCGGCCCCGGCACGGCCCTTCTCGACGGCCAAATTCAAGACATCGCCACCGTGAGCGGGCCAAGCTTTCTAGGCTGGGAACATCCGCCGGCCGCAGCCGCGACCGCGCCGGCGAAGCCCGACCCACCGACACCCACGCGGCCGGCGACCTCGTCGACCACCTGACAATAGTGATCTCGCCGGTCTGACCGGCGGCCGTGAAGAGGAGAAGCGGATGGCAGATTCGATCCATGTGGTGCCCGCGCACCTGCGTCAGGCCGCCGCGCGGCACCAGGAGACCTCCGAATACCTGCGCACGGTGCCGTCGTCGCACGAGGCGATTCAGGACAGCCTGGACTCGCTGGGCCCCGTCTTCAGTGAACTCCGCGACGCCGGACGGGAACTGCTCGAGTTGAGGCGCCAGTGCTACGAGCAGCAAGCCGCGGACCACGCCGACCTGGCGGACAAACTGGCGGCGTCGGCGACGATGTGGGAAGAGCACGAGCAGGATGCGGCGCGCAACCTCGGCGGCATCGCTGACCGCGGTCGATGACGGACGCCAATCCCGCTTTCGACACCGTTCACCCGAGTGGACACATCCTCGTCCGCTCCTGCCGCGGCGGATACATGCACAGCGTTGCGCTGAGCGAAGAGGCGATGGAAACCGACGCCGAGACGCTGGCACGAGGCATTTTGCTGACCGCCGACGTGTCGTGCCTCAAGGCGTTGCTGGAGATCCGAGACGAGATCGTGGCGGCCGGACACACCCCGTCGGCTGAGGTGCCGACCCCGCGGGACCTCGACGCGGCGATCGAGAAGCTGCTGGCGCACAAGCTCCGGCGGCGCCACCGCGCGATCTAGCCATCTACACCAGCCAGGTCTTGGTGGCCTCGGGATCGGGCGCGATGTCGGTCGGCGGCTCTACGGGATTGGGGCCGAACAACTCTCGTGCCCGGGCGAGCAGGGCACGCACCTCGTCGAGTTGCTGCTGCAGGGCGGATTCGGCCATATCCCCACGCTACCGAGGCCGTCACAGCCGCACAATTCACTGACCGAAGAAGCTATCCGCCGGACACCGGTACGCTTAGCCGGTGGCGATCTTCGGTCGGATGACGGCGCGCCAGCGCCTCCGGAGAGCTACCCGGGAATCACTGGCGATGCCGGCCTTCAGCTCTCCCATCGATTGCACCCCGTGGGTGCTCGGTGGTGTTTGGCCTGCCGAGTTGTCGACGATTACCGCCGAAAACGCCACGCTCGCAGAGTATCTGAAGGCTGACCTGCAGCGGATCGCCGACGGCGCGAACGAGCAGCTGAAGATCATCAAACGGGCGGGGTTGGCCGACCTGCCCCGACAGGCGGAAGAGGCCCGCATCATCGATGAGGCCCGTGCCTGCGCGGTGCGGCGGGTCGAATCGACGATTCGCCAACTGCATGCGGAGCTGGCCGGGGCAACCGCCGGCTATCCCCGCCGCCAGTTCGCTGCGCCGCCGTCACCGGAGGGGGACGAGACCCGAGTCATACCTGCGGTGACGGACGCGGGGCCACTCCCCCATGCACCCGACACGGGCGTGCGGAGGCCGCGTTGGCGAGTGGCCGAAAAGCCGGCTCCGGCTGTTCCCCAAGACGGCGGGGAGCAGCCCGAGCCGGCTGCGCACGACGCTGCGGGCCGGGAGATCGCCGCGCCGGCCGCCGCCGCCCCGGATCTGGGGGAAACGCAAGTCATCCCCAGCGTGACCGACGTGGAGCCCGTCGCCAACGGCCGGCACCACGCGGAGGCGGAGCGGCCGACCGAACCCGAACAGGTACCGGATACGCATACCGACGACGACGCGTCGGCCTCGATGGAGGAGACCCAAATCATCGCCGCGATCACGGAATCCGAGCCCGTGGTCGAGGAGGCGCACGCTCCCGTGGATGCGGCCGGTGACCTCGGGGCCGTTTCGCTGGAGGAGACGCAGGTCATCCCCGCGATCACCGAGGTCGAGCCCGTCGTTGGCGAGACGGCACCGCCGCAAGACGAAGCGCCGCCGGCTGCGCAGCCAGAACCCGTCGCGGCGGTTTCGCTGGAGGAGACCCAGGTGATCCCGGCGATCACCGAGGTGGAGCCCGTCGTTGACGAACCGGCCGCGGCCGGGCCGGGTTGGGGGCAGGACGACAGCGGTCGCCACCACGCGGTGGCCGACGAGCCCGCGGCGCAGCACGAGCCGGCGCGTGGGGCGGCCGCCATCCCGCGACGCGACGAAAAAGTCTCGGCCGCAACGGGTTTGGAGACCGAGCGGCTGAACCGGCTGCTGGAGTTTGTGGTCCGCCAAGAGTCGCGGCTGAATTGGGCGGTGGGCGACCTCCCGGACGGCACAACCGTCTTGGTCACCGACCTCGCCCACGGGTGGATACCGGCAGGTATCAACCTCCCGGCCGGCGTCCGGTTATTGGAGCCCGAGCAGCGGACGGGCAGGGTCTCCGCGCTGATCGACGGCGCGGCGCGCATGGTGACCTACTCCCCCGGCGATTCGCTGCGCCGCTCGGTCGACTTCACCGCGACGAGGTCGTCGTTGGAACCCCGCGAGCTGCCCCCCATCGGCGACCTGGTCAGGGTGCTGAGCGAGACCACCCGGCGATTCGACGGACTCCCCCGGATCGTGCAGAGACTGGCGGACGCGGCCGCGGCGGACGCGATGATCATCGATCAGGAGGTCGACGTGCTGCGGGTGCACCTCGATACCGCGCGCTACCAACTTCTGGTCCAATACCCGGCCGTCAGTCCCGCGCTGCTGCTCAAGTGCATGCTGATGGCGGCGACCGAGGGCATCGCAAGCGGAGACCGGGTCTCGGCGAACTATCACCTCGCCTGGTACCAGAGCCTGGCCACCCCGCCGCCCGACTCATAGGCCGCGCGCCATGCGGCGATGGGCCGCGAGTATGAATTGACGCTGGTAGGAGGGGTCGAGGATACTGTGAGCGTGTCGGATTCGGGCGGTCGCGCGAATCTCAGCGACAAGGACCTCGTCGAATCAGTTCTTCGGGAACTGAGCGAGGCGGCCGACAAGTGGGAAGCCCTCGTGGCCCAGGCCGAGGCCGTCACCTACAGCGTTGACCTCGGGGACATCTATGCCGTGACGAACTCCGATGGGCGGTTGCTCGAGCTGACGCTGCATCCCGGCGTGATGAGCGGATATGCCCACGGTGAGCTCGCCGACAGGCTGAACCTGGCGATTTCGGCGCTGCGCGAAGAGGCCGAGGCCGAGAACCGGGCAAGTTACGGCGGCCCGTTGCACTAACGCGCGCGCCGGCTCTCTTCGCGCGCCCGCGCGCTCATCGCCCGGCGCGTGGCCGGATGGGCGCCGGCTCTCTTCGCGCGCCCGCGCGCTCATCGCCCGGCGCCGGGCGGGCCGGCGAAGGCCTGCGCGATCTCCAGCCAGCGCTGCGCGTCGGGCCCATCCGCGGTCACGTCAAGGGCGGCCAGCGGGCGCCGCTGGGTCACCAGGAAACAGAAGTCCTCGGCCGAACCGGTGACCCGCTGCGCCGCGTCGCTCGGCCCCCAGCTCCACGCGTCCCCACCGGGTCCGCGCAGCTCGACCAGGAACGGTTCGGCCGGCGCCGGCAGGTTGTGGACCGAGAAGGCGTAATCGCGGGTGCGCACTCCGAGGTGGGCGATCGACCGCAGGCGGTCGGTGGCGGCCCGCTTGACGCCCAGCGCATCGGCGACATCCAGACCGTGAGCCCAGGTCTCCATCAGCCGCGCGGTCGCCATCGACGCCGCGCTCATCGGCGGCCCGAACCAGGGAAGCTTGCGCCCGGAGGCAACCTTGAGCAGCTCGTCGTGCAACCGGCCACGGGTGATCCGCCACTCGGCGAGCAGCTCGCCCGGCGCCAGCGCCGCCACTTCTTCGGCACCCGCGTCGACGAAGCCGGTCGGATCCGCGGCGGCGGACTTGAGCACCTCGGCGAATCCGGCTTCGTCGGTCACGGAGGTCAGGGCGACGCGGTCCGTCCACAACAGGTGCCCGACCTGGTGCGCGATGGTCCAGCCCGGCGCGGGCGTGGGATCGGCCCACCGCTCCGCCGGAAGCGGGGCGACCAGGGCGTCGAGGTCGTCGCTTTCGGCGCGTAGGTCAGCCACGATCGCTTCGGGACCCGCCATCATTGCCTCCGCTCGTCGGTCGTCCCCGCCGGCTCGTGATTATTCACCTGTTCGCCGCGCCGGCCGAGGAAGCTGTGCATGCCCAGGCCGGCCAGGTACAGGGCGGACCCGACGAGCACGAATACGGGCGCATGCCCATCGGGGGGAATCAACGCCGCGGCCACCGTGATCGCGCCGATGAACGCGACCCAGAACAGCGCGTCTTGGACGGCGAAGACGTGACCGCGAAGGGCGTCGTCGACGTCCATCTGCATGGCCGAGTCGGCGCACAGCTTGACCATTTGGCCCGTCACGCCGAGGAGAAAACCGCATCCCACCATGATCGGCACCTGTAGTCCCGCACCCGCGAGCTCGATGATCGCCGACGTGGCCAGCGCACCGTTCGCCGTCGCGTAGCGGCCCCAGCGGCGGACCGCCGGCGGAGTGAGCACGTTGGCCAAGAACGCGCCCAGGCCGGCCGCACCGAAGAACAGCAGGGCGGTGCCCAGTCCCCCGGCTCCGGGGTTGCTCAGATGGTGGACCAGCAGCAGGACCAGCAGGGAGTTGATGCCGATCACCATCCGGTGGGCGGCCAAGCCGGACAGTGTGGCGGCGACCGTCGGCCGCTGCGCGACCGTGCGCGCGCCGTGCAGCCAGCCGGTGACCACGGCGTAGAAGACCGGTCCGTGGATCGCCCGCTTGGTGTCGTCCGGGCCCAGCACGCGGGAGCCGAACCGCAACGACAGCAGCAAGGCGATCGACACGGGGATCGCGGTGCAGAAGATGATCGCCGACGCGCCGTTGTCCCCCGCGCCCACCAGCAATCGGGGGACGAGCATGAAGTTGGCGCCGATGAAGGCGGCGACGGCACCCGACGCGTTGGCCAGGGCGTTCATCGTCACGACCTGCTCGCGGGGCACGACGTGCGGCAGCGACGCCGACAGCCCGGACGCGACGAACCGCGCCAACCCGTTGGCGAACAGCGCGCCCAACAACAACGGCAGATCGCCGGCCCGGACGGCCAGGATGGTGCCGATCGCGGCGATCAGGATGAGGCGGCCGACGTTGGCGCCGACGATCACCAGCCGCCGGTCCCAACGGTCCATCAGCGCCCCCGCGAACGGCCCCAGCAGCGAGTACGGCAGGAACAGCACGGTGAACGCCCGCGCGATCGCCATGGGGTCGGCGGCGCGGTCCGGATTGAACAGCAGCGCCCCGGCCAGCCCGGCCTGGAACAGGCCGTCGCCGAACTGGCTCGCCATGCGCACCTGCAGCAGCCGCCAGAAGTCTGGCAAACTGCGCACCGACCGCCATATTTCGGCGGGTGCGCTTGACTGCATCCGGGATTGGATCACCACACCGACTTCCAGGAGAGGGGCCAGCAAGCTCGTCACCGTCGGAGCCGCCGTACCCACAGTACAAATCTTTGCGCCCCGCGCTTGATTCCCCCGGACGGCAAGCACCGGATGCGATGATGGTGGGGTGCCGCCGCCCGAGGATCCAGAGGACTATGTCGCGCCGGCCGCGCAGCGGGTGCGCGCGGGCACGTTGCTCCTGGCCAACACCGATCTTTTCGAGCCGACGTTCCGGCGCAGCGTGATCTACATCGTCGAGCACAACGACGGCGGCACCCTGGGTGTGGTGCTCAACCGGGCCAGCGAGACCGCCGTGTACAACGTGTTGCCGCAGTGGACCAAACTGGCGGCCAAGCCGAAGACCATGTTCATCGGCGGCCCGGTGAAACGGGACGCGGCCCTATGCCTGGCGGCGTTGCGGGTGGGCGCCGATCCCCAGGGTGTCGCCGGGCTGCGGCACGTGGCCGGGCGGGTGGTGATGGTGGATCTCGACGCCGACCCCGACACGATCGCGCCCCTGGTGGAGGGGGTGCGAATCTTCGCGGGCTACTCCGGCTGGACCATCGGCCAGCTAGAAGGCGAAATCGAGCGCGACGATTGGATTGTCTTGTCCGCGTTGCCCTCTGACGTTCTCGTGGGGCCCAGGTCCGATCTGTGGAGCCAGGTGCTGCGCCGTCAGCCGCTCCCGCTGTCGCTGCTGGCCACCCATCCGATCGACCTCAGCCGCAACTAGCGCGCGCCCACCGCCGGGGCCACCCGCCGGACGTCAGTGGCAGGACTGCGTGCAGCCGGCGCAGGCGCCGGCACAAGCGGGTGCGGCGGCTTCTTGCTGCAGGGCGAAGCGGGCGCTCTGCCACGACCCGGCGGCCAGCGTCCCGATGGCGCCGGCCACACAGACGAGCAACACCACCAATGCGGTGTGCGGGGGAGCTGCCAGCGCCACCACACCGCCGGCGGCCAGCATGATCGCCGCCGCCAGTTGCGCCGGAGCCACGGACCGCAGCGCCAACGCGGTGGGTTCGCCATTCTGGGTGCGCGCTAGCGACCAGGTTCCGAACCCGGCGGAGGCCACCGCCGCACACATGCACAGGACGCCCGCAATCAGCATGGCCTCACAATACGAGCCCGGGCGTCGGCCCGCTCAGTGGGCTCCGGGGCGGCCGGGACCCGGGCCTAATGCTGGAGAAACGAGAAGTTCGGCAGCGGCGGCAGGCCCGGAACCAGGGCCAAGAGGTTCGGCGTGGGCTGGCGGCTGGGCATGGGCGCGGCGGGAAGGACCACCGGAGCCGTGGCCGAGGTCTGGCGCAGCGGCGCGACCGCGGGCGGCTGCGCGACGGCCGGCGG
>NZ_GG770553.1:640393-662921 GCF_000164135.1 Mycobacterium parascrofulaceum ATCC BAA-614 | reverse complement strand
TAGCTGCCCGACCGGGGGGGTGACCGGCGGCTGCGCGGCCGGGGCAGCCGGCGCGGGGAGGCCGACCGGCGAGGCCGCGGGGGTTTGCGCGGGGGCCTGAACCGGGGCCCCGGGCACGGTGACGCGGAAGCCGTTGATGATGGCGTCGGTGGCCGGTGCGTCGGCCACGGCCACCGCCCGATCGGTGGTCACCGCGAGCGACACCAGGTAGTTGTCGTGCCCGGAGGTGGCGATGACGTGGCGGCGCGAGGTGTTCAGCGTTATGTCGCCGTCGCGGTACGTGCCCTCAACGATCGACGACGGGAAACCACCGAAGTCGGCCATCGAGGCGTTGGTGGGTTGCCAGGCCAGCAGCTTCTGGCTGTCGACATAGCCATGGCTGATCGCCTCGCGGGGGTCGAAATCGCCGACCAGCTTGTACACCACCACCTGGGCATTCGAGCTGTAGATGCTGCTGCCCTGCCGGTCGGCGATGACCGCGAACGCGTCGGGCACGTTGGGGTCGGGCACCTGAGTCCAGCGAGCCGGCACCGGCAAGGTGATGTCGAGCGCCTTGAGCCCCTGCGGCTTTTGCGCCTCGAGCTTGACCCCCTTCGACTCCAGGTATTCCCGGATCGTCCCCGAGGTGGCGGGCGTGACCGCGGGGGTCACCGGCGTGACAGGCGCGACCGCGGCGGGGGCGGCAGCGCCCGGAGCCGTCGGTGACACAACGGGATTCGACGCGGGCGGGGCGGCGAGCAGCCTGTTGGTGGGAGCCTGCCCCGGCGCGGCGGTGACGTTCTGCGGCGCGGGCGCCGGGATGGCGGGGACGGGCGATGGCGCGGGAAGCAATGGGTCCGCCGATGCCTGCGCGCCCGTGACAACCGCCATGCCGATCAGGCCGGCGACCAATCCCCCGAGGAGCGCACGGTGGGCGGGGACGATCTCGATCATCTGCGTCGGTCCTTCCAGTGGCGCACTGCCAGCAGTTAGAGGCCGACTGTAACTACAGGTCAAAGGCGGTGAACAGGGCCGAAATAGAGCTGGGATGAACCTCTGATCGGTGCGCAACGGAACCGAGACCATCCTGTGGCCGGCGGCCGGCCCGGGGGCGCCCTTATACCCTGTTCAGGTGACCGAATCCCCGACCACCGCCGCCGACAGCGACCACGGTGCCGTTCAGGCCGACTCCGACGCGCCGACGTATCGCTACACGGCGGCGCTGGCGGGCCGTATCGAGAGCACCTGGCAGGAGAACTGGGCGAAGCTCGGCACGTTCAACGTGCCCAACCCGGTCGGCTCGTTGGCGCCGACGGATGGCACCCCGGTTCCCGCCGACAAGTTGTTCGTGCAGGACATGTTCCCCTATCCCTCGGGCGAGGGGCTGCATGTCGGCCACCCGCTGGGCTACATCGCCACCGACGTGTACGCCCGGTATTTCCGGATGACCGGACATAACGTCCTGCACGCGTTGGGTTTCGACTCCTTCGGGCTGCCCGCCGAGCAATACGCCGTGCAAACGGGAACGCATCCGCGGACCCGCACCGAGGCCAACGTCGTGAACTTCCGGCGCCAGCTGGGCCGGCTGGGTCTCGGGCACGACAGCCGCCGCAGCTTCTCGACCACCGACGTCGAGTTCTACAAGTGGACGCAGTGGATTTTCCTGCAGATCTACAACGCCTGGTTCGACACCGCCGCCGGCAAGGCCCGGCCGATCGCCGAGTTGGTCGCCGAATTCGACTCCGCGGTAAGGCGCCTGGAGGACGGCCGTGACTGGGCGACATTGTCGGCGGGGGAGCGGGCCGACGTGATCGACGGTCACCGACTGGTCTATCGCGCGGACTCGATGGTGAACTGGTGCCCGGGGCTGGGCACGGTGCTGGCCAACGAAGAGGTCACCGCCGACGGGCGCAGCGACCGCGGCAACTTTCCCGTGTTTCGGAAACGGTTGCGGCAGTGGATGATGCGGATCACCGCCTACGCCGATCGGCTGCTCGACGACCTGGAGCTGCTGGACTGGCCGGAACCGGTCAAAACCATGCAGCGCAACTGGATCGGCCGTTCGACCGGGACCAGGGCGCTGTTCTCGGCCGGCACCGCCAGCGGCGCGACGGTCGACATCGAGGTGTTCACCACGCGGCCCGATACCCTGTTCGGCGCCACCTACCTGGTGCTGGCCCCCGAGCACGACCTGGTCGACGGGCTGGTCGCGGCGGGCTGGCCGGACGGTACCGACCCGCGGTGGACCTACGGCGCCGGCACTCCGGGTGAGGCGGTCGCGGCCTACCGGCGGGCGATCGCGGCCAAGTCGGATCTCGAGCGTCAGGAGAGCAGGGAGAAGACCGGCGTCTTTCTCGGCAGCTACGCCACCAACCCCGCCAACGGCAAGCCGGTGCCGATCTTCATCGCCGACTACGTCTTGGCGGGGTACGGCACCGGCGCGATCATGGCGGTTCCGGGTCACGACCAGCGCGACTGGGACTTCGCCCATGAGCTCGGCCTGCCGATCGTGGAAGTGATTGCCGGCGGCGACATCTCGCAGGGCGCATACCCCGGTGACGGGGTGCTGGTCAACTCCGGCTATCTCGACGGTATGGATGTCTCGGCGGCAAAGGACGCGATCACCGCCCGTTTGGAGGCGGAGGGCCGCGGCAAGGCGCGGATCGAGTTCAAGCTGCGGGACTGGCTTTTCGCGCGGCAGCGCTACTGGGGTGAGCCGTTCCCGATCGTCTACGACAGCGACGGGCGCGCACACGCGCTCGACGAGGCCGCGCTGCCGGTCGAACTGCCCGACGTGCCCGACTATTCGCCGGTGCTCTTCGACCCCGACGACGCGGACAGCGAGCCGTCGCCGCCGCTGGCCAAGGCGACCGACTGGGTACACGTCGAACTGGACCTCGGCGACGGCCTGCGGCCGTACACCCGCGACACCAACGTGATGCCGCAGTGGGCGGGCAGCTCCTGGTACGAACTGCGCTACACCGACCCACACAACTCGGAACGGCTGTGTGCCAAGGAGAACGAGGCCTATTGGATGGGCCCGCGGCCCGCCGAGCACGGCCCCCAGGATCCCGGTGGTGTCGACCTGTACGTCGGTGGCGCCGAACACGCGGTGCTGCACCTGTTGTACGCGCGGTTCTGGCACAAGGTCCTCTACGACCTCGGCCATGTCAGCTCGCGGGAGCCGTACCGCCGGCTGGTCAACCAGGGCTACATCCAGGCCTTCGCCTACACCGACTCGCGCGGGTCGTACGTCCCGGCCGACGACGTGGTCGAACGCGGCGGCCGCTTTTACTACCCGAGTCCCGGCGGCGAGATCGAAGTCTTCCAGGAATTCGGCAAAATCGGTAAGAGCCTGAAGAATTCGATTTCACCGGACGAGATCTGCGACGAGTACGGCGCGGACACGCTGCGGGTGTACGAGATGTCGATGGGTCCGCTGGAGGCCTCCCGGCCTTGGGCGACCAAGGATGTCGTCGGCGCGCATCGTTTTCTGCAGCGGGTCTGGCGGCTGGTCGTCGACGAGCAGACCGGCAAGACACGGGTGATCGACGTGGCCGAGGAACGCGGGCTCGACACCGCGACCCTGCGCGCGCTGCACCGCACTGTCGCGGGGGTCTCCGAAGACTATGCCGCGCTGCGGAATAACACCGCGGCGGCCAAGTTGATCGAATACACCAACCACCTCACCAAGGAGCATCGCGACGCCGTGCCGCGCGCGGCGGTCGAGCCACTGGTGTTGATGCTGGCCCCGCTGGCCCCGCACATGGCCGAGGAGTTGTGGCTGCGGCTGGGTCACACCACGTCGCTGGCGCACGGCCCGTTCCCGCACGCCGACCCGGCCTACCTGGTCGACGACAGCGTCGAATACCCGGTCCAGGTCAACGGCAAGGTGCGTGGGCGGGTGGTGGTGGCCGCCGACGCCGACCAGGACACCCTCAAGGCCGCGGCGTTATCGGACGAAAAGGTGCAGGCCTTCCTGGCGGGCGCCAACCCGCGCAAGGTGATCGTGGTGCCCGGCCGGCTGGTCAACCTGGTGGTGTAGCGGTAGCCCAGTCAGCGACCCGTGGGCCGCAACACCACCTCGTGGACGTGCCCGTCCGGCGGCGTGGCCACCACATTGGCGACCGCGGTGGCGACGGTTTCCGGTTTGAGGAACTTGGCGGGGTCATACGTGCCGCCCTCGAACGCGACGAGTTCGCGCTGCATCTGGCTGTCGGTGCGCCCGGGGTACACGGTTGTCACCCGAAGATCCGGTTCGTCGGCGCGCAACGAGTCCGCGAAGGCGCGCAACGCGAACTTGCTGGCCGAGTAGGACGCCGTGCCGGGGGAAACGTTGCGGCCCGAACCGGAGTTGATGAACACCACCTGACCATGAGCGCGCCGCAGCGCCGGCAGCAGCGCCAGCGTAAGTTCAACCGGCCCAAACACATTGACGGCGAAGGTGGTACGCCACTCGTCGACGTTCGACTCCGCGACGTGGCCCGGAATCGACACCCCGGCGTTGTGCACCAGGACGTCGAGTTCGTCCACGATCTCGCAGGCGGCCTCGATGTCACCCGAGTCGGTCAGGTCCAGGGGGAAGGTCGTCGAACCGAGCCGTTCGGCGACGGCGTCGAGGCGGTCCGAAGGCCGGCCGGCCAGCAGCACGGTATGGGTGGGGGCCAGCGCCGTGGCGATCGCGGAGCCAATGCCGCCGCCGGCGCCGGTGATGAGTGCAGTGGGCATGTACCGCAGTCTACGTGCGTTGCGAAAGGCGTTGCAGATGCGTCGGTTTCACGCCTCTTTGCATGCCGGGGGCTCGCCCGCGGGGCCGGAAGCCGGTTCTCCGGAGGCCAGCCGCTCCAGCGGCGCCAGCGCCTGCATCAGGGTGCTGAGGTCGGACGCGGGGAGCTGGCTGAGCATCGCCGCCAGGGAAGCGCGCCGGTTGGCCAGCGACTCACCGTGAACGGCACGCCCGCGCGGGGTGATGTCGACGAGCACCGCCCGCAGGTCGGACGGGTCGCGCGACCGTTTCACCAGACCCAGCTTTTCCAGCCGGCGGATCGCCACGGTGGTGGTGGGCGTCCGCACGCGTTCGTGGGCCGCCAGGTCGGTCATCCGAATCGGCCCCTGATCCAGCAGGGTGACGAGGATCGACAGCTGCGCGAGGGTCAGCTCGCCCGCGGCCGCGGTGCCGCTCGGGTCCCCGCGACGCAGAATCGAAAACAATTTGGACAGCGCACGGTGCAACCCTTCCGCAAGCTCGGTCACGTCGGCCGAGGTGGATTCGCTGTCCGCCATAAACGGGGAGTCTAACGTGATATCAGGCGCGGACAAGATAGCTGCGCCTACTGGCGAGTAGTGAATGGCAGTGGGGCGGTCAAAGCACTTGAGACAGAAATCGCTGTAAACGCTCGGTCTGCGGGGCTTCGAAAATCTGCTCTGGAGGCCCGGATTCCACGACCTTGCCGCGATCCATGAAAACAACGGTGTCGGATGCCGAGCGGGCAAAGCCCATTTCGTGGGTGACGACGATCATCGTCATGCCGTCGGCGCCGAGATCGGCAATGAGTTGCAGAATTCCCTTGACCATTTCGGGATCCAGAGCCGAGGTGGCCTCGTCGAAGAACATCACCTGCGGGGCCATGGCCAGCGCGCGGGCGATGGCGACGCGTTGTTGCTGGCCGCCGGATAGCATCCCGGGCCGCGCATCGGCCTTGTGTCTCAGCCCAACTCGGTCCAATTGCGCCAGCGCCAGGTCGCGCGCCTCGTCGGCGGGCAGGCGCCGCAACTTGCGTGGCGCCATCGCCACGTTTTTCAGCACGCTCAGGTGCGGGAACAGGTTGAAATGTTGAAACACCATGCCGATCCGTTGGCGCAGCTCGTTGGGATCGTCGCGCAACACCGACCGGCCGTCCAGCAGGATGTCGCCGCTATCGGGTTCGTGCAACCGGTTCAAGGTGCGCAGCAGCGTCGACTTGCCCGAGCCGGACGGCCCGATGACGGCGACGGTGGTACCCGCCGGAGCCTCGAAGTCGACGCCGCGCAGCACCTTGTTTCCGCCCAGCGTCTGATGAATGTTCCTGGCGGCCAACGAGACGGACTGCCGGCCAGCCACGGGTTCGCTCACGTGATCTCCTGGCCGAACGTCGTCGCGAGCATGTCGGAACCGTCGTCCGGGTCAGCGGTACGGCGCCCGCGGCGCAGGCGCGCGTCGATGTAGTTGACCAAATGCGTCAGCGGGATGGTCAAGATGAGATAGAAGAGGCCTGCGGCCACCAGCGGCGACAGGCTCCCGGTCTGGGCGTTCAAATCCCGGCCGACTTGGAAGAGCTCTCGCTGTTCGGCGATGAGGCCCAGAAAGTACACCAAAGCGGAGGCCTTCAACAACCCGATGAACTGATTCACCAGCGCGGGCAGCACCCGCCGTATTCCTTGCGGCACCACCACCAGCCGCATCGCGGTCGGATAGCTGAATCCGAGCGCGCGGGAGGCCTCCAACTGGCCGGGGTCGACGCTTTGAATTCCCGAGCGCAGGATTTCGCCGATGTAGGCGGCGGCCATCAACCCCAACGCCGCGATTCCCAACGGGTAGGGATTCTTGTTCGTCAATCCGCCGACCAGTGGGCCGACGCCCATGCCGATGAGCAGGATGATGACCACTTCGGGGAGGCCGCGGAAGATATCGGTGTACACCCGCGCCGGCCAGCGCAGCCAACGCCGGTTCGAGATGCCCGCCATGGCCAGCACCATCCCCAGCGCCAGGCCGATCACGATGGCGCTGTTGGTCAGGATCAACGTGTTCGGCAGCCCCGTCGTCAACAGAACGGGGATGGCGCGCCGGTACATCTCCCAGTCGAAGAACGAGTCGCGCAGCCGGGCGAGGGTCGACTTCGGCGCGGAAGGACCAGCGGCCGCGCGATGCTGGCTCGCGGCGATCGCGGCGAAGTCCGGCAGGGTGGGGGCGGGCGCGGCTTTCGACCCCGGTTTCCACCCGGGCGGCAGCGTGCGCGGCACCCACTGGCAGTACAGCTTGGCCCAGGTGCCGTCGGCGATGACCGCGTCCAGGCCGGAGTTCAGCGCGTCGATCAGCGGCTGGTTCTCCTTGGCCACCGCGTAAGCCACGAAATTGCCTGGGCTGAAGGTGTTCGCGACGGTCACGGCGGGGTCGCCCGGCCGAATGACGGTCGAGGCAAGGGTTCCGGGCGCCACCCACGCATCGATCTGCCGCGTCTTGAGGCTGGCGTACAGGGTGGTGAAGCCCGGGTACTTCACCGGCTGCAAATGCAGGGTGTCGACGACGTAGGACTCCTCGACGGTGCCCTGGACCACGCCGATGCGCTGGCCGGCGGCCAGCTCGCCGAAGTTGTGGATCGGTGAGCCGGGGGGCACCACCAGGGAGTAGAAGCCGAAGTCGTAGCCGTTGGTGAACGAGACGGTGCGGCGGCGCTGGTCGGTGGCTTTCACCGACGCCGAGCCGACGTCGAAGCGCCGGGAGGCCACCTGCGCCAGCAGTGCGGAGAAGTCGGTGCTGACGAAGCGCAGTTGCAGGTGCAACTTGTCGGCGATGGCGCGCAGCAGCAGGTTGTCGAAGCCGCTGAACTCGCCGGTCGGGTTGATGCAGATGTTGGGCGGGGCGTCCGACAGCGTGCCCACCGTGAGCACTCCCGGTGTGCCAAGGCCCAGAGCGCCGGTGTCGACCGACGTGAGTGGTTCGACGGAACTCGTGGTGTCCCGGTCTTCTTGCGGAGTGGGGCGGCTCTCGGTCAGATCCTTGGGCAACGCGCGGGCGCTGTCCAAACCGGCCGGCGCGCACTGGTTCCAGTCGGCGGCCGCGGGCGCGGCCAGCCCGCCTAATGCCATGCCGCACACCAACACCGTCGTCGCGGCCAGTCCGAACAGCCTCCCGCGGCGCTGGGTGCGCCCGTTTACGCGCACATTCATCCCTGCCACCGTATCGACCGGCCGGGGGCCTCGTCGGGTGAGCGCCCGACCTAGATCGCCAGCGGCTCCACGTCGACGGTTTCCGCGTCGGCGAGTACCTCGAGCGGTCCGGGCACCAGGCGGGTCATGTCGTCGGGTGGGGTGAACACCCTGCGCCTGGACAGTTCCGCGAGCATGGTTTGCGCCATCAGGTAGGAGCGACCCACGCAGGCGGCCCGGGCGGCCTCGGGATCGCGCCGATGGATCGCGGCGGTCTCGTCCTCGTAGAACGGCAGCATTTCGTCGCGGCCGCCTTGATAAGTCAGCCAGAACACCCGGGGGACGAGGTTTTGCGAGGCGCGGATGGTGGCGTGCAACCGCGGTCCGGCGTATTCGTCGTTGATGGTGCGCCGGTACTCGTCGGCGAGGTCGCAGAAGGCCCGCGAATCCTTGGCGGTGCGCAGCGATCGCATGAGGGCGTCGAGTTGGCCGAGGATCCGCGGGGTGGGACTGGTGGCCGCACGCGCGGAAGCGATGCCGTTGAGCAGGCCGTCCAGTTCGTGGTGCTCGAGGACGGTGGCTTCGTCGAACCGCTCGACGAACGCTCCCCGGTGATAGCGGGTGGAGACAATGCCGTCGTGTTCGAGTTGGACCAACGCCTCTTGAATGGGGACGCGGCTCACTCCCAGCCCGAGCGCGATCTCATTGCGATCGACACGGTCGCCGGTGCGCAACTTCCCCGTCAGCAAGAGGTGGAGGATGTGCGAAACAACCAGGTCCTTTTCTTTGACCCCGTATTTCTTCGGCATTCGTCGTTGAGTCTCTTTCAAGCCCGGTGCGGCCAGCTAGCGCGAGAAGTTTCTCACGAGTGGGCTAGTACTTTCCGGTGTTTGGCCGATAAATGGCGGCGACGGTTACCGACCATCGCGCCAGCGGCACAGCGCTTCCGCGGCGGCGAGGTCGTAAGCCGGACCGTCGCACGCCACGGTCAGCAGCGTGACGCCCAGGCCGACGAGGGTTTCGGCGTTGTCGACCAGCGCGCCGCGGTTCGGCACGGCGGCCGAGCGTTCGATGCCGGCCGGCTCGCGCCCGACGTCGGCGCAGTGCCGGGCCAGGACTTCCGACTTCGCCGGGAATTCGTCGGCCGAGGTGAAGCTGTGCCAGATGTCGGCGTATTCGGCGACCAGGCGCAGCGTTTTGCGCTCACCCCCGCCGCCGATGAGGACCGGGATGTCGTGCGTCGGCGGCGGGTTGAGTTTGGCCAGCCGGGACGTGATCCGGGGCAGCGCGCTCGCGAGGTCGTCCAGGCGGCTGCCCGCGGTGCCGAATTCGTAGCCGTACTCGTCGTAATCCTTCTGCTTCCAGCCCGAACCGATCCCGAGCACGAGCCGGCCGTCGCTGATGTGGTCGACGGTTCGGGCCATGTCGGCCAGCAACTCGGGATTCCGGTAGGAGTTGCAGGTGACCAGCGCGCCGATCTGGATGCGTGAGGTCTGCTCGGCCCAGGCCCCGAGCATGGTCCAGCACTCGAAATGCGCGCCGTCGGGGTCGCCGTAGAGAGGGAAGAAGTGGTCCCAGTTGAAGGCGATGTCGACGCCGATGTCCTCGCAGCGGCGCACGGCGTCACGGATTTGGCGGTAGTCCGGCGCGTGCTGGGGCTGCAGTTGCACGCCGATGTGGACGGGGAGATCAGAGGTCATGGCGCCACTCCTCCTCATCGCTGCGCTCTGCATCGTCGTTGTCGCGGCTCATGGGACCACCGTAGGCTCACCGCGTGCCGAGCACCCCGCGCAGCAGGTCGATGAGGGCGAGGGGCTGGTCGCTTTGAACTGAATGCCCGGAGTTCTCCACGACGTGTGCGGTGCGGAAATGCTTTGTGCGACGGCTGAGTTCGGCCGCATCGTCGTCGCTGACGAATCCCGACTTGCCGCCGCGGATGAGGGTGATCGGCGCGGACAGCCTGTCCACGTCGTCCCACAGGACATCGAAGTCGGGGAACTTGCGGATGGCGTCGTACCGCCACGTCCAGTTGCCGTTGTCCAGCCGGCGCGAGTTGTGAAAGACGCCGCGGCGCAGCGCCTTCACTTCGCGGTGCGGGGCGGCGGCGATCGTCAGGTCCAGCATGGCCTGGAAGCTGGGGAATTCGCGTTCACCGTGCATCAACGCGACCGTGCCCTGCTGTTCCTTGGTCATCTCCGAGTGCCGTTGCAGCGCCGACGGGGTGACGTCGATCAGGACGAGTTCGTTGACGAGTTCGGGAGCCACGGCGGCCAGCCGTATCGCGGTCAGGCCGCCCAGCGACATGCCGACGACGAGGTCGGCGCCGGGCGCGTGCTCGCGCACCGCCGGCAGCAGGGCGTCGGCGTTGATCTGCGGCGAGTAGTCGCCGTCTTCGCGCCATCCCGAGTGGCCGTGCCCGGGAAGGTCCACGGCCAGTGCGGGCTCGCCGAGGCCGACGATGACGGTGTCCCAGGTGTGCGCGTTCTGCCCGCCGCCGTGCAGGAAGACGACGCGCGGTTCCGTGGCACCACCCCAGCGCAGCGCGCTGATCTTGCTCGCCCCCGTGCCCGTCTCGACGCGGCGCACGTCGGGCAGCGGGCCGGTGACGCCGGCTTGCTCGGCGTTCTCGGCCAACAGCGCGAATTCGGACAACCCGTCCAGGTCTTCTTCGGAGATTTCGGCCACGATCTACAGACACTAGCGCCGGGGAGCCGCCGTCCGTCTAGAGGACGTAGCGACGGCGAATGCCGTGGAACCGCTCCCACATCGCGGCGGTGCGCTGCGCGGGAGTCACCAGGGTGGTGTCCGCCGGCAGGGCGGCGAGCACCTCACCGTGCTTGACGACCCGGGTGCTCAGCGTGGCGGGCTCGCCCTCGAGCATGTGCCGGTAGGTCAGGTTGCCGCGCCGGAAGCCCTGGGTGTCGAGCCAGTTGTGCACGCCCGGGTCGCGGTGGGCCAGGACGAGCCGGACGCGGCCGTCGGTGTCAATCTTGGTGCGGCTCGGCGTGTAACTCACCGGTCGGTACAGGTAGTCCATGCTGTTGAAGAACACGCCCATGTTGGTCAGCATCCACAGGCCGTCGTGGGCTTCGAATTCGACGATCAGCGCCTCGTCGTCGGCCAGTTCCCAGTACATGTTGGTGGCGGCGCGGCCGCGCTTGCCGTCGGCGTCGGTCGCGTCCACGCGGGGGAAGGCGTTCGGATGCTCGTCGTCGACGCCGCCGTAGGCGAAGGGGAATTCGGGCCAGTCGGCCATCAGGCCGGTGACGAAATCACCGGCCCAGCGCATCGCCGCGACCATCTCGGTGGGCGACGGCAACGGCTTGGGGGAGTCCATGTCGATTCGCTCGATGCGCAGTTGTGCCGGTAGCTCGTCCCAGCGGTCGAACCCCTGGCGGATGAACAGTTTGCGCGATCCGGCGGTGGTGGGCAGCCAGTTCGGTCCGCGCTCGGGTCCGCCGATGTAGAGCTCGAATTGGCCGTCGTCGCCGATGTCGAGCTGATGGCCGAGCAGGTTGGCTTCCGGTGTGTCGCCGAAGGGTTCGTGCAGTACGCCGGGTCCGGGGACGCGCTGCCCCTGGACCGCTATGTTGAAAAACCTTGCCGTGCCGCGCGTTCCGCTGAGGCGATACGGCGATTGCCCGTCGATCCACGCCTGCTGGTAGGTGAAGTCGGCGCAGTCGCCACCGAGCTTGCGGGTGGGGCCGCAGAAGGTGTGCAGCGCCGGGTAGCGGGTGTCGTGGGTTTCGAGCGCGAGATCGAAGGCTTGGCCGAGGTTTTGGGTGAGGAACCGGTAGGCGTCGACGCGATGGGTCCCGGATGCGGGGTTGGCCTGCTTGAAGGCCTGCTCGCCCGCCCGCTGCAGCCGCGCGCAGAATTCGGACCAGGCGGACTGCAGCGCTGCGTCGTCGGGACCGTCCCCGAAAGCCATCTCTAGGCCCCCAACCTGTCGAGGATGGCGCCCACGGCGTCGCATGCGCGGCGGGCGGATTCCCGGCGGCCCTCCCGGTCGGGCCGGGGGCCGATCAGTTCCAGGTCGAAGCCGTGCGGGTAGCCGCCGGCGAGGGCTTGGGCGACGATCGCCTCGATCGGAATCGTGCCGTCGCCGGGGACCGCCCGGCCGGGCAATGTGCGGTCGCCGAGCACGTAGTCGCTCAACTGGATGAGTGCGGTGCGCGGCAGCGCCCGCTGCAGCATCGCGTCGAAGTCGCCCTCCGCCCAACAGTGGAACACGTCAATGCAGACACTCAGGTTGGCCATCTCGGCCAGTGTGACCGTGTCGCGCAGCGTATGGGCGATGTGGAGGTCGGCGTACAGGCTGGAGGCGTTTTCGATGGCCAGCGCGGGCCCCGCCGCTCGGGCGTGCGCCACGCAGGGCGCGACCATGGCGCAGAACCGTTCGGCGGCCTGCCCCCAGGTGAGGTCGCCGCGCCCGCCGGTGAGCAGGTACACGGTGCGCGCACCGGCGGCGGCCGCGGCGTCGATCACGGTGCACAGCGCGTCGTGGGCGGCCTGTGCGTCGCCGGACAGCGCGCCGCCGGCGAAGAGGTGATAGACGGCCTCCACGGTATAGGCGTTGCGCTGCAACAGCATCGGGAAGCCCGGGTCGAGCAGCTCGCTGTCGAGGATGCTCAGGCGGGACACCCCGAGCGCGGCCCAATGTGCTGCCATCTCGGTGAGCGAGTCGCCATAGAAGGTGACGTCGTGCACGGACAGCCGTCTGTGTGCGCTGGTCACGTCACGGCCGGTTCTCGATGGCGACGCCGAATCGCTCCCGAAACGGCCGGAATTCCGCGTGCAGCGCGTCGAGGTCCTCGCCGATGTCGGTCAACAGCCGGGTCGAGTAGGTGAACTTGCCGTAGCGGTCGCCGCGATTGTTGGCCAGGTACGCGCGCATCACCGATTCGGCCCGGCCGGTCAGCTCGCGACCGCAGAACGCGTAGTAGCGCCGCACGGTGCCGATGTGGTCGGCGATGAAGTCCGAGTAGCGGACGTGCAGGATGCGCGGATCGTCCACCAGGGGATTGCTCATCGTGTTCGCGATGCTGGCGCGGGTCATCTCGAGGTGCTTCTTGGCCTCGGCGTGCAGGTCGACCGGACCGACGACGCCTTCGGCGATGTCGGCCATCATCATGGTGCGTGACGCGGCGACCTGTACCGGGTCGCGGTGCAGCCACACCATGCGCGCGTCGGGGTAGGTGTCGAAGAGCTCTTTGAGCCGGAATCCGTGAAATCCTTTGAGTGCCCAGCGCTTCCGCGGCCGGTGGTATTGCAGCTGCTGCAGCATGGCCTTGTGCAACCGATATTGCGCCGCCGCGTCGGTGGCCAGGCCGCCGACCAGCGACTGCATCGGCACGCGCCACCAGGCGGTCGGCGTCATCACGCGGAAGTCGAACGCCCAGGTGCGCTCGTCCTCGGGCAGGCCGTCGCCCAGCATGTCGTTGTAGGGGTGGCTGCGCAGCCACTTGGGCATCTTGGCGTTGATCTCGCGCCAGTCGGCGTCGGCCCGCTCCCGGCGGTCGTCGTCGGGCCCGGCCAGCCCCGGCGGCGGCGACGGGTACATCACCTCCCAGAACCGCAGCGCCCGCGCCTGTGGATCGACGGACATCAGGGCGTGCATGAGCGTTGTGCCCGAACGGGGTTCGCCGGTCACGAACATCGGCCCCTCGATCACCTCGTCGGCGACGGGGTGGCGGTTGCGGTCCTCGATGAATTCCAGCCGCGACGTCAGCAGCCATCGGCACACCTGCGCTGCTTGCCGATTGCCGTCGGCGTCCATGCCGAGGGCGTTGAGGTGGTCGACGGCGACGGTGAAGCGCTGCGGCAGTGTCGGATCGCCGTAATCGCTGAGGCCGGTCGCCTCCTGCGCGTCGGCGAGCAGCCGGGCGGCGTCCAGGCGGGTCGTCACGCCGGCACCCCGCAGAGCCGCATCAGCTCGTCTTCGGCAGTGCGGACGTTGGCCGCCGACGCCTCCGCGTAGCGCAGGCCGGCCATGGCGCCGTAGTCCAGAATCTTCGGCACGCGCAGGCCGGCGTCCACATACGTCTTGACGATCTTGGCGACCTGCGTCGGTGTGCCGTGCGGCACGACCGCCAGGATCATCTCGGGCCGCGCCTTGTCGAGGAAGTCGATGATGCGCTCGCGGGTGAGCACGGCCGGGTCGATGTCCTGGAACCCGCGCCATCGATCGCCCATCGGGTGTTCAAAGCCGAAGCCGCGCAACGTCTCCGCGGACACCTGCAGCAGGAACGCCTTGACCAGGGGTGCCCGCAGGATCTCGGCCAGGGCGTCGTCGTCTTCGCCGATCAGGCAGACCTGGATGAAGCAGGGTGTGATCGCCAGCGGGTCGCGACCTGCGCGCTCCGCCGAAGCCCTTACCACGCCGAGCATCTCGGCGTAGTGCTCCGGTGTCCAGGCGCCGGCCGGCCACCACCCGTCGGCGTGCCGGCCGGCGATGTCCAGCATGCGCGGGCCGCTGGCGCCGATCCAAATCTGCGGCGGCCGGCCCGCGTAGGGTTCGGTGTCCAGCCGGGCGTGGCGCAGGGAGTAGAAACGGCCGTCGAAGTCGACTGGGCCGTCGCTGTCCCACAGCAGCCGGATCACCGTCAGCGCTTCCTCGAAGCGGCTGACCGGCCGGGAGAAGTCGAAGCCGTACGGCAGGGTGTTCTCGCTCTCGCCGCTGCCCAGCCCCAGGATGAAACGCCCCTTTGCGAGGTGGTCGATCGTCAGCGCCGTCTGCGCCAGCATGCTGGGGTGGCGGCGCACGGTGTCGACGACCGCGCTGACGAGCGGAACGTTCTCGGTCAACACGGCGGCCGCCGCGGCGACCGCCAGCCCGTCGAGGTGGCGGTGCGGCGACGGGGAGGCGGTGGCCAGGTCGGTGAATTCGGGCGTCCAGATCGAGTCGGGCCAGAAGCTGACCATGTGGTCGGGCAGCCAGATCGAGTGGTACCGGCCGCCGTCCAACTCCTGGAGCCGGGACAGGTCGAGGGGGAGCGTCGTGCGCAGGAACGCGGCGGGCTGAACGGTCATCGAGAGATGATGCTAAGCACCCGCACAGCGTCGTGGGGACGAATCGGCTCGAGCGGCCGCCAGGCGCCGAGCGTCACGCCAGCGTGGCTGCGGGCGCCGAGCGTCACGCTGGCGTGACACAGAGAGCCCCGCGAGACGAATGTGCGGTGAGGTCACCGAAGCGACCTCACCGCACATCCGGTGAAAGGTGAAAGGGTCAGGCCTCGACGATGAACTCTTCGAGCTGGGTGCGCGCGACGTCGTCGGGCAGCTGCTGCGGCGGGCTCTTCATCAGGTAGGCCGACGCCGGGATCACCGGGCCGCCGATGCCGCGGTCCTTGGCGATCTTGGCCGCCCGCACCGCGTCGATGATGACACCCGCCGAGTTCGGCGAGTCCCACACCTCGAGCTTGTACTCCAGGTTCAGCGGCACGTCGCCGAACGCGCGGCCCTCCAGCCGCACGTACGCCCACTTGCGGTCGTCGAGCCAGCCGACGTGGTCGGACGGGCCGATGTGCACGTCCTTTGTCTTGAACTCGCGCTGCAGGTTGGAGGTGACGGCCTGCGTCTTGGAGATCTTCTTGGACTCGAGGCGCTCGCGCTCGAGCATGTTGAGGAAGTCCATGTTGCCGCCCACGTTGAGCTGCATGGTGCGGTCCAGCTGCACGCCGCGGTCCTCGAACAGCTTGGCCATCACGCGGTGGGTGATGGTGGCGCCGACCTGGCTCTTGATGTCGTCACCGACGATCGGCACGCCGGCGTCGGCGAACTTCTTGGCCCACACCGGGTCGCTGGCGATGAACACCGGCAGCGCGTTGACGAACGCCACGCCGGCGTCGATGGCGCACTGGGCGTAGAACTTGTCGGCCTCCTCCGAGCCCACGGGCAGGTAGGACACCAACACGTCGACCTGGGCCTCTTTCAGCGCCTGCACCACGTCGACGGGCTCGACGTCCGAGAGCTCGATGGTGTCGGCGTAGTACTTGCCGATGCCGTCCAGCGTCGGGCCCCGCTGCACCACCACGTTGGTGGGCGGCACGTCGGCGATCTTGATCGTGTTGTTCTCCGAGGCGAAGATCGCATCGGACAGGTCGAAGCCGACCTTCTTGGCGTCCACGTCGAAGGCGGCGACGAACTTGACGTCGCGCACGTGGTACTGGCCGAACTTCACGTGCATCAGACCGGGCACGGTGCTGTTCTCGTCGGCGTTCTGGTAGTACTCGACGCCCTGTACCAGCGAAGACGCGCAGTTACCGACGCCGACAATGGCGACTCGTACCTCCGTCTGCGCCTTTTCCGCCGTCGGCGGCTGGTGCTCACTCATAGGGCGTTCTCCTAACTCCATAACCTTGTGTCGCAGCTGATCGGATTCGTGCAGGGGTGTTACGTCTACTCGGAGAGGCCGGGCATGGCCCGCTCCGCAGCGATGAGCTCGTTGAGCCACTTCACCTCGCGCTCACTGGACTCGAGCCCCAATTGGTGAAGTTGGCGGGTGTACCGGTCGAACGAGTTGCTGGCCCGCGCCACCGCTTCGCGCAGGCCTTCCCGCCGCTCCTCGACCTGACGGCGACGGCCTTCCAGGATGCGCATGCGCGCTTCCGCCGGCGTCCGGTTGAAGAACGCCAGGTGCACCCCGAAGCCGTCGTCGGTGTAGTTGTGCGGGCCGGTGTCGGCCACCAGCTCACCGAAGCGCCGACGGCCCTTGTCGGTTAGCTGGTAGACGCGCCGGGCCCGCCGAACCGGCGTCCCGGCCGGGGCGGCGTTTTCGGCGATCAGACCCTCGGCCTGCATCCGCCGGAGGGCCGGGTACAGCGAACCGTACGAGAACGCGCGGAACGCCCCGAGGAGACCGGTGAGACGCTTGCGCAACTCGTACCCATGCATCGGCGATTCGATCAGCAGGCCGAGGATGGCGAGCTCGAGCATCGAATCACCCCCTTTGCACGGTTGGTTACGACGGTTCGACGCCTCGCGTCATCGTATCGTCCCGATATATTCGCCACAACACCACCGGATGTTTGTCAGCTATTAGCCCGGGCGCGCGGAAACCGATCGCGGCGGCGGCCGGCGGTCGCTAGGACGGCAAGTTCAGCCGCTTGACGGTGCCGTCACCTGCGAAGACGATGTAGCCACCACCGTAGTCGCTGGAGACATAGAGCGATAGCGACAAAGCGCCCGGGGTGGTCGGGTCGGTGGCCGGCTCGATGTTGAGGTATTCGGTTTTGACGTCCGACGGCTTCATGTGGAGCGTCTGCGGGGCGCCGCGCATGATGCCGACCGTCGCGGTGACGTCGAACTTGCTCAGGTCGACGGGGGCGGGTCCGTCCGCGGAGCTCTTGGCCGAGCTGGTCGGGTCGCCCCAGCCGCCGCGGTATGTGTAGGCCAGGACGCGGCGGTCGTCGGAGGGATCCGGACGGTCGAGCACCGCGTAGGTCGGGTAGATGACCAGCCGGTACCCCACGGTGTCGCCGAACCGTTTGCGGGTTTGCTCGAGCAGGCCGGTGAGCCCGCCGACCGAATGCAACTGGGTGGGCGGGGTCAGGACCAGGGGGGCGACGCCGTCGGGCTTCGCGCCAGGATCGGTGGTGAAGTCCAGCGGCGACCTGGTGTTGCCGTAGAGGCCCCAGCCGATGCCCACGCCCAGCAGCACCGACACGACGAACGCGGCGGCGAGCGGCCCCCAGCCGCGCAGCCTCGCCGGGACCGGACGGGCCTCGGCGGACGGCGGGTGCAGCGCGGTGCTGTCGGTCTGCAGATCGGTCACCAGTGCCTGCAGGTCGCCGAGGGTGACCGCCTTGGTGGCCGCGCTGACCCGTTCCCGGTGCTCCTCCATCGAGAGCTCGCCGTCGTTCAGCGCGTTGTCGAGGATCCTGCAGGCGTCCTGCCGGTTGATGTCCTTGGCGCGCGTGCCCGCCCCGCCGCTGGTTGTCGCCGCGCCGCCCAGTGATGTCCCGAGCCATTTCGCCACGGGGATGATCGTAGAGTCCGGCCGCGGTTCGGCACAGAAAGCACCGGCCGGTTAGCCGGCTCGGGCCGCCACGGTTTTGGTTGCGTATCGGCGCCCGGGATGGCGACGTACTCTGGTGGGCGTGCGACTGCAGCGACAAGTGGTGGACTACGCGCTCCGGCGGCGAGCACTGCTGGCCGAGGTGTACTCGGGCCGCACGGGAGTGTCCGAGGTGTGCGACGCGAACCCTTATCTGCTGCGCGCCGCCAAGTTTCACGGGAAACCGAGCCAGGTCATGTGTCCCATCTGCCGCAAGGAGCAGCTGACGCTGGTGTCGTGGGTGTTCGGCGAACACCTGGGTGCGGTGTCGGGATCGGCGCGCACGGCCGAAGAACTGGTCCTGCTGGCCACCCGCTTCGAGGAGTTCGCCGTCCACGTGGTGGAGGTGTGCCGGACCTGCAGCTGGAATCATCTGGTCAAGTCGTACGTGCTCGGCGCGGCGCGCCCGCCCAAGGGCACGCGTGGCACGCGGACGGCGCGAAACGGCGCGCGCACGGCCATTGAATAACGACGGACGCCACAACCAGTCGTCCAGCGACGCGGATGGGCCGGCGACTGAGGGTGTGGGCAAACAGGGAAGTGGTGAGCGCCCGCGTAGCGCGCCGCCGGCGCCCGGGCAGCGTCGCGGGGTTCCGCCCGATGACCGGATGACCACCATCCTCCCGCCGGTCGCCGACGACCGGTCGCCCCGGCGGCCCGACCCCAGCATCGAGGAAGTCAAGGCCGCGCTGGACAGCCCTCCGTCGGGACCCTTACAGCGCGACGCGCTCGACGAGGTCAAGGCCGCGCTGGACAGCAGGACGCCGCCGCGCCGCGACCGGACCGGCGGGGGAGGCCGCCCACCGGAAGGGCCACCGCCGCCACCCGGACCGCGGGGTCGGTCCGGCGGCCCCGACGGCTCCGGACCCGGACCGACGGGCGATGTCCACTGGACCCAGCAGATCAACTGGTTGTGGGTGCGGCGCGCCGCCTATCTGTCGGCGGCGGTCCTGGTGCTGCTCCCGATCGTCACGTTTGCCATGGCGTACTTCATCGTCGACATCCCCAAGCCGGGCGACCTGCGCACCAACCAGGTCTCCACCATCCTGGCGAGCGACGGATCCGAGATCGCCAAGATCATCCCGCCCGAAGGCAACCGGGTGGACGTCAACATCAGCCAGGTGCCGGTGCACGTGCGCCAGGCCGTGATCGCCGCCGAGGACCGCAATTTCTACTCCAACCCGGGGTTCGACTTCACCGGGTTCGCGCGGGCGGTGGACAACAACCTCTTCGGCAACGGCGACCTGCAGGGCGGGTCGACGATCACCCAGCAATATGTGAAGAACGCGCTGGTGGGTTCAGCCCAGCACGGCTTCAGCGGCCTGATGCGCAAGGCCAAGGAATTGGTCATCGCCACCAAGATGTCGGGGGAGTGGTCGAAAGACGATGTGCTGCAGGCCTACCTGAACATCATCTACTTCGGCCGCGGCGCGTACGGCATCTCCGCCGCCGCCAAGGCGTACTTCAACAAGCCCGTGGAGCAGCTCACCCTCTCCGAGGGGGCACTGCTGGCGGCGCTGATCCGGCGCCCCTCCGCCCTGGACCCGGCCATCGATCCGAAGGGCGCCCGGGACCGGTGGAACTGGGTGCTCGACGGCATGGTGGAGACCAAGGCGCTCTCACCCAGCGACCGTGCGACGCAGGAATTCCCCCAGACCGTGCCGCCCGACCAGGCGCGCGCGGAGAACCAGACGACGGGGCCCAACGGGCTGATCGAGCGTCAGGTGACCAAAGAGTTGATGGAGCTGTTCAACATCGACGAGCGGACCCTGAACACCCAGGGCTTGCAGGTCACCACCACCATCGACCCGAAGGCGCAGCAGGCGGCCGAGAAGGCGGTGTCGAAATACCTTGACGGGCAAGACCCCGACATGCGGTCGGCCGTGGTGTCGGTCGACCCGCACGACGGGTCGATCCGCGCCTACTACGGCGGCGCGGACGCCAACGGTTTCGACTTCGCGCAGGCCGGGCTGCAAACCGGTTCGTCGTTCAAGGTGTTCGCCCTGGTCGCCGCCCTCGAGCAGGGGATCGGCCTGGGCTACCAGGTCGACAGTTCGCCGCTGACGGTCGACGGCATCAAGATCACCAACGTCGACGGCGAGAGCTGCGGCACCTGCAACATCGCCCAGGCGCTCAAGCAATCGTTGAACACCTCCTATTACCGCTTGATGCTCAAGCTCAAGGGCGGGCCGCAGGCCGTCGCGGACGCCGCGCACCAGGCCGGCGTCGCGACCAGCTTCCCCGGTGTGGACCACACGCTGTCCGAGGACGGCAAGGGCGGGCCGCCCAACAACGGGATCGTGCTGGGGCAGTACCAGACCCGGGTGATCGACATGGCGTCGGCCTACGCCACGCTGGCCGCCTCCGGCGTCTACCACCGGCCGCATTTCGTGCAGAAGGTGGTCAACTCGGACGGCCAGGTGCTTTTCGACGCGAGCAATGCCGACAACAACGGCGAGCAGCGGATCCCGAAGGCCGTGGCCGACAACGTCACCGCGGCCATGGAGCCGATCGCCAGCTACTCGCGCGGCCACGCGCTGGCCGGCGGTAGGCCGTCGGCGGCGAAGACGGGCACCACGCAGCTGGGCGACACCAACGCCGACAAGGACGCCTGGATGGTCGGCTACACGCCGTCGTTGTCGACGGCGGTGTGGGTGGGCACCGCGAAGGGCGACGTGCCGCTGGTAACCGCTTCGGGCGCGCCGGTTTACGGCTCGGGCCTGCCGTCGGACATCTGGAAGTCCACCATGGACGGCGCGCTGAAGGGCACCTCGAAAGAGTCCTTCCCCAAGCCGACCGAGATCGGTGGGTATGCGGGTGTCCCGGCGCCGCCGCCCCCGCCCCCGCCGCCGTCGGTGACCGTCATTCAGCCCACCATCGAGGTGGCGCCGGGCATCACGATCCCGGTCGGGCCGCCCACCACGATCACCAACGCGCCGGGCGGCAACGGCCCCGGCGGCCCCGGTGGCCCCGAGCCGGGCGGCCCGCAAGCTCCACCGCCGCAACCGCCGCCGTGACCGACGCCGAGCAGCGCAGCGCCACCATCTCCCCGGGGCCGCTGGCCGGTGATTTGCGCTGTGTCGACAATCGCGACTGCCCGAGCCGCACCGACTCGCTGGGTGCCGCGCTCGCGGAGGTCGTCGGGGGACCGGTCGGCAGGCACGCGCTGATCGGTCGGACACGGCTGATGACCCCGCTACGGGTGATGTTCTTGATCGGCCTGGTGTTCCTCGCGCTCGGCTGGTCGACGAAGGCGGCCTGCCTGCAGAGCACCGGCACCGGGACCGGCGATCAGCGGGTGGCCAACTGGGAGAACCAACGCGCGTACTACGAGTTGTGTTACTCCGATACGGTTCCGCTCTACGGCGCGGAGTTGTTGAGCCAGGGGAGGTTTCCGTACAAGTCGAGCTGGGTCGAGACCGACGGCAGCGGCACCCCGCAGACGCGTTACGACGGCCGGCCCGCGGTGCGCTACATGGAGTATCCGGTGCTGACCGGCATGTATCAGTACGTGTCGATGGCGTTGGCGAAGACCTACACCGCGCTGAGCAAGCTCGCTCCGCTCCCGGTGGTCGCCGAGGTGGTGATGTTCTTCAACATCGCGGCGTTCGGCCTGGCGCTGGCCTGGCTGGGCACCATCTGGGCCACCGCCGGGCTGGCGGGGCGCCGGGTCTGGGATGCGGCCCTGGTGGCCGCGTCACCATTGGTGATCTTTCAGATCTTCACCAATTTCGACGCACTGGCAACGGGATTGGCGATGGCCGGGCTGCTGGCGTGGGCCCGGCGCAAACCGGTGGCGGCCGGCGTCCTGATCGGGCTGGGCGCCGCGGCCAAGCTGTATCCGCTGCTGTTCCTCGGGCCGATGGTGGTGCTGGCGATTCGGACGGGACGGTTCCGCGCCCTGGCGCGCACCGCGGGGACGGCCGCGGTGACCTGGCTGTTGGTGAACCTGCCCGTGCTGGTGCTCTTTCCGCGCGGGTGGTCGGAATTCTTCCGGCTCAACACCCGGCGGGGCGACGACATGGACTCGGTGTACAACGTCGTGAAGTCCTTCACCGGCTGGCGCGGATTCGACCCCAAGCTGGGGTTCTGGGAGCCGCCGACGGTGTTGAACACGGTGGTCACGGTCCTGTTCGTCATCGGTTGTGCGGCAATCGCTTACGTGGTGCTGACCGCTCCGCAGCGGCCAAGGCTGGCGCAGCTGTTGTTCCTGGTCGTGGCGGTCTTCCTGCTGACCAACAAGGTGTGGAGCCCGCAGTTCTCGCTGTGGCTGGTGCCGTTGGCGGTGCTGGCGTTGCCGCACCGCCGGATCCTGCTGGCGTGGATGACCGTCGATGCCGCGGTATGGGTGCCGCGGATGTACTACCTGTACGGCAACCCGAACCGGTCGCTGCCCGAGCAGTTCTTCACCACGACGGTGCTGGTGCGTGACGCCGCCGTCATTGCATTGTGTGCGTTGGTGATTCGCCAGATCTACCGCCCCGACGAGGACCTGGTCCGCTGGGGCGCCCGGGTGGACGACCCGTCGGGCGGCCCCTTCGACCGCGCGCCCGACGCCCCGCCGGGGTGGCTGCCGGACTGGCTGCG
>NZ_GG770553.1:600037-640066 GCF_000164135.1 Mycobacterium parascrofulaceum ATCC BAA-614 | reverse complement strand
CCGAGCCCGCGGTGCCGGCCGGAGCCGGAGCGCCGTGACCCGCGCCGACGCCGATGATGCCGGCATGGCCGGGATCGGTGGGGGCACCACCCGCTTGCGGGGGAGAGTGGCGCCGTGACCCGCGCCGACGACGATGATGCCGGCATGGCCGGGATCGGTGGGGGCACCACCCGCTTGCGGGGGTGGGGGTACCTCCCACTTGTGGGGGAAGTGGCGCCATGACCTTAGTCGCCATCCCGTTGTTCCCCCGGGTGACCGCGCTCGACGCGGTGGGGCCCTACGAGGTGCTGCAACGCGTCCCGTCGGTCGAGGTGGTGTTCATCGGTCACCGCCGCGGAGAGGTGCGTACGGAAAACGGGATGCTCGGGCTCTGCTGCGACGCCAGGTTCGACGAGGTGACCTCGCCGGACGTGGTGCTGTTCCCCGGCGGCATCGGCACGCGCCGGCTGATCCACGACGACACCATCCGCGCCTGGCTGCAGGCCGTGCACCCGACCACGACGTTCACCACGTCGGTGTGCACCGGTGCGTTGCTGTTGGCCGGCGCGGGCCTGCTCGACGGGCTCACCGCCACCACGCACTGGCGGGCCAGTGGTCTGCTCAACGAATTGGGCGCCCGTTATGTGCCGGACCGGGTCGTCGAGCACCTGTCGCAGCGGATCATCACCGCCGCGGGCGTGTCCAGCGGCATCGACATGGCGTTGCGGCTGGTCGAGCTCCTTGTCGATCGGCAGGCCGCGCAGGCCGCCCAGCTGCTCATCGAATACGACCCGCAGCCGCCGTTCGACTCGGGATCCCTGGCCAAGGCCGACCGGGCGACGGTGGACAGGGCCACCGAATACCTGGACGCCCGGCAGTAGCGGGATTGCCCGGTCGCACGGATTTCTCCGGTTACCCCGTCGTCCGGTAGCCTGGTGCGGTTGCCGACGCAGGCGACCCTCCTGCCGCGGATCGACCGTGGCCGTGCAGACCAGAGGAGGTGGTGAGGTTTCCATGCGTCCATACGAAATCATGGTCATTCTTGACCCCACGCTCGACGAGCGCACCGTCGCTCCGTCCCTGGAGACGTTCCTCAACGTCGTCCGTAAAGACGGCGGATCCGTCGACAAGGTCGACATCTGGGGCCGGCGCCGGCTGGCCTACGAGATCGCCAAGCACGCCGAAGGCATCTATGTGGTCGTCGACCTGAAGGCGGAGCCGGCGACGGTCTCCGAGCTCGACCGCCAGCTGAGCCTCAACGAGTCGGTATTGCGCACCAAGGTGATGCGCACCGACAAGCACTAACACCGGTGGCTGAGTCGCGGGCCCACCGTGGGTGGACTTGCGTAGGCTCAGCGAGGATACGTGCCATTCACCGTCGGAGCAGCGAGTAGCAGGGCGGAACAAGGAGGAAACTGTGGCTGGTGACACCACTATCACCGTTGTCGGAAACCTGACCGCCGACCCCGAACTGCGGTTCACCCCGTCCGGTGCCGCCGTCGCGAATTTCACCGTGGCGTCGACACCGCGGATCTATGACCGCCAGAGCGGGGAATGGAAAGACGGCGAGGCGCTCTTCCTGCGGTGCAACATCTGGCGGGAGGCCGCCGAGAACGTCGCCGAGAGCCTCACCCGCGGCTCACGCGTGATCGTCACCGGCCGGCTCAAGCAGCGGTCCTTCGAGACGCGCGAAGGCGAGAAGCGCACCGTCTTCGAGGTCGAGGTCGACGAGATCGGACCCTCGCTGCGGTACGCGACGGCCAAGGTCAACAAGGCCAGCCGCAGCGGCGGCGGTGGCGGCTTCGGCGGCGGAGGTGGGTCCCGGCAGGGATCGGCCCCGGCGAGTGGCGCACCCGCCGACGACCCGTGGGGCAGCGCCCCGGCATCGGGGTCCTTCGGCGGCGGCGACGACGAACCGCCGTTTTAAAAACTTCAACAGTAAGAAACGGAAAGAAAGACAGTCATGGCCAAGTCCAGCAAGCGACGTCCGGCTCCGGAAAAGCCGGTCAAGACGCGGAAGTGTGTCTTCTGCGCCAAGAACGATCAATCGATCGACTACAAGGACACCGCGTTGCTGCGCACCTACATCAGTGAGCGCGGCAAGATCCGGGCGCGGCGCGTCACCGGCAACTGCGTGCAACACCAGCGCGACATCGCGATCGCGGTGAAGAATGCCCGCGAGGTGGCGCTGCTGCCCTTCACCTCCTCGGCGCGATAGCAGCCGAGGGCCAGACCGAAAGTTACGAACGATGAAGCTGATTCTGACGGCTGACGTCGACCACCTCGGTACCGTCGGCGACACGGTCGAGGTGAAGGACGGCTACGGCCGCAACTTCCTGCTCCCGCGCGGTCTGGCGATCGTCGCCTCGCGCGGCGCGCAGAAGCAGGCCGACGAGATCCGCCGGTCCCGGGAAAACAAGGCGGTGCGCGACCTCGGGCACGCCAACGAACTCAAGACGGCGATCGAGGCACTGGGTCCCGTCCAGTTGCCGGTGCGGACCGCGGCCGACTCCGGGAAGCTGTTCGGCTCGGTGACGTCCGGTGACGTCGTGGCCGCCATCAAGAAGGCCGGCGGACCCAACCTGGATAAGCGGATCGTCCGGCTGCCCAAGTCGCACATCAAGGCCGTCGGCACCCACCCGGTGTCGGTACACCTGCATCCCGAGGTCGACGTCGAGGTAGCCCTCGAGGTTGTCGCGGAGAGCTAAGCCTCCGACGTTTGCTCTTTCCCGGCGGCGGCCATCATCGGCCGCCGCCGGGCTCAGTTGCGCTGTGGCCCCGCTTTCGGAGCCCATGGCGGGCGGTCGCGGACGCAAGCCCTAGCGAACGATTGCCGGTGGGTGTTCCGCGGGCCCTATTTACCCTGCCGTAACGCTGCGAAAATATGGCGGAAAGCCAACACGCCCGGCGCAGTAACCTGCGACGACACGCCGTAGAGATTCTTGTCCACACGAATTTGGTCGCGTTACATGGCCCTTAACAGCAGCGATGTCAGGGCCCCTTGAATTCATACACAGGTTCTCCACACCCCACTCAACACAGGTGTCGAAGGATATGCACACACGATGCACAGGTTCATGAACAGCGCCCCTTTCACCTACTAGCCAGCAACGTCTAACGTCGTCCCGGCGCGAAGCGTGCGAGTGCTGTGCGGCGGAATTGTCGGCTCCTTGACTTACGCTGACGTGATCGATTTTCGAATGTACGTTCGGGTGCGTGGTAGGGGAGGAGGGATCCATGGCGGTCGTCGATGACCTGGCGCCGGGCATGGATTCGCCGGCGCCCAGTGAGGACTTCGGCCGTCAGCCACCGCAGGACCTTGCCGCCGAGCAGGCCGTGCTGGGCGGCATGTTGCTGAGCAAGGACGCGATCGCGGACGTGCTGGAGCGGCTGCGCCCGGGCGACTTCTACCGCCCCGCGCATCAGAACGTCTACGACGCGATCCTCGACCTCTACGGCCGCGGCGAGCCGGCCGACGCGGTGACGGTCGCCGCGGAACTGGACCGGCGCGGGATGCTGCGGCGGATCGGCGGCGCGCCCTATCTGCACACCCTGATCTCCACGGTGCCCACGGCGGCCAATGCCGGCTACTACGCGACCATCGTGGCCGAGAAGGCGCTGCTGCGCCGGCTGGTGGAGGCCGGCACGCGGGTCGTCCAGTACGGCTACGCGGGTGCCGAGGGCGCCGACGTCGCCGAGATCGTCGACCGCGCGCAGGCGGAGATCTACGAGGTGGCCGACCGGCGGACGACGGAGGATTTCGTCCCGCTCGAGGATCTGCTGCAGCCGACGATGGACGAGATCGACGCCATTGCTTCCAATGGCGGCGTGGCGCGCGGCGTGCCGACCGGCTTCACCGAACTCGACGAGGTGACCAACGGTCTGCACGCCGGCCAGATGATCATCGTCGCGGCCAGACCTGGAGTGGGCAAAAGCACGCTTGGACTGGATTTTTTGCGGTCGTGCTCGATCAAGCACCGGTTGGCCAGCGTCATCTTCTCATTGGAAATGAGTAAGTCCGAGATCGTCATGCGGCTGCTGTCCGCCGAGGCGAAGATCAAACTCGCCGACATGCGTTCCGGGCGCATGAGCGACGACGACTGGACGCGGCTGGCGCGTCGGATGAGCGAAATCAGCGAGGCGCCACTGTATATCGACGACTCGCCGAACCTGACCATGATGGAGATCCGCGCCAAGGCGCGCCGGCTGAAGCAGAAGGCCGACCTGCGTCTGGTGGTGGTCGATTATCTGCAGCTGATGTCGTCGGGAAAGAAGGTCGAGTCGCGGCAGCTCGAGGTGTCCGAATTCTCACGCCAACTCAAACTGCTGGCCAAGGAGCTCGAGGTTCCCGTGGTGGCGATCAGCCAGCTCAACCGCGGCCCCGAGCAGCGCACCGATAAGAAGCCGATGCTGTCCGACCTCCGCGAGTCGGGATCGCTGGAGCAGGACGCCGACATGGTCATCCTGCTGAACCGGCCGGACGCGTTCGAGCGCGACGATCCGCGTGGGGGAGAGGCGGACTTCATTCTCGCCAAACACCGCAACGGCCCGACCAAAACGGTCACCGTCGCGCATCAGCTGCACCTGTCGCGCTTCGCCAACATGGCCCGGTGACGCGTCGCGCGTCGTCGGTTCCCAAATTCGGTGTCATCGTCTCACCTTCAAGGTCCTCAGCCGCCGCGGCAAACGCAGCGCCGCGAACACGGATGTGCTCAGACCACCACCCGCCGCCGGGATCGTCGGGGCGGCCGAAACCACTTGAGTCGCCTTGCAGCACAACGGCACCCGCGCGGGGACACACACAAGTACGGGATCAGGCTGATGCACGCCACGCGAATCATCAGCCCGCGAGAGAGGGAACCAGGCGGCGGCGCGACGATGCCGCTCGAAACGCTACTCCTTACGTGAGGAGAGGATGAAAGGCATCCGAAAATCCTGCTGCCCTGTTCGCCGTCAAGCAGGGCTATCGTCGCTTTGATGAGCGCACACTTCGAGGAGTTGGGCTGGCAGCCGACGCCGATGGGTGTGATCAGCTTACGGCGACGATTCGATCTGACGATGCGTGCCGATGTTTATGAGGTCAAGCTCGACGACGAGTACGTCATGTCGAGCCTGTTCACCGTCGCCGAGAGGGAGCTGGCGCGATTGGGGCTGGAACGGACGCCGGGGTCGGCCCTGAACGTGATCATCGGCGGACTCGGGCTTGGCTATACCGCGCGAGAAGCCTTGAAATGCCCCCGGATTCGGACACTCACCGTCATCGAATACTCCGATGCAGTCATCGACTGGCACCAGCGCGACCTGTTACCGGATACGGCCGGCCTGGCCGCCGACAGTCGGGTTGCGCTCGTGTGCGCGGACTTCTTCACCGCCGCGACAGACTCCGTCGGTTTCGACCCACAGCAGCCCGGCCGAACCTACGACGCGATCCTGCTCGACATCGACCACTCACCCCGCCACCTGCTACACCACACACACGCGGACTTCTATACCTGCGAGGGACTACGAGCCGCGTCCGCTCTTCTCGTCCCCGGAGGCACTTTCGCCATGTGGTCCGACGACGCACCGGTCGACGAATTCACCTGCCTCCTCGAAACCGTCTTCACCGACGTTGAGGCCCAACGAATCTGGTTCGACAACCCCCTCACCCGAGGTCGGTCAGCCGCCACCATCTACCTCGCGACCCGGCCATGACGGCTGAAGTCATCGCTCGCGCCGAGTCGCACCTCATCGGGCGATGAGCACGCTTATCCGGCGCGCCTGAGCGACGCTTGACTAGTTGGGCGAAAGGGGGCGTTGTCCCGGGACTGTTGCAACGGCCCTGGCCAGCGCAACTGAGCCGGTTCAGACCGCCAGCAGCGTCATGGTCAGCTTGATCAAAGTCCGCGACGCACGGCCCATCTCGGCATTCGATCCCATCTAGGGCTGCCCTCGTTGCACCGGGGTGGGGTTGATTCCGCTGAGTGAAGCATTCATCATGCATAAGTTATCGGCCACGTGACAATGACCGGTGTCGCATTCTCATTGAGGAGATGAATTGATGGCCACCCCTGAGACCCCGTCCCGCTACACTGTGATTTCTGCGGATACCCACGCCGGCGCCGACCTCCTCGAATACAAGCCGTATCTCCCGCAGGCTTTGCATGACGACTTCGACGCGTGGGCCAAGACGTATGCGAGTCCTTTCGATGACTTGATCATCGCCACGGCAAAGCGCAACTGGGACCATGAGTTGCGTATCTCCGAGATGGACGCTGACGGGGTCGCAGGGGAGTTGTTGTTGCCCAACACTGTTCCTCCGTTCTTTCCGACGTCTCCCAACATCACGATCTCGTTGCCCGAGAACCGAGCGGAGTTCGAACACCGCTGGGCGGGCGTGCAGGCGCACAACCGATGGCAGGTCGATTTTTGTTCGCTGGCACCCGCACGGCGGCGAGGGTTGATCCAGGTATTCCCCAACGACGTTGACGCCGCGCTGGACGAGATTCGTTGGGGCAACGAGCAGGGCTGCTTTGGTGGAGTGTTGCTGCCCCCGGTATCGCCGGGCGACCCCAATGTCGCCCCGCTGTTCCACACTCGCTATGAGCCGATTTGGCGGTTGTGCAGCGAACTGGATCTGACGATCGTGCAGCACGGCGGCCCGGGAAGTCCGGCAATGCCCATGGATCAGCCGGCATCCAACGCCGTGCTCATTACGGAAATGGCGTTGTGGGCACAGCGGACTCTGGGACATTTGATCCTGGCCGGGGTTTTCGAGCGTCACCCCGCGCTACGGTTCGCCCCTACCGAGCAGGGCACTCTGTGGGTACAGCAGCAACTGATGATGCTCGATGCGATGGTGCCGACGATGAAGTCCGAAGCCGGCAACCGCACGTACGGGATGTTCGGTGGTTCCTCGGTCGATGGGCTTACCCTCACGCCGAGTCAGTACGCCCAGCGGAACTGCTACCTGGCCAGCGAATTGGCGCCCTTCGAATCGGTCATGATCGACTTCATGGGTGCAGACCACATCCTGTGGGGAAGCGACTACCCGCACGAGGAGGGCTTCGCTCCTCAATCCAGGCTGGCCATCCGGTGGGCGCTGCACAACAGATCGGAGAGCGAGTGCCGAAAAATCCTCGCCGACAACGCGGCTCGGCTGTACCGATTCGACCTCGACGCACTGGCACCGATTGCAGCCGAGCTTGGGCCGACGGTGGCCGAAGTGCATACGCCCCTTGACGACACCGGCTACCGTGCCCCTGCCGCGTTCGGCTACCGCCCCTTCGAGGGGGGACTCGCATTGAAGCGCCTCGCTCCCCAACGCCAGTAAACGCGCTCTCTTACGAGAGTCTCGAAAGCCCAGTGCATAAAACTTGCCCGGGATCAGGCCCCCCGTCACCCGGTAGAGCGGTCTTCTGCAGTGCGCTGTTTTCCGGCCTCATGCGGCGGTTGTCTCGGTGTCAGACCCGGGGTCGGACGTGGTGATGGGGGCAGCCCGGCGCAACCGTTCGGTTCCTGGACCCGACACAGAGATGAGCGCCGTCGATGTCAGTGCCGATGGAGGTTACGGGGGCTCTTCTTCGGCCGGGGAGTCGGTGTTGGCCAGATGGTGCAGGACTCGTTCGTTGAGGGCGGCGAGCATGTCGAGTTCGGCCGGGCTGAGCAGGTCGATGAAGTTCCGCCGGACATCCTCGACGTGCGCGGGCGCCGCCTTCTCGATGGCGGCGCGGCCGGCCGGTAGCAGGCAGACCATGGTGCTGCGGGCGTCGTCGGGGTTGGGCTCGCGGCAGATCAGCCCGTCCTGCTGCATGCGCCGCACCTGGTGGGAGAGGCGGCTCTTCTCCCAACCGAGGGTGTTGCACAGCTCGTGCGCGGGCATGCGGTCCCCGTCGTGAGTCGAGAGCACCGCCAGGATCTCGTAGTCGGCCGCCGACAGGCCCGATTTCTGCAGGCCCCGGCTCAGCTGCACCTCTAGTTGGTGATGCGCGTGTTGGAAGGCCCGCCAGGCACGGTCTTCACGAGGGTTCAGCCAGTTCGGTTCCATCAGTCCCAATGCTATCCGATTGGTTGACGTGTCATCAAACGTGGATTATGGTAGACACATCAACCTTTTCGCCTACTCCACGGAGGGAACCCCCCATGAGCAGCATCAGCATCATCGGTACGGGAAACATGGCCCGCGCCATCGGCGCCCTGGCGGTGGCGGGCGGCAACACCGTCGAGGTCATCGGCCGCGATCAGTCGAAGGCCGCCGAGCTGGCCAAGGATCTCGGCGGCGGCGCCACGGCCGGAGAGTTCGGCGCCGTGCCGGCCGGGGACATCGTCATCGTGTCCGTCTTATACGCCAACGTCGTTCCGGTCGTCGCCCAGTATGGAGACGCCCTCGCGGGCAAGGTCATCGTCGACATCAGCAACCCGTTCAACGCCACGGCCGACGGGCTGGCCATCCCCGATGACACCTCGATCGCGCAGGAAGTTGCCAAGGCCGCCCCGGCCAGCGCCAGCGTGGTGAAGGCGTTCAACACCGTCTTCGGCGTGGTGCTGGCGAAGGGCCGACCGCTCGACGTCTTCGTCGCCGGCGACGACGCGCGCGCCAAGGCGGCCTTCGCAGAGTTCATCGAGAGCCTCGGGCTGCGCCCGCTCGACGTCGGCGGCTTGCACATGGCGCACTGGCTGGAAGGAACGGGCCTGATCGTGATGGGTCTCGCCCGCCACGGGGTGGGGAACTTCGACTTCGCCCTGGGCGCCACCGTTCCCGCCTGAGCCGCGCCAAGAACGACCGGGGCGCCCGCGCCCCGGCAATGGATGACGGATCATCGAAAGGAATCCTTCATGAAGCTTGGTTTCGCAATTCCCATCGTCGGGCCCGCGGTCAGCAGCGCCTCCGGCCTGAGCGCGTTCTGCCGCGGACTCGAGGAACTCGGCTACGACACGCTGTGGGTCGGCGATCGCCTGGTCACGCCGGTTGACATGCACAGCACCTACCCGGGCAAAGAGCAGCCGTACCCGCCGCAGATGACGCGCTACCTCGATCCGGTGCTGCTGTGGACGGTCGCCGCGACGGCGACCACCCGGATCCGGCTGAACTCCAGCACGCTCAGCACGTTCTATTACGAGCCGCCGCACCTGGCCCGCCTGCTGACCACGCTCGACGTGCTCAGCGGCGGGCGCCTGGACGTGGGCGTGGGCATTGGGTGGATGAAGGACGAACACGACATCGCCCGCGGCGCGGACTGGAGAAGGCGCGGGAAGATGCTCGACGACCTGCTGGCGTTCCTGCGCGAGTGGTGGACGACCACCCCGGTGTCCTGGGAGAGCGAGTTCTTCTCGCTGCCGCCGGTCCATGCCGACCTGCGCCCGGTCCAGCCCGGCGGTCCGCCCATCTGGATCGGCGGTGCCAGCGAGGCCGCGATGCGCCGGGTCGGCCGCAGTGGCACCGGCTGGCTCGGGGTGGAGGGGCTGCAGGAAGAGGTCACCGACCACTTGTGGTCGGTCGCACGCCGTGCGGCCCAGGACGCCGGCCGCGATCCGGACGCGCTGAGGACGGCCATGCGGATCAACCTCGAACCGGGCACGCCGGTCGGCTCGGTTACCGACAGGCTCGAGCGCTTGGCCGGTTCCGGTGTCGACGAGGCGATCGTGGATGCCTTCGCGATGTTCCCCAGCCTTGACGAGTTGCTCGACTTCGCCGGCCAGGTCATCGCCCGATGGAGTGATCATGGGAAAGCTTGACGGCAAGGTGGCGGTGATCACCGGTGGATCGAGCGGCATGGCGCTGGCCGGCGCCAAGTTGTTCGTCGACGAGGGAGCTCACGTCTTCATCTCGGGCCGGCGGCAGGAAGCGCTGGATGAAGCCGTCAAGCTGATCGGCCGGAATGTGATTGGCGTGCAGGGTGATTCGGCGAATCTGGACGATCTTGACCGCTTGTTCGAGGCGGTCAAGCGGGAAAAGGGCGCCGTCGACGTGCTGTGGGCCAGCGCCGGGACGGGCGAGGCGCGCCAGCTCGGCGAGATCACCGAGCAGCACTTCGATGCGACCTTCGGGCTGAACGCGCGCGGCACGCTCTTCACGGTGCAGAAGGCCTTGCCGCTGCTGCGCGACGGTGGCTCGATCGTCATGACCGGGTCGATCGCTTCGGTCAGGGGCTTTCCCTTCTGGAGCGTGTACGCGGCGAGCAAGGCGGTACTGCACGCCTACGCCCGCGTGTGGTTGGCCGAGTTGAAGGACAGGCGGATCCGGGTCAACGTGCTGACACCGGGCCAGGTAGCCACACCGATACAGGAGCAGTTGTTCGACGAGGGAACGAAGGCCCAGTTTGAATCCCTGATTCCGCGGGGAAAGATGGGCCGCCCTGAGGAGGTCGCGACCGTCGCACTGTTCCTCGCCTCGGACGACTCAAGCTATGTCAACGGTATGGAGTTGATCGTCGACGGCGGCACCACGGCAGTCTGAGCGCCAATTGCGTTGCACATCAAAGGAACCAGCAGCCACACTAGGCCTCGCCTCCGCTACATCTGATCCTTCGCGGGCGCACAGACGGTCCACTTGCCGGCGTTTTTGCGGAAGTACATCGTCTGCGTCTGGTCGTCTCGGAAGATCAGGGTTGCCGAGGCCGCGTCGCCGTGTACGACGATGTCGCCGATCCTGAATTTCGGCTTTGGCGCGTTGGCCAGTTCGCCCCCGGGGTCCGCGGCCGCATCGAGATAGGGTTCGGCTTCCTCGCGGCACATGAGGGTGGCGATTTCTTGCGGGTTTCCCCGGCTGACCGAGTCGGAGAAGGTGCCGATCAACGCCTTGATCCTGGCGGGGTCGCTGTTCTGGTAGTGGTCGTAGGCGGCGATCGCCGCAACGGCGCTGGCGACGGTGATCACGACGACCGCCAGCACGGCGTATAGCCAGCCCTGTTTGCGGCGGCGGGGCGGCACGGGTGGCGGTGGCCCCCACCAGGCGCCCGCCGGAGGCATCCACGGGCCGGGCTGCGGTGGGGCTGCGGCATACGGCGGCGGCACCGGCGGGGGGCCATAGGGCTGCTGCGGCGGCACCGGCGGCGGGCCGTAGGGCGGCTGGGGCGGCCAGGGCCCTCCGCCATACGGGTTATTGGGATAGGGCGTTGTCATATTGCGGCTCAGGCGAATTCATCGAGTTGGGCGGTCATCGTCTCGTCAAGCAGGGCGCCGAAGTCCTCCGGGGCCTCGGGTACTCCTCCGTACACGGTCAAGGCCTGTCCCGGGGGAAGGTCGGGTGACACGCACAGGTGCGCGTCCGCGGTGGTGGCCAGCAGCAGCAGCCGCGTGGCGTCCACCGCGTCGGGCGGCCAGTTGGATTCCGGCAGTCCTTCCGGGCAGCCCAGATACTCGGCGTACGTCTGCAGGTGTCGAGGCGGGATGGGGCCGTTGGACATCCAGTCGGGAGCGACGAAGCCGGCGTGCGTCTCGCGATAGAAGCGGCGCACGGGGTCTGGGATTGCTTCGGCGAACCGCAACTCGGCGTCGCGGGAGAGGGCCGGGTCCCAGCCGATCCAACAAACCACGTGCCGCTGGTCGTCGTCGTAATGCTCGAGGGCGTAGACCAGGACGGCCTCTCCGGCCAGGTGGCCGATCCGGACGTCGGCGAGTTCGGTCTCGAGCGCTTGGGCGAAGTCGGGCACCAGTTGCAGAAAGTCGCTGTTCCACAGCGACAAGGCCGCCATGCGCCGGGCTTCCGCCGCATCGGAGCGCGCGATCGGCTGCCAGGATTCGGGCACGTCGGCGCCGGATCCGGTCGCGGCCAGGACGACCGGCTCGGAATGCGCAAAACGGCCGAGAACCCGTTCGATTTCGATGTTTTCGACGGTCATCAGCTGGGCGGGATCGTGGTGAGTAACTGGTTGATCAGGTCTTGTAGCGTCGCGCGGGTGTCGTTTTCCAGTTGCACCTGCTCCTGGACCCACTTGGGATCGGCGTTGCCGATCCGGGCGACGCTATCGGAGTTCTTCATGCCATTGGCGTAGGCCGACATCCATTGCAGATTCCGCGGCGAGTTGGCCACGATGTACATGTACTCGGCGGGCAGGTTGAGAAACCCCGGCACATACATCAGGGCAGCGATCGGAACGATGTGGTCGACGACGACCGCGGGCCGTGAGGGATCGCTGGCCATGCCCGGTATCGGAGCGCCGTTGCGCGCAGGATCGGGATCGCCGACGCCCGGCTTGGCCTGGCCCTGCAGTATCAGGTCGTCGGACCAGGGCCCTTTCTGACGCAGCTGCTTGAAGACGGGCTGCATCGGGGGCGCGACCGCCACCCCGCCCAGCGAATTCCTGGGCGGTGGGGCGGGCGGCGCGTACCCCGACGGCAGCCGAGCCTTCGCGGCGTTGATCTTGTCGATCCTGTCTTGTGAGGGCTTAGGCAGCGTCCCGTGATCGGCCAATTTGGCGACGACGGCCGCGCAACTGTTGAGATTCGCTTGCGCCTGACTGCCACGGGCGTTGAGCTGGGCGGCTTCGGCGTCATAGGCGTCGGCCGCGGCCTGCTGCCTCGGCACGATGAAGTCGTGCGGTTGGGCATTGTGGCGGGCGATCTCGGCGTTGATCGAATCGAGCGCCTGCTGCTGCGACTCACAGCCCTGCGCAGGCCCCGGCGCGGCACCACTGGTAGCGACTGGCAGCCCACACGCCAGGCCCAACAGCAGGAGGACCACCGCGAGCAGGAGGACCAGCGACCGGCCCGCCGCCGGCGGCGCTCCCCGATCCATCGGCTTGTGGTGCTTCATCTCGATACGGATTACCCAGTTTATGACGAGCCGCCGTGGCCACGTTTGCCGAAGGCCCTTCTCCGCCTCACCCCGACGGCGCCGTTGAGCGGACGCGGATTCGCGCTCGATACCGCGACGCACTAGTTTTCCTATCGTGATTTCGTCAGCGGCGAGTGCCTTCGCGCGGTGTATTGCTCCCTTCCTGGCTGCCACGGCCGTCGCGTGGCTGGGTCTGTCTGCCGATCCGCCGCAGGCCGGTCGCGCCCCCGCTGTGCGCCTGGTCGATAGCGGCAACCCGTTGGCCGGAGCGCCGTTCTACGTCAATCCCAATTCGGCGGCCATGCGCGCCGCGCAGAAGGCCGATCCGCCGAGTGCCGAATTGACCGCGATCGCCAACACGCCGCAGGCGTACTGGATCGTTCCGGGGTCGTCGGCGTCGACGGTCGGCAAGTACGTCGGCGATGCCAATGCTGCCGGCGCCATCCCGGTGCTGGCGCTCTACGGAATCCCGCACCGCGACTGCGGCAGCTTCGCCGCGGGCGGCTTCGGGTCGGGTGCCGACTACCGAGGCTGGATCGACGGCATCGCTTCCGACGTGGGCGCCTCGCGGGTGGCGATCGTCGTCGAACCCGATGCGCTCGCGATGGCCGACTGCCTCTCGGGCGATCAGCGTCAGGAACGCTATGACTTGGTCCGCTACGCGGTCGACACGCTGACCCGCGATCCGAACGCGGCCGTCTACGTCGACGCCGGCCACCTGCGCTGGCACAGCGCCGAGGACATGGCGGCGCGGCTCAAGCAAGCCGGCGTGGACCACGCGCGTGGCTTCAGCGTGAACACGGCGAACTTTTTCACCACCGAGGACGAAATCGGCTACGGCGAAGCGATTTCGGGGCTGACGAATGGAGGATCGCACTACGTGGTCGACACGTCGCGCAACGGTGCCGGACCTGCGCCCGACTCCGAGCTCAACTGGTGCAACCCCAGCGGCCGCGCGCTGGGCACTCCCCCCACCGCGGCGACCGCGGGCGCGCACGCCGACGCCTACCTGTGGATCAAACGTCCCGGTGAATCGGACGGAACCTGCGGCAAGGGCGACCCGGCGGCCGGCACCTTCGTGAGCCAGTACGCGATCGACCTGGCCCGCAAGGCGGGTCAGTAGGCGGGGGCTGCCGACGCCGCGTCTCTCGATAACCACGGGGGCGCCATCACGATGCAGAACATGATGGTCACGGCGGTCGTCGAGGGTGAGCTACCCAAGGACTCGGTCGAGCAGCTCGTCAGTCTGCGATAGGAACGCCGCCGCCATTCAACGCAAGCGGATCTCCGCCGTCGCCAGCCCAAAGATCTTCCTACCAGCGGACTTTGCGACGACAATGACCGTCCCCGCGCGGGTAGTCGGGTCCAGCGACTTGATCCGGCCGCTGTACTCGATGTCCGCACCGTGGGTGGCCGACACGATCGCGGGCTGGGCCAGTCGTACCGCGTACCGGCTCACCGCGCCGGGGTCGCCCGACCACTTCGAGACGAACGCGGCGCCCAAACCCATGGTGAGCATGCCGTGGGCGATCACATCGGGCTGGCCCGCCAGCTTGGCGACGTTCTCGTCCCAGTGCAACGGATTGGCGTCGCCGGCGACGCCGGAATAGTTCACCAGGTCGCCGCGCGACAGGCGGGCGTGGTGCACCGGTAGCTCGGCGCCGACTTCCAGGTCGTCGAAGCGCGGAGTGCCCGGGATGCGGTCCGCACCACCTTGGGCGATCCGCACGTCACCCGCCGGGCGCACCGTCTTGCGGTAGGCCGCCTCTGAGGTGTCGATTCCGGCGAGGTTCACGTCGTGCATCACCACGTTCTTCGCGGCCACCAGCATCGCCGGATCGACATTCGTCCGCGGTGACGCCGACGACGGTGGTGTGCATGGTGTGAACCCGCTCGCCGGCGGCGTCGGTGAACGTGTTGGTCACGGTGATCAGGTCGCGGCCCGCGACTCTGCGGACCGATGAAAGTTCGACGTCGGTGTGCAATTCGTCGCCCGCCACGATCGGTCGGTGCTGCTCGAAGACTTCCTCGGTCTGCAGATACATGTCATAACCGACGACGACCGATTCGAACAGCCGGCGATTGGCAACCATGCCGGGAATCGACGTGAACGTCAGCGGCGCCACCAGGCCCGAATATCCCAGCTCCGCGGCGGCGGCGATATCCCAGTGCGCGGGGTGGTAGTCCTGTACCGCTCGGGCGTACTCCCGCACCTTTTCCCCGGAGACCCGGTACGGTTCGTCGAGCTGGTAGTAGTGGCCCACGCGCGATTCGAGCGTGGGAGTTTCGACTGGTGCGGTCATCAATTGCTCAACTTTTCTATCGACCGGTTCGCTGCGGCCGACCAGGGCACCCTAACGCGCGGACATCCGTGACCATCGGCGCGGGCGGTCGGCGCGTTGCTGCCGTGGTGAAGGCACCGGTCCGCCGACGCGCAGCGGCCACCTAATGTCGATGAGCATGACCGTTTATGCCTTGAATCTGTTCGATGTCGCCGATGCCGACGAGTACCGCGCATACTCACGACGATCACCCGCTGAGGTCGCCAAGCATGGTGGTCGTGTCGTGGCACTCGGCAGTTTCCAAGATGCGATTGTCGGCGACATCGAGCCCCGTCAGGTGCTGATCCTCGTGGAGTGGGAATCGCGGGACGCTTTCGACGGCTACTGCAACGACCCGGAACTCGCCGACCTGCATCCGCACCGCGAGAACGGGTCGTCGAAATACATCTGGCACCTGTTCGACCGTCTCGACGATCTCAGGCCCGTGCTGAATCGGTGAGCGTGGCGGGCCGACCACGATTCGCGAATCACGGCATTCGTCGATATCGATCCCGGAGGGCGCCGGGCACGGGGTCAAATCTTGAGATACCCCTTGTCGGCGGGGATTTGGGCTGCGGTGACCAATGAAGACGCGTCGCCGGCAAGCCAGACCACGATGTCGGAGACCAGGTCGGGCGCCGCCAGCGACTCGGTCGGCAGGGCACCCGGCGAGAAGCTGTGGATGTAATGCGGATGGTCTTGGAACGTCTGGTACATCGACAGGTCGTTGCCCATCGGGGTGTCGGTGCCGTACGGGTGCACCGAGTTGACCCGGATGCCGAATTCGCCGAGCTCGACCGCCAGCGAGTTGGTGAGTCCGACGACGCCGAATTTGCTTGCGCAATAATGCCCGCAGCCCGGGACGGCTTTGATTCCCGCCGCGGAGCTGATGTTGATGATCGATCCGCCGTTGCCGGCCGCGATCATCGGCGGCACCACCGCTTTCATCGTGTTCCACAGCCCGGTCAAGTTTGTGTCGATGGTCTCCTGCCACTGCTGGGCCGAAATCTCCCACAGCCGGCCCCAATTCAGCACACCGGCGTTGGCCACCACGATGTCGAGCCGGCCGAACTGCTCGATCGCGTTCGCCACCACCCGCTGCTGGGCCGACAGATCGCGAACGTCGACCTCGTCTGCGAGGATCTTGCGGCCCTCGCCCTCGACCAGGTTGACGGTCTCGGCCAGGTCTTCGGGGAGTGCGGGGGGATAGCCGTTATGTTCGGCGACCGGCGCGCAGGCGTCGATTGCGACGATGTCGGCGCCCGCACGGGCCAGCCGCACACAGTGCGAGCGGCCTTGGCCGCGGGCGGCCCCCGTCACGTAGGCAACTTTGCCGGCGAGCGGGGCGACGGGATCGGTCATGCCGATACCTCCTCTGCTTGAGGCCTCTGCTTGAGGCGCCGGCTGAGGTTCACCGGCGGCGCGATGGCCGAAGCACGTGACGGGTACGGAAACGCTACTGGGCGGCGGCGCACCGCGCCAGGGGCCAGTCAGGGGTTAGTCCGTGGCGGCCGGTACCTCGCGCGGCCGCCCAAGCGGTCATGCTGCGGCTACCGTGATGACTATGACGCCGGCCGCCCGCTCGCCCGCAGCTCCGGTAAAGCGACGCCCGAAAGACCGGAAGGCGCAGATCGCTCGGGCCGCCGCCGACGCCTTTAGCGAACTCGGCTACCACGCGGTCAGCATGGAGAACATCGCGGCGCGGGTCGGGATCTCCGCGGCAGCACTCTACCGGCATTCGCACGGCAAGTACGACTTGTTCCGTTCCGCGGTCCTGGCCCTCGGACAGCGGCTCGTCGACGCCACCGAGTTCGCCGATCACTTGCCCGACGATGCCGATCCGGCGGAGACGCTGCGCGCGTTGACCGCCGCGCTGATCGACACCACCATCGTCAACCGCACCGCGGGCGGGCTGTATCGCTGGGAAGGCCGCTACCTGCGCGGGGAAGACGAGCACGTGCTGGCCGAACAGGTCAAGCTGGTCAACCGGCGTCTACAACGGCCGCTGATCAAACTCCGGCCGAACCTGCAATCGCGGCAACGCTGGGTCATCTCGGTCGCGGCGCTGAGTGTCATCGGCAGCATCACCGACCATCGTTCGAGGCTGGGCAACAACGAGATTCGGGCGACGCTGACCGAGATCGCGGCCGCCGTGTTGAGGGCCGACGTGCCGGCGCAGCGATCGAGTGGATCGGAATCCTCACGGGGAGGCGCGATTACGAACGCGGCCGGCGGCTACGAATTGCTGCTGTACGAATCGATCCGGCTGTTCAGCGAACGCGGGTACCGCGAAACCGGCATGGAGGACATCGCCGCGGCCGTCGGGATACCGGTGGCCAGCATCTACCAATACTTTCCGAGTAAGGCCGCCATGCTGGCGGTTTCATACCGGCGCGGCGCCGACCAGCTCTCCGGTGACCTGTCCACGATCGTGGCCGCCGGCGGCGATCCGGCGCGGTCGCTGGTGGCGCTGATCGACGCCTTCGTGACCCGGTCGTTCGCCAACCCGGAGCTGGCCCGTCTGTACTACACGGAGCGCCACAACCTTCCCGACACCGACGCGGTCCTGCTCTACAACATTCAGCGCTCGACCGTCGAATCCTGGGCCCGGCTGGCGGTAGCCGCGCGGCCGGGGCTGACCCTCGGGCGCGCCCGGTACGCCGTACACGCCGCCTTCGCCCTCGCCGTCGACATCGGGCAGCTCGTCTTGCCCGGCCCGGGCCAGACCGCGCGCACCACGGTGCGCCGGTTGATGGAAACCACCCTGCTCGGCCGGGCCGCCGCACCCTCACGCCAGGCCGCCCGCGGTGGCACGCGGCGCCGCTGACACGACCCGCCTCGAGCCGGCTCGCGACACGAACGTGCGCCCACATGCATTGACTCCGTGGGGGGAGGGATTACACGGGGTTATTCCTAACCCACTGCCGTCCAGGCGGATCGCTGGTTCGGCACGGTGACAAAGCGTTCCCCGCCGCGACGCGTGCTACCAAAATTACCGAATAGCCATTAACATAATCCGGATCTAGTTCACGTACCGCGGTGTGGCGGGCTCACCGACTGACTCGGCGCTGAGCCGACCGGCCCCGGTAGCGCTCGACGCGAAGGGACGCCCGATGCTCGAAAGGATTCGCCGTCTGCTGGATTATCAGTTGACCATCGCCGAGTTGCTGGGCCTGGCCGTGCTGCTCGGCACGCCCTACTTGATTGTCGGTGTGATCTGGTCGTCCACCCACACGGCACATCTGCGCGACATGCACGGGCTCGACCTGGTGGTCTCGTTTCTCGGTTCGATCGTGTCATGGCCCGTGCTCATTTTCGCCAACGTGTGCATGACCTAGGCCCAAACAGATGTCAAGACGCGGGCCCTGGGTGTTCTCGACGGCCATCGTGGCCCTGACCGTCGGGATTTTCGCGTTGTGCTTGCCCGTGTTCATCGACGCCTACGACCAGTACGGCTGGCAAGTCAAATGCGGCAGCGGATTCGCGACGGACCTCACCCAGGCCTCCAGCGCCGATGGGCAGGGTCGCGGCGCGAACTACGTCGACCAATGTGACAACGCTCTGATGATCCGCCGCGCGTGGGCGATCCCGGCGGCCGCGATCGGCGGCATCACCCTGGTGGGGTTGGCGGCGGCGGTGCTCGCGCATGACCGTCGGAACACCGGAGACGAACAGTCGTCTGCACGCGCCCGAGAAAGCCCGGGTTGATTTACGGGCCCGCAACCCATTTCAAGCCACGCCTCGTCCGCCAGGGGCGTGACCTAGCGCGTGCTCTCGTCCGGTAGGTCCCGCCGGGACTGGTGCAATCCCGGCGCGTCCGGGTCGTCGTCCTGATGCTCGAGTTGCTCCTGCAACCTGCGCTGTTCCTCGGTCGCCTGCCGGGCGTCCTCGGGTGCCGGTGGCGGATCGATATTGACTTGCTGGTCCACGTGCTCTCCTCTGACCGTCTGCGTTGCTCCAGTCAGGGTCTCCCGAATAGCGCGCGTCGAAACGTGGCCGGCGCGACTCCCGCCCGGCGGCGGCGGTCAGCCCAGGTGAGCCGACAGCAGCCAGGCCCCTATCGACTTGCGGCCGTTGCCCTCGTCGCGGATGTCGGCGCCGGAGAAGGCCTGGAAGCCTTCCAAGGCGCTGTCGGGCACGTTGGCGTGGATGCGTGCCGGGCGGATCTCGTCGATCACCCAGTACTTGGAGACCACGTCGCGCAGCTCGTCCTCGGTGACCGCGTTGACCGGACCGCCTGCCGGCATGCCCGCGCGGTCGAACACGAGCACGAAGTAGGAGGCTCCCGGCGCGGCGGCTCGCACGATCGACTGTTGGTAACCCTCGCGCAGCTCGACGGGCATCGAGTGGAACAGGGTGCTGTCGACGATGGTGCCGAAGCGGCCGTCGTAGCCGCCGAACGCGCTGATGTCCGCGACGTCGAATGTGGCATTGGCCAGGCCTCGCCTGGCGGCCTTTTCGGTCGCCAGCTTGATGGCCGTGGGCGACTGGTCCAGGCCCACTGTGGTGAAGCCGCGTTCGGCCAGGAACAACGACACCGCCGCTTCCCCGCAACCGGCGTCGAGGACGTCACCATGGAACTTCCCGGCCTCGATAAGGGCCGCAATCTCTGGCTGCGGCTCGCCGATGCTCCACGGCGGCCGATTGCCCTCGCCCATCTCCGGGGCCTCGCCCCGGTAGGCGGATTCGAACATTTCTTGAGTCGGCTGAGACATACCACCGTTGTATCAATCCGGCTGATATATGTCAACGGGGTTGATACAACGGGGTGGCGCCTAACGAAGGATGGCCGTCAGGTAGCCGGAGTCTTCGCCGAAGGAGGCCAACTCATCCTTGGGCACTTCGAACCCGTGGGCGGCGAAGGCATCGTCGGTCGTCCGGATGTCGACCTGCCAGCCATGCGCCGCCAGGTATTCGGCGGCGGTGTTGCGGTCACCGGTGTAGAACAATTCGGCCAGGTTGATCTTGGAACCCAGGCGTTGCGATCGCTCCGTCAGCTTCTGCGCCCAGTCCGACGGGATGTTGCGCAGGTCCATGTGTTCGGTTGCGATGCGGCTGCCCGGCGCCGACAACGCGACGATGTTGTCGAACAACCGGTCCTGCGCCTCGGGCGGCAGGTAGACGAGGAGGCCTTCGGCGCTCCAGGCCGTCCGCGCGTGCGGATCGAAACCCGCCTCGAGCAGGGCGGCCGGCCAGTCGTCGCGCAGGTCGATCGCCACCGTGCGCCGCTCGGTGGCGGGTTGGGCGCCGAGGCTGGCAAGTACCCGCGTCTTGAACTCGATGACCTCCGGTTGATCGATCTCGTAGACCACCGTGCCGGCCGGCCAGAGCAACCGATAGGCCCGGGTATCCAGGCCGGACGCCAGGATCACCGCCTGGCGGACACCGGATTCGGTCGCCAGGACGAAGAAGTCGTCGAAGTAACGGGTGCGCACCGTGATCTGCTCGTTGACGGCCCGACGATTCAGCAGGGGGTCGTCTGACCGGTCGATCTCGTTGTCGAGGAGCCTGACGAAGGTGTCGCTACCCACCGCGCGCACGAGCGGATCGGCAAAGGGGTCGTTGAGCAGCGGGTTCGGCCCTTGCGAGGCGATCGCCCGCTGGGCGGCCACCGCGGTTGCGGTCGCGCCCACGCTGGACGCCAAATCCCATGTGTCGTTCTCGGTGCGGCCCACTCACCCGGCTCCTCTCCGCCATTAGTTAGCCCATTTAAGCGATAAACCCACTGTACGCCCCGGGGGATGACTACCGCGCCGCTACGTGCTGAGATCGGGTATGGCCGAAAACATCGAACTGAGCCCGACGGACTGGGTGCGCGAGCAGACCGAGAGGATCCTGCGACAAGGCACGACCGACGGTGTCGAGATTTTCGATCGACCGGTCGTTCTCTTGACCATGACCGGCGCAAAGTCCGGTAAGAAGCGGTATGTGCCGCTGATGCGCGTCGAAAACGACGGCCGTTACGCCATAGTCGCGTCGAAGGGCGGGGCCCCCGAGCATCCGGTGTGGTACTTCAACCTCAAGGCCAACCCGGAGGTGACGCTGCAAGACGGCGAAAAAGTGGTCACGCTGCGCGCGCGCGAACTCGACGGGGCCGAGCGCGCGCAATGGTGGCAACGGGCCGTCGACGCCTACCCTCCCTATGCGGAATACCAGGCCAAGACATCGAGGCAGATACCGGTGTTTGTCCTGGAGTAAATCAATTACGCTCCAAGGTATTTCGCTGACCCAAGCACAGCCGGGCATCCCCGGGGCTTCAACACCTGTACGCGCCGAGAAGATTTGCATTCGATATGCGCCCGGCCCGTCGGGTTGCGACGCTTCTGGGCAGCCCATACCTTCGGTATCCATAAGCGGGCACGTCCCAGTAGAACGACGACGTTTTGCCATTGTGATCGCTTGTGCCGCAGATATTTACATTGCACTGACCGGCGCGTCGCGGGCGACATCCCACGCGCTCCTTATGCGCAACCCAGGGAGGGTCGATGCAACACACCGAACGGGGAGGTGCACGTACCGCCGAAACGGGGGAACCAACGCGGATCGACCGGTTGCGCGCGGCCCTCCCGTACGACCTGCCGGCCTCCCTGGTGGTTTTCCTGGTCGCACTGCCCCTGTCGCTCGGGATCGCGATCGCCTCGGACGCCCCCGTGCTGTCCGGATTGATCGCGGCGATCGTCGGCGGCATCGTCGCCGGATGTATCGGTGGTTCGCCGTTGCAAGTCAGCGGCCCGGCGGCCGGGCTCACGGTGGTCGTCGCCGACGTGGTCTCCCAGTTCGGTTGGGCCGTGACCTGTTTGATCACCGTCATCGCCGGAGCCCTACAAGTCATGCTGGGGGTCAGCCGAATTGCCCGGGCCGCCTTGGCGATCTCTCCGGTTGTCGTGCACGCCATGCTGGCCGGCATCGGAATCACCATCGCCTTGCAGCAGGTGCACGTCCTGCTGGGCGGTGAATCGCAAAGCTCGGCCTGGACAAACGTAGTCGGTCTGCCGGCGCAAATCGTCGGCGCACACCGCCCGGGCCTCGCTCTCGGCCTGATGGTCATCGCCATCCTGGTCGTGTGGCGCTGGGCGCCGGCCCGGGTCGCCAAGATTCCCGGTCCGCTGGTCGCCATCGTGGTCGTCACGGTCGTCTCGATCGTCGCGCCGTTCAACGTTTCCCGCATCAGGCTGGACGGATCGGTGCTCGAGGCGCTGCAGTTGCCGGAACTTCCGCACGGCGACTGGGGCGCCGTCGCGGTCGCGGTGATCACCGTCGCGCTCATCACCAGTGTGCAAAGCCTGCTCACCGCGGTCTCCATCGACCGCATGCACAACGGCCCCCGCACCGACTTCAACCGCGAGCTGATCGGACAAGGCGCGGCGAACATGGCGTCGGGCGCAATCGGGGGGCTTCCGATCGCCGGCGTCATCGTGCGCAGCGCGGCTAACGTCAACGCGGGCGCCAAAACTCGCGCCTCGACGATCATGCACGGGGTCTGGATCCTGTTGTTTGCCCTGCCCTTCGCGGGGTTGGTCGAACAGATCCCCACCGCCGCGCTGGCCGGCTTGCTCATCGTCATCGGGATCGAGCTGCTCAAACCCGCACACATCGAGACCGCCTTGCGCAACGGCGATCTCGCCGTCTACCTGATAACCATCGTCGGCGTCGTCTTCCTCAACCTGCTGCACGGCGTCATGATCGGGCTCGCGGTGGCGATCGTCGTGACCGGATGGCGCGTGGTGCGGGCCAAGGTGGAAGCGAGGGCCGTTGACGACGAATGGCACGTCGTCATCGAAGGTGCGTGCACCTTCCTGGCCCTGCCCCGGCTGACCGGTGTGCTGGCGACGATCCCCGAGCGCACCGCGGTCACCGTCCACATGCTGGCGAATTATCTCGATCACGCCGCGCACCAGGCGATCAGCGACTGGCAACGCCGGCACTGCGCCACGGGCGGAACGGTCAAGGTTCACAACGAAACCGATGGACGGGCCGAGAAGCCGCCCAAACGCCACCGTCGCGCGGTCCACCTCAGCCTGGTCGAGGCCAACACCGGCTAGCCGACGGCGCCGTTACTTCACGTCGGCGGCGATCCGCTCCAGCACGGCGAGGTGGTCGTCGACGGACGCGAGCCCGGCGTTCATCGTGTTGACCGAAAGGTGGCTGGCGCCCGCGGCCCGCCAGGCGGCGATGCCGGCGCCAACCTTGTCGGGGTCGCCCGTCCAGTTGACCCGGCCTTCCATCCCGACGCTCGCGGTGTCCCGGCCGGCGGTCGTGGCCGCCCGCTGCACCTGTTCGCGCGCGTGCTCGAGGCCGGGGCCGGGAGCCGTCATCGGAAACCAACCGTCCGCGAGCCGCCCCGCGCGCTCCAGCCCGCGGTCGGAGGCCGCGCCGATCCATACGGGGATCGGGCGCTGGGTGGGCAGCGGGGCCAGGCCCGCCGCCGTCACGGTGTGGTACCGCCCGTCGAAGGTGACCGATCGTTCGGTCCAGAGCCGGCGCATCAGTTCGATCTGCTCCTCGGAGCGCCTGCCCCGATTGCTGAACGTCTCGCCGAGCGCCTCGTATTCGACGGCGTTCCAGCCCAATCCGACGCCCAACCGGAACCTCCCGCCGGTCAACAGGTCGACCTCGGCGGCCTGCTTGGCCACCAGCGCGGTCTGTCGCTGCGGCAGGATGATGACCCCGGTGACGAGTTCCAGCGAGGTGAGCGCGGCCAGATAGCCGAACACGACGAACGGCTCGTGAAACGTCGAGTCGATGTCGTAGGGGCCGTCCCAGCCGCGGTGGACGGCCGGGTCGGCGCCCACGACGTGGTCGTAGGCGAGGATATGGGTGAATCCGAGGCCTTCGACGGCCTCGCCGTACGCGCGCACGACCCCGGGGTCGCCGCCGAGTTCGGTCTGCGGGAACACAACTCCGATGCGCATTGGCGGTGCAACCACGCCGCGGCGGCATTGCTTCCCCCGCGAGCGAATAAGTTTGTGACGGTGCCGTCTTCGCGCCTCTCGGCAAGTGGTCGCTCGAAGCGACGGTTTTGAGGTGGTACCCGGGGGAATGTCCGACACCGTCGCGTCCCACAACGCCGCCGCCCGCCCGGGTATTTCTCACACCCTCGATGATGGACGGGTGACGACGAAAAAGATCAGCAGCGCGCTGCGGGTCGGTAGTTTCGAGCGGACGTTCGAAGCGGAGCTGACCGCGCGCTACGAAATTCCGCGGCTCCCCGAGGGCCCGGGACGGGCGGACTTCCTGGCCGAGCACGGGGCCGGTGTGCGGGTGGTGCTCACGTCGGGTTCGGCCGGCGTCGACGCCGAGACCATCGCGGCGCTGCCCAACCTGGAGGTGATCGTCAACAACGGCGCCGGGGTGGACCTGATCGACCTGCGGGCGGCGCAGCACCGCGGCATCGGCGTGAGCAACACGCCAGACGTGCTGTCGGACACCGTGGCCGACACCGCCCTGGGGCTGATCCTGATGACCCTGCGCCGGTTCGGCGCCGCCGACCGCTACGTGCGGGCGGGCAAATGGGTGCGCGACGGCCCGTTCCCGTACGCCCGCGACGTCAGCGGGCTGCAGGTCGGGATCCTGGGGCTGGGCCGCATCGGTTCGGCCATCGCGACCCGGCTGCTCGGGTTCGACTGCGCCGTCGCGTACCACAACCGCCGCCGCATCGACGGATCGCCGTTCCGCTATGCCGAATCCCCGGTGGAGCTGGCCGAGTCGGTGGACGTCCTGGTCGTGGCCACCACCGGCGGCTCCCACGCGCGCCACCTGGTCGACCGCGTCGTCCTCGAGGCGTTGGGGCCCGACGGTTACCTCATCAACATCGCCCGCGGCAGCGTCGTCGACCAGGACGCGCTGGTGGAGCTGCTGGCCGGCGGCGCCCTGGCCGGGGCGGGTCTGGACGTCTTCGTCGACGAACCCCATGTTCCGGCCGAGCTGTTCGGGCTGGACAACGTGGTGCTGTTCCCGCACATCGGCAGCGCCACCGAGCGGACCCGCAGGGCGATGGCGCTGCTGGCGATCCGCAACTTCGAGAGTTACCTCGACACCGGCGAACTGGTGACCCCCGTGCTACAACCCCGGCGGTGAGGGCAGGATCGGCTCATGTCAGATGCCTCACACCGCAACGTCCGCCGGCCTAATTTCGGGTATCAGGCCATCCACTATGAGTGATACGACCCGGCGTCAGCTCGGGCAGACCGACAGTCCGATCGAGGACGAGCTCGAGGACGCCTTCAGCAGGATGTTGAGCGAGGGCACCCAGCGCCTGCACCGCACCTGGCGCGGCGTGCTGGTCACCGGCTTTTTCGGCGGCACCGAGGTGGGGATCGGGGTGCTCGCCTACCTGTCGGTGCTGGACGCCACCCACCGCCCGCTGCTGGCCGGCCTGGCGTTCTCCATCGGCTTTTTGGCCCTGCTGCTCGGCCGCAGCGAGCTGTTCACCGAGGGCTTCATCATCCCCGTCGTGACCGTCGCCGCCAAGCGCGCCAGCCTCCCGCAGCTGCTCAAATTGTGGGGCGGCACCATGTTCGCCAACCTCGTCGGCGGCTGGGTGATCATGTGGCTGATCATGACCGGCTTCCCCGAACTGCACGCGCAGACCATCGAATCCGGCACCCACTTCGCCACCGCGCCGCTATCGGGGCAGAGCATGGCCCTGGCCGTCCTCGGCGGCATGGTCATCACGCTGATGACCCGGATGCAACACGGCACCGATTCGGTGCCCGCCAAGATCGCCGCCGCGGTCGCCGCCGCGTTCCTGCTCGCCGGGCTGCGGTTGTTCCACTCGATCCTGGACTCGCTATTGATCTTCGGCGCGCTGATCACCGGTGAGGCGCCGTTCGGCTACCTCACCTGGCTGGGCTGGTTCGCCTACACCGTGGTGGGCAACATGGTCGGCGGGCTGCTGTTCGTCACACTGCTGCGGCTGCTGCGCAGCAAGGACCGGCTCGAGGAGGAACGCGCCGACGCCGAGTCGTCGTGAGCCTCAAAGAAGTTGCGGCATAACCTCGCTCGCGATCAGTTCGAGGTGCGTGAGGTCGGTGAGGTCCAGCAGCTGGGTGTAGACCCGCTGCACGCCGATGCGTCTCCAGGCGCCCAAGTTGTCGACGATCTCCGCGGGGGTCCCGACCAGCGGGCTGTTCGAGCGCAGCTCGTCGAGGTCGCGGCCGATGGCGGCGGCGCGGCGGGCCAGCTCGCGGTCGTCGCGGCCGGCGCAGAGCACGAAAGCGCTCGAATAGACCATGGATTCGGGCGGTCTGCCGGCCGCCTCGACCGCCTGCGCCACCCGCTGATACTGCTTCTCGGTCACGTCGGGCGGCGCGAACGGAACGTTGAACTCGGCCGCATACTTCGCCGCCAGCCGGGGAGTGCGGTGGGCGCCGAGCCCCCCGATGACGATCGGCGGATGCGGGCTCTGCGCCGGTTTGGGCAGCGCAGGCGAACCGGCGATGGTGTAGTACTCGCCGGCGTAGTCGTAGGTCGCACCGGGCCTTGTCGTCCACAACCCGGTGACGATCGCCAGCTGCTCACCGAGCCGGTCGAACCGCTCCCGCAACGGCGGAAAAGGAATGCCGTACGCCTGGTGTTCCTTTTCGAACCAGCCACTGCCCAGGCCGAATTCGACACGTCCGCCGCTCATGTCGTCCACTTGCGCGACCGCGATGGCCAGCGGACCCGGGTGGCGGAATGTGGCAGACGTCACCAACGTGCCCAACCGGATGCTCGACGTCTCCCGCGCGATCGCGCCCAGGGTCACCCACGAATCGGTCGGACCGGGCAGCCCGTCGCCGCTCATCGCCAGGTAGTGGTCGGACCGGAAGAACGCGGAAAACCCCAGCTGCTCCGCGGTTTTCGCGACGGCGACCTGATCGGCGTAACTCGCGCCCTGCTGTGGCTCGATGAATGCACGGAAGTCCATAGAATCCCTCGGTATCTCGTTGTACGGCAACCCGATTCCGAACCTGTACCCGCCTGTGGCCAAAGCGAGACGGCGAACGGGTTAGTACCCGGCCCGCAATTGGGTATGCGCTTAGCATGACCTCACTACTTGCACCCACGGTCGTGACGCCCGCGCGGCTGACCTGCGCCGGTGCCGCCGACGCCGTCACGGCGGCGGAATGGCGTCGCGTCCTGCGCCGGTGGCTTCACGAGGCGACTGAGGCCCCCGCGGAGGTTCGCGACGACATCATTCTGAGCGTCAACGAGGCGCTGGCCAACTGCGTCGAGCACGCGTACCGGACCCACCGCACGGTCGGCACCATGAAACTGCAGGGCAGCCACGATCTCGCCGCGCAGGCGATCAGCGTGTGCGTCAGCGACCGCGGGTCCTGGCAGCACCCGCCGGCGCAGCGGCTCAGCGATCCGCGGCGGTCGCGCGGCATCGCGCTGATGCACGCGCTCGCCGATCACTGCACCATCAACGCCCGCCCGAACGGCACGACGGTGTGCCTGGACTACACCACCAGGCACTGACGGCCACCCGCCTACACCCCGACCGCGCGCTCGAGGTCCTTCAGCGACGTCTCGAGGTGGCCGAGCAACCGTTGCAGGTGCGGGACGCTGCGGCGGCAGCCGACGAGCCCGAAGTCGAGGTTGTCGGCGTTGTTGGTCACGGTGATGTTGACCGCCTGACCGTCGAGGGGGATGGACAGCGGATAGTTGCCGTCCAGCCGTGCGCCACGCCAGTACAGCGGTTCGGAGGGGCCGGCCGAAACGTTGGAGATGACGATGTTGAACGGCGGTGACGCCGCCGACAGGTAGCCGGGGATCAGCCCGAAGAACAGGCCGCCGATGTTGAACGCCGACAGCGCCAGCTGCTGAACCGGCGGCAGTTGTTGGAACACCGCTTTGGTGTCGCGGATGGACGTGCTGACGACGTCGAGCCGCCGCGCCGGGTCGTCCAGGTCGGTCGCGAGGTTGCACAAGAACGTTCCCACCATGTTGCCGCCGCGTTCGTCGTCGGACTTGCGGAGATTGACCGGCACCATCGCCGTCAGTGGGGCGTCCGGGAGGGCGTTCTGCTCCAGGAGGTAGGTGCGCAGGGCGCCGGCGCACATGGCGAGCACGACGTCGTTGACCGTCACCCCGGCCGCGGACTTGACCGCCTTGATCCGGTCCAGCGACCACGACTGCGCGGCCACCCGCCGGGCACCGCCGATCCGGACGTTGAACATGCTCCGCGGCGCCCGGAACGGCATCGTGAGCTGTTGTTCGAGCAGCGCGGCGCGGGCCAGCCTCAGCGTGGACGGCGCGAGGGCGAGCGCGGACCCCGCCGTGCGGCCGGCCCGCTCCAGCAGCGACTGGCGTTTCTGCCCGCCCCCGCGTTTGCGGGGCCCGAGGCTCCACGGGACCCGCACCTGGTCGTCGTTCGGGTCGGGGGTGAAGGCGCGCTGCACCAGCCGCATCGCGGACACGCCGTCCATGAGCGAGTGGTGGTACTTCGTGTACACGGCGTACCGGCCGTCTTGTAGCCCCTCGACGAGGTGGGCCTCCCACATCGGGCGGTGGCGGTCGAGCAGGCTGCCGTGCAGCCGGGACGTCAGCTCCAGGAGATCACGCACCCGCCCCGGCTCGGGCAGGGCCGAACGGCGCAGGTGGTAGTCGAGCTCGACGTCGTTGTCGAACGACCACGCGAGGTTGGTCAGCCCACCGAAGAAGGCCGGGTGCTTGCGGAACAGCGGCTGGACGTCCGTGCACTCGAGCATGGCCTGGTAGGACTCGCGGACGAAATGGGGCCCGGCGTCCTCGGGCGGTTCGAACAGCTGCAGCGATCCCACATGCATCGGGTGTTCGCGGGACTCCCCGACGAGGAACAGCGCGTCCGTCGGCGATATCGGTTCCATGGTCAACCCCAATCCTTCGCTGCGCCGTCCACGCGGCACACGACCATCTCCTAGTAGCCGAAGTGAGCGTTTGCTAATCCGAAAAGACGGTGCCAACCGAAGCGCTTGCGGCCGCGACCGTTTGGGTACATGCATGCGAACACTGGCGCTCGAGGAGTGAAGATGTCGGCGGGTCCGGAGTGTCCGAAGCGGATGGAGTTCGGGCCGTGCGGCGGGGTGCGCCCCGACGGCCAGTGCGAAATGCGGCCGGGCGCGTGCGCGTTCGACGACGTGGTGGCGTGGTCGGGCCACCAACCCGCACCGTGGCGCGTGCGCGCACCGCTGGTGCTCACCGACTTCAGCTGCACCCCGTTCGATCGCGACGACCTCGCGGCGACCGCCGCCGTTCTGGCGCCGGGATGCGACGCGGTCCTGGTCGGCGAGCACCAGAACAAACCCGACTTTCCGCCCACGCTGTTGGGGTCGCTGCTGCTCGACGCCGGGGTGACGCCGTGGATCACGCTGTCGTGCCGCGATCGCAACCGCGTGGTCCTCGAGCAGGAACTGCGCGGGTTGCGCAGCATCGACGTCGAGACGGTGTTGTGCGTGACCGGCGACGGGCGCGGCTACGACGTGCGCCCGGACGTCACGCAGACCTTCGACCTCGACGGCCCACGCCTCGTTTCGCTGGCCGCGTCGACGGGGGTCGTCGCCGCGGTGCCCGAAACACCGACCGCGCCGCCCGTCCACGCCCGGCCGGCCCGGCTGGTCGAGAAGCAACGGGCCGGGGCGAGCCTGGCGGTGCTCAACCACGTGCCCTTTCCCGGCATGGTCGCCGATTTCATCACGACGGCGCGCGCGGCGGGGCTGACGATTCCCGTGATCGCGGCGGTCGCGGCGTTCACCGACAGCGTCTCCGCGGCGGTGTTGCAGGGCTTGCCCGGGCTCGAACTCGATCAGGCCGTGACGGAGCGGGTGCTGAGCGCGCCGGATCCGGTGGACGCCGGGATCGCCGCGGCGGTGGACGAGGCCCGGGCGCTGCTGTCGATCGACGGCGTCGAGGGAGTCAACGTGTCCGGCCTGGCGTCCGCGTCGGGCCCGCGCATCGGCGCGGAGATCAAGGCCGAGATCGGGCGGCGGATAAGAGAGGGGCGCCGATGACGCGCGCCGGCGACGATGCAGAACGTAGTGATGCTGAGGAGAGGGCGCCGATGACCGAAGCGATGGAGGCGGAGTTCGACACCGTCGCGGAGTGGACGGCGCGGGTGGCCGCCGACCTGGGCCCGGAATACCACGTGCCCGCGGGCTGCCGTGGGAGCGGCAGTCCGAATGCCCTGGACTGGCTGATCGAGCAGATGGGGCTGGCGTCGGGCGCCACGTTGCTGGACTCGGGGGCGGGCGTCGGCGGGCCCGCCGCCTACGCGGCGCGCGCCCGATCGGTGGTGCCGGTCCTGGTCGAGCCGGAAACCGGTGCCTGCCGCGCGGCGCGGAGATTGTTCGGCTTTCCGGTGGTGTGCGCGGAGGGGGCGGCCCTCCCCATGGCGGAATCGAGCTTCGACGCGGCATGGGCGCTGGGCGTGCTGAGCACCACTCCGGATCAGCTCGCGGTGCTCGGGGAGTTGCGGCGCATCGTGCGGCCGGGCGGGCGCATCGGCTTGTTGGTCTTCCTCGCCCACGGTGACATCGCCGACGAGGTGCTGGAGGGCAACCATTTTCCGACGCCCGACGGGCTGCTCGAGCTGGTGGCCGAAGCCGCGTTGCGGGTCGAGAGCCGGCTCGGCACCGCGGAGCTTCCGGCGATCTCCGACACGTGGAGCCAGCGGATCGACACCGTGACGCAGGCCCTGAGCGACCGGTACGGGCACACCGAGGCCTGGCAGCTGGCCGAGCGGCAGAGCGCACAGATCGGGCGGTTGCTCGACGACGGGACGCTGACGAGCGAGCTGTTGGTGCTGCGGTCGGCCTGAACGGCGAGAGCGGTCAGGGTGCAGCGCGGAAGGCGGCGGTGATCTCGGCGACCCTCGGGTCGGCGCGCAGCTCCTCCAGCGTCTCCGGCAGCGGCAGCCGCCAGTTCGGGTACTCGTCGACCGTGCCCGGCAGGTTGGGCTGGCGGGGTTCGCCCAGGACGTCGTAGGGCGAAATCAATTTCAACCGGCTCGGGGTCGCCGCCAGCAAGCGGTGCATCGCGGTGATGATCGCCGCCTCGTCCGGGTCGGGGCCCGACAACAGCCCCTCGGAGCGCAGCAGTTCCACCCACTCGGCGCGCTCCTTGTCGGCCACCGACTGCTCGCCCGGCACGTCGTCGAGCAGACCGAGTTCGGCGCGGACGTGCACGTGTTCGCCGCGCAGGAAACCCGCCGCCGTCGGCAGGTCGTGGGTGGACAGGCTGGCCGCCGCCCGTGACGGCCACTTCGCCGGCGGGAGCAGCGGCTCGCCCGGCGCGGATTCGTCGCGGGTGAACCAGGACACCGCGCACCCCAGCATCTCGTTGTCGGCCAGCGCCTTGGTCACCTCCGGTTCGACGGTGCCCAGATCCTCGCCGACGACGGTGGCTCCCGCCCGGTGCGCTTCCAGCGCCAACACCGCGAGCATGACGTCGGCGTCGTAGTGCACATAGGTGCCGCGATCGGGGCCGTCCCCCGGGGGAATCCACCACAGCCGCCACAACCCGGCGACATGGTCGATCCGCAGCCCGTCGGCGTGCCCGAGCACCGCGCGCAGCATGTCCCGCAGCGCGGCGTAACCGGTCGCGGCGAGGCGGTCCGGCCGAAACGGCGGCAGGCCCCAATCCTGTCCGCGCGGGGTGAAGTTGTCCGGCGGCGCCCCGATGCTCACGCTGGTGGCGAGCACGTCGGCCAGCGCCCACGCGTCCGCGCCGTCCGCGTCCACCCCGACCGGCAGGTCGTGCAGCACGCCGAGCGCCATGCCCGCGTCGCGGGCGGCGTCGCGCACGGCGGTCAGCTGCTCCTCGCAGCGGTGCTGCACCCACGCGTGGAACGCCACCCTCGGCGCGAGTTCTCGCCGGGCCGCCGTCACCGCCGCCCCCGCGACGTCGCGCAGCGGTGTGGGCCAGCGGGTCCACCGGCCACCGTGCCGCTCGGCCAGCGCGCAGTAGGTGGCCCAGTCGCGCAGCCCCGCGCCGGCGGCCGGGCCGTCCAGCGGGTCGGGCCGGCCCTCGGCGCGCCACAACAGCTCCAGCGCCGAGCGCTTGGCCGCCCACACGAGGTCGTAGTCGATGCGGTCGGTGGTCGCCGAGACCCGCAGCGCGTCCACCTCGGCGCGGGTGTCGGCGTCGGCTCGCGGGTAGGCGCCGAGGTCCTCGACGCGCAGCGCCAGCGGATTGGCGAACCGGCGACTGGACGGGGTGTAGGGCGACGGCTGCACGGGATGCGTCGGACCCGGCGCGTGCAGCGGGTTGAGCAGCACCGCGCCCGCGCCGTGTTCGGACGCGGTCCAGTTCACGAACTCCCGCAGGTCGCCCAAGTCGCCGACGCCCCAGGACCGCGACGAGCGCAATCCGTACAGCTGCAGCATCCAGCCCCAGGTCGCCGGCGTCGGCGGGACCCGCGGCGGGGCCGCCACCAGGGTCGCCTGCTGGCCGTCGCGCAGGTGCAGCCGGTACCAGCCCGGGGCCAGGTCGCTCGGCAGCTCGTCGCGCACCTCGGTCCGGGTGCCGTCCTCGCTCACCAACAGGGCGGCTCCGGGCAGCGGCCGGGGACGCCCGTCCACGCGCACGGCGAGGGTGGGCGCCAGGGCGCCCGCGCGGTCGCGTTCGGCCAGCCGGGCCAGCTCCTGGCGGCGGCCGGCTTCGCCGGCGGCATCGACGTCGAGCAGCTCGAGCACCCGGATCACGACGTCGGCGTCGACCTCGACGGGTTCGCGCCGCTCGTTGCGGTAGGACGTCGCCACCCCGTGTGCTTCCGCCAGCCGGCGCAGGTCATCGGGAACCGGCTTGGGCCGTGCCATCAGCGCCCCGGGCCGGTCGGGGCGCCGGCGGGGGCGACGGGATGACGACGGCGAGCACGCACCACGCTTATATACCCACGCCGCGGATTCTCACACCGGCTCCCGAAAAGCGTTTCGCGTCAGCGGCTTTCGCTTAGTGGCCGGTGGCCTGGAAGATGACCCGCCGAGCGATCTGCACGGCATGGTCGGCGAACCGCTCGTAGAAGCGACCCAACAAGGTGACGTCGACCGCCGCGGCGATGCCATGGGTCCACCCGCGATCCATCAGCTCGGCCAGCAATTGGTGGTGCAGTTCGTCCATCGCGTCGTCGTCGCGGCGAATCTGCGCCGCCCGGCGAGGATCCTGGGACAACAACACTTCTCGGGCGCCGCCGGCCAATTGTCCCGCCAACGCGCCCATTTCGGTGAAGTATTGGCGCACGTCGTCCGGCACGGCGGGGCGGGGATGCCGCATGCGCGCGATCTCGGCCACGTGTACGGCCAGCGCGCCCATCCGCTGCGCGTCCGCGGCGATCCGGATTGCGCTGACCACCGCCCGCAGGTCGGTGGCCACCGGTGCCTGTAACGCCAGCAGCCCGAACGCCGTCTCCTCGACGCGGGCGTTGACGGCGACCATGTCCACCTGGGCGGCGATGACGCGTTCGGCCTGCACCAAGTCGGCGTTCAGCAGCGCCTCCGTGGCCTGCCCGACGGCCTCCCCGGCCATCGCGCACATCAGCCCCAGCTGTTGGGTAAGGGTCCCCAACCGCTGGTGAAAAGCGCTCCTCATGCCCTTAGAGATAGGCCGGGAGACGCAAAATAAACGTCACGAAGCGCCGATTGGTCGTTTCGCGAAAGCCACCCGAATGCGTGGCCTTGTCAACGTCTTTCGTTCGCGCCGGCGCTACCTGACGTCGTCGGCCAGCGCGCGCGCCTCCCGCTCACTTTCCACCGCGGGCCCGGACCCCGGCAGCGGCTTCCCGGCGACCTCGGGGGTGAACAACAGCGTGACTGCGCCCACCAGGCCACCGAAGATCAGCATGTAGGCGGGCGCCATGACGTTGCCGGTGCCGGAGACCAACGCCTGGGCGATCAGCGGCGTGGTCCCGCCCACGGCCGATATCGAGATGTTGTAGGAAATCGCCAGCGATCCGTAGCGCACGTTGGTGGGGAACAGGGCGGGCAGCATGGCGGGCGCGGTGCTGTCAAAGCACAACTCCATCAATCCGATCAGCAGCACGCCGACGAAGATCACCGGGTAGATGCCGCCGAATCGGATGAGCAGGAACGCCGGAATGGACCCCACGATCAGCAGTGCGCAGCCCGTCCACATGATCGGCTTGACCCCGATGCGGTCGGACAGCGCCGCGACCAGGACCACGGTGGCCATCAGGATCGCCAGCGTCACCACGATCATCACCAGGCCGGCGGTGTGGCCGACGCGCACGAACAGCTTGAGGTACGTCGGCAGGTAGCCGGTCAGCATGAAGTCGGCGACCTGAGAGGTGAGCACGAGAGCCGCGCAGATCAGCAGGCCCCGCCACTGGTCCACGACCGTGCGCCGAAATTGCTGCCGGCGCCCGCCCGACGGCTGCGCGCCCTCGGTCGCGTCCTGGTAGGCGGACGACTCCTTGAGTCGCAGCCGCAGAACGAGCGCGAACAAGCCGAAGGGCGCACCCAGCAGCAACGGGATCCGCCAACCGTAGGTCAGCATGGCGTCATCCGGCAGGCAGGTTTGCAGCCCGGTCACCATCATCCCGGCGAGCACGAACCCGACCAGGTTGCCCATCGGCAGGAAGCCGACCATCATGCCGCGCTTGTGGTCGGGCGCCTGCTCGACCAGATAGGTCATCGCGCCGACGTATTCCCCGCCCGTCGACAGGCCCTGAAAGATGCGGGCGATGACGAGCAGGATCGGCGCCCAGATTCCGATGACGCTGTAGCCGGGCAGCAGACCCGTCACGGTGGTGCTCACCGTCATCATCAGGATGGTGACGACGAGAACCCGATGCCGCCCGATGCGGTCGCCGAGCGGACCGAAGATGAACCCGCCGAGCGGCCGCACCACGAACGCCGCCGCCAGCGTGCCGAACGTCGCGATCAGGTGGACGCCGCTGACGCTCTTACCGGGATAGAAGACCTGGGCGATCGTGGTGGCGATGTAACCGTAGACCCCGAAGTCGTACCACTCCATGAAGTTGCCGATCGCGGTCCCCAGGATGGTGCTGCGCATGGCCGGATCGGCGACTCGGATGTCGTCCCGTGCCCATTTCCTCCGGCGGCCCCGTGCAATCATCGACAGATTGCGTACCCAGAAGTTTCGTGGGCGGAACAAAGCGCACTCCCAACCGGCTCTATCGTCTCCATCGACCGGTGGCCGATCGTAGCGACCGGGCCAGGTCGACGGGAACTCACTGACCTTTCAGGCTGCCGATGCGAAGCGAAAAGTCGTCGGGCCGGGACCGCCCCCGGGGTTCCGACGGGTTGTCGGCCTCGATCTCCTCGACATAGCCTTCGGGGTCGCGGTCGACGATCGGCAGCCCCTCGGTGGTGGGATGTTCGGCCATGAAATCGCTGTACTGCTGCCCCAGGGCTTCCCGAAGGCCGATGGGGGCGGTCCGCCGGAAATCGGACAACCCTTCCCGCTCTTCCTCGCCCATGTGGTCGTCGTTGGCCTCGCGGGTGCGGCCCACCGCCGCCCACCACTGATCGGTGCCGACGCGGGCCGCGTTGGCGTCGCGCACCCCGTCGCGAATGTCGTTGTGGTCCCCGATGGCGTCGAGCGTCTCGCCTTCGGCGTCCTCCGTTCCCCGCTTCAGCAGCTGCGGGTAGAAGATCTTCTCTTCGATGTAAGCGTGCACGTCCAGCTTGTCGGCGAGGGGATGCCACACCCGAGCCAGCGCGGTTTCGTCGTTCGGCGTCTGCGCCTGCAGATAGTCCAGCGCGGCGAACTGTTCGCGGAACCACTCATGGTCGGCGAGGATCAGCATCGTGATGTCAGTCATACCGACGTCCCGCCTCCCTCACCGCTACGGTCCGCGGCCATGGTGTCCCATGGGGGCGGACCAGTCAACCGGCCGGGAAAGCTCCATCGGGGCGGCGTACACCGGGCGGATACACTGGGGCACCGGCGTGTAGATCGACCTCGATCGCGCGCCGCTGAACCCCACCGACGTCAGAGGTTGTTTGTGCCGGAAAACCGCAGCGAGCCCGCAAGCCTAGAGCCGCATTTCGACGACGTGCAGGCGCACTACGACCTGTCCGACGAATTCTTCGCGCTCTTCCTGGATCCGACGCGGACCTACAGCTGCGCCTATTTCGAACGCGACGACATGACCCTCGAAGAGGCGCAGCTCGCGAAGGTCGATCTGTCGCTCGGCAAACTCGGGCTGGAGGCCGGTCAGACGCTGCTGGACATCGGCTGCGGCTGGGGCACCACGATCGTCCGGGCGCTCGAGCGTTACGACGTCAACGTCGTCGGCCTGACGCTGAGCCGCAACCAGCAGGCGCACGTGCAGCAGCGTCTGGATCAGCATCCGAGCCCGCGCAGCAAGCGGGTGCTGCTGCAGGGCTGGGAGCAAGTCGACGAACACGTCGACCGCATCGTGTCCATCGGCGCCTTCGAGCACTTCGGGCGCGACCGCTACCCCGACTTCTTCAAGATGGCCTACGAGGCGCTGCCCGCCGACGGCGTGATGATGCTGCACACCATCATCCAGCCCAGCCGCGAAGAATTCGAGGAACGGGGGCTGCCCATCACCATGACGAAGCTGCGGTTCATGAAATTCATCATGGACGAGATCTTCCCCGGCGGGGACCTGCCGGCGGCCAAGACCGTCATCGAGCACGCCGAGCGCGCCGGCTTTACCGTCAAGCGGGTCCAGCAGCTACGCCTGCACTATGCCCGCACCCTCGACACGTGGGCCGGTGCGCTCGAGTCGCGCCGCGACGAGGCCATCGCGATCCAGTCCCAAGAGGTCTACGACCGGTACATGAAGTACCTGACCGGCTGCGCCGACCTGTTCCGCGAGGGTTACACCGACGTCGCGCAATTCACGCTCGCCAAGGGCTGACCCACCCCGCCGCCCGGTGACCTGCCACCGATCGGTTTATCACCCCTGAGACCGGGGTAAAACGACAGCCAACAACCTGTTTCGGTGTGCGCCGAGCCACATCTGCGCAAAACCGCAGGGGAGGGCTGATCGTGAGTGCCAGGCATCGGATGACGGCGACCGCCGAGCAAAGAAGGCCGGCCGAGCGACGCGCGGGCCGCGGGTCGGGCGTCGCCGCCGCGTGCGAGATGCTGTCCGGCTCGGTGCTGTGCGTGGCGGCGTGCGCGGCCCTGGTGCTCAACGCACCGCACAGCGAAAAGCGGACGATTGAGGCGAGTCAGGATCCGCCGGCCGCCGCCCAGCCCGTGCGCCAAGAGGGCACGGTGATCGCGGTGTCGGCGGGCTCGGTCACCGCGCGCAGCGCCAACGGGTACATTCAGACCTATCTCGTCACCCCCGACACGACCTTTATCGGGCACGGCGGTCAACTTGCAAGCACCGCAAAGCATTTCGCGGTCAACGACCATGTGGACATCGTCGGAACCATTCAGGATGGGACGGCGATGGCCACCGCGGTGGCCGACCGTGACGCCGGCCACGGGAATGGTCCGCCGATGGATTACCTTGACGGACAGATAGTTCCGGCCGGCCGCGGCTGACTGCCCGGCGGCGCACCCAGCCCGCGCCCGCAGCCCCCGCTGATCCGTTTCCTTCGCGCACCTTTCGAACCAGCCCTCCCCGGCTTAGTCTCTATGCCATTCACCCCGAGGAGGTCCGATGAGCGAGCACGAAGTGAAGATGGTCATCCTGTCGACCGATGACCTTGACGAGTCGATCCGGTTCTACAGCGAAACCTTGGGGATGCCGCTGAAATTCCGCGATGGGGCGCACTTTGCGGCCCTCGACGGCGGGCAGGTCACCCTCGCGCTGGCGACCGCCGTCGACCATCCCATCCCCGGTCAGGTCGTGGTCGGCGTCAAGACCGCCGATGTCGACGCCGCGGCGAAGGCGGTGGAGGCCAGCGGCGGGGGCATCGTCAAGGGGCCCTACGACGACGCGCACGAACGCCGCGCCGTCGTATACGACAACAAGGGCAACGGCCTGGTCTTCTACAAGCCGCTCGCCCGCTGACAAGCGCTATCTGCCCGTGCGCTCGCGGTGCTTGCACCCGGGCCAGCAGCACGGGCGCCGCTTGCCTTCCTCCAGTTCCTCCTGGGTCCGGCGAATGCGGCGCCGGCGGGTCGACTCCTGCTTGGCGTCCTCGACCCAGCAGATGAACTCGTTGCGGGCCAACGGCGTGATGTCCCGCCAGGCCGCAAGCGCCGTGGCGTTGCCGACCAGCGACTCGCGCAGGTCCTCGGGAAGTTTGTGCACCACACCGCCGGGTATCCGCTGGCTGCTCATGGGCTCAGGCTAACCCGCCGCTCACGACACGTAGTTGCGGGCAGCTCCCGACACGCGCCACGCGGTTAAGAGGGCAGATGTGCACTGTCGTCGTGCAATTCGTGGCGGCGCAAGGTCATCGGCGTGAGGCCCGGCACATCGCCGCCGGCGACCACCGCACGGGTGATCGGTGTCAGTGCGCGGAAGAGCGCCTCCACCTCGTCGTCGGTGAGCGCGTCGAGGGCCGACAGGCCCAGGGCATCGGTGGACCGTTCGATGTGGTCCTTCAGTTCCCGGCCGGCCGCGGTGAGCGAGCCGTCGTCGCCAAGCAGGCCGCGGGCGGCCAGGCGTTGCTCGTGGTGCCGCCACGCCGCCTCGTCGTAATCACGGGTGCGCGCGATGTACTCGCGCGGGATCCCGCCGGCGGCGGCATGCAGCACATTGGATTCCCGGCCCGAGATGCCGGCGGCGGCCAGCACCGCCACGTGGCCGTCGCCCCGGTGTTCGCGCAGCAGCGTCGTCGCGTGCCACAGCGCTGCGAGCGGATCGTCCGGCCACGGCAGCGCCAGGTTCGCGGCGAACAGCGGCCGGGCGTCGACCGGCGCCCCGCGGGCGGCCCGGCCCGCCAATTCCGCGGCAACACGGACGTTTTCGCTGTCATCGAGCCCGTGGCGGCGCAGCGCCGCGACGGCGGATTGCTGCCGGGCGCGCAACGCCGCGTCGGGGCCGGCGACCTGCCACGCCGCGGGCAGCGCCTTGGCGACGCGCTCGGCGGCGAAGTTGTAGAAGATCGCGGCCACCACTTGGTGCGGCACCATGCCCAACGGCGCGGAGCGGGCCGCGAAGTAACCCATCCAGAAACCCCGGTAACCCAGCCCGTCCAACGCGGCGCGCGCCTCCGGCGCGAAATACGTCACGGCATGCACCGGCTCGAACCGATCGAAGAAGCGCCGCGCCAGTTCCGGTTCCCTTTGCACGGACGCAGTCAACCACACCCGCCCGACCGGGCGGCTCTTCGCCCACGACGACAAACGAATCACCCTGCGGCTCAGAGTCTCAGCAGGCGTTCGGCGTTGCGGTGGGCGATCTTTTCCCGAACGTCCTCGCTGATCGGCATCCGATCGAGGAACTGCCGGCAGGCCTGCATGTTGCCGTAGGGGTAGTCGGCGGTGAACACGATGCGATCGATGCCGATGACGTTGACCATCGCCAGGTAGGCGTTGAAGGACAGGCTCCAGCTGGGGTCCATGGCGCCGGGCTGCTGGGTGTAGAAGTCGCCGGCGAGGATGCCACCGTAGAAATTCTCCCGAAGGTATTCCTTGACGGTGCGTTTGAGGCCGGTCTCCGCCGCCGGAAACGAGTAGTCGGTCCGCCAGCCCATCCAGCTCAGGGCCTCGAAGTGGTGGCCCACGATGATTTGCAGCTGCGGGAATCGGTCGAACACCCCGCCCAGGATCAGCCGAAGGCAGTGCACGCCGGTGTCGATGTGCCAGCCCACCCCGGCGGCCGCCAACCGCGCCGAGATTTTCGGATCGAAGCCAGCGTAGTAGGCGTCGATCACGGGTTGCGGCGGAATGGTGGGGTGCAGAAAGATTGGGACGCCGAGTTTTTCGGCGGATTCGAAGACCGGCCAGAAGAAGGTGTCGTCGAGGTAGCGGCCGTCGACGTGGCCGTTGATCAGGGCGCCCACGAAGCCGTGGTCGCGCACGGTGCGTTCGAGCTCGCTGGCCGCCGCGGCGGGGTCGCGCATCGGGAGGGTGGCGAAGCCGCGGAACCGGTCGGGA
>NZ_GG770553.1:572739-597408 GCF_000164135.1 Mycobacterium parascrofulaceum ATCC BAA-614 | reverse complement strand
GTGCGGTTCCCGGCGTTGCGGCCCCCACCCGCCGCGTCGCGACGACCGCGGCCGCCATCGCCGCCACCCCGACGGCGGCCGCGATCCCGAACGACAACCGAATGCCGGACGGGCCCGCCTCGGCGATCAACCCGCCCGCGAACGGTCCGATCGCGAAGCCGCCCATCAACACGGCCCCGGCGGTGGCCGCGCCGGCGGGACCCTTCAGGTCGGAGGCCCACGCGGTGCAGGAACTCATGGCCAACCCCACCCCGAGCCCGACGATCAGGCGGCCCAGCAGCAGGACGTCGTATTGCTGCGAGCACAGCATCGCCACGGTCCCCACCACGGCGGTCGCCGAACCCGCCAGCGCCACCGAGCGGCGTCCGAACGCGTCCGATGCGCGCCCGCCGGCGAGCAGACCCGGCAGCAGCCCGAGTGCGTAGACGCCGAAGATCGCCTCGAGGGTGGCCGGGCTCAGATGTTGCCGGACGCTCAGCAGGGGCATCAACGCGACGAAGTGGTTGGCGACCCAGCCGATCGAGAGCAACAGCACCAGCACGCCGACGAACACGCCCCGGTCCTGATCCGGACGATCGCCCGCGTTCCGGGCGGCCACCGGCGAGGGCGGAGCGGACCCGTTGGACCAGGACACCGACGGTTCCCCCTTCGGGTTCGGATGCGTTCGGAGCGACGACCCCTAGAAGACCGTGCGGACCGGGCAGTTATTCCCGTTCGCCCGCCGGCCGCCCGCCGCGCAAACGACCCAGTCGCCGGGGGCTACCGGACCGGAGGGTTTCAAATCGGCCGATTTGGTGTACTGATACCACTACTGAAGCTCCAGGAAGGCAAACGATGAAGCAAATCGCGGCCGCCACCTTCGCCATCGCCGTGCTGCTGTGCAGCGCGTGTTCGGCCTCACAGGTCATCAACACCGGCGGCGACACCAAGTGCAAGGACTTCACCTCGCAGGACGAGAAGAAGCAGAACGACGAAGTCAGCAAGATGCTGAAGGACAAGAACGGCACGGACCCGTCCAATGCCGAGATCTCGGCCACCCGACTGTCGGCGCTGACGTACTGCCAGACGTTGGGCAAGCCGGACACCAAGATCTCCGAGGCGCCGCACGGCTGACGGTCCTCGACCGCATGCCCGCGATTGAAGCCGGACTGGCGAGCTTATCGGGGCCCGTCCGGTGCGACTGCGCCCGCAGCGGCGGTCGCGCTCGCGACTCGCCGGCGGCCCACGTAGGCCTCGGCGCGCATCCGCCCCACCATGTGCGGGTAGTGCAGCTCGAAAGCCGGCCGCTCCGAACGGATCCGGGGCAGCTCGGTGAAGTTGTGCCGCGGCGGCGGGCAGCTGGTTGCCCACTCCAGCGAGTTGCCGTGACCCCACGGGTCGTCCACCAAGACGGGCTCGCCATAGCGCCAGCTCTTGAACACGTTCCACACGAACGGCAGCACGGAGGCGGCAAGGATGAACGCTCCGATGGTGGAGACGAGGTTGAGGGTCTGGAAACCGTCGGTCGGTAGGTAGTCGGCGTAGCGGCGCGGCATGCCGGAGTCGCCCAGCCAGTGCTGGACCAGAAAGGTGGTGTGGAAGCCTGCAAAGGTGAGCCAGAAATGCAGCTTGCCCAGTCGTTCGTCGAGCAGGCGCCCGGTCATCTTCGGAAACCAGAAATAGATGCCCGCATAGGTGGCGAAGACGATCGTGCCGAACAGCGTGTAGTGGAAGTGCGCCACCACGAAATAGGTGTCGGTGATGTGGAAGTCGAGCGGTGGGCTGGCGAGCAGCACGCCCGTCAGCCCGCCGATCAGGAACGTCAGCAGGAAGCCGATCGCGAACAGCATCGGTGTCTCGAACGTCAACTGCCCCTTCCACATGGTCCCGATCCAGTTGAAGAATTTGATGCCGGTCGGCACTGCGATCAGGAACGTCATGAACGAAAAGAACGGCAGCAGCACGGCTCCGGTGGCGTACATGTGGTGGGCCCATACGGCTATCGACAGCGCGGCGATCGCCAGCGTCGCGTACACCAGCGTGGTGTAGCCGAACAGCGGCTTGCGGGAGAACACCGGGACGATCTCGGAGATGATGCCGAAGAAGGGCAGCGCGATGACGTACACCTCCGGATGCCCGAAGAACCAGAACAAATGCTGGAACAGCATCACCCCGCCGTTGGCCGGGTCGTAGATGTGCGCGCCGAGGCGGCGGTCGGCCTCCAGGGCGAACAAGGCGGCGGTCAGCAGGGGGAAGACGATCAGGACGAGCACGCTGGTGACCAGGATGTTCCAGGTGAAGATGGGCATGCGGAACATGGTCATGCCGGGCGCGCGCAGGCACACCACGGTCGTGATCATGTTGACCGCCCCAAGAATGGTGCCCAGGCCCCCGACGCCCACCCCCAGGATCCACAGGTCCCCACCCGCGCCGGGGCTGTGCACGGCATCGGACAGCGGGGTGTATGCGGTCCACCCGAAATCGGCCGCGCCGCCGGGAATGACGAAGCCGCCCAATGCGATCAGGGCCCCGCAGACGAACAGCCAGAACGACAACGCGTTGAGCCGCGGGAACGCCACGTCCGGCGCGCCGATCTGCAGGGGCAGCACCAGGTTGGCGAACCCGAAGACGACGGGCGTCGCATAGAACAGCAGCATCGCCGTGCCGTGCATGGTGAACAGCTGGTTGTACTGCTCGTTCGACAAGAACTGCAGCCCGGGCCGGGCCAGCTCGAGGCGCAGCAGTAGCGCCATCAGGCCGCCGATGAAGAAGAAGACGAAGCACGCGACCATGTACATGATGCCGATCATCTTGTGGTCGGTCGTGCTGATGACTTTGTAGATCAGGTTGCCCTTGGGGCCGATGCGATCGGGAAACGGCCGGCGGGCCTCCAGGGCGGCGGTGGGCGGCGCCTCAGCGGTCATGCGTTACCTCCACACGTCCGGATGCCGGACCGGTAATCATCAAGCCGCCCAAGTATTCCGAGGCCACACCGCACCGACCTAGGGCCGAACGGCCCTAAATCCGGGCGAATCCCGGGCGATGCGCCCGTAGGAAGGAAAGCCTTTCCAATGCCGGCGGCCGAAATTCGCGCGATCGTGGGATGCGGTGTTGACCGGTGACCGCCGAGCGACGAACATCGACCCGACGCGGCGAGCACCGCCGGCCCAGGAGGGGTGGAAGCCCTGATCGGCCACCGCACCTGAGGAGAACCAGATGGGTACCCGGATCATGGATGAGGCCGCGCGGGTGCTGGCCGACCCATCGGCCTACGCCGACGAGAAGCGGTTACACGAGGCGCTGACCTACCTGCGGGCCCACGCGCCGGTCTCCTGGGTCGAAGCCGAAGGCTACAAACCGTTTTGGGCGATCACCAGGCACGCCGACGTCATGGACATCGAACGGCAGAACGACCTGTTCACCAACGATCCGCGCCCACTGTTGATGGTGTCCGAAGGCGAAGACGTCCTGCACGCCCAGATGGAGGCCGGCATCGGCCTGCGCACGCTGATCCACATGGACGACCCGCACCACCGCGACATGCGGAAGATCGGCGCCGATTGGTTCAGGCCGAAGGTCATGCGCGACTTGAAGTCTCGCGTCGACGAGCTGGCCAAGATCTATGTCGACAAAATGGTCGAGAAGGGACCCGAGTGCGACTTCGTCCAGGAGGTCGCCGTCAACTACCCGTTGTATGTGATCCTGTCGCTGCTCGGGCTGCCGGAGTCCGACTTCCCGCGCATGCTCAAGCTCACGCAGGAGATGTTCGGTGGTGACGACAGCGAGTTTCAACGGGGCGCCACCACCGAGGACATGCTCGCCGTGCTGCTCGACTTCTTCAACTACTTCGCCGCGCTCACCGCGTCGCGCCGCGAACACCCGACCGAGGACCTGGCCTCCGCGATCGCCAACGCCACGATCAACGGTGAGCCGTTGTCGGACATGGACACCGCCTCGTACTACGTGATCGTGGCCAGCGCGGGCCACGACACCACCAGCGCGGGCATCGCGGGCGGCATGCTGGCGCTGCTGGAAAACCCCGGCGAGCTGGCACGACTCCGAAACGACATGGGGCTGATGGGCACCGCGGTCGAGGAGATGATCCGCTGGGTGGTGCCGGTCAAGGAGTTCATGCGAACCGCGCAGGCCGACACCGAGGTACGCGGTGTGCCGATCGCCAAGGGCGAATCGGTGTTGCTGTCCTACGTTTCGGCCAACCGCGACGAGGACGTGTTCAGCGACCCGTTCCGGTTCGACGTCGGGCGCGATCCCAACAAGCACCTGTCGTTCGGCTACGGGGTGCACTTCTGCCTGGGCGCCGCGTTGGCCCGGATGGAGATCAACAGCTTCTTCTCCGAGCTCGTCCCGCGGATCAAGTCGATCGAGCTCGCCGGCGAACCGGAGCTGATGGCCACGACCTTCGTCGGCGGCCTCAAGCACCTGCCAATCCGCTACTCGCTGAGGTGAATTCCGGCCGACTCAGGTGACGGCCAGCTCGCCGGGCGGCTCGTCTTCGAGTACCGCCCGCGCCAGCAGTTCGCCGAGCAGCGGCCCGAACTTCATCAGGTTGGCGCCGACGAACGCGACCACCCGACCGCGGCGCGCCACGGTCCAGCCGTCACCCCCCGGGTCGAGCCACGGCGCGCGGATTGTCACGCAGTCCACCCGCCCGACCGGCGACAGCGCCGGGAAGAGCGCGCGCACCGCCGCGGGGTCCGGCGCCTCCTGTCCGAACGCCCACCGGCCCGTGCCGCCGAGCGGCAGCCCGTAACCCTCCGGCGCCGACAGGCAGGCCGCGCCGGTCGCGTCGGCGCCCGCGTAGGCGAACCGGGTGTGCGGGGCGAAGTCGACGCCGAGCGGCCCGAAGAGCGCAGGCGTCCGCACCCCGGCGCAGATCAGCACGCGGTCGGCCCGCAGCACGGTGCCGTCGGCGAGCGTCGCCGCGCCGTCGTCGGCGACCGCCACAACGTCGCCGCGCCGGACCTCGACCCGCCGCGCCAACGCCGACAGCGCCCGGCGGATGCGCAGGCTGCCGCCGAGCGGGTCCAGCACGCCGGCCTCCCACGGTGGGGCGGCGAACGGGATCCGGGCGGCGATCTCCGCCCGATCCACCCAGCAAAACTCCGCGCCGGCTGCCGCCATCGCGGCCGCGGTCTCGTCGCAGGCGCCGGCCGCGATGAACCCCTCCGGACCCAGCAGCCGGCCCGCGCCCAGCTCGTCCTGCCAGCGCAGCCAGCCGGCGCGGGCCCGCAGCGCGAGGTGGCACAACGCCGGCCGGCGGTGCGCGGTCCGGAAGATGCGGGCCGGCCCGGCGGACTGCTCGCCGAATGGCCGCCCGCGTTCGAGCACGAGGGCGGGCTCGCCGCGCCGCGCCAGCTCGTAGGCCGCGGCCAGCCCACACACCCCGGCGCCGACGATGAGGATCACGCGGACCGCATACCCGCGCGGCTAGAAGAAGAACCCGGCGTGTGGCGACTGCGGCACCGCGAACAGCCGATCGGCCACGGCAATCGCCATCGGGTCGTCGGCCCGGGCCAGCCCCGCGACCGCGAGGTCGCGCCAGGTCGCGCCGCCGAGCAGGACGGCGGCCAGCCCCTCGACGCCGACCTCGAGTTGCGGCCGCAGCCCGGTGCGTTCGGCGCCGTCCCCGGACACCTCGAAGCGCCCCGAATTGTCCCGCAACACAGAGTCTTTGACATCGAGCGTGACGGCGGCATCGCCGGCATAGCGGCGCGCCCCGAGCGCACGCGGCACATCGATCACGCGCAGCCACGTTTCGTCGTGCACCGCGGTGACGCGCGCGGCCCGCCGATCGGCCAGCAGCCAGGGCAGCGGATCGTCCATCGGCAGCATCCAGAACACGACGCGGTCAATGAGGTCGAGCCCCAGCAGGAACCGGAGCAGCCCGAGGTAGGCCGCCGGGGTGGGCGCGAAGAAGTCCTCGACCGCGATGGTGCGCTGGTCGCTGACGAACCACCTGTCGGTGTCGACGGGCCGGTAGCGGGCGAAGCCCGACTCGGCTCCCGGATCGCCGTGCACGGCGACATACGAAGGCTGCGGCGACGATTCGACACGCAGCCGCAGGCCGCGCCACCACGCGTCCGGCCGGTCGATGCTTCCCGGGCGCGACGGGCGGTTCTCGGCGTAGACGCGCGGCAGCAGGTCCCACGCCTGCGCGGTGTCGACCAACCGCACCGGCCCCCCGGGGCCGACGCCCGGACGCAGCGCCGCCCGCGCGGTGTGCACCTCGACCGTCTGCGACGAACTGGCGACGCCATATCCGTACCGGCCGTAGATCGTCGCCTCCGAGGCGCGCAACGACGCCACCACCTCACCGCGCGCGGCGACGTCGCGCAACTGATGGCGGATCAGCTCGGTGGCGACGCCCCGCCGGGTGAACGCGGGCAGCACCCCGATGTGCGTGACCGCGGCGTGCCCCACCAGCGCCCCGCCGGGCAGCGTCATGCGGCTCGTCACCGCGTCCGCGGTGCCGACGAGTTGCCCGCCGACGAATGCCCCGAGCGTGCGGCCGGGCTCGAGCAGCTGGGCGATCTGGCCGGGCGGCAGCTCCGGCAACGGCGGGAAGCCGATCATGGCGACGCGAAACACGTTGGCCGCGGCCAGCAGATCATCCTCGGTGTCGAGGGCCCGGATGTCGGTGCTCATCCGGCCATCATGTCGCGCGGCCGCCGCGGTGCGGACCGCGGGATGCCGGCCGCTACCGAATCTGCAAGCCGGTCAGCGCCCGCGAGATGACCAGGCGCTGGATCTCGCTGGTGCCCTCGAAGATGGTGAAGATCTTGGCGTCGCGGTGCATCCGCTCCACGGGATAGTCGCGGGTGTAGCCGTTGCCGCCCAGGATCTGGATCGCCTCGTCGGTGACGTAGACCGCCGTCTCGCTGGCCACCAGTTTGGCCATCGACCCCTCCGCCGCGTCGAACGACTGGTTGTTGCGGGCCATCCAGCCGGCCCGCCACACCAGCAGGCGGGCGGCGTCGATGCGGCTCTTCATGTCCGCCAGCTTGAACGCGACCGCCTGGAATTCGCCGATCTTGCGGCCGAATTGCTCACGCTGGCAGGCATAGTCGAGGGCGTACTCGTAGGCTGCGCGGGCCACGCCGACGGCCATCGCGCCGACCGTCGGGCGGGTGCGCTCGAAGGTCTTCATCGCCGCCTGGCTGCGTGCGGAGGCGCCCGATTTGACTCGCGCGATCCGCGCCTCGAACTTCTCCCGCCCGCCGAGGATGTGGTCCTCGGGCAGCCGGACGTTGTCCAGCACCACCTCGGCGGTGTGTGACGCGCGGATGCCGTGCTTCTTGAACTTCTGGCCCTGGGCCAACCCGGCGACGCCCGCCGGGACGACGAACGTGGCCTGGCCGCGGGTCCCGAGCTCGGGGTAGACCGACGCCACCACGATGTGCACGTTGGCGATGCCGCCGTTGGTCGCCCAGGTCTTGGTGCCGTTGAGGACCCACTCGTTGGTGGCCTCGTCGTAGCGCGCCCGGGTGCGGATCGCTCCGACGTCGGAGCCGGCGTCGGGCTCCGACGAGCAGAACGCACCCAGCTTCGGCTCGTCGGCCGTGCCGAACATCTCGGGCAGCCAGCGACCCAGCTGTTCGGGAGTTCCGTTGCCCGCCAAGGCCGCCGCGGCCAGTCCGGTGCCCATGATGGACAGCGCGATGCCCGCGTCGCCCCAGAACATCTCCTCGAACGCGGTGAGCATGCCCAGGCCGGTGGGTTCGGCCGCCTGCTGCGCGAAGAAGTCGGGGGAGTACAGCCCCACCTTCGCGGCCTCGGCGATCACCGGCCATGGGGTCTCCTCCCGCTCGTCCCACTCGGACGCGGCGGGCCGGATGACGTCGGCGGCGAACTTGTGCACCCAGTCGCGCACCTCGATCACGTCGTCGGTCAGTTGCAGTGAGAAAGTCACGGCTCTACTCCTGAAATGTTGTGTTGTTCAACGGGTTTTGGGGGTTCCGTATTGGGCGAGGACGCTGACGGTCTGGCTGACCCACGCCTCGAAGTACCGCTCTTCGTCGATGTTGCCGGGCAGCCGGCCGGTGAGCGCCTGCAGCGTCGCGGCGTAGGACAGCGAGCCGATGGCGACGGCGGCGGCCGCCTCCGGGTCGGGAATGCGGGTGCGGCCGGAACGATTCGACGCGGCGAGCTCGTCGGCGAACCGTTGGTAGGCGTTGTCGGTGATGACCTGCCACGTCTTCTCGTCGAGGTCGCCGAGTTCGTCGGGCTCACGCAGCATGACCTTGAGCAGGTCCTCGCTCTGCCTGAGGTTGCTCCAGATCAGCTGCCCGGCGGTGCGCACCGCCCGCTCGACGCTGCCGGGCTGCCCCGCGTCGTACTGCTCGCGCGCCGCCACGATGCTGTCGATCCGGTAGGCGACGGCGGCCTCGAGCAGCTCGCGCTTGGAGCCGAAGTGCTTGTACAGCGCGCCCGACCCCGGCGCCAGCCCCGACGCCCGCTGGATGTCGGCCACCGACGTCGCCGCGTAACCCTTCTCGGCGAAGAGCTTCAGCGCCGCGGCCAGCAGCCGGTCGCGTCCGGAGGCGAGCATGGTGAGAGAGTACTCACTCACCGGAGTGACGGCAAAATGTCGACGGGCGATCGCCGGCGCCGGACGCCGGGCCGAAGATTGGCGCTAGATTCTCTGCGAAACGCCATGACGCCTGAACGCGGCGAGTCGGTATCGGTGTGAGGGTTGTGATGACCGGTCGACACCGTCGCCCGCCCGGCGCCGCGAGCCGCACAGAGGAGCCCGACATTCCCGTGTTACCGCACGTCCAGCTGCCGATGCGGGTGCTGTCGCTGCGCACCATCGTCGTCGTCGCGGCGCTGTCGGTGATCACCCTGGTCGTGCTGCTGGGCACCTGGGTGTGGGTGGGTGTCACCAACGATCAGTACAGCCAGCTCGACCGCCGGCTCGACTCGGTGAGCAGCCTGGGCGACATCAACTCACTGCTCAACAACGTGGAGCACGCCAGCCCCGACCAGCCCATGCCGGACGGCAACCTGGTGCGCACCGCACGCATCGGCGACGTGACGGTGTCGGTGCCCAGCAACATCAAGCTGCCCAAGCTGCCCAACGGATACGCCAACACCACCATCGACGGGGTGCAATACCGCGTCCGCACCTTCTCGGCGGGGCCCGCCTCGATCGCGCTGGCCGCCCCGCTGGCCGAGGCCCAACACCGCATCAACGAACTGCACCTGCGGGTGCTGTTGATCTGCGCCAGCGTCATCGGCGGCACGGTGGTCGTCGGCTGGGTGATCTCGTTGATCATGGTCAACCCGTTCCTGCTGCTGGCCCAGCAGGCCCGCGCCATCAACGCCCAGTCCAGCCCCGACGAGGTCCAGGTGCGCGGGGTGCGTGAGGCCGTGGAGATCGCCGAAGCCGTCGAGGGCATGCTCGCGCGCATCGGCAAGGAGCAGCAGCGCACGAAGGCCGCGCTCGAGTCGGCCCGCGACTTCGCCGCGGTCGCCTCGCACGAGCTGCGCACCCCGCTGACGGCGATGCGCACCAACCTCGAGGTGCTGTCCACCCTGGACCTGCCGCGCGAGCAGCGCCAGGAGGTCATCGGCGACGTCATCCGCACCCAGAGCCGCATCGAGGGGACGCTGACGGCGCTGGAACGGCTCGCGCAGGGCGAGCTGACCACCGTCGACGACTTCGTCCCGTTCGACATCACCGAACTCCTGGACCGTGCCGCGCACGACGCGCTGCGCGTCTATCCCGAGGTGGAGGTGTCGCTGGTGCCGTCGCCGACCGTGTTGATGGTGGGGTTGCCCACCGGTCTGCGGCTGGTGATCGACAACGCGATCGCCAACGCCGTCAAGCACGGCAACGCCGGCAAGATCCTGCTCACCGTGGGCAGCTCCAGCGAGGGCGTCCAGATCGCGATCGACGACGACGGAACGGGGGTCCCGGAGTCCGAGCGCGCCACCGTCTTCGAGCGCTTCGCGCGGGGATCGACGGCGTCGCGGTCGGGATCCGGGCTGGGGCTGGCGCTGGTCGCCCAGCAAGCCGAACTGCACGGCGGCACCGCCGCCCTGCAGACCAGCCCGCTCGGCGGCACCCGGCTGCTGCTGAACCTGGCCGGCGACGGGCGCGGTCCCGCGTAGCGCCGGCCGCTTTTAAACGCGGGCGCGAAAACTGTCGCGGTCCTTCGGCAATTCGCCGTCAAGGGCCGCAAAACAATCGGCGATGGACTTCCCGTCACTGCCGCCATCCATTTGCATGACAAAGCCGGACTGCGCGTTTCGGCGTCGCCGCCGTGACCAGTGTGTCTGCAGTGGCATACGAGGTTGTTTGACGGATGACTCATAACGGGAATACCGCCGGGCAGAGCCAATCGCATAATTCCGCCGGCAGACCGGGAGGAAAGCTAGTGAATACACGGACGGTCGAACCGCACTAGACTGATGCGCCAAGCCCGTCTTATGACGCTGAGCAATCGGAGGGAAATCATGACTATGTCGATGCAGCCAGAGGCGGTTCTGGCATCGGCAGGCGCGGAGTCAGCCATCAGCGCCGAAACCGAGGCGGCGGCCTCGGCGGCGGCGCCGGCCCTGCTGGGAACGTTGCCGATGGGCAGCGACCCCGACTCGGCGATGTTCGCCGCGGCGCTGAACGCCTGCGGCGCCAGCTATCTGGGCGTGGTTTCCGAGCACTCGGCGCAGCGCGGGTTGTTCGCCGGCGCCCAGGGGCTCGCGGCGGGCACCACCGCCGCGACGGAAGCCGCTCGCCAGGCCGCGATGCTGCTGAGCTCGATCGTCTAACAGGGGCCCGATCGTCTAAAGGGGGAAGTACGCATGGCCGATCCGGGTTGGGCTGCGCGTACGCCTGAGGAAAACGATCTGCTGCTGAAGGGCGGCGTCGGGGTGGGCACTCACCTGGCCAACCAGGCCGCCTGGATGGCTCTGGCAGCCACCCACCACGCCTCAGGCGTCGCCTCGGCGATCAACACCGCCACGACGTCGGCGAGTTGGTTGGGCGCCGGTTCAGTGGCGTCGGTCGCGAATGTCACCATGCTCAACGCCTCGCTGCACGGGCTGGCCGGGTGGGTGGACGTCAAGGGGCCGGTCGTTGCCACCGCGATCTCCGCATATCAGACGGCGAACGGCGCGATGCGCCCCGCGCCCGAATGCATCGCCAACAGGGACGAATGGGGAGTCGACAACGGCATCAATCCCTTGGTGCTCGGGGCGCTGACCCCTCGGATCGTGTCGCTCGACGTCCAGTATTTCGGGGTGATGTGGCCCAACAACTCCGCCGTCGGGGCAAGTTACGGGGCGATTCTCACGTCGCTGACCCAAAGCCTCGCCATCCCGCCACCGGTCGCGGGTATGGGCGCGTCGCCGGCGGCACCGGCACAGGCGGCCGCGGCGGTCGGCGAGGCCGCCGCGCAGGTCGGTGCGGGCGACGGCATGCGCTCCGCTTTTCAGGGCGTGCAACAGGGGACATCGAGCGCCGGCCAGGCGGCGTCGGGCGGACAGGACTTCATGAGTCAGGCCGGCTCGTTCATGGAGCCGGTGCAGTCGATGATGGGGGCGGTCCCGCAGGTGATGCAGGCGCCGATGCAGATGATGCAGGCGCCGATGCAGATGATGCAGCCGCTGCAGTCGATGATGGGCATGTTCGCGAACCCCGGCGCCATGGGCGGGGCGGCGACCGGGGTCTCGGCGGTCTCCGCGACCGAGGTGTCGGCCGTCGGCGCGTCGGGCGGCGGCGGGGCGGCGTCCCTGGGCAGTGCGGGCATGCCCGCGACCAGCTTCACCCGGCCGGTCAGCGCCTTCGAACCGGGTGGCAGTGGCCGGCCGGTGGGGCTGCGGCCAAGCGGGGCGTTGGGTGCCGAGGCGATCCGACCGCAGACCACCACGGTCGGCGGCGGCACACCGATGGGCGGCATGCCGGTGGGGCATGGGGCGGGAGGAGAGCGCGGATCCCGAGACAAATCCGAACAGCCCGCGACGGTGCGGGTCGTCGACGATCGAGTGTGAAGCCGGCCCGGCTGAGGGTGAATCGACAGGTATAAATAGCCGCCATACACTTCGCTCCATGCCCCAGGCATTACGGGGGGCGGCCAACCGGAGAAGGAGAATTCAGTGACAATCAAGGTGACACCGCAAATGCTTCGCGACACTTCCAATGCGATACAGGCGAACATGGAACACGCGATTGGGATCGGCCAGGGGTACGTCGCAAATCAGGAAAACGTGATGAACCCGTCGACCTGGTCCGGTGACGCGGTGGTCGCGTCGCACGCGACCGCCATCGAGGTCCAAAACGACCTGAACAAGGTGCTCAACGGCGGCACCCGGCTGGCCGAAGGCCTCAAGCAGGCGGCCGCCCTGATGGAAGGCCACGAGGCGGATTCTTCGCACGCTTTCAGCGCTTTATTCGGCCACGGCGGATCCTGACTTCCGCCCGCTCATTCCTCAATCCATAAACGGTTTTCTGAAAGGAAGTAACAATGTCGGATCCGATCACATACAACCCGGGAGCCGTGGCCGACTTCGCCACGGATGTCGCTTCTCGTGCCGGTCAGCTGCAGGGCATTTTCGATGACACCTCGAACCGCACCAACGCGCTGCAGGAATTCTTCGCCGGCCATGGCGCGTCGGGCTTCTTCGAGGCGCAGGCACAGATGCTGTCGGGGCTGCAGGGGCTTATCGACACGATCCGCCAGCACGGGCAGACCACATCGCACGTGCTCGACGGCGCCCTCAGCACCGACCAGCACATCGCCGGCTTGTTCTGACCCAGGGCAGGTGAAGGTGGGGCAGGCGCGCCGGACGTGTGTGCCCCACCTTCGGTGTCCTGCCCGCTGAGGAAAACAACATGCTGACAACGACGGTCGACGGCCTGTGGGTGCTGCAGGCGGTGACCGGGGTGGAGCAGACCTGCCCCGAGCTTGGCTTGCGCCCGCTGCTGCCGCGCCTGGACACCCCCGAGCGCGCGCTGCGCCACCCGGTGGTGGCGGAGTTGAAGGCGGCGGGTGCGCTGGACGAGGCCGGCAACGTTGACCCGATGATCCGCGAGTGGCTCACCGTGCTGTTGCGGCGCGACCTGGGGCTGTTGGTGACCATCACGGTCCCCGGCCGCGAGGCGACCCGCGCGGCCATTTGCCGATTCGCTTCCTGGTGGGTGGTTTTGGAGCGCCACGGTGACCTGATACGCCTCTATCCCGCCGGCACCGCCAGCAACGAGAGCGGGGCCAGCGACCTGGTGGTGGGTCAGGTCGAGCGGCTGTGCGGGGTGGCAGAGGTGGCGCCGCTCAAGCCGGTCACTCTCGATACCGAACAGTTGCTGGCCTCGGTGCGCGACGCCGCCAGCCTGCGGACCTTCCTGCTCAGCCAGAACCTCGACGTCGATCAGCTGCAGATCGTCTCCATGGCCGCCGATCCCGCGCGGTCGGCGCACGCGGCCATCGTCGGGTTGCAGGCCGGCGTCGGGCCGGACGAGATGGCGCGGATCGCCGTCGGGGACTCGACCGTGTCCATCATCGACACCCCGGCGGGCCGCGTCTGCGTGGAGAACGTCATCTCGGGTCAGCGCCGCTACCAGATCCTCTCGCCCGGCTCACGCAGCGACATCAGTGGGGCGGTGCAGCGACTGATCCGCCGGCTGCCCGCGGGCGAGGACTGGTACTCCTATCGACGGGTGGTCTGAGCGGAGGCCGGCTTCTCAACTGACGCAAGATGAGTCGGTTAACCAATGCCGTGGAATAGCAAGCCCTTACGCACTTGAAGGGGTTTTTTGATCGGTAAACGCGGTATCGCCGAGCGTGTTAGCATCGCGACGTGACGAGCCCTTGGAATGACCCGAATATGTCGGACGAAGGGGCGCTCAGACGGGGGGATCCGTCAGGGGGCCGCAACTTCCCGGATTCGGTGTCCGACACCATGCGCATTACCGATCTGGCAGCGCCGCGAAAGATTCCTCCGGGCTCGGGTTGGCGGAAATTCATCTACGTCATCTCTTTTAAGAAAATAAACCCCGGCGAATCGCCGGCCGAGCGGCACTACCGGGATTTGCAGAACCGTATCCGGCGGCACATCCGGAGGCAGTACGTCATCACGGTGGTCTCCGGCAAGGGCGGTGTCGGGGTCTCGACGATGGTCGCGTGCATCGGCGGCGTGTTCCGGGAATGCCGCCCGCAGAACGTGATTGCGATCGACGCGGTCCCGGGCTTCGGCACGCTGGCCGACCGCATCGACGAATCGCCGCCGGGTGACTACACCGCCATCATCAACGACACCGACGTCCAGGGCTACGCGGACATCCGTGAACACTTGGGGCAGAACCCGATCGGCCTCGACGTCCTGGCCGGTAACCGGACGTCAGACCAGCCCCGGCCGTTGGTGCCGGCGATGTTCTCCGGTGTGCTGTCGCGGCTCCGGCGAACCCACACCGTGATGATCGTCGACACCTCTCCGGATTTGGAACACGAGGTGATGAAGCCGGTCCTGGAGAACACCGACACCCTGGTGTTCGTCTCCGGCATCACCGCGGACCGGTCCCGCCCGGTGCTGCGGGCGGTGGACTACCTGCGGTCGCAGGGTTACCACGAGCTCGTCTCCCGCAGCACCGTGATCATCAACCACACCGACCAGATCACCGACAAGGATGCGCTGGCGTACCTCACCGAGCGGTTCAGCAAGGTGGGCGCGACCGTCGAAGAGATGCCGTTCGATCCCCACCTGGCCAAAGGCGGGCTGATCGACACGGTTCATGAATTAAAGAAAAAGACGCGGTTGCGACTTTTTGAAATCACCGCCGGCCTGGCCGACAAATACATTCCAGATGCGGAGCGGACGGCACCGTGACATCAGCGCATAAGGTCGCTTTCCCGGCGCGCTGTGCGGTCAACATTTCCTACGAGAAGCATCTCTGCTCACAAGTGTTCCCCGCTGGAATTCCGGTGGAGGGATTCTTCGAGGGAATGGTCGAACTGTTCGACGCGGACTTGAAACGCAAAGGCTTTGAAGGCATTACGCTGCCGGCCGGCAGCTACGAACTGCACAAGATCAACGGGGTCCGGCTCGACATCAACAAGAGCCTGGACGAGCTGGGCGTGCAGGACGGCGACACCCTGGTGCTGGTGCCGCGGGTGGCCGGCGAATCCTTTGAACCGCAGTACGAGTCGCTGTCGAGCGGCTTGGCGGCCATGGGCAAATGGCTCGGCCGCGAAGGCGGAGACCGGATGTTCGCCCCGGTGACGCCGCTGACGGCCGCGCACACCGCCGTCGCGATCATCGCGATGGCGGCCGGGGTCGTGGTGGCCCTGACCCTGCGGGCCCGGACGTTCACCGACAATCCCGTCCCGGCCGCGGTGGCGGGCGCGGTCGGCGTCCTGCTGGTGGTCGCGACCTCCGTCGTCTGGTGGGGCTGGCGGGAGCGGCGCGACCTGTTCAGCGGGTTCGGTTGGCTGGCAGTGGTGTTGCTGGCCGTCGCGGGCGCATGCGCGCCGCCGGGCACGCTGGGAGCGGCCCACGGGCTGATCGGCCTGGTGATCGTGATCCTGGGCGCCATCGCGATCGGGGTGATGACGCGGAAGCGGTGGCAGACCGCGATCGTGACCGCGGTGGTGACGGTGTGCGGGATCCTCGCCGCGGTTGCCGCGGTCCGGATGTTCCGGCCGGCCTCGGCCCAGGTGCTGGCCATCTGCGTGCTGGTCGGATTGCTGATCCTGGTCCGGATGACCCCGCTGATCGCGCTGTGGGTGGCGCGGGTGCGGCCGCCGCACTTCGGGTCGATCACCGGGCGTGACCTGTTCGCGCGCCGCGAGGGCATGCCCGTCGACACGGTCGCCCCGGTCAGCGAGGACGAATCCGAGGACGAGGACAACGAGTTGACCGACATCACGGCGCGCGGCGCCGCGGTCGCGGCCTCGGCCCGGTTGGTCAACGCGGTTCAGGTCGGTGTCTGCGTGGGGGTGTCGATCGTCCTGCCGGCCGCCGTGTGGGGGGTGCTGACGCCCGGGCGCCCGTGGGCGTGGCTGGCGCTGGTGGTCGCCGGCCTGGTGGTGGGCATCTTCATCACCCAGGGCCGCGGGTTCGCCGCGAAGTACCAGGCCGTCGCGCTCGCCTGCGGGGCGGCCGCCGCGGTGTGCGCCGGGGTGGTCAAATACGCCATCGCCGAGCCGAAAGATGTTGTGAGCGGATTGCTTTGGCCCGCGGTGGCGGTGGCCGCCTTCGCGGCATGCGGCCTGGCCGCGGCGCTGTTGGTGCCGACGGTGCGCTTCCGGCCGTTCATCCGGCTGACCGTGGAGTGGGTGGAAGTACTGGCGTTCATCGTCCTGCTGCCGGCGGCGGCGGCCCTGGGAGGGCTGTTTACGTGGATTCGCCACTGAAGAGGGCCGCGGCGGCGGCTGCCGCCGTCACCCTGGTCGCGTTGTCCGCGAATATCCCTGCCGCCCAAGCGATCACCCCACCGCAGGTCGACCCGGGAATGGTGCCGCCCGACGGGCCACCCCGACCCGAGCAACCGATGCGGCGCGCCAACAGCTGCTCGACGCCCATCACCGTGCGGAATCCCGACGTGGCACAGCTGGCGCCGGGCTTCAATCTGCTCAACATCAGCAAGGCTTGGCAGTACAGCACCGGCAACGGTGTGCCGGTGGCCGTCATCGACACCGGCATCTCGCCCAACCCCCGGCTCCCGGCCGTGCCCGGCGGCGACTACATCATGGGCGAGGACGGCCTGTCGGATTGCGACGCGCACGGAACGATCGTGGGTTCGATCATCGCCGCTGCGCCGCAAGGGGTTCTGCCCATGCCGCGGCCGATGCCGTCGACCCCGGCGTTCCCCCCGCCGGCCGGCCCGCCGCCGGCCAACGGCGCCCCGCCCCCGCCGGTCGAGGTCCCGCCGCCGGTGGCGCCGCCGCCCCCACCCCCGCCGGTGACCATCACCCAGGTGATCCCGCCGCCGCCCCCGCCGCCCCGCCGCCCGAGGGCGGCGGTGCCACCGCCATCTCCAACGGGCCGCCGGATCCGCAGACCGAGGACGAACCCGCGGTGCCCCCGCTCCCGCCGGGCGCGCCCGACGGGGTGGTGGGAGTCGCCCCGCACGCGACGATCATCTCGATTCGCCAGTCCTCCAGGGCTTTTGAGCCCGTCAATCCCCCACCGGGTGACCCCAACTCGGACGAGAAGGTGAAGGCGGGCACGCTCAACACCGTGGCGCGCGCGGTGGTGCACGCCGCCAACATGGGGGCGAAGGTGATCAACATTTCGGTCACCGCCTGCCTGCCCGCCGCGGCCCCTGCCGACCAGCGGGCGCTCGGCGCGGCCCTGTGGTACGCCGCCACGGTCAAGGACGCGGTGGTCGTCGCCGCGGCCGGAAACGACGGGGAAGCCGGCTGCAACAACAACCCCACGTACGACCCGCTGGAGCCGTCGGATCCCCGGGACTGGCATCAGGTCAAGGTCGTCTCGTCGCCGTCCTGGTTTGCCGACTATGTCCTGTCGGTCGGCGCGGTCGACGCCACCGGCGCCGCGCTGGACAAGAGCATGTCGGGCCCCTGGGTGGGGGTCGCGGCGCCGGGCACGCACATCATGGGGCTCTCGCCGCAGGGCGGCGGGCCGGTCAACGCCTACCCGCCGTCGAGGCCGGGCGAGAAGAACATGCCGTTCTGGGGCACCAGCTTCTCGGCCGCCTACGTCAGTGGCGTCGCGGCGCTGGTTCGGGCGAAATTTCCCGGCCTGACCGCGCATCAGGTGATCAACAGGATCGTGCAGTCGGCGCACAATCCGCCTGCCGGGGTGGACAACAAGGTCGGCTACGGGCTGGTCGATCCCGTTGCGGCGCTGACGTTCAACATCCCGCCGGGTGACCGGATGCCCCCGGGCGCGCAGAGCCGCGTCATCAGGCCCGCCCCGCCGCCCCCGCCGCCCGACCACCGGGCCCGCGACATCGCGATCGGGTTCGTCGGCGCGGTGGCCGCCGGGGTGCTCGTGGCCGCGGTCGCTTCGCGGCTGAGGAGGGCGCGGTGAGGTCCACGCTGACCGGGTTCAGCCCCGGTAGCAATCGGCGGGTCCTCGGGGTGTGGGTGGTGTTCGTGCTCGCGGCGGCGAGCTGGGCCGTGGGCGGCTACATCGGCGCGGCGATCGCCGTGGCCGTCGGCATCGCGCTGGTGTTCGTCCGCTGGTGGGGCCAGCCGGCGTGGTCGTGGCTGGTGTTGTGGCGGCGCGGCCGGCGCCCGATCAGCTGGGACGCCCCGATCACCGTGGCCAACAACCGATCCGGTGGCGGGGTTCGGGTGCAGGACGGTGTCGCGGTGGTGGCGGTGCAGCTGCTCGGCCGGGCGCACCAGGCAACCACGGTGACCGGTTCGGTGACCGTCGAGACCGACAACGTCATCGACGTCGTCGAGCTGGTGCCGATGATGCGCCAGGCGCTGGGGCTGCAGCTCGACTCCATCAGCGTCGTCTCCCTCGGCTCCCGGCACGGCAATATCGGGGACTACCCGCGGGTGTACGACTCGGAGATCGGCACGCCGCCCTATGCGGGCCGGCGCGAGACCTGGTTGATCATGCGGCTGTCGATCATCGACAACACGCAGGCGCTGCGCTGGCGCACGACCGTTGGCGCCGCGGCCATTTCGCTGGCGCAGCGGATCGCCGGGCTGCTGCGTTGCCAGGGATTGCGGGCGAAGGTGGCCACCGCCACCGACCTGGCCGAGCTCGATCGCCGGCTGGGCTGTGACGCCGTCGAGGGGGACGCGCAGCGGTGGAAGGCCATCCGCGGGGAAGCGGGCTGGATGACGACGTACGCGTACCCCGCCGAGGCGATCACGTCGCGCGTCCTGTCGCAGGCGTGGACGCTGCGCGCCGACGAGGTCATCCAGAACGTGACCGTGTATCCCGACGCCACCTGTACCGCGACCATCACCGTGCGGACCCCGACGCCGGCGCCCACCCCGCCCAGCGTGATTTTGCGCCGGCTCAACGGGGAACAGGCGGCCGCCGCGGCGGCCAACATGTGCGGCCCGCGACCGTACCTGCGGGCGCTGCGTCCCAGCCCGCTGCCCGGGCAGCTGCTCACCGAGATCGGGCCCTCGGGTGTGCTGATCGGCAAGCTGAGCAACGGTGACCGGCTGCTGGTCCCCGTCACGGACGCCGGTGAGCTGTCCCGGGTTTTCGTGGCCGCCGACGACCCGGTCGCCAAGCGGATCGTGATCCGCACCGCGGGCGCGGGCGAGCGGGTGTGCGTGCACACGCGCGACACGACGCGCTGGGCCACCGTGCGGATGCCGGAGATCGCCGTCGTCGGCACGGCCCGGCCCGCGCCGCGCACCACCGTCAGCGTCGTGGAGCACGTCGCCCCGATCTCGCCCACCCCGCGACCCGCGACGGTGCTCACCATCGCCCCGTCCGGCACCCGGCTGCCCGAGGCGCACCGGCACAACTTCGAGGTGATCATCGAGCAGGTCGGTCCCGCGATGGTGCGGGTCAGCGCGGCGGGCAAGGACTGGCTGGCCGAGATGGACATGTTCCGCGCCGAGAACCGCTACGTGAGTCTCGAGCCGGTCACCATGTCGGTCATGTAGAACGTGAAGGATTCGAAGGCACGTAATGGGTGATCTGCAAACTGCGCGCAGGCATTTCGACCGGGCGATGGCGATCAGGAGCCGGCAGGGCCGGGCGGCGGCCCTGCCCGAGTTCGTCGCGGCCACCGACGCCGATCCGTCGATGGCCGACGCGTGGCTGGGCCGCGTCGCCTGCGGCGACAACGACCTGGCCTCGCTGAAGAAGCTCTACGCCGCCAGCGAGTGGCTGCACCGCGAGACGACCCGTATCGGGCAGACGCTCGCCGCGGAGATCCAGCTGGGCCCCTACATCGGGATCACGGTGACCGACGCCTCCCAGGTGGGCTTGGCGTTGTCGTCGGCGCTGACCATCGCCGGGGAGTACGCCGAGGCCGACAGGCTGCTGGCCAATCGCGACCTGCTGGACTCGTGGGCCAACCACCAGTGGCACCAGCTGGCCCGGGCGTTCCTGATGTACACCACGCAGCGCTGGCCGGACGTGTTGCTGACGGCCGCCGAGGAGCTGCCCCCGCAGGCCATCGTCATGTCGGCCGTGACGGCGTCGATCTGCGCGCTGGCCGCCCACGCCGCCGCGCATCTCGGGCAGGGCCGGGTGGCGCTGGACTGGCTCGACCGCGTCGACGTGATCGGACAGACCAACGCGTCGGGCCGCTTCGACGCCGACGTGCTGACCGCCTCCATCGGTCCGGCCGATATCCCGTTGCTGGTCGCCGATTTGGCCTACGTGCGCGGCATGGTGCACCGCCAGCTGGGTGAGGAGGACAAGGCCCAGGTCTGGCTGTCGAAGGCCACCATCAACGGGGTCCTGACCGAGGCCGCCAAGGCCGCGTTGGCCGACCCGAACCTGCACCTGGTCGTGACCGACGAGCAGACGATCGCCAGCCGCACCGATCGCTGGGACGCGTCGACGGCCAAGAGCCGTGACGAGCTCGACGACGACGCCACCGCGGACCGGCGCGCCGAGCTGCTCGCGGAGGGCCGCGCGCTGCTCGCCAAGCAGGTCGGCCTCGCGGCGGTCAAGCAGGCGGTGTCGGCGCTCGAGGACCAGCTCGAGGTGCGGATGATGCGCCTCGAGCACGGCCTGCCGGTGGAGGGGCAGACCAACCACATGCTGCTGGTGGGCCCGCCGGGCACCGGTAAGACGACCACCGCCGAAGCGCTGGGCAAGATCTACGCGGGCATGGGGATCGTGCGCCACCCCGAAATCCGGGAAGTCCGCCGCCCGGACTTCTGCGGTCACTACATCGGCGAGTCGGGGCCCAAGACCAATGCGCTGATCGAAAAGTCGCTCGGGCGAATCATTTTCATGGACGAGTTCTACTCCCTGATCGAACGGCACCAGGACGGGACGCCCGACATGATCGGCATGGAGGCCGTCAACCAATTGCTCGTCGCGCTGGAGGCGCACCGTTTCGACTTCTGCTTCATCGGCGCGGGCTACGAGGACCAGGTGGACGAATTCCTCACCGTCAACCCCGGTTTGGCCGGCCGGTTCAACCGCAAGCTGCGATTCGAGTCCTATTCGCCCGCCGAGATCGTCGAGATCGGCCAGCGCTACGCCACACCGCGCGCCAGCAAGCTCGACGACGCGGCGCGGGCGACGTTCCTGGACGCGGCCACCACCATCCGTAACTACACGACGCCCGGTGGGCGGCACGGCATCGACGCGATGCAGAACGGCCGCTTCGCCCGCAACGTCATCGAACGCGCGGAAGGGTTCCGGGACACCCGCGTCGTCGCGCAAAAGCGCGCCGGCCAGGAGGTGACGGTCGAGGATCTGCAGATCATCACCGCCCCCGACATCGAAGCCGCGGTGCGCAGCGTGTGTTCGGACAACCGTGACATGGCGGCCATGGTCTGGTAACGGACATCCACTGGACGGCGGCGGCCGCTACGCCGGCTCGAAGCGGAAGACGGCGAGCCGCCCCGCCAGTGCTTCGAATTCGTCGGCCGTTCCGTTGCGCACCATCCCGGATCGTTTCGCGAAGGAGACGCCGACGGGGACCTTGGCGGGGAATCCCGCAGCACCGGCCGCGCCTGGGCGGCGGAGAGTTCGACGATCCGGACCCGTCGTGACCGGCGGCCCCGGCTGAGCGTGCCCGTGCCCGCCGCCCTGGCGTTGGCCGCCCAGTCGGCACCGGGATAACCCGCCACGACGTAGAGCTCGCCCTCAAACTCGAACGGCGTCATCGGGGTGCTGCGGGGCCGCCCGGACTTGCGGCCGGGCACGGTCAACACCATGGCCGGCCCGGTGGGTATCCCGAGTCGTTGGACCGCCATCATCACCTTGTTCATGGGCTTGAGGTAGCGCGGTGGACGCGGTTCGGACATGCCGACCTCCTGGCTATGTCGCGCGGGCGAAGACGTCGCGGTGCTCGGCGACCCACTGGGCGAACGGGACCGCCGGCCGGCCGAGGACCTTCTCCACGTCGTGGGTGACCAGTGCGGGCGCGTCGAGCGTCGCGGCGAGCATGGCGATGTAGGCATCGGCGAACTCGGCCGTGAAGCCCAACCCGAGGAACCGTTGGCGCACCGCGGCGTTCGGAATCTCGTGGTACTGCAGCGGCCGGTCCAGCACGGCGCCGATGGTCCCGAGCAGTTCCGCATTGGTGAACGCCTGCGGGCCCGTCAGCGGAATCCGCTGCCCCACAAGCTCATCGGTGAGCAGGGCGCGCGCCGCGACCTCGGCGATGTCGGTCTCGACGATCGGCGCCGTCGAGGCGCGGGCATACGGCCCGAAAACCACGTCGCCCGTGCGAATCTGCGGTGACCACATGCCGGCGAAGTTCGTCGCGAAGACGGTCGGCCGCAGGCTCACCCAGGCCACCCCGGAGTCGACCGCGACCCGCTCGACCTCCTTGTTGCGGTCGCCGCGGAAGCGGGACGGTTGCCGGGAGAAGTCGTCGTCGGCGTTGATCGCCGAGAGCGCTACCAATTTCCCCACCCCGCCGCGGACGCACTGGGCGACCACCGACTCCAGGTCATCGCCCAGCGCCCGGGAGTTGAGGAACACCGCCGACGCGCCGGGCAGGGCCTCGGCCGCCGAGCCGACCGGTTCCACGCCGGCGGGCAGCCCCACAGCCTGCGGCGCACGGGTGACCGCCCGCACCGGCGCCCCCGCCGCGGCGAGCGCCGCAACGAGAGGCCGTCCGACGTTGCCGGTCGCCCCGGTTACCACGATCGTCATGGCTGGCTCCTTTCGAATTTCTGCGTGCCCCAAGGACGGGGCGGAAGCCGGGAAAGTTACGCGGGAAGAACCCGTAACTTTCCGGCGCTGCATATCGTCGAAGAGTCATGAACCGGTCGCAGTCAGGAAGCGAACAGGTCGCCGAGGCCTGGCGCCGTCACCGCCCGTACCTGGTGAATCTTGCCTACCAAATGCTGGGGGATGTCGGTGACGCGGAAGACGTTGCCCAGGAAGCGTTCCTGCGATTCTCCCGGACCGAGATCGAGCGGATCGAGGACGTCCGCGGCTGGTTGACGGTGGTCGCGAGCCGGCTCTGCCTGGACCAGGTGCGCTCGGCCCGCGTCCGTTATGAACGCCCGGGTGAGGTGCAGGAGCGGCCGGCGCCGCGCCGCTCCGACCCGGCCGACCGCGTCACGCTCGACGACGAGGTCCGGACCGCGTTGCTGGAGGTGCTGCGCAGGCTCAGCCCCGGGGAACGCGTCGCCTTCGTGCTGCACGACGTGTTTGGTGTCCCTTTCGAATCGATCGCCGAGACCGTGGGTCGCCCGGAGGGTACCTGCCGTCAGCTGGCGCGGCGTGCACGAGCTAAATTTGTTGCGGCGCAACCGAAAACAAATGAGGTCGCCTCAGCCGAGCATCAGCTGGTGACCGAGAAGTTCATCACGGCGTGCGCCAACGGTGACATCGCGGGGTTGGTCGCCGTGCTGGACCCGACGGTGTGGGGGGTGGGCACGATCCTCGCCGACCCGGCACCGCCCCCGCAGATCAACCACGGGCCGCAAGCGGTGGCCACCAACCTGCTGCGCTACCTGTGGCCGGACGTGACATTGGTGAGCGGCCCCGCCGGGGGGCCGGCGCTGCTGGCCTTCACCGGGCGCCGCCTGTTCGCCGTCATCGTGTTGACCATCCGCGGCTCCCGGATCGCCAAGCTCGAGGCGATCGCGGACGCGTCGGCGCGGCTGGGGAACGCCGCAGAGAGGACCTAGTCCGGGCGCCGATCGTGGGGGCGCGCCGCAAAATAGCCGGCGATAGTGGCGGTGACCTCGAGAAACTTCCGCCGCGTTGCCGACGCCATTTCGCGGGTCACATCGATGACGCCGCCCGGCCGCAGGTGGGGGTCGTAGGGCACCTCGATGACCGGCCGGCCGTGATCGACGAATTCGCGGGCCAGCAGCGCGCGCGTGCGCTTGTCGGCGTGGCCGTCCGAATCGTTGAGCACCACGACGCTGTTCTGCAGCAGGGCGTCGAAGCCCTGATCGGCCAGCCACTCCATGGTCCTGGCGGCGGCGTTCGCGCCGTCCGCCCACGGCGAGGAGACCACGATCAGCGCGTCCAGGTCGCGCAGCACCTCCTGGGTGACGGGTGCGTCCATGGTGGAACCGCAGTCGATGACCGAGATCGCGAAGTGGCGGTCGAGGCGCAGCGCGGCTTCCCGGTAGATCGCGGGGTCGAGCACGCGGCGCGGCCCGGACGCCGGCTCGCCGCCGAGCACATGCAGGCCGGCCGAATTGCGCCCCACCCGCGCGACCACATCGCTGAACGACTGCAAATTCTTGTCCGCGGTGAGTTCCCAGAACGATCCGGTCGACCGGGGGTCGATGCGGCTGCTGAGCCGGCCGAAGGCGGTGTCGGCGTCGATCGCCACCACGTGGTCTTGCCTTCGGAGTTCGGCGAACAGCGATCCGACGCTCGCGGCGACCGACGTTTTTCCCACCCCGCCCTTGCCCAGGACGCCGACCTTGTAGTTGCCGTGCAACCGGGTCCGGATGGCCGCCTCGAACTGGGCGACCTGCTGCTGCGCGGGCGACGGGCCCAGCTTGACCAGGCCGAAGGTCAGCAACCGGAGAACGCGTCGCCAGCCGCGGTCGGGCGCCGCGGCCAGCCCGGTGGTGGCCGGGGCGGCCGACGCGGGGGTGGACTCCGCCGCGGCGGCGGGCG
>NZ_GG770553.1:549107-572411 GCF_000164135.1 Mycobacterium parascrofulaceum ATCC BAA-614 | reverse complement strand
CGGGTGCCGGCGGAGGCAGGCCCGCGGCCGGGGGAACGGGAGGCCGCGCCGGGGACGCGCCGGGCGGGGGTGGCAGACGGTCCCGCAGGAATTCGTCGCGCTCGTTCATGGGCTCCTCGGGTGCCGGGCGATCGGTCCGCGCTGGTGCGCTGCATCCGGGCCAGTGATAAGCGCCACGGCCCGTGCATTGGCACCGGACGCGGACCAGTATCCGCTCAGTATCTCCCGCGCGCCGGGCACCGCTACCGTGCAAACTTAGCAGCGCTCACCGCGGCACCGCCCCGCCGGCCTGGCCCGCCCCGTGAGCACGATCATGGGGGCCGATGCCGCCGTCGTGGGTACGCGCGCGCGGCACCTCAGCAAACGCGTGCGGCCGCAGGCTCCGGAACCGTCCGGCGCGGTGCGCGGCGCGGCTGTGACGAACATTGCAGCCCGGAATCAGCACGTCGGGCGGGTTGCCCGTCGCCGCTCGCCGAGAAATTTACGGTGCCGCCGGGTGGCGGTTAGACTTGACGAAGTTGGCATGTCAGGCGGGTATTGTCATATCGTTTTACGACTTGTCGAGACCGGTTTCCAGGCCACCGTTCAACGCTGCACGGACGCATCCCTGAACAGGGCATCTCCGCCTGGGGGACAGCCTATCGAGACAAGACCGAGGGGTCTTCGCCCGCAACGTCCGGGTAGGACCTGATCGGAGCAGCTGTTATCGGCCGCTGAAAGACGTTCAGGTGAAGGGTCAGGTGCATATGACGCCCAAGCGCGTCGGGTTATACAACCCCGCGTTCGAGCACGATTCGTGCGGGGTAGCCATGGTCGTCGACATGCACGGCCGTCGTAGCCGCGACATCGTGGACAAGGCCATCACCGCGCTGCTCAACCTCGAACACCGCGGTGCCCAGGGCGCCGAGCCGCGCAGCGGCGACGGCGCCGGCATTCTGATCCAGGTTCCGGATGCCTTCCTGCGGGAGGTCGTCGACTTCGAGCTGCCCCCTGCCGGAAGCTACGCCACCGGCATCGCCTTTTTGCCGCAGTCGTCCAAGGACGCCGCGGCCGCGTGCGACGCGGTCGAGAAGATCGCCGAAGCCGAAGGCCTGTCGGTGCTGGGGTGGCGCAACGTGCCCATCGACGACTCCTCGCTGGGTGCGCTGTCCCGCGACGCGATGCCCACCTTCCGGCAGGTGTTCCTGGCCGGCGCGTCGGACATGACGCTGGAGCGGCGCTGCTATCTGGTCCGCAAGCGCGCCGAGCACGAACTCGGCACCAAGGGGCCGGGCCAGGACGGTCCCGGCCGCGAAACCGTCTATTTCCCAAGCCTTTCCGGTCAGACGCTGGTTTACAAGGGCATGCTGACAACCCCGCAGCTCAAGGCGTTCTACCTGGACCTGCAGGACGATCGGATGACCAGCGCGCTGGGCATCGTGCATTCGCGGTTCTCCACCAACACCTTCCCGTCGTGGCCGCTGGCCCACCCGTTCCGGCGGGTGGCCCACAACGGCGAGATCAACACCGTCACCGGCAACGAGAACTGGATGCGAGCCCGCGAGGCGTTGATCAAGACCGAGATCTTCGGCACGGAAGCCGACGTCGAGAAGCTGTTCCCGATCTGCACCCCGGGCGCGTCGGACACCGCGCGCTTCGACGAGGCGCTCGAACTGTTGCACCTGGGCGGCCGCAGCCTGGCCCACGCGGTGCTGATGATGATCCCGGAGGCGTGGGAGCGCAACGAGTCGATGGACCCGGCGCGCCGGGCCTTCTACGAGTACCACGCGTCGTTGATGGAGCCGTGGGACGGACCCGCCTCGATCACCTTCACCGACGGCACCATTGTGGGCGCCGTGCTGGACCGCAATGGCCTGCGCCCCTCGCGGATTTGGGTCACTGAAGACGGTTTGGTGGTGATGGCCTCCGAGGCCGGTGTCCTGGACCTGGACCCCGCCAAGGTGGTCCGCCGGATGCGGCTGCAGCCGGGCCGGATGTTCCTGGTCGACACCACCCAGGGTCGCATCGTCGCCGACGAGGAGATCAAGGCCGAGCTCGCCGCCGAGCACCCGTACCGGGAATGGCTCGACCGCAACCTGGTTCCCCTCGAGAAGCTGCCACAGGGCGACTACGCGCGGATGCCCCACGATCGACTCGTCAAGCGCCAGTTGACATTCGGCTACACCTACGAGGAGCTCAACCTCCTGGTGTCGCCCATGGTGCGCACCGGCGCCGAGCCGATCGGCTCGATGGGCACCGACACCCCGGTCGCGGTGCTCTCGCAGCGGCCGCGGATGCTCTACGACTACTTCCAGCAGCTCTTCGCCCAGGTGACCAACCCGCCGCTGGACGCCATCCGCGAGGAGGTGGTGACCAGCCTGCAGGGCACCACCGGCGGCGAGCGCGACCTGCTGACGCCGACCGAGCACTCGTGTCACCAGATCGCTTTGCAGCAGCCGATTCTGCGCAACCACGAGCTGGCCAAGCTGGTCAACCTCGACCCCGACGACGAGGTCAACGGCCGCCCGCACGGCATGCGGTCCACGGTGATTCGCTGCCTTTACCCGGTGGCCGAGGGTGGCGCCGGGCTGGCCGCGGCGCTCGACGACGTGCGCGCACAGGCGTCGGCGGCGATCGAGGACGGCGCGCGAGTCATCATCCTGTCCGACCGCGAGTCCGACGAGCGGATGGCCCCCATCCCGTCGCTGCTGGCCGTCGCCGGCGTGCATCACCACCTGGTGCGCGACCGGACGCGCACCCACGTCGGCCTGGTCGTCGAGACCGGTGACGCCCGCGAGGTGCACCACATGGCGATGCTGATCGGGTGCGGGGCGGCGGCGATCAACCCCTACCTGGCCTTCGAGTCGATCGAGGACATGCTCGACCGCGGCGCGATCGACGGGATCGACCGCGAACAGGCGCTGAACAACTACGTCAAGGCCGCCGGCAAGGGCGTGCTCAAAGTGATGTCCAAGATGGGCATCTCGACACTGGCGTCCTACACCGGGGCCCAGCTGTTCCAGGCGGTGGGCATCTCCGAGGACGTGCTCGACGAGTACTTCACCGGGCTGAGCTGTCCGATCGGCGGGATCACCCTGGAGGACATCGCCACCGACGTCGCCGCCCGTCACCGGCTGGCCTACCTGGACCGCCGGGACGAGCGCGCGCACCGCGAGCTCGAGGTGGGCGGCGAATACCAGTGGCGCCGGGAGGGCGAGTACCACCTGTTCAACCCGGAGACCGTTTTCAAACTGCAGCATTCGACCCGCACCGGGCAATACAAGATCTTCAAGGACTACACCCGCCTGGTCGACGACCAGAGCGAGCGGATGGCCTCGCTGCGCGGCCTGCTCAAGTTCCGCGGGGGCGTGCGCCCGCCGGTGCCGCTGGACGAGGTGGAGCCGGCCAGCGAGATCGTCAAGCGCTTCTCCACCGGGGCGATGAGCTACGGCTCGATCTCGGCCGAGGCGCACGAGACGCTGGCCATCGCGATGAACCGGCTGGGCGGGCGATCCAACAGCGGTGAGGGCGGCGAGGACGTCAAGCGTTTCGACCGCGACCCCAATGGCGATTGGCGCCGCAGCGCGATCAAGCAGGTCGCTTCCGCGCGGTTCGGCGTCACGTCGCACTACCTGACGAACTGCACCGACATCCAGATCAAGATGGCACAGGGCGCGAAACCCGGTGAGGGCGGCCAGCTTCCGGGTCACAAGGTGTACCCGTGGGTGGCCGAGGTTCGGCATTCCACCCCGGGGGTGGGCCTGATCTCCCCGCCGCCGCACCACGACATCTACTCCATCGAGGATCTGGCGCAGCTGATCCACGACCTGAAGAACGCCAACCCGTCCGCGCGGGTGCACGTCAAGCTGGTCTCCGAGAACGGGGTGGGCACCGTCGCGGCCGGTGTCTCCAAGGCCCACGCCGACGTGGTGCTGATCTCCGGGCACGACGGCGGCACCGGCGCCACCCCGCTGACGTCGATGAAACACGCGGGCGCGCCGTGGGAGCTGGGCCTGGCCGAGACGCAACAGACCCTGCTGCTCAACGGGTTGCGTGACCGGATCGTGGTTCAGGTGGACGGCCAGCTCAAGACGGGCCGCGACGTCATGATCGCCGCGCTGCTCGGCGCCGAGGAATTCGGTTTCGCCACCGCGCCGCTGGTGGTGGCCGGCTGCATCATGATGCGGGTGTGCCACCTGGACACCTGCCCGGTGGGCGTGGCCACCCAGAACCCGCTGCTGCGGGAGCGGTTCACCGGCAAGCCGGAGTTCATCGAGAACTTCTTCATGTTCATCGCCGAAGAGGTCCGGGAATACATGGCGCAGTTGGGCTTCCGCACCGTCAACGAGGCCGTCGGCCAGGTGGGCGCGCTGGACACCACGCTGGCCCGCGCGCACTGGAAGGCGCACAAGCTGGACCTCGCGCCGGTGCTGCACGAGCCAGAGTCGGCGTTCATGAACCAGGACCTGTACTGCAGCTCCCGGCAGGACCACGGCCTGGACAAGGCGCTGGATCAGCAGCTGATCGTGATGAGCCGGGAGGCGCTCGATTCCGGCAAGCCGGTGCGGTTCTCCACCACGATCAGCAACGTCAACCGCACGGTGGGCACCATGCTCGGCCACGAGGTGACGAAAGCCTATGGCGGCCAAGGGCTTCCGGACGGAACCATCGACATCACCTTCGACGGATCCGCGGGCAACAGCTTCGGCGCGTTCGTCCCGAAGGGAATCACCTTGCGCGTCTACGGCGATGCCAATGACTACGTCGGCAAGGGCCTGTCCGGCGGCCGGATCGTGGTGCGGCCGTCGGACAACGCGCCGCAGGACTACGTGGCCGAGGACAACATCATCGGCGGCAATGTGATCCTGTTCGGCGCGACCAGTGGGGAGGCGTTCCTGCGCGGGGTGGTCGGCGAACGGTTCGCGGTCCGTAACTCCGGCGCACACGCCGTGGTCGAGGGCGTCGGCGACCATGGTTGCGAATACATGACCGGCGGCCGGGTTGTCATCCTGGGCCGGACGGGCCGCAACTTCGCGGCGGGAATGTCAGGTGGTGTGGCTTACGTGTACGACCCGGACGAGGAATTGCCGGACAACCTCAACATCGAGATGGTCGACATGGAGGCCCTGGACTCCGACGACGCCGAGTTCCTGCACGGGATCATCCAGGCGCACGTGGACGCCACCGATTCCGCGGTCGGTCAGCGGATCCTGGCCGACTGGCGCGGGCAGCGACGCCACTTCGTCAAGGTGATGCCCCGCGACTACAAGAAGGTGCTGCAGGCGATCGCCGAAGCCGAGCGCGACGGCACCGATGTGGACAAGGCGATCATGGCGGCCGCGCATGGCTGACCCGAGCGGCTTCCTGAAGTACACACACCGGGAACTGCCGAAGCGCCGGCCTGTCCCGCTCCGGCTCAAGGACTGGCACGAGGTCTACGAGGACTTCGACGAAGGCACCCTGCGCGAGCAGGCGACCCGTTGCATGGATTGCGGTATCCCGTTCTGCCACAACGGTTGCCCGTTGGGTAACCTGATCCCGGAATGGAACGACCTGGTGCGCCGGGGGCGTTGGCGCGACGCCATCGAGCGGCTGCACGCCACCAACAACTTCCCGGACTTCACCGGCCGGCTCTGCCCGGCGCCGTGTGAACCGGCGTGTGTGCTCGGCATCAACCAGGATCCGGTGACGATCAAGCAGATCGAACTGGAGATCATCGACCGGGCCTTCGAGGAAGGCTTCGTGGTGCCGCTGCCCCCGGACAAGCTGACCGGGAAGAAGGTCGCGGTGGTGGGTTCGGGCCCGGCCGGCCTGGCGGCCGCCCAGCAACTGACCCGCGCCGGCCACACGGTCACCGTTTTCGAGCGCGCGGATCGCATCGGCGGGTTGCTGCGCTACGGCATCCCGGAATTCAAGATGGAGAAGCGGGTCCTGGACCGGCGCCTGGAACAGATGCGTTCCGAGGGAACCGAATTCCGCGCCGGTGTCAACGTCGGGGTGGACATCACCGCCGAACAGCTGCGCGCCGACTTCGACGCGGTGGTGCTGGCCGGCGGCGCGACCGCCGCGCGGGACCTGCCGATTCCCGGCCGGGAGCTGGACGGGATCCACCAGGCGATGGAGTATCTGCCCTGGGGCAACCGGGTGCAGGAGGGCGACGACGTCCTGGGGCCCGACGGGGAGCCCCCGATCACCGCCAAGGGCAAGAAGGTCGTCATCATCGGCGGCGGGGACACCGGGGCGGACTGCCTGGGCACCGCGCACCGGCAGGGTCCCACGGTCGTGCACCAATTCGAGATCATGCCGCGCCCGCCGGAGACGCGCGCCGAGTCCACCCCGTGGCCGACCTACCCGCTGATGTACCGGGTGTCGTCGGCGCACGAGGAGGGAGGCGAGCGGGTGTTCTCGGTGAACACCGAGCAGTTCATCGGCGAGGACGGCCGCGTGACGGCGCTCAAGGCGCACGAGGTCACCATGCAGGACGGCAAGTTCGTCAAGGTCGAAGGCTCCGACTTCGAACTCGAGGCCGATCTGGTATTGCTGGCCATGGGGTTCGTCGGCCCGGAGAGGGAAGGCCTGCTCACCGACCTCGAGGTGAAACTCACCGACCGCGGCAACGTCGCGCGCGGTGCCGACTTCGATACGTCGGTGCCCGGCGTGTTCGTCGCCGGGGACATGGGCCGGGGCCAGTCGCTGATCGTCTGGGCGATAGCTGAAGGCCGGGCCGCGGCCGCCGCCGTGGACCGGTACCTGATGGGGGCGACGGCGCTGCCCGCGCCGGTCAAGCCCACCGCGGTTCCCCTTCAGTAATCACACCAGTCACACCAGAAACATGCCGCGATTCTTTCGGCGCGTCTGCCCATGTTTGCCAGAGCGCAGGTGTCTAATGGACCGCTGTGGGCTTCATGCCACAGAGGCCCCGGCTGAACAGACCGTCGCAGGAGTGGTCACTGTGCATATGAATCCATTACCTCGATCGCGGGTGGGGCGAATGGCCTGGTCTTGGCTGCGTCACCCGTTGAAAAGCCGTGAGTTTCCCGCCAAACACGAACGTCTGGTCACCGCAGAGGACCTGCTGCTCTTTGGGGTGTGACCCCCCCGATGCCGCCGCACACGGCCGCCCGGGGCGTTTGCTCAAACGTGATCGGGTGGGGCGTTGGCCGTTCAGCCGTCCAGCAACCCCGAATCGCGGATGGTCTCGGCCAGCGGTTCCAGGACGGCCGGGTCGTGGGGCGGGTTGATGTACACGATGCCCAGGTCGAGTCCCTCGGCGGCCAGCCCCCCCGCCTGCTCGATGACCTGCTGGTAGTTGCGGGCCTCGTCCAGCCGGAGGTGCGCCGACAGGGTGATCTCCTTCGGGTCGCGCCCGATCTTCGCGCACTCCGCCGCCAGCACGTCGCGCTTGCGCGCGAACTCCTCGGGCGGGCCGCCGGCGAAGTTCCAGTGCTGGGCGTAGCGCGCGGTGATCGGCAGCGTTCGTTTCTCGCCGCTGCCGCCGATGCAGATCGGCGGGTGGGGCCGCTGCACGCCCTTGGGCTCGTTGCGGGCGCCCTTGAGCTGGTAGTACTTGCCGTCGAAGTCGGTGGTCTCCCGGCTGAGCAGGCTGGTCAGCACCGCGCAGGCCTCCTCGAACCGGTCGAAGCGCTCGCGGATGCTGCCCAGCTCGATGCCGTAGGCGCCGGACTCCTCCTCGTTCCAGCCGGCGCCGATCCCCAGCTCGAGCCGCCCGTTGGAGATGATGTCGAGCGCGGCGGCCATGTTGGCCAGCACGGCAGGGTGGCGGTAGTGGATCCCGGTGACCAGGGTGCCCAACCGCAGCCGCTTGGTCGCCTGGGCCAGCGCGGTGAGCGTCGTCCAGCCCTCCAGGCAGGGCCCGTCGCTGTCGGAGAAGATCGGGTAGAAGTGGTCGAAGGTCCACCCGGACTCGTAGACGTCGATGTCGTCGGCGGCCTGCCAGACGGCGAGCATGTCCGCCCAGGTGGTGTTCTGCGGAGAGGTCTTGAAGGCGAAACGCATGCAATCGACGTTAGTCGATCTTTATGAAGCGCAACTAAACTCAAGCCCGCCATGAGCTACTCCCTCGGACTCGACACCAAGCTCACCCTGCTGGCGGCCGGGCTGATCTTCCTCCTCGCGCTGGTCCTCGGGGTGTGGAAGTACCGGCAGATCATGGCCGCCGACGACCACCGCGCCCATCCGTACGTCGACATCGCGCACCGGGCGGCGCTGCTCTACTCGTTCGCGACCCTGTTGCTGGGGGTCTTCGTGGAGCTCAGCGCGTGGGCGACGTGGGTCAACCTGACCGCGGCCGGGGTGGTCGTCTTCTTCTTCGTCGGCGCCATCCTGACCTACATCGCGCACGGGGCGCGGCGCGACACCGTCAACCAATTCGAGCATCCCGTGCGGGGCACCGCGGTGGCGATGACATTGCTCATCGTCGGCGAGATCGGGGGCTTCGGCGTGCTGCTCGCCGGCTTCGTCGCCGGGCAGTTCTGACGGTCGGGGCCAGGCACACTGGAGCCATGGACCCCGTAGCGGCCTTGCGGCAGATCGCCTACTTCAAGGACCGGAGCCGCCACGATCCCCGGCGCGTGATGGCCTACCGCAAGGCCGCCGACATCATCGAGGGACTCGACGCGGCGGCGCGGGAGCGGCACGGCCAGGCCAACAGCTGGCAGTCGCTGCCCGGCATCGGGCCCAAGACCGCGAAGGTCATCGACCAGGCCTGGTCGGGCCGCGAGCCCGACCTCCTTGTCGAATTGCGTGCCGGCGCCGAGGATCTCGGTGGGGGCGACGTCCGTGCGGCGCTGCGCGGGGATTTGCATCTGCATTCGAACTGGTCGGACGGGTCGGCGCCGATCGACGAGATGATGGCGACCGCGGCCGCGCTCGGGCACGAGTACTGCGCGCTGACCGACCACTCGCCGCGGCTGACGATCGCCAACGGGCTCTCGCCGGAGCGGTTGCGCGCACAGCTCGACGTCATCGACAAGCTGCGCGAGCAGTTCGCCCCGATGCGCATCCTCACCGGAATCGAGGTCGACATCCTCGAGGACGGCAGCCTGGACCAGGAGCCCGAGCTGCTCGAGCGCCTCGACGTCGTGGTGGCCAGCGTGCACTCGAAGCTGTCGATGGATGCCGCGGCGATGACGCGGCGCATGGTGCGGGCGGTCTCCAATCCGCACGCCGACGTCCTGGGCCACTGCACCGGCCGGCTGGTATCCGGGAACCGGGGCATCCGGCCGCAATCGAAGTTCGACGCCGAAGCGGTGTTCACCGCCTGCCGCGAGCACGGCACCGCGGTGGAGATCAATTCCCGGCCCGAGCGCCGGGACCCGCCGACCCGGCTGCTCGAGCTGGCGCTGGACATCGGCTGCGTGTTCAGCATCGACACCGACGCGCACGCGCCCGGGCAGCTGGACTTCTTCGGCTACGGCGCGCAGCGCGCCCTGGACGCGGGTGTGCCCGTCGACCGGATCGTCAACACCTGGCCGGCCGAGCGGCTGCTGCAGTGGACGGGATCGAATTGAGACGGCCGCTCAGACCCGCGCCGGTTCGGCGTGCCCGGGCACCGGTTCGGCGGTGCGGCCGGCGCTCTGCAGGACGTTGGCGGCGGCGACGGCCGCGCAGGTCGCGGCCGGAATGAGCAACGCGTAACCCCCCAATCGAGCGCCGAACACGATCCCCGCCACGCCGCCGCCGAGGAACAGCAGCAGGGTCGTCGCCAGGATCGCGGCTTTCCATTTCTTGATCCCGTGCAGCCGGCTGCGACCGAGTATCAGCCCGAGGTCAGTGACGGTTCCGGTGAAGTGGGTGGTACGGATCGCCATTCCGCGGAAGCTCGACGTCATCCCGTTTTGCAGGCCGAGGGCGGCGGCGGCGAACAGCGCCTGCACCGCGGTTAGTTCGATACCCAGGGCATTGATCTGCGCCTTCACGATGGTCTCCTCGACCCCGGCCGCGGCTAGCACCAGTAACGCTGCCTCGAGGAAGAGCACGGTGGCGTGGCGGGAGCCCGCGAGTGCCTCGGTGGGTGCGAGGATCGCCCCGGCCGTGGTCGCGCCGATCAGGAAGCCCAGAAAGATCGCGCCGAGCACGTGCCCTTCGTACAGCCACGGGTTGGCCGTGTTCATGCCCAGCTGCGTGGTGATCGCGGTCAGGTTGCCGACGGGCAGCGCCAAGATCAGCAGCGCCACCGCGTTGACGAACCCGGCCGACAGGGCCAGTAGGGCGCTGTACCCGAGCAAAAGGCCCTCGCGGGGCGGGCCGCTGTCGCGGGGTGGGGGCGGCGGCGGCATGGAGTTTGGTCGCTCTCTTTCGGGGTCGGGATTTTCGCCACCCTAACAAGCGGATCGACGTGCAGGCCGCGCTTCCCGGCCGATTCAAATCAACATCAAATCATCGAAACATGCTGTGCCAGCGAGTGATTGGGGACACACGCGACACCCGTCAATCCGGTAGGCGTGGCATCTCTGTACCCGGATCGCGGCCGACCAAAACCGCGGGCGTCAGCGCCGATTTGCCGTAACGGTCGCGCACCCGGTCGATCGCCGCGTCGATCGCGAGCCGGTTCCCGTCCTCACCGAAGGGCAGCGTCAGCTGCTGGGCGCCGCTGCGGTCGATCCCCGACACGGCGAAGCCGACCAGCGTCAGCCCGCGCTGTGCGATCACGGGCGCGGCCGACGCGACCAGCTGGCGCGCCGCGGCCAGGATCGGCTGCGTCGACGAGGTCGCCCAGGGCAGCGTCCGAGACCGGGTCGCTCGCCCGAAGTCGTCGAACCGCAGGCGCAGCACCACGGTGCGGCCGGTCCGCCCGGCCGCGCGCATCCGGCCGGTGATCCGGTCGATCAGGTTGACCACCACCGCGTCGACCTCGGCGGGCGACATGGTGTTGCCGGCGCGGCCGAGGGCCCGTTGCGCGCCCACGGACCGGCGAGAGACGCCGGTACTCACCCGGCGGCGGTCGATGTTGCGGGACAGCGCGAACAGCTGCCGGCCCATGGCGCCACCGAGCAGCGAGGCGAGCGTCGACTCGCTCAGTTCGGCGACGTCGGCGACGGTCGTCAGCCCGTGCGCGTGCAATTTGTCGGCCGTTTTCGCGCCCACGCCCCACAGCCGTCGCACGGGCAGCGGGTGGAGGAAGGCCAGCTCCTCCTCGGGCGGCACCAGCAGGAGCCCGTCGGGCTTGGCCTCCTGGCTGGCGACCTTGGCGAGGAACTTCGTCCGGGCGATGCCCACGGTGATGGGCAGGCCGACGCGGTCGCGGACGTCGGTGCGCAGCCGGGTGGCGATCTGTACCGGCGTCCCCGAGGTCCGGCGCAGCCCGCCGACGTCGAGAAACGCCTCGTCCACCGACAGCGGCTCCACGATCGGTGTGCAGTCGCGGAACACCTCGAACACAGCGTCGCTGGCACGGCTATAGGCACTCATCCGGGGCGGTACCACCACGGCGTGCGGGCACAGCCGTCGAGCCTGCGCGCCGCCCATCGCGGTCCGCACGCCGTGGGCCTTGGCCTCATAGCTGGCCGCGAGCACCACCCCGCCCCCGACGATCACCGGGCGGCCGCGCAACGTCGGATCGTCGCGCTGTTCGACGGACGCGTAGAACGAATCCAGGTCCGCGTGCAGGATCGAGGCCTCGCACCGCACGAACATAGCCGCGGCGACTAGAAGGGCGGTGGGTCGTCGTCGCCGGGCGGGGCGGGTCCGGCGTGTCGGGCTAGGCGAGCGTCGCGGTTGTGGCGGCGTTCCGTGGCCGCGCGCGCGGCACGGTCCTGGGCGCGGGTGCGGCGGCGTTTGGGCATCATCGCGGTCCGCTCAGCGCAATAATCCTGCGGGGGTGGGTCGGCTTCGGGGGTGGGCATGCCGCCGACGGCGTAGCACAGGCTGGGAAACAGCAGCGCGCTGCCCGGGGTGGTGACGTAGGTGCGCCCGGCCGGGGAGGTCAGTATCAGCGTCCCATCGGCGAGCTGTTTCTCGGCCCAGCCGCAAAACGACTTGATCAAATGATGGGTGCGGCAGTAGCACTTGAGGTTGCCCGCGTGGGTGGGCCCGCCCGCGGCATGCGGGATCGTGTGGTCGATGTCGCATCCGATCGCGGGCACGTCGCAGCCCGGCCAGCGACACGTCAGGTCCCGGCAGCGCACGAAATCGGCCAGCGCCTTCGAGGGGGTGTAGCCCTGCTCCGGTGGGGCACAGCCGGGATGCACCAGCGGTACCAGCTTGGCCGATGTGGCGAGCTCGGCCACCAGCTCGGGGGTGATCAGTCCGTCGGCGCCCACCAGCGATCCCGGCGCGGCACCGGCGCCGCCCACGGTGGCGTGTTCGGCGATCACGTGGATCACCACCGGGGAGGTCACTCGCCGCGTTCCGGCCGCGCAGTCGGTGCGCCCGCACCGACAGCCAAGCCGGTCGGCCCCGGCGGCCAGCGCCCCGAGCGCGTCCGCGCGGCGCTGCTCGCGGGTGCGCGGATCGCCGGCGCACACCGTGGCCGCCAGCGCATCGAGCCGCTTGTCCAGGGCGTGGGCATCCGGGGTGAACAGGGTGCCCTCGATGCGCGACATGCCGCCAACCACCTCACCGAGGACCACCTCCCGGTCGCTCTGACGCTGGCGGTGCTGGCGCAGCGCATCGGTGTCGGCTCGGGCCACGATCTTGTCGATTTGGCCGGCAAGCCGCGAGCGGGTCATCGACGGCCAGCGCGCCACCGTGGCCGCCAGCTGCGCATCCACCCGGGCCAACACCTCGCGGTCCTCGATCAAATCCGTGCGGTACACGATCGTGGCGACAAATCGAAAGTCGATGTCCCCTGCGGCAAACACCTGCCCCACCTTGGGCAGGCGCTCGCGCAGCGCGCGGGCGTAGCGCACCCGGCTGGCCGCCAACGCCTGCGAGATCCGCAGCTCGGCGCCCACCTCGGCGGCCACGGCGGCCATGGTGTCGATCGCCCACTCCTCGGTCTCACCAAAGCGCGAGAGCCGGCAGGCGAACAGCTCCCCGATCGCCAAGAGTTGCGCCGCAGCCGCCCGGTTCTCGGCGCGCGTCGACGCAGCGATGCGTTCCAAGAGCGCCGCCGGCGCCGCGGTCTTGGACGGGTAGCCGGGCTCGAACTGCTCCTCCAACCGGGCAATCGACTCCGGCGAGAATCGCGACCGGGACCCGTCTTCGAACATACATTCGATCATGCCACCAAAGTACGACACATCCGTGTCGACGTGGTCGCGCGGCTATCGGCCCTCGCCGTAGATGCTGGTCACCCAGATGTGGGCGAGGGTGTTGACCACCCGGTCCTCGTGAACCGCGGGAGTCTCGGCCGACAGGGCGGCCATCATCGTCCGCTCGTTCATCTGGTTCAGCGAGGTCGCCAGGTCGACGGCCGGGATCGTCTCCGGCGCCGCGCCGCGGGCGCGTTCGGCGTTGATCAGGGCCGCCGTCTGGTCGATCCACTTCTGCATGAAGCCCAACCACACGGCGCGCAGCTCGGAGCTGGTCGCCAGCGCCTCGGTGGCCGCGCGCGCCAGTCGGCGGTGCGTGCTGAATGCCGTGAAGAAGGCCTTGATGCCGTTTCGCCACACCCGGCGCGGGTCGGTCGGCAGCCGCTGCACCGCGCCGTCGAACTCCGAGTCCGCCCGCGCGATCACCGGCTCCAGCAGCGACAGCAGCACCGCGTCCTTGGACTTGAAATAGAAGTAGAACGTCGGGCGCGACAGGCCCGCGCCTCTGGCCAGGTCATCGACCGAAATGTCGGCGAACGAGCGCTGTTCCAGCAGCCGTTCGGCCGTCGCGAGGATCGCCTGCTCGCGGTCATCGCCCGAGGGACGAATGGCGCGGCGGCCCCGGAGGGCGCGAGTCTGGCCGGCGGTGGTCACGGCCGCTACTTTACACGGTGTCGAAAGTTTCAACACCCTGTTGACTGCGTCGACACGCCGTTGATACCGTGGCCCCATGAGTGAGCACCTTGACGTGATCATCGTGGGCGCGGGCATCTCGGGGATCAGCGCGGCGTGGCATCTCCAACAGCGCTGCCCGACCAAGAGCTACGCGATCCTCGAGCGCCGCGACGACCTCGGTGGCACCTGGGACCTCTTCAAATACCCGGGCATCCGTTCCGACTCGGACATGTTCACCCTCGGGTTCCGGTTCAAGCCCTGGCGCTCGGCGAAGTCGATCGCCGACGGCGCCGACATCAAGGCCTACATCAACGAGGCCGCGGTGGAGAACAAGATCGACCGGCACATCCGTTACCGCCAGCGCGTCGTCGCCGCCGATTGGTCCGACGCCGAAAACCGCTGGACCCTGACCGTCGAATCCGACGGCCAACAGCGCGAACTCACCTGCTCGTTCCTGTTCGCCTGCACCGGCTACTACAACTACGACGAGGGGTACTCGCCCACCTTCCCCGGGGCCGAGGACTTCGGGGGTCAGATCGTCCACCCGCAACACTGGCCGGAGGACCTCGACTACACGGGCAAGAAGATCATCGTCATCGGGTCCGGCGCCACCGCGATCACCCTGATCCCGGCGCTGGTGAACTCCGGCTCCGGCCACGTGACGATGCTGCAGCGCTCGCCGACCTACATCGGCTCGCTGCCCGGGGTCGACCCGTTCGCCGAACGCGCCAACCGGCTGCTGCCGGACCGCCTGGCGCACATCGCGAATCGGTGGAAGGCCATCGCGTTCAGCACCTTCCAGTACCAGTTGTCACGGAAACGCCCGGCCTACATGCGCAAGACGCTGATGACGATGGCCAAGCGGCGCCTGCCGAAGGGCTACGACGTCGAAAAGCACTTCGGGCCGCGATACAACGTGTGGGACCAGCGGCTGTGCCTGGCGCCCGACGGCGACTTCTTCCGGACCATCCGGCACGGCAAGGCCGACGTCGTCACCGACACCATCGACCGGTTCACCAAGACGGGAATCAGGCTCACCTCGGGTGAGGAGCTGCAGGCCGACATCATCATCACCGCAACGGGATTGAACATGCAGCTGCTGGGCGGGGTGCGGCCGACGCGCAACGGTGAGCCGATCGAGCTGACGTCTTTGATGACCTACAAGGGCCTGATGTTCTCCGGGGTTCCCAACTTCGCGATCACCTTCGGCTACACGAACGCGTCGTGGACGCTGAAGGCCGACCTGGTCTCCGAGTTCGTCTGCCGGCTGCTGAACTACATGGACGACAACGGGTTTGACTTCGTGGAGCCGCAGCATCCCGGCGACGACGTCGACGAGCTGCCGTTCATGGACTTCAACCCCGGCTATTTCCAGCGGGCGATGGACATGCTGCCCAAATCGGGCTCACGCGCGCCGTGGCGGCTCAAGCAGAACTACCTCTTCGACATGCGCACGATCCGGCGCGGCAAGGTTGCCGACGAAGGCCTGCAATTCGCGAAAAAGCGTGCGCCGGTAGGGGTTTAAGGCTTGACGACGACGATGCCGTCGTCGTCGCTGTAGGCGATCTCGCCCGGCACGAACGTCACCCCGCCGAGCGTGACCTCGATGTCGCGCTCGCCGGCGCCGGTCTTGGTGCTCTTGCGGGGGTTGGTGCCCAGCGCCTTGATGCCGATGTCCAGGCCGCGCAGCGCGGCCGCGTCGCGCACCGCACCGTTGACGACCAGTCCGGCCCAGCCGTTGGAGCGGGCCAGCTCGGCGATGACGTCCCCGACCAGCGCCGAGTGCAGCGATGCGCCGCCGTCGACGACCAGCACGCCGCCCGCACTCGGCTGCGAGAGCACCGATTTCAGCAACGCGTTGTCTTCGAAGCAACGCACCGTGCTGATGGGCCCGGCGAACTCGGGGCGGCCGCCGAACTGGCGGAATTGGACGTCGCAGCTGCGCACGTCGGGTCCGATGTCGTCGACGAGGTCGGCGGTGGGCTGGAATGACACGGTCACGTCTGACACCGTAGCGGCTACGGGAGGCTCAGCGGCGCCGCAGCTGCCGGATCAACAGGATGGCCAGCAGGCTGACGGCCAGGGCAACGAGCAACGGCATCGGGGACTGGCCCGGGCCCGCCGCCGGAGCGCCGGCCGGTACCGGGTTGTTGGCGGCGTCGACCGTTGATTTCGCCTGTGCCGCTACGTCTTTGGCGGCCGCAGCGAGGTCGCCGTTGCTTTCGATACGCTGCTGCAGCTCGGGTTTTGGCTCGGCGGCCTTGGCGGGGGGCGGGGCGGCCTTGGCCGGAGCCTTCTTGGCCGGCGCTTTCTTGGCGGCGGCCTTTTTGGCGGGAGCTTTCTTGGCGGGGGCCTTTTTGGCGGCGGCCTTTTTGGCGGGAGCTTTCTTGGCGGGGGCTTTCGCGGCCTTCTTGGCCGCCTCGGCCGGGGGCTGCTTCTCCGGCGGCTCCGGGGGCGGGGCCGCCGCGCCGTCGTCGGGTTCGCTGCTGGGTTGATCCTGCGCGTCTGCCATGCGGCCGCTCCTCGAGCAATCTTTCAGTAGTTTTCTAGCCCACCCGGGTTCTTCGAACCCATCATGCCAGCACGGGTGCGGGTGCCTCGGCCGCCGGTCACGGTCTGCGCCGCACCGCCCACACGGCGCCACCGGCGACGATCACCACCGCCACCACGACGAACGGCCAGACCGGGACGTCACCGCCCGCGGGCGCGCCGCCGGCCGGCGGACCCGGCGTGCCGGTGCCCGGCACGGTCAGCCGAAACGACCAGGACCCGGAGACCACGTGGCCGTCGGCGGACGTCACCCGGTAGTTCACCGTGTAGGTCCCCGCCGGTCCCAGCGGCCGCAGATCGACGGCGACCACGGCGCCCCGGACCGTGGGGTCGCCGGTGGACCACACGTTGCCGTCGGGCCCGACCACGGTCATGGCCGCGAACGTGGTCTGCAACTGCTCGTTGAAGGTGGCGCTCACCCGCCGCGGACCGGTGGCGAGAACCGCGTTGTCCGCCGGATCGCTGGCGACGCGCGCCGCGTGCGCCGCCGCGACCGGCGCGCTCATCGTTGCGATCGCCAGCATCGCGGCGACGACGGCGGCGATGGCCGACCGCCTCATGCCCGTCGGCGGATCAGCGCAAGGGCGATTCCCAGCGCGGCGACCACCAGCGCCGCGCCGCCCAACAGGCGGGCGGTGTTGTCCGGGGATGTCGGCCGCGGCGGCGCGCTCGCCGGCTCGGCCGGTGCGGCCGAAGGCGGCCGGTGGCCGTGGGCCGCCACCGGTCCCGCGGCGAGTGTCAGCGTCGGCGCCGGGTATTCCGGCTCGCCGCCACCGGGCTGCGGCGGCTGGTCCCACTTCACGACCGTGCCGTCGGAATACGTCTGCGTGGCCGGGAGGCTGACGGTGTCGGTGTCGGGCAGCTTCACCGAGATGCGGAACAGCGCGAATTGGTCCGGGCCGATCCCGCCGCCCGGCGTGGCCGTCCAGGTCACCGAGTGCACCCCGCCCGACGCCGCGTCACGGTCCAGCGTGGCGGTCCAGCCCGGCATGCTCTCGGTGCGGGCCGAGGCCACGTCGGGCAGGGCGACGCTGAGCGCGGTGGTCATCGCGCCCGTGTTGGATTCGTTGGGGACCTGCAAGGTGACGATCGCCATGGCGCCGCGGACCGCGTTGTCGGCGCTGGCGTGCACGTGCGCCCAGGCCGCCGGGAGCTGTGCCGCCGAGGCCAGGTAGAGGGCGACGGCGGCGGCCACCGCGACCGGGAAGCGCGCCATCGTCGAACTGCTGCGCCGTCGCATGCGTCAGCTCAAACCGAGCCGGGCCATCAGGTCCGCCTCGATGCCGTCGAGCTGCGACGCGATCGCGGCGTGTGCGGCCCGGCGCCGCGCCGCCGGCATGTTTTCGGCGGCGGTGACGGCGGCCGACAGATCGGTCAGCCGCTCGGTGATGGCCGACACGAACTGCTTGGTCTCGGCGTCCTTGGGCTTCTTGTCCTGCACGGTGCGCAGCGACTTCTCCGCCCCCGCGATGCGGGCGGAGAGCTGGGCGCCGTGGCCGGAGAACTGCCCGATCTGGGCCAACGGGATCCCGAGCTGGTCCGCGCGACGCTGGTCGACGAGCGCGCGCGCCGAGATCGCGGCCCGGTAGATGATCGGGGTGAGGATCGGCGCAAGCAGCCGCGATACCGTCAGCGCCCGGCGGATCCGCGCGGGTGACAAGATCTTGCCTTCCCGCGCCGCTTTGAGTTCCGTCTCGGCGACCTTCAACGCGTTGCGGTCGCTGTCCCGTTGGGCCTTGATCTGCGCCCTGAGGGCTTTGGCCTCCGCGCGATGGGCGGCCTTGTACCGGCGAGTCTCGTTCCTGGCGGCGAGCTTGGCCTCCAGCTTCGCGCGGGCCTTGATCGCGCGGGCTTCGGCGCGACGCGTCGCGCGACTCTTTCGCTTGGGGAACAGGCCCATTCCCTTACCGCCTCCCCGGTCTCTCGTCGACTGTCGCGCGTGCGCGATCCGTGAGCCAACCCTAATGGGAATGTGCGGGCGCGAGCCCTCCAGGTCGGGGCCGGACGGCCGGTGTCGGGCCGGGGCGTCCGCTAGGCGTCCAGGTGCTCGGCGCGGCGCAGCTCGTTGACCCGCTGCAGCACGTCCTGTTGGGCCTCGGGGGACAACTCGGCGGCGCGCAGGGCGAGGCGGCGCACGCCGTCGTCGCGCAGGGTGGTCAGGAACGACAGTTCCTGGTCGAGCTTCTCGTAGTACTCGTCGTCGGTGAAGTAGGCCGGCTTGATGCGGAAGAAGTTGGCGAGTGCAGCCATGGTCGCCGACGACGGGTTGGTGCGGTTCCCCGAACGCAACTGCGAGAGGTAGGGAGCCGACATCGTGATGCCTTCCGCCTTGAGCGCCGCGATCACTTCCGCGGAGGTGTGCGGCCCGCGTCCGGGCGGATACACCGTGTCGAACAGGCGGTTCAGGCGAGCAGCGAACGTCGTGCTCATTGGATATGACCTCCACTGGGCTGTAGAAGTGAACTATTACCTAGGTGTATTTGCTGATCATGGTAGCGAGGGTTGGTAGCCCTAACTAGGTGCAAACCCTTCCGGATTCGGTCCGAGCGTAGCTGGGGCTTGCCGGTGCCACACTTGACGAGCGTCTAACTGATTCGCTGGGGTGTCCACTAAATCAGCGAAACTCACAGGTTATCCGCAGAATTCGGCATCTCGCCCGGGGTGGCGGGCGGACAACGTGTGGCCCAGCGAAGTGTAGGATGGCCGCGTGCTGGGCGGTCGCACCGCAACCGGGCAGCAATTTATGATTGCTTAACGCCTTATTTGCTGTCGGAACGGTGCTGCGGCCCGAACGTGCCGTGCCGGGTATTGTCGCGGGTCCGATTGCGGGCCCGTCGACTGCCCCGACGGGCCGTGTCGGCGACTTCGCGCACGGGCGCCGGCGCCCGCAACCCGGCCTCGACCGGATGACGGGTTCGGGTCGCGGTGCGGCGGCTTACGCCGCCAGCAGCATCGCCAGAATCGCGGTGTCGGGGTGGCTGATGGGGTCGACGCCGACGCGGCTCACCATGGACGTGATCGTGCCGTCGGCTTCCGCTTCGACCCAGGCCGCCCGATGCTCGAGTCCCAGATAGGGCAACCCGGGGAGCAGGACGCATCCCGAAGCCGCCCCGCTGCATTCCGGCAACGACGGGGTGGTCTCGGAGGGCGGGTGCAGCATCAGCAGCGCGGGCGGTTGGTGGTCGGCGAAATAGCCTGGCTGGATTGCCGATTCACCGAACACGGTGCCCTCGGCGAGCACCAGGCCGACGGTGCCCGGCTCGGGTTCCTCGGGCAACTCCTCGCGGGCGCCGAACACCGTTGTGGTGGAGAGCAATCCGGGCAGGGAGGCGACTCTCACCGCCACCATCAGCAGCTGGGCCCATTCTTTGGTGGAATCGGGCCAACGGCCGGAGATCACAAATCCCTTGAGGGCACCACGAGCGTGGAAAGGGGAAACCCCTATCGGGCGGTCAGACCCAGTCTCCATTTCGACCTCCGCGCGACGCCTCCGTCCGATTAACCACACTGGTAGCTCGAATAATCAAGCATGCCTGCGGGTTCTGCGCCGTGCAACCCGACACGGCCAGTGGCGCACATCCTCTCGGAATGCCCGATTCGCAGCCGGACAAACGGCAGGGGCGCCGCGCTAGCCGCGCGACGCCCCTGCCGATGGAGATTGAAGTCAGCCGGCAATCAACCCCGCGGTCTTCGAGGTGGCAGCCGTGTAGCGCTCCTGAACGTCCGCCCAGTTCACGACGTTCCAGAACGCCTTGGCGAAGTCGACCTTCACGTTCTTGTACTGCAAGTAGAAAGCGTGCTCCCACATGTCCAGCAGCAGCAGCGGAATGATGCCGAGCGGAAAGTTGGATTGGTGGTCGTACACCTGGAAGATCAGCAACTTGTTGCCGAGCGTGTCCCAGCCGAGTGCCGCCCATCCCGAACCTTGGACGGTGGTCGCGGCGGCGTGGAACTGGGCACGGAAATTGTCGAACGACCCGAAGGCGTCGTCGATGGCCGCGGCAAGCTCGCCCGTCGGCTTGTCACCGCCATTGGGAGAGAGGTTCTTCCACCAGATGGTGTGGTTGACGTGACCGCCGAGGTTGAATGCGAGGTTTTTCTCGTTCAGCAGGATCGCGGCGTGGTCGTCTTTGGCGCGGGCCTCCTCGAGCTTTTCCAGGGCGGTGTTGGCGCCCTTGACGTAGGTGGCGTGGTGCTTATCGTGGTGGAGTTCGTTGATCTGGCCGGAGATGTGCGGTTCCAGTGCTCCGTAGTCCCAGTCCAGATCGGGCAGGGTGTATACAGCCACGGCATTCCTTTCTTCGATTATCGTCTTGGCGCTCATCCGCGCGGGGCTGCCGCGCGGAGGCCAACCATAGTCAACCCTGCTCCATGACCGCGCGCATCGCAAGAATGACCGCTGTGAGCGAAGACAGGGATACCCGCTGCGCGGGGTTTTACGACAAGACGATGAGGGCGAGAACGGCGAGCAGCGCCAGGGCGATCAGCCCGGCGCGCAACGCCGCGACGCTGTAACTGTGGTTCCACGCGGGCGAGCCGGAGTACGACTTCGAGGCGGCCGGTGAGCCCGGACCGAACGAATGCGTGGCCATCAATCGCCTTTCACCCGCTCCTCACCCCGGCAGTGAGGTGAGTCACAAACACTTTTTGCGAACGCGATCATAGCGCTTATGGGCGGGCTTGGAAAACGACGCTCTGATCTGCGGCTTGACCGCGCGTTCAACCCCGGGATGGATGACCGCCGGTCACTTCCCGTCCGGCCCAAGCGCTTAGGAAGGCAATCGATTTCGCTCAACTGCTGTGTGGGGCTGTCGATGGCAGGCAATAACGCCGCGGTGTTATCCACATGTAGAACCACGGTCGGCCGTCAGCGCTGTAGTAATGCTTCCCTTACCCAATATCGGCGTGTGGATAAACCTGTGGAAACTGTGGATAGTCGCGAGGGCTGAGGAGATAGCCGACCGGCCGGACCGCGGGCCACCGTGAAGCGTCCCGCGGGCGGCATCGTCGCGCGGTTAGGCTGGTCCGGTGATCCAGGTGTGCTCCCAGTGCGGCACTCGGTGGAACGTGCGCGAGCGACAGCGCGAATGGTGTCCCCGTTGCCGGGGGGCCCTGATGGCACCCCTGCCGGAAGCGCCGGCGCCCGACCCGCGGTGGACAGCGCAGCAGCCGGCGCCGGTGACCCGGCCGGCCGCGGCCCGGGGGTGGCAGCGCACCCCGCCGCGGCTACCGCCGGGGTTTCGCTGGATAGCCGTTCGTCCCGGCGCTGCGCCGCCCAGCCGGCGGGGACGGCGTCCCCTCGGCCCCACGCCGCGCTACGCCGTGATGCCGCGTTGGGGCCTGGCCGACCGCGTCGAACACCCGGTCTCGGCCGCCGGGACGCCCGCGCATCCGGCCCCATCGGCGCCCACGATCCGCACCACGCTGTTCGTCAGCGTGCTCGTCCTGGGCATCGCCGCCCTGGTGTACGTCGTTCGCTACCTGCTGCTGGTCGTCAACCGGAACACCTTGTTGAACAATTGGGTCGCCGCCGGCGCCGACTGGCTCGGCATCCTGGCCAGCGTGGCGGCGATCGCCGCGGTTTTCACCTCCGGGGTGATGCTCATCAGGTGGCTCATCGCGCGCCGCGCCGCCGTGTTCGCGCATCACGGCCTGCCCGAACCGCGGTCCAGCCGGGCGTTGTGGGCCGGGTGCTCGGTGCCGTTCGCCAATCTGCTGTGGGCGCCCGTCTACGTGATCGAGCTGGCGATCCTCGAAGAGCACTACGCGCGGATACGCAGACTCATCGTCCGGTGGTGGATCGCCTGGGTCGCCAGCTACCTGGTTTCCGTCTTCGCGATGTTCACCAGCTTCGCCCGGGACGCCCAGGGCATCGCCAACAACACGATGACGATGGTTTTCGCCTACCTGCTCGCCGCCTTGACGGTGGCCGCGGCCGCCCAGGTTTTCGAGGGGTTCGAGCGCAAGCCGGTGGAACGGCCCGCGCACCGCTGGGTGGTGGTGTCCGACGGTCCGCCCCCGTCGGCCCCGGTTGAGCTGGAGGGGCAGGAAGCGGCAGCATTAGGCGTATGACGTGGGCCGAGGAGGTGCTCGCCGGGCATCCCTTTGTAGTAGCCCACCGCGGCGCTTCGGCCGCGCGCCCCGAACACACGCTGGCCGCCTACGACCTCGCCCTCAAGGAGGGCGCCGACGGCGTCGAATGCGACGTGCGCCTGACCCGGGACGGCCACCTGGTGTGCGTGCACGACCGCCGGCTGGACCGGACCTCCACCGGGGCCGGCTTGGTCAGCACGATGACTCTCGCGGAGCTGCGGGAGCTCGAGTACGGGGCGTGGCACGACAGCTGGCGTGAAGACGGGACGCACGGCGACACCAGTCTGCTCACGCTGGACGCCCTGGTGTCGCTCGTGCTGGATTGGCGCCGGCCGGTGAAGCTGTTCATCGAGACCAAACACCCGGTCCGGTACGGCTCGCTGGTGGAAACCAAGCTGCTCGCGGCGCTGCACCGCTTCGGCATCGCGGCGCCCGCCTCCGCCGACCGGTCCCGCGCGGTGGTGATGTCGTTCTCGGCGGCCGCGGTCTGGCGGGTCCGGCGGGCGGCGCCGCTGCTGCCGACCGTGCTGCTCGGCAAGACGGCGCGTTACCTGGTCAGCGGGGCGGCCACCGCGGTCGGCGCCACCGCCGTCGGGCCCTCGCTGTCGACGTTGAAGGAGTATCCCCAGCTCGCGGACCGCGCGATCGCCCAGGGCCGGGCGGTGTACTGCTGGAACGTCGACGAGTACGAAGATCTCGACTTCTGCCGCGACGTGGGGGTGGCGTGGCTGGCCACCCATCACCCGGGCCGCACGAAGGCGTACCTGGAGAACGGCCGCGCCGGCGCCGGTGG
>NZ_GG770553.1:544019-547390 GCF_000164135.1 Mycobacterium parascrofulaceum ATCC BAA-614 | reverse complement strand
GGCGGCGGGGGCGTCGGCCGGCGCAGCGGCGTCGTCTGTTCGGCCGGTGCCGGCGGCGGGGTCGCGCGGCGAATGACCTGCGACGGCTCGGGACGCGGTTCCTGCCGGTGCGGTGGTCGATCGCCGTTCACCCGGTTAACGTACGCGGCCGGGCACGACGGCTGCGGCTACGGGCGGGCGCGCAGGCCGTTCATGAACGGGCAGCCCATCAACACTCGGATGGCCTGGCGCAGGCCGGTCATGTCGTCCACCGGCTTGTGGAAGGGCAGCCGGACGTCGTGGTCTCGGTCCCTGCCCTCGACGCGGAACCGCACGCCGTAGCGGTCGAGCCCCAGCGGGCGCACCCGCCCCCGGCGCAACGGCGCGGGCAGCCGGGACACCAGCCGCGCCACCACGTCGCTGTGGGCGGTGTCCAAGTGCCACAACAGGTTCGACTCGATCTCGCAGAACGGGTCGGGCCGGGCCGCGAGGAGGTCTTCGACGCTGACGGGCTCGGCGCCGGTGGCGTCGGTGACGACCACGGAGGCGATCTCCAGCCGGAACAGCGTGTAGCGGAGTTCGTCCCCGTCCGACGGCGCGCAGCGCGGGGTGTCGACCTGGAGCAACGCGGGGTGCGGCCACTCGGCGGCGATCAGGTCGACCGCCCCGGCGACCTCGGCCGGGTGGAATTCCCGCAGCCGTCCGCGCGCCCACACCAGCGAGCGGACCGGCTCCCGCAGCGGGAGGGGCGCATAGTCGGTCAACTCCAGCACCGCCTGCGCGCCGTCGACCGGGTGAGGGTCGTGGTCGGCGGGCAGGGCCAGCGCGAACGACCCGTCGGGCAGGAGGTGATGCACGGGTGTGACGACCGGGTCCTGGCGCGGGTGCACGGTCTCCAGCGCGAGCAGCGCGCCGCCGGCGCGGACACAGGCGCTCCGGATACGTTCGGCCGTCGTCGGGGCGGGGCAGGTCAGCGGTAACACGAAGCTCCTTAGATTAGGTAAGCCTAAGTTAACTCAGCCGGCGATACGTCGCAAGAGCCGCGGGGCGCCGTTCGCCGCTAGGGTTGGGGCGTGGTCCGCATCGCTTATCTCGGTCCGGAAGGGACGTTCACCGAGGCGGCGCTGTTGCAGATCACGGCCGCCGGTCGGATCCCCGGCGCGGGGCCCGACGAGGTCCGGCGATTGCCCATCGACAGCACCGCCGCGGCGCTGGATGCCGTTCGCGACGGGGAAGCCGACTACGCGTGCGTCCCGATCGAGAACTCGATCGACGGGTCGGTGACGCCCACGCTCGACAGCCTGGCCATCAGTTCGCCCCTGCAAGTGTTCGCCGAAACCACCCTGGACGTCGCGTTCAGCATCGTCGTCAAACCCGGGCGGACGACCGCCGACGTGCGCACGCTGGCGGCGTTCTCGGTGGCGGCCGCGCAGGTGCGGCACTGGGTCGCCACCCACCTGCCCGACGCCGAGCTGCGGCCGGCGTACTCCAACGCCGACGCGGCGCGCCAGGTGGCCGAGGACCACGCCGACGCCGCGGTGACCTCGCCGCTGGCCGCCACCCACTGGGGGCTGGCCGCGCTGGCCGACGGTGTGGTCGACGAGCCCAACGCCTGCACGCGCTTCCTGCTTGTCGGCCCGCCGGGGCCGCCGCCGGCCCGCACCGGGGCCGACCGGACGGCGGTGGTGCTGCGCATCGACAACGCCCCGGGCGCGCTGCTGGGCGCGCTGACCGAATTCGGGATCCGCGGCATCGACCTGACCCGGATCGAATCCCGGCCGACCCGGACCGCGCTGGGCACCTACGTCTTCTTCGCCGACTGCGTGGGCCACATCGACGACGACGCCGTCGCCGAGGCACTGAAGGCGCTGCACCGGCGTTGTGCCGATGTGCGATACCTGGGATCTTGGCCGACGGGCTCGCCCGCCGGTGTGCTGCCGCCGCCGGCCGAAGAGGCGGCCCGCTGGCTGGCGCGGCTGCGGGAGGGCAAACCGGAAATGGCGGCCGGGGAGGTCGAGCCATGACCGGTCGGCTGGTGCTCCTGCGGCATGGCCAGTCGTACGGCAACGTCGAACGCAGGCTGGACACCCGGCCGCCCGGCGCCGAGCTGACGCCGCTGGGCCGCGACCAGGCGCGCGCCTTCGCCCGGCGGACTCGGCGGCCGGCGCTGCTCGCCCACTCGGTGGCGATCCGCGCGACGCAGACGGCCGGGGTGATCGGCGGCGAGCTCGAAATGGGCGCGATCGAGGTGCCCGGCATCCACGAGGTTCAGGTCGGGGGGCTGGAAAACCGCAGCGACGACGACGCGGTCGCGGAATTCAACGCGATCTACGAGCGCTGGCATCACGGCGATCTCGACGTCCCGCTGCCCGGCGGGGAAACCGGCAACGACGTGTTGGACCGGTACGTCCCCGTGCTCACCGAGCTGCGCCTGCGTTACCTCGACGACCATGACTGGAGCGGCGACATCGTCGTCGTCTCCCACGGCGCCGCCATCCGCCTGGCCGCGGCGGTGCTCGCCGGGGTGGAAGCCACCTTCGCGCTGGACAACCACCTCGACAACGCCGAATCGGTGGTGCTGGCGCCGATCACCGACGGGCGGTGGAGCTGCGTGCGGTGGGGGACTCTGTCGCCGCCGTTCTACCCCGAGGCCGGCGCCGATCCCGTCGCGGACGCGGTGCACTCGAGCACCGACCCGATGGGCTGACGGTCGGTCAGACGGCCAGCGCGACGGACTCGAAGCATCCGCAGCCGACGGCGTCGCAGTCGACGACGAAGGCGTGCGGCAACAGCTCGGGGCTGAAGCAGTCCGGCTCCGTGCACTCCGAGCGGCGCAGCGCGTGGACAATGATGGTGCCGTGACAGTGATCTAGGCCTGCCCGGCAGTCGCGGCAGTCAGCACTCATAACCCGTTCATAGCACCGGCCGCGGACAAATCCGGGTTGCCGCGCCCATGGGCCCCGGCGTGGCGGCGGGCCGTCAGGCCCAGCCGAGTTCGTCCAGCCGGGCGTCGTCGATGCCGAAGTGGTGGGCGACCTCGTGGATCACCGTGATCGCGACTTCCTCGACGACCTCGTCGTCGGATTCGCAGAGGTCCAGCAGCGCCTCGCGGTAAATGGTGATGGCGTCGGGCAGAGATCCGGCGTAGTCCGAGTCGCGCTCGGTCAGGGCGACCCCCTCGTACAGCCCGAGCAGTTCCCCGTCCTCGGGGTGGCGGTCGGCGACCAGCACGACGACGTTGTCCATCGCCGCCGCCAGCCCGGGCGGGATCAGGTCGAGCGCGTCGGACACCAGCTCGTCGAACCGCTGCGGATCCATCCGCGCGCGCATTCGGCTAGCCCCCGGGCGGCGGCGGCGCGGGCGGTGCCTCCGGCGGCGGTGGCGGCGGCGCT
>NZ_GG770553.1:521207-543639 GCF_000164135.1 Mycobacterium parascrofulaceum ATCC BAA-614 | reverse complement strand
CGCCCCGGCGTCCGCGGGGGGCGGCGGCGCCTGCGGGGGCGGGGTGTCCGATGCGGGCGCCTGCGGGGGCGTCACCACCGGCTGCTGTCCGGGCAGGTGCTGGTTGTTCGGCGGGATCTCCGGGGGAGCGCTGGCCTGGCTCGGCGGGGCCTGCGCCGGGACCTGCAGCGGTATCGGCGGCATGGTGAGCCGCTCTTCGGGGATGTCGGGCGGCGGCACCGGCGGTTGCCCGTTGATGAGCAGCTGGCCCTTGGCGCTGTTGACCAGCGTGGCCCAGCCGCCGTTGCCCAGCGTGGCGCCGATGCTGCAGGCGACCTCGCGGCTGCCCGCCGTCCAGCTGGCCAGCGGAACGGTGGGATAGATCAGCGTCAGGGTCGTGGTGCGCAGCTTGACCGGTGCCAGGTAGGCGTCCGTCATCTTGGTGCACAAATCCTTGATGTAGCCGTCCTGGTCGGGTTCGGCGGGCAGTGCGCCGGGGAACTTCTCGGCCAGGTTGACCGTGCCGGTCACCTCCATCGCGTGCGGTGCCGAGCACTCGACGGGCGCGTCGATCGGCTGGTTGGTGGTCGAGTCGATGCCCAGGCACGTGCCGGCGGGCCAGACCTTGGACTGGTCGATGTCGGCGACCTTGCCCTTGAAGGGCTGTTGCTGGTTGTTGATGCCGGGCAGTTGCAGCCCACAGAGCATGCGGCGCTCGCCGGATTGGCGCCAGGCCCGGTCACCGGGCCACAGCAGGCTGACGGTGAACTTGCTGTTGGGATCGAATTTGGCGCCGAGGTAGTTGCGCACCGCGGACTCGCACTGCTCCTGGGTGATCTGCTGGATGCGGGCGGGCGACGGGGGAGCGGCGGTGGGCCCGTACTCCGATCCCGGGAAAGTCCGCATGTCGACGGACTCGGCGACTTCGAACTTGTGGTCCTCGGCGCAGTTGACGATCTTCGCGGATTCGGGGGTGGTGTCGGGCCACATCAGGCAGTCACCGGCGGCGGCCTTGTTGAAGGCGGCGTCGCTCTTGCTTCCGGTGGTGGGAACCGGGTTGCCGTCCAGATAACCGGACAGGCGCCCGGGTCCGGTGCCGTCGATCGGCAGCGCGGTGACCAGCCCGGCGATCAACAGGCCACCCAGCGCGGTGAGCAACAAGGCCCGCCGGGTCGCCTGGGCCTGCAGGCTGCGCGGCCACCGGAAGCCGGCGCGCGGCTGTTCCGGCTCGGTGGCGGGGGAGTCGTCCTCCGGGGCTTCCGGATGGTCCGTTTCGGGCGCTTGCGACATCGGCTCCATTCTGACAGCACGACCTGAGCGGCGTGACAAAAGTTACTGATGTGAGTCCTGCGACTGGCGGTGGTGGGATGCTCTGCGCGCCGGGCCGCGCCGGTGAAAGTAGTGTCGGGGCCGTGATCGACCTGAAGCTGCTCCGGGAAGACCCGGACGCCGTGCGCCGCTCCCAGCTCAACCGCGGCGAGGACCCGACCCTGGTCGACGCCCTGCTGGCGGCCGACGCCGCGCGCCGGGCGGCGATCTCGTCGGCCGACGCGCTGCGCGCGGAACAGAAATCCGCCAGCAAGAGCGTCGGCGCCGCGTCCCCTGAGGAACGCCCGGCCAGGCTGGCGCGCGCCAAGGAGCTCGCCGAGCAGGTGAAGGCCGCCGAGAGCGAGCAGGCCGACGCCGAGGCGGCGTTCACCGCCGCGCACATGGCGATCTCCAACGTCGTCATCGACGGGGTCCCCGCCGGCGGGGAGGACGACTACCGCGTCCTGGACGTGGTGGGCGAACCCGCCCGGCTGGAGCACCCGAAGGACCACCTCGAGCTGGGCGAGTCGCTGGGGCTCATCGATATGCAGCGCGGCGCCAAGGTGTCCGGCTCGCGCTTCTACTTCCTGACCGGCCGGGGTGCGCTGCTGCAGCTCGGGCTGCTGCAGCTGGCCCTGCGGCTGGCCGTCGAGAACGGCTTCATCCCGATGATCCCGCCGGTGCTGGTGCGCCCGGAGGTGATGGCAGGCACCGGGTTCCTCGGCGCCCACGCCGACGAGATCTATCGGGTGGAGGCCGACGACCTCTACCTGGTCGGCACCTCCGAGGTGCCGCTCGCCGGCTACCACGCCGACGAGATCCTGGACCTGTCCGGCGGGCCGCTGCGCTACGCGGGCTGGTCGTCATGCTTCCGCCGGGAGGCCGGCAGCTACGGCAAGGACACCCGCGGCATCATCCGGGTGCACCAGTTCGACAAGGTCGAGGGCTTCGTCTACTGCAAGCCGGCCGACGCCGAGGCCGAACACCAGCGGCTGTTGGGCTGGCAACGCGAGATGCTGGCCCGGATCGGGGTGCCGTATCGCGTGATCGACGTCGCCGCCGGGGATCTCGGCTCGTCGGCCGCCCGCAAGTTCGACTGCGAGGCGTGGGTTCCCACGCAGGGCACCTACCGCGAGCTGACGTCGACGTCGAACTGCACCACCTTCCAGGCGCGCCGGCTGGCGACGCGCTACCGCGACGACGGCGGCAAGCCGCAGACCGCGGCCACCCTCAACGGCACGCTGGGCACCACGCGGTGGCTGGTCGCGATCCTGGAAAACCATCAACAGCCCGACGGCAGCGTGCGGGTGCCCGAGGCGCTGGTGCCGTTCGTCGGCACCGAGCTGCTCGAGCCCGCCGGCTAAAAACGGCGGGCGCCCGGGGTGTGGCCGAACGCCCGCCGGTAGGTGTCGATGAAGGCGCTGGGCGCGGCCCAGCCGCACGCCAGGGCCACCGCGGTGACGCCGTGGTTCTCGGCGAGCAGCATCAGCGCGTGCTGCAGGCGGACCTGGGTGCGCCACTGCGGGTAGGTCATGCCCAGCTCGTCGGCGAACAGGCGGCTCAGGGTGCGCTGGCTGGCACCGACGCGGCCGGCCACTTGCCGCAACGTCACCGGGGTCGCCAGGTCGTCGGTGATCAGCGCGCACGCCTGGCGCAGTCGGCTGTCGGTGGGCGTCGGAATCCAAAGCGGCTCATGGATACTCGTCGCCTGCAGCTGATCGTGCAGCACCGCCAGCATCCGATGGTGCTCGTCGGTGTCGGTGCGCCCGGTCTGCGAGCACGCGATGATGAGTTCACGCATCAGCGGGTTGACCGCGAGCACGGCCGGTGTCGCGGGCCCGCGACGGTACCGGCCGGGATCCAGTGCGACACCGTGAAACCGCGTGTGGCCGTGGAACCGGTGTTCATGCCAGCAGCCCGCCGGTATCCAGATCGCCCGATTCGCCGGCGTGATCCAGGTTCCCGCGGCGGTGGTGACCGAGACCGCGCCCGAGGACGGATAGACGATCTGGTGCAAGGGATGCCGGTGCCGCTCGATCCGCGCGCCCGGCGGCAGCGCCTGCGACGAGGTCGCGAGGCCGTGATGGCCGATTTCCGACATACTCCGGCAGATTATCGGAAGACCGCACCGGGCGCGGCGGCCTACCGTGAGCGCTATGGCGATGAATCTGTTGCACCGGCGCCGGTGCAGCTCGGCGGGCTGGGAGAAAGCGGTGGCCGAGCAGCTGCTGCCGTGGGCGCTGGACGGCGTCGAGTTGGGCGCCCACACGCTGGAAATCGGCCCCGGATACGGGGCCACGCTGCGGGCGCTCGCCGCTCGCACCGCCTCGCTCACCGCCGTCGAAGTCGACGCCGCGATGGCCGATCGCCTGCGGCGCCGCTACGGGGACCGGGCCACGGTCATCCACGGCGACGGCACCGCGACCGGGCTGCCCGCCGACCACTTCACGTCGGTGGTGTCCTTCACGATGCTGCATCACGTGCCCACCGTCGAGCTGCAAGACCGGCTCTTCGCCGAGGCGTTCCGGGTGCTGCGGCCGGGCGGCGTCTTCGCCGGGAGCGACGGCGTTCCCACCCCGGTGTTCCGGTTGCTGCACGTCGCCGACACCTATAACCCGGTCGCGCCGGCCGACCTGCCCGGGCGGCTTCGGGCCGCGGGATTCACCGACGTGCGCACCGATGTCAGCGGCGGCCGGCAGCGCTGGCGGGCCACCAAACCGGGTTCCTAGGCGTCCACCGTCTCCCGGGCCTGCTCGTGCCGGCGCTGCCGTTCCATGGTCGCGAAGTAGAAGGCGAACGCGAACGCGAAGCTGGTGAACAGGCTGGACACGAAGTACAGCCACGGGTGCCGCAACCCTCGGCGGTAGCCGTCCACGATCGTAAACAGCGGCAGCAGAACCACATTCGCGATGGTGTAGTCCTGGCTGGCCGAGTCGGCGGCCGGGTTGGTGAACATCAGCCTGATGTACTCGGCCCAGCTGCCGTGCTCGCCCCACAGCGGGTTGCTGGAGCCGTGCGAATACTGCTCCACGTAGGTGATGTTGAAGTACCAACCCAGGGCGACCGACGCGATGCCGACGACGTAGTAAACGCACTCGAGCGGCGAGAACAGCGGACCACCGGCGGGCCGGGCGAAGACCTTCGAATTCGAGGCGACAATCCAGCCGATGACACTGAGCCCGAGAACCGCGTGCACAAGAAGCGAGACCATGCGCGCAGTCTCACCCGTGAGCCAAAGTTTTGTCAATAGTGACAAAAGGCGGCTGGGGTACCTTACATGCATGGTCCGGCCCGCGCAGACGGTGCGCAGCGAGCGCACCAGGGAGGCGTTGATCCAGGCCGCCCTGGTGCGCTTCCTGGCCCAGGGGGTCGAGGACACGTCGGCCGAGCAGATCGCGGCGGACGCCGGCGTATCGCTGCGGACGTTCTACCGACACTTCAAGTCCAAGCACGACCTGTTGTTTGCCGACTACACCGGGCTGAACTGGTTTCGCGCCGCGCTCGACGCCCGGCCCGCCGGCGAGCCGATCATCGATTCGGTGCAATCGGCCATCTTCTCGTTCCCCTATGACGTTGAGGCCGTGACGAAGATCGCCGCACTGCGCGGCGGCGAGCTTGACCCGGTCCGCATCGTGCGCCACATGCAGGAAGTCCAGGCCGACTTCGCCGACGCCATCCAGGCGCAGCTGCACCGGCGTAGCTGCGCGGCACGCGAGACGCTGGATGGGCGGCTGCGCGCGGCGGTGATCGCGCGCTGCATCGCCGCCGGGGTTTTCGGCGCGATGGAGTTCTGGATGCTGGGCGACGACCGGTCGCTGGGTGAGCTGGCGCGAATGTGCCATGCGGCGCTGGAGTCGCTGCGCGCCGGCTTCACCGACTCCTGGGGCGCCGACGCCGGGTGAAGTTTCGTCACAATTGACAAAACATTGCGGTCATGCCAGCCTCCATTGCTGGAGGGCAGAACATGACTGAGTACGACGCGATCGTTATCGGCGCGGGACACAACGGCCTGGCGGCGGCGGTGCTGCTGCAGAAGGCCGGATTGCGCACGGTGTGCCTGGATTCCAAGCTCTACGCCGGCGGGATGGCTTCCACGGTCGAACTCTTCGACGGGTACCGGTTCGAGATCGCCGGCTCGGTGCAATTCCCGACGTCGATGGCGGTGGTCGAGGAACTGGGCCTGGACACGCTGCCCACGATCGACCTGGACGTGATGTCCGTGGCGGTTCGCGGCGTCGGTGACGATCCGCTGATCCAGTACAGCGACCCGATGAAGTTGTTCACGCACCTCAACGAGGTGCACGGGGCGGATGCCGTCAACGGGATGGCGGGGCTGATGGCGTGGAGCCAGGCGCCCACCCGGGCGCTGGGCCGGTTCGAGGCCGGCACGGAGCCCAAGACCTTCGACGAGATGTACGCCTGCGCCACCAACGAATTCGAGCGCTCGGCCATCGACGACATGCTGTTCGGTTCGGTCACCGACGTCTTGGACCGCTACCTGCCGGACCGCGAGAAGCACGGCGCGCTGCGCGGCTCGATGACCGTGCTGGCCGTCAACACCCTTTACCGCGGGCCCGCCACGCCGGGCAGCGCGGCCGCGCTCGCCTTCGGCCTGGGTGTTCCCGACGGGGACACCATGCAGATGAAGAAGCTGCGCGGCGGCATCGGCGCGCTCACGTCGCACCTGAGCGAGCTGCTGGAAAGTCACGGCGGCGAAGTCCGGTTGCGTTCCAGGGTGACCGAGATCCTGGTCTCCGACGGGCGGGTGCGCGGCGTGCGCACGGAGGCCGGCGAGGAGTTGGCCGCCCCGATCGTCGTCTCCGGCATCGCGCCCGACGTCACCCTCAACGACATGATCGACCCCGCCTTGCTGCCCGGCGACATCCGTCAGCGATACGCCGGGACCGACCACCGCGGCAGCTATTTGCAGATGCATTTCGCGCTCGAGGAGGCGCCGGTGTTCGCCCCGCCCTACGAGGCGCTCAACGACCCCGCCATGCAGGCCTCGATCGGCCTGTTCTGCACGCCCGAAGAGGTGCAGCAGCAGTGGGAGGACGCGCGGCGCGGAATCGTCCCGGCCGACCCGACGGTGGTGCTGCAGATCCCCACGCAGAACGACCCGGACCTGGCGCCCCCGGGCAAGCACGCCGCGTCGGCGTTCGCGTTGTGGTTCCCGATCGAGGGCGGAGCCGATTACGGCGACGCGAAGGTCGAGATGGGCCAGCGGGTGATCGACAAAATCACCCGCCTGGCGCCGAACTTCGAGCGCAGCATCATCCGGCACACCACCTTCACGCCCAGGCACATGGGGGTGATGTTCGGCGCCCCCGGCGGCGACTACTGCCACGGCCTGCTGAGTTCCGACCAGATCGGTCCGAACCGGCCCGGCCCGAAGGGATTTCGGGGACAGCCGATTCCGATCGAGGGCCTGTACCTGGGCAGCGCCGGCTGCCACGGCGGCCCGGGCATCACCTTCATCCCCGGCTACAACGCCGCCCGGCGGGCGCTCGCCGATCGCACGGCCTGACGATTCCGGCCGCCGCCCGGCGGCACGCCGAAACCGGCGGCCCACTCCGAAGCGGGCTAGGCTACCCGGGAACCTCGGCACCACCGTGTGTGGCGGATCCCCCGGATAGCGCAGTCGCTGCCTTTCCCTGCGCCGCCGTCGGTGCCCGGGACGGGAGGTAGCAGTGCGAATCGGGCCGTTGGATGTCTCCACGGTCGGCGAGTGGGCGCCGGCGCCCGGCGCGCTGTTCTCCTGGCACCCCTCACCCGCCGCCCGCGCCACGGCCCTCGCCGCACCGGCGAGCACCGTGCCGCCCAGTTATGTCCAGGCCCGGCACCTGCGGAGCCTGCGCGAACAGGCCGACCGTGGACTGGACCACTCCCGGCTGCTGATCGCTTCCGTCGAGGTGGCGGGCCGGTGCGATCTGCGTGCCATGACCTACGTCATCAACGCGCACCTGCGCCGGCACGACACCTACCGCAGTTGGTTCGAGTACCTCGACGCCGACCACATCGTGCGGCACACCCTCGCCGACGCGGCGGACGTGGAGTTCGTCGCGACCGACCACGGCGAACTCACCAGCGAACAGCTGCAGGACCACGTCGTGGCCACGCCCGACTCGCTGCAGTGGGACTGCTTCAGCTTCGGGGTGATTCAGCGCCCGGACCGCTTCACCTTCTACGCCAGCATCGATCACCTGCACGCCGACGGGCAGTTCGTCGGGATGGGACTCATGGAGTTCCAGACCATGTACGCCGAGCTGATCGGCGGCAACCCCCCGCTGGAACTGCCGGCGGCCGGCAGTTATGCCGATTACTGCGTCCGGCAGCGCGAGTACACCTCGGCCCTGACCGCCGACTCGCCGGAGGTGCGGGCGTGGATCGACTTCGCCGAACGCAACGACGGGACATTCCCGGCGTTCCCCCTGCCCCTGGGCGATCAGAGCGGACCCTATGCCGGTGACCTGATGGGCGTCACCCTGCTGGACGGGGAGCAAACGCATCGATTCGAAACCGCGTGCGTCGCCGCCGACGCCCGTTTCGTCGGCGGCATGTTCGCCTGCATCGCCCTGGCGATCCACGAGTTGACCGGCGCGGAAACGTATTACGGCATCACCCCGAAGGACACCCGCAGCACGCAGGCCGACCTCACGACGCAGGGCTGGTTCACCGGCCAGATCCCGATCACCGTCCCCGTCGCCGGGCTGTCCTTCAACGACATCGCGCGAACCGCCCAGGCGTCCTTCGATTCGGCGGCGGACCTCGCGCGGGTGCCCTTCGAGCGGGTGGTCGAACTGGCGCCGTCGCTGCACAGGCCGCCGCCGCTCTTCGCACTGGTGAATTTCTTTGACGCACAAGCCAGTCCGCTGTCGATGATGACCAAATTGTTCGACGGCCTGACCGTCGGCGCGCACAGTGACGGCAGGGTCACCTACCCCTTGAGCACGATGGTGGGGCGCTTCGACGAGACGGCGGCGAGCGTGTTGTTCCCCGACCACCCGGTTGCCCGAAATTCCGTCACCCGCTACCTGGGTGCCCTAAAATCCGTGTGCGTCCGCATCGCCGACGGCGGGGCGGCGGAGCGCGCGCGTAACGCCGCCGACCCCGACCGGCAGGCGGCGCATCAACGCTGAAAAGAATGCGGTGCCCATGCCATTAGCGAAGTCTGGTCGAGACGACCCGGTCGGCCTCTTTCCCCGGCTCGGGCGCCTGATCGGGAAACGGCCGTGGCTGGTCATCGGCGTCTGGGTCGCGCTTGCCGGCACCCTCTCGCTGACCGCGCCGTCGCTGGAAGAGATCTCCCAGCTGCGCCCCGTGTCGATCCTGCCGTCGGAAGCACCGGTGCTGGTGGCGACGCGCAACATGAACGCCGCGTTCGGCGAGGCCGGATTGCAGAGCATCGCCGTGGTGGTGCTCAGCGATGTCCACGGGTTGAGCCCGGCCGACGAGGGCACCTACCGCAAACTGGTCGACGCCCTGCGCCGGGACACCCGAAACGTGGCGATGGTGCAGGACTTCGTCACCACGCCGCCGCTGCGCGAGCTGATGACCAGCAAGGATCATCAGGCCTGGATGCTGCCCATCGGCCTGCCCGGCGATCTGGGCTCGCCCCAGTCGAAACACGCGTACGCGCAAGTGGCCGACACGGTGAAGCGGACCGTCGCGGGATCCACGCTGGCGGTGAACCTGACCGGACCCGCCGCGACCGTCTCCGACCTCAACATCACCGGACAGCGGGACCGGACGCGGATCGAGCTCGCCATCGTCGTGCTGTTGTTCGTCATTCTGCTCGTCATCTACCGCAACCCGGTCACGATGGTGCTGCCGTTGCTGACGATCGGCATGTCCGCGGTGGTGGCCCAACGGTTGGTGGCCCTGGTCGGATTGGCCGGCCTGGGCATCGCCAACCAGACCGTGATCTTCATGAGCGGGATGATGGTCGGGCCCGGAACCGATTACGCCGTCTTCCTGATCAGCCGGTACCACGACTACGTGCGCCAGGGCATGGACTCCGATCAGGCGGTCGTCAAGGCCCTGTCCTCGATCGGCAAGGTGATCGCGGCGTCAGCGGCCACCGTGGCGGTCACGTTCCTCGGGATGATCTTCACCCAGCTGGGGATACTGCGGACCGTCGGACCGGTGCTGGGCATCTCCGTGGCCGTCGTGTTCTTCGCCGCGATCACCCTGCTGCCGGCCCTGCTCGTGCTGGCCGGTCGCCGCGGCTGGATCGCGCCGCGCACCGATCTGAGCCGCCGCTTCTGGCGGCGGTCGGGCGTCAACATCGTGCGCCGGCCCAAGGCCCACCTGCTGGCCAGCGCGCTCGTGCTGGTGATTCTGGCCGGTTGCGCGGGGCTGGCCCGCTACAACTACGACGACCGGAAGGCTTTGCCCGGCAACGTCGAAAGCTCCGTCGGCTACGCCGCCCTGGACAAGCATTTCTCGACCAACCTGATCGTCCCGGAGTACCTGTTCGTCCAGTCGCCGCGGGACTTGCGCACCGCGAAGACCCTCGCCGATCTCGAGCAGATGGCGCAGCGGGTCAGCCAGGTGCCGGGCGTCGCGACGGTCAGGGGCATCACCCGGCCGACGGGGCGGTCACTGGAGCAGGCGAAGACGTCATGGCAGGCCGGCGAAGTCGGCGACAAGCTGGATGAGGGCTCCAAGCAGATCACCGACCACACCGGCGATCTCGATCGCCTGGCCGGCGGGGCCGACCGGATGGCGGGCAAGCTCGGCGACGTGCGGACCCAGGTCAACCAGGCCGTGTCCGCCGTCGGCGGACTGGTCGATGCGCTGGCGACGCTGCAGAACATCTTCGGGGGCAACCGTGCACTGGCCGAACTCGACGGCGCCGAGCGCCTGGTCAACGGCATGCGCTCGCTCGGCGACACCATCGGGGCGGACGCCGATTTCGTTGCGAACAACTCGGATTGGGCCAACCCGGTGTTGGGGGCGCTCGACAACAGCCCGATGTGCAGCGCCGAGCCGGGCTGCGTCAACGCGCGCGAGGAACTGCAGCGGTTGGTGACCGCGCGCGACGACGGAACGCTGGGCAAGATCTCGGAGCTGGCGCGCCAACTGCGGGCGACGCAGGCGGTGCAGACGCTGGCGGCAACGGTCTCCGGGTTGCGTCGGGCATTGTCGACCGTCGTCGGCGCGATGGGCTCGCTGGGGATGGGCAGCCCGGGCGGCATGCGCGCGAAGATCACGTTCTTGCAGCAGGGCACCGACACCCTCGCGGACGGCAGCCGTCAACTGGCCGACGGCGTGCAGCGATTGGTCGACCAGGTCAAGAAGATGGGTTTCGGGATGGGCGAGGCGTCCGCCTTCCTGCTGTCCATGAAGAACGAGGCGACGACGCCGGCGATGTCGGGGTTCTACATTCCCGCCCAGGCGTTGTCGTATGCCACCGGTGAGGGCGGAAAGCCCGCGGCGCTGCCGGGCGGGGTGCGCGACCTGCTGGGCGGGCTGAACGCGGACCAATTGAGAAGAGTCGCAGCCGCTTTCGTTTCGTCAGACGGTCATGCCATGCGGTACCTGATCCAGATCGATCGCAATCCGTTCAGCACGGGGGCGATGGATCAGGTGAGCGCCATCAGGGCCGCCGCGCAGGGCGCCCAGCCCAACACCACGCTGGCCGACGCGAAGATATCGGTGGTGGGGTTGCCCGTGGTGCTCAAGGAGACCCGCGACTACTCCAATCACGACCTGCGGTTCATCATCGCGATGACCATCTGCGTGGTGTTGCTGATTCTGATCGCGCTGCTGCGCGCGGTCGTCGCGCCGCTCTACCTGATCGGCACGGTGATCGTCTCGTACATGTCGGCGCTCGGCATCGGCGTCATCGTGTTCCAATTCCTCCTGGGCGAAGAAATGCATTGGAGCGTCCCCGGTTTGACGTTTGTCATCCTGGTCGCGGTGGGCGCCGATTACAACATGCTGCTCATCTCGCGGCTGAAGGACGAATCGGTGCTGGGCATGCGCTCCGGGGTCATCCGGACGGTGTCCTCCACCGGTGGCGTGATCACCGCGGCCGGCCTGATCATGGCCGCGTCGATGTACGGCCTGGTCTTCGCCAGCCTGTCCACGGTGGTCCAGGGCGGGTTCGTCCTCGGCACCGGGCTGCTGCTGGATACGTTCCTGCTGCGGACGGTGACCGTGCCGGCCATCGCCGTGCTGGTCGGACGGGCCAACTGGTGGCGACCGTCGGGCTGGGAGTCCGCGATCCGGTGGCCGCTGCGCCGGCGCCGGCGCCCGGCCAAACGCAAGCCGCTGCTGCCCGACGACCAGAAGTCACCGGCGTGGGCGACCGAACAGTTGATCGGGTTCTCGCCGCGCGACGGGCTGCGGCTCTAGCCGCTGCTACTTCCTGGCTCTGACCAGCGCGCGGACGGCTTTGGGCAACAACCCCTTCGGGCCCTTGCCGAGCCGGGGGCCCGGCGCGACGGCCCGGGCCAGGTTGGCGAGAGCCAGCGAGTTGGTGGCCAGGTTGACGCCGGTGAGGGCGCCGCGAACGGGCAACGAGACGGTCGAGATGATCGTGGGGATGTGGGTGATGCCGTTGATCATCGCGACCGGGTTGTGCGCCGGGCCGGGGTCGTAGGCCCTGTCGACCAGCGGCCGCAATGCCGCGTCGATCGGTCCGACCGCCTCGGGGGGCATGCCCGCCCCGTCGACCAGCGCCCGGGCCAGCGGGAGCTCGGAGTTTCGGATGAAATACGTCGTGGAGGTGCCGCCCAGGCTGTTGGTCGTCCTCGTGATGTCCCAGGGAGCCACGCGGGACGGGTCGGAGAACGCCGTGGCGGTGTGGCCGTAATACCCTCCCGCGGCAACCGCGTTCAGGTCGGCGAGCAGGTTGCCGGGGTGGTTGGGCGGGTCGGAGAACGGGTCATACTGGCCCACGATGTTGATGGTGTCGTACTGGCTCTGCACCGGCGGCGGGACGGTGTAGTCGATGATCGGCACGTGCGTCCCGGGACCGAACGCCTTGTAGAGCAGGTTGTCCGGGTTACCGGCCTTGATGAATGTGAGCCGACCCGGCGGCGGCGCGGTGGGGTCGTGCGCCAGGCGCGCCTGCTCGCGGTCCAGCGCCAGCGAGCCCTGGGACAGCCCGGCCACTGAGATGGGCCCGTCGGTGGTCCGGATCGCCGCGTCGAGATTGTCCGCGCCGGTGGTCACCGAACTGTTGACGGTCGGCGAATTCAGGCCGGTGACCGGCCAGAAGCTGCCGGGATAGGGCACCACTCGCCGTACGGCCGCGGGGCTGTAGTAGTTCGCGTCGATCTGCGGTTGCATCGCGGGGTTGAAGTGATACAGCGACCGCAGCGGGCCGTACGGGGACGGCGCCGTGCCGGGGACGATCAGGGCGGTGTCGGCCGCGGCCACATTATCATCGAAAACCGTTACCCACGTCAGCATTCCGACGACAACGGCCCCGGCGAGCAGTTTGTTCACGAACTCCCCTCAGGCCGGTCCAAGAAGCTACAGCAGCGATGCTACCCCGCGGCGGCGCCCGTCACCCCGAGGATGAGCATCAGACAACCCCCGGCCGCCACCAACGCGGCGATGTCGCGATGCCCGCGGGAACGCAGCCAGTTTTGCAGCGCTCCCATGAAGGCGCGCGTCTTCTGCGGCGCCGCCAGGTAACCGATCAAGGGGATCTCGGCCACGGTGAACGCCACCAGGTTGAAGGCCAGCAACGCCTGAACCTGGGTGACCGGCGCGGCGTGCGAGGCGAGGATGGCGGCCATCGAGCCCATGTAGTTGGCGGACGGCAGCGAGGCCCCCATCCCGCTCACCGCCGCGACGCCCAGCGAGTCGCCCCGCACGAAGCTGCGCGCGCGTTCGGCCAACGGCCGGCGGCCGGTCGGCGCCGCCCCCTCCAACAGGCCGACGCCGCCGCCTCCGCCGACGGCCGCGTCGGCCGGCACGGGGCGGACAAGCTTGCGCAGCGACGCCTTGGTGGCCAGCACGGCCGCGATCACCAACGCGACGAGCCCGGAGGCGATCTGGACCTCGGGCACGTTGACGTGGCCGACGACCGGCGCGGTGCGCAGGATGAAGAGCACTACCAGGCCCGCACCCACGCCCATGGCGAAGCCGCCGCCCAGAAACACGAGCAGCTGTACCAGCGGGCGTCGCCTGCTGAGCAGCAGGACCACCAAACCGAGCCGTATCGGTTCGAACATCACCGCGCCGGCCAGCACCAGCACGGTGATCCACATGCTGGGCAACCGTACCGCACGCGGACAGCCCGTGCGGCCGAACCCACCGGTACCGGATCCGGGCGTTCTCCGTTCAGGCGGGCGTAATTCGGACGTAACCCGGGCGGGGGTTCGACAGGGCGCGCGTTACGCGAAGCGGCTATGCTGGTGATTCCCGCAGCACCACTTGCGGCTGGAGGAATCCTGGGACGACCGGGCCTGTCGGTGCGGTTCTCGCCATTGCCGTTGCACCCCTGAGGATTTCGTGGACTTGTGTGACCACGCCTGGCCGCGGGATGGCTGCGGGTGCACTGGCGGGCTCGACTCCGTGAAGCGAGAGCGGACGGTAGATCGCCTGAAGCATCGCTTGGCGGGCCGCTATGCCGAGCCGAACAGCGCGGAGGTGCAGGGCATTCAGTGTTTGGCATAACGACACTCCGAGACTGGACGCCGCAGGGCGGCACCGTCATCTGCTGGCACGCTCCGCCCGCGGCGAAGGCCGCGGCGGCGGCGGCTCCCGCAAGTCCGGTGCCGCCCAGTTACCAGCAAACGCAACACCTTCGGCGCTACAGCGATCACGCGGCGCGGGGCCTGGACATGTCGCGCTTGATGATCTTCACCTGGGACGTCCCGGGCCGCTGTGACGTGCGTGCCATGAATTTCGCGCTCAACGCGCACATTCGTCGGCACGACACGTACCACAGCTGGTTCGAGTACCGCGATGACCGCGACATCGTCCGGCACACCATCGCCAACCCGGCGGATATCGAACTCGTCCCGACCCGGCACGGGCAGCTGACCGCGGAGCAGTTGCGTGAGCACATATCGACCCCGCATCCGCTGCAGTGGGATTGTTTCTTCTTCGGGATAGTGCAAAGCGACGGTCATTTCACCTTTTACGCGAGCATCGCGCACCTGTGCGTCGACCCGATGATCGTCGGTGTCCTCTTCACCGAGATCCACATGATGTACGCGGCCCTGATCGGCGGCGACGCGCCAGTCGAACTTCCGGAGGCGGGCCGCTACGCCGACTACTGCCTCCGGCAGCGCGAGGACATGGCCGCGCTGACCGCGGACTCGCCCGGGGTGCGCGCCTGGATCGAATTCGCCGCCGGCAACGGTGGGACGCTGCCGTACTTCCCGCTGCCCCTCGGTGACCTCTCGGTGCCTTATGCCGGCAAACTCGTCACCGAGACGCTGCTCGACGAGCGGCAGACGGAGCGATTCGAGCGCGCCTGCATCGACGCGGGCGCCCGCTTCAGCGGCGGTGTTTTCGGTTGTGCGGGACTCACGCACCGCGAATTGACCGGTGCCGAAACGTTTTCGGTGGTGACCACCACTGACACGCGCACGACGCCGATGGAGCTGATGACGACGGGCTGGTTCACCGGCCTGGTTCCGGTCACCGCCGGCGTCGAGGCGGGGGTTTTCGAGGATGCGGCGCGATCGGCGCAGGCGTCGTTCGATTCGGGCATCGAGCTGGCGACCGTGCCGTTCGACCGGGTGCTGGAGCTGGCGCCGCCCGAAGCGGGCCTGGGCAGGCCGCGTCCGGGCAACTTCGTGATGTCCTTCCTCGACGCCAGCATCGCGCCCCTGTCGTCTGTCGCCAACTCGGACTTGAACTTTCGGATCTACGACGAGGGCAGGGTCTCCCACCAGGTTTTGCTGTGGGTGATCCGGCTCCAGCACGAGACCAAGGTGACCGTGCTGTTCCCCGACAACCCGGTCGCCCGCGAATCGGTTGGCCGGTACATCCAGGCCATGCGGTCGGCGTACGTGCGGGCCGCCGACGGCAGGGGCCGCGGGGCCCTCGCGCACTCGCGCGCGCCGCTAACCGCGCTGACTTAGCAATTCGTCCAGCAGGGCCGTGAACTCGTCGGGGCGCGCCGGTGTGAAGGCGGGCCTGGGCCGGATGCCGGGCACGTCCAGCGTGATCAAGGTCGACTTGAACGGCCGGCTCATGTCCAGCGGCAGCCAGCGGCGGAAGTCCGAACTGCCCCAGATCCGGAATCGCTGCGTGAACAGGCCCAACCCTTCGGACTTGTATCCGCGGATCGATTCCAGGGGTATGACTTTCGACGTGCCGGACGGGAAGTGGTAGCGGCGCAAGGTGATCGCCGCGCGGTCGAGCTGAACCAGGCCGTCGTCGTAGGACTGGCGGCTGCCGTCGCTCATGCCCGCGAACTCCGCAGTTGGTGACCCCGCGCCGTCAGGCAGCGCCCGTCGTCCAATCGCCACTGCCAGCCGTGCAGGTTGCAGGTCAACGTATTGCCCTCCACCACGCCGAATTTCGACAGGTCGGCCTTCAGGTGGGGGCAGCGACGCTGAATCTCCCAGCCCTCCAGGGTCACCGACGACGAATCATCGTGCGTCTCGGCGAACCAGCCGTCGGCGTAGGCGATGCGTTCGTCGGTCAGGCACTTGAAGAAGGTGTACAGGTATTCGTTGTAGCCGCCGACGCGCCAGGCCCGAAACCGGGTGGACAGGAAGATGGTGTTGACCCAGTCCGGTTCCCGATCACGCAGCACGGTGCGCACCAGCTCCGGCGCGATGGCGAACCCGTAGCGCACCTTTTCGTCGGGGATGCGTTCGCGCACCGCACGTTTCGGGAAGTCCAGGACGACGGTTTCCGGCCCGATCACCAGTTCGACGGGATAGCCGATCCCGTCGCAGATCTCGTCGCTGGCCGACATGATCGGTTCGAACAGTGCACGCAGCGGCTCCAGCAGGGGTTCGCCCGTGGCGGGGGCCCAGTTCGCGCGCTCGGCGGCGAGGACGGGCGCCATCCGCTCGGCGTAGTCGGCGATGTAGGCCCGCTTTCCGGTGGTGAAGATGGCCTCGACCCGGTCGTCGGGCAGCGGGTGGCTCAGCGAGTTCAGCGTGGTGCCGCTGAAGTCCGCGGTCGAGCCGGGGATCATCAACAGGCCGCCGTCGTGCCCGTGGCTGCGCATCTGGTCGAGGAACACCAACTGGTCCGGGAAGATGTTGGCGGCATCGCCGTGGTCGTCGTTCAGGTGGCGCAGCTCGGGGTCCAGGAAGCAGGGCGGGCCGGCGGACGGGATGACCCACGTCGCACCGACCTGGGCGATGTACTGGCGGGCGCGGTCCATCTGCCGCTGGCGCTTCTGCACGCCGAACGACTCCTTGGCGCGCGCCGGCATGTCGTAGACCATCGGGTACCAGATCGCCCCGGAGTACTGCAGCGTGTGCACGTCGATGTGGCCGAAGGCCGGGGCCAGGACGTCCAGATCGACCGGCCGGGCGTCGTTCATGTTGAAAGCCGTTGTCACGCCGTCGGAAACCACCAGGGCCGAGTCGCCGAGCGGGCCGTCGGCGGGCGCCCGCAGGGCGATGATCATGACGTCGAGGTCGCCCTTGGGGCCGCTGACCCGGTGCTTGACCGAGGTGCTGGTCTCGAAGAACCGGTAGAAACCGAGCTCTTGCAACGCGTTTCGCAGGTCCGGCACCGGGAAGTCGGGCAGCAGCACCACCGCGTCCTTGTTGACATGTTCGGCCAGGTTCTTGGCGTCGAAGTGATCCTTGTGCAGGTGCGACAGGTACAGGTAGTCGCAGTCGCCCAGCCGGTCCCAGTCCAGCCCGCTGTTGTCGGGGAACGGGAACCAGGAGCCGAAGTACGCGGGATTGACCCAGGGGTCGCACAGGATGCTGCCCGCGGTGGTTTCGATCAGAAAACCGGCGTGACCTACGCTCGTGACCTGCACAAACACCTTCCTGGAGCCGCTCATGGGCCTCCGCGGGCCCGCGGCCGGGATAACGACTTTCCAGCCCCCGAGCTTAGCGCGGGGCCGGCATCTTCGGCGCGCCGCAAGCGGCCGGTGGCCGCCCGTTTTCGGCACTTCGGGTGACTCACAGCCAGGAGCACTAGGCTGAGCAGCTGTGGAACCGGTATACGGGACTGTCATCCAACTTGCCCGCTTGGTCTGGCGCGTTCAGGGTCTCAAGATCACGGTCGCGGGCGTCGAAAACCTGCCGAAAAGCGGTGGTGCGGTCATCGCCATCAACCACACCGGCTACCTCGACTTCACGTTCGCGGGTCTGCCCGCCTACCAGCAGCGGCTGGGCCGCAAGGTGCGCTTCATGGCCAAGCAGGAGGTGTTCGACCACAAGATCACCGGGCCCATCATGCGCAGCCTGCGGCACATCTCCGTCAACCGGCAGGACGGGGCCGCGTCCTACGAGGAAGCCGTCAGGAACCTCAAGGACGGCGAACTGGTCGGCGTGTACCCGGAGGCCACGATCAGCCGCAGCTTCGAGATCAAGGAGTTCAAGTCGGGTGCCGCCCGGATGGCGGTCGAGGCCGGCGTGCCGATCGTCCCGGTGATCGTCTGGGGCGCGCAGCGCATCTGGACCAAGGGGCATCCCAAGAAGCTGTTTCGCCCGAAGGTGCCCATCGTCGTGCTCGTCGGCGAGCCGATCGAACCGACGCTGGGCGTCGAGGAGCTGAAGGGACTGCTGCATTCGCGGATGCAGCACCTGCTGGAGCGGGCGCAGGAAATGTACGGGCCGCACCCGGCCGGTGAGTTCTGGGTGCCGCGCCGGTTGGGCGGCGGCGCCCCGTCGCTGGCCGAAGCCGCCCGGATGGACGCCGAAGAGGCGGCCGCTCGCGCGGCGCGCCGGGCTCGACCCGCGGGAGCGCCGGAGTAGCGATCGATGGTGGAGCCGGTCTTCCGCACGCTCGAGCTCCTGGCTCGGCTGGCGGTTCTGGCCACCGGCACCCAGATCTCCTACGGCGGCGAGGAGCACATCCCCGGTTCCGGCGGCGCCGTGATCGCGATCAACCACACGAGCTACGTCGACTTTCTGCCCGCCGCGCTGGCCGTGCATCGCCGGCGCCGCCGGCTCAGGTTCATGATCAAGGCCGAGATGCAGCAGGTGAGAATCGTCAACTTCCTGATCAAGCACACCCGGACCATTCCGGTGGACCGCGGCGCCGGGGCCGGCGCCTACGCGGTGGCCGTCCAGCGGCTCCGCGAGGGCGAACTGGTCGGGGTGTACCCGGAGGCCACGATCAGCCGCAGCTTCGAGCTCAAGGAGTTCAAGACGGGCGCCGCCCGCATGGCGATCGAGGCCGAGGTGCCGATCGTGCCGGTGATCGTCTGGGGCGCGCACCGGATCTGGACCAAGGACCACCCGCGCAACCTGGCCCGCGCCGGGGTGCCCATTAAAGTGCAGGTGGGCGCGCCCGTGCGGGCGGCCGACGACATCGCGCGGACCGACGCCGCGCTGCGCGAGTCGATGACCGCACTGCTGCACCACGTGCAACAGCGCTATCCGCACGAGCCGGGGGCGTACTGGACGCCGCGCAGGCTCGGCGGCGGGGCACCGACCATGGCGGAGGCCGCCCGGATGGAGGCGGAGGAAGCCGCGGCGCGGGCCTCCGGTCGTGGCGGAGGGTCGTCGCGGTAGGCGAAGGAGGAGGCAATGCCTGAGGGGTTTTATCGGCTGTGCGAGTGGATCGTGCCCCCGATGGTCGCGATGCAGGGGACCAAGTTCACCTACCTCGGCCTGGAGAACATCCCCGAGCGGGGCGGCGCCCTGCTGGCCCAGAACCACACCAGCTACCTGGACTGGCTGCCGACGCTGCTGGCCGTGCGGGAGCGCGGCCGGCGCGCGTACTTCATGATCAAGGCGGAGATGGCCGAAGTGAAGGCGGTCAACTACGTCATCAACCACGCCAGGCTGATCCCGGTGGACCGCAGGACCGGGCACGACGCCTTGGAGACGGCCGTGCAGCGGCTGCGGCAGGGCGAGCTGATCGGGATGCACCCGGAGGCCACCATCAGCCGGAGTTTCGAGCTGCGGGCGTTCAAGACCGGCGCGGCCCGCATGGCGCTGGACGCCGGGGTGCCGATCGTCCCGGTGATCGTCTGGGGCGCCCATCGGATCTGGCCGAAGGATCATCCGAAGAAGGTGTGGCGCAACAAGGTCCCGGTCACCGTCGCCGCCGGGCGGCCGCTGCCGCCGCACGGTGCGCCCGAGCAGCTCAACGAGGCGCTGCGCGAGGCGATGAACGCGTTGTTGTACCGGGTGCAGGAGGAATACCCACACCCCGAAGGGGAATTCTGGGTGCCGCGGCGGCTCGGCGGCGCCGCGCCCACCCAGGAAGATTCCCGCGCGATGCGCCTGTCGGAATTGCAGGCGCGGATGCAGAAATACGGCACCGACGGCGTGACGCGACCGGGACAGAACCAGAGCGGAGTGCATTGATCACACCGGCGAGCTGCCAACCCGGAACCGTCCAGATGACCGCACCGTGACTCAGCCGGCACTCATCGCCTGCGATGTCGACGGCACCCTGTTCGACGACAACGAAACCATCACCCCGCGCACCCGCGACGCCGTGCGCGCCGCCGTCGCCGCCGGCACGACGTTCGTCGTGGCGACCGGCCGCCCGCCGCGGTGGATACGGCCCGTCGTCGACGCGCTCGGCTTCGCGCCGACCGCGGTGTGCGCCAACGGCGCCGTCATCTACGACCCCGCGACCGACCGGGTGGTGTCGGCGCGCACGCTGCCCGTCGATGCCCTGGCCGAGCTGGCGGAGCTGGCGACGCGCGTCATCCCGGGCGCGGGCCTGGCCGTCGAGCGCATCGGCGAGCGCGCCCACGACACCGCGACCCCGCAGTTCATCAGCTCACCCGGCTACGAGCATGCGTGGCTGAACCCGGACAACACCGAGGTGTCGATCGAGGACCTGCTGAGCGCCCCGGCGATCAAGCTGCTCATCCGGCGGAGCGGGGCGCGCAGCGCCGACATGGCCGCCGAACTCGCCAGGCACGTGGGCATCGAGGGCGACATCACCTACTCGACCAACAATGGCCTGGTCGAAATCGTGCCGTTGGGCACCAGCAAGGCCACGGGTGTGGACGAGGTCGCCCGGCCCCTGCAGATCGACAGCGGGGAGGTGTTGGCGTTCGGCGACATGCCCAACGACCTGCCGATGCTGCGCTGGGCCGGGCACGGCGTGGCGATGGGCAACGCCCACCCCGAGGTGCTGGCCGCGGCCGACGAGGTCACCGCCGCCAACAACGACGACGGGGTCGGGCGGGTGCTGGAACGCTGGTGGCTGTGACCCGCGAGCAGGCTAGGTGGCCGACGGGTGGGTCGGCAGCGAGAAGTGTTCGGGCGGAACGGTCGGGCCGCTCGGTGATTGCGTCGCGAGCGGCGTCGTGATTCCCTCGGCGACCTCGGTGACGTTTCCGGTGAGCCGCTCGTAGTTCAGGGTCCCGTGCTGGAAGTTCTGCGTGATCTGCAGCGGCTCTTGGATTTCCGCGCTGGTGGGCAGCCCCAGCGGACCGCGTTCGTAGCTCAGCGACGCCCAGGCGTCGTAGATCGCACCGGTGACGGGCTGGGCGCCGGTCTCGGGGGACCAGTACATCGCGCCCTTGGCGAACGTCACGTAGCGCGCGCCACCTTCGGCGTCGCCTTCCGGCGAGGTCGGCGCGCCCAGCACGCTTTTCACGCCGCCGATCGCCAGCCAGTGGTCATAGATCGCGCCGCCCCGCAGAGCCTGCAGCAACTCCTCCGGGGGATCGTTGAAATGCGAAGCGACATCCCGAATCTCGTCCATCAGCGCGTAGGCGGCATTGCCAGGGCAATCGGTGTTCCCGACGTCGCGGTGGGTGAAAATGGTGGGCAGCGTCGCGACGGCGCCGGCGGGAAAGTTGGTGTAGTGGCTGCCGGCCGACTCCAATTGCACGGTGCCCTTCGGGTCGACGCCGTCCAGGCCGAGACGCCAGCCGAGCAGCCGGCCCATTGTGCGCAGCTGCGTCGGGGTCGGCGGGACGTCGTCGAAATTGCCGATCATCGCCACACCCCAGGTGTTGCGGTTGAACCCGCCGGTGTGGAAGGCCTCGACCGCCTTGGTGAGCCCCCCGGCGCTGCCCTCGAACACCTGGCCGTACTTGTCGACCAGGGCGTTGTAGGCGATGTCGCACCAGCCCAGGGTCTTGCTGTGGTAGGTGTAGATGGCCTTGACGATGCCGGCCGATTCCAGCGGCGAATAGTCGTTGCTGCCCGCGGTGTGGTGCACCACGGCCGCCCGAACCCCGTTGTCGTACTGGGGGCTACCGCATCGCAGCGACTCGTCGGCGCCCCATTCCGCCCGGCTGATGATGGCGGGCGCCTGGCCCGGCATCAACACCCCGGACGGCGGCGTCCACTGGGCTTTCGCCGGCGCCTGCGGCGGGGAGATGAGGATGGCGGAGATGTTCTGCCCGAAGGGTTGTTCCCTGGACGCCGGCTTGTAGCCCAGGCCGGTGTCGTTCGCGGGGGCCGGCGGGGGTTGGGTCAGCGGCGCATCGATCGGGCGGGTGACCGCGATCTGGACGGTCGTGGTGGTGCCGACGAACACGGGGTCGGTGCCGCGCGGTCCCTCCAGCGGCCCGCTCGTGCTCGCCCCGTCGGGCGCCGCGGTTTCGTACTCCGTCTGGTACCACGGTCCCCACGAACCGTCGGCGTGCCGCGCCCGTACCCGGGTAGACGTGCCCGCCAGGTCGCCGGTGAGCGCGACGAGTGAGAACGGGGTGGCCTGGCTGAGCTCGCGCACGGTGACCCCGCCGCCCAGCCCGATCAGCGGCTGTTCGGCCAGTTGCGTGCCGTGGGCGGCCGGCGGTCCGGCGGCGTCGCGGTCGTGGGTCGTGTCGCCGACCCAGGAGACGATGACGACGGTCGCCGCGATGGCGGTGAGCAACGTCGTCGGCCCGCGACTGGGAGGCACCAGGCGATGTTACGTGTGTTTCTCATGTTAATGCTGAGGCGACACGGGCCTGACGGCGCAAATCTGCTCCAAAATCGACGGCACCGCAGAAAAATCTGCGGTGCCGTCTGGTTGGAGGGTTCCCCTGTAGGTCTAGACGGGAGGCAAGACAGGTGCCGCAGCGGCGGCGGCCGGCAACGCACCGGCTGCTCCCGCGGCG
>NZ_GG770553.1:400909-520889 GCF_000164135.1 Mycobacterium parascrofulaceum ATCC BAA-614 | reverse complement strand
CACCGGCCGCGCCCGGCAGGGCACCCGGCAGCGCACCGGCGGCGCCCTGCTGCATGCCCTGCGTGATCGCCGGCATCACCAGGCCCTTGAGCAGGTCGATGGCCTGCCCGGCGCCCAGTTGGTTGGCGGCCTGCATCACGTCGTTGACGAGACCGCCGCCGCCGGAGCTACCGCTGCCGCCGCCGAGGCCGGTGCCGCCACCGATCGGTGACGTGGGTCCGAAGGACGACGGGTCACCGAGGATCGGATAGGTCCCGTCGACGCCCGGGTCCAGGCTGGCCGGGGCGGTGATCGGCACCTCACCGCCGGCCGTCGGACTGGTCAGGCCGGGGGCGATCCCGGCCGGGCTGGTCAGCCCGGGGTTGGACAGCGCCGGGTTGAGCCCGGCGCCCGGGGTCGCCACGCCGGCACCCGGGGTGGTCGGCAGCGCGCCGGGCGCGGTGAGCCCCGGCGTCGTGGGTGCCAGGCCCGGGCTCGTCAAGCCGGGGCTGGTCAGACCGGGGCTGGTCAGGCCGGGGCTGGTGAGGCCGGGGCTGGTCAAGCCCGGACTGGTGAGTCCCGGCGTCCCGAGTCCCGGCGTCCCGAGTCCCGGCGTGCCCAGGCCGGGAGTGCCCAGGCCGGGGCTGGTCAGCCCGGGAGTGCCGGTCGCACCCCCGCTCAGCGCGGGCACCGGAGGCAGGTTGATCCCGAACTGCGAGAGCCCTTGCGACAGGGCGCCCATCAGCTCGCCGGGCAGGTCGGTCATCACGGCCGCCTGCTTGAAGTCGTGGTGCTCGGGCGGCTTGGTGCCGGCCGTCGACTCGTAGACCAGGAAGTATGCGCACGGACTCGCCACTGCCAGGGCGGCGACCGCGCTCATGGCTGTCGAAAGCTTGCGTCGGCGTCGGTTCGGCACGGAAGTCTCCTCAATCTGGACAACTCAATCGTCAACTGTGTTGTGTCGGTGCGGCCTACCGGTCCTGGCTGGCGAGAACCACACAGAACTGATGGTACGAGTGAGATTGATGTGACTAGAGTGGTGATATTGAATCGTGAGGCAATTGCGACCCCGGCTGTGATCGCCGGGCCGAGGTGCCCGAACGCGACCGAACCGGACTCCCTGGCCTCGCCAAATGGGTTAGGCCGACGCGGTCGGATACCCTAAGCAACCGATGACCGCTCGTTTCGACCTCCTCGTCGTCGGCTCCGGATTTTTCGGCCTGACCATTGCCGAGCGCGTGGCTACCCAACTCGGGAAGCGCGTGCTCGTGGTGGAACGCCGCCCGCACATCGGTGGCAACGCCTACTCCGAGGCCGAGCCGCAGACCGGCATCGAGGTCCACAAGTACGGCGCCCACCTGTTCCACACCTCTAATAAGAGGGTCTGGGACTACGTGCGGCAGTTCACCGAGTTCACCGACTACCGGCACCGGGTGTTCGCGATGCACAACGGGCAGGCCTACCAGTTCCCGATGGGCCTCGGTTTGGTGGCGCAGTTCTTCGGCAGATACTTCACGCCGGACGAGGCCCGGCGGCTGATCGCCGAGCAGGCCGCCGAAATCAACACCGAGGACGCGCAGAACCTGGAGGAGAAGGCGATCTCGCTGATCGGGCGGCCGTTGTACGAGGCGTTCGTCAAGGGCTACACCGCCAAGCAATGGCAGACCGACCCCAAGGAGCTGCCGGCCGCCAACATCACCCGGCTGCCGGTGCGCTACACCTTCGACAACCGGTACTTCAGCGACACCTACGAGGGCCTGCCGGTCGACGGGTACACGGCCTGGCTGCAGAACATGGCCGCCGACGAGCGCATCGAGGTCAGGCTGAACACCGACTGGTTCGACGTGCGCGACCGGCTACGTGAGGAGTCGCCGTCGGCGCCCGTGGTCTACACCGGCCCGCTGGACCGCTACTTCGACTACGCCGAGGGCCGACTGGGTTGGCGCACACTGGATTTCGAGGTCGAGGTGCTGCCCATCGGCGACTTCCAGGGTACGCCGGTGATGAACTACAACGATCTCGACGTCCCGTACACCCGCATCCACGAGTTCCGCCACTTCCACCTGGAGCGGGACTACCCGACCGACAAGACGGTCATCATGCGTGAGTTCTCGCGGTTCGCCGAGGACGACGACGAGCCCTACTATCCGATCAACACCGAGGCCGACCGCGCGCTGCTGGCCGCGTACCGCGCACGTGCGAAGGCCGAAACCGCGTCGTCCAACGTCCTTTTCGGCGGCCGGCTGGGCACCTACCAATACCTGGATATGCACATGGCGATAGCCAGCGCATTGAACATGTACGACAACACCCTCGCGCCGCACCTGCGCGAGGGCACAGCGCTCGTGGACGAAGGTGCGGGGGGCGCCAAATGACTGCTGTAAGCCTGCTTTCCAGAATCATCCTGCCGCGTCCGGGCGAGCCGCTCGACGTGCGCAAGCTGTACCTGGAGGAATCGACCACCAACGCACGGCGCGCGCACGCGACCAGCCGCACCTCGCTGGAGATCGGCAAGGAGTCCGAGGTCTCGTTCGCCACCTACTTCAACGCGTTCCCGGCCAGCTACTGGCGACGCTGGTCGATCTGCGCGTCGGTGGTTCTGCGGGTGGAGCTGACCGGAACCGGGCGCGTCGACGTGTATCGGACGAAGGCCACCGGGGTGCGAATCTCGGTGGAGGGCCGCCAATTCGTCGGCACCGACGAGCAGCCGGCCGTCGTCGAGATCGAGGTGGCGCTCAAGCCGTTCGAGGACGGCGGCTGGATCTGGTTCGACGTCACCACCGACACGGCGGTCACCCTGGTGAGCGGTGGCTGGTATGCGACCGAGCCCGCCCCGGGCACGGCCAACATCGCGGTCGGCATCCCCACGTTCAACCGGCCCGCCGACTGCGTCAACGCGCTGGCCGACCTCACCGCGGACCCGTTGGTGGACGAGGTGATCGGCGCGGTGATCGTCCCCGACCAGGGCGTCCGCAAGGTGCGCGACCACCCCGACTTCTCGGCCGCGGCCGCGGGCCTGGGCAACCGGCTGTCCATCCACGACCAACCCAACCTGGGTGGTTCCGGCGGCTACAGCCGAGTGATGTACGAGGCGCTGAAAAACACCGACTGCCAACAGATTCTGTTCATGGACGACGACATCCGCATCGAACCGGACTCGATTTTGCGGGTGCTGGCGCTGCACCGGTTCGCCAAGGCGCCGATGCTCATCGGCGGTCAGATGCTCAACCTGCAGGAGCCGTCGCACCTGCACATCATGGGCGAGGTGGTCAACCAGTCGAACTTCATGTGGACCGCCGCGCCGCATGCCGAGTACGACCACGACTTCGCCGAATTCCCGTTGAACGACAAGAGTTCTCGCAGCGCGCTGCTGCACCGGCGCATCGACGTCGACTTCAACGGCTGGTGGACGTGCATGATCCCGCGGCAGGTCGCCGAGGAGCTGGGCCAGCCGCTACCCCTGTTCATCAAGTGGGACGACGCCGAATACGGCCTGCGCGCCGGCGAGCACGGCTATCCGACCGTCACGCTGCCCGGCGCGGCGATCTGGCACATGGCCTGGAGCGACAAGGACGACGCCATCGACTGGCAGGCCTACTTCCATCTGCGCAACCGGCTGGTGGTCGCCGCGATGCACTGGGACGGCGATGTCACCGGGCTGGTGCGCAGCCACCTCAAGGCGACACTCAAACACCTTGCCTGCCTTGAGTATTCAACCGTGGCGATCCAGAACAAGGCCATCGACGACTTCCTGGCCGGCCCGGAGCACATCTTCTCGATCCTGGAATCCGCGCTGCCCGAGGTGCATCGGCTGCGTAAGGAATACCCGGACGCGGTGGTGCTGCCGGCGGCGAGCGAACTGCCGCCGCCGTCGAACAAGACCAGGGCGATGAAGCCGCCGGTGAATCCGCTGTCGATCGGTTACCGGCTGGTCCGGGGCATCGCGCACAACGCGACCAGGGCCGATCCCGAAGCCCACCGGCGCCCGGAGTTCAACGTGCCCACCCAGGACGCCCGCTGGTTCCGGCTGTGCACGGTCGACGGCGTCACCGTCACGACGGCCGACGGGTGCGGGGTGGTGTACCGGCAACGCGATCGGCGCAAGATGTTCCAGTTGCTGTTCGCCTCGCTGCGCCGGCAGCGCCGGCTGGCGAGCCGGTTCGACGAGATGCGCAAGACCTACCGCGACGCGTTACCGGTGTTGTCCAGCAAGCAGAAGTGGGAGACGGCGCTGCTGCCCGCGCACGCCGAACGCGAGCATGCCTGAAGCCACCGCTTCGACTGCCCCGAGCGGCGAGGTGGCCGCGCTGGTGGCCGTGCAGTCGGCCCTGGCCGACCGTCCGGGGGTGCTGGCGGCGGCGCGCGGCCTGTCGCATTTCGGTGAGCACAGTATCGGCTGGCTGGCCGTGGCGGCGCTGGGCGCGCTGCTGATGCCGAAGCGGGCCCTGGATTGGCTGGTCGCCGGCGCCGGCGCGTTCGCCGCGCATGCCGCCGCCGTGGTGGTCAAGCGGGTGGTGCGGCGCAAGCGGCCGCACGATCCGGCGGTCGCGGTGAACGTCGGCACCCCCAGCCAGCTGAGTTTCCCGTCGGCGCACGCCACCTCGACGACGGCCGCGGCGATCCTGATGGGCCGGATCACCGGTTGGCCGCTGCCCGCCCTGCTGATTCCCCCGATGGCGCTGTCGCGGATGCTGCTGGGCGTGCACTATCCCAGCGACGTGGCCTGCGGCATCGCCCTCGGCGCCACCGTCGCGCGAATCGCCGTTCGGCTCGAGGGCCGGGCACGGAAGGTCTGACCGAATGAGTGAGGACGTGGTGACGGGGCCCTCGGGCAACGTGGTGGCCGGGGTTATCAAGGCGATCCGCCCGCGGCAGTGGGTGAAGAACGTCCTGGTGCTCGCCGCGCCGCTGGCCGCGTTGGGCGGCCCGGTGCACTACAACTATGCCGACGTGCTGACCAAGGTGTCTGTGGCGTTCGTGGTGTTCTGCTTGGCGGCGTCGTCGATATACCTGGTCAACGACGTGCGCGACGTCGACGCCGACCGCGAGCATCCCACCAAGAGATTCCGGCCGATCGCGGCCGGCGTGGTGCCCGAATGGCTGGCCTACACCCTCGCGGTGGTCCTCGGGGTGGCGTCGCTGGCGCTTGCCTGGTGGCTGACACCCGACCTGGCGGTGGTGATGGCCGTCTACCTCAGCATGCAGCTGGCGTACTGCTTCGGCCTCAAGCACCAGGCGGTAATGGACATTTGCATCGTGTCGTCGGCGTACTTGCTGCGGGCGATCGCGGGGGGCGCCGCCACCGGCATCCCGCTCTCGCAATGGTTTTTGCTCTCGGCGGCGTTCGCATCGCTGTTCATGGTGGCCGGCAAGCGCTACGCGGAGCTGCAGGTCGCCGAGCGCACCGGCGCCGCGATCCGCAAGTCCCTGGAGAGCTACACCAGCACCTATCTGCGGTTTGTCTGGACCATGTCGGCCACCGCGGTGGTGCTGTGCTACGGGTTGTGGGCGTTCGAGCGTGACCGCCACTCCGGATCGTGGTTCGCGGTGTCGATGGTCCCGTTCACCATCGCGATCCTGCGCTACGCCGTCGACGTCGACGGCGGGCTGGCCGGCGAGCCCGAGGACATCGCGCTGCGCGACCGAGTGCTGCAGCTGCTTTTTCTAGCGTGGATTGCGACGCTTGGAGCCGCCGTTGCCTTCGGCTAGCTCCGAACTGCAGGCCCTCAAAGCGCGGATGATGCGCACCCGGCCGGTCGTGAGGCGGTTGGGCTGGCCGGTCTTCCCGTACACCAGGATGGTGCGGGTCAGCCTGTGGATCAGCGTGGCGGTGGTCGCCGTCCTCTTCGGCTGGGGCGCCTGGCAACGGCGCTGGATCGCCGACGACGGGCTGATCGTGTTGCGTACGGTGCGCAACCTGCTCGCCGGCAACGGCCCGGTCTTCAACGAGGGCGAGCGGGTGGAGGCCAACACGTCGACGGCGTGGACCTACCTGATGTACCTGGGCAGCTGGGTGGGCGGGCCGATGCGCATGGAATACGTCGCGCTGGCGCTGGCCCTGACGCTCTCGGTGCTGGGCGTGGCGCTGCTGATGCTGGGGGCCGCCCGGCTGTACGCGCCGAGCCTGCGGGGCCGCAGGGCCGTCATGCTGCCCGCCGGGGCGCTGGTCTACATCTCCCTGCCGCCCGCGCGTGACTTCGCCACCTCGGGTCTGGAGAGCGGGCTGACGCTGGCCTATCTCGGGCTGCTGTGGTGGATGATGGTCTGCTGGGCGCAGCCGGTGCGAAACCGGCCGGATCGCAGGCTCTTCCTCGGTGCGTTGGCGTTCGTGGCCGGCTTCAGCGTCCTGGTGCGGCCCGACCTGGCCCTGATGGGCGGGCTGGCGCTGATCATGATGCTGATCGCCGCGCGGACGTGGCGGCGCCGGGTGCTGGTCGTGGTGGCGGGGGGATTGCTGCCGGTCGGCTACGAAATCTTCCGGATGGGCTATTACGGCCTGCTGGTGCCCGGGACCGCGCTGGCCAAGGACGCGGCCGGCGACAAGTGGTCCCAGGGCATGATCTACCTCTCGAACTTCGACGCGCCCTACGCGGTGTGGGTGCCGGTGGTGCTACTCGTGCCGCTGGGTGTCCTGCTGCTGGCCGCGCGCCGCCGGCCGTCCTTCCTGCGTCCCGCGCTGTCGCCCGACTACGGCCGGGTGGCCCGCGGGGTGCAGAGCCCGCCGGCCGTCGTGGCCTTCGTTCTGGTGAGCGGGCTGGTGCAGGCGCTCTACTGGATCCGCCAGGGTGGCGACTTCATGCACGGGCGGGTGCTGCTGGCCCCGCTGTTTTGCTTGCTGGCCCCGGTCGCGGTCATCCCGGTGGCCATCCCGGACGGCCAGGACTATTCGCGGGAGACGGGGTATTGGGTGGCCGGCGCGGCCGGCGCGCTCTGGCTGAGTGTGGCCGGCTGGTCGCTGTGGGCGGCGAATTCACCGGGCATGGGCGACGACGCCACCCACGTAACCTACTCCGGGATCGTCGACGAGCGACGCTTCTACGCGCAGGCCACCGGGCACGCGCACCCCCTGACCGCCGCCGACTACCTGGGCTATCCCCGGATGGCGGCCATCCTGACCGCGCTCGACAACACCCCGGACGGCGCGTTGCTGCTGCCGTCGGGCAACTACATCCAGTGGGACCTGGTGCCGCAGGCGCGGCCGGGCCCGGATCAACCACCCCAAAAGCCGCAGCACACAGTGTTTTTCACCAATCTCGGCATGGTGGGCATGAACGTCGGGCTCGATGTGCGGGTGATCGATCAGATCGGGCTGGCGAATCCGCTTGCGCAGCACACGGAACGGCTACAGCACGGCCGCATCGGCCACGACAAGAACCTCTTTCCGGATTGGGCGATCGCGGAAGGGCCGTGGGTGAAGGTGTATCCCGGTATCCCGGGATACCTGGACGAGCAATGGGTGGCGGAGGCGGTTGCGGCGCTGCGCTGCCCGGAAACCCAGGCCGTGCTCAGTTCGGTGCGCGCCCCGATGACCCCGCACCGATTCCTTTCCAACTTCCTGCATTCCTATGAATTCACCAAGTACCGGATCGATCGAGTGCCGCGCTACGAGCTCGCCCGGTGTGGGCTGCCGGTGCCCGAAGGGCCGCCGCCGCGCCCCCGCGAGTAATCCTCCGGCAGAGGAATTTTGGACCAATCTCGAAATGATCACGAGCCACCGTTCACGAGAAATTGCCAGCAACTTCACATTTGGGCCTTCACCTGCTGGCAATCACGCTCAAGCACATGCGAAAACGCCGCATTCGGCGCCAGCGCCCGGCCTGGAATGCCAGGGTTGCGGGGGCCGATCGGCGCTTTGCGGGACCGCCTCGATGCGACCCGACGGCTGGAGGTGTGGTTGACTACAACGGCACTGCTGCGCGGAGATCGCATGCAGTACGACCCAAAACATGACGCGCCAGGTTGTTGGGCGCGCCGAGAAGGATGAGGAAGCAAGGATGACGCTTGTCGACAGGTTTCGCGGCGCCGTGGCCGGTATGCCGCGGCGGCTCGGGGTGGCGGCCGCCGGCGCGGCGCTGCTCTCGGGCCTGATTGGCGCCGTGGGGGGCTCGGCGACCGCTGGTGCCTTCTCGCGCCCCGGTCTGCCGGTGGAATACCTGCAGGTTCCCTCCGCGGGGATGGGCCGCGATATCAAGGTTCAGTTCGAAAGCGGTGGCCCCAACTCGCCCGCGCTCTACCTGCTCGACGGCATGCGCGCGCAGGACGACTTCAACGGCTGGGACATCAACACCCCGGCGTTCGAGTGGTACAACCAGTCGGGCATCTCGACGGTCATGCCGGTCGGCGGCCAGTCCAGCTTCTACTCGGACTGGTACAAGCCCGCCTGCGGTAAGGCCGGCTGCGTCACCTACAAGTGGGAGACCTTCCTGACCAGCGAGCTGCCCGAGTACCTGTCGTCGCAGAAGCAGGTCAAGCCGACCGGCAGCGCGGTGGTCGGGCTGTCGATGGCCGGATCGTCGGCGCTGATCCTGGCCGCCTATCACCCGCAGCAGTTCATCTACGCCGGTTCGCTGTCCGCTCTGCTCGACCCGTCCCAGGGGATGGGCCCGTCGCTGATCGGGCTGGCCATGGGCGACGCCGGTGGCTACAAGGCCGCCGACATGTGGGGCCCCAAGGAGGACCCGGCGTGGGCCCGCAACGACCCGTCGCTGCAGGTCGGCAAGCTCGTCGCCAACAACACCCGGATCTGGATCTACTGCGGTAACGGTAAGCCGTCCGACCTCGGTGGCGACAACCTGCCCGCCAAGTTCCTCGAGGGCTTCGTGCGGACCTCCAACCTGAAGTTCCAGGACGCGTACAACGCGGCCGGTGGCCACAACGCGATCTTCAACTTCGACGCCAACGGCACCCACGACTGGCCCTACTGGGGCGCGCAGCTGCAGGCGATGAAGCCTGAACTGCAGTCGACGCTGGGCGCCACGCCGGGCGCCGGCCCGGCCACGGCCGCTGCCGCTGACGCTTCCAACGGCGCTTCCAACGGCACCGGCCAGGGCACCTAAGCCCACAGAACGACGCGATCGGCGGCGGAAACCCTTCGGGGTTTCCGCCGTCGGTCGTTTTGGTGTGTGATTTGTTTCACTACCCGGCGGCCGGGGGAACTACGGCGCTGGCTAATGTGCAGGCATCGACTAGACGATGGAGGGTGGACATGAGGGTCGTGCGGGGTATGTCAGCGCTTCTTCGGGTGTTCTTCGTCGCCGCGCTGGCCGTCGGCTTGATCGGTGTGACGGCCACGGGCGGGCCGGCGGGGAAGGCCCGGGCGGCCGGTTACGAGAGCCTGATGGTGCCCTCGGCGGCGATGGGCCGCGACATCCCGGTGGCCTTCCTGGCCGGCGGTCCGCACGCGGTATATCTGCTGGACGCCTTCAACGCGGCCCCGGACGTCAGCAACTGGGTCACCGCGGGCAACGCGATGAACACCCTGGGCGGTAAGGGGATCTCGGTGGTGGCGCCCGCGGGCGGGGCGTGGAGCATGTACACCAACTGGGAGCAGGACGGCAGCAAGCAGTGGGACACCTTCCTGTCCAGCGAGCTGCCCAACTGGCTGGCCGCCAACAAGGGCCTGGCGCCCGGCGGTCACGCCGCCGTCGGCGCCTCGCAGGGGGGCTACGCCGCGATGGCGCTGGCCGCCTTCCACCCCGACCGCTTCGGCTTCGCCGGATCGATGTCCGGGTTCCTGTACCCGTCGAACACCACGACGAACGGCGCGATCCTGGCCGGCCTGCAGCAGTACGGCGGCGTGGACGGCAACGGGATGTGGGGCGCCCCGCAGCTGGGCCGGTGGAAGTGGCACGACCCCTACGTGCACGCATCGCTGCTGGCGCAGAACAACACCCGCGTGTGGGTCTACAGCCCGACGAACATGGGCGGCGACGACGCCGCGATGATCGGCCAGGCCGGCGAGGCGATGGGCAACAGCCGGATGTTCTACCAGCAGTACCGCAGCGTGGGCGGCCACAACGGCCACTTCGACTTCCCGGGCGGCGGCGACAACGGGTGGGGCTCGTGGTCGGGGCAGTTGGGGGCGATGTCGGGCGACATCGTGGGCGCCATTCGGTAGCTCGGCGCCATGTTTAGCGGCGATCGCGAGCGCGGCGTAGCCGGGCGTGGCGGGTCGGCGCCATGTTCCGTAACGGGGTCGGTAGCGGGTCGCTGCCGGGCCGAACCAGTCGGGCAAGCCGGTACCGTGTAGGGATGCGGCAGGGGTCGGGAGGACCGCTTCGCTGCGATCCACGACTCTGCTAGCGGGAGAACATGGCCACCAACGCCCGGCGCAAGCGCCACCGAGTCCTCGCCTGGACCGCCGCCCTCACGATGGCGGGTGTGGTGTTGTTGGTCATCGTCGCCGTGGTGGTTTTGTTGCGCGGCCGCGAGGCGCCGCCCAGCGCGGTGCCGCCCGGTGTGCTGCCGCCGCCCTCGACGACCACCCACCCGCACAAGCCGCGGCCCGCCACCCAGGACGCGTCGTGTCCGGACGTCCAGTTGGTCAACGTCCCCGGCACCTGGGAGTCGGCCCCGCAGGACGACCCGGCAAACCCGGTGCAATTCCCCAACGCGCTGCTGCACAAGGTGACGGCGGCGATCACTCAGGAGTTCCCCGCCTCTCGGGTGCAGGAGTACACCACGCCCTACACCGCGCAGTTCCACAACCCGCTCAGCGGCGACACGCAGATGTCCTACAACGCAAGCCGGGCCGAGGGCACCCGCGCGACGGTTCAGGCGATGACGGACATGAACGCCAAGTGCCCCCTGACGAGCTACGTGCTGATGGGCTTCTCGCAGGGCGCGGTGATCGCCGGCGACATCGCCAGCGACATCGGCAACGGCCGCGGACCCGTCGACGACGACCTGGTGCTCGGTGTGACGTTGATCGCCGATGGCCGGCGTCAGCCCGGGGTGGGCAACGACATCGGCCCCAACCCGCCGGGGCAGGGCGCCGAGATCACGTTGCACGAAGTGCCCGTGCTGTCCGATCTGGGCCTGACCATGACCGGTGCGCGGCCGGGCGGGTTCGGCGCGCTCGACGGCAAGACCAACGAGATCTGCGCACCGGGCGACCTCATCTGCGCCGCGCCGCAGGAGGCGTTCAGCGTGGCGAACCTGCCCAGCACGCTCAACACCCTGGCCGGTAATGGCGGGCAGCCCATCCACGCGCTGTACGCGACGCCGCAGTTCTGGAACGCCGACGGGCAGACGGCGACCGATTGGACGTTGAACTGGGCTCGAGGGCTGATCACCAACGCGCCATATCCCAAACACGGATGACCGGGAGCGGGACACAGCCGTCAGGAGCCCGTTGCCGGTGCAGATCAGCGGTACCTTGTGATTTGGTGTGCTGCGGGCCGCCCCTTAACATTAAGAGGAATTTAAGAGCTATAACACTTTGTTGCGGGCCCGATCCTGGTGGAAGCCGGCTTGGGATGAGCAAGGTGCCGGCGCCCGCGGCGCCGCGCGAGGACTGGCCCGCTAGAAATGGAAGCCGTCGGCCTGGCCGACCGAAGGACAACACGTCGGCGTAACGCCGGCCTAAAACAGGTGTGACAGGAGAGCGGAATGCCGTACCACAACCCGTTCATCGTGAATGGAAAGATCAGGTTCCCGGACAACACCAACCTGGTCAAGCACGTTGAGAAGTGGGCGAGGGTTCGCGGCGACAAGCTGGCCTATCGGTTCATCGACTACTCCACCGAACGGGACGGTGTGTACCGCGACATCGTCTGGCGCGACTTCAGTGCCCGCAACCGCGCCGTCGGCGCCCGCCTGCAGCAGGTCACCCAACCCGGTGATCGCATCGCCATCCTGTGCCCGCAGAACCTGGACTACCTGATCGCCTTTTTCGGGGCGCTCTACGCCGGCCGGATCGCGGTCCCGCTGTTCGACCCGGGCGAGCCGGGCCACGTCGGCCGCCTGCACGCCGTGCTCGACGACTGCACCCCCTCGACGATCCTGACCACCACCGAGGCCGCCGAAGGGGTGCGCAAGTTCATCCGCGCCCGCTCCGCCAACGAGCGGCCCCGGGTGATCGCCGTCGACGCCGTGCCCACCGAGGTGGCCTCCACCTGGGTGGAGCCCGAGGCCGACGAGAACACCATCGCCTACCTGCAGTACACGTCCGGTTCCACCCGGACCCCGACCGGCGTGATGATCAGCCACCTGAACCTGCCCACCAACGTCTTGCAGGTGCTCAACGGGCTGGAGGGCAAGGAAGGCGACCGCGGCCTGTCCTGGCTGCCGTTCTTCCACGACATGGGCCTGATCACGGCGCTGCTGTCCCCGGTTCTGGGCCACAACTTCACCTTCATGACGCCGGCCGCGTTCGTGCGCCGCCCCGGGCGGTGGATCCGCGAGATGGCGCGCAAGCCCGACGACGAACCGGGTTCGGAACTGTTCACCGTCGCCCCCAACTTCGCCTTCGAGCACGCCGCGGTGCGCGGCGTCCCCAAGGAGGGTGAGCCGCCCCTGGACCTGAGCAACGTCAAGGGGATCCTGAACGGCAGCGAGCCGGTGTCCCCGGCGTCGATGCGCAAGTTCTACGAGGCGTTCGCGCCGTACGGGCTGCGGGAAACGGCGGTCAAGCCCTCCTATGGCCTGGCCGAGGCGACGCTGTTCGTCTCTACCACGCCGATGGACGAGGCGCCCACGGTCATCCACGTCGATCGCGACGAGCTGAACAAGCAACGCTTCGTCGAGGTGCCCGCCGACGCGCCGAACGCCGTCGCGCAGGTCTCCGCGGGCGTCATCGGTGTCGACGAGTGGGCCGTCATCGTCGACCCCGACACGGCCACCGAACTGCCGGACGACCAGATCGGCGAGATCTGGCTGCACGGGAAGAACCTCGGCCTCGGCTACTGGGGCAAGGAGGCGGAGACCCAGGAGACCTTCAAGAACATCCTCAAGTCGCGCATCAGCAAGTCGCACGCCGAGGGCGCCGAGGACGACGGGCTGTGGGTCCGCACCGGCGACTACGGCACGTACCACAACGGGCACCTCTATATCGCGGGCCGCATCAAGGACCTGGTCATCATCGACGGCCGCAACCACTACCCGCAGGACCTCGAGTACTCGGCGCAGGAAGCCAGCCGCGCGCTGCGCACCGGCTACGTGGCCGCGTTCTCGGTCCCGGCCAACGAGCTGCCCCAGGTGGTGTTCGACAATCCGCACACCGGCCTCAAGCACGACCCCGAGGACAGCTCCGAGCAGCTGGTGATCGTCGCCGAGCGCGCCCCCGGCACGCACAAGCTCGACTACCAGCCCATCGCCGACGAGATCCGCGCGGCCATCGCCGTGCGGCACGGGGTCACCATCCGCGACCTGCTGCTGGTGCAGGCGGGCACCATCCCGCGCACCTCCAGCGGCAAGATCGGCCGCCGCGCGTGCCGCGCCGCCTACCTCGACGGCAGCCTGCGCAGCGGTGTCGGCTCGCCGACCGCATTCGCCAGCTCGACCGACTGAATTCACGAAAACTATGGCTGACACTGATCCTTCCGAGAACCCAGAGAACACCGACGGCGACGTCCCCGCCAAGAAGACCGACTTGACGGTCCCGGAGATGCGCGAATGGCTGCGCAACTGGGTGGGCCGGGCCGTCGGCAAGTCACCGGACGACGTCGACGAGTCGGTCCCGATGGTGGAGCTGGGTCTGTCGTCGCGCGACGCCGTGGCGATGGCCGCCGACATCGAGGACATGACCGGTGTCACCCTGTCCGTCGCGGTGGCCTTCCAGCATCCGACCATCGAGTCGCTCGCCACGCGGATCATCGAGGGCGAGCCCGAGATCGACACGTCGGGCGACGACGTCTCGGACTGGACGCGCAACGGCCCGGCCGAGCGCGTCGACATCGCGATCGTCGGCCTGTCGACCCGGTTGCCCGGCGACATGAACACCCCCGACGAGACGTGGCAGGCGCTGATGGAGGGCCGCGACGCCATCACCGACCTGCCCGAGGGCCGCTGGGCGGAGTTCCTGGAGGAGCCGCGGCTGGCCGAGCGGATGGCGAAGGCCCGCACCCGCGGTGGCTACCTGAAGGACATCAAGGGGTTCGACTCCGAGTTCTTCGCGGTGGCCAAGACCGAGGCCGACAACATCGACCCGCAGCAGCGGATGGCGCTGGAGCTCACCTGGGAGGCGCTCGAGCACGCGCGCATCCCCGCGTCGAGCCTGCGCGGCGGGTCCGTCGGCGTGTACGTCGGCGTCTCCAACAACGACTACAGCTTCCTGGCGGTGTCCGACCCGACCATCGCGCACCCCTACGCGATCACCGGCACCGCGACGTCGATCATCGCCAACCGGGTGTCGTACTTCTATGACTTCCGCGGCCCGTCGGTGGCGGTCGACACGGCCTGCTCGAGCTCCCTGGTGGCCGCCCACCAAGCGGTCCAGGCGCTGCGCAACGGCGAGTGCGACGTGGCCGTCGCCGGTGGCGTCAACGCGCTGATCACCCCGGTGGTCACCCTCGGTTTCGACGAGATCGGGCAGGTGCTGTCGCCCGACGGCCGGATCAAGTCGTTCTCCTCGGACGCCGACGGCTACACCCGCTCCGAGGGCGGCGGCATGCTGGTACTCAAGCGGGTCGACGACGCCCGCCGCGACGGCGACCAGATCCTCGCCGTGATCGCGGGCAGCGCGGTCAACCACGACGGCCGCTCCAACGGCCTGATCGCGCCCAACCAGGACGCCCAGGCCGACGTGTTGCGCCGGGCCTACAAGGACGCCGGCATCGACCCGCGCACCGTCGACTACATCGAGGCGCACGGCACCGGAACCGTCCTCGGCGACCCGATCGAGGCCGAGGCGCTGGGCCGCGTCGTCGGTCGGGGCCGGCCCGCCGACCGACCGGCGCTGCTGGGTGCGGTGAAAACCAATGTGGGCCACCTGGAATCGGCGGCCGGTGCGGCCAGCCTGGCCAAGGTGGTGCTGGCCTTGCAGCACGACAAGCTGCCGCCGTCGATCAACTTCGCCGGACCCAGCCCCTACATCGACTTCGACGCGATGCGCCTGAAGGTGATCGACCAGCCCGCCGACTGGCCGCGCTACGGCGGCTACGCGCTGGCCGGGGTGTCCAGCTTCGGCTTCGGTGGGGCCAACGCGCACCTGGTGGTGCGCGAGGTCTTACCGCGCGACGTCATCGAGCGTGAGCCCGAGCCGGCGCCCGAAGCGCAGGCGGCCCCGGAAGCCGCCGCCGAAACGGCCGACGCCCCCACCATGGAAAGCCACGCGCTGCGGTTCGACGACTTCGGCAACATCATCCCCGACCCCGAAGTGCCCGAAGAGGAAGAGCCCGAACTGCCGGGCGTCACCGACGAGGCGCTGCGGCTCAAGGCGATCGCACTCGAGGAGCTGGCGGCGCAGGAGGCAGCCGAGCCGACCAAACCCCTGATCCCGCTCGTGGTTTCGGCGTTCTTGACGTCGCGCAAGAAGGCCGCGGCCGCCGAGCTGGCGGACTGGATGGAAAGCCCCGAGGGGCAGGCGTCGTCGCTGGAGTCGATCGGGCGGGCGCTGTCGCGGCGCAACCACGGCCGCTCCCGCGCGGTGGTGCTGGCCCACGACCACGCGGAGGCCGTCAAGGGTCTGCGCGCGGTCGCGGAGGGCAAGCAGCGGCCGGGCGTGTTCAGCGTCGACGGTCCGGTGACCAACGGGCCCGTGTGGGTGCTGGCCGGCTTCGGCGCGCAGCACCGCAAGATGGGCAAGAGCCTGTACCTGCGCAACGCGGTCTTCGCCGAGTGGATCGAGAAGGTCGACGCGCTGATCCAGGACGAGCTGGGCTATTCGGTACTCGAGCTGATCCTGGACGACTCGCAGGACTACGGCATCGAGACCACCCAGGTGACCATCTTCGCGATCCAGATCGCGCTCGGTGAGCTGCTCAAGCACCACGGGGCCAAGCCCGCCGCGGTGGTCGGGCAGTCGCTGGGCGAGGCCGCCTCGGCGTACTTCGCCGGCGGTCTGTCGCTGCGCGACGCCACCCGGACCATCTGCTCGCGCTCGCACCTGATGGGCGAGGGCGAGGCGATGCTGTTCGGCGAATACATCCGGCTGATGGCGCTGGTGGAGTACTCCGCCGACGAGATCAAGACGGTGTTCTCCGACTTCCCGGACCTGGAGGTGTGCGTCTACGCCGCCCCCACCCAGACCGTGATCGGCGGCCCGCCCGAGCAGGTGGACGCGATCATCGCCCGCGCGGAGTCGGAGGGCAAGTTCGCCCGCAAGTTCCAGACCAAGGGCGCCAGCCACACCCAGCAGATGGACCCGCTGCTCGGCGAGCTGGCCGCGGAGCTGCAGGGCATCCAGCCGCTTAGCCCGACGGTCGGCATCTACTCGACGGTGCACGAGGGCACATACATCAAGCCCGGCGCCGAGCCGATCCACGACGTCGACTACTGGAAGAAGGGCCTGCGCCACAGCGTCTACTTCACCCACGGCGTCCGCAACGCCGTCGACAGCGGCCACACCACCTTCCTGGAGCTGGCGCCCAACCCGGTGGCGCTGATGCAGGTGGGTTTGACGACGGCCAGCGCTGGTCTCCATGATGCCCAGCTCATCCCGACGCTGGCCCGCAAGCAGGACGAGGTCGAGTCGATGGTCTCGACCATGGCCCAGCTCTACGTCTACGGGCACGACCTGGACATCTGGACGCTGTTCACCCGCGCCGCGGGGCCGGCCGATTACGCGAACATCCCGCCCACCCGGTTCAAGCGCAAGGAGCACTGGCTGGACGTGCACTTCGCGCACGGCAGCAGCTCGGTGCTGATGCCGGGCAACCACGTCGCGCTGCCGGACGGCCGCCACGTGTGGGAGTACAACCCCCGCGGCCTGACGGACCTGCCCGCCTTGGTGAAAGCCGCCGCGGCCGAGGTGCTTCCGGACGCGCAGCTGGCGGCGGCCGAGCAGCGCGCGGTGCCGGGCGAGGGCGCCCGGCTGGTGACGACGCTGACCCGGCACCCGGGCGGCGCGTCGGTGCAGGTGCACGCCCGCATCGACGAGTCCTTCACGCTGGTGTACGACGCGCTGGTGACCCGCGCCGGGGAGGGCGTCGTCGCCCTGCCGTCCGCGGTGGGCGCGGCCGCGGCGATCGCGGCTCCGTCCAACGGGACGGCGACCGCCGCGCCGGAGGCGCCCGTCGAGGAGGCCGGGGCCGAAACCCTGACGGACAGCCTGACCAACCGCTACTTCTCGGCCAGCATGGGCAAGTGGTCCCCCGACTCGGGTGAGACGGTCGCGGAGCGCCTGGGACTGATCGTCGGCTCGGCCATGGGCTACGAACCCGAGGACCTGCCGTGGGAGGTGCCGCTGATCGAGCTCGGACTGGACTCGTTGATGGCGGTGCGGATCAAGAACCGCGTCGAGTACGACTTCGACCTGCCGCCGATCCAGTTGGCCGCGGTGCGCGACGCCAACCTCTACAACATCGAGGAGCTGATCAAGTACGCGGTCGAGCACCGCGACGAGGTCGAGCAGCTGCACGAGTACCAGAAGACGCAGTCGGCCGAGGAAATCGCCCGGATGCAGGCCGAGATGATGAGCGGCGCCACGCCGGGCACCGTGGCCGCGCCCGCACCGGACCCACAAGCCGAGCCGGAGACGCAACCGGCGCAGCCGGCCTCGGAAGTTCCGATCCCGCCGCCACCGACCGACCCGTCGGGCCCCAACGGCAATGGCGCCGCGCAGGCCAAACCCGACCCGGCCGGCGCCGCCGATGCGCTCAACCAGCAGGCGGTCGCCGCGGCGCTCAACTCGGACGTGCCGCCGCGCGACGCGGCCGAGCGGGTGACGTTCGCGACGTGGGCGATCGTCACCGGCAAGTCGCCGGGCGGCATCTTCAACCCGCTGCCCAAGCTGGACGACGAGCAGGCCGCCAAGATGGCGCAGCGCCTCTCGGAGCGCGCCGACGGCCCGATCACCGTCGAGGACGTCGCGACGTCGGAGAACATCGAGGCCCTGGCCGAGAAGGTGCGGCAGTACCTGGAGGCCGGCGTGGTCGACGGGTTCGTCCGAACGCTGCGCGCGCGGCCCGAGGGCAGCTCGAAGCCGCCGGTGTTCGTGTTCCACCCGGCCGGCGGTTCGACCGTCGTGTACGAGCCGTTGCTCAACCGGCTGCCGCCGGACACCCCGATGTACGGCTTCGAGCGGGTCGAAGGATCGATCGAAGAGCGTGCGGCGCAGTACCTTCCGAAGCTGATCGAGATGCAGGGCGACGGCCCCTACATCCTGGCCGGCTGGTCGCTGGGCGGTGTGCTCGCCTACGCCTGCGCGATCGGGCTCAAGCGGCTGGGCAAGGACGTGCAGTGGGTCGGGCTGATCGACGCGGTCCGCGCGGGCGAGGAGGTCCCGCAGACCAAGGAGGAGATCCGCAAGCGCTGGGACCGCTACGCCCGCTTCGCCGAGAAGACGTTCAACGTCACCATCCCGGAGATCCCGTACGAGCAGCTCGAGGAGCTGGACGACGAGGGCCAGATCCGGTTCGTGCTCGAGGCGGTGAGCCAGAGCGGCGTGCAGATCCCGGCCGGGATCATCGAGCACCAGCGCACGTCGTACCTGGACAACCGCGCCATCGACACCGCCGAGATCCAGCCGTACGACGGGCATGTCACCCTCTACATGGCGGATCGCTACCATGACGACGCGATCATGTTCGAGCCGCGGTATGCCGTTCGCCAGCCGGACGGCGGCTGGGGCGAGTACGTCTCCGACCTCGAGATCGTGCCGATCGGTGGGGAACACATCCAGGCCATCGACGAGCCGATCATCGCCAAGGTGGGCGCGCACATGACCGAGGCGTTGGGCAACATCGAGGCGGGGCGCCGCCGGACGAGTGAGGTGGGCAACTAGTGACCGGTGCGGAACCTTCTCGCGCTCACACGACGGCCGAAAAGCTGGCCGAGCTGCATGTGCGGCTGGAAAAGGCCATGGAGCCCGGCGGCGAGAAGGCCGTCGCCAAACGCGAGAAGAAGGGCATCCCCAGCGCCCGCGCCCGCATCCACGCGCTGGTCGACCCGGGCACCTTCATGGAGGTCGGGGCGCTGGCCAAGACGCCCAACGACCCGACCGCGCTCTACGGCGACGGGTGCGTCACCGGCCACGCCATGATCGACGGCCGGCCGGTCGGGGTGTTCTCCCACGACCAGACCGTCTTCCAGGGCACGGTCGGCGAGATGTTCGGCCGCAAGGTGGCCCGGCTGATGGAGTGGTGCGCGATGGTCGCCTGCCCGATCATCGGCATCCAGGATTCGGGCGGCGCCCGCATCCAGGACGCGGTCACCTCGCTGGCGTGGTACGCCGAGCTGGGCCGCCGGCACGAGGCGCTGTCCGGACTGGTGCCGCAGATCTCGCTCATCTTCGGCAAATGCGCCGGCGGAGCGGTGTATTCGCCGATCCAGGACGACCTGCTCGTGTCGGTGCGCGACCAGGGCTACTTCTTCGTCACCGGCCCGGACGTGATCCGCGAGGTCACCGGCGAGGAGGTCACCCTCGACGAGCTGGGCGGCTCCGACGCACAGGCCCGCTACGGCAACATCCACCAGGTGGTGAACTCCGAGGCCGAGGCGTTCCAGTACGTGCGCGACTTCCTCTCGTTCCTGCCGTCGAGCACCTTCGGCCAGCCGCCGATCGTCAACCCCGGCCTGGAGCCGGAGATCACCCCGACCGACCTGGAGCTCGACGCGATCGTGCCGGACTCCGACAACGCCGCCTACGACATGCACGAGATCCTGCTGCGCATCTTCGACGACGGCGACTTCCTCGACGTCGCCGCGCAGCACGGGCCGGCCATCATCACCGGATACGCGCGCGTCGACGGCCACCCCGTGGGCGTGATCGCCAACCAGCCCATGCACATGTCGGGGGCGATCGACAACGAGGCGTCCGACAAGGCCGCGCGCTTCATCCGGTTCTGCGACTCCTTCAACATCCCGCTGGTCTTCGTGGTGGACACGCCGGGCTTCCTGCCGGGTGCCGAGGAGGAGAAGCGGGGCATCATCAAGCGCGGCGGGCGGTTCCTCTACTCGGTGGTGGAGGCCGACGTGCCGAAGGTGACGATCACCGTGCGCAAGTCCTACGGCGGCGCCTACGCCGTGATGGGGTCCCGGCAGCTGACCGCCGACTTCAACTTCGCCTGGCCCACCGCGCGCATCGCGGTGATCGGCGCCGAGGGGGCCGCCCAGCTGCTGATGAAGCGGTTCCCCGACCCGACGACGCCGGAGGCGCAGCAGATCAAGAAGGACTTCATCGAGGGCTACAACCTCAACATGGCGATCCCGTGGACCGCCGCCGAACGCGGCTTCATCGACGCGGTCGTCGACCCGCACGAGACGCGGCTGCTGCTGCGCAAGTCGCTGAGGCTGCTGCGGGACAAGCAGTTGTGGTTCCGCACCGCGCGCAAGCACGGCCTGATCCCGGTCTAGTTTTCTTCCGCGAGCAGACGCAAAATCCCGTGTCTCACGGCAAGGTTGGGCGATTTTGCGTCTGCTCGCGGTGATATCGTCCAGCCGGTCAGCGTGCCGGGTTTCCGGCCCCGCCGGATGGCTGACCCGCCGGTGGCGTGGTCGGCGCGAGGCCCTGCTGGGCACCGGTCTCCTTGCGCCGGACCCAATCCGGCCCTTCGAGGACGTCCGGGAGGAGCCAATACAGTACGGCGAAACTCGTCACCGCCAGCACCCCGTGCAACACGATGTCGCGCGCCTCGAAGCCGAGCGGGCCCGGCGCATGATGTGCCGCGGCGATCGCGCCGATGATCACCAGGGCCGCGAAGACCACCGTGCAGAGCGCGGCCGCGGCGACCGCCGCGCGCCGGCCGACGACTCCGACCGCGGCCAGCACCCCGAGGCCGAGCAGCAGTGTGCTGTGCCAGGGGGTCAACGCGAGCCCGAGCACCGGGGCCCCGGTGGGCGGGGCGTGCCGATGGGCTGCGGCGGAGACCAGCCCGGCGACGCCCAGAGCGATCAGCAGCACCGCGTCGACCAACAGCAGCCACCGGCCGCTGCGGAAGTGGCTTTGCTTCCGGGAGACCAGGCGTAGTCCGGACGTCAATCGGCCCATCGGGCCCCGGGTGATGGGTGACATCGCTCAACCTCCCGACCGTCAGGTGCTCGTCTGCCATCCCGCGTACCCCGCCGCGGGCCAGGGGTCCGCGCGCCGCACGAAATTCTCAGCGATATCCCAGGTGAGGGCCCTCGGCAGCCAGCGCGCTAACCGGTGAACGCCCCGTCCAGTAGCTCGTCGAACCGCTCCAGCGCCTCGTCGGAGTCGGCGTCGATGCCGCGCAGCGCCCCGCGGTCGGCGAGATAGCGCTGCGCGTGGAGCCGGGCGACCAGCGCCTTGCGCTCCCCGCCGCGGGTCGCGCGTTCCCACGCGGCCTGCTCGGTGAGCAGCGCCGCGGCGTACACGTCGCCCATGAACTGGGCCAGCGGGAACGGCCGGGCCTCGGCCGTGTCGCGGTCCAGCTTGGACCACGCGATGATCGCCGCGTCGAGGTCCTCGACGCGCCCGGCCACCAGCCGCGTCGTCTCGTCGCCGTCGGACACCGACACCGCGTCCCGCAGCCGCGCCAGCAATGGCTCGTGGGCGCGGGTCTGCTCGATCCCGCGCCGCACATCCAGGCACAGGATGTTGTCGGGTCCCTCCCAGATTGTGTTGACCTGGGCGTCGCGCAGCAGCCGGGCCACCGGCCACGTCTCGATATAGCCGATGCCGCCGCGGATTTCGATCGCGTCGGACGCCGCGGTGATCCCGAGCCGGCAGGCCTTCAGCTTGGTGACCGGCACGGCGATCCGTTGCCGCATGGCGCGCGGCTGGCGATGGTTGGTGGCGCCGGTGCCGTCGAAAACCATTGCCTGCGCGGATTCCACGTCGACGATCATCTCGGCGAGCTTGCGCCGTATCAGCGGCTTGTCGATGAGCGCCCCGCCGAACGCATGCCGGCGCCGGGCGTAGCACAGCGACTCGACCAGCGCGCGGCGCGCGTTGCCCAGGCCGAACAGGGCGATGCCCAGGCGTGCGGCGTTGGTCAGCTCCATCATGCGGCCCAGCCCCTTGCCGTCGGACGGGCCCGTGTCGCCGGTGGGTTCCCCGGACAGCAGAAACGCTTCCGCGTCAACGAATTCCACCTCGCCGGAAGCCACCGAACGGGTGCCGAGCTTGTCTTTGAGCCGGCGCACCCGCACCCCGTTGCGCGACCCGTCGCGGCGGGTGCGCAGCACCAAGAAGTTGGCGACGCCCCGCGTCGAGTCGGGCGCACCCTCCGGCTTGGCCAGCACGACGAACGCCTCACCGGCGCAGTTGGACGCAAACCACTTGAACCCGTTGAGAATCCAGGAGTCGCCGGCGCGGGTCGCCGTGGTCTCCAGCGCACCCAGGTCCGAGCCGCCGGTGCGTTCGGTCAGCAGTTGCGCCGTCTCGCCCGCCCACTCGCCGGAGGCGAACTTGGCCAGCACGTGCTCGCGCACGTCGGCCGGCGCGTACGCGGCCACCAACGACTGGACCATGCCGCCGCCGGTGCCCAGCGCGCAGCCCATCCCGATGTCGGCCTGGTTGAGCAGATAGTTGGACGCGAACAGGCTCAGGCCCGAGCTGATCTTGGCGGCGCGCGCGTCGTCGCGCAGGGCCTGCTGGGCACCCAGGACCGCGCGTTTGGACTGCGTGAAGGAGGCCGGCATGACGACCTGGCTGATGTCGTGCCCCCAGCGGTCGTAGCGCTCCAGCCGCGGCGGGTTGTGGTCGGTCTCCTCCGCCCACCTCGCGACCGGGCCGCCCATCAACTCGCCGATCCGCACCAGATGCGGTTCCACGACCGCCAATTCCTCGGGCTGCAGGTAGTACGCCATGGTGAACCGCAGCGTCGGGTCGGTGAGATACCAGTTCAGACCCACCGCCCCGCTGTAGTTCTCGGTTCGGTAGCGCTGCGACTTCTCGTCGGTGGAAAAGGGCAGCCTGTCCACCGCCTCTACGGCGTAGTCGCTCATGGGTGAGACGCTACGCGCCCGTGAGGAAAACCAGACGGACCCGGCCGATCTGAATCTCGTCGCCGTCGGCCAGCACCGCCGCGTCGACCGGCTCCCGGTTCAGATAGGTGCGGTTCATGCTGCCCACGTCGACGAGGCGGAATTGGCCACCCTCGCTGAGGAATTCGGCGTGCCGGCGGCTGACGGTGATGTCGTCGAGGTAGATGTCGCTGTCCGGATGCCGGCCCGCCGACATGACGGGCTGGGTCAGCGCGAACCGGGAGCCGGTGTTGGGCCCCCGCGTGACGACGAGCACCGCGGAGCCCGGGCTGAGCGCCGGCCTGTCTTCGATCCCCAGGCCCGCGGTCGCCGGCGCGTCGAACTCGGCGGTTACCGCGGTGCCCATGTCGCCCGTCCGCTCCTGGACGCCCTCGCGCGGAGCCGGCTCCTGCGGCGTCGACCCCGTGTCGCTCACGCGGCTCGCGGCAGATCCGGCTGGCCGGCCGCCGCTTGCGACGTCGGCCGATTCGGTGCGGGCGCCCAGCCGACGTAGGTCAGGTACAGGCCGACGAGGGCGAAGACGACGCATAGCGTGATCCACCACGCCTGCGCGCCGATCATGTCGTTGGCCAGTGAGGCGAAGAACTTGGGGAAGGCCACCAGCAGCAGCCCGCGCAGCACGATCAGCCAGCCGATCAGGGAAACGATGATCGCCGCGGCACCGCGCCAACTTTGGTGCGCGGCCACAATCGTCAGGCCGAGCAGCAAGACGAACGCGCCGGTGACGAAGGTCCACATCGAATTGGCCTCGAATTGGGACAGCAGCGACTGCATGTCGGAGGCGCGCACGACCGCCGTCACGTCGACTATGACCAGGAAGGGACCGAGCACGCGGGAGAAAAAGCGTGTCGCACCCTGCGACTGTGGGGAAGCGTCCATTGCCGTGCCTTTCATGCGACGCCGGTCATCCGGCGATCCCCTTTAGGGGAGCACTTGACCGGGGCGTCGAGATAGGGACTTATGGCACTGCCTCGGCGACGCCGCGGTTATACCGGCGCCACGAACTCGGAGGTGTAAAACTCGGCCGGATTCTGCGAGTTCGCGTTGCGCCGCTCGACAATTACCCACACGCCGGTCGTGCCGGGCCGAATGGTGTCCTGCACGGTCGCCGTTCCGTTGCCGGCGGCGTCGGTCTGCATGCCCGAGAACGCGGTGCCCGGATCGCCCGGTCCGCAGGGGCTCGACGAGCTCCGGGGCATCTGGATGAGCCCGACGTCGAAGTGGGTGCCCGGCTCGGGCTCGTCGTAGAGGTGGACCTCCGCGATCGCTTTCGACCCGGTGGTGTGGATCGTCGCCTAACCCGTGCCCAGCATCGGGCTCGGGACCTGGGGGGCGACGCTGACGCGGCTGAAGTCGCAGCGCCGCAGATAGTTGTCCAGGACGACCGTGGTGCCGCTCTCGGCGCCGGCCGTGGCGCCCCCCAATGTGATGGCCCCGGCGGTCATCGAAGTGGCCACGGCCGCAGATGTTCCCAAGCGTGTAAGCGTGTACATCGGCCCACCCGTTCCCCCGTGTGAACTGGATCACAGCGGTTTACGGATTAACCCGATCGCGGCCCCATTAAACCTATTTTCGACAATTACTCATTCGTCAATTTGAGCGGTTATTTGGCTGCTGACGAATTGCGGTGGAAATCCGTGATAAATGGCTAGGGCTTAATGCGGATCGGGCCCGGGGACCACCACCCGGTGCGGGTCGCGGTGCCAAGGTCGAGCTGCGCGGGACGGGCGTCGGCGATGGTGTCGAACTTGCGCAGCGATCCCCAGTCGCGACCCCAGTCGTGGGACAGGTAGGTCGACATCACGTGCGCCCGCAGCAGCAGGTCGGTGATGCCGAGCAGGCCGCCGTTGACGCCGTCCTGCCAGGTGTCGGTGTCCTGCTTCTTGGCGTTGTAGTCGGGCGTGATGCGGAACTTGGGGATCTCGGTGACGCCGTTGACGTGCAGCATCGGCTGCTGGCACGGGAATGCCAGCCCGACCGCCCAGTCCATCAGGACCGGCTGTGTCGAACCGACGTACTCCTGCAGCGAGCGCAGTTCCGGCACGCGGGGCGGGGTCAGGGCGACCCAGTCGTCCGGCGTCAGGGACAGGTCCTCGGCGACCACCCGCACCGCGACGGCGTCGGCGGGTATCTGGGAGCGGGGGAAGCGCAGGTTGCGCCACACCTTGGGCTGCTCGCCGTACAGGTCGTAGGGCACCAGCCGTCCGGCCGGGAGCACCGAGCCGCCGGGACCGGGCCTGCCGATTTCCAGTTCCACGGTCTGCCCGCCGGTGTGGTGATGCAGGATGCTGTTGCCGGCGATCGTGCCCGCGGCGGTCACCACCACCAGCGGGTGCCCGGCGTCGGGCTTCGGCAACTGGTACCACGCCGAGGTCAGCTTGCTCTGCTGTTGCGCGCCGGTGGTGTAGCTGCCGGCCAGCGGGACCTGATCGGGGTCGAGGCCGTAGGGCAGCGGCACCGTCGACCCGTTGATGCCCGGGGTCGTCAGCTTGAGCGGCGCGTCCCAGTCGTAATCGGTGCCGGGCTGCGGCACCGACGTCTCCTTGACCGACTCGGCCAGCGTGCGGTCCGGCACGCCGTTGGGGGTGAAGCCCGTCGGCTTGACCCCGCCCAGCGGCCCCAACGGCCCGAAGCTGTCGGGCAGCGCGGGCATGAAGCCGGCGTTGCTGTCCGGCTCGACGAGAATGTCGTCGGCCAGGCCGCAGCCGCCGCTGAACTCGCGCAGGTTGTCCCAGGCGTTGGAGTAGGTGGGGTACTGGCGAACGATGCCGGCCGTCATCGACGCGATGAACACCAGCGCCATGAACCCGGCGGCCAGCGGGATCGGCGCCGCCGTCAGCGCCCGCGCCAGCCGGCCCTCGCCGCGACCGGGATCGACGAAGTGCAGCCAGGCCGCGTAGACCGCCGTGATCGCGAACAGCGCGAAAAAGATTGTGCTGATCGAGATTCCGTCGATCTTCGGCATGCTGCTGTTGAACGGCACGCCGTAGCTGGAGACATACCACCAGCCGTTGGTGGTGGCGAAGCACAGCGCAAGGATGAACATCAGCGCCGCCAGGAACGCCATCCGGTTCCGCGACCAGCGCAGCACCTTCGGCGACACCAGCACGGTGGTCAGCGCCGCCATCGCGGCGCCCACCGCCGCGAACAGCCCGAAGTGGTGCACCCACTTGGTGGGGGTGAACATCAAAAAGAACATGGTGCCGAAGATGACGCCCATCAGCCGCCAGGCGGGCCCACGCGCCACGCCGGGAATTCGCTTGCGCCGCAACATGATGAACAACGCCGTGAAGAGGCACAGGGCGGTGACCAAAAAGCCGAAGCGGCGCGAGAGCGAGCCGTCGACGGTGGGCAGGATCAGGTAGTAGTAGCGCAGGTTCTCGGTGTACCAGGCCTGGCTGGGCCCGATCTCGGTCCGGATCCTGGTGGCCTCCAAGACCGTTGACAGCGTCTGATCGGCGAACACCACGGTCAGGATGACCGTGCCGGCGGCGAGCATGGGCGCCACCAACGGCCAGGTGCCGACCAGCCGGTGCCGGCGGACGAGGATTCGCAGGATGGGGCGGCCACCGGCGACCAGCGCGGCCACCGCGATCAACCCGGTGGGCTGGACGCCCAGGGTGAAAGCCGCGGTGATGACCGCCAGCGCCGCGGGCGTCAGCCGGCTGTAGCGCATCGAGCGCTCGATCAGCACGTAGGTGATCAGCGAGCCGACGGCGATGATCGGCTCGGGGCGCAGGCCGTTGTCGAACGGCATCCAGGCGGTGAGCAGCACCATGCCCGCCGCCCAGTTCGCCGGCTTGCTGGCCGCGACCGCGGGTCCCAGCCGGGGCAGCACCTCGCGCGAAAGAAGCAGCCAGCAGACGATTCCCGCGATCAGGTCCGGCAACCGCATCCACAGGCTGGCGTCGCTGACATGGGTCATCAGCGCCAGCAGGTTGTAATACCAGCCGAAGGGGTCCTCCGGGCTGCCGAACCAGCGGAAGTAGTTCGACATGTAGCCGGCGTGGTCGGCGACGCGGGCCATGCCCAGGATGTAGCCGTCGTCGGAGGAGTTCGCCCCGATCACGTGCCAGAGCACGAAGCCGAAGATCACCGTGACGTCGGCCAGGGTGAAGGTGCGCCAGTTGGCGGGGATGAGCCGCCGCATGCGGTGGCCGTCGAGCTGGTCGAGGCGCCACAGCGCGACCAGCGCGACGATGGTGGACACGATGGCCAGCACCATCGCGGCCAGCTTCAGCGTCGTCGGGGTGGTGGAGAACCGGGTGTCGATGGTCGCCGAGAATTGCAGCCCGGGCGGCGCCGGGCCGGTGAGATCGGTGAACACCCCGACGATCTGCGGGCGCAGGTTCGGGTCGGGGAAGCCGCCGCCGATCGGTCGGCCCGCCGAATCCTTCAGCCCGACAAACGTGGCGAACGCGCCGGCCTTCGTCGAGGTGATCTCGATCCTTGAACATCCGGGGGCACCTGCGGCTCCTGCCACCTGATCGCGCGCCGCGCTGGCGATCACCACGTTGCGGTCGGTGACGTCGACGCGCTTGCCGTTGACCACCACGAACAAAGCGTTGAGCGCGGCGTCCTTGCCCTTCTTGGGGGCGGTGCTCAGGACCACCCCGCCCTCGGGCGGCAGGGCGCGCACCAGCGAGCACGGCACGGTGACCGTCACGTCGACCGGGGTCAGCGAAATCAGCGGTGCGGTAACGCTGTTGAGTTGGCCGTTCTGCGGCCAGTTGAGCGTCGCGGTGGTTTGGACGACGGGCAGCAGCGGCGTCGCGATCGACAGGACGAAACCGACCAGCCCGGCGATCGTCGCGACCCAGCGCGTCACGCGCACGTCGTGCCGGGCGGCCGCCTTGTCCTCGCGGTGGTTCACGGTCGCGACGCTCATGGGAGTGCCCGAATCGGTCCCTGCCGGCTCCAGCCGTGCACTGTCATCACACCCTGTTCGATAACGGCCTCCGGCGCCTGATCGGCCGGCACCAACCGGAAGTACTGCTCCACGGATCCCCAGTCGCGGTACCAGTCGCCGCGCAGGTACGTCGAGATCGTCGAGGTGCGCAGCATGGTCTGCAGGAAGAGGAACGGCCCGCCGGCCTCGCTGGACTGCCACCCGTTCGACGACGACGCCGTCTGCTTGTGATCCGGCAGGATGCGGTACTGCGGGAGTTCGGCCACGCCGAGGTGCTCGGAGAACGGGTGCTGGCAGGGGAAGTTCGCGGCGGTCGCGATGTCCATCAGCACCGGTGTGCGCGACCCCATCAGCTGCTGCAGGCTCTGCAGCACCGGCACCCGCGGCGGCGTGAACGCGAACCACTGATCCGAACTCAGGTTCGGGTCGTAGGCGACGATTCGCGCCACGTTGGCCTCGGGCGGCGCCCAGGTGAGCGGGAACCGCAGGTTGCGCCACGCCGGCTCGGGGCCGATGTCGATCGGCTGCACCTCCGCTAGCGGCTGGGTGGTGCCGTCCGGGCGGTCGAAGTCGCGGTGGCCCCACTGCAATTTCAGCGACTGCCCATAGGTGAAGGTGCCATCCTCCTTGTACGACCAGATCGCGCCGGTGGCCGACACCACGACGATCGGCCGGTCCGGCGTGCGGGGCGGCAGCTGGTACCAGGCCGAGGTGGCCGTGGCGGCGAGCGAGTTCTCGCCGTAGCTCCCCATCACCGGGGTCCGGGCCGGGTCGAGGCCGAACGGCAGCGCCGCGTGCGAGCCGTTGACGCCGGCCGGGCCTTTCCCGCCGGCCGTCCCCGCGGAGTCGCTCATGGCGGCGTTGGGCTTGTTGGGCGACGCGTCGGAATTCACCACGCCCGGCTTGGTCACCACCGGGTAGGACCGGAGGTCGGTCCCCACGCCGTCGGGTTTGAAGCCAACGGGGTTGCTACCTCCGAGCGGTCCGTCGGGGCCGAACGTCTGACCGGGCGCCGGCTGCAACATGCCCGCATTGGGGTCGGGTTCGGTCAGCACGTCGTCGGCCATCGCACAACTGGCGGGCGAGAGTCCCGACGTGATCGCCGCCAGGTTGGCCTTGCCGGTGGTGTAGAGCGGGTAGCGGAAGACCGCGCCCTTGGCCAGCGAGCCGACTTCGCCGATGACCATGATGGTCGCGACCACCAGCAGGGGCGTCGACGCGAGCACCCGGTTGCGCCGGTTGTCCTCGACCTCGGTGTGCCCGGCGTAGTCCATCCGGAAGTGCTGCCACGCGGCCAGCAGCCCGGTGAGGATGGACAGCGTCAAGAACATCGACGTCACCGGGTGGCTGGCGATGACCGGCTGGATGTCGTACCACGGCACGCCGTAGTTGCCGACGTAGAACCAGCCGTTGACGCCGGAGGTCGCCACCGCCAGCACGAACAGCAGCGCGGTCACGTACAGCGTCAGGTTGCGGCGGTTGTGCAGGCCGATCCGCGCCAGGGCGAACGCGGTGACGGCCCCCAGCGCTCCGGCCAGTCCGGCGAAGGCGCCGAACTGGACCGCCCACTTCGTCGGGGTGAACGTCAGCAGCAACAGGCCGAAGGCGGTGGTGCCGATCAACCGCCAGGCCGGCCCGCTGGCCACGCCCGGGATCCGGCCGCGGCGCAGCAGGGTGACCAGCATCCCGAACAGGCACAGCAGCAGCACCAGCACCGCGAATCGCCTCGACATGGACCCGTCGGGGTTGGACTCGACCGTGAGGAAGTAGTAGCGGAGCCAGTCCTGGTACCACGCGATCGTCGGCCCGACCTTGTACTTGATGCGCGCCGACTCGGCGACGGTGGCCAGCGTCTGGCTGCGGAACACCACGACGGTGATCAGGGACAGCGACGCCGCCAGCACCGCCAGCGGCGCCAGCAGTCCGTCGGTCGCCCGGCGCCGCCGGACCGTGCGCGCGATGGCCCGCGACCCGGTCAGCAGCGCGGCGACGGCGATCAGGCCCTGCGGCGCCAGCGTCGCGGTGAGCATCGCGACGAAGATCGCGACCGCGGCCGGGGCGAGGCGTTGCAGCGCGATCGCGCGCTCCACCAGTATCCAGGTGACCAGCACCCCGAGGGCGATCAGCGGCTCGGGGCGCAGCCCGTTGTTGAACGGCAGCCAGGCGGCCACGAACACCGCGCCCGCGGTGAACACGGCCACCCGGTTGGCCGCCAGGCCGCCGCGGCCCGGACCCAGCCTGCGCAGCACCCAATGGCTGATCACCAGCCAGCACGCGATGCCGGCCAGTATGGCGGGCAACCGCATCCAGACGCCGGCGGTGCTCACCGACGCGAGCCTGGACAGCAACCCCAGATACCAGTCGAACGGCGCGTCGGTCGTCCCGAAGTAGCGGTAGTAGTTGGCGATGTAGCCGGCCTTCGGGGCGACGCGGGCGATGGTCAGGTTGTAGCCGTCGTCGGATGAGGTGGCGCCGATGACGTGCCACAGCAGCAGCGTGGCGATCACCCCGGCGTCGGCGATCCAGGTGGCGAGCCCGACGCGGCGCCACGAACTCCACCTCGCGCGGGGGCGATACCGCGAGAGCCTGGGGGCACCGCCCGCTTGCGGGGGAGCGATCGGGGACCGCCAATTGATTGGCACGCCGCCGCCGCGACTGCGACGGTCGAGCGCGGCCAGCGCGATCACGGCCGTCAGGACGGCCAGCGCGCCCACACCCATCGCCAGCTGCTTGAGGGCGGTGGGGGCCGTGATGAACCGGGTGTCGATGTCGATGCGGGCCGACAGGCCGGGCTGGGCCGGCACCTTCAGGTCGGTGAAGATCCCGCCGACCTGCGGCTTCTTCTCCGAGGGCAGGGTTCCGGCGGCGTTGGGGATGCCGACGAACTCCGCGCCCGACGCGCCCGCGTCGGCCCAGACGTGCAGCACGCTGCAGGCCCCGGCCGCGACCGCCGGGCGCGGCGCCACCGCGGCCACGGTGTCGCGGAACGCGGCGACCACCAGGTCCTTGTCGGCGCGCACGAACAACCCGTTCTTGCCGGCGTCGATCCCGCCGGTGGGCAGGGTCGAGACGACCAGGCCGCCGCCGGCGGGCAGGGTAGCGATCGCCGCACACGGGATGGAGATGTCCAGGGCCCGCGGCGCGCCGGACACCAGGGGCGCGGTGATCTGGGCGACGTGCCCGTCCACGGTGCCCTGCGGCCACAGCACCGTCGCGGTGGTCTGCTTGACCGGGAGCAGCGGGACGAGTGCGCACAACAGCAGTCCCACGAGACCGGCGATGGCGGCCACCAACCGTGGGATCCGCTGCGATCGCTGATTACCGTCGTGGGGCACGAGGGTCGATCGTAAGCGAAGCTCCTTAGTCCGATGAGGACGCGGGGCCGGGCGGCGGGCCCGCGGACTGGTCGGACAATCGGTTTAGTCCGATGAGGACGCGGGGCCGGGCAACGGTCAGCGGGTGAGCCGGGCGGCCAGCGTGTCCAGGCCCGGGCCGTCGAGGTCGGCGAGCGCGGCGGGGCGGCCGGCCATCGCCATCAGCAGCGCCTCGCCGGGGCCGGTGACCCCCGGCCCGCGTCCGTGTTCCCAGTCGACGTCGGTGGCGCGCAGACGCAGCCCCCTGATCCGGCGGCCGGCGCCGATCCTGGGGTTGCCGGGCAGCAGGCCCAGGACCCGCACGAGCCGATCCGCCGGCACGCGGCGGGGCCGGCCCAGCGCGCGGCGGATGTCCTGGTGATGGATGGTGCCGTCGACGAGCGCGATCATCCCGCCGAACCCCGCCGTCAGCCCGCGCGGTTGGAGATGGGCACGCAGGAAGTCGAGCAGCTGCTGGCCGCTCAGCCCCGCGAACTCGTCGACGCCCACCTGGTTGGCCCGGACGATCCAGCCCTTGGCGAAGCGCCTCAGCAGCCCGAGCGTGCCGAGCTCTTCGTAGCTGACCATATGCGCGACAACGTCTTTGACGGTCCAGCCCGAGCACAGGCTGGGCTCGTCCCACTGTTGCGGTGTCAGTGTGGCCAGGAACTCTGCCAGTTCGGCCCGCTCGTCGCGGGCCATGCTCATCAGGGTGGCCGTCATCGCCGGTTCCCGGCGGGCAGCAGTGCGGCGTAGCGATCCAGATACAGCGGCCAGCCCGCCTCGCCGTCGACGCCTCGGGCGACCGATTCCCATCCGGGGCCGTGGCGATCCAGATGGCGGTGTTCGAGGTCGACCCGCGTGCGGTCGCCGGACTCGGGGGTGAAGCTCACTTCGACCTCGCTGGTTTTCGACGGGTCCGATTCCACTTGCCACGTGGGCCCGATGTCCCAGGTGAACACCAGGCGCCGGGGCGGCTCGTAGACCAGGATCCGCGCCCAGCGGCACACGCTGCCGTCGACGCCGCGGTCGTAGATGTGCCCGCCCGCTCGCGGCTCGAACACCGTCTCGGCGATCGGGACGGCCAGCAGGTTGTGCTCCCGGGGCTTGAAGTCGCCGAACCGCTCGGTGAAGACGGCGAACGCCCGCTCGATCGGGGCGTTGACGACGACGTGGTGCACCACGTTCGGAACCCGTTGTGTCATCAGCTTTCTCCCTTCGCTTCGTCGATCTTCTGGGCGTAGCCGGTCAGCGCCTGCGCCCAGAACCGGTCCAGGTCGGCGCGCAACGCCTGCAGGCCCGTCGGGTCGAGTTGGTAGACGCGGCGGGTCCCCGCGGCGCGATCGCGCACCAGCCCGGCGGATTTGAGCACTTTGAGGTGTTGTGACACCGCCGGCCTGCTGACGGGCAGGTCGCGGGCCAATTCGCCGACCGCCGAAGGGCCGTGCGCGAGACGTTCCACGATGGCCCGCCGCGTCCCGTCGGCCAGGGCCCCCCAGACGTCGCCGCTTTGGTAAGTGGCCACGAACGGTAAGCATAGGCTTACGGATACCCGGCAAGAGCGCCGGCGATCCAAGCGGTGCTCAGCTCTTGCGCAGCGGGGCGGGGCTCCACAGGCCGCTGCGGGTGGCCGTCCCGAGCTCCAACCGCGCGGGCTGGGCGTCGGGGTAGTACGGCGTCAGCCGTTGCAACGAGCCCCAGTCGCGCGACCAGTCGTCCTTCAGGTAGGTGGCCATGGTGGTCGCCTTGAGCAGCAGCTCGGTGACGCCCAACGGGCCACCGCCGTTGTTGTCCATCACCGGGGAGTTGGCTTCGGCGCCGAAACGGTCCGGCAGGATGCGCCACTTCGGCGTCTCGTCGACGCCGTTCTGATGGCCGAACGGCCGCTGGCACGGGAAGGCCAGGCCGACCAGCCAATCCAGGAACACCGGGTCTTTGGAGCCGACGACGTCCTGCAGCGTGCGCAACCGCGGGATCCGGGGCGGTGTGAGTGCGATCCAGTGCTGTGGCGCCAGGTCTTCGTCGTCGGCGACCAACCGGATCTGGGTGGCGCTGCCGGGGATGGCCGACAGCGGCAGCCGCAGGTTGCGCCACGCCGGGGAGGCGCCCACGTCGGAGAACTGGAAGGACCCGCCGGGGTGTCCGCCCGCCGCTTCGCCGTCGGTGGCCCACTGGACCTGGATCTCGCGGGGGTCGAAGCGGCCGGCCGCGCTGACCACCAGCAGCGGTCCCGCCTTGTCGCGGGCGGGCAGCCGATACCAGCCCGATCGCAGATGCGCGGGCACCTGGATGCCCGGGCGCCAGCTGCCCAGGACGGGCGTGCGCGCCGGGTCCAAGTTGTAGGGCAGCTTGGCGACCGAACCGTTGATTCCCGGCGCCGGGGTGGTGCCGCCCTCGGTGCCCGCCTCGGCGCCGGTGACCAGCTTGTCGTCGTTGATGAAGCTGCGGTCACCCGGTCGTTCCATCACCGGATCCGCGCGGACGTCGGCGGGAATCCCGTTGGGAGTGAAGGCTTCCGACAGCCCCGCGCCCAGGGCGTCACCCACCGTGGCGCTCACCGGCGCGAGCATCCCGGCGTTGGGGTCCTGTTCTACCAGCACGTCCTGGGCCAGTCCGCAGGTGTGGCCGGTCTTGAAAACAAAAGCAGCCTCGAGGTTGGAGCGACCCACCGTCCAAGCGGGGTACTGGTCGGTGACCGCCAGGGTCAGCGACGCGACCTCGAATACCACCAGCACCCACGTCGCAATGGCCAACGGGGACTGGACGATTCGTGCCACGCGTGCCCCGTAGCGGGTCCTGGGCGGGCCGTTGTCGGGCGACACGAAGTGGAACCATGCCGCCAGCAGCAGCACCAGGACGGTCAGCCCGAGCAGCGCGGTGGCAAACGCGTAATGCCACGCAGGGAACGAATTCGACCAGGGCACACCGAAATTGGACACATACCACCAGCCGTTGACGCTGGCGAAGGACAGGGCGACCAGGAACAGCACCACCGCGGCGAACATGGTGCGGTTGCGCCGGGAACGCATCGCCGCCGAGGTCACGGCGACCGCGGCCAGTGCGCCCAGCGACCCGGCCAGCCCGGCGAACACCCCGAAATGGTGGGTCCATTTGGTCGGAGTGAACATCATCGCGATAAACGAGATGATGGTGATCCCGACGATGCGGCGGCTCGGTCCGGCGGCCGTGCCCGGAATCCTGCCTTTGCGCAACGACATTGCGACGCTGATCGCGAGCGCGAGCACCAGCGCCAGCACGGCGAAGCGGCGGGCGACCGACCCGTCGGGGCTGGCCATGAACAGCCGCTCGTAGCGGATGTGTTCGTCGAACCAGCTCAGGCTGGGCCCGACGGCGCGCTTGAGAGCAGTGGCCTGGACCTCGCCGGCCAGGGTCTGGTCGCGGAAGATGAGGATGGCGGTGACGGTGATCGCGGCGAACAGAGGCGCCACCAACGGCAGCGCGCCGAACAGCTTGGATCGGCGGTTCAGGATGGTCCGCAGCGGCCCGATCGCGACCAGCAGGGCGCCGATCGAGGCGATGCCCGTCGGCCCGGAGAACAGGGTCAGCGCGCCGATGATGCAGGCGGCCGCCACCGGCAGCAGCCGGCTGGTCGCCACCGCGCGTTCCACCGAGCACCAGGTCAGCAGGATGCCGAGCGCGATGATCGGCTCGGGCCGCAGCCCGTTGTTGAGCGGCAGCCACACGGCCAGGAACATTCCGGCGGCCGTCCACGCCGCGCCGCGGTTCTGTTTGACGGCGTGCCCCAGGCGCGGCATCACCTCGCGGCTGATCACCCACCAGCAGGTGAGCGCCATGACCAGGGTGGGCAACCGCATCCAGATGCTGGCCGTGCTGACGTGCGCCCACAGCGCCAGCAGGTCGTAGTACCAGCCGAACGGCGCCTCCGGCGTGCCGAACCAGCGGTAGTAGTTGGCCATGTAGCCGGCGTGCTCGGAGACCCGGGCCATGGTCAGGATGTAGCCGTCGTCGGACGTGTTCGCCCCGACGAACTGCCACCACACCAGCACGGCGACGACCAGGGCGTCCAGCCCGCTGAGCGACCACCAGCGCGACGGCAGGAAGCGCCGGTGCCGGGTGCCGTCGGCGGTGTCGAGCAGGTGCAGCGCGATCAGGGCGGCGGCGGTGAGCACCACCCCGAGGATCATCGCCGCCATCTTCAGCTGGGTGGGGCTGCTGCTGTAGCGGGTGTCGATGGTCGCCGAGAAGCTCAGGCCCGGCGGCGCCGGCCCGGTGAGGTCGGTGAACACGCCGACGATCTGGGGGCGGAAGTCGTAGCCGCTCTTCTCGCCCCGCAGCGGCGCGCCCGGGTGCTCGGCGTTGGGCCCCTGGGTCAGCCCGACGAACTCGGCGGTGACGCGGTCGGCGTGTGCCGTGAAGGTCAGCCGCTGGCAGGCGGGGCCGAGCACCTGGTTCAGGGGGGCGGTCACCACCGCGACGTTGCGCACCACGAGCACCAGGTAGTCGTTGGCGCGCTGGATGAGTAGCCCGCGGTCGACGGCTTTGGGGGCCTGCTTGGGCACGGTCGAGAGCAGCACCGTCTTGCCGGTGTTCTGCGGGCCGGTCAGCCCGGCGGCGGCCTGGCACGGCACGGTGACGTTCAGGTCGGTTGCCACGTACCCGATCAGGGGGGCGTCGACGCTTTCGAACGCGCCGTTCTGCGGCCAGTTCAGCTGGGCGGTGGTCTGGTTGACCGGCAGCAGGGGGGTGGCGATGGCCAGCAGCGCCCCGAGCAGCCCCGCGATGGTAGCTACCCACCGAGTGATCCGGTGGTTCGCTCCCGTGTCGGTCACGGTGGTTGATGCTAGTTCTTCGGCGCGTCGCGGCGAGGTGTCGGTGCTCATGGGCGCCCTGCCGCCGGCTTGCGGACGGCCAGCACGAAGGGGCCGGCGCTGTGGACGACGAATTGCGGGCTGTCGAAGAGGGCGGCCCGCAAATCGGCGGTGTAGCGGCGCACGTTGGGCTGGTTGGGATAGACGTCCTCGGCGAGCCGCAGCGTGTAGTTGCCGTTGGCGCCGCGGCGCATCAGGAACACCGTGGGCGGCGGCCACGGACAGGTGTCCAGCGCGTGGACGAGCTCGCCGGCGGACTTGAGTTTGGACCACTTCTCGATCTGGGCGGCCCGCAGGTCGAACTGCGCGAGCGGGTTGGCGTAGTGCGACGTCAGCCCCTGGAAGCCCCAATAGGGATAGAAGGACAGGAAGCTGTAGTCGGCCGTCATCACGACGGTCTCGTCGCGGGGCCGGCCCGTCACGGTCGTGATGGCGCGGTCGATGTCCGGGTAGAACTTCTCCGAGCCCGGGGGTCGCCGGTCGCCGCGCTGCCCGTCGCCGTCGGTGTCGGTGTAGGCGATGGTGAGGTCCGGGCGCAGCACGTCGGGAATGTCCTGGCTGAACGCGATCGCGGCGGCCAGGCCGACGGCCCCGGCGACCGGGAACACGGCCCGGCCCCGCGCGGACAGCGTCCGCACCGCCTCGACGAAGCCGAACGCCCCGGCGGCCACCAGCAGCACGGTCAGGGTGGGCTGCAGCCGGAACGACAGCAGGGTGGTGCGCGCCAGCGTGGTCAGCATCGACAGCAGCGACCACAGATAGACGGCCAGCACGCCGATGGCCAGGGCGCCCGCCCGCACCGACGACCGCGCGCGCACCACCAGCCACAGCGCGCCCAGCAGGCAGACCGCCCCGAGCAGCGTGAACTGCAGCATCGGGAAGGTCAGCACGGCGCCGTCGGCCGGCAGGTAGTGCTGGGCGCTGCCGGAGTTGCTGACCGGGCTGCGGGCCGCCCGCAACAAGAACGGCAGCCACGTGGTGCTCGCGATGGCCGCGGCGATCACGGCGACGACGGCCAGCCGGCGCAGCGGGTCGAGCGCTGCCTTGGCGCCGCCCTGCCGCCAGCGCAGGGCGGCCAGCCAGAGGGCCATCAGCGCGACGGTGAACGCGCCGAAGGCGAACAGCAGCGTGTACCAGGTGGCCGTCCAGCCGAGGAACAGCCCGGCGCCGACGATGGCGGCCCAGCCGCCTTTCCCGTCGAGCGTCACGTCAGCGTGGCCGTCGCCGTCCGGCGCCACGCTGGCGTGACGCTCGCGGTCGGCGGCGCGCAGACCGGACCACGTCAGGACCAGCACCGGCGGCAGCAGCACGGTGATCATCGCGGCGTACGGCTCGGGCGAGCCGTAGGCGAGCGTCACCGCCGCCGTCGCGGTGGTGACGATCAGCGCGTACTCGAAGCGGACCATCCGCCACCACAGCACCAGGGCGACGGCGACGGCGACGGCGATGGAGGTGACGGCCCACGGCTTGTAGACCTCCCAGGCCGGCGTGCCGGTCAGCGCCGCGGCCCGCCCGCCAATCCAGAACCAGCCCGGCGGGTAGAACGGCGGCAGCCCGAGGTAGGTCATGTCGCGCAGGGCGGGGCTGTCGGCCAGCCGGGTCAGGTACTCGGTGCGAAACTGCTGGTCGACGGAGATGCCGAACAGGTACAGCTTGGTCGCGCCCAGCGGCATGCCCAGCGTCACGACGGTGAACGCGGACACGAACGTCAGGCCGCCCAGCCGGGCGAGCCACCGATACCGCCGCCACGCCCAGCCCGCGGCGACCAGGCCGGCCAGGCAGCCGACCTGCCCCACGGTGGTCAGCGCGTGCAGCTGGTTCGACGACGGGAAGGCGGGCCACTGCACCCGGGAGATGGCGGTCAGCGAGACCACGGCGACGACGACGGCCACCGCCACCGCGGCGAACATCTGGCCGAGGGTGGCCAGCGCGTTACGCATGATCAGATGGGCAGCTTGCGGAAGACGGGTCGCGGGATGTGTCGCAACACCATCATCACGTAGCGGAATGCCCCTGGCGCCCAAACCAATTCCTTACCCTTTGCGGCCGCGGTCACCGCGAGGTTGGCGACGTACTCCTTGTCGACGGTCAGCGGCGCCTCCTTGACGTGCGCGCTCATCCGCGTCCGCACCTGGCCCGGGCGGATCACCAGAACGCGAACCCCGTACTCGCGCAACGCCTCGCCCAGGCCCAGATAGAAGCCGTCCAGCCCCGCCTTGGTGGACCCGTAGACGAAGTTGGACCGCCGCACCCGCTCGCCGGCGGCCGAGCTCATCGCGATGATCTGGCCGAAACCCTGCGCGCGCATCTTCTCGCCGAGCAGAACCCCCACCGAAACCGCTGCCGTGTAGTTGATTTCGGCGGCCAGCACGGCCTTTCGTTGGTCTTGCCACAGCTCCTCGGCGTCACCGAGGATGCCGAAGGCGACGATCGCCACGTCGACGTCGCCGTGGGCGAAGGCCGCGTCGATCATCTTCGGGTGGCTGTCGGGGTCGGTGGCCTCGAAGTCGATCAGCTCCACCGACCGCGCGCCCGCGGCCTTCATCTGGGCGACGGCGGCGTCGCGCCCCGGGTCGGTCGGCATGGCGGCCAGCACGATGCGGGCGTGCGCGTTCTGCAGGTAGCGCTCGCAGATGGCCAGCCCGATCTCTGAGGTACCGCCGAGCAACAGGATGGTCTGCGGATTCCCCACGGCGTCTAAAACCATTGGCGCACCATTTACAACAGCTCCAAACGTCGGGCCATGTCCGAGGCGAACACCCCTGCGGGATCCACCTTGCGGCGCACCGCGATCCACTCGTCGATGCGTGGGTACATGGCGTGGAAGGTCTCGGCGCTCGCGCGCGAATCCTTTGCGGTGTAGACCCGGCCACCGAATTCCAGGACGCGCCTGTCGAGTTCGTTGAGGAACTCGTTGATGCCCGGCTTGTTGGGGAAGTCCATCGCCACGTTCCACCCGGCCATCGGGAAGCTCAGCGGTGCGCGGTTGCCCGGGCCGAACAGTTTGAACACGTTCAGCGCCGAGTAGTGGCCGCGGGTCTGGATCCAGCGGATGATGGCCTTGAATTCGTCCATCGCGTCCGGCGGCACCAAGAACTGATGTTGCGCGAAACCCATTGGGCCGTAAGCGTTATTCCAGCCGCTGACCAGGTCGAGCATGTGGTAGAACTGCGACAGATTCATGATCTTGCCGGTGTAGGTGCCGCCCAGCCGGTAGTACACCTCGCCGATGGCCATGAAGGAGAGCTTGTTCATCGCGCTGACGGGAAACACGTTGGGCACCGTCAACAGTTGCGGCGCATCGAATTTCAGCGGATTTCTGGCCAGCTTCTCGGGCAGCTGGTCGAGCTTCGCCAGGCTGCCGCGGCTGACCGCGGCCCGGCCGAGCTTGGGTGGCGGGCTGATCAGGTCGAACCAGGCGCTGGAGTAGGTGTAGTTGGCCTCGCTGCCGTCGAGGTGCACGGCGACCGTCTCGTCGAGGTCCCTGGTGGCCACCCCGTCGGCGATGAAGTACGCGGTTTCCGTCGGCGTCATTTCGATGGTGGCGCGCAGCACGATCCCGGTCAGGCCGTTGCCGCCGACGGTGACCCAGAACAGCTCGGCGTCGTCACCGTCGGGGGTGAGGGTGCGGACGGCGCCATCGGCCGTGAGTAGGTCCATCGAGCGCACGTGGTTGCCGAAGCTGCCCGCGCTGTGATGATTCTTGCCGTGGATGTCGCAGGCGATCGCGCCGCCGACGGTGACCTGGCGGGTGCCCGGCAGCACCGGCACCCAGAGCCCGAACGGGAGCGCCGCCTTCATCAGTTGGTCCAGGCTGACGCCGGCGTCGACGTCGACCAACCGGGTATCGGCGCTGATCGAGTGGATGCGGTTCAGGCCGGTCATGTCGATCACCAGGCCGCCGCCATTTTGGGCGTTGTCGCCGTAGGACCGGCCCAGCCCGCGGGCGATCACCCCGCGCCCGTTCGGGCCGCCGGATTCGGCGACCCGGGCGACGGCCATGGCGATCACCTCGGGATCGCGGGTCGAGAGCACCTGGGCCACCGACGGCGCGGTGCGGCCGAAGCCGGTCAGCCGGGTGGTGGTGGTCGGAACGTCGGTGCTCAACATCGTCAAAGAGGGTACCGCTTGCGACCGCCGGGTCAGCGGATGCGGAAGATTACCGCCCGCTGCACGATGAAGTTGATCACCGTCGCGGTGCCCTGCGCGATCACGAACGCGACGGGGATCGCCCACCCGCGGTAGTGCAAAAGCGCGAGGCTCAGGTGGTTGAGCCCGACCTGCACGGCGAAGGTGACGCCGTAGAGGATCATGACCGCGACGAAGCGCGCGGTGCTCGGGGCAGCCTGGAACGTCCACCGCCGGTTGATCAGGTAGGCGGTGATGGTGCCGACGACGAAGCTGGTGGCCTTGGCCAGGTCGACCTGGACGCCCACCGCCTGGTACAGCAGCAGGTACAGGCCGAAGTCCACGATCCCCGCCAGGCCGCCGGTGACGACGAACCGCGTCACCTGCGTCGTCAGACTCAACTGCGGACCCGTCGGCGCGGCATCGGGCAGCGGGGCAACCATTCGGGCGAGTCTAACCGGGCCGGACGGACGGCCCCGCGACGCTTCAGCGGGGCAGCTTGACCGCGATCAACTCGACCTGATCCTCGCCCTGCGGCGTCGAGTACGTCACCGTGTCGCCCGCCTTATGGCCGGCCAGGGCCTGGGCCAGCGGGCTGCGCGCGGTGAGCGTTTCCCCTTCCCGGCCGACGGGGGTCTCCTCGACGATCGAGATCACGTGCATCGTGACCACCTCGCCGTCGGAGAACCGCAGGGTCACCTCGGTGCCCCCGGGCAGGGTCTCGGATGCGTCGGGCTGCGACGGCCCGGTCCGCAGGCGCCGGTCCAGCTCGTTGATCCGGTCGCTGAGCCCGACTAGCTCCTCGGCGCGCTGGATCGCCTCGGCCGCGTCGCCGTGATCGCCCACCATGCCGCGGTCGTTGCGGACTTCGACCTCGAGGCGGTCCCGCCGCTGCCGTAGCCGCTCCAGCTCGGCGGCGAGGTTCGCCTTTGCCGCATCCGCCGCTGATTGGACCTTTTTGCTCACGTCAGGGGACCTTTCGCCCAGGTTGCTCGGGTGGCGTTCCAGTGTTGCACCACGGCGAGGCGCCCGCCACCGTTATCGCGCAAGCGGCGCGTCGGGCTCAGCGGATGGTGTGCCCGGAGTCGGAGTTGGTGGTCAGCGGCGGTGCGGCGTCTTCCTCGTCGTAGTACTCGACGGTGCCGCGCAGGGCGTCGAAGATCGCCCTGCCCTGCGCCACCAGCCCGCTGGCCACCTCGGTGAGCCCCTCGGCCCCGTTGAGCACGGTGACGTTCGCGTTGGCCAGTCCCCGGGCCGCCTTCTCGACGATCTCGGGCAGTTGGTCGATGAGCGCCTTGTCGAGCGCCACCCGGTTGTGCGACGCGGCGGCCTCCGCCTGGATCTTCATCTTCTCCGCGTCGGCGACCGCCAGGATCCGGACGCGTTCGGCCTCGGCCTCGGCGGGCTTGACCACCTCGGCGACCAGTTCCTGCTGGCGCAGCTCGGCGGCCCGCTCGGCGAGTTCGGTGCGCATCTGCAGCACCTCGCGCTGGGCCTCGGCCTCGGCGAGGGGCCCGGCCTGCGCGGCCTCCGCCTGGGCCTTGTCGACCTCGGCCTTGTACTGCGCCTTCACGATGGCGGTTTGACGGGCGAACTCGGCCTGCTTGCGCTGGGATTCCTGTTCGGCCTCGGCGGCCGCCTGGTTGGCCTGCGCCTGTGCGATCTGCGCCTGTTGCTGGATCGCGGCGTTGTGCGGCGCCGACATGGCGTCGATGTAGCCCAGCCCGTCGTCGTCGATGGACTGGATCTGCAGCGCGTCGACGGTCAGGCCGATGCGTGCCATCTCTTCCTTGGACCCGTCGAGCACCTCGGTGGCCAGCTTCTGGCGCTCCCGGATGATCTCCTCGACGGTCATCGACCCGATGATCGAGCGCAGGTGGCCGGCGAAGATGCGGCCGGTCAACACCGACATCTGATCCTGCTCGGAGAGGAATCGCTGCGCCGCGCTGATGATGCTCTCGGTGTCGTTGCCGACCTTGAAGGCGATCACCGCGCGGACGTTGAGGGTGATGCCCTGCTGGGTCACGCACTTCTCGGCGACCTCGGCCTCGCACATCGCCAGCGTGAGGAATCGGGCCTTGCGGAAGACCGGCAGGATGAAGGCGCCGTGGCCGGTCACGACGCGGAACGGGGCGTTGCTCCTGGTGCGGGCACCGGAGATGAGCATCGCCTCGTCGGGGGCGGGCACCTTGTAACCGAGCATGGGGACTCCTTCTCAGGGTTTCGCTGTTGTATCTCGGGCGATCCGGGCCGTCAATTCAGATCAGGCAAGGCCGTGCCAGGGTTCGACGACCACCGTCCGGGTGCCCCTGACTTCGACCACGAGCACCTGGGCGCCCTTCGGCAGGGGGTCGTCGGACCATGCCAGGAAGGCCTCCTTGGCGCCCCGGACGGTGACCAGCACCTCGCCGGCGCCGCGGTCGCCGCGGGTCGCCACGGTCAAGGTTCCTACGCAGCCGATGGCGGAGGCGTCGCTCACGAACGCATACTCCCGCATCGCAAGTGCGCGCGCCGTGTTTCCCCTAAACGGGTGCGGGCATGAGGGTGACGACGTAATTGCGGCTCCCGCGCCTTGATGCGCGATACCCAGACCCGGGCGCCGGTGGCCCGCCCCCCGATGCCTTCCACCGGCCTATGGTTGGTGGTATGAGCGTCGGTCCTCCGAAGTGGTCCGCAGCCCTCCTGGCCCTGCCGTCCGCCACCGCGCTAGTTTTCGCGGCGCCCGCGGCGGCGGACCCGGCCGACGACGCGTTCCTGTCGGGTCTTGCGGACAACGGGATCGTCATCAACGACCCCGACACCGCGATCTCGATGGCACACACGGTCTGCGCCGGATTCGACAGCAATCAGCCGGCGAGCCTACTCGCGATGAAGGCGATGAGGAACACCAACCTGACGCCGAAACAGGCCGGCTTCTTCGTCGGCCTCTCGGTGTCCGCCTACTGCCCGCAGTACAAGGGACAGGCCGGCGGCACCCTGAATTGGCTGCACATGCCGCCGCCGAACATGTGAGCGGTTAGCTCGATTGCCGGGCTCCGCACGCCGCGCTAGACCCAGTACGGAACCCGGGCGCGGTATTGCCGCATCGCGAACGCCGCCAGCACCCAGCCGACGGCGGTCAGCGCCCCCACCACGGCCCAGTGCCGCAACTCCTGGTGGGCGCCCAGCAGCGGGGCGCGGACGATGTCGAGATAGTGCAGCAGCGGATTCAATTCGACGATGCGCGACCAGCGTCCCGCCCCCTGCGCCCGCAACGTGTCGTCGTTCCAGATGATCGGTGTCATGAAGAACAGCAACTGCACGACCGAGAACAGCAGCGGGCCGATGTCGCGGTAGCGCGTCGCCAGGATGCCGAAACACAGTGACACCCATATGCAATTGAGCACGATCAGCGCCAGCGCCGGGATCACCGAGAGGTCCGCCCACGACCACGGCTTCGGATAGATCATCGCGATCACGACGTAGATGACGATGTTGTGCGCGAACAGGATCATCTGCCGCCACACCAGCCGGTAGACGTGCACCGACAGCGGCGTCGGCAACTGCTTGATCAGTCCCTCGTTGGCGACGAAGACGTCGGCGCCCTCCAGGATCGCCGCGTTGATGAGGTTCCACACGATGAGTCCGAGCGTGACGTACGGCAGGTGCACGGACAGCTCGAGGTGAAAGAGCTTGGAGTACAAGCCGCCCATGGCGACGGCGGTGGTGCCGGTCGCGATGGTGATCCAGAACGGCCCGAGCACCGAGCGGCGGTAACGCTGCTTGATGTCCTGCCAGCCCAGGTGCAGCCACAGCTCATGGCGGCGGAAACCGGCGACCAGGTCGCCGCGGGCGCGGGTGAAGGTCCGCGACTGGGCCGCGGCGTCCAAAAACGTCATGCCGATCCTCCCGGGTCCGATGGTGGCGACCCGCTTCGCCCCGCTTGGACTGTTCGCGACGACCCGCTTCGCCCGGCTACGCCGCGCTTGCGATCGCCGCGGCCGCGCTCGCGATCGCCGCTTCGCCCGAATTGCTCGCGGCGGCCCAAGCGGCGCAACCGAATCCACTCGGCCAGGCCTTTCGGGTCGCGCCGCGTGATCAGGAAGTACCAGCCGAACCGCAGCCACTCCTGCAGCAGCAACTTGCGCAGGCCGGGCTGGGACAACAGGTAGCCGCGGTTGCGGTAGGTGTAGAACCGCTTGGCGGGGTCATCGGGGTACTGGGTGTGCATGCGGCCGCCCAGGATCGGCCGGAATTCCGCGGACCCGCACGGGTGCAGGTAGATCGCGTCCAGGCAGGTGCCGAACGGCAAGCCCGACCGCACCAGCCGCCGATGCATCTCGACCTCGTCGCCGCGGATGAACAGCCGCAAGTCGGGGACGCCGATCGCCTCCAGCGTGGCCGCCCGGAACAACGCGCCGTTGAACAGCGACGCGATCCCGGGCAGCAGGTCCTGCCCCGCCTCGGTGCGCAATTCGCTTGCGCGCCTGCGCCATACCAACCCGCGGCGCAGCGGAAACGCTAGCCGCTGCGGGTCGTCCATATTGCACACCATCGGCGACACCTCGGCCAGCGCGTGCTTCTCGGCGCACGCCAGCAGGGTGGCCAGCACGTGCGAGTCCTGCGGGCGCCCGTCGTCGTCGGCCAGCCAGACCCAGTCGGCGCCGCGGGCCAGCGCGTGCAACATGCCGAGCGCGAAACCGCCTGCGCCGCCGAGGTTTCGGCGGGAAGCCAGATAGGTGGTCGGGATCGGCTGGCCGGCCACCAGGTCCGAGACCCGGCCGTCGCCGGGGCCGTCGTTGTCCACGACGATCAGGTGGTCGGGTAGCCGGGTCTGGCTGCTCAGGGTGCCCAGCGACTTGGCCAGCTCGTCGGGGCGCCGGTGGGTGACGACGACGGCGAAGACGGATTCACTCATCCACGGATGCTCTTCGGGCCAGCGGCTGGTCGGCGTCCGCCAGGGAGCGCGTCTCGGCCAGCACCTCGCGCACGTGCCGGGCCGCGTCCTCGCCCTCGTAGGCGCGCACCACGTCTTCGATGCCGCCCGCCATGCGGATCACGCCGTGGTCGATCCACATCGCGGTCTTGCACAGCCGGGCGAGGAACTCGTTGGAATGGCTGGCGAACACCAGGATTCCGGACCGCTCCACCAGGCTCTGCAGCCGGGACTGCGCCTTCTTCATGAAGTCGGCGTCGACCGCGCCCAGGCCTTCGTCGAGCAGCAGGATCTCGGGGTCGATGCTGGTGACCACGCCCATCGCCAGCCGCACCCGCATCCCGGTGGAGTAGGTGCGCAGCGGCATCGACAGGTAGTCGCCCAGCTCGGTGAACTCGGCGATCTCGTCCACCTTGGCCATCATCTGTTTCCGGGTCTGCCCCAGGAACAGCCCGCGGATGATGATGTTCTCGTAACCGGAGATCTCCGGGTCCATCCCGACCCCCAGGTCGAAGATGGGCGCGACCCGGCCGGTGACCTGCGCCCAGCCGCGGGTCGGTTCGTAGATGCCCGAAAGCAGCCGCAGCAGAGTCGACTTCCCGGCGCCATTGTGGCCGACCAGGCCGACGCGGTCGCCCAGCTCGAGGGACATGGTGATGTCGCGCAGCGCCTCGACGACAACCACGTTGGAGCTGTTGCGGCCGATCGTGCCGCCCGCCTTGCCCAGGAAGGCTTTCTTCAGCGAGCGCGACTTGGCGTCGAAAATGGGAAATTCCACCCACGCGTTGTGCGTCTCGATGTGAGGACCCGCCACCGTGCTTCGCTTTACAGGTACTGACCGTGCCCGGATCCGGTGCCCGGCTTGCCGACACCGGGGGGCAGCGCGCCCTGGCGCATGTTCTCCAGCTGCGCGCGGGCGGCCATCTGCTGGGCGAACAGCGCGGTCTGGATGCCGTGGAACAGCCCCTCCAGCCAGCCGACCAGCTGGGCCTGGGCGATCCGCAATTCGGCGTCGGACGGGGCCGAGTCCTCGTTGAACGGCAGGGTGAGGCGGTCGAGCTCTTCGCGGAGCTCGGGCGCAAGGCCCTCCTCGAGCTCGCGGATGCTGGTCGCGTGGATCTCGCGCAGGCGGTTGCGGCTGGCCTCGTCGAGCGGTGCGGCGCGCACCTCCTCGAGGAGTTGCTTGATCATCGTCCCGATGCGCATCACCTTGGCGGGCTGCTCAACCAGATCGGTCAGGGAGCGCTCGTCGGAGTCGTCCTCCGCCACCGCCGTGGTCCGCGGGTCCATGCCGCCGATGATCTCGATGTCATCATCGTCGTTGCGGGTACTCAATCCATCACCATCCTTCGCGGACTAAGAGTGCGGCGCCGCACCGCTTCCGCGCCATTCGTAGATTCGGGCTCCACCGTTGTCGTAGATCAGCGCCCACGACTTCGATTTATCCAGTGACACTAGTCCGTCGGGTACGGCGAAGCCCCGGACCGTCGGCGTGCTGGTGTAGATGTACCGGATATTGAGCGCTTTAATCGCCTCGACCACCCGCGGATCGGAGTCGCCCTTGCGGGCGTAGGCCCAGAAGACGAACCGGTTGGGGCCGGGGCCCATCTGCTGCGGGTAGTCGTAATGGGTCCACAGCGGGTGCAGGTCGGCGACGGCGTACATCCACGCGGTGCCGTCGGTGTTGGCGTTGCCGATCACGGTGTCGCGGGCGCCGGGCAGCGTGGCCAGGTAGGCCATGGCCATCAGGTCGCGCTGGTCGATCATCACCGAGTCGTACTTGTCGCCGAACAGGACCAGGTGCCGATAGAAGTAGTGGCGCGCGGCGAACACCGTCGTCGCCACCAGCAGGACGGCCGTGGCCGCCGCCCACACCGGCGCCGGCTGGGGTCTGAACCGGCCGGCGACGCGTTTGGCGCCGGCCACCACCGCCATGACGATCACGAACAATGCGACGCCGGCCATCGGTTCCAGCAGCAGGGTGATGGCCGCCGAGATCCGGCGCGGGTCCTTGTAGAAGAACTCCCCGAACGCGCCGGCCAGCGCGCCGAACCGGCCGCCGAGCGGCGTTCCCGCGTCGACCTCGACCGCCACCAGCAACAGCCAGACCGCCAGCGGCCACCAGATCTTCTTGTAGGCGAAGATGACGCCGCCGAGGATGGCCAGCGCCATGAGGCCGTACTGGTAGGGGAAGTCGTTGAGATGCCGCGAGTGCTGGAAGATGGCGTCGTAGAGGCCCCGCTTCATGCTGAGGCGGGTGAGGAACGAGTGCCCGGCGATGATGTCTTCCTGCTGACGGACGCTGATGAACTGCGGCAACAGGATCAGCCCGGTGGCGATCGCCACGCCCGCGAGCGTCGCGGCGTCGGCGAGCCTGCCGCGCACCGGACGCCACACCACGTCCAGCAACCACCACCCGACGGCGAACAGGACGACGATGAACCCGCCGGTCAGGTGGACCGACATCACCCCGACGAAGGCCAGCACCGCCACCGGGATGCGGTCGCGGTGCCGCAGCGCCGAGGCGATCAGCACGAACGTCGGGACGGCGACCCCGTAGGCCGCCAGGTTGGGCATGGCGGCGACGCCGAACTCGACGTAGGGCAGGGCGGTGAACGACGCCGACAGCGCGGCGGCGGTGGCGGCCGCCCCGGCGGTGCGCCATTCGCACCAGTGCGGCCGCAGCAGCCGCCAGGTCAGCATCGCCGCGCTGGTCGGGAAAAGCCAGACCGAGGCCGCCACCGAGCACAACGTGTAGCCGGTGGTCGGCGCCGCGCCGGTGAGCTGGCAGAACACCGCCACCCACGCGTGGAACACCGACGGGTAGTACAGCGTCTGGTGCGTCTCGACGTTGCGCAGCTCGCCCATGTGGGTGGACGACGCCTGCCCGGTGTCGAGGATGAACCGCACCTCGTTGGCGTGCCAGACGGCGTCCCAGGTGCTGGGGATGGTCTGCCAATGGGCGGCCAGACCGCGGTAGGCCGCCCACATGATCAGCAGGGACCCGACCAGCACCCCGACCGCGACCGTCGCCGCGGGCCAGCCGCCGATCCCGCGGGCCTCCGCCCCGGTGTCGCGGTAGCGGCCGAGCGCCAGCTGCAGGACGGTCATCACCAGGCACACCGTGGCCAGCGTGGCCAGCGCGGTCCAGCCGTTCCAGGGGATTCCGACGGCGCCGAACGGGATGATCGCCAGCGCGATCGCGCCGTAGGTCAGCGCCGGGCCCACGGCGACGGCGATGGGCCAACTCAGCTGACTGATTCGCGCGATGATCGCCCCGGGCGCTATCAGCAAGAACAACGCGATCAGCGTTCCGAACCAGAGGCCCACTGGACTAGTATGGCTGGCCGGGTGTCCTGCCCTCGGGAAGCCACCGGTCGGCTGGAAAGTCTCGAGCGCCTCCGGGCACCGCAACCGTCACAGTCTCGCGGAAATGCGCAAGCTCTAAGGTGGCTGGCATGGTTTACGACGTCGCCCGGGTGCGCGGACTGCATCCGTCGCTGGGTGACGGGTGGGTGCACTTCGACGCGCCGGCCGGGATGCTCATCCCGGATTCCGTCGCGACCACCGTTTCGACGGCCTTCCGCAGGTCCAGCGCCACCGCGGTGGGCGCGCATCCGTCCGCCCAGCGCAGCGCCGCCATTCTGGACGCGGCCCGGGCGGCGGTGGCCGACCTGTTCAATGTGGACCCGGCGGGCGTGGTCCTCGGCGCCGACCGCGCGATCCTGTTGTCGGCGCTGGCCGAGGCGTCGTCCTCGCGCGCGGGCCTGGGCTACGAGGTGATCGTCAGCCGCCTGGACGACGAGGCGAACATCGCCCCGTGGCTGCGGGCGGCGCACCGCTACGGCGCCAAGGTCAAGTGGGCCGAGATCGACATCGAGACCGGTGAGCTGCCGACCTGGCAGTGGGAGGGCCTGATCGGAAAGTCGACCAGGCTGGTGGCCGTCGCCTCGGCGTCCGCCGCGCTGGGCACGGTCACCGACCTGCGGGCGATGACGAAGCTGGTGCACGACGTCGGCGGGCTGGTGGTGGTCGACCATTCCGCCGCGGCGCCCTACCGGTTGCTCGACGTCAAGGAGACCGACGCCGACGTGGTGGCGGTGAACGCCCTGGCGTGGGGCGGCCCGCCGATCGGCGCGGTGGTGTTCCGCGACCCGGCGCTGCTCAATTCGTTCGGCTCCATCTCGACGGACCCCAAGGCGACCGGCGCCGCGCGTCTCGAGATCGGCGCGCACCAGTTCGGCCTGCTGGCCGGGGTGGTCGCCAGCGTGGAGTATCTGGCGGCGCTCGACGAGTCCGCGCGCGGCAGCCGCCGCGAACGCCTGGCGGTGTCGATGCAGTCGGCCACGTCGTATCTGAACCGGGTCTTCGATTACCTGATGGTGTCGTTGCGGTCGCTGCCGTTGGTCATGGTGATCGGCCGCCCCGAGGTGCGCATCCCGGTGGTCACCTTCGCCCTCAACGGCGTGCCCGCCGAACGGGTGGTGCAGCGGTTGGCCGACAACGGGGTGCTGGCCGTCACCAACGAGAACTCCCGCGCCCTGGACGTGCTGGGCGTCAACGACGTCGGCGGCGCGGTGACCGTCGGGCTGGCGCATTACTCGACGACAGCCGAGGTGGACCAGCTGGTGCGCGCGCTGGCGTCCCTGGGCTAGCCTCTCTTCGCGCGAGGGCTCGAGAGTGCAGCCATGGCTTCCGGTGTGCGCTCACGGCGCGGATGCCGCGAAAATGCCGCCCGCACAGCACGCTCGAAGCCCTCAGCGCACACCCGACGGGCCGGCCTCGATAGCGCGGCGGGCCGGTTAGACCGTCAGCACGACCTTGCCGGTGACCTTGCTCGACGTCAGCTGCTGATGCGCCTCGCCGGCCCGCTGGATGGGCAGGCGGGCGCCGATGATCGGGCGGACGCGGCCCTCGGCGATCAGCGGCCACACCGAGCCGATCACCGCCTGCACGATCTCGGTCTTGCTGTTGGGCCCGGTGACCGGGCGGGCACGCAGCGTGGTGCCGATGACCCGCGCCCGCTTGCCCAGCAGCTTGGCGATGTTGAGCTCGCCCTTGATGCCGCCCTGCATGCCGATGATGACCAGCTGCCCGTCGGTGGCCAGGGCGTCGATATTGCGGTCCAGGTAGGCGGCGCCCATGATGTCGAGGATCACGTCGGCCCCGCCGTTTTGCCGGAGCCGCTCGACGAAGTCCTCGTCGCGGTAGTTGATCGTGATCTCGGCGCCCAGCTCGCGGCAGAATTCGAGCTTCTCCGCCGAGCCGGCGGTGACGGCCACCCGGACGCCGAGGGCCCGCGCGACCTGGATCGCGTGGCTTCCGATGCCGCTGGCCCCGCCGTGCACCAGCAGCAACTGGCCCTTGCCGAGGTGGGCGGTCATCACCAGGTTCGACCACACCGTGCACGCCACCTCCGGCAGCCCGGCCGCGTCGACGAGGTCCACCCGAGCGGGAATCGGCAGCACCTGGCCGGCGGGGACGGCGACGTATTCGGCGTAGCCGCCGCCGGCCAGCAGCGCGCAAACCTGTTGTCCGGCCGACCAATCCGTGACGCCCGCACCGGTTTCGGCGACGACGCCGGACACCTCCATGCCGATGATCTCGCTGGCGCCCGGCGGGGGCGGGTACTTGCCGGCGGCCTGCAGCAGGTCGGCGCGGTTCACACCGGCGGCGGCGACCTTGATCAGCACCTCGCCGGGCCCGGCGGACACGTCGGGAACGTCTTGCCAGGAAAGCTGATCGGGGGATTCGGCGACGATGGCGCGCATGGCAGCCACGCTACCGACCACCGCTACCCTTAGCAGCGGTGGCGTGGCAGAGCGGCCTAATGCACTCGCCTTGAAAGCGAGAGACGGCTAACACCGTCCGGGGGTTCAAATCCCTCCGCCACCGCTGGTGTTCAGTCGACGGGCTGGTGCAGCGTCGGCGCGTAGCGAAGCAACGCGCCGACCCCGTCGGCCGGGGCGATCCGCTCGTCGGTGCGCACCAGCGCCGCCCCGACGGAAATCGCGAACAGCGGCAGGGCCTCGTCGGCGCGCAGCGTCTTGGCGGGCGCCGCGCCCTGTTCCGACAGCACGTTCTCGTTGGGCGCGACCGTCGTCAAACCCTCGTCTGACACCACCGTGGCGTCGCCGACGTCGCCGACGATCAACGTGTCGACGGCTCCCTGGCGCAGGGCCGAGCACACCGCGTCGAGCCCCTCGGCGGCCAGCCCGGATTGCCGCCCCACCTCGGCGGTGAATCGGGCGGCGGCGTCGTCGATCACCTTCAACCGGCGCTTGACGAATTCGGCTTCGATGCCCCGCTGAACCTCCTCGTCGTCGTGACCGCTGTGCCGCGCGCCCACCTGCAGCTGAATTACCCGGTCGCGCAGGCGATCCGGCAGGGCGGACAACAGATCCGAGCGCGAGCGCACCTCGCCGACGACGAAGATCACCTCGATGGACTTGTCGTCGACGAGTTCACCGGTCCGGTCGGCCACGGCGCGCATGTTCTTGCGCGCGGCTTCTTCGGTGCGCAGTTGCGGGTCGCCGTATCCGGCGGTCTCGGCCCCCGCGGCCTTGTGCACGGGGTAGCCGCCGCCGTCGACGGTTTCCGTCCGCAGGGCGCCGTTGACGTGCGTGGTGATGTCGGCGCCGGTGTGGTCGACCACGGCCAGCAGATAGTCGGGGTAGTCGAAGCCGAGCTCGACGATCGGGAGGACGAACGGCAATTCCGACACGCGGACCACCGTCTCGGCCGTGGGCCGGGTGAGGTGCTCGTTGAGCAGCACACGCTCGGCGCTGGCCACGATGCCGCGGCCGCTGCGACCGATCGGGGGCCGCAAATCCAGCACGGCGCGCCCGATTTCGTCGGTCACCGCCGCGGCGGCGCCCCGGCTTTCCAGCTCTTCCTTGAGCGCCCGCCACTTGAGCTCGAGCTGGGCTTCGGCGTCGTGGGTGTCGTGCGAGTCGTCGAAGTAGACCGACGCGAATGGCGCGGGGGCCTCTAGCAGCTTGCGGAAGCGTTCAGAGTCCATGCCTTTGGGTGCCCGGCGAGCCGGGACGCAAACACTAGTAGCTGCGATCGCCTTCGCTGTTGTCGAAGAAGCGCCATTCGCCGTCGGCTTCGACCTCCATGCGCCAGCCCAGTTCGCTGCCTTCGACCGCCTCGTCGGCGAACCACGCGTGCGCCTTGTCGGCGCTGTCGATCTCCTTGGTCGCGACGACGTCGCCCTTGGGGTTGAGCACTCGGTAGGTAGCCATGCGGGCAGTGTTCCCACCGCTGGGCACCCTCAACCCGCGGGAATCTCCGCGGTGATCTTGTCCAGCAGGGCGGTGTAGCGCTTGGCTTCCGGGTCGCGCCCGGGTTTGCCGCTGCTGACCACGCCGGCCGCCAGTCCGCGCGCCGGGTCGGCCCAGATGGCGATGTTGACCAGGCCGAGGTTGCCGAACGCGTGCGGCGCGTGGCGCCCGAACGGCCCCCACCGGTCCGTCCCGAGGATGAAACCGGTGCCCCACCGGGCCGGTTGCAGCCCGACCGCGAAATCCGGCCGCAGCCGGCGGCATTGCTTGACCGCGCCGTACATCGTCTCCGGGCTGACCACCCGCACGCCGTCGAGAGTGCCTCCGCGACGCCAGATTTCGGCGAACCGCGACATCTCGTGCGCGGTCGAGACCGTGTTGGACGACGGGATGATCGTGGTGAGAAACATCGGCGTGTTGGTGTAGGGGATCATCTCGTGCACGGTCCCGCCGATCGCCTTGCGGAAGATCTGGGCGACGACGGGCGGCAGCGGACGACCGGTCGCATGGCTGGGCGCGACCAGGGGCACGTCCCCCTTGGCGACGCCGAAGTTGGTCCAGCGGAAGCCGAGCGGGTCGAGGATCTCGGTGGCCAGGATTTCGCGAATCTCCTTGCCGGTAGCCGCGTAAACGATTTCACGGACCAGCGGACCCCAGGTCAGCGCGTGGTACATGTGAATCAGCCCGGGGCGGTAGAGCGGCCGCAATTCGCCGAGCTTCTGCTGCGCGTATTCGTGATCGTCGGCGCGGGTGACGTCCGGGCGCGGTCCGGTGGGAAAGGGCAGCCCGGCGCTGTGCGTCATCACGTGGCGGATGGTGATCCGATCCTTGCCGTGGCTGGTGAACGTGGGGATGTAGTCGCAGACGCGGTCATCCAGGGAGAAGACACCGCGCTCGACGAGCATGTGCACCACAGTCGCCGCGATGCCCTTGGCCGCCGAGTAGACGCAGAACGGCGTGTCCGGGGTGACGGGGATCTTCTCGGCGTCGGGCGGGTCGCTCGGGGCGTTGCCCCAGCCGTGGCCGATGGCCCGGTTGAGGACGACGCGCCCGTTTCGGCGGAGGCACAGCTGGATCGCCGGGTGGAAGCCCGCCCCGTACCAGTGCCGGGCGGCGTCCCAGATCCGGTCGACGGCGGCGCTGTCGATCTCGGAGTGGTCTTCCTCGCCGATCGTGGTCACGGCGTCCAAGTCGGTCGGGAGGCGGATCTTGCCGTCGGGTGTCGTCACCTCAGCGAGGGTACGTGGCGCCGGATCACTCCCCGGTGAACTGCGGCGGGCGCTTCTCGAACGTCGCCGCGATGCCCTCGGTCAGGTCCTTCGACGGCAGGAAGGCGGCGTTCCAGGCGGCGACGTAGCGCAGGCTTTCCGAGACCGCGGCGACGCGCTGCTGGTCGAGGACGTCCTTGATGCCGTGCACGGCCAGCGGCGGGTTGGCGGCGATCTCGGCCGCGGTGGCGTGCGCGGCCGCCAGCGTGGCGTCGGCGTCGGCGTAGACGTCGTTGACCAGGCCGATCTTCTCGGCCCGGGCCGCGTCGATGTCCTTGCCGGTCAGCGCCAGTTCACGCAGGTGTCCGTCGCTGAGGATGTACGGCAGGCGGGCCAGGCTGCCGACGTCGGCGACGATGGCCAGTTTGACCTCGCGCACCGAAAACTTCGCGTCGGCGCTCGCGTAGCGGATGTCGACCGCGGAGATCAGGTCGACACCGCCACCGATGCACCAGCCGTGCACGGACGCGATGGTCGGCGTGCGGCAGTCCGCGACCGCGGTGATCGCGCCCTGCATGCGCTTGACCTCGCGGTGGAACACCGCGCGGGGACCGGCCAGCGCGTCGCCGGCCAGCAGGGGGGTGAACGAGCCGCCCATCGCGGGCACGTCCAGGCCGTAGCTGAAGTTCTTGCCCGAACCGGTCAGCACGATGGCACGCACCTCGGGGTCGGCGTCGAGGGCCGCGAAAAGCTCCGGCATCTCCGACCAGAACGCCGGGCCCATCGCGTTGCCCTTGCCCGGCCCGATCAGCGTCACCTGCGCGACGTGATCTTTCGTCTCCACCGTGACGGATTCGTATGCTTGCGCCATATCGAGACCGTAGCGTGGCAAACATGGCTCCTGACTTGCGGCCCGGCCCGCACTCCCCGCCCACCGACGAACTGCACAGCGCCGAGGACACGCTCGGGGTGTTGCAGCGGGTGCTGCACCCGATCGCGGCCGACGACCTGTCCCGGCCGACGCCGTGCGCGGAGTTCGACGTCGCGCAGTTGACCGATCACCTGCTGAAGTCGATCACGGCGCTGGGCGGCATGGTGGGCGCACAGATCCCCGAGCGCGACGCGGGCGACTCGGTGGAAGCGCAGGTGGTCACCGCGGCCCGGCCCGCGTTGGACGCCTGGCATCGGCACGGCCTGGACGGGTCGGTGCCGTTCGGCAAGGGGGAGATGCCCGCGAAGGGCGCGTGCGCCGTTTTGTCGATCGAATTCCTGGTCCACGCCTGGGATTACGCCACCGCCGTGGGGCACGAGATCAACGCGCCCGTGCCGCTGTCCGAGTATGTGCTGGGGTTGGCCCGGCAGGTCATCAGACCCGAGTTCCGCGGCGGCGCCGGATTCGCAGACCCGGTCGACGTGCCCGAGGACGCCGGCGCGCTCGAGCAGCTGGTCGCGTTCAGCGGTCGCAACCCGGCCCGCTAGCTACCGTCTAGCAGCCTTCGCCGAGCGTGTTCTCAGGGCGAGAATCCTTGCGGATTTTCGCCGTCACGTCACGCTCGGCGACAGCGGAGCGCCCTACACCCGCTCGAGGTAGAAGTAGTAGTACCGGCCCACCCCACTGGAGAAGTCCCGGACGCCCTTGCCGTTCATGATGCCCATCACGGCGTCGTCGTCGATCTTCTTGAAGTGGTCGTGCACCGGCTGGCCGTCGTAGACCATCGTCGCGGTGACCTCCCCGCGGAACTCCTCGAGCCACAGGCTGGCCTCGCCCTTACCCAACTCCTTGTTGGAGAACTTGTTGCCGTTGGCGTCGAGGCAGACCAAGGGCTGGACGTCGCGGGCCGAGGAGAACGTCTTGCCGAACCAGCCGGCCTGCTCCAGCTGACCGTTCATCCGGTGGCCGGTGCGGAACTCGCCGCCCTGCCACTCGCCGAGCATCCCCTCGATGGTCGCGGGCTCGAGGCTGCTCCAGAAATCGTCGAGCTCGGCATCGGGGATCTCCCCGCCGCGCTCCTTGAACTCGGTGAACCGTTTGCGCGCCAAGTCCAACGGAGTGCTCCTTACGGTTCGGTGCGGGAAATCCAATCGCGGGCGAAGTGCAACAGGGCGTCATTCTCCTCCACCGCACCGATGGTGATGCGCACCCCCTCGCCGGCGAACGGTCGCACCACCAGCCGCGCGTCGGCGGCCTGCTCGGTGAAGTCCGTCGTGCGGGCGCCCAGCGGCAGCCAGATGAAGTTCGCCTGCGACGGCGGCAGGGTGAACCCGGCGTCGCGCAGCCCGGCGCTGACGCGGGCGCGCTCGGCGACCAGGGCGTCGGTGCGGGCCATCAACTCGTCGGACGCCTCCAGCGACGCGATGGCGGCCGCCTGGGCGACGTTCGTCACGGCGAACGGCATGACCACCTTGTCCAGGGCGGTGATCAGCTCCGGGTGGCCGACCCCGTAACCGACCCGCAAGCCCGCCAGCCCGTAGGCCTTCGAAAACGTCCGCAGCACAACGACGTTGCTGCGGGACAGCGCCAGCTCCAGGCTGTTGGGCAGCATGCCGTCGCGAACGAATTCGACGTAAGCCTCGTCGATGGCGATCAGGATCTCCGGCGGCACCGCGTCGACGAACCGGGCCAGGGCTTCCGGCTCGACCACCGTCGACGTCGGATTGTTCGGGTTGCAGACGAAGATCAGCCGGGTGCGGTCGGTGATCGCGGCGAGCATGGCGTCCAGGTCGTGCGTGTGGTCGGTCAACGGCACTTTGACCGCGGTCGCGCCCGACACCTGGACGATCGGCAGGTAGCACTCGAAGCTGCGCCAGCCCATCATCACCTCGTCGCCGGCGGCCGAGGTGATCTGCACCAGCTGCTGACACAGGGTGACCGACCCGCTGCCGACCGCGATGTGCTCGGGGGCGACGTCGGAACCCAGGTGCATCGCCAGCGCCGCCTTGAGGTCCACGCTGGCGTTGTCCGGGTAGCGGTTGACGACGGCGACCGCGCGCTCGATCGCGGCGACCACGCTGGGCAGCGGGCCGTGCACCGTCTCGTTGCTGGCCAGTTTGATCGAGCCCGGCACGTTCTTGCCGGGCACATACACTGGCAGTCCGGCCAGTTCGGGACGCAGGCGTGCGGTCACTTCGACAGTTTATGTCGCGGATGTGTACGCTATGGCCGGTTCCGCGAGACCGGAAAGGGGTCGGGTACCCTCGAACAGTCCAAGGGAGGCGTGCCAGAGCGGCCGAATGGGGCTCACTGCTAATGAGTTGTCCCCCTCAAAGGGGACCGGAGGTTCAAATCCTCTCGCCTCCGCTGGGTCCTGGCGGAACACCACGCAAGACAACTGAACACGGGCGCCCGTAGCTCAACGGATAGAGCATCTGACTACGGATCAGAAGGTTAGGGGTTCGAATCCCTTCGGGCGCGCTTCCGAGCTGTATGACCTCGGCTGATGGGTGACATTTTGTCTTCGGCTGATGGGTGACAGTGTTTCGGCTGATGCGTGACACCTACTTCGGCTGATCCGTGACACTCCCGGAATGAGGGAGTTGAGCGTGGCTGAGCAGAGGTATCAGGCTGTGATGGCGGTGATCGGCGACGGGTTGACGGTGTCGCAAGCCGCCGACAAGACCGGGGTGGCGCGTCAGACGTTGCACCGGTGGCTGGCGCGTTATGAGGCCCAGGGCCTGGACGGGTTGGTGGATCGGTCGCACCGGCCGGTGAGCTGTCCGCATCAAATGCCTGCCGAGGTGGAGGCCGCGGTGGTCGAGCTGCGGCGGTCGCGGCCGTATTGGGGGCCGCGGCGGCTGGTGTTCGAACTGGCAAAGCGTCGAGTGTCTCCGGTGCCCTCGGAGTCGGCGGTGTATCGGGCCCTGCTGAGGGCGGGGATGATCGACCCGGCGCTGCGGGATCGCCGCTCGCGCAAGTGGAAACGCTGGGAGCGTGGCGCCCCGATGGAGTTGTGGCAGATGGATGTCGTCGGTGGGTTCCCGCTGGCTGATGGCACTTCGGCGAAAGCGTTGACCGGCATCGATGACCACTCGCGGATGTGCGTGTGCGCGCGGTTGATGGCCGCCGAACGCACCCGCGCGGTCTGTGAGGGACTGCGTGCTGCGCTGGCCGCCTACGGTGCGCCTGAGCAGATCTTGACTGATAACGGCAAGGTGTTCACCGGCCGGTTCAACCATCCGCCTGTGGAGGTGCTCTTTGATGCGATCTGCCGCGAAAACGGCATCGAGCACCTGCTGACCCAACCCCGCTCTCCGACGACGACGGGCAAGATTGAACGTTTCCACCGCAGTCTGCGTGCGGAGTTCCTCAGCGATACAGCACCTTTCGCAAATCTGAAGACGGCACAACGAGCCCTCGACGAGTGGGTTGAGGACTACAACACCGCACGCCCGCACCAGTCACTGAAGATGGCAACCCCGGCCGAACGTTTCGGCGGGCGCACACCGACATCCTCACTGTCGACCTCGACAAACACGCTGACCGATCGCAGCGGTGATGACTGGGTCAGCCGCCGGGTATGCGCCAACGGCATCGTGTGCGTGTCCTGGCAACAAGTCAGCATCGGCCGCCACTACGCCGGCGCCCGCTGCGATGTCCATGTCGATGGTGATCTGCTGCGGTTCTGGATCGGCGACGATCTGGTCAAAACCGCCGCCCGCACCAGCCGCGGTCAGGTACGAAACAAACGGGCCCTGCGCACCAGCGCAGGCGCCTAAACACACAACATGAGTGTCAAGGATCAACCGACATAGAAATGTCACCAATCAACCGACTCTGAACAGGCGCGCTTCCGAGCGGTCGCGCCGCGAACGGGCGTAGCCGGCGCCGACATTCGCCCCGGCCCGGCGCCCGCGGCGTTTACCGGATCGACGGTCAGGGCAAGCTCACGGCATGTACGCCATCGCCTCACTGCTCGCCGTGCTGGCGGTCTCGCTGCTCGTCACCCGGGTCGCCACCGTGGTCCTCGCCGCCTCGGGGATGTCCGGGGAGTCGGCGCGGTTCCAGGCCCGGTCGGCTTTCACCGGCGCCGGCTTCACCACTACGGAATCCGAGGCCGTGGTGGCGCATCCGTTGCGCCGCCGGGTGGTGATGCTGCTGATGCTCGTCGGCAACGTGGGCTTCGTCGCGGCCGCGAGCTCGCTGATCCTCGGCTTTCGCGGCGGCGCAACGGGGGCCTCCTGGCTGCGGGTCTTCGAGCTGGCCGCCGGCCTGATCCTGTTGGTGTTTCTCTCCCGAAGTCCCCGGGTGAACCGCTGGTTGACGACCCTGATCGGCCGGGCGCTGAACCGCTTCACCGACATGCCGGGCCGCGACTCCGGCATGCTCGCCGACCTGGGGGAAGGGTACGTCGTCAGCGAGTTGGCCATCGCCGCGGACGACTGGGTGACCGGACGCACGCTCGAGGAACTCCAGTTGCCCGACGAGGGCTTGATCGTGCTGGGAATCTACCGAAGCGACGGCCACTACGCGGCGCATCCGGCCCCGGACTGCCGGGTTGCGTGCGGCGACGTGCTGGTGCTCTATGGCCACACCGACGCGATCGCCGATCTCGATCACCGCTCCGGCGACGACGGCGACGCCTCCCATGCCCGGGCGGTGCAACGACACGCGGCACGCGGCGCCGCCCGCGGCTGACAACTCGGCCCCGCGGCCCGCATTCGGGCGTACATTAAGGACCTCGGGCAAACAATTCAGTTCCGCACGAACCATCGGAGTTGAGTGCCATGTCCCGTGTCAGCAAGATTCTCGCCGCCCTGATGATCGCTTCCAGCGCTCTGATGATGTCGGGTTGTGGTTGCACCACAACCGCGGGCGTCACCACTTGCACCTTGATGTAAGCGGTTCACCCCTGCGCCGCTTCGGCGACCGGTCACGCGAGGGCCCGACCAAAATCCCGTCGGGCCAACATGATTCGGGTCGGCCGCCGGGCTCAGGGTGCGCTAACGCCCCCGAACGGCCCCCGACGGGGCCGCGGCGCGGGGGGCGGTAACCGTTTGCGCGTCGGTGCTGGTTTCCGTGCTCGGTGAAGCCGTGACTGCGCGGCCCGCGGGCAGGCCCTGACGGATCAGCGATCGCCCTCGATGAGGGCCAGCGCCCGCTCGAACAGGTGCACCGTGGCCGCGTGCAATTGGTCGCCGACCGCCTTCTCGGCCTGGCCCGCGCAGGCACGGGCCAGCGTCCCCTCGATGACGATGCCCAGCTTGAAGCAGGCCAGCACGGTGTACCAGGTGATGTGCGACAAGTCGCGGGTGGTGTTGGCCGCGTAGCGCTCGAACAGCTCGTCGGTGCTGGCCAGCCCGTCCTGGCCGCCCAGCGCGTGGCTGAACACGCTGGAGCCGTCGGGCTGGCGCCAGGTGGCGAGCAGCCAGCCGAGATCCAGCAGCGGATCGCCGATGGTGCACATCTCCCAGTCGACGATGGCGACGACGTCCGGTCCGGTCCGGGAGAACATCACGTTGGCGGCGTGGTAGTCGCCGTGCATGATGCCGGGCGTCCAACTCGCCGGCCGGTGGCGTTCGAGCCAGGACGACACGTCCTCGATGCCCGGGATTTGCGGCCCGGGATAGCCGTCATACGCGCTGTAGGAGTCCAGTTCCGAAAGCCAGCGCGGCACCTGCCGCTCCAGGAAACCCTCCGGCTTGCCGAAGTCGGCGAGGCCCACCGCGACGTGGTCGACGGCGCCCAGTCTGGCCAGCGCGTCGGCCATCGACAGTCCCATGTCGTGCCGGACGCCGGGATCGGCCGCATGCAGCGGCGGCAGTTGCTCCCCGGCGTTGAATCCGTCGACCGGGTCCATCAGGTAGAAGACCGCGTCGCCGAGCACGGCGGGGTCGTCGCAGGCGGCGATCAAATGTGGGTGCGGCACGTCCGAATCGGCCAGCGCCGCAAGGACTTTGGTCTCCCGCAAAATGACGGTGTTGCTGCGCGGGCGAAGGTGCCGCGGGCCGCGCCGCAGTACGTAGGGCCGGCCGGCCCGGCTGAACCGGAGCATGACGTTCTGCGTTCCCCCGGTGACCGTGGACACGTCCTCCAGCGGGCCTTCGCCGAGTCCCCGCTCGGACATCCAGGCGGCGACGGCATCGAGGTTCACGGCGTCCACGTTCAGCCGATACCGATCTCGTTCATGCCGGACTCCTCTGCAACCCTGTGGGGCGTCTGGGAAAAAGCCTAGGGCACCGGCGGGACGGGGCCTCGGGCGGCGGCGGCTGGAACAATAGTGTGCGGAACTAACGGACTCTGGCGCTGTGGAAGGGAACTGACGATGCCGCGTACCGACAACGATTCCTGGGACATCACCCAAAGCGTGGGGGCCACCGCCCTTGGTGTCGCGGCGGCGCGGGCCGCCGAGACCGAGAGCGAGAATCCGCTCATCAACGACCCGTTCGCCCGCGTGTTCGTGGACGCGGCGGGCGAGGGCATGTGGAGCATCTACGCCGATCCGCAGCTGCTGGCCAAGGCGATGGAGCTGGAGCCCGACGTGCGCTCGCGCATCCAGCTGATGATCGACTTCATGGCCACCCGGACGGCGTTTTTCGACGAGTTCTTTCTGGGGGCGGCCGATTCCGGTGTCCGGCAGGTCGTGATCCTGGCTGCGGGGCTGGACGCACGCACCTGGCGGTTGCCGTGGCCCGACGGCACGGTCGTCTACGAGTTGGACCAGCCCAAGGTCCTCGACTTCAAATCCGACACGCTGCGGCGGCACGGCGCGCAGCCGAAGGCGGGGCTGGTCAATGTGCCGGTCGACCTCCGTCAGGACTGGCCAAAGGCGTTGCAAGAGGCGGGATTCGACGCTTCGAAGCCCGCCGCCTGGTCGGCCGAGGGCCTGGTGCGCTACCTGCCGGCGCAAGCCCAGGACCTGTTGTTCGAGCGCGTCCACTCGCTCAGCGCCCAGGGCAGCTGGCTGGCGTCCAACGTGCCGGGAGCGGGATTCACCGATCCCGGGCTCGTCACGCGTCAGCGCGAGGATATGAAGCGCCTGCGGGCGGCCGCGGCCAAGCTGGTCGACGCCGAAATCACCGACTTCGACGACCTCTGGTACGCCGAGGAGCGCACCCCGGTCGACGGCTGGCTGCGAGAGCACGGCTGGGACGTCACCACGACCACGTTCGCCGAGCTGATGGCGCGCTACGGTCGCAGCGTCGCGCAGGGCGTCGAGGACACGATGCCGCCCACGCTCTACGTTTCCGCGCAGCGGCGTAGCTAGCGCGTCGAACCACCTCGCCGGCCCTCCCGGGCTCCGCTGGGGCACTGACGAATTCACCCGGTGCAAATGTTTAGGCACAAGTCGAATGGGTAACTATCGTCCACGAGAAATTTTTCTCGATCACATTGGAGGTCACCGTGCGTGGCAGCGGAATCATCAGTTCTATTGCATTGGTGTGGTTGGTTATCGGCGTCATCGCGGCGTGGCAACGGGATTACTTCAAAAACGACAACACAACGTGCGCCTCCGCGGGCACCGTTGCGGTGACTGTCATCGCTGGACCACTGAACTACTTCGGTGTCAACCCGAAAGTCACGGATTGCCATTTGCCGCAGCCGAGTTCAATGCCAGCAATGGGCCTCTAACCCTCAATAAGGAGTCGACATGGTCATCCTCGGAATTATCTTGCTAGTTCTGGGATATGTCTTGCACGTGCCTATCCTCACCACGCTGGGCGTCGTGCTGCTCGTCATCGGCGCGGTTCTTTGGATATTGGGCTCCATCGGCCGCCCAGTCGCCGGCCGGCGCTACTGGTATTAACCACTTCGCCGGGAAAACGGGATCGCGCGACTGCCCAGCAGTCGCGCGATCCCGTTCACAGGGCGCGCAAAGGTAGGCCATAGCCGCGCCTCAGCAGGGTGCGCATACTGGAATATGTGACACAGCCCCGAGCCTCCGTCGAGCGGGTGGTCATGTGTCGCGCGGATGGAAATCCGATCAACGTCTTGGTCGTCGACGACGAATCGGTCCTGGCGGAAATGGTGTCGATGGCGCTGCGGTACGAGGGCTGGAACATCGCCACCGCAGGCGACGGCGCGTCGGCCCTCGCCGCCGCCCGCGGCCAACGTCCCGACGTGGTCGTCCTCGATGTGATGTTGCCCGACATGAGCGGGCTGGACGTCTTACACAAGCTGCGTGAGGAGAACCCGCAGCTGCCCGTGCTGCTGCTGACGGCCAAGGACGCGGTGGAAGACCGCATCGCCGGCTTGACCGCCGGCGGCGACGACTACGTCACCAAACCGTTCAGCATCGAAGAGGTGGTGCTGCGCCTGCGCGCGCTGCTGCGGCGCACCGGTGTGACGACCTTGGACAGCGGCGCGCAGCTGGTGGTCGGCGACCTGGTGCTCGACGAGGACAGCCACGAGGTGACCCGGGCCGGCGAGCCGATCTCCTTGACCTCCACCGAGTTCGAGTTGCTGCGGTTCATGATGCGCAACTCCAAGCGGGTGCTCAGCAAGGCGCAGATCCTCGACCGGGTCTGGAGCTACGACTTCGGCGGCCGGTCCAACATCGTCGAGCTCTACATCTCCTATCTGCGCAAGAAGATCGACAACGGCCGCGACCCCATGATCCACACGCTGCGTGGCGCGGGTTATGTCCTCAAGCCGGCTCGCTAGCAGCGGGTCGCGACCGTTGGCCGACGCCCGGCGGGCCTGGTCCCTGCGGCTGCGACTGCTCGTCGGCCAGATTGTCGTCCTGGCGATCGTGTGCGTCGGCATCACCGCGGTGACCGAGCTGGCGCTGAACCACCACCTGGTGAAGCAGCTCGACGGGCAGCTCGCGGGCACGTCGTTCCGTTCGGCGTTGATGTATCCCGAACCGAAGCGCCCGGGATGGCGGCATGAGCACTCGTACTTCCCCAGGCCGGGACCCGGTCCGCGGTTCCTGGACGCCCCCGGGCAGCCGGCGGGCATGGTCGCCGCGGTCGTGAACCACGGTAAGGCGATCGACGCCGGCTACCTGACCGGCAGCGGCACCCGGGCCGCGCTGACCCCCGCCGCCCAGGCGCAACTGGAGCGGATCGCGGCAAGTCACGCCCCCGTCACCCTGGACCTGGACGGTCTGGGCCGATACCGGGTGATGGCCGCGCCGAGCCGCAACGGGGGCGACATCATCGTCACCGGCCTCTCGATGTCGAACATCGACGCGACCCTGATCCGGATGCTGATCATCTTCGGGATCGTCACCGCGATCGCGCTCGCGGCCGCGACGATCGCCGGGGTGATCATCGTCCGGCGGGCGCTGGCGCCGCTGCGCCGCGTCGCCCAGACGGCCAGCCGGGTCGCGGACCTGCCGTTGGATCGCGGCGAGGTCGAGCTTCCGCTGCGGGTCCGCGAATCGGACGCCAACCCCGCCACCGAGGTCGGTCAACTCGGGTCGGCCCTCAACCGGATGCTGGACCACATCGCGGCCGCGCTCTCCGCCCGGCAGGCCAGCGAGACCCGCGTCCGTCAGTTCGTCGCCGACGCCAGCCACGAACTGCGCACGCCGCTTGCCGCGATCCGCGGCTACACCGAACTCACCCAGCGCATGGGTGACGACCGGGAGGCGGTGGCCCACGCGATGAGCCGGGTGGCCTCCGAGACGGAACGGATGACCCGCCTGGTCGAAGACCTGCTGCTGCTGGCCCGGCTGGACTCCGGCCGGCCGCTGGAGCGCGAACCGGTCGACTTGTCGCGGGTGGCCCTCGATGCGGTCAACGACGCGCACGTCGCCGGGCCGGACCATCAGTGGGAGCTCGACCTGCCGGAGGAGCCGGTGATCGTCACCGGTGACGCGGCGCGGCTCCACCAGGTCCTGGCGAACCTCCTCGCCAACGCCCGCCTGCACACCGGCGCGGGCACCGTCGTGACCACCCGGTTGAGCGCGGAGCCGACGCACACAGTGCTGCAGGTGATCGACAACGGCCCCGGCATCCCGGCGGTGCTGCAGTCGGAAGTGTTCGAGCGATTCGCCCGCGGTGACACCTCGCGTTCCCGCAAGGGCGGCAGCACCGGGCTGGGATTGGCGATCGTCTCCGCGGTCGTCAGGGCGCACAACGGGACGATCGCGGTGAACAGCTCACCCGGCCACACCGAGTTCACGGTGCGGTTGCCACTCAACGGGTGGCAACCGCCCGCACCCTCGACTAGCTAGAGCAGTTGACGTCGATTTCGAACGGCTTGTTCACCGGTTGCATCGGGTTGGCCATGTCGACGCCGGTGGCCGTGCCGGTGATCTTGTAGGTGTTGCCGTTCTTCTCGGCGGAGGCGTTGCCCTGGCCGGTTCCGGAGGTGTAACCGAGCGTCACGCCGTTGACGTTGCCCAGACCTACGGACTTCACCTGGGGCGGGCTGGCGTCGGTGAGCACGGCGGCGATACCGGTCGCTGCGCCACCGATCGCGATGTTGACGTTGCCGCCCGCGGTGGTGCACACGACCGAGCCGCTGACGTTCTGATCCTTGCCGTCGATGATGACCTTGGTTCCACTGGCGGCGCCCGCCGAGGTGTTCACCGCGGAGCTGGTGCCCGAACCGCCCGAACTCGACTTGTTGCTGGAACAGCCGGAAATACCGGCGGCCAGAATTGCCGCTCCGGCCGCCGCGACCATCAGTCCACGCTTCACATGTTCTCCTTAGCCCGAAAGTTGCGACCCTCGGCATTGAGGGCCGTTCGGGCAGTATGCGGGTTAACTGGACCGAGAATCTAGGGCCGCCGGAAATTGTTTCTCTGTTCACTAATTAGCAGAACAAGATCCGGCCGGAATGGCTTCGGGAAATGGCGCGTCGATGGCACTGTATTGGCGTGGAGCACAAACCCCCCACCGCGGTCATCGAGTCGGCGCACCGCGGGCACGCGCTGCCCCTTGACGACGACACCGACTTTCACGACGCCGATCGCGGCTTCATCGCCGCCCTGTCCCCGTGCGTCATCAGGGCGGCCGACGGACGCGTGGTGTGGGACAACGACGCCTACTCCTTCCTCGGCGGAACCGCGCCGGCGTCGGTGCACCCCAGCCTGTGGCGGCAGTCGACGCTGGCCGCCAAACAGGGCCTCTACGAGGTGGTTTCGGGCATCTACCAGGTCCGTGGCTTCGACATCTCCAATATCACGTTCGTCGAGGGCGACACCGGCATCATCGTCATCGACCCGCTGGTGTCCACCGAGGTGGCGGCCGCCGCGCTCGCGTTGTATCGGGAGCACCGCGGGGGCGACCGGCCCGTCGTCGCGGTGATCTACACCCACAGCCATGTCGACCACTTCGGGGGCGTGCTGGGCGTCACCTCGCAGGCGGACGTGGACGCCGGGGCCGTGGCCGTGCTGGCGCCCGAGGGTTTCGCCGAGCACGCGGTCCGGGAGAACGTCTACGCCGGCCCGGCCATGACCCGCCGGGCGACCTACATGTACGGCACCCTGTTGCCCCGCGGACCGCAAAGCCAGGTGGGCTGCGGGCTGGGCCAGGCCACCTCCACCGGCGAGGTGGCGATCATCGTCCCCACCATCGACGTCACCGCGACCGGCGAGACGCACACCATCGACGGCGTGGAAATCGAGTTCCAGATGGCGCCCGGCACCGAGGCGCCCGCCGAGATGCATTTCTACTTCCCACGTTTCCGCGCGTTGTGCATGGCCGAGAACGCCACCCACAACCTGCACAACCTGCTGACCCTGCGCGGCGCCCTGGTGCGCGACCCGCACGCGTGGTCCGGGTACCTCACCGAGGCGATCGACGCCTTCGCCGGGCGCGCCGACGTGGTGTTCGCCTCCCACCACTGGCCGACCTGGGGCGCGGAAAACATCGTCGAATTCCTGTCGCTGCAGCGCGACATGTATGCCTACCTGCACGATCAGACGCTGCGATTGCTCAACCGGGGTTACACCGGCGTCGAGATCGCCGAGATGTTCCGGATGCCGCCGGCGCTCGAGCGGGCCTGGCACACCCACGGGTACTACGGGTCGGTCAGCCACAACGTCAAGGCCGTGTACCAGCGCTACATGGGCTGGTTCGACGGCAACCCGGCGCGGCTGTGGCCGCATCCCCCGGAGGCCCTCGCCCCGCGCTACGTCGACGCGATGGGTGGGATCGACCGCGTCGTGGAGCTGGCCCGGACGGCGTTCGACAACGGCGACTTCCGCTGGGCGGCAACGCTGCTGGATCACGCAGTCTTCGCCGACAGCGGACACGCCGGCGCCCGCGCGCTGTACGCCGACACGCTCGAGCAACTCGCCTACGGCGCCGAGAACGCGACCTGGCGCAACTTCTTCCTCAGCGGCGCGACCGAGTTGCTCGACGGGAACTTCGGCACCGCCGCCCAGGTCGCCTCGCCCACCATGCTGTCCCAGCTGACGCCCGAGCAGATCTTCGACAGCCTGGCCATCCGGGTCGACGGACCACGCAGCTGGGATCTCGACCTGACCATCGACCTCGCCTTCGCCGATCTGGCCGTCAACTACCGGCTCACCCTGCGCAACGGGGTGCTGGTGTACCGCAAGTCGGCGCCCCAACCCGCGACGGCGACCGTCATGGTCAGGCTGGACAGCAAGTCCCGCCTGTTGACGGCGGCACTGGGCGACTTCACCTCGCCCGGACTGGAGATATCCGGCGACCGGGAAGCGCTGCGGACCTTCCTGGGTGCGCTGGACCAGCCCGACCCGGGTTTCAACATCGTCACGCCCTAGCTGGTCCTCGCGAGCAGACACAGAATCGCATCCAACCCGCCCGACCTTGTGCGACTTTGCGTCTGCTCGCGGAAGCTAGCGCGCCACGTCGATGACGACCTTGCCAAGCACCTTTCGGTCGGCCACGTGCCGCAGCGCGGCGGCGGTTTCGGACAGGGGGAACCGCGCCCCGATGTACGGGCGGACGGTGCCGGCGGCAAACATCTCCGACAGCTCCCGCAGGTCGCGGGTGGCCTCGTCGGGATGGTCGGTCATGAACGTGCGGATCTCCATGCCGCGCACGCAGATGTCTTTCAGCAGAACGAGATTGAGGGGGATGGCGGGTATCGTCCCGGCGGCGTAGCCCAGGGTGACGAAGGTGCCGCCGCGCGCCAGCCCGCGCAGCGCCGGCTCCGCGTACGGCCCGCCGACGGGGTCGATCACCACCCGGGCGGCGTCGCCGGTGAGCTCGCGGATGCGCGACTTCAAGTCCTCCCGGTCGTAGTCCACGGTGGCCTCGGCGCCGCGCCGGCGGCACAGCTCGAGTTTCTCCGGGCTCGACGCCGCGGCCAGCACCCGCGCCTTCATGGCGACGGCCAGGTCGACCGCCGCCAGCCCCACCCCACCCGCGGCGCCCAGCACCACGACCCAATCGCCTGCTGCCACGTCGGCGGTCGACCGCAGCGCGTGATACGCCGTGCGGTAGGTCACCCCGAAGGCCGCGGCCGACGCGAAGTCGGCATCGTCGGGCACCAGCTCCGCCTGGCCGGCGTCCAGCAGCGCGCGTTCGGCGAACGCACCAAAGGTGGTCCCGGACACGCGCTGTCCCGGTTCGAACGGCGCACCGGCACCCGCGGCGATCACCTCACCGGCGATCTCGTTGCCGGGAATGAACGGCGGCGGAATCTTGACCTGGTACTTGCCGGCGATGAACAGGACGTCGGGGAAATTGACCGCCGCGGCGTGGACCCGCACCAGCAGTTGCCCGGGGGCGGGGACCGGCTCGTCGACGTCCTCGACGACGAGGTCTTCCGGAGCGCCATAGGCACGGCAGACGACGGCGCGCATCACCGCACCCCCAGACCGCGCAGGCAGAATGCCACCAGGTGGGCGATGTCGTCGGACCCCGGCCGGTCGGCCGACCCCACGTATCGGCGCATGGTCGCCGCCGTGCAGCTGAACACCGCCTCCACGTCCCGCTCGACGTCGTTGCTGCCCAGCGCCGCAACGGGTTCGACGAGCAGATCGCGCAGCGGGCGCATCATCTCCCGATCCGCCGCCCGCCAATCCGTGCCGGCCGACATCTGGCCGGCCGCCGCCCGGCTCATGCTGATCAGGTGCGGGTCGGCCACCTGAGCCAGCGTGCCCTCGATCCAGCGTGCGACCCGGTCACGCGGGTGCGGCTCCTTGGCCATCTGGTGCTCGAGGTAGGACGCGACGATGGCCACGCCGCGTTCCATGACGGCCAGGATGAGGTCGTCCTTCCCGGCGAAATACCGGTAGAACGCCTTGTTCGACGAGCCCGCCTCGGCGACGATGTCGCTCACCCGCGGTGGTTCGGGAGCGACCCGTGCCATGACGCGGACCGCCGCGGCCAGGATGCGCTCGACCTCTTCGGTGGCCTCCCGCTGGCGTTCGTCGAGCGCCCGCTCGACCGCCGCCGTCACCCTGGTGTTCACGGCGAATCGGGCAGCGCGGGAACCCGGTCGATCAGGTCGCCGTACTTGGTGCGTGCGGCCTCCCGGCGGATGTCCAGCAGCTCACTGGGCCACTCGGCGTCCTCGGCCTCGTAGTGTTTGAGCAGCAGCTTGGCCAGGTTGACCTTGTGGGCCTCGGTGGGCCCGTCGGCCAGCCCGAGCGCCACCCCGCCGAGCAGCACGTTGACCAGCGGCAGCTGGTCTGTGGTGCCCAGCGCGCCATGCACCTGGATCGCGCGCAGCCCAATCGATTTGAGGACCTGCGAGGCCAGGATCTTGCAGGCGCCGATCTCGGCGCGGGCCGCACGTTCCCCGGCGGTGTCGATCAGCCACGCGGCGTGCAGCACCGCCAGCCGGAACGGCATCAGCTCGGTGTAGGAGTCGGCGATGAACGCCTGCACCAGCTGCTTGTCGGCCAGCGAACTGCCCTGGGTGAAACGGCTTTTCGCGCGGCGGGCCATCATCTCCACCGCGCGTTGGGCCACCCCGATCGAGCGCATCGCGTGATGCAGCCGGCCGCCGGCCAGGCGGGTCTGCAGGATCATGAAGCCCTGGCCGGGCTCGCCCAGGAGCGCGTCCGACGGCACCCGGACCCCCTCGTAGTGCACCAGCGAATGCCCGGGCTCGTGTGGCAGCGCACCGACCAGATGGTGGGTGGCCTCGATGGTCAGCCCGTCGGTCCCGGCCGGCACCAGGAACGTCGAGGCGCCGCGGTGCACCGGCACGTCGGGGTCGGTGATGGCCACGACGATGAAGAAGGAGGCGACCGAGGCGTTGGAGGAGAAGTACTTTCGGCCGGTGATCACCCAGTCGTCGCCGTCGCGGAAGGCGCGCGTCCGGAACACCCGCGGATCGGCGCCGCCCTGCGGCTCCGTCATCGAGAAGCACGAGAAGATCTCCCCCGACAGCAGCCCGGCGAGGTAGCGGTCCTTCTGGTCCTGCGTGCCGAAGCGGGCGATGATCTCGGCGTTGCCCGTGTCGGGCGCCTGCGTGCCGAACACGATCGGCGCCCAGGGGCTGCGGCCCAGAATCTCGTTGATCAGCGTCAGCTTGACCGCGACGAAGCCCTGGCCGCCCAGTTCGGGGCCCAGATGCGGTGCCCACAGCCCGTGGTCGCGGACCCGCTGCTTGAGGGGATCGACGATGCGGCGGCGTTCGTCGCTCAGCGGCAGGAACTCGCAGCCGGGGAACAGCACCTCGAGGGGTTCGACCTCCTCGCGGACGAAGTCGCGGACCCAGTCGATCTTCTGCTGAAATTCCGGTTCGGTGGAGAAGTCCCAAGACATTCGATTGCTCCTAGGTGTTCATTGGCGGCGACCCACCGCGTCAGGGAATTCCACCGTCGGCGCGCAGGATCGAGCCGGTGGTGAAGCTGGCGGCGTCGGACGCCAAAAACAATGCGGCGCCCGCGATTTCGGCCGGGTCGCCGGCGCGCTGCAGCGCCAGGTGTCCGAATGGCTTGCCGTGGGCCGCCTCGAGGTTCCAGGCCTTGCTCACGTCGGTCAGGAACGGGCCGGCCATCAGGGTGTTCACCCGTACCGACGGGCCGAACGCCTTCGCCAGCGCCTCGGTCATCGCATTGAGCCCGGCCTTGGCGGCGGCGTACGGGATGATGTCGGGGGTGGGGCGCAGCGACCCGGCGGTGCTGACGTTGATGATGGACCCGCGACCGGCCGCCGCCATCCGCTCGCCCACCAGAGCCGACAACCGGAACGGGCCCTTGAGGTTGAGGTTGAGCACCGCGTCGAACAGTTTCTCGGTGACGTCGGTCAGCTTGTCGTACAGCGGTGACATGCCGGCGTTGTTGATCAGCGTGTCCACCCTGCCGAACCGGTCGTAGGTCGCCTCGACCAGTCCGTCGAGTTGATCCCAGCGCCCGACGTGCACCTGATACGGCATGGCGGCGCGCCCGGTTTCGGCCTCGATCTCCTTGGCGGTGGCCACGCAGTTGTCCATGTTGCGGCTGGCGATCACCACGTCGGCGCCGCAACGCGCCGCGGCGAACGCCATCTCGCGCCCCAGCCCGCGGCTCCCGCCGGTGACCAGCACGACCCGGTCGGTGAGATCGAAAAGCCGGTCCGCATAACCCATTTCAGCGGCCCCCGGCAGGACCGGCGGGTAAGGACCGCGCGAGCTCGGCCGCCGTGGCGATCAGCTGCAGGATCATGGGGCCGAAGGCGTCAGTGATCTTGGGGTCGACCTTTCCGGTGCGCACCCCCGCAGCGTAAGTCTTTTCCAGCACGATGCCGAGCTTCCAGTTGGCCAGCACCAGGTAGTAGTCGATGTCTTCGGTGGACAGGCCGCTGACCGCCTCGTAGTGCCGCAGCAACTCGCTGCGGGTGGGCATCCCGGCCATGTCCAGATAGAACCCGTCGGCGCGCGGCTCTTCGCCGTCGTAGCCCAGCAGGCACCAGGCCAGGTCCAGCAGCGGGTCGCCGACCGTGGTCATCTCCCAGTCCACGATCGCGGCCAGCCGCGCGGGCTCCCCGTGCGCGAACATCACGTTGGCGAACTGGTAGTCGCCGTGCATGATGCCCGGTCGGTAGTGCGTGGGCCGATTGTTGCGCAGCCAGGCGGACGCCTCGTCGAGACCGGGCAGCTCGCGCACCCTGTAGGCGTCCAGGAAGGTCAGCCAGCGGTCGACCTGCCGCTCGTGGAATCCGTCCGGACGGCCGAACCCCTCGAGCCCCTGCCCGCGCCAGTCCACCCTGCCCAGCCTGGCGGCGCCGTCGACGAGCTGGAAGGCCAGCCCGCGCCGCGCGCTCAGGTCGGTGTCGAACGGCGGTTGCCACCCGCCGTCCATCGGGCTCCACCCGTCGATCGCCTCCATGACGTAGAACGGCATGCCGAGCACGGTGCCGGTGTCGTCGGCCGCGATCAATGCCGCGTGCGGCACGTCGGTGCCCGACAGCGCCCGCACCAGCCGGATCTCGCGCAGCAAGCCGTCGATGCGCGCCGCGTCGGCGCGCGCGCCGGGCATGCGCAGCACCATCCGCTGGCCGCCGCGGTCGAGCAGATACAGGGTGTTCTGCGAACCGCCCTTCAGCTGCGTCAGCCGCGGTTCCGCACCGCTTCCCGGCGCGCCGTTCGCGTCCAGCCAGCGGGCGAGAACACCCGCGTCCAGCTGGGCCTGACCTACCGTTGTCATCGCGCACACCTCGCTCTCCATGCGGAGAATAGCATTCTCCACGGCGGGCGAAGGGCTCGCTCAGCCGGGCTTGTGGGCCGTGACCAGAAAGCCGGGCGCCATGAACCATGAAGTGGCCTTCGGCGTCGCGTTCCAGGCGCGCCAGCGGGCCGTCGGAAGACACCGGCGCGTTCCCGTAGACCTTGGCGGGGCGCAGTTCGTCGACCCGCCAGAGCGTCGAGACGGCGTCGCGCAATTCGGCCTCGGTAAAGCCGCGCGGACCCCCGTGCTCGGCGTCCCCCAGCGCCCCGGCGGCGAAGGCCAGGACGTGGAGCGCCGCCCCGGGGGCGGCCGCCCGCGAGATCGACCGCAGATAGTCCTGGCGCCGCTCCGGCGGCAACGCGTGGAGCAGTCCGCTGTCCAGGATCGTGGCGAAGCGGCCGTCATAGCCGCGGAAGTCGGTGGCGTCGGCCTGGGCGAAGGTCGCTGTCGTCAGCCCTTGTTCGGCGGCCGCCAGGGACGCGGCCTCGATCGCGGTCGCGCTGCTGTCCAGGCCGACCACCGTGTAGCCCCGTGCGGCGAGGGCCAGCGACAGCGCGGCATGGCCGCAGCCGGCGTCCAGCACATCGCCGTGGATCTTGCCTTCGTCGATCAGCGCGGCCAGCTCCGGCTGCGGCCGGCCGATGCTCCACGGCGGCGGCGTTTCCTGCCGGTACGCGGCGTCCCAATCCATTTGGGGGTGGGTCATCTTTCCTCCTCGAGATCGGCTTCGCGGGGCGCGATGAGAAACTGGGCGCTGCCCACCATCCGACGACGGGAACGAACATGCAACTGCTTCTGGTCCGGCATGCGCTGCCGCTGCGCAGCGAACACGGCGAGGGCTCCGACCCGGACCTGTCGGACGAGGGATTGGCGCAGATCGAGCGACTGCCCAAGGCCCTGGACCGGTTTCCCATCTCCCGGGTGGTGAGCAGCCCGCAGCGTCGCGCCGTCCAGACCGCCGAACCGGTGGCGGCGGCCCGGGAGCTCACCGTCGAGATCGACGACCGGTTCGCGGAATACGACCGCGACCTTCCGCTGTACATCCCCGTCGAGCAGATCCGCGAGGAGATGCCCGAGGAGTGGGCGCGGCTGGCCCGGGGGCATCTGCCGAGCGCGGTCGACGAGGACGCGTTCCTCGCCCGGGTGCGCGCGGCGGTCGACGACCTCGTCGCCTCCGTCGATCCCGAGGACACGGTCGCGGTGTTCAGCCACGGCGGGGTGATCAACGTTCTGCTGCACCAGATTCTGGGGACGTCCCGGCTGTTGTCGTTCCCGGTCGACTACGCGTCGATCACCCGGCTGCTGTTCTCCCGCTCCGGACAGGCGACGGTGGCGGGGGTCAACGGCGTCGAGCACGTGTGGGACCTGCTGCCGCGAAATCAGAGGTGGTAAACAAGTCCGGTGACTTCAGCTGACCAACTCGAGGGGCTCGACCTGGCCTCGCTGGATCGATACCTGCGTTCGCTCGGCATCGGACGCGACGGCGAGTTGCGCGCGGACTTCATCTCCGGCGGCCGGTCGAATCTCACGTTCCGGGTCTACGACGACGCGACCAGCTGGCTGGTGCGGCGGCCGCCGCTGCACGGGCTGACGCCGTCGGCGCACGACATGGCCCGCGAATACCGGGTGGTCGCCGCGCTGCGGGACACCCCGGTTCCGGTGGCGCGCGCGATCGCGCTGTGCGAGGACGACGCGGTGCTGGGCGCGCCGTTCCAGATCGTCGAGTTCGTCGCCGGCCAGGTGGTGCGCCGGCGCGCGCAGCTGGAAGCCTTCAGCCACACCGTCATCGAGGGCTGCGTCGACTCGCTGATCCGCGTCCTCGTCGACCTGCACACCGTCGACCCGCAGGCCGTCGGGCTGGGGGATTTCGGCAAGCCCAGCGGTTACCTGGAGCGGCAGGTGCGGCGATGGGGTTCGCAGTGGGCCTTGGTGCGCCTGCCCGACGACCGGCGCGACGCCGACGTCGAGCGCCTGCATTCCGGCCTGCAGGAGGCGATCCCCCAGCAGAGCCGCACGTCGATCGTGCACGGCGACTACCGGATCGACAACACCATCCTGGACGCCGACGACCCGACGAAGGTGCGCGCCGTCGTCGACTGGGAGCTGTCCACCCTCGGCGACCCGCTGTCCGACGCCGCCCTGATGTGCGTGTACCGCGATCCGGCGCTGGACTTGATCGTCAACGCGCAGGCCGCCTGGACCTCACCGCTGCTGCCGACGGCCGACGAGCTGGCCGACCGGTATTCGCTGGTCGCCGGTTTGCCGCTGGCGCATTGGGAGTTCTACATGGCGCTGGCCTACTTCAAGCTCGCCATCATCGCCGCGGGCATCGACTTCCGCAGGCGGATGTCGGACCAGGCCCGCGGGATGGACTCCGACCACATGCCCGAGGTCGTGGCGCCGCTGATTTCCCGCGGGCTCGCGGAGCTGGCCAAGCTGCCCGGCTGAGTGTGCGGCCACGGAGTCGGGGGTGAGCTGACGGCGCTCGTGCGGGCGTTTTCCCGACCGGGGCGCACGGCCGGCGACCGCAGCGCACACTCGATCGGCTAGCGCGAAGAGGCCGCGTGGTGCTTCTTCGCGGCGCGGCGCAGCTGCAGGATCCGCGCTGTGCCGACCGCCACCGTGATCAGGCCACCGACCACCGCCGCCAGCAGGATCGCCACCCCCAGCGGCAGGCTCCAGTGCCAGCCCAGGAACGTAAACGCCGTCGTTGCCGTGTTCTGGGTGATGAAGATCAGCAGCAGAATCAGGATCAGGAAGCCGGCGATCAGGGACGACCACAGCGCCCCGGCGCGGGTGAACCCGATCGCCGGTTCCTTGGGCGCCGGGCCCGGCTTGGGCGGCGCGGCGGGCTTGGGCGTTGCGACGGGCTTGTTGGGCGGCTGGCCGGGCGAGGCAGGGGGGTGGCTGCTCATAGTGTCATCTTTGTCCCATCCGGCACAGAATGAAACCAAACCGCGCAACCGGACCGCTCGGTCGCGGCGCCCGCGTGCTTCTGGCGTTAGTGTCGGCGGTATGGGGATGCCGTCGCGCGCGCGCCGCGCGGTCATCCGAGCGGCGGTGTGGCTCACGGCGATATGTGCGCTGGCGGCGTGCAGCAGTGCCGACCCGCTGGGCGCCGAGGTCCGCAACCCCAGGAACATCGTCGTGGGTTCCGGCGACTTCCCGGAGTCACAGATCATCGCCGAGATTTACGCACAAGCGTTGCAGACCAACGGCTTCGAGGTGGGACGTCGAATGGGGATCGGCAGCCGGGAAACGTACATTCCAGCGTTGAAGGACCATTCCATCGACCTGGTGCCCGAGTACATCGGCAACCTGCTGCTCTATTTCGCGCCCGAGTCGACGGCGACCCTGCTCGACGCCGTTGAGCTGGAGCTCGACCGCAGGCTCCCGGGCGACCTGGCGATCCTCACACCCTCGCCGGCCAGTGACACCGACACCGTGACCGTGACGGGCGGGACCGCGAATTCCTGGAAGCTGAGGACAATCGCCGACCTGGCCGCTCATTCGGCGGACGTGCGGTTCGGTGCGCCGTCGGCGTTCGCGAACCGGCCGTCCGGGCTGCCGGGGCTGCGGCAGAAGTACGGACTTGACATCCGGCCGGGCAATTTCGTCGCCATCGACGACGGCGGCGGCGCCGTGACGGTGCGCGCGCTGCTGGAGGGACGGGTCAACGCCGCCAACGTTTTCACCACGTCGCCCGCCATCCCGCAGAACCATCTGGTGGTGCTCGACGACCCGGAGCAAAACTTCCTGGCCGGCAACATTGTGCCGCTGGTCAATTCGCAGAAGAAGTCGGACCGGCTCAAGGAGGTGCTGGACGCCGTCTCGGGGAGGCTGACCACCTCCGGGGTCGCGGGGCTCAACGCCGCGGTGGCCGGTAACTCCGGTATCGACCCCGATCAGGCCGCGCGGAACTGGCTGCGCGACAACGGGTTGAACCATCCGGTGGGGCAATGATCGTCTTCGACGACGTCAGCAAGGCCTTCACCGACGGGACCACCGCGGTGGACCGGCTGAGCCTGTCGATCCCCACCGGGAAGTTGACCGTCTTCGTGGGTTCGTCGGGGAGCGGCAAGACCACGGCGCTGCGGATGATCAACCGCATGATCGAGCCGACCTCCGGCGCGATCGCCGTCGACGGGGTGGACGTGTCCACCCTCGACCCGGTGCGGCTGCGCCTCGGGATCGGCTACGTCATCCAGCATGCCGGCCTGATGCCGCACCTGCGGGTGATCGACAACGTCGCAACGGTTCCGGTGCTCAAGGGGCAGTCCCGCCGGGCGGCCCGCGCCGCCGCCTACGGGGTGCTCGAGCGGGTCGGGCTGGACACCAGGCTCGCCACCCGCTACCCCGCACAGTTGTCCGGTGGCGAACAGCAACGCGTCGGCGTGGCGCGCGCGCTGGCCGCCGACCCGCCCATCCTGCTGATGGACGAGCCGTTCTCCGCCGTCGACCCGGTGGTCCGCCTCGACCTGCAGAACGAAATCCTGCGTCTGCAAAGCGAATTGCACAAGACGATCGTCTTCGTCACCCACGACATCGACGAGGCGCTCAAGCTCGCGGACCAGGTCGCGGTGTTCCGGGCCGGCTCGTTGCAGCAGTACGACGAGCCCGCCCGGCTGCTCTCGCGGCCGGCCAACGACTTCGTGGCGAGGTTCATCGGCCTCGGCCGCGGGTATCGGTGGCTGCAACTCATCGATGCGGCCGGCTTGCCGCTGCATGACGTCGAGCGCATCCCGGCGGACGACCTGTCCGCGGCCGGGCCGGCCGACGGCTGGGCGGTGGTGGTGGACGGCGCCGGCGCGCCGGTGGGCTGGATCGACGCCGAGGGCCGGGAACGGCATCGCGCCGGTGTTCCGCTGGCGGACAGCATGAGCGGCGTCGGCTCGCTGTTTCGTCCCGGCGGCAACCTCAGCCAGGCGCTCGACGCGGCGCTGTCGTCGCCGTCGGGCGTGGGCGTCGCCGTCGACGCCGGCGGCAAGGTGATCGGTGGGGTGCTGGCCGGCGACGTGCTGGCCGCGGTGGACGCCCGGCGGGGGGAGTGACGGATGCACTACCTGCTCACCCACCTCGACGACGCCTGGGCGCTGACCGTCGTCCATTTGCGGCTCTCGTTGGTGCCGGTGTTGGTCGGGTTGGCCCTCGCCGTCCCACTGGGCGCGGCGGTTCGGCGCGCACCGGTCGCCCGCCGGCTGACGACCGCGACTGCGAGCGTCGTGTTCACCATCCCGTCGCTGGCGCTGTTCGTGGTGCTGCCGATGATCATCGGGACCCGCATCCTCGACGAGGCCAACGTGATGGTCGCGCTCACCGCCTACACCGCGGCGCTGCTGGTGCGGGCGGTGCTCGAGGCGCTGGACGCGGTGCCGGCCCAGGTGCGCGACGCCGCCACCGCCGTCGGTTATCCACCGGTCGCCCGCATGCTGAAAGTCGAACTGCCGCTGTCCATCCCGGTTCTGGTGGCCGGGCTTCGGGTGGTGGTGGTCACTAACATCGCGATGGTCTCGGTGGGCTCGGTGATCGGGATCGGTGGGCTGGGCACCTGGTTCACCGAGGGCTACCAGACCAACAAGAGCGACCAGATTCTGGCCGGCATCGTCGCGCTTTTCGTGCTGGCGATCGTGATCGACGCGTTGATCGTGGCGGCCGGCCGCCTCGTCACGCCCTGGGAACGCGCCGCGCGCACGCCCCGCCGGCGGTCGGTGATGGCCCCGATCGTGGGTGGCGCGCGATGAATTTCGTGCAGGGCGCCATTTCGTACCTGCTCACCGTCGACAACTGGACCGGGCCGGTGGGCATCGCCGCGCGCATCCTGGAGCATCTCGAGTACACCGCAATCGCGGTGGGCGCCTCGGCCCTGATCGCCGTCCCCGCCGGACTCATCATCGGCCACACCGGACGCGGGACGCTGCTGGTGGTGGGCGCGGTCAACGGGTTGCGCGCGCTGCCGACGCTGGGCGTGCTGCTGCTCGGGACGCTGTTGTTCGGGCTGGGCCTGGGGCCGCCGCTGGTGGCGCTGATGCTGCTGGGTGTCCCGGCGCTGCTGGCCGGCACCTATGCCGGAATCGCCAACGTCGAGCCGGCCGTGGTCGACGCCGCGCGAGCGATGGGCATGACGGAGGCGCAGGTGCTGTGGGTGGAGGCGCGCAACGCGATGCCGTTGATCCTCGGCGGTTTGCGCAGCGCGACGCTGCAAGTGGTCGCCACCGCGACCGTCGCCGCCTACGCCAGCCTCGGTGGGCTGGGCAGATATCTCATCGACGGAATCAAGGAGCGCGAGTTTTACCTCGCCCTGGTCGGGGCCCTGCTGGTGGCCGCATTGGCGCTCGCGCTGGACGGGCTGCTGGCGGTGACGGTCTGGGCGTCGGTCCCGGGCACGGGTCGACTGCGCCACACTTACCGGACACGTCTCTCACGGTTCACGGGCACGATTTACGGTAGATGAGTGAACACAGATTCCTCTGATTCGGCTCGGCGCGTGTGGCAGGCGATGCTCACCTGGCGTGCACAGGACGTATCGCGGATGGAATCTGTACGAATCCAGGTGTCCGGCAAGAGAATCCGGGCGAACGGCCGCATCGTCGCCGCCGCTACCGCAACCAACCCGGCCTTCGGCGCGTACTACGACCTGCAGACCGACGAGACCGGGGCCACCAAGCGGCTCGGGATGACGGTCACGCTCGCCGAACGCGAGCGCGTGCTGTCCATCGCCCGTGACGAAGAGAACATGTGGTTGGTCACCGACCATCAGGGCGAGCACCGCGCGGCGTACAACGGCGCGCTCGACGTCGATGTCGTGTTCAGCCCGTTCTTCAACGCCCTGCCCATCCGGCGGCTCGGCCTCCACGAGCGGGCCGACTCGGTCGCGTTGCCGGTCGTCTACGTCCACCTGCCCGACATGTCCATCACCGCGGACCTCGTGACCTACACCTGCGCCGGTGGCCTCGACGGCATCAAGCTGCGCTCGCCGGTCGCCGACACCACGGTGAGCGTCGACGAAGAGGGGTTCATCGTCGACTATCCAGGGTTGGCAGAGCGGATCTGATCACCCCGCCCGCCCGGCCGGCGGCGGCCAGCTCCTCGCGCCAGTCCTCGCTGCCGATGACGACATGGAAGATGTCGGAACGCGGGAAGCTGTCGTAACGCGTGCGGGCGGCGTGGCCGGCCTCGACCAGTTCGGCGACCGTATTGTGCGCGACCAGCGACTCGCGGGCCCGGCTGAGCAGCTCGATGACCCGGTCGGCCGCCGGCAGCAGCTGGTCGGAATTGCCCTCGCACATCGCCCGGACCAGGTCCGGGGCGGTGGCCGCCACCCGCGTCCCGTCGCGGAACGATCCGGCGGCCAGCGCGAATGCCAGCGGGACTTCGCCGGCGACGACGGCCAGCGCCTCGGCCAGCAGGTGCGGCAGGTGGGAGATGGCGGCGGCCGCGGCGTCGTGGTCGTCGGACTTGGCCGGCACCACCACCGCGCCGCAGTCCAGCGCCAGCGTCATCACCATCGACCACACCGCGGGGTCGACGTGGTCGTCGACGCTGACCACCCATGGCGCCCGGGTGAACAGGCCCGGGTGGCCGGCGGCCCAACCCGAATGAGCTGTGCCCGCCATCGGGTGACCGCCGACGAAATGTTCCCGCAGACCGGCCGCGACGACCTCGTCGAGCACCGCCCGTTTGACGCTGGTCACGTCGGTCAACGGGCAGTCCGGGGCCAGCTCGGCGATGTGGGTGAGCATGCCGGCCATCGCCGGCATGGGCACGGCCAGAACGATCAGCGCGCCGGCGTCACTGGCGCGGGTCAGCGTCGCGGTCAGGTCGGTGGTGGCGTCGAAACCGTCGGCGACGGCTCCCTGCGCGCCCTCGACCGACCGGTTGTAACCGAACACATCGCGGCCCACCGCCGTGGCGGCACGCATTATCGATCCCCCGATCAGCCCCAGCCCGAGCACACACACCGGTGGTTGAGAAACAGGGCTAGCCACAGATCAAGGTTGGCACAGTCCGGCGCCGACGGTACGGCCAGATGTTGCCCCGCTCGCGCTCCATCTGGTCACAGGGCGTGGTCTGGGACTACCGTAAGCGGCCATGGGAGCACAACGGGCCCCAGCCCAAGGCCTGTCCGCCGATATCCCGGACGGTTTCGGCGTCGCGGTCGTGCGCGAAGAGGGCCAGTGGCGTTGTGCCCCGATGGCTCGGAAATCTTTGATGAGCCTCAAGGCCGCGGAGACGGAGCTGCGGGAATTGCGCAGCGCGGGCGCCGTGTTCGGGCTGCTCGACGTGGACGACGAGTTTTTCGTGATCGTGCGCCCGGCGCCGTCGGGCACCCGGCTGCTGCTGTCGGACGCCACCGCCGCCCTCGACTACGACATCGCCGCCGAAGTGCTGGACAAACTGGATGCCGACATCGACCCCGAGGACCTGGAGGACTCCGACCCGTTCGAGGAGGGCGACCTCGGATTGCTGGCCGATATCGGGCTGCCCGAGGCGGTGCTGGGCGTCATCCTCGACGAGGCCGACCTGTACGCGGACGAGCAGCTCGGCCGCATCGCCAGGGAGATGGGTTTCGCGGACCAGCTGTCGGCGGTGATCGACCGCATCGGTCGGTGATCGCTCAGCGGGTCGCCGCCAGCAGGCTCCGTCGGTGATCGGCGACGAAGACCTGATCCGGGCCGCGTTGGCGGTCGCCGCGGCGGCCGGTCCCCGGGACGTGCCCATCGGCGCGGTGGTCGTCGGCGCCGACGGAACCGAACTGGCCCGCGCGGTCAACGCCCGGGAAGCCCTGGGCGATCCCACCGCGCACGCCGAGATCCTGGCGCTGCGGGCGGCGGCCGGCGTGCTCGGCGACGGCTGGCGGCTGGAGGGCGCCACGCTGGCGGTCACCGTCGAACCGTGCACCATGTGCGCCGGCGCGCTGGTCCTGGCCCGCGTCGGCCGGCTGGTGTTCGGCGCGTGGGAGCCCAAGACGGGTGCCGTCGGCTCGCTGTGGGACGTGGTCCGTGACCGGCGGCTCAACCATCGCCCGGAAGTGCGGGGCGGCGTTCTCGCCGAAGAGTGCGCCGCGCCACTGGAGGCCTTCTTCGCCCGGCAGCGATTGGGGTGAGGGGGCTGCGGTTCGGTAAGCTGCTCGGCGGTGGCGTGTCCGAGCGGCCTAAGGAGCACGCCTCGAAAGCGTGTGACGGCTAACACCGTCCGAGGGTTCAAATCCCTCCGCCACCGCCAACGCCTCTACGGCGTTCTTGCACATCGGTCGCTTGCCTCACCGCGGCGCCGCCGTCCCCGCGCGGCGAGCGCCTCAGGCCTTCGCAAAACAGTACATCCGGTATTCCAAGGGCCCCCCGCTCTTCAGGCCCTGGTACGTTCCCCACACGAGCCGGTGGCCACGGACCACGGCAAAGTTGTGCCCGACCGCAGGCGCAACCCTATTGATCGTCGCCGCCCACCATTGCGAATTCTTCTCCATCCCGCGCATGACTTCGGAACTGATCACCCTCTGCGACAGGATCCGCATCGGCGCATCAGCCAATTGCGCCTCCCACGCGGCAAGTCCTTCGGTGAGGCGAAAATCCGCGTATAGAAAATGCCCGTTCGGGCGCAGCACGCGCGCGACCTCTGTCAGAAAGCGGGGAAACTGAGCGTAAAGGTGTGAGGATTCGATATTGATCACCACGTCGAAGGATTCGTCGGGGAAAGGCAGATTCTCCGCGTCGCCTTGTACGAACTTCAGGCCGGCCACGTTGTGCCTTTGCCGGCAAAATTCAATGCCGTCCGAGTTCAAATCCAGTCCCGTATATGACGCCGGGCGAAACGTGCGCATGAGGTAGGAGGCGCCACCGCCGTGGCCGCAGCCGACCTCCAGCACCCGTTTACCGTGGAGGTCGACCTGCGCCGCCGTCCGGTGGTAAAGCTGGATGGGGAACCGGTTGGCCTCGTCGGGAGGGGAAAGCGGCACCCCCATCGGCGGGTCCTCTTCGTAGCCGTAGTTGAGGAACACGACGTCGTTCGCGGTGAGCCGACGGGTTAAGTAGCGGTACAAAAACCGCTGGTAGATATACTCGTGAATGTATTGCGCATACTTCTGGTTGACTTTGCGAAGAAGCAGGCGACGAACGTCGCGCTCTTGACCCTGGAGCGCCATGGCCGGAGCATAGCAAAAGCCGACGTGATCGCGATCACATTCAACTTCATCCATTAATCCCGAATTCCGGACCGGCCGGCGACGGCTGACTGCGAGTCGCCTTTTTCGGCAAGGTTCTCGCGAAAGCCCACTACCGCCGAAGGCCCAATCTGGTTCCACGCGATGCTTGGGCCATGCTCGGTCGTAGGGGATAGCATCGTCTTACCGACAACTCCGAGGCGCGCGGCAAGAGGCCACATGACGAAGAACGTCGAACTCGTCGTCCTCTGTTTTTGTGGTGTCCTCTTCGCGGTTCCCAGCGCCGACGCTGAATTGGTCGCGCACGCAGACGATTCCGCCGCTGTCCTGTACAGCGGCGTCAACGGGCTGCGTCAGCCCTGCGGGCCACTCACGGACGACCCGCGCCTGAGGGCGGCGGCTCAGCGGCACGCCGACGATATGCTGCGCACCGGCTTAAGCGGCCACATCGGTTCCGACGGCTCTTCGCCGCGGATGCGCATCGCAGACGCCGGCTACACCAGGCCCCCGGCCACGGGTGAGATTGTCTATTGGGGCACTGGATCAGCAGCGAATCCCATGCAGGCCCTCGACTCGTGGAGGCAAAGCCCCCCACACCAAGGGATCATGGTGAACTGCGCTTTCACAGCGGCCGGCTTCGCCACCGCCACTGACGGGAACAAAATGACCGTGGTGGGTGACTTCGCAGCTCCGTAAGTCCTTGCCGATGCACGCCACCGGTTGGGCCTTCCCGCCGCCAAACGACCGAAATCAGGTCATCCGACAGCCGGCTCAAGCTTGGGAACCCGCCAGCTTGCGGGTCGTCAGCGCTTCGGTGTCCTGGAAGGGCCGGCCGTCGGGCCGGAGCAGGTCGTGGAACCAGACTTTCGGGATCGCGGTGTACGGGTGATCCCACGATTCCCAGGGGAAGTAGGTCTGCGTCTTGCCGGCGACCAGGCCCCAGTTGATGGCACCGACGTTGTGGCGCTTGGCCACCGGGAGAATTCCCTCGATGGTGCTGCCCCGCGGCCGGGCCATGTACTCGGTGCACAGGATCGGCCGGCCCAGCGGGGCGAGCTCGCCGATCCGCGATTCGAATCCCGCGGGGTCGGCGTAGGAGTGGAACGTGATCACGTCGGCGTTGGCGAGCTGAATATCGCTGATTGCGCTGCGGCCCTGGGGTTGTCCCCAGTCTCCGCGCCACACGCCACTGGTCAGGGGCTGGCTGGGATCGACCGCGCGTGCCCAGCGGAAAACCTGGGGGAGCAGGTTGCCGACCAGCTGATCCTTGTCGCTGCGTTCGGCGTTCTTGTACTGCCGGGCCGGGTTGTCCGGCTCGTTCCACAAATCCCAACCCAGAATCCGATCGTCGTTGCGGAACTGGGTCAACACGGCGGTGACGTAGTCGCGCATGACGCCGGCGTAACGGGGGTCGCCGAGCCGTTCGGCGCCCGGGCTCTGCACCCAGCCGGAGTTGTGCACCCCCGGCCTCGGTGCGCGTTGCCGTCCCGCCCGGGGCGCCGGATCCCAGCACGAATCGAAGAAGACGAACAGCGGTTTGATGCGATGGCGCGCGGCGATGCCGACGAACTGCGCGAGCCGCGTCTGGAAGCCGCGCTGGTCCTGGGCCCACAGCTGATCGTGCAGGAACACCCGGGCGGTGTTGTGCCCGTAGAACCTGGCCCACCCGAGCTCGGTGTCGATGCGCCGCGGGTCGTAGGTGTCGGGCTGGAACATCTCGAGCTGGTTGATGGCTGTGGAGGTGATGTAGTTCGATCCGACGAGGAAACCCTGTGCCTGGTACCAGCGGTTCGCGCGGTCGGCGGGCCACCGTCCCGCCTCCTCGGCAGAGGCGCGCGGCGCTCGCGCCAGCGCGGTGCCCGCCGCCAGCAGAAGCGGCAGCTTGAGGGCCGTTCTTCGTTGCACGATGTGACGATAAATTTTCCCGGCGAATTCCCCGGGATTTGCTCAGCGCGTCGCGCCAGCTTGACGTGGTAATTGTTACCCGCCCGTCACCCGCCGCCGGGCGCGGCGTCCGTCCGCCGGCCGCCCACCGCATCGCGGGATGGCCGGCCCGCATCGGGGCCGGGCAAATTCGCCCCGGCGCAGACGGCAAATTTGCTTCAAACTTCACCCCCGGGAGCGCGATACTGAATCCGTGCCCGATCGAAACGTGTTAGGCGGTCCGTTGGAACCGTGCGGCACGGAGCCACTCACCGGCTACTACCGCGACGGTTGCTGCTCGACGGGGCCCGAGGACCTCGGCCGGCACACGATCTGTGCGGTCATGACGACGGAGTTCCTGGAGCACCAGCGTTCGATCGGCAATGACCTGCTGACTCCGGTCCCCGAATACCGGTTCCCCGGCCTGCTGCCCGGCGACCGCTGGTGCGTCACGGCGCTGAACTGGCTTCGTGCGCACCAGGACGGCTGCGCCGCGCCGGTCGTGCTGGCCTCCACGCACGAGCGCACCCTCGAGGTGGTGCCCCTCGAGGCGTTGCAGGAGCACAAGGTCGACGTGCCGGACGACTTGGCGAACCTGTAGGGACGCCCCGGCGTTCGGCGGCTGTGTCATAGTCTCTTGCGACGACACGTCGAAAAGAGGATCCGGTGGGCTCTGCCGTTGATGACATCGACTTCGACGACCTGACCGCGCCCGAACTGACCGACGTCCAACGCCAGATCCTGGAATTCACCGAGGCCAGACGCGTCGACTTCGACCTCGACCGGATGCGCGCGGAGGCGGAGAGTCAGGCGGGCGTCGACGATCTCGACGACGTCGACGGCTTTGCTGACCGGCTCGCCGCGCACGTCGCCGCGATCGAGGCCGACGAGGGACTGCGCCAGCTCACGCGCTCGTCGCTGCGACAGCGCGTCGTGCGGCTGCTGCGCAACCGGTTATCCCTGACCGAACTCCTCAAGCGGTATCCCGAAATAGAGGCGATCCCGATCGAGAACCCGTTCATCGTCGTCGGGATGCCCCGATCGGGCACCACCCACCTGGTGAACCTCATCGCGGCCGACCCGCGCCGGCGTGCCTTGCCGTACTGGGAGAGCCAGGAACCCCTTCCCGCCCGCGGCGACGGCCCAGGCATCTCCGGCGTCGACCCGCGATACGCGCGCGCCAAATCCGAGCACGACGCCCTGATGGCGAGCGCTCCGGTGGTGGCCGCCATGCACGACCGATTCCCCGAGGCCATCGAGGAGGAAGTCGAGCTGCTCGACCTCGACTTCGCCGCCTACGTCCTGGAATGGCATGCGCGGGTGCCGGATTGGCGCGACTACTACCTGGGACTGGACCAAACCCGGCACTACGCATACCTGAAGAGGGTGCTGCAGGCGCTGACCTTCCTGCGCGGTCCGCGGACCTGGGTGCTGAAAAGCCCCCAGCACTGCGAGCAGCTCGGCCCGCTGATGGCGACGTTTCCCGACGCCACCGTGGCTTTCACGCACCGCGATCCCGTCGCGGTGATCCAGTCGGCGATCACGATGATGGCCTACTCCGATCGGCTGCGCCGAACGAGCATCGAGCCGGACTGGCTGCTGGGCTATTGGAGCGACCGGGTGCACCGGCTGCTCGGCGCCTGCGTGCGCGACCGCGACCTGGTGCCGGCCGAACGCAGCATCGACGTCAGCTTCCACGAACTGAACGGCAACGAGATGCCGGTGCTCGAGCGGCTTTACCGTTGCGGCGGCGTCGAACTGACCGCCAAGGTCCGCGCGCGCTTTCAGGCCTACCTGGACGGCAATCCGCGCGGCAAACACGGCCGCATCCACTACGACCTGCACCGGCACTTCGGCATCACCGCCGACGAGTTACGCGCGCGTTTCGGCTTCTACTTCGACAGGTTCGACGTCCGTGCCGAGGCCTAGCGGAAGGGGCTCGCCGGCGTGAGCTTCGAACCGGCCTACCGCAGCAGGCCCGGCGCCGACGCCATGCGGCCCGCGGCCGCCGACCGGGCCGAGGAGATCGCCCCCGGGCTGTGGTGCTCACCGGGACTGTCGAATTCGTACCTGCTCACCACAGGTGAAGGCCGGGTGATCGTCAACACCGGCATGGGCTTCGAGGGCCCGGTGCATCGCGCGAACTTCGACGCGGTCGACGCCTCGCCGGTCCGCTACGTCATCCTCACCCAGGGCCACGTCGACCACGTCGGGGGTCTGGACAGCGTCCGCGACCCGGACACCACCGTCGTCGCGCAGGCGAACTGGACGCTGTGGCGCGACGACAACGAACGCCTCATCCCCTACCGCGCCAGCCGCAGCGCCTTCGCGTTCAGGGACACCCTGACGAGCGGCATCCAGGCGATCCAGCGGCGCCTGGGTAGCACCCGGTTGGCCGGCCAGAGCGCTCCCGTCGTCGACCTCGACTTCGAGGACACCCTGGACCTGGAGGTGGGCGGCCGGCGGATGGAGCTGATCTCCGTTCCGGGCGGCGAAACCACCGACTCGCTGGTGGTGTGGCTGCCCGCCGAGCGGATCTGCCTGTGCGGCAACGTCTTCGGTCCGCTGTTCGGGCACATCCCCAACCTGGTCACCATGCGCGGCGACCGGTATCGTGACGCGTTGACCGCCGTCGCGTCGGTCGAGCGGGTGCGCGACCTGCGGCCCGAGCTCCTGGTCACCGGACACTTCGACCCTATCGCCGGTGCCGACCGCATCCACGCCGAGCTGACCCGATTGCGCGACGCGATCCGCTACGTGCACGACCAGACCGTGGCGGGGATGAACGCCGGCAAGGACGTGCGCACCCTGATGCGCGAGATCGTCTTGCCCGCGGAATGCGAAGTGGGACAGGGATATGGGAAGGTGGCCTGGGACGTGCGGGCCATCTGGGAGAACTATTCCGGCTGGTTTCACCACGAGTCGACGACCGAGCTCTACCCGGTCGGTTTCGACGCCGTCGCCGCCGACATCGTCGAGCTGGCCGGGGCGGACGCATTGGTGGACCGGGCGCGGGGCCACCTCAGCGCCGGCCGTCCGCTGCAGGCCATCCATCTGGCCGAGCTGGTGGGTTCCGACCACGCCGGGGCGCGCGCCTTACTGCGCGACGCCCATGAAGAACTGCTGGCCGGCAGCACGAACTTCTGGGAAAGCGCCTGGCTGAGACACCAGATAGCGAGGAATTCATGACGGCGCGCGTGAGCTTCGACTTCACCGGGACCACGGCTCTGATCACCGGCGGCACCAGCGGGATCGGGCATGCCACCGCGCTCCTGTTCCGCGACGCGGGGGCCCGCGTCGCCGTCACCGGGACCAAACCGGCGGCCGACGACTACGCGGCCGACCTGTCCGGCATGGACTACCACCAACTACGGATCAGCGACCCCGATTCGGTCGACGCCTTGGCGGAGGAGTTCACCAGCCTCGACGTACTGGTCAACAATGCCGGCGCCAATTTTCCCGGCGGCCTTGACGAATCGAAGCCGGACGGGTTCGAGGCGTCGGTCGCGCTGAACCTCACCGGACCGTACCGGTTGACGGTCGGCCTCTACCGCGCGTTGAAGGCGTCGACCGCGGCCGGCGGCGCCAGCGTGGTGAACCTGGCGTCGATGTCCGCGCTGCGGGCGGTTCCCTTGGTCCCCGGCTACGGCGCTGCCAAGGCCGGGATCATCTGTGTCACACGGAATCTCGCCGTCAAGTGGGCGGGCAAGGGGATCAGGGTAAACGCGGTGGCGCCGGGCGCGATCGAAACCCCGATGACCGCGCCCATGCTGGGTTCGGCCGAGTTGGTCGAGTCCGAGCTGGCGCACATCCCGTTGCGTCGATTCGGCTCCGTCTCAGAGATCGCCCCGACCATCGCCTTCCTGTGCACCGAGCAGAGCAGCTACACCAGCGGCGCGGTGTTCGTCGTGGACGCCGCGTCGGACTGCGTCTGAGAGCCCAGGAAAGACATGGCAATTGCGTTGCGCCCGGAGGACTTCTATCACACCGGCATCATCGTGCCCGATCTCGGCGCGGCCATGAGCCGGCTGAGCGCGCTTGCCGGCTACCGGTGGATCACCCCGATGAGCTACACGTTGCCGTTTCGCACGCCCACCGGCGTCCGCGAGCTGACCTCGACGATCGTCTACTCCTTGCAGAGCCCCCACGTCGAACTCGTGCAGGAGGTGCCCGGCAGCCCGTGGACGGCCGCTCCGGGCAACGCCGTCCACCACCTGGGCTACTTCAGTGACAACCTGTCCGAGAGCGCACGCGCGCTGGAGGCCAATGGCTTCACCCTCGAGATGACCGCGGACGTGCCCGGTTCCGATCTGGGGCTGTTCGCCTACTACACAAACGATTTCGGCGCCCGCATCGAGATCGTCGACCGCTCGCTGTTTCCCGACTTCCCTGCCTTCCTGGAGTCGATGGCCGGCCCGGGGGAGGCGTGACGTGCTGTTGTCGGTGCTGCGCTTCAACTTCGCCTCCCCGCAGGGCGAACCCCGAACCCAGAGCGCGCTGCTGTCCGCCGCCCTCGAACTGGCGCAATGGGGAGAGTCGCACGGCGTGACCTCCGTCAGCGTCGACGAGCATCACGCGACCGGCCACGGGTGGAGCTGCAATCCCATCATGGCGGCTGCGATGTTCCTGGCCCGCACCTCGACGCTGATCGCCAGCGTCGACTGCGCGCTCGGCCCGCTGTGGAATCCGGTCCGGCTCGCCGAAGACATCGCGCTGGTCGACAACATGAGCCGGGGAAGGCTGCACACCACGGTGGGCCTCGGCTACCGCACCGTCGAATACGGCGCGCTGGGGGCCGATTTCGCTCACCGCGGTGCCTTGATGGACCGCCTGCTGGAGCGAATGCTGTCGGTGTGGTCCGGAGCCGATGCCGACGCGGGAGTGTGCACCGGCACCTGGAGCCGGCCACATCCGCCGCTGTACGTCGGCGGCGGCGCGCGTGCCACGGCGAGACGGGCGGTGCGCTTCCGGCTGCCGCTCAGCCTGGCCGACCACCTGCCCGACATCGCCGCCTACTACCGCGATCTGTGCGCCGACGCCGGCATGACGCCGCTCATCCTCATGCCGGGGCCGGTGAACCGCGGGATGATCTTCCTGCACGAGGACCCGGACCGGGCGTGGGCGGAACTCGGTGACCACATTCTTTGGGAGGCGGTCACTTACGGCGGGTGGTCGACCGATCAACGCTCCCTCATGCATTTGCCGGGAGTGCAGACGCTGGACGAGGTCAGGGCGTCGGGCCGGTACCGCTTTCTGACTCCCGACGAGTTGATCGCCGAGGTGCGCGAGGCAGACAATTACGGGCCGCTGGTGATGCACCCGCTGGTCGGTGGCATGCCCGTCGACGAGGCGTGGAAGTCGGTGCAGTTGCTCACCGACAAGGTGCTGCCCGCGCTGGCTTGACGTGACGGGGATCCGCACCTCGACTTCTCGCTCGTGAATGCGACCGCGAATTGCGGGTACGCGACAAAGTACGAGCCGAGATAAGGAGGATCTCATGGCATCTCGTGTGCGCAAGGCCGCCGCGGTGCTCGGTGGCGCCGCCGTCCTCAGTCTGGGAATCGGCTGCACCACGGGCGCAAGCGCTTCGGTAAATGGTGCGCCCGCGGCCCCGGCGCCGCCGACTTCGTCCAGGCCGGCGCCACCACCACCGTTGGTGGTCCCCCAGCGACAACAATGCGACGCCTACTACTACTGCCGCGGCAACGGACTCTCCGGCGCGGGTGGTGGGGGCGGCGCGGGTGGTGGCTGAACCACCCCGGCAACCACGAATAGGAGCAAACGATGATGAAAACGCAAGCGAGAAAGGCAATCGCGACATTGGGCGGCGCCGCCGCGCTGACGATCCTGTCCGGCTGCGGCGCGCAGATGCCCGCAAGCGGTGCGCCCGCGGCGCCGAGCGTACCCACGACGTCCAGCCCGGCGCCCCCGCCCCCGGCCCCGCCGTCCCCGACGCCGCCTCCGGGCAGTTCGGGGCACGTCCCAGCTAGCGGCTGCGTAGTCGGTGCTAATTGCTAGTGACCGCATGGGCCGGGAGGCGGTCACCATGGTTGCGCGCAAATCTCCGATTGCGCATGCCAATACGGGGTACGCGGCCAACCATGAAACATGAAGCGAGAAAAGCCCTGGCGCTCCTCGGTGGCGCCACCACACTCGGCCTGGCGATCGCCTTTGGCGGCGGCGCTGGCGAGAACACACTGTCAAGCCGCGCGCCCGCGGCGCCGCCCGTCCCTACGTCGTCCAACCCGGCGCCCCCCGCGCCACCGCCCGTTCCCGGCGGAACTTACGGTGGCGGCGGCAGCGCCGGAAGCGGCGCGGATGGTGGAGGCGCCGCCGGTGGTGCCGGCGGTGGTGGAGGTGCCGGTGGTGGAGGTGCCGGTGGTGGTGGCGGCTGAGTCGCGCCGGTCCACCCGTAACGGGCCGACGACGGTCAGTCGCAAGCGAAGAAGGCGCGCGATCAGGTCGTGAGCCCACGCAGGTCCGGCCGCCCGCCGAGGCGCTGCACCGTGGAGCTCGCGGCCGCCGACGCCCGCCTGCCCGCTTGGGACGGCGACGCTCCCTCGCGCAGGGCGCAGATCAGCCCGGCCACGAACGCGTCGCCCGCACCGGTGGGATCCACCACCTCGACGTCCGCGAACTCGAACAGCTCGCCGCCGCCTTCCCACGCCAGCAGGTCACCCACCCCGGGAACCGCGAGGGCGACCAGTTCTGGGCCGCAGTTCAACAGGTGGTCGGCCAGGGCGAAGGCTTCTTGCACCGTGGTGATGTCCCGGCCGGCGATCAGCGAGGCTTCGGTGGCATCCGCCCGGATCACGTCCACCGAGGCGAGCAGGTCGGCCCGAATCTGGGGCGCAGGCGCACCGTCGGCCACCACGCGTAGTCCCCGGCCCCGTCCGCGCTGCGCGGCCTCCAGCGCGGTGGCCGGCGGTTGCTGCAATTGAATCGAGACGGTGTCGGCGCCATCCCAGGACGCGGCCGCACGGTCCAGGTCGGCCACGCAAACCAGCGAGCTGTCCGGCACGTCTTCGAGCAGCAGCCGCTCCGGCGGGCGGCCCACGATATCGATCAAAAGCGCTGTCGTGCCCCGGCGGAGGACACCGCCGACGCCGATCCCGTCGCGTTGCGCCTGCCGCAACACCGAAGTACCGGCGTGGTCGTCGCCCACCACACCGATGAGCGCGACGGGGACACCGAGCTGGGCCAGGCCGACCGCCTGATTGGCGCCCTTGCCGCCGAGCAACTCGCTGCGCCGCAGGATTGCGGTCGAGTCGCCGGGGGTTGGCGGGCCGTCGGTGCGCAGCACCAGGTCGCGCCCGATCTGGCCGATGACGACAACGCTCATCACTACCAGGTGCCCATTTTCCGCCCGATCGCACGTTCGGCGACCGATGTTCGGCCGGCGGTTTCGCGTGGCCGTTGGCGGCAACCCTCTTTGAGCGCACTTCAACGACGCGAACGAAACGGAGGCGATCCATGCGTGCGGCGGTCTTGGAAGCGGCGGGGGACATCCCGAAGGTTCGCGACTTCGATGAACCATCGGGCGATCCGCACGGCGACACCGTCGAAGTCGTTCTGGCCGGCTGCAATCCGGTGGACCTCCTGTTGGCGTCCGGCAAGATGGGTCGGCCGACGGTGCCGTCGGTGGTCGGCCGTGAGGGCGTCGGCACGCTGGACGGCAAGCGCGTCTACTTCAACGCGCCGCCGGACCCGTTCGGGTCGTGGGCGCAGCGCTGCCGCGTCGACCCGGCCAAGACATTCCCCGTCCCCGACGGGCTCGATGACGACGTCGCGGTCGCCTGCGGCATCGCCGGCCTGGCCGCGTGGTTGCCGCTGACCCGGCACGCCGACGTGTCGCGCGGTGAAACGGTGTTGATCCTCGGCGCGACCGGGGTGGTGGGCCGCATCGCGGTGCAAGCGGCCAAGCTGCTCGGCGCGGGACGCGTCGTGGGCGCCGGTCGCAACCCGGAAGCATTAGACAAGGCGCGAGAGCTGGGTGCCGACGCCACGGTGCGGTTGGGCGGCGACGACGACGCGGAAGCGCTGCGACGGGAAGCCGGTGACGGCTACGACGTGGTGCTCGACCTCGTCTACGGCAAGCCGTTCATCGCCGCACTGGACGCCACGGCCAACGGCGGCACGCTGATCACCGTCGGCGAAGGCGCCGGCGAGACGGCTGAGGTGCCGTTTCGTTCGCTGACGGGTCGCACCCATGTCGGCCACCTCAATGACGCCATGGGGCCCGACGTGCTGCGCGCGGGCTACGCGGAGATCACCAAACATGCTGTCGAGGGCGAGATTCGGATAGACACCCGCCGGTACTCGCTCGAGGACGCCCCGCAGGCGTGGCGCGAGCAACAGTCCGGGCCGCACGTCAAGATCGCGGTGGCGCCGTGACCGGACGCTACGCGCCGTTCAACACCATGCCGATCGGCACCAAGTGGCGCGCCGGGTCGGCGGGCGAGAGCCGGGCGGACACCGATCCCTGGAGCGGGCAGAAGCTGATCGAAATCCCCCAGGCCAATGCCGACGACCTCGACGAGGCCTACGACGCCGCGGCCCGCGCACAGGCGCAGTGGGCGGCAAAGCCCCCGGTGGAGCGCGCCGGCGTGATGCGGTCGGCCGCCGAAGTGATGACGCGGCGCAAAGACGAGATCACCGAGTGGCTGATCCGTGAGACCGGCGGCACGGTCGCCAAGGCCGAATTGGAGTGGAGCCTCACCCGATCGGTGTTATGGGAGGCGGCGGCCATGCCGCACCACGTCGAGGGCAAGATCATGCCGTCGGACATACCCGGCAAGGAGAGCCGCGTCTACCGCGAGGCCGTTGGGGTGGTCGCCGTCATCTCGCCGTGGAACTTCCCGATGCAGCTGTCCAACCGCTCGGTCGCCCCCGCGCTGGCGGTGGGCAACGCGGTGGTCCTCAAGCCCGCCGGTGACACTCCGGTCACCGGTGGCCTGCTGCTGGCGCGGATCTTCCAAGAGGCCGGCCTGCCCCCGGGAGTCCTGTCGGTCATGATCGGCTCGGGTTCCGCGATCGGCGACGCGATCGTGGAACATCCGGTCCCCAAGGTGGTCTCGTTCACCGGCTCCACCAAGGTGGGTCGGGGGATCGCGCAGAAGGCGGCCCTCAAGCGCACGGCGCTGGAACTCGGCGGCAACGGCCCGGTGGTCATCCTCGACGACGCCGACCTCGACTGGGCCATCGACGCCTCGATTTTCGGTTCGTTCTTCCACCAGGGGCAGATCTGCATGATCGCCAACCGCATCATCGCCGATGCCAGCGTCTACGACGAGTTCGTCGACCGCTTCGTGGCGCGGGCAAAGGCGCTGCGGGTCGGCGACCCGTCCGACCCGGCGACCCAGCTGGGGCCGATCATCAACGAATCCCAACTGGAGTCGATTCGGGACAAACTCGCGCGGGCCGCCGCGGACGGCGCCGAATTGCTCTGTGGCGGAGACCCTTTCGGACCCACCGGGCTAGCGCTGCCGCCACACGTGCTCGCCGCGGGCAACGGCGTCGCCACCGCGCGCGAAGAGGTGTTCGGTCCCGTGATGACCGTCATCCGCGCCGACGACGAATCCGACGCCCTGCGCCTGGCCAACGACACCTCATACGGGCTGTCCTCGGCGGTGTTCAGCGGCGACGTTGAGCGCGCGGTGCGGTTCGCCAGGCGGATCGACGCGGGGATGACCCACGTCAACGACTCGCCGGTCAACGACGACTCCAACACGGCCTTCGGCGGTGAAAAATCTTCGGGTGTCGGCCGGTTCGGCGGTCGGTGGGCCATCGACGAGTTCACCACCGAGCAGTGGATTTCCGTGCAGCACCGGCCGCGCGAGTACGCGATCTAGCGCCGTGCCCGATGCGGCAACCCGCCGACCGACCGCGAGCACGACCAGGAGTAGCCGACGCGGCACCGGACCGGTGGTCGATGCTTGAATGGGACCATGGGTGACCGCGGACCGCAGGTGGCGATACTCGACGACTACGCCGGCGTGGCGCTACGCCTCGCCGACTGGTCATCGGTGCAAACGCGTTCGCGCATATCCGTTTTCGACCGGCATCTCGGCGAGGAGGAAGCCGCGGAGGTGCTGCGGCCGTTCGACGTGATCTGCACCCTGCGCGAGCGGATGGCGCTGCCGAGGGCGCTGCTCGAACGGCTGCCGAACCTGAAGCTGATCACCATCGTCGGCAGGAGCCTGCCCAACCTGGACATGGCCGCGGCCACCGAGCGGGGCATCCTCGTCGCGCACACCGACTTCGCCCATCCGAGGTTCCGTTCCGTGCACGACGCCACCCCGGAATTCGCCTGGGGTTTGCTGATCGCCACGGTGCGCAACCTGGCCGAAGAACACCGGCGCATGCGTGACGGCGCCTGGCAGGCGACGACGGGCGTCACGCTGTCGGGTAAGACGCTCGGGCTGATCGGCCTCGGCCGGGTCGGCACGCGCATGGCTGAATACGCGAAAGTCTTTGGCATGGAGGTCATCGCGTGGAGCCAGAATCTGACCGCGGAGGCCGCCGCGGCCGCCGGCGCCCGCCGCGTCGAGAAGGCGGCGCTGTTCGGCGAGTCCGACGTGGTCTCCATCCACGTCGTGCTCTCGGACCGCACGCGCGGTCTCGTCGGCGAAGAAGAGCTGACCCTCATGAAGCCGCACGCCTACCTGATCAACACCTCGCGGGGCCCGATCGTCGACGAGACGGCGATGATCGGTGCGCTGCAGACAGGGCGCATCGCGGGCGCCGGGCTCGACGTGTTCGACGTCGAGCCGCTGCCGCCGGATCATCCGTTGCGCCGGCTCCCCAACGTGACCCTGTCGCCCCACCTCGGGTACGTCACCCGCGAAATGCTCGGTGCCTTCTACTCCGACACCGTGGAGGCGGTGGTCGCCTGGCTGGACGGCGCCCCGATCCGGATCGCCAATCCCGAGGCGGCGCAGCGTTGATCAGGCGCGCTTCCGCTTCCAGTGCGGGCTCCTGACGGCTTCGAGGGCCTCGGTGACGTAGCGATCCAGCGGCCACGGGCGGCCGGACTGGCGCACCCATTGCTGGAACCCGAAATCGGCTGCCGCGAAGGCGAGTTGGACCAGGAGGCCGGGGCGGAGGTCGGCGTCGGGGTTCACCCCCATGCGCACGGCGATCAGCTTGGCGGCGCGTTCCTTGTCGGCGGGCGTGTGGACCGTGACCTTACGGAGCAGGTCGGGGGCCACCAGCAGCGCCTCCCGCCACTCGTTGGTGTCGGCCTGTTCGAACGACCGGGTCCGCGTGACGATCGCGTTGATCAGCGCGACATCGGGCGACTCGTTGGCGGGCCGCTGCTCGAGCAGGTTGACGATCGCGGCGCCGCCATGGCGGACGGGGGCAAGCAGCAGATCTTCTTTCGTCGGCACATGCCGGAAGAATGTGCGGGGGGAAACGCCTGCGGCAGCGGCGATCTCCTCCGTCGTCACGGTATCGTAGCCGCGTTCGACGAACAGCCGGAACGCCGCGCGCCTGATGTCGGCCCGGATCTGTGCGCGCTGCCGGTCGCGCAGCGATTGCGGTCGGGCGGGAGAGGTCACCGGAAGCAGCCGATCCCACCGTCGACGTGAATGGTCTGCCCGGTGATGAACGTCGCATCGCCGCCGAGCAGGAAGGCCACCAGCGCCCCCACGTCGGTGCGGACATCGCCGATGCGCTTCATCGGCACACGATTCACGGCCTTGTCGTACTCCTTGGGCGCGAACGATTTCCAGAACTTGACACCGTCCGATTCGGCGAACGGGCAGATGACGTTGACCCGGATGTTGTCGCGCCCCCACTCCAGGGCGGCCACCTTCGACAGGCCCCGGATGGCCTCCTTGGCGGCGGCATACCCGCCCCATTTCGGTTCGCCGCCCGTGCCCGTCCCGGAGCCGAGGTTGACGATCGACCCGCCGCCCGCCGCGACCATGACGGGGTGCACCGCCTGCATCAGCAAAAACGTGGCCCGCGGCCCCACGTCGTGACCGAGCGCGAAGTCTTCGGTGGTGATGTCGACGAAGGCCTTGGGTTCGTTGGTGGCGATCGCATTGTTCACCAGGCCGTGCACCGTACCGAATGCGTCGACCGCGGCCGTCACGATCCGTTGGGCGCTGGCCGGGTCCCGCAGGTCGGCGGTCAGCTTCTCCACACGGCCCAGCGACGACAGCTCGGCGGTCGTCTCGCCCAGCAACTCGTCCTGGATGTCGACCAGCAGCACCGCGGCACCGCGTTCGAGCAGCGCCGCGGCGGTGCCCTTGCCCACGCCCTGGGCGGCACCGGTGACGATCGCGACGTGGCCGCGCATCGACGACGGGTGGCTGTAGGTCACGACGTGACGAGGCCGGGAGCCGGGCGCCCGGCGAACAGGGGCAGATCGAGATAGGTCTTGACGCCGGGCTCGGCGGCGCAGACGTCGGGGATGGCGTTGACGCAGTGGTTGGCCGTGGCCACCACGCCCGGATTCTTCACCAGCCCTTCGGCGATCGTCTCGGGTTGAAGGCCCTTGAAGGTGAGGCTCACGGTGGGGTCACCGGTGATCTCGACCTCGAACCGCTCGCCCCGCCCGCCGAAATTCCAGGCCGGCTCGAGGCTTTCCTCACCCATCAGCCAGTTGACCGCCGCCGTGATGACGGGTTCGCCGTCCACCAGCGCCTGCCAGCGGAACCGGCGCGCGGCCACCTTTCCGGTGGTGATCGGAAACGGCGCGTAGTCGATGTCGGCCGTCGCCACGGCGACGTCCTGGATGGTCCGGATGTTCGGGTCGATGCGGAATCCCATGTGGTCGGCGATCATTCGGACCGACTGTTTGAAGCCCGCGTCGAGCAGGCCGGCCATGGGCCCCTGCACGGCCTCCTCGGGCGTGCCGCCGAACCCCATGATGTGACGCACGACGTCCGGGGCGTTGTAGGTCCGGATGTCGGAGAACTCCTCGGCGCGGATGTGGGTGACGGCCGCGGACAGCGAGGACAGCATGAGGGGGAATCGTTCCGTGATGCCGCCGGGGTGGATTCCCGAGCCGTGCAGGGTCACCCCGGCTTCGACCGCGGCGTCGGCGACGGCCCGGTGCCGCGGGTTGCCGGGATCGGGGTACACCCAACCGACCGGGGTGACGACGTTCTTGCCGGACCGCAGGATCGCGATGACCTCGTCGTCGTTGGGCACCAGTGGGCTGTAGACGACGCAGTCGGCGTCGGTGGCCAGGATCTCCTCGGCGCTGGAAGTGGCGGTGACACCGAGGTCTGGAGTTCCGAGGATCCTGCCGACGTCGACACCGTTCTTCTCGGCGCTGTGCACCCAGCAGCCGGCCAGTTCCAGCTGCGGATGGTTCAGCACGCACGCGATGGCCGCCTTGCCGACTCCTCCCGTGGCCCACTGGATGACGCGGAGCTTGGACGGACTACTCATCTGCTGACCTCCGAATTGCATGCCTTTACACGCCCACGACCGGACTGGCACAGTATGACCCGCTGACAGTGACTGTCAACATCGGCTTCGAGTGGAGGGCCCGTCATGAGCGTGCTGGACGGCAAAGTCGCGATCGTCACCGGAACCAGCCGCGGAGTCGGCGTCGGGATCGCCCACGAACTGCTCCGCGCGGGCGCCACCGTCATCGGCTGTTCGCGCTCGCGGCTCGACACCATTCCCGGCGTGGAACCCGACTGGGCCGTCCGGGCCTCCCAAAAGGTGTGCGACCAGGGGGACCACCGCGCGATCGACTCGTTCGTCGCCGAGGTCGTCGCCGAGCACGGCCGGATCGACATCCTGGTGAACAACGCCGGGGGTACCGTGCCGGCGCCGCACGCCGAGAGCATCCCCGAACTGGTCCAACGCATTCAGGGTGCGCCCGCCAGCGACGACGAGTACGAGCGCACGGCGCTGTTCCATGCGTTCGCGGTGCAGATGAACCTGATCAGCCCGCTGTGGTTCGCCATCCGCGCCTACCGGCAGATGCGCACCCAGGACGGCGTCGGCTGCATCATCAACATCTCGAGCGGCGCCGGGCATCCGGCGGGCTCACCGACATTGGTGTCCTACGGCGCGGCCAAGAGCGGCCTCAACCATCTGACCCGCTCGCTGGCCGAGGAGTGGGGGCCCAAGGTGCGGGTCAACTGCATCGCGCTGGGACCGACGATGACCGAGAACTTCCGGTCGTTCGTGCTGCCCAAAGACGACCCAACGGGTGCAAGGTATTTCGCCGCGGTTCCGCTGCGGCGAGCGGGCGATCCGGCGGAGGTCGGCAGGGTCTGCGTGTTCCTGGCCGGCGGGGAGGCCGACTTCGTCAACGGCACCACGATCGAGCACGACGGTGGCATGCTGCCGGGCGTGTTGTACGAAGCCGGTCTGAAGACGATCACCGATCTGCTCTAATCGTCACCATGAGCAGCTCCCTGGGACCCACCGCCGAACAGTTCGGGGCGCTGGCCGCCCGGCCCGCCGACGCGCCGGTGGTGATGGTCAACCTGCTGAAGTTCAAGACCCCGGGCGGCCTGGAGTCCTACCGGCGCTACGGGCTGGAGGTCGCGCCGCACCTGGAACGGGTGGGCGCCACCGTCCGCTATGCGGGCACGGCGCCGGCCTACGTGATCGGCGACGGCGAAAGGCCATGGTGGGATGCGATTCTCATCGTCGAGTACCCGACGCCGCAGGCGTTCATCGACATGGTGAGCACCCCGGAGTACGCGAAGGTACACGAACACCGCGCCGCGGGACTGGATCGGGGCGACCTGATCGCGACGTCGGCATGGTCGCTCGCGGACTCCTGACGGAGCCGACTGCTCAAAGCTTGTAGCCGATGGTGCGCAGCAGGTCGTGGCGCTCGGCCGCGTCGCGTTCGCCTTCCACCGCGACGGGAGTCTGCCCGTCGATGACGCCGACGATGCCGCGACCGCGGGGAGACACGGCGACGATGACCTCAACCGGATTTGCCGTGGCACAGTAGATTCCGCAGACCTCGGGTACCGCCTTCACCGGGTTGAGGACATTCACCGGAAAGCCCTCGCGTAAGAAGATGACGAAGCTGTGTCCGGCCGCGATGGCCACCGCGGTGCGTGTCGCCAGTTCGACGAGATCGGCGTCGTTGCCGCTGCGGCGGACCAGCCGCGGTCCGGACGCCTCGCAGAAGGCCAGTCCGAACCGCAGCGACGGGCTCACTCCTGCCAGGGCCTCGTGCAGGTCTTCCACGGTCTTGATGAAATGCGCCTGGCCGATGACCACGTTGACGTCGTCCGGTTTGTCAACGGCCACCACATCCCAGGTCAGCGATGTTGTCGTCACCACCTCATGCTCCCACCCGGTTACCGCCGGGCCGAAAGACGCGAGGTTCTCCGAGAGCGCCGTCGCCCCGGCGTCAATCGGGGTCTAATGGGGGGATGGAACTGATGATGCCCACCGACGCGATCTTTTTGCTGGGAGAATCGCGGGAACATCCCATGCACGTCGGCGGCTTGCAGTTGTTCGAGCTGCCGAACGGCGCCGGCCGTGGCTTCGTCCGGGAACTCTACGACCGGTTGGTCGAGCAGGACGACTTTCAGCCCACCTTTCGCAAGCACCCGGCCGCGTTCGTTGGTGGGATCGCGAACCTGGGTTGGTCCTACGATAAGGACGTCGACGTCGACTACCACGTGCGGCGCTCGGCGGTACCCTCACCCGGACGGATCCGGGAACTGCTCGAGCTGACCTCGCGGTGGCACAGCAGCCTGCTGGATCGCCATCGCCCCCTGTGGGAGACGCACATCATCGAGGGCCTCAAGGACGGCCGGTTCGCCATCTACACCAAGATCCACCACGCGCTGATCGACGGTGTCTCGGCGCAGAAACTGATGCAGCGCGCGCTGTCGACCGACCCCGACGACCCGGAGTTCCGCGCACCGTGGAGCCTGGCCAAGAAGAAGCGCAGGAGCAGCCCGCTGAGCCCGTTGAGTTCCGTGCTGCATGCGGCGGGATCCGTTGCGGCGCTGGCCCCGTCGACGGTGTCGCTGGCCCGCGCCGCCCTGCTCGAGCAGCAGCTGACGTTGCCCTTCGGCGCGCCGCGCACCATGCTGAACGTCAAGATCGGCGGCGCGCGGCGCTGCGCGGCGCAGTCATGGTCGTTGGACCGGATCAAGAGCGTCAAGAAGGCCGCCGGCGTGACCGTCAACGACGTCGTCCTGGCGATGTGTTCGGGTGCCCTGCGCTATTACCTGCTCGAGCAGAACGCGCTGCCGGACACGCCGCTGATCGCGATGGTCCCGGTGAGCTTGCGCACCGAGGACGAGGCCGACGCCGGGGGCAACCTCGTCGGCGCCATCCTGTGCAACCTCGCCACCGACAGCGACGATCCCGCGCAGCGGTTGCAGACGATCAGCGATTCGATGCGCAGCAACAAGACGGTGTTCTCGCAGTTGCCCCGGTTCCAGGCGCTGGCGCTTTCCGCGGTCAATACGTCCGCGCTGGCGTTGGCCGCGGTCCCGGGCTGGGTGGCGTCGACGTCGCCGCCGTTCAACATCATCATCTCGAACGTGCCGGGGCCGACCCAGCCGATCTACTACGGGGGCGCCCGGCTCGACGGAAATTACCCGCTGTCCATCGCGCTGGACGGCCAGGCGCTGAACATCACCCTCGCCAACAACGCCGGCAATCTCGACTTCGGTCTGGTGGGATGCCGGCGCAGCGTGCCGCACCTGCAGCGCATGCTTGCCCATCTGGAGTCGTCGCTCAAGGATCTGGAACGCTCGGTCGGGTTCTGACCGGATGCCGAAACTCAGCGCGGGCGTGCTGTTGTACCGGACCCGTGACGGCGTCGTCGAAGTCCTGATCGCGCATCCGGGCGGCCCCTTCTGGGCGCGAAAGGACAACGGCGCGTGGTCGATTCCCAAAGGGGAGTACGCGGAAGGCGAGGACCCGTGGGCCGCGGCGCAACGCGAGTTCTCCGAGGAACTCGGGCTTTCGGTGCCGGCCGGGCACCGGCTGGACCTCGGGCAGCTGAAACAGTCCGGTGGCAAGGTGGTCACCGCCTTCGCCGTCCGCGGCGACCTCGACGTGTCCGACGCCCGCAGCAACACCTTCGAATTGGAGTGGCCGAAGGGCTCGGGCACCGTGCGGGAGTTTCCGGAAGTGGATCGGGTGGGCTGGTTTCCGGTGGCGCAGGCCCGCGTCAAACTGCTGAAGGGCCAGCTGGGATTCCTGGACCGATTGATGGCGCATCCGGATCCGGCGCGGTTCGGCGAAGGGGCTTGACGTGCAGGGCCGCCCGTGCGATCCGCCCGTGTGCACAATGTCAGCATGACGACCGCCCCTCCCGACCAAGACGAATCGCAGGGGTTGCTGCTGCAACTGCTGGACCCGGCCAACCGGCCCGACCCGTATGGACTCTGCGCGCAGTTCCGCAAGGGCGGGGCGCTGCGGCTGCCCGACGCCAACCTGGTCGTCTTCTCGAGTTACCGGGATTGCGACGAGGTATTGCGGCACCCGTCGTCGAGCAGCGACAACGTCAACTCGACGGTCGCCAAGCGGCAGGCCGAGGCCGGCACGGCGCCCCGGCGGGAGGGCCCGCCGGGCTTTCTGTTCCTCGATCCGCCCGACCACACCCGGCTGCGTCGGCTGGTCAGCAAGGCGTTCGCGCCGCGAGTGGTGAGCGCGCTCGAGCCCGATATTCGTTCGCTGGTCGACGGATTGCTCGATCGGGCAGCCGATCGGGGGCACTTCGACGTTGTCGAAGATTTCGCTTACCCGCTGCCGGTGGCGGTGATCTGCCGGCTGCTCGGCGTGCCGCTCGACGACGAGCCGCAATTCAGCCGCGCGTCGGCATTGCTGGCTCAGGCGCTGGACCCGTTTTCGACGATCACCGGCGTACCCCCGGACGTCGCGAGCGAGCGGCAACGGGCCGGGGCGTGGCTGCGCGAATACTTCCATGGTCTGATCGAGCGCCGCCGTTCACATCCCGGCGACGACTTGCTGTCGGGGCTCATCGCGGTGGAGGAGTCCGGCGATCAACTCACCGAAGAGGAGATCGTCTCCACCTGCAACCTGCTCCTGATCGCCGGACACGAGACCACGGTGAACCTGATCGGGAACGCCGTGCTGGCGATGCTGCGCAATCCCGGTCAGTGGGCCGCGCTGGGCGCCGACCCCGGCCGGGCGCCCGCGATCGTGGAGGAGACCCTGCGTTACGACCCGCCCGTACAGCTGGTGGGCCGAATCGCTTTGGCCGACATGATGATTGGTGGGATCGAGGTGCGGGCGGGCGATGTCATGATGTTGTTGCTCGCCGCGGCCCATCGCGACCCTGCCGAATTCGACCGGCCGGATGTCTTCGACCCGGAGCGGAAAGGATTGCGGCACCTCGGATTCGGCCGCGGCGCACACTACTGTCTGGGCGCGCCGCTGGCCCGCCTGGAAGCCGGCGTGGCGCTGTCGGCGGTCACGGCGCGCTTCCCGGACGCCCGGCTAGTGGCCGGCGAGCCGCGGTATAAGGCCAACGTCACGCTGCGGGGATTGGCGCACCTGGGAGTCGCGGTCTAGCTTTCGCGTTCCCACGGCGCGGTCTAGCTTTCGCGTTCCCACGGCGCGCGCTCGCCCATCTTCTTGTAGTACTTGGCCAGATGGCTCTTCACCCGGTCGACGTCCTCCTTCGGCAGGTCGATACCGCCGCGCGCACCGTCCATGATGGCGCCGGCCGCCATCACCCCGCGTGGCACCGCCTTGAGGTCGCCTCCGACGACATCGGCGATCAGCAGCTTGTACGCCGTGAAGTTGTCCTTCTTGTCGTTGTCGTACCAAAGATGGGCATCGCGGTACTTCTGATTCGGTGTGTCCTCGGCGCCGGCCCACTCGCGAACCCGCTTCTCGGCCGCGCCACCGTCCCACTTGCGATCGCGGTCGGCCAGCGGCAAATCTTGAAACGCTGTCACTGACATGTCAGGTCGCGTGCCCGCTCTGCGCGGCCGTTAAACGCGCGCGCGGCGGCGGTTGTCCACAGTTGGGACTTGATCCACAGGCCGGCACCTCGAGTGGGGCGTGTCGGGGGTTGAGTTCATGACCGGTACTAATATCGAAAGTATGTTCGAGTGCTCAGTGCCGACCGTCGAGGAGCTGGCGCGCGCCGACGATACAGACGTGGCGGCCGCGATCGCCACGTGCGCGCGGGTCGAGGCGGTGGCCGCGGCGCACCGGTTGGCGGCCATCGCCGAGCTCGTCCACCGCCGCGCCGATGGGCCCACCATCTCGGCCCACTGGTCGTGCGACAACTGGGATGTGATGGCCGCCGAGGTCGCCGCGGCACAAAACATCAGCCACGCCATGGCCTCCGGTCAGATGTACCTGGCCGCCGCGCTGCGCAACCGGCTCCCGCAGGTGGCGGCGCTCTTTGCCGAGGGCACGATCAGTGCTCGGCTTGCGGCGACCATCGTCTGGCACACCGACCTGGTGAAGGACGCCGAGACACTGCAATTGATCGATGCCACGCTGGCCGAAGACGCGAAGCGTTTCGGGCCGATGTCGGTCAACAAGACCGCGCAGGCCATCGACGCGGTGGTGGACCGCTACGATCCGGCCGCCCTGAGGAGGACCCGCGCCAGCGCCCGCAGCCGCGACGTCGTCATCGACCAATCGGCCGACGAGTCGGGGACAGCGGCCTTGTGGGGGCGGCTCTACACGCACGACGCGGCCATGCTGGACCGGCGCCTGTTGCAGATGGCTCACGACGTGTGCGAGGACGATCCGCGCACCGTTGCCCAGCGCCGCGCCGACGCGCTGGGTGCGCTGGCGGCCGGCGCGGACCGACTCGCGTGTGGCTGCGCCAACGCGGACTGCCCGGCGGCCGCCGACGGGGACGCGCGGGCGACCGGCGTGGTCGTCCACGTCGTTGCGGACGCTTCGGTGCTCGACGCCGCCCCCGACCCGCACACGGCCGGCGAACCGGCCCGCACGCCCATCACGGATCAGACCACCCTCGCCGAGGCGCTGACGCCCGATCCCGAGCCGGACGTCCCGGAAGCCCGACCACCGGCGTTGATCACCGGCGGCGGCATGATATCGCCGGCGCAGGTCGCCGAGCTGATCCGGGGCGGCGCGAAGGTTCGGCCGGTGCGCCACCCCGGCGACGCAGCCCCCGAACTCGGTTATCGCCCGTCGGCGGAGTTGGAGCGCTTCATCCGATGCCGGGACATGACGTGCCGGTTCCCCGGCTGCGATCGACCCGCCGAGTTCGCCGATATCGACCACACGGTGCCCTATCCGTTCGGCGCCACCCACGCGTCGAATCTCAAATGTCTGTGCCGAAAACATCACCTTCTGAAGACCTTCTGGACGGGGTGGCGCGACGAGCAACGGCCGGACGGCACCGTCGTGTGGACATCGCCGAACGGACAGACCTACACCACCCGGCCGGGCAGTCGGCTGCTGTTCCCGGCGCTGTGCGCGCCGACGAGTGAATGGCCCACTGTGGCAACGACATATCGACCGCTTGCCGACCGTGGCGTCATGATGCCGAAGCGCCGCCGGACGCGGCAACAAGACCGCGCCCGCCGCATCGCCGCCGAGCGCGCGCTCAACGCCGCTCACGTCGCCGAACGCAACGAGCCGCCGCCCTTCTAGCCGGATCCCAATCCCGGGACGATGTCACCGAGGCTGAAGGTGACCGGCTGTTCGAGTTGTTCGTATGTGCACGAACGCGGGTCGCGGTCCGGGCGCCACCGGTTGAATTGCGCGGTGTGGCGAAATCGCCGGCCTTCCATGTGGTCGTAGCGGACCTCGACCACGCGTTCCGGTCGCAGCGGCACGAACGAGAGATCCTTTCCGGCGTTCCAGCGCGAGAACTCGTTCTTGCGGGGGGTCCGTTCGCCGGTTTCATGGGCCGCCCAGTTCCACGGGTGGTCGTCGAAATCGGTCACCAGCGGCTGCATTTCGGCGAACAGGCGTCGCCGTTCGGCCATCGGAAACGCTCCGATCACGCCGACCGACGCGAGTTGACCATCGTCCTGGTAGAGCCCGAGCAGCAGCGAGCCGATCGCATCCCCGCCGGACTTGTGCACCCGATAGCCGGCGACCACACAGTCGGCGGTCCGCTCGTGCTTGATTTTGAACATGGCGCGCTTGTCGGGCTGATAGGTGACGGTCAGCGGCTTGGCGATGACACCGTCGAGACCGGCGCCCTCGAATTCGTCGAACCAGCGTCGCGCTACATCGACGTCGGTGGTGGCCGGCGTGACGTGGACCGACGGGCCGGAGTCGCTCAGCGCGTCGACGAGGGCGGCGCGCCGCTCGCTGAACGGCCGGCGCGTGTAGTCGTCGTCGCCCAGGGCGAGCAAATCGAAGGCGATGAACGCCGCCGGCGTCGCCTCGGCGAGCATCCGTACCCGCGAATCCGCCGGATGGATGCGCTGTTGAAGAGCCTCGAAGTCCAGGCCATGGTCGGTCGCGATGACGATCTCCCCGTCGATCACGCAACGCTCGGGCAACTCCGCCCGGACCGCGGCCACCAACTCGGGGAAGTACCGGGTCATGGGCCGCTCGTTGCGGCTGCCCAACTCCACTTCGTCGCGGTCACGGAAACAGATGGACCGGAATCCGTCCCACTTGGGCTCGTAAGACGCGTCCGGCGGGATCGACCGCACCGATTTGGCCAGCATGGGCGACACCGGCGGCATGACAGGTAAGTCCATAGGGCGATTGTGCTGGAATCTTCGGTATGGCTGCTGCAGAAGAGCTCGACGTCGACGGTGTGGCGGTGCGCCTGACGAATCCGGACAAGGTGTATTTCCCCAAGTTGGGCTCGAAAGGTACCAAACGGCGGCTCGTCGAGTACTACCGCGCCGTCGCGGGCGGCCCGATGCTCGACACGCTCCGTGACCGGCCCACCCATCTGCAGCGCTTTCCGGACGGGGTCGACGGCGAGGAGATCTACCAGAAGCGGATTCCGCAGCACCATCCCGACTATCTGCAGACCTGCCGGGTCACGTTTCCCTCCGGCCGCACCGCGGACGCGCTGAAGGTGACGCACCCCTCGGCGATCGTGTGGGCGGCACAGATGGGTACCATCACGTTGCACCCGTGGCAGGTGCGCTGCCCGGACCCCGACCATCCTGACGAGTTACGCATCGACCTGGATCCGCAGCCGGGAGTCGCCTTCGAGCAGGCGCGGACGGTGGCCGTCGACGTGCTGCGGCCGTTGCTCGAAGAGCTTGGTCTGGTGGGGTACCCGAAGACTTCCGGTGGGCGCGGGATCCATGTGTTCCTGCGGATCGCCACCGACTGGGATTTCGTCGAGGTGCGCCGCGCCGGCATTGCACTGGCCCGCGAGGTGGAGCGGCGCGCCCCCGAGGCGGTCACCACGTCGTGGTGGAAGGAAGAGCGCGGCGAGCGCATCTTCATCGACTTCAACCAGAACGCCCGCGATCGCACCATGGCGTCGGCCTACTCGGTGCGGCCCACCCCCATCGCGACGGTGTCGACACCGCTTACCTGGGACGAGCTGGCCGGTGCGGAACCCGACGATTACACCATCGCAACCGTTCCCGACCTGGTGAAGGGGCGCGAAGACCCCTGGGCCGCAATGGAAGACGTGACGCAGTCGATCGCGCGATTGCTGGAGATGGCCGACGCCGATGAGGATCGCGGTCTCGGAGACATGCCGTATCCACCGAATTACCCGAAGATGCCGGGCGAGCCTAAACGCGTTCAGCCAAGCCGTGATACGGGCCTGAAGAAAGACGCAAAGTAAGGCGGCACCGCTTTGGCCGGCACATTAGCGCCGGAAACACAGCGCGATGCGTCGGTTAGACGAGCACGCCTGGCGCACCGGCGCTTTCGGCTAGCCATGCCGACGCTGAACTTGGAGCGCTGACTGGCACGCCTACGCGAAGTAAGGCGTGCCAGTCAGCGCAAACCCGGCGGTCGCCGGGCAGTTCTATGGCGTGCAGGTGATTCCGGTGGGAGAACCGGTGCACGAGATAGACGGCAGCGTGCACCCGGCACTTGACAATGCGGTGGCGGCCAGGACCAAGCCGAGAACAACTTTGTACTTCAAACGAGACATGAACCACTCCCATCTCCTGAGGAGAACTGATTACGCCCGAGGGGAGTTATATTACGTGAGTGCAATGCGGAATGCTATGGGATTCACCGAATTTGCGGCCGCCCGCGGGTCGACGGATTAGATCGGGGCTGGGCCGCGGCTGAATCGTCGCCGGCCATGGAATGAAACGGCCTGGGCCGTGATTCAATCCGGCGCCGCCGGAACTGATTTGCATTCATCTCGGCAAGATTCTCCGCGTGGACAACTTGGGAAACGGAGGAGCAATGCGCTATCCGCCCTGCCCCTAAGACCCCGGCGACTGAATTCCAAACGTACTCAAGAAAAAGAAGATGCGTACTCCCGGTCTGGAAATCGTCGATCGAAGGTGTCTGTCGGTATGTCCGGGGTCCCACGCAATCATGCCAGTGCACTCGTTCAGGCGTACCCGCACGACCACCGTTGACCACACCGACGGATCGGCTCAAGCCAATTCTGGTCCGCCCTTCCGGAACTATCAATAGCTTGAATGCATTTCACCTGGGCGGCCCCGGGGAACCGGTCCGCCGTGAAGCTTCCAAATCGGGCCAACCAGACCGGGAAACGTAAGCTTTGTCGCCATGCGGATCGTAATGGGTGCGTGGCGCGTGGCGTCCGCCTTCGCGCTGTCCGCGGCGGTCGGCGTCACCATGGCGGCGCACGCGCCGGCGGAGCCCGGCGGCAACGGCGCGGCTGAAAGGCTGATCGGCTGGGACACCTACCGCCGGCTGGACCGGTTGCCATACCTGCGTCCCGACACCCAAGCCCTGCAGTTTTCCAGCTTCGACCGCAGCGGCGGTGACTTCGACCTCTCCACCGGAAATCACAACGGCACCGGCGGATGCCTGACGGCCGGCGGCGCCGGCTGCGTCGTCGCGGAGGATCGCGGCGCCGGCGAGGTGGATTCGATCTGGTTCACGCGCGACGGCGGCAAAGTGACCAAGATGGGAAACGTCCGCGTCGAACTGGATGGGCGGACCGTGCTGGACGCGCCCCTGCAATCGGTGGTCGACGGCGCACTGGGTGCGCCCTTCGAATGGCCGTTGGTGGCGAACGCGGCGCAGTCGCCGGGCGGGGTGTACATCAAGGTACCGATGCCCTACCGGCAGTCGATGCGCATCAGCGTCGCCGCGAATCTCGAGTACTACCACGTCGATTACCGCCAGTTCCCCACGGCCGACGGCATGAGCACGTTTTCGACGTCCGACCCCGCGCTCGACGTGCTCGCCACGCTGCGCGGGGCGGGAACCACCGACCCCAAACCGGCGGCCCCGGCGGTCCACGAGAGCCGCGTTGTCGAGCTCCCCCCGGGCGCGGGTGTGACGGTCGCCCAATCGACCGGTCCCGCCAGCATCTCGGCGCTGCGTCTGCGGCTGCCCGAGCCGACGGATCAACTTCTCAGCGGTCTGCGGCTGCAGATGGAGTTCGACGGCCGGACGACGGTCGACTCCCCGCTCGGGGAGTTCTTCGGCGCCGGGTTGGGTGCCGACACCGTGCGATCGCTGATGTTCGCCGCCATCCCAGGGCCGCAGGGGTCGTTGGCGTTGTCGGCATGGTGGCCCATGCCTTTCGCCCACGCGGCTCGCGTCACGCTCATCAACACCACCGAAGATCCGGTGGCCGGTATCGACAGCGACGTGGCGATCGCCCCCGACGCCGAGTGGGCGCCCGCGCTGGCCGAGGGCAGGGCCGGATATTTCACCGCTCGCTCGCACGCCGCGCCGACGGTTCTGGGCCAGGACTGGCTGTTCGCCGACGAACGGGGCCACGGCAAGTTCGTCGGGGTCAGCCACACCATCCGGGGCTCCCGGATCCGGACGGCGTTCAGCGAGGCCGCCCCCTACTTCCTGGAGGGTGCCGAGCGCGTCTACACCGACGGCGCCTCGTCGCCCCAGTGGTACGGCACCGGCACCGAGGACCTCTACGAGGGCGGCTGGTATTTCAAGGACGGCACCCGCTTCAGCGACCCGCTCACCGGCCAACCCGATCGGCGCACGGCCGGCGGCGGCTGCGCGGACTACTGCGTCGCCGTCTATCGGCTGATGCTCGCCGACGCCGTCGACTACCACTCCGCGATCCGCTTCGGCATCGAGCACGGCAAACGCAACATGGTCCAACCCGACTACAGCTCAACGGCTTTCCTCTATACCCAACTCGACGAGACGCTTGTACCCGGCGATGACGTCCGGCCCGCCGATCCGGTCAGCCGGCTCCTGCACGGGTACGCCGACGGCGACGCCACGGACCAGTTGCTGGTCAGCCAGTACGAAGGCGCCGAGGACACCCGCCCGGTGATCGGATCGGTCCGCGCCACCAACGCCTCGATCACCTTCCACGTCGACATCGACCCGGGCAACGGTGGCATCCTGTTGCGCCGCACGTCGGATCAGGCCGACGGATTCCAGTCGGCGGACATCGCCGTCGACGGCGTTCCCGTCGGAACCTGGCTACAGCCGCGCGGCAACATTTTTCACCGGTGGCTCGACGACACCTACCTGCTACCGCCACCGGCGACCGCGGGCAAGGCGCAGCTGACGATCACCCTTACGCCGGCGCCCGACTCCCCACCGTGGACGGCGAGTCGCTACCAGGTCGAAACGGTGACGGGCTGACCGATCAGGCGGCGGTGGACCGCATGACCCGACGGGCGAGCGGCACCGCGATGACCGCGCCCGTCAACCCGCCGACGGGAGCCGCCAACGGCGACGACCCCGAGAGCACGAAGTAGGCGAAGGCGGCGCCGACGACGAGCAGGGCGGCGTGCATGCCCGTCCAGCGCGGGATGGACGGCAACCGGAATGACAACGCCATGCCGAGCAGCAGGGCGAGCACGTGGCCGAACGCGGTGAAATCCGCGTCGACTGTCGCCGCCACCGCGATGCCGAGCCACCAACCGATCCAGGCCGGGCGCCAGCGCGCCGGTATCGACGCGGTCAGGGCGCCCAGCACGCACACCGCGCCGTAGCTGATGCCGACGTCGGTGGCCCGGGCGACCGAGAACGGCAGGCGGCCGGTCTCGACCGCGGCAACCAACCCGACGGCGACGATCACGGTGGCGCCGATATGGCCGACCGCGAAGGTGATCAGCAGGCCCCTGCCGCGCCAGATGAGTTCGCCCAGCGCCAGCAGGCACACCAACCCCGGCAACCAGAGATAGACGTCGCCGCCATCGCTGACGAAGGCGCTGCCGACCAGCGCGCCCAGGTGGCCGTGCGCCAGGTTGTGCAGGTTGGTGCTCATCTCCCTGACGACCGCGGCCCGGGTGTGCCGACCCAGCGCCGTCAGCGTGACGGAGACCGCGAGCAGCATCAGGGCGTAGGCCGCCGTGACCCGCAAGCGGTCGGCCCGCGCACGAACGTCGGTGCCCGAAACGAGCCGTTCCAGCCGCGGCCGCGGGACAGCGGCGGCCGGCTCGAAGGGCGTCATGCCTCCACGGTGCCGGTCCGATCGCCGGCATGCCGCGCTCTTAACGAAGGCTTCACACCGGGGCGCGAAATCTTCACAGATCCGGACCGGTGGCCGGGTCAACCCCGCCCGGGACGCCCCGGCCGGGTGTCTTGACTGCCCGCCGTCCCCGCTGCTAGACATGGGTGCGCCGAGATTTGGGCGATCGCCCAAACCGCTGCGGATGGAGGTGGCGATGGGCCGGGCGGACGTCTACTACGACCCCTACGACGTCGACATCAACGCCGACCCGTATCCCACCTACGCGCGGCTGCGCGAAGAGGCGCCCATCTACTACAACGAGCGCCACGACTTCTGGGCGCTGTCACGGCACTCCGACGTGGAGCGCGCGCTGGCCAACTGGGAGACGTTCTCCAACAAGCGCAGCGACATCCTCGAGCTCATCCAGTCGAAATTCGACATGCCCGGCGGGGTGATGATGTTCCAGGACCCGCCCGAACACACGCGGCTGCGCGGCCTGATGTCGCGGGTGTTCACGCCGCGCCGGATGGCGGAACTCGAGGACCAGATTCGGCAATACTGCGTGCGGTGCCTGGACCCGCTCGTCGGGTCCTCGGGCTTCGACATCATCGCCGAGCTCGCCTCGATGATGCCGATGCGGGTGATCGGGATGTTGCTGGGAATCCCGGAATCCGAACAGGTTTCCGTGCGCGACGCCAACGACGCGAACCTGCGCACCAAGCCGGGCGCCCCGCTGAAGGTCGCCGACGCCGACTCCATCGCCGACGGCCGGATTTACGCCGACTATGTCCAGTGGCGGTCCAAGAACCCCTCCGACGACCTGATGACGACGCTGCTCAACGTCGAGTTCGACGACGAGCACGGGGTGCACCGCAAGCTGACCCGCAAGGAGGTGCTGCACTACACGCAGGTGGTCGCCGGGGCGGGCAACGAGACGACCGGCCGGCTGATCGGCTGGCTGGCCAAGGTGCTCGCCGAACATCCCGACCAGCGGCGGGCGGTCCACCAGGACCGGTCGCTGCTGACCCGTACCGTCGACGAGACGCTACGATTCGAGCCGACCGGCCCGCATGTCGCCCGCTGGATGGCAAGGGATTTCGAGTGCTACGGCACGACCGTTCCGGCGGGCAGCGCCATGCTGCTGTTGTTCGGCGCCGCCAACCGCGATCCCCGCCGCTACACCGATCCCGACACCTACGACATCCGCCGCGACAACATCTCGCACATCACGTTCGGTAAGGGCGTGCACTACTGCCTCGGGGCGAACCTGGCCCGCCTCGAGGGCCGCGTCGCGCTGGACGAGCTCCTCAACCGCTGGCCCGAATGGGGCATCGACTACGAAACCGCGCAACTGGCCTCGACGTCGACCGTGCGCGGCTGGGAGCGGCTGCGAATCATCTTGCCCTGAAACGGGTTACCGGGGCATCTCGAACCGGTCGACGATCCGGTTCACCAGCGCGACGGCCTCCAAGTGGCCGGTCGTGGCGCCCAGCGCCTGCTCCAGGATCAGCATCCGGCCGACCGCGGCGATGACGACCGCGATGCCGGCGGGCGGGAAGTCGCCGGTGTCCAGGTCATGTTCGCGGACAATGAAATTCAGCGCGGTGATCTGCATTTCGCGCCACCGGTCCGACCAGGCGGCGATCTCGGCCCTGATCGCCTTGCGGTGGTTGGCCAGACCCATGAACTCCAGCAGCAGGCGGGTGTCCTTGGGCTCGATGAGCGTGTCCCACAAGGCATGCAGCGGGCGGTCGGAGGCCAGTGCGCGCTGCTGGCGCTCCAGGTAGGCCGCGGCGCCGCGCCGAAAAACGGTCAGGTAGAGGTCGTCCATGGTGGGGAAGTAGTAGTGCACCAGGGCCGGCTTGACGCCGGCTTCGGCCGCCACCCGGCGCGACGTCGCGGCGGCGTAGCCCTCATCGACCATGATCCGGATGGTCGCGTCGATCAGCGTGTCGCGCGTCGTGGAATCGCGCGCCTTGCGTCGTTCGGGAGCGGTCATGGCGCGGAGTTCCTGTCGAGGGGCCGTTGTGGCCGACTTTTGGGCGAGCGCCCAAAAGTCTAGCCGGGGGAGGGGCCAGGATTAGGAAGTGGCGTGATCGGGGAACTGGGTTCGCAGTGTTCACGAAAAGGAAGGAAGGCCGTGCCTCCCACTTTCGCCGACGTCATCGGATCCAAGTACCTGCTGCTGACGACGTTCACCAAGGACGGCCGCCCCAAGCCCACCCCGATCTGGGGTGTTCCCGAGGGGGACAAGCTGCTGGTCATCACCGACGACGGGTCGTGGAAAACCAAGCGGATCAAGAACACGCCCCGGGTGACGATCGCCAAGAGCGGCGCGCTGGGCAAACCCAAGAGCGAAGAGGTCGAGGGCATCGCCCGGGTGCTGCCGAAGTCGGAGACGCGGCGCGTCTACAACGCCGTGCTCAAGCGGTACTGGTACCACGCCTGGTGGTTCTACGCGCACTCGATCGTTCGGGGTGGCATCGACAAGGTGCACGTCGGCCTGGAGATCAAACCGGCCGATTAGCGTCGCTCCCGGGGTCGATCAGGATCTTTGCGTGCGCCTCGGGATCGCGGAGCGCGTCGAACGCGGCGTCGACGCCGGACAACCCGACCGTCCCGGTGATCAGCGGCGCGACCTCGACCTTGCCGTCGGCGAGCATATGCAGGGTGTCGCGGAACTCCAGCGGCGTATAGCCGAGGACGAATCGCAGGTCGATCTCCTTGTTGATCGCCATGGCGGGACGAATCCGGTCCGCGCCCATGCAGACCCCGACGACGACGACGCGCGAGAACAGCGGGGCGTTGGCGATGATGTCGTCGATGATGCCGGGCACGCCGACGCATTCGAAGACGATGGGGTGCTTGGGCGTCGCGGCGCCGACCGCGTCGGCGGCGCGCCAGACATGCCACCACGGCAACCGGAGCCGCTGGAGCTTCTCGATCGTGCCGACCGCCAGGTCGAAGGCCTCGAGGATGCCGTGCAGGTGTTTGCGGCCCGCCGCCGTTTCGTAGGGCGTGCCGTGCGCCGGGTCGACGACGATGTCGGCTCCGCACGCCGTCGCCAGCGCGCGGCGTCCGGGTGAGAAGTCACTTGCGATGACGGTGCGCACGCCGTGCGACTTGAGCATGCTGATCACCGCGAGACCGATGGGCCCGCAACCGATCACGATCGCGACGTCGCGCTTGCCCACCTCGCCGCGCCGCACGGCGTGCCACCCGACGGCCATCGGCTCGGTCAGCGCGGCGATCTCGGGGGACAACCCATTGGGGACGGCGAACGTCAGCGACTGCTCGACGAGCAACTGTTCGGCGTAGGCGCCGGGCGCCATCGTCGACAGCCCGATCCCGTGCACCTCCTTGCCGCGGCGCAGCAACGGCAGGGCCACGACCCGCGTCCCCGGCCGCGGCGCCTTCCGGGTGCCGGGACCGAAATCGACCACCTCACCGCAGAATTCGTGGCCGAACACGACGCGCTGATCCGAGCGCATGAAAGCGTCGTACCCGGATTCGGCCATCACGTCGGCGAGCTCGTCGCAGTGGTGCCGCGCGTGCAGGTCCGATCCGCAGATGCCGCACCGCAGGACGTCGATCAACAACTGCCCCTTGGTGGGGGTCGGCGTCGGGGCGTCGACGACTTCGAGCTTCGCGTTGGTGCACGTCACACTTTTCATCCGTCGATCCTCCTCCACGGCGCCGGCGCTCAGCCCACGGCGCGCAGGGCCTCGAACGTGTCGGCCAGGGTCTCTCGCGGGTCCCGATAGGTGATGCCGAGTTCGCGTTCGCTGGGCGAGTCGTCGGATGCCGGCATCTGCGTGTAGTACTGCATCCCGGCCCACGTGAACGGCGTATCGAAGGGCAGGAACCGGCCGGCCTGATCCATCACCGCCCCCGCGACGCGCAGCGCGGTGTCGGGAATCGGAACCGACACCATCGCCGACCCGGACACCTCGCCGAGCATCTTCGCCAGCTCCGCCGCCGGGACGCGGTGGCCGCCCGCCATGTAGCGGCGCGGGCCGCGGCCGGGCTCCAGCAGCGCCGCATGCAGGGCCGCCAGGTCGCGCACGTCGACGATCAGCCAGGCCCCGCTCCGGCCCGGGATCACATGCATCTGCAAGGCCGCCTTGACACCTTCGCCGGCCTCCCCGAACTGGTCACCCACCGGCGGACCGATGACCATGCCCGGGTAGGTGATGTTCACCGGCGCACCCGCATCCTGCAAGCCGCGGGCATAGATCTCCACCTGCGCCTTCGAGGTTCCGTAGCCATCCGCCCCACCGACGACCGGCAGGTCCGCCGACAGCTGCTCCAGGCCGGCGTGAAAGAGCGCGCTGAAACTCGACACGTGGACGATGGGGTCCAACCCGAGCTCGACCGATTGACCGAGGACGTTCTGGGCGCCCTGCATGTTGGTGGTGAGCATCTGCGTCTTCTGGCGCGGGTCGGTGGCGACCAGCGCGGCGCTGTGCACGACGGCCTCGCATCCGTCGAGCGCCGCGCGCACCGCCATCCGATCCGTGATGTCGGCGACGGCGAAGTCGGACACGTCGACGCCGAGCTGGGCCACCGACGTCTTCAGTTTGCCGGGGTTGCGCACCAGAAACCGGATGGAGTGCCCCGCGTCGGCGATGGCCTTGGCCGTCCAGCCGCCGACGAATCCCGTACCGCCTGTGATCAGAACGCGCATGGTGCGATCTTTGCAGTACCCGCCCGGCCTACAGGTGACTGGAGGCGAAGTTGGCGGCCTGACTCGTCATGCCGTTCATTCCGTAGGAGGTGTGCGCGGCGAGATCGTTGCCGTTACCGCTGCCGCACACCGGATCGCCCTGCGCGCACAGCTCGAGGGTCTTCGGCTGGTACAGGGGTCCGATCGCCAGCGGCGGGGCGTGATACTTCTGCAGGAAGTCGCCCGACGGCGTGCCGAACAGGGTGACCGCGGCGACGTGGTTCGCGACGTCCGCCGGCATGGGCGGGGGCACGGCGGACGCGGGCACGCCCGGCGGCACCGCCGCCGAGGTGACATACCCCGCCAGAGCCGCGCCCTGTGAGTACCCGCCGAGGACCTCGCGGGTGTTGGGGCAGTTCTTGGCCGTGGCTTCGACGTGCGAGCTGGCGTCGCGGATGCCGTCGATGACCGTGCTGGGGAAGTTGGGGTTCGAAAAGTCAGTGCTGGCAGGGTAATTGACCGCGTACACACCCAGCGAGCGGGAGCCGATCTGCGAGCGCAGCGCATCCACGAACGACCCGCCGATGCCGCCGATGCCGGGGGGCTCGCCCGACCCGCGCGCGAACACGACCTCGACGTCGGGACACGGCGCGGCCGACGCCGACGGGCTGGGCACGCTGGCCACCAGCGCCGCGGCCGTCAACGCCGCCAGCCCGACGAGCGCCGGCAGCTGGCGCAGCGCGGCGAGCCCGCTCACTTCTTGAACGCGTCTTTCACCTTTTCGCCCGCGTCCTTGAGGCTGGACTTCGCCTGGTCGGCCCGGCCCTCGTCCCTGGTGTCGTGGTCACCGGTGACCTTGCCGATGGCCTCCTTGGCCCGGCCGCCCAGGTCTTCGATCTTGTTCTTCAGTTTGTCCTCGTTGCTCATGCCGGGGTGGCTACCCCGCGGCGGGACATATTGAAACCCCCGTCCTGCCATCATGGAGGTCGTGAGCGCCGCAATCGTGGTGGCAATAGTGGTGGGGTTGATGTTGCTGGGCATCGGCATGGTGGTCAACCAGTTGCTGCGCCTCCGCAGGTACCTGAATGAGTCGCCGCCCGCACCGCCGCCCGAACCACCGGACCTCCAGGAACCGCCCCGCTAGCCGAATCTTCCCATTTGGGCGGGGCGCGACTGATAGCTTCGTCCTCGTGGTGGCGGGGCGGCGCGGCACCGTGACACCGTCGGTCCTGCTGGCCACCGACGACGGTCTGCCGCGCGGCGTGTCGGGCGCGGCCGACCCCCACTTCGGCAACGTCGTCAAGCTGTTCGCGCAGTTGTTTCCCGGGCGCAGGTTCGGCGGCGGCGCGCTGAGCGTCTACATCGACGGCGTGCCCGTCGTCGACGTCTGGACGGGCTGGTCGGACCGGGCCGGCACCCGGCGCTGGACGGCCGACACCGGCGCGATGGTGTTCTCGGCGACCAAGGGGGTCGCGTCGGCCGTGATCCATCGGCTCGCCGACCGCGGCCTGCTGTCCTACGACGAACCCGTCGCCGCATACTGGCCCGAGTTCGCCGCCAACGGCAAGGCGGGGATCACGGTGCGCGACGTCCTGCGGCACCGCTCCGGGTTGTCGCATCTGCGCGGCGTCACCAAGACGCAACTGATGGACCACGCCCTGATGGAGGAGCGCCTCGCCGCCGCGCCGGTCGACCATCTGCGCGGCGTGCAGGCCTATCACGCGCTGACCTACGGCTGGCTGCTGTCCGGTCTGGCCAGGGCGGTGACGGGCAAGGGGATGCGTGAACTGATCCGCCGGGAGGTCGCGCGGCCGCTCGACACCGACGGCCTGCACCTCGGCCGCCCGCCGGAGGGCTCGCCGACCACGCCCGCGGAGATCCTGATACCGCACGGCCGGCTGCGCACCCCGGTGTTCAACTTCATCGCGCCGAAGGTGGCCGGCCTGCCGTTCTCCGGCGCGCTGGGCGCGATGTACTTTCCCGGCGTCGTCTCGCTGATCAAGGGGGACACCCCGTTCCTCGACGGGGAGGTCCCCGCCGCCAACGGCGTGGTGACCGGCCGCGGGCTGGCGAAGATGTACGCCGCGCTGGCCAACGGCGGCCGCATCGACGGCAAGAAATATCTGTCCGAGGAGCTGGCGCGGGGCCTGGCGGGGCAGGCGCGGCGCAAGTGGCCCGACGCGAACATGGTGGTGCCCATGCCCTTTCACCTCGGCTACCACGAATCGCCGGTGCCCGGGCTGCTGCGCGGTTTCGGCCACGTCGGCCTCGGCGGGACGCTCGGCTGGGCCGACCCCGAAGCGGGCAGCTCGTTCGGTTTCGTCCACAACCGGTTGCTGACACCGTTGCTGTTCGACATGGGATCCTTTGCGGGACTGGCCCGTCCGCTGCGCAACGCCATCATGGCCGCGCGGGACCAGGGCCCGCTGCGGGTGCCCGCGCTCGGCGCCGGCTACGCCAAACCGGCCCGGCGCACGGCCTCCCTATAGGCGGGCGGCGACGAAGTTCGCGGCCTGGGTGGTCATGCCCGACTGCACGTACGAGCCGTGCGCCAGCACGTTGCCCCCGCCGGAGCACGCCGGGTCGCCGTCGGCGCACTCGTCGATCGTCTTGGCGGCATAAGGCGGACCGATCGGCGGGAACACCGTGCCGGCGAGGCTGTTCGCCAGCGGGCTGGTCGGATTGCCGAAGACGGCGATCGCCGCGACGTGGCCGGCCGCCTGCGGCGGCAGGGCCTTGGTGGCCAGGTCCATGACGCCGGCGCCCTGGGAGAACCCCCCGAGCACCAGTCGGGTGCCGGGACACCGGCCGATCATGTCCTGCACGTGGGCGACGGTGTCGTCGGAGCCGGCTTGGGCGCTCGTCGCGAAAGCCGTTGTCGCCGGGTAGTTCACCGCGTACACGCCCATCGAGCGCCCGGAGAGCTGCGGCCCGAGCGCATCGATGAACGCCTGACCCACCTGGCCGACGCCGGACGCCTGGCCGGTGCCGCGGGCGAACACCACCTCGACGGCGGGGCACGGGTCGGCGGCAGCGGCGGGAAGGCCGATCGGTCCGGCCGGCGCCGCCGAACTCAGCGCGGCCGCAACGCCGACGACGATGCGCCTGCCAATCACCGCTCCATGCTGACATAGGCGTTGCCACGCGGCAGCGTCAGCGGAAGGTCGGCGTAGGTGACGATGCCGGGTGCCGCGGCGACGACGGCGGGGATGGCGTTGATCGCGGGCATCGCGGTCATGATGTGCCCGAGGTCCATGAACTCCTCGATGGTCGTGGCCGCGAAGTACGGCGGCGGCAGGAAGCCGACCTTGGTGGTCACCGTCGGCTGCCCGTCGATCTGGATGACCCAGCCGTCCTGCTCGATCTTCCAGTCCGGTTCGAGCGTCTGCCCCTTGCGCCACCGCACGTTCAGGTCGATCAGGGTGGTGTCGCCGACGATGCCCTGCCAGCTGATGTAGACGCCCGCCACGCAGCCCGCCGGGATGGTCCACGACGCCATCTCGAGATCCGCCGTGGTCTGGGCGAACTCGGCGACGCAGCGCACCTCGTCGAGTTCGACGCCGAGCGCGTCGCCGACCAGCCGGACGGCCTCGCCGAAGATGGCCGTCCCCTTGGCCGCCATCGCCTGCAGCTCCGGGTGGTCGATCGGCTGCCCGAAGCCCACCGGCCGCTCGGTTTCCGGTGAGTCATAGAACGTGGTGTCGGCGGCCTCGTTGACCGTGACCTTGTCGATCCGGTTGCACACCATCGCCGAGACGATCGCCAGCAGCTCGGCGAAACCCGGGCTGACGCCCGACCCGAAGATCGTGGCGCCGCCCTTCTCGCAGGCCTCCGCCAGCTTCTCGCGGCCGGCGCCGAGGTTTCCGCCGGTGATGAACGACGCCGTGGTCACCACGTTGACCCCCGCGGACAGGATGCGGGCCAGCTCGTCGACGTCGATCCACATCGGGTTGTAGACCACGCAGTCGGGTTTCAGCGCGAGCAGCGCGTCCACGTCGTTGGTGGCCGCCACCCCCAGCGGCGCGATCCCGACGAGTTCGCCGGCGTCGCGGCCGACCTTGTCCGCCGACCAGGCGTAGCAGCCGACCAATTCGTAGGTGGGGTTGGCGACGATCGACTTCAGCGAGCTCTTGCCGACATTGCCGGTGTTCCACTGGACCACTCGATAGTTGTTTGGCACTCGCTCAGCATAGGGAACGGTGGTCGGGGTTAGTAGGCGGATTCGGCCGCCAATATCTCGGCGAGGAAGGCGTCGCCGGGCGGCCGGTCCAGTCGCGCTCGCGCCCACCGCCGCACCCGTTCCCGGGTTTCGGGCGACTCCGTGGTCTCGGTCCCGACGACCACCGACGTGGTCGACCAGTCGTGGTTCCAGGCGGCGGATTCCGTGAGGGGCCCTCGCCGGCCGTCGACCAGGGGGAGGGTGGCGCGGCCGCCGGCGTCCAGGGCGCCGGCGGCCGAAACGGTCCCCGAGCTCAGTCGCACCGCGACGCCGGTGGGCGCGTCCGGCCCGATGACGGCGGCGTGGACGACGGCCGTCCCGGCGGCCCCCACCGCCCAGTCGACGGTGTCCTCGCCCGCGTCGAACACCCCGGGCGGAACCCCGCCCCAGTCGATCGAC
>NZ_GG770553.1:380262-400584 GCF_000164135.1 Mycobacterium parascrofulaceum ATCC BAA-614 | reverse complement strand
CCAGGGCGTAGTCGTCGCGCCGCCCGCTCGGCGGCCAGGCGGCGCCCGGATCATCAAGGGCGGCAAAGAGTTCGGGCCAGCCCGGGCCGTCGACCCCCACTTCGTCGGCCAGGTCGGCGCCCGCCCGCACCAAGTCGAGCACGCGGGGGTCACCGTCTGCGGCGTGCGCGGCCAGGGCCACCGCGTGCGGCGCCAGCAATCCCGCGACGTCGGAATCCAGGGTGTCGTCGGCGAAGAACCCCTGCGCGGCCGCGGTCAGCACCGCCACCTCGAGGTCGAGCAGCGCGCGGTCGAGGCCGGCGATGCCGTCCCGCCGGCTGGCCGGCCACCAGCGCCGCAACCAATGCCCCACGGCGAGCCGGCGCAGCGGGCGAAGCGTGCCCGGCAGGATGTCCACGCCGGCGAGGTCGACGGTGCGCGGCTCGTCCGCCGGGCCCATGGCCGAGGCCAGGGCGACGTGGCCGGATTCGCCGAGCACCCGCCACAGCCAGTCGGCGCGGCCGAAATCGGTGAAGGCGATGTGGGTGGCCGCGTCGTCCGCGGCCCCCGGATCGCTTGGCTGGTCCAGGGTCCAGGACAGCACGGCGCCGCTGACCTCCAGAACCGCTGCCAGCGGCGTCGCCTCGCTGGCGGGCCCGGTGGTCCACAGCCCGGAATCGGCAACCAGTCTCACCCGGCCACCTGCAATTCCAGCATCGCCTTGATCCGCTGCCGGTGGTCCAGGCTCACCGACCGCGCCACCCCGTCGAGCAGCGACCGCACGTCGTCGACGTCGTCGCAGGGCTCCTGCCACACGTCGCGCCCGTGCAGTCGCGCCCACAGCCGGCTCAGGTAGGGCTGCGCGTAGGCGGCGAGGTCGTCGACCACCTGCCGCTGGCGGGGATGGATCGGTCCGCCCTCGGCCAGGTAGCGCCGGGCGTGCAGCACATAGGCCTCCTTGCGCAGCCGCGCCTGGATCTGCGCGGCCAGCGCGTAGCGGCTGGCGACGGACGGGTCGAGCGGGGCCAGGTCCACCGCGATCTCGATGCCCGCGACGAGCGTGGCCTGTTTGTCCTCGCCCAGCAGCCCCCAGGGGGCGCAGGCCCGGTCCACTTCCTCCTCGCACAGCAGCGGGATGTCGGGCAACGCGTCGCGGTCCAGGGCGCGGCGCAGGGTCGCCCGCACCCGGTCCACCACGCTGCGGTCCAGCGGCCGGTCGCCATCGGATCCGCCCGCGACGCGCGGGGGGCGTTGCGGGGCAGCGGAACTCAGCCCCAGATCGACGAGCGACCACGGCAGCGGCGGCGCCTCGGCGCGGGCCAGGGCGCCCAGGTTGTACGGCGTGGCGTCGGTGATCATCGCCGACCAGACGCGTTGCCGGGCCGTCGCGGCGCGGTGGCTGTCGGCGGGCCCGAGCACCGTGGTGAGCTCGGCGAGGAACGGGGCGGTGACGGTGTCGCCGGCGCGCACGTCGCGCCAGCTGCGGTCGAGCTGATCGGTCAGCTTGGCGACCGTTTCGGGGTCGGCCACGTATCGATGCAGCACCTCGATCGCGGTGCGGTCGCGGCCCTGGTGGACGTCGCCCAGCACCGCCGCCGCCGTATCGCGATCCTGCGGCGCCGGAGGGCCTTTCGTCACCGCCAGCTCGAAGCACACCGGAAAGTACAGTTCCTGGGCGTTTCCGGTGCGGATGCGCTGCCTGCGGCGCTCCAGCTTGAGGACCTCGAACCATGCTGCGGCCGAGCGCAATTCGGGGCCGCTGCCGACGATCAGCTCTCGCATCGCCGCGGCGGTTTCGGGGCCGACGACGGGGGCCGAATATTGCGGGTTCGACCGCAAGCGAAGCACCAGCGGGTCGATGATGCGTTTGACGGTGCGGCTCAACGGTCCGCCGTCGTCGCCGCTGAGCACCTCGACGCCGGGCCCGATCGCGCGCCACGCCGCGTCGATCACCGACCGGCGGGGGTGGCCGACCGCCACGGCCAGCGGTGAATCCGCGCTCATCTGCACAGAATAGGGGCATCGCGCGGCTCGCGGCAGCCGAAAAGTTGGGTTCGGTAGCCGGCCGGTCGCCGCACCCTTGTCGCATGAGAAAGCTGTCGGCACTGGTTGACCGGCTCAGGTGCGCCCGGCGGCGGGGCGGCGGGGACCGCGCCGTCGGGGTCGGCACCGTGCGCACGGTCGAGCGTCAGGTCTTCATCGAGGTTGTCGCCGTCTCCGGGGAGACGTTCGTCGGCAAGTTGGCGCGCTGCGGCGACGATCTCGACGTGTCGTTGCTGCGGCCCGGCGTGGTCGTCCTGGTCGCATTCGATCCGGCTGCGCGCGAGGAGCTTTCGCTGCCCGACGACGTGCTGGCCGTGCACGCGTCGTTCGTGGCCTCGCGCTGAGCGTTAGCGCGCGCCGTCCACCGCGAACGTGACCACCGCGCCCCAATACAGCGGGCTGGCCGTGAGATCGCCGTCGCGCCAGCGGCGCATCCGGTCGCGCTGCCAGCGGTTCACCGCGCACCCGGCGTCCGCGTCGCCGTCATGGGCGCGGTCCACCGCGGTGACCACGTCGGCCATGGGATCGGCGGCGCCCGTGGTGAACTGCCGATACGCGGCGGCGGTGGGCAGCGACCACAGGGTGGCCGTCACCAACTGGGCGCCGCCCAGGATCGTCGCCGCCACCAGCCCGGTCGCCTCGTCGAATTGGTAGTCGCCGCCCGACCCGCAGGCGAGCAGGGCCACCCGCGGCGGCATCGGCAGTTGGAGGGCCATCAGGTCCGACGCGGTCAGCGGGCGGTGATCGCCGATCGCGTCGGCGTCGCCGGGAGTCTCGGCGGCGTCGGCGAGGTGCAGCGCGGCCCGATCCGCTTGGCCGCCGGCCGAACTCGCGTGCCCCACATAGAGCAGTCTGCTCGGGGCCTGGGCGAGCAGCTTGGCCAGCCAGGTGCGGTCGGCGTCGCGGCGGCGGAACAGTTTGACCGCGTCGTCGACGGCGGGCAGCACGGGTCGGCGTCGCAGCACGTCGGTGAAGTGCCGCGCCAGCGGCGTTTCCGGCGCGGGCCTGCCGAGCACCGACCCCAGCGCGGAGTCCGGGCGTTGCCCGGGCACCCGCGGGTCGAGGACCAGCAGCGGCGGGCCGTCCTTCCTGGCCTCCCAGCGGGCCGGCGCCCGCGGCGCGTGCACGATGCTCGGCGGGACCGCCAGCAAGACGTCGACCAACTCCATCAGCCGGTGACCGTCGGTGTGTTGCCCGATATCGGCGAGCTGCCAGGGAATCCGCGCCGCCGCCCGGCCGCCGGCGGTGATGGCCTCCTGGCGGGCGCGCACCAGTTCCTCCTTGCTGGGTCCCGATTTCGGCACCGCCAGCAGCCCCCACGGGACGCGCGCCAGCCGCGCGCTCGGCGTGACGAACAGCACCGCCCGCGGCGTGGCCACGCACTCGGCCAGCAGCTGCCAGCCGGCGGAGCCGATCAGCAACACGCCGAGGATGTAGGCGAGCGTCAGCTCGGCGTCGGGCACCCCGAACGGCCCGGTGGTCAGGGCGCGTTCGATGGCGTCGCGCGCATCCTCGGCGCCGTGCGGCTCGGGCAGGGCGCCCGCCAGCTCCTCCAGGGCGGCGAGCAGCAGCGGCTCTTCGACGACCCAGGTCACGGTTCGCGACGGCTGCCCGACGATCCGCAGGCTCGCGTAGGTGGCGATCCCGACGTCGGCGTACCGCAGCACCAGGGTGGTCCGGTCGGCGTCGCTCATGGCCAGGTGGACCAGGCGGGCTCGGCCGCGGTGACGTCACGGCCGTAGCGCTGCGACGCCAGCGCCCGATAGCGGCTCAGGATCGGCTCGGCGCCCGGCTGCATCCGCAACGGCGGCAGCGGGCCGAGCCGGGTCAGCGAGGCGCCACCGGCAGCTGGCGAGCCGGCCGCCGCCAGCGCCGGGGCAGGCTCGGGCTCGGCGTCGAGCGGGACGGGTGCGGTGGCCGTCGACGCCCATTCGCCGGTCGCCGGGCGCGGCACCCCGGCGCCGAACGTGCCTCGGGCGCTGTGGTATTCGACCAGTTCGCTGATCAGTTCGGTGTTCTCCCATTCCCAGGCGACCGCGAACGCCCCGGCCAGGACGGGGGCCGAGATGCCGGTCGCCCAGCGCGCCCTCGCGCCGGCGTCGGCGATCGAATACCGCACCGAGTCGACCGCCAGCGCCGCGGGCACCTTCAGCTCGGCGGCCTGCTGCAGCTTGGTCATGCCGCGCCAGTATTCGGCGGTGCCGACCTCGCCGTGCAGGATGCCGAGCCCCTCCGCCTGCCGCGCCTCGGTCTCCTGCAGCGTTTCGTCGGGATCGCCCGAGCTGTCGAAACCGAGGTCCGCAAGCGCGTCGGCGCGCCACACCGTGCCGAGATGGTTGTCGAGCAGCGCGTACTGCAGCCAGTTGCTGCGCGGCCACGAGTCGAGCAGTTCGCGGGCCTCGGCGATCAGCTCGACGGCCTCGGCGAAGCGGCTCCAGAAGATCGCTATCCAGCTCCGCTGCAACAGGATACGGTGCAGGGGCAGCGGCCTACCCAGTTCCCGCCAGTGCCGCTCGGCATGCTCCCAGCACTCGTCGGCCGCTTCCAGCGCGCCGGCCCCCAGCCGGGTGAGCCCCAGATACAGCCAACAGCGGGCGACGTCGTGCGCCCGCGCGTGGCGGGCGATGACCGGATAGGCGGTGGAGACCAGTTGCTCGGTGCCGGCGTGGTCGTTCGCCGCCCAGCACGCCGCCGCCCGCTCCAATTGCGCTTGCGCGGCGGCCAATTCCCAGCCGTTGGCCTCGGCCCGGGCTTCGGCCCGGCGCAGCCACGGGCCGGCCTCGGGTAGCCGGCCGGTTTGGACGCAAAACCTGCCGTACCCGATTCCGGTGACCACCCGGAGGTGGTCCGCGGCCTCGTCGCTCCCGCCGTAGTCGGCGATATCGCGGATCGCCTGCTGCCACAACGGGACCGACCGGACCTGCAGGTCGTCGTCGCACAGCGCGGCCGCGCACAGGACCCGCGCGTGGATGCGCAGGCGCGCGTGTTCGTCGGCGAGGTCGGGGAAGTCGCGGTCGTCGTCGTCCAACACCGCCAGTACCGCCGCGGCGCCCTCGTGGTCACCGATCGCCGCGGCCAGGCCGGTTTCCAGAAATTGGGCGCGGCGCGAGTACCGCCGGACCAGGGCGGCGGTGCCGGCGCCGCCGGGCATGCCCGCGTAGATCGCCACGCAGTTCCGGATGCGGCGGATCGATTCGCGCACGCCGTCGTTCGCGCCGCGGTCAAGGTAGACCTGGCCCAGCTGCGCGAGGACTTCCAGCATCAGATCGTCCCGGTCTTCCCGCTCGATGCGCGGTATCAACGACAGCAACAGGTCGCGGGCCCCCGCTTCGTCGGCGGCGAATGCCATGCGGCGCGCGCCGTCCAACTCGTCGGGAATCGACACGGCTGCATCATAAGTCCGGGGGTGCCGCGCAGGCGGGGAATGCGGCGAGCGGCGGACGCGTGCTCCAGCCACGTCCGCCGCCCGGCCGCATCCGATCAGCCGCAGGTCACCTTGATGTTGAAGTCCTTGCTGATCATCCCGGCCATCGGGTTCTTCAGGTCGGCGCCCTGCGCCTGGCCCGTGATGGTGTAGGTCTTGCCGTCCACCGCCACGTCGGCCGAGCCGACCTTCGCGCCCATGCCGTTGCTGACCGACAGGGCGTTGCCGTCGACGACCATGGCCAGCGACTCGACCTTCGGGGTGGCCTCGTCGGTCATCACGACGGCGAGCGCCTGCCGGCCGCCGCTGGAGCCACTGCCGATGTTGATCTTGCCGCCGGTCTTGACGCAGGTCACCGAGGCCGGGTCCAGGCCCGCCAGGTCGGCGCCGCCCACCTTGACCTGCGCCCCGCCGCCGTGGGCGACGCTGGGTGCCGTGCTCGACGCGGGACCGGCCGTGTGGCCGCCGCTGGAGCATCCCACCAGCACCGACGCGGCGCCCAGTGTCCCAATCGCTGCCACGAGAAGACGTTTCACTTGCGGTTCCTTCCTTCATGCGTCGCCCCGGTGGCTTCGCCATGGCGCAAGTACAGACCGCCCGCCCCGCTACCGATCCCAAATTCCGCGGCGCCCAGCCGGTAGGCTGCGACGGGTCGGCGCTGACGAAGGGAGCCCGGGATGCTGAGCGTGAAGTGGCTGGAAAAGCCTGAGCCGCACGACTTTCCGGCGGCGGCGGATTACCTGACCATGCTCGCGGACCCCGCGACCGTGAAAAAGGTGATCAAGAAGCTGAAGGCCGGCACCGTCGCGCACCGTAAGGCCAAGGACATCCTGCGCGCCGCCCGGCTCGGCCTGTTGCCGCCCGACAATCCGCACGTCGCGGCGGACCTGACCAAAATCGAGAAGGGCCAACCGCTGTCGCCCATCCTGCTGGTGCGCGGCGACTTCGCGGCCGGTGTCCCGTTGCAGATCGCCGACGGCTATCACCGCGTGTGCGCGAGCTATCACACCGACGAGAACACCGACATCCCGGTCGTCATCGCGGCCGTGAACCGCTGACCGAGGAAGTGGCCATGATCGACATCAAGACCGCGGGAACAGTGCAGGTGCTGACCATGTCGTCGGGCCCCGTCAACGCCCAGGACGTCGAGCTGCTCGACGAGCTGACCCTGGCGGTTCGCGACCTCGGGCGTTCGGGCGCCGGCGCGCTGGTCGTCACCGGGGCCGGCCGGGCGTTCAGCGCCGGGGTCGACCTGAACCGCGTGGTCGAGGGCGGCGCCGGGTACACCGATCGGCTGGTCCCGGCGCTGTCCGCGGCGTTCGAGGCGATGTTCTCCTATCCGGGCCCGACCGTCGCCGCGGTCAACGGGGCCGCGATCGCCGGGGGCTGCGTGCTCGCGTGCGCCTGCGACCGGCGCCTCATCGGCCCCGAAGCGCAGATCGGGGCGGCCGAGGTGCGCGTCGGGGTGCCGTTCCCGGTCGCCGCGCTGGAGGTCATGCGCTACGCCTGCGGGGACCACGCCGAGGAAGTGCTGCTGGGCGGGCGCAGCTATCGGGGACCCGAGGCCGTGGCCCGCGGGCTCGCCCACCGGGTGGTGGCCGACGACCTCCTCGGGGCGGCCGTGGCGGAGGCGTCGGACCTCGGCGGCATCCCCGCCGACGCCTATCGCCAGACGAAGGCACAGCTGCGGGCCCCGACGCTGGCGCGGATCCGCGACGGCGGCGCCGGCGACGACGAGGTACGCCGGATGTGGGGCGCGGACGAGACGCTGGCGCGCATCACCGCCTACGTGGAGCGCCTGCGGCGGCGCGGCTGATCAGTCCTCGTCTATTCCTCGTCGAGGGCTTCTTCGACGGCGACGCCGCCCCTGGCGCGCCGGCGCCGCATCCGGTGCGACCCCTTGCCCGTCGGGCGACGGTTGCGCAGCCTTGCCTGGGCAGCTTCCGTGTGCTCGGTTTCCTCGCCGGCCTCGGCGGTCTCTTCCGCCGGGGGCTCTTCGGTGGCTTCGGGGGCCTCGGCCGTGACGGTCTCGGGCTGCTCGGTCTCCGCCGTTTCGGCGGCTTCCTCGGTGTCTTCGGCCTCGACGGCTTCGGTGGCCTCGGCGGCCTCGGCGTCGTCGACCTCGTCGGCCTCGGTGTCTTCGGCCTCGTCGGCCTCCGCGCCCTTCTTGCGGCGCAACCGACGTGTCTTCGGCTTCTTCTCCTTGATCGGTTTCGGCGGGGGCGGCGGCAACTCGGCGACGAACGACAGGTAGAACGCGAAGAACCCAAGCACCGCGACCGCGGCGGCCGCGCCGTAGATCGCGAACAGGTACTGCCCGGCGGCGTCCAAACTCAGCCAGATCTCGCTGATCGCCGTGCCGATGATGAGCACGCCCGCCAGCACGTGGCACACGATCGAGGCGACCCGCAGGTTCAGGGCCAGCTGCGGCGTTCCCAGCTCCGGCTTGCGCACCCGCGACAGGTTGAACACCACGGGCAGCGCGGCCAGGCCGAACAGCGCGCCCGTCGCGATCCGCAGGGCCGTTCCCAACGTATGCGTGGTGTCACCCATCAGCTCCGGCCAGCGGGGCAGCACGAAAAAAAAGTAAAGGGCGCCGGCGGCGAAGGAGAACAGCAGGTGCCACGGCACGGCGATCTTGCGCCCCATACCCCTCCTCGTGCTGGTGAGTTCACGCCAGCCTAAAGGCGGTCAACCCGAATCCAGGCCAATTCGTGCCGGTCCGCATGGCGGACCAATTGCGGAGGATGCGGGATTTGAACCCGCGAGGGCTGTTAACCCAACCCGCGTTCCAGGCGAGCGCCATAGGCCACTAGGCGAATCCTCCGTGGCCATGGTAACCGAGGCCGCTCCGCGCTCGAGATGGCCGCCGCCGGTTACTGCGGGCCGGGTATTAGACTCGCCGTGGACCCCGCGCGGCGTCTATCCTGTGAACTCCCCCAGGGCCGGAAGGCAGCAAGGGTCAATGGGCTCTGTCGGGTGCGCGGGGTCCCCTATGTCCGATGAGTGGCGACCCGCTTCGCCCGGCTCCGCCGCGCTTGCGATCGCCACCGCGTTAGACGAGTGACGACCCGCTTCGCCCGGCTCCGCCGCGCTTGCGATCGCCACTGGTCTTCCAGCGTTCAAGGCGAAAGGGCCCATGGTGTCTTTCGATTCCCTCAGCCCGGATGAGCTTGCCGCCGCACACGCGCGCAACCAGCAGGATTACGCGGAGCTGCAGGCCAAGAAGCTGGCGCTGGACCTCACCCGCGGCAAACCGGCGCCGGAGCAGCTCGACCTGTCCAACCAGCTGCTGAGCCTGCCCGGCGACGACTACCGCGACAGCGAGGGCACCGACACCCGCAACTACGGCGGCCTGCACGGCCTGCCCGAGCTGCGCGCCATCTTCGGCGAGCTGCTCGGCATCCCGGTGCAAAACCTGATCGCAGGCAACAACTCCAGCCTGGAGCTGATGCACGACCTCGTCGCCTTCTCGATGCTCTACGGCGGTGTGGACTCGCAGCGCCCATGGATGAAGGAGCAGGACGGCGTCAAGTTCCTGTGCCCCGTCCCCGGCTATGACCGGCACTTCGCCATCACCGAGACGATGGGCATCGAGATGATCCCCGTCCCGATGCTGGCCGACGGTCCCGACGTCGACCTGATCGAGGAGCTGGTCGCCGTCGACCCCGCCATCAAGGGCATGTGGACGGTGCCGGTGTTCGGCAACCCGACCGGGATCACCTACTCGTGGGAGACCGTGCGCCGCCTGGTCCAGATGCGGACGGCCGCCCCCGACTTCCGGCTGTTCTGGGACAACGCCTACGCCGTGCACACGCTGACGCATGACTTCCCGCACCAGATCGACGTGCTGGGGCTGGCCGCCGCGGCCGGCAACCCCAACCGGCCCTACGTGTTCGCGTCCACGTCGAAGATCACCTTCGCCGGCGCCGGCGTGAGCTTTTTGGGCGGATCGCTGGGCAACATCGCCTGGTACCTGCAGTACGCCGGGAAGAAGTCGATCGGTCCGGACAAGGTCAACCAGCTGCGGCACCTGCGCTTCTTCCGCGACGCCGACGGCGTGCGCCTGCACATGCTGCGCCACCAGCAGATCCTGGCGCCGAAATTCGAGCTGGCGCTGGACATCCTGGACAAGCGGCTGAGCGACTCCAAGATCGCCTCGTGGACCGAACCCCAGGGCGGCTACTTCATCAGCCTCGACGTGTTGCCCGGGACGGCGCGGCGGACGGTGGCCCTGGCCAAGGACGCCGGCATCGCGGTGACCGAGGCGGGCGCGTCGTTCCCGTACCGGAAAGACCCGGAGGACAAGAACATCCGGATCGCTCCCACGTTCCCGTCGCTGCCGGACCTGCGTAACGCCGTCGACGGGCTGGCCACCTGCGCGCTGCTGGCGGCGTCGGAGGCGCTGCTGGTGTCCGCGGCATCCGGTGTGAGCTGACGGCGGCGACACGCCGCGCGAGTCGACCCGGGCCGCACACCGAAAGCCACCGATGCACACCCGATGCCCCACGGGCGCCAGTCACCGTGCCTCGGTAGCCTGCTGACCGTGGCCCTCTACCGCAAGTACCGACCGGCAACCTTCGCCGAGGTGGTGGGGCAGGAGCACGTCACCGAGCCGCTGTCGATCGCCCTGGAGGCCGGCCGGATCAACCACGCCTACCTGTTCTCCGGGCCGCGCGGCTGCGGGAAGACGTCGTCGGCGCGCATCCTGGCCCGGTCGCTGAACTGCGTCCAGGGGCCGACGGCCAATCCGTGCGGGGTGTGCGAATCGTGCACGGCGCTGGCCCCGAACGCCCCGGGCAGCATCGACGTGGTGGAGCTGGACGCGGCCAGCCACGGCGGCGTGGACGACACCCGCGAGCTGCGCGACCGGGCGTTCTACGCGCCGGCGCAGTCGCGCTACCGGGTGTTCATCATCGACGAGGCGCACATGGTGACCACCGCGGGCTTCAACGCGCTGCTCAAGATCGTCGAGGAGCCACCCGAGCACCTCATCTTCATCTTCGCGACCACCGAGCCGGAGAAGGTGCTGCCGACGATCCGGTCGCGCACCCACCACTACCCCTTCCGGCTGCTGCCGCCGAAGACCATGCGGGCGCTGATCGGCCGGATCTGCGAGCAGGAGGGCGTCGTCGTCGACGACGCGGTGTTCCCGCTGGTGATCCGCGCCGGCGGCGGCTCCCCGCGCGACACGCTGTCGGTGCTCGACCAGCTGCTGGCCGGCTCTGAGACTGGTCCCGGGGGGCCCCACGTCACCTACCCGCGGGCGCTCGGGCTGCTGGGCGCCACCGACGTCGCGCTGATCGACGACGCGGTGGACGCCCTGGCCGCCGCGGACGCGGCGGCGCTGTTCGGCGCAGTGGAGTCGGTGATCGACGCCGGCCACGATCCCCGGCGCTTCGCCACCGACCTGCTGGAGCGGTTCCGCGACCTCATCGTCCTGCAGGCGGTCCCGGACGCGGTCAGCCGCGGCGTGGTGGACGCCCCGGAGGACGTGCTGGACCGGATGCGCGACCAGGCCGCCCGGCTCGGGCCGGCCACCCTGACCCGCTATGCCGAGGTGGTGCAGGCGGGGCTGGGCGAGATGCGCGGCGCGACGGCCCCGCGGCTGCTGCTCGAAGTCGTCTGCTCGCGGCTGCTGTTGCCGTCGGCCAGCGACACCGAGTCGGCGCTGCTGCAGCGCGTCGAGCGGATCGAGACCCGGCTGGACATGTCGATCCCCGCCGCCGAGGCGGCGGCCGCGCACCCGCCGGCGGTGGCCGCGCCCGTGCGGCCACGCAAGGAGCAGACCCCGCCCAAGGAGCCCGTGCCGCCCAGGTCCGCACCGCCCGTTCCCAAGCCGGAGGCGGTCCCCGAACCGGTCCGGGTGCCCCCGCCCCCCGAACCCGCCCCGGCGCCGGTCCCCGAACCGGCCCCCGCCGCGCCCGGCGAGCTCAACGCGGCCGCGGTGCGATCCATGTGGCCGACGGTGCGCGACAAGGTGCGCCAGCGCAGCCGCACCACCGAGGTGATGCTGGCGGGTGCCACGGTCCGCGCGATCGAGGAGAACACGCTGGTGCTGACCCATTCGTCGGCGCCGCTGGCCAAGCGGCTGTGTGAACAGCGCAACGCCGACGTCATCGCCGAAGCGCTCAAGGACGCGCTTGGCGTCAACTGGCGGGTGCGCTGTGAGGTGGGTGCGGCCGCGCCCGTCGAGGCCGCCCCGCCGGCGCCGCGGGCACCAGAGCCCGCGCGCGACGCGGCTCAGCGCGCCGAAGAAGAACACATGCTGGCCGAGGCCGGCCGCACGGAGTCGTCGGAGCCGCGCCGCGATCCCGAGGAGGTCGCGCTCGAGCTGCTACAGAACGAGCTGGGCGCGCGCCGGATCGATAACGCCTAGGCCGTTAGGGGGCCGCTAGGGCGTCCACCAGGGCCGCAACGGCAGGTGATCGGCGCCGCGGGCGTCCACGTTGGCCGCCAGCACGTGGTGCAACTGCAGGTTGTTCTGCTCGAAGGCCACCCGCGAGGCCGCCATGTAGAGGCCCCACACCTTGGCGGTGGCCAGGCCGACCTCGTCGACCGCTTCGTCCCAGTGCGCGACCAGGTTGCGGCACCAGTCCCGCAACGTCATCGCGTAGTGGTGCCGGAAGTTCTCCTCGTGCAGTACCTCGAAACCGACGTCCTGGACCTCGGTGATGATGCGGCCCGAGCCGGTCAGCTCGCCGTCCGGGAAGACGTACCGGTCGGTGAAGCCGCCCGCGAAGGAGGTCGACTTGTTGTCGTGCCGGGTGATGCAGTGGTTGAGCAGCAGCCCGCCGGTGCGCAGCCTCGACTTCAGGAAACCGAAGTAGGCGGGGTAGTTCTTGACGCCGATGTGCTCGGTCAACCCGATGGAGGACACGGCGTCGAACCCGCTCTCGCGAATGTCGCGGTAGTCCGAATGCCGCACCTCGGCAAGGTCGGCCAGCCCTTCGTCCTCGATCCTCCGTTGCGCCCACTTCGCCTGCTCGGCCGAGAGGGTGGCACCGATCACCCGCACGCCGCGGCGCGCCGCGTAGCGGGCCATGCCACCCCAACCGCAGCCCACGTCGAGCAGCCGGTCGCCCGGCTGCAGCCCCAGCTTCTCGAAGACCAGCCGGTACTTGTTCTCCTGCGCCTCTTCCAGCGTCGCGTCCGCGTCCGGATACACCGCGCAGGTGTAGGTCATGGACGGGCCGAGCACCCATTCGTAGAAGGCGTTGGAGACGTCGTAGTGGTGATGGATGGCCTCGGCGTCGCGCGTCTTGGTGTGCATCAACCCGTCGGCGATCCGCCGCCACCGCGGCGGGGTCTCCTGCGGCGGCGGGGCGACCGGCACCAGCCGCTCCAGCCCCATCGACCGCACCACGTTGGCGAGCACCCGGGCCGGTGGCCGCTTGAACTGGACGCGGTCGGTCAGCGTCGTGAGCAGCCGGTACGGGTCACCGGGGTGGACGCCGTACAGGTCCAGGTCGCCCGAGACGTAGGCGCGGGCCAGGCCCAGTTCGCCGGGGGCGGTGGCCAGATAGGTGGCGCCGCGCGGGGTCCGGAGATCCAGCCCGAGTTCGGCGTCCTTGCTGCCGGCGCAGCTGCCGTCGTAGGCGGTGAACTTCAGCGGGTGCCGCCCGGTCGCGGCGAAGATTTCCAGGATCTCGGCCATGCTGAGCTTCCCGGCCGTGGCGCGGTGGGGTTCTTTTGTCGTCGTCATCGCCGTTGTACCGCCTTTGCGTAGAGGTCGAGGAGACGGGAATCGGGATCGTAGGTTTTCTTGACCGTGTTGTAGGCCTCGCCGCCGTACAACTCATCGAACTCCTCGCGGCCGTAGTAGGAGTCGGAATACAGCGACTTGTGCCCGTCGAGCTCGCTCACCTTCGCTTCGATCCGCCGGTTGGTTTCCCCTTCCGCGGGGCCGGCCGGCACCGAAGACCAGAAGCCGACATTGACGTAGGTGTGGTCCGGCCGCATCGGATACAGCGGCCAGCCCTCGTGGTCGCGCAGCCGCAGCGGGCACAGCCAGATCGGGGCGATGGGCACGTTGCCCAGGAACCACTCCAGGAACTCGCAGGTGCGCTCGACCGGCACCTCGACGTCCTGGACCACCCGCTCGCGCGCGGGCCGGCCGTGGCGTTTCTCGATCCGGTCCGCGATGCCGAAGCGCTGGTCCATGGCGACCAGCTTCGAGTAGACGCTGCTGCGCCGGTAGCGGCGCGGCCACCAGCGCCGCAGGCGGGGGTCCTGCACACCGAACGCGCGGGAGCACCAGAACCAGTCGGAGTCCCAGCGCCACAAGTAGTCGTGGATGGTCAGCCGGTCGTCCTTGGTGGGCTCCACGCCGGCGGAGTCGTGCCGAATCGACTGGTAGTAGATGTCCTTGCCGGTGTAGTCGCTGACCGGGCCCGGTGTGGTGGTTCGCCGGCCCACGCACAGGTAGCTTTCGTCGGCGCTGAACACCACCCCGTCGAGATAATCGACCGGGGTGCCGCCCTGGCCACCGGTGTCGATGATGCGTTCGGCCGCCGCGATCAGCGCGGGTAGCGAGCGGAACCGGACGTGCCGCAATGCCACAAACGGCGCAACGGGCTCCAGCTCGATCCGCAACCGGGTTGAATAGCCAAGTGTCCCATACGAATTGGGGAACGCGCGGAAAAGGTCGGGATGCTGGGTGCGCGACACGGTGAGCAAATCGCCAGCGCCGGTGAGGATGTCCATCTCCAGCACCGATTCGTGCGGCAGGCCATTGCGAAACGACGCGGATTCGATGCCCAAGCCGCTGACCGCACCGCCGAGGGTGATGGTCTTCAATTGCGGGACCACCAGTGGCGAAAGGCCGTAGGGCAACGTCGCGGCGACCAGATCCTCGTAGGTGCACATCCCGGCCACGTCGGCGGTCCGGGCCTCGGGATCGACGCTCAGCACACCGGTCAGCCCCGACGTGTCCAGTCCGGGTGCGTCGCGTTTAGTGCGGGCGCGGAACAGGTTTGACGTCGGTTTGGCGAGCCGTACGACGGACGTGGCGGGGATGGATCGATAGCTCGCCATCAACCGGTCAACGCCCGACTTGTGCGCCGAGACTGCGGATCCAGGGACAGGCACCACATATACCCTAGTCTTCGACCACAGCCCGTGCACCCGCGCGCGGGCGGCATAGCTTCAGGAGTTTGTCTTGGGACAGGTGAGTGCTGCCAGCACAATTTTGGTCAACGCGGAGCCGGCCGCCGCCCTGGCCGCCGTCGCGGACTATCAGACGGTGCGCCCGAAGATTCTGTCCCCCCAGTACAGCGAATACCAGGTGGTGCAGGGGGGTCAGGGGGCGGGAACCGTCGCCAGATGGAAGTTGCAGGCCACCAAGTCCCGCGTCCGCGACGTGCAGGTCGACGTCGACGTCGCCGGCCACTCGGTCATCGAGAAGGACGCGAACTCGTCGATGATCATCAACTGGACGGTGGCGCCCGCCGGGCCCGGCTCCAGCGTCACGATGAAGACCACCTGGACCGGTGCCGGCGGCGTCAAGGGTTTCTTCGAGAAAACCTTTGCGCCGTTGGGGCTGAAGCGAATTCAGGGCGAGGTGCTGGCCAACCTGAAGAAGGAACTGGAAGGCTAGCGGGCAATCGGACTCAGCGCGCCTGGGCCTGCGACGCCAGGAAACCCGCGACTCCGCGGACCATCGCGTCGGCGTACTTCTGCCTGCCCTCGACCGACTCCATCAGCGCCGAGTCCGCGGGGTTCTTCATGTTGCCGCACTCGACCAGAATCGACGGGTACTGCGCCAGGTTCAGCCCGGCCAGGTCCGAGCGCCCGTACAGCCCGCTCTGGCCGATGTAGTTGGCCGGCGGGATCCCGGAGGCTTGCATCTGGTCGCGCATGATCCGGGCGTACTGCACCGACGGTCCGGCCTGCACCTGGTTGAGCGGCGGCGCGGAGTAGTTGACGTGAAAGCCCCGGCCCGACGCGGGCCCGCCGTCGCCGTGGATGCTCAGCACCGCGTTGGGATGCAGCGCGTTGGCCATGTTGGCGCGCTCGTCGACGCACGGCCCCAGCCCGGTGTCGTTGCCGCGCGCCAGGGCGGTCCGCACGCCCAGGGCGTTCAACTCCTGGCGGACCCGCAGCGCGGTGTCCCAGGCGAAGGTGTGTTCCGGATAGCCGCTGTTGGTCGACGTCCCGCTCGCCTGGCAGTCCTTGGTGCCGCCCCGGCCGGTGGGCACCTGACGGCCGATCGAGGCGTCGTTGGCGCCGTTGTGCCCCGGGTCGATGAAGACCACCATGCCGGCGATGTTGGAGGGGGCTCCCCATGCGGCCGGGCTGATCGCCGTCGAAGCGGCAACCAGCACACCGATGACCAACCTGACGCCGACACGCCTGTTCACTCGTAGGTCCACGGCGCAAAGGTAGCGTCGCGCGGTCTACGCTGGGTGTTTCGAATCGCCGGACACCCGCAGGCGAAACCAAGTCGAGACCAAGATGCGAGGGGACTGTCATGCAACCCGGAGGCGACATGTCGGCGCTGCTGGCCCAGGCGCAGCAGATGCAGCAGAAGTTGATGGAAGCCCAGCAACAGCTCGCCAACGCCGAGATCCACGGGCAGGCCGGCGGCGGGTTGGTCAAGGTGACGGTGAAGGGCAGCGGCGAGGTGGTCGCGGTGCAGATCGATCCGCAGGTCGTCGACCCCGCGGACGTCGAGACGCTGCAGGACCTGATCGTCGGGGCCATGGCGGACGCGTCCAAGCAGGTCACCCGCATGGCGCAGGAGCGGCTCGGGGCGCTGGCCGGCGGTTTGGGCGGGCCGCCGCCGGGGCAACCGCCGGTGGCGGAGCTGTAGATCCCCCGCCGACATGTTTGAAGGACCCGTCCAGGACCTGATCGACGAGCTCGGCAAGCTGCCGGGCATCGGGCCCAAGAGCGCGCAACGCATCGCCTTCCACCTGTTGTCGGTTGAGCCGCCGGATATCGACCGGCTGACCGCGGCGCTGGGGAAGGTCCGCGACGGCGTCCGGTTCTGCGAGGTGTGCGGCAACGTCTCCGACAACGAGCGCTGCCGGATCTGCTCGGACCCCCGCCGGGACGGCTCGCTGGTGTGCGTCGTCGAGGAGCCGAAGGACGTCCAGGCCGTCGAGCGCACCCGCGAGTTCCGCGGCCGCTACCACGTGCTGGGCGGCGCGCTCGACCCGCTGTCCGGGGTGGGGCCCGACCAGCTGCGCATCCGCGAGCTGCTGAGCCGGATCGGGGAGCGGGTCGACGACGTCGACATCGCCGAGGTGATCATCGCCACCGACCCCAACACCGAGGGCGAGGCCACCGCCACCTACCTGGTGCGGATGTTGCGCGACATCCCCGGGCTGACCGTGACGCGGATCGCCTCCGGGCTGCCGATGGGCGGTGACCTGGAGTTCGCCGACGAGCTGACGCTGGGCCGCGCGCTCGCCGGCCGCCGTGCGATGGTCTGAGGATCCGTCAGGCTTTGGTCAATCGGAACGGCCGGGTGACCGTCGAACCTGGACCGCCACACCCGTCGGACGTGGTCGTCCGGCCCTCACCGGCAAGCGACACGGCGTCGAAGCTGTAGTCGACGGTTGCCGGGACCGAGGCCCCGTTCGCGCATGGCGCCTGCGTCGCGCCGCTGTGGGTCCAGCGTCCGTTCGCGAGGTCGAACTCCCAGCTGATGACGAAGGTCCCGCCGTCCTGCGAGGTCGCCAGCGTGCAGTCCGAGCCGCACGGGGCGAACAGCCAATAGGTCACCGTGTCGCTGTCGGTGTAGAGCACGGTGTACCGACCGCTCGGCACCGCCGGGGCGGCATGCGCGGGCGCCGCCGTCATCAATGCGGCCGCGGCCAGCAGGGCGCCGCCGCCCGCCCACCCCGGCCGGTTGCTTCTCCCGATGTCTTTCCTCACGTCACCGCGCCGCCAATCGCTCCCTGCGCAACAACTCCACCTCGGGCAGCTCCAGCGGCGCCAGCCCACCGACGACCTTGCCCAGTAGCAGGTCGGCCAGCTCGGGGTTGCGGGCCAGGCATGGCCCGTGCATGTAGGTGGCGACGACGCTGCCCTGCACGGCGCCGTCGAAGCCGTCGCCCGTCCGGTTGCCGGCGCCCTTGACCACCGCGCCCAGCGGCGATGCCGCGGGGCCCAGCACGGTGCCGCCCCGGTGGTTCTCGAAGCCGGTGAGCCGTTGGGTCAGCCCGGGCGGTAGCGGCTTGGTGATCAGCTCGCCGATGGTGCGCGCGTCCTGTGGAGACGTGGTCGCGTCCAGCATGCCCACGCCGTCGACCCGTTCGCCCGCCGACGTCTCGTACCACTGGCCGAGCACCTGAACGGCGGCGCAGATCGCCAGCACGGGCGCCCCCCGCTCGGCCGCGCGCTGCAGGCCCGGATAGCGAAGAAGGTGCCGGGTGGCCAGCCGTTGCGCGTAGTCCTCCGCCCCGCCCAGGGTGTAGAGGTCCAGCGAGTCGGGAACCGGGTCGGCCAGCGTGATCTCGACGATCTCGGCGGCGACGCCCCGCAACCGCAGCCGCTGGCGGAGCACCAGCGCGTTGCCGCCGTCGCCGTAGGTGCCCATCACGTCGGGCAGCACCAGCCCGATCCGCACGGTGGAGTCAGCCATGGCGCGCCAACGCCCGTTGCAGCTGCAGGAACGCGGTGTAGTTGGCGACCACCTCGACCCGCCCCGGCGGGCAGGACGCGATGGCGGCCACGGTGTCGTGCACCAGCGTGTGATCGACGCCCGCGTAACCGAGGCGCACCGCCAGGTCGGTGCCGCGTTCCCCGGCGGCGACGACCGCAGTGTTTTCGAAGTGCTCGAAGCGCACGTCCCACAGCCACGACAGGTCCTCGCCGTCGGGCACCTGCCCGTTGACCGAGATCACGACCCCGGCCGCGTGCTTGTCGACCATCGACAGCGCCTCCTGCCAGCCGGCCGGGTTCTTGGCCAGCAGGATCCGCGCCTCGTGGTCGCCGACGCGGACGCTGCGGTAGCGCCCGGCGACCTCGTCGACGTTGGAGACCGCCGCGACGGCCCGAGCGGGGTCCGCGCCCAGCGCGACGGCGGCGGCCACGGCCTGGGCGGCGTTGCCCCGGTTGACCGCGCCCGGCAGCGCCAGCCGCATCGGCACGGCCAGGCCGTCGGGCCCGTACAGCGTCTCGTCGTCGAACCACCACTGGGGGCTGGGCCGCTTGAAGTCGGCGCCGGTGGAATACCAGTGCCCCTGGTCGCGGACGATGACCTCGCCGCTGCGCGGGCAGCTGACCGAGTCGTTGGCCCAGGCCCCGCCGGCTGCCACCCACACCACGTCGGGGCTGTCGTAGGCCGCCGACGTCATCAGCACGTCGTCGCAGTTGGCGACGACGACCGCCCCGGGATGCCGCGCCAGGCCGGCTCGCAGCGTGCGCTCGATCACGTTGATCTCCCCGACCCGGTCCAGCTGGTCGCGCGACAGGTTGAGCAGCACGATGACGCTGGGTTCGACGGCGTCGGCGACGTGCGGCACGTGCATTTCGTCGACCTCCAAGGCGGCCAACCGGGCCTCGCGGTCGGCGGCCAGCGCGGCCACCAGGCCGGCGTCCATGTTGGCGCCCTCGGCGTTGGTGGCCACCGGGCCCAGCGTGCCCAGCGCGGCCGCCGTCATACGCGTGGTCGTCGACTTGCCGTTGGTGCCGGTGACGATGACGGTGCGCCGCCCGGTCCCGAGCTGGCGTAGCACCGAGCGGTCCAGCGTCATCGCGACCAGGCCGCCGATCATGGCGCCGGCCCCGCGCCCGGTCACCCGCGACGCCCAGCGCGCGCTCGCCCCGGCGGCGAGGGCCAGGCGTGCGCGGGTGGTGATCACCCGCGCAGATTACCGACCGACACGGCAGTGCAGCGACCCGGCGATGTCGGTCGGACGTGCCATCCTGTCGACATGAACCGGGTGTCCTGGGGGCGGCCGGCCAGCGAGCCGGACGGGGGTTGGGCCGTCATCGACGTCGAGACGTCGGGCTTTCGGCCTGGTCAGGCCCGGGTGATCAGCCTGGCGGTGCTCGGGCTGGACGACGACGGCCGCGTCGAGCAGTCGGTCGTCAGCCTGCTCAACCCCGGCGTGGACCCCGGCCCCACCCATGTGCACGGCCTGACCGCGGCCATGCTCGAAGACCAGCCGCAGTTCGCCGACGTCGTCGACGACGTGGTCAAGGTGCTGGACGGCCGCACGCTGGTCGCCCACAACGTCGCGTTCGACTACGCGTTCCTGGCCGCGGAAGCCGAGCTGGCCGAGGCGGAGCTGCCCATCGACTCCGTCATGTGCACGGTCGAGCTGGCCCGCCGGTTGGACCTCGGCATCGACAACCTGCGGTTGGAGACCCTTGCGGCGCACTGGGGCGTCCCCCAGGAGCGGCCGCACGACGCCTTCGACGACGCCATGGTGCTGACCGGTGTTCTGGCGTCGGCGCTCGAGCGCGCGCGCCAACGCGACATCTGGCTGCCGGTGCACCCGGTGACCCGGCGGCGGTGGCCGAACGGCCGCGTCACCCACGACGAGCTGCGGCCGTTGAAGGTGCTGGCCTCGCGGATGCCCTGCCCGTACCTCAACCCGGGGCATTACGTGCGCGGCAGGCCGCTGGTGCAGGGCATGCGGGTGGCCCTGGCGGCCGAGGTCGGACGCACCCACGAGGAGCTCGTCGAGCGGATCCTGCATGCCGGCCTGGCCTACAGCGACGCCGTCGACCGGGAGACCTCGCTGGTCATCTGCAACGACCCGGCCCCCGACCAGGGCAAGGGCTACCTGGCGCGGCAGCTGGGGATCCCGGTGATCTCCGACGCACAGTTCATGGAGTCCGTCTGCGCGGTCGTCGGCGGCACCAGCATGGAGGAATTCACCGACACCACCACGCTCGACCAGCAGCTCGCGCTGTTC
>NZ_GG770553.1:368966-379507 GCF_000164135.1 Mycobacterium parascrofulaceum ATCC BAA-614 | reverse complement strand
GTACTGCACTAGCGCGCCGCGCGGTTGACCGCCGACACGACCGCCCGCAGCGACGCGGTCGTGATCGACGGCGCGATCCCGACGCCCCACACCGTGCGGCCGTTGACCGACGCCTCCACGTAGGCGGCGGCCTGCGCGTCGTCGCCGGCGCTCATCGCGTGCTCGGAGTAGTCGAGGACCGCGACGTCGAACCCGACGTCGCCCAGCGCGTGCACGAACGCAGCCAGGGGGCCGTTGCCGGCGCCGCTGACCTCGGTCTCCACCCCGTTGACCTTGACGGTGGCCGCGATCGTGGTGGTGCCGCTGTCCTCCTCGGACGCCTCGACCCGCTGCTTCATCCGCTCCAGCGGCCACACCGGGGCCAGGTACTCTTCGTAGAAGGCGTCCCACATCTCCTTCGGGGAGACCTCCCCACCCTCACCCTCGGTGATTTTCTGGATGGCCTGGGAGAACTCGATCTGCAGCCGCCGCGGCAGCGCGAGGCCGTGGTCGGACTTCATGATGTAGGCCACGCCGCCCTTGCCGGACTGCGAGTTGACCCGGATCACCGCCTCGTAGGTGCGCCCGACGTCCTTGGGGTCGATCGGCAGGTACGGCACCTGCCAGAGCATGTCGTCGACGTCGGCGTCGGCGGCGTCCGCGTCGATCTTCATCTGGTCCAGGCCCTTGTTGATGGCGTCCTGGTGGCTGCCGGAGAACGCGGTGTACACCAGGTCCCCGCCGTAGGGATGCCGCTCGGGCACCGGCAGCTGGTTGCAGTACTCCACTGTGCGACGGATCTCGTCGATGTTGGAGAAGTCGACCTGCGGGTCGACGCCGCGGGAGAACAGGTTGAGCCCCAGCGTCACCAGGCACACGTTGCCCGTGCGCTCGCCGTTGCCGAACAGGCAGCCCTCGATCCGGTCGGCACCGGCGGCGAAGCCCAATTCGGCTGCGGCAACGGCAGTTCCGCGGTCGTTGTGCGGGTGCAGGCTCAGGATGACCGATTCCCGGTTGGCCAGGTTGCGGCTCATCCACTCGATCGAGTCGGCGTAGACGTTCGGGGTGGCCATCTCCACCGTGGCGGGCAGGTTGAAGATGATCGGGTTCTCCGGGGTCGGCGCGATGATCTCGCCGACGGCGTCGCACACCTGCCGCGCGTACTCCAGCTCGGTGCCGGTGTAGGACTCCGGTGAATACTCGAAACGCCATTGTGTGCCAGGGTATTTGGCGGCCTCCTCGACGCACTTGCGGGCGCCGTCGGTCGCGATGGCCTGCACCGCCGCGCGGTCGGCGCGAAAGACCACGCGGCGCTGCAGGATCGACGTCGAGTTGTAGAAGTGCACGATGGCCCGCGGCGCGCCCTCGCACGCGAGGAAGGTGCGCTCGATGAGTTCGGGCCGGCACTGGGTGAGCACCTGGATGGTGACGTCGTCGGGAATGGCGCCGTCGGTGATGATCTCGCGCACGAAGTCGAAATCGGTCTGACTGGCCGAGGGGAAGCCGACCTCGATCTCCTTGTAACCCATGCGCACCAGCAGATCGAACATGCGGCGCTTGCGGGTCGGGCTCATCGGGTCGATCAGCGCTTGGTTGCCGTCGCGCAGGTCCACCGCGCACCACAGCGGCGCGCGGTCGATGACGCGCTCGGGCCAGGTGCGGTCGGGCAGCCGGATGGGCTCGACCTCGTCGGCGAAGGACCGGTACCGGTTGACCGGCATCGCCGAACCGCGCTGGGGATTCCACCCGGGCTGGCCGGGCGCCGGCGGGCCCGCGGGTTTGACGATGGATCGTTGCGACGTATAGGCGTCGGGATTGGAAGTCACGGTGATTGCTCCGGGGGTGTCAGAAGGAACCTCAGACCGGCGCATCGCGAACACCCGCGACGGGAGGCCGGTCTGGATCAGACCCCGTCGCGGCGTCCGAGGAGGAGCACCCGCTGCACGACGAGAACTCTACCGCGGTTGGCGCCACGGAGAAAATTGCGCGAAAGCCGTCGCGCGTGCGGCGACGGCCTCCCGCGTGCGTTGAGGGCGGGAAACCCGCGACAATTCAGCCGTGAACGCACCCGCGAAGCCGTGAGTTCACCCCGGGCGCCTCGCCGGGAAAATCGCGATGTGCAGGCACGTATTCTGTTGTGGACCTAAACGCCTGTGGGAAAGGGAGACAGTGGCGCTCGTCGTGCAAAAGTACGGCGGATCCTCGGTGGCCGACGCCGATCGGATCCGCCGCGTCGCCGAGCGCATCGTCGCGACCAAGAAGCAGGGGAACGACGTCGTCGTGGTGGTCTCCGCCATGGGTGACACCACCGACGACCTGATGGACCTGGCCCAGCAGGTGTGTCCAGCCCCGCCGCCGCGGGAGCTCGACATGCTGCTGACCGCCGGCGAGCGCATCTCCAACGCGCTGGTGGCCATGGCGATCGAATCGCTGGGCGCGCAGGCGCGCTCGTTCACCGGCTCGCAGGCCGGCGTCATCACCACCGGCACCCACGGCAACGCGAAGATCCTCGAGGTCACGCCCGGCCGGTTGCAGGAAGCGCTCGACGAGGGGCGCATCGTGCTGGTCGCCGGGTTCCAGGGCGTCAGCCAGGACACCCGGGACGTCACCACCCTGGGCCGCGGCGGGTCGGACACCACCGCGGTGGCCCTGGCCGCCGCCCTGCACGCCGACGTCTGCGAGATCTACACCGACGTGGACGGCATCTTCAGCGCGGATCCCAGGATTGTGCACAACGCCCGCAAGCTCAACACCGTGACGTTCGAGGAGATGCTCGAGATGGCGGCGTGCGGCGCGAAGGTGCTGATGCTGCGCTGTGTGGAATACGCCCGCCGCTACAACATCCCGGTGCACGTCCGCTCGTCGTACTCGGACAAGACAGGCACCGTCGTCGTCGGATCGATCAAGGACAAGCCCATGGAAGACCCCATCCTGACCGGAGTCGCGCACGACCGTAGCGAGGCCAAGGTGACCGTCGTCGGCATCCCCGACATCCCCGGCTACGCGGCCAGGGTGTTCCGGGCCGTCGCCGACGCCGAGGTCAACATCGACATGGTGTTGCAGAACGTCTCCAAGGTCGAAGACGGCAAGACCGACATCACCTTCACCTGCTCGCGCGACAGCGGGCCCACGGCGGTGGCGAAGCTGGACGCGCTCAAGGACGAGATCGGGTTCACGCAGCTGCTCTACGACGACCACATCGGCAAGGTGTCGCTGATCGGCGCGGGCATGCGCAGCCACCCCGGCGTCACCGCGACGTTCTGTGAGGCCCTGGCGGAGGTCGGCGTCAACATCGAGCTGATCTCCACCTCGGAGATCCGCATCTCGGTGCTCTGCCGCGACACCGAACTGGACAAGGCCGTCGTGGCGTTGCACGAGGCGTTCGGGCTCGGCGGCGAGGAGTCGGCGACGGTGTACGCGGGGACGGGTAGATAGATGGTTGCTATCGGGGTAGTGGGGGCCACCGGCCAGGTGGGCCAGGTGATGCGCAGGTTGCTCGACGAGCGGGACTTCCCGGCGACTGGTGGCGAGCTAAAGGTGCGGTTCTTCGCGTCGGCCCGCTCGCAGGGACGCAAGCTGGCATTCCGCGGCCAGGAGATCGAGGTCGAGGACGCCGCGACGGCCGACCCGACCGGGCTGGACATCGCGTTGTTCTCCGCGGGCAAGACGATGTCGCTGGTGCAGGCGCCGCGGTTCGCCGCGGCGGGCGTGACGGTGATCGACAATTCGTCGGCGTGGCGCAAGGATCCCGACGTGCCGCTGGTGGTGTCCGAGGTGAACTTCGAGAGAGACGTCGCCGCCGGCGCCCGGTCCCTCAAGAAGGGCATCATCGCCAACCCGAACTGCACCACCATGGCCGCGATGCCCGTGCTGAAGGTGCTGCACGACGAGGCCGAACTGGTGCGCCTGGTGGTCTCCAGCTACCAGGCGGTGTCGGGCAGCGGGCTGGCCGGGGTCGAGGAACTGGCCACCCAGGCGCGCGCGGTCATCGACGGTGCCGAGCAGTTGGTGCACGACGGTTCCGCCGTGGAGTTCCCGGCGCCCAAGACGTACGTCGCGCCGATCGCCTTCAACGTCGTGCCGCTGGCCGGCTCGCTGGTCGACGACGGCTCCGGGGAGACCGACGAGGACCAGAAGCTGCGGCACGAGAGCCGCAAGATCCTCGGCATCCCCGAGCTGGCCGTGAGCGGCACCTGCGTGCGCGTCCCGGTCTTCACCGGCCACTCGCTGTCGATCAACGCCGAATTCGCCCGGCCGCTGTCGCCCGATCGCGCCCGCGCGCTGCTCGACGGCGCGCCCGGTGTGAAGGTGGTGGACGTGCCCACCCCGCTGGCGGCCGCCGGCGTCGACGAGTCGCTGGTGGGCCGCATTCGGCGTGACCCGGGGGTGCCCGACGGGCGTGGGCTGGCCCTGTTCGTGTCGGGCGACAACCTGCGCAAGGGCGCGGCGCTGAACACCATCCAGATCGCCGAACTGCTGGCCGCCCAGTTGTGATCCGCGGGTGAGCACCGCCCCCACTCGACTGGTCGCGCGGTGCTCGCTTGCATTGAGCCTGGTTGCGCCGCAATGGTTTTGGATTGCCCACGCCGACCCCCCGGCGCCGGCCCCCGAGCCGATCGTGGGTCCGCTGGCGCCCGGTCAGGTGTTGCGGATCGGCCCCACGGCCGGCACCGGCACGCCCACCGGGGACTACGGGATCGGCGCGACCGACCTGTGTGAGTTCGTCGAGTTCCCCACCGAGCTGCTGCAGGTCTGCGGCGACAGCTTCGCCGGCCAGGGCGTCGGTTTCGGCGGCTGGTATGCGCCGGTGGCCCTGCACGTGGACAGCGCGTCCGTCGACGACCCCGCCGGGGTGCGCTACACCGGCGTGACCGGAATCGGCAAACCGCTGCTGGCCGATCCCGCCCCGCCCGGCGCCTCGCAACTGCCCGCGGGCGTGGTGCAGGTCAACCGGCGCAACTACGTGCTGGTGACCACGACGAAGAACCTGGAGCCGCAAAGCTCGCGGCTGGTGACGGCCGAACCGCAGCGGGCGGGCTGGCAGACGATCGCCGGTTCCCGCCGACCCGCCTCCTACCAGGGCGGCTCGCAGACCCAGATCAGCGGTTACTACGACCCGATCCCCACCCCGGACTCGCCGACCGGCTGGGTCTACATCGTCGCCGACAGCTTCACCCGCCGGGACCCGGTCCTGCTCTACCGGGCCACCCCGCAAACGTTCACCGACCGGTCGCGGTGGCAGGGCTGGGCCGGTGGTCCGGGCGGCGGCTGGGGGAGGCCCCCGACCCCGCTGTGGCCGGACGCGGTCGGTGAGATGTGCGTGCGGCAAATCGACGGCAAGGCCGTGCTGTCCTACTTCAATTCGGTCACCGGCAACATGGAGGTTCGCGTCGCCGACGACCCGACGTCGCTGGGCGACGCCCCGGTGACCACGGTGGTGCAGCATGCCGAGTGGCCGGAGCCCGCGGAGAGCCTGCCGCCGCCCTACGACAACCGGCTCGCGCAACCGTACGGCGGATACATCTCGCCCGGTTCCACGCTCGACGAGCTGCGAATCTTCGTCAGCCAGTGGGACACCCGCGCCCGGGTGGCCGCGCCGTACCGGGTGATCCAGTTCGCCGTCAATCCGTTCAAGCCGGAGCAAGCCAACTGACACGAAGGACAGCGACCGCAAACGTTGCCGCCAGCTCGGCGACAGCCGATCGCGACATCCTCACCGCGGCGGATACCGGCAATTGTTTCCGTCGGGTTGTCTCTTCCTCACAGTGCCGTGCCCCCCGCTTTCGTCCTTACGGTCAGCGGCGTAGGCGCGATGAATGTGCGTGCCATTGAGTCCGAGATGAGGGCGAGGATTTGCTGATGACCGAAGCCGGGAAAGTTGCGCTCCTCGGTGGTGCCGCCGCGGTCGTGCTGGCCGTCACGTGCGTAGGTGCCGCCACCGCTTCGACGACGATGCAGCCGGCGACCGGCCCGTCAGCGCCCGCGGCACCGCCGTCGACCAGTTCCACGCCGCCCTCCCCCCAGCCGCTGCCGCCCGTCGAGGAGTTGCCGCGTGACCACGACCTTGGCGGCGGAGCCGGCGGCGGCATGGGCTAGCGGGCCCGGCGCGCTCCACGGCGGGATCCAGTCGGATCCCTGCGCCACAGGCGCGATTTCAGCTCACAGCTGCTACATAACCGACGCATAGCCGCGACTACTGTTAACGGCTTCATCATTTGTCTCATGAGTGAAGCATCTGAATCCCCCACCGCGCGGACCTCCACCGCAACCGCACCGGCGCCCGCCGCGGCGCAACCGCTGTACAAGACCCCCAGGGTCTTCATCGCCGCGGCATGGGTCGCCATCGTCGCCGGCGTCGTGTTCATCGTCTCCGTCATCTTCTTCACCGGAATGGCCCTGGGGCACCACGGCGGTCACCATCACCACCATCACAAGCACCCCGCCGCGTGGATGCACCCGCACCGCATGGGCGGCCCGGGCGGTCCGGGTGGCCAGGCCGGCGTCCAGCAGGGCGGACCCGCGTCGGCGACCCCCGGCGCGCCCGGTCCCGGCCAGATTCCGTCCTCGGTCGCCCCGTCCCGGACGCCGTAGTCCCGATCAACCCAGCAGCCCGGTGCTCGGCAGAGCACCGGGCTGCGCGTCATGTCGGCGGCGGCAACCGGCCGCCGCATTTCGATTCACAGCAAGTTTTGTGGGCTGAACCTGTTATGCCCGTCGCAACCCGGGGCATCATGCAGGCATGAGCGAGACACCCGAACCGCCGAAGACTCCGCCCACTCCCGCCGACGCGGCCGCCGCGCCGCCACCGCCGCCGCTCCCGGAACGGGTGAAGCCCCCGCGGCTCTATAAGGCCGCGGCGTGGGTTGTCATCGTCGCCGGCATCGTCTTCATCATCGCCACCGTGTTCTTCGCCGGTGCGTTCGTCTACGGGCACTACCACCACTGCCACCATCACCACGGCCAGATGTTCAAACCGGGCGGCGGCCCCGGCGGCCCCGGCGGCCCCGGCCGCGGCCCGGGGATGAGCGGTCCCGGCCAGCAGCCGACCGGCGTCAGCCCGGCGCCCGCGTCGCCGGCGCCCCGGCCGTAAACCCCCACGGTATTGGCGCGCAAGAGTTTTCGTCGCCAACGCCCGGAGTCAGCCCAGCAAACGAGGAGATAGCGACATGACGGAGCGCTTCACGACCACCGACGCCGGCATCGCCGCCCCCAGCGACGACCAGTCGTTGACGGTCGGCCCCGACGGCCCGATCCTGCTGCAGGACCACTACCTGATCGAGCAGATGGCCCAATTCAACCGGGAACGCATCCCGGAGCGTCAGCCGCACGCCAAGGGCGGCGGCGCCTTCGGCACGTTCGAGGTCACCAACGACGTCAGCAAATACACCAGGGCGGCGGTCTTCCAGCCCGGCACCAAGACGGACATGCTGGCCAGGTTCTCCACCGTCGCCGGCGAGCGCGGCAGCCCGGACACCTGGCGCGACCCGCGCGGCTTCGCGCTGAAGTTCTACACCAGCGAGGGCAACTTCGACCTGGTCGGCAACAACACGCCGATCTTCTTCATGCGCGACCCGCTGAAGTTCCAGCACTTCATCCGGTCCCAGAAGCGGCTGCAGGCGAGCAATGTGCGCGATCACAACATGCAGTGGGACTTCTGGACGCTCTCGCCGGAGTCCGCGCACCAGGTGACCTGGCTGATGGGCGATCGCGGGATCCCCAAGACGTGGCGGCACATGAACGGCTACAGCAGCCACACCTACAGCTGGATCAACGCCGCCGGCGAGATCTTCTGGGTGAAGTACCACTTCATCACCGACCAGGGGATCGACTTCCTGACCCAGGAGGACGCCGACCGGTTGGCCGGCGAGGACGGCGACTACCACCAGCGCGACCTGTACGAGGCGATCGAGGGCGGGGACCACCCGAGCTGGACGCTGAAGATGCAGGTCATGCCGTACGAGGAGGCCCGGGACTACCGGTTCAACCCGTTCGACCTGACGAAGGTGTGGCCGCACGGCGACTACCCGTTGATCGACGTGGGCAAGATGACGCTGAACCGCAACGTCACCGACTACCACACCGAGATCGAGCAGGCCGCCTTCGAGCCGAACAACACGGTGCCCGGCACCGGGCTGAGCCCGGACAAGATGCTGCAGGCGCGCGGGTTCTCCTACTCCGACGCGCACCGCGCCCGGCTGGGAACCAACTACCGGCAGATCCCGGTCAACACGCCGAAGGTCGAGGTGAACAGCTACTCGAAGGACGGCGCGATGCGGATGAAGAACGTCTCCGACCCGGTCTATGCGCCCAACTCCTACGGCGGGCCGCACGCCGACCCGGCGCGCGCCGCCGAGGTGCGCTGGCACGCCGACGGCGACATGGTCCGCGCCGCCTACATCCTGCACGCCGAGGACGACGACTGGGGCCAGGCCGGCGCCATGGTCCGCGACGTCCTCGACGACGCGGCCCGGGACCGGCTGGCGCATAACATCGTCGGGCACGTCTCCAAGGGGGTGAAGGAGCCGGTGCTGTCGCGGGTGTTCGAGTACTGGCGCAACGTCGACCCCGACCTCGGCAAGAAGGTCGAGGAGGGCGTGCGGGGGCAATAGCCGACGTTCGCCACCCGGCGGCCGCCCTGGCATGATCGAAAACCATGACCATGCGGATCTGTGCCGCGGTGGTTGTCGCGGGTGCGGCGGTCGGGACGGCGCTGGGCGTTCCGGTTGCGGCCGCGCACCCGTCGGAACCGGGGGTGGTGAACTACGCGGTCCTGGGTAAGGGGTCGGTAGGCAACATCGTCGGTGGGCCCATGGGCTGGGAGTCGGTGTTCACCCAACCGGTCCAGAACGACTGGGTGGACGTTCCGGTGTGCAACAACTGGGCCGACATCGGCCTGCCCGACGTGTACGACGACCCGGACCTGGCTTCGTTCAACGGCGCCGTCACCCAGACGTCGGCCACCGACCAGACCCACTTCGTCAAGCAGGCGGTCGGGGTGTTCGCCACCAACGACGCCGCCCGGCGCGCCTTCCACCGGCTGGTGGATCGGACGGTGGGCTGCTCGGGCCAGACCACCGCGATGCACCTGGACAACGGCGCCACCCAGGTGTGGTCCTTCGACGGCGGGCCGCCCGGGCCCGCCGACGCGAGCTGGACCAAGCAGGAGGCCGGCACCGATCGGCGGTGCTTCAATCAAACCAGGCTGCGCGAAAATGTCGTGCTACAGGCCAAGGTCTGCCAATCCGGCAACGCCGGGCCGGCGGTCGACGTGCTGGCAGGGGCGATGCAGAATGCGCTGGGTCAGTGAGCCGGGTGCGGCGGCCCGGCCGGGAATGCTTGAAATTCGGCGCGGGCGGGAATATGTCGGACCCATCTGCTAGATGAAGTAGTGGCGGTTGCCGTTCCCTCAGCCGGTGGGAAGGCGGGCCGCGGACGCGAAAGTTCAGGCTTGCTAGGGCCCGAAGGGATAGTGATTTGACGTTCGCCGCTATCACTACCGCGGGCACCGAGCTGGGCAGCTCCGAGATGGCCGATTCGCAGGCGGCCGCGGGCTACATCGCCGACGGCTGCCTGGTGGATTCCCCGCTGGGGCGGGTGGGCCTGGAACTGGAGGCCCATTGCCACGACCCGGTCGACCCGCACCGCAGGCCCGGCTGGGACGAGATCGCCGGGGTGCTGGGGTCGCTGCCGGAGTTGCCGGGTGGCAGCCGGATCACGGTGGAGCCCGGCGGTGCGGTCGAGCTGTCCGGCCCACCGGCGGACGGGGTGCTGGCCGCGATCGACGCGATGCGGCGCGACCAGGCCGTGCTGCGGTCGGCGTTCGTCGACGCCGGGCTTGGCCTGGTGTTCCTCGGGGCGGACCCGCTGCGGCCGCCCAAGCGCATCAACCCGGGCGCGCGCTACCGGGCCATGGAGCAGTTCTTCGCGTCCAGCCGGTCGGGCGAGGCGGGCGCGGCGATGATGACGTCCACCGCGTCCATTCAGGTCAACCTGGACGCCGGGCCGCGGGCCGGCTGGGCGGACCGGGTGCGGCTGGCGCACGCGCTGGGGCCCACGATGATCGCGATGGCCGCGAACTCGCCGATGCTGTGCGGCGGGTTCACCGGGTGGTCGTCCACCCGGCAGTGGGTGTGGGGCCAGATGGATTCGGCGCGGTGCGGGCCCGTTTTGGGCGTGAGCGGGGACGACCCGGGCACCGACTGGGCGCGCTACGCGCTCAAGGCCCCCGTGATGCTGGTCCACTGCCCGGACGCGGTGGCGGTCACCGATTGGGTCCCGTTCGCCGACTGGGTGGACGGCCGGGTGTTGCTCGGCGGCCGCCGCCCCACCGTGGCCGACCTGGAATACCACCTGACCACGCTGTTCCCGCCGGTGCGGCCGAGGCGCTGGCTGGAGATCCGCTACCTCGACAGCGTGCCGGAGGACTTCTGGCCGGCCCTGGTGTTCACCCTGGTCGCCCTGCTCGACGACCCGGTCGCCGCCGGCATCGCGGCCGAGGCGGTCGAGCCGGTGGCCACCGCGTGGGACACCGCGGCGCGGTCGGGCCTGCGCGACCGGCGGCT
>NZ_GG770553.1:359025-368673 GCF_000164135.1 Mycobacterium parascrofulaceum ATCC BAA-614 | reverse complement strand
CCGCGGCCGCCGCGTGCGTGGCCGCCGCCGCGCGGCTGGCACCGCCCGGGCTGGTCGACTCCATGCAGCGGCTGGTCGACGCCGTGGACCGGGGCCGGTCTCCCGGCGACGACTTCTCCGACCGGGTGATCGAACACGGCATCGCGGCCACGGTCGCCGAGGCGGCGCGATGCCCGCAAGGGGGGCTGTGACTTCGACTTCTCGGGCAGGTCTCGCCGACGATCTGGCGCGGGCGCGGGCGCGGACGCTCCAACTGGTCGAGTTCGACGACGACGAGCTGTACCGGCAGTACGACCCGCTGATGAGCCCGCTGGTGTGGGACCTGGCGCACATCGGTCAGCAGGAGGAGTTCTGGCTGCTGCGCGGTGGTGACCCCGCCCGGCCCGGCATGCTGCCGCCCGCCGTCGAGGGCCTCTACGACGCCTTCGTGCATTCCCGCGCGAGCCGGGTCGAGTTGCCGCTGCTGTCTCCCGACCGCGCGCGGGCGTACTGCCGCACGGTGCGGTCGGCCGTCCTCGACGCGCTCGACGCCCTGCCGCGGGACAGTGACGACTTCACGTTCGCGTTGGTGATCAGCCACGAAAACCAGCACGACGAGACCATGTTGCAGGCGCTGAACCTGCGCAGCGGCGCGCCGCTGCTGCGCGAGAAGGCCGCGCTGCCCACCGGCCGGGCGGGGCTGGCCGGCACCTCGGTGCCGGTCCCCGCCGGCCCGTTCGTGCTCGGCGTGGACGCCGCGAGCGAACCGTATTCGCTGGACAACGAGCGTCCCGCCCACGTCGTCGAGCTGCCGGCGTTCCGGATCGGCCGGGTGCCGGTCACCAACGGTGAATGGCGGCATTTCATCGAAGACGGCGGATACCGCGAGCCGCGCTGGTGGTCCGAACGCGGCTGGGAGCACCGGCAGCGCGCGGGCCTGGCCGCGCCACAGTTCTGGAGTGCCGACACCCGCACCCGCACCCGGTTCGGCCACGCCGAGGACATCCCCGCCGACGAGCCGGTGCAGCACGTCACCTACTTCGAGGCCGAGGCCTACGCTGCCTGGGCCGGCGCGCGGCTGCCCACCGAGATGGAATGGGAGAAGGCCTGCGCGTGGGACCCGGCCACCGCAAGCCGGCGCCGCTACCCGTGGGGCGCGCAGCCGCCGTCCGCGGACCTCGCCAACCTGGGTGGCGACGCGTTGCGCCCCGCGCCCGTCGGCGCCTACCCCGCCGGCGCCTCCGCGTACGGGGCGGAGCAGATGCTCGGCGACGTGTGGGAGTGGACCGCCTCGCCGCTGCGGCCCTGGCCGGGGTTCGTCCCGATGATCTACGAGCGCTACTCGCAGCCGTTCTTCGACGGCGACTATCGGGTGCTGCGCGGCGGCTCCTGGGCGGTGGAGCCCGCCATCCTGCGGCCGAGCTTCCGCAACTGGGACCATCCGATCCGGCGCCAGATCTTCTCCGGCGTCCGGTTGGCCTGGGACGTCGAGGATGCCGCCTGATGTGCCGTCACCTTGGCTGGCTGGGGACCGACGTGACGGTGTCCTCGCTGGTGCTGGACCCGCCCTGCGGCCTGCGGGTGCAGTCGTATGCCCCGCGCCGGCAGAAGCACTGCCTGCTCAACGCCGACGGTTGGGGGGTCGGGTTCTTCGACCGCTCCGCGCACGGCCAAGTGCCCCGCCGCTGGCGTAGCCAGGCGCCGCTGTGGGGGGACGTGTCGTTCGAGTCGGTCGCGCCGGCGCTGCGCAGCCACTGCGTGGTGGCCGCGGTGCGCTCGGCGACGGTCGGCATGCCGATCGACGTCAGCGCCACGGCGCCGTTCACCGACGGCCGGTGGTTGTTGTCGCACAACGGGATTGTCGACCGCGCCGTGTTGCCGGTGACGACGCGGGCCGAATCCGTTTGTGACAGTGCGCTGCTGGCGGCCGTCATCTTCGAACGCGGGCTCGACGCGCTCGGGGAGACCATCACCGAGATCGCCGCCGCCGACCCGGGCGCCCGGCTGAACGTCCTGGCCGCCGACGGCTCTCGCCTGTTGGCGACGGCCTGGGGCGACACGCTGTCCATTCTCCGTCGCCCCGACGGCGTCGTGCTGGCCAGCGAGCCCTACGACAACGACTCCGGCTGGGAGGACGTGCCGGACCGCCACCTCGTCGAGGTCACCGCGGCGGGTGTCGTGCTGACCCCGCTGGATCACCCGGAAGGTTATCGATGACGCTGACCCTGTCCAACCACCTGGCCGCCGACTCCGCTGACCAGGCGTTGCGCCGCGACGTCCTCGACGGCCTGCAACAAGCACCGAAGTCGTTGCCGCCCAAGTGGTTCTACGATTCGCTGGGCAGCCACCTGTTCGATCAGATCACCCGGCTGCCCGAGTACTATCCGACCCGGGCCGAGGCGGAGATCCTGCGTGCGCGGTCGGCCGAAATCGCGGCCGCCAGCCGGGCCGACACCCTGGTGGAGCTGGGCAGCGGTACCTCGGAGAAGACCCGGCTGCTGCTCGACGCGCTGCGCGACCGCGGAGCGCTGCGCAGGTTCGTCCCCTTCGACGTCGACGCGGGCATCCTGTCGACGGCCGCGGCGGCCATCCAGCGCGAGTACGCGGGCGTCGAAATCAACGCGGTCTGCGGGGATTTCGAGGAACACCTCACGGAGATCCCGGCCGGCGGCCGGCGCCTGTTCGTGTTCCTGGGCTCGACGATCGGCAACCTGACGCCCGGCCCGCGCGCGGAGTTCCTCTCCAGCCTGTCCGCCCAGATGCGGCCGGGCGACAGCCTGCTGCTGGGCACCGACCTGGTCAAGGACACCGGCCGGCTGGTGCGGGCCTATGACGACTCGGCCGGGGTGACGGCGGCGTTCAACCGCAACGTGCTGGCGGTGATCAACCGGCAACTCGACGCCGATTTCGACGTCGAGGCGTTCCAGCACGTCGCGCGCTGGAACGCCGAGGAGGAACGCATCGAGATGTGGTTGCGCGCCGACCGCCCGCAGCGGGTCCGCGTCGACGCGCTCGACCTGACCGTCGACTTCGCGGCCGGCGAGGAGATGCTCACCGAGGTGTCGTGCAAGTTCCGCCCGGACGGGGTGAGCGCCGAACTGGACGGGGTGGGGCTGCGCCGCACCCGGTGGTGGACGGACGCCGCGGGCGACTTCGGGTTGTCGCTGGCCGTGAAGTGACGGCCGGCGCCGCGCTGGCCGACCGCTGGCGGGCGGCCCGCCTGCCGGCGGCCGGGCTGCACCTGGACAGCGCGGCGTGCTCGCGGCAGAGCCTCGCGGTGATCGACGCCGCCAACCAGCACGCGCGCAACGAATCCGAAGTCGGCGGCTACGTCGCGGCCGAGGCGGCGGCGCCCGCGCTCGACGCCGGGCGCGCCGCGTTCGCCGCCCTGGCCGGCATGCCCGACGCCGAGGTGGTGTTCACCACCGGCTCCCTGAACGCGCTCGACCTGCTGCTGGGCGGCTGGCCGGCGGACCGCCGCACGGTGGCGTGCCTGCCCGGCGAATACGGGCCCAACCTCGCCCTGCTGGCCGCGCACGGATTCGACCGTCGGCTGCTACCGGTGCTGGAGGACGGCCGGATCGCGCTCGACGACGCGGCGCTGGCGCTTCACGCCGACCCACCCGACCTCGTGCACCTGACCGCCGTCGGCAGCCACAGCGGCGTGGTGCAACCGCTGCCGATGATCGCCGAGCTGTGCCGGGAGCTGGGGTTGCCCCTCATCGTCGACGCCGCCCAGGCGCTGGGCCAGGTGGACTGCGCCGTCGGCGCCGACGTGACCTATGCGTCGTCGCGCAAGTGGATCGCCGGGCCGCGCGGTGTCGGGGCGCTCGCCGTGCGCCGCGAGCTGATGGCGGGCCTGCGTCCGAGGCTGGCGGCGCCGGACTGGCTCGCGGGCCCGTTCACCGTCGCCCAGCAACTCGAGTTCGGCGAGGCCAACGTCGCTGCGCGCGTCGGCTTCTCGATGGCGCTGGGGGAGCACCTCGCGTACGGCCCGCAGGCCGTGCGCGCGCGGCTGGCCGAGCTGGGCGCCACCAGCCGCACGGCGCTGGCCGACGTGGCCGGGTGGGCGGTGGTCGAAGAGGTCGACGAGCCCAGCGCCATCACCACACTGGCCCCGGTCGACGGCGCCGACCCGCAGGCGGTGCGCTCGTGGCTGCTCGCCGAGCGGGCGATCCTGACCACCTTCGTCGGCGTCCAGCGGGCGCCGCTCGAGCTGGCCGGGCCGGTGCTGCGGATCTCGCCGCACGTCGACACCACGGCTGACGACGTGGAGACCTTCGCCGAGGCGCTGATCGCCGCGACGGCGGCGACGTCCGGTTGAGGCCTAGCCCGCCTTGTGCGCCGTCAGCAGGTAGGCCGGCATCTTCACGCGGCCCTTCTCGTCGCGGTCGTGGGGCGGAAACTCGAAGGGCGCGTTGGGAATGTCGACGACGTTCGACAGGATGAAGGCGGGCCGGATCTCGTCCACCTCCCAGTACTTGCCCACCGCCGCGCGGAGTTCGTCTTCGTCGACCTCGTTGGGCTTGGGTTCCATCTCGGCGGGAAACGCGCCCTTGGCGAACACCAACACGAACAGGGCGGCGCCCGGCGCGGCCGCGCGGTGAACGGAGCTCAGGTAGCCGTCGCGGCCCTCGACCGGCAGGGAGTGGAACAGCGTGGAATCGACGATCGTGGAGAACCGGCCGTCGTAACCGGACAACGTCGTGATGTCGGCCTGGGCGAAGCTGGCCGTGGTCAGCCCGCGCTCCCGGGCGGCCCTGGTGGCCGCCGCGACGGCGGTCGGCGTGAGGTCGACGCCGACCACGGTGTAGCCCTGGGCGGCCAGCGCCAGCGACAGTTCGGCGACCCCGCACCCGGCGTCGAGCACGTCGCTGCGGAACTTCCCGGCCGCGGCCAGGGCGGCCAGCTCGGGTTGCGGCTCACCGATGTTCCACGGCGGCGGCCCCTCGAAGTGCGCCTGCTCGCGGTATGCGCCGTCCCAGTCCATAACCTGATCGCCCGTCATGGTTTTCAACGTACCCGCGGTCAGGACTCCCAGGTGTGCACCGGCTCGTTGGCGTGCATGTGCTCGCAGTACCGGCGCAGCATCTCGGCCAGCGCCGCGGGCCGGTTGATGCCCTTGTCTTCCAGCGCGCGCACGGTGGACACCTGCCAGCTGGCGCCGTTGCGGCCGGTCCGCGCGCGGCCCTCGATGACGCCGAGGAACCGGTCCCGCACCTCGGCGTCGACGCCCCAGCGGCGCAGTCCCTCGTCGGCGATCGGCAGCAGCGTGTCGAGCACCAGTGCGGTCGCCGGCACGTCACCCAGTCCCGGCCAGTGCAGCCGGGCGCCGATGCCGTCGCGCGCGGCCGCAAGGAAATTCGCCTGTGCGGCAGCGAAATCCATGCTCCCCCACACCGGATCGTCGCCCTCCGACAGGCTGCGCAGCAGGCCGTAGAAGAACGCCGAGTTGGCCAGCATGTCCACGACGGTCGGCCCGGCCGGCAGCACCCGGTTCTCCAGCCGCAGATGGGGCCGGCCGTGCACCACGTCGTAGACCGGCCGGTTCCACCGGTAGACGGTGCCGTTGTGCAGCCGCAATTCTGACAGTCGCGGGGTCCGCCCGGCGGCCAGCTCGGCGGCCGGATCCTCGTCGGACACCTCGGGCAGCAAGGGCGGGAAGTAGCGGATGTTCTCGTGGTAGAGGTCGAGGACCGAGGTGATCCACCCCTCGCCGAACCACACCCGCGGCCGCACGCCCTGGGACTTGAGCTCCTCGGGGCGGGTGTCGGTGGACTGCGTGAACAGCTCGATGCGGGTCTCGGCCCACAACTGGTGGCCGAAGAAGTACGGCGAGTTGGCGCCCAGCGCCAGCTGCGGGGCGGCCACCACCTGGGCCGCGTTCCAGTTCGCGGGGAATGCCTCCGGGGCCATCTGCAGGTGCAATTGGATGCTGGTGCAAGCGGATTCGGGCGCGATCGACACGGCCTGCCAGCTCAGCGGCTCGGGGCCGGAGATGTTGATCGGGATGTCCTCGCCGCGGGCGGTGAAGATCGACTCGTTGAGCGCCGCGTAGCGCCGCGAGTCGCTCATCCACCCGGTGGCCAGGTGTTCGGGCATCAGCGTGGGCAGGATTCCGATCATCACGATGTGCGCACCGCCGACGCCCGCCTTGGTCTCGGCGTCGTTCAGGCTGGCCCGCACCTCGCCTTCGAGATCCAGTGTGGTGTGCCCGGGCAGGGCGTGCGGCGGCACGTTGAATTCGATGTTGTAGGCGCCCAATTCCGGCTGGAACGCCGGATCCCCGATGGCGTCGAGCACCTCGCGGTTCGACATGGCCGGCTGATAGTCGGCGTCGACCAGGTTGCACTCGATCTCCATGCCGGTGAGTGGCTTGGCCGAGTCGAAGCGCGACTGCACCAGCATCGTCTCGAAGACATCCAGGCACAGCTGGAGCTTCCGCCGGTATTCCCGCCGATGCGCGTCGTTGTACGTGGTGCGTTTGACCTCTTCGCCCACACCGCCGATGGAACAGGGTTACCGGCGGTAAAGCAAGCGACGCGGTGAGCTTGTCGAGTCCACCCAGACCATGATGGACTCCTGACGTGTCCGAGTTTGTCGCCGCGATCGACCAGGGAACCACCAGCACCCGCTGCATGATCTTCGATCACGACGGTGCCGAAGTGGCCCGCCATCAACTCGAGCACGAACAGCTCCTGCCCCGCGCCGGCTGGGTCGAGCACGACCCAGTCGAAATCTGGGAGCGCACCTCCTCGGTGCTGATGTCGGTGTTGAACCGCGCGAATCTGAGCGCGAAAGACCTTGCCGCGCTGGGAATCACGAACCAGCGGGAGACCACGCTGGTGTGGGACAGGCGCACCGGGCGGCCCTATTACAACGCAATCGTCTGGCAGGACACCCGCACCGACCGGATCGCGTCGGCGGCCGAACGCGACGGCCGTGGCGACGTGATCCGCCGCAAGGCCGGCCTGCCCCCGGCGACGTACTTCTCCGGCGGCAAGCTGCAGTGGATCCTGGACAACGTCGACGGGGTGCGGGAGGCCGCCGAGGGCGGTGACGCCCTGTTCGGCACCGCGGACACCTGGGTGTTGTGGAACCTGACCGGGGGGCCGCGCGGCGGCGTGCACGTCACCGACGTCACCAACGCCAGCCGGACCATGCTGATGGACCTGGAGACCCTGGACTGGGACGACCAGCTGTTGTCGTTCTTTTCCGTCCCACGCGCGATGCTGCCGGCGATCGCCCCGTCGTCGTCGCCGCAGCCCTACGGCGTCTCCGCGCCGGCCGGCCCGCTCGGCGGCGAGGTGCCGGTGACCGGGATGCTCGGGGACCAGCACGCGGCGATGGTCGGCCAGGTGTGCCTGTCGGAGGGCGAGGCGAAGAACACCTACGGCACCGGAAACTTCTTGCTGCTCAACACCGGCGAGACCATCGTGCGGTCGAAGAACGGGCTGCTGACCACGGTCTGCTACCAGTTCGGCGACGCCAAGCCGGTGTACGCGCTCGAGGGCTCGATCGCGGTGACCGGCGCCGCGGTGCAGTGGCTGCGGGACCAGCTGGGCATCATCAGCGGCGCCGCGCAGAGCGAGTCGCTGGCGCGTCAGGTCGCCGACAACGGCGGCGTCTATTTCGTCCCGGCGTTTTCCGGGCTGTTCGCGCCCTATTGGCGATCCGATGCGCGCGGCGCGATCGTGGGGCTGTCGCGGTTCAACACCAACGCGCACCTGGCCCGCGCGACGCTGGAGGCGATCTGCTACCAGAGCCGCGACGTGGTGGACGCGATGGCGGCGGATTCCGGTGTGCGCCTTGAGGAATTGAAGGTCGATGGCGGTGTCACCGGCAACGACCTGTGCATGCAGATCCAGGCCGACGTGCTCGGCGTCGACGTGGTGCGCCCCGTGGTCGCGGAGACGACCGCGCTCGGCGCGGCCTACGCGGCGGGCCTGGCGGTGGGGTTCTGGGCCGACCCGGCCGACCTGCGGGCCAACTGGCGCGAGGACAGGCGCTGGACGCCGGCCTGGAGCGACGAGCAGCGCGCCTCGGGGTACGCGGGTTGGCGCAAGGCCGTGCAGCGGACGCTGGATTGGGTGGACGTCACCTAGCGCCCCGCCCGCCGCGCCACCTCAACCCCCCGCCCCCGCGAGCGCCCGTGTCTGTACCGCGACACGCCGGTACGGCCGTACATTTGCGGACGCTCGCGGAGAGCGGAGAGCGGAGAGCGGAGAGCGGGGAGCGGAGGGCGGCCGGGCTCAGTCCTCGCCGAGGATGCCGTAGACCTCGCGCCGCGCATTGTTGAGGATGTCGACGATGCGCTGCTGCTGGTCGGCGGTGGCGGTGTGCGCGGCCTGCGCGACCGCGCCGAACAGCTGGCCCATGGCGGCCCGCAGGTTCATGTGACCCGGGTCGGCGCCCTCGGCGATCTCGTCCCACGGCGGGGTCTCGACCTTTTCGGCCGCCGCGCGGCCCTCGTCGGTCAGCTCGAAGAGCTTCTTGCTGCCCTCGCTTTCGCTGGCCGTGATCAGACCCTCGTCGGTCAGCAGCTGCAGCGTCGGGTAGACCGAGCCCGGGCTGGGCTTCCAGATCCCGTTGCTGCGTTCGGCGATCTGCTGGATCATCTCGTAGCCGTGCATCGGCCGCTCGGCCAGCAGCGCCAGGATGGCGGCGCGGACGTCGCCGCGCTTGCCGCGACCCGGACCGCCGCGGCGCCATCCGCCGCGCCGGCCGCCGGGCCCGAAGCCGAACCCCGGACCGAATCCGGGGCCGAAGCCCGGGCCGAACCCGGGACCGAAGCCCAGCGGGCCGTCGTGGCCGGGGGAGTGCTCGCGGAGGTGTTCGAAGAACTCCTGGCGGGCGCGTCGCCGCGCGCCGTGCAGGGCGCGCCGTTGGGTGTCGGGACCGAAGCCGAAGCCGGGGCCACCGGCGAACGGGCCGCCCGCGGGGGTGAATGGATTGTTCATGTTTGTTCCTTACGTCTGAACGGGAAGCGCACCACGCGCTCCGAAGTATCACGATATATCGGAAACTATCGCGATGCAACGACGGAAATCGGGTCGGTGCGGCCCGGTGCGCGCGCGAGGGCCGCTGAGCTGCGGAGTCGGGCCGTCGGCGCGCGGGTCGGGGCCCGGCGCCCCGGCCCGGTTTGCGCTCGACAGGGGGCGGGTAGGAACTCTGGGATGAACGCTGATAACTCCAACGTGGCGATGGGCGGGACCTCCACCGCGGCCGGCGCCGCGCAGGGTGGCAGCGGTCGTGGCAGCGGCAGCCGCAACGTGTGGCTGTGGGTGAACTGGGGGCTGGCGCTGGCCACGGTGCCCGCCGCCGCCATCGTCATGCTTTTTGCGCTCGGCGCGGTGATGAGCACCGACGGCTGCAGTGAGCGCAGTTGCCCCAACCTGGGCCACGGCGGGATCAATTTCGGGGTCGCGTTCTACGGAGCCCCCGCCGTCGCGGTCGTGGTCATCGTCATCTCGCTTTTCACCGCGAAGCGCCGCGGCGGCATCGCCGTTCCGCTGTGCGGATGGGCGCTGCTGATAGCCGACGTCGTCCTGATGGCGGCCAGCGTCTCCGGTTAGTGCGGGGCCGTCAGGCGGGCGGCGAGAAACCACCCGGCGAGGCGCTCGGCGGGGCCTGCGGCGGCGGAGCGGCGCCCGGCCACGGGGCGGTCTG
>NZ_GG770553.1:356804-358601 GCF_000164135.1 Mycobacterium parascrofulaceum ATCC BAA-614 | reverse complement strand
GGCGCGGCGCCCGGCGGCGGCATGGCCGGACGGAGCCGCGCCAGTTCGCGGCGATGCCGTTCGGCCAGCACGGCGGCGAGCACCAGTTCCGGCGGCGCGCCGGGCGGGGGTGGCGGGGCGATGCGCGACACCACGTCGCCGGCGATGCGGTAGGCCATTTGATGACGCAGCTGTCGGTCGAGTTGCGTTGCGCGCGAGAGGAATTGACGCGCCACCTCGGCCTGCCCGGGGGACAGGCCGGAAAGCTGCAACGACGCCGCCCACCAGGCCAGGGCGGGCGGCATCACCGGCGGGGGGCCCAGCCGGGGTCCGCGCTCGTTGATGACGACGGTGCCGGCGAAGATGTCCCCGATGCGCTTGGCTTTCGGTGACAGGATGCTGCAGATGACGGCGGGACTCCCGAACAGCATCCAGATCTCCACCACCGACGCCAGGGCGCGAAAGAGGGCCTGGCGGAAGCGTTCTGGGCCGCCGTCGTCGGACACCACGCGCAGGCCCATCGCGATCTTGCCCACCGAACGCCCGCGTGTCGCCGTTTCGAGCACCACGGGATATCCGACGATCGCCACCACCGTGAAGATCAACAACACGGCGGTGCTCAGCGCGGAGTCGAACTGGGTCAGGGTGGCGGCCCACAACATCAGCCCGAGCAGGTAGCCGACCACGATGACGGCGATGTCGATCAGTGCGCTCAGCGCCCGCACCGGCAACTGGGCGATCTGCACGTCGAGCACGACGGCGTCGCCGGTCACCACCTCCGCCATAACACCGAACGGTACAGGGCGATTAGGCTGCGCAGGGTGGACGTGGACGCATTCGTGCTGGCCCATCGCGGTACCTGGGACCGCCTCGACCGGCTGGTCGCGAAGCGTCGCACGCTGACCGGGGCCGAGGTCGACGAGCTCGTCGAGTTGTACCAGCGGGTGTCGACCCACCTGTCGACGCTGCGCTCGGCCTCGTCGGATTCGCTGCTGATCGGCCGGCTCTCGAGCCTCGTCGCGCGCGCCCGTTCGGTGGTGACCGGCGCCCACGCGCCGCTGAGCAATACGTTCGTCCGGTTCTGGACGGTGTCCTTCCCGGTGGTCGCGTACCGGTCGTGGCGGTGGTGGCTGGGCACGGCGGCGGGCTTCTTCGCCGTGGTCCTGCTCATGGCGTTCTGGGTGGCCGGCAGCCCGGAAGTGCAGTCGGCCGCCGGAACACCAAGCGAGATCGACCAATTGGTCAACCACGACGTGATCGCCTACTACAGCGAACACCCCGCGGCGGCGTTCGCCCTGCAGATCTGGGTGAACAACTCCTGGGTGTCCGCGCAATGCATCGCCTCGTCCGTCCTGCTGGGACTGCCGATTCCGTTCGTGCTGTTCCAAAACGCCGCGAACCTCGGGCTGATCTCCGGGCTGATGTTCCAGGCCGGCAAGGGCGGCGTGCTGCTCGGGCTGCTGGTTCCGCACGGGCTGCTGGAGCTGTCGGCGGCCTTCCTGGCGGGCGCGGCCGGGATGCGGTTGGGGTGGTCGGTGATCTCACCCGGTGACCGGCCCCGCGGGCAAGTGCTGGCCGAGCAGGGGCGTGCCGTGGTGTCGGTCGCGATCGGGCTGGCGGGCGTGCTGTTGGTCTCGGGGCTGATCGAGGCGCTGGTGACGCCCTCGCCGCTGCCGACGTTCGTCCGGGTCGGCATCGGGATCCTCGCCGAGGCGGCGTTCCTGACCTACATCGGCTATTTCGGCCGGCGGGCGGCCAGGGCCGGGGAGACCGGCGACATCGAGGACGCGCCCGACGTGGTCCCCACCGGCTGACGGG
>NZ_GG770553.1:348693-355027 GCF_000164135.1 Mycobacterium parascrofulaceum ATCC BAA-614 | reverse complement strand
AGCCGGCCGGTGGCTTTCATCGCCAGGTAGCGGTCGGCCAGCGCGGGAGCCAGCTCGGTGGGCGGGGCGTCGACCACCTCCACGCCGACGCGGCGCAGCCGCGAGGCGATCGCGCGGCGGTCGTTGCGGGAGCGTTCGGCGGCCGCCGCGTCGTAGACGGCGGCGGGATCCGCGCGCCCGGAGGCCAGGTGGTCGACCCGGGGGTCGGCGACCGCGGCGACCATCAGGTGGTGTTTCGCCGACAACTGCGGCAGCACCGGCAGCAAGCCCTCGTCGAGCGCGGTCGCGTTCAGGTCGGTCAGCAGCACCACCAGCGACCGCCGGCGGGCGCGCCGGGCGATGGCGGAAACCATTGCGGTCCAATCGGGTTCGAGCAGCGCCGGTTGCAGGGGGGCCATCGCCTCGACGAGGTGGGCGAGCAGCTCGGTGCGCGACGCGCCGAACACGCCGGCCCGGGTGACCCGGTCGTGGGCGAGGAAGTCGACGTGGTCGCCGGCCCGCGACGCGAGGGCCGCCAGCAGCAGCGCGGCGTCCATGGACCAGTCCAGCCGGGGCCAGCCCGCCGGATCCGCGGCGGTCGGGTCGACGCCGACCCGGCCCGCCGAGGTGCGGCCCGTGTCGAGCACGATCACCACGCGCCGGTCGCGTTCGGGACGCCAGGTGCGCACGACGACGTCGGCGCGGCGCGCGGTGGCGCGCCAGTCGATCGACCGCACGTCGTCACCGACGACATACTCGCGCAGCGAATCGAATTCGGTGCCCTGGCCGCGGATCAGCGTCGGCAGCAGGCCGTCGATCTCGCGCAGCTTGGCCAGCCGCGCCGGCAGGTGCTTGCGGGACAGGAACGGCGGGAGCACCCGCAGCAGGCCCGGCACCGCCTGCGCACCCTGCCGTCCCGCCAGCCCCAGCGGGCCGATCGATCGGGCGGTGACCAGCGCGGTGCGCTGCTCGCCGCGCCGGACCGGCCGTAGCTGCGACGTGACGTGCTGGTGCTGCCCGGCGGGGATGTTCAGGGGATGGATCCGGGGCCGGGCGCCCGCGCTGGGCGGCCAGGCGTCGCGCACCTGCCCGCGGAACCGGCGCCGGCCGTCGTTGTGGATCAGCAGGCCGACGTCCACCTGCTGCGCGAGCCGGGCGGAGCGATCCGGCGACCGGACGTAGCGCAGGCCGCGGGTGCTGGCCGCGAGCCCCGCGTCGACGGCCACCAAGGCCGCGAGCGTGACCAGCAGGACCGCGAAAGTCCTTGCCGGCCAGGGGGAGAACGCGATGGGCAGGACGCATATCAGCGCGACCAGCCCGGCGCGTCCGGTCAGGACCACTAGCGGGGCACCGGAACCGAGGCCAGGATACCGTCGAGCACGCCGTCGGGGGTGGCGCCCTCGAGCTCGGCCTCGGGGCGCAGCATCACCCGATGCCGCAGCGTCGAGCGGGCCATCGCCTTCACGTCGTCGGGCGTGACGTAGTTGCGGCCGGAGAGCCAGGCCCACGAGCGGGCGGTGGCCAGCAGCGCGGTCGCCCCGCGCGGCGAGACGCCCAGCTGCAGCGCGGGTGAGGAGCGGGTGGCGCCGACGATGTCGACGATGTAGCCCAGCACCTCGTCGGCGACCAGCACGTGGCCGACGGCTTCGCGGCCGGCCGCCAGCTCGGCGGGCCCGGCCACCGGGTTGATCGCCGACAGGTCGCGCGGGTCGAAGCCGTGGGCGTGCCGGCCGAGGATGGCGATCTCCGAATCTCGCGGCGGCAGAGTCACATTGAGCTTGAGCAGGAAGCGGTCCAGCTGCGCTTCGGGCAGCTGGTAGGTCCCCTCGTACTCGATGGGGTTCTGGGTCGCGGCGACGATGAACGGGTCGGGCAGCGGCTGGGCCACGCCTTCGACGCTGACCTGGCGTTCCTCCATCGCCTCGAGCAGCGCGGCCTGCGTCTTCGGCGGGGTCCGGTTGATCTCGTCGGCCAGCAGCAGGTTGGTGAACACCGGACCGGGTCGGAACGCGAACGCGGCGGTGCGCGCGTCGTACACCAGCGAACCGGTGACGTCACCGGGCATCAGGTCCGGGGTGAACTGCACCCGCTTGAACTCCAGCCGGAGGGCGGCCGCCAGCGCCCGGACCAGGAGCGTCTTCGCCACTCCCGGAACGCCTTCCAGCAACACATGACCGCGGCACAGCAGCGCGATCACCAGGCCGCTGACCACCCCCTCCTGCCCCACGACGGCCTTGGCGAGCTCGGCACGCAATGCCAGCAGCGCGTCCCGCGCCGATTCAGCGGTGGGGGTGGAGGCGGTAGATGGTTGCGTCACGTCCGTGTGACCTGCCTTTCGATGTCGTCGAGAGCACGGGCAAGTTGTAGCAGGTCGTGGTCGGTCGCCGGGGGCGGGCCGAACAGCTGATAGGCGACGGCCGCCGGGTCGGATCCGCTGCGACCGGCCACCGCGGCCGCCACCGCGGGCGCCGACGCCCCGGTGTTCAGCCCGAGCCGGGGCAGCATCCGCTGCAGCGCCGCGGTGCGCAGCGCCGCGGCCGCGCGGTCGCGGGCCCGGCGGGAACGGTACAGCCGGCCGCGGCCCTCGACGGTCTCCGACGCGCGCACCACGACGGGCAGCGCCTCGGCGACCAGCGGCCCGGGCCGCCGCCCCCGCCACACGGCGACCAGCAGCACGACCAGGCACAGCTGCAAGACGATCCACGTCACGTTCGACGGGAGCAGGTCGAAAACCGAGCCGGGCGGCGGGGATTCCCCCTCGACGCGGTGGGGCGCATACCAGATGAGCCGGGGCCGGGCGCCCGCCAGGTTCATCGCCAGGGCGGCGTTGCCCTCCTGCAGCAGGGCGCCGTTGGTGAGGAAGTCGGTGCTGCCGACCGCCGTGACGGTCCGCCCGCCGTCCCGGAAGCGGATCAGTGCGCCGTGATAGCAGCGGGTGATCGGCCGGCCGTCGGTGGCGCGGTAGCTGTCGCTGGGCCCGAAGCGCACCGGCCCGGCGCGGGTGGCCGCGCGCAGCGTGCAATCCGGGTCGGTGTCGAAGGTGTTGGCCGCCATGACGCGCACGCCGGGCATCAGCGCCTCGCGGGCGCGCGCCGTCGGTTCCACCAGCAGCAGGTCGCCGGGCGCGGCCGCCAGCCGGTCCAGCAGCGGTCCGGTCAGGTATTGGCTCTGGGCCACCAGGATCAGCGCGTCGGGCCGCGCCGCCCGTTCGACGTCGCCGATACGGTGCGCGACCACGACGTCGACGCCGCCGTCGCGCAGCAGCGCCACCAGCGCGTGGGTGCCCTCGGGGCCCGTCGACTCCGGGTCCATGCGCGCGCCCGGGCGCGGCGCGGTGAGGTAGGCGTCCACGCCGGCGACCACGGCGAGCACGATGAGGGTGAGGATCACCCACCGCCAGGTCCGCCGGCGCTGCGGCGCCGCCGCCGTGGCGGCCTGCCCGGTGGCCGCCATCACCGCACCTGCGCCCACGAGTCGGGCGCGGCGGGATGCGCCGGCCCCGGTGCGACGGCCGCCGCGCGGGACCGCAGGTGGTCGTCGAGGTCGGCGATCAGCTGGTACGCGCTCTGCGTTCCCGGTTGTTCGCCGTAGGTGACGTCGTTGAAAGCCGTTGCTCCCTGCGTCAATTCGTCGGCGAGGTGGGGCAGGGCCGCGCCGGCGTCAGAGGCCAGCTCGTTGGCGGTGCGGCCCGGGGCCGGGTTCAGCACGCCGGTCTCCTCCAGCTGGCGGGCGACCGCCCGCAGCCGGTGACGGATCGCCGCGGCCCAATCACCCTGCGCCGCAAAGTCCTCGGCGGTCGCCCGATGCTGGGCCGCGGTGAGCTGGGCGGCTTCGAACAATCGGTAGTCGCCGCCGCGGTTGGTGCGCATGGTGCGCCGCGCGACGTGAACGGCGACCGCCAGCGCGACGCCCAGCAGGATGACGAGCACCGTCGCGGTGAGCCACCCGCCCGGCAGCGAGGCGGCCTTCTGCAGCAGCCGGAAGATCGTCTCGTTGAGCCATTCGGCGATCTGTTCGGTGGCCGAACCCTTCGAGTAGATCGGTTTGTTCAGCTCGTCCTGGGCGGCCTGGTGTGCGGCATCGCGGTCGATGTCGATGGAGGGCACTGTCTCACTCGCCTCAGACCGGCCGGGTAAGCCAGAGGTTGTCGGTGGACGCGGCCCCGGACGGCCCGCCGGCGGCGCCGGTCTGCAGCACCAGATCGAACGCCTCGGCACGCATCCGGCGATCGGTGTAGAGCAGCGTGATGACCCCGGCGTTGAACGGCGCGGTGATGATCTCGCCGATCGCCGCCCCCACCGACGCCACCGCCGTGCTCACCAGGAACGCCGCGGTGGACGGGGTGACCAGGAAAACCTGGCTGACGATGTTGAAGGGCACCGCGACCGCGGCCGCGACGACGGAGGTCACCAGCAGCGTCAGCACGCGGATGCCCAGCACCCGCCAGAAGCCGTTGCGCACCAGCACGAACGATCGGGTGATGGCGTCCAGGACGGGCAGCCGCTCCAGCACGATCAGCACGGGCGCGAACAACACCACCGTGTACAGGTAGACGAGCAACGCGAGCATGGCCAGCGCGAGCGGCAACCCGAGGAGGACCACCGCCGCGGCGCTGCCGATCGCCGCCAGCACCGCGACGATCACCGCCACCAGGCCCGCGAAGACCGCGAGCACGGCGCCTTCCAGCACGGCCAGACCGAGCAGGGGCACCAGGCGCCCGCGGATCTTGGCCCACGTCTCCCCGATCGTGATCGGCGTGCCGAAGACCGCCCGCCCGACGATGACCGTGAGCATCCCGGACAGCAGCATGCCGCCCAGCCAGGCGACCAGGACGCCGGCGCCCATCGACGTCAGCCAGGCGCCGACGACCCCGCTGCTCAGCTCCTTCGCCTGGTCGGTCGTCAGCCTGCCGTAGGCCGCCAACGGCCCGAACACGGCGACCTTCGTGACGATCTGGATGGCCACCACCACGATGGCGGTCAGCCCCAGCGTCGCCCTCGGGTTGGCCCGCACGTAGCCGACCGCGCCGTTGAAGATGTCGCCCAGGGTCAACGGCCGCAGCGGGATGATGCCGGGTTTGGCCGCTCCCGGGACCAGTTGGGGCGGGCCGTATTGCCAAGGGGGCGGCGGGCCGTACCCCGGTGGCGGGCCGTATCCGGGGGGCGGCCCGTAGCCCGGCGGGGGGCCGTATCCGGTGGGCGGCCCGTACCCCGGTGGGGGCCCGTACCCCGGTGGGGGGCCGTAGGCGGGCGGGGGACCGTAGGCGGGCGGGGGACCGTGGCCCGGCGGCGGGCCAACCGGATAGCCGGGCGGCGGCGCGCTCACCGTGTTCCGCGGCGCATGCGGGCGGGCCCGTCGTTCGTCATGGGCTCCATCCTGTCGGTGGTCCGGGCATTTCTCAATCATGGCGGGGCCGCCGGCGCGTAGCGTCTCTGGCATGGCGGAACTGAAATCGCGGCTGCGGGCCGACCTGACCGACGCGATGAAGAGCAAGGACAAGCTGCGCACGGCGACGCTGCGACTGTTGCTCGCCGCGATCCAAACCGAGGAGGTCTCCGGCAAGCAGGCCAAGGAGCTGTCCGACGACGAAGTGATCAAGGTGCTGGCCCGCGAGTCGCGCAAACGCGCGGAGTCGGCGGAGATCTACACGCAGAACGGTCGCGGGGAACTTGCCGCCAACGAGCACGCCGAGGCGCGGATCATCGACGAATATCTGCCGACGCCACTCACCGAGGCCGAGCTCGCCGACGTCGCGGACACCGCGATCGCGCAGGTGGCCGAGGAGATCGGCGAGCGGCCGGGCATGAAGCAGATGGGCTTGGTGATGAAGGCGGCCACCGCGATCGCGGCCGGCAAGGCCGACGGGGCCCGGTTGTCCGCGGCGGTCAAGGAGCGCCTGTAGCCGACCGCGTGAGCACCCGCGCGACGGCCGCGCGAGCGACCCGGACCCCGGCGACGAAGCGCGGGAACTGCGGGCCGCCCCGGTCGTCGCCGCGCGCCGGGCGGCCGGCGTCGAGCCGTTCCCGCTGGGGAACCACGACGTATTTCGGGTCGCGGGTGGACTCCACCCCGGCGTGGAACACGCCGAACCGCTGAAAGACGCTGCCGACCAGAAGCGCCAGACCGCACACCGCCGCCGCCGGCCGGCTGCGGCCCGCCGCCAGCGTGCCCAGCGCCCCGCCGACCGTCAGGTACTCCGCCCACTTTCGCTCCCGGTGCGCCCTCCCGGTCGTGTAGGCCTCCGCGACCAGCCCGAGCCGCCGCTCGAGGAGCCACGACGCCGCCACCTCGAGCCCGGCCCCCAGCACCGCCATCCGCCGCGCGGGACCGGCCTCGCCGGCCGGCGCGAGCAGCA
>NZ_GG770553.1:342361-348306 GCF_000164135.1 Mycobacterium parascrofulaceum ATCC BAA-614 | reverse complement strand
CGTATAGGAGGCGACGCCGGGCGCGACCGCGGCCGCCGAGAGCCCGGCGGGCCGCGCCAGCCGGGCGACCAGTCGTCCGAGCAGGGTGCGCCGCAGCGGGCCCGGCATCAGCTCCGCGGCCGCGGCCAGCGCGGCGCCCGGCCCGTACGCCGCCAGGATCCACGTGCCGACGCTCATCGGGGAGCTCGGCTTCGCCACCCGCAGCATGTGGTGGAACCGCTCCGGGCGGCCCAGGTCGGCGATCAGGAAGTACATGCTCGCCAGGAGGCTGGCCAGTGCGCCGAGCCTGCCCGACCGGCGCAGGCCGGGCCGGCCGCTGAGGTCGGCACCGGCGGCCAGCAGCGCCGAACCCCCCGACAGGCCGCCGGCGAACAGGTAGGCCGCGATCTTCCATTCCCACACCGGCGTCTTGAGCACCGCGCGTCCGTAGTAGGACCGAAACTCCGCCCGCGGCACCGCGAGCTGCTCACGGTTGCCGCCCCCGCGGCCGAACATCTGTGCGTGGATGTCCCTGGCCCCGGCGTCGCTGCGCTGCTCCCGCAGCAGCGGATCCTGATCGCCCGCACCGTCGCTCATCGCCCGCCCCGACCCAGGAAACTCGACACCGCGGCGGCGACGAGGGCCGACGCCGCCATCCCCGCGTATTTCCACATCGTGCCCGCGTCCCGGGTCGGCACCACCGGGTCCGGGGGCAACCCGTAGACCTCGGGCTCGTCGAGGAGCAGGAAGAAGGCGCCGTCACCGCCCACCCCGTCGTCGGGATCGTGACCGTACAGGCGCGCCTCGGGCACCCCCCGCTCGTGCAATTCCTCGACGCGGCGGGCCGCGCGCTCGCGCAGCTCGTCCAGCGGGCCGAACTGGATGGAGTCGGTGGGGCAGGCCTTGGCGCACGCCGGCTCCAGCCCGTCGTGCAGCCGGTCGTAGCACAGGGTGCACTTCCAGGCCCGGCCGTCGCCCTCGCGCCGGTCGATCACGCCGTACGGGCAGCCGGACACGCAGTAGCCGCATCCGTTGCAAATGTCTTGCTGCACAACGACCGTGCCGAACTCGGTGCGGAACAGCGCGCCCGTCGGGCAGACGTCAAGGCAACCGGCATGCGTGCAGTGCTTGCACACGTCGGAGGACATCAGCCAGCGAAACGACGTGCGGGCCTCCGCGCCGGTCGCGTCACCCGGGCGTTCGAACTTCGGGACGCCGAGGTCCACGCCGGTCGTGCCCAGCTCGCCGCCGCCGCGCGGGGTGGCCTCGATCGCCGACGCGGCCACGTGCGCCGACTGTTCGCTGCCCGACGGCCCGGTCGGCCGCCCCGCCAGCCCGGGATCCTGCTCGCCCAGGGGGCGGGCCTGCTCGATGAACGCGACGTGCCGCCACGTGCTGGCGCCCAGCATGCCGGTGTTGTCGAAGGACATGCCCAGCAGGTTGAAGCCGTCGTCGGGCACCATGTTCCATTCCTTGCACGCCACCTCGCAGGCCTTGCAACCGATGCAGATCGAGGTGTCGGTGAAGAATCCCACCCGCGGCGGGTGGTCGTCGGGATAGCCCGCGTTACCGGCCGGGTCGTCCAGGGGTCCGTAGAAGCTGTTGTCGCTCATGGCTTTTCCTCCGGTTCGGCGTGGCCGACCCCGTCGGTCCGGGTGGTGTCGATGTGCGTGCCCGTCTCGGCCGTGACGCCGGCGCGCCGGCGGTAGTCGGCCACGTATTCCAGCAGCGCCGGGCCGCGTGGCCGGCGGCCCGGCCGCACGTCGCAGGTCGCGACCTTGCTCTCCTGGATGAACACGTTGGGATCGAGCACCACCCCGAGCAGGTCATTGACCACGTCACCGTCGACCAGCCCGGCACCGCCCCAGTGGTAGGGCATCCAAACCTGTTGCACCACGCGGTCTTCAATGCGAAGGGGCGTCATCCGGTCGGTGACGAACACCCGCGCGTCCACCGCGGTCCGGCTGGTGATCACGTGCGCCCAGTCCATGTGCGTCAGGCCGCGCAGGCGCGCCAGCTCGGGTGACACCTCGACGAACAACGCGGGCTGCAGCTCGGCGAGGTAGGGCAGCTGCCGGCTCATCCCCCCGGCGGTGTGGTGCTCGGTCAGCCGGGCGGCGGTGAACACGAAGGGGAACACCTCGGCGTGCGCCTCCGGTGGCGACGGGTTGGACGGATTGTCTTTGCGCCCGTACACGATTCGCGTCGGGTTGCCCTGCTGTGCGTAGAGCGCGTTGCGCACCGGCGACTCGTGCGGCTCGTAGTGCGTCGGCAGGGGGCCGTCGGCCAGGCCGTTCGGCGCGAACAGCCAGGCCTTGCCGTCGGCCTGCATGACGAACGGGTCGTCGCCGCGCAGCGCCTCGACGCCCACCGCCCCGTCGGGCGGGCGGTAGTCCGGCGGCTTGGTCTTCTCGAAGTCGGGGATGTCGTGGCCGGTCCATTCGCCGCGCTCCGGGTCCCACCAGACGAGTTTCTTGCGTTCGCTCCACGGCCGGCCCCCCGGGTCGGCCGACGCCCGGTTGTAGAGCACCCGGCGGTTCATCGGCCAGGTCCAGCCCCACTCGGATTCGTAGGGCCCCTGCTCCTCTTTCGGTTTGCGCCGCGCCGCCTGATTCACCTCGTCGGCGTACACGCCGCTGTAGATCCAGCACCCGCACGCGGTGCTGCCGTCGGCCTTCAATTCCGTGTAGCCGTTGACCGCCCGGCCGGAGGTGAGGTCGACGCCGTTCATGCGGCGCAGCACGTCCTCGCCCGACGGTTCGTCGCCCTCGGCGTCCTCGGTCGCGTAGTCCCACGCCAGGTCGAGCAGGGGCCGGTCCCGCTCGTCGGTGGACCCGGCCAGTTTCTCGCGCAGCTTGCGGCCCAGGTGGTAGAAGAACCACAACTCCGAGCGGGCGTCGCCGGGCGGATCGACCGCCTTCTCGCGCCATTGCAGCATTCGCTGGGTCTGGGTGAAGGTGCCGGCCTTCTCGACGTGGCCCGCCGCCGGGAAGAAGAACACCTCCGTCCGGCAGGTCTCCGGCGCGATCTCGCCGGTCTCGATCTCGGGGGAGTCCTTCCAGAAGGTGGCGCTCTCGATCATGACGAGGTCGCGCACCACCAACCAGTCGAGGTTGGCCATGCCGAGGCGCTGCAGTCGCCCGTGCGCGGACCCGACGGCGGGGTTCTGGCCGAGCAGGAAATAACCGAACACCTTGCCGTCGATCATGTCCATGACCGTGCGGTAGGTGCCGTGGTCGCCGCTGATGCGCGGCAGGTAGTCGAAGCAGAAGTCGTTCTCGGCGGTGGCGTGCTCGCCCCAGTACTCCTTGAGCAGCGACACCATGTACGAATCGGCGTTGTGCCAGAAGCCTTTCTGGTTCTGGCTGCGGACCCTGTCGAGGTAGTCGGCGAGGGTTTCCTGGCCGGCGTGCGGCATCGCGAGGTAGCCGGGCAGCAGGTTGAACAGCGTCGGCACGTCGGTGGAGCCCTGGATGCTCGCGTGCCCGCGCAGCGCGAACACGCCACCGCCGGGCCGGCCGATGTTGCCCAGCAGCAGCTGGATGATCGACCCGGCGCGGATGAACTGCGCACCCATCGAGTGCTGCGTCCAGCCCACGCTGTAGACCAGCGCGGCGGTGCGTTCGCGCCCGGAATTCTCCGCCCAGGCCCGCGCGACCTGGAGGAACGTTTCGGCCGGCACGCCGCACACCCGCTCCACCATCTCCGGGGTGTACCGGGCGTAGTGCCGCTTGAGGATCTGGTACACGCAGCGGGGGTGTTGCAGCGTGGGGTCGCCCGGAATTTCGCCGGCGCCGCCCTCCACCGCCGCCCCGCCGGAACCCAGCTGGTCGGGCGCGGCGCTCTGCTTTGCGGCCGCCCCGCCGCGGCCGCCGTGGTGGGTGGACTCGTAGTGCCAGCTCGCCGGGTCGTAGGAGGCGGTCTCGTGGTCGTAGCCGCTGAACAACCCGTCGAGATCCTCGGTGTCCCGGTAGTTTTCGTCGACCAGGAACGAGGCGTTGGTGTAGGCGGTGACGTACTCCCGGAAGTCGAGCTCGTTGGACAGGATGTAGTTGATCACCCCGCCGAGGAAGGCGATGTCACTGCCGGCGCGCAGCGGCACGTGCCGGTCGGCGACCGCGCTGGTGCGGGTGAAGCGCGGGTCGATGTGGATCACCTCGGCGCCGTTCGCCTTGGCCTCCATCACCCACTGGAATCCGACCGGATGGGCCTCGGCCATGTTGGAGCCCATGATGACGATGAAGTCCGAGCTGGCGAGGTCTTGCTGATAGTCCGTCGCCCCGCCGCGACCGAAGGAGGCTCCCAGACCGGGAACCGTGGCGCTGTGTCAAATACGCGCCTGGTTCTCGATCTGCAGGGCGCCCAGGGCGGTGAACAGCTTCTTGATCAGATAGTTCTCTTCGTTGTCCAGCGTCGCGCCACCGAGGCTCGCGACGCCGAGGGTGCGGCGCAGGGTGTTGCGGTCGGCGTCGAAGTCCTGCCAGCCCTTGCGGCGGGCGTCCAGCACCCGGTCGGCGACCATGTCCATGGCCGTGTCGAGTTCGAGCTCCTGCCACTGCGTGGCGTAGGGGGCGCGGTAGCGCACCGTGGTTTCCCGCTGCGGCCCGGTGACCAGTTGCTTGCTCGCGGATCCCTTGGGGCACAACCGCCCCCGGGAGATCGGGCTGTCCGGGTCGCCCTCGATCTGGACGACCTTGCCGTCGGTGACGTACACCTTTTGCGCGCAGCCGACGGCGCAGAACGGGCACACGGAGCGGGCGACGCTGTCCGCGGCGGCGGTGCGGGGCTGCAGCCCGGCGGAACGCTGGGACTCGGCGGCCTTGCCGCGGGCCAACGCGTCGGCCCCGGTGAGCTGCCGGTAGACCGGCCACGACTCGAACAACTTCTTGAGGTCCATCGGTGTCCGTCCTCTCGCGTCTTCCCCGATCCAACCACAACACGGCGACGGCGGGCGGACTACGGATCCTCGGCGCCCCCGCCATCGCCGCGATGGCGCGCACCGATTGCGCTGTCCGTCATGACGATTGGCGCCGATGGACGTTCACCACTGGCCGGTGCGGCGGGCCGGGTGACTCCGCCGAGCGGAGCTCTACCCGTTGGCGCGCCCGTCAAACAGCGTTCGGGTGCCGTCGCCGGCGCGCCGCGTGATGCGGCGCGCGTCGAGCCGCTCGAGCAGCGGCACCGCGACCCGCCGGGTGGTGCCCAGCGCGCGGCGCGCGTCGCTGACGGTGAACGGCTGCGGCAGCGACGCGAGGATCGTTGCCGCGCGCTCCAGCGCGTCGGGTCCGAGCACCACCCCGTCGGCGATCCGGGTGAGGCGTCCCGCGCGCACGGCGGCGGCCAGCTCGCGGGCGCCGAGCCCGAGCTCGGCCAGCTCGTCAGCCTCCGGCGCCCGGAACGGCTCGGCGGTCAGCCACTCTTCGACGGTGCGCACCGCCTTGTCGACGCGGGCCGGCAGGCCCGCCCCCGGCGGGCGGACCAGCCCGTCGACCGCCCGAAGGCCCGCGCCCTCGAGCAACTTCGGCAGCAGTTCGGCGGACGGCAGCCCGGCCCGCTGTCGCAGCGTCTCGAGCGGGATCCCCGCCGCGATGTCGTGGTCGTCGCCCCATTGCCGCACGGCCGCGACGGCGCGCTCGCGCCGCCCGTCCCACCAGCGGGGGTCCACCACCCAGTCGCCCACCCGCAGCCCGGACAGCGGCATGCCCATCGCCCGCAGTTCGGCCGCCCGGGCGCAGTCCGGCGGCCGGACTGCGCCGGTCGCCAGCTCGGCGGCTCGCTCCCGCGCGGCCCCGCGGCGGCGCAGCTCCGGCGGCCGGACGTCGAGCACCTCGATTCCGGCCGCGATCCGGTGTTCCCCGGGATCGCGCAGCAGACCGACGTCCCCGACCCGCAGCGGCAGGGCCCGCGCCAGCCGCAGCCGGGCCGCCGCCTCCCCCAGCTGCCGCACCCGCACCGGCACGGCCGCC
>NZ_GG770553.1:295784-341406 GCF_000164135.1 Mycobacterium parascrofulaceum ATCC BAA-614 | reverse complement strand
GTCCCGGCCGCGGCGACCACGGCGTCGACGGCGGCCCGCGACAGCGGCGCCCGGCCCAGGTTGGTGTGCACCACGACGCCGGTGGCGTTGAGGACCGGCCGCAGGCTGGACGCGGTGGTGGGCAGCGCGGCGACGGCGTGCTCGGCGACGCGTTCCGGCTCGATCTCCCCGGCGCGCGCCCGCCGCTGGGCGTCGGCGACCACGGACTTCACCAGCGCGCGGCCCAGCACCCGCTGGGCTTCGACCAGGCGAGGATCGGCGAGCAGTGTGTCGGTGCGCGGCACCCGCCGGCGCGGGTCGCTCATGCCGGTGCCGGGGGAGTATGGCGGAGGCGGACGGGAATCGAACCCGCCAGCGGCAGCGTCTGCCGTTCGACGGTTTTGAAGACCGCGCCGGTCACCAGACCGGACACGCCTCCTCGGACCATGCCGACAATTATGTATCCGTGACCTACCGACTGACCCAGTACGCCCACGGCGGCGGCTGCGCGTGCAAGATCCCGCCCGGCGAACTGGAGGAGGTGGTTCGGGGGCTGGGGGCGGGCGCGCCGCGCGACCCGGCCGGCGAGCTGCTGGTCGGGCTGGAACACGGCGACGACGCGGCGGCGGTGCGCATCGCCGATGGCACCGCGCTGATCGCCACGACCGACTTCTTCACCCCGGTGGTCGACGACGCCTACGACTGGGGCCGCATCGCGGCCACCAACGCGCTGTCCGACGTGTACGCGATGGGCGGGCGTCCCGTCGTCGCGGTGAACCTGCTGGGCTGGCCGCGCGACGTGCTGCCCTTCGAGCTGGCGGCCGAGACGCTGCGCGGCGGGCTGGACGTCTGCGCCCTGGCCGGCTGCCACCTGGCCGGCGGGCACAGCGTCGACGACCCCGAGCCCAAGTACGGGCTGGCCGTCACCGGGATCGCGGACCCGAACCGGTTGCTGCGCAACGATTCCGGCAAGCCAGGCACCCCGCTGTCGCTGACCAAGCCGCTGGGTGTCGGCGTGCTCAACAGCCGGCACAAGGCCACCGGTGAGCGCTTCGAGCAGGCGATCGCGGCCATGACCACCCTGAATGCGGCCGCGGCCGCGGCGGCGCTGGCCGCCGGTGTCGAATGTGCCACGGACGTCACCGGATTCGGGCTGCTCGGTCACCTGCACAAGCTGGCGCGGGCCAGCGGCGTGACCGCGGTCGTCGACGCCGCGGCGGTGCCCTACCTGGAGGGTGCGCGGGAGGCGCTGGCGGCCGGCTACGTCAGCGGCGGCACGCGGCGCAACCTCGACTGGGTGGCCCCGCACGTCGACGTGTCCGCGGTCGGCGAGGACGACGCCCTATTGCTCGCCGACGCGCAGACCTCGGGCGGGTTGCTGATCGCGGGCGAGATCCCGGGTGCGCCCGTCATCGGGGAGCTGGTGCCGCGCGGCGAGCACACGATCGTGGTGCGCTGACCGGCCGGCAGTTTGCGCCGCGGGCGTTACGCCCGTGACGAATCGGGTAATCCTGGCGGTATGACGAATTTTGGCTACACTCTCATGACCGAGCAGAGTGGACCCAAAGACCTTGTGCGGCAGGCTATTTCAGCCGAAGAGCGGGGCTTTGACTTCGAGGTTTGCAGCGACCACTTCTCCCCCTGGCTGATGTCGCAGGGGCACGCGCCCAACGCCTGGACGGTGCTGGGCGCGGTGGCGCACGCCACCGAACGGGTGGACCTCTACACCTACGTGACGTGCCCCACCATGCGCTATCACCCGGCCGTCGTCGCCCAGCAGGCCGCCACCGTGCAGATCCTCTCCGACGGCCGGTTCACCCTGGGCCTGGGCACCGGCGAGAACCTGAACGAGCACATCATCGGCCAGGGCTGGCCGACCGTCGAGCGCCGGCAGGACATGCTGCGCGAGGCGATCAAGATCATCCGCGAGCTGTTCGGCGGCCACCTGGTGAACTTCACCGGCGACTACTTCCGGGTGGACTCCGCCCGCCTGTGGGACGTGCCGGAGGTTCCGGTGGGCATCGCGGTGGCGATGGGCGGCACCAAGGCCATCGAGAAATTCGGCCGGCTGGCCGACCATTTCGTCGCGGTGGAACCCGACGGTGAGCTGGTGGACGCCTGGCACGCCGCGCGGCAGGCCGCCAACCTCGCCGGCGGCGGCCGCGTCGTCGGCCAGATCCCGGTGTGCTGGGACCCGGACCGCGACGTCGCCATCCAACGCGCCCACGACCAGTTCCGCTGGTTCGCCGGCGGCTGGAAGGTCAACGCCGACCTGCCGACGCCGGCCGGTTTCGCCGGCGCGACCCAATTCGTCCGCCCCGAGGACGTCGCCGGTTCCATCCCCTGCGGGCCCGACCTGGATGCTTTCGTCGAGGCCGTCCGGCCCTATTGGGAGGCCGGATTCACCGACGTGGCGCTGGTTCAGGTGGGCGGGGAGTCGCAGGACCTCTTCCTGTCCGAGGCCGCCGAGCCTTTGCTTGCCGCGCTGCGGAAGGCAGCAAACTAATCCGACGTTTGACCGGTGACCGCCCGGGTATCCGGCTGCAATCGTGCGCGCCCGCGTGCGGGCCGGTGTGGCGCGCGGATACCGGCTGGCAGCGCGATTACCCGTTAACCAGCAAAGCGGCCGTCTTCCAGCGACTTTGCCCGACATGTGTTCGCCGTAAGGCAAGGAGAGTTGACGATGGGCGATCGATCCGCCAGCACCACGTCCGCGTTGGTCAAGGCACTCAGCGGCGCGAGCTTCGGGCTGGGGGTGAGCGAGTTGGTGGCCCCCAACAAGGTTGCTGCGCTCGCCGGTGTCGACGACACCGCCCGGTCGCGCCGGGTCATCCGCGCGCTGGGCGCCCGCGAATGCGGCCACGGCGCGGCGCTGTTGGCCGGCCCCGGCAGGCTGGTGTGGACCCGGGTGGCCGGCGACGTCTTGGACGTGGCGCTGTTGGCGGCCGGGGTGGCCGCCCGGGGCCCGGGCCGACGGCGCCGGGGCGTCATCTCGGCCGTGCTGCTCACCGGCATCGGGGGGCTGGACCTCTACACCGCGTTGCGCACGGTCGGCGGCGGCGGCCGGCACCTCAACGGGGCCCGGCACCGGACCCTGCGCGCCGCGGTCACCGTGCGGCGCCCGCCCGAGGAGGTCTACCGCTTCTGGCGCGACCTGGAGAATCTGCCCCGCTTCATGCACCACCTGAAGTCGGTCACCCCCGCCGCCGACGGGCAGTCGCACTGGGTCGCCAACGCCCCGGCGGGACAGTCGGTGCGGTGGGACGCGCAGGTCACCGAGGACGAACCCAACAGGCGGATCGCGTGGCAATCGCTGCCCGGCTCGGCGATCGAGAACGGCGGCAGCGTCGAATTCACACCGACCGCCACCGGCGACGGCACCGAGGTCCGCGTCGGCATCGGCTACCACATCCCCGGCGGCCTGTTCGGCAAGGCGGCGGCCACCCTGTTCGGTGAATCCCCCGACCAGCAGGTCAACGACGACCTCCGCCGCTTCAAGCAGATCCTCGAGACCGGCCAGGTGCTGCGCTCGGACGGATCCCCCGAGGGGACGGCCTCGGCCCGCCAGATGCACCAGCAGCCCGCGCAACCGAACGAAGGAGCAAGCGCATGAAGGCCACCGTTTGGGCGGGCCGCAACCGCGTCCAGGTCGAATCGGTTCCGGACCCCAAGATCCTCAACGACCGTGACGCGATCGTGCGCATCACCTCGACGGCGATCTGCGGGTCGGACCTCCACCTGTACGACGGCTACATCCCCACCGTGAAGCGCGGCGACGTGCTCGGGCACGAGTTCATGGGCGAGGTGGTGGAAGTCGGCAAGTCCGTCGGCAACCTGGCCGTCGGTGACCGGGTGGTGGTGCCGTTTCCGATCGCGTGCGGGGCATGTTCCGCCTGTCGGCGCGACCTGTACTCGTTGTGCGAGAACTCCAACCCGAACGCGGGCATCGCCGAGAAATTCATGGGCCACTCGCCGGCCGGCCTGTTCGGCTACTCGCACATGCTGGGCGGATTCGCCGGCGGCCAAGCCGAATACGCGCGGGTGCCGTTCGCCGATGTGGGACCGTTGAAGATCGAGGACGACCTGACCGACGAGCAGGTGCTGTTCCTGTCCGACATCCTGCCCACCGGCTACATGGGCGCCGAGATGTGCGACATCACCCCGGGTGACGTCGTCGCGGTGTGGGGGGCCGGCCCCGTGGGCCTGTTCGCGATCATGAGCGCGTATCTGTTGGGGGCGTCGAAAGTCATTGCCGTCGACCGCGTTCCGTACCGGCTAGAGCTGGCCGAGAAGATCGGCGCCACACCGGTCAACTTCGCCGAGACTTCGGTTCTCGAGGAGCTGCGCGACATCACCGCCGGGCGGGGCCCCGACCATTGCATCGACGCCGCCGGCATGGAAGCGCGCAGCGGCTCGAGACCGGTGGACGCCTACGACCGCGTCAAGCAGGCGGCCCGGCTGGAAACCGAACGGCCGCATGCGATTCGCGAGGCCGCGATGAGCTGCCGCAACGGCGGCACCCTGTCGATCGTCGGGGTGTACGGCGGCCTGATGGACAAGTTCCCCATCGGCGCCGTGATGAACCGATCGCTGACCATCAAGACCGGGCAGTGTCACGTGCATCGCTACATGCGCCCCCTGCTGGAGCGGATCCGCAAGGGCGACATCGACCCGACCATCATCGTCAGCCACCACCTCACCCTCGACCAGGCGGCGCACGGGTACGAGATCTTCAAAAACAAAGAGGACCGCTGCACCAAAGTCATCCTGAACCCGACGTAGCCGAGGATTGGTGAAGGGAAATAGCCATGGCAAATGAATTGGAAGGCAAGAAAGTCGCGATTCTGGCGGCCGACGGCGTGGAGAAGGTGGAACTCGAACAACCGCGGGCGGCGCTCACCGACGCGGGCGCACAAGTCGAGCTGCTTTCGCTCAAGGCCGGCGAAATCCAGGCCCGCAACCACGATCTCGAGCCGGCCGGCACCTTCAAAGTCGACCGGGCGGTGTCGGACGTCGCGGTGGCCGAATTCGACGGGCTGGTGCTTCCGGGCGGCACCGTGAACCCGGACAAACTGCGGATGGATGATTCCGCGGTCCCCTTCGTGCGCGACTTCGTCACCTCCGGAAAACCGGTCGCCGCGATCTGTCACGGCCCGTGGACGCTGGTGGAAGCCGGTGTGGCGGAGGGTCGGACACTCACCTCGTATCCGTCGATCCGCACCGATCTGCGCAACGCGGGCGCCAATGTGGTGGACGAGGAGGTCGTCGTCGACGGCAATCTGATCTCCAGCCGCTCACCGAAGGACCTTCCCGCCTTTTGCGCGGCCATTGTCGAGCAATTCGCCCATGCGCCTGCGAGTTAGCGGAGAACGGCCTTTCCCCACGCCGTTTGAAGCCATCGGTTTGCGGGCATTACACAGGCCATGCAGTGATCGCCCCGGCGATCTGTCGAAAGGCCAAAGTTGACCACAACATATCCAGGACCCGCTGTCTCGGCCGCCGCCAACGTTTATCGGCCGCAAGACGATTCCTGCCTGCTGGTGGAGGTGATGCGGGAAAGCTCGCTCATTCCGGGACGACGCGTTCTCGACCTGTGTACGGGTAGCGGATTCGTCGCGATCGCCGCCGCCGAATTGGGCGGCGCGGACGTGACCGCCTTCGACATCTGCCCGCACGCGGTGGGCTGCTCCCGCGGGAACGCCGCCGCCGCCGGCGTCGACGTCGACGTCCGGAGGGGGACGTGGAGCGACGCCCTGGACTGCGCGCCCTTCGACGTCGTCGTGTCGAATCCGCCGTACGTGCCGACACCGCCCGACGGTGACACGGAATACATCAGCCCCGCCGCGGGGCCGTCGTGGGCGTGGAACGCCGGACCCGACGGCCGGATGTTGCTGGATCCGCTCTGTGAGGCGGCGCCGAAGTTGCTGTGCGACGGCGGGTCCCTGCTGCTCGTGCACTCGGCGCTCGCCGGCGTCCAACAGTCGCTGGATTCGTTGAAGTGGGCCGGCATGGACGCGAAAGTCGTTGCCTCGAAATGGATACCGTTCGGCCCGGTGATGACGGCGCGGGCGCGCTGGCTGGAAAGCGTCGGCTTGATCCCCCGCGGTCGCCGCGAAGAGGAGCTGATCGTGATCCGGGCGGACAAGCGGTGAGCGCCACCCGGGTGCAGGTGGTCCCGGGCGGGCCGGTGCTGGTGTCCGGCCCGGTGCGCATCGAGATGCCCAACGGGGAGGTCGTGGAGTCCGACCGGTTCATGGTGGCGATCTGCACCTGCCGGCGCAGCGAGAAGTATCCGCTGTGCGACACCAGCCACCGCAGGTGCCGGAACCTGGGGCGTCGCGCCGCTAGTCCAGCGCGCTCCGCAACGACGTCCGATCCTGCTCCCACGACGCCATAATCGCGTCCGCCAACCGGTTTTCGACCGCGGCGTGCGCGCGGATTCCGAACACCACGTCGCGATCGAGCTGCGGCTCGCGGGCGACCAGGTCGCCGACCACGTCGATGCGCACGACGTGCTCGTGCACCGCGTCGGCCTCGACATGCTCGGCGTAGAACTCGATGCAGGCCGCCGGCGCCCCCATCCGCTGCAGCGCCCGCACCATCCGCCGGGATCCCGGCGGGGAGGTGATCTCGGTGGACGCGAAGTGCCCGATCGCCGCGCCGCGCAGCTCGCGGTGCAGGCCGAAGAGCGACATCAGGTTGACCGCCGCCAGCGCCTCGGCGGTCACGACCTCCGCGTACGCCAGATAGCCGGTGTCGAGGTTGGCGGCCGCCATCAGGTCGGCGAACAGCTGCTGGTGCAGGCGCGGGCCCTGCCCGGCGCCGTATTCGTCGAATTCGACTGCCACGAAAGCCGCTTTGGCGACGCCCATCAGCCGCGGGATCGCCCACGCGTGCGGGTCGCCCTCCTTGAGGTGATACACCGACCGGTGCACGAAGTATTCACGCATCTGCTGCCAGGTCCCGGTGTCGCGCAGGTAGTACGACGGGCCCGTGCCGTCGGCCGGCTCGGCCGCGATGGCGTCCATTTCCGCGGCCGCCGTCTGGTCCGGGGCGATGGGCCCGACGTCGCGGCGCACGCCCGCCAAAAAGACGCGTTCCAGTTCGCCGCGCAGCGCCAGCAGCGCCGGATTCCACTCCCAGCTGGGGTCCACGCCCGCGAAGCCGCGGTAGTGCAGCTCGTAGCACATGCACAGCGCCAGCTGCAGATCCAGTCCGTAGGGATCCGAATCCCTAACGGAAGCCCCGATCCTGGTGAGGTGGTCGTGTGACGGCGGCCCGATGAGAGCGCGACGAACGGCGGTCGACAGCGGCCCATGGGCCGCCGGCAGGGCGGGTTCGGTCGTGATTGATGCGCGGGTCACGCCCTCGACTACCCGGTATCCGGGGGCGACAAACGGTGTGGCGTCACGCCGGTAGGGCCCCATCCGGCAGCCGAAACGTGATGTCGGCGGTCGTGCCGGTGGGCGCAGGGTCGAGGTCGACTGCGCTGCTGAGCGCCCTCATCAGCAACAACCCGCGGCCGCCGTTGTCCGGGTCGGCGGCCGGCGTCTTCCACGAGCCCTGATCGGTGATCCGGGCCCGGATTTCCCCTTGGGCGAGTTCGGCGTCGAGCACCATCGTGCCCAGGCGCTGTCCGGAGTAGGCGTGCTCGACGCAGTTCGTGCAGGCCTCGTTGACGACCAGCACGATGTCGGCGGCCGATTCGTCCGGCACGCCCGCGGTGCGCAGCCAGTCGGCCAGCCGATGCCGGATGCCGACCAGCCGCTCCGCGCTGGCCTCGGTTTCGATCCGGAGCGGGGATTGGTGATGCCGGTAGACCACCATCGCCACGTCGTCGTCATACCCCGCCGGGGGAGCCAGCTCACGCAGCACCGCGTCGGCGACCGAATCCAGCGGCAGCGCCGTCGTCTTCACCAGAACCGCTGCGGCGCGGGCGATTCCGTCGTCGATGGACTCGTGTTTGCGCTCCACCAGCCCGTCGGTGAACAGCATCAGGGTGGAGCCCGGCGGCAAGACGCGGCTGCTCTGCGGGCGCGGTTGCGGGCGGCGGACCGCGAGCGGGACCGACGCGGCGTCGGTCAGCATCGCGATCGTGCCGGGTTCGGGCCCGACGAGCACGGCGGGCATGTGGCCGGCGTTGCTGTACTGCAAGACCCCGGATTCGGTGTCCAAGACCGCCAGAAAGACGGTGGTGCAGTAGGCATTCGGGATGAGCGACGCCGCCGAGTCGAGTTGCTCGAGCAACAGCGCGGGCTCCGCACCGTTGATCAGCAGCGCGCGCGCCGAGCTGCGCAGCTGGCCCATGACCGCGGCCGCCGGCAGCCCGCGACCCACGCAGTCACCGACGACGATGCCGATGCGGTGATCGCCGATCGGCAGCACGTCATACCAGTCGCCGCCGATCTCCAGCGGCGGGACCGCGGGCTCGTAGCGCACGACGAACCCGGGCGGGGGCTGCATCGTCGGCAGCAGCGCGCGCTGCAACGTCAGCGCGGTCTCGCGGGCGGTCTCGAATTGGCGGACATGCTGCATCGCCAGGCTGAGGTGGCCGATGAGGACGGTGACCAGGAGCCGGTCCTCGGCGCTGACCCAGCGCGGCGTGCGCAGCTCGAGCCACAACGCCAGGTCGCCCGCGCCGGAGAGCACGGCCACCAAACCCTGTGCCTTGCCGGGCTTCTCGGGCCGCTCGACCGTCCTGGCGGTCAGCGGCAGCTGATGGCGCGCGTCTTCGAACGTGTGACGCAACCACGGATCCAGCCCGCGCCAGGATGTTTGAGACGCCTCGCCCGCAACCTGGACGATCGGTTCGCCCTCGCCGTTCGGCCAGGAGATCGCGACCACCCGTTGCACGTCGATGGCCGTGCTGCATTCGGCGAGGGTGATGGACAGCAGCTCGTCCACGCTCTTGGCCACCGCCACCGCCGTCGCCAACCGCAGGACGGCGCTCTCGCGCGCGGCGAAGGCCCGTTCGGCGGTGATGTCGCGGATGGTCCCCACGAAGACGCTTTGTTCGCTGCCGCTTCCGTGAACGGCGTTGATGCTCACCGTCACCCACACCAGGTGCCCGTCGTGGTGCCGGATCGGTGTCTCATACGCGGTGGTGCCGATGCTCTGGACCAGGGCCTGCTGCTGCCTTGCGCCCTGTTGGTCGACCAGCCACGGATGTGGCCACCGGTAGGGCAGGCCCTCGGCCGGATAGCCGAGTATGTCGATCAGCGCGTTGTTCATCTCGATCACGGCGCCCCGGTGATCGGCGACGAAGAACCCCTCCTGCAGCGAATTGACCAGCGCGGTGCGGAATTTGTCGCGGTCGGCCAGCCCCTCGGCGCGGGCCCGCTCGCGCGCGTAGCGCCTGGTGCCGTCCAAGAATCCGCGGGTGGCGACGTCGAGCGGGACGAGCATCTGCAACAGGAACTCCAGCGCGATCGGCGCGTCGATTTGGACGTCCTCGGCGACTTCGAGGATCAGCTGGACGTGGCGCTCGATGATCGCGAGGAGGCTGACCTCTTCTTGCAGGGCCCGCCGCCCGAGCTCGTACGCGACGGCCAGGCTGTCCTCGTCACGCGCCCGCAGGTAGGTGCGCAACGCCGCGGCGTACTGGGCGTGGAAGTCGTCGTCGCTCATACGGAGACTCCCCGATGACGGGCGGTCAGCACCATCGCGTCGTCGGTTTCCTTGGCGTCCTTGCCGAGCAGCTCTTCGGCTATCACGACGGCGGAGGCCGAGAAGTCGACGTGGTCGAGGTAGTCGCCGGCGATCCCGTCGGTGCTCATCACCAGCAGGTCCCCGGGGCGGATCGAAACCACCTGCGCCGGAAGGACTTCCGGGATGCGGTAGCCGACGATGCCCGCGGTCAGCCGCGCGCTGGAGCGGATCTGGACGCCGGTCGCGGACTTGGCCACCAGGTCGGCCGTGACGTTGCCGACTCCCGTCCAGGTCAGGGTGTTGGCCGCGAAGTCCACCCGCGCCAGGGTCATCGCGACGCCCCGGGTGCCCTCCAGCACCCGGTGGCAGAGCTGGACGAGGACTTCGAGCCGTTCGGAGCCGGAGCGGGTGACGGCGTCGATGGCGCGCAACGCGGCGGTTGCCGCCTCCGGTCCGTGGCCGAGGCCGTCCACCACCCCGAACAGCGCGGCCTCGCCGTCGACGTCGACCGCGAGGCCCCGGTCGCCGGAGATGTACTCGCTGGGCAGCGGGCGACCCGCCCGTGCCCATTCGATCGGCCCGATGCGGCCGTTCTCATGCACGGGGCGGCACCCATTTCCACATTTCGACGACCGTCCCCCGACCGGGCTCCGACTCGACGAACAACCTGTCCATCAGCCGGCGCGAACCGGGCAGGCCCATCCCCAGCCCCCGGCCGGTCGAATAGCCGTCCTCCATCGCCCGCTCGACGTCGGCGATGCCGGGTCCCTGGTCCTCGGCGCGCACCACCAGGGCCTTGCGCCCTTCCCGGTCGGCCACGAACACCCGAACGGCGCCGCGACCGGCGTAGCTGGTGATGTTGCGCGCGATCTCGGAGATCGCCGTGGCGATCATGGTGACGTCGGTGAGGGAGAATCCCAGATCGAGTGCGAGTTGGTGTCCCGCCTTGCGGGCGTCGACGATGTCGTCGGGGTGGTCGATGTCGACGACGATGTCAGCCCCCACCGTCGCGCCCGATCGTTGGTTTACGCTGTCCCAGTTGGCGATTCAGCAGGGCCAGGCCCTCCTCGAGGTCCAGCGCCGTGTTCATGTCGTCGAAGGCCAGGCCCAGCTGGACCATCGCGAAGGCCACCTCCGGCTGCAGGCCGACGATGACGGTGTCCGCGCCGCGCAGCCGGGTCATGTGCGCGATCGTCCGCAGCGATCGGGCCGCGAAGGAGTCCATCACGTCGATGGCGGTGACGTCGACGATGATGCCCTGCGCGCGGAACTGGCTGACCCGCTCCATCAGGTCGTAGCGGAGCCGCTCGGCGTCGGAGTCGCTCAGGGCTGCCTGCACCGAGGCGATCAGGATCGCACCCTGTTTGAGGATCGGTACCGGCATGGGGCCTCGCGTTCCTGATGTCTAGCCGGTCTGCTCGCCGGTGCGCGAGACCTCGTAGCCCAGCAGCCGCTCGGCCTCCTCGATGCCGCCCTGCAGGTCGCCGACGGCGTTCATCTTCGACAGGTCCAGGCCGATCGTCACCAGCGTCAGGGCGATCTCCGACGACAGGCCGGTGATGATCACGCTCGCGCCCATCAATCCGGACGCGTCGACGGTCTGCACCAGGTGGTTGGCCACCGTGGAGTCGATGGTCGGCACACCGGTGATGTCGATGACCACCACCTTCGCGCGGTTGGCGCGGATGGCCCGCAACAGTTGCTCGGTGACCTGGCGGGCGCGCTGGCTGTCCAGCACGCCGATGATCGGCAGGATCAGCAGCTGTTCGCGGACCTGCAGGACCGGCGTCGACAGCTCGCGGATCGCCTCCTGCTGCTGGCGGATGATGCGCTCGCGTTCCTGCACGAAGCTGACGGCCACGGTGTTGGCGATCCGGTTGGCCGCCGGTTCGTAGGCGTCCAGCACCCGGTTGAGCATCTCGAACTCGGTCTGGTACTTCTCGAACAGCGAGCGTGCCAGCACGTCGCGCAGCAGCAGCACGATGCCCACGACCTCGTCGGTCTCCACGCCGCGGGGAATGATGCGTTCGGACAGGTCACGCGCGTAGGCCTGCAGTGCCTCGACGCTGCCGGTCTCGAGCACCTCCACGTAGTTGTCGTAGACGGCCGTCGCCTCGGAGAACAGTTCTTCCGGTGTCATCGCGGTGAGCAGTTCGGCCTCGGTGATCCTGCGCGCCCATTCCTCGCGCAGGACGGTCCGGTTCTGCCGAAGATGCTGGACGAGCTGTGGTAGCAGGCCCTCGCTGGAGATGCTGATCGCCTGCGCGGTGGCACCCGCGCCGCTGAACTCCGCCGGCGAATGTGACATCTGGCCTCCCGACTGCCGGTCCGGGCCCCGCCCCGTGCAGGCTCGATTTTGCGAGACTAGCGTGGGTTGTCGCGGGGCAGGTGTTGAGGGCATATTCTTCTCGCAGTTCGCAACGCAGGCTAGGCTTGCACCACACTTAAAGCCCAGGACAAAGGACCGCCATTGTCAGCTCCCGATTCGATTACCACGTTGGTCGAGGACCATGATGGGGTGTCCGTGGTCAGCGTCAGCGGCGAAATCGATTTGGTCACGGCGCCGGCGCTCGAGCAGGCCATCGGCGCGGTGGTTGCGGACAATCCGGCGGCACTGGTGATCGACCTGTCCGCGGTGGAGTTTCTGGGTTCGGTGGGGCTGAAGATCTTGGCGGCGACGTATGAGAAGCTGGGCAACGCGACGGGGTTCGCGGTGGTCGCGCGGGGTCCGGCGACTCGGCGGCCGATCCACCTGACCGGGCTGGACAAGACCTTCCCGCTGTACCCGACGCTGGACGACGCGCTGACCGCGGTGCGGGACGACAACGTCAGCCGCTAGCCCGTCGCGCGGCGCAATGCCCCTTGGGCGCCAACGTGTTTGGCCGAATTGCCGGCGTCGCCGCGCGGACATGGATTCCCCATCGCCGGGCCCGGAATTCACTGCGTATCGCACAAGCCGGTAGTCACTGTCGCGGCCCGGCCGGCGAAACGGCGCCGGCGCACGCGGCGGGTGCGATGATCACGGCCATGGATGTCGACAATCCCCAAGACGACCAGCGGTGGAACAGCCGCGAGCGTGGGGAAACCGAACTGCAACGGCTGGACCGCAATTGGAACAGCCTGCTGCAGGAGCTGCGCGTGGTCCAGACGGGCGTGCAGCTGCTCACCGGATTCCTGTTGACGCTGCCGTTCCAGCAGCGTTTCGACATCCTCGCCCCGTCGATGCGCAGCCTGTATCTCGCGACGGTGGCATGTTCGGTCGGCGCAACGGTGCTGCTGATCGCCCCGGTCGCCATGCATCGCCTGCTCTTCCGGCGCCACCGCCTCAAGGTGCTGGTGTCCGCCGCGCACCGCTGCGCGTATGCCGGGCTGGCGCTGCTGGGCATGGCGCTGACCGGGGTCACCATCATCGTGTTCGCCGCCGTGGCCGGCAACCGCCCGGGCCTGGTCGCGGGTACGTGCGCGGTGGTGCTGTTCCTGCTCTTCTGGTCGCTGCTACCGCTGCTGCTGCGGACCCGCGGCATGTAGCGCGAGCTCGGCGATACTGGTCTCGTCGAGATGGTCGAGCAGGTCTTGCGGATCGGCGAATATCGGTGACGCGCCCGCCGCCTGCAGCTCCTCGCGCGCGATGCCGCCGCTGAGCAGCCCGATGCACGCCAATCCGGCTCCGGACGCGGCATGGGCGTCCCAGACGGCGTCCCCGACGAACACGGCGTGGTCGGCGTCGACCCCGGCGCGGTCCAGCGCGACCTGCACGATGCCGGGCTCGGGCTTGGCGGTGTCGACGTCGCGCGACGAGGTCATTGCGGAGATGACGTCGTCGCAGTCGAGGACCTTGCGCAGGATCTCCAGCTCGTCGTCGGGCGCGGAGGTGGCCAGCACCACCTGCAGGCCGAGCTCGGCCACGCGGCGCAGGAGCGCGCGGGCCCCGGGCAACGGCGCGAGCAGCGAGGTGCTCTCCCGGTAGTAGCGGCTGTGCCCGTCGCTCAGGCGCTCCTGGACCTCGTCCGGGGCGTCACCGGAGAGGGTGCGCACCAGCGTGGAGCCGTCCATGCCGATGCAGCGGTGGATCTGCCAGGCGGTCACGGGCAGCCCCTCGGCGTCGAAGGCGCGCAGCCACGTGTAGACGTGCAGATAGTTGGAGTCGACCAGGCTTCCGTCGACGTCGAACAGGACGGCGGGTTTCATCTGCGCGGCATACCCACGCCGGGCCCGGCTGACACCGGGGCATCGTCTCGTTTGGGTTCGAAGGCGGCGGGTAACCGCCGTGGTGGTCCGCGAGACGGTTGCGGTTCTCTAGTAGCGGGATGGCCCTGTTGGTGCGGCGTCCCGACCGGCAGGCCGCCAACCGCGCGAATCACCCCGGCAGACAATACTTCTCGCGAGGAGTGACGTTGGATTTCCGCAAACCTGACCCGGTCGATCACCAACGGACCGCCCGTCGGCACGCGGGCGAAACCGTCACCTACGGCGCGAACGCGCCCGGCCTGGCCGGTTCGGCCGTCGCGGTGGTTGCCCTGACCGTGGGCTTGTTCGCGTTGGCGACGGGTCACGCGGCGGCGGGCTGGACGGCCGTGGTGCTGGCCGCGGTGCTGGGCGCCGCAAGCGCGGTCTGGTTGGTGCGGACGCACCGTCGGGTGCGCGAGACCGAACTTGCCTGGCACGCCGCCAATTCCGACGAGCCCGCCCCGCCGCCGACCAGCTGAGCGCTGTGAGCTAACGAACACCGGCCGGCGGTCGGGTGCCCACAGGGACGTTTGAAAGCGCCGCTGACCGGGTAAAAGCGGATCATGGTCGCGCCAGTTTCGTTGCGAGCAGCAAACTACCCAGCCGAGCACGCGCCGGAGTTTCCGGTACTCGGACTCGTCGCCGTTGGGGTCTGGGCGGTCAGCCTGGCGATCGGTTTGGTCGAGCTGCTGCTGGGGCACGAAGGTGTCGCGATCGCGGCGCTGCTCGTGTCCGTCATCGCGCCGTGGCTGGGGCTGGCGCTGGCCCATTACCCGTCCGCCGTCAAGCGGCTGCGGCGCCTCGAGCCGCGGCGGCCGAACTTTTTCGGACCCACCGGTGTAACCCGCGCCTGAACGGGGTACTGCCTGCGCCAACGGGTGGGTACAGGAAAGTGCGTCAGCCCGGCTCATCAGCAGGAAGGAACCGCCATGCCGACCGCAAGCGACTATGACGCACGCCGGGTCTCCGACACCGAAGCCCCGGACAAATCGGCGATTCGCGAGCTAGCACCGACGTTGCAGGGACCCGCCACCGCCGTGGTCGACGAGGATCCCAACGACGTGCACTTCTTCGAGCTGCCCGGCGCCGACCTGTCCGGTGAAGAGTTGTCGGTGACGGTGATTCCTCAGCAGTCCGACGAGTTCACCTGCTCCAGCTGCTTTTTGGTGCAGCACCGCAGCCGGTTGCGCAGCTCGAACGCGGGCGTGTCCATCTGCGCCGACTGCGCGTAGCGCCGCTGAACCGCTGGGGCACAGGCCCATTCAGGCCTGCGCCCATTCGCGTTCGCACACCGCGCAACGCCGGATGACCATGGCCCAGCCCGGTTCGTCCCGGGTGGCTCCGCGGATCAGGTGGGCGGAGTTGTCGCCGCAACCGGGGCAGAGGCAGACGGCCCGGTAGGGCTCCGCGGCCTGGTCCGCCATCAGGCGGAGATTTTCCGCGCGGGAGAACGGCACGATCGCCAGCGGCTCGGGGCGGGCCGGGGGGTGCGGATTGTCGAACCACAACAGGCAGCAGGTCACCGTCGCCACCGCGGTGAAGACGGCCAAAATCATCGTGGGGATGTCCCAGGGCCAGTTCGGCGGGATGGGCGTCACCACGAGCACCACCAGCGACCCGCAGACCAGAAAGCCGATGACGGCGCCGGGCTTGGCAAACCGGTAGCCCCCGACGTTCAGGGCTTCCCACGCGCGAATCTCCTGCTGCCGCTGGGCGATCTCGGCCAGGGTGGGGTGGCGGCACGGCACCGCCGCCGGGCGACCAGCAAATTTTGTCGCCGTCCGGCCAACCCCGCGCGGCTTCCCCTGCCCGGACGACGGGCTCACCACGCCATGCGGGAAAAGCTTAATGGCAAAGCCGCGGCGCCGCAGTGTCAAGCTCTGCGGCCGGCCGCCATGCCAGCTAACACAACCGGGTCGGGGTGGCGGGATTTGAACCCACGGCCTCTTCGTCCCGAACGAAGCGCGCTACCAAGCTGCGCCACACCCCGCTTGAAGCTCCGACAGCCTATCGCACCGGCCCGTCGGCTGGCCAAACCGCGGGGTGGCCGGTCACTGCCACAGACAGGAGCGCTCGAACTCCACCAGCTCCGCGGCGGGGCCGCTGGTGTCGAGACCCTGCGCGCGGACCCACTCGTCGTCGAAGAAGGTGTCCAGGTAGCGCTCGCCGCTGTCGGCGAGCAGCGTGACCACCGAACCGCCGCGCCCCTCGGCGACCATCTCGGCGAGCAGGCCGAAGGCGCCCCACAGGTTGGTGCCCGTCGAGGGCCCCACCCGGCGTCCCAGGACGGCGCTGACGTGGCGGGCGGCGGCGATGGAGGCCGCGTCGGGCACCGCCACCATGCGGTCGACCACGCCGGGCAGGAACGACGGTTCGACCCGCGGCCGGCCGATGCCCTCGATCCGGGACGAGGTGGACATGACGATGTCGTAGCGGTCCTCGGCGTAGGCGGGGAAGAACGCGGAGTTCTCCGGGTCGACGACGCACAACCGGGTCGCGTGCCGCCGGTAGCGGATGTAGCGGCCGATCGTCGCGCTGGTGCCGCCGGTGCCCGCGCCGACCACGATCCACGCCGGAATGGGGTGGGTCTCCTCGCCCATCTGCTCGAAGATCGACTCGGCGATGTTGTTGTTCCCCCGCCAGTCGGTGGCGCGTTCGGCGTTGGTGAACTGGTCCAGGTAGTGCCCGCCGGTGTCGCGGGCGACGCGTTCGGCCTCGGCGTACACCTCGGCCGAGTTCTGCACGAAATGGCAACGGCCGCCCTGGGCTTCGATCAGCGCCACCTTGGACGAGCTCGTCGACGCCGGCATCACCGCGACGAACGGCAGGCCCAGCAGGGCCGCGAAGTAGGCCTCCGACACCGCCGTCGACCCCGACGAGGCCTCGACCACCGTGGTGCCCTCGTTGATCCACCCGTTGCAGAGCGCATACAGAAACAACGAGCGCGCCAGCCGGTGCTTGAGGCTGCCGGTGATGTGTGTGGTCTCGTCCTTGAGGTACAGCGCCACGTCGACGTCTGAGCCGTTTCCAGCCCACGCCTCCGGCAGGGGGTAGCGCAGCAGGTGCGTGTCCGCGCTGCGGCGGGCGTCGGCCTGGATCAGCCGGACCGCGTCGTCCGTCCAGCACCGCGCGCGGCTGCGGACCGCGATGCGGGTCCGCTCGGTCAACGCACCGAAACTGTCGGCTGCGAACGGCTCAGGTCGCTGGCCGAATCGCGACCGCCCATCGGGGTGGCGATCAACGTCAGCAGGGTGGCCTCGGGCCGGCAGCAGAACCGCACCGGCGCGAACGGCGAGGTGCCGATCCCGGCGGAGACGTGCAGCTGCAGGTGGGCACCCCACCGGGACGGCCCCTTGGCGCGGGAGCGGTCCAGTCCGCAGTTGGTCACCAGGGCGCCGTAGACCGGCAGGCAGACCTGCCCGCCGTGGGTGTGGCCGGCCATCACCAGCTGGTAGCCGTCGGCGGCGAAGCGGTCCAGCACCCGCGGCTCGGGCGAATGGGTCAGCCCGAGGCGCAGATTGGCGGCCGGGCTGGCCGGGCCCGCGATGGTCTCGTAGCGGTCCCGGTCGATGTGCGGGTCGTCGACCCCGGCGGCGGCGACGTGCAGGCCGGTCACCTCGAACTCGCGCCGCGTGTGGGTGAGGTCGAGCCAGCCGCGCTCGGTGAAGGCGGCCCGCAGATCCTGCCAGGGCAGCGGCTCGCCGCGGACCCGGTGCGACGGGTTGAGCACGTAGTTCAGCGGGTTCTTCAGGCGCGGCCCGAAGTAGTCGTTGCTGCCGAACACGAAGACGCCCGGGCGCGACAGCAGATCCCCGAGGGCCTGCACCACCGCGGGCACCGCCTTGGGGTGGGCCAGGTTGTCGCCGGTGTTGACCACCAGGTCGGGTTCCCAGTTGCTCAGCTCGCGCAGCCACGCCTGTTTGCGCCGCTGGCCGGGCAGCATGTGCAGGTCGCTGATGTGCAGCACCCGCAGCGGCGTGGAGCCCGGCGTCAAGACCGGCATGGTGATCTCGCGCAGGACGAAGGCGTTGCGCTCGACGACGGCGGCATAACCGACGGCGGCGGCGGCCGAACCGAGCGCGGCGGCGCCGGCGCGAATCAGCGTGGGCAGCGCCCCGCGGCGACGCGGTCCGCGCAGCGGAGCGCGAAGAAGGGGGGCCATGGAGCTTGCATCAGCCATGCTGGCAGCCTACTGCCGGTTGCGCTTTGGCAACGTAAAGCTTGCGCGGCGGCGTCCAAGGTTGCGGCTACGGGGGCGGTTGCCCCGGCGGGGGTGGCGGCGGCGCCAGCAGCGGGATGGTGATCGGGGGCAGCCCCGGGATCTCCACCACCTGCGACCCCACCGGCGGTGGCGCGCCCTCCGGCGGTGGCGGCGGCGCCGGCGGGATGCCGTTGCTGACCTGGATGGTGATGATCGAGCCCGGAATGGTCGCGCCGCTCGGCGTGGTTCCGACCACCTCGCCCTGCTTGGCGCTACTGTTGACGAAGTTGCTCTGGTCGGCGACCTGGAAGCCCGCCTCCTTGAGCCGGGTGCGCGCGGCCTCGATGTCGAGGCCGGCGACGCTGGGCACCCGCGACCCGGGCGACCCGTCGACGTAGCGGGGATCGGTCGGCGGCAACTGCACCGGCCCGAAGCTGGTGGCGATCGGCTTCATCGCCGTGAACCAGGTGCGCGCCGGCTCGTTACCGCCGTACAGATTGCCGTCGCTGCAATGGCGCAGCGGCGACGAGCACAGGTCCGTCGGCGTCGTCGAGTCGTCGTAGATGTAGTTGGCCGCCGCGTAGTGACTGGTGAACCCCACGAAGCCCGACGAGCGGTGCGCCTCGGTGGTGCCCGTCTTGCCCGACACCGGCAGCGTCCAGCCCGCGGCGCTGGCCGAACCGGCCGCCGTTCCGCCGCCCACCGCGTCCTTGCTCATCGCGTTGGCCAGGGTGTTCGCCAGCCCTTCGGGCACCACCTGATCGCACGTCTCGGTAGTCACGGCCACCTCGTTGCCGTGCCGGTCGATCAGCTTGTCGACCGGGTTCGGCGGGCACCAGGTGCCGCCGGAGGCCAGCGTGGCCGCGACGTTGGACAGCTCCAGCGCGTTCACCTCGATGGGGCCCAGCGTGAACGAGCCGATGTTCTGCCGTTTGACGAAGTCGGCCAGGCTCTCGTTGCTGTCGGGGTTGTAGTCCCGCGCGGTCCCGGGCTCGGCGTAGGACCGCAGGCCCAGCTTGATCGCCATGTCCACCGTGCGCGTCACCCCGACCTGCTGAATCAGCTTGGCGAACGCGGTGTTGGGCGAGGTGGCCAGCGCCTCGGTCACGTTCATCGAGCCGCGGTAGTTGCCGGCGTTGACCACGCACCAGGTGTCCTTGGGGCAGCCCTTGGCCCCGCCGCTGCCCATGCCCTTGGCCTGGAAGCGCCCCGGAACCTCCAGCGTGGCGTTGATGCCCATCCCCATGTCCAGCGCCGCCGCCGTGGTGAAGATCTTGAAGACCGAACCCGCGCCGTCGCCGACCAGCGAGAAGGGCTGCGGCCGCATGGTTTCCCCGGCGTCGAGGTTCAGGCCGTAGGTCCGGTTGCTGGCCATCGCCATCACCTTGTGCGACGTCTTGCCGGGCTGGATCACGCTCATCACGCTGGAGATGCCCGGCAGGGTCGGGCTGGCGAACTGGTCGATGGCCGACTTGACCGGGACCTGCACGTCCGGGTCGAGCGTGGTGCGGATCAGGTAGCCGCCGCGGGCCACCTGTTCCTTGCTGATGCCCGCGCGCGACAGGTACTCCTGGACGTAGTCGCAGAAGAACGCGCGGTCGCCCGCCGCGATGCAGCCGCGCGGCAGCTCGTTCGGCTGCGGCAGCACGCCCAGCGGGGTGGCCTTGGCCGCGCGCAGCGCGTCGGCTTCCTGCGGAATGTTCTCGATCATGGTGTCCAGCACCAGGTTTCGCCGTGCCAGCGCGCCCTCGGGGTTGGTGTAGGGGTTGAGCGCGCTGGTCGACTGGACCATGCCCGCCAGCAGCGCCGCCTGCTGCCAGTTCAGGTCAGAGGCGTTGATGCCGAAGTACGTCTGCGCCGCGTCCTGCACCCCGAACGAACCGTTGCCGAAGGAGACCAGGTTCAGGTAGCGCGTCAGGATCTCGGGCTTGGTAAAGGTCTTGTCGAGGGTGAGCGCCATCCGGATCTCGCGCAGCTTGCGCGCCGGGGTGGTCTCCACGGCGGCGCGCTTCTCGGCGTCCGTCTTCGCCGTCACCAGCAACTGATAGTTCTTGATGTACTGCTGCTCGATGGTGGAACCGCCGCGGGTGTCCACGTCGCCGCGCGCATAGCCGGCCAGGCCGGTCAGCGTGCCCTTCCAGTCCACCCCGTTGTGGTCGGCGAACCGCTTGTCCTCGATGGAGACGATCGCCAGCTTCATCGTGTTGGCGATCTTGTCGCTGGGCACCTCGAACCGGCGCTGCGAGTACAGCCAGGCGATGGTGTTGCCCTTCGCGTCGACCATCGTCGAGACGGCGGGCACCTCGCCCTCGAGGAGCTGGGCCGAGCCGTTGGCGACGACTTCGGAGGCCCGGTTGGACATCAGCCCCAGTCCGCCCGCGAACGGAAACATCAGCGCCGTGGCGACGACACCGGCCAGCAAGCAATATCCCGCAAGCTTGAGGATCGTGAGGGAAGCCGGGGGGCGGTCTGACATGGCTACTACAGTAGCGGCCGCCCGTCACGCCGCCACGCTGCGCGTTCACCGACTTTTTGGGCTTGCGCTCGGGCGCGGTGGGCGGGATAAAATTTGCGCGTGCGTCAGCGGGCAGTGCCCCCGCACGTGTGCTAGATCACTACTTCCCTTACCGTTCTGAGACGAGACGGCACGCCCGTCCCAAAAAAAGCGTTATCGGACTGTTGCGCAATTGGCAGCTGACCACCTAACTTAGACACACGGTGAGATTCAGGTAACACCGATGTACACAGTGTGGCGTAGATCGCAGGTGTGGATCTGCACCCCAGGAGGGCGGCCGCGAGGGCGGCCGGTAGGGAAGGGAACAGTTCGTGTCAGGAACACGGCCTGCGGCGCGTAGGACAAACATTGCGGCCGCACAAGGGGTACTCCGCAGCGTTGATGCCGAGGAACGGATCGCCTGGGTTTCCAAAGCACTGTGCCGGACCACGGACCCGGACGAGCTTTTCGTTCGGGGGGCCGCCCAACGCAAAGCCGCCGTCATCTGCCGGCACTGCCCGGTCATGCAGGAGTGCGGCGCGGACGCACTGGACCACAAGGTTGAGTTCGGCGTCTGGGGCGGCATGACCGAGCGTCAGCGCCGGGCGCTGCTCAAGCAGCACCCCGAAGTGGTGTCCTGGGCGGACTTCTTCGACAAGAGGAGAACCCGCAGCGTCGGCTGACCCAGCGGTTCGCCGGGGCCCCTAGCGCAGGGGCCCCCGGGCCGCGGCCCGGGGCGCGTCGTCGCCGGCCGGAGCGATCTGATCGGCGAGCGCCCGCAGCGCTTCGAGGTCCGAGACGTCGAACGGCAACGACGGCACCCCGATGACGGACACGTGCGGGTTGGCCCCGGTAAACCGCGACAGCAACCTGATTTCCCGCTTGGCGGTCTGCGCGCGCTCGGCGTGAATCGTGAGCACGGCCGCTGCCAGCGACGCCGCCTCGGAATCGGGCTCGGCCGCCAGCGTCTCGGTCCCGTCGATCGCCCGCTCGGCGGGCAGCGAACACAGCGTCGGGTGGGTGCGATTCAAGACCAGGCCAGCCAGCGGCATGTCCTCCTGAGACAGCCGGTCGACGAAGAAGGACGCCTCGCGCAGCGCGTCGGGTTCGGCGGCCGACACCACGACGAATTGCGTACCGCGCCTTTTCAGCAGCGCGTAGGTGCGATCCGCCTTCTCCCGGAAGCCGCCGAAGGTGGCGTCCAGCGACTGCACGAAAGCCGCCGCGTCGCTCAACATCTGCGAGCCGAGCACGGTGGACATCGCCTTCATCGCCAAACCCATTGCGCCGGTGACCAATCGGCCGATACCCCGGCCGGGCGCGAGCAGCAGCCGCCACAACCTGCTGTCCATGAAACTGCCCAGGCGCTTGGGCGCGTCCAGGAAGTCCAGCGCGTTGCGCGACGGCGGGGTGTCGACCACCACCAGGTCCCACCGGTCCTCGGCCAGCAGCTGGCCGAGCTTCTCCATCGCCATGTACTCCTGCGTGCCAGCCAGCGAGCTGGCGACCGTCTGATAGAACTGGTTGTCCAGAATCGCTTGCGCGCGACCGTTTCCGGAGTACTGGAGCACCATCTCGTCGAACGTGCGGCGCATGTCGAGCATCATCGCGTGCAACTCGCCGCGGACCTCGGGCGCCAGGGGCACCCGCTGCGGGGTGTTGCCGAGGTCGTTGACCCCCAGCGCCTGGGCCAGCCGCTTGGCCGGGTCGATCGTCAAAACGCAGACGTTGCGGCCGTATTCGGCCGCGCGCAACGCCATCGCCGCCGCGGTGGTGGTCTTGCCCACCCCGCCGGCGCCGCAGCACACCACCACCCGGTTGCTGGTGTCGGCCAGGATCGCGGCCATGTCGAGCCTGCTCGGTGTGGTACTCATCGAACCCCCTGCTGGGCAAGCGATTCCGAAAGCTCGTAGAGGCTTCCGAGGTCGACGCCGTCGGAGATCGCCGGCAGCTCGAGCCGCGGCACCCGCAACGCGTCCAGTTGCTGGGCGATCTCGGCGCGTGCGGCGATGACGGTCGCGTGCTCGATGGTCTCGGTCAGCAGCCCGGCGAAGTCGGCGTCGTTCAGCTTGATCCCCGCCATCTCCAGCCCCGCCCGCACCGAGTCCGCGTCCACGTGCCCCTCGGCGGCCTTCGCCAGGTCGGCGGGCTGCAGATGCGAGGCGATGTTGCGATTGACGATCACGCTGCCGATCGGCAGCTCCATCTCGGCGAGCTCCTCGATGGCTTCCAGCGTCTCCTGCACCGGTAGCGCCTCCAGCAGGGTGACCAGGTGGATGGCGGTCTGCTCGGAGTGCAACAACTTCACCACCCCTTCGGCCTGCCCGTGCACCGGCCCGCCCTTGGCCAGGTCCGACACGGCCTTGGTGACGTCCAGGAAGCGGGCGATCCGCCCGGTCGGTGGCGCGTCGACGACCACCGCGTCGTAGACGGGGTTCTTGGCCCCCTTGTTCAGGCGCACCACCGATTCCTTGATCTTCCCGGTGAGCAGCACGTCGCGCAGGCCCGGCGCGATCGTCGTCGCGAACTCGATCGCGCCGATGCGGCGCATCGCCCGCCCGGCGATGCCGAGGTTGTAGAACATGTCCAGGTACTCCAGGAACGCGGCCTCGATGTCGATCGCCAGCGCGTTGACCTGACCGCCGCGTTCGGCGGTCGCGATCTTGACCTCCTGGTAGGGCAGCGGCGGGACGTCGAAGAGCTGCGCAATGCCTTGCCGCCCTTCGACTTCCACCAGCAGCACCTTGCGGCCGCCGGCGGCCAGGGTCAGTGCCAGCGCGGCCGCAATGGTCGACTTGCCCGTGCCGCCCTTCCCGGTGACGAAGTGCAGGCGGGCTTTCGACAGCCGCGCCGGCCAGCCGACGGCGCCACTGCCGCTCGATGTGTTTGCCACCTTCGCATGCTAGCCCGACCGGCGCGCGGCCCCCGGGCAGGCCAGAAGCCGTTCACGTCCGACCGATAAGCTCGCGCCATGAGCCAACCGACCGCATGGGAATACGTCACGGTCCCGCTGCTGACGCACGCCACCAAACAGATTCTCGACCAGTGGGGTGCCGACGGCTGGGAGCTGGTGTCCGTGTTGCCCGGGCCCACCGGCGAGCAACACGTCGCGTATCTGAAGCGCCCCAAGTAGATGACGGCGTCGGCCCGGCTCGCGCAACTCGGTGTCACGCTTCCCGAGGTGGTGGCGCCGCTCGCCGCCTATGTGCCCGCGGTGCGGACGGGCAACCTGGTCTACACCGCGGGCCAGCTGCCGATGCAGGCGGGCCAGCTGGCGGTGACCGGCAAGGTGGGGGCCCAGCTCGGCCCCGAAGAGGGCAAGGCGATGGCGCGGATCTGCGCGCTCAACGCCCTGGCGGCCGTCGATTCGCTGGTGGGCATCGACGCGGTGACCCGCGTGGTCAAGGTGGTCGGCTTCGTCGCATCCGCTCCCGGCTTCAACGGCCAGCCCAGCGTCATCAACGGGGCTTCCGAGCTGCTCGCCGAGGTGTTCGGCGACGACGGCGCGCACGCGCGGTCGGCCGTCGGGGTGTCCGAGTTGCCGCTGGACGCGCCGGTGGAAGTGGAGCTGATCGTGGAGGTCGGCTCACGACCGTGACCGAGGCACCCGAGTCGCCGAGCCATCCCGCCTACGGCAGGCTGCGGGCGGTCACCGACACGGCCTCGGTGCTGCTGGCCGACAACCCCGGATTGCTGACGCTGGAGGGCACCAACACCTGGGTGCTGCGCGGCCGGGGCAGCGACGAGCTGGTGGTGGTGGACCCCGGGCCCGACGACGCCGAGCACATCGCCCGGGTCGCCGGGCTGGGCCGCGTCACGCTGGTGTTGATCAGTCACCGGCACGGCGACCACACCGACGGCATCGACAAGCTCGTCGAGCGGACGGGCGCCACGGTGCGATCGGCGGGCAGCGGGTTCCTGCGCGGCCTCGGCGGCCACCTCACCGACGGCGAGGTGATCGACGCGGCCGGCCTGAAGATCAAGGTGATGGCCACGCCCGGCCACACCGCCGACTCGTTGTCGTTCGTGCTGGAAGACGCCGTGCTCACCGCGGACAGCGTGCTGGGCCGCGGCACCACCGTCATCGACAAGGAAGACGGCAGCCTGGCCGCCTACCTGGAATCGTTGCGGCGGCTGCGCGGCCTGGGCGCGCGCACGGTGCTGCCCGGTCACGGGCCGGACCTGCCGAACCTGCAGGCCGTCGCGTCGGGCTACCTGATGCACCGGCACGAACGGCTCGAGCAGGTGCGTGCGGCGTTGCGCGACATCGGGGACGACGCCACCGCGCGCCAGGTCGTCGAACACGTCTATCTAGACGTCGACGAGAAACTCTGGGACGCGGCCGAATGGTCCGTTCAGGCGCAGCTGGACTATTTGCAGCGAGGCTGAAAATCCGCAGGAGAAGTGCGAGTAACGGCCTGCGAAATTACAGGCTCGACGCAATTTTCTCCCCGCGCTTAGCGCGCTCGGCGGGCCAGCCTTTCGGAATCCGAAATCAGCACGCTCTTGCCCTCCAGCCGGATCCAGCCGCGGTGGGCGAAATCGGCGAGCGCCTTGTTCACGGTTTCCCGGGAGGCGCCCACCAGCTGGGCGATCTCCTCCTGCGTCAGGTCGTGGGTGACGCGCATCGCGCCGCCCTCCTGGGTGCCGAAACGCTGGGCGAGTTGCAGCAGCTGCTTGGCCACCCGGCCCGGCACGTCGGTGAAGATGAGGTCGGCCAGGTTGTTGTTGGTGCGGCGCAGCCGTCGGGCCAGCACCCGCAACAGCTGCTCGGCGATTTCGGGGCGGTCGGCGATCCACGCCCGCAGCGCGTCGCGGTCCATCGACACCGCGCGCACCTCGGTGATGGTGGTCGCGCTGGAAGTCCGTGGGCCCGGGTCGAAAATAGACAACTCGCCGAACATGTCCGACGGGCCCATGATCGTCAGCAGGTTCTCCCGGCCATCGGGCGAACGACGGCCGATCTTCACCTTCCCCGAGACGATGATGTACAGCCGGTCGCCCGGCTCGCCTTCGGCGAAGACCGTGTGGCCACGGGGAAAGTCGACGGGTTGCAGTTGCTTGGTCAGCGCGGCTACCGCGCTGGGCTCAACCCCTTGGAAGATTCCTGCCCTTGCCAGGATCTCGTCCACATTGCCTCTTCAGATTTCCAATGAATGGTGATACGGGCAGGTTAATACCGTGCTCGCGTGATGAGTCTAGCGGTAGGACATTTTGTCCAACGTGCAACGCTACACACGATTGACGTGTCGAGGGGCCTCAAACTGCGGATTGATCCGCGAATGCGGCTGTATGCGTGTCGGCAACGTCAGTTCGCCGTGGTCGACGAAGCTGGCGGCGAACGACGGCGCCGCGTGCCGCGGCCCGGCCGTCAGCCCGGCCAGCGCGGCCTCCGCGAGCTCGCGGGCCTCGCGCCGATGCAGGTATTCCAGCGCCTCGGGCATGCCCTCCCGGGCCAGCGTGCGCATGTCGACGAGCTCGACGGTTTCGAAGAGCTCGGTGACCGCGATCATTGCGACGTCCTCGCGGGCCAGCCCCCGTTCGAGCCGGCCCAGTCCGAGCGCCGCCAGCATGAGCAGCCCCGGAACGCAGGCCACCAGCAACCATGACACAAGGAGAGTAAACATGGCCTTCAATCAACACGAGGTCTCGGCGAGATCACGAAATCAGTACTCTGTCGTAGGTGACAGCGGCGAAGTCCTCCGGGCGTAACAAGTCCGCGTCAGCCCCCGCGGCCGGCGACGGCGCGCGGCGCTGGTCCGAGGAGACCCGGGTCGCCCTGGTGCGACGGGCCAGGCGGATGAATCGGGCGCTGGCGCAGGCGTTTCCGGACGCGCACTGCGAACTGGACTTCACCACGCCGCTGGAGCTGACGGTCGCCACCATCCTATCCGCGCAGAGCACCGACAAACGGGTGAACCTGACGACGCCGGCGCTGTTCAAGCGGTACCCGTCCGCGCTGGATTACGCGCAGGCCGACCGCGGCGAACTGGAGAACCTGATCCGCCCGACCGGGTTCTTCCGGAACAAGGCGACCTCTCTCATCGGCCTCGGGCAGGCCCTCGTCGAGCGGTTCGACGGCGAGGTGCCGTCCACGATGGAAGACTTGGTCACGCTGCCCGGGGTGGGCCGCAAGACCGCGAACGTCATCCTGGGCAACGCCTTCGGGGTCCCCGGCATCACGGTCGACACCCACTTCGCGCGGCTGGTGCACCGGTGGCGGTGGACCGCCGACAAGGACCCGGTCAAGATCGAGCGCGCCGCCGGCGATCTGATCGAACGCAGCGAGTGGACCATGTTGAGCCACCGCGTCATCTTCCACGGCCGCCGGGTGTGCCACGCGCGCAAGCCGGCCTGCGGCGTGTGCGTGGTGGCCAAGGACTGCCCCTCCTTCGGCCTCGGTCCCACCGAGCCGCTGCTCGCCGCGCCCCTGGTGCGGGGGCCCGAAACCGAGCACCTGCTGGCGCTGGCCGGCCTGTAGGTCACGGCCTTGACGCGGACCACGCGCTGGACGATCGCGATCCTTGCGGTGGTCGCGGCGCTGACCGCGGCGCTGGTCGCCGAGCTGCGCGACGATTCCGCGACGACGCCGACGCCCGGCACCGCCCGGAACGCGCCCGACCGCGAGCACCGCGACGCCGACACGGCCGCGGCGCTGGCGGGTCCGCGGCAGCGGGCCGACCTGGCGCCCTGTCCCACCGCCGGCGACGGTCCCGGCCCCGCGGCGCTGCACGGTGTGACGGCCGAGTGCGCCGCGGACGGTTCGGTTGTCGACGTCGCGCGCGCCCTGGCGGGCCGCCGGGTGGTGCTCAACCTGTGGGCGTATTGGTGCGCGCCGTGCGCGGCCGAGCTGCCCGCAATGGCCGAGTATCAACGCCGCGCCGGGCCGGACGTGACGGTGCTGACCGTGCATCAGGACGAGAACGAGACGGCCGCGTTGCTGCGGCTGGCCGAGCTGGGCGTTCGACTGCCGACGCTGCAGGACGGCCGCCGTCGAGTGGCGGCGGCCCTGGGCGTCGCGAACGTGATGCCAGCGACGGTGGTGCTGCGCCCGGACGGTAGCGTTGCGCAGATGCTGCCGCGGGCCTTCGACAGTGCCGACGAAATCGCCGCCGCGGTCGGAAATGACAAGGGATAAGCCGAAAATTGGACCGACTGGAGCGCCCGGTGAGGGTCGGGGGTACGCACCCGCCCGCGGGAGGTGGGGGGCCCGACGGCCCGCGCGGGACGGTTCCGCTGGCGCCCGACGCCTCGCCGCCGTGGCTGCGCCCCCTGGTCGATAACGTCGAGCGGATGCCCGACGCGTACCGCCGCCGGCTGCCGGCCGACGTGCTGGCGATGATCACCGGCGCGGCGGGATCGGTGCTGCGCGGCAGCGGGCGCGAAGCCGCCGTCCTGGTGTTGTTTTCGGGGCCGGAGTCCGCGCCGCCCGACGGCGGCGTCCCCGACGACGCCGACCTCCTGGTCACCGTGCGGGCCTCGACGCTGCGCCACCACGCCGGCCAGGCCGCCTTTCCCGGCGGCGCCTCCGACCCGGACGACGAAGGCCCGGTCGGGACCGCCCTGCGCGAGGCGCGGGAGGAGACCGGGATCGACGTCTCCCGGCTGCGTCCCCTGGTGACGATGGAACGCACCTTCATCGCGCCGTCGCGGTTCCACGTCGTCCCGGTGCTGGCCTATTCGCCGGATCCCGGCCCGGTGGCCGTCGTCAACGAGGCCGAAACCGCGATCGTGGCGCGGGTTCCGGTGCGCGCCTTCATCAACCCGGCCAACCGGCTCATGGTGTACCGCGGCGACCTCGGCCGCCGGTGGGCCGGCCCGGCGTTTCTGCTGAACGAGATGCTGGTCTGGGGATTCACTGGGCAGGTGATCTGTGCGATGCTCGACGTCGCCGGCTGGGCCCAGCCCTGGGACACGACCGACGTCCGCGAGCTGGACGCGGCGATGGCGCTGGTCGGCGAGCAGGGTGGGCCCGACCGATGAACTTGAACTCGATGACCCCGTCGCAGTGGCTTGACGTGGCCGTGCTCGCGGTCGCCTTCATCGCGGCCGTCTCGGGCTGGCGATCGGGCGCGCTGGGCTCCCTGCTGTCGTTCGTCGGCGTGTTGCTGGGCGCGATCGCCGGCGTGCTGTTGGCGCCCCACCTGGTCAGCCACATCGCCGCGCCCCGGGCCAAGCTGTTCGCCGCCCTGTTCTTGATCCTCGCGCTGGTGGTCATCGGCGAGGTCGCGGGAGTGGTGCTGGGCCGGGCGGTCCGCGGCGCGATCCGCAGCCGCGCCATCCGCACCGTCGACTCCTTCATCGGGGTGGGCGTCCAGCTCGTGGTGGTGTTGACCGCCGCCTGGCTGTTGGCGACGCCGCTGACCCAGTCCAAAGACCAGCCGGAGCTGGCCGCCGCGGTCCGCGGCTCACGGGTGCTGGCGCAGGTCAACGAGGTCGCCCCGCCGTGGCTGAAGACGGTGCCCAAGCGGCTGTCGGCCCTGCTGAACACCTCCGGCCTGCCCGCGGTGCTGGAGCCGTTCAGCCGCACCCCGGTGATTCCGGTCGCCTCGCCCGACCCCGCGCTGGCCAACAATCCGGTGGTGCGGGCCACCGCGCCGAGCGTCGTCAAAGTGCGCAGCCTTGCGCCGAGCTGTCAGAAGGTGTTGGAGGGCAGCGGATTTGTGATCGCACCCGACCGGGTGATGACCAACGCGCACGTCGTCGCCGGTTCCAACAGCGTGCAGATCTACGCCAGCGGCAGCCCGCTGGACGCCACCGTGGTGTCCTACGACCCGTCGGTCGACATCGCCATCCTCGCGGTCCCCAACCTGCCGCCGCAGCCCTTGACCTTCGCGCAGGCCGAGGCGAGAACCGGTACCAGCGTCGTGGTGCTGGGTTACCCCGGGGGCGGCAACTTCACCGCGACCCCCGCCCGCATCCGTGAGGTCATCAAGCTCAGCGGGCCCGACATCTACCGCGACCCCGCACCGGTCACCCGGGACGTCTACACCATCAGAGCCAATGTGGAGCAAGGCAATTCGGGTGGCCCACTGATCGACCTGGACGGGCGCGTGCTCGGCGTGGTGTTCGGTGCGGCCGTCGACGACCCCGACACGGGCTTCGTGCTGACGGCCGACGAGGTGGCCAGTCAGCTCAACAAGATCGGCGACACGCGGCAGGTCGGCACCGGGTCCTGCGTCAGCTGACCACCTGGTCGAGGAACCTCGTGAGGTGCCTGTTGACTTCCCCGGGCACCTCTTCGTGGCTGAAATGCCCTGCGCCGGCAATGGATACGTAGCGTCCGTGCGGCGCGTAACGCTGTGTCCGGTCGACCGGGTCGGCCAGCACGTACGGGTCGGCGTCGCCGCGTAGGTGCAGCAGCGGCACGCTGAGCCGCTGGGACATCGACTTCATGAAGCGGCGGCCCTCGTCGCGCAGCTGGCTGCGCACCGCCCAGCGCTGGTACTCCAGCGCGCAGTGCGCCGCCGACGGAATCTGGATGGCCGTCCGCAGGTGGCGGATGGATTCGGAAAAATCTTCGGAGGCAAGCCATTTGGCGCAACTGCGGCTGCGGATCAGACGCTCGATCTCGGCCCCGTTGTCGCGGGTCAACAGGCGCTCCGGCCAGATCGGCACCTGGTAGCGCAGCAGTGTCGCCAGCAGCGCGTACCCCTGGTCGCGCCGGGTCAGGGTGGACCGGCGCAGCGCAGCCGGATGGGGCGAGCTGATCAGCGCGATCGCCGACACCAGCCGCGCGTGCAGCAGCGCGGTGGCCCAGCAGGCCAGCCCCCCGTCGGCGTGCCCGACCAGCGTCGCCGACGAGTGCCCCAGCGCGCGAATGAGTCCGGCCGTGTCACCGGCCAGCGTCCAGCCGTCGTAGCCGCGCGGCGGCTTGTCGCTGCCGCCGTAGCCGCGCAGGTCGACCGCGACCACCCGCGCCCCGGTCAGCCCCCGCAACTGGTGCCGCCACGACCACCAGAACGAACCGAAACCGTGCAGCAACATCACCAGGGGCCGGTCGGTGGGCGGTGCGGCATGGTCCGCGCCGGCGGGCAGCGCCTCGACCACATGGAACCGGATGCCGTTGGCGTGCACGTCCAGATGGCGCCACGGCCCGTCGATCCGGGTTACCGACGGATCCGGCGGCGCCATCTACCAACCCGAGGGATCGGTATCGGGCTTTTCGTGCTTGCCGCGCTCGGCGAGCTGATTGGCCTGGCCCGGCGCCTTGTCGTGGCCCGGGGTGAGGGCGGTGCGGGTCTCCTTGACCGATTCGATGGTCTCCCGCGGGCCGCGGATGCGGCGCACCTTGAGGAAGCCCAGCAGCGCCAGTAGGGCCCCAACCACCACCTGGGCCCCGAACACGATCAGGAACGCCGCCCAGCGCCACAGCCAGGTGTCGAGCAGCTCGGCCACGAAGAAGAAGAAAAAGAACGTGGAGTAGAACAGCACCACCAGCGCGGCGATGAAGAACACGCTGCCGGTCAGGCCCTTCTTGACGTCCCGGGTGATCTCCGCCCGGGCCAGCTCGACCTCGGCGCGCACCAGCGTGGAGACCTGCGTGGTGGCGTCCTTGATCAGGTCGCCGATCGACGGTTCGGCCGGCCGGGCGTGCGGGTCGGCCAGGGGGATCGTGGTCAGGGTGCTGGGCACACCGTTCTTGCCATCGGGTTTGCTCACAGACGGTCCCCTCTTTCGTCACTGCCCGGCGCTGTCGTCGCGGTTCATGTTGCCATGCGGCGCCATGCCAGACGAGGCCAGCCGAGGTGGCGGCCGTCCACCGGCCGGGGAAGTGGTGCGCGCTCGGCAGGGCGGGCGGGACCCCCGGCCGACTAGACTTGCCACGCCGGTCCGGATTCCGGCCTGTCGATGGGAGTGGTGCTGTGCAGACGGCGCACCGGTGCTTCGTGGCGGCGATGGCGGCGGTCCTGGTGACCCTGGTCGGTTGCCCCGCGCGCGCCGCGGCCGCCGACGTCAGGATCCCGATGGGCGGCGGCGCCGGCATCGTCATCAACGGGGACACGATGTGCACCCTGACGACCATCGGCGGCGACACCGCCGGTGAGCTGATCGGCTTCACCTCCGCCCACTGCGGCGGCCCGGGCGCGCAGGTCGCCGCCGAGGGCGCCGAGAACGCCGGCGTACTGGGCACCATGGTGGCCGGCAACGACAACCTCGACTACGCGGTCATCAAGTTCGATCCCGCCAAGGTGACACCGACGGCCAACTACAACGGTTTCCCGATCAACGGCCTGGGCCCCGACCCGGCCTTCGGCGAGATCGCCTGCAAGCAGGGCCGCACCACCGGTAACTCGTGCGGCGTCACGTGGGGACCGGGCCAGGACCCCGGCACCATCGTCATGCAGGTCTGCGGCCAGCCGGGCGACTCCGGGGCGCCGGTGACCGTCAACGGCCTGCTGGTCGGGATGATCCACGGCGCGTTCAGCGACAACCTGCCGACCTGCGTCATCAAGTACATCCCGCTGCACACGCCGGCCGTGGTCCAGTCGTTCAACGCGGTGCTGGCCGACGTCAACGCCAAGCACCGGCCCGGCGCGGGGTTCACGCCACTACCGGCCTGACGCTACTTCGCGGCCTGGATCGCGTCGAACACGCCGGGGTCCAGCAGCGTCGACGTGTCGCCCAGCTCCCGCTTGTCGGCGACGTCACGCAGGAGCCGGCGCATGATCTTGCCGCTGCGCGTCTTGGGCAGTTCGGGCACGATGTGGATCTCGCGCGGCTTGGCGATGGGTGAGATCTCCCGGGCCACCTCGGCCCGCAGCTCGTCGACGATTCCGTCGTGCACCTCGTACTCGGCGCACAAGACGACGAACGCGCAGACGGCCTGCCCCGTGGTCTCGTCGGCCTTCGCGACCACCGCGGCCTCGGCCACCCCGTGGTGGCCGACGAGCGCCGACTCCAATTCGGCGCTCGAGAGCCGGTGCCCCGACACGTTCATCACGTCGTCGATGCGGCCGACCACCCAGATGGCGCCGTCGCGGTCGTAGTAGGCGCTGTCCCCGGCGAAGTACCAGCCCTGGTCGGCGAACCGGGACCAATAGGTCTCGACGTAGCGCTCCGGATCGCCCCAGATGCCGCGCAGCATCGACGGCCACGGCTGGTCCAGGACCAGGTAGCCGGTGACGTGTTCGCCGTGATGGACGGTGGGCGTCAGGTGATCGCCGTGGTCGTCGACGATGCTCGCGGAGATGCCCGGCAAGGCCCTCATCGCCGAACCCGGCTTGGCCGCGGCGACCCCGGGCAGCGGGGAGATCATCGCGGCGCCGGTCTCGGTCTGCCACCAGGTGTCCACGATCGGGAGGCGGTCGGCGCCGATCACCGTGCGGTACCAGCGCCACGCCTCCGGGTTGATCGGCTCGCCCACCGTTCCCAGCAGTCGCAGGCTGGACAGGTCGTGCGCGTCGGGGATCTCGCGTCCCCACTTCATGAACGTCCTGATCAGCGTCGGCGCGGTGTAATAGATTGTCACGCCGTACTTTTCGATGATCTCGAAGTGCCGGTGCTGGGTCGGCGAGTCGGGCGTGCCCTCGTAGAGCACCTCGGTGACCCCGTTGGACAGCGGGCCGTAGACGCCGTAGGTGTGCCCGGTGACCCAGCCGATATCGGCTGTGCACCAGAACACGTCGCGCTCGGGCTTGATGTCGAAGATGTAGTAGTGCGTGTAGGAGCTCTGGGCCAGGTAGCCGCCGCTGGTGTGCACGATGCCCTTGGGCTTGCCGGTGGTGCCGGAGGTGTAGAGCAGAAACAGCGGCTGCTCGGCGTCGAAGGGCTCCGGGGTGTGTTCGGGCGACGCCGCGTCGACGACGTCGTGCCACCACAGGTCGCGGTCGTCGTTCCACGACACGTCGATTCCGGTGCGCCGCACCACCAGGACGCGCTCGACGGGGCTCTCGGGATCGTTGACCGCCTCGTCGGCCGCGTCCTTCAGCGGTGCCGGCTTGCCGCGGCGGAATTGCCCGTCGCTGGTGATCACCAACTTGGCCTGGGCGTCGGAGATCCGGGCCCGCAGCGCCTTGGCGGTGAAGCCGGCGAACACGACGCTGTGCATGATGCCCAGGCGCGCGCACGCGAGCATCGAGATCACCGCCTCGGGGATCAGCGGCATGTAGATCGCGACCCGGTCACCGGCCACCAGGCCCAGGCCGGTCAGCGCGTTGGCCGCCTTGCACACCTGCTCCTGCAGTTCGGCGTAGGTCAGGCTGCGGCTGTCGCCGGGCTCGCCCTCCCAGTGGATGGCGACGCGGTCGCCGTTGCCGGCCTCCACGTGGCGGTCCACGCAGTTGTAGGCCACGTTGAGCTTGCCATCGGCGAACCACTTGGCGAACGGCGCCTGCGACCAATCCAGCACCTCGGTGAAGGGGGTCGCCCACGACAACCGGTTCGCCTGCTCGGCCCAGAAGGCCAGGCGGTCCTCGTCGGCCTCGCGGTAGAGTCCCTCACCCGCGTTGGCCTGCTCGGCGAACGCCGCCGGCGGGGGAAACGACGACGGGCCTACGGCGTCGGTGGCGGTCACGGGCTTCCTCCTAGTGTCGAGGCTCGTCGATCGTCAGAGAGCCTAGCGCCGCAAGGTGAAAAGGGAAGCGCCAAATCTGAGGTCAAAGCGCACGCCGCGAGCGCATAATCACCGGTGTGCCGGGTCGCGGGCGGCGTTTGCGCCGACTAGTTCCCAGTTTCGCGTTGGTCGCAACGGGTTACGCGGCCACCGCCGTGCTGGGGTCGCCGGCGTGGGCCATGCCGACCGACTCCGCCGACGCCCCGGCCCCGTGCTGGTCGGACCAGATCGCCGTCACCGCCGCGCCGACGCAGGCCGCGGTGGGCCACCGCTCGTCGACCCTGGTGTTCAGCCTCGCCGGCGGCGCCGAGCCCTGCACGCTGACCGGGTACCCGGGTGTGGACTCGGGCTCCGGCGGCCCGCTGATTCACGCCGAGCCCACGCCGCGCGGCTACATGGGCGGCCTGCCCGGGGGCGCCGACGTGCCGCCCACCGCGATCCTTTCGCTGTCCACCCAGGCGCAGGCCGTCGTGGAAAGCATGGCCATCGACGCCAACGGCGAACCGTGCCCGACCTACACCGACCTGCTGGTCAACCCGCCCGACACGACCGTGGTGCTGACCGTGCCGGCCGTCATCGACGCCTGCACGCTGCAGGTGCACCCGATCACCCCGGTCTGAGCCGTCACGAGTCGGCCCTGGCCAGGCAGTAGACGCGGGCCGGCTCCGGATAGCTTTCCGCCTTGGATCCTTGTGGGCATTGCGTCTTGTCGGTACTCCCGTCGATGCGTTGCGCGACCTTGACCTGTGGAACTCCGGTATGGGACTGGCAGTTCCCGAGCCGCATCGTCATATCAGGGGCGCCGGGGTTCTGAATTTGGTAGCACTGTCCTTCTTTGAGATTGAGGGCGAAACACAGGATCGAATCGTCGTCCGTGAAACGGTCGTACACGGAGTGATCGCGTTTGCCGTCGGGGCATGCCGCCGAGGGGCCGCCCTTGAAGGCGAGTTCGTAGACCGCCGACGGGTTGGCGCAGTCGTTGTCCGGCCGGGAGCTGAAGCGCTCTGCCTTGAAGGTTGATTCAGTGATGCACTCGCCCACCTGCATCGAGGTGTTGCGGGCTCGCTCACCCTCCCTCGATACCGCACGCGGCACGTTTAAGAGGATGTTCAGCCCGCCCAGTCCCAGCAGGACGGCGCCGACGGTGATCAGCGTGGTGGCCGACTTGCTCGTTCGTGGCCGGGGCGGCACGGCGGGCGGGTAGCCGGGGTAGGGCGGGTAGGGCTGCTGAGCGGGGTACGGGCCCGGATACCCCATCGGCGTTGGGGGAGCCGGTGGATATGGATAGCCAAGTTGGTACGGCGGTGGGAACCGTCGATGGCTGCGCGAGCGCTCCAGCAGGCCGGCGATCAGACAGATCAATCCGGTTGCGGGAAGGCCGAATGTAAAGATCAGTTCCCCCGCCAGCAGACCCGGTCTGTCCGCAGCCAGATACGCGACAGTCATGCCGAGATCCTAAATTCGCGGACCCGCGCCGGGCACTTCACCGCGGGCGCGGCGGCAGGCCCTAGGGTCGGGTGTCATGCGTCGGACGCGGGTGCTGCTCCTGGCCGCCGCCCTCGCGCTGGCGGTCGGTTCGGTGCCGGGCTGCGGCGGCGGAGCGCTGACCCCCGAGTCGGTGGTCGTCAACGGCGGTGAACCGCCCAACCCGCTGATTCCGACCGCCACGAACGACAGCCTCGGCGGGCGGATCCTGGATCGGCTGTTCGCCGGTTTGGTGTCCTATGACGCCGCCGGCAAGCCGTCACCGGAGGTGGCGCAATCGGTCGAGACCACCGACAACGTCAACTACCGGATCCTCCTCGAGCCCGGCTGGAAGTTCACCGACGGCTCGCCGGTGACGGCGCATTCGTTCGTCGACGCGTGGAATTACGGGGCGCTGAGCACCAACGCCCAACTGCAGCAGAGCTTTTTCAGCCCGATCGTCGGGTACGACGAGGTCGCCGGTCCCACTAAGGACGGGAAGCCGGCCCGGACCACCATGTCCGGGCTGCGGGTGGTCAAAGATCTCGAGTTCGACGTGCGGCTCAAGGCGCCGACCGTCGACTTCACGCTGCGGCTGGGGCACAGTGCGTTCTACCCGTTGCCGGACATGGCCTTTCGGGACATGGCTGCGTTCGGCCGGCACCCGGTCGGCAACGGCCCGTACCAGCTGGCGGACGGTCCCGACGGCCCCGCCTGGGAACACAACGTCAAGATCGATTTGAAACCCAACCCCGACTACCGCGGCAATCGCAAACCCCACAACAAGGGCCTGCGGTTCGAGTTCTACGCCAACCTCGACACCGCCTACGCCGACCTGTTGTCGGGCAATCTGGATGTGCTGGACACGATTCCGTCCAGCGCGCTGACGATCTACAAGCGCGACCTGGGCGGCAACGCGGCAAGTGGGCCGGTCGCGGTCAGCCAATCGCTCGACACGCCGTTGCGGCTGCCGCATTTCGGTGGCGAAGAGGGTCGGCTGCGCCGCTTGGCGTTGTCGGCGGCCATCAACCGCCCGCAGATCTGCCAGCAGATCTTCAACGGCAGCCGCAGCCCGGCGCGTGACTTCACCGCCAGCTCGTTGCCCGGATTCGATCCGCACATCCCGGGCAACGACGCGTTGGACTTCAATCCCGAACGGGCACGCCAACTCTGGGCCCAAGCCAACGCGATCTCGCCGTGGGGCGGGCGGTACCGGATCGCGTACAACGCCGACAGCGGCCATCAAGAGTGGGTGGACGCGGTGGCCAACAGCATCAAGAACGTGCTGGGCATCGATGCCGTCGGCGCGCCGCACCCCACGTTCGCGGGTTTCCGCACCCAGATCAGCAACCGCAGCATCGACACCGCCTTTCGCGCGGGCTGGATCGGCGACTACCCATCGATGATCGAATTCCTGGCCCCGCTGTATGCCACCGGGGCGGGCTCCAACGACGTCGGCTACTCGAACCCGGCGTTCGACGCCGGGCTGGCCGCCGCCGAGGCCGCGCCGAACCTGCGGCAGGCGGATGTGCTGGTCAACAATGCCCAGCGAATCCTGCTGCGCGACATGCCCGCCGTGCCGCTCTGGTACTACATCGCGGTGGTCGGATGGTCGCCGCAGGTGAGCGGCGTCAAGCTCACCTGGAACGGCCTGCCCGACTACGAGAACATCGTCAAGGCCTGACGGGATGGGTTCCTACATCGCGCGCCGGATCGCCGTCATGGTGCCCGTTTTCCTCGGCGCCACGCTGCTGATCTACGGCATGGTCTTCCTGTTGCCGGGGGACCCGGTGGCCGCGATGGCCGGGGACCGTCCGCTGACGCCCGAGGTCGCCGCGCAACTGCGGGCCCGCTACCACCTCGACGACCCGTTCGTCGTGCAGTACCTGCGCTACCTCGGCGGCGTCCTGCACGGCGACCTGGGCCGTTCCTACTCCGGGCTGCCGGTGAGTGACGTTCTGGCGCACGCCTTTCCGGTCACGCTGCGGCTGGCGCTGATCGCCCTGGCCGTCGAGGCCGTGCTGGGCATCGGCTTCGGGGTGATCGCCGGCCTGCGCACCGGCGGGCTTTTCGACGCGGGCGTGCTGATCGCCGGGCTCGTCATCATCGCGGTCCCCATCTTCGTCCTGGGGTTTCTGGCCCAGTTCGTCTTCGGGGTGCGGTTGGGCATCGCGCCGGTCACGGTGGGGGAGCGGTCGACGTTCGGGCGCCTGCTGCTGCCCGGCATCGTGCTGGGCTCGGTGTCGTTCGCCTACGTGGTGCGGTTGACCCGGTCCGCGGTCGCCGCCAACGCGCACGCCGACCACGTCCGCACCGCCACCGCCAAGGGGTTGTCCCGGCCGCGGGTGGTGATGGTGCACATCCTGCGCAATTCGCTGATCCCGGTGGTGACCTTTCTGGGCGCCGACCTGGGGGCGCTGATGGGCGGAGCCATCGTGACCGAAGGCATCTTCAACATCCACGGCGTCGGCGGCGTGCTGTACCAGGCCGTCACCCGCCAGGAGGCGCCGACCGTGGTGTCGATCGTGACGGTGCTGGTGCTGGTCTACCTGGTGACGAACCTGGCGGTGGACCTGCTGTACGCCGCGCTGGACCCGAGGATCCGGTATGGCTGAGCGGTCGAGGCGCAGTGGCTTCTGGCGCGACACCTGGCGCGGGTTGCGCGCGCGCCCGAAGTTCGTCATCGCCGGCCTGCTGATCCTGTTCATCGCCGCGGTCGCGCTGTTCCCCGCGTTGTTCACCGCCGCCGACCCCGCCTACGCCGACCCGGCTCAGAGCCTGCTGCCGCCGTCGCGCGCCCACTGGTTCGGCACCGACCTGCAGGGTCACGACGTCTACGCCCGCACCGTCTACGGCGCGCGGGCCTCGGTCACCGTCGGGGTGGGGGCGGCCCTGGCGGTGTTCGTCGTCGGCGGCGCGCTCGGCGCGCTGGCCGGGTTCTACGGCGGCTGGATCGACGCGGTGGTCTCCCGGGTCGGCGACGTGTTCTTCGGCTTGCCGCTGCTGCTGGCCGCCATCGTTCTGATGCAGGTCATGCGCCACCGCACGGTGTGGACCGTGATCGCCGTCCTCGCGCTGTTCGGCTGGCCGCAGGTGGCCCGCATCGCGCGGGGGTCGGTGCTCGCGGTGCGCGGCAGCGATTACGTGCTGGCCGCGAAAGCCCTGGGGCTGAGCCGCTTTCAGATCCTGCTGCGGCACGCGCTGCCCAACGCCCTGGGGCCGGTCATCGCGATGGCCACCATCGCGCTGGGCGCCTTCATCGTCACCGAGGCCACGCTGTCCTATCTGGGCGTCGGGCTGCCGCCGTCGGTGGTGTCCTGGGGCGGCGACATCAACCTCGCCCAGACGCGGCTGCGGGCGGGGTCGCCGATCCTGTTCTATCCCGCCGGCGCGCTGGCGACCACGGTGCTGGCCTTCATGATGATGGGCGACGCGTTGCGCGACGCCCTGGATCCGGCGTCCCGGGTGTGGCGGCCGTGACCGACAGACCACTGCTGGCCGTCGAGCGCCTCGAGGTTCGCTTCGGCGCTCACCCGGCCGTCCGCGCCGTCGATCTGAGCGTCCTGCCCGGCCATACGGTCGCGGTGGTGGGCGAGTCGGGCTCGGGGAAATCCACCACCGCGGCCGCGATCCTCGGGCTGCTGGCGCCCGGCGGCCGGATCACCGGCGGGCGCATCGTCTTCGACGGGGCCGACATCGCCGGGGCCGACCGCCGCACGCTGCGCTCGATCCGGGGCCGCGAGATCGGTTACATCCCCCAGGACCCGATGACCAACCTCAACCCCGTGTGGAAGGTCGGCTTCCAGGTCGCGGAAGCGCTGCGGGCCAACACCTCCGACCGTCATACGCGACGGCGCGCGGTGGAGCTGCTCGCCCAGGCCGGCATGCCGGACCCGACCAAGCAGGCGGGCCGCTACCCCCACCAACTGTCCGGCGGCATGTGCCAGCGGGCGTTGATCGCGATCGGGTTGGCCGGCCGGCCGCGACTGCTGATCGCCGACGAGCCGACGTCCGCCCTGGACGTCACCGTGCAGCGGCAGGTGCTCGATCACCTGCAGGGGCTCACCGCGGAACTCGGCACCGCCCTGCTGCTGATCACCCACGACCTGGCGCTGGCCGCCGAGCGCGCCGAGTCCGTGGTCGTGATGCGCGAGGGGGTCGTGGTGGAATCCGGTGCGGCGCGCTCGATCCTGGCCGACCCGCAACACGAATACACCCGCCGGTTGGTGGCCGCCGCGCCGTCGCTGGCGGTGCACCGCCCGCCCCGGCCGCGGCCGGCGGAGCGCCGCGCGTCCGACGACATCCTGGTCGCCTCGGGACTGACCAAGACCTACCGCGAGTCGGGTGGGTCGCCCGGGTGGTGGCGGGGGAGGCGGGCCGATTTCCGCGCCGTGGACGGGGTTTCGTTCCGGCTGCGGCGCGCCGGCACGCTGGCGATCGCCGGCGAGTCCGGTTCGGGCAAGTCCACGCTGGCGCACATGGTGCTCGGTCTCCTGGCGCCCAGCTCCGGCACGGTCGTCTTCGACGGCACCCGGGTCGACGCCGCCCTGAGCGCCGAGCGGCAATTGGCCTTCCGGCGGCGGGTGCAGCCGGTCTTCCAAAACCCCTACGGCAGCCTGGATCCCAGGTACACGGTGTTTCGCGCCGTCGAGGAACCGCTGCGCATCCACCGCGTCGGTGACCGCGGGGAGCGCGAGCGGGCGGTACGCGAGCTCGTCGACCAGGTGGCGCTGCCGTCGTCGATATTGGGGCGGCTGCCCCGCGAGCTGTCCGGTGGCCAACGCCAGCGGGTGGCGATCGCGCGGGCCCTGGCGCTGCGGCCCGAGGTGCTCGTCTGCGACGAGGCGGTCTCGGCCCTCGACGTCCTGGTGCAGTCCCAGATCCTCGAGTTGCTGGCCCGCCTGCAGGCCGAACTGGGGCTGGCCTACCTGTTCATCAGCCATGACCTGGCGGTGATCCGGCAGGTCGCCGACGAGGTCCTGGTGATGCGCGCCGGCCGGGTGGTGGAGCAGGCCCCCACGGAGGAGCTGTTCACCCGGCCCCGGCACGAGTACACCCGCCGGCTGCTGGAGGCCATCCCGCGGGCCCCGGCGCCGCCGGGATAGGTTGGCACCCTGTGACCGCCGATCCACTGGCCCCGCTGCTGGAGTTGCCGGGCGTCGCCGAGGCCAGCGACCGGGCCCGCGAGGCTCTGGGCCGCGCGCATCGCCACCGGGCGAACCTGCGCGGCTGGCCGGTGACCGCCGCCGAAGCGGCCTTGCGGGCGGCGCGCGCCTCGTCGGTGCTCGACGGCGGTCCCGTGCGGCTGGAGGACCTCGCCGACGCGGCGGCCGTCAGCGATCCGGTGTTCGGCGGGGCGCTGCGCGTGGCCCAGGCGCTCGAAGGTGGGGAGGGGCCCCTGGTCGGGATCTGGCGGCGGGCACCGCTGCAGGCGCTCGCCCGGCTGCACATGCTGGCGGCGGCCGACCAGGTCGAGGAGGACCGGCTGGGCCGGCCCCGCGCCGACGCCGGCGTCGGGCCGCGGCTGGAGCTGCTCGCGGAGTTGGTGAGCGGCGGCACGCGGGCCCCGGCCCCGGTGGTCGCCGCGGTCGCCCACGGCGAACTGCTGACGCTGCGGCCCTTCGGCAGCGCGGACGGCGTGGTGGCCCGCGCGGTGTCGCGGTTGGTGACCATCGCCAGCGGGCTGGATCCACACGGATTGGGTGTGCCCGAGGTGAGTTGGATGCGCCAGCCCGCGGACTATCGCGACGCCGCGCAGGGCTTCGCGAACGGCAGCCCGGAGGGGGTGGGGGCCTGGCTGGTGCTGTGCTGCCGAGCGATCCGGGCCGGCGCGCAGGAGGCGTTGACGATCGCCGATTCACTGTCCAGTCGGTAGCTGGCGGCGGCGAAAAACGCCCTCAGACAATGCAAGACAATGCAAAGCGGGCGACGTCCCGAAGAATTCGGTCCGCCGCCCGCTAGCACGGAACTCGGTTACCATGCGTGCATTTCGGGGCTGCGTGGGTTGGCCTCGGCGATCTTGCGATGCTTCCGGTTGCAACCCCACCCAAAGGGTCGTCGACACCGTCCACATATCGCAATTACGCAGGCCCGCAACACTTCTGCCATTATCGCGGCTATGACTCCGCGTGGGTGCCGAGCACCGTGCTGGGCGCCCGGATCGGGAGATCGAACCTTCTCTTCCGGATCGACCTAGGCCTCACCGGGCTTCCGTGGTTCCTTTGTACTACTAGACCCTTAGCGCAGCAAGGCCCAATTTTGCGAAAATTGCGAAGGTCCGCGCCATGGCGTTTGCTGCCGGAGGCTAGAACGCGAAGCGGCGCAACAGCGAATAGGTGACGGCGCCGGCCGCCAACGCACTGACGCCCACGGCGGCGGTCGTCGCGATCGCGGCCCCCGAGGGCGCCGGGATGCGGTCGCGCAGCGACACCGGCCGGGAGAACGACAGCACCGGCCAACCGCGTTCGACGGCTTCCCGCCGCAATCCGCGGTCGGGGTTGACGACGCTGGGATGGCCGACGGATTCGAGCATCGGCAAATCGGTGATCGAGTCGGAGTAGGCGTAGCAATGCTCCAGCGGGTAGCCCTCACGGGCGGCGAGCTCGCGGATCGCCTGGACCTTGCCCTCGCCGTAGCAGTAGAACGCGATCTCGCCGGTGTACCGCCCGTCCTCCACGACCATGCGGGTCGCCATCGCATGGGTGGCGCCGAGCGCCCGGGCGATCGGCGCCACGATCTCCTCGCCGGAGGCCGAGACCACGACCACGTCCCGCCCGCACAACTTGTGGGCGGCGATCAGATCCGCGGCCTCGGCGAACACCAGCGGGGTCACGATCTCGTGCAGCGTTTCGTTGACGATGGACTTGACCTGTTCCACGTCCCAACCGGCGACCATGTTCGTCATGTGAATGCGCATCCGGTCCATCTGGTCATGATCGGCACCGGAGAGCAGATAGATGAACTGGGCGTAGCTCGACTTGAGCACCGCGCGGCGGTTCAGCAGTCCCTGGTTGAAAAACGGTTTGCTGAACGCCAGCGTGCTGGACTTGGCGATGATCGTCTTGTCCAGGTCGAAGAAGGCCGCGGTGCGGGCCCGGGCCGCGGTGGTTGCCGCCGTGTGCTGTTCCGCGCCCGGGTCGAAGACGGTCACCGACCCAGCATAGGTCGCCCGTCCGGCGGGGCTGCGGTTCCGGGCCCGAATGGGCCGCTCAGCTACTTGGGACCACCGGTAACGCCAATGTTTTTGCGGCTCAACCTGTTCTTTCATAGAAAGAGCTATTGCGTTACCGCGGCTTGTCATGTGTATAGTAAGCATTACTCGGCCTGAGCCGAGGGTGTATCAGCCCGACCCCCCGGGGCTGATACACGACGACCCTCGCCTCCTCCCCCCCTGGCGGGGGTCGTCCCTTTTCTCCGGTCTTTTCCGCGTGTACGGAACGCCCAACGCGATCGCCCAAGTGGTTGCGGACGTGTCCTCCCGCGTGCGCCGGCAGAGGGCCGACCAACCTCTTTGTGCACACTCGCGTCTCTATCCACAGATCCGGCGTTTGGGACTGGTGTCCAATATCGCGCCGCCGCAGAGTGGGCGCGTGACAAGCACCTCGCGCACCGAGCCGGTGGCGTCCGCGGGCGTGTTGGCGGTCTTGGCGGACCCGGAATTGCGCCGGGAGTTGGATCGCGTGGCCGCGGCGGTGGGCGTCCGGGTCGTCCATGCCGGCGGCGCCCCGAGCCGCAAGACGTGGTCGGCCGCCGCGGCCGTGGTGCTGGACGAGGCTTCGGCCGACCGGTGCGCCCGGGGCGGACTGCCGCGCCGCACCCACGTGAGCGTGCTGACGCCAACCGACCCGGCCACCGCCACCTGGGCGGCGGCCGTCGCGGTCGGCGCGGCGCACGTGCTGCGGCTGCCCGAGCGGGAGCGTGACCTGGTGCGTGCGCTCGCCGAGGCCGCCGAATCGTCGCGCGGCGACGGGGCGCGCGGCGACGTCGTCGCCGTCATCGGCGGGTGTGGCGGGGCGGGCGCGTCGGCACTGGCCGTCGCCCTGGCGCAGGCCGCCGACGACGCGTTGTTGGTCGACCTCGACCCCTGGGGCGGCGGGCTCGATCTCCTGCTGGGCGCCGAGGACGCGCCGGGGCTGCGCTGGCCCGACCTGGCGCTGCAGGGTGGCCGGCTCGACTGGCCGGCCGTGCGTGCGGCGTTACCGCGGCACCGGGGAGTGAGCGCGCTGTCGGGCACCCGGCGCGGATACGAGCCGGCGGCCGGGCCGGTGCACGCCATCGTCGACGCCGGTCGGCGCGGCGCGGTCACGGTCGTCTGCGACCTGCCGCGCCGCCTCACCGGCGCGGCGCAGGCGGCGCTGGACGCCGCCGACCTCGTCGTCGTGGTCAGCCGCTGCGACGTGCCCGCCTGCGCGGCGACGGGTGCGCTGGCCCCGGTGCTGGCCGGCGTCAACCCGAACGTCGGGTTGGTGGTGCGCGGCCCGTCTCCGGGCGGGTTGCGGGCGGCCGAGATCGCCGACATCACCGGGCTGCCCTTGCTGGCGTCGATGAAGGCGGAGCCGCGCGTCGCGGAGCAGCTGGAGCGCGGCGGCCTGCGGCCGGGACGACGGTCGGCGCTCGCGGCGGCGGCCCGCCAGGTGCTCGCCGTGATGGCGCGCGGGCCGGCGCGAAACGGCGGGGCCGCGTGAGTGGGTCGCTGATCGACCGGGTGCGCGAGCGGCTCGCTGCCGAGTCCGCCCCGCTGGGTCCGAATGTCGTGGCCGCCGCGATCCGGGCCGAGTCCGGCGGGATGCTCGGTGACACCGAGGTGCTGGCGAATCTGCGGGTGCTGCAGAGCGAACTGACCGGCGCCGGCATCCTCGAGCCGTTGTTGTGCGCGGACGGCACCACCGACGTGCTGGTCACCGCGCCCGACGCGGTGTGGGTCGACGACGGGAACGGTCTGCGGCGCACCCAGGTTCGGTTCGCCGACGAGCCGGCGGTGCGGCGCCTGGCGCAGCGGCTGGCGCTGGCCGCCGGCCGGCGCCTGGACGACGCGCAGCCGTGGGTGGACGGCCAGCTGGCCGGTGTCGGCACCGGGTTCGCGGTGCGCTTGCACGCGGTGCTGCCGCCGGTGGCGGCCGCGGGCACCTGCCTGTCGCTGCGGGTGCTGCGCCCGGCCGCCCAGGACCTGGCGGCCCTGATCGCCTCGGGCGCCGTCGCCCCCGAGGCCGCCGCCCTGGTCGCCGACATCGTCGCGGCCCGGCTGGCGTTCCTGGTGTGCGGCGGAACGGGGGCGGGCAAGACCACCCTGCTCGCGGCCCTGCTCGGGGCCGTGGCGCCGACCGAACGGATCGTGTGCGTCGAGGACGCCGCCGAGCTGGCCCCCCGGCATCCGCACTTCGTCAAGCTGGTCGCGCGGTGCGCCAACGTCGAAGGCGTCGGCGAGGTTGCGGTACGCCAACTCGTACGTCAGGCCCTGCGGATGCGGCCCGACCGCATCGTCGTCGGCGAGGTGCGGGGAGCCGAGGTGGTGGATCTGCTGGCGGCGCTGAACACGGGCCACGACGGGGGAGCGGGCACGGTGCACGCGAACAGCCCGGCCGAGGTCCCCGCACGGCTGGAGGCGCTGGGCGCGCTGGGCGGTCTCGACCGCGCGGCCCTGCACAGCCAGCTCGCCGCGGCGGTCCGGGTGCTGCTGCACGTCGCCCGGGATCGCGCGGGGCGGCGCCGGCTCGACGAAATCGCCGTGCTGCGCCAGGTCGAGGGGCGGGTTCGGGCGGTCACAGTGTGGCGCGCCGACGGGGGCGCGACCGACGACGCCGGGCTGCTGCGCCGCCTGCTGCAGGACCGGATGCCGGCATGAACGGCCTGACGGCCGGCGCCCTGCTGTTGGCGCTGGCGCTGATCGTCCTCCCGCCGTCACCGCGGCGCCGGCTCGCGCCGCGGCCGGCGAACAGGCGGCGGCAACGCGTCCCGGGTTGGCTTGCCGCCGGTGCCGCGGCCGCCACGGTAGTGGCGCTGCTGCCACTGACCACGGTGCTGGCCGTCGCGGTCGTGGGCGCCACCGCGGGCCTGC
>NZ_GG770553.1:254582-294604 GCF_000164135.1 Mycobacterium parascrofulaceum ATCC BAA-614 | reverse complement strand
CCGTGGCCCGCGCGATGCGGACCGACGCCAGTTGTGCGGTCGACGATCTCGACGTCGTCGTCACGGTCCGGGCGGCGGTCCTCGGCGGGGCGGCGACCGCCGCCGCGCGGGCGGGGCCGATCGGCGGCTGAGGCGGGCCAGCGCCCGCCGGACGTAATAGTCTGTGCGCGTGGTGCCGCAGTGGCGGATCGGCCCGCTGGTGTTGCCGGTGCATGGTGTCTTCGTGGCGCTCGGGGTCCTGGCCGCGGCCGTCGTGTTCATCGCGGAGGCCCGCCGGCGTGGGGCGGTCAACGAACAGTCGTTGGTGGCGGTCACCGGCGCCCTCGCCGGCGGCGCGATCGGCATGCGCCTGTCCGGCTGGGCCGAGCACCTCGACCTCCGCCTCAACCCGACGCTGCTGCAGGCGTGGGAATTCGGTTCGCGCAGCATCCTCGGCGGGCTTTGCGGTGCCTACCTCGGGGTGCTGATCGCCAAGCGGCTCGGGGGCCACACCGGCAAGACCGGTGACCTGTTCGCCCCGGCGGTCGCGCTGGGCATGGCGATCGGCCGCCTCGGCTGCCACCTCACCGAGGCGCCGGGCCGCCCGACCACCCTGCCGTGGGGCATCCACGCCCCGGCCGGCACGCCCAAATGCCCTGGCTGCCTCACCGGGGCGGCGATGCACCCGTCGTTCCTCTACGAAATCGCCTTCCAGCTGGCCGCATTCGCGGCGCTGCTGTGGCTGCGCCACCGGATCGGCCGGCCGGGCGAGCTGTTCGTGCTCTACGTGGCCGGTTACGCGGTGTTCCGGTTCTTCGTCGAGTTTGTGCGGGCCAACGAGACCGTGTGGCTGGGCCTGACCCGGCCGCAGTGGTTTCTGCTGCCCTGGCTCCTCCTCGTCGGCGTCCGGTTGGGCCTCGGATACCGGCGCGGCTACTACGACGCCGCTCTGCGGCGGGAGGCGGTTGCCACATGACGAACCCTCCGCCGGGTCCGCCCCCGCCGGGCGGCTGGCGCCCGCCGGACTGGCCCCCGCCCGGCTACCCCTATGACCCGAACCGGCCGTACCCCGGCTGGCAACCGCCGCAGCGCAAACCGAGCGGCGGGGAGATCCTCGGCGCGGCCATCGCCGGGATGGCCCTGTATGCCGGCATCAACACCGTCGTCGGCCCGCTGGTGTTGTTCGGGCTCGCCAACGCGATCGCGCCGAAGATCGCCTTCGCGACCGGCGCCGTCCTGCTCGGGCTGATCGCCTTCGCCGGCGGGGGAGCGCTGATGTTCGTGAAAAACAGCGCCTGGGCGAGGGGGATCGGCATGGGCCTGATGATCGGCTGGGCGCTCACCTCCATCTTCACCGTGGGCATCTGTACCGGCTTGAACCCGATGCTGTATCACCTGACCCGATGAGCGGCATGCAGCTGCGGGGTGACCGAATCCACCGCTACGTCAACGCGTTCTGCCCGCACTGTCACGCCGAGGAACCCGATCGCCGGCTGGCCGACGTGCCGCGGCTCAGCGGCTGGCTGGCCGTGCGCGGCGACGGCCAGGTCTGGCTCGAACGGGGTTGCCGGACGCACGGACTCGTGCGGACGCTGTACGACGAAGATCCCGAAATCCTTGCCTATCTCGAGGAGTGGACCGCCCCCACCAAGGCCCACGTCCCCGACGCCCCGGGCAACTTCGACCCGGTCCCGTCGGCCTACCTGCAGGGGCTGCCGCAGATGCAGACGCAGCACACCTGCATCCTGCTGGAGGACATCGCGGCGACATGCAACCTCCGCTGCCCCACGTGCTTCGCCGACTCCTCGCCCGACCTGCGCGACGTCGTCGCGGTCGGCGACGTGCTGGCCAACGTCGACCAGCGGCTGGCGCGGGAAAACGGCCGCCTCGACGTGGTGATGCTCAGCGGCGGCGAGCCCACCCTGCACCCGCAGCTGCCCGAACTGCTCGCCGAGCTCAGTTCCCGACCGATCACGCGAATCCTGTTGAACACCAACGGTGTGCGGATAGCCCACGACGACGAGCTGCTCGACCTGCTCACCGAGCACCGCGAGCGCGCCGAGGTCTACCTGCAGTACGACGGGCTGTCGCCGGCCGCGCACCGCCACCACCGGGGCGGCGACCTGTCCCGGGTGAAGCGGGCGGCGCTGCGGCGGCTGTCCGACCGCGAGATCTTCACCACGCTCGTGATGACGGCGGCGCTCGGCGTCAACGACGCCGAGATCGGCGACGTCGTCGGGCTGGCGCTGCGCACCCCCTACGTCGGCGGAGTGTCCATCCAGCCGCAATTCGCCTCCGGCCGTTCGGGTCTCATCGATCCGGCACGGCGGCTCACCCACACCGGGGTGCTGAAGCGGTTGGGGCCGCAGACCGGCGGCCTGGTCACCTGGCGGGATCTGACCGCGCTGCCGTGCTCGCACCCGCATTGCTGCTCGGTCGGCTACCTGCTTCGTGACGACCGCGGGCAGTGGCGTTCGCTGGTCGCGTTGATCGGCCACGACAACCTCAAGGAAAAGCTGGGGCTGGTGGCCAACCGGATCGCCGACCCCGACATTCCGGGGGAATTGCGGCTCGCCGTGCGCGAGTCCCTGATGGGATTGCTGTCGGAGCAGTCGTCGCTGTCGCATCCGTCCATGTCGGAGGTGTGGCGCATGATCTGCGAGGGCTGCGACCTCGGCATGGCGACGCTGCTGACCGTGGCGTCCGGCGCGCTGCCCGGGCGCCGGCGCCAACTCAGGCGGATGCTGGGCGAGCGGGTCGTTCGCGTCACGGTCAAGCCGTTCATGGACATGTCGACGATGATCGAGGAGCGCCTGGTGCAGTGCTGTGTGCACGTGGGCACCCGGTCGTCGCAGGACCAGTGCGCGCCGTTCTGCGCGGTGCAGGCGTGGCCACAACTCGGCCGCCAGCGGCTGTCGGTCGCCGCCGAACGCATGCTGCCGGTGGTGGGTTAGGCCGTCGGGTCGGGGGCGCCCGACAGTCCCGCGGCGGCGAGCTCCTCGTCGGAGGGCAACCGGAGCGAGACCAGCCCGGCGTAAACGTCCGGTTCGATCTCCACCCTGTTGACCGTCACGTGCACCGGCACCCACTCGTCGTCGTGGCCGGGCATGCGCAGCACCCGGCTGGTCGCGCCGCGGGCGAATTCCTCGGTCATCGAGGACACCAGGTGCTGATCGTCCGGGTGGACCTTCGGCTTGCCGGTCTCGCTGCCCCGCCAGTCGTAGAACGTGCAGGGCTCGTCCAGCCACTTCAGCAACGCCCAGTTCTTCAGGTCGATCAGCGCGCGGTGGACCCCAGCCTGGGCGAGGCCACTCAGGATGCGTTGCGCCAGATCGTCGGTCGACACCTCCGGGCCCTTGAGCTCGGCGCGCCAGTTGATCGCCCGCGCGACCAGATGGTCTCTGCCGTCCGGGCCGGCCTCCAACCCGGTGCGCGCCACAAATCCGATCCGCATGGGCTGACCCTGCCAATCGGTGAGATCCCAAGTGCTGCAGAGCGTTTGGTCGGGCTCCGCCTTGACGGCCATGGCGAGCACCTTGGTCTCGTTGGGGTTGAGCTCGCGCGAGGGCAGGTCCTCCGCGAAGGCCCTGCCGAACGTGACCTCCACCTCCGGGTTCTTTCCGCTGTTGGCCAACGACTCTCGGGTGTCGGTGGCGACGCCCATCGTGAGGTCCCACTTCAGCGGCCCGGGGGTCGGCCGCTCGGGCGGGTCCACGTCGGCGGGGCCGGTCCACACGTGCACGCCATGGATGTAGCCGTCGGACATCACCACCGGTTCGGTGCGAATCACCCGGTCGCGCTTGGGGGTGATGCTGGTCAAGCTCTGCCCGGTCTTCACCGTCTCGGCGATCGCCGTGCGAACCGCGGCGAGATAGGGGCTGCGGCGCAAGAACGTGGTGATGGGGACGAGATTCTTCAGCTGGCGCCCCTGCGCCACCACCGCGGGTTCACCCCCCAGCGTCTCCACGAGCAGCCAGTCGTGGCCCATGCGGCCGATTTTACGGCGACGGAGCCGCCGGCCGGGAGCTTGGGCCTACCGGGACGGTCGGAACCGGCCGCAGGCGATGGTATCGCTCTCTGCGGCAACGCCTTCCGGCCCCGACGAAGTTGCCTCGTCGCGGTGGCCCTGGTAGTTTGCTGGTGCGCCCGCGCGGCCGGGCCGCCTACCGCTCACCGACGAGCGTCCCGCCGCCCGTGCGACAGCACCCCGCGACTGCATGAGCAGCGGTGAATGTGCTTTCGGCACGGGCATCCATGGGCACATCCGCGGGGTCGACCGTCGAGGGGTCGGTCGTCATCCGCCGGATTGCCCGGCGTGGGGCAACTCCGCGAGGACCAGCCGCAGCACCCGAACGGCACCGGCCTTGTCGAGCGGGTCGTTGCCGTTGCCGCACTTGGGGGACTGCACGCACGACGGGCATCCCCGTGGACACTCGCACGCCTCGATGGCCGCCGCCGTCGCACCGAGCCAGGTGCGCGCCCGGCGGAAGCCGCGCTCGGCGAACCCGGCGCCGCCCGGATAGCCGTCGTACACGAAAACGCTGGGCAGGCCGGCCGGGTCCGGTCCCACCGCGGTGGACAGCCCCCCGATGTCGCCCCGATCGCAGCTGGCCACCAACGGCAACAGCCCGATCGCCGCATGCTCGGCGGCGTGCAGCGAACCCGGGATCCGCGGCGCGTCAATCCCCTTGCGCAGCAACGCGTCCTCGGCGATCGTGTACATCACCGCCGTCGTCGCCAGCGTCTGCTCCGGCATGTCCAGTTCGATGAAGTCGATCACCTCCCCGGACAGCCGGCGGCGCAGGTAACCCACCACCCGGTGGGTGACGGTGACCGGCACCAGACCCAGGGTGACCGGCCCGAACTGCGAGCGTTCGCCGGTGCCGGTGACCGCGATGTCGGTGAGCTCACGCGCGAACGTCGCGTAGCCGGGATCCTCGGCGTGCACGAACGCGATCGCGTCCTCTAGGTTCAGCGAGTCGACGACGTAGCTCTCCCCCTGATGCAGGTAGACGGCGCCCGGATGGATCGACGCGGGGGCCTGGCCGACGCCCGTGCTGCCGAGCAGCCGCCCGGTGTCCGCCTCGACGATGACGACCTGTCCGCCCGCGGACCCGCGGATGTCCACCGCCGCATGCGGTTCCAGCCCCGCCGCGGGGAAGTACTTGCCGTTGCGGCGCCGCAGCAGGCCGTCGTCGACGAGGCCCCCGGCCACGTCGGTGGCGCCGAAGTCGCGCACCTCGGCCTCGTCGAGCGGCATTTCCGTTGCGGCGCAGAGCAGTTGGGGCCCCAGAAGGTAGGGGTTGGCGGGATCGATCACCACCCGCTCGACCGGCTTGCCCAGCAGCGCGGCGGGGTGGTGGACCAGGTAGGTGTCCAGCGGATCGTCGCGGGCGATCAGCACCACCAGCGCACCCTGCCCGCGCCGGCCCGAACGGCCGGCCTGCTGCCAGAACGAGGCCACCGTGCCGGGGAATCCGGCCAGCACCACCGCGTCCAGCCCGGCGATGTCGACGCCCAACTCCAGCGCGTTCGTGGTGGCCAGGCCGCGCAGCCGGCCCTCCGCCAGGGCGCGCTCGAGCGCGGTGCGGTCCTCGGCGAGGTAGCCCGCCCGATACGAGGCCACCTTGCCGGCGAGGTCCGGCGCGACGTCGTCCAGCCGGGCCTGGGCGCCCAGGGCGGTCAGCTCCGCGGCGCGCCGCGACCGCACGAATGTCAGCGTCTGCGCCCCCTCGGCGATCAGGTCGGCCATCACCCGCGCCGCCTCGGCGCCGGCCGAGCGGCGCACCGGCGCGCCGTTCTCGCCGAGCAGATCGGCCCGCAGCGCCGGCTCCCACAGCGCGATCGTCCGGGCGCCCTGGGGTGACCCGTCCTCGGTGACCTCCTCGACCGGCAGCCCGATCAGCTCGGCGGCCGTCGCCCCCGGCGCATCCGTCGTCGCGCTGGCGAAGACCACCGTGGGCGCGGATGAGTATCGCGCACACAGCCGCAGCAACCGGCGCAGCACCATCGCCACGTTGGAACCGAAAACACCGCGGTAGTAATGGCATTCGTCGACGATCACGAAACGAAGGTTCCGCAACAGCACGGCCCAGCGGGCGTGGTTGCGCAGGATCGACAAATGGATCATGTCGGGATTGGAGAACAGCCATCGGGACCGCTCGCGCGCGAACCGGCGGACTTCCGCCGGGCTGTCGCCGTCGTAGGCGGTGGGAGCCACCCCAAAATTGGGATCGTGCAGCCGCGGGATGGCCGCGGTCAGCGCGTGCGCGGCGCGCAACTGGTCGTGGCCCAGCGCCTTCGTCGGGGACAGGTACAGCACCCGGGCGCGCGGATCGGTGGCCAGCGCATGAAGGACGGGAAGCTGGTAGGCCAAGGACTTGCCCGACGCGGTCCCGGTGCTCACCACCACGTGCCGGCCCGCGTGCGCCAGTTCGGCCGCCGCCGACTGGTGTGACCAGGGCGAACCGACGCCGCGGTCGGTGAACGCGCGCACCACGTCGGGGTCGGCCCACGCCGGCCAGCCCTGCGGGCGCCCGGTGCGCGGCGGCAGCTCGGCGACGTGGCGCAGGGGGTGCTCGTCGGCCTCGGTGCCGGCGAGCGCGGCGGCGAGCAGGTCGCTGCCGAAACTCGCCATCAGCAGCCTCCTTGGACCCGGCGACAGCGCAAGTCTGTCGCCGAAGCGACGAACATGGTTGACTATTTGCGGTCGCAGCTTCTGTGTTCGTGTCAAACTTTCGCAGGATCGACGTTGCGGCCGCGGTTCCTGCGAGGTTAATCGGTCGGGTGAAGTTCCGGCGACTGAGCGAGGTATGGCGGTCGTACCAGGCCCGGGGCATCGAAAGGCGATGCCCCGCACCCAGAAGAAAAGGAAAGATCGAGAGATGCCACAGGGAACTGTGAAGTGGTTCAACGCGGAGAAGGGCTTCGGGTTCATTGCCCCCGAAGACGGCTCCGCAGACGTGTTTGTCCACTACACGGAGATCCAGGGTTCGGGCTTCCGCACCCTCGAGGAAAACCAGAAGGTCGAGTTCGAAATCGGCCACAGCCCTAAGGGCCCCCAGGCCACCGGAGTCCGCTCAGTCTAGGACGAGCCGATTCTCCACGGACCCCCCGTGCAGTCCCGCCCAGCGGGCCGGCCGGGGGGTTTTCGTATTCCGGCCGGCCGCCGAAACCGCCGCCGCGCCGCTCGCCTCGAGACGCGAATGGTCGACCTGGCCTACTGTCGGTGGCGTGAGCCAGCTTTCCTTCTTCACAGCGGAGTCGGTGCCCCCCGCGGTCGCCGATCTCTCCGGGGTGCTGGCGGCTTCCGGTCAGATCGTCATGGTCGGCGGCCCGGAGGCCCACGGCGCGCGGCTCTCCGTGGTGGTGGACCAGGCCTGGCGTGCGGCCGCGCTGGCCGAGATGATCCGCGAGGCGGGGCTGGCGCCCGAGATCGGCCGCACCGACGAGGACACCCCGCTGGTGCGGACGGCGGTCACCCCCGCTCTGGTGAGCCTGGCCGCCGAATGGACCCGCGGCGCGGTCAAGACCGTGCCGCCGCGCTGGCTGCCCGGGCCGCGGGAATTGCGGGCCTGGACGCTGGCGGCCGGGCACCCCGAGGGCGACCATTACCTCCTTGGGCTGGATCCCCACGCCCCCGATACCCATTCCCCGTTGGCGTCGGCTTTGATGCGGGTGGGAATCGCCCCCACCTTGATCGGCACCCGCGGCGGCCGCCCGGCGCTGCGGATCAGCGGGCGGCGCCGGCTATCGCGGCTGGTAGAAAACGTGGGCGAAGCCCCCGACGGCGTCGACGCGTCATCGGTGTGGCCGCGGGTATAACCGCGAAAAAGGATTTGCCTTTTCGGCGGCCGGTTTGCGCAGTCGCGCCCAAGGGTGCGAAATTGTCAGGTGCCCGAGGGCGAAGGAACGCCGGCGTATCTGAATTTTCCGCGGAATTTTTGACGCCGGCCTGTCATTCTTCTGCGGGGCGGCCCCGCAGGGGGGCCGAGATCAAGGATGGAGCGTAAGCGTAGTTGGGCGACCCGAACCTCAAGGACCGCGAAAGCGGCCGGACTGGGAGCCGTAGGCGACTCGTCATCGTCGAGTCGCCGACGAAGGCGCGCAAGTTGGCCGGCTACCTGGGCTCCAACTACATCGTCGAATCCTCCCGCGGCCACATCCGCGACCTGCCCCGCGCCGCGGCCGACGTGCCGGCGAAATACAAGTCGGAGCCCTGGGCGCGGCTCGGTGTCAACGTCGACCACGACTTCGAACCGCTCTACATCATCAGCCCGGAGAAGAAGAGCACCGTCAGCGAGCTCAAGGGCCTGCTGAAGGGCGTCGACGAGCTCTATCTGGCCACGGATGGTGACCGCGAGGGCGAGGCCATCGCCTGGCACCTGCTGGAAACCCTCAAGCCGAACATCCCGGTCAAGCGGATGGTGTTCCACGAGATCACCGAGCCGGCCATCCTCGAGGCCGCCGAAAACCCGCGTGACCTCGACATCGACCTGGTCGACGCGCAGGAAACCCGCCGCATCCTGGACCGGCTGTACGGCTACGAGGTCAGCCCGGTGCTGTGGAAGAAGGTCGCGCCCAAGCTGTCGGCGGGCCGGGTCCAGTCGGTGGCCACCCGCATCATCGTGCAGCGCGAACGCGACCGGATGGCGTTCCGCAGCGCCTCCTACTGGGACATCGTCGCCCAGCTGGACGCCAGCGTGTCCGACCCGCAGGCCGCACCGCCCACCTTCACCGCCCGGCTGACCGGCGTCGACGGCCTGCGCGTGGCCACCGGGCGCGACTTCGACTCGCTGGGCCAGTTGCGCAAGGCCGATGAGGTGACCGTCCTGAACGAGGCCCAGGCGACCGAGCTGGCCGCCGGGCTGCGCGGCGCCCAGCTGTCCGTCGCCTCGGTGGAGGAGAAGCCCTACACCCGCCGGCCCTACGCGCCGTTCATGACGTCGACGCTGCAGCAGGAGGCGGGCCGCAAGCTGCGGTTCTCCTCCGAGCGCACCATGAGCATCGCCCAGCGGCTGTACGAAAACGGCTACATCACCTATATGCGCACCGACTCGACGACGCTGTCGCAGTCGGCGATCAACGCCGCGCGCACCCAGGCCCGTCAGCTCTACGGCGAGGAGTACGTCTCGCCGTCCCCCCGGCAGTACACCCGCAAGGTGAAGAACGCCCAGGAGGCGCACGAGGCCATCCGGCCGGCCGGCGAGGCCTTCGCCACCCCCGACGCGGTCCGCCGCGAGCTCGACGGCGACGAATTCCGGCTCTACGAGCTGATCTGGCAGCGCACGGTGGCCTCGCAGATGGCCGACGCGCGCGGGACCACGCTGAGCCTGCGGATCAACGGCGCGACGGGCGACCGGGAGGTGGTGTTCTCGGCCAGCGGGCGCACCATCACGTTCGCCGGCTTCCTGAAGGCCTACGTGGAGACCGTCGACGAACTCGCCGGCGGCGAGGCGGACGACGCCGAGAGCCGGCTGCCGCAGCTGACCCGGGGCCAGCGGCTGGACGCCGTCGACCTCACCCCGGACGGCCACGCCACCAACCCGCCGGCCCGCTACACCGAGGCGTCGCTGGTGAAGGCGCTCGAAGAGCTCGGCATCGGCCGGCCGTCGACGTACTCGTCGATCATCAAGACCATCCAGGACCGCGGCTACGTGCACAAGAAGGGCAGTGCCCTGGTGCCCTCCTGGGTCGCGTTCGCCGTAACCGGTTTGCTGGAACAGCATTTCGGCCGGCTCGTCGATTACGGCTTCACCGCCGCGATGGAGGACGAGCTGGACGCGATCGCGTCGGGTCAGGAGCGGCGCACCGACTGGCTCAACCGCTTCTACTTCGGCGGCGACCACGGGGTGGCCGACTCGGTGGCGCGCTCGGGTGGCCTCAAGAAGCTCGTCGGCGTCAACCTCGAAGGCATCGACGCGCGAGAAGTCAACTCCATCAAGCTGTTTGACGACGAACAGGGTCGCCCCGTCTACGTGCGCGTGGGCAAGAACGGCCCCTACCTGGAACGCATGGTGGCGGGCGACGAGGGCGAGCCGACCCCGCAGCGCGCCAACCTGAACGACTCGCTGACGCCCGACGAGCTGACGCTGGAGGTGGCCGAGCAGCTGTTCGCCACCCCGCAGGAGGGCCGCTCGTTGGGTGTCGACCCGCAGACGGGTCACGAAATCGTCGCCAAGGACGGCCGCTACGGGCCGTACGTGACCGAGGTTCTCCCGCCGCCGCCCAACGAGGAAGAGGGCGGCGCGCCGGCGAAGAAGGGCAAGAAGCCGACCGGTCCCAAGCCGCGAACCGGTTCGCTGTTGCGCAGCATGGATCTGCAGACCGTCACCCTCGAGGACGCGCTGAAGCTGCTGTCGCTGCCGCGGGTCGTCGGCGTGGACCCGCAGACCGGCGAGGAGATCACCGCGCAGAACGGCCGTTACGGCCCATACCTCAAGCGCGGCACCGATTCTCGTTCGCTGGCGACCGAGGACCAAATCTTCGAGATCACCCTCGACGAGGCGCTGAAGATCTACGCCGAGCCCAAACGCCGCGGCCGGCAGGCGGCCGCCGCGCCGCCGTTGCGCGAGCTGGGCGCCGACCCGGCGACCGGCAAGCCGATGGTGATCAAGGACGGCCGGTTCGGGCCCTACGTCACCGACGGCGAGACGAACGCCAGCCTGCGCAAGGGCGACGACGTACTGTCGATCACCGACGAGCGCGCGGCCGAACTGCTGGCCGACCGGCGCGCCCGGGGTCCGGTGAAGCGCCCGGCGAAGAAGGCCGCGCGCAAGAAGGCCCCCGCCAAGAAGGCCGGCAAGCGTTAGCTCGCGTCAGCCTTCCTGGGCCACAACGTGATTGCGGGCGGCGGGCGCTAGCCCGTCCACACGAGCAGGTCTCGTCCTCCCGCGTTGTAGACGACGTTGTCCGGGTTCGGCCCGACGACGTCGAAGTACAGCTTGCCGGTCTTCTGCTGACCCTGCGGGATGCTCGCCGGGTTGACACCCTGGGCGGTCGCCACGTTGCCGAGCTCCGGGTAGTTTTGCCCGTTGGCGGCGCGCGCGTTGAAGTCCGCGACTAGCGGCGTGACCGTGCCCTTGATGGCTTTCACGGTGGCGGTGGCCTCCCACAGCTTGCCGTGCGGCTGGTACGGGATGGGGTCGTTGCTCGGGTGCAGGTTGCTGACCGTCCAGCCGGTGATGACGGCGCCGTCGGAGTCGTTGAGCTGCTCCTGGGTACCGAAGCTTTGCCGCACCGGGTAGTTGTCGGCGGATGCGGTTGGGACGCCGGCGATCCCGACGCCGGCCGCTGTTGCGAACGTCGCCAAAGCCGCCGCCGTTGAGCTGGCCAAATGCATGCTTCCTCCTATGTTTCGCGATTTCGTGATGCGATAGGAGCCGTACCTCGACAGTGCCCCGGCCAAACGTTCTCCATGGGAAATTGTTGCCGGTGGAGATTTATCCGGGTCGCCAGTTAGCGCGCCGCTTGGCTGGAAACCCCTTTGGGTTCGCTCGTAACCTCTTCCAGCCCGGCCAGTTTCACCGGCCGCGCCAGCTGGGTGGGCGCCGTGCGGCCGCGCAGCTCGACGACCTCGCCCACGTCCCAGCACAAGGCCTCGGCGTCGAGCGCCCCGCTGACCGCGATCGCCGACGCGAGCACGTGGCCGGCCTCGAGCTTGGCCAGCTCGGTCAGCCGGGCGGCCTCGTTGACCGGGTCGCCGATCACCGTGTATTCGAAGCGGGCCTGCGCGCCGATGTGCCCGGCGATCGCCCGGCCCGCCGACACCCCGATCCCGAACTCCGCCGAACCGATCACAGGGAGCAGCTCGTCGTGCAGCTCGCGAGCCGCCGCCAGCGCGCCGCCCGAGGCGTCGGGGTGTTCGATCGGCGCACCGAAGATGGCCAGCGCGGCGTCGCCCTGGAACTTGTTGACGAAGCCGCCGTGGCGGCCGACGGTTTCGACGACCACCCGGAAGAACTCGTTGAGCAGGTGCACCACCTCGGCGGGCGGCCGGGTCGCGGCGAGCTTGGTGGAACCGACCAGGTCGACGAACAGGACCGCGACGTGGCGCTCCTGACCGCCGAGTTCGGTGCCGCGCTCGAGCGCCCGCCGGGCCACGTCCTCGCCGACGTATCGGCCGAACAGGTCGCGCAGCCGCTGCCGCTCGGACAGGTCACGCACCATGTCGTTGAAGCCGGCCTGCAGCAGGCCCAGCTCGCTCGCGTCGTAGATCTGCATGTGCGCGTTGTAGTTTCCGCGCTGCACCTCGCTCAGCGCCCAGCGCAGCTGGCGCAGCGGGTCGGCGATCGACATGGCCACCAGCAGGGTGCTGACGAAGCCGATGCCCAGCGCCGCCAGCGCCAGCAGCAGGATGGGCGTGAACAGCTTCTCCGGCGTCGCGTGCAGCAGCGACGCCTTGTCCGCCATCACCGCGAGCACGATCGCCAGCACCGGGACGGCGGTGGACAGCATCCACGTCAGGATCTGCCGCAGGATGACGCCGGGCGCCTGGACGTTCTCGGGCACGCCGCTGCGCAGGGCCGCCACCGCGACCGGCCGTAGCACGCGCTCGGACTGCAGGTAGCCGATGATCGCGGTCGCCGCGGCGCCCAGCCCGGTGGCGACGGCCACCACGGGCGCGGCGAACCGGGCCACCGACCAGCTGGCGATGATGAACACCACGCCGCCGATCAACCAGGCCACCATGCTGATCAGCGTGCGGTAGAAGGGCATCCGCAGGGCGCGGCTGCGGGCCAGCTCGGTGGCGGCCGGGTCGGCCTCGGCGAGCAGGTTGTCGCGGCGCTGCCAGCGGAAGACCGGCATCAGCAGCTTCAGGTTCACCATCCAGCCGGCCAGGAACAACACCACCAGGGCCGTCCCGAAGACGGCCAGGTTCAGGACCGGCAGATCCTGCAGCTGGATGCGATCCTCGGGGGGCAGGGCGTAGCGCAGGAAGCCGAGCACGAAGAGGGCGCCGATGATGTCGGCCTGCAGCATGCTCAGCGAGAACAGCGGCCACGGGGTACGCACCACCCACCGGACGAATGCGCTGATCCGCCCGGGCAGTGCCGCCGGTGTTGCCACGATCCCACCGTATCGGTCGGCAGGGACTTGTCGGAAACTTACAACCGTCTCTTTTCGGCGCCGCCGCGGGCGAAAAGAGCGCAAATGTAACGGGATCGTCGCGATCCGGTGGCCGATCGGTATCTGTCGGCCGTGGTGGCTACTGTTACCGGTGATGTCCGGGGTGTTTACGCGGCTGGTAGGCCAGGACGCGGTGACGGCCGAGCTGCTCGCCGCCGCCAGGGCCGCCCGCGGTGATCCGGTTCACAGCGAGGCGGGCGCCGGGACTATGACACATGCGTGGCTGATCACGGGTCCGCCCGGGTCGGGGCGCTCGGTGGCGGCGCTGTGCTTCGCCGCCGCTTTGCAGTGCACCTCGGCCGTGGAAGACGGCGGCCCGGGATGCGGGAACTGCCGGGCGTGCACCACGACCATGGCCGGTACCCACGCCGACGTGCGCCGGGTGATTCCCGAGGGGCTGTCCATCGGGGTGGACGAGATGCGCGCCATCGTGCAGATCGCATCGCGGCGCCCGGCCACCGGGCACCGGCAGATCGTGGTGATCGAGGACGCCGACCGGCTGACCGAGGGCGCCGCCAACGCGCTGCTCAAGGTCGTCGAGGAGCCACCGCCGTCGACGGTGTTCCTGTTGTGCGCGCCGTCGGTGGATCCCGAGGACATCGCCATCACGCTGCGGTCCCGTTGCCGGCACGTCGCGCTGGTCACCCCGCCGACGGAGGCCATCGCGCGGGTGCTGATCGACAGCGACGGCCTGAGCCCGGAAACCGCGGACTGGGCGGCCTCGGTCAGCGGCGGCCACGTGGGCCGGGCCCGGCGGCTGGCCACCGACCCCGAGGCCCGGGACCGCCGCGAACGGGCACTGGCGCTGGTGCGCGACGCCGCGACGCCGTCGCGGGCCTACGCGGCCGCCGAGGAACTGGTCGCCTCGGCCGAGGCCGAGGCGGTGGTGCTGACCGCGGACCGCGCCGAGGCCGAGACCGAGGAGCTGCGGACGGCCCTGGGCGCCGGCGGCACCGGCAAGGGCACGGCCGGTGCGATGCGGGGCGCCGCGGGCGCGATGAAAGACCTCGAACGGCGGCAGAAGTCGCGGCAGACCCGGGCCTCCCGCGACGCCCTGGACCGGGCGCTGATCGACCTGGCGACGTATTTCCGGGACGCGCTGATGGTCTCGGCGGGCGCGGCGTCGGTGCGGGCCAACCATCCGGACATGGCCGAGCGGGTGTCGGCGCTGGCCGCCCATGCCTCGCCGCCGCGGCTGCTGCGCTGCATCGAGGCGGTCCTGGAGTGCCGCGAGGCCTTGGCGATGAACGTCAAGCCCAAGTTCGCCGTCGACGCCATGGTGGCGACGTTTGGCCAGGAACTGCGCGACTAAGTTGGGTCGGCCGCGCCGCCTGCCGTAGACTCGTGCCGCCCGGCGTGCGGGTATGCCGCCTTAGCTCAGTCGGTAGAGCGATTCACTCGTAATGAATAGGTCGGGGGTTCGATTCCCCCAGGCGGCTCCAGTTTTTCCCGCCGAGCGTCACGCCAGCGTGGCCGCCGGCGCCCGGCGCCACGCTGGCGTGACGCCCGGCGTGGGCGCGGGGTTCAGGCCGGCGCCAAAAAGCCCACCGGACCCGACGCGAGGCACAACGCCAGCGCGGTGGTCTTGGCGCGCACGGTGATCGCGTCGCCGGCGCCGGGCAGCCGGGCGAAGACCCGATTGAGTCCCGGATGCACGGGCACCCTGACGTCGGGGCCCTGCGTCATCGACAGCGTCATCGTTCCCTCGCTGTTGGCCAGATAGTTGAGTTCGACGGTCCAGTCGGCGGGCAGCAGCGGCCCGTCGAGGACCAGGCGCGCCGGCTGGTCCGGCTGCGCGAAATAGCCGCACCGCGGCACGGGCCCCGGCACGATGGTCCGCACCCAGGTCACCCGCGCCCTGACCAGCCGGCCCGAGCTGTCCAGCATCCGCAATTGCGTTGTGGCCGAGGCGAATTCGGGCCGGTCCCGCAGCAGGGCGAACATGTGGCTGGCCAGGTTCTCCGGTGCCGCGACGCGTTGCAGCACCAGCGGGTCGACCTCCTGGTCGAGCAGCGGCGCCGTCGACGCCGCGTGCGCGGTCGCCAGATCGGCCCGGGCGTTCTGCAGGTAAGGCTGGGCCGGGTTGTCGCGCCAGCTGGTCAGAAACGTCTTGGTCGAGTACACGCTGCTGGCCACGAACAGGGCCGCCAACCCCAGCGCCGCCGCGGTGCGGGCGGGTGAGGCGTCCAGCCAGCGCGGCCCGACGGGCCGGTTCGGCGCGCAGAACGCGACGGCGGCCAGCAGCGCCAGCACGAACACCAGATCCGGGAAATAGCGCAGTGTTTGGGCGAGTTCGAGCGCGGTCTGCTTCGACGCGCGCATCAGGTAGATCGGCACCTGGCAGGCGACCGCGTAGCCGACCGCGGTCAGCCACACCGGCCCGATGCGCTGCTTGCGCAGCAGCGACACCCCGAGCGCGCCGGCGAGCACCAGCCAGCCGAGCGCCATCACCGCCGGCGGGGGCGTCGCCCATGGCGAGGCCGGCGCCCACCGGTCCCAGTGCCACGGCCCGCCGGCCAGTCCCGGGACGATGCCGTGGGTGATCGATCGCGCCAGCAGGTCCGCCGTCATCGCCAGGTCCGAACTCCACCGCCGCTGGTTGACCACCGCCAGATAGAGCGCGACCCAGCCGGCGGTCACGGCCAGCGTCGGGACCCACAGGCGCAGCCCGGCCCGCCACACCGTCGCCGTCGCCGCACGATCGCCCCGCACGTGGCGCAGCAGCGCGGCCACCGCGAACGCGACGAACGGGATGACGGCGGCCTTCTCGAAGAACAGCAGCCCGACGAAGTAGACGAGCGTGCCGGTCACCGCGTACCGCGGGTTGCCGGTGCGGACCAGCAGAATGGCGTCGGCGCACACCCAGGCCAGCGCCGCGAGCATCGGCAGCGAGTTCAGCGCCGCCGCCCACCACGCGAATCCGGGCACGGCCAGCGGGGTGAACAACGCGAACGTCAGCGGGATCAGCAACACCGGCCGCCAGCCGAGCATGACACGCAGGGCGCGCAACAGCGCCAGCGAGGCCAGCAGCTGCAGCACCAGCAGGCTGATCGCCGGCCCGGTCCAGTTCAACGGCGCCAGCCGGACGATGGCGCCGCCGACCAGGAACGCGCCGGGCATGACGTGGCCGTCGTGGTCGTCGAACAGGTACGACGGCGACAGCAGGTTGTGGGTGCCGGCCTTCCCGATCAGGATCAGGTCGTCCCAATAGAAGTAGCCCCCGAACGCCAGCGCCGCCCGTATCCCCAGCTGGGCGGCGATCAGCGCGACCGCCGAGGCCACTATGTATGGTGGGCCGGTGCGCGCACTGGTCACCGGGGCAGCCGGATTCATCGGGTCGACGCTAGTCGACCGCCTGCTGGGCGACGGTCACACGGTGGTGGGGCTGGACAACTTCGCCACCGGCCGCGCGACCAACCTCGAGCACCTGGCCGGCAACCCGTCGCACGTCTTCGTCGAGGCGGACATCGTCACCGCCGACCTGCAGGCCATCCTCGACGAGCATCGGCCCGAGGTGGTGTTCCACCTGGCCGCCCAGATCGACGTGCGGCATTCGGTGGCCGACCCGCAATTCGATGCCTCGGTCAACGTCGTCGGCACGGTGCGCCTCGCCGAGGCGGCGCGGCTTGCGGGGGTGCGCAAGATCGTGCACACCTCGTCGGGCGGGTCCATCTACGGCACGCCGCCGCACTACCCCACCAGTGAGGACGCCCCGACTGATCCTGCTTCGCCATATGCCGCCGGCAAGGTGGCCGGCGAGATCTACCTGAACACCTTCCGCCACCTGTACGGCATGGACTGCTCGCACATCGCCCCGGCAAACGTCTACGGGCCGCGGCAGGACCCGCACGGCGAGGCCGGCGTGGTGGCGATCTTCGCCCAGGCGCTGCTGTCCGGCAAGCCCACCAAGGTGTTCGGTGACGGCGGCAAGACGCGGGACTACGTGTTCGTCGACGACGTGGTCGACGCCTTCGTCAAGGCCGCCGGGGACGCGGGCGGCGGGCAGCGCTTCAACATCGGCACCGGCATCGAAACCTCGGACCGCCAACTGCATTCGGCGGTGGCGGCGGCGGTCGGCGGGCCCGACGACCCGGAGTTCCATCCGGACCGGTTGGGTGACCTGAGGCGGTCGTGCCTCGACATCGGTTTGGCCGAACGGGTTTTGGGGTGGCGGCCGCGGGTCGCGCTCGACGAGGGCGTGCGCCGCACGGTCGAATACTTCCGCCAGACGCACACCGTCTGACCACCTCGGTCTGCGCCGGCTCGGGCGGAGCGGCGCGGGTGTGCGTTCACGGCTTCGAGCGTGAACCGACGGCGAGGCCACGGCCGAAATCCCGCCGTGGCTGCACGCCCGGAGCCGCCAGTGCACACGGAAGGCGATGCGTCCCTTACACGTTCGACGGCTGCCCGGGCGCCTGCGCGCCCTCGAGCGCCAGCGCGCGGGCGAGCCGGGCGTAGCGCAGTTCCAAGTCCTTGAACCGCATGTAGGTGCTGAGCGTGGTGAAGCAGAACGCCATGATGAGCGCGTAGAGCATCAGGTCGGTGCCGCGGCGCACCCCGAACCAGTGCGCCACCACCGTGGTGTCGTCCGGCCGCAGCACCGCGTAGATGCCGGCCAGCACGAAGACGACGTAGCCGACCTTGACCCATGCCCGGGACCGCGCGTTGCGGCGGGACCGCAACAGGTAGAACAGCAGCGCGACGATCGACCCGATCAGCAGCACCTGAATCCAGTTCATCTGCCAGTCCCTTTCATCTCGGAATCCTGCCGCGCAGGAACCCGTCGAAGATGATGTTGACGCCGTTGAGGAGGGGCTGCCCCTTGGACTTCGAATAGTCGGTGTAGAGCACCTCGACCGGTTGTTCGACCACACGCCAATGGTTTTCGGTGATCAGCATGATGAACTCGTTGGCGTGGCTCATGCCGCTCATCGTGATGTCCAGCCCGTCGGCGACCTTCCTGTTGAAGACCCGAAGCCCATTGTTGGTGTCGGTCAGGCCAAGTCGGCGCCCACGCCGGCTCAGCCGCGCGGCGGTCCGCAGCACCAGCCGCTTCAGGAACGGCGGCCGGCTGCCCCCGTGCGCGCCGAACCGCGTCCCGATCACGACGTCGACGTCCTCGGCGCAGAGCCGGTCGACCATGGCCGCCAGGTCCTTGACCCGATGCTGCCCGTCGCCGTCGAACGTGGCGAACACCTGCGCCCCGGGTTGTCTGCGGGCGTACTCCACACCGGTCTGGATGGCCGCGCCCTGCCCCAGGTTGATCGGATGGCGCACCAGATGCGCGCCGGCCCGCCTGGCGATCTCACCCGTGTCGTCGGTGCTGCCGTCGTCCACGCAGACGACGTTGTCGAAGATCGAGCGCACGTCGGCGACCACCTCGCCGATGACGGAGGCTTCGTTGAAGGCGGGGATGACGATCCAGGCGCCCGGGTATTTGGATGCGGTGTCCATTCAAGCCAAAAAGGTACACGCGATCAGCCGGCCAGGCGGTCGGCGCGCGCCAACGCCACCAGGTGAACGCCGATTCCCACCAGCGGGCCGCACAACAGGCCGACCACCGTGCGGGTCTGCAGCGGTAGCGGCAGCAACAGCAGCAATACCGCCGCCACGGTCGCGCCCACCCAACCCAGCGAGTAAGCCCGGTGCAGCGCGGCCGCGACGGCGCCGGCGCCGGTGAGCGTCAGCATGGCGATCGCCACCGCGGCCGCCGTCAGCCAGGCCAGCAGCGCGCCGCTGGCCTGGTACTGCGGACCGAAGGCGACCCGTAGCAGCCACGGGCCCACGACCCCGGCCGCCGCCACCCCGACCGCGCCGATCCCGCCCACGATCCCGGCCGGGCCGATCAGGGCGCGGATCCGGTCGCTGCGGGCGTCGACGAAATGCGCGATCAGGTTGCCCTGCATGGCCGTCAGCGGCACCAGCAGCGGCGCCCGTGTCAGCGTGACCGCGAGGATGATCACCCCGCCTTCGGCGCCCAGCTCGTTGCTGGTCAGCTTCAGCAACACCGGAAACCCCATCACCAGAATCGCGCTCGCCCCGGCCGCGGTGATCGAATGGGCCGCCCCCCGCAGAAACGTCTGGGCGCCACCCGGCGTCAACAGCCGCGCGGCGGCCCGCGCCGACGGCGAGGCCACCAGCATGATCAGCCAGGCGACCGCCCCCGCGACCGTTGCCCACAGGAAGCCGACCAGGCGCCAGCCGAGCACCACGGTGGCCGCGGCGACCGTCACCCGCATGACCGCGTCGGTCACCATCAGCGACCCGTACCCGGTCCACCGGTCGGTGCCGGCCAGCATGCCCAGCAGGGTGGCGTGCACGCAGAAGCCCGCCAGCCCGACGCTGAGCAGCGCCACCGACAGCCAGCGTTGCTCGACGAATACCCGCCCGGCCCACAGCGGTGCGCTGCCGGCGATCACCACGGCGGCGGCGACGCCGAGCAGCGCGGCGATCCGCAGCGGGTGGGTCCGCGGTTGGTCGTCGCCCGGAGCCGGTGCCGGGAGGTGGCGGGTCGAGCGGACCTCCCGGGTGGTTTCCTGCAGCAGCCCGAAAGCGGCGCCGGTGACCAGGCCGAACGCACCCCAGAACACCCCGAACAGGGAGAAGCCGCTCGGCGCCAGGTCGCGGGCGGCCAGGTAGATCACCGCGTAGCCGCACAGGGCGGTCACCGCCGTCGCGCCGGCCACCCGGGCCACGCTGCCGCGCGCGATCGGACCGGCGGGGGCTGGGGTACCGCCGACTTCGGGCATCGCCACAACTTGAAAATAGTAAGTGGCCGCGGGCGCGGGCCGCGGCGGCGACCGGTGTTCGCTATCGTGAGCGGCTGTCGGGAAGGATCCATGGCCGCCTTGCGCATCTTCGGGATCTCGCTGTTGCTCACCGTGGCGGCCCTTGTGCTGGGGTACGCCCACGGCGGGCTCAACGCGCTGCTCCTCCTGCTGGCCCTCGCGTTGCTCGAGATCTCGTTGTCGTTCGACAACGCCATCATCAACGCCGCGATCCTCAAGCAGATGAGCCCGTTCTGGCGGCAGATGTTCCTGACGATCGGGGTCCTCGTCGCCGTGTTCGGGATGCGGCTGCTCTTCCCGTTGCTGATCGTGTGGGTGACCGCGGGGCTCGATCCGGTTCGCGCGATGGAATTGGCGCTGCACCCCCCGCCGAACGGCGCGCTGGAATTCCCCGACGGCTCGCCGAGCTACGAAAAGCTGATCGGCGCCGCGCATCCGCAGATCGCGGCGTTCGGCGGGACGTTCCTGTTGATGCTGTTCCTGGATTTCGTGTTCCATGACCGGGACATCAAGTGGCTCAAGTGGATCGAGGTTCCGTTCGCCCGCATCGGGCGGCTGGGCCAGGTGTCGGTGGCGGTGACCGTTGTCGCGCTGGTGGTCGTCGGCATGCGGTTGACGCACTCCGGCGAGGAGCGCGCGACGGTGCTGACCGCCGGACTGCTCGGGCTGGTGACCTATCTCGTCGTCAACGGCCTGAGCCGGGCGTTCCGGCCCCCGCACATCGAGGCGGCGGGCGACGGCGAGGCGGTCGGCAAGGCCGGCCTGACCCTGTTCCTCTATCTCGAGGTCCTCGACGCCGCCTTCTCGTTCGACGGCGTCACCGGCGCTTTCGCCATCACCTCGGACCCGATCGTGATCGCGCTCGGTCTCGGGCTGGTGGGCTCGATGTTCGTCCGGTCCATCACCATATTCCTGGTGAAGCAGGACGCGCTGGACCGTTACGTGTACCTCGAGCACGGCGCACACTGGGCCATCGGGGTACTGGCGGTGATCATGCTCGTGTCCATCGAACCGCGGTTCGAGGTCCCCGACCCGGTGACCGCCTCGGTGGGGGTGGTGTTCATCGGGGCGGCGCTGGGCTGGAGCGTGTTGCGCAACCGGCGCAACGCCCGCGCCGGCGCGCCTTAGTGCCGTTGCCGATGCTCCTTGAACCGCTCTACCGAGCGCTGCACCTCGGCCTCGGCCGCTGCGAAACCGACCCAGTCCGCGGCCTTGACGAACTTGCCCGGCTCCAGGTCCTTGTAGTGCACGAAGAAGTGTTTGATCGCCTCGAGCTCGAACTCGGGAACGTCCCCGATGTCCTGGACGTGATCCCAACGGTGGTCCCCGGCGGGCACGCACAACACCTTGTCGTCACCGCCGGCCTCGTCGGTCATCCGGAACATGCCGACCGGCCGCGCCTCCACGATCACCCCGGGGAACACCGACTGCGGCAGTAGCACCATCGCGTCCAGCGGGTCGCCGTCCTCGCCGAGGGTGTCCTCGATGAAGCCATAGTCGGTCGGGTAGCCCATCGACGTGTAGAGGTAGCGGTCCAGGCGGACCCGTCCGGTCTCGTGGTCGATCTCGTACTTGTTCCGCTGGCCTTTCAGGATCTCGATGGTGACGTCGAATTCCACCTCGTCGGCTCCTTTTCTGGGTAGGCAGGTCAACTTTCCTCTGTTACACCCTAGTCGAGCGCATCCCGGCGGATTCGGCAGAATGGCTTCAGACAGTCAGGAGAGCGATGGGTCCCACTCGCTGGCAAAAATCCACCCATGTGTTCGTCGGGTTGGCCGTGCTGGCGTTTGTCGCCGCGGTGGTCGCGGCGGCAACGTTTTTCACCTCCGCGGGGCATGGCGGCAGCAACTCGCACGCCCCGATCCCGCCTCCGCACGCGCCGACGGTCAAGCCCGGGATGGTCCCGGTCAGTGACACCGCGGAAACCCCAACCCCGGCCGGGGTGGCGGCCGTGCTGGCGGCCGTCGCGGCCGATCCGAACCTGGGGCGGCTCGGGGCCCGGGTCACCGACGCGATGACCGGGAAGGAGCTCTGGCAGGTCGCCGCCGACCTGCCGCTGGTGCCGGCGTCGACGAACAAGGTGCTGACGTCGGCCGCCGCCCTGCTGACCCTGGACCATCAGGCGCGGATCAGCACCCGCGTCGTGGCCGGCAGCCAGAACGCGCAGGGCCCCGTCGTGCTGGTCGGCGCCGGTGACCCGGTGCTGTCGGCGGCCCCGCCCGGGGTGGACACCTGGTATCGCGGGTCGGCCCGGATCGCCGATCTCGTCGAGCAGATCCGCCGCAGCGGCGTCACGCCGACCGCGGTGCAGGTGGACACCTCCGCGTTCAGCGGGCCGACCATGGCGCAGGGCTGGGACCCCGCCGACGTCGACAACGGTGACATCGCGCCGATCGAGTCGGTGATGATCGACGCGGGCCGCATCCAGCCGAGCACCGTCAACTCGCGGCGGTCCCGCACCCCGGCCCTGGACGCCGGACGTGAGCTGGCCAAGGCGCTGGGCCTGGATCCCGGCGCGGTGACGATCGCGACGGCGCCGTCGGGAGCGCGGCAACTGGCCGTGGTGCAGTCGGCGCCGTTGGTGCAGCGGCTGTCCGAGATGATGGAGCACTCCGACAACGTGATGGCCGAATGCATCGCCCGCGAGGTGGCGGCCGCCATCAACCGGCCGCGCAGCTTCGCCGGCGCGGCCGACGCGGTGACCAATCGGTTGAGCACCGCGCACGTCGAGACCGGCGGCGTCGCGCTGCTGGATTCGAGCGGGCTTTCGGTCGACGACCGGTTGACCGCCAGGACGCTCGACGGTGTGCTGCAGGCGGCCGCCGGACCCGACCAGCCGCCGCTGCGGGCGCTGCTGGATCTGCTTCCGATCGCCGCCGGCAGCGGGACGCTGGGCGATCGTTTCACCGACGCGGCCTCCAATCAGGGGCCCGCCGGCTGGCTGCGCGCCAAGACCGGATCGCTGACCGCCGTCAACGCCCTGGCCGGGGTGCTGACCGACCGCAGCGGACGGGTGCTCACCTTCGCCTTCATCTCCAACGCGGCCGGGCCGAACGGCCGGAACGTGATGGATGCCCTGGCCACCAAGCTGTGGTCCTGCGGGTGCTCATGAGCGCGCCCTCGGAGCTGACACTTGGCACAGCGGTCGACTGGGGCTTCGCCGCCACCGTGGGCCGGCGGCTGGCCCGGCCCGGTCCGCCGTCGAGCGACTACACCCGCCGCCAGGTGATCGACGAGCTCACCCGCTCCGCCGCCAAGGCCGAGCCGCCGGTGCGCGAGGTGACGGGCCTGATCACCGACGGCGTGGTGCCCGCCGCCCGCATCGTCGACCGCCCGGAATGGATCGGCGCGGCGGCCGAGTCGATGCGCGTGATGATGAACGGGGCCGAGAAGCCACGCGGCTTCCTCACCGGCCGCGTCACCGGCGCGCAGACGGGGGCCGTGCTGGCGTTCGTGTCGTCGGGAATCCTCGGGCAGTACGACCCGTTCGCGGCCGCGAAGGAGGGCTGCCTGCTGTTGGTGTATCCCAACGTCATCGCCGTCGAGCGGCAGCTGCGGGTCGAGCCCTCCGATTTTCGGTTGTGGGTCTGCCTGCACGAGGTCACCCACCGGGTGCAGTTCACCGCCAACCGCTGGTTGTCCGAGCACATGTCGCGGTGCCTGGCGCTGCTGACGCGGGACGCCGGTGAAGACGTCGCGCAGGTGGCGGCACGGCTGGCCGATTACGTGCGCCACCGCGGCAACGGGGCGGCGGACGGCGGCTCGTCGGGAATCGTCGGCCTGGTGCGCGCCGTGCAGTCCGAGCCGCAGCGGCAGGCCCTCGATCAGCTGCTGGTGCTCGGCACGCTGCTGGAGGGCCACGCCGACCACGTGATGGATGCGGTCGGGCCGATGGTGGTGCCGTCGGTGGCCACCATCCGTCGCCGGTTCGACGAGCGCCGCAACCGCAAACAGCCGCCGCTGCAGCGCCTGCTGCGCGCGCTGCTGGGGCTCGACGCCAAGCTGAGCCAGTACACGCGGGGCAAGGCGTTCGTCGACCACGTGGTGGGGCGGGTCGGCATGGAGCGGTTCAATGCCATCTGGACCGGCCCCGAGACGCTGCCCCTGCCCGCCGAGATCGAGGAACCCCAGCGATGGATCGACAGGGTGCTGTAGGGCAGCTGCGCGCGGCTGTCGAGGAGTTCGCCAAGACCCACGCCGCCACGGCCGAACAATGGTGCGTGGCCCTGTCGGGCGGCCCGGATTCGCTTGCGCTCACCGCGGTGGCGGCCCAGCTGCGGCCCACCACCGCCGTGATCGTCGATCACGGCCTCCAACCCGGCTCCGGCGACGTCGCCGAGACGGCCCGCGCGCAAGCCGTCGCGGTGGGATGCGTTGCGGCGCAAGTGGTTCGCGTGCACGTGGGCAATGAAGGTGGCCCGGAGGCCGCCGCCCGCACCGCCCGCTATGCCGCGCTGAGCGCGTACCACGGCGGACCGGTGCTGCTCGGGCACACGCTCGACGATCAGGCGGAGACGGTGCTGCTGGGGCTGGGTCGCGGGTCGGGTGTGCGGTCGATCGCCGGGATGCGGCCGTACGACCCGCCGTGGGGCCGGCCGTTGCTGGGCGTGCGGCGCGCGCTGACCCATGCCGCGTGCGCGGAGCTGGGCCTGACGGCCTGGCAGGACCCGCACAACACCGACCGCCGCTTCACCCGGACCCGGCTGCGCCAGGAGGTGCTACCGCTGCTGGAGGAGGTGCTGGGCGGCGGGGTGGCCGAGGCGCTGGCCCGCACGGCGACGGCGTTGCGCGAGGACACCGAGCTGATCGACACGCTCGCCGCCCGGGCGCTGCCCGAGGCGAAGGCGGGCGCGGGATTGCACACGCAGGCCCTGGCGGCGCTGCCCGGCCCGGTGCGGCGGCGGGTGATCCGCGGCTGGCTGTTGGCCGGCGGCGCAACCGGCCTGACCGACAAGCAGATTCGTGGCGTCGACGCGCTTGTCACCGCCTGGCGCGGACAGGGCGGGGTGGCGGTCGGGTCCGCCCTGCGCGACGAGCGGTTGATCGCCGGGCGCCGCGACGGCGTGCTCACCCTGTGGCGCGAACCGGTCCGATAGCCGCAATACCGGGGTCGCCGTTGGTTATTCGGCCGGTGCCGTGGCACTCTGTGGGCGTGGCCCAGATCTCCTCGGCGATCACCCCCGCGCAGCCCGTGGAGCTGTACCCCGGGGACATCAAATCGGTCCTGCTTACCGCGGAGCAGATCCAGGCGCGAATCGCCGAACTCGGCGAGGAGATCGGCGGGCAGTACCGCGACGCGATGGCCGAGACCGGCCAGGATCTGCTGCTGATCACCGTGCTCAAGGGGGCTGTGATCTTTGTCACCGACCTGGCGCGGGCGATTCCGGTGCCCACCCAGTTCGAGTTCATGGCGGTCAGCTCCTACGGGTCGTCGACGTCGTCGTCCGGCGTGGTGCGGATCCTCAAGGATCTGGACCGCGACATCCAGGGCCGCGACGTGCTGATCGTGGAGGACGTCGTCGACTCGGGCCTGACGCTGTCGTGGTTGCTGCGAAACCTGAGCAGTCGCCACCCGCGTTCGCTGCGGGTGTGCACGCTGTTGCGTAAGCCCGACGCGAAAGGCGCCAACGTCGACATCGCCTATGTGGGCTTCGACATCCCGAACGATTTCGTCGTGGGCTACGGCCTGGATTACGACGAGCGCTACCGCGACCTGTCCTACATCGGCACCCTGGACCCCCGGGTCTACCAGCAGTAGAGGTCGCCGCCATCTGGACCGCGGCGATCGCGAGCGCGGCGGGTCGGCGCCATCTGGATTACGTCAGCTCCCACACCGCGGTGACCGAGAAGCTGACGGTCTGCTGGCCCGGTTCCAGCGGGACCGCGCTCGGCATCGCCCTCGGCGCCGGCGGTCCCGGCGCCGGCGGTTCCGTCGCCTCCGAAATCGACAGCACCTTGCCCAGTCGCAGCCCGGCCAGCTGCGCGTACTGCTCGGCGCGGTTCTTGGCGTCGTTGAACGCACGTGCGCGTGCGTCCTTGACCAGCTGCGAGTCATCGGCGATCGAGTAGCTGACCGACTTGATCCTGGTGGCGTCGCCGCCGGTGCCGACGATGAGCGCCAGCATTCGCGACGCCGCGTCCGGCGGGTGGATCTTGACCGTGATGGCGTTGGTGGCGCGGTAGCCGGTGATGGCGGCGGTGCCGTTGGGTCCGGGGTTGCTGAACTGCGGCTGCAGTGTGACGTCGGTGGTCCTGATGTCTTTGCGGTCGACGCCGGCGCCGGTCAGCGCGTCGATGACCGCCTGCTGGCGGTCGTTGGTCTGGTTCATCGCGGCGGTCACGTCGGGCGCCGTGAACTCGATGCCGACGTCGGCGGTCAGGGTGTCCGGGACGCCTTGGACCTGCCCCGAACCGAAAACCGTCACCTGACGGGGGTTGACCCCGGGCGCGGGCGCGGAGGGCGGCGAATCACAGGCCGACATCGTGGCGGTCGCCAAGCCGGCGGCGGCCAGGAGGATCACCTTGCGCATCAGCTTCGCGACGCTGGATTGCGGCATGCAGTGGACCCTAGCGAATTTCCACGCGCGACGGCCCGTGGCTCGCAAGACGGCCGGTTCATGCCGAACTCTGAAAAATTGGAATCTCGGGATCTGTGGCGGATATGTCGGCACCGCTCATCACTTTCGACAGGGGCCGATCATGTGCGAACCGCCTGAGCCTCGCGGTCGGCGATCCGGCGAAAGTGCAACGCTCACGTGGTCCCCGATCGGCCCTCTGGTCGCCGCTCCCGCACGACGGATTGTGGCATCGTCACCGACTCGCTGATCAATCATGTTGCGGCGGCGCGCTTTTTATGGTCGGTAGGACACCGCATCCGCCGGCCGGGTGCCCGCTTAGCCGAGGTGCGGCGGACGGGGAACTGCCGTCACCGATTTCCTAGAGAACTCTAATCAGGCGAATCCGGCGTTGTACCAACAGAAATCTGTACCGCGCGGCGACCGGCTTCGCATTGGGTAAACACCGATCAAACCGGTCGTTAACCGGCTACCCGCGGACTCCCGTTGACGCGATCCGGGTGGTTTAACGTGACCGCCGGAATCGCAGCGATGACGCAATCAGTCATTGAAAGTCGCTGATACCAAACGCCATCGAGGGAGGAATGCGAATGTCGATCGTGATCGCACAGCCGGACATGTTGAGTGCAGCCGCGGGGGAACTGCAGTCGATCAACTCGGCGCTACAGGCGGGCAACGCCGCCGCGGCGGGCCCGACGACGGCGGTGGCGCCCGCCGCGTCCGACGCGGTGTCCATCCTGACCGCCACCCAGTTCTCGGCCCACGCCCAGCTCTATCAGGCCATCAGCGCCCAAGCCGCGCGGGCGCAGGAACAGTTGGCGACGGTGCTCGGGATTTGCGCGGGTTCGTATGCGGCCACCGAGGCCGCCAACAGCGTGCTGGTCGGTTAGGCGACTCATGTTGGATTTCGGACTCTTGCCGCCGGAGATCAACTCCGCGCTGATGTACTCCGGGCCCGGCTCGGGGCCGATGCTGGCCGCCGCGGCGAGCTGGGAGGCATTGGCGGCCGACCTGGCCAACACGGCCTCCGGCTACCTATCGGTGGTCACCGGCCTGACCGACGGACCGTGGCTGGGCGGCGCCGCTCTGTCGATGGCGGGGGCGGCCACGCCACAGATCGCATGGTTGAACGGCACGGCCGGTCAGGCCGAACACGCCGCCGCCCAGGCCGCGGCGGCGGCGAGCGCATACGAGGCGGCGTTCGCCGCGACGGTGCCACCGCCCGTGATCGCGGCCAACCGGGTGTTGCTGATGGAGTTGCTGGCCACGAACTTCCTCGGCCAGAACACGCCGGCCATCGCGGCCACCGAGACGCAATACCTCGAGATGTGGGCGCAGGACGCGGCCGCCATGTACGGGTACGCGGCGGAGTCGGCCGCGGCGGCGACGCTGCCGCCGTTCGACCCGGCGGCGCCCGCCACGAACCCGGCGGGGGTGGCGGCCCAGGAAGTCGCCGTTGCGCAGGCGGTAGCGTCCTCGGCTGCCGCAGAGACTCAGGAGCTGTCGGCGTTGACCGACGCGATGCCCGGCACGCTTGCCGGTCTCGCCGGACCCCAGGCCGCGGCCAACCCGTTCGGCAATCTGGTCAACGGGGGCACCCTGGAGCTCGACGGAATGGGCGGCGCGCTCCTGGAAAGCCTGACCGGCTCGTCCACCCTGCACCCCGGCACGCCCATCGACATGTTCAAGGAATGGGTGGGACCCAGCCGACTCTTCATCACGATCTTCCGGGACCTCGAAGGGCTCAGCCACTCGATGGCGCCCAAGGCCGCCGCCCAGGCAGTCGCGGGTGCCGCCAAGGCCGCGGGATCGGCGCTGCCGGCGGCCCTGTCCAGCGCCGGGCTGAGCGGCCCGGCGGGGGCGGTGGGCAAGGCGGTGACCGTCGGCGCCCTGTCGGTGCCACAGGCCTGGGCGAATGTCGCCCCGGCGGCGACGCCCGCCGCCGCGACGCTCAATGGCCTGGCGGCATCGGCGGCCGTCGAGCCGGCGACGCACGCCGTCGGCGGGGTCCCCATGGTGGGCAGTGGCCTCGGCCGGGGAATGTCCGCCAACTTCGCTGCCCCGCGGTACGGCTTCAAGCCCGCCGTCATCCCGCACCCGCCGGCCGGGGGTTAGCGACAACGCCCTCAGCGCCCGGGGGGCCGCTGACCCGATGGTCCAGCCTCAGAACGGATCAACGGGCAACGGCGGTAGTTTCGGAGTTGCGCGCCGCGATCTCAGGTTTCGGGCCTGCGCGGCTGTGGAAATGGTCGGCACGGACCCGCGAAGTGCGACAGGTCTTGCCCGTCGGTGAGAGCAGAGCGCCGGTGCTGTCGCCGAGCTGCCTTTCGCGCATCCCCAAACGTCTTCGGCCGAAGATGTTGGCGGCAAGGGCATTTGAGGGAGTTCACTCAGGTTAGTCCGCTGGCCGCCACCGTCGTGGGTGAACGGGTCAGTAAGGCAGTGGGCCGGATCGCGGACCGCGACCGGATCGGCCGTGGCGCCGAGCATAGGTTGTCGCGGACTGACGAAGGGGGACGGACTCCCGCTTGACCGCGATTCAGTCGCGCGAGCCCTCCGCCGTGGGATTCGGCATCAACACCCGCTGCCGGTCGTGGCACGGAGGGGGTCCAGCGACTGCGCGTCGCCCAGCGTCGCCTGCACATCTTCGGGCGTGATCAGGCCCAGTTCGACCTGTAGCCAGGTAGCGCTGAACCCGAACGCGCGCGCCGCGCACCTGGCGTCCTCGGCGTCGGGGATGTCGTCGGCCTTTGCGCGCCCAGCGACCCCTAACCAGCGTCCTTTGGTAACTCCGCAGGCGTCGCGCAGCTGCTCGACCGTGATGTCGCGGTTCTGCGTCGCCTCGAGCAGGCGCTTCAGTCCCCAGCCGGCCGCATATGTTGTCGAGCTTGCGGACATGCTCCACGGAGTGCGGGACGGACTCGTCCGCGACGCGAACAACTACGAGCAGCAAGAGCAGGCCTCACAGCAGATCCTGGGACAGCTAGCGCACCAACACACAGGAGACGATTAACGATGACGATCAATTACCAGTTCGGCGATGTCGACACCGACGGCGTCACCATCCGCGCGCAGGCTGCGTCTCCGGAGGCTGAGCACCAGGCCATCATCCGCGATGTGCTTGCCGCCGGGGACTTTTGGGGCGGTGCCGCTTCGGTGGCCTGCCAGGAGTTCATCACCCAGTTGGGTCGCAACTTCCAGGTGATCTACGAGCAGGCCAACGCCCACGGGCAGAAGGTGCAAAGCGCCGGCAGCAACATGGCCGGCACCGACAGCGCCGTCGGATCCAGCTGGGCCTAGTGGCGACCGCAAGCGCGGCGTAGCCGGGCGCGGCGGGTCGCCACCATCGGCCTAAGGAGTGACGAGGACTTTGCAGTGCCGCTCGGGGTCGGCGAGGTCGTCAAAGGCCGCGCCGACCCCGTCCAGGTTCACCTCTCCGGTGATCAGCGGGCTCACGTCGATGTCACCCTCGGCCAGCGCGCGCAGTGAGTCGGCGAACTCCTCCGGGGTGTAGGCGAGCACGAACTGGACGTTGATCTCTTTGGCGATCGCGAAGAACGGATGCACGGTGTCGGGTTGCATGCAGACCCCGGCGACCACCAGCCGGGTGCCGGGCCGGGCCCGCAGCAGAATGTCGTCGATGATCCCGGGCACCCCGACCGCCTCGAACACCACGGCAGCTTTGACGGAGTCAAACGGTGAGCCCTCCCCGGCATCCAGCGTCCGGTGGGCGCCCATGGCGCGGGCGAGCTCCCTGCGCGTGGGCGAGAAGTCAGACGCGACGACGTCTTCCACTCCCCGTGCCCGCAGCGCCGCGATGATCGCGATGCCGATCGGGCCGCAGCCGACGACCAGCGCCGTCTCGCCTTCGGCGATGCCGGACTTGTTGACGGCGTGTAGCCCCACCGCCATGGGTTCGGTCAGGGCCGCGTGTTTGAAGTCCAGGCCGTTGGGGATCGGCAGCAGCAGCGGCGCAGAGAGCAGCATGCGCTCGGCGTACCCGCCGATCGTGCTGTTGCTGTAGACGATCGGCTCGACGCCCTTGGCGGACAGCAGCACCGGAAGCGAGGTGACCAGGGTCCCCGGCGGGTGGGTCTCGGTGTCGGGTCCGGCCTCGAGCACCTCCGCGCTGAATTCGTGCCCCATGAAGATGTCGTGGTCCAGGTCGACGTGCATGCCTGCACCGCCGGCCACCCGGTCGCTCATTTCCAGCACCTGCGCGCCGTGTGCGGCGAAATGCAGGTCCGAGCCGCAGATCCCGCACGCCCGCACGCCGACGAGCACCTGCCCCGCCTCGGGTACGGGCTCGGGCACGTCGTCCCGGAAGACCATGCGGCCGTCGCGCAACACCGCCGCGCGCATCAGCCTTCGGCGCCCTTCTGCTCGTCGACATGCTCGGTGATGGCCTTCACCACGGCCTCACCGGCCCGGCCGATCAACTCCTCGCGCTTGCCCTTGGCCCAGTCATGCGACGAACGCGACGCCTCGAGCTGCCCCATGAAATGGGGAATCACCTTGCGCGCCATCAGGTCATAGCAGTGATACGTCGCCTCCGGGGAGGCCCAGTCGTGACCCAGCATCAGCAGCGTGCCGAAACCGCCCGAGCGGTCGAGCAGGTCTTCGATGTGGGCGATCGCGTCGTCGGGGGTTCCGATGCAGCAATTGCCCTTGGCCGCGTAGTCCTCGACGAACTCGTGCGGCGTCTGGGCCCCCTCCACCGCGTTGGCCAACGGCACGAATCCGGCCGCGCCGAAGTAGTTGGCGAAATCTTGCAGCCCGTAAGTGCAATCGTCGATGGCCTGCTCACGGCTGTCCGCGATGTGCATGATGCTCAACACCCGCCAGTCGGCCCGGTTCGGCTCGTCGCGGCCGACTTTTTCGGCCTGCTCGCGGACCACGTCCCAGGTGGTCTCCAGAGCGGCGTAGCCGCCCGGCACCGACATCGACAGCGACAACAGCGACGTGCCCAGTGCGCCCGCCAGCCGAGGTCCGGACGGTGAAATCATTGCCGCCGTGGATATTTCGGGATACGGCCAAGTGTAGGGCCGGATGTGCAGCTGGGCTTCGCGCAACGTGAACCAGTCGGCGTGGCGGTCTATTCGCTCCGTGGGCCCGGCCCGGAACAGGGCGAGGATCGCTTCGAGCGACTCCTGCATCATGTGCCGCTGGTCGACCGGATCGATGCCCATCATGTACGCATCCGACGGCAGGGCGCCGGGCCCGGTGCCGAACATCACCCGGCCGCGGGTGAGGTGGTCCAGCAGCACCCAGCGATCGGCCACCATCAGCGGGTGGTGGTAGGGCAGCGAAACCACTCCGGTGCCCAGCCGGATGTGTTTCGTGCGCTCCGCGGCGGCCGCGATGCACACCTCCGGGCAGGCGATCAATTCGTAGCCACCGGAGTGGTGTTCGCCGAACCACGCCTCGTCGAATCCGAGCCGGTCCAGGGCGACCACGCGTTCCATGTCGTATTCCAACGCGACTGTAGGCGATTGGCCGATCGGGTGAAACGGTGTGATGAAGACACCGAAGCGCAGCGGGGCGCTCATCGCAGCTCCAATCCGTTGAGGAATTCCAATAGGGCGGCGTTCACCTCGGCGGGCCGTTCCTGCTGCAGCCAGTGTCCCGCGCCGTCGATCATCACCTGGCGGTAGGGGCCGGTGATCAACTGCGATGCGCGGTCGGCACGGGTGAACGCCAACACCGGATCGGCGGTGCCGCCGATAAACAGCGCCGGCACAGTGATTTTCGCGTCCGCCAGCTCCGGGGTGGTCTCCCAGTTGCGGTCGAAGTTGCGATACCAATTCAACCCGCCGGTGAACCCGGTGCGGGCGAACTCGTCGATGTAGTGGTCGAGTTCCTCCTGGCTGAGCCAGTCCGGCAGCCGATCGGGTTCGGGGAGGCGGTCGATGAAGCCTTCGGGACCGGGGGCCACCATCCGCAGCCCCGCGGCCTTGTCACCGGAAGTCCGCAGCCCGCCCAGCATCCGGCGCATCGTGCGGGCGGGGTCACTGTTGAGCTCCGCGTCGGCGACGCCCGGCTCCTGGAAGTACAGGATGTAGAAGAAGTTCTCGCCGAATGTCTTGCGCCACGCCTGTGTCGGGGCGACGCGCGAGCGTGGCACCGCCGGGACGCTGAGCGCGGCGACGGCCGCGACCCGGTCCGGATGCAGCAACGGGGCGTTCCACACCACGGCCGCGCCCCAGTCGTGGCCGATCCACACGGCGCGCTCGGCGCCGACGTCGTCGAGCAGACCGACCAGGTCGGCCGTCAGCTGGTGGACGTCGTAGGCCTCGATCGCGTCCGGACGGGACGAGCCGCCGTAGCCGCGCTGATCCGGGGCCACCACGTGGTAGCCGGCCTCGGCGAGCATGGGGATCTGGTGGCGCCACGAATAGGCCAGTTCGGGAAAGCCGTGGGCCAAGATCACCACTGGCGCCCCGCGCCGGCCCGCCTCCGTCACCCGCAGCCGCACACCGTTGGTCTCTACTAACCGTTCGGTTGATTCGAGCACCTTGTCACCCAAGCACAACCCCTCGGCGGCTGAGAAGTATTCACGCTGATTGCGAATTGGCATTCCAATGGCTTTGGTCGCCTGGTAGATATCGCCGTGCAGCCCTCGCTCCACGTGAAAGCAGGTGACCGAATGAAGCGGCTCGACCACGTCGTCCTCTGGACTTCAGACCCGCGCGCCGCGATGGATTTTTACACAAGGGTGGTCGGCTTGGCGCCGGTCCGGTTCGCCGAGTTCGAGGCCGGCGATGCGCCGTTTCCGAGCGTGCGGGTATGTGCGGACTCCATCATCGACCTGCTGCCGCTGGCCAATGCCGCCGGCACCGAGGCGATGACGCGGGCCGAGGGCAGCGCCGGCCACCCGGTGAACCACGTCTGCCTCGCGCTATCGAGGTCCGAGTACGACGCGCTGGATCAGCGCCTACAAGCGGAAGGGCTGGACACCGGCGCGCGGCTGAGCCCCACCTTCGGGGCGCGGGGCTGGGCGCCGCAGGGCTATTACTTCACCGACCCGGACGGCAACGTGATCGAGGCCCGCTATTACGAGTGACGAGCCGCGCGCCCGCCACCGACGGGCGAACGCCCGCGACCGACGGGCGAGCGCCCGCCACCGAGCGTCACGCTGGCGTGGCGTTCGGGGGCCACCGTCACGCTGGCGTGACGCTCGGGGTGGTTCGGGAGGGAACCCCCGCTCGTTGTATCGACAGAATGCTGGCGACCCCCGGCGCCCGGCTCTGCCGGAGCTGGCGATCGGCAGTAGCGGTAACCTGGACTTTTCCAGCTGCGTGTATATCGGGGAAGGACCTGGCCGACAAGGCCGATGATTGATGAACCGGAAAAACGTGATTCGCACCATCACGGCGATTGCCGTCGTGGTGCTGCTCGGTTGGTCGTTCTTCTACTTCAGCGACGACACCCGCGGCTATAAGCCCGTCGATACGTCGGTGGCGGTGGCGCAGATCACCGGCGACAACGTCAAGAGCGCGCAGATCGATGATCGCGAGCAGCAGCTGCGGTTGACCCTGAAGAAGGGCAACAACGACACCGACAACTCCGACAAGGTCATCACCAAATACCCCAGCGGGTACGCCGTCGACCTGTTCAACGCCCTGAACGCCAAGAACGCCAAGGTCAGCACGGTCGTCAATCAGGGCAGCATCCTGGGCGAGCTGCTGGTCTACGTGCTGCCGCTGCTGTTGCTGGTGGGCCTGTTCGTGATGTTCTCCCGCATGCAGGGCGGCGCCCGAATGGGCTTCGGGTTCGGCAAGTCCCGCGCCAAGCTGCTGAACAAGGACATGCCCAAGACCACCTTCGCCGACGTCGCGGGCGTCGACGAGGCGGTCGAAGAGCTCTACGAGATCAAGGACTTCCTGCAGAACCCCGGCCGCTATCAGGCGCTGGGCGCCAAGATCCCCAAGGGTGTGCTGCTCTACGGCCCGCCCGGCACGGGCAAGACGCTGCTGGCCCGTGCGGTCGCCGGGGAGGCCGGTGTCCCGTTCTTCACCATCTCCGGCTCCGACTTCGTCGAGATGTTCGTCGGCGTCGGCGCGTCGCGGGTGCGCGACCTGTTCGAGCAGGCCAAGCAGAACAATCCGTGCATCATCTTCGTCGACGAGATCGACGCCGTCGGCCGCCAGCGCGGTGCCGGCCTGGGTGGCGGCCACGACGAGCGTGAGCAAACGCTGAACCAACTGCTGGTCGAAATGGACGGGTTCGACCCGCGCGCCGGCGTGATCCTCATCGCGGCCACCAACCGGCCCGACATCCTCGACCCCGCGCTGCTGCGGCCCGGCCGCTTCGACCGGCAGATCCCGGTGTCCAACCCCGACCTGGCGGGGCGTCGCGCGGTGCTGCAGGTGCATTCCAAGGGCAAGCCGATCGCCCCGGACGCCGACCTCGACGGGCTGGCCAAGCGCACCGTCGGCATGACCGGCGCCGACCTGGCCAACGTCATCAACGAGGCGGCGCTGCTGACCGCCCGCGAAAACGGCACCGTCATCACCAGCGCCGCGCTCGAAGAGGCGGTGGACCGGGTGATCGGCGGCCCGCGCCGCAAGGGCCGGATCATCAGCGAGCAGGAAAAGAAGATCACCGCCTACCACGAGGGCGGGCACACCCTGGCCGCCTGGGCGATGCCGGACATCGAGCCGATCTACAAGGTGACGATCCTGGCCCGCGGACGCACCGGCGGGCACGCGGTGGCCGTCCCCGAGGAAGACAAGGGGCTGCGGACCCGCTCGGAGATGATCGCGCAGCTGGTGTTCGCGATGGGCGGGCGCGCGGCCGAGGAACTGGTGTTCCGGGAGCCGACGACCGGCGCGGTGTCCGACATCGAACAGGCCACCAAGGTGGCCCGCGCGATGGTCACCGAATTCGGCATGAGTTCCAAGCTGGGCGCGGTCAAATACGGCACCGAGCACGGCGACCCGTTCCTGGGCCGGACCATGGGCACGCAGGCCGACTATTCGCACGAGGTCGCCCGCGACATCGACGACGAGATCCGCAAGCTGATCGAGGCCGCCCACACCGAGGCGTGGGAGATCCTCACCGAATACCGCGACGTGCTCGACACGCTGGCCGGCCAGCTGCTGGAGAAGGAGACGCTGCACCGCGCGGAGCTGGAGGGCATCTTCGCCGACGTCGAAAAGCGGCCCCGGCTCACCATGTTCGACGATTTCGGTGGCCGCATCCCGTCGGACAAGCCGCCGATCAAGACGCCCGGCGAGCTGGCGATGGAGCGCGGCGAGCCGTGGCCGCCGCCGGTTCCCGAACCGGCGTTCAAGGCGGCCATCGCGCGCGCCAGCCAGGCCGCCGCGGCCGCTGGAGCCGACGCCGACCGAAACAACAACGGCGGCAACGGCTCTCAGGGCGCCCAAGGGGCCCCCGACCGTCCGGGCGTGCCGCACGGCCCCACCCAGCCGGACTACGGCGCGCCGGCGGGCTGGCACGCGCCGGGATGGCCGCCGCACGACCAGCAGCCGAATCACTGGTACCCACCGCCGCAGGCCCCGCAGCAGCCCTACTGGCCGCAGCCGGCGGGTAACTACCCCGGTTATCCGGGCCAGCCCGGCCGCCCGGGCCAGCAGGGTCAGGCGCAGCCCCCTTACCCGCCGTATCCGCCCTACCCGCCGCCGAGTCTGCCCGACCCGGACGGCGGAAAGTCTCCCGAGCAGGACGACGTGAGCCGGTCCAACCCACCGGCTCACGGCTGAGAAAACGGAGGATCCGATGGCGTTAACCGGTTTGGGCCCGGACACCGCCTCCCCGGCACTTCGGGTGTTCGACCAGGCGCGGGCCGAAGCGGCGGTCCGGGAGCTGCTGTACGCCATCGGCGAGGACCCGGACCGGCACGGCCTGCGCGAGACGCCGGCCCGCGTCGCGCGCGCCTACCAGGAGATGTTCGCCGGGCTCTACACCGACCCGGACAGCGTCCTGAACACCATGTTCGACGAGGAACACGACGAGCTGGTGCTGGTCAAGGAGATCCCGCTGTACTCCACCTGCGAGCACCACCTGGTGTCGTTCCACGGTGTGGCCCACGTCGGCTACATCCCCGGCGCCGACGGGCGGGTCACCGGGCTGTCCAAGATCGCGCGGCTGGTCGACCTCTACGCCAAGCGGCCGCAGGTGCAGGAACGGCTCACCAGCCAGATCGCCGACGCCCTGATGAACAAGCTCAATCCGCGGGGGGTGATCGTCGTGATCGAGGCCGAGCACCTGTGCATGGCCATGCGCGGCGTACGCAAGCCCGGCGCGGTCACCACCACCTCGGCGGTGCGCGGACTGTTCAAGACCAACGCCGCTTCGCGCTCCGAAGCGCTCGACCTCATCCTGCGTAAGTGAGTCGTCGCCCGTGCGGGTTATGGGAGTCCTGAACGTCACCGACGACTCGTTCTCCGATGGCGGGCGCTATCTCGATACCTCCAACGCGGTGGCGCACGGACTGGCCCTGGCCGCGGCGGGCGCGGACATCATCGATGTCGGCGGCGAGTCGACTCGTCCCGGCGCCACGCGCATCGACTCCCGGGTCGAGACGTCGCGCGTCCTTCCCGTCGTCAAAGAGCTTGCGGCGGAAGGGATCACGGTAAGCATCGACACCATGCACGCCGACGTCGCGCGGGCGGCGCTGCAGAACGGCGCGCGCATCGTCAACGACGTGTCGGGTGGGCGCGCGGATCCCGCCATGGCGCCGCTGATGGCCGATGCCGGTGTGCCGTGGGTGCTGATGCACTGGCGCTCGGTGGCCGCCGACCGTCCGCATGCGGCCCCGCACTACGTCGACGTGGTGGCCGAAGTGCGTGCCGAACTGCTGGCCAGCGTCGACGCCGCGGTGGGCGCGGGCGTCGACCCCGCCAAGCTGGTGATCGACCCCGGCCTCGGGTTCGCCAAGACGGGCCACCACAATTGGGCGCTGCTGCGCGCGCTGCCGGAATTCGTCGCCACCGGCATCCCGGTGCTCCTGGGCGCGTCGCGGAAACGGTTCCTCGGTACGTTGTTAGCCGGGCCGGATGGCTCGCCGCGACCGCCCGGTGGCCGCGAGACGGCGACCGCGGTGATCTCCGCGCTGGCAGCGCTGTACGGGGCGTGGGGTGTTCGCGTGCATGACGTGCGGGCCACCGCCGACGCCCTCAAGGTGGTGGGGGCCTGGACGCAGACCGACACGCAGCAGACCGAGTTGGCTGGAGACGATGGCTGACCGAATCGAATTGCGGGGGTTGACGATTCGTGGACGACACGGAGTTTTCGAGCATGAGCGCGCCGACGGGCAGGAGTTCGTCGTCGACATGACCGTGTGGATCGACCTCGCCGGTGCCGCCGCCAGCGACGAGCTGGCCGACACCTACGACTACGGCGCCCTGGCGCAACTGGCGACCGAGGTGGTGGCCGGCCCGCCGCGCAACCTGATCGAAACGGTCGGCGGCGAGATCGCCGACCGGGTCATGGGTGACGAGCGGGTGCACGCCGTCGAGGTGGTGGTGCACAAGCCGCAGGCCCCGATCCCGCAGCAGTTCGCCGACGTCGCGGTGGTGGTGCGGCGGTCGCGGCGCGGGGGCCGCGGTTCGGTGATCCCGGCGGGCCGGGCGTGACCGGGGTCGTGGGGCGGCGCCGATGACGCGCGACGACGACGATGACGCCGGCGGAGCCGGGGTCGTGGGGCGGCGCCGATGACGCGCGACGACGACGATGACGCCGGCGTGACCGGGGTCAAGGAGCGGCGCCGATGACGTGGGTGGTGCTATCCGTCGGCTCCAACCTGGGCGACCGCCTCGCCCGGTTGCAGTCGGTGGTCGACGGGCTGGGCGAGCAGGTGCTCGCGGTCTCCCCGGTGTACGAGACCGACCCCTGGGGCCGCGTGGACCAGGCGCCGTTCCTCAACGCCGTGCTGATCGCCAACGACCCCGCCTGCGACGGGCAATGCTGGCTGCGCCGGGCTCAGGAATTCGAGCGGGCGGCGGGCCGGGTGCGCGGCGAGCGCTGGGGGCCCCGCACTCTCGACGTCGACCTGATCGCCTGCTACGACGAGGCGGAGGTGATCTCGCGCGAGAACAACCTGACGCTGCCGCACCCGCTGGCCCATTTGCGGGCCTTCGTCATGATCCCGTGGCTCGCCATCGACCCCGACGCTCAACTGACCGTCGCCGAGGGCCCGCGCCCGGTGGCCGGCCTGCTGGCCGAGCTGGAACCGGCCGACCGCGAAGGCGTCCGGTTGACCGACCTCACGCTGCATCGGGCGGGCGGGTCGCCGGCCGATCCGGAACCGGAGACCTGATGGGTCCGACCCGCAAACGTGACCTGACGGTCGCGGTGGTCGGCGCGGCGGTGGTGGGGTATTCGCTGGTGACCGGCCTGTACCGGTGGTTTCCGCCGATCACCGTGTGGACGGGGCTGTCGTTGCTGGCGGTGGCCGTCGCGGAAGGGCTGTGGGCCCGCTACGTGCGGACCAAGATCAACGACGGCGAAATCGGCGTCGGCCCCGGCTGGCTGCACCCGCTGGCGGTGGCGCGCACCCTGATGGTCGCCAAGGCGTCGGCCTGGGTGGGCGCGCTGATGCTGGGCTTTTGGGCGGGCGTGCTGGTGTACTTCCTGCCGCGGCGGTCCTGGCTGCGGGCGGCCGCCGAGGACACCAGCGGCGCCGTGGTCGCGGCGGTCAGCGCGCTGGCGCTGCTCGTCGCCGCGCTGTGGCTGCAACATTGCTGCAAGTCGCCGCCGGATCAGACCGAACACGGCGAAGGGGCGGAAAACTAGCCCACGCCCGCCGCGCCACCAACCCGCGCGAGAATCGCCGGAGTAGGGCGACACGCGGATTGACCTCGCGCAGGTACAGTCAGGCCATGACCGTTCTGTCCCGCGGCGCCCGGGTTCGGCGCGGCGGCCGCAGGCCGGGGTGGGTGCTCTTGACCGCGTTGCTGGTCCTCGCGATGGGGGCCAGTTCCGCGCTGGTTTTCACCAATCGGGTGGAACTTCTCAAGCTCGCTGTGATCCTGGCGCTGTGGGCCGCAGTCGCCGGCGCCTTCGTCTCGGTGTTGTACCGCCGTCAGAGCGACGCGGACCAATCCCGGGTCCGTGACCTGAAGCTGGTGTACGACCTGCAGCTGGATCGGGAGATCTCGGCCCGCCGCGAGTACGAGCTGACCGTGGAGTCCCAGCTGCGCCGCGAGCTGGCTTCCGAGCTGCGCGCCCAGGCCGCCGACGACCTGGCCGAGCTGCGCGCGGAGTTGAGCGCGTTGCGCACCAGCCTGGAGATCCTCTTCGACACCGACCTCGCACAGCGCCCGGCCCTGGAGACGCCCGAGGCGGAGCCGGCACCCGAGCGCGCGTACAGCGAGTGGGACCGCAACGGCGAGACCCCGCGCGACGCGCCCTACGACTGGGTGTCCAGCGATCGGGTCACCTCGGTGCCCCAGGACACCCCCTCGAGCCGCGCCGACGAGACGGCGATCATCGACGTCCCCGAGGAACCACTGGTGCCGCCGCGCCAGCCGCAGAGCCAGCCGCAGCCCCGCCGCGACCGGGTGCGCTACCAGTACGAACCGCCGCA
>NZ_GG770553.1:230257-254114 GCF_000164135.1 Mycobacterium parascrofulaceum ATCC BAA-614 | reverse complement strand
GGACGCGGAGGGCGTGGACGGCCGGGGCGGCGAGGGACCCTCGACCGGCGGCCAGTCGGTCGCCGACCTGCTCGCGCGCCTGCAGGTCCAGCCGTCCGAGGGCGGCCGCCGTCGCCGCCGCGACGGCTGAGCTGGGAGCTTCCTCACATTGGGCCGGGCCCGCCGATCGACTACAGTTTGAATGACCGAACGGTACCCACGCGGTGGGACCGGAACGAAGGAAGAATCTGTGAGGTCGTCTGCGATGGGGCAGTTCGACGGTCTGCGCCCGGCCAGGCTCAAGGTGGGAATCATCTCGGCCGGCCGGGTCGGCACCGCGCTGGGCGTGGCGCTGGAGCGTGCCGACCACGTCGTGGTGGCCTGCAGCGCCATCTCCCGGGCGTCCCGGCAGCGGGCGCAGCAGCGGCTGCCCGACACCCCGGTGGTGCCGCCGCCGGACGTGGCGGCCGCGGCCGAGCTGCTGCTGCTGGCGGTGCCCGACAACGAACTCGCCGGCCTGGTCTCCGGGTTGGCCGCCACGTCGGCGGTGCGGTCCGGCACGATCGTCGCCCACACCTCCGGCGCCAACGGGGTCGGCATCCTCGCGCCGCTGACCCGCGACGGCTGCATCCCGCTCGCGATCCACCCGGCGATGACGTTCACCGGCCCGGACGAGGACATCAGCCGGCTGCCCGACACCTGCTTCGGCATCACCGCGGCCGACGACGTCGGCTACGCGATCGGGCAGTCGCTGGTGCTGGAGATGGGTGGCGAGCCGTTCTGCGTGCGCGAGGAAGCGCGGGTGCTCTACCACGCCGCCCTGGCGCACGCAGGCAACCACCTGGTGACGGTGCTCGCCGACGCGCTCGACGCGCTGCGGGCCGCGCTGCGCGGCAGTGAACTGCTCGGGCAACAGTCCGTCGACGACGCCCCGGGCGGCATCGCCGAACGCATCGTCGGGCCGCTGGCCCGGGCCGCGCTGGAGAACACCTTGCAGCGCGGGCAGGCCGCGCTGACCGGCCCGGTCGCGCGCGGTGACGCGGCCGCGGTCGCCGGGCACCTGGCAGCGCTGCAGCGGGTCGACCCCGAACTGGCGCAGGCGTATCGGGTCAACGCCCTGCGGACCGCCCGCCGCGCGCACGCCCCCGCGGACGTCGTCGAGGTGTTGGCCGGATGAGACCCACCAAGCCGCCCGCCTTCAAGGCCGGCGAACTCAACCTGTACTCGCGGCCCCGCGACGTCACGGACGTCTGCCGTGCGCTGCGCCACACCGGCCGCCGGGTGATGCTGGTGCCCACCATGGGCGCGCTTCACGACGGCCACCTCACCTTGGTGCGCGCCGCCAAGCGGGTGCCCGGATCGGTGGTGGCGGTGTCGATCTTCGTCAACCCGCTGCAGTTCGGCGCCGGCGAAGACCTCGGCGCCTACCCCCGGACCCTGGACGACGACGTGGCGCTGCTGCGCGCCGAAGGCGTCGAAATCGTGTTCGCGCCAACGGCGGCGGCGATGTACCCCGACGGTCTGCGCACCACCGTGCAGCCCGGTCCGCTGGCGGCCGACCTCGAGGGCGGTCCGCGACCGACCCACTTCGCCGGCGTGCTCACCGTGGTGTGCAAGCTGCTGCAGATCGTGCGCCCCGATCGGGTGTTCTTCGGGGAGAAGGACTATCAGCAGCTGGTGCTGATCCGGCAGATGGTCGCCGACCTCAACATCGACGTCGCGGTGGTCGGCGTGCCGACCGTCCGCGAAGCCGACGGGCTGGCCATGTCATCGCGCAACCGCTACCTCGACCCGGAGCAGCGCGAGGCGGCCGTGGCGGTGTCCGCGGCGCTGACGGCGGCGGCGCACGCCGCGGACGCGGGGGCCGGGGCCGCGCTGGACGCGGCGCGCGCCGTGCTCGAGGCGGTGCCCGAGCTCACGGTCGACTACCTCGAGCTGCGCGACGCGAACCTGGGGCCGTTAAGCGCCAACAGAACCGGCCGGCTGCTCGTTGCCGTCCGGCTGGGCGGCACCAGGCTGCTGGACAACATCGCGATCGAGATCGAGACTTCGCCGGCACCCGTGGGGCCGGACGGATATCGGGACACCCATGAATCATCTTGGAGGAACTGATGCTACGGACGATGCTCAAATCGAAGATCCACCGCGCCACCGTCACGCAGGCCGACCTGCACTACGTCGGCTCGGTGACCATCGACGCCGACCTGATGGACGCCGCCGACCTGCTCGAGGGCGAGCAGGTGACCATCGTCGACATCGACAACGGCGCCCGCCTGGTCACCTACGCGATCACCGGGGAGCGCGGCAGCGGAGTGATCGGAATCAACGGCGCCGCAGCGCATCTCGTCCATCCCGGCGACCTGGTGATCCTGATCGCCTACGGGACCATGGAGGAGGCCGAGGCGCGTTCGTACCGGCCGCGGATCGTGTTCGTCGACGCCGACAACAAGCCGATCGACCTGGGTCACGACCCGGCCTTCGTGCCCGATGACGTGTCCGCGGCCGCCGAGCTCCTGGATCCCCGAATCGTCGCGCGGTAGCCGTGCTGCTCGCCATCGACGTCCGCAACACCCACACCGTCGTGGGGCTGATCTCCGGGTCCAAGGAGCACGCAAAGGTCGTGCAGCACTGGCGGATCCGGACCGAGTCCGAGGTGACCGCGGACGAGCTGGCGCTGACCATCGACGGCCTGATCGGCGACGACTCCGAGCGGCTCACCGGCGCCGCCGGCCTGTCCACCGTCCCGTCGGTGCTGCACGAGGTGCGGATCATGCTCGACCAGTACTGGCCGTCGGTGCCGCACGTGCTGATCGAGCCGGGCGTGCGCACCGGCATCCCGCTGCTCGTCGACAACCCGAAAGAAGTGGGCGCCGACCGAATCGTGAACTGCCTGGCGGCGTTTCACCGATTCCAAAGCGCCGCCATCGTCATCGACTTCGGTTCGTCCATCTGCGTGGACGTCGTGTCGGCCAAGGGGGAATTCCTCGGCGGTGCGATCGCCCCGGGCGTGCAGGTCTCCTCGGATGCCGCCGCGGCGCGCTCCGCCGCCCTGCGTCGGGTGGAACTCTCCCGCCCGCGTTCGGTGGTGGGCAAGAACACCGTCGAATGCATGCAGGCGGGAGCGGTATTCGGGTTCGCCGGCCTGGTCGACGGCCTGGTCGGGCGCATCCGCGAGGACGTGGACGGATTCGCCGGCGAGGATGTCGCGGTGGTGGCGACCGGGCACACCGCGCCCCTGCTGCTGCCCGAGCTGCACACGGCCAGCCATTACGACCAGCACCTGACCCTGCAGGGACTGCGGCTGGTCTTCGAACGCAACCGGGACACCCAGCGCGGCCGGCTGAAGACCGCGCGCTGACATTTCGCCGCCGAGATTGCCCCAGTGGTCGTGGCTGCGACCGGAACAACGACCATGACGGCAATCTCGGCGGGCCGCCAGTAAGAGCGGCCGCCGCGAGGTCATTTAAGCTGGCACGTCGTGAGTGACGCCAGCGAGGATGCAGCCGCAGACCTGCCCGAGCAGTTCCGCATCCGCCGGGACAAGCGCGCCCGGTTGCTGGCCGAGGGCACCGAACCGTATCCGGTCGCGATCGAACGCACCCACACCCTGGCGCAGGTTCGCGCCGACCATCCCGACCTGCCGGTCGACACCGCGACCGACGATGTCGTCGGCGTCGCCGGCCGGGTGATCTTCGCGCGCAACTCGGGCAAATTGTGCTTCGCGACACTCCAGGAGGGCGACGGCACCAGCCTGCAGGTGATGCTCAGCCTCGACAAGGTGGGCGCCGAATCGCTCGACGCGTGGAAGGCCGACGTCGACCTGGGCGACATCGTCTACGTGCACGGCAACGTGATCAGCTCACGCCGCGGCGAATTGTCCGTCCTCGCCGATTCCTGGCAGCTGGCGGCGAAGTCGTTGCGGCCGCTGCCGGTGGCGCACAAGGAGATGAGCGAAGAGGCGCGGGTGCGGCAGCGCTACGTCGACCTGATCGTGCGTCCGCAGGCCCGCACGGTGGCGCGGCAGCGGATCGCCGTGGTCCGCGCGATACGCAACGCGCTCGAACGGCGCGGGTTTCTCGAAGTGGAAACGCCTATGTTGCAGACGCTGGCGGGTGGTGCGGCGGCGCGGCCGTTCGTCACGCATTCCAATGCCCTCGACATCGATCTCTACCTGCGCATCGCGCCGGAACTGTTCCTCAAGCGCTGCGTCGTCGGCGGTTTCGACAAGGTCTTCGAAGTAAATCGAGTGTTCCGAAACGAAGGCGCGGATTCCACGCATTCTCCGGAATTTTCCATGCTGGAGACCTACCAGGCGTACGGAACCTATGACGATTCGGCAGTCGTCACGCGCGAGCTTATTCAAGAGGTCGCCGATGAGGCGATCGGAACCAGACAACTACCGCTGCCCGACGGGAGTGTCTACGACATACACGGAGAATGGGCGTCGATTCAAATGTACCCGTCGCTGTCGGCGGCACTCGGCGAAGAGATCACGCCGCAGACGCCGGTCGAGCGGCTCTGGGCCATCGCCCACCGGCTGGGGGTCGAGATTCCCGAAGATCGCGGCTACGGCCACGGGAAGCTGGTCGAGGAGCTGTGGGAGCACACCGTGGGCGACACGCTTACCGCGCCCACCTTCGTGCGGGACTTCCCGGTCGAGACAACGCCTTTGACGCGTCAGCACCGCAGCATCCCCGGTGTGACCGAGAAGTGGGACCTCTATGTGCGGGGTATCGAACTGGCCACCGGGTACTCCGAGTTGAACGACCCCGTCGTGCAGCGGGAGCGGTTCGCCGCGCAAGCCCGCGCCGCCGCGGCCGGCGACGACGAAGCCATGGTGCTCGACGAAGATTTTCTCGCCGCCCTCGAGTATGGGATGCCGCCCTGCACCGGAACGGGAATGGGTATCGATCGCTTGTTGATGTCATTGACCGGACTGTCAATTCGGGAGACAGTTTTGTTCCCGATTGTTCGGCCGCACTCCACTTGAAAAGTGCAACTGTGCACCTCGCGGCCGGATTGAGTATGCTGCCTTGTTATGGCAGATTGATGACCGGGGAGGCTCACCCAATCTGCTCGGCAACTGCTCAGGACGAAATGCGAGGATAAGCTAATGGCGAAAAAAGTGACCGTCACCTTGGTCGATGATTTCGACGGTGCCGGCGCAGCCGACGAAACGGTCGAATTCGGACTTGACGGGGTTACCTACGAGATTGACCTTTCGTCCAAGAATGCGGCGAAACTACGCAACGACCTGAAGCAGTGGGTGGAAGCCGGTCGCCGGGTCGGCGGGCGGCGGCGCGGGCGTTCGGGCTCCGGGCGCGGCCGCGGCGCGATCGACCGTGAGCAGAGCGCGGCGATCCGCGAGTGGGCCCGGCGAAACGGCCACAACGTGTCGACGCGCGGCCGCATCCCGGCCGACGTCATCGACGCGTTCCACGCGGCGACCTGACAGACCTCGAACCGGCGCCCGGGCCGCACAGGCCGGGGCGCCGGTTTGTCTTTTCGCTGGCGGCGAAAACATCGGTCGTGACTCGGGGAAACGAATTGGCACGCCGCCACGTTGGTTCAGTTACGGCGCTGTGATCACAGGGGAGATCGCCCGAAACGGGCCGGCGGGCCTTTCAGCAGCAGGGAACCGCAAGGTTATGCCCCCTGGCAGGCCGACCATTACAGTGGATGGCAGGTATGCAATACCGGCCCGACGGGGACCGGTTGGCCATTCAGAGGCTAGTACCGATGGTGAGGGAGAGCAGGTAACCACCGATGTTTGAACGTTTTACCGACCGTGCCCGCAGGGTCGTCGTCCTGGCGCAGGAAGAGGCCCGGATGCTCAACCACAACTACATCGGCACCGAGCACATCCTGTTGGGTCTTATCCACGAGGGCGAGGGCGTCGCGGCGAAGTCGCTGGAGTCGCTGGGCATCTCGCTCGAGGGCGTCCGCAGCCAGGTCGAGGAGATCATCGGCCAGGGCCAGCAGGCGCCGTCGGGGCACATCCCGTTCACGCCGCGCGCCAAGAAGGTCCTGGAGCTGAGCCTGCGTGAGGCGCTGCAGCTCGGCCACAACTACATCGGCACCGAGCACATCCTGCTCGGGCTCATCCGCGAGGGTGAGGGCGTGGCCGCCCAGGTGTTGGTGAAGCTGGGCGCCGAGCTGACCCGGGTGCGCCAGCAGGTCATCCAGCTGCTGAGCGGCTACCAGGGCAAGGAGGCCGCCGAGGCCGGCACGGGCGGGCGGGGCGGAGAGTCCGGCTCGCCGTCCACGTCGTTGGTGCTCGACCAGTTCGGGCGCAACCTGACGGCCGCGGCGATGGAAGGCAAGCTCGACCCGGTCATCGGGCGCGAGAAGGAAATCGAGCGCGTCATGCAGGTGCTGAGCCGGCGCACCAAGAACAACCCGGTGCTGATCGGCGAGCCCGGCGTCGGCAAGACCGCCGTCGTCGAGGGCCTCGCGCAGGCGATCGTGCACGGCCAGGTGCCGGAGACGCTGAAGGACAAGCAGCTCTACACGCTGGACCTCGGCTCGCTGGTGGCCGGCTCCCGCTACCGCGGTGACTTCGAGGAGCGCCTGAAGAAGGTGCTCAAGGAGATCAACACCCGCGGCGACATCATCCTGTTCATCGACGAGCTGCACACGCTGGTCGGTGCCGGCGCCGCCGAGGGCGCGATCGATGCGGCCAGCATCCTCAAGCCGAAGCTGGCCCGTGGGGAACTGCAGACCATCGGCGCCACCACCCTCGACGAGTACCGCAAGTACATCGAGAAGGACGCCGCCCTGGAGCGCCGCTTCCAGCCGGTGCAGGTGGGGGAGCCGACGGTGGAGCACACCATCGAGATCCTCAAGGGGCTGCGGGACCGCTACGAGGCGCACCACCGGGTGTCGATCTCCGATGCGGCGCTGGTGGCCGCCGCCACCCTGGCCGACCGCTACATCAACGACCGGTTCCTGCCGGACAAGGCGATCGACCTGATCGACGAGGCGGGCGCGCGGATGCGGATCCGCCGCATGACCGCGCCGCCAGACCTGCGCGAGTTCGACGAGAAGATCGCCGACGCGCGCCGGGAGAAGGAGTCCGCGATCGACGCGCAGGACTTCGAGAAGGCCGCCAGCCTGCGCGACCGGGAGAAGCAACTGGTCGCCCAGCGGGCCGAACGCGAGAAGCAGTGGCGCTCGGGTGACCTCGACGTGGTCGCCGAGGTCGACGACGAGCAGATCGCCGAGGTGCTGGGCAACTGGACCGGCATCCCGGTGTTCAAGCTGACCGAGGCCGAGACCACGCGCCTGCTGCGCATGGAGGACGAACTGCACAAGCGGATCATCGGCCAGGAGGACGCGGTCAAGGCCGTCTCGAAGGCGATCCGCCGCACGCGCGCCGGGTTGAAGGACCCCAAGCGCCCGTCGGGTTCGTTCATCTTCGCCGGCCCCTCCGGTGTCGGCAAGACCGAGCTGTCCAAGGCGCTGGCCAACTTCCTGTTCGGCGACGACGACGCGCTCATCCAGATCGACATGGGCGAGTTCCACGACCGGTTCACCGCGTCGCGGCTGTTCGGCGCCCCGCCGGGATACGTCGGCTACGAGGAGGGTGGCCAGCTCACCGAGAAGGTGCGGCGCAAGCCGTTCTCGGTGGTGCTGTTCGACGAGATCGAGAAGGCGCACCAGGAGATCTACAACAGCCTGTTGCAGGTGCTCGAGGACGGCCGGCTCACCGACGGCCAGGGCCGCACGGTGGACTTCAAGAACACCGTGCTGATCTTCACCTCGAACCTCGGTACGTCCGACATCTCCAAGCCGGTCGGTCTGGGCTTCACCCAGGGCGGCGGTGAGAACAACTACGAGCGGATGAAGCAGAAGGTCAACGACGAGCTGAAGAAGCACTTCCGCCCGGAGTTCCTCAACCGCATCGACGACATCATCGTCTTCCACCAGCTGACCAAGGACGAGATCATCCGGATGGTCGACCTGATGATCACCCGGGTCGGCAACCAGCTCAAGGCCAAGGACATGGCTATGGAGCTGACCGACAAGGCCAAGGCGTTGCTGGCCAAGCGCGGCTTCGACCCGGTGCTGGGTGCCCGCCCGTTGCGGCGCACCATCCAGCGCGAGATCGAGGACCAGCTCTCCGAGAAGATCCTCTTCGAGGAGGTCGGACCGGGACAGATCGTCACGGTAGACGTGGACAACTGGGACGGCGAGAGCGCCGGCGAGGACGCGGTGTTCACCTTCACCGGCGCCCGCAAGCCGCCGGCCGAGCCGGACCTGGCGAAGGCCGGAGCGCACGCGGCCCCGGAAACGCCGTAGCACGACAGCAAACGGGCGGCTAACCCATGACGGGATTAGCCGCCCGTTTCGCTGTGTGCGGCGCCCCGCCGTCACGGCATTGACCCTCGGTCTACACTGACCTCGTCCTGACGGGCAACGGAATCTGGTGAAATTCCAGAACGGTCGCGCCACTGTCGATAGTCAGACCCATCGCCCGTCATCACCCAGCGGGGACGCGTGCATCCCCGGAAGGAGTCAACCCATGTCCGAGCCTCGGATAACCGCCACCCGGCCGGTCGACTTGTCGGCGGCCAGCGCCGCGGTCTGGCTGTCGGCAACGACCTTCCTGGCGCTGTTGGCGCTGTATTTCGTCGGCATCGACCAGTGCGCGGTGTCGCTGTTCGGCGGCGACGCGCACGTGCACGAATTCCTGCACGACGCTCGGCATCTGCTCGGCTTCCCCTGCCACTGATCGCGTGGAAAAGCGTCTGATCGGACGCGGCCTGCTCGCCGGTGCAATCGGCGCGGTGCTCGCGTTCGCCTTCGCGCGCCTGTGCGCCGAGCCGGTGATCGGCCGCGCGATCGCTTTCGAAGAGGGACGAGTCGACGCCGAGAACGCCCACGGCGTGCACGAGCACGGCGCCGAGCTGTTCAGCCGCGGCGTCCAGTCCGGCGCCGGGTTGGGTTTCGGTGTGCTCATTTTCGGCGTCGCGATGGGCGCGTTGTTCGGCGTGCTGTTCTGTGTGGTCGCGTCGCGCGTGACAAGCGTTGGGCCACGAGCGCTTTCGCTGCTTCTGGCCGCGGGGGCTTTCGTCGCGGTGTACCTGGTGCCGTTTGCGAAGTATCCGCCGAACCCCCCTGCGGTGGGCCAGGCCGACACCATCGCGGCGCGCACCGGTTGGTATCTGGCGATGGTGGCCGCGTCGGTGGCGTTGGCCGTCGCCGCGGTCTGGCTGGCGCGGCCGCTGACGGCGCGGCTCGGCGCATGGAACGGGCGGCTGCTCGCGGCGGGCGGATACGTCGCGGCGGTTGCGCTGGTGATGGCGCTGCTACCGAGCGTGGACGAGACGCCCGCACCGTTGCGTGACGCATCGGGCGCGATCAGCTACCCGGGCTTCCCCGCCGACGTCCTCTACGAATTCAGGTTGCTCGCCCTGGCCACGCAGCTGGTGCTGTGGGCGGCCATCGGCGTGGTGTTCGCGACGTTCGCCGGGCGCCTGCTGGGGCAGCGCGAAGCGAGCGGACGGGCGTCGAGCGTCGCGGCGTGACGGATGTCGTCCGGCTGACCCTGGTCTCGCACGCGATGACCGACGCCATGGCGGCCACGCGCTTTCCCGACGACGAACCCCTCAACGCCCTGGGCCGGCGACAGGCGCAGGCCGGTGCGGTCGAGTTGTTCCGTGGCGCAAGCCATCTCACCGGCCCCGAGCAGCGTGCCCGCCAAACGGCGGGCCTACTGGGGTTGGCGGCGGCAGCGGATCCACTCCTGGCCGACCTGGACTGCGGTCGATGGCGGGGGAAAAGGCTGCAGGACGTGCCCCCCGGCGACCTGACGGTCTGGCTGACCGATCCCGCCCGGGCGCCGCACGGCGGCGAGTCGATCCTCGACCTGATGCAACGGGTGGGCGGCTGGCTGGCGTCTCTCACCGACAACACGTCGCCCGCCGTGGCGGTGACGCACCCTGCGGTGATCCGCGCCGCCATCCTGCGCAGCCTCGATGCACCCCCGAAGTCGTTCTGGCGCCTGGATATTGCGCCGGCGAGTCGCATCGTGCTGCATTTCCGAAGCGGCCGTTGGACCCTGAGTTTGTAACTGGTCACGGGTTTCGCGGTGTGGCTCGGGCAGCCGAGAGTTGTCGGACCCGACTGCGATGATGGGGCCATGTCCTCGATCGCATCGCCCCCAGCGGAGCTGAGCCCCGCGGAGCGCCTCGACGTGCTGTTCGAGGAGTTGGCGGAGTTGGCCGGGCAGCGCAACGCGATTGATGGGCGCATCGTGGAGATCGTCGCGGAGCTGGATCGTGACGAGCTGTGGGGGAATACGGGTGCGCGGTCGGTTGCGGCGTTGGTGGTCTGGAAGCTGGGTTCGTCGTCGGCCAACGCGCACACGATCGCCACCGTCGCGCGCCGGTTCGAGGAGTTCCCGCGCTGCGCGCAGGGCATGCGGGAGGGTCGACTGTCGCTGGATCAGGTCGGCGTCATCGCGGCGGGCGGCGGTGAGGGATCTGATGAGCATTACGCCCAGTTGGCGCGGGTCGCTACGGTCAACCAGCTGCGCACGGCGATCAAACTGGAGCCACGACCCGAGCCGGATAGTGGGCCTGGACCGCGGCCCTCGATCACCAAGAATTCGGATGAAGACTTCACCTGCTGGCGGATCAAACTCCCGCACCTCGACGCGGCGAAATTCGACGCCGCGCTGGCGTCTCATCGCGATGCGTTGATCGCCGAGTGGAAGCGCGATCACGGCGATCGCGACCACGGCTCAGAGCACGGGCCGCCGTTGCCGGGCACTTTCGAGGCGTTCATGCGTCTGGTCGAGGCCGGGTGGGATGCCGAAGCGGCCCGCCGGCCACACGGGCAGCACACCACGGTCGTGGTCCACGTCGACGTCGAGCGGCGCGCCGCCGCGCTGCACCTGGGTCCGTTGCTCACCGACGCCGAACGCCGCTACCTCGGCTGTGATGCGACGTGTGAGGTCTGGTTCGAACGCGACGGCGGGGTCATCGGTGCCGGGCGGGCGACGCGGACGATCAACCGGCGGCTTCGCCGCGCGCTCGAGCACCGCCAGTCGACCTGCGCGGTTCCCGGTTGTGGTGCCACCCGCGGCCTGCACGCCCACCACATCCGGCACTGGGAAGCCGGCGGCCCCACCGAGCTGGCCAACCTGGTGCTGGTATGCCCCTATCACCACCGGCTGCACCACCGGGGCGTCATCACCATCACCGGACCCGCGGGCGCTCTGACCGTGACCGACGGCCGCGGGCGACCGCTTAGCGCGGGTTCGCTCGCGCGGGTGCCCGATCGGCCCCCGCCCCGGGTCCCGCCGTGCCCCGGGCCCACCGGCGAGCGCGCCGACTGGTGGTGGTACGACCCCTTCCAGCCGCAGCCACCACCAACGCATAACTAGGTGGGTGAGCAGCGCCGCCCTAAGACGGAACCGGTTCGGGCGTAGCGAAATCCGTGGCGCTGCAGGCCAGTCGGCACGGTCTCGAGCGACGATTCGCCGACGCGTCAGGCTACTTGGGAGCGATCAGTGCGAAGGCCTGCTTGGCGATCTGCAGCATCCACCCGGTGACGGTCGGCCCATGGTCGCGCGGCCAGTTGAGCTGGAAGCTGACCACGTACGGCTGCCGCGTTTTGTCGACGGCGTACCAGCTGAAGGTGAGATCACCGGGCAGGCCACCGGCTTTCGCGCCGATGTAGGGCCAGACGTCGCGGTCCAGCTGGATGCCCGACACCGCGGAGAGGATCTCTTTGACCGGTGCGGCCTTGCCGACGGCGTCCGCCTGCAGGGCGGCGTGGACCCGGCAGATGTCCTCGGCGTTGCCGTACCACTCCGCGCCGTACGACGACGCCGGGGTGTGCGCACGAGTCGGATCGGGTTCGTAGGGGGCGGAATTCGCCTGCGCCAGGAGCTGGGCGCGGACTTGCGGCGAGCCGTGCTGCCACTGGCTGCGCAGGTCCGGCTTTCCCCAGCCGACCGAGAACAACTCGTACATGGTCGGGAACGGTGTCATGCTGGCCGGGTCGTGGTGGCCCGCCGTGGCGAGCGCTTCGGAGATGGCGTGTGTGCCCAGCTTTCCGATCAGCAGGTCGGTCGCCATGTTGTCGCTCGTCGCAATCATCTTCTCGGCCGCCGTCCGAACCGAAACCTGCGCGCCGGCGGGCAGCTGCAAACCGGACGATCCCACCGCGCGGCTCTTGTCGGTGACGGTCAGCTGATCGTCCCAGGAGGCCGTCCCGTCCCGGATCGCCCCGGCCAGGGCGTGCAGCACGTACAACTTGAAAATCGATGCGAGCGGCAGGGATTCACCGGTGTTGGTGCCCGCGACCGGGGCGCAGCGGCCATTGTCGACCTTCGCGACCTGGTAGGAGTAGCGCGCGCCCGTCTTGCCCAACACCGCGTCGATGTCGTGCCACGAGTTGATCTTCGGCACCTGCGTGTCGAGGTCGAACCGGTCGACCCAGCCGCCGTCGTCGGTGTGGATGCGAATGTCTTGCCGCGCACCGTAGGAGGACGTCAGGTGCAGCGTGGCCACGCTAGCGCGCAGATCCACCCCGTCGAGCGTGAATGGGCGGTCCCACCAGAGCGCCTCCATGGTGGTCTGCACCGACTTGACCATCTGCGGCGCGGCCAGCGTGCCCACGCCGACCGGCCCGATGGGCCAGTCCGAGTTGAGCATGTCCAGCGTCTGCTGGGCCCGGATACCCGGCGGCGTCCGGACGTCGATCTGCCGGCCGGGATTGGCCGCGTTCGCCTGCGGCGAGGGGGAGGGGGCGCAACCGGGCGCGAACGTCACGACCAACGCGGCGGCGGCGCTCAACGCCACCGCGCGGCGCCGGGCCGAGAACCCGCTAGCCACCCTGCTTGTTGCCGGCAACGTCCATCACAACCTCGAATTCCAGCAGCGAGGCCCCGGTCGCCACCGGGTTGGCCCGCTCGCCGGCGTGGGCCGCAATGGCCGGCCCCTGCGCCCACGCCTGAAACGCCTCTTCGGACTCCCACTGCGTCACGACGAAGTAGCGGTTCTCGCCCTTGATCGGGCGCAGCAGCTGAAACCCGAGGAAGCCGGGCTGGTTGTCGACCGCGTGCGCCCGGTGTGCGAACCGCTTCTCCAGCTCGGGGCCGGCGTCGGCCGGTACTTCGATGGCATTGATCTTCACCACTGGCGGCATGCCGCTAGGCTACCCCTTCGCCCGCCCTGTCCAACTGCAGGGCGGGGCACGCAGGATGGTGACATGGCCGGTGATCTGCTGACTTGCCGCGGGGGGCGGGGCGAGCCGTTGGTGCTGGTGCACGGCCTGATGGGGCGGGGCACCACCTGGTCGCGGCAGCTGCCCTGGCTGAGGCGGCTGGGCGTCGTGTACACCTACGACGCCCCATGGCATCGGGGCCGTGACGTCGACGACCCGCACCCGATCAGCACCGAACGGTTCGTGACCGACCTGGTCGACGCGGTCACCACGCTGGAAACCCCGGTCCGGCTGGTCGGGCATTCGATGGGCGCCCTGCATGCGTGGTGTCTGGCCGCGCGGCACCCGGACCTGGTTTCGGCACTGGTGCTCGAAGACATGGCCCCGGACTTCCGCGGCCGCACCACCGGCCCGTGGGAGCCGTGGCTGCACGCACTTCCGGTCGAATTCGATTCCGAGGCAAAGGTGTTCGACGAGTTCGGGCCCGTCGCCGGGCGGTACTTTCTGGAGGCCTTCGACCGCACCGCCACCGGCTGGCGCCTGCACGGCCACACGGCGCGGTGGATCGAGATCGCCGCCGAATGGGGCACCCGCGACTACTGGCAGCAGTGGCGCGCGGTGCGGGCCCCGGCGCTGCTCATCGAGGCGGGTAACTCCGTGACGCCGCCCGGGCAGATGCGGGAAATGGCCGAAATGCACTTCGCTGCAAAATTTTTGCGTGTCCCGGAAGCCGGTCATTTGATTCACGACGAGGCGCCACGGGTGTACCGGGAGGCCGTCGAATCCTTTCTGGCGCTGCCTGCGCGCGACTGAGTGTCACCCATCCGGCCGCCGATGTGACGAGCGCAAGCACCATATGATAAATTCTTCAATCGTTCGAACATAAATATGTTGTAGTCTTCAGGAGTTCCGGGTGGTGACCGAGCCGCTGTACAAGCTCAAGGCCGAGTTCTTCAAGACGCTGGGGCACCCGGCGCGGATCAGGATTCTCGAGCTGCTCGTGGCGGGCGACAAGTCGGTCGCCGAATTGCTGCCCGAGGTGGGGCTCGAGGCGTCGAACCTCTCGCAGCAGCTCGGCGTCCTGCGCCGGGCCGGCGTCGTCGACGCGCTGCGCGACGGCAACACGATGATCTATTCGATCGCCTCCCCGGACATCGCCGAACTGCTGCTGGTGGCGCGCAAGGTCCTCACCGGGGTGCTCAGCGACCGCGTGGCGATGCTGGAAGGCCTGCGCGCCGGCGGCGCGGGGTAGCGCCCATGGGCTGGATCAGCAAAGCGTTGCGGGTCGGTCGCATCGCCGAACCCGCCCCGCCCGCACCGGAACCGGTGACCGAGCCGCCCGCCGCGGTGCGCGGTTCGCTGCAGATCCGGCACGTGGACGCCGGTTCGTGCAACGGGTGCGAGGTGGAGATCGCCGGCGCGTTCGGCCCGGTGTACGACGCCGAGCGGTTCGGCGCCCGACTGGTGGCGTCGCCGCGGCACGCCGACGCGCTACTGGTGACCGGCGTCGTGACGCACAACATGGCGGGCCCGCTGCGCACCACGATCGAGGCCACGCCGCGGCCGCGGCGGGTGATCGCCTGCGGGGACTGCGCCATCGATCGCGGCGTGTTCGGCGACGCCTACGGTGTGGCGGGCGCGGTCGGCGAAGTGGTGCCCGTGGACGTCGAGATCCCGGGTTGCCCGCCCACCCCGGCGCAGATCGTGGCGGCCCTGCGCTCGGTGACCGGCAAGTGACCGCAACCTTGGCGGCCGGCGCGCCCGCCGCCGGTAAACCTTTGTCCCACAACGGCTCCGCGGCCGTGTGGGCCGGCACGTTGACTTCGCTGCTGGGCGTGGCCGGGGCGGGTGCGGGCGCGCTGGGGATGTTCGGCCGGGCGCGGGAGGTGCGCATCGGATGGTTGCTTCCCCTGTCGGGCGTCCGGCTGGGCCTGGATCCGCTGGCCGGATTCTTCATGGCGATCACCGGGGCGGTCGCGGTCGCGGTCGGGCTGTACGCCATCGGCTACGCACGGCGCGAGCGGCTGGGACCGGCGACTCTTGCGGTCCTGCCCGCCGTCGTCGCGGCGATGCTGGTGGTGCCCGCCGCGGCGTCGGTCACCACCTTCCTGCTGGCGTGGGAGTCGATGGCGGTCGCGTCGTTGGTGTTGGTGCTTACCCACCACACCCAACCGCGGGTTCGCTCCGCCGCGTTGGTGTATGCGGTGATGACCCAGTTGGGCTTCGTGGCGATCTTGGTCGGACTGATGGTGATGTCCGCGGCTGGGGGCGCGGACCGGTTCTCCGATTTGCACCAGATCCCGCAGGGCGCGCGCACCGCGGTGTTCCTGTTGACGCTGGCCGGGTTCGGCTCCAAGGCCGGGCTGGTGCCGTTGCACGCGTGGTTGCCGCGCGCCCACCCGGAAGCGCCGAGCCCGGTTTCGGCGCTGATGAGCGCGGCGATGGTCAACCTCGGCGTCTACGGCATCTGCCGGGTCGACCTGCAGCTGCTGGGCCCGGGGCCGCGGTGGTGGGGGCTGGCGCTGATGGTCGCCGGCGGGGTGTCGGCGCTCTACGGGGTGGTGCAGGCCTCGGTGGCCACGGATCTCAAACGGCTGCTTGCCTATTCGACGACCGAGAATCTCGGGCTGATCACCCTGGCTCGGGGCCGCCACCCTGTTCGCGGCCGCCGGCGCGCGGGCCCAGGCGACGATCGCCGTGGCCGCCGCCCTGCTGCACCTCGTCGCGCACGCGGCGTTCAAGAGCCTCGGGTTCCTCGCCGCGGGTTCGGTCCTGGCCGCGACCGGGCTGCGTGACCTCGACCGGCTGGGCGGCCTGGCCCGCCGGATGCCGGTGACGACAACCCTGTTCGGGGTGGCCGCGCTCGGGGCGTCCGGGTTGCCGCTGGGCGCCGGTTTCGTCAGCGAGTGGCTACTGGTGCAGTCGTTGATCCACACCGCTCGGGAACATTCCGCCGTCCTGGCGCTGACCACGCCGCTGGCGGTCGGCGCGGTCGCGCTCACCGCTGGGCTGGGCGTGGCGGCGATGGTCAAGGCGTTCGGCATCGGATTCCTGGCGCGGCCGCGGTCCGGGCCGGCCGCCCACGCCCGGGAGGCCCCGCGCACCATGCTGGCCGGCATGGCGATCGCGGCGGCGGCCTGTCTGACGGTGGCCGTGGCGCCGGCCGTGCTCTCGCCCGCGCTGCGCTCGGCCGTCGCCGCGCTGCCGGCGGCCCGGACGGTGCCGTTCACGGAACTCGGTGCCGCGGTGCGCCTGCCGGGCCTGCAGGGGTCGATCGCCCCCGGCGCGATCGCCGCCTGCGTCGTGGTGGCCACACTGATCGCGGCGTTGCTGACGCGCTGGCGACGGAGCGGCCGCCCGGCGCCCGCGGCGGCGCCGTTATGGGCCTGCGGCGCTGACGATCTCACCGAGCGGATGCAATACACCGCCACCTCGTTCGCCGAGCCGCTGCAACGCGTTTTCGACGACGTCCTGCGCCCCGACACCGACATCGAGGTCACCCACCCGGTGGAGTCGCGGTACCTGGCCGACAGAATCGTCTACCGCACCAGGATCGCCGACGCGATCGAGGAACGCTGCTACCCGCCGGTGATCCGATTGGTCACGGCCGCCGCCGCCCTGGTGCGGCGCGCCCACACGGGCAGCGTGCACCTGTATCTGGCGTACGGCGCACTCGGTGTGTTGATCGTGTTGGTGGCGGCCCGATGAACGTCGTGTCCTGCGTCGCGGGCGCGGCCCAGATCTTCGCCGTGATGGCCGGGGCACCGCTGGTGGTGGGCCTGACCCGGCAGGTGCGCGCCCGCTGGGAGGGCCGCGCCGGCGCCGGCGTCCTGCAGCCCTGGCGCGACATCGTCAAACAGCTTGGCAAACAACAGATCACCCCGAACGGAACGACGGTGGTGTTCGCGGCCGCACCCGCGATCGTCGCCGGAACGACCCTGCTGATCGCGGCCATCGCGCCGCTGGTCGCCACCGGGTCGCCGCTGGACGGCAGCGCCGACCTGTTCGCGGTGGTCGGGTTGCTGTTCGTGGGCACCGTCGCGTTGACCCTGGCCGGCATCGACACCGGCACCTCGTTCGGCGGCATGGGCGCCAGCCGCGAGATCACCATCGCCGCGCTGGTCGAACCCACCATCCTGCTTGCGGTCTTCGCCCTGTCCATGCCCGCGGGTTCGGCCAATCTCGGTGCGCTGGTGTCACATACGATCACCCACCCCGGGCAGGTGGTGTCGCTGGCCGCGGTGCTGGCGTTCGCCGCCCTGGTGATCGTCATCGTCGCCGAGACCGGACGGCTGCCGGTGGACAACCCGGCCACCCATCTCGAGCTGACGATGGTTCACGAGGCGATGGTCCTCGAATACGCCGGTCCGCGGCTGGCCCTGGTCGAGTGGGCCGCCGGGATGCGACTGACCGTGTTGCTGGCGCTGTTGGCAAACCTGTTCGCGCCGTGGGGAATTGCCGGGGACAAGCCCGGCGCCGTCGCGGTGCTCGTCGGCCTCGCGGCGGTCGCGGCCAAGGTCGCGGTGCTGGCGGCCTCGCTGGCCACCATGGAGGTGTTCGTCGCCAAGCTGCGGCTGTTCCGGGTGCCCGAGTTGCTGGCCGGATCCTTCCTGCTGGCGTTGCTCGCCGTCGTCGCCGCCAACTTCTTCGCGGTGCCGGCATGACGTACGGGACGTTTTCGGTACTCGTCGACCTCGCCGCCGGCGGCCTGCTGCTGGCCGCGGTGCTCATCGTTTGGCGCCGCGACCTGTTGGCGATCATCCGGTTGCTGGCATGGCAGGGCGCCGCGCTGGCGGCCATCCCGGTCCTGCGGGGGGTCTACGACGGCGACGGCGCGCTGATCGGCGTCGGTGCGGCCGTGCTGGTCTTGCGGGTCGTGGTCCTGCCGCGGTTGCTGGCCCGAGCCGTCGGCGCCGAGCCACGGTCGCGCCGCGAGGCCACCCCCTTGGTGAACACGGCGACGTCGCTGCTGATCACCGCCGCGCTGACGCTGGCCGCCTTCGCCGCCGCGCGGCCCCTCGTGAACCTGCAGCCCGCCGCAACCACCAGTGCCGTCCCGGCCGCCGCCGCGGTCGTGCTGATCGCGCTGTTCGTCATGGTCACGCGGCGCCACGCGGTGTCGCAGGCCGCGGGATTTCTGATGCTGGACAACGGAATCGCCGCCACCGCCTTCCTGCTCACCGCCGGGGTGCCGCTGATCGTCGAACTGGGCGCCTCGCTGGATGTGCTGTTCGCGATCATCGTGATCGGCGTGCTGACGGGCCGGCTGTCTCGCACCTTCGGCGGCGCCGACCTGGACGCGCTGCAGGAGCTGCGCGACTGATGACCGCTCCTCTGCTCGCCGCGATCCTGGCCCCGGTCGGCGCCTCGGTCGCCGTCCTGGTCGCCGGATGGCGGCGGTCCACCGCGACGCTGATCGCGCTCTCGGCGCTGACGGTGCTGGCTTGCGGCGCGGCGCTCGCGTTCCGCGTCGGATCGGGCACCCGGTTGGCGCTGGGCGGGCTGCTGCGCCTCGACGCGCTGAGCGTCACCATGCTGATCGTCATCGGAACCGTTGCCGCGCTGGCGACTTGGGCCAGCGTCGGCTACCTCGAGATCGAACTGGAGCGAGGCCACACCGACCCGGCCGGGGCCCGCGTCTACGGCGCCCTGACGGCCGGCTTCCTGGCGGCGATGGTTGTCGCGGTGTGCGCCAACAACATCGGCGTGATCTGGATCGCGATCGAAGCGACCACGGTGATCACCGCCTTCCTGGTCGGGCACCGCCGCACCCGCGGCGCGCTCGAAGCGACCTGGAAATACGTCGTGATCTGCTCGGTCGGTATCGCCGTCGCATTCCTCGGCACCGTGCTGCTGTACTACGCCGCCGAGCACGCCGGTGCACCGGCCGCGGCGGCCCTGAACCTCGACGTGTTGACGGCCCACGCGGGCGGCCTGGATCCCGGCATCGCCCGGCTGGCGGGCGGCCTGCTGCTCGTCGGCTACGGCGCCAAAGCCGGGTTGTTCCCGTTCCACACCTGGTTGGCCGATGCGCACAGCCAGGCGCCGGCGCCCGTCTCGGCGCTGATGAGCGGGGTGCTGCTGTCGGTGGCCTTCTCGGTGGTGCTTCGCCTCGAGCCGATCATCGGCACGGCCACCGGGCCGGCCTTCATGCGGTCGGGCCTGCTGGTGATCGGGCTGGCGACGCTGGTGGTCGCGGCCCTGATGCTGACGGTCGCCGCGGATATCAAACGCATGCTGGCCTACTCCTCGATGGAGAACATGGGGTTGATCGCGATTGCCGCCGCCGCGGGGACGTCGCTGGCCATCGCCGCACTGTTGCTGCACGTCCTCGCCCACGGCATCGGCAAGACGGTCCTCTTCCTGTCCAGCGGGCAACTGCAGGCCACCCACAATTCCACCGCGATCGCCGACATCAACGCCGTGCTGCGACGCTCGCGCCTTCTCGGTGTGTCGCTGGCCGTCGGCGTGGTCGTGTTGCTCGGGCTGCCGCCGTTCGCGATGTTCGCCAGCGAGCTGGCCATCGTGCGTTCGCTCGCCGACGCCCGCCTCACGTGGGTTCTCGCCGCGGCCATGCTCTTCGTCGCGGTCGCCTTCGCCGCGCTGGCACGCAACGCGGGGCGCATCCTGCTGGGCGGCGCGGGTGCCGCACCCGAAATCGTCGTGCCGCGAACGGTCGCCGCGGCGCTGCTCGTCGGCGTCGGCGCATCGATCGCCCTCGGTGTCACCGCCGGCCCGCTCACCGACCTGTTCGCCGCCGCGGCCGCCGGCCTGGGGTTACCGCGATGAAACCTCGGTGGCAGCGCGACCGGATGTCGCAAGCCAGGCTGGACGACACGGCAGAGGAGTTGCTGGGCAACGGCTTTCGCCTGGGCCTGGTGGCCGCCCATGACGACGGCGCGGACCTGCGGGTCGTCTACCTGTTCCTGGCCGGCCGGCCGGACCGTCGGGTCGAGCTGGAATGCGTCGTGCCCAAGCATGAACCCGCGGTTCGCTCCCTGGCCTACCTGTCGTTCCCGGCCGGCCGCTTCGAACGCGAGATGGCGGATCTGTACGGCATCCGGTCCGTCGGGCATCCCAAGGCGCGCCGATTGGTGCGGCACGCCCACTGGCCCGAGGACTGGCATCCCATGCGCCACGACGCGTCGCCCGTCCCGGAATTCGATGGCGCCGGCCACTTTCCGTTCGTCACCGTCGAGGGGCCCGGCGTCTACGAAATCCCGGTGGGCCCCGTGCACGCGGGGTTGATCGAACCCGGCCATTTCCGCTTCTCCGTGGCCGGCGAAACCGTGCTGCGACTCAAGGCCCGGCTGTGGTTCGTGCACCGCGGCGTGGAGAAGCTGTTCGAGGGGCGGCCACCAAACGGCGCAGTCGAGTTGGCCGAACGCGTCAGCGGCGACACCTCCGCCGGGCACGCGCTCGCCCACTGCCTGGCCATCGAGGACGCGCTCGGGGTGGAGCTCCCCGACGAGGTGCACCGGTTGCGGGCGCTGCTGGTCGAGCTCGAACGGCTCTACAACCACGCCGCCGATCTGGGGGCGCTGGCCAACGACGTCGGGTTCGGGATCGCCCACGCCCACACGCAGCGCATCCGCGAACGGCTGCTGCGACTCAACGCCGATGTAACCGGGCACCGGCTGCTGCGGGGAGCGCTGCGCCCCGGTGCGGTGGCGGTCCGGGCGCTGCCCGATGTCGCCGCGTTGCAATCGGTCGCGGCCGACCTCGCCGAAATAACCGAGCTGACCCTGCGGAACACCGTGGTGTACGACCGGTTCGCCGGGACGGCCGTGCTGCACGAAGACGACGCCCGCGCGCTGGGATGCCTCGGTTACGTCGCGCGGGCCAGCGGCGTGCGCACGGACGCCCGGCTCGAACACCCGACCACCGCGCTGCCCGTCACCGAGGTCCGGGCCGCCGCGGGCGACGTGCTGGCCCGCTACACGCTGCGGCGCGACGAATTCGCCGCGTCCACCGAACTGGTCCGTCACCTCACCGAATTACATTATGGCCCAACAGAATACGCCGAGACCATGCCGGCGCCGGGCGCGGCCCGCAGCGGCATCGGCATCGTCGAAGGCTGGCGCGGCACCATCGTCCACCGCGTCGAAATCGACGCCGGGCGGATCTCCCGCGCGAAGATCGTCGACCCATCGTGGTTCAACTGGCCCGCGCTGCCGGTCGCGATGGCGGACACCATCGTCCCGGACTTCCCGCTGGCCAACAAAAGCTTCAACCAGTCCTACGCCGGCAACGATCTCTGATCGGCGGGGCTACCCCTCGCCGAGCAACGCGAAGCGGCCATCGACCGTCCTGGTCACCAGGCCGTCGGCCAGCAGCGAGTCCAGCGCGCGGTCGCGCTGGGCGGTGTCGGTCAGCCACGCGACATCCAGCTCCGCGCGGCTGACCGGGGCGTCGTTGGCGCGCAACACATCCAGCAACCGGCCGCGCACCTGCCGATCCGTTCCGGCGTAGGCCTGCGCCCGGCGCGGCGGTCCCTGGGCGGGGGGATAGCCGGCGTCACGCCACGCGCAGGCGGGCAGCGGGCACAACCCGCAACGCGGCGCCCGCGCGGTGCACACGGTCGCGCCCAACTCCATCAGCGCCACCGAGAACTTCGGCGCCGTCCCGTTGGACGGCAACAGGGCCGCGACGTCGGCGTGGTCCCGCGCCGCCGACGCCGGGCCGCCGTCGGCCAGCCCGCGCACGGCGCGGGCCACCACCCGGCGAACGTTGGTGTCCACCACCGGAACCGGTTGGCGGTAGGCGAAACAGGCGATGGCGCGCGCGGTGTAGCCGCCGATCCCGGGCAGGGTCAGCAGGGTGTCGACGTCGTCGGGAACCACGTCGTGGTGGTCGCGGGCGATGACGGTCGCGCATTCGTGCAAACGCTTGGCCCGCCTCGGATAACCGAGCTTGCCCCACGCGCGCAGCACGTCGGCGGCGGTGGCGGCGGCCGTGGCGGACGGCGTGGGCCAGCGCCGCACCCACTCCGACCAGATCGGGAGCACCCGCGACACCGGCGTCTGCTGCAGCATGAACTCGCTGACCAGGATCTGCCAGGCGCTGACGCCCGGCTCGCGCCAGGGCAGGTCGCGGCGGGAACCGTCGTACCAGTCGAGAAGGTTGGTAACTGATATGCGTTCCGGGCCGTTTACCGGCGAATGCGGCATGATGTCAGCCATGCCTAACACCAGCCCGGTAACCGCGTGGAAAGCACTCAAAGAGGGTAACGAGCGATTCGTCGCCGGGAAGCCCCAGCATCCCAGCCAGAGCGTCGAACACCGGGCCAGCCTGGCCAGCGGGCAGAAGCCCACCGCGGTGGTGTTCGGCTGCGCCGACAGCCGGGTGGCGGCCGAGCTCATCTTCGACCAGGGCCTGGGTGACATGTTCGTGGTGCGCACCGCCGGCCAGGCCATCGACTCGGCGGTGCTGGGCTCCATCGAGTTCGCCGTGACGGTCCTCGACGTGCCGCTGATCGTCGTCCTGGGCCACGACAGCTGCGGTGCCGTCAAGGCGGCCCTGGGCGCGATCGACGACGGCGCAATACCGTCCGGCTTCGTGCGCGACGTGGTCGAACGGGTCGCGCCGTCCATCCTGATGGGCCGCCGCGACGGCCTCAGCCGCGTCGACGAGTTCGAGGAACGGCACGTGCGCGAAACGATCGCCCAGCTCATGTCCCGTTCGAGCGCGATCGCCGAGCGGGTGGCCGCCGGCACCCTGGCGGTAGCCGGTGCCACCTATCACCTGGCGGACGGGCGGGCGGCCCTGGTCGACCACGTCGGCGACATCGGGGAATAGGGGCCCGGCGGGCGGGGTTAGCGACCGCTTTTCGGCCCGCCACTAACACGGCGGTCAGCCAGCAAACACCGCGACACGCCGGGGCGGGTCAGGCAACTCGACGTGACCTGGGCCTACGCTGCAAACGTGCTGGATCTGGAACCGCGTGGCCCGCTACCTACCGAGATCTATTGGCGGCGGCGTGGCCTGGCCGTGGGCGTCGCGGTCGTCGTCGTAGGGATCGTGGTGGCCGCGGTCATCGCCTTCATGGGGCACACCGGGGGCGCCAAGCCCGCCAGTGCCGACAAGCCGAATTCCGCTCAGAGCAAGCCCGGTTCGCCCGCGCCGCAGGCGCCTCCGCCCGCCGCGCCGGGGGAGCAGCCCGTCCCGGTGGCCCCGCAGCAGGGGCAGAACCCGGAGATGCCCACCCCGACCGCGGCGGTGCAGCCGCCGCCGGTGCTGAAGGAGGGCGACGACTGCCCGGACTCGACGCTGGCGGTCAAGGGTCTGACCAACGCGCCGCAGTACTTCGTCGGCGATCAGCCCAAGTTCACCATGGTCGTCACCAACATCGGCCTGGTGTCCTGCAAGCGTGACGTGGGGGCCGCGGTGCTGGCCGCCTACGTGTACTCGCTGGACAACAAGCGGCTGTGGTCGAACCTGGACTGCGCGCCGTCCAACGAGACGCTGATCAAGACCTTCACCCCGGGCGAGCAGGTGACGACCGCGGTGACGTGGACGGGGATGGGTTCGGCGCCGCACTGCCCGCTGCCGCGGCCGGCGATCGGTCCGGGGACCTACAACCTCGTCGTGCAGCTGGGCAACCTGCGTTCCCAGCCGGTGCCGTTCATCATGAACCAGCCGCCCCCGCCGCCGGGCCCGGTGCCGGGGCCGGGTCAGCCGGCCGCCGCCCCGCCGCCCG
>NZ_GG770553.1:221491-229951 GCF_000164135.1 Mycobacterium parascrofulaceum ATCC BAA-614 | reverse complement strand
GACCGGTCCCCGCCGGCTAACTCAGCGGGTCGGCGATGGTCGACTCGGCGAGCTGCGACAGACCCTCCCGCACGTGGCGGGCCCACATCGCGCCGATGCCCTCGACCGACTGCAGGTCTCCGGCGCTGGCCGCCAGCAGGCCCTGCAGCGTCCCGAACGACCGGACCAACAGGTCGGAGTGGGCGAACTGCAGCCGCGGGATGCTGGCCAGGGCGCGGTAACCCCGCGGGCTGACCGCCGAGTCCTGCGCCTCGGCCGTCGTCGGATAGCCGAAAACCTTTGCCAGCGCGGTCAATTCGAGTAGCTCGGTGTCCGAGAGGGCGTCCAGCTCGTCGAGCGTCGCCGTCATCTGCGCCTTGGACAGCGGCTCCGGGCTGGCGTGGTAGTCGCGCACGGTCAGCTCCCGGGCGATGTCGTTGCCGCCCAGCAGCTCGTCGAGCTGCAGCCGCAGCTGGCGTCCGTCGGTGCCCAGCTCGACGACGTCGTCGTCGATCACCAGGCCGATTCGCCGGACCAGCTCGAGCCGCTGCACCACCGTCATGACGTCGCGCAGCGTCACGAAGTCCTCGATCTCCGCGAGCGACAGTTGCCTGCTGACCTCGTCGAGGCGGGTCTTGTACCGCTCCAGGGTCGCGATCGCCTGGTTGGCCCGCGACAGGATGGTCGCCGAGTCGGCCACCACGTGGCGTTCCCCGCCGACGTAGACGGTGACGATGTTCATCGAGTGGCTCACCGAGATCACCGGGTAGCCGGTCTGAATCGCCGCCCGCTCCGCCGAGCGGTGGCGCGTCCCCGATTCGTCGGTGGGGATGGACGGGTCCGGCACCAGCTGCACGTTGGCCCGCACGATGCGGCTGCCGTCGGTGGACAACACCACCGCGCCGTCCATCTTCGCCAGCTCGCGCAGCCGGGTCGGCGCATACCGGACGTCGAGGGCAAAGCCGCCGTCGCAGATCGCCTCGACGTTTTCGTCGTTGCCGAGGACGATCAGCGCACCGGTGCGGCCGCGCAGGATGCGCTCCAGGCCGTCACGCAGCCCTGTGCCCGGCGCCAGGCGGGCGACGGTCTCACGCAGTGTCGGACGAGTCACAGCGTGTCATTGTGCGGCCCCAGCGCGTTGTGCGTCCAGCCATCGCGCGGCTCGGCGATGGCTTTCATGTGCTGCAGCGCCGTGACGATCGTCGGCGCCCGCAGGGCCCGCATCCCGTCGGGCACGATCTCGCGCCGCGGGTCGTCGCCGTCCGGGATGAGCGCGATGCTGAACCCCTGCCGTGCCGCCTCGCCCAGCCGCCGCTCCATGCCGCTCACCCGCCGCAGGTCGCCCGCCAGCCCCACCTCGCCGATCATCACCGCCGTGGTCGGCAAGGGCAGACCGGAGTAGGCCGAGGCCAGCGCCATCGCGACGGCCAGATCCGAGGAGGGGTCGGTCAACCGCATGCCGCCGACGGTGGACAGATAGATGTCGTTGACGCCGATGGCCAGCCTGCCGTGCTTCTCCAGCACGGCGCCGATCATCGCGGCGCGGGAGTGGTCGATCCCGCTGACCGCCCGCCGCGGGGAGCCGCCGCCGGGCGTGGCGAGCAGGGCCTGGACCTCCCCGATGAGCGGCCGCTTGCCGTCCAGCGTCACGGTGATCGCGGTCCCGGCGACCGGCGCCGGCCGCTGATCCAGGAACAGGTTCGACGGATCGGACACGTCCTCGATCCCGCTGTCGTGCAGCAGGAAACAGCCGACCTCGTCGGCCGCGCCGAACCGGTTCTTGATCCCGCGGACCATCCGCAGCGACCCGTTGCGGTCGCCCTCGAAATGCAGCACCACGTCCACCAGGTGTTCCAGCGAGCGGGGTCCGGCGATGGCGCCGTCCTTGGTGACGTGGCCGACCAGGATCAGCGCGATGCCGTTGGCCTTCGCCGCCGCGGTCAATGCGGCGGTGACCGCGCGAACCTGCGTCACCCCGCCGGCCACCCCGTCGGATTCCGTGGTGGACATGGTCTGCACCGAGTCCACGATCACCAGCGCGGGCCGCACCGCCGCGATGTGGGCCAGCACGGTGTGCAGGTCGGATTCGGCGGCCAGATAGACCTCCTGCGCGTCCTTGCCGCCGCAGCCGATCCGGTCGGCGCGCAACCGGATCTGGCCGGCGGACTCCTCACCGGAGATGTACAGCGCCCGCCGGCCCGACAGCGCCCAGCGGTGCGCCACCTTGAGCAGCAGCGTCGACTTACCCACGCCGGGATCACCGGCCAGCAGCGTGACCGAACCGGGCACGACACCGCCCCCGAGCACCCGGTCGAGCTCGCCGATCCCGGTCGAGCGGTGCCTGCTGGCGTTGGGTTCGACGGACGTGATCGGGACCGCCGGGGCAGCCGACACCGACGCCGACGCGGCCGCTGCGCGACGGCCGCCCACCGCGGCCAGCACCGGCACCTCGTCGACGGTGCCCCAGGTGCCGCACTCCAGGCAGCGGCCCACCCATTTGGCGGTGACGTGCTGGCATTCGGAGCAGCGGTACTGGGAGCGCGGATTTGCCACGCACATGACGGTATCGAGGCGGTACGACAAATCCCCGCTATGACAGGCGGTTGGCCCCGGCTAGCTTTGCTGCGGCGGTTCCAGCCCGGCCGAGACCGGCACCAGCACGGTGGCCTGGCCGGCCTTCTCGAAGTTGAAGGTGAAGTTGTACAGCAGGCCGTTGGTGATCGGCTTGGCCAGCGTGACCGTCGCTTTGGCCGCATTGCTGGATCCCACCGGGCCGGGCGCCACCTTCTGGCCGTCCGGCGTGCCGATCAACAGCATGCCGCCGGCGGGCAGCCGACCGTCGCCGCTCAGGGCCACCGAGCCGACGTCGCTGGTGATGCTCACCAATCGGTCCGGCGTGTCCGGCGACTGGTTGGTGGCCACCAGCACCAGGTCCACCGTTCGGCCCGGCTGCAGGAAGTCACCGGTCTGGGCGGCCCGGATGTGGATGTTGCGCAGCGCCACGTTCTTGATCGTGACCTTGTTGCCGTTGATGGCGGGCTCCTGAACGGCCATCTGCGAGACCTGGCCGGCCCCGCAGCCGCTGAGGAGGATCGCGACCACTGCGGCGAAGCCGATGAGTGCGGCGCGCTTGACGAGGTTCACTCACTGCCTCCTGCTGGGCCGGTAGAACGGATGCAACTATGCACAGTAGTAGGAAGGTTTCGCGCGCGGTAGCGCGGGGCGTAAGACCAGCCCGGAAGCCCTCCCGCGGGGCCGGCCGTGGCGGCCGCGGGGCCGCCGTCGGCGCCAGGTCAGGGCATTGGTAATGTGCATCACTGCACGTTCTGCTCCCCCTGTCAACCCCTAATCTGCGCGTGTTGTGCCCCTGACCTGCATCGTTGCTCCACGCGCGATTCGGCGGCCGTGTTAGACTGAAGTAACGAAAGGGGCTCGAATCAGATGATCTTCAAGGTCGGCGACACCGTTGTTTACCCGCATCACGGTGCTGCGTTAGTCGAGGCGATTGAAACCCGCACCATCAAAGGGGAACAAAAGGAATATCTCGTCTTGAAGGTGGCGCAGGGAGACCTCACCGTTCGAGTACCCGCCGACAACGCCGAGTATGTCGGAGTCCGCGACGTCGTCGGGCAGGAAGGCCTCGACAAGGTGTTCCAGGTGTTGCGGGCCCCGCACACCGAAGAGCCGACCAACTGGTCGCGCCGCTACAAGGCCAACCTGGAAAAGCTGGCCTCCGGCGATGTCAACAAGGTGGCCGAGGTCGTTCGCGACCTGTGGCGTCGGGACCAGGAACGCGGTCTGTCCGCCGGCGAGAAGCGCATGCTGGCCAAGGCCCGCCAGATCCTGGTCGGCGAACTGGCGCTCGCCGAGAGCACCGACGACGCCAAGGCGGAAACCATCCTCGACGAGGTCCTGGCCGCCGCTTCCTGAAGACCCTGATCCTTCGGTGGTCACGGGGACGGTCTCCTCGGACACGGTTGTCGCAGTGGTCCCGGCCGCGGGGTCGGGGGAGCGGCTGGGCGCCGGCATCCCGAAGGCATTCTGTGAAGTAGCCGGGCGCACCCTGTTGGACCGCGCCGTCGAAGGTTTGCTGGAATCCGGAGTCGTCGACCGCGTGGTGGTCGCCGTACCGGCGGCCCGGATCGATGAGGCCAAGCGGGCCCTGGGGGAGCGCGCGACCGTCGTCGCCGGCGGGGCCGACCGCACCACGTCCGTGAGCCTGGCGCTGGCCGCCCTCGCCGGTGATCCCGGGTTCGTGCTGGTGCACGACGCCGCCCGCGCCCTGACGCCCCCCGCGCTGGTCGTTCGGGTGGTGGACGCGCTGCGGTCCGGGCACAACGCCGTGGTCCCCGCGCTGCCGCTGCATGACACCATCAAGGCCGTGGACGCCAACGGGGTGGTGCTGGGCACGCCCGAGCGGGCCGGGCTGCGCGCCGTGCAGACGCCGCAGGGCTTCGCCCGGGAGCTGCTGCTGCGGGCCTACCAGCGCGCGGGCACCGCCGACTTCACCGACGACGCGTCGCTGGTCGAGCACGTCGGCGGCCAGGTTCAGGTGGTCGACGGCGACCCGCTGGCGTTCAAGATCACCACCCGGCTCGACCTGCTGCTGGCCGAAGCGGTCGTGCGCCCGTGAGCGGGCTGCCGCGCGTCGGCCTGGGCGTCGACGTGCACCCGATCGAGCCCGGGCGACCCTGCTGGCTGGTGGGGCTGCTGTTTCCCGGCGCCGACGGCTGCGCCGGCCACTCCGACGGCGACGTGGGCGCGCACGCGCTGTGCGACGCGTTGCTGTCGGCCGCGGGGCTGGGCGACATCGGCGCGGTCTTCGGCGTCGACGACCCCCGCTGGAAGGGCGTCAGCGGCGCCGACATGCTGCGCCACGTCGGCGACCTGGTGGCGCGCGACGGCCTCCGGGTGGGAAACGCCGTGGTGCAGCTGATCGGCAACCAGCCCAGGATCGGCCCGCGCCGCGCCGAGGCCCAGCGCGTGCTCTCCGAGTTGCTGGGTGCTCCGGTCTCGGTGTCGGCGACGACGACCGACGGGCTGGGCCTGACCGGTCGCGGCGAGGGCCGCGCCGCCGTCGCCACCGCTTTGGTCGTCCCCGTGGGCTGAGGCCCGCGTAGGGCCGGGCGACTCGGAACCACCCGGTAAGCTGGCACGTCGTGACCGATCGCGCCCGTTTGCGGCTACACGACACGGCGGCCGGTGCCGTGCGCGATTTCGTCCCGCTGCGCGAGGGCCACGTCTCGATCTACCTGTGCGGCGCCACCGTCCAGGGCCTGCCGCACATCGGGCACGTCCGCAGCGGCGTGGCCTTCGACATCCTGCGCCGGTGGCTGATGGCCCGCGGCTGCGACGTCGCGTTCATCCGCAACGTCACCGACATCGACGACAAGATCCTCAACAAGGCCGCCGCGGCCGACCGCCCGTGGTGGGAGTGGGCGGCCACCTACGAACGCGCGTTCAGCGCCGCCTACGACGCCCTGGACGTCCTGCCGCCGTCGGCCGAGCCCCGGGCCACCGGACACATCACCCAGATGGTCGAGTTGATGGAACGGCTGATCGAAACCGGCCACGCGTACCCGGCGGGCGGCGACGTGTACTTCGACGTGCTCAGCTATCCGGAGTACGGCCAACTGTCCGGGCACAAGATCGACGACGTCCACCAGGGTGAGGGCGTGGCGACCTGCAAGCGCGACCAGCGCGACTTCACCCTGTGGAAGGCCGCCAAGCCCGGCGAGCCGTCCTGGCCCACCCCGTGGGGCCGCGGGCGCCCCGGCTGGCACCTGGAGTGCTCGGCGATGGCGCGCACCTACCTGGGGCCGGAGTTCGACATCCATTGCGGCGGAATGGACCTGGTCTTCCCGCACCACGAGAACGAGATCGCGCAGAGCCGCGCTGCCGGCGACGGATTCGCCCGTTACTGGCTGCACAACGGCTGGGTCACCATGGGCGGCGAGAAGATGAGCAAGTCGCTGGGCAACGTGCTGGCCATCCCCGCGTTGCTGCAGCGGGTGCGGCCGGCGGAGCTGCGCTACTACCTGGGCAGCGCGCACTACCGCTCGATGCTGGAATTCTCCGACAACGCCCTGCAGGATGCGGTCAAAGCCTATGTGGGCGTTGAGGAATTCCTGCACCGCGTCCGCGTCCGCGTCGGCGGCGTCGAGCCGGGCGAGTGGACGCCGCGGTTCGCCGAGGCGCTCGACGACGACCTGGCCGTCCCGGCCGCGCTGGCCGAGGTGCACCACGCCCGGGCCGAGGGCAACCGCGCCCTCGACTCCGGCGACCACGACGGCGCCCTGCAGCACGCCCGGGCGATCCGCGCCATGATGGGGATCCTGGGTTGCGACCCGCTCGACGAGCGCTGGGAAACCCGCGACGAGACCTCGGCCGCGCTGGCGGCCGTCGAGGTGTTGGTGCGGGCCGAACTGGAGAACCGGGAAAAGGCCCGCGAGCAACGCAATTGGGCGCTCGCCGACGAGATCCGGGATCGGCTGAAGATCGCCGGCATCGAGGTGACCGACACAGCCGACGGGCCGCAGTGGTCGCTGCAGGCCGGTCAGAACCCGTAAATGGCCGGCAATTCGCGCCGCCGCGGCGCAATACGCAAGGCGGGCACCAAGAAGGGGCCCACCGTGGGCTCGGGCGGGCAGCGCCGGCGCGCGCTGGAGGGGCGCGGTCCCACACCCCCGGCGCACCTGCGACCCAACCATCCCGCCGCCAAGCGCGCGCAGTCCCCGCCGCGCCGGCCCGCCAAGCGGCCCACCGACGAGACGGAAACGGTGCTCGGCCGCAACCCGGTGCTGGAGTGCCTGCGCGCCGGTGTCCCGGCAACGGCGCTCTACGTGGCCCTGGGCACCGACACCGACGAGCGGGTGACCGAATCCGTCGCCCGCGCCGCGGATTCGGGCATCTCGATCCTCGAGGTGCCGCGTGCCGACCTGGACCGGATGACCAGCAACCACTTGCATCAGGGCATCGCGTTGCAGGTCCCGCCGTACAGCTACGCCCACCCCGACGACCTGCTGGCGACCGCCCTGGGCTCCCCGCCCCCGCTGTTGGTCGCGCTGGACAACATCTCCGATCCGCGCAACCTGGGCGCGATCGTGCGTTCGGTCGCGGCCTTCGGCGGCCACGGCGTGCTGATCCCGCAGCGCCGTTCGGCGTCGGTGACGGCCGTGGCCTGGCGCACCAGCGCCGGCGCGGCGGCCCGCATCCCGGTCGCCCGGGCCACCAATCTCACCCGGACGCTGAAGGATTGGGCCGACCGCGGGATCCGGGTGATCGGGCTGGACGCCGGCGGCGACACCGTGGTCGATGACCTGGACGGCGCCGACCCGCTGGTGGTGGTCGTCGGGTCGGAAGGCAAAGGGCTGTCGCGCCTGGTGCGGCAGAACTGCGACGAGGTGGTGTCGATCCCGATGGCCGGGCAGGCCGAATCGCTGAACGCCTCGGTGGCCGCCGGGGTGGTGCTCGCCGAGATCGCGCGCCAGCGCAGGACGTGACCCCGCTGCGCCGCTGGCCCGCGCGCCTCGGTGCGGTGCTGGCCGTCGTCGGTGTCCTGGCGTCGCCCGCGGCGGCCGCCCCGGCGCCGGGGTTCGACCTGCAGGCCCATCGCGGCGGGCGCGGGGAGACCACCGAGGAGTCGCTGCGTGCGTTCGCGAAATCGATCGAATTGGGTGTCAGCACGCTGGAACTCGACATCAACATCACGCGGGACGGGCAACCGCTGGTGTGGCACGATCCGGCGATCGACCCCGAGAAGTGTGACGACACCGGCCCCGCGGTCGCCGGGGATCCGCAGTACCCCTACGTCGGAAAGCTGGTGCACGAGCTCACCCTGCCGCAGATCCGCACGCTCGACTGCGGACGCCGGCTGGCCGAGTTTCCCGAAGCCGAGGTGGTGCGCGGCAACAAGATAGCCATCCTGCCGGAGGTGTTCGCGCTCGCCGATTCCTATCCCGCCGCGGTGCGCTACAACATCGAAACGAAGGTGGCGGCCGGCCGGCCCGGCACTTCGGCCGATCCCCAACAGTTCGTCGACGTGATCCTGGCCGCGGTCAGGTCGGCCGGCAAGGTCGATCGCGTGGAGATAGAGAGCTTCGACTGGCGGACCCTGCCGCTGGTTCACCGGGACGAACCTTCAATTCCATTGGTGGCGTTGTACAGCGAGGACACCTGGGCGCCCGGTTCGCCATGGCTGGCCGGTGAGAACGCCGCGGCTATAGGTGACCCGGTGGCCGGGGCGAAGCTGGTGGGCGCGGACGTCGTCGCGCCCAGCTACCGGCTGGTCAACGGCAAACCGTACGTCGACCACGCGCATGCGCTGGGGCTCAGGGTGATTCCGTGGACGGTCGACGACGCCGACACCATGCGCGAACAGATCGCCGACGGCGTCGACGGACTCATCACCGACTACCCGACGCTGTTGCGCGCCGTGCTGGGGCAGCTCGGCATGCCGCTGCCGCCGGCCTACCGCCGCGG
>NZ_GG770553.1:198154-219653 GCF_000164135.1 Mycobacterium parascrofulaceum ATCC BAA-614 | reverse complement strand
AGAGCTAGACGCCGAGCAACCGCGCCGACGCCCACAGCGCGAGCACCGCGATCAGCAGGGACGCCGGCACGGTACACACCCCGAGACGGGTGTATTCGCCCACGCCGGCGTCGACGTCGTGGTGGCGGAGCACCCGCCGCCACAACAGGTTCGACAGGGAACCGACGTAGGTCAGGTTGGGCCCGATGTTGACCCCGAGCAGGACGGCCAGGATCGCGACCGGTCCGCTCGGCGCGACCAGGGGCAGCAGCACCAGCGTGGCGGGCAGGTTGTTGACGACATTGGCCAGCACGGCCGCCACGGCGGCGATGGCGAGCAGTGCGGGCAGCGTCGAGCCGGACGGCAGCACCGCCGACATGGCCCTGTCCATGCCGTTGAGCATGACCGCCCGGACCACGACGCCCAGCGCCAGCACGAAGACCAGGAACGACACGTGGGCCGAACGGGCGACGTCCACCACCGAGGTGTGCCCGCGGCTCAGGCTGCGCACGGCCAGCACCACGGCGCCGGCGAGGGCCACCCAGGCCGGGGCCACCCCGACCGTCTGGCCCACCGCGAACCCGGCCAGCGTCAGCCCCATGACCACCAACACGAACACCGGGGGGTGCGGCGGGGGCCCGGGCTCGTCCGGGCGGGGCTGCACGCGCAGGTCCTTGGCAAAAAACCAGCGGAATACCGCGTAGAGCGTGACCACCACGCCCACCCACGGCAACGCCATCAGCAGCGTGAACCGGGTGAACGAAAGGTCGGCGGCGTGAAACGCCAGCAGGTTGGTCAGGTTCGACACCGGCAACAGCAGCGATGCCCCGTTCGCCAGGTGTGCGGTGGCATAGGCGTACGGCCGCACCGGGGTTCGCAACCGGCGGACGGCGGCCAGCACCACCGGGGTCAGCAAGACCACCGCGGTGTCCAGGCTCAGCACCGCGGTGATCAGCGAGGCGATCACGAACACCCGCCGCAGCAGAGGGCCCGATCCGACACGTCCGCGGGCGATCGCCGCACCCGCCGCCTCGAACAAGCCCTCGTCGTCGCACAGCTTGGCCAGCACCAGCACCGCGCCCAAAAACCCGACCACCCCCGCGAGCCCGGCGACTTCCTCCGCCGCCTGATGCACCGATATGGCCCCCACCGCGATCAGGCTGAGGGCGGCGGGAAGGGCCGCCACCGCCTCCGGCCAGCCCCGTGGGCGCACGACGGCGAAGGCCAGGACGGCGGCGAGCAGCGCCAGCGCAAGGGTCAGCGTCAATGTTCTAGAACCGCTTCACGCCCAGGGGTTCTCGCGCCGCCACACCGTCGGCAGGTGCAGCGCGACACCGTCCCGGGCGGCCAACTCGTCGAGGACACGGATGGAGCAGTCCAGGTCGTCGCCGGCATAGGGCAAGGCGCGCAGCGGCTTTGACAGCGGCCGGAAGAAGTCGTCCCAGTGAATCAGGATCACCCGGCGCGCGCCGACCGCGCGCACGGTCTCGGTCCAGTAGTCGACGAGGTATGACCTCGGCCGCAGGCCCAGCTGGCCGACGGATAGGTAGACCGCGTCGGCGCGCCGGCCGGCCAGCGCGCCCTCGACGAAACCGGCGCTGCCCTGGATCAGCAGCCGCCGGCCCGACGCCCGGTGGTGCACCAGCGCCGACCAGGCCTCGCCGCAGCGGTAGGCGGACGCCTTGACCGGCGGCGTCAGCGGCGCGTCGATCGTGCCCGGGAACCGGTCCGGCGGGCAGTGATGCGACTCGATCAGCGTCAGGTCGTAGGCGCCCAGCGCAATCGGCTCACCGCCGGCGGCCACCACGAGCCGGTCCTCGGGCAGGCCGTAGCCGCGCCCGACGTTGGCCGCCGACTCACCGCCGACCAGGCGCGCACCGGTGCGGTCGGCCACCAGCGCGGAATCCAGCGCGTGGTCGACGTGGGTGTGCACCGGGACGACGGCCTCCAGCCGGGACACCTTCGCCCGGGCCAGGCAGCCGTCGACGCGGGCCGGCGACGGCGCCACCTTGCCGGCGGCCACCCGCGCCAGGCTCGGCCGGGAGAAGTAGCCGTCGGTCAGCAGCGCAGACGACCCGTCGTCGATCAGCAGCGTCGCCACGCCCATCCACAGCACCGACAGGGACCCGGGCTCGGCGGCGGGCGCGTCGAACCGGTCCGCGTACCGCCCGATGTCGGGGCGACCGGGTTTGAGCCGCATCAGCTGAACGCCCCGATCCCGACCCCGGCGGCCGCCAGTCGATCGCGGACGGCGGTCGCGATCCGCACCGCTCCGGGCGAATCGCCGTGCACGCAAACCGATTCCACGTTGACTGCGATCTGCGTGCCGTCGACGGCGGTGACCCGGCCGGCCGTCACCATGCCGACGACGCGGTCAGCGATCTCCGCTGGGTCGTGCAGCACCGCGCCGGGCTCGCGGCGGGACACCAACCGGCCGTCCGCCCGGTAGGCGCGGTCGGCGAAGGCCTCGGCCACCGTCCGCAGGCCGCGGCGGGCCGCCTCGTCGAAAAACGCCGAGCCCGCCATGCCCAGCACCGGCAGCGCCGGGTCCACCATCGCCACCGCCTCGGCGACCGCGGCCGCCTGCTCGCGGTGGGTCACGATCGTGTTGTACAGGGCGCCATGGGGTTTGACGTAGGACACGGCGGAGCCGGCGGCCCGCGCGATCGCCTGCAGGGCGCCGATCTGATACACCAGATCCGCGGCGAGGTCGTCGGCGGCGACGTCGATGAAGCGCCTGCCGAACCCGGCCAGGTCTCGATAGCTCACCTGCGCCCCGATGCGGACGCCGCGCTCGCCGGCGGACCGGCAGACCCGCAACAATTCGGCGGGATCGCCCGCGTGGAACCCGCACGCCACGTTGGCGCTGGTGACGATCCGCAGCATCGCGTCATCGTCCCCGAGGCGCCAGACGCCGAAGCCCTCGCCCAGGTCGGCGTTGAGGTCGATGCGGGCCACCCGCCCAGCTTATGGGGCGGCGCCGGCGCCGTGCGGAGAGGCTTCCCCGTCGCTACCGGGTGGCGACCGCGGCCGCGATCTGCTGGGCCACGTCGACCGCGGCCGCGCCGGGCAGGAAGGAGCCGCACGCCTCCACGTCGATGACGATGTTGTTGCGCGCGGTCAGCGCGCGCTGACACCGCCAGCCGTCCTCGCTGCCCACCTGTTCCTCGGACGTGCTGAGCGTGCCGCCGACCTTGTGGGAATCGCCTACCGCCCAAGCGGTCTCGGGCTGACCGGGAGGATGGTCGACGAATCGGCGATTGGCGCAGGCGGACCACCTTCGGACCGAGGCGTCGTAGAACGCGTCGGCCTGACGGGCCGCGGGGTAGGCGATCACGGCCTGGTTGGCGGAGTAGTTGCGCACCGTGGGGTCGGCGAAGCTGTCGTCCAGTCGTTCGCCGCGCACCGCGGTCCAGCCGGTGTCCGCATACACGGCCTGCTGGGCGGGCCCGGCCATCGCCAGGCAGCTCTTCTCGCCGAACGTCTGGCTCGAGTCCCACATCTCCTGCGTGCGATACCGGACCCGCATTCCCAGGCCCACGATGTCGTCGATCTTCCTGTCGTCGAGCAGCAACCCGTCCAGCGCGGTGACGGGCACCGGGGCCTGCGTCAGCGGACCGTGGGTGTCCGCGGGCGCGGCGCTGCCGCCGACGACGGTGGTGCACCCGGCCGTGAGGGCGCACACCGCCGCCTGCAGCAGGATCGGGAATTGCCTACGCACCACAGCCTTTCGCACACCGGGCCGATCTGTGCCGACAAGCTTAAGCGGCGGCCCCCTGCCGGCGCCCGAGCAACCAGCAGAACAGGTAGATCAGGAACGAAATCCCCGCGACGAAGACCGATACCGGGACCCCGGGCGCCAGCGACAGCACGATGCCGCCGACGGCGGAAACCTCGGCGAAGACGATCGAGGCGACCATCGCCGCGGCCGGGGAGGACACCACGCGCGCGGCCGCGGCCGCCGGCGTGATCAGCAGCGACATCACCAGCAGCGCCCCGACGATCTGCACGGCCTGGGCGGCCACCACGCCGACCAGGGCCGCGAACACGATGCCCAGCGCGCGCACGGGCACGCCGCGGGCCGCGGCGACGTCGGGATCGACGGTGGCGAACAGCAACGGGCGGTAGCAGGTCGCGATGACGGCGATCACCAGCACGCACACCAGCGCCAGCATGGCCAGCCCGGTGTAGCCGACGCCGACGATCTGTCCGGTGAGCAACGCGAAACTGGTCGTGGTCCGGCCCGGGTACAGGTAGATGAACAGCACGGCCAGGCCCAGGCCGAAGGCCAGCACCACGCCGATGACCGAGTCGCGTTCGCGGGCCCGCCGCCCCAGGACGCCGAACAGCGCGGCCGCCAGAGCGCTGCCGACCAGCGCGCCCACCCCCACCTCGGCGCCGACCAGCAGCGCGAAAGCCGCACCGGTCAAGGACAATTCGCTGGACCCGTGCACGGCGAACGACATCTGGCGCATCACGATGAACGGCCCGATCAGCCCGGCCACCAGCCCCAGCAGCGCGGCCGCCAGCAACGCCTGCTGGACGAAATCGTGGCCCAGCAGGTGGGCGGTGATGCCGAAGTCGAGCAGATGAGCCAGGACGTCGGTGAGCCGGTGATTCACGGGTGGGCGCCCTCGGTCGTGTCGCCCACCACCACGTAGCGGTCCCTGACCTTCACCACCGCGATGTCGGCCCGATACAGCATGGAGAGCGTCTCGGTCGTCATCACTTCTTCCACGGTGCCGATCCGGAATCGTCCGTCGACCAGGTAAACCAGCCGGTCCACGTACGGCAGGATCGCGTTGAGGTCGTGGGTGACGACGATGACGGTGGTCCCGGCGTCCCGGCGGCGGCGCTCGATCAGCGCGGAGACCAGCCTCGCGTTCGCCGGGTCCAGGGCCAACAGCGGCTCGTCGCACAGCAGCAGCATCGGGTCGCTCACCAGCGCCTGCGCGACTCGCACCCGCTGCAGCTCGCCGCCCGACATCACGCCCACCGAGACGTCGGCCAGGTGTTCGGCGTTGACCTGTCGCAGCGCGTCGGCGACGGCCACGCGCCGGCGGGCCCGGTCGGCCGACCTCAGGGGCAGGCCGCCCCAGCGATGCCCGTCGACGCCCAGCCGGACCAGGTCGCGCCCCCGAAGCAGCACGTCGTGGTCCATCGGCCGGTGTTGCGGCACGTAGCCGACGCGGCGGCCACCCGCGCCCAGCGGCTTGCCGCCCACCAGCGCGACCCCGGCCGACAGCGACAGCTGGCCCAGCAGCACCTTGAGCAGCGAGGTCTTGCCGCTGCCGTTCGGGCCGAGGACCGCGATGAACTCGCCGCGCGAGACCGACAGGTCGAGGTGGTCCCACAGCACGCGATCACCGAACGCCAGCCGGGCACCGCGCAGCGACACGGTGTCGGGGTAGCGGTCGAGGGCGGGTACCGCGTCGAGGCTCACGGCTGTACCGACCGGCCCGACTGCAGCGCGGCCAGCAGCTGGTTGACCGTGCCGCGCTGCCAGGTCAGGTAATCGGTTCCGACGGGCAGCGTTTCGCTCACGTTCGTCACCGGCACGCCCGCGCGGCGCGCGGCGTCGCGCAGCGCGTTGATCGCCGCGGTGGACGTCTGGGGGTTGATAAGCAGCGCCGCCACCTGACGGCGGGCGATCAGGTCGAGGACGAACGCCATGTCGGACGGCGAGGGATCCGTTTCGTTCTCGTTGGCGGCGGTGAAGGTCGACGGCGTGCGGTCGATGAGCCCGGACGCCGCCAGCAGGTAGTAGCCGACCGGTTCGGTCGCGATCACCCCGGTGCCGGGATAGGCGCTGGCGATGGCGTGTTCGGAGATGACGACGGCGTCGGCGCCGCGGCAGAACTCGGCGGCGTTGCCCCGATAGTCGGCGGCGTGGGCCGGGTCGATGGCGGACATGCGTTCGGCGATCGCGAACGCCACCGATTTGGCGACGTCGAGGTCGTAGAACACATGCTCGTTGGCCGGTTGCCCCCCGGGGACGGCCGGTCTCAGGTACGAATAGGCGCCGATCGATTTCACGCCCGGGTGCCCGGCGAGCACCTGCTCCACCCAGGGGTCGTAGCCGCCGCCGTTGTAGACGACCAGGGTGGCGTCGGCGATGGCGGCGGCGTCCGACGGGCTGGCCGCATACGAGTGCGGGTCGGTGTCGCCCCCGGTCAGGATGGAGTTGACCGTGATGTGACGGCCGGCGATGGCGCTCGCCACGCTGCCCCAGACGGCGGTGGAGGCCACGACGGTGGCCGCGCGCGGATGCGCCGGACTTTCGCATCCGGTGGGCGCGATGGCGGCGGCCAGCAAGACCAGCGCGGCGGGCAGCGCGCCGGCCGCCGCCCGTCGTCCCCGCTTGAGCGCCATGCGCACGTCCGATTTCCTCTCACCGGCCGACCGGCCGACCCACAATACTAATGAAAATCGTTTCCATCTACAAAGTCGGGGGTCGCCACCGCTTAGGCGCCGATGCGGATTCGCTGTAGCGTCACCGGACGTGAGTCCCGCATCGCGCCGGCGTGCGACTCTGGCATCGTTGGCGGACGAACTGAAGGTTTCGCGCACCACGATTTCGAACGCCTTCAACCGGCCGGATCAGCTCTCCGCCGACCTGCGCGAACGGGTGCTCGCGACGGCCAAGCGGCTGGGATACCCGGGCCCCGATCCGGTGGCGCGCTCGCTGCGCACCCGCAAGGCGGGTGCGGTCGGCCTGGTGATGGCCGAACCGCTGACCTACTTCTTCAGCGACCCCGCCGCGCGGGATTTCGTCGCCGGGGTCGCCCAGTCCTGCGAGGAGCTCGGCCAGGGACTGCTGCTGGTGGCCGTCGGCCCCGGGCGCAGCATCCAGGACGGGACGGGCGCGGTGCTGGGCGCCGGCGTGGACGGCTTCGTGGTGTATTCGGTCTGCGAGGACGACCCGTATCTGCAGGTCGTCTTGCAGCGCCGGCTGCCGGTCGTGGTCGTCGACCAGCCGAAGGGGCTCGCCGGGGTCTCCCGGGTCGGTATCGACGACCGGGCGGCGATGCGCGAGCTGGCGGACTACGTGCTCGGGCTGGGGCATCGCGAGATCGGGCTGCTGACCATGCGGCTGGGCCGGGACCGCCGGCAAGGGCTGGTGGACGCCGACCGGCTGCGGTCGCCGGCCTTCGACGTGCAGCGCGAACGCATCATCGGGGTGTGGGAGGCGATGGCGGCGGCCGGAGTCGACCTCGACGCGCTGACCGTGGTGGAGAGCTACGAACACCAGCCGGACTCCGGTGGCGCCGCCGCCAGGGCGGCGCTGGAGGCCAACCCGCGGATCACCGCGCTGATGTGCACGGCCGACATCTTGGCGCTGTCCGCGATGGATTACCTTCGCGCACATGGCATTTACGTGCCCGGGCAGATGACGGTCACGGGTTTCGACGGGGTGCCCGACGCGCTCGGCCGGGGGCTGACGACGGTGTCGCAGCCGAGCCTGCAGAAGGGCCGCCGCGCGGGAGAGCTGCTGTTGAGCCCGCCGCGGTCGGGCCTGCCCGTCGTCGAGGTGTTGGACACCGAGCTGGTCCGCGGCCGCACCGCCGGCCCGCCGGGCTAGCCGCCGTTCTGGTCGCCGATCAGCAACCGCACCGCCAGATCCAACCGCTTGCTGACGTCGGTCGCCGAGGCGCGCCGGGTGAGCCAGGCTAGCAGGTTGGACAGCCAGACGTCGGAGATGACCCGGGCGATGTGGTACTGGTCCTCGGTCGGTTCGCCGTCGGCCATCGCCCGGGCGAACATCGAGTCGATCAGCTTCTCGACCTGGTCGACCTCGCTGGCCGCCGACGCGTCGGCGAAGACGTAGGCGCGCGTCATCGCCTCGGTGAGCAACGGATTGCGCTGCATGGCGCGGTTGAGCTTGCCGACCATGAAGTTCAGCCGCTGAAACGGCGTACCCCCGGCGACCGATGAGCGGTCGGTCTTGGCGTCGATGCGGCTGAATTCGCGGCCCAGGGCCGACACCAGCAGGTGCACCTTCGACGGGAAGTACCGGTACAGCGTGCCCACCGCCACGTCGGCGCGGTCCGCGACGGCACGCATCTGGACCGCTTCGTAGCCGCCCTTGGATGCGATGGCCATGGTGGCGTCCAGGATGCGCTTGCGGCGTTCCCGCTGGGCCTCCGAGCCGAGCTCCGACTCCGCCAAAACCGCCACGTTCACCACCTCGCGCGGCTGCGAGTCAGAAGCGCGGCTCGAGTTGGCACTGGCTGGCATGTGGCGGGTTGCTCCTGTTCCTGGCGGCTCGCTTGCAAACGATACGCATGCTGAGTGTGAATTTCCCACCTCCGTACCGCCGGGACAGCCGCGTGTGCTGCTGTGATGCCGTTCGACTTGACGGTCGATCGCTGGCACTATTAGAACACGTTCTAGTCTGCGGGGAGGCGGGTTGCGCAGCGACCCGAGGCAAGCAGGAGAATCGAGGGCTAGGGGTCGTAGGCCCCACGTCACGCCGAATCGAGGACGCGGAGGTCCCAAGAGTGGTTGCGACCGTCACAGACGAGCAGTTCGCCGCGCGCGCCCTGGTGCGCGACTGGGCCCGCAATGCGACGTCCGGTCCGGGCGGGACCGCGGCGATCCGCGCGGTGGAGCAGGGCGACGCGGACGCGTGGCGCCCGGTGTTCGCCCGGCTGGCGGAGCTGGGCATCTTCGGCGTCGCGATCCCGGAGGAGCACGGCGGCGCCGGCGGCACCGTCGAGGACCTGTGCGCGATGGTCGAGGAGGCGGCCAAGGCGCTGGTGCCCGGGCCGGTGGCCACCACCGCCCTGGCGACGCTCGTCGTCACCGACCCCGACCTGGCGGCGGCGCTGGCCGCCGGCGAACGCTTCGCCGGGCTGGCGCTGGAAGGCGACGTCCGGTTCGACGCCGAAACCTCCCGGGCGTCCGGCGCCGTGCCGCTGGCGTTGGGTGCCGCCGACGGCGGCATCCTGTTGCTCCCCGCCGCGGGGCAGTGGCTGCTGGTCGACGCCGCGTCTCCGGGCGTGCGGATCGAGCCGCTGGAGGCCACCGACTTCTCCCGCCCGCTGGCCCGGGTGGAGCTGACGTCGGCGCCGGCCAGCGTCGTCGAATCCCCCGAGCGCGTCGAGGAATTGGCGGCGACCGTGCTGGCGGCCGAGGCGGCCGGCGTGACCCGATGGTCCCTGGACACCGCCGTCGACTACGCCAAGGTCCGCGAGCAGTTCGGCAAGCCGATCGGCAGCTTCCAGGCCGTCAAGCACCTGTGCGCGGAGATGCTCTGTCGCGCCGAGCAGGCCGAGGTGGCCGCGGCCGACGCCGCCCGCGCCGCGGCGGACAGCGACGCCGGCCAGCTCTCGATCGCGGCCGCCCTGGCCGCCGGCATCGGCATCGCCGCCGCGAAGGCCAACGTCAAGGACTGCATCCAGGTCCTCGGCGGCATCGGCTGCACGTGGGAGCACGACGCGCACCTGTACCTGCGGCGGGCGCACGCCATCGGCCGGTTCCTCGGCGGCGCCGAGCGCTGGCTGCGCCGCATCACCGAACTGACTCAGTCGGGCGTGCGCCGGCGCCTGGGTATCGACCTCACCGACGTCGAGGACCAGCGCGCGGACCTCGCCGCGACGGTCGCGGAGATCGCCGCGCTGCCGGAGGGCAAGCGGCAGGCGGCCCTGGCCGAGGCCGGGCTGCAGGCGCCGCACTGGCCGGCGCCGCACGGGCGCGGCGCGTCCCCGGCCGAGCAACTGCTGATCGACCAGGAGCTGGCGGCGGCGGGGGTGGCCCGCCCGGACCTGGTGATCGGCTGGTGGGCCGCGCCGACCATCCTCGAGCACGGCACGCCGGAGCAGATCGAGCGCTTCGTGCCGGGCACGTTGCGCGGCGAATTCCTCTGGTGCCAGCTGTTTTCCGAGCCGGGCGCCGGGTCCGACCTGGCGTCGCTGCGCACCAAGGCCGTGCGCGGTGACGGCGGCTGGTTGCTCACCGGGCAGAAGGTTTGGACCTCGGCGGCGCACAAGGCGCGATGGGGCGTGTGCCTGGCGCGCACGGATCCGGAGGCGCCGAAGCACAAGGGCATCACCTACTTCCTGGTCGACATGAAGGCGCCGGGTATCGAGATCCGCCCGCTGCGCGAGATCACCGGTGACTCGCTGTTCAACGAGGTCTTTTTGGACAACGTGTTCGTCCCAGACGAGATGGTGGTCGGCGCGGTGAACGACGGCTGGCGGCTGGCCCGCACGACGCTGGCCAACGAGCGGATCGCGATGGCCACCGGCACCGCGCTGGGCAACCCGATGGAGGAGCTGCTCAAGGTGCTCGCGGAGCTGGATCTCGATGCCGCGCAACAGGATCGGCTGGGCCGGTTGATCGCCATCGCCCAAACCGGCGCGCTGCTCGACCAGCGGATCGCCCAGCTCGCCGTGGGCGGGCAGGACCCGGGCGCGCAGTCCAGCGTCCGCAAGCTCATCGGGGTGCGCTACCGGCAGGCGCTGGCCGAGTACATGATGGACGTCTCCGAGGGCGGCGGGCTGGTCCGCAACCACGCGGTGTACGACTTCCTGAACACCCGCTGCCTCACCATCGCCGGCGGCACCGAGCAGATCCTGCTCACCGTGGCCGCCGAGCGGCTGCTGGGCCTCCCGCGCTAGGTCGTTCGCAAATCCGCCGAGATTGCCGCCGCGGTCGTGGATAGCACGAAATCACGACCGTGGGCGCAATCTGGGCGGCGGAGAACCTAGGAAAACGTCGTCTGGGCGCAGGTGCTGGGCGAGGTGGTGTTGATCCCGGGATAGACCACCTGGATGTGGGTGCAGACGATGACGTTGTTGTCGGTCTTGGGCTGGCCCGTCTGCCAGTCGGTGGAGTCGATGCGGCCGCTGGTCTGGTATTTGTCCGGCGGGCCCTCCCCGAAGTAGACGGTGGTGATCTCGTCTGACCCCATCGACTTCATCACCCGCTCGTACTGGCTGGTGGCGTGCGCGTCCAGGTAGGCCAGCCGGTTCGACGACCGGATCTCGGTGGTCTGCCGCGCCCACAGGCCCGGCGGGAAGCCGGTCACCCCGTCCGGCGTCAGCATGTCCGCGCCGGCGGTGAAGTCGCAGTGGCCGTCGGACTTGAAGCAGTTCAGGACGGTCCGCGTCTCCAGCTGGTTGGGCCCGTCCAGCGGGAACAGCGTGGTGGCGGTGTTGCTGGCCGCCCCGGCGGCCGGGGCGGGCGCGAACGTCAACGCCGATCCGACGACGGCAAACACCGTTATCAGCCGCTTCATCCCGCTCCCCTTTCGGTTCGCCGACCCTGAGGGTGAACCTAGCCCCGCGACTACTCGTCGTAGGTGACTTCTACCGAATCAGATTCCGGGTGAGATTGACAGGCCAGGATGAGGCCGTCGTCGAGGTCCTGCTGCTCGAGCACGTCGTTGACCTCCATGCTCACCTTGCCGGTTTTCAAGGTGCATGCGCACGCGCCGCAGTGGCCCTCGCGGCAGGAGAACGGCGCGTCGAGGCCCTTGGCGAGCAAGACGTCGAGCAACTTGGCGTTGCGGGGCCACGACACGGTGTGGGTCTCGCCGTCCAGCTGGACCACCGCGGTGGCGGGCGGCTGGTCGCCCGGGGCGGTGTCCTCGATCTTCACCGCCGCGAACGGGTCGGAGTCCAGCGACTTGAAAACCTCGATATGTATCTGCGCCGCAGGCACTTTGAGCGACTCCAGCGCCTCGCGGGCGGCATCCATGAAGGGGCCGGGCCCGCAGATGTAGACGGGCCGATCGGTATAGGGCGCGGCGAGCTTGGCCAGCGCGGCCACGCTCGGCATCCCCTGCACCGATTCCAGCCAGTGCACCACGGTGAGCCGGTCCGGATACTTGGCGGACAGCTCGCGCAGCGCGTCGCCGAAGATCACCGACTTCTCATCGCGATTGGCGTACAGCAGGGTCACCTGGCCACCGCCCTCGGCGAGCGCCGACTTGGCGATCGACATGATCGGGGTGATCCCACTGCCCGCCGCCATCAGCAGGAAGTCGTCGTCGAGCGTTTTCGGGACGAAGTTGCCCGACGGGGCCAGCACGTGGATCCGCATGCCCGTCCGCGCGTGCTCGCACAGCCAGTTCGAGGCATACCCGTCGGCGGTCCGCTTGACCGTGACGGTCAGCGCGTCGTCGGTGAACGGCGAGCTGCACAGCGAGTAGCAGCGGGCCACCGAGCCGGTGCGCTCGCTGGGCACGCGCAGCGTCAGGAACTGGCCGGGCGCGTAGCGCAGCCGTTCGGGCGGGATGCCGGGATCGCCCGGCTCGTCGGGCACCGCGAAAACCAGCGACCGCGCGTCGTCCGTCTCGGCGACGACCTCGGCGATCTGCAGTTCAAGGACGTGGTCACCGAGCGGCTCGTCGAGATTGGCCTCGACCAAGACCGATCCTCCCTCTCGTTTCAACTAGAACATGTTACAGAAAAGTGGATTCGTATCGCTACCAGCCGCAGGAATACCCTGCTCGACACAAATCGGAACGTGTTCTAGTCTCTGGTGTAAGTCCACTGAGTAAGTTTGGCCCAGGAGGCAAACCTAGTGACGTCCATTCAACAGCGTGACGCGCAGTCGGTGTTGGCCGGCATCGACGACCTACTGCCGCGGATCTCCGAGCGCGCTCAGGCCACGGAGGATTTGCGGCGGCTGCCTGACGAGACCGTTCAGGAGCTCCAGGACGTCGGTTTCTTCACCCTGCTGCAACCCGAGCAGTGGGGCGGGCTGCAATGCGACCCGGGCCTGTTCTACGAGGCGGTGCGGCGGCTGGCCAGCGCCTGCGGTTCCACCGGCTGGGTGAGCTCGATCATCGGCGTGCACAACTGGCACCTGGCGCTGTTCGACCAGCAGGCCCAGGAGGAAGTCTGGGGCGAGGACCCGAACGTGCGGGTGTCGTCGTCGTACGCGCCGATGGGCGCGGGCGTGGTGACCGACGGCGGATACCTGGTCAACGGATCGTGGAACTGGTCCTCGGGATGTGACCATGCCACCTGGGCCTTCCTCGGCGGTCCGGTGATCAAGGACGGCCGCCCGGTCGACTTCGGCAGCTTCCTGATCCCCCGCAGCGAATACCGCATCGACGACGTGTGGCACGTCGTCGGCCTGCGCGGCACCGGCAGTAACACCGTGGTCGTCAAGGACGTCTTCGTGCCCCGGCACCGGTTCCTGTCCTACAAGGCGATGAACGACGGCACCGCCGGCGGGTACCAGACGAACACCGCACCGGTCTACAAGATGCCTTGGGGCACAATGCACCCCACCACCATTTCCGCGCCGATCGTCGGCATGGCCTACGGCGCGTACGACGCGCACGTGGAGCACCAGGGCAAGCGGGTGCGCGCGGCGTTCGCCGGCGAGAAGGCCAAGGACGACCCGTTCGCCAAGGTGCGCATCGCCGAGGCGGCCAGCGACATCGACGCGGCCTGGCGCCAGCTGAGCGGAAACGTCGCCGACGAGTACGCACTGTTGTCCGCGGGCAAGGAGATCCCGTTCGAGCTGCGCGCCCGCGCCCGCCGCGACCAGGTCCGGGCGACCGGACGCGCGATCGCGTCGATCGACCGGCTGTTCGAGGCCTCCGGCGCGACCGCCCTGGGCAACGACCAACCGGTGCAACGCTTTTGGCGGGATGCGCACGCCGGCCGGGTGCACGCGGCCAACGACCCCGAGCGGGCCTACCAGATCTTCGGGAACAACGAATTCGGGTTGCCGCCGGGCGACACGATGGTCTGACGCCGTGACGGCGACCGAAGAGCTGACGTTCGAGTCGACCTCGCGCTTCGCCGAAGTCGACGTCGACGGACCGCTGAAGCTGCACTACCACGAGGCCGGGGCCGGCAACGACCAGACCGTGGTGCTGCTGCACGGCGGCGGTCCGGGCGCGGCGAGCTGGACGAACTTCTCCCGCAACATCCCGGTGCTGGCGCAGCGGTTCCACGTGCTGGCCGTCGACCAGCCCGGCTATGGGCTCTCCGACAAGCGCGCCGAGCACGGCCAGTTCAACCGGTACGCCGCGCGGGCGCTCAAGGGCCTCTTCGACCAGCTCGGCCTGGGGCGTGTTCCGCTGGTGGGCAATTCGCTGGGCGGGGGCACCGCGGTGCGGTTCGCCCTCGACCATCCCGACCGGGCCGGCCGGCTGGTGTTGATGGGCCCCGGCGGACTGAGCATCAACCTGTTCGCCCCCGACCCGACCGAGGGCGTCAAACGGCTCGGCAAGTTCTCGGCCGCACCGACCCGGGAAAACCTCGAGGCGTTCCTGCGCGTCATGGTCTACGACCAGAAGCTGATCACCCCCGAGCTGATCGACGAGCGGTTCGCACTGGCCAGCACGCCGGAGTCGCTGACGGCGACCCGCGCGATGGGAATGTCGTTCGCGGGAACCGATTTCGAGCTCGGGATGATGTGGCGCGAGGTGCACCGGCTGCGCCAGCCCGTGCTGCTGATCTGGGGTCGCGAGGACCGGGTCAACCCGCTCGACGGCGCGCTGGTCGCGCTGAAGACCATTCCGCGTGCGCAGCTCCACGTTTTCGGGCAGTGTGGGCATTGGGCGCAGGTGGAGAAGTTCGACGAGTTCAACAAATTGACCGTTGATTTCCTGGGAGGTGCGTGATGAGCATCCGATCGCTGGGGTACCTGCGCATCGAGGCCACCGACATGGCGGCCTGGCGTGAATACGGCCTGAAGGTGCTCGGCATGGTCGAGGGGAGCGGTAACACCGAGGGTGCGCTGTACCTGCGGATGGACGACTTCCCGGCCCGGCTGGTGATCGTGCCGGGCGAGCGTGACCACCTGATGGAGGCCGGCTGGGAGTGCGCCAACGCCGAAGGGCTGCAAGAGATCCGGAACCGGCTCGACCTCGAGGGTGTGCCGTACAAGGAGGCCACCGCCGCCGAACTGGCGGACCGCCGTGTCGTCGAGATGATCCGGTTCGCCGACCCGTCCGGCAACTGCCTGGAGGTCTTCCACGGGGTGGCGCTGGAGCACCGCCGCGTGGTCAGCCCCTACGGGCACAAGTTCGTCACCGGTGAGCAGGGGCTGGGGCACGTGGTGCTGTCCACCCGCGACGACGACGAGGCCCTGCACTTCTACCGCGACGTGCTCGGCTTCAAGCTGCGCGACTCGATGCGGATGCCGCCGCAGGTGGTGGGCCGGCCCGCCGACGGCGCGCCGGCATGGCTGCGGTTCTTCGGTTGCAACCCGCGCCACCACAGTCTGGCCTTCCTGCCGCTGCCGACGCCCAGCGGCATCGTGCACCTGATGATCGAGGTCGAAAACGCCGACGACGTGGGCCTGTGCCTGGACCGCGCGTTGCGCCGCAAGGTGCCCATGTCGGCCACGCTCGGCCGGCACGTCAACGACCTGATGCTGTCGTTCTACATGAAGACACCGGGCGGGTTCGACGTCGAATTCGGCTGCGAGGGTAGGCAAGTCGAGGACGACGGCTGGGTCGCCCGGGAAAGCACCGCCGTGAGTTTGTGGGGCCACGACTTCACGGTCGGCGCCCGCGGCTGACCATGTCGGCACCGATCGATCCCCGTTCCTTCCGGCAGGTGCTCGGCCAGTTCTGCACCGGCATCACCATCATCACCACGGTGCACGACGACGTACCGGTCGGCTTCGCCTGCCAGTCGTTCGCGGCGTTGTCGTTGGACCCGCCGCTGGTGTTGTTCTGCCCCACCAAGGTGTCGCGATCCTGGCAAGCCATCGAGGCCAGCGGCCGGTTCTGCGTCAACGTGCTGACCGAGAAGCAGAAGCACGTATCCGCGCGCTTCGGCTCGAAGGAACCCGACAAGTTCGCCGGAATCGACTGGCACGCCTCAGAACTCGGGTCCCCGATCATCGACGGGTCGCTGGCCTACATCGACTGCACGGTGGCGTCCGTGCACGACGGCGGCGACCACTTCGTGGTTTTCGGCGCCGTCCAGTCGTTGTCGGAGGCGCCCAAGATCAAGCCGCGCCCCCTGCTGTTCTACCGCGGGGAATACACCGGGATCGAACCGGACAAGACCACGCCCGCACAGTGGCGCGACGACCTCGAGGCGTTCCTCACCGCCACCACCCAGGACACCTGGCTCTGAGGGCGGATTGCCGGCGCCGCCGGGGCGAGCCCGCGCTGTCCGCGGCCCGGTGATGTGTATGCCCCCGGCGCAACACATATCGAATACAAATGCTGCGCATGCTGACACGCGCACCCGCCTGATCTAGTTTGCTTGGCATGGCGGTTTCAGCCGCGCGGCGTTCCGCGACGTCGCCTGCCGCGGCGACGATATGCGTAATCCACTGCGCCCCGCCGGATTCGGTTGCACCCCGGGAAAGGAAGCAAAGACATGCTCTCACCGCGCCGGCTCGCCGGACTGACCGCCCCGGTGCTGGCCGGGGCCGTGCTGTTGACGAACCCGGGCATGGCGACCGCCGACACCGCCGACGACGCCTACTTGGCCCGGCTGCACACCCTCGGTCTCACCTGGCCCGCCGATCACGACCTCCCTCTCACCACGATGGGGCGGCTCATCTGCGACGACATCGCCTGGGGCTACTCGTATGACCAGATCGCCCAGGGCATCCACCCCAATTTGGATTCGCGGAAGGTATCGCTCAAAGAGGTCGCATCCATGGTGAGCGTTGCCCATTCCACCTATTGCCCCGATGTGCGCGCAATGCTGAACGCATCACCCGCGCCAGTCGATTGATCCGGGCGCGCGGTCACCGCCGCTACATGAAGTCCAGCGCCTCCACCGTCGCGATCGGCCCCTCGTGGGTCGGCCGGTTCGCGCCGCCGATGCAGTAGACCGTGTTCCCCACCGTCGCCACCACTTCGGCGTGGCGCGCGGTCGGCATCGGGGGCAGGGTGCTCCACTTCGCGTCGGCGATGTCGTACATCTCCACGACGTTCAGCACCATGGTGGGTTCCTCGCCGCCGACCACCACGATGCGGCCGTCGATGTAGGTCGCGCCGTAACTGCCGCGTGGCGTCGGCATGCCCACCAGCTTCGTCCAGGTGCCCGATTGCGGGTCGAACCGCTCGTTGGCCGCGGAGTTCTTGTCCGCGGAAAGGAACCGGCCGCCGATCGCGTACACGTAGGTGCCATCCGACACCGCCGCCAGGTGTTCGCGCGGGGTCGGCATGTCGGCGGCGTCCTTCCACGAATTGCCGTCGAAGACCTCGGTCTGGGGAACGATTTGCTTGGCGTTCTGGCCGCCGACGGCGACGAGTTTGTCGCCCACCACCGCCGCGGCCGGCGCCGCGCGCGCGTGCGTCAGATGCGGCAGCTCAACCCAATTCCCGCCGCGCAGCGCGAACACCTTGTTGAACGCGTCGGCGAGCTGGTCGCTCGCGCCCCCCAACACCACCACCTCGCCGCGGTAGGCCGCCGCCGCGGCGTGATGCAGCGGCATGGGCAGCGGGGGTCCCGTCTGCCAGGCACCGGTGCGCGGGTCGTAGCTCTCGACGGTCTGCAGCGCGACACCGTTGCGCAGGCCGCCGACGATCCAGATCTTGTCGCCGACGACGGCCCACGCGGTCATCAGCCGGGCCGTCGGCGCGTCCGGCAGCGTGCGCCATTGCGACGCCGGCTGGATCCTGCGGGCCGGGAGCTTCAGCGTTTCCGCCGACGAGGTGAGCTGGCCGTCGCCGACGGCGGTCGACCCGCCGATCGCGTACACCGACTTCTCCACCGCGTCGACGGCCATGCCGTGGCGCGCCATCGCCATGTCCGGCAGCCCGGACCACGTCTTCGTCATCAGGTCGAACGCGGAGACGGTCTTGAGGACTTGCCCCGCGGACGCGCCCCCGGCGGCGACCAGGCGCCCGTCGACGATCGCCACCCCGAGGTCGCTGCGCGGCTGGCTCAGCGCCGGCAACGACGTCCAGGTCTTCGCGGCCGGGTCGTACGCCTCGACCGCCGCCAGGTCCGCCGTGCCGTTGGTCCCGCCCACGGTGTACACCAGCTTCCCGTCCGAGGCCGCGGCCAGCAGCTGGCGCGGGGTCGGGATGGGCGCGGCCAGGGTCCAGGCGTTGCCGTCGAACACCTCGGTGGTGTTCAGCAGCGCACCGCCGGCGTCCACGCCGCCCGTGACGACCAGGCGGTCGCCCACCACGGCCGCCGCCGCGGCCGCCCGGGGCTGCAACAGGTGTGGCAGTTCCACCCAGCGGCTGTTGACGACCCGCCAAACCTGATCGCTGGCAACGGGTTTGCCGCCCTCGGATTTCCAGCCGCCGAGCACGACGGGGTTGCCCTGCCAGGTGACCGCCATCGCGTGTGAGACGGGGACCGGTAGGTCGTCGCCGCCCTTCCAGCTGTCGATGACGGGGTCATAGCCCTCCTGCAGCCCGGTGAGGGCGCCGTCGCTGCGGATGCCGCCGAAGATCCAGATCGTGCCGTCGGCCTGCGTGGTGGCCGCCGCGTCCCGCGAGATGCGCGCGTTGGTGATCGGCTTCCACTGCATGGGCGGCTGCGCGGTCGGTTGCCCCGACGCGCCAGTCGAGCCCTGTTTGTTGTCGGGCGAGAGCGCGAAATAGACGCCACCGACGACCAGCAGCAGGACCGCGGCCAGCGCCCCCGCGGTCAGCGCGACGCGATTGCGCTTTTTCCCGGGCTCCGCGAACCACACGGCCACCCGTTCCCGGGGGCCGCGCGGCGGACCCTGGCCGCCGCCGTTGCGGCCGGCCGGCGCCGCGGCGGCCTTGGGCGGGCTCACCTTCGGTTCCGTCGCCGCCGCGTGCCCGGCGCGCAGCAGGCTGGCCGCCTCCGACAGCTCGGCGGGCGACTGCGCGTAAGCCGCGGTCTGAAGCGCGTGGTCGTGCTCGATCGGGGCGCTGATGGCTGAGGTCGGGTCGTCGTGCCCGCCCCGCGGCGGCGCGGGCATGCTCGAGGTGTTCAGGGCCGACGGCCGCGCCGCCTCGCTGAGGCTGGCGGGCGGAACCGGCGCGGCATGCGGAACGTCCGCCGCGACGGCGGAGGGCCGTCCGGTGATCGCCATCGCGTCGGGTTTGAGACCGTTGCGGCGCTGGGCGGCCTGTAGCTCCCGGCCGAACTCCTCGGCCGAGGCCGGCCGCTCGGCCGGGTCGATGGACATCGCCCTCTCGATCGCCGAGCACACCGCGTCCGGGATGCCGTCGGGACGCATGTCCGGGATGCCGGTGGTGCTGATCCGCAGATACTGCGCGATCAGGTCCTCGCCCTTCTTGCGCTCGTGCGCCGCGTTGCCCGCGATGAGCGCGTAGAGCGTGGCCCCCAGCGAATACATGTCGGAGGCGACCGTCGCGGGGTTGCCCGTCATCACCTCGGGCGCGGTGAAGTCGATGGTGCCGGAGAAGAACCCGGTCGCCGTCTCGTACCCGCCCTCGATGTGGGCGATCCCAAAGTCGCTCAGTTGCGGCTCGCCGTAGTCGTTCACCAGGATGTTGGCCGGCTTGATGTCGCGGTGCAACGTACCGGTGCGGTGCGCGGTTTCCAGTGCGCCGCAGAGCTTTACGCCGATGTGTAACGCCTCGGGCCAGGGCACCGGTCCCTCCCGGCGCAGCCGCACCGCCAGCGAGTCGGCCGAGTGGTACGGCATCACGATGTAGGGCTTGCCACTTCCCGTGACGCCGACCCGCAGGATGTTCACGATGTTCGGGTGACCCGAGAGCCCGCCCATCGCGTAGCCCTCGCGCAGGAACCGTTCCCGGCTGTCGTCGTCGATGTGTGACGGCAGCACCTTCACCGCGACGCTGCGGCCGAGCGCGGTCTCGTAGCAGCAGTAGATGACCCCGGCGCCGCCCCGGGCGACTTGGCGTGCGTCCTCGAACCCCGCAGCCGCCAGCTCCGCGGCGATGCCGCTCGGTACCGGTGCGACACTGTCGGGCCGGGGCTCTTCAGGCATTTGCTGGCGCTCAACCCTCCGCGAAATATGTGATTGGCGAGCTCAAGACTAGCGCTCAGAATCTCGCGGGTGGGCCTTTCGGCCAGCTTCGTTCGGGGCCCCCGCGGCGAGTCGGGGCAAGTTAGCCCACGACGCCGCCGGCCACGCTCAGGGCTCGATGGTCGGGGGCCCCTGATACGGACGTTGCAGCGCGGCGAATTCCGGGACGGCGGCCATGGTGAGCACGGCCTCGAGCAGCCGCACCCCGTCCTTCGCGTCCGGCGATCGGGTCAGGACCGGTCCGGAGAACGCCCGGCCGTCGATCGCGATGATGGGGCTGCCGGCCTCGTCGCCCAAGGCGTCTTGGCTGGCCCGGTGGGCGCGCCTGACCGCTGCGTCGAAGCCGCTGTCGTCGAGCGCGTCGGCCAGGCGCTCCTCGAGGCCGTTCTCGGCGAGGGCCGCGCGGATCGCGGGCCCGGTGACGTCCTCCCCGCGCACATGGAGCCGGCGACCGACCGACTCGTAGAGGCCGGCGAACGCGTCCGGCCCCCGCGCGTCGACGACCGCGGCGAACAGGCGTCCCAGCCGCGTCGACCGCTCCATCATGGCCTGCTCTTTGGGGTCGGCGTCCTGGCCTTCGTTGAGCACCGCGAGGCTCATCTGCCGCAGGGTGACGGGCGTCTGCGTCGACTGCGCGGCGTCCAGCAGCCAGTGCGCGGTCACCCAGGAGAACGGGCAGACGGGGTCGAGATAGAGGTCGACATCGGCCATGGGCTCCTCCTTCGTCAGGGCTTGGGTCCTAAAACGGCATACCCGCTGCCGGCCGTCGCACGCCTGCCGACGGCGTTGGCAGCAGAATGGCCTCATGACGCTGAACCTGGGCGAGTACTTCGACCGCATCGGCTATGGCGGCGCCGCGGCGCCCACCCTGGAGGTGCTGCGGGCCCTGGTGAGCGCGCACACCATGGCGATTCCCTTCGAGAACCTCGATCCCCTGCTGGGAGTGCCGGTCGACGACCTGAGCCCGGGTGTCCTCGCCGGCAAGCTGGTACGCCGGGGCCGCGGCGGCTATTGCTATGAGCAGAACGGCTTGATGGGCTATGTGCTGGCCGAACTGGGCTTCCGGGTGCGGCGCCTGGCCGGGCGGGTGGTGTGGATGCGGCCGCCCGACGCGCCGTTGCCTGCGCAGACGCACACCGTGTTGGCGGTGACGTTTCCCGGCTCCCACGGCGCCTACCTGGTCGACGTGGGCTTCGGCGGGCAGACACCGACCTCGCCGCTGCGCATCGAGACCGGCACCGTCCAGCAGACAACCCACGAGCCCTACCGGCTGGACGACCGCGGCGACGGACTCGTCCTGGCGGCCCAGGTGCGCGGCGAGTGGCAGCCGCTCTACGAATTCGGCACCCGGACCGCGCCGGACATCGACCTGTTGGTGGGCAGCTGGTTCGTCTCCACCAACCCGTCGTCGCACTTCGTGACCGGGCTGACGGCCGCGTGCGTCACCGCCGACGCCCGGATGAACCTGGCCGGCCGAAACCTGGCCATCCATCGGGCCGACGCCAGCGAGAAGATCCGCCTGGACGACGCGGCGGCGGTGGTCGACACCCTCGCCGACCGGTTCGGCGTCAACGTGGCCGACCTGGGCGACCGCGGCGCGCTCGAAGCCCGCCTCGACAAGGTCCTGGACGCC
>NZ_GG770553.1:190554-196378 GCF_000164135.1 Mycobacterium parascrofulaceum ATCC BAA-614 | reverse complement strand
AGCCAGGGGCCGATCCGTCGCAGCGCCTCTTCGATGTCGGCCGTCGGCCCGGCGAACGACAGCCGGACGAACGAGTCGCCGTGGGCAGTGTCGAAATCGATGCCCGGCGCGATGGCAACGCCGGTGTCCGCCAACAGCTTCGAGCAGAACGCCCGCGAGTCGTCGGTGCGCTCCGAGACGTCGGCGTAGACGTAGAACGCGCCGTCGGTGGGGGCCAACCGGTTGATCCCGATCCGGCGCAGGCCATCCAGCAGCAGCGCGCGGTTGGTCGAGTAGTGGTGCAGGTTGCCGTCGGCCTCGGCGATCGCCTCGGGGGAGAAGGCCGCCACGGCGGCGAGCTGGGAGAGCGCCGGCGGGCAGATGGTGAAGTTGCCGGTCAGGCGGTCCACCGCGCGCAGCAGCGCCGGCGGCACCAGCATCCAGCCCAGCCGCCAGCCCGTCATCGCCCAGTACTTCGAAAAGCTGTTGACCACCACGGCGTCCCGCGACGTCTGCCAGGCACAGCTGGTCTGCGGCGCCCCGTCGTAGACCAGGCCGTGGTAGACCTCGTCACTGACCAACCGCACCCCGGACGCCTCGCACCACGACGCGATCGCGGCCAGCTCGGACGGCGCGATCACCGTCCCGGTGGGATTGGCCGGGCTGGCGACGATCACGCCTTGGACCGGCGGGTCGAGCGCGGCGAGCATCTGCACGGTGGGCTGGAAGCGGGTGTCCGGCCCGCACGGGATCTCGACCACCTCACATCCCAACGCGGACAGAATGTTTCGATAGCACGGATAGCCGGGGCTGGCCAGCGCCACCCGGTCGCCCGCGTCGAAGCACGCCAGGAACGCGAGCAGGAAGCCGCCGGAGGAACCCGTCGTGACCACCACCTCGTCGGGCTCGACCCGAAGCCCGTGCTGGCGTTGGTAATCCGCCGCTATCGCCGCGCGCAGCTCGGGCGTGCCCAGCGTCACGGTGTAACCCAACTCGTTGAGGTGCAGGGCCGAAGCCGCCGCCGCCCGCACCGGCTCCGGCGCTCCCACGCTGGGCTGGCCCGCCGACAGGTTCACCAGGTCGCCATGGCTGCGCTGGCGCTCGGCGGCGACCAGCCACACGTCCATCACATAGAACGGCGGGATGGCGGCGCGCCGCGCGACGTGGTCGTTCACGACGGTTCGAGCACCTCGGCTTCCAGTCGCGCGAGCAGTTGTTGCGGGGTGCCGAGCAGATGGGCGCTGCCGTGGGCGCGTTTGAAGTACAGGTGCATGTCGTGTTCCCAGGTGATCGCGATCCCACCGTGCAGCTGGATGCCCTCGGCGGCCGCGGCGCACAGCGCCTCGGTGGCGGCCAGGCGCGCGGTGGCGGCGTTGGTCGGGCCGGGGGCGTCGCACGCCTCGGCCACGACCGCCTTCGCCGCGGCGATCGTGACGTACAGGTCGGCCATCCGGTGTTTGAGCGCCTGGAAGCTGCCGATCGGCCGGCCGAATTGCACTCTGTTCTTGGTGTATTCGACGGTCAGCTCGAGGCAGCGTTCGGCGGCGCCGATCTGCTCGGCGGTCAGCAGGATGGCCGCGGCGTCGACGATGCCGGGGTCGGCGCCGATCTCCTCGGTCCCCGCCGGCGTCACCCGTGCGAGCCGCCGGGTCGGGTCCATGGTGACGACGGGCTGCGCGCTGACGCGGGTCCACCTGCTCAGCCGGCCGTCCGCGGCGGCGACCACCACGTCGGCGATGTCGCCGTTGACCACGTAGTCGGGGTCGAGCACCAGCGCACCGATCGACGCGCCCTCGGCGAGCTTCTCCAGCGTCTCGGCGTCGGGCTCGGGCGCGGCCAGCAGGGCCAGCTCGGCCAGGGTGGTGCCCAGCAGCGGGGAGGGCACCAGGCCGCGGCCGAGTTCTTGCAAAACCGTTGCCGCGTCGGCCAGTTCGCCGCCGGCGCCGCCCAGCTCCTCGGGGACGACCAGCGCGGCGGCGCCCACCTGCTCGCACAGCAGCCGCCACAACGATTCGTCGTAGCCGCGGTCGGATTCCATCGCCGCGCGCACCGCCGCCGGGTTGGCGTGCTTGGCCACCAGGGCCGCCACGGTCTCGCGCAGCATCTCCCGTTCGTCAGTCACGACAGCGCCTCCAGCACTCGGCGTCGATGTGCCTCGGGCGTACCCCAGGCCGAACGCAACGCCTGCACCCGCAGCAACCACAGGGACAGGTCGTGTTCCTGGGTGAACCCGATTGCGCCGTGGGTCTGCAGCGCCGACCGCGCCGCGAGCAAGCCGGCCTCGGACGCCGCCGCCTTGGCCGCGCTGACGTCGCGGGCGTCCAGTGACAGGGCCGCGCCGTAGAGCAGCGGGCGGGCCAGCTCGATCGCGATGTGCACGTCGGCGAGCTTGTGCTTGATCGCCTGGTACGAACCGATCACCCGGCCGAATTGTGACCGCTGCTTGGCGTATTCGACGGTGTCGCGCAGCAGCGCCTCGGCCGCGCCCACCAGCTGCGCGGCGGTGGCCAGCGCCCCGAATTCGTAGGCGCGCTCGCGATCCGCCTGCCAGGCCTGGCCGGTCGCGGTCACGTCGTACAGGGGCCGGCTGGGGTCGACGGACTCGTGCCAGTCACGCGGGGCCGCCTCGCTCACGCCCTCGTCGGTGACCAGCAGCACCACCCCGGCCGTCTCGGCGTCCACCGCGCGCGGCGCCTGCGGCGGCATTGCGACGGTGGCGATCAGCTCACCGGAGGCCAGCGCGGCGCAGCGGTCGGCCTGAGCGTCAGAGGCCAGCAAAACCGGCGCCACGGCGATGGATTCGGCCACCGGCCCGGGCACGCACCAGCGCCCCAGGCGTTCGAGTGCGACCACCAGGTCGATGGGATCCGCCCCGATACCGTCGAACTTCTCGGGCACCGCCAAAGCGGTGACGCCGAGGTCGGCCAGCTGGCCCCACACCTTGCGGCCGGGCGCGGTGTCGCCCGCGGACCAGGCGCGGATCACGCCGGGCAGGTCGGCTGCGCTCAGGGCGGCGTCGATGCTGGCCGCGAAGTCGCGCTGCTGTTCGTCTAGCGCAAATTTCACTTCTTGCCCCCGGACTTCTGCGCTGATGGTTCGCGGGGCAGCCCCAGCAGCCGTTCCGAGATGATGTTGCGCTGAATCTCGTTGGTACCCGCGTAGATCGGGCCGCCCAGCGCGAACAGCAGGCCATCGGTCCAGTTGCCGGCGAGCTCGCCGTCGGCGGCGAGGACGTCGAGCGCGGTCTGGTGCAACTCGACGTCGAGGTCGGACCAGAACACCTTGGTCACCGAGGATTCGGCGCCCAGCTCACCGCCCTCGGCCAGCCGGGTCACCGTGCCGAAGGTCTGCAGCCGGTAGGCCTGCGCCTTGATCCAGCCGTCGGCGACGCGGTCGGCGAACGCCGGGGGCGAGCCGCTGTCCTTCCACAGTTGCACCAGGCGCTCGGCGGTCGCCAGGAAGCGGGCCGGGCTGCGCAGCGACATCCCGCGCTCGTTGCTCGACGTGCTCATGGCCGCCCGCCAGCCCTGGTTCGGGGTGCCGATGACGTCCTCGTCGGGGACGAACACGTCGTCGAGGAAGATCTCGCCGAAACCGGTGTCGCCGCCCAGTTGGACGATGGGCCGCACGGTGACGCCCTTGGCCTTCAGGTCGAACATGAAGTACGTCAGGCCGTTGTGCCGCTCGGCTTGCGGGTCCGACCGGAACAGCCCGAACCCCATCTCGGCGAACGGCGCCCGCGAGCTCCAGATCTTCTGCCCGTTGAGCAGCCAGCCGCCCTCGGTCTTGGTCGCGGTGGATCGCAGCGACGCCAGGTCGCTGCCGGACTCGGGCTCCGACCACGCCTGCGCCCAAATCTGTTCGCCGCTGGCCATTTTCGGCAGTATGCGGTCCAGCTGCTCGGGGGTCCCGTGCGCGAACAGCGTCGGCGCCAGCATCGAGGTGCCGTTGGCGCTGGCCCGGCCCGGGGCGCCGGCGCGGAAGTACTCCTCCTCGAACACCACCCAGTGCAGCAGCGGTGCGTCGCGGCCCCCGTACTTCTGCGGCCACGTGATCACCGACAGCCCGGCGTCGAACAGCACGCGGTCCCAGTGCCGGTGCTGGGCGAAGCCCTCGGCGTTGTCGTAGGACTTCGTCGGGATCGATTCGGCGTTGGCCGACAAGAAGTCCCGCACCTCGGCCCGGAATGCCCGGGTCTCGTCGTCTAGTTCCAGATCCAATTCAGGTCCACTCTCGCAGTTGTGGCTTGACCACCTTGCCGCCCGGATTGCGCGGCAACGCGTCGACGAACCGCACCGACCGCGGTGCCTTGAAGTTCGCCAGATGTTCACGGGTATAAGCGATCACGGACTGCTCGTCCAGGTCGGCGCCGGGCCGGGTGACCACGAACGCCCGGCCCACCTCGCCGAGGCGCTCGTCGGGGACGCCGATCACCGCGGCGTCGGCGATCCCCGGCATCCGGGCCAGCACCTGCTCGACCTCGGCGGGGTAGACGTTGAAGCCGCCGCAGATGTACATGTCCTTGAGCCGGTCGGTGATGCGCAGGTTGCCTGCCGCGTCGACGGCGCCGATGTCGCCCGTGTGCAGCCAGCCGTCGGCGTCGATGGCGGCCGCGGTGGCGGCCGGGTCGTCGAGGTAGCCCAGCATCACGTTCGGCCCGCGCAGCAGCACCTCACCCGCCGCTCCGGAATCACTTGCGTCGATCCGCAATTCGAAGTCGGCGAACGGGCGACCGCAGGTGGTGGCCACGGTGACCGCGTCGTCGTCGGCGCGGCACATGGTGCCCATGCCGTTGGCCTCGGTCAGCCCGTAGGCGGTCAGCACGATGTCGATGTCGAGCTCGGATTGCATCCGCTCGACCAGCACGACGGGCACGGTGGCCGCCCCGGTCACCGCGAACCGCAGCGTGCTGAGGTCGTAGTCCTTGCGCTGGGGATGGTCCAGCAGGGTCTGGTAGATGGTGGGCGGTCCGGGCAACACGGTGATGCGGTGTCGCTCGATCGCCTGCAGGGCCCGCAGCGGGTCGAAGGTCAGGTGGGGGATCAGCGTCGCGCCGGTCTGCAGGCAGGCCAGGATGCCGGCCTTGTAGCCGAAGTTGTGGAAGAACGGGTTGATGCACAGGTAGCGGTCGTCGCTGGTGATCTTGCCGTTGGCGGCCCACGACGCCGAGGCAGACAGCGACTGCCGGTGCGCGCAGAGCACGCCTTTGCTGCGGCCGGTGGTGCCGGAGGTGAACAGGATGTCGCTGACATCGTCCGGGGCGACCGCGGCGGCGCGGGCGGCGACCGCCTCGAGGTCGGTGCCGTGCGCGATGAATTCGTCCCAGGTTCCGTCGTCGGCGTCGACGGGGATGCGCACGATGTGCCGCAGCGCGGGCAGGGCATCCCGCTTCAAGTCGGCGACGCGGTCGTGGCCCAGGAACGTGCCCATCCCGAACAGCACCGGCGCACCGGTGCGGGCCAGGATGTCACCGGCCTCCTCGGCGGTATAGCGGGTGTTCAGGGGGACCATCGCCGCGCCGGCGTGGTGAATCGCCAGGCAGGCGACCACCCAGTGCCAGGTGTTCGGCGACCAGACCGCCACCCGGTCCCCGGCGGCGACGCCGAGGCCGATCAGCGCGGCCGCCGCCCGGTGCACCTCGTCGCGCAGGGTGGCCGAGGTGAACGACCGGTCGTCGGTGATCAACGCGTCGTGGCCGGGCAGTTGCTGCGCCAACCGATCGAGCGCCGCGGGCACGGTGCGCGGATCGTGGGTCATCAGCGACGCTCCTACCTGAATTGCTCGGTTCCTCCGGCGCGCATCGTCACCGAGCTGACAAAGCAAGTGCTTGGTAGGTTAGCCTACA
>NZ_GG770553.1:140112-189337 GCF_000164135.1 Mycobacterium parascrofulaceum ATCC BAA-614 | reverse complement strand
TTTCCCATCACCTTCATACCGACCACGACACCCAAACAAAGCCTTGCCAACCGGCAGCGGCTTGACATAGGAGAAACGCATGCAGGACGTCGAGGAGTTCCGGGCGGAGGTCCGCGGTTGGCTCGCCGACAATCTGGTCGGCGAATTCGCCGCCCTCAAGGGCCTTGGCGGACCGGGGCGCGAGCACGAGGCCTTCGAAGAGCGCCGGGCCTGGAACCAGCATCTCGCCAAGGCCGGTCTGACCTGCCTGGGCTGGCCGGTCGAACACGGCGGCCGCGGGCTGTCCACCGCGCACCGGGTGGCCTTCTACGAGGAGTACGCCCGCGCCGACGCGCCGGACAAGGTCAACCACTTCGGCGAGGAACTGCTCGGCCCGACGCTCATCGCCTTCGGCACCCCCGAGCAGCAGCGGCGCTTCCTGCCGAAGATCCTCGACGTCACCGAGCTGTGGTGCCAGGGCTACTCCGAACCCGGCGCCGGCAGCGACCTGGCCAACGTGTCGACCACCGCCGAGTTGGACGGCGACGAGTGGGTGATCAACGGCCAGAAGGTGTGGACCTCGTTGGCGCACTGGGCGCAGTGGTGCTTCGTGGTGGCCCGCACCGAGAAGGGCTCCAAGCGGCATGCCGGGCTGTCCTACCTGCTGGTGCCGCTGGATCAGCCCGGGGTGCAGGTCCGGCCGATCATCCAGCTGACCGGCGACTCGGAATTCAACGAGGTCTTCTTCGACGACGCGCGCACCGAGGCTCAGCTGGTGGTGGGCGAGCCCGGCGACGGCTGGCGGGTCGCCATGGGCACGCTGACCTTCGAGCGCGGCGTGTCCACGCTGGGGCAGCAGATCCGCTATGCCCGTGAGCTTTCCAACCTGGCCGACCTCGCGCGGCGCAACGGCGCCGCCGACGACCCCTTCATCCGGGAGCGGCTGACCCGGGCGTGGACCGGGCTCCGGGCCATGCGTTCGTACGCGCTGGCCACGATGGACGTCGAGCAGCCCGGCCAGGACAACGTGTCGAAGTTGTTGTGGGCGAACTGGCATCGCGGTCTGGGCGAGCTGGCGATGGACGTGATCGGCAAGCCGGGCCTGACCCTCTCGGACGGCGAATTCGACGAATGGCAACGGCTCTTCCTGTTCACCCGCGCCGACACCATCTACGGCGGCTCCAACGAGATCCAGCGCAACATCATCGCCGAGCGCGTGCTCGGCCTGCCCCGGGAGGTAAAGGGATGAGCCTGTCCGAAGCTCCGAAAGAGGTTGCCGGACACGGGCTCCTGCAAGGTAGGGTGGTCGTCGTAACCGCGGCGGCGGGCACCGGCATCGGCTCCGCGACCGCGCGCCGCGCCCTGGTCGAGGGCGCCGACGTGGTGGTGTCCGACCACCACGAACGCCGGCTCGGGGAGACCGCCGACGAACTGTCCGCCCTGGGGCTGGGCCGCGTCGAGAGCGTGCTGTGCGACGTGACGTCCACCGCGCAGGTGGACGCGCTGATCGCCTCGACCACCGCCCGGATGGGCCGGCTCGACGTCTTGGTCAACAACGCCGGGCTGGGCGGCCAGACGCCGGTGGTCGACATGACCGACGACGAGTGGGACCGCGTCCTGAACGTGACGCTGTCGTCGGTGTTCCGGGCCACCCGCGCGGCGCTGCGTTACTTCCGCCAGGCCGGCCACGGCGGGGTGATCGTCAACAACGCCAGCGTCCTGGGCTGGCGGGCGCAGCACTCGCAGTCGCATTATGCCGCCGCCAAGGCGGGCGTGATGGCGTTGACCCGTTGCAGCGCAATCGAAGCCGTCGAATACGGGGTGCGGATCAACGCGGTGTCCCCCAGCATCGCCCGGCACAAGTTCCTGGACAAGACCACCTCGGCGGACCTGCTCGACCGGCTGTCCGCCGGTGAGGCGTTCGGGCGGGCCGCCGAGCCCTGGGAGGTGGCGGCCACCGTCGCGTTCCTGGCCAGCGACTACTCCAGCTACCTGACCGGCGAGGTCATTTCCGTCTCCAGCCAGCATCCATAAAACGAACGGCTCTGCGCGAGCGGGTTAGGCTGGGCATTGCTCGGAGGTGGTCGGGGGAAAGCGATCACCAGGGGGTGCTTGTGAGTTTCGCCGGCCAGCGCGCGGAGGGGCCGAATCCGTTCGACGGGGATCCGTTCGGCACGTCTGGGTCTTTGACCCAAGAGCCAATGCCGTTGCCCGGGCGGCCGCCGTCGCCATCGAGTGGCGAGGTCAACACGTTCGCCACGTTGTCGGTTGTCTTTGCGTTCGTGTTTGCGCCCGCGGGAGCGGTGCTGGGCCACCTCGCCCTCGCCCAGATCAAACGCACTCGCCAACCGGGGCATCGGCGGGCGGTGCTCGGTCTGACGCTGTCGTACGTCTTTATCACGCTGGCAGTAATTGCCCTCGTCGTCTGGCTGCTGCTGGGAGACCACGGTGGTGACAACGGCAGCACGAAACAGTCGGCCGCCGTGGCGCCGCCCGTGATCACGTCCACCGTGATCACTCCGCCGCCGCAGAGCCGTCCGCGGGTCAGCGTGGCGGAGCTGCGGGTCGGCGACTGCGTCGAGATCCAAAAGAACCAGCCCGACCCCACCAGGGCCAACACCGACCAGGTCTTCATCTACCGAACCCGGTGCGAAGTCCGCGACGGCGTCTTCCAGGTGCGGCGGAAGGGCACGGATGCCGCCCAATGTCCGCCAGGCGAATACCTCACGAACGATCAAGAGAACATCGTCGCGTGCTTTGTGAAATACGGGCAGTGATTGGAACCCGACGGCCGCACCGGATGCGCCGCGCGCGCAGCCGGTTTCGCCATGTGCACCACATGTGTAATGCGTGCGAGGCGGGGTAGGACCGCGAAGTGATGAGCAGTGGGGACCCCTTCGCACCGCCATCGGGTGATCCATTCGCCGCCTATGGCGTGGCTCCCGATGATGATGCCGGCCCGCCGACCAGTTACGGCGGGCCGCAGACGGAACCGTCCGACGGCGGCCGGCCGGACAACGCATCCGCGCCTGGGGATCCGTTCGACTTCGCGCCGGCACCGCCTCCGGCGGCGCGCCCGCCGCTGAATACCTACGCATTGCTCGCACCGGTGTTCGGCGTCCTGGCGCCCCCCGCCGGTGTGGTGCTCGGGCACCTGGCCCTGCCACAGATCAAGCGCACCGGCGAGCGAGGATGGCTGGCTGCCGTGTGTGGGCTGGTCGTCGGCTACCTGCTCTCGGTCGTCCTGGTGGCCTTGCTGATTTGGCTCCTGGCGCGGGATGGCGGCGCAGCGAACGGCGGCCGTGCCGCCTCGCCGGCGGGTGCCGCTCCATCGACGAGCGTCATCACGTCCGTCGCGCCCCGCCCGATGCGGCCCAGGCACAAGATCACACTCGATCACGCGACGGTTGGCAAGTGCGTCGAGATCGAAAAGCGCGACAGCAGTGGCGGCGTCAGCGATGACGAAGCGCTGGACCTATTCGAGGTGCCCTGTGAGCACCGCGTCGGCGTTTACACGGTGACCTCGCGGGTACCCGCCGACGCGGAGTGCAACTCCACCTATGTTGCCGCGCCTCCGGACCGGTCTTTCGCCGTCTGCCTGAACCGGTATTGACCAGACAGCGACACCCGGGACAGGCCGTGTGAGCGGGGCCCAAATCACACTGAAACCCAACCACAGCCTCCATAGAACTGATGGGAGAGCCTGATGGATAGCATCAGCGTCGACCGGACGGCACCGGCGTCATCCGCCTCGGATCCGTTCGACTTCAGCGACTTCGGCGGTCGCGCCTCCGGGGGGCCGGGGCACCCCGAACTTCAGTCGCGACCGGGCGTGCCGAGCGGCGGTTTCGACCCATTCGAGGGTCAGGCACCGACGGTGACGACATCGGCCGTTGCGGAAACCTTCGCCGATCCGGCAAACGCGGAGCCGGCCTCCGCCTTTGCGGTGGCAGGCCCACCCCTGCGACTCTTCAGCGCGGCGTTTGCGGTCGCCGCCCTGGGCGTGGTATCGGCGCTCCTCAGTTATATTGCAACGCAGGGCAATTCGTCTGTCATGCTGGCGTTCGTCGGCTGGTTGCTCGCCGGACCGGCCGCGATCGGTGTCCTGGCCTGGTGCAGTCGGCTTGACACCCGTCGGCGCTTGAGCGCGGTGTATTCGGCGCCGGCCTGGCTGCGCCCCGCCTATTGGGCGGTGCTGGCAACTTGTGCGGCGGGGATCGGGATGGGCGCCTGGCAACTCGCGCTGTGGGCCGGCAGGTTCTAGGGGCGCCGCGGCGATGATGCATCTGCGACGGACCCGATGGCCGGTTGTCGCCCGGCTGATTGCGGCCGTCGTGATGCCGTTCGGCATTCTGCTGGCCGGCTTGCTCACCCCGCTCGCGGGTGCCGATACTCCCGACCGTAGCGCCGCCGTCAGCCGCTACGGCGGTTGTCTCGCGTCGCAGAAGGCAGGGGACCTCCTGCTCCTGGTCGACGAGTCGGGCAGCCTGAAGAGCACGGACCCGAAGGCGGCGCGGGTAGATGCGGCGAAGTACCTCGTGAAAACCCTTGGTGATTACGCGGATCGGACAAATGTAAATCTTGACGTGGCGATCGCCGGCTTCTCCGAGGGTTATGCGGTCAGGCAAGGCTGGAGACGGTTGGATTCGGCATCGGTCGACTCCGTCGACGACCAACTGCAGACGCTGGCTCAACACAACAGCGGTGCCGACACCGATTACTGGTTGGCGCTGGACGGGGCACGACAAACGCTGGCCGACCACGTGCAGGGCAATCCCAACCGGTGCCAGGCAATCGCCTGGTTCTCTGACGGCAAGCTCGACTTCAGCAAACGACCGGGCGGGCGGCCCTACGCCCCCGGAGTGGATCTGGGCAGCGACGACGGTGTCGCCGAAATGATTCGCCGGGCAACAGATTCCATCTGCAGGCCGGGCGGACTGGCCGATCAGCTCAGGGCCGCGCATGTAGTGATGTTGGGCGTCGGCCTCGGGAATGACGACTCCGATTTCGACGTGATGTCGGCGATCAGCACCGGCGCCGGCCCGAACGGCACCCGCTGCGGCGGCATCACCGACCCCAAACCCGGCGCCTTCTATCGTGTTTCGAACATCGACCAGATGCTTTTCGCGTTCGATGCGCTCAATCCCACGCCCCGATCCGACGACAGCAAGCCGGTCTGCCGAGAGAAGGTGTGCCAGGAGGCACGGCACAATTTCGTACTGGACCGGTCGGTGAAGTCGGTCAACATCGTGGGCTCCGGCGGAATGCCCGGCATAGTGCCGTACCTGATCTCGCCGTCGGGACAACAGGTGCAGCTACCCAAAAAAGACGGCAACGTCAGCGTCAACGTCGACGGCATACCGGTCAGCTACCAGTGGCCGTCCGAGTCGGCGCAGACGATCTCCATGCATGACGCCGGCAACCCGAGCTGGCCGGGCCAGTGGGCGATCGTGTACGTCGACACCACCGGCAAACATCCCGGCGCCGTGTCGCGCGTCGCCATCCACATCAGCACGGACATCTTCCCGGCCGTCAACAGCGACAAGGAATCCTGGCACGCCGGCCAGGTAGTGAAGGGCGTTACGTTCGGATTGGTCGACGGAAAGGGCAATCCCGTCGATCCCACCGGCCTCGCCGGTGATGCCACCGTGTCCGCGGTCCTCGCCGTCGGCGGCGCCGCACCGGTCAAATTGCTGGACTCGGTGCCCAAGGCCGACATCGGCAAACCGGTCGACGTCGACCTCACCAAGGTGAAGCCGGGTCCGGCGACCGTACGCATGTCGCTGGTGATCACCACTGCGCCCGCGCCGAATCCCCACGGCGGCCCGCCGATCGCCGGCACCACCCTCTCGCCGCAGCACGTCGACACGCCCGTGCGGATTTTGCCCAGGGTCGGTCTGCCCGCGCCGGGCGAACGAATCGACTTCGGAACGGTCGAGGGCAGCAAGGGCGCCGCGGCCACACTCGATATCACCGGGCCGGGCTGCGTGTGGATCGCGAAGGGTGACCGGCCGTCGATCGTGGCGGCACCCGAGGATCTGGGTTCCGTCGAGGTCAGCTCGACGGCCGACGGGCCGGGCAACTGTCTCAAGGTCGACCGGGACCGGAAGGCCGCCCTGCCCGTCACGCTGCAAACCCAGCACAACGGCCACGGCGGCCTCACCGGCACCGTTCCCGTTCACATTGCGGCCGAACACAACCCGAACGATGCACAGGTCGTCGACGTCACCTTCGTGGCCTCCATGGTGCGTCCCTTGAGCACGACCAACTTCCTGCTGGTGCTCATCGCGGCGTTGCTGCTGGGTCCCGGCATACCGTTGGCCCTGCTGTATGCGGCCAAGTGGTATGTGGGAAAGATTCCCCCCGTTCCCATGGTTGCCGAACGCATTCCCGTCGAAGTCGTCGACGGCATCGTCCTGCGGGACGGCAGGCCCTTCGAGATGGCTGATACGGATCTCGTGACGCCGGTTACCGGTCTGTCGCGCGGCACTCGGCACTTGACCGTGCTTGGTGTGCAGTTGTCGGCGGAATTGGGCCGCAGTCCATTCGGGACTGCCCATGTGCACGTCGACGCTCCTGGATACGTCACCGCCGGGTCGGAGTTACCGTCAACCGACGACAGCGGGCTGCGCGCTGTGCTGCCGCTGGCGGTACACGGCAAATGGGTTGTCCTGCACAACCCGAACGACGCGCCAAACAGGGCCGAAGTACTACTGATGGTCAACGGGCAAGCCGATGTCACCCAGCGCAAGAAGATCTACGAAGCCGTCGAACGCCGGCTGCCGGAGGTGCTGAGCCAACTACGCCACCGCGCGGCGGAAGCGCTGCTCACCGCCAAGGAACCCGGTGAGCCGGACGCTTCCTCACCTTTCGGCCCCAGTCCCGTACCCGACACCGGCTTCGACCCTTTCGCGGACACCGACGACGTTCGCGCTGAGCAGAAGCCGTTCAACCCAGGAGGAGGAACCTGATGCGTCGGTTTTTGGTGGTCGGTTGCGGCGGGTCCGGCGGAGCCACGCTGGCCTACATGATGGACCAGCTGCGCTCCGAACTCCTTGCGGCAGGGGTCCAATCACTGCCGATCGGCTGGCAATTCGTCCACATCGACGTTCCCAGCGGCGCTGAAGCGGGACCCGACGGCCTGGCCAACGTCGCCGGCCAAGGCGGAACGTACATCGGGGCCGGGCCGCAGGGCAGCAGTTACGCGATCCTGGACAGCGCCTTGTCGCACCGGCTGACCGCCGAGTCGGCGCTCGACACCATCGCGACGTGGGCGCCGCGTCAGCCCGATGCGGTGACGAACCCGATCTCCGCCGGCGCCGGCCAGTACCGCGCCATCGGCAGGATGATCACCTTGAGCAAGGCCGGCGAGATACGGCAACGGCTGCAGAACGCGTGGGACCAATTGTTCCGCGTGGAGGCGATGTCCCAGATGGCGCAGCTCGACGTTCCCGGCATGGGTGCATTCGACCCCAACGAGCCCCCGCTGGTGTTGGTGGTGTCGTCGATGGCCGGTGGCGCGGGCGCCTCGATGGCGCTCGACGTGTGCCGGCTCCTGACTCTGGTCGCGGGCCTGGACCCCAAGCTGATGGGGGTGTTCATGGTAACTCCCGACATCTTCGACTCGCTGCCGGAAAGCGCACGAATCGGCGTGCGCGCCAACGCGTTGGCGCTGCTCGGCGAAATTGTGGCGAGCCAATCGGGAGCCGCCCGGGACCATGACGTACGCATTCTGCGCGCGCTCGGCCAGCAGCACGGCGAGGGCGAGGCGATTCCGTTCGCGCGTGTCTTCCCGGTCGGCCGCTACGTCGGTGCCGACCGAACGCTTTTCGGTGACGGCTCCCAAAACGCCGTCTATCGCGGGCTGGGCCGTGGGCTGGCCGGACTGATGATGAGCGGGACGGCCAGCGAACAGTTCGTTTCGTACGACCTGGGAAACACCGCTTCCCCATCCGGAGACCGGGATCTGCTCGGCTGGGGCAACGAGGTGTGGGACCCATTGCCCTGGGGCACCTATGGTTTCGGCAGCCTGTCGATGGGCCGGGACCGCTACGCCGAGTACGCGGCACAACGGCTCGCGCGCAGCTGCGTGGACAAGCTGCTGTTCGGTCATTTGCAGCGCGGAAATCCGGCGTCGGGCGGTGAGCAACTCGAATCGCTGTTGGACAGCCAGTGGCCGGCGACTTGTGACAGCCTCGGCCTCCCCGCCACCTCTGGTGAAGAGACCAGCCGCGTGCGGCTGCTGGGCAACTGGATTACGACCGTGGCTTTTCCGGCCCGTGCCGGCAGCTCCACCACCGCCACTCTCATCGACCGTCAGCTCCGCGGATTCCTGCCCAGCCCGGAAGGCGTGATGGCCGAGCAATGGGTGCCGATCTTCCGCCAGGCGGTGGCCAACCGGCGGGCGCCGCTGACCAAAGCGGTGAACGACGCCGCATACGCGATGGCATTCGCGTGGCACCGCGAATTCCTGCACCGCATCGACACCCTGGTCACACGGTGCGTCGCCGACTTCGGCCTGCCCTACACCCGCGGTGTCGTCGAGCGCCTGCGTCGTTACATCGACGAGGAACTGACCACGGCCGTCGAGGATCTGGGCTCGATGGGGCCTAAAGACGTTGTGGCGTTGGCATCCAACGTCGAATCCGCGGTGAACTCCCTGCGCGGCGTCATGTCGAATGCCGACCAGGTGCTGCGCACCGCGCTCGACGGGTTCCAGGGCAACATCCGCCGCGCCCTGTACGCCAGCGCCTCCACCAAGGTCGCCGACGTCCTCAAAGTCATAGGCGGCGAACTCCTGGGGCCGTTGAGCGCCGCGCTGAGTGAGGCGCAGGTGATCCTCGAGAACGCGCAATCCGAGGCGCCGTCCGACGTCGGGCTGGCGCGGCTGGTCACCGACCAGTACACCGCCTGGCCCTCGGATGCCGACGAGCTGGTGCCGGGCCGCTTCGCCGAAGCGAACAACGAGGTGCTGTTGATCAATTCCACCGCCTTCAAGGAGCGCTACGAAGTCGACTTGCCCAAGGCGCTGGTTACCGGGCACGCATCGCCACCGTTTTCCGACGCCGTCGTGGAGAGCACGGCCCGGGTGATCGCCGGAGAGTGGAGAACCACCGGCGGGGTACCGGCGCCGGGCGGGCTGCTGGACCGCACCTCGAATTGGGTGACACGGGCCTTCGGCGCCGACCCCGACACGGGCGCTTCACTGGTCCCGTCGTTGGCTCAGTACGATATCCACACGCACCCAACGGAATTGCTCAGGCGGGCGCGACTATACGTGGGACGCCCCGGAGAAGCCTTTGCGGAGTTCTGCAAAGTGTCGCTGCGCGATTTCGTCCAGGGCGCGGGTGTGCCCGAGTCCGAGCTCGCCACCCGGCGCCGCGACATCGTCGCCAAGTTCAACGAAGCGCTCGCGCTGGCGCGGCCACTTGCCAGCATCAACGATCAGTCACTGCAGGCGGTGCACCCCGGACAGCAGCTCGAGTACCGCTACAAATTCTCCGAAATCCCCTTCCTGGGGCAGTCGGTCGCGGAGGCGCTCAGCGACGCGCTGCGCCAGAATCCCAGAATCGACCAGGCGACGAAGGACAATTTCGCCCGGTCGCTCAGCGACGAGGACAGCGTGACCCGTATCGACATCTTCGGGTCCTATCCGAATTACTCGCCGCTTGCCTTCGATTCGGTACTCACCCCGGCGGCCCAACAGTGGTCGGCGACGGCCGGCCCGGGCAGGGCCGCGTTCTGGCGGTACCGGCGCAGCCGCCCACTGCAGGCCTCCTTGCCGATGGCGGACGCGGAACGCCGGTCGATGACCGCGGGCTGGTTCCTGGGTCAACTGACCGGCCAGATACAGATCCCGTCGTCGCCGTTTACCGAGCCCGTCCGGATCTTCGACGAAGAGCATCTGCAGTGGCTGGCCTTCCCAAACCCGTTGCTTACCCCGCCCGCCCAATTCACCGCATCGTATGACTGGCTCCCCGCGGTCCTGGAAGGCATTTTGCTGGCGATCGCGCAATCGCACGAGCCCCCGGTCATGCGGTCACTGCGCCCATACCAGGTCCTGCGCCGGCTTTTCGATTCGCACTCACAAGATCCGGCGAGCGGCATCGTGGAACTGGCGGCGGCCGGGCGGCTAGTGGAATTCCTGCGCGGCGGAAGCGAAGCCCACCAACTGGTTTCCCGCATCCCGGAGGTGGCGGCCGCCGAAACGCCCGCCGCGCGAGCCGATGCCGCCGTGGAGTGGCTGTCCACCATCCGTGGCGTGGCCGCCGAGTACCTGCCCGCAGGCAACGACGGGGCGGCCGCGACCGGCAGCTATACGCAGATCGGAAGTCGGGGCAAGGCGGGCAGGACCCCGATTTTCCGTGACGTGGCACCCGATGTGTATTGGGCCACGGGCATCCTCGCCCGGTTGGTGCGGGAAGCCCAGGACGAACTGGAAAAGCAACCTGTCGCGCACCACGTCGCCAACGATGGCGCCCCGGTCGGAGCGGAAGACGCGGTGATTCCGCAAGGCGGGACGTTCTGACCGTGACCCCCGCCGACCGTGCCCCAGGCCAGTCTGCGCTGACCGTGCTGCTCGCCGCGCGTGGTGACGCTGATGAAGTCGTCGCCCTGCTTGCCGACTACGCCGCCGTCGGGCTGGTTGCCCCGTTCGTCTGGGTCTACGCGTCCAACGTCGACGGCTCGTCGGTTCCCGCGACCCTCGTCCGGGACGGGCGTTCGTCAGCGGTAGTGCTGCAACAGTTTCTGACGGCAGAGCGCTTTGACCGCCTCCGGCTCGCCGTCTTGGTTCCCGCGGACGCGCCGGCCGACCAACGGGTGCCCTGTGCGGCCGAACAGACGCTCGAACAGATGGTCCGCGGCTGTGCGGTGGGCGCCCCGGTGACGTTGCTGCGGTTGCTGTTCTGTCGCGGCGCCCCCGCGCGGCACAGCAACGGCCGGTATGCTCCCGAGTTGGTCCTCGAGGGCTGGCACAACCTGCTTGTGGCGCCCGAAGATTCGGCCGGCCCCGGCCTGGGCAGCGTGGCGCTGGACCGGCTGGCGGACCCCGTCGACGTTGCGCGGCATGTGGCCCCGGTGGTTGCCTCGGTCGCCGGACTGTGGACCGGTATCAAGCGGGTGCCCTTCGACGACATCGCGATCCTCCCCGGTCAGACCCTGCGCGCCGTCCGCGCTTTCTACCGCCAGCTCGATGCGACCGGCGTCGAGGACCAGCTCCGGCGGCAGTTGTTCGACGCCGCGGGCCGGCTTCCGCTGCCCCGTAGCGCGCAAGGACCGGTGGTGTACGTCCAAGATGTCGCCTTGGCGAACCAGACCGTGGCGCGCTCGGTGTGGCGGAAACATCGCGACGTGCTGCGCGGCGGTCGCATCGAAATCGGCGGCCATGAACAGCAAGCCATTTCGCCCTGGGCCGCCTGCAAGATCTTCTTCTCCTTCCTGTGGGCCGCGTTGCGCAATGCGCCGTCGGTGTGGCTCGGGGGCATGCTGAGCTCGGTTTCATCCGTGCTGGCGACCACGGTGCAGCACGCGGTGTTCGGTCGGTCGGATTCGGCGTACGCGGTGGTGGCCGGCGGTGCGGTGACGAGTTGGCAGGACATCGAGCGGGGTGCCGAGCAGCTGAGCACGCTGCTGGGCGAACATTCCGAGGCCAGGCACATGGTGCAGACCGACCTCACCCCGCTGTGGGTGGATTACGTCAACGGGGCGCTCACGCTGGCCGATGGTGGCCGCCGCTCGGCGGGCATCGAACCGGTCAGGGTCGGCATAGGAATCGGCGTGGTGCACGACAGCGGGGATGTGGTGCCCAGCGCGGCCGACGCGTTCGCGGCGATCCATCCGTCACTGGCGGCGGTCATCGGCGCGCGGGGTGTCCAGGGCGGTGACATCTTGGGGGCCGCGGACGTCAAGAACCGGCTGGAACGCACCTTCGGTGACGCGGCGGCCGGCCTGGAGGCGCGCCATGCCTTCGCTCGGTTGACCGAGTGGGAGGAAGCCCACGCGAAAAGCTATGCGACACAGTGCGCGTCAATACTGACCGAATTCCTGGGACGCGCCCGAGGCGAGGTCGCCGATCTGGTCCAGCGCATCCGCCAGGCCGCCGAGGATGACGGGGTGGAGCAAAGGCTGCGTCGGCGTGAACGGGTGATCGCGACGATCACCCGCACCGCCGGCTGGGCGGTGTTCTTCGCCCTGATCGCTCTGTTGGTCGTCGCCGGCTTCGGCTGGGTCGGGTGGGACTTCTCGCTGGTGGTGGGCGCCGTCCTCGTCGGTGTCTATGTGCTTGCGGCGTTGCTGCTGTTCGTCCTCGGTCAGCGCCATCTGTTCGCCGAGCTGAATCGGCGCCAGAATCAGATGACCGACTTGGAGGCGATGCACTTCAATCTGCGCGCGGCACTGCAGGATGTGAGCCGGCTGTCCTCGGCGTACGGCCAACTGATGGCCTGGAACCGCGTGCTCGGCGAGGTGTTGCGGGCTCCCTTCGGCCCGATAGCGCCGGCGCGGCCGACGGATGCGCAGGTCGTCGACGGACTACCGCGCTCCGTCCAGATCGGTGTCGCGGCGACGGCCGACGGGGCCGCGGAGTCGGCCGCGAATTCCCTGCAGCAGCGCCTCTATTCGGTGGGATGGCTGTCGCGTCCGTGGGAGCAGATGCTCGATTCCATGGGCCGTCAGTCCGGTGACGATGCGGCCACCCTCTTCCGGATGCCCGGCGCCGGTTCGGGCTCGGTGCTGGATGAATGGTCGGCCGAAGTCGCGTCCGGGGCGGTGCGCCCCCCGGGCGCCGACGCCCTGTGGAAGCAGGTCCAGGGCATCTTCGACGACCCCGCGAGCGGGGTCGCCGACACGCTGACGGACGGGGTCGTCGTGCCCGCGACCGGCGAGCGGATTCCGTTGGCCCGGTTCAGCGGGGTACTGGAAAAACGTTCGGCGCCGGCGCCGTTCGATGCCCGGCTGTTCACCGATGCCGCGGCCACCGCCGGGCGGTCGATGGTCGCCGTCGATGACACCGTCGTCGACCGGCACGGGCTCAGCTACCAAGCCGTGGTCACCCAGGCCGGTGACGGACTGCCGACCTATGACTTCTCGATGTTCTCTCCCGAGTTGGCGGCCGCTTCCTGTGAGGAGGAGCCGCCACCCGAATCCGGATCACTGGTGTTCTGATGACAGACCTGCAACACGTCGATGGCGATGCCCGCCTGGCCGCATTGATGCGGTGGCGCAGCGAATTGATCGACGCGGGGGCGGTGCCTGGGTCCTCCTTCAAAGAGGCGCATGTCCGGTTGGTGCTGAGGTCCGGTGTCACCGACATCGACGAGATTCGCGCGATGCTGCCCGGTTCGGTGGCCGCACATGCCGAAGAAATGGCGCGGGTGCTGCAGGCGGCTGACGGGGATACCGACGAAAGCGCCGGTGACCCCGGCGATGCGGCGCCGGCGCGGTTCGCTCGTTACTCCTACGAGACGGACGAGCACGAGGTGCATCAGCTCTCGTTGCGGCGCACTTCCGACGGCGATTCGCCGACCACGGCATTGGAGGTGTCGTGGTCGCCGCTGCCCGGGACGGAAGACGGCGCGGCCGACCACGTCGTCTACCGCTTGGTGAGCACCGAAGGCGCACGCGGGTATTCGCCCGACAGCGGACACCTCGTGCAGACGACGACGGCCACGGCCGCGACCGATGATCGTCCGATCACCAGCGCCGTTCGTCACTTCCAGGTGTGGGCAAACACCGGGGCATCGGTTGACGAAGCCCTTGCCGCACAACCCGTTCTGCACGCCGCGGGGGTCATCATCGGCACGCCGATGGATGTCGAGGTCCGTGAGGACTTCGGACGCGTGATAGGTCGATGGTCGGCTTTGCCCGGCGTCGACGCCATCCGCGTCTACCGTGTTCCCGCGGAGCTCGCCGAACATGACGGCCCCGCATTCCGCATCGCGGCCGACCAACCAAACCTCACCGGCTTTGTCGACGACGACGCGGAGCGTGGTTGCCGGTACGTCTACCGCGTGCGGTGCGAAGTGGAGGTCGACGGTGTCGTCAGGCTGTCGGAGGCGATCGAATCCGCGATACAGATGTCGGCGGTCCGCGAGCCTGTCACCGACCTGACCCTGACGCTGCCCGCTGAGCCCGAGGGCACCGACGGCACCGTCATCGACCTGGCCTGGACACCCCCCAGGTTCGGCCACGTGCTGGTGTTCCGAACGCCCGACCCGCCCAGCGCCGACGCGCACGGCATCGAGCTGGACGGCTCTGTCCTGGACCAAGTTGGGCTGAACCGTGATTCGCTGCTTCGCCACCCGGTCTCGGAGCGGGTCGACGACCAAGGTGTGCGCCGGTCGGTGTTGGCCGGGGTGCCGTGGCCGCACGGGTGGAACCGCGCATACTTCACGCCGGTCACCGTGCTGGACGGCCGCGCCTGCGTGGGCAAGTCCGTATCCGCCGTGCGGACAGGCCTGATCCGCGACATTGCCCTGATGGAATACTGCAACAAGCAGGTGCTCACCTTCGACTGGCCGCAGGGTGCGGCGTCGGTCATGGTGTACATCGCGCCCAAGCATCACGATCCGCGCCAGGGACTGACCGGCCGCTGCTACGAAATCGCCCTGGCGGACTACGAAAAATACGGGGGCATGCGGTTCGCCGGTGATCTGCCCAACGTCGGTTGCTCGCTGCACCTGGTGCCGGTGGCATTCACCGGCGGGCGCCGCGTCCTCGGTGCGCCGGCGTCCATCGAATACGGCGGCCTGCTGCGGCTCTGGTATGACGTGCGGATCGGACGCGACGAGTTCGGGTTTCCGTTGAACGCCGCGGTGACCATCCGCGCGGAGTCCGAAGCCACCGGCTCGCCGCCGTTCGTCCTGGTGAACAATCCGGAGCGAATACCCTTGACCGTGCACGACGGCGATGCAATCGACATGTATCAGACCGACGCGCGTGGCAGGCCTACTTCGCTGCAGTCCAAGGAGTTTCAGTGGTCAAGCCTGGAACGGGACGGGTCGCGGAACGAGGTGTGGGTGGGCGACGTTCGCGGCCTGCGCGGCTGGATCCGGTTGTTCGCGAACCTGCCCGCCAAGCGCCTGCGAATTCTGGCGCTGCTCGACCCGCCCGTGGAGTCTCTGATGCTGACGCCGCCCGGGGCGATCACGCGATGACCCCGCGGTACGGCCAATTGAGCTACACGTCATTCGATGCGTTCGGCGCCTTCGGTGGTTGGCAGGTAAAGCAGACCGCCGGGGGCATCACCCCTGACGAGGCACGCACGCTGGTGTCCGGCATCCACATCGCCGTGAACTATTCGATCGACCGACTACCTTCATATCCGACACCGACTCAGTTGAAATCCGTGCCACGCAGGCTCAGCTATCGCCGAATCGACGATGACCGGGCCGCGTACTGGCACACCGCACCCGCTGGACTCGACAGCATGGGCCGGCCGGGCAATGTCTTCGCGCACGTGCTGCTCGACCGCGATGCCTCGCAATCCGAGCGTCCGAGCCGGCCCATCGAGTTGTGGAGATCCGCGGGATGGCTCACACCCTATGGCGCTCGCGCGGTGTCGGCCGCGACGCTGCCCGCGCGCGAGCCGGACGCCGGTGGCGCGGTCACACCGGAAGGCGTGGTCGAATTCGCCTGCGATACCGAGACTTGGCGGCTCAACACGCTATGCGGACTGTTGGATGCGGTTGCGGCGGCTATGACGGGAGGGCCTGCCGTCGTGTTGGGCGTCGACTCCCCCGACGCCGCAGCGCAATGGATCGGCGTGGTGAGCTTCCTGATGTCCCCGGGCACGGCCCGACGGCTCAGTTTCTCCACGTTCGACCGCAGTTCCGACGTCAAACGTTGGCCACGGCTCAACCACCACCTCGTCGGGGTACCCCGCACCGATCTGGCCGACCTCGCCGACGTTCCGCGCGGCGCGCTGGTGATCGACGAAGCTGAGAAGCTTTCGGTGGGCGAGTTCCACGGCGAGAATCACCGTACGGCGCGCGGTCAGGAGATCGAGGTCACCGCCTGGTCGGCGATGGCGCAGGTGGCCTTCCTGAACTCGGCTTGGGTACTGGAACTTCTGACGGACATCGACGAAATCTCCGCCGACAGCGGAGACGTCGGATTACCGCCCGCGTTACCGATGGCGCTGTCGGTGTCACAACGATATTGGGGGAAAGACGCTGTGCCCGAGGCCGAGTCGGTCATCGGCGACTACGGGCACCCCGCTTCCGCGGCACCGCTATGGAGGTCTTGATGCCGATTTACCTACTGGGATCCCGGACACCCAGCGTCGAAATCCCCAATGAGACGGTGTCGATCTCGATCGCGGGGTCGGTCGCCGGAGCTTCCCTGTATGTCAACGCCGCCGAAGGGCACAGAGTCATCCGCATCAACCCGCACCTGGCGATCGTCCCCCGGATCGCGTCGGAATTGACGGTAGGCGTCGAACCGGTGGGGGCATCGACGTTCGGCCACGACACCGTCGTGCACCTTTCGGTCGGACTGGATTCGCCCAAGGAGCTCGACCCGGTGCAAGTGGGCTTCGACTCCGTAAATGTCTCCGGTCGCGGCGCGACGGAACTTGCCGCGCTGAACCCGCACGGCGACCGCGTGGAGGTATCCGTGCGTACGGCGGCGGACATCCCGCTGAGCCCGTTGGCCAGCATGGCCCGCACCGCTGCGCGGCGCGGCGCCGGGGCCGGGCCGCACTCGGAAAGCGGCTCGTTGTGCATCGGAGTAGATACCTCCGCCTCGATGCGGAGCGCCTTCATGGACGGAAGTGTCGGCGCCGCGGTCGATTTACTCGTCGGGGTCGCCGACGTCGCCGGCATCCGCGAGTGCACCGCGATCCTGGTCGGCGAGTCCGGCACGCCGGTCCACGCGCCGCCGGCCGAACTCGCCGGCGCGGTGTCTCGCGCTTCCGCGCGATGGTGCGCCGGCGCCCGCTGGTCGGTGCTTCCCGAGGCCGAACACACGTTCTGGGTAAGCGATTTCGCCGATTCGTCCGTTCCGTTTCCCACGCTGTGCATCTCGGCCGACGAGAGGTTGCGGGCGGTAACCCCGCTACTGACGACGCCGCCGCCGGGCGGCACCGCCGAACAGCATCTGTCCACGAAACCCGCGTTGGTCGAGGACATCGCCAACGCATTGCTCCCGATCCTGAGCTGAGTGAGCCATGCCGACCAAGTGCCCCCGATGCTTCTCCGTTCTCGACGACAACGCCTACGCATGGACGGTTGCGCCGGAGCTGGCCAATATGAGGTATTACCGGGACCCCGTCGCGTCGGCGTATGCCGGCGTGGAGACGCATTGCGGCCCCATCCATGTCGTCAACCGCCCGCCACGCTACCGAGGCCCCCTGCAGTCCGCCGGCGACGCCTGCCAAGCACTGAACGCCCCGGTCGTGGAGATCTGCCCGGTGTGCCACTTCACGTTGCCGACGGGATGGCGCCACGGGCATGCGATCTGCCTGGCGATGGCCGGCGCCCGGGCCACCGGCAAGAGTCTGTATATGGCCGTTCTGGTCAAGCAACTCGAAGTCCTCTGCGAACGGCTCGGGGTGTCGATGGAGCCGGCGACACCGGCCACCGCGTCCGCCTACGCGCACAACTACGAAAGGCCGCTTTATGTGCAGCGCGGCCTCATTCCGCCCACGCCGGCCTCGCACACGGAGGCCTCCCATCAACGGGAGCCGCTGGTGTTCAGCATCGGAGCCTGGCAGGGCGTGCGTCGTTACGTGGTGTTGCGCGATGTCGCCGGGGAAGACCTGGAGTCCGGCAACCTCGACGCGCCCCATTTTCGGTTCTTCACCAACGCCGATGCGGTTCTGTTCATGTTCGATCCGCTACGCGTGCAGGTGATCCGCGACCAGTTGCACGACCTGGTTCCCCCGCAGTCGTGGAGTGGCGTCGATCCGCGATCGGTGCTGACCAACCTGCTGCTTGCCGTGGGCCCCGGGCGGCCCCGCCTTGCGGTGGTCATGTCGAAGTTCGACGTCTTGCGTGCGCTCAACGAAGTCGAGGGCTCCACCTGGAGTCACGTGATGTCCAATTCGGGGGCGGCGTTCATGCGGGACAGTTCCTCGACGCGACACTACGACGAGATCGACGGGCAGCTGCTGCATGAGGAGGTCCGCAGCCTACTGTTGCGGCTGCACGGTGCTTCCATCGTGGCGGCGGTCGAAAACCCCTCCAATGGGATCAGGCTGAACCACCGTTACTTCGTCGTGTCGGCGTTGGGGCAGCCGCCGGTGGGCAACCGGCTCAACCCCAGGGGCATCGCGCCGTTCCGTTGCGTCGATCCGCTGCGCTGGGTGACCGCGGGCCACGGCGTCCTGTAGCAACGGCACGCCCGCTGGCCAAGCAAGCGCTTGGTTGATATCCTGTCCGGGTGGAGCGAGTGGCCGGTCAGGCGAACAGCCGCCGCGACGAGTTGTTGGAGCTCGCGGCGACCATGTTCGCCGAGCGCGGATTGCGCGCCACCACCGTGCGCGACATCGCGGACAGCGCCGGCATCCTGTCCGGCAGCCTCTATCACCACTTCTCCTCCAAGGAGGAGATGGTCGACGAGCTGCTGCGCAGCTTCCTGGACTGGTTGTTCGCCCGCTACCGCGAGATCGTCGACAGCGAGGCCAACCCGCTGGAGCGGCTCAAAGGGCTTTTCATGGCGTCGTTCGAGGCGATCGAGCATCGGCACGCGCAGGTCGTCATCTATCAGGACGAAGCCCAACGGCTGTTGTCGCAGCCACGGTTCTCCTATATCGAGGACATGAATCGCCAGCAGCGCAAGATGTGGGTCGAGGTGATCAACCAGGGCATCGACGAGGGCTACTTCCAGCCCGACCTCAACGTCGACCTCGTCTACCGTTTCATTCGTGACACCACGTGGGTGTCGGTGCGCTGGTATCAACCCGGCGGACCCCTGACCGCACAACAGGTGGGTCAGCAATACCTCGCCATCGTTCTCGGTGGGATTACCAAAGAAGGAGTCTGACAAATGGCTCGTGTCGGCGACGATGCAAAGCGAAGCGATGAGGAGGAGCGACACAATGGCTGAGGCGTACGTCATCGACGCTGTGCGTACTGCGGTGGGCAAGCGCAACGGATCGCTGGCCGGGGTGCATCCCGTCGACCTCGGTGCCTTTGCGTGGCGCGGATTGCTCGACCGGGTCGACGTCGACCCCGCCGCCGTCGACGACGTGATCGCCGGCTGTGTCGACGCCATCGGGGGCCAGGCGGGCAACATCGCCCGGCTGTCGTGGCTCGCCGCGGGCTACCCCGAGGAGGTCCCCGGCGTCACCGTGGACCGGCAATGCGGGTCCAGCCAGCAGGCGATTTCGTTTGGGGCCCAGGCGATCATGGCCGGTACCGCGGACCTCATCGTGGCCGGCGGCGTGCAGAACATGAGCCAGATCCCGATCTCGTCGGCGATGACCGTCGGCGAGCAGTTCGGGTTCACCTCGCCGACCAACGAGTCCAAGCAGTGGCTGCACCGGTACGGCGACCAGGAGATCTCCCAGTTCCGCGGCTCGGAGCTGATCGCCGAGAAGTGGAACCTGTCGCGCGAGGAGATGGAGCGGTACGCGCTGGCCAGCCACGAGCGCGCGTTCGCCGCGATCCGCGGCGGTCACTTCGACAACGAAATCCTCACCGTCGAAACGGAATCCGGGCCGTTCCGGGTCGACGAGGGGCCGCGTGAGTCGTCACTGGAGAAGATGGCCGGGCTGAAGACGCTCGTCGAGGGCGGCCGGTTGACGGCGGCGATGGCCAGCCAGATCTCCGACGGCGCGAGCGCGGTGCTGCTCGCCTCGGAGCAGGCGGTCAAGGACCACAAGCTGACGCCGCGGGCGCGCATCCACCACATCAGTGCCCGCGCGGCCGACCCGGTGTTCATGCTGACCGGCCCCATTCCGGCCACGCGCTACGCGCTGGACAAGGCCGGCCTGTCGATCGACGACATCGACACCGTCGAGATCAACGAGGCGTTCGCCCCGGTGGTGATGGCCTGGCTCAAGGAGATCAAGGCCGACCCGGAGAAGGTGAACCCGAACGGCGGCGCGATCGCGCTCGGGCATCCGCTGGGCGCCACCGGAGCGAAGCTGTTCGCCACCATGCTCAACGAACTCGAGCGCGTCGGCGGCCGCTACGGCCTACAGACGATGTGCGAGGGCGGCGGCACCGCCAACGTCACCATCATCGAGCGGCTGTAATCCCCGTTCCGGCCGAGCGTGCCTGTCCGCACGCCGACACGCCGTAAGTCGCGTACCCCAGCGCACGCTCGGCGGCGCGGGCGAGTGAATCAGCCGCGTGCCGGATCGAACTCGAGCACTTCGGTGAGCCGAATGTTGTTGCCGGATGGGTCGCGGAAGGAAGTGTCGATACCGTAGGCCTGCGGCGTGGGCGGGTCGGTGAATGTGACGCCGCGAGCAGACAATTCGTCGTAGGCGGCTTGGCAATCGTCGGTCTCCAGGAACAAGGTGCCACCGGCTCCTTTGGCCACCAGCTCGGCCAGTTGGGCGCTGGCCGCAGCGTCGAGCATCGGCGGCCCTGGAACGGGCATCAGCACCAGCCCGACGTCGTCCCGCTCGACGGGCCCGACGCATAGCCACCGGAAGTTCCATGCCTCCATCGTCACGTCTGCCCGGACTTCCCAGCCGAGCGTCTTGGTGTAGAACTGCAGCGCCGCGTCTTGGTCGTGCACCCAGAACTGCGCGTTGGCAATCTTAATCATCGGTTCTCCTGACTTCGTCGCGTTGCGTTGACGCTACGGCCGACGCGGGCTCGTCGTCTTCTCGAAACGTGCGGTTTTGCGGGCGCCCGTAGCCCAGCGCGACGCAGCGCGGAATTCGCACATGACGCTCGGCGGGTGGGAACTTCGCCCGATAGTTCTGTGGCGTCACGCCGAATATGCGGCGAAAGCTCGTGGTGAACGAGCCGACGCTGTCCCAACCCACAGCGATGCACACGGCGGCCACCGTCCAGTCGGTCGCGCTTAGCAACGCGGCGGCTCGTTCCAGCCGCCGCGTCAGCAGGTACTGGTGGGGCGACTCGCCGAACGTCTGCTTGAAGAGCCGACTGAAGTGCGCCGGAGACAGGCCTGCGGCCGCAGCCAGGTCGGCGACGAAAAGCGGTTCGTAGTAACGCGCGTCAACGAGGTCTTTGGCCCGAAGCAGCTGCCGGGCCACCGGTGCGGATGCCATCCCCACAGTCTGCCCGCCGTCACCGGGCTGACAGCACCAGCGCGATTCCGCCAAGCGCGAGCAGCCAACTCGTGAAGCTGCCCACCAGAAAGTACTCGGTCACCTCGTCGATGCCGACGTCCCCATTGCGGGCTTTTTGGGCGCTCAACTCGGGGAAGCGGATGATGCCCTTGGCGGCGACGACGGCGCTGGCCGCGGCCACTTGTCCGCCGGCGCCCAGGCTCAGGATCAGCAGGCGTTCCAGCGGCCCCAGCAGGCGGCCGCCCTTGAGCCGGTCCGACGGCTGCGGTTCACCCGCCGGGCGTACCGCTCCGACCGAGCCGAGCACCAGGCGGACCAACTGGTTCGCGGTCGCGAATTGCACCAGCACGACGCCGACGATCATGAGCAGCCGATCGGGCGTGACGTGGCCGAGCGGCAAGTGCGCCCAGCCGATCCACCGCGCGATGGCGCCATTGACCGGCGACGACCATCCGGACATCAACGTCAACAGGGCCAGCGCCGCGGCGAACAGCGCCAGCGGCGCGGCTTGCTGGCCGCCGCTGCGTTCGCTGCGCGCGCACAACCACTCCCATGCCACGACCGAGGCGGTCGCGAGCACCAGCAGCGGGATGTCACCGGCATGCCACAAAGCGCCCAGCCCCGAGAGCGCCGCCACCACGACGGGCCCGACGACCAGTGGCACCCACACCGCGCGCACGGCCCGCCGACTCAGATCGGCAATGCCGAGGGCGGTGAGCAGGACGGCGATGACGCTCACGGCAGCCCCCGAAGGTATTGGCTGGCAAGGACAATCAGATCCAAACCATCGCGGCTCGCGCGCTGCGACACCGCCGACGGACTGATGCCCTCGGCGGCGGCGAGCTCCTTTTTGGTCCGGCCGGTCATCAGCCCCCTCGCGATCCGCAACGACCTCTCATCGAGCGATCCAAGCAGATGGTCCCGACACATCAGCGCGGCGTTGACCGCGGCGACGTCGGGGCGTGTCTCGCCCGCCGCCCGAAATGTCGTGCGCACCAGCTTGAAGCCGGGCTGCCGTTGGGTCTCCGCCGTCTGCTGGATGGCTTCCCGGGCGGTCCACCAGCCGGGCCCGTCCTGGATTCGCGCGTCGGCATCGAGGACGGTGACCGCGCCCCACCCGAGCCCGAATCGGACGTCGATGTCGGGCGCAAGGAGCAGGCGCACGGTCAACGCGGCATCGATGGCACCACCGAGAGTGGGATAGCTGCCCTGGAACTCATCGCCGACGGTGAAGGCGGGTGGGTCGATCGCTCCGGCGGCGACCTGGCCGACGGCGGTGGCGACGCGCCGGTGCAGGGCGGCTCGGTCGCGGGCCCGCCGGGAACCCACGACGTCGCCGATCATCGTCGCGCGGGTTGAAGGCCATACCTTCATTGCCACCATATGAAGATTATAGCTTAATTCAACTCATATTTAGTATTCAGCTTAATCGAGTGCGCGATCGAGATGCCGTTCAGCTCGCCGGCTGGTCCTTGACCCTCACGTACGCCTCTATGCCGACGCGTTCGAAGGTGCGTCGCCGGGAAGCCGACACCATGGGCAGAGCCTCGGCCGCATCGACGATCTCGGGCTGGACCACCTGGTATGTCTCGCCGTGCGAGGAGATGGTCGCTCGCCCCGCGGCACGAAGGTTCTGCAACCAATCCACGTCGGTGCCGTAGGGCAGCGGGATGAGGAAGCCGTCGGTGGTTCGCTCGGCCACGACCGGTGTGGTGTACACCTTGCCCGAGCGTCGTCCGGTGTGCTCGATCGCCGCCGCATACCAGTTCTTGCGGCCGGCGAGCCGCAGCATCAGCGGGTTGAGCAGGTATTTGTTGGAAGTGCGAATCGCGTTCAGCAGGGGAGTGGGCCAGGTTGCCGGTTCCAGGGTCATCATGCATCGAGGGTGACGCCGCGCACCGGGCCGGAGCCAGGGTCTTTGGTCGCCGGCTTACGGTTCTTCGATGAGCGCCGACGCCGCCTGAAGGTGCTTGATCGCGTCGCGCACGATCGAGTCGATGAGCTCGGCGCACGACGGCAGGTCCTCCAGGATGCCGGCCACCTGGCCGGAGGCGAGCACCCCGGCCTCGGTGTTGCCCTCGACCAGCCCGGCCTTGAGCAGCATCGGGGTGTTGGCCGCCATCACCACCTGCGACCAGGTCATTTCCTTGCCGTGGCGCATCGCCATGCCGTCGCGGATCATCGACCGCCAGGTCATCTGCGACATGTGTTTGAACTTCGCCGCGTTGCGCACCGCCGCGGTGAGGCCCCGCACCGGCGAACCGCTTTCCAGCCGTTCGACCAGGCCGGTGCGCAGCACGCGGTGCGGCATGCCGTCGACGCGCGTGGTGACCACCGTGCCGTCCAGCGCCGCCTCCAGGTAGCGCCGCTTGACCGCATCGGGCACGGTCGAATCGGAGGTCAACAGGAAGCGCGTGCCCATCGCCACGCCCGCGGCGCCGTAGCTCAACGCGGCGGCGAGCCCACGCCCGTCGAAGAATCCGCCGGCCGCGATCACCGGAATTCCGGTGCCCCGCACCGCGTCCAGCACCGAGGGCAGCAGCAGCGTGGTGGCGACGGGCCCGGTGTGGCCGCCGCCCTCGCCGCCCTGCACGATCATCGCGTCGGCGCCCCAGGCCGCGACCTTGCGCGCGTGTTTGGCCGCGCCGATCGACGGGATGACCACGGCGCCGGCCTCTTTCAGGCGGGCGATGAGCTCCTGCTTGGGTGCCAGGGCGAACGACGCCACCTTCACGCCCTCGCGGATCATCAGGTCGACGCGGTCGCCGGCGTCCGCGGCGTCGGCGCGGATATTCACCCCGAACGGCTTGTCCGTGGCGGCCTTGACCTTGCCGATGGCCGTCGCCAACTCGTCCAGCGTCATGGTGGCCGAGGCCAGGATGCCCAGTCCGCCCGCGTTGGCGGTGGCGGCCACCAGCCGCGCGCCGGCCACCCATCCCATGCCGGTCTGCACCACCGGATGCTCGACGCCGACCAGCTCGGTCAGCGGCGTGCGCAATTTCACCGTATCTCCTTGTCGCGCAGCGACTTCGGGTCGATCACCTCGCGGATGAGGCGCAGTTCTTCGTCCGACGGCGGCCGGGTCTCGCCGGCTTCGTCCACGCCGTGCACCTCGAATGAGGTGGCCTCGCGCACGTCGTCGGGTGACACCCCGGGGTGCAGCGAGAGGGCGCGCATCGTGTGGTCGGGCCCGCCGAAGTCGAACACGCCCAGGTTGGAGACCACGCGGTAGGGATTGGCGAACCGGAACGCCGGGTTGCCCGGGTCGATCTTGTCCCAGCCGATGCCGCAGACCACGTCGACGGCCTCGCAGAACACCCGCTTGGAGTGGTTGCCCACCCAGTAGCTGGTGGCGTGGTTGATCGCGTTGCCGGGCGCGCCCCGCAGGCCGAACATCTGCCGGGTCGGGTGTTGCAGCGGGCCGAACGCGGAGATGTTCTGATTGCCAAAGCGGTCAACCTGATTCGCGCCCATCACCACGTGTCGCCGGCCCCACGCCAGCGTCTCGAACACCCGGCCGAACGGCATCCAGCCCTCGACGGGTCCGGCTTTGCCGAGCGCCGGGGTGTCGGCCAGCAGCTGCGCCTCGCCGTCGGTGAGCACGATGTCGGGGGAGAAGGTCAACCGCGCCAGCCGCGCGCCGACCGAGGCCATGTTGGTCATCGGGCTGATCATGATTTCGCCTGCGTTCCGGAACAATTCGGCGCAGGCGACTGCGCACACTTCGGCGCGGGTGCTGCTCACTTGGCGGCCTCCTCTGCGAACGCGCGAACCGCGGCCTGGTAGTCGTCCTCGCCGCCGGCCAGGTAGGTCGCGACGAACTGCCGCCAGCCCTCTTCGGTCGAGGCGGCCTCGGCGTAATGCCGCTGGAATTTTTCGTCGCGACCGTAATCCGGTGCGGCCGTGGTGAAGTGGGCACCGCCCGGCGCCTCCACCACGGAGTCAACCATCATCCGGTTCACCAGCAGCGCCTGCGGGGGCACGGCCTTGACCAGCTCCTCGGTGGAGACGACGCGCTCGACGGACAGGAAGCGCCGCTCGGCGGCCATCAGGAACAGGTCGTCGAAGTACGGGTCGATCCCGGTGTAGGCCGCATTCCCCCGGCAGTCACCGAGATTGAGGTGCACGAAGGCGGCGTCCAAGCGCAGCGCCGGCATGGCGATCAGCGTCTCGTGACCGCCCTCGGCCGCGGGGTAGGGGCTGGTCACCGTCTGCAGCTCGCCCTCCCAGAAGTCGGGGACCGAGCTGCCCAGCCCGGCCCGGATGGGCAGGAACGGCAGGCGTTGCGCGGCGGCTTGCAGGCCGCAGCGCAGCATGCCCTCGTCCATCTCGCGGGCCTCGATCGCGCCGCCGGTGCGCGCCTTGGCGAACCAGGGGTCGTAGAACGGCGGGGAGTCCAGCGAGACGAAGCCGTAGTAGACCCGCTTGACCTTGCCGGCCGAGCACAACAGTCCCAGGTCCGGCCCGCCGTAGGTGACCACCGTCAAATCCTTGACGTCGGTGCGCAGCATGGCGCGCACGAACGCCATCGGCTTGCGGCGCGAACCCCAGCCGCCGATGCCGATCGTCATGCCGCTGCGCAACTGCGCGACGGCCTCGTCGAGGGTGGTCCGCTTGTCGCTCACTTCTTGCCCTTCTCCGTGCCGGCGAACGCGTCGCGGTGCTCGTCTGCGACGCCGGCGAGGTTGAGCTCGAACGTAAAGCCTTGTTCCATCCGGTAACTCGAGTTGACCCGCTGGACGTCGATCAGGTTCAGCGCCTCCTTGGCCGCGCGGATGACGCGGGTGTCCTTGGCGGCGATGTCGCGGGCGACCCGCAACGCGGCCTCGTCCAGTTCGTCGCGCGGCACCACCTCGTGCACCGAGCCGAAGTGGTGCAGGGTGGCGGCGTCCACGGTGGCGGCGGTGAAGAACAGCCGCCGCATCATGTGCTGGGGCACCAGCCGGGACAGGTGGGTGGCCGCGCCCAGTGCGCCGCGTTCCACCTCGGGCAGCCCGAAGGTGGCGTCGTCGGAGGCGACGATGACGTCGGAGTTGCCCACCAGGCCGATGCCGCCGCCGACACAGAACCCGTTGACGGCGGCGACGACGGGCACCGCGCACTCGTAGACGGCGCGGAATGCGGCGAAGCAACCGCGGTTGGCGTCGATCAGCGCGGTGAATCCCTCGGTGCGCTGCATCTCCTTGATGTCGACCCCGGCGTTGAAGCCGCGCCCTTCCGCCCGCAGGATGACGACGTGGGTCCCGGGGTTGCGGCCGGCGTCCGTGATCACGTCGGCCAGCTCGAACCAGCCGCGCGACGGAATGGCGTTGACCGGGGGAAAGTCGACGGTGACCGCGACGATGCCCGGTTCGGTGGTTTTGGATGTGATGGGCAAGGTGCCACTTCCTTGTGGGGTAACTACCTAAGCAAGCACTTGCTTGGTACGCTAGCACAGTGACTCGCGCCGAAGCACGCCCCCCAATTGGAGAAGCCATCAACTTGGGGCTGGCCGGACGGGTGGTGCTGGTCACCGGCGGGGTTCGCGGAGTCGGCGCCGGAATCAGCTCGGTCTTCGCCGGCCAGGGCGCGACCGTCATCACCTGCGCGCGGCGGGCCGTCGAGGGTTTGCCCTATGAGTTTCACTCTTGCGACGTCCGCGACGACGACGCCGTCAAGGCGCTGATCGACTCGATCGTCGAGCAACACGGCAGGCTCGACGTCGTGGTCAACAACGCCGGCGGTTCGCCGTACGTGCCGACCGCGGAGTCCAGCGCGAAGTTCAACCGCAAGATCATCGAGCTGAACCTGATTGGCGCGCTGTCGGTTTCGCAACACGCCAACGAGAACATGCAGAACCAACCGCACGGCGGGTCGATCATCAACATCTGCAGCCTCAGCGGCCGGCGGCCCTCCCCGGGGACCGGGGCGTACGGGGCGGCCAAGGCGGGACTGGAAAGCCTCACGCAGACGCTGGCGGTGGAATGGGGGCCGAAGGTCCGGGTGAACGCCTGCGTGGTCGGCATGGTGGAGACCGAACAGTCGGAACTGTTCTACGGCGACGCCGATTCCATCGCGGCTATCTCCAAGAACGTTCCGCTGGGCCGGCTGGCCCAGCCGGATGACATCGGTTGGGCCGCGGCATTTTTGGCCTCGGACGCGGCGTCCTACATCAGCGGCGCCTCGCTGGAGGTGCACGGCGGCGGCGAGCCGCCGCACTATCTGGCCACAACGAACGCGAGCGCGATCAAGTAGAGGGGACACGAACAATGGGAGTGGTTGACGGCCGCGTCGTCATCGTCACCGGAGCGGGCGGCGGTATCGGTCGCGCGCACGCGCTGGCCTTCGCGGCCGAAGGCGCGCGCGTGGTGGTCAACGACATCGGGGTGGGCCTGGACGGCTCACCGGCGGGCGGGGGCAGCGCGGCCCAGGGCGTGGTCGACGAAATCACCGCGGCCGGTGGGGAAGCCGTCGTCAACGGGTCCAACGTCGCCGACTGGAACGAAGCGGCCGGCCTGATCCAGACCGCCGTCGACACCTTCGGCGGGCTGGACGTCTTGGTGAACAACGCCGGCATCGTGCGCGACCGGATGATGGCCAACACCAGCGAGGAGGAGTTCGACGCCGTCATCGCCGTGCACCTCAAGGGCCACTTCGCCACGATGCGGCACGCCGCGTCGTACTGGCGCGGGCTGTCCAAAGAGGGCAAGGCCGTCGACGCGCGAATCATCAACACCAGCTCGGGCGCCGGCCTGCAGGGCAGCGTCGGACAGGGCAACTACAGCGCCGCCAAGGCCGGCATCGCGGCGATGACGCTGGTCGGCGCGGCCGAGATGGGCCGCTACGGCGTGACCGTCAACGCGATCGCGCCGTCGGCACGCACCCGCATGACCGAGACCGTCTTCGCCGAGATGATGGCAACACAGGGCCAGGATTTCGACGCCATGGCGCCGGAGAACGTCTCGCCCTTGGTGGTGTGGCTGGGCAGCGCCGGATCGCGCGACGTCACCGGGAAGGTCTTCGAGGTCGAGGGCGGCAAGATCCGGGTCGCCGAGGGCTGGGCGCACGGACCGCAGATCGACAAGGGCGCGAGGTGGGACCCCGCGGAACTGGGACCCGTCGTCGCCGACCTGCTGGCCAAGGCGCGGCCGCCGGTCCCCGTTTACGGGGCGTAGCGGGCGGAACCGCTCGCCGAACGTGAACTGGCGGCGAGGATTTCGCCGATTTTTCGCCGTGGTTTCACGCTCGGCGCGGCGGTTCGCAGACGACTAGCGGAATCACCCGGTCGGTGACCTCGCGGTACTTGCGGTACGGCGGGTACATCCGAATCAGCGACGGCCAGTAGCGGTCCCGCTCGGCGTCGGTGGCGTCGCGCGCGACCATTCTCATGCGCTGCGCCCGGACCTGCACCTGCACCTCAGGGTTCTCCTGCACGTTGAGGTACCACAGCGGGTGTTCGTCCCGCCCGCCGAACGAGGCGGGCAATATGACCCGATCGCCGTCGCGCAGGTAGAGGGTCGCGGTGGTCCGCGGCTGGTCCGACTTCCGCCCGGTCGTCGTGATCAGTGCCGCCGGGAACCGCAACAGTTTGGCGCCGATCCTGCCGTCGGTCCGGCGGTACACCCAGATGTGGGCGCGCGCGAAATACTTGAGCAACAGGGCGATCGGCCGCGAGTTGCGGATCCAGTTTGGCATCTTGCCCTGGTGATTCCCCACCCGGGCACGGCAGAAACGTTACGGGTCGCAGATGACGATCGGAATCACCCGATCCGTCCACGACCGGTAGTCGCCGAACGACGGGTACATTTTGTCCAGCTTCGGCCAGTACTCCTCGCGTTCCGCCTCGGTCGCGTCGCGGGCCCGCAGCCGCAGCACCTCGTCCTTGATCTGCACGGAGACTTCGGGATTGGCCTTGAGGTTGAGGTACCACAGCGGGTTCTTGTCGCTACCGCCCTTGGATGCGACCAGCACCACCCGGTTCCCCTCGCGCAGGTAGAGCAGCGGGCTCACCCGCGGCTCACCGGTCTTGCGCCCCGTCGTGGTGAGCAGCGCCACGGGTGCGTTGCCGAAGGTGCCGCCCAATCGTCCGTTGCTGTGGCGGTAGATCCAGGTGTTGCCCTTGGCCATCCATTTGATGATGAAGCCGACCCAGGGTGCGTTCAACGAGCGTGGCTTGGGTTTGGGCATGAGGTGTCCTTAGCGCTGAATGAACGGTCGGAAGCGAACCTTGATGTGCTGGATCTCTGCTCTGCCGCTTGGGTTTTCGGCGGGAATCACGAACGTCTCGTCGACCCGCGCGGCCAGCCGCCGGCGGCCGAACGCCGCCTTGGTCAGCACGGCATACGCCGCGTGCACCCGGTCGCCGTCGACCCGGTAGTCCGGCGGCGTCGTGTCCGCGATCAGGCGGTACTGAGCCCCGCGATTCAGGCTGCGCCGCAAGTGATTACCGGAGAACCCGTTCTTGATCCCCTGCTCGATGCGGGTGCACCGGGCAGCGAACGGCACGGAGTCGCCGTCATGGCTGACCAGCGCGTCGATGTAGGACTGCGCCGCGGCGACGCGGCTCTGCTCCGAGACGATCAAGTGCTAAATGCGCTCGATGATGGTGCCGGTCGACAGCGCACCGCCCGCGCACATGGTGATCAGCGCGGTGGTCTGGTCGGTGCGCTCCAGCTCGTGCAGCGCCGTGGTGATCAGCCGGCTGCCCGTGCTGCCCACCGGGTGGCCCAGCGCGATCGCCCCACCGTTCACATTCACCTTGTCCATGTCGGGGTTGTGCACCCGCGCCCAGGACAGCACCACCGACGCGAACGCCTCGTTGATCTCGGTGATGTCGATGTCGCCCATCTTCATGCCGGCCTTCTCCAGCACCTTGGCCGTCGACTGCACCGGGCCGTCCAGGTGGTAGTAGGGCTCGGCGCCGACCAGCGCCTGGCTGACGATGCGAGCCCGCGGCCGCAACCCGAGGGCCTTGGCCTTGTCCTCGTCCATCCACAGCACCGCCGCGGCGCCGTCGGAAATCTGCGACGACGTTCCCGCCGTGTGGATGCCGCCCTCGATGACGGGCTTGAGGGAGCTCAGCCCCGACAGGGTCGTGTCGCGCAGGCCCTGGTCGCGGGAGATGGTGACCCGCTCGGACGTCGGTTGCTTGTTCTCGTCCAGCGCCGGCGCCTCGATCGGGGAGATCTCGCGGTCGAAACGACCTTCCTCCCACGCCTGCTTGGCCTTCGCCTGCGACTGGTAGCCGAACTCGTCGATGTCCTCGCGGGTGATGCCGCGCCGCTTGGCGATCCGCTCGGCCGCGGTGAACTGATCGGGCAGGTCGATGTCCCACGACGCGGGCCGCAGGATGCTGCGATCGGGACCGGCATTGGCGCCCAGGCCGACGCGGCTCATCGCCTCGATTCCGCACGCGATGCCGATGTCGATGGCGCCCGCCGCGATGAGGCCGGCGACCAGGCCGTTGGCCTGCTGGCCGCTGCCGCACTGGCAGTCCACGGTCATCGCGCCGACGTGCTCGGGCAGCCCGGCGACGAGCCAGCTAACCCGGGAGATGTTGTTCGACTGCTCGCCGAACTGCGTCACGCAGCCGCCGATCACCTGCTCGACGTCGCCGGGGTCGATGCCGGCCTTCTCCACCAATGCCTTCTGCACCGCACCAAGCAGCTCGGTGGCGTGCAGTCCTGACAACCACCCGTTGCGTTTGCCGATCGGGCTGCGGGTGGCTTCGACGATTACCGGGTTACCCATTCCGTCAGGCTAGAACACGTTTCATTAGTCTGACAAGCGAGGATGGTGACCTGCCTTTTATCTGCGCAGGAGCCGTGTTTTACTGGCACTAGAACACGTTGCAATTGAGGAGCGCACACATCATGGCACCCCCCAACATTCCCGCCGACTTCGACTTCCTTGACCCTGACGTCAACCTCGCGGGGTTGCCGGTCGAGGAACTCGCCTGGCTGCGCAAGGCGGAGCCGATCCACTGGGTCGACATCCCCAACGGCTCGGGCGGGTTCGAGGACCACGGCTATTGGATCGTCACCAAGCACGCCGACGTCAAGGAGGTCTCGAAGCGCAGCGACATCTTTTCGAGCTGGCTGAACGGCGCCATCCCGACGTGGCCGCCGGAGATGAAGCGCGAACAGGTCGAACTGCAGCGCAGCGTCATGCTCAACATGGACGCGCCGCACCACACCCGGCTGCGCAAGATCATCTCCCGCGGGTTCACCCCGCGGGCCATCGGGCGGCTGGAAGCCGAGCTGGCCCAGCGCGCCCAGAACATCGCCAAGACCGCGGCGAGCGAGGGCAGCGGCGACTTCGTCGAGCAGGTCTCGTGTGAGCTGCCCCTGCAAGCCATCGCGGGCCTGCTCGGCGTGCCCCAGGAGGATCGCGACAAGCTCTTCCGCTGGTCCAACGAGATGACCGGCGGCACCGACCCCGAGTACGCCCACGTCGATCCCGCGCAGTCGTCGATGGAACTGATCACGTACGCGATGGCGATGGCCGAGGAGCGGGGCAAGAACCCCACGGACGACATCGTCACCACGCTGATCCAGGCCGACATCGACGGCGAGAAGCTCTCCGACGACGAGTTCGGTTTCTTCGTCGTCATGCTCGCCGTGGCCGGCAACGAGACCACGCGCAACTCGATCACCCACGGGATGATCGCGATGGCGAACAACCCCGATCAGTGGGAGCTGTTCAAGCGGGAGCGGCCGTCCACCACCGCCGACGAGATCATCCGGTGGGCCACCCCGGTGTCGGCCTTCCAGCGGACCGCCAACGAGGACACCGAGCTGTCCGGCGTGCAGATCAAGAAGGGCCAGCGCGTGGTGATGTCCTACCGGTCGGCCAACTTCGACGAAGAGGTCTTCGACGACCCGCACACCTTCAACATCCTGCGGGACCCGAATCCCCATGTCGGTTTCGGCGGCACCGGCGCGCACTACTGCATCGGCGCGAACCTGGCCCGGATGACGATCAACCTGATCTTCAACGCCGTGGCCGACCACATGCCGGACCTCACGCCGATCGGCGAGCCCGAGCGGCTGCGGTCGGGCTGGCTGAACGGGATCAAGCACTGGCAGGTCGACTACTCCGGCGCAACGCGGTGACGTCCTGATGGACTTCAATCTCACTGCGACGCAACAGGCCGTCGCCGACGTGGTGACGTCCGTCCTGAACCGGGATCTCAGCTGGGACGCGTTGGTCAGCGGCGGCGTGCCGGCGCTGCCGGTGCCCGAACGGCTCGGCGGGGACGGCGTGGGCCTGCCCGAGGTCGCGACGGTGCTGACCGAGGTCGGCCGCCACGGCGCCATTACGCCCGCACTGGCCACCCTCGGCCTTGGCGTGATGCCGCTGCTGGACCTGGCGTCCGACGAACAGCAGGACCGGTTCCTGGCCGGCGTGCCCAAGGGCGGCGTGCTGACGGCCGCGCTCAACGAGCCCGGCACCGCGCTGCCCGACCGTCCGTCGACCACCTTCGCCGACGGGCGGCTGTCGGGAACGAAAGTCGCTGTGCCCTATGCCGCGTCGGCGGACTGGATCATCGTCACCGCCGACAGCGCGGTCGTCGTCGTGGCACCGAAGGCCGACGGCGTGCAGCTGGCCCACACCCCGACGTCGAACGGCGCCGACGAGTACACGGTGACGTTCGTCGACGTCGCCGTCGACGGCTCCGACGTGCTGGCCGGCGCGACGCCGTCGCGGGTGAACCAGCTGGCGCTGGCGGCCATCGGCGCGTACGCCGACGGGCTGGTGGCCGGCGCGCTGCGCCTCACCGCGGACTACGTGGCCAACCGCAAGCAGTTCGGCAAGCCGCTGTCGACGTTTCAGACGGTGGCCGCACAGCTCGCCGAGGTCTACATCGCCTCGCGCACCATCGATTTGGCGGCCAAGTCGGTCGTCTGGCGGCTGTCCGAAGGGCGGGATGCGGACGACGACCTGGATGTCCTCGGATACTGGATCACCTCGCAGGCACCGCCGGTGATGCAGACCTGCCATCACCTGCACGGCGGCATGGGCATGGACATCACCTACCCGATGCACCGGTACTACTCCACGATCAAAGACCTGACCCGCCTGCTGGGCGGGCCTTCTCATCGTCTCGACCTGGTGGGAGCGCAATGTTCATAGACTTGACCCCGGAGCAGCGTCAGCTGCAAGCCGAACTGCGGGAATACTTTTCGAACCTCATCTCGTCCGACGAGATGAAGGCGATGGAGCAGGACCGGCACAACGAGGCCTACCGTGCGGTGATCCGGCGGATGGGCCGGGACCGCAAGCTCGGCGTCGGCTGGCCAAAGGAGTTCGGCGGCTTGGGCTTCGGCCCGATCGAGCAGTCGATCTTCGTCAACGAGGCGCACCGGGCCGACGTGCCGCTGCCCGCGGTGACGTTGCAGACGGTCGGCCCGACCCTGCAACAGTTCGGCACCGAGGCGCAGAAGAAGAAGTTCCTGCCGGCGATCCTGGCCGGCGAGGTGCACTTCGCGATCGGATACAGCGAGCCCGAGGCGGGGACGGACCTGGCCTCGCTGCGGACGACCGCCGTGCGGCACGGCGACGAGTACATCGTCAACGGCCAGAAGATGTGGACGACCGGCGGTCACGACGCGGACTACATCTGGCTGGCCTGCCGCACGGACCCCGAAGCGGTGAAGCACAAGGGCATTTCGATCCTGATCGTCGACACCAAGGACCCGGGCTTCTCCTGGACGCCGGTCATCCTGTCCGACGGCGCCCACCACACCAATGCCACCTACTACAACGACGTCCGGGTGCCCGCCGACATGCTGGTCGGCGAGGAGAACGGCGGGTGGAAGCTGATCACCACCCAGCTCAACAACGAACGGGTGATGCTGGGCCCCGCGGGCCGCACCGCCGGCATCTACGACCGCGTGCGCGCCTGGGCATCCAAGCCGGGTGCCGACGGGGTCACGCCGATCGACCATCCGGACGTCAAGCGTGCGCTCGGCGAGATCCACGCGATGTGGCGGATCAACGAGCTGCTGAACTGGCAGGTCGCCGCCGCGGGCGAGGACATCAACATGGCCGACGCCGCGTCGACGAAAGTGTTTGGTACCGAGCGGATCCAGTACATCGGCCGACTGGCCGAAGAGATCGTCGGCAAGTACGGCAACCCGGCCGAGCCGGACACCGCCGACCTGCTGAACTGGCTGGATTCGCAAACCAAGCGAAACCTGGTGATCACCTTCGGTGGAGGCGTGAACGAAGTCATGCGGGAGATGATCGCGGCGGCCGGACTCAAAGTGCCGAGGGTCCCCCGGTGACCGACATCCACGAGGCCGTCGCCGAGATCAAGGCGGCCGGCGGCCCGAAGCCGCGCGCCGGCCGCGACCCGGTGAACCAGCCGATGATCAACAACTGGGTGGAGGCCATCGGCGACCGCAACCCCATCTACGTCGACGAGGCGGCCGCCCGCGCCGTCGGGCACCCCGGAATCGTGGCCCCGCCGGCCATGATTCAGGTATGGACCATGTTCGGCCTGGGCGGGGAGCGCCCGAAGGACGATCCGATGGGCCCCATCATGCAGCTGTTCGACGACGCCGGCTACATCGGTGTGGTCGCCACCAACTGCGAGCAGACGTATCACCGCTACCTGCAGCCCGGCGAGCACGTCAGCATCACCTCGGAAATGGGCGACGTGATCGGCCCCAAGCAGACCGGTCTGGGCGAGGGCTACTTCATCAACCAGCACATCATCTGGCGGGTCGGCGACGAGGACGTCGCCGAGATGAACTGGCGCATCCTCAAATTCAAGCCCCGCGAGTCCTCCGAGCCGACGTCGTCGGTGCCGGCGGACCTCGATCCCGACGTCATGATGCGTCCGGCGTCGTCGCGCGACACCGCGTTCTTCTGGGAGGGCGTCAAGGCGCACGAGCTGAGGATTCAGCGGCGGCCCGACGGGAGCCTGCAGCACCCGCCGGTGCCGGCCGTGTGGCAAGACAAAACCGCCCCGATCGACTACGTGGTGGCGAGCGGCAAGGGCACGGTGTTCAGTTTCGTGGTGCACCATGCGCCGAAGGTGCCCGGCCGAACGCTGCCGTTCGTGATCGCGTTGGTGGAGCTCGAGGAGGGCGTGCGGATGCTGGGCGAGCTGCGTGGTGTGGACCCGGCCAAGGTGAAGATCGGAATGCCCGTGCGCGCAACCTATATCGACTTTCCGGCGGGGGACAGCGGCCCGGAGTGGACCCTGTACGCGTGGGAGCCCGCGGCATGAGCGCACCGGTCATCGAAGTCGGCACCGTCTTGCCCGAGCTCAAGCTGCACGGTGACCCGACGTTCATCATCTCGACGGCCCTGGCCACCCGGGACTTCCAGGACGTGCACCACGACCGGGATCTCGCGCAGGCCAAGGGTTCCAAGGACATCTTCGTCAACATCCTGACCGACACCGGGCTGGTGCAGCGCTACGTCACCGACTGGGCGGGTCCGTCGGCGCTGATCAAGTCCATCGGGCTGCGGCTGGGCGTGCCGTGGTACGCCTATGACACGGTGACCTTCTCCGGTGAGGTGACCGCCGTGGACGACGGCCTGGTCACGGTAAAGGTGTTCGGCCGCAACAGCCTTGGTGACCACGTCATCGCCACCGTGACGCTGACGATGGGGGATTCCTGATGTTGTCGGGTAAGGCTGCGATCGTCGGCATCGGCGCGACCGACTTCTCGAAGGACTCCGGTCGCAGCGAACTGCGGCTGGCGGCCGAGGCGGTGCTGGATGCGTTGGACGACGCCGGCCTGTCGCCGTCGGACGTCGACGGGCTGACCACGTTCACGATGGACACCAACAACGAGACCGCGGTCGCGCGTGCGGTGGGCATCGGCGATCTGAAGTTCTTCTCGCAGATCGGGTACGGCGGCGGCGCGGCCTGCGCGACCGTTCAGCAGGCGGCGATGGCCGTTGCGACCGGCGTGGCCGACGTGGTGGTGGCGTACCGGGCGTTCAACGAGCGGTCCGGCATGCGTTTCGGTCAGGTGCAGACGCGGCTGGCGGGAGACGCCCGCGCCCAAGCCGATTCGACGGCGGCGGACAATTCGTTCTCCTACCCGCATGGGCTTTCCACGCCGGCGGCACAGGTCGCGATGATCGCCCAGCGCTACATGCACCTCTCCGGTGCGACGAGCCGCGACTTCGGTGTCATCTCGGTGGCCGACCGCAAGCACGCGGCCAAGAACCCCAAGGCGTACTTCTACGAGAAGCCGATCACGATCGAGGACCACCAGAACTCCCGGTGGATCGCCGAGCCGTTGCGGCTGCTGGACTGCTGCCAGGAGACCGACGGCGCGGTCGCGATCGTGGTGACGTCGGTGGAGCGCGCGCGGGATCTCGAGCAGCGGCCGGCGGTCATCGAGGCGGCGTCGCAGGGCTCGAGCCCCGATCAGTACACGATGGTCAGCTACTACCGGCCGGAGCTTGGCCTGCCCGAGATGGGCGTGGTGGGCCGGCAGCTGTGGGGACAGTCCGGCCTCAAGCCGTCGGATATTCAGACCGCCATCCTGTACGACCACTTCACCCCCTTCACGCTGATTCAGTTGGAGGAGTTGGGGTTCTGCGGCAAGGGCGAAGCCAAGGACTTCATCGCCGACGGCGCGATCGAGGTGGGCGGCCGGCTTCCCATCAACACGCATGGCGGTCAACTCGGTGAGGCCTACATCCACGGCATGAACGGAATCGCCGAGGGCGTGCGGCAATTGCGCGGGACTTCGGTGAACCCGGTCCCCGACGTCGAGCACGTCCTCGTCACCGCGGGTACCGGCGTGCCCACGTCCGGCTTGATCCTGGGCTAGCGTTCGCAGTCTTTCTTGCCGAGTGTGCGGCCAGCTGCACACTCGCGCTCGAAGGTGCGGCTAGCCGCACCTTCGACGACTTGTGGATAGCTGAAGTGACCGACGTGGCGCTGCCTGCGACGCTTCCGTCGTGAGACAGCCGTTCATCGGCAGCGAGGCCGTCGCCGCAGGGGCTTTGACCAAGACTCAGCTGGCTACCCGATGCCGCCGAGTGTTCCCTGACGTCTATACGGGACGCGATGTCGCCATGAATGCCGAGTCACGGGCGCGGGCAGGCTGGCTTTGGGCCCACCGCCGCGGTGTCATCGCAGGATTCTCAGCTGCCGCGCTGCATGGGAGTAAATGGGTCGACGATGGACAGGTGGTGGAGTTGCTTCACGACAACCGGCGCAGCCCGCCTGGGATCAAGACGCACCGTGACCGGATCGAGGACGACGAGATCTCGCTGGTGGCCGGGCTGCCGGTCACGTCCCCGGCGAGGACGGCACTGGATCTCGCCTGTTGGTACCCGACAACGACGGCTGTGGCGGGGATTGACGCGCTCGCTAGAGTCACCGAGCTCAAGGCCGTTGATATTGATCTGCTGGCTCGCAGATACGCCAAGCGCAGAGGGATCATGCGAGCACGCCGAGCGGTAGACCTTTTTGACCCGGGTGCGCAGTCGCCGAAAGAGTCATGGCTTCGCATCGTGCTGGTCGAGGCCGGCTTGCCGCGGCCCCAGACACAGATTCCGGTGTTCGACGAATTCGGCAGCGTGTTCGCCTATCTGGACATGGGCTGGGACGACGTCAAAGTAGCGGTTGAATATGACGGCGAGCAACACCGCAACGATCGTCGGCAATATAGCTGGGACGTCCGGAGATTGGAGACGCTTGAGCGCCTGGGTTGGATCGTCATCCGGGTCGTGGCGGGGGATCGGCCCGCAGAAATCGTTCGCCGTGTTCGCGTGGCATTCGACCGTCGAGTGTGCGGCTAGCCGCGCACTCGCAACCCAGTGTGCGGCTAGCCGCACAGTCGCGGGTCGAGAAGCCCCGGCAGGCGGGGCGCTCGGCGACAAAGGGTCCCGAAAGCCCTACGCGGGCACCAGCTCGACGCCGCTCAGCACCACCGCGTTGTCGCGCGAAGGCGCGACAACGCTGGCCAGCAACCGCCCGCCTTCCTTCCAGATGCCGACATTGAGCGTCTCGCCGGGGAACGCCACCCCGGCGAAACGCGCGCCGTAGGCGGCCACCGCGCCGGCGTCGCCGTCCAGCAGCGTGTCGACGATGGCCTTGCAGGTCATCCCGTACGTGCACAGGCCGTGCAGGATCGGCTGCGAAAAACCGGCGGCCGCAGCGAATTCCGGATCGGAGTGCAGCGGGTTGCGGTCGCCGCAGAGCCGGTACAGCAGCGCCTGCTGCGGCAGGATCGGCACCTCGACCTCCACGTCGGGCGCGCGGTCCGGCGCCGCGTCCGACGTCGAGGGCCCGCGCTCGCCGCCGAAACCGCCTTCACCGCGGGCGAAGATGGACCGCCGCTGCGTCCACAGCAGCGTGCCGTCGGGAGCGCTGACCGTCGTCTCGCTCCAGATCACCGCGGCCTTGCCCTTGTCCCAGATGTCGGTGAACCGGGTGACGGCGCGAGCGGACCCCGACGGCGGCAACGGCCCCGGCACCTCAACCCGCTCGCTGGCGTGCAGCACCTTGCCCAGCTCGATGTCGATGCCGGGGAACTGCACGGTCGGCGGCTTGGTCATGTGGAAGGAGGCCGCCACGTTGCCGAACGTCGGCAGGACCTGCGGTGTGTCGTCGACCAGATAGCGCAGTTCGCGCGGGTCCATCGGATCCTTGCCCACCCCCAACGCCAGGTGGTAGAGCTGCACATCGCTGCTCGTCCAGGCGAATTCGATGGGGTCCAGCTCGGCGGCCAGCGCGACTTCTACGTCAATGGGCATATCAGCGTTCCCCCGCGATGTGCAGTGCGGCCAGGTAGCCGAAGGTCATCGCCGGTCCAATGGTGCCACCCGGGCCCGGGTAGGTGTGGCCCATCACCGGGGCGCTGACATTGCCCGCGGCGTAAAGGCCTTCGATGATCGTGCCGTCGTCCCGCAGCGCGCGGCCGTGCACGTCCGTGCGGACGCCGCCCTTGGTGCCCAGGTCGCCGGGCACCATCTTGGCCGCGTAGTACGGCGCGTGCGTGAGCTCGCCGAGGTTGGGATTCGGCTTGTTGGTCGGGTCACCGTAGTAACGGTCGTACGCGCTCTCGCCGCGGTGGAAGTCCTCGTCGACGCCCGAGCGGGCAAAGCCGTTGAAGCGGGCCACCGTCGCGGCGAAGTCCGCAACCGGGAGGCCGGCCTTCTGGGCCAGCTCCTCGAGCGTGTCGGCGGAGATGATGACCCCGGACTCCAGCCATTTACGCGGAATCCGTTGGCCCGGCTGCAATCCCGCGAAGATGTAGCGGTCCCGGTATTGCTGGTCGAATACCAGCCAGGCGGGAATGTTCTCGCCCGGCCCGGGGCCCTGGCCGAACTCGCCGCCGTACATGTGGTGGCACGCCTCCACGTAGGGCATCGACTCGTTCATGAACCGCTTGCCCGACATGTTGACGATGATCGAGCCCGGGGAATTGCGTTCCGACAACGCGAACCAGGGCGCACCCACCAGCGGCACGGTCGGCCCCCACCAGGCGTCTTCCATCAGTTCCAATGCGGCACCCAACTTTTCGGCCGCCACGATCCCGTCGCCGGTGTTGGCCTTCGCGCCGACCGTCCACTCCGTGGTGATCGGCGCGCGCTGGTACTTCACCCGCATCTGCTCGTTGTGCTCGAAACCGCCGGAGGCGAGGATCACCCCGCGCCGCGCCCGGATCAGCCGCGGCTCGGAGGACTCCGATGCGTCGGTGTCGCGAACGTACACGCCGCGCACCACGCCGTCCTCGACGTACAGGTCGGTCAGCGCCGTGTTGAGCAGCACCGGAACGCCGGCCCGCTGCAGCCCGATCCGCAGCGGACCGATCAACGCCCGGCCCATGCCGACGAGGTTCTTGCCGGTCGCCTTCGCCCACATCGTGCGGGCGCCGACCTTCAGGCTGCGCAGCACGCCCCGTGGGTGTCGCTTCAGCTGGTTCAGCCGCACGTAGTCCTGTTGCATCACAACCACGTTGAGCGGCACCTTGCCGTATGCCGGCTCCAGGCCGGGCATGTCAGCACCCAGCTTGCGGGCATCGAACGGCTTGGGCTCGATCGAGCGGCCCTCGGCGCGGCCGCCCGGCGCCTCCGGGTAGTAGTCGGAGTAGCGCGGGACCCAGCACATCTTGAGCGGCGTGTGCTCGAGCACGAACGACAGCATCTCGGGTCCGCGGTCGAGGTAGGTGTCGATGCGTTCGGGCTCGACGATGTTGCCGATGATGCCGTGCAGGTAGGTCCGGGCCGCCTCGGGGTTGTCGCGGACGCCGTCACGCTTGAGGATCTCGTTGTTCGGGATCCAGACGCCGCCGCCCGAGCGGGCGGTGGAGCCGCCATAGTGCGCAGCCTTTTCGATGACTACTGTGGAAAGGCCCCGGTGAGCGGCGGTAAGGGCAGCCACCATGCCGGCTCCGCCGCTCCCCACCACGACGACGTCGAGCTCCTGTGCTGTCATGTAGAACACGTTATAGAATTGCGCGGGCCGGGCGCTACTGGGCCGGTCACACGAACGAGGAGACTTCCGCAGATGCTCAGTGTTGCGACGCGAGACGAGCTTGCTGCCGACCTGGCGCAGGCGGAGCGAAGCCGCGAGCCGATCGCGCCGCTGACCGCTGTCCACCCGGAGATCGATGTGGTCGACGCGTATGAGATTCAGTTGATCAACATCCGCCAGCGGGTCGCCGAGGGCGCCCGGGTGCTGGGCCACAAGGTGGGCCTGTCGTCCAAGGCGATCCAGCAGATGATGGGGGTCGACGAGCCCGACTACGGGCATTTGCTGGACGAGATGCAGTTGTTCGAGGACACCCGGGTCAAGGCGAGTCGATACCTGTGGCCGCGCGTCGAGGTGGAGGTGGGTTTCCTCCTGAATGCCGACCTGCCGGGGGCCGAGTGCACCGAGGGCGACGTGCTGGCGGCCACCGAGGCGTTGGTGCCCTCGATCGAGTTGATCGACACCCGGATCACCGACTGGAAGATCGAGTTGTGCGACACGATCGCCGACAACGCCTCGTCGGCGGGCTTCGTGCTCGGTGAGGCACGCGTTGCGCCGCGCGACATCGACGTCAAGGGCATCGATGCGGTGCTGCGCTGCAACGGTGAGGTGGTGGCCACGGGGCGTACCGACGCGGTGCTGGGCAATCCGGTCACCGCGGTGGCCTGGCTGGCCCGCAAGGTGGAGGGCTTCGGCGTGCGGTTGCGCAAGGGCGACCTGGTGCTTCCCGGATCGTGCACGCGAGCCATCGACGCGCACGCCGGCGACGACTTTGTGGCCGACTTCACGGGCCTGGGCTGTGTCCGGCTGTCATTCGAATAGGAGCGTTATCGTGCCGTCTAAGGCGAGTGTGGCCATTGTCGGGTCGGGCAACATCAGCACTGACCTGCTCTACAAGTTGTTGCGGTCCGACTGGCTGGAGCCGCGGTGGATGGTGGGCATCGACCCGGAAAGCGAGGGGCTGGCCCGGGCCCGCAAGCTGGGTTTGGAGACCACCCACGAGGGGGTGGACTGGCTGCTGGCCCGGTCCGAGAAGCCCGACTTGGTGTTCGAGGCGACCAGTGCCTATGTGCATCGCGACGCCGCGCCGAAGTATGCGGCGGCGGGGATTAGGGCCATCGATTTGACCCCGGCCGCGGTGGGCCCGGCGGTGATTCCGCCGGCGAATCTGCGCCAGCATTTGGACGCGCCGAACGTCAACATGATCACCTGCGGGGGGCAGGCGACCATCCCGATCGTCTACGCGGTCTCCCGGGTCGTGGAGGTGCCGTACGCCGAGATCGTGGCGTCGGTGGCGTCGGTCTCCGCCGGCCCCGGGACGCGGGCCAACATCGACGAGTTCACCAAGACCACCAGTAGGGGTGTGCAGACCATCGGGGGCGCCAAGCGCGGTAAGGCGATCATCATCTTGAATCCGGCCGATCCGCCGATGATCATGCGCGACACCATCTTCTGCGCGATCCCCGAGGACGCCGACCGCGACGCGATCGCGGCGTCGATCCACGAGGTGGTGGCCGAGGTGCAGACCTACGTGCCGGGCTACCGGCTGCTCAACGAGCCGCAGTTCGACGAGCCGTCGCTCAATTCCGGCGGTCAGGCCGTGGTCACCACGTTCGTCGAGGTCGAGGGCGCCGGCGATTACCTGCCCCCGTATGCGGGCAACCTGGACATCATGACCGCCGCGGCGACCAAGGTCGGCGAGGAGATCGCCAAGGAATCCTTGTCCGCGACGGCGCCAGGAGCGCAGGCATGAGCACCCAAGAGATTTTCTTCAACCCGATCTGGGATGTGCGGCTGACCGACACGTCGCTGCGGGACGGCTCGCATCACAAGCGCCACCAGTTCACCAAAGACGAGGTGGGCGCGATCGTGGCCGCCCTGGACACCGCCGGCGTGCCGGTCATCGAGGTCACCCACGGCGACGGGCTGGGCGGGTCGAGCTTCAACTACGGCTTCTCCAGAACCCCCGAGCAGGAGCTGATCAAGCTGGCCGCCGCCACGGCCAAGGAAGCCAAGATCGCCTTTCTGATGCTGCCCGGGGTGGGCACCAAGGAGGACATCAAAGAAGCCCAGAACAACGGCGGCTCGATCTGCCGGATCGCCACCCACTGCACCGAGGCCGACGTCTCCATCCAGCACTTCGGCCTGGCCCGCGAGCTGGGCCTGGAAACCGTCGGGTTCCTGATGATGAGCCACACCATCGCGCCGGAAAAACTCGCCGCCCAGGCCCGCATCATGGCCGACGCCGGCTGCCAGTGCGTCTACGTGGTCGACTCGGCCGGCGCGCTGGTCCTCGAGGGCGTGCGCGACCGGGTGGCCGCGCTGGTCGCCGAACTCGGCGACGACGCCCAAGTCGGCTTCCACGGGCATGAGAACCTCGGCCTCGGGGTGGCCAACTCGGTGGAGGCCGTGCGCGCGGGCGCCAAGCAGATCGACGGCTCGTGCCGCCGGTTCGGCGCCGGAGCCGGCAACGCCCCCGTCGAGGCGCTCATCGGGGTGTTCGACAAGATCGGCGTCAAGACCGGCATCGACTTCTTCGACATCGCCGACGCCGCCGAAGAGGTCGTCGCCCCGGCCATGCCCGCCGAATGCCTGCTGGACCGCAACGCCCTGATCATGGGCTACTCCGGGGTCTACTCCAGCTTCCTCAAACACGCCATCCGCCAATCCGAACGCTACGGCGTACCCGCCCACCAACTGCTGCACCGCGCCGGCCAACGCAAACTCATCGGCGGCCAAGAAGACCAACTCATCGACATCGCGCTGGAGATCAAACGCGAGCAAGAAAGCGGCTCGGCGGTCGCCAAGTAGCCCGCTTCCGCGCGCACAGGCGACGCAAAGGAACCGCGAGTAGCCTGGCGCGCATGAGCACGACAGACAAGAAAGTCGGTCCTCGCCGGGGACGGTACGGCCTGCTCGCCGGGGGACTACTCACCGCCATCGCCGCGACGACGATCGCACTGCCAACGGCCAACGCCGCTCCCCAGTGCAATCAGGACGTGGGTGCATCCATCAACTCGTACCTGCAGCGGCATCCGGACCTCCATGCGCAGCTGCAGGCCAGATCCGAGGCGGAAGGTGGCGGCCCCAACGTCATCGACTACCTGAACCGGCATCCCGACGTACGCCAGCACCTCATCGACCTCTCCCACTCCTGCCCACCGTAGCGAGCCGGCCTCGTCCGTGAACGCCGCGGCCGACGCGCGGGAACGTTCGCCATTGACGAAAAAGTAGAACACGTTCTAGCGTCTAGGCGTGTTCACTGATCCTCTCACCTCCGCGATCGCCGAAGCCGAGAAACTGGTCGCCGACGCGCCCTTCATCGAGACCGAAGCCGACCTGCTCGAAGGAATGCAATATCTCGCCGGCTGCATCGCCGGCTGCATGCACCTGGCCTTCGACTACGACCGCGACCACCCATTCCTGCAGTCGGGCACCGGCCCGTTCACCAAGATGGGCCTGGACAATCCCGACACCCTCTACTTCGGCACCCGGGTGCACGCCAATCACGACTACGTCGTCACCGGCCGGCGCGGCACCACGACCGACCTGAGCTTCCAGCTGCTCGGCGGTGAATACACCGACGACAACGTACCGGCCAGCCAGGCCGCGTTCGACGACCGTGAACTCGAGATCGCCGCCGACGGCAGCTTCGAGTGGCGGGTGCGTCCCACCAGCCCCGGCCAACTGGTCATCCGCGAGGTCTACGGCGACTGGTCCGCACAGCGCGGCACCCTGGCCATCTCCCGGCTGGACACCGCGGGCACCGCCCCACCGCCGCTGACCCGCGAAACCATCGAAAAGCGTTACGCCACCGCCGGAAAGCAGCTCGTCAACCGGGTGAAGACGTGGCTGCAATTCCCGCAGTGGTTCTATCTCGACCTCCCGGTGAACACGATGGTGGCGCCCCGGTTGACGCCGGGTGGCCTGGCAACGCAGTATTCGTCGGTCGGCCACTACGACCTGAGGCCCGATCAGGCCCTGGTGATCACCATCCCGGTCTCCGACGCGCCCTACCTCGGCTTTCAACTGGGCAGCCTGTGGTACATCTCGCTGGACTACATCAACCACCAGACGTCGCTGAACAACACTCAGGCGCAGGCGGATCCGGATGGGAAAGTGCGAATCGTCGTCGCCGACCGGAACCCGGGGGTGACCAACTGGGTGGAGACCCTGGGCCATCGGCGGGGTATTCTGCAGTTCCGCTGGCAGCGGGTGTCGCGGGAGCTCACCGAGGCCGATGGCCCCACCGTGGAGCTGGTCGACTTCGACGCCATACCGGCCAAGCTGCCCCACTACGAACACAATAAGATCTCCGACGACGAGTGGCGTGCGCGAATAGCGCTGCGCCAGCAACAAATTGCGGCCAGGATGCTGGGGTGACGATGTCAGGATTGCTAGCGGAGAAGGTCGTCGTCATCAGCGGTGTCGGCCCGGGGCTGGGCACCACCCTGGCCCACAGGTGCTCCCAAAATGGCGCCGACCTGGTGCTGGCGGCGCGGACGGTCGAGCGGCTGGAGAGCGTGGCCAAGCAGGTCAACGACACCGGGCGCAGGGCGTTGGCGGTGCGCGCCGACATCACCGACGACGACGAGGTGAACTACCTCGTCGAGACCACCATGGCGACCTACGGCAAGGTCGACGTGCTGATCAACAACGCGTTCCGGGTGCCCTCGATGAAACCGTTGGCGGGCACCAGTTTCCAGCACATCCGTGACGCGATCGAGCTCAGCGCCCTGGGCGCGCTGCGCCTCATCCAGGCTTTCACGCCCGCGCTGGAGAAGTCGCACGGATCGATCGTCAACGTCAACTCGATGGTGCTGCGCCACTCCCAGGCCAAGTACGGCGCCTACAAGATGGCCAAGTCGGCGCTGCTGTCCATGTCACAATCGCTGGCCACCGAGCTGGGCGAGAAGGGAATCCGCGTCAATTCCGTTGCACCCGGATATATCTGGGGCGAAACATTGCAGGCTTATTTCGAGCACCAGGCCGGCAAGTATGGCACCACGGCGGACCAGATCTACGCGGCCACCGCGGCGAACTCCGACCTGAAGCGCTTGCCCACCGAAGACGAGGTCGCCTCGGCGATCCTTTTCCTGGCCAGCGATCTGTCCAGCGGCATCACCGGACAGACCCTGGACGTCAACTGCGGGGAGTACCACCACTGATGTCCGATCGCACCGACATCGGCACCGTCGACGAGTTGCACGCGTCGGCCACCAAGCTGACCGGGCTCGACGACTTCGGCGCCGACGACGACAACTATCGCGAAGCGCTGGAGGTGCTGCTGGACTCCTATCGGCGCGAGGCGGGCCTTACGGTGTTGGGCAGCAAGATGAATCGGTTCTTCCTGCGCGGCGCGCTGGTGGCCAGGCTGCTGTCCGAGGCGTCCTGGAAGCAGTATCCCCAGCACGCCGACGTGGTGATCGAACGGCCGATCTTCGTCACCGGCCTGGTGCGCACCGGCACCACCGCGCTGCACCGCCTGCTGGGCGCAGACCCCACGCATCAGGGCCTGCACATGTGGCTGGCCGAGTTCCCGCAGCCGCGACCACCGCGCGAAACCTGGGAGTCCCACCCGCTCTACCAGCAGCTCGACGCGCAATTCACCCGGCACCACCAGGAGAATCCCGGCTACACCGGCCTGCATTTCATGGCCGCCTACGAACTCGAGGAATGCTGGCAGCTGCTCCGGCAGTCGCTGCACTCGGTGTCCTACGAGACGCTGGCGCACCTCCCGAGCTACGCGCACTGGCTGTCGGAGCAGGATTGGACGCCGTCCTACCAGCGGCACCGCAAAAACCTGCAGCTGATCGGGCTCAATGACACCGAAAAGCGCTGGGTGCTGAAGAATCCCAGCCATCTGTTCGCGTTGGACGCCTTGATGGCGACCTACCCCGACGCGCTGGTGATCCAGACGCATCGGCCGGTCGAGACGATCATGGCGTCGATGTGCTCGCTGGCCCAGCACACCGCCGAGGGATGGTCGACGACGTTCGACGGGGCCCAAATCGGCGCCGACGCAATGGACACCTGGTCGCGGGGCCTGGAGCGCTTCAACACCGCGCGCGCCAAATACTCGCCGGCCCAGTTCTACGACGTTGACTACAAGGACCTGATCGCCGATCCGCTCGGCACGGTGACCGACATCTACCGGCACTTCGGCCTGACGCTGACCGACGAGGCGCGGACGGCGATGGAGAAGACGCACGCCGCCAGCCAGTCCGGCGAGCGGGCGCCGAAACATCGTTACTCGCTGGCCGATTACGGGCTGACCGTCGAAACCGTCAAGGAGCGCTTCGCCGGGCTGTAGATCAGTCGTCCTCGGGAGCCGGCTCGCCCAGATAACCCTCCGCGACCGCGTGCTCGATGCTGTCGGTCAACTTGGGGCATGACCGGATGCGCGCGGTGTCGCCACCGGAGTTGCGCACCTCGGTGAAATGCGCGCAGCGCTGCCACGCTTCGGTGTTCCACTGCACCGCGGTGTGGCCGGGACCGAGCCGCCGCACGGTGACCGTGACGTGGCAGAACCGGCAATCCACCGGCAGCAGCCCCGAGCTGAGGTAGCGCTCGCGGTCGGCGCGGCTGGCCTCGGCCACCGCGGCGGCGCGTTGCGGGTCGTTGCTGAAATCCCTTGACTTCGACGCTAAACCAGCACGAGCTCCGCCGTTGCCGTCCGAACTCGAGGGCCGCTCGTCGTGGTCGTGCCCGTCGCCGTGCAGCAACAGCATCGATCGAGCGAGCCGATCGACGTCAGGAACTGCCGGCTGATCGTCGGGCATATCGGTCAGTGCTGCTCCGCGGGGACTTCTTCGGAATCCTTGGCCGCCTTCAGGTTCTCTTCGACCTCGGCGTTCCAGTACTCGTTGGCGCGGGTGGTGTCGACCTCGATCTCGAAGCGCTCCACCATCTCCGGCTGGATGTCGGCGACGTCGACGTAGAACTGTTGGTACCAGCGGCGCAGCTGGTAGACGGCACCGTCCTCCTCGACCAGCAGCGGGTTGTCGATGCGGGTCTTGTGCCTCCAGATTTCGACGTCCTGCAAAAAGCCCTTGCTGACGCCTTCGGTGAACACCCGCGACAGCTTGTCGGTCATCTCCTCGTCCATGCCCTTGGGCTTTTCGACGATGACTCCCCACTGCAGCACGAACGAGTTCTGGGTCACCGGGTAGTGGCAGTTGATCAGGATCGACTCGGCCTTGTAGCCGCCGTAGCTGTTGTGCAGCCAGTTGATCATGAACGACGGCCCGAAGTAGGACGCCTCCGAGTCGAGGTGCGCCTCGCCGTAGGAGGTGCCCAGGTCGTTGACGTCCGGCCGGCCCACGTTGTGCAGGTATTGCGACGCGATGTGGCCCTCGAAGACGTTCTTGAAGTACGTCGGCAGACCGAAATGGATGTAGAAGAAGTGCGCCATGTCGGTGACGTTGTCGATGATGTCGCGGCAGTTCGACCCCTCGATGAGGATGCGATTCCACCGCCATTCGGTCCACTCGTCGCTGGCGGCTTCCGGGATGTCCGGAATCCGGACCGCGGGGTCCGGCGGATTCTGCTCGTGGTCGTGCCAGACGAACAGCAGGCCCCCGCGCACATCGGTCGTCCACGAGCGGGTGCGCGCCGTCTTGGGCGTGCGCTTGGCGTACGGCACCAGCTTGCAGCGGCCATCACCGCCCCAGCGCCAGTCGTGGAACGGGCAGGCCACCTCGTCACCCTTGATGGTGCCCTCCGACAGGTCACCACCCATGTGCCGGCAGTAGCCGTCCAGCACCTTGATGTCGCCGTGGGAGTCGGCGAAGACAACCAGCTTGGTGCCGAACGCCTCGATCGAGTGCGGCTTGCCGTCCTGGAAATCCTTCGCGACGCCCAGGCAATGCCAGCCCCGGGCGTACCTCGTCGGCAATGCGCCGGGATCGATCTCCCGGATGCCGACCGCCTTGGTGTCGGTACTCACCTGTCACCTCCAACTCGCTGGCCCTCTAACTAGAACACGTTACAGTTTTGCGGCGGGGGCGCGCAATGACGGCGCGTCTGGCTGCGGATACGCCCGGCGTATGCGCGCTCGGGGTATATCTAGACGATGCCGCTGTTCGCTTTCGAGGGTCGTGCGCCGCGGGTCGACCCGACCGCGTTCGTCGCCCCGACCGCCACCCTGATCGGCGACGTCGTCGTCGAGGCCGGCGCATCGGTGTGGTTCAACACCGTGCTGCGCGGCGATTATGGGCCCATCGTGGTGCGGGAGGGCGCGAACGTGCAGGACGGGTCCGTGCTGCACGCGCCGCCCGGCATCCCGGTCGACATCGGACCGGGTGCCACCGTGGCGCACATGTGCTGCATTCACGGGGCGCACGTCGGGTCCGAGGCCCTGATCGCCAACCACGCCACGGTCCTCGACGGTGCGGTGATCGGCGCGCGCAGCCTGGTCGCGGCCCACTCGCTGGTGACGGCGGGCACCCAGATCCCGGCCGGGATGCTGGCGGTGGGCGCGCCGGCGCAGATCAAGGGCCCGGTCGCGGGAACGGGCGCGGAGATGTGGGTCAAGGTCAATCCGCAGGCCTACCGCGAACTGGCGCAGCGGCACCTGGCGGGCCTCGAGCCGCTCT
>NZ_GG770553.1:67794-139033 GCF_000164135.1 Mycobacterium parascrofulaceum ATCC BAA-614 | reverse complement strand
ATCTAGACCTTCCGGGCCGACGCGGCCGCGCGGTCCATCTCCCAGTACGCGCGCAGGGCGGTCATCTGACCCTCGTCATTGGCCTTGTATGTGAAGACGCCCTCGGCGGTCACCTGGTAGTCGCCATGGGTGATGAGGATGTGCCCGACGTTGGCTTCCTCGTTGCCGCACTGGTAGGTGTCGCGGAAGACGAACTCGATCCTGGTGGTGGGGGCGATGGCCTTGTCCCAGAAGGCCGATATCGCGTCGCGGCCCCGGTGGCCCTTGCCTTCGGGGTCGAAGGCCGAGGGGCCGATCGGGTCTTCCACGATGGCGTCGTCGGCGAACACCGCCAGCCACGCCTCTTTATCCCTGGCTATGACTGCCTCGCGGGAGCGCCGGCCGGCCTCGTGCGCGGGGTGCTCGCTCACGCGCCGACTTTTTCGGGCGTGGGCTTGGCGGGCTTTTCAGAGCCGACCACCCACATGGAGTAGTACTGCGAGCCGCCGCCGTAGGCGTGCCCCAACGCCTTTCGTGCGTTGGGCACCTGGTGATCGCCGCCCTTGCCCATCACCTGGATGGCCGCCTCGGCGAACCGGATCAGGCCCGAGGCGCCGATCGGGTTCGAGGACAGCACACCGCCCGACGGGTTCACCGGCAGCCGCCCGCCGATCGCCGTCTCGCCGGCTTCGGTGAGCTTCCAGCCCTCGCCCTCGGGCGCAAACCCGAGGTTTTCCAACCACATCGGCTCGAACCAGGAGAACGGCACGTAGATCTCCGCGGCGTCGATCTCGTCGATCGGGCTGGTGATGCCGGCCGCCTTCCACAGCGCGGCGGCCGCGTCACGCCCGGCCTGCGGGCTGACCTGGTCGCGGCCCGAGAATTGCAGCGGCTCGGTGCGCAGCGCGGTCGCGTGGATCCACGCTACCGGTTGTCCTTGCGCCAGACGGGCTTCGGCGGCCTCCTCGTTGCCGATCACCACGGCGGCGGCGCCGTCGGACGACGGGCAGGTCTCGTCGTAGCGGATCGGGTCCCAGAGCATCGGCGACTCCATCACCTTCTCGAGGGTGATGTCGGGCTGGTGCAGGTGCGCCAACGGATTGCGGGCGCCGTTGAGCCGGTCCTTGACGGCGACCATGGCGCCGATGTTCAACGGTGCCCCGGAGCGGCGGATGTAGGACCGCACGTGCGGGGCGAAATAGCCGCCCGCGCCGGCGCCCACCGGCTTGATGAAGGGAATCGGAATCGACAGTGCCCACATGGCGTTCGACTCCGACTGCTTCTCCCAGGCCATCGCCAGCACGCGCCGGTACTTGCCGGACTGTACGAGGCTCGCGGCCACCACCCCGGTGGACCCGCCGACCGAGCCCGCGGTGTGCACCCGGATCAGCGGCTTGCCGGTCGCTCCCACGGCGTCGGCCATGAACAGCTCCGGCATCATGACGCCCTCGAAGAAGTCGGGCGCCTTGCCGACGACGACGGCGTCGATGTCGTCGAAGGTGGACCCGGAGTCGGCCAGCGCGCGGTCGATCGCCTCGCGCACCAGGCCGTTCATCGAGACATCTTGTCGCTTCGCGACGTACTTCGTCTGTCCGGTACCGAGTACCGCGGCGAGGTTCGGTCCTGCACCGGCCATCAGTTCTTCCCTTCCATGACCGCGACCAGGTTCTGTTGCAACGCGGGCCCGCTGGTGGCGTGCGCGAGCACCCGCTCGGCCGACCCGTCCCAGATGTGCTGTGCCGCAAAGCCGATGCGCTCGAGTCCGGCGACGAACATCGGGTTGGCGGCCAGCGGGCCACCGGACGGATTGACTTTGGTCGGCCCCGGTATCCGGATCGCTTCCTCGATGATCAGGTGCTGATGGGTGAAGGGCGCGCAGATCTCGGCCACGTCGAGGTTGTGGGTGTCACCCCCCGTGGCCGCGTGGGCCGCCGCCTTGGTCGACACGGATTCGGTGAGGTCGCGCGCGCCCAGCGACGGGGTCTCGATGCGGTGCTCGATCCCGGTGATCCAGGCGGGATTGTCGCGCAGCTCGCGCGCCCGGTCGTCGGCCGCGAGCACAATGGCGGCGGCGCCGTCGGTGATGGGGGCGATGTCGTGACGTCGCAGCGGCTCGGCGAAGAACGGCCTTTCGAGCAACTCCGCGACGCTGATCGACGGCTCCACGGAATCCACCCGCCGGGCATTGGCGAAGGAATCGAACGCGACCCGCGCCATCTGCTCTTCGTTCCACTTGCCGGTGTCGAGCCCGATGCGGGCCTGCAGCCCGGCCATGGACACCGAATCCGGCCACAGCGGCGCGACGGTGTAGGGGTCGGTCTGTCGCGACAGGATCTGACGCAGGATCCCGGCCGAGGACTTGCCGAAGCCGTACACCAGCGCGGTGTCCACCTCGCCGGTCAGCAGCTTGATGTACGCCTCGTAGAGGGCCCAGGCTGCGTCCATCTCGACGTGGGACTCGTTGATCGGCGGGACAGCGCCGATCGAGTCGATCGCCGAGATGAACGAAAACGCCCGCCCGGCAAGGTAATCGGAGGAACCCGAACACCAGAAGCCGATGTCGGACTTGGTGATGCCGAGGTCGGAGTAGAGCTGGGCGAAGCAGGGCATCAACATCTCGACGCCGTTGGTGGTGCCGTCCGTGCGGCGTACGTGTGGGGCGTGGGCGAAGCCGACGACCGCAACGTTGCGAGCGCTCATTTGGTAGTTAAGCCCTTTACAGGTGGTGCTTGTAGGTGTCGTATTCGGCGTCGGGTTCGCCCGTCGGCCGGAAATACTCGATGTTGTCGATGCCGAAGCCCCACTCCTCGCGGGGTTTCCACACGGCCTCGACGCGCATCCCCATCCGCACCTCGTGGGCGTCGATGTCGGCGACCAGATGCAGGAAGGGGATGTCGGCCCCGTCCAGCAGCACATAGGCCGCCACGTAGGGCGGTTTGATGCGCTGGCCCTGGAACGGGATGTTGATGATGGCGAACGTCGTGACGGTGCCCTTGTCGGGCAGTTCGACGAACTCGGTGGTGGGCTGGCCGGTGGCCGGGTCCGCGCCGTGCGGCGGGAAGTAGACCTTCCCCTCTTCGCCGTTGGCCCCTCTGGTCCGCGCCCCCAGCAGTTTGCCCTGCGCGATGGCGCGCAGATAGGCGCTTTCCTCGTGGGAGGCGGTGTGCTGGATCGTCAGCGAGATCGGCGTGACGATCATGGTCACCGGGTCCTGCTCTCCCGCCGCCTGTTCGGACACGGGCTCGGCGTCCTCGCCGAGCTCGAAGTAGGCGATGTCGGTGATCGCGCCGACCGGCTCGTCGGCCCAGTGCACGTGCACCCGGGCGCCGCTCTTGATGGCCTTCGGTTCACCGGCATCCACGGCGTGCATCATCGGGGTGTCCGCGCCGTCGAGCTTGATCAGCGCCCAGGCGAACGGACGGTCCAGCGGCTGGCCCTCCAGCGGTTCGGGCTGCCACGTCCACGAGACCACGGTGCCGACGCTGGACACCGGTACCATCTCGCCCAGCGGCTCGTAGGTCACCGGGTCATATTCCGCCGGCGGTACGTGCACCCGGCCATCGGATCCGCGCACCCCCAGGATGCGGCGCTCACGCAATGCGGTGAAGAACTTGCTTAGCGTGGGCCCGACCGAACGGGTGTAGTCGAAAGACAACGTCAGTGGCGCGGAGAGCGGTGGCTCAGGGTGATCCGTCAAGGTCGGGCTGCTCGAGCTGGCTGTCACGCCATCGAGTAGAACAGGTTCTAAGAACGGTTTCAACATCGGGTCTGCCGGAAGGGTCAGTGACATGAAGCTGGGGTTGCAACTCGGTTATTGGGGCGCTCAGCCGCCGGAGAATCACGCGGAGCTCGTCGCCGCGGCCGAGGGAACCGGATTCGACGCAGTGTTCACCGCCGAGGCGTGGGGGTCGGACGCCTACACGCCGCTGGCGTGGCTGGGATCGTCGACGCACCGGCTGCGGCTGGGCACCTCGGTGATCCAGCTGTCCGCGCGCACTCCGACGGCAACCGCGATGGCGGCGCTGACGCTCGACCACCTGTCCGGGGGCCGGCACATCCTCGGGCTCGGTGTTTCCGGTCCGCAGGTGGTCGAGGGCTGGTACGGCCGGCCGTTCCCCAAGCCGCTGGCCCGCACCCGCGAGTACATCGACATCATGCGGCAGGTGTGGGCGCGGGAGAAGCCGGTTACCAGCGACGGCCCGCACTATCCGCTGCCGCTGACCGGTGAGGGCACGACGGGCCTGGGCAAGCCGCTCAAGCCCATCACCCACCCGTTGCGCCCCGACATCCCGATCATGCTGGGCGCCGAGGGCCCCAAGAACGTGGCGCTGGCCGCCGAGATCTGCGACGGCTGGCTGCCCATCTTCTACACGCCGCGAATGGCGGATACCTACAACGAATGGCTCGACGAGGGATTCGCGCGACCCGGCGCGCGGCGCAGCCGCGAAGACTTCGAGATCTGCGCGACCGCCAACATCGTCATCACCGACGACCGCCCCGCCGCCTTCGCGGCCATGAAGCCCTACCTGGCCCTCTACATGGGCGGCATGGGCGCCGAGGACACCAATTTCCACGCCGACGTGTACCGCCGGATGGGCTACGCCGAGGTGGTCGACGACGTGACCAAGCTGTTCCGCAGTGGACGCAAGGACGGCAAAGAACGAGCCGCGTCGATCATCCCGGACGAGGTCGTCGATGACGCCGCGATCGTCGGCGACATCAACTACGTCCGTGAGCAGGTCAAGGTATGGGAGGCGGCCGGTGTGACAATGATGGTGGTCAACGGGCGCAACGAGGCGCAGATCAGGGAGCTCGCCACGCTCATCTGACCCGGTATTGCCCTACGAATAGAACACGTTCTAGATTGACCCGATGACAGCCTCGCAGCACACCATCGCGGGCACGGTCCTGACGATGCCCGTGAAGATCCGCAAGGCAAATCAGCACATGGCGATGTTCTCGGTCGACGCCGATGCCGCCCAGCAGATGATCGACTACAGCGGTCTGCAGGTCTGCCGCTACCTGCCCGGGCGCGCCATCGTGGTCCTGATGCTGATGCACTACCTCGACGGCGACCTGGGCCGGTATCACGAGTTCGGCACCAGCGTGATGGTCAACCCGCCCGGTTCGCGGGCCGGCGGGCCGCGCGCCCTGCAGTCGGCCGGCGCCTTCATTCACCACCTTCCCGTCGACCAGGCGTTCACCCTGGAAGCCGGAACCAAGATCTGGGGCTACCCGAAGGTGATGGGCGACTTCACCGTTGCCGAGGGCCGTGAGTTCGGGTTCGACCTCAGCATCGACGGCCAACACGTGATCGGCATGGACTTCCGTCCCGGCCTGCCGATTCGGTTGATGCCGCGACAGCAGGCGCAGCGCAGCTACTCGCACCGCGACGGGATCACCCGAGAAACCGCTTTCGAGCACACGCTCGACGGTGTGCGGACCAGGCTTGGCGGTGTGCGTGTCCGGCTCGGTGATCACCCTTACGCCAAAGAGCTTGCATCGCTGGGCCTTCCGAAGCGAGCGCTGCTGTCCAGTTCAGCCGACCAGGTACAGATGACATTCGGCGATGCCCAGGAGATCTCATGACCATGACGAAACCCGACGTCGACCTCACCGACGGGACTTTCTACGCCGGTGACTCCCGGCCCATCTACAAGTGGATGCGCGAGAACGAGCCGGTGTTTCGGGACCGCAACGGATTAGCCGCCGCATCGACCTACCAGGCGGTGATCGAGGCCGAACGCAACCCCGAGTTGTTCTCCAACGCCGGCGGCATCCGCCCCGACCAGCCGGGGGTCGAGATGATGATCGAGATGGACGATCCGCAGCATCTGTTGCGTCGTAAGCTCGTCAACTCCGGCTTCACCCGCAAGCGCGTGAAAGACCTGGAATCCAAGATCGTTTCGCTGTGCGACACGCTGATCGACGCGGTGTGCGAACGCGGGGAGTGCGACTTCGTCTGGGACCTGGCGGCGCCCCTGCCGATGGCCGTCATCGGCGACATGCTCGGCGTGCGGCCGGAGGAGCGCACCATGTTCCTCAAGTGGTCCGACGACCTGGTCGGCGCGCTGAGCAGCACCGCGGCCGAAGCGGACGTCCAGGTCACCATGGACGCCTTCGCGGCCTACAGCCAATACATGATGGGCATGATCGAGGCCCGCAAGTCCGAACCCACCGACGACCTGGTCAGCGTGCTCGTGCACGCGGAGGTCGAGGGCTCACGACTCGAGGACCACCAGATCGTCACCGAGGTCCTGCTGCTGTTGATCGGCGGCGACGAGACCACGCGCCACACGCTGTCGGGCGGGACGCGGCAGCTGCTGCTGCATCCCGATCAGCACCGGCGCCTGGCGGCCGACCTGAGCTTGCTGCCCAACGCGATCGAAGAAATGCTGCGCTGGACGGCGCCGGTGAAGAACATGGCGCGCACCATCACCGCCGACACCGAATTCCACGGCACCCAACTGCGCCAGGGCGAGAAGATGATCCTGCTGTTCGAGTCGGCGAACTTCGACGAGAAGGTCTTCGACGACCCCGAAAGCTTCGACATCGAGCGCTACCCCAACAACCACCTCGCCTTCGGGTTCGGGACGCACTTCTGCCTCGGCAACCAGCTGGCCCGGCTGGAGCTGTCCATCATGCAGACGCGGCTGCTGCAACGGCTGCCGGACATGCGGCTCGCCTCCGACGCCGACTTGCCGTTGCGGCCGGCCAACTTCGTGTCCGGCCTGGAGAAGATGCCGGTGGCGTTCACGCCGAGCGCGCCGCTGGGCTGACGGCCTCCGGCTGTCATGCCTCGCGCCGAGCGTGAGCTGAGGGCGAAAAAATCGGCCGAAAACAGCCATGAGTTCACGTTCGGCGGGTCCAGGCGGCCCCCACGCGTCCGAGGATGCCACCCCGCGTGTCGTCGGCCGTGACCCGGATGGCCATCCATCCGAGGTCGGCCAGCGCCTCGTAGCGGGCGATATCGCGATTGAACTGCCTGCGATCGGTGCGATGGTTGGTCGCCTTCGTATTCGACGGCCAGTTTGACGTCCTCCCAACCCATGTCGAGGACCGCGACGAGCTCGCCGTATTCGCCGTAGACCGGAATCTGCGTACGCGGCCGCGGATAGCCGGCCTCGATGAGCAGCAGCCGCAGCCGCGTCTCGCGCGGCGATTCCGCGCCCGCGTCGACGAGTGCCAGCGCGCGCCGAGCCCGCCGGATGTTGCGATGACCTTTGTAGCGTTCGGCGAGTCGTTGCACCTGCTCGACATTCAGCCGGGTTGCGCGTGCCAGCGCATCGATGGCTGCGACCGCCGCTGCGGTCGGATTCCGGCAGGCAAGGTCGAAAGCGGTGCGTGCCGCGGTGGTTGCCGGTATTCCGCCGATCAACTGGATTTCGTCGGGCGAGACGCTCTCCGACCACGTGCGGATTCCGGGCGGTGGACGACGGTGCTCGTACACCAACTGAGCCGGGCCACGGTGGTCGACCCACTTGGCGTCGTGTAGTGCCGCGGCGGACTGTCCCGCGACCACGCCGCGCCGCCGTGACCACAGCCATGCGGCGTGAGCGCGCGTGACAGCGGTGAGATCCGCGTCGCGCTGGATGTAGACGGCCGGATGCAGCGCGACGAATCGGCTACGCAACCGGTATCGCGTCAGTGCGCCCGATGCCAGCGCCTCGCTGCCGATGAACGGTCCACGCATGCCGGCAGTGTGTCGCGGGAGACCGACAAACGCCGAACGTGACGTCAGGGCGAAAAATCGGCCGAAAAGTGGCCCTCAGATCACGCTCGGCGCAAAGGCAGCGTTACTTGTTCTGGAAGTTGGGCTTGCGCTTCTCGGCGAACGCCCGCGGCCCTTCCTTGGCGTCGTCGGACAGGAACACCTTGATCCCGATCTGGGTGTCGATCTTGAAGGCCTCGTTCTCGTGCATGCCCTCGGTCTCGCGGATCGCCCGCAGGATCGCCTGCACGGCCATAGGTCCGTTATTAGCGATCACCTCGGCGATCTCGAGCGCCTTGGACAGCGCCTGGCCGTCCGGCACCACATGCCCGATCAGGCCCATCTCCTTCGCCTCGGCGGCGGTGATGTGCCGGCCGGTCATCAGCAGGTCGCAGGCGACCGTGTAGGGGATCTGCCGCACCAGGCGCACGGCCGATCCGCCCATCGGGTACAGGCTCCACTTGGCCTCCGAGATGCCGAACTTGGCGCTCTCGCCGGCGATGCGGATGTCGGTGCCCTGCAGGATCTCGGTGCCCCCGGCGATCGCCGGTCCCTCGACGGCCGCGATCAGCGGCTTGGTCAGCCGCCGGCCTTTGAGCAACGCGTCGATTCGCGACGGGTCGTAGCTGCCGTCCCTAAAAGATTCACCAGGTGGCCGTTTCGTCGCCGCCTTGAGGTCCATGCCCGCGCAGAAGTAGCCACCGGCCCCGGTCAGGATGCAGCAGCGGATGTCGGGATCGTTGTCGACGCGGTCCCAGGCCTGCACCATGATTTCCATCATTTCGGTGCTCAGGGCGTTGCGGGCGTGCGGCCGGTTCAACGTGACGATCAGGGTGTGACCGCGCTGTTCGACGAGCGCGTCGGGTCCCGTCTGTTCGTTTGCTGGAGCCTGAGCCACGGCTACCGCCTTTCCGTCGACGAGGGGCATGAGCTTGTCAAGAAATGTAACACGTTCTAATTTGGTGGCCGTGGCCCTGAATATTGCCGATCTCGCAGAGCACGCCATCGACGCTGTGCCGGACCGTGTCGCCCTGATCTGCGGCGACGAGAAGCTCACCTATGCCCAACTGGAGGAGAAGGCCAACCGCCTCGCCCACTACCTGATCGACCAGGGGGTGAAAAAGGACGACAAGGTCGGGCTGTACTGCCGAAACCGCATCGAGATCGTCATCGCGATGCTCGGCATCGTGAAGGCGGGCGCCATCCTGGTCAACGTCAACTACCGCTACGTCGAGGGCGAGCTGCGCTACCTGTTCGACAACTCCGACATGGTCGCCCTGGTCCACGAGCGCCAGTACTCCGACCGGGTCGCCAAGGTGCTGCCGGACACCCCCAACGTCAAGACGATCCTGGTCATCGAGGACGGTTCGGACAACGATTACCAGCGCTACGGCGGGGTCGAGTTCTACTCGGCGATCGCCCAGGGCTCACCCGAGCGCGACTTCGGGGAGCGCAGCGCCGACGACATCTACCTGCTCTACACCGGGGGCACGACGGGTTTCCCGAAGGGCGTGATGTGGCGCCACGAGGACATCTACCGGGTGCTCTTCGGCGGGACCGACTTCGCGACGGGCGAATTCGTCGAGAACGAATACGACCTCGCCAAGGCCGCCGCGGAGAATCCGCCGATGATCCGCTATCCGATTCCGCCGATGATCCACGGCGCCACCCAGTCATCCACCTGGATGTCTCTCTTCGCCGGTCACACCACCGTGTTGGCACCGGAATTCAATGCCGACGAGGTGTGGCGCACGATTCACGACCACAAGGTGAACCTGCTGTTCTTCACCGGCGATGCGATGGCCCGGCCACTGCTCGACGCGCTTGACACCGATCACGATTACGACCTGTCATCGCTGTTCCTGCTCGCCAGCACTGCGGCGTTGTTCTCGCCGAGCATCAAGGAGAAGCTCCTCGAGCTGCTGCCCAACCGGGTCATCACCGACTCGATCGGTTCCTCGGAGACCGGCTTCGGCGGTATCAGCGTCGTCACCAAAGACGCGCCGCAGAGCGGCGGGCCCCGCGTGGCGATCGACCACCGCACGGTCGTCCTCGACGAGGAAGGCAACGAGGTCAAGCCTGGCTCGGGTGTGCGCGGCTTCATCGCCAAGAAGGGCAACATCCCGGTCGGCTACTACAAGGACGAGAAGAAGACCGCCGAAACGTTCAAGACCATCAACGGTGTCCGCTACGCCATCCCCGGCGACTGGGCGATCGTCGAGGAGGACGGCACCGTCACGATGCTGGGCCGCGGTTCGGTGTCGATCAACAGCGGCGGGGAGAAGATCTACCCCGAGGAGGTCGAGGCCGCGCTCAAGGGCCACCCCGACGTCTTCGACGCCCTGGTGGTCGGTGTGCCCGACCCGCGTTACGGCCAGCACGTGGCGGCCGTCGTGCAGCCGCGGCCGGGTTCCCGGCCGACGCTGGCCGAACTGGACCGCTTCGTGCGCTCCGAGATCGCGGGATACAAAGTGCCGCGCAGCCTTTGGCTGGTGGACGAGGTCAAGCGCTCGCCGGCCGGCAAACCGGACTACCGGTGGGCCAAGGAACAGACCGAGGCACGGCCCGCCGACGACGTGCACGCCGCTCACGCGACCGCTTGAGCGACTTCGTCAAGCGCCACCCGGCCGCCCCCAGCGGCTACTTCGCGTGGGAAGCCGCCGGGCTGCGCTGGCTGGCCGGCGTCGACGGCGGGGTGCCGCTCGCGCAGGTGGTGTCCGTCGACGCGACGAGCCTGACGCTGCGCCGGCTCGATTCGGCGCCCCCGACCCCCGAGGCGGCCCGCGCGTTCGGCGGCAGGCTGGCCGTCACGCACGACGCGGGCGCGCCCGCGTTCGGTGCAGGGCCCGACGGGTGGGACGGGCCGGGGTTCTTCGGGCCGCTGTCGCAACCGTTGCCGATGTCGCTGCGCCAACACGACCGCTGGGGCGACTTCTACGCGCAGGAGCGGCTGGCACCGATGGCCGAGCGCGCGGCGGACCGGCTCGACGGGTCCACCCGGGACTCGATCGATGCCGTCGTAGCGCGGTCCCGCGCCGGCGACTTCGACGACGGTGACCGGCCCGCGCGGCTGCACGGCGACCTGTGGGGCGGCAACGTGATGTGGACGCCCGACGGGGTGGTGCTGATCGACCCGGCCGCGCACGCCGGCCATCGCGAAAGCGACCTGGCGATGCTCGCGCTGTTCGGCTGCCCGCACTACGACGAAGTCATCGCGGGGTATCAGCGGGTGCGGCCGCTGCGGCCCGGCTGGCGCAATCGGATCGGGCTGCATCAACTCTTTCCGCTGCTGGCTCACGTCGTGCTGTTCGGCGGCGGGCACGCACAGCGGACGCACGCCTGTGCCCGCGCCGCGCTGGCCCTCTGACGGCCCGTCTACTGTTGGCTCGATGACGGTCGACGTGTGGATGCAGCACCCGACTGCGCGGTTCCTGCGCAGCGACATGCTGGCGTCCCTGCGCCGCTGGACCGGCGACTCCATACCGGACGCCGACATCCCGATCGAGGCGAGCATCGCGACCATGGACGCCGCCGGCGTCCGCTTCGGCCTGCTCAGCGCGTGGCGCGGTCCCGCGGGGCAGGACCTGATCTCCAACGATGAAGTCGCCGGATGGATCAGCCTGCATCCCAACCGGTTTGGCGGCCTGGCCACCGTCGACCTCGATCGCCCGATGGAAGCGGTGCGCGAATTGCGGCGCCGGGTGTGCGAAGGATTCCTGGGCCTGCGGGTGGTGCCGTGGCTGTGGAACGCGCCGCCCACCGATCGCCGCTACTACCCGCTGTTCGCCGAGTGCGTCGAGTTGGGGGTGCCGTTCTGCACACAGGTGGGCCATACCGGCCCGCTGCGACCCTCGGAGACGGGCCGCCCGATCCCCTACATCGACCAGGTCGCCCTCGACTTTCCCGAGCTGGTGATCGTGTGCGGCCACGTCGGGTATCCGTGGACCGAGGAGATGGTCGCGGTCGCGCGCAAGCATGAAAACGTCTACATCGACACGTCGGCCTACACGCTGCGCCGGCTGCCGCCGGAGCTGGTCGCATTCATGAAAACCGGTACCGGACAACGCAAAGTCCTGTTCGGAAGCAATTATCCGATGATGACCCACGCGCACGCGCTGGCGGGTTTGGCGGAACTCGGCCTGGCCGACGAGGGCTGCCGAGACTTCTTGCACGGCAACGCCGAGCGCATCTTCAGACTGGAGGCAAACCCGTGAACGGCGCCCAGGCCCTGATCAACACCCTGGTCGACGGTGGCGTCGACGTCTGTTTCGCCAACCCGGGCACCTCGGAGATGCACTTCGTGGCCGCGCTGGACACGGTGCCCCGAATGCGCGGCGTCCTGGCCCTGTTCGAGGGAGTCGCCACCGGCGCGGCCGACGGCTACGCCCGCATCGCAGGCCGGCCGGCCGCGGTGCTGCTGCACCTGGGCCCCGGCCTGGGCAACGGCCTGGCGAACCTGCACAACGCCCGGCGCGCCCAGGTGCCGATGCTGGTGATCGTCGGCGACCACGCCACATATCACAAAAAGTACGATGCCCCACTGGAATCCGACATCGACGCCCTTGCCGGCACCGTCTCCGGCTGGGTGCGCCGCACCGAACGCACCGCGGACGTCGCGTCCGACGCGGCCGAGGCGATCGCCGCGAGCCGGGCGGGCTCGCAGGTGTCGACGCTGATCCTGCCCGCCGACGTGTCGTGGTCGGACGGGGCGCAAGCCGCCCCGGCGACGCCCGCGCACCCCGCCGGGGCCGAGCCGCGGTTGACGTTCGAGGTGATCGAAGTGCTGCGCTCGGGTGAGCCGACCGTGCTGATGATCGGCGGCGACGCCACCCGCGGCCCCGGGCTCGCCGCGGCCGCCCGGATCGCGCAGGCGACCGGGGCCAGGCTGTTGTGCGAGACCTTCCCGACCCGCCTGGAGCGCGGCGCCGGCGTCCCCGCGATCGAGCGGCTGGCCTATTTCGCCGAGGCCGCGACCGCGCAGCTGGACTGCGCAAAGCATCTCGTGCTGGCGGGCGCGAAATCGCCGGTGTCCTTCTTCGCCTACCCGGGCATGCCCAGCGACCTCGTCCCGGCCGGCTGTGAGGTGCACCTGCTCGCCGCGCACAGCGGCGCCGCCGAGGCGCTGGCCGCGGTGGCCGACGAGGTGGCGCCCGGAACCGTCGCGCCCGTCGCGCCCGCGGCGCGGCCACAACTGCCGGCGGGTGCCCTGACGTCCGCTTCCGCGGCCGACGTGATCGGTGCGCTGCTTCCGGAGGGGGCGATCGTCGTGGACGAATCGAACACCTCGGGCGTGCTGCTGGCCCAGGCCACGGCGGGGGCACCGGCCCACGACTGGCTGACGCTGACCGGCGGGGCGATCGGCTACGGCATCCCGGCCGCCGTGGGCGCCGCGGTGGCCGCTCCCGACCGGCCGGTGCTCTGCCTGGAATCCGATGGGTCGGCGATGTACACCATCTCGGGGTTGTGGACCCAGGCGCGGGAAAACCTCAACGTGACCACCGTGATCTACGACAACAGCGCCTACGACATCCTGCGGATCGAGTTGGCCCGGGTGGGCGCCGGATCGGCTCCCGGGCCCAAGGCGCTTGACCTCCTCGACTTATCGCGGCCCACAATGGATTTCGTCAAGATCAGCGAAGGAATGGGGGTGCCGGCCCGCCGCGTCACCACCGCCGAGGAACTCGCCGACGCGCTGCGTCACGCCCTGAGCGAACCGGGGCCGCACCTGATCGACGCCGTCGTGCCGTCAATAACGGGCTAGCCCGGGGAGCCGGGCGAGGACCCACTCCGACATCGTGTTCAGGATGTCGACGCCGGTCTCCAGCACCCCGTCGTGCACCTTGGCCGCCAGAGCCACGCCCCACTGACCGGACGAGGTGGGTACGATCCCGAACTGCCGCACCAGGTAATCGCCGTGCATCCCGGGCCCCCAACCGCCCTTGGCGGCAAAGCCTTTCGCGGCCAGCCCCCAGCGATGGCCGCTGGTGAGGCGCTGCATCAGGTCGATGACGTCGGCCGCGTCGGGGATCGACGGCAGCTCAGCCGCGAACCGGGCTTGCCGCTGCAGCGTCCACTGCGTCTGGCCGAACGCGGTGTAACCGCGCCGAAGCCGGCGCGATTCGACCACGGTGGCGGTGTCACCGCCCTCGGCGATCACGCCCTGCACCCGCCGTGCCGCCTCCCCGGGGTCGCCCAAGCGAGACCACAATTGCTCCGATGCGCGGTTGTCGGATTCCGTGATGGCCTTGACGGCAAGGTCCTTGGCGCGCAACCAGTCGCTGCGCAGCGCGGCGATCGCCAACGGCACCTTGATCGTCGACCACGCGACGCCCGACCACCATCGGCCCAGGGAATAGGTGCGATCCGGCCGGGCGATCGCGATGCCGACATCCGCCGGAACGGCGGCGGACAGTTGGTCGAAGCTCGCCTCGAGGGCGGTCTCCAGGGGTCGGGAAGTCATGCGCTGATCGGACCAACCATCGCGTCTCCTTCGATCCCGGCATTCCCGTGCAATGTCGCATTATCTCCGAACGCCGCGCCGCGCAGGGCGAAAAGGGTGGCGGCGCGCCGCTAGCCCGGCGGCAGTGGCGGCGCCTCCGGCGGGGGAGGTTCCCAGGGGTCGGGTTCCGGCGTCTGCGGTGCCCACACCAGCGGTGGCGGGGGCGGCAGGGGAGGCGGCGGTGGCACGGGATCCGCCGCGGCGCGACCGGCGCCGACCCCGAACGCGGCGGCGCCGACAGATCCGAGCAGGGCGGCCGCGGCGAGCGCCTGTCGGATTGTCATGGGCCGGCCGTTCCCCTGGTCGTCTGCGGCTCGATTCGCACGACCGGATCGTCGCATTCGAGGCCCTGGGCCGCCAACTGGCGCTTGAGCACCTTGAAGGTCACCGTGCGGGGGAGTTCGGCGCTGACCCGGACGTAGGACGGCCACTGCTTGGGCCCGAGGTCGGGCTGCCCGGCCAGGAAGGCGCGGAACTTCTCGGCGTCGAACTCGGCCCCCGGCGCCAGCACCAGCGCGGCCATCACCTGGTCGCCGACCACCGGGTCCGGCACCGCGTATACGGCCACCTCGGTCACGTCGGGGTGCCGCAACAGCACCCGCTCGATCGGGGCGGCGCCCAGGTTCTCGCCGTCGACCCTCATCCAATCACCAAGCCGCCCCGCGAAATACGCATAGCCGGCCTCGTCGCGGTAGGCCAGATCGCCGGTGTGGTATACCCCGCCCGCCATCCGCTCGGCCTCGGCGGCCTCGTCGTTGTAGTAGCCCTCGAAGCGGCCCGCCCCGGCGGTGTTCACCAACTCGCCGACCACTCCGGGCGCACAGGGCGCACCGGTGTCGGGGTCGACGATCTCGACGCCCTCGGGCAGCGGGCCCAACGCACCTTCCGGGGTGTCGGAGGTGCGCGCGATCGCCACCCCGCCTTCGGTGGAACCGAACCCGTCCTGGACGACGCAGCCGAATCGGCGCGCGAATCGTTCGATGTCGCGGGGGACGCCCTCGTTCCCGTAGACGGCCCGCAGCGGGTTGTCCGCGTCGTCCGGCCGCTCGGGCGTGGCGAGCACGTACGACAGGGGCTTGCCGACGTAGTTGGCGTAGGTGGCGCCGAAGCGGCGGACATCCACCAGGAAGTTGGAGGCGGAGAACTTGCGCCGCAACGCCAATGAGCCCCGGCAGGCCGCCGCCACCGCCCAGCCGACCAGCACCGCGTTGGAGTGGAACAGCGGCATCGACACGTAGCAGACGTCGTCACGGCCGAGGCCGAATCGCTGGGTCATCGTCACGCCCGCGATCGCGACCTTGCCGTGGCTGCACTTCACCGCCTTGGGCTCACCACTGGTGCCCGAGGTGAAGATCAGCATGAAAAGGTCGCCCGCCGTTGCCGTTTGGAAACGGGGTTCGGCGTCGCCGTGGGCGGCCACTTCGTCGGCCCACCCGGCGGAATCGACGTCCACGTGATCGATGCCGCCCAGGGCGACGGCCGAATTGGAGTCGGCGAGCACCAGTTGGCAGTCGGCGTGGGCGATGTCGCGGGCCAGCGCGTCGCCGCGGCGCACCGGGTTGAGCCCCACCGGCACGATCCCGGACATCCCCGCCGCCGTCAGCATCGCCGAGAAGAACGGGGTGTTCTCCAACAGCACGCCGACGTGCGGCGGCTTCGCCGGGTCGAGGCGGTCGCGCAGCGCCGCCGCGATCGCGGCACCGTGGCGCAGGTGCTCCCGCCAGCTGGTGTGGGAGTCTTCGAAGTAGACGCCCCGGTCGTCGATCTCAGCCAGCGGCACCAGCAGTTTGGTGACCGTCGGGTCGGGAGGAAGCACGAAGTCAGACAGGGGTTTCCGCCAGCTCACGACCGATGCGACGCAGCTGACCGGTGGCGCCGCCCAACGCGAACTCGGCCTCCTTGGCCGCCAGGAAGTAGCGGTGCACCGGGTGATCGGTGTCGACCCCGACGCCGCCGTGCACGTGCACGATCGTGTGCGCCACGCGGTGCCCGGCGTCGGCGGCCCAGAACGCGGCGCTGGCCACGTCGATGTCGGCCGGCACGTCCTCGGAGACCTTCCAGGCCGCCTGGGTGAGTGTGAGCCGCAAGCCCTTGACGTCGATGTAGCCGTCGGCCAGCCGCTGCGACACGGCCTGAAAGCTGCCGATCGGACGATCGAACTGCTCGCGCTCGCGGGCGTACTCGGCGGTGAGCTGCAACCCACGTTCCAGCACCCCCAGCTGGAAAGCGCTGCGGCCCAACGCCGCAAGGGTGTCGAGCCAGACCACGACCTCGGGTCCGCCGACCATGCGGGTGCCGTGAACTTCGGTGCCGTCCAGCGCCAGGTGCCCGACGCTGCCCAGGCCGGTCGTCGCGAGCGCGGTCACCGAAACGCCGGGATCACCGGCCGCTACCACGAAAACCGCGGTGCCGGAATCGGTCTCGGCCGGAACGAGGAAAGCGTCGGCCGCCGGCGCGAAGCCGACCTGGGTGCGGGTGCCGGTGAGCCGGTAACCGTCGCCGGCCCGGGTGGCCCGCACCGGGCCTTCGCCCATCTCGCCGAGCAGCGCGACGGCGAGGACCTTCTCGCCGGCGACCGCCGGGGTGCCCCACTCCTGTTGCAGCTCCTCGGTGCCGAAGCGGGCCAGCGCGCCGGCGCCCAGCATCACCGACTCCAGGTACGGCACGGCCGCCAACTGGTGACCCAGCGCCACCAGGATGGCCACCTGCTCGAGCACCCCGAACCCGTCACCGCCCACCGCGGTCGCCGACGCGCTGGACAGGATGCCGGCGTCGATCAGCTTGGCCCACAGGTCGCGGTCGAACCGTTGCTCGAGCTTGTCGAGCTCACGCTGGTGCTCGGGTGTGCACACCGAGTTCACGATGGTGTCGACGAGGCCGCCGAGGTCGTTTGCCGCTTCGGTTGTTGAAAAGTCCATCGATGTTCGTCCTTAGGGGGAGTGGCTTCAGCGATACTCAGCGGTTCCGGGGCAGACCCAGCGCGACCATGCCGATGATGTCGCGCTGCACCTCGTTGGTGCCGCCGCCGAAGGTCAGGATCAGGCACGCGCGGTGCATCCGCTCGACCCGCCCGCGCAGCAGCGCCCCCGGCGAATTCTGGCGCACCGTGGCCGCGGTCCCCAGCACCTCCATCAGCAGCCGGTAAGCCTCGGTGGCCAACTCGGTGCCGTACACCTTGGCCGCCGACGCGTCCGCCGGGTTGAGCGATTCGCCGTCCGACGACGCCAGCTCCCAGTTGATCAGCTTGAGCACCTCGGCCTTGGCGTGCACCCGGGCCAGGTTGATCTGCACCCATTCCCAGTCGATCAGCCGGGCGCCGCTGGAATCCTTGGTGTTCTGGGCCCACTCGCGAACCTCCTGCAGCGCGAGGAAGATCGGCTGCGCCGACACCAGGGCGACGCGTTCGTGGTTGAGCTGGTTGGTGACCAGCTTCCAGCCACCGTTCTCCTCACCGATCAGGCTGGTCACCGGGACCCGCACGTCGGAGTAATAGGTGGCGCTGGTGTCCACACCGGCCATGGTGTGCACCGGCGTCCACGAGAAGCCTTCGGCGGTCGTCGGCACGGTCAGCATCGAGATGCCGCGGTGCTTCTTGGCCTCGGGGTTGGTGCGCACCGCGAGCCAGACCCAGTCGGCGTAGGCGATCAGGCTGGTCCACATCTTCTGGCCGTTGATCACGTAGTCGTCGCCGTCGCGGACGGCGGTGGTGCGCAGGTTGGCCAGGTCCGTGCCGGCGCCGGGCTCGGAGTAGCCGATGGAGAAGTGCAGTTCGCCGGCGGCAATCTTGGGCAGGAAGAACTTCTTCTGTTCCTCGGTGCCGAACGCCATGATCGTCGGGGCCACGCTGTTGATCGTCAGGAACGGCACCGGCACGCCGGCGATGGCCGCCTCGTCGGTGAAGATCAGCGAATCCATCGGGGAGCGGTCCTGGCCGCCGTACTCCTTGGGCCAGTTCAGCGTCAGCCAGCCATCCTTGCCCATCTGCGCGACGGTGTCGCGGTACGCGGTGCCGGTCCCGACCTCGCCGTCGCCCGAGGAGGTCAGCGCCTCGCGGCGCTCCGGGGTCATGAGCTTGGTGAAGTACGACCGCAGTTCGCGACGCAGCTCCTCCTGTTCAGGGGTGTAACTGATGCGCATCCCAGCCGTCCTTTGTTAACGTGACTCGCCTCGATTAGCCGACGTTACTCGGCCGACGACTACCCGTTCATCTTCCCGGTTGTAACACGTTCTAGTCTGAGTTTCCAGCGACCGTTTTCCCAGCGGTATCCGGGACCTATGGTGGTCCTACATACTGATGGGGCGTGTCCTCGGGTGAAGGCCAGGTGCAAGGAGGGTGCTGTGCGGGTGATCGTCGACCACGACCGGTGTGAAGGTAACGCTGTGTGCATGGGAATCGCGCCGGATATCTTCGACCTGGACGACGAGGATTACGCCGTCGTTAAGCTCGACCCGATTCCCGCCGACCAGGAGCACCTGGCCGAGCAGGCGATCGCCGAATGCCCGCGCGCGGCGCTGCTGCGCGGCGACTAACCCGAGCCTGAACCGCGCCACCAGAAACTAGAGGTATTCATAAATTGACTAGGCCCAATGGCCCGACTCCTCCTCAGACCGCTGGGCGGTCTGCATCGTCGCCGGTCAGCAGCGCGAACGCGGCCGATCTCTCCGGAAAGGTCGCGGTGGTGACCGGTGCCGCCGCGGGGCTGGGGCGCGCCGAGGCTCTCGGCCTGGCCCGGGCCGGTGCCACCGTCGTCGTCAACGACATCGCGGCCGCACTGGATGCCTCCGACGTCATCGACGAAATCAACTCGGCCGGCTCGAAGGCCGTCGCGGTCGCCGGCGACATCAGCGAAAGCGCCACCGCCGACGAGTTGGTCGCCCAGGCCGACGGCCTGGGCGGGCTGGACATCGTGGTCAACAACGCGGGGATCACCCGAGACCGGATGCTGTTCAACATGTCCGACGAGGAATGGGACCTGGTCATCGCGGTGCACCTGCGCGGCCACTTTTTGCTGACCCGCAACGCGGCCACCTACTGGCGCTCGAAGGCCAAGGACGCGGGGGGAACCGTCTTCGGGCGCCTGGTCAACACCGCGTCGGAGGCGGGGCTGGTCGGCCCCGTGGGGCAGGCCAACTATGGCGCCGCCAAGGCCGGGATCATTTCGCTCACCCTGACCGCCGCCCGGGCGCTCGGCCGCTACGGCGTGTGCGCCAACGCGATCTGTCCGCGGGCAAGGACCGCTATGACGGCCGACGTGTTCGGCGCCGCCCCGGAAGTGGAGCCGGGCGGGATCGACCCGCTTTCGCCCGAGCACGTCGTCAGCTTGGTGAAGTTCCTGTCATCGCCGGCGGCCGCGGAAGTCAACGGTCAGGTGTTTATTGTTTACGGGCCGCGGGTGACACTGGTTTCGGCGCCGGCGGCCGAGCACCAATTCAGCGCCGAGGGGGCGGCCTGGGATCCCGCGCAACTGAGCGCGACGCTGCGCGAGTACTTTGCTGGGCGGGATCCGGAGCGGAACTTTTCCGCGGTCGGCCTGATGGAGCAATAGGCGTGTGAGGTTACTTTGTGGGGGGATTCGACGGGTAGAACCTGTGTCAGTTTGAGACATAACAACTGTGTTTGACCTGGCTAATTAACGTCTCGGACAAAGAAACGCTGTTCATTGACACCGTTAACTTGTTCTGAGTTAATTGATCCGGCTCACTGAGCCGCATGCGACGGAAGATACCGCGAAGGCGACGCACAGACTTCGCCGCGAGCAGCAAAAGGGGGGATTGCCGAGTTGAGAGAACAACTTGCGGTTCCCGCCCGCGCCGTCGGCGGGTTCTTCGAAATGATGATCGACACCGGCCGAGCGACTTTTCGTCGGCCGTTCCAATTGGGCGAGTTCCTGGAACAGACCTGGATGATCGCGCGGGTGTCGCTGGTCCCCACCCTGCTGGTGTCCATCCCCTTCACCGTGCTGGTGGCGTTCACCCTCAACATCCTGCTGCGCGAAATCGGTGCCGCCGACTTGTCCGGCGCGGGAACGGCGTTCGGGACCATCACCCAATTGGGTCCGGTGGTGACCGTGCTCGTCGTGGCGGGTGCCGGCGCCACCGCGATCTGCGCCGACCTCGGTGCGCGCACCATCCGCGAGGAGATCGACGCGATGCGCGTGCTCGGCATTGACCCGGTCCACCGGCTGGTGGTGCCGCGGGTGTTGGCCTCTACGGTCGTCGCGCTATTGCTCAACGGCCTGGTGTGCGCCATCGGGTTGTCTGGTGGCTACGTGTTCTCCGTCTTTCTGCAGGGCGTGAATCCGGGGGCGTTCATCAACGGGCTGACCGTCCTCACAGGGCTGCGCGAGCTGGTGCTCGCCGAGGTCAAGGCGCTGCTGTTTGGTGTGATGGCCGGGCTGGTCGGTTGCTACCGGGGGCTGACCGTCAAGGGTGGACCCAAGGGCGTCGGCAATGCGGTCAACGAAACCGTCGTCTACGCGTTCATCTGTCTGTTCGTCATCAACGTGGTGATGACCGCCATCGGCGTGCGGATCTCCGCGAAGTGAGCACTCGATGAGCTACGACGTCAACTATCGGCTGCGCAGCCTCGTCATGCGGTTGCAGGAGCCGGTCGACGACTTCGGTGAGCAGGCCTTGTTTTATGGCCAAACCGTGCGTCACGTCCCTCACGCGATCACCAAATACCGCAAAGAGACGATCCGGCTGATCGCCGAAATGACCATGGGCGCCGGGGCGCTCGTCATGATCGGCGGTACGGTGGGCGTCGCCGCCTTTCTTACACTGGCCTCGGGCGGAGTCATCGCGGTGCAGGGGTACTCCTCGCTGGGCAACATCGGCATCGAGGCGCTGACCGGCTTCCTGTCGGCATTTCTCAACGTCCGCGTTGTCGCGCCGGTGATCGCCGGAATCGCGTTGGCGGCCACCATCGGTGCCGGCGCCACCGCGCAGCTCGGCGCCATGCGGGTTTCCGAAGAGATCGACGCGGTCGAATGCATGGCGGTGGAATCGGTGTCTTACCTGGTGTCCACCCGACTGATCGCCGGACTGATCGCAATCATTCCGCTGTATTCGCTGTCGGTGCTCGCCGCGTTCTTTGCCGCCCGCTTCACCACGGTGTATATCAACGGGCAGTCCAAAGGTCTCTACGACCACTACTTCAATACCTTCCTCATCCCGTCGGACCTGCTGTGGTCGTTCCTGCAAGCGATCGTCATGTCCATCGCGGTGATGCTCGTCCATACCTATTACGGCTACAACGCCAGCGGCGGCCCGGTCGGCGTCGGCATCGCGGTCGGCCAGGCCGTGCGGACCTCGCTGATCGTCGTCGTCGTCATCACCCTGTTCATCTCACTCGCCGTCTACGGCGCGTCCGGTAACTTCAACCTCTCCGGGTAAGAGGAACGCTTAAAGGGACATGGCAGAAGCAGATTCGCGACGCACACACGTCCGGCTGGCAGCCGTGGTGCTAGCCGGCCTGATGGTGGCGTTCGCCGTTATCACTTACCTTTCTTACACAGCGGCTTTCGCGTCGATCGACAACGTCACCGTCTCGGCGCCCCGGGCCGGCCTGGTGATGGAGAAGGGCGCCAAGGTCAAATACCGCGGCATCCAGATCGGCAAGGTCGAGGCTATCGAGTACTCGGATGACCAGGCGCGGCTGACACTGGGCATCAACAGCGACGACATGCACTTCATCCCCTCCAACGCGACGGTGCATATCGGGGGGAACACCATCTTTGGTGCCAAGTCGGTGGAATTCCTCCCGCCGCAGTACCCTTCGCCGACCTCGCTACGCCCGGACGCGCACGTCACGGCCTCGGCGGTGCAGCTGGAAGTCAACACCTTGTTCCAGTCGCTGATGGACCTGCTGCACAAGATCGACCCCGTCGAGCTCAACGGCACGCTAAGTGCACTGTCCGAAGGTCTGCGTGGCCACGGCGACGACTTCGGCGGCATCTTGTCGGGCCTGAACACGTTGACGCGCCAGGCAAACCCGAAGCTACCCGCGCTGCAGGAGGACTTCCGCAAGGCGGCGGTCGCCACCAACATCTATGCCGACGCCGCGCCCAACCTCAACACCGTCCTCGACAACCTGCCGACGATCAGCAAGATTGTCGTCGATCAGCAGAACAACCTCAACGACACGTTGCTGGCGACGATCGGCCTGGCCAACAACGCCTACGAGACGTTGGCGCCGGCCGAACAGAATTTCATCGACGCCATCAATCGCCTGCGAGCCCCATTGAAGGTGGCCCATGACTACTCGCCCGAATTCGGTTGCTTGTTCAAGGGGGTGGCGCGAGGAGTGAAGGAGTTTGCTCCTTTGATCGGCACGGTAAAGGCCGGCCTGTTCACCTCATCGCTCTTCGTACTCGGCTCACCGTCGTATACGTACCCGGAATCTCTGCCGATCGTCAACGCCTCCGGTGGACCGAACTGTCGCGGTCTGCCCGACCTTCCGACGAAGCAGAACGGAGGCTCGTTTTATCGTTCGCCCTTTCTCGTCACCGATAACGCGAACGTCCCGTACGAGCCGTTCACGGAGGTGCAGGTCGACGCGCCGTCGACGCTGCAGTTCCTGTTCCACGGCGCCTTCGCGGAACGGGACGACTTCTGATGGCAGCCGGGAGCATGCCCTCGCACCGCTCGATGATGATCAAGGTCAGCATCTTCGCGGCTGCCATGCTGCTGGTGTCCGCCGCGCTTGTGGTGGTCTTCGGCGACTTCCGATTCGGTCCCGAAAATACTTACCACGCAACGTTTACCGATGTCTCAAGGCTGAAATCGGGCCAGAAGGTACGCATCGCCGGCGTGCCGGTCGGTGCGGTTTCCGGCGTTAAGCTTAACCCGGACAACACCATTGACGTGACGTTTGGGATCGACGAGCGCTACACGCTCTATTCGTCCACGCGGGCGGTGATCCGCTACGAAAACCTGGTCGGTGACCGGTATCTGGAGATCACCTCCGGCCCCGGTGAGTTGCGGAAGCTACCGCCGGGCGCGACCATCAACTCCCAACACACCCAGCCCGCACTGGATCTCGACGCGCTGCTGGGTGGCCTGCGCCCGGTCCTCAAGGGTCTGGACGCGGACAAGGTGAACACGATCAGCAGCGCCGTCATCGAATTACTGCAGGGCCAAGGGGGGGCGTTGTCCAATGTGTTGGCCGACGCCAGCGCGTTCTCCTCGGCGCTGGGCCAGCGCGACCAGCTCATCGGGGACGTGATCAACAACCTTAACACCGTGCTCAAGACCGTCGATCAGCGCAGCGCCCAGTTCTCGGCCAGCGTCGAACAGTTGCAGCAATTGATCAGCGGACTGGCCAAGAAAAAGGACGACATCGCCGGCGCCATCCCGCCGCTGGCCTCCACGACAACGGATCTGACCGAGCTGCTGAAGAATTCACGCCGGCCGCTGCAGGGTATCTTAGAAAACACCCGACCGCTGGCCACCGAACTGGACAACCGTAAAGCCGAGCTCAATAACGATATCGAGCAGCTGGGCGAAGACTATCTGCGATTAGCTGCGTTGGGGTCCTACGGTTCTTTCTTCAACATCTACTTCTGCTCGGTGACGATCAAGATCAACGGCCCAGCCGGGGGCGACATCTTAATTCCCTTCGGCGGCCCGGTCGATCCCAGCAAGGGGAGGTGCGCTTTTGTCAAGTGAGGCTGAACGAGTGCGCGATCCGCTGCGCACCGGCATCTTCGGCACGGTGCTGGTTGTGTGCGTCGTACTCATCGCATTCGGTTATGCGGCCCTACCGTTCTGGCCGCAGGGAAAGATCTACGACGCCTACTTCTCGGACGCCGGTGGCATCAACCCCGGCAACGCTGTGTACGTCTCGGGCCTGAAGGTCGGGAAGGTGACGTCGGTCGGGCTGGCCGGTGACAGCGCCAAGATCACCTTCAGCGTGGATCGCCACGTCGGCGTTGGTGATCAGTCGCTGGCCGCGATCCGCACCGACACCATCCTCGGTGAGCGTTCGATCTCGGTGACCCCGGCGGGCGGCGGGATGGGGACCACCATTCCGCTCAGCCGCACGACCACGCCGTACACCCTGGCCGGCGCGCTCGAGGATCTGGGTCAAAATGCGAACAACCTGAACAAGTCCCAGTTCGAGCAGGCCTTGGACGTGCTGACCGACACGCTGCATGACGCCACCCCCGAACTGCGCGGTGCGCTCGACGGTGTGACGACGCTGTCGCGCACGCTGAACCGCCGCGACGACGCGCTGCAAAGCCTCCTGGCACAGGCGAAGTCGGTCACCGGTGTGCTGGCCCAGCGCGCCGACCAAGTCAACAGGTTGGTCGACGACGGCAACCAACTGTTCGCCGCGCTCGACGAGCGCAGAGCCGCCCTCGGCCGGCTCATCTCGGGAATCCAAGGCCTATCGGCACAGATCTCCGGCTTCGTCGCCGACAACCGCAAGGAATTCGGCCCGTCGCTCAACAAGCTGAATCTGGTCCTCGACAACCTGAATGAACGCCGCGACTACATCACCGAGGCGCTAAAGCGCCTGCCGGCTTATGCAACGACACTGGGGGAGGTTGTGGGCTCGGGGCCGGGATTCAACGTAAACGTCTACGGTGTTCTACCCGCACCCCTGGTCGCTACAGTTTTCGACTTCTTCTATCAGCCCGGCAAGCTGCCGGCCAGCCTGGCCGACTATCTGCGCGGCCTCATCCAGGAGCGCTGGATCATCAGGCCGAAGTCGCCATGATCCGACGGATCGCCGCCAGCCGCGGGCTGCGCTACACCACCGCCATCGCGCTCGTCGCGGTGTTGGTGGGCGGCGTTTATGTGCTGTCGTCGACCGGCAATACGCGCAGCATCGTCGGCTACTTCACGTCCGCCGTCGGGCTCTATCCCGGTGACCAGGTCCGCGTTCTCGGCGTGCCGGTGGGTCAGGTCGACACGATCGAACCGCGGCCCTCCGACGTCAGGATCACCATGTCGGTGTCCAAGGACGTCAAGATCCCCAAGGACGCCAAGGCCATCATCATGTCGCCGAACCTGGTCGCGGCGCGCTTCATTCAGCTGACGCCGGCGTACACCGGCGGCGCGGTGCTGCCCGACGGCGGAAACATCGGCCTTGACCGGACCGGGGTTCCGGTCGAGTGGGACGAGGTCAAAGAATCGCTGACGCAACTGGCCGTGCAGCTCGGCCCCACCACCGGATCGATGCAGGGGCCACTGGGGCGGGCGATCAACCAGGCCGCGGACACCTTGAATGGCAACGGTGACTCTTTCCACAACGCGCTGCGGGAACTCTCGCAAGCCGCTGGGCGGCTGGGCGATTCGCGCAGTGACATCTTCGGCACGGTCAAAAACCTTCAGGTTCTGGTCAATGCGCTATCGGCAAGCAACGAACAGATCGTGCAGTTCGCCGGGAATGTCGCCTCGGTCTCCCAGGTGCTGGCCGACAGCTCGCGCCACCTCGACAACACCCTGGGCACGCTCAACCAGGCGTTGTCCGACATCCGCGGCTTCTTGCACGAGCACAACTCAACGATCATCGATACGGTGAATAACCTCAACGACTTTGCCAAGACTCTGAGCGACCAGAGCGACAACATCGAACAGGTGCTGCACGTTGCTGGCCCCGGCATCGCGAACTTCTACAACATCTACGACCCCGCGCAGGGCGCGCTCAACGGCCTGCTGTCCATCCCGGAATTCGCCAACCCGGTGCAGTTCATCTGCGGTGGATCCTTCGAAACCGCGGCCGGCCCGCGCGCGCCCGACTACTTCCGGCGCGCCGAGCTCTGCCGTGAGCGGCTCGGCCCGGTGCTGCGCCGGCTCACCGTGAACTACCCACCGATCATGTTCCATCCGCTCAACACGATCACCGCCTACAAAGGCCAGATCATCTATGACACTCCGGAGACGAAGGCGAAGTCGGAGACCCCAGTTCCGGATCTCACCTGGATTCCGGCCAACGGCGCCAAGACGCCGCCCGCCGCGCAGAACCCGGCGGACCTCCAGGCGCTGCTGGTTCCGACTGCCCCGCAGGCTGGCCCGACTCCCGGCCTCGCGCCGGCGCTGGGTAATGCCGGTCCGCCGCCCGGACCGGCCCCGGGCAGCGCCTTCCGGCCGCTACCCGGACCGGCGCCGGGCCCCGGGTCTGCACCGCCCAACCAAGGGGGCGGCTGAGTGAACCGAATATGGTTGCGTGGTGGTGCCTTGACGGTGGGCACCGTGCTGATGGCCGGTTGCCAGTACGGCGGTCTGAACTCGCTGTCGATGCCCGGTACGGCTGGCCATGGCGGCGGCGCCTACTCGATCACCGTCGACCTGCCCGACGTGGCAACCCTTCCCCAGAACTCGCCGGTCATGGTCGACGACGTCACCGTCGGCAGTGTCGCCGGCATTCAGGCGATGCAGCGCTCCGACGGATCCTTCTATGCGGCAGTCAAGTTGGCGCTGGACGAGAACGTCGTGCTGCCGGCCAATTCGACCGCTACCGTCGCGCAGACATCGCTCCTGGGTTCGATGCACATCGACCTGGCCCGGCCGAAGGACAAGCCGGCCGTCGGCCGGCTGACCGACGGGTCGAAGATCTCCGAGTCCCACACCGGCCGTTATCCCACCACCGAGGAAGTATTGTCGGCCCTCGGTGTCGTGGTGAACAAGGGCAATGTCGGTGCGCTGGAAGAGATCACCGACGAGACCTATCAGGCGGTCGCCGGGCGGCAGGACCAGTTCGTCGACCTGGTCCCGCGACTGGCGGAACTGACCGCGGGACTCAACCGACAAGTCAATGACATCATCGACGCGGTTGACGGATTGAACCGGTTCTCGGCGACCCTGGCGCACGATAGGGACAACCTGGGGCGCGCGCTAGACACTCTGCCCGAGGCGATTCGGGTCCTAAATAAGAATCGCGAGCACATTGTCGAGGCGTTCAACGCGCTTAAGAAGCTGGCTATGGTTACGTCGCGGGTGCTAGCGAAGACGAAGGTCGATTTCGCCGAGGATCTCAAAGGCCTTTATTCGGTCGTCAAGGCGCTCAATGACAGCCGAAGCGAATTCGTAACATCGCTGCAATTACTGCTTACCTTCCCATTCCCAAATTTCGGTATTAAGCAATCGGTGCGAGGCGATTACCTGAACGTGTTCACCACCTATGACCTTACGTTGCGGCGAATTGGAGAGACGTTCTTCACCACGGCCTACTTCGACCCGAACATGGCGCACATGAACGAGATCCTCAACCCCCCCGACTTTCTCGTGGGCGAACTCGCCAACCTGTCCGGACAGGCGGCCGACCCTTTCAAAATCCCGCCCGGCACGGCTTCGGGACAGTAGGGGCGGACGCACATGCACGACAAACTAACCAGAATCCAACTCTGGATATTCGCCGTGATTACCACGATCACCTTGACCGTGATGGCGATCTTCTACCTGCGACTGCCCGCCACGTTCGGCATCGGTACCTACGGCGTCAGCGCGGACTTCGTCGCCGGCGGCGGCCTGTACAAGAACGCCAACGTCACCTACCGGGGCGTCGCCGTCGGCCGGGTGGAATCGGTAGGCCTCAATCCCCATGGCGTCACCGCGGGAATGCGGCTGAACAGCGGCACCCCCATCCCGTCGAACGTCACCGCCACCGTCAAGAGCGTGTCGGCGGTCGGCGAGCAATACATCGACCTGGTGCCGCCGAGCGCACCGGCAACGACCAAGCTGCGCAACGGGTTTCGGATCGAGCGGCAGAACACCCGGATCGGCCAGGACGTCGCCGAGCTGTTGAAGCGGGCTGAGGCGCTGACCAACAGCCTGGGCGACACCCGCTTGCGCGAGGTGTTGCATGAGACGTTCATCGCGGCCAACGGGTCGGGACCGGAGCTGGCCCGGCTGTTCGAGTCCGCCCGGTTGCTGGTGGACGAGGCCAACGCCAATTATCCGGAGGTCTCCCAGCTGATCGACCAGGCCGGCCCGTTCCTGCAGTCGCAGATTCGCGCCGGCGCCGACATCAAGTCGCTGTCCGACGGGCTCGCGCGGTTCACCGCCGAGGTGCGCCAGGCCGATCCGCAACTCCGTGACACCCTGGCCACCGCGCCGGACGCGGCCGACGAGGCCAGCACCGCGTTCTCCGGCATTCGCCCGTCCTTCCCCGCGCTGGCGGCCAGCCTGGCCAACCTGGGCCGGGTGGGCGTGATCTATCACAAATCGATCGAGCAACTGCTGGTGGTGCTGCCCGCGCTTTTCGCCGCGATTATCACCTCGGCGGGAGGTGTGCCGCAGGACGAGGGCGCCAAGCTGGACTTCAAGCTCGACCTCAACGATCCGCCCCCGTGCGCCGTCGGTTTCCTCCCGCCGCCGTTGATGCGCACACCGGCCGATGTGTCGTTGCGGGAGCTGCCGAAAGACATGTACTGCAAGGTGGCGCAGAACGATCCGAGCACCGTGCGGGGCGCGCGCAACTATCCGTGCCAGGAGTTCCCCGGCAAACGGGCGCCCACCGTTCAGCTCTGCCGCGACCCGAAGGGCTACGTTCCCATTGGCCGCAACCCGTGGCGCGGTCCGCCGGTGCCCTACGACACCCCGGTGACCAACGGTTTGAACGTGTTGCCGCCCAACAAGTTCCCGTACATCCCGCCGGGTGCGGAACCGGACCCGGGCACTCCCATCGTGGGGCCACCGCCGCCCGGGGTGGTACCGGGGCCGGGGCCGCTGCCGAACAAGCAGCCGGCATACGATCCGCCGCCGCCGAACGACAACGGGCCGCCGCCGCCGTTCACGTCGTGGCAGCCGCCCGGGGTTCCGCCGGTGCCGCCGCAGCTGCCGTATCCCAAGTGGCTGCCGCCGCCGGCGCCGCCGGAAGGGATCAATCCTCCGCCGGCGGGTCCGGGGCCGGAGAAGCCGTGGGGGCCGCCGCCCGGTCCGCAGCCGCAGGCCAGCGGTCCGGCGTATGCCACCTACGACGAGAAAACCGGAGCATTCAAGGACCCGGCAGGTGGCACTGGTATTTTCGCGGCCGGTGCTAGCGGCGTATCCAGCGCCGAGAATTGGGTGGACCTGATGCTTGATCCGAGGCCGATGTAGTGCCAGAAGATCCAGCGACCAGTACCAGTACGCGCGTTCGTCGTCGGGCGTCCCGGGCGGCCGGTCCCGCGAAAGCCGAAGCGGCGCAGGCCGCCACGGTGCAGGTCGAAGCCGCGCCGACGCCGCCGGCGCAGGCCGCCAAGGCGCTGAAGTCGGTCAAGCCGCCGCCGCGGCGGCAGCCGAATCGCGCCCTGGTGGCCTGGATTTCGTTCGCCGCGGCGTTGCTGGCCATCGGCGCGCTGGCCGGTTGCCTGGCCGTGCTCGTCGTCCAGCAACGGCATGCGAACGCCCAGCAGGCCCGCGATCAGCGCTTCGTCGACACCGCCACCCAGACGGTGGTCAACATGTTCAGCTACAAGCAGGACAACATCGACGAAAGCGTGAACCGGTTCTTCAACGGCACCAGCGGGCCGCTGCACGCAATGCTCGGCGCCAACAACAACATCGAAAACCTCAAGGGCATCTTCCGCTCCACCGACGCGACGTCGGAAGCCGTCGTCAACGGCGCCGCCCTGGAGGGCATCGACGACGTCACCGACAACGCGTCGGTGCTCGTTTCGGTGCGCGTCACGGTCGCCGACATCGACGGGGTGAACAAGCCCTCCATGCCTTACCGCCTGCGGGTCATCGTGCACGAGGACGACCAGGGCCGGATGACGGGCTACGACCTGAAGTATCCCAACGGGGGCAATTGATGCGGTGGCGGCGCAGGCTGCTCGTCGTCACGGGCTGCCTCCTGGCTTTGGTGTTCATCGGGTTGTCCGCGGCGGGCGGCTGGTTCTACTGGGCGCGGGTGCAGGCCCGCGGGGAGCAGGCCGCCCGGGCGGTGCTGCCGGCCTTGGCTACCAAGGAGATTCCCCAGGTCTTCGCCTACGACTATCAGACGGTCGAGCGCAGCCTCAGCGACGCCTACCCGTTGTTGACCCCGGACTATCGCCAGGAGTTCCGTAAAAGCGCCAACGCGCAGATCATTCCGGAGGCGAAGAAGCGGGAGGTGGTCGTCCAAGCCAGCGTCGTCGGCGTGGGCGTCATGTCCGCCAAGCGCGATTCGGCATCGGTGATGGTCTACATGAACCGGACCGTGACCGACAAGTCGCGGCAGCCGCTCTACGACGGCAGCCGGCTGCGAGTGGACTTCAAGAAGATCGACAAACAGTGGCTGATCGCCTACATCACGCCGATCTAGCAAGTCCTAGTAACACATCGCAATGCCGTTGCAGTACAACGGGTAACGTTCGATCGGGCTGGGCGGTGGCCCGGCCAGCTGGAGCGAGAACGGTTGCTTCTTCATCTCCGGCTGCAGCCCGCAGACGGCGCCGTGCAGGCTGGTGTGGGTGCCGCTCATGTTCTCGTCGCTGAACGCGTAGGTGTCGGTGGACGGCGCGGTGCCGCCGCCGGGACACGAAACACCGTCCGACTTCTCCACTTTGAAGGTCCACAGCATGCTGGACATCCGGGCCCTGCCGCTGAAGTTCTGCAACTTGTCCGCCGGGGTGATCCGTTCGGGCGTCGAGCTCACGATGTTCAGGGCGCAGTTCATCGCGAAGACGATCGGGTCGGAATAGTCGTTCATGTTGCGGGTTCCCGACGGCTGGTCGCACAGCGCCGTGACCGTCCATGTCGCCCCGGACACACCGGCCTCGTTGTAGGTGTAGTTGCCGTCCGGCGGCGGACCGACGGCGTGCGCCGGGTCCCCGGAGTCCAGCGCGATCGCGACGGCGACTGCCGAGAAGATGCCGGCGCCAGCGGCCAGCCCGCGACGGAGCTTCATCGGACCCCTCCCTTCACGATGCATCGAGTATCACAGCGATTGCGCGCCAACACCATGGGTTCGGGGGCTTACCCGGCGTCCTGCGAACGCGGCTCCGCCAGAGCCTCCAGGAACGATCGCGCCCACCGGTCGACGTCGTGGGCGAGGACCTGGCGCCGCATCGCCCGCATCCGGCGCCGGCCCTCCTCGACGGGCTGGTTGAGCGCCGCTTCGATCGCGTCCTTGACGCCGTCGAGGTCGTGCGGGTTGACCAGATAGGCCTGCCGCAGTTCCGCGGCGGCGCCGGTGAATTCGGAGAGCACCAGCGCGCCGCCGAGGTCGCTGCGGCAGGCGACGTACTCCTTGGCCACCAGGTTCATGCCGTCGCGCAGGGGGGTGACCAGCATGACGTCGGCGGCGACGAAGTACGCGATCAACTCGTTGCGGGGGACCGGGCGGTGCAAGTAGTGCACGACCGGGTGGCCGACCTCCGCGTATTCGCCGTTGATGTGGCCCACCTGGCGCTCGATGTCGTTGCGCAGAATCTGGTAGCTCTCCACCCGTTCGCGGCTGGGCGTCGCGAGCTGGACCAGCACCGTGTCGTCGCGTTTCGCGCGCCCCTCGGCGAGCAGCTCCGAGAAGGCCTTCAGCCGCACGTCGATGCCCTTGGTGTAGTCGAGCCGGTCGACGCCGAGCAGCACCTTGCGGGGGTTGCCGAGCTCCGCACGGATCTCCCGGGCGCGCCGCCGCACGTCGCGGTCGCGAGCGGCGTGGTCGAGCGAGCCGGAGTCGATGGAGATCGGGAAGGCGCCCACCCGGACGACCCTGGATCCGAGATCGACTTCGCCGTACCGCGAGCGCACCCCGACCGATCCGCGGGATGTGTTGGCGCCGATCAGTCGGCGGGACAGGAACAGGAAGTTCTGGGCGCCCCCGGTCAGGTGGAAGCCGACCAGGTCGGCGCCGAGTAGGCCCTCGATGATCTCGGTGCGCCACGGCAACTGCATGAACAGCTCCACCGGCGGGAAGGGGATGTGCAGGAAGAAGCCGATCGTCAGGTCGGGCCGCAGCTCACGCAACATCTTGGGGACCAGTTGCAGCTGGTAGTCCTGCACCCACACGGTTGCGCCCCGGGCGGCGGCGCGGGACGTGGCCTCGGCGAAGCGCCGGTTGACCTCGACGTAGCGTTCCCACCATTCGCGGTGGTAGATCGGTTTGACGATGACGTCGTGGTACAGCGGCCAGAGCGTGGCGTTCGAGAACCCCTCGTAGTACTGGGCGATGTCGTCGGCGCTGAGCCGGACCGGGCGCAGCTCCAAGTCCTCCTGGACGATGGGCTCGTCATCGAACTCGGTCTCTTCTTCGGCGATCCCCGCCCATCCGACCCACGCGCCGCGCCGGCGGCGCAGCAGCGGCTCCAGCGCCGTCACGAGACCACCCGGACTGCGCTTCCACGACCTGGTGCCGTCGGGGAGCAGCTCCTGATCTACCGGCAGCCGGTTGGCGACCACCACGAAGTCGGAATGCCCGAACGTCGGCGTCTTCGAGTCGTGCCCGTTCCCGGGAGCCATTTACGCGTCGAGTTTTGCGGGCCCAATGCCGAGCATGGACAAGAAGACGCGGCACTCGTCGGCGTCGGTCGCATACGCCGCGACGACTCGCCTGGCCTGGCTGGCGGTGCTATCGGCGACCGGCTCGACGTCGCCGATCTCGCCAGGGTCAGATTTCGTAGCCATGACTTAACTGTAGGTGATGCACGATGGGCAGGTGGGTGAGGACTTGATGTTCGAGTTCCTCGACGTGGTCGTGGAGCGGGAGGGGGTGCGGGCGTTGGGGGGCCTGACGGCCGGCATTCCCGGGCGGGGCGTGACGGCCGTGTTCGGGCCGTCCGGATCGGGCAAATCGACCCTGCTTCGCCTGTGCAATCGCCTCGAGGTGCCGACGAGCGGCACGGTGCTGTTCCACGGCGAAGACGTCGCAGGCGTCGATCCGTTGTGGCTGCGACGCCGGGTGGGCATGTGTTTCCAGCGCCCGACACCGTTCCCGGGAACGGTGGCCGACAACCTGCGCGTGGCCGATCCCGACGCGTCCGACGCGCGGATGCGGGACACCCTGGCGAGGGTGGGGCTGACGGGGTCGTGGCTGGACCGCGACGCCACCGCGCTGTCGGGTGGGGAGGCGCAGCGCATGTGCCTGGCCCGCACGCTGATGGCCCAACCGCAGGTGCTGCTGCTCGACGAGCCGACCTCGGCCGTCGACGCCGAAGCCGCCCGCGTGATCGAGCGTGCGGTGCGTGACCTGGCCGCCGACGGCATCCCGGCGGTGTGGGTCACCCACGACGCGGCGCAGGTCGAGCGCGCCGCCGACCGGGTCCTGCGCATCGAGCGGGGCCGCAGCCTGGGGCTCGGCCCGGTCGGGTCGGTGGCGTGATGAACGGCCAGGTGGGCTGGCTGGGCCTGGCGGCGTCGCTGATCCTGGTGGCGTTCGCGGCGGCGGTGTCGCTGTGGCAGCGGTTGGGGCTGCAGGGGCAGCTGGTGTGGGCGGCGGCCCGCGCTCTGGTGCAGTTGCTGCTCGTCGGCGGCGCGCTGACGTTGCTGTTCGAGCCAGGCCGTTCCCTGTGGTGGTCGTGGGCCTGGGTGGCCGGGATGGTGGCGTACGCCGGGGACCTCGCCCGTCGCCGGGCGCCGGAGGTGCCGCGGCTGGGTCCGCTGGCGATCGCCGCGTTCGCCGCCGCGGCGGTCATCACCCTCGGCGTGATCTTCGGGCTGCGGGTGTTTCCCCTGCAGGCGCGGACGTTGGTGCCGGTGGCCGGGATGATGATCGGCAACTCGATGACCGCGACGGTTTTGGTGGCCCGGCGGCTGGTCGACGAGCTGCGCGACAAGCGCGACGAGGTGGAAGCCAGGCTCGCCCTCGGGCTGCCCTCCCGGCAGGCCGCGGCCCCCTACCTGCGGACCGCCTTGCGTTCGGCGATATCGCCGCAGATCGAGACCACCAAGGCCACCGGGTTGGTGTTCCTGCCGGGCGCCATGACGGGCCTCATCCTCGCCGGCGTCCCCCCGGTGCAGGCCGTGCTGGTCCAGGCCGTGGTGATGTTCCTGATCCTGGGTTCGGTCGCGGCCACCACGGTCATCGTCGCCCTGGGACTCGTCCGCCTGGCCTTCACCCGTGACCACCGCCTGCTGCCGCTCGGCGGGCGGCCGGGCGGCTCGGCCACCCACCGGTGACCCGCTTACACACTGGCCGTAATGTGTAAAGACGTCGGACCTGAAAACGAGTGAGGTGGGCCGAATGACACTCTCCGAGCAAGCCGGTTCCCAGACGGGTAACGCCGATGCTGAAGAGTTGGTGACCTATGAGACCCTCGACGAGGGCCGCATCGCGCGGATCTGGCTCAACCGGCCCGACGCCCACAACGCGCAAAGCCGCGGCCTGCTGGTCCAGCTCGACGAGGCGTTCCTGCGCGCCGAGGCCGACGACACCGTGCGCGTGGTGATCCTGGCGGCGCGGGGCCGCAACTTCTCCGCGGGTCACGACCTGGGTTCGGAGTTGGCGATCGCCGAGCGCAGCCAGCTGCCGAGCTTCCGCATCAACGGCGGGACCCGCGACCCGATCGCCGAGAAGATCTACCTGCAGGAGTGGCACTACTTCTTCCAGAACACTTGCCGCTGGCGGGATTTGCGGAAGATCACCATCGCCCAGGTTCAGGGCAACGCGATCTCGGCGGGCCTGATGCTGATCTGGGCGTGCGACCTGATCGTGGCCGCCGACAACGCGAAGTTCAGCGACGTGGTCGCGGTGCGTCTGGGGATGCCGGGCGTCGAATATTACGCTCACCCTTGGGAATTCGGTCCCCGCAAGGCCAAAGAGCTGCTGCTGACCGGCGATGCGCTCGACGCAGACGAGGCCTACCGGCTCGGCATGGTGTCCAAGGTGTTCCCGGTAGACGAGCTGGCCGAAAAGACACTGGAATTCGCCCGGCGCATCGCCGACCGTCCCACGATGGCGGCGCTGCTGGTCAAGGACTCGGTCAACGCCGCTTCCGACGCAATGGGATTCACCGAGGCGTTGCGGCACGCGTTCCACATCCACGAGTTGGGGCATGCGCACTGGGCGGCCCACAACGAGAACAGGTATGCGGTCGGCCTGCCGCCCGACGTGGAGGACTGGCGCAACGCCAAGCCGACGCAGGTGGCCCGCCGCGATACCCCGTAACGTCCGCTGGCACTTCCGTCGAGTGTGAAACCACGGCTTTCGGTGTGCGTCCAGGGTGCGATTTCGTCGAATTCCCGGCCCTGAGCGCACACGCGAAACCCTGAGCGCACACCCGAATTCCCGGCCCGCTTCGAGGCCCACGTGGGAGCTGTGACGGCTGGCCTATGCTAGAACCCGTTTCAGTTTCGGCATAAGGGGCGCGTCGCGTGCAGCTTTCTTTCGAGAACCGGACATACCTCGTCACCGGCGGTGGCAGCGGCATCGGCAAGGGCGTGGCCGCCGGGCTGGTCGCGGGCGGCGCCTCGGTGATGATCGCCGGCCGCAACCCCGACCGGCTGGCCGGGGCGGTCAGCGAGATCGAAGCGCTCGGGGGCCCCGGCTCCATTCGCTACGAGCCGACCGACGTCACCAACGAGGAGGAGGCCGCCCGCGCGGTCGACGCGGCGACGGCCTGGCACGGTCAACTCCACGGGGCGGTGCACTGTGCGGGTGGCTCGGAGACCATCGGGCCGATCACCCAGATCGACTCGGAAGGCTGGCGACGCACGGTCGACCTCAACGTCAACGGCACCATGTACGTGCTCAAGCACGCCGCCCGCGAGCTGGTCCGGGGCGGCGGCGGCTCGTTCGTGGGCATCTCGTCGATCGCGGCCAGCAACACCCACCGGTGGTTCGGCGCCTACGGGGTCAGCAAGTCCGCCGTCGACCACATGATGCAGTTGGCCGCCGACGAGCTCGGCCCGTCCTGGGTGCGCGTCAACAGCATTCGGCCCGGCCTGATCCGCACCGACCTGGTCGCCCCGGTGTTCGCCCTGCCAGAGGTGAGCGAGGACTACCGCGAGTGCACGCCGCTGCCGCGGCCCGGCGAGGTCGAGGACGTCGCCAACCTGGCGATGTTCTTGCTCAGTGACGCCGCCTGTTACATCACGGGGCAGGTCATCAACGTCGACGGCGGGCTCATGCTGCGGCGCGGCCCGGACTACTCCGCGATGCTGGAGCCGGCCTTCGGCGCCGACGGTCTACGCGGAGTCGTCTGACGGCAGGCCGGCGTCTCGGTCGGCGAGCGTGGCCAGCGCCGACCAGTCCAGGTCGGCGCCGCCCGTGGCCACCAGGGTCAGGAAGCGGTCGCGCAGCAGGCTCGCCACCGGCAGGGGTACCTGCAGCTGCTCCGCGGCGGCGAGCGCCAGCCGAACGTCTTTGAGGCCGAGCCGGGCGGCGAACCCGGCCGGCTCGAATTCCCGGCGCGCGATCAACCCGCCGTAGGTCTGGTAGACCGGCGCCGCGAACAACGTCGACGTGAGGATGTCGACGTACTGCTGCCTGTCGACCCCGGCCTTGGCCACCAGCGCTACGGCCTCGCTGACGCTTTCGATGACCGACGCGATCAGGAAATTGCCGCTCAGCTTCACCAGGTTGGCCGTGTGCGGTCGCTCGGACACCACGAAGGTCCGCTGCCCGACCGCGTCGAACACCGGAGTCAACGGCTGCAGGGTTTGCGGCCGGCCCGCCGCGACCACGAAAAGCTTTGCCGCCGCGGCCGCTTCGGGCCTGCCGAAGACCGGCGCAGCGGCGTACCCCTGACCGGCCTCGGCGTGCGCGGTCGCCAGGCGCTCCGCGAGGGCCACGCTGATGGTGCTCGACGACACGTGGGTGGCGCCCGCCGGCAGCGAAGCCACGATGCCGTCGTCGCCGAAGGTCACGGCCTCGACGGCGGCGTCGTCGGCCAGCATGGTGAACACCACCTCGCCGGTGCACGCCTCGGCGACGGTTGCCGCGGCGGCGGCGCCCCGCCTGACCAGGGACGCCGCCCTGCCGGGGGAGCGGTTGTAGACGGTGAGGTGATGGCCGGCCTGCAACAGGTTCGCGGCCATGGCCTGGCCCATCTTGCCCAAGCCGATGAATCCGATGTCCATGCGCCCACTCTGCCTTGTTCGGCGCCGTCCTTTGCGATGATGGGCGCCTAACGACGCGACGAGCACGGGAGCGGCAATGAAGCGACTCGAAGGCAAGCGGATCCTGGTGACCGGCGCCGCGTCGGGAATCGGCCAGGCGACCGCCCTGCGGCTGCTGGACGAGGGCGCCGCCGTGGTGGCCTCCGACGTCGCGGAGGACGGCCTGCAGGCCACCCGGGCCCGCGCGGACGAGGCCGCTACCGCCGGCCGCCTCACGACCATGCCGATGGACGTGGGCAACGAGGATTCGGTGGTCGACGGCGTGCGCCGGGCCGTCGAATCCCTCGGCGGCCTGGATTCGGTGGTCAACGCCGCCGGCATCCTGCGCGCCGCGCACACCCACCAGACCAGTCTGGACTTGTGGAACCAGATCGTCGGAGTCAACTTGACCGGGACGTTCCTCGTTGTGCGCGAAGCGCTTTCGGCGCTGCTGGCAAATCCGCGCAGTGCGATCGTCAACTTCAGCTCGACCTCGGCATCGTTCGCCCACCCCTACATGGCGGCGTACGCGGCGAGCAAGGGCGGCATCCAGGCCTTCACCCATTCGCTGGCGCTCGAATACGCGCGCGAGGGCCTGCGCGCGGTGTGCGTGGCGCCCGGCAGCATCAAGTCCGGCATCACCGATGCGACCGGCGGTTACATCCCGAAAGACGCGGACTGGGCGCTGTTTTCGAGGCTGATGCCGATCCTGCCCACCACGGTGGAGTCAAGCGGCACCGGGATGGCCGACCCGTCCGTGGTGGCCGGGGTGATCGCCATGCTGGTCTCCGAGGACGGCGCTTTCATCACCGGGACCGAAATCCGCATCGACGGCGGAACGCACGCCTAGCCCCAGCCCCCAGACCGTCTAGTCCAATGGCGGCGACCCGCTTCGCCCGGCTTCGTCGCGCTTGCGATCGCCGCGAGTTCGATGGCGGCGACCCGCTTCGCCCGGCTTCGCCGCGCTTGCGATCGCCGCTAGTTGACGCACGGCACGCCGCCGCCGTCGATCGGCTTACCCTGATCCGGCGTCGGATAGGTCGTGGTGGTGCCGTTGTAGTAGTACGTCTTGGCCTTGCTGGACGTCGTGGTCGTTGATGTGTCGTCCGTCGTGCCGTCGTCGACGATCGAGACCGAGAAGTTGGTATCCACGGTCACGCGGATGTGTCCGGGCTGCACGCTGGGATCCGGCCGACTGGGCGCGTCGAGGCCGAGCAGTTTGGCCACGTTGCCCGCGTCGGTCTGCGCGCCGACCCCGTACGCGACCGTGCTCGCGGTCGGTTCGCCCGATTTGCGGTCGCGGGTCTGCCCCGTGGTGTAGCCGTGGTTCTGCAGCGCGCGCGACACCTCGGTCGCGAGCCCGCTCGTATCGCCGGCGTTGATCACATCGACGACGGTCGACGGGCTCGGTTTGGCGGCCGTGGTGGCCGGGGTGGTGGTCGGGGGCGTGGCGCCGATGGCCGCGGCCACCTCGGCCTTGATCGCGGCCGGGTCGATGATGTTGACGTCCTGGCCGTCGATGTTGTCGTAACGCACCACCGGCAACGTCCGGAATTCGACGTTTCCGCTCGAGGCCAGCGAACCCAGCCGCTGGATCATCTCCTCGTCCCAACCGGCCGACAGCACCACGTCCTTGCGCGCCACCGCCATGAGGCTCTTGAGCTTGTCCAGGTTGGTGAAGGTGCCGGCGGCCTGCAACTCCTGCATGACCGACGAAATGAACGCCTGCTGGCGATGGGTGCGGTCCAGGTCCCCGTTTTCCAGGCCGTGGCGCTGCCGAACGAAAGCCAGGGCCTGCGAGGCGTCGAGGGTCTGCCGGCCGGCCGGGAAGTCGGCGCCGGAGTACGAGTCGTAGACGGGATGGTTGAGGCAGACCTCCACCCCGCCCAGGGTTTGCGTCAGGTCGTAGAACCCGGCCAGGTTGACCTCGGCGAAATAGTCGATCGGCACGCCCGTCAGGTTTCGCACCGCGCGCAGGGTCGCCGCCCGGCCGGCCTCGCGACCCTTGGTCTCGAGCTCCTTCTGGCTGCTGGCGCCCTGGTTGGCGAGTTTGTTCGCGACATACTGCTTGGTGAGGCCGTACGCCTCCTTGATCTTGATGTGGTTGTATCCGGGGACCCCGGTGAACGGCACCCAGTCGTCGCGCGGAATCGAAAACGCGACGACCTTGTTGTCGGCGCTCACGTGCACCAGGATCAGCGTGTTGGTGTTGTAGCCGCCGTCGTCGGAATCGCCCGCGTGCAGGTGCTTGAGGATCGACCAGGGCAGGTCGTTGCCGTCCTGATCTTTACGCGAGTCCAGGCCGATCAACAGGATGTTCATGTTGTCGCCGCTGGACCGCGGGTCGTCGGGCTGCAGGGCGTTCGAAACGGTGATCCCGCCCAGTGCCCCGTGCGCCACGTAGTACCCGGCCCCCGTCAGCCCCACCGCCGCCACGGAGACCAGCGCGCCCAGGGTGCGCGTCAGCCCTCTGCGGAAACGTGAGGGTTGACGGACGGCTCGATGGCGGCGATGGGCGCCGCCCGAGCGGGCCATCACAAACCTCTGCCCACACCCAGCGCATCACCAGCCACCGCAACGGCGGTTTGCGGCGATGTCGCTTCGAGCATGGGACAAGTATGCGTTAGCTCGCTGTGAAGCCCCCAATCGAGAACGCCTCCCGGGCCGCCCCCGTACGGCGCGCCGGCCCCGCGTGCACGGCGGTCATATGCCCGTGACCAGCGCGTTCTGCCTTCGGCATCGCGGCGTGGTTTCGACCGGGTCACACCGGCGGGCAGATCGCCTCGAAGTTGTTATCGCGCCGACACGGCGGCTACCGGGCGTTGACGAGGTCTTCGCCCGAATCGTAGTAAATGGTGATGTTCGAGCCGGTTATGACCTCGGCCACATACACGCCGAACGGTTCGACCTCGTAGTAGTAGTGAACGTTGCCCCGGGGGTCCACCGCCGTCGCGCACGACAGGCCCGGCGCCCCGCATCGTTGCTTGACGGGCACGGCGAGAACGGCGAGCAGCACCACCACAGCGATCGCGATCGTCATCGGGACTCTGCTGCGTGCCGGCCTCGTTGGCGTCGGATGCATCACCGTTGGAGTGTATGCGGCTGGCCTGCCCGGTTCGGCCCCACGCAGTAGGGTTTTGCAGCTATGGCCGTCGCAAACCCGGACGGGACACCGTCGCCGCACACCCGGGTCGAGGTATTGGGCAACATCGGGCCCAACTGGTTCGCGTCCGTCATGGGCACCGGGATCGTCGCCATCGCCGGCGCCACCCTGCCGGTGCACGTGGTGGGCCTGCGCGCATTCGCCCAAGTGGTGTGGGTGATCGCCGCCGTCCTGCTGGTGGCGCTGGTCGTCCTCGTCGGCGGGCACTGGCTGCGGCACCCCACCGTGGCGCGCACCCATGCGCGCAATCCGCAGATGGCGCACTTCTACGGCGCCGCGCCGATGGCGCTGATGACGGTCGGCGGGGGAGCGGTGCTCGTCGGCGGGGACCTGATCGGTGAGCGCATCGCCGTCGACCTGGATTGGGTGCTTTGGACGGGGGGCACGCTGGGCGGCCTGTTCACCGCGGTGAGCATCCCGTTCCTGATGTTCACCCAGCACAGTGTCGAGCCCGACGCGGCCTTCGGTGGCTGGCTGATGCCGGTGGTTCCGCCGATGGTGACCGCGGCCACGGGCGCCCTGCTGTTGCCGCACATGTCGGCGGGCACCGGGCGCGCCACCATGCTGTACGGCTGCTACGCGATGTTCGGGCTGTCGTTGCTGGCCTCGCTGAACATCATCGCGATGATCTGGGCGCGCCTGACCCTGTACGGCACCTCGGGCTCCGCGCGCGTGCCGACGCTGTGGATCGTGTTAGGACCGCTCGGCCAATCCATCACCGCCGCGGGGCTTTTGGGTGCCAGCGCGGGACTGGCCGTCGACGGCGAACTGGCCGAGGACTTGAATGCCTTTGCCGTCCTCTATGGCGTTCCGGTGTGGGGGTTCGCGGTGCTGTGGATCGCGTTGGCCACCGCGCTGACCGTGCGAACGCTGCGGCGCGGCATGCCGTTCGCCCTGACGTGGTGGAGCCTGACCTTCCCGGTGGGGACCTTCGTCACGGGGACCTCGCAGCTAGCCGGCCACACTCACCTGCCGGCGTTCCGGGTGGCGGCGGCCATCGCGTACGCCGGGCTGTTGTTCACCTGGTTGCTGGTGGCTGCGCGCACCGCGCGGGGGAGCCTGCGCGGCAACCTGCTCAAGCTGCCGCCGAGCACGGCGGCGGTCAAGGCCAGCAAGGAACCGGTGTCTTGAGCGGCGGGGGTCGGTGCCGCCGACGTTTCGGGCCCCGGGACCCGTGGGTAGGCCACCCTGAGCCCGATCGGGAGGCTGAACGATGAGCACGAGCGGCCCGCGGCGCTAACCACGCGCCGGGCGCCCGTCGCGGCGTCGGACATGGACACCGAAGACTTGACGAGGACCGGAGGTTGAGGATGCGTGCTGAGGAAGGCGACGAATCGGTCAACGATTACGCCGCGGAGGGCGAGCAGGCCCTCGGCAGGATCAAGGCGTCCCAACGGGTGGGGAATCGGCTCGGCGACGTCGCCAAGCGGTTCGCCCGGATGTGGCGGGGCGACCATGCCCCGCGAAACGAACACGGCCCGGGATAGTCACGCGGGCGCGGGATACCGGTGCGCCCACGGGCTGGCTTCCTCGAGTTGGGCCGCCAGCTGCAGGAGGTCCCCGTCGGCGCCCAGCCGCCCCACCAACTGCACGCCGAGCGGAAGCCCGCGATCCGTCCAATGCAGGGGCACGCTGATCGCGGGGCGCCCGGTGATGTTGGCGAGTTGCGTGTAGGGCACCCAGCCCAGGCTTTCCTGGATCAGTTGGTCGAGAACGCCGCTGAGCGCCATGACTTTTCCCGCGCGCAGCCGGCTGGCAAAGCGGGCCACCCGTTGCAGGGGGCGCGGTGTCGCCGTGGCGCCGACCCGCAGGGGCGGCGTGGCCAGCGTGGGGGTCAGCAGGCAATCGAAGGTCTGGTGGAAGGACGCCAGCGAGCGAATGTGGTTGTTCCTGTTTTCCAGCGCGAAGATGGGCGCCAGCACGCCGGCGGACCGGGCGAGTTCACTCACCGCCAGCGTGTCGGCCTCGAAATCACGGTCGCGTGCGCCGGTGCGTTGTCTGGCGTCGGCGACGTGCTGATAGAGCTGCGCGAACCAGATGGTCAGAAAGTCGCGGGCCAACGCGTCGTCGTCGTACGGCGGCGGAACCTCCTCGACCCGATGTCCCAGATCCCCCAGCAGCGCCACCGCCCGTTCCACCGCGGCGACGGCCTCCCGGTCGGGATGGGGGTTGATCGCCGAGGACCACGAGTATCCGATGCGCAGCTCGCCCGGACGACGGGTGATGTGCTCGGCGAAAGTCCCTCGCGGAAGGGCGACTTCGTAGGCGGCGTGCGGATCGCGGGCGATGATCGCGTCGCACAGTGCGGCGCTGTCGCGCACGGTGCGCGAAACGACGCCCTGGGTCACCATGCCGAACATCGGCTCGCCGGTCTGCGGGCCATAGGGTGACAGCCCCCGGCTGAGCTTGAGGCCGACGAGCCCGTTGCAGGCGGCGGGGATGCGGATCGATCCGCCCCCGTCGTTGGCCCCCGCCGCCGGAACGATTCCGGCCGCGACGGCGGCACCGGATCCGCCCGATGAGCCACCCGGAGTGTGGCCGGTGTTCCACGGGTTGCGCGCCGGTCCCCAATAGTCCGATTCCGTGATGCCCTTGGCCCCGAATTCCGGGGTGTTGGTCATGCCGAAGATCACCAGCCCCGCGTCCAAGAACCGCTGGGTGACCAGGGCGTGCCGGTCGGCCACGTCGTTGGCCAGCGACCGGGAACCGCTCGCGGTCGGGAAGCCGCGATACGCCTGGGCAAGGTCCTTGATCAGGAAGGGCACGCCGGTGAACGGGCCGCTCAGGTCCGGGTCGGCGGCCCGCCGGTCCGCCAGCTCGCCGAGGGGTCGGACGATCGCGTTCAGCCGCGGATTCACCGCGTCCGCGCGTTGCCGCGCCAACGCGAGCAGTTCGGGCGGCGTGACCTGCTTGCGCTCGACCAGTCCGGCCAGCGCGGTCGCATCCAAGGACATGTACTCGTCAAGCCGCATCGGTTTCTCCTCGGGACGCCCCGCTGCATCGTATTGACGCGGCTTAGTATCACCTGATGCCCATGGCAGTTGAATCGTTTTCGATCCAGGGCACCGGTGGCGTGCGTATCGTCGCGGACCGCCTGGGCGATCCGCAAGCGCGTGCCGTGGTGTTCCTGCATGGCGGTGGGCAGACCCGCCGCTCGTGGGGCAAGGCCGCTGCGGCCGTGGCGCAGCGCGGCTGGCAAGCGGTCACCGTCGACCTGCGTGGCCACGGCGAATCCGACTGGTCCGACGAGGGCGATTACCGCGTCGTCAGCTTCGCCGGTGACGTCCGGGAGGTACTGGCCGCGCTGCCCCCGCAGCCGGTGCTGGTCGGCGCGTCCCTGGGCGGGTTCACCTCGATGCTGCTTGCGGGAGAGCTCTCGCCGGGTATCGCCAGCGCGGTCGTGTTGGTGGACATCGTGCCGAACATGGACCAGTCCGGGGCCAACCGGATACACGCCTTCATGTCCGAGCGGGTGGAATCGGGATTCGCCTCCCTCGACGAGGTCGCTGACGCGATCGCGGAATACAACCCGCACCGGCCGCGCCCGACGGACCTCGACGGTCTGACGACGAACCTGCGCCGCCGGGGCGGTCGCTGGTATTGGCACTGGGATCCCCAGTTCATCAGCGGAACGGCCGCGTTTCCCCCGTTCGAGGTCACCGACCCCGACCGCATGCACGCGGCCGTGGACGCGATCCTGCGCGCCGGCGTGCCGATGCTGCTGATCCGGGGCCAGATGAGCGACCTGGTCAGCCAGGACCGCGCCGACGAATTCCTGGCGCGCTTCCCGCAGGTCGAATTCACCGATGTGCGCGGTGCCGGGCACATGGTCGCCGGTGACCGCAACGACGTCTTCGCCGACGCCATCATCGGGTTCCTCGCCCGCCATGCCGACGGCTGATCCTCGGCGTCACGGCTCGGACGAACCGCGTTGCGCGGCAAGCCATTTCCTAAAAGTTCTGTCGCTCACGTCAATTCGGCGACCTGGGCGGCTGCCCGGAACGTGGCGTCCAGGCGGCCGAAACGTGCGCGCGCTGTTAACATGCTGCCCGACACATGAAGAGAGGCGGCGTGGCCATGCGGCGGTTGCGAGGGTTGGTCCTGATCGGCGCCGTGTTCGTCGCCTCGACGACGCTGGCGTGTCCGGCGCGAGCGGACGCGGGCGTGACGCCGGGCATCAAGGTCGGATACGACAACAACTCGTGCACAGCGGGTTTCGCGGCCCAGGGCAATGACGGCAGCTATTACCTGATGACCAGCGGCCACTGCGACGGGCACGACGGCTCGTCGTGGACATACGGCAATGACGTCCCGCTCGGAAAGATCACCGCCAGCGAGAAGGAGGGCGACGCAAGGGACGCCGCGATCATCCTTCTGGACCCGAGCGTCGGAGTCCCCCTCGGGCATGTCGGTGGACGCTACGAGGTCCGGGATGTGTTGACCGCGGACCAGATTCGCGAGGGCATGCCCTTCTGCAAGATAGGCGCGGTGACCGGTGAAACCTGTGGTTTCGTGAAACATGTGGACGGCGGCGTCGTGGAAGCCAGCGTGTTCAGCCTCAACGGCGACAGCGGTAGTCCGGGTTTCGTCAAGAATCCCGACGGCACCGTGAGTGCGGTAGGTCTGCTGACGTCCTCGCCCGACGGTGACGACTACACGACCGATTTCACGCTCGTCCACCCGGTGCTGAACGAGTGGGGGCTACGCGTTCTGCCTTGACAAGCACGCCCGGCCAAGTTCACACAGCGTTTGCCACGTCCGGGTACCGGGTATCCCGGACCGCGGCATTGGCGGGGCTCGCTTGCGTTGACGAGGCCAATGAGTTGTGCAGTGCGACACCGGCGACACGAAGGAGAGCAGTAGTGAAGCATGGGATGGTCGTCGGCTTGGCGGGCGTGGCCGTAGTGGTCGCCGCGTGCGCCGGCTGTTCGAGCAACAAGTCAAGCACGGGATCGTCGGGTTCGTCATCACCGTCCGCGGCCGGCCCGCAGGTCATCGTCGACGGTCAGGCTCAGAACGTCAGCGGCCAGGTCACCTGCACACCGTCGGGCGACAACACCAACATCGGCATCGGTGACCCGACGGCGGGGGTCGGCGCCGTGGTCAGCAACGCGAACCCGCCCATCGTCCATTCGGTCGGACTGGGCACCGTCAACGGCATCACGCTCGGCTTTTCCGACGCCGCCCCCAACCAAGCCGGGAACGCCGGGGCCGCGGTGAACGGAAAGACCTACGCAATCAAGGGCACGGCGACAGGGCTCGACATGAGCAATCCGCAGCAACCGCAGCAGGTGACCAAGTCATTCGAGTTGGACGTGACCTGCCCGTAGCGCGGGCGGCCGACACCCAAGAGGGGACGCAGCTATGTCTATGAAACGTGTCGTCAGTGCGGCGGCGGTCGCAGCGGGCCTGAGCATCTCCGCGGTTACCTTGAGCACCGGTTCGGCCTTCGCGGCTCCGCTCGACCCCCCGCCGCCCTGCCCCGGTTGCCATGGCGGCGGCGGAGGCGGGGGCAACCCCGGTGGCGCCGGCGGTCAGCAAGGCGGCCCGGGCGGGCAGCAGAGCGGCCCCGGTGGTGGGCCGGGCGGACAAAACAACCCGCCGCCGGGCGGGCAGAACACCCCGCAGCAGGGCGGGCAGAACAACTCGCCGCAGCAGGGTGGGCAGAACAACCCGCCGCACGGTGGGCAGAACAACCCGCCGCACGGTGGGCAGAACAACCCGCCGCAGCAGGGCGGGCAGAACACCCCGCAGCAGGGCGAACCGAACGCGCCGGCACCTGACGAGCGCGGGCAGTCCCCCCAGCAGAACGGTCCGGACAACCAGCCGGGTGAGCACGGCCAGAACCCGCCGGGCGGACAATCCAACGAGCAAAACCCGCCCCCGCAAGGCAGGCAGGCCCTCAACCCGCCGAGCACCCAGCCGCCACACCCGCCCTACGTTCCGCGCGGTACCTATGCCAGCGGTAACGCCCAGATAGGCGGGCCCGGTGACGCGCGCGCGGGCTTCAGCGTCGTGGACCACGGCGCGCCGCCACCGCCGCCACCGCGAGGGCATGGCTGGAACGACGGCCCCGCTCCCGGCCACCCGCCGCCGCACTGGGTGGGCGCGCCCCCTCCGGGCGGCTGGGACGGCCCGCCGCCCCCCGGCGGCTGGAATCGCCCGTGGTCCGGTCCGCCGCGTGACGTCGCGCGCGCGCAGGCCGATTTCGGGCCGTTCCAGTACGACACCTACACCGCCATCCCCGTCTTCAACTGGCAGTTCGGCGGTTGGGGGTTCTGGTACATGGGGGTCTGGGTTCCGCTGTACTGACGGTCCGGCCGCCCGCCGCCGCTGTGTCGGCGGGCGGCCGTCCGATCGTCATGGCAGGCTCCGGGAATGGATGTGCGCGAGAACGTCCGGCGAGCCATCGATGTGATGACGGCTTGGACCTCCGACAGCGGCAACGAATTCGCCTGGAGCCGGCTCGTCGAGAACGTGATCGACGAGCCCGACGGGGAAATCATGCTGTTGATGGGCTTCGTCAACCTTGCGGGTGAGTTGGGCATCAAGCTGGAGAAGGCCACCGGCCAATGCGTGCGATCGCACCTGCAGGACATCGCCCTGAAGTACCTCTGAGCCGCCCGAAGCTACTGGGGGTGGGTCGCCAGATAATCCCCGACCGGGATGGGGGACGGTTCGGCGTAGCCGACCGGGAGCAACACGTCGCCGGCGGTGGTGACGTAATAGACGTCCCACCGGTAGTAGGTGGGGAACGTGGCGGGATCACTCGCAATCAGCGCCGCGTATTGGTCGACCGCCCGTACGTATTCGCGGGCGTGGTTGTAGCCGAAGACGGCGTGAGCGGGATCGTTGGCGAAGCCGTTGGCGGCGAGGAAGCGGCCCGCCGCCATGATGCTGTCGTGCGGGGAGTTGATGTCGCCGCCCTGGCCGTAGGTGGCGAACGTCGACGGCAGGAACTGCATGGGTCCCTGGGCGCCCGCCGTGCTTACGCCGTTGATGCTGCCGAACCGGGTCTCGATCAGGTTGATCGCCGCCAGGTAGTTCCAGCCGACCCCGGTCTCCGCCTCCGCCGCGTGGTAGTCGCTGATCAGTTCGTCGGCGGGGACCGGCGGTTGGACCCGCCAGGCGGGCAGCGTGTCCTTCGCCGGTGTCATCGCTTGGAGCTGGCGGCGGGCATCGAGGTTGCGGTCGTAGAGGTTCACCAGCTCGGGCGGGACACGCGGCCTGGCGATCGCGTCCCACTCGGGATGCCGCGCGATGGCGCGGTAGGCGGCCTGCTCGCGGTGCGCCGCGGCCACCAGCGCCGGGTCCGGCGTCGCCGGATCGCGCAGCGTCCGTTCGTCGGCGACCAGGTCGTCGGCCAGCTGTGCCGGATCCGACGCCAATTGGGGCTGCGCGCCGAGGGGCGGATTGGGCGCTGCGGCAACGGTTCTCGAAGCGAGCGGGGTGGCCGGCGCGCTTGCCGGGGTGGTCGCGATGACGGGCGTCGCCGTTTGCGACTGCGCTCGCGTCGCACAGCCCGCGCCGGCGAACATGACCGCGCCGAGCAAGAGCGGCGCGATAGCAGCGACTGCACTGTTACGGCTCACCGTGGTCAGTCTTTCGCATCTGCACGCCCGAGATCAATGCGGTGACCGAATGTCGTTCGGCGGCGGGGCTATCCGATCGCAGACCGGCCGGCGAAGCCCGCGAGCCACTCCCACGAGTTGCGACCGGCCACAAGCTATTTCACACTTGAGGATCATCTTCCCGGCAGAGTGGACACGAGATGCCCGACGGCGCGGCCGCACCGATCGCGAGGCGAACCAGGACCCGCGGGGCCGCGCGCCGGGCGGGATCGTGGCGCCGCGTCGCAGGTCAGGCATTGATCGCCGCATCGGTGGCGGCGCTGATCGCCGCACCCGATTCACCGCCGCAGTTGCCGCCGGGCTGCGCGATCGGCTGGACGATGGTCGGGCACGTGCTGATCTACGTGCCCGACTGCACGCATCGGTCCCCGTCTCCCCAACCCCCGCCGGAGGGGCCGCCGCCCGGTCCGGGTCCCCAACCGGGGCAGTAGCCGGGTGGACCGAACGCGTGCCGCGGCGGTCAGGTCAGCTACGACGGTGTCGCACCGGCGGAATCGTTATTGGGGCGGTCGGAAAACGTCGGAAGTTGCACCGGCTCGCCATCTCGGCTGGCGGGTGAGGTGACCTCGGGCTCGTAGCGATGCGAGAACAGGTCGGACGATGTCATGGAGCGGGTCCTCAAGTTAGTTCGGCTTCAGCCCGATGCCGTCGGCTGGGGTGAAGGCGATCGATTCGTAGCTGTGCTCATCTGCACGAGATATTTGACTACGGGGCAGTGCTAACACGAACTGCTCTCACCAATCTACACGCCAGCGTTCTCCGAGACGTCTCGCCGAGCGCCTGGCGGCGTCCACCAGCCGCTGAAGCCGCTACCGTGCGCGCACCTGCGGTAGCAAGCCCGGCCCCCATAACGCGTAGTGGGCTGGTGGGATCGACCCACCAGCCCACAGGGAGTACAACTCGCGCTAGACGGCCGTCACTCCGACCGCCTGCGGGCCCTTGGCGCCCTGCTCGACATTGAACTCGACTCGCTGGTTCTCCTCGAGCGACCGGTAGCCGTTGCCCTGGATTTCCGAGTAGTGGACGAACACATCTGCTGCGCCGCCATCCGGAGCGATAAAACCGAAGCCTTTTTCGCTGTTAAACCACTTCACAGTTCCCTGTGTCATACCTTCAACTTCTCTCATTGTGAACGGATGCCGACGGGCATCCGCGAAAAGCGTAGCACGTGCCGCCCTTTCGAACCGTAATCGACTGGGGCAGAGAGGGTTCGGCGCATTTTTGCGAGTCTGCGAGCAAGCGGTCGGCCCTGGGGTCTCCGAGGCCTCGGCGCTGTGTGCAATTCGATGCCGACGCAGCAGCCGGGCGGAGCGGGGACCCCGCGCCGAAGCGCCTGAACCCAAGCGCGGACCTCGATGGCCCCCCCGGATCCAACCCGCTAACCCACGTCTCGTGGCCGGCACGGCCGGGGGTTGTGACATCGTCGGGACGGGCTCAAACTGGTTGATATGCGCGACCGCGAGACGATCGATGCCGAATTGCGGCGCATCGCTTCTGGCCGTCGCTCGGTTCGCGAGCGAGGCGGTGAGTCGTCCCGAGAGCTCGACGAGCTGCTCGACGAGCTCCTGGCGCACACCTCGGGGTCGTCCCTGACGCATGCGGCGAACGCCTGCGAACCCGAGGTTCGCGCCGCCGGCACCTTGTCGCGCGGCGCAAAAACCGGCGGCAAACCCCGCCGGCGGCACGGTGTACCGCGTCAATTGGGCCTTGTCGCGGCGCTGCCGCTGTCTCTGGTCGCCGTCGCCGCCGCGGGGCTGGTGATGTTGGGGGCGCACAACCGGGATTCGTCGGCGCGGCCGGCGGAAATACCCCCGTCGGTTGCGCCGCCCAAACCGGTCGCGCCGCCCAAACCGGTCGCGCCGCAGGCGCCCGCTTCGCGGATTGCGGTTGCTGACGCTGCGTTCATCGCCGCGCTGAAGCACGAGGGTGTGCCCATGCCCAGCCAGGAATACGCGATGACCCAGGGCCACGCGGTCTGCGATTTCCTGGCGAACCGCCCCAATTTCGCCGACGCCGTCGATTTCGTGCAGCGATCGTCGATCTGGGACGCCAATCAGAGCGCCCAAGTCACCGCGGGATCGATCGTCGCGTATTGCCCCCAGTCCCAGCCCGCCACCCCGGCCGCCATCGAGCCGGCGTATCAGAACGCTCTCTCCGATCTGCAAGCCATCGAGGGCCAGTTGCAGGGCATCCAGGGGGACCTGCAAAACATCCGCGGTGATCTGCAGGGCATTCCCGGCCAGCCCTGACCCGCACGGGTCTTCCGCGGCGCGGCGACCTCGGGAACGGATGGGGATTTCAGCGGCAGCGCATCCAGATGATGGCGCCGACGACGGCCGCCAGGATGGTCAAGGCCAAGGGCACCGCACCGCGCGACCGCACCGCGGCGGCCGCCCGGGCGGCGAAGTGATTCCAGTGCGTCGGCCGCTCGAGTTGCGGGGCCGGGGACCCGTTCGTTTCTGGGCTGCCCGGCTGCTCGGGCAGGGTGCCAGGTGAGCGCCCGACCTCGACCGGCTGGCCGGCTTGCGACGACGTCGGACCGGCTCCCGGCGCCACCGGTGGTGATCCCTGCGGCGCCACCGGAGCCGGGTTCGACGGTCCGGCCTCGGGCTCGGGGACCGAGTCCGAGGGCTGCTGCCCGTCGCGGCCGCGTCCCCGTCGCGGCACCCAGGCCTCGTCCCCCAACTCGTCGGGAATCAGCCACATCAGCAGAGCGAAGTTGACCACGCCCAATAAGCCGTGCAGCACGATGCCGGCCGCGTGGAACCCGAAAAGGGTCGGGGTTGCGCGGGCCGAGGCAACGCTGCCGATGAACAACAACAGCGTGTAGGCCACCGCACTGAGCGCGGTGACCGTCACCGCCGCACGGCGCTTGCCGACCGCCGCGATGGCCGCCACCCCGAACGCCAGCAGCATCGCGCTGTGCGGCGCAGTCGATGTCAGGCCGAGGATGGGCGCGCCGGTGGGCCCGGCGTGCGGATGCAGGGCGGCCGAAACCAACCCGCCGATGGCGAAGGCGCTCACCAGCAGGCCCTCCGCCAACACCATCCAGCGCCCGCTGCGGAAACGCCCCGGGTCCGTCCGGACCCTGCGCAGATCCGACGTCACCCCGGGAACGGGCCCCGCCGTAACCGGCATCGCGCGACCTCCAGCCTGAAGAAGCAAATCTCGCCATAGGGCTACCCGTTGCCGTCAGTAGTATTCGCGCCGTTCGTGCCGCAAGCCGACCAACGTGTGTCGAATAGCCCTTTCACAGCAACGCTGTCGGAGCTAGGATTCGCCTGCACGGAGGTTTGTGATGCTCAGCATGGCTAATCGTCTCGCACTCATCGGCCCGGCCGGGATGGCGCTGGGCGTCACCGCCGCGTACTTCTCGCCGGCGGTGAGTGCAGCCGCCGAATGTGGCGCAGGCACCGTCTACGACGCGCCGTCCAACACGTGTGTCGTTCTCGCCCAAGCACCCCAACCGATGGCACCGTCGCCGCCAGCTGAAGCGCCGCCGCCACCACCGCCGGCGCCGCCACCCCCGGCGTGGAATGGCCCCAGGCCGCATGTCTGGGTCAGCGTCTGCGCGCCGATTCCGTTCGTCAATATCTGCGCGGGCATCTAATCGCGCCGGTCGTCAAAGAGCCCCCTGTCAGGATTGAACTGACGACCGCTCGCTTACAAGGCGAGTGCTCTACCACTGAGCTAAGGAGGCGGGGTCGAACCGGGTCAAGCCTAAACGGTCATTCGCCGCTGTCGATCAGGCGCGTTGAGCGCACCGCCCGCGACGCGGGACGCCGCCGGCCGGGCAGCGGGATGCGGTCGGCGATGTTGCTCAGCGGGTTGACCACCATGGTGAGCGCGACCACGGCGTCCTGCAGCGTGGCGATCGCGGGCTCCAGCGCCTCCATCCCGGGCGTCAGCCGCGCCAGGGTGTCGGCGACGTCCGCGAGCTGGTCCAGGGGTCCGTTCTTCGCCGTCAGCTTGTCGACCAGGCCGCCGTCGCTGAGCAGCCGATCGGCCAGCCCGTCCTCGGCCAGCAGCCGCTCGATCAGTCCGTCCTCCGCGACCAGCTGATCGGCCAGGCCGCCGGGCTGCAGGGTGCGGTGCAGGCCGCCGCCCTCCGCGGTGAGGCGATCCAGCAGACCGCCCTCCGACGTCAGCATGTCGACCACCCCGCCCGGGCGCAGCAACCGGTCGATCGGCCCGTCCGGCGCCACCGCCCGCCCCAGCGGTGCGTCGTCGTCCAGCAACCGGGCGAGCCGGTTGGCGCGCACGATCGCGTCGTCAATTCCCAGCATGGACGTCATGGCGGTCGTGCCGGTGGCGCCGTCCCCCAAAGCCCGCTTGGCCACCCCCACCGCGGCGCTCGCGACGGTCAAGCCGGCGTCCGCGGCGGCGAGCCCCGCGCGTGCCGGGGCGGTCGCGGCCGAGACGATCCGTGCGGCGAGGTTCATTCCACGAGTTTATTCGCGACGCGGCTACGTCAAGCCGCGCAGGTCCACGCCGCCGCCGCGATTCCTGGCAGACTATTATCAGAGTGTTGGCACTGAGCTTTCAGCAACCACACATATATCACATAGGAAACGTCCAACTAAAGGCAGAAGAACCTGATGACCGCGGCAACCCCAAACGAAACAAAACCGGAGGCTCGCGTCCTCGTTGTCGATGACGAGGCGAACATCGTCGAGTTGCTCTCGGTGAGCCTCAAGTTCCAGGGGTTCGAGGTCTACACCGCGACCAACGGCGCCCAGGCCCTCGACCGGGCCCGCGAAGCGCGCCCCGACGCGGTGATCCTCGACGTGATGATGCCCGGCATGGACGGGTTCGGGGTGCTGCGGCGCCTGCGGGCCGACGGCATCGACGCTCCGGCGTTGTTCCTGACGGCCCGCGACTCGCTGCAGGACAAGATCGCGGGCCTCACGCTGGGCGGCGACGACTACGTGACGAAGCCGTTCAGTCTCGAAGAGGTGGTCGCCCGGCTCCGGGTCATCCTCCGGCGGGCCGGCAAGGGCGGGGCGGAACCTCGCAGCGCCCGTCTGACCTTCGCCGACATCGAACTCGACGAGGAGACCCACGAGGTGTGGAAGGCCGGCCAACCGGTGTCGCTGTCGCCAACCGAGTTCACGCTGCTGCGTTACTTTGTGATCAACGCGGGCACGGTCTTGAGCAAGCCCAAGATCCTCGACCACGTGTGGCGCTATGACTTCGGAGGTGACGTCAATGTCGTCGAGTCCTACGTGTCCTACCTGCGGCGCAAGATCGACACGGGGGAAAAGCGGTTGCTGCATACCTTGCGCGGGGTGGGTTACGTCTTGCGGGAACCGCGCTGAGCGCGCCCCCGGTCACCAGCGCTAGCGAAGAAGCCCGCCCCATGGCCAAACAGCATCGACGTGGATTGCCGCTCCGGGTGGGCCTGGTCGCCGCCACCCTGGTGCTCGTGGCGTGCGGCCTGGCGGTCTCGGGCGTCGCGGTCACGTCGATCCTGCGGCACAGCCTGGTCAGCCGGATCGACCAGACGCTGCTCGACGCGTCGCGCGGCTGGGCGCAGAACCCGCGCCGGCAGTCACCGCCGCCGTACGAGGGGCCCGACCCGGGCCGGCCGCCGTCGAAGTTCTACGTTCGCGGCGTCGGCACCAACGGCACCCCGTTCACGGCCATCAACGACCGCAACTCCGAGCCCGCGTTGCCGCCCAACAACGATGTGGGCCCCAATCCGACGACACTGCCGTCAGTCAACGGGTCCGACATCCAATGGCGCGCGGTGTCGGTGCGCGGCCCCCACGGCCTGACGACCGTCGCCATCGACCTGTCCGACGTCCAACACACGGTCAGCGCTCTGGTCTGGTTGCAGATCGGCATCGGGGTCGCGGTGCTGGTGGTGGTCGGGATCGCCGGCTTCGCGGTGGTGCAGCGCAGCCTGCGGCCGCTGTCGGAGGTCGAACAGACCGCGGCGGCGATCGCGTCCGGCCAGCTGGATCGCCGTGTCCCGGAACGGGATCCGCGCACCGAGGTGGGCCGGCTGTCCCTCGCCCTCAACGGCATGCTCGCGCAGATCCAGGAGGCGCTCGCGTCCTCGGAGTCGTCCGCGGAGAAGGCGCGCGGGTCCGAGGAGCGGATGCGCCGGTTCATCACCGACGCCAGCCACGAGCTGCGCACCCCGCTGACCACCATCCGCGGCTTCGCCGAGTTGTACCGGCAGGGCGCGGCGCGCGATGTCGCCATGCTGTTGTCGCGGATCGAAAGCGAAGCCAGCCGGATGGGAATGCTGGTGGACGACCTGTTGCTGTTGGCCCGCCTGGACGTGCAACGGCCGCTCGAGCACAACCGGGTCGACCTGCTGGCGCTGGCCAGCGACGCCGTGCACGATGCGCAGGCGATGGATCCGGGACGCACGATCACGCTGGAAGTGCTCGACGGTCCGGGCATCCCGGAGGTGCTCGGCGACGAACCGCGGATCCGGCAGGTGCTGAGCAACCTCGTCGCCAATGCCCTGCAGCACACCCCGGAGGCCGCCGACGTCACGGTCCGCGTCGGCACCGAGGGTGACGACGCGGTGCTCGAGGTGGCCGACAAGGGGCCCGGCATGACGGAGCAGGACGCGTCGCGGGTGTTCGAGCGGTTCTATCGCACCGACTCGTCCCGGGCGCGCGCGAGCGGCGGCACGGGGTTGGGACTATCGATCGTCGACTCGCTGGTGCGGGCGCACGGCGGCGCCGTCACGGTGACGACCGCGCCGGGCGAGGGCTGCCGTTTCCGCGTCACGCTGCCGCGCGTCAGCGAAGTGCCGGCGCAGGAGCCGGCTCACGCCAATTGAGCGAGCGCCGCCTTGATCTTGGCCTGCGCCTCGTCCAGTGATTCCGGTGACGGGTTGCGGTCGACGTTGGCGAAGCCGAAGTCGCTCAGTCGGCGGGTGGGGAAGACGTGCACATGCAGGTGGGGCACCTCCAGGCCGGCGATGATCACCCCCGCCCGCTCGGTCTTGAAGGCCTTGCAGACGGCCTTGCCGATCAGCTGACTCACGCCCATGATCCGCGCGAACGTCGCGGCGTCGACGTCCTGCCACTGATCGATTTCGGCCCGCGGCACAACGAGCGTGTGCCCCTGAGTCATGGGCTCGATCGTCAAGAACGCGACGACGTCGTCGTCCTCGTAGACGAAGCGGCCGGGAAGTTCACGGTTGATGATCTTGGTGAAGATCGACGCCATGGCCCCAGCATAGGGGCGACGGCCGGGAGAGCCGGCGTCAGTCCTCCTGGCCGAATTCCATGACGTCGAGGTTCCAGTAGCCACGCATGTTGGTGATGAGCCCCGCTTCGTTGACCTTATAGGTGAACACCCCACGCACCTTGCTGGTTACGCCGCCCTCAAACTTGCTCTGCAGCACCAGGATATGCGCGATCTCGTCGGGTGAGCTCGACGGGAAAGTCTCTTCGCACGTGATGGTCAGCTGATTCTTGGCGATGTTGTTGTCGAAGAACTCGCCGACGGCTGCCTTGCCGCGCACGCCGGTGCCGTCGGGGTTGGTGACCGACTTGCCGATGGGGTCTTCGATCACGACATCGTCGGTCATCAGCGCCAGCCAGCCATCGCGGTCTTTGCCTTGCGCGCAGCGCCAGGACGACTGCGACGCGGTTAGTGCCGGGGATTGAGCGGTTTGGGTCATGGTTATCTCTCCTGTCACTAGATCGCGCACGCGGCGCGCGCGCCTTCCTCGGTGGCTTTGCGGATCAGCCCCAGCCCGGTGCAGTCGCCGGCGGCGTAGACCTCGGCGCCGGTCAGGGCGGCGACCAGCGCGTCGAACAAGGTGGTGTCGGGCTCGACCGTGCCGGCCAGCACGACGCTGTCGGCCCGCAGTTGCCGGGTGGTACCGCCGACGGGGGTGAACACCACCGCTTCGGTGGTGAGCCGTTCCACGGTCGCCCGGACGTGCACCGTGACGCCCAGCCGATCGAGGCGATCCATGTGTTCAGTCTTGCGCTTGTTGCCCACTTCCGGGGCAATGTCCTTGCCAGACTCGAGGATCGACACCAGCCGGCCCCGGCTCGCCAGGAATTCGGCCAGTTCCAGGGCGACCAGGTCGCCGCCGACGATCGCGACCCGGCGCCCGACCGGCATCCAGGCGCGGCTGGCCAGCCGGACCGCGGCCGGGCGTACCAGCCGCTGCCGCCACCCGGCGAGCGCGGACGCGCCCAGTCGCTGCCAGGCCGGTGCGCCGGAGTCCGCTCGGCCGCCCAGCATTTCGCGGAGCCCGTGCCCGGTGCGCACGTGCGGCAGGTCCGACCCGGGGATCGCCGGCAGGGTGACCCGGCCGCCGGTGGCCACCACCACCGCGTCCGGGGCGGCGTCGACGATGTCCCGAGCCGAGACGGCATGGCCCAGATGTACCTGCGCGCCACTGAGCTTGACCTCGTCGCGCAGGTAGCGCAGGAAGGGCTGGTTCTCCGGGTGCAGGACCGCCGCCCAGCGCAGGGCGCCACCCAGCGCGGCGCCGCGCTCGAAAAGCGTGACGCGGTGGCCTCGTTCGGCGGCGACCCGGGCCGCCTCCAGCCCGGCGGGTCCGCCGCCGATCACCACCACCCGTTTGGAGCGCGCGGCGCGAGCCGCCGACAACTCCCGCTCCTTTCCCGTGCGGGGATTGACGGCGCAGTCGACGGAGAAGCGCTGTTCCATTGCGTCGATGCAGTTTTCGCAGGATATGCACCGGCGGATCCGGTGTGCCTGCCCATCGCGCAACTTGCGCGGCAGGTCGGGGTCGGCCAGCAGCGGGCGCCCCATGGCGATGAAGTCGGCGCGTCCGTCGGCCAGGATCCGTTCGGCCCGGGCCGGATCGTGGATGCGGCCGACGGCTATCACCGGCACGTCGACAACCTGCTTGACCGCCGCCGCGGCCCCGACGTTGAGCTCGTCGCCGTCGTCGGCGCCGTTGACCATCCCGGTCACCAGCCGATCGATGACCCCGCCGCTGACGTGGAACGCATTGACGCCCGCGGCGACGAAAGCCGGCGCCAACTGCGCGGTGTCGAAGATGGGCCGGCCGCCGGCGACCCGCTCGTAGCCGGAGATGCGCAACGTGATCGGCAAGGTGTCGCCGATCTCGGAGCGGATCGCGGCCAGCGCGTCGAGTACCACCCGCGCCCGGCCGCGCGCCGAGTCGCCGCGGTAGTCGTCGGTGCGCCGATTGCGTTGCGGCGCCAGGAAAGAGCCCAACAACATGTAACCGTGGGCAGCGTGCAACTCGATGCCGTCGTAGCCGGCCGCGACGGCCCGCCGCGCGGCGGCCTTGAACAGATCGAGCACCTCGCACAGCTGTTGCTTGCTGATCTCGACCGACGGGCGCCCGGTGAGGTAGGAGGGGATCACCGACGGGCCCACCGACGGCAGGCCGAAGATCTCGGGTCCCAGCCCGTCGGGCCCCGCGTGCACGATCTGAGGCTGGATCTTGGCGCCGTGCTCGTGGACCACTTCCACGAGCGCCCGGTGGGCGCCGACCGACTCGTCGGTGGCCAGGTGCAGCCCCCCGGGCGTCTCGGGGTGATGGTGGTCGATCCCCGTGGCGCCCAGCGTAATCAGGCCGACGCCGCCCCTGGCGCGGGCGGCGAAGTAATCGCGGGTGCGCTCCGACGGCAGCCCCTCCGGCGTGCCGTACATGGTCTCCATCGGAGACATGACGACGCGATTGCGCACCGACATGGCGCCGATGCGTCCCGGCGCCATCAGGTGACCGAACCCGGTCACTCGCGACTCAGCGGGTGGGGGCTACCGGTCGGCGTCCGTGTACCGGATGACGCCGCGAATGTTCTTGCCGTCCAGCATGTCCTGGTAACCCTCGTTGATCTGTTCCAGGCGGTACTGGGTGGTGACCATGTCGTCCAGATTCAGCTTGCCGGCCTTGTACATCGACAGCAGCTGCGGGATGTCGTACTGCGGGTTGCCGCCACCGAAGATGGTGCCCTGCAGGTTCTTCTGCATCAGGGTGAGCATCGCCAGGTTCAGGTTGACGTTGGTGTCCAGCAGGCTGCCGATGGCGGTCAGCACGCAGGTGCCGCCCTTCTGGGTGATGTTGAGGTAGTTGTCGACGTCGGCGCCGTGCAGCTCACCGACCGTGACGACGACCTTGTGGGCCATCAGGCCGTAGGTGACCTCCATGATGCCCATCAGCGCCGCGTTGATGTCGGGATAGACGTGGGTGGCACCGAATTTCAGCGCCTGGTCCCGCTTCCACTCGACCGGGTCGATCGCGAAGATGTAGCGGGCACCGGCGTTGACCGCGCCCTGCAGCGCCGCCATGCCGACCCCACCGACACCGACGATGGCGACGTCTTGGCCCGGGCGGATGTCGGCGGTGCGGACCGCCGAGCCGTAGCCGGTGGTGACGCCGCAGCCGACCAGGGCGGCCACCTCGAAGGGAACGGACGGGTCGATCTTCACGACCGAACTGCGGTGCACCACCATGTACGGGGAGAACGTGCCCAGCAGCGTCATGGGGAAGACGTCCTGGCCGCGGGCCTGGATGCGGAACGTGCCGTCCGATACCGCGGCGCCGCCGAGTAGGCCGGCCCCCAGGTCACAAAGGTTGCGCATGCCGGCCTGACACGTCGGGCATTGCCCGCAGGACGGAATGAAGGAGAGCACCACGTGGTCGCCCGGGGCGATGTCCTCGACGCCCGGACCCACCTCGGTGACGATGCCGGCGCCCTCATGCCCGCCGAGCACCGGGAAGCCGGCCATCGGGATTCCGCCGGTGACGAGGTGATGATCGGAGTGGCACATGCCCGCCGCTTCCATCTGGATCTTGACCTCGTGCGCTTGCGGGTCGCCGATCTCGATTTCCTCGATGGACCAGGGCTGGTTGAACTCCCAGATCAGTGCGCCTTTTGTCTTCACGATGGACCTGACCCCATTTCGTCTTTGAATCGATCAGAGCTGCCCGGCCCCTTCATGCCGGCCAACTTGGTGACGGGCGCCACAGGCACCCTTGTCGCGTCAGCATAGCGCGTGCAACAAATCAAATGCTTGGTTGGTCCGATCACCAGATAGGAACAGGGGCCTGGCCAAGCGGGTAGTAGCCGGGCAGCTTCTCGCCGGCGATGCTGCGCTCGATGCGCCTCTGCATGCCGGCGGACAGGTCACCCGACTCGATGAGCGTCGCGAACATCTTCGCGACGTGACCGAAGTCGAAGAAGTCCCGCTGCCACTCGATGAGGTTGTCGGCGTTGAGGCGGAACCAGCTGCCCCCGATGCCGTAGATCTCGTCCTGGGTGCCGTCGGACTTGTTGACGATCTGCTTCCAGAAACCGACGATCTCGCCCTGCTTCTCGTCGATGAGCACCTTCTGGTACTCGTACACCCAGTTCTCCAGGCCCTCCATCTCCAGGCCGAGCGCGATGTCGCGGATCTCGTCGACGCCGACACACATCACGTCTTCCTTGGGACCGATGTTCCAGCCATAGGTGGCGTCCCGGGCGTAGAAGTCCGCCAACGGCCGCCAGTCACCGGCCTTCTCGCAGTCCTTGTTGGCTTGCAGCCACCGATCGACCCATGCCTCGAGTTCCTCGCGAGACGCCATTATTGGTCTTCTTTCTCTCTGATGAACAGTGCTTGCGTTGGGCACATATCGACCGCGCGTTCGATTTCCTCGCGGGCGTCTTCGGGCGGTTCGGGGTCGAGGATCTCGACCTTGCCCCGCTTGGGCACCCGGAAGTAGTCGGGCGCCTCCAGTTCGCACATGGCGTGGCCCTGGCACAGGTCCAGGTCGGCTTCGACTCGAAAACCCATGAGTTATCCGGCTTTCCGCTTGCGGTAGCGCACCTTGGCCGGCCGGGCAAGCTGGACGACCATCTTGGAGTGGTCGTTGTGATAGCTGTCGGCCGGCTGAGCCATCTCGAATTCATACTCCCGCAACAAGACTGAGAAGATCGCCTTGATCTGCATCTGGGCGAACGCCGCGCCGACACAGCGGTGGCGGCCCGCGCCGAACGGGATCCAGGTCCACCGGTTGACGATGTCGGCCTGCTCGGGCTTGTTGTAGCGATCGGGCTTGAAAGCGTCGGGGTCGGGGAAGTCCTCGGGAATCCGGTTCGAGATCGCCGGCGACGCCGCGACGTAGTCGCCGGCGTGGATCGGGAAGCCCTCGACCTCGAACTCGCCCTTGGCGACCCGCATCAGGATGATCAGCGGCGGGTGCAGGCGCAGGGTCTCCTTGACCACGTTGTCCAGCTTCGGAATCGACCGCAGCGCATGGAAGCTCACCTCCTGGCCGTCGGCGTAGAGCTCCTCGAGCTCGGTCAGCACCTCGGCGTAGACATCCGGATGCCGGATCAGCTCGATCAACGTCCACGCCGAGGTCCCCGAACTGGTGTGGTGCCCCGCGAACATCAGCGAGATGAACATGCCGGTGACTTCGTCGGCGGAAAAGCGCGGATTGCCGTCCTCGTCCTTGATCGAGACCAACACGTCGAGCATGTCGCGGTCGGCCTTGTCCTTCGGTGGATTGGCCAGCCGCTGGTCCATGATCTCCTGCACCAGCGCGACGAGCTTGACGCGCGCCTCGTCACGCCGCTTGAAGCTCTCGATCGGCAGGTAGGGATCGACGTAGCACAGCGGGTCGGTGCCGCGTTCCAGCTCGTGGTAGTACTCGGCGAACCGGTGGTCGAGCTGTTCACGGAACTTCAGCCCGATCAGGCACGCCGTCGAGGTGTAGATGGTCAGCTCCGCGAAGAAGTCGAGCAGCTCGATCTCGCCTTCGTCGCCCCAGTCGGCGATCATCTTCTTGACCTCGCCCTCGATGGTGGTGGCGTGGCCCTTCATCTGCTCGCCGCGCAGCGCCGAGTTGTGCAACATCTCCTTGCGCCGCTCGGGGCTGGCGTCGAACACGACGCCCTTGCCGAAGATCGGCGTCATGAACGGGTACGCCTCGGCCTGGTCCAGATCCTCGTCCGCGGAGCGGAAGAAGAATTCGTTCGCGCCCGCGCCGGACAGCAGGATGACGTGTTTGTCGACCAGCTGGAACCAACCGACATCGCCGCACTCCTCGCGGACGCGCTTCATCAAACCGATTGGGTCGGTGCGAAATTCTTCGAGGTGACCGTGCTCTTCCTCGCCGCCGGAAACCCGCGGCACGACAGCGGTGGAAGTCATGACGGCATCCCCTCTTCGCCGAGTGCGAGCTTCTGGCGATCTTTCTTGTCGGCCAACGGGGCTTCGGGCTGCAGCTCCATGCTCGCGATGAAGCCGCCGCGCGGCGTCTCGGCGACGAACGTGATGGCGCGCGCCAGGTCCGCCGCGCGCAGGAAGTAGTCGTGGCGGGCCTGGCCCCATTTGGCCCAGTCCTCCAGCGCGGGACCGATCTTCTCCGCCGGCAGGCTCCAGCCCATCGACGTCTTGGTCGGGCCGGGGTGCACGATCGAGGCCCGCACGCCGCTGCCCTCGAGCTCCATCTGGAAGTTGGTGACCATCGCAACGAGCGCGGCCTTGGCGGCGCCGTAGGCGCCCATGTGGGGGCGCTGGCGCAGGGCGACGTCGGAGCCGACGAAGATCAGATCGCCGCGCCGGCGCTCGAGCATGCCGGGCAGCACGGTTGAGGCCAACCGGAAGGCGCCGACGAGGTGGATCTGCAGCTGGGACTCGAACTCGTCGCCTGCGATCTCGGCGAGCTTGCCGAAGTAGGTGTCGCCCGCACCGGCAACCAGCACCTCGATCTCGCCGAGCGCATCGACCGATTGCGCGACAAAGGATTTCACCGAGTTGGGGTCGGTGACGTCGAGGTGGAAGCCGACCGCCTCGCCGCCCTCGGCGTTGATCTTGCCGACGATGTCGTTGAGCTTCTCGACCCGGCGGGCGCCGAGGGCGACGGGAAAGCCGTGCGCCGCGAGTTCGATCGCGGTGGCCTCGCCGATGCCGGACGAGGCGCCGGCCACAATCACCGGGCGGCGTTCGGGCAGGGGGTCAAAGCGGGGCATTCAGCGGACCTCCACGGTCATCGGTAGGTGAGCGAATCCGCGGACATTGCTGGAGTGGACGCGGACGGCGTTGGCCTCGTCCACCTCATATCCGCGGATTCGCTTGAACAACTCGGTGAGCGCGACCCGGGCCTCCATCCGCGCCAGGTGCGCGCCCAGGCAGAAGTGTGCGCCGCTACCGAAACTCAATAGCTTGGGGCCGATTTCGCGCCCGATGACGTAGTCGTCGGGGTTTTCGAAGACCCGCTCGTCGCGATGGCCCGAACCGGGCAACAGCAGCAGCACGTCGCCCTCGGGAAGGATGGTGTCGTAGAGGGTGAGCTCCCCGACCACGGTCCGGGCGAGGATCTGGCTGGAGGTGTCGTAGCGCAGCGTCTCCTCGACCCACAACGGCACCCGGGACAGCTCGTCGTAGACGGGGGCCAGTTGGTCCGGATTCTTGTGCCCCCAAAAGGCGGCGTTCGCAAGCAGTTTGGTGGTCGTCTCGTTCCCGGCGATCACCATCAGGAACATGAACCCGAGCACCTCGTCGTCGGTGAGACGGTCACCGTCGATCTCGGCCTCCAGCAGGGCAGAGGTCAGGTCGTCGGTCAGCTTCTTGCGGCGCTCGGCCACCATCCCCTGGTAGTAGACGATCAGGTTGATCGAGGCCTCGACGGCCTCCGGCGGCACGTCGGTGACGCCTTCCGCACGGTGCATGACCCCGTCCGCCCAGGCCCGGACCTGATCGCGATCCGGTTCGGGGACACCCATCAACTCCGAGATCACGTCCATGGGCAGCTTGCCGGCGAACTCGTCGACATAGTCGACCGCGGCGCCCTCCGCCTTTGCCAGCATGGCATCGAGATGCCGGGTCGCGATCTCGGTGACGCGGGGCTCCAGTTCACGAATCCGCCTGGGTGTGAAGCCTTTCGACACCAGCGTCCGCAGCCGCAAATGAGCGGGATCGTCCATCGCCAGGAAGGACATCGTCTTGGACGCGTGCGGGCCGCGCGACGCCGGATCCAGCGAGACGCCGTACTTGTTGGACAGCGTGGTGCTGTTGCGGAACCCTTGCAGCACGTCCTGGTGCCGCGACAGCGCCCAGAACTTCAGCTCGTCGTTGCGATACAGCGGGGCCTCGTCGCGCAGCCGCTTGTAGTAGGGGTACGGGTCCTCGTGGAAGTCGTAGTCGTAGGGATCCAGGACAAGTTCGTGGTCGCCAACGTGAACGGTCATTCGGTGGTCGTCTCCTGGCTCGTCTCTTTCGCGCCGGTGAGGATCAGCCGCACCACGTAGGCCAGGCGGTCGGCGATCTCGCGGTAGGTGAATTCGCCGCTGCCGGCCTGAACCAGCGCCCCGAAGAAGGACATCTCCAGCGCGGACACGGCGGTCGGGTCGGCGTCGGGGCCCATGGCCGAGGTGATGCGGCGGTGGATCTCCGCGCCGATCCGGTCGCGCGCGGCCCGCACGGCGGGCTCGGCGCCACCGCTGAGCAACGCCGTGGTGCATGCGGCGCTGACCTCGGGCTCGTCGGCGACCACCACGGCCAGGTGGCGCAACACCTGCTCCACCCGGGTGGGCATCGGGTCGTTGACATCGGTGAAGTAGGGGACCTGGCGCACCAGGTCGAGGTAGACCTCGGCGATCAGGTGGTTCTTGGACGAGAAGTAGGTGTACGCCGTCGCCGGGGCTACCTTGGCGCGGGCTGCCACAACACGCACCGTCAGGTCGGCGTACGACTTCTCGCGCAGTGTCTCGATGCCGGCCGCGAGCACCTTGCGGAAGGTCTCCTCCTGCCGGCGGTTGCGCGCCGGCCGACCGGTCTGTTCCTCGGCGTGAGACGTCGTCGCCACCAGTGCATCGCTGGACACATGTCCAAGCTATCGGACCCCAGCGGGTGGAAGCAAGCCCGATCGCTGTATCTGCCGGTTAAGGTGCTGATTTCCGGCGCGCGGCGCGACCGGGCAGGATCGGCCCTTGCACCGCCGACGGCGCGGCGGCTATGGTTCCATCGGGCAATATCGGACAACTGTCCATTGTTTTCGCGGGCTCGATTCGGTGCGTGTAGACGGGAGCGGAAGATGGCCTTACTGGCCGACGGCGTAAGTGCTCTGTTCATCGACGGCAAGATGTCGCCCGGGGCGGCCGGTACCTTTCCGACGATCAACCCCGCGACCGAGGAAGTCCTCGGGGCGGCGGCCGACGCCGACGCCGACGACATGGGCCGCGCCATCGACGCCGCGCGGCGGGCGTTCGACGAAACGGACTGGTCGCGCAACACCGAGCTGCGGGTGCGGTGCGTGCGCCAGCTGCGCGAGGCGATGCAGCAGCACCTCGAGGAGCTGCGCGACCTGACCATCGCCGAAGTGGGGGCGCCGCGAATGCTCACGGCGATCGCCCAGCTGGAGGTCCCGGTCAACGACCTGGCCTTCGCCGCCGACACCGCCGAATCCTACGAATACAACCAGGATCTCGGCGAGGCGGCGCCGATGGGGATACCCACCCGGCGCACCATCGCCCGCGAGGCCGTCGGCGTCGTCGGCGCGATCACCCCGTGGAACTTCCCCCACCAGATCAACCTGGCCAAGATCGGGCCCGCGCTGGCCGCCGGGAACACCGTCGTCCTCAAGCCGGCCCCCGACACGCCGTGGTGCGCCGCCGTATTGGGCGAACTCATCGCCGAACACACCGACTTCCCGCCCGGCGTGATCAACATCGTCACGTCCAGCGACCACGGAGTGGGCGCGCTGTTGGCCAAAGACCCTCGGGTGGACATGGTTTCGTTCACCGGCTCGACCGCCACCGGCCGCAGCGTGATGGCCGACGGCGCCGCCACGATCAAAAAGGTCTTCCTCGAGCTGGGCGGCAAGTCGGCGTTCATCGTCCTCGACGACGCCGACCTGGGGGGCGCGGTCGGCGTGGCAGGATTCTCGGTCTGCATGCACGCCGGGCAAGGGTGCGCGATCACCACCCGGCTGGTGGTGCCCCGGGCGCGCTACGACGAAGCCGTCGCCATCGCGGCCGCAACGATGGGGGGCATCAAGGCCGGCGACCCCACCGACCCCGGAACCATCTGCGGCCCGGTGATTTCCGCCCGCCAGCGCGACCGCATACAGGGCTATCTCGACTCGGCCATCGCCGAGGGCGGGACGTTCGCCTGCGGCGGCGGGCGGCCGGCCGACCGCGACGTCGGATTCTTCATCGAGCCCACCGTGATCGCGGGGCTGGGCAACGACGCCCGCTGCGCGCGCGAGGAGATCTTCGGTCCCGTCCTGACGGTGATCCCGCACGACGGCGACGACGACGCCGTGCGCATCGCCAACGACTCGCCATACGGGTTGTCGGGCACCGTGTTCGGCGCCGACCGCGACAGGGCGGCGCGGGTCGCCGCGCGGGTGCGCGCGGGCACGATCAATGTCAACGGCGGCGTGTGGTACTCGGCCGACGCACCCTTCGGCGGCTACAAGCAGTCCGGAAACGGGCGCGAGATGGGCCTGGCCGGATTCGAGGAGTACCTGGAAATCAAGACCATCGCGACAGCGGTTTAACCGAAGGAGCTGCGGAGCATGAGATTCGAGAACAAGGTCGCCATCGTCACCGGCTCCGGTGGCGGCATCGGCCAGGCGTACGCCGAGGCGCTGGCCCGCGAGGGTGCCGCGGTCGTCGTGGCCGACATCAATGCGGAGGCGGCCGAGGGGGTGGCCAAGCAGATCGCCGCGGACGGCGGCACGGCCATCAGCGTCCCGGTCGACGTGTCCGACCCGGCGTCGGCCAAGGCGATGGCCGATCGCACGCTGGCGGAGTTCGGCGGCATCGACTACCTCGTGAACAACGCCGCCATCTTCGGTGGCATGAAACTGGACTTCCTGCTCACCATCGATCCCGAGTACTACAAGAAGTTCATGAGCGTCAACCTCGACGGCGCGTTGTGGTGCACGCGCGCCGTTTACAAAAAGATGGTTAAGCGCGGCGGCGGGGCGATCGTGAACCAGTCGTCGACCGCGGCGTGGTTGTACTCGAACTACTACGGCCTGGCCAAGGTCGGCATCAACGGCCTGACGCAGCAGCTATCCCGTGAGCTGGGCGGCCAGAACATCCGGATCAACGCGATCGCGCCGGGGCCGATCGACACCGAGGCCAACCGCACCACCACCCCGCAAGAGATGGTTGCCGACATCGTCAAAGGACTTCCCCTGTCGCGCATGGGAACTCCCGAAGACCTGGTGGGAATGTGCCTGTTCTTGCTCTCCGATGAGGCGTCGTGGATCACGGGGCAGATCTTCAACGTTGACGGCGGGCAGATAATCCGGTCATGAGTCAAGACTTGAAGCTGGGCTACATCGGTTTGGGCAACATGGGCGCGCCGATGGCCACGAAGATGACCGAGTGGCCGGGCGGGGTGACGGTTTACGACATCCGCACGGAGGCGATGACGCCGCTGGCCGAGAAGGGCGCCGGCCTGGCCGACAGCGTCGCCGACGTCGCCGCCGCCGACATCATCCACATCACCGTGCTCAACGACGCCCAGGTGCGGGAGGTCGTCGGTGAGCTGGCGGCCCACGCCAAGCCCGGCACCGTCATCGCGATCCATTCGACCATCAGCGACACCACCGCCGTCGAGCTGGCGGCCGAACACAAACCACATGGCATCCACGTCGTCGATGCACCCGTCAGCGGCGGTGCGGCCGCTGCCGCGAAAGGTGAGCTGGCCACGATGGTCGGAGCCGATCGCGAGGTGTACGAGCGGATCAAGCCGGCGTTCAAACACTGGGCCGCCGTGGTCATCCACGCCGGCGGGCCGGGGGCGGGGACGCGAATGAAGCTGGCCCGCAACATGTTGACGTTCACGTCGTACGTGGCGGCGTGCGAAGCCATGAAACTGGCCGAGGCCGCGGGGCTGGATCTGCAGGCGCTGGGCCGGGTGGTGCGCCACACCGACGCCCTCACCGGCGGGCCGGGAGCGATCATGGTCCGCGACGACATGAAAGACCTTGACCCGGGGCATTTCCTGTATCAGCCGTTCCTGCACACCCGGGGCCTCGGCGAGAAGGACCTGAGCCTGGCCCTGGCGCTGGGCGGGGCGGTGTCCGTCGACTTGCCGCTGGCGCGGCTGGCGTACGAGGGGCTGGCGGCCGGCCTCGGGGTACCACACACAGAGAAAGAGGCGTGATGGACGAGATTCGCCGCAGGGGCCTCGAGAAGATGAACGAGGTCTACGGCTGGGAGATGCCCAACATCGAGGGCGACGCGTACTTCGACCTGACCGTCGACCACCTGTTCGGCAGCATCTGGACGCGACCGGGATTGTCGATGCGCGACAAGCGCATCATGACGCTGACGGCGGTGACGGCGGTCGGGAATCGCGACCTGGCCGAGATCCAGATCAACGCCGCGTTGCTCAACGGGGAGCTCACCGAGACCGAGCTGAAGGAGATGGCGGTCTTCCTCACCCACTACCTCGGGTTCCCGCTGGGCTCGGCGCTCAACGGGGCCGTCGACGCCGTCGTCGCCAAGCGCAAGAAGGCCGCGGCCAAGGGCGCCGGTGAGGACAAGAAGGCCAACGTGGACGCCGCCGTCAACATGCACAGGGGCAAGGCCGACTAGCTTCGGCGAGCAGACGCAAAATCGCACGTTCCGAGTCGAAACCGTGCGATTTTGCGACTGCTCGCGGTGATGACGGACCGCCCGGCTACTCTGACGTGTCGTGCGAGTCCTGGTGATCGGTTCCGGTGCCCGAGAGCACGCGCTGCTGCTGGCGCTCCGGAAAGACCCGCAGGTCACGGCCCTATGGGTGGCTCCCGGCAACGCCGGCACCGCCCGAGTGGCCGAGCAGCACGACGTCGACGTCACCTCGGGCGCCGACGTCGTCGCCCTCGCCCGAGAGGTCCGGGCCGACCTGGTGGTGATCGGTCCCGAGGTGCCGTTGGTGCTCGGGGTGGCCGACGCGCTGCGCGCCGCCGGCATCGTCTGCTTCGGCCCCAGCAAGGATGCCGCCCGCATCGAGGGGTCGAAGGCGTTCGCCAAGGAGGTCATGGCCGCGGCCGGCGTGCGTACCGCGGCCAGCGAAACCGTGGACAGTCCGGCCCATTTGGACGCCGCGCTGGACCGGTTCGGCCCTCCGGCCGGTGACCCGGCCTGGGTGGTCAAGGACGACCGTTTGGCCGCCGGCAAGGGCGTGGTGGTGACCGCGGATCGCGGCATCGCCCGGGCGCACGCCGCCGAACTGCTCGAGGCGGGCCACCCGGTGCTGCTGGAGTCCTATCTGGACGGCCCCGAGGTCTCGCTGTTCTGCGTGGTCGACGGCGAGACCGTGGTGCCGTTGCTGCCGGCGCAGGACTTCAAGCGCGTCGGCGAGGGCGACACCGGTCCCAACACCGGCGGCATGGGCGCCTACGCGCCCCTGCCCTGGCTTCCCGACGAGGTGTACCGCGACATCGTCGCCAACATCGTGGAACCCGTTGCGGCTGAGTTGGTCCGGCGCGACAGCCCGTTCTGCGGGTTGCTGTACGTCGGCCTGGCGATCACCGCCGGCGGCCCGGCCGTGGTCGAATTCAACTGCCGGTTCGGCGATCCCGAAACCCAGGCCGTCCTGGCGCTGCTGGAATCGCCGCTCGGACAGCTGCTGTACGCGGCGGGCACCGGCAAACTGGCCGAGTTGGGCGAGTTGCGCTGGCGGGAGGGGGCGGCCGTCACGGTGGTGCTGGCGGCGGAGAACTATCCCGGACGGCCCCGGGTCGGGGATGTGGTCACCGGCGCCGAGGCCGAGGGAGTGCTGCACGCGGGCACGGCGCGTCGTGACGACGGCGAGGTGGTGTCGTCGGGGGGCCGCGTCCTGTCGGTGGTGGGCACCGGCGCCGACCTCGCCGCCGCGCGGGCGCAGGCATACGAGCTCATGCGGTCGATCCGCTTGCCGGGCAGCCACTTTCGAGGCGACATCGCGCTGCTGGCCGCGGAGGGCAGGATCAGCGTCTAGATACCGGCGGCCTGGCCGTCGCGGCGGGGATCGCTCGCGGCACAATAGCCGCCGTCCAGACGCCAGATCGCCTGGCAGCTGCCGAACTGGTTGTAGTCGTCGACCGCCACCAGGTCGTGACCGCGGCGCCGAAGCTCGTCGAGCGTCGCGACCGGAAAACCCCTCTCGCAGGCGACCTGCAAACCCTGCACCCACCGGAACCGGGGGCCGTCGCACGCGGCCTGCGGATTCTGTCCGTAATCGGCGATGCGCACCATCACCTGCGTGTGGCCCTGGGGTTGCATCGTTCCGCCCATCACGCCGAAGCTCATCACCGGGGCGCCGTCTTTGGTGACGAAGCCCGGGATGATGGTGTGGTAGGGGCGTTTGGCGGGGCCCACCCGATTCGGATGACCTTCCGCCGCGACGAAATTGGCGCCGCGGTTCTGCAGCGAGATCCCAGTGCCCGGCACCACGACGCCGGATCCGAACCCCATGTAGTTCGACTGGATCATCGACACCATCATGCCCGCGGCGTCCGCGGCGGTCAGGTACACCGTTCCGCCGCCCGGCGTGCCCGCGGACGCCGGCTTCGCCCGCCGGTGATCGATCAGGGCGGCGCGTTGCCGCAGGTATTCGGTGTCCAGCAGCTCCTCCGGGCGCAGCGGCATGTGCTCGATGTCGGCGACGTAGGCCTCCGCGTCGGCGAACGCCAGCTTCACCGCTTCGATCTGCAGGTGCACACTGTCCGCGGAATCGACTGGGAACGAGGCGATGTCGAAGTGCTCCAGGATCCCCAGGGCGATCAGGGCCACGATGCCGTGGCCGTTGGGCGGGATCTCGTGGACGGTATACCCGCGGTAGCCGGCGGCGATGGTGTCCACCCAGTCGGCGCGATGAGCGGCGAGGTCGCTGGCCCGCATGACGCCCGCGCTGGCGAGTGAGTGCGCCTCGAGCCGGGCGGCCAGCTCTCCCCGGTAGAACGCCTCGCCGTTGGTCGCGGCGATCATCTCCAGGGATGCGGCCTGCTCGGTCAACCGGAACAGCTCACCGGGTTTCGGCGCCCGCCCGGCGGGCATGAACGCGGCGGCGAAGCCGGGCTGCTTTTCGAACAGCGGAATCTGCGCCGCCCACTGCCCGGCGACGATGGGCGAGACTAGGAAACCGTTGTGCGCATAGTGAATTGCCGGCTCAAACAGTGTTTCGAACGGCAGCTTGCCGAACTTGGCGTGTAGTTCGGACCATGCGGACACCGCGCCGGGCACCGTGACCGCGTTCCAGCCGACCAAGGGAATGGCGTTGCCGCCGAAGTACTCCGGTGTCCAAGCGGCGGGCGAACGCCCGGACGCGTTCAGCCCATGCAGTTGCCGGCCGTCCCACACGATGGCGAAGGCATCCGAGCCGATACCGTTGGAGACGGGCTCTACCACCGTGAGGGCGATGGCGGTGGCGATTGCGGCGTCCACGGCGCTTCCGCCCTCGGCGAGCATCCGAAGGCCCGCCTGGGCGGCCAGCGGTTGTGACGTGCACACGACGTTTTCGGCCAGGACGGGCTTTCGTGGCCAGGCATACGGGAAGGTCCAGTCGAAAGGTGCGGTCACCTTCGCGAGGGTAGCGCTGGCGTGACGCTCGGTGCCCGGCGCCGCGCTAGCGTGACGCTCGATGGCCAAGGCGCGTGACGCTCGATGCCAAGCGCAGTCAGGCCGTCAGCAGCGGCGCCATCCAGGTCAGCTCGGCCGGCAGTTGCGAACTCCAGAACTGCCCGTTGTGCCCCCCGGGCGAGAAGCCGCCCGCGGGCGGATGGGGCAGTTGCGCAACGAACTGCTTGGTCGCGGCGTAGAACGGATCGCTGTCGCCGCAATCGACCCGGATGGGAATCGATGCCAGCGCCGGCATCCCGAACACCGAATTCGCCGCGAAGTCGTCGGGCCCGTCGAACGCGCCGGGTGCCGCCGCCCCCAGGGAGAGCCACAGTGCGGGGCTGACCGCGCAGATCGCCGCGGTGCGTGCCGGACCCAGCCGGCCGCCGAGCAGCAACGCGCCGTAGCCGCCCATCGACCAGCCGAGGAACGCCACCCGCGAGGTGTCCAGGTTCTGCCCGCCCAGCATCGGGATGAGCTCGTCGAGCACCATCGCCCCGCTGTCCTCGCCGGACGCCCGCTTGTGCCAATAACTGCCGCCGCCGTCGACCGCGACGACCGCAAACGGTGGCAGACCCGCGTCGACGGCCTGGGCAAGACCTTGCTCGACGCCGCCGGCCATCACCGTGGATGCGTCGCTGCCCTTGCCGTGCAGCGCGATCACCGGTCGCAGCGCCTTGGTTTGGCCCGGCGGACGCGCGATGGCCCAGTTGGTGTTGATGCCGCCGCGCGCCGCCGAGACGAACGAACCCGTCACCATCGTGGGCGCGGGCTGGCCGGGGGGAGCCGGCT
>NZ_GG770553.1:0-67493 GCF_000164135.1 Mycobacterium parascrofulaceum ATCC BAA-614 | reverse complement strand
AGGGGCGCCCGGGTGCCGGCCGGCGACAACGGCGTGGCTTGAGACGGCCCGGGCTTGAAGAGGATGTCCAGCGCGTACGCGCCCATCGCGCCGGCGCCGAGCCCCAGCAGGGCGCGGCGGCTCAAGTCGGGCATGCGGGCCATCATGCCATGTCCGTCCGGCGAACCGTTTGGCCGAAATGGCAATGCAGTACCACTTTGACTGGCACGATGGCTACTCGTGACGGCAGCGGTCACTCCCAAGGGAGAACGTCGACGGTATGCGCTCGTGAGCGCCGCCGCCGAGCTGCTGGCCGAAGGTGGATTCGAGGCGGTGGGTCACCGCGCGGTCGCCCGGCGGGCCGGTCTGCCGTTGGCGTCGACCACGTATTACTTCTCCTCCCTTGACGATTTGATCGCGCGCGCCGTCGAACACATCGCGATGATCGAGGTGGCGCAGCTGCGGTCGCGGGTTGCCGCCCTCTCCCGCCGGCGCCGCGGACCCGAAACCATCGCGGAGGTGTTGGTCGACCTGCTCGTCGGGGACGTGTCCAGTCCGGGACTGAGCGACCAGTTGATCTCGCGCTACGAGCGGCACATCGCGTGCACCCGGCTGCCCGCGTTGCGCGAGACCATGCGGCGCAGCCTGCGCCAGCGCGCCGAGGCGGTGGCCGAGGCCATCGAGCGCTCGGGCCGCACGGTGCACCTCGAGCTGGTGTGCACGCTGATTTGTGCGGTCGACGGTTGCGTGGTGTCGGCCTTGGTCGAGGGCCGTGACCCCCGCGCGGCGGCGGTGGGCACGGTGGTCGATCTCATCGACGTGCTCGCCCCGATCGATCAGCGCCCGGTCCGCTCGGCGGGCAACGACGGCGTGACGATGTATCCGGTGGCGAAGTCGCCGTAAATCGTCACGTCCGTCGGACGGCGCTGCGCGTACAGCGCGACGTAGGCGCAGACCACGGCGTCGACCGGATCCTCCACGCTCCGCAGTTCGCTTTTGCGCTGGGCGCGGGACACCCGCATGCGCAGCCGAACCCAATCCTCATGGCCCGCCACGTGCAACGGCACCGCCGCGTCCGCGAGCTTCTCGATGCCGTCCATCAACACCAGCAGCTCCGATTTCAGCTGTTCGACGCCGCGGCCGGGTTTGGCCTTATACTTGAGCGTCCGCGCCAGCCGGAACAGCACGACGGTTGCCGGATGCGGGTAGACCTCGATGGCGCGCCGCGAAGCCGGCGATCGCGGATCCATGTCGAGCCCCATCGTCCGCGCCAATCGCGCCGCACGTGGTCCCTGGGCGAACTCCGGTTTTGTGGTGTTGGCGGGGTGCGCCCCGGCTTCGAACCTGCGGAAGTCGCGGTTGAGCGCCGCCTCGGCGGGACGCTGGCCGGTGGGGTTGGTCACCACCAGCGGCGCGTCGAAGGCGACCAGGCAGTCGCCGCGCACGTAGGGCGACAACGCGGCGAGTACCGCGGCGTCGTCACCGGCCGCGCCCACGTGCACGAGGCGGCCCCCGCCGTCGACGGCGGCGATCCCCGTGGGATTGCGCCCGGCCCAGGCCAGATCGACGCCGGCGAAGTACACGTGCCTACGGTATGGCGGCCGGGCCGATCGTAAGCTCTATATCTGTGAGCATTCCGAACGTCCTGGCCGCCCGATACGCCAGCGCGGACATGGTCGCGATCTGGTCGCCCGAGGCGAAGGTCGTCGCCGAGCGCCGGCTGTGGCTGGCGGTGCTGCGGGCGCAGGCGGAGCTCGGGGTGGATGTTCCGCCCGACGCCATCGCCGATTACGAGCGGGTGGTCGAGGACGTCGACCTGGCCTCGATCGCGGAACGGGAGCGGGCGCTGCGTCACGACGTCAAGGCCCGCATCGAGGAGTTCAACGCGCTGGCCGGTCACGAGCATGTGCACAAGGGGATGACCAGCCGAGACCTGACCGAGAACGTAGAGCAACTGCAGATCCGGCGGTCCCTGGAATTGGTCTTCTCCCATGGCATCGCGGTGGTGGCGCGGCTCACCGAACGGGCGGTGGCCTACCGCGACCTGGTGATGGCCGGACGCAGCCACAACGTCGCCGCGCAGGCCACGACGTTGGGCAAGCGGTTCGCCTCCGCCGCGCAGGAGACGTTGATCGCGCTCACCCGCGTGCGCGAGTTGATCGACCGCTATCCGCTGCGCGGCATCAAGGGCCCGATGGGCACGGCCCAGGACATGCTGGATCTGCTGGACGGCGACGCGTCCAGGCTGGCCGACCTCGAGCGGCGCGTGGCCCAATTCCTGGGCTTCGCAACCGTTTTGACCAGCGTCGGGCAGGTTTATCCGCGTTCGCTCGACCACGACGTACTCTCCGCCCTGGTGCAGCTCGGGGCGGGGCCGTCGTCGATGGCCCACACCATCCGGCTGATGGCCGGGCACGAACTGGTCACCGAGGGATTCGCGCCGGGCCAGGTCGGCTCGTCGGCGATGCCGCACAAGATGAACACCCGCAGTTGCGAACGGGTCAACGGGCTGCAGGTGGTGCTGCGCGGCTACGCCTCCATGGCCGCCGAGCTGGCCGGCGCGCAGTGGAACGAGGGTGACGTCTTCTGCTCGGTGGTGCGCCGAGTTGCGTTGCCGGACAGCTTCTTTGCCGTCGATGGGCAGATCGAGACCTTCCTGACCGTGCTGGACGAGTTCGGCGCCTACCCCGCGGTGATCGCCCGCGAGCTGGATCGCTACCTGCCGTTCCTGGCCACCACCAGGGTGCTCATCGCAGCGGTCCGTGCCGGCATGGGACGCGAGGCCGCGCACCACGTCATCCGCGAACACGCGGTCGCGACCGCACTCGCTATGCGGGAACGCGGCACGGAACCCGACCTGCTGGACCGGTTGGCCGCCGACGAGCGGCTGCCGCTGGACCGAGCGGCGCTGGACGCCGCGCTGGCCGACAAGAACGCGTTCACCGGCGCCGCCGGTGACCAGGTGGACGAGGTGGCCGCGATGGTGGACGCGTTGGTGAGCCGCTATCCGGACGCCGCCAAGTACGCCCCCGGTGCGATCCTGTGACGCTGGCCGGCGCGCTCGCGAGGGTCGACTTCACCGACCTGGACAACTTCGCTCACGGATTCCCGCACGACTTGTTTGCCATCCACCGGCGCGAGGCCCCGGTGTACTGGCACGAGCCGACCGACAACACCCCCGACGGGGAGGGCTTCTGGTCCGTCGCCACCTACGCGGAAACGCTTGAGGTGCTGAAGGATCCGGAGACCTACTCGTCGGTCACCGGCGGCGGCCGGCCGTACGGCGGCACGTTGCTGCAGGATCTGGCCATCGCCGGTCAGGTCCTCAACATGATGGACGACCCGCGCCACTCACAGATCCGGCGGCTGGTCAGCTCCGGGTTGACACCGCGCATGATCCGGCTGGTCGAAGACGATCTGCGGGCGCGGGCACGCCGGCTGCTGGACGAGGTGGTGCCGGGTGAGCCCTTCGACTTCCTGGTCGATATCGCCGCCGAGCTGCCGATGCAGATGATCTGCATCCTGCTGGGAGTGCCTGAGTCCGAGCGGCATTGGCTGTTCGAGGCGATCGAGCCGCAGTTCGACTTCGGCGGTTCGCGCAAGGCCACATTATCGCAGCTATCGGTGCAAGAGGCTGGGTCGCGGATGTACGAGTACGGCCAGCAGCTGATCGCGTCGAAGCGCGCGGAGCCGACCGACGACATGTTGTCGGTCGTCGCCAACGCGATGGTCGACGACGCCGACGAGCCGTCGCTGACGGATCTCGAGCTCTATCTGTTCTTCAGCCTGTTGTTCAGCGCGGGCGCCGAGACGACGCGCAACGCCGTCGCGGGTGGTCTGCTGGCGCTGGCCAACCATCCGGAGCAACTACGGGCGTTGCGTGCGGATCTCGACGCGCTGCCGACAGCCGTCGAGGAGATCGTGCGGTGGACGTCGCCGTCGCCGTCCAAGCGGCGCACCGCCACCCGCGACGTCACGCTCGGCGGGCGGCCGGTCCGGGCGGGACAGAAGATTCAGGTCTGGGAGGGATCGGCGAACCGCGACGCGGCCGTGTTCGAGCGTGCCGACGATTTCGACATCTCTCGAAAGCCAAATCCCCACTTGGGTTTCGGGCAAGGCGTGCACTACTGCCTGGGTGCCAACCTGGCCCGGCTGGAACTGCGCGTGCTCTACGAAGAGCTGTTTTCGCGGTTCGGCGCGGTGCGGGTTGTCCGGCCCGTCGAGTGGGCTCGCAGTAATCGGCACACCGGCATTCGTCACCTGGTCGTGGAACTTCTCGAGCAGCGGTGACGATCCGGCGCGCCGATGTCGAGCCGACGCCGGGCCGCGCGGTGCTAAAGCCTGCCAATCGAGATGCCGGCCGCCCGTAGTTCGAGCGCGGCCAGGGCCCGGATGGTGAGCGGATCCTCCCGCCGCCACCCACCGACCGGGTCCGCGCTGACCGCGGCGAGCTTTCCCGGCGGCCGATTCGTCAGCGCCCGCAGGGCCAGGAGTTGCTCGCCGGCCGGGGTCGCGGCCAACGCCGTCACCGTCAACTTGCGTCGGAAAAATCGCAGCCGCAGGAGGAGCCAGGGGACGTCGGCGACGAGGATCGGGACGGCGGCGATGGCCATGGCCAGCAGGACCGCGAGCCAGCTGGCCGTGGAGTCCAGGTCGTGGCCTGCGCCCGCGAGATCCAGCGCAGCCTGGCTGGCCGAATTCAGGGGCTGGCTCAGCGCGTCCCCCACCAAAGGGATGTGCTGGGTGCTGTGGCCGGCCGACGCCAGATTGCCGGCGATGCCGTGCGCGCCGTTCTCGACCTGCCGGCCGGCGTCGGCGATCGTCGACACGGCGTCGTAAACCGCCAGGCCGACGAGCAGCCAGGCAGCGGTCCACAGGGTGACGGCGAAGTCGCTGAGCAGCTGGACCATCAGCCGGCCCGGTCGGGTGGAGTAGGGCAAAAACCGCGGGGTCATAGTCTCGATCCCAGCACAGCTCCCGACACAAGTCCCCTGATCGGGCGACCGATAGGCTGACCCGATGCGCCCTGCACTGTCCGACTACCGGCACCTGGCCAGCGGCAAGGTCCGCGAGATCTACCGCGTCGACGACGAACATCTGCTGCTCGTCGCGACCGACCGGATCTCGGCGTACGACTACGTGCTCGACAGCACGATCCCGGACAAGGGCCGCATCCTGACCGCGATGAGCGTCTTCTTTTTCGGCCTCGTGACCGCCCCCAACCATCTGGCCGGTCCGCCGGATGACCCGCGCATCCCCCAGGAGGTCCTGGGCCGCGGGTTGGTGGTGCGGCGGCTGGACATGCTGCCGGTGGAGTGCGTGGCCCGCGGTTACCTCACCGGGTCGGGGCTGCTGGACTATCAGGCGACCGGGAAGGTGTGCGGTATCACCTTGCCGCCCGGCCTGGTCGAGGCCAGCAAGTTCTCCGAACCCCTGTTCACGCCGGCGACCAAAGCCGCGCTTGGGGACCACGACGAGAACATCTCGTTCGACAGGGTGATCGAGCTGGTGGGCGGGGTGCGCGCCAACCAACTGCGCGACCGCACGCTGCAAATCTATGTTCAGGCCGCCGACCACGCCCTGACGAGGGGAATCATCATCGCCGACACCAAGTTCGAATTCGGCACCGACGCGGGTGGCAACCTGCTGCTGGCCGACGAGATCTTCACGCCGGACTCCTCGCGGTATTGGCCTGCCGAGGACTACCGGGTGGGTGAGGTCCAGACGAGCTTCGACAAGCAGTTCGTCCGTAACTGGCTCACCGGCCCGGAGTCCGGCTGGGATCGCCATGGCTCGCAACCACCACCACCGCTGCCCGACCACATCATCGAAGCCACCCGCGACCGCTATATCGATGCCTACGAACGCATCTCCGGCCTCAGCTTCGGCGACTGGATCGGTGCATGACTTCGACCGCAGGCCCGGTGCCGCCCGTCGCCAAGCGGCAGGACACCCGGCGCGAACATCACGGCGACGTCTTCGTAGACCCCTACGAATGGCTGCGCGATAAGTCCGACCCCGAAGTCATCGCCTATCTCGAGGCGGAGAACGACTACGCCGATCGGATGACGGCCGACCTCGAACCGTTGCGCCAGAAGATCTTCGAGGAGATCAAGGCCCGGACCAAGGAGACCGACCTGTCGGTGCCGACCCGGCAAGGCCAGTGGTGGTACTACGCCCGCACCTTCGAGGGAAAGCAGTACCGGGTCCAGTGCCGATGCCCGGTGAGTGGTCCCGACGACTGGGATCCGCCGATCCTGGACGAGGACACCGAGATACCCGGCGAGCAGGTCCTGCTCGACTCGAACGACGAGGCGCAGGGCCACGAATTCTTCGCACTCGGCGCCGCCACCGTCAGCCTGGACGGCAATCTGCTGGCCTATTCGGTCGACACCATCGGCGACGAGCGATATACGTTGCGCTTCAAGGACTTGCGCACCGGCGAGCTGTATCGCGACGAGATCGCCGACATCGGCGCCGGGGCGACCTGGGCGGCGGACAACCGGACCGTCTACTACCTGACCCTGGATGCGGCCCACCGGCCCGACAAGGTCTGGCGCTACCGGGTGGGTTCGGGTGAGCCGTCCGAGCTGGTGTATCACGAGGCCGACGAACGGTTTTGGCTCGGCGTCGGGCTCACCCGCAGCGAGGCTTACGTCATCATCGCGTCGGGGTCGTCCATCACCTCCGAATACCGCTACGCCGATGCCGCTGACCCGAACGCACGCTTCACCGTCGTGCTGCCGCGGAGCGAAGGTATCGAGTACGCGATCGAGCACGCCGTGGTGGGCGGGCAGGACCGATTCTTGATCCTCCACAACGAGGATGCGGTGAACTTCACGCTGACCGAAGCGCCGGTCAGCGACCCGACCCGGCAGCGCACCCTGATTCCGCACCGCGACGACGTCCGGCTCGACGGGGTGGACGCCTTCGCGGGTCACCTGGTGGTCAGCTACCGTCGGGAGGCGTTACCCCGGCTCCAGGTGTGGGACATCGATCCCGGCGGGGGATACGGTGAGCCCGAGGAGATTTCGTTCGACTCCGAGCTGGTGTCGGCCGGCCTCGCCGGCAACCCGAGCTGGGATGCGCCCAAGCTGCGGATCAGGGCGGGGTCTCTGGTCGTTCCGGCGCGGGTATACGACGTCGACTTCGCCACCGGCGAGCGCACCTTGCTGCGCGAGCAACCCGTGCTCGGCGGCTACCGCACCGACGACTACGTGGAGCGGCGCGACTGGGCCGTGGCGGACGACGGCGCCCGGATCCCGGTGTCCATCGTGCACCGCGCGGGCATCGAATTCCCGGCGCCGGCTTTGCTTTATGGCTACGGCGCCTACGAGATATGCACCGACCCCAGCTTCTCCATCGCCCGGTTGTCGCTGCTGGACCGGGGCATGGTGTTCGCCATCGCCCACGTCCGCGGTGGCGGTGAAATGGGCCGGCCGTGGTACGAGCACGGCAAGCTGCTGGAGAAAAAGAACACGTTCACCGACTTCGTGGCGGTGGCAAAGCATCTGGTGGACACGGGAGTCACCCGGCCGCGTCAGTTGGTGGCGCTGGGGGGCAGTGCGGGCGGTCTGCTGATGGGGGCGGTTGCCAACCTGGCGCCGGACCTCTTCGCCGGGATCCTTGCCCAGGTGCCGTTCGTCGACCCGCTGACCACCATCCTCGACCCCGCTTTGCCGCTGACCGTCACCGAATGGGACGAGTGGGGAAACCCGTTGCGGGACAAAGAAGTCTATCGCTACATGAAGTCCTATTCGCCCTATGAGAACGTCGAGGCCAAGCGCTATCCGGCGATTTTGGCGATGACCTCGCTGAACGACACCAGGGTCTACTATGTGGAGCCCGCCAAGTGGGTGGCGGCGTTGCGGCACGCCAACGGCAACGGCAGCCCGATCCTGCTGAAGACCCAGATGAACGCCGGACACGGCGGGGTCAGCGGCCGCTACAAGGCGTGGCAGGAAACCGCGTTTCAATACGCCTGGCTGTTAGCCGCCGCCGATCGCCACCGCGATCGCGGTGGTGAGGAGGACGGTCCCGGGGGTCGCTGAGCCGCCCCGATCTCGCCGGGATCGCGGCGCGGCGAGACACCGACCGAGCGAGGGTCGCCCGAGGTGGCGCGACAGCTGGGGTTAGAGGTGACAGCTGGGGTTAGATCCGCCATTGGGGCGCGTCGCTACGCCGATGTGTTCGGCGGTTGACGGCCTAGTCGTCGGTCGGTCGGACCGGCGCCCGCTTCGGTAGGAAAGCCGCCGGGATGATGGTGAACGTCACCAGCGCGACCGCAAGCACGAACACCGTCGTGTACGCGTGGGAAAGGTTGTTCAACAGGGCGCTCGCGACGTCGGGTGGCAGAGCCTGCCGCGCTGCTCCCGTGGCATCAGCCGACGGCCCTTGCCCGCCGACGTTTGACGGCAAGGATGCCGCCTTGCCCGCGATTATGTCGTTGCGGCTGATTTGAGTTGTCACGATGACAGCCATCAGGGCGGCTCCGATGGAGCTACTCATCTCGAGGTTGACACTCACCAGGGTCGTTCCGCGTGCGATCTGCTGCGGGGCAAGGGCTTGAACAACGGCCGCGCCGAGCGGTGCGGTGGTGCAGCCGATGCCCAGTCCCATGATCGCTAACCCGACCAGCAACGTAGGTAGGTAGTCGGCGTGCCTGGCCACGCCAACGGCAAAAATGGCCAAGCCTGCCGCGATCAGGGGAAGGCCGATCAGCACGACTTTGCCCGGGCCGCGCTTATCCGCATAGATGCCGGCAAGCGGCATGGTCAACGCGGCCCCGAGCGCCTGGGGGACCAGGCGCATCGCAGATTGCATCGGGGTTTCGTTCATCACCAGCTGGAAATAGCTCGGCAGCGTGAGCCCCGCGCCGACATAGCCGACGGTGAAGACCAGCAGGGTGAGGTTGGCCTGTGTGACTACGCGGTTCTTCAGCAATCTCAAGTCGATGAGCGGATGATCAGTTCGATACCAGGCATGGAAGACAAACGCGGTAATCAAGACGAGGCCGATGATCACCGGTATGAGGACGTAGCGGTCGGCTACCGTATGGCGTCCGGGAATGGATGACACGCCGCCCAGGAAGATCGCTACGCCGGGCGATAGCAGCAGCGCGCCGATGAAGTCCAGCGCTTCGCTCGGCTCAGGGCGGTCTCTCGGGAACAGGATCGCCGCAAGGACAATGGTGGTGATCCCGATCGGCAGGTTGATCAGGAAGATCCACTCCCACCCGTAGGTGTCGATCACCCAGCCGCCCAGGATGGGCGCACCGATTGGCGCAAGTACCAGCGGAATGCCGCCGATCGCTATCAAGCGACCAAGTCGTTGAGGGCCCGCCTCGCGTGTCAGGATCATCGAGCTCAGCGGCATGAGCATACCGCCGCCGAGACCCTGCACCACCCGGAACATAATGAGCGCCAAAATGTTTGGTGCTAGCGCGCAGAGCAACGAGCCCAGAGTGAAAAGAAAAACCGCGCCCACGAAGAGTCGTTTGGTGCCGAATCGATCGACTGCCCAACCGGTGACGGGGATCACGGTTGCCAACGCGAGCATGTAGCCCGCCATGGTCCACGACACAACCGCCAGGGTGGATCCGAACTGTGCGGCGAAGGTGCGTTGAGCCACGCTGACCACGGTGGTGTCGAGCAGCGCCATGATCGTGGCCATCCCACACACAGCCGCTACGCGGAAGAGTGCGGCGTCGAGCTTGTCGGGATACTGGCGTTCGTCCGCGTTTGATTGCCCGGTGGCAGCACTCGGTACCGGGGCGTCGGAGGTCACGGAATCGGCCTTCTGCATAGCGTTGCCGAGCATATCGGTACCCGTACCCTCACGCGGACCCTTTCAGACGTTTGCTTCGGCCCCGTCTTGATCTGCCGTTTGGGCTTGGTTCGATATCAGTTCACCACCATACTCAGGCCGGTGAACTGGATCGGGACGGCGTCGCTCCGCGCCCGCTGCCTGCGGGTTAACCCGCTTGCAACGTGTACGGAGCGGCGTTGTCGTGCCCGCTATCGGCCCGCCGTTTGGCTCGCCGGCTTTTTCGGCAGAAAAGACGCGGGAATGATGGTGAACACCACCAACACCACGGCTATCACAAATACCGCCGTATAGGCGCGGGAAAGGTCATGTAGCAGGCTGTCCCAGAAGCCGGCGCTCAGCGTCTGGCGCGGTATGGCGGACTGGTCGACGGGAACCCCGCTGACAGCGGCGTGCTGCTGTAACGCGGCGAGTTTGTTGGCGGCGGCAATATTCTCGCTCCGGTTGAATTGATTGGTCAGGATCGTCGACATCAGCGCGGTGCCCACCGATCCGCCGACCTGATGGCTGACGCTCATCAGCGTCGTGCCGCGCGCGATCTGGTGGGGGGCCAGGGCCTGCACCGCGGCCACGGACAGCGGCATCATCGTGCAGCCCATGCCGAGCCCCATGATCGCCAGGCCGACGAGCAGCGTGGGCAGGTAGTCGGCCTGCGTGGCGACACCGACGGCGAAGGTGCCCAGACCGGCGGTGATCAGCGCGACGCCGACCAACACGACCTTGCCGGGACCCCGTCTGTCCACCAGCGGCCCGGTCAGCCGCATGGTCAGCATGGCGCCGAGCCCCTGGGGGATCATGCGCAGCCCGGCCTGCATCGGGGTCTGGTGCCACACCTGCTGGAAATAACTCGGCAGCAGGAGGCCGGCGCCGAAGAAGGCGGTGGCGAAGACGAGCATCGTCACATTGGCGTGGGTGAGCACCGGATTGCGAAACAGCCGCAGGTCGATGAGGGGATGATCGGCGCGGTGCCAGGCGTGCGCGACGAACGCCGCGATCAACGTCAGCCCAATGGCCGCGGGGATCAGCACGTGCCGGTCGGCAACGGTTCCGCGGCCCGGCACGGTGGAGACCGCGAACAGGAACGTCGCCAGCCCCGGTGAGAGCAGGAGCACGCCGACGAGGTCGAAGGTTTCCGACCGGGCCGGGTCGTCCCGGGGAAAGATGACCGCGGCCAGCACGATCGTCACGAGTCCGATCGGGAGGTTGATCAGAAAGATCCACCGCCAACTCGAGGTGTCGATGAGCCAGCCGCCCAGGATCGGGCCGGCGATGGGGGCGAGCAGCATGGGGATGCTCAGAATCGACATCAGGCGGCCGAGTCGCCGGGGGCCGGCTTCACGGGTGAGGATCATGAACCCCAGGGGCAGCAGCATGCCGCCGCCGACACCTTGCACTACCCGAAACGTTATGAGTTGCAAAACATTAGCGGCCAGGGCGCAGAGCACCGAGCCCATCGTGAAAGCCAGGACCGACCAGATGAACAGCCGCTTGGTGCCGAACCGGTCGGCAGCCCATCCGGTTATCGGAATGACCGTCGCCAGGGCAAGCGTGTAGCCGGTCATCGTCCATCCGACGACCGCCTGGGAGGAGGCGAACTGGTCGATGAAGGTGCGCTGCGCGACGCTGACGACCGTGACGTCGATGATCGCCATGACCGTGGCCAGGATGCACACACCGGAGATCCGCAACAGTCCGGCGTCCAGCCTGTCGGGGTAGTCTCGCTCGTCGGCGTCCAACGCTGGGGCGTAGGGCAGCGGGGTTTCGGCCGCTGCGTAGGGGGCCTCATCCATGGCGTTGCTTAGCATATCGAATCGATCGCTTTGACCGGCCGTGGCGTGCGGTTTCTACGCCTTTGACGGTGCTCCGGCGAGTCTCGTTATACGCCTGCCGTCTGCGTGTCCTTCACCATTCCGACACTTGAGATCGTCAAACTGCGAGTGTGGCTGGAAAATTGATCGTCTCGGTCTCGGGGATAGGCGAACGCACCCTGACCGACGTCGAGGCGTTCTGCGCGCAAATGGATGCCCGCAACGTTCCGGTGTCGCTGTTGGTGGCGCCCCGACTCAGTGGCGACTATCGGCTCGACCACGACCCCCGCACGGTCGAATGGCTGGGCAACCGGCGGTCCGGCGGCGACGCCATCGTGCTGCACGGCTATGACGACGCGGCCACCAAGAAGCGCCGCGGTGAATTCGCGATCCTCCGGGCCCACGAGGCCAACCTGCGGCTGATGGCCGCAGATCGCGTGCTCGAGCACCTCGGACTGCGCACGCGGCTGTTCGCGGCGCCCGGCTGGGTTGTCTCCCCAGGTGTCGTCAAAGCATTGCCGGACAACGGATTTCGACTGCTCGCCGATCTGCACGGGATCACCGACCTGGTTCGGCACACTACCGTGCGTTCCCGCGTGCTGGGCATCGGGGAAGGCTTCCTCACCGAACCGTGGTGGTGCCGGATGGTGGTGTTGTCCGCCGAGCGGATCGCCCGGCGCGGCGGCGTGGTGCGGGTGGCCGTCGCCGCTCGTCACCTGCGCAAACCGGGTCCGTTGCAGGCGATGCTGGACGCCGTCGATCTGTCCCTGATGCACGGCTGCGCACCGACGGTGTACCGCTGGCGGCGCGACAAGGCGATTCTCGACGCGGCCTGACCAAGCGTCTCCTCGACCCTGCCTGCGCGGGCACTACCCTGGTCCGACATGAGCGAATCTTCGGCCGCGGGTTTCGGCGCGGACGCCATCGTCGTCGGGGCGGGACTCGCGGGTCTGGTGGCGGCCTGTGAATTGGTGGACCGGGACCTGCGTGTGCTGATCGTCGACCAGGAGAGCAGCGCGAACCTGGGCGGGCAGGCGTTCTGGTCCTTCGGCGGGCTGTTCTTCGTCGACAGCCCCGAGCAGCGCCGGCTCGGGATTCGCGACAGCCACGAACTCGCCCTGCAGGACTGGCTCGGCACCGCGGCGTTCGATCGGCCCGAGGACTACTGGCCCCGCCAATGGGCGCACGCTTACGTCGATTTCGCGGCGGGGGAGAAACGTCGTTGGCTGCGTGACCGGGGGCTGAAGATCTTCCCGTTGGTGGGTTGGGCGGAACGTGGCGGCTATGGCGCGCAGGGGCACGGCAATTCGGTCCCCCGCTTCCACATCACCTGGGGCACCGGTCCCGCCCTGGTCGAGATATTCGCCCGCCGGCTGCGGGACCGCTCGACGGTGCGTTTCGCGCACCGCCACCAGGTCGACGAACTGATCGTCGAGGGCGGCGCGGTGACCGGCGTTCGGGGCACGGTGCTGGAACCGTCTTCCGCACCGAGGGGCGTGGCGTCGTCACGAACATCCGTGGGACAGTTCGATTTTCGCGCGCCCGCCGTGATCGTTACCAGCGGCGGCATCGGCGGCAACCACGAGCTGGTGCGCAAGAATTGGCCGAAGCGGATGGGTCGCATACCCGAGCAGTTACTCAGCGGGGTGCCTGCGCACGTCGACGGCAGGATGATCGGCATCTCGCAGCGGGCCGGTGCGCGCGTGATCAACCCCGACCGCATGTGGCATTACACCGAGGGCATCACCGACTACGACCCGATCTGGCCGCTGCACGGGATCCGCATCATCCCGGGGCCGTCGTCGCTGTGGCTCGACGCGACCGGCAAGCGGTTGCCGGTGCCGCTTTACCCCGGGTTCGACACTCTCGGCACGCTGGAATACATCACCAAGTCCGGGTACGACTACACCTGGTTTGTGTTGAACGCCAAGATCATTGAGAAGGAATTCGCGCTGTCGGGCCAGGAGCAGAATCCCGACTTGACCGGGCAGAGCGTGCGCGAGCTGCTGCGTAATCGCGTGCGCTCCGGACCGCCGGGGCCGGTGCAGGCGTTCGTCGACCGCGGAGTGGACTTCGTCAGCGCACGATCGCTGCGGGAATTGGTGACCGCGATGAACGAGGTGCCCGGTGTGGCGCCGCTGGACTACGCCACGGTGGAGGCCGAGGTGACCGCCCGGGACCGCGAGGTCGCCAACAAGTTCAGCAAGGACGGCCAGATCACCGCGATCCGCGCCGCCCGCGGTTATCTCGGCGACCGGCTGGGCCGGGTGGTGGCACCGCACCGGCTGACCGACCCGAAGGCGGGGCCAATGATCGCGGTCAAGCTGCACATTCTGACCCGAAAGACGTTGGGTGGCATAGAAACTGACCTGGCGGGCCGGGTGCTGAAGGCCGACGGCACACCGCTCAACGGGTTATACGCGGCCGGTGAGGTGGCCGGATTCGGTGGGGGTGGTGTACACGGCTACCGTGCCCTGGAAGGGACGTTCCTGGGCGGCTGCATCTTCTCCGGGCGGGCGGCCGGTCGCGGCGTCGCCGACGACATCGCCTAACGCGGTCGCGCACCGCCGAGCGTCACGCGGTCGCGCACCGCCGAGCGTCACGCCAGCGTGACCCCGGCGGGCGCTAGTCGCGCTGGCGTGACGCTCGAGGGGTGGCGTGACGCTCGAGGGGTGGTCGGCGGGGAGTGGTCAGAAGCGGACCGCGTCCTCTTCGGGAAGCACTTGAAAGTCGGTGGTGGTCATCTCGGTCAGCCGCCCGTAGTAGATGCCCCGCGCGTCCGGGGCGATGATTCCTTGATGGATGGGCACCGCGCGCGCCGGTGCCACCGCACGCAGATAGTCGACCGCTTCGGAAATCTTCATCCACGGGGCGGCCGCCGGCGTCGCCAATACGTCCACCGGCTCGTCGGGCACGAACAGCGCATCGCCGGGATGCATCAGCCTCGCGCGGTGGTCGCCGTCGCCGACCAGGAACGAAATGTTCTCGATCACAGGGATTTCCGGGTGGATGACGGCGTGCTTGCCACCGACGGCGCGGACCGTCAGCTCACCGATGCGCAGCTCCTCGCCGACGTGCACCGCCTGGCACGGCGCACCCAGCTGGGCGGTGGTCTGCGGATCGGCATACAGCGGGGCGTCCGGGTTGGCCTCGAGGAGCGCCGGCAGGCGGCCGCCGTCGACGTGGTCGGGATGCTGATGGGTGATCAGGATGGCCGATAACCCCGTGATGCCCTCGAAACCGTGCGAGAAGGTTCCGGGATCGAAGAGCACGCGGGTGTGGTCGAATTCTGCGAGTAGACAGGAATGGCCGAAATGCGTCAGCTGCATGATTACGATTGTGCCCTGACGGGGGTGATGCCGATGCGGGTGATCCTGGCGACCATGATGGTGGTCGGCGGCCTCGCGGTGGCGTTGATCGTCGTGGTGCCCGGCCATGCAGAGCCACAAGCCTGCCCGCCCGTGTGCGACCAGATCCCCGACTCCGCGTGGATCCAGCGACGCGCCGTGCCGCTCGACTCGGTGTACAACTGGTCACCGCTGGCGGGTCTGGCGACGCAACTGACCGGGGCTGCCCCCGGCCCCCGGTTCCGCTTCGAGGAGCTCTGCGCCACACCCGCGGTGCCGCGGGACCCCCGCGACTCGGCGGTGGTGGCACGCGCCACAGTGCCCCACCCGGACGGGCAGTGGCAGCTGCAGGCGCAGATCCTGCACTGGCGCGGCGACACGGCAAGCGGCGGTGCCATCGCGGCGTCGGTGTACAGCAGCGCCGTCGCCGCGCTGCGCTCCTGCCAGCAACGCGCTCCCCAGCAATCACCCTCGATCACCAGCGACGAAACGAACCGGATGGCCGCGGTGATCAGCGGTCCGGTCGTCATGCACATTTATTTGGTCGCCCACCCGGCCAGCAGCACGATCAGCGAGCTCACGCTCTGGTCGGTGGGCCCGCCGCAGGTGCCGTGGCCGGCGATGGCGGACGACCCGGTGCTCAACGCCATGACCGCGCCCCTGTGCGACGCCTACATTGCCTCGTGCCCGTAACGGCCGAGCTGCGGCTTCGCCGGTACAGTTGGCGCGGAGACAGACCTGAGGAGGAGCGCCGGTGGGCCGGGTAGTCGTTCATGTGATGCCCAAAGCGGAGATTCTCGACCCGCAGGGTCAGGCGATCGTCGGCGCGTTGAGCCGACTCGGTCATCCGGGGATCTCAGATGTCCGTCAGGGCAAGAGGTTCGAACTCGAAGTGGACGACACCGTCGACGATTCGGTCTTGGCCGACATCGCGGAAACGCTGTTGGCGAACACCGTGATCGAGGACTGGACGATCAGCCGGGAGACCCAGTGACGGCCCGGATCGGCATCATCACCTTTCCGGGGACGCTGGACGACGTCGACGCCGCTCGCGCGGCGCGGTACGTCGGTGCCGAGGCCGTCAGCCTGTGGCACGCCGACGCCGACCTCAAGGGCGTCGACGCCGTGGTGGTGCCCGGCGGGTTCTCCTACGGCGACTACCTGCGGGCGGGGGCGATCGCGAGGTTCGCGCCGGTGATGGGCGAGGTGGTGGCCGCCGCGCACCGCGGCATGCCGGTGTTGGGCATTTGCAACGGGTTTCAGGTGCTGTGCGAGGCCGGGCTGCTGCCGGGGGCCCTGACCCGAAACACCGGCCTGCACTTCGTCTGCCGCGATGTGTGGCTGCGCGTGGCGTCGACGTCGACGGCGTGGACGTCGCGTTTCGAGCCCGGCGCCGACCTGCTGGTGCCGCTGAAATCCGGCGAAGGCCGCTACGTGGCGCCCGCCGATGTCGTCGAGGAACTCGAGGGCGAGGGCCGAGTGGTGTTCCGCTATCACGACAACCCCAACGGCTCGCTGCATGACATCGCCGGCGTCAGTTCCGCGAACGGTCGTGTCGTCGGCCTGATGCCGCACCCCGAGCACGCCATCGAAGCGCTGACGGGCCCGTCCGACGACGGGCTGGGCCTGTTCTATTCGGTGCTGGACGCGACGCTGTCCGTCTAGGCCGAAATCCCTGCGGCGGCGCGCAATTCGGCGAACGACGCGCTGATGGCGTCCGTCGCTTCGTGCGGGTCGTCGAACGTCCGGTCATCGGTGAGCACGGCGACGCCGAGCTGGTCGACGTAGCTCCACACGGTGATGTTGACCGGAGCGCCCGGCGACAACACCCCGGTCGAGTAGATCTCGCTGACCGCCGCGCCACCGAAATGGCCGCGTTCGCGCGGGCCGACCACGCTGGAAACCGCGACGTTCATCAGCCTGTTCGGCGCGTCGCGTCGCCCCAGCCACCGAAAGGCGGCCGGGGCGATGGCGGTCGGCAGGTAGGCCATCAGGCGGCCATACAACTCCGGGCCCATGATTTCGTGGTCCTCTTTGGCAATTCGGGTCGCCAGGGCGACCAGCCGTGCCCGCTCGGCGGCTTCGGCGACGTGTACCGGCAACGAAACCATCAGGCCACTGATCTCGTTGCCGGTGATGCGCCCCGACTTGTCGGTGGCCGTCGGTACGGAGGCAATGATCGGTCGATCGGCCGCACCGTCGTAGGCCAGCAACAGGGTGCGCAGGCCGCCGGCGGCCGTCGCCAGTATCAGGTCGTTGACGGTGATGCCCAGCGCCTTGGCGGTCGCCTTGGCGTCGGCCAGCGACAGCGTCGCGCTGGCGAACCGCCGCTGGGGCGATACGACGTGGTTCAAAAAGGTCGGCGGTGCGTCGAAGGCATCGGCCAGGTCGGGGTGGTGGCCCCGTTCCTTGGATCGGCGGCGGACCCTCGTCAGCCCGGCGGTGGCCTCGCGGATCAACCCGGGCAGTTCGGCGATCTGGCGGGCATGGTCGCGCGCGGCGGCACGCAGCAGATCGGCCGCCGACGCGGTGGCACCCGCTTCGTCATTGTCACGCTCGTCGGTCGGACCGTCCTGAAGATCCATGGCGCGGGCCAGCAGGTTGACGGATGCGACACCGTCGGCGAGGGCGTGATGGATCTTGCCGACCAAGGCGAACCGCCCCCCGGCCAGTCCCTCGGCGAAGTGAAACTCCCACAGCGGGCGGCTGCGGTCCAGCGGCGTGGAGGCGACCCGGCCGATCACCTGGTCGAGTTCGCGCCGCCCGCCGGGCGCGGGCACGTGGACCCGCCGCAGGTGGTAGTCGAGGTCGACCTCGCAGCCCTCCTGCCACATCGGGTGATGCAGCTGCCAGGGGATGTCGACGAGCTGATAGCGCAACGGCTCCAGCAGGTGCAGCCGGCGGCGCACATGACGGCGGAACGCGTCGAAACCGAAGTCGGGATCGGTGGGGTCGATCACCGCCACCTTCAACGTGTGGGTGTGCAGGTTGGGCGTCTCGCTGTAGAGCAGCATCGCGTCCATGCCGTTCAGCCTCTTCACGCGCCACCCTGCCATCGAATCAGCGTGGCCTGCAGTGGCTTTCGCACGATGTCAACCGAGGATGGGCAGTCGACGCTGACCGGCCAGCCGCTTGAGGGCTGACCCCATGACCTCGCGCACGTGGGCGTCGACCTCGTCGATGTCGGGATCGTCGCCGAACTGAGCGGTGACGTCGATCGGTTCGAGCACCTCGGTGACGATCTTGGCCGGTAACGGCAGGTTGGGCGGGAAGATCACGCTGAGCCCGAAGGGAAAGCCGAAGCTCACCGGCAAGATGTCCATGCGCGCCTTCGTCAACCCCAGCTTGCGCGCCAGCCAGTTGCCGCGGGCCAAGAAGAGCTGGGTCTCCTGGCCCCCGATCGACACGGTGGGCACGATCGGCACCCCGGCCTCGACGGCGGTCCGCACGTAGCCGGTGCGGCCGTTGAAGTCGATGGTGTTGGCGCTGAGGGTAGGCCGGTAGGAGTCGTAGTCGCCACCGGGGAAGACCAGCACCACCGCACCCGAATGCAGCGCGGCGGCGGCGTTTTCGCGGCTCGCCTCGATGACCCCGAGGCGGCGCAGCCAGCCGTCCAGCGGGCCCATGAACAGGCCGTAGTGGCCCAGCGTGTAGACGGGCCGGTCGTAGCCGAACTTCTCGTAGAACGCCGGGGAGAAGATCAACACGTCCGGCGTGAGCATGCCGCCCGAATGGTTGGACACCACCAGCGCGCCACCCGACGACGGGATGTTGCCGAGGTTGCGCACCTCGGCCCGATACCACCGCTTGATGACCGGTCCGAGGGCCTTGTTGACCTGCTCGGTGAATGCCGGATCCCATTTGGTGGTCTCGTGGTTGCCGACCACCTCAACGCCCCTACCCGCCATGACTCACCCCGCAGTTCCGTGTCCACGCCGTTGCTATTGATTGCCGGTGTGACGCAGATCTCAAACCCCGTGCCTGCTCAGGCATACCGCGCTCTTGAAAAAAGAGAATATCATATCCGTTTGCTGGGCCGTGACGGACGGCACCGAGACGCCCCGAATGACTTTGCCGCCGGATGTTCACCGGGTCCTGGCGCGGGGCGCAGCCGTCGCCGGCCCCGCCGCCGGGGAGACGGCGGAAGCCTTCGGATCAGCCCGCGTCGCGCAGCAACGCGTGCGCCGTCGGAAGCTCGACGGCGGGGCTCAAGTCGTCGAAAAGTTCGGTCGCATCCGCGATCGTGCGGTCGACGAAGGCCGCGAAGGCCTCGAAGGAAACGTTTTGCCGGATCCAGTGCGACCTGCGCGCCACCACACCGATCCGCTGGGGGTCCGACGAGCCGTGCACGATCGCGGTCACCTCCCGATCCTGGTGGTTCCACGTGTCCGCGAAGTGCACCAGCCAGGGGCGCTCGGTGGCGGGAAAGAAGCAGCCGGGAGTCACCCGGATGATCAGCACATCGCCGTGCGCGGGCGAGATCTCGAGATGGACGTGCAGGCGCCGCGGGTGGGCGCTGGTGACGAAGAAGTATTCGCCGTCGTGGTGTCCACGGAAATAGCGTCGCCCGCGGGTGCGCAGGTAACGTTCGACCAGCTTGGCGCACGTCGGCTCGTTCGTCATGAAAACATGCTGCGGCCAGTGACTTTGCGGATCCTGGGAGGCAAGCCAGGAGTCACCGAAGAATCTGTTGAGAATTCGCTGAGCGCCAGCCCGTCCGGGCCGCCCCCCGGTCACGGTCACCGCCGCTCGACGATGCCCGCGCCCGGCGCCGGCATGGTCCGTGGCAGCGTCACCGAGAACCGGTAGCGCTCGGGGCGGTAGTGGAACTCCACGACCTCGAGTGGCTTGTCGTCGCTGCCGTAGCTGATGCGTTCGAGCACGAGCACGGGGGAGCCCAACGGCAGGTTCAACGCGCCGGCCACCTCCACCGAGGCCCCGGCCGCGTGAATGTCGTACGTGGCGCGGATGACGGGGACGCCCAGTCGGCGCTCCCACATCGTGTACGTGCTTTCCATCGCCCGCGCGGATTCCGTGTCGGGCGCGCTCGACAGCAGCGGCTCGACCGCCTTGCCCAGCCCCGGCGGTAGATAGGCAATCATCAGCGCCAGGGGGACGTCCCCGTCGCGGAAGCGGCGGTGGACGCACAGCACTTTCGGCAAACCCAGCGTGTCGGCTACTCGTTGCGGGGGCTCCTCGACGCGATGCGACAGGACGTCGACGTGGGGGGTGATTCCGGAGCTCGCCAAGACCTCGGTGATCGTGCGCACGCCGGAGCCCAATTCTTGTCTCACCGGGTTGGTCACGAAGGTGCCCAGACCTTGCCGGCGCACCAGCCAGCCCTGCCGCTCGAGCAGTCCGACGGCCGCACGCACCGTGACCCGGCTCAGGCCGGAGCTGTCGATCAGTTCCCGCTCGCTGGGCAGGCGTCCGCCGCGCGGCAGGCGCTGCTTGATGATCGCGGACTTGAGCGCGTCGGCCAGCTGGGTGCTCGCGGGCACGCTGCCGCGCCGAACCCGCAGATCGGCGGCCTCGAGATCCAGCGACCGGTCGGTCATAAGACGTATTAAAACGTCCGGTGGGCGGGGCGTAAAGGCCGGCGCTCTCTGAGCCGTGTCGGCCGGCCCCCTCAACCATCGCTCGTCGAGGCCCGGATTACGCTGACAGCAAATGACTTTCGCCTCGCCGCAGGAGATGCGGACGTGGGCCTGACGGTGGAACGGATCGACCATGTCGTGTTGAACTGCAACGATGTCGAGGCGACCGCCGCGTGGCACGAGCGGGTGCTCGGGATGCGGCGCGAGACCTTCGGGCCGACCGGCCGGGTCGCGCTGCGTTTCGGGCAGCAGAAGCCCAACCTGCGGCCCGTCGGTGCCCTGGGCCCGATGACATCGCACTACTGCCGCGACGTCGACGGCAACCTGGTCGAAATCCCCGTGTACGAGAGACTTTAGAGCGGGTACAGCGCCGGGAGGTTCACCACGACCGCTTCCTGGGTGCTGCGCGCGATGACGACCTCCGCCGGTGTGTCCGGGTCCGGGTTCTCCTCTCGGTGCGGCAGATACGGCGGAATGAAGACGTAGTCGCCGGGAGACGTCGAGATGCGCACCTCTTCGGCGCCATCGTGAAAGACGAATTCCGGGTGGCCGTTGCGGACGTAGATGGCGGTTTCCGAGTCACCGTGATGGTGGTTGGCGGAGACGGTCGACGGCATGGCGTGGGTCTCACCCATCCACAGCTTCTCGGCACCGACCGACGTGCCGCTGAGCGCGGCGAAGCGACGAAGCCCCTCCGATTGCGCGGTCTCCGCGCTGATGTCCGATGCCCTGATGTGGTGCACCCGGTTGCCGGCGGCCTTCTGTGCCTGCTCGTCGAAATCGGGATGGAATCCGTCTGTGGTGGCCATGCGTCAATTATGGTCCGACGCATCCCGATACGCCTCGAGGAGACGCAGCCACAGCTCGCTGACCGTTGGGAAGCAGGGCACGGCGTGCCACAACCGGTCGACGGGCACCTCGCCGGCGACGGCGATGGTGGCGGCGTGGAGCATTTCGGTGACCCCGGGCCCCACCAGGGTGACCCCGAGGACGTGCTCGCGATCGCGATCGACCACCATCCGCGCGCGGCCGGCGTACCCGTCGGCGTAGAGCTTGGCCCCCATCACCGCGTTGCCGATCTCGACGTCGACAATGCGCACCCGGTGCCCGGCGTTCCGGGCCTGCTCGGCCGTCAGGCCGACCGCGGCGGCTTCGGGGTCGGTGAAGAAGGCCTGTGGCACGGCACGATGGTCGGCGGTGGTCGCGTGGCGGCCCCACGGTGCGGTGTCCACCGGGTTGCCCGCCGCCCGCGCGCCGATCGCCGCTCCGGCGATGCGGCCCTGATATTTGCCTTGATGGGTCAGCAGGGCTCGGTGATTGACATCGCCTGCCGCGTAGAGCCAGCCATCCCCGACGGCCCGCACCCGGCAGGTGTCGTCGACGTCCAGCCAGCTGCCGGGCGTCAGCCCGATGGTCTCGAGGCCGATGTCGTCGGTGAGCGGAGCGCGGCCGGTCGCGAAAAGCACTTCGTCGGCCCGCAATTCGGAACCGTCGTCCAATTCGAGGAACGCCTGCCCGCCGGCGGCGCGGCGCAGCGCCCGCACCGATACCCCGACCCGCACATCCACGCCCATCTCGGCGAGGCCGCGGCCGACGAGTTCGCCGACGAAGGGTTCCATCCGCGGTAACAGGCCCGATCCCCGCGCGAGCAGGGTCACCTGAGATCCCAATCCTCGCCAGGCCGTGGCCATTTCGACGCCCACGCCGCCGGCGCCCACGACGGCGAGCCGCCCGGGGACGTCGCTGCTGTCGGTGGCCCGGCGGTTGGTCCACGGTCGAGCTTCGTCGATTCCGGGTAAGTCGGGGAGGACGGGCCGGCTTCCGGTGCAGACCACGACCGCGTGGCGCGCGGTCAACTCGGAAGTCGCGCCGGTGTTAGCGGTGACGGTGACCCGCCGGGCGCCAGCCAGCCGCCCGTGGCCGCGCACCAGGGCGGCACCGATTCCGCTCACCCAGTCGGCCTGGCCGCTGTCGTCCCAGTCGCTGACATAGCGGTTGCGGCGACCGAACACGCCCGCGGCGTTGATGGGACCGCTGACCGCCTCGCGCGCGCCGTCGACGCGGCGAGCGTCCGAGACGGCGATCACCGGACGCAACAGGGCCTTGCTCGGCACGCAGGCCCAGTAGGTACATTCGCCCCCGACGAGTTCCCGCTCGACCAGTGCGACGGTCAGGCCCGCCGCCCGGGCGCGCTCCGCGACGTTCTGCCCGATTGGGCCGGCGCCGAGCACGATGACGTCATAGTCGGGTTCGTTGGCGGCTGCCATCGTCGACGATCCTCTCGGTGTTGTCACTCAGCCGGTGATGAGTCGCGCGGCCAGCTCGCGCATGTCAGCCGCGACGAGGTCGGGTTGGGACAGCCCATCGACCGGTAACGGCGGGTTGCCGGGCCGGGTGATCAGCGCAGCGCTGAACCCGACATTCTGGGCGCCGAGGGTGTCCCACACATGCGCGGCCACCATCATGCAGTCGGCCGGTGCCACCCCGAGCGCATCGCACACATACCGGTACACGGCGGGCGAGGGCTTGAAGGCGCGGCAGGCGTCGACGCTCAGTTGTCGTTCGAAGTATTCGGCCAGCCCGGAACTCTGCAACGCCGTCGGCCCGTCCGGGTTGGGCGGTGAATTGGTCAGCGTCACCAGGCGAAAGCCGTTGTCCCGCAGTCCGGCGAGGGCCTCGGCGGCATCCGGGTGCGCCGGCATGGTGACCAGACCGGTCTTCAGGCGGTGCAGGTCATCGTCGGAAACGTCGACGCGGTGGACATCCCCGACCATGCGCAGCACGCCTTGGGCGAGCGTGGAGAACTTCACGTAGCTGTCCGCCAGCGTCGCGGACATCGAGTACATGACCAGCTGGGCGAACCACTCGCGAAGCACCCGCTCGTCACCGAACAGATCGACGAAAAGCGGTGCCAGGGACTCGATATCGACCAGCGTCTCGTTGACGTCGAAAACCAGGACGGATGGTGTGGGCATGGCTAGGCCTCGGTCTTCTTCAGTGCGGGAACATCCGGCCGTAAGTACCCGGTCACGGACAAACAAATCAGAACCAGCGGCAACCAAGGGGCGGCGGCCACGCCGACGGCGAACGCCCCGGGGCGGGTTGTCCTGGCTAACACAACGTCTCCTCGGGCTGACGGCCTCTTCTCACTGCAGCACGACGACCATCTTGCCCCCGGCCTCTCCCGCTTCCATCACGCGGTGCGCCTCGTGGATCTCGTCGAACGAGAAGACGTGCGACGGCTTGGCCTCGAGCGCACCCTGCGCGACCTGCCGCGCGATGTCTTGCAGGGGGACATCCGACAGCGGAAAGCCGGGAGTCCCAAAGACGAAGCTGCCGAAGAAATTCCAATTGACGCCGCTCGCCATGCGCAGCAGCGGGTTGAAATCCCCGATCGGTTCGAGGCCGCCGAGCCATCCCGCCAGGCAGGCCGTCCCGCCGCGGCGCAGCAGGTCGAGCGAGTCCAGGATGGTGCTGTTGCCCACCAGGTCGAGGACGGCGTCGACCTGCTTGGCCTCGGGAAGGTGGTCGGCCAGGTCGCGCCGCTCCAATTTGACACGGGAAGCGCCCAGCTCCTCCAGCATGGAAAACCGGCCGCGGCTGCGCGCCGTGGCGATCACCCTCGCGCCGGCGGCGACCGCGAGCTTGAGCGCGGCCTGGCCCAACGATGAAGTCGCGCCGCGCAGCAACAGCGTCTGCCCCGCCGTCAGGCGGAGATTGCGGAAGAGACACGTCCAAGCGACCGCGTAACTTTCCGGCAGCGCAGCCAAGTCCGCCCAGGGCAGGTCAGATTCGATGAGGGCGACGTTGGCCGCGCGCACGCGGGTGTATTGCGCGTAGCTGCCGTTGATGGTCCGGCCCAGGCCTCCCATCAACGCCGCGACCTTGGCGCCCACGGGAAACTCGCCGCCGGGGCAGGAGTCGACGACGCCGACGCATTCGATGCCGCTGACTTCCGCGGCTTCGGCCCATTCCCCCCGGCGCATGTGCAGCTCGGCGTGATTGATGCCGAAGGCCTTGACCTCGATCACCACTTCGCCGCTCTTGGGCAGCGGCCTGGGAATGTCGGCATAGACGAGGCTGTCCAGGCCGCCGAAACCGTTGAGGATGATCGCGCGCATGGTTTCCCCGCCGGGCTGTTCGCGCACCACCGCCGGCGCGGTGGGTAGCTGCGTTGCATCGGTGGTGGACATGTTCCGCTCCTTCCAAATACCCTGTGGGCGTTGAATATCCGCGCGGGCAGCGAAATCCGGGACCTTGCGCGAGCGTTATTGGGCTGCCCAACCCAATTATTATGGGCCAGCTATCCCAATTTGTCCAGGGCGAGTGACGTTATCGCGGTGAGGATGCGCGGCGGCGCCGCGTCGGAGTGGCTCGGACCTTGCGCGCCGGCGTCGCGAACTCGCGGACGTAGTCGACGGCGGCGCTGACGGCCGCCCGCAGGGGTTCGGGATCCCCGGTGGCGTACGTCAACATCGCACCGCCCTGGTGCGCGACCACGAGCGACACCGCCAGGTGCCGCGGGTCGGCGTCGGGGCGCAGCTCGCCCCGGCGGCGCATCGCCGCAAGGCCCGTCTCGAACAGCTCGATCCACTGGTCATAACCCGCGGAGAGTTCGTCGTGCATTTCGTCATCGGCGTCGATGAGCTCACCCGCCAGGGAACCGTAGATGCAGCCGCCTACGCGGTACACGGCGTCGATGTCGGCGACGCAGGCGTCGGCCCAGGCCTGCAGGGCGTCGATCGTGTCCAGGTCGCCCAGCGGCGGCCGGGTGTGGAAGGCGCGCACGTCGTCGCGGCGGGCGGCGACGACCTGCGCGGTCAGATCGCGCTTGTCGCGGAAGTAATGTGCGACCTGCGAGCCGCCCACACCCGCCCGGCGCCGGACCTGTTCGATGCTGGTGTTGGCGACGCCGCGCTCGAACATGAGCCGCGCGGCTGCTTCGACGATGCGCGCGCGGGTTGCCAGTCCTTTGCGGGTGAATCGGCCTGGGCCGTCGGCGCTCACGTGGCGGTCCTGGGGCGGCGCCGGGGACGCCGGGCGGGTCTGGGATTCCGCTCGCCGGGATCAGTGGCGAAGCCGCGCAGGTAGTTGACCGCGAAGCGGACGGCGTCGGCGTGGGGCCATTCCGCCCGGTAGGTGAAGGCCAGGGTGCCGCCGCCCTGATGGGCGGCGACGATGACCATCGCCAACCGCCGCGGGTCGGCGTCCGCGACCAGGGCGCCGTCGTCTTTCATGCGCCGGATCGCCGCCTGAAGCAGCTCGACCCACTGCCAATAGCCGGCGGCCAACGTTTCGCGCGTCGCGTCGTCGGACTTGGCCAGCTGCGCCGCCAGCGCGTGGTAGGTGGGCGTGCCGACAAATCCGATGCGCCTGAGATAGCGCATGTTGAGGTCGATCCACCGCTCGAAGTCGTCGAAGGAAGTGAGGCCCCCTAGCTTCGGCTGCCGGTGAAAGTCGAGCACCACCCCGATCTGACGCCTCAGGACCGCGCGGATCAGAGCGCTCTTGTCGGCGAAATAATGGGCCAGTTGCGAACCGCTGACCGACGCGGCCCTGCGGACGTTCTCCATGTTCGCCGCGGACAGGCCCTCCGTGACGATCAGCTGGGCGGCCGCTTCCACGATGCGATCCCGGGTGGCACGCCCCTTGGCGGTCAACCGTTGTTGGTCCCGAACGTCGGGATGGGCCATGGCGTCAGGCTAACTCGCGGGCGCCCCGAACTATGGGATATCCAACCCAATGACGACGGCGGCGCCGTCCGGTCCGGTCAGGGGGCGGTGTCGACCGCGGCGAGGAACCCGCGGATCAGCCCGGCTACCTCGTCGAGCGCGGACTCCAGCAGGAAGTGCCCGCCGTCGAGCAACCGGATCTCGGCGCTGGGCAGGTCGCCGGCGAAAGCCTCGGCACCGGCCGGGCCGAAGATCTCGTCTCCGCGGCCCCAGACGGCCAGCAGCGGTACCTGGCCGGCGCGGAAGTATTCGTGCAGGCGCGGGTAGAGCGGCGCGTTGGTTGCGTAGTCCCGCAGCAGTTTCAGCTGGATCAGGTCGTTGCCCGGTCGCGAGATGAGCGCGTAGTCGTGGTGCCACGATTCCGGGTCGACGAGTGTCTCGTCGGGGACGCCCGTGACGTATTGCCAGCGGGTGGCATCCAGTGTGAGGAACTGTCGCACCGCGGCCTCGGTCTCGGGCGTTTGTTCGCTTTGGTAGGCCCGCACGATCTTCCAGAAACTGTCGACGAATCCCGCGTCGTAACCGTTGCCGTTCTGGCTGATGATCGCGGTGATCGCCGACGGGTCGCGCAACGCCAGTCGCCAGCCGATCGGTGCGCCGTAGTCCTGCACGTACATCGCGTACCTGCCGATGCCGAGCGTGCCCAGCAGCCCGGCGGTGAGGTCGGTCAGCGCGTCGAAGGTGTAGTCGAACTCGCGCACGGAGGGGGCGTCGGAAAGGCCGAAACCCAGGTGGTCCGGCGCGACGACATGGTAGCGGTCGGCGAGCGCGGGAAGTAGATGCCGGAACATGTAGGAGCTGGTCGGGAATCCGTGCAGCAGGACCAGCGCGGGAGCGTTCGGGTCGCCGGCTTCGCGGTAGAAGAGCCGGCGACCGTCGACCGTGGCGTATCGATGATGGACAGGCGGCATGGCATCACTCCTCGGTCGTCGCCCGTCCCACGCGACGTGTTGGCGGACGTTCCGTTCCCGGATTTTTGGGATGTGCAACCCAGTATGCACCAGAACCGTTCGATTCAACAGTGCCGCCTCCTGTTGCCCTCAGTGCCGGGGCGGCATATTCTGGGTCGGCCATCCCACTGGGGGCCGGGAGGTGACATGGTGGGCAAGCTGATTTCGGTCAACGTCGGCATGCCCAAGAACGTTCGGTGGCACGGCAAGACGGTGTACACGGGGGTGTGGAAGACGCCGGTCGAGGGGCCGGTCATGGCGCGCCGCCTGAACCTCGACGGCGATGGCCAGGGCGACCTCGCCGGTCACGGCGGCGAGCAGCGTGCCGTCATGGTGTACCAGCGCGAGTCCTACGACTTCTGGATGAACTACCTGGGTCGCGACGACCTTGTGCCCGGTCACTTCGGCGAGAATTTCACGATTTCCGGGCTGCCCGACGACGACGTGTGCATCGGCGACCGGTATCGGATCGGCGAAGCCGAGTTCGAGGTCACCCAGCCCCGCGTCACCTGTTTCCGCGTCGGTCTGCGGCTGAACGAACCCAGGATGCCCAACCTGCTTGTCTCCCAACGGCGTCCGGGATTCTATCTTCGGGTGATCACCGAGGGGCGGGTCCGCGCAGGCGACGACGTCGTGCGGATCCGCCGGGGCCGTCACGAGCTCAGCGTGGCTGACGTCGATGCGCTGCTGTACCTGCCGAACCGCGACCTCGATCGACTCCGCAAGGTCGTCGATGTTCCCGCGCTCAGCCCCGGCTGGCAGCAGTCGTTCCGGGACATGCTGAAAGCGCACCGGGAATCCGCGCCGCCGGCAGCGCGACCGCCGTGGGAGGGATTCCGTCCCTTACGTGTCAGCGCGGTGCGCTGGGAGAGCTCACGGGTGGTGTCCATTCGGCTGGAGGCCGACGATCACGCCGCGCTCCCGCCGCCGCTCCCCGGGCAATACCTCACGGTGCGAATTCCCGGCGCGGGCGCACCCGCTCCGCTGCGCAGTTATTCCCTCTCCGCCGACCCCGCCGCCGGGTACTACCGCATCAGCGTCAAACGGGAAGAGCACGGTCTGGTGAGCCGGTGGCTGCACGAGCACATCGCCGCGGGTTCGGTCATCGAGGCCGCCGCTCCGCGCGGCGAGTTCTACCTCACCGACGGCGTGGCGCCGGTCTTGCTGATGTCGGCCGGAATCGGCATCACACCGGTGTTGGCGATGCTGCACGCGCTCGCGTCGGCGCGCAGCGCTCGCGAGGTCTGGTGGCTCCACACCACCCGCGATCGTGAAACGCAGCCATTCGCAGCCGAAGTCGCCGGCTTGATCCGTTCGCTGCCGCGTGCGCACCAGTCGGTGTTCTACACACAAACGCAAGGCCGGCTGGACCGGCGGGCCATTGCGGCACTGGGCCTCCCGGCCGAGTCCGCCGCATACCTCTGCGGCCCAACGCCATTCATGGCCGACATGCGCGAGGCGCTCGCCGCGGAGGGCATCGCCCCCGAGCGGATCCATAGTGAACTCTTCGGCGCCCTGCCGTCGATCAACCCGGGAATCACCGACGGCGCCCCCCGCACGCCACCGCACCCACCGGCGGGGATTGCGGGAACGGGTCCCTCGATCACGTTCGCGCGCAGCGGGTTGACGGCCAATTGGTCACCCCGATTCGGAAGCATCCTGGAGCTGGCCGAAGCCTGTGACGTGCCCACCCGGTTTTCCTGCCGGAGCGGGGTCTGCCACGTGTGCGTCACCGGCGTCGTCGCCGGTCGGGCCACCTACCGCCAGCAGCCTCTCGAGCCACCCGGGCAGGGGACGGTGCTCATCTGCTGCGCGGTCCCAGAGACCGATCTGGTGCTCGATGCGTAGTGAAAGCCATTGCTTCAGGCGGTGATCGCGCGTTGACCGCCACTCACGGGCACCACAGCGCCGTTGACATAGCTGGCGTCGGGAGAGCTGAGGAAGATGACCGCGCTGGCGATTTCACTCGGCTCGGCGGGCCGGCCGATCGCGGTGCTGGCCGCCACCGCGTCCAACACGCCCGGTAGGGCGGCGACACCTGGGGTGTCGGTCGGCCCCGGGGCGATCGCGTTCACCCGCACCCCCGACCGGCCGAACTCGTCCGCCCAGACGCGTGTCAGCAGCTCCAGGCCGGCTTTGGTGGCGCCGTAGATGCCCGCGCCGCTCGCCGGTGTCGAGGCCGCGACGGTGCCCACGTTGACCACCGCGCCGCCGCCGCGCTCAATCATTACCGGCACCAACTGCTGGACCAAGATGTACGGGGCGCGCAGGTTGACGTTCACGTGCCTGTCGAACGTCGCGTCGTCGGTGTCTACGGTGGCGCCGAATTCATAGATGCCGGCATTGTTGACCAATATGTCGACCGGTCCCGCCTCGGCGGCCAACCGGCGCACGTCGTCGCCGTCGCTCAGGTCCGCCGCAATGAAACGCGCTTTGCCTCCGGCATTTTCGATCTCACACACCAGCTTCGCGCCGCGTTCGGCGCTGCGGCCGTGTACCACGACGTCGACCCCGCGTTCCGCGAGTTGTAGCGCGATTTCGCGGCCGATCCCGGATGTCGCCCCGGTCACCAACGCGGTGGAGCCGGCCATTGCTGTTGCCATCGATCCCTGCCTCCAGGAGAGATTTTCACTTGCCTCCCCGTCAGCAGCCGCGCGTCGGCATTTATTCCTAGGAGCTCAGCGGGACGGCCGCCTCCGCGGTGTAGCACAGGAACGTCAGCGTCTCCTGCAGATACAGCTGCACGCTGTCCGCATCATGGCTGGTGTAGCCGATCGACACGTCGGTACCGAGCTGCAGGTCGAAGTCGCCGCCGCGGGTGGTGAGCACGAACGCACCGTCGATGGCCGGTGCCCAGATGATGTCGCCGGGCACCAGCCGGTCGATGTGCTCGAGGATCGGATAACCATGTTCGGTGGTCTCGCTGACCTTCGTGTAGACGTCCGCGGAGAGCAGCACCGAGTAGGGGCCGTCGACGCCGGCCAGGCGCAATTCGGAGATCGCCTGTGTGATGACGTCCGGAATTTCGCGGGGATCGGCCGGCAAGGTCAACGGCTTGTTCGAGCTGGCGGAGCGGATGCCTTCGATCGATGCGGCGGCGTAGCCCTCGAAGATCGCCCGGTCTTCCACGAACGCCAGCTTTTTGGCGGCCGCCTTGACCGGGTCCCAGTCGGAGTCCTGCGCGCCACGCTCGACGTTGTCGATCTCGTACCGCGAGAGGGTGAAGGGGACCCGCAGCCGGACAAGGGGTTTGCTCGCCCGCAGGTGAGCTTCCACGCCGTCGGACGGTGATGCCACGTCGATCAAGCGGCCGGTGCTGACCGCCGCGGTGACCGGACCACCCGGCCCGCTGACGTCGATCACCCGGCGCCCGGCGACATGGCGTTTGAAGGTCCGGGTCGCCTCCGTTTCGATTTCGCTCCAAGCGGCGTCGGTCACCGGTGCCAGGTCGCGGTACAGGTTGTTCATGAAGTGGTTCCTTTCAGGCTGCCGATCGAAAGTGAGCCGTCTTGTGCAACAGACGTTTCCGCCACCGCGGCTGCGGGCAGTGGCGGTGGATCATCGAGAAAGTCCACAGTGGGGGAGAAGAACAGCCCACCGGTGATCGCGGTCGAGAATTCGAGGATGTGGTCGGTGTTTCCGGGCGGATCCCCGAGGAACATGTTGCGCAGCATCTGTTCGGTGACTCGCGGAGTCCGGGAGTAGCCGATGAAGTAGGTGCCGTACTCGCCCTTGCCGAGCTCGCCGAACGGCATGTTGTGCCGCACGATTTTCAGCTCGGTGCCGTCGTCGTCGGTGATGACGTTCAGGGCGATGTGGGAGTTGGCCGGCTTCTCGTCGTCGTCGAGTTCGAGGTTCTCCAGCTTGGTGCGGCCGATCACCAACTCCTGCTCGCTGACCGACAGCGAGTTCCACGACGACATCTCGTGCAGATATTTCTGCACGTGCACGTAGCACGAGCCTTCGAATTCGGGATCCTCGGCGCCGATCGAGGTGGAGCTGACGGCGATTGGGCCGTCAGGGTTTTCCGTGCCGTCGACGAAGCCCAGCAGGTCGCGGTTGTCGAAATAACGGAATCCATGCACCTCGTCGACGACGGTGACGGCGCCGCCCATCGATTTCAGGATGCGGTCGGCCAATTCGAAACACACGTCCAGGCTCTCGGCCCGGATGTGGAACAGCAGATCCCCGGGCGTGGCCGGGGCGGTGTGCCGCGGGCCCTTCAGCTCGACGAACGGGTGCAACTCGGCGGGACGCGGGCCGGAAAACAAGCGATCCCAGGCGTCCGATCCGATGGAGGTGATAGCCGACAACCGTTTCGGCGGCTCGCGGAAACCGATTGCGCGAACCAGTCCGGAAATGTCGGGCAGCGCGTCGTGCACCGTCGCTTCTCCGCCGTCATTGATCGTCAATACCAGGAACACCGCCGCGGGCGTCAACGGCGCGAGGATCGGCTGTGGCTGGACGGGAGGCACATGGGCGACCCTAGCGTGGCGACGGCGAGCGCCGGAAGGGCGCGAGTGAGGAGCCGCGCAGTTCGGCCCTAGCGTGGCGACGGCGAGCGCCGGAAGGGCGCGAGTGAGGAGCCGCGCAATCGACCCTAGCGTGGCGACGGCGAGCGCCGGAAGCCATGATGATGAGCATGTCGGCCAGCGCCGCAGGCCTCTGCGATTTCATTGACGCTTCTCCGTCGCCATTCCATGTCTGCGCCACGGTGGCCGCGCGGCTGACCGCTGCCGGGTACACCGAACTGAGCGAGGCTAAACGCTGGCCGGACCAACCGGGGCGCTACTTCACGGTGCGGGCCGGCTCGCTGGTCGCCTGGAATTCCGACGGCCCCGACGGCCCGTTCCGGATCGTCGGCGCACACACCGACAGCCCGAACTTGCGGGTCAAGCAGCATCCGGATCGGCTGGTCGCCGGTTGGCGCGTGGTGGCGCTGGAACCGTACGGCGGCGCCTGGCTCAATTCGTGGCTGGACCGCGACCTGGGCCTCAGCGGACGGTTGTCGGTGCGTGACGGCGCCCGGATCGAGCAGCGGCTGGTGCGGATAGACGACCCGATCCTGCGGGTACCGCAGCTGGCCATTCACCTCGCCGAGGACCGCAAATCCCTGACCCTGGACCCGCAGCGCCACGTCAACGCGGTCTGGGGCGTCGGCGCCGACGCCGCGGCGTTCGCCGACTTCGTCGCGGAACGCGCCGGGGTCACGCCGGCCGCCGTGTTGGCGGCCGACCTGATGACCCACGACCTCACCCCGTCGACGGTGATGGGTGCCGACGCCGACCTGCTCAGCGCCCCCCGGCTGGACAACCAGGCCAGTTGTTACGCGGGCATGGAGGCTTTGTTGGGGGCCGAGCCGCGGGGCCTTCTGCCCGTGCTGGTGCTCTTCGACCACGAGGAGGTCGGCTCGACCTCCGACCACGGCGCCCAGTCCGACCTGCTGAGCACCGTCTTGGAACGGATCGTGCTCGCGGCGGGCGGCAGCCGAGAAGACTTCCTGCGCCGGTTGCCCGAATCGCTGCTGGCCTCGGCGGACATGGCCCATGCCACCCACCCCAACTATCCGGATCGGCACGAGCCCGGCCACCTCATCGAGGTCAACGCCGGGCCGGTGCTCAAGGTGCACCCGAACCTGCGTTATGCCACCGACGGACGCACGGCCGCGGCTTTCGCGCTGGCCTGCCTGCAGGCCGGGGTCGGACTGCAGCGCTACGAGCACCGGGCCGACCTGCCGTGTGGGTCGACGATCGGGCCGCTTGCCTCGGCCCGCACCGGCATCGCCACCGTCGACGTGGGCGCCGCGCAGCTGGCGATGCATTCCGCGCGCGAGTTGATGGGTGCTCATGACGTGGCCGCGTACTCCGCGGCGATGGGCGCGTTCCTTTCGCCCGAGTAGGCGTCAGCTTCCGCGGACTAGACGAGCGCGGCGTGGGTGATCACGGCGAGCGCGAAGGTTGCGCCGTTAAGGGCGAGCAGGAATCCGGCGAAAGCGAACTGACCGGAAATGTCGTGGGCCAGTACGTGGGTGTACATCGCGCAGACAAAGAAGACGGTAAGCCCGGCCGCGCGGCGATACCGATCGCCGGAAGCCACAAGCCGGCGATAAGCCCGAGGGCGCCCAGCGTTTTCAGGGTGCCGATGGGAAACCTCAGCCAGGACAACGGCACTCCGGCCCGTTGCATGGGCGGAATGATCGGCGCGAAGTGCAGCAGCGCGCTCACTCCGGAAAAGCCGTCGAAGGCGATGGCGATCAGCGTCAGGACAAGGTATGCGGTGTGCATGGTGCCGGCTTCCGTGGGTGGTCGATCGGTAGGGGGGATCGTCTGGTATCAGTTCACCGGGATCGGATCCAATCGGAAGACGGCGATCCGCCCGGCCAGCGCCTCGACTTCTTCGGGGTCTCCTCGACGCACCAGTCCGGAGCGCTTCAGGAAGCCCACCCCGACCGGCACTTCGGTCGGGCATTCCCGCAACACCGGGCGCGCTTGCTCGGCTGTCAGCTCAATTACCCTGACCCGCTGGATCTTTCGGCCTTTGCGGAGCGTTCCCGCACCGGCGGCGCGCGCGTTGCGTGCCCAATCGGCACCTGGGAATCCCGCCACGGCGTACAGCTGCCCGTCCAGTGTGAACGGTGTCATCGGCGTGCTGCGCGGCTGGCCCGTCTTGCGGCCGGGCACCGTCAATACCATCGGCGGCCCCGTGGGTATGCCGAGCTTTTGCATCGCGATCATGAACTTGTTCATCGGCTTGAGCCAACGCGGCGGTTTCGGGTTGGACACCGCTCCTCCTTGATGTATTCCGTTGTGGCGGTGATGGGATCAGCCGGCCGAGGTTGCCCGCCAGCGGCCCGTAATCCAAGGACGGATCGGCGGCGCCGGAAGTTACACGCGCCCGCGTAACTTTTCGCCGCGCCGTCTCGTCCTCATTCCTGAGCACGAACACCCCAGGGCCATGACGAAGGAGAATCATGACGGGCGCCAAGCCGTACGCAGGATCGTCGTTTCACGACGCCAACCGCGGAAACGCGGCCGATACGCAATCCGCGCAAAACATCGGTCGAATCGCCCCGCCCACAACGTGCTTCGCTCGACTCCGCGGGCGCGATGTCGCGCCGATCCGTGACCGAGCCGGTTTACCACGGTGACAGCTCAGTACCGGCGCGGCCGGCGCTGGGCCCGGGTGATCGCGCGCGCCATCAGCGCGACGTTGGCGCTCGTGGCGGTGGCTCAAGCCGTGTTCGCCGGCAGTTTCCTGGGCGGGCGGTACGACGCACTGATGCTGCACTCGGCCGGCGCCAAAGTGACCACGGTGCTCTCCGTCGTGCAGGTGGTGGCGCTGGTGGCCGTGAGCAGGACCGGCGGGCCGCGGTGGCCGGTAGCGGCCGGGGCGCTGGTGACAGTCCTCTTCGTCGCCGAGTTCGCTTCGGGCGAGCTGAGGTTGACGGGCCTGCACGTTCCACTCGGGGTGCTGCTGGTCGCCGGAATCTTCCGGTTGACCGCGTCGGTGTGGCGGTTGCCGCTGACCGCGTCCGATCGCGCACAACAGCAGGGCGTGATGCGGTGAATCGGCGCAACGCGTTGCGGCTGGGGGCGGCGGCGGCCGGCATCGGTGTCGTCGGTGCCGGCTGGCCGCTGGCAGGCGCGCTGCTGGGTGGGACGGAATCGGGTCGGCTCCTGCGGAGTCAGGCCAGACTGCCCGCCCGCTATCACGTTCCGCTACCGATCCCGGCGCAGTTGGCGCCGGTGGCCACCGACGCTCACACGGACACCTTCGAGATCACCCAGCAGGTTACACGATTGCGTATCCTGCCCGAAATGGCCACGGCGGCATGGACTTACAACACGAGCTTTCCCGGCCCCACCATCGTGTCGCGATCCGGCCGACGGACCGTTGTGCGGCACCGCAACGCGCTGCCGGTGCCGGTGGTGGTGCACCTGCACGGCGGGCACACCCCCGCGGACCACGATGGGTACCCGACAGATTTCCTCCTGCCGGACGCCGGACAACCGTTCGCCGCCGACATGGCGCGCAACAGCGTCGTCGGGCAGCGCGAATACGTGTATCCGATGAATCAGCGGGCCGCAACCTTGTGGTACCACGATCACCGCATGGGCTATACCGGTTCCGCTGTGTGGCGCGGGCTGGCCGGATTTCACCTCGTCCGTGACGACGAGGAAGACGCGCTGCCGCTGCCCCGTGGCCGCCGGGACATCCCGTTGATGATCACCGATCGCGCATTCGCCGCCGACGGTTCGTTCCGGTATCCGGTTGCCGAAGGCGGCGGCGTAACGGGCGAATACATGAACGGCGTCCTCGGTGACGTCATCCTCGTCAACGGCGCGCCATGGCCGGTGCTGCACACCGATCCTGCGCGCTACCGCCTGCGACTGCTCAACGCATCCAACGCCCGTCGCTACCGGCTGCAGTTGGACCCGCAGCCGCCCGGCGGATCGGCGCTGGTGCAAATCGGCAGCGACGGCGGGTTGCTCGCGCGGCCGGTGGGCCACGACTTCATCGACATCGCTCCGGCCGAACGCTTCGAGGTTGTCGTCGATTTCGGCCGCTACCCGCGCGGGGCGCGCGTGCGCCTCGTCAACCTGTTGGGTGCCGAGAGCACCGCAGAGGTCATGCGATTCGATGTCGCCGGCACCGACCGTTCCGACGATTCCGCCATCCCCGAGCGGCTCAGCACCAGTGCCGCGGATCTCGACCGGCACCGAGCCGTGGCCACCAGAACCTTCCTCTTCCGCCAGGACCGAAGCGGCGTCTGGACGATCAACGACCTGCCGTATCAACCGGGCCGCGCGCTGGCGCACCCGACGATCGGCACCACCGAAATCTGGCGCTTCATCACGGAGTTTCACCACCCCGTCCACGTGCACCTGAACTCCTTCCAGGTGCTCTCCCGCAACAACCGCGCACCCGGCAGGTTCGACAACGGCTGGAAGGACACCGTCGACGTCCGCCCGGCCGAGGCCGTCGAAGTGCTCACCCGGTTCACCGACTACACCGGTTCCTACCTCCTGCACTGCCACAACCTCGAGCACGAAGACATGGCCATGATGGCCGACTTCCTGACCATCGATTGACCTTCCTTTCGCCGCGGGCCGCCCGGGGCCCTAAGGTCTGGCGGTATGGCGCTCACTGTGGAGATGATCACCTTCGACTGCAGCGATCCCGCCGGCCTGGCCGGGTGGTGGGCCGAGCAGTTCGGTGGGACGACGCAGGAGTTGCTCGTCGACGAGTTCACCGCGGTGTCCTTACCGGAAGGGCCCCGGCTCGGGTTCCAGAAGGTGCCCGACCCCACACCCGGGAAAAACCGGATCCACCTCGACTTCGGTGCCGCCAACGTCGACGCCGAAGTGTCGCGGCTGACGGCCGCCGGGGCCACCGAGGTCGACCGGCACAGGTTCGGGGACGGCTTTCGCTGGGTGGTGCTGGCCGACCCCGAGGGCAACGTCTTCTGCGTGGTCGGCCAGTAGCGCCGCGGCGGCCCGACGGAGGCGGCGGCTCCGCCCTACACTGTCTGGCGTGACTGCCTCCGGGACGAACGCCCGCATACAGGCGATCGACACCGTCGAGCACGCCGCCGCCAGCCCTGACGAGCCGCAGCCGTTCGCCGAGCTGGGCCTCAAAGACGACGAGTACCAGCGAATTCGCGAGATCCTGGGCCGCAGGCCCACAGCCACCGAGCTGGCGATGTACTCGGTGATGTGGAGCGAACACTGCTCGTACAAGTCGTCGAAAGTCCACCTGCGCTACTTCGGCGAGACCACCACCGACGCCATGCGCGCCGGCATGCTGGCCGGGATCGGCGAGAACGCCGGTGTCGTCGACATCGGGGACGGCTGGGCGGTCACCTTCAAGGTCGAATCGCACAATCACCCGTCCTACGTCGAGCCGTACCAGGGCGCGGCGACCGGCGTCGGCGGCATCGTCCGCGACATCATGGCCATGGGCGCCCGGCCGGTCGCGGTGATGGACCAGCTGCGGTTCGGCGCCGCCGACGCACCCGACACACGCCGGGTGGTCGACGGGGTGGTCCGCGGCATCGGCGGCTACGGCAACTCGCTGGGGCTGCCCAACATCGGGGGCGAAACCGTCTTCGATGCCTGCTACGCCGGTAATCCGTTGGTGAACGCGTTGTGCGTGGGCGTGCTGCGCCAGGAGGATCTGCACCTGGCTTTCGCCTCGGGCGCCGGCAACAAGATCATCCTGTTCGGGGCTCGCACCGGCCTCGACGGCATCGGCGGGGTGTCGGTGCTGGCGTCGGACACCTTTGACATCGAAGACGGCGGGGGACCGGCCCGTAAGAAGCTGCCTTCGGTGCAAGTGGGCGACCCGTTCATGGAAAAGGTGCTCATCGAATGCTGCCTCGAGCTGTACGCGGGCGGCCTGGTGATCGGCATCCAAGACCTTGGTGGTGCAGGATTAGCCTGCGCGACATCGGAATTGGCGTCGGCGGGGGACGGCGGGATGGCGGTCCAGCTCGACACCGTCCCGTTGCGGGCCAGGGACATGACGCCCGCGGAGGTGCTCTGCAGCGAGTCGCAGGAACGGATGTGCGCCGTGGTGGCGCCGGAGAACGTGGACGCCTTCATGGCGGTGTGCCGCAAATGGGAGGTGCTGGCCACGGTGATCGGCGAGGTCACCGACGGTGACCGGTTGCGGATCACCTGGCGCGGCGAGACCGTCGTCGACGTGCCGCCCCGGACCGTGGCCCACGAGGGGCCGGTGTACCAGCGGCCGGTCGCACGGCCCGAGTCGCAGGACGCCCTGAACGCGGACCGGTCAACGAGCCTGCCACGGCCGGCGACGGGGGAGGAGCTGCGCGCGACTTTGCTTGCGCTGCTGGGCAGCCCGCACCTGTGCAGCCGCGCCTTCATCACCGAACAGTACGACCGCTACGTGCGCGGCAACACCGTGCTGGCCGAGCACGCCGACGGCGGCGTGCTGCGCATCGACGAAACCACCGGCCGCGGCATCGCGCTGTCGACCGACGCGTCCGGGCGCTACACGCTGCTCGATCCCTATGCCGGTGCCCAGCTCGCGCTGGCCGAGGCCTACCGCAACGTCGCCGTCACCGGCGCCACCCCGGTCGCGGTGACCAACTGCCTCAACTTCGGCTCCCCGGAAGACCCCGGCGTGATGTGGCAGTTCTCGCAGGCGGTGCGCGGGCTCGCCGATGGGTGTGCGGCGCTTGGCATTCCGGTGACCGGCGGCAACGTCAGCTTCTACAACCAGACCGGCTCGGCGGCGATCCTGCCCACACCGGTGGTCGGGGTGCTCGGCGTCCTCGACGATGTCGGCCGGCGCATCCCGACCGGCCTGGGCCGCGAGCCGGGCGAGACCTTGATCCTGCTGGGCGACACCCGCGACGAATTCGACGGCTCCGTTTGGGCGCAGGTGACCGCAGGCCAGCTGGGCGGGCTGCCGCCGGCGGTCGACCTGGGACGCGAGAAGCTGCTGGCCGAGGTGCTGAGCGCGGCGTCCCGCGACGGGCTGGTTTCCGCGGCGCACGACCTGTCCGAGGGCGGGCTCGCCCAGGCCCTCGTGGAGGCGGCGCTGGCCGGCGAAACCGGTTGCCGCGTCGTGCTTCCCGAGGGCGCCGATCCGTTCGTCGCGTTGTTCTCCGAGTCCGCCGGCCGCGTGCTGGTGGCGGTGCCGCGCACCGAGGAGAGTCGATTCCGTGCGATGTGCGAGGCGCGGGGATTGCCCGCGGCGCGCGTCGGCGTGGTCGATCAGGCCTCGGACGCGGTGGAGGTCCAAGGCCTGTTCACGGTGTCGCTGGCCGAGCTGCGCGAAACGTCCGAGGCGGTTCTGCCCCGCCTCTTCGGGTGAGCCGTAGCGGCGAATCCCTATGAGCGGAGGCGGTTTCGTTCGGGCTCGTGCGCTCACGCTGGCCGCCGCGCTGGTTGGCTGGAGCTTCGTCGGCCCGCGACTTCCGGTGGCATGGCGGGTGACGCTGCAGGCCGGCGCCGCCGGCTTGCTGGCGCTTGTGACGCGTGCGCCGCTGGGCTTATCGCCGCCGCGGCTATGGGCGGGGCTGCGGTTGGGGTCGGCGGCCGGTGCGGCCGCGGCGACCGCGATCGCCGCGACGACGGCGGTGCCGTTGGTGCGGACGTCGATGGCCGATCGGGAGCCGCCCGGATCGGTGCCCGGCTGGCTGCTGCTGCGCATCCCGGTCGGGACCGTCTGGTCCGAGGAGGCCGCGTTCCGCGCGGCGCTGAGCGCCGCCGCTTCAGGTGGGTGGGGCACGTCTGGCGGAAGGTTGTTGCAAGCGGCCAGCTTTGGGTTGTCTCACATCGCGGACGCCCGCGCGGCGGGCGACCCTGTGCTGGGCACCGTGCTGGCGACGGGCGTCGCGGGCTGGCTATTCGGCTGGCTCGCGGACCGTTCCGGCAGCCTCGCCGCGCCGATGCTGGCTCACCTGGCCGTCAACGAGGCGGGTGCGATCGCCGCGTTGGGCGTGCGGCGTCACGGGTTGATGGTGTAGTCGCCCACCTGGCGGCCCCACACGTGTTCGAGGAAAAGCGGCGACCCGAGGTCGAAGTGGTTGTAGGGGGCCATGCTTGCGCCGGTGTCCATCACCAGAAACGGAGCCGGCCACAACTCCCGGGTGATGGTCTGCCAACAGCCCGGCCGGCCACCGGGACCGCCCCTGGCGTTGGTCCGCGGCAGATTCTCCGGCCAGATGTATGGGTTGGGGGCCCCGGCGATCGCGCCCGCCGCGTGGGCGCCCAGCGAATAGCCGTTGTCGCCGAGGGCGTTGTGGATCTTGGGCCCGACTTCGTTGAAATTTCTGATGGTGCAGAAGATTTCCGGACTGTACTCGTCGAGGAGTTGGCTGGAGCCGACCAGGTCGGTGGCGCCCCGCGCCAGGTACGGTCCGGCGCGCCCGAACACGTCGGCGCCCGCGGTACCCAGTCCGGCCGCCGCCAGCAGCGCCGCGTCCAGATCGGCTTGCCGGCGGTTGAGGGTGCGCGCCGCGGTGACCGCGTGCTCGAGCGCGTCCCAAAGGTCGGGTGAGGCGTGGGCGTATGTCTCACCGAGGGCGGCCAGGCGCGCGATGTCGGCCCGCAGCTCGGGCATCCGCGGGTTGACGTCGTCGAAGATCGCGTCGCCGTTGACCAGAGAGGCGCCGAATTTGTCGCCCAATCCCGTCAGCGCTTGTGCGGCCGCGCTGAGCGAGAGGTTCACCTTGACCGGATCGATTTTCTCGGCAATGGCGATCAGCGTCTCGAACACGGTGTTGAACTCTGTCGTCACCGCCGTCGCGTCGATGACGGTCGACGGCGTGATCGAATGCCCGGCGGGCGCGGGCGGCGAGCTCAACGCGACGTATTTGTTGCCGAACACCGTGGTCGCCTTGATGGCGGCCGCCACGTTGGCCGGGATCGTTTTGACGTACCGGGGGGTGATGGCGAGCACCACCTTGGCGGCGGGTTTGCCGTCGCGGGAGATCTCGGAAATGCTCGCCACCCGGCCGATCTGCACCCCGTTGTAGGTCACCTTGGATCCGGGGTCCATCATGAGGCCGGCGCGGGCGGCGACCATGGTCAGCTTCGTCGCCGGCGTGAGGTCGCCCCGGAACTGTAGGTACAGGAGCGACCCGACCAAACCCGTGATGACGAGCGTCACGAGGCCGACGGTCTTGTACGGTGGCCCGCGCCGCAAGCGACGACGCTCCATGAGTCTGAGACCCTAGGGTATGGCCGCCCGCCAAAAGGCCGATCCGGCAAAGACCCGGCAGGCCGTGTTGGCCGTCGCCGACTGGCTGCGAGACGAATCGTGGCCCGCCCCCGACCGCGAAAGCCTCGGCGCCGCCGTCCGGCTCACCGCGCGCACCCTGGCCGGGGTGGCGCCCGGCGCCAGCGTCGAGGTGCGGATTCCGCCGTTCGTCGCCGTGCAGTGCATTCCCGGGCCCAGGCACACCCGGGGCACGCCGCCCAACGTGGTGGAAACCGATCCGCGGACGTGGCTGCTGTTGGCTGCCGGATTGGTGCCCTTCGACGAGGCGAAGGACGCCGGTGCGCTGACGCTGTCCGGATCCCGGGCCGGTGACATCGAACACTATCTGCCGTTGTTCGATGTCAGCTGAATTGTAACCGTGAACTGCAGGTTCAGGCTTGGTGGAGGGAATTTTCGGCGCCCAACACGCGCTGGTAATTCGCAGTCGCGGGCGTCGGACCCGTAGACTCCGTTACGTCACCAACCGTTCCCCAGGGAGCCGCCCGATCGTGACCGTCGAGGAACCCGAGCAGGACCTGAACTCGCCCCGTGAAGAGTGCGGTGTCTTTGGGGTCTGGGCCCCTGGCGAGGATGTCGCCAAACTCACCTATTACGGCCTCTACGCCCTGCAGCATCGCGGGCAGGAAGCCGCGGGCATCGCCGTCGCCGACGGATCCCAGGTCCTGGTCTTCAAGGACTTGGGTTTGGTCAGCCAGGTGTTCGACGAGCAGACCCTCGCGGCGATGCCGGGCCACGTCGCCATCGGGCACTGCCGCTACTCCACCACGGGCGACACCACGTGGGAGAACGCGCAGCCGGTGTTCCGCAACACCGCCGCCGGCACCGGTGTTGCTCTGGGACACAACGGAAATCTGGTCAACACTGCCGAGCTCGCCGCCCGCGCCCGCGACGCGGGGCTGATCGCCCGGCGCTGCCCCGCCCCGGCGACGACGGACTCCGACATCTTGGGCGCGTTGCTCGCCCACGGCTCGGCGGACTCCACCCTCGAGCAGGCAGCCCTGGAACTGCTGCCGACCGTACGCGGCGCGTTCTGCCTGACGTTCATGGACGAGAACACCCTCTATGCCTGCCGCGATCCCCATGGGGTGCGGCCGCTTTCGCTCGGACGGCTGGATCGTGGCTGGGTGGTGGCCTCCGAAACGGCCGCGCTCGACATCGTCGGCGCCTCGTTCGTGCGCGACATCGAGCCGGGCGAGCTGCTGGCGATCGACGCCGACGGCGTGCGCTCGACGCGCTTCGCCAATCCCACCCCCAAGGGCTGCGTCTTCGAGTACGTCTACCTGGCCCGCCCGGACAGCACGATCGCCGGCCGATCCGTGCACGCCACCCGGGTGGAGATCGGTCGCCGGCTGGCCCGTGAATGCCCGGTGGACGCCGACCTGGTGATCGGGGTTCCCGAGTCGGGCACGCCCGCCGCGGTCGGGTACGCGCAGGAGTCCGGCATTCCGTACGGGCAGGGTCTGATGAAGAACGCCTACGTCGGGCGGACCTTCATCCAGCCGTCCCAGACAATCCGCCAGCTCGGTATCCGCTTGAAGCTCAACCCGCTTCGCGAGGTCATCCGCGGCAAGCGGCTGATCGTCGTCGACGACTCGATCGTCCGCGGCAACACCCAGCGGGCGCTGCTGCGCATGCTGCGCGAGGCCGGCGCCGTCGAAGTCCACGTGCGGATCGCGTCGCCGCCGGTGAAGTGGCCCTGCTTCTACGGTATCGACTTCCCGTCGCCGGCAGAGTTGATCGCCAACGCCGTGCAAGACAAAGAGGAGATGCTCGAAGCGGTGCGGCACGCCATCGGCGCCGACACCCTGGGCTACATCTCGCTGCGCGGCCTGGTGGCGGCGTCCGAGCAACCCGCGTCGCGGCTGTGCACCGCCTGCTTCGACGGCCAGTATCCGATCGAACTGCCCGAGGAGACGGCCCTGGGTAAGAACGTCATCGAGCACATGCTCACCAATGCAGCTCGCGGGGCCGGGCTCGACGATCTGGCGCCCGACGAAGTGCCGATCGTTCAATGACGGACGTCCGGCGCGCCCCTTCCCAGACGTTTGATAACGGCGGTGGGCGGCGCCCGGTAGCCTTTATCGCGATGACGGATCCCGGAAAAAGCCCCGGACGAAACCCGGGCAGCCACGGCATCACCTACGCGTCGGCCGGGGTGGACATTGAGGCCGGTGACCGTGCCGTCGAGATGTTCAAGCCCCTGGCGACCAGGGCCACCAGGCCCGAGGTGCGCGGCGGCCTGGGCGGGTTCGCCGGCCTGTTCGCCTTGCGCAACGACTACCGCGAACCGCTGCTTGCGGCGTCCACCGACGGTGTGGGAACCAAGCTGGCGGTCGCCCAGGCGATGGACAAGCACGACACCGTCGGCCTGGACCTGGTCGCGATGGTGGTCGACGACCTCGTGGTCTGCGGTGCCGAGCCGCTGTTCCTGCAGGACTACATCGCGGTGGGCCGGACGGTGCCGGAGCGGCTCAGCGCTATCGTGGCGGGCATCGCCGAGGGATGCGTGCGCGCCGGCTGCGCTTTGCTCGGCGGCGAGACCGCCGAGCACCCCGGGCTGATGGAACCGGACCACTACGACATCTCGGCGACCGGTGTCGGTGTCGTCGAGGCCGATGACGTGCTGGGTCCCGATCGCGTCAAGCCCGGCGACACGATCATCGCGATGGGCTCCTCCGGCCTGCATTCCAACGGGTACTCGCTGGCCCGCACGGTGCTACTCGAGATCGACCGGATGAACCTGGCCGGTTATGTCGAGGAATTCGGCCGCACGCTGGGTGAAGAGCTGTTGGAGCCCACGCGGATCTATGCCAAGGACTGCCTGGCGCTGACGGCCGAAACCCATGTCCGCACGTTCTGCCATGTCACCGGCGGCGGGCTGGCCGGCAACCTGCAACGCGTCATCCCGCACGGGCTGGTCGCGGAAATCGACCGTGGGACGTGGACCCCGGCACCGGTTTTCGCCATGATCGCCCAGCGTGGCCGGGTGACGCGGGACGAGATGGAGAAGACGTTCAACATGGGCGTGGGCATGGTCGCGGTCGTCGCGCCCGAGGACACGGACCGCGCCCTGGCCATTTTGACGGCCCGGCATTTGGACTGCTGGGTCCTGGGAACCGTGTGCAAAGGCGGTAAGGAGGGGCCGCGAGCGAAGCTCGTCGGGCAGCACCCCAGGTTTTAGAAGGCCGGAGCCGGATGAGGGCCGGGCCGAAGGGGATGGCACGGGCACTCCGGCGTGAGTCTCAGCGGCGCCAGTCGTCGCTGGCTTCCCAGGAGTCGCCGACGCCGTCGTCCTCCAGCTCGGTGGAGTCGCCGGCGCCCGTTCCTGCCAGCTCTTGCTGAAGCCGCTGGAAGTCGGTCTGCGGGGAACTGTATTTGAGTTCTCGAGCAACCTTGGTCTGCTTTGCCTTAGCCCGGCCGCGGCCCATGGGGGAACCCCCTCGCGCAATAACGGAGCGGCCCGAATCAGGCGGCTCCGATCTCCTGGTGTCGTTATTGTCCTGCCGACAGTTTACCGTGCCTCACGGTCGGGCGTCGGTGCCCCCTGCCGCTGTGGCGGACGTCATTCACAATTATCTCGCACCGCCCCGCAACCGTTCAACGGCCAGCCGTCCCGCGCCGATCTGTTCCGCGGCTGGCAGGGAATCGGCGTCGATCACCGCAGCCACCGAGCCTTGCGGGCCGGTCGCCAATTCCGTGTCCGCCGGCACCCCGCGCTTGACGAGCGCCAGGGCCACCGGCCCGAGGTCCACGTGATCCACCACGGTGCCCAGGCGGCCGACCGCGCGACCGTCGGCGAGCACCGGGTCACCCGTCGAGGGGCGGTCGACCGAACCGTCGAGGTGCAACAGCACCAGCATCCGGGGCGGCTTACCCAAGTTGTGCACCCGCGCGACGGTCTCTTGGCCCCGATAACAGCCCTTGTCCAAGTGGACGGCGCCGCCGATCCAGCCCACCTCGTGCGGGATCGTGCGCTCGTCGGTGTCGACGCCCAGCCGCGGGCGCAGCGCCGCCACCCGGTGCGCCTCGTAGGCCCATATCCCCGCCGGTCGCAGTCCCGCCCGCACCAGACGCTCCTGCCAACCGGCGGACTCGCCGCGCGGGACCACCAGATCCAATTCGATCTGGCCGGCCGGGAGGCCGGGCATCCGCCGCGCGAAGCCCCCACCCGCGAGCGGCATCGCCGTCAGCTCGGCGGGCAGGGCGTCCACGCCGAGCGCTTCGAGCACCGCCGGGTCGGACAGGCGCGGGCCCAACAGCGAAAGCACGGCCATGTCGGCGGCAGCCGGGGCGACGTCGGACCAGAAGACCATCTTGCGCAGGTACTCGAGCAGCGGTTCACCGCGCCACGGTTCGGTGTCGAGGTACGTGGTGTCGCCGAGTTCGGTTTGGACCCAGTGATCCTCGACGCGGCCCTGACCGTCGAGGCTGAGGTTCTGCGTGCTGGCGCCCTCGGGGAGGTCGCTGACGTGTTGGGTGGAGATGCTGTGCAGCCACTTCTGGCGATCGCTACCCGTGAGCGTGAGCACCGCGCGATGCGAGCGGTCCACGACGACCGCACCGGTTTCGGCCGCGCGCTGCTCGCCCAGGGGATCGCCGTAATGCCAGACGGCGCCCGCGTCGGGGCCGCTATCGGGTGCAGGCACTGCGTTCACACGTCAACTCTACGGATTCGGCCCCCGCTGCGGCGACTGCGCGGCCTGCCGCACGCTCGCGGCTAGGCTTTACGTCCATGGCAGGCCAGACGGGTGTGATCGTCACTCTGGACGGCGCGGTTCATCCGCCGGATGCGCCGCTGCTGCACGCCGACGACCTGGCGGCGGTTCGCGGCGACGGCATCTTCGAGACGCTGCTGGTCCGCGACGGCAGGCCCTGTCTGGTCGAGTCCCATCTGCAGCGGCTCACCCAGTCCGCCCGGCTGATGGATCTGCCCGAGCCGGACCTGCCGAGCTGGCGCAGCGCGATCGACGTGGCCACCCGGGAGTGGGTCGCGGGCACCGCCGACGAAGGCGCGATGCGCCTGATCTACAGCCGCGGCCGGGAGGGCGGGACGACGCCGACCACCTACGTGATGGTCAACGCCGTCCCCGAACGGGTGACGGCCGTTCGTCGCGAGGGGCTGGCCGCGGTGACCTTGGACCGCGGACTGCCCGCGGCCGGTGCCGACGCGATGCCGTGGCTGCTGGCCGGGGCCAAGACGCTGTCCTATGCCGTCAACATGGCCGCGTTGCGTCATGCCGCGCGCCGGGGCGCCGGCGACGTGATCTTCGTCAGCTCGGACGGCTACATCCTGGAGGGCCCGCGCTCGACTGTCGTGATCGCCACCGATCACGAAGACGCGGCGGGCGGGAACCCGTGCCTGCTGACACCGCCGCCCTGGTATCCGATTTTGCGCGGCACCACGCAGCAGGCCCTCTTCGAGGTGGCCCGGGCGAAGGGCTACGACTGCGACTACCGCGCATTGCGGCCGGCCGATCTGCATGCCGCGCAAGGGATTTGGTTGGTATCGAGCATGACGCTGGCGGCCCGCGTCCATACCCTCGACGGCCGCCCGCTGCCCCGCACTCCGCTGGCGGCCGAATTCTCCGCCTTGGTCGACTCGGCGATCGTCAGCGATCGCTGAGCGCTGAATTGTGTTGTCGGCTCGCGGGATCGCGGGTACGGTCGGCCGTACACAGGAAGGGAGGTGGTCCGGGAATTGATAGCTTCATGGACATGTGAGGTGGCTGCGCGCTAGCTGCAGTGGCTCGGAAGAGCTGGCGATTCACGCGCGCTAGCGAATTCCCCGCAGTCACCCGGCCCCCGAGCTTCCGGTTTGTCCAACCAGGAGCATTGCTCGGGGGCCGCGCCATGTCCGGACGCGGTTACCGGCTCACCTTTGCGGCTATCTGCCCGGCGAGTTTGCGTTCCACTTTTCGTAAACGCCGGCACGAATGCGGCCGCATTCTCTGCAACGAAATTTGCGCCACGGCTTGGGTACTGGCGCAATGGTTGCGGGTCGGTGCGAGCCCCCGATTGCCCAGGCGGGCAACGGGTCGGCGGTTACCCGGCGTACCGCGACAGCCGCGCCGAAAGGTGCGGGACCAGGCCGCCGTCGGCGTCCACCCGTTCCTCGACGTAGGCCAAGTCGCCGCCCTCGACGATGCCGTAGAGCCGTTTGGCGCCACCGACCAGCACGCCCGACCGGCTGCGGGCCAGCGCGTCGGTCACCAACTCCCACGACGACTGGGTGCGCGGCCGTCCGTAGAACAATTCGACGTAGCCGGCCGAGTGGGCCAGGAGCAACTCGATGGCCTGGGATTCGCTGGGGTCGTCGGGGTCGCTGACGAAGCGCCAGAACCCCGTCTCGCGCAAGCCGCGTTCCTGGTAATCGCCCGTTTCGCTGAGCCGCCACGAGCGCGATTCCCAATTCAGATAGTCGCCGCCGTCGTGCGATACCACGATCTGCTGGCCGAAGCGGTAGTCGCCGTCGTGCCCGCGGCCCTCGCCGTGTCCACGCCACACCCCGACCAGCGGCAGCAGCGCGAGCAAGGCGTCATTGAGGTTGGCGCCCTCACGCAGGTTGGCGGTGTCGGCGGGAAGCGGCAGGTCGTCGAAGGCGGGGATGTTGCGCCCGGCGGTCACCTTGGCGCGCTCGGCGGCCGCAGCCACCGCACGGTCACCGGAGCTCGCGGAACTCGATGGCTCGTCGCTGCGTCCCCCGTAAGCGGGAGGTCCCCCCACTGGATCGTCGCCGGCGCTGGTCACGATTCGTCGGTGATGAGCCGGTACAGCGTGTACAGCGCGAACCAGGAGATCACCACGACCGCCACGACCAGCATGATCTCGAAGAAGAGCACCACGGGGACAAGTCTATTCGCCCCGCCGGTTCCCGGTCAGGCCAGCCGGGGTCTCAGGCGATCTTGACGTCCACCTCGTGGATGCCCGCGCCCGAGGGGCTCACCACGGCATTCCCGTTCCCGACCGCCGACAGGGCCCGCAGCGTCCACGATCCGGGCGCCGCGAAGAACCGGAAGTCACCGGTTGCCGACGCGACGACCTCGGCCGTGAACTCGTCCGAGGAGTCGAGCAAGCGGACGAACGCGCCACCCACCGCCTGACCCTCGCCGTCGACGACGCGGCCGGTGATCACCGTTTCCTTCTCCAAGTCGACGCTGGCGGGCAGCGTCACTCCTTGCTTCGGGGCAGAGCACATATCAGCTTCCCAACTCAATCGGGGCACCCACCAGGGAGCCGTATTCCGTCCAACTTCCGTCGTAGTTCTTGACGTTTCGGTGGCCGAGTAATTCCCGCAGCACGAACCAGGTGTGCGACGAACGCTCCCCGATCCGGCAGTACGCGATCGTCTCCTTGGTGCCGTCCAGGCCGGCGTCGGCGTAGAGCTTGGCCAACTCCTCGTCGGACTTGAAGGTGCCGTCCTCGTTGGCGGCCTTGCTCCACGGCACGTTGATCGCCCCGGGAATGTGGCCGGGCCGCTGGCTCTGCTCCTGCGGCAGGTGCGCCGGGGCCAGGATCTTGCCGGAGAACTCGTCGGGCGAGCGCACGTCGACCAGGTTCTTGGTGTTGATGGCCGCGATGACCTCGTCGCGGAAGGCGCGGATGCTGTTGTCCGGTGCCGCGGCCGTGTACGAGGTGGCCGGCCTGCTGACCGCGTCCCTGGACAGGATCCGCCCGTCGAGTTCCCACTTCTTGCGGCCGCCGTCGAGCAGCTTGACCTTTTCGTGGCCGTACAGCTTGAAGTACCAGTAGGCGTAGGCGGCGAACCAGTTGTTGTTGCCGCCGTAGAGGATCACGGTGTCGTCGTTGGCGACGCCGCGTTCGCTGAGCAGCTTCGAAAATTGCTGCGCGTCGACGAAGTCGCGCTTGACCGGGTCCTGCAAATCGGAACGCCAGTCCAGCCTGATCGCGCCGGGGATGTGGCCGGTGTCGTATGCGCTGGTGTCCTCGTCGACTTCGACGAAGACGACACCGACGGCCTGAGGATTGCTGAGATTGCTCTCGGCCCAGTCCGCGGAGACCAGGACGTCGGAGCGTGCCATGCGGGGGATCCTTTCGATCGCTTGCTGGGAACGGGTCAAGCGGTGCGCGCGGCGCCTCGCAAGCGCGCGACCAGGGGATAGAGCTGGCAGCCAAGGCAGATGCCGAAGGCGGCGTTGAGGAACGCCGCGACGAGCGCCGCGGCGGTGGCGATGACGCCGGCCAAGAAGGCACCCGCGGCGAACGCGGCCACACCCGCTAGCGCGAAGATCAGGCCGACGAGCTGGGCGAACTTCAGCGGTGCGACGGGTTCGCGCTCCGCGACGGGGCCCAGCCGGGGCGCCACGACGCGGGCGAACACACGCCCATACGGGTGCTTGCGGGGACCGGCGACGGCGCCGACGGCGAAGACGACGGCCTGCACGGCCAGGACGGCCGCCGCCGCCGGCGCGCTGGCGACGGACACGGCGAGCGTGATGACGAGGACGGCGGTGGTGACCCAGGCGGCGAATCTCGGGCCGCGCACGTCGACGGTGTCGGGCTGGGTCGTGATGTTGCTGCTCGGCACGGTGCTACTCCTGGATACGCCTGTTGCTTTGGGAACGAACGACGGGAGACTGGCCTCGGTGACGTTCCGGGGCTGCTCCGAGTGCTACGCGAGGGCGCGCGGCAACTCAGCAGCTACAGCAACAGCAACAGCCCGCGATGCGGCACAGGTCGACTGCGCGGCGTTGCGTGAGCAGAGGCTCAAGGCGGGCTAGCACGTCGGCCAGCTTACCCAATGAGGGGGAGTGATCAAATCCGGCGGTGGTTGCCGCGCGGCCGGCGGGAACCGGGCGGCGGCCGGGTTACGACTGCTTGAAGCGATCCAGGTCGACGGTCACGCCGTAGCTGATGCCCTCGATGATGACATCGGAGCCGCGCGCCCCCTCGGTCTTGGGCGCAACCCCGAACGGGAGCCGCTGGTTGGGCACCCTGGTGGCGAAGGCGTGCAGCACCGCCTCCCGCCTGTCGTCCGGAACGGCCTGGTCCGCGGTGTCCGCGCCGGTCAGGACGCCGGTCGGGGTGATCACCAGTGTCGCCTGGTCGTCCGGGGCGATGGAGAGGTCCACCGAGACGCTGACCCGGTGCTCGAAGTTGGCCGAGTGCGGGGTGCCGCTGAAGACCAGCCCGTGGCTGTCGGAGATGCCCGACGCGGTGACGCCGCCGGTGGCGGTGTTGGTTTCCCGCGGCGGGGCCTCCACCATCAGGTCGCTGATCCCCAGGTAGCGGCCCAGGTGTGTCGAATCGATGATGATGCGGCTCTCCAGTTTGCCCACCGGCAGCTCGGCAGTTGGCCCGATCAGCCAGGAGGACCGGCTCAAATCGACGGAGTACATCGTGGCTTCGAGGGTGGCCTTGCCGACTGTCGCATGGTCGACGGCGTTGGCCTTGATCTCCACCTGGTTGTAGCGGCCGCGCATCGCCTGGGGGATGAACGGAAACGCCACGATGGCCACGAAGGGGTCGGACTTCAGGCCGGCCACTTTCCGCACGCTGCCGGACAGTCGGTATTCGGCGTAGATGCTGCTCCCATAGTCGACGGCCACCGCACCGAGCGCCAGGACGGCCACGGCGATCACCGCGGCCGCCACCGCGATCAGCATCTTGCGCACCCGCACATTGTGGCGTAACCGCCCGCCCGCGGGGCGGCCGGCCGCCCGGGTGGCGGGGCTCACAGTGCTTGGTCACCACGCAAAAATGGCAGGTGGCAAGTTATCGTTAGGTGGCCTGGCAACTAACGCGTCGTGGCGTTGCGAATTGTGAAGATGCCGTTCCCCCGAGCTGGAGGGGCTAGTTGGAGCTATTACTGCTGACCTCGGAGCTGCATCCCGACCCGGTCCTGCCGTCGTTGTCGCTGCTGCCCCACACCGTCCGGACGGCTCCGGCGGAACCGTCGTCGTTGCTCGAAGCCGGGACGGCGGACGCGGTGCTCGTGGACGCGCGTACCGACCTGTCGTCGGCGCGCGGTCTTTGCCGCCTCCTCAGCACGGCGGGGCGGTCGGTCCCGGTCCTGGCTGTCGTCAGCGAGGGCGGTCTGGTGGCGGTCAGCGCCGACTGGGGGCTGGACGAGATCCTGCTGCCGAGCACCGGGCCCGCCGAGATCGACGCGAGGCTGCGGCTGGTGATTGGTCGCCGGGGCGGCCTCGCGGACCAGGAGAGCGCCGGCAAGGTGAGTCTGGGTGAGCTGGTGATCGACGAGGGCACCTACACCGCGCGGCTGCGGGGCCGCCCGCTCGACCTGACCTACAAAGAGTTCGAATTGCTCAAGTACCTGGCGCAGCACGCCGGGCGCGTGTTCACCCGCGCGCAGCTGTTGCACGAGGTGTGGGGGTACGACTTCTTCGGCGGCACCCGCACGGTCGATGTGCACGTGCGCCGACTGCGCGCGAAACTCGGACCCGAATACGAGGCCTTGATCGGCACCGTCCGCAACGTCGGCTACAAGGCCGTCCGGCCGGCCCGCGGCCGGGCGCCGATCGCGGAGCCCGAGGACGGCGAGGCCGTCGAGTCCGACTCCGAAGATCTGCAAGAGCCGCTGGGCGATCCGTTGCGCAGTCAGTGACCGGGCCCGTCTGGCGCTCGACGCTGACCGCGGACGAGCGGCGGCAGGTGCGCGAATTGGTCACGGCGGCAGCGAAATTCGATGGGGTGGCGCCCGTCGGTGAACAGGTGCTGCGTGAACTGGCGCACGACCGCACCGGGCACCTGCTCATCGGCGAGGGCGACGATGTCGTCGGCTACCTCAACCTCTCGCGCGACGCGGATGCCGCAATGGCGGAGCTCGTGGTGCACCCGCGGGCGCGGCGGCGCGGTTTCGGGACGGCGTTGGCGCGTGCGGCGCTCACCGATACCGCCGGGCGCAACCGGTTCTGGGCGCACGGCACTCTCGGGCCGGCCCGGGCCACCGCGTCCGCGCTGGGCTTGGTCCCGGTGCGCGAACTGCTGCAGATGCGGCGCACGCTGCGTGACACCCATGACCTGGTCCGCCCCGTGCCCGGCGTACGGATCCGCACCTACGCGGGCACCGCCGACGACGCGGAGCTGCTGCGCGTCAACAACGCCGCCTTCGCCGACCATCCCGAACAGGGCGGCTGGACCGAAGTCCAGCTCGCCGAGCGTCGCGACGAACCGTGGTTCGACCCGGCCGGATTGTTCCTGGCGCTCGACGAGTCCGAAGCCGACGAGCCGGGCAGGCTGCTCGGCTTCCACTGGACCAAGGTGCATCCCGACGAACCCGGCCTGGGGGAGGTCTACGTCGTGGGCGTCGACCCGTCCGCGCAGGGCCGGGGCTTGGGCAAGATGCTGACGGCCGTCGGCATCGAGTCGTTGGCGCGCCGGCTGGCGGACACGGCCGAACCGACCGTGCTGCTCTACGTGGAGTCGGACAACCTCGCGGCGGTGCGCACCTATGAGCGCTTGGGCTTCAGCACCCACAGCGTCGACACCGCCTACGCCCTCGCTTCCGGCTGACAACGGGCGGGCGGCGGGTCCGGCCCCCGCCCGTTCACCCGCACTTGCCAGGGGAAACGCTGCCGCGGCCTGCGTCGGAGCATATTTTCGCCGCGACCTGGCAACCTTTTGGGAGATGGCCGGCGGTGCACACGCGGGTCCGGACGCGTTAAGGAAGCGAGATCGGTGAGGCTCCACAGGGGAGGAAGGGCGCTGGCCGCTTTGGTGTTGGCCCTGGCCGTCGGCAGCGGCACGGTGACCGGTTGTGGCAGCGATCAGAACCGCCGTGGCGCGTCGCCGGCGGCCGTGTCCGGGCCGACCGGCACGGCGGGCTGCGGCGGCAAGAACAAGCTGACGGCTGAAGGCTCGACGGCTCAGCAGAACGCAATGGCGCTGTTCAACCAGGTCTGGGGCCAGTATTGCCCGGGTAAGAGCGTGGCATACAACCCCACGGGTTCCGGGGCCGGCCGCGAGCAGTTCATCGCCGGCCATGTCGACTTCGCGGGCGCCGACTCCCCGCTGGCCGCCGACCAGATCGGTCCGGCCGCCGCGCGCTGCGACGGCAACCCGGCGTGGGACCTGCCGCTGGTCTTCGGGCCGATCGCGCTGGTCTACCACCTGGCCGATGTTCCGGCGCTGGTGGTCAGTAGTGACGCGCTGGCCAAGATCTTCAGCGGGAGGATCACGGCGTGGAATGACCCGATCCTGGCGGCCCTCAATCCCGGTGTCCCGCTGCCCGATACCAAGGTCACGCCGATCTACCGGACGGACTCGTCGGGCACGACCGACAACGTGCAGAAATACCTGACGGCTGCGGCACCGCAGAGCTGGACCAAGGGCGTGGGCACCGAGTTTCAGGGCGGGGTCGGCGAGGGGGCCGCGAAGTCGGCCGGGGTTGTCCAGGCCGTGCGGGCCACCCCGGGCGCCATCGGGTACGTCGAGAAGGGCTTTGCCGACCAGGGCGGCATGCCCTACGCCCGAATCGCCACGAACAAGGGCGTCGTCGTCCCGCTCACCAACGAGACGGCCGGACAGGCCGTGAAGGCCGCCGACTTCATGGCCGACGGCAACGACTTGGTGCTTGACCTCAACCCGATGTACACCTCCCAGGAGCCGGGTGCCTACCCGCTGGTGTTGGCCACGTACGAGATCGTGTGCTCGAAGGGCTCCGATTCCGACACTTCCAGCGCGATCAAGTCGTTCCTGACGGTGGCGGCCGGCAGCGGGCAGGCCGATCTGCCATCCGCCGGCTATGTGCCGCTGCCCGATAAGGTCAAAGAGCGGCTGGTTGCGGCGATCAACGCCCTGCAGTAACCCAGCCGCCCGGGCATGAGGAGCGACAAGACTGTGCCGGGACCACCGTGACCACGCCAAACCCGAACGACGCCGGCTCGGGCGCGACCGTTGCCGCGCCGTTTCCCGAGGCGCCGTTGATACCGATCAGCCCGTGGGGGGATGCCCGCCCCCACGTCGGGGATCGGGCCTTCCGCTGGCTCGCCAACGGATCGGGCTTGCTGATCGTGGCCGTGATCGCGGCGATCGCCGGATTCCTGCTGCTGCAGGCGGTGCCCGCGTTGAAGCGCAATCGCGAGAACTTCTTCACCTACGGCGGGAACTGGATCACCACCGACACGTCGGCCATGCACTTCGGCATCTCCGACCTGCTGAAGGTCACCGTGTTCGTGTCGGCGTTCGCGTTGATCCTGGCGATGCCGGTCGCGCTGGGCGTCGCGATCTTCATCACCCAGTATTCGTCGCGGCGCGCGGTCGGCCCGCTGGCCTATGCCGTCGATCTGCTGGCCGGGGTGCCCTCGATCATCTACGGCGCGTGGGGCCGTATGTGCTGGCGCCGCAGCTGCGGCCCGTCGCGACCTGGCTGAACCGCTCCCTGGGCTGGTGCTTCCTGTTCGCCAACGGCAACGCGTCGGTGGCCGGTGGCGGCACCATCTTCACCGGGGGCATCGTCCTGGCGGTGATGATCCTGCCGATCATCACCGCCGTCACCCGCGAGGTGTTCATCCAGACACCGCAGGACGAGGTCGAGGCCGCCCTGGCGCTCGGCGCCACCCGTTGGGAAGTGGTGCGGACGATCGTGCTCCCGTTCGGCCGGTCGGGATACATCAGCGCGGCGGTGCTGGGGCTCGGGCGCGCGATGGGGGAGACGGTCGCGCTGCTGATCATCCTGCGGGGGACACAGGCGGCGTTTGGCTGGTCGCTGTTCGACGGCGGCTCCACGGTCGCGACCAAGATCGCGGGGACCGCGGCGCAGTTCAACGACCAATACAAGGCGGGCGCGTACATCGCCGCGGGGCTGGCGCTTTTCGTGCTGACCTTCCTGGTCGACGCGCTGGCCCGCGGGGCCGCCGCCGGGACCCGCTGGGGCGCCCGATGACCTCGATGTTGGACCGCCCGCTGAAGCCGCGCGCCTTCTCGAGGCCCAGCCGGCGCCGCCGGGCCGCCGATCGCCTTGCGATGGGGCTGGTGTCGCTGTCGACGGTGATCGCGGTGACGCCCTTGCTCTTGGTGATGTACTCGGTGATCGCCAAGGGGTCCAAGGCGGTCACGTCGACCGTGTGGTGGACGCACTCGCAAGCGGGCATAACGGCTTTCGTGGCGGGCGGCGGCGCCTACCACGCCATTGTCGGCACGGTGCTGCAAGGATCGGTATGTGCGCTGATCTCCATCCCGATCGGCCTCCTGCTCGCCATCTATCTCGCCGAATACGGTGGCGGCACCCCGCTGGGCAGGCTGGTCACGTTCATGGTGGACATCCTGGCCGGCGTGCCCTCGATCGTGGCGGCCTTGTTCGTCTATGCGCTGTTCGTGACGACGTTGGGGCTTCCCCGGTCCGAGTTGGCGGTCTGCCTCGCGCTGGTCCTGTTGATGCTTCCGGTGATCGTGCGGGCCACCGAGGAGATGCTGCGGATCGTGCCGGTGGATCTCCGCGAGGCCAGCTACGCGCTGGGCATCCCGAAGTGGAAGACGATCGTCAGGGTCGTGCTCCCGACCGGGATGTCGGGCATCATGACGGGCATCATGCTGGCGGTGGCCAGGGTGATGGGGGAGACGGCGCCGCTGCTGATCCTCGTCGGCTACGCCCAATCTATGAGCTTCGACATCTTCAGTGGATTCATGGGGACGCTGCCCGGCATGATGTACAACCAGACCAGCGCCGGCGCCGGCGTGAACCCGGTCCCCACGGATCGGTTGTGGGGTGCCGCCCTAACCCTCATCCTGGTGATCGCGATTATCAATATCGGGGCCCGAGTGATAGCGAAATTTCTTGGCGCGAAAACGTCATAGGCAGGAGCAGTAAGTGGCCAAGCGGTTGGACCTGAAAGCCGTCAACATCTACTACGGTTCGTTCCACGCGGTAGGGGATGTGACGCTGTCGATCCTTCCCCGCAGCGTGACGGCCTTCATCGGCCCGTCGGGCTGCGGCAAGACGACGGTGCTGCGCACGCTCAACCGGATGCACGAGGTGGTCCCCGGCGGTCGGGTGGAGGGCAGCGTGCTGCTCGACGACGAGGACATCTACGGCGCCGGCGTCGACCCGGTGGGCGTGCGCCGCGCGATCGGGATGGTGTTCCAGCGACCGAACCCGTTCCCGGCCATGTCGATTCGTGACAACGTGGTGGCCGGTTTGAAGTTGCAGGGCGTGCGCAACCGCAAGCTGCTCGACGAGACCGCTGAATACTCGCTGCGGGGCGCGAACCTCTGGGATGAGGTCAAGGACCGGTTGGACAGGCCCGGCGGCGGGCTGTCCGGGGGGCAGCAGCAGCGCTTGTGCATCGCGCGCGCGATCGCCGTGCAGCCGGACGTGCTGCTCATGGACGAGCCCTGCTCGGCGCTGGACCCGATATCGACGATGGCCATCGAGGAGCTGATCAGCGAGCTGAAGCAGGACTACACCATCGTCATCGTCACCCACAACATGCAGCAGGCGGCACGGGTCAGCGACTACACCGCGTTCTTCAACCTCGAAGCCGTCGGAAAACCGGGGCGGTTGATCGAGGTCGACGACACCGAGAAGATCTTCTCCAACCCCAGCCAGAAGGCGACGGAGGACTACATCTCGGGCCGGTTCGGCTAGCCCGCATGCGGTTCGCTTACTGCGAGGCGGGTTTCGTTTCTTCTTCGGGGAGCTTGCCGGTCGCCTGGAAGATGACGCGCCTGGCCACTTCGACGGCGTGGTCGGCGAAGCGCTCGTAGAACCGGCCCAGCAGGGTGACGTCGACGGCGGCCGCCACACCGTACTTCCATTCGCGGTCCATCAACACCGAGAACAGGTGGCGATGCAAATCGTCCATCGCGTCGTCCTCTTCGCGGATCCGGGCGGCTTTCTCCGGGTCGCGCGACATCACCACCTCTTGCGCGCTGTTGCCCAATTCGACTGCGACCCGGCCCATTTCGGCGAAGTAGCCGTTGACCTCTTCGGGCAGCGCGTGCTGCGGATGCCGACGGCGGGCGATCTTCGCGACGTGCAGGGCGAGCGCGCCCATCCGGTCGATGTCGGCCACCATCTGAATGGCGCTCACGATGGACCTCAGATCACCGGCGACCGGTGCCTGCAAGGCCAGCAGCACGAAGGCGCTTTCCTCGGCTTGGGCGCTCAGTGTGGCGATCTTCTCGTGGTCGGAAATCACTTGTTCGGCCAGCACCAGATCCGCCTGCAGCAGGGCCTGCGTGGCGCGTTCCATGGCGATGCCCGCCAGCCCGCACATGTCGCCCAGCCGCTCGGACAGCTCCGAGAGCTGCTCATGATAGGCGGTCCGCATATCGCCAAGCCTACGTTCTCGTCGGCGAAAAAGGGCGGCGGAGCGCCGCCAAAAGCGCTTACTCGCAGGTGGTGTCGGCCGCGTTGGTCACCGTCAGGTCCTCGGGCAGCTTCGCCGGGGCGCTGCCGGAGCCGCGTTCGATCTGCAGGCTGATCGACGAGCCGCTCGGTTGGGGCGTGGCGACCGACTTGAAGTCGGGCCCGAGCACCACCTGAACGACTTGGCCATAGCCGGAAACCCGCTGCACCTTGGCGTTGGCGAACGAGGACGCCACGGTCGCCGCGGCCTGCTCGTTGCCGGGCGAGAACAAAACGGTCGTCGTGTTCACCGCACTCGGATAGTCGTCTGGCGTCATCACGTTGAAGCCGTCCCGTTTGAGTTGGCTGGTCGCGGTCGCCGCCAGGCCGCTCTGCGTCGTCGCGTTGGAGACGCGCACCGTGACGTCGCCGGGCGTCGTCGTGGTGACCTGCTCGTGGCGAGCCTCCGGGGCGGCTGTGGGGGCCGGCGTCTTCTTGGTGGCGGGCGCCTTCGTCTGCCCCGACTTCTCGTCGGAGGTCCCCAGATTCTTTGCGTTCTGGTCGTTTTCCTCGGGCAGCGGGTCGTCGTTGATGATGGCGTCGAACAGCGCGCGCATGTCGGCCATGCGCGGCGGTTCGTCGCCGTTCTGGTCGGTTATGCCGGTCGGCACGGTGACGAACGTGACGTGTCCGGCCGCCATCCCCTGCAGCGACTGGCCGAGATGGATCAAGTCCTTCGACTGCACGTTGTCGACGACGGTGTCGCTGATGAACATGTTGACGACGTTGTTGAGCTTGTTCAGGTCGAGCAACGTGTCCTCGGAGATCAACGAGCGCAGCAACGACGACAGGAACAACTGCTGGCGTTTGATCCGGCCGTAGTCCCCGTTGGTCTCGGTGGTGACCTGGCGGGCTCGCACATAGTTCAGGGCGGTCGGGCCGTCCAGCACCTGGCGGCCGCCATGTTCGAGCACCGTGCCCAGCTCGTAGTCGTGCAGCGCGGATTTCGAGCACACCTCGACACCGCCCAGGGCGTCGACCATCTTGGCGAACCCGGAGAAGTCGATGGCGATAAAGCGGTTGATGCTCAAGCCGGACAGTTTCTGGATCTCCTTCACCAGGCATTTGGGGCCGCCGAAGGCGAATGCCGAGTTCAGTTTGGTCTCGGTGTAGACCATCTTCGGGCCCCAGGTCTTGGTCTTCGCGTCGTAGAGGGGTCCGTACTTGCCGGTGTCCGGGTTCCACGCCTCGCACTGGATCGGAGTGATCGCCAGGTCGCGGGGGAACGACACCGCCACCACGCGTTTGCGGTTGGCCGGGATGTTGACCAGCATCACGGTGTCCGACCGGGCGCCGCCGGCGTCTTCGGTGTCACCGGCGCCCATGTTGGCGTTGTCGCCGGCGCGCGAGTCCATGCCGACGATCAGGAAGTCTTCGTCGCCGTATTGCCCGTTGCGATCGCGAATGTCATCCGATCCCTGGTCAAGCGCGTTGACGGTGTTGAGCCGGGCGTTCTTCGACGTGCTCCATTGCCACGCCCCACCGGTCATGGCCACGGCGAGAACGGCAAGCAGCGCGGCGACCGAGCGCGCGGCCAGCAGCATCGGGCGGTGGCCGTGCCCGCGTCTGCGCTCGTCGGCGCCGGCGGGTTCCACGGGAGGCGCCCCCAGGTCGGGGAGCTCCGACACTATGTCGAGGGAGTAGGCCAGGTCCTCGATCACCTGGGTTTGCTGCAGCTCCACCGGCACGCCGGAGCCGGCCTCGGCGGGGTGGACGTCCGGTTCGGCGCGGCGGTGAGTGGACCGGCCCATTGAGGGGGCGCCGAGCTTCGCGATCAGATCGGCGACGCTTACCCCGCCCCCCGTGTGGCAGCCCGATCCTTCGTCGTCGGCTACCCGAGGCCGCGCGGGCTCGACGGCGGTGTCGCCCTGCCAAAGGTGGAGGCTGTAGTCGGCCGGCGGCTCCGAGAACCGCTCCCAGGGGGCGGCTCCCAGCGCCGGGCGCCGAGCGTCGGGAGTGGCGTCGCCCTCGGCGTCACTCATGTCCTACCGGCCTCCGAAGCTCTGATGCGGATATCAAAGTGTCCGTGCGCGATGTCGCCTCAGCGCTTGGCGTTATCGGCGCCGCGGGCTGGTGCCACTCGTGGGTCGCACTCCTTTGTCGCGCTCGGACGGGGGCGCGTTACCGACCCGCCGCTGGGAACGCGCAAATGCGAGCAAGGCCCACATCGTACTGAGTTATCGGTCCGGACGCGATTTCGAGCGGTCGATCAGCCGCCGGAATGCATCACATCGGCGCCTGCCGGCACGGTGCAGTCGTCGGGGTCGGTCAGCCAGCCTTCGGGCAGCGCGACCCGGGCGGGTGAGCCCTGCCGTCCCCGGGGGCCGCTCGCGGCATCCGGGAAGGGGACGGTGCCGTCCAATTGGCTCAGCAGCGAGTCGAGTTCGTCGAGCGTCTTGACCATCGCCAGCGCCCGGCGCAGCTCCGAGCCGGCCGGGAACCCGTGCAGATACCAGCCGATGTGCTTGCGGATGTCGCGCATGCCCTTGTCCTCGCCGAAGTGCGCCGCCAGCAATTTCCCGTGCCGGCGGACGATGTCGGCCACCTCGCCCAACGTGGGTGGGGTGGGGGCCGGGCTGTCGGTGAACGCGGCGGAGAGCTCGGCGAAAAGCCAGGGTCGCCCCAGGCAGCCCCGCCCGATCACGACGCCGTCGCACCCAGTGGTGGCCATCATCGTCAGCGCGTCGCTGGCGTCGTAGATGTCGCCGTTGCCCAGCACCGGAATCGTCCGCACGTGCTGCTTGAGCAGGGCGATCTGCTCCCAATCGGCGGTTCCGGAGTAGCGCTGCGCCGCCGTGCGGGCGTGCAGCGCCACCGCGGCGGCTCCCTCCGATTCCGCGATGCGGCCGGCATCCAGGTGCGTGTGATGCTCGTCGTCGATGCCGACGCGGAACTTGACGGTCACCGGGATGCGGGCGCCCTCGGTGGCGCGCACCGCCGCCGCGACGATCTGCCCGAACAGCCGCCGCTTGTATGGCAGCGCCGCCCCGCCGCCGCGCTTGGTGACCTTGGGCACCGGACAGCCGAAATTCATGTCGATGTGGTCGGCCAGGCCCTCGTCGACGATCATCTTCGCGGCGGCGTACGTGGTCGCCGGATCGACCGTGTAGAGCTGCAGCGAGCGCGGAGATTCGTCCGGGGCGAACGTGGTCATGTGCATGGTGACCGGATGCCGTTCGACGAGTGCGCGCGCCGTGACCATCTCGCAGACGTAGAGACCGCTGACCGTGCCGACCTTCGACCGCTCCAGCTCACGACACAGCGTCCGGAACGCAACATTGGTCACGCCCGCCATCGGGGCCAGCACCACCGGGCTGGCGAGCGTGATGGGACCGATGCGCAAGGCCGCTACCGGCGGCTCATTGCCAGCTTGCCCGCGGTCTGGTGCAGCTCGAACGCGGTGGTCTTTTTGCCCGTCCGGGCTTCCCGGTCGAGCTGGCGCTGCTTGGACACCTCGAACTTGTCGCAGGCCTGCTCCAGCTCTTTGATCAGCAGGGCGAGGTCGTCACGCATCTCGGCCGCTTCGCCGGTGAAGTCCTCGCGCTCGAAGATGCGCCATTTCTTCAGCACCGGCATGACGACGTCGTCGAGGTGGATCCGGGGGTCGTACACGCCGCCGACGGCGATGAACACGGCCTTGCGCCGGAATTCGGGCACCTGGTAGCCCGGCATCTGGAAGTTGCGCAACACCTTGTGCAGCTCTTTCATCGCCTGATTGGGCGCAATCTCGAACCCGGCCTCGCTGACATCGCGGTAGAAGATCATGTGCAGGTTCTCGTCGGCCGAGATCTTGGCCAGTAGCTGGTCGGCGACCGTCTCGTTGCAGGCCCTGCCGGTGTTGCGGTGCGAGATCCGGGTGGCCAGCTCCTGGAACGTCACGTAGATGACCGAGTCGAACAGGCTCTCGGCGAACAGATCGGCCCGCACCTGTTGGTTCTGGCCCGGGCTGAAGCCCCGGTTGACCACCTCGATGCGTAGCTTCTCCAGTTCGACCGGGTCGACCGCGCGGGTCACCACCAGGTAGTCGCGCAGCGCGATCCCGTGCCGGTTCTCCTCGGCGGTCCACCGGTTGACCCACTGGCCCCAGGGTCCGTCCAGGCCGAAGTTCATCGCGATCTCGCGGTGGTACGAGGGCAGGTTGTCTTCCGTCATCAGGTTCTGCACCATCGCCACCTGGGCGAGGTCGGAGAGCTTGCTCTCCTCGGGGTGCCAGTCCTGCCCGCCCAACGCGTAGAAGTTCTTGCCGTCCGACCACGGGATGTAGTCGTGCGGGTTCCAGTTCTTGTGCATGCTCTCGTGCCGGTTGAGGCATTTCTCGACCACCGGCTCGAGCTCGTGCAGCAGCTGTAGGTTTGTCAGCTCGGCTGACATCAGGCCTCCAGTTATCTGTGTCGACGGGTAGCAGTCAATATATCTGTGTACTTCGGTAGCATCAAGCTGCGTGGCCGCGCGTCGCATAACGGTTCGATCCCACCGTCGGGGCGGCCCGGGCCCGGCGACCAACCTCTAGGTTTGCCGCCGCGCGGCGACCCCTAAACGCCGCTCGGCTAGCCCAGATCCGGGGTCGGCACGTACGGCGCCGCCGTAATGTAGAGCATGTTGACGCAGTAGTCGATGAATTGCTTGCGGCTCGCCCCTAGCTGCCCGTTCAGGTACGCGGTGAACAGGCTCGACAGGCCGCCGATCAGGCTGGTGGCGATCATCTTCTGCAGCACCGGGTCGCCGATGCGGGACAGCTTGCGCTGCAGCAGCGCGATGAAGTTGGGCATCCATTCCGCCCCCGACCGGGTCAAAATCGGCTCGACCGCCGGCGCCAACAGCAGCACGCGCCCGCGCACCGGGTCGTCGACCATCAGCTCGACGAACTTCTCGACGGCTTCCCGCGGAGTAGTCGCCGAAGTGAGCGTGTTCATCGCGCGCGTACAGACGTCGTCGTAGACGGCCCGCACGAACTCGTCACGGTCGGCGAAGCTTTCGTAGAAGTAGCGCTCGGTCAGTGCGGCCTTGCGGCAGACGGCGCGCACCGTCAACGCGGGTCGGCCGTCGCCGCCGAGCAATTGCACGCCGGCGGCGATGAGGTTGTCGCGGCGGAGGGCGAGGCGATCCCCCAAGGGGACGCCGGTCCAACGGCCCCGTCGTTGACCGGACTGCACATCGCTCCTAAGCTGAAAAATGACAACGCTTGTAGTCAGTTTTGCAGATACCTACAGGAATCCAATAGTGACTCAACATACGTCCGCACCCCGTCCGCTGACCAGCGATGAAGGGCGCGACGAGACGGCCGCCCCCGGCGCGGCAAACGATTCGGACGGGGTCGCCGGCGGCTGCCCGGTGTCGCCGCTCGGCTACGACGCGCCACCGACCCCGCTGGGCCCCGAGTCACTGACGTGGCGATACTTCGGGGATTGGCGCGGCATGCTGCAGGGCCCATTCGCGGGATCCATGCAGAACATGCACCCGCAGTTGGGCGCCGCGGTGGAGCAACACTCGACGTTCTTCCGGGAGCCCTTGCCGCGGGTGATGCGGTCGCTCTACCCGATCGGCGGGGTGGTCTTCGACGGAGACCGTGCTCCGAAGACGGGCGCCGAAGTCCGCGATTACCACACCGACATCAAGGGCGTGGATGACCAAGGGCGCCGCTACCACGCACTGAACCCCGACGTCTTCTATTGGGCACACTCCACGTTCTTCATGGGCACGATCTTGGTGGCCGAACGGTTCGGCGGCGGTTTGACCGAGGCCGACAAACGCCAACTCTTCGACGAACACATTCAGTGGTACCGGATGTACGGCATGAGCATGCGTCCGGTTCCCAAGACCTGGGAAGAGTTCCAGGTCTACTGGGATCACATGTGCCGCAACGTATTAGAGGACAATTACGCGACCCGGGCCGTGCTCGACCTGACCATCTATGACAAGTTGCCGATCGCTCCCTGGCTCCCGGATCGGCTGTGGGGCGGCCTGACCAGGCTGTCGCGGCCGTTCTTCGTCTGGCTCACGGTCGGGTTGTATCACCCCGCCGTTCGCGAGCGGTTGGGCTTTGAGTGGACCGACCGCGACGAGTGGCTGCACCGGCGCTTCGGCAATCTGGTCCGGCTGATCTTCGCGTTCGTGCCGCCCAGGTACCGCAAGCACCCGAGGGCTCGCGCCGGCCTGGACCGCGCATCCAGGCGTATCCCGGCCGACGCGCCGCTGCCGCAGACACCGGCGCGCAATCTGCCGCCGTTGGACCGGCGCGGCGACCCGAGCCACTACTGCCCCGAGGTTTAGTGCCCGCTAGTGGGCGTGACCGTGCACCTCCTCCAGGCCCGCCTGATGCACGTGCTGATGGCTGTGCTCGGTGCCGTCGGCGTGGCGGTGGGCGTGTTCGTGCTGGACGTGGTCGTGCTCGTGGGCGGTGTGGGCGTGCGCGTGGCTGACGTCGCCGTGTTCGTGGTCGTGCGCGTGGGGCGCGTCGTGGGTGTGTTGCGCGGTCATCGGTGTCGTCTCCTCAGGTAGATGCGCCGTGTCGATCGCCGACGGCCTTCAGGCCGCCCGCCTTGCGGTGGTGACCGGGCACGCCCGGACCGGCGTGCTCGGCGTTGAAGACGGCGTCCGTGACGAGCTGCCGCACGTGGTCGTTCTCGAGGCTGTAGAAGATGGTGGTTCCCTCCCTGCGGGTGCGAACGAGCCGCGCCATTCGCAGCTTCGCCAGGTGCTGGGAGACCGAGGGCGCCGGCTTGCCCACGTGCTCGGCGAGCTCATTGACCGACAGCTCGCGGTCGGTCAGCGACCACAGCACCTGCACGCGAGTGGCGTCGGCCAGCATGCGGAACACCTCGACCACCAGATTCGCCTGGTCGTCCGGCAACCGTGCTGGACCGTTATCTGCATGCATACGCAAATACTAGTCAAGGCCCGGGCCGAAGCCAACGGGCGCTTCCTAGGGTGACGGGACGACCGTGGAGCGGGGCTGACCGCCGTTGCGCTCGTTCCAGAACCGGTAGACGTCCACCGCGTCGTCCTGAGGCTGGTAGCGCATCGGCAGGCGCCGCTGGTCCCAGCTCTTGGCGAATTCGTCGTAGAAGGTGGACACCTCGAAATATTTGCGGTCGTCGAGGTAGTACTGCTCGTAGGCCTCGCGGGTGATCAGGAAGATCACTTCCTTCGGTGAGCAGTAGTACAGGGAGCCCAGGCACATCGGGCAGGGATGGGCCATCAGGTAGACCGTGCTGTCGACCAGGTGCTCGGTGCCCAGCTTCATGCACGCCTCGCGGATGGCCAGGATTTCCGCGTGGGCGGTCGGGTCGTTCGCCTGAGCCACCATGTTGGCGCTCTCGGCGAGGACCTCACCGTCGTTGACGATCACCGTCGCGAACGGGCGGCCGCCGTCGGCGACGTTTCGGCGGGCGAGTTCGATGGTCCGCCGGGCGAAGTCGGTCACAGGTCGGAGGGTAGTCCCGCGGAGGCGGGGATGGGCGCTGTGATAGTGACTAGATTGTCTATTTAATTTTCGGGATCGGGATGAGGAGCAACATGGCGCGCACCGATCGTGATCGCTGGGACCTGGCGACGAGCGTGGGGGCGACGGCGACGATGGTCGCCGCCCAGCGCGCCCTGTCCTCGGACGCGAAGTTGATCGACGACCCGTACGCGGCCCCGCTCGTGCGCGCCGTCGGGATCGACGTCTACGTACGGCTGGTGAACGGCGAAATCCCGGCGGGCGGCACCTCCGAGTTCGATCCGCACCGGATGGCGCGGGGGATGGCCTGTCGCACAAGGTTTTACGACGACTTCTTCCTGGAGGCGGCGCGGAGCGGCATTGGCCAGGCGGTGATCCTCGCGTCGGGGCTTGACGCGCGTGCCTACCGCCTGGCGTGGCCGGCAGGGACCGTTGTCTACGAGGTCGACATGCCGGAGGTGATCGAGTTCAAGACCCTGACCCTCGAGGACCTCGGCGCCGAGCCGACCGCCGAACGGCGCACCGTCTCGGTCGACCTGCGCGACGACTGGGCCACCGCGCTGCGCGACGCGGGATTCGATCCGCAGGCGCCGTCGGCGTGGAGCGCCGAGGGGCTGCTGGTTTACCTGCCGGAGACCGCCCAGGACGCTTTGTTCGACAACATCACCGCCTTGAGCGCGCCGGGCAGCCGCCTGGCGTTCGACTTCGTGCCCGACACGGCCGTTTTCGCCGACCCGCGCTGGCGCGCGCACCACGACCGGATGAGCGAGCTAGGGTTCGAGGTCGACTTCAACGACCTCGTCTATCACGGCGAGCGCAGCCACATCGTCGACCACCTGAGCCAGCGCGGCTGGCGGACCTCGTCGCAGACGGTGGCCGAACTGCACGCCGCCAACGGCTTCACCTATGCCGACGACGAGGTCGCGCAGGCCTTCGCCGATGTGACCTACAGCCGTGCGGTGCTCGGGGGATAGCGGCAGCCATCCCGCGAGCCGAAACGCTTTGGTGCCCCCACTAGGACTCGAACCTAGGACCTGCGGATTAAAAGTCCGTAGCTCTACCAACTGAGCTATAGGGGCCGCGGAGATTCAGGATACTTGGACCCTAAACACGGCTCGTTTGAGGATTGGGCCCGCGGTGACCTAAGCTGACGTGGCTCCCAACGAAACCACGTTGCGAGTACCCCGGAGTGATTCGGTTCTGGCCCCCATCGTCTAGTGGCCTAGGACGCCGCCCTTTCACGGCGGTAGCACGGGTTCGAATCCCGTTGGGGGTACGCGACGCGGTGACGCGGAGCAGCAGCAAGGCCCTGTGGCGCAGTTGGTTAGCGCGCCGCCCTGTCACGGCGGAGGTCGCGGGTTCGAGTCCCGTCAGGGTCGCCGATTCGGCGAGGCACTTCATGCCTTCCGGCCAGGTAGCTCAGTCGGTACGAGCGTCCGCCTGAAAAGCGGAAGGTCGGCGGTTCGATCCCGCCCCTGGCCACCAAGTATCTGTGCATTTCAGCGCCCCTTTTCGCTCTGTCTACGAACTCGTCATCACCGATTCGGACTCGGCGATGGGGCCAATATGGGGCCAAAAACGAGGTGCCGTCGCTGCCAACTCTGTATCGGATCCGTCCCCCTCGACTCTCCGCTGTCTTCGAGCGGAGCCCTACGCGACATGCGCGTGGCCAGTGGCGATTGCACTAGCACCTGCGAGGCACAATTGCGTCGTGCCCGTTCGCTGGTCAGTCGTGGCTGCCGACGACTGGGCTGTCGCTGGCCTCGAGAGCCAGGGCCAGCATCCGCACGACTGGCTCAAACATCCGTCGAGAGAGCGTACCTGGCTGTTCAAACCCGCACGGCCAGAGCGCGATCGTTCCCTCGGGGAAGACACTGTGGAGAAGCTCGGAAGCGAGATGGCTCGGCTGGTCGGAGTGCCGGCGGCCACGGTCGAACTAGCCACTCGGGGCGGGGTGCGTGGCGCATTGGTTGAAGACGTGCGATTGCCAGAGTGGGAATTGCAGGCAGGGCAGGCGCTAATGCCAGAGGTGGTTATCGATTACGACCCGACTGATCCTGAAGCGCGCGGATACAATGTCGGCTCTATCAGGCAGGCACTCACACGGTTTGGATCACCGCCAGGCTCATCGATGCCTACGTCGTTTCGGGCTTTCGATGCGTTCGCAGGATATCTCCTGTTTGACGCGTTGATCGCGCATGGAGATCGCCACGACCGCAACTGGGCCGTCCTTGTGCCGCCGCCGGACGTATCCGAGCCCTCTTTCGACCACGCAGCTAGCCTCGGCTTTACGTTGAGCGACGAACTGCGCGCCGAGCACTTACGCGACGGAACAGTGATGAAATGGGCAGAACGTGGGCACGCGAGCCGATTTGAGCATCGCAAGGGCACGCGTTGGCAGACACTCGTGGACCTGGCAGGCGACGCCATCAGACTCTGTGGACCGAGCACCCGCGAGTACTGGCGTGAACGGATACTGTCGCTTGAACGGCGGACCGTTGAGGACCTATTTGCTTCTGCCCCAGGGATGACGGAGACTGCGCACCGTTTCACGGTCGAACTCGTCAAGATTAATCGAGAGAGGTTGCTCGATGTCCTCGCCTGAATTGCTGTTATCGCGGACGTCAATGGCCACGCGACGCTTCGCTGTCGCATGGCGGAACCGGCGGCGACGCTTAAATTACGCCGGTGGCCGTACTAGACCACGGTGCCAAAGGCTATCGATTCCAGTACCT
>NZ_GG770554.1:1255935-1277640 GCF_000164135.1 Mycobacterium parascrofulaceum ATCC BAA-614 | reverse complement strand
AGCGCACCCAGCGCCACGGCGGCGGCCGTCGACGTCCGGAGCACCTGGGGACCGAGGCCCACAGCGACCGCGCCGGCGTCGGTCAACGCGGCGATCTCCTCCGGCGCGATGCCGCCCTCCGGGCCGACCACCAGCCACACCGAATCGGCTTGCGCGACATGGGAATCTGCGAGCCGATCGGAGGCCGATTCGTGTAGGGCCAGCACCACCGATCCGGCGGCCGAAGCCGCGCGGACCCGCCCCGTCAGCTCGGCGGTGGACAGCACGCCGTCGACGGCCGGGATGTGCGCCCGTCGGGACTGCCGCGCCGCCGACCGGGCGACGGCACGCCAGCGGCGCAGGCCCTTGTCCACCCGGGGGCCCTGCCAGCTGGCCACGCACCGGGCCGACTGCCAGGCCAGGAACGCGTCGGCGCCGGCTTCGGTGGCCAACTCGACGGCCAGCTCCGAACGCTCGGACTTGGGCAGCGCCTGCACCACCGTGACCGGCGGCCGCGCGGGCGCGACGGTCCAGCGCTCGAGCACCCGGGCCCGCAACCCGTCGCGGCCGGCGTGCTCGACCTCGCAGCGCGCCAGGCCGCCGGCGCCGTCGCCGAGGACCAGGCGCTCGCCGGGGCGGATCCGCCGCACGGTCGCGGCGTGAAATCCCTCGTCGCCGTCGACGGCGGCCAGCGCCCCGATGTCGGGCAGCGCGTCGACGTAGAAGAGGGTGGCGACCATGTGCGCGCCGGTTGCGGGCCGGCGGCTAGCGGCCGGTGAAGGTTTCGCGCAGCCGGCTGAACAGCCCGCCGCCGGCGTGGGTCGAGCGGACCTCGGGCACGTCGCGGCTGCGCCGGTTCTTCAACTCGCGCAGCAGTTCGGTGTCGTGATGGTCCAGCCGGGTGGGCACCAGCACCTCGACGTGGACGTGCAGGTCACCCCGGGTGCCCGACCGCAGGTGCGGCATCCCGTGCCCCCGCAGCGTGATGACCGAATTCGGTTGGGTGCCAGGCGGAATGGTGACCTCGCTGAGGCCGTCCAGGATGGCGTCCACGGTGACCGTGGCGCCCAGCGCCGCGTCGACCATCGGCACCGACACCGTGCAGTGCAGGTCGTCACCCTCGCGCACGAAGACGTCGTGGGGTTGCTCGTGCACCTCGACGTACAGGTCGCCGGCCGGGCCTCCGCCCGGTCCGACCTCACCCTGGGCGGCGAGCCGCACCCGCATGCCGTCGCCGACACCCGCGGGGATCTTGACGCTGATCTCGCGGCGGGCCCGCACCCGGCCGTCGCCCATGCACTGGTGGCAGGGATCGGGAATGACGGTCCCGACGCCGCGGCAGGTGGGACACGGCCGCGAGGTCATCACCTGGCCCAGCAGCGACCGCTGCACCGTCTGCACCTCGCCGCGGCCGCCGCAGGTGTCGCAGGGCACCGGCACGGAATCGCCGTTGGTGCCCTTGCCCTGGCAGCGGTCACACAGCACCGCGGTGTCGACGGTCACCTGCTTGGTCACCCCGGTCGCGCACTCTTCGAGGTCGAGCCGCATCCGCAGCAGCGAGTCCGAGCCCGGCCGCACCCGCCCGACGGGACCCCGCGAGGTCGCACCGCCGCTGAAGCCGCCGCCGAAGAAGGCCTCGAACACGTCGCCCAGGCCGCCGAAACCGCCACCGAAACCGGCACCCGCCGCGGCGGCGCTTTCCAACGGGTCGCCCCCGAGGTCGACGATGCGCCGCTTCTCGGGGTCGCTCAGCACCTCGTAGGCGGCGCTGATCTCCTTGAACTTCGCCTGCGCGCCCTCGTCCGGGTTGACGTCGGGATGCAGCTCGCGCGCCAACTTCCGGTACGCGCGCTTGATCTCCGCGTCGGTGGCGTTCCTGCTCACCCCGAGCAGCCCGTAATAGTCGCGTGCCACGCCTGACTCTCCTAAACCTGGTCCTTAACCCGCGCCTGCGCATCCTGCGGGTGCGCGCTCATCGAGCACCCAGGACTTCGCCGATATAAAGGGCAACCGCGGCGACACTGGCGATAGTTCCCGGATAGTCCATCCGGGTGGGCCCCAGCACACCCATTCCGCCGAACACGGTGTCGGAGGTGCCGTAGGCGGTGGTCACCATCGAGGTGCCCGCCATTTGCTCGGCGGCCGTCTCATGGCCGATGCGCACCGTCACCTTACCGGCTTCCTGCTGGGCCGCCAGCAGCCGCAGCACCACCACCTGCTCCTCGAGCGCCTCCAGGATGGAGCGCAGCGAGCCGCCGAAGTCGGCGGCGTTGCGGGTCAGGTTCGCCGTGCCGCCCATCAGCAGGCGTTCTTCGGTGTGCTCCACCAGCGACTCCAGCAACACCGTCGCCGAGCGGCCGACGGCGTCGCCCAGGCCGTCCGGTGCGCGCAGCTGGCCGGCCAGGTCGGCCACCGCGATCGACGCCGCCGAGAGCTTCTTGCCGACCAGCGCCTGGCCGAGCAGCTCGCGCAGCTGGGACAGCTGATGGTCGTCGATGACGTCGCCGAGTTCGACGATGCGCTGGTCGACGCGACCGGTGTCGGTGATGACGACCATCAGCAGCCGGGCGGGGGTCAGCGCGATCACCTCGAGGTGCCGCACGGTGGACGACGTCAGCGTCGGGTACTGCACGACGGCGACCTGCCGGGTCAGCTGGGCCAGCAGCCGCACCGCCCGGCGCAGCACGTCGTCCAGGTCGACGCCGGACTCCAGAAAGCTCAGGATCGCGCTGCGCTCGGCCGACGACAGCGGCTTGACGTCGTGCAGCCGGTCGACGAACTCGCGGTAGCCCTTCTCCGTGGGCACCCGCCCCGAGCTGGTGTGCGGCTGGGTGATGTAGCCCTCGGCCTCCAGCACCGCCATGTCGTTGCGGACGGTCGCGGACGAGACGCCCAAGTTGTGCCGCTCCACCAGGCTCTTGGAACCGATGGGCTCCTTGGTGGCAACGAAATCGGCGACGATGGCACGCAGCACCTCGAAGCGACGATCGTCGGCACTTCCCACTGCTTGTCACCTCCCTGTACCGCGCTGACCGGTTCATTTTACGGGTCTCGAGCCGTGCTAACCGTTCGCCGGGGCGGGCGGCGGCGGGCGTGGCGGCGGCCGCGGGAATTGCGGCGGCTTCGGCCCTGGCGCCACTTCTTGCGGCTAGCCTGTCCAGAATGAACCGGTCGGGTCGTGGCAACGCGTCGGGGAAGATCGGGCGATGATCTTCAAGGGCGTGCGCGAAGGCAAGCCGTATCCCGAGCACGGGCTGTCCTACCGGGATTGGGCCCAGATCCCGCCGCAGCAGATCCGGCTCGACGAATTGGTCACCACGACAACGGTCCTGGCGCTGGACCGCCTGCTCTCGGAGGACTCCACCTTCTACGGCGACCTCTTCCCGCACGCCGTGCGGTGGAAGGGCGTCGTCTACCTCGAGGACGGCCTGCACCGGGCGGTCCGTGCGGCGCTGCGGAACCGCACCGTGCTGCACGCCCGGGTGTTCGACATGGACATGGCACCGGGCCGGCCGGGGTAGGCCGGTCACGTTCGCGGGGCGCCGGGTGTCGACGTAATGAAGACGTAGTTCACACCGCAACCCGCTAGGAGGATCGCCATGTCCCGGTTGCCAGGGGTCTCCGATCACGACGCCGGCCTGAGCGCCAAGATCGCCTTCTTCTTCACCCGGCGCAAGCTGGCCCAGATGACCGGACTGCAAACGGCCGGGATGCTGGAACCGCTGCGGATGTACGCGCACATCCCCCGGCTGCTCAATGCCTACGGCAGGCTCGAGCAGGCGGAGTCGAAGCTGGACATCCTGAGCCCGCGCCACCGCGCGCTCGCCGAGCTGAAGGCGGCGACGACGGTGCGCTGCGAGTACTGCATCGACCTCGGCTCGCAGATCGCCCGCCAATGGGGCATCACCGACGAGGAGCTGCTCGCGCTCGCCGACTATCCCGACGCCGCGTGCTTCTCCGCCGTCGACAAGCTGATCCTCGAGTACGCCACCGCGATCAGCCGCACCCCCGTCGAGGTCGGCGACGAGCTCTTCGAGGCGCTGCGCGCGCATTTCGACACGGCGCAGCTGGTCGGGCTCACCCACGTCATCACGCTGGGCAACCTGCGCGCCCGCTTCAACCTCGCGCTCGGGATCGGCTCGGCGGGCTTCTCCGGCGATCGGGTCTGCGCGCTGCCCGAGACGCGCGGCGGCGCATGACCGTGGACGCGTCGGTCACGGCGCGTTTCGAGGCGGCCCGTCCGCGGCTGGGGGCCGTCGCCTATCGGATGCTGGGCTCGATCGACGACGCCCAGGACGCCGTGCAGGAGGCGTGGCTGCGCCTGAGCGGCACCGATCGGGACGGCATCGCGAACCTGGACGCCTGGCTGACCACCGTGGTCGCCCGCATCTGCTTGAACATGCTGCGGGACCGTCACGCCCGGGGCCGGGAGGAGCCGGCCGTCGTCCTGCCGGATCCGGTCGTGGAAGCCGACGGCGAGTTCGACCCCGAACAGCGCGCGTTGTTGGCGGACGCGGTCGGGTTGGCCCTGTTCGTGGTGCTGGACACCCTGCCGCCGGAGCAGCGCCTGGCCTTCGTGCTGCACGACGCCTTCGCCGTGCCGTTCGACCAGATCGCGCCCCTCGTCGGCCGCACGCCGGAGGCCACCCGCAAGCTGGCCAGCCGGGCGCGGCGACGCGTCCAGGAGGCCGATCCGGCGCCCGCCGGTGACATGGCCGCCCAGCGGGAGGCCGTCGACGCGTTCTTCGCGGCGGGCCGCAGCGGCGACTTCGAGGGCCTGGTGGCCGTGCTGCACCCCGATGTGGTGCTGCGCGGCGACTTCGGCCGCGGCGCCGCGGGTTTCCGCGCCGAGGGCGCGGCCGCCGTGGCGAAGCTGGCCCGCGGCTATGCGGGTCCGGACCGCGAGGTGCGCGCCGCGACCGTCAACGGCGCCGCCGGCGCGGTCGTCCTCGCCGGCGGGCGCGCGACGGCGATCATGGGGTTCGTGGTGCGCGACGGCCTGGTCGTCTCGATCAACGTGCTGGCCGACCCCGCCCGCGCCGCCAAAGCGGCGCGGTCCGCGCGGGTCTACTGACTGGCGGCCTGCAGCAGCTGCATCGCCGACGCCCGCGACAGCACCCAGCCGCCCTGGTTGACGAACGTGACGTTCTCGGTGACCGGCGCCGTGAGCTTCGGGCCGGAGACCGCGACGTCCGCGGTGGCCGTACCCGGCGCGGCCGGCTGGATGTTCGTGACGTCGAACGACAGCGGCAGGTCGCCGTTCTTGGCGGCCTTCTGCAGCTTCTTGTCGGCGACGTGGGCCTCGATCCCGCTGATGCCGCCTTGCACCAGGTTGCTCTTGCTGGAGAAGGAGACGCTCGGGTCGGCCAGGCTGTTGAGCACGCCGGTCAGCTGGTCGGCGGTCGGGACGTCGGCGGCCAGGGCCGGGTCCATCGGCAACGGCGCGCCGACCGCGGCCAGCTGCACCTGATCCACCGGCGCCGCGACGGAGGCCAGGCCCGCGGCCGCACCCCCGATGACGGCGAACGCTGCCACGCTGGTGGCGAGCAACTTGACGGTTTTCATGGTTCCCCCTTCGACGGGCACGATCTGGACGATCCACACATCTGGCGTGGAGTCGGCGCGCCTGCTACTCCTGTTGTTTCGGGACTCGGCACGGCCACGTTACGACCACGCGATATGAAGACAACATGCACAACCTGTGCGCCGGCTGTGTGGCCGCCCAGAATTGTAGCCGCCTAGTTGGTCGCCGTCGCCGCCTGGATCAACGCGATGGCGGCATCGTGCTGCAGGATCCAGTTCCCACCCTGGTTGACGAAAACCAGGTGCTTTTGCACCGGCCCGGCGAACTTCGGCCCCGAGATGGCGACGTCGGCCTGGGCCATGTTCGGGCCGGCCGGCGCGATGTTCGTCACGGCGAACGTCTCCGGGAAGTTGCCGTTGCGGTAGGCCTTTCGCAGCTCGTGGTCGGCCATGTGCCCCTCGTCGGGGCTGATGCCGTTTTCGACCAGGTTGTTCTTGGTGGTGTACGAGACGCCCGGATTGGTGGCCTGGTCGCACAGGGTCGACAGCTGTTCCGCGGTCGGCAGGGTGCCCGGCGCCGGCGGCGGCGGTGGCGGGTCCTGAGGTAACGGCGCGCCGATCGCAGCCAGCTGCACCTGGTCCGTCGGTGCCGCGACGAAAGCGCCACCGGCGGCTCCCCCTACGACGGCGAACGCCGCCACGCCGGTGGCAAGAGTTTTTCTGGTTTTCACGGTTCCCCCTTCGATACGCGTGAACCGTGGCCGGACCTGGTCGATCCGGTGCCCAACACGGTTACCCGTTCGGATGATGGGTGTAAGTGTGCCTGCTGGCGCGGGCATTTGTGTCTCGGGCCGGTCACGTTACGGCGACGCTCCGGCGGCGTGCGCCGCCGCCGGCGTCAGGTCAGCGTCGTTCGATCGATTCCTGCAGGCTCTTGGGCCGGATGTCGGTCCAGTTCTTCTCGACGTAGTCCAGGCACTCCGCGCGTGTCGCTTCGCCGTACACGACGCGCCAGCCCGCCGGCCTGTCGGCGAAGCTGGGCCACAGGCTGTGCTGGTCCTCGTCGTTGACGAGCACGAAGAACGTGCCGTCGTCGTCATCGAAGGGGTTGATGCTCATCGCGTCTCCTTGTCGTGTGGGTGGCCGGGCTCACCAAGCCCGCCGTGGATCCCAGTACCCGGTCAGACAACAATCCCAGGCAGCTGAGGTTCGGAAATCCGGGCCCCTGCGTCAACCCGGACAGGTTGGGCAGGAACAACTTCGGGGCGACGTGGGCGACGGCGAGGTCGTAGCCGATCGCTTCCTGCAGGCTGTCGGCGGTCAGCGGCCCGCCCAGGCCGAGCTCCAGCAGGTCCAGTACGTCCTGGCCGAACAACGACGTGAACCACAGCGCGTCGGCGCCGGAGCCGTCGATGACCAGGTCGAAACCGTGCACCGTCTCGAGGTTTTCGGCGCCGCGGTTGGTGGACAGCGTCAACCGGATCTGCCCGTCGCGGCCGACCGCGTGGGCCACCCGGCCGCGCAGGTGGCGGATGCGGTCGTCGGCCAGCAAGGCCTCCTGCACGTTCGCCGAGAACACCCCGCGGTCGGTGCGGGCCAGCGCGTCGCGGCGTTCGGCCAGCGTCAGGGCGGTCCAGTCGGTGGGGTCGGAGAACAACGAGTTCTCGAAGAAGCTCTCCCCCCGGGTGAACAGCGTCACCTGGGGTGAGATGACGGTGATGGTCGAAACCCGGTGGCGGAACAGCTCGTTGAGCATCGACGCCGCGGTCTCGCCGCCGCCGATCACCGCGACCCGCTCGGCGGTGATCCGGTCGTGGCCCGCGGCGCGGTCCCAGAACTGGGCGATCGACAGCATGCGCGGATTGCCGGGCAGCAGCGACTTCTCGGCCTGGCCGGGGCCGGTGATCATCAGGGCGTCGGCGCGCACGGTGGTTTCGTGGGTGTGCAGCGCCCACCGGTCGCCGTCGACGGCCAGCCGTTCCACCTCGCCGTGCACCACCTCGAGGCCGACCTGGTCGGCGACCCAACTCAGGTACTGGCTCCATTTGCGGTGGGTCGGCGCCGGGCGGCCGCGGTCGATCCATTCGGCGAAGGACGCCGTGGCGATCAGATACGACTGCCAGCTGTAGCGGGTCATCCGCTCGTCGAGTTCGGCGTTGCGGCGCGGCACCAGCGCGGAGCGGTAGGGAAAGCCGACGTCCTTTTCCGGGCTGGTGCCCAGCCGGTGTGCGCCGTCGGTCCACCCGCCGCTGGCCTGCCAGTTGGCCGCGACGCCGATGCGTTCGACCGCGATCACCTCGGGGGCGTCGACGTCCATGTCTCGCAGCACGGACGCCTTGGCCGCGACGGCGATCGCCTTGGCTCCCGCGCCCAGGATCGCAAGCCTGCTCATGTCACCATCTCCCGCAGCGATTCAACCCAAAGGTGTTGCAGCTCGGCGATATCGGCTTCGGTGAGGATGTCGGGCAGGCTGCGCCACTGCGCCGCCAGCACGCGCTGCCCGTCGGAGGTCAGCATGGCGGCCACGATCGTGAGTTCGTGGCGGACCGCCAGATCCGGTTCCGGCTGCGGCGATACCCCGGCGAGCAGCTCGCGCTCCAGGATGAATCCGGTGCCGCCGCCGGAGTGGGCGGCACCGAGATAGTTCAGCAGCAGTTGCGGTCCGGGTAACGGGGCGAGGCGTTCGGCGGTGTCGGCGCGCAGGTAGCGCAGGAGCCCGTAGTCCAGCCCGTCCCCGGGGATGGCCGCCAGCTGCTCGCCCACGCGCCGCGGGTCGGTCGACTCCACCCGCACCGGGTAGATGGAACTCAGCAGCCCGACGGTGTCGCCGGTGTCGATGGTGTGCGCGCCCGGCGCATCGACGAGACCGTCTGCGCGACCGTGCGTTTCCAGCGCCAGCAGGGGCGGGGGGTGGCCTGATTGCGCGACCGCCGCCACCGGGTCACGGTCGCCGCGGTGGCGGCGACCAACAGGTGCGGCAACGGCAGGCCCGCACCCGTCAGCCGCCGTGTGGTGTCCGCATCGGCGGCGGTCAGGCGGACGATGAGATCGCCCGCGCGGTCGCGGGCCGGATCGACCCGCCGGGCGCCGAGGTCGGGGTCGTCGCCGTCGAGCTGGGCCGCCCAGAATTCCACCGTGTCCAGCCGGCGCGCCCGCTCGACGAGCGCACCGGCCCAGCGCCGGTAGCTGGTGTGCTCCCGGATCGGAGCGGGTGGGTGGCCGGCGCTCAAAGCCTTGAGGGCCGCGTGCAATTCGCCGAGAACCACGCGCCAGGACGCCGGATCCATCGCCAGCACGTGGGCGGCGAGCAGCAGGACACTCGGGCCGGCCGGGGGGCGAAGCCACACCGCGGCAACAAGCGCTCCCCGCTCCGGGTCCAGGCGGCCGACGGCCCGCGCGACGTGTGCGGCGACCACGCTTCGCGGGTCGTCGCCCACCTCCGCTTCGACGAGGTCGATCCCGGCGTTCTCCGCCGGAACCAGCGTCATGGCGGCCCGGTCCAGGCGGGCGCGCAGCACCTCGTGCCCGGCCACGATGCCGGCCAGCGCGGCGCGTAATTGTTCGCCGGTGACGTCCTCGGGCAAGCGGATGGCTTCGGTCTGCGCCAGCCGGCGCGGCTCGCCGTACTCGTAGAGCCAGCGGCCGTTGGGCAGCACCGGCATGGGCGCGGTATCGCGCTCGACATCGACTGCGGGCGAAGCGTTTTCCGCGTCGACGGCCTCCGCCAGCTCGCGGATGTTGGCGCACTCGAGGATGAGGCGAGCGCGCAGCGCGATCCCCCGCTCGCGCGCCGCCTGGACCACCGACAGGGCCATGATGCTGTCCAGGCCCAGCTGCAGGAAGTCCGCGGCGACGTCGACGCGTGGCTGACGAAGCAGTTCCGAAAGCACCTCGGCCAGTGCGGCTTCGGTGGGCGTCTCGGGTTGCGATTCGGCGGAGTCCGCCTCGGGGGCGTCGAAGGCGCTAAGCGCGGCCTCGTCCAGCTTGCCGTTGACCGTCAGCGGGATGTCGTCCACCGCGACGATGCGCTGCGGAATCATGTAGCGCGGCAACCGCGAGCCGAGCATGCCGCGCAGCTCGGCCGCCGACGGTGGCCGCGGCGCCGCGGCGGAAGCGACGACGTATGCCGTCAGCCGGGCGACCCCGCCGTGCCGGCGCAACAGGACGCCCGCGCGCCCGACGGCGGGATGCGATTCGAGCGCGGCGGCGATCTCGCCGGGCTCGACGCGGTACCCGCGGATCTTCACCTGCGCGTCGGCGCGGCCCACGAACCGCAGCGAGCCGTCCGCGGCCCGGCGCACCAAATCGCCGGTGCGGTACATGCGTTCGCCGGTCGCGAACGGGTCGGCGACGAAGCGCCGGCCGGTCTCCGCCGCGCGGCCCAGGTACCCGCGGGCCAGCTGGCCGCCGCCCAGGTAGAGCTCGCCGGTGGCCCCGCACGGCACCGGACGCAGCGCCGAGTCGAGCACGTAGCCGCGGGTGTGCAGGGTCGGCCGCCCGATCGACGGTTCGTCGTGCTCCGCGATGGCGGCCACCACGGCCTCGACGGTGGTCTCGGTGGGGCCGTAGCAGTTGTAGGCCCGCATCCCGGCGCGGGCGCACTCGGCACGGATGCGGTCCCAGGCGGGTTTACCCAACGCTTCCCCGCCCAGGGCCAGCACCGCCAGCGGGACGGTGGAGAGCAAACCGCACGCCGCGAGTTGGGCAAACATCGACGGGGTCGTGTCGATCATGTCGACGCCGTGCTCGGCGATCACGGCCACCAGCGCCTCGGCGTCGGTCTGCGTCTGTTCGTCCACGACGTGCACGCCGTGCCCGTCGAGCAGCGCGACCAACGGCTGCCAGGCCGCGTCGAACCCGAACGACCACGCGTGCGCGATGCGCAGCGGCCGGCCCAGCCGGGCGGCGGCCGGCCGCAGCACGGTGTCCAGGTGGTCGTCGGCGTAGGCTTCCACCGCCGCGTGAGTTCCGATGACGCCCTTGGGTTCTCCCGTCGTGCCCGAGGTGAAGACGACGTACGCGGCCTGCCCGGGCAACACCTCGACGGCCCGGAAGTCGGCGCCCGGGCGCGGGAGCACGGGCAGCGTCTCCTCGTCGATCACGATGGAGGCGCCCGATTGGCGCAGGATCGACTCCACCCGCTGCGGGGGCGTCCCCGGCTCCATCGGCACGCACATGCCGCCGGCCTTGAGCACCGCGAGCATCGCGACGATGTAGTGGGGCCCGCGGGGAAGCCGGATGGCCACCGGGGTTTCGGGCCGCACCCCGCGATCGGCGAGCCCGGCGGCCAACTCGTTGGCGAGGGCGTCCAGTTCGCGGTAGCTCAGCGTGCCGCCCGCCCAGCTGACGGCGACGTTGTCCGGGGTCTTGCCGACCACCTCGGCGAATCGCGCAGGGATGCCGACCGCCGCCGGGGTGGGGGCGTTCGCGGCGGGCGGCCGGACCGCCTCGTCCTCGAAGAGGACGCTGACATCGCCCAGCGGGCGCTCCCAGTCCCGCAACAGCCGCTCGGCGGTGGTGAGCACCCGCCGGCCGAGGGCGTCGGCGGGGATCGCACCCAGCGCGCCGTCGATGACCTCGACGAGCAGCACCAGTTCGCCGCCGGCCATGTGGGCCGCGATCGTGATCGGGAAATGGGACAGCGTTTGCAGGGCGGACGGCCGGAATGTCGCGCCGGCGGCGGTCAATTCGGTGCCGGCGGTCAGCCCGTCCAAGGGGAAGTTCTCGTAGACCAGCAGGGTGTCGAACATTTCCCCGACCCCGCCGAGCGCCCGCAGTTCGGCGTGCCCGAGGTAGCCGTGCTCACGCAGCAGCGCGGCGTCGCGCTGCACCGCGCGGCACTGCTCCCCGACGCTCGCCGCCGGATCCAGCCGCACCCGCATGGGCACGGTGTTGATGAACAGACCGATCATGGTCTCCACGCCCGCGAGTTCGGGCGGCCTGCCGGACACCGTGACGCCGAACGTGACGTCGTGGGTGTCGGTCAGCCGGGACAACACCAGCGCCCAGGCCATCTGCATCAGCGTGTTGACGGTGACGCCGCGGGATCGCGTCTCGTCGACCATCCGCGCCGTCGCCCCGGCCGGCGTGCGCAGTTCGGTGGTGCGGGGCAGCCCGCCGCGCCGGCTTTCGGCCGACCCGAGCGCCGCCGACAGGAGGGTCGGGCCCGGGAGGCCCTCGAGGTGCCGGCGCCAGACCCGTCGCCCGGCTTCCGGGTCGCGAGCGGCCAGCCAGCCGATGTAGTCGCGGTACGGCCGCGGCGTGACCGGCAGCGCCGACGGATCGCCCCCGGCCCGGTACAGGACCATCATCTCGTTGACGAAGACCGGCAACGACCAGCCGTCGATCACGATGTGATGGGCGGTGAGCACCAAACGCCAACGCTCACGGGGCATTTCGATGAGCAGGAAGCGAATGGCGGGGCCGCGCTCGAGATCGAACGGGCGCCGGCGCTCGGCGACCTCCAGCGCGGGCACGTCCCCGGGCGCGGCGGTGGTGGTGCGCCAGGGCAGGTCGACCCGGGACGGCACGATCTGCACCGGGCGAGCGATGCCGCGGCTGAAGAAGCTGGCCCGCAGGTTCGGGTGCCGCACCAACATCTTCGTCGCGCAATCACGCAACAGCGCGACGTCGAGCGCACCGGAGATGTCGGCGGCCATCCCGATCACGTAGGGGTCGTCGGCCTCCCCGTCGGCGAACTCGGCGAGTGTGGTCAGCGAGTACAGGCCCTCCTGCAGGGGGCTCAGCGCCATCACGTCCTCGATGTCGGGCGCGACACCGGCCCGGGTCGCCGTCATGACGTCCCGTCGCGCGACGACGCCCACAGCCGGGTCACGGCGGCCAGGTCGTCCGCCGACAGACCGGACGCGCTCATCGGCTCGAACCGGGCGTCGGCCGGCTGCTCGGGTCCCTCGGCGGCGTTGTGCCCCAACGCGTCCACGGCCGCCGCCAGCTGCTGCACCGTCGAGTTCTCGAAGATCATCCGCGGGCTGACCGCCAGGCCCGCGGCGCGCGCCCGCGAGGCCAGCTGCACCGACAGGATGCTGTCACCGCCCAGGGCGAAGAAATCGTCGAAGCGGCCGACCGCCGGCGTCGAGAGCAGCTCGGCGAACACCTTGGCCAGCGCCCGTTCGGTGCCGGTGCGCGACGGCTCGACGCTTCCGCGGGTGCTGACCGCCGGCGGCGGCAGGCCGGGCCGGTTCAACTTGCCCGACTCGGTCTTGGGAAGCGTGTCGAGGACGGTCAGCGACGAGGGCATCATGTAGGCGGGCAGCGTCGCGCCGATCGCGGCGCGCACCCGCGATGCGAACGCCGCCTTCCCCGTGTCCTCGGCGATCGGCCGGTGCGGCACCACGTAGCCGGCCAGCGAGGTGCCGCCGTGCACCTCCCAGGTGCGGGCCGCCGCTGCGGCGACCCCGTCGACGCCGGCCAGCGCGGCCTCGACTTCGGCGAGCTCGACCCGGAAACCGCGGACCTGCACCTGATGGTCGGAGCGGCCGACGAATTCCAGGCGGCCGTCCTCGGTCCAGCGGGCCAGGTCGCCGCTGCGGTACAGCCGCGAGCCCGGTTGCAGGGCATAGGGATTGGCCACGAACCGGGTGGCTGTCAGCGCGGGCCGCTGCCAATAGCCCCGCGCCAGCTGGTCGCCGGCGTAGTACAGCTCGCCCACCACGCCGACCGGGACCGGCCGCAGGCCATCGTCGAGCAGATAGGCGTCCGCTCCCGGAACGGGCTTGCCCACCAACGGATTCGGCGGCTCCAGCCGGCCGCGCGACACCGCACCCGAGGTCTCGGTGGAACCGATGTTGTTCAACAGCTCGACGTCCGCGCCGGCGCACACCGACACCAGCCGCCGCAGCAGCCGGGCCCCCACCGGTTCTCCGCCGCACACCAGCCGGGACAGCGCCCGCACCGCGTCGGGTCTGCTGTCGACGAGCGCGGAAACCAGGCTCGGCACCGCGGTCACTTGGGCCACCCCATGCCGGGTCATCAAGTCCCCGAGGGCTTCCGGGTCGCGGTGCTCGGCATCGTCGGCGAGGATCATGGTAGCCCCCGCCGCGAGGCCGGCGAGCATCTCCATGCCGCCCTCCAGGAAGGTGATCGACGCCTGCGCCAGCCGGACGTCGTCCGTTCGCGGCGGGTAGTGTCGCAGCTGCCAGTCCAACCGGGCCGCCATGGACCGGTGGGTGCCCAGCGCGCCCTTCGGCGTGCCCGTGGAGCCGGACGTGAAGACCAGATACATCGGGTCGTCGGGGTGCGGCAGGGGCAGCTCGGGCCGAGCCGCGGCACCGTTCTCGATCCCCGCGCGCACGTCCGGGTCGTCCAGCGAGATCACCGTCACGCCGGCCACTTCCGGCATGCTGTCCGCCGCGTCGGCGGTGGCCAGCACGACGGTCGGTCGCACGTCGTCGAGCATGAACTGCTTGCGCGCCCGCGGGTATCCCGGATCGATCGGGAAGTAGCCGCCGCCGGCCTTCATGATGGCCACCAGCGCCACCACCAGGTCGATGCTCCGCCGCGTCGACAGCCCCACCAGCGCCCCGGGGCCGACCCCCCGCGCCGCGAGCAGCGCGGCCAGGTTGTCCGAATGACGGTGCAGCGCAGGGTAATCGATCTGCTCGCCGCCGCAGCGCACCGCGATCCGGTCGGGCCCCCAGCTTCGGCTCGGCCGAAGCAATTCGGGAATGGTGCGCGGCCGGTCGCGCGGCGGCCGCTCGCCCCGGCTCCACTGCTCCATGCGCCGCCGCTCCGCGGCGTCGGTCAGCTGCACGTCGCGCAAAGTCTGGTCGACGTTGTCGGCAAACTCAGTGACCACCCGAATCAGCCAGCCGGCCAGCCGTTCGATCGTGGCCCTGGCGTACAACTCGGTGCGGAAGATCAGGTTGCAGTCGTACCCGACGCCTCCCGAGCCGTCGGTGCCGAAGAAGTTGACACTGAGGTCGGCGTGCGCCATGTCGAAGACGGGGTCCAGGGAGGTGCACACCGTGTCCGCTCCGCCGCCCGCGGGCGCCTGCTCGATCACCCGCGTGGCGGTCAGGTGCTCGCGGACGTGCACGACGACCTGGAACAGCGGATTGCGGGACAGGGACCGCACCGGGCTGACGCTGTCGACGACGCGGTCGAACGGCAGGTCCTGGTGGGCGTAGGCCGCCAGCGCCGTCTCCCGGGCGCGGGTCAGCAGCTCACGCAGCGTCGGGTTGCCGGTCAGGTCGTTGCGCAGCACCAGGATGTTGACGAAAAAGCCGATCAGTTGGTCCAATTCGGCCTCGGTGCGCCCGGCCACCGGTGTGCCCAGCGGTATGTCCGCGCCGCCACCCGCCTTGTGCAGCACGACGGCGACGGCCGTCTGCAGCAGCATGAACTCGGTGATGCCCAACTCGCGGGACAGCTCGGCGAGCTTGACCCGGGTGGCCGCGTCGATCCGGAAGCCGACCGATTCGCCCTCCCCGCTGGGCACCGGCTGGCGCGGGAAGTCGGGCCGCGGACCGGTGTCCTCCGGCAGCCCGGCCAGCTGCCGGTTCCAGTACTCGCGCTGCTCGGCGGCGACCGCGGACTCCTGCCCGTTCGCGTCCCCCAGGAACGCGCCCTGCCACGCCGCGTAGTCGGCGTACTGCACGCGCAGCGGCGCCCAGGCCGGGGCCTCGCCGGCCCGCCGGGCGCGGTAGGCGGTCATCACGTCGGCGAACAGCACACCCGCCGACCAGTGGTCGGAGGCGATGTGGTGGACGACCAGCGACAGCACGTGCTCGGCGGGGTTGTCGGCGGTGTGCAACACCGCCACCCGAAGCGGCAGCTCGCGGTCCAGCTCGAAGCAGTGCCGGCGCTCGGCGTCCAGCTCCCGCCGCAGCCACGCTTCGTCCGGCCCGGTGCCGCGGCGCACGGCGACCTCCCCCACCGGCCCGACCACCTGGTAGGGCACGCCGTCGAGCTCCACATACGACGTGCGCAGGATCTCGTGGCGGCCGACGACGTCGCCGACGGCGGCGATCAGGGCGTCGACGTCCCAGGGCCCGCTCAGCTTCGCGGCGAAGGGGATGTTGTTGACCCAGCTGGGTCCGTCGACGCGGTAGGCGAACCAGCTGCGCAGCTGCGACGCCGACAACGGCATGGGCTCGTCGTGGGCGGTGGCGATCAGCTTGGGCCGCGTCCGCCCGGGCTCGCCGGAGCTCAGCTGGTCGACCCGCCCGGCCAGCAGGCCCACCGTCGGGAACTCGAAGACGTCGCGGATGCCGAGCTCCGCCCCGCACTCGGAGCGGATGGCGGTGACCAGCTTGGTGGCCACCAGCGAGTGGCCGCCCAGGTCGAAGAACGAGTCGTCGACCCCCACCCGGTCGTGGCCGAGCAGGCTGGAAAACAGTGCGGCGACGCGGCGTTCGGTGGGGGTCGACGGGTCGCGGTAGGCGGCGGCCGCGGCGATCTGCGGTTGGGGCAGAGCGGTGCGGTCGATCTTGCCGTGCGCCGTGATCGGGATCTCGTCGAGCGGCACGTAGGCGGCGGGGGTCATGTAGTCCGGCAGCGCGGCGGCCACCCGGGCGCGGATGCGCTCGACCTCAACGGTTTCGGGGCCGCCTTCGGCCGGTGTCACGTATCCCACCAGGCTCTTGCCCAACCGGGGCAAATCCATGGCCAGCACGACCGCCTGCCCGACGCTGGGGTCGACGGAGATGGCGGCGGCGATCTCGCCCAGCTCGATGCGGAAGCCGCGGATCTTCACCTGCTCGTCGGCGCGGCCGACGAACTCGATGTCCCCGTCGGCGTTCCGGCGGGCCAGGTCGCCCGACCGGTACAACCGGCCACCCGGTGTGAACGGGTCCGCGACGAAACGCTCGGCCGTCAGCCCGGGCCTACGGTGATATCCGTGTGCGACATGGGTTCCGCCGATGTAGATTTCGCCGATCACGCCGGCGGGGACCGGCCGCAGCGCGTTGTCGAGCAGGTGCACCTGGGTGTTGATCTTGGGCCGCCCGATGGGCACCACCCGGGTGCCCTGCGTCCCTTCCACCGGGTAGCTGGTGCAGTTGACCACGGTCTCGGTGGGCCCGTAGAAGTTGTACAGCAGCGCGTCGAAGGTGGCGTGGAACTTGTCGGCTATCTCGCCCGGCAGGGCCTCCCCGCCGATCGGTACGCGCCGCAGGGTGCGCCACTGGCCGACCCCGGGCAGCGACAGGAACAGCCCGAGCAGCGACGGCACGAAATGCATCGAGGTGATGCCTTCGCGGCTCAGCAGTTCGGTCAGGTAGCCGATGTCGCGCAGCCCGTCGGGGCGCGGAATCACCAGGCGGGCACCCATGATCAGCGTGCCGAAGATCTCGCCCATGGACACGTCGAAGCTCGGCGACGCCACCTGCAACAGGCGGTCGGTTTCGTCGACGTGGTACTCGTCGCCGAACCAGACGAAATACTCGGCGATCGGCGCGTGCGGCACCGGCACACCCTTGGGCAGCCCGGTCGAGCCCGACGTGTAGATCAGGTAGGCGGTGTTTTGCGGGCTCAGCGGCCGGACCAGCTCGGTGGGCGCGGCCGCCGGATACCGGGCGAGTCCCGTAACCGGCTCGCGCAGCACCAGTTTGGCGTCGGCATCGCCCAGGATGAAGGCCAGCCGGTCCGCGGGATAGGTGGGATCCACCGGCAGGTAGACCGCCCCCGCCTTCAACACACCGAGCGCGGTGATGACCAGTTCGGGCGACTTGTCCAGCAGCACCGCGACGCGGTCCTCGGTGCCGATGCCCTGTTCGATCAGCCAGTGCGCCAGGCGGTTCGACTCCTCGACGATCTCGCGGTAGGTGTACTCACGGCGCTCGTAGACGACGGCAACGGCGTCGGGCGATCGGGCGGCCCGGCGGGTGACCAGCGCGGGCAGGGTGGCGGCGGGGGTGTCGAACGGCGCGCCGGCCGAGGCCCGGCGCAACCACTCGGCGTCGTCGGTGTCCATCAGCGCGCAGGCCGAGAGCGCCGCGTCGGGGTTGCTCAGCGCGTCGTCCAACAACACGGTGTAGTGCCGCAACAGCTGATCCGCCAGCTGCTGGTCGAGCACCTCGACCAGGTACTCGGCTTCCACCAGCCCGCCGTTCGCGCGATCCAGCTCGATCATGAAACTCAGTGGCAGCTGGTTGAAGTGGCCACGTAACTCCGCCCGCTCGCACCGCACCCCCGGCGGGCAGAAGCCGGCGCCGTCGGGCTCCCGCTGCCCGAAGCTGACCCGGGTCATCCGGTCGGCGCCGTGGCGGCGGTCGGGATTGGACTCGCGCACCAACCAGTCCAGGTCGGCGCGCGAATGGGCGAAGGCACCGACGGCGCTGTCCCTGGTCTGGGCCAGCAGCTCGCGGAACGTCTGACGCGGCCCGGGACGCAGCCGCACGACCACGGTGTTGCCGTAGTAACCGATCGCCGATTCCGTGCCGACGCCGCGGTTGAGCACCGGCGCGGCGATCAGGAAGTCCGTCGACTGCGTGTAGCGGTGCACCAGCGCGGCGAAGGCCGCCATCAGCACCATGTACGGGGTGGCGCCGGTCTCCCGCGCCAGCGCCGCCGCTCGGTCGACGGTGTCCGCCGACAGCCGGCGGGTGGTGCGTTGCGCACGCCAGGTGCCCGGCACCACCGACCCGTGGGGGCCCGGAAGTTCGAGCGGTTCCGGGAGATTCGCCATCAGCGGGCGCCAGTAGTCGAAGTCGGCGGCGGGATCCGTGACGTCGTCCGGCGGGGGCGCCGCGGCAGTCGGTTCGCCGCGGAAGCCGTCGGGATCGGTGTACGCGCGGGTCAGGTCGGCGAAGAACGGTGCCCACGACGCGTCGTCCCAGGCGATGTGGTGGGCGGTGATCAGCAGCATCAGCTCGTCGGCGGACAGCCGAGCAACGGTCACCCGCAGCGGCGAGTCCTTCGCCAGGTCGAAGGGCCGGCGGAAATCCCGCTGCGCCAGCACGTCCAGCCGCAACCGCCGGGCCTGATCGGTGAGCCCCGACAGGTCGTGTTCGGCCCACTCGGGCCGCAGCTGCTCGCGGACGACGGGATACGGGTCGCCGTCCGCGCCCGTGTGATACGTCGTGTGCAGCACGCGGTGCCGCGCGGCGACGGCGTCGACCGCGCGCCGCAGGCGTTCGACGTCGACGCCGCCGGTGACGCGGTAGGAGACACAGACGTTGAGCAGCGCGCTCCCCGGGTCCACCGCCTGCACGAACCACATCCGGTGCTGGCCGGCGGACATGCGCGGCCCTTGGCCGGTCGCCGCGGGGGCCCCGGCGGCCGGTCTGGCCAGGCCGCGTTCGGCGATCTTGCGGCGCAGCAGTTCCAGGCGCTCATCCTCGAGCCGGTTGCCGATCCCGGTGGTTTCCGTCACGCTGAGAGTCCAACCTTTCCAGCTTCGCGAGCGTCGAATGGGGCGTCCGATTGCGGCCCGCCCGCTGGGCCGGCCCGCAATGCGTCGATCAGTTCGTCGAGGGTGATCCCGCCGAGCATGCGGGCGACCGGGACCGAGCTTCCGACCGTGCGGCGCAGTCGCTTACGCAGATCGAGTGCGAGCAACGAGTCCACGCCGAGGTCGATCAGCGGTGCGCTCGTGTCGATCGACAGCGAATCACCCAGGTGTAGCGTCGCGGCGAGCTCGTCGCGCACCACCTCGGCGAGCGGCTTGGCGGGACGGCCGTCCGCTCCCCCGTCGTCGCCTCGCGGAACGTCGAACGGCATTGCCATGCCTTGACTTTCGAAGAACACCCCGAGCCGGTCGGGGTCCGCGTCGAAGATCAGCGGATCGCCGTCGTAGCGGTACAGGCCGGCCTCGATCGCCCGGGCCGGAACCATCGCGATCAGACCGGAGCGTTCGGTGCGGGCGATCTCGTCGGCGGCCACGACCCCGGCGGCCTGCCACAGGCCCCACCGGATCGCCGTGCAGTCGCGCCCCGTGCCGCGAAGCTGGGCAGCCAGCACGTCGAGCATCCGGTTGGAGGCGGCGTATGCCGCGTGACCGTGGCCGCCCCACACCCCGAATACCGAGGAGCAGGCCAGGATTCGGCAATCCGGTCGCAGCGGCCAGGACCCGGCCAGCAGGGCCAGGCCGCGCACTTTCGCTGCGCACACCGCGGCGACGCCTTCGCCGGTCAGGTCGGACCGGGAGTGGGCCTCGGCGATGCCGGCGGTATGAATCAGCAGCGACGCGCCGGTGCCGGCGTGCCGGGCGGCGACGGCCCGCACGGCGGCCGGGTCCGTGATGTCGCAGCGCGGTGCGTGAACGTCGGCACCGTGATTTTCGGTGAGTCGGCGCAGGGCGTCGCGGCCGATGCCGTTGCGGCTCAACAGGGTGACCGTCCGCGCCCCGCGCTCGATGCAGTACCGCGCATATTGCAGGCCGATGGCCCCGCTGCCGCCGGTGATCACCACGTGCTCGAGCGCGGCGGCATCCAGCGGCGGCCCGGCCGCCGTGTCGCGGCAGTCCCGGAAGGTCCGGACGTAGGCCCGCGGCGTCGCGCCGCCGCGCAGCGCCACCTCGCCGGGTTCGCCGAGCAGCGCGTCGACGACGGCGCTCGCCGTCCGGGCATCGGCGTCGCGGCCGGCCAGGTCGAGATGCCCGAAGGCCTGGTCGGCGAATTCGAATCCGACGCTTCGATGCATTGCGGCCAGCGCCGCCTGCGCCGGCCAGGCGTCGGCGTCACCCGGACCGACGGTCTCGGCGCGCGCGGTGAGCAACCACACGGCCCGGCAGCGCGGGCCGATCAGGGCGGCGTAGTCGGGCAGGCCCGCGTCCGGCCGGGCGGCGAGCTGGTCGATCGCGGCGGTGGCGTCCGCCGTGTCGAGGGCGGGCGCGACGATGGCGAGGATCTCGGCGTCGTGCGGCGACACCAGTCGGCAATCACGGCGCGCCTCAACGGCTTCCGTCAGTCGGTGCGGCAAGGGGCCGTCGGCGGGGTCGATGGCGACGATGCCGATGTCCGCCCCGGTCGCCTCCGACGGGATCGCTTGTCGCCAGTGTTCGACGGCGGCGGTGAGCGCCGGGCCCGGCGGCGCCTCGATCGGCGGTTCGGGCGCTGCCCAAAGGTGCACCGTCCGCATGGGCGCGTTCGGGAACCCGCGCAGCGGCGGACGGGCGCCACCGGGGATGGCGTTGGCCCATCGGCAGCCGGGATCGGCGGCCGCCACGGCGGCGATGTTGGCCGCCAGCACCTCGGTGACCGCGCCGTCCCGGTGCCCCGAGCCGACGACCACGGTCGTGCGCTCGTCGACGAGGTCCGCCAGCGGGTACAGCAGCGAGGGATGGGCGGACATCTCCACGAAGGCGCTGGCCCCGAGCTTCCGGGCCGACTCCACCGCGCGATCGAAACGCACCGTGTTGCACAGGTTTTCATACCAGTAGTCGGCGAAGTCGGCGTCCGGGCCGACCTGCGCACCGAAGGTCGACCCGACGAATCGCACCGGGCTGTCCCGGAATGCGGACTCCGGAATCAGCTCGACCAGCCGGGCGCGCAACTGCCGCAGGACGCTGGTGTGCCCCGGGTAGTCCACGGAGAGCTGGTGGGTGAACATGCCGCGCTGCCGGGCCAGTCGCACGGCGGCCGCCACGGCCTCGTGGTCACCGGACACCACGGTCGACGAGGGGCCGTTGACCGCCGAGACTTCCAGCCAGCCCGCCGTTTCCGCGATCAGGGACTCGGCCTCCCCCATGTCGGCGCCGAACACCGCCATGGCATAGCGACCCGACAATTGGTCGATGATCGCGGCGCGGGCACCGACCAGCGCGACCGCGTCGGGCAACGATACGGTTCCCGCCACGTACGCCGCCGCGACCTCGCCGAGGCTGTGCCCGACGGTCATTGCGGGGAGCACGCCGTGGCATCGCCATTCGTGGGCGAGGCTGACCGCGTGGGTGAATTGCGCCCCCTGGACCTCGGTGCGCGACCAGTCGCGGTCGCGCACACCGGTCAGGTAGGGCAACGGGGACGGCAGCCCCGCGGTGCGGAACTCCCGGGCGCATCGCTCGGCCTCGGCCCTGTACGCCGGCAACCGTTGGTAGGCCTGCGCGCCCATCGCCTGCCATTGGTTGCCCTGGCCGGGAAACACGAAGGCGATGCACGGCGCGGCGCCGAGCGAGGACCGGTGGACCAGCGGGTGCTCCTCGCCGCGGGTGAGCGCGGACAGCCCCGCGGCCAGTTCGGCCCGGTCCGCCGCCCGGACCACCGCGCGGTGCCGGCGCACCCGCCGCAGGCGCAGCGGGGTGGA
>NZ_GG770554.1:1205557-1255670 GCF_000164135.1 Mycobacterium parascrofulaceum ATCC BAA-614 | reverse complement strand
ACGCGATCGCCGCGACCTCGGCGCCGGCGCCGGCCCCGCCCAGGAAGGCCAGGATCGCGCGGGCGTCGTGACGGATCAGCTCTTCGTCGTGGGCGGACAGCAGCACGGGCAACCGGCCGTCGGGCAGCGGGGAGGTCAGCATCAGGCGACCTCGGGGAGGGAGACGATGACGTGCGCGTTGGTGCCGGCGATGCCGAACGCCGACGCCGCGGCGATCCGCTGCCCGCCGGCCGCGGGCCATGGGGTCAGGGTTTTCGCCAGGCGCAATCCTTGGTTTTCCCAGTCGATTTCGGGGCTCGGGTCCGCCGCGTGCAGGGTCGGCGGGATGGCGCCGTGCTCGGCGGCCACCATCACCTTGGCCAGCCCGAGCGCCCCGCTGGCGGCCAGCGCGTGCCCCACGTTCGACTTCACCGAGCCCAGCAGCGCGCCGGCGCCGGGCGCCGTGTCGCCGTAGGTCTGCCCCAGCGACCGCAGCTCGGTGCGGTCGCCGAGCCGGGTACCGGTCCCGTGGCCCTCGACCATCCCGACGTCCTCCGGCCGGATCCCGGCTTGCGTCATGGCACGACGGAACAGGCGCACCTGCGCGTCGCCGCTCGGGGCGCTCAGCCCGGCGCTGCGGCCGTCCTGGTTGACGGCCGTGGCGCGTACCTCGGCGAGCACCCGCCGGCCGGCGCGCAGCGCGGCGGATTTGCGCTGCAACACAAACATTGCGGCTCCCTCGGCCCACACCGTTCCGCTGGCCTGCGCGCTGTAGGGGCGGCAATGGCCGTCGTCGGAGAGGGCGTGCTGCTTGGAGAACTCGACGAAGAACCCCGGTGAGCCCAGCACGTTGACCCCGCCGGCCAGCGCCAGATCACAGTCGCCGTTCTGCACCGACCGGACGGCCACGTGGAACGCCGCCAGCGCCGACGCGCACGACGAGTCCACCGTCAGCGCCGGACCGGCCAACCCCAGCGTGTAGGCGACCCGCCCGGAGATCACGCTCAGCGCCGTCCCGGCGAGCAGGTGGCCGCTGTGCGGGGAGAACGTGGCCATGTGCGGCCCGTATCCGGTGGCCGAGGCCCCGACGAAACACCCGGCGTCGTGGCCGGCCAGGTCGTCGGGGTTGATCCCGCTGTTCTCCAGCGCACGCCAGGACACCCGCAGCACGACGCGTTGCTGGGGGTCCATCGCGACGGCCTCGCGCGGCGAGATGCCGAAGAACTCAGGGTCGAACATCGTTGCGCCGGAAAGGAATCCACCGCGGTCATGGATTTCCTTGAACCCGCTACGCCGCGACCCGGCGAGCAGCTCGCGGACCTGCCAGCCCCGGTCGGTCGGGAACGGACCGAGCGCCTCACGGCCGCCCACCAACAGCTCCCAATACTTCTCAGCGGTGTCGATGCCGCCGGGCGCTTCCACGGCCATCCCGACGATCGCGACCGGGTCGCCGGCACGGTCGAACCCGTCCTCAGACATCGCCGTTCACCCGCTCGGCGACGGCGTCGATGTGCTCGTCGAGGTAGAAATGGCCGCCGTCGTAGAGGAACAGCTCGAAGCCGCCCGCGGTGTGGCTTTCCCAGAGCCGCAACGCGGACTCCTCGACGCGGTGGTCGTCGCGCGCCCCGAGCACGCGGATGTCGGCGCGGATGCGGACGTCGGGGCCGCACTCGTAGCGGTTGACCGCCTGGTAGTCGGCCCGCACGGCCGCGGTCAGCAGCTCGGCGAACTCTTCGTCGGCGAGCAGTTCGGGGTCGGTGCCGCCGAGATCGGCGATGTCGGCGAGCAATCCGTCATCGGTGGTGGGGAGTTCGGGCATCGCGGCGACCGCGGACGGCGCCGGGCCGGCCGAGACCCACAGGCGGCGCACGGCGACGTCGTGAGATTCGGCGATCCTGGCGAACTCGAACGCGACGACGGCCCCCATGCTGTGGCCGAACAGCCGCAGCGGCGCCACCCGATTCCACGGCCCGGCGTCGAACAGGCCCCGGGCGAGGTCGTGCACGGTGTCGGGGGCCGGGTGGCCCAGCCGCTCCGCGCGCTGCGGGTACTGCACGATGTAGGTGTCCCCGCCCGCGGACAGCGCGGTCGCCAGCGCGCGGTAGCTTGCCGCGGCCGCCCCGGCGTGCGGGAAGACGACGGTCGCGCCGGCGCGCGGATTCCCGCCCCCGGCGGGCACCCGCTTGACCCAGGGCGCGAACTCGGTGGGCGCACTCAGCAGGCGATCGGATGTCATTGCGCCGAACCCGCTTTGCCCGCCGGCCGCGAAGCCGAGAGCACCGTGTCGGCGTCCATCTCGATGACCTCCAGGTACAGCTCGGCCACCTGGTCCAGGCGGGCGCCGCCCCCCTCCCGGTCGACGAGCAAGGCGGCGAGCGCCGCAACCGTTCGGGTGGCGAAGACGTCGGCGACGGCGACGTGGGGGGCGTCCAGCCAGGTGCGGATGCGACCCACGGCCTGGGTGGCCAGCACCGAATCCCCGCCGAGGGCGAAGAAGTCGTCGTCGCGGCCGACGGTATCCGCGCCCAGCAGGCCGCCGAGGAGCGCGGCGAGGGCGGATTCCAGCGGCGTCGCCGGGGACCGGGGAGCGGGCCGCTCGGACGCCGCAACGGCGGCGGCCAGGTCCCGGGCGACGGCGCGGCGGTCGATCTTGCCGGCGTCGGTGAACGGGATACGCCGCACCAGCGCGACGTGGCGCGGGATCATGTGCGCCGGAAGGAGTTCGGCCATCAGCTCCCGCACCCGCTCGGCGGCCAGGTCGGCGCCGGAGCTCTCCGGGCAGACCGCGGCGGCGAGCATTTCGGATCCACCCGGTCCGGGCAGGAGGGCGGCAACCGCGATCGCCACCCCCGGCAGCCGCCGCATCGCGGCCTCGACCTCGCCGAGTTCGACGCGGTAGCCGCTGATCTTGACCCGGTGATCGGCGCGGCCGACGAATTCGAGCGTGCCGTCGGGCCAATACCGGGCCAGGTCGCCGGTGCGGTACCACCTGCGTCCCGCGCGCTCGACGAAGCGGTCGGCGGTGAGATCCGGTCGGCCGCGATAGCCCCGCGCGATGCCGCGGCCGGACACCCACAGCTCGCCGGCGACCCAGTCCGGGCAGTCGTCGCCCGCGTCGTCGACGACGCGGCAGGCGTTGTTGGGCAGTGGCACGCCGTAGGGCAGCGCGGTCGAGTCCGCGGGCAGCCCCTCGGGATCGATCACCTCGAAAATGGTGTTGTGGACCGGGGTTTCGGTCGCGCCGCCCAGACCGGCGAACCGCAGGTTGGGCGCCTCGGCCCGTAGCCGGCGGGCCAGTTCGGGGCGCACCCAGTCGCCCCCGGTGGGAATCACCCGCACCGACGACAGCCGCCCGTGTCCGACTTCGATCAGCATCTCCAGCCAGCCCGGCATGAAGTGCAGCACGGTGACCCGGTGGGTGTCGATGAGCCGGGCCCAGGCGTCGGGGTCGCGGCGCTGCGCCTCGTCGACCACCACGATCGACCCGCCCGTCCGCAAGGTGACGAAGACGTCCATCACCGAGATGTCACCTTCGAGCGTGGACAGGGCCAGGCAGCGGTCCCCGGGGCCGATCTCGAAGTGCCGGGCGATGAATTCCACGGTGTTCATCGCGGCGTCGTGGGTCACCTCGACGCCCTTGGGCTCACCGGTCGAGCCGGACGTGAACAACACGTAGGCCAGCTGGGCGGGTTCGACTCTTACCGAAGGGATCTCGGTGGTGATGGCCGCGCCGCGCAGCACCTCGGCAAGGGTCAGCTCGGGCACCGGCAGATCCAGGCGCTGCCCGCCGCACACCAGGGCCAGGCGGACGCCGCCGGTCTGCAGGATGCGGTCCGCGCGGTCGCGGGGCTGGTCGACGCCGATCGGCAGGTAGACCGCGCCGATGCTCAGGATGCCCAGCAGCGCCGGCACCTGTTCGGCGGTTTTGGGGCCCATCACAGCGACCGTGTCGCCGGCGCCCACCCCGGCGCCCCGCAGAGCGGCGGCCACCGCCAGCGCCCGGTCGCGCAGCTGCGCGTAGCTGAGGTCACCGGAACCGGCGAGTACGGCGGGTGCGTCGGGCCGTAGCTCGGCCTGCCGAAAGAACCCGTCGTGCAACGCTTCCCCGCTGGGCTCGGCGGTGCGGCCGTTGACCCTGTCCCGCACCGCGCGCTGCGCCGCCGGTAGCGGCGACGGCCCGGGCGCGTCCCAGTCCTCGTCGGCCGAGGCGAGCCGGAGCAGTTCGTCGATGTGGTAGGCGAACATCGCGTCGATGACACCGGGGGCGAAAACCCCTTCGCGCACATCCCAATTCACCAGTACGCCACCGTCGAGCTCGGTGACCTGGGCGTCGAGCAGAACCTGGGGACCCTGGGAGATGATCCACGCGGGTGTGCCGAATTGCGCGGTGACCTCGTCGCCGAACAGTGGGCCGAGCCCCAGCGCACTGGTGAAGACGACCGGCGCCAGCACCTGGGTGCCGCGATGCCGGCTGAGGTCGCGCAGCACCGACAGCCCGGGATAGGCGGCGTGCGCGGCGGCGGTCCGCATCGCGTCCTGCACGGCCGCCGCCCGTTCCGCCGCGGTCGGCAAGCCGGTGAGGTCGACGTCGAGCAGCAGCGAGGAGGTGAAGTCGCCGACGAGCGAGTCGACGTCGGGGTGCAGCGGTTGCCGACCGAACAGCGGCACGTTCAGCAGGAAGCGGGAGCTGGTCGACCAGCGGGCCAGGGCGTGGGAGAACGACGCGGCCAGGGTCATCGCCGGGGTGAGCCCGCGGGCCCGGGCGCGGGAAAACAGGGCGTCGCGGGTCTCGGGGTCCAGCCAATGCCAGAGCCGGACGCTGCGCCGCGAGCCGCGGTCGCCGGTGGTGGGCAGGCTCGGTGGGTCGGGCAGCTGCGGGATGCGTTGCGCCCACCAGTTTCGGGCGGTGTCGCGGGCCGGTTGCGGACGCGCCTCGTCCGCCTCAACGGCGCGGCGGTACTGGCGGTAGCTGTAGTCCAACGCGGGCAGGTGGTGGCCGCGGTAGAGGGTGGCGAGGTCGGCCATCAGCGTGCGGTAGCTCATTGCGTCGGCGGCCTGCATGTCGAGGTCGACGTGCAGGCGGGAACGTTCGCCGGGCAGCCGGGTCAGGGCGAGCTCGAACACCGCCCCGTCGAGCTGCTGGTGGGATCTGGTCTCCCGGAGGGCCGCGAGCCGCCGGTCGACTTCGTCGGCGCCGAGGTGGCGCAGGTCCTCGACCGCGACCGGGAACGCGTCGCCGCGTGCCGCGATCCGCTGTGTGCCGTCGGGCAGGAATTCCACCCGCAGCATGGGGTGGCGCCGGGCCAGCGCCGTGGCGGCCGCGCGCAGCCGACCGGGATCGATCGGGCCGCCGTCGAATTCGACGTAGAGGTGCCCGGCGACCCCGCCGAGCTGCTGGTTGTCCTGGCGGCCGACCCACATGGCGTGCTGCATCGGGGCCAGGGGAAAGGGCTCGGCCGCCGCGTCGTCGCCCGCTCCGGCGGGCGGCCGCTCGGTGTCCTCGGCCGGGGCGTCGGCGGCGGTGACGAGGCCGGACCAGGCCTCGATCGTCGGGGTGGCGGCCAGCGTGGCGAAATCGACGGGGATGCCGCGCCGGCGCCAGCGGCCGGCCAGGGTCATCATCCGGATGGAGTCCAGGCCCTGGCCGATCAGGTTGGTGTCGGGGTGGACGTCGTCGACCTCGACGCCGAGCAGTTCGGCCACCTCTGCCCGGACGTCTTCCGAGCGCGCCGAGGCACGCACCACGAACCCTCCCTGAATTAGCACAGGCTGCCCTAAGTTGTGGGGGTTACCCTATCCTTACTCACGGATCGCCGCTACCACGCCCCCTGTCTGAGGACCTCGATGACCGCGAACACACGGCAACCCCGGGCCGGGGCCCTCGACGGGTTCGTGCCCTTCCCCGCTGATCGGGCCGCCGCCTACCGGGCGGCCGGCTACTGGGCGGGACGACCCCTGGACACCATCCTGGGCGATGCGGCGCGGCGCTGGCCGGAGCGGACGGCCGTGCTCGACGCCGCGGACGGTGCCGGCCTGAGCTACGCCGAGCTCGACGAACACGCCGACCGCGCCGCCGCGGGACTGCACCGCCTGGGCATCGCCCCGGGCGACCGGGTGCTGTTGCAGCTGCCGAACGGCCGCCGGTTCGCGGTGGCGCTGTTCGGGCTGCTGCGCGCGGGCGCCGTGCCGGTGATGTGCCTGCCGGGCCACCGGGCGGCCGAACTGGGGCACTTCGCCGCCGTCAGCCAGGCCAGCGCGCTGGTGATCGCCGATGCGGCAAGCGGTTTCGACTACCGCGCCATGGCGGACGAACTCCTCAGGGCCAACGCGGGGCTCGAGCACGTCGTCGTCGACGGGGACCCGGGCCCGTTCACGTCGTGGACGCGGCTGTGCGATCAGCCCGGCGGCCGTCCGCGGGTGCCGGCGCCGGATCCGGGATCGCCTGCCCTGCTGCTGGTTTCGGGTGGCACCACCGGCACCCCCAAACTCATCCCCCGCACCCACGACGATTACGTGTTCAACGCGACGGCCAGCGCGCAGGTGTGCGGGCTCACCGCCGACGACGTCTACCTGGTGCTGCTCTCGGCCGGGCACAATTTCCCGCTGGCCTGCCCCGGCCTGCTCGGCGCGATGACCGTCGGCGCCACCACCGTCTTCGGCACCGACCCCAGCCCCGAGGCCGCCTTCGCCGCGATCGAGCGCCACGGCGTGACGGCCACCGCCCTGGTGCCGGCGCTGGCAAAGCTGTGGGCGCAAGCCTGCGAATGGGAGCCGGTGACACCGAAGTCCCTGCGGCTGTTGCAAGTTGGCGGGGCGAAGCTGGAGCCCGACGACGCCCGTCTCATCCGGTCCGCGTTGACGCCGGGTCTGCAACAGGTGTTCGGGATGGCCGAGGGGCTGCTGAACTACACCCGCCCGGGCGATCCACCCGAGCTCGTCGACCACACCCAGGGACGGCCGCTGTGCCCGGCCGACGAATTGCGCGTCGTCGATGCCGAGGGCGCACCGGTGGCGCCGGGCGAGGAAGGTGAGCTGCTGGTGCGCGGACCGTACACCCTCAACGGCTACTACCGCGCCGAGCGCGACAACGAACGCTGCTTCGATCCCGATGGCTTCTTCCGCAGCGGTGATTTGGTCCGGCTGCGGCCCGACGGCTATCTGACCGTCACCGGGCGGGTCAAGGACGTCATCTGCCGGGCCGGTGAAACCGTCTCCGCGGCCGACCTCGAGGAGCAGCTGCTGCACCACCCGTCGATTTTCTCGGCGGCGGCGGTCGCGCTACCCGACCCCTATCTCGGCGAAAAAATCTGCGCAGCGGTGGTTTTCACCGGGCCCGCGGTGACGCTGGCGGAGCTGAACGCCCACCTCGATCGGCGGGGCGTCGCCGCCCATGCCCGGCCCGACGTGCTGGTCCCGATGGCGGCGCTGCCGACCACGCCGATCGGCAAGGTCGACAAAAAGGCGATCGCCGGCCAGCTTTCGGCCGACGCGACCGGTCACGGACGCTAGTGGACAACGCGTCCGGCGCATCGCCACAAGCTCCATCGGTGCAGAACCATTCCCCGCGGCGCACTCATGGGCTAATGTTTAGACACGTCGAATTGTAAAAACCCAGAAGGGTGCTGACCCTTTGGCTGCCGAGTCTGTCGCGGCCGCAATTCACCGCTGGTCCCGACGGACTTCGCTACCTGAGCGTGAACCAGAGATGGGACATCCTGCCCCCATAGGCGAGGACGCGATGGTAACTGAAGTCGAGCCCCGGACCGCCGATGCCGACCCGGGCAAAACCATGACCGGACGGAGGATTCGATGACCTACAACGGGATCATCCGGGTGTGGCGCGGCGACGAGCAGGGTGGCGAACTCCGTGACTTCACCGTCGCGGTGAACGAGGGTGAGGTCGTGCTGGACGTGATCCACCGGCTGCAGGCCACGCAAGTGCCCGACCTGGCGGTGCGGTGGAACTGCAAGGCGGGCAAATGCGGTTCCTGCTCGGCGGAGATCAACGGCTACCCGAAGTTGATGTGCATGACTCGCATGTCGACCTTCGCCGAAGACGAGGTTGTCACGGTCACCCCGATGCGAGCCTTCCCGGTGCTTCGCGATCTCGTGACCGACGTCTCGTTCAACTATGAAAAAGCCAGAGAAATACCGTCTTTCGCGCCACCCAAAGATCTTCGGCCCGGCGACTACCGGATGGCTCAAGCCGACGTCCAGCGCTCGCAGGAGTTCCGCAAGTGCATCGAGTGCTTCCTGTGCCAAGACGTCTGCCACGTGATCCGTGACCACGAAGACAACAAGCGAGCGTATGCCGGGCCGCGCATGTTCATTCGCCTCGCGGAACTGGAGATGCACCCCCTCGATACCGCCGACCGTCGAGACCTCGCCCAGAACCAGCAGGGCCTGGGATTGTGCAACATCACCAAGTGCTGCACCGAGGTCTGCCCGGAACACATCAAGATCACCGACAACGCCATCATCCCCATGAAGGAACGCGTCGCGGGTCGCAAGTATGACCCCGCGGTCCGGCTGGCCCGCAGGCTCTTCCGCCGGTAGCCCGCACGCGAGAGCGTTCAGCGCGCGACCGAGGCGTCGAGTTCCGGTGCGTCCGAGCCCGTCAGCCGTCGGTGCATGGCCCAGGCGATCCGGGCACCCTGGATCTTCGCGCGCTCGGCGATGGGTCCCCGGAACATCTCATCGACCGTGTCGTTCCACACGGTTAGCCAGCGGACAAAGTGACTGCTACTCAACGGGGTTCGTTGATGGACGACACGGTGCGCCTGCAAGGCGCTGCCGCGGTACAGCCCGGCACGGAACAGGGCGGTCTCCCAGAAGTCGGCCATGACCGGGATGTGCGAATCCAGGCCCCTGCTCTGCAATTCCGCGAACGGCTCGACGAGCACATCGTCGACCATCACCCGGCCGTAAAACCGGCGCAGGAGCGCCTCGACGTCCGCGCGAGTAGCGAGATCTGCGACCCCTCGGCCGGCCTCGGCGCACAAGTCAGTCACGCGCGATCACCCTGGCCAGACACAGTTCAGGTTCGACGAAGGGTTCCAGCTCGACCCGCATTCCCGGAGCCGAGCCACCCGGCTCAGCCGGGCCCGCCAGACCCTGCAACAGCCCGCGGTGCAGGGCGCACGCGACCTCCGGGTGATCACGAGCCAGATCACGAACCGGGCAGCTGTGCAGGCGAATGGACCGCCGGCGACCGCGGGATGATTTTTCGGCCGGAACCAACTCGGGGTCGAACCCCATCCGTTCGAATACCGTTGTGATCATCGCCGACCGCTCTTCAGCGGCGTCCCTCGCGACGGAGCCGCCTGAAACAGGTTGCCCCACAGCATCTTGGTGTGTGCCGGTGTCCGTGATCCGCTCGGCCCATCGCCGGCCGGCGGCTTCGGCGCGGTGGCGCCGCTTGCCGGCGGTATCGCCGAGCTCCAGCGCCAATATCTCGGCCAGGATTCGATAGTCCAGACGATCCCGTACCGCCCGGTAGCCGGTGCGGGGACGACCCACACCGGCCCGCGTGATCCGGGAACGCTCGACGAGCCCTTCCTCGCACAACGCGTCGAGATGAAAGCGCACCGTCGTCGTATGCAGCCCGAGCTCAGCGGCGAGCTCGGCAGCGTCGACCGGTTCGTCGTGCTCACGCACCAGCTCAAGAACTCGTTGGCGCTGCCGATTGCGCCCCGCGCGGTGCGGTCGTCCGGCCTGGTCCTCGTTGGGCTCGCCCACCCCATCCGTCCTCTCGTCCGGTTGCCGTCCAGCTATTTAGAGGATATTATTCATTAATAATAGCACTGAACCCCCGAGCCGTCTCCGGTAACGAACGACATTGGGGCAGCAGAGGAACCGGAGGTGCGCCATGTCGGACACCATGGTGGCGGCCAGGGTCATCGAGAACGCGGTCCGCCTGGCCTGCCGCGCCCCGTCGCTGTACAACACCCAACCGTGGCGGTGGGTGGCCGACGGCGCTCGGCTGGACCTCTTTCTCGATGCAAGCCGTGTCGTGCACGCGGATCGATCGATGCGCGAGGCGCACATCAGCTGCGGTGGGGCGCTCGAACATCTCCTGGTGGCAACGGCGGCCGCGGGCTGGAGCGCCGACGTCGAGCGATTTCCGGAGCCGGGAAACCCAGCGCACCTGGCGCGGGTGAAACTCGTCGCCGCGGCCGGCGTGACCGACCGCCAGCGTCGCCGCGCCGACGCAATCCTGAAACGCCGGACCGATCGGCTCCCGTTCCTCGCGCCGATCGACTGGGAGTCGTTCGAGCCCCTGCTGCGTGGCAGGGTCGGCACCGGCCCGGTGCGATTGGACGTGCTGCCGGAGGAGATACGTCCGCGCCTCGCCGAGGCCGCCGAATTCACCGAGTCACTGCGCCTGTACGACTCCGCATATCATCTCGAACTCGATTGGTGGACAGCTCCGTTCGAAGTATCGGAGGGTATCCCCTATAGCTCTTTGGTTTCTGCCGCCGAGTCGGATCGGGTAGGCGTCAATCGCCACTTTCCTTTCACCCGCAATCCCGACAGGCGCGCCGGGGTGACGCGGGATTCCTCGCAGATCCTGATGCTGTCCACCGAAGACGACGGTCACGCCGACGCGTTTGCCTGCGGCGAGGTGCTTTCGAGCGTCCTGCTGGAATGCACGATGGCCGGCCTGGCCACCTGCCCCGTCTCGCAACTGACCGAACTGTCGGTCAGCCGTGAACTGCTCGCGGCACTCACCGGACACACCGACCTGCCCCAGGTTCTCATCCGCGTGGGTGTCGCGCCGGCCCTTGACGCGACGCCACCCCCAACGCCGCGGCGTGCGCTCGCCGACGTGTTGCGGCCGGCGAGTTGAGCCTCGGCAATGAAGGCGCACGCCGCCGCGGGCACGATCGCCTCGCTCGGAGGTTGAAGTGTCTGGTTGACGACGGGCACCGCCACCTGTTGCGCGGCGGCATCGGGCAAGACGGTGAGACCGGCGAGGTGATGAGTTCACCGGCGGTTGGGCGGGGTAGCGAAACCCCTTGCTGTCCTGCGGATCCACGTTCGCGGGGTACGCCCGATGGGCGCCCGAGACGAAGTGTCTGCGTGAAAAGCCACGACCGTCTGGTCAATGCGGGTGGCACGGTCTAGAGTTTACACAAGTACGACTTGTAGAAACCTCGCGCGCCCTAGAAAGGGGTCAAGGAGCATGAGCATTGCCGAACGGGCCACACAGACCACATGGGTAGGCCCCCTGGCCTCTGGCGAAGGCACGCTGTCCCGGGGCAGCAGCGCGGCTCTGGATGGCCTGCCGTTGACCTGGGCCTCCCGGACCGAGCGGCCGGGCGGCAAGACCAGCCCCGAAGAGCTGGCGGCGGCGGCACACTCGTCGTGTTTTGCGATGGCACTGGCGTTGAAGTTGGGCGAAAACCACACGCCGCCACAGCGGCTCGATGTCGCGGCGACTGTCGTCCTGGACGCGGTCGACGGATCCCGACGATCACCACGTCCCGTTTGAAAGTGAGGGCGCAGGTCGCGGGCCTCGACGACGAAGGGTTCGCCACCGTGGTGGGTCAGGCCGCCGCCCTGTGTCCGGTATCGCGGTTGTTCGCCGGCGCCACGATCAGCGTCGATGCCGAACTCGACGCGAGCGAATCCGCCCGCCCCGCGGGCTGACGCGGAGGATCAAGCGATGCCCGACCTGACCTTGGCTGCCGATCTGACGAGGGAACACCGCGAGATCGACGCTGCGATAGAAACTTTCATCGAGAACCTGGATCGCGACGGTGTGCAGCACGAGCTACTCGCCGAGACATTGGCAGCGCTGCGCCGACACATCTACCTTGAAGAGGTGTTTCTGTTCCCGCCGCTTCGCGACGCCGGGATCGTGATGCCGATCTTCGTGATGATGCGCGAACATGGCCAGCTGTGGCGCACGGCGGACGAATTGATCGATCTGCTCGCGGGCGGAAACGACAGCGCCCGGCTCAAGGACATGTGCGCACGGCTGCTGGGCCAACTTCACCAACACAACTTGAAAGAGGAGCCGGTCATCTATCCCAGGGCCGACGCCGAACTGCCGGCGCAAACGAGCGCGGAACTGAGCCGGTTCATCGACACCGGCCGCGCACCCGAGGGATGGGTGTGCCAGCAAGCGGGTGGGTGAGGGTGACCGTCGCGCTCTCGGCCCATACGACGTCCCGAGTCGGAGTAAAGGAGGATTTCCATGCGCGTCGTGGTAGACCGTGATCGCTGTGAGGGCAACGCCTTCTGCGTGAACATCGCCCCGGAGGTATTCCAACTCGACGATGACGAGTACGCCGTGGTGATCACCGACCCCGTTCCCGTCGAGCAGGAGACGCTTGTCGAGCAGGCCATCGAAGCGTGTCCTCGCGCGGCGCTATCCCGCGGAAAGTAGCAGGCGGCCGACGCTGAGTCGCCATGCTGCCGCTCTGCACCGGGTTTGAGGCTGCTCGTTCGCCGTAGTCGGTCGGAGATCGCCCGGTCAGCCGAAGCCGCCAGACCGGCGGCGCACCCATTACTCTCCAGTCTCCGCTCAGCTAAACACTTTTGGCCACGGTGAGCAGGATCACGGAGTCTTCGACGGCCTGCACCCCATGCCGGCTCGACGGGATCACCAGGTGATCGCCCGGAGCGCCGTCCCAGCTGGTCTCGGGCGCGGTCAACCGGATGCGGCCACGCAACACGTGCAAGGTGGCCTCGCCGGGGCTGTCGTGGTCATGCAGCGCAGCCCCGGCGGTCAAGGCAACCATCGTTTGTCGCAGCGTGTGTTGGTGACCGCCGTACACCGTGTGTGCACTGCGGCCGCTGGCGGCACGGTGCGCGGCCGCCAACTGTTCGCGCGCGAGTGCTGTGAGCGAGATCTTCTCCATCGGGCAGGCTCCTTCCTCGTCGCAAATCATATGCCGCACGATGGCGGCTTGGCGATGGAGGCGCCGCGCGAGGTCAATGCGTTCAGCGCGTTACCACGGTCACCGCCTACTAGACACTGACGACGAGCGATAGCCCTCGGCGACCGCGAATCTTCCTGCGTTGCTTGCTAATTGCCACCAGACGGGCCACCGCCAGCTCGATTCCGCTGGCCAAGGCGTCGATATCGGCCACGGCCTCGTAGTCGGCGAGGACACCGAAGAACAGGTCCTCGGCGTAGCTCAGCATCGCCACCCCGGTTCGCAATTGCATCGCTATCGGCGGAACGGGAAACACGCTGAGCACTCGCTGGCGCATGAGTTGCAGTGGCTGACGGGGGCCGGGGACATTCGTGGCCAAGGTCGTGATGCCGCGCTGCGGCAACCGGGTCAACAACCGCACCGCCCATGCGGTCAGGGGAAATGGCATGCGATTGGCCATCGACACGGCCGCATGACCCGCCTGGCGTTGACCGTGAGATTTCGTGCGGTTCAGCCGGGAATGGACGGTCCGCAGCCGCTCTATCGGGTGCTCCGTGTCGACCGGAAGGTACGGCAGCATCACCGACACTCGGTTATCCGTCTTGTCCCACGCGTCGACAGATCGCATCGACACCGGAACCAGCGCCCGAAGTGCATCCGGCAGCGGCGCTTCGCCCCGCTCAATCAGGATGTTGCGGTAACTCTCCGTGATGGCGGCCAGCGCAACGTCATTGATGGTGACGTCGAAGGTCTGGCACACATGCGCGATGTCCGCGAGGGGCACCCGCGCGACGCCGTAGCGTCGCAACGTGGTGATCGGCCCGTTCAGCGACGTCGTAGTGGGCCGCAGCAAACCGGCGGCAATTTCTGCAGCGCCCAACACCGTGCGGGCGGCGGTCGCCGTGACGGCAGCAGATGCGTTCCACAGGCCGCCCAACGCGTTCAGTGGATTCACGCCCCATCGCCCCTGCGAGACATCCTGCGGCTCGGAGCTTTTGGTGGCGCGGATGCGGCTCACGAAGCTCTCGCCAACGCCGTCGTCGCAGAGGCCGGCGAGCATGTGGGTGGCGGCAATTCCGTCGGCCATGCAGTGGTGGATCTTGGTGAGCATTGCCCACCGGTTGTCGCTGAGGCCTTCGATGACCCAAATTTCCCACAGAGGCCGATCCCGGTCGAGGCGCCGAGAGATCACATCGGCGGCCAGCTGCAACAACTCTCGGTCACCGCCGGGCCGCGGGAGTGCGATGTGTCGGACGTGCCGGCCAAGGTCAAAGTTCGGATCGTCGACCCATTCGGGCGCACCCAGGTCGAACGGGCGCGTTCGCAGGCGCTGTCCGAACCGAGGGCACATGCTGATCCGCTGAGCAAGTGTCTCCATCAACGAACCACGGTCCGGGATCGGCCCCTCGATGACCGCAAGACCCCCGATCGCCAAACTCACGTGCCGATCGGCGTCCTCCGCCTTGAGAAATCCCGCGTCGAGGGTCGTCAATCGATCCATGGCCGCCACCTCCAAACGTTATCTGCAACTACTAGTAACACCATTTTGCCCCGCGCACGGCCGGGGCGGCAGGGCCGAAAGTCCCAAACTGAGGCGGCACCTCGTTCGCCAAATGCGCTGCAGCAACGGCACGCTCAGCGACCCGACGACGTGTCGACCCGCGTCTGCAAACTGTTCGCCACGCGCGCCCAGCCGGCCGTGCGGCCATTGCGGTCATGCGCCCACACCCTCTCCGCCGGGTTGCCGTCACCTCTATTTAGAGGATATTATTCATTTAAAATAGGGCGGGCGCAAGAGCAAGCCTCGAGCGAAGCGGGAACCGGAGGCCCTCGTGATGGACACCTCGAAGAAACAAGGGCGTCGCGAAAGTGGCGATGCTTCATGGTCAGGCATCAACGACGCGGTCGCACTCCTCGATGCGAGAACGGCCAAGGGTCACGTTGCCGTGGACGCCCGGCATTTCCCGGATGATGGGGTCATCGGTGCGGCCCTCACCCTGGCCGGTCGGGCACCTTCTATCGAGAACACCCAGCCGTGGCGGTGGCGAGTGGACCGCACGAGCCTGCACCTCTACGCCGATGCACGCATGCACCTACCGCACGCAGACCCGGATGGCAGGGACCTGACCCTGAGCTGCGGTGCGGCCCTCAACCATTGCGTCATCGCCCTGGCGGCGACGGGTTGGCTCGCCGAGGTGCATCGCCTGCCCGATCCGGCCGACCCCGGACACCTCGCCGCGATCGAGGTGTCGCCCCGCGCGCCCGATCGCACCGACATCAAGTTGGCGAAAGCAATCCCGCAGCGCCGAACCGATCGCCGGATCTACAGCGCCCGACCGGTCGCCGCGAGCGACGTCGCCTCGCTGGCCGCCGTGGCCGGTGGAATGGGACTGCGGCTGCATCAGGTCGATGAGATGAGACGGCTGCATGAGATCGTCAAGCGCGCCGCACAAACTCACGCGACCAACCGCGATTACCTTGTCGAGCTCGCCAGGTGGAGTGGGCGATACGGGTCCCGGGCCGGCGTACCGGCGCACAGCACGACCGAACACGATTGTGGCGCAACGGTTCCCGGCCGCATATTCGCGGGCCCGGCCCTGGCGCAGCCACCGGGCGCCTCACCCGCCGACGACAATGCGGTCATCCTGGTGCTCGGCAGCGACGCGGACGACCGTCTGGCTCAGCTGCGCGCCGGCGAGGCGGCCAGCGCGATACTGCTGACCGCGACGGCGATGGGACTCGCCTCCTGCCCGATCACCGAACCCCTGGAAATCCCGGAAACGCGTGCCGCCGTTCGCGACGAGATATGGGGCGCGACGGGGTACCCCCAGATGTTGCTGAGGCTGGGCTGGGCGCCGAACAGCGCGGCGGCGTTGCCGCCGACGCCGCGGCGCGCACTCGACGACGTCGTGCAGTGGTCACGCCAAACCGACCGACCTCTGTGGAACGGCTGAACAGGTAAGCGAATTGGCGCGCGACGACGGAATCCCGTCGCGCGGACGCGATGAACGGGCTCAACTGTGCCATTGACTAATGTCACCATTTGTTATTGACTACCTGGCATGGTGGACGCCGTTCCGGCCACTGGGTCGTTGCGGTCCCGCGGCACGCCGGCGGCGACTGCTCACTCCCCGCGGTCTCGCACGCCCCCGCGCGAACACAGGGGCGTTGGCCATCACGCCACATTGCCTGGGTCATAAGCATGTTGGCCGACACAGCCCAGGAGGTGCACTGAGCGATGCTGGACAGACTGCTCGGCAGAGCGAAGGTCAGCCACGACGCATCGGCCGTCGTGACCGGCGCCGGAAGCGGCATCGGCGCGGCCTTCGCCATCGAGCTCGCCCGCCGCGGCGGGGCGCTCGTCTGCAGCGACGTCGACGAGGCGGCCGCCCGCAGGATGGCCGGCTCGATCATCGAGCGCGGCGGCAAGGCCACCGCAATCCGTTGCGATGTCTCAAAGTTCGAGGAGGTCCGGGCGCTCGCCGAGCAGTCTCAGGCCTGGTTTTCCGGGCCGCCCACACTAATCATCAACAACGCCGGCGTCGGGGCCGGCGGCGCGGCCATCGGCGATGCGCCGCTGGACGACTGGGTGTGGACGCTGGGCATCAACCTGTGGGGGTCGATCCACGGCTGCCACGTGTTCACTCCGATCCTGCGGGAGGCCGGTCCGTCTCCCCGTGGCATCATCAACGTCGCGTCGGCGGCCGCGTTCGGCGCGGCCCCGGGCATGGCCGCCTACAACGTCAGCAAGGCGGGCGTGTTGTCGCTTTCGGAAACCCTCGCCGCCGAATTGGCCGGCACCGGGGTAAGCGTCACCGTGTTGTGCCCGACCTTCGTCAAGACCAACATCGTCGAGTCCGGGCGCATCAGCGAGGAATCCAGCCAGCTGGCCAACCGATTGATGCGCTGGACCGGGTTTTCGCCCGATAAAGTCGCGCGGATCTGCCTGGACGCGCACGACCGCGGCGAGCTGTACTGCATGCCGCAACTCGACGCCAAGATCGGCTGGACCGTCAAACGCCTGGCCCCGCAGGCCTATACGCGCGCAGCCGGCCTGATATCCCGAATCAACCTGCCCTGATCACCCAGCGCAAAGGAGCTCCCGATGGCCATCGACATGGAAGCCATGCTCGCAAAGATCAAGGATCGCCAGTGGGCGCTCGCCGACATCGACTGGGACGCGCCGGGCGCCGACACCATCCGGCCCGAATTCCGGCCCAAGCTCAAGGCCTTCATGGCCGACCTGTGCTGGATCGAAAACGTGGGCGCACGGGGGTTCGCCGCGCTGGCCAAGAAGGCGCCCGACCCGACGCTGGCGGAGATCTACCGCTATTTCCACGCCGAGGAGCAGCGCCACGCCAACGCCGAGATGGCCCTGATGAAGCGCTGGGGCATGCTGGACGACGGGGAACTGCCCGAGCCGAACATCAACATCCGGCTGTCCATCGAGTGGCTCGACGCGTTCGCCGACAGCATGCCGCTGTCGGTGCTGGGCACCGTCATCCCGATGCTGGAGGTGGCCCTCGACGGCGCGCTGCTGAAGTTCCTGCTCGACACCGTGGAAGACCCGGTGTGCCACCAGGTCTTCGAGAAGATCAACAACGACGAATCCCGACACATCGCCGTCGATTTCGAGGTGCTCGACCTGATCGGACACGCTCGAGCCCGCCGAATGGCCATCGAGCTGATCGGCCGCACGGCATCCCCTGGCCTCATCATCGGCATGCTCATGTACGTTCCGCTGCTCAAACGCATCTACGGCGAGATGGCCGAAATGGGCCTCGAGCCCGAGCGGCTGAACAACGCGGTCAAGCGCTTCAAGCAGCTCGGCGAGCGTGGCGAACACACCTGGCGCGTGCCCACCTACCAACTCCTCAAGCGACATGCCGCGATGGTCGTCAACCCGAGGCATCCCTACCAGATCCTGGCGAGTTCGATGGTGTGGCTCTCGGATCGCTACCCCAAACCGCTGCTGCGACCGGTACCGAGCTGGTTCAGGGAACTCACGTACAAGCCGGCGGCCTGACCGTGGCCGACAACCGCACCCATGCGGTGCTCATCGTCGGAGCCGGCTTCACCGGGCTGGGGGCGGCCATCCGATTGGCCGACTCCGGAGTCGACGACATCGTGATCCTGGAACGCGGCGACCGGGTGGGCGGAACGTGGCGCGACACCACCTATCCCGGCGCCAGCTGCGACGTCCCCTCGCTGCTCTATTCGTACTCGTTCGTCAAGAATCCCGCCTGGTCGCGCACCTACTCCCCCGCCCCGGAGATCTGCCGCCACCTCGAAGACATGGCGACCAGGTTCGACATCCGCCGCCGCATCCGGTTCGGCCACGAGGTCAGCGGCCTGACCTTCGACGAGGCCGACGGGGTATGGACCGCAACGACCAACCGCCGCAAGCGGTTCCGCGCGCGCACCGTGGTGCTGGCTTCCGGACCGCTGTCCGACGTCAGCTTCCCCGACATTCGCGGCCTGGACAGCTATCGCGGACACAAGGTCCACAGCGCCCGCTGGGACCACGGCTACGACTTCGCGGGCAAGCGGGTCGCGGTCATCGGCACCGGCGCCAGCGCGATCCAGATCGTCCCCGAACTGGTGAAGCAGGCCGGATCCGTCAAGGTGTTTCAGCGTACCCCGTGCTGGGTGTTGCCGCGCCTGGACGCCGCCACCCCGCCGGCCGTCCAAAACCTGTTCACCAAAGTGCCCGCCGCCCAACACCTTGCACGGCAGGCCCTGTTCTGGGGCCACGAGGCCAGTGCCACGGCCCTGGTGTGGGACACGCCATTGACATCGCTGGTCGCGCGGTTGGGACGGGCGCACCTGCGCGCCCGGGTCAAGGATCCGTGGCTGCGGCGCCAGCTGACGCCGGACTTCCGGCCCGGATGCAAGCGCATGCTGGTTTCCAGCGACTACTACCCCGCCCTGCAGCGCGACAACTGCAAGCTCATCGACTGGCCAATCGCCACCCTCAGCCCGGCCGGAATCCGCACCAGCGACGGCATCGAGCACCATTTCGACTGCATCGTCTTCGCCACCGGCTACGACGTGCACCTGACCGGACCGCCCTTTGCGGTCACCGGGCTCGACGGCCGGTCGCTGTCCGACGAATGGGCCGGCGGCGCACAGGCTTACAAGAGCATCAACGTGCACGGCTATCCGAACCTATTCGTCATGACCGGGCCCAACTCCGGACCGGGTCACAACTCGCTGCTGGTCTACATCGAAGGTCAACTGGAATACGCGGTGCGCGGCATCAGAGCCATCCTCGACGACGACCTGCGCTACCTCGACGTGCGCGAAGAGGCGCAGCGCCGGCACAACGCCGACCTGCAGCGCCGCCTCACCAGGACGACGTGGATGTCCGGCTGCCGCAGCTGGTACCTCACCAAGGACGGATACAACGGGTCGATGTACCCCGGTTTCGCGACGCAGTATCTTCGCCAGATGAGGGATTTCCGCTACGAGGATTACCAAGCCGTGGCGCGCGGCGCCCGGGTGTATGCCGCCTCGTCGGGCTGACACGTGGCACCCGACCGCCCGCTCAACCGTGCGTCGCGACCCGAACCGGGCACGATCGCCGGCGTGCTGCACAACGTGCGGCGCGCACCCAAACGCGTTCGGCGCCAATCGAGGGAATACCGCCAACTGATCGAGACGGCCGTCTCGCAGCTTTTCGACGCGGCGGTGCGTCACCCGCACGGCGTACCCGCATCCGGCGAGTACCGGATCGACGATTTGGCCCGGCTGGCCGGCACCACCACCCGCAACATCCGGGTCTACCGCGACCGCGGCCTGCTACCCCCGCCGTTGCGCGTCGGCCGCATCGCGCTGTTCAACGACACCCACCTGACCCGCCTGCGGCTGATCACCTCGATGCTCGACCGCGGATACAACATCGCGCACGTGCGCGAAATGCTCAGCGCCTGGGAGGAGGGCAAAAACCTGGGCGACGTGTTGGGCCTCGAGACGGCCATCGTGGGCACGTGGACGACCGAAAAACCGGAGACCATGCCGCTGGCCGACGCCCGGCGACTCGTGGACGACCCGGACGCCTTCGAGCGACTGGTGCGGCTGCAGGTCATCCGGGTCGATGGGGAGCGGACGACCGTTACCCGCCCCAAGCTGATCGAAGCCTTCAACGAAATCCGCGGCTACGGCGTCAAATTGGAGAAGCTGATCGACCTGCACGAGCAGATCGTGCCCGAAATCGACAAGATCAGCGACATGCTGGTGCGCGCCGGAGCCGAGCACGTGCTGGACCGCATCAAGCCGGGCGAGCCGCTGCCGGCGGACGCCGAGATCGCCGAGCTGATCACCATGCTGGTGCGCTTCCGCACGCAGGCCGTCGCGACGGTCACCGCCACGCTCGCATCCTCGATCGAGTCGAACATCGAATCACTCGTCAGCCGCATCCTGGCCGACTACCTCGAGTCCAGCCCATCGACCTGAACGGCGTTCGTTAGGTCAGGTCCTGACGGCGCTAGCCGGTGCACGTGTACGGGGTGCAGTCGACCGTCACCGGCGCGACGCACGCCGACATCGGGGTCAACGAAAGCGCGAGCATCAGCGCAAGGACCACTTTGGATTTGACACCGGACACCGACCACTCCATCCGTCGAGGATGGGACGAATGCTAAGCGCGACCCTCCGAAAAAACATGAGAATGGCCGATATTCGCTGGCATACACCAGCCGGCCCCCGGAGCTCAACTCCGCTCGGGCCGGCGGTGCGCGCTCAGCTGGGTCTCGACGGAATCAGTGCCCGCTCAGGGTGAGCGTCCCTTCCGTCCTCAGAACTTTGCTGGCCGTGATTCTTTCGGTCTTGCGCGCCTCTCGCTCGAGATAACGCTGCTTGGATTCCTCGAATTTGTCGGAAGCCTGTTCGAGTTCCTTGACCAGCACGGCGAGATCGTCGCGCATTCGCGCGGCGTCACCGGTGAAGTCCTCGCGTTCGAAGATGCGCCACTTCCTGAGCACCGGCATCACCACCTCGTCGAGATGGATGCGCGGGTCGTACACGCCGCCGACGGCGATGATCACCGCCTTCCGCCGGAACTCGGGCACCGTGAACCCGGGCATCTTGAAGTTGCGCAGGATTCGGTGCACCGACCTCATCGCCTGATTCGGGGCGATGTCCAGGCCCGCCGCGCTGACGTCCCGGTAGAAGATCATGTGCAGGTTCTCGTCGTGCGACACCCTGGCCATCAGCCGCTCCGCGATGGGGTCTTGGGAGGCCTTGCCGGTATTGCGATGGGAGACCCGGGTGGCCAGCTCCTGGAACGACACGTACATGACCGAGTCGAACAGGCTCTCGGCAAACATGTCCCCTTGCTGATTCTGGCCCGGGCTGAAGCCGCGGGTCATTTGCTCGAGGCGGAGTTTCTCGAGCGCCACCGGGTCGACGGCGCGGGTGACCACCAGGTAGTCGCGCAGCGCCGTGCTGTGCCTGGCCTCCTCGGCGGTCCACCTGTTGACCCACTGCCCCCACGGCCCGTCCATGGTGAAGTTCATCGCGATCTCGCGGTGATACGACGGCAGATTGTCCTCGGTCAGCAGGTTCTGCACCATCGCCACCTGCGCTACGTCGGGCAGTCGGCCCTGCCCGGGCTCCCACTCCTGGCCGTCGAGCGCGTAGAAGTTCCTGCCGTCCGACCACGGAACGTAGTCGTGCGGGTTCCACTCCTTGAACATCCACAGGTGGCGGTTGAGCAGGTCCTCCACCACAGGCTCGAGCTCCTGAAGTAGCTGCAGGTTAGTCAGGTCCTTGGACACAAAGCCCTCCAGTTATGTGTGCCGTTAAGTCACGCGCAATGTATCTGTGTCATCCGGTTACATAAAGATGACACGCGCGAAACTCGGCCAACTAGGGCCAAAGGTCCCTATGCCGCCGGTGCCGGCCGCGGAGCCGGGTGCGGCTTACTGGCGCGCAACCAGGTAGGGCGCCAGCGTGGACAGCTTCTCGCAGGTCTCCTCGAATTCCCGCTCGGGCGTGGACTCTTCGATGATGCCCGCCCCGGCCCGCAACCACGTCCTGCCGTCGCGTTGGTAGGCCGCGCGCAACGTCAACGCCGCATCCAGCCCGCCGTCGGCCGAAAACATCACGACCGCGCCCGAATACAGACCGCGGGGGCCCTCGTCGAGGCGCAGGATCGCCTCCACGCCACCCGCTTTCGGGATGCCCGAGGCGGTGACGGCCGGGAACAGCGCTTCCAGCGCGTCCATCCGGTCGTTCGACGCCCCCAGCCGACCGCTGACCGTGGAGCCGAGGTGCTGCACGCTCCCCCGCTCCCGCACCGTCATGAAATCGGTGACCACCGCACTGCCGGGTTCGGCGATCTCGCTCATCTCCTGTAGCGAACTCCGCACCGAAATCGCGTGTTCGACAATCTCTTTCGAATTCGATTCCAGCTCGTCCCGGGCCTGCCGGTCACGCGCCACACCTCGGCCCAGCGCGCGGGTGCCCGCAAGGGGCTCGGTCACCACGATGCCGTCGTCATGGACGGCCGCGACGAGTTCGGGACTGTAGCCGACGGCGCGAATCCCGCCCAGCCGCAACAAGAACGACCGCACCGGTGTGTTGTGCCGACGCCCCAGCCGATACGTGGACGGGAAGTCCAGGCGGAACGGCACTTCCAGGCAACGGGACAGGATCACCTTGTGGTAGCGGCCCGCCGCGATCTCGCCGACGGCCGCCGCCACCCGATCGCGGTAACCGGACGCGTCGGGGACGACGTCGACGCCGCGAGGCCGGCGCACCTCGCGCACGCCGTCGTCCAGCAAGCGCAGGACCGCGTCGCGGTGAACCGCGGTCGCGCCCCACAGCTGGACCGTGTCCTGGCTCACCACGATGCGAGTGCGCGGCCAAAACACCCGGGCCAGCGGGGTCCGCGGCGCCAGCCGCTGCTGCAGCCCATAGCGGTAGACACCGAACTCGAAGGCGATCCAACCGAAGAGCTGGTCGGTTTCCAGCAACAACCGGTCGACGGCCTCACCCAGGACGGGCCCGGGCCGGCCCGACCACTGTTGCCGCCGGGTGACCCCGTCCCGCACGACGCGCATTTCGTCGCTGTCCAGCTCGATCATCGCCCGCACACCGCTGGCCAGCACCCATTGACCGCCGCGCTCGTAGAGCAGATATTCCTCGCCGGCTTGTTCGGGCAGCACCGCGGCCAGCTCGGCGGCCAGGTCGGCCGCGTCGATGTGCGGGGGAAGCGGAATCGGCGACGACGTGGAACCGGCGGAACTCGTCTGGACGCTGACCTCGGTCACGGTTAGTAAATGTAGCCTAACCTATCTACGGGTGCGCAACCGCTCCCCGCCGCGCGCCGCCGGGCCGTGTCGTCCCGGCCGCACTCCGCCGGAAGTTCAAGCGCCGGCCACCCGTGGGGTGCACCACCAGCCGAACCGGCGGCACCCCGGTCGACCCAGCGTTTCCCCAGCTCGGCCGCGTGTTCGGGGCCAGCCGCGGCCGGATGCCGGGCCCCGGCTGCGCACATCGGGACACCAAACGTTTCCCAATCGTTTACTCGCTGGCCGCACAGCGAACGGCCGGGGCAACGCGATTGCTCCTAAAATCACGGTCTAACCGTGCGAACCCGCTCGCCGGCGGAAATGTTGGTTGCGCGCCCGATCGTCACCTACCGCCAACCATTCGGGAGGAACACCATGTTCGTGATCCGGCTTGCGAACGGCGAAGAGGTCCAGGGCGGCGACAGCGACGGGCTCGAAATCAATCAGGAAACGGGTGTCCTCACGGTCTCGCGCGTCGACGGTTTCGAGGAAATCACCACCCATTACTCGCCAATGGCGTGGCTGTCGGTGACCCATCGCAAGAAGGGCACCGGGGTCAGGCCCTCGCTCATTTCCTCGGCGCGCTAATTTCGCTGTCGACCCCACAGCAAATCCACAGCACTTTCACACCAAACCCACGCCCGCCGTTCCGGCGCCGCGCCCACTGAGAGCCACCGACCGCACCCTCCTGACCAGCGACTTTATCGCGCCCCGGGCCGCCCGGCTCGGCCCGACACGCCTGTACTTCCCGCTTTGCATTCGAGTGGCGATTTGAGACCCGCGGGGATAGGTTTTGCACGGTCGTCGGGATGTTCGTGGTGGCTCCGCTTGCGGACGGTGCTTTTTCCCAGATCACCGCACTCATCGAGGGAGGCATCGAATGCTGCAAGAGTTTTGGCAAAACTTCACCCACAACCTGTTCAAGCCGCTCCTGCTCTTCTTCTACTTCGGATTCCTGATTCCGATCCTGAAGGTGCGGTTCGAATTTCCCTACGTGATTTATCAGGGCTTGACCATGTACCTGCTGCTGGCCATCGGCTGGCACGGCGGCGAAGAACTCGCGAAGGTCAGCGCGGGCAGCGTCGGCGCGATCGTGGGCTTCATGGTGCTGGGCTTCGTGCTGAACTTCCTGATCGGCGGGCTCGCCTACCTGTTGCTGAATTGGCTGACCTCCCTTCGACGAATCGACCGCGCGACGGTCGCGGGGTACTACGGATCGGACTCGGCGGGAACGTTCGCCACCTGCGTCGCCGTCCTGACCGCCATCGGCATGGCGTTCAACGCCTACATGCCGGTCATGTTGGCCGTGATGGAGATTCCCGGTTGCCTGGTGGCGCTGTATTTCGTGGCGCGCCTGCGCCATCGCGGGATGGATGCGGCCGGGAATATGGCCGACGAGCCCGGCTACATCGCGCCGGTCAAGGTGTCGGTCGGGCCCGGTTCGGCGGCCAAGCCGCCGCACGGCGGCAGCCTCGAGGCCGAGACCGAGCGCGGCATAGAGCAGGAGCTCGAACTCTCCCTGGAAAAGCTCGACCACCCCGACTGGGAACCCGACGAGACCCCGCCCCACACGGCCGGCAAGAGGGTGCCGATCTTCTCGCGGGAGCTGTTCCAAGAGGTCTTCCTGAACCCGGGGCTCGTCCTGCTCATGGGCGGCATCATCATCGGCCTGGTCAGTGGGCTGCAGGGGCAGAAGGTGGTCGCCGACGACGACAAGTTCTTCGTCCTGGCGTTTCAGGGTGTGCTCTGTCTGTTCCTGCTCGAGATGGGCATGACGGCCTCACGGAAGCTGAAGGACCTGCGGACGGCCGGCCCCGGTTTCATCTTCTTCGGCCTGCTTGCGCCGAATATCTTTGCACCCCTTGGCATCCTGGTCGCCCACATCTACTCCACGATGACCCACGCCGATTTCAAGCCGGGGACCTACGTGTTGTTCGCGGTGCTGTGCGGTGCGGCGTCCTACATCGCCGTCCCCGCGGTCCAGCGGTTGGCGATCCCCGAAGCCAGCCCCACCCTGCCGTTGGCGGCGTCGTTGGGTCTGACGTTCTCCTACAACGTCACCATCGGGATCCCGCTCTACATCGAGGTCAACCGGCTGATCGCGCACTGGTTCTAGGTTCGCCAAACCCGGCCGTTGCCGAATGGCGTTGGCCGACGGGCGTGTTGACGAGCTACGGCGCCAACCGCGCGCTCGCGCGCCGGTGTCACGACCGGCCGAGCGCTACCCCAGGACGGTGCGCACCACCGCGTCGGCCAGCAGCCGTCCGCGCGGGGTGAGGACGAACCGGTCGTCGGCGGACACCAGCAACCCATCGGCGACCGCTCCCTCGGCGCGCCGCCGTTCGGCCGGGTTCAGCACGTCGTGCGGAAGCCCCTGCCGCAGCCGGGTTTTCAGCAGCACGACTTCGGTGTGCAGGGCGTCGGGGTCCAGCAGCTCGAAGCCCCCCACCGGGAGCGCGGCGCGGGCCAGCATCTCCGCATAGGCGTTGGGGTGCTTGACGTTCCACCACCGCACGGCGCCGACGTGACCGTGCGCGCCCGGGCCGGCGCCCCACCACTGGCCACCGTCCCAGTAGCCGAGATTGTGCCGGCATTCACCGCCGGGCCGCGACCAGTTGGACACTTCGTACCAGGTCAGCCCCGCCTCGGACAGCCTGGCATCGACCAGCTCGTAGCGGTGCGCGAGCACGTCGTCGTCGGGAGCCGCCAGCTCGCCCCGCCGGACCCGGCGGGCGAGCGCGGTGCCCTCCTCGACGACCAGGGCGTACGCCGAGACGTGATCGACGCCGGTTTCGACCGCCGTGTCGAGCGAGCGCAGCAGGTCGTCGTCGGACTCCCCCGGCGTGCCATAGATCAGATCGAGGCTGACGTGTTCGAACCCGGCGTCCAACGCCTCGCGGGCCGCGGCCGCCGATCGGTTCGGGGTGTGAATGCGGTCGAGCACCCCCAGCACCGTCGGCGACACCGACTGCATACCGAGCGACACCCGCGTGTAGCCCGCCGCGCGGGCGGCGTCGAAGAAGTCCGGCCAGGCCGACTCCGGGTTGGCCTCGGTGGTGATCTCGGCATCGGGCGCCAACGCGAAATGCTCCCGCACCATGTCGAGCAACGACGCCACACGCGCGCCGCCCAGCAGGGACGGCGTCCCGCCGCCGACGAATACGGTGTCCACGGTCGGACCGGCGAGCCGCTCCGCGGCCAGCTGCAGCTCGGTCCGCAACGCCGCCAGCCAGGCGTCGGGGTTCACACCACCCAGTTCGGCCGGGGTGTAGGTGTTGAAATCGCAGTAGCCGCAACGGGTTATGCAGAACGGAACGTGGATGTACACCCCGAACGGCCGCCCCGGAACGGGCCGCAGCTCGGGCAGCGCGACCGCCTCCTCGCGAAGTGTCATGCCAAATCATCCCACGGCGCGGCGCCCGCGACAGCGGCCGGCCGGGCCGGCCCGAACCGCACCGGCCGGCCGCTGTGCCCGGGCTTCGTTACCGGCGCGGCCGGCTCGACCGCGGAATTCCGCTCACCGTGAGCGGATATTTCACCTGGTGGCGTGACCCCCCGGTGGGCATGGCACAATGGGGGCGTGACCGTCGCTCAGCCCAGCCTTCGCATTGCGCTCGTGGCGCGGCGGCACATTGATCTCAAGCGTGTTTGCAGCTGTTGCTGTCTCCCTTGATGTCGTAGACCCGCCCACCTGTACGTCCAGCTGGCATCGGATCTGCGCCGCCGATACCACCGGTGAGCTGTGCTTCTATGCCTGCGATGTCGAAAAGGAGACCTCTTAATGACCACAGCCCGTCCCGCTGGGGCACCCAAGAAGGCCCGCAACGAGGGCCAGTGGGCGCTGGGAGATCGGGAACCGCTCAACCCCAACGAGGAGATGAAGCGCGCCGGCGCCCCCCTCGACGTGCGTGAACGCATCGAGAACGTGTACGCCAAAGACGGGTTCGACAGCATCGACAAGAGTGACCTGCGCGGCCGTTTCCGCTGGTGGGGCCTCTACACCCAGCGCGAACAGGGCTACGACGGCACCTTCACCGGCGACGAGAACGCCGATCTGCTGGAAGCCAAGTACTTCATGATGCGGGTGCGCTGCGACGGCGGCGCGCTGTCGGCCGCCGCGCTGCGCACGGTCGGCCAGATCTCGACCGAATTCGGACGCGACACCGCCGACATCTCCGATCGCCAGAACGTGCAGATGCACTGGATCGAGGTCGAGAACGTCCCGGAGATCTGGCGGCGGCTCGCCGACGTGGGCCTGCAGACCGCCGAGGCGTGCGGCGACTGCCCCCGCGTCATCCTCGGTTCGCCGCTGGCCGGCGAGTCCCTCGACGAGGTGCTCGACCCGACCTGGGCGATCGACGAGATCGTGCGCCGCTACATCGGCAAGCCGGACTTCGCCGACCTGCCCCGCAAGTACAAGACCGCGATCTCGGGTCTGCAGGACGTCGCGCACGAGATCAACGACATCGCCTTCGTCGGCGTCAACCACCCCGAGCACGGACCCGGCCTGGACCTGTGGGTCGGCGGCGGCCTGTCCACCAACCCGATGCTGGCCCAGCGGGTCGGCGCCTGGGTGCCGCTGGACGAGGTCCCCGAGGTCTGGGAAGCCGTGACGTCGATATTCCGCGACTACGGCTACCGGCGGCTGCGGTCCAAGGCGCGGTTGAAGTTCTTGATCAAGGACTGGGGCATCGAAAAGTTCCGGGAGGTCCTCGAAACCGAGTACCTCAAGCGGCCCCTGATCGACGGCCCGGCCCCCGAGCCGCTGCACCACCCGATCGATCACGTCGGCGTGCAGCGGCTCAAGAACGGGCTCAACGCCGTCGGGGCGGCGCCCATCGCCGGACGCGTCTCGGGCACCATCCTCTCGGCGGTGGCCGACCTGATGGAGGCGGCCGGCTCGGACCGGGTGCGGTTCACCCCGTACCAGAAGCTGGTCGTCCTCGACGTCGCCGACGACAAGCTCGACGATGTGCTCGCCGGGCTGGAGGCGCTGGGGCTGCAGACGACCCCGTCGCGGTGGCGCCGAAACCTGATGGCCTGCACGGGGATCGAATACTGCAAGCTCTCGTTCGCCGAAACCCGGGGCAAGGCGCAGGTTTTGGTGCCCGAGCTGGAACGTCGGCTCGAGGACATCAACGCGGCGCTCGACGTGCCGATCACGGTCAACATCAACGGTTGCCCCAATTCGTGCGCCCGGATACAGGTGGCCGACATCGGCTTCAAGGGTCAAATGGTCGACGACGGTCACGGGGGCTCCGTCGAGGGATTTCAGGTGCACCTGGGCGGCAGCCTCGGGCTGGACAGCGGATTCGGGCGAAAGCTGCGCCAGCACAAGGTCACCAGCGACGAGTTGGGCGACTACATCGACCGGGTGGTGCGCAACTTCCTCAAGCACCGCAGTGCGGGAGAACGGTTCGCGCAGTGGGCGATTCGCGCCGATGAGGACGATCTTCGATGAGCGGGCAAGCAACGAAACGGACCGAAGCCGAACTGCGAAACCTCGCGGCGCGTGGCGCCGCCGAGCTCGAAGGCGCCAGCGCCACCGAGGTGCTGCGGTGGACCGATGAGACCTTCGGTGGAGTCCACGGACCCCGCGGCTGGGCGACCTGCAACTACGTGCTGACCTCCAGCATGCAGGAAGCCGTGTTGATCGATCTGGCGTCCAAGGTTCGGCCGGGCGTGCCGGTCGTGTTCCTGGACACCGGCTACCACTTCGCCGAAACCATCGGAACCCGGGACGCCGTCGAGTCGGTCTACGACATCCACCTGCTCAACATCACCCCCGATCAGACGGTGGCCGAGCAGGACCAGTTGCTGGGGAAGAACCTGTTCACCCGCGATCCGGGCGAGTGCTGCCGGTTGCGCAAGGTGGTGCCGCTGCGCAGGGTCCTGAGCGGATACTCCGCCTGGGTGACCGGGTTACGCCGCAGCGAGGCGGCGACCCGCGCCAACGCCCCGGTGATCGGCTTCGACGAGGGCTTCAAGCTGGTGAAGATCAACCCGCTGGTGACATGGACCGACGAGGACATGCAAAACTACATGGACGAGCACGGTGTGCTGGTCAATCCGCTTGTCTACGACGGGTATCCGTCGATCGGCTGCGCTCCGTGCACGGCAAAGCCGGTCGCGGGCGCCGACCCGCGCAGCGGGCGCTGGCAGGGGTTGTCGAAGACCGAGTGCGGCCTGCACGCGTCGTAGTAACCGCGTTTCGTGCTGTCAGCGTCAGCGGTCCGCCCGATGGGCGCTAGTGGTTCGCGAGCCCCCGTTGGTTCGGGCCTACGATCGCCGCGGCGGAAGCACCCTCCGTGACCGACTCGACAGCCATCTTGGCGTTGTAGTCGTCTTCAAGTTTCCGGAGTCGCCTTGCCTCGTTCCACAACCAGGCCCCGCCCGCCGTCATCGCCACCAGCGAAATCAGGGCGGCGGCGACACCCGCCTGGACTTGGCGGTCGGCGAAACTGGCGAGACAGATGCCGTATGCCGCCAGGCCGACCGCCATTAAGAGCAATGCGGGCTCTTTGGCCGGACTCTTCAACGTTTGACCCACGCGCGGGCGGCTGGTCCGATAATGGTCGATGGTGTCGTGAAAAGTGCCTACCAGCATGGACGTGACGGTGCCACAAATCCGCGGCTACCCAACATTGCCGCCGCCGTAAGAACTCCTGAGAATTTGGTGCTGATGCGCCCCCGAGCCCGTGGTGTCGCCGTCCCCGCCGCCAAGGGCCCCATAGTCGCTGGGAAGGGACGGGATTCGGGTGGCCCGCACGTAGACGGTGTCGCCCTCGTTCAAGGCCAGGGCCTCGGCGTCGCCGCGGGTGATCTGGGCCGTGAACGCGCCACCGGTGGCGGCGCTGGTCAGCTCCACCCGCACCTCGAAACCGAGCACGACCACGCGATCGACGGTGGCGCGCACGACACCGACCGACTCGGCGGTGCCATCACCCCCCGCGACCGCCATGTCCGGGGTGCGGCCGACCCGAATGTCGTGCGGCCGCACCAGCGTGCCGTTCAGCGTGGAAACCGCGCCCAGGAAAGACATCACGAAAGCGTTCGCCGGGGCGTCGTAGACCTCCGTGGGCGTTCCGACCTGCTCGATGCGGCCCTGGTTGAGCACGGCGATCCGATCGGCGACGTCGAGCGCCTCGGACTGGTCGTGGGTGACCAGCACCGTGGTCACGTGCACCTCGTCGTGCAGGCGGCGCAACCACGCCCGCAGGTCCTCGCGCACCTTGGCGTCCAGCGCGCCGAACGGCTCGTCGAGCAGCAGCACCTGCGGGTCCACCGCCAACGCCCGCGCGAGTGCCATCCGCTGTCGTTGGCCGCCGGACAGCTGGTTGGGATAGCGGTGCTGAAACCCGCTCAGCCCCACCACTTCCAGCAGGTTGTCGACCTTGGCCTTGACCTCGGCCTTGGGCCGCTTGCGGATCTTCAAGCCGTAGGCCACATTGTCCCGCACGGTCAGGTGCTTGAACGCCGCATAGTGCTGGAACACGAAGCCGATCCCGCGGCGTTGCGGCGGCACCCGGGTCACGTCGAGCCCGTCGATGGTGACCGTTCCGCTGTCGGGCCGGTCGAGGCCGGCGATCGCGCGCAACAGGGTCGACTTGCCGGAACCGCTGGGTCCCAGCAGCGCCGTCAGGGAACCGGCCGGCACGACGAAGTTGACGTTGTCCAGCGCGACGAAGTCGCCGTAGCGCTTGCACGCGTCCCGCACGACGATCGCGTGTTCGGCGCGGCCCGTCCCCGAGGCGGTCATGCCCACATCTCCTTGTCGGCCCGGGCCGCTCGCGTCCGGCGGACGTCGAGCAGCACCTGGAAGATCAGCACCAGCACCGAAACCGCCATCAATAGCGTCGACAGCGCGTAGGCCCCGTACTCGGCGCCCCGGTTGTAGCGATCCGAGACGAGCAGGGTCAGCGTTTGCGACTTCCCCGGCAGGTTGGACGACACCATGATCACCGCGCCGTATTCGCCGAGCGTACGGGCGACGGTCAGCACGATGCCGTAGGTCAGGCCCCACCGGATGGACGGCAGCGTGATGCGCCAAAAGGTTTGCCACCAGCCGGAACCCAGTGTCGCCGCCGCCTCCTCCTGATCGGTGCCCAATTCGTGCAGGACCGGTTCCACCTCACGCACGACGAACGGCAGCGTGACGAAGACGCTCGCGAGCACGATGCCGGGCAGGCCGAAGATGATTTTGAAGCCAAGGTCCCTCTCGACGAAGCCGAACGCGCCGGCCGATCCCCACAGCAGGATCAGCGCGACGCCCACGATGACCGGCGACACCGCGAAGGGCAGGTCGATGATCGCCTGCAGCACGCCCTTGCCACGAAATCGGTTGCGCGCCAAGACCAATGCGGTGGGGATGCCGAACAGCACGTTCAGCGGCACCACGATGGCCACCACCAGCAGCGACAGGTCCAGCGCCGAGATCGCGGCCGGGGTGCTGACCCAGTCGAAGAACTGGTCGAACCCGGGCCGGAAGGTGCGCCACAGGATCAGCGCGACCGGGACGGCGACCAGCACGAAGACATAGGCCAGCGCGAGGTAGCGGATCAGGTAGCGCACCTGCGCCGACAACGTCACGCGGCCATCTCCCCGCGTTTGGCGGCACGCGAGCCGACAATGCGCAGCACGAGCAGCACCAGGAACGAAATCATCAGCAGCACAATCGAAATCGCCGCGGCGCCCGTGCGGTCGTCGTTCTCGATCAAGGTCCGTATCCACTGCGACGACACTTCGGTCTTTCCCGGCACCGCGCCACCGATGAGCACCACCGAGCCGAACTCGCCGATCGCGCGCGAGAACGCCAGGCCGGCACCGGACAACAGCGCCGGCGTCAACGACGGCAGCACGACCGACGTGAAGATCTTCGGCGCGGTGGCGCCCAGCGAGGCCGCGGCCTCCTCGGTCTCGCGATCGATTTCCAGCAGCACCGGCTGGACCGCCCGCACCACGAACGGCAGCGTCACGAAGGCCAACGCCACCGCCACGCCCCACGCCGTGTGTTGCAGATGCAGACCGACCGGGCTGTTGTTGCCGTAGAGGGCCAGCATCACCAGGCTGGCGACGATGGTGGGCAACGCGAACGGAAGGTCGATGACCGCGTCGACCAGCCGCTTGCCGACGAAGTCGTCGCGGACCAGCACCCAGGCGATCAGCAGGCCGAACAGCAGATTGACGACGGTCACCGCGGCCGAGATGGTCAGCGTCACCCGCAACGAGTCCAGCGCGGCGTTCGACGTGACCGCCGACCAGAACGCTTCCCAGCCGCCACCGACGGCCTCCCAGGCGATCGCGGCCAGCGGCAGCAACACGATCACGGACAGCCAGACCACGGCCACGCCGAACCGCAACGACGTGCCGGCCGACCCGCGGCCCCGCCGCCCGCCCCCGAGCGGCGCGTCACCACCGGCGTCGTCGAAGCCGGTCCCGGCCGGGCCCGACCCGCGCGTCGTCGCCGCCGTCATCCGGTGGCCCGCATGTAGATCTTGGTGATGCTGCCGGTGCTCTTGTCGAACAGCTGCGGGTCCACCGCCTCCCAGCCGCCCAGGTCGGCGACCGTCCACAGTTTCGCGGGGACGGGATACTGGGCGCGAAACTCGGTGGCGACGGCCGGATCGACCGGACGGAAACCGGCCTGCGCCCACAACTTCTGCGCCGCGGCGGTGTACTGGAAGTTCTTGAAGGCGGTCGCGGCGCCCAGGTGCGTGCTCGTGCTCACCACCGCGACCGGGTTCTCGATCTTGAAGGTCTGCCGCGGGATGACGTGTTCGACCGGTTTGCCCGCGCGCTCGGTGGCGATCGCCTCGTTCTCGTAGCTGATCAACACGTCCCCGCTGCCCTGGACGAACACGTCGGTGGCTTCCCGGCCCGACCCGGGGCGCAGTTTGACGTGCTCGCTCACCAACTTCTTGACGAAGTCGACGCCCGCCTGGCCGTCCTGGCCGCCACGGCTCTCAACGGCGTACGGTGCGAGCAGATTCCACTTGGCCGAGCCCGAACTCAACGGGCTCGGCGTGATCACCTCGACGCCGGGGCGGACGAGGTCGTCCCAGTCCCTGATGTTCTTGGGGTTGCCCTTACGCACCACCAGGGCGACCACCGACCCGAACGGGATGCCCTTGGTGGCGTCGGCATTCCATTCCTTGGCCACCTTGCCCGCCTTAACCAGCCGGGTGATGTCCGGTTCGACCGAGAAGTTCACCACGTCGGCCGGTTTGCCGTCGAGGACTCCGCGGGACTGGTCGCCGGAGGCGCCGTAGGAGGTGACCACCTGCACGCCCTTGCCCACGTCGGCGGCATTGAACGCGGGGATCACCGTGCTCCAGCCGGGTTCCGGGGCGGAGTAGGCGACCAGCGTCAGGCTGGTGTGCGCGTCGGCGGGCCCGCCCCCACCGACCACGTCGCTGGCGCCGCCGCCGCATCCCGCGAGGACGGCGACGATCAGCGCGAGCGCGACCACCGGCCGCCAGCGCAGCGCGCCGGTGCTGTCGTTGGGCATTCGGGCCTTCCAGAGCGAAACTTACGGATTTTGGTCCCGTTTGCTGCGGAAAGGCGCCTTGAACGAGGGGAGACCTCACACAACCCCACACCAGACCACACACGGGTTTGGCGGTCAGCGACAACAGTGCACGAAGACATGGCGCTCCACGACGCCGGATGTCTCATGCATGGCCGGAAGCCTAACAGGAATCGGCAGGCCCGCGAGCGAGCGAGGGGGCGGGCCGGCGGCCCGCCCGTTCAGTGCGTCAGCCACCACGCGACGATCACCAGCACCACGAGCGAGACCAGAATCAGCGTCACGTGTGAGCGAGGCATGCGCGTTACCCGGGCGCCTCACCGGCGTGGCGGGCGCGGCGCATCAGGGCGATGCTCTTGCCGAGGAGGCCGTCGAGGAGCCCCGCCGTGACGGCGGCCACCACCAGCACGACCGGCATCACCACCATGGCCTGGAGAACGAAGGCGAGCCCGGAAAGCCACAGCTCGTTGCCGTCCCACCAACTCAGGAACGCGGTCACGGGCTCACCCTATTCGGCCGTGCGGCGGAAAACCAATGTGCCAAGATCGGCGCATGCCCACCCCGCCCACCGCGCCGGCGGCGACGGCCTGCCTGATCGCCGGCGGCGGCCCGGCGGGCATGGTGCTGGGCCTGCTGCTGGCCCGCGCCGGTGTTGACGTCACGGTGATGGAAAAGCACGCGGACTTCCTGCGTGACTTTCGCGGCGACACCGTGCACGCGAGCACGCTGCGGCTGCTCGACGAACTGGGGCTGGGCCCGCGGTTCGCGCAGATCCCGCATCGCCTCATCGACACCGTCCACATGGAGATCCAGAACGAGCCGGTCGCGCTCGACCTGACCCGCCTCCCGGGCGCGCACAAGCACATCGCCCTGGTGCCGCAATGGGACTTCCTGGAACTCGTGGCCACCGCCGCCGAGGCCGAGCCGAGCTTCCGGCTGATGCGCAGCACCGAGGTGACCGGCGTGATCCGGGACGCGGACCGCGTCGTCGGCGTGACCTACCGCGACCAGACCGGCGAGGTCAAGACCATGCGCGCCGAACTGACCGTGGCCTGCGACGGTCGCTCGTCCACCGTGCGTGCGGCGCTGGGTCTGGAACCGCACAGCTTCGGCGCGCCCATGGACGTGTGGTGGTTCCGGTTGCCCCGCCACCCCGGAGATCCCCGGGGGCTGGCCGGCGTGCTGCGGTCCGGACACGCGGTCATCTCGATCGATCGGGGCGACTACTACCAGATCGCCTACATCATCCCGAAGGGAACAGACGCCCGGCTACGGTCCGAGGGCATCGAAGCGCTGCACCGGGCGCTGGTCGGCATGGCGCCCTGGCTCGGCGACCGCGTGCAGAAACTGACGTCGTTCGACGATGTGAAATTGCTTGACGTGCAATTGAATCGGCTCCGCCGCTGGTATGCCGGCGGCGTCTTGCTGATCGGCGACGCCGCGCACGCGATGTCGCCGGTCGGCGGGGTCGGCATCAACCTCGCGGTGGCCGACGCGGTGGCCGCCGCCCGCATCCTGGCCGGCGCCCTGCGCGCGGGACGGGCGCCCACGTGGCGGCTGGCCCGGGTACAAGCGCGCCGCTGGCTCCCACGGTGCTGCTCCAGGCCGCGCAACGGCTGATCCATGCCAACGTGATCGCCGCCGCGGTCGGCGGCACCGGGCGCCGGGCACCGCGGGGCGTGCGGCTGGTGGGCCGCTCCACCGCGTTGCGGCGGCTGGTCGGTTACCTCGTCGCGGTCGGCCCGCTGCCCGAGCACGCGCCGCGGTTCGCCAGGCGGCGCGGGTGAGGAAAGAGTGACGCCACGTCGGCGAAAAAATGGACGGGAGCGGGTTAACAGTCGATGATGTCGGGATGGTCCTGCACGCCGAACCGGCCGATCAGTCCGCCAATGGCGAATCCGAGGAGGCGTTGGTAACGGCTCCCGAACCGACCGTGGGCTCGCCGATCGATTGGAATTCGCCGGCCCCGCTCGGCTCCACCGGGGCGTTGCGGAACCCGTTCCCGCCGATCGCCGATTACGCCTTCCTGTCGGACTGGGAGACGACGTGCCTCATCTCCCCGGCCGGGTCCGTCGAATGGCTGTGCGTGCCGCGGCCGGACTCCCCCAGCGTGTTCGGCGCCATCCTGGACCGCAGCGCCGGCCACTTCCGGCTCGGGCCCTACGGCGTCTCGGTGCCGTCGGCCCGCCGCTACCTGCCCGGCAGCCTGATCATGGAGACCACGTGGCAAACCCACACCGGGTGGCTGATCGTGCGCGACGCGCTGGTGATGGGGCCGTGGCATGACATCGAGCGCCGGTCGCGGACGCACCGGCGCACGCCGATGGACTGGGACGCCGAGCACATCCTGCTGCGCACGGTGCGCTGCGTCAGCGGCACGGTCGAGCTGATGATGAGCTGCGAGCCCGCGTTCGACTACCACCGCGTCGGCGCCACGTGGGAGTACTCGGCCAACGCGTACGGCGAAGCGATCGCGCGCGCGACCAAGCAGCCCGACGCCCATCCGACCCTGCGGCTCACCACCAACCTGCGCATCGGGCTGGAGGGCCGCGAGGCGCGGGCCCGCACCCGGATGAAAGAGGGCGACGACGTGTTCGTCGCCCTGAGCTGGACCAAGCACCCGGCGCCGCAGACCTACGAAGAGGCCGCCGACAAGATGTGGCAGACCACCGAATGCTGGCGGCAATGGATCAACATCGGCAACTTCCCCGACCACCCGTGGCGGGCCTACCTGCAGCGCAGCGCGCTCACGCTGAAGGGGTTGACGTACTCGCCCACCGGCGCGCTGCTGGCGGCGGCCACCACGTCGCTGCCGGAAACGCCGCAGGGCGAACGCAATTGGGACTACCGCTACGCGTGGGTGCGTGACTCGACGTTCGCGTTGTGGGGGCTCTACACGCTGGGACTGGACCGCGAGGCCGACGACTTCTTCGCGTTCATCGCCGATGTCTCCGGCGCCAACAGCAACGAGCGTCATCCGCTGCAGGTGATGTACGGCGTGGGCGGCGAACGCAGCCTGGTCGAGGAGGAGCTGCATCACCTGTCCGGCTACGACCACGCCCGGCCGGTGCGCATCGGCAACGGCGCCTACGACCAGGTCCAGCACGACATCTGGGGCTCCATCCTCGACTCGTTCTACCTGCACTGCAAATCCCGCGAGCAGATCCCGGAGAGCCTGTGGCCGGTGCTCAAGAAGCAGGTCGAAGAGGCCATCAAGCACTGGCGCGAGCCCGACCGGGGCATCTGGGAGGTCCGCGGCGAACCGCAGCACTTCACCTCGTCGAAGGTGATGTGCTGGGTGGCGCTCGACCGGGGCGCGAAGCTGGCCGAGCGGCAGGGCGAGAAGAGCTACGCCCAGCAGTGGCGGGCGATCGCCGAGGAGATCAAGGACGACATCCTGCAACACGGCGTGGATTCGCGCGGGGTCTTCACCCAGCGCTATGGCAGCGACGCGCTGGACGCCTCACTGCTGCTGGTGGTGCTGACCCGGTTCCTGCCGCCGGACGACCCGCGGGTGCGCAACACCGTGCTGGCCATCGCCGAGGAACTCACCTCCGAAGGCCTGGTGCTGCGCTACCGCGTGGAGGAGACCGACGACGGGTTGTCCGGCGAGGAAGGCACGTTCACCATCTGCTCGTTCTGGCTGGTGTCGGCGCTGGTGGAAATCGGCGAGGTGGGCCGCGCCAAGCGGTTGTGCGAGCGGCTGCTGTCCTACGCCAGCCCGCTGCACCTCTACGCCGAGGAGATCGAGCCGCGCACCGGCCGGCACTTGGGCAACTTCCCACAGGCGTTCACCCACCTGGCGCTGATCAACGCGGTGGTGCACGTGATCCGCGCCGAGGAGGAGGCCGACGGCACGGGGATGTTCCAGCCCGCCAACGCGCCGATGTAGGGCGCCAGGACCGCGGTCGACGCGCGCCTAGCTCAGCGCCGTCACCTTGTCCCGCATGACCTGCGCGATGTCGAGCGCGCTGGTGTTGACGTCGCCCGCCCCTTCCCGCGACGCGCTAAGGGTGTCGAGGAAGTCGACCTCGACCTCGATGAGGCAGTTGTCGCGCACCCCGATCGCCCGCGCGGCGGGGATGGCCGGCGCGAACATGGCGGGCGCATTCCATTGCATCGAAATCGTCGCCGCCACAACGGAACCGGCGCTTTGTACGTGGCTCACTTTCACCTGCAGCGGTAGCGCCCCGCCCGCGACGGGCACCGTTTTCCCGTCGCATCCCTGCCACTGCCGGGAGAACGTCGCGAACAACGCGTTGGCGTCGGCAGCCGTGGGCAAACTGATCGCGGCCTCCTTCACCCCGGTCACCGCCGCGGGCGACGACCCGACTGGCCGCCAGGTCTCGAGCGCAACGTCCTGCACGTCGGCGGATCGGTAGGCGGCGCCCTGCATGATCACCGCCACGCCGAGGCACTTCTGGAACCAATCGGAATCACCGAGCGGCAGCGGGGGCCGGCCGGACACCGGGGGGTAACGCGGGTCGAGTTCCATGGGTTGCCTGACGATGCGGGATAGCGCGCTCTTGCCCACCAGCACGCGATTCAGGGTTTGCCCATGGACGGATCGCGGCGCGAGGTCCGGCGCCGGTCGCGCGGCGCCACCGACCGTGACGGAACAGCCCGTGGCCAGCAGCAAGATCAGCGGTATCGCCACCCACCATCGGCCCCGCCGCCGGCGCACGCCGGACGACGCCGAGACTGACGCGTCTCGCCACGGTCCAACACCGCTACTGCTTCCCATGCGCTTTCCGGCTCGCCTTCCGCTTAACCTGAATTTTAGGTTCGACGACGCGGCGAACGCCCCAAGCACACGGTAGGCACAGCTCAACCGCAGAAACGTCCCAGGTTGACCGCAGGTGCCCCGTCAGCTCAGCGCGCTGACTTTGTCCATCATCGCGTGCGCGAGGTCGATGGCGCTGCGGTGTACGTCGCCGGATCCCTCGTCCGACGGGCTCGCCGCATTGAAGAACGCCACCTCGACTTCCACGAGGCAGTTTCCCCGGACGCCGATGGCCCGGGCTTCGGGCCGGGGTCCGCTGGAGGGCAGTCCGGGTAATTGCGTGTCGATCGAAATCGTGGCCGCGACGACGGAATCCGTGACGCGCACGTCGGAAATCGTGTCCAAGAAGACGATCGCGGGGCGGTCGGTGATGATGCTCGGGCGGCCGATGATCACGGTGGTGCCGTCGCAGTCGCGCCATTGCCGGGCGAAGTCCCTAAACAGCGCGGCGGCCCCGGCCGTGCTGGACAGGGCGACCACCCCCTCGGCCACGTTGATCACCTTCGCGGGCCCATGCGTGTTCCACCACGTCTCCCGCGCCGCGTTCTTGACGTCGCCGGATTGATAGGCGGTCTTGACCATCATCGAGGTGACGCCCGCGCAGTTGGCGGGTGTCACCGCGCCGAAGGCGGGCGGCAGCACCTCCGGACCGCCGAACCGTGCCGGAAGTTCGGTCTTGGTGCCGAAGGACTGCCCGAGCAGCTTCGCCAGCTCACCGTCGTCGAGGAGCACCTTCTTGACGGCCTGCCCCGTGACCGGACGGGGTTTGAGACCGGGCGCGGGCCGCGCGGTGCCGTCGACGGTGCAGCCTGCCGCCAGGGCCACGGCGGCCAGGCAGGCGAGGACGGTTCGGCCGGTTGTCATCAACTGCTGCTCGATACCTTCCGCAACATGACGTCGACGAGGTCGATCGCCCTGGTTCCGGCCCGCACACGCGGGCCGTCGGCGACTTTGACCTCGGCGATCACGTCGCCCTGAACGCCGACGGCCCGCTCGTCCGGGGCCGGCGACGTGTGATGGTTGTCCCAGGCGATGACGGTCGCCGACAGGACCGGCCCGTCGACGCGGGTGTCGGTCGGCTTCGAGTACAACTCGGTGTTGGACGAATCGTGGGTGTACATGGTGATCGTGGTGCCCTCGCAGCGCTGCCATTGCTTGACGAACGACGCGAAGAGCCGTTGCGCGTCGGCCGCCGACGCCAGCCTGATCGCCGTCGCCGTCGCGCTGGACACCGTCACGCCAGAGTCGTAATTCCAGTAATCCTGGGTGGCGACCGCACGCACGTGGCCGGGTTCGTAGACGATGCGCATCGCCGGTGCGACGACCCCGAGGCAGTCGATCGGCGCGGCGCCGCCGCTGTCGCGAATCCCGTTGGGCAGCACATCGATACCGCCCACCACCGCCGGGCTGTGCGGCGGCAGCCGGTTCCCGACGGCCGCGCTGACCTCCGTGTCGTCGGGCAGCACTTGCTCGAGCGGCAGCACGGATCCGCCGAGCCGGCCCGCGCGCGTGGGTGTTCCGGCGACCGTCGTGACGCAGCCGGTGCCGAGCATGCTGATTCCGACCACGGCAACGGCTCGCATCAGCAGCACGGCTACTTCTTGCCCTTGTCCCCGGCGGCGTCGGTGGACAGCGCCGCCACGAAGGCCTCCTGCGGCACGTCCACCCGCCCGATCGTCTTCATCCGCTTCTTGCCCTCCTTCTGCTTTTCCAGCAGTTTGCGCTTGCGGGTGATGTCCCCGCCGTAGCACTTGGAGAGCACGTCCTTGCGGATGGCCCGGATGTTCTCGCGCGCAATGATTTTCGATCCGATGGCGGCCTGCACCGGCACCTCGAACTGCTGGCGCGGAATCAGCTCCTTGAGCTTGGTGGTCATCTTGTTGCCGTAGGCGGACGCCCCGTCTTTGTGGACGATCGCGCTGAACGCGTCGACCGCCTCGCCCTGCAGCAGGATGTCGACCTTGACCAGTTGGGCCTCCTGCTCGCCGGCCTCCTCGTAGTCGAGGCTGGCGTAGCCGCGGGTGCGTGACTTCAGGGAATCGAAGAAGTCGAAGATGATCTCGCCGAGCGGCATCGTGTAGCGCAGTTCCACCCGCTCGGGTGACAGATAGTCCATGCCGCCCAGCTCGCCGCGGCGGGACTGGCACAGCTCCATGATGGTTCCGATGTATTCGCTGGGCGCGATGATGGTGGTCTTGACGACGGGCTCGTAGACCGTGCGCACCTTGCCCTCGGGCCAGTCGGACGGGTTGGTCACGATGATCTCGGTGTCGTCCTCTTTGATGACGCGGTAGACGACGTTGGGTGACGTCGAGATCAGGTCCAGGTCGAACTCGCGTTCCAGGCGTTCGCGGGTGATCTCCATGTGCAGCAGGCCCAGGAACCCGCACCGGAACCCGAAGCCCAGCGCCACCGAGGTCTCCGGCTCGTAGGTCAGGGCCGCGTCGTTGAGCTGCAGCTTGTCCAGCGCGTCCCGCAGGTCCGGGTAGTCGGAGCCGTCCACCGGATACAGACCGGAGTAGACCATCGGCTTGGGCTCGCGGTACCCCGTCAGCGCCTCGGTGGCGCCGCGCCGGGCCGTCGTCACCGTGTCACCGACCTTGGACTGGCGGACGTCCTTCACCCCGGTGATCAGGTAGCCCACCTCGCCCACCCCCAGGCCCTCGCTGGCCTTGGGTTCCGGGGAGACGATGCCCACCTCGAGCAGTTCGTGGGTGGCGCCGGTGGACATCATCAGGATGCGTTCGCGCGGGACGATCTTGCCGTCCATCACCCGGACATAGGTGACGACCCCGCGGTAGATGTCGTAGACGGAGTCGAAGATCATCGCGCGGGTGGGCGCGTCGGCGTCACCCTGCGGATGCGGCACCAGCCGGACCACCTCGTCGAGCAGGTGGGCCACGCCCTCGCCGGTCTTGCCGGACACCCGCAGCACGTCGTCCGGCTCGCAGCCGATGATGTGGGCGAGCTCGCCCGCGTAGCGGTCCGGGTCGGCCGCGGGCAGGTCGATCTTGTTGAGCACCGGGATGATCGTCAGGTCGCGATCAAGGGCCAGGTACAGGTTGGCCAGGGTCTGCGCCTCGATGCCCTGCGCCGCGTCGACCAACAGCACCGCGCCCTCGCACGCCTCCAGCGCCCGCGACACCTCGTAGGTGAAGTCGACGTGACCGGGCGTGTCGATCAGGTGCAGAACGAATTCTTCGTCGCCGACCTTCCAGGGCAGGCGCACGTTTTGCGCCTTGATGGTGATCCCGCGCTCGCGCTCGATGTCCATCCGATCCAGGTACTGGGCGCGCATCATCCGCTCATCGACGACACCGGTGAGCTGAAGCATCCGGTCCGCCAGCGTGGACTTGCCGTGATCGATGTGGGCGATGATGCAGAAGTTCCTGATCTGCGCCGGCGCGGTGAAGGTCTTGTCGGCGAAACTGCTGATGGGAATCTCCTGGTCTGGCGGCACGTGCGGCATGTCCAGGGTATCCAGGCGGGGCGGCCGAGACCTACTTGGACACAATCGCACCCACGCGGGGCGCGTCTATGCTGCGAATATGGCGTCGTCCCGCAAATCCCAGTGGAAGACGTTCCAGCGGTTTGCCGAGAACCTGGTGTTCGACCGGGCCCCGCGGCTGGCCCGGCACGTGCAGAACTCGCAGACCGTGCTGCGGGAACTGCAGCAGGCGGTGAAGATCACCGCGAACGTGATCGCCGCCGCCGCGCCGCAACCGCCCGCGGTCACCGCGGGCCGGCCGGTGACCAGCGCGAGTTTTCCCACCGCGCAGCGGGCCCGCAAGCTGGTCTACGCCCCGGACCTCGACGGCCGGGCCGATCCGGGCGAGATCGTCTGGACATGGGTGGTTTATGAGGACGACCCGACCCGCGGCAAGGACCGCCCCGTGCTGGTGGTCGGTCGTGACCGCCGGGTGCTGCTGGGGTTGATGGTGTCCAGCCAGGAGCGCCACGCCGAGGACCGCGACTGGATCGGGATCGGCTCCGGCGCTTGGGATTATGAGGGCAGGCCGAGCTGGGTGCGGCTGGACCGGGTGCTCGACGTGCCCGAAGAGAGCATTCGCCGCGAGGGCGCGATTCTGGATCGGGAGATCTTCGACCTGGTGGCCGAGCGGTTGCGCGCGGACTACTCCTGGAGCTGACCCGCCGAGCGGTTAACCACCGCGAAGCGGCGACGGGATCTGTGCGCCGAATGCACGCTCGGCGAAACGGCGGGTCAGCCCTGCGTGATGTAGGACTGCAGCTGCTGCTGCTCGGCCTCGAGCTCTTCCATACGGGTCTTCACCACGTCCCCGATGCTGACGATGCCGATCAGCTTCTTGCCGTCGAGCACCGGCACGTGGCGCACCCGGTTCTTGGTCATCAGCACGCTCAGCGAGTCGACCGTGTCGGCCTTCGTGCAGGTGGCGACCGTGGTGGTCATGATCTTCGAGATCGGGCGGGACAGCACGCTGGCGCCGTGCGTGTGCAGTTGGCGCACCACGTCGCGTTCGGAGACGATGCCGACGACGCCCTCGTCGCCGACCACCACCATGGCCCCGATGTTCTGTTCGGCGAGGCCGGCGAGCAGCTCTTTGACCGTCGCCTCGGGATTGATGGTCACCACCGCCGCGCCCTTGTTCCGCAAGACATCCGCAATCCGCATCAAGGCCTCCAGCCGGTTGTGATCCGCTTCACACCAGGCTACGGCTAACTCGCGCGGCGGAAAAGCCGCGACGGGCACCGGTAGCCGATCCGTGTCCATACCCTGACGTCACCGTTCGAAACCGGTGCGCGCCGCCCGGCGCGCCGGATCGGCCGATTGGGCCCCGGGGAGGGCGCCGGCTTGCAAGATAGGGGCCATGATCGAGATCACGCTGCTGGGGACCGGGAGCCCGATCCCCGACCCGAACCGCGCCGGACCGTCGACTCTGGTGCGCGCCGGGGGACAGGTCTTCCTGGTGGACTGCGGCCGTGGCGTGCTGCAGCGCGCGGCGGCCGTGGGCGTGGGCGCCGCCGGATTGACGGCGCTGCTGATCACGCACCTGCACAGCGACCACATCGGAGACCTGGGCGACCTCCTCATCACGCGCTGGATCAGCACCTTCGCTCCGGACCCCGCGCCGCTGCCGATCATCGGGCCGCCCGGGATCGCCGAGACGGTCGAGGCGACGCTGCAGGCGTTCCGCCACGACATCGAGTACCGGATCGCCCACCACGCCGACCTGAACGCCCCGCCGGCGGTCGAGGTCCACGAGTGCACCGAAGGTGCGGTGTGGGACCGCGACGGCGTGTCGATCCGGGTGGCGCCGACGGATCACCGACCGGTGACGCCGACCGTCGGGTTCCGTATCGACCACGGGACGGCGTCGGTGGTGCTCGCCGGCGACACGGTGCCCTGCCCCGGCCTCGACCGGCTGGCCGCCGGCGCCGGTGCGCTGGTGCACACCGTGATCCGCAAGGACATCGTCGGCAATATCCCGCAACAACGGCTCCAAGACATCTGCGACTACCACTCGTCGGTCGAAGAGGCCGCCGCAACCGCCGCCCGGGCCGGGGTGGGCACCCTCGTCATGACCCACTACGTGCCGGCGCCGGTGGCGGGCCAGGAAGAACAGTGGCGGGCCCTGGCGGCGTCGCAGTTCGGCGGCCGGATCGAACTCGGCGACGACCTGCATCGCGTCGAGATCGACGCGCCCTAGGGATCATTCCCGAACGCCGGTGCGGCGCAGCGCCGTCCATCCCGTGAACGCGAGGTCAGTACGGCTAGGCCAGCCGGGTGACCTCCACCACGACGTCGAGATCGGTCGCGCCCTGACCGGAGTAGATGCCCTTCAGGGGTGGGACGTCGGTGTAGTCGCGGCCGGCGCCCACGCTGACGTACTGCTCGGAGATCTCGGTTTCGAGGGTGGGGTCATAGCTCCACCAGCCGCCCGTCCACGCCTGAATCCAGGCGTGGCTGCGCCCGTCCACGGTGTCCCCGACGGCGGCGTTGTGCTTGGGGTGCAGGTAACCCGACACGTAATGCGCGGGAATTCCCATGGCCCGCAACACCATCAGCGACAGGTGCACGAAGTCCTGGCAGACACCCTTGCCCGCGTTCAGCGCGTCCAGCCCCGACGAGTGCACGCTGGTGGTTCCCGGGAGATAGTCCAGCTCCTCGCGCACCCAGCGGGCGGCGGCGGCGACCGCCTCGGCCGGCCGCTGCGCCTTGGCGATCTTCTTCGCCACGGAGGCAACCTTTTTGCTCGCCGGGGTGTGCCGGGTGGGGCGAAGCAGTTCGTCGAATCGATCGATCACCGCCTCCGACCGCAGGTCGCCCCAGCCGACGTCGGTCACCGGCGGTTCCGGCCGCTCGGTTTCGACCACCGAGGACGACGTCACCGTGAGGTCGGTGTGCGGCGCGTGCAGGTCGAACGCCGTGACCGCGGTGCCCCAGTAGTCGACGTAGCGATAGGACCGGGTCGCCGGAATCGTCTCGACACGGTTGAGGATGACGTTCTGCCTGCTGTTCGACCGGGGGGTCAGCCGCGCTTCGTTATAGGAGGCGGTCACCGCCGACTGGTAGGCATACCCGGTGGTGTGCACCACCCGCAGCCGCCACATCAGTTCTCCCCCTGCCTGGCGACCAACCGGGCGATATCACCGGCGTCCGACCACGCCACCCACGGTGTGACGTGAAAGTACTGCACCGACAACGCTTCTCCGACTTCGCGGCAAGTGCGCTGCAAGCCCGCCAGTCGGACCTCCAAGGACTCCAGCAGCACGCCGGGTTGCACGAACTCCAGTTCGCTGCGGGCCTGCCCCAGCAACCGCTGCGCCTCGCCGGTGGCCCCGATCCGGCTCTGCCGGTTGTGCAGCAGTTCGTCGAGGTTGTGCTCGGCCAGCCGCAGCGAATAGAACACCGAACGCGGGAACAGCCGGTCGAGCAGCATGAACTCGACCACCCGGCCGGCATCCAGCACGCCGCGATAGGTGCGCAGATAGGTGTCGTGGGCGCCCGCCGAACGCAGCAGCGTCACCCACGCCGGCGAAGACGCGCTGTCCCCCACCCGCGAGAGCAACAGCCGCACCGTCATGTCGACCCGCTCGATCGCGCGGCCCAGCACCATGAAGCGGTACCCGTCGTCGCGGGACAGCGTGGAGTCGGCCAAGCCCGCGAACATCGCCGCCCGGCCCTCGATGTAGGACAGGAATTCATGGGGCCCAAGGCGTTTGGCGGCGCGTTCGCGTTCGCCCAGGGCGTGGTAGGTGGTGTTGAGGCACTCCCAGATCTCGCTCGACGTCACCTCCCGCGCGGACTTGGCGTTCTCCCGCGCCGCCGTGATCGCGTCGACGATCGACGAACCGCCCGACGCGTTGGTGCTGAAGGCCACCAGATCGGTCAACGACCACACGTCCAGGTCGTGTGTCGGGGGGTCGATGCCGAGCACCCGCAGCAGCAGCCGGGACGCCTGGTCCGGGTCGACGCTGGAATCCTCGAGCAGCTGGTGCAGGACCACATCGAGGATGCGGGCGGTGTCGTCGGCGCGCTCGACATAGCGACCGATCCAGAACAGCGCCTCGGCGTTACGGGCCAGCATCAGCGCTTCGCCCGCCGCTGTTGTTGCAGGAGCTGCTGCTCCTGCGGTGATTCCCGAGTCTGCGACTGCGTCTGCGTTCGCCGTGGCGCGCCGTCCGACGCCGGGTCGGGCATCGACTCCGGCAGCGAGCGCACGACTTCGGCGGCGCCGAGCTCGTGCTCGTCGGCCGAGGTTCGCGACGACGCCAACACCCAGGTGTCCTTGGAGCCACCGCCCTGGCTGGAGTTGACCACCCGGGAGCCCTCGACCAGGGCCACCCGGGTCAGCCCGCCGGGCAGCACCCACACGTCGTCGCCGTCGTTGACCGCGAAGGGCCGCAGGTCGACGTACCGGGGCGCCAGCGTGTTCCCGATCTGCGTGGGCACGGTGGACAGTTCCATCATCGGCTGGGCGATCCAGCTGCGCGGATCGTCGCGGACCTTCTTGGCGACCGTGGCCAACTCCTTGTCGGACGCTTCCGGCCCGAACACGATCCCGTACCCGCCGGAGCCCTCGACCGGCTTGAGGACCAACTCGTCGATGCGGTCCAGCACCTCTTCGCGTTCGTCGTCCAGCCAGCACCGGTACGTCTCGACGTTGGCCAGCAGCGGCTTCTCCCCCAGGTAGTACTCGATCATGGTCGGCACGTAGGTGTAGACCAGCTTGTCGTCGCCCACACCGTTGCCGATGGCGCTGGAGATGACGACGTTCCCGGCGCGGGCGGCGTTGACCAGGCCGGCCACGCCCAGCACCGAGTCCGCACGGAACTGCAGCGGGTCCAGGAAGGCGTCGTCGATGCGCCGGTAGATGACGTCGACCTGCACCTCCCCGTCGGTGGTGCGCATGTAGACCTGGTTGTCCCGGCAGAACAGGTCGCGCCCCTCGACCAGCTCGACCCCCATCTGGCGCGCCAGCAGCGAGTGCTCGAAGTACGCCGAGTTGTACACCCCGGGGGTCAGCACCACCACCGTCGGATCGGCCTCGTTGGTGGCCGCCGAGTTGCGCAGGGCGCGCAGCAGGTGCGACGCGTAGTCGTCGACCGCGCGCACCCGGTGGGTGGCGAACAGGTTCGGGAAGACCCGCGCCATGGTCCGCCGGTTCTCCATGACATAAGAGACGCCCGACGGCGAACGCAGGTTGTCCTCGAGAACCCGGAAGTTGCCCTTCTCGTCGCGGATCAGGTCGATGCCGGCCACGTGGATGCGGACGCCGTTGGGCGGGACGATGCCCATCGCCTGTCGGTGGAAATGCTCGCAGGAGGTGACCAGGCGGCGCGGGATGATGTCGTCGCTCAGGATCTCCTGATCGCCGTAGATGTCGTCGAGATACATCTCCAGGGCCTTGACGCGCTGGATGATGCCGCGCTCCAGCCGGCTCCACTCGGCGGCCGAGATCACCCGGGGAACCAGGTCCAGCGGGAACGGCCGCTCCTGCCCCGACAGCGAGAACGTGATGCCCTGGTCGATGAACGCGCGGCCCAGCGCCTCGGCGCGGGCCTTGAGCTCGGAGGCGTCCGACGGCGCGAGCTCGGCGTAGATGCCCTTGTAGGGTCCCCGAACGGCGCCCTGGGCATCGAACATCTCGTCAAAAGCCGCCGAATAAAGGTCCGGGGACGCGTTGTACCCGCCGAAGATGCGCTCGGCGCGCGCGGCGCGTAACCCTCGTCCCCTGTCCTCGAGCTGGCTGGGAAGACTCACTTTTCAGATGCTGCCTCAAATTGGCGTTATGGCAGGCCACGGGTTCCCGTTTTGGGAGAAAACGTAACCGACTGATAACCTGGGCAGTCGCTGTGGTGATATCCGGCGCCCAAACCAACGTCGAAGCGGAGAAGGAAACTAAGCGTGGCCAACATCAAGTCGCAGCAGAAGCGCAATCGCACCAACGAGCGCGCCCGACTGCGCAACAAGTCGGTGAAGTCTTCGCTGCGCACCGCCGTCCGCGCGTTCCGCGAGGCGACCCACGCCGGCGACAAAGAGAAGGCCACGGAGCTGCTCGCCGCGACCAACCGCAAGCTGGACAAGGCGGCCAGCAAGGGCGTGATCCACAAGAACCAGGCGGCCAACAAGAAGTCGGCCCTGGCCCGCGCGCTCAACAAGCTCTGAGGCCCGCCCGCTCACCGATTCCGGTGGGCGGCCAGCTCGGCCACCTTCCTGACGGCAGATTCCAGCGCGTAGTCGGCGTCCGCGACCGCGCCCTTGACGTTGGCGTTGAGCGCGGCCACCACCTTCATCGCGGCCGCCACGCTGTCGCGCGACCAGTACCGCGCCTGCTTCTGCGCCTTCTGCACCCGCCAGGGCGGCATCCCCAACTGCGACGCCAACCGATAGGGATCGCCTGAGAGCGGGCCGACCCGGCCGATCGTGTGCACCGCCTCGGCGAGCGCGTCGGCCAGCACCACGAGCGGCTCGCCGCGCATCATCGCCCACCGCAGCGCCTCGGCCGCTCCCGCCACGTCACCGGCCACCGCCTTGTCCGCGATGTCGAACCCCTTCACCTCGGCTTTGCCGCTGTGGTAGCGCCGGACCGCGGCGGCATCCACCACCCCGCCGGTGTCGGCAACCAGCTGCGAACAGGCGGCCGCCAGCTCCCGCACGTCGGAGCCGACCGCGTCCAGCATGGCCGTCACGGTGTCCTCGTCGACCTTGACCCGCAGCGCCCGGAACTCCTTGCGCACGAAGTCGACCCGCTCGCTGACCTTGGTGATCCGGGCGCACGGATGCACGACGGCGCCCAGTGACTGCAGCTCGGTCGCCAGGGACTTGGCCCGCCCGCCACCCGAATGCACCACCACCAGCATCGTGCCCAGCGGCACGTCGGCCGCGGCCGCCGCGATCACCGCGGCGGCCTCCTTGCCCGCTTCGCCGGCGGCCTCCAGCACGACGATGCGCTCGTCGCCGAACAGCGACGGGCTCAGCAGCTCGGCGAGTTCGTAGGTGCTGACGTCACCGGCCCGCATCCTGCTGACCGGGACGTCGGGCTCGTTGTGGGAACCGGCCCGCTGGCGCGCCGACCGCAAAACGTCGGCCACCGCCCGCTCGACCAGCAGCTCCTCGTCTCCCAGGACCAGGTGCAACGGCGAAACCTCGCTCACCCCACGATGGTGTCACGGCGCACCGACTACGCCGCCGCGGGATCCAGCAGCGTCGACAGCCCCCACGCCAGCGCGCAGAGGACCGCCGTCAGCAGGCCCAGGCCGGCCGCGGCGCCAAGCCGGCGGCGGCGACGCAGGTGCGCGGCCACCACGACGATCAGCGCGGTCAGCCCCGCGACCAAGAGCACCCCGGGCGCCCCGGAGGGAACGGGCACCGTCGCGGCGGGCACCCTCGCCGACCATCGCGCCACCCGCAGCACCCACCACAGCTCCGGACCGGTGAACCGGATCAACAGCTGCGACCCGGCCGGCCACGCCAGGCTCGACACGGCCGCCGCGCTCCCCAGCACGGTGATCGGCGCGATCACCGGTGCCGCGGCGAGGTTGGCGGCCACCGCCACCAGGCTGACGCGCCCCGAGATGCCGGCCACCAGCGGTGCGGTCACCGCGTGCGCGGCGGTGGCGATCGCCAGCGCGTCGGCCAGCGGCTTGGGCCAGCCCCGCCTCACCAGCCGGCGCGACCACGCCGGCGCGATGAGGACCAACGCGGCCGTCGCGACCGCCGACAACGCGAAGCCCACGTCGACGGCCAACTGCGGGGCGACCGCGAGCAGGACCAGCACGGTGGCGCAGAGCGCCGGGATGGCCTGCCGCCGCCGCGACGAGAGCATCCCCGCCAGCCCGATAGCGCCCATGACGGCCGCACGCAACACGCTCGCCGTCGGCTGCACGACGACGACGAACGCGCCCAGCGTCAGCCCGGCGAGGGCGGCGGCCGCCCGGGGGCCGATCCACCGCGCCGAGAACAGCACGGCGGCACAGACGATGGTCACGTTGGCGCCCGACACCGCCATCAGGTGGGTCATGCCCGCCGCGCGAAAGTCGCGGTCGGTCTCGACCGTGACCGCCGAGGTGTCGCCCAAGACCAGGGCGGGCAGCATCGCCGCCTGCTCGGTGGGCAGCGTGCCGCGCACCGCGGCGGCGAACCGGCCGCGCACCGCGTGGG
>NZ_GG770554.1:1193329-1205275 GCF_000164135.1 Mycobacterium parascrofulaceum ATCC BAA-614 | reverse complement strand
GACGGCCGGGCGGCCCGTCGCGTTGAGCACCGCCACGGTGAGGTCGCGGCGGGTCGGCCGCCCGATCCGTGCGGTGAAGCGCACCGGCCGGCCGACCATCAGCCCGTCCGGCTCCGACGCGAAATCCGACGCGCGCGCGAATACGACCACGCGGCCCGACATCTCGGCGTCGCGCAGGCGTTGCAGCGTGGCGCGGAACATGAGGCGGCCGCGTCCCAACGACACCGGGCTCTCGGTGGGGGTGACGGTCACCGGGGCGGCCGTTCCGAACGCCGCGGTGATCGGGTGGTGATCCACCGCTTCGGCGCGCAGCGCGACCGCGAACCCGAACCCCGCTCCGGTGACCCCCAATGCGACCAGGCCGGCGCCGAGGACCCGCAGGCGTCCCGCCTCGCCCCGCCGCCACGCGCGCCACGCCAGCACGCCCGAGGCCGCAGCCAGAGCGGCGCCGCCCGCCGTCACCTCCCGGCCGATCGGCCACCAGATCCCGGCGGCGGTCACCACCCAGCAGGTGAGCGCGGCCGGCACCAGGCGGGCGTCGACCCGCTCAGCGCCCGGTTCGACGATGCCGGGACCGTGCACCCGCGTCAGACACGGACCAGGGCGCGCAACTTCTCCAGCCGCGCCGGGCCGATGCCGTCGACCTCGGCGAGCTGGTCGACGCTGGTGAACTTGCCGTTGGCCTGGCGCCAGGCGACGATCGCCGCCGCCGTGACCGGCCCGACGCCGGGCAGCGCGTCCAAGTCCTGAACGGTCGCGGTGTTGAGGTCGAGCACCGCACCGGCCTTCGGCTTGACCGGCCCCCCGCCGGGCCGCGGGGGTGCCGGCTTCGGCGTCGAACCGGTGGCCACCGAGCTGCCCAGGGCCGGCGGCTGCCCGGGGACGGGGGCCAGCCCGACGACGATCTGCTCGCCGTCGCCGAGCGGGCGCGCCATGTTCAGCCCGACGGTGTCGGCCCCGTTCACCGCGCCGCCCGCGGCCTGCAGCGCATCGGCGACCCGCGCGCCGGCCGCGAGGGTGACCAGCCCGGGGCTGTGCACCAGGCCGACGACGCTGACCACCACGGGCCGGTCCGGGCCGGCGGCCGGGCTCGCCGTGGGCGTGGCGCTCACCGTCGACGCCCTCTCCACCGGCGGCAGCTTGGCCGACATCACCGGCGCCGGGCGGTCGCGCAGCACGGTGAATACCGTGACCATCACCGCCAGCGCGGCCACGATCGCCAGCCCGATGGCACCGGCACGTCCCGGGTCGGCGCGCAGCCTGGCCGCCCAGCCGCGATCCGGCGACCCGTCGGGCAGCCACCGCGGCAGCAGCGAATTCTGGTCCTCGTCTGCCGCCTCCGCCGACGACGCCGGCCCCGCTCCGTCGGGGTCGACGTCGGGTTCGGCACCGAGCCGCCGCTGCAGGCGCGCCCCGGGCAGTTCTGGTTGCATGCGTCGACCGTAGGCGCGGCGACCGCCCGATCGGCCCCGCGCGGCGGCGCCGCGACCAACGGCTGTGGACTAAACCGAGGCTGTGCACAACCGCCGCGCGCGATGGGTCAAGATGGAGGCAAGAACGCATCGCCAGGACCGGGCATCCATCCGACGCTGGTAACCACGTTCAGCCCCAGACGACAGGAGGTCGCCGTGCAACTGGCGCTCACACCGGAGGAAGCCGCTTTCCGCGACGAACTCCGCACCATCTACACCACCAAGATTCCGGAGGAGCTGCGCGAGCGGGTGCGTCGCGGCGCGGCGGAGGTGAACCGCGACGACATCGTCACCAGCCACAAGATCCTGCACGAACACGGTCTGGCGGTGCCGAACTGGCCGGTCGAGTGGGGTGGCAAGGACTGGACGCCGACCCAGCACCAGATTTGGGCCGACGAGATGCAGCTGGCCTGCGTCCCCGAGCCGCTGAACTTCAACACCAAGATGGTGGGACCGGTGATCGCCGAATTCGGTTCGGAGGAGGTCAAACAACGCTTCCTGCCCCCGACGGCCAGCCTCGACATCTGGTGGTGTCAGGGATTCTCCGAGCCCGAGGCGGGGTCGGACCTGGCGTCGCTGCGCACCACCGCGGTGCGCGACGGCGACAGCTACGTCGTCAACGGCCAGAAGACCTGGACCACGCTGGGCCAGTACGCGGACTGGATCTTCTGCCTGGTCCGCACCGACCCGCAGGCGCCCAAGCGGCAGGCCGGCATTTCTTTCCTGCTGTTCGACATGAAGACGCCGGGCGTCACGCTTCGGCCCATCAAGACGATCGACGGCGGCCACGAGGTCAACGAGATCTTCTTCGAAGACGTCCGCGTGCCCGCCAATCAGCTTGTGGGAGAAGAAAACAAGGGCTGGACGTACGCGAAATTCCTACTCGGCAACGAGCGCACCGGCATCGCCGGCGTGGGACGGACCAAGGTGCGCCTGGCCGAGGTGAAGAAGCACGCCGCGGCGACCGGGGTGCTGTCGGATCCGCTGTTCGCGGCGCGGCTGGCCGAGGCCGAAAACGAGCTGCTGGCATTGGAACTCACGCAGTCGCGAGTGGTCACGGACTCCGCGAACGGACAGCCCAATCCGGCGTCGTCGGTGCTGAAGCTTCGCGGCAGCCAGCTGCAGCAGGTGGCCACCGAACTACTCGTCGAGGTGGCCGGGCCCGACGCACTGCCCGCCGACGGGGAAGGCATTGCGTCTCCGGACTGGGCGCAACACAGTGCGCCGCACTACCTCAACTACCGCAAGACCTCCATCTATGGCGGCAGCAACGAGGTACAGCGCAACATCATCGCGTCGACCATCCTGGGATTGTGAGGCAGACATGGATTTTCAGTTGACCGACGAGCAAACGCTGCTCCGCGACACGACCCGCGAGCTGCTGTCCCGCAGCTACGACCCGGAGAGCCGCAACAAGGTCATCGGCACCGACCTGGGCTGGAGCCGCGAGGTGTGGAGCCAGCTCGCCGACACCGGGATCCTCGGCCTCGGCTTCGACCCGGAGGAGGCGGGCCAGATCGAGATCATGGTCGTGCTCGCCGAGGCGGGGCGCCGGCTGGCCCCCGAACCGATCCTGCACGCCGCGCTCGCACCGGGTGCCCTGATCGCCGAGCTGGGCACGGACGCCCAGAAGGAACAACTCGACGACGTCGCCGCCGGCCAACGGCTGCTGGCCTTCGCCCACCTGGAGCCGGGCCGGCGCACGCCGGCCGCGGGTTTGGACACCAAGGCTGTGGCGCAAGGCGATTCATGGACGGTGAGCGGACGCAAGAACCCGGTGCTGGCCGGTGACTGCGCCGACACGTTGGTGGTCAGCGCGGCGCTGCCGGACGGCGGCACCGGCCTGTTCCTGGTGGACGCCGCCTCCGTCACGCGTCACCCGTACCGGACGTTCGACGGGCAACGCGGCGCGCAGATCGACCTGGACGCCGCCCCCGCCGAGCCCCTGGGCGAGGCGGCGGACGCGTCGCGGGCCGTCCGCGACGCCGTCATCCGCGTCCAGGCGGGACTGTGCGCCGAGGCGGTCGGCGCGATGGAGGAGGCGCTGCGGCTGACCACCGACTACCTCAAGACGCGCAAGCAGTTCGGCGTCACGCTCAACAAATTCCAGGCGCTCACCCAGCGGGCGGCCGACATGTACGTGTCGCTCGAACTGGCGCACAGCATGAGCCTGTACGCGTCGATGTCGATCGCGGACGGCAACCTCGACCCGGTGATCGCCTCGCGGGCCAAGCTGCAGATCGGCCGGTCGGGCCGGCACATCGCCCAGGAGTCCATCCAGCTGCACGGCGGCATCGGTGTGACCGCGGAATACCCGGTGGCCCACTACGCGGCCCGGCTCACCGCGATCGAGCACACCTTGGGCACCTCCGGTGACCACCTGCACAACCTGATCGACCACATCGGCGACTACGACCTGGCCCGGCTCTAGCGGATGACCGAACCCGCCACGCTGTCGGACAGGGTCGTCGAGTTCCTCTCCGCCGGCACCCGTACCGGCATGCTCGGATACGTCGCCGCCGACGGCCGCCCGCTGGTCGCACCGGTGTGGTTCGTCGTCGACGATGGCCACTTGGTGTTCAACACCGGCCGGGACACGTCGAAAGGCCGTGCGCTGCATCGGGACCCGCGGGTGGTGATCTGCGTCGACGATCCCCATCCGCCGTATTCGTTCGTCCAGGTGCAGGGTGTCGCCGCGGTGAGCGAGGACCCCGCAGAGGTGCTGGACGTCGCCACCCGGGCCGGGGCGCGCTACATGGGCCCCGAGCGCGCCGAGGAGTTCGGCCGCCGCAACTCCTCCCCCGGCGAGCTGGTGGTGCGCGTGCGCCCCACCAAGGTCATCGCCGGCTTCGACATCAGCGACTGACCCTTAGTCCGACGCCGGGATCACGTCCGGTACCTGAGCGGCCAGATACTCGGCGAGCGCGCTGATCGTCGGGTAGTCGAAAACCGCTGTGGCGCTGATCGTGAACGCGCCACCGAACTGGCCGTACAACCGGTTACGGAGTTCGACCGCCATCAGCGAGTCGGTGCCCAGGTCCAAGAAGCGGCTGGTCGCGGCGGGCGCCTGCGCGAGCCGCAGGAATTGCTGGACCTCCTGCTGCAGGAATTCCGTCAGGAAACTGGCTCGCTGCGCCTCCGGCACCTCGTGCAGCTTCTTGAGGAGCTCACTGTCGCCGGGGGCCTGCGCGGCGGCGCTCGGTAACAGATGGTCGAGCATCGGCGGACGAGAACCGCCGAGCATCTTCGCCGCGCGTTGCCAATTGGCCTTGATCACGACCGCCTGCCCGGTTCCCTGGGCGACGATCTCACCGAGCGCGTTGAGCGCCGCCGTCGGTTCCATCGCAACCAGGCCTTGCGCACCGAGATTGGCGCGCGCCGCCTCCGACGCGGCCATGCCGCCCTGCGCCCAGGGGCCGAAGTTGACACTGGTGGCCGGCAGGCCTTGCGCTCTGCGTTCGGCGACGAGGCCGTCGAGCAGCGCGTTGGCGGTCGCGTAGTTGGCCTGGCCCGGTGAACCGAGCACGCCGGAGATCGACGAGTAGACGATGAAGAAGTCCAGATCGTCCTTCCTGGTCAGCCGGTCGAGATGCCAGGCGCCCAACGCTTTTGGCAGCAGGGTCGTCCGGAAGCGTTTGACGTCCTGCTGCGGCAGCAGGGCGTCGTCGAGCACACCCGCCAGGTGCGCCACGCCCGCCAGCGGCGGCAGCTCCGCCCGGATTCGCTCCAGCAGTTCCTCGACCTGCGACTCGTCGCCGATGTCGGCCGCCAAAGTGTGAATCCGGCAGCGGTAGCGCTCGGTGATGTCCGAGATCGCCTGCTGCGCGTCCGCATCGGGTTCGCGGCGGCCGGTCAACACGATGTCGCCGGCACCGAGTTGGGCCAGGTAAGACGCCGTGCGCAGGCCGAGGGCGCCGAGCCCCCCGGTGATCAGGTAAGTCCGATCGGCTTGCGGCTGAAGCGGATTGGGCATCTGCAGGACGATCTTGCCGATGTGGCGCGCTTGCTGCATCCGGCGGAACGCGGTCTTGGCCTCGGTCAGCGGGTAGATCTCGGCGGGCAGCGGCGCCCATTCGCCACTCCCCAACCCGTCCGACACTTCGGCCAGCAGCCCGCGGATCCGCTCCGGGTCCTGCAGGATGGTCCCGTCCAGTGCCACCACTTCGTAGGCGATGTCGGGGCGCGCCGCCGCCATGCGCTCGTGGGTCCAGATGTCCCGCTTGGCGATCTCGGCGAACCGGCCGTTCTGAGCGGTGGCCCGCACGGTCGCCTCGACGAAGCCCTCGTTGGTCAGGCTGTTGAGCACCACGTCGACGCCGGCACCGTCGGTGTCGGCCAGGATCTGGTCGGCGAAGTCCGTCGTGCGCGAGTCGTAGACGTACTCCACACCCAACCTGCGCAGGGTCGCACGTTTGTAGGTGCTGGCGGTGGCGAAGACGACCGCGCCGTGCTGCTGCGCCATCTGGATTGCGGCCAGGCCGACGCCGCCGCTGGCAGCGTGGATGAGCACGCGGTCCCCGGGCTTCAGCTGCGCCCAGTCGAACGCCAGCCGGGCCGTGAGAGCGGCGGCGGGAATGCTGGCCGCGGCCACCGCGCTCAGTTCGTGCGGCACCGGCGCCAGCAATTGCGCCGGCACATTGATCCGGCTGGCGAACGCGCCCTGCATGAAGCCGAAGACGCGTTGGCCGGCCTCGAATCCGGTGACGCCGGCGCCCACTTCGGTGACGATGCCGGAGAAGTCGCCGCCGATCAGCCCCGGGTCGCCCGGATAGAGGCCCAGCACGTTGAGCACATCCCGGAAGTTCAGACCGGCCGCCTCCACCCGAATCTGCACCTGGCCGGCGACCGGCGGCGGCACGTCGGTCTCGGCCAGCCGCAGATTGTCGATCGCGCCGCGCTCGGTGGGCGCCAGCACGTAGTCGCCCGCGCGCGGCGCCGCGAGATGCCCGCTGCGCGCCCAGGGCAGCAGCCTCGACGCCAGGAATTTCCCTTGTCGCAGTGCGAGTTCCGGTTCCTGAAGGGTGGTGTCGGGCGCGGCGAGCAGGCTCGCCAACGAGCGCACGGCTTCGCCGGATCCGTCGTGGTCGATCAGCCTGCAGCGCAGCGTCGGCTGCTCGGCGATGATGGTCCGGCCCAGCCCCCACAGCGCCGACTGCACCGGGTCGACCCGCTCGCCCGGCTCGGTCGCCACTCCCCGTTCGGTGATGATCCGCAGTCCCCCGGGCAGATTCACTTGCTGTTCGGCCAGCAGGGCGTGCACGGCGCCGAGCAGGTTGCCGATGTCGGTCTCCAGGCGCGCGCGGAATTCCTCGCCCGACTCCTCCGCGCCCGGTCGACCGGAGCCGCGCCAGACGATGCCGGTGATCGGCGCACTTCTCTCCTCCGCCCGAGCGAACATCCGCCGCCAGTCCCCGGTATCCATCGCGCCGTTCGACTGGACGCAACCCGGCAGCTCGGCCGCCAGCTCGTCGAAACCCGCGACCAGCCAAGGGCCGCGCGCGTTCTCGTCCGCCCCGGCATCGCCACTCGGCGCCGGCACCTCGTGCCAGCCGAGGGTGTACAGCAGCCGGGCGACGTCGCCGCCGAGCCCGCGCAGTAACGCCTCCCGTGGCGCGCGTTTGACCGTGAACTCGCTTATCCCGCCCAGGTGGCGGCCGGCCCGGTCCACGAAATCAAGGTCGAAGACCTGGGTTTCGCTGTCGACCCCACCGGTGCGCCACCTGGCGCGGCAGTAGAACCGGCGTGGCATCCGTTCCGCGAGCGCCACCCGCCCGTACCGCAGCGGGAGGAACAGGTCGGGAACCGCCCCTCGTTCGGTCGCCGCGAGAAGCGCCGGAAACGCGGGGAAGGCGACGCCGGTACACAGATCGAGCAGCACCGGATGGACCGGCTCGGTGCCGAGGTGTTCGGCGAGTTCGTCGCCGACGACGACATCGCCGACCGCCTCACCCTCGCCCACCCACAGTGATTTCAGCGACGTCGACCAGGTGGGCCCCCAGGCCAGCTCCATGTCCGCGAAGGTGTCGAACAGTTGCTGCGGACGGGTGCGGTTCAACCGCTCGATCGCGACGTCGACGGAATCCGCCGGACCCGGCTCGTCGGCGCCAGCGTTGACGAGGGCACCGTCGGCGTTCAACGACCACTCGGCGTCGCGGACACCGTATGGCCGGCTGTGCACCTGGAAGGTCCAGCCACCGCGGTCTTCGGAGGGGTGCAGCGTCAGCTGCACCTCGCGAGAACTCTTGTCGGCCAGGATGATCGGTTCGTAGAAGAAGACGTCTCGCACCTGGGCCGGGGTCCCGACCGCGGCCAGGGCCATCGCGGCGTACGTCGCGCCCGGCACGACGACGGTGCCGTAGATGACGTGATGGGACAGCCAGGGTTGCGTCTTGACGGACAGCCGGCTGGTGTAGACGACGTCGCCGGAGGCGAGATCCTTCGCGCTGCCCAAGATTCCGGACACGGCGGCGCCCTGGCCGTCGACGCCGGCGATCCCCGACGTCTTGGGCCAGAAGTGGCGGCGCTGGAACGGATAGGTGGGCAGGTCGAGTCTGCGGCGCGGCGCCCGGTGCAGCGCGGCGAACTCGGGCCGGTGCCCGGCTACGTAGGCCGCGGCCAGCGCTTCGGCGACCTGACGCCGCGCGCAGGCGCCCTTGCGCAGGGAGACGATCGCGCGCGGTGCGGCGGCGTGTTCGGGCCACGCCTGCACCGCGGCCGCGGTCAGAATCGGCTGCGGGCCGATCTCCATCAACACCGAGCATCCGAGCGCCGCCACCGTGCGCACGCTTTCGGTGAACTGCACCGGCTGGCGGGAATGCCGCCGCCAATACTGCGCGTCCAGCGGGGTTTCCGCCGTGAGGACCGCGCCGGTGCGATTGCAGACCAGGGGCCGGGTGGGGGTGGCGAACTGCAGTCGCGCCGCATACGCCTCGAATTCGTCGAGCACGGGTTCGAGCAGTTCCGAGTGAAAGGCGTGGCTGGTGTCCAGCCAGGTGCAGCGGATCCCGTCGTCGCTGAAGCTCGCGACGACCTGATCCAGATCGGCGCCGGGACCCGACAACACCGTGTTGCGGCCGTTGTAGGCGGCCACCGACACCGCGGGGAAGCGTTTGGCCGCGTCCTCCACCTGCTCGGCCTCGGCGAAAACCGCCACCATGCGGCCGCCGTCGGGCAGGCTGCCGAACAGCCGGCCGCGTTCGGCCATCAGCCGGGCCCCATCTTCGAGGCTGAACACGCCGGCCACGCACGCCGCCGCGTACTGGCCGACGCTGTGGCCGAGCACCACGTCGGGCTCGATGCCCCACGACTGCCACAGCCGGGCCAGGCCCATCTCGACGGCGAAGAGCGCCGGCTGGGCAAAGGAGGTGTGCCGCAGCGTTTCTGCGGCGCCGCCGCCGGCGCCCCGGTCGATGTCGAACAGCACCTCCAACAGCGGACGCGGCAGCATGCCGTCGATCGCCTCCGCACACCGCGTCACGGTCTCGGCGAATACCGGCTCCGTGTCGAACAGCTCGCGGGCCATCCCCGGGTACTGGCTGCCCTGCCCGGTGAACAGCCACGCCGTCTTCGGCGGGTCGGCGCATTCGCCGCGCAGCACCCCCGGCCTTAGCCGGTTCTCGGCCAATTCGGCCAGCACCTCGCGGGCGCCCGCCACCGAATCCACCACCAGCGCGGCGCGATGTTCGAAATGCGAGCGGCCGACCCCGGCCGTGAAGCACACGTCGGCGATGTCGGCCTCGGGGTGCGCGCCCAGCCAGGCCCCGTATCGCTGCGCCAACGCCACCAACGCCTGCGGTGAGCGCGCCGACAACGGGAACACCTCGACCCGCACGTCGGTAGCGGCCGAAGCCGGCTCCGCCGCAACGCTTTCCGAGTAGGTGACGGTCTGGGGCGGCGCCTCCTCGATCAGCACATGGGCGTTCGTGCCGGTGAACCCGAACGAACTGACCCCGGCGCGGCGCGGCCGGCCGTTGGCCTGCCAGGGCATCGCGGTATCGACGACCCGCACCGGCAGGGAATCCCACGGGATGTGCGGCGACGGGTTCTGGAAGTGCAGGTTCCGCGGCAGCACTTCGTGCTGCAAGGACAGCACCACCTTGATCAGGCCCGCGACCCCGGCGGCCGACTCGAGGTGGCCGAGGTTGGTCTTCGCCGAGCCGATCAGCAGGGGCCGGCGCGGATCACGGTCGGCGCCGTAGACGGCGGCGGCGGCCTGCACCTCGATCGGGTCCCCCAGGGAGGTGCCCGTCCCGTGCGCCTCGAGGTAGTCGACGTCCCCGCCCCGGACCCCGGCCCGGGCCAGCGCCGCGGCGATGAGCCGTTGCTGCGCACCGCCGTTCGGCACCGTCAAGCCGCTGGAGGCGCCGTCCTGATTGACCGCGCTGCCGCGGATGACCGCGCAGATCCGGTCGCCGCTGCGCTGCGCGTCGCTGAGCCTCTTGAGCACCAGGATTCCGCAGCCCTCGCTGCGAACGTAGCCGTCGGCGGCGGCGTCGAAGGTCTTGCACCGTCCGTCGGGCGACAGCATCCGCGCGCGTGAGGCGGCAACGATCGACTCCGGGCTCAGCAGGACGTTGACCCCGCCGGCCAGCGCCAGATCGCAGTCGCCGGAGTGCAACGCCTGGCAGGCCTGGTGGACCGCCACCAGTGACGAGCTGCACGCGGTATCCACCGCCACCGCAGGGCCTTCCAGCCCGAGCGCGAAGGCGACCCGGCCCGCGATCGCGTTGAGCGCGTTGCCGGTGATGAAGTGGGCCTCGATGCTTTCCACCGAGTCCCGGGACAGCAGGTGGGAATACTCGTTGGCGGCGACACCCACGAAGATGCCGCTGCGGCTGCCGCGCAACGCCGCGGGCGAATACCCGGCGCGCTCCAGCCCCTCCCAGGCGATCTCCAGCATCAACCGCTGCTGCGGGTCCATCCATACGGCCTCGCGCGGGGAGATGCCGAAGAACTCCGGGTCGAATCCGTCGATCCCGTCGAGGAATCCGCCGCTGCGACTGTAGATCTTGCCCGGTGTCGCCGGATCCGGGTCGTAGTATTCGTCGATCTCGAAGCGGTCATCCGGGATCTCGCGGATCGCGTCGACCCCGCCGGACAACACCTCCCAATACCCCTCGGGGTCGGGCGAGGCCGGGAACCGGCACGCCACCGCGACGATCGCGATCGGCTCGTCCGCGGGACCGGCCGGCACCGGCACCGGCCGGGCATCCGCCTTGGGGCCCGCCTGTGCGTTGAGGCCGAGGACGTCGTCGAGCAGATACAGCGCCACGTCGGCCACCCGCGGATAGTCCATCGCGAGCGTGGCCGGCAGTTCCCTGCCCACCGCGTGCTCGACTCGGCGCCGCAACTCGACGGCCATCAGCGAATCCATGCCGAGGTCGAAGAATCCGGCCTCCTCGCGGATCTCCGCCGCGTCGATCCGCGTCACCTCGGCGACCACGTCGCGCAGGTAGTCGACCAGCAGCTTCTTCCGCTGCTGCGCCGGCGCGAGGGTCAGCCGTTCGACGAATTCCGTCTGCCCGGAGGGTGCGGGGAGCGGCACCGACTCGGGCACCTCCCGCCCCAGTTCCTCGAGGAACGACCGCTTGCCCGCCTGCTGATACAGCGGCAGGAAGCGGGCCCAGTCGATCCGGGCCACCACACCGTGCGCGGCGGACGCCACCAGGAACTCGGCCATGCCCGCCAGCGCGTCCGCGGGGGGCAGCGTGCGGACCCCGCGCTGCTCCAGGCGCGCCCGGGCCTCCTCGTCGGCCATCCCCGCCGACCATGGACCGAAGTTGACGCTGACCCCGGGCACGCCCTGCTCACGCAGCCGCCAGGACAATCCGTCGAGGAAGGCGTTGGCCGCGCCGTAGGCGGTCTGGCCGAAGCTGCCCCACACCGAGGCGATCGAGGAGGTGCTCAGGAAGAAGTCCAGCGACAGCTCCGCGGCGGCCTCGCTCAAATTCCAAGCGCCCCAGACCTTTCCCGCGAACACCCGATCCACTTCGGCGTCGTCCAAGGCCCGCAGCGGCGTGGTGCCCATCTCGCCCGCGGCGTGGACGATGCCCGCCAGCGGCGGCAGCTGGGCCTCAACCGTGGCCAGCAGGCGGGCGACGTCGTGCGGATTGGCGACATCGGCCGTGATGACCCGGATTTCACAATCCGAGCCTTCCCGGATGGCATCGAGGCGCTGCTGCACCGCGGTGCCGGGTGCTCGTCGGCTGGTCAGCACGAGATGGCGCGCGCCGTGGTCGGCCAGATACCCGGCGATTTCCAGACCGACGCCGCCCAGGCCCCCGGTCACCAGATAGGTTGCGTCGCCGCGCAATACGAGCGGCGGCGTGGCCGGCCGGCCCGCGCGTCGACTCAGCCGGGGGATGTAGACACCGTGGTCCCGCAGCGCGATCTGGTCTTCGCCCCGCGGGCCCGCCGCGACCTGACCGATCAGCCGGCTCCACTCCTCGGCGCCGCCTTCGGACAGATCGGCTAG
>NZ_GG770554.1:1174085-1191645 GCF_000164135.1 Mycobacterium parascrofulaceum ATCC BAA-614 | reverse complement strand
CTAGTCCGCCCCACAATTGGGGGTGCTCCAGGGATGCGGCGCGACCGAATCCCCACAGACAGGATTGCGCCGGCGAGACGCTGTCGGCGTCGGTGACGCGTTGCGCGCCTCGGGTTGTCAGCCAGACGGGGGCGCGAAGTTCGGCGGCGGCCGCGGCGCGGAAGAGTCGGCGCGTTCCGTTCAGGACGCGGTGTTGCATCCGCAACAGCGAGCGCATCGATGGAGTCGCGTCCCCTTCGAGGGCCGCGCAGTGCAGGATACGCAGCGTCGAGTCGCCCGCCGCCGCGGCGCGCAGCTCCGCTTCGAGGCGTTCCTCGTCGGCGTCGGACGCCGGCAGCCCGACGATCCGGAACGGCTGCCCCTGGGCGGTCAGCGCGTCGACCAACGGGGCGATCGCCTCGGCGTCATCGGCGATCAGCAGCCAGTCAGATCCCGCGCCGGCGTCCGCGCGTGCGGCCGCGCTTTTCTCCCAGCGGATCTCGTAACGAGCGTCCGCGATGGACTGGTTCCCACGTTCTTGGTTGTGCTGCGCCGCGAGCCTGGCCAGCACCTCGGTGGTCTGCGGGTCGGCGTTCGGCCCGTCGAGCAGGGCGGCGAGTTCCTCGATCCGGCCCTCCTCGAGAAGCCGGACCGCTTCGCTGCGCGCGACGGCGGCTTCGGCGACGGTCGGGGCGGACTGGACGTCCTTGTCACGAAACCAGTAGTGGCGATGCTGGAACGGATAGGTGGGCAGGTCGAGCTTGCGCGTCGGTCCGTGCTGCAGAGCACCGAAGGCGGGCAGGTGGCCGCAGATGTACGCGCCGCCAAGGGCTTCGGCGATCTGGCGGTGGTCGGCGCCGTTTCGACGCAGCGACGCTATCGCCCGGGGCGCCGTGGCCGGATCGGGCCAAGCCCGCAGCGCGGCGGCGGTGAGCACGGGTTGGGCGCCGACCTCGAGGAGCACCGCGCAGTTGAGATCGGCCAGAGTGGCCACGCTCTTGGCGAACTCGATGGGCTGGCGGGCGTGGCGGCGCCAGTAGGACGCGTCCAGCTGTGCGGTCCGTCCCAGGGCGGCGCCGGTGCGGTTGCACACCAAAGTCCGTTGTGGCGAACGGAACCCGAACCGGCCCGCGTACGCCTCGAATTCATCGAGTGCCGGGTCCAACAGCGCCGAGTGGAACGCATGGCTGGTGTCCAGCCAGTCGCAGCGAACGCCGTCGGAGGTCAGGGCGGCCACCACCCGGTCCAGATCCTCGGCGGGGCCCGCGAGCACGGTGTTGGCACCGTTGTAGGCGGCCACCGACAGCCGCGGGAACTCGTCGGTGCAGCTTTCCACCCGCTCCGCCGCGGCGAAGATCGCGACCATCCGCCCGCCCGCGGGCAGATTGCCGAACAGGCGGCCCCGTTCGGCGAGCAGGAGCGCGCCATCCTCGAGGCTGAACACACCGGCGACACAGGCGGCGGCGTACTGGCCGACGCTGTGGCCCAGCACCACGTCGGGCTCGAGGCCCCACGACTGCCAGAGCCTGGCCAATCCCAGCTCGACGGCGAACAGCGCGGGCTGGGCGTAGCTGGTCTGCCGCAGGGTGTCGGGGTCGTCGACATCGAAAATGACGTCCAGCATCGGCTTTTCGAGCACGGCATCGACCACCGCGGCGCACCGGGTCATCGTCTCGGCGAACACCGGCTCGGTTTCGAACAGTTCCCGGGCCATGCCGGCGAACTGGCTGCCTTGACCCGGGAACAACCACGCCGTCTTGGGCCTGTCGTCGCATTCCCCGCGCAGCAAACCCGGCGCGGGGCGGTCGTCGGCGAGGGCGCCAAGCAATTCGGTGGCGGATTCAGTCGAATTCACCACCAGCGCGGCCCGGTGCTCGAAGTGGGCGCGGCCCACGCCGGCGGTGAAGCACAGCTCGGACAGGTCGGTCTCCGGGTGCGCGGTCAACCAGTCGCGGTAGCGATCGGCGAGCTGGGCCAGGGCCGCCGGGGTGCGCGCCGACAGCGGCAGGACGCTGAACCGCCGGTCCTCGGGCTCGACGACGGCGCGCGGGCCCGCGGCATTCGCGCGTGCCTCCTGGGGCGCTTCCTCCAGGATGACGTGCGCGTTGGTGCCGGAGAACCCGAACGAACTGACGCCGGCGACGCGGGGGCGCCCGTTGCGTTGCCAGCCGGTGGCCTCGTCCAGGACCCGCACCGCCAGCCGGTCCCAGGGAATGTAGGGCGAGGGGTTTCGGAAGTTCAGGTGTTTGGGCAATTGCTCGTGCTCGAGCGACAGGACGACCTTGATGATCCCGGCGATCCCGGCGGCCGCTTCCAAATGCCCGATGTTCGTCTTCACCGATCCGATCAGCAGTGGCCGGTCCGGGTCGCGGCCCTCGCCGAATACCGCGGCCGCGGCCTGGACTTCGATCGGGTCGCCCAACGACGTCCCGGTCCCGTGGGCTTCCAGGTATCCCACGTCGTGCGCGGAGACGCCGGCGCGCTCGAGCGCCTCGGCGATGACGCGCTGCTGGGCGACACCGTTCGGCACGGTCAAACCGCCCGATGCGCCGTCCTGGTTCACCGCACTGCCCCGGATCACGGCCCGGATGCGGTCACCGTCGCGAATCGCGTCGTCGAGCCGCTTGAGGACGATGACACCGCAGCCCTCGCCGCGCACGTAGCCGTCCGCGGCCGCGTCGAACGTCTTGCAGCGACCATCGGGTGCCAGCATGTGCGCCCGCGAAAAGGTGATCATGGTCGCGGGGCTGAGCAGGACATTCGCCCCGCCGGCCAGCGCGACGTCGCACTCCCCCAACCGCAGCGCCTGGCACGCCTGGTGGACGGCCACCAGCGACGAGCTGCACGCGGTGTCGACCGTGACCGCGGGGCCCTGCAAGCCCAGCCGGTAACTGATCCGGCCCGCCGCCGCGGCGGCCGCCGTCCCGATCGCCATGTACGCGTCGATCTCGTCGTAGCTCAGCTCGTCCGAGACCATGCTGAGGTAGTCGTGGGTGGACAGGCCGACGAACACGCCGGTGTTCGTGTTCGCCAAAGCCGTTGGGGCCGTGCCCCAATGCTCCACCGCCTGCCATGCGGTCTCCAGCAACAGCCGATGCTGCGGGTCCATCAGCATGACCTCGCGCGCCGAGACCCCGAAGAACGGCGCGTCGAAGCCCGCGACGTCGTCCACGAAACCCGCCCGGCGGCTCACGATCTTCCCGGCCGCGTCGGCGTCGGAGTCGAAGAAGTCATCGACGTTCCACCGCTCGCCGGGCACCTCCGACACCGCATCCCGCCCGTGGCGCAACACGTCCCAGAATTCGGCCGCGTCGGCGGCTCCCGGAACGCGCGCCGCGTAGCCGACTATCGCGAAACGCGCCGTCCGCTCCGGTCGATCTTCGACCGTTGCCATGCATCTGTCCTCTCGCCTCGGCCAGCGAGGGTGGGTCCCCAGGCCAGCCTCCCGCGACGGGTCGTCGATAGCTCCGCAATGAAACGCTTGACCCGACCACTGCACCACATGCCGACCCAATGCGCAGCAGAATGATCCCCCGGGCGAGTAGTGTCGCCGGATGCCGGACCGCGTACCGCGCCGGGCCGTGCAACACCCTAATCGGTCACCACACCCGTGGCTAGATTCGAAGCAGCCCGGCATGTCGGGGAGGGTGGCCGCCGAGTCGGTCATCGTCGTCCCGCCACGGGCAGACCGCGAGTTGTAGTCCCGCACATCGAGGAGAACAGATTGCGCATCGGGAAGATCACGATCGGCTCGATCGGTGAGTGGATGCTGAACCCGGGCGTGGTCATCTCCTGGCACCCGACGCCCGCCGCCCGGCAGAAGGCCCGGCAAGCGCCGGTCAGTCCCGTCCCGGTCAGCTACATGCAGGGGCAACATCTTCAGGGCTATCGCCGGCAAACAACCTCAGGCCTCGACTATTCGCGGCAGATCATCGCGACGTGCGAAATTTCCGGCCAGTGCGACGTCTCCGCCATGAACGAGGCGCTGAACGCGTACCTGCGCCGCCACGACACCTACCGCAGTTGGTTCGAATACACCGAAACCGGAGAGATTCTCCGGCATACCATCGATGACCCCGACGATATCGAATTCACGCCCACGGTCCACGGCGAATTGTCGATCGACGACTTGCACAATCATGTCGTCGCCACACCCGACCCCTTTCATTGGGAGTGCTTCAGCTTCGGGATCATTCAAAACGAGGACCACTTCACCTTCTACGCGAGTATCGATCATGTCCACGGCGATGCCGCGCTGATTGGCATCACGATGGTGGAGTCCCACGCCAGGTATTCGGCGTTGACGAGCGGTGCCGGCCCCCTCGCCCTGCCCGCCGCCGGAAGCTTTGACGATTTCTGCCTCCAAGAGCGCCAGTACACGTCGGCTTTGACCGTGGATTCGCCTCCAGTACGCGCGTGGATCGAATTCGCGGAGAACAACAATGGCAGCCTGCCGGAGTTCCCGTTGCCATTGGGCAATCCCCTGGAGCCGACCAGGAGTGACATGATCACGGGCACGTTGATGGATGCGGCGCAGACGGCGAGGTTCGAATCGGCCTGCTCGGGAGCGGGCGCTCGCTTCGTCGGCGGCCTATTCGCTTGCCTCGCCCAGGTGGAGCACGAATTCACCGGCACCGCAACGTATTACGGTCTCACTCCCCGAGATACCCGCAGGACGTCGGACAACTTCATGACCCAGGGCTGGTTCACCGGCCTGGTGCCGATCACCATCCCGATAGCCGCCGTGTCCTTCAGTGATGCCGCCTGGGCGGCCCAAAATTGTTTCGATTCGAGTTTGGACATGGCCAAGGTGCCGTATTACCGCGTGCTGGAATTGGCGCCGTGGCTGAGCAGGCCCCGCCCGAACTTCCCCGTGACGAATTTCTTGCACGCCGATGCCGCCCCCATGAACGCCGTGCTGGCGGCAGCCGAGATGGGCTACGCAAATAGCATCGGAATCTATTCCGACGGAAGGTATTCCTACCAACTGACGATCTATGTCTTCCGGTACGAAGAGGGCACCGCGATGGCGGTCATGTATCCGGCCAATGCGGTTGCCCAGAAATCGGTTTCCCGGTATCTCGCAGCGATGAAGTCCGTGTGCGTGCGGGTCGCCGATACCGGGCACTGGGGGCGCGTTGCATAGCAAGGAGTGGCGACGATGGCTGCCGCATTTTTCTGGATGAGCCATCTCCGGACGGCCGGGAGTTCGCTTTGCGACGGCTAGCCGGTCTCGTGGTGCGCTGGCCCGGCCTGGTGATCGGGCTCTGGGTCATGGTCGCGGTCGCGCTGCCGTTGACGTTTCCACCCCTGACCGAGATGGCACAAAAGCACCCCCTCGCGATCCTGCCCAGCGACGCCCCGTCGGCCGTGTCCGCGCGAAAGATGACCGAAGCGTTTCACGAGTCGGGCGCCGAAGACCTGCTCCTGGTCGTCCTCACGAACGAAAAAGGGCTCGGGCCCGCCGACGAGGCCGCCTACCGCAACCTGGTGACCGCGCTGCGCGCGGACACGCGAGACGTGCTGATGCTGCAGGACTTCGTCAACACGCCGGCCCTGCGTCCGGTCCTGACCAGCAAGGACCACAAGTCCTGGGTGCTGCCGGTGGGCCTGGCCGGCGAACTGGGCACACCGAAGTCCTACGCCGCCTACCTCCGCGTCGCCGACACCGTCAAACGCAACGTGGCCGGATCCCCGCTGACGGCCAACCTGACCGGACCCGCGGCCACCGTCAGCGACCTCACCGTGGCGGGCGAACGGGATCGCCTTCCCATCGAACTCGCGATCGGCGTCCTGGTGCTCGTCGTGTTGCTGGTGGTCTACCGCAACCCGCGCACCATGCTGCTGCCGCTGATAGCGATCGGGGCGTCGATGGTGATCGCGCAGGCCGTCGTCGCCGGCGTCTCCCAAATCGGCGGCCTGGGCGTTTCGAACCAGTCCATCGTCTTCTTGAGCGCCATCATCGCCGGCGCGGGAACCGACTATGCGGTCTTCCTCATCAGCCGCTATCACGACTACCTGCGGCGCGGCGCGGACTTCGACGACGCCGTGCAGCGGGCGTTGATGTCGATCGGAAAAGTGATCGCGGCCTCCGCGGCCACGGTCGGAATCACCTTTCTCGGCATTAGTTTCGCCCGGATGGGCGTGTTCTCCACGGTGGGCGTGTCCTCGGCCATCGGGATCGGGGTCGCATTCCTCGCGGCGATGACGTTGTTGCCCGCGATCCTGGTCGTGGCCGGGCCGCGCGGCTGGGTCAAACCCCCGCACGAAGTGACGGCCCGGTTCTGGCGACGGTCGGGGATACGCATCGTGCGCCGCCCGAGGGCCCATCTGGTCGCCAGCATGCTGGTGCTGATCGTGCTGGCCGGCTGCGCCGGCCTGGTGCGCTTCAACTACGACGACCGCAAGGCCCTGCCGCCCTCGGCCCCGAGCTCGGTCGGGTACACCGCGCTGGATCGCCATTTCCCCGTCAACCAGTCCATTCCCGAATACATCCTCGTCCAGTCGCCGCATGACCTGCGCACGCCGCGGGCCCTCGCGGATCTGGAGCAGATGGCCGACCGGGTCAGCCAGCTGCCCGACGTCGCCCGGGTCAGCGGCGTGACCCGGCCCGCGGGAGCCGTGCCGGAACAGTTCCGGGCCACGTATCAGGCGGGCGCCATCGGCGCTCGCCTCGGCGCCGGTTCGGCCCTGATCAGCGACCACACCGACGAGCTGAACCGGTTGTCCGTCGGCGCCAACACGCTGGCCGACAACCTGGGCGAGGTGCGGGGCCGGGTCAACCGGATGGTCGCCGGGATGCAAGGTCTGACCGACGCTTTCACGTCGATGAGAAGTCAGTACGGCGGTGACACGTTGGTCCGGGAGGTCGTCACCGCGGCCAAGCTCGTCAACAGCATCAACTCGCTCGGCCGCACCATCGGCGTGAACTTCGCCGCGATCAAGGACATGTTCGCGTGGGTGGCCCCGGTGCTGGCGGCGCTGCAGGGCAACCCGGTCTGCGACGGGGACCCCTCCTGCAGCGCCACCCGGGCCCAGTTCGAACGGGTGGTGAACGCGCGCGGTGACGGCAGCCTCGACCAGATCAACGACCTGGCGACACAGCTGCAGGCGTTTCAAGACCGGCAGACCCTCAACGCATCGGTCGATCACCTGCGGGTCGCGCTCGCCGGCTTCGTCAGGGCGCTGCATGCCATGGGCCTGGACCAGCCCGGTGGCCTGCAGGCGGACCTCAACCAGCTGCAGCAGGGCGCCGACCGGTTCGCCGGCGGGAGCCGGCAAGTCGCCGATGGAGTGGACCAACTCGTCGATCAGATCAAACAGATGGGCGCCGGGCTCGGTGAGGCGTCGGCCTTCCTCCTCACGCTCAAACGGGATGCCGCCGAACCGTCGATGGCGGGGTTCAATGTTCCGGCGCAGCTCCTGCACATGGAGGAGTTCAAGAAGGCCGCCAGGGCGTTCATCTCACCCGACGGCCACTCGGTGCGGTATCTGGTGCAGACCGAACTCAACCCGTTCAGCCCGGAGGCCATGGACCAGGTCAGCGTCATCGGCGACACCGCGCGGGGAGCACAGCCGAACACCGCGCTGGCGGACGCCAAGATCTCGATGGTCGGGTATCCCGTCATGCTGCGGGACACGCGGGACTTCTACGAGCACGACATCAAGTTCATCGTCGGCGTCACCATCATCGTCGTGCTGTTGACCTTGATTGCGCTGCTGCGGGCGGTCGTGGCACCGCTGTACCTGGTCGCCTCCGTCGTCATTTCCTACCTGTCGGCGGTGGGCATCGGCGTCCTGACGTTCCAATTCGCACTCGGCCAGCAATTGCATTGGAGCGTTCCGCCGTTGGCCTTCGTGGTGTTGGTCGCCGTAGGGGCCGATTACAACATGCTTTTCGTCTCGCGGATGCGCGACGAGTCGCCGCACAGCATGCGCTACGGCATCATCCGCACGTTGAGTTCGACCGGCGGTGTGATCACCGCGGCGGGGCTGATCTTCGCCGCCTCGATGTGGGGTCTGGTGTTTTCCAGCATCGGCACCGTGGTCCAGGGCGGTTTCGTCATCGGGATCGGAATCTTGCTCGACACCTTCCTGGTTCGGACCATAACCGTGCCCGCCCTGGCTACGCTGGTCGGACGGGCGAGCTGGTGGCCATCGCGACCGGGAACGCAGCGGTCGCGATCGCGGTGAGCCGGACCACGAGCGATATGCGAAACTACGAGACCAAGTCGGGCAGGCGGGAAGTGGCGATGCAGAAACTACTCGCGGGGGTTACCGCTTTGGTAACCCTCGGCGCCACAGGGTGTTTCGGCCTCGGCATCGCGACGGCCGACGACTCCCCGGACGGCGCGACGCCCGACGAGGGGATGGCGTACGCGCTGGGCGGCGCCCACGTCCCGGGCATCCCCTACGACGAATACGGCCGGCGCCTGGGGGCCGGATGGTTCCCGGGGCTCAAGCGGGAAATCGTGAACTACCCGGCGGGGCAGGTCCAGGGCCACGTGCTCGAACGGCTCTTCCCCGGGATCGGCCGGCTGGACGAAGCCTTCCCCGGCCTGGGCGTGGACGGGCCCAGCATCGGCGAGTCGGTGGCCGTCGGCGAGGACAACCTGGACGCGGCCATCCGCCGGGGCGGCCCCGGCGCCGCGATCGGCCTGTCCGAGGGTTCGCTTGTGGTTGACGCCGAGCAGGCGCGGCTGGCGAACGACCCGACCGCCCCACCGCCAAATCAATTGGTCTTCAGCACCTTTGGCAATCCGGTGGGACGTCACGCCTTCGGCCAGAGCTTTCTGACCTCCTTTTTCCCGGTCGGCGCCGTCGTTCCCGCAATGGACTACCGCATACCGCCGCCCGTGGAAAGCCAGTACGACACGAAGGCGTTCGTCGCGGCGTACGACATGATCGCCGACTTCCCGGACCGGCCGGACAACCTGCTGGCCCTCGCCAACACCCTGGTGGGCGAGGCGACCGGGCATACCGCGGTCGCGTTCACCGACCCGAGTATGGTGCCGCCGCAGAACATCAGAACCACCGTCAACTCCCGGGGTGCGACGACAACGACGTACCTGATTCCCGAAAAACACCTCCCGCTGGTGATACCGCTGGGCTACCTCGGGGTGCCGGAAGACGAGCTGAACCAGCTCGACGCCGAGCTGGCGCCCATGGTGAACGCGGGATATTCGCGAAACGACGACCCGCAGACCGCACCGATCCAAGTGGATCCGGTGCGGGGCTTCGACCCCGCGGCCGTGATCGCCCCGGCCAGTCAGGCCACCTTCGGTGGCGGGGCCGATCCATTTTCGCAGCTGATGTCCAGCGCCATGGCCGCGTTCAATCAGGGCGGCCGCTGACCGGCACCGGCCGTACCGGGCCCGGTGGCATGTCGGTGATAATGACTCACGTCCGCCCGCCGTCAAAGGAGACGCGATGAGCAAGCCCCCGACAGAACGCCCGCTGCGGGTGATCCAGTGGACGACCGGAAACATCGGGCGGCGTTCGCTGCACGCCATCATCGGCAGACCCGACATGGAGCTGGTCGGGGTGTACGCGCACGGGGCGGACAAGGTCGGGGTGGACGCCGCCGAACTGGCCGGCTGGCCGGAACCGACCGGCGTGCTCGCGACCAACGACGTCGACGCGCTGCTCGCGCTGGGCGCCGACGCGTGCTGCTATAACCCGTTGTGGCCCAACATGGATGAGTTGGTGCGCCTGCTGGAATCGGGTGTCAACGTGTGCTCCAGCGCGGCCTGGATCACCGGCGGCAAGCAGACGCCCGAGGACCGGGAACGCATCGTGGACGCGTGCAAACGGGGCGGTTCGACGATCTTCGGCAGCGGCGCGCACCCGGGCATGACCAACATGGTCGGCATGGTGCTCAGCGGCGCGTGCGAGCGCGTCGACGAGATCCGCATCACCGAATCGGTGGACTGCTCGACCTACGAATCGGCGGAAACCCAAACGGCGATGGGCTTTTCGCAGGATCCTGACACGCCGGGGCTGGCGGAAAACGTGCGGCGTGAGAGCGAGGTCTTCGCCGAATCGGCCGCCATGATGGCGGATGCGATCGGGGCGAAGCTGGACCGGATGACCTTCGACGTGACCTTCACCGCCGCCACCGGCGATTCCGATCTGGGCTTCATGCGGATACCCGCGGGAACGGTGGGCGGGGTCTACGGTTACCACCGCGGCTGGGAGGGCGACCGCAACGTGGTCAGCGTGGGGTTCAACTGGACCATGGGCAGTCACGTGGTGCCGCCCAAGCCGTTGGAGCACGGCCACGTCATTCAGGTGTTCGGGCTGCCCAACATGCGCACCGTCCTGCATTGCCTGCCGCCGAAGGACTGGACGGAGCCCGGGTTCATGGGCCTGGGAATGATCTATACGGCGATGCCGGTCACCAACGCGGTCGCGGCCGTGGTGGCCGCCGAACCCGGAATCGTGACGCTTGCCGATTTGCCGCCGGTCACCGGCCGGGTGGCCCGGTAAGCGCCGGCCCCGTATGCCGTTCACCACATCGGAGGCCCCCGGAGGAACGCTTGCGTGCATTAAGGTTTAGAGTGCTTAGCCGAGCAAATAGTCGGAAGACATCGATGTCGTCGGCGACGTGTTTGAGCGGCAGCGCCGGGGTGGCGGTAAGCGGAAGGCGGTCAAGTGGTGGCTAGACCCGACTCAGGTCCACGTACCCGCGCCGTGACCCGGGTGCTCAAGCGGGCGTGGATACCGCTGGTTCTGGTGGTTGTCCTGGCCCTTTCGGCGTTGATCGTGTCGCGGCTCCACAAGATTTTCGGCTCGCAGGATCTCAACGCGAACGCCGGCAAGGGGATCGAAATCGTGCAGTTCAACCCGAAGGTCGTGGTCTACGACATCACCGGTCCGCCGGGGGCCACCGCCAACATCAACTACTGGGACGAGAACGCCAACACCCATCAGGTCAATGCGGCGCCGCTGCCGTGGTCGACCACCATCTCCACCACCCTGCCGTCGGTGAGCGCCAACATCATGGCGCAAAGCGACAGCAGTGAGATCGGCTGCAAGATCACCGTCGACGGCGTCGTCCGCGAACAGCACAGCTCCAACGGCCACAACGCGCAGACCTTTTGCCTGGTGAAGTCCGCATGAGCAACGCGAGCAACGAGACCCCACGCGACCTGAGCGCGGCCGACACCGGCCCGATCAACACCAAGGGCCTGTCCAGGGCCGAGCGGGGCCACCGCCCGTACCTGCCGCATGCGATCCGCATCTTCGCGGTGCCGATCATCCTGATCTGGGTGGCCGTGACGGTGTTGGTGAACGTCGTCGTCCCCACCCTGGAAAAGGTCGGTGAGGCCCACTCGGCGCCGATGACACCGCTCGACGCACCGTCGATGAAGGCGATGATGCGCCTGGGCCATAATTTCCACGAATTCGACTCCAACAGCACCGTGATGATCGTGTTGGAGGGCCAGCAACCGCTCGGCCCCGACGCGCACCAGTACTACGACAAGCTGATCAGGCGGCTCCGCCAGGATCCCAAGCACATTCAGCACATTCAGGACTTCTGGGGTGACCGGCTGACGGCGGCAGGTGCGCAGAGCGCCGACGCCAAGAGCGCCTACGTGCAGGTCAACCTCGCCGGTAACCAGGGCACGACCCTGGCCAACCAGTCCGTGGACTCCGTCCGCAAGGTGATCGAGGAAAACAAGGCGCCACCCGGCGTGAAGGCCTACGTCACCGGCCCTGCCGCGCTATCCGACGACATGCACATCATCGGTAACGCCAGCCTGGCCAAGATCACGCTGTTCACCCTGGGCGCCATCGCAATCATGTTGCTGCTGGTCTACCGCTCCATCGTCACCACGCTGGTGCAGCTGTTCATGACCTTGGTCGCGCTGGCGTGTTCGCGAGGAGTCGTCGCGGTTCTCGCGTACCACAACGCATTCGGGCTCACCACGTTCGCCGCCAACATCCTCACCATGTTGGCGATCGCCGCGGGCACGGACTACGGCATCTTCCTGATCGGCCGCTATCAGGAGGCGTTGGCCGCGGGCGAGGACCGAGAAGCCGCGTACTACACCACATTCAAGGGCGTCACCCCGGTCGTCTTGGGCTCGGGCCTGACGATCGCGGGCGCGACCTACTGCCTCAGTTTTACCCGGCTGCCGTGGTTCAACACCATGGGCGCGCCCGTGGCGATCGGCATGATCGTCGTGGTGCTGGCCGGCGTCACGCTGGGGCCCGCGGTGGTATTCGCCGGCAGCCGCTTCCACCTATTCGAAAAGCAGGCCAAGCGCGGCCGCCTGTGGCGCAGGGTGGGTACCGCCGTAGTACGCTGGCCGGCACCAATTCTGGCCGTCAGCGCCGCGGTCGTGCTGGTCGGCATGATCGCCCTGCCGAGCTTTCACACGAGCTACAACGACCGCCATTACCTGCCGTTGTCAGCCCCGTCCAATCAAGGACAAGAGGCCGCGAACCGGCATTTCTCCGAGGCCCGGATGAACCCCGACCTGCTGATGATCGAGTCCGATCACGACATGCGGAACCCAGCCGACATGCTGGTGTTGGACCGGGTCGCCAAGAACGAGATGCGCACGCTCGGGATCGCTATGGTCCAGGACATCACCAGACCGCTGGGCATCCCGATCCAGCACAGCTCGATACCGTTCCAGAACAGCGCCCAAAGCCAGACGACGATGCAGAACATGAGCTTTCTCAAGGAGCGCATCGCCGACATCCACAGGATGGCCGACGACCTGCAGACCCAGATCGAAACCACCCAGCGGCAGTACGAGGTGTCGCTGGACCTGGCCAACGCCGCCGACGACAGCGCAAAGACCACCGCGGTGACGTCGCAGATCACCGACACCCTGCGTGACCACATTGCGGATTTCGACGACACCTTCCGGCCGGTGCGCTCGTACTTCTACTGGGAGAGACACTGTTACGACATCCCGGTGTGCTTCGGGTTGCGGTCCCTGTTCGACACGCTCGACGGGTTCGACCAGCTCGCCGAGCAGTTCCACTACCTCACAGCCGACATCCAGCACACCGCCAAAGCCTCCCGCGACCTGACGGAACTGTTTCCCACGCTGATCACCACGCTGAAGACCACGCGGGGCATCACGCTCACCCTGTACCAGACGTTCAAGGCGATGATCGACCAGATGGAGGCGATGAGCAACACCGCGATCGTGATGGGTCAAAGCTTCGACGCATCGAAGAACGACGACTTCTTCTACCTGCCGCCCGAGGCCTTCGACAACCCCGACTTCCAGACCGGCCTTCGGATGTTCTTGTCGCCGGACGGTAAATCGGCGCGGTTCTTCATCACGCATCAGGGCGATCCGATGTCGCCGGAGGGCATCGCGCAAGTCGACGCCGAACGGACCGCCGCGCAGGAGGGTCTCAAGCAATCGTCGCTGTCCGACGCCCGGGTCTATCTGGGTGGAACCGCCGCGACGTTCAAGGACATGGCCGACGGCGAGAAGTACGACCTGATGATCGCCGTGGTGTCCGCCCTCACGCTGATCTTCATGATCATGCTGCTGCTTACCCGGAGCGTGGTGGCCGCGTTGGTGATCGTCGGCACCGCGGCCAGCTCGATCGCGGCGTCGTTCGGCCTGTCCGTGCTGATTTGGCAGGACCTGTTCGGCATCAGGATCCACTGGATCGTGATGGCGCTGTCCGTGATCATCCTGCTGGCCGTCGGATCAGACTACAACCTGTTGCTGGTCTCCCGGTTCAAAGAAGAGATCCATGCCGGCCTCAAGACCGGAATCATCCGCTCGATGGCCGGCACCGGCGGGGTGGTGACGGCGGCGGGCCTGGTGTTCGCCTTCACCATGGCGGCCATGCTGGGCAGCGACCTGCGCGTGCTGGGCCAATTCGGGTCGACCGTGTGCATCGGCCTGCTGCTCGACACGCTCGTCGTGCGCACGTTGCTGATGCCGTCGATCGCGACGCTGCTGGGCCGTTGGTTCTGGTGGCCGCAAGTGGTGCACCCGCGGGGCGACAACGCGCGGCGGTCGGTGGCGCCGGCCTCCGTTTAAGGCGTGGGCAGCTGCACGACGACCGCGACGGCTCCGGCGCCGACGTGCAAGGCCAGCACCGGCCCCAGCGGGGTGATGATCGCCGGCTCGCACGCCGGTAACCGCCGCGCCAGCGTCGCCGCCACCTCCTTGGCGCCGTCCGGGTTGGCGACGTGATGCACGGCCAGGGCGGCGGGCCTGTCGCCGGCGGCCTCGCAGACCCGGTCGATCATCGCCTCCGTCGCGTGGGTGACGGTGCGGACCCGTTGGGCCAGAACGAGTTTGCCGTCGTCGATGCGCAGCAGCGGCTTGAGCGCCAGGGCCGTGCCCAGCCATGCCTTGGCACCGCCGATCCGTCCGCTGCGGCGCAGGTTGTCCAGCCGGTGCACCACCATGAACGCGTGGCTATGCCGTGCCGCCGCCCTCGCCGCGTCGGCGACGGCGTCGAGGTCGCCGCCGCCGGCGGCGGCGCGCGCCGCGGCCAACGCAATGAAGCCCGTGCCCATCGCGGTCGACCTCGAGTCGACGACCCGCACGTGGGGGTCCAAGTCGGCGGCGGTCCGTTCGGCGGCGCCACACGTGCCCGACAGCGCCGCCGAAATGTGCACCGCCACGACGCCGTCCCCGCCGCTGTCGACCAACGCCTGCTGGTAGGCGTTGGCCAGTTCGGCCGGCGTCGCGGCCGCCGTCGTCGCGTGGCGCTGGTAGACGTCCTCGGGGATCTCGTCCACACCGTCCCGCAGGTCGGCTCCGTCGAGCAGGATGTGCAACGGTACGACGCGTATCGCCCACTTCTGAAGCAGGTCGGCCGGCAAGCGCGCCGACGCGTCGGTCACCACGACGACGGTCACGAGCAGCTACCCGCGGGGCTTGTCGGTCGGCACTTGAGCCTTCTGCAAGGCCTCGGCCAGCGCCTTGAGCATCAGCTCGGCAACCGCCTGGTGGGCTTCGAAATTCCAGTGGATGCCGTCGGGGTTGCCCCGGCCCGTCATGATCTCTTCGGCCACAGCGGCTTTCAGATCCACCAGGGGAATATCGTGGCCTTGCGCCCAGTCGGTGATGGCCGCGGCGGTGGCCGCGCGGCCGTGGTGTGCCCTGCCGTAGGTGTCGGCGATGTGCACCGACGGCAGCGACGCCACGATCGGGATGCCCGGACGATTGAAATCGATTGCGCCGCGGGTTTGTTCGAGGTAGTCGACGCTCAGGTGCGGGGGCAGCGCGGACCGGGCCACCGGCGAGAGCCTGGGCTGCAGCCAGCCGTAGCCGTCGCGAACCCAGCGCCGCAACCGCGGCGGCCGCACATAGCGGATCAGTTCGCGCAGCGCGGTCGGCAACACCGACGGCAGCGAATCCATGCCGCCGGTGGCGAAGATGACGGCCCCCGCCCGCGGCAGCGCCGCCCAGGCGCGCGGGTCCTGGGTCGCCGCCCACCAGATGTCGCGGCAGGTCCAGCCGATGCGGCCGATGAGTTCGACGTCCCAACCCAATTGGGCGGCAACGATGTTGGGCCAGATGCGGGGGTCGTCAGCGGGCAGCCCGCCGGCCGGCCCGTAGTAGGCCAGGGAGTCGGCGAATATCAGCAGGGTGGGCCGTGCATCAGAGGACATCGTTGGACACCTGCGCCGAAGCGTTCCACACGTCGAGGCGCCAGCGGATGCGCTCCAACCCCGCGCCCTGATCGTCGGAGTGGCCGGAAAGCTGCACCCAGCTGGCGTTGCCCATCCCGCCCAAGACCGGCCAGTTCGCGACGGGAAGCTTCAGCAGCGCGGCCGACAACGCGGCGATCAGGCCGCCGTGGGCCACCAGCACCACGGGCCGGTCGGCATGCTGGGGATCGCCCCACTCCGGCTCGCCGGACACCAATTCGGCGACCAGCGGCACGCTGCGGGCGGCGACGTCGACCCGGCTTTCGCCGCCATGGGGGGCCCACGTGGCGTCCTCACGCCAGGCCAGTCGCGCGCCGGGGGCGTGCGCGTCGACCTCGGTGTGGGTCAATCCCTGCCAGTCGCCGAGATGGGTCTCCCGCAACCGCGGGTCGACCCGGATCGGCAGCGCGGTGCGCTCCCCCAGCCTGACCGCCGTGTCGTAGGCGCGATGCAGGTCCGAGGACACGATCAGCAACGGCTGCAGCTTGCCGAGCACCTCGGCGGCGGCGAGCGCCTGCGCCCGGCCGAGCTCGCTGAGTTGGGAGTCCAGCTGACCCTGCATCCGGCTACCGGCATTGAACTCGGTTTGCCCGTGCCGCAACATGATCAGGCGACGAATGGTCATCGCGAGTCCGCCGAGTCTTCGGGGGCGGTGAGGTCCACCGGCACGACCGGGCAGTCACCCCACAACCGGTCCAGGGCGTAGAAGTCGCGGTCGTCCTGGTGCTGGATGTGCACGACGATGTCGCGGTAGTCGAGCAGCGTCCAGCGACCCTCCCGGGTGCCCTCCCGGCGCGCCGGCTTGTAACCCGCCCTGCGCATCTTCTCCTCGACCTCGTCGACGATGGCGTTGACCTGACGCTCGTTGGACGCGGACGCGATCACGAAGCAGTCGGTGATCACCAGCTGTCCCGACACGTCGATCACCACGACATCGTCGGCCAGCTTCGAGGCGGCCGCGCCGGCGGCCACGCTCGCCATGTCGATGGCTTCCTGGGTCGCGGTCATGTGTTGTTCCCGGCGGGCAGGGTTGAGCGGCTCACGGTGTCCTTCTGTTCTCCGCCGGCCCGATACAGGCGGCGCTTGGAGACGTACTGCACGACGCCGTCGGGCATCAGATACCAGAGGGGCCGACCCTGTTCGGCGCGCAGGCGGCAATCGGTCGACGAGATCGCCAGCGCCGGGATCTCGACGAGCGTCAGCACGTCCTCGGCCAGCTCGCCCAGCACGCCCGTGATGTGTTCGCGCCGCAGCTCGTAGCCGGGCCGGCTGACGCCGACGAACCGCGCCAACTGGAACAGCTCCTCCCAGCCCTGCCAGGACAGGATCGAAGCCAGCGCGTCGGCGCCGGTGATGAAGTACAGCTGCGAATCGGGGTTGAGGGCGTGCAGGTCCCGCAGCGTGTCCTTGGTATACGTGGGCCCGGCGCGGTCGATGTCGACCCGGCTCACCGAGAAGCGCGGGTTGGACGCGGTGGCGATCACGGTCATCAGGTACCGGTCCTCGGCGGCCGAGACGTGCCGGTCCTTCTGCCAGGGCTGACCGCTGGGCACGAACACCACCTCGTCGAGGTCGAACAGGTCGGCGACCTCGCTGGCGGCAACCAGGTGCCCGTAATGGATGGGGTCGAACGTCCCACCCATCACGCCCAGCCTGCGCAGCTGCTTTTGCACGATTTGCCAGCTTACTTGAGGCCGTGACCCGGCCCGTCTTCTCAGCCCGGCGCCGCAGGCGCCCGCCTCCCTCTCTCGCGAGCGTCCGCCTCCCGCACCTCTCCTCGAGCGTCACGCCAGCGTGACCCCCGCGACCGAACGTCACGCCAGCGTGACGCAGGCACGAAGACAGCCCTCAGACGGGCAGCAGCTGATCGATCACCGCGACCAGCTGGTTGCCGCGGCGCATCCCGGGCGCGCCCCCGCGAGCGTCACG
>NZ_GG770554.1:1142665-1172381 GCF_000164135.1 Mycobacterium parascrofulaceum ATCC BAA-614 | reverse complement strand
GGCCGAGCGTCACGCCAGCGTGACGCGGGCACGCAAACAGCCCTCAGACGGGCAGCAGCTGATCGATCACCGCGGCGAGCTGCTTGGCCGACCGGCACTCGTGCATGGTGATCACCTCTTGGTAGCGCGGCACCGCCGAGTCGCCGCTGCCCCACAGGTGCCGGGGTTCCGGGTTGAGCCAGTGCGCGTGCCGGCTCGCGGTCACCATGTGCGAGAGCAGCTCGGTCTCCGGGTTTCGGTAGTTGGTGCGCCCGTCGCCCAGCACCAGCAGCGAGCTGCGCGGCGACAGCACGTTGGGAAACGCCTGCACGAACGACGCGAAGGCGTTGCCGTAGTCGGAATGCCCGTCGCGGCTGTACACGCCGGCCTCCCGGGTGATCCGCTGGATCGCCACCGCCAGATCGGCTTCCGGCCCGAACATGTGGGTGACCTCGTCGGTGGTGTCGATGAAGGCGAACACCCGCACCCGCGAGAATTGTTGGCGCAGCGCGTGCACCAGCAGCAGCGTGAAGTGGCTGAAGCCGGCGACCGAACCGGACACGTCGCACAGCACCACGAGTTCCGGCCGCGCGGGGCGGGGTTTGGCCAGCACCACGTCGATCGGCACCCCGCCCGTGGACATCGATTTGCGTAGCGTCTTGCGCAGGTCGATCACCCCGGCGCGGCTGCGGCGCCGCCGCGCCGCCAGCCGGGTGGCCAGGGTCCTGGCCAGCGGAGCCACCACGCGTTGCATCTGCCGCAGCTGTTCGCCCGACGCGCGCAAGAACTCCACGTTCTCGGAAAGCTGTGGGATGCCGTACATCTGGACGTGGTCGCGGCCGAGCTGCTCCGCGGTGCGCCGCTTGGTCTCGGCGTCGACCATCTTACGCAGCTGCGTGATCCGCTGTGCGGCAAGCGCTTTGGCAATCTGCTCCTGGCTGGGGGTGGGCTCGTCGCCGTACGGGGCGAGCAGCCCCGCCAGTAGCTTGCCCTCCAATTCGTCCAGCGCCATCGCCTTGAGCGCCTGGTACGACGAGAAAGACGGGCCGCGGCTGGAACTGTATTTGCCGTAGGCCTCCACGATCCGCGCGACCATCGCCACCAGCCGCTCGTCCATGTCCGCGAGGTCGGGGTTCTCGTTGAGCAGGTCCAGCAGCATCTGGCGCATGGCCTCGACGTCGTCGGGCGGCAACGAATCGTCCGGCGTCCCGTCGGCCCCGTCGTCGGTGACCACCGCACGCGCGCCCAGCGCCGCGGGGAACCACAGGTCGAACATGGCGTCGTAGGTCTCGCGGTGATCGGGCCGGCGCAGCACCGCGCACGCAAGGCCCTCGCGCAGCACCTCACGATCGCTCAAGCCGAGGGTGGCCATCACCCGGCCGGCGTCCACGGTCTCGGAGGGGCCCACCGAAATACCCACGCCGCGTAGCGCTTCGACGAAACCCACCAGATGGCCCGGCAGCCCGTGCGGGGCGAGCGGCCGGGTGGGTCGGATGCGGCGGGCGGCCATCGGTGCGTTCCTAGTTCAGCCGCAGCTCGCCGCTCGCGCGCTGCTGGTCGGACTGATGTTTGAGGACCACGCCAAGCGTGGCGGCGACGACGGAATCGTCGATGGTGTCCAGCCCCAGCGCGAGCAGCGTGCGGCCCCAGTCGATGGTCTCGGCGATGGACGGCACCTTCTTGAGCTGCATGCCACGCAGCACGCCGATGATGCGCACCAGTTCCTCGGCGAGGTGCTGGGGCAGCTCGGGCACCCGCGACAGCAGGATGCGGCGTTCCAGTTCGGGGCTGGGAAAGTCGATGTGCAGGAACAGGCAGCGACGCTTGAGCGCCTCGGACAGTTCGCGGGTGGCGTTGGAGGTCAGGACCACGAGCGGCGTCCGCTCGGCGGTGATCGTACCCAGTTCGGGGACGGTCACCGCGAAGTCGGACAGCACCTCGAGCAGCAAGCCCTCGATTTCGATATCGGCCTTGTCCGTCTCGTCGATCAGCAGCACCGTGGGCTCGGTGCGCCGGATGGCGGTCAACAGCGGCCGCTGCAGCAGGAACTCCTCGCTGAACACGTCGTCCTTGGTCTGGTCCCAGTCGCCGGAGCCGGCCTGAATGCGCAGTATCTGCTTGGCGTGGTTCCACTCGTAGAGGGCGCGGGCCTCGTCCACCCCCTCGTAGCACTGCAGGCGCACCAGCCCGGACCCGGTGGCCTGGGCGATGGCGCGGGCCAGCTCGGTCTTGCCGACGCCGGCGGGCCCCTCCACCAGCAGCGGCTTGCCCAGCCGGTCGGCCAGGAACACCGCGGTCGCGGTGGCGGTGTCGGGCAGGTAACCGGTCTCGGCCAACCGTCGCGAGACGTCGTCGATGTCGGCGAACAACGGCTTGGGCCGCGCGGGCACGCTCACTATCTCGGTTCTCCTAAAACACTTTTCGTCGGCTCAGGCGGGACGGACTTGTCCGTCGCCCCACGCGATCCACTTGGTCGAGGTCAACTCGGGCAGCCCCATCGGGCCGCGCGCGTGCAATTTCTGGGTGGAGATGCCGATTTCGGCGCCGAAACCGAACTGCTCACCGTCGGTGAACGCCGTCGACGCGTTGATCATCACCGCGGCGGCGTCGACTCCGTCGCTAAACCGTTGCGCCGCAGCCATATTGCTGGTCACGATCGCCTCGGTGTGCCCCGTGCCGTACTCGTTGATGTGCGCGATCGCGGCGTCGACGCCGTCGACCACCGCGACCGCGATATCCATCGACAGGTACTCGCGGCGCAGGTCGTCCTCCGCAGCGTCCGCCGAGAACCCGCCGTGCACGGTCACGCCGGCGTCCTCGAGTGCGGTCACCAACCGGGGCAGCGCCTTCTTGGCGATGGCGGCGTCGACCAACAGCGTTTCGGCGGCGTTGCAGACGCTGGGCCGGCGGGTCTTGGAGTTCAACAGGATCCGTTCCGCGACGTCCAGGTCGGCGCCTTCGTGCACGTACACGTGGCAGTTGCCGACACCGGTCTCGATGGTGGGCACCTGCGCGTCGCGGACCACCGCGTTGATCAGGCTCGCTCCCCCGCGCGGTATCACCACGTCGACCAGGCCGCGGGCCTGGATCAGGTGCGTCACGGTGGCGCGATCCTCGGCCGAAAGCAGTTGCACCGCATCGGCGGGCAGGTCCTCACTGACCAACGACGCCCGCAGCACCTGCACGAGCGCCTGGTTGGACCGCGACGCCGAGGAACTCCCGCGCAACAGCACGGCGTTGCCCGACTTGAGCGCCAGACCGAAGGCGTCGACGGTGACGTTGGGCCGGCCCTCGTAGATCATGCCGACGACACCGAGCGGCACCCGCTGCTGCCGCAGATGCAGACCGTTGGGCAGGGTGTAGCCGCGCAGCACCTCCCCGACGGGGTCGGGCAGACCGGCGACCTGACGCAGGCCCGCCGCGATGCCCTCGACCCGCTTGGGGTCCAGCGCCAACCGGTCGAGCATCGCGGCCGGCGTGCCGGCGGCCTCGGCGGCGCTGAGATCTTCGGCGTTGGCCGAGAGGATCAGGTCGGTGTGGGCCGCTACCGCGTCGGCCGCGGAACGCAGCGCCTGGTCTTTGGCGACCGTCGGCAACAACGCCAGGACGCGAGAGGCGACCCGGGCCCGGCGAGCCGCGTTGTGAACCTCCCGGCGCAAGTCAGGAAGCGATGGTGCTTGCAGACTCATTGAACCAGGGTATCGGGCCTGAACCGGCCGGGTGAGGCGGCCCGGGTATTACGGCATCCGGTCCGGGCGTAACGCGCCGGCCACCGAGATCTTCACCGCGGCCGGTCAGCGCGGCGGATTCGCCGACTCGCGCTGCTCGACGCCGGCCGGGCCGATCCGCTCGTGGCGGGTCGCCTCTCGCACCTTGGTCTGCCGCTCGTCGATCAGTCGGCCTAAGTCCTGCAGCAGCAACGGTTTACGCATCACCAGATGTTCGAGGTGCTCGCGATCGATGTGCAGCGCCGTCACTTCGCCCAGCGCGTACGCGCCGGCGAGGTTCGGTTGACGGGTCAGCGCTGTCAAGCCGAGGAAGGATCCCTCGTCGAGGACGCTGACCGGTATCACCGACCCGTCGTCGGCCGTCGCGGTCAACCGCACCCGGCCCTCGATCAAGAAGGTCATCCCGGAGGACACCTGACCGGTCGACTCGATGACTTCGTCGGCGCCGTAGCGGACGATCTTCGCGTACGGCACCAGCGATTGCTGATCGGTGTGACTCAGCCGCAGCGCGGGCGCGACGACGGTGCGCAACGCCTTCTCCACCCGCGGTTTGGTCGAGTAGTTGTCGTCGGCGCCATCGAGGCGCAGGCGCGCCCGGCGCGCGGCGTACCAGACCCAGCGCAGGAAGGTCGCCTCGGTGGCCTCCGCGTCGGCGGGCGAGAGGAGCCGGACGGTCGTGCGGTACTGGCCGCCGCCCAGGGCGACCGTGGTGGGCGAGGCTTCGGGTTTGCGGGCCGGCAGCGCGCCGGCGACCCGCGTCAACATCGCACACACCCTGTCCGGCGCATCGCCGGCGGCGAATTTCGTGGCGATCGCGCAGTCGTACGCCCGGGGCGGGCGGCTCAGATTGGTGAACGAGGTGCCGGCCAGCATCGAGTTGGGCATGATGCGGATTCCGCTGCCGGTGTCGATGTGCACGGAACGCCAGTTCACTTCGACGACGCGCCCCCGCGTGGTGCCCGTGTCCAGCCAATCGTCGATCCGGAACGGCTGCTCGAACAACATGAACAAGCCGGACACGACCTGGCCGACGGAGTTCTGCAACATCAGGCCGATCACCACCGAGGTGATGCCAAGCGCGGTGAACAGGCCGCCTATCCGCACCCCCCAGATGTAGGAGAGCATCAGCGCCAGGCCGACACCGATGACCCCGAAGCGGGCGACGTCGACGAAGATCGCGGGCAGTCGCTTGCGCCAGCTGTCTTCGGGCGCGCCCTCGAACACCGTGGCGTTCAGGGCCGACAGCACCAGCACGAGCACCAGCAGGCCGAACACCGTGGTGAGGATCCGCACCGAGCCGTCCCCGGCCGGCACCTGCGAAACCTTGACCACCAGGAGCAGCAGCGCACCCAGCGGCAGCAGGTAGTTGCGCAGCAGGCTCACCTGCCTGGCCAGGTGGCTTCTCCGACGGACCAGGGCGCGGTGCAGCTCGGTGAGCAGGATCAGGCCGACAGGGAACCCGACCGCGATGCCGATCGCCCAGTAGAACCACGATGATTCGAACAAGTTCATGATCGCTCCGACAACCGGTAGATCGCCTGGTCGGTCCCGCCGACCGAAATCGTCCCGGCCGGCGCGAATTGGCGCACGTCACGCATCGCGTCGTACACCTGCGAGGTGACGTAGATGCCGGATTGACTTGAACCGCTTTGCATTTGGTAGGCGAGGCTTACGGCGGCACCCCACATGTCATAGACCAGCCCCGAACGGCCGACCAGCCCGCTGATGACGTTGCCGGTGCTGATGCCCACCCGAAGACGCAACTCGTGACCGGTTGAGCTGTTGAATCGCTCGATGATGTGACGCATTTCCATGGCGAAGTCGACGCTGCGGTGAATGCTGTCCAGTCGCGGCGTGACCACCCCGCAGCTGGCGAGGTAGCCGTTGTGGAAGGTGCGGATGCGCTCGACTCCCAGCGATTCGGCCGCCGAGTCGAACTGACGGAACAGTTCGTCGACGATCCCGACCAGCTCGTCGCCCGAAAGATCCGCGGAAACCTCGTCGAGCCCGACGATTTCGGCGAAGATGATCGCCACGTCCTGGTGTTCCTGCGCGATGGTCTCCTGGCCCTCGCGGTAGCGCTGGACGACGGACTCGGGCATCAGCGCGAGCAATAGGCGGTCGTTCTCGCGGCGCTGTTCGTTGAGCAACTCCTCCTTGATCGCCAGGTTGCGGCTCATCTCGTTGAAAGCCGCGGTGAGCTCGCCGATTTCGTCACGCGTCTTGACCGGGATGTTGACCTCGTAGTCGCCGGAGCTGATCTTCTGCGTGCCGGCCTGCAGCCGCCGGATCGGCCGCAACATCAGCTGGGCCAGCACCATCGACGCCACGCAGATGGCGAAGATCATGATCGCAACCGCCAGCACGAGCGTCCTGCTGAACCTGCCGAGCCGCGCGAAGGCGTCGGAGTTGTCACGGGTGGCCAGGATCGACCAGTTCAGGTCGGAGTTCGGCACCGTCAGCGGGGCGTAGGCCTCCAGCTCCCTGTTGCCCAGATAGTCGGTGGCGCTGAGGACACCGGTCTGTCCGCGGTGGGCGGCACGAAGACCCGCGGTGGCGACCGGCTGCACCAGCGTGGTGCCACCGAGGCGGATCGCTTCTTCCACGACCTCGGGCGGGGTGCCCGCCGCCACCGCCTCGCGCCGGTATTCGGCCGGGTCCTCCAGGAAAAGCCTTGAGTCCGAACGCATCAGGTTGTCGGGGCCGGCCAGGTACGTCTCCGTCGCCGGGCCCATACCGGCGGCCTCCCAATGCTTGTCGGCGGTCATGATCTTGTTGATCTTCGAGATCGGCAGCGGCAGGGCCATGACGCCGTTGAATTTGCCGTTCATCCCCACCGGCGAGACCACCCACGCCGTGGGGACGTCGAGTTGCGGCTGGTACGGCTGGAAGTCGGTGATCCAGACGAAGTTGAGATCGTTGGAACGCAGTGCCTTTTGGTACGCGTCGCGCAGATTGGATTCGCGGTACGGGCCGGTGAGGATGTTGGTACCGAGGTCCGGGCCCTTGTTCACCGAGAAGATGACGTTGCCCTGCATGTCCAGCAACAGCGCGTCCGGGTACTCGAAGCGGGTGACGATGTCGCGCAGGTAGAAGCCATAACGGGCACTGGCGGCCGACCATGCGCTGCCGTCGCCGGCGTCGTCGACCTTCCGCGCCTCGGCGGTCGACGAGTTCGGCGCGGTGTAGTACGCCTGAAGGTACTTCTGCGCGTTGGAACTCGGGAAGATCGCGTTGCGATCGAGTTCCTCGCCGGTGATCCGTTTGATCGGCTTGATCATGTTGTTGTCGTAATAGTTGACGAGGGCCTGCTGCTGGGCCGGGGTGATGGTCGCGTTGGACAGCTGCGCGAAGCCGTCGGTGAACGCCGTTGTCGCCTCGACGATGCTGAAACCGCCGCTGTAGACGATCAAGGAATTCGTCACCTCTTTGAACAGCGCCTGCACCTGCCGCGCCTGGGACTCGCGCAACTCGGTGAGTCGCTCGGATTCGACCTGTCGCAGCGCGGTGCGGCCCGACGACGCCCCGATGAATCCGATCACCCCGATCGACAGGATGCTGCACAGCAGCAAGGTGAGCAGCAGTTTGGATTGCAGGCCGATCCGGAAAACACGGCGGCGGCGAGGCTTTTGGATTGCGCGGGCTTCGCCCTCCGGGGCCGCCGTCGTTTCGGTCGTGGGCTGGGCGCGCTCGGGTGCGGTCGGGGAAGCCGGTCCGGCGTCTTGTAGCTCGCTCGATGTCACTCGACTTCGCCCTTCCTCGGACACGCGGCAGCGCTCACGCAGCACATTAGCGCGCGTGTCTCGAGATATTGGTGATTGCGGCAAAGCGTCCGGCGCCAGAATGCCCGCCCCCTTATTCGCCTGACGGAGCGCGCTTATCCTGGCGACATGGGCGATGGATGCGCGGACGGCCGCGGTTGCGGGGCGACCGACCTGACGATCGCCCAGCCGGGGCGCGACGCCGAATGGGTGCGCGCGGCGCGTTGGGCGCGTCGGCTGGCGTGGGCGAGCCTGCTGTGGATGTGCGCGGAGGGCGCGCTGGGCCTGTGGCAGGGCTTGGCCGCCGGGTCGATCTCCCTGACCGGCTGGGCGCTGGGCAGCGCGGTCGAGGGCATGGCGAGCGTGATCGTCGTGTGGCGGTTCACCGGCTCGCGCGCGCTGTCGGAGACCTCGGAGCGCCGGGCACAACGCGGGGTGGCCCTTTCGTTCTGGCTCATCGCGCCCTATATCGCTGTGGAATCGGTTCGGAGCCTGCTCACCGGGGCCCGCCCACAGACGACGTTCATCGGGATCGCCCTGACCGCGGTGGCCGTCGTCTTGATGCCGCTGTTGGGATGGGCCAAGCGGCGACTCGGCACGCGCTTGGAATCGCGCGCCACCACCGGGGAGGGCACCCAGAACTATCTGTGCGCCGCCCAGTCCGCCGCGGTGCTGCTCACGCTGGCCGTCATCGCCGTGTGGCCGGGCGGCTGGTGGCTGGACCCCGCGGTGGGCCTCGTCATCGCCGGCCTTGCGGTCCGGGAGGGGTTCGAGGCGTGGCGCGGGGAGGAATGCGGATGTTGAATCCGGCGCCAAAACCGCTGCGCCGCAAGCGGCTTGGCTCGCTCACTCGCCCGACGCACCCATAATGGCGCGGGTTTGCGTGGTCGGCAGTGTCAACCTGGACGTCTCGCTGCGCGTCGACACCCTGCCCCGCCCCGGCGAGACGGTGCTGGCGTCGTCGTTGACCCACGCTCCCGGCGGCAAGGGCGCCAACCAGGCCGTGGCGGCGGCGCGCGCGGGCGCGCGGGTGCAATTCGTCGGGACCATCGGCGACGACCCGGCCGCCGGTCAGTTGCGCGCCCACCTGCTGAGCAACGGCGTCGGCCTCGACGCCATTTTCGAAGCGCCCGGACCGAGCGGCACGGCCATCGTCGTGGTCGATGCCAACGCCGAGAACACGATCGTCGTGGCGCCGGGCGCCAACGGGCGGCTGACGCTGGACGCCCCGCCCGTCCGGAACGTCATCGCCGGCTCCGAGATCTTATTGACGCAATTGGAAATTCCGGTGCGGGCGGCGGTGGCGGCGGCAGAGCACGCCCGGTCCGCCGGCGCGGTGGTCATCGTCAACGCCTCGCCCGCCGGCCACGACCGGGCCGCGCTGGCCGACCTGGCGGCCCTGGCCGACGTGGTGATCGCCAACGAAGCCGAGGCCGGCGCGTGGCCGTGGCGCCCACCTCACCTGGTGACCACGCTGGGTGCGCGCGGCGCGCGGTACGCCGGCGCCGACGGCGCGTTCGCGGTGCCCGCTCCAACGGTCGCCGCGGTGGACACCGCCGGGGCCGGGGACGTGTTCGCCGGGGTGCTGGCCGGAAGCTGGCCGCGCGATCCCGGGTCGCCCGCCCAGCGACTGCACGCGTTGCGGCGCGCCTGCGCCGCGGGCGCGCTCGCGACGCTGGTGCCGGGCGCCGGCAACTGCGCCCCGGATTCCGAGGCGATCGACGCGGCGCTCGCATCAACCCCCTGACCTGCGGTTGGCAGCGGTTGGCAGCGTCTGGCGTCGACCTGGCAGTGGATTGCGGGCAGCGTCGGTGGCGATCGCCATCCAGCCATCGACGAAAGGAACAACATGTCCGCCACCACGATTGACCGCACGGGCACCCGGGACCGCCTGCTTCGCCTGACCATGCGCGCCGACGCCGCCATCAGCGGGCTGGTCGGCCTGGCCGGTATCCCACTGGCCGGCCGGCTCGCCGCACTCTCGGGGACCACGACGGCGTTCGAGTACGCGACGGGCGCATTCTTGATCGGCTACGGCGTGGTCGTGTTCGGGCTCGCCGGCCTGCCGTCGGTGCGCCGCGCTGGGATGGGCGTCATCGTGGCCAACGTGGCGTACACGGTGGCCGCCGTGGTTCTGGTGCTCGCGGATGTCTTCCCGTTGACCGCGGCCGGCGTCGCGTTGAACCTGGCGGCCGGCGCCTACACGCTGGTGTTCGCCGAACTGCAATACCAGGGCTGGCGCCGCGCGCGGGCGTGACCCGAACGCTCGTGGCCCGTCCGGCGATCCCGGGCGGGCCACGAGCGTGCTACTCCTCGGGGACCTGCCGCTCGATCTCGTCGAGCCAGATCCGCGCGGACATGTCCGACGGGGCGCGCCAATCCCCGCGGGGTGACAGCGCACCGCCGTGCGATACCTTGGGGCCGTTGGGCAATGCCGAGCGTTTGAACTGGCTGAACGAGTAGAAGCGCTGCACGAACACCCCCAGCCAGTGCCGAATTTCCTTCAGCGAGTAGGTCGGTCGCTTGCCCTCGGGGAATCCCGGCGGCCAGTTGCCCCGCTCGGCGTCGCTCCAGGCGTGCCAGGCCAGGAAGGCGATCTTGGACGGCCGGAACCCGTAGCGCAGCACGTGGAACAGCGAAAAATCTTGCAGCGCGTAGGGTCCGACCTTGTCCTCGCTGCTCTGCAGGTCTTCCTCTTCCCCGCTGGGGACGAGTTCCGGGGAGATCTCGGTGTCGAGCACCGACTGCAGCACGTCGGTGACGTCGGACTCGAACTGCCCCGACGAGATGACCCACCGGATCAGGTGCTGGATCAGCGTCTTCGGGACACCGCCATTGACGTTGTAGTGCGACATCTGATCGCCGACCCCGTACGTCGACCAACCGAGCCCCAGCTCGGAGAGGTCACCGGTGCCGAGCACGATGCCGCCGCGCTGGTTGGCCAGCCGGAACAGATAGTCCGTGCGCAGGCCGGCCTGCACGTTTTCGAAGGTCACGTCGTAGACCTTCTCGCCGCGCCCGAACGGATGGTCCATCTCCTTGAACATCAGCATCGCGGTCTCGGTGATGTCGATCTCGGAGAAGGTGACCCCGAGCGCGCGGCACAGCTCGATGGCATTGCGTTTGGTGCGATCGCCGGTGGCGAAACCCGGCAGCGTGAACGCCAGGATGTCGCTGCGCGGCCGCTGTTCCCGGTCCATCGCGCGCGCCGCGACGATCAGCGCGTGCGTCGAGTCCAGTCCGCCGGAGACCCCGATGACGATCTTGGGAAAGTTCAGGGCGCGCAACCGCTGCTCGAGCCCGGCCACCTGGATGTTGTAGGCCTCGTAGCAATCCTGTTCCAGCCGTTCGCGGTTCGCGGGGACGAACGGGAAACGCTCGATGTCGCGGCGCAGACCGATGTCGCCACCGGGCGGATCGAGGCGGAAGTCCACGCGGCGGAAGGACTCGGCCGACCCGCGGTGGTGGCGCCGGTTGTCGTCGAATGTCCCCATCCGCAGCCGTTCTGAGCGCAGCAGGTCGATGTCGACGTCGGCGACGCTGCGCCGCTCCCCTTTCGGAAAGCGCTCGGATGAGGCCAGCAGTTCGCCGTTCTCCCACACCATGGTCTGGCCGTCCCAGGCCAGGTCGGTGGTCGACTCCCCCTCGCCCGCGGCGGCGTAGACGTAGGCGGCCAGGCACCGCGCCGACGCGGAGCGGGCCAGCAGGCAGCGGTCCTCGGCGCGCCCGATCGTGATGGGGCTGCCGGACAGGTTGGCCAGCACCGTCGCGCCCGCGAGGGCCGCCTCCGCGCTGGGCGGAATCGGCACGAACATGTCCTCGCAGATTTCGACGTGCAACACGAAGCCGGGGATGTCGGAGGCGGCGAACAGCAGGTCGGGGCCGAACGGGACGTCGGCGTCACAGATCCGGATGGTGCCGCGCTCGTCGTCCCCGGGCGCGAGCTGGCGGCGCTCGTAGAACTCGCGGTAGGTGGGCAGGTACGACTTGGGCACCACCCCGAGCACCGCGCCGCGGTGCACGACGATCGCCGTGTTGTAGATGCGATGCCGATGACGCAGCGGGGCACCGACAACGAGGATCGGCAGCAGATCGCTCGATGCCGCGACGATGCTCTCGACGGCCGCTTGGACGTCGTCGAGCAACAGGTCTTGCATCACGATGTCCTCGATCGAGTACCCGGACAACGTCAGCTCCGGGAACACGGCCACCGCGACGCCGTCGTCGTGACACTCGCGCGCCAACCTCAGGACCGACTCCGCGTTGGCCGCCGGATCGGCGATCGTGGTGTGGTGGGTGCACGCGGCAACCCTGACGAAGCCCTGGCTGTAAGCGTTGTAAAAGTCCATCGCCCTTCCATTGTGGCCTGACCTGTGTCAACCCGTGGCCGCCGGGTATCCCCTCCATCATGAGCGATACTGCCGTGGTGGTGGTCGACATGATGAACACCTATCAGCATCCCGATGCTGAGGAACTCATACCCAATGTCGACAAGATCATCGACCCGCTGGCCGATCTGATCGGGCGCGCACGCACATCCGAGAACGTCGACCTGGTGTACGTCAACGACAACTACGGCGACTTCGCCGCCCAGTTCTCCGACATCGTCGGGTCCGCGCTCGACGGCGCGCGGCCCGATCTGGTGAAGCCGATCGTGCCGTCCGGGGATTGCCGCGTGATGACCAAGGTGCGGCACAGCGCCTTCTACGCGACCGCGCTCGCGTACCTGCTGAACCGCCTGGAGACCAAGCGGTTGGTCATCGCCGGGCAGGTCACCGAGCAGTGCATCCTCTACACCGCGCTCGACGCCTACGTCCGCCACTTTCCCGTCGTGATCCCGACCGACGCCGTCGCGGGCATCGACGCCGAGCTCGCCGAGGCGGCCCTGAAAATGATGGCGAAGAACATGTCCGCGGAGCTCACCACCGCCGCAGAGTGCCTGGGCTAGCAACTCAAAGCGCGAGGGTGCGCAGAATGCCGCCGCCGTCGGCGCGTCCCCGCGCAAACACGCACCTTCGAACCGGATGACGGGCCCGTACGCTGGCCGGCCGAGCCCGCGTGACGGGTCCGTACGCTGGACGGCGTGACCGCCCGCTGCGCCGAATCGCCGGAATTGGTCGCGCTGCTGGCCGGTCGCCGGATCGCGGTCCTCACGGGCGCGGGCCTGTCCACCGACTCCGGCATCCCCGACTACCGGGGGCCCGATTCGCCGCCCAGCAATCCCATGACGATCCGCCAGTTCACCTCCGATCCGGCGTTCCGCCAGCGCTACTGGGCGCGCAACCACGTCGGCTGGCGACACATGGACGACACCCTGCCCAACGCCGGGCACCGCGCCCTGGCCGCGCTCGAACGCGCCGGCGTCGTCACCGGGGTGATCACCCAGAACGTCGACCTGCTGCACACCAAGGCCGGCAGCGACAACGTCGTCAACCTGCACGGCAGCTACGCGCGGGTGGTCTGCCTGGACTGCGGGTACACCATGAGCCGCGCGGCCCTGGCCGAGCAACTGGAAGCGCTCAACCCGGGATTCATCGAGCGCGCCGAGGCGGTCGGCGGACTCGCGGTGGCCCCCGACGCCGACGCCGTCGTGGCCGATACCGCGTCGTTCCGCTATCTCGACTGCCCGCGCTGCGGCGGCATGCTCAAGCCGGACATCGTCTACTTCGGCGAAAGCGTCGCCAAAACGGTTGTGAACCAAGCCTATTCACTGGTAGACGGAGCCGACGCGCTGCTGGTCGCCGGCTCGTCGCTGACCGTGTTCTCCGGCTACCGGTTCGTGCGTCACGCCGCCGCGCTGGGCAGGCCGGTCGCCATCGTCAACCGGGGCCGCACCCGTGGGGACGATCTGGCCACCGTCAAGGTCGACGGCGGTTGCTCCGAGCTGCTGACCCTGCTGGCCGACGAGTTATCGCCGATGGCAACGCGTTAGAAGCTGCACGGCATGCTGCGGACGGCGTGGATGAAGTTGCCGGCGACGTACGTCGGCTCACCCGCCTGAATCCCGGGCAGCTGCCGCAGCAGCTCGCCAAAGATGGCGCGCAGCTGCGCCCGCGCCACGTGTGCGCCGAGGCAGAAGTGCAGTCCGCCCCCGCCGAAGCCGACGTGCGGGTTGGGGCTCCGGCTCAGGTCGAAGCGCTCGGGATGGTCGAACGCCTCGGTGTCCCAGTTCCCGGACGGGTAGAACATCACCACCTTCTCCCCCGCCCGGATCTGCTGGCCGCCGAGCTCGAAATCCGTTGCCGCCGTGCGGCGGAAGGTCATCACCGGGCTTGCCCAGCGAACGAACTCCTCGACGGCCGTGCCGATCCGGTTGTCGAAATCCTCCAGCAGCCACGCTCGCTGGTCGGGGAAGTCGGTGAGCGCCTTCATGGCATGGCTGGTCGTCTGCCGGGTGGTGTCGTTGGCCGCCACGGACAGCAGCACGAAGAAGGCGGCCACCTCCCCGTCGGTCAGCCGGTCGCCGTCCACTTCGGCGTTCACCAGGCCGCTGATCAGGTCGTCGCCGGGGTGCTCGCGGCGCTCGGCGGCGAGCGCACCGGCCACCCGGTGCACGTACGTCTGGTTCTCGACCAGGACCTCCATCGGGTGGCGGCCATCGAGGTACGCCGGGTCGGCCCACGACACCATCGCGTCCGTGGCGTGCGCCATGTGCTCACGCTCGGATTCGGGGATCCAGACCATGTCCGACAGGGTGCGGATGGGCAGCTCCTTGGCGCAGTGGTCGACGAAATCCGCCCCACTGCCGGCGGCGCGAAGCTCGTCGACGATGGCCCGGGCGTTGGCCTTGATCGAGTCCTCGATGCGGCGGACCTGCCTCGGGGTGAACGCGGCGCTGACCAGCTTGCGCAGCTTGGTGTGCCGCGGCGGATCCATCGCCAGGAACGACTGCGACGCCTCGAGCAGCTCCACCGGGATGTTCTCGAACATCACGCCCTGGCCGGACAGGAAGACCTCGTTGTTGCGGCTGACCGTGACGATGTCGGCGCGCCGGGTCACCGCCCAGTAGCCCGGATCGTCCGGATCGGGCATCAGGGCGTCCTCGACCGGCGGATGCCAGCTGACCGGCCGTTCGGCCCGCAGCTCCGCGAACGAACGTTCCCGGTCGGCGGCGGTCGTCGACCAAAACGCCCGTGAGGACAGGTCGATGGGGTCGTAGGCGCGGCCGGGCTGCTCGGTGCCCGACGTCCCGGTCATCACGGTCATTGGGGGTCCTCCGTTGCGCATGACCTCGGTCACAGACTGCTGGCGACACTATTCCTAGACATACTGTCTAGTCAAGTTGTCAAACGCGGCTCTATGCTGGGTGGATGCCATCGGTCACCCGGAAACCGCAGGCGGCCCGCGAGCAGGGCCGCCGCCAGCGCCGAGAGCAGATCGAGCGCCGATTGCTGGACGCCACCGAACGCCTGATGGGCGACGGCGCGAGCTACACCGAGCTCAGCGTGGACCGGCTGGCGACCGAGGCCGGCATTTCGCGCGCCAGCTTCTACATCTATTTCGAGGACAAGGGCCACCTGCTGCGCCGCCTGGCCGACCAGGTGTTCGCCGACCTCGCCGACAGCGCGGATCGCTGGTGGAGCGTGTCGTGGCGCCACGATCCGGAAGACGTCCGCGCGGCGATGGGCGGCATCATCGCCAGCTATCGGCGTCACCAGCCGGTGCTCGTGGCACTCAACGAGATGGCCGGCTACGACCCGCTGGTCGCGGCGACGTACCGCAACCTGCTGACCGCGGTCACCGGCCGGATGACGCGCGTCATCGAGGAGGGCCAGGCCGACGGTTCGATCCGCCCCGACCTGGCGGCGGCCACCACCGCCAGCGCGCTGACGTGGATGGTGGAGCGGGCCTGCCAGCAGAACCTGCCGGTCAAGCCGCCCGGCTACGACCCCGAGCTGGCCGAGTCGCTTTCTCAAATAGTTTGGGGCGCTTTGTATCTCAAATCGATGCCGCCGAGCCGCGGGGCCCGGCCTGTGACGGACGCAACATAGTTAGGGCCCTAAGTATTAGGGTACGCTGTAACCATGGCCGCGCCGACCGCCCCCGAGATCGACCCGCTCGCCCTCGAACAGCAGGTCTGCTTCGCGCTGAGCGTGACGAACCGGGCCGTGTTGGCGGTCTACCGGCCGCTCTTGGAGCCGCTGGGACTGACCCATCCCCAGTACCTGGTCATGCTGACGCTCTGGGATCACCAGAAGGCGGCCACCCCGCAGCAGAAGCCGCTGTCGGTCAAGGAGATCGCGACCACGCTGCAGATGGATTCGGCCACGCTGTCGCCGATGCTCAAGCGCTTGGAGGCGCTCGGCCTGATCACCCGGACGCGCAGCGCGGTCGACGAGCGCTCCACCGACGTCAAGCTCACCGACAGCGGCACCGCCTTGCGTCGGCGCGCGGTGAAGATCCCGCCCGCCGTGGTCGCGCGTCTGGGCGTCGAGCTGCCCGAACTTCGGCACCTGCACGAGGTGCTGACCCGGATCAATTCGGCCGCTTTGGCAGCGGGCGCATTGCAGTCCTGAACCGCTCGCCCCTAGGAGCCGCTATGACCAGCACCAAACCCAACCTGTGGCAACAGATCGCCTATTCGTACGGTCGATGCCTACCCAACTCGATGAATGAATGGGTGGCCAACGACCTGGCCGGCAAGGGGGCCGTGCGCCGGCACATGATTCGCTGGGGCATACCGCCGCTGTTCGTGCTGGCGCCCTTCTGGCTGCTGCCCGCGTCGCTGTACGTGCATACCGAGATGACGGCGCCGCTCTACATCTGGGCCCTGCTGATCTCGCTGGCCCTGAACAAAGTCTGGCGCCGGCACCGGCTGGCGCAGCATGGCCTGGACCCGAACCTGGTCGATGTGATCAAGAACAAGAAGCAAGCCAGGATGCACGAGGATTATGCCCGCCGTTTCGGGCCGCGTCCCGAATCGGCGGCCTGGCAGGACAACAGCAACCCGTTCAGCTAGCTACACCGCGACCAAGTCGTCGGCGTGCACCGCTGGCCGGCGCAGCTCGCCGGGCAACTCGGACGTCGACCGACCGATCATGGTGGCCAGCTCGGCGGCGTCGTAGGCCACCACGCCCCGGGCCACCATCGCGGTGTCCGGGCCGCGCAATTCGACGACGTCCCCGGCATAGAACCGCCCCGACACGGCGGTGATGCCGGCGGCGAGCAGCGAGCGACGCTGCGCCACCACCGCGCGCACCGCGCCCTCGTCCAGGGTCAGCGCGCCGGCCACCTCGGCGGCGTACCGCACCCAGAACCGGCGGGCCGACATCCGAACCGGCCGTGCGGCAAACACCGTGCCCACCGAGGCGTCGGTGAGCGCCGTCGCGGCGTCGGTCGCCGCCGCCAGCAGGACCGGCACCCCGGCGTCGGCGGCCAGCAGCGCCGACGACATCTTCGACATCATCCCTCCGGTGCCCAGGTCGCTGCCCGGGCCGGCGACCACGCCGGACAGGTCCGCTGCGCCGGAAACCTCGGGAATGAATGTGGCGGCCTTGGCTTTTCGCGGATCGGAGTCGTAGAGGCCGTCGATGTCGGAGAGCAGCACCAAAGCATCCGCGCCGACGAGGTGGGCCACCAGCGCCGAGAGCCGGTCGTTGTCCCCGAACCGGATCTCGTTGGTGGCCACCGTGTCGTTCTCGTTGACGATCGCCACCGCGTGCAGGGCCCGCAGCCGATCCAGGGTGCGCTGGGCGTTCGTGTGCTGGGCGCGCAGGGAGATGTCGTGGGCGGTCAGCAGCACCTGCCCCACCGTGCGGCCATACCGCGCGAACGCCGCGCTCCACGCGTTCACCAGCGCGACCTGGCCGACGCTGGCCGCCGCCTGCTTGGTCGCCAAATCCTTGGGGCGACGGGACAATCCGAGCGGCTCGATGCCGGCGGCGATGGCCCCCGACGAGACGATGACGACGTCGGTGCCCGCCTTCATCCGCGACTCGATGGCGTCGGCGAGCCCGGCCAGCCGGCCGGCGTCGAACACCCCGGAATCTGTGGTCAGCGCGTTGGTCCCCACCTTGACCACCAGGCTGCGCGCGGTCCGGATCGCGTCACGATGGGAGGTCACGACTCGTCACCGCGTTCCCGGCGCTGGCGCCGGGCCGCCTTGCGCTCCGCGGCGCCGGTGCGCTCGCTGCGTTCCAGCCGGGCGTCGGTGCCCCGGCCGGTCAGCATGACCTGTTGTCCCGCAGGCGTTTGCGGCTCCCAGTCGAAGGTCATGTCCCCAATGGTCACGGCGCAGCCGGGCCGGGCGCCCAGCCGCAGCAATTCGTCCTCGACCCCCAACCGGGCCAGGCGGTCGGCGAGATAGCCTACGGCTTCGTCGTTGTCGAAGTTCGTCTGCCGCACCCAACGCCGGGGCCGGGCGCCGGTGACCACGAAGCCGCCCTCGCCGTCGGGTTCGACCGTGAATCCGCTGTCGTCGACCGGCACCGGACGGATCACCGGCCGCCGCGGCACCACCTCGGGCCGGGCGGCGTTGTATTCGGAGATCATCCGCCACAACCCGAACACCAACGGCTGCAGTCCAACCCGGGCGACCGACGACACCAGGAACACCGGCCAGCCGCGCTCGGCGATCTCGTCGCGGACGAATTCGGCGAGCTCCCGCGCCTCCGGCACGTCGATCTTGTTGAGCACCACCGCCCGTGGCCGCTCGGCGAGGTCGCCCAGTGTCGCATCGCCCTGCAGCGTCGGCGTGTACGCGGCGAGTTCGGCTTCCAGCGCGTCGATGTCGGAGATCGGGTCACGGCCCGGCTCGGCGGTGGCGCAGTCCACAACGTGGACCAGCACCGCGCACCGCTCGATGTGCCGGAGAAAATCCAGCCCCAGGCCGCGGCCCTGCGATGCGCCGGGAATAAGGCCGGGCACATCGGCGACGGTGAAGGTGTGCTCGCCCGCCGACACCACACCGAGGTTTGGCACCAGGGTGGTGAACGGGTAGTCGGCGATCTTCGGTTTGGCCGCCGAAATCGCCGACACCAGTGAGGATTTCCCGGCGGAGGGGAAGCCGATGAGCCCGGCGTCGGCGACGGTCTTGAGCTCGAGCGTCAGGTCCCGCGCCTCGCCCTGCTCACCGAGCAGCGCGAAGCCGGGGGCCTTGCGCGCGCGCGACGCGAGCGCCGCGTTGCCCAGGCCGCCACGGCCACCGGCCGCGGCTTCGAAGCGGGTGCCCGCACCCACCAGATCGGCCAGCAGGCGGCCGTTCTCGTCCAACACGACGGTGCCGTCGGGGACTTTGACCTCCAAATCCGCGCCGGCCGCACCGTCGCGGTTGTTGCCCATCCCCTGCTTGCCCGACGGCGCGGTGACGTGCGGATGGAAATGGAAGTCCAGCAGGGTGTGCACCTGCGGGTCGACGACGAACACGATGCTGCCGCCGCGGCCACCGTTGCCGCCGTCGGGACCGCCCAACGGCTTGAACTTCTCGCGATGGACCGACGCGCAGCCGTTACCGCCCGAACCCGCACGCGCGTGGATGACGACCCGATCGACGAATCGAGGCATCGGAGGTCCTCCCAACCGCCGAACGTGCGTTCACTGCGAAATGTGCATCAGATTTTCGGTGAGTGCACGCTCGCGATGGTCAGTCGGTGGTCTGTCCGGCCGCGACGATGCTGACTGTCTTGCGTCCGCGCTTCACCGCGAACTCGACGGCACCGGCTTCCTTGGCGAACAACGTGTCGTCACCGCCGCGGCCGACGTTGACGCCGGGGTGGAACTTGGTTCCACGCTGGCGAACGATGATCTCGCCCGCCTTGACGATCTGGCCGCCGAACCGCTTCACGCCCAGTCGCTGAGCGGCGGAATCGCGACCGTTGCGCGAGCTGGAAGCGCCCTTCTTGTGTGCCATGTCTGTCGCCTCCCGCTACTTGATTCCGGTGACCTTCAGGACCGTCAGCTGCTGACGGTGCCCCTGACGCTTGTGGTAGCCGGTCTTGTTCCTGAACTTGTGGATACGGATCTTGGGGCCCTTGGTGTGCTCGAGCACCTCGCCCGTCACCGCCACCTTGGCCAGCGCGGCGGCGTCGGTGGTCACCTTCGCGCCGTCGACGACCAGGGTGACCGGCAGCGACACGTTCGCGCCCGGGTCGGAGTCGAGCTTTTCGACCTTGACCACGTCACCGACGGCGACCTTGTACTGCTTGCCGCCCGTCTTGACGATTGCGTAGGTCGCCATCGTTGCTCCTGCCTTCTTTCCTCTGCTCAGCCGGTTCGTCGGCTCCTCGCGCGCGAGCCACCGGCGGTGCGCGTGGTGGGTCTGGATTGCGGGTCTGCGCCGATCGCCCGGGAGCCCCGCTGTCGCCGGCCAAGTCCACACGGCCTGACGACAACTGTCCTAGGGTACTTGACCAGCGGCTACAGGGTCAAACCGGGCCGCATCAGTCCACGTGGATCGGCGGGCCGGCCGGGCGGCCCGCCGCCCGGCGGCGGCGCGGACGCCCGAACCCCGATCCGGCGTCGGCGGACCGCTCGTCGGAGTCATCGGAGTCGGAATCCTCCTCGACGTCGAGATCGTCGTCGTCCATCTCGAGATCATCGTCGTCGTCGCCGAGGTCTTCCTCGTCGTCGATGTCCTCGTCGTCTTCGTCGAGATCGTCGTCGGAGTCCTCGTCGGAGTCGTCGTCGTCCTCGTCGGAGTCGTCGGTGTCCTCGTCGGACTCCTCGAAGTCCTCCCGGTCGGTGTCCTCCACGTCGGCCACGTCCCGCTGCTTCTGCTCGTCGGGCCGGCCGGCGGCTTCCTCGGCGGACTCGGATTCGCCGGATTCCTCGTCGTCGTCGCGACCCCCGGATCCGCCGGCGGCCATCGCCTTGAACATCGGATGTTCGCCGGGAGAGTGCGCGGGGACCTTGGCCACCACCGGCTCCTCGGCCCGGTTCTTCTTGGAGCGCCTGCCGCGCCGACCCCCGGATTCGGACTTGCGGCCGTTCGAGGGGGCCGAGTCCACCGGGTCGGTGTGCAGCACGATGCCACGGCCGCCGCAGTGGGTGCACGACGTCGAAAAGGCCTCGATCAGCCCGGTGCCCAGCCGCTTGCGGGTCAGCTGGACCAAGCCCAGCGACGTCACCTCGGAAACCTGATGGCGGGTGCGGTCGCGGGCCAGCGCCTCGGTCAGCCGGCGCAGCACCAGGTCACGGTTGGACTCGAGGACCATGTCTATGAAGTCGATCACCACGATGCCGCCGATGTCGCGCAACCGCAGCTGGCGGACGATCTCCTCGGCCGCCTCGAGGTTGTTCTTGGTGACGGTCTGTTCGAGGTTGCCCCCGGACCCGGTGAACTTGCCGGTGTTGACGTCCACCACCGTCATGGCCTCGGTGCGGTCGATGACCAGCGTGCCGCCCGACGGCAGCCACACCTTGCGCTCCATGGCCTTGGCGAGTTGCTCGTCGATGCGATGCACCGCGAACACGTCGGGACCGGCCTGTCCTTCCGGCCCGCTGGGCGGCTCGTACTTGCTCAGTTTCGGAACCAGGTCGGGTGCAACGGAATTCACGTAATCGGTGATCGTCGTCCACGCTTCGTCGCCGGAGACGATCAGGCCGGCGAAGTCCTCGTTGAACAGGTCACGGATGACCTTGACCAGCACGTCGGGCTCCTCGTAGAGCGCGACGGCCGCGCCGGCGGCCTTCTCGGTGATCTCGGTCGCCTTGGCCTCGATCTGCCTCCAGCGCTCCTGCAGCCGGGTGACGTCGCCGCGGATGTCGTCCTCTTTGACGCCCTCGGACGCCGTGCGGATGATCACCCCGGCGTCGGACGGCACCACCTCGCGCAGGATTTCCTTGAGCCGCTGGCGTTCGGTGTCGGGCAGCTTGCGGCTGATCCCGGTCGACGACGCGCCGGGCACGTAGACCAGGTACCGGCCCGCCAGCGACACCTGGGTGGTCAGGCGGGCGCCCTTGTGGCCGACGGGGTCCTTGCTGACCTGGACCACGACGTAGTCGCCGGGTTTGAGCGCCTGTTCGATCTTGCGGTCCGAGCCGCCCAGGCCCGCGGCCTCCCAGTTGACCTCGCCGGCGTAGAGCACGCCGTTGCGGCCGCGGCCGATGTCGACGAACGCCGCCTCCATCGACGGCAGCACGTTCTGCACGATCCCCAGGTAGATGTTGCCCACCAGCGAGGCGGAGGCGGCCGACGTGACGAAGTGCTCGACGACGATGCCGTCCTCGAGGACCGCGATCTGGGTGTACCGCGCCCCCTGATGCGGCGGCTCGGTGCGGACCCGGTCGCGCACCACCATGACCCGTTCGACGGCCTCGCGGCGCGCCAGGAACTCCGCCTCGGTCAGCACGGGTGGGCGGCGCCGTCCGGCGTCGCGGCCGTCGCGCCGCCGTTGCCGCTTGGCCTCCAGCCGGGTGGAGCCGTCGATGCCCTTGATCTCCGCGTTCGACGAGCCGTTGCCGCCGTCGCCGCCGTTCTTGCCGCCGCGGGGCGCCCGCTCGTGCACCACGGTGTTGGGGGGGTCGTCGGTCGACGAGCTCTCGTCACCGTCGTCGCCGGAACCCGACTTGCGGCGCCGGCGCCGGCGTCGGCGCCGACTGGCGCCCTCGCCCGAACCGTCGTCGCCGTTCTCGGAGTCGTCGGAGTCCGAATAGTCCGAGCTGTCGTCGTCGTCGCCGTCCTCGGCGTCGGCGTCGCCCCGGCCGGCCTTCTGGCGCCGCTGCTGGGGCTCGTCGTCGTCGCCGGAGTCGTTCTGGCCGTCGGGTCCGCCCTGCTCACCGCGTCCGCGGCCACGACCGCGCCGGCCCCGGCGTCGCCGCCGATTGGCCGGCCGATCGGTCTGCTCGTCGTCCTCGTCGTCGCCGTCGGAATCGTCGGAGTCGTCGGACTCGGCCTCGTCGGCGTTCGCCCTCTCCTCGGCCTCGATCGGCTGCGGCGCGACGAACAGCGGCATGTAGTGCGGCCGCTCGCCGGCGGTCTCGAGCATCAGCCGGGATTCGGGTTCCTCTGCCGCGGCCTGGGCGTTCTCGCTGCCGGCGCCCTCGGCACCCCCGTCGGGCTGGGCGGCCAGCAGATCGCGGACCCGGACCGCGTCGTCGCGGTCCACGGTCGAATGCGCGCTGCGTATCCGCCCGTCGAGCGCGCTCAGCGCGTCCAGCACCCGCTTACTGGTGGTTCCCAGCGTCCGTGCCAGCGAATGAACTCTCAGGCGGTCCGGCAGTTCGTCGTGCCGGGTCGGCTCTTCGGATGACTCTGCGGATGGTGCACCGTCTACCACGTATTCTCCTCAAGCCCCCGGGCGCGTCCTTTGCGACGCGGCCACGCGAGGGCTTCGCTATGGGCCCGGGTGGTTTCCCCGGGCTTGTGATGGTCTCGCCCCGAGCGGTTCGCGGGGAACGCACTCGGCGCCGTGCTGAATGACGGCCTGACATGCCGCGCACCAACGCGGGGGGCGATGATCGCGCTTGTCTAAGTCTTCATTCGAGTGTCCGACGCCGGTCCGGCGACGTTCACTCTTCATCAGTATCCCACATCACTCGGCGAGCCAACCCGCCCCTGAGCGAACGCGCCCTCTGCGGCGTGCCGCCGCCCGTTTGCTGGGCGGCTACGCGTCGGGGAACCAGAGGGCGATTTCGCGCTTCGCGGACTCGGCGGAATCGGACCCGTGCACCAGGTTGAACTGCGTTTCGAGCCCGAAATCGCCCCGGATGGTGCCGGGTGTGGCCTTCTCCACCGGGTCGGTGCCGCCGGCGAGCTGCCGAAACGCCGCGATCGCCCGCGGCCCCTCGACGATCGCCGCCACCACCGGCCCGGAGGTGATGAACTCCAGCAGAGACCCGAAGAACGGCTTGCCGTCGTGCTCGGCGTAGTGCTCGGCGGCCAGGTCCTCGCCGACGCGCCGGAGCTCCAGCGCAGCGAGGGTCAGGCCCTTCCGCTCGATGCGGCTGATGATTTCCCCTACCAGCTGCCGCTCGACGCCGTCCGGCTTGATCAGTACCAGGGTCCGTTCGGTCACGGCGCACAGCGTACAGAACCGGGCGGAAATCGGTCGGGTCGCGACCGAGGCCGGGCCTGGAAGCCGGCTGACCTACCGCTGCCGGCGACGCACCTCGGCCCGGAAGTAGGCGATCAGCGCCCACAACCCGGTGAACAGCACCCCGATGAATCCCACGCCCGGGTACACCGCGAACCCCGCGAGCAGGAGCAGCTGAACCCCCAGGTTCACCCAGATCGCCCAGGGTTTGCGCTGCACGCCGCCCAGCAGGACGAGCAGCGCGGCCACCCCGATCAGGTACCCGAGCGACACCGAGGTCAGCCCGCCGCCGACCGCGCTCACCACCGGAATCGCCAGCAACACCACGATCGCTTCCAGAAGCAGCGTCGCGGCCATCACCGCGCCGAAACTCTTCCAGGGGTCAGCCCGGTTCTGCTCGGTCATTCCGGATCACGACCGAACAGCGTGCGCGCCGCCCCGGCGGTGACCACCGAGCCGGTGATGACGATCCCCGTGCCCGAGAAGGCCTCGGCCTCCCCCTCCAACGCCGCGTCGTCGACCAGCGCGGTCGCGGCGTCGATGGCGTCGCGCAGGTTGTCGGCGGAGATCACCCGATCCGGCCCGAACCGCTCCTCCGCCGCGAGCGCCAGCGACCCCACGTCGAGCGCCCGCGGCGACCCGTTGTGGGTGACGACGACCGCGTCCAGCACGGGCTCGAGCGCGGCGAGGATGCCGTTCGCGTCCTTGTCGGCCAGCACGCTGAGCACGCCCACCAGGTAGCGGAAGTCGAATTCGTCACTGAGGGTCTGCGCCAGCGCGGCCGCGCCGCCCGGATTGTGTGCGGCGTCGATGAACACCGTGGGCGCGCTGCGCATGCGTTCCAGCCGGCCCGGGCTGGTCACGGAGGCGAACCCGGCCCGCACCGCCTCGACGTCGAGTTGCCGCTGCGCGCCGGCACCGAAGAAGGCCTCCACCGCCGCCAGCGCCACCACCGCGTTGTGCGCCTGGTGTTCGCCGTGCAGCGGCAGGTAGATGTCCGAGTACACCCCGCCCAGGCCCTGCAGTTCCAGCACCTGTCCGCCGATCGCGACCTGGCGGCCCAGGACCGCGAACTCCGAATCCTCGCGGGCCACCGCGGCGTCGGCGCGCACGGTCTGGGCGAGCAGCACCCCCATCGCCTCGGGCGCCTGGCGCGCGATGACGGCGACGGTGTCGGGTGCGCCCTCGGCAGCCTTGGTGATGATGCCCGCCTTCTCGCCGGCGATGGCGGGGAGGTCGTCACCGAGGTATTCGACGTGGTCGATGCCGACCGGGGTGATGACCGCCACCGGCGCGTTGACGACGTTGGTGGCATCCCACCGGCCGCCCATGCCGACCTCGACGACCGCGACGTCGACGGGCGCGTCCGCGAACGCGGCGAACGCCATGGCGGTCAGCACCTCGAACTTGCTCATGGCCGGGCCACCGGCGTCCTGCGATTGCGCGTCGATCATCTGCACGAACGGCTCGATTTCGCGGTATGTCGCCACGTATTGCGCCGGACTGATGGGCCGGCCGTCGATCGCGATGCGCTCGACCGCCGACTGCAGGTGCGGGCTGGTGGTACGCCCGGTGCGCCGGTGCAGCGCGGTGACCAGCGCGTCGACCATGCGCGCCACCGACGTCTTGCCGTTGGTGCCGGCGATGTGGATGCAGGGATACGCCAGTTGCGGCGAGCCCAGCAGGTCCATCAGCGCGCTGATCCGGGTCAGGCTCGGCTCGATCTTCGTCTCCGGCCAGCGCTGGTCCAGCAGGTGTTCGACCTGCAACAGGGAGGCGATCTCGTCCGGGGTGGGGGCCAGGCTGACGGCCTCGCCGTTCTGGTGGCCCTCGTCGCGCCAGTCGCCGGGCTCGGTCATCGAGCGCTCACTGCAGCCCGGCCAGCCGCGCGTTGATCCGGTCGGTCTCGTCCTGGGCCACGCGCTGGCGGTCGCGGATCTTGCCGACGACGTTCGGCGGTGCCTTGGCCAGGAATTCCTCGTTGGCCAGTTTGGCGGTGGTCGACGCCAGTTCCTTGTGCGCCGCGGCGAGGTCTTTCTCCAGGCGGCGGCGTTCGGCGGCGACGTCGATGGTGCCCGAGGTGTCGAGTTCGACCACGACCGTGCTGTTCATGCCGGGGCCGAGCCGCACCTCCAACGACACCGACGGTTCGAAATCGTCGCCCGGCGCGGTGAGCCAGGCCAGCGACGTCACCGCGGCCACCTGATCGCTCAGGTCGGCGCCGTCCATCCCGCCGAGCCGGGCCGGCACTTTCTGCCGGTCGGCCAGGCCTTGATCGCTCCGGAACCGGCGGACCTCGGTGACCAGTCGCTGCATATCGCTGACCCGTTGTGCGGCAACCGGATCCAGGCTGAAGCCCGACGATGTCGGCCACTCGGCGACCACCAGCGACTCCCGATTGGTCAGCGCCTGCCACAACGCCTCGGTGAGGAACGGGATCACCGGGTGCAGCAGCCGCAGCAGCGTGTCCAGCACCGCGGCGAGCACGGCGGTGGTGTGCGCGTTCCCGTCGGCCAGCTGAGTCTTGGCCAATTCGACGTACCAGTCACAGAATTCGTCCCACGCGAAGTGGTAGAGCGCCTCGCAGGCACGGCTGAACTCGTAGCCGTCGAGGGCCGCGTCGACTTCGGTGCGAACCTCTTCCAGCCGCCCCAAAATCCAGCGGTCGGCGTCGGTCAGCTCGCCGTGCCCCGGCAGGGGCGCAAGCTGGGCGCCGTTCAGCAGCGCGTAACGGGTGGCGTTGAACAGCTTGGTACAGAAATTGCGCGACGCCCGGACGGCGTCCTCGCTGACGGCCAGGTCGCCGCCCGGGCTGGCGCCGCGGGCCAGGGTGAACCTGAGCGCGTCCGCCCCGAACATGTCCACCCAGTCCAGCGGGTCGATGACGTTGCCCTTGGACTTGCTCATCTTGCGGCCGAATTCGTCGCGGATCAGCCCGTGCAGGAACACATCGGTGAACGGCACCTGCGGCCCACGGCGGCCGTCGAGCGTGATCGCGTCGTCGGCCCCGACGAAGGTGCCGAACATCATCATCCGGGCCACCCAGAAGAACAGGATGTCGTAGCCGGTGACCAAAACGCTTGTGGGATAGAACTTTTCCAGCTCGGGGGTCGTCTCCGGCCAGCCCAGCGTGGAGAACGGCCACAGGGCCGAGGAGAACCAGGTGTCCAGCACGTCGGGATCCTGCTCCCAGCCTTCCGGCGGTGTCTCGTCCGGGCCGACGCACACCTGCTCGCCACCCGGCCCGTACCAGATCGGGATGCGATGGCCCCACCACAGCTGCCGCGAGATGCACCAGTCGTGCATGTCGTCGACCCAGGCGAACCACCGCGGTTCCAGGCTGGCGGGGTGAATCACGGTGTCGCCGTTGCGGACCGCATCACCGGCGGCCTTGGCCAGGGTCTCGACCCGGACCCACCATTGCAGCGACAGCCGCGGTTCGATCGGCTCGCCGCTGCGTTCGGAATGCCCGACGCTGTGCAGGTAGGGACGCTTCTCCTCGACGACGCGACCCTCGGCGGCCAACGCCTCGCGCACCGCGACGCGGGCATCGAACCGGTCCATGCCGTCGAATTGCGTTCCGGTGTCGGCGATCCGGCCTTTGGTGTCCATGATCGAGATCATCGGCAGTTGATGCCGGAGGCCGATTTCGAAGTCGTTGGGATCGTGTGCGGGCGTGACTTTCACCGCGCCCGTGCCGAATTCGGGGTCCACGTGTTCGTCGGCGACGATGAGGAGCTGCCGGTCGACGAAGGGGTGCGGCAGGGTGGTGCCAACGAGGTGGCGGTAGCGCTCGTCCTCGGGGTGAACCGCGATGGCGGTGTCTCCGAGCATCGTCTCGACACGCGTGGTGGCGACGACGATGTGGGGCTGCGAATCGTCGAGCGAGCCGTAGCGAAACGACACCAGTTCGCCTTCGACCTCTTCGTAGGTGACCTCGATGTCGGAGAGCGCCGTCTGAAGAACCGTGGACCAGTTGACCAGTCGCTCGGCCCGGTAGATCAGCCCGGCGTCGTAGAGCCGCTTGAAGATGGTGCGGACCGCCCGCGACAGACCCTCGTCCATGGTGAACCGGTCACGGCTCCAGGCGACCCCGTCGCCGAGCCGGCGCATCTGGCCGCCGATGGCACCGCCGGATTCGCGCTTCCAGTCCCACACCTTTTCGACGAACAGCTCGCGGCCGAAATCCTCCTTGGTCTTGCCGTCGACGGCGAGCTGGCGTTCCACCACGCTCTGGGTGGCGATGCCGGCGTGGTCCATGCCCGGCTGCCAGAGCACCTCATAGCCCTGCATTCTCTTGCGACGGGTCAGGGCATCCATCATGGTGTGCTCCAGCGCGTGGCCCATGTGCAGGCTGCCGGTCACGTTGGGAGGCGGGAGCACGATCGAGTAACCGGGTTTGTTGCTCGTCGGGTCGGCCTCGAAGTAGCCCGCGTCGAGCCACTTCTGGTAGATGGCGCCTTCGGCCGCAGCGGGATCCCACGACTTGGGCAGCTCGGTGGCGGGGCTGTGGCTGGCGGTCACCCGTCAATTCTAGGGAGCGGCATTCGCCCCGATGTAAGTGCCCAAATTGCAGGTGAGCCGGGTCACTGCGCCAGCCGGTCGACCTGCAGCGTCACACCCGCGGCCGGGAACCTGTCCAGCAGCGCGTCGCCCATCGCGGCCGCGGGGGTCAGCACGCCGTGCAGGTTGGGCAGCTTGTCGCGGTCGAACGCGAGGGCAAGGCCGCACTCCCCCAACAGCACCGAGGTCGCCTTGTAGCCGGGGTCTCCGCGTTGTTCCATACGCGCGACGTAGCGGGCGCCGGTGGTCGTGGTGGTGTAGGTCTCGATCCGGTAGTAACCGCGCTCCCGCGCCGCCTCGCTGGGCCCCGTGCCGGGCTTGGGGACGATGCGCTCCACCAGCCGGCGCGGCAGCAGCCGGAAATAGCGGCTGCCCAATCCGAAGGTGGCGTTGGCGATCCCGCCCACCGCCGCCGATGCCACGGGCGCCAGCGGCGACGATCCCAGGCTCATGCTTTCGGTGTAACGGAACTGCCGGCCATACGCCCAGTCCAGTAATGCGTTGCTGCGCCGCACGATACGGGTGTTGTAGGGCGCCATCACGAATCCCGACGTCCACACGCCGGTCAGTTCCGGCGCGATCTGACGACCCCGGCGCCACGGCAGGTCGGGCTGCGGGCCGATCTCCGGCTCGGCGCTGCGGTCGGTGCTCAGCGTGTACGGGTCCGCGAGTTGGCGGCGAGCGTCGGGATCACGGGACGCCGCGTCCAGCACCTCCAGCATCGACGCGACCGTTCCGCCGGACACCCCGCCGGAGAAGGACCGGACGACGAGGTCGGTGTCGGCGAGCTCGCCCGCGCCGTCGTCCCGCGCCGCCCGGTACAGCGCGTAGACACTGAGGTCGGAAGGCACGGAGTCGAATCCGCAGGCGTGCACGATGCGGGCGCCGGTATCGGCCGCCTGCTTGTGATAGGAGTCGATGCTCTCGCGGACGAACATCGCCTCGCCGGTCAGGTCGGCGTAGTCGGTGCCCGCCGCCGCGCAGGCGGCCACCAGCGGCAGCCCGTAGCGGGTATACGGCCCGACCGTGGTGATGACGACCCGGGTGCGCGCCGCCATCTCGTTCAGCGTCGACGGCGACGATGCGTCGGCCGCGACGAGCGGCCAGGACCGGGCGGATTCACCCAGCGTGTCGCGGACGGCCCGCAAGCGGTCGGTCGATCTGCCGGCCAGCGCCACGCGGATGTCCGGCCCGGACCGGGCCAGGTATTCGGCGGTCAACTTCCCGACGAAGCCGGTCGCCCCGTACAACACGATGTCGAATTCGCGCGGCGTTGCGGTCACGGGCCCGACGCTACCCGACCCGCGGACACGGCCCACAGACAAGTAGTGCCGGGCCCGAGGGCCCGGCACTACTTGTTACTGCTTGTTACTGCGACGGTCAGCCGCGGCGCCCGCAGACCGGCCATGCGCCGATGCCCTGCGAGTGCAGGACGTTCTCGGCGACCCGGATCTGCTCTTCGCGGCTCGCGCCGGCCGGCGAGCCGGAGCCACCGTTGGCGTGCCAGGTGCTCGGCGTGAACTGCAGGCCACCGGAGAAGCCGTTTCCGGTGTTGATCGACCAGTTACCACCCGATTCGCACTGCGCGATGGCATCCCAATTCACGCTGTAGGCCCGCACCGGCGGAGGCGGCGGGGCGTCCGGGCCCGGAGGCGGCGGCACGTTGGGGTCAAAACCCGCGGGAGCCGGCGGCGGGGCGTCCGGCGCCGGGGGC
>NZ_GG770554.1:1031122-1142440 GCF_000164135.1 Mycobacterium parascrofulaceum ATCC BAA-614 | reverse complement strand
GGCCGGGGGCGGCGGCGCGTCCGGAGCCGGGGGCGGCGGCGCGTCCGGCGCCGCGGCGGGCGGCATGTTGGGGTCGATCCCCATCGGTTCCGCGGTGGCGGTGGCCGACGGGATGGTCACGAGGGTGCCCGTGACCGCGGCAAGAACGAGCGTCTTACGGACGTTCTTCAATATCTTTCCTTTCGCGGTGCGCGCGCGCCAAAGCAAGCCCACGGGGTGGGCTGACGATGTGTGGTTGATGTGGACAACCTGCTTCGGGACGTGCCGACCTGTCCTGGCACGACAGCGGTGGGCTCGAGTCGCCCAGCGGGTTGCTACCCGCCGGCCACGGACCGGCTTCGCCGTCCGCGGCCCCGCTCACACGCGGGGTCCGTGATTCTGTTTTCAGTTACTCTTCCGTAACCCGTTGCGGGCTAACAGGGACCGTACGAGACCCGGCGGCATTCGTCATCTTCGGAAAACGGATATCTCGTTTCGGTAACGGCGCGATCACGGCCCAATCCCATCGCGCTTTCGGCAGGTCAGCACCGCAATTCCGGCAAGTACCCAAGAATCGCAAACGCTTTCAAATCGTGAGCCGAATCACGCCCATTTTGTGAACTGGCCCACGTATTTGCGCTCCCGCATTTAGCACGTTGCGGCCATGGCGGACCCGGGTCCGGGGGGCGAAGCGGCGCAGACTACAACAAGTTACGCGATGCGGTCACCCAACACGCCCGGCCCATACACCCGAATCATGTTGTGCCGCTGGCCAACTTGCATCGTTCCAATAACGCACGCACGATCGGTGTCACGCCCGGCCAGGCCGGCACGCCGATCGCGAAAAACGTTTTCCCACAGTGACTTTCGCCGGCGCGCCACTGCGTCATCGCAATCCCGCCGACCCCATCGCAACGGCGAACCGTGCGACTCGCTCGGGCGCACCAATTTGCTGATCACGCATGGTATTTCGGCTGACGCGACGCGCACCGGTGCCACTGGCCCAGGCGTGCGACGGCAATTCGATCCCGAATCATCCGGTCGCTCAACAGATCACGATCGGTGGCCGATAGTGGGCATCCGGTCAGCGCCGCCGGCACCGAAACGCGCTACTTGACGGAAAGGAAACTCGACTTCTGTCGAATTCGCGTGCGGATTCCCGCGGCACGCGGATGGTTCTAGCGGGACTTATCCGGCACGGTTCTGCCCGGCGGGCTCGCCGGACGCGTCAGCCGCGCGCTTGCGCGAGGCCGCGCAGCTCGGCGTCGGTATTGACGTTGGTCAGCGGCCGCGAATCCGACGTCACGACGCGCTGGGCGTCCGACGCGTCCACCAAAGCGCGCATCTTGCGCTCCCCCGCGGCCACCAAGGCGTCGACCCGGTCGGCCAGGTCGGTCCGGTACACCGCCGCCAGATAGTGGTCCTGGCCGTCCCACGGCAGCACCACTTCCGCGCCGGTCTCCCGCGCGCGGCGCGCGAGGTCGTCGATGAGTTCGACGGCCAGGAACGGCATGTCGACGGCGCAGACGAAGGCGAGCCGGGCGCCCGCTTCGGCGGCCGCGCGCAACGCCCGTCCCGTCGCCGGCAGCGGTCCCAGCCCGCGCAGCTCGTCGCGCATGACCCGCGCCGGTAAATCGGGCAGCGGTTGGCCCTGGGCCGCCATGACAAGGACCGGGTCGCAACGCTGTCGGAGGACGCCGACCACATGCTCGACCATCGTGGCCGCACCGGATCCCCCGGCAGAACCGGGGACCGGGAGGCTCGCCTTGTCGCGGCCCATCCGCTGCGACGCGCCGCCGGCGAGCACTACGCCGGCCAGTGAACTCGTTTCGCCCACGTCAGTCGACGGTCCACGTGTCGCGCCCGCGCAGCAGCGCCTGCAGGGCGGCGTCGTCGAACGGCTTGGAGGCCCGGGCGGCCTGCACCTGCGAGCGCGCCGCGTCGTCGTAGGTCGGCCTGCTGACGTCACGGAAGATGCCCAGCACGGTGTGCTCGAGGTTCTGATCGGAGAGCCGGGACAGCGCGAAGGCGTAGGCCGAGTCGTCGGTATGCGCGTCGTGCACCATGATTTCGTCCACGGCCACGTCGGCGGTCTTGGCGAACTCGAGGCCGAAGCCCGACTTCACCACGCAGTACTCACCGTCGGCGCCGAAGGTGATCGGCTCGCCGTGGCGGATGTTGACCACCCGCTCCTCGGCGCCCTCCTTGCGCAGCACGTCGAAGGAGCCGTCGTTGAAAATCGGGCAGTCCTGCAGGATTTCGACCACGGCCGCACCGCGGTGCTCCGCGGCGGCGCGCAACACCTCGGTCAGCCCGTTGCGGTCGGAGTCGAGGGCGCGGCCGACGAACGTCGCCTCGGCGCCCAGCGCCAGTGACACCGGGTTGAACGGGTGGTCCAGGGAACCCATGGGCGTGGACTTGGTGACCTTGCCGACCTCCGACGTCGGCGAGTACTGGCCCTTGGTCAGCCCGTAGATCCGGTTGTTGAACAACAGGATCGTGATGTTGACGTTGCGGCGCAGCGCGTGGATCAGGTGGTTGCCGCCGATCGACAGGGCGTCGCCGTCGCCGGTGACCACCCACACCGAGAGGTCCTCGCGGGCCAGCGCCAGGCCGGTCGCGATCGCGGGCGCGCGGCCGTGGATGGAGTGGAAGCCGTAGGTCTCCAGGTAATACGGGAACCGGCTCGAGCAACCGATGCCACTGATGAACACGATGTTCTCGCGGCGCAACCCGAGCTCGGGCAGGAAGTTACGGATCGTGTTGAGGATGACGTAGTCACCGCACCCGGGACACCACCGGACCTCTTGGTCGCTGGTGAAGTCCTTGCCCTTTTGCGGCTGATCCGTGGTGGGCACGCCGTCGTTCTTCTTCAACCTCGGGGACAGCCCGAGGTCCGTGCCCGCCAGATTTCCCATCAGGTCGGTCATTCGCTAGCTCCCGCTCCAACCGTTGCTGCCGCCATTCTGGCGACCATCGTCTTGTCTTGCTCGATTTCGGCCAGCGTGCCACCCAACGCGGCGCGAATGACGCGGCCGATCTCGTCCGCCAGGAACGCGACACCCTGGACCTTGGCGACCGATTGCACGTCGACCAGGTATTTGCCGCGCAGCAGCAGCGACAGCTGGCCAAGATTCATCTCCGGGCAGACCACCATGGGATAACGCCGCAGCACGTCGCCCAGGTTGGCCGGGAAGGGGTTGAGGTGGCGCAGGTGGGCGTGCGCGACCTTGACGCCCTTGCGCCGCGCCCGCCGGCAGGCCTCGCCGATCGGCCCGTACGAGCTGCCCCAGCCGATGAGCAGCAGCTCGGCGTCGCCGGTCGGGTCGTCGACCTCGAGGTCGGGCACCGAGATGCCGTCAATCTTGGCCTGCCGCAACCGAACCATCAGGTCGTGGTTGACCGGCTCGTAGGAGATGGCGCCCGAACCGTTCGCGGCCTCCAGGCCACCGATGCGGTGCTCCAGGCCCGGGGTGCCCGGAACGGCGAATTGGCGGGCGAGCGTCTCGGGGTCGCGGTTGTACGGCTGGAAGGGCTCGTCCGGCTGGGCGAACGTGTGCGTAATCGGCTGCAGCGCGCCGACGTCCGGAATGCGCCACGGCTCAGAGCCGTTGGCGATCGCGCCGTCGGACAACACGATCACCGGGGTGTGATACGAGACCGCGATGCGCACCGCCTCGAGCGCCGTTTCGAAGCAGTCGGATGGCGAGCGCGGCGCCAGCACCGCCACCGGCGACTCGCCGTTGCGGCCGTACAACGCCTGCAGCAGGTCGGCCTGCTCGGTCTTGGTCGGCAGGCCGGTCGAGGGGCCGCCGCGCTGAACGTCGATGACCAGCAACGGCAATTCGGTCATCACCGCCAGGCCCAACGCTTCGGACTTCAGCGAGATCCCCGGGCCGGACGTGCTCGTGACGCCGAGCGCACCGCCGTACGAGGCGCCGATGGCGGCGCAGATGCCGCCGATCTCGTCCTCGGCCTGGAAGGTGATCACGTTGAAGTTCTTGTGCTTGGACAGCTCGTGCAGGATGTCCGACGCCGGCGTGATCGGGTAGCTACCGAGAACCACCTGGATACCGGCAAGCTGACCCGCCGCGACGATGCCGTAGGCCATCGCGGTGTTGCCGGAGATTTGGCGGTATTCGCCGGAGGGCAACGTGGCCCGGGACACCTCGTAGGTGGTGCCGAACGCCTCGGTCGTCTCGCCGTAGTTCCAGCCGGCCTTGAGGGCCAAGACGTTGGCCTCGGCGATGTCGGGCTTGCGGGCGAACTTCTCCCGGATGAACTTCTCGCTGGTCTCGATCGGGCGGCCGTACATCCACGACAGCAGGCCCAGCGCGAACATGTTCTTGGCGCGCTGGCCGTCCTTCTTCGACGCGCCGATCGCCTCCACGGCGCCCAGGGTCAGCGTGGTCATCGCGACGGAATGCACGACGTAGTCGGACAACTCGTCGGACTCCAGCGGGTTCGTGACGTAGCCCACCTTGGTCAGGTTCCGCTTGGTGAACTCGTCGGAGTTCGCGATCACCATGCCGCCGCGGGGCAGGTCGCCGAGGTTGGCCTTGAGCGCCGCCGGGTTCATCGCGACGAGCACGTCCGGGCGGTCACCGGCGGTGAGGATGTCGTAGTCGGCGATCTGGATCTGGAAGGACGACACGCCGGGCAGCGTCCCTGCGGGGGCCCGGATCTCGGCGGGATAGTTCGGCTGGGTGGCCAGGTCGTTGCCGAAAAGCGCTGCCTCAGACGTGAACCGGTCGCCGGTCAGCTGCATGCCGTCGCCGGAGTCCCCGGCGAAGCGAATGACGACTTGTTCCAGGCGCCGGCGCTCGGACCCGCCGCCGGAAGGGGACCCATTCGAGCCGTTGTGAGAATCAGACCCGGCTCCGCTGCCGTTCGGATCCACGTATCCGCCTTCCATTCGTTATCCGGATAGGCACTTCGCTGGAGTTTTAGGGTACGCGCCGTAGCAGCGGCTCCCGCGCCCTCGCGCTTGTGTGTCACTGGTAGTACCAATTATGGCACTTCTTTAAGGCGAGAATGGGCGTCTCTAAACCCTTACATGCAGCGGTTTTACGCCTAAAGCCGAAGTCAGCGCGGCGAGGGTGGTGCGGTCCGTGCAAAACTGTGGTATTGGTCACTTTCGCGCGGCGGCGCGCAATTCTCTCGGCGCCGTTTCCGGCATCGCGATCAGGTACAGGAAAAAGCCGGCGCCGGCGAGCGCCCCCAGGAAGGCGAAGGCGGCGTCGTAGCCGGCGGCCACCACGATCCAGCCCGCGACGAGATTCGACACCGACGCGCCGATCCCCGTCGCGGCCGTCACCGCGCCGAGGCTGACGTTGAACCGGCCGCTGCCGTGCGTGACGTCCTGGACCACGAGGGGAAACAGCGCCCCGAACACGCCGGCGCCGACGCCGTCCAGCAGCTGCACCCCGACCAGCCAGTAGGGGTTGCCGGACAGGGTGTAGAGGAATCCGCGCGCGGCCAGCACCCCGAAACCGAGCAGGAAGATCGGCTTCCGTCCCCACGAATCGGCCTTGGCCCCGGCCAGGTAGGCCACCGGCACCATCACCACCTGCGCGGCCACGATGCAGCCGGCCATCAGCGCGGTGCCGACGTCCCTGTTGCGCAGCGCCAACAGCTGACCGACCAGCGGCAGCATGGCGGCGTTGGCGAAGTGGAAGGCGACGACGGTCGCCGCGAAGATCATCAGCCTGCGATTGTGCAGCAGCGCCGCCAGCCGGGAGGGCGTCTCGTGCGGCCCGCCCGGCACGTGGTCCATGCCGCGGGCCACGTCGTGGTCGATCGCGTCGCCCGGAATCCCAAGCGTCGCAAGCACACTGGTGGCCGCCATGACCGCAAGCACCCAGAACACCACCACCGGCCCGAAGGAGTAGGCCAGCCCGCCGGTGATGGCGGCGGCCGACGCGTTGCCCGCGTGGTTGAACGACTCGTTGCGCCCGATCCGCCGGGAGAAGAACCGGGGTCCCACGACGCCCAGGGTGATCGCGGCCAGAGCCGGGGCGAAGACCGAGCCGGCGATGCCGGTCAGGGCCTGCAAGACCGAGATCGAATAGAGCCCGGGGAACATCGGCATGGCCAGCGACCCGGCCGTGACGGTCAGCGCGCCGCCGATGATCAGCGCCCGCTTGGCCGTGCTCCGGTCCACCAACGCGCCGGCGGGCGCCTGCGCGACGATCGCCCCGATCCCGCCGACCGCCATGACGAACCCGATCGACGCCTGGTCCCAGTGATGGGCCAACAACAGGTAGATCGACAGGTAGGGCCCGAGCCCGTCGCGGACGTCGGCGAGCAGGAAGTTCAGCAGGTCCAGCGCGTGGGTCAGCCGGCGCGGTACGGGACTGTCGATCTCGGTGGCGGCCGGCATGGGCATCTAATACCCGAATGGCCGGCCGGCCGAGCGGCTGTCAGGCGCTCTTGTCGCGGCGCTCGGAGCGCGAGGGCTTGCGCGGCACGATCGTCGGCAGCACGTTGTCCTGCACGGTCTCCTTGGTCACCACGACCTTGGCGACGTCGTCGCGGCTCGGGATGTCATACATCACCGGCAACAGGACCTCTTCCATGATGGCCCGCAGGCCACGGGCGCCCGTGCCGCGGTGGATGGCCTGATCGGCGATCGCCTCCAGCGCGTCGTCGGTGAACTCGAGCTCGACGCCGTCCATCTCGAATAGCCGGGTGTACTGCTTGACCAGAGCGTTCTTCGGCTCGGACAGGATCTTGACCAACGACTCCCGGTCCAGGTTGGTCACCGACGCGACCACCGGCAGCCGGCCGATGAACTCGGGGATCAACCCGAACTTGATCAGGTCCTCGGGCATGACCTCGGCGAAGTGGTCGGTGGTGTCGATCTCGGCCTTGGAGCGCACCTCGGCGCCGAAGCCCAGGCCGCGCTTGCCGACGCGCTCGTAGATGATCTTCTCCAGGCCGGCGAACGCACCCGCGACGATGAACAGCACGTTGGTGGTGTCGATCTGGATGAACTCTTGGTGCGGGTGCTTGCGGCCGCCCTGCGGGGGCACCGACGCCTGGGTGCCCTCCAGGATCTTCAGCAGGGCCTGCTGCACGCCCTCGCCGGAGACGTCGCGGGTGATCGACGGGTTCTCGCTCTTGCGGGCGATCTTGTCGACCTCGTCGATGTAGATGATGCCGGTCTCGGCGCGCTTGACGTCGTAGTCGGCGGCCTGAATGAGTTTGAGCAGAATGTTTTCGACGTCCTCGCCGACGTATCCGGCTTCGGTCAGCGCGGTGGCGTCGGCGATCGCGAACGGCACGTTGAGCATCTTGGCGAGCGTCTGGGCCAGGTACGTCTTGCCGCAGCCGGTGGGACCGAGCATCAGGATGTTGGACTTGGTCAGCTCGACCGGCTCGTGCCGCGAGTCACGACCCTTCTCGCCGGCCTGGATGCGCTTGTAGTGGTTGTAGACCGCGACGGCCAGCGTCCGCTTGGCCGTGTCCTGCCCGATGACGTAGCCCTCCAAGAACTCCCGGATTTCGACCGGCTTGGGGAGTTCGTCGAGTTTGACGTCGTCGGCGTCGGCGAGTTCCTCTTCGATGATCTCGTTGCACAGATCGATGCATTCATCGCAGATGTACACACCGGGGCCCGCAATGAGTTTCTTGACCTGCTTCTGGCTCTTCCCGCAGAACGAGCACTTCAGCAGGTCACCGCCGTCTCCGATGCGCGCCATGGTGCTGAGGGCCTACTTCCTTTTCGCCGTTCGTCGTGCTCTGCCGCATGTATGCCCCGACGCTACCCGCTAGATCGGGCCCGACGCGACCATTAAGGCCGAATCGCGCCCATGATATTCGGGGGAGTCATGCTGATCCCGTCTGGTTGAAACATATAGCCACACGGCGCCCGTCACTCGCGAAAGACGCGCTTTGCGTGTCTTTGGCGTGTCGCGGTCGTTACCCGACCGAGGCTGGTGCGGCGACCGCCCTACTTCCGCCGGGGGATGCCGGCCTGGGGCGGAGCCCGGGCAGATCCCCACGAAATCACCCTACAGTGGCCGGGTGGAATTGGCTCCGATCAGCGAGTCGGTCCTGATCAACGATGGCGGTCTGGCCACCGAGCTCGAGGCGCGCGGTCACGACCTGTCCGACCCGTTGTGGTCGGCCAGGCTCCTGGCGGACGACCCCCACGAGATCGTCGCCGTCCACGCCGCCTATTTCCGCGCCGGCGCGACGATCGCGGCCGCGCACGCTTTCCGCACCGCTCGCCGCGCGGTGGGTGGCCGCCGGGGCGCGCATCGGCGGCGGCTGCTGCCAGGTGCGCCCGGCCGACATTGCGGAGCTGCGCCGAGCGTGCACTGGCGGCGAAAAATCAGCGAAAAACTGGCCGTGAGTTCACGCTCGGCGAATGTCGCTAAGCGGTCTGCGCGGAAAGCTTCCGGTACTCCAGCACGGTGTCGATGATCCCGTACTCCTTGGCCTCGTCCGCGGTCAGGATCTTGTCCCGGTCGGTGTCCTTGCGGACCGTCGCGGCGTCCTTGCCGGTGTGGCGGGCCAACGTGGTCTCCATCAGCGTGCGCATCCGCTCGATCTCGGCGGCCTGGATCTCCAGATCCGAGAACTGGCCCTGGATCACACCCTGCAACGACGGCTGGTGGATCAGCACCCGGGCGTTGGGCAGCGCCATCCGCTTACCGGGAGTGCCCGCGGCCAGCAGCACCGCCGCCGCGGAGGCGGCCTGACCCAGGCACACTGTCTGGATGTCGGCGCGCACGTACTGCATGGTGTCGTAGATCGCCATCAGCGAGGTGAAACCGCCGCCGGGCGAGTTGATGTACATGGTGATGTCGCGGTCGGGGTCCAGCGACTCCAGCACCAGCAGCTGCGCCATGATGTCGTTCGCCGAAGCGTCGTCGACCTGGACGCCGAGGAAGATGATGCGCTCCTCGAACAGCTTGTTGTAGGGGTTGGACTCCTTGACGCCGAAGCTGGAGTGCTCGATGAACGACGGCAGGATGTAGCGCGCCTGCGGCTGGATGTTGGGGTGCTGGGTGCTCACTGGGCTTCTCCGTTGGTGATGTGGGCGGCGCGGGTGATGATGTGGTCGACGAACCCGTATTCGAGGGCCTCCTGGGCGGTGAACCAGCGGTCGCGGTCGGAATCCGCCTCGATGCGTTCGATCGACTGCCCGGTGAATTCGGCGTTGAGCCGGAACATCTCCTTCTTGATGACGTGGAACTGCTCGGCCTGGATGGCGATGTCGGCCGCGCTTCCGGTCACCCCGCCGAGCGGCTGGTGCATCAGGATGCGCGCGTGCGGCAGCGCGTAGCGCTTGCCCTTGGTGCCGGCCGCCAGCAGGAACTCCCCCATCGAGGCGGCCATGCCCATCGCATAGGTGGCGATGTCGCAGGGCGCCAGCACCATGGTGTCGTAGATCGCCATGCCGGCGCTGATCGATCCGCCTGGCGAGTTGATGTAGAGCGAGATGTCCTTGTCCGCGTCCTCGGCGGCGAGCAGCAGGATCTGCGCGCACAGCCGATTGGCGACCTCGTCGTTGACCTCCGAACCCAGGAAGATGATGCGCTCGGAGAGCAAGCGCTCATAGACCGAGTCCGTGAGGTTGAGACCCTGCGAGGGCGAACGCATGTCAGACACGACTGGGTTACCTGCTTTCTCGAGTTCTTCTATGCACCGACACTAACCAACCGAGCCCACCGTTTCGCGCCCACGCTCCCCCTCAATTGGGCGCTTTCGCTTACAGCGTCACTCGGCTTCGTCGTCGGGGGCCTCGGCGTCGTCGGCGTCGTCGGCGCCTTCCGGTGCGTCGGCCTCGGACCGCTTGCCGAAGAACTCACCGGTGTCGATGGTGTTCCCGGCGGTATCGGTGACCGTCGCCGCGCGCACCACCTCGGCGATCGCCAGACCGCGCCGCACGTCGGCGAACATGGCCGGCAGCTGGTTGTTCTCCTGCAGGTAGCCCAGCAGCTGCTGCGGCTCGATGCCGTATTGGCGAGACGTCATCACCAGCCGCTCGGTCAGGTCGTCCTGGCCGACCTGGACCTCCAGCTGGTCGGCGAGCGCATCCAGCAGCAGCTGCCGCTTGACGTCCGTCTCCGCGGCGGCGCGCGTCTCGGTCTCGAACTCATCGCGCGTCTTGCCCTGCCCGGCGAGCGCCTCGTCGAGCTTGGCGTCGTCGTGGTCGAGGCCGTGCAGCGCGTCGTGCATGGTGCTGTCGTACTGCGCCTGGACGATCGCCTCCGGCAGCGGCACGTCGACCTGTTCGAGGAGGGTGTCCAGGGCGGCGTTACGGATCCGGTCGGCCTGCTGCGCGCGCTTGACCTGGCCGACCTGGTCGCGCAGGTTGGACCGCAGCTCCTCGATGGTGTCGAACTCGCTGGCCAGTTGGGCGAATTCGTCGTCGGGCTCAGGGAGCTCGCGCTGTTTGATCGACCGGACCGTGACGGTCACCTGGGCGTCTTGCCCGGCGTGTTCGCCGGCCGCCAGCTGCGCGGTGAACTCCCTGGACTCGTCGACGGACAGGCCGACCAGCGCGTCGTCGAGGCCCGCGATCAGCCGGCCCGACCCGACCTCGTGGGACAGCCCCTCCGCGGCGGCCCCGGGCACCTCTTCGCCGTCGATGGTGGCCGACAGGTCGATCGAGACGAAGTCTCCGGTGGCCACGGGCCGGTCGACCCCGGTCAGCGTGCCGAACCGCGCGCGCAGCGACTCCAGCTCGGCGTCGACGTCTTCGTCGCTGACCTCGACGGGGTCCACCGAGATCTTCAGCGCGCCCAGATCCGGCAGCTCGATCTTGGGGCGGACGTCGACCTCGGCGGTGAACGCCAGCTCCTGGCCGTACTCCTTCTTCGTCACCTCGATGTCGGGCTGACCGAGGGGCTGCACTTCCGAATCCACGACCGCCTGCCCGTACCGCGCGGGCAACGCCTCGTTGACGACCTGGTCGAGCAGCGCCTCCCGGCCGAACCGCGCCTCCAGCAACTTCGCCGGCGCCTTACCGGGCCGGAACCCGGGCAGCCGCACCTGCTTGGCCAGCTCCCGGTAGGCGCGCTGGAAGTCGGGCTCGAGTTCGGCGAACGGCACCTCCACGTTGATGCGGACCCGGGTGGGGCTCAGCTGCTCGACGGTGCTCTTCACGGGGGTGCTCCTCGGTGGTCGTTCCTGGCGTTCGGTGGGCCGCAGGCGCGCGGCACGGGGTCGTGCTGGTCGGGGTGACAGGATTTGAACCTGCGGCCTTCCGCTCCCAAAGCGGATGCGCTACCAAGCTGCGCTACACCCCGCGCTGACCTCGATGATCCTAAGGCCCCGCGGGGCGGGGTTGACCACAGGCTTCGCGGCGGCCTCGCACGCCCTCACGGAGCGATCACAAGACCGCGTCGATTAGATTTGATCTTCGTCGACAGCTACAGTCACGCTCGACTAACACATGCGGGCGTAGCTCAATGGTAGAGCCCTAGTCTTCCAAACTAGCTACGCGGGTTCGATTCCCGTCGCCCGCTCGGGGTGAGGATCTGCTCCACAGAGAGGCGCCATGAGCGACGTCAAAATCCTCGGCTCATGCGCGTCGGACTTCGCCGGAGTGCGCGACGCGTTCGAGCGAAACTTCACGCTGGGCGACGAGGTCGGCGCGGCCGTCGCGGTGTGGGTGGACGGGACCCTGGTCGCCAATCTCTGGGGCGGCTGGGCCGATGCCGCCCACACCCGGCCCTGGCAACAAAACACCCTGACCACGGTGTTGTCCGGCACCAAGGGCCTGTCGGCCACCTGCGTCCACCACCTCGCCGACCGCGGCGAGCTGGACCTGCAGGCCCCGGTCGCCCGCTACTGGCCCGAGTTCGGACAGGCGGGCAAGCAGGACATCACGCTGGCGATGGTGATGAGTCACCGCTCCGGCGTGATCGGCCCCCGCCGCCGGATGCGCTGGGAAGACGTCGCCGACTGGGACTTCGTCTGCACGCAACTGGCCGCCGCCGAACCCTATTGGGAGCCGGGCACCGCCCAGGGCTACCACATGACCACCTTCGGATTCATCCTCGGCGAGGTGTTCCGCCGCGTCACGGGCCGGACGATCGGCCAGTACCTGCGCACCGAGATCGCCGAGCCGTTCGGCGCCGACGTCCACATCGGGCTGTCGCTGGCCGAACAAGACCGCTGCGCCGAGCGGGTCAACAAGCCGCACGCCCGCGACCTGCTGGCCGACGCGCAAGCCCCCGGCTACCCGACCAGCCTGGCCGAGCACCCCAAGGCCGGGCTGTCGATCTCGATGGGCTTCGCCCCGGACGACGAGCTGGGCTCGCACGACCTGCGGCTGTGGCGCCAGCTCGAGTTCCCCGGCACGAACGGCCAGGTGTCGGCCCTGGGGCTGGCCACCTTCTACAACGCGCTCGCCCAGGAGAAGGTGCTCAGTCGCGAACACATGGACCTGGTGCGGGAGTGCCAGGGCGGCTTGGAGACCGACCTGGTGCTCGGGCCACGGGTCGCCGACCACGGCTGGGGTCTGGGCTACATGCTCAACCAACGGTGCGTCAACGGGCCCAACCCGCGGATCTTCGGCCACGGCGGCCTGGGTGGCTCGTTCGGGTTCGTCGACCTGGAACACCGGATCGGCTACGCGTACGTGGCGAATCGGTTCGACGCCACCAAGGCCAACGCGGACCCGCGCAGCCTCGCCCTCAGCAACGAGGTCTACGCCGCGCTGGGCGTCATCTAGTACGCACCCAAGACGCGCCGCCGGGTGGCGGCGGCGTCTAAACAGCAGGCGCAGGCGTTTCTCGCGACGACTCCCCGGCCGGTGGGGACGGCATCATTTCTGGCAGCTAGGGCACCAGAACACGTTGCGGCCCTCCAGCACCGTCGTGCGGATCGCGTCCCCGCACACCCGGCAGGCCTCCCCCGCGCGCCGGTACACGTACGTCCGGGGCCGGTCGGGGCGGTACGGCGGCGCGCCGTGGTCGTGCTCGGGCCGGACCACGACGATCTGCCCGCGGCGCAGGCCCACCTTCATCAGCGCCACCAGATCCGTCCAGGCCGCATAGAACTCGTCCTCGCCGACGTCGCGGCCCGGCCGGAACGGGTCGATGCCGTGGCGGAACAGCAACTCGCTGCGGTAGACGTTGCCCACGCCGGCCATGACGGTCTGATCCATCAATAAGGCGCCAACGGGCCTGCGGGACTTGGCGATTCGTTTCCAGGCCCAGGACGGATCGGCGTCGTTGCGCAGCGGGTCGGGGCCGAGCTTGGCCAGCACGTCGGAGACCCGGCCCTCGTCGATGACCTCGCAGACCGTGGGGCCGCGCAGGTCAGCGCCGTATTCGGCGCCGACCATCCGCATCCGCACCTGCCCGACCGGCTCCGGAAGGACAGCGCCGGCGCGGGGCCATTCGGTGAAGGCGCCGTAGAGGCCCAGGTGCACGTGCACGATCGGGCCGCCCGCGTAGTGGTGGAACAGGTGCTTGCCCCAGACGCTGGTGCGGCGCAACACACGACCATCCACCACGGCCGAATCGGCGAAACGACCCTGCGGGCTCGACACCGCGACGGGCGCCCGGCCAAAGCGGCGCTGGTGCAGCCGGGCCAGCCGGTGCAGGGTATGCCCTTCGGGCATACCGCGTCAGCCCTGCGCGCCGGGAACCGGCGGCGCCTGGTGAGTGCGTTCGTATTCGGCGAGGATGTCGATACGTCGTTGGTGGCGTTCGGCTTTCGACCATTGCGCGGTCAGGAAGGCATCGACGATGGCCAGCGCCTCCTCGACGGTGTGCATGCGCCCACCGATCCCGATCAACTGGGCGTTGTTGTGTTCGCGGGCCAACGTCGCGGTCTCGACGCTCCACGCCAACGCGCAGCGGGCTCCCGGCACCTTGTTGGCCGCGATCTGCTCGCCGTTGCCCGACCCGCCGAGCACGATGCCCAGGCTGTCGGGGTCGGCCACCGTGCGCGCGGCGGCGGCGATGCAGAACGCCGGGTAGTCGTCCTCGGCGTCGTATGTGTAGGCGCCGCAGTCGACGGGCTCGTGCCCGGACGCTCTGAGGTGCTCGATGATCCGCTGCTTGAGCTCGAATCCGGCGTGGTCAGAGCCGAGGTAGACGCGCATGCCCGCCATCCTTACACGGGATGCCCGCTAATCGAATTCGGGCTTCTCGGTGCGGGTCCGCTTGAGCTCGAAGAAGTGCGGGTAGGACGCGAAGGTCACCGACGCGTCCCATAGCTTGCCGGCCTCCTCGCCGCGCGGAATCTTCGAGAGCACCGGCCCGAAGAACGCCACGCCGTTGACGTGGATGGTCGGCGTGCCGACGTCGTCACCGACCGCGTCCATGCCGGCGTGGTGGCTCTTGCGCAGGGCGTCGTCGTAGGCCTCGCTGTGCGCGGCGTCGGCGAGTTCCGCGGGCAGGCCGGCGTCAGCCAGCGACAGCTTGATGACCTCTTCGAGGTTCTTGTTGTCCTCGTTGTGAATCCGGGTGCCCATGGCGGTGTACAGCGGGTCGAGCACCCCGGCGCCGTGGGCTTGCTCGGCGGCGATCGCCACGCGCACCGGCCCCCACGCGTGCTTCATCATTTCGCGGTATCTGTCGTCCAGTCCTTCGCGGTTCTCGTTGAGGATCGCCAGGCTCATGACGTGGAAGTGCACCTCGATGTCGCGGACCTTCTCCACCTCGAGGATCCAGCGCGACGTGATCCAGCACCACGGGCACAGCGGGTCGAACCAGAAATCGGCTTGGCTTTTCTCGGGAGCCTTCTCGGGCATAGCGCAATCCTCTCGTCGGTCGGCACACCGTTCAGCACAACCGTAGGCGCCCCGCCCCTGTTCCCGCAGTGCCCGAGATCCGAGCGGGGCACGTAAGTTGGACGCGTGGCCCTTCCTAATCTCACCCGGGACCAAGCCGTCGAACGCGCCGCCCTGGTCACCGTCGACAGCTACCAGATCGACCTCGACGTCACCGACGGCAAGGGAGGCCCGGGCGATCGCACGTTCCGCTCCACCACGACGGTGGTGTTCGACGCGCTTCCCGGCGCCGATACCTACATCGACCTCGCCGCCGAGACGGTGCGCGGCGCCACCCTCAACGGCCGCGAACTGGATGTCTCCGGGTACGACGAATCGGCCGGCATCCCGCTGGCCGGCTTGCAGAAGCACAACGTCGTGGTCGTCGATGCGGACTGCCGCTACTCCAACACCGGCGAGGGGCTGCACCGCTTCGTCGACCCGGTCGACGACGAAACCTACCTGTACTCGCAATTCGAAACCGCCGACGCCAAGCGCATGTTCGCCTGCTTCGACCAACCGGACCTCAAGGCGACGTTCGACCTGCGCGTGACGGCGCCGCGGCACTGGAAGGTGATCTCCAACGGCGCCACCGTGTCGAACGAGGACGGGGTGCACACCTTCGCCACCACCCCTCGGATGAGCACCTATCTGGTGGCCCTCATCGCCGGCCCGTACGCCGAGTGGAAGGACTCTTACACCGACGAACACGGGGAGATCCCGCTGGGCATCTTCTGCCGCGGATCCCTGGCACGCCACATGGACGCCGAGCGGCTCTTCACCCAGACCAAACAGGGATTCGGCTTCTACCACAAGAACTTTGGGCTGCCCTACGCGTTCGGGAAATACGACCAACTCTTCGTCCCCGAATTCAACGCGGGCGCAATGGAAAACGCGGGCGCGGTGACCTTCCTGGAGGACTACGTCTTCCGCAGCAAGGTCACCCGGGCCTCCTACGAGCGGCGCGCCGAAACGGTGCTGCACGAGATGGCGCACATGTGGTTCGGGGACCTGGTCACCATGACCTGGTGGGACGACCTGTGGCTCAACGAGTCGTTCGCGACGTTCGCCTCGGTGCTGTGCCAGGCGGAGGCCACCGAATTCACCGAGGCCTGGACCACATTCGCGACGGTCGAGAAGTCGTGGGCGTACCGCCAGGACCAACTGCCCTCGACGCATCCGATCGCCGCGGACATCCCCGACCTGGCCGCCGTCGAGGTGAACTTCGACGGCATCACCTACGCCAAGGGCGCGTCGGTCCTCAAGCAACTCGTCGCCTACGTCGGGCTGGAGCACTTCCTCGCCGGGCTGCGCGACTACTTCCGCACCCACGCGTTCGGCAACGCGACGTTCGACGATCTGGTCGCCGCGCTGGAGCAGGCGTCGGGCCGGGACCTGTCCGACTGGGGGCAGCAGTGGTTGAAGACGACCGGATTGAACACGCTGCGGCCGGATTTCGACGTCGACGTCCCCGGCGCCGACGGCCGGTTCACCCGGTTCGCCGTGACACAGAGTGGCGCCGCTCCGGGAGCCGGCGAGACCCGCGTGCACCGGTTGGCGGTCGGGATCTACGACGATGACGGCGCGGGCAAGTTGGTGCGGGTACGGCGGGAAGAGCTCGACGTCGAGGGCCCTGTCACGGAAGTGCCTGCGCTGGTTGGCGTTCCGCGCGGCAAGCTAGTCCTGGTCAACGACGACGACCTGACCTACTGCTCGGTGCGGCTCGACGGCGAGTCGTTGCGGACGGCCCTGACGCAAATCGCCGACATCGCCGAGCCGCTGCCGCGCTCGCTGGTGTGGTCGGCGGCGTGGGAGATGACGCGCGAGGCCGAACTGCGCGCCCGCGACTTCGTGGCGTTGGTCTCGGGCGGGGTGCAGGCCGAAACCGAGGTCGGGGTGGCGCAGCGGCTGCTGATGCAGGCGCAGACGGCGCTCGCCAGCTACGCCGAGCCGGGCTGGGCGCACCAGCGGGGCTGGCCCCAGTTCGCCGACCGGCTGCTGGAGCTGGCGCGCGCCGCGGAGCCCGGGTCGGACCACCAGCTCGCCTTCGTCAACACCCTGTGCTCGTCGGTGCTGTCGACCCGGCACGTCGTGACGCTGGCCGACTTGCTCGACCGCGACCCGGCCGAGCTGGGCCTGGCCGGCCTCGAAATCGACACCGACCTGCGGTGGCGCATCGTAACCGCGCTCGCCAGCGCCGGGGAGATCGACGCCGACGGGCCCGCGACACCTTTCATCGACGCCGAGGTGCAGCGCGACCCGACCGCCGCCGGCAAGCGGCACGGCGCCCAGGCGGCGACGGCGCGCCCGCAGGCACCGGTCAAGGAGGCGGCGTGGACGACGGTGATCGAGGACGACACGCTGGCCAACATCACCGCGCGGTCCATCATCGCGGGCTTCGCCCCGGCGGGGCAGCATGCACTGCTGAAGCCCTTCACGGACCGCTATTTCGAAGCGATCCCGGGCGTGTGGGCGCGGCGTTCCAGCGAGGTCGCCCAAACGGTGGTGATCGGCCTGTACCCGCACTGGAACATCAGCGAGGCCGGCATCGCGGCGGCCGACAAGTTCCTGTCCGACCCGGAGGTGCCGCCGGCGCTGCGGCGGCTGGTGCTGGAGGGTCAGGCCGGCGTGCAGCGGGCCCTGCGGGCCCGCACCTTCGACGCGGCGGACTGACTAGGCCGACGGTGGCGACCCGCCACGCGCGGCTACGCCGCGCTTGCGATCGCCGCTAAGCGGAACTAGGCCGGGGAGATCCCGGCGCTGAGGACGCGGATCGCGCTGACCAGCCCGTCCACCAGGTCATTGCGCTCGAACGCCGACGACGCGGCGGCGACCCCCAGCGGTGCCGACGACTCGGCGCCGCGCCCGCGGACCTGGGAGCCGTAGACCACCTCGATGACCTTCTGGTCGGGCGACACCGCCAGGAGCACGGCGTTGTCCGGCGTGGGCACCGTGGCCAGGATCTCGCGGGCCCGGGCGGCGGTGTCGCTGCCCAGGTCGCCGAGGTAGATGGCGAACCGTGCCTTCGATGCCCGCGACCCGAACTTCAGCGCGTCGTCGATGGCGACCAGGTCCTTGATCGGGAACGGGAAATGAACCGACAACTCGCCGGGCTCGGTGACCCCGGAGATCCGTCCACTGCTGGTGATCACCCACCCGTCGGGCAGCTCGGCGGGCTCGATCGTCGCTACCTCACCACGTGCCACTGGCGCCACCTCCGACTGAGAATTCGTGTCCGCCGTGCCCGCCATGCTCGTGGCCGACGTCTTCGTCCGTGGCCGCCCACAGGATCGGCGGGTGCGTCCACTTGTCCGGCAACTTGTAGGTCGCCGGGTGCGGTCCCTTGTGGGACCAGATCAGCACCGCCAGCACCACTACCAGCAGCAGCGGGATCCCGATGAGGTACAGGTGAATCTGCAGAAGGCTCACGACGAAAACCGTATCCCACGCGGCGATCCGTCGGCACCCGGACACCGGATGTCGCGCGATCGAAGGCGCTACGCCGCGCCTTCGCCGAGGTAGCGCGCCCAGGCCGGGTCGAGCTCCTTGACCGTCGAGAGCAACCGCCAGTGCTGCCCCGTCGGCGGCAGCGGCGCCCGGCGCAGCACCCAGCCGAGCTCGGTGAGCAGCTTGTCGCCCTTGCGGTGGTTGCAGGTCGAGCAGCAGGCGACGCAGTTTTCCCAGGAATGGTCGCCGCCGCGGCTGCGCGGCACCACGTGGTCGACGGTGTCGGCCTTTGCCCCACAGTAGGCACAGGAAAACCGGTCCCGGTGCATCAGCGCGGCCCGGGTCATCGGTACCCGCGCCCGGTACGGGACACGCACGTAGGTCCGCAGCTGGATGACCGAGGGCACCATGATCGAGCTGGTGGCCGAGTGGATCACCGGCCCGGCCGGGTCGTGGTGGACCACGTCGGCCTTGCCGCAGATGACCATCACGATGGCCCGCCGCATCGGCAGCGCGGTCAGCGGCTCGTAGGTCGAATTCAGCAGCAGCACCCGCCTGCGACTCCACAGGGACGCGCCGTCCTGGCGGGTGGGGGGATGGGTATCGACGCTATGCAGGCATGACGCGGTCGGGGGCCCGGTTAACCCTGCCGCGGCACCGGAACTGCGGTGGCTGCGGCGTCTCTTGCCCTGCGCCATAGATCCTCCGCGGATAGTCCACCATGATTCGCCGCCAATCGCACCCCTATTGCAGGTGAACGGCATGTCGTCCGGGTGAACAGCGTGAGCGCCGTCGGCCCGGCTCGGCCGGACGCGGCCGCGATGGACCACAATGGAGGTGATGGATTCCGAGCCCCAGTCCTTCTATGACGCCGTCGGCGGTGCCGAGACCTTTCATGCGATCGTGTCCCGCTTCTATGCCCAGGTGGCCGAGGACGAGATCCTGCGCCAGCTCTACCCCGAAGACGACCTGGCGGGCGCCGAGGAACGCTTGCGCATGTTCCTCGAGCAGTACTGGGGCGGCCCGCGCACCTACTCCGACCGGCGCGGCCATCCCCGGTTGCGGATGCGGCACGTCCCGTTCCGGATCACCCCGATCGAGCGCGACGCCTGGCTGCGCTGCATGCACACCGCCGTCGCCTCGATCGACTCGGAGACCCTCGACGACGAGCACCGGCGCCAGCTACTCGATTACCTGGAGATGGCCGCCCACTCACTGGTCAATTCGCCCTTCTGATACCCAACCGAACGGAGCAGGATGAGCCCCGGAGCATGGTGGTCGAACGCGGTCTTCTATCAGGTCTATCCCCGGTCGTTCGCCGACAGCGACGGCGACGGCGTGGGCGACATCGATGGGGTGCTGGCCCATCTGGATCACCTCGAGCGACTCGGGGTGGACGCGATCTGGCTCAACCCGGTCACCGTCTCCCCGATGGCCGACCACGGCTACGACGTGGCGGATCCGCGCGACATCGATCCGCTGTTCGGCGGGATGGCGGCCATTGAGCGGCTGATCCCGGCGGCGCACGAGCGGGGCATCAAGATCACCATGGACGTGGTGCCCAACCACACCAGCTCGGCGCACCCGTGGTTTCAGGCCGCGCTGGCCGCCGGGCCGGGCACCGAGGCGCGGGAGCGCTACTACTTCCGCGACGGCCGGGGCCCGGACGGGGAGCTGCCGCCGAACAACTGGACGTCGGTATTCGGCGGGTCCGCCTGGACGCGGGTGGTCGAGCCGGACGGCAATCCGGGCCAGTACTACCTCCATCTGTTCGACACCGAGCAGCCGGACCTGAACTGGGAGCACCCGGACGTTTTCGACGATTTCGAGAAGACGCTGCGGTTCTGGCTGGAGCGCGGGGTGGACGGCTTCCGCATCGACGTGGCACACGGCATGGCCAAGCCGGCCGATTTGCCCGACGCCAAGGACGACGTCAAGGTGCTCAGCCACAGCGACGACGACCCGCGTTTCAACCATCCGAGCGTGCACGAGATCCATCGCGGGATCCGCAGGGTCGTCGACGACTATCCCGACGCGGTGACCATCGGCGAGGTCTGGGTGCTCGACAACCTTCTGTGGGCCGAGTATCTGCGGCCCGACGAACTGCACCTCGGTTTCAACTTCCGGCTGACCAAGATCGACTTCGACGCCGACCAGATCCAGCACGCGATCCAGAATTCGATGGAGGCGATCGCGATCGAAAACGCCATCCCCACTTGGACGCTGTCCAACCACGACGTGGGCCGTGAGGTCACCCGGTACGGGGGCGGCGAGGTCGGGCTGCGTCGGGCGAAGGCGATGGCGATGGTGATGCTCGCCCTGCCCGGTGCGGTGTTCGTCTACAACGGCGAGGAACTGGGGCTGCCGGACGTCGAGCTGCCCGACGAGGTGTTGCAGGACCCGACGTGGGAACGCTCCGGGCACACCGAACGCGGCCGCGACAAGTGCCGGGTCCCCATCCCGTGGTCGGGCGACGCTCCCCCGTTCGGCTTCTCCTCGTCGCCCGAAACGTGGCTGCCGATGCCGCCGGAATGGGCGACGCTGACCGTCGAGCGCCAGACCGCCGACCCCGAATCGACCTTCTCGTTCTTCCGGCACATCATCAAATTGCGCAAGGAGCGCGCGGAATTCGACGGCGACGGGATCGACTGGTTAGACGCGCCGCGCGGCGCCCTGATCTTCCGGCGCCGCGGCGGCGGGGCCGTGTGCGCGGTGAACGCCGGGCGCCGGCCGATCCCGCTGCCGCCGGGAGAGCTCCTCGTGTCCAGCGGCCCACTGGTCGACGGCGAGTTACCGCCGGACACCGCTGCCTGGCTGGCTTGAGCGCCCAAAGGCGCCACGGAGCAGGCGTTTCCGCGTGACGTATCGGGGTGTCGTCCGCCGGCGTCATACCCGGCGGGGGTACTGTTGTCGCCATGGCTCGACATGGAGCCGGCCGGAAGAGGACGGGTTGGTGGATAACACCTTGCGCTGGGTGGTGACGGCGCTGTTCGCCGTCAGCTTCGCCGCCTACGCGTATTTCCTGGTGGCCGAACGCCGCTGCTGGACGAACATGGTGAGCCAGGTGCTGCACCTGGCGATGTCGGCCGTGATGATCTCGATGGCCTGGGGCGTGGGAATGACAATGCCGACGGCCGGGGCCACGCTGGGCTTCCTGCTCGGCGGCGCCTGGTTCGTCGGCATCGCCGGCCGCGCGCCGTGGGCCGGCGACGGCCGGCTGACGAGCTATTACTACGCGGTGATGATGGCGGCGATGGCCTGGATGTACGTGGCGATGACCGACAGCCTGCCGGGCCGGTCCGAGCACCCGGGCGGCGATGCGATGGGCATGCCCGCCCACGGCGCCGCGCCGGCGTCGCCGCACGCGGCACAGCACATGTCCCCCGGCGCGCCGGGCTGGGTCAGCGCCGTGAACTGGACCGCGGCCGTGGGGTTCGCCGCGGTGGCGATCTACTGGGCGTACCGCTGGACCGCACGGCGCTGGACGCACCTGATGCCGCGCGCGGTTCCCCTGACCTACGCCCAAATCGCGGCGCAGACGGGCACCGCCGCCGGCACGGCGTTGATGTTCGCCGCCATCGTGTGAGCCCGGGCGGGGACCGCTCGCCCGGCCTTCCGCCTCGGCGCGTGGCTCGGCGCTCCTCTATACCTAGTACATGGCGACCTACGCGTGGACAGTGATCGGAGCCGGGCCCGCGGGAATCGCCGCGGTGGGAAAACTGCTCGATCGGGGCATACCGCCCGACAAGATCGCCTGGGTCGACCCGGCCTTCGCCGCGGGCGATTTGGGCGGCAAGTGGAGGTCGGTGTCCAGCAACACCATCGCCGGGACTTTCATGAGTTTCCTGAATAGCTCTGCGGCCTTTCGGTTGTCCGACGCCCCGCCATGGCCGCTGGCCGAAGTCGACCCGGAGGAAACCTGCGCACTGGCCCTGGTAGCCGACCCTTTGGTGTGGGTCACCGGCCAACTGCGCGAACGGGTGCCGGTGTTCGAAACGACGGCCACGACCTTGACCCTGCGGCGCCGGCAGTGGTACGTCGAGACGCGAGGCCCGGAACTGACTTCGGACAACGTGATCCTCGCGGTCGGCGCGGCACCCCGCAGGCTCGACTATCCTCTCGATGAGATTCCGGTCGAAGTCGCCCTGGACGCCGAGAAACTCGCCGAGGTGCCGCTCGAGGGCGCGACGGTCGCCGTCTTCGGCTCGTCGCACTCGTCGATGATCGCCTTGCCGCACCTGCTGCGGCACCCGCTCCGCAAAGTGATCAACTTCTACCGCAGCCCACTCAAATATGCTGTCTATCTTGACGATTGGATCCTGTTCGACGACACCGGCCTCAAAGGGCGAGCCGCCGTGTGGGCCCGCGAGAACATCGACGGGGTGTACCCGGATCGTTTGGAGCGCTGCCTGGTTTCCGACCCGCGATTTGACGAGAAGCTGGCCGAATGCGACCGCGTCGTCTACACGGTCGGTTTCGAGCAACGGAAGCTGCCCGAGACGCCGCAGTGGGGCCCGCTGCCGTACAACCGGATGAACGGCATCCTGGCCCCCGGGTTGTTCGGGCTGGGCATCGCGTTCCCGGAGTACGCCGTGGATCCTTACGGCTACGGCCAATACCGCGTTGGCCTGCAGAAGTTCGTGGATTACGTGGACGCGGTCCTTCCGCTCTGGATGGTCTACGGGACCTGAGAGGTATGCGTCAGCGCAACAGCAGCGGCGGGTCGCCGCGACGGCGATACACCGAGCCGAACCGGGCGTCGATGCGCAACCAGGTCGGCAGGATCCGGACCCGGATCATCTCGTCGGCGCCGACGGCGTCCGGTGACTGCGGCAGGAATCCCATCGCGGTCAGGGCGAACACACACCGCATGGGCAACCCGACGCTGGCGTCCGGGGAGCTGACCTGGATGACCTCCTGGTCGAGCAGCGACACCGGCGGGCCGTGAGAACTGCTGTGGTCCTTGGCAAGTCGCGCGCCACGCTGCGCCAGGTCGAGCATCACCCGGGCAGGGATGTCCTCGAGGTGGGTGAAGCCGGAGTCCGGCGGCAGCGCACCCCGCCACGCGGAGTCCATCGCGAAGCCGGGGTCGACGTAGCCGGTGTCGTCCATCGCGGCCAGGCCGTGCCCCAGCGCGTCGGCGCCCACCGACAGATCCTCGGGCCGCACCTCGCCACCGACCACCCGGCTGGCCAGCACGTCGAAACCCGTTGCCACCCAGGCCGTCAGCAGCCCGGGCGATCGAGTGCGCAGCCGAATGACCGCGGTGTCGTCGAGCCGCTGCGCGCGATCGACGAACGCGGCCAGGTCCTTGCGTTGGGCGACCGGGTCCTGTGGCCCCAGCCAGAGTCCGCGATCGGCTATCGCATCCACCGCTGCAAATACTCCCGATGGTGTGGGGAGAGCCGCACCAGCCGCTCCTCCTCGATGTGGACCGCCGCCAGTTGTGACTCGGCGATGACGGCGGGCTTGGATTCCGGATCCGCGGACACCGAGCGCACCTCGTAGCCCAGCGTGAAGTCGACCGCCCGCAGCCGTTTGGTCCACATCGTCACCTGCAGAGGCGAATCGACCAGCCGCAGCTGACCTTTGTAGGTCACCTTGACTTCGGCGATCAGCAACCCGATGGTCAAGATGTCGACCTCGAACGCTTCACGCAGGAACTGGACCCGCGCCTCCTCCAGGATCGTGACCATGGTGGCGTGGTTGACGTGCTGGTACATGTCGATGTCCGACCACCGCACCGGGACGGGCGCCACGAAGCCGACGCTCAACTCGACGACCCTCTTCCGCTGGTGCGGGTCATGCGCCGGATCTGACGCGCGGCCACCGACAACGTCGCAAGGTCCTTCTCCCCGCTCTCCTGGATTTCGATCAGGGTGCGGCGGGCCCGCTCGACCCGCGACGCCGACAGGTGCTCCCACTCGGCGATCTTCTCCTCGCCGCTTTCGTCCGGCTCGCCCACCGCGAGCACGTCGAAGCACAACGACCGCAGCGAGGCGTAGATGTCGTCGCGAATCGCCAACCGCGCCAAGGAATGCCAGCGGTCGTTGCGGGGCAGCTCGGAAACGGCCGTCAGCAAACCGTCGGTGCCCAGCCGGTCCATCAGGGCGAAGTAGGTGTCCGCGACCTCGGCGGCGTCGATGTCGTTGATGTCGCCGATGTCGATGATGTCGAGCAGGCTGAACCGGTACAGACCGGCGGCGATCATGTACGCCAGGTCCTCGGGCGCCCCCTCGGAGGCGAACTCGGCCGCCTCCTTTTCCACGATCGCTTTGTCGTCGCCCCGTAGCCACTCCGACATTCGCGGGGTGAGGTCCTTGACCTTCGCGGCAAACCGGTTGATCTCGGCGCCGACGGCCAGCGGCTGCGGGCGGTAGTTGAGCAGCCAGCGGCTGGCGCGGTCGATCAACCGCCGGGTGTCCAGGGTGAGCCGGTCCGACAGCGCGACCGGCAGATTCGCCGCGCGGATCCGCCGCCAGATGTCCCCCACGCCGAAGATGGCGTCGGTGGCCACGTAGGTCCGCACCGCGTCCACCGGCCCTACGCCGACGTCCTCGACGATCCGGAACGCGTAGCTGATGCCGGCGGTGTCGACCAGGTCGTTGATCAGCATGGTGGTGACGATCTCCCGGCGCAGCTGGTGACTGCGGATCTCCGGGGTGAACCGCTCCCGCAACGGCGTCGGAAAGTATTGGGGCAGGCGGGACGCGAACACGTCCTGCTCGGTCAGCTCGGTGTTCAGCATCTCCTCTTTGAGCCCGAGCTTGACGTGCGCCATCAGGGTGCACAGCTCGGGCGACGTGAGACCGATCCCGGCCTCGCACCGCCGGTCGATCTCCTTCTCCGAGGGCAGCGCTTCCAGTTCGCGGTTGAGCCCGCGCTCGTCGACCAGGTACTGAATCTGCCTGCCGTGCACCGGCAGCAGGCTGGCCGCGTTGGCGCGGCTGGTGCCGATCAGGTCGTTCTGATCCTCGTTGTCGGTGAGTACCAGCTGCGCGACCTCGTCGGTCATCGACTCCAGCAGGCCCTTGCGCTCGTCGGGGTCGACCTTGCCGGCGGTGACCAGCGAGTCGATCAGGATCTTGATGTTGACCTCGTGGTCCGAACAGTCCACGCCGGCGGAGTTGTCCATCGCGTCGGTGTTGATCCGACCGCCCGACAGGTCGAATTCGACCCGGCCCAGGGCGGTGACCCCCAGGTTCCCGCCTTCGCCGATCACCTTGGCGCGCACCTGACTTCCATTGACCCGCACCGGATCGTTGGCGCGGTCACCGACGTCGGCGTCGGACTCCGATTCGGCCTTGATGTAGGTGCCGATGCCGCCGTTGAACAGCAGATCCACCGGCGCCTGCAAGATCGCCTTGATCAGGTTGGGCGGGGTCATCTCGGTGATCTCGCCGTCGATGCCCAGGGCGTCGCGCACCTGCGGGCTGACCGGGATCGACTTGTGCTCGCGGCTGTACACCCCGCCACCCTCGCTGATCAACGACGTGTCGTAGTCCTCCCAGCTGGACCGTGGCAGGTCGAACATCCGCCGGCGTTCCTCCCAGGAGGCCGCCGGGTCGGGGTCGGGATCCAGGAACACGTGCCGGTGGTCGAAGGCGGCGATCAACCTGATGTGCCGGGACAGCAGCATGCCGTTGCCGAACACGTCGCCGCTCATGTCGCCGATGCCGACCACGGTGAAGTCCTCGGCCTGGGTGTCGACGCCCATCTCCCGGAAGTGGCGTTTGACGGCCTCCCATGCGCCCCTGGCGGTGATGCCCATGGCCTTGTGGTCGTAGCCCACCGATCCGCCGGACGCAAACGCGTCGCCCAGCCAGAACCCGTAGGACTTCGCGACGTCGTTGGCGATGTCGGAGAAAGTGGCGGTGCCCTTGTCCGCGGCCACCACTAGGTAGGCGTCGTCGCCGTCCCGCCGGATCACCTCGGGCGGCGGGCTGACCTTCCGCGTTTTGTGGTCGACGTTGTCGGTGACGTCGAGCAGTCCGGAGATGAACAGCTGATAGCAGGCGACGCCCTCGGCGCGGGTGGCCTCACGATCCTCCGCCTGGTCGCCCGTGGCCATCGGTGGGCGCTTGACGACGAAGCCGCCCTTGGCCCCGACCGGCACGATGACGGCGTTCTTCACCGCCTGCGCCTTGACGAGGCCGAGAATCTCGGTGCGGAAATCGTCGCGGCGGTCCGACCAGCGCAGCCCGCCGCGCGCCACCGGACCGAACCGCAGGTGCACGCCCTCGACGCGGGGCGAGTACACGAAGATCTCGTACTTGGGGCGCGGCAGCGGCAGCTCGTCGATGAGCTGGGCGTCGAGCTTGAGCGCCAACATGTTTCGCGCGCGGGCCGAACCCTCCCGGGTCACGAAGTAATTGGTGCGCAGCGTCGCCTGAACCAGCGACGCGAACGCCCGCAGGATGCGGTCGGTGTCCAGGCTCATCAGCGCGTCGATGTCTGCGGCGACGGCGGCCGCCGCGGCCTGGGCGTCGCGGTTCGCCGAGGGACCCGACGGCCGGGGATCGAAGAGCGCCTCGAAGAGGGCGACCAGGGATCGCGCGGTCGACGGGTGCTCGTTGAGCACCGACTCGATGTAGGACTGGCTGTAGGGAAAACCGGCCTGCCGCAGGTATTTCGCGTAGGCGCGCAGCAGCACGACCTGCTGCCAGGTCAGCCGGGCGCGCATGACCAGCTCGTTGAACCGGTCGACCTCGACGCGGCCTTGCCAGATCGCGGTGACCGCGTCGGCGAATCGCTGCGCGGTCGCTTCGCGCTCGGCCGCCGTGGTGGCCGGCGCGATGGTGGGATGCGTCGAAATCTTGAACTGGTAGATCCACACCGGCAGCCCGTCGGGGCGGGTCACCGTGAAGGGCCGTTCCTCGAGTACCACCACGCCCATGCTCTGCAGCATGGGCAGCAGCTGGCTCAGCGACGCGGTGCGCCCGCCCAGGAACCAGGTGAGCTGGGCGGCTCCGTCGTCGCCGAGTTGGGAGAACACCAGCTTGACCGAATCGTCTTGCAGCTCTTCGATGATGGCGATGTGATCGATGGCGTCGGCCGGGCTGACGGCCTGCTTGTAGACCTCGGGGAAGGCGTTCGCGTAGTGCTCGGCTTCGGCGTGGTCGACGGAGCCGTCCGCCGCGGCAGCCATCAGTCGGTCGGTCCAGGTCCGCGCGGCCTCGCTCAGCAACCCCTGGATGCGGATCCGGTTGTCCTCGGAGACGTCGGCCGGCGCGGCGGCATCCTCTTTTTGGGGCAGCCGCACCATGAAATGCATCAGGGCCCAAGGCGATTCGCTGACCCGGGCGGTGAATTCCAGTCGTGTGCCGCCGAACTCGCGGACCAGGATGTCCTCGATCTGCAGCCGGACCTGCGTGGTGTAGCGGTCGCGGGGCAGGTAGACCAGACACGAGACGAAGTATTGAAGCCGGTCGGCACGCAGGAACAACAACGCCCGCCGCTGGGATCCCAGATCCACCACCGCTTTGGCCATCGCCAACAGCTGTTCGGCACCCAACGTGAACAGCTCGGAGCGGGGAACGGTCTGGATGACGTCGAGCAGCAGCTGGCCGGGGTGGATCGGATCGCTGTCGGCCAGGGTGAGCGCGTCGCGCACCCGGGTGGAGATCATCGGGATCTCCAGGACGTCGGCGTTCATGGCGGCGACGGTGAAGAGCCCGACGAAGCGGTGCTCGACGATGCCGTCGTCGCCGTCGAGGTTTTCCCGGACCGCGATCGCGTACGGGTAGGCGCCGTAGCGCAGGTAGCTGCCGACGACCGACTGCGCCAGCACCAGCAGTTTGTCGTCGTCGGTCAACCGCGGCCGGGACCCGGTGCGGTTGCGCAGGACGCCCAGGCCGGGTGAGCCGTCGCCGGAAACCAGGCGCTCGTGGACGCGGCAACGCTGGTAGCCGAGCAGCAGGAAGTTGCCGTTGCCCAGCCAGCGCAACAGGGCCGCGACGTCGTCGCGGTCGGGGGCCGAGAAGTGGCCGTGCGCATTGGTTTCGACCTCCGCGGCCAGGTCGCCGAGCGTGGCGATCAGCGCGTCGGCGTCGCTGGCGACCTGCTGCACGTCGGAGAGGACCTTGGGCAGCAACCGTTCGACTTCGGAGAGGCCCTTGCCGTCGACGGACGGCAGCAGCTGCACGTGTATCCACGCTTCGCCGACGTATTGCGGGGCGCCCGGCGGCTTCGGTTCGACGCTGACCAGGTCACCGTTCGGGTCGCGGTTGACCTGGAACACCGGCGTCATGATGGCCGCGTAGGGCACACCGAGTCGGTGCAGCAGCACCGTGACCGAGTCCATCAGCATGCCGCCGTGGTCGGTGACGACCTGCAGGGCGGGGCCGAATCCGGCGGGGTCGTCCGCGGGGTAGACCGCGACCCGGCTTTGGCCGGCGGGCCGGTGCTGGCCCAGTCGATAGTGCGCGGCGAGCATGGCGGGCGTCAGGATGGCGGCCGGCACGGTCAGGTCGATCGGCTTGGGTTCCGTCACCCCGGGTTCGTCGCCGTGCGGACCGCGATAGCTCTCGATGTAGGCCTTCGCGATCCAGTCCGGAATGTCATGCTGCCGGCTGAAGGCGGTCCACGGTTTGACGGCCTGCTTGGCTCCGGGATCGATCGTCATGCCGATGGCTCCCAACTCGTGAGAATTGCCGCTGTGCTCAACCGTTCACTGTTCTCCCGCAGCGGGGTGCCCCCCGCAGCGGCCCTCGGGGCCACATCGTCGCGGGGCGGCGCAGCTGACACTAGTCGCGCGTGAGCTTCCGGTGGGTCACTCGGTGCGGCCGCGCCGCGTCGGCGCCGAGCCGTTCAACCTTGTTCTCTTCGTAGGCACCGAAGTTGCCCTCGAACCAGAACCACTTGGCCTCGTTGTCCTCGTCGCCCTCCCAGGCCAGGATGTGCGTGCACGTGCGGTCCAGGAACCAACGGTCGTGGGAAATCACCACCGCGCAGCCCGGGAACTTCTCCAGGGCGTTCTCCAGCGAACCCAGCGTCTCGACGTCCAGGTCGTTGGTCGGCTCGTCGAGCAGGATCAGGTTGCCGCCTTCTTTCAGCGTGAGCGCCAGGTTGAGCCGGTTGCGCTCGCCACCGGACAGCACGCCCGCCGGCTTCTGCTGGTCGGGACCCTTGAAGCCGAACGCCGAGACGTAGGCGCGCGACGGGATCTCGTTCTGGCCGACCTCGATGTAGTCGAGGCCATCGGAGACGACTTCCCACACGGTCTTCTTGGGGTCGATACCCGCGCGGGACTGGTCCACGTAGCTGAGCTTGACGGTTTCTCCGACCTTGACCGTGCCGCTGTCCGGCTGTTCGAGCCCGACGATGGTCTTGAACAGCGTCGTCTTGCCGACCCCGTTGGGCCCGATGACCCCGACGATGCCGTTGCGGGGCAGGGTGAAGGACAGGTCCTTGATCAGGGTGCGTCCGTCGTAGCCCTTGTCCAGGTGGTCGACCTCGACGACCACGTTGCCCAGTCGCGGCCCGACGGGGATCTGGATCTCCTCGAAGTCGAGCTTGCGCGTCTTCTCCGCTTCGGCGGCCATCTCCTCGTAGCGCTGCAGCCGGGCCTTGTTCTTCGCTTGCCGCGCTTTGGCCCCCTGCCGCACCCAGGCCAGCTCCTCGGTGAGGCGCTTCTGCAGCTTGGCGTCCTTGCGGCCCTGCACCGACAGGCGCTCGGCCTTCTTCTCCAGATACGTCGAGTAGTTGCCCTCGTAGGGGTACGCGCGGCCGCGGTCGAGCTCGAGGATCCACTGGGCGACGTTGTCCAGGAAGTACCGGTCGTGGGTCACCGCCAACACCGCGCCCGGGTAGGCGGCCAGGTGTTGCTCGAGCCACTGCACGCTCTCGGCGTCCAGATGGTTGGTCGGCTCGTCGAGCAGCAGCAGGTCGGGCTTGGACAGCAGTAACTTGCACAGCGCCACGCGGCGCCGCTCACCACCGGACAGGTTCGTCACCGGCTCGTCGGGCGGTGGGCAGCGCAGGGCGTCCATGGCCTGTTCCAGCTGCGAGTCGAGGTCCCAGGCGTCGGCGTGGTCGAGCTCCTCCTGCAGCCGGCCCATCTCCTCCATCAACTCGTCGGAGTAGTCGGTGGCCATCAATTCGGCGACCTCGTTGAAGCGGTCCAGCTTGACCTTGATCTCGCCGAGCCCCTCCTCGACGTTGCCGCGCACCGTCTTCTCTTCGTTCAGCGGCGGCTCCTGCTGCAGGATGCCGACGGTGGCCCCGGTGGCCAGAAAGGCCTCGCCGTTGTTCGGCTTGTCCAGCCCGGCCATGATCCGCAAGACGCTCGACTTACCGGCGCCGTTGGGGCCAACGACACCGATCTTGGCGCCTGGATAGAAGCTCAACGTGACGTCGTCCAGGATCACCTTGTCGCCGTGCGCCTTGCGGACCTTCTTCATCGTGTAGATGAACTCAGCCATGCCGCGGTTGTGCCTTTCTGGTCTTTGAGAGAGTTCTCGCGGACCATCCTATGCACCGCGCGGGAGGCCGGATCCCGCAGCTAAGCCGACAGCGGCAGCGGCCCCGTGTCGGCGGCCTCGGCGCTGTCGCGGGCGTCTGCGTCCTCACCAGCGGTGTCGGTCGGATCCGTCGCGGGCGCGGCGGCCTCGGTAGCCGGGCCGGTGTAGCCCGGCTTCTCGATGCGCACGATCGCGCGGGACACATCGGGACCGACGGATGTCGCGCGCATCTCCAGCGACGAACGGCGGTTGCCGTCACGGTCCTCGTACTCGCTGGTGTAGACGTGACCCACCACGATCACCGGCGCACCCTTGCGCAGTGCGGCACCCACGCCAGTGACCAACTTGCCCCAGCAATTGACGTTGATGAACAGCGAGTTGCCCGGCTCCCAGCCGCCGTCGGCCGTGCGGCGCCGGGAATTGCTGGCGACGCGAAACTTGATGACCTCCTGGGTGCCGACCTGTCGACGTTCGGGGTTGTTGACGATGTGCCCGACGACGGTAAGCGGGGTTTCGAACATTGGCCTGATCCCTTCTCGGTTTCACTTCTCTCTTGGCGCGGCGACCGCGTCACCGCTCTATCCGGCTTCATTTAGCTCGGCAGCACCGACGGGCTCCGCATTGAAAGGACGTCCCACCTGCTGCCCCTGTGGAGCAAACCGCGACTGTGGATCCGTTCGCCGCTGGTGCGGTCGCGCGTTCCGTGACAAGCGATGACAGCAGGATCGCCAGTGGCGAAGACGCGCAGATCCGCCACTATGGGCGTGTTACATATTTCGATCATCAGGGGCTGGATCTGCGATGATCAAAATATCGATCATGTCGAGTGTGTCGTCCTATGATCGAAATATTGTTCATTTGGCCGCGTGGCCCGTATGATCGAAATATGAATCATCCTGTGCCGCTCGTGTACGACACCGCGGAACTCGGCGAACACCTGCGGCGAGCACGCCGGGCTCGCGGCTTTCAGCAGGGTGAGCTCGCTGACCGCATCGGAGTCACTCGTATGACCATCTCGCGTCTTGAGCGGGGCGAATCTGTCAGCGTCGATATAGCGCTGCGCGCGCTATCGGAGTGCGGGACCGCGCTCGCACTCGTGCCGAAGTTTTCCCGAGTGATGGTGATCGATGGCACGTAAGGCACTCGACGTTTGGTTGTACGGCGTGCACATCGCGAGGCTGACGGAGCCACACCGATTTCGCCTGCGTTTGGAATTCACCGAGGAGGCGCTTGACACCTTCGGCGAGGGGAGTCGAGTCCTATCTTTGGCTTTGCCTATCTCACGACGGCCAATCCAAGACAGGGACGGCGTCTTGCAGGTGGCGGCGTTCATCGAAGGTCTTCTGCCGGAGGGCAACCTGCGCCGTCACATCGCCACAGAAGCCGGCGCACCAGTCAACGACACGATGACGCTGCTAGAACGGGTCGGCGCGGAATGTGCCGGCGCTGTCCAGATCCTGGCCGGTGAGGCAAAGCCCGGTGCCGGTCAAGTCCGCCGGTTGACGACGCAGGAGGTCGACGATCTTATCGCGGACCTGCCGACCTACCACCTGCCCGAGGGCACTACACCACAGGCATCGCTAGCCGGGATCCAAGACAAAGTGCTTTTGGTGGCTCTTCCCGACGGCGGATGGGGTTGGCCTGAAGCCGGCGCGGCCTCGACGCACATCATCAAGCCCGAGCCACTAGGCGGCGCCGTGAAGCATCTCATTCAGACGGAAGATTGGGCACTACGAGTGGCACGGAAAACAAACATAAATGCTGCGGAGTCACATTTAGAGCGGTTCGAAGAGCGCGAGGCCATCGTCGTCGTCCGCTATGACCGGGGCCCTCGAGGTGACCGGCTGCATCAGGAGGATTTCTGTCAAGCGCTAGGTCTCGATCCTCAGGCCAAGTACGAAAGCACCAGCGAAGCAGCCCGTTTGGGCTCGAGGCTACGACGCGTTGCGCGCGCGGCCGCGCCGAGGGCGCTTGACCCTGACGGGTTTCGGTTGGTGTTGCTGCAGGCTGTGACGTTTAACGCCGTGATTGGTAACGGTGACGCTCACTCCAAAAATTATTCGTTGATGATCAGCCGCAATGGAAGCGTGTCCCTCGCTCCGATCTACGATGCCGCCCCAGTGATGTACCTGGATCCCGCATTCAAGAGCACGGGCCATGTGATCAACGGCAAGACGAGCATCGACAACATCAGTGTCGATGACCTGGCCGCCGAAGCGGCATCTTGGGGCATGGGGGTGCGGCGAGCACGTGCGGCGGTTCGGTCATGCATGGAGCGTGTATACAGCTCAATCGAACACGTCCCGCTTCCATCGGGAGCCGAGTCGGTCAAGTCGAACCTCGATCGATTGTGGAGCCGATGCTCTTGGCCGACAGCGTCTTTGACATCCGAAGATTCCGACTCGTCCTTGGATGACACCGGCCCGTAAAAGCCGTCGCATTCCGGCACACCGTCCCCTCTTGCTGGGTCCCGGCTCGTTTATCTCGACCGAGGCAACCTGTATGGCTCAGATCGCCAGTTGGCCGCGGGTGCTGGTGACCGCGCGACCGGTCAGGTCAACCCGGCCATCGCGGAGTTGCAGATCGATCCGCCCACCGCGAGGCGACACTTGTAGGCCGGTCAAGGCGGTCTTCCCCAGTTTCTTTGACCAGTAGACCCCGAGAGTGCAATGCGCAGACGCAGTCACTGGATCCTCATTAATACCGGCGGCGGGTGCAAAGAAGCGGGATACGAAGTCGCTGGCATTCTCGCCACGCGCGGTGACGATGACGCCGGGCGTCGAGGGCGGCCAGCGCCGCCAGGTCGGGGGCCAACCCGCGCACCGATTGGGGGGAATCTACTTCCGCGAGCAGATCGAGGCGGCCGCGCGCCGCCGCGCGAGGCGTAACGCCAAGTGCTGCAACGAGTTTTGCGGACACGAGCACGGGATTAGGACTATCGGATGGGAAGTCGAGCGTGATTCGTTGATCGCATTCCTGGCGCGCGGCGAGGATGCCTCCACAAGTAGTGAATGCAAGAGTGTCGGCCCGCTCGCCGGTCTCCCACACGATGTGCGCAGCGGCGAGGGTGCCACTGCCGCACAGTGCCAGTTCGGTTTGCGGGCTGAACCACCGCAGCTCCGACTGTGGCTGAGCACGACGGACAAATGCGGTGACGGGCAGGTTTAACTCGGCCGCCAGCTGTTGGAGCCACTCGGTCTCAGGCCAACCTGAGTCCAGTACACAGACCGCGGCCGGGCCCCCGGCGAACGGTCTGGCGGTGAAGCAATCCACCGTGAAGATGCGCATCCATCAATCTTGGCCGTCACCGCCGGTATGCGGATGCTCTTCGACCACGCCGCGCTCGTCGTCGAACCGGTCATCGGCGCTCGGCATCGCCGCAATTCTCGAGACGGTGACCGCTTCGCGGGGCGACACGTGGTCACCATCGGATGCGGCAGCAACGTCGACGTAGACGCCTGTCGCGGTTGGATTGGTACCGGTCGCATCCGCAAAGCTTGACGACTGCTCACGGTCGCGGGCTGCCGCTACGCCCCGGCGTTTCCCGCCGCGCGAGTTCGGCGAGCATGGCGTTGTAGGCGGCGAGCTCCGCGTCGTCGTCGCGGTCGGCGGCGCGGTCCAACCGCCGCGCGGTGCGGTCGTCGCTGCGCGCCCACTGCACCAGCAGCGCCATCATCACGATCACCAAGGGCAGTTCCCCCGCCGCCCAGGCGATGCCGCCACCCAGTCGCTGGTCGCCCAGCAGGTCGGTGTGCCAGCTCAGACCGAGCGAACGGTAGTAGTCGGCGCCGAGCACCCTGCGGGTGCCCATCAGCACCACCCCGAAGAACGCGTGCAGCGGCAACGACGCGAACACCACGCCAACCTTGGCCAGCGGCGGGATCGGCCGCGGGGTGGGGTCGACGCCGATGACGATCCAGTAGAACAGGTAGCCGCTGAGCAGGAAGTGCACGTTCATCGCGAGATGGCCCGCGTGACTGCTCACAGCGGTGTCGAACAGGTCGGACAGGTACAGCCCGTAGAAGCCGGCGACGAAGAGCACGGTGGCGACGACGGGGTTGGTGAGGAACCGCGACAGCCGGCTGTGCAACGCGGCCAGCAGCCATTCCCGCATCCCGGGCGGGGCGTCGCGGCCCGCTGCGGGCAACGCCCGCAGGGCCAGGCTGACCGGGGCGCCGAGCACCAGCAGGATCGGCACCAGCATGGACAGGCCCATGTGGGCGATCATGTGGACGCTGAACATCGCCGGCATGTAGCGGCCGACCCCCGACGAGGTGACGAACAGCAAGGTCAGGCAGCCGAGCAGCCAGGCCACGGTCCGACCGGGCGGCCAAGCGTCGCCGCGGCGGCGCAGGCGGACCACGCCGGCCAGGTAGAGGGCGGCGAAGACGATCGCGGCGCTGCCGAAGATCAGGTCGAAGCGCCAGTCGAACAGGATGCGGGCCGGGGTCGGCGGCCCGCTGAAGTCGTAGCCGATCTCGGCTTCGGGAATCGAGGGCAGCCGGCTCGGCGGCGGGGGCGGCGGAGTGCGGCCCAGCCCGACGGCGACACCGAAGGTCAGGCCGAAGACGGCGGCCTCGGTGAGCGACAGCCGGAGCAAGGCGCGCCGCGCCGCGGGTGCGGCCGGTTCCGCCTGCAAGCGCGCGACCGACGAGCGCCGCTGGCGCCATCCGATGACACCCAGCACGCACAGGGCGACGAACTTGGCGATGACCAAGCGCCCGTATTCGGTGGTCAACAGGTCGCCCGGCGCCACCCGGACCACGGCGTTCATCACACCGCTCAGCGCCATCGCGACCCAGCACCACAGCGCGATCGCCGAGAACCGCCGCGCCGCCAGGGCGAGGTGCCCGCCCCCGCGCAGCCCGTACGCCGCCAACGCCAGCAGCCCCCCGGCCCACAGGGCGGCGGCCATGAGGTGGATCAGCAGGCTGTTGGTCGCCAGGTCGTGCGAGCCACCGGCCGACGAATGGCCGGTCAGCGCCAGCGGGATGAGCGTCAGCACCGAGCCGGCGAACAGCAGCGGCGTCCACGACCAGCGCAGCACCGCCAGGCTGGCCAGCATCACCAGCGCGGCCAGCGCCGCGGTCCAGCGCCACGCCGAGGCGGTGGTGACCAGGCCGGCGACCGACCAGATCCGCACCGGGTTCAAAAGCGCGAGCAACGGCCGGCCCGACACGTCGGAGATGGTCAGCGGCACCAGCAGCGCCGCGCAGACGGCCCACACGCCCGATGCCACCGTGCCCAGGCGAAGCGCCCGGTAGCCGTCGGCGTCCAGGACGCCGCTGCGTTGCGGCGGCACGAAGAACGCCGCGAACAGGAACGAGCCGGCGGCCAGCACCGCGGCGATCTCCCCCGCCGCCCGGACGAACGGCAGCCCCAGCGTGGTCGCCGGTCCGGGGTCGGGCAGACCCGTGGCGGTCAGCGCGTCGGCCAGCGAGAGCGCGCCGATACCGGCCGCCGTGCAGCCCGCCAACACCCCGACGCCAATCAGCAGCGGCCACGCGAGCGCGCGGGGGGTGGTCACAGACCGGTCGACCGTCATACAGCCAGGGTATGGGGCGCCGGGCGCGGGCTACTGAGCCAGGCGCTCCTGACGGGCCTTGGCCTCGCGGGCGACGAACTGGTTGCGCGCCATCCGCCCGGCGTAATCGGAATCCCGCAGGATGTCGCGCAGCTCCCGCCGAAACGCGATCCGCCTTTCGGCGAGGTCGGGGGCGCCCGCTATCAGGTCCTGATCGACCGCGACCTGATAGGCGGTGGCGAACAACAGCGTCGACACCGATTCGCTGCTGCGGACCCGCGTCTGCGCCACGTATTGGCGGCCCACCCCGAGCGCCGATTCCGTCAGTTCCTTCTGCCCGACGCCGGCCGGCGCGTCCCGCAACACGTCGGCGACGATCTCGTACGCCTCGAAGAACACCCGCAGCATCGCGTCCGCCATCAGCGGCCGCTTGGCGAACAGCAGGGCGTCGATCTCCTCGCCGCCGGCGGTCACGTGGGCTTCCCAGTCGTCGTGCCAGGCCATCTCTTCGGCGATGTTGGCCCGGAACGCGGCCGAGTCCGCGAAATAGAAGTCGAACTTCAGCAGGTCGCGCAGCCGCATCGCCTGATCCCAGAAGGCCTGCATGCGATCCCCGTCGACGTGGCGGGCGTGCGCCAACGCGAGTTCGACGATCGAGGTCTCCAGGAAGGCGTGGATCAGTGAGTTGCGGTAGAACGCGGCCGCATGCTGTTCGTCGGGGCCGATGCGCCAGACCGGTTCCCGCCCACCGTCGACCCTGGTGATGGGGTGTCCGTTGGACAACGCGTCGACCGCCGCCCGCACCCCGTCGCGGGAGCGCAGCCGCAACGCGCTCGTCGACATCGGGGTGCGCTTGCGCTCCAGATAGTCGAGCGAATCCTGCAGGGTGTGGTGCAGCTGATCGAGCGTCAACGCCGCGCCGCGCGTGGTGAGCAGCAACGCGCACACCAGACCTGTCGCCGTCACCGGCGTCGCCTGCAGTATGCGCCACGCGACCTCGAACGACATCTTCTGCAGCGCAAGCCGTTTGGCGTCCTGGTCGTGGGTCAGCGCGCCGTGCGCCGGCCCCAGGTACTGGCGCATCGACACGGCCTCCGGGAAACGGACGTAGATCTTGCCGTAGTTGCGTTCTCCCTGCGCCCTGATGAAGTTGTACAGCCAGCCAACGCCTTCGGGTGTCTTCTCGCCGCCGCGGGCGTAGGCCGCGTATTCGGCGGTCTCGTGCAACTGGTCGAAGCTGATGGAAACCGGCTGCAGCAGAATGTCTTCGCTGCGGCCGTCCAGGTACGCGTCCGCGACGTAGGCCAGCAGGCCGAGTTTCGGGGGCAGCATCTTGCCGGTGCGCGAGCGCGTGCCCTCGATGGACCAGCTCAGGTTGAACCGCTTTTCGACGATGTAGCCGACGTATTCGCGCAGCACGTATTTGTAGAGCGGGTTCGCGCCGATGTTGCGGCGGATGAAGATGACGCCGGCGCGGCGCAACAACGGGCCCATCGCGCCGAACGACAGGTTGATGCCGGCGAACACGTGCACGGGCGGGAGCCGGTTCTCCTGCATCGCCACCGGCACCACCGCGCCGTCGATGTAGGACCGGTGCGAGAACAGCAGCACCGCCGGGTGGGCCTCCAGCGCGGTGCGCATCGCCGCCACCTGATACCCGTCGTAGTCGATCTCCGGATCGAAGCCGCGGCTGATCGCCCTGCCGAGGACGGAAACCAGGTCGACGGACACCCGGCTCCAGCCGGTGGAAAGTTCGTCGAGCATCTCGCCGGCTTCGTCGACGGTCGCGCCGGGGATCTTCTGCAGCCCGGCACGAAACCGGGTGGACTCCAAGATCTCCGGCTTCACCAGCCGTGGAGATTTGTACTGCGGTCCCAGGATGCGGTATTCGACGCGTTCGAGCGCCAGCAGCGCGCGGCGGATGACGAATCGGGCGAAGTCGCTTTCGTTCTCGCCGACGGTGATGTCGCGCCACTGCTGGCGCAACTCCGAGACTTTCGCCGCTTCCCCGGCCACCACCCGCGCCCGCCGCGGGGCGCTGCGCACGATGTGCAGTTGCTGACGTTCGTTGGGGTGGTAGGGATCCCGGCCCGGGAGCAGCCCCGCCAACTTTGCGATCCTGCCGCGATCCGGCGGCGGCAACCAAAACACCCGCACCGGCACGACGGACCGGTCGTCGGTGGGCTCTGCGCCGGCCTCGAGCTGCTCGATGAGCGCGGTCAGCGCGTCCGGCGGCGCATGGGGCGGCGGCAATTCCAGGACGTCGAACCTCGCCTCGGGCCTGTCGGCGCGCTGTTGCGCCATCCACGCCGACACCAGTTCCCTCTCGACCGGCGAGGCCATGGACGCCAGCACCAGCGAGTCGTGGCCGGTGAGGACCGCGGTGGTGTCCGCGGCCGGTTCGGTCACGGCCGCCCTTCGGGCGGGGATTCCGGCGGCTCGGCGCGGACCGCCGCATCGGCGGGCCGTTGTGCCTCACCGTCTTTGAGAGCGGCCCGGGACTCGTGCGGATCCGCCTCCGCCGCCGGAGGTTTCGATGCGGCCTTCTTCGCGGCCGCCTTCTTTGCCGGTGCCCGCTTTGCCGGTGCCTTCGAAACGGCTTTGGCCGCCGTCTTTTTCGCTGGCGCCTTGGCCTTGGCGGCCGCCTTCTTCTCCGCGTACAGGTCGACCTTGGGCAACTCCCCCACGGGCCAGTTGGCCAGCGTGTCCAGGTACAGCTGCCGGACCTCGGCGATGCGTTCCGGCAGGTTCTCGACGGTCCAGTCCTGCACCGAGATCGGCGGGAACACCGCGACATCGACCGTGCCGGGATTGACGACGGTGGAGTTCCTGGCGGCGACGAGCTCCGCATTGCGGATCACGATCGGGACGATCGGGATGCCGGCCGCCATGGCGAGGCGGAACGGCCCCTTCTTGAACGGGCCCACTTCGGTGGTGTCGACACGGGTGCCCTCCGGGGCGATGACGATCGACAGGCCCTTCCTGGCGCGGTCTTCGACCTCGTGCATCGTCTCGACCGCGGCGGCGGGGTCGTCCCGGTCGATGAACACGCCGTCGAGCAGCCTGCCGAGCGCGCCCATGACCGGGTCTTTCTGCAACTCCTTCTTGCCCACGCCGATCCAGTTGTCGCGCACCAGCGCGCCGGCGATCACGGGGTCGACCTGGTTGCGGTGATTGAAGATGAAGACCGCCGGACGCTGCGCGGTCAGGTTCTCCGTGCCGATCACGTTGAGCTGCACGCCGGTGATCGCCAGCGACAGCTGGGAGAACGTGGAGGTGAAGAAGTTGACCCCGCGCCGCCGGTTGCGGGTCAGCACGCCGATGCCCACGGCGCCGGCGGCGACCGGGAACATCGAGCCGAAGCCGGCGAGCGTGCGCAGCTGGCGCCGCAGGCCGACCGGGCCCCGGCTGTTGAAGCGCAGGATCGGCCAGCCGCGGCGTTTGGCCACGGCGGCCATCTTGCCCTCGGGATTGGTCGGCCGCGGGTTGCCGACCAGATACATCAGGGCGACGTCCTCGTCCCCGTCGGCGTAGAAGTAGCTGTCCTTGAGGTCGATGCCGTTCTCGGCCGCAAACCGTTGCACCGCAGCCGCTTTGCCCGGCCCCCACAGGATCGGCTTCTGTACGCCGCCGGTGAGTATCCCGTCCTCGGTGGTCTCGAACTTGTTGGTGAGCATGTTCGAGATGCCCAGGAACCGCGCCACCGGATTGACCTGGATGGTCAACGCCGAGGAGCTGAGCACCACGGTGTGCCCGCGCGCCACGTGGGCCCGCACCAGCTCCCGCATCTCCGGGTAGATCCGCGACTCGATCCGCTGCACGAACAGCCGCTCGCCGATCTCCTCCAGGTCGTCGAGCAGGCGGCCGGCCAACGCGGCGGCGGCCTTGCCGATGAGGTCCTCGAACTCGATGCGTCCGAGCGTGTGGCTCAGGCCGGCCTGGACCATGCCGAGCAGCTCGCCCACCCCCATGTCGCGGCGCAACAGCCGCTCCTGGGTGAGGATCACCGCCGTGAAGCCGGCCACCAGGGTGCCGTCCAGGTCGAAGAACGCGCCGATCTTGGGACCCGGTGCGCTGGCCATGATTTCGGCGACCGAGCCCGGCAACCGCATGTCCCCGCTCGTGCCGCCGTCGGCTCCCTGATCCTTGGCGGCGCTCATGAGCCCGACCCCGTTCTAGCCGAGGTCGCCGGTTCGGTGAACGAGGCGGGCACCGCGCGGGGTGCTCCCGCACCGGCCAGCGCCAGGATTTCGTCGAAGCCCTCCAACAGGCATTGGGCGAACAGGGGCTCGTTGCGCACCGATGCCCGGTCGTAGCGCACGGTGATGGTGCACCACCCGCCGCGCGAGATCAGCACCACCATCATCGCCACCCCAGGAAGCGGGCCGATACCGTACTGGCGCAACACTTTTGCACCGGCGATGTAGGTGTCTCCCGGGTACACCGGCACGTTGCTGGCCTGCACGTCGGAGCCGATCACCGAGCCCGTGATGCCCTCGAGCACCGCCGTGGGCAGGACACTGAGCAGGGGCGCGACGGAGCCGATGATGTTCATCGCGGGCTCGTCGCGGCGTTGGGTCATCTGGGCCCGGATCTTCTTCATCCGCGAGACCGGATCGACGGTACCCACCGGCGCGGCCAGGTTGACCCCGGTGAACCGGTTGCCCCCGGCCGTGTCGGCCTCGGCCCGCAGGTTCACCGGCACCGCCATGGGCAGCGTGCTGATCGGCACGCCGAGCGCCTCGTGGTAGCGCCGCAGGGCGCCGCACAGGCCGGCGAGGTAGGCGTCGTTGATCGATCCCCCGCCCGCCTTGGCGGCCCGGTGCAGGTCGGAGAGCGGGATGTCGATCGCCTCGGTGCGGGTGGCCAGGCTGCGCCGCCGCAGCAGGGGCGACGGCTCGGCCGCCCGGTTCAGCACCCGCATCCCCGACATGGCGTAGCCCACGATCCCGGACACGGTGGACGTCGGTTCCAGGACCGCGCGTCCGGCCGCCGACACGGCGCCGGACACCGCGCTCAGAACGCCGCCAACCACCGCGGTGGGCAGGTGGTTGATGCCTTGCCGCATCAAGTCATTGGCCGTGAGGTCCTGCGGGATCGGCAGCGGGGGTGTCGGCTTGGGCGGCGGATTGCGCTCGAGGTCATAGATTTCCGCGAACATCTGCACGCCGCCGACGCCGTCGGTGACCGCGTGGCTGACGTGCAGCAGCGTCGCGGCCCTGCCGTCGGCCAGGCCCTCGACCAGGGTGGCCGTCCACAGCGGCCGCGAGATGTCCATGGGCGACTGCAGGATCACCTCGGCGAGGTTGAAGACGTCGCGCAGCGTGCCGGGCTCGGCCACCCGCATCCTGCGTACATGGAATTCGAGGTTGAAGTCCGGGTCCACCACCCAGCGCGGTGACGCCGTCGGCAGGGTCGGCACGACGACCTTCTGCCGCAGCCGCAAGACCCGTCGGGAAGCGTTTTCGAATCGGGTCAGGAACTTGTCCCAGTCCGGCGTGGTGTCGAGGAGTTCCAGCGCCATGATCCCCGAACGAGTCCGGGGATTCGCCTCACCCCGATGCATCAGATAGTCGACCGGTCCAAGCTGGTCGGACAATTTCACGACCCCATCGGACTCAGTCATGGCCCTCCGCCCGACGCGCCAACCCTGTCACCGAAGATCAAGCCTCCTGCCTCGGACCCATCGCCAACACAACGCTAGTCGGGTTGCCGCGCTGGTGAAAGGAGCGGTCGGGGCCGGACGCCGGTTAGCGAGGCCCGGATCAGCTGGCCGACGTGGCCGCCAGCGGGACGAAGTCCAGCAACGGGCTGACGCGCCGGCCGTAGACGACGCCCAGGAAATCGGCGACGGCGTTGGCGGCCAGCCGCGACCGCACCGTCGAGAGGATGTCGAACGCGTGGTGCGCGTTGGCGAGCTCGGCGTGCGCCACCGTCGACGCGCCGGCCGCGCGCAGCGCCGCGCAGAAGGATCGGGCCTGACCGCTGGGAACCAATTCGTCCTTCTCGCCGTGCAGCACGAAGAAGGGCGGCGCGTCGCCGTGCACGTGGGAGACCGGCGACGCCGCCGCGAACCGTTCGGGCTCGTCGGCATAGCGGGCCTTGACCACGAACTGCTCCAGGAACGGCAGCATCAGGCCATGCATGTTCTCGAAGTCGGTGAAGTCGTAGACGCCGTAATAGGGCACCACGGCCTGGACGGTCGTGTCGGCGCCCTCGAATCCGGGCTGGAAGGCCGGGTCGTTCGGGGTGAGCGCGGCCAGGGAGGCCAGGTGACCACCCGCGGACCCGCCGGTGATGGCGATGAAGTCGGGGTCGCCGCCGTAGTCGGCGATGTTCTGGCGGACCCACGCGATGGCCCGCTTCACGTCGATGAGGTGCGCGGGAAATGTGGAACGCGGGCTCTTGCAGTAGTTGATCGAGACACAGATCCAGCCGAGTTCGGCCATGCGGCTCATCAGGGTGTAGGCCTGCACGCGTTTGTCGCCGACGGTCCACGCGCCGCCGGGGACCTGGATCAGCACCGGCGCACGCCGCCCGGGTGCCAGGTCATGGCGCCGCCAGACGTCCAGCAGGTTGTCCCGTCCCCCCGGGCCGTAGGGGATGTCGGAGGTCTGCGCGGCGTAGCGGCGGTGCGGCCCGGGCCTGCCCAGCAGGCCGCCGCGCGCGGCGCAGACGGGCTTGATGCCGGCCGGGTGGCACACCTGCTCGCGGAAGTCGGACCCCAGGGACTCCTCGAGCGCCGTGGTGAGCGCCTGATCCGCCCGTTGAGCCGCCCAGGTGGTGCCGACGCGGCCGATGGACGGGTGCGAAACCCGCGACAGCGCGTGCCCGGTCAGGACGTGCGGCGGGAACTCCGTGGAAAGCCAGCCGGCCAGGCAGCCCAGCGCGAACGGCGAGCCGCGCAGCAACAGCGTGCCCGCCCGATAGGCATCCATCGCATCGGCCGCCAGGCGTGCTGCCTGGGTCGAAGCCCACGAGCACCGTGAAGCCAGGTGCATGGTCACGCTCATAGCAACGCCACCCCTCGACGGTATGCACACGCCTCGTTGCGGTAAACGGCCGATTACCGGCCGGTGTTCTACGTGTGTCGAGGTTCCCAACCATAGCCGATACTTACGGCGCGGGAACGCTTTTCGCGCGCGCCGCCGCGGCGAGTCGTGTCGCGACACGCCGTTGGAATAGACTGACCTGCGCATTGCCTCCGTAGCTCAGGTGGATAGAGCAAGGGCCTTCTAATCCCTAGGTCGCACGTTCGAGTCGTGCCGGGGGCACCACCGGCAGTACCGGCGCGTGTGACGCCGGGGTGACGCCGGACAGTTGCTTCGGCTGACCCTTGACAGCGGTTTCGGTTGATCGGTGACACTCCCCGGACGAGGGAGTCGAGCGTGGCCGAGCAGCGGTACCGGGCCGTTACGGCATCGCCTCGGCCCAGTCGCTATGCCCCTCGAAGCCAAGCGTTTTCGCCATGTCTCGGTAACGATCCCGATATTCGCGATACCCGGCCTCGTCACGGCGTGCGCGCGCCAGAGCGGCGCGGACGCGCACCAGCCAGATTTCGCGGGTCACCGACCCCTGCTCGGCCGACGCGGCCGCCAACCGCTCGAACGCCGACTCGGCTTCCGCCAGGTCCGCCTCTTGGTCGCCGTCGGCCCCGCGGTCGAGCAGGGTCTCCACCAGCACACCGGTCGCCGCGCTGCCGAGCGCCTGCAGCCGTCCGCCACGGAGCAATTCGTCGGCCGCCGCGCGCAGCAGCGGGATCGCCTCGTCGCGATCCCCGCGCCGAACCATCTCACGCGCCCGGCACACGTTGATGGCCGGTAACAGGCCCACGTTCTGTCCCCGGCGGTTGTACATCTCGCTGACCTTGTCCAGCAGCTTCTGTCCGCGTTCGCGGTCGGTGGCCACGGGGCGGTTCAGCAGCGCGACGCTGAACGTCATGCACGCGAAGGCCAGCGCCACGTCGTCACCGGACCGCTCGGCGATCCGCACGGCATCCTCGATCTCGCGCATCGCGGAGTCGTCGGGCCTGAGCATGCCGCTCATGATTCCCGGGAAGTAGACGTAGGCGATGACGCCGGTGTAGGACAGGGAGTCGGCGTGACGGGACATCTCCACGGCCTGCCGCTGATCGTCGCGCCAGCCGGGAAGACCCAGCGAATAACGGGCGATACCCCGCACCGCGAGGGCGTTCGCCAGCGGACATCCGATGATGAAGTTGCCGTAGGACGGGTCACCGCCGGCCAGGTCGATGACCCGCTGGGTCCACCGCAGCAACACCGACCATTCGGAGGTGGCCGTCTTGCCGCGGATCGGCAGGGGCGAGAGGCCCACCGTCACGACCGGATTGTCGAGCGCCTCGAGGAGGGCCCAGGCCTCGGATGCCAGCCGCGAGGCCTCGGTGATCCGGCCCTGATAGAGACAATCGTGTCCCAGCCCCGCGGTGGCGATGGCCAGTGACGCCTTGTCTCCCGCGGCTTCGCACAACTCCCGCATTTCCTCGAAGCGAGCACCGGCGACCTGTTCGTGCACCCGCCAGGCGATCGCGCACAGCATCGTGCGCGGGGCGATGCGCATGGCCGCCCTTTTCGGGTCACCGGCAGGCAGAGCGTCGGCGATCATCCGGGCGCGGTCCCAACTCAGGCGCGCAGCGGCGATGTCACGGTTGGTCAACCACTTCGCGGCACGCATGTGCCAGCCGTAGGCGTCGTGCAGGTCACCGGCGGCTTGGAGATGTTCGGCGATCAGCGCCGCGTTCTGGTCTGCCGCTTGCGGCTCGCGGGCTTCGATCGCGGCAGCCAGCCGCCGATGCGACTCGGCGCGATCGGATTTCAGTTGGGCTTCGTAGGCCACGGTCCGGGTCAACGGATGGTGGAACTCGAATTCCGCCCGCGGCGCGAACCGCACCTGCTCGATCAGCTGGGCGGCCAGCAGCTCCTCCACACTGGCGTCGATGCCCAGGCTGGCCAACAGATCGCAGTCGAAGCGCGACCCGATGACCGCCGCGGCGGCAAGGGTGCGCTTGGCCGCCACGGGTAGCCGGTCGATGCGGGCGGCGACGGCGGCCTGCAGCGTGGCCGGTACCCGCACGTCGGCCACATCGGCGTGGCAGCAGTAGCTGGTGCGCTCGCCGACGAGCACGCCCCGTTCGGCGAGCTCGCGGGTGATCTCCTGGGCGAAGAACGGGTTGCCGGCCGCCCGTGCGGTGATGATCGGCCGGATGGCGGCCACCGAGGGGTCGGAGCCCAGCAGCTCGCCGACCAGCGTGGCGGTCTCCGCATCACTCAGGGGCGTGAGGGCGATGGATTCCGCACCGGCCACCCGGCGCAACGTGCCGCGGTATTCGGGGCGATAGCTGACCAGCACCAGCGAGCGCGTCCGCGGGATCACCTTGAGGAAGTCGGCCAGCATCGACTCGCTGACCGCATCGATCCAGTGGACGTCTTCGATGATGTAGAGCGCGGGCGCGCGGCGCGCCAGCGATGCGTTGTTGACCATGGCGGTCAACCGTCGCCGCCGCGCGTCGGCGTCGATCTTGGGCAAGAAAAACTCGGGATCGGCGATGCCCAGCAGGTCGTCGAAAAGCGCCAGGTCCTCGGGGTCGGCGTCGCGAACCTGGGCATGAACCTGTGCGCGGGCCGCCTCCGCCTCAACGCCCTCGACGCCGGTGGCCGCGCGCAACAGGCGGGCCACGACCCGGAATGGAACGTCCGTGGCGTGCGATTCGCAGAAGGAGGTGAACACCTCCACGTCGCGGCGGCGTGCGATCGCGGCGACCTCCTGCACCAGGCGGCTTTTCCCGATGCCGGGCTCCCCCATGACGGTCACCAGACCGCCGTGACCGCCGGCCGCGCGGTCCAGGAAACGCTCGACGGTGGACAACTCGCGGCGTCGACCGACCAGGCTGGACTCACCCCGCCCGACGGCGCGATGCCCGTCCACCATGCCCAACAGCCGATAGGCCGGGATGGGCTCCAGTGCACCCTTGATCCGGACCAGTTCGGCTTCGCCCAGAGTGGCGGCGCCCTCGACGAGTCGCCGTGTCGACGCGGTGAGCATCACCCCGCCCGGTGGGGCCACGGATTCCATCCGTTGGGCCATGCCGACTTGCTCGCCCACAGCGGTGTAACCGGCTGTGCCAGAACCGATCTCACCGGCGATCACCTGACCGGAGTTCAGCCCCACCCGCAGGCGGAAGCCCACGCCGTCGCGCTCTTGGATGTCTACGGCCAGCCGCTTGGCCGCCTCCTGCACGCCCAAGGCCGCGAGGCTGGCACGGATCGCGTGGTCCTCCAGCGCCGCCGGTGCGCCGAACACCGCCATGATGCCGTCACCCGTGAACTTGTCGACCGTCCCGCCGTACCGCTTGACCACCGCCGAGCAGCGGTCGACGAGGTCGGTCATGATCTCGCGAAGCCGTTCCGGCCCTACCGCCGCCGCGATCTCCATGGAGTGCACCACGTCGGCGAACAAGACGGTTACCTGCTTGTACTCGGCATGGATGCCGTCGTGTGTGATGGGCGCACCGCAGCCGTCACAGAACCGTGCCCCAGTGCGCGGCACGCGCCCACACGTGCAACACGCGGTCGCTGCGGTCATCTGACGCTCCGCCGCTTCCGGCCCCCGACGTCCCCGGTTAATCAGCATAGGCGCTCGACGACTTCCAGCAAATGGTGATCTGCCGCCCGCGGTCGCCGTCACCGGCACCCAGCGTCGACCGGTCGGCACCGTGCGGACGACCGAATCCTCTTCGGCCGATGCCCCACAGGGTCCCTTTGCGGCCTCGCGCTAACCGACGATTCCCGCCAGCTCGTGCGCCACCGCATCGAATGCCCGCAACGTGTCCAGCATGTGCGGCTCGTGGGAATGCGGCTGCGCGGACACCTTGGCGGCGACCATCTGCGCGGCGCGGTTCACGTAGATCATCTGGCCGCACATGCCCAGGCACAACACCACGTTGCTGCCGGGATGGGGAAACCACATCTGGTTGCGGTACATCCCGCCGGGCAGGTCGGTGTCGTGGTCGGGGCTGGCGGCGAACGCCTGCCGCGAGTCCGGGCCGCCGGCAAGGGTGTCGGCGACCCACGCCGGTGGCAGCACCTGCCGGCCGGTCAGCGAGACGCCGTCGCGCAGGAAAAGCGAGCCGAACCGGACCAGGTCGGTGAGGCAGGCGTTGACGCCGCCGTCGAAAAACCCGGTGCCGGCGGCGTCGACACCGATGGTGGCGTCGTATCGGGCGCCGATGCGGCTCCACAGCAGTTCCGACATCAGTTCCGGCATCCGCTGGCCGCCGGCGACCTCGCAGACCAGGCCGAGCACGTCCGTTTCACACGAGCGATATTCGAACGGGCCGCCGTGGTCCGACTTCTTTCGCAGGGTCAGCAGGAAGTCACGCAGCGTGGCGGGGGCGTCCGGACTCCTCTTGGGCGCCCAGCCCATCGCCTGGTCCAGATCGTGTATCTCGGCGGCCGGGTCGTCGTAATTCTCCGAGAACTTGATGCCGGACCTCATGTCCAGCAGGTGGCGCACCGTCGCGCCGGCGTACCCGCAGTTCGACAGGGCCGGAACGTATTTAGTGACCGGCGCGTCCAGCTCGATCGCGCCGGCCCCGTGCAGCGCGCCGACAACGGTGCCCACCAGCGACTTGCTCACCGAGAACAGCAGGTGCCGGCGGTCAGCGCTGAGGTGGTCGAGGTACTCCTCGGCCACCAGCGACCCGCGATGCGCGACGGCCCAGCCGTCGGTGACGGTGGCGGCCATCACCGCGCCAACCGTGGTGGGCGCCCCGTCGGTGTTGGTCAACCGGATCTCGGCCACCGGCGCGGGGCCCGCGGGCAGCGCCGCGACCGGCCCGCTCCCCCGGGGGATCAGCGCCGTCGGCACCATGTCTTCGACGTGCTGGAACGACCACCGCGAATACGGCGCCGCCAGCCAGTTATCCACGGAAATGCCGGCCGGGACGCTCACGCGCGCGCGACGAGCCGAGAGACGATCGGCGCGGCGGGAGTCAGGGGGGTGGAGACGAACTTCGCCTTCATGCCCTTGACCCAGCGCTGGCAGCGCTCGCTCAGCTGATAGTCGTCGGTCTGCAGGTGTGCGCGAGTGACGAGCACGCCGAGTTGGGCGCCCTCGGAACGCAAGTCGCCGGGCGCCGCGACCCGCATGTAAAAGGCCTCGGAGCCGTCGAGCAGCGTGGCCCAGTCGTTGGCGGTCCGCGAAAAGGAGACCCGGCCGTCGTCGTCGAGGCGCCACACCCCAGTGCGTGGCGTCGCGGTGAAGATCTCGATATCCGGCGAGGTCTCGGTGAGTATCACCTGGCCCCAGACCTCGTCCTCGCCATAGCCGCGCTCCCAGCGCGAGTTGATCTCGTCGATGTCGAGTTCGTACTCCACGTCCATGTACTCGAGGAGGTGAAAAAGAAACAGCGGCATGTCGGCGTAGGCCTCGGTGGTCAGGTTCGTCATCGGACTCGCGCCGCTCAGGCGCGGATTCACCTCGCCGAGGTAGAGCTTGTCGGAGTCCAGGTCATGCAGCAGGTCCACCTCGAAGTAACCGAGGTAACCCTCGCGGCGCATGACGTCGCCCAGCTTTGTCACCATTTCTCGCGCGGCGTGGGTCTGCGCGGGCGGCAGCACCTCGTGCCAGATGTCGTTGCCACACCAGCTACCCCGGCTCGGCGTCAACTCCGAGTAGCCGACGAGACTGGTCATCGCGGGGCCGACCACGGTCCCGTGGCGGGTCACGGCACCCTCGAGGCACACCTCGACATTGCGGATCCGCTTCATGACCTTGAGGTCCTGCCCGACCAGGTCACCGGCGTGCTTGTCCCAGTCACTCTGACCGTGGACGAAAAACGTCCCGCTGCCGGCGTTGCCGTAAGCGATCGAGATGACGAGGTCATCACCCAAGCCGGCGTCTTGTGCGAGCGCCACGAGTTCGTCGTAGGAGCCGGCCCGCCCGATCGTGTTAGGCACGCTGGGCACCCCCGCCTCGTCGGCCAGGCGCGTCATGACGATCTTGGAGCCCAGCCGCTCGCGCAGCTCGATCGGCGGGTGCATGACCTCGAGGCCCGCCTGTCGCGCGAGGGCCTGAATTTCTGCGTTCATCATCACAAAGCAGCACTTGCCGCCGGGACCTTTACCGGCGATGAACTCGAGCGTCTCGGGGTCGGACAGGAGGTGGCTGCACACCTCGTCCATGGAGTCGAAATCACGGCGGTCGCGCCGCCGGGGCACGAACACGCGCGAGTGGGTGCCCTCGAATGAGTCGAAGTAGGTGAGGTAGAAGAAGTTTCGTATCCAGCGATCGACGCCCAGCAGGTTGAACGGGGTCGGCGAGATGAAGTACAGCGGCACTTTGTTGGTATGGAAGAACGCGCGGATGTCCGAGAGGCCGTTCAGCACGCGGCGCGCCGGCGCGGGCCCGCCGGCGGGCGCGATCACGCCGTCCGCGCTGACGTCGACGCCGCGATCGGCGTGCCTGCGGTCAATTCACATACGTTCATTCCCCAAGTGTGGACCCGCGATGGCCACGCGGTGATGCGTTAACCGAGTTCCGTCATGAACTCTTTCGCCAGCGGCCCGGCGGAGGCGGGGTTCTGGCCGGTGAAGAGGTTGCGGTCTTTCACCGTGTAGGGCCGCCACATCTCGCCGCGGGAGAAGTCGACGCCCATCTTCACGAGCTCGTCCTCGGCGGTCCACCGGGCCCTCTCCCGCAGGCCGACGGCGTCCTCTTCGTCGTTGGTGAACGCCGTGACCCGGTAGCCGGCGAAGGGCGACGCCCCGTTGTGCCGCGTCGCCATCATGGCGACGGGCGCGTGGCAGACGATGGCCAGCGGCTTGCCGGACGCGAGCGCCGCGGCCAGCAGCCGGCCCGAGTCCGCGTCTTGCCACAGGTCCTCCATCGGGCCGTGCCCGCCCGGGTAGTAGACGGCGTCGTAGTCCTCGAGACGGGCGTTGGCCAACTCGATCGGGCGGCGCAATTCCTCGGCGGAGCGCAGGATTTCCTCCAGCTCCCGGGCGACCTCCTCACCACCGGCCATCGACGGGCGTAGGCTCATCACATCCACATGCGGGACAACGCCTTTCGGCGTGGCCACCACGATTTGATGACCGGCGGTGGTGAGCTCGCGGTACGGGGCCGCGAACTCCTCGGCCCAGTAGCCGGTCGGGTGTCTCGTGCCGTCCTTGAGCGTCCAGTAACTTGCGCCGGTCACCACGAACAGAACCTTCGCCATCGCGCTCCCCCTCGTCCGTCCACACCGAATCGACCCGCCCAGCGTCACCCATCCCGTGGCCGGTTTGCAACACCGTGGGCCGGGATGCGAAATCGCCAAAACGACACCGATGCGAGCCGCCACACCAGGCCATGCGCGCAACGAAGACCCGCGGCGCAAATGGCTCTTAACAGGCGCTGCGATGGCGGCCGTCGCCCGGAGTTTGCCAATTAGATGGGTAGGGAACAACAATTGGCGTGTCGTGCGAGCAGATGACGCCAGCAGGGGGATCATGACTTAGGGCGTCTCTATTCGAGGGGTGGTCGATGATGACGTCGGACGACTGGCAGCCGGTAGTGCGAGTTGGCGAACCAAAGTTCGTCGCCGGCTTAGGAAATAGGATCAAAGTTGAGGTCAAGACTCGGGGCTGGCTAAGCCGGGACTGGCGGGGCTACTTCGGTCTGCAGGTATCGCAGCAACGGCTGGATGCCAGGTACTCCTCCTATCCCTGTTGGGACGAGGTCCAGCGCATCGAGGGCACGTGCGCCCTCGATGAGGCGGAGCGCTACATCGAAATGATCGACGCCGCAATCCACTACGCGAACACCCGGTTGCGCTGCGAAACGTTGCCCAGCACCCTGATCCAGGGGACGCAGCGGGACCAGCGGGCGTGCGCGGTAAAGCGTCGCCAGGCCGCGCTCGATCAACTGGCGAAGAAATTGGCAAAACCCGAGGTCGGGTAAAACAGCTGGGCCGAGGCCGCGGATTTACGCGGGACGATTCCCTTGCACGGTGCGGACCGAAGCGATGCGGCGCCACCGCAATGAATACATTCGCGTAATTCGCCCGGACCCAGCACGGGTTGTCGCCCGGAGCACCCGAGCGCAAACGTATTCGCGTTTGCACAGCCATTCTTTGGAAATGCCGGCGTGACCCCAATGGCGTTCGCATCTGCGGCCCAAGCAAATCCCCGATCCGGACCGCCGCAATATGAAGGCAATTCGTACGCGGCACCGGGGCGAGTGTCGCGGGGCCCGCCCGGCAACGCGCCGCGCTGTTTTTCGACGCCGCCCCGCGCGATGTTTTCGTGCCGGGCAGGGCTTGCTGGTGCCGACTGGGCGAAATTCGCGTCGTCCGGCTCACACCGGCCACCGTCGGCGAGCGTGCCGAGCAGTACCCTTACCGTGCCCCGGAGTCCCGGGCCACGGCCCATCCATCGTGCGTCGCCCGGACCCCAAACCCCAAGCCGCGGAGGTGCCCGATGGCCCGATCCGACCCCGTCCTCTTCACCGTCGACAACCGCATCGCCCTCATCACCGTCAACGACCCCGACCGGCGCAACGCGGTGACCGCCGACATGTCGGCGCGCCTGCGGGCCGCCGTCGAACGGGCCGAGGCCGATCCCGACGTCCACGCCGTGGTGATCACCGGCGCGGGCAGGGCGTTTTGCGCGGGCGCGGACCTCAGCGCGCTCGGCGCCGCGGGCGGCGACAAAGCCGAGACGGGCCTGCAGCAGCTCTACGACGGCTTCATGGCGGTCGGCGCTTGCCGCCTACCCACCATCGCCGCGGTCAACGGCGCGGCCGTCGGCGCGGGCCTGAACCTCGCCCTGGCGGCCGACGTGCGCATCGCCGGGCCGGCAGCGTTGTTCGACGCCCGGTTCCAGAAGCTGGGGCTGCATCCCGGTGGGGGTGCGACATGGATGCTGCAGCGGGCGGTGGGGCCGCAGGTCGCCCGCGCGGCCCTGCTGTTCGGTATGCGTTTCGACGCCGACTCCGCCGTGCGCCACGGCGTGGTGCTCTCGGTCGCCGACGACCCGGTTGCCGCGGCGATGGAGCTGGCCGCCGGGCCCGCGGCCGCGCCCCGCGAGGTCGTGCTGGCGACCAAAGCCACCATGCGCGCCACCGCCAGCCCGGGGTCGCTGGATCACGAGCAACACGCCTTCGCCATGCGCACCGAGCTGGGGCCGCAGGCGTATTCCATCCAGTCACCGGAGTTTGCTCAGCGACTGGCTGCGGCGCAACGCCGGTAGTGCCATCATGGGCTAGCAGGTTGGGATCGGTAGCCGAGCGAACGTTGTCTGCTTGCTGCGAAGACGCCAGCCGACCTGGCGCATGAACAAAGGACATACCGCGTGCCGATCACCCACACCCTTACCCGCGTCGTCGCCGGCGCTCTCCTCTCCGGCGGCCTCGCCACGGCCGGATTCGCTGTGGTCGCGGGCACCGCCCACGCCCAGCCCGGACCCGCGCCCCAGGTGCATTGGTGCCCGAACCAGCCGTGGAACCCGGCCTGGGGAGAGAACAAGTACTGGAATCAGTGCTGGGATACCGACAACCCGCCTCCGTACCCGCCGCCGCCTCCGTTTCACCAGCCCAATTTCAACTGCGGCCTGTTCTGGTGCCCCGTACCGCCGCACAGCTGAGCCCGTTAGAGGTCGAGCACCGCGTTCACGGGCGACTCGACCAAGTCCCTCAGTTCGGTGACGAACCCGGCAGCCTGGGCACCGTCGGCGACGCGGTGGTCGAACACGCACGTCAGCGTCATCGTCGGGCGGACCACGACCTGATCGCCGACGGCCATCGGGCGCGGCTTGATGGCCCCCATCCCCAGGATGGCCGCTTCGGGATGGTTGATGACCGGTACGCCGTCGTCGGCGCCCAGCGCCCCGAAGTTGGACACGGTGAACGTGGATCCGCGCAACTCCCCCGGCGTCAGCGTTCCCCCGCGCGCGCCGGCGATCAATTCCGCCGTGCGACTTGCCAGTTCGCGGGTGGTCTTCAGGTGCGCGTCGGTGATCACCGGGACCAGCAGCCCCCGGGTGGTGGCCACTCCGAACCCCAGATGCACCCGATGCTCGACCCGAACCCGCGGCCCGTCGGGCGAGTCGGCCCATGTCGAGTTCAGAATCTCGTTGTGGCGCAGGGCGATCAGCATCAGCCGCATGGTCAGGACGAACGGCGTGATCCTCGGTTCCGTCGACGCGCGGTCGGCCAGCCGCAGCAGTTCGGTGCACTCGACCGCGACGCTCACTGTGGCTGCCGGGATCTCGCGGTGCGACAGAGTCATCTTCTCGGCCATCCGCGCCTGCACGCCACGGACCGGTCGAACGTCGGCCCCGTTCCGGTCCGCCGCCGCCAGCACGTCCGCGCGGGTGATGATGCCGTCGGGATCGCGCTGGACCGAGCGCAAGTCGACCATCAGCTCCTTGGCCAGTTTCCGCACCGGAGGGGCGGCACGTGGCCGCCCGGACCGCCGGCTGGCATCGATGCCCGCGTCCGCGCCATAGCCGACCAGGGTGGGGACCACCCCGCCCATCGCAGGGGTCTCCCCGTTCGCCGACGCGGTGTCGATGCGCACCAGCACCGCGCCGACCGCGAGCACGTCGCCTTCGGCGCCGTGTGTTTCGACGATCCGGCCCGCATACGGGCTGGGCAACTCCACCTCCGCCTTGGCGGTCTCCACCGAGCACAACACCTGGTTGAGTTCGACGTCGTCCCCCGCGGCGACGTTCCAGCGCGTCACCGTCACTTCCTGTAACCCCTCGCCGAGGTCGGGGACATGGAACGCCTTGACCCGCTCGTCGCCGCTCATGGCTGACCCAGCGCACGCTCGACGCAGTCGAGCAACCGGTCGGGCCCCGGTAGCCACAGTCGCTCCAGCCGCGCCGGGGGGTAGGGCGTGTCGAACCCGCAGGCGCGCAACACCGGCGCCTCCAGCTCGTAGAACATGTCTTCCTGGATCCGGGCGGCCAATCCGGCGCCATACCCCAGGCTGCGGGGCCCTTCGTGCATCACCACACAGCGTCCGGTCCGATGAATCGACGCCGCCACGGTGTCGAAGTCCAGCGGCACCAGTGACCGCAGGTCGATGACCTCCAGGCTCCAGTCATGTTGCCGCTGGGCATCTTCCGCGGCGCCCACCGCCGTGCCGACCAGGCTGCCGTAGGTGACGACGGTGACGTCGGTGCCGGGCCGGCGCACCACCGCCCGCCCGATCGGCGGCTCGGGCCGGCCGGTGTCGACCAGGCCGCGCTCCTGGTAGCGCCGCTTGGGTTCGAGGTACATCACCGGGTCCGGGCAGGCAATCGCGTGACGGAGTAGCCAGTACGCGTCCGCGGGGTTGGACGGAACGACCACCTTCAGGCCGGCGGTATGGGCCCAATACGATTCGGTCGAGTCCGAATGATGTTCGGCCGCACCGATTCCGCCGAACGATGGGATCCGCACCGTCACCGGCATGTTGATCTCGCCACGGGTGCGGGTGCGGTACTTCGCCAGATGGCTGACCACTTGATCGAAGGCCGGATAGGAAAACCCGTCGAACTGGATTTCCGGCACCGGCACGAATCCGCGTAGCGCCAGTCCCACCGCGATCCCGACGATCGCGGATTCGGCCAGCGGCGTGTCGAAACAGCGTTGTTCACCGAACTTACCGGCCAGACCCTCGGTTACCCGGAACACCCCGCCCTCGACCGAGACGTCCTCGCCGAACACCAGCACCCGCTCGTCGACGGTCATCGCGTCGTGCAGGGCGCGGTTGAGCGCCTGGACCATGGTCAGCGGCTGCGCGATCGGTTCCGAAGCGGCGGTGCGGGTTTCGTCGGGACTGGCGGCCCGGTCAGCGAGCTGAGTCATTCAGGCCTCCCGATCGCTTCGTTCGAGTTCGGCCCGCAGTTGTTGCAGCTGCGCCCGCAGCCCGGGCGTCATCTCGGCGTACACCGTGGTGAACACCTCCTCGATGTCGAAGTCGGGGGCGCCGAAGACGGCGTCGCGCAATTCGGCGCGCATCCGCTTCGCGCGGGCCGCGACGCGGTCCTCCAGGCGGTCCGACCACAGGCCCTGCGCCTGAAGGTAAGTGCGGTAGCGCGGGATCGGGTCGAGCGCCGCCCAGCGGTCCACTTCCTCCTGCGTCCGGTAGCGGCTGGGATCGTCGGAGGTGGTGTGCGGGCCCAGCCGGTAGGTGACGGCCTCGATCAGGGTCGGGCCGTCGCCGGCCCGGGCGCGGGCGGCGGCTTCGGCCATCACGGCGTAGCAGGCCAGCACATCGTTGCCGTCCACCCGGATCCCGGGCATGCCGTAGCCGATCGCCTTGTGCGCGATGGACGGCGCCTTGGTCTGTTTGTGGATGGGCACCGAGATGGCCCACTGGTTGTTCTGCACGAAGAACACACAAGGCGTGGCGAACACGGCCGCGAAGTTCAGCGCCTCATGCACGTCGCCCACGCTGGTGGCGCCGTCACCGAGGAAGGCCACCGTCACCGAGTCCTCGCCGAGACGTTGCGCGGCCATCGCCGCACCGACGGCGTGCAGGGCCTGGGTGCCGATCGGAATCGACGTCGGGGCGCAGCATTTCTTGGTGAATTCCAGTCCCCCGTGCCAGGTTCCGCGCCACACGGCGCCGACGTGCCCGGGTGGGATCCCGCGTACCAAATACGCGCCGAGCTCCCGGTATTGGGGGAACAGCCAATCCGTCTTGCGCAGACACGCCACCGCGCCCACCTGGGCGGCTTCCTGACCGCGGCACGACGCGAACAGGCCCAACTCCCCCTGGCGCTTCAGGTTGACGAATTCGGTGTCCAGCTCGCGGGTGACCACCATCATCTCGTAGAGCCAGCACAGCGTCTCCGCGCGAAGGTCGCGGCCATAGCGGTGTTCGGGCGTCGGCGTGCCGTCCGCGGCAACGAGTTGCACCGGCTCGAGGTCGACGGTCATCGGCAGTTGAGGCACCTTCGCCATACCGTCTCCCTACTTCGGTGCCGCAGGGGTCACAGCAAGAGCTCAGCCGGGACCTGCCGCGAGCCGAAGTCGATCGCCAGCTTCACGAAAGACTCCGCTCGCCGCGACACTGGCGTATCCCCATTATGCGCTCAGATGCGAAGAGACCGCGGTGATCGCGAACGTGTCGCGCCCACAGCTGTTCGAGCAAACCCCAGGCGCCGCCCGATTTCGATATCGCGGGTGATATCGCTTCCGCGGATGTCATCCGTCCGCGGACTGCCCCGCCCTGCGCACCAGCATCTCCGCGTGCTTGAGGACCGGGGAATCCACCATCTGTCCCTCGAACGCGAAAACGCCGCGCTCCGTGCGGGCGGCGGCCAATACCCTTCGCGCCCAGTCGACTTTCTCGTCGCTGGGGCGGTAGGCGTCGCGCACGACGGGGATCTGGGTGGGGTGGATGCAGACGGTCCCGTGGAAACCCACCGCGATCGCGTCGTAGGCTTCCGCCCGCAGACCTTCGATGTCGCGGATGTCCAGATGCACCGCGTCGAGCGCGATCCGGCCGAACGTGGACGCCGCCAGCAGCACCGTCGAGCGCACATGGCGGGCGACGTCGCGGTAGGTGCCGTCGGCCAGGCGGCTGGAGCTACCGCCGAGGCTGGCGACCAGGTCCTCGGCGCCCCACATCATCGCGACGGTCCCGTCGGCGGCGGCGATCTCGGTGGCGAAGACGGCGCCGCGGGGCGTCTCGATCAGCGCGATGACGTCGCGCGGCGCCAGCGCGGACACCTGGGCGGCCGATTCGGTCTTGGACAGCATCACCGTGGTGTAGGCCGTGTCGGCCAGGGCATCCAGGTCGCGGCCGTGCTCCTCGGTATCGGCCGCGTTCACGCGCACCACGGTGCGCGCGGGATCCAGCGGGGTTTCCCGTAACGCCTTGCGCGCCGCGGGCTTGTCGGCTTCGGCCACGCCGTCCTCGAGGTCGAGGATCACCACGTCTGCCGCGGCGGCGGCCTTCGCGAAACGCTCGGGACGGTCGGCCGGGCAGAACAACCAACCCGGGCCGGCGGTGTGCAAGTTCACTTGGCCTCCTGGTCGCTGGGGCGCTTCTGGACCAGAGTCGTGCGCACGGCCCGGGCCACGATCTCGCCGTGCTGGTTGCGGCCGGTGTGCCCGAGGGTGACGATCCCTTCGCCCGGCCTGCTCTTCGACTCGCGCTTGGCGGTGCACACCGTCTCCGCGTAGAGGGTGTCGCCGTGGAACACCGGCTTGGGGAACGAGACCTCGGAGAAGCCCAGGTTGGCGACGATGGTGCCCAGCGTCAGCTGCGAGACCGATAGCCCGACCAGCGTGGACAGGGTGAACATCGAGTTGACCAACCGCTCACCCCGAAAGCCCGGCTGTTCGGCGGCCCACGCCGCGTCCAGGTGCAGCGACTGGGTGTTCATCGTCAGCGTGGTGAACAAGACGTTGTCGGCCTCGGTGATGGTGCGGCCCGGCCGGTGCAGATAGGTCGTGCCGATCTCGAACTCCTCGAACCACAGGCCGCGCTGGACAACCGATTTGTCTTCAGCCACGGGCGCCACTCCTCATCGATTCACTCTGCGTTGTCGCGGCGCGGCTCATGACAGCCCCAGTGATCGCGCGATGAGCATCAGCTGGACCTCGGTGGTCCCCTCACCGATCTCCAGGATCTTGCTGTCGCGGTAGTGCCGGGCCACAGGGTACTCGTTCATGAAGCCGTACCCGCCGTGGATCTGGGTGGCGTCACGCGCGTTGTCCATGGCCGCTTCCGACGCGATCATCTTCGCGATGGCGGCCTCCTTCTTGAACGGCTTGTCGGCCAACATCTTTGCGGCCGCATCGTAGTAGGCGGTGCGCGCGACGTGTGCGCGCGCCTCCATCCGCGCGATCTTGAAGCTGATCGCCTGGTAGGAGCCGATCGGCTGACCGAACGACTGCCGTTCCTTCGCGTACTTGACGCTCTCGTCGACGCAGCCCTGCGCGGCGCCGGTCGCCAGCGCGGCGATCGCGATGCGGCCCTCGTCGAGGATCGACAGGAAGTTCGCATAGCCGGTGCCGCGGGGCCCCAGCAGGTGCTCCTCCGGGACGCGGGCGTCGGCGAAGCTCAGCGGGTGGGTGTCCGAGGCGTTCCAGCCGACCTTGCTGTAGACCGGCTCGACGGTGAATCCCGGTGTGCCGTTGGGCACGATGATCGTCGAGATCTCCTTCTTGTCGCCGACCGTGCCGGTGACCGCGGTGACGGTGACCAGCTTCGTGATGTCGGTGCCGGAGTTGGTGATGAACTGCTTGCTGCCGTTGATCACCCACTCGCCGTTGTCGAGCCGGGCCGTGGTCCGGGTGGCGCCCGCGTCGGACCCGGCGCCCGGCTCGGTGAGCCCGAAACCGGCCAGGGCCCGGCCGGCGGTCAGGTCGGGCAGCCACTTGGCTTTCTGTTCCTCGGAACCGAAGCGGTAGATCGGCATGGCGCCCAGGCTGACGCCGGCCTCCAGCGTGATCGCCACCGACTGGTCGACCTTGCCGAGTTCCTCGAGCGCCAGGGACAGCGCGAAGTAGTCGCCGCCCATGCCGCCGTGCTCCTCCGGGAACGGCAGGCCGAACAGCCCCATCTCGCCCATCTTGGCGACGACTTCGTACGGGAAGCTGTGTTCTTCGTCGTGTTTGGCCGATACCGGCGCGACCACGGTGCGCGCGAACTCGGCCACCGTGTCGCGGAGGTCCTGGTATTCCTTGGGTAGCGTTCCCGCGGTGATGGATGTCGTCATGTCTCGTCCTTACTCGAATCTGCTTCTGCGTCAGGCTCTTCGGGCACCAGCCGGGCCAGCACCTGGTCGACCGTGACCTGATCGCCGACGGACACCAAGAGCTCCACTCGTCCCGAAATCGGTGCGGAGAGCGAATGTTCCATCTTCATCGCCTCCACGACCACGACCACGTCACCCTCGGATACCTCGGCGCCGGCGGCGGCCTGGACGGCGATCACGCTGCCGGGCATGGGGCTGAGGATCTCGGCCTGCTGAGCGCCGGCCGCGCGCTGGATCTTGTGCTCCTCGGCCTCGCGCAGGTGCCAGGCTCCCCGGTCGTCGGCGATCCACAGGTGGCGGTCGGCTTCCGCCCATAGGTATTCGCGGCGCACCCCGTCCAGCGTGGCATCCATGCGGGCACCGTCGACTTGCACACTCGCGGTCTGGATCTCGCCCGTGCCGACCTGTACGCGGGCGGCGTCCGGCGGTCCCCACACCGATACGGTCTCGCTGCGCAGGGGGGTCTGCATCTCGGTTCGCACCGGTGCGGGCGCCCCCCCGACCCGCCATCCGGTGGGCACCGCCCAGGGGTTGCCCGCGGCCCGGCGGCCCAGGGCCCATTGGCGGTAGAGGCCCCCGGCGGCGAGCACGTCGTCGGGCGCGGGCAGCGGCGCGAAGTCCGCCACCCGCTCGTCGAGGAGCGCCGTGTCGAGGTCACCGGCTTGCACTCGCTCGTCGGCCAGCAGGAACCGGAGGAATTCGATGTTGTTCTGCACGCCGAGTATTGCGGTGTGTGCCAGCGCTTCGTCGAGTTTCGCCAGCGCCTCGGCGCGGTCCTCGCCGTGCGCGATCACCTTGCTCAACATCGGGTCGTAATCGCTGCCGACCAGCGTGCCCGCCAGCAGCGACGAGTCGACCCGCACACCGGCGCCGGCGGGTTCGGCCACCCGCAGGACGAGGCCGCCGGTGGGCAGGAATCCGCGCGCGGGGTCCTCGGCGTACACCCGCGCCTCGATCGCGTGGCCGTGCAGTTCCACGTCGTCCTGCGCGAAGCCCAGTTTCTCTCCGGCGGCCACGCGGAGCTGCCACTCCACCAGGTCCAGGCCGGTGACCGCCTCGGTGACCGGATGTTCCACCTGTAACCGCGTGTTCATCTCCATGAAGAAGAATTCGTCCGGCCGGTCCGCGGAGACGATGAACTCCACCGTGCCCGCGCCGACGTAATCGACGCTGCGGGCGGTGTTGCACGCGGCCGCACCGATGCGGGCGCGCGTCTGCGGGTCGAGCAACGGCGAGGGCGCCTCCTCGATCACCTTCTGGTGCCGCCGCTGCAGGCTGCACTCGCGCTCGCCGAGATGCACCACGTTGCCGTGGGTGTCGGCGAGCACTTGCACTTCGATGTGCCTGGGACGCAACACGAACCGTTCGAGGAACAGGGTGTCGTCGCCGAACGACGAGGCGGCCTCGCGCCGGGCGCTCAGCAGGGCGTCGCGCAGCCGGCTCGGGTCATCCACCAGGCGCATGCCCTTGCCGCCGCCACCCGCGGACGGCTTGATCAACACCGGATATCCGACCTCGTCGGCGGCCGCAACCAGTTCGTCGTCGCTCAGTCCCGGCTTGGCCACCCCGGGCACCACCGGCACGTCGAAGGCGGCGACGGCGTTCTTGGCGGTGATCTTGTCTCCCATCACCTGGATCGCCCGCGCCGACGGGCCCAGGAACGCCACGCCGGCGCGCTCGCAGGCCGCGGCGAATTCGGCGTTCTCGGAGAGGAATCCGTAGCCCGGATGGATCGCCTGGGCTCCGGTGCGGGCCGCCGCATCGAGTACTTTGCCGATGTCCAGGTAGCTCTCGCGGGCCGCGGCGGGGCCGAGGCGCACGGCGGTGTCTGCCTCCAGGACGTGATGGGCGTTGGCGTCGGGGTCGCTGTACACCGCGACCGACCGGATGCGCAGCCTGCGCAGGGTGCGCATCACCCGGACCGCGATCTCGCCGCGGTTGGCCACCAATACGGTCTCGAACATGGTCATCACATCCGGAAGACGCCGTAGGAGACCGATTCCAGCGGGGCGTGGGCACACACCGAAAGGGCCAGCCCGACAACCGTTCTGGTGTCGGCCGGATCGATGATGCCGTCGTCCCACAGCCGCGCGGTCGAATAGTACGGGTTGCCCTGGTCCTCGTATTGCGCGCGGATGGGCGCCTTGAACGCCTCCTCTTCGTCGGGCGGCCACGGTTTGCCGGCCGCGGCGAGCTGCTCGCCGCGCACCGTGGCCAGCACCGAGGCCGCCTGCTCGCCGCCCATGACCGAGATCCGCGCATTCGGCCACATCCACAGGAAGCGCGGCGAGTACGCCCGCCCGCACATCGAATAGTTGCCGGCCCCATAGGATCCGCCGATCACCACCGTCAGCTTGGGCACCCGGGCACAGGCCACGGCGGTCACCATCTTGGCGCCATGCTTGGCGATGCCGCCGGCCTCGTAATCGCGACCGACCATGAACCCGGCGATGTTCTGCAGAAACAGCAGCGGAATCTTGCGCTTGTCGCAGAGCTCGATGAAATGGGCGCCCTTCAAAGCGGATTCGCTGAACAGGACGCCGTTGTTGGCGACGATCCCGACCGGGTGGCCGTGGATGCGGGCGAAGGCGGTCACCAGCGTCTTGCCGTAATTGGCCTTGAACTCGCTGAATTCGCCGCCGTCGACCAAGCGCACGACGACGTCGTGCACGTCGTAGGGTACCCGCGGATCGGGCGGCACCACATCGTAGAGCTCGCTCTGCGGGTGGTTGGGCTCGACCGTGGGCAACACGTCCCACTGGCTGGGCTCGCGCGGGCCGAAGGTGGCCGCGATGGCGCGCACGATGCGCAGCGCGTGCTCGTCGTCGTCGGCGAGGTGGTCGGTGACACCGGAGACCTTGGAGTGCAGGTCACCGCCGCCGAGGTCCTCGGCCGTGACGATCTCGCCGGTGGCCGCCTTCACCAGCGGCGGGCCGCCGAGGAAGATCGTGCCCTGCTCGCGCACGATGACGGCCTCGTCGCTCATGGCCGGCACGTAGGCGCCGCCCGCCGTGCAGGAACCGAGAACGGCGGCCACCTGAGGAATCTCCCTGGCGCTCATGGTCGCCTGGTTGTAGAAAATCCGGCCGAAATGCTCGCGGTCGGGAAACACCTCGTCCTGACGCGGCAGGAAGGCGCCGCCGGAGTCCACCAGATAGATGCAGGGCAGGCGATTCTGCAGGGCGACTTCCTGTGCGCGCAGGTGCTTCTTGACGGTCATCGGGTAGTAGGTGCCGCCCTTGACGGTGGCGTCGTTGGCGACGACCACGCACTCGCGCCCGGACACCCGGCCGATCCCGGTGATGATCCCGGCCCCCGGGGACTCGTCGTCGTACATGCCGTTGGCGGCCAGCGGGGCGAGCTCCAGGAACGGACTGCCGGGGTCGAGCAGCCGATCCACCCGCTCGCGCGGCAGCAGCTTGCCGCGGCTGACGTGGCGTTCGCGCGCGCGTTCGTTGCCGCCCAGCGCCGCGGCGGCCAGCTTGGCGTTCAACTCGGCTACCAGCCGGCGGTGCTCGTCGGCGAACGACGGCGCGGTCATCAGGGATGAATTCACGAATGCCTCCCGGTTGTCGCCGGCGCAAGCGGCGGTTCGGTCTTGTCGCGAACCTCGTCGACCGAGACGCCGGGGGCGGTCTCGACCAAGTGCAAACCATCGTCGTGAACGTCGATGACGGCCAGGTCGGTGATGATGCGGTCGACACACCCCGCGCCGGTGAGCGGAAGCGAGCATTGCGCAACGATTTTCGGGCTGCCATCGCGCGCGGTGTGTTCCATCATTGCGATCACCTTGCGGGCGCCGTGGACCAGGTCCATCGCACCGCCCATGCCCTTCACCAGCTTGCCGGGAATCACCCAGTTGGCGAGGTCGCCGGCGGCCGAGACCTGCATCGCCCCCAACACGGCGACGTCGAGGTGTCCGCCACGGATGATCCCGAAGGAGGTCGAGGAGCTGAAGAAGGCCGCCCCCGGCATCGTGGTGACCGTCTCCTTGCCCGCGTTGATCAGATCGGCGTCGACCCCCCCGGGCCGGGGATACGGTCCCACGCCCAGGATTCCGTTCTCCGAATGCACGACCACGGTGACGCCGGCCGGGATGTGGTTGGGGACGAGCGTGGGCATCCCGATGCCGAGGTTGACGTACTGGCCGTCCTCGAACTCGGCGGCGACCCGGGCGGCCAAACCGTCTCTGCTCCACGCCATCAGGCGCAACTCTCCCCCGCAAGCGGGTGGGGCCCCCACCTCATCACTTCGTTTCGCATCGTCGTGGCGCGCATCAGCTGACCGTCACCTTCTCGATGGGCTTGACCGGGTCGGGCGCATGCACGACCCGTTGCACGAAGACGCCCGGGGTGTGCACCGCGGCGGGGTCGATCTCGCCCGGCTCGACGAGGTGCTCCACCTCGGCGATGGTGACCCGGCCGGCTTGCGCGCAGTCCGGGTTGAAGTTGGCGGCGGCCCGGCGATAGACGAGGTTGCCATGCCGGTCGCCCTTCCACGCGTGCACGAGCGCGAAGTCCGTGCGGATCGCCCGTTCCAGCACGTAGGTGACGCCGTCGAAATCACGGGTCTCCTTCGGCGGTGACACGACGGCCACCGCGCCCGAGGCGTCGTAGCGCCACGGGAGCCCACCGTTGGCGACGGCGGTCCCGACCCCCGCCGGGGTGTAGAACGCCGGGATCCCCATCCCGCCGGCGCGCAGCCGCTCCGCCAAAGTGCCCTGCGGCGTGAGCTCGACTTCGAGCTCACCGGCGAGAAACTGGCGGGCGAATTCCTTGTTGTCGCCAACGTAGGAGGCGACGGCGCGGCGAATTCGCTTGTGTTCCAGGAGGTGAACCAGCCCGACACCGTTCCCCCCGCAATTGTTGGAGACGGTTTCCAAGTCACGGACCCCGGTGTTCACGAGTGCGGCGATCAACGCCTCGGGGATGCCGCAGAACCCGAAACCCCCGACCGCCAGGGATGACCCGTCGGTTATGTCGGCAATCGCCTCGGCGGCCGTCGCCACCACCTTGTCCATCGCCGCAGCAGCCTCCTTGCCGTCGGGCGGGGCGTTTTGAGTTAATGCTCATTAACTCAGGGCGAGGATACCATCGTCGATCCCGCCGGTCCAGGGACGACGACACCCGGCCGTGGGCCTCCGTCGAGCAAGTTAACTGCGACTAACTCATGCTAAGTTAGTGGCGATTAACCAACCGGACGGGGGTTCGTCATGACAACGTCCACCTCCGACGGCCGGCCCGGCCCCGCCGACACCCCAAATCGCCGCAGCCAGTTGAAGTCCGACCGGCGCCTGCAGCTGCTGTCGGCCGCCGAGCGGCTGTTCGCCGAGCGCGGCTTTCTCGCCGTGCGCCTGGAAGACATCGGCGCCGCCGCCGGTGTCAGCGGTCCGGCGATCTACCGGCACTTCCCCAACAAAGAATCGCTGTTGGTCGAATTGCTCGTCGGCATCAGCGCCCGCCTGCTGGCCGGCGCCCGCGACGTGCGGGCGCACAGCTCCGACGACGCGGCCGCCGCGCTGGACGGCCTGATCGATTTTCACCTGGACTTCGCGCTCGGCGAACCGGACCTGATCCGCATCCAGGATCGTGACCTCGCGCACCTGCCCGAGGCGGCCGAGAAGCAGGTGCGCAAGGCGCAACGCCAATACGTCGAGGTGTGGGTCGGGGTGCTGCGCGAGCTCAACCCCGACCTGGCCGAGGCCGACGCCCGGCTGACCGCCCACGCGGTGTTCGGCCTGCTCAATTCGACGCCGTACAGCATGAAATCCCCCGACACGTCGCGCAGCAAGTCCGCCCGCGCCGCACGATCGCGCGCCGTCATGCGGGCGATGACGGTCGCCGCGCTCGCAGCCGGCAACGAGTGCCCCTGAGCCGCCGCCCTGAGGTGATTCGCCGTTCGGGCCTCCGACGCAGGTACTCTGCAACCCATGAGGTGGACATGAACGATTCACGTCCCACCGACCGGTTCAGTCCCCCGTTGCCGGGCTCGGGGCCGCAGGGTTCGTGGTACCCGCCGGCCGACCCGGCGTACGCGGATCAGGCGGCGTACGCGCCTACCTACGGGAGCCAGCCGCCGCCGTGGGCGCCCGGCATGACCGACGCCAACACGACCAAGGAGCTGCCGGCGTACTGGCAGCACGAGCTTCCAGCGTCGGGCCAGCTGCATCCCCAAGCGGCCCCGCCGCCGCGCGGCCCGAAGCCGCCGCCGCGCTGGCTGTGGATCGTCGCCGGCGCCGCCGTCTTGCTGGTGGTGGCGTTGGTCGTCGCTCTGGTACTGGTGAACGACGCGATCAAGACGCAGACCGCCGTCCCGCCGTTGCCCGCCATGCCCGAGACCACCCCGACCATGCCGACCCCGTCGACACGCACGTCACCGCCGCGCATCCCGGCGCCGGTGCCGCCGACGGGCGGCTCACCGACGCCCACCGAGTCGACCGGCCCGGCCGCGATGCAGGACATCGTCTACAGCGTGGCCGGCGAAGGCCGCGCGATCAGCATCATGTACATCGACACCGGCGGTCTGATCCAAACCGAATTCAACGTCGCGCTGCCCTGGAGCAAAGAGGTCAGCCTGTCCAAATCGGCCACCCACCCGGCCAATGTCACCATCGTCAACATCGGTCACAACGTCACCTGCTCGGTCACCGTCGACGGCGTTCAGATGACCAAGCGCGTCGGCGTGGGCCTGACGATCTGCGACGCGAGGGGTTAGGCGCCTACGACGGTTCGGCCGCCAGGGCGCCCCGCGCCGGGACCCGGACCGCCAGCATGGCCAGCAGCCCGGCGAGCAGCACCAGCGTGATACCGCCCAGCCCGGCGCGCACGGCGCCGAAGATGTCGACGAAAACCGAGAACAGCCAGGGCGCGACGAACGCCACCGCCCGCCCGGTCATCGTGTACAGGCCGAACGCGACGCCTTCCCGGCCGTGCTTGGCCATCTGCAGCAGCAGCGCCCGCGAGGAAGATTGCGACGGCCCGATGAACATGCACAGCAGCAGACCGCAGATCCAGAAGGCCACCGAGCCGGACAGCAGCATCAGGGTGATCCCCAACACGAGGATGGCGGCCAGCGAGCCCACGATGACGGGTTTGGACCCGACCCGGTGATCGACGAAGCCGCCCAGCACCGCACCCACCGCCGCCACCACGCTGGCCACCACCCCGAAGATGAGCACGTCGCCCTGCGAGATGCCGTACACGTTGACGCCGAGGACGGCGCCGAAAGCGAAGATGGCCGCCAGCCCGTCGCGGAAAAGCGCGCTGGCGAACAGGAAGTAGACGAGGTTGCGGTCGCGCCGCCATTCGGCGGAGACCTCCGTCCACAGCTTGCGATACCCGCCGAGCATGCTGGTCGGCGCGTGCACCTCGCCCGAGTCGGGGAGCCGGTGCGCGACGAACAGCAGTGGCAGCGCGAAGATCGCCAGCCACGCGGCCGCGACCAGCATCGCCTCCCGGACGTAGAGGCCGTCGTGAAGGGGCGCCCGGAACCATCCACGCGTCGCGTCCGGCCCGGAGCCCTTGCCGGATATGAATCCGGTATAGACCACGAGCAGGAGCAGCACGCTGCCGACGTAGCCGGCCGCCCAGCCCAGACCGGAAATCCGCCCGGCCGTCTGGGGCGTCGAAAGTTGGCGCAGCATAGCGTTATACGGGACGCTGGCCAGGTCACCGCAGGCCGCCGTGGCGCCCATCAGCACCAGTCCCGCCCACAGGTAGCCGGGGCGGTCGTGGATGAAGAACATCCCGCACGTCAACGCGACGGCCAAGGCGGTCAGCACGCTCAGGGCCACCCGCCTGCGATGCGGTGACTCCACCCAGACGCCGACGGCCGGCGCCAGCAGGGCGACTGTCAATCCGGCGATGGCCGCGGCGCGCCCCAACCAACTCGCCGGGGTGGTGCCGCCCGAGATGCCCACCCCGACGCTGCTCGTCAGGTACACGGCGAAGACGAAGGTCGCCACGATCGCGTTGAGGCCGGTGGAGCCGCAGTCCCACAGCGCCCATGCCACCACCCGGGATGGCACCGGCGTGAGTGAACTCGACGGCTGCCCCATGCCCGGCAGCCTATTTGTTCGGCAGCCGACCCGCCGCGCCCGGCTGCGCCGCGCTCGCGATCGCTGCAGTTTGTTCGGCAGCCGACCCGCCGCGCCCGGCTGCGCCGCGCTCGCGATCGCTGCAGTTTGTTCGGCAGCCGACCCGCCGCGCCCGGCTGCGCCGCGCTCGCGATCGCTGCAGTTTGTTCGGCAGCCGACCCGCCGCGCCCGGCTTCGCCACGCCGGCTGTCTACGATTGGCTCATGCCGATCCCCGCTCCCAGCCCGGACGCGCGCGCCGTCGTGACCGGGGCTTCGCAGAACATCGGTGAAGCTCTGGCCACCGAACTGGCCGCCCGCGGGCACAGCCTGATCGTCACCGCCCGGCGCGAAGACCTGCTCAACCAGCTGGCCGCCCGCCTGACCGACAAGTACCGCGTGGCGGTCGACGTGCGGCCCGCCGACCTCGCCGACCCCGGCGAACGGGCAAAACTGTGCGACGAACTGGTCGCCCGCCCGATCTCGATCCTGTGCGCCAACGCGGGCACCGCGACCTTCGGTCCCGTGGCGACCCTGGACCCGGCCGGCGAGAAGGCCCAGCTCCAACTGAATGTGCTCGGCGTGCACGACCTGACGTTGGCGGTGTTGCCGGGCATGGTCGAGCGCGGGGCCGGTGGCATCCTGATTTCCGGTTCGGCCGCGGGCAATTCGCCGATCCCCTACAACGCGACCTATGCGGCCAGCAAGGCGTTCGCGAATACCTTCAGCGAATCGCTGCGCGGCGAGCTGCGCGGCTCGGGTGTGCACGTCACCCTGCTGGCGCCGGGCCCGGTCCGCACCGACCTCCCCGACGACGCCGAGCGATCGCTGGTCGAACGGCTGGTGCCGGACTTCCTTTGGATCTCCACCGAACACACCGCCCAGGTGTCGCTGGATGCGTTGGCGCGCAACAAGATGCGGGTGGTTCCGGGCCTGACGTCGAAGGCGATGTCGGTGGCCAGCGGGTACGCGCCGCGCGCCATCGTCGCGCCCATCGTGGGCAGCTTCTACAAGAAGCTCGGCGGCAGTTAGCCCTTACTTCCGGCGCCGCCGGCCGGTACCGAAAATGCCTTTCACCGCTTCGCGTATGGCCGTGTTGATTCCACTTTTCACGGTGGGGTTGTTCAGCAGCTCTTCCCACATCGCCGGACCCTTCGGCTCCGCCGGCTCCGGCATCGGCGGCACCGGCTCGTTCGCGGGGACCGGCGGGTAGCCGGGCTGGGCCTGCGGCGGCGAACCGGCTTGTCCGCCGGCGCGGGCGGCCGGCGGCTGCACCGGCCGCTGAACGGTTTGGCCGTACTTGCCCTGCAGCGGACTGGCTTTCGCCGCCTTCGCGATCTCGTCGTCACCGATCGAGGCCATCAGCGAGCGCGGCACCCGCATGCGGGTCCAGGCGACGGGCGTGGGGGCGCCCTTCTCGGACAGCACGGTGACCACGGCCTCCCCGATCCCCAGCGACGTCAACGCCGACTCCAGGTCGTACACATCGGTTTTCGGGTAGGTGCGGACGGTCTTGCTCAGCGCCTGCTGATCGTCGGGGGTGAACGCCCGCAGCGCGTGCTGAATCCGGGCGCCCAGCTGGGAGAGCACGTCGTTGGGCACGTCGGTGGGGAGCTGGGTGCAGAAGAACACCCCGACGCCCTTGGAGCGGATCAGCTTGACGGTCTGTTCGACCTGCTCGAGGAAGGCCTTGGATGCGTCGGCGAACAAGAGGTGCGCCTCGTCGAAAAAGAAGACCAGCTTGGGCTTGTCGACGTCGCCCACCTCCGGCAGCACCGCGAACAGATCGGCCAGCAACCACATCAGGAAGGTGGAGAAGATCACGGGACGCAACGACTGACCGCTGAACTCCAGCAGCGAAACGATTCCGCGGCCCTGGTCGTCGACGCGCAGCAGGTCGTTCGGGTCGAGCTTCGGCTCGCCGAAGAACGTATCCCCGCCCTCGCCCCCCAGGTTCACCAGCGCCCGCAGAATCACACCCGCCGTCGTCGAGGACACCCCGCCCAGGTCTTTGAGGTCGGCCTTGCCCTCGTCGCTCGTCAGGTGGCTGATGACGCCGCGCAGATCCTCCAGCGTCACCAATGGACGGCTATTCTCCTTGGCCCAGTGGAAGATCAGCCCCAGCGTCGACTCCTGAGTGGCGTTGAGCCCCAACACCTTCGACAGCAGAACCGGGCCGAAGCTGGCGACGGTGGCGCGCACCGGCACGCCCACTCCGCCGGTGCCGAGCGACAGGAACTCGACCGGGAATCCGGTCGCCACCCAGTCGTCGCCCGTGTCCTTGATCCGCGCGGCGGTCTTGTCGCCGGCTTCCCCCGGCCGGGCCAGGCCCGACAGGTCGCCCTTGACGTCGGCCATCATCACCGGAACGCCCGCCGCGCTGAGTTGTTCGGCGATCAGCTGCAGCGTCTTGGTTTTGCCGGTTCCGGTCGCACCGGCCACCAGCCCGTGCCGGTTGATGGTGGCGAGCGGGATGCGAATCTGTGCCGTCGGATCTGCCGCGCCGTCGACGACCACCGTGCCCAGTTCGAGTGCCCGCCCGTCGACGGCATACCCACCGGCGATCCGGCGTGCGGGCGTCTCGGCCGATTCGGTGCTCATTGTGCTGCGCCCCCCTGTTCTCCAGTGGTCCGGCAACGCTCACCCTACTTCTCCCGCCGACTCGGGGGCGACGGGCAGCGTGCGCGCCACGTGGGCCTAGTCTGAGCGCTGTGCGAGACGAGTTGGTGTGGATCGACTGCGAGATGACCGGGCTGGACCTCGGCACGGACAAGTTGATCGAGATCGCGGCCCTGGTCACCGACGCCGATTTGAACATTCTCGGCGACGGCGTCGACGTGGTGATCCACGCCGACGACGCGGCGCTGTCGTCGATGATCGACGTGGTCACCGAAATGCATTCGCGTTCAGGGCTGATCGACGAGGTACGGGCGTCCACCGTCGACCTGGCGACCGCCGAGGCCATGGTGCTCGATTACGTCGGCCAGCACGTCAAGCAACCCAAGACGGCGCCGCTGGCGGGCAATTCCATCGCCACCGATCGGGCTTTCATCGCCCGCGACATGCCGGCGCTCGATTCGTTCCTGCACTACCGGATGATCGATGTGAGCTCGATCAAGGAGCTCTGCCGGCGCTGGTACCCGCGGATCTATTTCGGCCAGCCGGTCAAGGGGCTCGCGCACCGGGCGTTGGCCGACATCCACGAATCGATCCGCGAGCTGCAGTTTTACCGCCGCACCGCGTTCGTCCCCCCGCCGGGGCCCGCCACCAGCGAGATCGAGGCCGTCGTCGCCGACCTGGACGGCGGACCGGGCACACCCGGACCAATCGATTCGGTCCCCGAGCCACCGACCGGCTAGTATCGACGACGCCGCTCGTTGGCCTCCCGGCCGGCCGGCGGCGATGGTGGCTGTAGTTCAGTTGGTAGAGCACCAGGTTGTGATCCTGGGTGTCGCGGGTTCGAGTCCCGTCAGCCACCCCAATCGGCGGGAAGGCGTCGCCGCTTCCCGACCGCCCAGGTCGGTGACGACCAGGCAACGCGACTACGCCCGTCAACCGACGGGACGACGGGCGCGCGGCATCAGGCCGACCGGCCGCGCGTCAGGCGTTGGCGTTGCCCGCTTTCCACTCCGCCCAGGGGATGTTCCAGTCGCCGAGCCCCTCGGTGCCCGGCAGCGTCGGTCCCACGGTGTTGATGACCTCGACGATGTCGCCGCTCTTGCTGTGGTCGTAGAACCACTCCGCGTTGCTCGGGCTGACGTTCAGGCACCCATGGCTGGTGTTGGTGTGCCCCTGGGCACCGACCGACCAGGGCGCGGAGTGCACGAAGACGCCGCTGTAGGACATCTGGGTGGCCCAGTCCACTTCGGTGCGATATCCGTTGGGCGAGTTGACCGGAACGCCGTAGGTCGACGAATCCATGATGATGTGCTTGAAGCGGCCGCCGACGATGTAGAAACCGTTGTCCGTCGGCGTGCTGTCCTTGCCCATCGACGTGGGCATCGTCTTGACCACTTCACCGTTGACGCGCACGGTCACCGTCTTGGTGGTGTCGTCGGCCGTCGAAATGACCTCGTCGCCAATGGTGAAGTGCGTCTTGACGTTGTCCTCGCCGAACATCCCGTCACCGAGGTCGACGCCGTAGGTGTTGACGGCCACATCGATGGCCGTCCCCGACTTCCAGAAATGCTCTGGGCGCCAACGCACTTCGCGGTTGTTGAGCCAGTAGAACGCGCCTTCGACGGGCGGGTTGGTGGTGATCTTGATGGCCTTCTGCGCGGCGGCGCGGTCCGCGATGTTTTCGTCGAACCGGATGGCCACCGGCTCACCGATGCCGACGACCTCGCCGTCGCCGGGGGCGACATAAGGCATGGTCAGGTGGGCGGGTGAGCTGGTCTGAAAGGTCATTTGCCGACTCGCCGCGCCGCCCATGCCCAGCGCCTTGACGCTCAGCGTGTAGCGCCTGTTGTAGCCGAGTTGCTCGGTGGTCGACCAGCGCAGTCCGTCGGGGCTGAGTTGGCCGCCGATCGACTTGCCGTTCTCGTTGACCATGCTGACGGACGCCAGAACGCCGTCGGCGACGCTGACGGTCACCGGTGCATCGACGGTGACGCCGACGGCGCCGTCGGTCACCGATGCGGTGAGCTTCGGGACGAGCAGGTCGGCGAACGGGGTGCCCTTGTCGACGATGACCTTCGCCGGTGCCGCGGTGGGGCCGCCGCCGCAGCCGACGCCCAACACAGCAACCGAAGCGATCGCGGCAACCAGCCACGACCGTCTTCTGCGCAAAGGCGTCATCGAGTGACCTTCCGTGAAGCGTGATGCAGTTGGTCACCGCTGACCAGAACAGTGCAAGCATTGTAATGCGTTTTGTGGTGCACGGACGCCGACCTTGACAGGACCGTGATCAGGTGTCACGCCGTTCCGTCCGCGGGCCCACCGAACGGCGCATTCAGACCGGTTGGCCGACCCTGGCGCGGTGCTCGGCCTCGACCCGATCGCGGGTCGTGGCGGCCTCGACACGCGCGAGCTTGACGATGGCCGCCGTCATCACCAGGACCGCCGCCGCCAGGGCGACCATCCCGGCCCGGCCCGCGTCCAACGTCTCGTCCAGCACGAGGACCCCGAGCACCGACCCCACGACCGGCTGCGCTACCTGCAGCGTGGGCATCGACGCGGTGAGGGACCCGGCCCGGAACGCCGCCTGGCTCCACACCACGCCTCCCACCGCGACCACAACGGCGGCATACAGCTCCGGGGCTCGGATCACCGCCCCCCCGCCGTCCGCGACCCGGGCGACGACCTCCTTGGCGAGCACCGCGAACGCCCCCCACAGCGAACCGGAAACGAGGGCGAACATCACCGCGGCCGCCGCGCCGCCCCAGATCCGGCCCGCCGCCACGCAGCCAATCAACACCGGCCCCAGCACGACGGCGACCACGGCCCAGGTCCCAAGCGATGCGGAGGCGCGCCCGGCCTGTGGATTGCCGACGACGACGACCACGACCACCGCCGCGGTGAGCACGCCGGCCCACCTCCACTCGGTCCCGGTCACCCTGCGACGGAACAACCGGGCGTTGATCGGCAACGCGAACAACAGCGAGCACATGAGCAGCGCCTGAACCAGCAACACCGAGCCGTGACCCAACGCGGCGGCCTGCAACGCGATGCTCGCCGCGAGCAACAGCGCGCCCGCCCACCACCGCTTATTGCGCAGCAGGCCGGCGATCAGTTCGACGTTGCCGATCGACCGGTCCTCGATGCAGTGCGCCGCCCGTTGCTGCAGCACGTCGCCGATCGCGACGCAGAGCGCGGAACCGAGTGCGAGCACAATGGCGATATGCGTCATGGGCATGAGCGTTCTCCGTCGATGTCAGACACCGAATTCGAGGCGAATACCGTTGGACGGCAGGTCAACCCGGCGGCTAGCCACGGTATGTCGCCGTTTTGGTCGGCCACCTCCTGATCATGGGCCGCAGCGCCTTCGGCGCATCATCCGCCCAGCGGCGCCGCCCCACCGCCGCAGCCGCGTTTTCACCGGTGACGGAACGATTCCGCAACCGCTCCAACGGTTTCGGCGCCCACCAGGTCCACCGGCCGAGCCAGTGGATGAAGGCGGGAACCAAAACCATCCGGACCAGGGTAGCGTCGGCCAGCACCGCAAGCGTCAGGCCGAGACCGAGCATCCGCATGAACGACACGTGCGCCGGAATCAACGCGGCGAAGGAAATCGACATCACCAGCGCCGCCGTGGTGACCACGCGGCCGATACCGGCGATACCCAGGGCGGTGCTCTCGTCGGTGGCGGCGCGCGCCTCGGCGGCGGTCAGCGGGGTTTCCTCGACGGCCTGCGAGGCCAGCCAGTACTCGTGGATGCGGGATACCAGGAAGACCTCGTAGTCCATCGCCAGCCCGAAGGCGATGCAGAACAACAGCACCGGGATGTTGGCGTTCAGCGTCCCGTTGGGCGTGGTTCCCAGCGCATTGAGGTGTCCGTCCTGGAAGATCCACACCATCGCGCCGAATGCGGCCGTCAGCGACAGCACGTTGCACACCAGCGCCTGCAGCGGCAGCACCGCACTGCCGGTGAGCAGGAACAGCAACGCGAACGTGACGAGGGCGATCAGCACAAGCACCGTGGGCAGCCGCTGGGTGATCGCGTTCACGCTGTCGCGGTTGATTTGGGCCAGCCCGGTCATTTCGACCGACCGCCCCGCCGGTCCGGGAACCTTGTGCAGTCGGTCGAGCTGGACATTCGACGCGTGTGAATACAAGGGCGCGGTGCTGGCCACGCTGAGGAACGCGGCGCCGTTGGCCAGGGCGGTGGCCGCGGCCGGCGGTCCCACCCGATTCCCGGCGACGAACGTTCCGGTCGGCGCGGTCACGGCGGACACGTCGGGCACGCGCGACAGGCTGGACGCGTAGCGCTCCAGGTCGACGGGGGTGACGCCGCGGGCATTCGGGACGACGACGGTCACCCCCGTTCCCAACCCGTTGGCGAAGTCGGTGTCCAACATGTCGGCGACTTGCCGCGCCGACGCCGACCGCGGCAGCACCCGCTCGTCGGGGAAGCCCCACCTCACCCCCAGGAACGGGACCCCGAGCAACAGCAGCAACGCGATGACGCTCAGGCCGACCGGCAGGGAGTGACGCAACACGTACCGGGTCGACCGGTACCAGAACTGCTCCTCGAGCGGCTTGTGCGCGTGGTCGCGAAAAGACCGCTGCCCGTGCAGGATCCGATGCAGGATCGGGCGGGCGTCCAGCGCGTCCAGCCGGGGGCCCAGCAGCGCGATCGCCGCCGGCGTGATGACCACCGCGGCGACCGCCACGATGGCCGCGGTGGCCACGATGGTGTAGGCCGACGATTTCAGGAAGTACATCGGGAAGACGGCCATCACCGCCATCGACAGCCCCACGGTGGTCGCGGAGAACAGCACCGTCCGGCCGGCGGTGGCCATGGTGCGCATCAGCGCCCGCTCGCGGTCACCGCTGCGTGCCAGCTCCTCGCGGTAGCGGCTGATGATCAGCAGGTTGTAGTCGATCGCAAGCGCGAGGCCCATCGCGATGCTCAGGTCCAGCGCGTACGTCGACACGTCGGTGGCGAAGCTGATCAGCCGCAACACCGACATGGTGCAGACGATGGCGAGGGTGCCCAGCACGATCGGCAGCGCCGCCGCCACCACACCGCCCAGCACCCACACCAGGACCGCGAAGCTCAGCGGGATCGCGATCGACTCCATCAACAGCAGGTCGCGCTCGTTCTGGTCGTTGATCTGGGCGTACGCCACGGCCATGCCGCCGGCGCGCACGGTGACACCGTCGCGGTCGTGCACCAGTTGGTCGGTGAGGGTGCTGGCGTACTTCTGGGCGTCGTTCTCGCCGCCTTTCAGGCCGGCCACGATCATCCCGGACTTGTGGTCCTTGCTGACCAGCTGGGCGGCGGCCTGCGGGGACGACGTCCACGCCGAGGACACATTCAAGACCCACGGCGAGGCTTTCAGGCGGTCGACGATGTCGGTTCCGACGTCGCGGGCTCGCTGGCTCTGGACGCCGGCCGGGGCGGTGACGACGATCATCATTTGCTGATCGGTCTGGTTGAACTTGTCGCGAAGCACGCTGGTGGTCCGGGCCGACTCCGAGGTCGGATCCTGAAACCCGCCGCCGGAAAGGTCGTTGATCACCGGCAACCCGAACACCGCGGCGCCGACCAGCAACAAAACCGCGATCGCGATGATGCGCCGCGGCGCCGCGATGGCAAGTCGGGTGAGCGCTTGCAGCATCTTTGGTCCCTCCCTGGCTAGTCCCCGGCGGTATCCCTATACCCGCACGGGGCCGCCCGACCCACATCCCGCCGGACGGGCGAGGACGTTTGGCAATCTGCCACTCGGGTATCGGACGAAGAGGCGCCTCAGTACGCCATTCGTTGCGCGGAGCGCCGGTTTGGCTGGGCTATAAGCGGATTGGATGGGCGATGAACTCGACGGACAACGCCATCAACATGAGGCATCCCACCGACGACGAGCTGCAGGCGGTTTACCTGAATCAGGCACGCACTTTCGGGGATCCGGTCGACCCACGCGGTATCGAAGCCTGGAAACGCCGCGTCGACGTCGAGGACATCCTGGTGGCCGAGGACGTATCCGACCCGCAAGAGCCCTTCCTGGTGGGAACGTCCATCATCTATCCCACGCGGTTGACGGTGCCGGGTGCCGCCGGCCTGCGAGCCGCGTGGCTGACGATGATCGCGGTCGCGTCAACGCATCAAGGATTGGGTGTGTGGGGGCAGCTCAGCGCGAAGGGGCTGGGAATTCTCATCGAACGCGGCTATCCGATCGTCTTCGGGGTGCCGACCCAAACCGCGATGTACGACGGCTTCGGCGCGGGTGTGGCGAGTTACCTCCGCGGTTACTCCATTGACCGGCGCTTCGCGAAGCTGCGGTCCGCGCCGCGCGAGTTACGGGCGCGTGAGGTGACCGCCGCCGAAGCCAGGCCGCGTCTGCCCGAAATCTACGAACGGTGGTGCGCCACAACGGCTGGCGCGGTGACCCGCAACGACGCCTGGTGGGCAGACCATCTGGAAGACCGCCCCACCCAGCGCGGCAGCGGGACCCCGCTCAACTACACGATCCACCCCGAGGGGTTCCTGACCTACCGCGTCGTCGGGGAGTCGGATCACGGCTACCGGCCACCGCTGGGCACCGTGGTGGTTGAGGACTTCTGCCCCATCACGGACGAGGCGCACACCGAGCTCCTGCAGACGCTGTTGGCCCTCGAAATGTTCGACACCATCGAGATCGACGTGCCGGTCGACGACCCCCTGCCGCTCAAGCTCACCGACCTGCGGGCCGCCGAGACCACCGGCGTGAGCGACTTCCTCTGGGTGCGGATCAACGACGTGCCCGAAGTGCTCGGTGTCCGCTCCTACGCCGCCGATATCGAGGTCGCGCTGGACGTCACCGACCCGCTGGGTCTCGCGGGCGGACGGTTCCTCCTGCAGGCCCGCGATGGCGTGGGGAAATGCACCCCGCACGACGGGCAGGTCGACGTCGAGATCGGCCTGGCCGACCTCGCCACGATCTACATGGGCGCGCACGGTGCCTCCGAGCTGCAGCGGGCGGGCCGGATCGCGGAAGTGCGGCCGGGTGCGCTGCGCGGCCTGGATGCCGCCTTCGCCACCGACCGGGCACCGTTCTGCGGGACGCTGTTCTGAGTGCCCTGCGCTGCAGCCCATTTCGTGAGCAGCAGCGCCGATGCGAGCGGGGCGGGTCTGTCGTCCCGCCCGGTCGCTATCCTGGAGGGGATTCCGGGATTTCACTCCGCGGCAGGACGCCTGTTATTGTCGCGTACGCGGTCTCGGCCGTCGAAAGCGCCGTTAGCTCAGTTGGTAGAGCAGCTGACTCTTAATCAGCGGGTCCGGGGTTCGAAACCCTGACGGCGCACCACAGACGTCAACGTTGGCGCCCACATCGTCCCTGACCAGGGGCGACGTTCATCATCGGCGCCCCTCCGGCAGGTCTCGAACCCCCTAACCCCCTCCCGTCGCGGGACGCCGGCCCGCCGCGTTCGGCGCGGGGGCGGCCGGTTGAGCCCAGCTCAGCGGCAACGACTTGAGCGCAAAGCTCTTCGAGGGAAACTTGATCTCCGGGACGTAACCTTGCGGCAGGTCGAAGTCGGGGATCTGCTTGAGCCACTCTTCGACGATCATCGTCAGTTCGATTCGCGCCAAGTGCGAGCCTATGCAGCGGTGCGGTCCGCCGCCGAATCCCCAGTGCCGGTGCACCTTTCCGTCCATCACCAGGTCGTCAGTCGATATCTCATCGCTCCCGTCGCGGTTGATCGCGGCCGTGCACAGCCGTACCGGCGTGCCCGGTGGAAGCGTCATGCCGCCCACTTTGACGAAGTCCGTGGTGACCCGCGCCGCCAGCGGGGCGGCCGGCTCGAGACGGACGATTTCTTCGATGAAGACCCTGATCTGCTCCGGATCGTCGCGCAGTTCCCTGCGAAGCTGCGGCCTGCGCGCCAACTCGAACAGGGAGAACCCGATCGCCGCGGCCACGGTGTCCAGCCCGGACAACACCAGCAGGTGGCTCATCCCGAGGAGCTCGAGGTCGGTCAGGTCCCCGGGCCCGGTCATCACTCCGGACAGCATGTCCGAGCCCGGGTTCTGCCGTCGTTGCACGATGGCGTCGGTGAAATAACCCAGCAGCTCGTTGCCCTCGGGCCCGCCGTCCACCGCGGCGTCCTTCCAGGCGATCACGCGGTCGCGGTCTTCCAGCGGCAGACCGTAGAGGTCCATGAAGACCTGGTAGGGGTAGAGGCGCGCGAAGTCGGCCATCACCTCGCATGCGCCCCGACCGGCAAGGTCGGTGATCATGTCGACGGCGTGGCGCTCCATCACGGGCCGGGATTTGCTCAGGGCGTGCGGGCTGAAGTGCGGCTGCAGGATCTTGCGGTAGCGGGTGTGCTCGGGAGGGTCGAACGCCGACGGCAGCACCGGCACCGGGCTGCCCGGGGGCTGAAGCGCCAAATGCGCCGAGAAGAGGTTGGGCTGGCACAGCGCCGCCAGCACGTCCTCGCGACGGGTCAGGTAGTAGGCACCGTTCATGAAGACGACCGGCCCGGCGTCCCGCAACGCCTTCCATCCGACGCCCCGATCGGCGGCCAGCGGCAGGGTGGAATGCTCCAGGCGCGGTAGATGGAACTTCGCTGACCCCGTCGCGCCGGACGCACCCGCGTGGGCGTGACTGGGATTGCCCTGTTGGGTGCGCGAATTCATCGCCGAACCGCCTGACATATGAGGCCGGGACGGGTGGTGAATGCAAACATGACTGTTCCTCGAGAAGGGGAGGGAGGATGGCGTGCGCTGGGCGTCGCAACGACCGAAAGGCCTGAGTCGCCGCTTTGGTCGCCTTCGCCGTGGCAAGGCAGGCTGTTGCGCGCGTTGACTTCCGGGCCGTGAAGCGGGCACGAATGTCCGGCGCCGGCCTCTCAGCAGCGGATTAGGCAGAGCTCCGTCAGGATGTCTCGGTCGTCGCAACCGAAGGGGTCCACTACCCGCTGGGCGCGACCTGTTGGAAGATGTTGCGGGGCAAATGAAGTCGGCAAAGCAAACCAGTCAGATGGCGGCGACAACGAGGGCCAGCTGGTTGGCCGGTCGCGCGTCATCCACATGCTGTGGAATGGCTTCTTGTCCGTGGTTGTCGAGCCCGCTTCGAGCTCGTGGCCCGGACGGCTGATGACCTGCACCGCGTCGGGGCGCTCCAGGCCGCCGGGCGCCTGCACATTTTGGGTTTGGTGGGTCCACGACGCCGGCTCGGGGAGCGCGTTTGCCGCGAATTGCGGGCGCAGAGAGGATCCCGCGATCAAGGCGATGAACAGGCTGAGCGCGGTGACGACAGCGACGATCGACTCCCGCGGAGTCATAGCGCTCTCACGGCCCACAATGGCAGGACTGTACAAGAAGATACTTGTGCGCTAGCCGTCAGTGAGCTGTGAAAGCGATCAAAGTTGGGAGTGTGTCGCGCTATCTGGGGGGGCGGCGGCCGGCCCTCGCTCGGGCCGCGACGGCGGGCTGATAGCCACCCTGCGCCCGGGCCCTTTGCCAGGTCCGCCAGCCCGGGCGCGATAGTTCCCGCTGGGCGACCGGAATCGGTCCGCGCGCTTGCGGATTCGACCGCATTGACGTCGCCGACGGAACCGCCCGAAATACGTCCATACCGTTGACATGGACTGCGCCGCAGCTTGTTTGGGCCGGCGTCCGGCCCGAGCCTCGGCCCGCCTAGGGGAAATCCACAACTTGATGCCGTCGTATCCGCCCGCGGTAGCTGTCCCTCCAGGTACTTTTTGCTGGCACCATTGGTGCCACGGGCGTCACCGGCGCCCCTGGAACGAGCTGCGTCGAAGGAGCCGCAATGGGGTTCATCCAGCCGAATCTGCCCGTCGTCGACGTGGCCGAATGGAGCAAGTTGAACCGCGCCGAACGGATCGTGCCGATGGTGCGCCACATCGCCGAGAACGGGTTCGGCACGCCGCTGGTGATGCATGTGATGTATGGCGTGAAGATCGCGCTGTACGTCCTCGGCGGCTGGGTGTTCGGTTGGTGTACCACGGGCATCGGCCGCTTCACCGGCGTCGCCGGGTGGTGGTCGGAACCGATCGTGTTCGAGAAGGCCGTTCTGTACACGATGCTGTTCGAAGTCGTCGGCCTGGGTTGCTGCTTCGGACCGCTGGCCGGGCGCTACTTCCCCCCGATGGGCTCCGTCCTGTACTGGCTGCGGCCCGGCACCATCCGGTTGCCGCCGTGGCCCGACCGGGTGCCGCTGACCCAGGGCACCGTCCGAAGCCCGATCGATGCGGCGCTCTACGCCGCGCTGCTGGTGTTGCTCGCGATCGCGCTGGTGTCCGATGGCAGCGGGCCGATTCCGGCCCTCCACACCGAGATCGGTGTGCTGGCACCCTGGCACACCGTCACGATCCTGGCGGTGCTGGCCGTCATGGGCCTGCGTGACAAAGTCATTTTCCTGGCCGCTCGCGGCGAGGTCTACGCGCCGCTGGCGCTGGTCTTTCTGTTCACCGGGGCCGACTCCATCATCGGGGCCAAGGTGGTCTTCATGGTGATCTGGCTCGGCGCCGCCACCTCAAAGCTGAACAGGCACTTCCCGTTCGTGATCTCGACGATGCTGGCGAACAACCCGTTCATCCCGTCGGGTGCGCTCAAACGGTCCATGTTCAAGCGCTATCCCGACGACCTGCGGCCGAGCGCGCTTGCGGGTTTCATCGCACACTTCTCCACCGCCGTGGAAGGCCTGGTGCCGCTGGCGCTGCTGTTCTCCCACGGCGGCTGGCCGACGGCCATCGCCGCGTTCGTGATGGTCGTCTTCCACCTCAACATCCTGCTGGCCTTCCCGATGGGAGTCCCGTTGGAGTGGAACGTGTTCATGATCTTCGGGGTGCTGTCGTTATTCGTCGCGCACGCGGGGCTCGGCTTGTCCGATGTGGCCAACCCGTGGCCGATCGCCATCCTGTTCGCCGTCATGGCCGGCGTGGTGGCCGTCGGGAATCTCTACCCACGCAAGGTGTCCTTCCTGCCGGGCATGCGCTACTACGCGGGCAACTGGGACACCACGGTCTGGTGCGTCAAGCCGTCCGTCGACGAGAAGTTCCGCACCGGCTCCCGCGCGCTCGGGCCGATGCAACACCTGCAGCTCGAGCGGCTCTACGGCTCCAAAGAGCAAACGCTGGTGCCGCTGCACCTCGCCATGGCGTTTCGCGGGATGAACACCCACGGCCGCGCGCTGTTCACGCTGGTGCATCGCGCGCTGGCCGGCTACGACGAGGACGACTACAACCTCTGCGAGGGCGAGGTGCTGTGCTCGATGGTGCTCGGCTGGAACTTCGGCGACGGGCACATGCACAACGAATGCCTCATCGAGGCGCTGCAGCAGCGCTGCGATTTCCAGCCCGGCGAGGTGCGCGTCGTGATCTTGGACGCCCAGCCCATCCACATCCAGCGGCAGGAGTACCGGTTGGTCGACGCGGCTACCGGCGAATTCGAGCGCGGCTACGTCGACGTCGACGACATGGTCACGTCGCAGCCGTGGGCCGACGACATCCCGGTGCACGTCCAGAGCGGCACGGGCGCCGGCATGACCTGAGGCGTCAGCGGTTCCTCACCCGGTGCACCACCACCACGACGACCAGCACACCGACGCCGGCCAGCGACACCGTCACCGCGGGCTTCTTGACGAACTCGATCGCCTTCGCTTTCAGGTCGTCGGCGAGGCGTCGCGGGTTGGCCCGCACGGCGAGCGAGTCGACGGTGGCCGCCAACTGGTCGCGGGCGACGTCGATGTCCCGCTTGATCGCCTCGGGGTCCCGGTCCGCCACGTGTCTGTCCTCCCAGTCGGCCTGATGCACCTGACGCACTACCCTAGATCAGCTGGTGATCACCCCAGCGCTCCGGTGAACAGAAAGGGGCCCCGAAATTGGCCGAGACCACGCGGCTTGCGCCGGGCGACCAAGCCCCCTCCTTCAGCCTGCCCGACGCCGACGGCAAAAAGGTGTCGCTGGCCGACTACAAGGGGCGTCGCGTCATCGTCTACTTCTACCCGGCGGCGTCGACCCCGGGCTGTACCAAACAGGCCTGCGACTTCCGCGACAACCTGCACGAACTCGGTGACGCCGGCCTCGACGTCATCGGCATCTCCCCCGACAAACCGGAGAAATTGGCCAAGTTCCGCGACGCCGAGAAGCTGACGTTCCCGCTGCTGTCGGACCCCGACCGCAAAGTGTTGACGGCCTGGGGCGCCTATGGCGAAAAGCAGATGTACGGCAAGACCGTGCAGGGCGTGATCCGCTCGACCTTCGTGGTCGACGAGAAGGGCAAGATCGCCGTCGCGCAGTACAACGTGAAGGCCACCGGCCACGTCGCCAAGCTGCGCCGCGACCTCTCGGTCTGACGCCTCACACCGCCAGATTCGCCAGCAGCAGCGCCTCGGCGATCGCGGCGCGTTCCAGCACACCCAGGTGCAGGCTCTCGTTGACGCTGTGCGCCTGGGTGCCGGGGTCCTCGACGCCGGTGACCAGGATTTTGGCCTGCGGAAAGGCGGCGGCGAACTCGGCGATGAACGGGATGGAACCGCCCATGCCCATGTCGATCGGGTCGGTGCCCCACGCCCGCCGAAACGCCGCCCGCGCGGCGTCGTACACCGGGCCGCTGGCGTCGATCGCGTACGCCTCGCCGACGTCGCCAGGGCTGACGCTGAGGTGGGCGCCCCACGGGACGTGCTTGTGCAGATGCGCGGTCAACGCATCCAGGTGCGCCTTGGCGTCGCCGCCCGGCGCGACGCGCATGCTGATCTTCGCGCGGGCCCGCGGGATCAGCGTGTTCGACGCCTTGTCGATCGGCGTGGTGTCGATGCCGATCACCGTGATCGCGGGTTTGGCCCACAGTCGCTGCGGTGCCGAGCCCGAACCGATCTCGGACACCCCGTCCAGCAGCCCCGAGTCGGCGCGCACCCGCTCGGGCGGGTAATCCACTGCGGCGGCGGCACTTTCGTGCAACCCGGCCACCGCGACGTTGCCGTCGTCGTCGTGCAGGCTCGCCAGCAGCCGCACCAGGACGCTGAGGGCATCCGGCACCACGCCGCCCCAGATGCCGGAGTGCAGCCCGTGGTCCAGCGTGGCGACCTCGACCACGCAGTCCACCAGGCCCCGCAGCGAAACGGTGAGCGCCGGAACGTCGGTGCTCCAGTTGTCCGAGTCGGCGATGACGATCACGTCGGCCGCCAGGGCGTCGCGGTGGGCGGCCAGCAACCGGCCCAGCGATGGCGAGCCGGATTCCTCCTCGCCCTCGACGAAGACCGTCACGCCGATCGGCGGCTGGCCGCCGTGCGCCCTGAATGCGGCCAAATGCGTTGCGATGCCGGCCTTGTCGTCGGCACTGCCGCGCCCGTAGAGCCGCCCGCCGCTTTCGGTGGGTTCGAAGGGCGGCGAGGCCCACTGGCCGGCGTCGCCTTCGGGCTGCACGTCGTGGTGGGCGTAGAGCAGCACGGTCGGCGCGCCCGGGGGCGCGGGATGGTGTGCGATGACCGCCGGCGCACCGCCCTCGCTGACGATCTGCACGTCGCCAAAACCGGCGTGGGACAACAGGTCCGCCACCGCGCGGGCGCTGCGGTGCACCTGGTCGCGCCGACCGGGGTCGGCCCACACCGATTGGATGCGCACCAGATCCTCGAGGTCGCGGCGCACCGACGGCAACACGTCGCGGACGCGCTCCACAAGATCGCTCATGGCCTCGAGGCTAGTCGGCGGGGCGCCGGGCCGGCGCACCCCCGGCTCGCGCCGAGCGGGCCCCCGGGCTCGCGAGCGTCACGCCAGCGTGGCCCCGAGCGTCGACAGCCACGCTGGCGTGTCCCCCGCAAGCGGGGGTGCCCCCAGCTCGGCGCGGGCGGTTGCTCGGCAACGCTCAGGTCGTCTCCAGGATCGCCACCGCGGCGGCGGTATCCCCCTCGTGCGTCAGGGACACGTGAATCGTGACGTCGGCCAGGTGTTTGGCGATGTCGCCGCTCAGCCGCACCCGGGGCCGCCCCCACATGTCGGTGACCACCTCGATGTCACGGTGAATGTCCTCGGGCAGCACCGGGCGTTGCGCGAAGCGGGAGCCCGACCACGCCTTGATCACCGCCTCCTTCGCCGCCCACCGGGCGGCCAGGTGGCGCGCGGCCGAGGAGCTCTTGTCCGAGGCGTCGCGGCGCTCACCCGGCGTGAACGTCTCGGCGAAGACGGTTCCCGGCTGGTCGACCTGCTCGGCGAAATCGGGGATGGAGACGACGTCGATCCCCACACCGACAATTCCCATGGACGGCCAGGCTAACGGACGGTCGAAGAGGTCATCCGGCCGAGACCTCGTAGGCCTCGCCCTCACCCAGCCGCGACGCCGGGTTCAGCAGCATCGCCGCCTCCTGGCGCTTCTCCGGCGCGTCGTGGTCGAAGCGGCGGTCCGATGGCCGCTCGTACATCGGCGCGCCGCCGGCGATGGCCGACACCAACCGGCGCTGACCGGCCAGCAGCCGGGCCTCCGCGCGCTGCCGGTAGTCCGCGCGCTGCTCGGCGTCCAGCGCGGCGATGAACGCCTGCGGGTGCACCAGCGCCACCAGCCCGGACACGTGGCCGAACCCGAGGCTGGTCAGCATGCCGGCCTTGAGCGGGAACTTCTCGCCCAGGCGCAGCGTCTCACGCACCCACACGAAGTGCGCCGAGGAGGCCAGTTCGTCGTCGACGCAGTCGAGGCTGCGGTTGGGCGGGATCACGCCGTCCCGCAGCATCTGGCACAGGCCCATCATCTGGAAGACGGCCGCGCCGCCCTTGGCGTGCCCGGTCAGGCTCTTCTGCGACACCACGAACAGCGGGGCGCCCTCGGAGCGGCCCAACGAGTCCGCCAGCCGCTCGTGCAGCTCGGTCTCGTTGGGGTCGTTGGCCAGCGTGGAGGTGTCGTGCTTGGAGATGACGGCGATGTCGTCGGCGCCGACACCCAGCTTGGCCAGCGAACGCGCCAACGCCGAGTCCTTGCCGCCACGCCCGGCGCCCAGCGCGCCCAGCCCGGGGGCCGGGATCGAGGAGTGCACCCCGTCGGCGAACGACTGCGCGTAGGCCACCACGGCGAGGACCGGCAGGCCCATCTTGAGCGCCAGGTCGCCGCGCGCGAGCAGGATGGTGCCGCCGCCCTGCGCCTCGACGAAGCCGAGCCGGCGCCGGTCGTTGGGCCGGGAGAACTTCGAGTCGTGGATGCCGCGGCCCCGCATCATGGACGTGTCGGCCGTGGCCGCCATGTCACCGAAGCCGATGATGGCTTCCAGCGTCAGGTCGTCGAATCCGCCGGCCACCACCAGTTCGGCCTTGCCGAGGCGGATCTTGTCGACGCCCTCCTCGACCGACACCGCCGCGGTCGCGCAGGCGCCGACCGGGTGGATCATCGCGCCGTAGCTGCCCACGTAGCTCTGAATGACGTGGGCGGCAACCACATTCGGCAGCACTTCCTGCAGGATGTCGTTCGGCTTGCTGCGGCCCAGCAGGTTGCCGTGATACATCGTCTGCATCGACGTCATCCCGCCCATGCCGGTGCCCTGCGTGCTGGCCACCAGGCCCGGGTGCACCCAGCGCATCAGTTCGGTCGGGGTGAATCCCGATGACAGGAACGCGTCGACGGTCGCGACGATGTTCCACAGCGCCACCCGGTCGGTGGAGCTGGCCATGTCCTGGCTGATGCCGTACACGGTCGGATCGAACCCGGTGGGGATCTGCGCGCCGACGACCCGCGACAGCTTCGTCTTGCGCGGCACCCGGATCTCGGTGCCCGCCTTGCGCGTGACTTGCCAATCGCTCGAATCGGGGACCGGTCGGATCACCGTGTGCTCGGGGTCGAATTCGACGAACCCGCGGGCGTCGGCCTCCGACGAGACGACGAAGGTGAAGTCCTTGTCCAGGAACACCGACACCAGCAGCGGCGACGCGTGATCGGGATCGATGGCGCCGTCGTCGACGAACTCGCGGATGCCGACCCGCTCCACCACCGTGTCGTGGTAGCGCTCGACCAGCTCGGTCTCGTCGACCAGGTCACCGGATTCCGTGTCGTACCAACCCGGGTGGGGGGCGTCCTCCCACCGGATCAGTCCCGTGGTCCAGGCCAGCTCGAGGACACCCGCCGCCGACAGTTCGTTGTCGACCTCCATCTCGAACCGGGTGCGCGAGGAGCCGTACGGCCCGATCTCGGCGCCACCGACGATGACCACCAGGTCGGCCGGGTCGACGTCCAGGTCGTCCCATTCCGGCGGCGGCGCCGGGGTGACGGGGCGCGGGGGCGACGGCAGCGCGGCGATGGTGCCCTCGGCCGCAACGTCTTCCGTGGCGTGCTCGCCCGAAGTGGCTTGCTCGCGCGCCTTGGCGGCCAGTTCGGCCATGTCGAGGTTGGCCTCGGCGAGGCCGCCGGTCAGGTCCGCCTTGATCGGCGTGCTCGCCGCCGCGACCTTGGACTCGACGTCGCAGAGGCCCAGCAGCATGGCCGCCATCTCGTCGGTGGAGTAGGTGGTGACACCGGCCTCCTCGACGGCGTCGACGATGGCGTCGTTGTGGCCCATCAGCCCGGTGCCGCGGGTCCAGCCGATCAGCGCGTGCGCCAGGCTGACCCGGGCGGCCCAGGAGGATTCGGCATGCCAACGGCTCACCAACGCGTCGAGCGCCGACTTGGCCTCACCGTACGCACCGTCGCCGCCGAACATTCCGCGGTTGGGTGAGCCGGGCAACACCACGTGCAGCCGGGAGGCGATGTCGCGCTCGGCGCCGATCTTCGACAGCCCGCCGATCAACCGCTGCACCGCCCAGAGCAGCACCTTCATCTCCATCTCGGAGCGCGAACCGGCCTCCGACAGGTCGCCGGCGACGCGGGGCGCCGCGAACGGGAACAGCAGCGTGGGCGTCTGCGCGTCTTTGATGTGAATGGATTGCGGCCCAAGGCTTTCGGTCTGCTCGGTACCGATCCATTCGCTCAATGCGTCGATGTCGGAGTAGGACGCCATGTTGGCGGCGACCACCCAGAGCGCCGCGCCGTACCGGGCGTGGTCCCGATACAGCCCGCGGTAGAACGCCAGCCGCTCGTCGTCGAGCCTCGACGTCGTGGCGATGACGGTGGCCCCGCCGTCGAGCAGGCGCGCGACCACCGACGCCGCGATCGAACCCTTCGACGCGCCCGTCACCACGGCGACTTCGTTGCTGTAGTGGCCGGGGTCGGGGTTCTCGGCGCCGGCGGCGATGCGGCCGTAGAGCGACGCGTGAATCTGGCGACCCGCGGCCAGTGCCCTGCCCTGCCACCAGGTGGCCTGCGTGGCGACGACATGGCCCGCGCCCTCGAACCTTTCGGACAGGCTCGTCCACCGGGCGTCGATGTCACCCTCGTCGGTCAGCCACAGCTTGACCAGGTCCTCGCGGGCGCTGGCCCAGCGGTCGTCGAACACGACGGCCTTCTTGGCATCGAAGACGGGCGCCACCAAACGCGGCCAGTCCGCGCCGAGTTCGGCGGTGACCAGGTCGATGAGCTCGGCGTCGGTGGCGGCCGGCGCCGCGCTGACCGGGTCGTCGTGTCCCAACTGGTTCAGGATCAGGCGCGCCGCCGACGCGAGCACGCCGTCGCGGCCGGTGATCTGGTCGGTGAATTCGCTGAGCGCGGCCGCGTCGACGGTCGCGCCGCCACCGCCGCCCGACGACGGCAGCGCCACCGCGATGCCCCGGCGCGCCGCGACGGACGTGACGGCGGCGTCGATGACCTTGTCGACCGAGGCGGCGTCGGCCAGGGCACCCTCGTGCAGGTGGCCCATGGCGCCGCCGCGCACGCTGGTGCCCTCGCGGGTACCCAGCGCCACCTCGACCGTGACGTGCTTGGCCCAGCCGTCGCCCAGCTCCCACGTCTTCTTGACCCGCTCGGCGATCGCGCCGGGCCGCTTGCCCGACGGCCCCAGCACCGTGCGCAGCTGGTCGTTGATCGCGTCGGAAAGCACTGGGCCGAACGGCTTGTAGGTGCGCGCCAGCTTGGTCACCTGCGACCGCAACCCGGCCAGGTCGGCCTCGGCCGCGCCGTCGATGGCGCCCAGGTTCAACTCCGAACCGAGGTCCACCAGCAACTGGTTGCGCCGCGACGAGGCGCCGTCGGTGATGGACTCGATGGAGTCCAGTTCCTCGATCTGGTCGATGCGCATCTTGGCCGACAGCGCGATCAGGGCCAAGGTGGCGTCGGCGGCGTCGAACCCGATGTCGTCGGGGCGGGGTCCGGTCGACGGAGCGGCCGACGGCGCGGGCGCCGGTGCGGCCTCCAGCGCGGCGGCACCCTGCGGTGCGGCCGGCTCGTCCGCGACCTCTTCGGGCTCCGGCTCCGGATCGGTGTCGGTGGCGAACAGCACCGCCGCGTCGCGCTCGGCGTTGAGCACTTCGACTGTGCTGTGGGCGTATTCGGGCAGCTTGAGGGTGTTGGTGGCCAGCCCGGCGACGGTCGGTGCCGACTTCACGCCGATCTCGACGAACCGCTCCACCCCCAGACCGCCCGCGGCCTCTTCGGTGAACAGCAGGTCCTGGGTTTCGATCCAGCGCACCGGGCTGGCGAACTGCCACGCCAGCAGCTCGATCAGGACGATGCGCGCCATCTCGTTGCGGCGCTCGGCGAGCCAGGTGTCGTAGTCGGCCAGGATCGCATCGAGCGGCTCGGCGGGCACCAGGTCACGGATCTCCTGGATGAAGTCACGGTCCAGGGTGAACGGGCGCGGCACCAGGTTGGGGATGTAGCGCCCGATGATGACGTCGGGATTCTTGTCGCGCGGCATGACGCGCTCCAGCGAGCGGCGGAATTCGGCCACCCCCACGCGCAGCACCCGCGAGTGGAACGGCACGTCGATGCCGGGCACCAGGATGAACGAGCGCTTGCCGCCGGTGAGTTCGCGGCGGCGCTCCACCTCGGCTTCCAGCTCTTCCAGGCCGCGGACCGTGCCGGCGATCGCGTACTGCGAACCGCGCAGGTTGAAGTTCACGATCTCCAGGAATTCACCGGTGCGCTCGGCGATTTCGGCCACAAATCCGGGGACCTCGTCGTCCGGCAGGTCGATCTGCGACGGCCGGATGGCCGCCAGCCGGTAGTTGGAGCGGCCCAGCTCGTCGCGCGGCACGATGTCGTGCATCTTGGAGCCGCGGTGGAACACCGTCTCCAGCAACGCTTCCAACTCGTAGATTCCGGTGACGCAGGCCAGCGCGGTGTACTCCCCGACGGAGTGGCCGCAGGCGATGGCGCCCTCGACGAACGCGCCCTGCTCACGCATCTCGGCGACCTGCGCCGCCGCCACCGTCGCCATGGCGACCTGGGTGAACTGCGTCAGGTACAGCACACCCTCGGGGTGGTTGTAGTGCACGCCGCTGGCGATGATGCTGGTCGGGTTGTCGCGCACCACGTGCAGCACCGAGAAGCCCAGCGTCTCGCGGGTGAACTTGTCCGCCTTGTCCCACACCTTGCGGGCGGCCTTGGACCGGGCGCGGACGTCCATGCCCATGCCCTTGTGCTGGATTCCCTGCCCGGGGAACGCGTACACCGTGTGCGGGGCGGCCAGGCGCGCCGTCGCCGACATCACCAGATCGGACCCGATGCGGGCGGCGACCTCCAAAACCTCTGCGCCCTGGTCGATTCCGACGCGCTCGACGCGGAAGTCGACCTCGTCGCCGGGACGCACCATGCCCAGGAACCGGGCGGTCCAACCGACCAGCCGGGCCGGGGGCCGCGCCTGTCCGTCGGTGGCGGTCACCGCGTGCTGCGCGGCGGCCGACAACCACATCCCGTGCACGATGGGCGATTCGAGGCCGGCCAGCAGCGCGGCGGCCCGGTCGGTGTGGATCGGGTTGTGGTCGCCGGACACCACGGCGAACGGCCGCATGTCGACCGGTGCGGTCAGCCGGACGTCGCGGCGGCGCCGGCGCGGGGTGTCGGTCGCGTTCTCCGAGACGGCACCGCCGGCCCGCACCGGATCGGCGAGCTCGGCCGTGCCGGTGCGACCGAGAATCGCGAACCGCTCATCGAGGCTGGCGAGCGTCGCGCCGTCGGCGTCGGCGATCGTCACCGACACCCGCACGACGCGGCCCAAATCCGTGTCGATCGCCGGCGAAGCCGTTGCCGTGACCGCCAATTCGGCCGGAACTTTCGGCAGCACGCCGACGACGCGGGCGGCGTGGTCGAGGTGCACGAGGCTCAGCAGACCCTCGACGACCGGGACGCCGGTGTCGGTGACCGCCGAGCCGATCGCCGCGAACACGGCCGGCCAGCACAGGCCGACGAGCGCGTCGGGCACGGTGGTGAGTCCCGGCGCCAGCGGCTCGCCGAAGGTGGCCGTGACACCGGTGTGGTCGGCCACCCGCTCCGGATCCCAGTGCACCGTCACGTTGGCGGTCCCGTCGACCACCGCGGGCAGCGAGTCCGGCCCATCCACTCCGGCGGCGATCGCCAGCACCGCACGCATGGCGGTGGCGGCGTCTTCGGTGGACACCACCGGTGTGCCGCCGTCAATGGTGTTGGGGGGCAGGGTGAACGGGATGTCGATCCACGTTGCCGACACCGGAACGCTCAACACCACCCGGTCGCCGTCGACTTCCAGCCGCGCGCCGGTGAACGAGTGCGTGGCGCGGCGGCTTTGGGGGCCGTCGGAGCCGTCGTGCACGAGCCAGTCCGCGGGGTCGGCGATGCGGTGGACCGGGTTTTTCGCGGTGCGGCCGGCCCACTGCACGTCGGGGGCGTCGAGCACGACGGCCAGCGGTCCGGTCACGTCGGCGCGACCCAGCCGGCGCGCCGCCACGTCCCGCGGCTGACCGTTGGACGACAGCACCTCGTCGACGGCGGCCTGCTCGAACCGGTCCAGCAGTTCACCGACGGGCTCGTCCATCCGGGTGATGCCGGCGACGGCCGCGGTACCCGGGATGATGCACACCTGGTCGGCGTCGTAGCGGGCATCGTGCGCCTGCCACAGCGAGTCGCTGCGCCACCAGCGGCGCACGTCCTTGTCGATGACCGGGACGAAGTTGACCGGCTTGCCCAGCGTCTTGCACAGCGTGACGAAGAACGGGACGTCGGCCGGGTGCAGCTGCACCGTCTCCGCGTCCGGGTACCGCGCGATCAGCGCCGCGATGGCCCGCTCGGGGTCCTCCAGCAGGGCGGAGTCGTCGAACAGTGTCTCGATCGGACCGAAATCCCTTGGGTGCAAACGTGCTTCGGCGCGCTGTAGCATCTGCTGGAACCGGTCGCGCCAGGTGTCGGCCAGCCACGGGCTGCCCGGTGCGGCGGTGTCTGCGGTGGAGTTGCCGTCGCCGATGGTGAGCTCGACGTAGCGCTGCAGCCATTGCAGGTAGGTCATGTCGGCGACGTCGCCGAAGTACGGCTTGGCGGTGTTGGCCATCGCGGCGATGATCTCGTCGCGCCGCTCGGCGACGGCTTCCGCATCACCGGCGACCTCGTCGAGCAGCCGCCCGCAGCGCGAGGCGCTGTTGTCGATCTCGTGGATGTCGGCGCCGAGCTGGCTGCGGCTGGATGCCATGCCGTTCACGGCTTTTCCTGCGCCGACCCACTGGTCGGTGCCCTGCGTCTCGACCAGCATCCGCTTGACCGACGGCGAGGTGGTGGCCTCCTTGGTCGCCATCGCCGCGGTGCCCACGAGGATGCCGTCGATCGGCATCAGCGGGAAGCCGTACGCCCGCGCCCAGCGACCGGACAGGTACTCGGCGGCCCGCTCGGGCGTCCCGATGCCACCGCCGACGCAGACGGTGATGTTGGGCCGCGAGCGCAACTCCGAATACGTTGCCAGCAGCAGGTCGTCGAGGTCTTCCCACGAGTGGTGGCCGCCGGCGCGGCCGCCCTCGATGTGCATGATGACCGGCTTGGTGGGCACCTCGGTCGCGATGCGGATCACCGAACGGATCTGCTCGACCGTGCCGGGCTTGAACACGACGTGGCTGATACCGACGTCGCCCAGTTCCTCGATCAGGTCGACGGCGTCCTCCAGGTCGGGGATGCCGGCGCTGATCACCAGGCCGTCGATCGCCGCGCCTGACTGGCGCGCCTTCTGCACCAACCGCTTGCCGCCGACCTGCAGCTTCCACAGATACGGGTCGAGGAAAAGGGCGTTGAACTGATAGGTGCGGCCGGGTTCGAGCAGCGTGGCGAGCTCCTCGATGCGGCCGGCGAAGATCTCCTCGGTGACCTGTCCGCCGCCGGCCAGCTCGGCCCAGTGCCCCGCGTTGGCCGCAGCGGCGACGATCTTGGCGTCGACGGTGGTCGGCGTCATGCCCGCGAGCAGGATCGGCGAGCGGCCGGTCAACCGGGTGAACTTCGTCGACAGCTTGACCCTGCCGTCGGGCAGGCGCACGACGGTCGGCGCGTAGGTCGACCACGCCCGCGCCACCTCCGGGACGGCGCCGACGGTGAACAGGTTGCGCTGCCCGCCGCGGGTCGCCGCGGGCACGATGCCGATGCCCAGGCCGCGGATCACCGGGGCGGTCAGCCGGGTCAGGATGTCGCCGGGGCCCAGGTCGAGGATCCAGCGCGCACCGGACGCGTGCACGCTGCTGATCTCCTCGACCCAGTCGACGCGTCGCACCAGGATGGCTTCGGTCAGCTCGCGGGCCAGCGCGACGTCGAGGCCGACCTTCCCGGCCCAGCCGCCGACGATGTCGATGCCGTCGGCCAGCCGGGGCGTGTGGAAGCCGACCTCCACCTGGACCGGATCGAAGACGGGTGCGAAGACGTCGCCACCGCGGAGTTTGTTCTTGCGGTCGGCCTCTTCCTTCTCCGAGATCTGCTGGCAGTAGAGCTCGAACCGGGACAGCTGTTCGGGTGTACCGGTGATGACGACCGAGCGCCGGCCGTTGCGGATCGACAGCACCGGGGGCAGCACGGTGCGGACATCCTGCGCGAACTCGTCGAGGAGCCGGCTGATGCGTTCGGGGTCGGCGTTGGTCACCGACACCATCGGCGGCCGGTCGCCGAGCACGGAGATCCCGCGCCGGCGGGCCACCAGCGTCCCGGCCGCGCCGATCAGCTGGGCCATCGCCAGCAGTTCGGCGTCGCGGGCGCCGGCGGCCTTGAGCGCCTCGACGGCCAGCACCCCTTGCGAGTGGCCGGCGACCGCCACGGGCGGGGTGGCGCCCAGGTCCATGCCCTGGCGCGCCAGCGCCCGCACGGCCGCGATCTGGGTGAGCAGCACGCCGGGAATGGACACCGCGGCCGAGGTCAGGTGCTTGTCCGACGGGACCGGGTCCTCGGCCGCCAGCGCCCGCACCCAGGCGAGCGGCTCGAAACCGATCGGGCGGACCACCACCAGCTCCCTGGCCACCGGTTCGAGCAGCAGCTCGACCTCACCGACCAGCGTTGCCAGGTCGGATTCGATGCCGGCCGACGAGACCAGTTCCTCGAGGGTTTCCAGCCAGGCACTGCCCTGCCCGCCGAACGCGACGGCGTACGGCTCGCCGGCCGTCAGACGGTCGACGAGAGCGTGGGTCTCCCCGGCCGCCGCGTGGGGGCCGTTTCCATCGCGATCGGCGGACGATTCCCCGCGCTTCGCTGGGGGATTCCAGTCGTGCCTCTCGTGGATCGTCACTCTCTATGTCTCCCTGTATGCGTCTTTATGTATCGGTTCGTTCGGCCGGTCACCACCGGCGGGCGGGCTCGGCGATTCCGCGTCGAATCAAAGCCGGGAAACTGCTCGCCGGTGTGTTCTCGACGAGCCGCCCGAGTGGGGTTGAGCGGCGCGGCGGACTGCATCGGCTGCACTAAGAGTGTCATAAGGATCGACCCCCGTTTGGCGTGGTGATCGGTTACTGATGAGTTCTACGCATGGGTAACCGTGTCGTGGGTAACACCGCCTTTCATCGGCGGCGCGGGCGCGGCGAACAAACCCGCTGCATGTAGGTGGTTACGGTCGAGTAGCTATAACTGCGCAGATCAAAGCAGTTTTGTTATGTAATCGTTATGTAAAAATTTCGAGCCGTGAAGCGGTGCCGGCTGGGTTTTCGCCGCGTCCGGCGCGGGAGCTTCACGCCCACCTGGCGCGCAAATCAGCGAACGAGTGTTTGCTGGGATCTCTAAGAGTCGCGGCCGTCCGGCCGCCGTTTCGCGAGCCGGCGGGCTAGGCCCACTGACCGAATTGCGGCTTGAGGATTTCGTTGACGTCCACGCCGACCCCGCCGACGCTGCGTTTGTCGATCTCGACCTGGTGCAGATGGGCCGCCGGATGGGCGTATCCCTTCGGCGAGCCCCAGTTGTGCTGCCAGAAATAGGAGCCCAAACCGTCGTGCAAGGCCCAGTCGATGGTCTTGGAGTTGGCGTACACACCTGTGCGCTGATGTCCGATCACCGACTCCCAGGACCTCAGGTATGGCGCAATCAGCTGCTTGTACTGCTCATACGAGGGATCGTCGTCGATCGAGGCGTAGATCGGGGCGCCGGCGGGTCCGCCCGCCGCGGCGTGCAGCTGCATCCCGCGCTGCGCGTGCTGCAACCCGGCGTTGGCTCCGCCGAGCCAGTCGGCGGTGTTGCCCTTGCCGTACTGGTAGCAGGAAACGATCTTCAGTCCATTGCTGTTGAGGTCACGCGCCTCGGCGATCTGGATCGGCTTGCCCAGCATCCAATTGCCGCCGGGGCGCCGGTCGGACACATACCTGATCGAGCCCACGGCACCCGCGGCCCTGATCTGGCTCGCGGGGATCACCCCGGCCGCGTAGTCCAGCAGCGTGCCGAGCGACGCCGACGCCGGCGCCGGGCGCAACGATGCGCCCGCGAAGCCCAGGCCGAGAAGAGCGGGGGTCGCGGCCGCCAATTTGAGCACGTCGCGTCGCGAAACCGAGGGCACAAGCGACAGGGTACGACAGGAACACCATCTGGCACATTGACCACACGGGTCACATCTGCATCACAGTGCCGCATTCTCGGTTTGGGCGGGCGGCAGCGCGGGCAGGACGATGACGCTCACCGCCTCGAGGCCGCGGCGAGCGGCCTGGCGGGCGACCTCGTCCAGGAAGTGGGCCGCGGCCGCGTTGATCGACCCCGCCCACGTCCGGAAGCCCTGGACGATCACCGGGTCACGCTCCAACGACGGCTGCACGCCCCGCAGCACGCCGACCACGTCGTCGGGGAGCGGATCCGCCACTTGGCGGTCGATCCAGCTGTGGGCGAGTTTGGTTGCGGCCGCGAGATCGTCACCCAACCCGACGACGTCGCCGGCCAGGCCGCGCAACCGATCGAACAGCACCTGCCGACCCGGCGTCTCGGCGAGCTCCCCCAGCAGCGTGCTGGCGGCCGGCGGCAGCACCATCTGCCCGAACAAGGCCGGAACCGGCAGTTTCCACTCGTCGAACAGGTCGGCGTACATGGCAGCGACGGGCTCGGACAGCGGCGCGCTGAGCCGACCGATGACACCGATGCTGTCGCGGTGTGTGGTCGCCAGCCTCCGCAGGATGTCCTCGTTGACGTCGGCATCGGCGCAGTCGGTGGCGGCGCGCGATCGGTCGATCGCCGCGATCAACTGGTCCAGCCGGTCGCGCTGCCGCACCAACAAAGTCCGGTGCTCGTCGAGAACACCCGCCAACGTGGTGCGGCCACCCGCGACCAAGCGCTGAATGTCGTTGATGCCGACGCCGAGACTTCTCATCAGGTCGATGCGCAGCAGATCGAGCACCTGCTCCGCATCGAAGACCCGATAGCCGTTGGACAGATGTTCGGCGCGCAGCAGGCCGATTTTCTCGTAGTGGCGAATGCGACCGGAGGCGATCCCCGTCAGGGCCGTGACGTCGCCAATCAGCAACTGCTCAGCCACGCCTTGACCTTACAACTGTGACAAGGTCTGTACTGGGCGGATGGAACGCGACCAGCTGATCGACCTCACCCGCCGCGCGTTGAAGCTGGCGCGGGACAAGACCACCGACCTCGCCCCGACGGAACACCGGGTCGAGGCACGGAGCTACACGTCGGCCGAACGCCACGACCGGGACCGGGCCATGGTGATGGCCAGCCCGCAGTTGGTCGGTTACGTCTCGGAACTGCCCGCCCCCGGCGCGTACTGCACGAAGACGGTGATGGGCCGCTCGATCCTGTTGACCCGGACGGCCGACGGGTCGGTCAGGGCCTTCAACAACGTCTGTCTGCACCGCCAGTCCCGGGTCGCGACGGGCTGCGGCAGCGCGAAGCGGTTCACCTGCCCGTATCACGCGTGGACGTACGACAACACCGGCCGGTTGGTCGGCTTGCCCGGCCGCGAGGGCTTTCCCGGCGCGGCGATCGCAAGCGCGGCGAAGCCGGGCGCAGCGGGTCGCCGCATCGACAGCGCAGCCGTCAAGTCCGACGGTCTGACCGAGCTTCCGGCCACCGAGTTCGCCGGATTCCTCTGGGTCGCACTGGATCCCGGGGCCGAGCTGGACGTCGCCGCACATCTGGGCCCGCTGGCCGACGAGCTCGATTCCTGGGGCATCGGGCGGTGGTCGCCGCTGGGTGAGAAGGTGCTCGACTGCCCGATCAACTGGAAGCTCGCGGTCGACACGTTCTCCGAGAACTACCACTTCGCCACCGTGCACCAGCAGACCTTCGCCACCATCGCCCGCAGCAACTGCACGGTCTTCGACGCGTTCGGACCGCACCACCGGTTGATCTTCCCGCTCAACACCATCCTGGCGCTGGACGACGCCCCGGAAGAGCAGTGGGATCCGTTCCAGAACATGGTCGTCATCTACGCGCTGTTCCCCAACATCGTGCTGTCGGTGACCATCGCCAACGGCGAGCTGTTCCGGATCTACCCTGGCGACCGGCCGGGAAGATCGATCACCGTGCACCAGAACTCGACACCGCTGGACGTTTCCGACGAATCGGTGGCCGCCGGCGCGCAGGCCGTGTTCGAGTACGCCCACGCCACCGTTCGCGACGAGGACTACCGGCTGGTCGAGGCCCTGCAGGCCAATCTCGAGTCGGGCGTCAGCGACCACCTGCGGTTCGGTCGCAACGAGCCCGGGCTGCAGCATCGCCACAACGCATGGGACCGTGCACTTGCCGCGGACCCCACCTCGCCGAGACCGTAGATTCGCGGCGCCAACGTCGAGTAGACCCTCGCTGATCTTCCGTCTCGGCGGGCCGCTCCGCCCTCAATCGGCCGCGGACAGCACGGCGATCAGGTCCTCGAGAAGGGTTGTCAGCGAGCCGCTTTCGACGGGCTTCACCCCGGCCAGCAGCTCGGCCGCTTCGCGTCGCCGGCCGGCGGCCAGCAGCTGGCCCAACACATCCGCCACCGATTGCAGGTCCCGGCCGGCCGGCTCCATGTCGGTGACGGTGGTGGCCAGCACCTCGACCAACTCCCAGTCCCGGTACAGGGCCAGCGAGCGCTCGTTGAAGGCGAAGCCGGTCACGGGTTTACCCCACAGCGTTCCGCTGTAGCGGTACGGACCCTCCATGTATTCGATCGGCAGGCCGTGCGCCGGGGCGGGCACCAGCGGCTCCCCGACGATGTCGAGTTGCAAGGTGCGACAGGTGATCCGGTGCCGGTCCGGCAGGTAGCGGGCGGGCGCCTGCGGCCGCACCAGCGGTCGCACGGCTTCGGGCCATCGCACATAGCTGCTGACCGTCACCTCGACGTCTTCGGCGCATTCCGGCGGTATCGCCGGGTCGGGATGACTGGTCGTCACGCCGGTAAACGGTTGCAGCGCATTGCCGTTGGTGCGGTCGAACTGCCGCCAGATGCTCAGGTCCACCCCGTTGTCGAAGTTGATGGTGCGCCATTCATGGGACCGGGCGCGCGGGTCTCCCCCGGTCCCGCCGCCGCCGGCGTATTTCGGGAACCACTGCCGGTCGATGTGCCCGCTGCTGCCCGAAACCTGCTGGACCAGATCGCCCCAGCGCAACGTGCCGGTCATCGCCATGCCGGTCTGGAAATACGAATAGGTTTCGTCCTGACCGAAGCAGCAGATCTTCCCGTTGTACGTCGAGGCGCCCACCGGCGTCGGCGCACGCGTGGGGGTGACGGCCAGGTCCAGCCGCATGGGGCGACCCGCCTGGTCCTCCCCGACCAGGCTGACGCGGTAGGTGTACGGCAGCAGTCCCCCGTCGGCGTCGCGGCACGTGGTCCACGACGCGGTGCCGACCCCGCTGGAGTAGTGGATGTCGAGATACCCCGGGACCAGCGCCAGCTTGCGCGGGGCCCCCGGTTCCAGGCTGGCCGGCGGCATGTCGTAATCGGTATAGGTGCCGTAATCGCCGGAATCCAGGTCGAACAGCGCCATCGTGTAGAAGTCGGCGACCACCGTGCCGCCGGGACGGTTTTTGTTGAAGATGGTCAGGAAGGCGAACGACCGCCCGGTCTCGGCGGCGTCCAGCTGTCCGGCGATGAACCAGGTGTCCGACTCCTGATCCGGATGCTCGCCCTCGGCGGCGGGAAAATCCAGCTGGCTGTCGCCGGGCACCAACTGGAAGGGGTAACTGCGCCAATCGCTGTTCATATCGGGCCTCGCTGCTTTTTTCGCTATGTTAGCGTCAATAGCGAAATTCCCGGTCACTGGCTCTCTGCGCCCAACCCCCTCGAGGAAGTGCCCGATGACAGACAACACCGGCCACCGGTATTACGACGAACTCTTCATTGGCGGTCAGTGGCGCAAACCCGCCAGCCCCCAACAGCTCGCCGTCATCTCCCCGCACTCCGAAGAACCGGTCGGCCACGTCCAAGTGGCCGGGCCCGAGGACGTCGACGCCGCCGTCGCCGCCGCGCGTCAGGCCTTCGACCGCGGCCCGTGGCCCCGGATGACCCACGCCGAGCGGATGGCCAAGGTCGAACAGCTCGCCGCGATCTACGCCGGCCACATCGAGGAGATGGCCGACCTGATCACCGACGAGATGGGTTCGCCGCGCAGTTTCAGCCGAATGGGCCAGGGGGCGGCCGCGGCGTCGCTCATCCATCTGGCCCTGGCCGCCGCGCGCGAGTTTCCGTGGGAGGAACGGCGCCAGGGCGTGCTCGGCGAGGTGCACCTGCGCAGGGCACCCGTCGGGGTGGTCGGCGCCATCGTGCCGTGGAACGTTCCGCAATTTTTGATCATGCCCAAGCTGATCCCGGCGTTGATCGCGGGCTGCGCGGTCATCATCAAACCCGCGCCCGAAACCCCTTTGGACGCTTTGTGGTTGGCTGAAATGATCGAGCAGCTGGACCTGCCCGACGGGGTGGTTTCGGTGTTGCCCGGCGGGCCCGAGATCGGCGAGGCGCTGGTGCGCCACCCCGGGGTGGACAAGATCGCGTTCACCGGGTCGAGCACCGTCGGGCGCCGCATCGCCGCGCTGTGCGGCGAGCAGCTCAAACGCGTGAGTCTCGAACTGGGCGGCAAGTCCGCGGCGATCATCCTCGACGACGCCGACATCGGCAAGACCGTCGCCGGGCTGAAGACCGCGGGCCTGATGAACAACGGCCAGGCCTGCGTCGCGCAGACCCGGATCCTGGTCAGTGACCGCCGGCACGACGAGGTGGTCGAGGCTCTCGCCGACATGATGTCGGCCCTCAATGTCGGCGATCCGGCCGACGACACCACCGACATCGGACCCCTTGTCGCGCAACGACAACAACGCCGCGTCCAGGACTACATCAAGTCCGGTCAGGCCGAAGGCGCCCGCGTCGTCCTCGGCGGCCAGGACAGCCCGTCGACACGGGGCTGGTACGTGCGGCCGACCCTGTTCGCCGACGCGACCAACGACATGCGCATCGCCCGTGAGGAGATCTTCGGCCCGGTGCTGACGGTGCTGCGCTACCGCGACGAGGACGATGCGATCCGCATCGCCAACGAGAGCGACTACGGTCTGGCCGGGTCGGTGTGGACCTCCGACGTCGCACACGGCCTGGAGATCGCGGCGGGCGTGCGCACCGGCACCTACGGGATCAACATGTACACGCTGGACATCGGCGCCCCGTTCGGCGGCTTCAAGCAGTCGGGCATCGGACGCGAATTCGGCCCCGAGGGCCTGCACGAATACGTCGAGCTTCAGACGCTGGTGTGCAAGGGGCAGCTGCCGCCGCTCTAACCGCCGTCCGTGACGCCCTTCGCCTAGGTCGCCCGCCCGCTCTCCGGCACCTGCAGCGTGAGCTCGACCGGGCAGCACAGCACGCCGCGCTGATTCGTCACGTGGATTTCGATGTCGACGAGGCAACGCGGCGGGTCCACCGAGGTGTCGCGCCGCTTGGCGACGGCGCGTCCCCGGCCGATCATGGTGTCACCGGCATACACCGAGCCCGTCAGCCGCAACGAGCGGCGCACCACGCGACTGCTCGGCCCCGCCCAGTCGGTGGCGATGCGGTCGGCGAAGCCGGCGAGATGCATCGTGTTGACATAGATCGTCGGATTACCCTGGCGCCGAGCGTATTCCGGGTCGAAATGGCCCGGGAAGTAGTCCCACGTCGCTCCGGCGTTCTCCACCACGCGCTGGTAGCTGATCTCGTCGACGATCTCGGGCAGGTCGACCGGGACGGCGATCTGGTCGAAGTCCAGGCCGCCGTCGCTCACGCGCCCGCTCCGGGCGTGAAGCGGAACAAGGTGTTTCGGGACGTGGCGACCACCGCCCCGTCCTGGCGGCGATAGGTCTCGAGCGTCTCGACGAAGTGTCCGACCCCCAGGCGCGTACGCTTCTCGGGTGACACCGAAACCAGCTCCTCGACGACGGTGAGCACGTCGCCCTCCACGATGGGCTGGAGGAACTCAACGTCGTTGGCGGCGTTGATGAATGTGGTCCCCGGCAGCGGCACCCGCAGCACCAGGGATGCCACCGGCGGCCTGCCTTGCGGCTCCCATGGCGGTGGGATCAGCCATCCCATCAGCAGGGCCGGCGGCGCCAGCAGACCGCCCCACCTCCGGCGGGCGAACTCGGTGTCCCAGTAGGAACGATTGCCGTCGTGAACCATCGCCGCGAACAACTGGATGCGCGCCCCGCTCACTGCGGTGGCCGCGGTGCGCGGCTCGCTCGTCGCACCGACCATCCGCAGCGCGTCTTCGTAGGTGCCGAAGGCCAGCCGGTAGCTGAGGTCCGGGTCCACGCCGCTCACATGACGAGCGGGTGCCGGCTGGGCACCGAATCCCACTGCAGCGCGCGGGAAGTGAAGTACCAGCCGCCACGCTCGTAGATCAGGGTGTCCCTGAACATCCCGGTGGCCCGCAGCGTGGTGTCGCCGTACATGGCGGCGTAAAGCACCGCGATGCAGCGCTGTGTCGCGTTGACGCCGTCGACGCGGATCTCGTGGTCTACGGTGACCAGCCGTTGCCCGTCGCCGCCGTCGAACGCCGCACGCAGATCGTCGAACGTCTCGCCGTCACGTTGATAGGTGGCGCCGGAGTGCCGGAACGTTGCGATCCAGCGCTCGCGGTCGCCCTCGGAGTACGCCCGGTTGTGCCGCGCGTTCAGGTTGAGGATGGCGCCGCGACCCATGGCGGCCTGCAGCATTTGCTGTTCCTGGTAGGACATGGTCATTTTGGTCTCCAGCCTCTCCCGGATGGCCGCCAACAAGGGAAATGGTGCAACACTAAATTGACTAACCGAAGATTACGTAACATTAACGTAACTCACCGGCTAACGATATAGCCCTGAGCTTCACGATCCCACGCCTCCCGAGTCACCCCCCGCTCGCGCAACAAGTCTTTGCGGGTTCGCCCGATGACATTCTTCGGGAGTTCGCCGACGACCTCCACGAACCGGGGCACGCAGAAGTACGGCATTCGGGCCGCGCAGAAATCCAGCAGCTCGGTGAAATTCATTGTGGCCCCGGGCCGCAACGTCACAACCATCAGGATGTCGTCTTCGCCCAAGGCGCTCGGCACCCCGACCGCGGCGGCTTCGGCCACGGCGGGATGGCCCATGACAACGGCCTCCACTTCGACCGAGGAGACGTTTTCCCCGCGGCGGCGCAACGAATCTTTTCGGCGGTCGACGTAGGCCAGGTTTCCCTCGGCGTCGAGCCGACCGAGGTCGCCGGTGCGAAACCAGTGCGGGTGCTGGATCACCCGCATGCCGTGGTCGACATACCCTTCGCTCATGACGTGCGGATGCCGAGGGCGGCAGGCGATCTCGCCGACCGCACCGGCGGGCAGCGCGTCGCCGCTTTCGTCGACGATGCGCACCTCGAAAAGTGGATTGGGCCTGCCCGACGTGCCGGGCACCCCCTCGTCGGCCAGGCCCTTGACGGCGATCGGAAACGCCTCGGTCATCCCGTACATCGTGACGATGCGGCAGCCGTAACGGTTTTCGATGGCGCGATAGGACTTCGGGTCGATCGGCGCCGCGGAAACGAACCGCAGCGCGAGTTGCGCGTCGCGCGGATCCGCGGGCAGGTTCTGCAGCATCGACACCATCGCGCCGGCCCCGGCGAAGCCGATCGCGTTGCGGGCGCGGATGTCGTCCCACACCGTCCCGGGGTGAAACGCCTGCGCCAGCGCCGTCGTCGCCCCCAGCAGCATCGGGGCCAGCACGCTGGGCGCCGCGCTCAGGTGAAACAGCGGCATCGCCGTCCACAGCACCTCCCCGGCGCGCAGCTCCCAGGCCGATGCGACCGTCGCGGCCACCGTGAACAGGTAATGCCAGGTCGTGGCGACCGCTTTCGACGGCCCGGTGGTGCCCGAGGTGTAGAAGAGGCAGCCCAGGTCGCCCGCGGCCGCACCGACGTCCACGACCGGTCCGCCGGTGCCCCGGTCCAACTCCGCGTCCAGCGAATCGCCTTGCTGCACAACGGCCGGCACGAGGTCCAGCGCGCCGGCGACCTCGTCGAGCCGGGGCCGGCGCTCGGCGTCGGTCAGGATCACTTTGGCCTGTGACAGCCGCACGGCCTGCAGCAGGAAGTCCCCCTTGTTCGCCGCGTTGACGGCCGCGCTCACCGCGCCGATGCGTGCCGCACCCAGCCAGAAGTAGACCCATGCCGGGCACGTACCGCTGAACAGTGCCACACCGTCACCGCGGCCAACACCCAAGTCCGCGAGCATCTTCGCCGCGGCGCAGGACCGCCGCCGCATCTGCTCGAAGGTCACGTCGACGCCGCCGATCGACATCATCACCCGGTCGGGATGCTGCTCGGCACGCCGATCGAGGACGGCCGGCACGGTGAAACTCTCGACGCCGAAATCGGCGGGCCGGGGAGGTCCGCTCCGGTCGGGACACATCCTGCGGCCGATCAGGCTTTCGCGGCCGCCGGGTCGGGTTCACCGTCGGGGGTGTAGCCGAAGTCGGACGGCGCGGGCTGCGTGTCCGGGTAGAAGCGGTGGGCCCAGCGGCGCAGGGCGGCGTAGTCGTGCGCCTCTTCGGGGGCCAGGTTCGGCTTCTCCAGGTACTTCATGTTCTCCCAGGTGAAGAAGTCCTGCTTGATCACCTCTTGTTGCAGCGCCAGGAATTTGGCCGCGCGGCCGGTCGGCACGTCGCCCGTGTCGCCCGGTTCGCGGACGGAAGCCTGCGTATAGAAGTAATCGGTGTAGTCCTCGTCGACCGGCGTCTGCCCGGTGACCTGAACCGTGGCCACCAGCTCGCTGGGGAACCGGACCACGCCCAGTCCCAGCGAGTAGTTGTCGTAGATGATCTTCGCGTCGACCGGCCCGTTGGGGGTGAGCCACGTCGACGCGCGGCCACCGCCGAAATGGGCGTTGACGGTCGCGTGCAAGTGGTAGCCGGACACCTCGAACGACGCGGTCGTGGCGGGATTGGCGGCCTTGTGCACGTATTGCACGTGGTACGGGTCGGCGGCGTTTTCGATGATCATCTGCGGGTGAACCTTCACCCGGTTGAGCATCTGGGTGTGCGGGTGCAGCGGGTAATATTCGCCCGTTTCGAGTTCGGGCAGCACCGGGGGCTGCCAGTAGGGCGCCCTGCCGTGCCGCTCGTGCCACGCGAGGACGAAGCCGTACCACTCCATGCTCGGGTAGGTGCGGATGCGCACGTTGTTCTTGCACCCGATTTTGCTGTAGGGGATCAGCGCATTGGTGCCGTCGCCGCGCCAGCGCCAGCCGTGCCAGGGACAGACGATGTTCTCGCCTTCCACGGTGCCGCCGACGGCCAGGTTGGCGCCGAGGTGCTGACAATAGGCGTCCATCACGTGCACCTGGCCCGACTCGGTGCGGAAGATGACGAGTTCCTCGCCGAAGTAGTGGGCGCGCTTGACCTGACCGGCGGCCAGGTCGGAGCCGAAGGCAACGATGAACCAGCCCGTCGGGAACCGGTAGGTCGACAGCGCGATGCCCGCCTGCCCGAACTCGCGTTCCGAGGGATCTCCGGCCGAATCCGGCGCCGGATCAGAAACTGTATGCGTCACGAGCTCTCCATATCCCGCCCAGACCAAGGCGAGCCGAGCAACTGGGCCGCCCTAGACTCACCGCGGTTCGACGACAAGGTCTATTTTTACTATCTTAAGCATTGAACGTCAACGCGACACCAGCAACGTCCGGACAGAGCGGGGTTACAGATGACGGCTGCGGCAGTGGACCTTTCCGATTTCGCGCTGTGGCGCAACGGGTTTCCCGACGAGCTGTTCGCGGAGCTGCGACGTAACCGGCCTCTTTTCCGCCACGACCTGACCCCCGGTGTCGCCAAGACCGTCCAGCGCCAGTTCTGGGTGACCACCAAGCACCGGCACGCGGTGCGGCTGCACCGCGATGTGGACTCGTTCACCGCGGTCGACGGCCCGCTCATCCAGCCGGTCGGGATGTTCTCGTCGTATCCCACCATCATCAACATGGACCCGCCCGGGCTGAACAAGCGCCGCAAGCTGATCTCGAACGCGTTCAATCCGCGGGCGATCGCCAAGCTCGAGGACGGCATCCGGGCCAGGGCCGCGCGCATGGTCGACGGCCTGCTCGCCGAGGGCGGCGGCGATTGGATCGAGGACGTCGCCGACGCGCTGCCGATGACGGTCATCGGCGACATCATCGGCATACCGGAGGGCGACCGGCCCCGCATCTTCGACGGCCTGGACCGCATATTGAAGGCCAATTCGCCGGAAGCGCAGCTGAGCCGCCAGGACGAAACCGACCTGTACGCCAACATCTTCGGGTATGCGATGGAACTCACCGCGGAAAAGCGGCGCAATCCCACCGACGACATCTGGAGCACGCTGGCGACCGCGGTGATCACCGGGGAGGACGGCGATCACTTCAGCTTGCCCCCGCACGAACTCGAGTTCTTCTTCTTCGTGCTGGCGTTCGCCGGCAGCGACACCACCAAGAATGCGCTGGCCATCGGGCTGCAGGCGTTCGTGGCGAACCCGGAGCAGATCGAGCGCTATCGCGAGCAGGAAGCGCTGCGGCCCAGCGCCGTCGAGGAGGTGTTGCGCTGGGCGTCGCCGGTCGCCTACTGGACGCGCACCGCGAAGGTCGACGTGGAGATGGACGGACAGCGCATTGCGAAGGGCGAGCGGGTGGTGTCGATGCTGCGTTCGGCGAACCGTGACGAGGAGGTCTTCGAGTCGCCGTTCGTCTTCGACATCGGTCGTCAACCGAACCCGCAGGTGGCGTTCGGGGGCGGTGGACCGCATCACTGCCTGGGCGCCATGCTGGCGCGCGCGGAACTGCGTGCGGTGTTCGACGAACTGTTGCTGCGCTGCGACGACATCGCCCTCGGCCCGCCCAAGGTGGCTCACCCGAACCTGACCACGAACATGTCGATCTACGACGAAATGTCGATCTCGCTCACCGGGCGACGCTAGGTCGTCGCCGCCGGGGCGGGTGGGTGCCCAACCCGGGCCGTCCCGGCGCTCTCCGTCGCCGGGTGCGTCAGTCGACCAGCCGCAGCGCGGCCTTGGGGCACTGGTCCACCGCGGCCCGGACGTCGATCTCCAGCCGAGCCGGCACGGGGCCGTCCGCGATCTGCACGACGTCCTCGTCCCCCAGTTCGAAGACTTCCGGCGCCAGTGATTCGCAGAACCCGTTGGCTTCACAAAGGTTTTCGTCAACTGTCACGCGCATCAGATGCCCTCCACTTCTCTAGAGGCCCTTGGGCCGGGTCCCGATCACCCCGCTGGTTGCGAGGCGTGCCAGTTCGTCGTCGGTCAGCCCGCAGCGATCGCTCAGTACGTCTTCATTGTGCTCCCCCAGTAACGGGGGCGGCCGCAGCAGCCACTTGTCCTGCCCGGCCAGCCGGGCGAACGGCGGACAGGGATACAGGCCCGGACCGGTGCTCGCGTGGTGCAGTGTCTCCAGGAATCCGCGATGGCGCAGTTGGGGATTCTCCACGACCAGCGACGGCGAAACCACCGGCGCGGCGGGAATGCCGGCGGCCGCCAATCGCTCCACGGTGGCGTCGCGGGGCTGACCCGCGAACCATTCCGCGAGCCGGCGGTCGACGTCGTCGGCCCGGCGCCGCCGTCCTGTCACCGTGGACAGCGCCTCGCCGCACCACGCCGGCCGGTCCATCAGCTCGACCAGGGCGCACCACTGCCCGTCGTCGCGCACGGCGACCGCAATCCAGTCGTCGTCGTCGCCGGCGCAGCGGTAGATGTTCTGGATCGCGTCGCCGTCACCGCGGTTGCCCCGCCGCGTCAGCGTGGTCCCGAAGACCTCGGACTCGATCGCCTGGATCGCGGTGGCGTTCAGCACCGTTTCGAGCATCGGCAGCTCGACCAGCTGCCCGGACCCGGTCCGTTCGGCGAAGTTCAGCGCGGCCAGGACGGCGAACGCGGCGTGCACGCCGGCCAGCGGATCGCACGCCCCGCGCGGCGTGACCGGCGGAGTCTCGGGCAGTCCGGTCACCCAGGCCAGACCGGCGATCTGCTCCATGGTGGGGGCGAAGCCGACCCGGTCCCGCCACGGGCCGTCCAGCCCGAACGCGGGCATCCGGGCGACGACGAGCCCGGGATTGATGTTCAGCAGCACGTCGGCGGTGAGGCCGAAGTGGTCCATCACCCGCGGTGAGAAGTTCTCGACCACCACGTCGGCGCCCGCGGCCAGCTCGGTGAACAGGCGACGCCCGTCTTCGGATCCCAAATCCAGTGTGACGGAACGCTTGTTCGTGTTCATGGCGTGGAAGACCCAGCCGTATTCCCACCAATCGTCGACGTCGGTGCGCATGCCGCCCGAATACCGGATGCCGTCGGGCCGCTGTATCGACTCCACCTTGACCACGTCGGCGCCGAACGCGGCCAGCAGGTGGGTCGCCGCGGGGCCGGCCCAGAAGGCCGTCAGGTCGACGATGCGGACACCGGCCAGCGGCAGTCCGTCCGTCGCCGATCCGTGCGCAGACTGTCTTCGGGGCCAAGGGTTCTCGCCATTCGCCTCCCCGAGGACGGGACTGACCCCAGGCGCGGCGGGCGCGCACGCCGACATCAGCCAGGGCGCCCGGGGCTGGTGGAAGCCGGCGGGGTTGCGGACGAACGCCCCGCGCTCGCGCACGTACTCCATCTCCCGGATCGTGGAGCCGTTGCCCAGCGCCGCGATGGGCAGCCGGAAAAGCTGGCCGAGCTCGACGATCTCCTCGACGGTCCGCTCCGCCAGCCACGGGCCGATCTGCTCGCGGATCAGGTCACGGTAGGCCCACCGGCCGATCTGGAACCGCAGCTGCTCGATCTCCCCGAGCTGCGGACACTCCACCATCGCGACGAAGTCGAGCCATTGCTGGCCGGTGACCATCGTGATGCCCACGTAGCCGTCCTTGGCCGGCTCGATCGACGGCACTTCCAGGGTGCGGCGGATCGGCGGCACCCGCAGCAGCTGGGAGTGCAGCCATTCGCTGCTCTGCATCGCGGTCAGCGCCTCGAGCATGGACAGGTCGAGGTGCTCACCGGGCCCACCGCGTTCGACGCGGCGGCGCACGGCCAGCGCGCCGAACGCGGCATATACGCCGCCCATGTACTCCCCCAGGTCGCCGCCGATGGAGATGGGCGGCCCGGCGGGGTCGCCGCGAAAGCCCGGCGAGCCCGCCCAGGCTTGCAGGGTGAATTCGCTGGCCGCGCGGCCGGCGTACGGTCCGGTCCAGCCGAAGTCGGAGATGGTGACGATGACGGCGCCCGGAGAGGCGGCCAGCAGCCGCTGCGGGTCGACGCCCAGCGCCACGGCCCGCGCGTGACCGGCGGTGATCACCACCACGTCGGCGGCGGCCAGTTCCGCGGAGAGACCCTGCGCACCCGGCGGATAAGTCACGCTGCGCTTGCCGGCGTTGAGGTAAGCGAAAAACGGCGAGCTCTGTGCGTCCGGCACCGGCGATTGGGTCGCGGAGTACCGGCGGAGCCAATCCCCTTGTGGCGGCTCGACTTTGCGTACCTGGGCGCCGGCGTCGACCAACAGCTTGCCGCAGTAGCTGCCGGCTATCCGGTCACTGATCTCGACGACGCGCAGGTCGTGCAGCGGCGTGGGCCGGCTGTCGGACCGCTCGCTCACTTTTCCCGCCCTCCCGATCGGCACGCGATCGAAGAAGCTATTTATACCATTACTGCTAAAATAGCTAAGCCAGCGAGTGCTTTGTATCGAGGATCGGATGACCGCCTTGGGAATTGGGCGCGACGCCCGTCGCCGCTTGTCGGCGCCGCGGATCGCAGAAATCGTAGCCGACGAGTTGCGCCGTCAGATCATCAACGGTGAGCTAGCCGACGGCGATCTCCTGCCGCGACAAGAGGTGCTCGTCGAACAGTTCAACGTGAGCTTGGTTTCCCTGCGCGAAGCGCTGCGGATTCTGGAGACCGAGGGGCTGGTTTCAGTCCGGCGGGGCAATCGTGGGGGCGCCGTCGTGCACGCCCCGGCCAAAACCAGCGCCGCGTACATGCTCGGGCTCCTCCTGCAGAGCGAGTCGGTGGCCGTTGCCGACCTCGGCATGGCGCTGCAGGAGCTCGAGCCCGCGTGTGCCGCGCTGGCCGCGCGGCGACCGGACCGTGCGGACACCTTGGTTCCCGAACTCAACCGCGTCAACGACGCCATGGCCGAGAACATCGAGGACGGCGGGCTGTTCACCGAAATCGGCCGGGAATTCCATGATCTGGTGGTCCGCGGGTGCGGAAACCACACCATCATCGCGGTCGTCGGCAGCCTGGAAACGCTGTGGACCAGCCATGAACAGCAGTGGGCGGACGAGAGCGCGGCGCGCGGCACCTATCCCTCGTTGGCGCAACGCCGCGCGGTGCTGAGCACCCACGTCAAGCTGACCGAGACCATCGCCGAGGGCGACGTCGACCGGGCCCGCCGCATCGCCGGTCGTCATCTCGCCGACACCCAGACCTACGTGCTCTCCGGTCGGCACGATCAACGAATCCACGCGCTGTCGCCGCAAGCATTGTCGCGGACGCGGGATTTCCGGCAACCCTAAGAGGCGGCCATGAGAACCGCGTTGGTCACCGGCGGCAGCGGCGGGATCGGAAAGGCGTGCGGTCGCAAGCTGGCCGAGCTGGGTTACGACGTGGTGCTGGCGGCGCGGCGCGCGGCGCCGCTGCGCGCGGCCGCCGAGGAGATCGGCGCGCGCCATGTCGTGGCCGATGCGTCCGATCCCGACGGGTTCGCGCCCGCCACAAGCGCATTGGAGAGGATCGACCTCGTCGTCCATGCCGCCGGCACGCTGGGCGGGACGTACGCGCGCAAGCAGACGTTCGAGCAGTGGCGGACCATCATCTCGGCCAACCTGGACTCGTGCTTCGTGGTGACCGCCGCGGCGCTGCCGAGGATGCACCCGGGTTCGCGCTTCGTGTTCATCTCGTCGTCGGCGGCGCACGAACCGATGATGGCCCGGACGGCCTACTCGGCGTCGAAGGCCGGCATGAACGCGTTCGCACGGGCCTTGGCGCTGGAGGTGGACCGCGACGGCATCGCCGTACACATCGTGACGCCCGGCCCGGTAGAAACCGAGATGCTGCAGGACGTTCCCTTCGAGATGTACGCGATCCAGGTCTCCGATGTGGCCGACGCGGTCGCCTGGCTCGACACCGTCGACCCGTCGGTCGACCTGCCGGAGATCCGGCTCAGCGCGGTGCAGCGGGGCCCGTTCGCGCGGCCGCCGGTGGTGCCTACGGAAGCCCGCCGCCGGCGGCAGCGAACGCCTTGATCACCGTCTCGCCGAACTCGTGCAGGGATTCGGGGACGGCGAAGTCGGCGAACCAGACATAGAACCGCTCGACGCGCTGGGCGTCCAGCCCGTTGAAGTGCCGGATCAATTCGTCGGCATCGCCGCAGACCAGGCCCGATCCCAGGTTGCCGAACCGCCTCTGGCTCACCTCGCGCACCTGGTCCGGGTCGCTGCCCGCCCGGACAAATCCGACCATCTGCTGCACCGACACCCGGGCCGTCCCCGCGGCGGGGGCCAGCTTGGGCAACTTGTCCAGGTGATTGGCCGGCACATTCCACCAATCCGCATAGCTGCGAACGAGTTCCATCATCCGGGGACCGGTGCCGCCCAGGACGAGCGGGATCGGGTGAGACCTTCGCGGCGCCTGCGCGGGCACGCCGGATTGCTTGTCGTCGCCCCAGTACTGCCTGATCGAGACGAGGTGGCGCCCGAGCTGCTCGACCCTGGCCACCGGATCTTGCAGGCCGACATCGAATCTGGTGAACTCCGCGGGCCAGGACCCCGCCCCCAGCCCCAGATCGAATCTGCCCCCCGACGCCTCCGACAAGGTGACGGCCTGTTTGGCCAGCACGGCGGGATGGCGAAACGCGTCGCAAAGCACCAGGTGGCCGATCCTGAGCCGCTCGGTCTTGGCCGCCACCCAGGTGGCAATGCCCATTGCCTCCCAGATGCTTTCATCGGGCAGGCCCGGCGCCTCGAGGTGATCGATGAACGCCATGCCGTCGAAGCCGCTGGCCTCGGCGTGGCGTGCACGCTCGGCGATCTCGGCCGCCGACAGCCGCACCTGCGGCAGGAACAAATACCACTCGACCATGCGCCCACCTATGCGTATCTTCCGGTGCGATTGCGAACCGGGCCGCTAGTTTACTATTTTTATTATGTTAGGGGTCTTATGGATGTCGGACTGAATTCGGAGCAGCTGTCGCTGCGCGCCACGGTGCGCGACATCCTCCGCACGGAGTGCCCGCCCGACGCCGCCCGGCAAGCGATGACGGACCCGGAGCGGTGGCGGACCCTGTGGAAGACGGTCGTCGATCTCGGTTGGACGGAGCTGGCCCACCCCGGGGCCGGCGACTACGGGCCCGTCGAGTTGGCCTTGGTTCTCGAGGAATGCGGCGCCGCCGTCGCGCCGATCCCGCTGCTCTGCAGCGTCGGTCTGGCCGCGGGGGCGTTGCGGGGCGCCGGCCTCGACGCGGTCCTCACCGACATCGCGGGCGGTGTGGTGGCCACTCTGGCGGTGCACGCGCCGGGCTCGCGGCTGCCGGGGGTGCCGATGAGCCTGACCGGTGGGCGCCTGCGCGGGCACGCCGTCGCCGTCCCCCACGTGGCACGCGCCGAGCTCATCGTCACGCTGGCCCGTATCGACGACGGTGGCGTGGTGGCGGCCGTCGCGCGCTGCGGCGATGGGGTCAGCGTGGAACCGGCGGGTGAATCCACCGATCCCGCGCACCCACTTGCCGACATCGAGGTCGACGCCGAGGCGGTGGCGACCGCGCCCGTCGACGTCGAGGAGGCGTTGACCGCACCACTGGTGGCCGCCGCCGCCGACCTGGTCGGCGTGGCCGGCGCGGCCCTGCACCGCTCCGTCGAGCACGCCAAATCGCGCCGCCAGTTCGGCACGCCCATCGGCGCGTTTCAGGGCGTCAAGCACGCGCTGGCGGACAACTACGTCGGCATCGAGCGCGCGCGCAGCCTGACCTATGCCGCGGCCGCCCGGCTGGCCGATCCGGCCACGGCACCCGCGCAGGCCT
>NZ_GG770554.1:1005744-1030757 GCF_000164135.1 Mycobacterium parascrofulaceum ATCC BAA-614 | reverse complement strand
ACCGCCGCGGCCCTGGCGAAGGCGGCGGCCGGGGACGCGGCGACCGCCTGCGCGCGTACCGCGGTGCAGGTGCACGGCGCGCTGGGGCAGACCTGGGAACACGACGCCCACCTTTACGTCCGGCACGCGTGGCAGGCGGCGGCGATGCTTGGGGACAGCCGCGCGCTCTACCACGAGGTCGGCCGCCGCTTCGCGGGAGGGGCCAAATGAGCTCGCCCACAGCGGAATTCGCGTCCTGGCTGGCCGACTTCCTGCCCTCGGACTACTACGCCGACTACCGCCGGTACCGCTGGGATCTGGCGTTGCGGCGTGATTACCAGCGGGCCGCCTTCGAGGCCGGGTGGATACAGCCGACATGGCCGCGTGAGCACGGCGGCCGATCGCTGGGCCTGCGGGACGCGATGGAGGTCAGGATCGAGGCGGCGCTGCGGTCGGCGCCGAAGCTGCCCAACATCGCCGGTCCCAACGTCGCCGGCCCCGGGATCCGCCAATTCGGCACCCCGGCCCAGATCGACCGCCTGCTGGTTCCGCTGCTGCGCGGCGACGAATGGTGGGCCCTGGGCATGTCCGAGCCGGAAGCCGGGTCGGATTTCGCCGGCCTGCGCACGCGCGCCGAACGCGACGGAGACGTGTTCCTGGTCAACGGTCACAAGATCTGGACCACCCAGGCCCACGAATCGCGGTGGTGCACCCTGTACGCCCGCACCGACCCGGCGGCGCCGAAGCACCGGGGCATCTCCTGCGTCATCCTCGACCTGCACTCGCCGGGCGTGCGGATCGAGCCCATCCGGATGGCGTCGATCTCCGACGAGACGTTCTGCGAGGTCTTCCTCGACGACGTCGAGGTGCCCGCGGAAAACCTGTTGGGCCCGCTGCACGGCGGGTGGAACGTCGCCTTGTCCTCCCTGCAGCACGAGCGCCAGATGATCTGGATCATGAACTGGGTCGAGATCAAGCGCGGGCTCGCGTCCCTGCAGGGCAGCGCCGACGCGGACGTCTACGCCGAACTCGGCTCCCTGCTCGCCGACGCGGAAGCGCTGCGGGCCACCGGGTATCGCGCCCTGGGCAACGAACTCGCGGGCCGGCCCAGCCCGGAAGCGGACACCATGAAGCTGCTGGGATCGATCACACTGCAACGCGTGTGGGAGCTCTCCGCCGCCGCCGCGGGACCGCGGTCGGCTGGAGACCCGGATCTGCTTTTCGAACGCCAGGACGCGCTGGCCGCGACCATCTACGGCGGGACATCGGAGGTCCAGCGCAACATCATCGCCGAGCGGCTGCTCGGGCTGCCGAAGGGATGACGACGATGGATTACGACCTCGGCGACGACGCCGCTCAACTGCGAAACCACCTGCGCGAGCTGGTGTCCAATCACATCCCCGCCGACTTCCTGGGCGCCTGCACCGAGAACCCGCGCGATCTCGCCACCACGGAGACCTTCTGCAAGCTCCTGGCCGCCGAGGGACTGCTCGCGCTCGCCTGGCCGAAAGAGCATGGCGGGGGCGGGGGTTCGGTGTGGCAACAGACGGTGCTGCGCGAGGAGATGTGGGCTCAGCACGAGCCGCGCGGGCCCCAGTACATGGGCATCAATTGGGTGGGCCCGGCGCTCATGCGTTACGGAACGGCCGAGCAGAAGGCCAAGCACCTGGCGGCCATCGCCGCCGGCGACGTGATCTGGTGTCAGGGCTTTTCCGAGCCGGAGGCCGGCACCGACCTGGCCTCGCTGCGCACCCGCGCCGTACCGGACGGCCCGGACGGTCAGGGTTGGCGCATCACCGGGCAGAAGGTGTGGACGTCGTATGCGCTGATGGCGTCCTGGTGTGTGCTGGCGGCGTGCACCGACCCCGAAGCCCCAAAACCCAAGCGGCTCACCCTTTTTCTGATTCCGATGGACCGGCCGGGATTCACCGTGCGGCCCATCGGGTCCATGCTGGGACCGCATCACCTGAACGAGATGTTCCTCGACGACGTGCAGGCGTTCCCCGGCGACGTCCTCGGCGAGGTCGGCGACGGCTGGCGCGTCATGCGCGAGGCGCTGGCGTTCGAGCGGGTGGGCATCGCCCGGTACGCGCGGTGCGAGTCGCTGCTCGAACGGATGCGCGTCCTGCTCGGCGACGATTGGGACGCGCTGCCGGAATCGCTTCGCTCGCGCTGGGTGCGGGCGCTCGTCGATCTGCGGGTGGCCCGCCTGCTGGCCTATCGCGCGGTGTCGCTGCAGGACGACCCGGCGGCCGGCGCGGCGGCGAGCGCGGCCCGCATCGCCACCACGACATGCGACCAGCAGGTCGCCGAATTGCTCTTCGACGTGCTGGGACCGATCGCGCTGGACAGCGGCACCGGGGCCGCCCTGCACGGGGCGATCGAAGACCATTGGCGTTACGCACAGGCGGCCACCGTGGCATCGGGCACCATCGAAGTGCAGAAGATGTTGGTGGCCCGGGACGTGTTGGGAGAACACCGGTGAAAACCGAATTGCCGCAAGACATCAGCGATTTCGCCGCGGTCGCGGCCAAGCGGCTGGCCCGGCTGGGCGGGCCGCAGGCGGCGTTGCGCGCCGAAACCGACGACGGCGTCCGCGACGCCGCGCGCACCGCCCTGCGCGAGGTCGGCGCGTTCGAGCTCGATGTCCGGTCGGCGCCCGAGGACCTGTTGGCCGCGGCCGTGCTGTGCCGGGCCGCCGGCGCCACCGCGCTGCCCTACCCCCTGGTCGAAGAGCTGCTCGCCATCGAGGGCGCCCGCCTCGCCCTGGTCAACCCCGAGGCGCCGCGCATCGACCACGGCGACCTGCCCGGGGACTGGATCGCCGCCGACGTGGACGGCAACCGCTACCACCCAGAGCCGGCGTCGCGCACCGCCGCCAAACTCGGGCCGTTCCTGGTGCCCGCTTCCCTCGGCCCACCCGACGGAAGCATCCCGGCCGGCGACGTTAATCTTCATCTCGTGCTGGGATCATGGCGGATTCTGGGATCGGTGCAGCAGGCACTGCGGATCGTGACCGATCACGTGCGCGCCCGCATCCAATTCGGTAAGCCGCTCGCGGATTTCCAGGCCGTCAGGTTCGCCGTCGCCGAGGCCGCCGTCGCGGTGCGCGGACTGCACGAATTGGCGAAGTTCACCGTCTGCCGTCCAGAATCCCTGCCGACGGCGATTCGTTCGGCGGACGCACTCGTGCTGCGGCTCAAGGCCTCCGACACCGCGCGGCAGGTGCTGCGGACCGCACACCAACTGCTCGGCGCCCTGGGCTTCTGCGATGAGTCCGACATCAGCGTGCTCGACCGCCACACCCAGCCCCTGATCCGCCTGCCCCTGGGCAGCGAGGCGCTCGCCTTGCGGCTGATCCCCGGCGTCCCGGACGGTTCGCTGGAGACCCTGTTCAGCGGACCGGTACCGGCGTGAGGCGCGCCGCCGACGATGCAGAACGAAGCGATGGGGAGGAGCGGCGCACATGAGCACCGAGCCGGCATCGGCCGAGGTGGCGGCCAATCCGTTGGCGGACGGAATCCCGTTCGGGGCCAAGCTCCACGAGCTCGCCGAGCAGCGTCCGGACGACCTCGGGGTGACCGTCGTCGCCCTGGACGGCACCGCGCAGTCCCTGACATTCGGTGAGCTCGACGCCCGCGCCAACCAATGGGGCCGGGCGTTGGCCGCCAACGGCGCCGAAATCGGTTCCCTCGTCGCGCTGGCGATCCCCAACTCGGTGCACCTGGTGCTCGCCACGCTGGGATGCTGGAAGATCGGCGCCGTTCCCGTCCCCATGCACTGGGACCTGCCCGAGTGGGAGCGCGACAGAGTACGCGAGGTGATCGATCCCGTCGTCGTCGTCGACGAGGCGAGCCGCTGGCGGCTCGAGGAGCAGGCGGCGGGCGAGCCCGCCGACGCCCTGCCCGAGGCCGTCTCCCCCAACGTCAACGGCATCTGCAGCAGCGGGTCGACCGGCGTGCCGAAAGTGATCCTCAGCCTGGCGCCGTCGCTGTGGACTCCCCAGCACGGCGAGCCGTTCCTGTCGAACTGGACGCCCGTCGCTGCGCCGCAGACCATCATGGTGCCCGCGCCGATGTACCACACCAACGGCTTCGCCACCTTCTTCTTCCTGCTGGCGGGCGACCATTTGGTGATACTCGAAAAATTCGACGCCGCACTGGCTTTGGATGTCATCGAACGCTTCCGGGTCACCAACTTCACGGCCACGCCCACAATGCTGGCGCGCATCGCCGCCCGGCCGGACGTCCGGCGGCGCGACCTGTCCAGCATCGTGTTCATCCTGCAGGGCGCCGCCGTGATGCCGCCGTCGCTCATGCACACCTGGTTCGAACTCTTGAGCCCGGAACAGATCGTGTCGGCATACGGCATGACGGAAAACCTTGGGCTCACCGCCCTGCGCGGCGACGAGTGGCTCGCGCACCCGGGCAGCGTCGGCCGCGGTTTCCGGGAAACGGAGGTGCGGATTCTCGACGCCGGCACGAGACGGCTTGGCCCCGGGGAGCACGGCGAGATCTATCTGCGCGCACCGATGAGCGCGGGATCCCGCTATGTCGGTGGCGCCGCACCGTTGCCGTCGACCGACGACGGCTTTCGCTCCGCCGGCGACATCGGCTACCTGGACGAGGACGGCTACCTCTACATCGTCGACCGCCGCGTCGACATGATCGTCACCGGCGGCGCGAACGTCTTTCCCGCGGAAGTGGAATCGGCCCTGGCGGGCCACCCCGGCATCGCCGACGTCGTCGTCATCGGCTTGGCCGACCCGCAATGGGGCCGCCGGGTGCACGCGGTGGTGCAGCTCGCCGAGGCCGCGGCGCTCACCGAAGACGACGTGGTCGAGTACGCGAAAAGCCGGCTGGCCCACTATAAGGCGCCCAAGACCGTGGAGTTCGTCGACGCGATTCCCCGCACCGCGGCGACCAAGGTCAATCGCTCGGCGATGATCGAGGCCCGCGGCGGCTGAGGGGGGCCGGACGGCTCAGCCGACCTCGGTGATTCCGCTGTTGGAGATCGTGAACCCCCGACCCGAGACGACGGTGCACGTCACGCCCGCGGTCTCCGACCGGCAGGTGAACGGGCCGGCGCTCCTCGCCTCGCCGTAGCCGAGGGTCGGGGTGCCCTCCGGCGGGTTGGCCAGGCAGCCCTCCCCGGCGCAGCGCGACAGGACCCCGGCGGGATCCATAGTCACCGACTGCGGCGGCGAGATGCTGAAGCAGAACGCCGAGTCGGGGATGCCGCGGCGCTGGTAGTCGATCTCGCAGCTGATGTTGCGCGACGGGGACAGGAAGGCCACGTAGTTGTCCGGGTCGGCGGCGACCGGCGCCACGAACAAGACGGTCCCGACACCGAGCACGGTTGCGGTGGCAAGCGGCGCGTTTCTCCACACATGCCAACCGTGCCACACCGGGCCCGATCGGCGGACCGCTTTATCGGATCGGCTCGTCGCCGAGCACGGTCGTGCGCAGCATCTCGCGCTGCGAGGCCGGGTCGTAGGGGGCCGCGCGGTGAAGCACCCCGCGGTTGTCCCAGATGACGGTGTCCCCCACCGACCATTCGTGGCTGTACACCTTGTCCGGTCCGGTGGCGCGCTCGAGCAGATCCTGAAGCAGCGCCCGGCCCTCGTCGAGGTCCATGCCCACCACGTAGTCGGCCGAGGCGCCCAGCACCAACGACTTGCGGCCGCTGCGGTGCGTCCACACCAGCGGGTGTTCATGGGTGCGCCGGGACCGCCAGCGGGCCACCTGCTCCGGGCCGGCGTCGGGGTGGGCGCGCCGCTGAGAGGCCTCGAGGGAGTGCACGACCCGGAGCGACCCGAAGCGCTCCTTCTCCTCGTCGGTCAGTTCGTCGTAGGCGGCGTAGGAGTTCGCGAATTCGGTTTCGCCGCCCCACTCGGCCACCCGCACGGCCGACAACACGGTGGCCTTCTGCGGGCACTCGTCGTCGAGCGGGGTACAACCATCGATGTGCCAGTCGAACGTGGCCTTAAGGATTTCCGCCGAGGAGTTCTTGGCCGGGTTCAGCGAGATCGGATAGATGCCGGCGACCGGATGATGGCCGTCGGCGGAGTGATCGACCTCGCCCAGTAGACGACAGAAATCGACCTGGGCCTCAGGGGCGAGCCGCAGCCCGCGGAATACCAGAACCCCGTTGTCCTCCAACGCATCCAGCACGGCCTGGCCCGTCGGGTCGCCGGGGCCCAGGCGGCCCGGGTCGAGGCCGGTGACTTCCGCGCCGACCGACGCGGTCAGCTTGGTGATGGTGAGCAGACTCATGGTCCGTCCTTCCTGAATGCCGTCAATGGGGTGGACGACCTCGTCACGGCGTCGGCTCGACGGTGCGGATCATGACCGCGTCGGCGGCGTTGACGGGAGCCGGTTGGTGCATGATCTCCACCGCCATCGCGACCATGATCAACGAATAGATCATGTGCAAGAGGTTGAGGGCGTCGTCAGGCAGCTCGTCGAGCGGGAACTTGTCGCAGTAGTCGATCGCCTCTTCGAGCCGCGGGAAGAACGCATCGTAAAACTGGTGCATCTCGGGCATCGTGCTGGCGACCCGGGCGTTCCAGCGCTCGGTTTCGGTTGCCAGACACCACGTGTGGGCATAGCTTTCCAGTTCGGCGAACGCGGTGGGCAGCATGGCTTCCGACATCGGGTCACGCTCCCGCCGGTTCGGGGGCGCGTTCGCGCCGGTAGGCGTCGACCCAGTCGGCGACGACCTTGTGCAGGTGACGTACCAGGATTTCCTGGTCGTTGAGGGGAAACTCGTCGACGATCCCGTATTCGAGGGCGGCCTGCGTGCCACCGAGCATTCCCGCGTCCTGCAGCGCGAACTCCTTGAGCACGACCGACGCCACTTCGTGTTCGATGCGTTCGCGCACGCTGCGGGCGGGGTGAAAATACGTGTACGCCTCGAAGCGATGCGTGTTGTGTGAGGTGGGCCAATACCGGTACAGCAGGTACCAGCCGCCGTAGATCAATATCTCGATGTTGGGAAAGATCTGGAAATTGCTGATGCCCCAGGGCTCGATGCCGCCCGGGTTGAGGCCGGGCGGTAGCGCACCGATATCCGGTGTGCGCCACGGGCCGACCAGCCCGCTCTGGGTGGCCCGCTCGATCGGATACATGTACTCCGGCGGCAGTAGCCAGCGCCGCCGGCCGGCTGTCGACACCAGCCGGTGGGGGCCGTCGAGCTGGAAGTGCCCACAGGTGAATCCGGCGTTGGGATCGCGGACGTCCGGTGGCACTTGTTGCGGGTGCAGGGAAGGCACATGGTAGTACTCCTGGAAGGCGTCGGCGAAGATCTTCCAGTTGCTGTTGTTGTGCGCCACCCACGCGTAGCGCTCGGTCAACTTGCCGAAGGGGTAGTCGTCGAGGCCGGTGACCATGGGTCCCAGGAATTCCCGCAGGCTCTGCCGCGGTTGGGTGTCGAAGTTGATGAACACGAACCCGTTCCAGACGTCACAGTGGACGGGCCGCAGTCCATACTCGGACGGGTCGAGATCGAAGAATTCCGCCTGCTGCTGCACGAACGTCAAGGCGCCCTCGAGGTCGTAGCGCCACCCGTGGTACTTGCAGGTGAACTGCCGGCACGTGCCCCGGGTCTCCTCGGCGGGAAAGTCGTTCCACACCAGCTTGTTTCCCCGGTGACGACAGACGTTGTAGAAGGCGCGGATGCGTTCGTCCCGGCCCTTCACCAGGATGACCGAGCTTCCGACCACCTCGATCTCTTTGGTGAGGTAGCTGCCGACGCGGGGCAATTCCTCGACCCTGGCGACGTTGAGCCAGGCGCGCTTGAAGATCGCCTCGCGTTCGAGTTCGTAGAACTCCGGCGAGGTGGAGTCGCCGAACGACACCGGGCCGGTGCCCAGCTCCGGATGGTGCTCGGTCCAGGAGCCCTCCGCGGGCCTGCCCGATCGCGTCATCTCAACCTCCTGCCCGGCGTCACAGCACCGCACCGCCGTTGACGCCCAAGACCTGACCGGTGATGAACCTGGCCTCCTCCGAGCACAAGAAGCCCACCGCCGCGGCCACGTCCGCCCCGGTGCCCAGGTGGCCCAGCGGAATGTTGGCGGCGATCTGCTCGTTCGACGGCAGATAGCCCGCGGCCTGACCCCGATGCTGCATCGGCGTCTCGATTCCCGACGGCGGAATGTTGTTGACCGTGATTCCGTGCACCGCGTACTCGCGCGCAAGCGACTTCGTCAAGGTGATCACCCCGCCCTTGGAGGCGGCGTAGTGGGCGGCGAAGGGCGAACCGCGCTGAGCGCTCGACGACGAGATCATCACGATCCTGCCCCAGTGGGCGTCGACCATGTCCGGGAGCGCGATTTGGCAACAATGGAAGGTGCCGGTCAGGTTGACCTCGACGATGCGCGACCAGGACTCGGTGGTGATGTCGGCGAAGGCCGCGAAATCGAAGAGCCCGGCACTGGTCACCAACACCGTCACCGCGCCCAATTCGCTGCGGACCTTGGCGAAGGCCTGCTCGAGGGCCGGCCTGTCGGTCACATCGGCACCCACGCCGATCGCCGTGACGCCCTCGGCCCGCAAGTCCTCGGTGACACGTTGCGCCGCTGGCTCATCGACGTCGAGGACCGCGACCTTGTGCCCGCGGCGGCCCAGCTCATGGCAGGTGGCTTCGCCCATGCCCGAGGCCCCGCCCGTCACGACGGCTACCCGGCTCATCGGCTCTCCATTCACTCGTAGACCACGCGCACCGCGCGGCTCGTCGGCAGCGCCTGGCAGGTCAGCACCCAACCGTCGCCGACCTCGTCCTCGTCGAGCGCGTCGTTGTTGAGCATCCGGGCGCTGCCTTGGGTCAGCCGCGCCATACAGGTTGCGCAGGAACCTGTTTCACAGGAATATGGTGCGGCCAGCCCCGCCATGCGGGCGGTCTGCAGCAACGTGTCGCCCGCGCTGTAGGACACCGTGATGGTGCGCCGATCCAGCTCTATGGTCACTTCCTGCGTCACGGCCCCATCGTGCTCAGGCGACTCCGCCCCGGTGGTCGCGGTGGGTTCTGACATCTTCCCAAGGATATCAACTACTTGTCATTAATATCAAGTACTAGAGATTCACCCTCAATTCTCGACGTGATCGTTGAAAAGCTCGTGACCCGTGCCCTTTTCGACCACACGACCGAGCAGTTCACGCAGTGTCTGCTGTTCCTGCGCGGTGAGGACACCGAACACCTTCTCGTGCGCGGCGATCGCGTCGTTGACGACCGTTGCCGCCACGCTGCGCCCCTCCCCCGTCAGATAGGCCTGCAGAATCCGCCCATGCCGGGGGTCTCGCTTCCTTTCCACCAGGCCGCGACGTTCCAGGGCGGTGAGCGCGAGCTGAACCCCCTGCGGGCTGATCAACAGGCGTCGGGCGAGTTCGGCACCGGAAAGGCCGGGCTCGTTGGCGAGTTGGCGTAGCACGCCGATCTGGGCGGTGCTGACACCGTGTACGCGCATCGCGTCGTTGATCGTGGTCAGCGAGTAATAGAACGCCTGCTTGAGCAGCCACAGAAGGTTATCGGTGAGTTCCATCGCGGCCCTCCTGCTTGAAGATCTCGCCGTTCTTCATCACGAACGACACCTCGAGGGTGGCATCGATGTCGCGCGAGGGGTCGCCCGGCACGGCGATGATGTCGGCGAGGTAGCCCGGCGCCAGCCGGCCCAGCTCGGCGTCGGCGTCGATGAGCTCGGCGGCCACCACCGTCGCGGCCCGGATCGCTTGCATCGGTGTCATCCCGCGCCGCACCAGCGCGGCAAGCTCCTTGGCGTTGTCCCCATGCGGGATCGCCGGCGCGTCGGTGCCGCACGCGATCCGCACCCCGGCGGCAATTGCCTTCGGCAGCATGGCTTTCGCCCGGGGGAACACCTCTTCGGCCTTCTTGCGCAGCTCCGGCGCGATCCGGTCGACCGCCATCGCCTCGGTCAAGTACGTGGTGGAGACCAGGAAGGTGCCGTGGTCGGCCATCATCTGGATCGTGTCGTCGCTCGCCAGGAAGCCGTGTTCGATGCAGTCGATTCCCGCCCGGATGCACGCCCGGATCGCGGTGTCCCCGACGGCGTGCGCGGCCACCCGCACCCCGGCGCGGTGGGCTTCGTCGGCGATCGCGGCGAACTCGGCGTCGGAGTATTGCTGGGCGCCCGGGGCGGTGCTGTGGGACATGACCCCACCGGAAGCCGACACCTTGATCAGCTTGGCGCCGTGGCGGATCTGGTAACGGACACAGGCGATCACGTCCGGGACGCCGTTGGCGATGCCCTCCGCGACCGACAGCGGCATGATGCCGGGCGCCAGCCGCTGGAACACCGTCGGATCCAGGTGCCCCCCGTAGGGGGTGACGGCATGACCGGCGGGATAGATGCGGGGCCCGGCGTGCCAGCCCTGGTCGATGGCGCGCTGCAGCGCAACGTCGAGCAGGTACCCGCCCGTCTTGACCATCAGGCCCAGATTGCGCACGGTGGTGAAGCCCGCCTCCAGTGTGGTGCGCGCGTTGACGGCCCCCCGCAGCGTGCGATACGCCGGGTCGTCCTGGACGCCGTGCATCGGCGACGGGAGACCCTCGGGCCCACCGGGTCCGCCGATCAGCAGGTTGAGTTCCATATCCATCAGGCCCGGCAACAGCGTCACGTCGCCCAGGTCGACGACCGTGGCCGAATCCGGAACGCCGCCTTCGGGATTGATCGCGGTGATGCGTTCGCCCTCGACCACCACCGCGGCCGGCGAGCGGACCCGGCCGTCGACCACGTCGCCCCAGCGCGCCGCCCGCAGGACGGTGGTCATGGAACGGGCTCGGACACGCAATCCAGGGTGGACGCACCGGAGTCGGGCACCCGGGGCTGCTTCCAGCACTCCACCGGAAACGACACCATGATCATCGAATACAGCAGGTGCATGAGATTCAGCACGTCATCCGGCAAGTCGTCGAGGGAGAACTTGTCACAGTACGCAAGGGCCTCTTCCGCCCGGGGTGTGATCGCGTCGTAGAAGGCCTTCATCTCCACCATGGTGCTCGTCAGCCTCTTGGCGTAACGCTCCGGTTCAGTCGGCAGACACCACTCGGAGAATTGTTCCAGGTCGGCGAATTCCCTTGGCAGCATGGACATCGGGGTCACACCCCCGCCGTGGAGTTGCGGCGGTAGTCCTCGATCCATGCCGCGGTCTCCTTGTGCAGATGCCGGATCAAGATCTCCTGGTCGCAGAGCAGGAACCTGTCGAGAACCTGGGATTCGATCATGCTCTGCGTGGCCTCGAGCGTATTGGCGTCCTGCAGGCCGTATTCCTTGAACGAGACGGCCGCGAGTTCCTGGGCTACGCGCTCACGCGGAGTGCGCGGCTGCGGGAAGTACAGCGTCCCCTCGAAAATGTGGGAGTTATACGAGGTCGGCCAGTAGTGGTAGGTCAGATACCAGCCCTGACCCCAGAACAGCATCACGAAGTTGGGAAACAGCTGGAACGAATCCAGGCCCCACGGATCGCATTTCGCCGGGTTGAGCCCGGACGGCAGCTCCCCCAGCTCCGGCTTGTCCCAAGGCCCGAACAACCCGCTCTGGCAGATGTCCTCGATCGGCTTGCGCATCTCCGCCGACATCTCCCACGCCCGCACACCCGATGTGCTGACCAACCGGTGCGGGCCTTCCAATCGGTAATGCGGGGCCTCGAAACCCGCCTCCGCGGCCGCCTTCGAGTACGCCGCGGGCGATTGGTTCGCGTGCAGCACCGGCGCGTGGTAGAACTCCTGGAACGCATCCATGTAGAGCTTCCAGTTCGCCCTGACCTCCGAGCGATAGCACCACCGCGAGGTCATCTTGTCGAACGGATATCCCTCGAGCGCGGTGATCATCGGCCCCAGAAATTCCCGCAACGACTGTTCGGGGTTCTTGGCGAAGTTGACGAAGATGAACCCTTCCCACACATCGCAGTGCACCGGCACCAACCCGTAGCGGCCCTTGTCGAGATCGAAGAACTCCTCCTCCTGCTGCACGAACGTCAGGTTGCCGTCCAAGTCGTACCGCCAGGCGTGGTACTTGCAGGTGAATTGCCGGCATACCCCGCTGGTCTCCTCGAGCGGCATGTCGTTCCACACCAGTTTGTTCCCGCGGTGGCGGCAGACGTTGTGATACGCCTTGATCTCCCCGGATTTCGTGCGCACCAGAATGATCGAGGTGTTGACCGCCTTGAGCTCCTTGGTGAAGTAGCTGCCGGTACGCGGAAGTCGCTCCACGCGCCCGACGTTGAGCCAGGCGCGCTTGAAGATCGCCTCACGTTCCAACTCGTGGATTTCCGGGCTGATGGAATCCTCGTACGAGACCGGTCCGGTTCCCAGCTCCGGGTAATGCTGCGTCCAGCTACCCTCCGGCGGCTTGGGGAATCGAGCCATGATCGCTCCTATCCGATCTCACCGGGGCCAACGGCCGGCCGGCCTTTCGGGAATCGCCGGGCGGCCACCGGTTTCACCGATCTCGTGGGGTCCCGTCGGGGCCGACGGTATATGCTCGACCGCATAATCGCAAGTAGTTGATATTGCCGACGGGAGTCCTCGATGGAGCAAGACCTTGGGTTGCGGATCGCTCCGGGGCGGTGCGTGCTGGCGCACGCGGACGCGTTCGAAGTCATCTCCCCGCACACCGAGGAGCCCATCGCCGAGGTCGCCGCCGCGGGGCCGGCCGACGTCGAAGCAGCCGTCGGCGCCGCGCGGGCGGCCCTCGACTCGGGGCCGTGGGGCAAGGCCGACCCCGCCGAACGGATCGCGGCCGTCCGGCGACTCGCCGACGTCTACGACCGGCGGCGCGCGGAGATGGCCGGCGTGATCACGGCCGAGATCGGCGCTCCGATCGCCTTCGCCCAGCGCGCCCAAGTCGGCTTGCCCGCGATGATGATGCGCGCATTTTGTGACCTCGCCGAACGGCACACCTGGACGGAGACCCGCCGCGGGTTCTTCGGCGCCGATGTGCACGTCCGCAAGGAACCCGTCGGGGTCGTCGCGGCGATCGTGCCGTGGAACATGCCCCAATTTCTCATCGCCACCAAACTGGTGCCCGCGCTGCTGGCCGGCTGCACCGTGATACTCAAGCCCGCACCCGAATCACCCTTGGACGCATTGCTTTTGGCGGAGATGATCGATGAGATCGAGCTACCGCGGGGCGTGGTCAACGTGCTGCCCGGCGACAGCGCCGTCGGCGGACTCCTGGTATCCCACCCTGGAGTGGACAAAGTCTCGTTCACCGGGTCGACGGCCGCGGGCCGCGCGGTGGCGACCGCGTGCGCGGCCAACCTGACGAAGGTCAGCCTCGAACTCGGCGGCAAATCGGCCGCCATCGTCCTCGACGACGCCGCGCCCGAATCGGTCGCGGCCGGCGTGCGATCGGCAAGCCTGTCGAACAGCGGTCAGATCTGCAACGCGTTGACCCGCGTGCTGGTCCCCCACCACCGCCACGACGAGTACGTCGACGCTCTCGCCGCCGAGATAACCGCACTGCGAGTCGGCGATCCCAGCGATCCCGGCACCCAGCTGGGTCCGCTGGTGTCCCGCAGGCAACAGCATCGCGTTCGCGATTACATCCGGCTCGGCCGGGACGAAGGCGCACGGCTTGTCACCGGCGGGACCGAGATGCCCGACGGACTCGACCGCGGCTGGTACGTGACGCCCACCCTGTTCGCGTCCGCCGACAACGCCATGCGCATCGCGCGCGAAGAGATCTTCGGCCCCGTGCTCACCGTCATCCCGTACCGCGACGACGACGATGCGGTGGCGATGGCCAACGACTCCGACTACGGCCTGGCCGGAGCGGTGTGGACCGCCGACACCGACCGGGCCCTGTCGATCGCGGCGCGGGTTCGCAGCGGCACCCTCGGCGTCAATCAGGGCTACACCATGGACCCGTTCGCGCCCTTCGGCGGCGTCAAGGGCAGCGGCTACGGCCGCGAACTGGGTCCCGAAGGCATCGACAGCTACCTCGAAACCAAGTCGATCGCGGTTTCACCCTAGACCGTCACCCGCTCCGGGGTGGGGACCGGTTATCGATGCAGGCATACCCCGTAAGCGTATGAATCTGTCTCCGCGATCGCGCGGATATTTGAATCATCCCTGAAAATAACCTGGCGACAAGCTGATTCACGGCTGGCAAGATCGCAGGTAACGCACCGCAGGCCTGCGTGGCATATACCCCCGGGGGGTGATAGCATCGCCACTGCTATGCGCCTGCAGACCGCCCAGAGGAGCCAGTGGCTGCGCTACACCACCGCAGTCCTGGCCCTTTTCTGGGCGGTCGGGCTCGCCGCGGGATGCCACCCGCCCCACGCGGCCACCTCGGCCCCCGGGCTGCCGTCGCACCCGGCGGCGGCCACCGGCCAGGGCCTGGCCACGCGGGCTCACCTCGCACCGGCCGGCGCCGACTCGTGCTCGCCGCTGGACCAGGTCTGCAAGCATGTGGCGCAGGCAGGCTCCACAGCCGATCTGGTGGCGCTCGACATCGTCGTCGCGGCGATCGCGTTGGCCGGTTCACTGGCCGGCCCGGTGCTTCGGGCACCGCGGGCCCCGCCGCGAACCGCAGGGTTCGCGTTTCGCTGGGGTCGAAATCTCTTGACCCGCTTCTGTATCGCTCGGATCTGATCGGTCAGCGTCAGGCCGTCGCGGGTTTTCCCCGTCGGCCGGTTGCCGCTGTCCGCATTCATCGCCGCAGGCGAATCGCTACGGCGTTCACATCGAGAAACGAGAAGATACATGAGTTTTTTCCTACCTGCATGTCGAAACCGTTCCGGCAGAGCCGCTTTCGCGATCCGGCGGGAGGCGCGGTCATGACGGCGCGCCTGGATCGGCCGAGCGCTCTGGTGATCGGGGCCGGGGTCAGCGGGTGGACCACCGCGCTGGTGCTGGCCCGCCGGGGCTGGCGTGTCGTCGTGGCCGCCGATCGCTTCGGCGTCGACACGGTGTCGACGGTGGCCGGCGCGCTATGGGAATGGCCGCCATCGGTGTGCGGCCGCCACCATGACCAATCGGTCCTGGGCCGTTCCGCGGAGTGGGCCCAGTACTCCTACATTCGCTTCGCCCGGCTCGCCGCCGACCCGCGAACCGGGGTGAGCCTGCGCCCGGCGGTGTTCTACTTCACTCGCCCGGTCGATGAGGATCCTGCCGAGCTGGCGAAGATGACCGAGGTCGAACGGTTCGTACCCGGGTTCGTCCGCGACCCCGAACTCATCGCCGCCCACGGCGTCAGCCCCGACGCCGGGGTGGTGGACGCCTATTCCTACCTGGCACCCACGATCGACACCGACTGGTACCTGGCGTGGCTGGCCCGCCAGGCCGAGGCGGCCGGCATCACCGTCGTCCGGCGCACCGTGCGCGGGGCGCTCGCCGAGCAGGAGGACGAGCTGCTGGCCGAGTTCGGGGTCGAGCTGATCGTCAACTGCTCGGGTCTGGGAGCGCGTGAGCTGGCCGACGACCCAACCGTGGTGCCGCACCGGGGTGCGCTCCTCCGCGCGGTCAACGACGGCAGTCACATGGCGCGCGTGACCGCCGCCCACGCGGTCGCCAACGATGCGGGCACCGACAACCAGGACATGGTCTTCATCGTGCCCCGCGGGGCCAACCGGCTGTTGCTGGGCGGCCTGGTGGAGCCCGGGGAGTACGGCACCGACCTCAGCCTCGACGACTATGCGCCGCTGCGGGAGATGCTGGACCGCTGCAGGCGGTTCCTGCCGAGCCTGCGTGAGGCCCACCTGGACGCGGTGGACCCCGTTCGGGTCGGGCTGCGGCCATTCCGTGAAGGCGGTGTGCGGCTGCAGCTCGAACCGGGCAGCCGGATCGTGCACAACTACGGGCACGGCGGTGCGGGCGTCACCCTCTCGTGGGGCTGCGCCGACGAGGTTGCCCAACTGGCCGACGCCCTGCACGCCCGCCAGGGCGTCGCCTGAACCGACACGCGGACGGCAAAGTCCGAAACTACAGCATCGCAACGGGATTCAGCTTCCCGTCGAACACCGAAAGGACCCAAAAACCATGATGACTATGCCCGCACCCGGATGGGTGACGCTCTTGGCGTGGATTGTGACCGGACTCGGCGTGCTCGTGGCCGGAGCCATCCTCGCGGATATCTACGCGCGCGGTTATCGGCAGCCACTGCGCGCTATGGAGGCGGTCTGGCCGATCACCGCCATCTACGCCGGTCCGCTGGCGTGGTGGGCCTACCACCGCTGGGGCAGGCCGGCGACCCCACGCTGGCAGCACGAATTCGGGAGCGTGGAAGGACCGGGCCTGGCGGCGACGGCGGCCGTGCAGACGATTCCGGGTGGCGCGGTCTCGTTCGTCGGCCACATGATCGCCATGCCGTTGGTGATGTGGACCGGGATGACGATCGCCGGTCAGGGCGTGTGGCCGATGATGTTGCTGATTGCCGCTTTTGCGCTCCCGCTGTTGATCGCCTTCGAGTATCACTCGCTGGCGCTGACCGGCCGGGACCAGTCCGTGCGCCGGCGGCTGTGGGCGGCGTCGCGAATCTCGGTTCTCGCGATCGTCGCGTTCGACGTGGGCATGGGAGCCTCCATGCTGCTCGTCGCGTTCGTGTTGGGTTACTCTCCGGCATCGATGGCGTTCTGGCTCGTCATGTGGGGCGGCATGTGGCTCGGGTTCGCCACCGCCTACCCGATGGTGTGGTGGCTGCTTGCCAAGGAGGCGACCAAGGCGGAGTCCGCGTCGATCACCCGTCCCGCGCGGGTGGAGGCGGCGCACTAGCCGCTGGCGGCCTCGAAAGGCGTTGCGGGCGCAGTCGTTTCCCCAACACCGAGGACAGGCCCCGGCGTCCGGAAGCCGTCGTCAACCCGCCGAAGGCGCCGAGGCCTGCTCCATTCCACGAGCGTGCCTGAGCATCGCTTTGGCCGCTCGCATCGACAACGCCGGCGAGAGCCGCTCGAGGTACCAAAACGCCTTCCACCACGCGGGCACCACGATGATCGCGTCGTCACGCAACACGGCACGAAGCGCGCGCTCGGCAAATTTCTCGGGCGCCATCGGGTGTAGCCGCTCCCACATCTCGAGGATGTCCTTGTCGCTGATGCCGGCCAGATCGGTCCGTCCGTACTTGCCGCCGGTGAGGATCGGGGTCCGGATGACGCCGGGGCAGAGCACCGAGACCCGCACCCCGTGGCGCTCGGCCTCCAGACGCAACGTCCTCGAGAGCGCGACCACGGCGTGCTTTGCGGCGGTATAGCTTGCCTGGCCGGCGGTTGTCATGAGACCGGCCATCGAGGCGGTGTTCACGATATGCCCGGAGTGTTGACGGATCATGATCGGATACGCCGCCTGGATGCCGTGCACGACGCCGCGCAGGTTCACGTCGAAGACGTCGTTCCAGTCGTCGAGCGTGTATCTGTCGACCTCACCGGCGACGCCGATGCCGGCATTGTTGAACAGGTAGTCGATCCGTCCGGAGTGCTGCACCGCCTCGGCGATGGCGCGCTCGAACGCCGGGTAGTCGCGCACGTCCAGCTCGATCGCGTGCGCCTTACCGCCGCGGCCACTGAGGCGTTGTGCGAACTCCCGCGCGGGGCCGATCTGCCGATCGGCGATCCAGACCTCGGCGCCCCGGCCGGCCAGCTCGGCGGCCAGAGCCGCGCCGATGCCGGACGCGCCGCCGGTGACGAAGGCGACCTTTCCGGACACGCTCGCTGCCATTGCAGCAGCCTAAGCGCGGTAACCTCATTCTCATAGCGCGCGCCGGGCGCCGCGAAAGGGGACGAAGCGCTGATGACCGACCTTGGCGACGACGTCGAAGTGACGCGCGGCGACCGCTTCATCAAGACGGCCGTCGGGATCCTGGGAGAAACCGGGCGCACCGACTTCACCGTCCAAGAGGTCGTCGCCCGCTCCAAGACGTCGCTGCGTGCCTTCTACCAGCATTTCAGCAGCAAGGACGAATTGCTGCTGGCGCTGTTCGACCGGACCATCGCCCAGTCGGTGCAGACCTGGCGCGCGGAGACCGACGGGCTGGACAGCACCGCGGCGCTGAAGCTGGTGATCGACCGCATCAGCCGGCAACCCGAGTCGAGCACCCAGGACAGCCTCAACCGCGCGTTGACGCTCTACAACCAGCATTTGGCCGAGACGCGTCCCCGCGACTACGCCCGGGTGCTTTCGCCCTTGCACCGGCTGCTTCGCGACATCGTGGGTCAGGGCATCACGGAGGGTGTCTTCAACCCGGGGCTGGACGTCGGGGCGGCCGCCGCCATCGTCATGCAGACGGTGATGGGCGCGCAGCGATTGCATTGGCTGGGAACGGAATTGAACGGAGCGCCCGTCGACGTCGGCCAGCTTTACGACTTCTGCAGCCGCGCCCTGGGCATCCGCGACAGCGACGAACAAGCGAGCGCGCCGTCGCTGGCCGAGCTGTTCGCCCAGATCGGCATGCGACCGGGAATGCGCGGCGGCGAATTCGCGATGACGATGCCGGTGAGCCCGGCCGTCGTCAACACCTCCGGCGCCCTGCAGGGTGGTCTGATCGCGACGCTCGTCGACGTGGCGGGCGGGCAGTTCGGCCTGGACCACCTGCGGCCGGGCACCACGATGACGACCGCGGATCTCTTCATTCGCTACCTGCGCCCGATCCGGCAGGGTTCGGCCTTCGCAGTCCCCCGGATGCTGCGGTCCGGGCGACGGGCGATGGTCATGCAGGTCGACATCTACGGCGAAGCCGACGACGAACTCGTCGCTACGGCGACCGTGAATTTCGCGGTCATCGACGGGCCGACGCCGAAGCTGCCCAACTGGCCGGACGCGTAGCCGGCGACCACGAACGTCACGCCAGCGTGGCCGTCGCCACCGAACGTCACGCCAGCGTGGCCGTCGCCACCGAACGTCACGCCAGCGTGGCCGTCGCCACCGAACGTCACGCCAGCGTGGCGGTCGCCGCCGAACGGCACGCCAGCGTGACGTTCGAGCGAGCCGGCCGAGCCGCTGAGCCGCTACACGCGACCGGTCCGAAGTGGTAACGTCATTACCACCTATCGAGAACCCCAGATTTCTCACGAGGAGATCGCCATGCCGTCGCGCGAACTTTCCTTTCCCGTCTTCGACGCGGACAACCACATGTACGAGCCGCAGGAGGCGCTGACCAAGTTCCTGCCCGATAACCGCAAGAACGTCATCGACTACGTGCAGGTGCGCGGCCGCACCAAGATCGTGGTGCGCGGCCACATCAGCGAGTACATCCCCAACCCCACGTTCGAGGTGGTGGCCCGCCCCGGCGCCCAGGAGGACTACTTCCGCAACGGCGCGCAGGGCAAGAGCTACCGCGAGATCCTGGGCGAGCCGATGAAGGCCATCCCCGCCTTCCGCGAACCGGGCGCGCGGCTCGAGGTCATGGACGAGCTCGGCATCGACTACGCCCTGATGTTCCCGACCCTGGCCAGCCTGGTCGAGGAGCGCATGAAGGACGACCCGGAGATGACCCACGACGTCATCCACGCGCTGAACCAGTGGATGTACGAGCAGTGGTCGTTCAATTACCAGGACCGCATTTTCGCCACCCCGGTGATCACCCTGCCGATCGTCGAGCGCGCGCTCGAGGAACTCGAATGGGTCCTGGAGCGCGGCGCCCGCACCGTGCTGGTCCGCCCGGCGCCGGTGCCCGGCTTCAAGGGCAGCCGCTCGTTCGGCCTCCCGGAGTTCGACCCGTTCTGGCAGGCCTGCGTCAAGGCCGAACTCCCGGTCTCGATGCACGCCTCGGACAGCGGCTACTCCGAGTTCGCGAACGTGTGGGAGCCCGGCGACGAGTTCCTGCCGTTCAAGCCGACCCCATTCCGCAGCTTCGCGATGGGCCACCGGCCGATCCTGGACGCGATGGGGGCGCTGGTGTGCCACGGCGCGCTGTCCCGCAATCCGGAGCTGCGGATCCTGTCGATCGAGAACGGCGCCGACTGGGTGCCCGACCTGTTCAAGGGCCTCAAGGGTGTCTACAAGAAGATGCCGCAGTCGTTCAGCGAGGACCCCATCGAGGCGTTCAAACGCTGCGTCTACATCACCCCGTTCTGGGAAGACCGATTCACCGAGATCGTCAAGATGGTGGGCACCGACCGGGTGCTCTTCGGCTCCGACTGGCCGCACCCCGAGGGCCTGAAGGACCCGATCTCCTTCGTCGACGAGCTCACCGACTTCGACGAGGCGGACATCGCCAAGATCATGGGCGGCAACCTGATGAAGCTGATGAAGGTGTCCGCGCCGGCGAAGAAACCCGTCTCCGCCTGAGGGACGAAGGGCTCACATCCGGCGGCTACATGGCCTCCTTGATGCCTCGACGGATCAGCCAGACGTTCGCCGGCCACGCCGTCGCGAATCCGATGATCATTCCCACCTGCATCAGAAACCAGTAGGCCGCCGTGTTCGGGTGCAGCGGCGAGGACGGAAAGAGAACGAAGGACATCACGGCCATCCAGCCGAAGAGCCCGACTTCGAACGCCGTCAGGGACAGGACGTCGGCCTTGGCCGCCTCCACGAGGCCTTTGCGCAAGCCCAGACCCCGCATCGGGGCGATCGCAAAGTACTGAAACAAGATGCCCAGCGTCAGCGCGGCGACATAGTCGCCGATGAACTCGGGCAACAGGGCGCGGCCCAGCAGCTCCAATCCCAATGCGAACACGGCAAATTCGGCGATGATGTCGCCGAGCGTGCAGCCCGCGCCGCAGTGGCTGACCCCGATGGCCGTGGTGGCCCAGTTCGGCTTGTCCGGTGGCCCGTCGCGCTCGTGCTCACGCAGCCATCGCTGGCTGTTCGGACGACCGTAACGCCAGTACATCCACAACGCCACGGGCCCGAAGTAGAGGGCGGTGACCGGCCAGACGGCCTCCATGATGCCCATCCGTTGCCGGTAGCCGCGGCCGTAGATGTCCAGGAGGATCACCCCCGCCGTGCCGAACCCCACCGCCAAGGCGACCCATGAGATGACCGTCAACCAGGTTGGTGGGCCCATCAGAACCGGCCCTGCGGGTCGACGGGCCGCCACCCACGGCGCAGATGCGTAGATGCGTCCATTGGTAAGCCTTCCTGTCGTTCAGCGGTTTCGCGCCGGACGCCGTCCGCGAGCCACGCGTTCGGCGACGTCAGCGGCCGGCGTCTTCCGTTGCTCGAAGAGCAGCTTGATCAACTCGACCGCCGCACCGGCTTCGACGCCGACTCGCTCCATCAGCATGCCCTCGGCCTGCCCCGTGAGGTCAGGGGACGTCAGCGCGTTACGGAACTGCCTGTGGCGCTGCCCTGTTCCGCAAGCCAGCGCGACATGGGTCGCAACGGTGAGCCCCACTTCTTGTGACTCGTGATCAAACGCATGAGCGTAATCTGCATGCAGATCCAGTGTTCCCACAACGCTTGAAGGCAAACAGCCAAACGACGGCACAGCACGGATCGGCGTCGGCCGAATCGGCCAGCGGGCCTCGGCGGCGAGGTCATCGGTCCGAATCGCTTGCTGTCCCCCCTCGCAGCCGATAGGCACCGCCCTTCACCGACCGCCCACTGGATCTCGCCCAACAGCAGCGGGTACCGACCCGTCGTCGGCGGTGTTTCGAGGTGCCGCCTGCCCGTGATCGCCAGACCCGCGTATTGGGCTCGGGGCACCGCTTCCGCAGCGGTGCTACCAGATCATCCAACGTCGCGCATTCATCGGTGGGCGCCTCCTGCTCGAGGCGCCCCACCATGTCCGTGAGCTGAAGCAGCTGGTTTTGTGAAGTCACCCGCAGCGAATTTATCGGCCGGGCAACGAATCACGACTTTGTGCACAAGACTCTCGCCACCCCTAGGAAGCCGGCCCCCGCGGGCTGTCGCGATTACCGAAGACCGAGACCACACCCTTGGTCTCGAACAACGCGAGTTGGACGTCGGCGGGCGTCCGGTGACCATGCTGGCGCAAGATGGCATCCATGTCCTCGTGAGTCAGCCTGCACCGCAGCAAATTTCGCTCATCGAGTTGACCGTCGCGGATGAGCACCCGCACCGGCGGGTCGACGATCCTTCGCACCCACGGAATGAACCGCAAGCGCGCGACGATGTCGTGCGCGGCGATCAACGTGATCAGCGCGGCGGCTCCGGTCAGCCACGAGGTGCCCGCTGCCGTGGCGGTGCGACCGACGATGGCACCCACCGCAACCGCGGTTATCCAATCGAATGGCGTGAATTCGGCGATGGTGCGCCGCAGCGTCAGCCGGAAAGCCGCTGCGGCGGTGAGGAACAGGGCCAACGCCTTGACGGCCGCATACAGCGCCGGACGCCACCCGTTGTACAGCTCGAATAACAGGCCGTTCATCACCCGAGTTTACTCTTTGCTGGTGCGCACATACGTGGCCCAGGTCAGAACCGCGAAGCCGATGTAGCACCCCAGGAAGATCCACAGCGCCGGCGTCTCGGTGCGAGCGGTCAAGTAGGACTGCCGCAACGCGATGTCGATGGCGAAGCCACCGAACGCGCCGACCGAGTCGGCGAACCCGACCATCGCTCCCCCAACGTTTTTCGACCACTGCCTGCGGTCGTCGTCCCTGAGGTCGAGCGACCGGCTGCGCGCCTCGAACACCGACGGGATCATCTTGTAGATCGATCCGTTGCCGACACCGGAGAGAATGAACAGACAGACGAAGCCGACGGCGTAACCGACGATCGATGTGGTGGTGAGGCGCCCGCCATTGTTGTCCTCCAGCGTACTGGCGAAGACGAGCACACCCGCCGCAAGGCTCATGCCGCCGAAGACAGCCAGCGTCACCCGGCCGCCACCGACCCGGTCGGCGAGCTTGCCGCCGTAAACCCGTGCCAGCGACCCCAACAGCGGTCCCACGAAGGCGATTTGGGCCGCATGAAGCGAAGCCTGCGCGGAGCTTTGCCCCGCTTCGGTGAACTTCATGTGCAGCACCTGGCTCAGTGCGAAGGAGAATCCGATGAAGGATCCGAAGGTGCCGACGTAGAGCAGGGAGAGGAGCCAGGAGTCGCGCTCCTTGATCATCTTCCGCATGGCGGCGAAATTGACCCGATACCCTTTGATGTTGTCCATGAACATGAATGCGCCGATGCCGGTCGCCGTCAACAGCACCATGTAGAGCCCGGACACCCAGTACGGCTGGCGGTGGCCGGCCACCGCTATCACGAGCAGGCCGACCAGCTGGACCACCGGCACACCGATGTTCCCGCCGCCCGCGTTGAGCCCCAGCGCCCACCCCTTGAGCCGCTGGGGATAGAACGCGTTGACATTGGTCATGGAGGCCGAAAAGTTGCCGCCGCCCAGACCCGTCAACGCCGCACACACCAGGTATGGCCATAGCGGCAGACCCGGATTGGCCAAAAGCGCGATCGTGCCGGCGGTCGGTATCAACAACACCAGCGTGGAGGCCACGGTGAAGTTGCGGCCGCCGAAGATGCCGATCGCGGCCGTGTAGGGAATGCGCATCAGCGCGCCCACCAGGGTGTTGACGGCGACGAGCAGAAACTTGTCGCTTGCCGAGAACCCATAGACCGATTCGGGCATGAACAGCACCAGTACCGACCACAACGACCAAACGCCGAAAGCCACGTGGTCGGTCGCGATCGACCACGCCATGTTGCGGCGGGCGACGGCCTTGTTGCCGTTCTCCCAAGCCTTGGTGTCTTCGGGATTCCAGTCCAGAATGTTGTGCGAGCGAGCCATGCTCACCGCGTGCCCGGGTGCGCCGGTCGGAAACCCCATTCGCCGAACGATTGGCTGTGATTTACCTAGCAAGCCGTTGTGAAAGCGAATTCGTCCGGTCGCTCATGCGAGCCGGCTCTTGCAGCGGGCCGCCGGCGTGCCGAAGAGCCGGTAGCCCGTATCGGTGTTTATCTGCGGCTCCACGCCATCCTGGAAAAGGAGAATGATGTCCGAGCCACCAAATTGGAAGTAGCCGAACTCGTCCCCCTTCGCCATCTGCTTGCCTTCCACCGCGGTCAGCACCACCGACGACACATGCGCCATGCCCACCGGGATGACCGCGACGACGCCGATGTCGTCGGAATCCGAGGCCGACGTGTCGATGGTGAGGACTCCGCGATTCTGGAAAAACTCATAACCGGTTGTCGCGCTATCGCTGGACTTGAACTCGTGGCCGTCGATCGACACCTGCATGAAGACCTGCCCGCTGATCAGGAAGGTCTCCTTCACCAGGCCCGAGACCGGGAGGTGGTAGCGGTGATACGAATTGGGTTTCAGCATGTAGTGCACGAAAGTTCCGCCACCGAAGCTCTCGCTGTACGCGCTACCCTCGATGAGCTGCTTGACGTTCCCGAATGTGTGGACGCCCTTTACGGTTACCGGAGGGATGTTGGAGTCGGCGTCGATGGCGTAAGCGTGCTGGAAAACGCAATCGGCGGGCGAGGTCACCACCACATTGCTGCCGGGTTCGGCGATCGGGCGCAGGCCGCCGTTCAATTCGCGGCCGAAGAATTGGTTGAACGTCAACCAACCGCTGGGCATATTGGGCTTCCCGTCGATCAGCGACTCGTGCACCCGGTACTCGGGCGCGTAATCGATGAAGGACTGCAAGACCTCCGAACTGAACGAGTCAGTGGTGTCCAGGAAGCTGCCCCACTGCCGGGAAAACTCGGTCATCCAGTCGCGAAAAGCCTTGGACCCCTGCGGCGCGGCGCCGTCGACCTGCTGATCGACCAGGAAGAAGAAGTGTGCCGTCCTGTCGTTGACCTCTTGGGCCTGTCGTTCTTCGGGTTCGATCTCTTGCCACGCCTTGGCGTCCGACTGGCGGGGCACCCACCTGACCAAGCGCTTCAGGTACTCCTCCATAACCACGCAGGTCCGTCGGCCACTCCAGCGCCGCGAACAAGTCCGGCCGCAGCTCGGCCTCCGCCGATTCGCGGGCGTGTTTCAGGGAGCGCTCGAGCAGATCGGCCAGGCCCTGTTCCTTCTCGACGACGTCGCGCAGCTTACGGATCATCGCATCGGGATCGCTCATTCGGCCTCTCTCGCGGGTGTTCGTCAACATGGATGTATACGGGACTTACCCACAAACAACCGCGATAACCGGGAAGGCTGTGACGGCAGG
>NZ_GG770554.1:900742-1003695 GCF_000164135.1 Mycobacterium parascrofulaceum ATCC BAA-614 | reverse complement strand
TACCGCCCGAAGGCGAGGGCGACGTTGTGTCCGCCGAATCCGAACGAATTGCTGATCGCGTACCGGTACTTCCCTTGCCGTGGCTTGCCCGCCACCACGTCGAGATCGATGGCTGGATCCAGGTTTTCCAAGTTGAGCGTCGGTGGAATCACTTGGTCGCGCAGCGCCAGCACCGTCAGGATGGATTCCACCGCACCCACCGCACCCACCGAGTGGCCGAGCGCGCCCTTGGGTGCGTAGACGGCCGGCTTGTTGCACCCGAGCGCGTTGTTGATCGCCTTACTCTCGGCGAGGTCTCCGACCGTGGTGCCGGTCGCGTGAGCGTTGACATGGTCGATGTCGGCGGGCGTCAGCCCGGCACGCTGAATCGCCCGGCTCATCGCGTAACCGGCGCGCTCCCCGTCGGGGTCGGGAGCCACCATGTGGAAGCCGTCGGAGGTCACGCTGGCGCCCATCAGGCGGGCCAGGATGTTGGCTCCACGCGCTTTCGCGTGTTCTTCGGTCTCGATCACCATGAGGGCGCCTGCCTCGCCGAACACGAAACCGTCACGATCCCTGTCGAACGGGCGACAGGCACCGGCCGGGCTCTCGTTGTTCGTCGACATGACGATCCGCATCTTGGCAAAGGCGGCGATCGGAACCGCTTCGATTCGGGTCTCGACGCCACCGCAAATGGCGACGTCGGCATCGCCGAACACGATGTGTTGCCAGGCACGGGCGATCGCCTCCGAACCCGACGCGCACGCCGACACCGGGGTCATCACCCCCGCCCTTGCGTGCCGTTCCAGCGCGACGGCCGAGGCCGCCGCCGTGGGCATGTATTTCGGCACGACGAGCGGCGACACCGCCGCGCTCCCCCGCACACGCATGTCGTCGTAGCTGAAGACGAGTTCCTCGCCCGAACCCAACCCGGTGCCGACGGAGACCATCAAGCGATTCGGCTCCACCTCCGGCGAGCCGGCGTTTTCCCACAGCCGGCGGCTCACCACGGTCGCCATCCTCTGCAAGTAGCTCATCCTGCGTAACTCAGCCGTGGTCAGCTGACCGTCGAACTCCTCCAACAGGTGGCCGCCGATGCGGACGGGGAGATCGAACTCCTCGACGAACGGATCGTCGAGTTCGCGAATGCCGCTTTGACAGTCCAACAACAACTTCCACGTGTGCTCCGCGTCGGTGGCGAGGGCAGTCGTCATCGCCACGCCGGTGACGACGACGCTCGGGAGGCCGTCGCCCGTTGCCAACAAGGCCATTCGTTTCGCTACCGTTCCGTCAATTTCGTTGTGTGAGTGGAGAAGCTAATTCATACACCATGGAAACATATTTTGGGTTCCCGCCGCAGCCGCGCAGCTCGCCCTTGACCGGCCAGACAATCCGAAAAATCCTGCGTTGTAACGTTTTTCGGCCCAATGCGTGTTAGTGCCGCACAAAGAAAGGGCGTTCGTTTCCTGGCCAGCAGTTCGTTTGGCGAAGCGGCGAGCGCTGACGCCGATGACCCATGGTGCATGAACGGCGCATGAAAAGCGGCTCACGGGGAAACCCTGATGTGCAGGGCACCCGGGCGTCCCGGGGCCGAACCGCCGTGGCCGCATGAACGGAAGGAGCTCGCCGATATGTGCAACCCGGGCGTCACCTCGGCTCCGCCCAAGCGAGCGACTCCCCCAGGTGCGCCATGACGATCCGGCTGAGCAGCCTCAAGGTCTCCCCTGACGCGTTCGCATCGGTGATGGCGACCGGGATCTTGTCGACCGCCGCCAAGAATCATCACTACACGTTGATCAGCAACGCGCTCAGTCTGATCGCGGTGCTGGCGTGGGCAGCGCTCGTCGTACTCACGATCGTCAGCGCCGCGGCCCGACGTCGGGCTCTGCCGTGGGATTTGGCCAAGCTCGAGAACACCATGCCCCTGTTCACCTTCGTTGCGGCATGCGCCGTGCTGTGTAACCGGCTTTCGTCCGACCACCCGCTGGTCCTCCCGATCCTTGGCGCCATCGCCGCCGCGGCGTGGTTGGGTTTGATGCTGGCCAGCACGCGCGACATCGCACGGCGACGCCTGGCAGGCCTGCGCGACCAAGTCCACGGCGCATGGCTGCTGTCGAGCGTGGCCACGTCCGGCCTGGCGATCGTGGCCACCAAATTGGCAGGCAGCACCGGGCACCGTCAATGGTTCACCGCCGCGGTGGTCATGTGGGTGCTGGCGCTGGCGCTCTACCTCGCAGTGACCGCATTGATCGCGTGGCGCGCGGTCGACGAGCGCCTGGATCGCGACGGATTCGAGCCCGACACATGGATTCTGATGGGGGCGCTGGCCATCGCCGTCGTGGCAGGCCACGATATTCATCTCCAAACCCGAAGCTGGTTGGGCGGAACCGTCAACGCGACCACGTTGACGGCCTGGGTGCTGGCGACGTTGTGGATCCCCCCGCTGATCTACTTCGGGTTGCACCGTGTCGAGCAGCGCCCCAAGCTGCTGCGATTTACCGGTGCGTGGTGGACGCTGGTGTTCCCGCTCGGCATGTATTCGGTGGCTACCTACATGACCGCCGGGGAGATGCATGCGAGATCGCTGCAAACGGTTTCGCTGGTCTTCTTCTGGGACGCGCTGCTGGCCTGGTCCATCGTGGTGATCGCCGGCTTACTACGCATACCCCGGGCCGTTGCCGACCGGCGGCGAGGATAACCCCGTGGCGCTATCGCGCTGCGGGGTTATCGGTTCCGGCACGCCGCTGCGCGGCTAGCTGCCCGGTAGCGTCATCCTGGGTTTGCCGTTCTTCACATGCACCGCATGGGTGCCGGGTTTCTTTCGTAACTCGTCCAGCAGGCCATCAAGGTGGTCTGGGTCGGTATGCCAGTGCTGGACACTGCCCGGGTTTTCCGCCATCTCGGCCACGACGCGTTGCAGGTTTTCCGGCGAGTCACCGTCTTTGAGGCTCGCCCCGTCCTTGACGGGCTGCTTGCGCCCTTTGACGCCGACGCCGGGTAGGGCGCGCGGAAGGGCGGCACCGAGCGCGCCTCCTGCCATGCCCGCCACCGCCAGACCGCTGAAAAAGCTTCCCTCACTCACGGTGGCCGCCGCGACCGCGCTCTCGGACGTACCCGACAACACCGCGGCGACTGTCCTGATCGCCGGCGTCGCGACGGCCCAACTCGGCGGAACGGCCAATCCGCCCACCAAGCCGGCTTGGCCGACGGTGGCCGACACCGTCGAGCCCAATGCCGGTGCGGCGTAGCCGAGTCCGGCTGCCAGACCCGGCGTGGCGGCCTTCACCGCGACCGTCAGGTCACCCAGATGCCGCGCGCCGATCACCAACCCCATGATGGTACTGATCAGCACGTCGTTGGCCGGCAGGACCGCCTTCGGTATCAGCTCGACATTCCCGGCCAGCTTCGCCAACGGGGAGGAATTCAGGCTGCTCAGAAAACTCGCCAGGGAGGACGCCGATGGCGGATTCACCGCGGCGGGGGCCGCAAGACTTCGCAGCGCGCTCGGCGTCGCGGACGTCAAGTGGGACAACGCGGCCTGGCTATTCGTTCCCGCTGACGTACCGACAACTTGGCTCACCGCGGCGGTCTGCCCCGCGGTGCCGGCCGGGTTGGTATTTTGCGCGGGCGGATCAAACGGCGTTACCGCGGCGGCCGCCGCCGATTGACCGGCATACCCGTACATAGCTGCCGCATCCTGGGCCCACATGCGGGCGTATCGGGCTTCGTTCGCCGCGATCGCCGCGGTGTTCTGACCGAAAGTGTTTGTGGCGATGAGCGACTCGAGCTCGGCGCGATTCGTTTCGATCACGGGCGGCGGTACGGTGGCCGCGAAGGCGGCCTCGTAGGCCGCGGCCGCCGCCCTGGCTTGGCTTCCACTCTGTTCGGCTTGTGCAGCCGTCGCGTTCAACCATGCCGCGTACGGCGCGGCGGCGGCGGCCATCCTCGTCGAGGACGGACCCAGCCACGCAGTGGTCAGCCCCGAGATCACTGCGGAATAGGAAGCCGCGATCGAACGCAGTTCCGTCGCAAGCTCATCCCACGCCGCAGCGGCGGTCAACATCGATCCAGATCCGGGGCCCGCGTACATGCGCGCGGAATTGATCTCCGGTGGTAACACCCCGTAGTCCATTGCTGGCCTCCTCAATTCGCCCGGAATGAGTGGATGGCTGCGGTCGCTGGCGGTGGCGTCGCAGTCGTCGCCATCATTCGGCCGCCTCGTGGATCACGAAGATGTTGGCCGTGGTGGCCTCCCCCGCGGCGGGCGCGGCGCCGCCCATCCCGGTGGAACGGGCGGCGGCCCCGCCGGTTCCAGCCATTGCGCGGCCGGCCAACCCAGACAAGGCCATGTTGCCGACCAGGCTTCCCTGCCCATCGGCCGCGAGCGCCGCGGGGGCGGCGCTGAGGCTGCTCTGGGGCAACGTCGCAGCGATCGTCTTGATCTCGGGGGCTGCGGACGCCCAACCTTGCGGCACCGACAAGCCACCTACGAGTCCCGCCCGACCAACTCCCGCGGATACCGGCGCGCTGACCATGCGCGGTACGCCCGCGGCATCCGCCTTGGCCAGCGCTTTCGAGTAATTCTCCGACGCCCTGGTCAAGTTCGCGCCGGCCTGGGGCGTCAGATAACTCTGTATGCCCAGCAGGTAAGGAACGCCGGGAATGGTGAACAGCGACGCCGGCGACAACGGGCCGGTGATGAAGCCGTCGAGCGCCGAAAACAGTGATGGCGGATCGGCGGCCGCTGCCGGCGCCGCCGCCGGAGCCGCGGCCTGCATGGGTGCGGCGAGGCTTTGCAACGCCTGCGGCGTCGCCGACATCAGCTGGGGCAGGCGGGTCGCCTGTGCGCCGGCCGCCGTCGCGGTGGCCTGGCCGACCGATGCGGCCTGTTCCGGTGCGCCCGCGGGGTTGGTTGTCTGGGGCGGCGGAGCGAACGGGGTGACCTGCGCGGCGGTCGCCGAGGACGCGGCGTACCCGTACATCGCCGCCGCATCCTGCGCCCACATCTCGGCGTACTCCGCCTGGGTGGCCATGATCGCCGGGGTGTTCTGACCGAAGAAGTTCGTCGCGACCAACGCCAGCAGCCGGGCACGGTTCGCCGCCACCGACACCGGCGGCACGGTCGCCGCGAACGCGGTCTCGTAGGCGGCGGCCGCCGCCCTGGCCTGGCCTGCGGTCAGCTCGGCCTGGCCGGCCGCGGTGCTCATCCACGCCGTGTAGGGTGCGGCGGCGGCCGCCATGGTCTCCGACGCCGGACCGCGCCACTGCGCCGTCAAACCCGAGACAACCGAGGATTGGCTCGCCGCCGTGGCGTGCAGCTGCGCCGCCAGCTCGTCCCACGCCGCGGCCGCCGCCAGCATCGGTCCGGCCCCGGGGCCCGTATACATGCGAGTGGAGTTGATCTCCGGCGGAAGCATCCCGAAATCTATTGCCATACAACACCTCCTGCCTATAGCCGCAAACCAACCCCAATCCACCGCGAGCGGCGCATTGCGCGTCACCGAGCGATTTCCCGGAGTTTGCCGCTAATACGCTGGCAACGGCCGTACCAGATGCTGTCGATACCCTGTAAACAGTTACCTAAACCAACAGTTGCATGATGCATTTTTTGCGTGAAGTCGCGTGTTGCATCGTCGTGGGCGGGGGTACTCACCCGCCGACAGGGATGCCGGAACGCTGCCGGTTGCGGGAAAGGAGAGCCGCATGAGCGTGGCACCGAAAGCCAAAGTGCACGTCAGCATCGACGACGACATCGAGTTCCTCAGCGAACAACTCGAGCGGCTCAGGGCACTCGGCGAAGAGAAGGCGGCGGACGACGTCTTCGGTGACGAGGACATCTACGACCTCAGCGTGCGGTGGGGAACGGCACTCGCCGGGCGGCTACCGCGCATCGCGCACTACAGTTCCATCGGCCTGCTCGACGAGGCCGACGAGCGCAGGTTTCAGTCCCTCTGTGACGAACTGCGCGCGGTCTCACCCCTGATCGACCGATTCAAGCTGGCTCGACCCGATCTCGGGGATTGCCCCGACACCCGCGCGAGCGGCCGGCATCGCCGCGACGATCGTGCGACGGGATGGCGCCGCCGACCGCGCGCATGATCAGGCGATCGAGGACCTGAGCGACATCGCCTGGGCCTGTTGCTCCTCGGACAGAAAATCGTTGCCGCTCAGCCTGATCGCGGTCCTGGGCTTGGGGCATTCGGGGTTGCGACACGTCAGCGCCACGAGGTAGGCGTCGGCATCCTCGTCGAGAAACAGAAAGCCCATGATCATGGCATCGCCAACCGCGAAATCCCTCGCGCCACAGGCCTCGCAATGTCCGCCTTTCACCGCAACGAATTCCAGCACGCGCTGACGCGCCGCGCCGTCCAAACTGATCAGCTCGGGGCGGACCCCGACGTGCTCGCCGGCACCCTGGGTCATCTCAGATCTCCACATCTTTGTCGTAGAAGACGCGGTCCTCACGCCAGCCCCCGGTACCGAAGCCGATACCGGCGAAGTCCTCGACGAACTCGATCTGGTTGATCCATTTCGTCATCTTGAAGCCCACCTGGGTCTCCACCCGCAATCGCAAGGGGGCGCCGTGCTTGATCGGCAGCGGCACGCCGTTCATCTCGTACGCCAGCAACGTCTGCGGCTTGTGCGCGAATTCCAAATCGATGACCTCGTAGAACTGGCCCCCGCCGTGCGACGCCGGTTCGTCGGTGCTGTTGTCCTGCATGCTCAGAAAGCAGACGTACCTCGCCTGCGGCAGGGGTCGCACCAGCTCCACGAGTCGGCCCAGGTGCACCCCTTTCCATTCGGCAATGCTGGTCCAGCCCTGCACGCAGTTGTGCATGACGCACTGCGACTCCGGCTCGGCCAGCGACCGCAGCGCGGCGAGGTCCAAGATCACCGGGTTCTCGACGAGGCCACCCACCCGCAATCGCCAGTCGACGAAGTTGTGCACGGCCATCACCTTGAAGTCGATGCTCGTCGGGGGCTTTCCGTTGACCCGGTGCTGCGGCGAGATCTTGCTTGCCGGGTAGTTCTGCCGGGAATTCAGCGGCCGCAACAACACCCGCCGAACCGAGGACACCACCGCCCCGAGTATGCGCTGCGCCGATCGCGGATTGCGACTACTCCAGAGCGTGGCCGCAACGTGGATGGCGACGACCGCCGCGACGATCAGCAAGGACAGCGCCGTCGCCCAATAGATGTTGCGGACGGAGCCGAAGATCATCAATGCGGTGAGCCTGCCCCATCCCCAAAAGAAAATCATCGACAGGTGGATCACGATGAAGATCAAAAACGCGATCAGCCCCAGGAAATGCAGACTGCGCGCCCACTGGCGTCCACCCCACATCTGTACGTACCAGGGGAAGCGCGCCTCGATCGCCGGGGACTGGGCGGCTCCGGTCAAGATCTGAAACGGCGCCAGGAGAAAGATGACACCCGCGTAGGTCAACTTCTGGACGGCATCCAGTGGCTGACCGGGCAGTACCGTCGGCAGATTGAAGGACATGTAGGTGACGATGTCGTTCCACGCGTCGGGAAAGATCGACCACGAGTACGGCCAGTATCGGTGCCATTGACCGGTCGCGAACAGCAAGATGTAGTACGTCAGCCCCACCAGGATCCAACCGATGACCGAGAAGAAGTGCCAATGGCGCCCGACGCCCAGTTGGGCGTGGCCCGGCAACGAAATCAGCGGGTGATAATCCTCTTCTTCGTCGAGCGTGTCGTAGATGCGGTCGCGCGGCATCACCTTGCGGGTAAAGCGCGCCCATTCGGTGCCCGGTTTGCTGTCGTCATGCCAGTACAGCTTCGGATGAGTGGAGAGAATTTCGATGCCGCTGCGGATGATCAGCGTCACGAACAGCAGGTTCAACCAGTGCTCGACGCGCAGCCATGCCGGGTAATCGAGCGTTGTCATGCCTGGGCTCCCATCAGTCGGGCCATTGCCGGCGTTGCGGGTAAGCCACATTGATGCCCGACAACACCGTCGTGTGAACAGCGACAAAGGCCGCGGCGAACGCCATCGCGAAGGTGCCGGGCGCGAAGTCCCATCTAGCCGTCACGGCCACGAGTCCCGGAAGACTCACCCACCGACTGACCAGATAGACACCCAGAAAGGCCAGGCACACCAAGCCGCCCCAATACCAACCGGCTTGCGGCACAAGGGGTTTTGCCGCAAACACCATGGCGCCACCCGCGATCAGGCAGGCGACCGCCAGCACGGCCGTGTAGACAATGAAATACAGCGGCGGATCCGGCTCCGTCAGAACAACGTAGACATGCACCGCGACCAGACCCATCAGCAGCGATATCCCTAAGGCTGTCACCGCTCGCGGCACGTTGAAGGCGACCCAGCCATTCAGGGTGAGCAACGGCGACGACATGATGCGCCGCCATATCGAGATCAACGGCCGGGGGACGACATTGACCATGGCGGCGAGGTACCCACGCTGATCAATTGCAAACAGAGCCGGTCAAATGGCAGGCCGGAACGCGGTCGCCGCACGACCGCACGCCACGCCAGGAGAACTGCTGCAGTGAGCACCCGGACGCCATTGATACTCTTTATGTCTGCACTTGGCGCGCGCGCAGCGCCTGATGACCAGCTTGCGGGACTCGGTCAGGGAATGGGTCCGTAGGAGGGACGGCCAATGGTGGCCGAGAGAAACTGGGATAAGACCGTGGGTGCGGCCGACGATGTCCGCCGCATCTTCGACAATGTCCCCGCGCTGTTGGTCGGCCTCGAGGGGCCTGACCACCGCTTCGTTGCGGTCAACGCCGCCTACCGCGCACTGAGCCCGCCGGTCGACAGCATCGGGCTCTTCGTCCGCGAGGTCTACCCCGAGCTGGAGAGCCAGCAGATCCTGCAAATGTTCGACCGGGTCTATGAGACGGGCGAGCCGCAGTCGGGTACCGAGTGGCGGGTACAGGCCGATTTCGAGGGCTCGGGGCAAGCACAGGAGCACTTCTTCGATTTCATTGTCACGGCGCGGCGTGGCGACGACGATTCGATCGAGGGCGTGCAGCTCGCGTTCGTCGATGTGACCGAGCGGGTGCGGGCGCGGGAGGCCGCCGAGGCCCGCATGGAGGAATTGTCCGAGCGATACCGCAACGTGCGCGATTCGGCCACCGTCATGCAACAGGCGTTGCTAGCGCCGTCGGTACCCGTCGTTCCCGGCGCCGACGTCGCGGCCGAGTACCTCGTCGCCGCGGAGGACACCGGGGCCGGCGGCGACTGGTTCGACGCGGTCCCCCTTGGGGATCGGCTGGTTCTCATCGTGGGCGACGTCGTCGGCCACGGTGTCGAAGCGGCCGCGGTGATGTCGCAATTGCGCACCGCCCTGCGGATGCAGATCGTGGCGGGTTATCCGGTCGCCGAGGCGCTTGCGGCGGTCGACCGCTTCCACGAACACGTGCCCGGTTCGAGATCCGCCACCGTGTGCGTGGGATCGCTCGACTTCACCACGGGTGAATTCCAGTACTGCACCGCCGGGCATCCGCCGCCGCTGCTGGTCGGGGGTGAGGGGTCGCGCTACCTCGAGCCGTCCGGGGCCGGTCCGCTGGGCAGCGGCACGGGTTTCCCGGTGCGCACCGAATTCCTCGACGCCGGTGACGCGGTCATGCTCTACACCGACGGCCTGATCGAGCGCCCCGGGCGGCCGCTGATGGCCAGCACCGCGGAATTCGCCGAACTGGCCGCGAACATCGCCGCCGGCCAGGGTGGGTTCGTGATCGGGTCCTCGGCACGCGCGATCGACCGTATCTGTTCGGAGACACTGGAATTGCTGCTTCGCCCGACGGGCTACAGCGACGACATCACTCTGCTTGCGGCGCAACGGCGAACGCCGCCGCCACCGCTGCAGATGACACTGGATGCCACGATTCACGCCGCCCGCGCCGTGCGCGTCCGCCTGCGTCAATGGCTCTCCGACGTCGGCGCCGCCTCCGACGACATCTCCGACATCGTGCACGCCATCTCCGAATTCGTGGAAAACGCCGTCGAACACGGCTATGCCACAGAGGTTTCCGACGGCGTCGTCGTCGAGGCGTCGCTCGCCGGAGACGGCAACCTGTACGCTTCGGTCGTCGACCATGGACAGTGGAAGGATCACCGCGAAGGCGAGCAAGGCCGCGGCCGCGGGCTGGCCATGGCCGAAGCCTTGGTGTCCAGCGCGCACGTCACGCATGGGCCCGCCGGCACCACCGCCAGCCTGACGCACCGCCTGTCACGGCCGGCCAATTTCGTCACGGACACGCTGGTCACCCGGGCCGATCGGCAGCGGTCGATGAATTCCGAATTCGCCTCCGTGGTCGCCGAACCCGGCCGCATCGTCGTCAGCGGCGACGTCGACTCCCACACCGCCTCCACGCTGGATCGCCAGATCGCGGTCGAAAGCCGTTCCGGGATAGCGCCGTTGACGATCGACCTCAGCGCAGTGACGCAACTCGGTTCCGCCGGCGTCAGCGCGCTGGCCGCCGCGCGCGACCGAGCGCAGCGACAAGGCAGCGAGTACGTGCTGGTGGCCCCGCCGGGAAGCCCGGCGCACCATGTCTTGTCGCTGGTGCAGCTGCCGGTCGCCGGTGGTCTCGCGGAGAATCTCGTCGCCGAGGGCTAGGAACCCGCAGACCGTTTGCCGTGCCGCACCTGTTTGAACGGCACGCCGCGGTCTGCCGCGTATTCCCGCGGGAAGCCCAGCACCCGCTCCCCGATGACGTTGCGCGCCATCTCGGTGGTGCCGCCGCCCATCGCCACGGTCTGGCGCGACAGGTAGCGCAGCCCGGTTTCCAGGCCTTCGCCGGATTCCCCGACCACGCCCGCGCTTCCGGCGATCGCCATCGCGGTGTCGACGTCCACGAACACGGTCTCGGCGTGGAACAGCCTGATGAGCGTGCCGGCGGCCGGCGGCAGCGTACCATCTCGGACGCTGCGGTACACGTGGCCGATCAGCTGCTCGCCCACCGCACGCTGGACCATCGCGCGGCCGGCCAGCTGCTCCACGCGTTCGTTACCGGCCTGCCCCGTCTTCTCGATGAGTCCCACGTAGTCAACGGGATTCGCGTTGCCGCCCTCGCTGCCGCTGCCGCTGGCGAACTCGGAGCCCTGGCCGACCGCGCGGCGCTCGTGATACAGCTGGCGCGACGCCACCGCCCAGCCCCCGTCGACCTCCCCGACGACGGCGTCGTCGCCGACGTCCACCCCGTCGAGGAACTCTTCGCAGAACTCGGTGGAGCCGCTCAGCATGGTGATGCGCCGCAGCGTGATTCCGGGATGGGCGATCGGCACCAGGAACATGGTCAGGCCCTCGTGCTTGGGCACATCCCAGTTGGTGCGGGCCAGGCACAGTCCGTAGTCGGCGGCGAACGCGCTCGTGCTCCACGTCTTGGCGCCGTCGAGCACCCAGCGATCGCCGCGGCGTTCGGCCCGCGTGATCACCCCCGCCAGATCGGACCCGCCGCTGGGCTCCGACAACAACTGCACCAAGACCTCCTCGCCGCGCAGCGCCGCGGCGATGTGTCGCCGCTTTTGATCCTCACTGCCGGTGTCCAGCAGCGTGGCGCAGCAGATGGTGAACGTGGGGGTGTTGAGGATCAGCGGCATCTCGTAGGTGAGGGATTCCGCGTCGAACGCCTTTTGATACTCGTAGTCCAGGCCGAGGCCGCCGTACTCGCGGGGGAAGCAGATCCCGGCGAAACCGCCGTCGTGCAGCCGCTTCTGCAGCTCCCGGGCGCGCCTCCAGGATCGTTCGTCGTCGCGCGGCGCGGGCGGCGGGGACTCGGGATCGATCGGCGGCATGTTGTCCGCGAGCCAGGCCCTGGCCCGCGCCGCGAACTCGGCGACGGATTCGGTCGGCGTCATCTGTTCGACCGGCCCGCCTTCTCGTACTCGTAGACGCGCAGGTTGTGTTCCTCGGGCGTCCCGAACATCGACCGGTACAACGTGACCCGGCGCAGATAGAGGTGCAGGTCGTGCTCCCAGGTGACGCCGATGCCCCCGTGCATCTGCACGCAGGACTGGACGACCTGGCCAGCCATTTCGCCGACGTAGGACTTGGCGACGCTGGCGGACAGGCCCGCCCCGGGTGAGTTGGCGGCAACGTCGGCCACCGCCGCGGCGGTGGTTGCGCGGCACGCTTCCAGCCACAGCTTCATGTCGGCGAACTTGTGTTTGAGGGCCTGATAGGACGCGAGTGGGCGACCGAAGGTGTGCCGGTCCAGCGCCCACTGGACGGTCAGGTCGAAGACCGTCTGCAGGATGCCGACCACTTCGGCACACTGCAGGGTCTGGGCGATCTGGCTCTGCCGTTCGACCAGCGCGGCGGTCTCGGCGGCGGTGCCGACGGCCGCGGATCGCTCCACCACCACACCGTCGAAATGCACCCGGGCGTATTGCTTGACGAGGTCGACCGACTGCTGGGGGGCGATCGTCACGCCCGGCGCATCCGTAGGGACCAGGAATTGGCGCAGCCCGTCACCGCACCGGGTCACCACCAGCAGCGCGGCGCTCTGGGCGCCGGCTTCGACCCGGTCCTTGATGCCGTCGATGCGATAGCCGGAATCGGTGGGGGTGGCCGTCACCGCCGGATTCAGCGGCGCCCAGCCCCGGCCCGGCTCCGAAACCGCCCATGACGCCACGGTTTCCCCGGACATCAGCCCCTCGATGGCCCCACTGTGCGGTTGCGGGTCCGCGCACTCGACGAGCGCCGCTAGCACCACGCTGACCGGGTACAACGGTCCCGACGCCACGGTCTTCCCGAGTTGTTCGGCGACCATGGCCAGATCCGCCAACCCGCTGTCCGAGACGCTGCCGCCGCCCAGTTCCTCGGGCACCAGCAGGCCGGTCCAGCCGAGCTCCGCGGCTCGCCGCCACCATGCCGGATCGAAGGACAGCCCCGCGGAGTGCAACTCCCGCACGCGGCGCAGCGGCGCTTCCTTTTCCAGAAAAGCTTGTGTTGTCGACGTGAACAACGTCTTTTCGGGAGAGTCGAGTGTGGTCATGCTGCCTCTCGTGGGCGTTCTCCGGCATTTTCGATGGTAGCAACGAGCGCTACGGTAAGAGATACCGGAGTTCTGTCGATAGCGCAGGTCAGCGCTACATGGCGAACACACGTCGCAGCGAGCGCGCGTGCAGGGCCCTGTTCTCCCGAGAAACCACCCATTCGGGAACCAGCGAGTCGAACCCGTTGAATGCCGCTGCGATCACGTGCAATTCGGTGTGGACGTAGGCATGCAGCAGCCTGTTCGCGTAGTCGATGGCTTCGTCGCGACACGGATCGATTTCCGCGCAGCTGATGAACGTGGGCGGCAGGCCCTCGAGGTTGGCGCGGTGCGCCGGGACGTGTTGGCCGCTGGCGCTGGCATGCCCGAGGTAATGGCCCCAGGCCCGGCTCACGGCCGGCCCGTTGAGGCCGGGGGTGCGCTGGAACTCGCGCCGCGACTGCGTGGCGTCGGAGTCGAGCATCGGCTGGTGCAGGATCTGCACCAGGATCTGCGGACCCTCGGCGTCGAACATGCGCTGGCTCAGGCCCGCCACGAGCGCCGCACCCGCGTCGCGGCCCATCACCGCGATGCGATTGACGTCCACGTTCAGCTCGGCGCAGTTGCGGATGGCGTAGTAGAAGCCGGCCTCGACGTCGTCGAGCGCCGCCGGGCACGGATGTTCGGGCGCGAGCCGGTAGTCGACCGACACCAGCAGGCAACCGCCCTCTCTGGCCAGCTCCACGCAGGGCGCGTGGTCGGTGTCCAGGTTGCCGGTCACGAAGCCACCGCCGTGCGCGTACAAGACAAGGGGCGAGCCCGACTCGGCCGGATCGAGGTTGGGACCCCGGTACAGACGAAGGGTCAGCTGATGGCCGCCCGGGCCGGCGATGGTGCGCGTTTCCACGGTCACACCGGCAGCGTCGACCGCCGCGGCGCGCTCGGCGGCGAGCCGGTTGGCGTGTTCCCGTTCGGCCGGCAGTGTCTCCGTGCGGAATTCGGCCACGCCCAGCGCGGTGGCCGCCTCACGCAGCACCGGATCGATGCGGGTAAGGCCCTGCGGCCGCGTCAGATTCGCTTGTGTCATACTTCTCGTCTTCCGGGCTCATCGTGCGGGCATGTGGCTCCCGGCGCGGGGCGCACCGGAAACCCTCTTCAAGGTAGACCTGCGATTGCCCGCGGCGACGGACCAGGTGCTCGACGCTGCGGTGAGGACCGGATTCACCGCTCGCCAGGAAGCGCCTTGACCGTCGCCGGCAACCCGTAGAGCGCGGTCGCATTGCCGCGCATGATCCGCTCCCGCTGGTCGGCCGGGAATCGGTTGATGGCGTAGGCCGGCGAGTCGTAGCTCCAGTGCGGGTAGTCCGTGGAGAACATCAGGTTGTCGCCCAGGTCCATCAGCTCCAGGTACTCCCGGAATCGCACGCTGTCGACGTCTTCGAGCGGCTGGGTGGTGAACCGAACGTGCTCGCGCACATAGTCCGACGGGCGGCGCCGCACGTGGGGCAGGTCGCCGCGACGCGCTTCCCAGATCCGGTCCATCCGCGACATCACCGGCATCGCCCACGTGAACCCGCCCTCGACGAAAACCACCCGCAGGTCGGGGTGGCGGTCGAAAGCGCCGTCGAACACCAGGCTCATCAGATGCGAGACGTACAACAGTGGCCAGGAGGCGAAGAAGTCGTGCCAATGCGCGGGGTTGCCGACCGGGTACAGCGGAATGAGTTCGAACGGCGTCTGCCCCATCAGGTGCGTGGCGACCGGGAGACCGTTGCGCGCCGCGGCTTCGTAGAGCGGATCGAAATGCGGGTTGCCGAAAGGAATTCCGCGTGTCTGCGGCGTCATCAGCACCTGGGCCATGTACGGATGCCCCGCCCACCGTTCGACCTCGCGCGCCGCCTGCTCGGGCGTCTGCGCGCTGACGCTGATCGATCCGCGCCAGCGGCCGTGCCCGTTGTTGGTCTCGAGCCAGACGTCGGCGAGCCAGTCGTTGTAGGCCGACTTGAGCGCGTGTTCGGCCTGTGGCAACTGCGCGTCGCACATCGGCTCGAGGGTTGCGATGCTGACGCCGGCGTCGAGCAGCAGCTGCTTGGCGGCGAACTCCGGATCGCTGCCCGCGAACCCGCCGCCCGGCGGGGCGGCGTCCAGGCGCAACGACATGGTCTTGTACGAATCCGGGGTGTCGTAGAAATGCGGCACCGGCGTCACCGCGTTGCCGGTCGGCCATATCTTGTCCACCCATTCGGGCGCCGCGTACGACTTCAGCACGTCGGTCGAGACGGGCAACGGATGGACGTCGGTGTCGACGATGGTGACCGCAATTTCGTCGTCGTGACCCGTCCGCGACTCGACTCGTTCGATGGTGGTCATCGGACACGCTCCTTCAGCCCGTACAGCTCGGCGGCGTTTCGCCACAGCACCTTGTCGCGTTGCGCGGCGTCCAGGCCCTCGGCCACGCCGTCCGGCGGCGAGAATGACCAGTGGGGATACGCCGACCCGTACATCAGCAGGTCGGACTTGGCGCTGAACTCCATCCAGCGCTGCATGTCGCCCGCGTCGGTGGGCCCGTCGAACGCCGACGAGCAGAACCGGACGTGGCTGGGCAGGTATTCGCTGGGGTAGCGGTCGACCCAGGGCGTCTGATCGCGCATCGACACCCAGAAGGTGTCCAGCCGCCAGATCAACGGCGTGAGGATGTCGTAGCCGCCGTCGGCGAAGACGAACTTCAGGTCGGGATGCCTGCCGAAGACGCCCTCGACGATGAGCGTGGCCAGGTGCACGAAGTAGTTCAGCGGCATGAACGCCGCGTATCCGGGATAGGTGTGGGCATGCCCGGCGAAGGTGGGCGGATAGTCGACGCCGTTGCCGCCGTTGATGTGCACCGCCACCGGCAGGCCGTGGGCGGCGGCCGCCTCCCAGATCGGCTCGAACATCGGCTTGCCGTAGGGCTCGCGCGACTGCATCGGGACGCCGACCTGCACCAGTTTCGGGTGCTCGGCCAGGCGCTCGATTTCCGCGACCGCGCCCCTGGGGTCTTCCGGGTTCACCCGGATGGTGCCCCGGAATCGATCGGTCGAGTCCGGCTCGAGCCAGCGGTCGAGCAGCCAGTCGTTGACCGCCGCGCAGATCCTGCTGTTGAGCAGGTAGTCGGCGATGTTGCCGCGGGTCAGCGGGTTCAGGACGGCATAATTGACGCCCACGTCATCGAAAAGGTGTCGGCTCACGGACTCCGGATCCGACCCGGGGTAGTGCTCCCCATAGAGATCGGGGCGGTAGTCCCCGCCCGGTGCGGAGTACCACTGCTGTTCGACGTCGGGGATCGAGCGCAGCCGGTGGGCGGCGGGCAGGTAGCGCCGGATCTCCGCATTGGAGCGGAAATGCGGCTGCACGCATGCGTCAATGATCATCGGGTTCATGCGGTCAGGTACACCTCCCCGTCGCTGACGTCGACCGGGTAGGTGCGGATGCGCCGCGTCGGGTCCGCGACGCTTTGCCCGGTGGTGATGTCGAATTCCCAGTTGTGCCAAGGGCATCGGACGATCTGACCGTCGCGGGCGCGCCGCAGGCCGCCGGGTTCGTCCGGGTCGTACTCGTTCGTGCCGCCGAGCAGACCCAGGCACAGCGGGGCCCCTTCGTGCGAGCAGTAGTTGACGATCGCGTAGAACTCGCCGCGCACGTTGTAGACGCCGACACCGAACTTGCCGACGTCGACCAGCTTCATCCCGCCGGGCGGCAGCTCGTCCAGGGCGCACACCAATCGCCGTTCCGGCACCTATATCACCGCCTCCGACGCCACGCAGCATCAATACTGTGCCCGTTACCGTAACCACGACAAGCCCGTTGGGCTTAGTTGCTATTTATACTATGATAGCGATATTCCCGCGTACCAATCCGCTTACCGGCTGTCCAGGAGGAGCGCTGAATGACGCTCAGCACCGACCCCACCAACCAGCCCGTCGCACTCGACCTCACCGGTGAGACCAGTCCCTACCCGTTCTTCGAGTACATGAGGCGCACGGACCCGGTGTGGCACGGCGCGTTGGCGGACCACTCACAGATGCCGGAAGAGCTGCGGCCGAACGACGAGTGGGTGCTGTTCGGTTACGACCCGCTGTTCCAGGCGTTCCGCGACGACCGGATTTTCAGCTCCCACAAGTACGACGAGACGATCGGCTTGGTGATGGGCCACACCATCCTGGCGATGGGCGGCAAGGAGCACCATGATCACCGCAACCTGGTGGCCAAGGCCTTCCGGGCCACCGCGCTGGAACGCTGGGAACCGTCGGTCATCGGGCCGGTGTGCGATCAACTGGTCGACGAGATCAAGAACGACGGCCACGCGGACCTGGTCAAGGCGGTCACCTTCGAGTTCCCCACCCGGATCATCTCCACGTTGCTCGGTCTGCCCCCGGAGGACCTCGACTTCTTCCGGCGGCTGTCGCTCGACCTCATCTCCATCCCGACCGACATCGTCGCCGGGCTCAACGCGGCGGCGGAGTTGCACGGCTACTTCCTCGAACAGGTCGAGCAGCGGCGGCGCAAACACACCGACGACATCATCGGCGACCTGGTGGCGGCCGAGATCGACGGCGAGAAGCTCACCGACGAGGCCATCATCGCGTTCCTGCGGCTGCTGCTGCCCGCCGGGCTGGAAACCACCTACCGATCCTCGGGCAACCTGCTGTACCTGCTGCTGACCCACCCCGACCAGCTGGCGCAGGTCTACCAGGACCGCTCGCTGATACCGATGGCAATCGAAGAGGGGCTGCGCTTCGAAACCCCGCTGACGATGGTCATGCGGACCACGACCGAAGAGGTCGAAATCGGCGGCAAGACAATCCCGGCCGACGCGCAGATCGACATGTGCATGGGCTCGGCCAACCGCGACGAGGGCCGCTGGACCGATCCGAATACCTTCGACATCCGGCGGCCGCGCCAGGCGCACATCGCGTTCGCCGGCGGCATCCACATGTGCCTCGGCATGCACCTGGCCCGGCTCGAGACGCGGGTCATGCTGAACAGCCTGTTCGATCGGGTCAGGGATCTGGCCTTCGTGGCCGACGACGGAACGGGTCAGGAGTCCAAGATCGTCGGGCTGACCTTTCGTTCCCCCAATAAGCTTCCGGTCACCTTCTCCCCGGCCGCATAGGGAAGCCGCTTGAAAACTAAGGGAGCCGTCCTGCACGACGTCGGCGGGCCGTGGTCCGTCGAGGAATTCGAGCTCGATCCGCCCCGCGCCGGCGAAGTCCTGGTCGAGATGGCGGCGGCGGGGCTGTGCCACTCCGACGACCACATCCTCACGGGGGACATGTCGGCGCCCAACGACGTGATGCGGTCCCTCGGCCTGCCGACGATGTTCCCGACGATCGGCGGCCACGAGGGGTCCGGCATCGTGCGGCAAGTCGGCGACGGCGTCACGGATTTCGCCCCGGGCGATCACGTGGTGCTGTCGTTCGTCGCGGTGTGCGGCCAGTGTCGCTGGTGTGCGACGGGCATGGAATACATTTGTGACGTCGGGGCTTTCACCCTGACACCGGGCATGCCCACCGACGGCACGTTCCGTCACCACACCGCCGACGGCCGACCGCTGGGGCACTTGTCCAAGGTCGGCGCGTTCGCCGAACACACTGTGGTGTCGACGAACTCACTCGTCAAGATCGAGCCCCAGCTGTCGTTGGCGCCGTGCGCGCTGCTGTCGTGCGCCATTCCCACCGGTTACGGTTCGGCCGCCAACCGCGCCGGGGTGCGCGGCGGTGACACCGTCGTCGTGGTCGGCGCGGGCGGGATCGGCACCGGCGCGATCCAGGGCGCGCGGATCAGCGGCGCCGCGCAGATCGTCGCGGTGGACCCCGTGGAATTCAAGCAAAAATCGGCGTTGCGGTTCGGCGCGACCCATACCGCCGCCACGGCCGCCGAGGCGCAGGACATGGTGCGGGACTTGACCTATGGCGTCATGGCCGACGCCGTGGTGGTCTCCCCTTCGCTGATCACCCCTGGCGACGTCCGCGATGCGCTGCAGCTGACCCGCAAGGGCGGGACGTGTGTGCTCACCGGCATGACCTCGCAACTGACCCGATCGGTGAAGATCGACCTGCAGGACTTCATCCTGATGAACAAGACGCTGGCGGGAACGATCTTCGGCTCGTGCAACCCTCGGGCGGACATCGCCCGGCTGGCCAGGCTCTATCAAACCGGGCAGCTGCAGCTCGACGAGATGATCACCCGGCGCTACCGCCTCGACGAGATCAACGACGCCTACGACGACCTACGCAACGGCAAGATCATCCGGGGCGTCATCGATTTCGGGATCAGCTGAGGCCCTTCCGGCCCAGCACCCGCTGCAGCTGGCCGTAGGCGTCGATGGGGCTGTGCAGCGCCAGCCCGCCGTCGGCGTGCACCACTTGGCCTGTCACCCAGGGCAACTCGAGCACGCCCACGATCGCCGCGGCCACGTCGTCGGCCTCCCCCAGACGCCCGAGCGCCGTGCGTTCGGACAGGGCCTCCACCCACCCGGGCAGCTGTTCCGGCTTTGCCAGCATGGGCGTGCGCGTGACGCCCGGTCCGACCGCGTTCACCCTTATGCCGTGCACGCCCCACTCCGCCGCGGCGACCCTGACCAGCATGTCCACCCCCGCCTTCGACACGCAATACGCGCCCATGTCCCGGTCGGCGAGGGTGCCGCTGATGCTGGAGACCGCGACGATCGAGCCGCCCACCCCGGCGTCGACCATCGCCCGCGCCCCGGCCCGAATGGTCAGCCAGGTTCCGGTGAGGTTGACACCCAGCACCCGGTTCCATTCCGCGGGGGACTGTTCGAGCAACAGGCCGGACGCGCCGACTCCGGCGCAGGTGACGATCCGGGTCGGCGTGCCGTGCTCGCGCACGGTCTGTTTCATCGCGGCCGTCACCGCGTCGGGATCGCTGACGTCGCAGACGATGTCGGCGCCCGCGAGATCCCACACCACGACGTCGCACCCCGCGTCGCGCAACCGGCCGGCCACTTCGGCTCCGATGCCCGACGCTCCGCCCGTCACCAACGCGGTCACCGACATGCGCATGCCTTTCGATCGCAGAGCCGCTACATCTTGATCGCCGGGATCAGCCTGCTGAGGTTCCACAGGCGATCTCGTCGTGCGGACAACGATGAGATTGCCAGCGCGACAGCCGTCATCGCAACCAGCACGGTGATCGCTTGCCAGAGCCGTCCGTCGATCCCGCCGAGGATGAGCTGGCGCAGTCCGTTGACGCCGTAGGTCATCGGGTCGAAGCGGTGCAGGACCTGAAAGGGTCGCGACGTGGTTTCCACGGGGTACAGGCCGCCGGCACTGACGAGCTGCAGCATGAGCAGGGCCATGATCAGCACGCGCCCGACCGCCGGGCCCACGAGCGCGTTGATCGCCTGCGTGGCGGCCACGAAAGCGGCGGAGATGAGGATCATGAACCCCAGCATCGCGACCGGGTGCACCGCGTGCACGCCGAGGGCGAACCGGACCACGCAGTAGAGAATGGTCGCCTGGAACAGCGCGATCGTGGCCGCGGGCAGATAGCTGGCGAGCGCCACCCGGATTTCGAGCACCTCCGCGGCGATCGCACGACTCTGCAAGGGCCGCAGCACCATCCACAGCACCAAGGCACCGAAGAACAAGGCCAGCGTCAGGAAGAACGGGGCCATGCCGGTGCCGAAGTTGGGCGCGGCGTTCTCGTGTGAAGCCTCGAGTTGCACCGGACCCCCGATGGTGTCGGCGACCGCATCCTTTTGCTGGGTGGTCCAATTGGGCACCTGCTTGGCCCCGTCGGCGAGTTTGGTCGCCAGCTCGGCCGATCCGCCCTTGAGTTGTCGTGCACCGTCGTCGAGTTTGGCGATGCCGCCCGCCAATTCCGCATTGCCGGTGGCAACCTGCTGCGCTCCGTCGCGCAACTGGGTGAGCTTCTTCGTCAGCTCCTGCCCCTTGCTGCCGACCTGGTCGAGCGCCGACCCGAGTGGACTGCCCGGGGTGCGCAACCCCGAGGTCAAGGAAATCGCCGCGTTCTGCGCATCGATGAGCTGCTGGCGAATCTGGGGCGTGAACTGGTGACCCCGGAGCTGATCTTGGATGCCACGCAGGTTGTTGGCCAGCGGATCCTGCCGCGCGGAAAGCTGATCGATCACCGGCGAGAGCGAGTTGGCGGCGGCATCCTGCGCCGCGGAGATGGCACCGATCTGGTCGTTGGCCTGCTGAAGTGCGGTTGCGCCCTGTTGCAGCTGCTGCGTGCTGCCGCCGATTTCCGACACCGCCTTGGTCACCGCGAGCAGCGGGTCGGTGGCCTGGTTGATTCCGTCCGAGAGTTGCCTGGCTCCAGCGGCAAGCGTTGCCGAGCCGGAGCGGGCGCTGTCCAGACCACCTACCAGCCGGCCGGCGCCGTCGTCGAGTTGAGCGGCGCCGTCGGCGGCCTGCTTGATGCCCGATCCCGACGAAACCACTATCGACAGCACCTGATTGACGGCCTGCCCGGAGATCCGGCTGGACACGGCGTTGAGCACCTGGCTGATGGCGGTGCGGCCGATACTCGTGGAGATGTAGTTGTTGGCGTCGTTGTAGAAGGCGATCAGGTTGGCCTTCTTCGGCTGCCCGGTCACCGGCGATGCGATCGCCGCACTGAAATCCGGCGGCAACTCGACCATGAAGTAGTACTTCCCGTGGTCCACTCCGCTGCGCGCCTCCGCCAAATCGGTGACGTGCCAGTCCAACCCGCCGTCGGCGGTGAGGCTCTTGGCGATCTCGTCGCCGGCGTTGAACTGCTGCCCGGACACGACGGCGCCACGGTCGGAGTTGACCAGCGCCACCGGCATCTTGTTGGTGTGGCCGAAGGGATCCCAGAACGCCCACAGGTACAGCGCCCCGTACACCAGCGGCAGCAACATCAGCACGACGATCGCCACCCGCGTCAAACGGCTGCGACCGAAACGCTTGATCTCCGAGCCGAATGCGAGTCCAGCCAACATCGTCAATCTCCTCCGGTCAGGACGCGGCGATCGTGAAGCTCGTGCTCGGGTGCGTCGGTGCCGAGCGGGTTGGTGACTCCGACGACGATGGTGCGCTGCCGGGCGATCGCACCCAGCCGTTCCACCGCGGTCGCTCGCCGGGAGTTGTCGCGCACTTGCTCGAGGTCACCGATCACCAGAATCGGACGATTCGACATCAGCGCGAGTGTGATGCGCAGCAAAAACAGTTCCAGGTCGGACAATTCGACGATGTAGGTGTCCGACGACGGCGCGGGTATGTCACCGAAGACCTCCGTCAGCTCGGCCTGACCGGCTTGCAGCGGCACCAGCGAATACCACGGCGCCAGCCACCGGCGTTGTTCGGCGAGCACGGTCGCCACGGTCACCGACTCTTCGAGTTCGTCGATGTCGTCGAAGGCCGCGATCGCGCACAGGCGGCGGATGGCGCGCGGCGTCATTTCGCCGAGCACGCTCAGCGAGCCGTGACTGGCCTTGAAGCGTCCCGCGAGCGTCAACAACAGCGTGGTCTGACCCGGCCCCCCGGGCATCTGAATGGCGTGAAACCCCGGCGTCAGGGCCAGGTCGACCCCCGAGAACAGCGGCCCGTGCTCACCGTCGACCCCCAATCCGGTGGCGGTGATCACCGGTGCGATGTCGTCCGGTTCGTCTTCGGCATCCATGGTGTGGCTTTCCCTAAGCGCCGGAAACCGGAATCGATTCCAGCAGTGCGGTGATCAGTTGCGCGAGCAGATCGGGGTTGATGGTTCCCGGACGCAGCACCTCTTCCATCGCCACGCCCAGGTTGAGGGTGACGACGAGCTGGGCGATGTCCGTCAGCCGCCGGTCGCCCGGCACGGTGTCGGTCGATTCGACGATGTGTAGCGCCTGGCCGGCCGCGGCGCGACGGCGCTCGATCAGGCGGTCCCGAAGCTGCGGATCGCGCTGGGCGCGCAGCCAGTATTCGACGAGCAGCACGTAGTAGTCGGAATGGTCGCGGACCGAGTCGAGCACCGACCGGCTCACCTCGCGCGCGGCGGCGGCGGTGTCGCCGTCGCTGCGGTCCAGCGCTATCGCGATCTGCTCGCCGCGCAGCTCGAACTCGCGGTCGAGCAGGGCCAGAAACAGCTCGTCCTTCGACTCGAAGTTGGAATACACCGCGCCCTTGGTGAAGCCCGCGGCCTGACCGATCGCGTCGATGGTGGCGCCGGCGAAACCCTCGGCAGCGAACACCTTCGACGCCGCATCCAGGATGCGGTCGCGAACCTCGCCGCGGGTGGGGCGGGTGCGAAGCGGTTTGACGGGCGACATGTGCAGCAGCATACCCGCCAGTATCGGTTAGATACTATTGAGTATCGAAGATCACCCGCGCGGGAGTCGTCAGCGCAGCCTGGTCGCGGTGCGCTCCCACAGTTCGGCGGCCAGTCGCGGGTTGTCCGCGAGGCGACTGGTCTTGGCGATCTTGCGCTTGGCGTAGTACGCGCCGGGCGTCCACTCCGATACGGGCGTGCTGGACGCCAGCCGCACCAACTGGTCGGCGCCCTGGTCCGCGGTCGAGATGAATAGCACCGCCGGGGTGTACCGCTGCATGAACACGAGAAATCGCGAACCCGAGGCAACGCCGATGTTGGAGTTGACGTTGCCGGGATGAACGGCCGCAACGGAGAGGCCGTCGGCATGGTAGCGCCGGTGTAATTCCCTGGTGAACAACGCGATTGCGAGCTTCGAGAACGCGTAGGCCGCGGCGGGCCGGCGGCTGGCGGTGTTCTCCAGGTCGTCGACGGTGGCACGGAAGATCAGCTTGTGCGACGAACTCGTCGTGTTGACGATCGTGGCGCGGGACTCCAGCAGCACATCCAGCAATTGGGTGGTCAACAGGAACGGCGCCAGGTAGTTGACCTGATAGGTGCGTTCGTAGCCGTCGGGCGTCAGCTCGATCTTGCTGGCCATCCTGCCCGCATTGTTGAGCAACACGTCGATGCGCGGGTATTGCGAACGCATCTTGTCCGCCAGCGCCCGCACCTGGGACAGGTCGGCGTAATCGACGACGAAGTGGTCCGCGTCCAGTTCGGCGGCCACCGCGGCGGTCTTGGTTTGGGAGCGGCCCACCACGACGATCTGGTCGCCGGTGCGGCTGAGGCGACGAGCCGCAGCCGCGCCGATGCCGTCGCTGGCACCGGTGATGACAATCGTCCTGCGCGTCATTGCGACACCTCCACGGGGAGCGTAACGATCGCGATCGTCGCACACGCCGACTAAGCGGGTCGCTCACCCCGGGCAGCCGTCAGATCAGCGAGTAGCGCACCGGGAGGTGTTTGAGGCCGCCCACGAACGTGGTGGCGACCAATTCCGGATCACCGGTCAGCTCAATCGATTCGAGCCTCGGCAGCAGCTCGGTGAAAAAGCTATTGACCTCCATGCGAGCCAGCGCCGCGCCCATGCAGAAGTGCACGCCGTAACCGAAGGCGAGGTGTTTGTTGGGGTCGCGGCCGACATCGAAGCGGAACGGGTCGGCGAACACGTCCTCGTCGCGGTTGGCCGAGACATAGGACAACAGCACCGAATCCCCCGCGGCGATGGGCACCCCGCGCACGGTGGTGTCTTCGGCGGCGGTGCGCATGAATTCCTTGACCGGGGTGACCCAGCGGATCATTTCCTCGGTGGCCAGCGGCATCAGATCGAGGTTGTCGCGCAGGCGCTCGCGTTGGTCGGGGTTTTCGATGAGCGCCTGCAAGCCACCCGAGATGGTCGCGCTGGTGGTGTCGTGGCCGGCGGTGGCGACGATCAGGTAGTACGACACGGTGTCGATGTCCGACAGCGGCTCCCCGTCGACCCGGGCGTTGGCGATCGCGGACGCCAGATCCTCGGTCGGGTGCTCGCGGCGGGACTCGGTCACCCCGTTGAAGTACTGGAACATGTCGAACAACGCGGGCAGCTGATCCTCGTTGGTGGTGCCCCGCTTGAATTCGGAGTCGTCGCTGCCGAACAGCTCCTGCGTCAGCTTGAGCATCCTGGGGAAGTCGGCCTCCGGCAGCCCCAGCAGCGACATGATCACGTAGAGCGGGTAGTTGACCGCCACCTCCTGGACGAAGTCACAATCCGGGCCCGCGGCCATCATCTTGTCGACGTAGATCCGGGCGAGCTCGTCCACGCGAACCTTCAACGCCCGCATCGCTTTCGGGCGGAACCAGTCCGAGCCGATCGCGCGCACCACCCGATGCTGCGGATCGTCCAGGTGGATCAGCGTGCGCACCCCCGCGGCCGCCTGCATCTCGTCGCCCTCCGCCGTCGTCAGCACGGGGCGCGGCCAGTTCGTGAACAACATGTTGTCGCGCTCGATGTCCATGATGTCGGCGTGCTTGGTGATCGCCCAGAACGGCCGGTAGTTCGGCACCTCCACCCACGAGACCGGCGCGTGGGCGCGCAGGTGGGTCAGCGCGGCATGCAAGCGCCGCTCGTCGGTGTAGGCCAAGGGATCCGCCAACAGCCTGGCGGAGTCGTCTACGGTGGTGGTGCTCACTGGCGAAACTCCTTCAGTGCGGCCGTGATACAGGACGGGGAAGCGTTCATGAAGATCGGCAGCACTCGGTCCACCGCACCGCGGCAGCGGTCCTGGAGGGCGGCGGCGATGGTGCCCACCGGCCCGACGACCGCGAAGGCGGCGAGCATCTCGTCGTCGATCAGCGAGGCCATGGCGTCCCATTCACCCGCGAGCGACAGGCGGTGCAGTTCGGTCTGCAGGTCTCCCCAACCATGCAGCTCCAAAACCCTGCGGTACGCCGGCGTCGACCCGTAGAAGGCGATCTGCTTGCGCACGGCGGCCGTGGCGGCCGTCAGCTCCTGCTCGTTCTCCCCGGTGGCGATCATCACCTCGCCGGACACCTCAAACCCGCTGCGGGACCGGCCGGCTCGCCGCATACCGCGCAGCAGCGCCGGCACGGTGACCTCGTCGAGGTAGCGCTTGGACACCATCGGGTGACCGAGGTGACCGTCGGCGACCTCCCCGCACAGTTCGGTCATCGCCTCGCCCACCGCCGCGAGGAACACCTTGGGCGCGGAATAGGGCTGCGGCTCCGGGGTGAACATCGGGGTCATGATCTTGTGCGTGTAGAAATCGCCCTCGAAGCGCAGTTTTCCGCCGTCTTTCCACACGGACCAGATCGCATGCAGGGCGGCCACGAACTCGCGCATCCGGCGCGCGGGATGGCTCCACGGCATGCTGAATCGTTTCTCGATGTGGGGTTGGATCTGGGTGCCCAGCCCGAGGATGAACCGTCCCCGCGAGTACGCCTGCAGGTCCCAACCGATGTTGGCCACGATCATCGGATTGCGGGCGAACGCCACCGCGATGTTGGTGCCCAGTTCCAGCCGAGACGTGTGCTCTGCGGCCAATAGCAGCGGCAGGAACGGGTCATGGCTGGTCTCCGCCGTCCAGCCGCCGTCGTACCCGTCGCGTTCGAGCGCGACCGCCGCCTCGGTCACCCGGGCGAGTTGATTGGGGATGCCCCCGTCGACCTTGAGGCGGGCGGCGTCGACCATGCGGGTAACTTTACAGTAAGCAATCCAGTATGTGACCCTGCAGATCCGCTCGCCAGACCAAACCCCCATGAGGTAGGACATAGGCATGCCGAAATCCCAGGACTGGGGAGAAACGCTCGACGATCTCGGTCGGCGCCGTCAGCACGCGCGGGAAATGGGCGGGCCGGAGCGGCTCGACAAACACCGCGGCAAGGGCAAGCTCGACGCCCGCGCGCGGATCGACCAGTTGCTCGACCCGGGGTCGTTCCGTGAACTCGGCACCCTGGTCGGCGGCGAGGTCGCCGCCGACGGCATCGTCGTCGGCTCCGGTCTCATCAACGGTTCGCCGGTGATGCTCGGCGCCGAGGACTTCACCACCATGGCCGGCAGCATCGGACCCGGCGGCAACTCCAAGCGCTACCGCATCGCCGAACTCGCGCTGCGCGACAAGATTCCGTTGGTGATGCTGCTCGAAGGCGCCGGCTTTCGTCCCGGCGGTGGACATTACGGCCGCACCCCTACCGACCTGCTCGCGCAGGCGCAATGCTCGGGCCGGGTACCGACCGTCGCCGCCGTGCTCGGGCCGTCGGCCGGGCATGGCGCCCTGGTCGCCCCGGTCTGCGACTTCCGGATCATGAGCAGACAGGGCGCGATCTTCACCGCCGGGCCGCCGGTCGTCAAAGAGTCCACCGGAGAAGAGATCTCGAAGGAGGACCTCGGTGGACCCGTCACCGCGTTGCCGAGCGGGGTGATCCACAACGTCGCCGAAGACGACGAAGCCGTGATCGCCGATATCCGGCGGTACCTGTCGTATTTCCCGCCGAGCGCGTGGTCGTACCCGGCACAGCTGCCACCGGACGAGGACAGCGAGCCACGTGCGACGCCGGAGTTGCTCGACATCGTCTCCCGCGACAACCGCCGTGTCTACGACATGCGCGCCGTGCTCGACGTGGTCTTCGACCGGCCCGACTGGTTCGAGGTGCAGCCGCAGTACGGCAAGGCGATCATCTGCGCGCTGGCCCATCTCGGCGGGCACCCGGTGGCGGTGGTGGCCAACCAGCCCCAGGTGATCGCCGGTTCGATCGACGCGGACGCGGCGGACAAGGCCGCACACTTCATCATGGTGGCCGACTCGTTCCACCTGCCGATCGTCTTCCTGGCCGACAACCCCGGCATGCTGCCCGGTAGCCGCTCCGAGCGCAGCGGCGTGCTGCGCGCCGGTGCGCGGATGTTCGCCGCGCAGACCGCGGCCACCACGGTCAAGTTGCACGTCACGCTGCGCAAGGCGTACGGGTTCGGCTCGATGGTCATGTCGCTGTTGGGCTTCGATCACCAGAGCGCGACCTTCGCTTACCCGGGCGCGACCATGGGCGCCATGAGTGCGGCCGCGCTGGGCCGGGCGACGCACGCCGGCGAGGACATCACCGCGAAGCTGCGTGACGCCGAGCTGCAGGCGTCCTATCGCTCGGCCGAGCATCTGGGATTCGACGAACTCATCGATCCGCGCGAGACCCGCGATGCCTTGCTCGGTTCACTGCTTCGGGGACTGTCGGCCCGCCAGGCCGCCGCCGAACCGGTCAGCCGGACCGTCATCATGCCCTGAGCTCCTCCCGGCTACCCGCCGCGAGCGACCGTGTCTGCACGCGACACGCCGTCTGCAGCCGTACAATTGCGCGCCCTCACGCGCGTCAGCCGCCGGCCCGGTACGCCGCGATCACGGGCTCGAGTTCGTCCGGCGTCGCGCCGTGCATGATCACCGCGTCGGCGCCGTAGTCGAACTCCGTGCGGACGCGATCCGCGCATTGCCGCGCCGACCCGGTGGCCGCCGGCTCCAGCCATTCGTCCGGGATCAAGGTGGCGATGTGCTCGATCTGCCCGGCGGTGGCCTTGTGGTCGATGCCGCCGGCGATCGACGTCACCACCGGGTCTTCCCGAAAGCGTTGCAGCACAGCAGGGTCCCAGTTGTTCGTGCGCACCAACAGGTCGCCGTAGCCCTGCAGGTAGGTGGCCAGCCGGGCGACCGTCTTCTTCAGCCGCAACTCCTCGGGGAGGTGGTCACCGACGGTCGCGAAGCACGACCACACCCGCACGCTGGCCGGGTCGCGGCCCGCCTTCTCGGCCGCGGACTTGACGGTCGCCACGCAGCGCCGCAGCGTCTCGGGGGTGAAGTAAGTGTGCAGGATGACGTCGTCGAACACACGGCCCCCGAGCTCGAGGGTCTTGGGCCCGAACGCCACCAGCGCCAATCGGATGTCCTCGTCGAAGTCGGGGTCCAGGAACAGGATCGGGTATTTGCCCATCGGCCCGTCGTGGTTGAAGATCAACTCCCCGTGCCACAGGCGGCGCATGACCTGGGCCCAGTCTTCCATCTGCGCGGTGGTGACCGCCGGTATGCCGAACGCCCCGTAGATCGCCGCGATGCCGCGGCCGATGCCCAGCGTGAAGCGCCCGCCGGAGAGCCGGTGCATGGTGGTGGCCCATGACCCGGTGATCAGCGGATGACGGGTGTTGTGATTGGTTGCGGCGGTGGCGATCTGCATCCTGGTCGTCACGGCGCACGCCGCGCCGGTGAGCGACGACGCCTCCTTGACGTTCCAGCGCTCGGAGATGAACGCGGTGCCCATGCCCAGTTCCTCGCCGCGGCGGGCCTCATCGACGAGGGCCGCCGGCCCTTCGCCGCCGGCACCGGCCAACAGGTAGTAACCCAATTCGTCCAGCGTGCGATCGCTCAACTCCAAACTCCTTGCTGGTAGCCGCAATTCCAGACCTCGGTGATCTTGCCGTCGATGACGCGGAACACCTCGATGCTGGCGACGTTGGTCTCCGTGCCGTCCGTGGTGGTCATCGATGAGTCGTAGACGATCGCGACGTGCTCGTCGCCGGCGGCGACGACGTTCAGGTCGAAGCGCAGCGTGTCGAACATCGCCCAGACGTCGCTGACCCTGCTGACCGCCTGTTGCCGGGTGAGAACGTGCGCCTCCCCCACCTCGTGGCGGATCACGGTGTCGGCGAACAACTCCTCGGCCAGCTCCAAGTTCTGCTCGTTCCAGACGACGAGGTTGTAGAGCTCGACCACCTCGCGGGCCGTGCGCGTGGCGGCCATCAGCCGGCCACGCCGCGCAGGAATCGGTCGGTGACCTGCTGCACCCGCCGGGAGAAGATGTGCCCGACGTGGCTGCCGTCGTACCAGTACAGCTCGCCGCCCCAGCGCTCGTGCAGCGCGACGGCGGGCTCGCGCATCGCCATCCGGTCGTGCCAGGCGCCGACGATCAGCCGGCGTTCCGGCGGCGGTGCCGGATCCGCCCGCAGCGGGTCGATCACCGAGGTCAGCTGCGCCACCTGCGGGGACGCCAACAGGTCCCGGAACGCGTCCCGCGACGATCCCCAGCGCCCGAGATGCCGGGCGATCATCGCGTTGAGCCCCAGGATCGGGGTGTACAGCGCGACGGCGTCGACCCGCCTCTCCAGGTGGGAAACCAGTGCGGCCACCGGAGTGCCCATCGAAATCCCCGCCACCACAACCGCGCTGGCCTGCGGTTGCGCCCAGCGCACCACCGCGCGGATCTCCGAAACGGCGCGCATCATGCCGGCGACGTTGCCCAACGGGTCCATGTCCGGGTACGCGGGCCATTCGCGGCGACGGCAACCGTGACCGGGCTGCACGGGCAGCGCGACGTTGAACCCGAGCTGGTGATGTATTCGGCCGATGCGGCTCAGCAACAGGTCTTCCGTACCGCCCTGACCGGCGCCGTGCACCCAGACGAGCCAGGGCCTCGGACCGTCGTCGTGCCGGCACAGGTGCACCACCGCCCGGGCCGGCCCGCCCAGTCCCTCGGCTTGCAGCGCTCTGGGCAACGCCGGGTCGTGCTCGAACGCCATCCGCTCGTAGGCGAGGTTGCCGATGCGCCGCCGCCGCACCGAGGTCGCCCGCAGCGGCGCCGGGTCGGCGTGCGCGCGGTCGATGCCCAGGTCCGACAGTTCTTCAGCCGCGGCTGTGCAGCCCGACAGGGGCCGCATCGCCGCGGGACTGCCGCCGAGCAGCGAAAAGCCGCTCAGCACAAGCTCGTCCAGCAGGACCTCGCCGAACTGCCGCACCCCGCGCGGCGACGCCGGCACCCAGCCGGTTGACCGGTTCAGCCCGGCCACCGTGCGGGGCAGCAGCATCCCCAGCTCGCGGGTCGCGTCCCGGGCCAGACCAAAGCCTTGCGTCACCTTCGACATGGCACTCACCTAAGCCAGCTTGAAACCGGTGTATCCGCCGGCCGCGATCTCGTCGCAGCGGCGCCGATATTCGGGGATTCCGCCGGTGTAGCCCATGTACATCCGCTTCTTCCCGGGCACGTTGCCGCCGTTGTACCACGAGTTGCAGGACGGGTGGACCAGCACCGTCGGCGCAACGAGCGCGGTGGTGTGGTCGATCCACTCCTGCTGCGCGGTGGCCAGCGCCTCGATCGTGCGGATACGGCGGTCCCGCAGGTGTGCGATGCAATCACCTATCCACTCCACATGCTGTTCCAGCGCGGCGACGAAGTTGGTGGCGGCGCTGGGACTGCCCGGCCCCTGGATGGTGAAGAGGTTGGGGAAGCCCGCGACCGCCAACCCAAGATAGGACAGCGCGCCCTTGCTCGACCAGAACTCGGCGAGCGACATCCCGTCGCGGCCGCGGATGTCGATGCGGCTCAGCGCCCCCGTCATCGCGTCGAAGCCCGTGGCGTAGATGATGACGTCCAGGTCGTAGGAGTTGCCCTCGGTGCGGATGCCACCCTGCGTCACCTCGCGGATCGGTGACTTGCGCAGGTCGACGAGGGTGACGTTGTCCCGGTTGAAGGTCTCGTAGTAACCCTGGTCGATGATCGGCCGCTTGCACGCGAACGGATGGACGGGCACCAGCGAGGCCGCGGTGTCCGGATCCCTGACGATGCGGGCCACCGCGTCGCCGTACAGCTTGGCGGCCATTCGGTTCGCCTCGATGTCGAAGAAAACGTCACCCCAGTTGAGCGCGCCCAGCACGCCGTGGTCCTCGATGGCGCGCAATTGCTCCTCGCGGGTGGCGGACTTCAGCGGCGGCCTGCCCAGCATTTCCAGCAGCACCGAGAAGGCGCTCAGCCGCGCCGCCCCGATCGGGTGGGCCCGCTGTGCGGCCCGGATTTCGTCGTAGCGGGCCTTCATCCCGTCCAGCTCGCCGGCCTCGAACCGGTGCACGCGCCAGGGCAGGGTGTAGGCGGGTGAACGCTGGAACACGCGGAGCTGCAGTGCTTCCCGCGCCACCACGGGAATGAGCTGAACGCCGGTGGAACCGGTCCCGATAACGCCGACCCGCTTCCCGGTCAGGTCGAAGCCCTCTCTGGGCCAGTGGCTGGTGTACAGCGAGGCGCCGGCGAAGCTGTCCATACCCGGGATGTCGGGCTTCAACGGAACGGAGAGGATGCCCGAGGCCGCGACGACGAACGGGGCCCGGAACGTCTCGCCGGCATTGGTTCGCACCACCCAGGCCGCGGCGTCCTCGTCGAAGGTCATAGCGACGACCTCGGTGTCGAACTGGATGTCGCGGCGGAGGTCGAGCCGGTCGGCGACGAAGTTCAGGTAGGCCTCGATCTCCGGCTGGGCCGGCATCGACTCGGTCCAAACCCATTCCTGCTGAATCTCTTCGGAGAAGCTGTAAGAGTATTCAATGCTCTCGATATCGCAGCGCGCGCCCGGGTACCGGTTGTACAACCACGTGCCGCCGACATCGTCGGCCATCTCCAGGACACGGGCCCGGATGCCCGCTTGGCGCAACCGATGCAGCATGTACAGCCCGGAGAAGCCGGCGCCGATGACGATGACCTCGATCCGACTGTCAGCCGCTTCAGTCACTTCACTCCTTGCCGTGCACGGACCCGACTGCTGAAATCTATACTGTAATGGACTTAGTATCAGACGTTCGGAGGCTTCGGCGTGAAAGTGCCTTTCACCTGGAAGGTCACCGGGTGGTTCATGGTCGGGTGGTCGCCCGAATTCCCGATCGGCGAGGTGCGGCCGCTGCACTATTTCGGCGAGGACCTGGTGGCCTACCGCGACGAGTCCGGGGAGCTGCACGTGCTGGAAGCGCACTGCAAACACCTCGGCGCCCACATCGGCCACGGCGGCAAAGTGCTGGGCGATTGTGTCGAGTGCCCGTTCCATGGCTGGCGCTGGGGACCGGACGGCACCAACCGGTACATCCCCTACCAACCGGACCGGCCGAACCGCGCGCTGCGGCTGCGGGTGTACCCGGTACGCGAGCAGTACGACTGCGTGTTCGTCTGGCACCAGCCGGACGGCAAGGAGCCGCAGTGGGAGATGCCGGACATCTTCCGGAAGTTCCCGCAATTCGAGACCGACCCCGCGGCCTACTACCGCGCCTACCCGGAGTTCTCCCGGCGCGCCGAGCGCGAGCCGGTGCATCCGCAGATCGTCGCGGAGAACGCGCCCGACAGCGCGCATTTCGAATACGTGCATCACGCCACGGTCACCCCGCGGGTGCTGGACTGGAAGATCGTCGACCACGAGTGGCAATTCGTCGCGGGGTGGCCGGACGCGCGCAGCGACAACCCCGAGGACCTCGCGTTGCGGTTCCACAGCCACCTGTTCGGACTGGGCGGGGCGATCAGTGTCTTCGAGGGGGCGCAGAACCATCGGCTGATCTTCACCTGCACACCGGTCGACGACGGGTGTTCGGACCTCTTCTACTCGATCTGGTGGCCGCGGCTTCCCGGCGACGACTCCGACGTACCACAGGGCAAGCTGCGCGACGTCATCGAAAAACAGTTCCTGTCCACCGTTTTCGACGACCTGCAGATCTGGCGCTACCAGAAGTACGTAGAGAACCCGGCGCTCTCCAAGGTGGACGCCAAAGGGTATATGGCGCTGCGTAAGTGGGCGACGCAGTTCTACGAAGTGCCGGCATGACGCCCCAGCTGGCCGATATCGCGGCGCCCGGCCACACCGCGATCGTCACCCAGGAGTGCCAGGGCGCGGTGATGGGCCCGAACGCCGGCCTGGGGATGCTGGCCACCGAGGCGCGCCGGGTCGCCCTACCCAACATCGTGCGGCTGTTGCCGGTGGCCCGGGCGGCCGGCGTCCGCGTCGTCCACTGCCTGGTGCAACGACGGCCCGACGGGCTCGGCTCCAACCACAACGCCAAGATCTTCAACATGGGGCACGAGCAGGTCGACATCACCCCCGGCACTCCCGGGGCCGCACTGTTGCCCGAATTGGGGCCGGAGCCAGACGATCTGGTGCTGAGCCGCTGGCACGGCGTCGGGCCGATGGGGGGCACGGACCTGGACGCGGTACTACGCAACCTCGGGGCGTCCACCATCGTCGTCGTGGGGGTGTCCCTGAACATCGCCATCCCCAACGTCGTCATGGACGCCGTCAACGCCGCCTATCGCGTGATCGTTCCCCGGGACGCCGTTGCCGGCGTACCGACCGAGTATGGAGAGGCCGTCATCGCCAACACCCTGTCGCTGCTTGCGACCATCACCACGACCGATGCGCTGCTCGAGGTCTGGAGGCGGCATTGACCGAGACCGCACCCGGAGTCCGCGGCGGGTTCCCCGACATCAAGCCCGCCGACCACGCACCACCCGGCCTGGGCCGGTTCGTGGACGCGATGCGCCGCCTGCAGGACCTGACCGTCGCCAGCAGTCCGGACAGCGCGGCGTGGACCGCCGCGGCCCGCCACGTCGAAGAGGCCTGCGCCCTGCTGGACGGCCACCAGGTGCCCGAAGGCGCGGCGCCGGCCGGCCGCGTCATCGAGCTGCACGGCCTGGGCCACCCACTGCTACCGCCGTGGACCGTCACCGAATCCGGTCCGAACGGTGTCGCGATGGCCGGGCATTTCAGCCGATCCCACGTGGGCGGAAACAACGCCGTACACGGCGGCATGATCCCCCTGTTCTACGACTGGCTCTTCGGGATGATGGTGTCCACGGCCGGGACGCCACCCACGCGGACGGCATACCTGCACGTCGACTACCGGAACATCACCCCGATCGACGAGCCGTTGACCGCGCGGGGGCGTATCACCGATATCGAGGGCAGGAAGATCCTCATCTCGGCTACGATGACGGCCACTGACGGCACGCTGCTCACCGAAGCCAACGGCCTGATGGTCCGATTGCTCCCCCACCAGCCGTGAAAGCGCGAGCAGACGCAGAATCGCATCGCGCGGTTCCCGCTCATGCGATTCTGCGTCTGCTCGGCGTTACTACTTGAGAGGCCTGATGTCCGACACAGCAACAGAATTCACGGTGCCCGCCGTCGCGGCGGCCGTCGCGGCCGCCATTCCCGATCGCGAGCTGCTGATCCAGGGCGGACGGCGCTACAGCTACAAACAAGTGATCGAACGGTCGCGCCGCCTCGCCGCGTACCTGCATTCGCGAGGGTTGGGGTGCCACACCGAACGCTCCGCCGTCGCCGGCCACGAGGCCGGCCAGGACCTGCTCGGGATCTACGCCTACAACGGGAACGAATTCGTCGAGGCGTTGCTCGGCTCGTTCCAGGCTCGCGTGGCCCCGTTCAACGTCAACTTCCGCTACGTCAAAAACGAGCTGCAGTACCTGCTCGCGGATTCGGGGGCGACCGCGCTCATCTATCACGCCGCGTTCGCGCCCCGGGTGGCCGAAATCCTGCCGGACCTGCCCCAACTGCGGGTGCTTATTCAGATCGCCGACGACTCGGGCAACGAACTGATCTATGGCGCAGTGGATTACGAGAGCATCATCGCGTCCGGCGCACCGGAGCCGCCACCGGTTCGGCATTCGCCCGACGACCTGTATGTCCTGTACACGGGCGGAACGACCGGAATGCCGAAAGGCGTGCTGTGGCGCCAGCACGACATCTTCATGACGTCGTTCGGCGGGCGCAACCTGATGACCGGTGAGCCGTTCGGGTCCGTCGAGGAGATCGCGGCGGGGGCGGCTGCCGGTCCCGGCACCAAGCTGATGGTCCTGCCGCCGCTGATGCACGGAGCGGCCCAGTGGAGCGTGATGACCGCGATCACGACCGGGCAGTCCGTCGTCTTCCCGTCGGTCGTCGACCGGCTCGACGCCGACGAGGTCGTCGGGACCATCGAGCGCGAGCGGGTGACCGTGGTGACCGTGGTCGGCGACGCCATGGCCCGGCCGCTGGTCGCCGCCATCGAGAAAGGCATCGCGGACGTGTCGTCGTTGGCTGTGGTCGCCAACGGCGGCGCGTTGCTCACCCCGTACGTCAAGCAGCGATTGATCGAAGTCCTGCCGAACGCCGTCGTCGTCGACGGGGTGGGATCCTCCGAGACCGGCGCGCAGATGCACCACCTGTCGACCTCGGGGGCGGTGTCGACCGGAACGTTCAACGCGGGACCGGACACGTTCGTGGCCGCCGAGGACCTGAGCGCCATCCTGGAGCCCGGTCACGACGGGATGGGCTGGCTGGCCCAGCGCGGCTACGTCCCCCTGGGCTACAAGGGCGATGCGGCCAAGACCGCCAAGACGTTTCCCGTCATCGACGGAGTGCGATACGCGATCCCGGGTGACCGGGCACGCCACCGCGCCGACGGCAGCATCGAATTGCTGGGCCGTGATTCGGTGACCATCAACTCGGGCGGGGAGAAGATCTTCGTCGAGGAGGTCGAGACCGCCATCGCGTCGCATCCGGCGGTGGCCGACGTGGTGGTCGCCGGGCGGCCCAGCGAGCGATGGGGCCAGGAGGTGGTTGCCGTTGTCGCGCTGGCCGAGGGCGCCCGCGCCGACGCCGAGGAGCTGGTCGCGCACGCCGGGCGGTCGTTGGCCCGCTACAAGCTTCCGAAAGCGATCGTTTTCCGCGCGGCGATCGAGCGCAGCCCGTCGGGCAAGGCCGATTACCGCTGGGCGCGCGAGCAGGCGGTGAACGGCTGACCGGCTCGATCCGCGCCGATCGCTGAGGCGGCTTCCGGAAGGGCGACTTCCGCGGGCCTCGCCATATTGCCTACTGTAAGAATTACAGTACGATCGTACGCGAGGGCCTGCCGTTCCCGCCGAAGATGCTGGAGATCGAAGGTGACGACCAACGTTCACGCCGCCGCCGGCGCCGACGGCCAGACCGTCAGCCTGCGTGATCCCTACCCGTTCTTTGCCCGCAAGCGCCGCGAATCCGGGGTGTTCCGCGGCACGGTGATGGACTATTCCAGGACACCCGAGTCGCTGAGGCCCAAGCGCGAGTACTCCGCGGTGTCCTTCGACGCGGTGAACACGGTGTTCCGCGACGGACGGGTGTTCAGCTCCGCGCCGTATGACAAGACGATCGGCCTGTTCATGGGCCCGACAATTCTGGCGATGGAGGGAAAGAAGCACCGCGACCACCGCAACCTCGTGTCCGCGGCGTTCAAGTCGAAGGCGTTGGCCCGCTGGGAGAACACCATTGTGCGGCCGATCTGCAACGCGCTGATCGACGAGTTCATCGAGGCCGGTCAAGCCGACCTGGTCCGCGACTTCACCTTCGAATTCCCCACCCGCGTCATCGCCCGGCTGCTGGGGCTGCCCGCCGACGACCTGCCGACGTTCCGCAAGCGCGCCGTGCAGTTGATCAGTTATCACGTCGACTACGAGCGCGCCTTCGAGGCGTCGGCGGCGCTCAAGGACTACTTCGTCGAGCAGATCGAACAGCGCAAGTCGGAACCGACCGAGGACATCATCGGCGATCTGGTCACCGCGGAGATCGACGGCGAAAAGCTCAGCGATGAAGCCATTTACTCCTTCTTGCGGCTGCTGTTGCCCGCCGGGCTGGAGACCACGTACCGGTCGTCGGGCAACCTGTTGTACCTGCTTCTCACCCACCCGGACCAGTTCGCCGCGGTGCGGGCCGACCGCGAGCTACTGCCGCAGGCGATCGAGGAGGGTCTGCGCTTCGAGACACCGCTGACCACCGTGCAGCGCTTCACCACCGAGGACACCGAGCTTCAGGGTGTCGAGATTCCGGCGCGGTCGGTGGTCGGCGTGTGCATCGGGTCAGCGAACCGCGACGAGCGGCGCTGGGAGCGTGCGGAGGAATTCGACATCTTCCGCAAGCACCTGCCGCACATCTCCTTCGCCGCCGGTGAGCACACGTGCCTGGGTCTGCACCTGGCGCGGCTGGAAACCCGCGTGGCGGTCGAGTGCCTGCTGGATCGGGTCACCAACGTCAGGCTGCGCACCGACGACGACCCGCACATCCATGGCCAGCCTTTCCGTTCACCGACGGCGCTTCCCGTGACGTTCGACGCGAAGTAGGGTCCGAAAATGGTAAAAGTCATGTCCGGCATCCGAGTCCTGGAACTTGCCCAATTCACGTTCGTCCCGGCGGCGGGCGCCATTCTCGCCGATTGGGGCGCGGACGTCATCAAGGTCGAGCACCCGCTGCGCGGCGACACCCAACGCGGCTTCATCAACATGGGTGGCATCCAACTCGATCCGGAGCGGCACCCGCTGATGGAACATCCCAACCGGGGCAAGCGCAGCGTCGGGATCGACGTCTCGACGCCGGGCGGTCAAGAGGTGATCTACGAACTGGCCAAGACCTCTGACGTGTTCCTCACCAATTACATGCCGGCGCAGCGCCAGAAGCACAAGTTCGACGTCGAGCACATTCGCGCGGTGAACCCGAACATCGTCTACGCGCGCGGGTCGGCGTACGGCGACAAGGGCGCCGAGCGTGACACGGGCGGCTACGACGGGACGGCGTTCTGGACGCGCAGCGGCATCGGGTACGCGCTGACCCCCGAGGAGCTGGGCGGCGCGCTCGGGCAGGGCATTCCCGCGTTCGGCGACTCGATCGGCGGCATGTTCATCGCCGGCGGCATCTCGGCGGCGCTGCTGCATCGCGAGCGCACCGGCGAAGCCCTCGAGCTCGACGTGTCGTTGCTGAGCACCGCCTGGTGGGCGGCGGGAGCGAGCGTGACGCAGGGCATGGAGACCGGGCAGGTGATGCGCACCCCGATGCCGGGCGCCGCCACCGCGATGTCGGTGAACCCCTTCATGGGCAACTACGAAACCTCCGACGGCGGCACCATCAACCTGTGCATCATCAGCCCGACCGGCTTGATCCGCGACACATTCGAGCATCTCGGCATCCCCGAGGCGGCCGACGATCCCCGCTTCTCCGACGTGCTGCCCCTGATTCAGAACGCCGGCGCGGCCGCCGAGCTGATCGCAAAGGCCTTCGCCGCCAAGCCTGTCGACTACTGGCGGCAGCACTTGAAGACGATGAAGGGCCAATGGGCGCCGTTCCAGAGCCTTCTCGACCTGGTCGACGACGAGCAGGCCCGTGCCAACGACATGATCAGCGAGGTCGAGTTGGCCGGCGGCGGGAAGCCTTTCCGCGTCGTGCGCGGCCCCGTGCAGTTCAACCACGAGCCGCTGGTGACCACGCGGGCCCCTCAGGCTTCCGAACACACCGAGCTCGTGCTGATGGAACTGGGTATGGATTGGGACCGCATCGAGCAACTGAAGGACTCGGGAGCTATCGCGTGACGGACGGCATGCCGCGCCCATGAATGACGTGGCGATCATCGGCGTGGGGTTGCACCCGTTCGGCCGCTTCGAGGGCAAGTCGGCGATGGAGATGGCCACCGACGCCATCCAATTCGCGGTCACCGACGCGGGCTTGGAATGGAAGGACATTCAGGCCGCGACGGGCGGCAGCTGGACGGTGGCCAACCCGGACGCGATCGTCGCGATGGTCGGGCTGTCGGGCATCCCGTTCACCAACGTGTTCAACGCGTGCGCTACCGCGGCGAGCGCCGCCAAGGCCTGTGCCGACGGTATCCGGCTCGGCGACTACGACATCGGGATCGCCATCGGTCTGGACAAGCATCCCCGCGGCGCCTTCACCGAGGATCCCGCCCTGGTGGGAATGCCGCGCTGGTATGCCGAGAACGGGCAGTACCTCACGACCAAGTTCTTCGGCATGAAGGCCAACCGCTACCTGCACGACCACGGCATCTCGCACCGAACGCTGGCCAAGGTGGCCGCGAAGAATCTCCGCAACGGCGCGTTGAACCCATGCGCCTTTCGCCGCAAGCCGATCCCCGAGGACGACATCCTCAACTCGGCGATGCTGAACTACCCGCTCACCCAGTACATGTTCTGCGCGCCCGACGAGGGTGCGGCCGCCGTGGTGATGTGTCGCGCCGACATTGCCCACCGCTACACCGGCACGCCGATCTTCTTGCGGGCGGTCGAGGTGCGCACCCGCCGCTACGGCGCCTACGAGGTCAACACCACCTTCGCCCCGATCGACGAGGACGTCTCCCCGACCGTGTACGCGTCGCGCGCCGCTTTCGAAAGGGCGGGCGTGGCGCCGGAGGATGTCGATGTCATCCAGCTGCAGGACACCGACGCCGGAGCGGAGATCATCCACATGGCCGAGTGCGGGTTCTGCGCCGACGGCGAGCAGGAGAAGCTGCTGGCCGACGGTGCCACCGAAATCGCCGGTTCAATGCCGGTCAACACCGACGGCGGGTTGATCGCGAACGGCGAGCCGATCGGGGCGTCGGGCCTGCACCAGATCCACGAACTGGTGCGCCAACTGCGGGGCGAGGCGGGCGACCGCCAGATACCCGGTGAGCCGCGCGTCGGCTTCGCTCAGCTTTACGGCGCGCCCGGCACCGCCGCGGCAACCATCCTGACGACCTGAGTGGTCGCGCTATCGGGCGCTATGGCCGCAGGTGCACCGTTGCTCGGCGAGCACCCGCTTCATCACACTTTCGGCATGCTGACCGCACCCCGCCCAGGTGATGTTGCCGCATCGGCGGCAGCGTACGGGATAGCACATGGTTGCTCGCTTATGGTCGGGAAATCGGTTGGGCCACTATGCCTGCACGGCGGCTTTGCGCTCGGCGATCTTGGCGCGGACCTTCTCCATGTCCAGACCCTTGATCTGGTCGATCAGGTCCTCCAGCACCGCCGGTGACATCGCCCCCGGCTGGCTGTACACGAGGATGCCGTCGCGGAACGCCATGATCGTCGGCACGGAGCGGATGCCCACGGTCCCGGCCAGCTCGGGCTCGGCGTCGGTGTCCACCTTGGCGTACACGATGTCCGGGTGGTTCTGGGCGGATCGTTCGAAGGTCGGCGCGAAGGCCCGGCATGGCCCGCACCACGGGGCCCAGAAGTCGACCAGCACGATCGGACTGGTCAGGATGGTCGACTCGAAATCGGCGGCGGTCAGTGATTTGACGGTCATGGCTGTTCCTTTCGAAAAATGAGGGTGGGATCGTCTCGACCTGGGCGGTGGCCGCTCAGTGGGCCGGCCCTGCTGCGTCGTCCGCGATCTTGTCGGCGAATTCGCAAAACGCGCTGTAGGCGCGTGCACCATAGATGGTCGCCGGGCCACCATGCATGAGAATGCTGACGCCGATCGCCTCGGCGGCCTCTTCCTTGGATGCGCCGGCGCGGGCCGCCCCCTGAGCGTGCGAGGCGATGCAGCCGTCACATCCGGCGACGACGCCGATCGCGACCGCGATCAGCTCCTTGAACTTCTTGTCCAAGGCGCCCGAGGTCAGTGCGCCGTTGCTCGTCTCGGCAAAACCCCGGTAAACGTCCGGGATCATCTTGCGCAGCGCGCGGTGCTGGGGGTTGAGGTCGTCGAGCACCTCTTGGTAGTGGTTATGTTCGGTCATGCTTGATACAATACCTATACGGGTAGGGGTATTCCCGCCAACCGATGGAGTTTTTCCTTCGGTGCACATATGCCTCCGCCAATAGAGTCCATCGGCCCTAGAGATGCGTCGTCACGGGGCGCAATCTGGCCTCGAAGCGCTCGGCATTCCCGCGGGGAGCAGCTCGTCCCAACGGTCATGCCGGCCTGCGGAACGAAGGAGCATCAATGGCACGAGTCGTCATCCTCGGCGCTGGCATCGCCGGGCATACCGCCGCGCTGCACCTGCGCCGATGGCTGGGCCGCAGCCACGAAGTGGTGGTGATCTCCCCCAACGCCGACTGGAACTGGATCCCGTCGAACATCTGGGTCGGCGTCGGGCGAATGGATCCGGCCAAGGTACTCATTCCGCTGAGGCCGATCTACCGGCGCAAGGGCATCGTGTTCCGTCAAGCCCTCGCCACCGCGATCCGCCCGGAGGGCACCGAGGACCAGCCGGCGCCGTCGGTGGACTTCGTCTACACGGACGACGAGCACGAGGGGCAGAGCGGCTCCATCACCTATGACTACCTGATCAACGCGACCGGCCCACTGCTGAACTTCGCGGCCACGCCCGGGCTGGGCCCCGCGGGGCATTCATATTCGGTGTGCACCGCGGACCATGCCGTCGAGGCGGCGAAAGCGCTTGACCGGGTCGTGGCCAAGCTCAAGGCCGGTGAGAAGCAGCGGCTCGTCATCGGCGTCGGGCACGGAACCTGCACGTGCGAGGGTGCGGCGTTCGAATACACCTTCAACGTGGAGCACACGCTGCGCGCCGCCGGAGTGCGAGACCTCGCCGACATCGTCTACCTCACGAACGAGTACGAACTTGGCGACTTCGGCGTCGGTGGAATGAGTTTCGTCGAGAAGGGCTTCGTGCAGTCCAGCCGGCTGTGGACCGAGTCACTCTTCCGTGAGCGCGGCGTCAGGGCCATCACACAGGCGGCGGTCCATGAAGTCATGGACGGCAAGCTGCGCTACGAGCAACTCGACGGCAGAGAACACGAACTGGACTTCGACTTCGCCATGCTGCTACCGCCGTTCCGGGGAGCTGCGCTGACGGCATACGACAAGCGCGGCAACGACATCACGTCCACCTTGTTCGCACCGTCGGGCTTCCTGAAGGTAGACGCGGACTACTCGGGCAAGCCCTATGACGAGTGGTCGGCGGAGGACTGGCCGCACACCTACGAGTCCCCCGCCTACCCGAATATCTTCGCGCCGGGCATCGCGTTCGCTCCCCCACATCCCATCTCGCGGCCGCGCACGAGTCCCACCGGGACGGTCATCACCCCCAGCCCGCCGCGAACCGGCATGCCGTCGGGCATCATGGCGAAAACGGTCGCCGAGACCATCCGCGATCGAATCACCAAGGGAACGGCCGCAGCCGCGCACCGCGCCTCGATGTCGACGATGGGCGCGGCGTGCGTTGCGTCGGCCGGCACCGGTTTGCGTGAGGGCTCGGCCGCCGCGATGACGATGTTCCCCGTCGTCCCCGACCCGGCGAAGTATCCGCAGACGGGCCGCGACATCGCCGGCACCTCCGGTGAGCTCGGCCTCGCCGGCCACTGGATCAAGCTGTTGTTGCACTATCTCTTCATCTATAAGGCGAAAGCCCGCCCATTCTGGTGGCTGATTCCTGAGTGAAAGGCACTCCGATGGACGACGAGAACGGTTATTCGGACGTGAATGCGCTGACGGCCGAACGCATTGCCGACGCACCGCTGCCCACCCCAACGACGCTCCGGATGCGCCAGAGCATGCTCGTCCAGTTCGGGCGCTTCCTCCGCATCAATCTCAAGATGCTGCGGATCATCTACGGGGGGCACGGCTGAGCACCCGCCAACCGGTCACGACACCTTCGTGACCGGTGGCGCGTAAGCCGGTTTGCCGAGGCCCAGCATGTACTGGGCGATCATGTTGCGGAACACCTCCAGCGTCCCGCCATAGATTCCCACCAGCGGGGCGAACCGGTAGGCGTACTCGGCGCTGCCGTCGTCGGCGGCCGCCTCCGTCCCGTACGGCAGCGTGGCCGCGGCGCCGAGGATGTCCATCAATTCCGGCGAGATGTCGCGCATCGTCTGCGCGATGGCGACCCGGCCGAAAATGCTCGGGGTGGCCAGCGCCGTCTCCAATCGGGCCACGCAGCGGCCCAGCCGGTAGGCGACCGACTTGTCGTCGATGAGCCGGCGCCCGTCGCCGTCGGGCCGAGTCACGCTCGCCGCCGCCCGGTCGACCGCCTGGGACAGGAACCCGGCCTGGTGCATCATGATCGACGTGTCCTGCAGCCCGTCCGGGGCGGCGGCGACGGCGCCGTGCTCGACGTTGAGCGGTTCGCGCAGCACCGTCCAGCCGCCGTTCACGTCGCCAAGCCGATACTTGTCGTCCACGCGGACGTCGCTGTAGTAGACGATGTTGGTCCGGTCGCCGTCCACCGTTCGGATTCCCTGGATCTCGATGCCGGGTGAGTCCAGCGGCACCAGGAACATGGTCAGGCTCTTGTGCTTCGGCGCATCCGGGGCGGTGTTGGTGATCAGGAAGACGTACTGGCAGTTGTGGGCGCCGGTCGTGAACATCTTGGAGCCGTTGATGATCCAGCTCGACCCGTCGGCCTCCCGCACCGCGCGGGTCTTACAGGTGGCGACATCGGAGCCGCCTTCGGGCTCGGTGTAGCCGAGACACAACCGCACCTCGCCGCTGAAGACTTTCGGCAGGACCTCGTCGCGCAGCTGCGGCGACCCGAACCTGTCGACCGAACGGGCGACCATCGCGGTCGTCCCCCACGTCACCCAGGGAACGTGCGCCCGCCGCTTCTCCAGCTCCCAGATGCGGCGCCGCACCCGGGTGAAACCGCCTTCGGATTCCGGCTTCCACTCGGCTTCCAGATAACCCGCGGCGCCGAACTTCAGGTGCAGCCCCTCGTCGAAATTGTCGCCGGTTTCCCGGTCCCGGCGCCTGACCTCTTCGGTCATGTGCGTGGCCAGAAAGCTCCGCGCTTCCGCACGGAAGGCGTTGTCGTCGTCGGACAGCTCGACGCGGGAGAAATCCATGGACGTTGCCCCTTCCTATGCCGGCTGCGCCGCGCCCTCGCGGGCGGTCACGATCTCCGCGATCCGTTGGGCCGTCGCGCCCGGATCGCCGGCGGCCAGCGGCCATCCCCGGGCGCGCACCAGATACGCCGTCGCCGCGGCCTCGGCCGAAACCCCGAGCCCGCCTTGGATGTGGACCGCCATGGTCGCCGCCCTGGCGGCTTCTTCGGCCATGAAAACGAAGGCGGAGGGCGCCAATTCGGGCCGCTCGTCGGGTTCGTTGTCCATGAACCAGGCGGCACGTCGAGCCAGGTTACGTCCGCCCTGGACGGTGATGGCCATGTTGGCAAGGGGGTGCGAGATCGCCTGCAGCGTGGCGATGGGCACACCCAGCGTGTAGCGGGTCTTGGCGAATTCGGCCGCGATGGTCATGGTCTCCTCCACCAGCCCGACGAGCGCCGCCGCGGTCAGCAGCCGCCACTCGTCCAGCGCCGTCCGGTAAGCCGACACCGCGTCGGGCCCTTCGCCGACGATCGCACGGGTGTCAGCCGCGGCGGGATCCACCCACGCCATCGGAAGCCGGCCGATGTTGTCGACCTTCGCCGGACGGCTGGCGAAGCCCAGCCTCACGACTTCGTCGCCGTCGCGGACGACGATGTGGTCGGCGATCGACCCCGAGGGAATCAACCGCGGGCCGCGGCCGGCGCCGATGCGCGGGTCGAGCGCGGCCAGTTGCTCCCCCTCGGCGACCCCGGCGGCGCCCTCGGCCAGCGCGCCGAGCCGGCCCAGCAGCCGTGCGGTGCATACGTGGTCGATCCACGGCACCGGCGCCAGGGATCGGCCGATCTCCTCGGCCACCAGGGTGAGATCGACGAGCGTCGCGCCGTCACCGCCGCACGACTCCGGCAGCGCCATCGTGGTCGCGCCCATCCCGCACAACCGCTCCCAAAGGTTCTTGTCAAAGCCGGATTGTTCTGCGGCGCGGACGGTTTCGATCGAGCAGTGGGTCTTGAAGAACTGCTTGTAGGCGTTCTGCAGGGCGACATGGTCATCGGACAGGCTGTAGTCGAGCCTGCGTAGTTCGAATCGGTCCATCGTCACTCGTCCTTCCCAAAGAAGAAGTCCCGCGCGTTGTTGTAGAGGTAGTTGTCCAGCACCTCGGCGGGCAGATCGAGGGCACGGGCTTCGGGGATGACCCGGCGCATGGGCAACACCGGCCAGTCGGAGGCGTAGATCACCTTGTCGGGGCCGCGCGTGCGCATGTAGTGCAGCAGGCTCTCCGGCAGGCGCTTGGGTGACCACGCCGACGTCATGAGCCGCAGGTTGGCGTACTTCAGCAGCAGCCGGATCGCGACATCCCACCACGGGTCGGCTCCGTGGATCATGCACAACCGAAGTTCGGGGAATCGGACGCACACCCGGTCCAGGTGCATGGGGTGCTGGACCTCGCCGGGTATGGGCGGTCCCGGGATACCGGTGTTGATGCACAGCGGAAGGTCCAGCTCGGCGCACTTGGCGTAGAGGGGGTAGTACACGGCATCGCTAGGCGGATACTGGCCGTCGCCCCAAAAGCTCGGCCCCACCACCGCATACGCGACGGGCAACTCGGCCGCGACGGCGGTCAATTCGCGCAGCGACCGCACCGGGCGCAGCAGGTTGACCCCGCCCATCGCGAGCGCGAACCGGTCGGGTCTGGCTTCGACGAATTTGCGCGCGGTCGTGGAGGGGTTGGCAAGCGAGTCCATCAGGATCGCCTTTCGCACGCCCTGCTCGTCCATCTCGGCGAGGAGTTCGGCGAGGTCGACCGGGGCGAACATCGACTCGGGGCCCTTGAAGTAGTCGTCCCGGACCCTGAGCATCCACGTCGGCTGGGATTCCGCTTCCCCGAAGTGGACGTTCACCAGGCAGTCAATCGCTTTGCTGGTCATGGCTTCCTTGCGGGTCGGACGGGACCAGCTCGATCGCCGGAACCTGTTGGCCGGCTTGTTCTCTGGCCCACCGGTAGTTGGGCTTGCCGTTGCCGAGGCGTTCGATCCGCTCGACGAAGAGGAAGGCCTTGGGCGCCTTGAAATGCGCCAGTTGTGTCGTGCACGCGTGGTGGAGGGCGTCGCGGCTGACGTGCGCGTCGGGGTCGGTCGCGACGAGCGCGACGACTTCCTCTCCCCATCGCTCGCTTGGCCGCCCGACGACCAGGGCGTCGACGACGCCCGGCTGTGCGCGCAGCACCTCCTCGACCTCTTCGACGAAGACCTTCTCGCCACCGGTGTTCACCACCAGCGAGTCGCGGCCCAGCAGGCGGATCGTGCCGTCGCGTTCCAGCGACGCCCGGTCGCCGGGGATCACCGCCCGCCGCCCCTCGATCTCCGGGAAGGTTCGCTCGGTGGCTTCCGCGTCGCCGAAGTAGCCGAGCGGAATCCGGCCCGTGCGGGCAGCCCAGCCGACCTCCGGCTCGCCGGGCCGCAGGAACCGGCTGCGGTCGGCCGACACCACGCTGGCCCCGTCCCTGGGTTGAAAGGTGTCGCTGGCATTGCCTTCGCGGCTGTGCCCGAACGCCATGTTGCCGCTCTCCGAAGAGCCGTAGCCCTCGATGATGGTGATGTGGGGCAGGCATTCCATCAGTGCGCGTTTGTGTTTCGCGTTCGTCGCGGCCCCACCCGTGCCGATCGCGTGCAGCGAGGAGAGGTCGTAGGATCGCGTGCGCAGTTCGGCGATCAACGGCCCGGCGTACGCGTCACCCACCATGGTCATCATCCCGACCTTCTCACGCTCGGCGGTTTCCCACACCGACCGTACGTCCAGCTTGTTGCGGTCGTCGTAGAGCACCACGGGCAGGCCGGCGCAGAGCGCGGAGAACGCCGTCCACATCCCGGCGGCGTGCATCAGCGGGGAGACGGCGAACCACGGCTGTCCACCGCCGGAGACCTTGGCGTGGATCTCGGCGGCGCTCGCGTGGTCGGCGCCCACCATGGACGACACGTACATGTCGCTCTGTCGCCACAGGACGCCCTTGGGGCGTCCCGTCGTGCCGCCGGTGCACATCATGATGAGGTCGTCCGGCGACCCCGCGTCCTCGCGGTCCGGGCCGGCGGTCGCCAGGGCATCGTCGAGCGAGACCGCGTTGGGCAGTTCGGGAGCGGCGCTGCCGTCGTCGATGGAGATCAGCAATTCGGTGCCGGCCGGGGGCAGTACGTCGGCGAAGCGGGCGCCGAGCGAACGGTGATAGATGATTCCCCGGGGTCGGACGTAGTCGAGCAGGTCGCGGATCTCGCGGGGCGAGTAGTGGTGGTTCACGTTCACCGGGACGGTGCGCGCCTTGAGGCATCCGATCACCATGTCCGGATACAGGTCGTTGTACATCAGGAGCGCGATGCGGTCCTGGCCGCATTCCCAGCGCTGCAACGCCTCGCGCGCCGCGTAAACGCCGAAACCCTTGCCGTCGAGGTAGTTCGCCAGGCGGTTGGTGCGACGGGCGGATTCGGCGAACGTGCTCTTGCGATGGGCACACACCGTCATCAGGCGGTCGGGCACGACATCGGCGATGGCGTCCAGCACGGCGCCCACGGTCCATTCACTCATAGCGCGCGGCTAGACGGCCGATGCGACCGGAACGCCGAGGAGATCGAGGGCGTTGTCGCGCATGACTTTTCGGATGTCGGATGCACTGAATCCGTTGAGCTCCTCGGTAAACGACACCGGCGACTCGAGACCCTCGCCGTGCGGCCAATCGGATCCGAACAGGATCTTGTCGACGCCGATGACGTCGGCCAGCTCGGGCAGATCGTCCTCGTAGTAGGGGGCGATCCACACGTTGTTGCGCAACTGCTCCACCGGATCCTCGGGGAAATGCCGCGGGTAATTGTTGGCCACCTTCTTGAGTCGCTTGATCAACCGATGCACGAAGTATGACCCGTTCTCGATGCTGACCGCCCGAAGTTGGGGATGACGGGTGAACACACCGTGCACGATCATCGAGGCCATCGTGTCGTGGATGGCGCGGTCGTCGAGGAGGACCTGATCGAGGGGGTCCTTCTCGCCGAACCCCTCGAAGGTCGCCTTGCCGCCCCACTGCGCCGCGATGTGCAGATAGCCGCTGTCGCTGAGGTGGAAGCCCACCGGAACGCTCGCCTCGGCGAGCCGGGCCCACACCGGATCATGGCTGGGATCGCCCAGCGATCTCGGCTTGACGACGCCCGGCACCGGCGCCGGCCGCACCAGCACCAGCCTGGCTCCCCGCGCGAGCACGAAGTCCACCTCTTCGAGGGCCTTGGCCGGATCGGCCAGCGAAATGATCGGTGCCGCAATGATTCTGTGGTCCGGCCGGTCGAATCCCCAGTCCTCGTCGAGCCACAGGTTGAATGCGTGCAGCGACGCCATCGTCGCCTCGATATCGTGCTTGAGCGCCTCCTCGACGCCGCACGCGAAGGTCGGCAGCATGAACACCGTCTCGATGTCCTGGGTGTCCATCACCGCGATCCGCGCATCCCGGTTCTGGTACTCGGGGTGGCTGGCGAGCCGCTCGACCTTCATCAGCGACGCCGGGTCGACGCCTTCGGGAATCTCGCCGCGGAACAACAGGTCGAGGCAACCGGGCACGATGATCGGATCGAACGTCGGATTGGGGATGAAGTGGTTGACCCGGTCGCCGATCACCGCCCAGGTGCGCTTGCCGTCGCTGAGCATCTGCACGCCGCGGCGCTTGAACTTTTTGTCCAGGTGCCGGGTGAAGGCGTCCAGCGGCTCGTAATAGTGGTTGTCGACGTCGATCGCCTGGTAACCCAAATTGGCCATGATGATCATCCTTTCCGGCCTCACCGGCGAACACTAAGCGTCGGTCGAGTTGAGCGAGGGAAACTGCGGGGGGCGCTTCTCGAGGAAGCTGGTGATGCCTTCGATGACGTCCGGCCGCGGCATCGCCTCGTGCAGCAGGACCTCCGCGCGTGACGTGGCGTCGACGACGTCGCGGGTGGCGTCGCCGTACACCTGCCTCTTGATCACTTCCATGGACGCTGGTGAACAGTTGCGGGCGATGTCCTCCGCGTAGTCCAGCGCGCGCGTCATCAGATCCTCGGGTGCGACCACTTCCTTGACGAGGCCGAGCTCGGCCGCCTCTTCCGCGAGGAAGGTGCGGCCACTCAACAGCAGATCGAGGGCGACGCCCCACGTGGTGAGGCGGGGCAGTATCCAGGAGATCCCGAATTCCGCGATCAGTCCGCGGCGGGCGAATACCGCGGCGAACTTGGCGCCCCCGGCGGCGAATCGGACGTCGCACATCAGCGCCTGCGTCAGGCCGATACCGACGCAGGCTCCGTTGATGGCCGCGATGACGGGCTTGCGCAACGTGGTCACGAAATGTGGCGGGCGCTCCCCGACCAGGTCGGCGAGGTTGGTCTGACTCGCCTTCTCCATGGTGTCGCCGAAGCTGGGTGCGGAATCGGGCGCGCCGAGGTACGCACCGGCGCAGAAGCCCTTGCCACGGCCGGTCAGCACGACCGCCCGGACGGCCGGGTCTTGTTCGGCGCGGTCGATCGCGGAGTAGAACCCGGCGGCGATGTCCGGGCCCCAGGCGTTGAGGCGGTCCGGGCGGTTGAAGGTCAGAATCGCGACCCCGCTCCCGGTGACCTCGTAGAGCACCGCGTCGTCGGAAGTGCCGTCGCTGCCGGACATCTCCCCCGGTCCCTCCTCACGATTGTGCACCGGATCGCGCGATGTTTTGTACGCATACTGTATACCTATCGGTACCGTTTTCCACAACCGCCGCCACGCCCGTGCGAACCCCCGGCGAGCAGCGAATTTCGCCTCAGCGATCCGCACGGTCGGATCCCGCCCGGGGGGCGCGGACGAGTCGGCCGGGGCCCGTCTTTGCGGGTGTGGCGAGCAACACGTCCGATCAGGTTTCCCCCGACGGCCGAATCGGGAAAACAGTCTCAGATACCCACGAAGAGGGAGGGGAAACGCGATGGTTGACATCAAGAGCGGACCGGTCCAGGCGATCCAGGGCATCGTCGAGGCCGTGTTCGGCAAGGCCAAGGAGATCCTCGGCACGGTGATCGGACGCAACGATCTGGTCAACGAGGGCCAGGCGCAGCAGGACAAGGCCGACGCGCAGCGCAGCGCGGCGAAGAAGGAAGCCGCGGCCGAAAAGGCCCGCGGTAAGGCCAAAGCCGCCGAGGCGCGCGAAAAGGCCGAGCAGTAATACGGCAGACAGCTTGCGGCCCGGTCACCTTGGGTGACCGGGCCCTTGCTTATGAGTGCGGCTGCGGCGCAGTCGGTTCGGGTCCGCTATGCGTCGATGAGACCCAGGCGGAGGTACGCCTCCTTGATCTGGGACTTCGCCGCGGGCGGTAGCTCGGCTTGCGGAGGCCGGGAATGCGGATAGGCGCCTATCGGCAAGCCCAGCAGCGACGCGGCGTATTTGAACGCCCCGCCCCAGTGCGTGAAGTAGTCCGGCCGGCCCGGGTAACAGGTCCACCAGGAGCCGACGTCGAGATCGAACTGGTCCAGGCCCGATTCACGGCCGAAGTCCATCGCCTCGAGCAGCTTGTCGTTTTGCACCAAATCCCAGTATTGGGAGAACAATCGCCGCTGTGGGGTCTCGAACAGGTACCCGGCGGTGCCGAGCTGTGCCGGGCAGACGATCCCGTCGCGCAGCCATCCCGCGCGGTACACGGTCTTGTCGCACTCCCAGAGCACGAGGCCGGGCGCGAGTTGATGCAGCATCCGGCTGCTCGCCGGCCGGAAGGCGCCCTCCTTGGTGGCGCACACCGCGGGCACCTCGTCGTAGATCCGCGCGCTTTCGGCTGCGGTCAACACGTAGCCCGACGACGGCGAGTTGAACATGCCCAGGGCGATGTCCGTTCGCGACGCGATGTATCTGAAGAACCGCAGCACCCCTTCGCCGCCGTGCACCTCCATCATCGGCGTCTGGATGTAGGCGATGTCGGCGCCGGCCTCCTGGGCGTGCAGCGTCAGATCCAGGCAGTCCTTCGCCGTGATCGCCGCCGTGCACGCCTGCACCACCACGTCCGGGTTGGCGGCGCGACCCTCCTCAATCGCCACCTCCAGCAAGCGTTTTCGCTCGTCCAGGGTCAGCGACCAGAATTCGGAGAGGCCGCTGGTGCACCACAGCATCGGGTGCCCTAGTTCGCCCACGCAGTAGCGGACCAGCGTCCGGTACGCCTCCCAGTCGATGTCGTCGCCGTCGCGCCCGCAGAACGGCGTGTAGAGGGAGTCGCCGATTCCCCGCAGTGCCCCGCGCGCCCAGGCGCGCGCCTCGCTCGCCGTCGCCATAATCGACCCCTTCTCCTCAGCCGAGCTCTCTTCGTTTCGCCGCGGTCAGGTGAAGTCCGAACCGCCATCGACGTTGATGTTGGCCCCCGTCATGTAGGAGTTGCGCCTCGACGCGAGGAACGCGACCACCGGCCCGATCTCCTCCGGCAACCCGGCGCGCGGCATGTGTGCCGGGTGGCCGAAGTGCTTGGCAATGGCGTCCATTAGCGCGTAGGGGTCGCCGCCGTCGACACCCACCGACTTCGCCCAACCGACCAGCGACTCGGAGGCGATGCTGCCCGGCGACACCACGTTGACCAAGATCTCATCCTTGGCCAACAGCAACGAGAGGTTCTTCGAGACGCTCATCAGCATCGACTTGGCCGCGGTGTAGGCGGGCAGCATGACGCTCTGCCGCTGGGTCGAGTGCGCCGAAAAGTTGACGATGCGCGCCCATTGCGCCTTGCGCAGCAGCGGAAGTGCCGTGCGGACGCAGCGCACCATCCCCAGCACGCCGTCCTCGACGGCTTGGCGCCACTGTTCGTCGGTCAGGTCATCGAAGGTGCCCGCCGCCCCGGGCCCGACCGTATTGACGAGCACATTCAGTTCGCCGCCCCAGCGCCGGCCGAGGTCGGCGAATGCCTCGTCAACCTGTCGGGCGTCGGCGATGTCAGCGGCCAGCCCGACCGCATCCGGGCTACCGCGATCCGTCAGGTCCGCGACGGCCGCGTCGAGCGCGTCACGACTGCGGCCGACCACCGCGACACGGGCACCCTCGTCGGCGAGGCAACGGGCGGCGGCCAAACCCATGCCGCGGCTACCGCCGACCACCACCGTTGCGGCGTCCGCCAGGCCTAGATCCACGGCAATTCCCGTGCCTCGTCGGCAGACTCAGTGAATGGCTTCTGCCCGGTCATCTTCGCCCGTCCAGCCGTGTTACCAAAAAGCCTACGATAGGTATTACAGTAGCAGATGGAAAACTGCAGAAAAGCCCGGCTGACGGCCATCGTCGAGCGGCGACGCGGCTAAGCTTGCGCAGGTGAGTCGCAACGGCTCTCGGACCGCACGCACAGGATACATCGTGATGGAGGTGCCCCTAGTGGCAAAGCAGGCTACCGCCGACAAGCGTCAACGGCGCGAACGCGGATCCATCAATCCCGATGACATCATCAGTGGCGCATTCGAACTCGCGGAGCAGGTATCCATCGACAATTTGAGTATGCCGCTGCTCGGCAAACATCTCGGCGTCGGTGTCACCAGCATCTACTGGTACTTCCGCAAGAAGGACGATTTGCTCAACGCGATGACCGACCGCGCATTGAGCAAATATGTCTTCGCCACGCCGTACGTCGAAGCCAGCGACTGGCGCGAGACCTTACGCAACCATGCCCGCCTGATGCGTAAAACGTTCATGGGCAATCCCATTCTGTGCGACCTGATTCTGATTCGGGCCGCGCTCAGCCCGAAGGCGGCGCGCCTGGGTGCCGAGGAGATGGAGAAGGCGATCGCCAACCTGGTCGAGGCCGGCCTGTCGCCGGAGGACGCGTTCGACACGTACTCGGCGGTTTCGGTGCACGTCCGCGGATCGGTGGTGCTGCAACGGCTGTACGAGAAGAACCAATCCTCCGACGAAGGCGCGCGCGCCATCGAGGACGCCGTCGCCATCGATCCCGAGAAGACCCCCCTGCTCGCCCAGGTGAGCCGGATCGGCCACCGGATCGGTGCCCCGGACGAGACCAACTTCGAATACGGCCTCGGCTGCATCCTCGACCACGCCAGCTGGTTGATCGAGGAGGGCAAGCGATCGAAGGGCGGCAAGGCGGCACCGTCGCGGCAACGCAAGGCGGCCAAGTCGCCCGCCTCGCGGGCGCGCACCAAGGCGCCGGCCGCTCGTTAACCGCAGCCGAATCGGCCCGTCACACTTCGGGTTCCGGCACGTTGAAGTATTCGTCGCGGAGCCGGAACGCCTCCTTGGTCCCGTGCTGTGCGCGGGTCTTGACGAAGTTGAACTCGTCCGGGCCGAATTGCAGGTTGGTGCCGAAGGCGTGGAAGAGATAGCTCGCGACCTCCTCGCCCTGGTACGCCTGGCTCTGCTCGACGAGACGGAATGCTTCCTTGGCGATGACGACCCCGTCGGCGGGCATCTTCGCCGCCTTCTCGGCCCAGTACCGCGCGCGTGCCGCAACGGCCGCGGAATCGCATGTGTCGGTGAAGATTCCCAGGTGTTCGACTTCGCCGGCCTCGATGATGTCCCCGGTCAGCAGCAGGCGGCGGGCCAGCACCGGACCGAGCCGGTGGAAGAACATGTGCAGGCTGCCGAGCGCGGGCCCGAGGAAGCGGGTCGCCGGCATCCCGATCTTGGTGTCGCGCGCGATCACGGAGATGTCTGTCATCAGCGCCATTTCGAAGCCGCCGCCGAGCGCATAGCCGGCGATCTCACCCACGGTGACCTTGGGGAAGCCCATGAAGTTGTGGTAGAAGCCAAAGGACTTGCGGTCCACGGTGAGTCGCCGACGCTGACTGGGTCGGCGCTTGGCCGGCGCACCGCCGCCCGTTTCACCCCGCTCGCCGTACCAGCCATATGCGTTGTTCATGTCGGCGCCGGTCGAGAAGACCCCCTCGGCACCGCGCAACAGCACCACCGTGAGATCGTCGTCTTCGGCCACCCGGTCCAGGCAGCGGGCGACCGCCTCGCGCATCGCGGCGTCATAGGAGTTGCGTTGCGCCGGATTGTTCAGCGTGATCGTCGCGATGCGGCGGTCGTGGTCGGCCTCGAACAGCACGCGGTCATCCTGGGCGTGGGGGGCGGTCATGTGTCGGACTCCTTTCGCCGCCTGCCGAATCGGAACCCGGCCAGCCTTTCCGGCGGCGAGGCCAGCGTGTTCACCTCGCCGGTGCACAGCACCTCGTCGTCGAGCAGCAGCCGTGCCGTCGACGCGATGCCGCGTTCGACCTGCGAACGCACGATGTCGAACCGCAGGTCGGTCGAGATGGGCGTCGGCCGGCGGAACGTCACGACGAGCGAGCGCGTCTTGCCGGAAAGGCCCGTGACGCAATTGTGGTGCTGGATGACGCAGTCGAAGAAGACGCCGAGAAAGCCGCCGTGCACCAGTCCCGGCGGCCCCTCATAGGGCAGTGGGAAGTTGACCCACCCGGTTGCGTTGTCGGCATCGAGGTGATCGAACCGATACTCCGGAAAGCACGGGTTGTAGGCGCCGATGTCCGTCGCGTGGTTGAGGTAGACGCGCCGGGGGTCGTCTGGGAGGTCGCCAATGCGTGGCGCGTTGTCCGCCGGCGCGGCGGCGGACAGTTCGCGCTCCCACTCCCCGAACTTCTCCACCATCGTGTCGACCGTCGGATGCGGATGCTCGAGGGACAGCAGCAGTGAGCTCAGGCGCCGCATGGCGGCGGCGGCGGCGACCGTTTGGGCGAGGGGTCGTTCGCCGAATCTGGCGTCGCCGGCGCGAGTCGACTCGGCTTCTGCGCGCCCTTCCGCTCGCCCCTCCTGCACGGCCATGCTCGTCTCTTTTCGCTCGGGTTCCGGCCCGGCTGTTTCCGGCGGCAGCGTACCCTGCTAACTTATACAGCGTAGCAATGGTATTGCCTACTGTATGGGTAACCGTATCGGCAGAAAGGCCGGATTCGACGGTGAGTCACGAGGCCGACGCGGCCGGTGCCGAGGGTTCGGTGACAGTGCGCCGGGACGGCGCGGTGTTGCGGATGACCCTTGACCGCCCGTCGCGGCGTAACTCACTGAGCCAGGCGATGATTGGAACGCTGGTCGAAGCACTCACCAAGGCCGCCGCCGACGACTCGTTGCGCGCCGTGCACGTCCGGGGTGGCGAAGACTTCTGCGCCGGAGTCGACTGGATCGCCAGCAACGACGGACGGCGCCCCCGTTCCGGCGACCTGGTACGGCGGATCCCGCATGCCGCCCACCGGGTGATCGAGCTCGTCGCGACCATCCAAGTGCCGGTGCTCTGCAGCGTGCGGGGCTGGGCGGCGGGGTTCGGCTGCAACCTCGCGCTGGCAGCCGATTTCACCGTCGCCGCCACCGACGCGGTGTTCTGGGAGCCCTTTTTAGACCGCGGCTTCAGCCCCGATTCGGGCGCCACCTGGCTGCTGCCCCGGCTGGTCGGCCTGGCGCGGGCCAGGCGAATGCTGCTGCTGGGCGAGAAGGTCGCCGGCGCCGACGCGGCCGACTGGGGATTGATCCACCAAGCCGTGAGCCCCGCCGAACTCGACGACGCCGCCGAGCAGTTGCTCGACCGGCTGGCCTCCGGGCCGACGGCGGCTCTGGGACTGGCCAAGCAGGCGCTGAGCTTCGGCCAGCATGCGACGCTGAGCCAGTCGATGACCCAGGAGCTGTTCAACCTCGAGCTGTCCTGCAGGACGGCGGATTTCAAGGAGGGCCTGGAAGCCTTCCGGCAGCGGCGTCCACCGAAATTCCAGGGCCGATGAGGGAGCAGGATGTCTACTGACTCGTTCGACACCATCAAATACGAGGTCGACGGGCACACCGCGACCATCACGCTGAACCGTCCCGATGCCCTCAATGCGCTCAGCCCGCACATGATCACCGAACTGCGGGCCGCCTACGCCGAGGCCGAGAACGACGACAAGGTATGGCTGACCATCGTGACCGGCACCGGTCGCGCGTTCTGCACGGGCGCCGACGTCAAGGCCATTCCCGAAGACGGCAAGGTGATCTACGAACGCCCGTACCTGTCGACCTACGACCAATGGGAGGCACCGCAGGAGGGCACGCCGCCGTTTCGCACGTCCGCCAAGCCCGTGGTGACCGCGGTCAACGGGTTGTGCTGTGGCGCCGGCATGGACTGGGTCACCACGTCCGACATCGTGATCGCCTCGGAGCAAGCCACTTTCTTCGATCCGCACGTGAGCATCGGGCTGGTGGCCGGACGTGAGATGGTCCGGGTATCGCGGGTGCTGCCCCGCTCCATTGCCCTGCGGATGGCGTTGATGGGCAAGCACGAGCGGATGAGTGCGGGGCGCGCCTACGAGCTCGGGTTGATCAGCGAAATCGTCGAGCACGAGCGGCTTCTCGAGCGGGCGCACGAGATCGCCGACATCGTCAACTCCAATGCGCCGCTGGCGGTTCGGGGAACTCGGCTGGCCATCCTCAAGGGCCTCGATGTGCCGCTGCACGAAGCCGAGATCATGGCCGAAACCTTCCGCGAGCGGGTGTTGCGCACCGAGGACGCGGCCGAAGGGCCGAAGGCCTTCATGGAGAAACGCAAGCCCGATTGGCAGTGTCGATGACGTTCGAAACCATCCTGCTCGAGGTCGACGAGACCGACCGGGTCGCGACCATCACGCTGAACCGGCCCGGGCAGCTGAACGCGTTCAACCGCACCATGTGTGAGGAGATGGCGCGTGCCTGGCGCATCGTCAAACACGACGCGTCGGTTAACGCGGTGGTGCTGCGGGCGGCCGGTGACCGCGCGTTCAGCGCCGGCCTCGACATCAAGACACCCTACGGCCAACCCGAAAACATCTGGAACCACGACGATCCCGGTGAGGCGCTCAGCCCCAAGTGGCAGAAGATGTGGAAGCCGGTCGTCTGCGCCGTGCAGGGCATGTGCACCGCGGGCGCGTTCTACTTCGTCAACGAATCCGACGTGGTCATCTGCTCCCAGGACGCCACGTTCTTCGACTCGCACGTATCGGCCGGCCTGGTCTGCGCGTTGGAGCCGATCGGCTTGATGCGGCGCGTCGGACTGGGCGAGACGTTGCGCATCGCGCTGATGGGCAACGACGAGCGGGTCTGCGCCGACACCGCACTACGGATCGGGCTGGTGTCGGAGGTGGTCCCCGCCCAGCAACTCTGGAACCGCGCGCACGAGATCGCCGCGACCATCGCCGCGAAACCCACGACCGCGACACAGGGCACGGTGAAGGCGATTTGGGAGTCGCTCGACAAGCCATACCGCGCGGCCATGGAGCAGGGACTGATCTACACCCGGCTGGGCAATCCGCTCGGCGTGGCGGAACTCGCGGCCCGGACGGATCCCGGCGGCGAAGCCGCTCCGCGCACGCCGAAGATTCGCTGATGCACCCCCTCAGTCAACGCATCGCCGATGTCCTCGAGCTGCGGCCCGAGGCGCTCGCGATCGAGTACGACGGCCAATGGAACTCCTGGGCTCGGGTGGGCGCGGCGGCACGGCGCATCGCTGCCCGCACCGCCGGCGCCGAGGTCGGGATGCTGCTGCGCAATCGGCCCGGTCAGGTGGCGGCCTTTCTCGGGGTGTTGCTCGGCGGCGGCACCGTCGTCACCATCAACCCCTCCCGCGGAGACGAACGCACGAAGGCCGACATCGCCGCGCTCCGGTTACCGCTGATCATCGGGGAATCCGGCGACCTGACGACACTGGTTCCCGCGACGACCGAGACGACCACCCTGGCGATTTCGGGACTTCTGGACGATCCGCAACCCAATCGGTCGGCGGTCCCCCCGGTCACGGCGTCCGACCCGCAGCCCGGCGTCGCGGTACGGATGTTGACCAGCGGCACGACGGGACCGCCCAAACGAGTCGACCTGGGCTACGACATGCTGGCGCGCAGCGTGATGGGCTCCGATCCCGGCCGGGTCCCGGCGCCCGCCGAGCCGCGGCGCGGCGTAGCGATCGTCAGCTCTCCGCTGGTGCACATCGGCGGCGTGTTCCGGGTGTTGCAATGCATCGCCGAGGCGAGACCTTTCGCGCTCCTCGAGCGATTCGAGCTGAACGCGTGGGCCGAGGCGGTGCGCAGGCACCGGCCCCGCACGGTGTCCCTGGTTCCCGCGGCCCTGCGGACGGTGTTGCACTCCGACCTGCCGAGGTCCGATCTGGAGAGTATCCGCGCCGTCACCTGCGGCACGGCGCCGCTCACAGCCGACGACGCCGATGCCTTCACCGAGAAGTACGGCATCCCGGTGCTGACCTCTTATGCGGCAACGGAGTTCGGTGGCGGGGTGGCCGGCTGGACGCTGGACGACTATCGGCGGTATTGGCCGACCAAACGGGGCAGCGTCGGCCGCGCCAACCCCGGTGCGCAGCTCAGGGTGGTCGCCGACGACGGCACGCCGCTGGGCCCCGACCGGGCCGGTCTGCTCGAGGTCAAGCCCGCCCAGCTGGGACCATCGGCTCGGTGGATGAGGACAACGGACATCGCGCGCATCGACGCGGAGGGCTTCGTCTGGATCGTCGGGCGGGCCGACCAGGCGATCATCCGCGGCGGGTTCAAGGTGATGCCCGACGACGTGCGTGCCGCCCTGGAAAGCCACCCCGCGGTGGCCGGCGCGGCCGTCGTCGGGCGAGCCGACGAGCGCCTGGGCGCGACCCCGGTCGCCATGGTGGAACTGCGCCGGCCCGCCTCCGTCGACTCCGACGCGCTGGCGGACCACCTGCGAACGAGGCTGGCGCGCTACGAGATTCCCACCGAGATCGCGATCGTCGACGCGATCCCGCGGACACCGTCGGGCAAAGCGGACCTGGCCGCGGTCCAGTGCTTCTTCCGCACACCCACCACCCACAGCGACCATGCGCGGTGACGGCCCGACGGTCGGCGAGGTCCTGGCGAACCGGGCCCGTTCGCGCGGAGAACATCCGCTCCTCGTCTGCGACGGCGACCGCATCAGCTACCGCGACGCCGAGGCCCGCTCGGCGGAGCTCGCCCGCGGGCTGATCGCGGTCGGCGCGGGCAAGGGCACCCATGTGGGCCTGCTCTACCCCAACGGCCCGGAGTTCGTCGTCGCGATGCTGGCGGCGGCGCGAATCGGCGCGGTGGTGATCCCCTTCTCCACGTTCGTCACCGCCCGGGAGATGCGCGAGCAGCTGTGCGACGGCGACGTCGAAATACTCTTGGCCGCGGCGTCTTTCCGCGGGCATGACTACGGACACCGACTGGCCGAGGTGCTGTCGGACCCGGACTTCGACTCCGGGCGCCCGCTGTCCTCCCCCGCCGCACCACAACTGCGGCAGGCATTCATCGCCTACCACCCCGATGCCGTCCGGCGGGTCCGCGACGTCGCCCGGTTGTACCGGCTGGCCGGTACCGTGGCCCCCGGCCTGTTGGCCGGCACCCAAGACGATGTCGACGGCTGTGATCCCCTGGCGATCGTGTACACGTCGGGGTCCACCAGCGCCCCCAAGGGGGTGGTGCACACGCACGCCGCGCTGCTCGGACATCAACGGAACCTCAACGCGATCCGCGGTCTGACGGCCGACGACAAGCTTTTCTGCAATTCGCCCTTCTTCTGGATCGGCGGCTTCGCGTTCGGGTTGCTCGCCACGTTGGTCGCCGGCTCGACCCTGGTGTGCTCCAACGCCGACGACCCGGCGGCGACGCTCGACCTGCTGGAGACCGAGAGACCCACGCTCACCAACGGTTTCAGCGCCGGGATCGCCCAATTGACCGATCATCCGAGCTTTGCGCGCCGTGATCTGTCGTCGATGCGGCGCGGCAACCTGTACCCCATCATGGCGCCCGAGGTGCGGCCGGCCGATCCGGAACTGCGGCACAACATGCTGGGCCTGACCGAAGCGGGCAGCGTCGTGCTGATCAGCGGCGACGAAAGCGACCAACCGGAGGAACGGCGCGGATCGTTCGGCAAGCCGGCGCCCGGCTTCGAGACGAGGGTCATCGACACCGCGGCCGCTCTGCCGGCCGCAGTCGGCGAGGTCGGCGAGCTGTGCATCCGCGGTCCCTACGTGATGCAGCGCTACTACGGCCGCAGCCGCGAGGAGTGCTTCGACGCCGACGGCTGGTTCCACACCGGCGATTTGGTGCGCGTCGACGCCGACGGATTCTTCTATTACAGCGGCCGGTTGAGCACGATGATCAAAACGGCGGGCGCCAACGTCTCGGCCGACGAGGTCGAGCGGGCCATCGCCCGGGTCACCGGGGGGCTGACGGCCCATGTGGTGGGCGTACCCGACGCCCAGCGCGGACAGCTGGTCGCGGCGGTGGTGGCGGTGCCGGACGGCGGCGCCTTCGACGAGGCGGCGCTGCGCGACCGGCTGAGGTCGGAATTGTCGGCATACAAGATCCCACGCCGGTTCCTCGCCGTGCCGCGCTCGCAACTGCCGTTGCTCTCCAGCGGCAAGGTCGACAGGGCGCGCCTGAGAAAGCTCCTCGATGCCTGACCCGACCACCATCGATGAGCTGGTGCGCTCCCGCGCAGCGAGCTACGGCGACAAGCCGATGGTGATCGACCCGGGTACGCGCACCGGCTACCGCCGACTCGATTCGGTGACAAGGGATCTCGCCGCGGTATTCGTCGAGGCCGGCGTCGTCAAGGGCACCCGGGTCGGGTTGATCATGCCCAACGGGGCCCGCTGGGTCGAGGTGGCCATCGCCCTGACCCGCATCGGTGCCGTGTTGGTTCCGCTGAGCACGCTGCTGGCGGCGGGGGAACTGGCCGCGCAGCTGCGGGCCGCCGCGGTGCAATTCCTGGTCAGCGTCGACGAATTCCGCGGGCACCGCTACCTCGACGACCTGCCGCCGCGCACCCGGCTACCCGCCCTGCGCCAGGTCTGGACGGCCGAGCGCCTGGCCGGCGCCACCGCCGGCGATGGAGGGCGCCGGCTCGTCGACGCCATGGCGCGGGCGGTCAGGCCCGCCGACCCGTTGGCCATCATGTTCACCTCCGGTAGCAGCGGGGCGCCCAAGGGCGTCATGCATTCGCATGGCAGCGCGCTGGGCGCCGTGCGGTCGGGCCTCGCCGCGCGCTGCATCACCGCCGAAACCCGCCTGTACCTACCGATGCCGTTCTTCTGGGTGGGCGGCTTCGGCAGCGGCATACTGTCCACGCTGTTGGCCGGCGCCACGCTGGTGACCGAGCAGATTCCGCGGCCGGAGACCACGCTGCGGCTGCTGGAAGCCGAGCGGGTGACGCTGTTTCGCGGCTGGCCGGACCAGGCCGAAACGCTGGCGCGGCACGCCGCCACGGTCGGCGCCGATCTCTCGGCCCTGCGGCCGGGCAGCCTGCAGGCCCTGCTGCCGCCCGAACAGCGGGCCCGACCCGGCGCCCGGGCCGCGCTCTTCGGCATGACCGAGGCGTTCGGCCCGTACTGCGGCTACCCCGCCGACACCGACATGCCGGAGTCGGCGTGGGGCAGCTGCGGAAAGCCGTTCGCCGGCATGGACGTTCGCATCGTCGACCCGGACAGCGGGGAGCCGGTTCCACCCGGCGCGGTGGGCATGATCCAGATTCGGGGACCGCACACCTTGCGCGGCATCTGCGGCCGCGGCCGAGAAGACCTGTTCACCGCCGACGGCTTCTACCCCACCGGCGACCTGGCCCACCTCGACGCGGAAGGGTTCCTGTTCTACCACGGGCGCACCGACGACATGTTCAAGGTCAGCGGTGCGACCGTCTACCCCAGCGAGGTCGAACGGGCGCTGCGCACCGTCGAGGGCGTCCGTAGCGCCTTCGTCACCAACGTTCCCGGCACGGCGGGCGATCGGGTGGGCGCGGCCGTGGTGTGCGACGGCGCGCTGACCGCGGAAACGCTGACCGGGTGCGCTCGAAAGTTGCTCAGCGCCTTCAAGGTACCGACGGCATGGCTGCTGCTGGACTCCGATGACGACGTCCCCCGCGGCGGCACCGGCAAGGTCGACACCGGTCGGTTGCGTCAGATGCTGAGCGACGCCAACCGAGCCTAGGAGACCCGCGTCCAGGGTTGACAGTTCTGCGACTCGAAGGCCTTGACCGCGGTGTTGATGTTCGCGTACATCGGTCCGATCGACGTGTTCGTCTGCAGCACGTGGTCCTTGTTCGCGTCGGGCGTGCTGTAGGTGAACCACGAGCACATCGACTCCTGGGTGGGCACGTTGTTGATCCACACACCGAAGGCCGACCCCGACCCACCCGTGTGGTAGAGGCCCGGCGCGATGTCGGGCCCCACGACAAAGACTCCGTTGCCGGGGATCGGGTCGAGCGGTTCGGCGACGGCCGGCGGTGCAAGGGCTACGGCGACCGCGGCTGCAACGAACACGGCCGATGGGCGAATCGTTCGGGGCACTGTTCCTCGCTCTGTTGTTGCCCCCTCCGATGGCAGCCTAAGCTGAGTCGCGCTCGGCAGACAACAGTTAGCCAGACGTCGGACGCCCGGCGTCGACGACGACGCCACGAGCGGTGAGGTGATCGATCAACGGAACGGCACCGGCGGCAAGGTGTTGCGACATCGCCGAGCGCGCGAGCCGGCCATCGCGCTTCCTCAGCGCGGACAGGATCCGGCGATGGTCCCGCATCGATTGCTCCGGCCAGCCCTCGATCGCGGGAAACACCGATTCCGGTGCGTAACGGGTGATCTGGGACATCAGCTGGGCGAGTTTCGGCGAATCCGCCGCGACGTTGATGGCGCGGTGGAACTGGTGGTTCAGCAGCACCGTCCGCTCGTCGTCGTCACCGGCGTAGGCGTCTTCGAGCTCCGCCTGGATCTGTTTGAGTTCGCTCAGTTGGTCGTCGGTGATGTTGAGGGCGGCCCGCGCCGCGAGTTCGCCACCGACGTGAGCCTGCACGTTCGCCACGTCGGTGACGTCGCGACCGGTCACCGGCAACACCATGAACCCGCGCCGGGGCTGCTGGGCGATCAGCCCTTCCGCGCGCAGCGCGAAGAGCGCCTCCCGCACCGGTGTGACGCTGATTCCCAATTCGGCGGCCAATTGGTCCAGGCGGACATAGGAATCCGCACGGTAGGTGCCATCGAAGATCCGCTGGCGGATGAGGCGAGCGACATCGTCGGAAAGTTGCGGTCGCGCCGCGAAATCCGGGGCCGTCATCGTTACACCTGATACTCGGCGAGCAGGCGCTTGCTGATGATCGACTTCTGTATTTCGCTGGTTCCCTCGCCGATGAGCAGGAACGGCGCATCGCGCATCAGCCGCTCGATCTCGTATTCCTTGGAATAGCCGTAGCCGCCGTGGATCCGGAAGCTCTGCTGGGTGACTTCGGTGCAGTACTCGCTGGCAAGATACTTGGCCATCCCGGCGGCGACGTCGTTGCGCTCGCCCGAATCCTTCAGGCGGGCGGCGTTGACCATCATCAGGTGTGCGGCCTCGATTTTGGTGGCCATCTCCGCCAGCTGAAACGCGATGGCCTGGTGTTCGGCGATGGGCTTGCCGAAGGTGTGGCGCTGCTGGGCGTAGCGGACCGCCAGTTCGAAAGCGCGGATGCCGACGCCGCACGCGCGGGCCGACACGTTGACCCTGCCGACCTCGATGCCGTCCATCATCTGGACGAACCCCTGCCCGGGGGCGCCGCCCAGAACGTCGTCGGCGCTCGCCCGGTAGCCGTCGAAGACGAGCTCGGTGGTGTCGATCCCCTTGTAACCCAGCTTGTCGATCTTGCCGGGGATCACCAGGCCGGGCACGACTTCACCGAACCCGGTGGGCTTCTCCACCAGGAATGCGGTCAAGTTCCGGTGCGGCTTGTCGGCGCCTTCCTCCGTGCGCACCAGCACCGCGATCAGCGTCGAGCTGCCGCCGTTGGTGAGCCACATCTTCTGGCCGTTGATGGTGTAGTCGCCATCCGGATGGCGCACCGCCCGAGTCCGGATCGCCGCCACGTCGGAGCCCAGCTCAGGCTCCGACATCGAAAAGGACCCGCGCGTCTCGCCGGTCGCCATCCGCGGCAGGAACCGCTGCTTTTGCGCCTCGGTGCCATGCTGGCGCAGCATGTAGGCCACGATGAAGTGGGTGTTGAGCACCCCGGACACGCTCATCCAGCCGCGCGCCAGCTCCTCGACGCACAGCGCGTAGGTCAGCAGCGACTCCCCCAGGCCGCCGTACTCCTGCGGAATCATCAGCCCGAACAACCCCATGTCGCGCATCCGGTCGACGATGTCCTGCGGGTAAATGTCGCCGCGTTCGAGCTCCGCGGCGCTGGGAATGACGTCCTTCTCGACGAACTGCCTTACGGTGGCGATGATTTCGGTCTGCAATTCGGTCAGCCCGAGGGTCTGGGCGAGTTTGGTCATGCGCTGTCTTTCCTCTGGGCTTGCTCAGCAAGCGATGGTCTTCGCCTTCGCCAGGCGTTCGATGTCGGCGGTCGTCAACCCCAGACGCCGCTCGAGCAGGTCCGCGGTGTCCTGCCCCAGGTGGGGCGCCGGTGCGCCGGCGGCGTGCGCGCCGTCGAACGCGACCGGCAGGCCGGGGGCGAAATATTCCCCCAGGCCGTCCTGGTGCAATCGGGAAAACAGTGGATTGGCGGTCACTTTCGGGCTCGCCGCGACCTCGGCAAAGGTGCGGTATCGCTCGAATAGCACCGTCGTGCCCGACAGCGCGGCGGTGATCTCGTCGGCGGTATGGTCGGCGAACCAGGTGGCGAACAGGCCGGACAACACGTCGCGGTACCGGTAGCGGTCACCCTCGGAACCGAAGTCGACACCCAGCGCCTCGGCGAGCGCCGCCACGGCGGCGCCGACGCCGGTCACATCGACCAGGTCGCGAAAGTGCCTGCTCGTCAAGGTGACAACCATGAAGCGGGCGCCGTCACCGCTGACGAAGTCCTGGCCGTACTGGCCGTAGATGGCGTTGCCGAGTCGTTGGCGTTGGGTGCCGGTGACTTGCGGCTCGGTCAGCAGTCCCAGGTTCCCGGCGGTGGCCAGCGCGACATCCTCGAGCGCCAACGTGACCCGCGCGCCCACCCCCGATGCATCGCGGCGGCTAACGGCGGTCACCACGGCCAGCGCGGCGTACAGGCCGCAGCACACGTCCCAGGCCGGCAGCACGTGATTGACAGGGCCGGCGTGGTCGGCGGGACCGGTGACGAGTGGGTATCCGATGCCGGCGTTGACCGTGTAGTCGACCGCGGTGGAGCCATCGCCGCGCCCGAGCAGTTGCACGTGGATGACGTCGGGCCGCTTGTCCGTCAACGTGTCGTGGCTGAGCCAGGGCAGGCCGGCGGCGTTGGTCACCACCACGCCGTCCCCCTCGACGATGAGCCGCTGGACCAGCTCTTGCCCTTCCGGAGCACGCAAATCGATGGTGGCCGAGCGCTTTCCCTTGTTGAGACCGGTCCAGTAGATCGAGGTTCCGTCCGCCGCCAGCGGCCAGCGCTGCACGTCGGACGCGCCACCGATCGGATCGATCCTGATCACCTCGGCGCCGAGCTGACCGAGCGTCATGCCACACAGCGGGGCGGCGACGAAGCTGGACACCTCGACGACGGTGATGCCGCTCAGGGGGCCGGTCACGTCGCGGCGACCCGCTCGAACACCGCCGCCAGCCCCTGGCCGCCGCCGATGCACATGGTTTCCAGCCCGTAGCGCGCCTCGCGGCGGTTGAGCTCGCGCGCCAGGGTGGCCAGCATCCGTCCGCCCGTCGCACCGACGGGGTGGCCCAGGGAGATGCCCGACCCGTGCACGTTGGTGCGCTCGTGGTCGGCGTCGCCGAAGTTCCACTCCCGCATGACCGCAAGCGCTTGTGCGGCAAAGGCTTCGTTGAGCTCGATGAGGTCGATGTCGGACAGCCGCAGGCCCGCCCTGGCGAGCGCCACCTCGGTGGCCGGTACCGGGCCGATGCCCATGATGTGGGGCGCCACCCCGGCCACGCCCCACGACACCAGGCGAACCAATGGGGTCAGACCGTATTCGGCGGCCTTCTCCGGCGTCGTCACCACGCACATCGACGCCGCGTCGTTCTGCCCGCTGGCATTGCCGGCAGTGACTGTGGCCTCCGAATCTTCGCTCGCCAGCACGGGTCTGAGCTTGCTCAACGACTCCACCGACGTGTCGGCGCGCGGATGCTCGTCGGTGTCGATCAGTTCCTCGCCGTGGCGGCTGCGCACCGCGACCGGGATGATCTCCTCGGCGAGCGTGCCGTCCTTCTGCGCGGACACCGCGCGCTGGTGCGACCGCACCGCGAGTTCGTCTTGTTCCAGGCGCGATATGCCGTACTGGCGGCGCAGATTCTCGGCGGTCTCCAGCATTCCGCCGGGCACCGGGTGGTGGCGGCCGCCGGCCGTGGTGCGTCCGCGCGCCAGCCCGTCGTGCACCCGCACGCCGGTTCGCGCGCCGCCCCAACGCATATCGGTGGAGTAGAAGGCGACGTTGCTCATGCTTTCGCAGCCACCGGCGACCACGAGATCGTGATCGCCGTGGCCCACCTGCAGGCACGCCTGGATCACCGCCTGCAGGCCCGAACCACAGCGGCGGTCGACCTGCATCCCGGGAACCGTCACCGGCAGGCCCGCATCCAGCGCCACCACCCGACCGATCGCCGGCGCCTCGCTGCTGGGATAGCAGTGACCCAGGATCACGTCCTGCACCGCCTCGGGCGCGATCGAAGTGCGCTCGAGCAGGCCCTTTAGGGCCGCGACCCCGAGGTCGATGGCGGTCAGTGGCTTGAACATCCCGCCGTAGCGACCGATCGGGGTCCGCACGGGTTCACAGATGACGGTCTCGCGCATGGCTACCCCTTCCCCCGCCGAGCAGAACTCATATGTGCCGACCGCCCGTGACCTCCATCACGGTGCCGGTCATGTATGAGGACAGGTCGGAGGCCAAAAACAAAGCGACGCCGGCGACTTCGCTGGGCTCACCGACGCGGCCCATCGGGATTTCGGCGACCTTCTCGTCCCAGATGCGTTGCGGCATGGCCTCCGTCATCGCCGAACGAATCAGGCCGGGAGCGATCGCGTTCACCCGGACCCCCAGGTACGCGAGCTCCTTGGCCGCGGCTTTGGTCATCCCGACGATCCCGGCCTTCGCCGCCGAATAGTTGGTCTGGCCGATCATGCCGACCTTGCCCGATACGGAAGACATGTTGACGATGGCGCCCCGCTTGTTCTCCCGCATGATGGCGGCGGCCAGCCGGGTGCCGTTCCAGGTGCCCTTCAGGTGTACCTCGATGACCTGGTCGAACTGTTCCTCGGTCATCTTGCGCATGGTGGCGTCGCGGGTGATCCCGGCGTTGTTGACCATGATGTCGAGCGCACCGAAGCCTTCGGTCGCGGCCGAGATCAGCGCCTCGACCTCCGCGGCCCGGGTGACGTCACACCGCTTGGCCAGCGCGACGTCGCTGCCGCCCAACGCCGTGGCCGCGGCTTCGGTGGCCTCCAGGTTCAGGTCCCCGAGCACAACCCGCGCCCCCTCGGCGATGAACCGCTGGGCAATGGCGAATCCCAGCCCTTGCGCACCACCCGTGATGACCGCCGTCCGACCGTCGAGCAACGACACCTGATCCCGCCTTCCTCCGCAATGTGATCCGGGGGACGTCCCGGCAGTCGAATATCATATTTCATATAGGATCTGCTCCGGTGCCGGGTTCCTACCCCGGACCGTTGAGCTGGCCGGCCCGCCGCGGCTGAGCGACTCGCTACCAACGAGTGCCGAAGATGGAGCGTCCGCCTATGACCATCACCGAACCGCCCGAGGTCGCCGACGACGATTTTCAGGAGATCCTCGCCCAGACCCGTCACTTCGTCCGCACCACCGTGGTCCCGCGCGAGCAGGAGATCCTGACCGAGGACCGGGTGCCCGACGATTTGCGCGACCAGGCCAAGAAGATGGGCCTGTTCGGGTATGCGATTCCCCAGCGATGGGGCGGCCTCGGCCTGAACCTGATGCAAGACGTCGAGCTGGCAATGGAATTGGGTTACACCTCGCTGGCGCTGCGATCGATGTTCGGCACCAACAACGGCATCGCCGGACAGGTTCTGGTCGGCTTCGGCACCGACGAACAGAAGTCCCGCTGGCTGGAGTCGATGGCGTCTGGAGACGTCGTCGCCTCCTTCGCGTTGACCGAGCCCGGCGCGGGCTCCAACCCGGCGGGCCTGCGGACGAAAGCCGTTCGCGACGAAGGTGATTGGGTGATCTCCGGGCAGAAGCGCTTCATCACCAATGCGCCCGTCGCCGACCTGTTCGTGGTGTTCGCGCGGACGCGCCCGGCCGACGAACAGGGTCCCGGGATCGCCGTTTTTCTGGTTCCCGCGAAGGCGCCGGGCGTGGAGGTCGGCGCCAAGGACGCCAAGATGGGCCAGGAGGGCGCCTGGACCGCCGACGTCACCTTCGACGACGTCCGCGTCGAGGACGGCGCGCTGATCGGCGGCAGCGAAGACATCGGTTACCGGGCGGCGATGACCTCACTGGCCCGTGGCCGGGTCCACATCGCCGCGCTGGCGGTCGGCGCCGCGCAGCGCGCGCTCGACGAGTCGGTCAGCTACGCGGCCACCGCGACGCAGGGTGGCGCGCCGATCGGGACCTTCCAGTTGGTCCAGGCGATGATCGCCGACCAGCAGACCGGCGTCCTGGCCGGCCGCGCGCTGGTGCGCGACGCCGCGCGGCTCTGGGTCACCGGCGAAGACCGCCGGGTCGCCCCCTCGGCCGCCAAGCTGTTCTGCACCGAAATGGCCGGCAACGTAGCCGATCTGGCGGTGCAGGTCCACGGCGGCAGCGGGTACATGCACGGTGTCCCCGTCGAGCGCATCTACCGCGATGTGCGGCTGCTGCGGCTCTACGAGGGCACCAGCGAGATTCAGCGATTGATCATCGGGTCCAACCTGGTCAAAGCGGCGCAGCGATGACGGCCCGGCCGACCCCAGTGGAGGAGCAACTATGAGCGGCAAGCTTGCGGGCAGGGTGGCATTCATCACCGGAGCGGCGCGCGGGCAGGGTCGGGCGCACGCGGTTCGTCTGGCGCAGGAGGGCGCCGACATCATCGCCGTCGACATCGCCGGCAAGCTGCCGTCGTGCGTCCCCTACGACCCGGCGACTCCCGACGACCTCAGCGAGACCGTCCGCCTGGTCGAGCAAACGAACCGCCGGATCATCGCCTCGATCGTGGACACCCGCGACTTCGAGGGGCTCCGCAAAGCCGTCGACGACGGTGTGGCCGCGCTCGGGCGGTTGGACATCATCGTCGCCAACGCCGGTGTCGCGGCCCCGCAGCCCTGGAACGAGATCACCCCGGAGAACTTCCGCGACGTCATGGACATCAACGTGACGGGCACCTGGAACACCGTGATGGCCGGCGCGGACAAGATCATCGAAGGCGGTCGCGGCGGCTCCATCATCCTGATCAGTTCCGCGGCCGGAATGAAGATGCAGCCGTTCATGATCCACTACACGGCCAGCAAGCACGCCGTCGCCGGGATGGCGCGGGCCTTCGCCGCCGAGCTGGGCAAGCATTCGATCCGGGTCAACAGCGTGCACCCCGGACCGGTGAACACGCCGATGGGAACCGGCGACATGGTCGCGGCCGTGGGCAAGGCCATGGAGACCAACCCGCAACTGACCCACGTGCTCACCCCGTTCCTGCCCGACTGGGTCGCCGAGCCGGACGAAATCGCCGACACCGTGTGCTGGCTGGCCAGCGACGAGTCACGCAAGGTGACCGCGGCCCGCATCCCGGTGGACCAAGGCTCGACGCAGTACTGAGGGGCCGTTCGCTCCGGGAATAGATTTCCCGGCATCGACGCTTGCAGGGCACATGAAAGCCTTCACCGAGAGCGAACGTCAGGAGTTTTTGGCCGGCATGCACGTCGCGGTCCTGTCCGTCGACGCGGCCGACGGCCGGCCGCCGGCCAGTGTTCCCATCTGGTACGACTACACCCCGGGCGGGAACATCCGGATCATGACCGGGGCGTCCAGCCGCAAGGCAAGGCTCATCGAGCGGACCGGGCGGGTGACGCTGGTGGTCCAGCGTGAGGAACCGCCCTACCAATACGTGGTGGTCGAAGGCACCGTTGTCGACACCACCAACCCCGCGCCGGCCGACGTGCAGGAAGCCATCGCGATCCGCTACCTCGGCGAGGAAGGCGGGCGGGCGTTCATCCGCAGCATGGAGGGCGTGGAAGAGGTGATGTTCAGCATTCGCCCCGACCGCTGGCTCAGCGCCGACTTCACCGGCGACCTCTGAGCCATCTAGCCGATCAGCTCCAGCGTCCCGAGCTCACGGATCGCCCGGCAGCCGCGGCTAAGCATCGCGAGCACCATGTCGTCGCCGCGCTCGGTCGCCGCGGCGAACGCGAACCCCAGCGCGGAGATCAGCGGCGCCTGCAGCACTCCGAGGCGGTAGTCACGCCAACACGTTTCGGCGGCGTAGTCGGTGACCCCGCACGTCGTCAAGGCCCGGTGGTAGTCGGCGACCAGCTCCCGTTCGATGCCCGCGCGCAGTTGCGAATCGAGGCTCGTCGCGGTGAAGTAGGCCAAATCCCTGGCCGGCAATCCGACGCCGAGCGTCTGCCAGTCCACCACGCTGACCCGGGTGCGGGCGGGGTCGAACAACAGATTGTCCAGGCGATAGTCGCCGTGCAGCAGGGCGAACCGGTCATACTCGGCGAGCAGCCACGGCGTCACCGAACCCATTGCCGCGCTGAAGGTGTCGCGGTCCTCGGCGCTCATCCGATCGCCCAGCTTGTCCAGCGTGATGTCGGCACTCATCTTCGCCACCTCGCCCATGCCGCCGGCCCCGGCCTCGTCGGGTCTGCCGAACGCGATGCCCGGGAAATCGAGCCACACCGGATCGCACCAGCTGGGCGCGTGCAGGCCGGCCAGAGCCGTAACCGCCAGGCGCGCTTCGGCTTCGCCGCAGCCCGCGAGCTGGTCGCCCTGCACGGCCGGCGCCTGGTCGGCGAGCAGCAAGGCGAACTCCATCGCATCCTCGGAAATCTCGGAGTAGAAACACCGCGGCGTCGGCACCTGCACCCGGTCGGCCACGGATGAGTAGAACGCGCATTCGCTGCGATATCCGATGACGACGCGGTCGCGCACGGCGTCGTCCTGGGCCGGAAGCTTGATCACGAACGTCTCCGGCAGGTCGGCGCCGTCCGTCGCGTAGCGGGCGGACACCCGGTAGGTGGCTCCCGTCTGACCGGTGCCGATCGCGACCACGTCCACCTCGGCGACCTCGACGGGCGCGCCGTGCCCGCTCAGCGCGGCCGACAGCCATTGCGGGGTCACGTCGCCGGGGTACCGCGGAATCGCTACCAGAGCACTCATGAACAGCACGCCTCCTGTACCCGGACAACCGTGCCCGACTGACAAACTGTAAGGCATACCGCAAGTGCCGCGGTCAACGGCGGCGATTTAGTCGGCCAGAATGCGCCATTCCGCGGCTTCGTGCTGCTGGCGCCAGAACTCCTCGAATCGTCCACCCGCTGCGAGCAATTCGTCGACCGTTCCGTCCTCGACCACCCGGCCGTCGTCCAGGAAAAGGACGCGGTCGGCGTGCCGGATGCTGGCCAACCGGTGCGCCACGATCACCTGGGTGCGTGCGCGGGTGTCCAGGGTCAGCGCGTCGACCACCGCGGCCTCGTTCTCGGTGTCCAGGGCGCTGGTCGCCTCGTCGACGAGCAGTATCGGCGCGGGTTTGAGCAGCGCTCGCGCGATGCTGACCCGTTGGCGTTCGCCGCCGGAGAGCGCGGAGCCGGCTTCGCCGACGATCGTGTCCGCGCCGTCGGGCAACCGGCCGATGAGTTCGTCGACGCGGGCGAGGGCGACGGCCCGGTTGAACCGGTCGTCTGCGGCGCCGGGATCCCCGGCGAACACGTTGTCGCGGACCGACCCGTGGAACAGGTAGGGGTGTTGGAACACCACGCTGCTCGCCGCCCGGCGGGATTCGGCGTCCAGCGTCGCCGCGTCGACGCCGTCGATCAGGACCCGGCCCCGGGTGGGCTCGTGCAGGCCGGCGATCAACGCCAGGATCGTGCTCTTGCCGGATCCGGAGGGCCCGACGATGGCCGTCGTGCCGCCCGGCTGCAAAACGAAACTCACTCCGTCGAGGACCGCTGCGCTCGCTCCGGCATAACGGAATTCGACGTCGGCGAACTCGATACGGGGCGCCGCGGCCGGGTCGGCCAGTGCGGCGGCGCCGGCGCTCATCAGCGGCGCACTGAGGACCGAGCGAATGCGGTCGAGGGTGGCGCGGGTGCTTTCGAGGGCGGGCGCCAGTTCACTGATCGTGGTGAACGGCTCCAGGTAACGCACGATCACGACGATCAAGGCGATCGCCTCGGGCACCGTCACCGCCCCGTTCACCGTCAACGCCGCGGTGGCCCCCGCCAACAGGATCAGCGACAGCTGGCTGGCCAGGCTGAACAGCAGCTGGCCCGGAACCTGCATCGCCAACAACCGCATCGTCGCCCCGTGCTGCGCCGCCAGCGCGTCGCCGACCAGGCTGCGCGCCGGCTCCACCCGTCGCGCCGACCGCAACGCCTGCTGGGTGCGGGCGAATTCGATGATCCGTTCGGTGAGCGCGCCATTGGCTTCGTCGGCCGCAGCGTCCGCGCGCCGCGCCAGTCGTGCCGAGGCCCACAACGCACCCAACAGCAGCGGTACGCCGCCCAGCGCGGCGATCCCCAGCGGCCAGGAAATCGGCAGTAAGGCCACCGCGATGGCGGCGGGCAGCAGGATGGCGGAAGTGAGCGGCGTCAGCAGGTTGACGACGAGGCCGACCAATTCCGGCCCGGTGGCGGCGATCGCCTGCCGCGCCGTCGCGGTGCGCTCGGCGGTGAACCAGTCCAGCCGCACGGCGGGCAGCCGATCCGCCACGTCGTGCTGGCTGTGGTCGAGGACGGCGAACCCGAGGTCGAAGCCGATGCGCGCCGTCGCGGTGTCGATCGCCCATCCGGCCGCCGTCGCGGTGGTGAGCCAGCCCAGCCAGACCAGCGCGCGGTGGGGCTCGGCGCTGAACAGCGCGCCCACCAGCGGGACCAGCAGGACGGTGGCACCCGCCCGCGCCACCACGGACAGGACCGCCAGCGCGGCGTAGGCGACGACCCCGGGCCGGCGGTGCGCGGGCACCAGGCCCAGCCACGTGCGGATCATCGGGCCCCCTCCCCCGCCGTGGTGGCGGCCCCGACCCGGTCGATTCGGCGGCCACCGGCCCACAGCCGTCGGTACCGCCCGCCGGCCGCCAGCAACTCGTCATGCGTGCCGCGCTCGGCGATCCGGCCGTGGTCGAGCACGACGATCTGGTCGGCTCCGGTGACGGTGTGCAGCCGGTGGGCGATCACCAGCACGGTCCGATCCCGCATCAATCGGTTAAGCGCCTGCTGCACATGGTATTCCGATTCAGGATCGGCGAATGCGGTGGCCTCGTCGAGGATTAGCACGGGCGTGTCGGCCAGGATCGCGCGGGCGATGGTCAGCCGTTGTCGTTCCCCTCCCGACAGGCCGGTGCCCGCACCCAGCACGGTGTCGTAGCCGTCTGGCAATCGCGTGATGCGGTCGTGGATCTGCGCCTTGCGCGCCGCCTCCTGGATCTGTGCCGCGGTGGTGTCGGGCACGGCCAGCGCGATGTTGTCGGCGATGCTGCCGTGCACCAGCTGCGTTTCCTGTAGGACGAATCCGACCTTGGCGTAGAGCTCCTCGGCGGTCATCGACCGGATGTCTTGCCCGCCAACGCGGATCGCCCCGCGCTCGACGTCGTGGAACCGGGCCAGCAGGGCAGCCAGCGTCGACTTGCCCGACCCGGACGGGCCGACCAGGGCGGTGACCGTGCCGGGCCGCAGCGTCAGCGTCACGCCCTGAATTACCGGAACGTCCGGGCGGTAACCGAAGCTGACGTCGTCGAAGACCACGGTCGCCGACGAATCCGCCGGCCGGTCTGGCTCTGCCACGGCGAGCTCCGGCTCGTCGAGGGTGTTCTGCAGTCGCCGGGCGGCCAACATGCCGGCGCTGATGCCGCCCACCCCGTACGCGATCCCGAGCAGTCGCGCGCCGAATGTGGTGCCCAACAACAGGAATGGCAGGAGGTTCACCGGATCCATCCGGCCGGTGACCGTGAGCAGCGTGCCCGCGAGCACGATGAGCCACAGGAAGGTCGAGGGGCGGGTGACCAGGTCCATCAGCGTCTTCTTGCCGGCCAGTGGGCGTTGCCAGGAGACGAGGAACTCGACGTATTCGTCCAGCCGGCGCCGGAAGCTCGACGCGGCCGCGCCACCGAAGACGCGGATCACCGGCTGGCCCTCCAGGTAGGCGCCGGCCTCGCCGTTCATTTTCTCGGCCCAGCGCTGCGATTGCGGGATGCGCGGCCCGGATTGAATGGTGAGCGACGACGTCAACACCAGGTAGACCAGGACCGGCAGGAACAGCACCAGCGCGACCCGCCAGTCGACGACGAACAGATAGACCAGGACCGCCACCGGCGCGATGACCGCCGCGACGGCGTCGGGGATGGCGTGGGTGACCAGATAGTGCAGCGACAACGTGTCGTCCTGCAGCAGCTGCTTGATCGCCCCCGATCCGCGCTCGGTGAACCAGCCCAGCGGCAATCGAGACAGCTTGCGCAGCAGCCGTGACCGCAGGTCGGCGGCGAACCGCGCGTCGACGACGTGCAGCCAGAGCGTGAGGGCCGCACCGAGGAGGGCGCCCGTGCCCAGCAGCGCGACGGCCGCGATCCCGACGTCCCACAGGCGCGATGCGGGCGCCCCGGCCACCAGGAGGCGGGCCAGCTCGACCAACAGCACGAACGGCGCCAGCTGTACGACGGTGATGACCGCCTGCAGCACACCCGAAAGGATCAGCGCCGGGCGCAGCGGTGCGAGCAACCGGCCGGCGGCCTGGGCGCGCCAGCTGCCGCGGGTCGCCCGAACGGGTGTCTGGGCCGCCGGATGACGCTGGGCCTCAACTTCTTTCGCGTCCCCTGTTTGGTCACCGCGCTGGGTGCCCATCGCACGCCCGGCGCTCCAGTACGCCTGGGCATGGATCACGGACTTGGGGAAGCCGAACTCGTCACGCAGCCGCGTCCGCACGTGCTTGAGCACCGCGGCTTCGGGCGTCGCCCACGCGTACCAGTTGGACCAATCGCGGCTGTCGATGGCCGCCGCCAGCGATCTGTCGTCACGCCGCGCGACCCAGTGCACTCGCAGGCGGGGATGCTCGGCGAGCGGGATCAGGACGTCATCGTCGTCGTGCTGTTCGAGGTACATCTCGATCGGCACGTCGTCGGGGACGACCCCGATGATGCCGTTCATGCCCGGAATCGACGCGGAGTCACCGATCAACAGATAGCCGGCCGGCTGTTCGTCGGGCGCGTCGAAACGCGAGGAGCCCATCAACGCCATCACGGCGATCGTGGCACCCGGTCGCACCGAGCGCGCCCACTGCGACGCCGGGCCGGCGGGCTCGTGCAGCACGACGTCGACGGCGAATCGGCCGGTGGTGACGTCCGCCTCGGAGATGGTGTAGGCACGCTGGAACTCGGTCTTGGACCCGTCGGGGTCGGGGAACCAGAACCGCAACCAGGCGGCGGGTTCGGCGTCCACGTCTTCGAACAGCGTCGGCGACGTCATCCGTATCCGCACGAAATGCGGCGCGATCCGGACGGTTTCGATCACCGTCGCGACGTGGTCGCGGGCGCCGAAGCCCCGCAGCATCGCACCCTGGAGCCCCCGTGCCATCAGCGGTCCTTCCTCGCGGCGTTCAACTCCGCGGCGACTTCGGCGAACGGGCGGCCCGGCGGGATCATCCCCACCAGCCCCCGGATCGAAGCGGCGAGCAACAGCCGCACGAATTCAGCACTCGACGCTTGGGGCAACCCGGCCCAGGCGGCACCGAGGCGCGGATCGCCGGACAAGCCGTCGGCGACCGCGTCGCGTTCCTGCGCGTAGCCGCCGGCCTGGTCCTCACCCGTCGTGTTGGCGTTGCTCTCCTCGCGGGCGGCCAGACTGATCGCCAGCGTGGCCACCGCGCTGCTCAACACCATGGCGGCGTCCGCGGCATAACCGCGCCGGGTCAGCGCCTCGACCTCGGTCGCCAGCAGCCGCCGGCCGGCGTCGCCGCGTGGGAACAGCACCTGAAGGTATGACGCCAGCCCGGGGTGCTCGGCGGTGAAGCCTTGCAGCTGCAGCGCGAACGACATCAGGTGCCGTTCGGTGTCCGCGCCGGGATCGTCGCGAAGGTCGAGTTCGGCGAGCAGGCTCTCGCCGACCAGCCGCTCGAGCTCCCAGCGGCTCTCGACGTGGCGGTAGAGCGCGGTAGCCGAGACTCCGAGCCGCGACGCGACGGCGTTGACGCTCAGGCGCCGCATGCCGAGGTCGCGGCCGATTGCGATGACGTCATCGAGCGCGATAGTCGGCGGTCGCCCGCCTTGGCGCGGCGCCACAGTCCGCATCCGCCACCTCCCGGTTTGTTACCCCCACAAACTAAGGGTTGCCTTACCGAAGGTCAACCCGAGCGGCCGGCATCGCCGTAGCCTGGAGGTATGAGCGGTGAAACGGTGTCTCCCGTCTTGCTCTACGACGGAGTTTGCGGCGTCTGCAACTCGGCGGTGCGGACGATACTTCGGTTCGATCCCCACGGCACCCTGCGCTTCGCGGCCCTCGACAGCGACTACGCCCAGGCTGTCGTCGCGCGGCACCCCACCATCAAAGACGTGGACTCAGTGGTTTTCGTCGACCAACCCGGCGAGCCGGAGGAGCGGGTGGCCGTCCGATCCGCCGCCGCGATGCGAGTGGTCGATTACCTCGGCGGCCCGTGGAAGCTGTTCGGGGTGGCCCGGATCATCCCGGCCCCCGTGCGCGACTGGCTTTACGACAAGGTTGCCGGCATCCGCTACCGCATCTTCGGCAAGTACGACACGTGCCCGGTTCCCCCGCCAGAAGTGCGCGCGCGTTTCCTGGACGCTTAATCGACGGCCAGGTCGGCCTCGGACTCTTTTCGCTTGAGCTCGGCCAGCTTGCGATCCTCGGCCGCGAATTCGCGATGATGGGCCGCCGAATCGCGGTGAACGCCCACATGCGACACGCCTTGCTCGACGGCCCGGTCTTGCACCCGCGCCACCCGTTCGTGTCTGAGGGCCGATTCCTCGAGGCTGCGAGCGGCCGAGAGCCCCGCGTGCGCGGCGCGTTCGCGAGCCTCACCGGCCCTGCGCTCGGCCAGTTCCGCATCTTTCGCGGTGAGGGCATGCTCGCATTGGTTTTCGGTGGCCATGGCGTCTCCCTTGCGTCCCCGTGGAGTGCATGTACCCCGCACACGGGGTTTAACGCCTCGCGATGGCCAACATCAGTGCGGGCGGAGGGACTCGAACCCTCAAGCTCTCCCGAGCACCGGCACCTAAAGCCGGCATGTTTGCCAATTTCATCACGCCCGCAGCGTGCCGATCGTACCGCTCGGCACCGGGACCGACCCGTCGGCGAATTCGTCGGACCCAAATCGTGAGCGGTACCTTCAAGGGGTGTCCACCACCCGTCGTCGCAGGCCCGCTCTGATCGCCTTGGTGATCGTCGCGGCCTGCGGTTGCCTGGCGTTGGGCTGGTGGCAGTGGACCCGATTCCAGTCTGTCTCGGGCACGTTCCAGAACCTGGGCTACGCGCTGCAATGGCCGCTGTTCGCCTGGTTCTGCGTGTACGCGTACCGCAAATACGTGCGTTATGAGGAGATGCCGCCGGAGCCCGAGCAGGACGCCGCCCAGACCGAGATACCCGCGGGCTTGCTGCCCGAGCGCCCCGCGCCGGCGCACCAGCCGTCCGACGATCCCGCGTTGGCCCAGTACAACGCCTACCTCGCCGAGCTCGCCAGACAAGACACCGAAAAACAGAACAGGACCACCGCATGACCACACCGGAGAAATCGGCGTCGGCCTTCCCCGTCGAGAAGATCCGCACCGCGTTGCTCGGCTACCGGGTCATGGCGTGGGCGACGGGTCTGTGGCTGATCGCGCTGTGCTACGAGATCTTCTCCCACCTGGTGTTGCACCACGAGATCCGCTGGATCGAGGTGGTGCACGGCTGGGTGTACTTCGTCTACGTCCTGACCGCGTTCAACCTGGCGGTCAAGGTGCGGTGGCCGATTCCCAAGACGATCGGCGTGCTGCTCGCCGGGACGATCCCGCTGCTGGGCATCATCGTCGAGCACTTCCAGACCAGGGACGTCAAGGCCCGCTTCGGGCTGTAGTGCTCGAGCGGCCAGCTTCCCGCCCGGCCGGCGCTAGCTAGGCAGGTCGCGGAGCGCCGGCACCAACTGCGCGAGGGCGCGGCCGCGATGGGAGACCGCGTCCTTCTCTTCGGGACTGAGCTGCGCCGCGGTGCGATCGGAGCCGTCGGGAACGAAGACCGGGTCATAACCGAAGCCGCCGTCGCCGCGGGGTTCGTGGGCGATGCTGCCGGTCCACTCGCCGCGGACGACGACCTCCCCGAACGGCCCCGCCAGCGCGCAGGCGGACACGAACGCAGCGCCGCGACGCTCGTCGGGCACGTCACGCAACTGCGCCAGCAACAGCGCGGTGTTCGCCGCGTCGTCGCCGTGCGTGCCCGACCAGCGCGCCGACAGCACGCCGGGCATGCCGTTCAACGCGGCCACCTCCAGACCGGAGTCGTCGGCCACCGAAGCCATGCCCGTCGCGGCGAAGGCATCCCGCGCCTTGGCCAACGCGTTGTCCTCGAAGGTCGCGCCCGTTTCGGGCGCCTCCTCGAAGGGCGGCACGTCGCGCAGAGACCGCAACGCCAGCCGCGTCAAGCCGGCCGCGTCGAGGACGCGGCGCAATTCGCGCAGCTTCTTGGGATTGCGGCTCGCGACCAAGAGTTCGGTCACCGCTTGATCCGACGCATCGCCGTCACCTCCGCAAGAACCGCTACCCACACGACAACAAATTAGCCGGAAGGTCCGCGCCGACGTTCGCCCGCGGCCCGGTCCAGCGATATCGCGCACCGGCCAGCGAGCCATTCCCGGTTCCAGAGGGTTGACAGCGCCGCCGGACGCGGCGCAATGTGATACCCGTCATATGACCACTGGTCATACCAGGTAGAGAAGGGCGGCTCATGACCACGAGGGACAAGTACACCGACGTGCCCTCCCCGTACTCGTGGGAGGTCCCCAGCGCCGGCAACGCGCGCTTCACCTGGGAGTACGACGAGGGGCGCGCCCGACTGCTGTCGCTGTACCAGAAGGGAAAAGACAAGCAGTGGGATGCGCAGTCGCGCATCGACTGGGCGCAAGACGTAGACCCGATGAACCCGGTCGGGTTGCCCGACGAATTCCATCCGCTGTTCGGCAGCCCGATGTGGGACGCCGCCGACGACGCGCGGCGCGCCGAGATGCGCCAGCACTTCCAGGCCTGGCAGCTCTCGCAGTTCCTGCACGGCGAGCAGGGCGCGATGGTGTGCGCGGCCAAGATCGTCGAGGTCGTGCCGGACCTGGACGCCAAGTTCTACGCGGCCACCCAGACCATGGACGAGGCCCGGCACGTCGAGGCGTTCTCGCGGCTGCTGCAGGAGAAGGCCGGCCTGGTCTACCCGATCAACAAGCACCTGACGGCACTGTTGGACGACACCCTGCGCGACTCGCGCTGGGACATGCCCTACCTCGGCATGCAGGTTCTGATCGAGGGCCTCGCACTCGCCGCCTTCGGGGTGCTGCGGGACATGGCCGCGCCGGATTCGCTGGCCAAGCAGGTGCTGGCCTACGTCATGCAGGACGAGGCCCGGCACGTCGCCTTCGGCCGGATCTCGCTCAAGGACTACTACTCCGCGCTGACCGAGGCCGAGCGGGACGAACGCGAGGAGTTCGTCGTGGACGCCTGCTACCTGATGCGCGACCGGTTCCGCGGCGAGGAGGTCTTCGAGACGCTCGGCTTGGACGTCAAGGCGTGTGCCGAGTGGGTCGACACCTCGCCGCTGATGATCCAGTTCCGCTCACACCTGTTCAGCCGCATCGTGCCGATCGTCAAGGACATCGGGCTGTGGGGCGACAAGGTGCAGAGGGCGTTCCGGGACATGGGTGTCCACGACATGGCCAACTTCGACATCGAGGCGCTGATGAAGGCCGACGAAGACCAAGCCGAAGCTCTGGACAAGGCACACGCCGAGATGGCCGACCGCGCCCTCGAGGTGGACCAGGTGATCGCGGCGGGCGCGAGCTAACCCAAGCCGGGCTCGACGATCGGGTGATTCACCCGATCTACGCGTGACTTTCCAAGTTTATTGCTGGAGTTTCCGCGTTTATCGCCGGCCCCGGGGCTATTCCCCTGACATATGGGACTTCGCAGTCTTGGCAGCCCCAAATCAATTTGTGCATGTAACAGCCCACGCAAAATCCCAACGTGGCCTCCGACCATGTCAGAACAAAGCAGACCGCGACAACGGCCGCCATCGCTACGGGCGACGCCCCCAAGAGGCGCATGGCGAGGCACGTCGCTGCGAGACCGGCACCCAGCAACCAGGCAAACCGTTTCGGCCGCGTTGGTTTCCACACCGGACGAATGTTCATCGTCAGCGCCGTGCCGAGAATGCCGGTGGGGCTGAATGGAGTTAAGCCGGTTACCGCCGCGGCCAACATATCAAACAGCACGAATGGGCCAACGATGATCACCGGGTCGGTTTCCGGGCGCAACAGCAATAACGCGATCGTGATTGCCGAGATGATATTGAGCAAACCCGCCCTTGCGCGGGTCGCGACTTCGTTGATCCGCGGTTCCGTATGTGACCGCGTCATCTGCCCCATTGCCCACCACGGGGTATTGAGAAAGGCATGTTCAAGTGGGGCTGGCCGACTAACCATCGATTGATCCTAAAAGGGGGTGAAACATTGGCTGCTGCCAAATTGATGAGTGTTGATTTAGTTTACCAGAACGGTAATGCGCAAGGCTTTGGACTTTGAGCCGACGACAATGGCGACGCTAAGGCGCAGTGATGCCACCGCGCCGTGACCATGGGCGGCGACCGACCGCCGGCTCAGCTGCCGAACGCCTTCGGCGGCGGGGCCCCCTCGGGCAGTTCGCCCGGATATGGCAGGGCCAGCGCCTCGCGCTGGGCGGCGAACAACTTGTCGCATGCCGCCAGCGCCACGTCGAGCAGTTTGTCCAGCGTCGAGCGGGGGAACGTCGCCCCCTCGCCGGTCCCTTGCACCTCCACGAGCGTGCCGGTGTCGGTGGCGACGACGTTCATGTCGACCTCGGCCCGGGCGTCTTCCTCATACGGCAGGTCCACCCGGATCCGACCGTCGACCACCCCGACGCTGACCGCCGCGATGGCGCACGACAACGGCCGGGGATCGGAGAGCTTGCCCGCCGCGGCCAGGTACGTCACGGCGTCGGCCAGCGCGACGAAGGCACCCGTAATGGCGGCGGTGCGGGTGCCGCCGTCGGCCTGCAGGACGTCGCAGTCGACGGCAATGGTGTTCTCCCCCAACGCCGCCAGGTCGATGCAGGCGCGCAGCGACCGGCCGATCAGCCGGCTGATCTCCTGGGTGCGTCCGGACAGCCGCCCCTTCACCGACTCGCGGTCGGAACGCGTGTGGGTGGCCGACGGCAGCATCGCGTATTCGGCCGTCAGCCACCCCAGGCCCGAACCCTTGCGCCAGCGCGGCACCCCATCGGTCACGCTGGCGGTGCACATGACCTTGGTGTGGCCGAATTCGATGAGTACCGACCCCGCCGGGTGATCGGTGAACCCGCGGGTGATGACTACGGGGCGGAGCTCGTCGTCGAGGCGGCCGTCTTCTCGTCTGGTCACGACGCCACCCTAACGCGGATGCTCAGACCCTCTCAGAGCGGCGGATATCGAACGTCTCGCCGCACACCACCGCATGCACGGGGCCGTCGAACTCGGCCTTGGCCTCGCTGATCACGTCCTCGCGCGAGGTCCACGGCGGGATGTGGGTCAGCAACAGCTCGCGCACACCGGCCTGCGTCGCGGTCCTGCCGGCCTCGGTGCCCGACAGGTGCAGAGCGGGCGGGCGATCCGGCGAGTGCGTCCAGGAGGCCTCGCAGAGAAAGACGTCGGCGTCACGGGCCAGCTCGACGAGCTGGTCGCAGACGCCGGTGTCACCGCTGTAGACGAACGACGCGCCGGTGGAATCGGTGATCCGCATCCCGTAGGACTCCGTCGGGTGGGCCACCACCCGCGGCGTCACCGTGAGCGAGCCGAAGGTCACCGGTTCGCCGTCGACCCAGTGTCGAACGTCGAAAATGTCTGAGCAGTCGTCGATTTCGCCTCCGTACGGTGACGACGCCGCCCCGAGCCGAGACCAGGTGTCGCCGGGACCGTAGAGCAGCGCTTTGCCGTCCGGGCGTGATGGGTGGTAGCGCCGCCACACGAACAGGCCGGGCAGATCCAAGCAGTGGTCGGCGTGCAGATGGGTGAGGAGCACGTGCACGGAGGCGGGATCGGCGTAGCGCTGCAGCGCGCCCAGCACGCCCCCGCCGAAGTCGAGAACCAACGGCGGAGTGTCCGGTGCCCGGAGCAGATAACCCGACGCGGGCGAATCCGGCCCCACCACGCTGCCCGAGCAGCCGAGCACGGTTATTCGCACGGACACTACTGTGCCATGCCCGATACAACCGTGACGAAAACATCGCCGCATTGGTGTGATGAGAATCTCGTGGGCACCGGCCCGTGGCGATCACGAGTCCGGCGAAGCCGGGCGAAGTGGGTCGCCACCATCGGCCCGTGGCGATCACGAGCGCGGCGAAGCCGGGCGACGTGGGTCGCCACCATCCGCACTAGTCGATCCCCACGTGGTGAACGGGTTGCACGCCGGTGACCGCGGGGCCCAGGAACCGCGCCGCCAGCTTGGTGAAGGCCTCGGGGTCGCCGGTGGCTTCGAAGACCCGGGTGGCGGGCGGCGCTTCATGCGCGCGCAGCAAGTCGCGCTCGGTGAGCACCCGAAGCACTTCCTTCGCCGTTTCCTCGGCGCTCGACACCAGCGTCACCTGCTCGCCCATCGCCAACTGGATCAACCCGGACAGCAGGGGGTAGTGCGTGCAGCCGAGCACCAGCGTGTCGACCTGTGCGCGTTGCAGCGGCTCGAGGTAACCCTCGGCCAGTCCGAGCACCTGGCGGCCACTGGTCACGCCGCGCTCGACGAAGTCGACGAAGCGCGGACAGGCAACCGCGGTGACCTCGGTGTCGCGGGCGGCGGCGAACGCGTCCTGATAAGCGTGCGAGTTGATGGTCGCCTGCGTGCCGATGACCCCGATGCGGCCGTTGCGCGTGGTGGCGACGGCACGCCGCACCGCCGGCAGGATCACCTCCACGACCGGCACGTCGTAACGCTCGCGCGCGTCGCGCAGGCAGGCCGCCGACGCGGTGTTGCACGCGATCACCAACGCCTTGACCCCGCGCCCGACCAAGTCGTCGCCGATGGCCAACGCGTGCGCGCGGACCTCCGGGATCGTCAGCGGCCCGTACGGCCCGTGGCCGGTGTCGCCGACGTAGACGATGTCCTCGTCGGGCAGCTGATCGATGATCGCCCGCGCGACGGTCAGACCCCCGACTCCGGAGTCGAAGATCCCGACGGGAGCCAACGACGAGCTCATGACTTGGCTCGCGGCGTGGCCGTGCCGGCCCGCCTCTTCTCACGTGCCTTGCGTTCCGGAGCGGACAGCCAATACGCGGCCACGACGCCGGCGATCGCGCCGCAGAGGTGGCCCTGCCAGGACACCCCACCGCACCTGCCGAGCACCGGCATGGCGCCCAGCAACACGCCGCCGTAGGCGAACAACACCACCAGCCCGATCGCGATGTCGACGAACCTGCGCACGAAGATCCCGAACACCAGCAGGAAGGCCAGCCAGCCGAAGATCAGGCCGGAGGCCCCGATGTGATCGGTCGGCCCGCAGGAACTGCCCACGTCGCCGATGAGCCAGGTGCCGAAGCCGCCCAGGATCCACACGATCGCTGTGGCCCAGACGAACCGGCTCAGCCCCGCGAGCGTCATCAGGAATCCCAGCACCAGCAGCGGGACCGTGTTGGCCATCAGATGCTGCCAATTGGCGTGCAAGACCGGCGCGAACACGATCCCCCACAGGCCGTCGGCCTCGAGCGGCCTGATGCCGTTGGCGTCCAGCGAGTGCCGCGTCAACTGGTCGACGAGCTCGATGAGGTAGAGCAACGCGACGAAGGTGAGGATCGTGGCCCCGCCCACCACCCACGCGGGCCGCCCCGCCTGCGCCGGCGGTGTGCCGGGGCGTCGCCTCCGGGTGGTCTTACCCATAGCTGCAGGTTACCGGCGCGGCGGTGGGCACGATCTCATCGGGGGAACGCCCCGGGCAATACGTCGCGGTAGGTCGGTATCCCCGCGACCGAATCGGCGGCGAACACGCCGGCCAGCACGGCGCGGGCCACGCAGTCCGCCGCCGCGGCACCCACCTCGGCCGCCAGCCGCATCTCCGGCGAAAACGAGCCCGGTGTGTCGGGCGGGGGTGGCACCTCGACCGCCCCGGTCGCGAGCGCGAACAGCGTGTCGCCGTCGTACGGCGTGTGCGCCGGGCGGATGGTGTGCGCCAGGCCATCCTGGGCGGCGACGGCAATCCGCCGGCACGCCGCCGCGCTCAGCGCCGCGTCGGTCGCCACCACCCCGATGACGGTATTGAGCGGGTTCTCCAGCGGTCCCGACGCGGTCGGCAATTGAGCGAGGGCCTCCACCTGCTCGGTCGGCGGCGGGCACAGCGCGAACTCCCGGATCAGGTCCGCCATCCACGGCAGGCCGGTGGCCCGGTCGGCGACGTCGCCGGCGGAGTTCGCCACCACCAACGCGCCGACGGTGACCCCGCACGGCAGCATCGTCGAGGCCGTCCCGACGCCGCCCTTGAGGACCCCGGCGCGCGCCCCCACCCCGGCGCCGACGGCCCCGACGTCCGGCGCGGCCTCGCCCCGCGCGGCGGCTTCGCACGCCCGGTAGCCGAACTCGGCCGTCGGGCGGAGCGCCCAGTCACCCACGGGCAGATCGAAGATCACCGCGCCGGGGACGATGGGCACCACCCCGCCATCCATTGCCACCCCGCGTTCCCGTTCCTCGAGCCAGCGCATCACGCCGTCGGCGGCGGCCAGGCCGTAGGCGCTGCCGCCCGTGAGCAACACGGCATCGACGTAACGGACGGTGTTGGCAGGATCCAGCAGGTCGGTCTCCCTGGTGCCGGGCGCGCCGCCGCGGCAATCGACCGCACCCACGGTTCCGGGCGGGGTCAGCACGACGGTGACGCCGCGGGCCCATCCGGCGCCCATGGTCGCGTCGGGGTCGAGCCGGTGATGGTGGCCGACGCGGATGCCGCCGACGTCGGTGATGGCGTTCGCCCGGCGGCCGTCGGGGCTCATCGCGGCCCCATCAGCACCAAGACCAGGTATTCCTGCAACACGGTCAGCCACTGGTAGACGTCGAAGTGCATGGCCAGCGGGTGGTCGTCGGGCAGGCGTTCCGGGCCCTCCGGCCCGACCTCGAGCATCACACCCAGCGTCAGCCGAATGTCGTTGACGGCGGCCACCCAGGCGTTGGCATCGTCCTCGTTCAGGTCGAACCTTCCGCCGTCGTCGGGAACGGTGTTCAACAAGCGTTGCGCGGCAAGGCGTTTGGCGTCGATGATCTCGGGCTCGTGCAGACTGCGCAGCGCGGCGTTGAGGCTGTCGGCCACGTCGGAACCCGCCGAGTCATCGTCGTCGGGGTGGACGAAATCGGGCAACAGCCGGCGCAGCGTCGGATCCCTCGGCGCGTCGCTGTTCCCGGTCTTTATGCCGGTGATCTCTTCGAGTTCGTCTGCGGGCGAGGAAGATTCACGTTCGTCGAGCAACCCGACCATGGCGGTAGCGAGGTTCTTCAGCAGTGCCGCCTCGTGCGCGGCCAATGCGGACCGAAAACGGGGACCGTCCGCGGTCTCGACGCGCTTCCATTTGCGCACAGCTAATCGCCGAAGCCCTCGCAGATCACCGGTCCTGCTGCATGGTCGCCCACAAACCCGCGGCATGCAGCTTGGACACGTCGACTTCCATGGACTCGCGGCTGCCGGCCGACACCACCGCCCTGCCTTCGTTGTGCACCTGCAACATCAGCTTGGTGGCGTGCGGCTCGCTGTAGCCGAACAATTTTTGGAACACGTATGTCACGTAGGTCATCAGGTTGACCGGGTCGTCCCACACGATGGTGACCCAGGGACTCGCCGTGGCGTCTACCGGAGCGGACTCGCGTTGTCCTGTAGTGCCCGGCTTAGTGGGCGCTGACATAACAACCATGCTCTACACGATACCGAGGGAACGGTGAGGTTTCCGAGCCCCCGACTGCAGCCGATACCGTTATGGAATGAATGACCCGGTGGTCACTGGGCTGCTTACCGACAAGTACGAGTTGACGATGCTGGCCGCCGCGCTGCGCGACGGCACCGCCGATCGACCGACGACCTTCGAATTGTTCGCACGCCGGCTCCCCGAGGGCCGCCGCTACGGCGTGGTCTGCGGGACGGGCCGACTGCTCGAAGCGTTGCCGCAGTTCGGCTTCGACGACGAGGCGTGCCAGTCGCTGGCCCAGTTCCTCGACCCAGATACGTTGCGCTACTTGCGCGATTTCCGGTTCGGCGGCGACATCGACGGCTACGCCGAAGGCGAGCTGTACTTCCCCGGCTCCCCCGTGCTGTCGGTGACCGGCACGTTCGCCGAATGTGTCGTACTCGAGACGCTGGCGCTGTCGATCTTCAATCACGACACCGCGGTCGCGTCGGCGGCGGCGCGAATGGTGAGCGCGGCACGGGACCGTCCGCTGATCGAGATGGGATCGCGCAGGACGCACGAGCACGCCGCGGTCGCCGCGGCGCGCGCCGCGTATATCGCCGGCTTCGCCGCGTCGTCCAACCTCGAAGCGCAGCGCCGGTACGGGATCCCGGTGGAGGGCACCTCCGCGCACGCGTTCACCATGCTGCACGCGAGCGGGGAGCCCGCCGAAGTGACCGAGCTGGCCGCCTTCCGCGCCCAGGTGGACGCGCTGGGCGTCGAGACCACGCTGCTGGTGGACACCTACGACGTGACGACCGGCGTGGCCAATGCCGTGGCCGCCGCCGGGGAGGCGCTCGGTGCGGTCCGCATCGACTCCGGTGAGCTGGGGGTGCTGGCGCGGCAGGTGCGCGACCAGCTCGACGGGTTGGGAGCCACCGGCACGCGCATCGTGGTCTCCGGCGACCTCGACGAATTCTCCATCGCCGCCCTCGGCGCCGAGCCGGTCGACAGTTACGGCGTCGGCACGTCGCTGGTGACGGGTTCGGGCGCGCCGACGGCGAACATGGTCTACAAACTGGTCGAGGTGGACGGGATGCCGGTCCAGAAGCGCAGCAGCCGCAAGGAATCCCGCGGTGGGCGCAAGGAGGCGCTGCGCCTGACGCGCGCGTCGGGCACCGTCACCGAGGAGCTGGTCTACCCCGCGGGCCGGCGACCGCCGGTCACCGAACCGTCGCGACCGTTGACGGTCCCGCTCGTGCGCGACGGCGGCGTGGTGGCCAAACCGAGTGTGGCGGCGGCGCGGGAACTGGTAGCTTCCGGGCTGCGCAGTCTGCCGTGGGAGGGTTTGAACCTGTCGCAGGGTGAGCCGGCGATCCCAACCACGCTGATCCCCGCGGGCCGCCGTTAGCACCGCCGAGAAAAAGAGGGTAGCCACGTCCGAAGTGTCCGTGCCCGGGTTGCTGGCCACCGCCGTGGCCGCGCTGGGCGGCAGTGAACGCGGCGGCCAACTCGAGATGGCCAACGCCGTCGCGCAGGCGTTCGCAACCGGTGAGCATCTCGTTGTGCAGGCCGGCACCGGCACCGGCAAATCGCTGGCCTACCTGGTGCCCGCGATCGTGCGCGCCATCGACGACGACTCACCCGTCGTCGTCTCCACGGCCACCATCGCGTTGCAACGGCAGCTGGTCGACCGCGACCTGCCCAGGCTGATCGATTCGATCGCCGACACGCTCCCGCGCCGCCCGCAGTTCGCGCTGCTCAAAGGACGGCGAAACTATCTGTGCCTGAACAAGATTCACAACGGCGGCGCCGAGGCCGATGAAGACGACGGCGGTCGCCCCCAGGAAGAGCTCTTCGATCCCATGGCGGCCACCGCGTTGGGCCGCGACGTCCAACGGCTCACCGCCTGGGCGTCGACGACCGAATCCGGTGACCGCGACGACCTGAAACCCGGTGTGCCGGATCGATCCTGGTCCCAGGTCAGCGTTTCGGCGCGGGAATGCGTCGGCGTGGCGCGCTGCCCGTTTGGCTCGGAGTGCTTCTCCGAACGGGCGCGCGGGCGGGCCGGTGCGGCCGACATAGTGGTCACCAACCACGCCCTGCTCGCTATCGACGCCGTCGCCGAGTCGGCGGTGTTGCCCGAGCACGCGCTGCTGGTGGTGGACGAGGCCCATGAGCTGGTGGACCGGGTGACGTCGGTCGCCACCGGCGAGCTGACGCCCGCCGCCCTGGGCGTGGCGGCCCGACGGATCGCCCGGTTGGTGAATCCGGAACTGACCCAGCGCCTGGAGGCGGCGTCGGCCAACTTCGCCGCCGCCGTCCACGACGGCACCCCGGGCCGCATCGACCGCCTCGACGAGGAGCTCGCGACCTACCTGACGGCCCTGCGGGACGCGGCGAGCGCGGCGCGCTCGGCGATCGACACCACCAGCGACGCGAAGGCCGCCGCGGCCCGGGCCGAAGCGGTGGCGGGACTCAGCGAGATCTCCGACACGGCCTCGCGGGTCCTGACGTCGTTCGCCCCGGCGATCACCGATCGCACCGAGGTGGTATGGCTGGACCACGAGGACACCAGGGGCTCGATGCGCCCGGTGTTGCGGGTGGCGCCGCTGTCGGTCGCGGGCCTGCTGCGCGACCGGGTGTTCTCCCGTTCCACCACGGTGTTGACGTCGGCGACCCTGACCATCGGCGGCTCCTTCGACGCGATGGCGGCGGCCTGGGGCCTGACCGCCCCCGGCGCCGGGCAGGAGCCCAAGGATGTCCGCTGGCGCGGCGTCGACGTCGGCTCCCCCTTCCAGCACGCCAAGGCCGGAATCCTCTACGTGGCCGCCCACCTGCCCCCACCCGGCCGGGACGGCACCGGCTCGGCCGAGCAGCTGACGGAGATCGCCGAGCTGATCACCGCGGCGGGCGGGCGGACCCTCGGGCTGTTCTCGTCGATGCGGGCCGCGCGGGCCGCGGCGGAGGCCATGCGCGAGCGGTTGTCGACGCCGGTGCTGTGCCAGGGCGACGACAGCACCTCCGCGCTGGTCGAGCAGTTCAGCGCCGACCCGCAAACCTCGCTGTTCGGCACCCTGTCGCTGTGGCAGGGCGTTGACGTGCCCGGCCCCTCCCTGTCCCTGGTGCTCATCGATCGCATCCCGTTCCCGCGACCGGACGACCCGCTGCTGGGCGCGCGGCAACGCTCGGTGGCCGCGCGCGGCGGCAACGGCTTCATGGCCGTCGCCGCCAGCCACGCCGCGTTGCTGTTGGCGCAGGGCTCGGGCCGGCTGTTGCGCCGCGTCACCGACCGCGGAGTGGTCGCGGTGCTGGACTCGCGGATGGTGACCGCCGGCTACGGCGGCTACCTGAGCGCCTCGCTGCCGCCCTTCTGGCAGACCACCAACGCGGCGCAGGTTCGCGCCGCACTCGAGCGGCTGCGCGCCGCGTCGGAGGTGCCGCCCGCCGAGGTCAGCGGGCCAGGGTGACCAGGCCCAGTTCGGTGCCGGAAGCCAGCAGCGGGTGACGGGGCAGCACGCGCACCGTGTACCCCACCGGCCCCGCCAGCGGTAACGACAGGGTCGTCGAGAACACCTGGTTGCCGCCTTCGGCGGTGCCGGTGTAGGACATCTCGACGGTGACGGGGTCCAGCAGCGCGTCGCTGGCGTCCACCCGCCCCACCACCGCTTGGACCGTGACCTCGTCGGGCGCGAGCCCGTCCAGCGCCACGGTGGCGGTCAGGGTGAGCTTGGAGCCGAGCACCGGGGTGTCCGGCAGGCCGGTGCTGTCGACATCGGTGATGGTGATGGTGGGCCATGCCTGCTCGGCGCGCCGGCGATAGGCGGCCACCTCGCGCGCCGCGCCGAACTGGCCGCCGTCCGCACCGTCCTCGGCGGGCCCGGCGATCCTGCGCAGCGACTGCGCCGCGTGGATGTAGTACTGCTGCACGTAATCGCGCACCATGCGCGAAGCCAGCACCTTCGGGCCGAGCGTCTGCAAGGTGTGCCGCACCATCTCGATCCACCGTGGCGGCACCCCGTGTTCGTCACGTTCGTAGAACTTGGGTGCCACCGCGAGCTCCAGCAGGTCGTAGAGCGCGCTGGCCTCCAGGTCGTCGCGGCGGACCTCGTCGGTCACGCCGTCGGCCGACGGTATCTCCCAACCGTTTTCGCCGTCGTACCATTCGTCCCACCAGCCGTCGCGGATGGACAGGTTCAGCCCGCCGTTGAGCGCACTCTTCATGCCGGAGGTGCCGCAGGCCTCCAGGGGCCGCAGCGGGTTGTTGAGCCAGACGTCGCAACCCCAGTACAAGAGGCGCGCCATGGACATGTCGTAGTCGGGCAGGAACGCGATGCGGTGGCGCACCTCCGGCCTGTCGGCGAAGCGCACGACCTGTTGGATCAGCGCTTTGCCGCCGTCGTCGGCCGGATGGGATTTCCCGGCGACGATCAGCTGAATCGGCCGGTCCTCGTCGAGCAGCAGACGCTCGAGCCGCTCCGGGTCGCGCAGCATCAGCGTCAGCCGCTTGTAGGTGGGGACCCGGCGGGCGAACCCGATGGTGAGCACGTTGGGATCGAATGCCGTTGCGATCCAGCTCAATTCGGCGTCAGACGCGCCGCGTTCGAGCCAGGACTTGCGCAACCGGCGCCGGACGTCGTCGACCAACAGCGAGCGCAGCTGCGAGCGGATCCACCAGAGATGGCCCGCATCAACCTGGTTCAGTCGCAGCCAGACGCCGGGATCGCCGAAGGAGTCCGACCCGGCGAGCTCGCGCCCCAACTGCAGCCACTGCGGCGCCGCCCAGGTGCGCGCGTGAACTCCGTTGGTGATCGATCCGATCGGCACCTCGTCCGCGTCGAACCCGGACCACAACTCGTTGAACATGGCCCGGCTCACCTCGCCGTGCAGCAGCGAGACGCCGTTGGCCCGCTGCGCGAGCCGCAGCCCCATGTGCGCCATGTTGAATTTGGTCGGGTCGTCCTCGGCGCCGAGCGCCAGGATGCGGGCGGTCGGCACGCCCGGCAACAGCGCGGACGCACTCTTGCCACCGGCCTTCTCGGTCTTCTTCCCGGCGTCGTCCCCGAGGTGCCCGTCGAAGTAGAGCCGCACCATGTCGATCGGGAACCGGTCGATACCGGCGGGCACCGGAGTGTGGGTGGTGAACACGGTGCTGGATCGCACGACGGCCAGCGCGGTGTCGAAGTCCAGTCCGGGATCGGTCATCAACTCACGGATGCGTTCGGCTCCGAGGAACCCCGCGTGCCCCTCGTTCATGTGGAACACCTCGGGCGCGGCCAGCCCTGCGATCGCGGTGAACGCACGGATCGCCCGCACTCCGCCGATGCCGGCCAACAGCTCCTGGCGCATCCGGTGTTCCTGGTCACCGCCGTACAGCCGGTCGGTGATGTTGCGCAGGTCGTGCTCGTTCTCGGGGACGTCGGAGTCGAGCAGCAGCAGCGGGACCCGGCCCACCTGGGCGACCCAGATTCGCGCGTGCAGCTGGGCGGAGTCGGGAAGCGTCAGCTCGACGAGGACGGGGTCGCCTGCGGCATCGGTGAGGAGCCGCAGCGGCAGGCCCTGCGGGTCCAGCGACGGGTACATCTCGTTTTGCCAGCCGTCCGCGGTCAGCGACTGACGGAAATACCCGGACCGGTAGTACAGCCCCACCGCCACCAGCGGCACCCCGAGATCGGAGGCCGACTTCAGGTGGTCCCCGGCGAGGATGCCCAAACCACCCGAGTAGTTCGGCAGCACCTCTGCGACGCCGAACTCCATCGAGAAATAGGCGATGGCCGCGGGCATCGCCTGCCCGTCGGCCTGCTGCTGCTGGTACCACAGCGGACGGCTCAGGTAGTCGTTCAGGTCGGCGGCCAACTGATCGAGCCGCCCGAGGAACGCCTCGTCGAGCGCCAACTCGTCGAGTCGCGCCGGGTTCACCGCGCCCAGCAACGCCACCGGATCGGAGCCGCACCGCTCCCAGAGCTCCGCGTCGACGGTCGCGAACAGCTCCTGGGTCGGCTTGTCCCACGACCATCGCAAGTTGGTCGAAAGCTGGTCCAACGCGGCCAGCCGTTCGGGAAGGTGAGCACGGACGGTAAAGCGGCGGAGGGCTTTCACGCGTCCTTACCTTACTGAGGATTTCGCCCCGTGCACGGCGGCGGTGGAGACCGCTTTTCCCGCCAAGGGTGTGACCGGACACTAGGGTGGGTATCGGTTAGTTATTGGGGCCGCAACGGTGCTTCCCCGCGGAGGAAGTTCCCCACGACAGGAAGTTTCGCCAGACGAGAGGCATGCCGCGACCGAGCACGCCGCGGTTTGTCCGCACACAATCGGAACCAGCCGGCGACGATGCAGTCCGCGCGGAGCGGGCCGAGGAGGAACCGGCGAAATCGGAACCAGTCGGTGACGATGCGGTCCGCGAAGCGGGCCGAGGAGGAACCGGCAAATCGGATGGAGTGTTGTGCCTGGTCGTGTCGAGATCGATAACGTCCAACCCGTCGTCTCCTGCGGCGCGTATCCCGCCAAGGCCGTGGTCGGTGAGGCCATCCCGGTCAGCGCGGCGGTGTGGCGGGAAGGCCACGAGGCCGTCGCGGCGACTCTGGTCGTGCGCTATCTCGGGCCGCGCTATCCGCAGGTGACGGAAACCCGCCGGATCAAGGCGGTTCAGGCGCCCGCGAGGCCCGCCGCCGAGGTCGACGGAGGCGTGGACCAGCAACGGGTCAAGCCGCTGCTGCTGCCGATGACGGTGGGCGTCGAGCCCTACGTCTTCCACGGGCAATTCACACCCGACCGCGTCGGCCTGTGGACCTTCCGGGTGGACGGCTGGGGCGACCCCATCGAGTCCTGGCGGCACGGGCTCGTGGCCAAGCTCGAGGCGGGGCAAGGCGAGACCGAGCTGTCCAACGACCTCTTGGTCGGCGCCGCGCTGTTGGAGCGCGCCGCGACGGGCGTGCCGCGCGCGCGGCGCGATCCGCTGCTGGCGGCCGCCGCCGCGTTGCGGAACCCGGGCGACCCGGTCACCCGCACCGCGTTGGCCCTGGCGCCGGAAATCAACGAAATCCTGGCCGAGTATCCGTTGCGCGACCTGGTCACCCGCGGCGACCAATTCGGGGTTTGGGTCGACCGGCCGCTGGCCCGCTTCGGCTCGTGGTACGAGATGTTCCCCCGCTCGACCGGAGGGTGGGACGCCGACGGCAAACCCGTGCACGGCACGTTCGCCACGGCGGCCGCCCAGCTTCCCCGCATCGCGGCAATGGGATTCGATGTCGTGTACCTGCCGCCGATCCACCCGATCGGCAAGATACATCGCAAGGGCCGCAACAACTCTCCGACCGCGGCGCCCGGAGATGTGGGTTCCCCGTGGGCCATCGGCAGCGACGAGGGCGGCCACGACGCCATCCACCCGCAGCTCGGGACCATCGAGGACTTCGACGCCTTCGTCGCCGCGGCGCGCGAGCTGGGCATGGAGGTGGCGCTCGACCTGGCGCTGCAATGCGCGCCGGACCACCCGTGGGCGCGGGAGCACCGCGAGTGGTTCACCGAGCTGCCCGACGGGACGATCGCCTACGCGGAGAACCCGCCGAAGAAATACCAGGACATCTATCCGCTGAACTTCGACAATGATCCGGCGGGCCTCTACGACGAGGTGCTGCGCGTCGTGCGGCACTGGATGGACCACGGCGTCAAGTTCTTTCGGGTCGACAACCCGCACACCAAGCCGCCGAACTTTTGGGCGTGGTTGATCGCGCAGGCCAAGGGAATCGACCCCGACGTGCTCTTCCTGTCCGAGGCCTTCACGCCGCCGGCCAGGCAGTACGGGCTGGCCAAGCTCGGGTTCACCCAGTCCTACAGCTACTTCACCTGGCGCACCGCCAAGCAGGAGCTCACCGAATTCGGCGCGGCCATCGCCGCCGCAGCCGACTTCAGGCGGCCCAACCTGTTCGTGAACACCCCCGACATCTTGCACGCGATCCTGCAGCACAACGGCCCGGGCATGTTCGCCATCCGCGCGGTGCTGGCGGCAACCATGGGCCCGGCGTGGGGCGTGTACTCGGGCTACGAGCTCTTCGAGCACCGCGCCGTGCGTGAGGGCAGCGAGGAGTACCTGGACTCGGAGAAGTACGAACTGCGGCCCCGCGACTTCGCCGGCGCGCTGGCCGAGGGCCGGTCGCTCGAGCCGTTCATCGCGCGCCTCAACGAGATTCGCCGTCTGCATCCCGCGCTGCAGCAGTTGCGCACCATCCACTTCCACGCGGTGGACAACGACGCGATGTTGGCCTACAGCAAGTTCGACCCGGCGACCGGCGACTGCGTGTTGGTGGTGGTGACGCTCAACGCGTTCGGCGCCGAGGAGGCCACCCTGTTTTTGGATATGGCGGCATTGGGTATGGAACCCTACGAGCGATTTTGGGTGCGCGACGAAATCACGGGGCAGGAATTCCAGTGGGGGCAAGCCAATTACGTTCGTATCGACCCGGCGCGGGCGGTCGCGCATGTGATCAACATGCCACTGATACCGCTCGAGTCACGAACGACGCTGCTCCGTAGGCCACCGAACGGACCGGAGGGATTGTGACATGAGCCGAGCCGACCAACTCGCCAGGACTCACCTGGCGCCCGATCCTGCCGACATGTCGCGCCTGCTGGCCGGCACGCATTACAACCCGCACGGCATCTTGGGGGCCCACGAGTACGCCGACCACACCGTCATCCGGGCGTTCCGCCCGCACGCGGTGGAGGTGGTCGCCCTCGTCGGCGAGGAGCGCTACCCGCTGCAGCACATCGAATCCGGCCTGTTCGCCACGGCGTTGCCGTTCGTCAACTTGATCGACTACCGGCTGCAGGTGAAATACGAGGGATCCGACCCGTACACGGTCGCCGACGCCTACCGCTTTCTGCCCACCCTGGGTGAGGTCGACCTCTTCCTGTTCGGCGAGGGCCGTCACGAGCGGCTCTGGGAAGTCCTTGGCGCGCACCCCCGCTCGTTCACCACCGCCGACGGCGTCGTCCACGGGGTGTCGTTCGCGGTGTGGGCGCCCAACGCCAAGGGCGTCAGCCTGATCGGTGAGTTCAACGGCTGGACGGGCAGCGACGCCCCCATGCGGTCGCTGGGGTCCTCGGGGGTGTGGGAGCTGTTCTGGCCCGACTTCCCCACCAACGGGCTGTACAAGTTCCGCGTGCACGGCGCCGACGGCGTGGTGACCGAGCGGGCCGATCCCATGGCCTTCGCCACCGAGGTGCCGCCGCACACCGCCTCCCGCGTGACGCGCAGCGAATACAAGTGGCAGGACGCCGAGTGGATGGAACGGCGCGCCCAACGCAATCCGGTCTTCGAGCCGATGAGCACCTACGAGGTTCACCTGGGTTCCTGGCGCCCGGGGCTCAACTACCGGCAGCTCGCCGAGGAGTTGACCAATTACGTGGTGGAGCACGGGTTCACGCACGTGGAGCTGTTGCCGGTCGCCGAGCATCCCTTCGCCGGATCGTGGGGCTACCAGGTCACGTCGTACTACGCGCCGACATCGCGCTTCGGCACGCCCGACGAATTCCGGGCGCTGATGGACGCGCTGCACCGCGCCGGCATCGGCGTCATCGTGGACTGGGTGCCGGCACACTTCCCCAAAGACGCCTGGGCGCTGGGGCGGTTCGACGGCACCCCGCTCTACGAGCACTCCGACCCCAAGCGTGGCGAGCAGCTGGACTGGGGCACTTACGTCTTCGACTTCGGCCGCAACGAGGTGCGCAACTTCCTGGTGGCCAACGCGTTGTACTGGCTCGAGGAATACCATGTCGACGGGCTGCGGGTGGACGCCGTCGCCTCCATGCTCTACCTGGATTACTCGCGCCCCGAGGGCGGCTGGACGCCGAACATCTATGGCGGCCGGGAGAACCTGGAGGCCGTGCAGTTCCTGCAGGAGATGAACGCCACGGTGCACAAGTCCGCCCCGGGCATCGTCACCGTCGCCGAGGAGTCGACGTCGTGGCCCGGCGTCACCCGGCCGACAAACCTTGGCGGACTTGGCTTCTCGATGAAGTGGAACATGGGCTGGATGCACGACACGCTCGACTACATCAGCCGCGACCCGATCTACCGCAGCTTCCACCATCACGAGATGACCTTCTCGATGCTCTACGCGTTCAGCGAGAACTACGTGCTGCCGATCAGCCACGACGAGGTGGTGCACGGCAAGGGCACCTTGTGGGGCCGGATGCCGGGCAACAACCACGTCAAGGCCGCCGGGCTGCGCAGCCTGCTGGCCTATCAGTGGGCGCACCCCGGCAAGCAATTGCTGTTCATGGGCCAGGAATTTGGCCAGCGCGCCGAATGGTCCGAGGAACGCGGTCTGGACTGGTGGCAGCTCGACGAGCAGGGCTTCTCGAACGGAGTCCTGCGTCTCGTGCGCGACATCAACGCGATCTACCGCGGTCGCCCGGCGCTGTGGAGCCAGGACACCATCCCCGACGGATACTCCTGGATCGACGCCAACGACTCGGCCAACAACGTGTTGAGCTTTTTGCGGTACGGCAGCGACGGCTCGGTCATGGCGTGCGTGTTCAACTTCGCGGGCAGCGAGCACAGCGGCTACCGGCTCGGCCTGCCGTCCGCGGGCCGCTGGCGCGAGGTGCTCAACACCGATGCCACCGACTACAACGGCACCGGCATCGGCAACATGGGCGGCGTCGACGCCACCGAGGACCCGTGGCATGGCCGGCCGGCCTCCGCGGTGCTGGTGCTGCCGCCCAACTCGGCCCTGTGGCTGGAGCCCGAGTAGGCCCGCCACGCGAGCAGACGCAAAATCGCGCTGGAACGCGAGGACGGGTGCGATTTTGCGTCTGCTCGCCGACCAAGAACCTCAGTAGAGCGCGTTGGCGAGGTTGCGCCGGCCGGCGACGACCTCGGGGTCGGCCGGATCGAAGAGTTCGAAGAGCTCGATCAGCCGCGTGCGCACCCGCGTGCGCTCGTCCCCGGACGTGCTGCGCACCAAGGCAATCAGGCGCTCGAACGCCGCACCGACGTCCTGGTTGAGGATTTGCACGTCGGCGGCGGCGAAGGCGGCGTCGATGTCGTCCGGTGCCGCGTCAGCGGCGGCGAGGGCGTCCGGTGAATGGGCGGTCGCGCGGGTCAGGAAGTCGATCTGCCGGATGGCGCCCTTGGCTTCGGCACTGCCCGGATCGCCGTCCAGTATCGCTTGATACGCCGCCCGGGCGGCGTCGAAGTTGCCGGCCTCCAGCTGCTCACGGGCCGCGGCGAGCTCCGGGTCGACCTCGGCGGGTTCCCCGGAATTGTTTGGGCCCCTGAGTTTCCCGGCGGTGGCCGAGAGCAGTGAGTCGATCCAGCCGCGCAACTGCTCGGGCGGCTGCATGCCCTGGAAACTCGAGATCGGCTGCCCCGCGGCCAAAGCCACGACGGTCGGCACCGCATCGACACCGAAGATCTGGGCCACCCGGGGCGCCACGTCGACGTTGACCGTCGCCAGCGACCACTTGCCGTTGTCCTCGGCGGCCAGGCCGGACAGGATGTCGACGAGCTGGACACACGCGTCGCTGCGCGGTGACCACAGCAGCACCACGACCGGCACTTCCTCGGACCGCAGCAGCACTTCGCTCTCGAAGTTGGCCTCGGTGATCGCGGAAACGCCACCGTCGGCGGCCGGTGTCGCGCCGCCGCCGGTGCCGCCGGCGGGCTGCTGCTGGGCCCGCTGCTTGAGGCCGGACAAGTCGACCGCACCAGCCAGCGCGGGGCCAATCGAGGGTCGCGGACGGGTCACGCCGTCAAGTTTGTCATGCGCGTCGGGGACCTATCCACCCGGTGGCGAGGGGCGCTCCGCACCGCCTCGGCGGCGCAGAAGCGCCTCGTACGGGCCCGCCGCGTCAATATATGACGAAGATCACAAAAATTCCCGAACGCGTCACCCCAGCAACGCCGGAGGGGCGTCCGCGGCCGCTACTTCGCCCGGGCCGCTACTTCGCCCGCAGGATCAACGCATCGCCCTGGCCGCCCGCCCCGCACAGGGCCGCCACACCGTAGCCGGAGCCGCGCCGGGCCAATTCCAGGGCGGCATGCAGCGTGATCCGCGCGCCCGACATGCCGATCGGATGCCCGACCGCGATCGCCCCGCCGTTGACGTTGACGATGTCGGGATCCAGGCCGAGTTCCCGGGTCGAGGCGAGCGCCACCGCCGAGAAGGCCTCGTTGATCTCCACGACGTCGAGCTGGTCGACGGAGATCCCCTCGCGGCTGAGCGCCTTCTTGATCGCGTTGGCCGGCTGCGACTGCAGGGTGGAGTCCGGACCGGCGACGACGCCGTGCGCGCCGATCTCGACCAGCCAGTCCAACCCCAGCTCCTCCGCCTTGGCCTTGTTCATCACCACCACGGCCGCGGCCCCGTCGGAGATCTGCGACGCCGAACCGGCGGTGATGGTGCCGTCCTTGCGGAAGGCCGGTTTGAGGCCGGCCAGGGACTCGGCGGTGGTGTTGGCGCGGATGCCCTCGTCCTCGGTGAACTGCAACGGATCACCCTTGCGCTGAGGGATGTTGACCGGCACGACCTCGTCGGCGAAGACGCCGTCCTTCCACGCGGCGGCGGCCTTCTGATGCGATCGCGCAGCGAACTCGTCCTGCTCCTGGCGGGTGAATTTGTCGACGTCGTTGCGCTGCTCGGTCAGCGCGCCCATCGGCTGGTCGGTGAACACGTCGTGCAGGCCGTCGTAGGCCATGTGGTCCAGGATCGTGACGTCGCCGTATTTGTAGCCCGCCCGGCTGTCCATCAGCAAATGCGGCGCCTTGGTCATGGACTCCTGCCCGCCGGCCACCACCACGTCGAACTCGCCGGCGCGAATGAGCTGGTCAGCGAGCGCGATGGCGTCGATGCCGGATAGGCACATCTTGTTGATCGTCAGCGCGGGGACGTCCCAGCCGATGCCGGCCGCTACGGCCGCCTGCCGTGCGGGCATCTGGCCGGCCCCGGCCGTCAGGACCTGGCCCATGATCACGTACTCGACCGCAGAGGCGGGCACGTGGGCCTTCTCCAGCGCGCCGGCGATCGCGATGGCGCCCAGGTCGCTGGCCGAGAAATCCTTCAGCGAACCCATCAGCTTGCCGATCGGCGTGCGCGCTCCAGCAACGATCACCGACGTCGTCATGACTATCTCCTCAGGCCTGTTGAGGCGCCCCTGGACGGCCCATTCGGCCTCCCCGAGAAGCGCAATCTTTGCCGCCAGGTTACCTTTATGTGATGACGACCGATCAAGTTGACGCCCGTCAGGTCCTGGCCTCCGCGCTGGTGACGGCGATCGATCACGTCGGCATCGCTGTCGCCGACCTGGACGCGGCAATCGCCTGGTACCACGACCACCTCGGCATGGTCGTGATGCACGAGGAAGTCAACGAGGACCAGGGAATCCGCGAAGCCATGCTGGCCGTGCGCGGCGCCCCGGCCGGCACCGCCCAGATTCAGCTGATGGCCCCGATCGACGACTCCTCGACCATCGCCAAGTTCCTCGACAAGCGCGGGCCGGGCATCCAGCAGATGGCGGTTCGGGTGAGCGACCTGGACCGCGTGATCGAGCACCTGCGCTCTCAGGGCATCCGTCTCATCTACGACGCCCCCCGCCGCGGCACGGCAAACTCGCGGATCAACTTCATCCACCCCAAGGATGCCGGCGGCGTCCTCATCGAGCTGGTCGAGCCGGCCGCCTAAAACGGCGATCACGACCACCTTCTGGTCGGGCCGCGCGTGCCGCGGTGGCTCCAGCACGGGACATGCCAGTGCCGCCGATCGTCCGCTCCCCCCAGTGTCGAATCGGTCGGCCACACCACCAGATGTGCGGTGCCCGAGCGTATTTCGTGGTCGCAACCGGGACAGCGGTAGGTCTTGACCGCGCGGGCCGCAGCGACGGCGCGCACCTCGTACTCGTGGCCGTCGGGCCCCACCTCGACGCGGCGCAGGACCGGTGGCGGCGACAACGGCCGCTGCCGGCGTGGCGGTGTGCGGCGCCGAGCCATACCGCCAGCGTAGCCGGGCCCCTCAGAACAGCCGGTATTCGTCGCTATCCATCCCCCGCATCTTGTCGTAATCCAATGTGATGCAACGAATCCCGCGGTCGACGGCCAGGGTGCGCGCTTGCGGCTTGATCTGCTGGGCCGCGAACACTCCCCGCACCGGCGCCAGCACGCTGTCGCGATTGAGCAGCTCGAGGTAGCGGGTGAGCTGTTCGACGCCGTCGATCTCGCCGCGCCGCTTGATCTCCACCGCGACGGAACCGCCCTGCTCGTCACGGCAGAGCAGGTCGACGGGCCCGATGGCGGTCATGTATTCGCGGCGAACCAGCGTGTAGCCCTCGCCAAGCAGTTGCACGTGCTCGGCGAGCAACGCCTGCAGGTGGGCCTCGACGCCGTCCTTGACCAAGCCGGGGTCGACGCCCAGATCGTGGCTGGAGTCGTGCTCGACCTCCTCGACGGTGATCCGCAGCTGCTCGCCGGCCTTGTTCTGCACGACCCAGACGGGCGCTTGGTCGCCGGTCTCCTCGGTCAGCCAGCAGGGCGGGCTCATCCAGTTCAGCGGCTTGTAGGCGCGGTCGTCGGCGTGCACGCTGACCGATCCGTCGGCCTTGAACAGCAGTAACCTGCGGGCCGACGGAAGATGCGCGGTGAGCCGGCCAACGTAGTCGACGGTGCACTGGGCGATCACTAGACGCACCCGACTCACCTTAGAGCGTGGCCGACAAATTAGGCTGACGCCACCATGTCGGCCAACCAGAGCCTGGCGAAACGCATCGGACGGGTGCTCGAGACGGTCACCCGTCAGAGCGGCCGGCTACCGGAGACCCCGGCGTACGGCTCCCTGTTGTTGGGGCGGGTCACCGAGAGCCAGCAACGTCGTCGCATCCGCATCCAGGTCATCCTGACGGTGCTGGTCTTGGGCGCCAACCTGATCGGCATCGTCGTCGCGCTGCTCCTGGTCACCGTCGCCATTCCGCAGCCCAGCGTGTTCGACGACGCGCCGTGGTGGATCACCTTCGCGGCGTCACCGGCCTACATCGCGCTGGCGCTCGCGGTGGGCACGTACTGGATCACCCGCCGGACCGTCCTCGCGCTGCGCTGGGCGATCGAGGAAAGGGCGCCGACCGAGGAAGACGAGCGCAACACCTTCCTGGCCCCCTGGCGGATCGCCCGCTTCGACCTCATCCTGTGGGGCGTCGGAGCGGTCGTGCTGACGACGCTCTACGGCCTGGTCAACACGCTGTTCATCCCGCGCTTCCTGATCGCGGTGGGCATCTGCGGCATCCTGGTCGCCACCGGCAGTTACCTGCTCGCCGAGTTCGCCCTGCGCCCGGCGGCCGCGCAGGCACTCGAAGCCGGACCACCACCGCGGCGATTCGCCTCCGGCATCATGGGCCGGACCATGGTGGTGTGGTTCCTCGGCTCGGGCCTGCCCGTTCTCGGCATCGCCTTCCTGGCGGGCTTCCAGGCCCTGATGCGCAACCTGACCGAAACCCAGTTCGCGGTCGGCGTCCTGATGGTGTCGATTGCCACGGTGACCTTCGGGTGCCTGTTGATGTGGATCCTGGCCTGGCTCACCGCGACTCCGGTGCGTGTGGTCCGTGCGGCGCTCCGCCGCGTCGAGCGGGGTGATCTGCGCGGCGACCTGGTGGTCTTCGACGGCACCGAACTCGGCGAGCTGCAACGCGGTTTCAACGCGATGGTCGACGGGCTGCGCGAGCGCGAACGCGTTCGCGACCTCTTCGGCCGGCACGTCGGCCGTGAGGTCGCCCTGGCCGCGGAGCGGGAAAAACCGAAACTGGGCGGCGAAGAGCGCCACGTCGCGGTCGTGTTCATCGACATCGTCGGGTCCACCAAGCTGGTGACCAGCCGGCCCGCGGCCGAGATCGTGCAGCTGCTCAACCGGTTTTTCGCGATCGTCGTCGAAGAGGTGGATCGACACTGCGGGCTGGTCAACAAGTTCGAGGGTGATGCGACGCTGGCGGTGTTCGGGGCCCCGAATCGTCTGGATCGCCCGGAAGAGCAGGCGCTGGCCGCCGCGCGCAGTATCGCCGGGCGGTTGGACAGCGAGATCGCGGAGTGCCAGGCCGGCATCGGCGTGGCGGCGGGGCAAGTGGTCGCCGGGAACGTCGGCGCCAGGGAACGCTTCGAATACACGGTGATCGGCGGGCCGGTCAACGAGGCCTCCCGGCTGTGCGAGCTCGCCAAGTCGCACCCGGGGCGATTGCTCGCGACGGCCGACGCCCTGGAGGGTGCGAGCGACACCGAGCGCGCCCGTTGGTCTTTGGGCGACACCGTGACCCTGCGCGGGCACGAACGTCCCACCCGGCTGGCCTCGCCCGCCGAGCCCGTCGACGCGTCGGCCCGGCGCGATTGATTTCGGAGCCGAGTGGGTAAGGGGACTAGGACATCGCCCCTCGAGAGATTGGTGTTGACATGACCGGTAGTGCAACTGCCCGCCGTGTTTCGGTCGCCGCGGGCATCGCCGCGGCGATCGCCCTGAGTTCGTTGACCGCGGGCTGCGGCTCGAGCAACGACAACAAGAACCCCACGACTTCGACCGTCACCACGACGGTCACGACGCCGGCCAGTGTCACCACCACGGCGCCCGCGGCCACGACGCCCGGAGCCCCGGGCGGCGGCGGTCCCCAGACCGGGCCCGGTGGCGCCACGACCGCCGGACCGGGTGGTTCCGGCGCCGGTGCCGGC
>NZ_GG770554.1:851494-900490 GCF_000164135.1 Mycobacterium parascrofulaceum ATCC BAA-614 | reverse complement strand
GCGGGCGCCTGCGCCGGCGGTGTCTGCGTGGGCACCCCTCCCGGCCCGTAACCTCCGACCGGCCGGTCGCGACATTGCGTTGTCGGCGCGGGAGCCGGTCTCCCGCGCCGACAGCCGGTTGGGGTCAAGCTCGCAGAGCCGCCCACTGCGATGTCGCTTTTCCGCCAGTTTTGTCGGAGTGCGGGTGTAAGTCTTGAAGCGTGCACGACGACTTCGAACGCTGCTACCGCGCCGTCCAGTCCAAGGACGCCCGGTTCGACGGCTGGTTCGTCACGGCGGTGCTGACCACCCGCATCTATTGCAGGCCCAGCTGCCCGGTGCGGCCGCCGTTCGCCCGCAACGTGCGGTTCTACCCGACGGCCGCCGCGGCCCAGCGGGCCGGATTCCGCGCATGCAAGCGGTGCCGTCCCGACGCGTCGCCCGGGTCGCCGGAATGGAACGTGCGGGGCGACGTCGTCGCGCGGACGATGCGGTTGATCGCCGACGGCACGGTGGATCGCGAAGGAGTCGGCGGTCTGGCGGCCCACCTCGGTTACACCACCCGTCAGCTGGAGCGGCTGTTGCAGGCGGAGGTGGGGGCCGGTCCCCTCGCGCTCGCCCGCGCGCAACGGGCGCAGACGGCCCGCGTGCTCATCGAGACCACGGACCTGCCGTTCGGGGACGTTGCGTTCGCATCGGGGTTTTCCAGCATCCGTCAGTTCAACGACACCGTGCGCCTCGTGTTCGAGAACACGCCGACGGAGCTGCGCCGGCGCGCGGCGGTCAGGTCCGCGTCGGGCGGCGCGCCGGCGGGGACGGTCTGCCTCCGGTTGCCGGTGCGTACACCGTTCGCCTATGAGGGGCTCTTCGGTCACTTGGCCGCCGGCGCCGTGCCCGCCTGCGAGGAGATCCGCGGCGGGGCGTATCGACGGAGCCTGCGCCTGCCGTTCGGAGGCGCCGTTGTCAGCCTGACCCCGGCCGTCGATCATGTCCGCTGCGTGCTGGTGCTCGACGACTTTCGCGACCTGACGACGGCGATCGCCCGTTGCCGACGGCTGCTGGATCTCGACGCGGACCCCGAAGCGGTTGACGACGCGTTGTCCGACGACCCGCGCCTGCGTGCGGTCGTGGGAAAGGCTCGGGGACAACGCATCCCACGCACGGTCGACGAGTCCGAGCTGGCCGTGCGCGCCGTGCTGGGCCAGCAGGTCTCCACCAAGGCGGCCGGCACCCACGCCGGTCGCCTGGTCGCGGCCTACGGGCAGCCGATCGCCGACCCCGACGGCGGGCTGACCCACGCCTTCCCGTCCGTGGAGCAGCTCGCGGAGATCGACCCCATCCACTTGGCGGTCCCGGACGCCCGCCGACGGACCCTGAGCGCACTGGTCGCCGGCCTCGCCGACGGCAGCATCGTCCTCGACAGCGGGAGCGACTGGGAAGCCGCGCGCAGCCAGTTGCTGGGCCTGCCCGGGGTGGGGCCCTGGACCGCGGAGGTGATTGCGATGCGCGGCCTGGGCGACCCGGATGCGTTCCCCGCCACCGATCTTGGCGCCCGCCTCGCCGCAAAGCGGCTGGGCCTGCCGACCGATGAGCGGGCCCTCGTCGGGCACGCCACCCGCTGGCGCCCATGGCGTTCTTACGCCACCCAATACCTATGGACCACCCTCGAGCACCCGGTTAACCAATGGCCACCACAGGAGGTCGCATGATCGAGTACCGCACTATCGACAGCCCGATCGGGCCGCTGACCCTGGCCGGCCAGGACTCGGTGCTGACCATGCTCCGGATGGTCGACCAGACCTACGAACCGAGCCGCACCGGCTGGACGCTCAATCCGGCCGCATTCCATGCGGCGACTGAGCAACTTGGCGCCTATTTCGCGGGGGAACTGACCGAGTTCGACTTCGAATTCGAACTGCGGGGCTCCGAATTCCAGCGGCGCGTCTGGCGGGCACTCCAGACAATTCCGTACGGCGAGACCAGGTCGTACGGAGAAATCGCGGAACAGATCGGCGCCGCCGGTTCCGCGCGCGCCGTGGGATTGGCCAACGGGCACAATCCCATTGCGATTGTCGTCCCCTGCCATCGCGTCATCGGCGCCAACGGCAGCCTCACGGGTTACGGGGGCGGGCTCGACCGAAAGCGGACACTTCTCGCGCTGGAAAGGAAACGCGCATCGGCGAATGCGGCATTGACATTGTTTGACCAGTGATGCGCCGGCTCCGCTGAATGCAAAAACACCCCCGTTGCCGGGGGCGTTTTTGTGTATGTTCGGCGGTGTCCTACTTTTCCACCCGGAAGGGCAGTATCATCGGCGCTGACAGGCTTAGCTTCCGGGTTCGGAATGGGACCGGGCGTTTCCCTGTCGCTGTGGCCGCCGTAACTCTATTTAAATTTGGTTTCGGTGGGGGGTGTGGTGTTCAAGCTCCCAGCGACGAATAGTCACCGGAACTGAAGAGTGGTTGCGATTGTGTGTTGGTAAGTTTTCGGCCGGTTAGTGCCAGTTCCCTGCACTCATTGCTGAGCTTCCAGGTCTGGCCTATCAAACCCGTGGTCTGCGGGGGGCCTTATCCCTCTAAAAGGGTGAGAAACCTGATCTTGGAGAAGGTTTCCCGCTTAGATGCTTTCAGCGGTTATCCTGTCCGAACGTGGCTATCCAGCGGTGCCCCTGGTGGGACAACTGGTATACCAGAGGTTCGTCCGTCCCGGTCCTCTCGTACTAGGGACAGGTTTCCTCAAGTTTCTGACGCGCGCGGCGGATAGAGACCGAACTGTCTCACGACGTTCTAAACCCAGCTCGCGTGCCGCTTTAATGGGCGAACAGCCCAACCCTTGGGACCTGCTCCAGCCCCAGGATGCGACGAGCCGACATCGAGGTGCCAAACCATCCCGTCGATATGGACTCTTGGGGAAGATCAGCCTGTTATCCCCGGGGTACCTTTTATCCGTTGAGCGACACCCCTTCCACTCGGGGGTGCCGGATCACTAGTCCCGACTTTCGTCCCTGCTTGACTTGTAAGTCTCGCAGTCAAGCTCCCTTGTGCACTTACACTCAACACCTGATTGCCGTCCAGGTTGAGGGAACCTTTGGGCGCCTCCGTTACATTTTAGGAGGCAACCGCCCCAGTTAAACTACCCGCCAGGCACTGTCCGTGAACCCGATAAGGGTTCGACGTTAGGTGTCCAATACGATCAGAGTGGTATTTCAACAACGACTCCGCCCCAACTGGCGTTGGGGTTTCACAGTCTCCCACCTATCCTACACAAACCGTACCGAACACCAATACCAAGTTGTAGTGAAGGTCCCGGGGTCTTTTCGTCCTGCCGCGCGTAACGAGCATCTTTACTCGTAGTGCAATTTCGCCGAGTCTATGGTTGAGACAGTTGGGAAGTCGTTACGCCATTCGTGCAGGTCGGAACTTACCCGACAAGGAATTTCGCTACCTTAGGATGGTTATAGTTACCACCGCCGTTTACTGGGGCTTAAATTCTCCGCTTCACCTTACGGTTAACGGGTCCTCTTAACCTTCCAGCACCGGGCAGGCGTCAGTCCGTATACATCGTCTTGCGACTTCGCACGGACCTGTGTTTTTAGTAAACAGTCGCTACCCACTGGTTTCTGCGGCCGAATCCCGCTCCCACCGCAAGGGTGTTCACGATATTTCGGCCCCCCTTCTCCCGAAGTTACGGGGGCATTTTGCCGAGTTCCTTAACCATAGTTATCTCGTACGCCTTGGTATGCTCTACCTGACCACCTGTGTTGGTTTGGGGTACGGGCCGTGTGTGTGCTCGCTAGAGGCTTTTCTTGGCAGCAGAGGATCACCGAATTCACCTCAATCGGCTATGCATCACCTCTCAGGATTAATGAGCGACGGATTTACCTATCGCTCTCCCTACGGGCTTGCCCCAGTATTACCACTGACTGGTACGGCTACCTTCCTGCGTCACCCCATCGCTTGACTACTACCAGCGAAGGTCCCACGCAGCCCCGAAACTCCACGCCCCCGAAGGGGAATGGTCGATCCGGTTTTGGGTGGTTAGTACCGCTGATTCATCAGGGACGCGCACACACGGGTACGGGAATATCAACCCGTTGTCCATCGACTACGCCTGTCGGCCTCGCCTTAGGTCCCGACTCACCCTGGGCGGACTGGCCTGGCCCAGGAACCCTTGGTCTTACGGCGGGCAAGGTTCTCACTTGCCTTATCGCTACTCATGCCTGCATTCTCACTCCCCCAAACTCCACCACCGGTTACCCGGTAGCTTCGCTGCATGGGGGACGCTCCCCTACCCAACCTTGCGGTTGCCGCGGCTTCGGCGGTGTGCTTGAGCCCCGCTACATTATCGGCGCACAATCACTTGACCAGTGAGCTATTACGCACTCTTTCAAGGGTGGCTGCTTCTAAGCCAACCTCCTGGTTGTCTCTGCGACTGCACATCCTTTTCCACTTAGCACACGCTTAGGGGCCTTAGCCGGCGATCTGGGCTGTTTCCCTCTCGACGCACGGAGCTTATCCCCCGCCGTCTCACTGCCACGCTATACACCACGGCATTCGGAGTTTGGCTGACGTCAGTAACCTAGTAGGGCCCATCGGCCATCCAGTAGCTCTACCTCCGTGGTGAAACACGTAACGCTGCACCTAAATGCATTTCGGGGAGAACCAGCTATCACGGAGTTTGATTGGCCTTTCACCCCTACCCACAGCTCATCCCCTCAGTCTTCAACCTAAGTGGGTTCGGGCCTCCACGCGGTCTTACCCGCGCTTCACCCTGGCCATGGGTAGATCACTCCGCTTCGGGTCCAGAACACGCCACTACACCCCAAAGGGGATGCGCCCTATTCAGACTCGCTTTCGCTGCGGCTACCCCGCACGGGTTAACCTCGCGACGTGTCCCTGACTCGCAGGCTCATTCTTCAAAAGGCACGCCATCACCCCACAAGGAGGCTCTGACGGATTGTAGGCACACGGTTTCAGGTACTCTTTCACTCCCCTCCCGGGGTACTTTTCACCATTCCCTCACGGTACTAATCCGCTATCGGTCATCGAGAAGTATTTAGGCTTACCGGGTGGTCCCGGCAGATTCACAGCAGATTCCACGGGCCCGCTGCTACTCGGGTGTTGATACAAGGTAGGTGCCGGGTTTTCGCGTACCGGGCTTTCACCGTCTACGGCGGGCCGTCCCAGGCCACTTCCGCTAACCACGACACTTTCTGACTACCCCTCAGCCAGGTAGAGCTGAGACATATCAATCCCACAACCCCGCACACACAACCCCTACCCGGTTATCCATGCATGCGGTTTAGCCTGTTCCGCGTTCGCTCGCCACTACTAACGGAATCACAATTGTTTTCTTCTCCTACGGGTACTGAGATGTTTCACTTCCCCGCGTTACCTCCCGCACCCTATATATTCAGATGCGGGTAACACGACATCACTCGTGCTGGGTTTCCCCATTCGGAAATCCTCGGATCAATGCTCGGTTGACAGCTCCCCGAGGCATATCGCAGCCTCCCACGTCCTTCATCGGCTCTCGATGCCAAGGCATCCACCATGCGCCCTTAAACACTTACTTACACACAAAAACCAAAGAAGAAATTACACATTTCAACGAACACGCCACCGTTGCCGGCAACGCATCCGTTTAGATGCTCGCAACCACTATCCAATACTCAAACACCACACCCCACCACCAAGATGGAGGGACACCACTCAGAACGAGCCGAGTGTTGTCTCAGGGCCCAATAGTGTGTCTGGCAATCATTTGCTGTTGCGCACCCGGCTCCCGCCCACTACAGGCGAGAACCCCTCACGGCTCGCACCCCACCAGTTGGGGTGCTTTTCGTGGTGCTCCTTAGAAAGGAGGTGATCCAGCCGCACCTTCCGGTACGGCTACCTTGTTACGACTTCGTCCCAATCGCCGATCCCACCTTCGACAGCTCCCTCCCAAGGGTTAGGCCACTGGCTTCGGGTGTTACCGACTTTCATGACGTGACGGGCGGTGTGTACAAGGCCCGGGAACGTATTCACCGCAGCGTTGCTGATCTGCGATTACTAGCGACTCCGACTTCACGGGGTCGAGTTGCAGACCCCGATCCGAACTGAGACCGGCTTTAAAAGGATTCGCTTAACCTTGCGGCATCGCAGCCCTTTGTACCGGCCATTGTAGCATGTGTGAAGCCCTGGACATAAGGGGCATGATGACTTGACGTCATCCCCACCTTCCTCCGAGTTGACCCCGGCAGTCTCTCACGAGTCCCCGGCATTACCCGCTGGCAACATGAGACAAGGGTTGCGCTCGTTGCGGGACTTAACCCAACATCTCACGACACGAGCTGACGACAGCCATGCACCACCTGCACACAGGCCACAAGGGAACGCCTATCTCTAGACGCGTCCTGTGCATGTCAAACCCAGGTAAGGTTCTTCGCGTTGCATCGAATTAATCCACATGCTCCGCCGCTTGTGCGGGCCCCCGTCAATTCCTTTGAGTTTTAGCCTTGCGGCCGTACTCCCCAGGCGGGGTACTTAATGCGTTAGCTACGGCACGGATCCCAAGGAAGGAAACCCACACCTAGTACCCACCGTTTACGGCGTGGACTACCAGGGTATCTAATCCTGTTCGCTCCCCACGCTTTCGCTCCTCAGCGTCAGTTACTGCCCAGAGACCCGCCTTCGCCACCGGTGTTCCTCCTGATATCTGCGCATTCCACCGCTACACCAGGAATTCCAGTCTCCCCTGCAGTACTCTAGTCTGCCCGTATCGCCCGCACGCCGAGGGTTAAGCCCCCGGTTTTCACGAACAACGCGACAAACCACCTACGAGCTCTTTACGCCCAGTAATTCCGGACAACGCTCGCACCCTACGTATTACCGCGGCTGCTGGCACGTAGTTGGCCGGTGCTTCTTCTGCAGGTACCGTCACTTGCGCTTCGTCCCTGCTGAAAGAGGTTTACAACCCGAAGGCCGTCATCCCCCACGCGGCGTCGCTGCATCAGGCTTGCGCCCATTGTGCAATATTCCCCACTGCTGCCTCCCGTAGGAGTCTGGGCCGTATCTCAGTCCCAGTGTGGCCGGACACCCTCTCAGGCCGGCTACCCGTCGTCGCCTTGGTAGGCCATCACCCCACCAACTAGCTGATAGGCCGCGGGCCCATCCCACACCGCAAAAGCTTTCCACCACAAGGCATGCGCCAAGTGGTCCTATCCGGTATTAGACCCAGTTTCCCAGGCTTATCCCGAAGTGCAGGGCAGATTGCCCACGTGTTACTCACCCGTTCGCCACTCGAGTATCTCCGAAGAGACCTTTCCGTTCGACTTGCATGTGTTAAGCACGCCGCCAGCGTTCGTCCTGAGCCAGGATCAAACTCTCCAAACAAAATCTCCTCGCAGAACGAGGTGAATTTCAAATCAGAGAAAATCTGACCTAACAAAAAGACACCAAATAACTGGCATCAAAGATTGCCATACCCACACACGGGGAGTGCTAGGTATGGCCAAAAAAACAACAACAAATAATAAAGACCAAACACACTATTGAGTTCTCAAACAACACTTGTTTCGCCCGTTTTGGGGCAACCCTGCCAGCTTAATACAGATCCGGCAGAGGAGTCAACTCCCAGTTTTGGTCTTCCAAAGACCGTTTCGGGAGCAGCCGTGCCAGGCTAGTACCAATCCAGCGAGGGAGTCAAGCGCCCGGGGTGTCGGCCGCCTGGTGTGGCGACCGCCCCTGTGGGGCACTGACTTTGGTTACTCTACCCGCTCGATCTCCGCTCCCAAAATCGCCAGGTTTTCCACGAACAACGGATAGCCGCGATCGATGTGGAAGACGTCGTGAACCTCCGTGTCGCCGTCGGCGACGAGGCCCGCCAACACCAGGCCGGCGCCGGCCCGGATGTCCGAACACCACACCGGGGCGCTCGACAATTGAGGCAGGCCCCGCACGACGGCGTGGTGGCCGTCGGTACGGGCGTCGGCGCCCAACCGAATCATCTCTTCGACGAAACGGAAGCGCGCCTCGAAGACGTTTTCCGTGATCATCGACGTGCCGTCGGCGATCGACGCCAAGGCGATGGCCATCGGCTGCAGGTCGGTCGGGAAACCGGGGAACGGCAGCGTGGCGACGTTGACGGCCTTGGGGCGCTCGTACTGGGTGATCCGGAAGCTGTTGTCGGTTTGGGTGACCGTCGCGCCGGCGTCGTGCAGCTTGTGCAGCACCACCTGCAGGTGTGCCGGGTCGACGCCGGTCACCGAGATGTCGCCGCGCGTCATCGCCGCGGCGATGCCCCACGTGGCGGCCACGATGCGATCCCCGATGACACGGTGCTCGGTCGGGTACAGCCGCGGCACACCGGTGATGGTCATGGTCGGCGAACCCGCACCCTCGACCCGCGCACCCATCTGGTTCAACATGGTGCACAGGTCCACGACGTCGGGCTCGCGCGCCGCATTGTGGATCGTGGTGACGCCCTCGGCCAAGACCGCGGCCATCAAGATGTTTTCGGTGGCCCCCACCGACGGAAATTCCAGCTGGATCTCCGCGCCGCGCAGTGTGTCGGCCTCTGCGACGACGCAGCCGTGCTCGATGTTGCACTGCGCGCCGAGCTGGCGCAGGCCCGCCTGATGCATGTCGAGGGGACGGGACCCGATCGCGTCACCGCCCGGCAGTGCCACCCGGGCCCGCTTGCACCGGCCGACCAATGGCCCGAGCACGCACACCGACGCCCGGAACTGTCGCACCGCCGCGAAGTCGGCGTCGTACTTGGGCTCGTCGGGGGAGGTGATGCGGGCGACGTCGCCGTCGAGTTCGACGGTGGCCCCCAGGCCGCGCAGCACCTCCGCCATCAGCGGCACATCGAGGATGTCGGGGCAGTTGGTGATGGTGCTGGTGCCTTCGGCCAGCAGTGCCGCGGCCATCAGCTTGAGCACGCTGTTCTTGGCGCCCCCCACCGCGACTTCGCCGGACAACCGGTTGCCGCCGGTCACCAGGAATCGCTCAGCCACCCGCGTCAGTCTAGTGAAGCGGTATCGGCTTGTCAGTCAGCCAGGCTCGGACCATGCGCCCGGCGACGCGGAGCGAGGGGGCGAGACGAGCGGTCGGCCGACGCCCGGCCGTCGAGCGGGCCGCAGTACCGTTTGGGGCATGGCAATACACCTGACCCGCATCTATACCCGAACCGGTGACGACGGCACGACGGGATTGAGCGACTTCTCGCGGGTCTCCAAGAACGACCCCCGCCTGGTCGCCTACGCCGATTGCGATGAGGCCAACTCGGCGATCGGCGTGGCGATCGCCCTGGGTCAACCCGACGAGGAATTAGCCGGGGTGCTGCGGCAGATCCAGAACGACCTGTTCGACGCCGGAGCGGACCTCTCGACTCCGGTGGTGGAAAACCCCGAATATCCGCCCCTGCGCGTGACCCAGCCCTACGTCGATCGGCTCGAGGTCTGGTGTGACAAATATAACGAGCACCTGCCGGCGCTGAATTCCTTTGTGCTGCCGGGCGGTTCGCCGCTGTCGGCGCTGCTGCACGTCGCCCGCACGATCGTCCGTCGGGCCGAACGCTCGGCGTGGGGGGCGATCGACGCCGCCCCGGGGCAGGTCAACGTCCTGCCGGCCAAATACCTGAACCGCCTCTCCGACCTGCTCTTCATCCTGGCGCGCGCGGCCAATCCCGAGGGCGACGTGCTGTGGAAACCTGGGGGTGGCGCGCCGAGCGCGGATTGACCCGCGGCGAGGCCTAGACGCTGCGCCGACGTGCGCGCGGTGAGGGGCGGGATTCCAGCCAGGACAGAAACGCCGTCAAAGCGCCCTTGTCCAGCGCGATCTCGTAACCGGTCCTGCGGTCCTGCGTCGTGTCGCGCAGCTCCACCACGACGATCTCGTCGGTCATGATGTCGAACTCGTCCCCGCGGGGTGCCCGCCGGGCGACGATCTCCACTCCCCTGCGGCTGAGCCGGCGGTCCGGCCACAGACGCAGGCTGGACAGCCGGTAGAACGCGGCCTCGCCCCCGCGGTAGCGAATCACACCGTGACGCCAGCCGTGGCCCCCGACCGCGGGAATGTCTCGCATGATCCCCGCGGTGCCGCCCTGGCGCAGCTTCCACAACCGGTAGCTCAGCGCGACGACCGCGCCCGCCAGGACGACGACGAGCACGACCATGCCTGTCATGGGCGCGCTCATCGCCTTGTCCCGGGCGGTTAGTCGATCGCGCCGACGGCGCGCAACCTACCGCGCCCCCGCGCCGCAATCCGGGGGTCGTCGGACTCCGAATCCTCCCTGGCGGCGCTCTCGTCGATCTCGGACTCGAAAGCGGCGGACTCGGCCAGTACGGTCACCGTCTCCTCGGTGACCGACAGGAAACCGCCCTCGATGGCGACCCGCAAGTCGTCGTCGCCCTCGCGTTCGACGCGCACCATGGCGTCGTCGACCAACTGCGCTACCAACGGGATGTGCCGCGGCAGGATACCGATCTCGCCGACGGTGGTGCGGGTGAACAAAAACGTCGCCTCACCCGACCAGATCTTTCGATCGACGGCGACGATCTCAACGTTCAATTCCGCCATGCCACAGTGCCCTTCACAGCCGTTGACTCAGTCCTCAGGAATCCAGCTTGGCGCCGAAGGTCTCGGCCTTCTTGGCCAAGTCGTCGAGGCCACCGATCAGGAAGAAGGCCTGTTCCGGTACGTGGTCGAAGTCGCCCTTGGTCAGGCGGTCGAACGCCTCGATGGTCTCCTTCAGCGGCACCGTCGAGCCCGGCTGACCGGTGAACTGCTCGGCCGCCATCATGTTCTGCGAAAGGAATCGCTCGATGCGCCGCGCGCGCTGCACGAGCTGCTTGTCCTCTTCCGACAGCTCGTCGATACCGAGGATGGCGATGATGTCCTGAAGGTCCTTGTACCGCTGCAGGATTCGGATCACTTCCTGCGCCACCCGGTAGTGTTCGTCGCCGACGACGCTCGGGTCCAGGATGGTCGAGCTGGACGCCAGCGGGTCCACCGCGGGGAAGATGCCCTTGGAGAACACCGAACGCGACAGCTCGGTGGTGGCGTCCAGGTGCGCGAAGGTCGTTGCCGGCGCGGGGTCGGTGTAGTCGTCGGCGGGCACGTAGACCGCCTGCATCGACGTGATCGAGCGGCCACGCGTCGAGGTGATGCGTTCCTGCAGCTCGCCCATCTCGTCGGCCAGCGTGGGCTGGTAACCCACGGCCGAGGGCATACGGCCGAGCAGCGTCGACACCTCCGAACCCGCCTGGGTGAACCGGAAGATGTTGTCGATGAACAACAGCACGTCCTGGCCGGCTTCGTCGCGGAACCACTCCGCCATCGTCAGCGCCGACAGCGCGACCCGCATACGGGTGCCGGGCGGCTCGTCCATCTGGCCGAACACCAGCGCGGTGTCCTTGAGCACGTCGGCCTCCTTGAGCTCGACCCAGAGGTCGTTGCCCTCACGGGTGCGCTCGCCCACGCCCGCGAAAACCGAAGTACCACCGAAGTTTCGGGCGATACGGTTGATCATCTCCTGGATCAGCACCGTCTTGCCCACGCCGGCACCGCCGAACAGCGCGATCTTGCCGCCACGCACGTACGGGGTGAGCAGGTCGACGACCTTCAGCCCGGTCTCGAGCATCTCGGTGCGCGGCTCGAGCTCTTCGAAGGCCGGGGGCTTGCGGTGGATCGACCAGTGCTCGAAGTCCTCGCCGTACCCGGGCTTGTCCAGGCAGTCGCCCAGCGCGTTGAACACGTGGCCCTTGACCTCTTGCCCGACCGGCACCGAGATCGGCTTGCCGCTGTCGATCACCTCGACGCCGCGGACCAGACCGTCGGTCGGCTGCAACGAAATGGTGCGAACCAGGTTGTCGCCCAAGTGCTGTGCGACCTCCAGCGTGAGGGTCTTCTTGAGCTCCTCGAATGTGATCTCGGCGTTGAGCGCGTTGAACAGCTCCGGCACCGATCCGCGCGGGAACTCGACGTCCACCACCGGGCCGGTGATGCGTACCACGCGGCCGCTGGTCTCGGAGTTGGTGGACTTGTCGGCCTTCTGTGACGTTTCAGTAGTAGCAGGCATAATTTCTTTCTTCCTCGTGTGCTACTTGGCGTCGGCGAGTGCGTTTGCACCGCCGACGATTTCGCTGATCTCTTGGGTGATCTGAGCCTGCCGCTCGCGGTTCGCCATCAGCGTCAGTTCTTTGATCAGGTCGTCCGCGTTGTCGGTTGCCGACTTCATCGCCCGCTGGCGCGAGGCGAGCTCCGACGCCGCAGATTCCAGCAGCGCGGCGTAGACGCGGGTGGTCACGTACCGGGGCAGCAGCGACTCGAAAAGCGTTGTCGCGTCCGGCTCGAACGAATACAGCGTATGGAGTTCCTCGGTCTCCTCGACATATTCCACGACCAGCGGAGCGATGCGGTGGGCCACCGCCGCCTGCGACATCATCGACTTGAACTCCGAGTAGACGATGTGCAGTTCGTCGACGCCCTGGTCGTCCTGTGACTCGTCGTCGCCCGCGCCTTTCATGAACGTTTCGACCAGGGTCGAGGCGATCTCCGCGGCGTTTTCGTAGCTGGGCTGCTCCGAGAAGCCCGTCCACGACTCGGTGATGTCCCAGTTGCGGAACTTGAAGTAGTTCAGCGCCTTACGGCCCACGGTGTACACGACCGGCGTCTTGCCTTCCTCCCTCAGCAGGGAGAACAGCTCCTCGGAGCGGCGGAAGATGCTGGAGTTGTAGGCCCCGCACAACCCGCGGTCGGAGGACACCACCAGGACACCGGCCCGCTTGGGCTCTTCCCGTTCGACCAGCAGCGGGTGATCCAGGGCGGCCTCCGACGACAAAGTGGTCAGCATCGCGGTGATCTGGAACGCGTAGGGCCGGGCGGCTTCCAGCCGGGCCTGCGCCTTGCCGATGCGCGATGTGGCGATCATCTCCTGGGCCTTGGTGATCTTCTTGATCGACCCTGCCGACCGGATCCGGCCGCGTAGTTCGCGAAGTGTGGCAGCCATTGTTAGCTACTTCTTGTCCTTCTTTTGCTTCGGCTTTTCCTTCTTGACCTGGACCGACTCCTTCGCGAGATCCTCCTCGTCCATGGCCTCGACGTGCTCGTCGGGCACCACCGAGCCGCCGCCCGTGGCCGCGAACCCCTTCTTGAAGTTCTTGATGATCTCGACCAGCTGGTTCTCGGCCTCTTCGGGGAGCTTTCCGCTGTCGCGGATGCCGGCCAGGAACTTCTCCTCCGACGCCCGCATGTGGTCCAGCAACTCGGTCTCGAAGCGCCGCACGTCCTCGACCGGCACGGAGTCCAGGTGGCCGCCCGTGCCGAGGAAGATCGAAACCACCTGCTCCTCGACCGGCATGGGCTGGTACTGCGGCTGCTTGAGCAGTTCGACCAGCCGCTCACCGCGCTCCAGCTGTGCCTTGGACGTCGCGTCCAGGTCCGAAGCGAAGGCGGCGAACGACTCGAGTTCGCGGTACTGCGACAGGTCCAGCCGCAGCGAGCCGGCCACCTCTTTCATGGCCTTGATCTGCGCCGCACCGCCCACGCGGGACACCGACACACCGACGTTGATGGCCGGCCGCACACCCTGGTTGAACAGGTCGGACTCCAGGAAGCACTGGCCGTCGGTGATCGAGATGACGTTGGTCGGGATGTAGGCCGAGATGTCGTTGGCCTTCGTCTCGATGATCGGCAGGCCCGTCAGCGAACCGCCCCCGAGTTCGTCGGAGAGCTTCGCGCAGCGCTCCAACAGCCGCGAGTGCAGGTAGAACACGTCACCGGGGTACGCCTCGCGGCCCGGCGGGCGGCGCAGCAGCAGCGAGATCGCGCGGTACGCCTCGGCCTGCTTGCTCAGGTCGTCGAACACGATCAGCACGTGCTTGCCGTCGTACATCCAGTGCTGGGCGATCGCCGAACCGGTGTACGGCGCAAGCCATTTGAACCCGGCGGAGTCGGATGCCGGGGCCGCCACGATGGTGGTGTAGTCCATCGCGCCGCCCTCTTCGAGCGCCCGTCGCACCGACGCGATCGTGGTGCCCTTCTGCCCGATCGCGACGTAGACGCAGCGGACCTGCTTCTTCTCGTCGCCGCTCTCCCAGTTCCCCCGCTGGTTGAGGATGGTGTCCACGCAGACGGCGGTCTTTCCGGTCTTGCGGTCGCCGATGATCAGCTGCCGCTGTCCGCGACCGATCGGGGTCATCGCGTCGATGGCCTTGATGCCGGTCTGCAGCGGCTCGCTCACGCTTTGCCGTTGCACCACGGACGGCGCCTGGATCTCCAGCGCGCGCCGGATGTCGGTGTCGATGTCGCCCCGACCGTCGATGGGGTGGCCGAGGGGGTCGACCACGCGCCCGAGGAATGCGTCGCCGACGGGGACGGACAGCACCTCTCCGGTGCGCTTGACCTGTTGGCCCTCTTCGATTTTCTCGAAGTCACCCAGGATCACCGCGCCGACGCTGTGCTCGTCGAGGTTCAGCGCGACACCGAGGACCCCACCCGGAAACTCCAGCAGCTCCTGAGTCATGACGGAGGGCAAGCCTTCGACGTGCGCGATGCCGTCCCCCGCCTCGACGACGGTACCGACCTCTTCGCGCGAGGTGTCGGAGGTGAAAGAGCCCACATACTCCTCGATGGCGCTCTGGATGTCATCAGCGGAGATTGTCAACTCGGCCATGGCTTTTCGTCTTCCTACTTGATCTTGGTTCGCGTGTGGTTGTGAGTGGTTGGTGTCAGTCGGGCAATTGCGCCTGGGCGGCGGCGAGGCGAGAAGCGAGTGTCCCGTCAATCACTTCGTCGGCCACGGAGATGAGCAAGCCGCCCAGCAGCTCCTGGGAAATCTGCAGCTGCACCGTCACCGGATGCCCATAGATCCGGCCGAGCACCTCGGTGAGGCGAGACCGCTGGGCGTCGCTGAGATCGGCCGCGGCGGCGACCTGCGCGACGATCTCACCCCGGCGCGCGACCGCAACCTCCACCAAGAACTGGATCGCCTCCTCGGCCGACTCGCCCCTGAGCAGCCGGACGGTCTGCGTCAGCAGCGACATCACAATCGGGTCGACACTGCCGGTTGCGCTGTCAAGCACCTTGCGCAGCAGGTTGATCCGGCCCTCCACGGGCACCGCGTAGTCACCCAACAGGATGGCGAGCCGTGGCTGTGTGTCCAAGATCCGAGAGAACCGGAACAACTGGTCTTCGACGTCGTCGACCTTGTTCTCCCGCTCGGCGACCTCGAGCAGCGCCTGTCGCGAAATGTGCTCGATGGCGGCCGACAAATCGGAGTTGGCCGACCAACGCTCCGACACGGCCAATCGCAGGACGTCGAGCGTGGCGTCGGCGACCTTGCCGGAGACCAGCCGCTCGATCAACCGGACCCGCGGCGTCGCGTCCTCGGCGGGCACCGTCAGATAGCGGGTGACGACGATCTCGCGGTCCAGCATTTCGGCTACCGAGACGAGCTCGCTCGACACGGCGGAAAGCGTCTTGTTGTCAAGGTCTTTGGCGATGTCACCGAACCGCTCCACCAGGCTGACGACCGCCCGGCGGCTGGCGGAGCGCATCTTCGTCAGAAGCGGATACTGGACCTCGGATGGCGCCGGGGCCATCGCTTCGAGATCGTCCAGGAACCGGTCCACGGTGGCGGACTGCTGCCCCGGGTCGGCGACGTAGTTACGCACCAACTCGCCCGCCTGGCGCACCGCCTCGTGACCGAGTTCGAGGCGCAGCTGTCGGCTCAACTGGGTGCGCAGCAGGTCGACCTGGCGGCCACCCTGTGTGGTCATGCGCTCGGCCTCGACTTCGGCCTGGGTCCGGAACTGTTCGGTGATCCGGCCCGCGTCGGTCTGGGCCTCTTCGACGAGCCTTTCGGCTTCCGTCTTGGCGGATTCGACCGCCTTGCTGTGGGCGGTCGTCGACTCGCTCAACCGATCTGCCGCGGCCGCAGAGTCTTTCAACTGTTGGCGCACGGTTTCTTGACGAGCGGTCATCAGACGACGCACCGGCGGCACGACGTACCGCACGACCAGGAACACGATGGCCGCGAAACCGATCAACTGCCCGATGAAAGTCGACATGCGCGATTACCGTCCAGATTTCCCGGTTGCGGACGTGGCAGCGGTGGCCGGCGCCACCTCGACCCCGAGGATCCGGCTGGCCAGCGTCGCCGACATGGCCGCCACGTTGGCGCGCAGATCCAGTTCCACGGCGTCTCTCTCCCGCTTCAGTTGCTCGGAGGCCATTTGCAACGTCGACATCACCTGTTGCTCGGCACGGGCGCGCGCGTCTTCGACCACCTTACGGCCTTCGGCGCGGGCGTTGTCGCGCAGCGACGACGCCTGAACCCGGGCCTCCGTCAGGGCTTCTTCGTAGTCGGCCTTGGCGGCGTCGAACTGCTCGGCGGCCTTCTTGTTGTCGGCAGCCGTCTTGGCGACCATGGCGTCACGCTCGCGCAACACCCGCATGACCGGCGGCACGACAAACGTGCCGATGACGGCCAGCACGATCAAAAAGATCGCCAGCACGAAGAAGAAGGTGCCGTTGGGGACGAGGAAGTTGTTGCCTCCCTCCGCCACCACCTGGCCGGATGCCAGAACGTTCAGGCTCGCGTCACCCATCACGACGAGTTAGGTGCCGACGGGTGTGGCGAAGACGAACAGCGCCATGAACGCCAGGTTGATGAAGTAGGCCGCCTCGACCAGACCGACGGTGATGAAGAACGGCGTGAACAGCCGCCCTTGCGCCTCGGGCTGCCGGGCGATGCCGGAGACCAGCGCGTTACCGGCAATACCGTCACCGATACCGGCGCCGATCGCGCCACCGCCCATGATGAGTCCACCGCCGATGAGTGCAGCGGCGGCGACTTGGGGGTCCAGAGCCATTCTTATCCTCCTTGATAGCTGGTAGCGGTCTACCAGGCCTCTGTAATGGTGTGTGGGACAAAGTAATCCACGATGGCCTCAGTCATGGTGTTCCTCGATCTCCATCGCTTGACTGAAGTAGAGGATGGTCAGGATCGCGAAGATGAAGGCCTGGATCGCCCCGACGAACAGGTCGAAGGCCTTCCAGATCGCGTTGGGCGCCCACATGATGTACGGCGGGAAGAGCGCGATCAGCGCGACCAGGATGCCGCCGGCGAAGATGTTGCCGAAAAGTCGGAGCGACAACGAAATCGGCTTCGCGAGCTCTTCGACGAGGTTGATCGGCGCCAGGAACGCCACGTGGCCCTTGAGGACGGCGAGCGGATGGCCGACGATCCCGCGGCGCCAGATGCCGGCCACGTGATAGCAGACGAACACGAACAGGGCCAGCGCCAGGACGTAATTGATGTCCGCCGCAGCCGATTTCAGCAGCTCGGTGGTGTGCCCGGATTTATCGGTGTATTGCAGCGGCAGCACCGACAGCCAGTTGGAGATCAGGATGAACACGAAGATGGTGACGGCCAGCGGCAACACGAACGGCGCTATCCGCATCCCGATCGCACCCTCGATCTGATCGCGCATCTGGACGGTGATGGCTTCCCAGAACAACTGGACGCCGCTGGGGACGCCGGTGGAGGTGATCTTCGCGCGCAGGAAAAACGCCAGGGCGAGCACGATCACGGCGGCGATCCCGGTGGACAGGATCGTGTCCGTGTTGACGGTCATCCCAAGCCAGGTGGCGTGGTGGTGTTCGCCGACCTCGATCGCGGATTCGGCCAGGAACGTCGTCTCAGTCATCGCTGCCGTTTCTTCCTTCCGTTCCTTCGGATCCCGCGATCACGCCGCCCGCGGAACCGTCCGAGGGGTGGGCCTCCGCCCAGTCACCGGCGCGCAGCTTCTTCCACACCGGGAGCGCCGTCGATGCCACCAGCAAGATCTGGAAGAGGGCCAATCCGAACACGACGCCCAGCCCGGAGGGCCGGAAGATGTAGGCGATGATCAGCCCGACCACCGTGATGATGGCCAGCCGGGTGGCGGAATTCAGCGCCATCGAGCTCTTCATCGGGTGCTCTTTGGCGGTGATCGACGCGACCGAACGACGCACGAGAAGCGCGTTGAGCAAACCGAGCAGCAACCCGACGCCGAAGAACACCCCGACCATCAGGTGACCGGCCCAGCCGGCGACGGCGACTGCCACCGCAGTCACGGCAATGCTGACGACGAACAGGCGGACTGGGCGGAACGCAACAGAGGGAAACACCAACGGCGCGTCCTGCGCTGGTGTCGTCACTGCAGCACCTCAATCCCAAGTTGGTGGAGCGGGAATCCCCCGACCGACTGATCGGTGGCCCGCCGAGCGTATCGCACGTCACAGCGGAATCGCCCAAGGGGTATCTCCCGACGCGAGTCCCCCGCCGACCCGATCGGATCTGCGTCCGACGGACCGGCAATCTGTGCGGCTTTTTGGGGTTCTACCTGCACCGTACCACACCGGCGACACCACTACTACTAGCTGTCGTAGTCCTCGTCGTCGTACTCGTCGCGGCGGCGCATGAGGGGGATCGCGGTCGCGACGCCGGCGACCACGATGGCGCCGAGCATCACCGCGGCGGTGTCGCGGGGATTGAAGAAGATGGTGCTGGCGGCGCCGAACGCGACGATGCCCACCCACAGGTAGATCAGCAAAACCACGCGGCGGTGCGAATGACCGATCTGCAGCAACCGGTGGTGCAGGTGCATCTTGTCGGGGCTGAACGCGCTGCGGCCGGCGCGGGTGCGGCGCACGATCGCCAGCAGCAAATCCAGCATCGGCACGAACATGACCGCCACCACCAGCAGGAACGGCGATAACAGCGCGAACACGTCGCGCGCACCGTAGGCGTTCTGCGAGACGGGGCCGGCGGCCGTGGTGGACGCCGCGGCGAGCATCAGGCCGATCAGCATCGAGCCGGAGTCGCCCATGAAGATCTTGGCGCGGTGGAAGTTGTGCGGCAGGAAGCCCAGGCAGGCCCCGGCGAGCACCACGGAGATCACGGCGGGCGGATAGAAGAGGACGTCGCCGCCGTGGTCGCGCAGCAGGCCGACCGAGAACATGCAGATCGCCAGTGCGGTGATCAGCCCGAGCCCGGCGGCCAGGCCGTCGAGCCCGTCGACGAAGTTCATCGCGTTGACGATGGACACGGTCAGCGCCAGGGTGAGCAGGATCGACGAGGCCTGATCGAGCACGATGGTGCCGACGCCGCCGATCGGGATGTAGAGGACGCTCCAGGCCACGCCCATGGTGACCAGCACGCTGGCCGCGGTGATCTGCCCGGCGAATTTCGTCAGGGCGTCGAGCCCCCACCGATCGTCGATGAGGCCGATGCCCATGATCACCGCGCCGGCCACCAGCACAGCGGGCATGCCGGTCGAGTAGACGAACCCGCGCGTGAGCGCCGGGAGCTGGGACGCCAGGAAGACCGCCGAGACGACGCCGAGAAACATCGCCAGCCCGCCCATGCGCGGAGTCGGGGTCACGTGGACGTCGCGCTCCCGCGGATAGGCCACCGCGCCCAGCCGGGTGGCCAGCACCCGCACCGGCCCCGTCGCGAAGTAGGTGATGATGGCGGCGGTCAGCCCGACGAGCGCGAGCTCGCGCAGCGGGACACCGGCACCGCGGTCGGCCAGGGCGAGCAAACCGCTGGCGAGGCTGACCGGGGCGCTGGACACGTCGAGACCGTACTGCACCAACCTGGCAACCAGGGAACCCGCGCCGGTTAGCCCTGGGCGGTCAGGCTTTCGGCGTCGACGCCGAGCACCTCGGCGATCCGTTCGGCGCTCACCGGCCCGGGCCGCAGGATGCGCGGGGCGGGGCCGGTCAGGTCGACGATCGTGGAAGCGGCCTGCTGCTGGGCCGTTCCCGCGTCGAGATAGACGTCGACGAGCTCGCCGAGTTGGTCTCGCGCCTCGGCGGCATCCACCGCGGCCGGGCGGCCGGAGACGTTCGCGCTGGATACCGCCATGGGCCCCACTTCGCGCAGCAGTTCGATGGCCACCGGGTGCAGCGGCATCCGCAGCATCACCGTGCCGCGCGCGTCGCCGAGGTCCCATTGCAGCGACGGCGCCTGTGTCACCACGAGACTCAACGCGCCGGGCCAGAACGCGCGGATCAGGTCGCGGGCCCCGCCCGGCATGGTGTACACCAGGCCCTCAATGGTGTGCCAGGAGCCGACCAGCACGCCGACCGGCATGTCCCGGCCCCGCCCCTTCGCCGACAGCAGCGCGGTCACCGCGGCGCTGTTGAACGCGTCGGCGCCGATGCCGTAGACGGTGTCGGTCGGCATGACGACCAGCCGGCCGCCCTTGAGCGCTCCTGCCGCCGCGGCGATCCCGCGCGAACGCTGCCCGGGGTCGGCGCAGTCGAAGACCTCAGTCATCTGCGCCACTCCTCATCGCTACGTCCCCCGCAAGCGGGCGGTACCCCCTCTGCATCGTCGCGACGCGAGTCACTTGGTGCCGCCCTTTTTGCGGGCGGTCACGAATCTGGGCCGGCCGGTCAGGTCGAGGCGCGCCTCGACGTCGTCGAAACACCCCGCGCCCGTGACCATTTCGACCGTCCGAGCGGCCGTGGTGTCGTCGTGTTCGACGGCGAACACGCCACCCGGGCGCAGCCAGCGTGCGGCCAGCTCGACGACGGGCGCGATCACGGCCATCCCGTCCGGTCCACCGAACACCGCGCGGCGTGGATCATGCTGGGCGACTTCGGTTTCCACGACGGCCGCGTCGGGGACATAGGGCGGGTTGGCCACCACCGCGTCGACGCCACCGTCCAGTTCGGCCAGCAGCCCGGGTTCGGCGACGTCGGCCTGCACGAGTTCGACGGCGGTGCCCGCCGCGTTGCGCCGCGCGTACCCGAGGGCCGACGCCGACACATCGATGGCGACGATTCGCGCGGCGGGGTATTCGTGGGCCAGAGCCACGGCCAGCGCACCGGAGCCGGTACACAGGTCGACGATGACGGGCCGCGCCGGGAGGGGCTGCGCGGTCACCCACGCCAACAGCGCTTCGGTCTCCGGGCGGGGGACGAAAACGCCGGGGCCGACGTGCAGACTCACCGGTCCGAATGCGGCCGTGCCGGTGAGATGCTGCAACGGCACCCGCCGGGACCGCGCGGCGACGACGTCACGGTACCGGTCGAGGAAATCCTCACCGGGCGACTCGAGCAGGGTGAGCCGCCCGCGCTCGGTCCCGGTCACGTGCGCGGCCAGCTCTTCGGCGTCCCAGCGCGCGGAGTCGATCCCCGCCTCGGCGAGCGTCGCCGCAGCGGAGTCGATCGCGCGCCGTAGGAGGGTCATGCCTGTTGCAACCGGGCTTGCTTGTCGGCGGCACCGAGCGCGTCGAACATCGCGTCGAGGTCGCCGTCGAGCACTTGATCGAGATTGTGTGCCTTGTAACCGATCCGGTGGTCGGTGATCCGGTTCTCCGGAAAGTTGTAGGTGCGAATGCGTTCGCTGCGGTCCACGGTCCGGATCTGGCTGGCCCGGTCCGCGGACGCATCGGCCAGCGCCTGTTCTTCGGCCATTGCCTGCAGGCGGGCGGCCAATACCTGCAGCGCACGCGCCTTGTTCTGCAGCTGTGAACGCTCGTTCTGGCAGGTGACCACGATCCCCGTGGGCAGGTGCGTGATCCGCACCGCCGAGTCGGTGGTGTTCACACCCTGTCCGCCCTTGCCGGACGATCGGTAGACGTCGATGCGCAGATCCGACTCGTCGATGTGCACCTCGCCCACCTCCTCGGGTTCGGGATAAACGAGCACACCCGCCGCCGAAGTGTGCACCCGGCCCTGGGATTCGGTCACCGGGACGCGCTGCACACGGTGTACCCCACCCTCGAACTTCATCCGGGACCACACCCCGTCGGCGGAGTCGCCCTTGCTGGCGATGGACAGCGTCGCGTCCTTGTAGCCACCGAGGTCCGACGTGGTCTCGTCCAGGACGGTGACGTTCCAGCCGTGCCGCTCGGCGTAGCGGATGTACATCCTGGCCAGGTCGGCCGCGAACAAGGCCGACTCCTCGCCGCCCTCACCGGATTTGACTTCGAGCACGATGTCGTCGGCGTCATGCGGGTCGCGCGGCGCCAGCATGTCGGTCAATTGGGTGTCCAGTTCGGCCACCCGCGCTGCAAGCTCGGTCACCTCGTCGGCGAACGATTCGTCGTCGGCGGCCAGCTCCCGCGCGGTCTCGAGGTCTCCGCGTGCCGACTCGAGCTTGCGATAGGTGGCGACGATCGGGGCCAGGCGGGCGAACCGGCGGCCGGCTTTGCGCGCCTCGGCGGGATTGCTGTGTAGGTCGGGGTCCGCCAGCCGTTGCTCGAGCTCGGCGTGCTCGGCCAGCAGCACGTCAATCGTCTGCACCGGCTGCGTCATGTGTCACCTCCTACCCCGCTGGTCCCCGAGTCTCATTGCCGCAAACGCAAACCGACGCCCGGCCTGTGCTCTCGCACAGTTCGGGCGTCGGCAACGCAGCTACTTGTCGGTGTTGTCCGCCGCGGCACCTTTGCGCTTGCCGTAACGCTTCTCGAACCGGGCCACCCGGCCGCCGCTGTCGAGAATCTTCTGCTTGCCGGTGTAGAACGGGTGGCACTGCGAGCACACTTCCACGACGATGTTGCCGCCGGGCTTGGTGCTGCGGGTGGTGAAGGTGTTTCCGCACCCACAGTGCACGGTGGTCTCCCCGTAGGCCGGGTGAATGTCAGTTTTCATGCTGTCCTCTTCCGTCGTTTGCCCGCGATCCCCGCGCCTGGCGAACCTGAGCCGGTTCGGGGATAGTCGAGCGTCGATTATGCCAGGTCAACCGCTATCTCCCCAAAACACCGAGGTGCGCCTTGGCATTCCCGGGGCCGGGGAGGGCGGCGGTTGGGCCGGGGTTACCGCGAGACATAAACCACGGCGGGTTCGGCCGGCGTGTCGTGTGCATGGTTTATGTGTCGTGGCCGACCTGCCTGCCGTCGGCTAGTCGTTGTCCATCGATCCCGGCGTCGTCTTGGACACCTGAACCAGGAACTCGTAGTTGTTCTTCGTCTTGCGCAGCTGGCTCATCAGCAGGTCGATGGCCTGGTGGGAGTCCAGACCCGACAGCACGCGGCGCAGCTTGTGCACGATCGCGAACTCGTCCGGCGAGAGCAGCAGCTCGTCCTTGCGGGTGCCCGAGGGGTTCACGTCGACCGCCGGGAAGACCCGCCGTTCGGAGATCTTGCGGTCCAGCTTGAGCTCGGCGTTACCGGTGCCCTTGAACTCCTCGAAGATGACCGTGTCACCGGTGGATCCGGTCTCGACCATCGCGGTGGCGATGATCGTCAGCGACCCGCCTTCCTCGATGTTTCGCGCGGCACCCAGGAACCGCTTGGGCGGATACAGCGCGGTGGAGTCGACACCACCGGAGAGGATCCGGCCCGACGCCGGTGAGGCGTTGTTGTAGGCGCGGCCCAGGCGGGTGATCGAGTCGAGCAGCACCACGACGTCCTTGCCCTGCTCGACGAGCCGCTTGGCGCGCTCGATGGCCAGCTCGGCGACCGACGTGTGGTCCGACGGCGGCCGGTCGAAGGTCGAGGCGATGACCTCGCCCTTGACGGAGCGCGTCATGTCGGTGACCTCCTCGGGCCGCTCGTCGACGAGCACGACCATGAGGTGGCATTCCGGGTTGTTGCGAGTGATCGCGTTGGCGATGTCCTGCAGGATCGTCGTCTTACCGGCCTTGGGCGGCGACACGATCAGCGCGCGCTGGCCCTTACCGATCGGCATGATCAGGTCGATGACCCGGGTGGTCAGCCGGTCGGGGGTGGTTTCCAGCCGGAGCCGCTGGTTGGGGTAGAGCGGCGTCAGCTTGGAGAAATCGGGCCGCTTCTTCGCGTCCTCGACCGGGCCGCCGTTGACGCTGTCCAGGCGGACCAGCGGGTTGAACTTCTGACGCTGGTTGGGCTGTTCGCCGTCCTTCGGCACGCGGACCGCGCCGGTCACCGCGTCCCCGCGGCGCAGGCCGTTCTTGCGCACCATGTTCATCGACACGTAGACGTCATGCGGACCGGCCAGGTAACCGGACGTACGGACGAACGCGTAATTGTCGAGGACGTCAAGGATGCCGGCGACCGGCTGCACCACGTCGTCCTCGCGGAGTTCGGTGTCGCCCCCGTCGCCGGACCGCTCGCCGCGGCGCCTGCGGTCACGGAAGCGGCGCCCACGCCTGCCTCCACGGCCCTCGCCGTCGTCGTCCTGTTGGTTCGAGCCGCCACGCGACTGCTGGCCGCCCGAGCCCTGCTGGTCGCCGCTCTGGTCGCTGCCGCCATCTTGGCCGCGCCCGCCGCCCTGGTTGTCGCGCTTGCCCCCCTGGCGGGTGTCGTCCTCGCGGGTCGCCGCGCCCTCCCGGTCGCGTGAGCGCTCGCCGTCCGTCTCGTCACCGCCGCGCGCCGATCCGGGCTCGCGGGAGGCGCTGCGTCGTTCACGACGGGGCGCCTCGGTGGTGGTCGAACCGTTCTGGTGCTCGCCCTCGGCGGCCGGCGTTTCGGCTTTTTCGGCACCGGCGGTGTCGGTCTTGCCGCCGCCCTCGGGCTCGGCGGGGGCCGAAGTCCCGTTGGACTGTCCCCTGATTTCCTTTATGGCGGCGATGAGTTCGTTCTTGCGCATGCCCGACGTCCCCTTGACGCCGACTTCGTTAGCCAGCGCGCGCAGTTCGGGAAGCACCATGGTGGACAGAGAGCCAACCCGGGCATTGGTTTTGACGTCGGATGTGTCTGGGGTCACGGCGTTCGACACCTCATTGCTGTCGGTGCTCGCGTCAGCCGTGAACAGGTCCGTATCGGTCACGGATTTCCTTTCTTCCCCCGCTGATCACGTCATCCGGGGGGTTCGTTGCATTCAGCCAAATCGCCGAGTGCACCCAAATATCGACTCTGCAACGGTGATCGCCTTAATCGGCGGAGTAAGCGGCGAACCTCGTCCACGAGAAGAATTGGTGTTGTCCTAGCGGCAAGGCAGTATGGATGCAGATGCAGATGCTGCGATTGCTGGACGGGTCCGAGGATAGCCCGCATCTTTGTCGGAAGCAAGCAAACCCTCCGGCCACGCTGTGGATCAACCGGGGACTGTGACTCCCGGGCTCCAGCGAACTCCTTCGCCGGCGGTCATCTCAGTGAGGGCAAATCCGTTCGCGGCCCCGTACTCCACCACTTCCGCGGGCAACTCCGGCTCCGTGCTCAGCGCAATCAATGCCGGACCGGCCCCCGAAAGTGTCGCTGCCACGTTATGACGCCGCAGCAGTCGCAAATATTCCGCGGAGGCCGGCATCGCCGGGGCGCGCTGCGGTTGATGCAGCACATCCTCTGTGGCCGGCATGAGCAGGTCCGGGCGTTCGCTCAGCGCCACCACCAGCAGGGCGGCGCGGCTGACATTGAAGCGGGCATCGTCGTGGCTCACCTGGGTCGGCAGCAGCACCCGGGTCTCCGCGGTCAGCGAGCGCTCTTGGGGTATCGCGCAGTACAGCCGGATATCGGGGTGCAACCGCACCGATGCCGCCGAATACCGCGGCCGGTCGCCGGAGCGATCGATCCAGGAAACCACCGCACCACCCAGCACGGCGGCCGACGCGTTGTCGGGATGGCCCTCGAACTCCGAGGACAGCTGGATGAGCTGCGCTTCGCTCAGCGGTCGTGAATCCGTCTGTGCCACAAGACCGTTCGCCGCTGCCAGACCGCCGACCGCCGCGGCCGCGGACGAGCCGAGGCCGCGGGAGTGCGGGATGGCGTTGCGGCAGCGGACCACCAGGCCCCCGGCGCGGACGCCCATCGCCCGCAGCCCGCATTCCACGGCGCGCACCACCAGGTGTTCCGGGCCCCTCGGCACCTGTTCGGCGCCCTCCCCCTCGACCAGGACCACCAGGCCGGAATCCGCTGTCTGGACGACGATCTCGTCGCTGAGCCGCAATGCCAGGCCGATGCTGTCGAAACCGGGACCGAGATTGGCGCTGGACGCCGACACCACTGCGCTGGCCTCCAGCCCGGCGGGCAGCAGCTGGGTCACCGACAGGCCCTCGTGTTCATAGTCAGGCCAGCCCCAGCTTCTCGACCACGAGCACCGGGTCAACGGGAAGCGGGGACACGGTCGGCATGTCCCTCAGCGCCGTGTCGGGGTCTTTGAGGCCATTGCCGGTCACCGTACACACCACGGTCGAGCCGCGCGCCACCCAACCGTCGTCGACGGCCTTGAGCAGGCCGGCGATGCTGGCCGCGGACGCAGGCTCGACGAAGACGCCCTCGCTCTCGGCGACCAGGTGGTACGCGGCCAGGATCTCGTCGTCGGTGGCGGCCAGGAAGCGCCCGTTGGACTGCTGCTGCGCGTTGACCGCGGCGGCCCACGACGCGGGCGCCCCGATGCGGATGGCGGTCGCGATCGTCTCGGGGTGGCTGACCGGGGCGCCGTGCACCAGCGGTGCCGCGCCGGCCGCCTGGGTGCCCAGCATGCGGGGCAGCTTGTCGATCACGCCGTCATGGTGATACTCGGTGTAACCCTTCCAGTACGCGGTGATATTGCCCGCGTTGCCGACGGGGAGGGCGTGCACGTCGGGCGCGGCGCCCAGCGCGTCGACGATCTCGAACGCGGCGGTCTTCTGGCCCTCGATGCGTACCGGGTTGACGGAGTTGACCAGTGCGATCGTGGGGAAGTCGGCGGCCATTTTGCGGGCCAGTTCCAGGCAGTCGTCGAAGTTGCCGTCGATCTGGATGATCTTGGCGCCGTGCATCACCGCCTGCGCCAGCTTGCCCATGGCGATCTTGCCCTGCGGGATGAGCACCGCGCAGGTGATGCCGGCGCGGGCGGCGTACGCCGCGGCCGAGGCCGAGGTGTTGCCGGTCGACGCGCACAACACGGCCTGCTGGCCGCGCGCCAGCGCGTCGGTGACCGCCATCGTCATGCCCCGGTCCTTGAACGAGCCGGTCGGGTTGAGACCCTCGACCTTGAGGTGGACCGTGCAGCCGGTCTTTTCCGAGAGGCGCGTCGCGGCGATGAGCGGCGTGCCGCCCTCGAGCAGGGTGACCGGAGTCCAGTCGTCGCCCACCGGCAGCCGGTCGCGGTACGCCGCGATCAACCCCGGCCACGGCTGGTGCACGGCGGTGTGCGGGACGCTCACGAGCCCGCCTCTTCCAGTCGCAACACACTGGTGACGCCTTGCACCACATCCAGATCCGCCAGCGCATCGACGGTTTCGGAGAGCGCGGCATCGGTGGCGCTGTGGGTGACCACCACGACCCGGGCTCCCACCCGCCGGCCGCCTTCGTCCACCACACCCTCCTGGCGGACCTCGGCGATGCTCACCTCACGCTTGGCGAATTCGGCGGCCACCGTGGACAACACACCCGGCTTGTCGGCGACATTCATGCTGACGTAGTAGCGGGTGGAGATGAAACCCATTGGTGCGATGGGAAGCTGGGCGTACTTGGATTCCTTCGGGCCGCGACTGCCCAGCACCCGGTTGCGGGCGGCCATCACCAGGTCGCCGGTGACCGCCGACGCGGTGGGCGCGCCGCCGGCGCCCTGGCCGTAGAACATCAGCCGGCCTGCGGCCCTGGCCTCGACGACGACCGCGTTGAACGCCCCGTTTACCGTGGCCAACGGATGCGACAGCGGCACCAACGCCGGGTAGACGCGGGCCGAGACCCGTTCCTGGCCATCGTCGCCCGTGATGCGCTCGCAGATGGACAGCAGCTTGATCGTGCAGCCGAGGGCGCGCGCGGAGGCGAAGTCGGCGGGGGTGATCTTGGTGATGCCCTCGCGGTAGACGTCGTCGGCGGTCACCCGGGTGTGAAAGGCGATCGACGCCAGGATCGCGGCCTTGGCGGCGGCATCGTAGCCCTCGACGTCGGCGGTGGGATCCGCCTCGGCGTAGCCCAGGGCGCTCGCCTCGGCCAGGGCGGTGGCGTAGTCGGCGCCGGTGCTGTCCATCGCGGACAGGATGTAGTTGGTGGTGCCGTTGACGATGCCGGCGACCCGCAACACCGTGTCGCCCGCCAGCGACTGCGTGAGCGGACGGATGACCGGGATCGCACCCGCGACCGCCGCCTCGAAATACAAATCGACGTGCGCGTTTTCGGCGGCCTGCGCCAACTCGCCGGTGGAGGTGGCCAACAGGGCCTTGTTGGCGGTGACGACGGATTTGCCATGCTCGAGCGCGCGCAGGATCGCCTTGCGGGCCGGTTCCACCGGGCCCATCAACTCCAGGACGATGTCGACGTCCTCGCGAGAGACGAGTTCCTCGATGTTGTCGGTGAGCAACTCGACCGGAACGCCGCGATCGGCGGCGACCCGCCGCACCCCGACGCCGCGCAACACGAGGGGCGCGCCGACACGGGCGGCGAGGTCGTCGGCGCTGTCCTCGATGATGCGGACGACTTCGCTTCCGACATTGCCCAACCCGAGTACCGCTACGCCGACCGGCTTTTCGTCACGGGGCACAGGTCACCTCACTTCCAGACTCAGTAGATCGTCGACCGTCTCGCGGCGCAGGATCAGGCGGGACCGCCCGTCGCGCACCGCCACCACCGCGGGCCGACAGATCATGTTGTAGCGGCTCGACAGCGAATAGCAGTACGCGCCGGTGGCGGCCACCGCGAGCAGGTCGCCGGGCCGCAGGTCGTCGGGCACCCAGGTGTCGCGCACGACGATGTCGCCGGTCTCGCAATGCTTTCCGACGATGCGGGCCAACGTTGCGGGCGCGTCGCTGGCCCGCGAGACCAGCCGCGCGTCGTACTGCGCGTCGTAGAGCGCGGTACGGATGTTGTCGCTCATGCCGCCGTCGACGCTGACATACCGGCGCTGGGCGATGCTGCTCACGTCGACGTCCTTGACGGTGCCCACCTCGTACAGGGTGATGGTGCCCGGCCCGGCGATGGCCCGCCCCGGCTCCACCACCAGCCTCGGGGTGGGCAGCCCCACCGCCGCCGACTCGCTGCCCACGATGGCCGTCAGCTTGGCCGCCAGCTCGGCCACCGGCGGTGGGTCGTCGGTTCCCAGATATGAAATGCCGAGTCCCCCACCGAGATCCACGGTCGAGACCTGGCCCGCCTTGTCCACCCCGAATTCGTCGGCGATGTGGTGCAGCAGCCCGATGACGCGGTGTGCGGCGACCTCGAACCCGTCGACGTCGAAGATCTGCGAGCCGATGTGACTGTGCAGCCCGACCAGTCGCAGGTGATCGGTGGCGAACACCCGGCGCACCGCATCCATCGCGGCGCCGCTGGCCACCGACAGCCCGAACTTCTGGTCCTCGTGTGCGGTGGAGATGAATTCGTGCGTGTGCGCCTCGACCCCGACGGTGAGACGGACGTAGACGTCCTGGACGACCCCGGCCTCCCCCGCGATGGCGTCGAGGCGCTCGATCTCGGTGATCGAGTCCAAGACGACGTACCCGACGCCGACCTTGACCGCCGAGGTCAGTTCCGCGACGGATTTGTTGTTGCCGTGGAAGGTGATCCGCTCCGGCGGGAAGCCGGCGTGCAGCGCGACGGCGAGCTCTCCGCCGGTGGAGACGTCCAGCGAGAGACCCTCTTCGTCGACCCAGCGGGCGATCTCGCTGCACAGGAACGCCTTGGCCGCGTAGCAGACGTTGTGCCCGCCGCCGAAGGCCGTCGCGAGTTCGCGGCACCGGGAGCGGAAGTCGTCCTCGTCGACGACGAACAACGGGGTGCCGTACTCCTGGGCGAGCTGGGTGAGCGGTATTCCGGCGATGCGCGCCACTCCCGTGTCGTCGCGAGCGATGTTGCGGGGCCACACGTTCGGCGCAAGCCGCAGCAGCTCGTCGGCGGATTGCGGCCGCGGCGGGCTGTTGGGGTGCCGGGTTTCCTCGGCGTGCCGGGGACCGGCGGGGTGCACGTTCACATTCGCTCCGGAGCGGTGACGCCGAGGATGGTCAGGCCGTTGGCGATGACCTGGCGGGTGGCCTCGCACAGCGCCAGGCGCGCGGCGTGCAGGTCAGTGGGCCGCTCGTCGCCCTGGGGCAGCACCCGGCACGAGTCGTAGAACCGGTGGTAGTCGCCGGCGAGGTCCTCCAGGTAGCGGCACACCCGGTGCGGCTCACGCAGGGAGGCAGCCGTTTTGAGCACGCGGGGGAATTCCCCGATGCTGCGCAGCAGCGTCCCCTCCTTGTCGTGGCTGAGCAACTCGAGGTGCCCCGTGTCGGGGACCACGCCCAGTTCGGCGGCGTTGCGGGCCAGCGCCGACAGCCGAGCGTGCGCGTATTGCACGTAGTAGACCGGGTTTTCATTGGACGCCGACGACCACAGCGCCAGGTCGATGTCGATCGGGGTGTCGACCGAGGAGCGGATCAGGCTGTAGCGCGCCGCGTCGACGCCGATCGCCTCGACCAGATCGTCGAGCGTGATCACGGTCCCGGCCCGCTTGCTCATCCGCACGGGCGCGCCGTCGCGGACGAGGTTGACCATCTGCCCGATCAGCACCTCGACGTGAGCCGGATCGTCACCGAACGCGGCCGCGACGGCCTTGAGCCGGGCGATGTATCCGTGGTGGTCGGCGCCGAGCATGTAGATGCACAGGTCGAAACCGCGCTGCCGCTTGTCCAGGTAGTAGGCGATGTCACCGGCGATGTAGGCGGGCTTGCCGTCGCTCTTGATCACGACACGGTCCTTGTCGTCACCAAAGGCGCTGGTGCGCAACCAGCTTGCGCCGTCCTTCTCGTAGATGTTGCCGGTCTCGCGCAGCCGGGCGATGGCCTGGTCGACCCGGCCGCTGGTGTGCATCGAGTCTTCGTGGGTGTAGACGTCGAAGTCGGTGCCGAACTCGTGCAGCGACTCCTTGATGTGGGTGAACATCAGGTCGACACCGATCGCGCGGAACGTCTCGCGCATCTCGGCTTCGGGCAGGCTCAGCGCGTCGGGCGCCTTGGCCAGCACCTGCGCGGCGATGTCGTTGATGTAGGCGCCGGCGTAGCCGTCCTCGGGGGTGGCTTCGCCCTTGGCGGCGGCGATCAGCGAGCTGGCGAACCGGTCGATCTGGGCGCCGTGGTCGTTGAAATAGTATTCGCGCTCGACGGCGGCGCCCTGGGTGGACAGCAACCGGCCCAGCGCGTCGCCGACGGCGGCCCAGCGGGTGCCGCCGATGTGGATGGGTCCCGTCGGGTTGGCCGAGACGAACTCGAGGTTGATCTTGTGGCCGGCCAGCGCGTCGGAATGGCCGAAGCCGTCGCCGGCGTCGACGACGGCGTTGACGATCTTGGCCTGCGCCGACGCCTCGAGGCGCAGGTTGATGAAGCCGGGTCCGGCCACCTCGGCGGAGGCGACGCCGTCGGCTTGCGACACCGCCGCGGCCAGCCAGCCGGCCAGTTCACGGGGGTTGACGCCGACCTTCTTGCCCAGCTGCAGGGCCAGGTTGCTGGCGTAGTCGCCGTGCTCGGGGTTGCGGGGTCGCTCCACCGTGACCGTCGCCGGCAACGCGGCAGCATCCAGCGAGTGCTCGGCCAGCACCGCGGACGCGGTGGTTCTGAGCAGCTCAGCGAGGTCAGCGGGGGTCACGAGCGTCCATCCTATTGGCTGAGGTGCCCGCGCCTCGAATCCATTGCGATGGCAACGCGGCTGTCGACATGCGCTAGTCTGTCCCTGCTTGTTCAAAGCCCCAATGGCGCAACAACAACGTCGTAGCGCCCCCGTAGCTCAGGGGATAGAGCGTCTGCCTCCGGAGCAGAAGGCCGCAGGTTCGAATCCTGCCGGGGGCACCAGGTCAGACGCTATTTCTGACTACCGCGTGCAACATACGTGCAAGATTGCACGATCAGCGTGCCGCCGACTCGGTGAACGTCGGCACCCATCCCCCGCAGTCGTCGCACCCGTACAGGCTGACCAGCGACAACTCGCCTTGCGCGTAGGCCACCGCATCCCGGTTGGGCACGTGCCGCAACGCGCGCTGCGCCTCGATGTCGGTCAACGGCGGCGGGCAGCACCGCGCGCAATCGCAGCCGCCCGGCTCGGCGGGTGCGGTGAGGTCCGCGCGCAGCCTCGACCGGCCCGCCCTGGCCAGTGCCCCGCAGCCCGAAGGACCGACGGTGCGCGCGGCGGTGCAGCCGGTCACCGCCCACCGATCTGGCGCGTCATCCATGCCGGGGGCGGCGCAATCTTGCCCTCGCGCGCACGGCGGGCGGTGTCGATGGGACTGACGACGTGCATCGTCTGGCCGATGGAGTGGGCCAGAACGTCGTAGGCCACCACCGCCGCCGCCACCCGGTCGGGTTGATGCTGCCCCGCTTCCCACGTGACGGCCTGCGCCTCGAAGTCAGGTAGGTAACCCGCCACTCGGGCGCGTCCGGTTTCCAGCGCGGCGAGCAGGCCGGTGGAACGGGCTACGGCATCGCCCTTGCCCCGGTCGGTGCCCTTCGGTGGCCACCCGGTGACGCGGATGGGCCGCTTCACGCGGAACCGGGCCAACACCTCGGTGACCAACCGCGTGTAGGTGGCCCGCGCCGCGAACGCCTCCACCGCGATCTCACTGGCCCCCACGTCGGCGGCGAGTTGCACCGCCCGCACCGCCCAGGCGTCCGATGTCATCCGGCCCGACACGTCGGCGATGAGCGCCACTACGCCGTCGGCGGTCAAGGCGGCGGCGATAATGCCCGTCTCGTCGCCCTCGCCGGAGTCGGCGGGGTCCACGCCCACGACGATCTTGACCGTCCCCGGCGGCGCTGCGGGCAGCCGCCACGTGTCGATCCACGCCGCCTTGATGAGGCCACCCTCGGGCGTCGTGGGGGTGCCCAAATACATTGCGGCCCAAGCCCGCGAACCGACCTCGGTCTTGATCTCGCGGAACTGCTCGGCGGTGCGCCCCACCGCGCTGGTCATGGCCACGCCGCTGCGTTCGCGGCCCAGCGCGTCGGGCACCCCGGCGGTGCTGATGGCCGGGATGTTCACACACCGCCACCGGCTGCCGGGTTCGGCGAGCAGCGACCCGGCGAGGTCGTCGGGGTGCCACCGGGTCAGCACGACGATGGCCGACGCGCCGGGCATTAGCCGGGTCATCAGGCTGGCCTTGAACTCGGCGGTGAGCCGCCGCCGGTAGGCGTCGGAGTCGGCCTCCTGCGCCCCCTTCACGGGGTCATCGACCAGCAGCACCGATGCGCCGAACCCGGTTGTGCTGGACAGGATGCCGCCCGCCAACATGCCGCCCCGGTGACCGGCCACGCGCCACCGCCCGACAGCCTGCTTGTCCGCCGCCAACTCGATGCCGACGACGGCGAGGTTCTCGGCGATCAGCCGCCGCGCCGCCGCGCTGTGCTCCTCGGCCAAGGCATCGCCGTAGGACTTCACGATGACCTCGGCGTCGGGGTCGCGCGACAGCAGCCACACCGGGAACACCTGCGACGTGAGCACCGACTTGCCGGTCCTCGGCGGCATCGTCACGACCAGGCGGGCGTCGGGCGTCTCGACGGCGCGCACCAGTTCGTCGGACAGCAGCTTGATGGCCGGGGTGACGACGTAGCCGGGGATGAGCCGCCGGGCCAATTCCGCCGGGGTCGCGGGCCGCTGCCGTTGGCGCACTGCCCCGATGGCACGGGCGGCGGTCAGCGCCGCTATGGGGTCGGTCGTCGCGGTCACGCGGCCCTCCGTTGCTTGGGGTCGAACCCGGCAGACTGCGCGTCCCACAGGTCCGAGCGTGTCCAGGTGTGCCCGCAGCCATCGCACACGTACTCGCACACCACGCCCTTGCCGCCGCGCCACGTCACGGCGTCCGGCTCGGTCTCGGTGGCCAGCCGCACGCAGCGGTCGGCGTTGTGCCCCAACGGGTTGCAGCGCGGGCAGTAGTCGGGCAGCCAGAAGTCGTGGAACGGGTCAACCGTCGGGGCGGTGGCGGTGGTGGTCACGGTGTCTCCTCATGGTGTCGTTGGGTGGTGAGGTAGCCCCGCGTGGTTGTGGTCGCCTGTCAGGTCAAGCGGGCACCGGGCGCATACCGGCCCGCAGGTTGGCCAACTGCACACTGCCCGGCCCGCCGTCGTCGGTCAGGCCGAGCGCCGCGCACACGTCGGCGTGGGTCGCCTCCCCGGTGTCGTAGAGCCGCCGGGCCACACGCATCACAGCGGGCCATGTCCGCTCGATGAGCGGGGTGACGAAGTGCCCCAAATGCGTGCCGCCGGAAGCGATCAGCATCCGGTCGTCCCTGTACCCGCCCGCGTTGAGAATCGCCAACACCTGCCGCTGAGTCGGTCGGTTGTCGCGGCCACCGGCACGGAACTTCGCCTGTGCCCACGGCCCCGCATACGCGATCTCGGGGTCACGCCCGTGGGGCGTGTCGGCGAACGAGGCGAGACCCTCGACGCCCCACACGCGGCTGTTGGACACCACCGCGCTGCGCAGTTGGCCACCGAGGGCGACACCAGCGACGGCGTGGGCCGCTTCGTGAACGCACGTTTCGAGGTGATGCCGTTCGCGCGGGGTGATGGTGGCCAGGGTCAGCGGGGGCTTGCGCCGGGTCATAGTGGTGTCCTTCCTGATGGTGGTGGGGGCGGTTACGGCGTGGTGGCCGACGCTCCGACGGCGGCGCGGTACACAACCGGGCCGTCGCCGTCGGAACGCCGACCGTTCGCCATGACCGATGGCTCTGACTCGTTGCATTGCAACAGTTTTCGCGCGTTCTTCCGCGCTTGCTTCTCGGCCTCTTTGGCCTCGCGGACAGCCCACCGCGCCGCCGACTCGTCCAGGTAGCGGTCGATGCAGTCGGTGCAGGTGTACCCCCACACGCTGCCCTTCCAGTGCCAGCACGGCCCGCCGCACGACTGGCAGCGCGGCCCGTCGTAGTCGGTGCCGTCGCCTGTGTCCTCGCCGGTCACCGTGTCGGCCTCACGCTCGGCGGTCATCGTCACGGCGTCACCTCGGGCGTCACCGTCACTGCCGCGATGACAGCCTCATAACCGACGGTGACCGACCTCTCGGCGATGGCAGCAAACGTGTTGTGCCGCTCGTCAATTGCCTCGCGGACGGCGACGGTGTTGCGCCACCCGAACGGCTGCGATGTGGCCACCAGCGTGTCGCCGAGCCCCGCGACGTACCCGCCGCCGAACACCCAGCGGTGGCCCATCGGGGTCGTCCAGCCGGTGCCGGTGCGACTCACCAGGCGCGCCTCGGCAGCGACCGCCGCCCACTGCGCCCCGGCGTGGATGAACCCGACGGTGTTTGTCTCGGCGAACGCCGCCTCAAGGTGGCCGAGGGCCAGGGTTAGGTCAACCGCCGAGACGATGCCCGCCGCCGTATCGGCGGCGTCGGTCAACAGCCGCTCGGCGAACTCCCGCTCCACCATCGGCTGTTCCTGCAACCGCATGATCTGCGCCGCGCGGGCGCGAACCGCTGCGCGCGACGGCTCGGTGAGGTCGCACTCGTCGTAACCCCAGACCGTCACCGGGTCGAACGGGTCGAGGATCGGCGGGCGGGTGCCCTCTTTGCGCTCGTCGTTGTCGATGGCGGGCGGTGTGCACCAGTCCGCCTCCCACACCCCGGCGGCGTCCGCACCGCCATAGTTCGCGCCACGGACCTCGACGCCGTTGAGCCAGCGCGTGGGGCCGGTGTCCTCGGTCCAGAACGTCGCCGGGTAGAGACCCTGCGGTGCCGCATTGACCACCGGAACCTCGAAGTGCACAGGCAGCATCGCGGGGTGGGTGGTCACCGGGAAGTCGGGCAGGCCGGTCGTCATGGTCGTCTCCTCGAATGTCGTTGGCGCTTAGTCGGTGTCGATGCCCATTGCGGCCAACTCGGCCCGCGCCCGGTCGGTCTCGGTCGGGCGGTGGTCGGCGAAGTCATCGCGGTCGAGGCGGCGTTCCAGCGCCGTCGCGGCGTGGTCGATGGTGCGGGACAGCAACCGCGCCAACTGGTCGGAGCGGGAAGGCTGGCCACGCAGCGCGCCAGCATTCGGCGGGTAGGCGCGGCCCAACAGGTCGGAGAACTCGGCATCGACGGCATCGGCCATCGCCACCACCGCCGCCGCCCAGGAACCCTTGGCGAGTGCCTTTTCGGTGATGTCGGGCAGCGCCGGGCGCGGCGCGAGGTCGATGAGGGTGGTCATGGCGTACTTCCGCTTGCCGGGCTCGTCGGCCAGGTGCGCGGTCCTGGCGCGGGCGTCGGCCTCGGCCAGCCACCCGACGATGACGCCGACAGCCTCATGGACCTCCTCGGCCAGCCACGGCACGGTCGCGGTGGAGCGCATGAAACGGCTGGGCCGGTCGTCGGCGGCGATCCGCTGCGCCAACGGGCCGACGACATCGGCGATCTCGCGGGTCAAGGACCACGTGCCGTCGTAGTGCCCGACAGTCAGGCCGGTGCGCCGCCGCTCGCGCAACTCGGCCTGGCTGTACCGGCGGGGCGGTTGCGGGGTCATCGCTGCCCGCTGGGCGGCGAGCGCGGCGGGAGTGCGGTTACGCGCCATGACGCCGGGCTGCATGGTGGTCATCGGGCCACCGCCTCGGCGTCGGTCGCGGCCTCGGCGCTGATGAGGTCGGCGAGTTCCTCGGCCCGTTCGGGCGAGATGCCGGTCTCGATGATCGACTGGCGATGCCGCCACCAACTCAGCGCGGCGCGCGCCTCATCGACGCGGGGGCCGTCGGTCTCGCCGCGACTGGCCATCGCCCCGAGCCGGGAACGCCACGACTCCACGGAGCGGTCGCGCGGATGGGTGGCGGACACGGGCGGGCTGGTCGCTGTCATGCCCCCACATTAAGCCGCCTACGGGCATAGCTGCTACATCGAAAACCGTTGTGCGGCAATGCAAACTATCCAAACTAACCTGATTACGAACGGGTCTGCGGTCCATACGACGTGGGAAAATGACACGCCGAGGCGGCGACAGAACCCCGGCCAAGATTGAGTCGGAAATTCGTGCGTGTCGGGTTAGTTAGATGGCCCTACGGTAGAGGTGTGCGCGACCTCGACGTGATCGACTCCGAACTACGCCTACTCGTCGCGGTGCGCCGGGCGGTGGTCGCCGACGGCGGCACCGCGCCCAGCCTCCACATCATCGACGGCCTGCTGGATGAACGCCACGCGCTCAACGGTTCCGGCGATTAGTCGCCGTCGCCGCCATCACCGAACTCGCGCATGACGTTGCCGACCAACGCGGGCACGTCAATCGACTCGGGGTTCGGGCGTGCTCGACCTTCGGCGTAGGCGAGTCGGGCAGCCGCGAGGTCGGCGAGCCGCACAGCCTGAATCACGATGACGCGGCGCAGACCGGCGGACACCTCCCCGCGTTCGTGCGCCACCGCCGCGACCCGTGCCAGCGTCTCGGCGCGCCGCGCGATGCGCACGTCGGGGTGTTCGCGGTCATCGCGCATCCCGTCGGGGATCAGGTTGAACCGGAACGCTGGCGGCAATTCGACGGATGCCGACACCGGCGGAATCTTCTCGTTGAGGATCGCCTTGTACTTCGACTCGCCGATGGCGTGGACGTAGACCGAGTATTCGATGGCGTCCACCTTGGCCTTGATGCCGGTCTCACCGCGCAGGAACTCGGTGGGGTATAGCTCCATCTCGGCCACCTCGAACGGGTCGAGGATTCGGTAGGCCAACGTGTCCGACCGCTGGCCGCGTAGGTGCCGACCGATGCGGGTGCCGAAGTCCTCGCGGGTTTGGCCGACGTAGATGGGTTCGCCGTCGAAGTCGTAGAACGCATAGACGCCGATGCAACTGCCAAGTCGCTTGCCGCTCACCGGGTCCACGGTGTTGAGGGCGTCGGTGAGGAGTTCGCGGAACCCCCGCACGAACGCCGTTGGCATATCCTTCTTCGCCGGGACCGGGCCGTCGGGCTCGTTGTAGGAGGCGACACCACGGCTAGCCACGCGCGGCGGTTTCCAGGTTGACCGGCGGGGCGGCGAGTTCACCGCGCAGCAACGGCATCAGGTAGTGCTTGCCGAGCCATCCGACGACGGGCACGGCGACGGCATCGCCGAACCCGAACAGCGCCTGATTGGTTCGCGCGCCGCCGAGGTTGTAGGTGCCCGCGCCCATCAGGCGCGCGTATTCCACCGGGGTCATCCACCGCACCTGTAGGCGCTTGTTGCCGAGCCGCACGACAGCCTGCTTCGATGACCCGCCGCGCGCGGTGCGTAGGCAGCCTGAGATGTCGTCGGGGCGCACCTCCCACACCGCGACCCCGGCACGGGTGCGGCGGTAGGCGGTGCGGTACTTGATGCCGGTCTCGCGTTTCAGTTCGGCGACCCGCCGCCGTTGGGTCGGCGACAGCGACGACACGAACGCCTCCACACGGGCGGCGTCCCACCACCGCTCGTCGGTCACCGGCATGTCCTCGATGAGCGCCGCCAGACCCTTGGTCATCGGCGCGGGCGGGGCGGGCAGGTGGGCGCGGTGGGTGCGTAAGTTCGGGTCGCCGTAGACCCATTGGAGGTAGTCGGGGCGCAACTCGCTGTGCGGTTCGGTGGTGTCGGCGGGCGGGTTCTGCGCGCCGACGACGAACAACCGGGGACGCGACTGCGGCACGAACCGGCGGGCGTCGAGTGCCAGCACGTCCACCGAGTAGCCGAGGCGGTTGAACTCGGCGATGGCGGCGGTGAGGTCGTCGCCGCCGTGCGACGTGGCCAGGCCGGTGACGTTCTCCAACACGATGACCGGCGGGCGGTTGTCCTCACCCATGCCGTCGAGCAGCTTGGTGAAGTCCCAGAACACGCCGGACTCCGAGCCGGCGAACCCGGCGCGGCCACCGGCCAGCGACAGGTCGGTGCAGGGCGACGACGCCCACGCCAGCGCCGCGTCGGTGGGCAGGTCGGCAGCCTTGACCTTGCCGATGTCGCCGAGGGCGAACGTGTGGCCCTCCGACTCGCCGAACTGGCCCACGTACATCGCCCGTTTGTCGGGTTCGTAGTCGTTGGCCCACGTCACCTGGAAACCGGCCTTCTCCAACCCCATGCGGGCGAGGCCGATACCGGCGAAGAACTCGATGGCCTTGGGCCGATTGGCGCGAATCGAACGGACGTTCCCCACGGAGGAGAACAGTATCCTTCCGCGCGCTGCGGTTGCGTGAGGCTGCGCCGGATTGCGTGGGATTGCGTCGGGTTGCGTGAGATTGCACCGGATAGCGTCGGACACCGTGGCCGAGTCGTGGGCGTCGAGTGAGCACGCGCGCCGGTCGATGCAGGGCAACCGCAGCCGCGACACCGCGCCCGAACTCGCCGTGCGGCGGCTGGTCCACGCGATGGGTCTGCGCTACCGGGTGGACACGCGCCCGCTGCCCGCGCTGCGCCGCAAGGCCGATCTGGTGTTCACCCGCCGCCGGGTCGCGGTGTTCATCGACGGGTGTTTCTGGCACGGCTGCCCGCAGCACCACCGGCAGCCGTCCGCCAACGCCGACTACTGGACCGCCAAGGTGGCGCGCAACCGGGCGCGTGACGCCGCCACCGACGAGGCGCTGACGGCGGCGGGCTGGACGGTGTTGCGGTTCTGGGCACACGAACCGCCCGCCGAGGTCGCCGAGGCTGTGCGCGCCGCCGTCACCGGCTAGCGCGTGAAGTGGCCGAACCCCTCGATGGCGTAGACGGCCACGCCGCCGACCACGCCGACGGCGGGGAACACGAACCGCTCGGTGTAGGAGTCGTGGAACAACGCCCCGTCGCCCTCGATGACCGTGCCCGGCCCCATCGTCCAATGCTCGACGTAGCGCCGGAACGCCTCGGCGGTCACGACGGGCGCGTCCCCGAGGAACCCGACGGCGAGGAGCCGGGCGTCGGGGTCGCCCGCGATGTCCGACCGCACGCTGCCGCCGGTCCAGTCGATGCCGTCGATGCCCGTCACTGCTGGGCGTCCCACGTCAGCACGGCCATCGCCGCGCTGGCCAACTCCTTGCCCGCGTGCAACGTGTCGTCCTCGGTCGGGCCGCGCCCGTCCCACCGCGCGAGGGCGGTGGACAGTTGTTCGACCAGGTGCGCCGGAATCATCGCGTCTCCTTCGGTGTGGGTGGTCACGCCGCCGCGCGCTTGGCGATGCGGGCCACGGTATTCGGGAACCACTTCGAGCCGCCCTGGCCGGTCGGCGTGCCGTCGGCGTTGAGGCTGTCGGCGATGGCTGCCCACGTCGCCCCGGCGGCGCGCTCGGCGGCGATGCGGGCCACCACCGACGGCGGCACGGTGGTCGGGCGTCCGAGCCGCACACCCTGCGCCTTGCGGACGGCCAACGCCGCCTTGGTGCGGTCGCTGATGAGGCCGCGTTCCAGTTCGGCCACGCTGCCCATGATCTGCGTGGTGAACCGGCCCGCCGCCGTGCTGGTGTCCACGGTGCCATCGACGGCGACGACCACGCCGCCCGCGCGTTGGGTGCGGTCGAGCACGTCGAGGAGGGTGGGCAGGCTGCGGGCCAGGCGGTCGGACTTGGCCACCATCAACACCGCCGCCTGCGCCGACTCCACGGCGTCGAGGGCGGCGGTGAGGGCGGGCCGGGCGTCGATGGCCTTGCCGCCGCTGACCCCCTCGTCGGCGTGCCACCCGACGACGGTCCAGCCCCGGCGGTCGCACTCGGCGGCGATGGCGGCACGTTGGGCGTCGAGTCCGGCACCGCTGGCCGCTTGCTCCTCGGTGGACACGCGGACGTAGGCGACGACGGTGCCGACGGGCGCGGTTTGGACGCGACGGCGGCGGGTGCGGGGTGCGGTCATGCCCCCATCGTATAACGCAAACGACCGTTTGGGTTAAAGACTGTCGCCCGCCATCGCGTCGAGTGCTGCCGCCGCGCCTTCGAGGCGGGCGCGTTCGGTCGCGGTGGCCTCCAACTCCCCGCGCTCGATGGCGTCGAGGATCAGCCGGAGTTGCCGGGCGGTCGCGGCGATGTCGGCGCGCTTCACGGCGTCATCGGTTCCGCCGGGTGTTGCCCGCCGCCCACGCGGCCATCGGGTCGTAGTGGTCCGGTCGTGGCGATGTCAGGCCGGGCGTCTCGACCACGGCCACCAACGCGGGCGGCTCGTCGGCGGCGTCGATGTCCGGCACGGCGTCGGTGTCGTCGGTGTCGTCCTCGTCGGACGGCACCGTCTCGGGGCCGTGCGCCACGCTGAGCAACGGGGCCGGCTCGGGTGGGGTGTCGGCAGGGGCGGGCGTGCTGACCGCCTCACCGGCCCGCAGCCGGGCGACGGCCAGCCACTCGGCCAACTCGTCGGCGGGCACGCCGTCGAGGGCGAGGACTTGGCGGGCGATGTCGCATTGCAGCGACCAGGCCGGGTCGTCCGGTCCGACGACGGTGCCGACCATCTCGCGCAACTCGGCGACGGCATGGTCCTGCAACGCGGTCGGCGACAGCCTGCCGTCGGCCACGTCGCGCGCGATGGACGATGCCGCCTTGATGGCGTCCTCGGGGGTCATGGTGGTCATCGGGTGATCTCCTCCACGTCGGCGTCGATGATGTTGCCGCTGATGGCGTTCTGCGGCGGGCGGGTGGCGACCAGCGCCAGCAGTTCGGACTCCATGCGGTCGATGATGGCGGTGGCGTCGTGGGTCACGTTCACGTCCACCTGCTCGGGTGCGTAGTACCCGCCCAGCTTGGCCAGTTCCACCTCGTTGGCCCTGATCTCTCGGTTGAGCGCCACCAGCGTGTCGTCGTCGCCGTTGCGGAATGCCGCCGCGAATCGCTGACTCATCGCGCGGGTGCGGGTCTCGATGGCGAACTTGTGCGCCTCCACGGAGGTGGCTGACGGCTCGCGCCGTTCGCGTGCGACGTGGCGGGCGACTGCGGTCTGCGCCGCACCGACGCTGCGGTAGCCGAGGCGGTCGGCGACCTCGCGCCAGGAGTGGCGGCTGGCGCGTAGCTCGAACGCTTCCTTGGCGCGTTCGCGGCTGGCGTGGCGGGACATCACGGGGGCCATACCGCAGTTGTACCGCATTAGGGTGCAATACCAGAACACCGTAAATGTCGGGAAAGTCGTTGCGGGCGTGGACGATTACGGTCTCGACCCCGGTCCCGCAGCCGCCCGACGCGCTCGGTGTGCCCGACCGTCCCGCTATCGCCGACCACCGTCGAGAACCGCTGTCCCGACACCTGTCCCACCCCCCCGGTTAGGGGTGGGACAAGTAGGGGGGTGGGACAGCCCTATGGGCGCGAGAGGGACCGATTTGAGTTCCCCGACAAATACGGTCAAGTCGCTGACCAGGGAATATAGGTAGGTCAATTGGATCGTATAGAGCGCGCGCGCGAGGGGGTGGGTGGGACTGTCCCACCCCTGTCCCACCCCCCTGGGTGGGACAAGTGGTCAGCTAACACGTTGGCGCACCGTGTTGCCGTCGCGCACCAACGGCCCGTCCTCGTTGGTCAACTTCGCCAGGGCGGCGTCGGCCAGCGTGCGCTCGGCGTTGTTGAACTTGGCCCGGCGCAACCCCGACTTCCCCGTCCACTGCACCGACCCGCCCGCGTCATCGACGTAGGCCACGATGCGGTCGCCGAGCCGCGCCATGTCGTCACCGCGTTGGTCGAGTGCGACGGCGGTGGCGACGTGCTCGCGGATGCGGCCCTGCAACTGGCGCTCGCGCTCGGCGGTCTCCCGCTCCCGCCGCCACTCCATCGCGACGGCGTGCAACCGGGCCGACGTGTCCAGCAGCATCTCGGCCAGCGCCACGTCGTCGGCGTGGACCTCGGTGCGGTCGGGGTCGCAGAGGATGACCAGCAGCGCGGCGCACCGGGCCACCAGTGCCGGACGGTGGGCGTTCATCGGGTCGTTGTCCCCGCCCTCGTCGCCGTCGCCGCGCGCACGGGCCAGCGCCTCGCGGCGGGCACGGTCGCGCAACTCGGCGTCGTAGCGCATTGGGCGGTGGGGCAGCCTCACCGTCAGCGGGCCGGGGTCGGCGGGCGCGTCGTCGGGGATGGACGGGTCGGTGGCGGACACGTAGACGAACCGCTGCGGGGTGCCGTACTCCAACTGCTCCTCGGTGGACAGCGCCGCCAGCGCCTCCAACTGGAACCCGACGCACAGCCCCACGGCGTAGTCGCGGACCTGCCGGGTGCGCTCGGCGCTGGCGTTCGCCTGGCCCAGCACCGCTCCGGTCCACGCGGCGCGCAGCGTCGGCCCGATGTCCTGGCCGCGCTTGTTGTCGAGGATGCCCGACACCAGCCCCGCGCCCTCGTCGGAGTGGAACAGCGCCTTGTGCCGGACCTGCTTGCGCACCTTGGTCTTCATCGTGGGGTCGGCGGGGTCGGGCACGGTGCCCATGAACGCCTCGGCCACGCCGGGGCCAGACCCCACCGGCAACTCGGGCGGCACCTCGTCGGCGCGGGCAATGAGGTCGTTGTCGAGCAAGTTGCCGAACTCGAACGCCAGCAGGTCCGCCGAGGCGTGATAGGCCGACGACTTGCCGGTGCCCGCCGACCCGACGATGCCCGCGAACATGTTGAGCGGCAACGGTCGCTTCACCCCGGTGTCGATGCGCACGCATGGGTCCAGGTGTGCCGACAGCCGCACCAACGCCGCGCCGATGACCGCATCGGCTGAGTTGACGCCGTAGTGCGCGAACGCGCGGATGTGGCCTAGTACGGGGTGCGCCGACCAGAACTCCTCGGGTAGCTGCGTGGCCCCGGCACGGTCGTCGGCGGCGGTGTCCGCCGGGGCGTTGCGGTAGTTGTTGAGGAACAGCACGTCCGCGTCATCCACCGCCATCTCGTCGCCGTCGGTCAGGTCGATGCCCAGCGCGTCCATCGCCGCCCCCTCCTTGCCGTCGTAGTGCAGCAGCGCGATCGCCTGCAACTTGCTGAACGTCGGCTTGCCGGTCGCGGCGATGCGGCCCGCCCACGGGTCGCCGGGGTTGTCGGTCCAGACGTGCAGCGGCGGGTCCGGCGAGTCGGTCCACCGCTCGCAGCCCGGCTCGTGCGCCGTCGCCGACTTCGGGTTGCCGTGGACGCCGGGCGCGGTCCACATCGGGCACCCGCAGCCGTCGGCCTTGCCGACCGGCGTCCACCCGGCGGGTTCGAGGATCGCGGCCCACGGCACGGCGGCACCCCACCGGGCGACCGGCTCGGCGGCTGTGTCCGCGCGGGCCAGGCTGCGCCGCGCGTGCTCGGCGTAGGTGCGCCCGTGCGCGGCAATGGTTTCGGCCAGCCAGTCGGGAAGCTCGTAGACGTTCTCGCCCGTCGCGGCATAGACCCCCTCGGGGCGCACGCTGGGCGGCGTGAGGACGTAGTTGCCCACGCCCCACATCACCGAGTAGCCGTCATCCCCGCCCACCTTCATCGCCCCCGGCGGACCCGGCGGTAACTCGACGCCATCGGGCACCGCGAAGTAGTAGTGCCCGCCGTCGCGGTGCACCAGCGTCACGCCGTCGGGGCCGAGCATCCCCGGCGTGCGCACCGTCGGCGCGGTGTCGGGGTCCGCCTCGGCGTCGGCCAGGAACGCGGCGAGTTGTTCGGTGGTGTCGCAATCGACCACGACGAGGCGGCTGCGGCCCAGCGACACCGCGACATTGACCTCCACCGCGCCGCCGAACGTCTCGACGTAGCGGTCCAGGTAGGCGTCGAGCACGGTCGTGTCGGCGGTGGCCAGGTGGACCCCGGCCTGCGACTTGACGGCGTGCGGTGCGCGGTGACCCGCCGCGCGCGCGGCATCGCGGGCAACCTTGTCCTCGGCGCGCCGTTTCTGCGGCGTCCGCACGTCGGCGGGTTTCTTGCTGGCCGGGTAGACCAGGATGGGCGCGCAGCCGAGCGCGGCCAGGCCGTGCAGATAGCCGCGCACGCCGTCGTGGTCGTCGGCCTTGGGCGCATTGGCCAGCAGCGCGGTCAACGCCTCGGCGCGGTCACCGACTTCGGAGGTATTATTCACCGTGTTCCTTCTGTTTGGGTGGTGTCCAGCGGAGGGGGACTGACTCTCGTCGGAGTCGTCGTTGGGAGTGGTGCCGTCCGGCACATCGCGCCGAAGCCAAACGCGCGCGCCGGACGGCATCACTGCATCTACGGCCTAATCACGTTGTGCCCCTGCGGGTTTCGTCTCAACAACGTGGGCGTCCAGCCATGCCTTGAGGTCCGACGCCAGGTAATAGACGCGGTTGCCGAGCTTGCGGTAGCGCGGCCCCTCGCCACGCCACCGCTCTTGCGCTAGCGCGTTCTCGGTCATGTGGCGGTGGTCGGCCACGTGCTTGGACGTGAACAGCGCGTCGGGGTTGGCGAAGGTGACTGCGGTCATCGGTCACACCTCCCTATCTGCGAATGTCGTTGCGTGTCCCGACGTTACGGCGTGGGTGTGCACGCGCCGGGCCACGAACCGGCCACTTTCCCGACGTTTACGGTGTTGTCCCCGTTGAGTTTTCGGCGTACTGGCCGGTGGCTGTGGGCAACAATCCCGACCCGTTCGGGGAAGTCATGCCGTAAAAGTCGCCTGCCGCACACGCGCGTGTCGGCGTCGTTTGTGTTCCAGGCTGGCCACGGGCGGCGCGCTCACTCCACGCTCCCATGCGTGACAGCCCAGAACACCCCGTAATCCGCGCCCGGCCCAACTGCGCGTACCAGACGGCCCGACTCACCGCCCGGCACCAGGGCGTAGCCCTCGGCGTCCCAGGCGACGACGGCACGCTCCGAAAGCGTGCCCGGCTCTGGCCTGTAGAGAGCGACGGTGCCGTGGGTCTCGGCGATGACGGGGCGAGGGTGAACGACAACCTCGATCACCCAGCCGCCCGCCGCCATGTCAGCAGCGCGAACGAGCCGGGGGTCTCTGGCGTCATGGTCGATGACCAACGGGCTGCCGTCGTCGTCCCACGCCATCACCGGCAGAGATGGGGGCAGTTCGTAGTAGTCGAACGGGCTGGGGCGGTCAGAACGCTCACTGAACACGACCTCCGTACCCGGCACAGCGGGGATCATCGCGATGCCTGGATGGTGGCGGGGATGACGGGCTTGAGCAGCGCGTTCACGTCGGCGACTTTGACACGCATGGCGCTGCCGGGCTTGTCGCTGATCCGGTACGCGGGCAACTCACCGGCGGCGATCTTCTCGCGGAACGTGTAGATCGAGTAGCCGGTGCGGGCTGACGCCGACCGTAGGGACTCGAACTCAGGTGTGGTGCTGCGGGACATAACGGGTCTCTCCTCTGACCTCGCCGTAATCCGAGGAGGCCGGGTGGTCGCCTCGGGTCATGGCGGGCCAATCCCGCGCTGTAACGCCGCAAATATAGCGCGGGTTCGTGGGGTTGCGCCACATTGCGCGCGAAACGCGCCGAACGAATTAGGTTGCGCGCGTTGAGTTTCCCGACATTTACGGTGTTGTCGCGGCTAGCGCGGAAAGTTTGTCGGCCAGCGCGGCGGCGCGGCCCTCGGCGGTGTGCTGGTAGCGCATCGACATGTTGGGCGACGTGTGGCCGAGCCGGTCCATCAACTCGCGCAACGTCGCGCCAGTCTGTGCGGCCATCACGCCCGCCGCGTGGCGCAGGTCGTGGAAGTGCAACTCAGGCTGTCCGATTGCCTCGCGCGCGGCCTCCCACGCCGTGCGGAACCGCTTCTCCCCCGCGAACGACCCGGTGGACGGTTCGGTGAACACCAGCGCCTCGTCGCCCTCGGCGGTGTGGCGGGCGAGGTGGTCGAGGACGGCGGGCCGGACGTGCGGCGGCACACTGACCACGCGCCGCGACTCGCGCGTCTTGGTCGGCCCCACCTCGAACTTGCCCTCCCGGTACGTCACCGCCCGTTCGATGCGCACGGTGGACCCGTCGGCGGCGATGTCGCAACGGCGCAACGCGAACACCTCCCCTTTGCGCAGCCCGCACCACCCGGCCAGCAGCACGGCCAGACGGGCGTCGTCGGGCATCTTGACGGCCAACTCGGTCAGTTGGGCGGCGTCGAGCAGCACCACCGACCGCTTGGCGTGCTTCACCTGTGCCGCGCCCTTGATCCGGCACGGGTTGCGGTCGATGAGGTCGTCGGCCACGGCGGTGTTGAACACCCCGTTGAGGACCGCGTACGCCTGCGCGTTGCGGGTGTCGTGCTCGGTGCCCAGCCCGGCGAACCACGTGCGGACGTGCTCGGGCGTGATCTCGGCCAGCCCGAGGTCGCCGAGCGCCGGAAGGATGTGGTTGTCGAGGTGGCCCCGGTAGTTGTCGCGTGTGCGCCGGGCCAGCTTGGTCTTGTTGTCCAGCCACGTATTGGCGTAGGTGCGCAACGTCAGCTTCTCGGCCTGGCGGCGGGCGGCGCGTTCGGCGGGCGGCGTCCACTCCCCCGGTCGGCGGCGGTCGAGGTCGATCAAGTCCTCCTCGGCCTGTAGCCAGTGCCCGGCGCTGCTCTTGGTCGGGAAGGTCGCCAACGCTTTGTAGACCGCCCCGTTGTGGAGGTAGGACGCCTGCCAGCGGCCCGAGGGCAGTTGGCGCATCCGCCCGAACGACCGCCGCGTGCGCTCACCCTTCGCCGCCGCCCTCTGACCCGCCATGCTCCACTCCCGTCGCCGTGCAATCTCCGTGCAATAGTGACCATAGCGGAACCCGACAGAACCTCACGGTTCGCAACGTTGATCTTCGCTGGTAGATGCAGGTATTCGGGCGTTTGGCGTGGTCACCGGCAATATTGCACGGTACTCGTCGGCTAATTCGAATCCTGCCGGGGGCACCGAGCGTTTAAGCAGTTAGATGACTGTTTTACGCCACCTACTTCGATGTCGAATGCCCCGGCGTGCCCAGCTGAGAGGTTCCGAGACGGCAGGCGTGGTGCACCGCGGACCGCCGGCGCGGAGCAGTCTGTTGCCGCTCGGACGGCGATCATCTCCCGAGCCGACCGGCAGCACGCCCAGGTGCTCGCCAGCGACCAGCGCGGCAGCTACGGCAATCACCCGCCCGCGGTCTGATTCAATGCCAGCGCAGCGGCAAACTCGACAGCCGGACCGCCTCCTCGAGGATAACCGGCGGCACGGACTCAGCATCCAACCCGAACGCGGGGATAGTGCGTAACCATTCGCTGACCAACACAGTCAACGCTGTTTTCGCCAGACTGACGGCCACACAGCGGTGCGGGCCCCCGCCGAACGCCCAGTAGTCCGCCCGCGACCCGTGGCCGGCCGCCAGGTCTTCTTGGATGGCCGCCCCTACGCACAGCCCGACCCAAGCCCCTGCCGGTATCTCGACACCCGCCACGGTGACGTTCTGCGCGGCCCTGCGGATAATCACCGGGGCAGGCGGCTCGCGGCGCAGCACGTCTTCGACGAATCCCTCAATCCCGGCTGGGTTTTCGCGCAGCGAAGCGCATAGCCGCGGGTCGCGGGCAAGGTCGAGAAACACGAAACCCACCGCGCTTCTGAACGGCGTAATGCCCGCGGCGATGAGCATCTCAACTACCGCGCACGCGTCAGCGTCGTCGAACCCTTCGTCACCGGCAACCAACCCGGACATAACACCCGCAATATCGGGGCTGGCGCGGCGCTGCGCGAAAGCCTCCGCCAAATAGGCGAGCATCTCAACTTTTTGCACCAAATCCGCGAAAGGGACACCTGTGCCCGCGGTCAGAGGCGCCCGCTGGATCGCCCACAGCGCTTTCTCCCAGCGCAGCAACCTATGCCCGTCTTGCGGCGGCAACCCCAACACGGTCAGAAGAACCTGAGCCGCGAATGGCTCCGCAACATCGGCGATCACCTCGCAACTACCCTGCGCGGCCACGGCTTCGACCACCGCCGCGGCCTGATCTTGCAACGCGGGTTGCATCTGTTTCACCGCGGTGGCACTCAATAAGGGCTGCAAGATCGCGCGCCAACGCGCATGGTCCGGCCGATCCACAGCGTTATGCGAAAACACTTCTGGGTTACGCAGCGCTGCGAGCACGTCATCGGCCCGTGTGAGGCAATAGCCATTCATAAACGCGCTGTCCTCGATAAACACGACCGGCCCGCGCTTGCGCAGCGCGTCCCAAAGCTCGCTGCGGTCCGCTGTGAAGAAATCAGGCAGCAACTTCCCACCGATCGGTGAGGGGTGATCTATCCCAGGCCGCAGCTGCCCCGACGCACTCACACATCGCCGAAGTACTCGCGGATCTGGTCGAACTCGTCCAACAGGTACAGCCGCTCCCGCGCCCGCGGATATTCGCGTGCGTACTGCACAGCCCGTTCCGCCACCCGAACCCCTTTGGCAAAGTAATTCCACGTTGGATGGTACATAGGTGCCTGGGCTCTACTTCGAG
>NZ_GG770554.1:824237-851444 GCF_000164135.1 Mycobacterium parascrofulaceum ATCC BAA-614 | reverse complement strand
AACTAGTTCCCCCCGTCAGGTGCGGCGCGTCCCCCACGAGCGACGGGCGTCGTGCAGCCGGATCGGTCACACACCGGCCGTCCTGGCTGCGATCGCCATCAGGCACGCTGAAGCGTCCACCGCGGATAAACCGGACTCAGATGGTGCGTTTCAGCCCGACGTGGGCGGCGTGGTACCCGAGCCGGCGATAGAACGCCCGAGCCCTTTCGCGAGCCTCGTCTGTGGTCACCTGCGCCAACTGTGCCCCGTGTGCTCGGCCGTAGTTGTGTGCCCACTCGACGAGTGCAGTACCAAGACCCTGTGCGCGTTCGGCTTTGGCGACCCGCAATCCCTCGATCTGCAGCCGGGTGGCGCCGCCGCGGGAAAGGCCGGGAATGATCGTCAATTGCACAGTCGCGACGACCATATCGGAACCGTTCAGGACGACTCCGAGATAGTTGGATCGGTTGCGAACGACGATGTCGTAGGCCGCCTCGTAGCGTTCGAGTTCTGCGCCTTCGCGATCCTGACCGAATTCGTCGTCGGAGAGCAGCTGGGCGATCACCCCCACGTGTTCGCGCGTCGCGCGCTGCACACGATATGTGCGGCCCGCTACCCGCAGCAGTCCTCGAACCGAGGACTGCGCCAGTGCCTGTAGGCGCGCCACCAACAGGTCCAGCCACGCCCCCACGTTGGTTCGTGCCTCCGCGGTATCCGGGTAGCGGCATCGCAGATGTAGCCCGGACTCGTCCTGGATGAACCAGAGCATGACGCCGTCGGTGTCAACGCTCGCGCTCACATACTGGGCGTCGAGTCCGACCGAGTCGATGCGCACCGGAAGTCTGCTTTGGTCCAGCCAGGAAATCGCGAACATGCCGGGCGCGATGGGCATTCCACCCCACGGAGCCAGTACGTCGGCCAGTGGCCAGGAACCAAGCTGCACGGCCTCTTTGACGGCGGTGGCCGCGGCGTGCGGCTCGGCAACCGCCGATTCCAGAACCGAATTGGTGATGAACCAGCCCACCGAGTCGTGCCATTTGTCTTCAAATCGGCTGTGCACGGGGAAGACCGCGCGCAGCGGCGCCCCGGCCAACTCGCGGGTCACCGCAGTCATGGCGACCACAGCGAGTGCGAGCGTCGAGACACCGTCGTCGCGTGCCTGCGCGGCGAACGCGGCGCCGTCATCGACGTCGAACACGTCGCGCACTTCAACGCGTTCCGGATGCGGCCCGGACTCGCCCAACGGCAGCGGAAACCGCGGCATCACCCCACCGCTGTCGCTGATGATTTGTGCCCATCGCGCGCGCACGTGGTCCGGCGCCGCGGGACGGTCCAACAGTGCTTGCGTGTGCACGACAAATGCCGGCGGCGGCTGCAGCGACGACGTACGTCCGATCCGCGCGTCGGCGAGCATCGACAACAGGTCCCGGGCAATCACCAGCATCGACCACATGTCCACGTGGGCGTGGTCGGCAGCGATCACCACCGTCAATCCGGCGGCAGTCTCCAGCACACACAATCGATGTGAGGGCCGCTGATAGGGCGAGCACGTCGCGTTGAGAACTACTCGCAGTGCGTCGTTGACCGCCTGGCCGGGAGTGATCTCATGCTCTACCCACCTGCCTGGGTGAATATCGATCTCATTCAGCTGCGGATCGCCGTCCGCCCCGGGTGTGAATGCCGTTCGTAGGGTGCCGTGGCGGGCGATCACAGCCAGCCACGCATCGGCCAACGATTGGCGGCTGACACCCGCCGGCAACCGAATGGACAGCGCCATCCAGGAGCCGGGTCGTGCGCCCGCACCGACGTGTATACGCTGGTCGAAAGACACCGGGAGCTGCCGGCCGAGGTCGGACACCGACACGTCGTAGCCCCAGAGTCGTCCAAAGGGCAACCTCAGGTGCGCCACGTTCGTCAGCCGCATGGCGGTACCCTAACGCCCCAGTTAGCCTGAATGCTCGGTGTGCACGGACGGCTCCGGGGCCGAGCCGTCCGGTCGTGAGAAGAGTTGCGTGATGTCCACTTTCGTGGTTCGTGGAGCAGAGCTCGCGGTTGAACTGAGCGACGAAGGCGGTCATCCGGTAGTTCAACTGCACGGCCTTACCTCCAGCCGTGCGCGTGACCGGGTGCTCAATCTCGACCTCGGCAGGGGCCTCAGCGGGACCCGACTGCTGCGGTATGACGCACGCGGCCATGGCAAGTCGACTGGGCGCAAGGTCCCGGAGGATTACCGATGGGAGAGCCTTGCCGAGGATCTTCTGCAGCTGCTCGACAAATGGTTTCCCGGCGAACGGGTGCACGGAGTCGGCCCGTCCATGGGTACCGGCACGCTGCTGCACGCGGCTGCCCGCGAGCCGGAACGGTTCGCCGGCCTCACGCTCATGGTGCCGGCCACCGCGTGGGAAACCCGGCCGGCGCAGGCGACGATCTACCGGATTGCGGCGGAATTGATCGAAACCGAGGGAGTCGGGGCATTCATCGCGTCGGCGCGTGGGGCGACTCCGCCGCCAGCCACCGTCGGCGCGCCCGAAACAGTTCCCGATGTAGCCGACGCGCTGCTGCCGTCACTGTTTCGAGGCGCGGCTCTCAGCGACCTGCCCGCTCGCGAAGCGGTCGCCCGAATCGATGTGCCGACGACGATTCTGGCCTGGGTCGGCGACCCGGCGCATCCGATGTCGACAGCGGAATCGCTTGCCGCACTGATGCCGCGGTCAACCCTCACCGTGGCGCACCTCCCGGCCGATGTCGAGACCTGGCCCCAGATCCTGAGCCAAGACGTCGCCCGCAGAGGCTGACTTGTACAGATCGGAACCTGTTGTCGCACAACGAATTCCGTTTCAGCCGAGCTGAGGCATCCGATAACGATCCGACACGCACACCCGCATTGCGCCTCTGAGCTGCGAATATGCGGCTCAATTCCGCAGTTACTGTTCGTGCCGGGGGCCGCAGACATTCGCGCACGTAGGTCGGCCTTACGACCGTCGGCCCGGGCGGGTTAGATCGTCAGCATGGGCGAACGTGTCACTTTCCTGGGCTCCACGGGCGCGCAGCTGGCCGGCGTCATCGAGGTGCCCGACGGAGCGGTGCGGGGCTGGGGCGTGTTCGCGCATGGCTTCACGCTCGGCAAGGACTCACCCGCCGCGGCCAGGATCTGCAAGCAACTGGCCGCGGACGGCATCGGCATGCTGCGCTTCGACGCGCTGGGCCTCGGCGGATCCGAGGGCGACTGGGGCGACGGGTCGTTCACCGTCAAGGTCCACGACATCGCCAAGGCGTGCGAATTCATGACCAGCCGCGGAACCCCGGCCGAGATCCTGATCGGGCACTCGTGGGGCGGCGCGGCGGCGCTCGCCGCGGCCGGACAATCGCCGGGCGTGCGCTCGGTGGTGACGGTCGCCGCACCGGTCGACCCGAGTCACGTCGAAAAGCATTACGACGCAGTCGTTGACCGCTGCCTGACAGAGGGCAGCGCCGAATGGATGGTCGGAGGGCGCACACTGACGCTCAAGCGGGCATTCGTCGAGGATGTTCGCCGGGCCGGTCTGCACGACAAGATCGAGGGCTTGCGCCTGCCGCTGCTCATCCTGCACTCGCCCACCGACAACACGGTCGGCATCGAGAACGCGAGCGAGATCTTCCGCTTGGCCCGTCACCCCCGCAGCTTCGTCTCGCTGGAGGGGTCGGATCACTTTCTCACCGCTCGCGGGCAGGCTCACCGGGCGGGGCGGATCATCGGCGCCTGGGCCGACGCGTACTTAGGCGATACGGGTTAGGTCGAGTGGGCACACCGACCGATGCGATAGTCACCCGCCGACGCCGGGAGCACATTCGCCGAGCTCCCCGCGATCGCTGATGTCGAGGACCTCGACCTCGTAGCGGTCCGACAGCTCCTGACCGAACGCCATGTCCTGCGGGGTCCCGGCCGTGTCGAGCAGGCCCAGTTCGACGATGCCGCCCGAACGCGCCCGGTATTCGGCCCGGGGACTGATCTTCTGCGTGGGCCGGGGCTGGAATGGCAGCACGTCGTGCAGGACCACCTTGCCGACAACCAGATACGACCAGGGCGCGTCCACCAGCCCCAGCCGCGAAACGTCTTGCGCCGCCCGCGGGAACCCACGCGCCCGCCCGATCGCGTCCGCGACCTCGATATCGGCGTACCACCCGCACTCGCACTCCGGCGCCGGCGGCACGTGTTCCGGGTGGTAGCGGCATGCCGCGGTGGACCATTTCGTGGGCCACGAGATTTCCGAGTAATAGGGGGACCGCAGGACGTCCCCGGGCTGTCCCGTCCAGAAGCGGAAACCCACGGCCGTTTCCAAACGGCCGAAGCCGGGTGCGGTCAGGCGGCCGTCCAGCCATTCATGCAGCCCGGGCATTGCCGCCTCGATCGCGACCAAGGCGTGTTCGAAGTCGGTGCCGAAGACCGGGTTCCGGACGTCGACGCACCGCAGCCGGTCGCCGTCGGCACCACGCTCTCGCAACCCCGCGACATGCTCGCGGCCCAGCGCGACCACCAGATCGGCGTCGAGGTGTTCGGGCCCGACCGGCACGGCGCGATGCTCCGCCGGCGCGGGATAACCGTAGGCGCGCAACACCGAGCACGCCTGCTCGTCGGCCGTGTCACCCGGCCAAGCGAGGGTCCCCGCGCTGGAGACCCGCACCACATCGCTCAGGCCACGTTCCCGCAGCTGCTCGGCGAACAACGCCGCGGCCATCACGGACCGGGCGCGATTGAAACTGCAGACGAACGCGACGTGCAGCCGGGGTTCAGCCACGGGCCGGATCGCATCCCACGCAGCGCCACGAGCTCATGGAAGTCCTCCACATCGAGGTGGGCGAACCAGGCAGCTGGCGAACCGGCCGGCGCCCCTCGAGAAACGATTCAAGCCAGGTACGGACACGCACACGCTATGCCAACACGCGCGGGCGGGCCAGCCGGGCCTGAAGCGGCCAGTGAACGCTCTCGCTGGTCCCCCGCCACGGCTCAGTCGCGCGACAGGACGAACGCCTCGATGTGGCGCTTGCCGGCACGCACCTCGTACTTGCGCCAACCCGGGTACAGCTCGAGCCCCTTCGCCCAGATCTCGTCGCGCTCGCCCGGTGAGGCGAGCCGCGCGGTCGCGTGCCAGGCGTCGCGGCCGATCGCCACGGTCGCCTCCGGGTGAGCCTTGAGGTTGTGGTACCAGGCGGGATGCTTGGCGCCGCCGAAGTTGGACGCGATGAGGGCCAAGCCATCCGGGTGCGGGATCCCGTACACCGCGACGGTGCGTGGCTCCCCGGATTTGGCGCCCGTGGTGGTGAGCATGACCACGGGGATGCCGGTGGCGACCCCGGCGAAGCTGCTCCTGCCTCCCGTGACCGTGGTGATGAGACGGTCCAGGTGGTGCGCCGTGGGGCGCAGCAGCGCCGCACCCACCCTCGTGGACGCGAAGCGACGCATCATTCGGTGGAACGCATTGGCATCGTCGAAGGACTGGCCGGCCATGGTGTCATTGTGACCCCACCGGGGGCCGCTCAGGGCCCGTTCGCCCGAGCCCAAAATCCGGATCAAAACGCCTTACAAGCGTCGCCTGCAACACTAAGCTGCAGCTCGTGGGCAAGAACGTGTTTGCCAACGGCCGGGGGCGCTGGCTGGCGATCCTCGGCTCGCTCGCCCTTGCAGCCGGCATGATCTACGCCCAAGACACGAAGCCGCGATGCTGCGCCCCGGCCGCGGTAGCGGCGTCCGCCACCACCCCGGCCGCCGCGTCGATCAACGCCGCCGCACCGCCCAACACCCCGCGCACCGCCAGCCCCGCGGAAGTGGAGATGTTGGCCGCCGGCGCGCCCGCCGCCGCCCAGCAATTCCAGGTCGCGCTGCCCCGCGGGATCGCGTCCGAGAACAGGCTGCAGGTCAAGACGATCTGGGCGGAGCGCGCCATCAGCGTGCTGTTTCCGCAGATAAAGACCATCTACGGGTACCGCGAGGACGCCCTGCCGTGGCATCCCAACGGGTTGGCGATCGACGTGATGATCCCCAACCACGCCAGCCCGGAGGGCATCGAGCTCGGCAACCAGATCGCCGGCTACGCCCTGGCGAACGCCAAGCGCTGGGGAATCAACCACGTGATCTGGCGGCAGAAGATCTATCCGGGCGTCGGCGGCGGCAGCTGGACGGCCGACCTCGGCTCGGAGACCCTCAATCACTACGACCACGTGCACATCGCCACCAATGGCGGCGGGTACCCGACCGGGCACGAGATCTACTACATCGCCTCGATGACGCCCGCCCCCTAGCAGCAGGGGAGCCGTTGCGCTGCAACGAGATTCACCTCGGATTCGGCCCTCACGCGCGGGTCATGGTCGCCGCAGCAGGAACAGGCCGTAGGCCGCGACCGACTGCGCGTCGGCCATCACTCCCGAACGGATCATCTGCTCGACGTCCTCGCGCTCGAACCAGGCGCTGCGCAGGTCCTGTTCCTCGTGCTCCAGATCCGGTTCGCCCTCGGCGATCCCGGTAGCCAGGAACACCCACCCGCGCTGGCTGGTCATGCCCGGGGCGACGTCGAGCTGCCCGAGCACCTCGAACGACGTCGCACTCAACCCCGTTTCCTCGCGCAGCTCGCGTTCGGCCAGCTCCGCAGGGTCGGTGTCGGCCAAGCCGGGGGCGGTGCCCTGGGGGAATTCCCACCGCCGCTCCCCCAGCGGGTACCGGAACTGCTCGACCAGCCGGAAGCGGTGCCCGTCGAACGGCATCACCAGCGCATAGTCCGGTTTGTCCACCACGCCGTAGATGCCCGGGCTGCCGTCGGGGCGGCGGATGTCGTCTTCGCGGAGCACCATCCATTGGCTCCGGTAGATCTCGCGGGACGCGACGCGTTCGATGAAGGGCACGACCCTAGTATCGCTACCGCCCGGCGGTGCGTCGCCTCACTGGGATGCGCTGAACCGGTCGTACGTGCGGCGCAGGGCGCCGCGGTCGACGGAGTGCAGCGCGCGGGTGAGGACTTCGAAGACGTCGACGTGCCCGACCGTGGGATCGGCCGTGTCGCCACCGGTGTATTGCCACGGGAGGGACCGTCCGCGGCGCAGCACCTCGCCCAGATACCACACGGCGCCGTCGACGAACGGCGCGTTCCGCTCCTCGTCCAGGAGCTGCTCCGGCGTCGGCGCCTTCTGGATGACCAGCTCTTCCAACGCATCAAGGGACCCCGGCGAGAAGTCCCACACGGCGTCGCCGCCGTAATGGCCGGCCCACACCGGGAATTGGGCGCCGCGCTCGGCGAGCCAGCACCGCAGGTATTCGTCGTCCGAAAAGCGCTGCGTCACTTGTCGTTTGGCACGTAGCCGCCGCTTTGTTGCTTCTTCGACCCGGTCGCGCATCTCGGCGACCCAGCGGTTGTCCTCGACACGGTCGCGCCACTTCGCCAGTTCCTCGCGCGCCGCGACGGTGATCGGATTGTCGTCGCCGAACACCCGGGCCTCGTCGTCGACGAGGGCTTGCCAGACGGCCACCTTGTCCCCGTAGTCCTCCGGTTCGGGCTCCCACAGCGCGATGGTGTGCCGCGCGATCAGGGTGTGGCGGTGGTCGTGACCCAGCTTGTCGCGCATCACCTCGACCAGCGACTCGAGCTGAGCCACCGCGCCGGCGCCGTCCACCGATTCGCCGTGCCATTGCGCCAGCGACAACCGCATGCCCAACGTGTCCTCGTGGTCGTCGCCGAGCACCCGGCGCCGGGCGTCGAGGACCCACTCGCCCTCCGCAATGGCGGCCGGGTAGTCACCGAGCTCCCTCAGCTTGTGCGCCACCCGGTCCCTCGACGTCAGCACGGTGGGGTGCTCGGGGCCCAGCACCCCTTCCTCGTCGACCGCCAGCTGCGACCATTCGGCCAGCGCGGCCTGCGTTTCCTGCTGCGGCCGGTCCGCGAACATGTGCCGCGCCGTCAACGTGGTGATGTGATCGCGCCCCAGCACCTCATCGAATTCGGGCACCAGCTGCTCGAGAACGGCGTACGCGCCGGCCTGGTCTCCCATCTGCAGCTGAAGGTGCACCAGTGCGAGCTTCATGTCCAAGACGTTGGGGTGGCGCTCCCCCAGCACCGGGCGGCAGACCGCGACCAGCTCGTTCATCAGCGGCAACGCCCCGGCGAAATCGGCGGCGGCGATGCGCTCCGAGATGAGCCGGGTCAAGGCGGCCAGCGGCCCAGGCAGTTCCGGCTGCGTCATACCGCTATCGAATCTCGCGGGCGGCCCCGTGGCAATTCACTCCGCCCCCGGAGTGTCCGGTGTCGCGCTGGCATGAATCGGCACCGTGCCCGATAGTCATAGGAACGAAACGCCAACGTCAGCAGAGGTGGGGGTTATGCCGGACGCCCGGAAGCGTGTATGACCATGCGCGGCCACATCATCGTCAGCGGTGACGACGCACTTGCGACGACGATTGTCGAGGAGCTCAACAACGCCGGCGTGCACATCGTCAAGGTCCGCACCGCCGGCGAACTCGACACCGTCGGAGTCACCCGCGCCCGCGCGGTGATCTGCGTCGGCGACGACGACGCGACAAACCTCGAAATCGCGCTGCTGGCAAGAAAGGCCAACCCGCGCGTGCGGGTGGTGGCTCGGCTGGCCAACGACGTGTTGCGCACGGCGATGGCCGCGGACAAGCGCCCCGGCGCGATCCTGGACGTCGCCGACCTGGCGGCGCCCTCGGTGGTCGAGGCGTGCCTGGCGCACACCGTGCACCCGTTCGAGGCGGCGGGCATCGAGTTCGTCGTCTCCGGCGCCGAAGCCCCGCGTGACGCGACACTGCGCGAGATCTACGGCGACCTGGCGCCGGTGGCGGTGATTCACGGCGAGAACTGCGCCACCCCTGGAGAGGTGGTGTCGTGCCCGGGGCGCGACCTGTCGATACACGCGGGCGACTGGACGGCGATGATCGGCACGGCCGAGGAGCTGGCCGCGCGCGGCATCAAGGTCCCCCGGCCGACCGTGACGCACTATCGCCTGCTCCGGCTGCGGCGGGCGCTCGACGGGGTGCGCGCCCTGCGCGACGACGTCAACCCCATGTTCGCGCGGGCCGCGCTGGCCGCGGCCTGTCTGCTGATCGGCTCGACAGTGATCCTGCGCTTCTCGTACCAGCCGCGTCCGAAGATGACGTGGCTGGACGCGCTGTACTTCAGCACCGAGACGATCGCGACGGTGGGTTACGGCGACTTCAGCTTCCTCCACCAGCCCACCTGGCTGCGGCTGTTCAGCATCATGTTGATGTTCGCCGGCGTCACCACCACGGCGCTCCTCGTCGCGTTCATCGCCGACCTGCTGTTGTCGCGGCGGTTCGCCCATTCGGTCGGGCGCCGCCGGGCGCGCCATCTGCGCAATCACGTCATCGTCGTCGGGCTCGGCTCGTTCGGCAGCCGCGTCGCCGCCGACCTGCGGTCGGCCGGGTACGACGTCGCGGTGATCGAGCGGGACGAGAACAACCGCTACCTGTCCACGGCGGCCGACCTGGACGTTCCGGTGATCTTCGGGGACGCGACGCTGCGCCAGACGCTCGAGGCCGCCCGCGTCGAGCATGCCCGCGCGGTGGCGGTGCTGACGCAGGACGACATGGTAAACATCGAGACCGGGATCGTGCTGCGCGAAATGTTGGGTCCCCGGGTCATCTCCGGCGTCCCCCGGCGCGACGTTCCGCTGGTGCTGCGCGTCTACGACCGCGAGCTGGGGGCCGCGGTGGCGCAGCGGTTCGGATTCGAAAACGTCCGGTCCACCGTCGAACTGGCCGCGCCGTGGTTCATCGGCGCCGCGATGGGCCTGCAGGTGCTCGGCACGTTTTCCGTCGGGCAGCGTTCGTTCATGATCGGCGGAATGCACGTTGCGGCCGGCAGCGAATTGGATGGGCTGAAGATGTTCGAGCTGTCCACCCAGACCCGCGTCATCGCGATCACCCGGCAGGACGCGCCCGTGGAGCTGCACCCGCGGCGCGACGCCTGGCTGCGCGGCGGCGACACGGTGTACCTCGTCGGCCCGTACCGCGAGTTGCTGGCGACGCTGCGCAAGGGCCAGCCGCCCCAGCAGCCGGCCGCGGGCGACGAGCGGGCGAGCGCCTGACCAGCTAGATTTTGGCCGCCACGTCGGCCGCGCGGCTCAGCTGGTCGACGTCCGAACTGGTCGGGATGAGCTGCACCTCGTGGGTGCCGATGGCCTCGAACCCGCGCAGCACCGCCAGCAGTTCGTCCTCGGTGCCGGCCCAGCCGGTCGTCGGCGCCATGGCGTCGACGTACTCCGCCGGAATCCAGTTCATGTAGCGCCGGAGATGGCGATGCACCTGGGCGCGCGCCGCCTCGGGCGACCCGAACGCGAACCAGAACGACGTGATCAGGTGCGGTTCGCCCCTTCCCGCCTGCGCCCACGCGTCGCGCGCGACGTCGAACAGCTCGTTCTGCTTGGCGACGTCCAGGTCCAGGGTGGTCCCGGCCAGCCCGGCGGCCCACGCCGCGGCGCTGCGGATGGTCTTCGGCCCGATGCTGCCCACCAACAGCGGCGGGCCGCCGGGCTGCACCGGGGCCGGCCCGACCGGGAGCACCGATTCGGTGAGCTTTTCGCCCGCCCATACCCGCTTCATCACGGCCACCCGGTCGGCCATGTCGCGCATGGTCTGGGTCGCCGGGTCGGCGCCGACGGCGTGGTAGTCCTCGTGCCTGCCCCCCACGCCGATGCCCACGCTCAGTCGCCCGCCGCAGAGCATGTCCCCGGTGGCCAGCGCCTTGGCCAGCATGACGGGGTCGTGCAGCTGCGGCACGATCACGGTCGTCAGCAGCCGCACCCGGCTCGTCCACGCGGCCAGGGCGCCCAGCAGGGTCAGGTTGTCCGGGTTGTCGAACGCGATCCGTTCGCCCCAGCACAGTGACGAGAACGGGCCGTCGTCGATCGCGCGGGCCCACTTCTCCAACACGTCCGCGTCCAGGTCCGGCTCCATCACCGGCAGCGTCATCGCAATCCGCACGACGGCGATTCTGACATGGCGGCCTACATCGGCCGCCTCCAGTGGCAGCATGGAGCAGATGGCTTTCACCAGCAGTTCCATCGCGCACGTCCGCCTGACCGTGACCGATATCGAGCGGTCCCGGCAGTTCTACGAGAGCGTGTTCGGTTGGCCGGTCCTGCTGGAGGTGCCCGACAACGCCGACGAGGCCACCCGCAACCAGCTGAGCTTCCTCTTCGGTGGGGTCATCTACGACCTCGGCGGCACGCTGCTCGGGCTGCGGCCCGTGGCCACCGACCGTTTTCACGAGGATCGCGCCGGGCTCGACCACATCGCCTTCCGGGTTGGCAGCAAGGACGAATTGGACTCCGCCGCAGCGCATCTCGACGAGCTCGGCGTGGCTCACGAGCCGGTGAAGGACATCGGGCCGTCCTACATCCTGCAGTTCCGGGACCCGGACAACATCGCGCTGGAGCTCACGGCGCCCAAGTAGTCGTGGCGAGCGCGCGCAGAATGACGGCGGGTACGGCGTGTCTGCGTGCAGACACGCGCACTCGCCAAGGGGGGTAGAGAGGAACTATGCCGATCAGTTTCAACCACACCATCGTCGCCTCCCGCGACAAGCACGAGTCAGCGCAGTTCCTCGCCGAGTTGTTCGGCCTGCCGGAGCCAAAGCCGTTCGGCCACTTCATGGTTGTCCAACTCGAGCATGGCGCGAACCTGGATTACGCGGATGCCCCCGACGGCGCGGAGATCCCTCGACAGCACTACGCCTTCCTGGTCTCCGAGGAGGACTTCGACGCGATCTACGGCAAGATCTCCTCGCGCGGCCTGCAGCATTGGGCGGACCCGGGCGCCAAACGCCCCGGCGAGATCAACCACAACGACGGCGGTCGCGGCGTGTACTTCCTCGACCCGTCCGGCCATGCCATGGAGATCCTCACCCGCCCGTATGGGTCGGGGCGCTGAACGGCGGGCCGTGGCGCCTATTCGCCGGCGCGCGGTGTGCCGTGCCGCGCGCTTTCCTGGGTCCGGTAGTCGTCGGCGAATTCCGCGACGTGCTTGGGCAGGGCGTTGGCGGCGACGTCGGCCAAGGTGGTCTCTTCCAGCACCGAGCGCATGCTGGCACGCAGCGCCCGCCAGACGTCCGTGAGCGCCGCGGTGGGCCCCGAGTAGGGCAGGTCTCCCAGGCCGATGTCGCGCACGCTCGCCAGCGGTCCGTCGATGCAGCGCAACACGTCGGCGATGCTGATCTCGTCTCCCGGGCGGGCCAGCTCGTAGCCGCCTTCGCGGCCCCGATGGCTGCGCACGAGGCGGTCGGTGCGCAGGTTGGTCAGGATGTCGACGAGGAACTGCGGCGGGATGCCCTGGGCCTGAGCCAAGTCGTCGGTTTTCACCAACGTCCCGTGGGGGACCGTGGCGAGCTGGACCATGGCCCGCACCGCGTACTCCGCCTTCGCCGACATGCGCACTCTCAGGATTGTGCCACTCGGTGAGCGGATTCCCGCGCAGCCCGGCGACGATGCGGTCCGCGCCGCGGACCGAGGTGGGGCACCACCCGCTTGCGGGGGCAAGCCGGGCAATCGAACCCAGCCCGGCGACGATGCGGTCCGCGCCGCGGACCGAGAAGAAGCCGGGCAATCGAACGCAGCCCTGCGCTAAGCCCTCGATTCGAGCAGGTCCACGATGCGCTGCGCCTGCTCCTCGACGCTGCGGTCGGGCGTCAGCCGCAGGTCGGGATCGGCCGGCGGTTGATACGGGCTGTCGATCCCGGTGAAGTTCGCTATCTCGCCCGCGCGCGCCTTGGCGTACAGCCCCTTCGGATCCCGCTGTTCGCATTCGTCGAGCGGGGTGTCGCAGAACACCTCGACGAAGTCGAAGCCCGCGGTGGCGTGCACATTCCGAGCCATCTCGCGCTGCTCGGTCAGCGGGCTGATCGCCGGCACCAGCACCACGTTGCCGCAATCGGCGAGCAGCGCCGCCACATGCGCCAGCCGGCGCAGGTTCTCGGCGCGGTCGGCCATGCTGAAGCCCAGGTCGGCGTTCAATCCGTGCCGCAGGTTGTCGCCGTCGAGAACGTAAGCGGCGACGCCCCTTTCGAGCAGCATCTGCTCGACGAGCATCGCCACCGACGACTTGCCGGAACCGGACAGGCCGGTGAACCACACCGTCCTGCCTCGTGGCCGCGCCTCCGCGACGGTCGATGACTTGTGCCGCACGGTGTTCGGGCTCGCCGTCTGCGCCGAGACGTCGCGCAGCACCATGCCCGCCGCGACAGTGCCGTTGCTGTGCGGGTCGATGAGGATGAACGAACCGGTGCTGGCGTTGCGGGTGTACTCGTCGAGCAGCAGCGGCACCTGGGTGCGCAGCGAGATGCGGCCAAGTTCGTTGAGCTGCAACGCCGTCGCGGTCTTGTCGCGGTGCAGGGTGTTGACGTCGAGCCGGTAATCCAGCGCGGTCACCCGCGCTCGGGTGGTGCGGGTGGTGTGCTTGATGACGTACTCGCGGCCGGGCTCCAGCGTCGCGCCGTCGGCCATCCAACACACGGTCGCGTCGAAGTCCTGCGTGACCCGGGGATGGTTGTTGGTGCGGGCGATGAGGTCGCCGCGCGAGATGTCGATGTCGTCAGCCAGGCTCACCGCCACGGCCATCGGTGGAAACGCTTCTTCCACTGGACCGTTGGGCCCGTCGATCGCGGTGATCCGGGTGGTCTTGCCGATCGGCAGGACCACGACTTCGTCGCCGGGACGCATGACCCCGCTGGCCACGGTGCCGGCGTAACTGCGGTGGTCCTGGTGTTCGCGGGTGTGCGGCCGGATGACGTACTGGACGGGGAACCGCACGTCGACCAGGTTGCGGTCGCCGGCGATGTAGACCTCTTCCAGGTGCGACAGCAGCGCCGGACCCTCATACCAGGGCGTCTGGTCCGACTTGCTCACCACGTTGTCGCCGTGCAACGCGGAGATCGGGATGGTGGCCACGTCGTGCACGTCCAACCGCGCGGCAAAGGCGTGGAATTCGTCGCGGATCGCCTCGAATTTCTCCCTGTCCCAGCCGATCAGGTCCATCTTGTTGACGGCGAGCACGACGTGCTGGATGCCCAGCAGCGAGGCCAAGAAGGCGTGCCGGCGGGACTGCTCGAGCAGGCCGTGCCGGGCATCGACGAGGACGATGACCAGTTGGGCGGTCGACGCGCCGGTCACCATGTTGCGGGTGTATTGGATGTGGCCGGGGGTGTCGGCGATGATGAATTTGCGCTTGGGAGTGGCGAAATAGCGGTAGGCGACGTCGATGGTGATGCCCTGTTCGCGCTCTGCCCGCAGGCCGTCGGTCACCAGCGCCAGGTCCGTGTAGTCGTGGCCACGGTCTTTGGAGGTCTGTTCCACCGCCGCCCACTGATCCTCCATGACGGCCTTGGAGTCGTAGAGCAGGCGCCCGATCAGGGTGGACTTGCCGTCGTCGACGGAACCCGCGGTCGCGATGCGAAGCAGTGTGGTGGGTGTGGCCATCAGAAGTACCCCTGCCGTTTGCGGTCCTCCATGCCGGCCTCCGAGATTCGGTCGTCGGCCCTGGTCGCGCCCCGTTCGGTCAGCCGGGACACCGCCGTCTCGGCGATGACCTCCGCCACCGTCGCGGCCTCCGATTCCACGCATCCGGTGCAGGTGACGTCCCCGACGGTGCGGAACCGCACCGTCGCCTCGAACACCGGCTCGTCGTCGCGCGGCCGCATGTGCCGGTCGACCGCGAGCAGCATGCCGTCACGGCGAAACACCTTGCGGCGGTGCGCGTAATAGATCGAGGGCAGCGCGATGTTCTCCGCGCCGATGTAGGACCAGATGTCGAATTCGGTCCAGTTGGACAGCGGGAAGGCCCGGATGTGTTCGCCCTTGTGGTGCCGGCCGTTGTAGAGGTTCCACAGCTCGGGCCGCTGCGCCTTCGGGTCCCATTGGCCGAACTCGTCGCGGAAGCTGAACACCCGCTCCTTGGCGCGCGCCTTCTCCTCGTCGCGGCGGGCCCCGCCGAACGCCGCGTCGAATTTGTTCTCGCGGATCGCGCGCAGCAGCGTCACGGTCTGGATCGAGTTGCGTCCCTGCTTCGGCTCGACGACGCGACCGGCGTCGATGTCCTCCTGGACGGAGGCGACCACCAGGCGCACCCCGTGCTCGGCGACCAGCTCGTCGCGCGTCGCGATCACCTCGTCGAAGTTGTGCCCGGTGTCCACGTGCATCACCGGGAACGGCAACCGCCCGGGCCGGAACGCCCGCAGCGCCAGGTGCAGCATCACAATGGAGTCCTTGCCGCCCGAGAACAGCAGCACGGGCCGCTCGAACTCGGCGGCCACCTCCCGGATGATGTGGATCGCTTCGGCCTCCAGTGAGCGCAGGTGGCTCAACTCGTACTGGCCGGCGGCGGGGCCCGCCTTCAGCTCGCTGGTCATAGCTCCCTCGGAAACCCGGCTCAAACCTGGCAGAACCGGTCAAGTTTAGTAATTTTACCCACTATAGCATCAGCTAACGGCGATGGTGTCAAGTGGGGCGGCCCCCATGGCGCGTTCGCCGGCCGTGGGACGCATCGGGCCAGTGCGCGCGTGGCCCCTTCCCGGCCGGTGCCCGGCGCGAAAGCGCGGGCGGACGCCTGTCCGAACCCGCACCAGCCGGCCCGAGCGGCCGCGACGTCATCGCGCAGTTCCTCCCCCAGTCACCACTCGTCGCGAAGTTGGGCATCGTTGCCCACCGGCTCGACGAGCGCGAGGTCCGGCTGCGCCTGCCGTGGGATCCCTCCGACGTGACCATCGGCCGTGACCATCGGCGACATGGTCCACGGGGGCGCGATCAGCGAAGGCCCCGGCAACTACAGGCTGGGCCGATCGGGAGCGGTGCGGCTATAGCGGTTGAGGCTATGCGGCGACTTCCCCGAGCTTGCCCGTCGCGACGTCGAAGACGAATCCGCGCGCGGAGACGTGCTTGGTCACGAACGGGCTGGCCTCGATCCGGCGCAGCGACTGCCGGACATCCTCGGCGGGGTCCGGGAACGCTTCGGCCGCCCACGCCGGCTTCAAACCGGTCTCCTCTTGAATGCCGCGCTTGAAGTCGTCGTCGGTGAAGGTCAGCATCCCGCAGTCCGTGTGGTGGATCAGGATGATCTCGCGGGTCCCCAACAGCCGCTGGCTGATGGCCAGTGAGCGGATGACGTCGTCAGTGACGACCCCGCCGGCGTTGCGGATGACGTGAGCCTCGCCCTCGTTGAGGCCGAGCAGGCGATACACGTCGAGCCGGGCGTCCATGCATGCGACGACCGCGACGTGTTTGGCCGGCGGCATCGGCAGCGGCCCACTGAAGGTGCTCGCGTATCGGGCGTTGTTGGCCAGGTAATCCTCGGTAACCGTCACGCAAACCTCCTCGGGAGTGTCGCAGCACGGAATTCGCTGCCTGCATCGGTGCCGCGGTGGATGTTAACAACGGGCCACCGATTATTGACGCATGAAAATCAGCCGGATCACAAGGATCCGGCCGCCGCACCGGGCCGGCCCGGGCCGGGCTCGTTAACCTGTCCCAATGCGGGACGGGCGGTGCGGTCGGCGATGATTCGCTTCTTGGCGCGCCGGCTGCTCAACTACGTGGTGCTGCTGGCGCTGGCGTCGTTTCTGACGTTCTGCCTGACGTCGGTGGCGTTTCGGCCGCTGGACAGCCTGTTGCAGCGCAGCCCACGACCGCCGCAGTCCGTCATCGACGCCAAGGCGCACGCGCTGAATCTCGACAGGCCGATCCCCATCCGCTACGCGCAGTGGGCCTCGCACGCGGTTCGCGGCGACTTCGGAAAGACCATCACCGGGCAGCCCGTCGGTGCCACGCTCTGGCGCCGCGTCGGAGTCACCCTGCGGCTCCTGGTCATTGGATCGCTGGCCGGAACCGCCCTGGGCATCGTGGCCGGGGCGTGGGGAGCGATCCGCCAGTACCGGCTCAGTGACCGCCTCGTCACGATGGTGGCGTTGCTGATCCTGAGCACCCCGACGTTCGTGATCGCCAGCCTGCTGATCCTTGGTGCGCTGCGGGTGAACTGGGCCTTGGGCGTGCAGCTGTTCGACTACACCGGGGAAACCTCGCCCGGTGTGGTCGGCGGGTTCGGGCACCACCTGATGGACCGGTTGCGGCACCTTATCCTGCCCACGCTCACCCTGACTTTGGCGGCCGCCGCCGGATACAGCCGTTATCAGCGCAACGCGATGCTCGACGTCCTCGGTCAGGATTTCATTCGCACCGCGCGCGCCAAGGGGCTGACCCGCCGGCGCGCGCTGGTCAAACACGGGCTGCGCACGGCCCTGATACCGTTGGCCACCCTCTTCGCCTACGGGGTGGCCGGCCTGGTCACCGGTGCGGTGTTCGTGGAGAAGATCTTCGGCTGGCACGGCATGGGCGAATGGCTGGTGCAGGGCATCGCCACGCAGGACACCTACATCATCGCCGCGATCACGCTGTTCTCCGGAACGGTGGTGCTGCTGGCCGGCCTGCTCTCCGACGTCTTCTATGCGGCCCTCGACCCGAGAGTGCGGGTGTCATGACGTCCGATACCAAAGTCGACGGCGCGCAGGGAATCTCGTCGCCGAAGGCCTCCGAGTTCACCTCGCGCCGCACCCTGGTGCTGCGCAGGTTCGTGCGCAATCGTTTGGCGGTCGCGTCGCTGACGCTGCTGGTGCTGCTCTTCGTCGGCTGCTACGCGCTGCCGGCGGCGCTGCCGTATTCCTACGACGACCTCGATTTCGACGCGCTGCTGCAACCGCCGAACGCCCGGCACTGGTTGGGCACCAACGCGCTGGGCCAGGACCTGCTGGCGCAAATCCTGCGGGGCATGCAGAAGTCGATGCTGATCGGCGTCTGCGTGGCGGTCATCTCGACCGGCATCGCCGCCACCGTGGGCTCGATCGCGGGCTATTTCGGCGGCTGGCGGGACCGCGCGCTGATGTGGTTGGTGGACCTGCTGTTGGTGGTGCCCAGCTTCATCCTCATCGCCATCGTCACCCCGCGAACCAAGAGCTCGGCCAACATCCTGATGCTCGTCCTGCTGCTCGCCGGGTTCGGCTGGATGATCAGCTCCCGCATGGTGCGCGGCATGACGATGAGCCTGCGTGAACGCGAATTCATCAGGGCCGCAAGGTATATGGGCGTGTCCAGTCGCCGGATCATCCTCGGCCACGTGGTGCCCAACGTGGCCTCCATCCTCATCATCGACGCCGCCCTCAACGTCGCCTCGGCCATCCTCGCCGAAACCGGGCTGAGCTTTCTCGGCTTCGGCATTCAGCCGCCGGACGTGTCGTTGGGCACCCTGATCGCCAACGGCACCCAATCCGCCACGACATTCCCGTGGGTTTTCCTGTTCCCGGCGGGGGTGCTGGTGTTGATCCTGGTGTGCGCCAACGTGACCGGTGACGGCTTGCGCGACGCGCTGGATCCCGGCAGCGGCATGTTGCGGGCCGGCGCCCGGTGAGCGCGCTGCTCGAGGTGACCGACCTGGCCGTCACCTTCCCGACGGACGGCGAACCGGTGACCGCGGTGCGCGGCATCAGCTACAGCGTCGGCCCGGGCGAAGTCGTGGCCATGGTCGGCGAATCGGGTTCGGGCAAGTCGGTTTCGGCGATGGCGGTGGTGGGTCTGCTGCCGGAGTACGCGCGGGTGCGCGGCTCGGTGCGGTTGCACGACACCGAGTTGCTGGGCCTGGGCGACGACGCGATGTCGCGGTTCCGCGGCAAGGCGGTCGGCATGGTTTTCCAGGACCCGATGTCGGCGCTGACGCCCGTCTACACCGTCGGCGACCAGATCGCCGAAGCCATCGAGATCCATCAGCCGCAGGTGGGCAAGAAGGCCGCCCGCCGGCGCGCGGTGGAACTGCTCGACCTGGTCGGCATCGCGCAACCGGAACGGCGTGCCCGCGCCTTTCCGCACGAGCTGTCCGGTGGCGAACGGCAGCGGGTGGTCATCGCGATCGCGATCGCCAACGACCCGGACCTGCTGATCTGCGACGAACCGACCACCGCCTTGGACGTCACCGTGCAGGCGCAGATCCTCGAGGTGCTCAAGACGGCGCGCGACATCACCGGCGCCGGCGTACTCATCATCACCCACGACCTGGGCGTGGTCGCCGAGTTCGCCGACCGGGCGTTGGTGATGTATGCGGGCCGGGTCGTCGAAACCGCCGGAGTGCACGACCTTTACCGCGCCCGGCAGATGCCCTACACCGTCGGGCTGCTGGGCTCGGTGCCGCGGCTGGACGCCCCGCAGGGCACCCGGCTGGTGCCGATTCCCGGCGCACCGCCGTCGTTGGTGGGGCTCGAACCCGGCTGTCCCTTCGCGCCCCGCTGCCCGCTCGTCATCGACGAATGCCGCGCGCAGGAGCCGGAGTTGCTCCAGGTGGGTGTCGATCATCGGGCGGCCTGCATCCGCACCGACCTGGTCAACGGCCGCAGCGCCGCCGACATCTACGGCGTCAACACCTCCGCTCGCGGCGAGGCGGTGGGCGACTCGTCGGTCGTGGTGCGGGTGCGCGACCTGGTCAAGACCTTCGCCTTGACCAAAGGTGTGGTGTTGCGCCGCACCGTCGGGGAGGTCCGCGCGGTCGACGGCGTCAGTTTCGAGTTGCGACAGGGCCGCACCCTGGGCATCGTCGGCGAATCCGGCTCCGGCAAGTCGACCACCCTGCACGAGATACTGGAACTGGTTGCGCCGCAGTCGGGTTCGATCGAAGTGCTCGGTGCGGACGTGGCGACCCTGTCGGCGTCGCGACGGCGGTCGTTGCGCCGCGACATCCAAGTGGTGTTCCAGGACCCGGTGGCGTCGCTAGACCCACGCTTCCCGGTGTTCGACCTGCTCGCAGAGCCGTTGCTGGCCAACGACTTCGGTAAGAGCGAGACCGACGCGCGCGTCGCCGAGTTGCTCGAGATCGTCGGGTTGCGCCGGGCCGACGCCACCCGTTATCCCGCCGAGTTCTCCGGCGGCCAGAAGCAGCGCATCGGGATCGCGCGGGCGCTGGCCCTGCAGCCGAAGATCCTGGCGCTCGACGAGCCGGTCTCAGCTCTCGACGTCTCGATCCAGGCCGGCATCATCAACCTGCTGCTCGACCTGCAGGAGAGGTACGGGCTGTCGTATCTCTTCGTCTCCCATGATCTTTCGGTGGTCAAACACCTCGCACACCAGGTGGTGGTCATGTATGCCGGCACGATCGTGGAGCAGGGCGACAGCGAGCAGGTGTTCGGCGACCCGCAGCACGATTACACCCGGCGGCTGCTGGGCGCCGTGCCACAACCGGACCCGGGCCGACGTGTCTAGGCGGCTCGCGGCGGCGCTCCTCGCCGTGGGGCTCGCGGCGTCCGGGTGCTCACCGGCGATCAGCGTGGTCCCGGAATCCGGTCAGAACGCCGAGATCGGCACGACCAGCGATATCAACCCGCAGGATCCCGCGACCCTGCAAGACGGCGGCAGCCTGCGGCTGGCGCTCAGCGACTTCCCGCCCAACTTCAACATCCTGCACATCGACGGCAATTCGGCCGAGGTCGCGGCGATGATGAAGGCGACGCTGCCGCGGGCGTTCGTCATCGGCGCGGACGGCTCGACGACGGTCGACACCGACTACTTCACCAGCGTCGAGCTGACCGCGACCGCGCCGCAGGTGGTGACCTACACGATCAACCCCAGGGCGGTGTGGTCCGACGGCACGCCGATCACCTGGGAAGACATCGCCAGCCAGGTGCACGCCTTGAGCGGCGCCGACAAGGCGTTCGAGATCGCCGGACCCGGCGGCGCCGACCGCGTCGCGTCGGTCACCCGCGGTGTCGACGACCGGCAGGCCGTCATGACGTTCGCCAAGCCGTACGCGGAGTGGCGCGGCATGTTCGCCGGCAACGGCATGCTGCTGCCCCGGAGTGTGACGGCCACTCCCGAGGCGTTCAACAAGGGGCAACTCGACGGGCCGGGCCCGTCCGCCGGCCCGTTCATCGTCACATCGCTGGATCGGACCACCCAGCGGATCGTGTTGTCCCGCAACCCGAAATGGTGGGGCGCCCGACCGCGCCTGGACAACATCACCTACCTGGTGCTCGACGACGCCGCGCGGCTGCCGGCGTTGCAGAACAACACCATCGACGCATCCGGGGTAGGCACCGTCGACCAGCTGACCATCGCCCAGCGCACGAAGGGCATCTCGATCCGGCGCGCCCCGGCCCCCGCATGGTCGCACTTCACGTTCAACGGCGCGCGCGGGGCCATCCTGGCCGACAAGGCGCTGCGCCTGGCGGTGGCCAAGGGCATCGACCGGCGCACCATCGCCAAGGTGGTGCAATACGGCCTCACCAGTGACCCGGTGGCCCTAGGCAACCACATCTACGTCGCGGGGCAGAAGGGTTACCAGGACAACAGCTCGGTCGTTCCCTACGACCCGGACGAGGCCAAACGCGAGCTCGACGCGCTGGGCTGGAAGCTCAACGGCCAGTTCCGCGAGAAGGACGGGCGCCAGCTGGTCATCCGCGACCTGTTCTACGACGCCCAGGGCAGCCGGCAGTTCGCCCAGATCGCGCAGCACAGTCTGGCGCAGATCGGCGTCAAGCTGGAACTCGTCGCCAGGGCCGGCAGCGGGTTTTTCACCAACTACATCAACGTCGGCGATTTCGACATGGCCCAATTCGGTTGGCTGGGCGACGCTTTCCCGCTCTCGGCGCTCACCCAGATCTACCTGTCGGGCGGGGAGAGCAACTTCGGCAAGATCGGCGGCCCGCAGATCGACGCGGCGATCGAGCGGACGCTCGAAGAGCTCGATCCCGCCAAGGCCCGGGCGTTGGCCAACGATCTCGACAAACTCATTTGGGCCGAGGGTTTCAGCCTGCCGCTGACCCAATCGCCCGGCGACGTCGCGGTGCGCAGCACGCTGGCCAACTTCGGCGCGGCCGGCCTCGCCGACTTGGACTACACCGCCATCGGTTTCATGCGCGGCTGATCCGGCGCAGCCCCGCCGGGATCGGCAGCGCGCCCTCCACCGTGGCGGCCAGCCCGATGACTTTCCAGAGCAGGCGCAGCTCGGGGCGTGCGGGTAGCGCGTCGAGCGCGGGTGCTTGCGCGGCGAGGCTGTCGATTTCGCCCCGCCACACCGCGCGGGCGATGGCGATCGCCGCGGCCTCGCGAAAGTCGAGCGCGCTGTGCGCCATGGTGGGCAGCTTCAGGAGCACCGCGTGGGGCACTAGCGAGGCGACCCGCTCCGCGACGGCCGGCGGGGTGATCAGGTCGCGGCCGCCGGAAACCACCGCGGTCGGCCAGCCGAAGTGCGGCATCTCGGCGACCAGATCGTAGGGCTCGTCCTCGAACGTCGCCGTCTGCGTGCGGGCTTCGCGTTCGGCGACCGCGGGGTCCAGCGGCAGCCCGTCGGGCTCGGCCGCGTAGTCGAGTTCGCGAAACGCGATGCGGCTCACCAGGTCTTCCTCGTAGCGATACGGCAGGTTGCCCAGGGTGGTGAACCGGGACATCGCCCACCACAGCAGCTTTCGACCATCCAGCAGCAGATCGAGTTCACGCTCGAGCAGGTCGGCGCCGCCGTAGCCGTAGATCGTCGCCACCACCTGGGTGGCCGCCGGGGTCATCGCCCCCGCGTCGACGAGCTTGCGCATTTTCGGCGCCAGCGCGGCGGTTTCGGGGCTGTCGCCGCGCAGCAGCACGCGACGGATCGCGCGGCGCACGATCACGATGTCGTGCCGTGACAGCAGCGGCGAGTCGAGGATCATCGCCCGCACCCGGGCCGGGTGGCGCACGCCGAAGCCGGCGGCGACGTAGGTGCCGTACGACGCGCCGTAGATGACGGCCGAGTCGACATGGGCGTCGTCGAGCACGGCGGCGATGTCGTCGACGACCTGATTCACGGTGATCGCCTCCGGCGGCAGGTCCGCGCCCGAGTCGTCGTGGCGCGACATGCCCACCCCGCGGTGTTCGATCATGATGACGTCCAGCCCCGCGGCGGCCGCGCGGCGCCGGAGGCCTTTGTACATCTGTACCGACGCCACCCCGGGGCCGCCCGGGATGATGACCACGGGATGGGCCGACTTCCGGCCGGTGCGCACGTAGTACAGGTCGAACTTTTCGGTGTTCCCCGGCGAGATCGGCCGGCGCACCGGTCGTACACCCGGCAGCGCCGCGAGTTTCTCCTGTACCCGGCGCCGCTTCGCATTCATCGTCATCGGTGTCGGCCCGCCATGGACCCATTCTGCCGGGCCGGCCGACGGGCACCGCCGCGCCGGTCCACCTGCGGCGATCGACGCAGCTCAGCGCCTTTGGGTCAGGCGCTGAGATCGATGCGGTGCGCGCCCTTGACGCCGTCGTAGCGGTCGGGACTGCAGGTGAGCACGATCACCTGGCCGTGGCTGCCCACCGTGTCGAACACCTCGCCCATCTTCGCCAGCCGGTCGGGGTCGGTGAATCCGAGCGCGTCGTCGACCACGACCGGGACGGCGTCCTCCTTGGCGACCAGGGCGGCGCCGGCCAGCCGGGCCAGGATGCCGAGTTGTTCCTTTGCCCCACCGGACAGGGACTCGTACGGCACCGTCACGCCGTTGAGCGTGCGGCTGCGAATGCACAGGTCGCTGTCGATGTCGACCTCGAATGTCGGCCCGAACACCGGGCGGCCGAGCCGCTGTAGTTCCGCGCGATACGGCTCGACGTATCGCTGGCGCGTGGTGTCGCGGTGGCGGGTCATGACCGATCGCAGTAGCCGGGCCGCGCGGGCGCGGCTGCCGACCCGGATGTGCGCGCTGGCGGCGTGCTCGCGTTCTGTTTCCGCGGCGTCGAGCTTGCCCTGGCGCCCCTCGCTTCCCATCACCGAGAGTTCGATGGAGATCTCGCGCAACACGCGCGCCGCCTCTTCGTAGCGCTCGCGCAGTTCTTCCATTTCCTCGGTGGCCGCGGCCAATTCGGTGTGCACCGCGTCCGGATTGGCCGCCGTCAACGCGCCGGACAGTTCGGTGTGGCGACTCTCGGCGGCCCGCGCCGCTTGCAGCGCCGCATCCGCCGCGGCGGCGAGATCGCCGTCGCCGGCCGATTCCCGCTCTTGGGTCAGCCGCTCGGTGGCCGCGGTGAGTTCGCCGAGTTGCGTCTCCCATGCGTTCTGGAGAACCGTTGCGCGAGTGGTCAACTCGGTGAACCGGGCGGCGGCGCCGGCGGCGTCGCGACGGCGGTCCTCGCACTCCGACGCCGCGGCCAGGCACGTCGCCTCGAGCGCATCGAGTTCGTCACGCGCGGTGCCTGCGTCGGTCGCGGCGAGGACCGCGTCGGCCGGCTGATCGGCGCGCAGCTGCGCCAGGCGCGAACGCAGTTGGCCGATCTCCTCGTCACCGCGCAGCCCGGCCAGGGTGGCGCTCAGCTGGTCACGGCTGCCCTGCAGTTCGCGGCGCCGCCGATCCGCGGATCGGGCGGCCGTGAGGTCGGCCACCCGGCCGGCGGCCACCGCCGTGGCCAGTTCTTCTTGTGCCGCGGTGTATTTCGCTTGAGTGTCGATTGTCGTCGCCCCGGGGGTGATCCGGGCGGTCAGGACCCCGGGCACCTGGACAGCGGCGGGCCCGGTGGTCGTGACGGACCAGGTCTGACCGGTGGACAACGACACTCGTTGGTCTCCGATGGAAAGCTCGATGTCCGCGTCGGCGGTGAACTCGACCGCCGCGGATGTCGACGCCAACTGGTCACCGATTCGATCGACCATGGCTGCGGCGTCCTCGATTCGCCGCAGCAACTGCTCGGTGATGGCGATGTCGCGCAGCGCGGCGCACGCTTGGTCGTGGTCCCGCTGGGCGGCCTCGATCTTGGCCAAGCGGGCGCTCAACCGGTCGGCCTCCTCGCGCTCGGCGAGTTGGGTGACGATGCGGCGCGCGGCTTCCACGCGGCGCTGCAGGTCCGCATGGGCCTCGGCGGCCTCCCGGGCCGCCGCGTCCGCGGCCTCGGCTTGACGGTGCGCCGCCGCGCGAGCGTCGGCGGCTTCGCGCGCCTGCGCCTCGGCGGCCGAGACCGCGGCCGTGCGGGTGCCGATTTCGGCGAGTAGTTGCAGCCGTGAGGTGTGGGCGGTCGCCGCGGACGCGCTCGTCGCCGCAGCGGCGACGGCGATCAGCTCGGCCTCCCGCGCCTGACCGGTCAGCTCGGTGATCTCTTCCGCGGCCTTTTGGGCAGCGGCGAGCCGGGGCTGGGCCGCGATGCGCTGCTGCGACAACTCCGCCACCTCTTCGGTGAGGACGGCGTGCCGACACACCCGCTCGTCGACCTCGGCGACCGCCGCCGCACACTGGGCGACCGCGGCCTCGGCGTCGGCCAGCCGGGTGATAGCGGCCACCCATTCGCCCGTGGGGCGCCCGGTGGGGGTGAAATAGCGCGCGTATTCGGCGTCGATTCGTTCGATCAGCAACGGCTCGGTGCCGGACAGCGCCCCGGTGTCGCCCGCCGCCACATCGAGCGCGCGCGAGAGCGCATCGCAGCCCGACAGATTCACCGCGGTGGTCGACGCGGACTGCAGCACTCGCTGGGCATGCCACAGATCGCTGTCCACCGTCTCGGCCAGCATCGCGCGGACCCGCTCGTGCGCCTCGTCGCCGGTGAGTTGCTCCCGGTGCGGCGCCTGAATCGTCAGCTCGGTTTCGCACTTCTTGTGGAACCGCTTGCGGTAGACGAATCGGTAAGGGCCGCAGCTTAATTCGGCGCTGACCTCGGAGCCGACGTCGCTGTTGGTGGGCTTGACCTGCTTGACTTCCTTCTTCGTCGAGCGGTCCCTGCACTCCAGCAGCAGGTCGAGGGCCTCGATCATCGACGACTTGCCGATCTCGTTGGCGCCGCAGACCACGACGACGCCATGGTCGGGGAATTCGATCTCCCGGTGGGCGATGCCGCGGTAGTTGGTCAGGATCAGGCGATGCAGCTTCATGCGGCACCCCGATCGGTGAGGCGGAGTAACAGGGCCAGCGCCGCCTGCGCGTCGACGGCGGTCTCCGGGTCCCCCTCGCGCGCGGTTGCCACCAGCTCGTCGACCGCCGCGGCGGCGAATCCCCCGATGCCGAGGTCGCTGAATTCGCCGTCGGCCGGAATGACCGCGAGGTCGGTGCGGCGTTCCCACAACCCGAGCCAGGCGTACAACCGCGCGTACTTGTCCAGGCAGGCATCCAGCGCCGCGCGGTCGGTGACCGTCAGTGACCCGGTGAGCGCCAATCGGACTACGGTGCGGTCCTTTTCGGTCATCAGATCGAGATTCAGGTCGAGATCGGCGATGTCGCGGCGGGTGTCGATCTGTCGGTGCATGGTGACGAACCGCCAGCGGCCGACGTGCCGCGATTCCACCGTTGCGGGGCGGCGGGGGTCGGCCTCGTCGATGTCGACGACGAGCACATGGCCGGGGTCCGATTCGACGTCGTCGAAGTTGGTGACCTCGGGCGAACCGGAATACCAGACCCGGCCGCTGTTGCCGACGTCGGTGCGCGAGTGCTTGTCCCCCAGTGCGACGTAGTGCAAGGTGCCGGCGGCAAGGGCATCGTCAAGCCTGGCGAGCCGGATCAAGGAGGGTTTGTCGCGATCGGGATCCAGGACGTCGACGCCGCCGTGCGCGACCAGTATCCGGGTGACCGGCCCTGGCGTCAGGCCCTCGAGGACGTCGGCGACGAGGTCGGTGGTCGGGGCCTTGGAGCGCCACGGCGCGGCGACGATCTCCAGCCCCGGCCTTACCTGGTGGACGCCGGCCCGGTCGAGCACCATGACGTTGTCGGGACGTTCGGCGGTGAACAGCGCGTTGGTGTATACGGAAGATGCGTCCAGCGGGTCGTGGTTGCCCGGCAGCAGGTAGACCGGAATCCCGATGGCGCGCATAGCTTCCAAGGACTGACCGACAACCTGCGGGGGAAGCTGATTGTGCTCGAAGACGTCACCGGACACCACGACGAACTCGGCGCCCACCTCAGCCGCCAGCGCACCCAGACCGGCCACCGCGTCACGGCGGGCAGCCGAGTACCGCGGCTGGGCGTCACCGGCGAGAAAGTGCCGGGTCATGCCAAGCTGCCAGTCGGCCGTGTGCAGGAACCGCATGGCGGCGACCCCCTTTCGATGTGCGTGGTTACCAGGGCATGGCGAGCTTAAGTCCGCGCACCGACAAGACGCGGGACCTCGCCCGGCAGGTCTTTGAGCGGCTAGTTTGGGGTTGTTCGGGGGCATGACCACAAGCGCCGCAAAAACTCGCCAAACTTTTTGCGCGAGTGTGTATCTGTGGCGGTTTTGGGGGCG
>NZ_GG770554.1:809176-822378 GCF_000164135.1 Mycobacterium parascrofulaceum ATCC BAA-614 | reverse complement strand
CTTGGATCGGGGCCAACCCCGCACCAACACGTTTCACCACCCCGAGAAGCTGCTCCGCGACCGCGACCGCGACCGCGACGATGACGACGATGACGACGATGACGATGACGACGACGCCGCATAGGGGTTAGCGTGTCTCCGTGGGAGACCAGCGCACGTTGCTGTTGATGCGTCACGCGAAATCCGACTACCCGCCCGGCGTCGCCGACCACGAGCGGCCGTTGGCGCCGCGCGGGATTCGAGAAGCCGGCCTCGCCGGCGAGTGGTTGCGCGCCAACGTCGCGACGGTTGACGCGGTCCTGTGCTCCACCGCGACGCGCACCCGCCAGACGTTGGCCACCACGGGCATCGAGGCCCCGGTGCGGTATAGCGACCGGCTCTACGGGGCCACGCCCGGCACCATGATCGCGGAGATCAACTCGGTCGGCGACGACGTTCAGACACTGCTCGTCGTGGGCCATGAGCCGACGATGTCGGAGTTGGCGCTGGGCCTGGCCGGCAGCGGAACCGATGCCGCTGCGGCCGAACGGATTTCGGCCAAGTTTCCGACGTCAGCCATCGCGGTGCTGACCTTCGCGTCCGAGTGGAAGGCCCTGGAACTCGGGCGCGCCGCCCTGATCGGCTTCGAGGTGCCGCGCTGACCTACGAGTTGGTCGCGAGCGTCAGTTCCATCAGCTTGACGGCCTGACCGCACGCGTCGATGCCGGGCGCCTGGGGATTGACCCACCACCCGACCACGCCGGCCGCGTCGCTGGCCACACCGCACGCGCCGTTCGGGTCGTCCGGGCGCATCACGATCGAATCGATCCCGGCGATGTTCCGCGTCTCGACCTTGTACTTCAGGAAGTCGGCAACCTTACGTTCGTTGCCGAGGCTGCCCTGCTCGAACCAGAACCGGGTGATGTCGATCAGCCCGGCGGGGTTGGCCGCCTGCCACCGGCAGATGGCGCCGACGAACGTGCTTTGAATGTCGAGCGGGTCGGCGCCCACGGTCTTGGCCAGGATGTCGGTGGTGAGCACCTCACACTCCTTGAGCAGGTTCGGATACTGCTGCTGGGAGTTGTTGTTGCGCGTCGGACCGCCCGCCTTGACCGCGGTTCCGCCGACGGACCGGGAGCAACCCGTCACCAGTACCAGCCCGACGATGAACACGGCGACAACCGCGCGGAGTCTTCCCTTGGTCATTTCGAAGGTCATTTCGAATTCGCAATCGACTGACGCGCCAGCTCTTTGGCTATGTCGCAGGGCGGCGGGAACGGCTTTTGACTGAAGCTGATCGACCATTCGATGAAGTCATCCTGGAATTGGATGCCCACCTCGCACAGCGAGTCACCCAGGTTCGGCTCGTTTCCGATCGCGATGAATCCGCTGTGACCGTTGATGTTGATGTCGTCCACGCTGGCGCGCGACAACTCCTCCGTCTTGCGTTCTCGTCCGATCGGGCTGCCGCGGTACCAGGAAAAGGAGAAGTGCGGGCCCAGGATGCCGCCGCCGGCGAGCCATTGGCAACCGACCGAGTTGCGGGCGGTGTTGATCAGTCCGGTCGCCTTCGTCAGCTCCGCCACCGTCTGGTCGCTGACGCCGCCGCACTGCGGGAACATCGGCCCATGGCGACCCTCCGCGTTCCCGGGCGCCGACGAGGACGTCGCTCCCGGCTTGTTGCTGCCGGAATCGGAGCAGGCGGCCACCGCGGGGGCCAGGGTCAGCACGGCTGACGCCGCGACGGCCAGCGCCTTCGAGTTACAACGCACCGCTACCCTGCTTTTGCTCAGCCTGCTCCCGGTCCACACGATGCACTGTAGCGGCAGCCCAGCGGGTCAACCACCGACGCGCCTGAGCAGGCGTTTCAGTTGCACCGGCGGACGCGCCATATGCGACAGTTACGAAATGCTCCTGGCACTGCTGCGCCAGTACATCCGGCCGTACCGGCGACTCGTCGCGGTGCTGATGGTGCTCCAACTGATCAGCACGCTGGCGTCGCTGTACCTGCCGACGGTCAACGCCGCCATCATCGACGAGGGCGTCGCCAAGGGCGACACGACCACGATCGTCCGACTCGGCATGGTGATGCTTTCGGTCACCGGATTGCAGGTGTTGTGCGCGGTTGGGGCGGTCTACTTCGGCTCCCGGACCGGGATGGGCTTCGGCCGCGACCTGCGCGCCGCCATGTTCGACCACATCACGACCTTCTCCGAACATGAGACCGCCCGCTTCGGCGCACCCACGCTGCTGACGCGCAGCACCAACGACGTCCGCCAAATTCAGTACCTGGTTCAGATATCGAGCACGGTGCTGGTCACTGCCCCCATCATGTGCGTCGGCGGCATCTTGATGGCCATCCACCAGGAGGCCGCGCTGACCTGGCTGCTGCTGGTCAGCGTGCCCATCATGGCCGTGGCCAACTACTGGGTGATGTCGCACATGCTGCCCCTGTTCCGCAGGATGCAGGGCCTGATCGACGGCATCAATCGGGTGTTGCGCGACCAGTTGTCCGGCGTGCGGGTCGTGCGGGCGTTCGCCCGCGAGGACTACGAGCGTGACCGATTCGCCCGCGCCAACGCCGCGCTGTCGAACACCGCGCTGACCGCCGGCAACTGGCAAGCCGTCATGCTGCCGGTGACCACGCTGACCATCAACGTGTCCAGCGTCGCCCTGATCTGGTTCGGCGGCCTGCGCATCGACCGCGGCCAGATGCAGGTGGGGTCGCTGACCGCCTTCCTGGCCTACTTCACGCAGATCCTGATGGCGGTGCTGATGGCGACCATGACGCTGGTGGTCCTGCCGCGAGCGTCGGTGTGCGCCGAACGCATCACCGAGGTGCTGTCCACCCGGGCCGCGGTCAACGACCCGCCGACGCCGCTGTTCCCGCGCCACGGCATCACCGGGCTGGTGCGCCTCGACGGCGCGACGTTCACCTACCCGGGTGCGGACCGCCCGGTCCTGCAGGACATTTCGTTGACCGCGCGGCCCGGCACCACCACGGCCATCGTCGGCAGCACCGGTTCGGGCAAGTCGACGCTGGTGTCGCTGATCTGCCGGCTCTACGACGTGACCGGTGGCGCCGTCCTGGTCGACGGCGTCGATGTCCGCGACTACCACACCGAGCGGCTGTGGTCCGCGATCGGGCTCGTCCCGCAGCGCGGCTATCTGTTCTCCGGCACCGTGGCCGACAACCTGCGCATCGGCGCGACGCCCCACCAGGTGGTGACCGACGACGACATGTGGGAGGCGTTGCGGGTGGCCGACGCCGACGGATTCGTCCGCGCACACGACGACGGGCTGCTGATGCTGGTGGCCCAGGGCGGAATCAACTTCTCCGGCGGCCAGCGGCAGCGACTGGCGATCGCGCGGGCGGTCATCCGCCACCCGGCCATCTATCTCTTCGACGACTCGTTCGGCGCGCTGGACGTGCACACCGACGCACGGGTGCGCGCATCGCTGAAACGGATAACGGCCGACGCCACGGTCATCGTTGTCACCCAACGGGTTTCGACGGCCGCCCAGGCCGACCAGGTGATCGTCGTCGACGGCGGAAAACTCGTGGGCATCGGCACGCACGATTCGTTGCTCACCGACTGCCCGACGTACGCGGAGTTCGCCGACTCGCAGTCGGTGGGCGCCGTGCGATCAGGGCGCGTCGGGGGTGCGCCATGACCGTGGCGCCCACGCGCGGCCTGGCCCCGGCTCCGGCCGGGCGGTCCCGCGACTTCCGGGGCTCGGCCGCGCGGCTGGTCAAAAGGCTTGCCCCGCAACGCCGGTTGAGCATCGCGGTGATCAGCCTGGGCATCACCGGGACGGCGATCGGCGTGGTAGTCCCGCGCATCCTCGGCCACGCAACGGATCTGCTGTTCAACGGCGTCATCGGGCGTCAACTGCCCGCGGGCATCACCAAGGCGCAGGCCGTCGCGGCGGCCCGGGCCCGCGGTGACAGCACCTTCGCCGACCTGCTGTCGGGAATGAATGTGGTGCCGGGGAAAGGGGTGGACTTCGGCGCGGTGGCGCAAACGCTGGCGCTGGCCTTGGCCCTGTATCTGGTTTCGGCGCTGTTGATTTGGTCGCAGGCGCGGCTGCTCAACCTCACCGTGCAGCGCACCATGGTCGCGTTGCGCTCCGATGTCGAGGACAAGATTCATCGGCTGCCCCTGGCCTACTTCGACGGGCGCCAGCGCGGGGAGCTGCTGAGCCGGGTGACCAACGACATCGACAACGTGCAGTCGTCGCTGTCGATGACCATCAGCCAGCTGGTGACGTCGATCCTCACGGTGGTCGCGGTGCTGGCGATGATGGTGTCCATCTCGCCGCTGCTGGCACTGATCACCGTGGCGACGGTGCCGCTGTCGCTGGTGGCCACGCGCGCGATCGCGCGGCGGGCGCAGCGTTTGTTCGTCGCGCAATGGACGAGCATCGGTCGCCTCAACGCCCACATCGAGGAGACCTACAGCGGCTTCACCGTGGTCAAGACGTTCGGCCACCAGGCCGCGGCGCGGGAGCAGTTCCGCGATCGCAACGACGACGTGTACCGGGCCAGTTTCGGCGCCCAGTTCTTCTCCGGGCTGGTGGCACCGGCGACGGCGTTCATCGGCAACCTCGGCTACGTGGCCGTCGCCGTGGTGGGCGGCCTCCAGGTGGCCACGGGCCACATCACGCTCGGCAACATCCAGGCCTTCATCCAGTACGTCCGGCAGTTCAATGCACCGCTGAGCCAGGTGGCCGGGATGTACAACACCCTGCAGTCCGGGGTGGCCAGCGCCGAGCGGGTGTTCGATCTGCTCGACGAACCCGAGGAATCACCCGAACCCGAGCCCGCGTCGCGGCCGAACGGCGACCTCGGACGGGCGACGGGACGGGTCGAGTTCCAGCACGTGAGTTTCGGTTACCGCCCGGGAGTCCCGGTGATCCACGACCTGTCGATGGTGGCGGAGCCGGGTAGCACGGTGGCGATCGTCGGCCCGACCGGGGCCGGCAAGACCACGTTGGTGAACCTGCTCATGCGTTTCTACGACGTCGATTCCGGCCGGATCCTGGTCGACGGCGTCGACATCACCACGGTGAGCAGGCAGTCGCTGCGGTCGCGAATCGGCATGGTCCTGCAGGACACCTGGCTCTTCGACGGGACGATCGCGGAGAACATCGCCTACGGGCGGCCGGGGGCCAGTGCGGACGAGGTGGTGCAAGCCGCCAAGGCGGCTTACGTCGACCGCTTCGTGCACACCCTGCCGGACGGCTACGAGACGCGGGTGAGTGGCGGCGGCGGCAACATCAGCGCCGGCGAGAAGCAACTCATCACCATCGCGCGAGCCTTCCTCGCCAGGCCGCAGCTGCTGATATTGGACGAGGCGACCAGCTCGGTCGACACCCGCACCGAGGCGCTCATCGCGCGCGCCATGTCCGATCTTCGCCGTGACCGCACGAGTTTCATTATTGCGCATCGGCTTTCGACTATCCGGACTGCGGATCGCATCGTCGTGATCGAAGCCGGCCGGATCGTTGAGCAGGGCAACCACGCCGAGCTGCTGGCCCGCCGAGGCGCCTATTACGCCATGACCAAGGCGTAGCGGTGACGGCCGAGCGGTGACGGGCGTAGCGGCACCAGCTTCATCATCAACGACCTCCGCTCGTCGAACGGGGTTCATGTGCAGCACGAGCGGATCCGTTCCGCCGCCACCTTGCGCGACGGCGACCACGTGCGCATCTGCGATCACCAATTCACGTTCCAGATCGCCGCGGACGACGAGCGCTAGCCACGCCGAACTGCCCCGCGCCATTCGTGCGATTGTCGTGCGGTGCGGCGGATCGAGGCTTACGGTCATGGTTGCTGGGTAGGGGGTTGCGGCTGACCGGTGCGCCCGGCGATTGTTGTATGTCGGCGGCGTGCGGGACGGGTGTGAAGGATCGGCGATGAGTGATGAGCAGGCCTCGCGGGTGGGCTCGAATTTTGGGCCTTATCGCTTAAAGCGGCTGTTGGGCCGGGGTGGCATGGGCGAGGTTTACGAGGCCGAGCACACCGTCAAGGAGTGGACGGTCGCGGTCAAGCTGCTCTCGGAGAGCTTCAGCAGGGACCCGGTGTTCCGGGAGCGGATGAAGCGCGAGGCGCGCACCGCCGGTCGTTTGCAGGAACCCCATGTGGTGCCCATTCACGACTACGGCGAAATCGATGGGCAGATGTTTTTGGAGATGCGCCTGATCGAGGGCACCGACCTCGACAGTGTGCTCAAACGCTTTGGCCCGCTGGCCCCGCCGCGCGCGGTCGCCATCATCACCCAGATCGCCTCGGCGCTCGACGCCGCCCACGCGGCCGGGGTGATGCACCGCGACGTCAAACCGCAAAACATCCTCATCACCCGCGACGACTTCGCCTATCTGGTCGACTTCGGCATCGCCAGTGCCACCACCGATGAAAAGCTCACCCAGCTGGGCACCGCGGTGGGCACCTGGAAATACATGGCGCCCGAACGGTTTTCCAACGCCGAGGTGACCTACCGCGCCGACATCTACGCGCTGGCCTGCGTGCTCTACGAATGCCTCACCGGCACCCCGCCCTATCGGGCCGACAGCGCCAGTGTGCTGGTCACCGCGCACATGATGGACCCGATTCCGCAACCGACCGCGCTGCGCCCCGGCATCCCCAAGGCTTTTGACGCGGTGATCGCCCGCGGTATGGCCAAAAAGCCCCAGGACCGCTACGCCAGCGCTGGCGATCTGGCGCTGGCCGCCCACGACGCGCTCAGCGACCCCGACCAAGACCACGCCGCCACCATCTTGCGCCGCAGCCAAGAAGCGACCCTGCCCGGCACCGCCACGCTCGGCCCCCAACCGACGGTCGCCGACACCGCGATGGCGCCCCCCGCGACGCCGCCGTCTCCCGCCCCGACGGCGAACACCCCGCCACCGTCGGCGGCGGGCTTGACTCCGGTTCCCGCGCAGGGCGCCCCGCCCTGGCGCCCCGAGAGCGGCCCCTTCCCGTCCGCGGCCCAGCCCCCGACCACACCGCCCTACTACCAACCCGCCGGCCCCACTTGGGGTCCCCCACCACCGGGCACCCCCCAACCATTCACCGGTCCACCGGCCTGGAACCCACCGCCACCCAACCGGCGCAACCCCTGGCCCATCATCGCCGCCGTCGCCGCGGTGCTCGTCGTCATCGTGGGCGGCCTGGGAATCTGGCTCGTCGTGCGGCCCAAGCCGGCGCCGCCGCCCGACCCGATCCCGGCCGAGCGTCTCAACGCTCTGCTGCTCGGTGCTTCCGACATCAACGCGGTGATGGGCTCCTCGACCATGGAGCCCGGCAAGCCCATTCAGGCGATGGACACCTCGTCGCTGACCGTGTCACAGCCCGATTGCCAGGGCGCGCTCTACACCACCCAGAGCACGGTCTACGCGGGCACCGGTTTCTCGGCGGTGAGCGGCCTGGTGTCGTCGGAGCCGGGAGACAACTACGACCATTGGGTCAACCAGGCGGTCGTCCTTTTTCCCTCCGCCGACAAGGCCAAAGACTTCCTGCAGACCTCGGCGGGGAAGTGGAAGGGCTGCGCGGGTAAGACGGTGACGGTCACCAACAAGGGCAAGACCTATCGGTGGACGTTCGAGCAGGTGCAAGGCGGTCCCCCCAAGATCGCCGTGCTGGACACCCAAGAAGGCGCCGACGGCTGGGAGTGCCAGCGCGCGATGAGCGTGGCCAACAACGTGATCGTCGACGTCAACGCGTGCGGGTACCACATCGTCGATCAGGGCACCCAGATCGTCGACAAGATCGTCGCGAAGGTCAACAGCGAATAGCGCGAAAGCGCAAGCCGCGGTGCACTATTGGATGTCGGGCCCCTGAGCCCGCAAGTCGTCCACCGCGGACATGGCGCTACGCAACTTGGCGAGCCATTCCTCGGCGTGTTCACCGACCAGCCTGACCGACCAGGCCAGTGCGTCGGCGCGGGACCGGGCCACGCCGGCGTCGACCAACGTGTCGAGCACCTGCCGTTCCGGCTGCTTCAGGCGTGTCATCACGGGTACTGCGATGTGCGTGAACAGGATTCGCTCCGCGCCGGTCTTGGAGCCGACCTCGACGCCCCAGGACACCTTGCGGCCGTAACGATCCTGCGCTTCGTCGGCAATATGCATTCGCTCAGAACGGGTTTCCTCGCGGAAGCGGGAAGCGCGTCCTGCCGCCCGCGCCTCGCTTTCTTCGTTCTCTGAGCCCGCGAGTTCGGGCAACCGTCCGATGACCGTGATTTCTTCGCGGTCGACGATCACCGTCGGGTCGCCGTCGAACCAATCTTCGGGCAGACGCCCCGCGAACCACTCCGCGGCGTCGCTGGCGTCGGGCTGCTGGGCCTGCTGCCAGCCCCCGGTGCGGCCGTAACGCCGGCCGTGCGTGTGCTGCGATTTCATAATTACATGATTACATCGTTACACCGGCAATGGAACGGGTTTCGCCGGCGGTGAACGAGCCATGGCCGATTCGGGGTGGGTCGCCCCGCTCCGGCGTCGGCGCCGGGAGCGCGCTAAACCTGCGCCCAAGTGCGCAGAACCCGTTGATCTCGGCTGAGCGAAGTTGTATTTTTGGTAGCGAAGCAGGCCCGGAACGACCAATTCGAAGCGCCGGAAGTCAGGGTAGAAAACCGGCCGCGTAGGACCCGCGCATGACGGAGCCCACGCCCCCTAGAGTCGTCCGGGCCTGCCCATGTCCGCGGGCCCGCGCATCAGTCGCCGTCGAACCCGTCGCCCCGGCGGATCCGGAAAAGCTTGACCTCGTTCTTGATGCCCTTGAGGCGGCGCGCGCCGGCGAACGACCCGCTGAAGTCGCCGGAGTCGCCGACCGCGTCCCAGACCGAGTCCGCCGCTAGCACGGTCCCCGGGCGTGCCACACCCGTGACCCGGCTCGCGACGTTGACCGGGCTACCGAACCAGTCGCCCGCCCGGCTCACCGCCATGCCGGAGGCCACGCCCGCCCGCAGGCGCGGGAAGTCGTTGTCGGTGTCGACGGCGTCCACGAGCTTCACCACGACGTCGAGCATCGGCAGCGGCTCGGGACACACGAACATCACCGCGTCGCCGATCGTCTTGATGAACCGCACGGGCGGGACGGTGATGTCGCGGGCCAGGACGGCCAGCCGGTTGGCCAGATGCCCCAACTCCTCGGCCGACACCGCCTCCCCGATCCGGGTGAAGCCGACGAGGTCGGCGAAGGCCACGGTGATCTGGCGCGCTCCCGGCAGCGGCTTGCCGGCGGCCCGCTCCGCGGCGTTGACCGCTTCGGTCTCCATCATGTGCCGCAGCTGCATGAACAGCATGTGCTGGATCATCGGGCCGAGCTCGGGCGCGATTTCGCCGACCAAAGCCTTTGACGCCTTGGCGATTTCGAGCTCCGTCGCGCCGGGCCGCATGATCGCCGAAAGCGCGGTGTACCGCATCACCTCGGCGGCGCGCGACAAACCTTCGGCGAGCACCCGGACCACCAGCACCACTTGCTCGGGGTCCAGACCCAGCTCGACGAAACGCTGGGCGTAGGCGGCGGCTTCACCGTCGGCGCGCATGTGGATGATGGCATCGGGGTCGTCGACTCTGGCCAGACCGATGGCGCGCTGCACTCGTTGCAGCAGGTCCAGGTCGATGCCGTGGGTCTCGCTGATCTCCCGCGCGGATACATACGTGCCGTCGTCGCCGATGAGGTGGCGGGTGGCCAGCAGCAACGGCGGATTGGTCGCCCTGATCTCGTCGGGGCTGATGCCCTGCTCGATCAGCCACTCCACCAGTTCCGCCCGCTCGGTGCGTGCGCGGCCTTCGAGTCCGTCGAGCAGGTCGTCGTCCACTTCGCCAACGTACAACGGAGGGACGGCGCGAAGCGGGCCGGCGCCGGTTGACGCCGCGGGTCATGGGGTCCCGTGATGATGTCTCGTGATGAGGTGGAGTGATGATGAGCGCGCCGCTGCTGCGGGGATTCCCGCCGATCGTCGACGAACACGCCAGGGTGCTGATCCTGGGTTCGTTTCCCAGCGCGCAATCCCTGGCGGTGGGCCAGTACTACGCCAATCCGCGAAATGCGTTCTGGCCGATCACCGGCGAGCTGTTCGGGTTCGACGCGGCCGCGCCCTACGAAACCCGGCTGGCCGCGCTGCGGTCGGCCGGCGTGGCCCTCTGGGACGTGTTGAAAGCATGCCGGCGCGCCGGCAGCGCGGATTCGGCTATCGAGCCGAAAAGCTTGGTGCCGAACGACTTCGGTCGACTGTTTGCGTCCCACCCCGCCATCACGCGGGTGTACTTCAACGGCGCGAAGGCCGCCGAGCTGTACCGCAGGCTGGCCGAGGCCGACGATCGGGTCGAGTACCGCCGGCTGCCGTCGACGAGCCCCGCACACGCCGTCCGGCCGGGAGTGAAGCTGGCGGCCTGGCGGGAGGTCGCGTCGATCGCGAGCGCGGCGCAGCCGGGCGAAGCGGGTCGGCGCAATAAATCAGCGCCGATCGCGAGCGCGGCGCAGCCGGGCGAAGCGGGTCGGCGCAATAAATCAGCGCCGATCGCGAGCGCGGCGCAGCCGGGCGAAGCGGGTCGGCGCAATAAATCAGCGCCGATCGCGAGCGCGGCGCAGCCGGGCGAAGCGGGTCGGCGCAATAAATGAAACCCGTCACGACACCGGCGGTCGCCGGTGAGCCCAGGGGCGGGCGACTTCGATCTGCGCGGCCAACGACAACAGCGTCGCTTCGTCGTAGGGACGGCCCACCAGCTGCACGGCAACGGGCAGCCCGGCACCGTCGAAGTCCCACGGCACGGCCGCGACGGGCTGTCCCGTCAGGTTCCAGACCTGCTGGTAGGGAACGCGCTGCGCCACCGCTAGCAGCGTCCACACCGCGCCGCGGCGTTGGTAGGCGCCGATGCGGGAGGGTCCCGTCGCGTTGCCCGGCGTGACGACCACGTCGACGTCGTCGAAGATCGACTGGATTCGGGCGCTGACGGCCGGCTCCGCGTCCCGAAGCGCAACCATCCGCCGGTCCGAGAAGAACGAACCGGCGTGCGCCAGGTTGCGGGTGCGCGCTTCGAGTCGTTCGGGATGCGCCAGCGAATCGGCGTCGTCACTGATGCCCCGCAGATAGCGGGGCAGGTAGTTGGTCATGATGGCCGACGGCGGATAGTCGGGGTCGGCGTTGATGACCTCATGGCCCAGCTCGCGCAGCAGCGCGCCGGCCTGCTCGACCGCCGTGAGCTCTTCCTTGCCGATCCTGACGGGAAGCGGCGTGGGGACTTTTGTGCTCAACGCGATCCGCAGGCGGCCGGGTTCCCGCGTCGCCGCGGCCGCGAACTCGCCCTCCGGTCCCGGCACCGTCGACGTCGCATCGAGGAACAGGGCGGCATCGAGCACCGACCGGGCTAAGGGGCCGTTGACGCTCAGCCCGTACCACGCGTCGTCGTGCGGCTCCAGCGACACCCGATCCCGTTGCGGTTTGACACCGAACAGGCCGCACCAGATGGCCGGGATGCGAATCGAGCCGCCACCGTCGGACCCCAGCGCCAGCGGCGCCAGGCCGGCGGCCACCGCGGCGGCGCTGCCGCCGCTGCTGCCGCCCGGCGTCCGCTTGAGGTCCCAGGGATTGCGGGTCGCGCCGAAGGTCAGCGACTCGGTGTAGGGAAACATCATCAGCTCGGGCACATTGGTTTTGCCGAGGATGACGGCGCCCGCGGCGCGTAACCGGCGGACCACCTCCGCGTCGGAGGTCGCGGCCGGGCGGTGCCCACCGCTGCCGTATGTCGTCACCTCACCGGCGACGTCGACGTCGTCCTTGATCGCGATCGGCACCCCGAGGAGCGGCAGCCGCTCACCGGCATCCAGGCGCTCCTGCGCGACGGCCGCCTCGTAGCGCGCGCTGTCGGAGAGCACCACGCGATAACAGCGCAGCTGGCTGTCCAGCCGCGCGATGCGTTCCAGGTAGATCTCGAGCAGCCCGGGCGCGGTGAGTTCGCCGTCGGCCAACATCCGTGCCTGCGCGGCCGCGCCGGCAAAGGCCACGTCGCGGGCCGCGTCGCGAGCGTCCACTGCGGCAGCGTATCCCGCGAGTCGGCGCGGCCAGTACCGTGGGCGACATGTCTTGCGTGTTCTGTGCGATCGTCGCGGGGGCCGCCCCGGCCATCCGGATCTGCGAAGACGACGACTACCTGGCCATCCTCGACATCCGCCCGTTCACCCGCGGGCACACCCTGGTCATCCCCAAACGGCACAGTGTCGACCTCACCGACACGCCGCCGGAGACGCTGGCCGGGATGGTCACGATCGGCCAGCGGATCGCCCGGGCCGCACGCGCGACGGAATTGGCCGACGCCACCAACATCGCCATCAACGACGGCAGCGCCGCCTTTCAGACGGTGTTCCACATCCACCTGCACGTGCTGCCCCGGCGCAACGGCGACAAGCTGTCGGTCGCCAAGGGAATGCTGCTGCGGCGCGACCCCGATCGGGAGGCGACCGCGCAAATCCTGCGTTCGGCGCTGGCCCGCATCGACGCCAGCCCGTAGCACCCAGCGGATCGCCGTTCGGGGCGCTGGCGCACCCGGCGGGTGTCACAACCTGGGCAAGCATCCCACGGCATTGGCCCCGAACCTGGCGCGGCGGTTTATTCTCCACTAGCGCGCGGTGAACACCCGATAGCTCACCGCACGGCGCGGATCGGCTGGAGCGGCGATGAAACCGTGGGTGAGAAATCCCTGGCGGTGGTTCAGGCTGCCGCCGCGCCTCGGTTGGTTGGTCGTCGGCGCGTACGGGGTGGCGGCCGCGCTGATCATCGCCTCCTCGATCGCCGGCTGGAAAGGCGCCTACGCGAGCAGGCCGGTCGACGAGATCGCGCTGGCAATGTGCCTGCTGTTCGCGGCGGCGTGTGCCGGCTACGCGTCCAGATTCGCGTCCCCGCGACGCCGATACGGATGGCTGGCGCTGGTGACGGCCCTGCTGGGCTGGGCCGCGGGCGAGGTCATCTGGTCCGTGTACGACGTGCGGCCCGAGCTGGCGCACGCCACGCACCCGGCCGCGTCCGAGATCGTGCTGCTGCTGTGGCCGTTCGGCGCCTTCACGTCCTTGGTGCTGCTGTCGCGGTTCTCCCGCCACAGTCCGCGACGGCTGGTCCTGGACGGTCTCATCGTGGCGACGTCGCTGTTCGTCGTGTCGTGGGTGTTCGTCCTGGACCAGCAGCTGCGCCACGACAGCGGGTCGCGGGCGACGACGGTGGCCG
>NZ_GG770554.1:786843-809126 GCF_000164135.1 Mycobacterium parascrofulaceum ATCC BAA-614 | reverse complement strand
AGATCTTCAACGACGTCGTCCTGCTGACGACCGCGATCCTGATGCTGTCCCGGGGGCGTCCCGGCGACGAGCCGAGCCGCAACCTGCTGGCCGGCGGCGTGGCGACGATAAGCATCTCCGACATCGCGATGGTGTTCAAGAGCGGGATCGGCAGCTATCAGGTCAGCGATCTGGTGGACCTGGGCCGAGTGGCCGGGCTGGGCATGCTTGCACTGGCCGCGTTGTCCAGCGTCTACGAGCCCTTCGTGCCGCCGTCGCGCAACGACGAAATCCGGTCGCGTACCCGGCTGTGGCTGCCGTACCTGCCCTTGCTGGTGGCCGCGGCCGTCGGGTTGGGCCACGCCGTCGGCCTGATGGCGCACGGGCCGTTGCTCGCCGCGCTGGGAATCCTGGTGGCCGCGGTGCTCGTGCGGCAGTTCGTCGTACTGATGGAGAACCAGAGCCTGCTGTCCGAGGTCGCGCGGGAAGCGTTCCGCGACAGCCTCACTGGCCTGGCCAACCGGGCGTACTTCCTGGACCGACTGGAACAGGCCGTCGCCCGGCAGAGCTGCGACATCGCGCCCATCGCGGTGTTGTGCCTCGATCTCGACAATTTCAAAGCGGTCAACGATGCCCTGGGCCACCCGGCCGGTGACGAACTCCTGGTCCGGGTCGCCGGCAGGCTCACCGCAACCCTGGGCGACAAGTGCGTCATCGCCCGCCTCGGCGGCGACGAATTCGCCGTGGTCATCGAGGGCCCCATCGAGGAGTCGCACGCGGCCGCGCATCGCGTCCTCGACGCGTTTCACGCGCCGATCCTGGTCGACGGCGTTCCCATACCGGTCCGGCCGAGCGTCGGATATACGGTGGCCACCGCCTCGTCCGATTGCAGCGTCGAACAACTCCTCCGGCACGCCGACTTGGCCATGTACACCGCCAAACGCGAAGGCGGCCAATGTGTTCGCACCTTCGTGCCCGATTTGCCGCTCGCCTACTCGTTTCCGGCCGTCCCGGCGGCGGAGTCCCCCCCGCCGGCCGCCGAGGCGAGCACCGGCCCGCTGCTCAGGCGGGCGGCTGACGCCGCGACGTCAACACCGGTGCAACGACAAGACGGCGTCGACGGCGTCCGCTGGCCCCCGACGACGATCCGGATTGCCCTCGCGGTCTTGACGATCGGCGTCGTATCCTTCGCCGTCACCAGCGTCCTCTCCCCGAACGCCAGCCACAGCGTCTTCTTCGCCAAATCGCTGTATTCCGCGCTGAACCTCCTGGCGGCCGGGCTGATTGCCGTCCGGGCATACCGCCTCAAGGCCGACCGGCTGGCGTGGTCCCTGATCGCGGCGGGCATGGCGTTGTCGGCGCTCGGCGACGTCGTCTACGCGTTCTGGGTGCCGAACGCGCAGTCACCGTCAATTGCCGACCCCGAATACCTGGCGTTCTATCCGTTCGTCTATGCCGGGATCTTGCTGCTGATGCGATCGAGCCTGAAGCGGGTGCCGATGCCCATCCGCATCGATTCCCTGGTGTGCGCGTTGGCGGTGGCCGCGCTGGCCGCCGCGCTGCATGCCGGGCCCATGCACGCCGCCGCCACCCGGGTTCCGGCGACGGTGCTGGTGGGCCTGATCTACCCGTGGGGCGATCTGGTGCTGCTGGCCCTGGCCGTCGGAATGTTGCCAATCCTGGGGTGGCGCAGCGAATTTCGCTGGGGCTTTCTCGTGGTCGGTCTGGTCGGCTTCGCCGTCGCGGACACGGCCTACCTGTTCCAGACAGCGGCGGGTTCGTACCGGGCGGGCAGCACGCTCGACGTCCTCTGGCCGGCTTCGTCACTGCTGGTGGCGATAGCCAGCTGGGCGCGTTGGTCGTCGGCGGCTCCGGCGCCGCGGCGCGGACTCGGCTCCTACGCGGTCCCGGTGACGTGCACCGTCGTGGCGCTCGGGGTCGCGATCCTGGGGCACGATTCCCGGCTGGCTTCGACGCTCGCCGCCCTCAGCCTCGTCGCGGTCGCCGCGCGGTTCTCGGTGACCTTCCGCGACGTCAGCTTGCTGGCGGAAAGCCACCTGCAGGCCATGACCGACGAACTGACCACGCTGCCCAATCGGCGGTCACTGGCGACGGCGCTGACCGAACTGTCGGCTTCCGCGTCGAGCGGCCGGGGGCAGTCGCATCGTGCGCTGCTTTTGCTCAATCTTCACAAGCTGCGGGAGATCAACCAATCGGTCGGCCGCCACTTCGGGGACGAACTGTTGTGGCACATCGCAAATCGCCTCGTGCACAGTGTGCGACGCGATGATCTGCTCGCGCGGGTGAGCGACGAAGAGTTCGCCATCCTGCTCGGTGAGGGGTCGGACCTCGTCGCCGCCCGCGCCCAGGCCGGTCGGTTGCTTGAAGGCATGAGAATCCCTTTCGAGTTGGACGCGATCAGCGTGAAGATCGACGCCTGCATCGCCATTGCGCTCTATCCCGACCATTGCGACCATCCGCAGGAACTGTTGAACCGGGCCGAGGCGACGATTCCGCACGCGATGTCGGCCCTCAGCAGGATCGCGGTGTACGAGTCCGGCTTCGAGACGGATCGCGACCACGATCCCAATCTCGTCGGGGAGTTGCGCGCCGCGCTGATCGACGGTGACCAGTTGACCGTGCATTACCAGCCCAAGGTCAACGCGACCGACGGAAGCGTCCACAGTGTCGAGGCGCTGCTGCGTTGGCAGCACCCCGACCGGGGGCTGCTGTTGCCGGAGGAGTTCCTGCCGGCCGCCGAACGTGCCGGCTTGATGCGGACGGTGGCCAACCGCACCATCAATCTCACGCTCGAGCAGGTTCGGTCATGGCGCGACGAGGGCATTCCGCTGACCGTCGCGGTGAACCTGTCGACGACGAACCTGCTCGACCTCGACCTCGCGGTCACCATCGAACGACTGCTGCGGACCCACGGGCTACCCCCCGACGCGTTGATCGTCGAGATCACCGAGAGCGCGCTCGTTGATTCGGACCGGTCCCGTAACACCGTCGCCGCCCTGCAGCTGCTCGGCGTTCGGATCTCGCTGGACGACTACGGCACCGGATGGTCCTCGCTGGCGCGCCTGCAGGACGTCTCGGTCGACGAGCTCAAACTCGACAGGCGATTCGTGGCACGCCTCGCCCAGGACCCACGGTCGGTCGCCATCGTGCAGTCCACCGTGGATTTGGCGCAGAACCTGGGCGCCGAACTCGTCGCCGAGGGCGTCGAAGACGAGGTCACCCTGACCGCGCTGCGGCGCTACGGCTGCACCATCACCCAGGGTTTCGTGCATAGCCCGCCGCTGCCGCCGGAAGACCTGCGGCGCTGGGTCACGGCCAGGACGGCGACCGCGGGCCGCGTCGATTCCGGGCGGTCGGCGGTGACGGACTGACGGTCAGAACAACTCCTTGGCGAGCAATTCCAGGGTCGCGACCCGGGCCGGCGCGCTGGCCGGGGCGGTACCGCGGCGCGCCGAGGCCACCGGGTTGACCATCACCTCGTCCACGCCGAACCGTCGGGCGAGCTCCCGCATCTGTTCGGCGGCCTCGGCCGGCGTACCCAGGACCGCTCGCCGCAGCCCGCTCTGCACGATGTGCTGCTGCTGCGGCGTCAGCTCCGCACGTTCGGCCTCCTCGACCAGCGGCACCGGGCCGAGCGGTTGTCCGGTGCGCAGCTTCGCCATCATCTGCAGATTGGGCAGCATCAAAGCCGTTGCCTCGTCGCGATTTTCGGCCACGGACGCGTTGACCGTCAGGAACGTCAGGGGTTCGGGCGTCAGGGCGCTGGGCTTGAAGCGGGACCGGTAAACCTCGAGCGCCTGCTCGGTTCCGTTGCCGGAGAAGTGATGTGCGAATACGTACGGCAGCCCCTTGGCGGCGGCCAGGTGCGCCGAGTACATCGACGAGCCGAGCAGCCACAGCCGCGGTTCGCCCGCGGCGGCCGGGGTGGCCTTGAGCCGGTAGTCCCCCGAGCGCAGCGGCACCACCACGCCGCGCGCGCTCATCAGCGCCGCCACGTCGTCGAGGTATTGCGGGAAATTCTCGATGTCTTCGTCACCGCGGCTTCCGCGCAGGGCGTACGACGTGACCGGGTCCGAGCCGGGCGCTCGGCCGATGCCCAGGTCGATGCGGCCCGGTGCGGCGGCTTCCAGCAGGGCGAATTGCTCGGCCACCGCCAGGGGCGCGTGATTGGGCAGCATCACACCGCCGGACCCGAGGCGCAGCTGCGAGGTTTGCGCGGCCAGGTATGCGATCAGGACCGGCGGGCTGGTGGCGCCGACGGACGGCATGTTGTGGTGCTCGGCCACCCAGTAGCGCGTGAAACCCAGCCGATCCGCGGCCTGCGCCAGCTGCACGGTCGCCGCGAGCGCATCGCCGGTCGTCTGGTCCGTGCGCACGGGCACGAGATCAAGGACGGAAAGACGCACGTTGGCGTCAACGCCGGAGGCCGCGCGAACGTTCCCGGCCTTCTCGCGAGCAGACACAAAATCACCCGCCCGCCCGGCGTGTCGGGTGATTTTGCGTCTGCTCGGCTGGAGGGCTGTCAGTAATCCTTGAGCGTGATCGAATTGACGATGCGGTCGAAAACCTCCTGCGGTATCGGCGCCCCACCGGGAATGTTGTCGACGACCAGCCATTGATTGCGCTTGACGTAGTCGTTGAACTCCTTGTGATAGTTCGCGAAGCCCAGTTCGTAGTCGTCACCCGCGGCGGCGAGCTCGCCGGCCAGGATGTAGGCGCCCAGCAGCGCCACGCTGGTGCCCTGACCCGACAGCGGCGAGCAGCAATATGCGGCGTCGCCGACCAGCGCGACCCTGCCCTTCGACCAGCGGTCCATCTTGATCTGCGACATCTCGTCGAAGTAGAAATCCGGTGCGGTGCGCAGGTATTCCAGTAGTTGGGGCCGCACCCAGCCGTCGTCGGCCATCCGCCGCTCCAGCTCGGCGAACTGCGCCTCGGTGTCGCGGTAGTCGATCCGCAACTCGGTGTCCATGAAACCCAACATGGCCCGGGCTTCGGTGTTGTTGCGGGCGCTGTAGATTCCCGCCATCGTGGAGTCGCCGTAATGCCAGGTCTGCCAGTAGTCCAGGTCCAAAAAATTGGGCACGGTGAAGATCGCCGCGTGGGTGCCCAGCCTCTCGATGAATTGGTCCTCGGCGCCGAACACCAACCCTCGGACGTTGGAGTGCAGTCCGTCGGCACCGATGACCAGGTCGAAGCTGCGGGCGGGGGCACGCTGGAAGGTCACGTGTACGGCGGCGCCGTCGTCGTCCAGGCCGGTGATGGTGTCGTCGAAGAGGTATTCGGCCGTCCATTGGCTTGCGCCGTAAAGCAATTCGACCAGATCGTCGCGCAACAGCTCGATGTCGGGGCTGTCGACGGGCCCGCCGGTGGGCGTGGCCTCGGTGTCGCGCGACAGTTCGTTACCGTCGCGGTCGACGCCGGAGGCGCCACGGATTTGCGTCTTTCGTTTCTGGGCGGCGGCCAGCAGCCCCATGCGTTCGAGCACCCCCAGCGCGGGGCCGCGCACGTCGATCGCCTGACCGCCCGGCCGCGGCCCGGGGTGTCGCTCCACCACGGTGACCGAATAGCCGTGCCGTCCAAGCCAATAAGCCGCCGTCGCACCGGCCACGCTGGCGCCGGACACCAGAACGTCAGTCACTTGATCCCTGCCAGCCTTTTTGCGTCGCGGAAAACGTCGTCGAGCATTGCTGGTGTCAACCTACCGGTAAACATGTTTTGCTGGCTCGGGTGGTAGCAGCCGAGTAACCGCACTCCGGGCGCGAATTGTGCGACCACCCCGTGGCCGAACCGCGGTTTGCGCATCACGGACGCGCCCGGAAGCCGCAGCGCGATTTGCCAGGCGAACCCGCCCAACGCCACGATCGTGCGCACGTGCTCGGACACCAGCCGCCATTCGGCCTCCAGCCACGGCCAGCAGGTGTCGCGCTCCAGCGGTGTCGGGGCATTGGCCGGAGGCGCGCACCGCACCGGTGCCACGATGCGAACCTGCCTCGCGCGCAACCCATCCGCGGCGTCCACACTGGTCGGTTGGTTCACCAGCCCGGCGCGGTGCAGCGCCGCATAGAGCTGATCGCCGGATCGGTCGCCGGTGAACATGCGTCCGGTCCGGTTCGCGCCGTGCGCGGCGGGCGCCAACCCGACGATCAACAGCCGGGGCCGCTCCGACCCCCAGCCCGGCACCGGCCGCCCCCAATACGGCTGGTCGGCGAAGGCGCGGCGCTTGAGGACGGCGACGTCCTCGCGCCAGTCGACGAGCCTCGGGCACGCGCGGCAGACGCTGACCAGGGCGTCGAGTTCGGGAATCGACGTGGCCGTGCGAGCCAGCGCGGCCACCTGTGCGGCGTCGGCGGCCACGGGGGTCTGCGGGGTCGCCGGATCGCCCGGCCATCCGGTGCCGGGCACCACGGGAGAATCGAACGGCTGACCGGTACGCGGGTGGACGAGCACATGAACATCCTGCAGTCGGCCGGTGGTCGACGGCCGAACGCCCCGGATATTCGGTGGTCGCGCGGCGGGCCAACGGCTACATTCTCCCCGGGACAACCCATGAGCCATCCGAGCCGCGGCCCGGCCTTTCTGATCCTGTCCGCCACGCTGCTGGCGACGACGGGTACCGGCATTTCGATCGTCGCGTTCCCCTGGCTGGCGTTGCAGCACCACGACCGCGCGCGCGACGCGTCGATCGTGGCCGCCGCCATGACGCTGCCGTTGGTCCTGTCCACGCTGGTCGCCGGCACCGCGGTCGACTTGGTCGGGCGCCGCCGGGTGTCGCTGGTGTCCGACTCGCTGTCCTGTGCGGCGGTGGCGGCCGTCCCGCTGACCGCCCGGTTGTTCGGCGTGGACGCGGTCAACGTCGTCGAGCTGGCGGTGCTCGCTTTTGGTGCGGCCGCGTTCGACCCGGCCGGCACGACGGCGCGCCAGTCGATGCTGCCGGAGGCCGCCGCCCGCGCGGGCTGGTCGTTGGACCGCACCAACAGCAGCTACGAGGCCATCCTGAATCTGGGGTTCATGGTGGGGCCGGGCATCGGCGGCCTGATGATCGCCACGGTCGGCGGCGTCAACACGATGTGGGTCACCGCGGGTTGCTTCGGTTCGTCCCTGTTGACGATCGGCGCGCTGCGGCTCGAAGGCGCCGGCAAGCCGCACCACGCGACCCGTCCCGACGGCTTGGTGTCCGGCATTGCCGAAGGGCTGCGGTTCGTCTGGAATCTGCGGGTGCTCCGGACACTCGGCCTGATCGACCTGACCGTGACCGCCCTGTACCTGCCCATGGAAAGCGTGCTGTTCCCAAAGTATTTCGCGGACCGGCAGCAGCCCGCCGAGCTCGGGTGGGCGCTGATGGCGCTGGCGGTCGGCGGCGTGGCGGGCGCGCTGGGCTACGCGGCGCTCTCGCAATACACCCGGCGGCGCACGGCCGTGTTGACGGCCACCCTCACCTTCGGCGCCGCGACGGTGGGCATCGCGTTCCTGCCGCCGCTGCCGGTGATCCTGACGCTGTGCGCGGTCACCGGGCTGGTCTACGGGCCGATCCAGCCGATCTACAACTACGTCATGCAGACCCGCGCGCCGCACCATCTGCGCGGGCGGGTGGTCGGGGTGATGGCGGGCCTGACCTACGCCGCGGGACCGTTGGGCTTGCTGGTCGCCGGTCCGCTCGCCGATGCCGGCGGGTTGAAGGTCACGTTCCTCGCCTTGGCGGTGCCGATCCTGCTGATCGGGCTGATCGCCGTGCGGCTGCCGTCGCTGCGCGAACTGGACCGCGCGCCGCAGTTCGAGGCGAGCCGGCAGTCGCCGCCGTGAGTCACTCGCCGAGAATCTTGCGCTTCTGCCGCTCGAATTCCTCGTCGGTGAGCAGTCCCCGATCCTTCAGCGCCGCCAGCCTCTCGAGCCGATCGATCGGATCCGCGCCCTGCTGCGGTTGCGCCGCCCGCATCGCGCCGAGCGCCTGCTGCTGCAGCTCGGCTCCGCGCCGCATCATCTCCTCGCGGAACGCGCCGGGATCGGCGATGGCTTGGCGGATGACATCGGTCATCGGGATACCCATCACCTGCGCGCCCGCCAGGTCGGGGCGAGCTGCGGTCACGGCGTCGATCGCCGCATCGGCCGTGGCGGCCGGCCCGCGGTCGAGTCGAACGCGGCTGTGGTCCTTCGGGTCGTAGAGCACCGGCACCCTCATGCCGGGACGCGGCGGGCTCAGCTGGGGCAGCAGCGCGGTGAGGGCGGCCTCGAACGGCGGTTCGGCGTCGGGCGTGACCCGCAGCGACAGCTTCCAGCGGACCTCGGTGTTGTTGGCGAGATTCGGGTTGCCGATCGTGACGGCGATCGCCGACTGCTCGGCGGCGAGGACGTCCGCGAACGCGCGGACACCGACTTTGCTGAGATCCCTGCGTCCAAACATCGGCCTCAACCCTCGACCCGCGGCAAGATCGCTCAACTGTACAGCGCTGACGGGCTCGTAGGATCGGGTCGTGAATGCTGAAGTCCTGGCGAGCCTGGCCGCCGACCTTCCCGACGGGATGGTGGTCACCGACCCGACCATCACCGAGGGCTATCGCCAGGACCGCGCCTTCGACCCGTCCGCCGGCAAACCCCTGGCGGTGGTCCGGCCGCGGTGCACCGAGGACGTGCAGACCGTGCTGCGCTGGGCCTGTGCGCACGGGGTGCCCGTCGTGACCCGCGGGGCCGGCAGCGGCCTGTCCGGTGGGGCGACGGCGCTGGACAACGGCATCGTCCTGTCGACGGAGAAGATGCGCGACATCACCGTCGACCCCGTCACGCGCACCGCGGTATGCCAGCCCGGCCTGTTCAACGCCGAGGTCAAGAAGGCCGCCGCCGAGCACGGCCTGTGGTATCCCCCCGATCCGTCGTCCTTCGAGATCTGCAGCATCGGCGGCAACATCGCCACCAACGCGGGCGGGTTGTGTTGCGTGAAGTACGGGGTCACCACCGACTACGTGCTGGGCATGCAGGTGGTGCTGGCCGACGGCACGGCCGTCCGGCTCGGCGGCCCCCGCTTGAAGGACGTGGCCGGCCTGTCGCTGACCAAGCTGTTCGTCGGCAGCGAAGGCACCCTGGGCGTCGTCACCGAGGTCACGCTGCGGCTGGTGCCCAAGCAGAACGCGTCCAGCATCGTCGTGGCCGGCTTCGCCACGGTCGAGTCAGCGGTGGATGCCGTGCTCGGCGTCACCGCTCGGCTGCGCCCGTCGATGCTGGAATTCATGGATTCGGTGGCCATCAACGCCGTCGAGGACACCCTGCGCATGGATTTGGATCGCGGGGCGGCCGCGATGCTGGTGGCCGGGTCCGACGAGCGCGGCGGGGCCGGCGGCGAGGACGCGTCGGTGATGGCCGCCGTGTTCGCCGAAAATGGTGCGACGGAAGTCTTTTCCACCGATGACCCCGACGAGGGCGAGGCGTTCGTCGCCGCGCGCCGGTTCTGCATTCCCGCGGTGGAGGCGAAGGGATCGCTACTGCTCGAGGACGTCGGGGTGCCGCTGCCGGCGCTGGGGGCGCTGGTCACCGGCATCGCGCGCATCGCCGCCGCGCGCGACCTGACGATCTCGGTGATCGCCCACGCCGGTGACGGCAACACCCATCCGTTGATCGTGTACGACCCCGCGGACGCCGCGATGACCGAACGGGCCCATCTCGCCTTCGGCGAGATCATGGACCTCGCCGTCGGCCTGGGCGGCACGATCACCGGCGAGCATGGCGTCGGCCGGCTGAAACGGCCGTGGCTGGCCGGTTACCTCGGGCCCGAGGTGATGGAGCTCAACCGGCGCATCAAGCAGGCCCTGGACCCGCAGGGCATCCTCAACCCGGGCGCGGGCATCTAGCCGTTCCTGCTCGAGTGCCCGGCTGGCGGGGCACTGGGTACCGAATGCCCGGCTGGCCGGGCACTGGGCCGCCGCTGGCATTGACATTCGGGGCGCATTGTCGTACGAATGAGACATGGCTGCGGTTATGTCTCATGATGCGCCGGCCGTCTTCGAGCTGGCTACCGCCGACACGTGGCGCAATCCCTGGCCGATGTACCGCGCGCTTCGCGACCGGGATCCGGTGCACCACGTCGTGCCCGCGAAGCGGCCCGATCATGACTACTACGTGTTGTCCCGGCACGCCGACGTGTGGGCCGCGGCGCGGGACCACGAGACGTTTTCCTCCGCGCAGGGCCTGACGGTCAACTACGGTGACCTGGAAATGATTGGGCTGCAGGACAATCCACCGTTCGTCATGCAAGACCCGCCCGTACACACCGAGTTTCGCAAACTGGTGTCGCGCGGCTTCACCCCCCGCCAGGTGGAGGCGGTCGAGCCCAAGGTGCGCGAGTTCGTCGTCGAACGCATCGAGCGACTGCGCGCGGCCGGCGGCGGTGACATCGTGACCGAGCTGTTCAAACCGCTGCCGTCGATGGTGGTCGCCCACTACCTCGGCGTTCCCGAAGCGGACAGGGCCCAATTCGACCGCTGGACGGACGTGATCGTCGCGGCCAACACAGCGGACGGCGGGGTGGCAGGGGCGCTGGAGACGGTGGGCGACGCGGTCGGGTCGATGATGGCGTACTTCACCGGCTTGATCGAACGCCGCCGCACCGAGCCCGGGGACGACACCATCTCGCACCTGGTATCTGCCGGAATCGGCAGCAAGGGCGGGGCCGGCGACGTCGCCGGCATGCTGTCGGTGCTGGCGTTCACGTTCACCATGGTCACCGGCGGCAACGACACCACCACCGGAATGCTCGGCGGATCAATGCCTTTGCTGCATCAGCGGCCCGACCAGCGGCGGCTTCTCGTCGACGATATGGGGTCGATCCCCGATGCCGTTGAGGAGCTGCTGCGGCTGACCTCGCCGGTGCAGGGGCTGGCCCGCACGACCACCCGCGACGTGACCATCGGCGACACCACCATCCCCGCCGGCCGCAAGGTGTTTCTGCTGTACGGGTCGGCCAACCGGGACGAGCGCCAGTACGGGCCGGACGCCGGCGAACTCGACGTCACCCGCCGCCCGCGCAACATCCTCACCTTCAGCCACGGCGCACACCACTGCCTGGGCGCGGCGGCGGCACGGATGCAGTCCCGCGTCGCGCTGACCGAGCTGCTCACCCGCTGCCCGGATTTCGAGGTCGACGAATCCGCGATCGTGTGGTCGGGCGGCAGTTACGTGCGCCGCCCGCTGTCGGTACCGATTCGGATGCGGGCCTGATGCCGACCGACTGGCTCGGCGCGCACCGCACTGAAGCGGCCGCGGACCGCATCCTCGACGCGGCCGAGCGCCTGTACACCGAACGCGACCACGCCTCCATCGGCATGAACGAAATCGCCAGGGCCGCAGGGTGTTCGCGCGCGACGCTATACCGGTACTTCGAGAACCGGGAGGCGTTGCGAACCGCCTACGTGCACCGCGAGACCCGTCGGCTCAGCCGCGCGATCAAGGAAGAGATCGGCGGCATCGACGACGCGCGAGAACGGCTCCTCGCGAGCATCACCGCCACGCTGCGGATGGTCCGCGGCAGCCGCGCGTTGGCGTCGTGGTTCGCCATCACCCGGCCGCCGATCGGCGCCGAAGTGGCCGGCCAGTCGGAGGTGATCACCGCCCTGGCCGCCGCCTTCGTCGGCTCGCTCGGGCCGGAAGACCCCGCCGTCGTGGAGCGCCGCGCGCGGTGGGTGGTGCGGGTGATCACCTCGCTGCTGCAGTTCCCCGGCCGGGACGACGCCGACGAACGCGCGATGATCGAGGAGTTCGTCGCGCCGATCGTGACGCCGGTTTCCGCCCGCGGGTAGGCGCGTCCGTTCGTCGCGCCGGGACGGGACCGCCGGCCGCGGCTCAGGTCCGCACGCGGGTGAAGCGGTGCAGCAGCCAGGCCAGCGGGATGGTGACCACCATCGTCGCGATGAACAGGTTCAGCATCGAGCCGGTGTAGACGTGGGCGCGCACGATGTAGACCATGGCGAATTCCATGGTGATCAGGTGGATCAGGAAGATCTCGTAGGAGATCTCCCCCAGCCACACCATCGGCCGCGTCGCCAGCAGCCGCCAATACCAACCCTGGTCCCCCAGCGCCAGTGGCGCCACCGCGAGCGCGGCGATCACGGCGTAGAAGCACGTCTTGAACAAGGCCTCGCTCAACGTGGCCGGCGACGTGGTGGGCGCGCCGGCGATGGGGGTGGAGACGATGAAGTAGCAGACGACGGCCAGCGGTATGGCGACGAACGCGTAGCCGCGCACGCCCATCGCCTGCAGCACGGCCAGCAACATTCCGGCGAGGAACCAGGCCAGGTAGGTGGGCAGCCAGAGCCGCGCGCCGTCGGGAAACCAGTGGTCGGTGTGCACGAGGATCAGCCAGGCCGGGCTGATCAAGGTCAACCCGGCCAGCGCGCCCAGCAGTAGCCTCGGCCGCCACCGCCGGCGGCAGACGAGCACCAGCAACACGTACGCCAGCAGCGGCAGCAGCACGTAGAAGGACGCTTCCACCGCGAGGCTCCACATCTGGGTCAGCCCCTGATGCAAATACTTCCCGAGGTAGCCGTTGCAGTAGATCTGCGTCAGCGTCAGGTTGCGCACGAGCCCCAGCCAGGTGTGTCCGGGGTTGGGGCCCGCCTGCCGGAAGTGGTACAGCACGTAGGCGAACAGCACGGTGATGACGTAGGCCGGCATGATCCGCCGAACCCGGTGCCACGCATAGCGGCTCACCGACGGCGGCGGCCCGCCGGTGGCGGCCGACTTGAGCCACGGGCGGAACAGCAGGAAGCCGGACAGCACGAAGAAGATCGGCACGCCGATCTCCATGCGGGAGCCGACCAGCCCCCAATAACCGTGCGTGTACTTGCCCGTAGTGTACGCGGCGTGCGTGCCGACGACGAGAAGGGCGGCCACGGCGCGGATTCCGGTCAGCGACGCGACCCGGTCGACGTGGGCGGTTTGCTCCAGTCCGCCCTGGGCGTCCTGTTCTTCGGACAGGGTCATCCGGTGTGTTTCCTGCGCGGCTTTCCACTGTCACGGCCGCGCGGCTTGCTCGCCGACCGATCCGGCTGAAGGTTGATCAGCACGCCCGAAATGCGGGTGCGCTCCAGCTTTTTCAGCGTCGACGGGGACAACTTGGCCGGCAGCTCCACCAGCGAGAAGTCCGGGCCGATGGCGATGTGGCCGAAATCGCTGCGATGCAGGCCGCCCTCGTTGGCGATGGCGCCGACGATCGCGCCCGGGCCCACCTTGTGCCGCTTTCCCACGGCGATGCGGTAGGTGGTGAAGGGCCTTGATTGCCTTGGCTTTTCGGCGCGTTCACGATGGTCGTCGTGCCGCTCGCGGCGTTCACGCGGCGGCTCGGGCGCCATCAGGAACTCTTCGCCGTCGCGGGACTGCAGCGCCAGCGCGGCCGCGATGTCCGCCAGCGGCACGTCGTGTTCGCGTTCGTAGTCCTCGACCAGCTTGCGGAACAACTCGATCCCCGGACGGCCCAGCGCGGCCGTGATGGAATCGGCGAATTTCGCCACCCGCTGGGCGTTGACGTCCTCGACGGTGGGCAGCTCGGCCTCGATGAGCGTTTGCCGCGTGGCCTTTTCGATCGCCCTGAGCAGGTGACGCTCCCGTGGGGAAACGAACAGCAACGCCGTCCCCGAGCGTCCCGCCCGGCCGGTGCGCCCGATGCGATGCACGTAGGACTCGGTGTCATGCGGGATGTCGTAGTTGAGCACGTGCGATATCCGCTCCACGTCGAGCCCGCGCGCGGCCACGTCGGTCGCGACCAGGATGTCGATACCGCCGTCCTTGAGCGCGGCGACGGTCCGCTCGCGCTGGCCTTGTGGGATGTCGCCGTTGATGGCGGCCGCGGAAAACCCTCGGGCGCGCAGCCTTTCGGCGACCTCTTCGGTGGCCTGCTTGGTGCGCACGAAGACGATCATCGCCTCGAACGGCTCCACTTCGAGGACCCGGGTCAGCGCGTCCATCTTGCGCGGACCGGCGACCTGGATGTAGCGCTGCGAAATGTTCTCGGCGGTAGCGGTTTTGGCTTTGGTGCTGACTTCGAGCGGATCGTGCAGGTACTTGGTGGTCAGCTTGCGGATCGCGGGCGGCATGGTCGCCGAAAACAGCGCCACCTGTTTGTATTCCGGCGTCTCGGACAGTATGCGATCAACCTCTTCGGCGAAGCCCATGGTGAGCATCTCGTCGGCCTCGTCGAGGACGAGGTAATCGACGTGGGACAGGTCCAGCGTCCCGCGCTCGAGGTGGTCGATGACCCGGCCCGGAGTGCCGACCACCACCTGGGCGCCGCGCCGCAGCCCGGCCAGCTGAACCGTGTAGGAGGAGCCGCCGTAGATCGGCAGCACGTTGACCTTCGGCAGATGGGCCCCGTACCGGCTGAACGCCTCGGCGACCTGCAGCGCCAACTCCCGGGTGGGAGCCAGCACGAGCGCCTGGGTCGCCTTGCTGGCGACGTCGATCTTGGACAGGATCGGGATCGCGAACGCCGCCGTCTTGCCGGTGCCGGTCTGCGCCAGCCCGACGACGTCCGACCCCGCCATCAGCGCGGGAATCGTAGCGGCCTGGATGCCCGTGGGCGACTCGTAGCCGACGTCAGCGATCGCCCGCAGGACGGAGGGGTGTATCTGCAGGTCGGCAAACGTCGTAGAGGCAGCCTCGGGGGAGCTGTCCGGGAGGGTCATCGTCCAAGGAGTCTAGTGGTCCTGACCGGATCGTCGGTGGGGGAACCGCCCGCTTGCGGGCGCCTGAGCGCCGCGGGACGCGTGATCATGAGCACAGCCGCGCCGGGTCCGGCCACGCCTGTCACACCCGCGCGGGCGATGACGGTACGGTGCCCGATGTGTGGTCGCTACCCCGCCGTACCGGGCCACTGACCGGCTCGGCCGCCGTCGCTCTGCTCGCCCTGACGTTGACCGGCTGCGGTTCCGGGGACTCCACGGTCGCGAAGACGCCGCAGGCCACGACGACCACCGAGACCCCGTCCATCACCGCCCCGGCGCAGCCCTCGGGCGCCGCCGCGCCGCCGGGCAGCGTCGCCGCGCCGGCCGACCCGTGCGCGGTCAACCTCGCCTCGCCCGTCATCGCGAAGGTGGTCTCGGAGTTGCCGCGCGATCCGCGCAGTCAGCAACCGTGGAGCCCCGAGCCGCTGGCCGGCAACTACAACCAGTGCGCCCAGCTGTCCGCGGTCATCGTCAAGGCGAACACCAACGCCGCCAACCCCACCACCCGGGCGGTGCTGTTCCATCTCGGGCAGTTCATCCCGCAGGGGGTGCCCGACACCTACGGGTTCAACGGCGTCGACCCCGCACAGACCACCGGCGACACGGTGGCGCTGACCTATCCCAGCGGCATCAACGGCTTGAACACCGACGTGCGGTTCCACTGGAACGGCAACGGCGTCGAGCTGATCGGTAACGCCCCGGGCCACTAGGCAAGGCCGGCGTTTACGTCGGTCCACTCCCCTACAGTTGCTGCTGTGTTCGTCACCGGCGACAGCATCGTGTACAGCGCGTCGGACCTTGCCGCCGCCGCCCGCTGCGAGTACGCGCTGTTGCGGGACTTCGACGCGAGACTCGGCTGGGGACCCGCCGCGCCGGCCGGAGACGACCTCCTCGCGCGGACCGCCGCCCTGGGCAACGAGCACGAGCGGCGCGAGCTGGACCGGCTGCGCGAGGAGTTCGGCGCCGGCGTCGCGGTGATCGGCCGCCCTGCCTACACGCCCGCCGGCCTCGCGGCGGCCGCCGACGCGACCCGGCGCGCCATCGCCGGCGGCGCGCCCGCGGTCTACCAGGCCGCCATGTTCGACGGTCGCTTCGTCGGCTTCGCCGACTTCTTGCTGCGCGACGGCGAGCGGTACCGGGTCGTCGACACCAAGCTGGCCCGGTCGGCGAACGTCACCGCGCTGTTGCAGCTGGCCGCGTACGCCGACGCGCTCGCCGCCTCCGGCATCGCGGTGGCGCCCGAGGCCGAGCTGCACCTGGGCGACGGGACGGCCGCGCGCTATCGCGTCCACGACCTGGTTCCGGTGTACCGATCGCAGCGCGCGCGACTGCAGCGGCTCCTCGACGAACATCACGCCGGGGGCACCGCGGTCCGCTGGGACGACGACACCGTGGGCGCCTGCCTGAGGTGCCCGCTGTGCACCGAGCAGTTGCATGCCACCGACGACCTGCTGCTGGTCGCCGGCATGCGAGTGGGCCAGCGCGACAAGCTGATCGACGCCGGGATCACCACGGTCTCCGCGCTGGCCGAGCATGCCGGTCCCGTGCCGGACCTGGCCCCCGGCGCCCTCGGCACACTGACCGGCCAGGCGAGACTTCAAGTGCGCCAACGCGAAACCGGCCGTCCGTGTTATGAGATCGTCGACCCGCAGCCCCTGACCCTGCTGCCCGAGCCGGACCCCGGTGACCTGTTCTTCGACTTCGAGGGCGACCCGCTGTGGACCGTCGACGGGCGGGAGTGGGGCCTGGAATATCTGTTCGGCGTCCTGGAAGCCGGGCCGGCCGGCGCGTTCCGTCCGTTGTGGGCGCACAACCGGACCGACGAACGCCAGGCCCTGGCCGATTTCTTGGCGCTGGTGGCCAAGCGGCGCAAGCGCCGCCCGAACATGCACATCTACCACTACGCGCCCTATGAGAAGACCGCGCTGCTGCGGCTCGCCGGCCGCTACGGCGTCGGCGAGGACCAGGTGGACGAACTGTTGCGCAGCGGGACGCTGGTCGACCTTTACCCGTTGGTGCGCAAGAGCATTCGCGTGGGCGCAGAGTCCGTCAGCCTGAAAGCGCTCGAGCCGCTGTACATGGGAGCGCAGCTGCGGGCCGGTGACGTCACCACGGCCACCGGTTCGATCACCTCCTACGCCCGGTACTGCGAACTGCGGGCCGACGGCCGCCGCGACGAGGCCGCGGCCGTGCTCAAGGAGATCGAGGAGTACAACCACTACGACTGCCGCTCGACGCAGGAACTGCGCAACTGGTTGATGTTGCGCGCCTACGAATCGGGGGTCGTCCCCGTCGGCGCCCAGCCCGTCCGGGACGGCAACACGGTCGAGGACCGTGACCGGCTTTCGCTGACCCTGTCGGCGTTCACCGGCGATGCCGCCGTCGACGACCGCACGCCCGAGCAGACCGCGGTGGCGCTGGTGTCCGCGGCGCGCGGCTACCACCGGCGCGAGGACAAGCCGTTCTGGTGGGCCCACTTCGACCGGCTGAACTTTCCCCTCGAGGAGTGGGCGGACAACACCGATGTCTTCGTCGCCGAGCACGCGTCGGTCAGCGTCGACTGGCACACCCCGCCCCGCGCACGCAAGCCGCAGCGACGCGTGCGGCTGCGCGGCGAGCTGGCACGCGGCGAGCTGATGACCGACGTGTTCGCGCTGTACGACCCGCCGGCTCCCCCGGGAATGTCCGGTGACCCCGACCGGCGGGCGGCCGGGCGCGCCACCGTGATCGCGGCCGACGATCCGGCGCTGCCCACCGAGGTGACCATCGTCGAAAGGGTGGGCAACGACGGCGAGCCGTTCGACCAGCTCCCGTTCGCGCTGACCCCCGGCCCGCCGATTCCGACGACGGCCCTGCGTGAGTCGATCGAGGCGACGGCCGCCGCGGTGGCGGCCGGTTTGCCGCGACTCCCGGGCAGCGCCGTCGTCGACGTGCTGCTGCGCCGCGCGCCCCGGACACGAAGCGGCTCCGCCCTGCCGCGCGGCGCCGACATCGCAGCCGACATCACCACCGCGGTGCTGGACCTGGATTCGTCGTACCTGGCGGTGCACGGGCCGCCGGGGACCGGCAAGACGCACACCGCCGCGCGGGTGATCGAGCGGCTGGCCACCGGCCATGGCTGGCGCATCGGCGTGGTGGCGCAAGCCCACGCCACCGTGGAGAACCTGCTGGGCTGCGTGATCGACGCCGGGCTCGACCCGGCGCGGGTGGCGAAAAAGCGCAACGACCACCACGCTCCGCGCTGGCAGGAGATCGACAGCAGCGCCTACGCCGCGTTCATTCAATCTTGGGGGGCCGACACCGCCGGCTGCGTGATCGGCGGGACGGCATGGGATTTCGCCAACGGCAAGCGGGTGCCGCCGGGCAGCCTCGACCTGCTGGTGATCGACGAGGCCGGCCAGTTCTGTCTGGCCAACACCATCGCCGTGGCGCCCGCGTCCGCAAACCTGTTGCTGCTCGGAGATCCTCAGCAACTGCCGCAGGTCAGCCAGGGAACACATCCCGAGCCGGTCGACACGTCCGCGCTCGACTGGCTGGTGGACGGCCGGCGCACCCTGCCCGACGAACGCGGCTATTTTCTGGACCGGTCGTACCGCATGCACCCGGCGGTCTGCGCCGCGGTCTCCGCGCTGGCGTACGAGGGCAGGCTGCACTCCCACGAGTGCGCCGCCGCCCGGCACCTTGCCGGATTGCGGCCGGGCGTGCGGACGCTCACCGTTGGGCACCACGGCAACTCGACGGAGAGCCCGGAGGAGGCCGACGCGATCGCCGGCGAGATCGACCGCCTGCTCGGCGCGCCGTGGACCGACGAACGAGGCACCCGGCCCCTCACCGCCTCCGACGTCCTCGTGCTGGCGCCCTACAACGCGCAGGTGGCGCTGCTGCGCCGGCGGCTGACCGCCGCCGGGCTCGGGGGGATCCGGGTCGGCACGGTCGACAAGTTCCAGGGCACCCAGGCGCCGGTGGTGTTCGTCTCGATGACGGCCTCCTCCGCGGACGTCGTGCCGCGCGGAATCTCGTTCCTGCTCAACAGGAACCGACTCAACGTCGCCATCAGCCGGGCCCAGTTCACGGCGGTCATCGTGCGCGCGGGGTCGCTGACCGAGTACCTGCCCACGACGCCCGCGGGCCTGACCGACCTCGGCGCGTTCCTGGCGCTCACGGAGCCGGCGTGACCTCCGGCCCCGCGCACGCCTAGTTGCCCGACGAGTGCCGCCCGTATCCGGCGGTGTCGTCGGGGTCGCGGCGGTGCCGCTGGGCCCGGGCCGACCCGTTCTGCTGCCGTTTCGGTGGCGCGAGCCGATCGGCCGGTGCGGGCCGAGGGGCGCGCGCGGAGAGCTCGGTGACGGGACGGAAGTGCTGGCGGTTGTCTACATGAGAACCGTTGTGCGCCAGCCCGATCGGGCCAGCCGGCGGCACCGGGTCATCCCGTCGGCCGGTCCGCGCGCCGGCGGGTGCGGGGCGCGGGCGGACAACCCGATCGGCCGGCGGTGCGGCGCCGCCCCCGGGCGCATACCCCGCCCGCCGCAGGGGGGTGGGCTCGGGTTCCCGGAGAAGGATCAATTCGACGTACTCGTCGTCGTCGTAGTCGTCGTCGACCACGTCGCCCGCCCCGGCCTGGCCACCGGCCGCCGCCGACGGTGCGAACCCGACCAAAAACAGCGCGGCCACGATCCCGAACAGCGCGACGAACGCGGGCAACAGCACCGACTGCGACATGGCGGCCGCGAACGGGTCGCGCAGAAACTCCGGCAGCTGCAGGCTGGCGGCCGCCTCGCCTTCGGCGCCGCCCGGCGGCCGCGGCGGCATCTGGGCGCCGATCCGCGCGGTCATGAACGCGGCCATGCCGGCGCTTCCGAGCACCGCGCCGAGCTGGCGGACCGAGTTGTACACGGCGGAGCCCGCGCCGGCCAGACCCGGCGGCAGGTTGCGCGTGGCGGTGGCCGTCAGCGGCGACCACACGAACGCCATCCCGACGCCCGTCGCGAAGAACGGCAACACCAGCCGCCAGATCGGCGTCTCGGGCGACATCTCGAACGTGAGCCAGGTCAGCGCGATCGCCAGCACCGAGAAACCGAAACCGAGGACCGGCCGCGGATGGTAGCGGTCGACCATCCTGCCGACGAACGGGGCGAACACCCCGTTGGCGATCGCCATCGGCGCGATGAGCAGGGCCGAGCGCGTGGGTGACAGCCCGCACACCGCCTGGGCGTAGAACGTCAGCGGCAGCATCATCGCCGTCGCGGCGAACGAGACGACGGCGACCCCGGCGTTGCACAGCCCGAAATCGCGGTCACGGAAGATCACCAGGGGGATCAGCGGCTCGTCGGTGTTCATCGACTGCCAGAACACGAACACCGTCATGAAGCCGATGCCGGCGACGATCATCGCCCAGATCCAGGGCTCCCAGTGCGCGGCCTGGCCCTGCTGCAACCCGAACACGATCAGGAACATGCCCGCCCCGGACAGCGCGACCCCGACCAGGTCGAACCGGTGCGACTGGGTGGGCAGCACCGGCACGAGCCAATAGGCCAGCGCGAGCCCGGCGACGCCGATCGGGACGTTGACGAAGAAGATCCACTGCCAGCCCAGCCCGTCCACCAGCACGCCGCCGGCCAGCGGGCCGACCAGGCTGGCGACGCCGGCGGTGGCACCCCACAGGCTCACCGCGACGCCGCGCCGCTCCGGCGGGAAGATGCGAGTGATGGTCGACAAGGTCTGGGGGGTGAGCACCCCGGCGCCGACGCCCTGGACGACGCGTGCGGCGATCAGCATCGCGGCGCTGTCCGCCAGCCCGCACCACACCGAGGCGGCGGTGAACACCACCAAACCGATCAGGTACAGGTTCTTGGGGCCGAATCGGTCGCCGAGCCGCCCCGCAACCAGCAGCACCACCGCATAGCCCAGCAGGTAGGCGCTGGTCACCCACACCACGGTGTCGTAGCCGATGCGCAGGCTGGTCATGATCGTCGGGTTCGCGATGGCGACGATGGTCGAGTCGACCATGATCATGAAGAAGCCGATCATCATCGCCCAGAGCGCGTTCCAGGGCTTCTGGGATTGCGGCGAATTCCGGGTGAGGAAGTCCCAGCGCTTGGTGGCGTGCAGCGAGTCCGGCGCCGCGCGCCGGGTCCCCCCGGACGACGGAGGCGTCGCCGTGGTCATCTACCCACCTCGCTTCCGCTCCCGACGATGCCCGCCCGCCCGGGTCCGCCCGGTCACCCGGCCCGGACTCACGGACATCCAGCCTGCATTATTGCCGCTGGGACAATCGGGGGAAGCCATGGCTCCGATCCCGGGTACACCACCCGGAGGTTTCGTGTTCGCCCGGTCTTTGCCGGCCTTCACGTTAGCCTGGTAGGACGCCATTTCAGGAGAGGCAAGATGCGGGCCCGACGAAAGCGGTCTTCGAACCGGTTTTTCAGTTTGTCGCACGCGGACCAGGCGCCGCCGGCCACCAACGGCAGGCCCAAGGCGTCCGCGCGCGCGTTGGCCCAGGTCATCGAGCGAAGTTCGCGGATCCAAGGCCCGGCGGCCGAGGCCTACGTGTCCCGGCTGCGCAACGCACATCCGCGCAGCGGCCCGGCCGACATCCTGGCCAAGCTGCGGAAGCGCTACGTGGGCATGGTGACCGCCAGCGGCATGGCGGTGGGCGCGGCGGCGACCATCCCCGGAATCGGCACGCTGAGCGCCCTGTCCGCCGCCGCGGCGGAAACCGTCACATTCTTGGAAGCCACCGCGTTCTTCGTGTTGGCCGTCGCCGTGGTCTACGACATTCCCGCCGATCACCGCGAACGGCGCCGGGCCCTGGTGCTGTCCGTGCTGGCCGGCGACAACAGCAAGGAGGCGGTCGAGCTGTTCGGCCCGGCCCGCACCAACGGCGGCTGGATCGCCGAGGGCGTGGCCGCCTTGCCGCTGTCGTCGATGTCGCGGCTGAACTCGCGGTTGCTCAAGTCGTGGGTCAAGCGGTACACGCTGCGGCGCGGTGCCCTGATGTTCGGCAAGGTGCTGCCGGTGGGCATCGGCGTCGTCGTCGGCGCCGTCGGCAACTACTTCGCCGGCCGCAAGATCGTCCGCAACGCCGATCGTGCGTTCGGCCCCCCTCCGGTGCGCTGGCCACGCGCGCTGCACCTGGTGCCGCCCTACCACGAAGCCGGCTAGCGGGCGCCCCCCCGCTACCCCCTTCTGCCTGGCGGATTGCTGGCGAAAGGTTAGCCTTTATAGGGCGGAAACGTTGAGCATCGACTTTGGTGTGACATGCTCCACAATCCGGGGCCGACAAACGTACAGGCGCCGCGCAGCAGCTGCTTAAAGCGCTTGCAGGACAGAGGAATTGAGGCGAACAGCGGTCGTGAGCAACATAAGTTCACCATTCGGGCAAAACGAATGGCTGGTCGAGGAGATGTACCGCAAGTTCCGCGATGACCCCTCGTCGGTCGATCCGAGCTGGCACGAGTTCCTGGTCGATTACAACCCGGAGCCGACCGGCGAACCGCCCTCGAGCGCCCCGGCCACCGGTGACGGCCAGCCCGCCGCGAGCGCCCCGCAGGCAAAGCCCGCGCCAGCCGCCCAGCCGTCCAG
>NZ_GG770554.1:767285-786489 GCF_000164135.1 Mycobacterium parascrofulaceum ATCC BAA-614 | reverse complement strand
CGCCCGCCCCGGCCAAGGCCAAAGCCCCGACTCCCCCACCGGCCGAAGGCGACGAGCTGCAGACGCTGCGCGGCGCCGCGGCCGCCGTCGTGAAGAACATGTCCGCGTCGCTGGAGGTGCCGACCGCCACCAGCGTGCGCGCGGTGCCGGCCAAGCTGCTGATCGACAACCGGATCGTCATCAACAACCAGCTCAAGCGCACCCGCGGCGGCAAGATCTCCTTCACCCACCTGCTGGGCTACGCGCTGGTGCAGGCGACCAAGCAGTTCCCCAACATGAACCGCCACTACGCCGAGGTCGACGGCAAACCGACCGCCGTCACCCCCGCACACACCAACCTGGGCCTGGCCATCGACCTGCAGGGCAAGGACGGCAAGCGCTCGCTGGTGGTGGCCGGCATCAAGGGCTGCGAGACGATGCGGTTCGCGGAATTCGTCTCCGCCTACGAGGACATCGTGCGGCGGGCCCGTGACGGCAAGCTGACCGCCGAAGACTTTGGCGGCGTGACGATTTCGCTGACCAACCCCGGCACCATCGGCACCGTGCACTCGGTGCCGCGGCTGATGACGGGCCAGGGCGCCATCATCGGCGTCGGCGCCATGGAATACCCCGCCGAATTCCAGGGCGCCAGCGAGGAACGCATCGCCGAGTTGGGGATCGGCAAACTGATCACCCTGACCTCCACGTACGACCACCGGATCATCCAGGGCGCGGAATCCGGGGACTTCCTGCGCGCCATCCACGAGATGCTGCTGTCGGACGCGTTCTGGGACGACATCTTCCGCGAACTGGGCAACCCGTACCTGCCGGTGCGGTGGAGCACCGACAACCCGGACTCGATCGTCGACAAGAACGCCCGGGTGATGGAGCTGATCGCGGCCTACCGCAACCGCGGTCACCTGATGGCCGACATCGACCCGCTGCGGTTGGACGGCAGCCGGTTCCGCAGCCACCCCGACCTCGAAATCCTCAACCACGGCCTGACGCTGTGGGATCTCGACCGGGTGTTCAAGGTCGACGGGTTCGCCGGCTGCGAGTACAAGAAGCTGCGCGACGTGCTGGGCCTGCTGCGCGACGCCTACTGCCGCCACATCGGGGTGGAGTACACGCACATCCTCGAGCCCGAACAGCAGCAGTGGCTGCAGCAGCGGGTGGAGACCAAGCACGTCAAACCGACGGTCGCCGAGCAGAAGTACATCCTGAGTCGGCTGAACGCCGCCGAGGCCTTCGAGACCTTCCTGCAAACCAAATACGTTGGGCAGAAGCGTTTCTCGTTGGAAGGCGCCGAGAGCGTGATCCCGATGATGGACGCGGCGATCGACCAGTGCGCCGAACACGGCCTCGACGAAGTGGTCATCGGGATGCCGCACCGCGGCCGGCTCAACGTGCTGGCCAACATCGTCGGCAAGCCGTACAAGCAGATCTTCAGCGAGTTCGAGGGCAACCTCAACCCGTCGCAGGCGCACGGTTCCGGCGACGTCAAATACCACCTCGGCGCCACCGGCGTGTACCTGCAGATGTTCGGCGACAACGACATTCAGGTGTCGCTGACCGCCAACCCCTCCCACCTCGAGGCCGTCGACCCGGTGCTGGAGGGTTTGGTGCGGGCCAAGCAGGACCTGCTCGACGGCGGCGCCGAAAGCCAGAAGGCGTTCTCGGTGGTCCCGATGATGCTGCACGGTGACGCGGCGTTCGCGGGCCAGGGCGTCGTCGCGGAGACCCTGAACCTGGCCAACCTGCCGGGCTACCGCGTCGGCGGCACGATCCACATCATCGTCAACAACCAGATCGGTTTCACCACCGCGCCGGAGTATTCGCGATCCAGCGAGTACTGCACCGACGTCGCCAAGATGGTCGGGGCCCCGATCTTCCACGTCAACGGCGACGACCCGGAAGCCTGCGTCTGGGTGGCGAAGCTGGCCGTGGACTTCCGCCAGGAGTTCAACAAGGACGTCGTGATCGACATGATCTGCTACCGGCGCCGCGGCCACAACGAGGGCGACGACCCGTCGATGACCAACCCCGCCATGTACGACGTCGTCGACGTCAAGCGCGGCGCCCGCAAGAGCTACACCGAGGCCCTGATCGGCCGCGGCGACATCTCGCTCAAGGAGGCCGAGGACGCGCTGCGCGACTACCAGGGCCAGCTGGAGCGGGTCTTCAACGAGGTCCGGGAACTCGAGAAACACGGCGTACAACCGAGCGAATCGGTCGAGGCCGACCAGATGCTGCCCGCGGGCCTGTCCACCGCGGTGGACAAGGCGTTGCTGTCCCGCATCGGTGACGCGTTCCTCGCCCTGCCGGAGGGCTTCACCGCCCACCCGCGGGTGCAGCCGGTGCTGGAGAAGCGCCGGGAGATGGCCTACGAGGGCAAGGTGGACTGGGCTTTCGGCGAGCTGCTGGCGCTGGGTTCGCTGGTCGCCGAGGGCAAGCTGGTGCGGCTGTCGGGCCAGGACACCCGGCGCGGCACCTTCTCGCAACGGCACTCGGTGATCATCGACCGCAACACCGGCCAGGAGTTCACCCCGTTGCAACTGCTGGCGACCAACCCCGATGGCACCCCCACCGGCGGCAAGTTCCTGGTCTACGACTCCCCGTTGTCGGAGTACGCGGCGGTCGGCTTCGAATACGGCTACACGGTCGGCAATCCGGACGCGCTTGTCCTGTGGGAGGCACAGTTCGGCGACTTCGTCAACGGCGCGCAGTCCATCATCGACGAGTTCATCAGCTCCGGCGAGGCCAAATGGGGCCAGTTGTCCAACGTGGTGCTGCTGCTGCCGCACGGCCACGAGGGACAGGGTCCCGACCACACCTCCGGCCGCATCGAACGCTTCCTGCAGCTGTGGGCGGAGGGTTCCATGACGATCGCGATGCCCTCGACGCCGTCCAACTATTTCCACCTGTTGCGCCGGCACGCGCTCGACGGTGTCCAGCGGCCGCTGATCGTGTTCACGCCGAAGTCGATGCTGCGCAACAAGGCCGCCGTGAGCGACGTCCGGGACTTCACCGAGATCAAGTTCCGCTCGGTGCTCGAGGAGCCGACCTACGAGGACGGCATCGGTGACCGCAGCAAGGTCACCCGCATCCTGTTGACCAGCGGCAAGATCTACTACGAGCTGGTGGCCCGCAAGGCCAAGGACAACCGGGATGACGTCGCGATCGTGCGCATCGAGCAGCTCGCCCCGCTGCCCAAGCGCCGGCTCAACGAGACGCTGGACCGCTATCCCGGCGCCAGGGAGTTCTTCTGGGTGCAGGAGGAGCCGGCCAACCAGGGCGCGTGGCCGCGGTTCGGCCTCGAGCTGCCCGAGTTGCTGCCCGACAAGCTGACCGGGCTCAAGCGGATCTCCCGCCGGGCCATGTCGGCCCCGTCGTCGGGCTCGTCCAAGGTGCACGCGGTCGAGCAGCAGGAGATCCTCGACACGGCCTTCCGCTAGCCCGGCGGTACTGGGGACCGCGGGTACCGGCTAACCTCGACGCAAAACGAGCCGATAGGAAAGAGGCCTCATGCAGGGGTTCGCGGGCAAGGTCGCCGTGGTGACGGGCGCGGGTTCGGGTATCGGCCGGGCGCTGGCCGTCGAGTTGGCCCGCTCGGGCGCCAAGGTCGCGATCAGTGATGTCGACCTCGAGGGGCTCGCCGAGACCGAGGCGCAGTTGAAGGCAATCGGCGCCGAGGTCAAAGCCGACCGGCTCGACGTGACCGAACGCGAGGCGTTCCTGGCCTACGCCGACGCCGTCCGCGAGCACTTCGGCAAGGTGAACCAGATCTACAACAACGCCGGCATCGCCTTCACCGGCGACGTGGAGGTCAGCCAGTTCAAGGACATCGAGCGGGTGATGGACGTCGATTTCTGGGGCGTCGTCAACGGCACCAAGGCGTTCCTCCCCCACCTGATCGCCTCCGGCGACGGCCACGTCATCAACGTCTCCAGCGTGTTCGGGCTCTTCGCGGTGCCCGGGCAGGCGGCCTACAACTCGGCCAAGTTCGCCGTCCGGGGGTTCACGGAGGCGCTGCGGCAGGAAATGGCGGCGGCCGGGCACCCGGTGGCGGTCAGCACGGTCCACCCCGGCGGCATCAAAACGGCGATCGCCCGCAACGCCACCGCCGCCGAGGGGCTCGACCGGGAACAGCTGGCCAGCGTGTTCGACAAACGGCTCGCCAGGACCAGCCCGCAACGGGCCGCCCAGATCATCCTGGACGCCGTGCGCAAGAAGAAGGCGCGGGTGCTGGTCGGCACCGACGCCAAGGTGTTGGACGCCTTGGTGCGGTTGACCGGCGCCGGATATCAGCAGCTGTTCGGACCCGTCATGGGCCGCATGATGCCCAAGCAGTGACGCGCCGTAGCGGTAATCGCGCGTAACGGATAGCCTCAACGCGGTCACGCTGCCACGAGGGAGTACCGATGCATGAGTTCGCCGGCAAGGTCGCCGTCGTCACCGGCGCGGGTTCGGGGATCGGCCGGGCATTGGCCCTGGAACTGTGGCGCGAGGGCGCCAAGGTTGCGATCAGCGACGTCGACGTCGACGGACTGGCCGAGACCGAGGCGCAGCTGAAGGCGATCGGCGCCGACGTCAAGGCCGACCGGCTCGACGTGACCGAACGCGAGGCGTTCCTGGCGTACGCCGACGCCGTCCACGAGCACTTCGGCACGGTGAACCAGATCTACAACAACGCGGGCATCACGTTCGTCGGGTCCATCGAAGACGCCCGGTTCAAGGACATCGAGCGGGTGATGGACGTCGACTATTGGGGCGTCGTCAACGGCACCAAGGCGTTCCTCCCGCACCTGATCGCCTCCGGCGACGGCCACGTCATCAACATTTCCAGCGCGCTCGGCCTGTTCTCGGCCCCCGGGCAGGCGGCCTACGTTTCGGCCAAGTTCGCCGTCCGGGGTTTCACGGAGGCGCTGCGGCAGGAGATGGTGCTCGCCGGCCACCCGGTCCGGGTGACGACGGTGCACCCCGGTGGCGTGCGGACCGGCTTCGCCCGCAACGCCGTCTTCGCCGAGGGGCTCGACCAGGACGGGCTGGCGGAACTGTTCGAGGAACAACAGGCCAAGACGACGCCGCAACGGGCGGCCCAGATCATCCTGGCGGCGGTGCGCAAAGGCAAGCCTCGGGTGCTGGTCGGCCCCGACGTGAAAGCCATGGATCTGGTGGTGCGGCTGACCGGGTCGAGACCCGAGCGGCTGTTGGGCGGGCCCGTCATGCGACGAGTGCAGCAGGTGGTGCACCGGCTGATGCCCAAGCGCTGACCGCTCACCGCCCCAGCGGGTGCTCGGCCAGCCACCCGTCGGCCACCGACTGCGGATCGGCGCCGCCGGCAACCTGGCGGCGCATGTCCACCAGGGCCGCGGTGTCCAGCACGCCGGCCACCTCGTTGATCGCCAGCAGTTGCCGATCGCTCAGCGCGTTGCGCCGGTACAGCGGCACCACGTTCTCGGCCCGTATCAGCGCCGGCTTGCCGTCGGCGAGCGTGACGAGGTCGGCGGGCAGGCCGGGGTCGGCGGTGGTCGCCCACCCCGCCGTCAGTTGCCCGGCCCTTATCGCGGCGAACATCGTTGTGTCATCGGCGAATTCGCGCGCGGCGGGAAGCCGGCAGGCGCCGACGGCCGAAGGGGCCGGGCGCCCGGCGACCGCGCCGATCACCAAGCCGGCGCAGTGCTTCGGCAGCGTGCTCAGGTCGGCGCTGACGTCACTGCCGCCCCACGCCTTGGCGGTGGACCCCGACACCAGCAGCACGGGTTTGTCCTCCGCGGCCGTCGTGTAGTCGCCCGCGGCGACACCCTCGGGCAGTGCCGCCACCATCGCGCGATAGACCTCGGCGTCGGACATCGCCGTCGCACCGGGCTGCAGGCTCTGCAGTTCGCGCCCGGTCAGCGCCGGGACGACGGTGAACGCGCCCGAGTCCAGGCGCGCCATCGGGTCGTCGGCGGTCTCGGCGTGCGCCGCGAAACCGTATGACCGCAACGCGGCCACGTAAACGCCGGCCAGCAGCTTGGCCTCGGGATCCGCGCCGGAGCCGACCACCAGCTCCGGACGGGGGCGGTGATCGCCGGCGTCGGTTCCGCAGCCGGCCGCGACGAGTACGGCGGCGAGCAGCGGCACCGCCAGCCAGCCGATTCTCACCCCGCGATGTCGGCGGGATCCGCGGCCAGGGCCACCGCCGTGGCGACCGCATGACCGACGCGCAGGTCCAGCGGGCTGGGAACGATCCGGTCGAAGGCCAGGTCATCGCTGACGACCGAGAAGATCGCCTCGGCCGCGGCGACCATCATCTTCTCGGTGATCCGGCGCGCCCCGGCATCCAGCGCGCCCCGGAACACGCCCGGGAAGGCCAGCACGTTGTTGATCTGGTTGGGGAAATCGCTGCGGCCGGTGGCCACCACCGCGGCGTACTTGGCGGCGACCTGCGGATGGATCTCCGGGTCGGGGTTCGACAGCGCGAAGACGATCGCATCCGGCGCCATGGTCGCGATCATCTCCTCGGGGACCACACCGCCCGACACCCCGAGGAACACGTCGGCGCCGCGCAACGCTTCGGCCACGCTGCCGGTGAGACCTTCCGGGTTCGTGCGCTGCGCCAGAACCTTCTTGACGCTGTTCATGTCGTCGCGGCCGGTGTGCAGAATCCCCCGCGAGTCGAGCACGGTGATGTCGGAAACGCCCATGGCCATCAGGAGATTCGTGCATGCGACCCCGGCGGCCCCGGCGCCCGAGACCACCACCCGCAGCGACGTCATGTCGCGGCCGAGCAACTTGGTGGCGCCCATCAGTGCGGCCAACGCGACGATCGCCGTCCCGTGCTGATCGTCGTGCATCACCGGGCAGTCCAGCGCCTCGATGACTCGCCGTTCGATCTCGAAGCAGCGCGGCGCGGAGATGTCCTCGAGGTTGACCGCGCCGAACGTCGGGCGCAGGCGCACCAGGGTTTCGACGATCTCGTCGGGGTCCTTGGTGTCCAGCACGATCGGGATCGCGTTCAGCCCGCCGTAAGCCTGAAACAGGGCGCACTTGCCCTCCATCACCGGCAGCGACGCGGCAGGGCCGATGTCACCCAGACCCAGCACGGCGCTGCCGTCGCTGACGACGGCGACCAGCCGGTTCGCCCATGTGTAGCGGGCGGCCTGGGTGCGATCGACGGCTATCGCGCGACTGACCTGGGCCACACCCGGGGTGTAGGCGATCGACAATGCGCGCTGGGTGTCCAGCGGAGCCGTCAGGCCGACGGAAAGCTTGCCGCCTACGTGTGCCTCGAAGATCTCCGCGTCGGTGATCGCGCCGTGCTCGGCGCGCGTCTGTATCGATTCAATCAACTCGGACACGCGCCCCAGGGTACTGACTACCGATTAGTAGCCCTAATCTGCCGGGATCGGATTGCGGGGCATCGGTGGCGACCCGTCCCCCGCAAGCGGGCGGTACCCCCAGCGCCCGGCTTCGCCGCGCTTGCGATCACCACGGGACCGAGATCAGATCAGACCCAGCTCGGTGACCGCGTTGCGCTCGTCGGCCAGCTCGCCGGTCGACTTGTCGATCCGGGCGCGGGAGAAGTCGTTGATCTCCAGGCCGGTGACGATCTTCCAGTCGCCGTCCTTCGTGGTGACCGGGAACGACGAGATCAAGCCCTCGGGCACGCCGTAGGAGCCATCGGAGATCACCGACATCGACACCCAGTCACCGTCGGGTGAGCCCAGCAGCCAGTCCCGCGCGGCGTCGACGGTGGCCGACGCGGCCGACGCGGCCGAGGAAGCGCCGCGCGCGTCGATGACGGCGGCGCCGCGCTTGGCGACGGTCGGGATGAAGTCGTTCTCGAGCCAGTTCTGGTCACCCACGACCTCGGCGGCGTTCTTGCCGCCGATCTCGGCGTGGAAGATGTCGGGGTACTGGGTGGCCGAGTGGTTGCCCCAGATGGTCATCTTCTTGATGTCGGAGACGGTGGCGCCGGCCTTCTTGGCCAGCTGCGAGATCGCGCGGTTGTGGTCGAGGCGCGTCAGTGCGGAGAACCGCTCGCGGGGGATGTCGGGGGCGTTGCTCATCGCGATCAGCGCGTTGGTGTTGGCCGGGTTGCCGGTGATCAGCACGCGCACGTCGTCGGCGGCGACCGAGTTCAGGGCCTTGCCCTGCGCGGTGAAGATGGCGCCGTTGGCCTCCAGCAAGTCGCTGCGCTCCATGCCCGGCCCGCGCGGCCGGGCGCCGACCAGCAGGGCGAGGTTGGCACCGTCGAAGATCTTGTTCGGGTCCGAACCGGTCTCGACCCCGGCCAGCGTCGGGAACGCGCAGTCGTCGAGCTCCATCACGACGCCCTCGAGCGCCTTCAGCGCCGGCTCGATCTCGAGCAGGCGCAGCTCGATCGGACGGTTGGGGCCCAGCAGCGAACCGCTCGCCAGGCGGAACAACAGGCTGTAGCCGATCTGGCCGGCGGCGCCGGTGACGGCAACCTTGAGAGGACTTGCGCTCACGTCGAAATGCTCCTTGTGGAGGTAGTCATGCAGATTCGGGTCTCGGCTCGAAACTAGCGCACTCTGCTGGGCCGCCAACCTCCGGTCCGACACCCGCCCGCCCGCCCACGGCCCGATCGTCGCGCTTTGGGAACCCGGGACGCGTAGCATGGAGCACCGCCGGTCAGACCTGCGCAACGATCGGAGGTGGAGGTGTTCCAGGGTTTCGACGCACTGCCCGAAGCGCTTCGGCCGCTCGCGCAGGAGCCACGCGTACAACGCCCGGATCCTCAGCCGCAGACCCCCAACGAGACATTGGTCGACTGCGCCGTCTACGCCGAGGGCCACCGGCTGCCGGGGAAATTCAGCTACGCCGCGGCGCGGGAGAAGGTGCGCCAGATCGAAATGCTCGGGCACGAGGCGTTCGTCTGGGTTGGCCTGCGCGAACCCGATCAGGCCGAGATGCAGGAAGTCGCGGATCTTTTCGGCATGCACCCGCTGGCCGTCGAGGACGCCGTGTGCGCGCACCAGCGGCCGAAGCTGGAACGCTACGACGAGACGCTCTTCCTCGTTTTGAAGACGGTCAATTACGTCCCGCACGAATCGGTCGCGCAGGCCCGGCAGATCGTCGAAACCGGCGAGGTGATGGTGTTCGTCGGAAAGGATTTCGTGGTCACCGTCCGCCACGGCGAACACGGGGGGCTGTCCGAGGTCCGCAAGCGCATGGAGTCGGAACCCGAGCAGCTGCGCCTGGGGCCGTATGCGGTGATGCACGCCATCGCCCACGAAGTGGTGAGCCACTACCTCGTGGTCAGTCATCTCATCGAATCCGACATCGACAGCATCGAGGAAGTGGCATTCGCCCCGGGCCGCAAGATCGACGTCGAGCCGATCTATCTGCTCAAGCGTGAGGTCGTCGAACTTCGCCGCTGCGTCAACCCGCTATCCGGCGCGTTCCACCGGATCCAGATCGAGAACAAGGACCTCATCTCCAAAGAGGTGCGACGTTACCTGCGCGACCTCGCCGACCACCATTCCGAGGCCGCCGACCACATCGCCAGCTACGACGACATGCTCAACTCACTGATCCAGGCGGCGCTGGCGCGCGTGGGGATGCAGCAGAACAACGACATGCGCAAGATGGCGGCCTGGGCCGGTATCTTGGCGGTGCCCACCATGGTCGCCGCGATCTACGGGATGAACTTCCATTTCATGCCCGAGCTGAACTGGACGTGGGGATACCCGGGCGTCATGGCCGCCATGACGCTGACCTGTCTGGTGCTGTACTTCCAGTTCCGGCGCAACAACTGGCTGTAGGGGCGCCTTCCCCTCGCGAGCAGTCACAAAATCGCACGAATTCGCGTCGCGGAGTGCGATTTTGCGTCTGCTCGGCAACCGAAATCAACCCGGTTGCGCGGCAGGCCGATTCGGGTTCAGCACGTCGACGCCGTCGCTCTGCCACGCCTGTCGCATGGCTTCGGCGCCCTTCAGCCGCACCCAGGCCGCCTCCGTCGCGGTGATGGGGGTCGCCGAGAGGAATCGCACCGGTTCGCGAGGTGGTTCCAGCGGCAGATCGTCGATGTCGCTGGGGCCCAACAACACCGCGGTGAAGGCGGCCCGGCCCGCCGGCCGCGCCCACAGGGGCGAGCCGAGGTCGACCAGCGCGCCGGCTGTCAGCACCAGACCCTCCACGGCCGGGGTCGCCGCGAGCACGGCCAGGCTTCGGGCGATGCCGGTGACCGGCCCGGGATCGCGCAGGCACAGCACCACTTCGGCGCGGGGCCCGCGCGTCCGGTCGTCGACGACCTGCGTCGGGTCGGTCATCGGATAGCGCGAACAGCCCACCGACACGTAGTGCATCACGCCGTCGTTCCCGCGGAAACGCAGCACGTCGATGGGCTCGGTGCCCAGGAATGTGACGCTCGCCGAATCGGGTTCGGCATCGGTGAAATGGCGGCGCAGATGCGCGCGCACCTGATCCAGGATCTGGCTCACCGCTGCTGCGCCGCGGCGATGGTCAGGTTCGCCCCGGAGTCGGCATCGAAAACGGCAAGCTTCGTGGTGTCGAACGCCAGCTCGATCGACTGGCCGATCGCCGCCTTGGATTCCGCGGGAACCCTTGCCACGAACTGGTTTTCGTGTGCATCGGCCTCCGCGGCCAGCTCGTCCAGCTGCGCGGACCGCGCTGCCCACCCCGCGGTCGAGAAGTACACGAACTTGTCGGCTCCCAGCGATTCGACCAAGTCGACCTTCACCTCGAACGTGAGCGCCCTGATCCGCTGGTAACCGTCGATCAACGAGGCGTCCTGCAGATGCTCGGGCCGCACCCCGACGATGACGTTCTTCGGTGCCGGGTGTTGCGCGATCACCTCGCGGACTTCCGGTGTCAGCATCACCTCCCCGAAGGGCAGCGTCAGACCGATGGGCGTCAACGTGGCCGGCAAGAAATTCATGGCCGGCGAGCCGATGAACCCCGCGACGAACAGGTTGGCCGGGTGTTCGTAAAGCTCGTCCGGGGTGCCGATCTGCTGCGCAATTCCGGCGTGCATCACCACCACCCGGTCCCCCAGCGTCATGGCCTCGGTCTGGTCGTGGGTGACGTAGACGGTCGTGGTGCCGAGCCGCTTTTGCAGCCGGGCGATCTCGCCACGCATCTGCACGCGCAGCTTGGCGTCCAGGTTGGACAGCGGCTCGTCCATCAGGAAAGCCTTGGGCTGCCGCACGATCGCCCGGCCCATCGCGACGCGCTGCCGCTGCCCGCCCGACAATTGGGAGGGCTTGCGGTCCAGCAGCTCGGTCAGGTCCAGGGTTCGCGCCGTCTCCTCGACCTTCTTGGCGATCTCCGCCTTCTTCATCTTCGCCAGCGTCAGCGGGAACGCGATGTTCTGCCGCACGGTCATGTGGGGGTACAGCGCGTACGACTGGAAGACCATCGCGATGTCGCGGTCCTTGGGCGGCTTCTCGTTCATGCGTTCGCCGCCGATGCGCAACTCCCCCGACGAGATGTCCTCGAGGCCGGCGATCATGTTCAGCGTCGTCGTCTTGCCGCAGCCCGACGGCCCGACCAGGATCAGGAATTCACCGTCGGCGATGGTGATGCTGAGGTCGTTGACCGCGGTGGCACCGTCGGGGTAGCTCTTGCTGACGTGGTCCAGCACAATCTCGGCCATCGCGCTATCCCTTCACAGCGCCAGAGGTCAACCCGGCGATGATTCGTCGTTGGAAGATTAGAACAAAGACGATGATCGGGACCGTGATCACCACGGCACCGGCCGCGATCGATCCGGTGGGCTCCTCGAATTGCGAACTGCCCCCGAAATTCGCGATGGCCACCGGCGCCGTGATCGCCGATTTCGTGGCGGTCAGCGACAGCGCCAGCAGCAGGTCGTTCCACGCGAAGATGAACACCAGGATCGCGGCGGTCACCACCCCGGGCGCGGCCAGCGGCACGATCACCTTGCGGAAGGCCTGGGCCGGGGTGGCGCCGTCCATTTTGGCCGCCTTCTCCAGATCCCACGGAATCTCCCGGAAGAACGCCGACAACGTGTAGATGGCAAGCGGCAGGGCGAACGTGATGTAGGGCAGGATCAGACCCGGCCAGGTGTCGAACAGCCCGACGAAGCGTTCGATGTTGAACAGCGGAGTGACCAGTGAGATCGCCGGGAACATGGTGACCAGCAGGGTGGCACCGATCAACACTCGCTTACCGGGAAAGTCCAGCCGCGCAATCGCGTACGCCGCCATCGCACCGAGCACCACCGCGATCGCGGTCGCGGTCAAACCGATCCCGATCGAGTTGATCAGCGCCGAGCTGAACAGGTCGCCCCGGAAGATGCCGCGATAGTTCTCGAAGGACACCGACGACGGGATCAGCTTGCCGTCCTTGACCGTTGACGTCGGCTTGAGCGAGAGGCTGAGGATCCACAGCACCGGCAGAAGCGCGTACACCACCACGACCGCGTCGATGACGGCCCACGCGACGACCCGCCGGCCGCGGCCCGCGGCCCGTCCTCGTTCAGTGGCCATCGGGATCACCACCGGGCGCCGCCACCCCGAACACCTTGATATAGACGAGCGCGATGATGCCCGCACAGACGAAGATCAGCACGCTGATCGCCGAGCCCAATCCGACGTTGAACCCCTTGAACAGGTTGTCATAACCCAGGATTGACACCGAGTCGGTGTTGTTCGCGCCATCGGTCAGCACGTAGATGTTGTCGAAGATGCGGAAGGCGTCCAGCGTGCGGAACAGCAACGCGACCACGACCGCCGGCTTGATGATGGGCAACGTGACGCGCACCAGCCTTCGCCAGGGCCCGGCGCCGTCGACCTGGGCAGCCCGCAGCAAGTCCTCGGGCACCAGCGCCAGCCCGGCCAGCAGCAGCAGCGACATGAACGGTGTCGTCTTCCAGACCTCGGCGAGGACGACGATCCCCAGCGACGGAATCTGCTGGGTCAACGGCGCGCTGCCGTGCGGCAACAGGTTCGCCAGATAACCGGTTCCCGGCGTCCACGCGTAGTACCAGCTGTACGACGCGACCACCGTGACGATCCCGTACGGGATGAGCACCGCGGTGCGCACCACGCCCCTGCCGACCAGGGTGCGGTGCATCACCAACGCCAGCGCCAGGCCCAATACGAACTCGAGCGACACGGAAACCACTGTGATGCCCAGGGTTACGGCCAGCGCCGACCACCAATACCGGTCGGTCAGGATCGTTTGGTAGTTGCTCAGTCCGACGAAGGCGGTGTCGTCGGGCGTGGCGAGGTTGTTGCGCTGCAGGCTCAGCCACACCGCGTAGCCGATCGGGTAGGCCGTCACCGAGAGCATCAGGATCGCCGCCGGTGCGACAAGCGTGAACGCAAGTCGCCATTCGGACAGCCGATTTCGTGCCCGCGCATGCCGCGCGGCGACCGCCCGCTCAGCCTCGACTGCTGTCGCGATCAAGGCAACAACCCCTTGCCGTCGATGGCCTTCTGCGCCTGGGCCGCGAGCTCGTCGGCGGTCCGCTCCGGGTCGATCCGGGTGATGGGGCTCAGCGCCGCCGACAACCGCAGCGACAACGCCTGATACACCGGCGTCGCCGGCCGCACGGCGGCGTCGGTGAGTTGCCGGCGGATGATCATGTACATCGGATACTTGGCCTGGAACTGCGAGTCGGAATACAACGACGTCCGCACCGCGGGCAGGCCGCCTTCCATCGACACGTACTTCTGGCTCTGCAGGCTGCGCAGGCATCGCACGGCCTCGAAGGCTTCCGCGCGGTGGCGGGTGGTGCTGGCCACCGCGAGGTTCAGCCCACCGATCGTCACCTTGGCCGGGCGGCCCGGGGCCACACCGGGATACGGCGCGAAGCCGAAGACCTGCTGGCTGGCGTCGTAGGCCAGGCGGAACTGCTCGTCGCTGGGCACGAACGTCCCGGCGCCGTTGATGCTGCCGGCCAGCGCCGGATCCCGGTTCAGCGGAAGGAAGGGGACCCCGCCCTTGACGGCGTTTTCCAGCATGGACGCCAGGACATAGGGCCAGTTGACTTCCAGTGCGGCCTTGCCCTGTTCGACCGCCAGGCGCGCCGTGCCCTCGTCGGTCCTGGTGATCGACGGGTCGGCCCCGGGGGCGGTGGCCACCGACTTGAGGATGCGCAGCGCGTGGACGGTCGCGGCCCGGTGCGCGGGCGTGTCGGTCAGGGTGACCCGGCGGCCGTCCTCGGAGAGCACCTGACCGCCGCCGCTCACCAGCAGCGTGTTGAACCAGACGACCAGGCCCTCGCCCTCGTTCGCCTGCACGGCGATCCAGGCGGGCTGGCCCGCGGCGTGCAGCCGGGCGGCCTCGGCCACCATCGCGTCCCAGTCCCGGGGCGGTTGGCCCACCAAATCGGCGCGGTACCAAAGCAATTCCGTATTGGTGATGACGGGTGCGGCATACAGCTTGCCTTTCCAGCGGGCCGAAGCCAGCGGCCCGGGCAAGGTGTCGACGGTGGCGTCGGTCTCGGCCCGCCCCTCGGGGTCGTCGGACAGCGGCAACGCCCAGCCGGCCTCGGCGAACTCCGCGGTCCACACCACGTCCAGCGCCATCACGTCGAGCCCGCTGTCGTGCGCGCTCAGCCGCCGCGCCAGCTGCACCCGCTGTTCGCCGGGCCCCCGCGGCAGGCTCACATGCTGGACGGCGAACCGGCCGCCCATCTGCCGGGTGCACTCTTGGGCGACGGCGCTGAAGGACGCCGAATCGGTGGCCGGCGTGAAGAAGGTGATCACCAGGCCGCTGGGGACGGACCCGCAGGCCGGCACCGTCGCCGCGACGGTGATCGTCGCCAACGCGATGACGCCCATCCGGCGCAGGCGTCCGTGACGATTCACCACCGGGTTCACGACTCCGCGTGGCCTCAGATTGCCAGGCGCGCCAGGAGATCCCGAGCCTTCTCCGCGTTCTGCGGATCGCAGAGGACGTCGTACCGGCCGGCGACCAACTGCATGGTCGAACTGAAGTCCCTTGTGCCACGGGCCATCGCGTACGGGACGGCGGAGGTGATCAGCCCGAAGAACACCCCGGCGACCAGACCCGTCGCCAGCGCGGCCCACGGATTCGGGCTGAAGAAGCCGAGCACCAACCCGATGAACAGGCCCAGCCATGCGCCGCTGAGCACGCCACCGCCGAGCACCTTGGGCCACGACAACCGGCCGGTGACCCGTTCGACCTGCATCAGGTCGACGCCGACGATGATCACCTGCTGCACCGGGAACTGTTGCTCGGAGAGGTAGTCCACCGCGCGCTGCGCCTCGGCGTAGGTCGGGTACGACCCGACCGGCCAACCCTTGGGCGGTGTCGGTAGCGAGGGGACCCCGCGCCGACCGGCCGCCGCGCTCGGGGGCGTCGCGCCGGGAACTTGACCGGGCTGGAAAGGACTAGTCATTGATGCTCATTCTCCTCCGCCCCGGCCAACGTCACATCTCGGGCCCTTCTAGCCTATCCACGGGCCGCGGACCGACCTGAGGAAAAGGCGCCGGCGTCCGACGCAGCGCGGCGGCGCACGCCGCTTCGCGGCCGAACCGCCACCTACGCATCGGCTAGGTTGAACACCATGACAGCGCCCGGCGATGGCTTCGGCGAACGCGCCCACGACGACCAGGCCGAACCATCTCCCGCCGCCGGCGGGGCCCCGGAACAGCCTGCGGCTCCGTGGGAACCGCCGGCATCGCCGCCGCCACCCGACTATCCGCCGCCGGCCTATCCGCCGCCCGGCTATCCCACCGAGTACCAGCCCGGTTACGCGCCCCAATACCCGCCGCCCCCCTCCGGATACGGGCCCCCGCCGGGATACGACCAGCCACCCGGCTATGGCGCGCCGCCGTACCAGCCCGGGCCGCCCCAGTTCGGCGGGCCGCCCGGCGGCTACGGCCCGCCGCCCCCTCCGGGCGGCTACTACCCCGCACCGGACTACCGCGGCGGCTACGGCCTGCCGAGCGGAGTGAAACCGGGGACGAACAAGCTCGCTATCGCGTCGCTCATCTCGTCGTTCACCGGGGTGTTCTGCTGCTGTCTCGGCTCGATTGTGGCCATCGTGCTGGGGGCGGTGGCGGTCAACCAGATCAAGCGCACCCAGCAAGACGGCTACGGCCTCGCGGTCGCCGGAATCGTCATCGGCATCGCCACCCTGGTCGTCACGACGATCGTCGTCCTGTTCGCCATGCACTCGCGTTAGCGGCAGCACCTGACGGGGCCAACGCCGCCGGCGTCCGCCCAGCCGCGCGTCGCTGCCTAGGCTTTCCCCATGGCATCGGTCAACAGGGTGTACATCGCCCGGCTCTCGCGGATGTTGGTGCTGGGCCCTCTCGGCGAATCCTTCGGCCGGATCCGCGACGTCGTGATCAGCATCAGCATCGTGCGCCAGCAACCGCGCGTCCTGGGCCTGGTCGTCGACCTGGCGACGCGCCGCAGCATCTTCATCCCGATGCTCCGGGTGGCCACGATCGAGCCGGAGGCCATCACGCTGAACACCGGCAGCGTGTCCCTGCGACACTTCGAGCAGCGCCCGGGCGAGGTGCTGGCGATCGGCCAGGTGCTCGACACCCAGGTCCGGGTCAACGATCTCGCGCTTCCCGAGCTGGCCGGCGTCGACGTCGTCGTCACCGACCTGGGCATCGAGCAAACCCGCACCCGGGACTGGATGGTGAGCCGGGTCGCCGTGCGCAGCCAGCGGCGGCTGGGCCGGCGCGGCCCCGTGCACGTGGTCGATTGGCAGAACGTCCAGGGCCTGACGCCGTCGGCGCTGGCGATGCCGGGCCAGGGGGTGACGCAGCTGCTGGACCGGTTCGAGGGCTGGAAGGCGGTCGACGTGGCCGACGCCATCCGCGGCCTGCCGCCCAAGCGGCGCTACGAGGTGCTCAAAGCGCTCGACGACGACCGGCTGGCGGACGTCCTGCAGGAGCTGCCCGAGCTGGACCAGGCCGATGTGCTTTCCCAACTGGGCACCGAACGCTCGGCCGACGTGCTGGAGGAGATGGACCCCGACGACGCCGCCGACCTGCTCGGCGTGCTGAATCCGACGGACGCCGAGATGCTGCTGACCCGGATGGACCCCGGCGATTCGGCCCCGGTGCGCCGGCTGCTTTCACACTCGCCCGACACCGCGGGCGGCCTGATGACATCGGATCCGGTGGTGCTGACGCCCGACACGTCGGTCGCCGAGGCGCTGGCCCGGATCCGCGACCCCGACCTCACCCCAGCCCTGTCGTCCATGGTGTTCGTGGTGCGCCCGCCGACCGCCACACCGACCGGTCGGTACTTGGGGTGCGTGCACCTGCAGCGGCTGCTGCGCGAACCACCGTCGGAGATCGTCGGCGGGATAGTCGACACCGACCTACTGACCCTGACGCCGGAAACGCCGCTGGCGGCGGTGACCCGCTACCTGGCCGCGTACAACCTGGTGTGCGGACCGGTGCTCGACGATCAGAACCACCTGCTGGGAGCGGTGACGGTCGACGATCTCCTCGATCACTTGCTGCCGCATGACTGGCGGGTGGACGTGCAGGCGCTCGACGCCACCGGCCGGCTCGAAGAACTGGGAGGATCCGTTTGAGCAAGTCCTCGGCACCGCGCCGGCTCTACACGCCGCGCACGTCGCGCAGGTACTCGCCCCGACTGGACCCCGAGGCCGTCGGCCAGATCACCGAGTCCATCGCGCGTTTCTTCGGCACCGGCCGCTACCTGCTGGTGCAGACCGTCCTCGTGGTGGCGTGGATCGCGTTGAACCTGTTCGCGGTTCGGCTGCGGTGGGATCCTTACCCGTTCATCCTGCTCAACCTGGCCTTCTCCACGCAGGCGGCGTACGCGGCGCCGCTGATCCTGCTGGCCCAGAATCGTCAGGAAAATCGCGACCGGGTCGCGCTGGAACAGGATCGTCACCGCGCCGCCCAGACCAAGGCCGACACCGAATTCTTGGCCCGCGAGCTCGCCTCGGTCCGGCTGGCGGTCGGTGAGGTCGTGACCCGCGAATATCTGCGTCACGAGCTGGAGGATCTGCGCTCCCTGCTGGCCAGTTTGGACCTCGCGGCCGGGGGCGCCGGGTCGGAGAAGGGCGAAGGCGGCGGGGGCCGCACAGCCAAGAACTAGCTGTGTAAACCAGTTCCGACCATTGCGCCACTCTGGTCACAAGAGTTATGTATGGTGATCTAGTTCACGGCTGAAAAGCAGTTGACCAGCTCACATACCTAGGACGGTCGAGTGCGCATTGGGGGACGCCGGGGTGCACGCCCGGCCGCCGCGCTGGAGCGGCAGCGAGCACTTCAGGTCACACGGACGCGCGCGTTTGGCGTAGCCACCATCACCCCCTTGATCTTCGCGGGTGCCGTCAGCGGAGCCGCCCCTTCCCTCCCCGAAAAGCTCCCGCCGGTGCACGCGAACATCGCTCCGGTGGCCGCCGTCTCGCCCAGCATCCCCGACCTCACGGGCCCGGCCGTCGTGGCCATCGACCGGTCCCCGACCGCCTTCCACGTCGCCGAACCCGCCTTGTCGGCACCCCCGCCGGCAATGATCGTCAATGCCCCCGGGGCACTTGGCATTCCGAGCATCGCGCTGGCCGCCTACCGCAGCGCGGAACAAAAGATGGCCGTGGCCGCCCCGAACTGCGGTGTCAGCTGGAACCTGCTGGCCGGGATCGGCCGGATCGAGTCGGGTCATGCGGGCGGCGGCGCGGTCGACGCGCGCGGCACCGCGGTCGTCCCGATCTACGGCCCTGCGCTGGACGGCACGCTGCCGGGCAACGAGATCATCCTGCAGAGCAGCGCAGGCAACCGGCCCACCTACGCCCGCGCGATGGGGCCGATGCAGTTCCTGCCCGGCACCTGGGCGCGCTACGCCTCCGACGGCAAAGGCGACGGCGTCGCCGACCCGCAGAACCTGTTCGACTCGACGCTCGCCGCGGCCCGATACCTGTGCAGCGGCGGCCTCAACCTCCGCGACCCGTCGCAAGTGATGGCGGCGATCCTGCGCTACAACAACTCGATGGCTTACGCGCAGAACGTGCTCGGCTGGGCGTCGGCGTACGCCACCGGCGTGGTTCCGGTCGACCTGCCTCCGATGACGGGCCCGCCGCCTCCGCTCGCCGACGCGCACCTCGAGCACGCCGAGGGACTCGGCCCCAACCTGCCGATGAACATCAACGGGTTGCCGTCGGACGATCCGCTCGCCCGCATGCCGCTGATCGACCTCAGCCAGCCGCAGAACGCCGGCCCGCCGCCGATGTTCCCGTGGATGGCGCCCGCGCCGCAGCAGG
>NZ_GG770554.1:745214-766921 GCF_000164135.1 Mycobacterium parascrofulaceum ATCC BAA-614 | reverse complement strand
GCCGGGGCCCGTCGCGGGCGGCTGACGCGGCGATCGCAAGCGTGGCGAAGCCGGGCGAAGCGGGTCGCCGCCAAACAAGCTCCGCGGCGATCGCAAGCGCGGCGAAGCCGGGCGAAGCGGGTCGCCGCCAAACAAGCTCCGCGGCGATCGCAAGCGCGGCGAAGCCGGGCGAAGCGGGTCGCCGCCAAACAGGCTGAGCCCGCGCGCCTACACTCGGCGGTGATGTCTGGTCACGACGCCGCCGACTTGAGCGCAGCAATCCGTACCGCACTGGGGAAGGTCATCGACCCCGAGCTGCGGCGCCCCATCACCGAACTCGGCATGGTCAAGAGCATTGACACCGAGCCCGACGGCGGGGTGCACGTAGGGATCTACCTGACCACCGCCGCTTGCCCGAAGAAGACCGAGATCAGCGAGCGGGTCACCCAGGCGGTGTCCGACGTGCCGGGCACGGGCGCCGTGAAGGTGACCCTGGACGTGATGAACGACGAGCAGCGGACCGAACTCCGCAGGCAGTTGCGCGGCGATGCCCGCGAGCCCGTAATCCCCTTCGCCCAGCCGAACTCGCTGACGCGGGTCTACGCGGTCGCCTCGGGCAAGGGCGGCGTCGGAAAGTCCACGGTCACCGTCAACCTGGCCGCGGCGATGGCGGCCCGCGGCCTTTCGGTCGGCGTCCTCGACGCCGACATCCACGGCCATTCCATCCCCAGGATGATGGGCACCACCGACCGGCCCACCCAGGTCGAGTCGATGATCCTGCCGCCCATTGCCCACGAGGTGAAGGTCATCTCGATCGCCCAATTCACCGAGGGCAATACGCCGGTGGTGTGGCGTGGGCCGATGCTGCACCGCGCGTTGCAGCAGTTCCTGGCCGACGTCTATTGGGGGGATCTGGACATCCTGCTGCTGGATCTGCCGCCGGGCACCGGCGACATCGCCATCTCGGTGGCTCAGCTGATCCCGAGCGCGGAGATCATGGTGGTGACGACCCCGCAGCTGGCCGCGGCCGAGGTCGCCGAGCGGGCCGGCAGCATCGCGATGCAAACCCGTCAGCGCATCGCCGGCGTGGTGGAGAACATGTCCGGCCTCACCCTGCCGGACGGTTCGACGATGCAGGTGTTCGGCGAAGGCGGCGGTCGGCAAGTGGCCGAGCGGTTGTCGCGCGCAGTCGGCGCCGAGGTGCCGTTGCTGGGCCAGATCCCGCTGGACCCCGCGCTGGTGGCCGCCGGCGATTCCGGCACCCCGATCGTGCTCAGCGCACCCGACTCGCCCGCCGGCAAGGAACTGCGCGCCGTGGCCGACAACCTGTCGTCGCGGCGGCGCGGATTGACAGGCGTGTCGCTCGGGCTCGACCCGACGCGACGCTAGGCCTGGCTCAGGTTGCGTCGGCGTCGAATGGCGCCGGTCCCGGCGCCTGTCCCCCGCCCACGGGCGGGATTTCGGGCGGCGCGGGTGTCGGCACCTCCGCCGGCGTGGCCACCGGCCCGTTGACCGAGGGGGCCGGCCGGTCGAAGTTCCCGGTGAAAAACGAATCGTCGCCGTCGAGCAGGTGCTTGGTCAGCGCCGCACGCGGCGTCATCCCCCGCAGCCGCTGCAGTTCGCTCAGCGGAACGCGCAGGTCGTCGAACTCCGGCCCCAGGTCTTCGCGCAGCTGCGTGGTCACCCCGCTGAGATAGTCACGCGCCTGCCGCAGCGCGTTCGACGTCCAACGGATCGCACCCGGAAGCCGCTCGGGGCCGAGGACGACCAACCCGACCACGACGAGCACCAGGATGTGTTCCCAGCTCAGGCTGCCGAACATCTAGCTGCCGTCGGGATCGGGCTTGACGGTCAGGGTGACGTGCCGACCGTCGCGGACCACCTCGACCGGCGCGTCCTGGCCGATGGTCAGCTGGCGCACGGCGACGACGAACTCGTCGGCGTCGGCGACGGTGCGGTTGCCGACCTTGACGATGACGTCGTTCTCGAGGATCCCGCCTTTTTGCGCGGGACTTCCGGCCTTGACGTTGGCGACCTGGGCGCCGGAGGCGATCGCGTTGCTCACCGACCGCGTGCTGATGCCCAGCGTCGGGTGCACGATCTTGCCGTCCTTGATCAAGACCTCGGCGACCTGCCTCGCCTCGTTGATCGGGATGGCGAAACCCAGTCCGCTCGCGCTGTCGGACAACGACTTGCCGGCGGTGTTGATGCCGATCACCTGGGAGTCCATGTTGATCAGCGGGCCGCCGGAGTTGCCGTGGTTGATCGAGGCATCGGTCTGCAAGGCGTCGATGACGGTGTCGGTGTCGGAGCCCTCCCCGGACAGCGGGACGGCGCGGTGCAGCGCGCTGATGATGCCGTGGGTGACGGTGCTGCGCAGGCCCAGCGGCGCACCCGAGGCCAGGACCTCGTCGCCGACGCGGACCTTGGTGGAGTCGCCGAGGCGGGCCACGGTGAGGTTGTCGACGTTGTCGACCTTGAGGACGGCCAGGTCGGTCTTGGGGTCGCGGCCCACCAGGTTGGCGGGCACTTCCTTGCCGTCGTTGAACACCACGGTGGTCTTGAACTGGCTGGGGTTGTTGGCCGCCTCGGAAATGACGTGGTTGTTGGTCAGGATGTAGCCGCGTCCGTCGATGATGACGCCGGAGCCCTGCAGCCCCTCCTGGTCGCTCTTGGACTCGATCATCACCACGGCGTTAGCCGTCGCGGCGGCCACCTTGGCGAACCGGCCGGCTGGGCCCTGGGGATTGTTGTCGGTCGACAGCGTCACCTTCGAGGTGGTGAACGCCTCGGCGACCTCGGCCGTCTTGCGGCCGACCACACCGCCGATCACGCCGATGAGCAGCGCGATCAGCACCAGGACCAGCAATGCCAGGTAGGACACCTTGCCGCCGAACAGCACGTCGCGCACGCCGAGCTTGCCGCCGTAGCCCTGCGGCCCGCGCGGTCCGGACGGGGCGACCGCCGGAGTGCCCAACGCCGCGGCCGCCGACGGGTCCCGCCAGGGGTCGTCGAGTTCGTCCGGTTCGGCGCCGTCCTTCTCGGCCTCCAGCGCCCCGGCGTCGACGGGGTGTCGCTGCAGCGATTCGGGGCTGCCGACCGGCCGGCTGAACGCCTCCTGGAGAACAGGGTCGGCAGGTTCGTCGTGGGGGGAGAACTCGGCCTGTTCCCGATACTTGCGCGGGCGGACACGTTCGGCGACGAACGACCCGCGCAACCCGTCGGGACGGCTGAACAGTTGCCGCGATGCCGGGTCGACCGGAGGACGGGAGATGGGCCGCGGCGCCAAGCGGTTGCCGCTGTTCTTGCCGCCGTCCTGCCGTTGGTCGAAGCCTTGATCGGAGGTCACGTTACCCCTTTGGATCCTCTTCTTGAGCGCTCGAGACGGGCCCCGCACCGGGCGATATACCCGACACCGGCGTGGCCGTGTCCACCCTAGTATCCACGGTTCTGCGCACCTCGCCCATGAGCGCACGGGCGGGGTGCGCAAAATTCGGCCTGGTCAACCATGCGGATTTGGGCGAGAAGGTGTCGAGCTAGCGGCGCTTGCGCTGCTCACGGGCATCGGGGTCAGCAAAACGCTCCGACGCGCGGGGGGTCGAGTCGTCGGGAGACTCGTACGGAATCTCGGCGAGCATGCCGAGCAGCGTGCTCGGGATGCGGATCGGGTGGGAGTCCCGCAGGGCGGCGCGCGCCCGGCTCTGGTCGTCGACCTCCGCCGCGCACTGCGGGCACAGCGACAGGTGATGAGCGGCCCGCAAATGCGCGTTCATCCGCAGCTCACCGTCGACAAAGGCGGCGATGGCTTCGACGGACAGGTGCTCGGTCGAACCGAACTGGCGGGGGGCGCCGACGGGCGCATCGCTCTGAGAGGCGAACTGTGCGGGAAGCCAGGAGAACGCGCGGCGGAAGACATGTCCTCGATCGGCCATCACCGGGTCCCTTCGTTGCGCCTACCCCTCGAATGTAGCGCGAGGCGGTGCACAATACCGCGGCTAATGACCGCGAACCGCTGGCTCGTCCGCCAGGCGGCGCGGCGTCTCGGACGATTGCCGGCCTACGCCGACTCGGCGTGCGTTGTCTCCCGGCCGGCGCCCCGTTCGGGATGCGCGGCCAGGTAATCACGCAGCGCCTGGCGGCCGCGGTGGATGCGGCTGCGCACGGTGCCCAGCTTCACGCCCAGCGTCGCGCCGATCTCCTCGTAGGACAGGCCCTCGATGTCACACAACACGACCGCCGCGCGGAACTCCGGCGGCAGCGAGTCCAGGGCCGCCTGCAGGTCCGGCCCGAGCCGGGCGTCGTGGTAGATCTGCTCGGGGTTGGGCTCGTCGGCGGGCACCCGCTCGTAATCGTCGGGCAGCGCCTCCATCCGGATGCGGGCGCGCCGGCGCACCATGTCGAGGAACAGGTTGGTGGTGATGCGGTGCAGCCAGCCCTCGAACGTTCCGGGCTGATAGTTCTGCACCGACCGGAAAACCCGGATGAACGTCTCCTGGGTGAGGTCCTCCGCGTCGTGCTGATTGCCGGAAAGGCGGTAAGCCAGCCGGTACACCCGGTCGGCGTGCTGACGCACCAGCTCGTCCCACGACGGCATCGTGGACTTGTCCCCGGTCGCGTCGAAAACCGCGGTGCCCTGCAAGCCGTCGGCCGGCTCCACCCACTCGTCCGCGGGACAGTCCTGAGCGTGCGACATGCTGGTCGGGCTCAAAAGCGTGGTGATGATTTCCTCCGAATCCCTGCCTAAAAGCGACAAGTCGTCACCGGCGGCAACACGCGGCCGCCAGTCCGTATTCCCGTGCCAACGCGCTCCGCGATCCATAGGGACACCGTCGCGTATCGGCGTATGTGCGATATATGAACAGTCTGAGCTCAGGCTGAGAAACCGTATCGTTACCAGCGCTGTGCAGGTGATATCCGCCGCAAGGGCAAGTTAAACGCGGCGGCGTTGCCGGGCGTGTCGGCACGGCGCGACTTAGGCGCGCCATGCCGGGGCCCGCAGCGAAGTGGAATACGCTGCGGGCATGGACGGCACCGACGCAGAAACCCCCGGCCAGCCGGCGCCCAGTCGTGCCGAATCCCTTTTCGCGCATGCGGAGGGCTCGATTTCGGAGGACGCGCTGTTGGCGGCCGCCCGCGAACGCGCCGTGGACATCGGCGCGGGTGCGGTGACGCCGGCTGTCGGCGCGCTGTTGAGCCTGCTGACCAAGCTCAGCGGCGGCAAGGCCGTCGCGGAGGTCGGCACCGGCGCCGGGGTCAGCGGCCTGTGGTTGTTGTCGGGCATGAGCGACGACGGCGTCTTGACAACGATCGACATCGAGCCCGAGTATCTGCGGCTCGCCAAGCAGGCCTTCTCCGAGGCGGGCATCGGGCCGTCGCGCACCCGGGTGATCAGCGGCCGGGCCCAGGAGGTCCTCACCCGGCTTGCCGACGAGTCCTACGACCTGGTGTTCGTCGATGCCGACCCGGTTGACCAGCCGGATTACGTGGTGGAGGGAGTGCGGCTGCTGCGATCCGGCGGCATCATCGTCGTCCACCGGGCCGCCCTGGGCGGGCGCGCCGGTGATCCCGCCGCCCGCGACGCGGAGGTGGCCGCGGTGCGGGAGGCGGCGCGACTCATCGCCGAGGACGAGCGGCTCACCCCCGCCCTGGTGCCGCTCGGCGACGGCATTTTGGCGGCGGTGCGCGACTGATTTTGATGGTGGCGACCCGCAGCGCCCGGCAACGCCGCGCTCGCGATCGCCCCTGAGCCGACAGTGGCGACCCGCAGCGCCCGGCAACGCCGCGCTCGCGATCGCCCCTGAGCCGACAGTGGCGACCCGCTAGGCGACCCCTTTACGGATTCTTGACGCGCTACCTCCTTGACTCCTGACTGAACATGCGTTTAGCGTGCTGAACATGCGTTCAGCCGACTTGACGGCCGCCGCCCGGATCCGGGACGCGGCCATCGAGCAGTTCGGCGAGCGGGGATTCGGCGTGGGCCTGCGGGCGATCGCCGAGGCGGCGGGGGTCAGCGCCGCGCTGGTGATTCACCATTTCGGCTCCAAAGAGGGCTTACGCAAGGCGTGCGACGACTACATCGCCGAAGAGATCCGCACCAGCAAGTCCGAGGCGCTGCAGTCGAAAGACCCCGCCACCTGGTTCGCGCAGATGGCCGAGATCGAGTCGTACGCACCCATGATGGCCTACCTGGTTCGCAGCATGCAGTCCGGCGGTGAGCTGGCAAACATGTTGTGGCGCAGGATGATCGACAACGCCGAAGAGTATTTGGACGAGGGAGTCCGGGTCGGCACCATAAAACCGAGTCGCGACCCCCGCGCTCGCGCCCGGTACCTGGGCATCACCGGCGGCGGCGGCTTCCTGCTCTATCTGCAGATGCACGAGACACCGACGGACATCCGCGCGGTGCTCCGCGACTACGCCCGCGAGATGGTGCTGCCCGCGCTGGAGATCTACACCGAAGGACTCATGGTCGACCGCACCATGTACGACGCATTCCTGGCCGCCGAGGATCAAGGAGAAACCCATGCCAGCTGACCACGTGGCGCCCATCGAAATCCATGTTCTGACAAAGAACTTCGGAGCGGTGCGCGCGCTCGACGGGCTGGACCTCACCGTGCGCCCGGGGGAAGTACACGGCTTCCTCGGCCCCAACGGCGCCGGGAAGTCGACGACCATCCGCGTCCTGCTGGGCCTGGTCAAGGCCGACGGCGGCAGCGCGCGTCTGCTGGGCGGCGACCCGTGGACCGACGCGGTCGCCCTGCACCGCCAGATCGCCTACGTGCCCGGCGATGTCACGCTGTGGCCGACGCTGACCGGGGGCGAGACCATCGACCTGCTGGCCCGTATGCGCGGCGGCATCGACCGCACGCGTCGGGCCGAGCTCATCGAGCGCTTCGACCTCGACCCCCACAAGAAGGCTCGGACCTACTCGAAGGGCAACCGGCAGAAGGTCTCGCTGATCTCCGCCTTCTCGTCCCGAGCCCGCCTGCTGCTGCTCGACGAACCCAGCAGCGGGCTGGACCCGTTGATGGAGAACGTCTTTCAGCAGTGTGTAGCCGAGGCTCGCGATCGCGGTGCGACGGTCCTGCTGTCCAGTCACATCCTCGCCGAGACCGAAGCGCTGTGCGAAAGGGTGACGATCATCCGGGCCGGCAAGACCGTCGAGAGTGGTTCACTGAATTCCATGCGGCACCTCAGCCGCACCTCGATCAGGGCCGAAATAATCGGCGACCCCGGCGATCTCACCCGAATCAAGGGAGTCGAGGACGTCAGCGTCGACGGCAACACCGTGCGCGCCCAGGTGGACGGCGAGAGCCTCGGGGAGCTGATCCGGGCACTGGGCGACGCCGGCGTACGCAGCCTGGTCAGCCAGCCGCCGACGCTCGAGGAGCTGTTCCTGCGCCACTACGACACGGCGGAGAAGGTGTCCACGTCATGAGCACCGCCACCCTGGATCGCCCGCACCGTCCCGCCGCGGCGCAGCTGGGTCCGAACTTTTCCGGGACGTTCGGGATGCTGCGGCTCTACCTGCGCCGCGACCGCATCTCGCTGCCACTGTGGGTGCTGCTCCTGTCGGTGCCGTTGGCGACGGTGTATGTCGGCAGCATCGAGAAGGTCTACCCCACCCAGGCCGCGCGCGCGGGATTCGCGGCGTCCATCATGGCGAGCCCCGCGCAGCGGGCGCTCTACGGGCAGGTCTACAACGACAGCCTTGGGGCCGTTGGCATCTGGAAGGCCGGGATGTTCCACCTGCTGATTGCGGTGGCCGTCATCCTGACCGTCATCCGGCACACCCGCGCCGACGAGGAGGCCGGCCGCACCGAACTCGTGGACTCGACCGCCGTGCGCCGCTACGCCAGCCTCAGCGCCGCGCTGCTGCTGTCGTTCGGAGCCAGCATCGCCACGGGAGCGATCGGCGCGGCGGGACTGCTCACCACCGACGTGCCTCCCGGTGGGTCGCTCGCCTTCGGCGCCGCGCTGGCGTGCTCGGGCCTCGTGTTCACCGCCGTCGCCGCCGTGACCGCCCAACTGTCGCCGAGCGCGCGCGTTGCCCGCGGAGCCGCGTTCGCGGTCCTGGCGGCCGCCTTCACGCTGCGCGCCGTCGGCGATGCCGGTTCCGGTGCGCTGTCCTGGCTTTCGCCGCTGGGCTGGTCGCTGCAAGTCCGGCCCTACGCGGGCGACCACTGGCCGGTGCTGGCACTGCATCTGGCGACGACCGTCGCGCTCACCGCGGTGGCGTATCGGCTGCTCGCCGGCCGCGACGTCGGCGCCGGGCTTTTCGCTGAGCGCGCCGGGCCCGGATCCGCGGCGCCCGCGCTGGGCAACGCGTTCGGGCTGGCGTGGCGGCTCGACCGCGGGGCGCTGCTGCTCTGGACGGTGGGCCTGTGCCTCTACGGCGTCCTTATGGGAAGCGTGGTGCACGGCATCGGCGACGAGCTCGGCGGCAGCACCGCCGCCCGCGACATCGTCGTCCGGATGGGCGGCAACAGCGCTCTGGAGGAAGCATTCATCGCCGTCGCGTTGACCGTGATGGGCATGGTGGCCGCCGCGTTCGCCGTCTCGCTGACGTTGCGATTGCACCAGGAGGAAGCGGGACAACGAGCCGAAACGACGCTCGCCGGTGCGGTGTCGCGATCCCGCTGGCTGGCCAGCCACCTGGTGGCGGCGTTGGCCGGACCCTCGGCCGCGATGCTGGTCAGCGGTGTGGCCGGCGGGCTCGTCTACGGGGCCGCCGCCGGCGACATCGGCGGCAAGCCGGCCTTCGTGCTGGCGAGCGCGGCCGTCCAACTGCCGGCAGTCTGGCTGTTGTCCGCGGTGACGGTCGCCTTGTTCGGTCTGGCGCCCCGATTCACGCCGATGGCCTGGGGCGTGCTGGTCGGATTCGTCGCCCTCTACCTGATCGGTTCGTTGGCCGGCTTCCCGCAGTGGTTGCTCGACCTGGAACCGTTCGCCCACGTTCCCCGGATCGGCGCGGATTTCACCGGCGCGCCTTTGCTGTGGTTGTTGGCCATCGACGCCGGACTGATTACCCTCGGTGTCATGGCTTTCCGACGCCGCGATCTGCGTAGCTAGAAGCGTCGTGAAACCGGTCTTCGCGTCACGGTGACCTCCCTGTGGGGCATCCTCTCCTTCGGCCTGATCCTCTTCCTACCGGCCGGCACGCTGCGCTATTGGCAGGCATGGGTTTTCATCGCCGTCTTCATGGCGGCAACGATCGTCCCCGTCATCTACTTGGCGCGGAACAACCCCGCCGCCCTGCAGCGACGCATGAACGCGGGACCCCGCGCCGAACCGCGTGCCGCGCAGAAATTCATCATCACCGGCTCGTTCCTGAGCCTGTTCGCGACGATGGTGGTCAGCGCGTTCGACCACCGGTTCGGCTGGTCGCCGGTGCCACCGTGGCTGTCCGTGCTGGGCGACGTGCTGGTGGCCGCGGGACTCGCGATCGCGATGCTGGTGATCGTCCAAAACAGTTATGCCGCCGCCACCGTCACCGTGGAATCCGGGCAGACGCTGGTGTCCGACGGTCTCTATCGATTCGTGCGTCACCCGATGTACGTCGGGAACGTGATCATGATGGTCGGCATGCCCCTGGCGCTCGGCTCCTACTGGGGGCTGCTCTTCGTGATTCCGGGTGGCGTCATGCTCGCCCTGCGCATCCTCGACGAGGAAAAGTTGCTCACCGCGGAGTTGACCGGGTACCGCGAATACCGGCAGCGCGTGCGCTACCGCTTGGTGCCCTACCTCTGGTGACGGCCTGGCCGGCCCGCCTAGGGTATTCGCGTGGCCAGAAATCCCGCGCCCGCCCGGGATCGGCCGTGGCGCCGGCCCGGCACCCTGCGATATGCGTTGAGCCGGATACGCGGCGTCGCCCGGCCTCCCGTCACGGTGACCGATCCACCGGCCGGACTGCGCGTCGAACGCGACGTCGCCGTGCCGACCCGCGACGGAACCATCCTGCGGGTCAACGTTTTCCGGGATGCCGAGTCCGGGGCCCGACCGGTCATTCTGAGCATCCATCCCTACGGCAAGGACAATTTGCCGCGGCGGCGCGGCAGCAGGTGGACGTTCTCCGTGCAGTACCGCATACTGCGCCAGCCGCGACCGGTGACCTTCTCGGCGCTGACCGGGTGGGAGGCGCCCGATCCCGCGTGGTGGACCGCGCGGGGCTTCGTCGTGGTGAATGCCGACTCCCGTGGCTGCGGACGCTCCGAGGGGACCGGAAAACTGTTGTCACGCCAGGAGGCCGAAGACAGCTACGACGTGGTGCAGTGGATCGCCGGGCAACCGTGGAGCGATGGACGGGTCGTCATGCTCGGGGTGTCGTACCTGGCGATCAGCCAGTACGCCGTCGCGGCGCTGCGGCCGCCCGCGCTGCGGGCCATCTGCCCGTGGGAGGGCTTCACCGACGCCTACCGCGACCTGACGTTTCCCGGCGGCGTGCGCGAATTGGGCTTCACCCGGATGTGGTCGCGCAATGTGCGCCGCGACACGCGACAGGCGTACGACCTGGAGCGGATGCAGGACGCTCACCCGCTGCGCGACGACTTCTGGCGGTCGGTGGTGCCCGACCTGCCCGCGATCGAGGTGCCCATGCTGGTCTGCGGCAGCTTCTCGGACAACAACCTGCACAGCCGTGGCTCGATCCGGGCGTTCACGCGCGCCGGCTCCACCCACGCCCGCCTCTACATCCACCGCGGCGGCAAATGGGCGACCTTCTACTCCGAACCCGCACTGGCCGAACAGCTCAAGTTTTTCCGCGGCGTGCTGGACGGGGGGCCCGGTTCCCGCAGCGTCCGCCTCGAGGTGCGCGAGGACCGTGACACCGTCGCCGCGGTCCGCGAGGAGGCGGACTGGCCGCTGGCCCGCACCCATTGGCGCCCTTTGTATCTGGGTGGAGCCGCGACGCTGGCACCGGACCGACCGGCCGACGCCGGCACCGTGGCGTTCCAAACACATTCCCGCGCAGCGGTATTCAGCTGGACGGTACCAATGGACCTCGAGTTGACCGGCCCGATGGCCGCCCGGTTGTGGGTCCGGCTCGACGGCTGCGACGACGCCAACCTGTTCGTCGGGGTGGAGAAGTGGCGCCGGGGGCGGTTTGTCGGATTCGAAGGGTCGTACGGCTACGGGCGCGACCGGGTGAGCACCGGGTGGCAGCGGGTCGCGCTGCGCACGCTGGACCCCGACCTGTCGCGGCCGTGGGAACCCGTCGCGGCGTGCACCGAGCCGCGGCCGGTATCCGCCGGGGAGATCGTCGAGGTCAACGTGGCGCTGGGCCCGTCGGCGACGCTGTTCCGCGCCGGTGAGCGGTTGCGGCTCGTGATCGCGGGGCGCTGGTTGTGCCCGAGGAACCCGCTCACCGGTCAGCTCCCGGCGGCGTACGCCCCCTCGCCGCGCGGCCGCGTCACCCTGCACTGGGGGCCGCGCCACGACGCGCACCTGCTGGTCCCCGAGATCCCGTAGCCCGGCGAGCGCCCCACCCGCGGTCGGCGAGCAGACGCAAAGTCGCATGTTCCAGCGGCCGCTCGTGCGATTTTGTGACTGCTCGCGGTGCGAGCGCCTAGATCCAGACGCCCTTGCCCACCGCGACCACCCCACCGGCGCTGATCGCGAAGCGCTCTTTGTCCTTTTCCAGGTCCACGCCGACCATCTCGCCCGGCCCGACGACGACGTTCTTGTCCAGAATGGCGTGGCGTACCACGGCGCCGCGGCCGACCCGGGCGCCCGGCATGATCACACTGCCCTCCACGATCGCGCCGTCGTCGACCACGACGTTGGACGACAGCACGGAGTTGCGCACCGAGGCGGCCGAAATGATGCTGCCCGCCCCGACGACCGACTCCTGGGCCGAACCGCCGTTGACGAACTTGGCCGGCGCCAGGTTCTCGGACTCACCGCGAATCGGCCAGCGCTTGTTGTACAGGTTGAACACCGGATGCACGGACACCAGGTCCATGTGCGCGTCGTAGAACGCGTCGAGCGTTCCCACGTCGCGCCAGTAGCCCCGGTCGCGGTCGGTGGCGCCCGGCACCTCGTTGTCCTTGAAGTCGTAGACGGCGGCCATCCCGTCGGCCACCAGCCGGGGGATGATGTCGCCGCCCATGTCGTGGTCGGAGTGGTCGTCGTCGGCGTCGGCGCGAATCGCGTCGATGAGCACCTTGGTCGTGAAGATGTAGTTGCCCATCGACACGAACGTCGAGGCCGGGTCGTCCGGCGTCCCCGGTGGATTCAGGGGCTTCTCGACGAAGTCGCGGATGCGGCCGGACTCGTCGGCGTCGATGCAGCCGAAGGCGGTCGCCTCGCCGCGCGGAACCCGGATGCCGGCCACCGTCGCGCCCGCCCCGCTGTCGATGTGGAAGCGGACCATCTGCTCGGGGTCCATCCGGTACACGTGGTCGGCGCCGAAAACCACTATGTAGTCGGGGTCTTCGTCGTAGATGAGGTTGAGCGACTGGTAGATGGCGTCGGCGGAACCGGTGTACCAGCGCGGACCGAGGCGCTGCTGGGCGGGCACCGGGGTGATGTACTCACCGGCCAGGCCGGACAGCCGCCAGTTCTGCGAAATGTGACGGTCGAGTGAATGCGACTTGTACTGAGTGAGAACACAGATCCGCAAATACCGGGCGTTGACGAGATTGGAAAGCACGAAGTCGATGAGCCGGTAGGCGCCGCCGAAGGGAACCGCGGGCTTGGCCCGATCCGCGGTCAGCGGATACAGCCGCTTGCCCTCACCGCCGGCCAGGACGATGCCCAGCACGTGTGGCGCTTCCCTCATGGTTCAAACCTATCGGCCGTGGCGAAACGCTGCCAGAGGGACCGTGCTATTCGCGGCGTTCTGTGCGGCCGTGTCAAGGAATTTGGTTGCCCGAGCCGGCCGCCGATTGCCCGGCCCGACTCGCGGGCCTGGTCGACGCCGAACTACCGTGCGGGTATGCGGGTGGCGATGATGACTCGGGAGTACCCACCGGAGGTCTACGGGGGTGCCGGTGTACACGTCACCGAGCTGGTCGCGCAACTGCGCCGATTGTGCGCGGTCGACGTGCATTGCATGGGTGCGCCGCGGCCGAACGCGTTCGTGCACCAGCCCGATCCGCGCTTGCAGGGCGCCAACCCGGCGTTGTCGACGTTGTCGTCGGACCTGTTGATGGCCAACGCCGCGTCGGCGGCCACCGTCGTGCATTCGCACACCTGGTACACCGGTATGGCCGGCCATCTGGCCGCACTGCTCTACGGCGTCCCCCATGTCCTGACCGCGCATTCGCTCGAGCCGTTGCGGCCGTGGAAGGCCGAACAACTCGGCGGCGGCTACCGCGTGTCGACGTGGGTCGAGCACACCGCCGTGCAGGCCGCCGACGCCGTCATCGCGGTCAGCTCCGCGATGCGCGACGACATCCTGCGGGTCTACCCCGCACTGGATCCCAGCGGGGTACACGTCGTCCGCAACGGGGTGGACACCGACGTCTGGCGTCCGTCCGGGCCGACGCAGACCGGGTCGTTGCTGGCCGAACTCGGCGTCGACCCGCGCCGGCCCACCGTGGCGTTCGTCGGGCGGATCACCCGGCAAAAAGGGGTCGCCCACCTGGTGGCGGCGGCGCATCACTTCGACCCCGAGGTGCAGGTGGTGTTGTGCGCCGGTGCCCCCGACACCCCGGAGATAGCCGACGAGATCCGGTCCGCGGTGGCGCGGCTGGCCCAGAGCCGAAACGGCGTGTTCTGGATCAGAGAAATGCTGCCCATCGGCGAGCTTCGCGAAATACTTTCGGCCGCCACGGTTTTCGTGTGTCCGTCGGTGTACGAGCCGCTGGGCATCGTGAACCTGGAGGCGATGGCCTGTGCGACGGCGGTGGTGGCGTCCGATGTCGGCGGGATACCCGAGGTTGTCGTCGACGGGGTGACCGGTTCGCTGGTGCACTACGACGCCGACGACCCGGCCGGCTATCAGGCCCGCCTGGCTCGAGCCGTCAACGAACTCGTCGCCGACCCCGACAAGGCGAAGCGCTACGGCGAGGCGGGACGCCAACGCTGCGTCGAGGAATTCTCCTGGGCCCGCGTCGCCGAGCAGACCCTGGACATCTACCGGAAGGTGTGTGCCTAGCGCGGGCGGCAGCCGTCCGCCGGCGCGGCTCAGCTGGAGCTCGTGACGCCCTTGAGTTCGTCACCGAGGGCCGCGGCTTCGTCGGGCGTCAGCTCGACGACCAGTCGACCGCCTCCCTCAAGTGGTACCCGCATCACGATGCCGCGCCCCTCCTTGGTTGCTTCCAGAGGACCGTCGCCGGTCCGGGGCTTCATCGCCGCCATCGAGTGCTCCCTCCAGGTTCGAGCTGGCCCACCTTTGCGGACCTGGTCGGCGCCGAGCATGCCCCGCCAGCGATTTTCCAGCCATACCCGACATCGAACTGCCAAATCACCCCTCTATTGTTCCCTATCGAGGTCACGAGTTGTACAAAGACCCGCTTCTCCGGGCTTAGCGGGGCGCCGAAACCCGATCGCGGCCCGCATCGTCGTCGGGGGCAGGCACCCAGCAATCCCGGACATGGTCATCGACCATCCCGGTCGCCTGCATCAGCGCATACGCGGTGGTCGGCCCGACGAAGCGAAACCCGCGCCCCTTGAGCTCCCGCGCCATGGCCTTTGATTCCGCGGTGGCCGAGGGTATTTCGGATGCGTCAGCGGGCCGTGGGCGCGGTTCGGGGGCAAACGACCACAGCAGCTTCGACAGGTCCGCCGGAGTTCCCAGCTCAGCGGCGGCGCGCGCGTTGGCGATGGTCGCGTCGATCTTGGCCCGGTTGCGCACGATTCCCGTGTCCGCCATCAGCCGCTGCACGTCGGCCTCGGTGTAGCCGGCGACCTTCTCGAAGTCGAAGCCGGCGAACGCGCGCCGGAAGTTCTCCCGTTTACGCAGGATGATCAGCCACGACAGCCCGCTCTGAAACGCCTCCAGGCTCATCCGCTCGAACAGCGCCGCCCCGTCGCGCACCGGGCGGCCCCACTCCCGGTCGTGGTAGTCCCGGTACATCTCGAAATCAGGTCCGGGGCGAATCGCCGCCCAACCACACCGAACCAGCCCGTCATCGCTCACATCTAGTCCTGACGATCCTCGCCGTCCCCGGGTTCCACGGCTTCGACGTCGTCTTCGGCCGCCGCGGGGGCAGGCACCGCAGCCAGCTGACCGCGCAGCGCCTCGAGCTCGCGGGCGAGCCGGTCCAGGACCCAGTCCACCTCGCTGGTCTTGTATCCGCGCAGCACCTGGGTGAACTTGACGGCGTCGACGTCCGCGCCGGTCACACCGTAGGCGGGCAACACCGTCGCGGTCGTGCCCCGCGGCAGGGGCGGCAGCTGTTCACCCCGACCGAACAGCAGACTCGCCGCGCCGAACAGCACGATCGCCACCAGCACCAAAACCACCAGGTAAAGCAACACCAACGCCACGTCGTCGATACTGCCCTATGGCGCCGACACCGCGACGCGGCAGCGTGGCGTTCAGCGCGGCCGCAAGACCTTCATCGGCGGACGGTCGGCCAGTGACACCGGCGAGGTGTGCTGCGTATAGCCCTCGATGCCGGAGTCCTCGGCGCCGTCGGCGAAGAACTGCGTCAGGCCGACCCCCGAGTCGGGAACCCCGCAGCGTGACAGCAGGGTCGCGATGACCTGGCGGCTCATCGCGCCCAGCTCGGCCAGCGGACGGTTGCGGTGCGCGCGGACACCCAGATTGACCTGGGCGATCGCGTCGGCGCCCAGCCGGTCGAAGGTGTCCAGCAGCAGGCCGATCTCCACGCCGTAGCCCGGGGCGAAGGGCACGGACGTCAGCAGTTCGCGGGTGGCCGCGTACTCCCCGCCGAGCGGCTGCAGGATGCCGCCCAGCTCCGGGCGCAGCGCCGCGAGCAGCGGCCGGGCCACCAGCTCGGTGACCCGCCCGCCGCCGGTGGCCCCGGCGGCGCCGCCGGAGTCGCCGACCTGCAGCGGCCGCCGGTAGAAGCTCTTGACCAGGTGGATGCCGTCGCCCGTGAGCAGCGGACCCACCAGCCACGGCACGAACATCGGGTGGGGGTTGATCAGGTCGGAGTCGACGAACACGACGATGTCGCCGCTGGTGGCCGCGAGCGAGCGCCACAGCGCCTCCCCCTTGCCCGGCCGGATCGGCACCTCGGGCAGCGCCTGCTCACGGCTGACGACCCGGGCGCCCGCGGCGACGGCGCGGATCTCGGTGTCGTCCGTCGAGCCGGAGTCCAGCACGATCAGCTCGTCGACCAGGCCCCCGGAGTCCCGGACCAGCGGTGAGATGCTGCTTACCACCGATTCGATGGTTTCTTCCTCGTTGAGGGCCGGCAGCACGACCGAGATGGTCCGTCCCGCCTTCGCGGCCTCGAGTTCGGCCACGGTCCAGCTCGGACGGTTCCAGCTGCGATTGGCCAGCCAGGCGTCACCGGCGACGTCGCCGGCGAACAGGTCGGATGCCGTCATGCCAGCCCCCTCACCGTGCGCGCGGGCGGGCGGATGCCCTGGATGGACGCCACCATCTCCAGCACCCGCCGCGTCTCGGCGACCTGGTGCACCCGAAACATGCGCGCCCCGGCGGCGGCGGCCAGCGCGGTCGCCGCCAACGTCCCCTCCAGCCGCTCGGTCAGTTCCACACCCAGAGTCTCCCCGACGAAGTCCTTGTTACTCAAAGCCATCAGCACGGGCCATCCGGTATTAACAAGATCGCTCAGGTGACGCAACAGCAGCAGCCCGTGAAAGGTGTTCTTGCCGAAGTCGTGGGCCGGGTCGATCAGCACCCGGTCGCGTGCCACGCCGCGGGCGACCGCGCGCTCGGCGCCGGCGGTGACCTGGCGGATGACGTCGTCGACAACGCCGCGCGTGGTGATTCCATAGCTCACCCGGAACGGGCGTGTGCGGGGCAACGCGCCGCCGGTGTGCGAGCACACCAGGCCCGCGCCGAACTCCGCGGCGACCTCGGCCAGGGCGGGGTCGACGCCGCCCCAGGTGTCGTTGATCAGGTCGGCGCCCGCCGCGCAGGCCACCCTGGCCACCTCGGAACGCCAGGTGTCGACGCTGATCAGCTGGTCGGGATACGCCTCGCGCAGCCATTCGATGAAGGGGATCAGCCGGGCGATCTCGGTGTGCGCGTCGACCTCCTGGCCCGGGCCGGCCTTGACCCCGCCGACGTCGATGACGTCGGCGCCCTCGGCGATCGCCCGGTGCGCGGCGGCCCTGGCCGCCTCGTCGCCGAAGGTCGCACCCTTGTCGTAGAACGAGTCGGGGGTGCGGTTGACGATCGCCATGATCAGCGGGCGATCGCCGGCGACCGGGCGGCCGCAGAAGCTCGAATGCACACGTCTATGGTGCCTGGTCACCGCGGCGGACGCGGCCCGGGGATCGAGTGGGCGGCCGGCCGCACACTCGACGCCGAACGTGCCGCTAGGCGCACACTCGGCGGAGGCGGCCATCTAGCCTTGCGGCCGCTTACCGTCGGCCACTTCCTCGGGGTATTCGTCGTAGTACGGCACGTAGCCCTCGTCGCGACCGGCCAGCACGTACAGCGGATCGCGCACGTCGGAGCCGTAGGCCTGCTCGCGCAGCTCGACCTTGCGGCTCTTGAACGTCGTGGTGTGCTCCAGCGACTCGACCACCCGCACGAACAGCGGCAACGCATAGGCGGGCAGCTGGTCGTATACCGCGCGGGCCAGCGACTTGCCGTCGAACTCCGCGCCGTCGCGCAACTTGACCGCGGCCATGCCGGCGCGCCCGCCGGTGCGGGGAATCTCGACGCCGAACACCGTGCATTCCTCGACGGACTCGTCGGACGCCAACGCCGCCTCCACCTGCGTGGTGGCGACGTTCTCGCCCTTCCACCGGAACGTGTCGCCGAGCCGGTCGACGAACGCGGCGTGCCCCATGCCCTGCGGGCTCATCACGTCACCGGAGTTGAACCAGACGTCGCCCTCGCGGAACGCGTTGCGGACCAACTTCTTCTCGCTCGACTCCTTGTCGGTGTAGCCGTCGAACGGCTGCAGCCGGTTGACGGGGCTGAGCAGCAGGCCGGCCTCCCCGGGCGGCACCCGGCGCACCCGCCCGTTCTCGTCGCGCAGCGGGGCGCCCGTGTCGGGGTCGTACTCCACGTAGGCCAACGGCATCGGGAAGACGCCGGTCGTGCGGGGCACGTTGAACACGTTGATGAACGCGGTGTTGCCCTCGCTGGAGGCATAGAACTCGCAGACGCGGGGGATCTCGAAACGATTCGTGAACTCGTCCCAGATCTCCGGTCGCAGCCCGTTGCCGGCGATCACGCGCACCCGGTGCGCGCGGTCGGTGACCTTGCGCGGCTGATTGAGCAGGTACCGGCAGATCTCGCCGATGTAGATGAACGCGGTGGCCTCGGCGGCGATCACCTCGTCCCAGAACTTCGACGCCGAGAACGACCTGCCCAACGCCAGCGTCGCGCCCGAGTTGATCACCGACGACAAGGCGACCGTCAGGGCGTTGTTGTGGTACAGCGGCAGGCAGCTGTACAGCGTGTCGGAGGCCTTCAGGCGCAGCCCAATGCCGCCGAACGCCGCCAGCGCCTTCAGCCACCGCAGGTGGGTCATCACGCTGGCCTTCGGGAATCCCGTTGTGCCCGAGGTGAAGATGTAGAACGCGGTGTCCCTGGCCTGCACGGCCGTCACCGAGGCCGGGTTGGTGGCCGGGGCGCTGACGGCGAATCGCTCCAGGTCTTCGACGGTCATGGTCTCGGTGTCGCCCGCGCCGCCGCACTCGGCCACTGCGCTGACCAGGTCGGTCTCCGCGATCAACACCTTGGCCTTGAGCAGGCCCAGGCTATGCGCCAACACCTCGCCGCGCTGGTGGTAGTTCAGCATCCCGGCGACCGCGCCGCACTTGACCGCGGCCAGCATCGCCAGCACCGCGTTGGGCGAGTTGCGCAGCATGATCGCGACGACGTCGCCGTGGCCGACGCCGTGCGCGGCCAGCACCGCGGCGTACCTGTTGGCGGCGGCGTTGGCGTCGCGGTAGGTCAGCTCCTGATCGCCGAAGCGCAGGAAGACCCGGTCGCCGAAGCGGGCCGCCCGGTCCTGGAACACCGTGCCGATCGATTTCTTCGAGCCGGGTTGGGCCAGCAGGCCGGTCATCGCCCCGCGCACGATCACCGGCACGTCGGCCAGCAGGCCCGGCGCCCGAGATGCGATATCGCTCAGCTTGACCGCCGTGCGCGCTCCCCCGTCGTGATCGGCCACGTCATCCCTCAATTCTGCGTAAACAACTCGGCCGACAGCCTAGTAGGGATGCGCAGCGGGCCGGCGCCCTCAATCGGGTGCGCACGCCTCCACCGCGGCGCTCACCTTGTCGACCAGCAACAACCGGTCCATCGCCGGTTGCGAGACGTAGCCGCTGTCGAGCAGTCCGCACAGCCAGGTCCACAGGCCTTCGTAGTGGCCCAGCGGATCCAGCATGACGATGGGTTTGCGGTGTAGGCCGAGGTAGCCCGTGGTCCACGAGTCCAGCAACTCGTCCAGGGTGCCGACGCCGCCGGGGAGCACGATGAACGCGTCGGCGCGCTGTTCCATGACGTGCTTTCGCTCGTGCATGGTCTCGGTGACGATCAACTCGTCGGCGTCGATGTCGGCGATCTCGACGCGCATCAGGACCTGGGGGATGACGCCGACGGTCCGGCCGCCGCGGGCGCGCGCCGCGGTCGCCACCGCGCCCATCGCCGAGACCCGGCCGCCGCCCCACACCAGGGTCCAGCCGCGCTCGGCGATCGCCTCGCCGAGTTCGGCGGCGAGCGCAAGCAATTCGGGATGTTCCGGGCCCGACGCGCAGTACACACACACCGCCCAGTCGCGCATACAACGAAAGGTAGACCAAGCGTGCTTACGCCCGCACACCGCGCGCAATAAAATCCGGCGATGCCGATTCGATGGAACGTCCCCCAGCACGCGTCGGCCCGGGGCCGGCTCGACGAGGCGCTGACGGCCGGGCGGGGCGCCGTCGTTCTCGGCCCGGACGGCTGCGGCAAGTCCACGCTGGCCCGGCTGGCCGCCGGGGACTTCGGCCGCCGGCACCCCGGCACGCGGATCCGCTGGGTCACCGGCACCCCCACCGAACGCGCGGTCCCGTTCGGTGCCTTCAGCCACCTGGTGCAGATCGCCGACATCGGCAAGCCGGCCGCGCTGTTGCGGGCGGCACGGGCGTCGCTGGACGGGAGCGACCAAGGGGACCTGCTGCTCGTGGTCGACGACGCCCACGATCTGGACGTCTTGTCGGCCACGCTGGTGTACCAGCTGGCGCTGGCGGGCGCGGCCAGGATGATCGTCACCGGCCGCGCCGAGTCCTCCCCCGAGGCCATCGCGGCGCTGTGGGCCGACGGCCTGCTCCGCCGGGTCGACATCGAAGCGCCCGGCGGGGGTGACACGCCGGCCGAGGTCGACGCGTTCCTCGCCGAGCTGCCCGCCGGCGCCCGGTCGGTGCTGGATTATCTCGCCGTCGCGGAGCCGCTGTCGCTGGCCGATCTCAGCGCGCTCACCGGCGCGGACGCGATTGGCGACGCGGCGGATCGCGGGGCGGTGGAAACCCGGACGCGCGGCGGAGCCTCGAACGATCCGGTGGTGTACACGGCGCACCCGTTGTTCGCCGAGCGAGCGCGCGCCGCGCTGGGTGGCGACGGTGCCCGGCAGCGGCGCACCGAATTGGTGCGGCTGCTGTCGCAGCATCCGCCGGGCCACCTCAGCGACCGGCTGCGGTTGGCGGCGCTGGCCCTGGACAGCGAGTCCCCCCAGCCGACGGCCGAGGTGGTCGCCGCTTCGCAGCAGGCGCTGCGGCTCGGCGACCTCGCCCTGGGCGAACGGCTGGCCCGCTCGGCGCTGGAGCGGTCCGGCGGGCTGGCGGCGCGGCTGGCGCTGGCGCACGCCTTGGCATGGCAGGGCCGCGGACGCGAGGCCGACGTGGTGCTGGGCGGCCTGGACCCCGCCGCGTTGACCGAAGCCGCCCTGATGGACTGGGCGCTGCTGCGGGCGGCCAACCAGTTCTGGATGCTCAGCGAGCCCGAGCGGGCGACCGCGTTCCTGCGCACCACCCGCCAGCGCGTGTCCGACGCGGGTGCGCGCACCACGCTCGACGCGCTGAGCGCCACGTTCGCGATGAACGCGGGCAACGTGGGACACGCGGTGAAGGTCGCCGGCGAGGTGCTGGCCGCGCCCGGCGCCGACGACCAGGCGGTGGCGTGGGCGGCTAGCGCGGCGGCGCTGTGCGCGGCGCGGCAGGGCCGCTTCGACGACGTCGAGCCGCTGGCCCAGCGTGCCCTTTCTGCCGAGCATCCCGGGTTGCTGCGCTTCACGATCGGTTTGGGGCAGACCACCGCGTTGTTGATGGCGGGCCGGCTGGACGCGGCCCGCGAACTCGCGCAGCAGTTCACCGATTTCGCCGAGTTGCAGCAGCCGGGGCGCGCGATCGGCGAGGTGCTGCTGGCCCACGTGCTGCTGGCGGACGGTGAATTCGCCCGAGCGGCAGCGTTGCTCGGCCCGGCGGCCGCGACGCTGGAACGCACCGGCTATTCGTGGGGGCCGCTGTCGCTGACGCTGCTGGCCACCGCGCTGGCCCAGCAGGGAGACATCGCCGCCGCGGGAAAGGCGTTGGGCAGGGCCGAGTCCCGGCACGGGACGAAATCGGCGCTGTTCGCCCCGGAGCTGGGCGTCGCCCGGGCGTGGCGGCTGGCATCGATGCGCGACTCG
>NZ_GG770554.1:726037-744966 GCF_000164135.1 Mycobacterium parascrofulaceum ATCC BAA-614 | reverse complement strand
GGGCTGAACGCGATCGAGTTGGGGGCCGCGCGGCGTCACGCTTGCGTGCGTCACGCTGGCGTGACACTCGGCGCGCGGCGTCACGCTGGCGTGACGCTCGCCGACCACCCCACACGCGTCACGCTGGCGTGACACTCGCCGACCACCCCACACGCGTCACGCTGGCGTGACACTCGGCGCGCGGCGTCACGCTGGCGTGACACTCGGCGCGCGGCGTCACGCTGGCGTGACGCTCGGGGGCGAACGGGCGAAACTAGCCGCCCAAGTAGCCGCGCAGCATGGCCACCGCGGCGGTGATGTTGGCGACCGGGACGCTCTCGTCGCGCCGGTGCGCCAGGTTGGGGTCGCCGGGCCCGAAGTTGACCGCCGGGATACCCAGCGCGGCGAAACGCGCGACGTCGGTCCAGCCGTACTTCGCCCGCACCTGTCCCCCGGCGGCCTCGACCAGGGCCTTGGCGGCGGGCTGGGACAGCCCGGGCAGCGCGCCCGCGGCGGCGTCGGTCTGCTCGATGCGCACGTCGAGCCCGTCGAACACCTCGTGCACGTGCTGAAGCGCCGCGGTGACCGACCGGTCCGGGGCGAAGCGGAAGTTCACCGTCACCGCGGCCGCGTCGGGGATCACGTTGCCCGCGACGCCGCCGTCGATGCGCACCGCGGAGAGGCCCTCGCGGTACTCGCAACCGTCGATGTCCACGGTGCGCGCGCGGTAGGCGGCCAGCCGGTCCAGGACGGCGCCCAATTTGTGAATGGCGTTGTCCCCCAACCACGGCCGTGCCGAGTGGGCGCGCGTTCCGGCGGCGGAGATGACGACCCGCAGCGTGCCCTGGCAGCCGGCCTCGATGTAGCCGCCGGTGGGCTCGCCCAGGATGGCCACGTCGGCGGCCAGCCAGTCCGGCAACTCCCGCTCGATGCGGCCCAAACCGTTTGCGGCCGCTTCGATTTCCTCGCAGTCGTAGAACACCAGCGTCAGATCGTGGACGGGTTCGGCGACGGTGGCGGCCAGATGCAGGAAGACCGCGTCGCCCGATTTCATGTCGGCGGCGCCGCACCCGTACAGGTCGCCGCCCTCGCGGCGGCTGGGCAGGTTGCCGGCGACCGGGACGGTGTCCAGGTGCCCCGCCAGCAGCACCCGCGAGCGCCGCTCCGCCCGGGTGCGCGCCAGCACCGCATTGCCGTTGCGGACGATCTCGAAGACCGACGTCTGGGCGCGCAGCGCGGCCTCCACCTCGTCGGCCAGGCGCGCCTCGTCACGCGATTCGCTGGGGATGTCGACCAGCGCAGCGGTCAACTCGATCGGGTCCCCGCGCAAGTCCAGCACGGGTCCCAGGGTAATGGGTCGCCACCGCGCGGCGAGCAGACGCAAAATCGCACTGTCGGCCGCCTTGGGATGCGATTCTGCGTCTGCTCGGCGGCCCAAGTAACCTGACCGCCGTGACTGGAGGTGTAGGCATCGGGCTGGCGACGCTGGCCGCCGACGGATCGATTCTCGACACGTGGTTCCCCGCACCGGAACTGACCGAATCGGGCACCGGCGGGACGTCGCGCCTGGCCCTCTCGGATGTCCCGCCGGAGCTGGCCCCGCTGGTCGGCCGCGACGACGACCGGGGCACCGAGACCATCGCGGTGCGCACCGTCATCGGCTCGCTCGACGACGTGGCCGCCGACGCCTACGACGCCTACCTGCGGCTGCATCTGCTGTCGCATCGCTTGGTGGCGCCGCACGGGCTGAACGCCGGCGGCCTGTTCGGGGTATTGACCAATGTCGTCTGGACTAACCGCGGGCCGTGCGCGATCGACGGGTTCGAGGCGGTCCGCACGCGGCTGCGCCGGCACGGCCCGGTGACCGTCTACGGCATCGACAAGTTCCCCCGCATGGTCGACTACGTCGTGCCCACCGGGGTGCGCATCGCCGACGCCGACCGGGTGCGCCTGGGCGCCCACCTGGCGCCGGGGACGACCGTGATGCACGAGGGCTTCGTCAACTACAACGCCGGCACCCTGGGGGCGTCGATGGTCGAGGGCCGCATCTCGGCGGGCGTGGTGGTGGGCGACGGGTCGGACATCGGCGGCGGCGCCTCCATCATGGGCACGCTGTCCGGCGGCGGCACGGAGGTCATCTCGATCGGCAAGCGGTGCCTGCTCGGCGCGAACGCCGGCCTGGGCATCTCGCTGGGCGACGACTGCGTCGTCGAAGCCGGCCTGTACGTGACCGCAGGGACCAAGGTCGCCACGCCCGACGGCCAGGTGCTGAAGGCCTCGGAGCTGTCCGGCGGCAACAATCTGCTGTTTCGCCGCAATTCGGTCAGCGGGGCCGTCGAGGTGGTGGCCCGCGGCGGTCAGGGCATCGCCCTCAACGAGGACCTGCACGCCAACTGAGCTAGCCGCCGGCCCGGGCCTCGAACAGCGAAGCGGCCCCATTGGTTTCCGGCAGCAGATACGTGCAGGCCAGACTGATCAGGGCAAGAAGGCCCAGCATCAGGCCGATCGCCCAGCTGCCGTAGGTGGCGAGCAACGTGCCGGCCAGCAGCGGCGGCAACGCCCCACCGACCACGCCGGCCAGGTTCTGTGCCAGCGCCGAGGCGCTGTAGCGGTAGCGGGTCGCGAACAGTTCGGGCACGAATGCCGCCGTGGGTCCCGAGCCGATCGCGGTGAGGGCGAACATCCCCACGATCGCGACCACATACCAGGCGGGTTTGCCGGTGTCGATCAACGGGATCACCACGAACGACCACGCCAGGCACCCCGCCCAACCGAACAGCATGATGCGGCGGCGCCCGATCCGGTCGGACAGCGTGGCCGACAGCGCGACGCACGAGATGCTCACCAGCCCGACGACCGCGCCGACGGACCAGATGAAGCCGCGCGAATAGCCCAGGTGCGCATGCGCGTACATGACGAGATAGGTGTTGCCCATGTAGACGAAGCCGAATGCAGTCATCATGCTCCCGGCGGCCAGCGCGATCTCCCGGCGCTGCAGGCGCAGCGCCTCGGCGGTCGGCGCCTTGGGGATCAGGTTGTGCGCCTTCTCCTCGGCAAACACCGGGGTCTCCTCGATGTTGAGCCGCACGTACAGGGCGATCCCGATCAGCGCGGCACTGACCAGGAATGGAACGCGCCACCCCCACTGCAGGAACGCGGGGCTGTTCTCGCCGATCGTGACGTTCACGCCGAGAAAGGTCAGGCTGCTGAGCACCGCCGCGGTACCGCCACCGAGCAGGGTGAACATGCCGTAGCGGCCCCGTTTGCCGGTCGGCGCGTACTCGGCGCTCAGCAACGCCGAGCCCGCCCACTCGCCGCCGACGGCGAATCCCTGCAACAGCCGCAGGCCGACCAGGATCAGCGGGGCCGCCATCCCGATGGTCGCGGTGGTGGGCACGAGGCCCACGGTGACGGTGGAGACGGCCATGATCAGCAGCGTCGCGATCAGCGTCTTTTTCCGGCCCAGCCGATCCCCGAAGTAGCCGAAGACGGCCGCGCCGAGTGGCCGGGATAGGAAGGCGGCGGCAAAAGTTCCCATCGAGCCGATCATGGCCACCGTGGGGCTCAGGTGCGGGAAGAACACCGTGGGGAACACCAGCGCCGCCGCGGTCCCGTAGATCAGGAAGTCGTAGAACTCGATGGCCGAGCCGACGAGGCAGGCGGCGGCTATCCGGGACATGGGGGTGGGCGCGGGTGTCGCCACGGCCGTCGACAGTCGCTGCACGCCTACGACGGTAGGTGAAGCCGCACGGTCACGCCCGCCACGCCGGCTGGCAACTTGCTGCGTGTCCGCCCGCTTGTCCGCGGGTCAGCCGCCGGACAACAACTGCTTCTTGAGCACCTTGCCCATCGCGTTGCGCGGCAGCGCGTCTACCAGGCGCACCTCGCGGGGCCGCTTGTGCACCGAGAGCTCTTGGGCGACGTAATCGATCAGGCCATCGGCGTTCAACTCCGGCGCGCCGACCACGAACGCGACGATCCGCTGACCCAGGTCTTCGTCCGGCATGCCGACGACGGCGACCTCCCGCACCCCGGGGTGGCCGAGCAGCACCGTCTCGATTTCGCCGGCGCCGATCCGGTAGCCGCCCGACTTGATCAGGTCGACCGACTCCCGGCCCACGATGCGGTGCATGCCCGCGGCGTCGATCACCGCGACGTCTCCGGTGCGATACCAACCGTCGTCGTCGAACGCCGCGGCGGTGGCCTCCGGCCGGTTCAGATAGCCGTCGAACATCATCGGGCCCCGAACCTCAAGGCGCCCAACGGTTTCCCCGTCGTGCGGGACCGGGCCGCCGGCGTCGTCGAGCAGCCTGGTCTGCACGCCGGCGAGCGGCAGCCCCACCCAGCCCGGCCGGCGCTCGCCGTCCGCGCGGGTGGACACCGTGATCAGCGACTCGGAGGCGCCGTACCGCTCGATCGGCTGATGGCCGGTGAGCCGGGCCAGCCCGTCGAAGACCGGCACGGGCAGCGGCGCGCTCCCGGAGACCAGCAGCCGCGCGGGGCGCAGCGCCCGGGCGGCTGCCTCGTCGGCCACCACCCGCGACCACACCGTGGGGACGCCGAAAAACAGCGTGCCGCCCGCCTCGGAACAGGCCCGCGCGTAGCCCGCCGGGGTCGGTTTCCCGGTGTGCACGAAGCGATTTCCCATCCGCAGCGACCCGAGCAGGCCCAGCACCAGCCCGTGCACGTGAAACAGCGGCAGGCCGTGCACCAACACGTCGTCGGCCGTCCACTGCCAGGCCTGCGCCAGGGCGTCGAGGTCCGCGGCGATCGCGCGGCGGCTGAGCACCACGCCCTTGGGCAGCCCGGTGGTGCCGGAGGTGTAGATGATCATCGCGGTGGCGTGCGGCGGCGGCTCGGGGTAGCGGTGCCAGGATCGGGCGTGCAGCCGCACCGGGATGTGCGGCAGCCCCTCCGCCTCGTCCGGGACGGGGCCCAACCAGGCCTGCGCCGCCGAATCGGTGAGCATGTGCCGGCGTTCGGCGGCGCCGACGTCGGCGGGCACCGGGACGAAGGGGACGCCGGCGATGAGGCACCCGGTCACCGCGAGCACCGTCGCCGCCGTGGGCGTGGCCAGGATCGCGACCCGGTCCGCGCCGGCGACCCGCTCGGCCACCGACGTGGCGGCGCCGACCAGGTCGCTGCGGCTCAAGACGGCGCCGTCGATGCGTACCGCGTCGGGAACGTCGGTGGCGGTGACCGCCGCGGGATTCAGGGACGCCAGCAGCACGTCAGCAGGCTACCCGGCGGCCACCGCGTCAGTGCTGCTCGTCCCAGATCTTGGTCAGGGTGGACAGGATCTCCTCGCCGCGGCCCAGGCCGCCGAGGTGGCTTTCGCCCGGGAGCACGATGAGCTCGCAGTCGGGCAACAGGGACACGACGTGCTCGCCATGCGCGAACGGCACGATGTGGTCGCTGTCGCCGTGCCACCAGCGGACCGGGACCTTGACCTCGTCGAGGCGGAATCCCCAGTCCTGGGTGAACAGGATGATGTCGTTGAACGGGGCCGCCAGCTGCTTGCGGCTGCCGTTGAGCAGGTCGTCGAGGAACATGGCGCCGAACTCCGGCCGGGTCAGCAGGCGGCGGTCGCCCTCGGGCGATATCGCGGCATAGAGATACAGGGCGGGGTTGGCGACCGGGCGGATCATCCGGACCACCAGGCTGGCACCGATCCGCAGCGGGTCACCGCCCAGCCGCAGCAGCGGTGCCACCCGCTTGCCCAGGTTCATCAGGCCGCTGGTGATGCCCTCGTCACCGAGGAACGGCGCGACGCCGCCGAGCACGCCGAGCGCGACGACCCGGTCGGACAGCACCGCGGCGGACGCGAGCGCGTACGGGCCGCCGCCGGACAGGCCGATGACGGCCATCTTGTCGATGCCGAGCGTGTCCGCGATGGTGCGCAGGTCGTCGCCGAACGCGCGGATGTTCTGGTACCGGTGCGGCGTCGACGAGCCGATCCCCGGGCGGTCGAGGCCGATCAGCCGGATGTGGTGGTCCTCGGCGTAGACCCGCGCCTCGACCGGGATCTGTCGGCGGGCGCCCGGCGTGCCGTGCAGCCAGAACATCGCGCGCCCCTGCGGGTCGCCGAATTCGGCGAAGCCGATCTGGCGGTCCTCGCCGACGGCGACGTTTCCCTCGAGCTTGGGGCGGGCGATCTCGATGACCATGTCAGCAGCCTCGCATGTGACGGGCCGTTTACCAAAGGCTCACGGCTCAGGCGCCCAGCGGCCGCTCCCCGATGACCCGCCCGGCCCGCAGGCTCGCGATCTCGTCCGCGGACAGGCCCAGACCGGCAAGGACTTCGTCGTTGTGCTGGCCCAGCGTCGGCGGGGCGCTCCGGTGGTGGCCGGTAGGTCCGGGCGTGATGCGCAACGGCCAGCCGGGGTAGCGGTGTGGCCCGGTGATCGGATGGACGAACTCCTCGTAGTAGCCGCGCGCGTCGAGCTGCGCCCCGATCAGGTCACCGTCGTACATCCGCTCGCCGGTGACCACCTGCTCGGCCGGGATACCCTGCTCCTGCAGTGATTTCACGACCATGGCCGCGGTTTGGGTGCGGGTCCACCCGGCGACCAGCTCGTCGAACATGTCGTGGTCGAGCCGCCCGTCGTCGGGCAGCGACAGCGCCACCCACACGCCGTCCTCCGCGGTCGGGTAGACGCCCTGCAGGTAGCCGCGCCGCCGGTTGCCCCGGCGCGGGGACACGACGCCGGTCATCGAATACTCGATCACCGGTTCGGCGGCGACGCAGGCGGCGACCTTGATCTGCGCGATCTCGATGAGTTGGCCCTCCCCCGTGCGGCGCCGGTGTTCGAGCGCGGCCAGCAGCGCCACCGCCGCGTGTACCCCGACGATGGGGTCGGCGGGGCCCTGCGGGTTGCACGGCGGACCGTCGGGGTAGCCGGTGACCGCCGACATCCCCGAGGTCTGCTCGAAGTTCAGCGCCCAGCCGACGTAGTCGCGCCACGGGCCCCGCAGTCCGTATCCGGGCATGCGCACGGCGATCACGGCGGGGTTCAGCGCCGCCAGCGCGTCGTAGTCCAGGCCGAACTGCTCGACCACGCGGGGGGAGAAGTTCTCCACGACCACGTCGGCGTCGGCGGCCAGCCGCCGGGCGATGTCGAGGCCACGCTCCGAGGTCAGGTCGAGGGTGAGGTCGCGCTTGTTGAGGTTGGTGGCCTGCCAGATGGGGCTGCGCTCGTACCAGTCGTCGCCCTCGTAGGCGAAGGCGCCCGAGTAGCGGTGCCCGTCCGGCCGCTGGATCGACTCGACCTTGACGACGTCGGCCCCGAACGCACCCAGGTAGCAAGTCAGGTAGGCGCCGGCCCAAAACGTCGTCAGGTCGAGAACCTTCAGGCCGGAGAACGGCTGCGGCCCTTCGGTTGTGCCAAGCGATCGAGCGTCGGCCGCCCACCGCGCGGGCGGCATGCCGAGCTGAGGCGCCGGCCCGGGCCGTGCCACAGGCGTTTTGGAGAAGCGGAACGCCGGGCCTGGCCGCCGGAATGACCACCCCGGGCCACCGGCATGAACGAAGAACCCGCGCTCGGCGTATTGCGGACAGTCGAGCGCGGTAGCACCGTCGTTGACCGGGGAGGTCGGGATGCGCAGCGCCTGACCGAGTTCCACGATCTCGGCCACCGTCTGCCGGGCGAGCAACGGCTCGGCCTTGCCGAAGAACTCGTCACGTTCGGGCCCGCCCATCATGATCGCGATCTGGTGCTCGCCGTACTCGGGCAGCCCGAGCATCGCGCACGCGTCCAGCCAGTGCTGGCCCGTCAGGCAGTTGATGCCCACCCAGCCGTCGGCGGCCCGCACGACGCCCAGCATGGGGGCCGACCGCAGGTTCGGGGGCAGGCCAAGCATTTTCATCCGCTGCGCCATCAGCATCGGGTAGGGCAGCGTCGATAGCAGCGCCTCCAACTGCGAGACGTCGACCTCCCGCACCCGGCCGGCGGGCGGCAGCCGCAACGCGGTCAGGGCGCCCAGCACGCCGTAGGCGCCCGCGACGTACTCGCCGATGCGGGCGCCGACCTGAACCGGTGGCCGGTCGGGGTCCCGGGTGCTGACCCAGCCCGACGCCGCCTGCAGCGTCAAGGGTGTGGCGGACCGCTGACGCCACGGTCCGCGACGACCGAAGGCGGAGATGCGCAGCAGCACCAGGTTCGGGTTCAGCCCGCCCAGGGCGTCGGCGCCCAGGCCCCAGGCTTCCAGTGTTCCCGGTGCGAGGTCCTCGACGAGCACGTGCGCCCCCGCGATGAGCTCGCGCGCGGCCGCGAGGTCGTCCGGCCGCTCCAGATCGATTGTGGTGCCGCGCTTTCCAGCGTTTAGGTAGTGAAACAGCCCGCCGCGCTCCGGGTCGGCCATCCCGCCGGGGAAGGGGCCCCAGCGGCGCAGCGGGTCCCCGGCGGGCGCCTCGATCTTGGTGACCTCGGCGCCGAGGTCGACGAAGAGCTTTGCGGCGTAAGGACCTGAGATCTCGGTGGCGATTTCGACGACGTGGAGCCCGGCGAGGGGTCCCGTCATGCCGGGATCCCGATGGCCTTCACCTCCATGTACTGGTGCAGTCCGGTGATTCCGCCGCTCTCCCGGCCGAACCCGCTCAGTTTGAAACCACCGAAAGGCGCATCGCCCGGCCCGATGCCGTTGACGGCAACCTGGCCCGTGCGCATGCGCCGGGCGATCCCGACGGCCCGGTCGACGTCGCTGCCCCACACGGCGCCGGACAGCCCGTAGCACGAGTTGTTCGCGATCGCGACGGCGTCCTCGTCGTCGCGGTACCGGAGCACCGACAGGACGGGGCCGAACACCTCCTCCTGCGCGATCGTCGAATCCGGTTGCACGCCAGTGAGAATCGTCGGTTCGAAATAGAAACCGACGTCCAAGCCGGCCGGGCGCCCACCGCCGGTCGCCAGCTTGGCTCCGTCGTTGACCGCACCGTCGACGTGTGCCTGCACGCGGTCGCGTTGCGCCGCGCTGATGAGTGGCCCCATCTGAACCGCCGGGTCCTGGGGGTCGCCGACCTTGACGCCGCGGGCCAGCGCGACCAGCCGGTCGACGACGTCGTCGTGCAACGAATCGGGCAGCAGCAGCCGGCTGTGCAGGATGCAGGCCTGCCCGGCGTGCAGGGAACAGCAGTCGAACAGCATCTGCCGCAGCATCTCGTCGGTCACCTGCGTGTCGTCGAGGATGATGCTGGCCGACTTGCCGCCGCACTCCAGCAACAGCCGCTTCATCGCGTCGCCCGCCGCGCGCATGACCTCACACCCGACGGCCGAGCTGCCGGTGAAGCTGATCATGTCGATGCGCGGATCAGTCGTGAGCAGTTTGGCGGCCTCGAGCCCCGACGGGGTGACGACGTTGACCACGCCCGGCGGGATGTCGGTCTCCTCGTCGATGATGCGCGCGAGCGCGAGCCCGGCCAGCGGGGTCAGCGGTGAAGGCTTGAGCACGACCGTGTTTCCCGCGGCCAGCGCGTTGTTCACCTTCATCACGTTGAGGCAGTGCGGAAAGTTCCACGGGGTCAGGATCGACACGACACCGAGGGGTTCGCGCCGCAGCAACGTCGTTCCGGCGCCGATCCCGGTCACCGGCTCGTCGACCAGCTTCGTCGCGAGCTGGGCGGCATGCATCGACATGTAGCCGGCGCCGTCGATCTGCATCATGCGCTCGTTGGTGACGCAGCCCCACTCGACCTGTGACAGCGCGAAGATCTCGTCGGCGTGCTTGAGCAGCGCCTCACCGAGCTGATTGAGGCAGCCCGCCCGGCCCTCGGGGCCCAGGCGCCCCCACGGCCCGCCGTCGAACGCCCGGCGCGCGGCGTCGATCGCCGCGCCGACCTGGGCCACGCTCGCGTCGGGCGCGGTGCCGATGGACTGCTCGGTGGCCGGGTTGACGTCCTCGTAGCGACCGTCCTCCGGCTCGACCCATCTGCCGTCGATGTAGAGCTGGTAGGTGTCGACAAGAGATCGTGGAGTGTGCAGCTCGGTCATGCGCTTCCTCACCCGAACGTCGGTCATCTAACCACTTGGTGTACACCCCTGCCCCCGTGCCGTCAATCACCAAATGCACGAATTGCACGCGATTTCCCGCCTTGCCGCGGTATTGACAGGAACATGCGGCGCGGGGTAGACACAAGGCCGCAAGACACATTGCGTCAATGTGTCGGATCGCATGTTCAGGGAGGCCGCCGTGCGGACCACTTTGCCCGCTGCCCTGTTGCACTCCCCCGACTTCTATGCCGGCGATCCGTACCCGGCGTACCGCGAGCTGCGCGCGACGGCGCCGGTGTGCTGGAACGAGGTCACCCACTTCTGGGCGCTGCTGAAGTACGAGGACATCCGCTTCGTGTCGGCCAACCCGGCCAGGTTCACTTCCACCCGGGGCATCACCATTCCGGACCCGCAGATGGGGGACGCGGTGCAGGAGGGCAACCTGATCTTCACCGACCCGCCACGGCATCGGCAGCTGCGCAAGCTGATCAACTCCGGTTTCACCCGGCGGCGGGTGGCGTTGCTGGAGCCGAAGATTCGCGAGATCGTACGGGGAATTCTCGACGGCATCCAACCCGATTCGGTGCACGAGTTCGCCGACGAGATCGCCGCCCCGCTGCCCACCCGGATGATCGCCGAACTGATCGGCGCCCCGCCCGACGACTGGGAGCAGTTCCGCGCGTGGTCGGACGCCGCCACCGGGACGGCCGACCCGGAGATCGAGCTCGACCCGCTGGTCGCCATGGGCCAGCTCTACGAATACTTCCAGAAGCTGATCGCCGCCCGGCGCGTGGACGCGCGCGACGACCTGTTGTCGGTGCTGGCGGGCGCGGAGATCGACGGCGTTCGGCTGACCGACGAAGACCTGCTCAACTTCGCCTACCTGCTGCTGGTCGCCGGCAACGAAACCACCCGCAACCTGATCGCGCTGGGCACGCTGGCGCTGATCGCCCACCCCGACCAATGCCGCCTGCTGGTCGAGGATCCCGCCTTGATCCCGGGCGCCGTCGAGGAAATGCTGCGCTGGACCAGCCCCGTCGTGCACATGGCGCGCACCGCGACCACCGATGTCGAGATCCGCGGCCAGCGGATCGCCGCGGGCGACGTGGTGGTGATGCTCTACGGGTCCGCCAACCGCGACGAGGACATCTTCGGCGCCGACTCCGAGGAGTTCAAGGTGACCCGGCATCCCAACCCGCACATCGCGTTCGGGTGCGGTGAACACTCGTGTGTCGGTGCGCAATTGGCCCGGCTGGAGGCGTCCGTGATGTTCGACGAGCTGCTGCGCCGCTTCCCCAAGATCGAGCTGGTCGGCGCGGTGGACCGGATGCGCGCCACCATGGTGCCCGGGGTCAAGCGCATGCCGGTGCGGCTGGGGGCCTGAACCAATGGATTTGGAGTACTCGCCCGAACAGGAGCGGCTGCGCGCCGAGATCCGCGCGACCCTGGAGCGGGTGATGACGCCCGAGCGCAGGGCCGCGGTCGACGAACGCATGGAGGGCGGTCCCGCGGTGCGCGAGTGCGTGCGCGCGCTGGCCGCCGCGAACCTGCTCGGCGTGGGCTGGCCCAAAGAGTACGGGGGACGCGGCTTCTCGGCGATCGAGCAGTTCATCTTCTCCGAGGAGGCGCGGCGCGTCAACGCCCCGGTCCCCCTGGTCACGCTCAACACGGTCGGGCCGACGCTGATGCAGTGCGGCACCGAAGAGCAGAAGCGGAAGTTTTTGCCCGCGATCCTGGACGGCAGCGTCGAATTCGCGATCGGCTACTCCGAGCCCGGGGCGGGAAGCGACCTGGCATCGGTGCGCACCACCGCGGTCCGCGACGGCGACGAATACGTCATCAACGGCCAGAAGATGTTCACCAGCGGCGCGGCGTACGCCGACTACATCTGGCTGGCCGCCCGTACCGATCCGGATGCCAAGAAGCACAAGGGGATTTCCATCCTGATGGTGCCCACCTCGTCGCCCGGGTTCTCCTGGCAGCCGCTGCACACCATGCCGGGCATCTCCACCTTCTACACGTTCTACGACGACGTGCGGGTCCCGGCCAGCGCGCTGGTCGGCGGGGAGAACCAGGGCTGGCAGTTGATCACCACTCAGCTGAACTTCGAGCGGGCGGCGCTGGGCAATCTGGGTGCGCTGGAGCCGCTGTTCGAGCGGACGCTGCAGTGGGCCACCGACACCGAACTGGACGGCCGCCGCGTGATCGACCAGCCGTGGGCGCAGCTCGCGCTGGCCCGGGTCGAGGCCCAGGTCGCCGCCTACAAGCTGGTCAACCTGCGAGTCAACGCCGCGATGACCAAGGGGGTGCTGTCCATGGGGGAAGCCTCGGCGGCCAAGGTGTTCGGCACCGAGCTGACCCAGCAGGTCGCCCGCCAGCTGCTCGAAGTGCTCGACCGCAACGGCGTGCGCCGCGGTGCGGACGCGCCACTGAGGGGCGCGCTGGAATCCGCGTATCGTCAGGCGGTCATCAACACCTTCGGCGGCGGGGCCAACGAGATCCAGCGTGACATCATCGCCATGGCGGGACTGGGCATGCCGCGGGCCCCGCGTGACCTTCGCGCCACCGCAACATAGACCGCAACGTAGGAGGAAAGCCTGAAGTGACCGACTCAGAAACCGTCAGCGCCAACGTGCGAGCCCTCGTCGGCCAGCTGACCGGCGGCACCGGCAAGCCCTCGCTGGCCCCGGATCCGGTCAACCAGCCGATGATCCGGCACTGGGCGTACGCGATGGCCGACATGAACCCGGTCTACCTCGACCCGGAGTTCGCCGAGAAGTCGCGGTTCGGCGGCATCGTGTCGCCCCCGGTCATGCTGCAGACCTGGACGATGCCGTCGCCGATCCTGGAGGGCATCGGGGAACGCGGTGGTGCCCCCGTCGAAATCAAAAGCAACCCAACGGCCTTCCTCGACGAGGCCGGCTACACCAGCACGGTGGCGACCAACTCGGAATTCGAGATCGAGCGCTACCCGCGCCTCGGCGACGTCATCAGCGCGACGACGGTGTACGAATCGGTCTCCGAGGAAAAGAAGACGGCGCTGGGAACCGGCTTCTTCCTGACCTGGCTGACGACCTACACCGACCAGAACGGCGAGGTCCTGGGCAGGCAGCGGTTCCGGGTGCTGCGGTTCAGGCCGGAGCGCTGATGGCCGCCCGACTGGCGCCGGCCATCACGAAGGATACCGAATTCTTCTGGAACGGGTTGCGGGACAACAAGCTTCTGATTCAGCGCTGCGGCGGCTGCGGGCGCCTGCGTCACCCGCCGCGTCCGATGTGCCCGCACTGCCGTTCCCTGGATTGGGACACCGTCGAGTCGTCGGGCCGCGGCACCGTCTACAGCTACGTGATGCCGCACGAGCCGAAGTTTCCGTTCTTCGAGTATCCCTACGTCGTCGTGCTGGTCGAGCTCGCGGAGGGCGTGCGGCTGGTGTCCAATCTGACCGGCATCGACCCGGCCGACGTGACAACCGGAATGCCGGTCGAGGTCTACTACCAGGGTTTCGATGACGACCTGGTGCTGCACCAGTTCCGGCCGGCCGGCTAGGCGGGCGCCCATGGACTTCGCCTTCACCGAGGAACAGGAGACCATCTCCAAGCTCGCGCGCGACCTCTTCGAGCACCGGGCCACACCCGAGCGGCTGACCGAGCTGGAAGCCGGCGACGTTCGCTTCGACGACGCACTGTGGCGGGAGTTGGCGGCCGCCGACCTGCTCGGCACCGCGCTGCCGGAGCCGGTGGGCGGTAACGGCGGTGGCTTCGTCGAGCTCGGGGTGCTGCTGGCCGAGGTCGGCCGGGCGGTCGCGCCGGTGCCGGCCTACGCGACGCTCGCGCTGGGGGCCGACCCCATCGCGCGGCACGGCAATGACGAACAGCGGCAACGCTTCCTGCCGGGGGTCGCCACCGGAGACCGCATCCTGACCGCCGGCCTGGCCGAGCCGGGCCGTTCCGGTCTGACGGCTCCGGCGACCACCGCGCGCCGGGACGGCGGTCAATGGCGGCTCGACGGCGCCAAGGAGCTGGTGCCCGCCGCCCAGCTCGCCGACACCGTGCTGATCCCCGCCTCGATGGAGGACGGGGAGGTCGGCCTGTTCCTGCTGGCGGCCGACGCGCGCGGCGTCGAGATCCGGCCCGCGGCGACCACCAACCGTGAACCCCACGCCGACGTATACCTCGATGGCGCAGCGGTTTCCGACGCCGACCGGCTGATCGGTCCGGACCTGGCCGAGTCGCTGCACACCCGCGCGCTGGTCGCGCTGTGCGCCGTCCAGCTCGGCGTCGCGGAGCGAGCCCTGCGGATCGCGGCCGAATACACCACCGGCCGCGAGCAATTCGGCCGGCCCATCGGCAGCTTCCAGGCCGTGCAGCAGCGCATGGCCGACGCCTACATCGACGTCGAGGCGATCCGGTGGACCACGTGGCACGCGGCCTGGCTGATCGCGCACGGGCGGCCCTTGACAGAGGCCGGCCGCGCCGCCCGCATCGCCAAGTTCTGGGCCGCCGAGGCCGGCGCCCGCGTCGCCGCCACCGCCCAACACGTCCACGGCGGCATCGGGATCGACACCACCTATCCCCTGCACCGCTATTTCCTGTGGGCCAAGCACAACGAGCTGACCCTCGGCCCCGCCACGGTTCAACTGGCCCAGCTCGGCGCAACATATGGCGCAACATATGGCGCAACGTATGGCGCAACGTATGGCGCAACATATCCGGAAGGACTGCCATGACCACCACCGAGAGCCGCACCACCACGCTGCGCTGGGCCGACATCTCCGTCGGCGACCAGGTCACCCCGCTCGACGTCCCCATCACCACCACGATGATCGTCGCCGGGGCGATCGCCACCCGCGACTTCATGCCCGTGCACCACGACCGCGACTACGCCAAAAAGCAGGGCTCGCCCAACCTGTTCATGAACATCCTCACCACCAACGGCTACTGCGTGCGGTTCCTCACCGACTGGGCCGGCCCGGAGGCGATGGTCAAGAAGTTGTCGATTCGCCTTGGGGTGCCGTGCTTTCCGGACGATCCGCTGCGCTTCACCGGCAGCGTCACCGGGAAGAGCGAGGGCACCGGCGGCGAGAACTTCGTCGAGGTCACCTTCACGGGGGCCAACAGCCTGGGCGACCACGTCTCGGGGACCGCGATCCTCAGCCTGCTCGACGAGGCGGGCGCATGAACCACTCGCTGCCCGGCGCCGCCGCCATCGTCGGCATCGGCCAGACCGAGTTCTCCAAGGAATCCGGCCGCAGCGAACTGCAGTTGGCGTGCGAGGCGGTCAGCGCCGCGCTCGACGACGCCGGCCTGGCGCCGGGCGACGTCGACGGCATGGTCACCTTCACGATGGACTCCAGCGACGAGATCGACATCGCCCGCAATGTCGGCATCGGCGACCTGAGCTTCTTCTCCCGCGTGCACCACGGCGGCGGTGCCGCCGCCGGCACCGTCGTGCACGCCGCGATGGCCGTCGCGACGGGCGTCGCCGACGTGGTGGTGTGCTGGCGCGCCTTCAACGAACGCTCCGGCTTCCGGTTCGGCGGCAGCGGCCGCAGCATGGCGGAAACCCCCTTGTTCATGGCGCATTACGCGCCGTTCGGATTGCTCACCCCCGCGGCGTGGGTCGCGATGCACGCCCAGCGCTACATGTCGACCTATGGGGTGACCAACGAGGACTTCGGCCGGATCGCCGTCGTCGACCGCGCGCACGCCGCGAAGAATCCCGACGCGTGGTTCTACCAGCGCCCGATCACGCTCGAGGATCACCAGAACTCCCGCTGGATCGTCGAACCCGTGCTGCGGCTGCTGGATTGCTGCCAGGAAAGCGACGGCGGGGTCGCGCTGGTGGTCACCAGCGCCGAACGCGCCCGCGACCTCCGGCAGCCGCCGGCCGTCATCACCGCCGCGGCCCAGGGTGCTGCGGCCAACGGCGAGATGATGACCAGCTACTACCGCGACGACATCACCGGCCTGCCCGAGATGGGCGTGGTGGCCGAGCGGCTGTGGCGCGACTCGGGCCTCAAGCCGCAGGACATCCAAACCGCCTTCATCTACGACCATTTCACGCCGTTCGTGTTCACCCAGCTCGAGGAGCTCGGGTTCTGCGGGCGCGGCGAGGCGAAGGATTTCGCCACGGTCGAGCGGCTGTCGCTGGGTGGGGAATTTCCGATCAACACCAACGGCGGCCTGCTCGGCGAGGCCTACATCCACGGGATGAACGGCATCACCGAGGGGGTGCGCCAGGTGCGAGGGACGTCGTACAACCAGGTGGACAACGTGGAACACGTGTTGGTCACGTCGGGCACCGGGGTGCCCACCAGCGGGTTGATTCTCGCGCCCGCCGACTGAGGGGGATCACCATGCCCAAGCTCGCGCTGCTGACCGCCCACGGCGGGCTCATCGAGCTGGCCGAATTCCCGTTGTCCACCCCGGCGCCGGGGACGGCGGCGCTGCGGCTGCGGATGGCCGGCATCTGCGGATCCGACCTGCACATCTTCCGCGGCGAGCTGCCGTTGCCGTGCCCGTTCGCCATGGGCCACGAAATGGTCGGCGAGATCGCCGAGCTCGGTGCCGGCCTGACCGCCGACGCGACCGGCAAGCCGCTGGCCGTCGGCGATCGCGTGGTCACCCCATACTTCTGGTTCTGCGGTCAATGCCACGCGTGCGCGCGGGGGCGGTCGCATGCGTGCCAGAACCTGATGGCCGGCGAGTACCGCACGCACGACCAGGAGCCGCACTTCGTCGCCGCCTACGGGGAGTACTACTACACCAGCCGGCGGCAGCCGCTGTACAAGGTGCCCGACGACCTGCCCGACGCGGCCGTCGCCCCACTGAACTGTGCGCTGGCGCAGGTGCTGTTCGCGCTGCGCGATGTGCGCCTCGGCGACACCGTGGTCATCCAGGGTGCCGGCGGGCTGGGCATCAACGCCGCCGCCGTGGCCCGCACGGCGGGGGCCGCCGAGGTGATCGTCATCGACAAGATCGCCGGGAGACTCGACGTCGCAGCCGATTTCGGTGCCACCCAATGCATCGACGCCAGCGGCATCTCGACCGCGGAGGTCACCGAACGGGTGCGCGCGCGCACCGACGGCATCGGCGCCGACTGGGTGCTCGAGGTCGTCGGCGTGCCGGGCGTCATCCCGGACGGAATCGGGTTCCTCAACAACGGCGGCACGCTTCTCGAGGTCGGCAACGTCGGCATGGGGCGGACCTTCGAGCTCGATCCGAGCGCGCTGGTCTACGGCAACAAGTCCGTGCGCGGCGTCATGTTCTATGAACCCGTCACGCTGGCGATCGGGCTGAACTTCCTGCAGCGCACCAACTTCCCGTTCGAGCGGCTGATGCCCGAGCCGTTCCACCTGGCCGACGTCAACGCCGCCTTCGCGTCGGCCGACGCCGGTCTGGTGCCACGAGGCGCGCTGGTCCCGTGACGGCTCAACCGGCCCAGGCCACCGATACCCGCGAACTCATCGTCGAGTCCGCGTTCACCTGCTTCGGCAGACAGGGGTTGGACAAGGCGACGATCGTCGACATCGCCAAAGAAGCCGGCGTTTCCCGCAGCACTTTCTACGAGTACTTTTCCGACAAGGGCGCCATCATCGAAGCCTGCGCCGAACACGCCTCCGAGCGGTTCTACCGCGAGATGTCGCGGGCCATGGACCGGGGCGGCTCGCTCGAGGACAAGCTAAGCCAGGCGGCCGTGTTCGTGACCCAGGCCCGGCGGTCGATCGCGTCGGAGAAGTACTTCGACGAGGATGCGGTCAGCCTGTTGCTGACCAAGGACGCCGCGGTACTGCTGCGGGAATGCGTCGATTTCTTCAAGCCTTACCTGTCGGCGGCGCGGCTGACCGGCGAGGTGCGCAAAGACCTCGACGCCGAGGCCGCCGCGGAATGGTTTGCACGCATACTGTTTTCGCTCTTCAGCACTCCCTCGTCGATCCGTGACCTGGGCGATCCCGACGTGGCGGCCGAGTTCGTGCGCGCGCATGTGGTGCGCGGCTTCGCCGGCGAGCGGCCGCGGCCGCGTCGCGGCTGAGGTTCACGCTTCGCCCGGGAAGCTTCGCCCGTCGCGGGTGAATCGTGGGCTTCGCGCGTGCGCCCAGGGCGGGATCCGCGGATTTTCGTCACCATGGGCTCACACGCAAAGCCCTGGGCGCACACCAGGCCGCTTTTCAACGCCGCTGGCCCGACCAGACCGTTTCTCGGGCATGAACGGGCCGGCCATGGCCGGGCAACAGGTGTGCGACCGGTAGTGCTTCGAGACGCCTACGGGTGGCGGCGGCGCTGGCCGGGTCGACGATTTCCGGTGTATGCCATACCTTGCCGCGGACCGTCAGTACGGCGTCGCCGGACAGCAGCGTCCTTGTCGTCGGGTTCCACAGCGCGATGCTGTCATCGGTGTGTCCGGCCGCGTCGACGACGATCCAATCCGGCGCGGCGGGAAGCGCCTGCCCGTCAGCCAGCCCGCCGCCGGGCGGCGGACCGGTCCAGCGCATGCCCGCCGGCGTACCGTATCCCGCCACCCGGGCGCCACCGAGGAACCCGCTGACGCCGACACGGTCGAGCGGCTGATCCGTCAGAGTGGGCCAGATGCTCGCGGCCCGACCCAGGGTCGGCGTCCGCGGCTTCGCTCCGCCGAGATAGGTAAGGGTTAGGGCGGGCAACCAGATTGGCGCGGGATGCCGGGCGGTCAGTTCCGCCGCTCCGGCGACATGATCGCTGTGTCCATGCGTCGCGACCACGGCGTGCAGGCTGCCACCGACGCGACCCAAAACGGCCTCCAGATCGCTAACGACCCGCGGCAACCCGGCGTCGACAACCACCGCGCCGTCACCGCCGTGCAGGACGTAACAGTTGAAGACCCAGCGCGAAACCCGGGTGATGCCGAGATCGGGCATCTCCTCAACGATCAAGCTCATGGCCGAAACAGTATGTCTGAAGACGGTGCCGGCCAATAGCAACGGCACAT
>NZ_GG770554.1:717956-724166 GCF_000164135.1 Mycobacterium parascrofulaceum ATCC BAA-614 | reverse complement strand
CCAAGGACCGTGGCTGTAGCAAACCGGGCTGCGACGCACCCGCCTACCACACCCAGGTCCACCACGTCAGGGGCTGGCAAGCCACCCGCCGCACCGACATCGACGACCTCACCCTGGCCTGCGGACCCGACAACCGCCTCGCCGAAACAGGCTGGACCACCCGCACCAACGCCCGCGGCGAAACCGAATGGATCCCCCCACCCCACCTGGATCGCGGCCAACCCCGCACCAACACCTACCACCACCCCGAACGATTCCTCTACGAGGATGGCGACGACGACGGCAGCGACGACGACGGCGACGACCCCGGTTGAACCCGGTCCTGGCCCTAGTGGCCGCGCTGCGCCAGCGCCCGCAGGAAGAACGTCAGGTTGGCGGGCCGCTCGGCCAGGCGGCGCATGAAGTACCCGTACCACTGGGTGCCGAACGGCACGTAAACGCGGACCCGGTTGCCGGATTCCGCCAGGCGTCGCTGCTCGTCGTCGCGGATGCCGTACAGCATCTGGTACTCGAAATCGGGCGCGCCGCGGCCGGCTTCGCGCGCCAGAGCCGGCACCGCCTCGATGATCGCCGGGTCGTGGGAAGCCACCATCGGGTAGCCGGAGCCGGCCATCAGCACGCGCAGGCAGCGCAGGTAGGAATCGGTCACCGCGTCGGGATCGCGGTAGGCCACCGACGCCGGCTCGTCGTAGGCGCCCTTGCACAGCCGGATCCGCGCCCCGGCCGCCGCAAAGGCCTCGCAGTCGCCGGGCGTGCGCCGCAGATAGGCCTGCAAAGCAACGCCTAGCCAACCGAATTCGGCCCGGAGGTCGCGGACGATCGTCAGCGTCGAGTCTGTCGTGGTGTGGTCTTCGGCGTCCACCGTCACCCACACGCCGGCCCGCCGCGCCGCCTCGCAGATCGCGAAGGCATTGTCCCGCGCGATCTTCTCGCCGTCGCGGTCGAGCGACTGCCCCAGCGCCGACAGTTTCAGCGACACCTCGAGCGGCCGCACGCCGGCGTGTTCGCCGAACCGGGCCAGGCGAGCGATCAGGTCCAGGTAGACCCGCACCGCCGCATCGGCGTCGTCGGCGGTGGTGACGTCTTCACCGAGGTAATCGAGGCTGACGTAGCGGCCGGAAACACGAAGCGCCGCAACGCTGTCCAGCGCGCTGTCGATCGTCTCGCCGGGAACGAAGCGGTGCACCACGCGGCGGGTGACCGGCAGCCCTTCGGCGGCCCGACGCAGCCCGGGGTGCCGGCTGGCGGCGATGATTGCCGGCCGCAGCGTGCTGGCGAATGCGCGGCCCATCAGTCGGCCGCCATGTGCGGATAGGTGTGGTGCGTCGCCGGGACGAACGTCTCCTTGATGGTGCGGGCCGACGTCCAGCGCAACAGGTTCAGCACCGACCCCGCCTTGTCGTTGGTGCCCGAGCCGCGCGAGCCGCCGAACGGCTGGCGCCCGACCACCGCGCCCGTCGGCTTGTCGTTGACGTAGAAGTTGCCGGCGGCGAACCGCAGGCGCTCCTGCGCGGTCAGCACCGCCTCGCGGTCGTCGGCGATCACCGCACCGGTCAGCGCATACCGCGACCCGGTGTCGATCACGCCGAGGATGCGCTCGTAGTCGTCGTCGGGGTACACGTGCACCGCCAGCAGCGGACCGAAGTACTCGGTGGCGAACGACTCGTCGGCCGGGTCGTCGGAGAGCAGCACCGTGGGGCGCACGAAATAGCCGACGCTGTCGTCGTATTCGCCGCCCACGGCGATGGTGACGTGGGCGGCGCCCTTCGCCCGCTCGAGGGCCTCGACGTTCTTGGCGAACGCGCGCTCGTCGATCAGCGCGCCGCCGTAGTTGGTCAGGTCGGTCACGTCGCCGTAGCGCAGCGCGGCCGTCTCTCCCAGGAAGTCATCGCCGATCCGCCGCCAGACCGAATGCGGGACGAAGGCGCGCGACGCGGCGGAGCATTTCTGCCCTTGGTAGTCGAACGCGCCGCGGATCAGCGCGGTGCGCAGCACGTCCGGCCGCGCCGAGGGGTGGGCCACCACGAAGTCCTTGCCGCCGGTCTCGCCGACCAGCCGCGGATAGCTCTGGTAGCGGCCGATATTGGCGCCCACCTGCTGCCAGAGGCGCTGGAAGGTGGCCGTCGACCCGGTGAAGTGGATGCCGGCCAGCCGCGGGTCGGCCAGCGCCACCTCGGAAACGGCGAAGCCGTCGCCGGTGACCAGATTGATCACACCGGGCGGCAAGCCGGCGGCCTCGAGCAGTTGCATGGTCAGGTACGCCGACAGCGTCTGGGTGATCGACGGCTTCCACATCACGGTGTTGCCCATCAGCGCCGGCGCGGTCGGCAGGTTGCCGGCGATCGAGGTGAAGTTGAACGGCGTGATGGCATAGACGAATCCGTCCAGCGGGCGGTAGTCGCTGCGGTTCCATTCGCCGGGTCCGCTGATCGGCTGCTGCGCGAGAATTTGGCGCGCGAACGCGACGTTGAAGCGCCAGAAGTCGATCTGCTCGCAGGGCGAGTCGATCTCGGCCTGGTACGCCGATTTCGACTGGCCGAGCATCGTCGCGGCGGCGATCTTCTCCCGCCACGGGCCGGCGAGCAGGTCGGCCGCCCGCAAGAACACGGCCGCGCGTTCGTCGAACGGCATGGCCGCCCAGACCCTCTTCGCGGCCATCGCGGCGTCGATCGCCGCCGCCGCATCGGCGTGGACGGCGTTGGTCAGGGTGCCCAGCCTGGCGGCGTGCCGATGGGGCTGGACGACGTCGACGCCGTCACCGTCGCCCATCCGGTGTCTACCGCCGATGACATGCGGGAGGTCGATCGGGTGGTCGGCCAGCGCGGCCAATTCGGCGCGCAGCCGGCCCCGTTCGGGCGAGTGCGGCGCGTAGTCGTGGACCGGCTCGTTGGCCGGCAACGGCACCTCGGTGATCGCATCCATGCTTGCCAGGATCCCCGCCGGCGCGGCCCGCGGGATTAGCCGATCGGACAACACTCTGTCCAGTCAGTAGTAGGATCGGACAATGGCCGGTGTGGGGCTGGGTCAATTGTTACTCGCGCTGGACGCGACCCTGGTCAGCCTGGTGGAATCGCCGCGCGGGCTGGACCTTCCGGTAGGTTCGGCCGCGCTGATCGACAGCGACGACGTGCGGTTGGGTCTGGCGGCCGCCGCGGGCTCGGCCGACGTGTTCTTCCTGCTGGGCATCGGCTCGGAGAACCAAGACGAGGCGCTGCGGTGGATGGACAGGCAGGCGCGTGATCGCGTCCCGGTGGCGATCTTCGCCAAGGATCCCTCGGCCGCCTTGGTGGGCGCGGCGGTCGCGGCCGGCTCCGCCGTGGTGGCCGTCGAGCCGCGGGCCCGCTGGGAGCGGCTCTACCAGTTGGTGAATCACGTCCTGGAGCACCACGGCGACCGCGCCGACGCGACCGAGGACTCGGGCACCGACCTGTTCGGCCTGGCGCAATCGCTGGCCGACCGCATCCACGGCATGGTCAGCATCGAGAACGCCCAATCACACGTGCTGGCGTATTCGGCGTCCAACGACGAAGCCGACGAACTGCGCCGCCTATCCATCCTGGGCAGGGCGGGGCCGCCCGAGCATCTCGAATGGATCGGCCAGTGGGGCATTTTCGATGCGTTGCGGGCGAGCGACGGGGTGGTGCGCGTGGCCGAGCGCCCGGAGCTGGGCCTGCGCCCGCGGCTGGCCGTCGGGATCTATCAGCCCGCGGTGGACCCCTCGCGCCCGCCGGCGTTCGCCGGCACCATCTGGGTGCAGCAGGGCGCGCAACCGCTGGCCGCCGACGCGGAGGAGGTGTTGCGGGGGGCGGCGGTGCTGGCCGCGCGCATCATGGCGCGGCTGGCGGCCCGGCCGTCCACGCACACGCGACGGGTGCAGCAGCTGCTGGGCCTGATCGACGGCGAACCGGACGTGGCCGCCGTCGCCGGCGAACTCGGCCTCGCCGCCGACGGCGACGCCGCGCTGATCGGCTGGGACACCGACACCAAGGCCGACACCGCGACGGGCACCGCGCCGCGAAGGGCGCGGTTGGCCGACGTAATGGCGCTCAGCGCCAGCGCTTTTCGGCGGGATGCGCAGGTGGCCGCGCGTGGCCCGCGAATCTATGTGCTGTTGCCCCAGACGCAGACCCGCGCGGCGACCTCGTGGGTCCGCGGCACCATGTCCGCGATGCGCGACGAGCTGGGGGTGCAGCTGCGGGCCGCGATCGCCGCTCCGGCCGGGCTCGGCGAGATCGGCGCGGCGCGCATCGAGGTGGATCGCGTGCTGGACAGCGCTGCGCGCCATCCCATTTCGGTCGGGCAGGTGACGTCGCTGGCCGAGGCGCGCACCACCGTCCTGCTCGACGAAATTCTCACCATGGTCGGCCGCGAGCAGCGCCTGGTCGATCCGCGGATCGCTGACCTGTGCGTGCGGGAGCCCGCGCTGGCCGAGACCCTGCGGGTGTACCTGGACAGCTTCGGCGACGTCGGCGCCGCCGCGCGGTCGCTGCACGTGCACCCCAACACGGTGCGTTACCGCGTGCGGCGCGTCGAGGAATTGCTGTCGACGTCATTGGCCGATCCCGACGTGCGGCTGCTGTTTTCGCTCGGCCTGCGGGTCGCGGGGAACGGGTAACGCCGTCCACGCCGAGAGCTTTCGAATGATTTGCTGGCTTTTGGGCGCGACCGATGCAACAATGCGACCCGTAAGGTGATGACGATGCAGGAAGCCGGTGCGAATCCGGCGCGGTCCCGCCACTGTCATCGGGGAGCGACCCTCAGCGGCCACGGCTGAAAAGCTGGAAGGCGAGGCGAGCAGCGATCCGAGAGCCAGGACACTCGCGTCATCGCGTCCTGCGACCCGGGGCGGCGTACCCCGAGAGAGCTGTCAACGTCCATGTCACGTCCTGCATGGGTGGCCGTCGTCGTCGCCACCGGTCCTGCCCCCATCCGTCGCTTCTCACCTGAAAACCCCCATCCCACATCCGGTTTCCCCGCCACCGAGGTGGCCGAGCGATGACCGCGCCGATTTGGCTGGCCTCGCCGCCCGAGGTGCATTCCGCGCTGCTCAGCAGCGGGCCGGGGCCCGGGTCGCTGCTGGCCGCCGCGGCGGCATGGGGTTCCCTCAGCGCCGAATACGCCGGGGCCGCCGACGATCTCGCCGCGCTGTTGGGCGCGATGCAATCCGGAAGCTGGGAGGGCCCGACCGCGCAGTCCTGTGTGGCCGCGCACGCGCCCTACCTGGCGTGGCTGGCGCGGGCGAGCGCCGACGGCGCGGCCATGGCCGTCCGGCACGAGAGCGCGGCCACCGCCTACTCGGCCGCACTGGCGGCCATGCCGACCCTGTCCGAGCTGGCGGCCAACCACGCCACCCACGCCGCCTTGGTGGCGACCAATTTCCTTGGCCTCAACACCATTCCGATCGCGCTCAACGAGGCCGACTACGCGCGGATGTGGGTGCAAGCCGCCACCGTGATGACCACCTATCAGGGCGTTGCCACCGCCGCAGTGGCCACCGCACCGCCAACGGAACCGGCGCCGCGGGTCATGACCGCCGACGCACCGGCGGCCGCTTCCGTTGCGCCGGCGTCGCCCCCCGACCGGCAGGACGCGGTGCTGGACTGGCTGGACAGGATCGGCTTCACCGACTTCTACAACAAGTTCATCCAGCCGCTGATCGACCGGCTGTTGAACAACCCGATCTTTTCGGCGCTGTTCTCCGGATTCGACCCCTGGCTGCCGGTTCTCGGGAATCCGCTGAGCTTTCTGAACCCCTTCAACATCGCGTTCGCGCTCGGCTATCCGATGGATTTCGGCTCCTACTTCGCCTATCTGGCGCAGACCTTTGCCTTCATCGCGGCCGATCTTGCGGCGGCATTCGCCTCGGGCAATCCCGCGACCATCGCGTGGACCCTGTTGTTCACCGCCGTCGAAGCCATCGGGACGATCATCACCGATACCATCGCGCTGCTGAAGACGTTACTCGAGCAGATGATCGTGCTGATCCCGGTCCTTCTTCCGCTGCTGACGGTCACGGTGGTTCCGCTGGTGGTGCCGACCCTGGTCGGGGGCCTCGCGGGGTTGACGAGCTTGGCCGGGCTGCACGCCATTCCGGTGCCGCCGGTCGTGCCAGCCCCTTCGTTGGTCCCGGCCGCGCTGGCACCCACCCCGCCACCCACGCCGGCCCCGGCCCCGGCCACCCCGCCGTCCCCCACGGCCGCGCCCGCCGCG
>NZ_GG770554.1:671151-717630 GCF_000164135.1 Mycobacterium parascrofulaceum ATCC BAA-614 | reverse complement strand
GGCGCCCGCACCGGCCCCGACCAGCGGCCCGCCGCCCACGCCGTCGGGACCGCCGGTGGCGACGATGCAGGGTCTCGCCTACCTCGTCGGCGGCGTGCCGGCCGATGTTCGCCGGGCGGCGAGCACCGGCGCGCGTGCGACAAGGGCGCCGGAACTCGAGCACGCCGACGCTCCCGTGGTGGCGCAGCCTGCGGAAGAGCGTGCGCAGGGGCGGCGTCAGCGGTCGAAGACCGAGCGACTCGGCCGCCGCTACGAGTACCTGGACGCCGAGCCGACAGCCTCGGCCCGCGGTGCGGAAGCCCTGGGGTTCGCCGGGACGGCACCGGCGAAGTCCGCCACCACACCGGCGGGGTTGACCGCACTCGCCGACGACGCATTCGGCGGCACGCGGGCGCCGATGCTGCCAAGCACGTGGGACGCCGAGCCCTGATTCACGCTGCCCGACAGCCACATTCGTGCGGCCGCGCCCGATCACCCCGGTATCGGCCATCGGCGCCAGCCGAATGCGGGCGGCCACGATGCGGAACCGCGGCCAGGCGGTAACCTAACGGCCATGCAGAACGCGTCCGTGGTGTCGCTGCTGCGGGAACGCGCCGGCCTGCAGCCCGACGATGTCGCGTTCCGGTACACCGACTACGAGCACGATTGGGCGGGCGTCACCGAGACGCTGACGTGGGCCCAGCTCTACCGGCGCACCCTGAACGTCGCGCACGAGGTCAAGCGGCACGGCGCGGTCGGGGACCGGGCCGTCATCCTGGCCCCCCAGGGCCTGCCCTACATCGAGGCGTTCCTGGGGGCAATGCAGGCGGGGCTGATCGCCGTGCCGCTGTCGGTGCCGGCGGCGGGCTCGCACGACGAACGGGTCGGCGCCGTGTTGGCCGACACCGCACCGACCGTCGTCCTCACCACGTCCGCCGCCGCCGCAACCGTCACCGACTACCTCGAGCAACCGGCACCGGCGTCCAACCCGGCCGTCATCGAAGTGGACGCGCTGGACCTGGACGGCGCCGGCGCGCCGAGCATCCGGATCAGCGGCGCCCCCGACACGGCCTACCTGCAGTACACCTCCGGATCGACGCGGCTTCCCGCCGGAGTCATGATCTCGCACCGCAACCTGCAGGTGAACTTCCAGCAGCTGATGGCCGACTATTTCGCCGAGACCAACGGCGTGCCGCCGCGCGACACGTCCGTCGTCTCGTGGCTGCCCTTCTACCACGACATGGGGTTCGTCCTCGGCGTCATCGCGCCGATCCTGGGCGGCTACCGCGGCGACCTGACGAGCCCGGTCGCCTTCCTGCAGCGGCCGGCGCGCTGGATCCACGCGATGGCGAACGGCAGCCCGGTGATGTCGGCGGCGCCGAACTTCGCCTTCGAACTGGCCGTCCGCAAGACATCGGATGCCGACCTGCAAGACGTCGATCTGGGCCAGGTGCTGGGCGTCATCAGCGGCGCCGAGCGCATCCATCCGGCGACGCTGGACCGGTTCTGTAAACGGTTCGCACCGTACAACTTCCGTGAGCACATGATGCGCCCTTCCTACGGCCTGGCCGAGGCAACCGTCTACGTCGCCAGCCGCACCGCGAGCCGCGCCCCGGAGGTCGTTCACTTCGAACCCGAGAAGCTGTCCGAGGGCGCCGCGCAACGGTGTCCGGCGCAGGGCGGCTCGCCGCTCCTCAGTTACGGCACGCCGAGGTCGCCGGCGGTGCGAATCGTGGATCCGGACACCGGCAGGGAATGCCCGGCGGGCACGGTCGGGGAAATCTGGGTCCACGGCGACAACGTGGCGGGCGGCTACTGGCAGAAGCCAGAGGAGACCGAGCGCACCTTCGGCGGCGTCCTCGCCGAGCCGTCACCGGGCACGCCCGAGCGAGGATGGCTGCGCACCGGGGATCTCGGGTTCGTCTCCGAGGGCGAGATGTTCATCGTGGGGCGGATGAAGGATCTGCTCATCGTGTACGGGCGCAACCACTATCCCGAGGACATCGAATCGACCGTCCAGGGGATCACCGGGGGCCGGGTCGCGGCGATCTCCGTCCCGGTGGACGAGACCGAGAAACTGGTCACCATCATCGAATTGAAGAAGCGGGGCGATTCCGACGAGGAGGTGCTTCGCCTGCTCGACGTGGTCAAAAACGATGTCACCGCGGCGATTTCGAGCTCGCACGGCCTGAACGTCGCCGATCTCGTGCTGGTGCCGCCGGGGTCGATCCCCACCACGACGAGCGGCAAGATCCGGCGGGCCGCCTGTGTCGAGCATTACCGCCGGCAGCAGTTCACCCGGCTGGACGCCTGAGCGGCCAAGCCGCGACCCGCGCCGGGGCGCCCCTACGCCCCGTCACGACGCCGTACCGATCGCGTCCTCGGACGCGGCCGCGACAGGTTCTGCCGCTGGCGCCCCCTCCCCCGCGACGGGCGAATCCTCCTCGACGACATCGGATTTGAGCAATGGCCAGCCCCTGCGCAGCACGTAGTCGAGCCAGGCGCCCGCCAGCTGGGACGTGAGCACGGCCGCGACCACCAGGGTGGTGTAGAACTTCGAGCTGATGATGCCGGCATCGAAAGCGACGCTGGCCAGCACGATTCCGGGGCCGCCCCGGGCGTTGGTGGTGATCCCGAGGTTGATCAACTCGAGGCCCCGGAATCCCGCGAACCTCCCCGCGAGTGCCACCGACAACATTTTCACGACGCAGGTGCCGGCGATGAAGATGACGATCATCGGCAGGGAGACGCCCCGGATGAGGTCCAGCTTGAGGCCGACGATCGCGAAGTAGACCGGGATGAAGAACGCGAAGGAAACCTTGCTGATCGCGTCGATCGAGTCGGCGAAGATCGCGCGTTCGTTGTCCACGAGCGCGAAGCCCGCGAGGAAAGCCGCGAAGACGAGGTTGACATCGAGCGCCCCGGCGACCGCGCAGTAAGCCAGCAGGATCGCGATGGCATAACCGGTCGGCGAGTGTTGCGCGAGGACGTTCCAGCGCGCCTTGTTGAAGGCCTTGATCACGCGCGGCACCACCGTCAGGCCGAGCGCGAAATAGGCCACCGTGATCAGCAGGTGCAGGCCCATCTGCCACGGATGCAGGTGCGATTTCGCGGCGATCGACGTCGCGATCGCCAGCGCCAACCACAACACGATGTCCTCGAGCACCGCGACCCCGAGGATCAGCCGCGCGAAACGCGTGTCGAGGATCTTGAGGTCGGCGAAGATCTTGGAAACCACCGGCACGGACGTGACGGCGACGCCGACCGCCAGGATGATGATGAGCGATACCCGGTTGCCGTGCGGTCCGGCCAGGCTCGGACGGATCAGCTGGGGCCCGAAGGCCAGCCCCAGCAGGAACGGGATGCCGGTGCCCACGATCACCAGCCAACTCACCGTCCGACGTTCACCCTTGCCGAACAGTTGCTGCACCTCCGCTCCGGACACGAACATCAGCAGCAGTAAGCCGAGCCAGTAGACGAAGCTCAGGATGTGGGTGTTGTGCCTGGCGGTGCCGACGACGTGCTCGACGAAGTGCAGCCGGCCGAGCAGCGCGGGTCCGAGCACGATACCGGCGAGGATTTCCCCGACGACTTTCGGCTGACCGAGCTTCAGAAACAGATACCCCAGCAGCTGGGCGAGCCCGACGAGCGCGAACAGCACGCAGATAACCGCCGTCAGTTGAGAATTCGGCACTACGCCCTCCTGATGCTATTGGGAACACTCCGGCCGGCGCGGCCGTGGCCGGTGCCCCAGCGTTGATGGAACTGATAAGCGAGCGTCAATGCTCCGGACCCGATAGCCACGGAAATCGGGAAGTTGATAGTGGGCGAACCGATGACCAGGGGCAGCAGCCCGACCGCCAGTGCGGGCGGCATGCGCAGCCGCAGGAGACGCAGGGCGGCGATGCCCAACGCCATTGCGCAGGCGGCCGCGATGGCGCCGCGGCCGAACAGGCTGACCGCGCCCCATCCCGCGACCGCATTGAGGACGCACACCCCGGGCAGCGCCAACGGCTTGCCCGCCCACGGACACGTCGACGGATGGGCGAACATCTCGTAGGCGATGACGATCAGCGGCGGGAAGAGGATCAGCCGCAGGCCCGCCGTGGTGGCGCACAACGCCATCACCGTCAAGAACGCGAAAAACGGCATTACCCAGGCCGTTCCGGCAGGCGGCGACTCGAGAACGTCGTCAACGCTCGGCGTCGAGATGCCGGGCTCCGGGTACTTACGCCGGCAATGCCGTTGCCACGGCAGCAGAATCGCCACGAGGACGATCAGGCTCAGCGCGATGGAAGCCGGATAGAGCCAGGTCTTGATTCCCAGGAAGAGCGGTAGCGCCCCGGCCGCGATCCCCGGGCCGACAGTGGATTTGAGCAGTGCCAGTAGAAGCACGCAGGATGTGACGATCAGCAGGATCGCCGCGACGCCGAACGGGAGCATCCGCGTGACCAGGACACCGATGACCGCCCCCGCCACCGGCGTGACCAGGAGCCGCCCGGGCTGGCCGGCCCACTTCCCCCACGGCCTCGTCAAGACGTCGTAGGACAGCGCGGCCAACCCGGGAAACAACAGGTAGTGGCAGCCGTGCAGGTCCGCCGCCAGCACGATGTATGCCAGAGCGACTGCCGCCATGAGGAGGCGATCCCGAAGTGCCAGGCCTCGATCAGCCATAGACCCTGTGTCCTGTCGTGGCGCCGCGGGACTCCGCGTCACCACGAAGTCCCGCGCCACCGTGACGTCGTTTCCGGTGAACTCAGCCGGCCGGGAGGGTTTCGCCCTTTTCCAGCCAATGGGCGCACTCGGGGCCGAGCTTCTCGAGGGCGACCCGGTCGAAGCGCTCGACCTGCTCCGGGGTCAGCTCCTGGCGGTGGTCGCGCTTGAGCCCCTTGTGGAAAAAGGCCTTGGCGCTCGACATGTGCGATCCGCCGAAGGGCGCCATCTTCTCCGCCCGCTCGCTCATGTAGTCGAAGGAGCAGTGCTCCACGATGAGGTCCATTCGCAGCGACGCCGGGTCGATGGAGAAGAACCGGGCGAGCCGGGCGATCTGGCCCCGGAGATCCCTCTTCAGCTCCCCGTAGTGCAGCAGCAGCACGTTCGGCTCATTGCGCAGCGCCCACCACGTCTTCATGATGTCGAGCAGGTCGCAGCACTGGTACCCGTTGGTGTCCAGCCACAGGTCGAAGAACTCCTGCATGTCCTCGGGGATCACCAACGGCTTTGGGTCCCCGGACCACTCGGCGTGGATCTTGTTGATCGTCTCCATGGTCGCCGGATTGAAGTTGTACAGATAGTTGTGGAAGCTGATGCCCAGGTCTTTGCCGTTGCGCCCGACGAACACGTAGCGGGCCTCCGGGGCGATCGGCAGCGCATCGGCGGGCAGATGCGATTTCATGACGCGCCGCATTCCGGCTTCCCGCTGCTCCTTGAGCACCTTGAGCATCCCGGCGTGGTCGCCCCAGCTGGAATCCAGCCACGGCGAGGTGTCCGAGAGCCCGCCATCGGGTTCCTCACCGTTGTGCAGAATCTGCTGGACGATCCGCTGGGTCCAGGTGGTGCCGGCTTTGAACGGGTCCGCGACGACGATGTCGCTTTCGACGAAGCCGCCCTGGGCCAGGAAGTCTTCCCAGACCCTGGAATCCGAGAGGTAGTCCCGCAGGACTCTGGTAGGAGCGAGAAGTTGGTTTTCCACCGTCGATGTGCCTTCCGTAAGAACAGTTGCGAGAAACGTGATTCACACGCTCTGGCGAGCAACGCGACCCGGCTGATCGGTTCGGTAAAGGACACCTCCGCAAAACCCCGGGTCTTCATCACCCGAGAGTTCGGCAGGCGGCGTTGCTATCCAGTTGGTCGAACGGGCCACGAGCGGTCCCACCGAAGCGGGGCGAACTGACCTCGAGTCTCCTAGTCACGACCGCGTAGCGAGCCCGCTTGTCGTCCGCGCCTATTTAAACTCGTGATGATTCAAATTATGTGGTGAGCAGCTGGCAACTTCCTGTGCTGCGGTTGGACGCTTCCTGTCCTTTTGGCAGCAAACAGATCCACGCCGCGGGAGCGCGCCGTCGCCGCCCAGTTACGGGCGCGACGTCGTCCCGGCGCGTAAAAGAACGACCCGGCCGACACGCCATCCGTCGGGCCCTGGGCCGGGCGAACCGGCGATCCCGCTCCGCGTCGTTGAATGTGCCAAAAATGTGAAAACTAAACGCCCTTTCGGCCCTACCCGGGCCGACCACGGGGCGGCGCACCCCGGCCCCGCAGGGCGCCATGCGGCGGCTATGCGGACACTGGGCGGGCTGCCGGCGCGCCGCCGCGACCGAGCGCGCCAGCAAAAGGTCCATACCGTCACCGAAAGGCACCGACCGGTGACTGGGCTATCCCAATCACCGGTCGGTGCTCGCTAGCTTCTGGTACTCTTCCGCGGCCGCGACGTCAGGCTTGCGCCTCCTCGAGGAAGCGGCCCATCACGTCGGGCCCGGTGGAATGCATGTCGATCGACAGTTCGAGCAGCCTGTCCTTCGCCTTCTTCGGCAGCAACTCGATCGACTTGGTCGTGGCGGAGTCGTACTTGGCCCCGGGGAAGCGCTGCAGCACGACATCCTTCTGCTCTTCGGTCGTGTAGATCTCCAGCAGCCTCATGCCGGCGAAGGCTTCCTTTGCCGCGTCGGCCATGCCGGCCTGTTGCAACGCCTCGAGCCTCTCCTCGTTGATCCAGACGTTGACCTTGATCATCTTCTCCGTGGTGCTCATGACTCCTCCAATGCGTTCAGCGTGAAGACCGGGCGTCGGGTCTTGAGGTATTCCTCGGTCACGAAGGGTGAGCCCTCCCCGTACTTGGCGGCGGATTCCATCACGACCTCGAACACTTCGTGCCGCATCACCTTCTGCGTCGGCTTGACCTCGTCGGTCAGGATGCTTCTGATCAGGCTGCCGCTGAAGCTCTGCGACTGCGAGTCGTGGCCGCACAGGGCCGAGTTGGTGACCTCCTGACACTCCGGGCAGTACCAGTTCTCCCTGAGGAACACCGGTTTGATGCCGAGCTCGGTCCTGTGCTGCTTGAGCAGATTCTGGGCGTCGTAGGGATGGTAGAAGTCACCCACGCCCGCGTGGTCGCGCCCGAACATGTGATGGGTGCAGCCGAGGTTCGTCCGCAGGATCGCGTGGAAGATCGCCTCCCGGGGACCCGCATACCGCATGTCCCACAGCGTGAAGGACACCATGTGGACGTTGTCGCGGAAGTATCCGTTGGTCCGAAGCGCGTTCTGCGCCAACAGGATCGCCTCGTCGATGTAGTCGCCGACCCGCTTCTGGCCGATGATGGCGTTCACCAGCACGCCGGTGTTGAGATTGTCGACGGGCATGTCCTCGTTTGCGGCCAGCCAGGCCTGCTTCATCAGCGCTTCGTGGCCGGTGTGGGGCACGTTCCTGGTTTGGTGGGCGACCGCGTGCTTCCAGTCCCGCTCGGCCAGCGCCTCCATGTGCTGTTTGGGAGTGAGCCAGAAGCTCTTGAACGGCTCGTTGAAGATCGGCTCGTTGATCAGCGTGATGTCGCCGCCGATGAACCGGTTCTGGTAGGCCAGCGTCTTCTTCACGCCGGGGTGCCGCGGATCCGAAGTGCCGTAGGTCTTCTCGGCCATCCGCGCGAGGTCATACTCGTAGATCTCGGAGATCTCGAAGATGGCCATGGGCGCGTCGAGGTATTCGAGGACGACGCGGTCGCCCTCCCTGATGTTCAGCCTCGCGATTTCGTCGGCGGACATATCGAAGACGATCGGGATGCTCCACAGCGTTCCGTCCGGGAGCTGCATGTTGTCCAGCGTCCCGTCGACCTCCTGCCGCCCCATGAACCCCGTCAGGGGGGTGAAGAAGCCGTAGGAGAGGCTGATCACCTCGTGCGCGGTGGCTTTCGAGATGGGAACCCGCGGCATGCCCTTGATCTGGCCCGCGGCATTATCGGTGGATATCCGTTCCACAATGGGATTTCCGTTGTGGCCCTTGTAGTTCATGATGACCTCTTTTTCTTGTCCGTGTGATCGGCGGTTCGTGGTTGGGCGCGCCGGGCTGACACCGGCCAGCGCGGCTTGTCAGACTTCGACCATTCCTTCCCGGGGATTTTGGCTGCGGTCGAGCGCGGGAATCACTCCCGCCCGCTCGAGGTGGAGAACCACCTCGTCGGCCAGGGTCTCCGCCGGCTTCTCGCCGCCTTCGAGCCGCAACTCCGGCCGTGCCGGCGCCTCGTAGGGGTCATCGATCCCGGTGAAACCCTTGATCTCGCCGGCCCGGGCCTTCTTGTAGAGCCCCTTGGGGTCGCGCTGTTCGCAGACCTCGATGGGGGTGTCGATGAAGATCTCCTGGAAATCCCCATCGCTCAGCGTGGCGCGCACCGCGTCGCGGTCACGGCGGTAGGGGCTGATGAAGGCCGTCAAGGCGATGACGCCGGCCTCGCAGAACAGCTTGGACACCGCGCCGATTCGGCGGATGTTCTCTTCACGATCCTGGGCGGAGAAGCCCAGGCCGAACCGTTGCGCGAACTCGCTCCCGTGCCGTTCTTCGAGGATCCCCGGCCCGGCGTTCAGCCCATAGCGCACGTTGTCCCCGTCCAGCAGGAAGCTCCGCACCCCGCGCTCGTACAGCTTTTGCTCGACGAGGTTCGCGACCGTGCTCTTGCCGCTGCCGCTCAGCCCGGTGAACCAGATGACGCATCCGCGATGGCCGTTGAGTTTCTCGCGCTCATCGCGACTGATGTTGTGCTCGTGCCAGGTGATGTTGTTGGACATTTCCTTCTAGCTCCTCGTGGGATGTGGACATGGGATGTGAACATGGGATGTGAACATGGGATGTGAACAGACCGTGGGTATTTCATCGATGCCCGATCGCGCATGGCGTCACGTTTTGACCGTCTCCCCCGCCGTGGTTTCCCGCGACGCCGCCGAGATCGACGCGTGCCGGCTCTGTGGCCGCACGTAGCGGGCCCACACCAGCAGTGCCGCCACGACGTAACACGCCAGGAAGATGCAGAATGCCGGGGTTTCGGTGCCTTCGGTGTCATAGGACTGCCGCAGTGTCAGGTCGATTCCCACCCCGCCCAGCGCGCCGAAGGCCCCGGCGAAACCGATCAGCGCCCCCGACCGGACCCGGGCCCAATGGTGGCGTTCGCCGTTGCCGAGACCAAGCGCGCGACCGCGCTCCTCGAAGACCGACGGGATCAGCTTGTACACCGCCCCTTTGGCCGCGCCGCAGAAGATGAACAGCGCGATGAAGCCGACGATGTAGCCCACCATCGTCGGCCCCGTCACGTCGGCGCTCCGCTCCTCGGCGGCGTCCGCTTGCATGCTGACCCCGACCAGCAACGCGCCGGCAACGATGGCGGCGACGAAGACGGTCAGCGTGACCCGGCCGCCGCCGAAGCGGTCGCTCACCTTGCCGCCGACTATGCGCGCCAGCGATCCGAGCAGCGGGCCGATGAAGGCGATCTCGGCGGCGTGCAGCGCCGCCTGGCTGTGGCTTTCCCCGGCCGCCGTGAAGTTGTGCGCCAACACCTGGCCGAAGGCGAACGCGAAACCGAGGAACGACCCCGACGCGCACATGTAGCAGAACGAGATGGCCCAGGAGTCGGGCACCGACATGATCGCGCGCAGGTTGTGCAGCGACAGGCCCGTGCGGTGCGCGACGACGTTGTCCATGAACAGCGCCGCGCCGATGCCGCCGATCGCGAGCAGCACCAGGTAGATCGCGCAGACCCAGTACGGCGCCTCATGCCCGGCGGTGGCCAGCACCACCAGTCCGACGGCCTGAATGCCGGCGGAACCGAGGTTGGCCATCCCGCCGATGAGGCCGAGCGTCACTCCCTTGAGGCGTTGCGGGAACAGGCCGTCGACTTTGGCCAGCGACGCCGAGTAGTTGCCGCCGCCCAGGCCGGTCAGCGCCGCGCACACCAGGTATGGCCACAAGGGCAAGCCGGGATGGGCCAGCAGCACGATCGCGCCGGCGGTCGGGATGAGCAGCACGGCCGCCGAGATCATCGTCCAGTTGCGCCCGCCGAACCAATTGGCGGCCATCGCGTAGGGGATGCGGGCCAGCCCGCCCACCAGGGAGGCTACGGCGCCGATCAACAGCTTGTCGCCGGTGGAGAAGCCGTAAACCGATTGCGGCATGAACAGCACCATCACCGACCACAGGTACCAAATCGAGAAGGCGACATGGACGTTCACGACCTGCCAGAACAGGTTCCGGCGGGCGATGACGCGGTTTCCGTTGTCCCAGGCCGCGGCGTCCTCTGGGTCCCAGACCGCGATGCGATGCGAACGCGCCACGCGATATCCACCTTTCGCCGACGATGCTGTCGCGCCCCTGACCCCGCCGCCCTGAGAACCCAGGGAGTCCGGCCCGGCCAGGTTCGTCAACAACTCAGTGCTTGCCAACCCGGACAGCGCGCGCCCGTTGGGCTTTGGGCGCAGAGCCGGCCGTTTCCAGGTATCTGCGAAACCCGAACGGCCACTCGTCGTCCTCCACGTCACGTACGACTGCATGCCTTGCCAGCCGGCGGTGCTGAACCTTCCGCAGGAACCGTCGGCCACCGACATTGACAGCCAATCGCGGCTTATCCCACGCCTCCTTCGTCGAGTAAAACGCCGGTGCGCCCACTTTACAACTTAAGATGGTCAACTTACAGGAGATTTACAGCCAAAGCTTCGCCGTCGCCCCCGCGGGTCGACTCAACGACCCGGATTCGGCCTCACGGACGCGCCACCCGCGCGTCGGCGGAATGGGCACGGTGCATCCGCGCCACCACCAGCGACGTCGCAGCCGACCCCTGCGGGAGGGCGCCTTCCTGCCCGGGCGGCACCGGCCCCGGCGCGGGCATGGTCCGTGGTCGCCCGTACCGCACCCAGGCCAGCAGGGCGGCCGCGACGTAGCACGCGAGGAAGATCCAATACGCGGGCGTCTCGGTACCGGCGCTGTCGTAGGACTGGCGCAGGGCCAGGTTGATTCCCACGCCGCCGAGCGCGCCGAACGCCCCGGCGAAACCGATCAAGGTTCCGGATCGGACCCGCGCCCACTGCCGGCGTTCGGTGTCGCCGAGATTCAGTTCCCGGCTGCGCTCGTCGAAGACCGAAGGGATCAGCTTGTACACCGAGCCCTTGCCCGCGCCGGAAAAGACGAACAGCGCGATGAAGCCGACGATGTAGCCCACCATGGTGAACACCGTCACCGGCTTGCCCGCGCCGCGGGTCATGTCGTCGTGGGTGCTGACCGCGACCAGAAACCCGCCGCCCACGATCATGCACACCAACAACGCCACACTGACGCGGCCACCGCCGAAGCGGTCGCTGAGCTTGCCGCCGGCCACCCGCGCCACCGATCCCAACAGCGGTCCCGCGAAGGCGACCTCGGCCGCGTGCAGCGCCGCCTGGGCGTGGCTTTGCCCACCCAAGAAAAAGTTGTGCTGGAGCACCTGGCCGAAGGCGAAGGCGAAGCCGAGAAACGAACCGGAGCAACACAGATAAAGGAACGCGATGCCCCAGGAGTCGGGGACCCGCAACACCTCTTTGAGGTGGCTCATGTCGATGCGGTAGTGCAGGTTGTCCATGAACAGCGCCGCGCCGAGGCCGGCGACGGCCAGCAGCACCAGGTATACCGCGCACACCCAGTACGGCGCCTCGTGTCCCGCCGTGGCCAGCACGAACAGGCCCACGGCCTGGATGACCGCCGAGCCGAGATTCGCGATCCCGCCCGTCAGGCCCAGTGCGAAGCCCTTGAGCCGCTGCGGGAAGAACGCCTCGGCGGTGGACAGCGAGGCCGAATAGTTGGCGCCGCCCAATCCGGTCAGGGCGGCGCAGATCAGGTACGGCCACAACGGCAGCCCCGGATGGTTCAGCAGCACAATGGTTCCCGCGGTGGGAATCAGCAGTATGGCCGACGAGAACATCGCCCAGTTGCGCCCGCCGAATCGGGCACCCGCCATCGCGTAGGGGATGCGCGCGACCGCCCCGACCAACGACGCCGTGGCCCCCATCAGCAGCTTGTCGCCGGTCGAGAAACCGTACGTCGACACCGGCATGAACAGCACCATCACCGACCAGAGGTACCAGATGGAGAAGGCGACGTGCGCGGTGGCGATCGACCAGATCAGGTTGCGACGGGCGATGGCGCTGTTGCCGACGTCCCACGCGGCGACATCCTCTGGGTCCCAGTCCGGGATGCGTTGGGTACGCGTCATGCGTGAGTTACCTTTCACCGGTCACGTCGGCCGCCATCGCGCTCCTTGGCGGCCGGTTCCATTGGGGCGATTGCTGATTCAGCATCGGGTGATCGAGATCGATCCGCTGTCAGCCCTCTTCGCGTTGTCCTCACGTGCGCGAGGCCGTTCGGCCGCGAACGCCCGCGGTCGGCCGGCCGCGCGTCGAATCAACATTCGATGGAACCCTCGGCGTCAGCGGTGACGCACAAATGCAGCGGTTCCATCAACGTCGCGCGCCGCCGCCCACCGGTACGTCCCGGGTGGGTACGCGGTATGGCCAACCGACCGACAGTCAAATCGAAATGCGCGCGTTCGACAACTCGAATCACGCGTTTACAGGACATTTCCAGCCAACCTCACCGATATGTCCAGATATGAACCGCCCCAACGAATTTATACAGTCGCCTCCGTGAAAAAAGCCCGCCGCTTTGACATATCGATGGGACGCGCGAGGCTAATCCGGGCACGCGAGGCCGGCGCAGGTAAGACGCCCCCCCGGGCGGGTCAGCGGCCACCTTTGCCGGCTGCGGGGACCACCTCCCCGGCACCGCTCACCAGAGGGTTTGCTGTCGGGGTCAGCCCTTGCCGCGGCGGCGACCGATCGAAGCCGCGACACTTTGAGCGAATCCCGCGGACGGCCGTCGCCACCCGCGCGACGCGCATATCTGGACGTACCGGTGAAGTTAGCTGGAAATCTCCTGTACATCAACGATTTCGCGTTGCCGAATGCGCGCAATTCGGTTTAACTGCGAAATAGGTAAACCACGTTGCTAATGCGGTAGCTCCGCAATTGGCAAGGCGCGATGGCGCCGGGGACCGCCATAATTCGCACGTCATCGCCGACGGCCGACGGCCCCCCGGAACAATGCAGTCCATTTGTGCGGCAGCCGCGAGGCGAAGGACAACTGGCCATTCATTTGGTCATGCCCGGGCCCGCGCCCGCCGTATCGGCCGAGTTCTCTGGGATCCCGCGATCTCGGCCGATCCGCCGGGCCGGACGTGCCGCGGATTCGCTGCCCGCGACCGGCTGACGAAGGGGGACCACATGCTCGACTACGGGGCACTGCCGCCCGAAATCAATTCGGGCCGAATGTATTCGGGTCCCGGATCCGGACCGATGCTGGCGGCGGCCGCGGCGTGGGACGTCTTGGCCAACGGGCTGGAATCGGCGGCGCGCGGGTACACCGCGGCGCTGGCGCAATTGCAAGGCGAAAGTTGGTCTGGCGGTGCGTCAACGGCGATGGCCGGTGCGGCGGCGCCCTACCTGGCGTGGGTGACCGACGCGGGCGTGCAGGCCGAAGAGGCCGCCAGCCAGGCCCGGGCGGCCGCGGCGGCCTTCGAGGCCGCCTTCGGCGCCACCGTGCCGCCCGCACTCGTGGCTGCCAACCGCGCCCAGCTGCGGGCGCTGGTGGCGACGAACGTGTTCGGGCAGAACACCGCGATGATCGGGGCGACCGAGTCCGCGTACGAACAGATGTGGGCGCAAGACGCCGCCGCGATGTACGGGTACGCCGGGTCCTCGTCGGCCGCGACGACGCTGCGGCAGTTCACCCAGCCGCCGCAGACCACCAACGCCGGCGCGCAATCCGCGCAGGCCGCCGCAGTCGGCCAGGCCACCGGCACCTCAGCCGCCGGGAGCGCCCAGCGCACCCTGTCCCAACTGACATCGGCTGTGCCGCAGCAGTTGCAGACCCTTGCGTCGGGGGGCGCGGCGGGCTCCTCGGCGGCTCCCACCTCGGCGGGATCCTCGGTGCTGACCGCATTCAGCAATTTCAATACCCTTACCGGCCCGGCGGGCTTGGCCTCCAACTTCAGTCGTACCAGCACCTCGGCGATGAGCGGCTACACCGGGATATACCGGTCTTCCATCCAAGCCGGCAAAGATGCCGCCAGGGCGGCGGCCACCCCCGCCATCAGCAGCGAGGCGGCGGCCTTGAGTTCGGCCGGCGCGCGCCCTGCGGTGCTGGCGAGCACGGGCAATGCGACGGCGGTGGGGAGGCTGTCCGTTCCGCAGACCTGGGCCACGACGAATCCGGCGGCCGTCACGGTTGCCGATGCGCACTGGCTGTCGGACACCGAGCTCGACGGTGGGCCGTCGTGGCACGAAGGACCGCCGACCAACATGTTCAACGGGGTGCCGGCAACGAGCGCCGGGGCGTCGTCTTCCGGGCTGTTGTCACGTCCCTCGGTCAACAACGTGTTGCGGGTGGCGCCACGCCAATTCAAGATGCCGCGCCCTTCGGTGGGCGGCTAGCGGCGATTCGCGCCCGTCAGCGCACACAGCACCGCAGATTGTTCGTTGCGCGAGGCCCGCGCGACGGTTGACACCCGGCCAGGAAAGGGACTTGGATGTTTGATTTCGGGGCGCTGCCGCCCGAAATCAACTCGGCGAGAATGTATTCCGGGCCGGGTGCGGGGCCGCTGATGGCGGCCGCGGCGGCCTGGGACGCCCTGGCCGCAGAGCTGGAGTCATACGCGATCGGATACTCCTCGGTTGTCGCCGACTTGAGCCAAAGCTGGTCGGGCGGTGCGGCCATGGCGATGGCGGCCGCCGCCGCACCGTATGTGGCGTGGGCCTCGGCGACGATGACGCTCGCCGAGCAGGCGGCAGCCCAGGCCCGCGCGGCGGCGGGCGCGTACGAGGCGGCATTCGCCGCGACGGTGCCTCCCGCGGTGGTCGCCGCCAACCGCGCGCGGCTGGCGATTCTGGTCGCCACCAACTTCTTCGGCCAGAACACGCCGGCGATCGCGGCGACCGAACTCGAATACGCCGAGATGTGGGCCCAGGACGCCGCCGCGATGTACGGGTACGCCGCGTCCGCTTCCGCCGCGACCGCGCTGACGCCGTTCGCCCCGCCGCCGCGGACCACGAGCGACGCCGGGCAATCCGGTCAGGCCGCCGCGGTCGCCCAAGCGACGGGCACCTCGACCGCCGGGCATGCCCAGACGACGGTGGCAGGGCTGGCGCCCGCCATTTCGCAACAGCTGCAGACACTTTCGGCGGCGGGCGCTTCGAGCCCGGGCACCTCGCCAGCGTCCACCTCGGCGGAGTCGTCGGTACTCACCGCATTCAGTGACTTCAACACCCTGACCGGACCGGCGAATCTCGGCGCGGCCTTCAGCCGTACGGAAACGTCGGGCATGAGCGGCGGGACGGGCCTCTACCGCTCCGACATCCAATCCGGCTCCGCCGGTGCCCCCGTTCCCCGGGTCACCACGGTCGGGGCTCAGACGGCGGGCTCGGCGGGGCTGCGCGGTCCGGTGCTGGCCGACGCGGGCAGGGCGGTGCCGATCGGCAGACTGTCGGTGCCGCAGAACTGGGTGACGGCCAGCCCCGCCGGCGACCCGGCGCCGTTGCGGGAAGCGGGTTTTCGGGCGGCACCGCCGTCCGAGGCCCACTCGCCCGCGAGCACGTTGGGCGGCGTACCGCCCGTGCGGCCGGGGCGGGGAGTCACCGGGGTGCCCGTCCTGCGCAACGGGCGGCGCGCTTTCAAGATGCCCCGTCCGACGTTCGGCGGCTGACCGACTCCCCCGCCCCGGTCACGACGCGGATGGCGCGACCTCCGAGGCGGCCAGCTCGTCGCACAGATGGTCCGCCAAATCGCGAACCGTGGTGATCTTGGTGGGGCTGACGCGCACGCCGGTTTCGGTTTCGATGCGGGTTCGCAACTCCAGGTTGCCCAGCGAGTCCAGCCCGTAGTCGGACAACGGACGGTCGGGATCTATTGTGCGCCGCAGCAATAGGCTGATCTGGCCGGAGACCAGCCGTCGGATGGCGCTCGGCCATTCGTCGCGGGGCAGCGCCCCCAGTTCGGCCAGGAACTTGCCCGTGTCGGGCCTGCCCTGGCCCATCGATCCGAACGCCTCGGCGAAGCGGCTGCGTTGCGCGAACGAGGTGAGCCAGGGCGTTCCGATGATCGGCGCATAGCCGGAGTAGGGGCGGTCATAGCGCAACAGCGACTCGAAGGCGTGGTAGCCCTCCGCCGGCGTGATCGCGGTGCCGGCGTCTTCCGCCAGGGCGGTGGCGCGGCCGACTTCCGACCATGCGCCCCAGGCGATCGCGCAACCCGGCAGCCCCTGTGTGCGCCGCCAGAAGGCGAACGCGTCCAGCCAACTGTTGGCCGCCGCGTACGCGCCCTGCCCCGGGGAGCCGACCAGGGCGGCGGCCGAGGAGAACGAGCAGAACCAGTCCAGCGGCCGCCCGCCCGTTCCCTCTTGCAGGACACGGTGCAGATTCCAGGCCCCGTAAACCTTCGGCGCCCAGCACCGGTCGATGAGTTCGTCGCTGACGTTGGTCAGCGTGGCGTCCTCGACGACCGCCGCCGCGTGCAACACCCCGCGCACCGGCAGCCCCGTAGCCGCCGCGCACGCCACCAGGCGTTCGGCCGTGGCCGGCTCGGCGATGTCGCCGCACTCGACCGCGATGTCGGCCCCGGCCGCCCGGAGGCGTTCAATGGCAAGGCGCGCTTGGTCGTTCGGCGCCGAGCGGGAGTTCAGCACGATCCGCCCGGCACCTCGGGCCGCCATCTCACCGGCCAAGAACAGCCCCAGCCCGCCGATGCCCCCGGTGACGATGTAGGCGCCGTCGGGGCGGAACGGGCGGACGTCCTCCGGGGAGACCGCGGCCACGCTGCGTCCCGCGCGCGGCACGTCGAGCACCACCTTCCCGGTGTGCCCGGCCGCGCCGACCAGGCGGACGGCGGCGGCCGCGTCGTGGATCGGGTAGTGCGTGGTCCGCGGCATCGGCAACTCGCCGTCGGCCGTCCGTTGGTACACGGTGGTCAACAGGCGGCGGACCGTCTGCGGGTGGCTGAACGTCAACAGGCCCAGGTCGACCGCGAACAGAGACAGGTTGCGGCGGAACGGAAACAGCCCGAGCTGGCTGTCGCGGTAGATGTCCCGCTTGCCCAACTCGATGAACCGCCCGCCGAAGGCCAGCAACTCGATTCCGGCGCGCTGGGCGGCGCCCGGCAGCGAGTTGAGCACCACGTCGACGCCGTATCCGCCGGTGTCACGGCGGATCTCGTCGGCGAACGCCGCGCTGCGCGAGTCGTAGACGTGCTCTATCCCCATGTCGCGCAGCAATTGCCGGCGCTGCGGGCTGCCGGCGGTCGCGAAGATCTGGCAGCCCACGGCGCGGGCGATCGCGATGGCCGCCTGTCCGACGCCGCCGGTGCCGGAGTGGATGAGCACCTTGTCGGTCGGCGCGATGCGGGCCAGGTCGTGCAGGCCGTACCAGGCGGTCGCCGAGGCGGTGGGCACCGCGGCGGCGTCTTCCAGCGCCATGCCGGCCGGGAGGGTGACCGCGTGCCGGGCGTCGGCGATGACGAAGGTACCCCAGCAGCCGTTGCGGGACATGCCGCCGACGCGATCGCCGACCTCGTGCTCGGTGACATCCGGCCCGACGGCCGTCACCACGCCGGCGAAGTCGCCCCCCAGCTGCTGCTGGTAGCCCTCGAAGGTGGGATAACGACCGAAGGCGACCAGGACGTCGGCGAAGTTGACGGTGGACGCGGCGACCGCGACCTCGATCTCCCCCGGCCCGGGCGGGACGCGGTCGAACGCGACGAACTCCAGCGATTCCAGGTCGCCGGGCGCGCGGACCTGCAGGCGCATGCCGTCCCGGTCGTGGTCGACGAACGTGGTCCTCCGTTCGGCCGGCCGCAGCGGGCCGGGCCGCAGCCGCGCGGTGTACCACTGGCCGTGCCGCCACCCGGTCTCGTCCTCCTCCGACCCGCTTGTCAGCTGCGCCGCAATGCTTTCCGGTGCGGTGACCCCGTCGACGTCGACCTGGGTGACGCTCAGGTGCGGGTGCTCGGAATCGATCACCCGCAGCAGCCCGCGCAGCCCGGTCTGCTCCAGGTTGGCCACGTCCCCCGCAACCACGCTCGCGGCGTTCCTGGTCACCACGAAAAGCCGGGGCGATTCACCTGGCAGCTCGGAGAGCTCCCGGGCGATCGTCACGAGGTGGGACACGTAGTCGCGACCGCGCCGCGCCTCGTCGGCCCCGCCGACCCGCTGCCCGGTCACCACGACGACACCCGTCAGGCCCTTGAGCGGTCCGTGCCCATTCGAGGCGGCCGGGCCCTGGCCGCCCAGCAGCGTGCGCAGCCGGGCGGTCCCCGCCGACCCGAGCGGCACCGACACCGTGGTGCATTGCCCGCCATCGGCATTCAGCGCCTCGCTCAGTTGCGCCGTCAGCGGATCCGTCGCCTCGCACGCGCTGAGCAGCAGCCACGAGCCGGGCTCCGCCCGCGACGGGTCCGGCAGTTGGCGCGGCTCCCACTCGATGGTCAACAACCGCTCGTTGAGCAGCCTGTGGGCCCGCTCGTGCTCGGAGACCCCGCCGGCCAGCCGCAGCCCCTCGACGGTCAGCAGCACGGTGCCCGACTGGTCCAGCACGTCGAGGTCCGCCTCGCACTCGCCGGGGCGAGACGACGTCACCCGCGCGAGGCAGTATTGCGCGTTCCGCGTCGAGCAATAGGTGCGCAACCGCCGCACACCCACCGGCAGCAGCAGGCCGCCGGCGCTCGCCCGCTGCACCTCGGGATGGACGACCACCGACTGGAAGCACGCGTCCAGCAGGGCCGGATGGATCGCGTAGCCCGACTGCTGCGAGCGGATCGCCCCGGGAAGCGCGACCTCGGCGAGCACCGTGCCGACGCCCCCGTCGGCGACGAGTGCCGCCGCCAAACCCGAAAAGGCCGGGCCGTACTGAATCCCGGCCGCATCGAAGGCTTTTCGCAGTTCCGCCCCGTCCATGCCGGACGGGTGATTGCCGATCAGCGTCGACATGTCATGGGCCGGCGGCTGCCGCAGCTCCGCCTCGTCGGCTCCGCCGAGCGCCCGCAGTACGGCGGCCGCGCGGCGCACGCGCTCGCCCTCTTCGTGGGTGTCCACCGTGAACTCGAGGACGCCGGGCGCGGCGACCGTCGCCGCGCACGACGCCCGCGTCCGGTCGTCCAGCAACAACGTCTGCTCGAACGTGACGTCGCGGACCTCGCACCGTTCGCCGACGGCCGCACGCGCCGCGGCGAGCGCCATCTCGCAATAGGCGGCGCCGGGAAATGCTGCCACGCCGTGGATTTGGTGGTCGCCGAGCCACGGGTGCGCCTCGGTGCCGACGTCGCCCTGCCAGACGTGCCGCTCGGGCTCCTCGTGCAGGTGCACGTGCGCACCGAGCAGTGGATGGACGGGGAGGATTGAGGCGCCGTGCGCGTGCTCCTTGTCCTCGCGGCTGAGCAGCAGCCTGCGGTGCGTCCACGTCGGGAGCGGGGCGTCCACCAAGCGCCCGCTGGGGTACAGCACCGAGAAATCGACCGCGGCGCCGGCGCTGTGCACGTCGGCGACGAAGCCGCGCAGGCCGACCGGCAGCTCCTGCTCCCTGCGCATGGCGGCCAGCGCCGCGATGGGCATGTCGAGGCTGCCGGCGTTCTGCTCGACCGCATGGGTGAGCAGCGGATGCGGCGCCAGCTCCCCGAAGACCCGGAAGCCGTCCTTGAGGGCGGCCTGCACCGCCGCGGCGAATCGCACGGTGTAGCGCAGGTTTTCGGCCCAGTAGTCGCCGGTGAACGACGGCCGCTCGCGGGGATCCCACAGCGTCGCCGAGTAGTAGGGAACCTCCGGCTCGCGCGGCTCGAGGCCGGCCAGCGCGTCGACCAGCTCGTCGAGGATCGGCTCCACCTGCGGCGAATGCGAGGCCACGTCCACCGCCACCTCGCGCGCCAGCACGTCCTGCTCTTGCCAGGACGTGACCAGGTCGCGGATCGTCTGTGTGTCGCCGCCGACGACCGTCGACGTCGGTGAGGCGACGACGGACAGGACGACATCGGAAACCCCGCGGATGGACAGCTCCGACAACACCTGCTGGCCGGGCAGTTCCACCGAGGCCATCGCGCCGCTGCCGGCGATCCGGGCCATCAGCCGGGAGCGGCGGCAGATGACGCGCACCCCGTCTCGCAGCGACAGCCCGCCCGCGACGACCGCCGCCGCGGATTCACCGAGGGAATGCCCGATGACGGCGCCGGGACGCACGCCGTACGACCTCATCGCCGCGGCCAGCGCGACCTGCATCGCGAAGATCGTGGGCTGCACCCGGTCGATGCCGGTCACCACCTCCGGCGCGGACATGGCCTCGGTCACCGAGAATCCCGACTCTTCGGCGATCAGCGGCTCCAGCTCGGCGATGGTCGCCGCGAACATCGGTTCCCTGGCCAGCAGTTCGGCGCCCATCCGCGGCCACTGCGACCCCTGTCCGGAGAACACCCACACCGGCCCCAGGTCGTCCTGGCCGACGGCGGGCTCGTACGGGACGTCGGTGGTGGCCACGTCGCGCAGGACCGCGCTCAGCTCGCCGAAGTCGCCGGCCGAGACCACCGTCCGCACCGGCCGGTGTGCCCGGCGGCGCGCCAGGGTGTAGCCGAGGTCGTGCAGGCCCGCGGTGCCGGCGCCGCCGGTGTGCTCGTCGACCCAGTCGGCGAGCCGGGCGGCCGTCACGCGCAGCTGCTCCGCGGACGTGGCCGACACCGGGAACAACAACGCCCCGTCGCCGTTCGTCGGGTCGGGCACGCCGGCCGGCGCGGGCGCCTGCTCCAGGACGGCGTGCACATTGGTGCCCGACATTCCGTAGGACGACACCGCGGCGCGGCGCGGGTGCCGGCCGTCGGTCGGCCAGGGCGTGTTGGCCTGCGGCACAAACAGTTCGGTCTTGATCCGGGTCATCTCGTCGGGCAGCCGGGTGAAGTGCAGGTTTTGCGGCACCACGCCGTGCTGCAGCGCGAGGATCGCCTTCATCAACCCCAGCGGTCCGGAGGTGGACTGCGTGTGGCCGAAATTCGTCTTCACCGACCCGAGAGCGCAGGGCCCACCGGTGCCGTACACGGCGGCCAGGCTCGAGTATTCGATCGGGTCCCCCACCGGCGTGCCGGTGCCGTGCGCCTCGACGAAGCCGACCGTGGTGGGGTCGACGCCGGCCGTGTCGAGGGCTTTCCGGTACACGGCCACCTGGGCGGTTTCCGACGGCGCGGCGATGTTCACGGTGCGGCCGTCCTGGTTGGCCGCGGTGCCGCGGACGACGGCCAGGACGCGATCGCCGTCGCGTTGCGCGTCGTCGAGCCGCTTGAGCAGCAGCACGACGCAGCCCTCGCCGGACACGAAGCCGTCGGCGCCGGCGTCGAAGGCGTGGCAGCGACCGGTCGGCGACAACATGCCCTGCAGCGACCCGGAGACCGACTTGCGCGGTTCGAGTGTCACGACCACGCCGCCGGCCAGGGCGACGTCGCTTTCCCCGCTGTACAGGCTGCCGCAGGCCTGGTGGACGGCCATCAGGCCGGACGAGCACGCGGTGTCCACGGTCACCGCCGGGCCGTGCAGACCCAGGGTGTAGGCGATCCGGCCGGACGCGAAGCTGTTGCTGGTTCCGGTGAACCCGTACGGGCCTTCGGCGGCACCGCAGTCGGCGGACAGCAGTTCGTAGTCGCCGTGGGTGAGCCCGACGAAGACGCCGGTCTGCGAGTGGGACAGGTCCGCGGGATCGAGGCCCGCGTGCTCGATGGCGTCCCATGACGTTTCCAGCAGCAAGCGGTGTTGCGGGTCGATCGCGGTGGCCTCGCGCTCGGTCATCCCGAAGAAGTCGCAGTCGAAGCCCGCGACGTCGTCCAGGAAGGCGCCCCACCGCGTGACCGACCGGCCGGGCACGCCGGGTTCGGGGTCGTAGTAGAGGTCCGCGTCCCAGCGGTCGGCGGGGATCTCGCCCACGAGGTCATCGCCGCGCAACAATGCGTCCCAGAGCCGTTGCGGAGAATCGATCCCACCGGGAAGTCGGCAGGCCATACCGATCACAGCAACGGGTGTGGCGGTTGCGACACGCAATGCACAGTCCCCTGTTCTCCCCCAACGGCGTTGGGCAATCGTGCGGTGCCAGCTTACCGACCCAACCTGCGTTCGCCACATCGGCGTTCCGGGCGTGGCGGAAACCGCTCGTCGCGCCATCCCCACACGCGCGAAAATCGTTTGCCCGCAATCCAATTCGGACGGGACACGGCCCGCCGCGGCCGGGTGGCGTCACGACCGGTCGCGCCGTTCGGCGGCGCCACGTTACCTCCCGCCGCCCCCTTCGGGTTCGCCGGAGTCGACGGCCTTCGCGGGGTCCTCGATCACGTGATAGAGCGGATCGACCATCGATACGGGCCGGTTGCCGGTCTGGCGGGCCTTCCCGGTGAGCCGCAGCAGCTGGCCCGGCTGAATGTCGGCGCCCCCGTGGCCGGGACGGAAGGTGACGGTAATTTCCCCGCTGTTGTCCCCGACGACGACCTGTCGAAAGGTGCGACCGCGGTCGGTGACGTCCTCGACCTGGTTGACCCGGCCCTCGACGGTGGCCCGCTGCCCCGAGATCAGCCCCGCCACCAGAATCACCGATGCCGGCCGCTCGGGGTGCTCGTAGGCGTCCACCTTCTCGTCCTCGCCCCGCGACACCCACGCCTCGAACTTCTCGACCTCCTGTGCGATCCGCTGCTCGAACGTGTCGGGATAGGCCTCCTTGATTCGCGACTCCACGTCATAGGGCACGATCGTGGCCGCCGCATCCGGGATCAGGCTCACCGCGCGGGAGATCTTGTCCGCCGTGCGATCGTGCAACAGCCGGCCCAGCAGCCGCGCAAACGTCCGGCGCGGCAGCAGCACCGTCACGTTGGTGTGCGGTTGTTCGTCGCGCGCCTTGGCCACCAGGAGTTGCGCGGCCCGGCTGATCCGCCGGTCCGGGCAGTCCACCACCCGCAGCGGCGTGTCCAGACCGAAGTGATCCCAGCGCTTGCGCAGTTGCGCGGCGTGGGCCGGGTCGACCATGAAATGCACGGCGGTCAGTTCGTCGGCACGCAGTCCCCGGCCGTAGCGCAGCGCCTCGATCACCGCCAGGTCCACCGAGTCGACGAGGACGAACACCCGGTGCCGCGCATATTTCACCAACTCCGGCCGGTCGGTCCGGAACATTTCGAGGATGGCCGCCTCGGCGCGGTATTCCCGGTTGAGCCGCATCAGCATGAACACCAGCAGCGGGAAGACGACGACCACCAGCCACGCGCCCTCGGTGAATTTCGCCACCGCGAAGATGCCCACCACGATCGTCGAGAGGACCGCCGCGGAGAAGTTGATCGCCAGGCGGCGCCGCCATCCCGGATCGCGGTGCATCAGATGATGTTTGGTCATGCCGTAGCCGGCCATCGAGAACCCGGTGAACACGCCGATCGCGTAGAACGGGACCAGCGCGTTGACCGAGCCACCGGTCACGATCAGCAGCAGCACCGACAGCGCGGTCAGGGTGATGATGCCGTTCGAAAAGACCAGGCGGTGACCGCGTTTGGTGAGTTGGCGCGGCAGGAACCGGTCCTCGGCGACGAAACTGGCCAGCGCGGGGAACCCGTTGAAGCTGGTATTCGCACCGGTGAACAAGATGGCGGCGGTCGCGGCCTGGACCAGGATGTAGCAGACGTTGCCGACGACGCCGTTGCCGAAGACGGCGCGGCCGATCTGCGACAGCACCGACGGGTACTCGGTGAGGTACGGCGTGGCGTGCGTGACGTGCGCCAGGTAAGCGACGCCGGCCAGCAGCAGGCCGAGGATGGTGGCCATGGCGGTGAGCACGCGGCGTGCGTTGCGGCCCTGAGGCTTTCGGAAGTAGTCGACCGTGTTCGAGATGGCCTCGACTCCCGTCAACGACGAGCCGCCGTTGGCGAACGCACGCAGCAGCACCAGGATCGTGGCACCCAGGACCAAGCCGTTGCCCTGGTGAACCGGCACGGTTCCGGGCATCCGCGCGGGATCGTAGACCGGCAGGTTGCCTGCGAACGCGCGGATCAGGCCCACCACGATCGTCAGTCCGACCATGGCGATGAAGGAATAGGTGGCCACCGCGAACGGTATGCCCGCCTCCTTCAAGCCGCGCAGGTTCGCGTAGCAGATGGCAAGCACCACACCGACCGTCAGCTCGAGGCTGTACGGCCCGAGCGCGGGAATGGCGGACACCACCGCGACGGTCCCGGCCGCCGACTGCACCGCGACGGTGACCACGTAGTCGATCAACAGTGCCGCGGCGGCGATCTGCGCCACCCGCGGGCCGAAATTGTCGCGCGCGACGATGTAGGACCCGCCGGCCCGTGTGTAGGCCATCACCACCTGCCGGTAGGAGGCGGCGACCAGCACCAGGATGAGCAGGATGACACCGGTGATGGGCAGCAAGAGCGCGAAGGCGGCCAACCCCGCCTGCGGCAGCAGCTCGATCAGGATCTGCTCGGGGCCGTAGGCGACCGACGAGACCGCGTCCGGCGAAAGCGCGCCCAGGGCAACCGGATTCGACAATTTCTCGGACGCGATGTCCTCGGTGATCAGGGGCTTGCCCAGGAATACCCGCTTGACGATGTCCCCGACCGAAAGAGGGATGCGCAGCTTGCCGGCCGACGTCGTCACGACCACCGTCCTTAACCTGAGCGGGCGGAACACCTCCGATGCATTGTGCACGGTCGCCGCCGTGCCGGCGGTAGGCGGTGCGGGTCGGCTAGGCGAGCCGCCGCACGGCGGCGGCGATCCGCTCGTCGGTGGCGGTCAACGCGACGCGCACGTGCCGCGCGCCGCGCGGGCCGTAGAAGTGGCCGGGCGCCACCAGGATGCCGCGCCCGGCCAGCCATGCGACGCTGTCCTCGCACGGCTCGTCGCGGGTGGCCCACAGATACAGGCCCGCCTCGGAATGGTCGACGGTGAATCCGGCCGCGCGCAGCGCCGGCAGCAACGCGGACCGCCGACGTTCGTACCGCTCCCGTTGCGCCCGCTCGTGGGCGTCGTCGTCCAGGGCGGCGACCATGGCCCCCTGCACCGGCGTCGGCACCATCATCCCGGCGTGTTTGCGCACCGCCAGCAACTCGGCCACCAGCTCGGGATCGCCGGCGACGAATCCGGCCCGGTAACCGGCCAACGACGAGCTCTTGGACAGCGAGTGGATCGCCAGCAGTCCGCGATGGTCGCCCTCGCAGACCGACGGATGCAGGATCGACAGCGGCTGGGCCTCCCAGCCCAGCCCCAGATAGCACTCGTCGGAGGCCACCACACTGCCGCGCTCGCGCGCCCAGCCGACCACTTTCCGCAAGTGGTCGACGCCCAGCACGCGGCCGGTCGGGTTGCTCGGCGAGTTCAGGTAAATCAGCGCAGGCGATTGCGGACCCAGCTGGGTCAGCGAATCCGCGCGCAGCACCGCCGCACCGGCCAGCCTCGCCCCGACGTCGTACGTCGGGTACGCCAACTCGGGCACCACGATCACGTCCCCGGGCCCCAGCCCGAGCAGGGTCGGCAGCCACGCGATGAGCTCCTTGCTGCCGATCACCGGCAGCACGTCGGCCTCGGCCAGCCCGGTGACGCCGAAGCGGCGGGCCAGCGCGGCGACCGCGGCCTCGCGCAGCCGCGGGGTGCCGGCGGTGGCGGGATACCCGGACGCCGAACCGGCGGCCGCCAGCGCGGCGGAGATGACCGGCGCGACCGGGTCCACCGGGGTGCCGACGGACAGGTCCACGATCCCGTCGGGGTGGGAGCCGGCCAGCGTCTTCGCGTCGGCCAGGGTGTCCCAGGGGAACTCCGGCAGGGATTCCGACACCCGCCCGCGTGAGGCGTGCGGCCCCACCCCGGGCTTGTGCAGCACCGGCCCGCTCAGTCGCCCTCGCCCTGCGGCGGCAGGTCCTTCACCACCTGCGGGTCGTTCTCGGTCAAGCCGACCTTCGCGGCGCCGCCCGGCGAGCCCAGCTCGGTGAAGAAGTCGGCGTTGATCTGCGTGTACTGGCTCCACTGGTCGGGCACATCGTCTTCGTAGTAGATCGCTTCGACGGGGCAGACCGGCTCGCACGCCCCGCAGTCGACGCACTCGTCGGGGTGGATGTACAGCATCCGCGCGCCCTCGTAGATGCAGTCGACCGGGCACTCCTCGATGCATGCCTTGTCTTTGATGTCGACACAGGGCTCGGCGATCGTGTAGGTCACAGACGTCTCCTCCATGTACTGCTTCGGTGTGGGCTGCTCTTCGGCTCGCGCCCGGTGCACCCGGCCGCTCCAGACAAAGCTTTCGGTTACTGATACTAGACGTTGCACATACACGTCAACCACTTGGCACGCCCGTTGCAGCGACGATTTAAGACTGCCAGTCTCGCACCCCGCGGCCGGGGGCCGTTTCGCCGAGGGCGAACAACCACCATAGCGCGGTGACCTGCGGAAAGTCGCGCTTCGGCGGGGCCCCGCGATAACCATTGAGACGGGACGACCCACGTGGGGCCTGGTAATCTCAAACGGGAGACGGCAACCGCTGGGCAGATGTCGTCGCCTTGATAGCGGTGCATTAACGGGGAAGGTGTCCACACATGAGGCTGTCGTTGACCAAACTGACCATTGCGGCGGGTAGCGCGGCGGTGGCGTTGACCGCCGCCGCCGGGGTCGCATCCGCGAACCCGAACGACGCGATCATCAACACCACGTGCAACTACGGGCAGGTGATCGCCGCGCTCAACGCGACCGATCCCGCGGCCGCCGCGAAGCTGAACAGCTCGCCGATGGCGCAGTCCTACATCCGCAGCTTCCTGGCCTCGCCGCCCCCCAAGCGCCAGGAGATGGCCCAGCAGATCCAGGCCATGCCGTCGGCGATGAAGTACTACGACGACATCAACCAGGTCGCCGTCACCTGCAACAACTTCTGAGCCGGGCCACCGGTTCAGTAGCCGCCGAGCCGGCCGCGCGCGGCGCGGCCGCATCGGTTTCGATGGGTGACGGGGCCTTCGGTCCCTCGTCGATTCCTCGGTTCACGGCGTCGGGTGTACCCGCCGCGCAGGACCGCTAGGCCGCCCGCGGGGCGTACGTGGTGGTGCGCTGGCGCGCGGGGCGCCCGATCCCTTCCGCGATGGCGGTCAGCTCTTCGACGGTCTTGGCCGACCCGTGCTCCGAGCCGGCCATCCGCGAGATGGTCTCCTCCATCAGCGTGCCGCCCAGATCGTTGGCGCCGCCGTTGAGCATCACCTGGGTGCGCTCGACGCCCAGCTTGACCCAGCTGGTCTGAATCTGGGCGATGCGGCCGTGCAACATGATTCGCGCCAACGCGTGCACGGCGCGGTTGTCGCGGTGGGTGGGCCCGGGGCGGGCCGCGCCGGCCAGATACAACGGCGAGCTCTGGTGCACGAAGGGCAGCGGCACGAACTCGGTGAACCCGCCGGTGCGGTCCTGGATTCCGCGCAGCACGTTGAGGTGCGCGACCCAGTGCCGTGGGCTGTCGACGTGCCCGTACATCATCGTCGACGACGACCGCAGCCCCACCTCGTGTGCGGTGGTCACGATGTCGATCCACTCCGATGTCGGCAGCTTGCCCTTGGTCAGCACCCAGCGCACTTCGTCGTCCAGGATCTCGGCGGCCGTGCCCGGGATGGTGTCCAGCCCGGCCTCGCGCAGGCCGATCAGCCACTCGCGCACGCTCAGCCCGCTCTTGGTCACGCCGTTGGCGATCTCCATCGGCGAGAAGGCGTGCACGTGCATCGACGGCACCCGCGCCTTGACGGCGCGGACCAGGTCGGCGTAACCGGTGACCGGCAACTCCGGGTCGATCCCGCCCTGCATGCACACCTCGGTGGCGCCTTCGACGTGCGCCTCCCACGCACGGTCGGCCACCTCCTCGGTGGACAGCGAATACGCGTCGGCGTCGCCCTTGCGCTGCGCGAACGCGCAGAACCGGCAACCGGTGTAACAGATGTTGGTGAAGTTGATGTTGCGGTTGACCACGAACGTCACGTCGTCGCCGACGGCGTCGCGCCGCAGCGCATCCGCCAGCGCGGCAACGGCTTCCAGCGCGGGCCCTTCGGCGGTCGCCAGCGCCAGATACTCGCCGTCGGTGCAGCCGGCGGGATCGCGCTCGGCCGCCCGCAGCGCGGCCAGCACATCGGTGTCCAGGCGTTCGGGCGCTTTGGCGCCTTGCGCGGCCAGCTCGTGCACCCGCGCGCGGATCGATTCCCAGTCACCGAAGGCGCTGTCCAGGTCGCTGCGAGCCTCGGTGGCGCGACCCTCGGTGTCGATGGCCGCGTTGAGGTCGACCCGCCCCGCGGACGCGACGTCGTCGGGCTCCTGCCACGGCAGGCCCACCGGATTGACGTCGCGGGCCAGGCCGGTCGCCGGATCGGCCAGCGCCAGCACATGTCCGCGCACCCGCGGGTCGATCCACGCCGTCCCAGCCTGCACGTACCGGGGCTGGGCGGTCAAGCGCTGAACCAGTTCGTATCCGGCCTCGGCGGTCACGTCGGCCAGCTCGTCGAGCGCGGGCCACGGCCGCTCCGGGTTGACATGGTCGGGCGTCAAGGGCGACACCCCGCCCCAGTCGTCGACCCCGGCAGCCACCAGCGCCAGGCACTCGTCGCGGGACACCAGATTGGGCGGCGCCTGGACGCGCATGCCCGGCCCGAGCACCAACCGCGCCACGGCCACGGTCGCCAGGTAGTCCTCGATGCCCGTGTCCGGCACGGCCGCCATCGCGGTGTGTTCCTTGGCGCGGAAATTCTGCACGATCACCTCTTGGACGTGCCCGAATTCCTTGTGCGACTTGCGAATCGCGTGCAGCGTCTCGGCACGCTCGGCCAGCGTCTCGCCGATGCCGACCAGCAGACCCGTCGTGAACGGAATCGACAGCCTTCCCGCGTCGGTGAGCGTGCGCAGCCGCACCGCGGGGTCTTTGTCCGGGCTGCCGTAGTGCGCAAGGCCTTTCGTCTCGAACAGCCGCCGCGACGTCGTCTCGAGCATCATGCCCATCGACGGCGCGACCGGCTTGAGCCGGGCCATCTCCGACCAACTCATCACGCCGGGGTTCAGGTGCGGTAGCAGCCCCGTCTCCTCGAGCACCCGGATCGCCATGGCCCGCACGTAGGACAGCGTGGAATCGTAGCCCCGCTCGCCGAGCCACCGGCCGGCTTCCGGCCATCGCTCCTCGGGTCGGTCGCCGAGGGTGAAAAGCGCTTCCTTGCAACCGAGTTCGGCTCCGCGGCGGGCGATGTCGAGGATCTCGTCGGGCTCGAGGTACATGCCCGCGCCGCTCGCGCGCAGTTTGCCGGGCACCGTGACGAAGGTGCAGTAATGGCACGTATCGCGGCACAGCCGGGTGACGGGGATGAACACCTTGCGCGAATAGGTGATCGGCAGCCCGCCGGCAGGGCCGCGCCGGCCCGCCGACGTCAAACCCGCGTCGCGCACCCGCGCGGCGCTGGCGCACAGATCCGCGAGGTCGTCGCCCCGCGCGGTCATCGCGACGGCCGCCTCATCGACATTGAGCGCCACACCGTCTCGTGCGCGGCGCAACACCCGCCGCAACGCCGAGGCGCTGGTCCTCGGTGAGGACGTGGTCGGAACCACAGGATCAGGAAGAGCGGTACGCTCCTCGCCCGGAGTCAGCGGCACCTTCGTGTAACTTCCCCACGATCGAATTTCATCCGCGCGTCCCAACATGTGAAATTTTCGGACCCATGCGGCCCCGTCTGCGCAACAGTCAACAGTAGCGGCAGGGTCGCACCGGCGAGCGGGGACGTCCCGGCCCGGCCCGCCGCACGAACGTCAGGGCCGGCGCCCGCGCCGCCACAGCACCCAGAACGGCGGCGCGACGCCCAGCACGATCAACAACAAAGCCCCGTAGGCCATGACGCCGCGGCCGCCCAGAATGACGTCGTCGGCGGGGCCGCCCATGCTGATCATCGCCACCGCGAGCAGCCACGTCCACAACGGCAGCGCGGCGAGCCGCGTCGACGTGGTCCACCGCCCGGCGGCCCAGACCAGGGCGGCGTTGACCAATCCCGAGATCAATCCGCTGATGGGAAACGGGGTGGCACCGATATAGGAAGGCAGCAGCAGGGCCCCGGCAAGCGCGGAGAGTACCCCGTCGACGGCCAGCAGCGACAAGACAACGAAACGTATCGCGGGGTCGGTCGCGCCGCTGTCCTCCAGCGATGCGGCGCGCGGCTCGGTTTCGATCAGGTCGGAACGCTGTCGATGTTGGACAGTATCGAGCCGATAACCCACTGCAGGCTGTCGAGCCGGTCCTGCCAGTGCTGCTGATTAGGGTCCAGGTCGGGGTCCATGCGAAATCCTTCCGTGGCTGCCTGATTGGCAAGCCTACCCCGTGCCGGCGGCGGTGAAATCAAGCCCCGCAAGCAGATCTGTTTCCCACCCGCGCTCGTCGCGCTCCCCCGCCGCGCCGGCGACCAGGACGTAGTGCTCCTCCGCCAGGATCGGCAGCGCCATGTTGTTCGACAGCGCGCAGGCCCGGCCGGTGGGCCCGACGACCACCTGGGTGGCGTGGGCGGCCAGCGCCGCCCGCTTCGCCGCCCACGCCTGAGGGCCGGCCTCGACGACGGCGTCGATCTTGTCGTCGGGGTAGCCGAAGTCGAACTCCTCTCGTGGGGGGATCGCCCACTCGGGCAGCAAGTCGCCGCGGTCCAGCGCCCGCCAGCCCGCCTCGAAGGCGCTGTCGGCCATGACGGCCCAGTAGAACTTCGGCACCTGCCACGGCTCGCCGGGGAAGTCGCCGGAGCCGGCCCCCGTACCGGATGCCGCCACGGCGGCCGTCGTGACGGTGTGGGTGTGGACGTGATCGGGGTGGCCGTAACCGCCGCCCGGATCGTAGGTGACGACGACGTGGGGGCGCTGCTCGCGGATGACCGCCACCAGTGCGCCGACGGCCTCGCGCTCGTCGGCGTCGACAAACCGCTGGCGCCGCCGTCCGGGCGTGCCGGGCATGCCCGAGTCGCGCCAGCGCCCCGCGCCGCCGAGATAGTGGGGCGCGCCGGCGCCGAGCGCACGCAACGCCGCGGTGAGCTCGCCGATGCGGTAGCCCCCCAACTGATCCGCGTGGTCGACGGACAGTCCTGCCCAGCGCTCGCCGATGACCTCGCCCTCCTCGCCGAGGGTGCAGGTGACGACGCGGACGTCCGCCCCGCGGGACGCGTAGTGGGCGATGGTGGCGCCGTTGCTGAGGCTCTCGTCATCGGGATGCGCGTGCACGAACAGTAGCCGTGGCGTCTCGGGCATGGACGCACCCTACCCGCAGTCGGGGGCCGCCGGCGGTCTCCTCGCAGCCGGTAGGAACGCATACGGCTACTATCGAGGGATGCCGCAGCTCACCCAGATCGACGCCCGGGCCGGCGGCCGGAGCCGCCGACGCGGTGAGGTCCTCGAACGGGCGCTCTACGAGGCCACGCTGGCCGAGCTGGCGGAGGTCGGCTATGGCGGGCTGACCATGGAGGGGATCGCGGCGCGGGCCCACACCGGCAAGGCCGCCCTGTACCGGCGCTGGGCCACCAAGTGCGAACTGGTGCACGCCGCGCTGGTGCACACCTTGCCGCCCCTCCCCGAGGCGCGCTCCGGCCGGTCGGCCCGCGAGAACCTGCTCACGGTGTTCAGCGCCCACCGCGACGTCTGCGCCGGGAAGACCGCCTTCCCCGGCATGGCCACTGTGTATCAGCTGCTACACGAACCCGAGATGCGTGCCATCTTCGCCGACGCCGTGGTGGCCCCGCGCCTGCAGATCGTCGAATCGATCCTGCAGACCGCCGTCGCGGAGGGCGACCTCGATCCGGAGATGATCACCCCGCTGACCGCCCGCATCGGCCCGGCCTTGATCAACCAGCACTTCCTGCTGACCGGGTCGCCGCCGAACCGCCGGGAGCTGTCGCTGATCGTCGACGCCGTGATCCCGCCGCGCGGGTCGCGGGCGGCCCAGGACTAGCGAGGGCCCGTCAGGGCCCGGTCTTGACCCATTGGCCGGCGTCGCCGACGATGCCGACCGGCACCGCGCCCGTCAGGCTGACGTTCTGCACGCTCGGGCCGGCGGCCACGATCGTGGTGTCCTGCAGGATCGGCAACACGGTGGACATGTTCCACAGTCGCGGCTCGACCGCCGTGACCACGTCGTTGATGTTCTTCGTGCCGTTGAGCGCGGCGTCGATGTTCGACTGGACGCTGCGATCGCAGATCCCGGTGAGGTTCGACGGCGCCTGCACCAGCGCGTTGGGGTCCGCCGGGCGGCTGGGTGGGGCCGACGTCGGCGTGGTGGCCGACGGGTTCGGGCCGGTGGTGGTCGGCCCGCCCGAGGCGGGAGCGGTGGTGCTCGGCCCCGCGGACGTCGGAACCTGCGTCGACTCCAGCGCGGGGCAGCCGTAGCGCGACGCCAGTCGCGTGGCCAGGTTTCCGCCCGCCTGGTGCCAGCCGACGATCGCGTCGACCTGGTTGTTGTTCAGCGCGTCCCGGTAGAGCGTCACCGGGTCCAGCGCCCGCACGCTGGCGGCGATGCCGACGTTGCGCAACTGGTCGGCCGCGGTGTTGGCCACCGCGACGGATGTCGGGTCGTTGGCCGCGACCCCGATGGCCAACGACAGCTGCTGGCCGTCCTTGCTGATCCGGCCGCGGATGACCTCGGGCGGTCCGGGGTTCGCCGGTGTCGGCGCCGGCGATCCCGACCCGTTGCCTTCCACCTTGTAGCCCGCCCCTTCCAGCAACGCCAACGCCGCCGGCGTCGTCATCGCGGGGGGCGCGGTCGGCTCGTAGCCCGGGTCGCTGGGCGCGCGGATCTGGGCCTGGTCCAGCGTGACGGTGTTGTCACTGCCCGCGCCCACGGCGGCCAGCAGGTCGACGTCCAGCAGCCCCAGGATCGCCTTGCGCACCTGCGCGTCGGCCAGCTTGGACTCGTTGGCCCGCAGCGTCAGCTGCATGACCCGGGGCGTCACGATCCGGGCGGTGCGCACGTCGGGGATCGCCGACAGTTGCGCGAAGGCCGCCGACCCGCCGTGCACCTGCGCCACCTGGGTGTCGCCGTTGCGCACCGAATCGGCCAGGGCCGCCGGCGCCCCGGCACGCCGGAAGAGGATGAGCGCGGGCTTGGCCGGCGTCCCCCAGTAGCGGTCGTTGCGGGCCAGCAGGATCTCGTCGCGCTGCGGATCGATGCTCTCGACGCGGAACTGGCCGCCGGTGACCGGCAGCGCGCGAGCCAGCCCGGCCGCGAAACCGCCCGGCACGTCCTTGACGATGTGTGCCGGGAGGATGTTGCTGAACAGCTCTTTCCAGGACGGGTACGGCTGCGCGAAGGTGACCACCGCCTGCTTGCCGCCCTCGAGCGACTGCACGCCGGTAATGAGGTCGTAGCCGGCGGGGTCGACCACGCCGGGCTGGCTGACCATCTGGTGCCACAGGTACCAGAAGTCGTCGGCGGCGATCGGGGCGTTGTCGGTCCATTGCGCTTCGGGCCGGATCTTGTAGGTCACCGTGAACGGGTCCTGGCTGGTGACTTCGGCGGACTCCAACAGGGTCGGGTCCATCTCCCAGCGCGAGCCCGTCGGCGTGGCGGGGTCGGGCACCGGCCGGAACGCGCTGGGCAGGACCAGCGCGCTGATCGCGGCGTTCACCGGGGACAGGTCGGAGAGCAGGTGCGGGTTGAATCCGGCGCCGATCGAGTCGATGCCCATGATGATCTGGGTGGGCCGCGGCGGCGGGGGTGGCGAGTTGTGCGGCGTGTCGGTGCTCTGCGGCGCCGGCGGGGGGTTGACCGTGCACGCCGCCAGCGCCAGTCCGGCCAGCGAGCCGACCACGCCGACCGTCACGAAGAAACGGCGCACGCGTCTCGGCATGCCGATCAGGGTAGCGAGCAGCCGCCCAGCGGCCCGCCCGTGCACGCGCGATTAACCCCGGGCCTTGGCGCGCGACCGGCTCCGGGCCCGGGTCGTGGCGTCCAGCTCGACCTTGCGCACCCGGACGATCTCCGGGGTCACCTCGACGCATTCGTCCTGCGCGCAGAACTCCATGGCCTGTTCCAGGTCGAGCTCGAGCGGCTTGGCCAGCGTCTCGATAACGTCCGCGGTCGACGAGCGCATGTTGGTGAGCTTCTTTTCCCGGGTGACGTTGATGTCGAGATCCTCTGCGCGCGGGTTGATCCCGACGACCATGCCCTCGTAGGTGTCCTGGCCGGGCTCGACGAAGAACTGGCCCCGGTCGGCGAGCTGAATCAGCGCGAAGGGGGTGATGGTGCCGGCGCGGTCGGAGACCAGCGAGCCGGTGTGGCGGGCCCGGATCTCCCCCGCCCACGGGCGGTAGCCGTCGAACACGGCGTTGGCGATCCCGGTGCCGCGGGTGATGGTGAGGAAGTCGGTGCGGAAACCGATCAGGCCGCGGCTGGGCACGATGAAGTCCATCCGGACCCACCCGGCCGCGTGGTTGGTCATCTCCTCCATCCGGCCCTTGCGGGCGGCCATCAGCTGGGTGATCGCGCCGACGAACTCTTCGGGGCAGTCGATCGTCATCGCCTCGAACGGCTCGTGCAACTGACCGTCGATGGTGCGGGTCACCACCTGCGGCTTGCCGACCGTGAGCTCGAAGCCCTCCCGGCGCATCTGTTCGACCAGCACCGCGAGGGCGAGCTCGCCGCGGCCCTGCACCTCCCAGGCGTCGGGCCGGCCGATGTCGACGACGCGGATGCTCACGTTGCCGACCAGCTCCTGGTCGAGGCGGTTGCGGACCATGCGCGCCGTCAGCTTGTGGCCGGACACCTTGCCCGCCAGCGGCGAGGTGTTGGTGCCGATCGTCACCGAGATCGCCGGCTCGTCGACGGTGATCCGCGGCAGCGCGTGCGCGTGGTCGGGGTCGGCCAGCGTGTCGCCGATCATGATCTCGGGCAGCCCGGCCACCGCCACGATGTCACCGGCGACCGCCTCGTCGGTGGCGCTGCGCTCGACGCCCTCGGTCGCGAGCAGTTCGGTGATCTTGGCGCTGGTGATGACGGGCAACCCGTCGACCTCGCGCATCCAGGCGACCTGCTGGCCCTTGCGCAGCTTGCCGTTGTAGATGCGGATCAGCGCGAGGCGGCCGAGGAAGGCCGACGCGTCGAGGTTGGTCACCAGCGCCTGCAGCGGCGCCTCGGGGTCGCCGGACGGCGCGGGGATGTGCTCCATCAGCACGTCGAACAGCGGGTCCAGGTTGTCGCCGGCGGGCACCTCGCCGTCGGCGGGCTGGGTGGTGCTGGCCACCCCGGCGCGGCCGGACGCGTACAGCGTCGGGAGTCCCAGCGCGTGCTCGGCCGCCGCGGCCGCCTCGTCGTCGAGGTCGGAGGCCACGTCCAGCAGCAGGTCGTGGCTGGCCTCCACCACCTCGGCGATGCGGGCGTCCGGCCGGTCGGTCTTGTTGACCACGAGGATCACCGGCAGGTGCGCGGCCAGCGCCTTGCGCAGCACGAACCGCGTCTGCGGCAGCGGCCCCTCGGACGCGTCGACCAGCAGCAGCACCCCGTCCACCATGGACAGCCCGCGCTCGACCTCGCCGCCGAAGTCGGCGTGCCCGGGCGTGTCGATGACGTTGATCACCGTCACGCTCCCGTCCGCGTTGACGCGGTGCACGGCGGTGTTCTTCGCCAGGATGGTGATGCCCTTTTCCTTCTCCAGGTCACCGCTGTCCATGATGCGTTCCTGGGCGTCGTCACCGCGGTGGTGCAGCGCCCCCGACTGCCGCAGCATCGCGTCCACCAGGGTCGTTTTGCCGTGGTCGACGTGGGCGACGATGGCGACGTTGCGAAAAGGCACGTCGGTGATTGTGGCAGCGCGGGGGCGCACAAAGCGAACCGGCAGGCGGGTGCGCGCCGTCTACCAGCCTCTGCGAGGGGGCGCCGCCCCGACCAGCTCGCCCTTGGCCGCCTCGTCACGGCTGCGGTAGACGATATAGGGCCTGAACAGGTAGGCGACCGGAGCGCTGAGCATGTGCACCAGCCGGGTGAACGGCAGCAGCGTGAACAACACCATGCCGATCAGGGCGTGCAGTTGGTAGTCCAGCGGCGCGTTGATCATCACCTCGCCGTGCGGCTGGAAGATCCAGATCCGGCGGAACCACAGGCCGACGGTGTAGCGGTAGTGGAACTCCCCGCCGTGCGGCCCGGTGCCGATCAGGTCGCAGTACAGGCCCACCACGATGGCCAGCACCAGCACCACGTACATCACCTTGTCGCTGCGGGTGGTGGCGATGGACACCGCGGGCCGGGTGAACCGCCGGTAGATCAGCAGGCCGATTCCGACCAGGGTGGCAAACCCCGCCACCGACCCGGCGATGACCGCCTGCAGGTGATAGGCATGGTCGCTCACCTTCAGCAGGTGCGTCACCCGCGGCGGGATGAACAGCCCCATCACGTGTCCGGCGAAGACCGCCAGGATGCCGAAGTGAAACATCGGGCTGGCCACCCGCAGCAGCCGCGACTCGTAGATCTGCGAGGAGCGGGAGGTCCAGCCGAACTTGTCGTAGCGGTAGCGCCACCAGGTGCCGACGATCAAGACCGTCAGCGTGACGTAGGGCGCGATGTCCCAGAACAACACATTGCTAAACACCTGGCGCTCCTTCGCGTCGGGGCGGCACGGTCAGGTTGAAGGGTTGCAGCCCAACGGCTTCCGCGGGCGGCCCGGCCTTGGCCAGGCGCTCCGCGCGGCGCACGTCCTGATCGGTCGCGGCGGGCAGGGTCGCGCACACCGCCGCCACGGTGGGCTCGTAGGCCGACTTCGCGTCGGCAAGCGCGCCCCGCAGCACGTCGATCGGGACGCGGTGTTCGGTCAGCAGCCGCCGCCCGGCCCCGGGGTCGACGGTGGCGGCGAATTCCAGCACGACGGGCAGGTGGTCGGGCGCCTCGGCGCGCGGCGGCTGCACCCCCGATTCCCGGTAGGCGGCAGCGAATTCGACCATCTCCCGGCCGCGGTTACGGGTGTCGCCGGCGGTCCAGTACGTCAGGTACATCGTGCAGTGGCGCCGCATGTCGAACGTCGCGACGTAGTCCATCGCGGCGGCCATGGGTTCGCGAGCGCGCAGCGCGGCCAGCGTCCGCCCGAGCAGCGACGCCGCGGGCCCGCGGATGTGGCTGAGCAACTCCTCGACGGTGTCCAGCCGGCCCGGCAGCTCGTCGTCGGGATAGGCCAGCAGCAGCGACGCCGCCTGCCACACCAGCCGGTCCTGCAGGAGCTCGGCGCGTCCCCGCCGCCCGGCCAGCAGCCTCATCGCTTCTGCTCTTCGGGGAACATCCCGGCGGGCACCTGGCGCCCGTCCCAGTTCAGCAGGTTCACCCGTGCGGACCGGTGACCGTTGGCCGGCGCCTCGCCGCCCGGCCGCTTGAGCGCGTGGAACGACTCGACCGACACGGGCACCGGGTCGCCCGACTCGTACATGCCCGGGCCGCCGTCGCCCGTCAACGAGCAGCCCATCTCCTCGAGGTCGCGGGCCTGCGGGCTGAACGCGGTCGGGATGACGTACCGCTCTTCGTACTTGGCGATGGCCAGCAGCCGGTACATCTCGTAGATCTGCTCTTCGGTCATGCCCACCGAGTGCGGTATGTCCGGCTGGGTCTCCCGCCCGAGGTTGATGTCGCGCATGTAGGAACGCATCGCCGCGAGCCGCCGCAGCACGCCCTCGACCACCGCGGTGTCACCGGCGGTGAACAGTTCAGCGAGGTACTGCATGGGGATGCGCAGCGCGTCCAGCGCGCCGAACAGGTTGCCCAGGTCCTCGCCGTCGTGGCCGTCGCGGCTCACCGCGTCGACCACCGGCGACAGCGGCGGGATGTACCAGACCATCGGCATGGTGCGGTACTCGGGATGGAGGGGCAGCGCGACCTTGTAGTCGTTGATCAGGGCGTACACCGGCGAGCGCTGCGCGGCCTCGATCCACTCGTCGGAGATGCCCTCCGCACGCGCGGCGGTGATCACCTCGGGGTCGTTGGGGTCCAACAGGATTCGGCACTGCGCCTCGTACAGGTCGGTGTCGTTCTCCACCGACGCCGCCTCCAGCACGCGGTCGACGTCGTAGAGCACCAGGCCCAGATACCGCAGCCGGCCCACGCAGGTCTCCGAGCAGATGGTCGGCAGGCCGACCTCCATCCGCGGGTAGCACAGCGTGCACTTCTCGGCCTTACCGGTCTTGTGGTTGAAATACACCTTCTTGTAAGGACATCCGGAGACGCACATCCGCCAGCCGCGGCAGCGGTCCTGGTCGACCAGGACGATGCCGTCCTCGCTGCGCTTGTACATCGCGCCCGACGGGCACGACGCCACGCAGGAGGGGTTGAGGCAGTGCTCGCAGATCCGGGGCAGGTAGAACATGAAGGTCTCTTCGAGCGCGAGTTTGACGTCCTCGCCGACCTTCTTCAGGATCGGGTCGCCGGCCAGGATCTCCGGCGACCCGGACAGGTTGTCGTCCCAGTTCGGTCCCCACGAGATTTTCATCGGTTCGCCGCTGATGAGGCTCCTCGGCGCGGCCGTGGGGAACGTGTCACCCGCGGGGGCGGTGGTCAGGTTCTCGTAGTCGTAGGTCCAGGGCTCGTAGTAGTCGTCGATGATGGGCAGCTGGGGGTTGGCGAAGATGCGCAACAGCTTCTGGATGCGGCCGCCGTCGCGCAACCGCAACCGGCCCTTCTTGTCGCGAATCCAGCCCCCTCGCCACCGCTCCTGGTCCTCGTAGGTGCGCGGATAGCCTTGCCCGGGACGGGTTTCGACGTTGTTGAACCACACGTATTCCGTGCCGGAACGGTTGGTCCACGCCTGCTTGCAGGTGACCGAGCAGGTGTGGCAGCCGATGCACTTGTCGAGGTTCATCACCATCGCCAGCTGCGCCATGACCTTCATGAGGGCCTCGCTTCCCGTACGCGCATCAGTACGTCACATCCTGACTGCGACGGCGCACCACGGTGACCTCGTCGCGCTGGTTGCCGGTCGGTCCCATGTAATTGAAGGCGAACGCGTGCTGGCCGTAGCCGCCGGCGAGGTGGCTCGGCTTGATGCGGACGCGGGTCAGCGCGTTGTGGTTGCCGCCGCGCTTGTTGTTGGTCTCGGTGCGGGGCGTGTCGACCGTGCGTTCCTGTACGTGGTAGACGAACACCACGCCGTCTGGCATGCGGTGGCTGACGATGGCCCGGCACACGTAGATGCCGTTGGTGTTGACCGCCTCCACCCAATCGTTGTCGCGCACTTTGAGTTTGGCCGCGTCGCCGGGGCTCATCCACATCGTCGGCCCGCCCCGGGACAGCGACAGCATGTAGAGGTTGTCCTGGTAGGTGGAGTGGAACGACCACTTCGAGTGTGGGGTCAGATACCGCACCGTCAGACCGATCCCGTCGTCGGTGGGGCCCAGTTCGGGCTGGCCGAACAGCCGCGCCATGTCCAGCGGCGGCCGGAACACCGGCAGGTGCTCGCCGAGTTCCTCCACCCAGTCGTGGGCCAGATAGAAGTGCATCCGGCCGGTCAGCGTGTGGAACGGCTTGAGGTTTTCGATGTTGATGGTGAACGGCGCGTAGCGGCGCCCGCCGGTCTCGCTGCCCGACCATTCGGGGCTGGTGATCACCGGGACCGGCCGCGCTTGGGTGTCGGCGTAGCTGATGCGGCGCTCCTCGCTGCCCTCGGCCAGGTGCGCCAGCCGCTGGCCCGTTCGCTTCTCCAGCTCGCGGAAGCCCTCGACGGCCAGCCGCCCGTTGGTGGTCCCGGACAGCAGCAGCAACACGTCGGCCATCCGCGCGGCGGTGGTGATGGCCGGACGGCCCGCCGCCGCACCGGAATTCATCACGCCGAACCGGGCGGCGAGCTCCTCGACCTCCCGGAACGGATGCACCGTGACGCCCTTGGTGGTCAGCCCGAACGTTTCGACCAGCGGGCCCAGGGTCTGCCACTTGTCGTAGACGGCGCCGTAATCGCGTTCCACCACGGTCAGCTTGGCCATCGTCCGCCCGGGCACCGGGGTGGCGCCGGTGTGCAGCCAGTCTTGTTCCGTGCCGTCGGGATAGGCCATCGCGTCCGGGGTGTCGTGCTGCAGCGCGGTCAGCACCACGTCGCTGCGGGTGCCCAGGTGCCGCTTGGCCAGGGCGCTGAAGGCACGCGCGATAGCGCCGAAAGCCTCGAAGTCCGAACGGGTTTCCCACGGCGGATCGGTCGCGGCGCTGAACGCGTGCACGTACGGGTGCATGTCCGTGCTCGAGATGTCCGCCTTCTCGTACCAGGTCGCCGCCGGCAGCACGATGTCGGAGACCAGCGTCGTCGACGTCATCCGGAAGTCGATCGACATCATCAGGTCGAGCTTGCCCTCCGGGATGTCGCCCTCGCACACCACGTCGGCGGGCGGCACCCCGTCGGCGGGCGGCTGGGCCTGGATGTTGGCGTCGGTCCCCAACAGATGGCGCAGGAAGTACTCGCCGCCCTTGCCCGACGACCCGATCAGGTTTGCCCGCCAAACCGTAAGCACCCGTGGCCAGTTGACCGGGTTGTCCGGATCGGTGACGGAGAGCTTGAGTTTGCGGTCGCGGAGTTGCTCGGCGACGTAGTCGGCGGCATCACGGCCCGCCGCACGCGCCTCGTCGGCGACGTCGAGGCTGGACCGGTCGAACTGGGGGTAGAAGGGGCTCCAGCCCATCGCCGTCGCCGAGGCCAGCAGGTCCATCGTGTGCTTGCCCGCGAACCGGCCGCGGCCCAGCGGGCTGGCGAGCTTGTCGGCCCCGTAGCCGTCGTAGCGCCACTGATCGGTGTGCGCGTACCAGTACGAGGCGCCGGGCACCTGCCGCGGCGGACGCACCCAGTCGGTGGCCATCGCCATCGTCTGAAACCCGGTGAGCGGACGCACTTTTTCCTGGCCGACGTAGTGCGCCCAGCCGCCGCCATTGCGTCCCATCGACCCGGTGAGCATCAGCAGCGCGAGTACCGCCCGGTAGATCGCGTCACCGTGGAACCACTGGCAGATGCCGCTGCCCATGATGATCATCGACCGGCCACCGGATTCCTCCGCGCTGCGGGCGAATTCCTTGGCCACGCGGATGGCCTGTGCGGCCGAAACTCCGGTGATCGCCTCCTGCCACGCGGGGGTGTTCTGCTGGGTCGCGTCGTCGTAGCCGGTGGGCCATTCGCCGGGCAATCCCGGCCGGGCCACCCCGTACTGGGCGAGCATCAGGTCGAAAACCGTGCACACCAGGTGTTCGCCGACGCGGCGCACCGGGACGCCGCGCGCCACCGTGGCGCCCTCGCCGTTGATCGTGTCGAAGCTGGGCAGGTGCACCAGCGCGGTGTCGCCGTCGCCGTTGCGACCGTGACTGTTTCGCACGCTGAGCGCGGGCAGCAGCGCACCGAGGTCGAGGTTCCACTTCCCGACGCCGTCCTCGCCGTAGCGGAACCCCAGCGAGCCGTGCGGCACCACCACCGAGTCGGTGGTCTCGTCCAGCACCGCGGGCTTGAGGGCTGAATTTTCTTCGGTCTCGTAGCCTCTGCCCAGGTCGGCCGCCGTGAGGTTCTTTCCCGGCACCAGCATGTCGCCGCGCTCTTCGAGCTTGATCAGGAACGGCAGGTCGGTGTAGCGGCGCGCGAAGTCGGTGAAAAACGGAACCTCTTTCTGCACATAGCATTCCGAGAGGATGACGTGACCCATCGCCATGGCCAGCGCCCCGTCGGTGCCCGCCGCGCAGGGCATCCACTCATCGGCGAACTTGGTGTTGTCGGCGTAGTCGGGGCTGACGGTCACCACCTTGGTGCCGCGGTAGCGCGCCTCGGCCATCCAGTGCGCATCCGGCGTCCGGGTGATCGGGACGTTGGAGCCCCACATCATCAGGTACGCGGCATCCCACCAATCCCCGGACTCGGGCACATCGGTCTGGTCGCCGAACACCTGCGGGGAGGCCACCGGCAGGTCCGCGTACCAGTCGTAGAACGACGTCATGGGCGCGCCGATCAGCTCGAAGAACCGCGAGCCCGCCGCGTAGGAGACCATGGACATCGCCGGGATCGGCGAGAACCCGGCGACCCGGTCGGAACCGTAGGTCTTGATGGTGTGCACGTGGGCGGCGGCGATCAGTTCGGTGGCCTCGGCCCAGGTGATCCGGACCAGCCCGCCCTTGCCGCGGGCGTGTTGATAGCGGCGCCGCCGCTCCGGGTCCGCCTGGATGTCGGCCCACGCCAGCACCGGATCCCCGAGCCGGCCCTTGGCTTCCCGGTACATCTCGACCAGCACGCCCCGGGCGTAGGGATAGCGGACGCGGGTCGGCGAGTAGCTGTACCAGGAGAAGGACGCGCCCCGGGGGCACCCGCGCGGCTCGTATTCCGGCCGGTCCGGGCCCACCGAGGGATAGTCGGTCTGCTGGGTTTCCCACGTGATGATCCCGTCCTTGACGTAGATCTTCCACGAGCAGGAACCGGTGCAGTTGACGCCGTGCGTGGAGCGGACCACCTTGTCGTGGCTCCACCGGTCGCGATAGAACACGTCGGCCTCGCGGCCGCCCTTACGTGTGACCGTGCGCAGGTCGGCCGAGATTTCGCCGGGCGTGAAGAAGCGCCCGCTGCGCTCCAGCAACTCCTCGAGCGCTCCACCGACGTGTGGCGTGACAGTCAACAGGTACCCCTTCTACTCCGTAGCGTCGCGCGTCGTAGCCGGGCCGTCGCGTCGACCCCAAATGCGTTGTGTCGGGCTGCGCAGGCCCACCGATTCGGCCGCCCGCGCCAACCCGGATCGGCAACGCCATCGATGTCGGCGGCCCGCGCGCTGGGGAGCGATCGAGCACCAGCATAGGCCGCGGGAGACAGGCCCATCACCTCCGTCGCGCGCGGCCTGTTAACGAGGAATCGTCTGGTCAACATGCGTTTTGTTGATCTGTGAGGTGCCCGGGGCGGGCGACGGATCGCTTACCGCATGCACCTCGAGGTCAAGTCGTTTATTACAAGTTCCGTTGTTATATCCCAAGTTCACATGGGTGACCTTCTACGGCGCTGAACGTCAGCTGCGGAAAGGCTGTGGACTTGTTATGAGCTTCCGCGGGACAGCGTCCGCACCAGGTCAGCGACCCAGCCGCGGTCGGCGGGCACCCAGTCGACGTCGGGCAGCTCGGCCGCCGTCACCCAGCGCAGCGCGCGGTGGTCGTGCGCGCTCGGTTCGCCGTCGAGCAAGTCCACGCGGTACGCCCGCAGCGTGATGCCGTCCAGCGCGATGTCGGCGCCCAGGCGGTCGCCCACCGCCACGTCGCCATCGGCCAGGCCGAGCTCCTCGGCCAGCTCCCGGGCCAGCGCGTCGCGCTCGGTTTCACCCGCGGCGACCTTGCCGCCCGGCAACTCCCAGCGGCCGGCCAACTCGGGCGGCCGCAGGCGCTGCGCCACCAGTACCGCGGCGCCGCGGATGACCGCGCCCGCAACGACGATCTGGGTCGGCATGGCCAGACGGTATACGGTCGAAACATGGCTGTGTTAACGGATGAGCAGGTGGACGCCGCACTGCCCGATCTCAACGGATGGGAGCGTGTCGACGGCGCGCTGCGCCGGTCGATCAAGTTTCCGAGTTTTCTGGCCGGCATCGACGCGGTGCGCCGGGTGGGCGAACACGCGGAGAGCAAAGACCATCACCCGGATATCGATATTCGTTGGCGGACGGTGACTTTCGCCTTGGTGACGCATTCCGAGGGCGGGATCACCGAGAAGGACGTCGCCATGGCGCGCGACATCGACGGGATCGTCGAAAGCTAGTCCTCGGCCGCGGCGCGGTCCTCGGCGGCGGCGCGGTCCTCGACCGTCACGCCAGCGTGACGGTCGGCGCCCGCAGTCACGCCAGCGTGTCCCCCGCGAGCGGGTGGTGCCCCCAATTCGCGGGATCGGCGGCCGGCGGCCGCGATCCAGCCCAGGGTGGCCACCGCCGCCACGATGTAGACCAGGCCGGCCCAGGCCAGATACCACGGCCGGCTGATCTGCCAAATGGTCGGCTGCGCGAAGAGCAGCAGCCACGGCACGCCGACGATGGTGAGCGCCAGCCAGCCCCAGCCCACGATCCGCGCGCCGGGGCGCTGGCGCAGCGGGCCGTGAATCGCCCAGATCATCAGCGGCACCAGCCACACCCAGTGGTGGGTCCAGGAGATCGGGGACAGCAGCAGCCCGAACAGCTCGACCACCAGCAACCTGCCCAGCCGATCCCAGCTGTCCAGCGCACGCCACGCCAGGACGGCCAGCACCGCGGTGACGGCGATGGCGGCCAGCACCCCCGGGCCGAAGCCGGCGTCGTGACCGAGGATCCGGGAAATGCCGCCCCGCCAGGACTGATTGATCGACGTGGCGATGGGTCCCACGCGGTGGGCGTCGCCGAGCAGCTTCGTGAAGTAGTAGCGGGCCTGGTCGCCGACCACCAGGGCCGACACGCCGATGGTGGCGAGGAAGACCACGAAGGAGAAAGCCGCCGCGGCCCAGCGCCGCACGCCGACCAGGTAGACGCCGGCGATCGCGGGCGTCAGCTTGATCCCGGCCGCCGCGCCGACCAGCAACCCCGACAGCCACCACCGCGCGGTCAGCGCCGCCCACAGCACCGCCAGCATCAGCAGCACGTTGACCTGCCCGTAGTCGAATGTGCTGCGCAGCGGCTCGATCCAGATCGTGACCGCCGTCCAGGCCATCGCGACGCGGCGGCCGTCGGCGCCGGGCGCGATGCCGATCAAGCGCTGGCTGATCCGGATCGCGCCGTAGAGCGCGGCCATCGTCGCGATCTGCCACCCGAAGGCGACGACGTCGAAGGGCAGCAGGGTCAGCGGGTAGAAGACGACCGCCGCGAAGGGCGGATAGGTGAACGGGAGCGGGAAGTCGGGCGTCTGATCGGCGTAGACGTAGCTGTACAGCGTGCCGGGATGGTCGATCGCGGTGGCGCCGCCGAGGTAGACGTGCAGGTCGACGAAGTTCGCCCCGTGCGGGGTCAGATACGTCCACGCGAGACGCGCGGCGACGCTGGCGACCAGCAGCGCGGGCGCCGCCGCCCGAAGCGAACTCGCGAACCGCCGGCGCGGGGCGGGCGCCGGCGCGGCCGAGGTGGTGTCTATCAACACGACTTTAGCGATCGCGCGGTCCCGCGCGGCACGGACGGACCGCGTGACCGCATTGAGCCTGGTCGCGGGGCGTTTGGTCACCGGAGCCACTCGTATCAGTAACGATCAAATAAATGCCACACGTGTCACTTGAGTCCCACCAGTATCAACGTAACTTCGGCGGCGGACCCGTTTTCCACAACCAGGGAGAGTCATGCCAACCATCTGGACTTACATGCGTGCAGCGGCCGTCGTCGTCGGTTCGTCCGCAGCCCTACTCACGGGCGGTATCGCCCACGCCGACCCCGTGCCGGCTCCGCCGATTCCGAACATTCCGCAGCAGCTGATCAGTTCGGCGGCCAACGCGCCCCAAATCCTGCAGAACCTCGCAACCGCCCTGGGCGCGACCCCGCCGGCCGCGCCGGCCGCCCCGGGCATCACTTTCCCGGGAGTTCCTTCGGCCGCCACGACGTCACCGGCGACGTCCGCGGGCATCCCCTCGATTCCCGGGCTGGCGCAGGCGCCGACGCCCTCCGCGCCGTCCACCGCGACGGCCACGCAGGGCCTGCAGGGGTTGATCCCCGGGCTGACACCGCCGGCACCCGCGGCGCCCGCCGCACCGGCGACGTCGTCCATCCCCGGACTGCCGGCCATCCCCGGGCTGTCGACGCCGACCGCCCCCGCCACCCCGCCGGCCCCGCAGATTCCGCAGGCGAAGGTCGACATGCCGGCGTTCCTGCCCAACCTGCCGGTCAACATGCCCGCGCAGATGACCCTGCCGCAGGACCTGCCGGCACTGGCCGGGGCTCCGGCACCCGCCGCCCCCGCGGCACCGGCCGCCCCGGCAACCGGGGCCAACCCGGTCGCGCCGCTGCTCGCCGCCCTGCCCTGATCAGTCCGCCAGACAGCACAGCCACCCCCTACTGACCGGAGGACACACCGTGGCAACCACTTGGAATCTGTCCAAAGGATTGGCCGCTGTCGTGACGGCATCGGCTGCCGCGTTCGGGTTCTGCCCGAGCGCGGCAGCCGACCCGGCGACACCGCAACCGAGCCCCACCCAAGAACTCCCCGGGCTGCCGGCGTTGTCGCAGCTGAGCCCGATCATTCAGCAGGCGGCCACCGATCCCGCCCAGGCCACACAGCTGCTCATGGCCGCAGCGCAAGCTTTCAGCCACAACCAGAACGCGCCCGCCGAGTCCCGGAACGTGGCCACGTCGGTGAACCAGTTCCTCGCGACGCCGGCTGCGGCGGGCGAGCCCGGGGCCGCGCTTCCGGACGCCGCGCCGGTGCCGCACGTCCCGGCGGCGGGTGTCGAACCGGGCGCCCAGTCGCACTTGCCGACCGGCATCGACCCCGCACACGCCGCCGGACCCGGCCGGGTCGCGGCGCCACCGGCCGGCGCCGAACCCGCGCCCCA
>NZ_GG770554.1:654978-670770 GCF_000164135.1 Mycobacterium parascrofulaceum ATCC BAA-614 | reverse complement strand
GGGGTTCGGCCCCGACGCGCCGCCCACGCAGGACTTCATGTATCCCTCGATCGGCACCAACTGCCTGGCCGATGGCAGCACGGCGATCGCAACGGCGCTGTCGGTGGCGGGGCCCGCGAAGATCCCGACGCCGGGGCCGGGCCCCGGGCAGACCGCCTACGTGTTCACCGCCGTCGGCACGCCCGGCCCCGCCGAGGTGCAGAAGCTGCCGTTGAACGTCACGTGGGTGAACCTGACCACGGGCAAGTCGGGGACCGTCGCGCTCAAGCCGCGCACCGACATCAACGCCGACGGGCCGACGACGCTGACCGCGATCGCCGACACCGGTTCGGGCAGCATCATGTCGACCATCTTCGGTCAGGTCACCACCAAGGAAAAGCAGTGCCAGTTCATGCCCACCATCGGCTCCACGGTGGTGCCGTAGGGCCGGCACTGTCCCCGCCCCGGGCGCGCGTGTCCCCCTCTCGGGGCGCGCGCGCTCCTGTCAGGCGGGGGTCAGTACGCCATGAAGAGGATCGCGTCCCGGTCGTACTCGAGGCCCGGATGAACGCTGGCGAGATGAGCCTGGGTCAGCTCGACCAGCTCGTCCTCGTCCTTGCCGACGATGGCTTCCCCGCACGGACACGTCAGGTGTGTCTTCACGTTGCCGCCCTTCCCTTCTGGTCAACCACTACTTCGCCGCTTTGGCTGCTGCCTTCATCTGCTTCTTGTAGGACCGCACCTGGTCCATCGATCGGGCGTCGACGATGTCGGCGACGGAGATGTGCGTGCCGGCCTTGCCGAATTGGCCGGCCGCCGCGCGCCAGCCTTTCGGGGTGACGCCGTACTGCTTGCCGAGCAGGGCCAGGAAAATCTGCGCCTTCACCTCGCCGAAGCCGGGCAGCCCCTTGATTCGCCGCAGCAGCTCCGCGCCGTCGGGGTCACCGGCGGTCCACAATCCGGCGGCGTCGCCGTCGTAGCGATCCACGATGATTTGCGCCAGGGCCTGGATCCGCCCGGCCATCGATCCCGGAAAGCGGTGTATCGCAGGCCTTTCCGAGCACAGCTCGGCGAACTTGTCGGGGTCGTACTCGGCGATTTCGTGAGCGCCGAAGCCGCCCATCCGGTCCGCGATCTTCTTCGGTCCCGAGAAGGCCGTCTCGAACGGCACCTGCTGATCGAGGACCATCCCGATGAGCAGGGCCAGGGGATTCTCGTCCAGCAGCGCGTCGGCTTCGGGATCTTGAGCGAGCCAGAGTTTCACCGTCAACGACCTTCCTTCCGCTGAACACCCTAAGACCGATGAGCCGTTGGTGGGAGACTACTCACCCAACCACCGCGTTATCGTGGCGTGGTGGTGGATGAGGCGCGGTTGGCGCTGATGCTGGCCCGCGACGAACTGCACGCGCTCGTCACCGCGTACTGCCGGGCCGTCGACCGGGCCGACTACGAGGCGCTGCGGGGCCTGTACCACCCCGAGGCGATCGACTCCCACGGCTCGTTCTCGACGGGCGGCGTCGAGCAGTTCATCGCACAGCTACAGGCCGCCGAACCGTATGTGCTTGTCTCGCAACACAACATCACCACGACGAATTTCGAGGTCGAGGGCGACGCGGCCAGCGGCGAGATCTACTGCCTGGTGTTCCACACCTTCGCCGGCCCCGAACACGCCGTGGACGTCATCATCGGGGGCCGGTACCTGGACAAGTACGCCCGGCACGACGGCCGCTGGAAGTTCCGTCAGCGCACCATCGTGGCGGACTGGGCGTACCGGAACGACCCGTCCCGGCTGGACTTCTCGCACCCCAGCACCCGCGGCAGCCTACGGGGCAAACCGGGGCAGGCCGACCCCTCGGCCGGCCTGTTCACCAGGCCCGAAGCCTGACGACAATTGCTGTCCGCTAACGGCTCTAGCCGCTTTTGCGGCGGAATTCCCGACGGCCGCCGCCGGCCGCACCGTGCGCCCGTGACTGCTTGCCGCCGCTGTCCTTGTGATCGGATCCGCCCGACGACTTGGACATCTTGCGTTCCAGCGCTTCGCGAAACTTGCGCTTGTTTTCGTCCTCTGCCCCCGAAGCATCCTGCTTGGAGTTCGACTCGGCCATAGCGGCAGCCTAGCCCGATTACCGCTTGCCCGGAGGCATGCCATACAGATGGGAGATCGGCAGCGTCAGCAGCACCCGCCGATCGGTGACCATCGCCTGGCGGTACTCGTCCCAATCCGGGTGTTCGCCGGCGATGTTGCGGTACAACGCAATCAGCGCCTCGACGGTGTCGTCGTCGGGTGCGGCCGCGGGCGGCGTCAGCACCGCCGTGCCCTCGGCCACCGCATACGACCAGCCGTCGTCGGCGTCGACCAGGATGGACGCCCGCGGATCGCGGCGCAGGTTGCGGGTCTTGGCGCGCGGTTCGGTGATCGACACGCGCACCGCCAGGTCGCGCGGGTCGAAGTGGTAGCTGACGTTCGACAGTTGCGGACGCCCGTCACGTTTGATGGTGGCCAGCACTCCGAGAGAGTTTCCACTGATCACGGCCAGCAGCTTGTCGTCGAAGACTTGGCGTCCCATGGGAGAAAGCCTACGTCGCGCGTCGGGCGGCCGGTCCCGGATCGCGTCGGCACGGTCCGCCCTGGTGGAATCGGATCATGACCGAGTACGCGGCTTTCCTGCGCGGCGTCAACGTCGGCGGCGTCAACCTCAAGATGGCCGAGGTGGCGCGCGCCCTGACCGATGCCGGCTTCACCGGCGTGCGCACCATCCTGGCCACCGGCAACGTCCTGCTCGAGTCGTCGGCCGGCGCCGCGACGGTGCGCAAGAAGGCCGAGGCCGCGCTGCGCGAGCGGTTCGGCTACGACGCGTGGGTGTTGGTCTACGACCTCGAGACGGTGCGGGCCATCGTCGACGCCTACCCGTTCGAGCCGGAGGTCGACGGCTACCAGTCCTATGTCACGTTCGTGGCCGACGACGCGGTGCTCGGCGAACTCACCGCGCTGGCCGGCGACGCCGGACCGGACGAGAAAATCGCCCCGGGCGCGGGTGTGGTCTATTGGCAGGTGCCCAAGGGCGTCACGCTGGACAGCGTGATCGGCAAGACGATGGGCAAGCCGCGCTACAAGTCGTCGACGACCACGCGCAACCTGCGCACGCTGGCCAAGGTGTTGCGGTAACGCCTGGGCGCTCAGTCGTCCGGCACGTTCGTCAGGTAGCGCATCGCGTCGGACTTGGTCAGCCCCAGGGCGCGCGCCACCTCGACGTACTCCTTGGCCGCGGCGGCCATCGCGGCGTCGGTCGGGTCGAAGCGGGAGATGAAAGTGCCGAAGCGCCCCCGCGTTTCGACAACCGCCGCCGACTCCAGCTCGCGATAGGCGCGGGCCACGGTGTTCGCCGCGACGCCCAGCTGGCCGGCCAGGTCACGCACCGTCGGCAGCCGTGTCCCGGGCGGCAACGCGCCGGCCCGCACGCCGTCGATGACCTGGGTCCTGAGCTGGTCGAACAGCGGCTTGCCCGCCTTCACGTCGACTTTCAGCCAATCCCGCAGCTCCACGTCCTCAGTATGTCGCAAGCGCGGCTATCTTTGTGGGATGCGAGTAACGGTGCTGAGCGGCGCGGGGATCTCCGCGGAGAGCGGGGTGCCGACCTTCCGCGACGACAAGAACGGGCTGTGGGCCCGCTTCGACCCCTACGAGCTGTCCAGCACCCAAGGGTGGCGCGACAACCCCGAACGGGTCTGGGGTTGGTACCTGTGGCGGCACTATCTGGTCGCCGACGTGCAGCCCAACACCGGCCACCGCGCCATCGCCGCCTGGCAGGACGGCGCCGAGGTCAGCGTCATCACGCAGAACGTCGACGACCTGCACGAGCGCGCCGGCAGCGTGCCGGTTCACCACCTGCACGGCAGCCTGTTCGAATTCCGTTGCGACCGTTGCGGTATGCCTTACACCGGGACGCTGCCCAAGATGTCCGAGCCGACGCTGGAGGTGGAGCCGCCGGTCTGCCACTGCGGCGGCCTGATCCGGCCGGACATCGTGTGGTTCGGTGAGCCGTTGCCCGACGAGCCGTGGCAGTCGGCCGTCGAGGCGACCGAGGCCGCCGACGTGATGGTGGTCGTGGGGACCTCGGCGATCGTCTATCCGGCGGCCGGGCTGGCCGAGCTGGCGCTGTCGCGCGGCACCGCCGTCATCGAGGTCAACCCCGAGGTCACGCCGCTGTCCAGGAACGCCACGATCAGCATCCGCGAGACGGCCAGCCAGGCGTTGCCCGGATTGCTGCAGCGGCTGCCCGCGCTGCTGCGCTAACCCCTACGGCCTGCGGGCGCGGCCCAGCAGGAGTTCCGACACCGGCATCGGCGCCCACGCCGGCAGCGTGAACTCGCGCCGCGAGGCATCGATCTCGAATCCGGCGTCGACGATCGAGCGTTCGGTGTCCCGGTGGGTGTGGCAGTTGCCGAACAACCTGGGCCACACCGTCGCGTCGGCGATCCGTTGCAGGCGGCCCCGCGCGCCGGCGCTCGCCACGTGCTCGAGGTAGCGCAGCTCCCCGCCCGGTCGCAGCAACGAATACAGGCGTCGCAGCACGCCGCCGGGATCGTGCACGGAGCACAACACCAGCGAGCACACCACGGCGTCGAACGGCTCGCCGCCGCTGAACCCCTCCGCCGTCTCGGCGGTGACGACCACGCGCGCGGGCACCACGTCCGCGGCGGCGCGGGCCTGGGCCGCCAGCCGCGGTTCGGGCTCGACCGCGACCACCTCGTGGACCGACTCCGGGTAGTGGGGAAAGTTCGTCCCGATGCCCGCGCCGACTTCCAGCACCCGCCCGGACAGGCCGGCCAGATTCTCCCGGCGCAGCGCCCGGATGGACTCGGTTTCGTGGCTGGCGACGACGGGCCAGATGCGTGCGAAGAACGGGTTGTCCACCGCCGTTGTCATACCTCAACCTTTCGACTCGGATGAGCCCCACAATAGGTGTCTTGCGAGATGGGTGTCTTGCGAGATGGGTGTCTTGCCGGTCGATCGCCGGGTCACCCGATGTTGGGCACGGGTTCGGGCAGCGGTCCACCCTCGAGTGGCACCGGGAAGACGTATCCGGCCTCCCGGGGCCCGGCCTCGCTGATGCCGAACCGATCGTGCAGCCAGGCCAGGGGCCTCGGCGCCCACCAATTCCACCGCCCCATCACGTGCATGAACGCCGGCACCACCACCATCCGGACCAGGGTGGCGTCGGCGAACACGGCGAGCGTCAGGCCGAGGCCGAACATCCGCATGAACGACACGTGAGCGGCGATCAGCGCGGCGAACGACATCGACATCACCAGCGCGGCCGCGGTGATCACCCGACCGGTGCGGGCGACGCCGAGGGCGACACTCTCGTCGTTGGCGGCGTCGGCCTGCTTCGGACTCGGCTTGGCCGGTCGGGCGGCCCCGGACGCCAGCCAGTACTCGCGGATCCGCGAGAGCAGGAACACCTCGTAGTCCATCGACAGCCCGAAGGCGATGCAGAACAGCAGCACCGGCATGTTGGCGACCAGCGTCCCGCTCGGCGTCGTGCCGAGCGCGCCGAGATGCCCGTCCTGGAAGATCCACACCAGCGCACCGAACGCGGCGGTCAGCGACAAGACGTTGCAGGCCAGCGCCTTGGCCGGCAGCAGGACGCTGCCGGTGAGCAGGAACAGCAGCGCGAAGGTGATCGCGGCCATCAACCCGAGCACCAGCGGAAGCCGGTCGGTGACCGCGTCGACGCTGTCGCGGTTGACCTGGGCGACACCGCCCATCGCGACGGAGCGGCCGGCCGGCCCGGGCACCTCGTGCAACCGCTTCAGTTGGGCGTCGTTCGCCGCGGAGAACAGGGGCGCCGTGCTGCTGATGGTCAGGAAGGCGCTGCCGTCGGCGATCCCGGTCGCCCCGGCCGGCGGTCCCGTGCGGTTGCCGCCGACGAACGTCCCGCCCGGGGACGACACCTCCGACACGTCGGGAACCCGGGACAGGGCGGCGGCGTAGGAGTCGAGGTCCGCCGGTTTCAGCCCGCGCGCGTCGGGGACGACGACCGGCACCGACGTCGCGGAGTCGTCCGCGAAATCGTTGCGCAGCCGGTCCCCCACCCGATGCGACGACGCCGAAGGCGGCAGCACCCGATCGTCCGGGAAACCCCATTTGACCGACAGGAACGGAAGCCCGAGGAGCAGCAGCAGCGCGACGACGGTCAGCCCGATCGGCGCCCAGCGGCGCATCACCAACTTGGTCGACCGGTACCAGAACAACTGCTCGACCGGCTTGTGCGCCGGCTCGGGGCGCCGGAACACCCGGCGCAGCAGCCGGCGCACGTCCAGCGCGTCCAGCCGGGGGCCCAGCAGCACGATGGCGGCCGGGGTGATCACGATCGAGGCGGTCGCGACGAACGCGACGGTCGCCACGCCGGCGTAGGCGAACGACTTGAGGAAGTACATCGGGAACGCGACCGTCGCCGACATGGACAACGCGACGGTGACCGCGGAGAACAACACCGTGCGCCCGGAGGTGGCCATGGTCCGGATCAACGCCTCGTCGCGGTCGCGGCCCTCGGCCAGCTCGTCGCGATAACGGCTGACGATCAGCAGTGTGTAGTCGATGGCCAGCGCCAGGCCCAGGGCGGTGCTGAGGTTGAGCGCGAAGATCGACACTTCGGTGCTGAAGGTGATCAGCCGCAACACCGTCATGGACCCCACGACGGCCAGCGCGCCCAGCGCCATGGGCAGGGCCGCGGCCAGCAGGCCGCCGAACACCCAGATCAGGATCAGGAAGCTCAGCGGCAGCGCGATCATCTCCATCACCAGCAGATCGGCCTGATTCTGCGTGTTGATCTGCGCGTACTGCATCGCCGCGCCGCCGGCGCGCACGGTGACGCCGTCACGGTCGTGGACGAACTGGTCCGCGATGGTTTGGGCGTTGCTCTGCGCGTAGTTTTCGCCGCCCTTGAGGTTGACCACGATCAGCCCCGACTTGCCGTCGCGGCTGACCAGGTCGGCCGCCGCCTGCGGCGGGACGGTCCACGGCGACGACGCGTTGTAGACCAGCGGCGAATTCTGTAACTGCCTGACGAGGTCGGTCCCGACGCGGCGGGCCTGTTCGCTGTTGGTGCCGCCGGGGGCGCTCACCAGGATCAGCATCTGTTGACCGCTCTGCCCGAACTTGTCGCTCAGCACCTGGATCGCGTGGGCGGACTCCGAGTGCGGGTCCTGAAAGCCCCCGGGTGAGAGGCTCTTGGCGACGGGGATTCCGAAGATCGCGGCGGCGACGAAGACCAGGACACCGATTGCGATGATGCGGCGCGGCGCGGCGATGGCCAGTCGGGCGATCCGTTGCACCATTTCGAGCCCTTCCGCCGCCGGTGCTGATCGCGCTGGCCGCTGGCGTACTCGCGACAACCTAACAAACGCTAGTTTTCACGCGTCAAACAGATTCCTTTCTCAAGGACGGGTGGCGGCGGCCGTACGGTTCAATGCGGGGTCTTTAAACCTGGGCGACGGTAAGAGTCCGGCCAGAAAAGTGTGCGGTAATTAAGCAGGTCGCGGGCCTAAACGGCGCGGTTGACCGCCCGCAACCTACCCGCGGGTAAATTGCCACCGTTTTCCGAATCGTGACTCAAAGATTCCTTAATGGTGGCCCATACGCTCAGTGTCATGTGGATCGACGACACAAGTGCCGACGTCATCAAGGTTGACTTCGAAGCTCTCTACCACGGCGACGTGCTGGTGGAAGGCGAGACCTCGGAGCAGTTCGAAGAACTGCAAGCGGCGAGCTGAGCAACGGCCATGAGTATGCTCGCACGGCTGTTGATGGCCGAACCCGCTGTCAGTCGATGGTTCCGTCGATAAGTTCTTTCTCCTACTACGAAAGCCCCCCGCTCGTCGCGGGGGGCTTTCGTGTTCGAGGGCCTCAGCGAGGCGCCATGCGGATGGCGCCGTCCAGCCGGATCACCTCGCCGTTGAGCATCGGGTTCTCGACGATGTGCACGGCGAGCGCCCCGTACTCGTCGGGGTCACCGAGCCGGGCCGGGTGTGGAACCTGCTTGCCCAGCGACTTCTGTGCCTCCTCCGGCAGCGAACCCAGCAGCGGGGTCTTGAACAATCCCGGCGCGATCGTCACCACGCGGATCAGCTCGCGGGACAGGTCGCGCGCGATCGGCAGCGTCATCCCGACCACGCCGCCCTTGGACGCCGAGTAGGCGGCCTGCCCGATCTGGCCCTCGAACGCGGCGACCGAGGCGGTGTTGATGATGACGCCGCGCTCCTCCCCGATGGGTTCGGTCTTGGCGATGCGCTCGGCGGCCAGCCGCAGCACGTTGAACGTGCCGATCAGGTTGACCCCGATCACCTTCTTGAACGCGTCGAGCGGGAACGGGCCGTCCTTGGACAGCGTCTTGATGGCGTTGCCGATGCCTGCGCAGTTGACGTTGATGCGCAGCGGGCCCAGCGACTCGGCCACGTCGAGCGCCTTGCCGACGGCGGCCTCGTCGGTGACGTCGGCCTGCACGAAGCGGGCGCGCTCGCCGAGCTCCCGGACCGCCTCTTCGCCGCGCAGGTCGATCACCACCACCTGAGCACCTGCGTCCAGCAGCCGCTTGGTGGTGGCCAGGCCCAGGCCCGAGGCGCCCCCGGTGACGACGGCGACGGCGTCTTTGATTTCCATTCGAGTCCTTCCTTGAGAGTCACGTTGCGTCCAGCCAACCAGTTGGTTGGCCACTATACCCAGTCGTTCAGCACGGCCTCGACGTCGGCCAGCGGCGCGGCCGGCGGGCGCGGCACGTCGGGCCGGGTGCGGGAGAAGCGCGGGGCGGGCAATGGCTGCAGGCCACCGTCGGCGTCGTAGAAGGTGTTGCGCTCGGTGATGTGCGGCTCGGTGTGCACTTCGCCGAAGGCCAGCACCGGCGTCACGCAGGCGTCCGAATCGGCGAACACCTTGGCCCAGTGGTCGCGGTCGTGTGCGGCGAACGCCGCCGTCAGCGCCGCGCGCAGCTCGGGCCAGCGGGTGACGTCGTTCTGCGCCGGCAGGCCGGCCGCGTCCAGGCCCAGCCCGGCCAGCATGGCCGCGTAGAACTGCGGCTCGATGGCGCCGACGGCGACGTAGCGCCCGTCGGCGCACTCGTAGGTGTCGTAGTACGGCGCGCCGCCGTCGAGCATGTTGGTGCCGCGCGCGTCCGACCACATGCCCAGGCCCCGCATCGCCCACATCATCTGGATCAGCACGCTGGATCCGTCGACCATGGCGGCGTCGATCACCTGGCCCTTGCCGGAGTTCTGCCGCTCCCACAGCGCCGACAGGATTCCGACCAGCAGGAACATCGAGCCCCCGCCGAAGTCGCCGACCAGATTCAGCGGCGGGACGGGCCGCTCGTTCGCCCGGCCGATGGCGTGCAGGATCCCGTTCAGCGAGATGTAGTTGATGTCGTGGCCCGCCTGCTGACTGCGCGGGCCGGTCTGTCCCCAGCCGGTCATCCGGGCGTAGATCAGCCGCTCGTTGACCTCGGCGCACTGCTCCGGGCCCAGGCCGAGCCGTTCGGTGACGCCGGGGCGGAAGCCTTCGATCAACACGTCCGCCTTGGCGACGAGCTTGAGCACGACGGCGCGTCCCTCGTCGGACTTGAGGTCGACGGTGACGACGCGCCGGTTGCGCAGCATGGCGTCCTTGGCGACACCGCCGGGACCGCTGGACGGCCGGTCGATGCGCACCACGTCGGCGCCCAGATCCCCGAGGATCATCGCCGCGTGCGGTCCCGGCCCGATGCCGGCCAACTCGACGACCCGAAGTCCCTTCAGCGGTCCAGCCACGATCTACCGACCTTTCGTCTGCTCTGACGCCCGTTGTTGTTGGCATCTTCGCAGCCGCCGTGGACGGGCGCGCAGCCCGGTCACTTAGGGTGAGCCCATGCCGCAATCCGCGATCGACACCCTGACCCCGGTCGAGGGCCTTGCCGTCACGCTTTCCGACGGCGTGCTGTCGGTGACCATCGACCGGCCCGACAGCCTCAATTCGCTGACCGTGCCGGTGATTACGGGCCTCGCCGACGCGATGGAGCGCGCGGCGGCCGACCCGGAGGTGAAGCTGGTGCGGCTCGGCGGCGCGGGCCGCGGCTTCTGTTCCGGGGCGGGCATCGGCGCCGACGACGTGTCGGGCACCGGGGTGCCGCCGGACGAGATCGTCGCGGAGATCAACCGCCTGATCCGGGCGATCGCCGCGGCGCCGCACCCGGTGGTCGCCGTGGTCCAGGGCCCGGCGGCCGGCGTCGGTGTTTCCCTGGCGTTGGCTTGCGACGTCGTATTGGCTTCGGAGAGCGCCTTTTTCATGCTCGCCTTCACCAAGATCGGCCTGATGCCCGACGGCGGTGCGTCCGCGTTGATCGCCGCCGCGGTCGGCCGCATCCGGGCGATGCAGATGGCGCTGCTGCCCGAACGCCTGCCGGCCGCCGAGGCGTTGTCCTGGGGCCTGGTCAGCGCGGTCTACCCGGCCGACGAATTCGAGGCCGAGGTGGACAAGGTGATCGCGAGGCTGTTGGCGGGCCCCGCCGTGGCGTTCGGCAAAACCAAGCTCGCCATCAACGCGGCCACGCTGACCCAGTTGGATCCCGCGTTGCAGCGCGAATACGACGGACAGGCCGTGCTGCTGCGGTCACACGACTTCGTCGAGGGCGCAACCGCTTTCCAGCAGCGCCGCACGCCCGACTTCACCGATCGCTGACGCGATGGCGCTTACGGGTGGCCCAAGCCGGTAATCCTCCCCCGCGTCGGGTCCGAATAATTGGCAGACGACGAACGGAGATTCCATGTCTGGACAGCTGCGCTGTCTCGTGACCGGGGCGACCGGCTACATCGGTGCCCGGCTGGCGCCGCGACTGCTGGACGAAGGTCACCGGGTCCGCGCCCTGGCCCGCAACCCGGCCAAGTTGGAAGACGTGCCGTGGCGGCAACAGGCCGAGGTCGCGCGGGGCGACCTGGGTGACCTCGATTCCCTGGTCGCGGCGTTCGACGGGATCGACGTCGTCTACTACCTGGTGCACTCGATGGGCACGTCGAAGGATTTCGCCGACGAGGAGACGCGCGCGGTGCGCAACGTCGTCACCGCGGCCCGTCGCACCGGGGTGCGGCGCATCGTGTACCTGAGCGGCCTGCATCCCGAGGGCGGCAAGCTCTCACCGCACCTGCAATCGCGGGCGGCGGTCGGCGACGCGCTCATCGATTCGGGCATCGAGACGTTGGTGCTGCAGGCGGGCGTCGTCGTCGGGTCCGGGTCCGCGTCGTTCGAGATGATCCGGCACCTCACCGACCGGTTGCCGGTGATGACCACCCCGAAGTGGGTGCACAACAAGATCCAGCCGATCGCGGTGCGCGACGTGCTCTACTACCTGGTCGCCGCGGCGACGGCGCCGGTCCCCGAAAAGGACAAGTCGCGCACCTGGGACATCGGCGGACCCGATGTCCTGGAGTACGGCGACATGATGCGGGTCTACGCCGACGTGGCGGGGCTGGGCAAGCGCTATCTGATCGTCCTGCCGTTTCTGACACCGGCGATCGCCAGCCTCTGGGTGGGGACCGTGACGCCGATCCCGCCGGGACTGGCGCGCCCGCTGATCGAATCGCTGGAGTGCGACGCGGTGATGCGCAACCACGACGTCGACGGCATCATCGCACCGCCGCCCGGCGGCCTGACCGGCTACCGCCGGTCCGTCGAACTCGCGCTCGCCCGGGCCGCGCGCGGCGTGCCGGAACCCTCGTGGTCGTCGCTGCGGTCCGAACCGGCCGAGGCGCTGCCCAGCGACCCGGACTGGGCGGGCGAGATCGTCTACACCGATGTGCAAACCGCCGAAACCGCTGCCGAACCCGCCGACCTTTGGCAGGCGGCGGAGAACGCCGTGAATTCGCGGGCGGGCGGTTGGCAGGTCGAGGAGCGCGCGGCGGGGGGCCTGTTGCGGCTGCGCTCCACCAAGCGCGCGCCGGGGCGGGAGTGGCTCGAGATCGCGGTCACGCCGCAGGACGGCCGCGGCAGTCGCTACACCCAGCGGTCCATCTTTTTGCCGCGCGGCATCCCGGGGCGGGCGTACTGGTTCTTCGCGCGGACCGCGCACCACGCCGGGATGCGCGCGCTGGCCCGTGAGGTCGTCGGTCGCGCCCGGTAGCCGGCGTCAGACGCCGAACATCGGGGGCAGCACGAGAACCATGATCAGCCCCCACACCAGGTGGGTGAGCACCGGCGCCAGGACACCGCCGGTCGCCCGCCGCTCGAACGCGCACACCGTCCCGAGGATGATCGCGGCGAAACCGAGCATGGGGTTGCCACTGGCCAGCGTCGCGAACGTGTAGAGGACGGTCGAAATCAACACGGGGTGAAACCGGCCCAGGGCCGTGTAGAGCGCGCCGCGAAAGAACACCTCCTCGGCCACGCCGTTGACCAGCGTGATCGCCACGATCACCGGATACCAGCCGTGGTGGGCGTATTCCAGCACTCTCGTGATCAGCTCGGCCACGGGCGTGATCTCCCGGGCGATCAGCCCGCCGATCACGAAGACTGCGCCGAGCAGGAGGCCGATCGCCGCCCCGGTGACGACCGGCCTCTGGTTGCGGCCGCGCCAGCAGATACCGCCGAGATGCAGCGGGCCGGACGCGAACCCGCCGGCGACCCACACCCCCGCCAGCGCCAGGGTCAGCCAATAGAAGCTCGCGTCGCCCGGATGGCGCCGCAACGAAAACCCGAGCACCACGGCACCGAGCACCACCGTGATGGCCACGATGACCCTCCGGCGCCGCACGACGGCGGGCGACTCATGGTGCGGCACGGCGACCTTGGTGAGCGCGCGCCACCACTCGGACAGCACGCCGGTGTCGGACGGGGCGGTGGACTGGCTCATACGGGACGCACCTTCGGGGTCAGGGCGATCAGGAGGTCGAGTCCGGTTCGAAGCGCTCCGGCCAGCGGACCCGGGACCATGCCGACCAGTCCCAGAGCCGGTCGCGCGACCGGTGGGGTGAGCCGCCGCGCGACGTGGCGGATGCGCCGCGCGTCACCGCCGGCCCACACGGGATCGGTGTCGGCCAGGTGATGGGGATCGGCCAGGGCGTTGACCGGGGACGGGCGATGTGTCTGATCGGCCAAGGCTAGGGCAATGGCGTCGTCGACGCCGAGCAACCCACCGGGCGGGTCGGGCACCCGATCGCGTAAGTCGCTCTCGGAAGCCACCATCGGATGGTCCAGCGACTCGACCAGATCACCTGCCAGCCCCGGCGGCACCGGCAGCGCGACGCCGGTGACCAGCGACGCCAGCCCGGTGTCGACCCTGCCGACCGGCCATCCGGCGTGGAACCTGCCGGAGATGCGCGCATACGTTTTGAGCAGCTCGCGGTAGGACGTGGTGTCCGGGCCGGAAATGTCGTACGCCCCCGGCGGCACGAGGTCGGGGTCGGCCGCGGCGACCAGGTAGTGCAGCACGTCGCGGATGGAGATCGGGTCGATCGGGTTGTCCATCCAGCTCGGTATCGGCATGAGCGGGAAGCGGTCGCCGACGTAGCGCATCATCTCGAACGACGTCGAGCCGGCGCCGATGATCATCGCCGCGCCCAGCCACACCAGCTCGGGGCCGTCCGGGACCGTCAGGGCCTCGGCCACCTCAGCCCGGCTGGTCAGGTGCTCGGACAGCACCTGGTCGGCCGGCACGAATCCGCCCAGGTAGACGATGCGTCGCACACCGGCATCCCTGGCGGCCGCGGCCAGGTTGGCCGCCGCGGCCCTGTCGGCGTCGCGGAAGCCGGGCTGACCGATCGCGTGCACCAGGTAATACACCACGTCGACGGGGCCGGAGCCGGCGAAGGCCGCCCGGGTCGAGGCGGGATCTGCGGCGTCGAGCGTCGCGGGTGTGACGTCGTCGAACCAGCCGAACCGCCTGAGGGATTCGGGCTTTCGGGTGGCGGCAACGACCTCGTGGCGGTCGGCCAGCAGGGCGGTGACCAGCCGTGACCCGACATAGCCGGTGGCGCCGGTGACCAGTGTCCGCATACCTTTCAACCTAGCCCGGCGACGATGAACGCAAACCTGGCGGGCGCGGGCGGCCTGATCGCGGACGTAACGCCACGGCGCTTTTCGGGCCGGATTTACGCCATGCCGTTACGCTCGCGAAGTTTGAACCCGCGCGGCGGCGGCATCGTGACCCCCGATGAGTCGTCAAGAGATAGTGGAGCCATGTATTACCTGCTGATCCTGGCCGTCGGCATCGAACGCGTCGTGGAGCTGGTGGTCTCCAGGCGCAACGCGCGGTGGTCGTTTGCCCAGGGCGCCAAGGAGTTTGGGCGGGCGCACTATCCGGTGATGGTGGTGCTTCATACGGGACTGCTGGTCGGCTGCATCGTCGAGCCGTGGGCGCTGCACCGGCCGTTCATCGCGTGGCTGGGCTGGCCGATGCTCGCGGTGGTGGCGCTGAGCCAGGGGCTGCGCTGGTGGTGCATCGCCACGCTGGGCCGACGGTGGAACACCCGGGTGATCGTGTTGCCGCAGGCCCCGCTGGTGCGCCAGGGTCCCTACCGCTGGCTGCACCATCCGAACTATGTTGCAGTGGTGGCTGAGGGGTTGGCGCTGCCGTTGGTGCATACGGCGTGGCTGACGGCGGCGATTTTCACGCTGGCCAACCTGGCGTTGCTGCGGGTGCGGCTGCGTGTCGAGAACTCCGCTTTGGGTTACACGTGAGCGATTACGACACCGACCTGTTGATCGTCGGCGGCGGCCCGGGCGGCCTGGCGACGGCGTTACACGCGCGCCGGCACGGGCTTTCGGTGGTCGTCGCCGAACCGCGGGAGGGCCCCATCGACAAGGCGTGCGGCGAGGGTCTGATGCCGGGCGGGCTGGCCGAGCTGACGTCCCTCGGCGTCGACCCGGCCGGCATGCCCTTTTATGGCATCGCCTACGCGAGCGAACACCGCCGCGCCCAGGCGCGGTTCCGCACCGGCCCGGGTCGGGGCGTGCGCCGCACCACGCTGCACGCGGCGCTGGCCGCGCGCGCCAAAGAGCAAGACACCGAATGGCTTCGGGCGCGGGTGACCACCGTGCAGCAGGACGCCCATGGGGTGACGGCCGCCGGTGTGCGCGCGAAATGGTTGGTGGCCGCCGACGGTCTGCACTCTCAGGTCCGACGGTCCGTCGGGATCACGGCGACGGCCGGAACGCCGCGGCGTTACGGGGTGCGCTGGCATTTCCGGGTGCCGGCGTGGTCGGAGTTCGTCGAGGTGCACTGGTCGCGCCGGGGCGAGGCGTACGTGACCCCGGTGGAGCCGGACCTGGTCGGCGTGGCGATCCTGTCGCGGGGAAAGCCCGACCTGGCCTGGTTCCCCGAGCTGGCACGGCGGCTGGACGGCGCCGCCCGCGGCGACGCGCGCGGCTGCGGCCCGTTGCGGCAGGTGGTTTCCCGCCGGGTCGCGGGTCGGGTGCTGCTGGTGGGCGACGCGGCGGGCTACGAGGACGCGTTGACCGGCGAGGGCATCAGCCTGGCGGTCAAGCAGGCGGCCGCGGCCGTCGCCGCCATCACCGACGAGACATTGTCGTCGTATGAGCTTGCGTGGCAACGGATTACCCGCAATTACCGGCTGCTCACCCGCGCGCTGGTGCTGGGCAGCGCCCCGCCGATCGCGCGGCGCGCGATCGTGCCGGCGTGCACGCTGCTGCCGGGAGCGTTCCGGCGCGGGGTGAACGTGCTGGCGAGCTAACTCCCCCGAAAGGGCGAGCAGACACAAAATCGCCCAAACCTCCGGCGTGTCTTCGTGCTTTTGCGTCTGCTCGCGCCAGGCCCCCCGGCTCGCGCTACCGAA
>NZ_GG770554.1:621709-653140 GCF_000164135.1 Mycobacterium parascrofulaceum ATCC BAA-614 | reverse complement strand
CGGGCCTTCCAGACCGGCTCCCGCTTCTCGGCGAACGCCAGCGGCCCCTCCTTGGCGTCCTCCGACCTGATCAGGTCGCGCATCTCCTTCACGGTCCGCGCCCAGCCCGCCTCTTCGTCGGTGATGACGCCGTCGTCGACGCCGTAGGCGATGCGCTTGCTGGCCTGCACCGACAGCGGCGCGTTGACCGTCACCCGCGCGGCCAGCTCCAGCGCGGCTTCCAGCACCGTGCCCTCACTGACCACCCGATTGATCAGGCCCCATTCGAGGGCATCGGCGGCGGTGATCGGCTCACCGGTCAACAGCAGCTCCATCGCCACCTTGCGCGGCAGCTGCTGCACGATCCGGAAGACACCGCCCGCCGCGGCGATGAGCCCGCGCTTGACCTCCGGCAGGCCGAACTTCGCCCGCTCGTCGGCGACCACCAGGTCGCTGGCCAGGGCCAGCTCGGTGCCCCCGCCCAGCGCGGTGCCGTTGACCGCCGCGATGGTCGGCTTGTCGATGAAGTGGTGCACATAGCCGGCGAAACCCCACTCGGGACGGTCGGGGTGGTAGATGTTCTCCCGGCGCGAGATCGCCTTGAGGTCGGCGCCGGCGCAGAACGACTTGTCGCCGGCGCCGGTGATCACCACGGCCCGGACCTCGCGATCCTGTTGGGCCTCTTCCAGTGCGTCGCCGACGCCAATGCTGACGGCACCGTTGATCGCGTTGCGGGCTTCCGGCCGGTTGATGGTGATCACCATGACGTTGCCGCGGCGCTCGGTCAGCGCGCCGGGCGCCGCGGTGTCAACGTCCGTCACAACAATTCCACGATGGTGGCGTTGGCCTGGCCGCCACCCTCACACATCGTCTGCAGGCCGTAGCGAATTCCCTTGTCCCGCATGTGGTAGAGCAGCGTCGTCATGATCCGCGCGCCCGAGCCGCCCAGCGGGTGCCCGAGCGCGATGGCGCCGCCGTTGGGATTGAGCTTCTTCTCGTCGGCGCCGATGTCCTTCAACCATGCGAGCGGGACCGGGGCGAACGCCTCGTTGACCTCGTAGGCCCCGATGTCGTCGATCGACAGCCCGGAGCGCTTCAGCGCCTTCTGGGTCGCCGGGATGGGCGCGGTCAGCATGATCACCGGGTCGGCGCCGGCCAGTACCGCGGTGTGCACCTTCGCGATCGGCTTGAGGCCGAGTTCCCTGGCCTTCTCGGCGGACATGAACAGGAGTGCGGCCGAACCGTCGGTGATTTGCGAGGAGTTGCCGGCGTGGATGACGCCGTCTTCCTTGAACGCCGGCTTCAGCGACGCCATCTTCTCCATTGTGGTGCCGCGGCGGACGCCCTCGTCCTTGAGCACGACATTGCCGTCCTGATCCTTGATGCCCACGATCTGGTCGTCGAACGCGCCCGAATCCTGTGCTGCCGCAGCCTTTTCGTGTGATGCCAGCGAGAACTCGTCGAGCGCGGTGCGGTCGAAGCCCCACTGCTCGGCGATCATTTCCGCACCGATGCCCTGGTTCGGCGTCCGGTGGTACCGGTCCTTGAAAGCCTGGGGGTACGGGTTGCCGCCGTTGGCCAGCGACGAGCCCATCGGCGTCCGCGACATCGACTCGACACCGCCGGCGACGACGACGTCGTAGTGCCCGGCGACCACGCCCGCCGCGGCGAAGTGGATGGACTGCTGGCTCGATCCGCACTGGCGGTCGACGGTCACGCCCGGGACGGTTTCCGGCCAGCCGGCGGCCAGCAGGGCGGTGCGGCCGATGTCGAGGGCCTGCTCACCGGCCTGCATCACGCAGCCCCAGATCACGTCGTCGACGATTCCCGGGTCGATACCGGCCTTGTCGACCAGCCCGTTCAGGACCTGCGCGGACAGGTCGGCCGGGTGCACCCCGGACAGTCCGCCGTTGCGCTTACCGAGCGGTGAGCGCACTGCCTCGACGATGACGGCTTCAGCCATGGTGATGTCTCCTTTGACGCGTGGAATTCAGACGACGGTCTTCCGTCGATTGTCAACCAACGCGTTGGACGGTCACCGGCCGGGGTCGCACTTGTGGGAACGGGCGAACGCATGCCAGCCGACATGGGACCGATGCAGGAGGGTCAGCGGCGACTCATCGGGTGTAGGGCACGGGGCGGGCGTTCGCGTATCCGTCCCACCACCGGAACAAGCTGTCCAGGTCCTGACCACCGTGGACGTTGAGGAGCAACAGTTCCCGATCACGTGTCCACTCGATATCGGGGGCGCCCGCGAAGGTGCCGCAGAAAATCTGGCCGGCGGCCTCGCCGGGGTTCGCCGTGTAGTGCCACTGCCCCGGCGAGCCCTCCACACCCGGGCACGGCACTGGCGAGTAGTCAGACCCGCGGCTGGCCAGGTCATTCTGGAAAGCACGGTTCATCGAGTCCAGGTCGGCAAATCGCGTGAAGCGTCCGGCCATCGGCGCGATCAGCCCGGCGTTTTGGTCGCAGTCCAGACTGGCCACCGACCCGGGGGGCGCGTCGCCGACCGGTTTGCAGGCATTGCCCGCGAACCCGAACGGCAACTCGTCAACGATTTGTTGCTCTTCGGGGTTGAACGGCGCTGCGCCCGCGGGCGCAGCGCCGACGTGCGCGGCGAGACTCAAACCGCCGAGTAGAGTGAGCACGCCGAAAGCGCTCCATGCCGCCCGCCAGGAAACCGGCTGTCGGCGCGGGCGGGCCGTCGAGGGCGCGAAACCGCGAGGTGAAGTGTCCATGCGAGCATTGGACGATTCGACCGAAGGCGTGCAATAGGGACGGAAGTCGCCTCTTCCGGGACGTTGGGCCCTTCCCACCCGCGGGCCGTGTACTCCACGGCACCGTACGAAGCGCACCGTTGCTCACCTCATCCGGCGGGGTAGGCCACCGATTTGATCTCGGTGTACTGGTCGAACCCGGCGATGCCGTTCTGGCGTCCCACGCCGCTGTATTTGTAGCCGCCGAACGGGGTGTCGGCGCCGTAGGGCGCGCCGCCGTTGACACCCATGAAGCCGGCCCGGATCCGGCGGGCCACCGCCAGCGAGCGCTCCAGCGAGCCCGACATCACGTTGCCGGCCAGCCCGTACTTGCTGTCGTTGGCGATCCGGATCGCGTCCTCCTCGTCGTCGAACGGGATGACGCACAGGACGGGCCCGAAGATCTCCTCCTGGGCGATCGTCATCGAGTTGTCGACATCGGTGAAAAGCGTTGGCCTGACATAGAAGCCCTTGTCGAACCCGGTCGGCGCGTCGGGCCCGCCGACGAGCGCGGTCGCCCCCTCCTCGACACCCTTGCGGATGTAGCCCATCACGCGGTTGCGCTGCACCTCCGAGATCACCGGCCCGCACAGCGTTCCCGGGTCCTGCGGGTCAGCGCACGTGACGTTCTCGTAGATGCTCTTGAGGATCTCCACGCCCTCGTCGTAGCGCGACCGCGGCAACAACATCCGGGTGGGGTTGGCACAGCCCTGACCGGCGTGCATGCACGGCGCGATGCCGATCGCACAGGCCATCCCGAAGTCGGCGTCCTCCAGGACGATGGTGGCGGACTTGCCGCCCAGCTCCAGGAACAGCCGCTTCATGGTCGCGGCGCCCTTTTCCATGATCCGCTGCCCGACCACGGTCGAGCCGGTGAACGAGATCAGGTCGACCTTGGGCGAAAGCGTAAGCTCCTCGCCCACAAAGTGATCCGACGCGGTCACGACGTTCACGACGCCCGGGGGAATGTCGGTCTTCTCCGCGATCAGCCGGCCCAGGCGGGTCGCGTTGAACGGCGTGTTCGGCGCCGGCTTGAGGACCACCGTGTTGCCGGTGCCCAGCGCCTGGCCGAGCTTGTTGATGGTGACCTCGAAGGGGAAGTTCCACGGCACGATCGCGCCGACGACACCCACCGGCTCGCGCCACACCTTGCGGGTGGTCAGCGTGCCGGTCAGGCTGATCACCTTGTCGCCCAGGTCGGTTTCCCAGGCGTACTCGTCGATCAGCCGGGCGGGATAGCGCAGCCCGTCTTCCAGCGGGGCGTCCAGCTGGGGGCCGAAGGTGATGGCCCGCGGCGAACCGACCTCGAGGATGAGTTCCTCGCGCAGCTCTTCCTTTTCCGACTCGATCGCCTCGTGCAGCTGCAAGAGGCACCGCTTGCGCAGCTCGCGGTTGGTCGACCAGTCGGTCTCGTCGAAGGCGCGTCGGGCGGCGTCGATCGCCCGGTGCATGTCCTCCTTGGACGCGTCGGCGACCTCCCCGAGCGGCTCCTCGGTCGCCGGGTTGATGTTGGTGAAGGTGCCGGCCTGCCCGTCGACGAGCTTGCCGTCGATCATCATCTTCGGCTCGAACCGCACCTTTACAGCCTCGGTCATGTTTGTCACTCTCTTCTGAGTCGTTGAGGGGCTACAGAGAGCCTTACCGGAAACTAGCCGATTGGCAAGCCGCAACCTCCGCCGGGCCGGTCATCGGGGGTCGAACAGCACCGGCACCGACGTCGGCGAACGGAAGATCTGCCCGCGGATGTGCGGGTCGTCCGCGTCGGGGTCCAGGCGCAGGTTGGGCAGCCGGTCGAGCAAAAGGTTGATGGCGGTGCGCATTTCCAGCCGCGCCAGGTGCATCCCGAGACAGACGTGCACGCCGTGCCCCCAGCCCAGGTGCGCCCGTGCTTGCCGGAAGATGTCGAACCTGTCCGGATCGGGGTGACGGTCCTCCTGCCGGTTGGCCGATCCCAGCATCGGCATCACCGTGGAGCCCTCGGGTATCGGCACCCCGCCGAGTTCGGTGTCGCGGGTGGCCACCCGGGTGATCGTCAGCAGGGGCGGTTCCCAGCGCACACCCTCCTCGATGGCCTGCGGCAGCAGCGACCGGTCCGCGCGGATGGCATCCAGCTGCGCGGGGTCCGACAGCAGCGCGAGCAACAGGCTGCCCAGGGACCGGTACGTCGTCTCCACCCCGGCGGGCAGCAGCAGCCGCAGGAACGAGTAGATCTCCTCGTCCTCGAGCTTCTGCCCGTCGATCTCCGCCTCGGCCAGCGCACTGATCAGGTCATCCTTCGGCTTGGCGCGGCGGGCGGCCAGGATGGGTGCGAAGTAGTCGCAGAGCGCGGACGAGGCGGCAAGTCCGCGTTCCGGATTCAGGATCCAGCTGAGCAACGAGATCGACCACCGCTGGAACTGGGGATAGTCCTCCTCCGGCAGGCCCAGCAGGCCCGCGATGATCCGGCTCGGGTAGTCGAAGGTGAATTCCTTGACCAGGTCGGCCTTTCCGTTCGCCGCGAACTTGTCGATCAGGCTGTTGCCCACCCGCCCGACGAGCTCGTCCTCCCAGCGCGCCAGCGCCTTCTGCGAGAACGCCTTCGACACCAGCGAGCGCAGCCGCCCGTGCACCGGTTCGTCCATGCCCAGCATGACGCGCTCCCCCAGCACCGGCCCGAACGCGGCGATGACGGCCGCCGACGAGAAGGTCTCGTTGTCGCGCAGCATCTGCTGGGCTTCCTCGTGCCGGTAGACGATGAAGACCGGCTTGGACTCCTCGTGCGGCATGCCCGACACATCCAGGCGCTGGATGGGCTCCTCGCGGCGCAGCCGCGCCAATTCGGTGTACGGGTCGCGCACGTCACCGGAGACGGCGTCGTCGAAGGCGCCGAAGTCCTCCAGGTCGTCGAATAGCTGTTCCATACTTCCCCTCAGTCCCCTTGACTTCCCTTGCGTTTCGCCGCCAGCGCGGCCAAGCGTTGCAACACCGGCTGCGGTAGCACGCGCGCCGCGAACACCATCGCCCGCTGGCCCACCGTCAGCGGCCATGCCCCGTCCCGCATCGAGCCCTGTCTGGGTATGCCGAGCACGACCCGCGACACGTGGTGCATGCCGGAAGACGGCAGGATCCTGTTGGCCGCCAACAGCATCGAGGCGTCCGCACCCACGCCGCGGCGGCGGAAGGGCACCCGGTCGTCCAGCGCCTTGAGCAGGCCGTCGGTGAACTTCTCGGGCGGCCTGGCGAGTTTCATCGCGGCCCTGCCCCGGGTGTTCATGGTGTGGTGCAGCCGGGCGTACGGGCCGCCGAAGTCGCGATCGTCGATTGTCCCCGCGTCGGTGATGATCGCGGTGTCGTACATGCCGGCCACCAGGACGGTGACACCGAGACCGAAGGGCGCGATCTCGCACCCCATCGACTCACCCCAGCGCTCCAGCGCCCCCTTGGCCGCCGAGTACGGCGCGGTGCCCGGCTGGCCGCGCACCCCGGCCGCGCTCGATACCAGGATGATGCGACCCTCGCCCGCCGCCCGCATCGACGGCAGCAGAGCCTGGGTGAGCGCGACGGGACCCAGGACACTGGTGGCGAACATGTTCTGCCACAGCGTCATATCGGCCTCTTCTACCATTCCGGCGGCCGAGATCCCGGCGTTGTGCACCAGCGCATAGGGGGCGCCGACGGCCTCCTCGATGGCCTTGGCCGCCGCCGAGATCGACGCGGGGTCCAGCAGGTCGAGTTGCACGCCGATCAGCCGATCGTCGCCCTCGTCGGCCCCGATGGCCACCCGCAGCAGCGGGAGGCCGAGGTCGGGCGTGCGCATGGCCGCGACCACGCGCCAGCCTTCGCGGTGGAGCCGCACGGCGGAGGCGAACCCCAGACCGCGGGACGCGCCGGTGATGACGACGGTGCGCGGCTCAGCCATGGGCGCTCGGGGTTGCGCAGGCGCCGACACCCGGCGGTGGCGGGTCGACGTGCGGACGCCCGTGGGGCTCCCCGCTGGCCCAGGTCGACCAGATGCCGACCGAGTACGGGCCCTGCGCACCGGCCTTCTCGTAATAGCCCTGCGGGTCGTACACTTTCGCCTCCGGGTATGGCCACGGGCAGGCGACGGAGGTCGCCGCATGGCTGACCTTGATGACCCAGAACCATGCTCCGTAAGCGAAATACGACACGTTGATGATGGCGAACATCACCAGGAAGGTGCCGAGCACCGGGCGGGCCGGGAAGATCCTGGCCTTCGCGGCGAGCTTCTCGGCCACCGATTTTCCGGTGTCGTCGCGGTAGCAGAGGATGGCCGCCGGAACCATCACAAAGGTCACCGAGAATGACTCCCAGATCAGCGGGAATTGGAAGGTCGTGCCGGTGAACACCGAGCCCCACGGGATGACCTGGGAGTAGATGTACATGCCCATGTGCACGAGCTGGATCTCCAGCCAGGCATCGAAGACGAAGCCGATCGCACACGTCAGCAGACCCAGGCTGACCAGCGGGTGCCGCGACACGAACGCCGTCGGCCCGTATTTCGCCTGCAGTTTGCGCAGGATCCAGATTGCCGGGAAATAGGGTCCGAGATAGAAAGTGACGTAACCGAATACGACGAACGGCTCGACGGTCGGCGACAGCGAGACCAGCGGCCAGGATTCCGGCCAGTGAATGAGATCCGGGTTGTACACCGCGAACGGGGCCCAGTTCATGATCGGGTCCTGCCACACGATCAGCGTGGTGCACAGGAACATCAGCATCACCGGGCTGCCCGGGTTGCGGCGCCAGCCCCTGATGAACACCACCAGCAGGACGAGCAACATGACGACGGTGGAGATGTGCAGGAAGGTGATGTAGTCGAGGCCGAAGATGAACCTGACCGGGCGGGGCCGTCCTTGCACGTTCGGGTTGGCGACGCGGGGGTCCAGCGCGACGCGGCAGTTCGCGATGAAGAACAGGGCGAACGCGGCGAGGGCGGCCCCGGCGATCCAGCCGCCCCGGCCGCGCTTCTCGATATGCCGCGGGGGCGCCGGTTTGCCCTGCGCGACAGGCGGTATGGATTGGTCAGTGCTCATGCCTTGACAGCCTCACTCTCCGAAGCGATCGACCAGATGCGAGTTGGTGCCGTCGGCGTCCAGGGTGCGGGCCACCAGATACCCCGCGCCCATCCACGCCCGCCGGGTCCATTTCCCGAAGGAGACGCGGGTGCCGGGGGCGCCCGACGCGGCGGGCATCATCTTCACCCGCTCCAGCGCCTCTTTGACCCCGCGCGGGCTCAGCGGGTGGGCATCGGCGAACGCGCGCACGAGTGTGGCGGCGACGTCGCGGTTGACCACCGAGACGCAATACTCGGGCCGGCTGCCGTCGTACTTCTCCGCGTAACGGTCGAGAAAGTCCTGGCCGAGCCGGTTCTCCTCGTCGTACTGGTCGACCCCGACCCAGCCCATGAACGCGTCCCACATGATCGGGTTCACCCAGGCGTTCTGGAATGCGGTGGTGGTGAACCGCGGCGGATCCCAATCCACGGCCGCAAGCGCGGGGTTGATGAAGACGATGCCGAAGCCGAAGCCCAAATGCACGATCGCCTCGGCCTTGGCCTCGTGCAGCGTGCGGACGGCGTCGTTGATGTCCTGCGCGGTCTGGGCGATCGCCGCCTCCGCGACGATGCGAATGCCCTTGCGGCGGCACGCGCTTCGCAGGTTCTTCAGGTAGCTCTCGCCGATCAGGTTCTGCTCCACGAGGACCCCGATCTCGGAGAGCCCGCGTTTGGCGACGAGGTCGGCGATGAAGATCGGCTCGTCGGTCATCGAGCCCTGCGGGAACGCGAACGTCCATTCGCCCAGCCAGTCGTCGGTGCCGGTGACGCTGATCGCCGGCACCTTGAACCGCTCCTCGATCGCCTCGCGGGTCGGCACGCAGTTGTCGGTGATGTGCGGACCGAACACCAGCAGGCAGCCTTCGTCGACGAGCTCGCCGAACGCGTCGATCACGGCCTTCACCGAACCCTTCGGCAGGCCCTCCACCTCGCGGTAGATCATTTGCACGGGGCGGTCGATCCGGCCCTGTTCCAGGGCCTCTTCGAAGATGAGGTCGAAGCAGCGCGTGAAGCTCGCCATCAACTCCTCGGGGAATCCCGGCGGCAGCGTGAAGTCCATCAGGTAGCCGACCTTGATCGGCTCAGCGGTGCTTTCGTAGGACATCGGACCTCCCAGGACTTCACGCGCGCCGATTCACGCCGAACCTAATTTTTGTTCAGACCCTAGCGGTGGCCGTATGCAGCGTCAATCATTCGTCCGACCCGCCCAGGTAGACGTCGATCATCTCGGCCAGGGCCCTGCCCACCGCCACGTCGTCGGTCAGCGGCCCGGCGATCGCGGCCCGTGCCGCCTCGCGCATCGGCAGCCCCTCGGCGACCAGCCTGCCGGCCGCGATCAGCACCCGGGTCGACGCGACCTCGCGCAAGCCTCCGGTCTCCAGCCGGCGGATCGCCTGCCCGAAACGCACCAGCTCCGCGGCGATCGCACCGTCCACGCCGGCCTCGTGTGCGACGATCCCCTCTTCGACATCGGCTGCGGAAAAATCGAATTCGATGGCGATCATCCGCTGCCGGGTGGAATCCTTGAGGTCTTTCAGCACGCTCTGGTAGCCGGGGTTGTAGGACACCACCAGGCCGAATCCGGGTGCCGCGTCCAGCGTGACACCGAGGCGCTCGATCGGCAGCTGCCGCCGGTGATCCGCCAGCGGATGCAGCACCACGGTGGTGTCCTGCCGTGCTTCCACCACCTCGTCGAGGTAGCAGATCGCCCCCTCGCGCACCGCCCGCGTCAGCGGGCCGTCCACCCACACGGTTTCGTCGCCCTGCAGCAGGTACCGGCCGACGAGGTCCGCGGTAGTGAGGTCGTCGTGGCAGGCGACGGTGATCAGCGGCCGGCCCAGGTCGTGAGCCATCGCCTCGACGAATCGCGTTTTGCCGCAACCCGTCGGCCCCTTCAGCACGAGGGCCAGGCCCTGGCGGTAGGCCGCCTTGAAAACCGCCTCCTCGCCACCGATCGCCTTGTAGTAGGGGCGCGACCCGTCGACCTCGGGCATCGCGCCGTTCCGGTGCACCAGCCCGGACTCGTTGGCCATTGCTTCCCCTCTGCTACCCACGGTGAACGGAGCCTATCGCGGAACAGATGTTTGTTTCAAGGCGTCTGACGAGCGGGTTTAGCGCCGATGCGAGAATTCTGTGACGCGTCATGACACCCTGCGCCGGACCTCGGCCGAGCGCAGCGCCGACCGGAACAGCGGTCCGATCACCGCCGCCAGCTGGTCCGGTCGCGCGACGGTTGCGTGCGCCGCGCTGCCGAAGACCCGGCGCAGCGACAGCACGTCGGTCCCCGCCCCGACGGTCAGGCAGACACAGCCGGTGCCGCGGCGGCGGGCCTCGGCCAAGGCGCGGCGCGCGTCCGCGGCGCCGTAGGTCCGCTCGTAGCCGTGGTCGTAGGCGAGGCCGTCGGAGATGACCACCAGCAGCCGCCGCGACGTGCCGCCGCGCGCCTCCAGCACCGCCGACCCGTGCCGGATGGCCGCGCCCAGGCGCGAATACGCGCCCGGTTCGAGGCTGTTGAGCCGCCTCATGACCCGCGTATCGAGGTGGTCGTCGAATCGCTTGACCGGCACCATGCTCACCGCGCGCCGGCCCTGCGAGTAATAGGCGTAGAGCGCGACCCGATCCCCCAGGTCGTGCAGCGCGACCGTGAGGTTGGCAACCGCCACGCGTTGTTGCTCGTGCACCGTCCGGCCCACCGTGCCGGGCTCCGCCGCCGACCCGGACACGTCGAGTAGGAGCAACACGGACAGATCCCGCCGGCGCCGCAGGCTGTCGAGATACACCGCCTCGTCGGGCACCGACCCCGCCAGCGCCTCGACGCGGGCCTCGACCGCCGCGTCGATGTCGATGTCGTCGCCCTGTGCCTGCCGGTGGCGGCGGTGCAGGCCCATCCCGAGCCGGGACAGCGGGCGCCGAACCCCGATGGCGGCTTCGATCGCGTGCGTCGCCGAGGGTTTGATCTCCGGGTCGACTTCGCGCACGGTGCACCACGCGGGCCGGTACCTCCTGCGCGTGGCGTCCCATTCCGGATAGGTGGCACCGTCGCCGGCGGTGAGCGGCGCGTCGCCGTCCTCGCTCGACGTGGCGGCCAAGGAGGTCACCGCTTGCAGGCCGCGCTTGGCGGAGTTGGTCCGGTGCGTCGGCGCGTCGGCACCGGGCGGCCCGCCGCCGCTCCCGGTCTTGCGCGCCGAGGAGAGCATTCTCTTGAGCCACTTGCCGATGAAACCGCCGCCGCCCACCGGGCTGGTGAACAGATCGGGATTGTCGGAGTCGTCGATGTCGTCGTCGTCGAGCTGCTCCAGGTCCGTGGTGCCGCGGCCGCCCGGGACATGTCCCGGCGATTCGCCGTCTGACTGCGCGGCCGTCCGGGTGTACGCGGTCAATACCTTCCCCGCCCGGATGACCCCGAACTCGGGCGCCGGATCGTCGATCACCGTGCGGCCCTTGGCGATCCGCAGCGAGGCGGCGGGCGAAACGCTGCGGCCCGCGACGGCGCGGTGGCCCAGCGTCGCGAGAACGCCCGGCAGCAGGTGTCCATTGGCGACGAGGGCGCGATGTCCCTCCACCGCCAGGTAGCGCCGGGCCAGGCGCGGGTGACGCGCCAGCGCGCGCATGACGTCGGGGTCCAGGCTGCCGGCCGCGATCATCGACGCCTGCACGGCGACCGCTTCGAGCCGCCCGCGGTCGGTCGCGCCGGCGTCGATGTGAATCGTGCGGCCGTCCGTCCACGGCGGCTCGCCCGGCCGCAGCTCGGACACCGCCACCGCCCGGCCCGCAAGCGCTGAGGCGAACATGCCGAGGCCCGGCAACCGGTCGGCACGAACCTCGGTGGACACGCTCAATCTCCGAACCGTGTGGACTTTGTTGACCAAATATCTGTTCCACCGTAAAGTCCGTTGCCACCGCAGTCAATCGGGGCAAGGGGCACAGGGTGATCGACTTCGCCGGCCAGGTGGCCGTGGTCACCGGCGCCGGCCGCGGACTCGGCCGGCTGTACGCGCTGGACCTGGCGCGCCGGGGCGCCGCGGTGGTGGTCAACGACGTCGGGTGCGGAATGCGCGGCCGCCCAGACGCGCCGATGGACTCCGGCGTCGCCGACGCCGTGGTCGACGAGATCACCAAGGACGGCGGAACCGCCATCGCCTCCTACGATTCGGTTGACAGCGCCGCGGGCGGTCAAGCCATCATCGACGCGGCCGTGGGCGCGTTCGGGCGTCTCGACGCGGTGGTCAGCAACGCCGGCATCTTCGGCAGTGCGCCCTTCGAAGACCTCTCGCTCGACGATTGGACGCGAATGCTGCGCGTGCACCTCGACGGTGGATTCCACCTCTCCCAGCCCGCCTACCGCGTGATGAAGGCCAACGGGGGCGGGCGGTTCGTGTTCATCTCGTCCTCCGCCGGAATCTTCGGTCAGCCGATGGAGGCGCACTACGCCGCGGCGAAGGCCGGCCTGGTCGGGCTGACCAACGTGGTCGCCATCGAAGGCGAGGCGCACGGCATCCTCGCGAATTCGGTTATGCCGACCGGATTCTCGCGAATGGTCGCCGAAACCGTCGGCGACGAGAAGTTTCTCGCCGAATCCGGCTTCATGCAGGCCATCCGGCCCAAACTCGTGGTGCCGCTGGTGACGTTTCTGGCAAGCAGCGCGTGCACGTTCAGCCACCGCAACTATTCGGCAGCCGCAGGCCGCTATGCGCGGGTGTTCGTCGGACTGAGCCGGGGCTGGCTGGCTGCCGCCGACAGTCAGCCGACCGCCGAGGACATCCGCGACCATCTCGAGGAGATCTCGTCGACCGAGGCGTTCATCGTGCCCGCCTCGATCGTCGACGAGGTGCTGGAAGTGTGCGAACGGCGCGGCGTCAGCGCGATGCCCGGCAACGGCGAGGTGGCATTCCCCGAGCCACCGGGAAGCGGGAACTGATCATGGACGCCGGTGTTGTTGACCAGAATTCTGCTCGACCGTAAAGTCCGGCTTGGTCGCGGGTGCACGGAATGACGACGCTGAAGACAGAGGAACGTGGACTTCTCATACCCGGCGGAAGTGGAAGAGTTCCGCACCGAATTGCGCGACTGGTTGTCGCAGAACCTGACCGACGAGTTGGTGGCCGCCCGCCAGCCCGCCGGGCGTGACGACGCCACGATCGAGATGCTGCGCGCCTGGAGCGCGACGATGGCCGACGCGGGCTGGGCGGCGGTCTCCTGGCCTCGCGAGTACGGCGGCCGCGGCGCGACCGTACTCGAGCAACTGGTCTACACCGAGGAAACGACGCGCGCTCGAGCCCCAATGCCGCTCAACGTCATTGGGCTCAACAACATTGCGCCGGCCATCATGCAATACGGCACGGAAAGCCAGAAGCTCACCTTGCTCCCCCGCATGATGCGTGCCGAGGACATCTGGTGCCAAGGCATGTCGGAACCCGAGGCGGGGTCCGACCTGGCCGCGCTGCGGACCCGGGCGGTGCAAGACGGCGACGCTTTCGTCGTCAACGGCCAGAAGATCTGGACCTCGCTGGGGCATCGGGCCGACTGGTGCCAGCTGTACGTGCGCACCGATCCCGACGCAGCCAAGCACAAGGGCATCTCCTGTCTGATCGTCGACATGACGCTGCCCGGCATCGAGGTTCGCCCGCTGGTGACCCTCAACGGCGACACCGACTTCGCCGAGGTGTTCTTCCACGACGTGCGCGTGCCGGCGGACGCGTTGCTCGGACCGCCGAACGCGGGCTGGCAGGTGGCCACCACGACGCTCAGCCACGAACGGGCCGGCGCCGCCCGGCTGTACGCCGAAATGCAGGTGCGGCTCGAGGAACTGGTGGACGACATCGCCGCGGCCGACGCCCGAGCGCTCGAGGATCCGGTGACCCTGCGCCGCCTCGGCGAAATCGCGCTGCGGATCAAGTATCTCGAAGTCCTGTGCCAGCGGTCGATCTCCGCCACGCTGCACGGCGGTGACGCGTTCGGATCGGCCAGCCTCGCCAAGACGGTGTGGGGCGAGATCGGGCAGGACATGGCCGCGCTGGCCTTCGACGTGCTGGGCACCCGTGGCGCCGGCGCGCCCTGGGCGAACTATCGCCTGACGTCGCGCTCGCTCACCATCGCCGGCGGCACGAGCCAGATCAACAAGAACATCACCGCCCAGCGGGTACTCGGGTTGCCGCGCAAATGAACCTCGAACTCACCGACGAACAGGTGGCGCTGCGCGACACCACCCGGCGTTTCCTCGCCGGGAAGGCGCCCGTCTCGGACCACGTGCGCCCGCTGCTCGACGACCCGACCGGCACCACCGACGCCGTGTGGCGGGGCCTCGCCGATCTCGGGACCACCGGCCTACTCGTCCCGGAGCACCACGGCGGCGCCGGCATGACGATGGTCGAGGCCGGCATCGTCGCCGAAGAGCTCGGCGCCGCGCTGCATCCGGGGCCGTGGCTGTCGACCGCCGTCGCCGCCGCCCGAGCGCTGACGCGGCTCGGCGCCGCCGACGCCGCGGCCGAGCTGCTGAGCGGGATCGCCGACGGCACCACCATCGCCACCGTCGGGTTCCCCGATGGCGAGAACGCCTCGGTCGCCGCGAGCCGCCAGGGTCCCGACGTCGCATTGCGGGGCGAAATCGCCGGACTCCCGGACGCGGCCGCGGCGGACGTGCTGTTGGCGCTCGCCGAAGATGACGGCGGCCTCGGGCTTTTCGCGGTGCGGACCGGCGGGCCGGGCGTTTCGATCGAACCCGAACGCGGTATCGACCAGACCCGCAAGCGGTTCCGCGTCGCGCTGGACGCGGCGCCCGCGCGGCGGCTGGCCGCGGCGTCTCCGGACGACGTCGCGGCGGTGCTCGACGACGTGCTGATCGTGACGGCCGCCGACGCTCTCGGCGCCGCGCGCTCCGTCATGGACAGCGCCGTCGAATACGCCAAAACCCGAACCCAATTCGGCCAGCCGATAGGCTCCTTCCAGGCCGTCCAGCACCTGTGCGTCGACATGTTCGAGACGGTCGAGCTGGCCCGCAGCGGCGTGATCCACGCGCTGTGGGCCGCCGACAACGCCGGTCCGGACGAGCGCCACCTTGCCGCGCTGCGGACGAAGGCGTTCGCCGGGCGGCTGGCCACCGTGGGCGACACGGCCATCCAGGTGTTCGGTGGGATCGGTTACACCTGGGAGCACGACGCGCACCTCTACCTCAAGCGGCTGCTGAGCTGGAGCGCGTTTCTCGGCGGCCCCGACCGGTACCTCACCGAACTCGGTGCGCGCCTTGCGAAGAGGGGAACATAGTGATGGACATCGAGTACCTACTCACCGCCACCCGCTCGGCGCGCAAGACGCTCGACCCGGACGCGCCGATCGATTTCGCAGACATCCGGGAATGCCTGCGCATCGGCCTGCAGGCGGCCAACGGCTCCAATCAACAGTCCTGGCGCTGGCTGGCGGTGACCGACCCGGAGCTGCGGGCCGAAATCGCCGAGCTGTACCGCGAGGCCTACCTGCTGCGGGTCGGTGGACGGATGATCGCCGACCTGATGCCGGCCGAGACGCCGGAAGGGCGGATCATGTCGTCGACGGAATGGCTGGTCGCGAACCTGGCGCGGGTGCCGCTGTTGCTGATTCCCTGCTATCAGCCCTACCTGCCGCGCATCGAGGGCGACGAGTCGTTTCATCGGGCCACGCTCTACGGCTCGATCTTCCCCGCGGTATGGAACTTTCAGCTGGCGCTGCACACCCGCGGATACGGAACCTGCATCACCACCCTGCATCTGCACCGCGAGGCCGAGGTGCGACGACTGCTGGGAATCCCCGACACCTACGTTCAGGGTTGCCTGCTCCCGGTCGGGCGGCTTCGCGCCGGGCACAGGTTTCGGCCCGCCCGTCGGCGACCCGTCGACGAGGTCGTCGCGCGCGATCGGTGGGACGGGCCGGCGCTCTAGAATGGGTGCCGGCACCGCCGTTGTGCAGCGCATTCGTCCCGCCGGGTCTGATAGCCTCTAACAAACATTTGGTTCGGCGAGAGGGACGAATGCGCATGCTTGCCAGTCCGCACTCGCCCGGAAGAGCGCACGGCTGATCATGCCGAGAGCGGAGTCGTTGCGCGCCGGTCCCGCAGCGGATTTGGGCACACGCCGAACCGAGATCCTCACCACCGCAGCCTCGCTGATCGCGCAGTCCGGCTTGCGGACCTCGTTGCAGGAGATTGCCGACGCGGCAGGAATCCTTCCCGGCAGCCTGTATCACCATTTCGAGTCCAAAGAGGCGATCCTCATCGAGTTGATCCGCCGCTACCAGGACGATCTGGACCGGATCGGGCAGGCCGCGCAGGCGAAGTTGGACAAGCCCGACCCCCGCCCGGTTCCCGAGCAGATCGTCGAGTTGGGCTCGGCGATCGCGCACTGCGCCGTCGAACATCGCGCCGCGCTGCAGATGTCGTTCTACGAGGGACCGAGCACCGATCCGGAACTGATGAAGCTGACGCAGCAGCGGCCCGTGGCGATTCAGCAGGCGATGCTGCAGACGCTGCGCGCGGGCAGGTGGAGCGGCTACATCAAACCCGACATCGACCTGCCCACGCTGGCCGACCGGATCTGCCAGACCATGCTGCAGGTGGGCCTGGACGTCATGCGTCACAAATCCCCCGCCGACCAGGTAGCCGCGCTGCTTTGCCGAATCATGTTGCAAGGCTTGGCAACTCGGCCGCCGACCGATGCCGCGCTGGATCGGTCCGGCGCCTTCGCCGCCGCGACCGGCGTCATCGCGACGTGGTCGGACGACAGCGACGCCGACCCCGGTGACAAGGCGGCGCACGTGCACGCGGTCGCGCGCGCGGAATTCGGCCGCAAGGGCTACGAGGCGACCACCATCAGGGACATCGCGTCCGCGGCCGGCCTCGGCACCGGAACGGTCTACCGGGTGATCGGATCGAAAGACGAGCTTCTCGCGTCCATCATGGAGTCTTTCGGCCGAAAGGTGGAGGCCGGCTGGGTCAGCGTCCTGCGCTCGGACGCCACGCCCATCGAGAAGCTGGACGCGCTGAGCTGGGTCAATGTCAACGCGCTCGATCGATTCTCCGACGAGTTCCGGATTCAGCTCGCCTGGATGCGGCAATCGCCGCCGGACACTCCCAACCCGGGCTGGTTGTATGCGACCCGGCTCCGGCAGATGAAAACGCTTCTTTCCGAGGGCATCCGGTCCGGGGAGATCAGCGTCGACGCCGCGTCGACCGCGATGCTGGCCCGGTGCGTCATCGGGTTGCAGTGGATACCCGAGAACATCCTCGCCGAGGTCGGCAAACGCGCGGCGCTGGTGCACGCGCGGGACACGGTTCTGCGTGGTGTCGCGGTTCGCGCCGGGTAGCTATTGAACCAAATAACTGTTACCCATACAGTTGGGCGGTTAGAACTGCGTTGGCCGTGAATGAGAAGGGGATTTCCATGACTGTTGTCGATCGGTTGCGCTACGACGGCAAGCGGGCTCTTGTCGTCGGCGGTGCCACCGGCATGGGTGCGGCCGCGGCCAAGTCGGCGGCCGAGCTCGGCGCCGAAGTGATCGTGATGGACTATGCGCCGGTGAACTACGACGTCGCCAAGTCCATCCAGGTCGACCTGCGCGACCCGGCATCGATCGACGCCGCGCTCGAGCAGCTGGACGGCCCGATTCACGCGGTGTTCTCGGCCGCCGGCATCGCCGAGGGAACGACCGACCTGATGGCGATCAACTTCATCGGCCACCGCCATCTCATCGACCGGCTCCTGGAGAAGAACCAGCTCCCCCCGGGCTCGGCGATCTGCTTCATCTCCTCGGTCGCGGGCATGGGCTGGGAGAACGACCTGGAACTGCTGACGGAGTTCCTCGCCACCCCGGACTTCGCCTCGGCGCAGGAGTGGGTCAAGGCGCACGAGGCCGAAGGCATCATCCACTACGGCTTCTCCAAGAAGGTCGTCAACGCCTACGTCGCGACCCAGGGCTACCCGCTGCTGAAGAAGGGGATCCGGATCAACGCGATCTGCCCCGGGCCCACCGACACGCCGCTGGCCCAGGCCAACGCCGACCTCTGGCTGACCTTCGCGCAGGACTACCGCGACGAGACCGGCTCGAAGGTGCACACCCCGGAGCAGATGGGCGACGTCATGGCGTTCCTCAACAGCGCCGCCGCCTTCGGCATCAGCGGCATCACGCTGCTGGTGGACTACGGGCACACCATGGCATCGCTCACCGGCGCGTACCCGCCCGGTAAGCCGATCATCGATCTGATCATGGGGCGGGTGAAGCTTTAGTGGCGATCGCGAGCGCGGCGTAGCCGGGCGAAGCGGGTCGCCACAATCAGGATCGGCGCGATCGCGAGCGCGGCGTAGCCGGGCGAAGCGGGTCGCCACAATCAGGATCGGCGCGATCGCGGGCGCGGCGTAGCCGGGCGAAGCGGGTCGCCACAATCAGGATCGGCGCGATCGCGAGCGCGGCGTAGCCGCGAAGCGCGATCGCGAGCGCCCGGCCAGCCGGGCGCCGGGCGTCGAGCGCCCGGCTGGCCGGGCCCTCGGCGCCGGTAACGTCGGGGGCATGGCACGAATCGTCGTCATCGGCGGCCACGGCAAGGTCGCGCTGCAGCTGGCCCGCATCCTGACCGAACGCGGCGACGGGGTGAGCTCGGTGTTTCGCAACCCCGATCACTCCGACGACGTCGCGGCCACCGGCGCCACTCCGGTGGTCGCCGACATCGAACGGCTCGACACCGACGCCCTGGCCGGGCTGCTGGCCGGGCACGACGCGGTGGTCTTCTCGGCGGGGGCGGGCGGCGGCAACCCGGCGCGCACGTACGCCGTCGACCGTGACGCCGCCATCCGGGTGGTCGACGCCGCCGCGCGGGCCGGCGTGAAACGGTTCGTGATGGTCTCCTACTTCGGCGCGGGGCCGGACCACGGCTTGCCGCAGGAGGATTCGTTCTTCGCCTACGCCGAGGCGAAGGCGGCCGCGGACGAACACCTGCGCGCCAGCGCGCTGGACTGGACGGTGCTGGGACCGGGGCGGCTCACGCTCGACCCGCCGACGGGCCGGATCACCCTGGGCCGGGGAAAGGGCGAAGTATCCCGCGCGGACGTCGCGCGCGTCGCGGCCGCCGCGTTGGCGGACGACTCGACCGTCGGCCGCACGATCGACTTCAACAACGGCGAGACCCCCATCGCCGAAGCGCTGGCAGGCCAGCGCGCACGACGGGAGTAGACTCCGCTGCGCAGCTGGTCTGCCGTCGCCGAAAGGCGACGGCATCGAGCGAGGCACGTTAGTAACGCCTCGCGAGAGGGAACCCGGTGAGAGCCCGGGACTGTCCCGCAGCGGTATGCAGGAACGACCGCCGTCAACCAAGCACTGGTCTCGCCGAGACCGGGAAGCGACGGCCAGTAGGTGCACCGACCGGTGCGCGCCTGCGAGTCCGAAGACCTGCCAGCCGTGCCGGGCGCGCCGCGTCCGGCGGCTCATCGCCTCGTGGAATGGGCGTTTGGCCGACGACGTTGCGGTGTGTGCGCAAGGTGTGCACACCGCGGCGGATCGGCTGCGCGTCCTCCGGCGGTGACCACCCCGCTGATGGATAGGACAGACCGTGACCGCACAACCCTTCACCGCCACCGTTACCGGCTCCCCCCGCATCGGCCCCAAGCGCGAACTCAAGCGCGCCACCGAGGGCTATTGGGCGGGACGCACCAGCCGCTCCGAGCTGGAATCCGTTGCCGCCACGCTGCGCCGCGACATGTGGGCCGGACTCGCCGCCGCCGGCCTGGACTCGATCCCGGTCAACACCTTCTCCTACTACGACCAGATGCTGGACACCACGGTGATGCTCGGCGCCCTGCCGGCCCGGACCGCCCGGGTGTCCGACGATTTGGACCGCTACTTCGCCGCGGCGCGCGGCAATGCCGACGTCGCGCCGCTCGAGATGACCAAGTGGTTCGACACCAACTACCACTACCTGGTTCCCGAGATCGGGCCCGCGACCGCCTTCTCGCTCAACCCCGACAAGGTGCTCTTTGAGCTGAACGAGGCTCTGGCGCAGGGGATCCCCGCCCGGCCGGTGATCATCGGACCGATCACCTTCCTGCTGCTGAGCAAGGCGGTCGACGGTGGCGGTGCGCCGATCGAGCGGCTCGAAGAGCTGGTGGGAATCTACGCGGAGCTGTTGGCGCTGCTGGCCGAGAACGGCGCGCAGTGGGTTCAGTTCGACGAGCCGGCGCTGGTGACCGACATCTCCGCCGACGCCCCGGCGCTGGCCGAGGCCACATACAACGCACTGGGCAAGGTCAGCAACCGCCCCGCCATCTACGTCGCCACCTACTTCGGCAACCCCGGCGCCTCGCTGGCCGGACTGGCCCGCACGCCGGTCGAGGCCATCGGCGTCGACCTGGTTTACGGCGCCGACACCGGCGTGGCGGGCATACCCGAGTTGTCCGGCAAGACTTTGGTGGCCGGCGTCGTCGACGGACGCAACGTCTGGCGCACCGACTTGGAGGCGGCACTGGGCAAACTCGCCACCGTGCTGGGATCGGCTGCGGCGGTGGCGGTTTCGACGTCGTGCTCCACGATGCACGTGCCGTACTCGCTGGAACCCGAAACCGATCTCGATGACGCGCTGCGCAGCTGGCTGGCGTTCGGGCGGGAAAAGGTGGCGGAGGTGGTGACGCTCGCGCGGGCACTGCGCAGCGACTTTGGAGGCCGAGCCTCCGTGGCCGACGAGATCGCCGCGTCCAACGCCGCGGTGGCGTCGCGCAGGAGCGACCCGCGCCTGCACGACGACCAACTGCGCGCCCGCATCGACTCGATCGTCGGGTCGGGCACCCGCCGCGGTGACGCGGCGGGGCGCCGCGCCAAGCAGGACGAGCGCCTGCACCTGCCGCCGCTGCCGACGACGACCATCGGCTCCTACCCGCAGACCTCCGCGATCCGCAAGGCGCGCGCCGCGTTGCGGGCCGGCGAGATCGACCAGGCGGAGTACGAGAAGCGGATGCGCAAGGAGATCGCCGACGTCATCAAGCTGCAGGAGGAGCTGGGTCTCGACGTGCTGGTGCACGGCGAACCCGAGCGCAACGACATGGTGCAGTACTTCGCCGAGCAGTTGGAGGGATTCTTCGCGACGCAGAACGGCTGGGTGCAGTCGTACGGGAGCCGCTGCGTGCGACCGCCGATCCTGTACGGCGACGTCGTTCGCACCCATCCGATGACGGTCGACTGGATCACCTACGCGCAGTCGTTGACCGACAAGCCGGTGAAGGGCATGCTCACGGGCCCGGTCACGATCTTGGCGTGGTCCTTCGTCCGCGACGACCAGCCGCTGGCCGACACCGCCAACCAGGTGGCGCTGGCCATTCGCGACGAGACCGTCGACTTGCAGGCCGCGGGCATCGCGGTCATCCAGGTCGACGAGCCCGCCCTGCGGGAGCTGCTTCCGCTGCGCCGCGCGGATCAGGAGGACTACTTGCGTTGGGCCGTAGGCTCTTTCCGGTTGGCCACCTCGGGCGTCGACGACTCCACGCAGATCCACACCCACCTGTGCTACTCGGAATTCGGTGAGGTGATCGGGGCCATCGCGGACCTGGACGCCGACGTGACGTCCATCGAGGCGGCCCGGTCACACATGGAGGTGCTCGACGACCTCAACGCGGCCGGCTTCGCCAACAGCGTCGGCCCGGGCGTCTACGACATCCACTCGCCGCGGGTGCCCAGCACCGCGGAAATGGCGGAGTCGCTGCGCGCGGCGCTCAGAGCCGTTCCCGCGCAACGGCTGTGGGTCAATCCCGACTGCGGGCTGAAGACTCGCAATGCGGACGAGGTGAGCGCGTCGCTGAAGAACATGGTCGCCGCCGCTCGGGAGGTCCGGGCGGGCGCCTAGCCGGGCGTCCGCGCGAGCGTCACGCGCCTAGCCGGGCGTCCGCGCGAGCGTCACGCTGGCGTGGCGTCCCCCGAGAGCAACTCACGCGCCCCGCCGGGCGTCCGCGCGAGCGTCACGCTAGCGTGGCGCTCCAGGCCGAGCGTCACGCTGGCGTGGCGTCCCCCGAGAGCAACTCGACGGGAACGTCGTCGGCCCACGGTTGCCGGGTCACCATGTCGGCGACCCTGACGATGCCGCGCTCGAATTCGCCCGTCGCCGCGTCCACCAGCCGGTAGGCCTGGGTCTGCTTGTGAATGGGCTGCGCGTCGAGCAGCACCACCCGCACCTCGCCCGGCTCGAAATGGCAGCGCTCCTGCAGCGCGGCGATCAGCTGCTCGTTGTGCATGTGGCCGTCGCCGAAGTTCCAGCCGATCGCGGTGCTGCAGATGCGTTCGCCGTCGGTGAGCACGTAGTCGTCCTCGTTCTGGCCGGCCATCGCGCGGTGCGCCAGGGTGAACAGCGCCCGGCCGTGAGTGTTGAACCCGCGGAACGCGTATCCCATGTAGAGCGGGATCTGCGCGGCCTCCGGGCTGCCGTAGAACCGCTCCAGCTGGGCCTGCGGCATGCTGGCGATCGCCACGACGCCCCTGGCGATCTTGTCGCTCGCCGACGGCTTGATGCACCACAGCGTCGTGTCCCAGTTCCCGGCGTAGTACCGCATCCCCGGCAGGAACGAAATCTTGCGCGGAAACATGTTGCCCAGCAAAACGATTCCCGCGATGACGACGAACAGTATCGCCACCACCACCGGGTGCCTCAGGTCGCGCAGGCCCAGGCGGGCGTGCGCGACGAACAACGACAGCACGCCGAAGATCATGAAGACGTTCCACTCCAGCGGCACGCCCATCGGGATCGACAGCAAGATACCCAGGTGGAAACAGACCATCACGATGGCGGCCACCGTGATCGGCCAGCCGCTGTGGCAGAAGAACAACGGCAGCGGCACCAGCATCTCGATCGCGGTGCTCAGGTGCGCCAGCCATCGCGACAACCGCCCGGGCCGCAGGTCGTCCGGGAACTTCTCGAAGAATTGGCGCTTCAGCCACCGGGGCCGCACCAGCGGATTGTTGGACATCATCGTGGAGATGACGAAGGGGAAGTGCTTGTTGAGTTTCGACGTCGCGGCGCCCATCCAGATGACCAGGAACACCACCTTGGACCCGACGATCATGTCCACCCCGCCGAACAGGAAGGTCACCGCCATGGTCGCGTAGACCTCGCCGCGGGCGGCCAGGAAGATCACCTTGTCGCGCAGCCCGAGCACGGCGAGCAGCAACAGGATGAGCACGATCTTCCAGGCGGGCAGCAGCCCGACCGTGGTGCCCAGCTCGGGCATCGGGCCGGTGCCGTCGGCGAACAGCGCGCTCAGCGTCACCAGCAAAAACAGCGCATACAGCGCGACGTCGATCGGCTTGCGTTTGGTGCCCTTGGTCAGGGGAACCCGGTCCGGCCACGGTGGCAGCCGGATGGTGCCGAACCGCATCCAGTACAGGATCGAGCCCATCGGCGGGAAGAACCGGTTGTTCAGCGGCCCGAACCCGCAACCGAGCCCGACCACCTCGAAGAGCATCGTGTAGAGGACGACCTTCTCGAACACGATCGGCTCCGACCACCACTTCGCGACGTTGGTGAACCCGCCGAGGCCCGCGGTGGCCGACGCGAACAGCCACGCGCCCAGGATGTAGAGCAGGATTTTGGCGACGTAGAACAGGTGCAGCGCGACCGGCGTGCCGAAGCCCACCTCGGCCCAGTGCTTGGCCATCGGGCGGATCTTCTCGCTACGGGTGCCCTTGTTCCACTCGGCCATGTCGAGCTGCGGCAGCTCAGGCTTCAGAAATCCCATGGTGGTCAGATTAGAACGTGTTCTAGGCGCGCGGCACTCAAGCCGGGCAAGAATCCTTTGCCGGCGACTTCGCGGCCGGATAGCGTGACAGCGGATCGGCGCGAGTCCCCGGGAGGCGTCCACCATGAGCAGGCTTCGCATTCTCATACCGGCCGCGGTGCTGGCGACGATGGCCGCGGTGTCACCGGCCGCCCGGGCCGACGCGCCCGCGCCGGGCGATCCCTGCACCGTGTGGCACGCGACCGCCCGGGACGCCAACAACAGGACGATGTGGTGCAACCCGACGATGACCGGTGGCCACAACCTGGTGTGGCAGTACGGCGGTCCCGGCTGAGCTCGCGGTCGCCCGCGGTTCGCGGCGTGCACTGAGGGCTTTCCGGGTGCGCTGAGGGCGGAAAACCCGCGATGATTCCACCGCGGACGCACACTCAAAGCCGTCAGCGCACAGGCGATTTCACCGACCGAAGATCCCCGGCGCGATCACCGGCGCCCGCCGCAGCACCCGCGGATCGACCTGGAGATTGAGCGCGTCGAGCCCGCCCGCCGGCAGATCGGCCAGCGCGTCCACGGCAGCAAGAAACCGTTCCCGCTCGGCGGGTTCGACGACGTCGCCGGCGAGCCGGTTGAACTTCCCCACGTACTCCGGGCGACGGAACGGCCGCGTCCCCGACGGGTGCGCGTCCGCCACCGCGAGCTCGTCGACGATCACTTCCCCGCTGTTCAGCGTGATCTCGGCGCGCGCGCCGAACGCCTTCTCGGCCGGATCGGCCGAGTGGTAGTGGCGGGTCCACTCCGGATCCTCGACCGTCGAGACCTTGCGCCACAGCGCGACGGTGTCGGGCCGGTGGACCCGCTCGGGGTCATAGGACCGCTCGTGGTGCCAGCTCCCGTCCTGCAGCGCGACCGCGAAGATGTAGGGCAGCGAGTGGTCGAGGGTTTCCCGCGACGCGTCCGGGTCGAACTTCTGCGGATCCCCCGAGCCCGTTCCGATCACGACGTGGGTGTGGTGGCTGGTGTGCAGCACGATGGACGCGATCTCTTCCAGATCGCCGACCCGCTCGCGGAGCCGCCGCGCCAGGTCGATCGGCGCCTGGCTCTGATACTCCGCGGAGTGCTCCTTGGTGTAGCTGTCCAGGATGGCGCGCTTGGGCTCGCCGGGAGCGGGCAGCGGCACGTGGTATTCGCGCTCGGGTCCGCCGAGGAGCCAGGAGATCACGCCGTCCTCGCCCTCCCAGATGGGCGCCGGCGATCCCTCGCCTCGCATCGCCCGATCCACCGCCTCGATGGCGACCTTGCCCGCGTGCGCGGGGGCGAACGCCTTCCAGCTGGAGATCAGCCCCTTGCGGGATTGGCGGGTGCTGGTGGTCAGGTGCAGCGCCTGCCCGACCGCCTGGTAGATCGTCTCGGTGTCCAGCCGCAACATGGTCCCGATGCCGGCGGCCACCGACGGGCCCAGGTGTGCGACGTGGTCAATCTTGTGCTCGTGCAAGCAGATTCCGCGGGCCAGGTCGATCTGAATCTCGTAGGCGGTCGCCACGCCGCGGATCAGGTCGCCGCCCTGCAGGCCGAGCTGCTGGGCGACCGCGACCAGCGGGGGGATGTTGTCGCCGGGGTGGGCGTACTCGGCGGCCAAAAACGTGTCGTGGTAGTCGAGTTCGCGCACCGCGACGCCGTTGGCCCAGGCCGCCCATTCCGGGGAGTACGTGCCGTCGACGCCCAAGACGCGGGCGCCGCGCCGCGCGGGATGCGCCAGCGCCTGCAGCCGTGCCACCGTAACCGGCCGGCGCAGCACGGCGGCGGCGCTGACCGCGGCGTTGTCGATGATCCGGTTCGCCACCATCTCGGCGGTCGCCGGCTCGACGGCAACCGGATCGGCGGCGACGTCGGCGATCTTGGCCGCCAGGTGTTCGGCACGGGGAAAGTCGTCGGAGCTGCGCCGCGCGCGAACCGTATGCGTCAACACAATCCGAACCCTATGGCCGGCAAGAACCCGCGCAGAAATCTGCGTTAACCCGCCACCGCCGGTGCGGCCCGCGGTGTAGTTTGCTGCTGGGGCGGTACACAGGTTGAGGAGCCAGCCGTGTCGGACGTCGATTACTGTGTGGTCGGAGCGGGATTCGCGGGTCTGACGGCGGCCCTGCAATTGAAACGGGCCGGCCATCCGGTGGCCTTGCTGGAGGCGCGCGACAGGGTCGGCGGCCGCACCTTCACCGAGTATCGTCCCGACGGCACCTGGATCGACCGCGGCGGCGCGTGGATCGGACCGGGCCAGGACCGGATCTACGCGCTGATGGACGAGTTCGGCGTCCCCGAGTACAAGCAGCACAACGACGGCGACGCCATGATGATCGTCGACGGCAAGAAGCACCGCTACGGCGGCACCGTCCCCTGGACGATGAGCCCGTGGGCGGTGGCCAACCTCGGCGTCGGGTTGCTGTCGATCGAAAAGATGGCCAAAACTCTTCCGCGCGAAGCCCCCTGGGAGGCCGAGCAGGCGCACGAGTGGGACCGCATCAGCATCGGGGAATGGATCGAGCAGAACACCATGTCCAAGCAGGCCCGCGAAATGCTGGACATGGCCTTTGCCGGCCTCTACACCTCGGCGGCGTCGGAGACGTCGTTGCTGTGGGGGTTGTTGCAGACGGCGTCGGCGGGCGGACTGACGTTCGCGATTTCGGGCAAGGGCGGTTCCCAGGACGCCCGCCCGGTCGGCGGAATGGGCGCCATCTACGGCCGGATCGCGGCCGAACTGGGCGACGCGGTGCACCTTTCGCAGCCGGTCCGCCACATCGCCCAGGACGCCGACGGCGTGACGGTGACCGCCGCCGACCTGACCGTGCGCGCGCGGCGGGTGATCGTGGCGATCCCGCTGGCCGTCGCCCCCTCGATCGTCTACGAGCCGATGCTGCCGGTGGATCGGGCGATGCTGCACCAGCGCATGCCCAGCGGCGCGGTCATCAAGACGTCGATCATCTACGACGAGCCGTTCTGGCGCGCCGACGGGCTGTCGGGTCAGTCGGCCGCGCCGGGGTCCCCGGCGACGTTGACGATCGACGCCTGCACGGACGCGGGCACCCCCGGGGTCATGTGCGTCATCACCGAAGGTCGCGCGGCGCGGCGGCTGACGAAGCTCACCGAGGCCGAGCGCAGAGCGGCGTTCATCGGCGAGTTGGTCGACCGGTTCGGCGAGCGGGCGCGAACGCCGCAGGAGTACCACGAGCAGAACTGGACCATCGAGCGCTACTCCGGTGGCGGAATGATCGGCCACGCACCGACCGGCGTGCTGACCGAGTTCGGCTACACCCTGCGCGAGCCCTGCGGCCGCATCCACTGGGCCGGAACCGAGAGCTCGACCATCATGTGCGGGTGGATCGACGGCGCGATCCGCTCCGGTGAGCGGGCCGCGACCGAAGTCCGGGAGGCCGAGACCGCCGCCGTCGTCTAGCGGCCCTGCAACGGCTCCAGCCGGACAGCCGCGAACCAGCAGTTTCGAGGTAACGTCGCACGGGCCGGCACACCGGCAGCACCGCCGGGAAGGGGACACCGTGGGCCTGTTCAGGAAGAAGAGTCAGGCGCCACAAGCCGCCGGTAAGGATACGGTCTACTACTCCACCCCTTTTGGCGACACCAAAGACGGCAAACAAAAGCTTTTCTTACTCGGACGCGGCGAGATGCAGTTCTTTCCGGTGTTCCGCAGCAGGGAGTCGCTCATCGCGTTCTTCGAGAAAATGAATCGCGCGGGGTACATGATCCTCGAGGGAGACGTGCAAAGCGTTTTGGAAACAAATCGCTCGCTCGAGCTGATGAAGGACGTGGCCATCGTCATCGAGCCGCTGAGCGCAAATCCCGTCGAGATCATGCCCAACGCTTGACAGACGCCGGCGGCGAGCCCTTTGCGGCGTTGCTGGGCAGGGGCAAGGATCAGCATACGGAGTGGGAGGGAACCGGGTGCGCGCCAAGCCAATCGAAATAGTGGCCGTGGTGGCGGCCGCCGCGTCGGCCGCAATGACTCTTCTGCCCTGGGTCGACGTGAGCCCGCTGGGCTTGCCGATGCGCTGGAACGGCCTGGGCATCTACATCGGTGAGCATGGCGAACACTACGGTGGTCTGTTCGCGGGGCTGGTCAACGGCACGCCGGGCTGGGTCGTGCTGAGCGCCTCGATCGCGGCCGGCGGCGCGGTGCTCGCCGCGAGCCGGGTGCGGATGCTCGGGCTCGTTGCGTGCGGATGCGCGGCTATCGCGTTTCTCAGCGCCATCGTGTGTCTGGCCTATCCGGCGGTACTGGCCGGCGACGCCAAACACGAATTGGGCGTATCCCTGGTCCCGGACCGGGAAGTGCTGAACTCCAGCGCGTTGATCGCCGAGACCGCGTCCACCGGTGTGCTGTTGGCGTGCGCCGTCCTCATCGCAGCCAGATCGCCGCGCAGCTTCCGCCGTCCCGAAGAGGCGGTGCCGGACGGGAACGACGACGCCGCGAGCTAACCAGCCTGCTTAGCGGGCGGGCGGTAGAAGATCACCAGCTGGCCAATCGCGCCGGCGAGCCCGAGCACCACCGAGATCAGCAGGCCGCGCCAGCCGTCCATCCAGTTGTGCCCGAACACCACGTAATCCAGGCTGAGCTTTCCGGCGCCCAGGGTGGCGACGGCGACGGCGCTGACCGCCAGGACCAGGTTGTATTCCCAGCCCTCCTTGACGATGAAGAAGCCGTTGGCGCGGTGCACGGTCCAGGCCGCGACCAGCATCAACGACACAAAACCCGCCGCGGGGATCGGGGTGAGCAGGCCGGCGGCCAGGCCCAGCCCGGCGGCCATCTCGGTGGTGGCGGCCACGGTGGCGTGGAACTTGCCGGGCTTCATGCCGATGCTTTCGAACCACCGCGCGGTGCCCGGGATGCGGCCTCCGCCGAAGAACTTGTTGTAGCCGTGCGCGGCCAACGTCACGCCCAACACCAGCCGCAGGATCAATAGTCCGACGTCGTAGGGAGTCATACCTGCAAACCTAGATCATGGGGCGGACCGGACAACAGGAGCGCCGAGCAGCTAACTCGACTGATCCGTGTGGGAACATTGCGGGCGTTCCGACGTTGGCCGATCGGAAGCTGACCACGAGGGGGTGCACCACGGCTCGTATCGCACGAGGCGGCGCCGTGGTGTTGCTGGACGGCACGGCGAGTCACCCCCGGGAGTTGCTCGGCAACAAGGGCCACGGCATCGAGGTCATGCGCCGGCACGGCCTGCCGGTGCCACCCGCGTTCTGCATCACCACCGAGGTGGGCCTGCGCTACCTTGCCGATCCGCGGGCGACGATGGACGCGGTCTGGGACGACGTTGTCGACCGCATGCGCTGGCTGGAGGCGGAGACCTCGCGCGCATTCGGGCGGGGCCCGCGTCCCCTGCTGGTCAGCGTGCGCTCGGGTGCCACCCAGTCGATGCCCGGGATGATGGACACGATCTTGGATCTCGGCATGAACGATGACGTCGAGGAAGCGCTGGCCGCGGGCGGCGCCGCGGCGTTCGCCCGCGACACCCGCCAGCGGTTCGACCGCATGTACCGGCGCATCGTCGGAATGGACGAACACGAACCGGTGCCCGCCGACCCCTTCGCGCAGCTGCGCGCCGGCATCGAGGCGGTGTTCGCGTCGTGGGACTCGCCGCGCGCGGTCGCCTACCGCACGCACTACGGCGTCGGGAAGCGCAGCGGCACCGCCGTCGTCGTGCAGGCGATGGTGTTCGGCAACCGCGGGCCCGATTCCGGTGCCGGCGTTCTCGTTTCACGCAATCCCGTCACCGGCGACGACGAGCCGTTCGGCGAATGGCTGCCCGGTGGCCAGGGCGACGACGTGGTGTCCGGATCGGTCGAGGTCGAACCGATCACCGCGCTGCGCGACGAACAGCCGGCCGTCTATGACGAATTGATAGCCGCCGCGAAAAGGCTGGAGCGGCTCGCGTCCGACGTGCAGGAGATCGAGTTCACCGTCGAGGGCGGCAAGCTGTGGCTGCTGCAGACCCGCGATGCCGAGCGGTCGGCTCAGGCGGCGGTGCGCCTGGCGCTGCACCTGCGGCACGAGGGGCTCATCGACGACGCCGAGACGCTGCGCCGGGTGACCCCCGCGCATGTGCAGACGTTGCTGCTGCCCGCGCTGCAGCCCGAAGTGCGTTTGGCGGCAAAGCTTTTGGCCAGGGGCTTGCCGGCGTGCCCGGGCGTGGCGTCGGGCCGGGCGTACACCGACGTCGAGGAGGCGCTCGACGCCGCCGAGCGCGGCGAGTCGGTGATCCTGGTGCGCGATCACACCCGGCCGGAGGACGTCTCGGGCATGCTGGCCGCCCAGGCCATCGTCACCGAGGTCGGCGGCGCGGCCAGCCACGCCGCGGTGGTCAGCCGCGAACTCGGCCGGGTGGCCGTGGTCGGCTGTGGCCAAGGGGTCGCCGCGTCGCTGGCCGGCAAGGTGATCACCGTCGACGGTGCCGAAGGCGAAGTGCGGGAAGGCGAGCTGAGGTTGTCCGCGTGGTCGGAAAGCGATACGGCCGAGTTGCGGGAGCTGGCCGACATCGCGCGGCGGATCAGCCCGTTGCGCGCCCACACCGCCGGCGACCACATGGCGCTGGATGACGCCGCGGAGGCCGCCGTGGCGGCCGCCATGGCCGGCGGGCATACCGACGTCGTCTCGGCCACCCCGCTCATCGTCATGCTGACCGCGTTGCGCCTGGCCGGGGGAACCGCACGATGACGGAATTGGCCGTGTTGCAGGCGGTTCGGCTGAAGGGCCGGGTGCGTCCCGCCGAGCTGGCCGCCACCTTGAACGAGGACGTCGCCGGCGTCGCGGCTCTGGTCGAGCGGCTGACCGCGGCAGGTCTGCTGGTCGACGGCGCGACGGTGCGGCTCACGCCCGCCGGGCGTGAGCGGCTCGCGGCGCTGCTCGAGGAGGAGCGCAGGGGCACCGACCACGCCGCGCTGGGCGCCGCTTACCGCGACTTTCGTTCCGTCAACGCCGATTTCAAGGCCCTGGTCACGGAGTGGCAGCTCAAGGGCGGCCCCGGCGGCAGCCCCAACACCCACGACGACGCGCAATACGATGCCGCCGTGCTGGACCGCCTCGACGATGTGCACGCCCGCGTGCTGCCGATCATCGACGCGGCCGCGGCGCAGCTGCCGCGGTTGCGCGGCTATTCGGCGAAATTGGTTGCGGCCCTGGGCAAAGTGCACGAGGGCGAGACCGCCTGGCTGACCAAGCCGCTCGTCGACTCCTACCACACCGTGTGGTTCGAGCTGCACGAGGAACTGATCTCCGCCATCGGCCTGACGCGTGAGGAAGCGGCGAGGTCGGGTGACGCGCAATAGCTACAGCGCCGCCTCGAGCAGCTCCGCGTAGTAGTCGATGTCGGGAACGGCGGACTCGGCCGCGTGCACGCTGATCGCGATGGTGTCGCCGATGCCGTGCACGCCGTGCGTCAGGCCCATCACCGGTGACAACGCCGGGTAGCCGGCCGTCAGCACCACCCGGGCGCCCCCAAAGCTCAGGTCGGCCGCGCCGCGGTGAACGCTGGACACCACGGTGTTGCCGGAGACCTGTGTCGGCCGGGCGTCGGCGTCGAATTGCGCCACGCCCCAACGCAGTAGCGCGGCGGGCACCGCGGCGAAGGCGCGGTCGGCGTAGCGCGTCGCCGGGTCGGCGAACCGGCGCCGGCCGTCGGCCAGCTCCGCCGCGATCCGCTGCGCGCGGGCTTCCAACCCGAGGCCGGGATACAGGCCGACGGTGACGTTGCCGAAGTGGTTGAACGCTTGCGCCACACCGGGTTTGGCCGTCGGTATTTCGGCGCCCAGCGTGTCGGCGGCGTCACCGAGCAGCTGAGACAGCGCCGTGGAGATCGCCGTCAGCGCCCCGACGGTGACGGTGGGGCCGCGCAGCTGCTCGCGG
>NZ_GG770554.1:613360-621380 GCF_000164135.1 Mycobacterium parascrofulaceum ATCC BAA-614 | reverse complement strand
CCAGGCCGCCATCGCCGACGCCCGCGCCCCGTCGGCCAGCGCGTGCGCGACCTGCAGCACCGCCACGCAGCCCGGGCCGGCGACGCCCGGGATACCCAGCACCGACGGGAAGACGTGCAGCCGCCAGGGCATCCGGCGGGCGTCGAGCTGGTCGGCGGTGAGCGCGACGATGGCCGCCAGGCAGCCGGCCCAGCTGCGGTCGTCCAGGTCGTGGCGGACCGCCCGGTCGGGCCGGACGGCCGCCGGGACCCACTGCGGATAGGCCAACGGTCCCCGATCGCGCACCCGTAGCGTCAGCTGCGGGCAGGCGTCAGCCCGCCGGCAGAGTCGGTCGACGACTTCTGCGTAATCCGCGGGCTCGCCGTCGAACGCGTACAGCAGGAACTCGTCGTTGGGGATCTTGGCCGACATCCAGTAGAACTGCGCATCGACGGCGGCCATCCGCTGCGCGGGCATTCAGCCGGGTGAGCCGATGAACCCGAGCACCAGGTCGGCGACCTTGTCGGGCTGTTCGAGCTGCAGGAAGTGCCCCGCGTGCTCCACGATGGCCACCTCGCTGCCGGGCGGCAGCACCTTTTCGGCCCAGCGGGCGAAAGCCGGTGTCATGCAGCCGTCGTCGCGGCCATGCAGGTACAGGCACGGCCACACCGGCTCTTGGGTCCAGAGTTTGTTCAGTTCGGCATACTGCGCCGGCGGCCGGGTGTTGCGAATCGTGGCGCGGTACGGTCCCAGCGCGGCGTGCCAGCTCTCGGGCGTTCCGATCGCCGCGTCCACATGGCGCAGGTCCTCGTCGGCGCGATAGCCCGGGGACCACCGCCGCCACAGCAGCGGCAGCACCCAGGACGCGGAATGCTCTGGCGCCACGGGCAATTGGAAGTACATGATGTACCAGCTGCGGAACAGCTGCCGCGCCAGGTGCCCGGCCAGCCGTCCCCGTTCGGCGGCACCGGCCTTGCGCCGGAAGGCGGCCGACGGCGGCACCGACATGATCACCGCCTTGGTGAATGGGCTGTCGGGCATGGCGGCCAGGCCGGTGGTGGCGATCGCGCCCCAGTCGTGGCCGATCACCACGTCCGCGTCGGTGCCCCCCGCCGCCGACCGCACCCGCAGGGCGTCGTCCATCATCGCGCCGATGTGATAACTGCCGTCGGAGGGGATCGACGACGGCGCATATCCGCGCATGAAGGGCGCCACCACGCGCCACCCGGCGTCGACGAGGCGGGGAGCGATCTTGCGGAACCCGTAGGGAGTGTCGGGGAAGCCGTGCAGGCACAGCGCGAGGGGGGCGTCGGGGGACCCCCAGGTGAGTGCCTTCAGGTCCCCCGCAGGACTGGGCACGTCGATCCAGCCAGGTTCACCCATGTTCACTCCCTGCTCGGCGGCGCGTCCGCACGGACCAACCTAACGCGTGTGGGCGCCGGGCGCACCGACCGGTCGCCGCAAGCGGTCAAACCGCAGCTGCGGCAGGGAGTTTCGCTATACCCGCGCGGCGGCCTCGTCCAGCTCGGCAATGACGATCTTGCGCATGCCGTACATGGCTTGGGTGGCCGCCGACGCGCGTGTCCGGTCGGGATCGCTGATCAATTCGTAGAGCCGGTCCGGGACGATCTGCCAGCTCAGCCCGAAGCGGTCCTTGCACCAGCCACACTGCGATTCCTCGCCGCCGTCGGTCAGCCGCTCCCAGTAGTAGTCGACCTCGTCCTGGTCGGCGCAGTGGATCGTGAAGGACACCGCTTCGCTGAACCGGAAGTGGGGGCCGCCGTTGATGCCGATGAACCGGGTGCCGTCGAGCACGAAGCTGCCGGACAGCACGCTGCCGGGTTCGCCGGGTCCGGCCTCCGTGGTTCGGTTGAAGCCCTCGATGTGCGAGTTCGGGAAGATCGAGGTGTAGAACCTGGCGGCCTCCTCCAGGTCGTGGTCGAACCATAACGACGGGGTGATCGATGGCATCGGGTGCGGCCTCCTCATCGGCTCGTGGGTGTCGTCACTGATAGACCCCGGCGATGGCCGAAACTCATCGCCTCGTCGCCCCGGGTAAGAGTGCTTAAGCCCCCTATGTAACGTCAGGTCGCATGAGCACCGTCAGCAGCGTCCCTCAGACGGTCGAGTTTTCCGGCGTCGGGGGGATCACTCTGGTTGCCGACGAGTGGAATCACGGGACGGACGGCGCGGGGCGACCGAGCGTCCTGATGCTGCACGGCGGCGGCCAGAACCGGCATTCCTGGAAGAACACCGGTCAAACGCTCGCCGACGAGGGCCTGCACGTCGTGGCGCTCGACAGCCGCGGACACGGTGACAGCGATCGCGCACCCAACGCCGACTACGACGTCGAGACCTTGACCGCCGACGTCCTGCAGGTGATCCGTGCGCTCGGCCGCCCGGTGATGATCATCGGGGCGAGCATGGGCGGGTTGACCGGCATCCTCGCCGCCCACCGGGCCGGGCCCGCGGAGGTGACCCGCCTGGTGCTCGTCGACGTGGTGCCGCGGTTCGAGAAGGGCGGCAGCGCCCGGATTCGCGACTTCATGATCAGCGGCCTCGACGGTTTCGACTCGCTGGAGCAGGCCGCCGACGCCGTCGCCGCCTATCTCCCGTACCGCGACAAGCCGCGCAGCCCCGAGGGGTTGAAGAAGAACCTGCGCTTACGCGACGGCCGCTGGTACTGGCACTGGGACCCCGCCTTCATGACCAAGCCCGGCGACGACCCCGAGCTGCGCACCGAGAAGTTCGAGCAGGCCGCCAAGAGCCTGTCCATTCCCGTCCTGCTGATCCGCGGAAAGCTTTCCGATGTCGTCAGCCCCGAAGGCGTGCGGCATTTCCTGGCCAGCGTTCCCCGGGCGGAGTTCGTGGAGCTGCCCAAGGCCGGGCACACCGCGGCCGGCGACGACAACGACGCGTTCAGCGACGCCGTGGTGAAGTTCGTCAAACGCCACTAGCCAGTTCGCCGGTGGCGACCCGCTTCGCCCGGCTACGCTGCCCTCGCGATCGCCACTAGCTAGTTCGCCGGCTTTTCGGCGTGCCCGCCGAACTGCTTGCGCATCGCCGACAGCGCCTTGTTGGCGAAGTCGTCGAGTGACCGCGAGGCGAACCGGGACTGCAGCGCCGTCGTCAGCACGGGCGAAGGCACCCCCTCGTCGATCGCCGCGATGGCGGTCCACCTCCCCTCCCCGGAGTCGGAGACCCGCCCGGAGAACTCCTGGAGATCGGGCGAATCGTGCAGCGCGATGGCGGTCAGGTCCAGCAGCCAGGAGCCGATCACGCTGCCCCGGCGCCACACCTCGGCCACCTCGGGGATGTCGAAGTCGTATTGATAGAACTCGGGATTCGACAGCGGCGCGGTTTCGGCGTCGCCCTGCTGCACGTGCTTGCCGATGTCGGCGTTGCGCAGGATGTTGAGCCCCTCGGCGAGCGAGGCCATCATGCCGTACTCGATGCCGTTGTGCACCATCTTGACGAAGTGCCCGGCGCCGGACGGCCCGCAGTGTAGGTAGCCCTTTTCCGATCGGGCGACCTCGCCGTCACGGCCCGGCGTACGCGGCGCCGCGTCCACCCCGGGGGCGACGCTGGCGAAGATGGGCTCGGCGTGCAGGAAGGCCTCGTCGTCGCCGCCGATCATCAGGCAGTAGCCGCGTTCCCGACCCCACACGCCGCCGCTGGTGCCGCAGTCGAGCAGGTGGATCCCCTTGTCGGACAGTGTCTTTGCGTGGCTGATGTCGTCGCGGTAGTAGGAGTTGCCGCCGTCGATGACGATGTCGCCGGAGTCCAGCGTCTTGGCGAGCTCCTCGATGACGCCCGTCGTGATGGTCCCGGCCGGCACCATCACCCAGACCACCCGCGGCGCGGTCAGCTTCGCGGCGAGCTCCTGCAGGGACGACACGCCGGTGGTCCTCTCCTCCCCCGCCATGGCCTTGACGGCGTCGGGGTTGTGGTCATAGACCACGCATTCGTGTCCGTCCTTGGCGACGCGGCGGACGATGTTGGCGCCCATCCGGCCGAGGCCGATCATCCCGAGCTGCATGTCTTCCCGTTCTCCTTACTGTGACGACGTGTGCTTTGGCAGCCACGGCCCTTGCCAGCTGCGATGACCGTGCAGCAGCGATTGCGCGGCCTCCGGTCCCCAGGAGCCCTGGTCGTAGTGATGGATCCGGCCGGGTTTGTCCAGCACGGGCTGCACGATCCGCCACGTCTCCTCGATGGCGTCTTCCCGGGCGAACAGCTGCCGGTCGCCGGTGAGCGCGGCATAGAGGAGCCGCTCGTAGGGGCGCACGGCTTCCCCGAGGTCCTCGGCGAACGAGGAGTCCAGGTGCACGTCGTGCCACCCGTCGCCGACCTGGGCGGACAACTGCAGCCGCATCCCGGGATCGGGGTCGATGCGCAGCACGATCTGGTTCGGCTCGGGCGGGCGACGGTTGGGCAGGAACGAGAACCCCGGCACGTGGTGCAGGAACATCCGCACCTCGGTGACCCTCTCGGGCAGCGCCTTGCCGGCGCGCAGGAAAATCGGCACGCCGGCCCAGCGCCAGTTGTCGATCTCGGTCCGCAGCGCGACGTAGGTCTCGGTTTGCGAATCCTTCGCCACGCCGGCGACGTCGGTGTAGCCGCGGTATTGGCCGCGCACGCAGCGGTCGGGATCCAGCGCCGGCATCGCCCGGAACACCTCGGCCTTCTTGTCGTTCAGGTCGTCGGCGCTCGGACCCACCGGGGGGTCCATCGCGACCAGGGCGAGCACCTGCAGCAGGTGGTTCTGCACGACGTCGCGCAGGGCGCCGACCGCGTCGTAGAACTTGCCGCGGTCCTCGACGCCGAAATCCTCGGCCATGGTGATGTGGATTTCGGAGATGCTGTCGCGGTCCCACAGCTTGGCGAGTGCGTTGTTGGCGAAGCGCAGGTACTGCAGTTCCTCGACGGGTTGCTTGCCCAGGAAGTGGTCCACGCGCAGGATCTGGTCCTCGTCGAGCACGGCGCGCAGCCGGGTGTTCAGGTCGCGCGCCGAGGGCAGGTCGTGCCCGAAGGGCTTCTCCACCGCGACGCGTGCGCACTCCAACAGGTCCGCCTTCGCGAGGTTTTCGACGATGGGCGCGAACAGGGACGGCGGCATCTCCAGGTAGTACAGCGGCCGGCAATCCTTGCCGATCTCCTTCGCGAGCCGGCCGTAGAGCTTGTCGTCGGTGACGTCGCCGTGCAGGTAGGACAGCCGGCCCGCAAGCCGGTCGAACACCGCGTCGTCAAACTTCTCCCCGGACGCCTTGATGGCGTCCCGGGCCCGCCCGACCAGCTTCTCCAACGAGATGTCGTCACTGGCCACGCCGATGATCGGGACGTCCAGCAACTCGCGCGCCTCGAGGCGGTACAGGGCGCGATACGTCATCTTGCGCGCCAGATCACCGGTGATGCCGAAGATCACCAACTTGTTCGAAGCGCTGTCTTTGTTCGAAGCGTTGTCTCCGCCGTCAGCCAAGCCCGCACCTCCGAAAGTCATCCGATCGGCTCTTCCAGACTCACTACCCGCGGCGGTCGGACCTAACACTAGACACCGCGCACAGGCCCGACAACCTCAGGCCATCGGGGCCTTTGGCAGGATGCATGCGTGGGCGACGCGCTGCATATCACGGTCTACGTGCTGGCCGGTGTCGCCGCGATCGAAGCCGTCGCGCTCGCCGTGCTGTCGCGGATGCTGGTGCGCAGCCGCGCGGAGATCGACGAATTGCGGCAGCGGACCGACACGCGCAATCAGCTGCTCTCGGGCGGGCGCGAGGCGGTCAAGAGGGTGTGGAACACCGCCAACCTGTTGCGCAAGGAGGGCTTCGGTGCGGCGGTGCGCAGCTCGATCGAGGATCTGGCCGACTGGGCGGAGGTGGAGCGCCCCGACCTGGCGCGCGTCACACCGGACGGCCGGGTGGTGATCCTGTTCTCCGACATCGAGGAATCCACCGCCCTCAACGAGCGCATCGGTGACCGCGCGTGGGTCAAACTCATTGCGGCGCACGACAAGCTGGTGTCAGACCTGGTGCAGAAGCGGTCCGGTCACGTGGTGAAGAGCCAGGGCGACGGCTTCATGATCGCCTTCGCCCGCGCCGACCAGGCGGTGCGATGCGGCATCGACCTGCAGCATGCGCTGCGCAAGGACGCAAAACGCAAGCGGCACACCGAGCTTCGGGTCAGGATCGGCATCCACATGGGCCGCTCGGTGCGCCGCGGCGACGATCTGTTCGGCCGCAACGTCGCAATGGCGGCGCGGGTGGCGGCGCAGGCCGTCGGCGGCGAGGTGCTGGTGAGTCAACCGGTCCGGGACGCCCTGTCCGACTGTGACGACATCCGCTTCGACGACGGGCGCGACGTCGAGCTCAAGGGTTTTTCGGGCAGCTATCGGTTGTTCGCCGTCGAGGCCCCGGCCGATCCCGACCGGGACTGAAACCCTTGCTCGTCGTATTCGGCCAGCCGCTGGTGCAGGCGGGCCCGCACCTCGTCGGCCGTGTACGCGCGGCGTTTGCGTTGGTCGCGCGCCACCAGCGCGCCCCCGGCGACGACACCGGCGACACCGGCCAGCCCGAGCCACTTCCACACATTGCGCATGGACACAGACTATTCGGGTTGTGATTAACTTGGTGCTCTTGTAACCGGACACAGGCGATTCGGCTCATCATGCTGACCCTTGAGCAAGCGCTGAACGAGACGCGCACGGGCGATCTCTGGCTGTTTCGTGGCCGCTCCCGGCCCGACCGTGCGATTCAGACGTTGACGAACGCACCGGTGAATCACGTCGGCATGACGGTCGCGATCGACGACCTGCCGCCGCTGATCTGGCACGCCGAACTGGGTGACAAGCTCGTCGACATGTGGACGGGAACCAACCACCGCGGCGTGCAGCTCAACGATCTGCAGCAGGCCGTCCTGCAGTGGACGCAGCGCTACGGCCAGCGGTGCTGGCTGCGTCAGCTGACGCCGCACCCCACCCGCGAACAGGAGAACAGGCTGCTGCGGGTCATCGCACGGATGGACGGCACCGCTTTTCCCACCACCGCTCGGCTGACCGGCCGCTGGTTCCGCGGCCGGATTCCGACCGTCAACGACTGGGTGCGGGGAATTCCCGTGGTGGACAGCAAGGTTCGCGAGCAGACCCGGCACCGCCGCGAAGAACGCAAGATGAGCCTTTCGACGGCGTATTGCGCGGAGACGGTGGCGATCACCTACGAGGAGATGGGATTGCTCGATACCGACAAGGACGCGAATTGGTTCGACCCGGGCAAGTTCTGGAGCGGTGACACGCTGCCGCTGGCGCCGGGCTATCAGCTGGGGGACGAAATCGCCGTGACGGTAAGCGAAGTCGGCTAGTCGACCGACATCTCGCCCAGCTCCGACCACCCGGCGGCGTCGATCGTCTGATTGATGATCTTCGGGGTGGATGTCAGGGCCTGCGGCAGCTCGCGCATCGCCCGCTTGAAATGATCGCTGTTGACGTGCACGCCGCCCGCTTCCTCGTCACGGAACGCCTCCACCAAGACGTATTCCGCCGGGTTGTCCAGGCTGCGCGACCACTCGAACCACAGGTTGCCCTCTTCGGCCCGAGTGGCGGCCGTGAAGGAGGCGACGAGTTCTGGCCAGCGGTCCGTCCACTCGGGCTTGGTTTCGAACTTGACGACGATGAAGATCATGGCCGGCCCCCGCCTAGCTCCGTATCGAAGACGCGCCCGCTCGGTCCCGGCGGGCAGCGTCAGCATAACCGCCCACCGGGAGGCGCCGGACGATCATCGCGCCAGCAAAGTGTGCCCCGGGCGTCTTGATGGACGCCCGGGGCACACCCTGTCTTTGATTCCACGTGCATAGCGAACCGGCCACCCGCCCCGGCGGAGTGGCCCGCCTCACAAACCGCTCGCGGGCCGGGCCATTTCACTTCGCCGTGGGTCCCGTTCTATTGACGTGTCCTATACGCGTCGAATAGCGGCGCAATAGATTGAGACATTCGCGAATTGATTTCGTTAAGGATTCGCAATTCCCGGGTCGCCGGGCGGCGGCAATTCGG
>NZ_GG770554.1:583852-613014 GCF_000164135.1 Mycobacterium parascrofulaceum ATCC BAA-614 | reverse complement strand
GCGGAGGCGCGTCGGGGGCCGGCGGCAGGGGCGCGTCCGGCGGCGGGGGAAGGGCAGCCTCGCCCTCCGGCGGCATCGGCAGGAACATGTGGTGCGTGAAACCCGCCTGGTAGGCGCCAGCACCGCCGATGTGCACGCCACCGCGCTCACCGCTGGACACCGGGGTCCCGTCCGGCAGCGTGGCGGCCGTGTGGCCGCCGTTCCACCCGATCACGAGGGCGTTGGGGGCGGTGCCGTACTGGAAGCCGCGGGCCAACAATGCCGCTTCCTCGTTGCCCGTATTGAACCGGTTTCCGAAGACCGGCCTGTCGGACGCCGCGTTGGCAACCCAGGAAACGAGCCCCGAGCAATCCGTCCCGGCGGGAGAATCCCCGCCTGCAATATAAGGCGTTCCGGAGACTTGATTGATCAATGACATCAATGTTGCAAGTACTACCATGGCCGGCGACGCTAGCAATACCGATTATTGTTCGCCAAAATTTGTGGCGCACGTCATTCGCTCACCGGATAATGGCGTTCGCCGCACCTTCGGCAGATCGGCTGCGCGGAGCCATACGCGGTGTCAGCAAACTTCCCCGCGGGGCGTTCAGCTGCGGTCGGGCCCGGCTTCGGTGTCCGCGATCTGCCGGTCGACGTCGGCCTGCTCGCGCCGGGCCGCGGCCTCGCCGCGCTTCGTTCGTTCGTCCAGCCGGCGCAGCCGGGCACGCTCCCGGTCGTCGGGCGCGCCCTCGCGTTCGTCCGCGCGCCGCTCTCGTTCGTCCGCTACTTCTTCGCGATCGTCCGCGATTCGATCCCGTTGATCGGCGAGCCGGTCCCGTCGACCGGCCATCCACTCGCGCCTCTTGACCGCGGCCTCGCGCTCGTCGAGCGCCTCCTCGCGCTCGTCGAGCGCCTCCTCGCGCTCGTCGAGCGCCTCACCCCGGCGTTCAAGCTCTTCGGGCGTGTCGGGGCAGTCATCAGCGACCACGGTGGAAGTCTAACGCCGCGGCCGTCCGGGCGCGCCGGCCGTCTTGGCCTGCCCCCGCAAGGGACCAGTCCGCACCGCGCACCCGTCGTTGCGCTCGGCCGGGAATCCTTGCGGCGCCGCCGAGATTCGTTGAACGGCAATCATATTCCAAACTTGGCGCGGGCCTCGTCCGTGACGGGAGTGAACAGATTGACCAGGTTGCCGTCCGGATCTCGCAGCAGCAGTGCACGGTTGCCCCACGGCATGGTGGTCGGCACCGTCACGACCTCTCCGACGCCCTCGCGCAGCCGCTCGTATTCCGCGTCCACGTCGTCGACGAGGAACTCCATGATCGCGCCGCGGTTGGCCGCCGGCTCGGCGGATCCGGCCGCAAACAGCGGCACGGTCTTGTCGCTGCCGATGGCCAGCGCGCCCACCGGCGTCGGGATCTCGGCGAACAGCTCGTTGCCCCAGACCGCGGTGACGCCGGTAATCGTCTCGTAGAAAGCGACCAGCCGGTTGACGTCGGCGGTGATGATGCGGGTGGAAACGAACTTCATGGAGCCCTCCTGACGGCCGTGGCGGTGCATGGTCGTGCGACGAGGGCATGCTACGAACCACCTCCGACAGGAAGGCGTCCGTCGCGTCTGCCTCAGACGGGTGTCCAGATCCCGTTGTTCCAGAAGCCCCAGTTGCCGGCGCCGGTCGGGTTCCACATCAACTGGGCCCCGGGTGCCCACGACGGCGGCGGGGGCGCCGGTGGCGCCCAGGCCGGGGGTGGACCCCACGGACCCGCGCCCGCCGGGTAGCTCTGGCCCGCCGGGCCTTGCCAATCGTGGCAGTGATTCCAGTCCCAGTTGTAGACGTTGCCCCAACTGGGATCCCACGGATTGCCCGGGCACCAATGTGAGGTCGGCGCCGCCTGCGCGGTGCCGCCGACCGGCCCGAATAACGCCAGCCCACAGCCCACGACGAACCCCATCAACCGCCGGACCCACGGCCCCTCGACGATCGTCATCCCTAAAGCATTTCCCTCGAGCGCAATTCAAGCAAGTGGTTCATCGCGACGGCCCACCCGGCGCACGGGTGTCACCCGGGTATCGTCGGGACATGCCGCTGCGGTACGTGGACCCGCACAAAAGACGGGGTCCGTTGTACCGGGCCAGTGTTCGATTCGGTCGTTCGCGCGCAGGGCAGTTCATGGCCCGGCACATCGCGCGTCATACCGACCCCTACCTGTTCCGTCTCACCGGCGGGCGGGTCAACATGGGCTCGATCATCAATGCGCCCCTCGTGACCACCGGCGCGAAGTCGGGCCGCAAGCGCGAAGTCCAGCTCACGTACTTCCACGACGGGCCCGACGTCATCCTGGTCGCCTCGAACTTCGGTGGGACCAAACACCCGCAGTGGTACTACAACCTCACAGCGCATCCGGAGTGCGACTTCGGTGGCGAGCCGTTCACCGCCCAGCAGGTGACGGACGCCGAGGAACACGACCGGCTCTTCGAATTGGCCAACCGGATCTACTCGGGCTACGCGGACTATCGGGACAAGGCGGCCCCCACGGGCCGGCAGATCCCGATCTTCCGGCTGAAGCCGCGTTGACGCTGGGCCTATCTCGCCTAGACGTTGAAGCGGAACTCCACCACGTCGCCGTCGGCCATGACGTAGTCCTTGCCCTCCATCCGGACCTTGCCGGCCGCCTTGGCCGCGGCCATCGAGCCGGCGGCGATCAGGTCGTCATAGGACACGATCTCGGCTTTGATGAAGCCCTTTTCGAAATCGGTGTGGATCACGCCGGCGGCCTTGGGCGCGGTGTCGCCCTGGTGAATCACCCACGCCCGCGCCTCCTTGGGACCCGCGGTGAGGAAGGTCTGCAGCTTGAGGGTGTGGAAACCCGCGCGGGCCAGCGCGTCGAGCCCGCGTTCGCTCTGCCCGATCGACTCCAGCAGTTCGGCCGCCGACTCGTCGTCGAGCTCGTTCAGCTCGGCTTCGATGGCGGCGTCCAGGAACACCGCGTCGGCGGGTGCCACCAGCTTGCGCAGCTCGGCCACCCGGGCCGCGTCGGTCAGCACGGCCTCATCGGCGTTGAAGACGTACAGAAACGGCTTGGTGGTCAACAGGTTCAGCTCCCGCAGCAGCGACGTATCCGCCCCGGCGCCGAACAGGGTCGTGCCGCCGTTCAACGTCTCCTGGGCGGCAGCCGCCGCGTCGTACACCGGCCTGCGCTCCTTGCTGGTGCGCGCCTCCTTCTCCAGCCGCGGCAGGGCGCGCTCCAGGGTCTGCAGGTCGGCCAGGATCAACTCCGTCTCGACGACCTCGATGTCGGACCTGGGATCCACCTCACCGGCCACGTGCGTCACGTCGTCGTCGGAGAACACCCGGACCACCTGGCAGATGGCGTCGCATTCGCGGATGTGCGCCAGGAACTTGTTGCCGAGCCCGGCGCCCTCGGACGCGCCCTTGACCAGGCCCGCGATGTCGACGAACGTCACCGGCGCCGGCACGATGCGCTCCGAGCCGAACAGCTCGGCCAGCTTGTCCAGGCGCGGATCGGGCAGCGGAACGACGCCCTCGTTGGGTTCGATCGTCGCGAACGGATAGTTGGCCGCCACCACATCGTTGCGGGTCAGCGCGTTGAACAGCGTCGACTTACCGACGTTGGGCAGACCCACGATTCCCAGGCTCAGGCTCACAGGGACCCAAGTCTAGGGGGCGGCGGCGCGGCCGGCCGCCGAGGACCGTTCGCGGGCGATCGGCATGGCACGCCCACGATCGCTACGAGGTATTTACGGGCCTTTCGGTCCATTCCCGGTACGGTCTACATGTGTCAGGACAGCGGCCGAAGTCGACGGTGGAGCCATCCCACCGCTCGATTCACCCAGATATCCCAGGTGTCCCGTGGTATGCCGCCCTGCTTTTCGCCGTCACCGCCACCGCGATCGGCTACGGAATCGACGCGGGCCACAAGGAGCTGACCCACGTCTTCGCCGGCTTCTATATAGCCGGCTGCGTGGCAGCGGTGCTGGCGGTGCGCCAGGACGGGCTGTTCACCGCCATCATCCAGCCCCCGTTGATTCTTTTCTGCGCGGTGCCGGGCGCCTATTGGTTGTTCCACGACGGCAAAGTCGGGCATCTCAAGGACCTGCTGATCAACTGCGGCTATCCCCTCATCGAACGCTTCCCGCTGATGCTGGGAACCGCCGGCATCGTGCTGCTGATCGGGTTGACCAGGTGGTATTTCGGGATGTCGCACCAGACGACCTCGGCGCCGAACGCGCCCGACGAGGCGCCGCCCAGCGACGTCAAGTCCGTCGTGAGCGGCGTCGTGGCCAAACTGCAGGCGATGTTGCGTGCGGAATCCGGCCGGGAAACCGGTGACGACGACGCCGACGAGGCGCCGCCCAGAAAGGCACGAGCCGGCCGCGGGGCAGCTTCCTCGTCACGCGCGCGCCGGACGGCCCGCGGCGATCGGTCCGCCAGCCGCTCCGCCCGGGCCCATTCCCGGCGCACCCGGGAGACGCTGGACGACGCGGGCGAAGCCGGCGAGCGGCGCCCCAACCGGAGGGGCTCGTCGGCCGCGCGGGACTACGACACTGCCGAACCGCCGCGCCGTTCGCGCCGCCGTCCCCGCCCCGACGGCGACTTGGACCCGCGCGGCCAGTCGCCTCGCGAATCCCGGCGCGAACCGCGCACCCGGCGCAGCCCCTACGAGCGGCCGTACGAGCAGCCCCGGTCCAGCCGCTTCGACGGCTACGACCGCTACGACCCGCCGGGCGCCCCGGAGCAGTTCGGCCGCTACGACAGCTACGACCGCTATGAGCCGGCCTACGAGCCGCGGCGGCGCCGCCCCGCCCCCAACGGCAACAACGGGACGCATCACCCAATCTCGCAGGTCCGTTACCGGGGGGCGGGCGCATCCGATGAGCCCGCGGCCGAGCCTCGCCCGGAGCGCCGGAACCGCTCGCGGGCGTACGGCCGGCCTCAGCGCCCCTCGGCGGATTCCTGGGAATACGACGTCTGAGCTCCGCCGGGCGGAACTAGAGCAGTGACCGGATCTCGCGCGGCAGCGCGAACACCAAGGTCTCCTGTGCCGTGGTGACGGGTTGCACCACGTCGAAGCCGTGCTCGGCCAGCCGCTCCAGCACACCGCGCACCAAGACCTCGGGGACCGACGCGCCGGAGGTCACGCCCACGGTGGTCACGCCTTCCAGCCAGGCGGGGTCGATGTCGTCGGCCCAGTCGACCAGGTGCGCGGCCGCGGCGCCACCCCCGAGCGCCACCTCGACCAGCCGGACGGAGTTCGACGAGTTCCGCGACCCGACGACGATGACCAGCTGGCATTCCGGGGCCATCGCCTTGACGGCGACCTGCCGGTTCTGGGTCGCGTAACAGATGTCGTCGCTGGGCGGATCCTGCAACTTGGGGAACCGTTGCCGCAGCCGGTCGACGATCTCCATGGTCTCGTCCACCGACAGCGTGGTCTGCGACAGCCAGACCACCTTGTTCTCGTCCCGGACCGTCACGTTGTCCACGGCGGCGACCCCGTCGACCAGCTGCACGTGGTCGGGCGCCTCACCGGAGGTCCCGATGACCTCCTCGTGCCCCTCGTGGCCGATCAGCAGGATGTCGTAGTCGTTGCGCGCGAATCGCCTCGCCTCGTTGTGCACCTTGGTCACCAGCGGGCAGGTGGCGTCGATGGTGTGCAGGTTGCGTTCGGCGGCCGCCGCGTACACCGTGGGCGCGACCCCGTGCGCGGAGAACACGACGATGGACCCCTCGGGCACCTCGTCGGTTTCCTCGACGAACACGGCGCCGGCCTGCTCCAGCGTGGTCACCACGTGGCGGTTGTGCACGATCTCGTGGCGCACGTACACGGGTGCGCCGTGCTTTTCCAGGGCACGTTCGACCGTCTCGACGGCCCGATCCACGCCCGCGCAGTAACCACGCGGCTCAGCCAGAAGCACTCGCTTGCGGGCTGGATCGCTGGCTACCGAGCTGGACGCGCCGGGAATTCCCATGTCGACAGTCGGCGGCATGACACCCAGGGTACGTTCTGCGGACACGGGCCTGCCAGCTCGCGCCGGTGGGCTTGGAGTTAGCCGTCGCTTGAGGCAATCTTGGACCCATGGCTACTGCACCGTATGGAGTTCGGCTGCTGGTCGGCGCGGCGACAGTCGCCGTCGAGGAGACCATGAAGCTGCCGAAGACCATCCTGATGTACCCGATGACGCTGGCCAGTCAGGCCGCGCACCTGGTGATGGTGTTCCAGCAGAACCTGGCCGAGCTGGTGATCAAGGGTGACAGCACCCTGGAGAGCATCTTTCCGCCGAAGGACGAGCAGCCGGAATGGGCGACGTTCGACGAGGATCTGCCCGAGGCGCTCGCCGCGCCCACCGACGAGGGCGTCGGTGAAGGCGACCGGCGGACCGAGGGGCGGTTCGCGTTGTACTCGCTCGCCGACGCCGCCGCCGACGCGGCGCCGCTGAAACAGGGCGGGAAATCCTCGGACAAGTCGGCGGTTCCGCAACCGTCCGTGGTGGCCGCGCTCGACTACGCGACGCTGACGCTGGCCCAGCTGCGCGCCCGCCTGCAGTCGCTGAGCGTCGACGAACTCGAAGCCCTGCTGGCCTACGAGCAGGCCACGAAGGCCCGCGCGCCGTTTCAGACGCTGCTCGCCAACAGGATCACCCGCGCGAACGCGAAGTGACGCCGGCCCCACCTCCCGAACCCAACTCCGCCGAGAACCCATTTCCGGTGCGCGCGGTGGCCATTCGCGTCGCGGGCTGGATCGACAGGCTGGGCACAGTTTGGGTGGAGGGCCAGCTGGCCCAGATCAGCGCCCGGCCCGATTCCAAGACGGTGTTCATGGTGTTGCGTGACCCGGCCGCGGACATGTCGTTGAGCGTGACCTGTTCGCGCGACCTGGTGGCCAACGCGCCGGTGAAATTGGCGGAGGGCACGCAGGTGGTGGTCTGCGGCAAGCCCTCGTTCTACACCGGACGGGGCACGTTCTCGTTGCGGCTCAGCGAGATTCGCGCCGTCGGTGTGGGCGAGCTGCTGGCACGCATCGATCGGCTGCGCCGGCTGCTGGAGGCCGAAGGGCTCTTCGACCCCCGGCTCAAGCGGCCGATCCCCTTCCTGCCCAACATGGTTGGGCTGATCACGGGCCGGGCCAGCGCCGCGGAACGCGACGTGACGACGGTGGCCACCGGGCGCTGGCCGGGCGTGCGTTTTGCGGTGCGCAACACCGCGGTCCAGGGGCCCAACGCGGTGGCGCAGATCGTCGAAGCGCTGTACGAACTCGACCGCCACGCCGAGGTCGACGTGATCGTGGTGGCCCGCGGCGGCGGCAGTGTCGAGGACCTGTTGCCGTTCTCCGACGAGACGCTGTGCCGCGCCATCGCGGCGTGCCGCACCCCGGTGATCAGCGCGGTCGGCCACGAGCCCGACAATCCGCTGTGCGACCTGGTCGCCGACCTGCGGGCCGCCACCCCGACCGACGCGGCCAAGAAGGTGGTCCCCGACACCGCCGCCGAGCAGCGCCTCGTCGAGGACCTGCGCCGGCGCAGCGCGCAGGCGCTGCGCAATTGGGTCTCCCGTGAGCAACGCGCCCTGGCCCAGGTCCGCAGCCGGCCGGTGCTGGCCGAGCCGCTGACGGCGCTGACGGCGCGCGCCGACGAGATCCACCGCGCCCGGTCGGCGATTCGCCGCGACATCACCCGCCTGGCCGCCGCCGAGACCGACCGCGTCGGCCACCTCGGCGCGCGGCTGGCGACGCTGGGCCCGGCTGCCACGCTGGCCCGCGGCTACGCCGTCGTACAGGCGGTGCCGGACTCCGCGGCCCCGGCGGTGCTGCGCTCGGTGGCGGACGCGCCCGCGGGCACCCGGCTGCGGGTGCGGGTCGCCGACGGCGCCATCGCCGCGGTCAGCGAGGGGCGGGCCGATGGCGCCTGACGAAGAGGAGCAGTCGATTACACCCATTAGTAGTCTGGGCTACGAAGCGTGCCGGGACGAGCTGATCGAAGTCGTCCGACTCCTGGAACAGGGCGGCCTGGACCTCGACGCGTCGCTGCAGTTGTGGGAAAGAGGCGAACAACTGGCGAAACGGTGCGAGGAGCACTTAGCTGGCGCCCGCAAGCGCATTGAGGATGCGCTGTCGGCCGGGGATGCCGAGAACGACTGAAATCCGGCCGTCGAAGCAGTTGCGGCCTGACCGCTTTACCGAACTAGAACACGTTTCAGTTAGGATTGGCTGATGTCTGATGCAGCACTGACCACCGAACTCGGCCGCGTCCTGGTCACCGGCGGTTCCGGTTTCGTCGGCGCCAACCTGGTGACCACGCTGCTGGACCGCGGATACCGGGTGCGTTCGTTCGACCGGGCGCCGTCGCCGCTCGCGGAGCACCGGCAGCTCGAGGTGCTCGAGGGTGACATCACCGACACCGCCGTGTGCGCCCGCGCGGTGGACGGCGTCGACACCATCTTCCACACTGCGGCGATCATCGAACTCATGGGCGGCGCGTCGGTGACCGACGCGTACCGGCAGCGCAGCTTCGCGGTCAACGTCGGCGGCACCGAAAACCTGGTGCACGCCGGGCAGGCGGCCGGCGTGCAGCGATTCGTCTACACCTCGTCCAACAGCGTCGTGATGGGCGGCCAGAACATTCCCGGCGGTGACGAGACGCTGCCCTACACCGACCGCTTCAACGACCTGTACACCGAGACGAAGGTCGTCGCCGAACGATTCGTGCTGGCGCAGAACGGGATTGGCGGCATGCTGACGTGCGCGATCCGGCCCAGCGGGATCTGGGGGCGCGGCGATCAGACGATGTTCCGCAAGTTGTTCGAAAGCGTGATCGCCGGCCACGTCAAGGTGCTCATCGGCCGCAAGTCGGCACGGTTGGACAACTCCTACGTGCACAACCTGATTCACGGATTTATCCTGGCGGCCCAGCACCTCGTCCCCGGCGGCACCGCGCCCGGCCAGGCGTACTTCATCAACGACGACGAGCCCATCAACATGTTCGAGTTCGCCCGCCCGGTGGTCGAGGCGTGCGGCGTGAACTGGCCGCGGGTGCGGGTGAACGGCCCGCTGGTCCGCGTGGCGATGACCGGTTGGCAGCGGCTGCATTTCCGCTTCGGCATCCCCGCGCCGCTGCTCGAGCCGCTCGCCGTCGAGCGGCTCTATCTGGACAACTACTTCTCGATCGCCAAGGCACGCCGCGACCTCGGCTACGAGCCGTTGTTCACCACCGAGCAGGCGATGTCGCAGTGCCTCCCGTACTACGTCGACATGTTCCAGCGGATGAAAAGCCAAGCGGAGGTTGAATCCACGAGGCCGGCGGTCGGCGGGGCGAACTGAACGCGCTGACGGGGACGCTGACGAAAACGCCGGACCGGGGCTAAGGTTCCCTCAGCGGCGACGACGCGGAGGGCGGCCCGGTTGCATGGACACCGAATTCACGCTCAACCAAAAGCGCGCCCTGGCGATACTGACCGCGATCGCCCTGCTCTTCGCCGCGTACTTCCTGCGCGGCTACTTCGTGCTGATCGTCGTGGCCGCGGTCGGCGCCTACCTGTTCACCCCGCTCTTCAATTGGTTCGGCCGGCGGCTGGGCACCGGCTTGGCGGCGACCTGCACCCTGCTGTGCGCACTGGTGATCGTCATCGTGCCCGTCACGCTGCTGGTGATCCTGGCGATCGTTCAGATCTCGCGCATGGTCGACAGCATCACCGAGTGGGTGAAATCGACGGACCTGAGCGGCCTCGGCGACCGTACCCTGCACGCGGTGAACGAGCTGCTGTCCCGGGTCCCGTTCGCGCACATGACGATAACGACGGACAACCTGCGCAAGGCGATGGTCACGGTGGGCCGCAACGTCGGTGAATGGGCGCTGCACTTCCTGCAGGGCGCCGTCGGCGGTCTGGCGGGCGCGATCACGTCGGCCATCATCTTCCTGTACGTGTTCGTCGCGCTGCTGGTGCACCGCGAGCGGGTGCGCAAACTGATCGCCGATCTCAACCCCCTCGGCGACGAGGTGACGGATCTCTACCTGGCCAAAGCCGGAGCGATGGTGCGCGGCACCGTCAACGGCCAGTTCGTGATAGCGCTCTGCCAGGGCGTCGCGGGCGCCGCGTCCATCTATGTCGCCGGCTTTCACCACGGATTCTTCATCTTCGCGGTCCTGCTGACCGCGCTGTCGATCATCCCCCTCGGCGGCGGGATCGTGACCATCCCCTTCGGCATCGGCATGATCTTCTACGGCAACATCGCCGGCGGCGCGTTCGTCGTGCTCTGGCACCTCGTCGTGGTCACCAACATCGACAATTTCCTGCGCCCGATCCTCGTCCCGCGCGACGCCCGGCTGAATCCGGCGCTGATGCTGCTGTCGGTGTTCTCGGGCATCGCCATGTTCGGCCCCTGGGGCATCGTCATCGGGCCCGTGTTGATGATCCTCATCGTCACCACCGTCGAGGTGTACCTGGTGGTGTTCAAGGGAACGGAACTGAACGCGCCCGACACACCGCCCGCTCGCCGCAATTGGCTGCGCCGGCAGGCGAAGTCGGGCACCGCGCGGTCGGGCGCCGGATAGGGCCGGCGGCTACCGGAAGCCGACCATCTGGCTGCCCCAGGCGGCCAGGATTTTGGCGTCGACGTCGTGCGCGACGGTGTCCTGCTTGTCGATGATCAGGCAGGCGCGATCGCCCTCGCGGTAGGGCGTCCAGTCCGGCTCGCCGTCCGGACCCGCGGGCGTTGACCGCGCCGCGAAGTTGACCCATCGGGTCCGCATCCTCTTGGAGACCGCCTTGGCGGTCTTGCGGCCGCCCAGCTTCAACGTCGGATCCTTCGGTGCACCGAGATTGCCCCAGACGTACGGCAATTCGGTGGCGTGCGCGGCCCTGACCAACAGCACCTTCAGGAGCGGGGTCGAGTAGTCGAACCGGTACAGGTAGACCGGCGCCACCGCGCTGTGCCCCTCGGCGAGCCAAACCGACGGCATCCGGAAACCGACGTCGGTGGCGATGCTCAAACTCCTCGCCCTGCGCCGTACCCGCGAATACGCCGATCCGATCTCCTCGTCGGTCGGCAATTGCAGGTCCGGTTGTTCGGCCGCGATCTGGTCGAACATCGACGTGATCGCGTGGGGCGTGATGGGCATCAGCCGCGAACGCATCAACCGGAAGAGCGCCGCCTCGTGCTTGTTGGTCCCGATGATCAAGGGGACCGGAAGCGATCGGCCCTCCTGCACGCGCTTGACCGGGTAGTCGTCCAGCAACTCGCCGTCGATGATCGGGACAAACGCAAGGAGGCCCGGATTACGCACGGGCACTTCGTCGAACACCTCTTGGGACGCGGCAAGCAGCACCGCGGTGGGCACGTCGGGCAACCGGTCCGCGTCGACGTCAAGCCTGTCGAGGACGGTTTCGGCGACGCGCTCAGCCCTGCTCCGGTCGTATACCGATGTGGCGGGTGAACTTTGGGCGATCGCGCGGGCGAACAGTCCCTCGGCCGACGGGCTGGCGAGCAGGGTCGTCACGATCCCCGCGCCCGCGGACTCGCCGAACAGCGTCACGTTGCGCGGATCGCCGCCGAATGCCGCGATGTTGTCGCGCACCCAGCTCAGTGCCGCCAGCACGTCGCGCAGTCCGACATTGGAGTCGAACCGCCGCCGCGACGTGGTGAACGACGACAGGTCCATGAAACCGAGCGCGCCCACCCGGTAATTGACCGTGACCACGATGACCTCGCCGTCGCCGGCCAGCCGTCGCCCGTCATACAGCGCCTGGCTGCCCGATCCCAAGACGTACGCGCCCCCGTGCAGCCACACCATCACGGGCTTTCGGTCACCCGGCTGCGTGGTGGACGACGCCCAGACGTTCAGCCGCAGGCAGTCTTCGCCCTGCGGGGCGCCCAGGTCGAGCGGCATGTTGGGGAAGACCGGCTGCGGGCAGGCCGGGCCGTAGCGGGTGGCATCGGCGACCTCGGTCCACCGCTCGGGGGGTTGCGGCGCCCGGAAGCGCAGGCCGCGGACGGGCGGGGCGGCGTACCGGACGCCCTTCCACGAGCTGACTCGGCCGTCATCGGCGCCGCGGACGGGGCCGAAGGTGGTTTCGACCACCCGGTCACTGGTCGTAGTCGTCATGCGTGTGGGGCTTTCCTAAGCAAGGCGCTGGGTGAGGAACTCGACTACCCGCTTGCGGGCCTCGTAGGCCGGCTGGCCGTCGACTTCGCGGACCTCGTCGGTCAGCACGGAGTGCGCCATCTTCCCGAAACCGCCGACATTGCCCGGGCTCGAATCGATCTCGATGACCTCGAACGCGTTACCAAGCCGCTCCTTGAGCGCCGCGAACCGTTCGCGCGGCACCGCGCTGTCCTCGCTGAACCGCAGACCCATCGCGCACAGGCCGTCGTTGGCGCAGCGATCGGCCACGGTGGCCAGTTCGGCTTCGCTCAGGCCTGGATCGCGGCGCCGCGCGCGACCCAGCGGCAGTGGCACCGACGGCTGCGAAAGCACCGGGGCCAGCACGGCGTCGTCGACCGCGGCGGCGAGCGCGAAGCCGCCCGTGAAGCATTGGCCGATGACGCCGACACCCTTGCCCGGTGTCGACGCGTTGAGGTCGCGGGCCAGCGCGCGCAAGAACATCGACACCGGCCGCTGCTTGTTCGTCGCGAACGCCGCGAATTCCCGTGCCACACAAGCCCGGCTGATCGAGGACGCGATGTAGCCGACCGTCTTGGGCTTGCCCGGCTCACCGAACAACGACGGCATGGCGACGGTGAAGCCGTTGTCCACCAGGTGATTGCCCAGCGCCAGCACGCCGGGATGGATCCCGGGTATCTCGGGAATCAGCACCACTCCCGGACCGCCGCCCTTGCGGTAGACGTCATGGGTGTAGCCGCCACCGCTGAACGGCGCCACCGACCATCCGGACAGATCCGCTTGGGGTGCAGTCACGTTGGCCCTTTCTCAGCGCGCGGGTAACGGCGGCTGCGATTGTGTCGCCGAGGCCAGCGTACGGAACTGATCGGCGCTGCCGGCACCGGTTATCGCGATTTGGGTGGCCCCGGTCGGGCCGGTGAGACGCGTTGTCCACACCGGCTCGGCCTCCGCCCCGCTTTGGCCGGAGCCGTTGTAGACCACCCAGGTGGTCCCCGCGACGTCGACCGTTCCGGCCGGGTACGCCGACGAATGGATCGAGCCCACCAGTTTGTCCTCGTCGGCGTTGCTCTGGGTCAGGCTCAGATACATCCCGGTCGGGCTGAGGTAGCCGACGACCGAGGTGGCCGCGTTCAGCCGCTGACCGGTCGAGGGGTCCACGCGGCCACCCTGGATGCCGCCGCGGCCGCCGGAGTTGGCCTGCCAGCCGGCGGGCAGCTTGGGCAGCCGAATGGGGAAGCCGAGGGTCGCGGCGTCGGCCCGCAGGGCCGCCGGCGCGTCGTACGTCGGGACCGCGCCCCGGTGGCTGCCGGGCGCGAACGAGCACATCCCGACCAGACCGGCCAGCACGATGCACGCGAGCACCAACGGGATCAGCGACCAGAACATGTCGCGGCCGTCCTGCAGCAACCGCGGTTTGGCCGGCCTGGCGACGGGCCCGGCCACCCCGGCCGGCTCGCCGGCGACGTGGGCGCCCGAGCTGGCATTCGGCGGCGGCTCTTCGGTCATCCCCCGAGTATCCCAGTTCCGGCAGAAAGATCCGCCTCTGGGACAATCACCAACCATGACAGCTGAGGGCAGCCGCCCATCCGGGCGGCCACGTGGTGAGGCCCCGGACCGCAACCTGGCCCTGGAGCTGGTCCGGGTGACCGAGGCCGGCGCCATGGCGGCCGGCCGGTGGGTCGGCCGCGGCGACAAGGAGGGCGGCGACGGCGCGGCCGTCGACGCGATGCGCGAACTGGTCAACACGGTGTCCATGCGCGGCGTGGTGGTCATCGGCGAGGGCGAGAAGGACAACGCGCCGATGCTCTACAACGGCGAGGAGGTCGGCAACGGCGACGGCCCGGACTGCGACTTCGCCGTCGACCCGATCGACGGCACCACGCTGATGAGCAAAGGCATGCCGAACGCGATCTCGGTGCTGGCGGTGGCCGAGCGCGGCGCGATGTTCGACCCGTCGGCGGTCTACTACATGAACAAGATCGCCGTCGGGCCCGAGGCGGCGCACGTCCTGGACATCACCGCGCCGATCGCCGAGAACATCAAGGCGGTCGCCAAGGTCAAGAACCTGTCCGTGCGGGACATGACCGTGTGCATCCTGGACCGGCCCCGGCACGCCCAACTCATCCACGACGTCCGGGCGACCGGGGCGCGGATCCGGTTGATCACCGACGGCGACGTCGCCGGCGCGATCTCGGCCTGCCGGTACCTGTCGGGCACCGACATGCTGGCCGGGATCGGCGGCACCCCGGAGGGCATCATCGCCGCGGCGGCGATCCGCTGCATGGGAGGCGCCATCCAGGCGCAGCTGGCGCCGAAGGACGACGAGGAGCGCCAGAAGGCGGTCGACGCCGGCCACGACGTCGACCGCGTGCTGACCACCGAGGATCTGGTGTCCGGCGAGAACGTCTTCTTCTGCGCCACCGGCGTCACCAACGGCGACCTGCTCAAGGGCGTGCAGTACTACCCCGGCGGCTGCACCACACAGTCGATCGTGATGCGGTCCAAGTCGGGCACCGTGCGCATGATCGAGGCGTACCACCGGCTCTCGAAGCTCAACGAGTACTCCGCCATCGACTTCACCGGCGACAGCACTGCCGCCTATCCCCTGCCCTGACCGAACCAGCGAGGACTGCATACCTATGGCCTCTGATGCCACCGATACCGAATACCGCATCGAACACGACACCATGGGCGAGGTGCGGGTGCCCGCAAAGGCGTTGTGGCGCGCCCAGACCCAGCGTGCCGTGGAGAACTTCCCGATCTCGGGCCGCGGCCTCGAGCGCACCCAGATCCGCGCGCTGGGCCTGCTGAAGGGCGCCTGCGCGCAGGTCAACAAGGACCTCGGGCTACTGGCACCGGAGAAGGCCGACGCGATCATCGCCGCGGCCGCCGAGATCGCCGACGGCCAGCACGACGACCAGTTCCCCATCGACGTCTTCCAGACGGGGTCGGGCACCAGCTCCAACATGAACACCAACGAGGTGATCGCGTCCATCGCGGCCAAAGGCGGTGTCACGGTGCATCCCAACGACGACGTGAACATGTCGCAGTCGTCCAACGACACCTTCCCGACCGCCACCCACATCGCGGCGACCGAGGCCGCGGTGCGCCACCTCATCCCGGCGCTCGAGGTGCTGCACGAGGCGCTAGCCAGCAAGGCCCGCGAATGGAACACGGTGGTCAAGTCGGGTCGTACCCACCTGATGGACGCCGTCCCGGTCACCCTCGGCCAGGAATTCAGCGGCTACGCCCGCCAGATCGAGGCGGGCATCGAGCGGGTGCGCGCCACCCTGCCGCGGCTGGGCGAGCTGGCGATCGGCGGCACCGCGGTCGGCACCGGCCTCAACGCCCCCGACGGCTTCGGTGCCAAGGTGGTCGAGACGTTGATCGCCTCTACCGGCCTGAACGAACTGCGCACGGCCGCCAACTCTTTCGAGGCGCAGGCGGCGCGCGACGGGCTGGTCGAGGCGTCCGGTGCGCTGCGCACCATCGCGGTGTCGCTGACCAAGATCGGCAACGACATCCGCTGGATGGGCTCGGGCCCGCTGACCGGCCTGGCTGAGATCCAGCTGCCCGACCTGCAGCCGGGTAGCTCGATCATGCCCGGCAAGGTGAACCCCGTTCTCCCCGAAGCGGTTACGCAGGTCGCCGCTCAGGTCATCGGCAACGACGCCGCGGTCGCCGTCGGCGGTTTGAGTGGAGCGTTCGAACTCAACGTCTACATCCCGATGATGGCCCGCAACGTCCTGGAGTCGTTCAAGCTGCTGACCAACGTGTCGCGGCTGTTCGCGGAGCGCTGCATCGTCGGGCTGGTCGCCAACGTCGACCACCTGCGGGAGCTGGCCGAATCGTCGCCGTCGATCGTGACGCCGCTGAACTCGGCGATCGGCTACGAGGAGGCCGCCGCGGTGGCCAAGCAGGCGCTCAAGGAGCGCAAGACGATCCGCCAGACGGTGATCGACCGCGGCCTGATCGGCGACAAGCTGTCGGAAGAAGAACTGGACCGCCGCCTGGACGTCTTGGCGATGGCCAAGGTCAAGCCGGAGAAGTAGGCGGGTGGTTCGACGATGACGGCTCCTCCCGGCGGCCCCTACCCTCAGGGGCCTTACGGCAATCCGTATGGGCAGGAACCCCAGTGGGGGCCCCCGCCGCAGGGCGGCCAGTACCCGTACCCGCCGACCGGCCCCTACCAGTACCCGCCCCCGCCGTATCCGCCACCGGGACAGCCGTTTCCGCCCGGCCCCTACCCGCAGGGGCCGCCGCCGGGCGGCCCGGGCTCGAAGCTGCCCTGGCTGATCATCGGCGGGCTCGTCATCCTGGCCGTCGTCGCGCTGGTGGCGACGCTGATCGTGATGCGGGGTGGCAGCCACGGCAAGTCGCCGACCGCCGCGCCGTCCACGTCCAGCAGCACCACCAGCCAGCCGAGGGGTCAGCAGACCGCCACCGATTGCACCCCGAACGTGTCCGGCGGTGAAATGCCCCGCACCGACTCGATCACCGCCGGCAAGCTCTCGTTCCCGGCCTCCGCGGTGCCGCCCAACTGGACGGTGTTCTCCGACGACCAGGACCCGAACCTGATCGGCGCGGTGGGCGTCGCCCAGGACGTGCCCGGCGCCAATCAGTGGATGATGACGGCCGAGGTCGGCGTCACCAACTTCGTCGCCAGCATGGACGTCACCGCGCAGGCGTCGAAGTTGTTGCAGTGCATCGTCGCCGGGCCCGGCTACGCGAACGCGCAGCCCACGCTCGGCCCGGCCAAGACGTCGTCGATCACCGTCGACGGCACCAAGGCCGCGCGCGTCGACGCCGACGTGACCATCGCCGACCCCACCCGCAACGTCAAGGGCGACTCCGTCACCGTCATCGCCGTCGACACCAAGCCGGTCACCGTCTTCATCGGCAGCACCCCCATCGGCGACACCGCGTCGGCGGACATCATCGGCCGGATCATCGCCGCGCTGAAGGTGTCGAAATCCTGACGCCTCCCCGCTACGCGGGCGCCGAGACGTGGGTGGCTTCCGATCGTCCCCGCAGGACAGTGGAATAGCACTCGGCCCAGCGCGTTGCCTCGGCCTCGTCGGCCCGCTCGACGGCGGCCGCCGCGCACAGGATCCGCCGGTCGGCGGTCTTGGCGAGATCGGCCAGCCGGGCGGCCTCGTTGACGGCGTCGCCGATCACCGTGTATTCGTAGCGGTTTTCGGCGCCGACGTTGCCGGCGAAGACGCGGCCCGCCGAGACGCCGATGCCGAAATCGACCGGCAGGCGGCGCAATTGGGTGCCCAGGGCGCGGGCGGTCGCCAGGGCCGCCGACGCCGGCTCGTCGGTGGGCAGCGGCACACCGAACACGGCCAGCGCGGCGTCCCCGGCGAATTTGTTGATCAGCCCGTGGTGTTCGTCGACGGCGTTGACGACGATGCGAAAGAAGTCGTTGAGGATTCCGGCGACCTCTTGCGGGGGGCGGCTCTCCGCGAGCTGCGTCGAGCCGACGAGGTCGATGTAGAGGACGGCCGCCTCCACCACGTCCCCCGACAGTGAGGCGCCCTCGTTGATGGCGCGTTGGGCGACGTCCGCTCCGACGTGGCGGCCGAACAGGTCGCGCAGCCGGTCCCGCTCGGCTAGGCCGGCCACCATCCGGTTGAAACCCGTTTGCAGCCGCCCGATCTGGGAGCGCTCGTAGGACCCGACGTAGGTTCCCATGCGGCCGTGTTCGACCTCCGCCATGGCGTCGACGATCTCGCCGAGCGGGTCGGAGATGGACCGCGACGTCAGGATCATGGTCGGAAGCCCGAGGACCAGCGCCGCCAGGGCGACCACCAGGATCGGCACGTCCAGTGACGCTGACTTGTCGATCAGCCAGCCGTACGAGCGCAGCATGACCAGCGTCGCGATCACCCCGATGGGAAAGGCGCTGCACAGAAACCACAACAGGACCAGCCGCGCGTACACGCCGGGCACCGCCAGGTGTGGCTCGCAACCCAGGGTGGCGGCACGCATGATGGGGCGCAGGACGCGCTGCGCCAGCAGCATCGCCGTGCCGGCGGCCGCCGGCCCACCGAGCAGCACGCCCAGCGCGATGGGCAGCAGCAGCTGGGCGCCGCCCCCCAGGTTCAGCAACATGAAGATCCCGCCGGTGACGCCCCAGGCCCCGAACAGGATCGCCGACTGACGGCCGGGCAGCTTCATCGCGGCTTCCCGCTGCCCCTGGTCGGGTTCGTCGCCGGCGGCGTACCAACGCAGTGTCGGCGCGGCGCTCAGGATCCCGGCCGTCGCGACGCCGATGGTGCCCAGCAGGACGAGCGCCACCACCGCCGCGGTGTTGGCCTTCGCGAAGTCGGAGTTGGCCCCGATGGACGTGTGGCCCCGCAGCGGGACCAGGATGGCCGCGGCCTCGACAACGGCCAGGACGTACGACAGCGCAAGGTCGGACCCGTATTCAATCGCCAACCGGCGGGCGGACTTTCGCTGCTCCGTGGCGGGCCGGGCGCGCCGGTTGCGGAGCCGGGCGGCCGCGCGCGCCCCCAGGCTTGCGCTAGGCACCGTTGTTCGGGCCGCCCGAGTTCTGGCCCGGGATGTCGGTGATCGGGAAGTTGGGCATCGGCTTGGGCGAGGGCGTGTTCGGCAGCGTCGGGATGTCGCCGGGCGGGATGTCGTGGAGTTCGTTGGCGGGCGGCCCGTTCTCGCGGCTGCCGTAGCTGCTGCCGGGCGCCCGTGGGCCCAGCAACTCGCTGACCGTCACCATCCGGTAGCCGTTGGCCCTGAGGACCGGGATGAACTGGTAGACCAGGTCGACGGTGCTCGAATAGGTGTCGTGGAACAACACCACCGAACCCGGCTTGATGTACGTCATCAGCATGTACCGTGTCGCCGCCGTGTTCGAGTCGTTGGCCCAGTCGAAAGGGATGACGTCCCAGAGGATTTCGGCGAGGCCCAGCCGGCCCGCCGTCTGGCGCACGACGTCGTTGGACAGGCCGCCGGCGGGGCGATACAGGTTGGGGGTCCGGCCGGTGGCGGCGGCGATCGCGTCGTTGGCCTTGGCGAACTGGGGCGCGATGTCACCGGGAGGGATGGTCACCATGTTGGGGTGTTCCCAGGTGTGGTTGCCGATCTCCATCCCGGCGTCGGCGACCAGCTTGGCACCCGCGGGGTTGGCTGCGACCTTGTTGCCGATCTCGAAGAAGGTGGCCTTCGCGTCGTTGTCCTTCAGGATCTGCAGCAGCCGGGCGTCGAAGGGGCTGGGCCCGTCGTCGAACGTCAGCGCGACACATTTGACCACCGAGCAGCTCAGATTGTCGGCGCGGGTCACGTGACCGGTCAGCCCGCCGATCACCAGCACCGCGACGGCCGCGAGGACACCGATAACCGTGCGCCAGTAGCGCCAGGCCTGGTTGTCGGGTCTTTTCGGCACCGTCGAAGTTTACCCACCGCGAGACTGCAGCTAGCGACGTGTTTCGCGAGTGGAGGCGTCGCGGAACACAGTTTCGCGGGCGACCGGGGGCGTCACTGCGGCCCGGCGATCTCCTCGAGCATCTCGGTGACCAGCGCGGCGATCGGCGACCGCTCGCTGCGCAATAGGGTGATGTGGGCGAACAGCGGGTGGCCCTTGAGTTTCTCGATCACCGCGGCGACGCCGTCGTGCCGGCCGACCCGCAGGTTGTCGCGCTGGGCGATGTCGTGGGTCAGGACCACGCGCGACCCGGCGCCGAGCCTGGACAGCACCGTCAGCAGGACGTTCCGCTCCAGGGACTGGGCCTCGTCGACGATGACGAACGAGTCGTGCAGCGACCGGCCGCGGATGTGGGTCAGCGGCAGCACCTCGAGCATGCCCCGGGAGAGCACCTCCTCCAGCACGGCCGGGCTGGCCAGTCCCTCGAGCGTGTCGAAGACGGCCTGCGCCCACGGGCCCATCTTCTCGCTCTCGCTGCCGGGCAGGTAGCCCAGCTCCTGGCCGCCGACGGCGTAAAGCGGGCGGAAGACCACCACCTTGCGCTGGGTGCGCCGTTCCAGCACGGCCTCCAGGCCCGCGCACAGGGCGAGCGCCGACTTGCCGGTGCCGGCCTTGCCGCCCAGCGACACGATGCCCACCGACTCGTCGAGCAACAGGTCGAGCGCCACCCGCTGCTCGGCGGAGCGGCCCCGCAGGCCGAACGCCTCGCGGTCGCCGCGGACCAGCTGCACCCGCTTGTCCGCGTTGACCCGGCCCAGCGCGTGCGAGCTGCCGCCGAGCAACCGAATGCCGGTGTGGCAGGGCAGGTCTCGCGCTTCGGCGAGGTCGATCTCGCCTTCGGCGAACAGCGCGTCGATGTCCTCGGTGGCGGTTTCGAGCTCGCGCATCCCCGACCAGCCGGAGGCGACCACGTCCTGCGCGTGGTACTCGTCGGCGGCCAGACCCACCGCGGCGGCCTTGACGCGAAGCGGAATGTCCTTGCTGACCAACGTGACTCGCTTGCCTTCGGCGGCGAGGTTGGCGGCGCAACTCAAAATGCGGCAGTCGTTGTTGTCGCTGCGGAAACCGGCGGGCAGCACCGCGGGATCGGTGTGGTTGAGCTCAACGTGAAGGGTACCGCCTTGCGCCCCAACGGGAATGGGCTGATCGAGCCGGCCGTGCACCAGCCGGAGGTCGTCGAACAGACGCAGCGCCTGGCGGGCGAACCACCCCAGCTCGTGGTGATGCCGCTTTGCCTCCAGTTCGCTGATCACCACCAGCGGAACCACCACCTCGTGTTCGGCGAACCGGCTGCACGCCCACGGGTCGGACAGCAGCACGGAGGTGTCGATCACGTAGGTCCGGATTTCGGTCACGTAGCGCTCCTCGAGCGGGATGAGCCCGCGCGGACCCGCACGGGCATGTCGGCGGGGACTGCGACACCAGGACCGGGGCCGGTCCTTCCGTTGTGGTGACGGGAGGTGCCGCCCTGGCAGCTGAGCATGACGCTGACCATCGAGATCGACGCTACTCTCGTCGCCGCTTCCCAGCAGCGCAGGCGCGCCGACGACGAACGCCGCGCGCGAAGATCGGCTAGCCGACGACGAACTGCCGCAGCGCGGGCTCGTCGGCCACACCCCATGCGGTGATGCGGTCGGAGATCGCCTGGCGCAGCTGCTGCTGGTCGAAGATGCCCGCGTCGGCGACGTTGCGCAGCTTGTCGCGGTAGGAGTCGATGTCGGCGCCGGGCACGTCGAGCTCGGCCGCGCGCGCCGCGATCGCCGTGATCGTCTCGTCGCGGGTGTAGGAGAGGCAGTGCTCGACGAGGTTGGAGAAGAACAGTTCGTGGCGCCGCTCGTCGCGCGCGATCCGGTCGATCAGCCCCGCCAGGATGGGCTCCTCGAGCTTGGCCGCCAGGTTCTCGCAGAAGACGGCGTAGGTGCGCTCGGCGAACGCCATGTACACCAGCGTCTCCACCTGCGAGTAGGTGTCGGCGCGGTAGCCCTTCATGACGTACTGGACCCGCGCCTCCTCGTTGGCGGTCGGGTCGACCTCGCGGGTCACCACCAGGTATTCGCGCAGGGCTATGGCGTGCAGATGCTCCTCCGCGGTCCACCGGCCCAGCCAGCGGCCCCACCAGTCTTCGAGGATGAAGTGTTCGACGAGCTCGCGGTGGTGGCCGGCCAGGTTGTCCTTGAGCAACAGCAGGATCTCGCAGGCGTCCGTGAACTCCCGGGGCAGCGTCGCGTCGGACGGATCCCAGTCACGTCCGCCGAGGAACGCGAAGTTCTCGCCCCGGTCGAACGGCACGTAGTCGTGAGCGAACCAGAGTTCCTCGGTGTTCAGGTGGCGGTCCATGTTGGCTTCGCACACCGGCTCGAGTTCCAGGGTCAGCGCGTTAGCTACAGGTTTCTGTGCCATGCGGTTACTGTAACTCGCGTACACAGGTTCGTGAAATCGCCCCGGCCGTGTCGCGCCAACTGGTGACTTTGGTCCTTTCGACCGCTCAGCGGTCCACCAGTGTCCACTCTTCGAGGCCCTCGTACAGCGGGAAGTCGCGGGCAAGCCGCGTCACCCGCTGCCGCAGCGAGGATAGGTCGGCCGCCGTGCCCGCCGCCAGCGCGGTGGCGATGACGTCGGCGACCTCGGTGAACTCCGCGTCCCCGAAGCCGCGGGTCGCCAACGCCGGCGTGCCCACCCGCAGGCCCGACGTCACCATCGGCGGGCGCGGGTCGTTGGGGACGGCGTTGCGGTTGACCGTGATGCCGATCTCGTGGAGCAGATCCTCGGCGGCCTTGCCGTCCAGCGGGGAGTTACGCAGGTCCACCAGCACCAGGTGGACGTCGGTGCCGCCGCTGACCACCGACACCCCGGCGTGGGCGACGTCGGGGGCCGTCAGCCGGTCGGCGATGATGCGGGCGCCGGATAGGGTGCGCTGCTGCCGGTCGGCGAACTCGGGGGTGCCCGCGATCTTCAGCGCGACGGCCTTGCCCGCGATGACGTGCATCAGCGGACCGCCCTGCTGGCCGGGGAACACCGCGGAGTTGATGGACTTGGCGTACTCCTGCTTGCCCAGGATCAGCCCGGAACGCGGGCCGCCGAGCGTCTTGTGCACGGTCGTGGACACCACGTCGGCGTGCGGCACCGGCGAGGGGTGCAGCCCCGCGGCGACCAGGCCGGCGAAGTGCGCCATGTCAACCCACAGCTTCGCGTCGACCTCGTCGGCGATCGAGGCGAACGCCGCGAAGTCGAGAATGCGCGGGTAGGCCGACCACCCGGCGATGATGACCTGCGGGCGGAACTCGAGGGCCCTGGCCCGCACCGCGTCCATGTCCACCAGGTGCGTCGTGGGATCGACACCGTAGAAGCCGGTCTCGTAGAGCTTGCCGGAGAAGTTCAGCTTCATCCCGTGGGTCAGGTGACCGCCGTTGGCGAGGTCGAGGCCCAGCAACCGCTCCCCCGGCGTCATCAGCGCGTGCAGCACAGCGGCGTTGGCCTGCGCACCCGAATGGGGCTGCACATTGGCGAAGTCGGCGCCGAAGAGCGCCTTCGCCCGGTCACGGGCGATGTTCTCCACGACGTCGACGTACTCGCAGCCGCCGTAGTAGCGCCGGCCGGGCAGGCCCTCCGCGTATTTGTTCGTCAGCACGCTGCCCTGGGCCTGCAGCACCGAGCGCGGGACGAAGTTCTCCGAGGCGATCATCTCGAGGGTGTCGCGCTGGCGGCCCAGCTCCTTGCCGAGCAGCTCGGCGATGTCGGGGTCGACGTCGGCGAGCGAGGCGGACATGAGGGAGGCCGTGCCGGGGTGAGCGGGGCGGGCGTCGGGTGCAGCAGTCACGGCGCCAGTCTATCCAGCGACGGGTTTAGCCAGCCCAGCCGTCGGGCGCGCGTCCGCCCCTGCAACACTTGCACTATGCCGCGGCTTAGCGAGCCGAGCCCCTATGTGGAGTTCGACCGGAAGCAATGGCGCGCGCTTCGCATGTCGACGCCGCTGGCGCTGACCGAAGAGGAACTGGTTGGCCTGCGCGGTCTCGGCGAACAGCTCGACCTGCTCGAGGTGGAAGAGGTCTACCTGCCGCTCGCGCGGCTGATCCACCTGCAGGTCGCCGCGCGTCAGCGGTTGTTTGCCGCCACCGCGGAATTCCTCGGCGAACCGCAACAGAATCCGGACCGGCCGGTGCCTTTCGTGATCGGTGTCGCCGGGAGCGTCGCGGTCGGCAAGTCGACCACCGCCCGTGTCCTGCAGGCCCTGCTGGCCCGCTGGGATCATCACCCCAGGGTGGACCTGGTGACCACCGACGGCTTCCTCTACCCCAACGCCGAGCTCGATCGGCGAAACCTGATGCATCGCAAGGGTTTTCCGGAGAGCTATAACCGCCGGGCCCTGATGCGGTTCGTTACCTCGGTGAAGTCGGGCTCCGACTACGCGTGCGCGCCGGTGTATTCACACCTGAAATACGACATCATCCCGGGGGCCAAGCACGTCGTCCGCCATCCCGACATCCTGATCCTCGAGGGCCTCAACGTCCTGCAGACCGGCCCGACCCTGATGGTGTCGGACCTCTTCGACTTCTCGCTATACGTGGACGCCCGGATCGAAGACATCGAGCAGTGGTACGTCTCGCGGTTCCTGTCGCTGCGCGGCACGGCATTTGCCGACCCCGAGTCACACTTCCACCACTACTCGGCCCTGGGCGACACCAAGGCGATCGCCGCGGCGCGCGAGATCTGGCGGTCCATCAACCGGCCGAACCTGGTCGAGAACATCCTGCCGACGCGGCCGCGGGCGACCCTGGTGCTGCGCAAGGACGCCGACCACTCGATCAACCGGCTCCGGCTGCGCAAGCTGTAGGGGTCACGCCGCCTCGAGGCGACGCACCCCCAGGTACTGCAGCCCGGCGAACGCCGCGGTGTAGACGCCGCCGGCCAGCGTGGCGGCAGTCCCCGTCGCGGACAACGGCAGCACTTCGGCGGCCACGATCGCGCCCAGTGTGAACACGACGTTGGCCACGACGACGCCGATTCCGACCCGGCGCACGTTCGGTGCCGCCGCGAGCAGGAACACGGCCAGGCCGCCGAGCACGAAGAAGGCGCCCAGGCTGTACTCCTGCAGCGAGGTCAGGCCCGTCAGCGACGAAAGCGGGTCGGCGAAAAATGCGATCAGCAGACCGCACAGGCCCGTCAGCGTGGCGTCGGCGCGCATGGCGAACCGCAGCAGCGAGTCGGTCGCGTCGTACAGCGGGCGCGTGTGCAGACCGGGGGCGCCAGATGCATACATCATGTGATTACTCCTCGCGATGGCGAATTGGGTCGAACTTCAGCGTCCTGCCGGTGCACTGCCATATCGACTCGTGGCACTGCCAACTACTGCCACGGATACAAAGACCAGCGCGTTGCGCTGGCTATTCCCGGTTGCGGGCCCGAATCGGGATTGTTATTCGACGGACGCCAGTCTGGCGCTCAGCAGCCCCAGCAGTAACAGGATCCTCAGGGAGCGGCGGTGTGCCCGCCCCGCGGCGGGTTTCACGCCTCGCGGCGACGTGTCACGCCCCGCGGCGACGAGTGCGCTGACGGCTTTGAGTGTGCGTCCAGGGCGGAAGTTTCGCGGATTTCTCACCCTCAGCTCACTGCGAAACCCCTCACAGCACACGCGACGTGCTCCAGCTAGTCGCTGGCCACCGGGACCCGCCCGCGGAGGTCGGCCGCGATCAGCCGGGCGGCGGCGTTCTGCCAGTTGTGCAGCGAGCGCTGCGGGACCTCGGTGACCAACCACTGCCACGCCTGCCGCGCGGTCGGGTCCAGCCCGGCGGCGGTGGCGTTCTGCGCGTAGGCGCGCACGCCGACGACGTAGGGGAAGTACAGCGAGTTGTAGTGACGCCACTGCTCGGTGGTCCCGAAGTCGCCGGCGTCCCGGGGTTTGAGCCGCCCGATCGCTTCCGCGAGAACCGCCTTCAGCTCGTTGGCCCGCTCCAGCGGATGGTCGGGCGCGCCCCGCGCGGCGAGCCGCGCGTCGATGACGGGCAGCGCGGTCAACGGGCTGGCGACGAGCTTGCTCAGATCGCCGTAGTGCCCCAGCGCGCGGCGGGTGAGCCGGGTGAACGTGACGTCGTCGACGTGGTCGAGCGGATCCGCCGACCGCAGTGGCAGCGCCGCCCCGGTGTTCCGCAGCGCCGCCCGATCCTCGCGCAGCGCAGGCGATTTCGCGAACGCCAGCCGGTCGAGAATCCCGGCCAGCGGATCCGCGAGCACCTGCACGGCGATCGCGACCGCCAGGCTGGTGAACAACAGCACGGTCAGCGCGGTTTGCGCGCCGGGGTCGTCGCGGGTCAGCGCCAGGCCGATCAGCGCCTGGGCGCCGAACAGCACGGCCACCGCCGCCGACCCGGCGAACGAGCGCAGCATGTCGGCGCGCAGCGCCTGGCCCTCGTCGAACGCGTCCCACAGCGCGACGGCGACCCCGAGGGAGAGGACGTCGATGCTCGTTGACGCGAGCGCCACCCAGCTGGGCACCAGGCCCAGCGGGATGATCAGGATGGCATTGCCCAGCGCAAAGAACAGGGTCGCGACGACGGCCAGCCCGACGGCCGACCGCGGCCGGCGGGGCTGCCGCAACGCGACGGCCATCGCGCTGAACGTGGACAGCGAGATCACCGCGAACATCAGCCAGTGGCCCGCCCGCAGCGGCCCGTCGACACTGCCGGCCAGGGCCGCCCCGAACAGCGTCAGCGCCGCGACCCCGGCGACGAGCAACAGTTCGCGACCGCGCCCCCGCCCGCCGTCACCGGGCCGGCACAGCTCGACGAGCACCGCGAACCACGCCACGCCGGGAATGGTCACCAGATAGATCTCGACGCGACTGAGCAGGTGCGCGCAGGCCGGGCTGGCGGTCCGCACCGCGTCCAGCGCCACCACGACGGCGAATCCGCACAACCCGATCGCCGCCAACACGAGCACCGGCTTGCGTGGATCGCGGGCCAGCAGGTAGAGCCCCAGCCAGCCGCTCAGCGCGAACACCACCGCCGAGAGCGCAGCCATGCACTCAGTCTGGCACGGAGTTCCATGCGCACCGACCCGCTGCGCCCGGCTCCGCCGCGCTTGCGATCGGCGCGGAGTTGCATGCGCACCGACCCGCTGCGCCCGGCTCCGCCGCGCTTGCGATCGGCGCGGAGTTGCATGCGCACCGACCCGCTGCGCCCGGCTCCGCCGCGCTTGCGATCGGCGCGGAGTTGCATGCGCACCGACCCGCTGCGCCCGGCTCCGCCGCGCTTGCGATCGGCGCGGAGCCGCTAAGTCGCTCGGCTACTTGCCATACCGACGGTGCCGCTGGCTGTAGTCGCGCAGGGCACGCAGGAAATCGACCCGGCGGAACGCGGGCCAGTGCGCTTCGGTGAACCACATCTCCGAGTACGCGCTCTGCCACAGCAGGAACCCCGACAGGCGTTGCTCCCCCGACGTGCGGATCACCAGGTCCGGGTCTGGTTGCCCTGAGGTGTACAGGTTTTCGGAGATGCCGTCGACGGTGACCGCCTCGATCAACTCCTCGGCGGACGCACCGTTGGCCAGTTCCTTGCTGAGCAACGCCCGCACGGCGTCGACGATCTCGCGGCGGCCGCCGTACCCGACCGCGACGTTGACGTGGAACGGCGCCACGACGGGCGTCGACTCGACCGCGCCGCGCAGCCGCCGGGCCGGTTCCTCGCCGAGCAGCTCCAGGTCGCCGACCGTGCGCACGCTCCAGCGGTTGGCCGGCGCGCAGATCTCCTCGACGACGTCGGTGATGATCTCGATCAGTCCGGCCAGTTCGTCGGGGTCGCGTTGCAGATTTTCCGTGGACAGCAGGTAGACCGTGGTCATCTCGATGCCGGCTTCCTGGCACCAGCGCAGCATCTCGGCGATCTTCGCCGCACCCATCCGGTAGCCGTAGCTGACGTCGGTGTAGCCGGCGTCGCGCGCCCACCGCCGGTTGCCGTCGCACAGGACCGCGATGTGGCGCGGCAGGTGCGATTTGGAGGCGGCCAGCTCCTGCCGCAGCCGCAGCTCGTAGACGCGATACAGCGGCTCTTTGAGGCGCGGCGGAATAATTTCCACGAAGATTCAGCCTACTGTGACCTGCGCCAAAATCGTCCCTCCCATTCCGGCGATGTCACCGTGCGCGGAGACCCGCCCGTGACCGTCGGCGATTACTGTTGACGGTGAGCGGCACTGGCACTTCCCCGACCTGCAAGACGAGGGCACAGGAGACATGAGCAGCCAGACGAGTACGTCTGCAAACCCGGAGCGTTCGGACGAAGATTCCGAGGCCATCGCCCCCGGCAACACCGTCGACCAGCTTGTCGAGGGCGCCACCAACGTCCTGACCAAGCCGCGCATGCGCGGTTGGATCCACTTCTACTCCGCGTGGCTGGCGATCATCACCGGCGCCACCCTGGTGTCGGTGTCGTGGGCCGCGTCCTCCCCGCGCGCCGGCCATTCGACGCTGGTCTACGCGGCGGCCACGGTGGCGATGTTCGCCGTCAGCGCCACCTATCACCGGGTGCAGTGGAAGTCCGAGGCGGCCCGGAACCTCATGAAGCGGCTCGACCACTCGATGATCTTCGTGTTCATCGCCGGCAGCTACACGCCGTTCGCCCGCCTGGCCATGCCGCAGAAGACGGGGATGCTGGTCGAGTGCATTGTCTGGGGTGGTGCGGCGGCGGGCATCCTGCTCAAGGTGTGCTGGCCGACGGCACCGCGCTGGCTGGGTGTACCCCTGTACATCGTGCTCGGGTGGGTGGCCGTGTGGTTCTGTCCCACGATCCTGCACGAGGCGGGGGTGGCCGCGATGGTGCTGCTGGCCACCGGCGGCGTGTTCTACAGCGTCGGCGGCATCTTCTACGCGCTGCGCTGGCCCGACCCGTGGCCCAGCACGTTCGGCTACCACGAGATCTTCCACGCCTTTACCGTCGTCGCGGCGATTCTGCACTACATCGCCATGTGGTTCGCGGTCTTCTACACCGGGACCGGCGCCTGGCTGACGGCTACAGGTGGGTGACGTCGGCGGCTGACCAGTACGCCTTCATGTGGGCGACCTTGCCGTCCTCGTCGAACGCCATCACGTCGATCGGCTCGATCACCATCCGGTGCTCCCCCGCGGTGATCGTGAGGCGGAAATGGAACGCCGCCTCGTTGCCGGCGACGCGCAACGTCACCAACTCGCAGTCGCGCTGCACATCGTCGACCGCCGAGTAGAAGCCGTGGATCGCCTGGCGGCCGATGTGCACCTCGCCGCCGACGGGGTCCTCGACGGTGGCGTCGTCGGCGTAAAGCTCGACCAACTCGTCGGCGCCGCCCTTGGCGACCAGTGCGATGTAGCGGTGGACCGTGTCGGTGATGTGTTCGGCACTCGGCATGAAACCCCACGCTACCGTGGCGTGGCGAGCGCCTCCGCGAGGTCTTCGGTGGTGGCGACCGGCAGGTCGCACACCCGGCCGCGGCACACGTAGGCGGCGTCGACGCCGGCCACCCGGCCCCGACCGGCCAGCAGCGCCGACGAGTCCTCTTCCCCGCCCACCACGATCGCGCCACCGGGCGCCAGCCGTCGCGCGTCGGCCAGCAGCGGCGACCGCGACGGATCGCAGGCGACCGCGAT
>NZ_GG770554.1:559420-583577 GCF_000164135.1 Mycobacterium parascrofulaceum ATCC BAA-614 | reverse complement strand
CCGCCGCCTCGGCCACGGCCAGCCAGTGTCCCGCCGACCGCGGCGCGCGCTCCAGCAGCACCGAATGCGCGTCGAGCGCGTCGGCCGCCGCGCGCAGGTACCGTTCCGCGCGCTCGCCGTCCGCCAGGTGCGCCGCGGTCAGCAGCGCCTCGGCGATCGACGACGCGCCCGACGGGGTGGCGCCGTCCAGCGGGTCGGCGGGCCGGAGCATCAGCCGCTCGGCGTCGTCGGCGGTGTCGAACCAGCGGCCGGGGCGCTGCGGGTCGGCGAAGTGTTCCAGCGCCGTGTCGAGCAACCCGGTCGCCGCGGTCAGCCACCCCTCGTCGGTATCCAGCTGGTAGAGCGCGAGCAGCCCGGTGGCCAGCGTCGCGTGGTCCTCGAGGATGGCGGCGCTCTCACCCACCACCCCGCCCAGGCTGGCGCGCCGCAGCCGCCCGTCGACGAGGTGCAGGGCAAGCAGCGCGGCCGCACAATCCCGCGCGGCGTGGACCAGCCCCGGCTCGTTCAGGGCCACGCCGGCCTCGGCCAGCGCGGTGATCGCCAGGCCGTTCCAGGACGTCACGACCTTGTCATCGCGCCCCGGCTGGGCCCGGGTGAGCCGGGCGGCCAGCAGCGCGGCCCGGACACGTTCCAGCCGTTGCGGGTCGCCGGGACCGGCGGGCTGCGGGCCCCTCCCGCTTGCGGGGAACTGCAGCACCGAGGACCCGTGCTCGAAGGTGCCGGAAGCGGTGACCGCGAAAAGCTGTGCGGCCCAAGGGCCGTCGTCGGGACCGAGCACCTCGGTAAGCTGTTCGGGCGTCCAGACATACGTCGAGCCCTCGCGGCCGTCGGCGTCGGCGTCCAGCGACGAGGCGAACATGGCGCCGTCGGCCAGGTCGTCGAGCAGGAAGCGCGCGGTCTCGGCGGCGACCCGGCGCGCCAACGGATTCCCGGTCCGCCGCGCCCAGTGCGCGTAGGCGCGCAGCAGCAACGCGTTGTCGTACAGCATCTTCTCGAAATGCGGGACCACCCAGGCGTTGTCGACGCTGTAGCGGGCGAACCCGCCGGCCAGCTGGTCATAGATGCCGCCGCGGGCCATCGCGTTGCCGGTGCGCTCGACCGCCTGAAGCGCCGCCGTCGACCCGGTGCGCTCGTAGTTGCGCAGCAACGCCTCGAGGACCGCCGAGGGCGGGAATTTCGGTGCGCCGCCGAACCCGCCGTGTTCCGCGTCCTGGTCGGCGAGGACCGCGGCGACCGCGTGGTCGCACAGCTCCGGCGCGACGCGCGGCCCCCCGGAGGGCAGCCCGCCCGCCATCGCGCGCAGCTCGCCGGCGATCTGGTCGGACGCCTGCTCCACCTCGCCACGACGCTGGCGCCAGGTGGCCGACACCGCCGAAAGAAGCTGCAGGAAGCCATCTTTGGGGTAGTAGGTGCCGCAGAAGAAGGGTCGGCCGTCCGGCGTCAGGAAGCACGTCATCGGCCAGCCGCCGTGCCCGGTCAGCGCCACGGTGGCGTTCATGTAGACGGCGTCGAGGTCCGGGCGTTCCTCCCGGTCGACCTTGATGCAGACGAATCCGGAATTCATGGCGGCGGCCACCTCGTCGTCCTCGAACGACTCGTGGGCCATCACGTGACACCAGTGGCAGGCCGCGTAGCCGATGGACAGCAGGATCGGCACGTCGCGGTCGGCCGCCGCCGCCAGCGCCTGCGGGGTCCACTGCTGCCAGTGCACCGGGTTGTCGGCGTGCTGGCGCAGATACGGGCTGGTGGCCAGCCCGAGCGTGTTGGTCGCGGCAGCGTCAGCCGGGCTCATCGCCGGGTCCCGGTGGCCGCTCCGATCCGTCCGCCCGGTCCGGGGGCTGTCCGTCGGCCTCGTCGACCGCGTCGGTGCCCTCGTCGGCGGCCTGGTCGGGCTCGGGGTGCTTGGGGTCGAACGACTCGGGCACCTTCTTCAATTGCCGATTCATCGATCGCAGCAGGAACAGCGTGGCGATCAACAGCAACACGACGATCAGCAGCCCGATGGGGCTGGCCTTCCCGAAGTCCGGGCCGGTGTGCTGCGGTGCGCCGTCCGCCAGCGCGCTCGCCGTCAGAACGAGGCGGTTCACCCGTCACCCCCGATTCCGGCGAACAGGTCGTCCTCGGGCAGCCGCACCGGGACCCGCGAGCGCGCCAGCTCGAATTCCTCCGTCGGCCACAGGCGCTGCTGCCACTCGATGGGCGCGGCGAAGAAATCGTGCTCGGGGTCGATCTGGGTGGTGTGGGCCCGCAGCGCGTCGTCGCGCTGGCCGAAGTACTTCGAGCACTCGACGCGCGTGGTGACCCGGGATTCGAACGGGTCGTGCGAGGCGTCCCAGTGCTCGAGCCACTTCTTGAACGGGGGTTCGTGGCCGTGTTTGACGGCCTCGTCGTGCAGCAGCTGCATCCGGGCGCGCAAGAATCCGTGGATGTAGTAGAGCTTGGACACGGCCCACGGCTCGCCCGCGTCCGGATACCGCCGGTAGTCCCCGGCCGCCTCGAAGGCACCGACCGACACCTGGTGGCAGCGAATGTGATCCGGATGCGGGTAGCCGCCGTTCTCGTCGTAGGTGGTGATCACGTGTGGGCGGAAGTCGCGGACCACCCGCACCAGCGCCTCCACCGACTCCTCGAGCGGCGCCAGCGCGAAGCATCCCTCGGGCAGTGGGGGCGGCGGGTCCCCCTGGGGCAGGCCGGAGTCGACGAAGCCGAGCCAGGTGTGCTCGACGCCGAGGATCTCGGCGGCCTTGGCCATCTCGTCGCGGCGGATCTCGGCGATGTGGCCGCGCACCTCGGGCAGGTCCATCGCCGGGTTGAGGATGTCGCCGCGCTCGCCGCCGGTCAGCGTCACCACCAGCACCCGGTGACCCTCGTCGGCGTAGCGGGCGAGGGTGGCCGCACCCTTGCTGGACTCGTCGTCGGGGTGGGCGTGCACCGCCATCAACCGCAGTTCGCTCACGTGCCCCCTTGTCGGTCTGCTGGTCGCCGGTTGTGAATCTATAATTCCAGTTCTTCAGATCGTTGCATGCTGCCGGCCGGTGCCCGGCGGCCGACCACTCAGGCATACCCAGCCATGACCGATACTTCCCCTCCGCGTCCGGAGGCCCGCTACGGGCGCTCGCGCGTGCCCCGGCGCTGGGTGATCGGCGCCCTCGGTGCGCTGGTCGTCGCCGCCGGCCTGGTGATCGCCGTCGTCAGCTACCACCGGCTGGGCACCGGCGCCGTGACGGGCACGCTGGCCGGCTATCAACTGATCGACGACGAGACGGCGTCGGTAACGATCAGCGTGACGCGATCCGATCCGTCGCGCCCGGTGGACTGCATCGTGCGGGTGCGGGCCAAGGACGGCAGTGAGTCGGGCAGGCGGGAGGTGCTGGTCCCGCCGTCCGGGGCGAAGACGGTGCAGATCACCACCACGGTGAAGTCCAGCAAACCGCCGATGATGGCCGACATCTACGGCTGCGGCACCGACGTGCCCGCCTATCTGCGGCCCGCCTGACCGCGCGAGCGATAGCCGAACTGCGAATTTGGGGTCATCAATTGTTTGCGCGGTGGTAACATGGGTGAATGCACGGTTCCTGATGGGACCGTGTATTGCTGCATTAAGGCCGTGAGCACAACGGATCGGCAGCGCACGGGGAGAAGACCCGGATACGCCCGGCGGCGGGGATAACAGGCTTACGCGGTTGCGCGCAACGACAACATGAGGAGCACGACGAGATGACGGACACTTCGGTGACCTGGCTGACCCAGGAGTCGCATGACCGGCTGAAGGCCGAACTCGACCAGTTGATCGCGAATCGTCCGGTGATAGCCGCGGAAATCAACGACCGCCGCGAAGAGGGCGACCTCCGCGAGAACGGCGGATACCACGCCGCGCGCGAAGAGCAGGGCCAGCAGGAGGCCCGCATCCGCCAGCTGCAGGACCTGCTCAACAACGCCAAGGTCGGCGAGGCGCCCAAGCAGTCCGGCGTGGCGCTGCCCGGTTCGGTGGTCAAGGTCTACTACAACGGCGACAAGTCCGACACGGAGACGTTCCTGATCGCCACCCGCCAGGAGGGCGTCAACGACGGCAAGCTCGAGGTGTACTCACCCAACTCGCCGCTGGGCGGCGCCCTGATCGACGCCAAGGTGGGCGAGACCCGCAGCTACGTCGTGCCCAACGGCAACACCGTCGAGGTCACGCTGGTCAGCGCGGAGCCCTACCACTCCTAGCCAGCTGGTGGCGACCCGCCACTAGCCGCGTCCTCCGGCGAGCAGACGCAAAATCGCATCCAACGCGCTTCGCACGTGCGATTTTGCGTCTGCTCGCGGTGGCTAGGCGAGCGCCTGGCCCAGGTCGGCCAGCAGGTCCGCAACGTCTTCGATGCCGACCGACAGCCGCACCAGGTCATCGGGCACTTCCAGCTGCGACCCCGCCGTGGACGCGTGCGTCATGGCGCTGGGGTGTTCGATCAGCGACTCGACGCCGCCGAGCGACTCGGCCAGGATGAAGACCTCGGTGCGGCCGCACAGATCCCGGGCGGCCTGCCGGCCGCCGCGCATGCGCACCGACACCATCCCCCCGAAGCCGCGCATCTGCCGCGCGGCGACGTCGTGCCCGGGGTGGCCGGGCAGGCCGGGATAGAGCACGGCGCTCACTGCCGGGTGTCCGGCGAGGAATTCCGCCACGGCCCAAGCGTTTTCGCTGTGCCGCTGCATGCGCAGCACCAGCGTCTTCAGGCCGCGCATGGTCAGGTAGGCGTCGAACGGGCCGGGCACCGCGCCCGCGCCGTTCTGCAAAAACGCGAAGGCCGCGTCCAATTCCGGGTCATCGGTGACCAGCGCGCCGCCCACCACGTCGGAGTGGCCGCCGATGTACTTGGTGGTCGAATGCAGCACCACGTCGGCGCCCAGCGTCAACGGCTGCTGCAGCGCGGGCGAGGCAAATGTGTTGTCCACCAACACCTTTACCGAGGACTGCTGGCCCAGCCCGGCCAGGGCCGCGATGTCGGCGATGGACAACAGCGGGTTGGTCGGTGTCTCCACCCAGATCAGGCGGGTCTGCGGCGTGATCGCGGCGCGGACGGCGTCCACGTCGGACAGCGCCACCGGCGTGTAGCGAACGCCCCACTGCGTGAACACCTTGTCGATCAGCCGGAAGGTGCCACCGTAGGCGTCGGTGGGGATGATCACGTGGTCACCGGGCCGCAGCATCGCCCGCAACGCGCAGTCGGTGGCGGCCATGCCGGAAGCGAACGCCCGCGCGTAGCCGCCCCCCTCGACCGCCGCGAGCGAGGCCTCCAGCGCCGCCCGCGTCGGGTTGCCGGTGCGCGCGTATTCGAACCCGCCGCGCAGCGCGCCGACGCCGTCCTGGGCGAACGTGCTGCTGGCGTAGATCGGGGCGTTGACCGCCCCGGTCGCCGGATCCGGCCGGTAGCCGGCGTGAATCGCTTTGGTCGCGAGTCCGGTGAAGTGTCCGGTGTGGTCGGCGCTCATCGTCGATCAGCCTAGGCGACCGACCCCTCGGCTACCGCGCCCGCACGACTAGCTCGGCTGCGGCTCGGTCCCGTCGAGCGGCAGACAGACCGTCGTCATGATCTTGTCCGCCAGCGTCTGCCGCTTGGCATCCCACAGCGGGAAGAGGAAACCGATGAAGCAGATGATGGCGTCGACGAAGTGCGCGAGGGCGCGCACGACGGACATCCCGAAACCGATCGGCTGGCCGGTGACCTCGCTGACCACCTTGAACTTCATCACCGACTTGCCGACGCTCGACCCCGTGGTGCCCTGGCGGTAGCCGTAGTTCCAGATCAGATAGAGCAGCCCGATCAGCGACGCCAGCCACTGTGCGGCCAGGCCGAGGGTCGAGTTCTGCGTCACGCAGTACTGGTTGACGGAGTACTGCGTGACGTCGGTGATGCAGGACGTCTGCTGCGTCGCCACCAGGATGCCGGTGCCGATGCCGTGCACGACGGCGTACGGGAGGATGTCGATGATGAAGGCCGCCAGCCGGGTGAGCCACGGCGTGTAGGACTCCGTCGGCAAGGTGCGGATAGCCGGTCCGGGAGGCGGGGGCGCGTACCCGCCGGAGGGCGGCGGGGGCGGCGGATAGGAACCACCGCCGGGTGGTGGCGGGGGCGGCGGATAGGAACCACCGCCGGGTGGTGGCGGGGGCGGCGGATAGGAACCGCCGGTGGATGCCGGCGGAGGGGGTGGGGTGTCCTGGCCACCGGATGACTCGGGCGACGAGGCCGGTGGCGGGTAAGCGCCGCCGGGCGGCGGTTGATCGGTCATGGGCACCCCTTCCACTGCGGACCAGCCGGACCAGGCGGCATTACAGTACCTGAGCGCACGATGGCCGGGCGAGAGACGAAGCGCGCCCGCTAGCGTCGCCCTGCTGGTCCGCGAGGCCCGTCGGAGAGGAACCCCAGCAGGTCGTATCGGGTGATCACCCCGACCGGTTTGCCCTCCTCGACCACCATCAGCGCGTCCCACTCACGCAGCGCCTTGCCGGCGGCGCTGACCAACTCGCCGGCGCCGATCATGGGCAGCGGCGGGCTCATGTGCTGCGACACGGCGTCGGCCAATTTGGCCCGGCCCTCGAAGACGGCCGACAGCAGTTCGCGCTCGGAGACGCTGCCGGCCACCTCGCCCGCCATCACCGGCGGCTCGGCGCCGACGACGGGCATCTGGGACACCCCGTACTCGCGCAGGATGCCGATTGCGTCGCGCACGGTCTCGGACGGATGCGTGTGCACCAGGTCGGGCAGCTCGCCCGACTTGCGGCGCAGCACGTCACCCACCCTGGCCTGTTCGGTCGACCCGTCGAGGCGGCTGCGCAGGAACCCGTAGGACGACATCCAGGCGTCGTTGAAGATCTTCGCCATGTAGCCGCGCCCGCCGTCGGGCAGCAACACCACGATCAGCGCGTCGGGCCCGGCCTCCTCCGCGACCTTCAGCGCGGCCACCACCGCCATCCCGCACGACCCGCCGACCAGCATCGCCTCTTCGCGGGCCAGGCGCCTGGTCATGTCGAACGAGTCGGAGTCGGACACCGCGATGACCTCGTCGGGCACGCCCGGGTCGTAGGCGGCCGGCCAGAAATCCTCGCCGACGCCCTCGACCAGGTAGGGCCGGCCGGTGCCCCCCGAATAGACGGAGCCCTCGGGGTCCGCGCCGATGATGCGCACGGGTCCTTCTGGTCGGCCGGCGGACACCTCTTTGAGGTAGCGACCCGCGCCGGTGATCGTGCCGCCGGTGCCGATGCCGGCGACGAAATGGGTGATCTTGCCGTCGGTGTCGGCCCAGATCTCCGGGCCGGTGGTGGCGTAGTGACTGGCCGGCCCCTCCGGGTTCGCGTACTGGTCCGGCTTCCAGGCGCCCTCGATCTCTCGGGTCAGCCGGTCGGAGACGCTGTAGTAACTGTCCGGGTGCTCGGGCGGCACCGCCGTCGGGCAGACGACGACCTCCGCGCCGTAGGCGAGCAGCACGTTGCGCTTGTCCTCGCCGACCTTGTCGGGGCAGACGAACACGCACTTGTACCCGCGCTGCTGGGCCACCAGCGCGAGGCCGACGCCGGTGTTGCCCGAGGTGGGTTCGACGATGGTGCCGCCGGGCTTCAGCAATCCGGTCGCCTCGGCGGCGTCGATCATTCGGGCCGCGATCCGGTCCTTCGAGCTGCCGCCGGGGTTGAGGTACTCGACTTTGGCCGCCACGATGCCGGCGCCGTCCGGGACGACCGACTTCAGGCGAACCAGCGGGGTGCCGCCGATGAGCTCACTGATGTGCTGGGCGATCCGCATGCGTTCATCGTCTCAGGCGGGTTCCCGGGGTGCACGACGGCTTCCCCCGGCGGGCAACGACGGGTGCGCTACTCGGTGGCCTCGCGGATGTAGTCGCCGATCTGCCGCAGGGAGCGGACCGCCTCCGGCACCATGGGCGCCGCGAGCTGAAAGTCGTGAACCTGCCCGGGCCACACCCGCACCTCGGCCGGCACCCCCACCGCGGCCAACCGGCTCGCCGCCAGCCGCGCGTCGTGCAGCAGCACCTCGGACCCGGAGACGTGGATCAGGGTCCGCGGCAGGCCGGGCTTGATGTGCTCGAGCGGCTCGTAGATCTCCTCGGGTTTCCCCGCGACCTTGTGCTTGTCGGCCGCGGAGGCAACCAGCTCGGCCAGCGCGTCGAACGCCCGGTGGGAGAACATGGCGTCGGTGCTGATGTTGGGGTGCGCCTGCTTGCATTCCTTCGCCAGCTGCAGCAGCGGCGAGATCATCACCAGGGCCGCGGGCTCCTCACCGCTCTCTTGCAGGCGTTCCGCCAGGGCGAGCGCGAGATAGCCGCCCGCGGAGTCGCCGGCCAGCACGATCTGATCGGGTTGGTACCCGCGCAACCGCAGCCATTGGTAGCCGTCGTGGCAGTCGTCCAGGGCCATCCCGATCGAATGCTTGGGCAGCAGCCGGTAGTTGACCACCAGGATCGGCGAGTCGGCGAAATTCGACAACGCCTCGACCAGCCGGCCGTGCGAGTTCGCCCCGCAGGTCAGGAAGGCGCCGCCGTGGAAGTAGACCACCACCCGGCGGGTGCCGTCGGCGGGCAGCACGCCCGGCGCGCGCACCAGCTGCGCCGAGGCGTTGGGCAGCTGCACCGTCTCGCGGACGGTGGCCGACACGGGCAGCACCACCCGGGCGGCCAGGTCGATCAGGCCCCACGGCCAGGGGAAGTTCGGGACGTGGCTGCCGACGGACAGCACGGGTCGGATGGTCACCCGCGATGTCAGGTTGGCCACCCGCGCAGCAACGCTGGGCCCGGACTCGAGGACCTCGACCGGCTCGCCGTCGCTCATCGCGAACTTGCGGGTCTTTGCCCGCCGGGCCCTCAGGACGTCATGCGGACGCAGGGCGGCTTGGGGCCAGCCGGATACCTTGCCGGGTGCGCTCATGCTCAACACTTCCTACGCCGTTGTAGTGCGATACAGCATGTGACGAGGCGGCCAAGCGTCCGGTTCAGCCGTTTGCCCGAAGCGCTCAGCCAACCCCTGCGGATCAGCGTGACAGGCATTTTTCAGAGCAACGTTTGAATAGCCCGATTCGATACCAATTCGTTTCCCGCCGTGACCGGATTGTTGGTCAGCCGACCTCGCAAACATCCAAGCCGAACTAAACTGATTTCGTGACCATGCGGGTGCCACGCCGTTCGGCGATCGCCCTGGCCACAGCAGGCGCACTCGCCTCGACGGGGACTGCCTATCTGGGGGCGCGCAACCTGCTCGTCGGCCAGGCGACGCACGCGCGCACCGTCATCCCCAAGTCGTGGGACATCCCGCCGCGCGCCGACGGCGTGTACACCCCCGGCGGCGGGCCGGCGGAGCGGTGGCACCGCGGCGTGCCCTTCGACCTGAGCCTGATGATCTTCGGCGACTCGACCGCCGCCGGCTACGGGTGCGTGAGCGCGGAGGAGGTGCCGGGGGTACGCATCGCGCGGGGCCTCGCCGAACAGACGGGCAAGCGAATCCGGCTGAGCACCAAGGCCATCGTCGGCGCCACCTCGAAGGGTGTTTGCGGCCAGGTGGACGCCATGTTCGTGGCCGGGGCGCCACCGGACGCGGCGGTGATCATGGTCGGAGCCAACGACGTGACAGCCCTCAACGGGGTCAGCCAGTCGGCCCAGCGGCTCGGGCTGAGCGTCCGCAAGCTGCGCGCCCGCGGCGCGGTCGTGATCGCCGGTACCTGCCCGGATCTGGGGGTCATCACCGCCATCCCGCAACCGCTCCGCTCGCTGGCGCACGAGCGTTGCATGCAACTGGCCCGCGCCCAGGCCGCGGCCGTGCGGTCCGCCGGCGGCATGCCGGTACCGCTGGGCCAGCTGATGACCCCGCAGTTCCGTTCGACGCCCCACGTGATGTTCTCGCCGGACGGCTTCCACCCGTCCGCCCCGGCATACGCGATCGCCGCCGACGCGCTGCTGCGCGCGCTGTGCGAGGCGCTGGGCGAGGAGGTCGACATTCCGCCGCTGGAGTTGGCGGCGTCGACCACCCCGCCGGTGCTCGGCCAGCGCCACACCCGAACCAGCGTGATGTCGCGGCTGTGGCGGCGTCCGGTGGCGCGACCCGCCCCGTCTTCGTGCCCCCAGGTTGGCAACGACTAGATTCGTGCTAGCCCGTCGGCGTTGAGTCAACGGTTTGTGAAGCGCGATCGTCGGAATCCGGAAGGGATTTGAAGGGAACCGTTATGCCTGAAGCCGTCATTGTCTCAACCGCTCGCTCGCCGATCGGCCGCGCGATGAAGGGGTCGCTGGTCTCCATGCGGCCCGACGACCTGGCCGCCCAGATGGTGCGCGCCGCGCTGGACAAGGTCCCGGCGCTCAACCCGCACCAGATCGACGACCTCATCCTGGGCTGCGGCCTGCCGGGCGGCGAGTCCGGCTTCAACATGGCGCGTGTCGTCGCCGTCGAGCTGGGCTACGACTTCCTGCCGGGCACCACCGTGAACCGGTACTGCTCGTCGTCGCTGCAGACCACCCGGATGGCCTTCCACGCCATCAAGGCCGGCGAGGGTGACGCGTTCATCTCCGCGGGTGTGGAGACCGTGTCCCGGTTCGGCAAGGGCAACTCGGACTCGTGGCCCGACACCAAGAACCCGATCTTCGACGAGGCCCAGGAGCGGTCGCAGGCCGCGGCCGCGGGCGCCGACGAGTGGCACGACCCCCGCGCCGACGGCAACCTGCCCGACGTCTACATCGCGATGGGGCAGACCGCGGAGAACGTCGCGCTGCTGACGGGCATCAGCCGCGAAGACCAGGACCATTGGGGCGTGCGCAGCCAGAACCGCGCCGAGGAGGCGATCAAGAGCGGCTTCTTCGAGCGCGAGATCTCCCCGGTCACGCTGCCGGACGGCAGCACCGTGAGCACCGACGACGGCCCCCGCGCCGGCACCACCTACGAGAAGGTCTCCGAGCTGAAGCCGGTGTTCCGGCCCAACGGCACCGTCACCGCGGGCAACGCCTGCCCGCTGAACGACGGCGCCGCCGCGCTGGTGATCACCAGCGACACCAAGGCCAAGGAGCTGGGCCTCACGCCGCTGGCGCGCATCGTCTCCACGGGCGTCAGCGGCCTGTCGCCGGAGATCATGGGCCTGGGACCGATCGAGGCGTGCAAGAAGGCGCTGGCGCGGGCGGGGATGTCGATCAACGACATCGACCTCTACGAGATCAACGAGGCGTTCGCCGTGCAGGTGCTGGGCTCGGCGCGCGAGCTGGGCATGGACGAGGACAAGCTGAATGTCTCCGGCGGGGCGATCGCGCTGGGCCACCCGTTCGGCATGACCGGTGCGCGCATCGCGACCACGCTGCTCAACAACCTGCAGACGCACGACAAGACGTTCGGCCTCGAGACGATGTGCGTCGGCGGCGGGCAGGGCATGGCGATGATCATCGAGCGGCTCAGCTGACCGACTCGCGGTTGCAGTGTCGTCCCGGGTGTCCGGCGTGCGCGTAGGGCCTTGCGGGTGTGTCCAGGGCGAGGAAATCGCCCGGATCCCGCCGCCGGCTCACACTCGAAGCCGCTAACGCACGGCGGATGCTTCGCACATTCGGCGCCCAGGCACACTCGACGCCCAAGGCACAGACGACAAGACCGGCACGCCGATCGGCGTGCCGGTCTTTCGTTGACGAGCGCTAGTCGTTCTGCAGGTAACTGAGCAGGCGCAGGATCTCGATGTACAGCCAGACCAGCGTCACGGTCAGGCCGAGCGCGATGCCCCAGGCCGCCTTCTCGGGGGCCCCGGCGCGCACCATCTGGTCGGCCGCGTCGAAGTCGATCAGGAAACTGAACGCCGCGATCCCGATGCACACCAGCGAGAAGATGATCGCGAGCGGGCCGCCGCTGCGCAGGCCCAGGCCGGCACCGCCGCCGACCCCGAACATCGCCAGCACGAAGTTGCCGAGCATCAGGGCCAGCACGCCGAACATCGCGGCGACGAGCATGCGGGTGAACTTGGGGGTGACCCGGATGGCGCCGGTCTTGTAGACCACCAACATGCCGAAGAAGACACCGAAGGTGCCCATGACGGCCTCCCCGATCAGCACGCCGGCGTTGGCGTTGGAGACCGAGAAATTGGCGAACACGAACGACAGCGCGCCCAGGAAGAGGCCCTCGAGGACGGCGTAGCTGAGCACGATCGCCGGGCTGTCCTGCTTGCGGCCGAAGGTCGCCACCAGCACCAGCCCCAGGCCCCCGAGCGCGCCGATCAGGGTCAGCGGCATCGCCAGCGCGAGGTTGGCCGACACCAGGAAGTAGGAAACCACGGCGGACACCGCCAGCACGGCCAGCGTGATGCCGGTCTTGGTGACGACGTCGTCGATGGTCAGCGGCCGCGAAGCCCTGGCCTCCTGGTAGGGAGCTTGGTAGGGCGCCGCGTAGGGGTCGGCTCCATAGCCCTGCATCGGGGCCGCGCCTGTGCCGAATTGCGCGTATCCGCCCCGCTGCTTGGGCAGCGAACGAAATACCGGGTTGCTTGTCTCCCGCACCGTCGGATCCTCTCTATTGGCTTCGAGCTGTGCGAACACCATCTCAACGAGCAGCGTCCCGTCCGGGTTCCCGGCCGACCTGGGCATTTTTCGGTGCCCGGAGCCGCCCAGACGAACGCAGGTGCTGTCGTCGCGTTAAAGATAACCCTTACCCGCGGGTATAGCGCCGGTCGTCACGATCTAGATTTTTCGTCGAGGGTGGAACCGGCGATGGGAGGCCAGTGCGTGTCCGACGAATCCGATGAGGTTCTGACCCGCGTCGACGGCAACGTCGGTCTGATCACGCTCAACCGCCCCAAGGCGATCAACTCGCTGAACCAGCCGATGGTGGACGCGCTGCGCGCCATCCTCTCCGCGTGGGCGGACGACGACGCGGTGCGCGCGGTGGTGCTCTCGGGCGCCGGCGAGCGCGGGCTGTGCGCCGGCGGCGACGTCGTCTCCATCTATCACAGCGCCCGCAAGGACGGGGTCGAGGCGCGGCGGTTCTGGCGGGACGAGTATCTGATGAACGCCCAGATCTCCGATTTCCCCAAGCCATACGTGGCACTGATGGACGGCATCGTGATGGGTGGCGGCGTCGGCGTGAGCGCGCACGCGAACACCCGCGTGGTGACCGACACCGCCAAGATCGCGATGCCCGAGGTCGGCATCGGTTTCGTTCCCGACGTCGGCGGGATGTTCCTGCTGTCCCGGGCGCCCGGCGGCCTGGGTCTGCACGCGGCGCTGACCGGGGCGCCGTTTTCCGGATCCGACGCCATCGCGATGGGATTCGCCGACCACTACGTGCCGCACGGCGCACTCGAGGCCTTCACCCGCGCGGTCGTCGACGACGGCGTCGAGAGCGCCCTCGCCGAGCACGCCGTCGAGCCACCGCCCAGTGAGCTTGCCGCGCAACGGTCTTGGATCGACGAGTGTTACGCGGGTGAGACGGTCGAAGAGATCGTGGCTCGTTTGCGGGACCACGAGGCCGGCGCAGCCAACGATGCCGCCGATCTGATCGCCACCCGGTCGCCGATCTCGTTGTCGGTGACCCTGGAGGCGATCCGGCGCGCCGGCAAGCTCGAGACCGTGAAAGACGTTCTCGTTCAGGACTACCGGGTGTCGTCGGCGTCGCTGCGGTCGCACGACCTGGTGGAGGGCATCCGGGCGCAGCTGATCGACAAGGATCGCAACCCGAAGTGGTCGCCGGCGACGCTGCCCGAGGTAAACCCAGCGGACGTCGAAGCGTATTTCACCCCGGTCGATGACGACTTGAGTTTCTAGAAAGGCGATTTGGTGACTGACACGGCCCCCGAGAACTACGAAACCATCCTGGTCGAGCGCGACGAGCGCGTCGGCACCATCACCCTGAACCGGCCCAAAGCACTCAACGCGCTGAACACCCAGGTGATGAACGAAGTGACAAGTGCGGCAATGGACTTCGACAACGATCCGGGCATCGGCGCGATCATCATCACCGGTTCGGCCAAGGCGTTCGCCGCGGGCGCCGACATCAAGGAGATGGCGGGCCTGACGTTCGCCGACGCCTTCGACGCCGACTTCTTCGCCCCCTGGGCCAAACTGGCGGCCGTGCGCACGCCGACCATCGCCGCGGTGGCCGGGCACGCGCTCGGCGGCGGCTGCGAGCTCGCGATGATGTGCGATCTGCTGATCGCGGCCGACACGGCGAAGTTCGGTCAGCCGGAGATCAAGCTCGGCGTGTTGCCGGGGATGGGCGGCTCGCAGCGCCTGACCCGCGCCATCGGCAAGGCCAAGGCGATGGACCTGATCCTGACCGGGCGCACCATCGATGCCGCCGAAGCCGAACGCAGCGGCCTGGTTTCGCGGGTGGTGCCGGCCGACGACCTGCTGACCGAGGCAAAGGCCGTGGCCACCACCATTTCCCAGATGTCGCGCTCGGCCGCACGGATGGCCAAGGAGGCGGTCAACCGTGCCTTCGAGTCGACCCTGTCCGAAGGGCTGCTCTACGAGCGCCGGCTCTTCCACTCGACGTTCGCGACCGAGGACCAATCCGAAGGCATGACGGCCTTCGTCGAGAAGCGCGCTCCCAACTTCACCCACCGCTAGGCCTGCGATGAGCGACCCGGGTTCAGCGACGAACACCGACACCGGCGGCAACCCGACGGCCGTCGCGGACGAAGCCGGGCGCCCGCAGGCCGGACCCGAAACCGGCCCGGCGGTCCCCGAGCCGCGCCCGGGCCAAAAGCCTTGGTGGGTGCGTCATTACACGTTCACCGGCACCACCGTGGGCCTGGTCTTCGTCTGGTTCTCCATGACGCCGTCGCTGTTGCCGCGCGGCGCGTTGTTTCAGGGGTTGGTCAGCGGGATCTCCGGCGCCATCGGCTACGGGCTGGGCGTGTTCGCCGTGTGGCTGGTCCGCTACATGGGCGCGAAGGATCACAGTCCCCCGGCGCCGCGCTGGGCGTGGAAGGTGCTGATCCCGATCGGCGCGCTCGGAATGGTGTTGATGGCCATCTGGTTTCACGTCTGGCAGGACAACGTGCGCGACCTGATGGGTGTCGCGCACCTGAAGTGGTACGACTACCCGGTGGCCGCGGGCCTGTCGCTGGTGGTGTTGTTCACCCTGGTCGAAATCGGCCAGTTCATCCGGTGGCTGGTCCGGTTCCTGGTCGGTCAGGTGGATCGCATCGCTCCGTTCCGACTGTCGGCGACCATCGTGGTGGCACTGCTCGTGGTGCTCACCATCACCGTGCTCAACGGTGTCGTGCTCAAGTTCGCCATGCGCACCATGAACGACACGTTCGCCTCGGCCAACAACGAGATGAATCCCGACACCGCTCCCCCGAGGACGCCGCTGCGATCCGGCGGCCCGGAGTCGCTGGTGTCCTGGGAATCCCTTGGCCACCAAGGCCGCATCTTCGTGGAAGCCGGGCCCCGAGTGGACCAGCTCACGACCTTCAACGGGGTCCAGGCGACCGAACCGATCCGCGCCTACGCCGGGCTGAACTCCGCGGACGGCATCACGGCGACCGCCGAACTCGCGGCGCGTGAGTTGCAGCGCACCGGCGGACTGCAGCGCGCCGTCGTCGCGGTCGCGACCACCACCGGCACCGGCTGGATCAACGAGGCGGAGGCCGACGCGCTCGAGTACATGTACAACGGCAACACCGCGATCGTCAGCATGCAGTACTCGTTCCTGCCGAGCTGGCTGTCCTTCCTGGTGGACAAGGAGAACGCCCGCCACGCCGGCCAGGCGCTGTTCGAGGCCGTCGACCGGCTGATCCGCCAGATGCCCGAAGCGCAACGCCCCAAGCTCGTCGTGTTCGGCGAGAGCCTGGGGTCGTTCGGCGGCGAGGCGCCGTTCATGAGCCTCAACAACGTCCTCGCCCGCACCGACGGCGCCCTGTTCAGCGGGCCGACGTTCCAGAACACCATCTGGACCGAACTGACGGCGACGCGCGACGCCGGTTCCCCGGAGTGGCTGCCGATCTACAACGACGGCAAGAACGCCCGGTTCGTCGCGCGCCCACCCAATCTGGCGCGCCCGAACGCCGCGTGGGACCGCCCGCGGGTGGTCTATCTGCAACACGCCTCGGACCCGATCGCCTGGTGGTCGCCCGACCTGCTGTTCAGCGAGCCGGACTGGCTGCGGGAACGGCGGGGCTACGACGTGCTGCCGGAGACGCGCTGGATTCCGGTGGTTACGTTCCTGCAGGTGTCGGCGGACATGGCGGTGGCCGTCGACGTGCCCGAGGGGCACGGCCACCACTATGTCGCCGACGCGGCCGACGGCTGGGCCGCGGTGCTCTCACCGCCGGGCTGGACGCCGGAAAAGACGGCCAGGCTGCGGCTCCTGCTCCATTCGGAGGCCACCTCCACCGGGTAGCTAGAGCCAACGGCGGCCCGGGGTGCCGGCGGTGGCGAGCACTGCCGGGTCGGCGGCCACCGCCCGGGCGCGGGAAAGCTGTTGCAGCACACCGGAATCCGCCAGCGCGTGGTAGCCACCGATGACGTCGGTGGCGCGGTGCAGGCCGATGTCGAGCAACGCGGCGGCCGCGAGGCTGGAGGTGTAGCCCTCCGAGCACACGATCACCCATTCGACGTCGTCGCCGACCGCCTCGGGCAGCTTGGCCTCGCTGGTCGGGTCGCAGCGCCACTCCAAGACGTTGCGCTCGATCACCAACGCGCCGGGGATCTCACCCTCCCGCAAGCGCTGCGCCTGGGGACGGATGTCGACCAGCACCGCGCCGCGCCGCAGCGCGTCGGGCACCTCGGCGGCGGGCAGGCGGCGGAGACGGCGCCGGGCGGATCTCAACACGACGTCGATGCGGCTCATCACGGTCCTTCCGGTTGGTCGGTCAGTTCGGTGCGCTGGCGGCGCAGCCGATTCCGGCCGGTGATCTGGTAGTACGACATCGCGGTCAGCGGCGGTGAATAGGCATGCACGCTGAGCGACGGCCGCGCCGGTACCGAAACGGGCACGGGAACGGGCCGGGGCGCCCACACCACGTCGTGCACCCAGCCCAGCGGGAACCCGGCCTGATCGCCGGCGTCGAGCCGGCGCTGCCGCAGGGCACGCCCGTCCCAACGGAATTCGTTGAGCGAGCCGGACACGACCGTCAGCGCGCCCAGGGACCCGCCGTGGTCGTGCAATTCGGTGTGATGACCGGGAACCCAGCTGATCAGCCAGACGTCCAACTCCTCGTCACCGTGAATGCGGGTGAACCAGCGGCGCGAGTCGGGTACGCCGCCCGGCGGCAGCAGGTGGTCGCAACGCCCGCTCAGGACGTCGTCGGCCGCCCGGTCGGTGGCGTGCAGGAGGTCGGGAACGCGCAGCCGCGTCGGGCCCGCAGACGGGGAGGAGAAAGGTCGCGGGCGCGACGCAGCCGGGACGGCGAGGGGCACAGACATCGGGGAGCTCCAGGGAAAACGGATCGGACAGGCGGCGGCGTGTTACGGCCGGCAACACTCGCAAAATCCGAAGCGCTCCATCACGGCCGCCAGTGTTGCATAGATTGGGAGGGTGCGCTGGTGCCGTGACCGCCCCCGGTCGTGGGGGACGCTCGCCGTGGCGGCCGGCTTGCTGGCGGTGATGGGTTGCTCGCACGGCGCCCCCGGCGGCGAGACCGCGTCCTCGTCGGCGCGGCCGGCGGGCATCCCGGCGGGTGCGGCGCCCCCGGGCGCCGTCGGACGCTCACCGGCCGGCGTGACGACCAGGGTCGACGTCCCCGCGAATTCGACCGAGGAGGAGTATTACCAGGCCTGTCACGCCGCAAGAGTGTGGATGGACGCGCAACCCGGGACCGATCGGTCACTGTTCGAGCCCTATCTGGCGATGGTCCAGGCCGCGCCGGCGGGCACCGCGGGCAGCTGGAATGCCCGATGGGCGGATCTGACGCCGGCCCGGCAGGCGGCCGTGATCACCGCCGCGCGCGCCGCCGCGGACGGCGAATGCGACTAGAGCCTTCGAACTCTTGCGCGATTGAATTCACGGGTAGCTAAAGTGTCGGGCCCGCCGGTGCCGCCCGGTTCCACCGCGCAAAATGAAGGGATGCCGGACGGACCTGGTGGGGTGGTCCCGCGCCGATCGTCACCGACGCGGGTGGCGTTGGCGCTGGGCAGCGGGGGCGCGCGCGGCTACGCCCACATCGGGGTGATCGACGCCCTGCGCGCCCGAGACTACGAGATCGTGGGGATCGCGGGCTCGTCGATGGGTGCGCTAGTCGGCGGGCTGGAGGCCGCCGGACGCCGCGACGAATTCGCCGACTGGGCCAAGTCCCTGACGCAGCGCACCATCCTGCGGCTGCTGGACTTCTCGATCAGCGCGGCCGGGGTGATGCGGGCGGAGAAAATCCTGGAAGCGGTGCGCGACATCCTCGGCCCCGTCGCCATCGAAGAGCTGCCGATCCCGTTCACCGCGGTGGCGACCGACCTGTTGACCGGTAAATCGGTGTGGTTTCAGCGCGGCCCGGTCGACGAGGCGATCCGCGCCTCCATCGCGATACCGGGCGTGATCGCCCCCCACGAAGTCGACGGCCGGCTGCTGGCCGATGGCGGCATCCTGGACCCGCTGCCGATGGCCCCCCTCTCGGCCGTCAACGCCGACGTGACCATCGCGGTGAGCCTCAGCGGCAGCGAGGCGATCGCCAACCGCGACGCCGAAGCCGGCGTGACCGCCGAGTGGCTGAACCGCATGGTGCGCAGCACCTCCGCCCTGCTCGACACCTCCGCGGCCCGCTCCCTGCTCGATCGGCCGACCGCGCGAGCCGTCCTGGGCAGATTCGGCGGGACCACCGCCGAATCCGACAGCTGGTCGGACGATGCGGACGTCGACGAGACCGCCCCCGAGGACGATGCCGTGGGTGAACTGGGCGACGCCGCACCCGACGTCCCGAAGCTGGGCAGCTTCGAGGTGATGAACCGCACGATCGACATCGCCCAGGCCGCGCTCGCGCGCCACACGCTGGCGGTCTACCCGCCCGACCTGTTGATCGAGATCCCGCGCTCGATCTGCCGGGGCCTGGAATTTCACCGGGCGGCCGAGGTGATCGCCGTCGGCCGCGCGCTGGCGGACGAGGCCCTGGACGCCTTCGACAACGACCGCGCCGCGCCGGCTGATGAAGGCTGAAACCCGCGCGGCGGCAACGACTTAGCCTCGCGCACACCCCAGGAACCGCGCGACGGACCCGGCTTCGCGGCGGCCCTGCTCGCGCCCGGCCCGGGCCGATGCGACGCGGCACCCGGGATCCAGCGGGTTGGGTCCGAACGCCGCCAGCGAGCCGGGATCGGCGAACACCGCGAACGTCGCGCCGGGGAACGCGGAGATCTCCGCGGCCGGGCCGGCGCCGAACGGCGCGGGCGCGTCGGCGGCCGACGGCACCAGCACCACCGCCGCATCGCAATCGGCGGCCACGCCGAGGTTGACCGTGCTGGCGACCCCGCCGTCCATGTAGCGCCGGCCCGCGATCGCCACCGGCGGCCACGCCCCGGGCACCGCGCAGCTGGCGGCCACCGCGTCGACGAGGTCGACGCCGGAGTCGCGATCGAAGACCACCGATTCCCCTGTGTCCACGTCGATGGCGGTGATCCGCAGCACCCGGTCGGGCCAGGCGTGCGACGGCAACCGTTGGGCGATCACCCGGCGCCGCACCGAGGGCGGAACGGTTTCGGTGGCCAGCGCCACGGCGCCGATCCGCCGCATCCGGTCACGCGTCCTGTCCGAGCCGTCCGTATGGGGCTCGGCCAGGGCGGCCAGGAACATCTCGGTGATCGAGGCGACGTCGACCCCGGAATCGATCTCGGCCGACGATTCGGCGACCTGCCGGTCGAACAGCGCGTCGAGCGCGCTGCCGCCGGCGATCTGCGCGGCGACGGCCGAGCCCGCCGAGGTTCCCACCAGCACGTCGGCGCCCAGCAACAGCCGCGCCGCCGTCGGCGACTCGTCGGCGATACCGCGTAAAACACCTGTCTCCCAAGCAATTCCCGCGATCCCGCCACCGGCCAGCACAAGCGCTCGTCTGGTTGTCACGCCCACCCACTCTGCCAGCAGCGGTGGGCGCCGCGGTGGCGGGGTTTACGGCGAGAGCAGCTGCGCCTGTTGCGCCGGGACGCTGAGATCCTCCTCGCGGATCTGGTGCCTGGGCGGGTCGGGCAGCACCACCTTGCTGGTGATGTGCAGCCCCGCGTCGACATGGACGAGCTCGCCGGGATCCAGCAGGCGCCAGCGCGGGTCGCCGTCCATCGGTTCACTGGCGAATACCACCGACGATCGGGCGCACAGATGCTTCGACCAGGCGCGGATCCGGTCGGTGCGCATGTGGAAGTCTCGCGCCGACTCGGGCTCATAGCGCCGGTCCAACACATAGAGCCGGTTGCTCGCCGGGTACCGCAGCGCCCACATCTCGGTGGCCGTGCTCAGCAGCACGTTGACCCCGAAGATCGGCACGCTGTCCGCAAGCCACCGCATGGCATCGAGCAAACCCGCTGTCGTGTCGCCGCTTTGGGCTCGGGTGCAACCGGTGATCAAGGCGAAGACCCGCTCGGAGTCGGTGTCGCCCTGCACCAGGTCTGCGGTGCCGAGCTCGCGCAGCCGCGCATCGAGAACGTCGAGCCCCTCGACCACGCCGTTGTGCGCGAATATCCGTCCATCCTGCAGAAAGGGATGGGTGTTACGGGTCTCGTGTGAGCCGGTCGTCGCGTAGCGCACGTGCGCGATGAAGGTGGTGCCGCTCATCTCGTGCGCTTCGGTGGCGAACGCGGAATCCCTCCAGGCCGCCATCGGCTGCTTGTGCACCTGGGGTCGGCCCCGCTCGTCGAAGACGCCCAGGCCGGTGCCGTCCGGGTTCCTCCTGCTCTGGACCGACAGGCTGTCGGGGGCGTCCATCAACCAAAACGTCGCGGTGCAGACGTCCGTCCCGGCGTGCAATCCGAAAAGTCGACACATGACCTCGACGGTACCCAGCTTCGGCGGTTCAACACGCGCGCGAGCGTCCGCCCTCATTCGCGGCGCTCAGTCGCGCGCCTCGACCACCCAATAGCCATGCTCGGCGTAGCGCGCCCGGATGGCCTTCTTGTCGTATTTGCCCACACTGGTGCGCGGAATCTCCTCGACGAACGCCCACCGCTCGGGCAGCCACCAGCGAACCACCTTTTCCGCGAGGAACTTTCGCAGGTCCTCGGCGCTGACCGTGGTGCCTTCCTTGGCGACCACGACGGCCAGCGGCCGTTCCTGCCACCGCTCGTCGGGCACGCCGACGACCGCGGCCTCGACGACGTGGGGGTGCCCGATCAGGTTGTTCTCCAGCTCGACGGAGGAGATCCACTCCCCACCGGACTTGATGACGTCCTTGGCCCGGTCGGTCAGGGTGACGAAGCCCCGCTCGTCGAGCCGCCCCACGTCGCCGGTGCGCAACCAGCCGGAGTCGAACTTCGCGTCGTCGGCCGTCAGGTAGTACGAGCCCGCGATCCACGGGCCGCGGACTTCCACCTCACCCACGGCCTCCCCGTCGTTCGGCAGCACCCGGCCGTCGTCGTCGACGATGCGCATCTCCACACCGCAGACCGGCTGCCCCTGGGTGGCGCGGAAGGCCCAGTGCTGGTCCTCGGGGGTACCCGGCGGCGGCCACGCCATGGTGGCCATCGGGGAGGTTTCCGTCATGCCCCACAGCTGCCGGATCTGCACGCCGTGCTTTTCCTCGAAGGTCCGCATCAGGGACACCGGGACGGCCGAGCCGCCGCAGACCACCAACCGCAGCGACGACATGTCGTGGTCGGGTTCTTCCTCCAGGCGATGCAGCACGTCGTTCCAGATGGTGGGCACCGCGCCCGCCAAGGTCGGCCGGAGGTCCTCGACCAGGCGGATCAGCGACCGCGCGTCGAGGTGGCGGTCGGGCAGCACCAAGTCGGCACCGGCCATCAGGGCGGCATACGGCAGGCCCCACGCGTTGGCGTGGAACATCGGCACGATCGGCAGCACGCTGTCCACGGCGCCCACGCCGATGCCGTTGGCCGTGCAGGCCGCCATGGTGTGCAAATAGCTCGAACGGTGGCTGTAGACCACGCCTTTCGGGTTGCCGGTGGTGCCGCTCGTGTAGCACATCGCGGCCGCGGACTTCTCGTCGATCTCGGGCCAGTCGAACTCGGTCGACTCGCCGGCGAGGACGTCGCCATAGCGCAGCACGGTCTTGCCCGCCCCTTCGAACGGGGCCTGGTCACCCTCGCCTACCACGATCACCGTGTGCACGGTCTTCAACTCGCCCAGCACCGGGGCGAGCAGCTTGGCGAGCGACGCGTCGACCAGCACCACCTGGTCCTCGGCCTCGTTGGCGACGTAGGAGATCTGTTCGGCGAACAGGCGGATGTTGAGGGTGTGCAGCACCGCGCCCATCGACGGCACCGCCAGGTAGGTGGCCAAGTGTTCGGCGTTGTTCCACATGAACGTGGCCACCCGCTGATCCCCGTCGACGCCGAGGCGGCGCAACCCGTTCGCCAGCCGAGCGGCGTCCTGCCCGAGTTCGCGGTAGCTGATTCCCCGGTAGCCGTCGCCGGTGGCGGTGGTGACCGTGCGCGCACCGTGCACGCCGCAGCCGTGCCGCATGATCGCGGTGATCGTCAACGGATAGTCCTGCATCGTGCTGTCCATTGAGGTACCGCCTTTGGATCTCGGCGCAGCGCCGCCTGATGTCAACCCTCGAGACGCGGTGCGACCGCTCCCGGGCCGGCAGCGATGGGCCGACGGCCGTCTCCACCCTAAGCCCGGGTTCGGCGACGGCGTCGGCAATCACCCTAAGCGAGTACGGGTTCCCGCTGCGCCAGCGCGGGCAGCCGGGTGGTCGACGCCTCGGCGGATCCCCCGCCCGCGGTTATCGGCGCCACGGTGACCACGCCGGAGTAGCCGGCGATGTAGAGATACCTGCCGTCCGGGCTTTCGACCACGCAGGACGGCTGCTTGGCCACCGTGATGTCGCCGACGACGTCGTGGCTGCGCGTGCAGACCACCGCGACGCGGTCATCGCTGACCAGGTAGGCGCGGCGGCCGTCGCGGCTGAGCGTCAGGCGGGTGAGCGGACCGGCGACCTCGCTGAGCTTGCGCGTGCCGGTGATCTTGCGGGTCCGGATGTCGACGACGTCGAGCACCGCGCCGACGACGGGCCCGCAGCTGGCGACGTAGGCCGTGCCGCCGTCGTCGCTCAGCGCGACGTCGCGGATGGGCAGACCGAGCTCGTAGGCGCCCACGATGCGCGAGCGCCGGGGGTCGACTTCGACCAGCCGGCCGCCGGACGGCCCGTTGGTGGCGGCGTACAGGTGGCGCCCGTCGGGGCTGACGCGCACGCAGTCGGCGGTGGTCCCCGGCTCGATGGCCAGGTCGATCACCGCGACGTCCTCGGTGATGACGTCCAGCACCGTGACGTAGGCGCCGCGGGCGCCGTTGCCGCTGGCGTAGACGAGCCTCCCGTCGCCACTCACGGCCAGATCGCTCACGCTCTGCGCGAGCGGGTGGGTGGCGACGTGCGCGCCGGTCGCCAGGTCGACGACGTCGACGGAGTCGTACGACATGGTCGCGGTGCTGACGAAGACCAGCGGGGCGTCCCCGCCGTTCAGGGCGACCGCGAAGGGCTCGCCGAGGCCGGTGACGCTCCGCACCACCCGACGCGCATCGGTGTCGATGATCGAGACCGCGTCGCGGCCGTGGTTGGCGACGACCAGTCGACTGCCGTCGGGGCTGATGCCGATGTCGCTGATCGGGCCGTTTCCGACCGGAATCCGGACCACCGAGGTGTCATCGAGCCGGAACACCCGCTCGTCCCGGTCGTCCTGGGGGGCTTTGCGGTCATTAACACCGCTCACGCTGCACCGCCTTTGCTATGTTGTCGGCGCGGGACGACGTCGCCGGGACATGCGCGACTTTCGGCCTCCGGATCCAGGAGGATCTCAGCACCGAAAGGCGCTGACGCGACTGGTTTTCGCGAGTCTAGCGACCGAAATCCGCGTCAAAGCGGTTCGAAATCCCCCGACGTTAGCTACGTCACTCCCCGCACTCAGGTTCTGCTCAGGCTTTCAATTACGCTGTATCGCAGTCGCTTACCCGTAGCGAAACTGATGCAAACGCCCATCCGGCGGATTTCGCTTCCGTCGCTAACGCCGCCGGTCAGGGTCGTGCGGCCGTCCAGCATAGGAAATTCTCAGGTTTCGCGCG
>NZ_GG770554.1:554602-559144 GCF_000164135.1 Mycobacterium parascrofulaceum ATCC BAA-614 | reverse complement strand
AAGAGCGAAAGATCACACCCCGACCCGCTAGCTGAACTGGGTTTGCGGCCGGGGCAGGGCGGTGCCGTCGACGACGATGTCCAGCTTCTCGTTGTAAAACGCCACCAGCCCGGCGATCTGCCCGACGGCGGGCAACGGGTAGTGGTACGTCCAGGCCAGATCGGGCTGCAGCCCGCTGCCGGTCCGCACCGACCAGTATCCCGACGTCACCCCCTTGTACGGGCACAGCGTCTGCGTCGCGCTGGGTTCCAGCTGCTCGAAAGCGACATCAGTGGGATCGATGTAATACCTTGTCGGCAAACCGGTTTCGAACAGTAGGACTGGAGAACTGCTGTCCGCCAACGTTATTCCGTCAAGTTCGACGCGAATATGCCGGTGTGAGCGCAGCGCGTCGACCCGCGAATAGGGATTGCGCGGGTGGCCGTAGATCGGCTCGTCCTCCTCGAACCACCGCAACGCATTCCATTCGAATCGCACCGTCCCGGCCACCGGGCCGTCACCGTCGGCGTCGAACACCCGCGCGGCCGACGGGTGGGTCTCCCCGGCCGCCCGAAGTGAGTGCAGCCGCGACGGACCGAACTGCACCTGCTGCGGATGGTCTTCGTCGCGCAGGAACTCGGCGCGGACGTCGGCCAGCGGGATGTAGTACTGCGGGTAGTACGGGACCTCCCACACGTAGCGGGCGGCGGTGGTGTCGAAGACCAGCGCGTCGCCCAGATAGCCGCGTACCCGGCGCGGCGCGGGCTCGACTCTGCCGCGGGCGGCGGCCATTTGGGGGTAGTCGCGGTCGGCGGTCACGTCTGGTCCTTGGCGGCCAGGCCGGCCGGCGCGTGGGCGATCGCCTTCCGGATGGCGTCGGCCAGCGCCAGCGCGCTCTCCTCGGTGAGCTCCAGCGCCACCCGCGCGGACGGCCCGAGCTCGGGGTTGATCACGTCGATGTTGACCGTGTGGCCGTAGGGCGCGTGGACCGGGTGATCGACGTACACCGTCGCGCGGCTGGCGCCGAACCACCCCGTGGCGCCCTTGCCGCTGCCGTCGATCCCGACGTGTTCGGTGAGGTAAGTGCACATGTGGCGGTACCTAACCTTCCAGGTGGCTGGCGAAGAAGTCGTCGATGCGCCGCCAGCCGTCCACCGCCGCCTCGGGCCGGTAAGCGGGCCGGTCGACGGAGAAGAACGAGTGACCCGCGCCCTCGTAGGAATGGAACTCGTGGGGCTTGTCCAGCCGGTTCAGCTCCTCGTCCAGTGCGGCCACCGCCGCCGGCGCGGGGAATCGGTCGTCGAGCCCGAACAGGCCGAGCAGCGGGCAGCTCAGGTCCGGTGCCAGCTGCAGGATCGGCTTCATCACCTTGGGCAGGCCCTCCGGCGGATCCTCGACGATGAAGGCGCCGTAGCAGTCGACCGCGGCGTCGAACGGCAGCGAACACGCCGCCAGGTACGCGTGCCGCCCGCCCGAACAGTGCCCGATGACACCGACCTTTCCGTTGGCGCCGGGCAGGGAGCGCAGGTGCTCGACCGCGCCCGCGACATCCCCGACCAACCGCTCGTCGGGCACACCGCCCGCGGCCCGCGCCGCCGCCGCGGCATCGTCCGGCGACGCACCGGGAGCCTCGCGCGAATAGAGGTTCGGGGCCACCGTGTGGTAGCCGCTGACGGCCAGCCGCCGAACGAACTCCTTGGTTTCACGGTCGTAGCCGGGCATGTGATGGATCCACACGACGCCGCCGCGCGATCCGTCCGCGAGCGGCGAGGCGCGGTACGCCTCGATCTGATCGCCGCCGTGGCCGGTGATGGTGATGGTTTCCGCGCGGATGGCGTCGGGGCTGAACGCGTTCATCGCAACCTCTTGAGGGTCCGTGGATGGCCGCAACGGGACGCGGAGCGCATGCGGCTGGTCCGGGACCGCCCCGCCGGGAACCAACGTATCGGAACGGGCGCCCGCGCTCAGCGCCGCTTGTCGCGCACCTTGTAGGTGGATGGCCACGACTTGCGGGACTCGTCACCGGTCAGCGGGACACCCATGCCCCCGACCTTCACGTTGTAGGCCTCCTTGCCGGGGCCGACCTCGCGGTTCGCGTGTTCCTGGGCGAGGAAGTACAGCTCGTCGATGGTGGCCTCGTCGTAAGCGACGAACGAGGTTTCCCGCTCCATGTCGTCGATGCCGACCAGCATCCGCCCGCTCACCAATCGCGACGCCAGCGCCGCCAGGCCGAAGAGCGTGAACGGGATGAGCCAGTAACACAGGTAGGACAGCGCGGTCGTGGTGTCCAGGATCGTGGCGTCGCTGCGCACGATCGGCGGGATCGCCGACGACACCGTCATGGCGGCCGCCGTCGCGACCCAGACCCAGCTCAGGACGGCCACCATCCTGCCGAACAGCTCGGTCTTGACGACGTCGGCGGGTTGTTCCGCGGCGGCGAACGCGCGCACGAACGGCCTGCCGGTCAGCGCGCCGACCAGCGCCACCCCGAGGAACCCGGCCGCGCTCAGCGGGAGCACCCACCGCTGGGCGAACGACCCGCCGAGCGTGAACGTCAGCACGGCGAGCACCACAAATACTGCAGCCGAACCGATTTCGAGCGTTTGTTCCGGCTTGGCGGTGACGTTCGCGATCGCCAGCGCCGCGGCCGCCAGCGCCAGGCCGACCAGCACGGCGGCACCGAACGGGACGTTGCCGACGAGCACCCAATAAGCGATCCATGGCGCGAGACCAAACAGCATGCCCACGATGGGTCAGTGTATGAGTGGCGGTTCGGCGCGCCGTCGGCGGCAGGCCCAACATTTGGTCCGCCGGCCGCCGAGCGCTTTGCCCACGTTGCGGCGGCAAACCGCGCAGAGGGCTTATGGCCCTTGGCTGCGGCGCCCGCGTGCGCCAGTCTTATGGCCATACGTTTGCAGACGGCGGCGGGGTCTCCGAGCTGTCAGCCAGGACAGGGCAAGGCTGGGTCGAGCTATGGCGCGCACGGCAAAACCGGCCGAGGGCGTGGTGGCGATCGGCGCATCCGCCGGAGGCATCGAAGCGTTGAGCGAGCTGGCCGCGGCGATGCCGCCGGGCTTCCCGTACGCGGTGATGATCGTCATCCACATGAGCCGGGGAGCGCCTTCCCTGCTGGCGCAGATCATCAACCGAAGCGGCCCGTTGCCGGCGGTCGCGGCGATCGACGGCGCAGTCCTGGAAGCGGGGCGCATCTACGCCGCCGTGCCCGACCACCATCTGCTCGCCCGCGACCATCGGGTGGCGCTGTCGGATGGACCGTGGGAAAGCGGCCGCCGGCCGGGGATCGACGCGCTGTTCCGGTCCGTCGCGCTGGACTACGGCCCACGCGCGATCGGTGTCCTGATGTCGGGATTGCTTGACGACGGCGTGGCCGGACTGCGCGCCATCCACGCCAAGGGAGGAGTCACCGTGGTGCAGGAACCGACGGACGCGCTGTTTCCGGATCTGCCGAAGAATGCCCTGAAAGCCGACGTCGTCGATCACACGGCGACGGCGAAGGAGATCGGCGACCTGCTCGCACAGTTGGCCGATCGCGACATCGAAGAGCAGGTGGCGGACCCCGACGGGCGGCTCGAGCTGGAGAATCAGATCGCGCTGGACAGTCAATTCGCCGCGTCCGTAGGCGTGGAGGAGTTGGGGCCGCCGACCGGCTACACCTGCCCCAGCTGCAACGGCACGCTGATGTCCGTGGGCGACAACGCCTATCGCTGCCAAGTCGGTCACGCGTGGACGTCCCAGTCGCTGCTGGTCGCCTACGGCGACGAGCTGGAGGAGGCGATCTGGGCGGCGATCCGCAACCTGAAGGACACCGCCCGATTGTCTCGCACGCTCGCCGAAAACGCCGAGAGCGCAGCGGATTTGGAGGGTTACACCGTCGCCGCGAACCGGGCGGCGCACGCAATTTCCGCCCTGCGTCAGGGCCTGCTGACGGCCAAAGCCCACACGGCCGGCAGCGCCGAAGGGCCGTGATCCGCTAGCCGGACGGGTGCAACGCCATCGCCAGAAAGTCGAGACGCCACAGCGACTCGAACAACTTGCGCCCGAACTCCCTTATCAGGTCACCGTGTTGCGTGCCGACGAGCCCGTGCTGCGCCACCAGCTCGATGATGTCGCCGATCGTGCGTCGCCCGTCGACGTGCTGGACGAAGGGCAGCTGCGCCGGATTGAGCTTCAATTTGGTGCCCGGCAAGTGGATTTCGTCGCCGGACAGCAGGCAGGCCGTCCGCAGCAGCGGGACGTAGTCGAACGCCGCGGCCGTCGAGAAGTCGATCGCGTAGTGCGCCGTGGGCCGTTCCGGGCGGCAGGCGATGAAGAAGTGGGTGGCGTTCGCCGGCTGCAGGCGCTCCATCACCGACCAGAGTCGGGCTTCGGGCAGTTGGTTCAGCAGCGCCTGGAACTGGCTCGCAGGCGCGACGAAGTCGTGCGGGTAGTACGGCGTCTTGTGGAACCAGCCCTGGAACGCCAGGCCGGCGGAGCGGACCAGGTCCAGGCATTCCTCGACGGTGTAGCTGCGCTGGCGACTGTGCAGGAAGGTGTCGACGAGGG
>NZ_GG770554.1:548825-554148 GCF_000164135.1 Mycobacterium parascrofulaceum ATCC BAA-614 | reverse complement strand
CGCCGTCGGACAGCAGGTCGTGCGCGCCCTTCAGGTAGGGGCGGACGGGGTGATCGGCCGGCAGCACCACGATCGCCTCCTTCACCAGTTGGACGGACGCGTCGTCCTGCACCAGTCCCAGGTCGCGGAACGCGGACTCGAGCATGTCGACCCCGATTCGGCCGTACTTCGCGTAGAGCATGACGCCAAGCGCCCCGTCCGTGCGCAGGCACCTGCCAAGCGCTTTGAGGCCGGCGAGCGGATCCGCCATGTGGTGCAGCACGCCGGTGGACACGATCAGGTCGAAGTCGCGGCCAAGCGCCGACACCTCTTCGATGGGCAGCAGGTGCAGTTCCAGGTTGTCGAGGCCATGCTTGTCCTTCAGATACCGCTGGTGGTTGAGCGCCGAGCGGCTGACGTCGATCGCGACCACGTTGGCGGCGCGGTTCATGAAGGCGAAGAGCGCCGCCTGGAAGGTGCCACAACCCGCGATGAGAATGTCGAGGTCCGGCTTGTACCCGCGGTCCGGCCACAAGACGCGGTGCGCCCAGAACGGATCGAACCAGTCCCAGTGATTTTTGCTCCACGCCGCGAGATCGGTTACCGGGGGCGGATACTCCCACCGGTCGTATTGCCGGGAGACGTCGTCACCCCGCGGATCGTCGGTCACTTCGGCGCGGCTCCTTCGCGGTGGCGGTCGCGACCAACTTACTGCGCGTGGCGCGGTTCGGCTGGTCGACGTGCGCCTTACCGGCTCGTCCGGGTCACATCAGTGGGGGCCCGGGGATCAGCCAGATCAGCGACCGATCGATCTGCCCCCGGTACTGCGGGCAGTAGGCGGCGACGGACAGCCCGACGAAGTAGCTGGCTTCTTTCATCGAGAGATCGGTATCGCGCTTCACCTTCATCGCCAAGACGCTCGCATTCGCGTTGTTGTCGAATCCCTTGCACACCCGGTGGCCCATCGCGATCGCGATCCCGCTGTCGCGGACTTCGATACCGTAGTTCGCCAGGGAGGCGATGAACGCGTCATCGGCTGGATCTGCCGATGCCGTCGCCGACCAAAACGACACGGCGGCCAGCAGCAGGACCGCACAGACGGCCGGCCACTTTCCGGGACGGGCGTTCATACCGGCCGCGATGTCCTTTCCGTGCGGGCGGAGGCGCTGCACTCCGCCGGATCGATCAATTCGCCGTCGACAGGGGAACTTTCGCGGCGCTCACGGGCCGCCCGGCCTGGCCGTCCGTCGCCGGCGCGCTGACCTCGCGCGGCGTCGCGGGGGGTGAACGCCAACCGGCGTACCCCAGGGCCGCGCTGATCGCCGTGTAGGCGACGGCCTCCGTCCACATGAACCCGACGCCCCACTTCCTGCCGAGGAAGATGGGTTCGTCGATGATGCCGGCGGAGGCGGCGATGGCATAGCCCGCGTGCGCGTAGGCGATTCCGGCGAACGCTCCGCAGAAGAACTTGCTCACTTCGCGATTCATTTCCTTCTCCTCTCGGGTGCCCGGCCGCCGTGTGATCTCACTGTCGGCCCTCCCCGCGGAGCGGAGGTAGGGGCCAAGGTCCCCGCGCATCGGACCCTTGGTCGTTTGTTGCCGCCGGGAACCGCCGAGGCGTGGACCTACGCGGACCCGTTGAGGATGCGGTCGCGGATGGCCGTGGCGGTCGTGAGATGTCCTTCGGCGGAATTCATGAATTCGCCCGCGTGCCGGGCCTCATTCGCGTCGGTGTCCTCGATCGCGGCGACGCAGAAGTGGGACGCGGCGTCGAAGTCGTCGAGGCTGGCCTGCAGCGCGACGGTGAGCTCTTTGTCAGGGGAGGGCATGTGGCCCTGCAGGGAGCTTGCCGCCTCATGCCCGTCGTGGCAGGCGGCCCTCAGAGCCGCGTAATCGTGGCTGTTGATCGCGAAAGTGGCCTTGCCCATGGCGATACCCAGGTCTTGCATGGGGGCCTTGGTCAGTTCGACCCATCCCCGCACGGCCTGAACGTTCGGCGTTGTCGTGGTGGCGCCGCCACCGCTGCTGTGTCTGTCGGGCGAACAGCCGGCGACGACCAGAGCCACCGCAGCGCCCACCAGGGCTTGCTTGATCACACGGGTGATCCTTCGCCGCGACGACGCCCGGTAGCCAGGGCATAAAGGCTCTACTCGACCGGAAGACGGCCCGGATCCGGTCTTGTGCGGCGGCCCGAACCGGTGCGGCGGGGTATCGGGACGGCGTCGTGAGCTGCTCGTATCGGGTGCCCCCAGTCGGACTCGAACCGACACTGGGCGGATTTTAAGTCCGCTGCCTCTGCCAATTGGGCTATGGGGGCCCGGCGGCGAATTTAGCGCGCCGGCGCCGATCCCGAAGCATCGCATGCCGCTCGAAACGAGCGAAATGCCCGACATGCGTTGCGGGGAGTCGTTTGCTACGATCCGCGCCCGCGCTGCTTAACCACGGTTTTCCTCCAGATGACAGATGACACCGCTATGTCGTGCGGCAGGACCGTGTTAAAACTGCCGGCTTCATCGTTAAGAAGCCGTAAACGGCTGTCACGCTGGCGCTTTCGGTCGGGAACGTGGAGTCGTGGGTCGTTAGTGTTACGCCAACGCACAGGGGCCGTTACGCGAACACTCAGGTCGATCCACCGCATGGGGGTCGGCTCGTTCCGAGCACAAGGAGCAATAGATGTCATTTTTGACGACACAGACCGAAGAGATGCTAGCTGCCGAGCAGCTGCTGTCGGGCATCAACACCAACCTGGCGGCGCAGAACGCGGGCGCCGCGTCGGCGACGACGGTGATCGCGCCCGCGGCGGCCGATCCGGTGTCGGCCCAGCAGGCGGCGATTTTCTCGGCGTACGGCACCCAGTACCAGGCGATCGCCACGGAGGCGCAGGCACTGCTGGAACAGTATGCGCAGACGCTGGGCATCAGCTCCGGCAGCTACGGCGACACCGAGGCCATCAACGCGAGCCAGGCCCTGCTTTCGAGCGCCGCCTCCCCGGCCGCCCAGGCCGCCGCCACTCCTGGGAACACTCCCCTCGACTACCTGTCCTGGCTGCTGGGAAGCACCGGTAACAACACCAACCCGGCGATGCTGGGCGGGATCTTCGGCCTCTCCAGCAACGGGGCCAACATCGGCAACATCGGCTTCGGCAACTGGGCCTCCGCCGGTTCCGACCTGCTGGGCCTGGCCGGTGGCGGGTTGCTGGACACCTCCGCCGCCGACGCCGCCGGTTCCGCCGCCGACGCCGCGGGCCTGGCCGACGTCACGACGCCGATGGCCGGCGGCGGCATGGCGGGCATGGGCGCGGCGCCCATGGCCGCGGCGGGCCAGGCCACCATGGTCGGCAAGCTGTCGGTGCCGCCGAGCTGGGCCGGCCCGGCCACCCCGGTGGTCGGCACCAGCGCCGCACCGCTGCAGACCGTGGGCTGGACCGCCGCCGCACCGCAGGCCGGTACCGGCACGGTTATCCCCGGCATGCCGGGAATGGGCGCCGCCGCCCGCAACAGCGCCGGCTTCGGCGCGCCGCGCTACGGCGTCAAGCCGATCGTCATGCCGAAACCGGCGACCGTCTAGTCCCCGGCCACTTTTCTCAAAAGACATCAAATTCCACAAGACAAAAGGAGCGGGAAACACAAATGGTTCTTGACTTTGCGGCAATTCCCCCGGAGATCACCTCCTCACTCATGTACGCCGGCGCCGGCGCCGCCCCACTGATGGCCGCCGCGACGGCGTACGCCAACCTGGCAGCCGAGGTGAGCGCCACGGCGACCCAGTGGGAGTCGATCGTGTCGCTGCTGACCACCGAGAACTGGACCGGCGGCGGGTCGGCGGCGGCCGCGGCCGCGGCTCAGCCGATCATCGCCTACCTGACCGAGACGGCGACGACGCTCGAGCAGGCGGGCGCCCAGGCGACGGCCTCGGCGGCCGCGTACGAAGCGGCGTTCGCGGCGACGGTGCCCCCGCCGGTGATCGCGGCCAACCGGACGTTGCTGGCGACGCTCGTCGCGACGAACTTCCTGGGCGTCAACTCGGCCGCGATCGCCGCGACGGAAGCCGACTACGCCGCGATGTGGGCCCAGGACGCCGCCATGATGGCGGCGTACCAGGCCGCCTCGGCGGTGGCCGGGGTGCTCACGCCCGTGACGCCGCTGACGTCGACCACGAACCCGGGGTTGGCGGCGACCGCCGACAGCGCCGCGCTGGCCGCCGACTCGACGGGCGGCACGGTTCAGGCGCTGGCGGGCCCGATCTCGGCGGCGCCTTTGGCCGCCGCCGCGGCGCCCACCCTGCCGTTCCAGACCACGGGGATTCTGGGCTCGATCGACAACTTCCTCGGCACGCCGGCCGTCCTCAACACGATCAACGGCGCCGTGAACACCGCGGCATGGTGGGTCATGAACGCGATCCCGACGGCGGTGTCGCTCGGGCACACCGTTGGCACCGTCGGATCGATTCCGTTCGCGCTCACCGACTCCGTCACGCCGCTCGCCGGTGGGATGGTGCAGGGCACCATGGTGGGTTCGGTGTCGGGGGCCGGTGCGTCGGCCGCCCTGGGCGAGGCCTCCGCGGTCGGCGGGCTGTCGGTGCCGGCCGGCTGGAATGCGGCCGCCCCGGCGTCGCTGGCCTCCTCCACCGCGCCCCTCGAGGGCTCGGGGTGGACGGCCGCGGCGGAGGCCGAGCCGGTCGCGGCGATGCCCGGCATGCCCGGCATGGCGGCGGCGGCCAAGGGCGCCGGCGCCTACGGCACCGGACCGCGGTACGGCTTCAAGCCGATCGTCATGCCCAAGCAGGTTGTCGTCTGATATCGGGACCACCGGTACGGGAAATTAGGGGGTACATGTCACCCGTTTGAGGCGATCAGTTAACCGGCAGGCCGTAATCTGTCCATAACGCGGCCACCACCGCATCAATTACAACTGTTAAGACTTCGACACTGAAGGCTTGAGGGATAAGGAGAAAGCACATGGCAACACGTTTCATGACCGACCCGCACGAAATGCGGGCGATGGCGGGCCGCTTCGAGGTCCACGCCCAGACCGTCGAGGACGAGGCCCGCAAGATGTGGGCGTCCTCGATGAACATCGCCGGCTCGGGCTGGAGCGGCCAGGCCCAGGCCACGTCGTACGACACCATGGGTCAGGTCAACCAGGCCTTCCGCAACATCGTCAACATGCTCCACGGAGTGCGCGACGGACTGATCCGCGACGCCAACAACTACGAGCAGCAAGAGCAGGCCTCGCAGCAGATCCTGAGCAGCTAGCAGTCGAAAACCACTGCAGTCCAACACTTTTAAGGAGCTAAGCAATGACCATTAACTACCAGTTCGGCGATGTCGACGCCCACGGTGCCC
>NZ_GG770554.1:505970-548568 GCF_000164135.1 Mycobacterium parascrofulaceum ATCC BAA-614 | reverse complement strand
CCTGCCAGGAGTTCATCACCCAGTTGGGTCGCAACTTCCAGGTGATCTACGAGCAGGCCAACGCCCACGGGCAGAAGGTGCAAAGCGCCGGCAGCAACATGGCCAGCACCGACAGCGCCGTCGGGTCCAGCTGGGCCTGACACCGCGTCTCCACTCGAAGGGCCCGCACACCACGGTGTGCGGGCCCTTTTGGGTTCGGGCCGGCCAGGGGTTCAGCCGGCCACCGGCGAACGCGGGATGAGCGAGGGCCGGAACCCGATCCGGTGCACCGCGCCGTCGGACTCGCGGCCGACCATCCCGCCCAGCGGCAGCTTGGAGATCCCGGCGGCTTGCGACGGCGCCGCGCCCCACCCGGCCGGCGCGGCGCCGGCGTCGAGAGCTGCGGGTAGCGGTGTCACCGACGACGTCGCGTTGGCCCAGCCTGGCGGCACCGACAGGGTCCCAAGTGAGCCTCCCTGACCCAGGCTCGCCGATGCGCCTTCACCGAGGCCACCCAGCGCCCCCATGTTCCCCAAGGCAGAACCACCCAGAGCTTGCGGGCCGGTGAAGCCGGGAACTCCCTCTGCTCCCAGGATCGAACCCGCACCCTCCATGTCGAGGGCCAGACCCCGGTAATCGAGGTCCAAGCCTCGATAATCAAGCCCCAGCCCGTATAGATCGATACCGACACCGCCGCCGTCGGCGCCGAATCCCGCCGCATCAGAACCCAGGCCGGCCACGTCCGAGAACAAACCGGCCGCATCGCCGGTGCCGGCAGCCCCGCCGACAGCGGATACCAGGCCCGACGCCGCCCCGGCACCGGTGCTGACGCTCTTGGTGGCGCTCTTGCCCGACGCGCCGGTCAGGCTCGAGAGGGCGCTGAGCGGGGTCGTAGCCCCCGTCGTTCCCAGTGAGGCCTCCGTGCCTATCGCCGCTTGCGAGAGGCCGGTGCTCGACGACGACCCGGGGGTGGACAAACTCTGCAGGGCCTGTGGCACCGACATGAGGTGCGCCGACGCCGTCTGGGCTTTGCTGGCCGCCTGAATGCCGGTCGCCTGGGTCACCGTGCCGGCCTGACCGGCGACCCCGGCGGGATTGGTCGTCTGCGGCGGCGGGGCGAAGGCGCTGAAGGCCGACGCGGAAGCCGAGCTGGCGGCGTAGGTGTACATCGCGGTGGCGTCCTGGGCCCACATCTCGCCGTACTGGGCCTCGGTGGCCATGATCGCCGGCGTGTTCTGTCCCAGGACGTTGGTGGCGATCAGTGCCATGAGCTGACTGCGGTTGGCCGCGATGAGCGGCGGCGGCACCGTCATCGCGTACGCGGCTTCGTAGGCCGCCGCGGCTGCGGTGGCCTGCGTCGCCGACTGTTCGCACAGCTCGGCGGTGGCCCGCAGCCAGACCACGTACGGCGCCGCCGCGGCGGCCATCGACATCGACGTCGGACCGGTCCACTCCTGGGTCAGGGTGGTAATCACCGATTCATACCCGCCGGCGGCCGAGGTGAGCTCGAGGGCCAGCGACTCCCAGGCCGCCGAGGCGGCCAACAGCGTCGCGGGCCCCGGGCCCAGATACATGCGACCGGAGTTGACCTCCGGGGGCAACGCGCCAAAGTCCATTACTTTCCTTCTGCTAGTTGAGCCCGTCGGGCCCGGCCCGAGGCGCCGACAGCCGTGCCGGAGGAGGCTGCGGCGGGTGGTGCCGGCGCGCACTCTTCGGCGAAAACCATTTCAAACGAACAACTTTGGTAACGTCACGGAACGTAGATTGATGGGAGCCGGGACGCCGTCGTCCCGCTTCATCGAGCGTAGGCACCGGACCCTGAGAGCCGTCCGTAACAATTCGGGGTCCTGCAAACCGGCAGATCCGTTCTGCTGCGGTTAAATCCCGGAAAACTGCCTGGCATCGCGCGCCCAGGCGACCTCGAGGCCCATGCGTCGCAGCACTTTTGGCAAATGGTGCCTGTCCGGGCCCGTCGAAGCGACACATAGAAAACTCATATTTGAATGCCCTTTGACGCGGTGCGCCTCCCCCGTCACATTTGAGCTCTCTATGAACTTCGTGACAGTCAGGTGTGTGGCTTGCCAGAATGTAGGAAATGACCGCAATGTCGGGTTACGCGGGTGGCCAGCGCCCCCGCCAGGCCATCCTCGGGCAGCTGCCCCGGATCTACCGCGCTGATGGATCACCGATCAGGGTGCTGCTGGTCGATGACGAGCCGGCGCTGACCAACCTGGTGAAGATGGCGCTGCACTACGAGGGTTGGGTCGTCGACATCGCCCACAACGGGCGCGAGGCCATGGCCACCTTCGACAAGGTCAGTCCGGACGTGCTCGTGCTCGACATCATGCTTCCCGACGTGGACGGCTTGCGAATCCTGGAGCGCGTCCGCCAATCCGATGCCTACACCCCCACCCTGTTCCTGACCGCGCGGGACTCGGTCATGGACCGGGTCACCGGCCTGACCGCCGGCGCCGACGATTACATGACCAAGCCGTTCAGCCTCGAGGAGCTCGTCGCCCGGTTGCGTGGGTTGCTGCGCCGCTCGGGCCAGCAGACGCCGCCCGCCGACGAAACCCTCAAAGTCGGCGATCTTCGCCTGGACACCGCCAGCCGCGAGGTCACCCGCGACGGCACGCCGATCTCGCTTTCCTCGACCGAGTTCGAACTGTTGCGCTTCCTCATGCGCAACCCCCGCCGCGCGCTGAGCCGCAGCGAAATCCTCGACCGCGTCTGGAACTACGACTTCGCCGGGCGCACCAGCATCGTGGACCTCTACATCTCCTACCTGAGGAAGAAGATCGACTCGGGGCGGGAACCGATGATTCACACCGTGCGCGGTGTGGGATACATGCTGCGGCCCCCGGAATGACCCGGGACCGGGACGCCCTGTCCGGGGATCTCCCGCGGTGGCTACCCCGTTCGCTGCGCCGCCAACTGTTGTTGGGCGTACTGGCCGTGGTCAGCGTGGTGTTGATGACGGTCGGATTCGTCTCCGTGCTCAGCCTGCGCGGCTACGTCACCGCGATGAGCGACGCCGACGTCGCCGAGTCCCTGGACGCGCTGGGCAATTCATACCTGAAATTCCGCACCGGCGAACCCAATCCGGATGCCGACGCCAAGCCGCTGGGCCGGGCGATGTTGCAGTTCACCGATCAAACGCCGGGCAACCTCATCGTGGTTTTGCGCGACGGCGCCGTCATCGGGTCCGCGGTCTTCTCCGAAGCCGAGGCGCGGCCGGCGCCCGCCGACGTGGTCCACACCATCGAAGCGCAGTCCTGGACCGACGGCCGGCCGCGGACCGAAAATCTGGGCAGCCTCGGGTTCTACCGGGTCAAGAGCCATGTCAACGGATCCGACGTGCTGATCGCCGGGGTGTCGCTGAACCTCGCCGACCGCATCATCGCCCGCAAGCAGGTCACCACCACCCTGCTCATCGCGGCGGCCTTGGTGATCACCGCCGGGCTCACCGTGTGGGTGGTCGGCTACACCCTTCGACCGTTGCGCCGGCTGGCCGGTATTGCGGCGGAGGTCGCCGCGATGCCGCTCACCGACGACGACCACCGGATCAGCGTCCGGGTGCGGCCGCGGGACACCAACCAGCAGAACGAGGTGGGCATCGTCGGCCACACCCTGAACCGGTTGCTGGACAACGTCGATAGCGCCCTGGCGCAGCGCGCCGAATCCGATCTGCGGATGCGGCAGTTCATCACCGACGCCAGCCACGAGCTGCGAACCCCGTTGGCGGCGATCCAGGGATACGCCGAACTCACCCGCCAGGACAGCTCCGAATTGCCGCCGACGACCGAATACGCGCTGGCCCGCATCGAATCCGAGGCGCGGCGGATGGCGCTGCTGGTGGACGAGCTGCTGCTGCTGTCCCGGCTGGGCGAAGGGCAGGACCTGCAGAGCGAAGACGTCGACCTGGCCGAGCTCGTCGTCAACGCCGTGAACGACGCGGCGGTCGCGGCGCCGACGCACCACTGGGTGAAGGACCTGCCCGACGAGCCGGTGTGGGTCCGCGGCGACCAGGACCGGCTACACCAACTGGTCAGCAACCTGCTCAACAACGCCTGGGTGCACAACCCGCCCGGGGTCACCGTCACCACCGGAATCACCTGCCACCGCGACGGTCCCGACGCGCCCTGGGTGGAACTCACGGTCGCCGACGACGGCCCGGGCATCGACCCCGCACTTCTCCCCCGTCTGTTCGAGCGGTTCGCCCGCGCGGACAACTCGAGGCTCAACGGCACGGGCACCGGACTGGGCCTGGCGATCGTCAATTCGATCGTCAAGGCCCACCACGGCTCGGTCACCGCCGAATCCAGCGATGAGAGAACGGTTTTCCGGGTCCGGATGCCGATGATCGACGGGCCCGGCGTCGACGCCGGACAACCCCGTGCGCCGGGGCGTTAAGAAACCGTAAATGCGCCGCGCGGCCCCGTTAGGAAAGCGTCAACCAACGGTCCTGGCACCGGCACGCCAGCTAATTTCAAGCTGACCTTGCCTCCGAGACGGCGCCGCCGCTGGCTCGATGGGCCTTTTCGCATGCACGTGACCGGAGACAGGATGGGCTCGAGATGGGCATAGTGGCGTTCGTCGTTCTCACGGTGGGCGTGTTCGCCGTCCTGGGCATGGTGCAGAAGCTGGTCGAGCGGCTGTGAGCTACGAAAACATCGTCGGTTTGGTGCTTTCCGTCCTGCTCGCGCTGTTTCTCGGCTGCGCGCTGCTGTTCCCGGAGCGGTTCTAGTGAGCACGGCAGCGGCGGGGGTGCTGTTTCTCGCGGTTCTCGTCGTCGCACTCGTGGCGGTGCATGTGCCCTTGGGCGACTACATGCACCGGGTCTACACGTCCGAGACGGACTCGTACGTCGAGCGCGCGATCTATCGGCTGATCGGTGTCGATTCCCGCTCCGAACAGACGTGGGGGGCCTACGCCCGCAGCGTATTGGCGTTCTCGTCGATCAGCATCCTGTTCCTGTTCTTCTTCCAGCTCGTGCAGGGCAGGCTGCCGCTGCATCTGCACGACCCGGCCACCACGATGACGCCCGGCCTGGCGTGGAACACCGCGGTCAGCTTCGTCACGAACACCAACTGGCAGGCCTATTCGGGTGAATCCACACAGGGCCACCTCGTGCAGATGGCCGGGCTCGCGGTGCAGAACTTCGTCTCCGCCGCCGTCGGCATGGCGGTGGCGATCGCGCTGGTGCGCGGGTTCGCCCGCACGCGCACGGGCGAGCTGGGGAACTTCTGGGTCGACCTGGTGCGGGGCACGCTGCGGATCCTGCTGCCCATCGCGACTTTGGGTGCGCTCCTGCTGGTTGCGGGCGGAGCGATTCAGAACTTCCACCTGAACGACCAGGTCGTCACCGGCCTCAACGGGGCGCAGCAGACGGTCACCGGCGGCCCGGTGGCCAGCCAGGAAGCCATCAAGGAGCTGGGCACCAACGGCGGCGGGTTCTACAACGCGAACTCCGCCCACCCGTTCGAGAACCCGACCAGGTGGACCAACTGGCTGGAGATCTTCCTGTTGCTGGTGATCAGTTTCTCGCTGCCCCGCACGTTCGGGCGCATGGTGGGCAGCAAGAAGCAGGGCTATGCGATCGCATCGGTGATGGCATCGCTGTACGCGATGAGCGTGACGTTCATGTTGTGGTTCCAGTTGCAGCACCACGGCACCGTGCCGACCGCGGTCGGCTCGGCGATGGAAGGCGTGGAACAGCGGTTCGGCGTCGCCAACTCCGCGGTGTTCGCCGACTCGACGACGCTCACCTCCACCGGAGCCGTCGACTCCTTCCACGACTCCTACACCAGCCTCGGCGGGATGATGGCCCTGTTCAACATGCAGCTCGGCGAGGTGGCGCCCGGCGGCACCGGCTCGGGCCTGTACGGCATGCTGATCCTGGCGGTGATCACCGTGTTCGTCGCCGGGCTGATGGTCGGCCGCACCCCGGAGTACCTGGGCAAGAAGATCAACCCTCGCGAAATCAAGCTCGCCGCAAGCTATTTCCTGGTCACTCCGCTGATCGTGCTGACCGGGACGGCGATCGCGATGGCGCTGCCGGGCGAACGTGCCGGCATGCTGAACACCGGTCCGCACGGCCTGTCGGAGGTCCTGTACGCCTTCACCTCCGCGGCCAACAACAACGGGTCGGCCTTCGCCGGAATCAGCGTCAACACCAACTGGTACAACACCGCGCTCGGCCTGGCCATGGTCTTCGGCAGGTTCCTGCCGATCGTGCTGGTGCTCGCCCTGGCCGGCTCGCTGGCCAGGCAGGGCGCCACCCCGGATTCGGCGGGCACCCTGCCCACCCACCGGCCGCAGTTCGTCGGAATGGTCGCCGGGGTGACCTTGATCCTGGTCGCCCTGACCTTCCTGCCCATGCTCGCGCTCGGGCCCCTCGCCGAAGGAATCCATTGATGACCGCGCCCACCGTCGATTCGGCCGAGCAGTCGCAACCCGCCGGCCACGCGAACAGCAAACGGGTGCAAGGGGGTTTGCTGGACCCGAAGATGCTCTGGACCGCGACGCCGGACGCGCTGCGCAAGCTCGACCCGCGCACGCTGTGGCGCAACCCGGTGATGTTCATCGTCGAAATCGGCGCCACCTGGGCCACCGCGCTGGCCCTGATCAACCCGACCTGGTTCGCGTGGTTGATCGTGACCTGGCTATGGCTCACGGTGCTTTTCGCGAACCTCGCCGAGGCGGTGGCCGAAGGCCGCGGCAAGGCCCAGGCCGAAACCCTGCGCCGGGCCAAAACCCAGACCCTGGCCCGGCGGCTCAGGGACTGGTCCCCGGGCGCGCCCGCCGTCGAGGAGCAGGTCGCGGCGCCGCTCCTGCAGCAGGGCGACATCGTGGTGGTGGAGGCCGGCCAGGTGATACCCGGGGATGGCGACGTCGTCGAAGGCATTGCGTCGGTGGACGAGTCGGCCATCACCGGTGAATCGGCGCCGGTGATTCGCGAGTCCGGTGGTGACCGTTCGGCGGTCACCGGCGGCACCACCGTGCTGAGCGACCGGATCGTCGTGCGGATCACCCAGAAGCCCGGCGAGAGCTTCATCGACCGGATGATCGCGCTCGTCGAGGGCGCCAACCGGCAGAAGACCCCGAACGAGATCGCGCTCAACATCCTGCTGGCCGCGTTGACGATCATCTTCGTCTTCGCCGTCGCGACCCTGCAGCCGCTGGCGATCTACTCGAAGATGAACAATCCCGGGGTGCCGGATACCCAGGCGCTCAACGCAAACGGGGTCACCGGCATCGTGATGGTGTCGCTGCTGGTCTGCCTGATCCCGACGACCATCGGCGCGCTGCTGTCCGCGATCGGCATCGCCCGCATGGACCGGCTGGTGCAACGCAACGTGCTGGCGATGTCCGGGCGCGCGGTCGAGGCCGCCGGTGACGTGAACACGCTGCTGCTCGACAAGACGGGGACCATCACCCTGGGTAACCGGCAGGCCGCGGCCTTCGTCCCCCTCGACGGGGTCTCCGACGAGCAACTGGCCGACGCCGCGCAGCTGTCCAGCCTCGCCGACGAAACACCGGAGGGACGCTCCATCGTCGTCTACGCCAAGCAACACTTCGGGCTGCGCGCCCGCACGCCGGGCGAGCTCACCCACGCCCACTGGGTGGAGTTCTCCGCCGCGACGCGGATGTCGGGAGTGGATCTTGACGGCCACCAGCTGCGCAAGGGCGCGGCCAGCTCCGTCGCGGAATGGGTGCGCGGCCAGGGCGGTAAGGTTCCGCAACAGCTCGGCGAGCTCGTCGACGGCATCTCCGCCGGCGGCGGCACCCCGCTGGTCGTCGGGGAAACCCGCGACGGCGAAGCGGCGGTGTTGGGGGTCATCCACCTCAAGGACGTCGTCAAGCAGGGCATGCGTGATCGGTTCGACGAGATGCGCAGGATGGGCATCCGGACGGTGATGATCACCGGCGACAACCCGTTGACCGCCAAGGCGATTGCCGACGAGGCCGGCGTCGACGACTTCCTCGCCGAGGCAACCCCCGAGGACAAACTCGAGCTGATCAAGCGGGAGCAGGAGGGCGGCAAGCTGGTCGCGATGACCGGCGACGGCACCAACGACGCCCCCGCCCTGGCTCAGGCCGACGTGGGCGTGGCGATGAACACCGGGACGTCGGCCGCCAAAGAGGCGGGCAACATGGTCGACCTCGACTCCGACCCCACCAAGCTGATCGAGATCGTCGAGATCGGCAAGCAGTTGCTGATCACCCGCGGCGCGTTGACCACGTTCTCGATCGCCAACGACATCGCCAAGTACTTTGCGATCATCCCGGCGATGTTCGTCGCGCTGTTCCCGGGGCTGGACACGATCAACGTCATGCGGCTGCACAGCCCGCAGTCGGCGATCCTGTCGGCGGTGATCTTCAACGCGATCATCATCGTGGCGCTGATCCCGTTGTCGCTGCGCGGCGTGCGCTACACGCCGAGCAGCGCGTCAAAGTTGTTGAGTCGCAACCTGTATGTCTATGGCCTGGGCGGCATCGTGGCCCCGTTCGTCGGCATCAAGGCGATCGACCTCGTCGTCCAATTCGTCCCCGGGATGTCCTGACATGAAGTTCTCGAATTTCGTCCGCGTGCACTGGGCGGCCGTGCGCGCGCTGCTGGTGCTCACCGCGATCACCGGCGTCGCCTACCCACTGGTGATCTGGCTGGCCGCGCAGGTTCCGGGGCTGCGGGACAAGGCCGACGGGTCGGTGCTGGCCGCCGACGGGAAGACGATCGGCAGCCGGCTGATCGGTCAGCTGTTCACCGACTCCGGCGGAAACCCGCTGCCCCAGTACTTTCAGAGCCGCCCCTCGGTGGCCGGCAACGGTTACGACCCGCTGTCGTCGGGAGCGAGCAACCTGGAGCCGGAGAGCATCGTCGACACGCCCGCCGATCCGGCGCAACTGGCGGCCGGCAAGTCCGCCGCGGACGCGGGCTTCAAGCCGAGCCTGCTGACCACCGTGTGTTCGCGCAGCGCCGCCGTGGGCCGCCTCGAGGGGGTGGACGGCTCGCGGCCGTTCTGCACCGGCGGCGGTGTGGGCGCGGTCCTGTCGGTGATCGGACCCCGTGACGCCCGCGGAAACGTCATCCACCCCACCCGGGTGGTCAGCGTCAACGAGCCGTGCCAGGCGGCGCCGTTCCTGCCGCTCTACGAGGGGGTGCGGGTCGAGTGCGCCAAGTACGGCGAGGACTACACCATCGGCCAGATCGTGCCCATCCGCGGCGCCGCGCCCGCCGACCCCACCGTGCCCGCCGACGCCGTCACCGCCAGCGGCAGCGGGCTCGACCCGGACATCTCGCCGGCCTACGCCGACCTGCAGGTCGCCCGGGTGGCCAAGGCGCGGCATGTCAGCCCGGACCAGATACGGGAGGTGTTGGCGCAGAACCGAAGCGGCCGCACGCTCGGATTCCTCGGTGAACCCTGCGTCAACGTGTTGCAGGTCAACCTGCAACTCGATCACGAATATCCGGTCTCGAGCTAGCGCGATGGGGGGATGATGGTTGACGTGAGCGTCGTTGACCACCGCCCCAAGCGCGGCGAGCTGCGGATTTACCTCGGTTCGGCTCCGGGGGTCGGCAAGACGTACGCGATGCTCGGCGAGGCGCACCGCCGGCTGGAACGCGGCACCGACCTCGTGGCCGGCGTGATCGAGACCCATGGCCGGGCGAAAACGGCTGAGCTGCTTGAAGGCATCGAGTTCGTGCCGCCACGCTACATCGAGTACCGCGGCGGCAGCTTTCCCGAACTCGACGTGCCGGCCGTCCTCGCGCGCAAACCCCAGGTCGTCCTCGTCGACGAACTCGCGCACACCAACACGCCGGGCAGCAAGAACGCCAAGCGCTGGCAGGACGTCGAAGAACTGCTCGACGCCGGGATCACGGTCATCTCCACCGTCAACGTCCAGCACCTGGAAAGCCTCAACGACGTCGTGGCCCAAATCACCGGCATCGAACAGAAAGAGACCATCCCGGATTCCATCGTCCGGCAGGCATCACAGGTCGAGCTCATCGACATCACACCGGAGGCGTTGCGCCGCAGGCTCTCCCACGGCAACGTGTACGCGCCGGAGCGGATCGACGCGGCGCTGTCCAACTACTTCCGCCGCGGAAACCTCACCGCGTTAAGGGAATTGGCGCTGCTTTGGCTGGCCGACCAGGTCGACACCGCGCTGGCCAAGTACCGCGCCGAGAACAAGATCACCGAGACGTGGGAGGCCCGGGAGCGGGTCGTGGTGGCGGTCACCGGCGGCCCGGAGTCGGAGACGTTGGTCCGGCGGGCATCCCGGATCGCCTCGAAGTCCAGCGCCGAGCTGATGGTGGTGCACGTCATCCGCGGGGACGGCCTGGCCGGCCTGTCGGAGGCGCGGATGGCCAAGATCCGCGAGCTGGCGAGCAGCTTGGACGCCTCCTTACACACAGTGGTCGGTGACGACGTGCCCACCGCCCTACTGGATTTCGCCCGAGAGATGAACGCGACCCAGCTGGTGATCGGCACCTCGCGGCGGTCGCGGTGGGCGCGCCTCTTCGAGGAGGGCATCGGCGCGAGGATCGTCGAGCGGTCGGGCAAGATCGACGTGCACCTGGTCACCCACGAGGAGTCCAAACGCGGCTTTCGCGCGGCGTCGCTGGCGCCTGACGAGCGACGGGTAGCGTCCTGGCTGGCGGCCTTCCTGGTGCCGTCCGCCATCTGCGCCGTCATCGTGACGGCGCTCGACCCGTACCTGGGCACCAGCGGCGACAGCGCGCTCTTCTTCGTCGGTGTGCTGCTCGTCGGGCTGCTGGGAGGCGTTGCGCCGGCGGTGGTTTCGGCGGTGCTGTCCAGCCTGTTGCTCAACTACTTCCTGACCGCCCCCCGGCACACCTTCACCATCGCCGAACCCGATGCCGCCGTCACCGAACTGGTGCTGCTCCTGATCGCGGTCGCGGTCGCGATCCTCGTCGACGGCGCGACCAAACGCACCCGGGAGGCCCGTCGCGCCTCCCAGGAGGCCGAGTTGCTGATCCTGTTCGCGGGCTCGGTGCTGCGCGGCGCCGACCCCGAGACGCTGCTCGAGCGCGTGCGTGAGACCTACTCGCAACGCACGGTCAGCATGCTGCGCGAGCCCGGCGAGCAGGACCATGCCGGCGGCCGGAAGGTCGAGGTGGTCGCCTGCGTGGGCAGGGACCCGTGCGTCACAGTCGATTCCGCGGACACCGCGATCGAGGTGGGTGACGACGAGTTCTGGATGCTGCTGGCGGGCAGAAAGCTTTCGGCACGCGACCGCCGGGTGCTGAGCGCGGTGGCCAAGCAGGCCGCGGGTTTGATCCGGCAGCGCGAACTCGCCGAGGAAGCCAGCCGGGCGGAGGCGATCGTCCGGGCCGACGAACTCCGGCGCTCCCTGCTGTCGGCGGTCAGCCACGACCTGCGGACGCCGCTGGCCGCGGCCAAGGTCGCGGTGTCCAGCCTGCGCGCCGAGGACGTCGCCTTCTCCCCCGAGGACACGGCGGAACTGCTGGCGACCATCGAGGAGTCGATCGACCAGTTGACCGCGCTGGTCGGCAACCTGCTCGATTCGTCGCGGCTGGCCGCCGGCGTGGTACGCCCGGACATGCGCCGGGTCTACCTCGAGGAGACGGTGCAACGAGCGCTGATCAGCATCGGCAAGGGCGCCACCGGTTTCAGCCGATCCGCCATCGATCGGGTCAAGGTCGAAGTGGGTGACGCCGTGGTGCTGGCCGACCCCGGCCTGCTCGAACGCGTCCTTGCCAACCTGATCGACAACGCGCTGAGGTACGCGCCGAACTGTGTGGTTCGGGTCAACGCGGGACGGGTGGGCGACCGGGTGCTGATCAACGTCGTCGACGAGGGGCCCGGCGTCCCGCACGGGGCCGAGGAGCAGATCTTCGAAGCGTTTCAGCGACTCGGCGATCACGACAACACCACGGGGGTGGGTCTGGGCATGTCGGTAGCGCGCGGCTTCGTCGAAGCCATGGGCGGAACCATCGCGGCCGGGGACACTCCGGGCGGTGGGCTTACCGTTTCGGTGGAGTTGGCCGCGCCGGTGCCGGCGGGTGACCGATGACCCGCGTGTTGGTGATCGACGACGAGCCCCAGATCCTGCGCGCGCTGCGGATCAACCTGTCCGTGCGGGGCTACGAGGTGATCACCGCATCCAGCGGCGCGGGGGCGCTGCGGGCCGCCGCCGAGCACAAACCCGACGTGGTGGTCCTCGACCTGGGGCTGCCCGACATCTCCGGCATCGACGTGCTGGCGGGGCTGCGGGGCTGGCTCACCGCACCGGTGATCGTGTTGTCGGCGCGCACCGACTCGTCGGACAAGGTGGAGGCGCTCGACGCCGGGGCCGACGACTACGTCACCAAACCCTTTGGGATGGACGAATTTCTGGCCCGGCTGCGGGCGGCGGTGCGGCGCAACACCGCGGCGTCCGAGCTCGAGCAGCCGGTGATCGAGACGGACACCTTCACCGTTGACCTGGCGGCCAAGAAGGTCATCAAGAACGGCGCCGAAGTCCACCTCACGCCGACGGAATGGGGGATGCTCGAGATGCTGGTCCGCAATCGCGGCAAGCTCGTCGGCCGCGAAGAACTCCTCAAGGAGGTCTGGGGCCCGGCCTACGCCACCGAAACGCATTACCTACGAGTGTATTTGGCGCAGCTGCGGCGCAAACTCGAGGACGACCCGTCACATCCCAAGCACCTGTTGACCGAGTCCGGCATGGGGTATCGCTTCGAGGAGTGAGCGGCCGCCGGAGACGCGCGGGTTGCCCGTGACTTACCCGGCAACCGACAGCACGATGCCGTCCAGGATGTCGTGCTCACTGACGGTCAGCTGGTCGATGCCGGCGCGGGCGCGCAGCTCGCGCGCCAGCTCCTCGACCACGATCGCGCCCCCACCGATCACGTCGGCCCTGCCCTCGTGCATCGGCGCCAGCGCCGCCCGGTCGGCCCGCGGCATCGCGATCAGCCGCTCGCACACCGCCAGCAGGTCGTTGCCCGCGACGCGCGAAAGGTGAATGGCCGCAGAGTCATACGACGTCATGTTGTGGGCCAGCGCGGACAGCGTGGTCATCGTTCCGGCCAGCCCGATCCAGGTCCGCGCCCCCTCGACGGGCACCACGCCGAGCGCGACGCCGAGCCGCTCGCGCACCACCGCGCGGGCCGCCGCCACCTCGTCCGGCGTCGGCGGGTCCGAGTGCAGGCAGCGTTCGGTCAGCCGCACGCAGCCGATGTCGGCCGAGTAGCTCGCCACCACCGCGTCGCCGCCGACGACGATCTCGGTGGAACCGCCGCCCAGATCGACGACGACGAAAGGCCCCGCGGCCGGGTCCAATTCGCCGACGGCCCCGCGGAACGACAGCGCGGCCTCCTCGGCGCCGGTGATCACCTCCGCCACCGCGCCCGGCACCGCGGCGCCCAGCACGTCGGCCGTCATCGCAAAGAAGACGTCACGATTGGCCACGTCGCGGGCGGCCGACGTGGCCACCATCCGCACCCGCTCGACGCCGTGGCGCTTCAGCAGGGCCGCGTAGTCGGCCAACGCATCCCGGGTGCGGGCCATCGCCTCGGGCGCGAATTCACCGGTCGCATCCACCCCCTGCCCCAGCCGCACGATCCGCGTCTCCCGGTGCACGTCGCGCAGCCGGCCGTCGCTCACGTCGGCGATCAGCAACCGGATCGAGTTGGTGCCGCAGTCGATTCCGGCGAACCTGCTCACCACTGCCCCACCACCAGAACGCCCCCCATCCCGGGCTCGGCGGCCAGGATCGCCAGCGCCTCGTCGCCCAGCGGATTGCAGCCGGGCCCCTTGGCCAGCGAGTGCGCGATCAGCACGTGCAGGCACTTGACCCGGTCCGGCATCCCTCCCCCGGAAAACGCCGTCCCCAGCGGTTCGATCGCGTCCCGTTCGGCCAGATACGACTCGTGGGCCCGCCGATACGCGGCCGCCAACTCGGGATCGTGCCGCAGCCGCTCGGTCATCTCGCGCATCAGCCCCGTCGTCTCGAGCCTGCTCGCCGCCGCGGTGAGCACCGGATGCGTCAGGTAGTACAGCGTCGGAAACGGCGTCCCGTCAGGCAGTTTCGGCGCCGTCTTCACCACCCCGGGCTCCCCGTTGGGGCACCGGTAGGCGATGGCCAGCACGCCGCGCGGCTCGCGCCCGAGCTGTCGCGCCACGGCCTCCAGGTCTGCGGGATCAACCACCGGGCGCCGGGGGATTCGGTGCTTCCGGCGGGACGGGACCGGCCGGTGCCGGGGCCGCCGGCGGCGGCACGTTGGCCGGCGGCAGGTGCGGCGCGTCGGCGATGGTGTGCCACAGCGCGGTGTACCAGGGATCGCTGCTGGCCGGGTTCGCCGCCTGGCCGCCCGGCTCGGAGGGGGTGGCCGCCGACTGCGGGAGCTGCACCTGGAAGGGGATGTCGCCCGGCTTCACGAACCCCAGCCGCTCGCGGGCCTGCGCCGCGATGTAGGCCGGGTCACCGAGCTTGGCCTTCCTCTGCTCGAGGTCGGCGATCTGGCGGCGCAGCGCGGCTTCGCTCGCCGTCAACTGGTTCATCTCGGTGCGCTGCGCGAAGTAGGTGCGCACGGGGCCGGCGATCGTCAGCGTCAGCACGCAGACGACCGCGGCCAGCACGGCCGCCCGCCGCGCGGTGAAACCCAGCCGCTGATCGGATCGCTGCTCGACGGACTCGGCGACCTGCCGCTTGATGGGTTCGACGACATGCTCGACGCCCGGGCGCGCGGCGGCCTGCTTCGCGGTTTGCGACGGCTTGGACGACGGCTTGGCCGATGGCTTGGCCGTGCGGCGGCGCCGAACCGGATCCCCGGCCTTCCCCGGACGCGATGCCGGGGAGCGCCGTTTCGGATCCGGCTTGGCGGGCAAGCTATTTGGCCTCCGGCGCATACCGCGGGAACGCCAGGTCACCGGCGTAACGGGCGGCGTCGCCCAGCGCCTCCTCGATCCGCAGCAGCTGGTTGTACTTCGCGACCCGCTCGCTGCGGGCGGGCGCCCCGGTCTTGATCTGCCCGCTGCCGACGGCCACCGCGAGATCGGCGATCGTGGTGTCTTCCGTCTCGCCGCTGCGATGGCTGATCATGGTGCGGTACCCGCTGTGGTGGGCGAGCGCGACGGCGTCGAGCGTCTCGGTCAGCGTGCCGATCTGATTCACCTTGACCAGCAACGCATTCGCGACGCCCTTCTCGATGCCTTCCTCGAGGCGCTCGGGATTGGTGACGAAGATGTCGTCGCCGACGATCTGCACCTTGTCGCCGATGGACGCGGTCAGCGCCGCCCAACCGTCCCAATCGTTTTCGTACAGCGGGTCCTCGAGCGACACCAGCGGATAAGCCTTCAACAGGCCCGCATAGAACTCGGTCATCTGCTCCGCCGTCCGGGTGCTCCCCTCGAACGAGTACTCGGTGCCTTGAGCGTGGAACTCGTTGGCCGCAGCGTCGAGGGCCAGCGCGACGTCGACACCCGGCTTGAGGCCGGCCGACTCGATGGCCTGGGAGATGAGGTCCAGGGCCGCGGTGGTGCCGGCCACGTTCGGCGCGAAGCCGCCCTCGTCGCCCAGCCCGGTGCTCAGCCCCTGCTTCTTCAACACCGACTTGAGCGAGTGGTAAACCTCCGCCCCCCAGCGCAGCGCCTCGCCGAAGCTGGGCGCGCCGATCGGGGCCACCATGAACTCCTGGATGTCGACGGAGGTGTCGGCGTGCGCCCCACCGTTGAGGATGTTCATCATCGGCACCGGCATGATGTGCGCGTTCGGCCCGCCGATGTAGCGGAACAGCGGCAGCTCGGCCGAGTCGGCCGCGGCCTTGGCGACGGCCAGCGACACGCCCAGGATGGCGTTCGCGCCCAGCCGGGACTTGTCCGGGGTGCCGTCGAGGTCGACCAGCGCCTGATCCACCAACCGCTGGTCGTCGGCGTTGAGACCGATCACCGCCGGTCCGATCTCGTCGAGGACGGCCTGCACCGCCTTGTGGACTCCCTTGCCGCCGTAACGCTCACCGCCGTCGCGCAACTCGACGGCCTCGTGCTCACCGGTGGACGCGCCCGACGGCACCGCCGCGCGGGCAAACGTCCCGTCGATCAGGGCGATCTCGACCTCGACCGTCGGGTTACCGCGGGAATCGAGGATCTCGCGGGCCCCGACCTGCTCGATAATCGGCACTGAGTTTCTCCTTGTGTCAATAGCTGGTGCAGGCCCCCGCCGCCGTTAGCGTAAAGCCTGATACATCCTGCTACAGCGGGTGACCCGCCGCGTAAGCGGTCGCCCAGTCGCGCACCGCCCGCGCGTACACGCCGGAGTTGTTGTAGGCCCGCAGCGCGGTGATCCAGCCGCGCGGAGTCGCCAGATCCTTTCCCCGCCAACACAGGTATCCCGCCGCGGCGAGCGCCGCGTCGTCGATGTTGTCCGGGCTGACGCGGCCGTCGTTGTGGGCGTCGACACCGTACAACCGCCAGGTCTCCGGGATGAACTGCATCGGCCCCATGGCCCGCACCACCCCGTCGTCGTCGGTCACCTGTTCCTCGCTGTCGACGATGCGCAGGGTGCCGCCGCTGCCGTCCAGCCGGACACCGCGGATCGGGGGGCTGACGTCGCCGTTGGGCGCCAGCCGCGCGCCGCGGTAGGTGCCGTGGTGGCTCTCGACCTGACCGATGCCCGCCAACGTGGTCCACGCGATGTGGCACTTGGGGTTCTCGACCTCGGCGACCCGGGCCGCGTACGCGTAGGCCTCCAGCGCGATGACGGGGATCTCCAGCGTCGCGGACCGCTGTTCGGCCCAGGCCCGGAGCTGGTCCGCGGGCCGGCCGCTGGCGTGCGTGTCCACCGGCGGCACCGGGGCCCCGGCGGGCGGCGGGACGCCTTCCGGGATGAACAGGCTGAGCTGCCACGTGCAGCTGGAAGCCAGCAGCATCGCGGTCGCGCCGATCACGGCGGCCGCGCGCAACCAACGCCTCGGCGACACCATGCTGGTTAAAGCTCCCTCAAACTCCCCTGCACCAACTTCCGCACAACCATCGTCCCACGGGTTTCGGTGCAGCCCGGCTGCGTCGGTCAGGCGTCGTCGGCCGCGGCGTCCACCGCGGGCTCGTCGACGTCGACCGCCGGCTCGTCGATCACCCCGGGCGACGGCCAGTGCCCACGCCACTCTTCTTCCGTGACCTGGCCCAAGGGGGCCACGTCGAACTCCTCCGGGACGCCGGCGCCGCGGCGCGTCGCGGCGATCGCCCGCTCGACTTCGCGGACGGTGTCGACGAACTCCAGCACCGCCGAGCGCAGCGCGCCTTCGGCGTCGCCGTCGGCCGACACCGAGATGGCGGTGATCCCGGCCGGCACCAGGTCGGCGGGCAGCCCGGCCTTCCCGGCCCGGTCAATCACCTTCTGCGCCAACGCCAACGCCGGTTGCCCGGTATGCACCTCGTCCATCACGGATTTCCGGGGCTTTTCGGCCGCCTTGCGCTCTTCCCACTGCGCCAACTGTTCTTCCAGCGAAATGGTCTGACCCGCAAGCACACCCGGGACCCGGTTGCCCAGCTTGCGCATCAGCGTGGCGGCGACGTCGTCGATGGTGAAGGGAAGCTGCGGCGCGTCCTCGGCGATCCGCGCGTGGAAGAGCACCTGCAGCAGCACGTCACCGAGTTCCTCGCGCAGCGCCTCGGCGCTGCCGCTGCGCACCGCGTCCAACAGTTCGTAGGTCTCTTCCAGCAGGAACCGGCGCAACGAGTCGTGGGTCTGTTCGCTCTCCCACGGCCCGGCGGTGCGCAGTTTGTCCATCATCGCGACGGCGTCGACCAGCCGCTCGCCGCGCGGCGTCTCCGGCGCGGAGATCAACCGGGCGCCCGCCGCCAGCCGGGCGGTGACGGCGGGATGGTCGGGGTCCGACGACAGCAGCACCGGCGCCGGATCGTCGGGATCCCCGGCATGCACCGGACGCGCCGCCGGCAGCGACCACGGCACCGCGACGGGCATCTCCTCGGTGTACTGCACCTCGCCGCCGAGGTGTTCGATGGCTTCCACGGGCACCAGCGAGGGGCGACGCGGGTCGCACAGCACGACAATCACGCTTGCCGCTCCTCACTCGACGTCAGTGCAGGTGAACCCGTTATACCAATGTCCGTCTGCGGTTTACCCTGCAGCGCCGTCACCAGGTTGGCCACCATCTGCACCAACTCGACATCGCGGATGCGAGCCGCCCCGACGCCGCCGTCCCGCGGGATCGGCACCTGCACGGTGGACGTCGTGGCGCGGTAACTCGCGGACGGATACATCCGCTTGAGCCGCACCTGGGCCGAGTCGGGCAGCGTCATCGGCGACAGCCGCACGGTCGCCGCCGACGGGGCCGACACCTCGGTGATGCCGGCGGCCCGGCACAGCAACCGCAGCCGGGCCACCGCCACCAGCCGCAGCGCCGGTTCGGGCAGCGCGCCGTAACGATCGACGAGCTCCTCCACCACGGCGTCGACGGCCGCGTCGTCGGGAGCCGCGGCCAGCCGCCGGTAGCCCTCCAGCCGCAGCCGGTCGCTGGCGATGTAGTCCGGCGGCAGATGCGCGTCCACCGGGAGGTCGATCCGCACGTCCTTGGGCTCCTCGGCGGTGGTCACGGTCTGCCCGTCGGCCGCGGCCCGGTACGCCTCCACGGCCTCGCCGACCAGCCGCACGTACAGGTCGAAGCCGACCCCGGCGACGTGGCCGGACTGCTCGACACCGAGCACGTTGCCGGCGCCGCGGATCTCGAGGTCCTTCAGGGCGACCGCCATGCCCGCGCCCAGCTCGTTGTTCTGCGCGATGGTCGCCAACCGGTCGTAGGCCGTCTCGGTCAGCGGCGCGTGCGGCGGATACAGGAAGTAGGCGTAACCGCGCTCGCGGCTGCGCCCCACCCGGCCGCGCAGCTGGTGCAGCTGCGACAGCCCGAACGTGTCGGCGCGTTCGACGATCAGCGTGTTGGCGTTGGAGATGTCCAGCCCGGTCTCGACGATCGTGGTGCACACCAGGATGTCGTACTCGCGGTTCCAGAACCCCTGCACGGTACGTTCCAGCCGCTCCTCGGGCATCTGCCCGTGCGCGACGACCACCCGCGCCTCGGGCACCAGCTCGCGGATCCGGGCCGCCGTCCGGTCGATGGAGCTGACCCGGTTGTGCACGTAGAAGACCTGCCCGTCGCGCAGCAGCTCGCGCCGCAGGGCGGCCGCGACCTGCTTGTCGTCCTGCGGCCCGACGTAGGTCAGCACGGGATAGCGCTCCTCGGGCGGCGTGAGGATGGTCGACATCTCGCGGATGCCGGCCAGGCTCATCTCCAGCGTGCGCGGGATCGGGGTGGCGCTCATGGTCAGCACGTCGACGTGCGTGCGCAGGCTCTTGATGTGCTCCTTGTGCTCGACGCCGAACCGCTGCTCCTCGTCGACCACCACCAGGCCGAGGTCCTTCCAGCGCACCCCGGTCTGCAGCAGCCGGTGCGTGCCGATCACGACGTCCACCGACCCGTCGGCCAGGCCCTCGATCACGGCGCGGGACTCGGCGTTGTCGGTGAACCGGGACAGCCCCTTGACGGTCACCGGGAAGCCGGCCATCCGGTCGGTGAAGGTCTGCAGGTGCTGGTCGGCCAGCAGCGTGGTGGGCACCAGCACGGCGACCTGTTTGCCGTCCTGCACGGCCTTGAACGCCGCCCGGACCGCGATCTCGGTCTTGCCGTAGCCGACGTCGCCGCAGATCACCCGGTCCATCGGGATCGGCTTTTCCATGTCGGCCTTGACCTCGGTGATGGCGGTCAGCTGGTCGACGGTCTCGGTGAAGCCGAACGCGTCCTCCATCTCGGCCTGCCAGGGGGTGTCCGGCGCGAACGCGTGCCCGGGGCTGGCCTGGCGTTTGGCGTAGAGCGCGACGAGCTCGCCGGCGATCTCGCGCACCGCGCGGCGGGCCTTGGTCTTGGTGTTGGCCCAGTCGCTGCCGCCCAGCTTGGACAGCGCCGGCGCCTGCCCGCCGACGTAACGGGACAGCTGGTCCAGCGAATCCATCGGCACATAAAGCTTGTCCGACCCGCCGCCGCGCTTGGATGAGGCGTATTCGAGCACCAGGTACTCGCGGCGGGCGCCGCCGACGGTGCGCTCGGTCATCTCGACGAACCGCCCGATGCCGTGCTGGTCGTGCACCACCAGGTCGCCGGCGGTCAGCGCCAGCGGGTCGACCGTGTTGCGCCGCTTGGCCGCCAGCCGCTTGCCCTCGACGGCGGTGGCCCGGCTGCCGGTGAGGTCGGTCTCGGTGATGACGACCAGGTTGGCGCCGGGAACGACGACCCCGTCGTGCAGCGGGCCCTTGAGCACGCAGACGACGCCCGGCTTGAGCGTGGTGTCGGCCGCGTCCGGTTCCAGCATGGTGGCGGGGGTGTCGGAGTCCGCGAGCCGCTCGACCACCCGGTGAGCGGTCCCGATACCGGGGGCGACGACCGCGGCGTAACCGCCGGTCGAGACGTGCGCGCGCAGCATCGCGAAGATTTCGTCAATATCGTGCTGATGCCCGCGGGCCGACGGGGCCGCCCGAATGTCCAGCTCCACCGCCGACTCGTCGGACAACTGGCTCAGCGTCCACCACGGGTGACCGGACGTGGCCGCCGCGGCGCGCACGTCCTCCAGCTCGGTGAAGCCCGAGCCGCCGAACTGCGCCACGTCGACGGGCGCGTCGGTGCCCAGGGCCGCGACCGACCACGACGCCTCGAGGAATTCGCTGCCCGTCTTGATCAGGTCAGCCGCCCGGGTGCGCACCTTTTCGGGGTCACACAGCAGCACCGGCGTGCCCTGCGCCAGCTGGTCGGTCAGCAGCACGTGTTCGCCGGGCCGCAGGACCGGCAACAGCGCCTCCATGCCGTCGACCGCGATGCCCTCGGCCAGCTTGGCCAGCATGTCGGTGACGCTGCCGGTGATGGCGGGTTCGGCCCCCGAGTGCCGGGCGGCGAGCGCGGCGGCACGTTCGCGCACGTCGTCGCTCAGCAGGAGCTCGCGGCACGCCACCGCGATGACCGTCTCGACCTCGATCTCGGGGATGGAGCGCTGGTCGGCGACGGCGAACATCCGCATCTCGCTGACCTCGTCGCCCCAGAACTCGATGCGCACCGGGTGCTCGGCGGTGGGTGGGAAGACGTCGAGAATCCCCCCGCGCACGGCGAACTCGCCGCGCCGGCCCACCATGTCGACCCGGGTGTAGGCCAGCTCGACCAGCCGGGCGACGACCTCCTCGAACGCCATCTCTTGCCCGACGCTGAACGTGACCGGCTCCACCAGGCCCAGCTGCGGCGTCATCGGCTGCAGCAACGAGCGCACCGCCGTCACCACCACCCGCAGCGGAGGGCCCAGCCGCGCATCCTCGGGGTGGGCCAGCCGGCGCAGCACCGTCAACCGGGTGCCGACGGTGTCGACGCCGGGCGAGAGCCGCTCGTGCGGCAGGGTCTCCCAGGACGGAAAGGCCGCGACGGCATCGCCGAAGACGCCGCGCAGTTCGGCGGTCAGGTCGTCGGCTTCGCGCCCGGTCGCGGTGACTACCAGCAGAGGTCCCAACCGCGCCAGGGCACTGGCCACGAAGAGCCGTGCGCTGGCTGGACCCACCAGGTGAAGCTCGGGCGGTCGATCGGCCGCGCTTTCGATCAGCTGCTGGAAGGTCGGCGCGGTGAGCGCCAATTCAACGAGCCCCGCGATCGGGGGTTCTGGGCTAGCAGGCCCCGGTGCGGTCATGATGAATCCATTCTAGGGGCGCCAGGATTCGTCAATATCGAGCCCGACGCCGTCAAAGGTTCGTAAGGAACCCGGCGCGAGGCCCCCCGCGGGCGCACGTTGGATGCATGACCTTGCTGGACACCCTGCCCTCCATCGGTGACGCGATCGATGACGCGGCGCCCCCGCTGTGGGCCCGCGCGCGACGCCGCGCCCCGGCCGGCGTGATTGACGAGGCGGATTTCCGGGACCGCGCCCGCCGGTGGCGCAACGCGCTGCGGGGCGCGCGTGTCGTCTACTTCGGCCGGTCGCCGCTGACTGCCGCCGTCGCGCGCTTCGCTCGCGAAGAGGGCCTCGCCATCGGCGTCCGCTCGGACCGCGAGCTGGCGGTCGCCCTCGCCGCGGGGACGGACCCGGCGCGCATCGTCGCGCACCCCGGATCGCCCGAGTTGTTGCGCGCGGCGGTGGGCGCCGGCGTCGGGCGCATCGTGCTGGACTCGCCCCTCGAGGCTCCCCACGTCGCCGGCCCGGCGCGGCGCGGGTCGGCGCGCACCACGTTCGGCCTCGTGGGCCTGCACTGTCGGCCGGATCCTGCCGGCACCCGGGCCGGCGGCGCCCCGGCCCGCTACGGCGAGGCGATCCGCCGGACGATCACCGCGATGGCGGACGTCCGCGCCCGGCAAGGCGTCATCCTCACCGAACTGCACCTGGGCGGTGGCCAGGCCGGCCCCCACGTCGGCGGGTCGGAACCCGGCGCCGACGAGCTGGCCGCCGTCATCGAGGACGCGCTCGACGAGGCCTGCGCCGCAGAACATTTCCCCCGGCCCGTCGTCGCGGCGGGTGTGACGCTGACCCCGTGAACCCGCCGGGCCGAGTCCCTACTCGTCCTGCAGCCTGGGGTCGGCTTCCAGATGGGTCAGCCCGTTCCACATCAGGTTGACCAGGTGGGCGGCGACCACTTCTTTCTTGGGCTCACGGGTGTCCAGCCACCACTGCGCCGTCATCGACACGGAGCCCACCAGCGCCTGGGCGTACAGCGGCGCCAGGTCCGGATCCAGGCCCCGCCGGGCGAAGTCGCCGGCCAGGATGGAACTGACCTGGCTGACGGCGTCGTTGAGCAGGCTGGAGTAGGTGCCCGAGCTGATCGCGGCCGGGGAGTCGCGGATCATGATGCGGAAGCCGTCGGTGCGCTCCTCGACGTAGGTGAGCAACGCCAGGGCTACGCGCTCGACCCGCACCCGGGAGCGGTTGTTGGTCAGCGACGAGGTGATGCCGTCGAGCAGCGCCGACATCTCGCGGTCGACGACCACCGCGTACAGGCCCTCTTTGCCGCCGAAGTGTTCGTAGACGACCGGCTTGGACACGTTGGCGCGCAACGCGATCTCCTCGATCGAGGTGCCCTCGTAACCGCGCTCGGCGAACAGCGAGCGCGCGATGCCGATGAGTTGCTGCCGGCGCTCGCTGCCGGTCATCCGTGCGCGCGGCGCGCGAACCTCCTTGTCCGGCTCCTTGTCGAGAACAGCCACGTCAATCAGCGTATAGCGTCCGCGGCGCCGAACCGGCCGTCTTTCCCTCGGCCACGCGATCGGGGCCCGCACCGTCTAAAGTCTCTTGGTGGCGCGGGCGTACGGGCCTGGCGATCCGTCGTGGTGTAATCGGCAGCACCTCTGATTTTGGTTCAGATAGTTCAGGTTCGAGTCCTGGCGACGGAGCATCGCACCCTGGGTCGCGGGTGGCACCCGTGCCCGAATCCGCCGGGCAGTTCCCGTGGGCGGGGCCACGGTCGGCGACGTGAAGTCGGCGGTCTTTGCGCCGACGTCCGGTGTGATGACACCCTTGACGGCGTGTCGTCGTACCGACACGCAGGTTCGCGCCGGGTTGAGGAGAGTTGATGGCGTCTCGTGGCGATACCGCGGTCGTGGTGCTCGCGGCCGGGCCCGGCACCCGGATGCGGTCGGACACCCCCAAGGTGCTGCACACGATCGGCGGCCGCAGCATGCTGTCCCATCTGCTGCACGCGATCACCAAGGTCGCGCCCCAACACCTGGTGGTCGTCCTGGGCCACGACCACCAGCGCATCGCGCCACTGGTCGCCGAATGGGCCGACAACCTGGGCCGCGGCATCGAAGTCGCCCTGCAGGACCGGCCCCTGGGCACCGGCCACGCGGTCGGCTGCGGCCTGTCCGCGCTGCCCGAGGATTACGCCGGGGTCGTGGTCGTCACCTCCGGCGACACGCCGCTGCTGGACCCCGACACGCTGGCCGACCTGATCGCGACGCACAACGCGGGCTCGGCCGCCGCGACCGTGCTCACCACGACCCTCGCCGACCCAACCGGCTACGGCCGCATCCTGCGCACCCAGGACAACGAGGTCACCGCGATCGTGGAGCACGCCGACGCGACACCCTCGCAGCGCGAAATCCGCGAGGTCAACGCCGGGGTCTACGCCTTCGACGTCGCGGCGCTGCGCTCGGCGCTGAGCCGGCTGAGCTCCAACAACGCCCAGCAGGAGCTTTACCTGACCGACGTCATCTCCATCCTGCGCGGGGACGGGCGGGCCATCCACGCCCGGCACGTCGACGACAGCGCCCTGGTGGCCGGGGTGAACAACCGCGTCCAGCTGGCCCAGCTGGGGGCCGAACTGAACCGCCGGATCGTCGCCACCCATCAGATGGCCGGGGTGACGATCGTCGACCCGGCGACCACCTGGATCGATGTCGACGTCACGATCGGCCGCGACACCGTGATCCACCCCGGCACGCAGCTGCTGGGCAGCACCCGGCTCGGCGGCCATTGCGTCGTCGGACCCGACACCACGCTGACCGACGTCACCGTCGGCGACGGCGCATCGGTGGTGCGCACCCACGGCACGTCGTCGTCGATCGGCGCCGGCGCCACCGTCGGCCCCTATACCTACCTGCGGCCCGGCACGGTGCTGGGCGACGACGGCAAGCTCGGGGCGTTCGTCGAGACCAAGAACTCCACGATCGGCACCGGCACCAAGGTGCCGCACCTGACCTACGTCGGCGACGCCGACATCGGCGACCACAGCAACATCGGCGCGTCCAGCGTCTTCGTCAACTACGACGGCGCCAACAAGCGGCGCACCACGGTCGGGTCGCACGTGCGCACCGGGTCGGACACCATGTTCGTCGCGCCGGTGACGGTCGGGGACGGGGCGTACACCGGGGCGGGAACCGTGGTCCGCGAGGACGTCCCGCCGGGCGCGCTGGCGGTCTCGGCGGGCCCGCAGCGCAACATCGAGGGCTGGGTGCAGCGCAAACGGCCGGGCAGCGCGGCCGCCGAAGCCGCCGAAAAGGCGGCCGGAAAACCCGCCGGCGACGCCGAGCAGGCCGCCGAGCCCGAAAAGACATCGTGACTTTGGTATCTGGTAACCCGGCCACACTTCCGTACCATTCGCTACGTACGATTGGACCTCCGATTTCGATTCGAACGGCGAGGGCAGTGCGTTGAGCCACGACTGGACCGACAACCGCAAAAACCTGATGCTCTTCTCCGGCCGTGCGCATCCGGAGCTGGCCGAGCAGGTGGCGAAAGAGCTCGACGTCCACGTCACCGCTCAGACGGCCCGGGACTTCGCCAACGGCGAGATCTTCGTGCGGTTCCACGAGTCGGTCCGCGGGTGCGACGCCTTCGTCCTGCAGTCGGCGCCGGCGCCGGTGAACGACTGGCTGATGGAACAGCTGATCATGATCGACGCCCTCAAGCGGGGCAGCGCCAAGCGGATCACCGCGGTGATGCCGTTCTACCCCTACGCCCGGCAGGACAAGAAGCACCGCGGGCGCGAGCCCATCTCGGCGCGGCTGGTTGCCGACCTGCTCAAGACGGCGGGCGCCGACCGCATCGTGACCGTCGACCTGCACACCGACCAGATCCAGGGCTTCTTCGACGGGCCGGTCGACCACATGCGCGGGCAGAACCTGCTGACCGGGTACATCCGGGACAACTACCCGGACGGCAACATGGTGGTCGTCTCCCCCGACTCGGGCCGGGTGCGCATCGCCGAGAAGTGGGCCGACGCGCTGGGCGGCGTCCCGCTCGCCTTCATCCACAAGACCCGCGACCCGCGCGTGCCCAACCAGGTGGTGTCCAACCGCGTCGTCGGCGAGGTGCAGGGCAGGACGTGCGTGCTGATCGACGACATGATCGACACCGGTGGCACCATCGCCGGCGCGGTCAAGTTGCTGCGCGACGAGGGCGCCGGTGACGTGATCATCGCCGCCACCCACGGGGTGCTGTCCGACCCGGCCGCCGAGCGGCTGGCGGCGTGCGGCGCCCGGGAGGTGATCGTCACCAACACGCTGCCGATCGGCGAGGAGAAGCGCTTCCCGCAGCTCACGGTCCTGTCCATCGCGCCACTGCTGGCCAGCACCATCCGCGCCGTCTTCGAAAACGGCTCCGTCACGGGGCTGTTCGACGGGGACGCCTAGATGGCTTCGCGGTCTGACGACGCCGTCATCTACCACAACCCCCGGTGCAGCACCTCACGCAAGACGCTGGACCTGTTGCGCGACAACGGTTTCGAGCCGACGATCGTCGAGTACCTCAAGAATCCGCCGTCGCGCGACGAACTGGTGCGGATGATTCGCGATGCCGGGATCGACGTGCGCACCGCCGTGCGCAGGCGGGAATCGCTCTACGGCGAATTGGGTCTCGCCGAAGCGACCGACGACCAGCTGCTCGACGCCATGGCGGAACACCCCATCCTGATCGAGCGGCCGTTCGTCGTCACCCCGAAGGGCACCCGGCTGGCCCGGCCGGTCGAGCAGGTCCGCGAGATTCTGTGAGACGTGCGTGTGCGGCCGCGGCCATAGCGCTGACACTGCCCGCGGCGGCATGTGGTCCGAAAACGCCTGACTACCAATCCATCTGGTCGACGACGTCGACGACCACGACCACCACGACGAGGGCCGCGAAGCCCGTCCCGCTATCGCAGTACCTGCAGAACATCGGCGTGACGGGGGAGCAAGTGGCGCCGGGCAACCTGCCCGACCTGACCGTGTCGATACCGACGCCCGCGGGCTGGACGGTCGCGAGCAATCCGCACATCGCAAAGGAGACGCTGATGATCTCCAAGGGCGGCAAGTATCCGACCGCCCGACTCGTGGTGTTCAAGCTGCACGGCGACTTCGACCCCGCCCAGGTGATCCAGCACGGCAACGACGACGCCCAGTTGTTCGAGGACTTCAAGCAACTGGACGCCTCGACGACGCCGTACAACGGCTTCCCCTCGTCGATGATCCAGGGCAGCTACGACCTGGACGGCACCCGGCTGCACAGCTTCAACCGGATCGTCATCGCAACCGGGGCGCCGCCCGCCAAGCAGCGATACCTGGTCCAGCTCACCATCACCGGCCTGGCCAACGAGGCGGTCGCGCAGTCCACCGACATCGAGGCGATCATGCGGGGGTTCGTCGTCGCGGCGAAGTGATCTCAGGCTTTGGTCGGCGAGATTGCGCCCATGGTCGTGATCGCGGCCCGAACCACAGCCCTGGCGGCAATCTCGGCGCGATCATGTGCAGTGCTGGTCCTTGATGAGTTCCACCCGTGACGAGATACCCAGCTTGGCATACACGTGGGTGAGGTGAGTTTGCACGGTGCGGGGTGAGACGAACAGCCGCGCACCGATCTCCTTGTTGCCCAACCCTTCCCGGACCAGGCGAACGACGTCGTGTTCCATCGGGGTCAACGATTCCCAACCGCTGGCGGGGCGTTTGCGCTCCCCGCGGCCGCGTTGCGCGTACGCGATCGCCTGCTCGGTGGACAGGGCGGCGCCTTCGGCCCAGTTAGTGTCGAAGTCGCTGTCCGGCAGCGCTTCTCGCGCCTTCATCAGCACGGCCTGGTAGCCGGATTCGTACATCGGGCGGCGAACCTCACCCGTCCGCCGCCGCATTCCATCCGCCGCGCCCAGCAGACGAGCCGCGTGCGGGTGGTTGCCGGCGTCCACCGCCAGGCACGCCAGGCATTCCAGCGCGTCGGGCACCCGGAGGTATCCCTGGACGCGGGCGGCGACCGCCAGGGCGTCGTGCGCGTCACGCTCCGCTTGGCCCGGCTCGCCCTGTGCCATCGCGATGTAGGCGCGCGCCGTCAGCGCCACCATCTGTTGGTAACCCGGCACGATGGCGACGTTCTCATCGGCCCATCGGCGGGCGACCTCCAGTTCGCCGCATGCCAAGGCGGCCTCGGCGATCGGGTTGACGCTTCTGGTGAACACCTCCCGTGACGGACTGGTGCGCTGCCATGCCGTCTCGCAGAGCCGCAGCGCCTCACCCGCGTCGCCGGCGGTCAGCGCGGCGTCCGCGAGCATCGCGTACACCGTGTCGTCGGACGACCCGCCCATCGCCTCGGCGGCCGCCAGGGCGGACTCCGCAGCGGACCGCGCGGCGGCGGCGCGACCGAGGCGACTGAGCACCACGCTGTGGACCGTGTGCCCATAGGTTTTCATTACCACCTCGCCCGCCGCCTCCGCCTCCTCCGCCAAAGTCCTGCCCACCTCCTTGGCCTCGGCGAGATGCCCCTGCATCATCAGCGCGATACCGAGCCAGGTCCGGCAATTGCGTGAGAAGAACTTGTCGCCCAGCGTTTCGGCGAGACCACGCCCCCTTTCGGCGGCCGCGCGCGCCTCGATTGGTCGCCCGGCGAAAGCCCCAACCGTCGCCTGGTGGCTGTAGATCTGGCAAAGACTCCACAAATCACCGGCGGCGCCGGCGAGGTCGATCGCCTCCGCGAAGTAGGGCTGTGCCAGCTCCGAGCTGTAAACGCTGCTCATGCCGCATCCGATCAGCGCCCGGGTGACCAGCGTCGGATCGGCGAGCTGTCTTGCTATTCCAAGCGCGTCCTCAGCGGGCCCCAACTCCGTTGGGATTCCGATCCATGCCGCGAGGACCTGTCGCTCGACCAGGGCACCCGCCCGCACTGCCGGAGCGATCTCAGAATGACCTGCCTCGTTGAGAATCGAGTCCAGTCCGGCTATGCCCTCCAGGGTGCGCCCGCCTCGCAGCCACAGCGGTCGGAGTAACGAGATAAGCCTCAGCCCGGCCTCCAGGTCGGAATTTTCACGGCACCAGGTGAAGGCGGCCCGCAGATTGTCGACTTCTGTTTCTCCCCAGCGCAACAGCAGCTCATCGCCGGAATGGCCCTCTGACGCCAGTTCCGCGGCCTTCGCGACGTAGTAATCGCGGTGGCGGGTCCGCACCTCGTCAGACTCACCGGACTCACCGAGTTTTTCCTGCGCATACTGGCGAACCGTCTCCAACAACCGGTAGCGCATCCCGGCGCCGGTGTCGTCGGCGACCACCAGCGATTTGTCGACCAGCAGGCTCAACTGGTCCAACAACTGGTAGCTTTCGACTTCGCTGCCGGCGCCGACGGCTTGAGCGGCGTCCAGGTCGAAGTCGCCCGCAAATGCGGCCAAGCGGCGGAACAAAATTCGTTCGGGTTCGGTGAGCAGCGCATGGGACCAATCCACCGAGGCCCGCAGCGTCTGCTGGCGGCGCACCGCGGTGCGGGCGCCCCCGGTGAGGAGCCGGAACCGGTCATGCAGGCTGTCGAGGATCTGCTGTAACGACAGCGCCCGAACCCGTGCCGCGGCAAGCTCGATCGCCAACGGCATGCCATCCAAGCGGCGGCAAATCTCTTCGACCGGAGCCCGATTATCTTCTCCCACAACGAAATCAGGCCGCGAACGCCGGGCGCGGACGGCGAACAACTCGATCGATTCGTCAGCCAAGCTCAAGGACGGTACCCGCCAACCGAATTCGCCCGGCACGCCGAGCGGTTCACGGCTGGTGGCCAGGATGGTCAACTGCGGGCAAGCCTTGAGCAATTCCTCGGTCAGGGCCACGCACGCGTGGATCAGGTGCTCGCAGTTGTCCAGTAACAGCAACATGTTCCGCCGGCCGAAGAATCGCACCAGTAGTTCCGTGGTGGAAAGAACCTGCTGATCGGGGAGGCCGAGCGCACGCGCGACGGCGACCGGCACCACCGCCGGAATGGTGATCGGCGCGAGGTCGACGTACCACTGTCCGTCGGGGAAGCGGTCGCCGAGATCGGAAGTGATCTCGATGGCAAGCCGCGTCTTGCCCACGCCGCCCGCGCCGGTCAGGGTCACCATGCGGTTGTCCGCCACGATGTGCCGCAACTGCTCGATTTCTGCTTCGCGCCCGATGAAACTCGTTAACTGGGCCGGGAGATTATGCGCGGCAACCGCGCTGCCGACGCGCAGCGGCGGAAACTCGTTGGCCAGGTCGGGATGGCACAGCTGCACCACTCGCTCGGGGCGCGGCAGATCGCGCAGCGGGTAGCTGCCAAGGTCGGCGAGCCATACGCCGTCGGGCAGCCGATCCACCACCATCGATTCGGTCGCACCGGACAACACCGTCTGTCCGCCATGCGCGAGATCGCGTAACCGCGCCGTGCGGTTGATGGTCGGGCCGGCATAGTTGGCGTCGTCGCGCAACTGGATCTCGCCGGTGTGTATCCCGATTCGAAGACGGATGGGCGCCAGCGGGGCGCGCTGCACGGCTAGCGCGCACGCCACCGCGTCCGATGCGCGGGAAAATGCCGCGACGAAGCTGTCGCCCTCGCCCTGCTCGAGCGGGCGGACGCCGGCGTGCGCGTCGACCGCGTCGTTCACCGTCTTGTTCAGCCGGGCCAGCGCGGCGGTCATCTGCTCGGGCTGGGTTTCCCAGAGCCGCGTGGAACCCTCGACGTCGGCCAGCAGCAACGTAACCGTGCCGGTAGGCAGCAACTCGCTCACGCCCAACTCGTTCCAGTTCAGCGACGGCATCTCCGCGTGTTGGCTCATGGTAGCCAGCATCGCGGCCGCGAACCACGCAAACATCGGCCAGTGCGCGTAGATCTTCTACGCGCGTCGCGCGCGAACCTACGCGATGGGCCGCGCACATTTACGCGCTGTGGCGGATGGTCTGGAGTCCCCGGCGCCGGATAGTCGACTGGCATGACCACTTTGATCAGCGACTGCCCGAGCGTCTTCGACGCCGGATTGCCCACCGTCGACTACGACCAACTGACCGATCCCGACGAGGCGCACCGAGTGCTGGCCGACGCGCGAAGCCAGGCCCCGATCGCGATCGGTCCCCATGGGCCCGAGATGTTGAGCTACGAGCTGGTGCGAACCGTGCTGCGCGACGGCCGGTTCGTCACGGCGCGCGGCCTCGGACTCGACCTGCAGGGCGTGACGTCGGGTCCGCTCTGGGATCGGGCGATCAGCAACATCCTGGGTCTCGACGGCGCCCGGCATCACCGGCTGCGCCGGCTGGTGTCCAAGGCGTTCGCGCCCCGGGGCGCCGAGCGCCTGCGCACACTGGTCGTCGACATCATCACGGGGCTGGTCGATCCGCTGACGACCGCGGGCCACTGCGACGTGGTCGCCGACATCGCCCGCCGCTACCCCACGCCGGTGATCTGCGCGCTGCTGGGCGCGCCGCCCGAGGACTGGCAACTGTTCAGCGGCTGGACCGACGACATCAAGAAGATCTTCGATTGGAACGTGGCCGAAGACGGCCCGGCGATCCTGGCCGCGTGGGATCAACTCGACGCCTACCTCGAGGACCTGATCGGGCGGCGACGCGCCTCGCTGTCCGACGACCTGATCTCCGAGCTCATCCGAACCGAAGACCCCGCTTTTCCGGGCGACCGCCTCAGCCACGACGAACTGTTGATGCTGTGCGCGACCCTGCTCGGCGCCGGAACCGACACCACCCGCAACCAGCTCGCCGCCGCCGTGCAGGTGCTCGCCGCCCACCCCGACCAGTGGGCCCTGCTCGCCGAGCGGCCGGCGCTCGCGTCCGGCGCGGTCCACGAGCTCATGCGTTATTACCCGGTCGTTTTCGGCACGATCCGCCTGGCCGCCGAGGACGTCGACCTGGCCGGTGTCCGGATTCCCGCCGGCACCCTGGTCGTGGCCAACACCGCGGCGGCCAACCGCGACCCAGACGCCTACCCCCACCCGGACCACGTCGACATCACCCGCGCAGACCCACCGGCAATGCTCACCTTCGGGGGTGGGGTGCACTACTGTCTCGGCGCGCACCTGGCGCGTCTGGAACTGACCGAAGCGCTTCGGGTCATCACCCAACGCATGCCCAACCCCCGTCGAACGGGCCCGGCTCCGTGGCAAGCCATCAGTGGCATCACCGGCCCCACGACCCTGCCGCTGGAGTTCGACGTCCGGGAGTGAGCGAGCCCGATTACCCTCGTCAGTCATGACCAACTGGACCGCCGCAGACCTGCCGTCGTTCGCCGGGCGCACCGTCATCGTCACCGGGGCCAACAGCGGTCTGGGCGCGGTGACGGCCCGCGAGCTGGCGCGGCGGGGCGCCACCCTGATCATGGCGGTCCGTGACGTCCGCAAGGGCGAGAAGGCCGCGCTACAGATCAGGGGCTCGCACACCGGCCCGGTCGAGGTGCGCCCGCTCGACCTGCAGAACTTGTCGTCGGTGCGCGAGTTCGCCGACGGCATCGACAAGGTCGACGTGTTGATCAACAACGCCGGCATCATGGCCGCCCCGTACGCGAAGACGATCGACGGCTTCGAGAGCCAGATCGGCACCAACCACCTCGGGCACTTCGCGCTCACCAACCTGTTGCTGCCGAAGCTCACCGATCGGGTGGTCACCGTGTCGTCGATGGCGCACTGGCCCGGGCGGATCAGTCTCGACGACCTGAACTGGGAGCGGCGGCGATACTCGCCCTGGTTGGCCTACAGCCAATCGAAGCTCGCCAACCTGCTGTTCACCAGCGAGCTGCAGCGACGCCTGGACGCGGCCGGCTCCACGCTGCGCGCGCTGGCCGCCCACCCCGGCTACTCGCACACCAACCTGCAGGGCGCCTCCGGCCGCAAGCTGGGCGACGCGATGATGTCGGCGGTCACCAGGGTGGTGGCGACCGACGCCGACTTCGGTGCCCGGCAAACGCTGTACGCAGCGTCACAGGACCTCCCGGGCGACTCGTTCATCGGGCCGCGGTTCGGCCAGGTCGGCCGCACCCAACCGGTCCGGCGCAGCCCGCGGGCGCGCGACCCGCAGACGGCCGCCGCGCTGTGGGAGCTGTCCGAGCAGCTCACCGGCACCAAATTTCCACTCTGAGGTGCGGATGCAACCGCCGGCGACGCACCCAACGCCCGGCCGGCCGGGCGCACCGACGCCGAGTTCCCCGCCGGGCGGGCGCACGCGCCCCGGCCCGCCCGGATTTCCGCCCTGAGGTGCGGATGCGCTAACCTGACCGGGCGTCACGGCGAGGGTGGCTGGCCAGCCAGCACCGTTATCGACGGAGGCCGACGGACTGTCGCGATCCTTGCCGTGCCCCCAACACTCAGGCACTGAGCACACAGGAGCGACACGATGGCCAAGTCCGCAGGCAACCAACTCACCGCCACGGTGCGAACCGAGACCGGCAAGGGCGCGTCGCGCCGAGCCCGGCGCGAGGGCAAGATTCCCGCGGTCCTCTACGGCCACGGCGCCGACCCGCAGCACCTGGAGCTGCCCGGCCACGACTTCGCGGCCGTGCTGCGCCACGCGGGCACCAACGCGGTGCTGACCCTCGACATCGACGGCAAGGAACAGCTGGCGCTGACCAAGGCGCTCGACATCCACCCGATCCGTCGCACCATCCAGCACGCCGACCTGCTGGTCGTGCGCCGCGGCGAGAAGGTCGTCGTCGAGGTCCGGGTCGTCATCGAGGGCGACGCCGTCCCCGGCACCCTGGTCACCCAGGACACCAACACCATCGAGATCGAGGCCGACGCGCTGTCGATCCCCGAGCAGCTGACGGTGTCCATCGAGGACGCCGAGCCGGGCACCCAGTTCACCGCCGGGCAGATCACGCTGCCGAAGGGCGTCAACCTCATCTCCGACCCGGAGATGCTGGTGGTGAACGTGGTCACCGCACCGACGGCCGAGGACCTCGAGGAAGAGGGCGCCGGCGAGGGCGCCGAGGCCGAAGCGGCCCCCGCGCAAGAGGAAGCCGGCGAGGCCACAGATTCCGGGGCCGCCGCGGACGAGTCCGAGTAGGCGGACCCCGTCGTGGCCGAGCCGCTGCTGGTCGTCGGCCTGGGCAACCCCGGAGACAACTACGCCCGCACCCGGCACAACCTCGGCTTCATGGTCGCCGACCTGCTCGCTGGCCGGCTGGGCTCGAAGTTCAAGGTGCACAAGCGGTCCGGGGCCGAGGTGGTCAGCGGCCGGCTGGCCGGGCACCCGGTGCTGGTGGCCAAGCCGCGCTGCTACATGAACGAGTCCGGCCGCCAGGTCGGGCCGTTGGCAAAGTTCTACTCGGTCCCCCCCGCCGACATCGTGGTCGTCCACGACGACCTCGACCTCGACTTCGGGCGCATCCGCCTCAAGATCGGCGGCGGTGAGGGCGGCCACAACGGCCTGCGCTCGGTGGCGTCCGCGCTGGGCACCAAGGAGTTTCAGCGGGTCCGCATCGGCATCGGGCGTCCGCCGGGACGCAAGGACCCGGCGGCCTTCGTGCTGGAGAACTTCTCCGCCGCCGAACGCGGCGACGTCCCCACCATTTGCGAGCAGGCCGCGGACGCCACGGAGTTGCTCGTCGAGCTGGGGCTCGAGCCGGCGCAGAACCGCGTGCACGCCTGGTAGGCGCGCGCCGGCAAGGCCGGCCTTAGGTGACCAGGGTGGCGGAGTGCGACCGGCGCAGCTTGCCCGACGGGGTCTTCGGGATGGTGCCCGGGCCGAGCACCACCACGTTGCGCGGCCGCATGTCGACCTCGGCGACCACCTCGCGGGCGACCTGATGCTCGATGCGGCGCACCTCGGCCGGGTCCTGCCACGCGTTGGACTCGACGGCGACGGCGAACGTCTCGCGGGAGTGGCCGGCGTCCAGGCGCACCGCCACGGCGCAGCCGGGCCGCACCCCCTCGACGCGGCAGGCGGCGCGCTCGATGTCGGTGGGATAGATGTTGCGGCCCGCCATGATGATGACGTCCTTGACGCGTCCGCAGACCACGACGTGGCCCTCCTCGGTGAGGTAGCCGAGGTCGCCGGTGTCATACCAGCCGTTCTCGTCCTGCGCCGGGATGAAGCCGCCCATGGTCAGGTAGCCGGGCGTCAGCGACTCACCGCGCAACTCGATGACGCCGACGCCGCGCGGCGGCATCACGTCGCCGTTCTCGTCGATGATGCGCGCCTCGAGGTCCTGCAGCAGCGGGCCGAGCGTGGCCAGCCGCCGCGTGTTGCCCTTGGTGGCGGGCACGGCCCGGCGCAGGGCGGCGAGCAGGTCGGCGTCGACCTCGTCGACGACCAGGCCGGCGTTGCACTCCGAGAACGACACGGCCAGCGTGGTCTCGGCCATGCCGTACGCGGGCAGGATCGCCGAGGGCCGCAGGCCGAACGGCTTGCCCGCGTCGAGCAGGTCCTCGACGTCGGCCGGTTCGACGGGCTCGGCGCCCGACAACGCGAACCGCAGCGTGGACAGGTCGAAGTCGCCCGGCTTGGCGTTGCGACGCAACCGCTTCGCCAGCAGCGCGTAGGCGAAGTTGGGTGCCGCGGTCATGGTGCCCTTGTACTTGTCGATCAGCTTGGCCCACAACAGGGTGTCGCGCAGGAAGTCCATCGGCGTGACCTTGACCAGCTCCGCGCCGAAAAACATCGGGATGGTCAGGAAGCCCACCATGCCCATGTCGTGGAAGCAGGGCAGCCAGCTCACCATGACGTCCTTGTCGACGTCGTACTGGGCGCCGATGAACATCGCCTCGGCGTTGGAGTAGATGTTGCGGTGGGTGATCTGGACGGCTTTGGGAGATCCGGTCGAGCCGCTCGTCAATTGCATCAGCGCCAGGTCGTCCTCGCCGACCTCGACCGGGTCGATCGGGTCCGACGCCAACAGGTCGGCCACGGTGAGGACCTTGATGCCCTTCTCTTCGAGCACCGGGGTGGCGACCAGGAAGGGCTCGGAGACGATGACCGCCTTGGCCTCGATCATGCCGATGACGTTCATGGTGTCCTCGGCCCACACGGCCAGGTCGGTGCGTGGCGTGGGCTGGTGCAGCATCGTCAGGCTGGCGCCGCGCATCCACAGGCCCTGGGCCGTCGGGGCGATCTCGACCGGGAAACCGGCGAGCACACCGACCGCGTCGCCGAGTCCGATGCCCGCGGCGGCCAGGCCGCCCGCGATGCGACGGGCGCGCTCGTGCACCTCGCCCCAGGTGTGGCGGACCGGTTCATGGGGTTCACCGGTGACCATGCCCGTTTTCGCGTTGCGGGCATTGCGGTACATCTTCTCGGTAAACCTGCTCACACAAACCTCCTCGGTTGCGGCGCTTGCCCCAACGCCCGCGATCTCATATTCCGCCCGCCGGGTAACACTTGGGAGCAGGCGCGCAAACACAGTCGGGCAGCGGTTAGGTCTCGAATCGGCGATGAGTCGACGACCTCGCGTCCGACCGCCCGATAAGCCAGGATCGGGGCCGTAGAACGCCGGTGGGCCCGAAGTATCAGTCGTCCGCCGGAAGCCCCGGCGGACGACGATATTGAGTGGTCTAGCTCAGCGGTACCCGTCACCGCGGATTATCTTAAACTCCTCTTAGGGAACAGCCCAAACGAATGCGCGATTTGGGGCGATTTTCACACTTCGGTCGGGGCCGGAACCACCCGCGCCCCGGCCACGGGCCCACTGGCGACCCGCACCGTGCGGCAGACCCCCGCACCCGACACCTCGGTGCCCACGTCGACCGCCGCACCCGCCGAGCCGCACAAGAAGGCGCACGTCGGGCCCGAGCCGGACACGATGCCGGCCAGCGCGCCGGCCTCCACGCCGGCGCGCAGGGTCCGGCGCAGCTTCGGGTTGAGACTCACCGCGGCCGCCTGCATCTCGTTGCCCAGCAGCGACGCCAGCTGTTCCGCGTCGCCCGCGGCCAGCGCGGCCAGCACCGGCCCGGGGCCGCCGAGCCGCGGCGGATCCCCCGCCTCCCGCAGCCGGTCCAGCTCGCCGAACACCGACGGGGTGAGCAGCTCGCCGTCGGCGAAGGCCAGCACCCAATGGAAGGTGTTGCGGGACAGGACGGTGGCCAGCTCCTCGCCGCGGCCGGTGCCCAGCGCGGTGCCGCCGTGCAGCGCGAAGGGCACGTCGCTACCCAGCCGCGCGGCCAGCATGCGCAGGTCGCGGCGGGGCACGTTGAGTTCCCACAGCGAGTTCATGGCGACCAGCACGGCCGCCGCATCGGCGCTGCCACCGGCCATCCCGCCGGCCACCGGAATGGATTTGTCGATCATGATCGAGACGTCCGGCGCCCGGCCGACGTGTTCGGCCATCAGCTCGGCGGCCTGCCAGGCCAGGTTGCGTTCGTCGGTGGGCAGCGTGTCGGCGCCCTCGCCGACCAGCTCGAGCGACAGCACGTCGGCGTTCCGGACCGTCACCTCGTCGAGCAGGGAGACGGCCTGGAACACGGTCGTCAGCTCGTGGTAGCCGTCCTCGCGACGATCGCCGACCGCCAGATAGAGGTTGACCTTCCCGGGCACCCGAACGGTGACCGACCCGGTGGGCACCCACTGGGCGGCGGTATTGCCGTCAGACATTGTCACCCACCGCAGCAGACTATCGCTGCGACCGGCCAACTACACGCAGCGGCGCCCCGAAGACACCGCAGTCAGCTCGGGGACGGCTGCTGCTGCGTCGCGGGCGGGCCGACCGGGGCCGCGGTATCGGCCGGTTCGGTGGAGCGCCGCAACAGGCGCACGAAGTCGTCGACGGACAGGGTCTCACCACGGCGGGCCGGGTCGATGCTGGCGGCCAGCAGCCGGTTCGCCGACTCGTTGCCCGAGCCGGCCCAATCCACGAAGGCGTTGCGGGCCGTCTTGCGGCGCTGGGCGAACGCGATGTCCACCAACCGGAACACCTGACGGCGGAACGCTTCGTCGGTGGGCCACGGGGCGGTGGGGTAGCGATCGATGCGGACCAAACCGGAATAGACCCGGGGAATCGGCCAGAACACCGCCGGCGACACCGTGCCACACCGCCGGACCGTCCCGAAGAATCGGACCTTGACGCTGGGCACCCCGTAATCCTTGCCGCCGGGCTCGGCGGCCAGCCGCTCGGCGACCTCCGCCTGCACCATGACGGTCACGGTCTGGATGGACGGGAAGTCGGCGAGCAGATGCAACAGCGCGGGCACGGCCACGTTGTACGGCAGGTTGGCGACGACCGCGTTGGGTTCGGCGGCGAGCTCGTCCGGTCCGAGGGTCAGGACGTCGCGGTTGAGCACGGTGAGCCGGTGGATTTCGCTGTGCGAGTGCTCGGCGACGGTCAGCGGCAGCCGCTCGGCGAGGACGGGGTCGATCTCGACGGCGGTGACGGCGGCACCGCGGTCGAGCAGGGCCAGCGTCAGCGAGCCCAGCCCGGGACCGACCTCCAAGACGTGGTCGGAGCGGCCCACCCCGGCGGTCGAGACGATCCTGCGGACCGTGTTGGCATCGTGGACGAAGTTTTGACCGAGGGATTTCCGTGGCCGAAAGTCAAGTTCTTTGGCGAGCCGCCTGATCTCGGTACGACCGAGCAGCCGGATGGTCAGCTCGCACCAGCTCTTCCGCTGCAGACCGGCCACGCGCCCCAGCCCTGACGTTCCCGGGTCACCTCGGCGACGGCGATCTGCTCTTCCCGCGTAGCCAGGTCGGCGCGCGCGGCGAACCTCAGCCCGCCGTTGCGTTCCCAGGTGCCCTGGTCGAACTGCACACCGCCGTAGTAGCCGTTGCCGGTGTTGATCGCCCAGTTCCCGCCGGCCTCGCAGCCCGCGATGGCGTCCCAGATGGCTCCGTTGCTGACCGGCGGCACGTCGGTGCCGGGCTTGGTGCCCACCCGCACCACCGCGTCCCGGGCGGGAGTGATCACCGTGTTGGCGATCGGCAACCGGCCGGTCTCGACGCCGTTGACGGTGGCGACCGCGAACGTGACGTCCTGGGTGCCCGGGCTGCCGGGGTCTTCGACCACCTGGCGGCTCATGTTCATGTCCGGATCCTCGACCCGACGGGCGTTCGGCGGCAAGGGCATCCGCTCGGTGATTCGCTGGATCCGGTTGCGGGTCACCTGGATCTCCATGCCGTCGACGATGGGCGACGCCGCGTTCGGCGTCGCCTGGTCACCCTCGAGGAGCGGGGCGCCGGCGGCGCTCAGCAGCCCGGCGACGTTGGGCGCCGGCAGGTGGACCGTGCGGGTCGCGCCGCCGTCGTTGATGCGGACCGTCTTCGCGCTGACGACGGGCAGCGCCATCCCCGCCAGCGGGACCCGGCTGCCGCGCGAGGCCGCGGCCGGGGCGGTGTCGGTCATGGCGAGCTGGGCCAGCGCCTCGTCGACGGTCGACGCCGTCGTCCACACCTGCTTGGTGTCGTGGCCGTCCAGCGAGATCTGCAGCGGGCGGCTGCGACGCAACACGATGTTGGTGGCGTCGTGCACCTTGACGTCTCCGGCGGGGTACAGGTCGTCACGCTCGTCGACGGCGAAGCCGTTCTCCTGAACGATGTCGATCACCCGCGACTTCATGGTCGTCACCCGCATCGCGATTCCGTCGACGGTCAGCGTCACCGTCTTGCACGCCGAAACCGCGAATCCGCCGGCGAACGCGAGAACTACCAGCAGCCCACCGACGACAAACCGCAACATCGGGGACGGGGTCTGATGAAGTTTTGTTAATACGGTCAACGCGCGTCTATCCCGGCCACAGCAAGCACCCCAACGACCTAATCAGCACCAAGCGACAAATAAGGGCCCGGAGGCCCCACCCTTTCGATCACAAGACGGTAACGAACCGGCCAATGTTGAGCAACTCCGGCGCGAGCTTGTTAACGGAATCGACCCGTTTCGCGAGTCAATCGCGAGCCAGCCCGTAGACCCGCCGAGCGTTGCTCGTGGTGGCCTGCGCCAGCTCTTCGGCCGGCCGGCCCACCAGTTCGGCGACCGCTCGCACAGTATAAGGAAGGCAGTACGGCTCGTTGGGCGCCCCACGGTAGGGATGCGGCGTCAAGAAGGGCGCATCGGTTTCCACGAGCAGCTGCCCGAGCGGGATCAACGGGATGGCCGCCTGGAGGTCGCGGGCATTACGGAAGCTCGCCGTTCCCGACAGGCTGAGCAACCACCCGGCGTCCACGCAGCGGCGGGCCATCGCGGCATCCGACGAGAAGCAATGGAAGATCACGGTGTCGGGCGCGCCCTCGGCGGCCAGGACGTCGAGCACCTCGGCGTCGGCCTCGCGGTTGTGGATCATCAGCGGCTTTCCGCACCGCTTGGCCAGGTCGATGTGCCAGGCGAAGGCGTCCCGCTGGGTGTCCGGCCGCGCGCAGCCGTCCAGGCGCCCGGGCCAATACAGGTCCAGGCCGGTCTCGCCGACGGCGACCACCCTGGGGTGCGCCACCAACTGTTCGATCTCGGCGCGGGCGTCGTCGTCCAGCGCGTCGGCGCGGGTCGGATGCAGGGCCACCGCCGCATACACCCGGGGATCCCACTCGGCGGCCCGCGTCACCCAGCGCGCCGACTCCAGGTCGTCGGCGATGGTGACCACGGCCCCCACCCCGGCGGCCGCGGCGCGGTCCACGATGGCGCGCACGCCCTCGGCGTCCCGCGCACCGCAGGCGTCGAGGTGGGTGTGGGCGTCGACCAGGGGCGCCAGCGGTTCGGGCGCGGGCGGCGCTTCTCGTTGTCGTCGGTTGGAGCTCACGCGCACACAATAAGGTGGACTCTCGATGAGGCCCTTCTACGTCACCACCGCGATCACGTATCCCAACGGCAATCCGCACGTCGGGCATGCCTATGAGTACGTGGCCACCGACGCGATCGCCCGGTTCAAGCGGCTCGACGGCTTCGACGTGCGCTTCCTGACCGGCACCGACGAGCACGGCCTGAAGATGATGGAGACGGCGGCGGCGGAAGGCATCCCGACCGCCGAGCTGGCGCGGCGCAACTCCGACGTTTTCCAGCGGCTGCAGGAGAAGCTGAACATCTCCTTCGACCGGTTCATCCGGACGACGGACCCCGACCACCACGAGGCGTCCCAGGAGATCTGGCGGCGGATGGAGGCGGCGGGCGACATCTACCTGGACAGCTATTCCGGTTGGTACTCGGTGCGCGACGAGCGGTTCTTCGTCGAGTCCGAGACCGCCGTGGTGGAGGGGACCCGGGTCGCGGTCGAGACCGGCACGCCGGTGACCTGGACCGAGGAGCAGACCTATTTCTTCCGGCTGTCGGCGTATGCGGACAAGCTGTTGGCCCACTACGACGCGAACCCGGAATTCATCGCCCCCGAGGTGCGGCGCAACGAGGTGGTCAGCTTCGTCTCCGGCGGCTTGCGCGACCTGTCGATCTCGCGCACGTCGTTCGACTGGGGCGTGAAAGTCCCCGGGCATCCCGACCACGTCGTGTACGTCTGGGTGGACGCGCTGACCAATTACCTGACCGGGGTCGGCTACCCCGACACCGATTCCGAACTGTTCCGGCGCTACTGGCCGGCCGACCTGCACATGATCGGCAAGGACATCATCCGGTTCCACACCGTCTACTGGCCGGCATTTCTGATGTCGGCCGGGATCGACTTGCCCCGAAGGGTTTTCGCGCATGGCTTCCTGCTGAACCGCGGCGAGAAGATGAGCAAGTCGGTGGGCAACATCGTCGACCCGGATGCCCTGGTCGACACGTTCGGGGTGGATCAGCTGCGCTATTTCCTGCTGCGCGAGGTGCCCTTCGGGCAGGACGGCAGCTACAGCGAAGACGCGATCGTCACCCGCACCAACACCGATTTGGCCAACGAGCTCGGCAACCTGGCCCAACGGTCGCTGTCCATGGTGGCCAAGAACCTCGACGGAATCGTCCCGGCGCCCGGCGAATTCACCGCCGAGGACACCGAACTGCTCGACGTCGCCGACGGTCTGCTCGACCGCGTTCGCATCGAATTCGACAACCAGGCAATGCATCTGGCGCTGGAAGCGATCTGGCTGATGTTGGGCGCGGCTAACAGGTATTTCTCGGCCCAGCAGCCGTGGGTGTTGCGCAAGAGCGAGTCCGAGGCGGACCGGAAGCGGTTCGCGACGGTGCTTTACACGACGTGCGAGGCGGTTCGCATCGCGGCGCTGTTGGTCCAGCCGGTAATGCCCGAGTCGGCGGGCAAGCTACTGGACCTGCTCGGCCAGGCGCCCGAGCGGCGCGGCTTCGACGCGGTGGCGACGCGGCTGGCGCCCGGCACGGCGCTGCCCGCGCCGACCGGCGTCTTCCCGCGCTACCAGGTCGACTGACCGCTTGCGAGGCGCACGCGAACGGTGACGCGCCCGTCGGCGCCTCGGTGCGCGACGGCATGCCCGGTGCGCTCGACGCCATCAAGTGTCACCGACATCGGCGCGCCGTCGCCGACGAAGTTGCGCCACCACGTCTTGGCGTCGGGCATGTTCGCGGCGATCTCGATCTCGTCGCCGCGACGGCGGTAGGCCACCGGAATCGAGAACGTCCGTCCCGACCGTCGGCCCGTGTAGGTGACGAGCGCGATGCTGCGCCGCATTCGCGCGCCGAGGCGCGGCGAGGCCGCCATCGCCGCGACCGGCTTGTTGAGCAGCGGTGCCGCGCGCATCAGCAGCCGTCCGATGTTGTTGCCCATGCTCATTGTCCCGTTGTCCTTTCCCCCTCAGATCCACTTCAGATCAACTTCAGAGCAGCAGCGCCAGGCACAACGCCGCGACGGCGAGGCCCTGCAGAGCAGCCCTGATGGTGATCACCCTGTCCCAGTCACGTTGCAGCCCACGCGCGTTGGTTGACGGCTCGGGTTGGTCCGCGCCGGCGGTGAGTTGGCGGTTGATCGGCGCGCTCACGCGCAGGTAGATCAGCAGCCAGACCAGCAACAGGCCGACCGCGGCGCCGGCCGCCCCGGCCTGCGGCCAGCGGCCGGA
>NZ_GG770554.1:498000-505673 GCF_000164135.1 Mycobacterium parascrofulaceum ATCC BAA-614 | reverse complement strand
CCAGCGGCCGGACGCCGCGGCGAGCGCCGCGCTCGTCGCGGCCGCCGCCAGGCCGATCACCCCGGGCACCGGCATCCTGCGGTCTCCGAAGCGATGGATGTTGCCCGTCGTCGCCAGCAGGGCCCGATCGTCGATGCGGGCCAGCGCGGGCCGCAGCACCGTCGCGCAGAACACGTCGGTGCCGTAGACCACGCCGGTGCCCAGCACCGCGATCACCGCGAACAGCATTACGACCATGCCGCACCTCCCGCCTCGATAAGTGTTAGCAACGCTAACCCCGAACGCGTTGGGTGTCAATAGCGCCGCTATCTTTCGTATCGGCGCTAGAATTGCTCGATGGCAATCGAGGATCGCCGGGCGCGGGAACGGGCGGCGCGTCGCCGGCTCATCACCGCTACGGCGCGCAAGCTGGCCGAGGAGGAGGGCTGGGACGCGGTAACCACCCGCCGGCTGTCCGCCGAGATCGAATACAGCCAACCGGTCCTCTACAAACATTTCTCGGGCATGGAAGACATCGCCGCGTCGGTCGCCGTCGAGGGATTCGCCGAACTCGCGGACGCGCTGGCCACCGCCCGCGGGGGTGCCACCGGCGGGCGGGACGCCTTGACGCGGGTCGCCCACGCGTTCATCGGTTTCGCCCGGGACAATCCCGCGCTCTTCGATGCGATGTTCACGCGCGCGACCACGCTCGAATTCGCCGCGGCCGACACGCCGGCCGAGCTGACGGCGGCCTTTGCCGAACTGCGGGCAGCGGTCGCCATGGTCGCGGGGCCGCGGGACCCCGACACGCTGACCGAGGTGGTGTGGGCCGCCCTGCACGGCCTGGTCACCCTCGACCGCAGCGCCCGGCTACGCCCGGACCATCACGCCGCCCGCCTCGACATCCTGATCGACGGGTTCTGCGGCGCCGGCACACCGCCGGCGTGAGGGCGTCCGCGGCGAGCAAACACCGTCCCGGAGCCGGAACGGAGGAGAGAAACAAGACGATCCGCCACTCCGGGCGGGCGCATCTGCGCGAAGATCTCGTGTATAGCCTATGTTATGCGCCATAATCGGCCGGTGGAGCGACGACGCAACCGGCAGCACGGGGACTCACCGATGACGACCTTGAAGCAACTGCCGGCGTTGGTGGTGCTGGAGCGGATCCCGATTCCGGTGCTGGCGATCGAGAAGGATGGGCGCATCCTGTTTTCCAACGCGGCGTTCGCCGAGATGATGGGGTACACGCCGGAAGAGGTGTTGTCGCTGCGGTTCGAGCAGATCTTCCATCAGGCGCCCGCCTCCTCCGACTCGTTGTTATCGGTGGTTCATTCCCTGGCGAACATGGTCGTCGAACTGGCGCACAAGGACGGTTCGGTGGTGCGGGCCCTGATGAGCAAGTCGGCGGCGATGCGGGCCGACGATCAGTTCGTCCTCGCGGTCTTCCAGGACCTGACCGAGCAGTTGTGGCAGGACGACCGCTAGCCGCGGCGAAGCAGGCCGGGGCGCGGCAGGCCGCCGGAGACCATCAACCGGAAGTGGCCGAACGACGCGTCGCCGGCCACCGCCAGGCGCGGCAGCGCCAGCGGGTCGCAGCGCCGATCGGCGAAGCCCGCCGAGGTGGATAACGCCCAGCGGATGCCGCGGTCGCGCAGCACATCCTTGGCCCGGGTGTCGAAGTCCTGTGGCCGGCCATTGGGGTAGGCGAAAATCCTCGGCGCACAGCCACTCTCACGTTCGACCGCCGTGCAGGACGCAGTGATCTCCCGCTCCACCTTGCCGTCGTCGCAACGGGCGAGGATGGCGTGGGTCACCGAGTGCGGATGCAGCGTCACCAAGCCGTCGGCGGCCAATGCCCGCGCCTCGTCCCAGGAGAGCATCCGGAATGGGCCGCCGTCGCCGTCGTCGCGGTAGCCCAGTGCGCCGAGGACCTTGTCCAGCAGCGCCAGTCGCTCCGCGTCGGGCAGGTCCTTCATCGCCTCGACCGCCGCGGCGTAGGCCTTGCCCCGGTTGGCGGCGCCGCCGAGCGGGCGAGTGCCCAGCCCCAAAGCGGCCAGGTCGACCTCGGCCGCGGTGGTGCGGGCGATGGCGAGCCAAAGCCGGTCGGGCCACAGGGTCTCCCCGGTGCCCATCGGGCCGGTCGCCAGGAACACCGCCGCGGGCAGCCCCAGCTCACGCAGCACCGGGACCGCGTGGGTGGCCAGGTTGCGGGTGCCGTCGTCGAACGTGATCGCCACGGCACGGGGCGGCAGGGTCCCCCGGGCGAGGCGATCGAGGGCCTCCTCGAGCGGAAGCACGTTGAAATGTCGACGGACATAGTGCATTTGGCGGCGATACAGGGCTAAGGGCAGCACGTGCCGGCAGGCCGGCGACGGCGGCCGGTCCTCCACCCCGTGAAACATCAGGATGGCAAGCGCGTCGCGGTGTCGCCGCCGGGTGATCGCCGGGACCCCGGCGGCGCAGAGCAGTGCGGCCGCGACGTTCTTGACGGCCGCGCGCGTCACCGGACCGCTGCCCCGGGACATCCAGCGCCGAACGCTAGCGGCGCCGCCACGATTCGCGCCTGGTGCGCCACACGATCACCCCGGCGCCGACGACGGCCACGGCGACCCAGCCCGCGCCGAACCACCACAGCCAGCCGAGATCCGAGTGGCCCGGCGACCCCGCGGCCGGACCGGTCGCCGGCGGGTGCTCGACGGTCACCGGCTCCTGTCCCCCGGGCGCGGACACCACCGCGACGCCTTTGAGGCGTTGCCAGCGCTTGTTGTCGCTGTTGAGCCAACGAAGCAGTTCGTCGAGCTGTCCGGGCGCCCCGTTGGACGTCGCCACCAACAATGACCGCCCGCGGTTGAAAACCGTTTGCAGAGAGGAGAATCGGAGTCCCGGGTCCAGCGTCAGCCTGGCCGGCTTGCCGTCGGATTCGACTGCATTGACGGTGATGGGCCCGCTGGGCCCCGCCGACACCGGGAGCGCGACATTCGAGTGGTTCCAGCCGTCGGCGGCGATCACTATCGCGGGGTCCGACGAGTCGATCGCCTGCTGCACGCTGGTGACCGTGGTGAACAGCGGCACGGAGCTGATCCGCTGCAGGCCCACCACCAGATTGATCGCCCGCACAGTGTCGCTCAGCGAGTGCGGCTCGATGCCCACCTGCACCCGGGGCATCAACGACTGCGGCACCGATTGAAAGCCGTCCGGCACCGGCGGCACGGCGGGGCTGCTCTGAATCGTGCTGTCGCCGTTGATGTTCAAGGTGAGGAGCTGGTTCCCCGGGCCGACGGTGTAGAAGTCGCCGCAATGTCCGACGTTGGCCGCGACGTCCATGACCAGATCGAGGCTGGTGTAGCGCTGCAGGAGTCGATCCGGCACGTCGACCCACCGGTCGACGGTGCCGTGCCCGTCCGTCGGCCAATGGTCGATGGTCTCCGGGCCGACGTTCACGGTGATCTGACCGCCGATGTTCCCCGGCGTCGGGGTGTAGGACCCCTGCAGGTGCACGCGCAGGTCGTGCACGGGCCTACCGAACTTGGTCTGGTCCAGTCCGATCGACACGCGCGGCTGCAGCGACGTGGCGTTGACGACGGGCTGGCCCAATTCGCGCAACGTGGCGGTGTCGCCGAGCTGTTGAGGTTTGGGCTTCAACTGTTCCACCGCCGCCTTGGACGACAACGCCAGCTGCGACACGTCGTTGAACAGCACGGCCGTGTTCGATTCGTCGGACTGGCCGAGCGGCCCCGACATCAGCAGCCAGGGCACGCCGGCGGCGCCCTGCAGGGAGAGCCCGTTGTCGGGACCCTCTTTGACGACGATCTGACGTTCCAGCGATTGCGGCGGCGTCGGGGGCGCATTCTGCCCTTCGGGCAACGGGATAACGGCTATCTCCGGTGACTGCCTGCCGTAGTGGGAGGCCGCGGAGGCGGCCAGCTGAATCGCCGTGTCGGACTCGTTCGGGGACGGCGACTGCGGCAGGAAGATGGACAGCTTGCGCAGCACCGGCGGCAGGAAGTGGGCGACCGTGGTCGGTGGCAGTTCGACCCCGGTGTAGGTGATCGACCCGTTGGTCAGGCGCAGCGGGCTCTCCGGGTAGAGGCAGTATCCGTCCAACGGCACCAGGTAGGAACGCAACGTCACCGACAGCCAGTTGTCGTTGACTTCCGCGCCGGCCAGCGGGATGACGATCGGCGCCTGGTCGGCGGTGGGCAGGGTCAGGCGCGCGAGGGTGCGCTCGCCCTGCGTCACGGTGAGCAAGCCGGACCGCAGATTGATGGGCAGTTCGACGGTGGCGTTCAGGGCCGTCGGTGTCAGCCCGTGCAGAACCGGCACCGTCAATTGCTGGCTGCTCGTCAAGCCCCAGAACTCGAGCATCGGAGCCGACCCAATGTCGGTCAGCGACAGGGTCGGCGAGTCCGCCGCCGTCACCGGGTCGCCGGGCGCGGCCGGCGCTGCCGGGGCGCTCATCACCAAAAATCCGGCCACAGCGGCCAGCGCAACCACTTTGCCCAGGCGTTTCGGGTACATCACCGGAACAGTATGCATTGTCGAGTGCGCGTCGAGCCCCAGTTACCGAATCACCGTCTCGACGACGGTGAAACAGGGTGTGGCACATCCGGCCCGGACTTCGCCCGCGTGGAGCCCCGACCGATCAGGGCTCCCCGTCGGCGTCCGCCTGGGGGGCGACGGCCGGGGCGTGTCGCATTACCTCGCGACCGAGGAATTGCCGGAAGTATGGGAGCGACGCCTCCGTGACGGTGCCGGGCAGCAGGAGTTCCAAGATCTGACGCAGCCGCCCGGTGATGTCCACGGGACCGCCGGCGCCCGGAGCGTGGCGTGCTATCGCGTTGGATACCAACCGCGTTCCGAACATCGCTCCGACCAGGAACTCGGACAGTGCATCGGGGTCCACGTCGTTGCGGATGTCCCCCTCACGGATCGCTCGCCGGGCCTGGTCGGCGATCATCGCCGCCAGGTCCGCGTAAAACCGCGCGGCGGACTCGTTCAATCCGCTTAAGGCAGAGGCCAATTGCTCAGCGGTCCGAACCATCCTGTCGGAGTTGAGCACTTCGACGATGGTGAAGGCGCCGTGCAGCATGTTCTCCAGCCCGGGCGACGACGACCCGCACACGTTGCGGAACGCGGTGAGAAGCGCGTCGGAGCCTTCCTGGAGAATGTCGGACGCCAGCGAATCCTTCGAATCGAAGTGGTGATACAGGGCTCCCTTGGTCATCCCCGTGCGCTCGATGATCGCGCCCCACCCGGCGGCGGCATACCCGACTTCGCCGAACACCTCGATCGCGGCGTCGAGGATCTTGCGCCGAGTGGCTTCGGATCGGACCTGGCGCGGCATTGTCCCTGCACCTCCGGAGTCATGACGGATGCGCTGAGCCGCTTTTCTGCCTCACATCGACCGCCGAGACGTCAAAGATAGCAGCCGCCGGCCCGGCGGGCGGGCCGTCCTCACACCCGGTTCGTTACGGCGAATCCTCGTCGGTCGAGCTGGCGTTGACGGCGAGCGCCGCACGCCGCCTTAGGAATTGGCGGAAGTACTCGGTCCGGTCCGCTTGCAGGATCCCACCCAGGATGATCAACCAGGATTTCTCCAGGTCGAGGAGGAACCGTTCCGGATCGTCCAGGTTGCTGGTCTTGCGCAGCCCCATGTGCAGGGACACCATCAGGCGTCCCACGTCTGCCGGATCGCAGCCCTCGTCGATGTCGCCCTGAGCGATGGCCTGCCCCACGACCCCCGACAGCGCTTCCACCCATCCGCCCAGCAGCGTGTCCTGCAGACCGGCCGGCTTGCCGACCGACTCGACCAGGTTCAGGCCGGCCCGCACCGAATCCGTCTTGATGTCTTGCACGGCGATCAGGTATGAGAAGTCGATCAGGGTCTCCAGGCCCGAAAGCCCTCTGGTCAGCAGGTCGCCCACCGCGACGGTCGCCGCGGCGATCTGCTTGTCGATCAACTCCACCGCCAGGGCGTGCTTCGACTTGAAGTGGAAATACATCGCGCCTTTGGTCAGCTGAGCCTCGGCGAGAATGTCGTCGAGACCGACCTCGTGGTAGGGCCGGCGCGCGAATTGATGCGAGGCGGCCCGCAGGATCTGTCGCCGCGTCGCGTCGGCGCGGCCATCGCCCGAATGGGTCGTCATCGGAGTCGCCCGCTCAGCTCTCGGCGCCCCGGGCGCGGGCCGTCTGCGAAGGCGCGAGGCGGGCGGGGACGTGGGGCCCTGCGACGTCGGCGTGGACAGCACGAGCGATCTCCTTGGGGTTCGCGAGCCGGACCTGGTCGATCGCCGTCGGGTTGATGAGCACGGGATCCACCTCGGTTCTGCGATCTAGAGCAACACCGACCGGCCACCCCCGGGCAGTACTTAGGCCATACCCGAGATTAGCAGCCGCAGGCACCCGACTTGACGGTCCTGCAAATACTTGTCGTCCAGATCACAGTATCTTTGCAAACTATTGGTATGTTTTGTACGCTATTATCACATTGTCAGTTTGTAGTTCGGGGCGGCTCGAACGCCGAGTTCGGGCAGTTGAACAGCCAATACGTCGAATTCGGGCCACTTGCAGCGCGTTAGGAGAACCACATGCCGGTCGTGACCATGGGCCCACGCGCACTGGCAGCGCCAGCAGGTAGATCGCTCGACAAGGGACCAAGTGCCTTCCCGTCCGCAGGCGAAATACTCTTCGGCAGCGCATCTGGCTCATTGCATACTTTAAGTATGTTTAGCCGCGAAGTGTCGACACTCCGGTACGTCTCAGCTGGTGTCCGGGGCCTGACGTGATCGACTTTGGCGCGTTCCCCCCGGAGTTCAACTCTGCGCGGATGTACGCCGGTCCGGGTCCGCTCTCGCTGGTGGCCGCCGCGGTGGCCTGGGACGGTCTGGCCGCCGAATTGCACACCGCGGCAGCCTGTTACCGGTCGGTGATCGCGGGGCTGACGACCGGCCGCTGGCTGGGTCCTTCGTCGTTGACCATGGCCTCCGCGTTCGCTCCGTACATGGCCTGGACCGCCGGCGCGGCCGCACGGGCCGCCGAGGCGGCCGGTCAGGCGAGACTCGCCGTGGAGATCTACGAGGCCGCCTTCGCGATGACCGTTCCCCCGCCGGCCGTCGCCGCGAACCGGGTCCAGCTCGCGACGCTGATCGCCACCAACTTCTTCGGCCAGAATTCGGCGGCCATCGCGGCCACCGAGGCCGAATACGGCGAGATGTGGGCCCAGGACGCCGCGGCGATGTACGAGTACGCCGCCGGTTCGGCGGCCGCCTGCGAGGTGACCCCCTTCAGCCCCCCGCCGAACGTCACCGACCCGGCGGGTGTGGCCAGCCAGAGCAGCGCCGTTGCGCAGGCCGAAACCTTGACGGCGACGCATTCTTCCCTCTCGAACGTGGTGTCCACGGTGCCCAATGCCCTGCACGGGCTTTCGTCGCCGATGACCGCCGGCACGGCCACCCTGACCGACGTCGGGGGCACCACCGCCGGCACCGTCACCGACTCCGCCACTTCGTCGCTCATGTCGAGCCTCGTGTCCAGCGTCCCGAGCTCCATTCCCACCTACTTCATGGCCGCGGCGACGCCGTTGTACGGGATGTCCTCCATCCTCGGCATGGCTCAAACCGGTCAGGGCTTGGCGAACGGCGCGATGGCGGCCGCGAACGCCGCGGGAGCAGCCGCCTCGGGGGCCGCGAACGCGG
>NZ_GG770554.1:432697-497690 GCF_000164135.1 Mycobacterium parascrofulaceum ATCC BAA-614 | reverse complement strand
GGCGCGGGCGCGCTCGGCTCGCTCGGCTCGGGCGTCGTCGGCAGCCTGGGCAGCGCGGCCTCCCTCGGCCCGCTGGCGGTGCCGGCCAGCTGGACCAGCGTGATCCCGGCGGCGCACAGCGCGGCGTCCGCGTTGCCCACCATCAGCCTGGCCGGCGCCAACACGCCGCCCAGCATCATGGGCTCGCTGCCCCGTCTGGCCGCCGCGTCGGGTAAGAACCTCGGACCCCGCTACGGGGTCATCCCGACCGTGATGACGCGCCCGCCGTCGGGCGGATACGCGTAGGCCGGCACATGAACCCACACGAATCCATGGGCGCGCCCGGCGCGGAAAGGAGCGGTACGTGAAGTACACGCCCACCCAGGTCGCCGGCGTGACGATCATCGACCTCGAACCGCAATGCGACCATCGCGGCTTCTCTTCCCGATCCTTCTGCGCCGACGAATTTGCCAGTCGCGGGCTGGCTTTCGACGTCACCCAGACGAACATCTTCTTCAACTACACCCGGGGCACGGTGCGGGGCCTGCACCACCGGGTGCCGCCATACGCCCAAACCCAGCTGGTCCGCTGCACCCGCGGAGCCATCGCCGCCGTGGCCGTGGACATCCGTCCCGGCTCGCAGACCTACGGCGACCACGCGATGGTGGAGTTGAGCGCGGACAACTACCGGGCGCTGTTCCTGCCACCGTTCGTCGCGCACGGCTTCCAGACCCTGGTCGACAACACCGAAGTCAGCTACCAGGTCAGCGGCGCATCCGCGCCTTCCGACGAGCAGGGATTCCACTGGAACGACCCGGAATTCGGCATCGTGTGGCCGCTGCCGGTCACGGTGATCTCCGAGCAGGACGCCAGTTGGCCCTCGCGAACGCCGAGCTTCACGCCGATCGAGAGGGCAACGTCATGTCTAACCCGTTGACCACCCGGCAATTGGTGGACGTCGTGCACGCCGAACCGGGGCCCCGGAAGCGGAAGCCGGCCGCCATGGCGTCGTTGCCGCAGCACCGGCCCGCCGCCTTGCCGGTGCCCCCCGCCCCGGCGCCTGCCCCCGCCGGAAGCGCCGGCAGGCGCTGGCAGCACCGGTATTCGCAGCACCTGCGCGTCAGTGACTCGGTGATCGTCTGCGCGTCGATCTTGCTCGCGCAGTACGTCCGGTTCGGCGAAATCTCGAACACCTCGGGTTACCCGGACGCGGTGATGACCCTGTTCTCCTTCCTGTTCGCGGCGCTGTGGCTCTCGGCGCTGGCGGTGTTTCAAACGCGCTCACCGCGGGTCATCGGCGCCGGCATCGACGAGTACCGGCGGATCGGCAGCGCGTCATTCTGGACGTTCGGAATCATCGCGATGGTGACCCTGCTGGCCAAGGTCGACCTGGCCCGCGGTTATCTCGCGATCGCCCTTCCCGTCGGGACGATGGGCCTGCTGGCCAGCCGCAGCCTGTGGCGCAAGCACATCGGCCAGCGGCGAGCGCAGGGCCAGTGCCAGACGTCGGTCCTGGCGATCGGAGACCGGCAGGCGGTTTCCCACCTCGCCCACGAGCTGGCCCGCAACCCGCTGGACGGTTACGTCGTGGTGGGCGTGTGCATCCCGGGCTACGGGCCGCCGCGGGGCAATGCCCTGACGATCGGCGGCCGCGCGGTGCCGATCCTCGGTGACGTCACCGACGCGGTGCCCGCGATTCAGCGCTGCGGCGCGGACACCGTGGCGGTCACGCAGACGGATCACTTTGGGATGCATGGGATCCGCGAGCTGATGTGGCAGTTGGAGACGATGGACGTCGACGTCGTCGTGTCGCCGGGGGTGATGGACGTCGCGGAGGCCCGCCTTACCCTGCGACCGACCGCGGGCATGCCCCTGCTGCACGTGGAGAAGCCGCAATACGAAGGCACGCAACGCTTTCAGAAGCAGGTTTTCGATTTCCTGTTCTCCCTGGCAGCCCTCATCGGCACGGCGCCCATCCTGATCGCGGCCGCCGTCGCCGTCAAACTCACCAGCAAGGGTCCGGTGTTCTACCCGTCCGAACGGATCGGCATCGACGGCAAGCCGTTTCGGATGCTGAAGTTCCGGACCATGGTCGACGGTGCCGACGCCCAGATCGACCATCTGCTGGCGCTGAACGAGGGCGCCGGCGGCGTGCTGTTCAAGATGCGCGAAGACCCGCGGGTCACTCCCGTCGGCAAGATCCTGCGCAGGTTCAGCATCGACGAGCTCCCACAGTTCATCAACGTCCTCAAGGGCGACATGAGCGTGGTGGGGCCGCGACCCCCGTTGCGCCGGGAGGTCGAAACCTACGACGGCGACGTCAAGCGGCGACTGCTGGTGAAACCGGGCGTCAGCGGGCTGTGGCAGGTGAGCGGCCGATCGGACCTCTCGTGGGAAGAGTCGGTGCGGTTGGACCTGTCCTACGTCGACAACTGGTCGATGTCGGGCGATCTCATGATCATCGCCAAGACGATTAAGGCCGTTCTCACCAGTCACGGCGCATACTAGGGAGTCATGACCGAGCCGACGACGCCCGAGGCGGTCGTCCCGTCGGTGCCGCTCTCCCGGATGGCTCACGCCTTCTCGATCCAACTGATCTGCCGCGCACTGGGAATGCTGGCCTCGGTGGTGTCGGTCGCGATGACCGCGCGCTACCTGGGTCCGGGGCGCTACGGCCAACTGTCCATCGCGGTGCTGTTCATCGCCATGTGGACCAGCCTCGCCGATCTCGGGATCGCCACCGTGATCGTGCGCCGCGTGACCTCCGGCCAGGGCGACCTCGAGCGCCTGGTGCGCGTGAACAGCGGCATGGCGCTGATCTACTGCGTTCCGCTCGCGCTGTTGGCGGCCGGGTCGGGCTTGCTCGTCTATCGCGACACCGACGTGCGGGTGATGCTCGTGGTGCTGTCGGGCGCGCTGCTGATGCAGACCATGACGACGCGCTTCGAGCCGGTGTTCCTTGCCACCGTGCGGTTCTCCGCGGTGGCCATCTCCGACGTCGCCGGGCGGCTGGGCGCGCTGGGCATGGTCGCCTTCCTGGTCGCCACGCGGGCGGGCGTCATCTGGTTCGCTGTCGCCCAACTCATCCCGCCCGCCCTGCAGTTGCTGATCCAGGGCGCCGCGGCGATGCGACAGATCTCGGTGCGACCGGTCTTCGCGCCACGCGAGGCCGCCGACCTGTTGCGGGAAAGCCTGCCGCTGATGGGGTTTCTGGTCGTCGGGCTCCTGTACTGCCGCGCCGACGGGGTGATCCTGTCCCTGCTGAGCACGCACGCCGAGGTGGGTGTCTACGGGTTGGCCTTCACGGTCGCGTTCAACACCATCGTGGTGTCGCTGGTCTTTCTCAAGTCGACGCTGTCGACGGCCACCGAGCTCTTCGCGCGTGACGTCGCCGCCTTCGCCGGGTTCCTGCGCCGCAGCGTGGAGTTGATGTACTTCGTGGCGGTCCCGGTCGCGGTCGTCGGTGCGCTGCTGGCCGGGCCGTTGATCGGATTGTTCGGCGACCAGGCCTTCGTGGCCCGCGGGACGCCGACGCTGGCGTTGCTGTTCGTCGCGGCCGCGCTGCGCTTCGTCAGCGGCACCCTGGGCCAGGGCTTGGTCGCCAGCCATCATCAGCGCGTCCTGCTCTGGTTGACCGTTGCCACCCTGGTGCTCAACATCGCGCTCAATGTCGCCCTCGCCGGGCGCCTGGGTGCCGTCGGCCCCGGCATCGCGCTGGTGTGCACGGAGTTCTTCAACATGGTGTTCAGCAGCTGGTGGCTGCGCCGGCACTGCGGTTACCGTACGCCGGTGATGTTCTTGCTGTGGGTGCTGATCCCGACCGCGGCCAGTGTTGCGGTGACGCTGCTGTTTTGGGGTCACCACGTGGTGCTCATCCTGGCGGTGGCCGCCGTCGCCTACCTGGCCACGAGCGCGGCGGCGGGTCCGCTCCGCCGGTCGGACCTGGCCGCCCTGCGCCGGAACCAGTTGGCCGCATGAAGCGTGAGTTGGACCGGCAATATCTGAAGGGCCCGGTCGGCGAGGCGACGGCACTGCCCGCGAACCGACCGCTTGCGGTGCTGATCGTCTCCGACCGCGGCCGCGACGCGCTCGAGGCGTGCCTTGCCGGCGTCTCCGAACACCTGCCCGGGCTGCCCGTCTACGTCCACGTCCAACGTGACCATCCGGAGATCGCCGCCCGGTACCCGGGGGTCCGCTGGATCGGCGGAACGGTGAAAATGGGCTTCGCCGAGGCCTTTAACGCGCTCGCGGAACACGCCCCGAGCGACGCCGACCTGCTGCTCCTCGACGTCGGGGCGCGACCGCTGGGGCCGTTGACCCGCACCAGGGAGTTGCTGCGCCGGCCCCGCGTGGCCGCGGTCGCGCCGATGGCGCGGGACGACACCGCACCCGGCTGGGCGCCGTGGGACACCGCCACCCGCCCCCGGACGCTGCTGCGCGAGCTGGCCACGGGTACGCCGTGCGGGCGACGCGGCTCGCCGCTCGCGCGCCGCTACGCCCGCCGGCCCGCCGAATCGCGGCCCATCGACGGCGATCTGAACCCCGCCTGCCTGGCGATCAGCCGCGCGGCGTGGAACGCCATCGGTGGCCTCGACGAAGAATTCATCCGTTTCGGCGCGACGGCCGACTGGCAGGCGCGGGCCCGCGCCGCGGGCTGGCGGCTGCTACTGGCCGACGAATTGGGCGTCGACCGCACCGGGCTCGACCACCGGGACGCCACACCCGCCCGGCGCCGCCGCGAGCGCGACCTGGAGCGCGCCAACACCGCGCTGCTGCTGGAACACCAACACAGCGTGCACCATGCGGACGCCTATCTGGCCGCCACCACGCTGTTGCACCGCGGCAGGCGCGCCGGCCGGCGCACCGGCCTGCCCGCCATCGTGATCACCACCAACCGCCTGGTCTACGGTGGCGCCGAGCGGCAAAAAGCGCTGTTGGCAACGGAATTGGCGCGCCGCGGGTATCCGGTCACCATCGTCTGCGTGCAGCGGTTCGGGCCGATGGTCACCGAGATTCCGGACGGTGTGCGGGTGGTGCGCCAGCCCTGGTGGGCGCCGGTCGTCGACATCCCCGACGGACCCGCGGTGCTCATCACCGCCGACACCAACACCGAGGCTGGATTCGCCACGCTGTGGCGGGCGGCCGGTGCCGGCCGGCGCTGGTTGGTCGCTCCGCATGTCCCCCCCGAGGAGGACCGGCCCATCTACTCGCGTGCGCTGACCGCCGCCATGCGCCGGGCCGACGGGATCGTCGTGCTGGCGCAGCGACATTGGGACATGCTGATCGCCCAGCACCGGCTCCGGGGACGGCGATTCGTCGCGCCGAACGGCGTCGCCCTGGCCGGTGACCCGCCCGCCCGGGTCCGGCCCCCCGGCGCGCCGCTGCATCTGGTCATGCTTTCGCGCATCGTGGAGCACAAGAACCCGCACCTGCTGATCGAGGCGCTCGGCGGCCTTCCCGATATGCCCTGGCGCTTATCGATTTTCGGCGACGGGCCGGATCGCGAGGCGCTGCAGGCGCGGACGCCCACCGGCTTGCGCGATCGGGTGCGCTGGCGAGGCTGGTCGGCCGGCCCGGGGCCCGCGTTGGCGGACGCGGACCTGCTGTGCGTTCCGAGCCGCTCCGAGGCGTTCCCGCTGGTGATCCTCGAGGCGATGGCCCGTGCGGTTCCCGTTGCGGCGTCGTCGATTTGCGCCGTACCGGAAATGCTCGACTTCGGCAGGGCGGGATTTCTGGTCGAGCCCGTTTCGGTAGCGGGCTGGCGGGACAGCCTGGCCGGGATCCTGGCGGACCCGGACGCACTACCGTCGGTCGGTCGACGCGGCTACGAGCGAATGCGCAAGCACTACACGGTGGAGGCGATGACCGACGCGTACCTCGACGCGATCAACGCGGTGCTGTGAACACGCCACCGCGACGGCGGCTTTCGCGGCCGCCCTACCTCGCGGGGCCCCGCAGGATCCTGGCCACCGTGCGGGGGGACGTCTTGTGCTGACCGAATCCGCCGTAGAGGAAGTACCGGGGCTCCACGTAGATCTCGTCGATCTCGGTCGGCACGTCCGCGAAGTGCTCGGACAGCGCCGCGTCGACGAAGAACGCGTCCGAGCCGGAGTGGGAGTTGCAGCACACCAGGCGGTAACCGAACCGGTCGAACAGCGCGGCGTAACTGCTCAGCGACGCGCCGAAGTAGTCGTCGGATTGCCACACATGGCCGGGGTCATAAGCGATCTGGAATTTCACCGGCGGCGGGAACTTGCCGTTGTACTCGACGATGAACAGCGTGGGCCGGAAACCGTCCGACAGGAGTTTGTCCACCAGGTAGATGTCGTTGCCGTCCAGGTCGAGCGAGATCACGTCGACCCGGGTGGCGTCGATCCGCTGCAGGCAGGACCGGGTCAGCGCAAGGATGTTCTCCGCGGTGACCCACGCCTTCTCGTAGGTGAACCGCGGGTGGTCCTCGACGGTGACGGCCAGGTCCTGACCCCCGACCCAGAAGCCCTTCCAGCCCAGCGCGGCGAGGATCAGCGTGTTGTTCTCCGTGCCGTCGCCGACACCGAACTCGGCGTAAACGCCGTCGTCGAGGCGCCCGATGCGGCGCAGGATCTCCAGCGTGATCCCGTCCTCGTCGGTCGCCGAAAAGCATTTCTTGCCCGCGCGGTTGAGCGGGTTGGGATGGTTGGCCTTCAATGACTGGGAATGATCGAAAAGGACGAGATCTTTGAGTTGGTCCCGCGTGTCACTGCCGAGGATGCGCCGGATCTTCTGCCGGAGCGTTTCTTTCGGCGGCGGTGTAGCGCTTCTGGCCATTGGAGCCTCAAAATATCACGGCAACGGCCGCTCATCCCCCGTGTTGGTGAATAGCGGTGGTGCACAACGGCGGTCCGTGCCGAAATTGGGCGCCGATTGGCTTGCCCGCCGCGTCGGGCGTGCCGTAGGTTCTCCATTGTCCCGGTGTGTGCTTCAAGGGGCGCGGGACATGCTCGGGAGGATTTGATAGTCGTGCTGTGCCGCATCTGCAGTTCGGCCACCAGTCTGGCGTTCACCCATCAAGTTCTCGCCAAATACGACTGCAAATACTACTTCTGCGACAATTGCGGCGGGCTGCAGACCGAGGATCCGTATTGGCTGGACGAGGCCTACGCCAGCCCGATCGCGGCCGCGGACACCACCATGCTGTGGCGCAATCAGTATCTGGCGCGCGCGATGTCGGTGCTGCTGTACTTCCTCTTCGATCACCGCGGCCGGTTTCTCGACGCGGCCGGCGGCTATGGCGTCTTCACCCGGCTGATGCGGGACATCGGCTTCGACTACTACTGGGCCGACAAGCACTCCCCCAACCTGACCGCGCAGGGATTCGAGGCGGCCGCGGGGCCCGGACCGCCGTACACGGTCGTCACCGCCTTCGAGGTGATGGAGCATCTCACCGACCCGGTCGGGTTCGTTGCCGAGTTGCTCGAGACCACGGGCAGCGACACCATCGTCTTCACGACCGAACTCTTCGACGGCGCGCCCCCTCCTCCGGGGGAATGGATGTATTACGCGTTCGCCACCGGGCAGCACATCACCTTCTATCAGAGGTCGACGCTGGAGCTGATCGGAAAGCGATTCGGCCTGGCGTTCCACACCTCCAAGACGCGGTGGTGGCAGCTCGGGGGCATGGGGCTGCACATCTGGACGCGCGCGAAGATCAATCCGCTGTTGTGGCGGCTGCTCGCCTCGCCCCGCATCACCGGACTCCTCGAGGGCGTGCCGCGACGCGCGCTCGAGACCAGGATGTGGACGGACGCCGACGTCTTCCTGCAAGCCGGCAACGAGCCATGAAATCGCCTCGGGTGCTTTGGCTTTCACCCTGGACGCGACCGGCGGTGCGGGTGCAGGCCGAGGGGCTGCTGCGGCGCGGCGCCGACGTGTTGCTGGTGACCTCCGACCGGCACCCGGAGTCGGACGCCGCCCGCGATTACGAGTTGGTGCTCGACCCGCGGTTCAAGACGGCAGCGACTTGGCCGCCCACCTGGAAAGCCTGGCGCCGCATCCGCCGATACCGGCCTGACGTCGTGATCGCCGAGATCGTCCGCGATCCGCGCTGGATCGCGCTGGCCGGCCGGGTTCCCCGCATCCAGGTGGTGCACGACGACCGGCCGCACGACCCCGGCGAACGGGTGCCCCCCTATGAACGCGCGGTGTTCGACCGTTGGGGCGCCCGCTCGGCGGCCACGATCACCTACAGCCGGTACGTCGCGGCGGCCGTCGCGACGCGCCGCGACGTGGCCGGCACACCCGTGCATGTCGTGCCGCTGGCCAGTGACATTGACCCGCAACGGGTTCCACCGTTCGTCGGGCCCGACGGGCGCCACGACTTCGTCATGTTCGGTCGGCTCAACCCGTACAAGAACGTCGACGTCGTCCTCGAGGCGTGGCGGCGCCACATCGTGGGCGGCGGCTGGCGCGGCGACAACCTGGTGCTCATCGGCGACGGGCCGCTCGACGCGACCGCCCTGCCCAAACACACGCGCTGGCGCACCGGCAGCTACCGCTACGCCGACGTCATCCCGACGTTGGCCGCGGCGAAAGGCTCGATCTCCCACTACCGGCGGGCGTCACAAAGCGGCGTGCAGGTGCTCTCGATGCAGCTGGGGGTCATGCCGATCGTGTCCACCGCGGGCGGCCTGCCCGAATACCAGCCACCGGGCTGCCCCCCGATCGGTGTCGACGACGTCGCCGGGCTCGCCGCCACCTTCGACCTGCTGGCCGACCCGTCCGTCGCGGCGCAGCGCGGCGCCGAGGCCGCACGCCACTACGCGCAGCACTGCGATGTCGACATCGTCGCGCAGCGCTTCCTGGAAGTGATCGCCGAGGTGCTGGCCGGCCGGCGTTGATCCGGTCACGCGATCCTGGGATCGCCCCGGCCGCATGGTGTTCGGGCCTTCGTGAGGCGTTCGGCGAGCCGGACGCCGAGCGCGATGCCCACCAGCGTCGGGTTGGCCTGGCTCGACGTCGGCAGCACGGACGTGCTGGCGACGTACAACGCCCGCACGCCATGGACCTGTAGGTTCGCGTCCACGACACCGCCGTCCGGCGTGTGCGACATGCGCGTCGTCCCGGCCTGGTGGTAGCCCGCGTGGCCGGCCAGGAACTCGCGTACCGCGCCCTCGACGTCGTCGGTCAGCCATTCCACGCTGCCCGCGCCGTGGCGGCGGAGGTGCTCGTCGATCGCGACGATGGCCGTGCGCACGCTGCCGTAGTCGGCTTCGGAGAAGTGGATATGGGTGCGGATCCGGCGCATGCCCAGGGCGTCGCGGTCGTCGGCGAGCTCCACCCGGCTTTCCCAGTGCGGGAGGTGCTCGCCGTGGTAGTGCAGCAGGTACCGATTGTCGGCGCTGCGCACGAAAAAGCCCGGCGCCTTGCGGCCCCTGCGGAGGAACCGGGCATAGGAGAAGGTGAGCGCGAACCGCAGCGACGGAAACAGGTCCCGCACGATGTTGCGCAGGTGCGCAAGGATTTGCGGCCGGCCATCCGTCTGGGTGTGCTTCACCCGGATCGCCTCGGCGAGCAGGAAGCGGCCGACCGGGGAGATCAGCGTCAGGTACACGCCGGAGAGGATCCCGCTGCCGTGGCGCGGGTCGCTGATCGGCGGATTGACCAGCCACACAGCGGCATTCGGCATCTCCGCCGCGCGCTGCAGCCGCGGGTCGAAGGTGAATCGTCGCCGCACGTAGACCCCGTCGTCATCACGCTCATAGCCGTAGATGACCCGATCGGTGCCGAACCGCACCCGCGCGACCCGGCCCTCGACGTGGGACATGTACCAGCGCCCGAGGTGACCGCCCGCGTTTCCCAGGCCCCCCGGGTGGTGGCGGTCGGACGCGAGCAGCAGGCGGGTCGCCTCCAAACCTCCGGCCGCGACCACGTAGTCGGCCGCGACCACGCTGCCCTCGCGGCCGTCGAGTGTCTTGACGACGAGGTGGTCGACGGCGTCGCCGGCGGGCGTCGTCACGATTTCGGTGCAGGTGAGGCCGGTCCACAGGGTGAGCGAGGGGGCGTCGCGCAGCGCGGTCCGATACTCGCTCCCGAAGCGCGTCGGCAGGGCCCAGCGCTCGAGATCGGTTGTGCGCACGCCACCGTCGGGGAGTCCGGCGACCAGCTGTCGGTGCGCGAGCTCCGGGATGTCGCCGGCGTTGAACGCCGACCGCCCGCACGCCGCCCATGCGCAGGCCCGTTGCAGGTACGGCTCGACGTCCGCGTACCCGATCGGCCAGGGTGCCTGCGCGGTGAGCGGCCGGTCCTCGAAGTCGATCGGATCGAAGGGGACGCAGCGGCCGCCCCAGAGCGCGGTGGTCCCGCCCACCTGCCGGCGGACCATCAGGTCGCCGCTCGCATGGAGATCGTCGTCCTGCTGGCAGCCGAGCGTCGACAGCTGTTGGGCCGCGGGGTCTTTGCGCTGCGATCCGCTTTCGATCAGCGCCACCCGGACACCGGACCGGGCGAGTTCGAGCGCCGTCGCGATGCCGATCGCGCCGGCCCCGACGACCACGACGTCGGTCCGGATCGTCGTGCTGGGGGCGAAGTCCCGCGGCCCGCGGATCACGTGGCGGCACCCCCGCGCAGCTCCGCCGCCAGGGCCAGGAACCGGGCCAGGGTCTCCGGGTCGGGTGGTGCCGAAACGGCGGCGGCGGCTTCGGCGACCCGTCGCGGGTCGGTGCTGCTGTAAAGGATTGCGCGGCAACCGGTTGCGGCGGTGGACGCCGAGAGGATCAGCCTGGGTAGGAACCCGGGCGCGAGCGGATCACTCTGCAGTGCCTCGCGCCAGCGATCCGCCAAGCCCGCGTCCGCCCGCAACGCCGCGGTGAGCGTGGCGCAGGGCCGTTGCAGCACGCCGAACGCGAGGTCCGCGGGGCGCGGGGCCGGGTTGAGCAGGTCGGCGCGCACCTGGCTCACGCCCTCGGGTGCGAACGCCGCGGCGAAATCCACGTCGAGCCCCTCGTCCTGCGATACGCCCCAGGCGCGAATCTTGCCCTGCCGGCGGGCGCTTTCGAAGAATTGGCGCAGTTCACCGCTCGCCACGGTGTCCCCCGGGCGCGGGCCGTGCACCAACAGGATGTCGACGTAGTCGACGCCCAGCGCCGCGAGGCTCTCGTCGAGGCTGCGGGCCGCACCTGCCGCGTCGTACACGCGCGCGGCCTCGGGTGCCGCCTGCCGGCGCTTGACGGTGCGCCGCAACGCCGGCGCCCTGCGCAGCAGGGCCCGCGCCGGAGCCTGAAACCGGCCGAGGCGCCGGGCCACGCCGCCGACGTCGATGCCGAATTTGGTTGCGACGGTGACGGTGTCGCGCGGGACGGTCCGCAGGAACGCGCCCAGCTCCGCCTCCGCCATGCCGAGGCCGTACATGCGTGCGGTGTCGAAGTGCGTGATGCCGTTGTCCACGGCCGCACCCAGCACGGCCATCCGTTCCCGGCGGGACGGCGACTGCATCAGGCCGCCGCATCCGAAGCCGACCGCGCTCACCCGCAGCCGCGGTCCCGCGAGCTCAATGCGCTCCAACACTGCAGCCCTCGTAGATCCGGCGCAGCTCGGCGTCGATGACACGTGGGCTCCGCGTCGCCGCGATGTGTTCCTGACCCCGCCGCCCGTCGCGCTCGGCAAGGTCGGCGTCGCGCAGGTAGCGCCCGATCGCCGCGGCCAGCGCGGGCGCGTCGCCGACGGGGACGAGCATGCCGGGGTCCGAAGCGATCTCGGCCGTGCCCCCGACGGGGGTCGCCACGAACGGTCGCCCGCCGGCGAGGGCCTCGGTCAGGATCATCGGCATTCCCTCGGCGAACGAAGGCAGCGTCACCACCCGGACCGAGCGCAGCAGGTCACGGACCGCGTCCGGATGGACCGGCGGCTCGACGGTCATGCGCTCCGTCGGCGGCGGGGTGTAGTCGTCAACGACACCGACTATGCGGCAACGGCCTTCGATGCCCTCGGCGAGGAGCAGCCGCCACGCCGCGACGAGCGTGTCGACACCCTTGCGGCGACCGATGGTGCCCGCGAACAGCACGACCGGCGGTGTCGAGCCGGCTCCCGGCGCGTCCCGATCGATGGCGACCGGGTTGGCCACCACCGACACCGGCACCGCCGGCGCAACCCACTTCACGGCGGCGCGGGCCTCCTCCGACAGGACGATGATGTGGTCCGCCCGCGTCAGGATGGCCCCCACGAATCGGGGGTGCGATCGGGAGAATTTGGGAAAGTCGGAGCCGTGGATCGTGACGACGACCCGGAAGCCGCGCGCCCTCGCGAATCGGATCAGCGGCCCTTCCCGCAACCAGGCGCCGCCGTTCGACATGTGGAAGTGCACGATGTTCGTGCGCGGGGCGCGGGCCAGCGCCGCCGCCGCGCGCGCCGTGAGCCATAGGTTCTTGGCGTGGTGCCGCCCGTTCCAGGTCGACAGGACGCGGACCTCGTCGGCGCCGATGCGGTTGTCGCGGATGACCCGGATGACCGTCTGCGTCCCGCCGAAGCTGTACATGTCGGGCCCGACGTGAATGACCGAGATCATCCGCCGGCCACGGCGGCCGGCGCCGGCGCACCGTCGGCGCCCGCGTGGCCCGCTTCGGAGTTCCTGCGCCGCAGGCCGGCGAAGCCCATGGCCGTTCCCAGCGCCAACCCCAACGCCAGTGCGTCCATGGGCATTTCGGGCAGCGGCCACACGGCGGAGATCGCCAGCAGACCGGCGCAGACCGCGGCGCTGATCTTCGCGGGCGCCGTGGCGCAGCGCAGCGCCCCGACGATCGGTGTCAGCGCGATCCACGCGAACGCCGCCATGCCCACCGCCCCCGCCTTGGCCAGCCACCATTGGTAGAACAGGTGAGAGTAGGTGGGGCCCAGCGTCCAGGCGAAGGCCTTCGGATCGTTGCCGGAGGGCAGCTGGTAGGCGTAGCCCAGGCCGTGGCCGAACACCGGTGCCTGCGCGATCGCGGCGTTGAGTCGGGCGACTTCCCGCAGCCTGTCCAGGGTCGATTCGTCGGTCTCGAGCGCGCTCACCGAGACCCCGCCGAACACCCGCTGGTTGAAGGCGGTGAACTGATCGCTGAGCCACGATCCCGCTTCCGAATGCTGCAGCAGGAACAGCGATGTCGGCAGGATCAGCGCGGCCACGCCCGCGCTGACCGCAGCGACCATGGCCGAACGGCGCAGCGCGCGCCAGCCGAAGTTGGCGAAGAAGGCGACCGTCGCGCCCACGGCCACGGCGATCAGGGTGTTGCGGGAGAAGGCCAGCAGCGAAATGACCAACGCGGGCGGCCCGAACGCGAGATACGTCGCGGGCCGGACCCGTCCGATGATCGACGCGGCGACCAGTGCGGTCAGCGCGGCGGTGGCCGGCGTCTGGGTGGACAGCACGATCCGCAGGGCCTGACCGGCGCCCGTCGCCCCTTCCAGGCTCTCGGCCCGGCCGGCCAGCCGGATGGCATGCAACGAGCTGAAAATCGCCATGCCCGCCGAAAACCAGAGCGTCACGACCATCACGCGCATGCAGAACTTCAGGTAGCCGCCGTACACGATCAGCAACGCGAGCACGAACCCGACGACCATCTCGATCAAGGTCGTCGCCTCGTGCAGGATCATCGTCGCGTCGTGCCCCATCTGGAACCCGACGACGGTGAAGTACAGGACGGTGAGCGCGAACATCGCCGGCAGCCAGAAGTCCTTCGACCGCGGTCTCACGACCGGGATCAGGTAACAGATCGCCAGCACCGCGACCACCTGGTACGCGTAGATCGCCACCGGCCCAATCACTTTGCCGACGTGCAGACCTGCGGGGAGCGCGGCGAACGCCAGGAACAGCGTCACTCCCGCCAGCCCCTCGCGCTTCACCCAGTAGACAACCAGGCAGAAGGTCGCGGCGATCAGCAACGCCCCCTCGGTGGTCCGCCGCACCGCCAGCACGCCAAAGACGAAGCAGCCGAACAGGAATACCGCGAGCAGGACACCGTCGACCGCCAGGCGGGGGCGACCGGGCAGGTAGGGAATCACGCCGGCCCGCTGACCTTTGCCCGGTAGGTCTTGGCGGCGGCCCTGATGTGCAGCGACGGCCGGGCGTCGGTCAGCACGGTGCCGACGACGTCAGCGCCGGCCGAGCGCAGCGCGGTCAGCGCGTCGTTGAGCTCGTCGACGGTGGTCCGGCGGGCCCGCACCACCAGCACGGTGGCCGACACCGCGCCGGCCAGCAGGCCGCTGTCGGCCGTTGCCAGCACCGGCGGCCCGTCCACCACGATCCGGTCGAAACGCGACGACAGGTCCAGCATCACCCTGTCGATCACCTCGGGCAGAAACGCGCTGCAGGGCGGGGTTTCGCGCCGCGCGGACCGCGACGCGAGGACGAACAGCTTGGCGATGGGGGTGGGCTTCACGGCCTCCGCGGCGATGTCGGGGTTGGCCAGCGCGTTGGCCAGTCCCTCTCCCGACTCGACCCGCAGCAGGCCGGCGATCACGTGCCGGCGCGTATCGCCTTCGACCAGGAGGACGTCCTCACCGATTTCGGCCAGCGCCAGCGACAGGTTCAGCGCCGTGGTCGTGGTGCCCTCCCCGCCGAAGGGCGCCGTCACCAGCACCCGGCGCGCCTCGGGGCCCACCGCCCTGAGCAGCCGGGCGCGCAAGCCCCGCACGGCGTCGTCGAGCGCGGAGTCGACGCCGAACCTCGGGGTGTTGCCGCGCCTGCCGGGTAGCTCGGCCAGCGTGGGCAGGCCCGAAAGCTGTTCCAGCTTCTCCCGGGAGCGCACCGTGCGGTCGTTGGCCTCGCGGGCCACCGCCACCGCGATGGCCAGCAGGATCCCGGCGATGAAGCCCATCGCCATGTTCCGCACGGGCACCGGAGTCACGGCGTGATCGGGCACCCGGGGCGCCTCCACCACCCTCGCCCTGGCCACCGGCATGGGCTTGGCCGTCGGCTGGCCGGGCGTCTCCGAGGGTTGGGGCCCGGGCGGATTCGGCTCGCCGGTGTCGGGCCGTACCCCGGGCGTCACCGGCACGGGCCGGCCGTTCGGGGCCGTCGTCGCGCCGAGGGTCGGCACCAGCGCGGCGAACTGATCGGCCATCGCGCCCGCCAGCGCCGCGGCGCGGTTCGGGTCGGTGTCCTTGACCGAGATCGTGAAAAGCTGGGATTTGGCGGTGTATTTCACCTGCGTCTGGGTCACCAGCGCGTCGGCGCTCATCGGGACCTGCAGCTGATTGACCGCGCGCTCCGCCACCGTCCGGCCGCCGGCGATCTGCGCGTAGGACGACAACCGTTCCTGCGCGGTCAGCGTGCCGTTGTACAACTCGGTGAGGTCGGTGGCACCGGGGAAGGAGATGAGGATGGTCGCCGACGACTGGTAATGCTTGGTCTGCAATGCCGTGACCGCCGCGGCACCGATCGTGCACGCCAGCAACGCCCCCAGGGCCAGTTTCCAATGCGTGAGCAGAGTCCGGACAAAGGTGCGGAAATCCATCCACTAACCTCTCTGGGCCGGCGCCATGCGAATGGCGCCGAATTGATTTGCTTTGCACCCGCCGCGCAAAGCTCGGTGCAGCACATTATGCAGCATCTCCATGCAGCACAGGCGCGATCGCAATGAGTTGTCAGACGCCCGATCGAAGCGTTTGCTGGCGCGCGCGATCATTGGCCGGGTGCGGTGGTCAGCGCGTCGCGCGGGATGTCGAGCGTGGCCAGCGGGTACCCCCCGGAATCGTCGCGGCCGGAGCGGGCCAGCCGCATGGGGGGATAGTCCACCACGTGCGAGGCGGCCGGCTTGTGCTGCTGCCACTCGACGCGAGCGCGCAGCGTGTAGTGCCCCGGCGCCAGTCCCGTCAGGTCGACGGTCACCGATTCGGTGAACGACGCCGGGGCCGGCTGGTTACCGGAGCTGTCGGGGGACGGCACCAGTTTGTCGAGGGCCACGGCCGTCGGCAAGGTCCGGACCACCGCGCCCGAGAAATCCACCAGTTGGTAGCTGGGCACCCACTTCTCGATCGCGCCCGCGGCGCCGTAGTTGCTCCAGACCACCGATAGCGTCGCCACGCGATCCCGTAACGATTGCGACCCCGGCCGCGCTTCCACCGAGTAGCGGTAGCCGGCCGCGACGTTGGCCTGCGCCCACAGCAGGTACAGGGCCGGCTCCATCGGGGTGGTCGAATCCACGGCCGGGAAATTGAAACTCGACGTCATCGACACGTGATACTTCACGACGTCGCGCAGGCCCTTCTCGTAGTAGGACCGCGGGCTGGTCCCCTCGGGCAGCTGGCACCATTCGGTGATCACCAACGCCGAGGCCAGCCGCTCTTTCAGCTGGCCGACCAGCGGGTCTTTGGTGTGCACGTAGTACGAGCCGTCCGATTCCGCCCAGACGGGCAGCGGCGCGTAGACGCCGAGACAGTCCGAACGGATGCCCACCGGCGCGGACAGCTTCTTGGTGACGTCGTCGGCGAGCATCTCGCGCACGATTTCCGGGTTCAGCGCGGTGGTGACCAGCCGGGTGTGCGGAAAGGCGCTCACGTTCGCCGCGACAAGCTGCCCGATGGCCGCCTTGGTGATGCTCTGATCGCGAAACTGACTGTAGTAACCCAGCTTTGCGATGCTCTGCTCGGGTGCGGGGCCCGGCGCGCCCAGCGTGTCCCGGAGATAGGCGATGTGGTTCTCGCTGAAGTCCCCGTAGCCGGAGAACTCGAAAACGCTGAGCCGTTCGTCGCCGTCGTAGCGGCGGCCCAGCGCGGCGAGGAGCTGTCCGAACGCGTTCAGGTAGGCGGGGTCGTTCCAGTTCGGCACCACGTGCGCCACCCCGGGCGTCCACCAGTATCGTTGCGGCCCCGTGTAGCTGGTGGACGCGAAGCGCATCCAGTCGGGAATCGCGATGTTCGTGTTGTTCGCATAGGTGGTATCGCAGCAGGAGTTGTAGGCGAACACGCGAAGCGTGAGCCGCATGTTGCGGCCGGCCAGCCCGGCCAGCGCGTCATCGATGACGCTGAAGTCGAATTTGCGGTCGTCGGGGGCGTCGGGGGGCAGGGTCTTCGGGTCGGTGGGCTGCAGTTGCCGCCACGACACGCGCAAGCTGGCGTCGTAGGAGCCCGGCCACGCCGGGTACCGCCGCTGGGCCGGATTGCCTTGCGGGAAGAGTGGCATCATCAGGTCTTCGTATTGGCCGCGCAGCGGATTCGCCATCTCCTGCACGTTCGGCGGTATGGCGGGGCCGGCCATGAGGGACAACGGATCGGGGTCGTCGTGGCCCCCGCATCCGCTCACCACCAACGCCGCGCACGCGACGATCACCGCCACGCCTTTGCCGAATGTCCGGGCCATCGGTGCGATGCTAGACGGAGCCCGTCGGCAGCGCCTTGCGGTCGGCCAAAAACGGCATCGGCAGCCAGCGCGTGGACAGCAGGGCTTCCATGGCATCCGCGGGGACGGGGCGCGACAACAGGAAGCCCTGCGCCCTGCGACACCCGTGTTGGATCAAAATCATTGCGGCGTCGGGCGTTTCGACGCCTTCGGCAACGACTTCCAGACCGAAGGCCTCGGCCAGCCCGATGATCGCGCGCACGATCGCCAAATCACCGGCGTCGTTGCCCAGGTCGCGGACGAACCCGGTGTCGATCTTGAGCATGTCGACCGGCAGGGATTTCAGATGCGACAACACCGCATACCCGGTGCCGAAGTCGTCGATGGCCAGCTGAACGCCGACTTCCTTGAGCTCCGCCAAGGTCTTTCGGGTGGTGTCGATGTCGTGCACCACCGCGCGCTCGGTGATCTCCAGGCACACCGAGCCGGCGTCGATGCCGAACTCCTCGATGGTGCCGGCGACGTCCCGCACGAACCCTCGGGTGATGAGCTGGATGGGCGACACGTTGATCCGCATGACGGCTCCGCGCCCGACGCCGTGGGCCTGCCAGCGGCTGAAATCGGCGCACGCGCTGCGCATCACCCACCGGCCCAACTCCATCGCCAGGTTGGTCGATTCGGCGATGCCGATGAACGAGTCCGGCAGCAGCAGGCCCCAGACCGGGTGTCGCCAGCGCACCAACGCCTCGGCGCCCACGATGGCGCCGGTCGACAGGTCGACCTCGGGCAGGTAGTGCAACATCAGGGCGTCGCTGTCGATGTCGCCTTGCAGGTGCAGTTCGATGTCGTTGCGGAAGGCGCGTTTGAGGGACATGTCGTCGGTGGACACCGCGATCTGGTTGCCGCCCGCCCGTTTAGCCGTCAGCGCCGCCTCGTCGGCGTGACGGAGCAGGTCGGTGCAGTTGTCCCGGCCCGGGACACCCACCGCCAGCCCGATGCTGACGGTGCGGCTGATCACGTGGCCGCCGATGGCCAGCCGCTCGCACAGCATCGCGGAGAGGCGGCGGGCGAGCGACTCCGCCGCGTCCGGCGCCATCGACTGGTCGGGAACGACGACGAACTCGTCACCGCCCAGTCGGGCGATCGTGCTGTTGGGGGCGCAGATCCGGATGCGTTGTGCGAAGACCCGGATGAACCAGTCGCCGGCGGTGTGGCCGAGGTAGTCGTTGATGGGCTTGAGCCGGTCGAGGTCGAGGTACATCACGGCGACGGGACCGGGGCGGCCCGCCGCGAGCCGTTCGGTCAGGTGCGCGACCAGGGCGCGGCGGTTGTAAAGGCCGGTCAGATCGTCGTGCTCGGCCAGGTAGCGCAGCTTCTCCTCGGCCGCGATGCGGGCCTGCACCTGCGCGAACAGCGCGGCGACCGCCTCGAGCGTGTTGATCTCGTCTTGCTCCCACTTGCGGGCGCCGAACTTGACGAAGCCGAGCAGCCCGGTGGTGGTCTCGCCCGACACCAGCGGTGCGGCGGCCACCGAAGGGGAGGCGGCCACCTTGGTCGCGCCCGCCCGGCGCCGGAAAAAGCGTTTGGACTGCGCGGGCCGGATCACCACGGGTTTCCGGCCGTGCCCGCACTGCGCGAGGACCGACTCGGCGATGTCCAGTTGGGCGAACGCGTTCGGATCCGGGTCGGCGGCGTCCGTCCGCGCCGGCCACTCGGCGACCAACGCGGAAGCGCGGGTGTGCGGGTCGAGGTACCGCAAGAAGCTGGCGTCCACGTCGAACTGCTCGACGAGTTGCGCCAGCACCTTCTCGCTGACCAGGCCGGCCGAGGCCGCCGTCGCCTCCATCAGCTGCGTCGCAACGGAGGTGACGACCAGGTCCAGGCTGCGCGGCACGGTCTCCTCCGACATGGGCGTCCGTCCCACCCCGACGGTCAGCGCGGGGACGGTTGGCCGCTCGGGCGACGGTCTGGATGGCGAATCGCGGGTTCATTCGGACCCGGGCAGGTCACGGTGGCTATGGCCAGCAAAACGTATCACGCACGACCCGTCCGATCAGGGCGAACGAACAACATCCGGCGCCCGCCGGGACCGCCCCATCGGGGCGTCACTGACCGGTGGCCGACGCCGCGTCGCTCGCGATGTCGAGGGTGGCTATCGGATAGAGTCCGGAGCCGTCGCGCCCGTCGCGGGCCAGCGCCATCGGCGCGTAGTTCACCACGTGGGAGGCGCCCGGCTTGTGCTGCTGCCAGTCCACCGACGCGCGCAGCGTGTAGTGCCCGGGCGCCAGGCCCGTCACGTCCACGTGCACCGACTCGGTGGACGACTCCGGCACCGCCTCCTCGCGCGACGGGCTGGAGTCGTCGTGCACCAGCGTCTTGAGATTGACCGTCGCCGGGATGGTCCGGACCACCGCGCCCGAGAAGTCGACGAGCTTGTAGCCCGGCGCCCAGTGCTCGGTGGCCGCCGCGGAACCGTAGTTGGTCCAGACGACGGAGATGGAAGCCACCTTGCCCTGGATGGACTGGGATCCCGGCTTGGCCTCCACCGAATACCGGTAGCCGGCGGAGGTGTTCGCCTTGGCCCAGACGAGGTACAGCTTGGGGTCCATCGCCGACGTCGAGTCCCGGTCGGGGAAGTTGGCGCTCGACGTCATCGAGACGTGATACCTCACGACGTCGTGCAGGGCCTTCTCGTAGTACGACCGCGGGTCCGTCCCGTGCGGCATCCGGCACCACTGACTGATCACCAGCGCCGAGGTGAACCGCTGCTTGATCGTATTGACGACGGCGTCGTTGAACCGCACGTAGTGCGAGTCGCCGGACTCGGCCCATTCCGGCATGGGCGACTGCACGCCAAGGCAATCCGCCCGGATGCCGACCGGCGCGGGCAGCTTCTTCGTCACGTCGTCGGCGAACAATTCGCGGACGATTTCCGGGTTGTCGGCGGTGACCACCAATTGCGTGTGGCCGAACGCGGCGACGTTGGCGGCGACCAGCTGCCCGATCGACCCTTTGGTGATGCTCTGATCGCGGAACTGGCTGTAGTACCCCAATTTCGAGACGCTGTCGTCCGGCGTGGGCCCCGGCGCGCCGAGCGCGTCGCGCACGTAGGCGAGGCTGGTCTTGCCGGAATCGCCGTAGCCGGAGAACTCGAACACACTGAGGCGCTCGTCGCCGTCGTAGCGGCGGCCCAGCGCGGCGAGCAGCTGCCCGAAGGCGTTCAGGTACGCGGGGTCGTTCCAGTTCGGCACCACCTGCGCGACGCCGGGAGCCGAAGCGTTCGGCGCCGCGGGATAGCTGGTGGCCGCGGGCCGGGCCCAGTCCGGAATCGCGATGTTGGTGTTGTCCGGGTAGGAATCGCCGCAACAGGACTTGTACGCGTACACGCCGAGCACCAGCCGCATGTTCCGGCTCCCGACCTTCGTCAACGCGTCGTCGATCGCGCTGAAGTCGAACTTGCGGTCGTCGGGGGCGTCGGGGGGCAGCGTGCGCGGGTCGACGGGCTGCAACTGCCGCCACGAGACCCGCAGGCTGGCGTCATAGGACGCGGGCCAGGCGGCGTACCGCTGTTGTGCGGGATTGCCTTGCGGGAAAAGGGGGTTCAAGCCCTCCTCGTATTGGCCGCGCAGCGGGTTCCCGATCTCCTGAGCGGTGGGCGGGATGGCCGGACTGACCATCGCGGACAGCGGCCCGGGGTCGCTCTTGCCGCCGCACCCACTCAGCACGAGCGCCGCGCACAAGACAGCGGCCAGCGCGCTCTTCCTCGTCTTCACGGTTGCTTCTCCCAACACACACCGATGAACACTGAAGTGGCCCCATACTGCCTGGGTTGTCCGGTGCGTGGATGCGACGCGGGGCAGATCACGAATTTGCGTAGCGCAGCCTAGCACGCACGGCGCGGCGGTCCCCCGGCTCGACGACGTGCGCGCACCGGCCGGCGCCCGCCGTGAGACGCGTCACAATGTGGGCGGGCCTGTCACGCCCGACGAGCCTGCGGTGTCTCGAGGGCATCAGGCCCGTGAGAACAGGAGACAGCAATGACCGAGGTGGCCGCCCAGAAAACTCATGTCGTCGTGGTCGGAGGCGGATACGCCGGAACCCTGGCCGCCAACCACCTACGGCAGCGTCCGGACATCGACATCACCCTGGTGAACCCGCGCCCCGTGTTCGTCGAGCGAATCCGGCTGCACCAGCTGATCGCCGACACCGGCGCCGCGACCGCCGACTACGCGACGTTGCTCGGCGACGGGATCCGGTTGGTCGTCGACGCCGTCGACCGCATCGAGGCCACCGCCCGGCGCGTCCTGCTGTCCTCGGGCGCCGAGCTCGACTACGACTACCTGATCTACGCGGTCGGGAGCACCGGCGCCACACCGCCGGCCGTGCCCGGATTCGCCGACTTCGCGTACGCGGTGGCCGACCTGGAAAGCGCGCAGCGGTTGCGCTATGCGCTCGCCGACCTGCCGCTGGCCGCGCCCGTCACGGTCGTCGGCGGCGGGTTGACCGGCATCGAAACCGCCGCGGAGCTGGCCGAACGGGGCCGTGAGGTGACGCTGGTGTGCGGCGCGGGGCTGGGCCCGTCGCTGAGCAGGCGGGGCCGGCGCTCGGTCGCCCGGCGACTGCGCGGCTCCGGCGTCAACGTGCTGGAGTCCGCGACGGTGACCGAGGTGCGCTGGGACGCGGTGGTGCTGGGCGACGGCGCCGTGCTGCCGAGTGCGGCGACCATCTGGACGGCCGGATTCGCCGTGCCGGATCTCGCCGCGCGGAGCGGCCTGAGCACGGACGCGCTGGGCCGGCTGCTCACCGACGAGACGCTGACCAGCGTCGACAATCCCTACATCGTCGCGGCGGGTGACGCGGCCGCGCCGTCGGGTCAGCCGCTGCGGATGAGCTGCCAGGCCGCCGGACCGTTGGGGGCGCAGGCCGCCAACACCGTGCTCAGCCGCATCGCCGGGGCCGCCCCGGCCGTGCTGAACCAGGCCTTCGTCGGCCAATGCATCAGCCTGGGCCGCACCTACGGCACGGTGCAGTTGGCGCGCACCGACGACACCCCGGTGAACCTGGCGCTGGGCGGCCGGACCGCCGCGTCCATCAAGGAGGCCATCTGCAAGGGCACGCTGTGGGCGATCCGGCGCGAGGCCGCCAAGCCCGGCTCCTACCGCTGGCTCAAGGGCGGCAGGAGGCCCGCGCAGGCGCCGGCCGCGGTCGCGCTGCGATGACGCGCGCGCCCGCCGGCAGCGAGCACGCCGAACGGTTCACGGTGCTGCGGCCACTGCTGTTCACCATCGCCTACGAGATGCTCGGCTCGGCCACCGAGGCCGACGACGTGCTGCAGGACAGCTACCTGCGGTGGGCGGCGGTGGACCTGTCGACGGTGCGCGACACCAAGTCATACCTGGCCCAGCTGGTGACCCGGCAGGCGCTCAACGCGCTGCGCGCCGGCGCGCGCCGGCGCGAGGAGTACGTGGGGCCGTGGCTGCCCGAGCCGCTGCTCCTCGACGAGCACGACGCCTCGACGGACGTGGTTCTGGCCGAATCGATCTCGATGGCGATGCTGGTCCTGCTGGAGACGCTGAGCCCCGACGAGCGGGCGGTGTTCGTGTTGCGCGAAGTCTTCGGCTTCGACTACGGCGAAATCGCCGAGGCGGTCGGAAAACCGGCGCCGACCGTGCGGCAGGTGGCCCACCGGGCGCGCGAACACGTGCGGGCGCGGCGCAAGAGGTTCGGCGCGATAGATCCGGAGCGCAACGCGCGGCTCACCGCCCAGTTCCTCGAGACGGCCGCCGGCGGAGACGTGGCGACGCTGATGACGATGCTCGCGCCCGACGCGACCTGGACGGCCGACAGCGGCGGCAAGGTGTCCGCGGCCCGCCGGCCGGTGGTGGGCGCCGAGCGGGTGGCCCGGGCCATCGTCGGCCTGATCCGCAAGGCGTCGGAGCTCGCCGAGTTCCGCGTCGACGTGGTGACCTGCAACGGCGCCCCGGCCGTGCTGCTCTATCTCGCCGATCAGCTCGAGGGGGTGATCACGCTCGAGATCGCCGACGACAAGATCGCCAACTTCTACGTGACGCGCAACCCGGACAAGCTGGTGGCCTTGGCGACCTCGCGCGACGTCAGCCGGGGCTAGCCGACCGCCCTTCTGTCAAGCTAGGGCGGTGCGTATCGACCGGCTCGGCGACCTCGGCGCCGCACCCGCGGTGCTGCGTGCCGTGGGCGACGCCACGGCACGCCTCGGGCTGCCGCCGCCGGCCGCGCTGACCGGCGACTGGTTCGGCGCGCTGGCGGTGATCGCCCCGAGCGTGGCGGCGCAGCCGGTCGATCCCGGCGCCGCCTTCGCGGTGCCGCTGGGCGCGCAACCGGCCGACTCGCCGGCGGTGGGCGGCGGCTGGATCGGTTACCTGTCCTATCCCGATCCCGGCGCCGACGGCCGGCCCAACCGGATCCCGGAAGCCGCGGGCGGGTGGACGGACTGCGTCCTGCGGCGCGACCGGGACGGCCGGTGGTGGTACGAAAGCCTGTCCGGCGCGCCGATGCCGGACTGGCTGGCCGCCGCGCTGGCCACGGCGCCGCCGGCGCGCGACTGCCGCATCGACTGGGGCACCGCCGACCGGGCGGCTCACCGGGCGGGGGTGCTGAACTGCCTCGAGGCCATCCGCGCGGGGGAGGTCTACCAGGCGTGCGTCTGCACGCACTTCACCGGGGCGGTCACCGGTGCCCCGCTGGATTTCTTCGCCGACGGCATCGCCCGCACCTCCCCGGCGCGCGCGGCCTACCTCGCCGGGCCGTGGGGCGCGGTGGCGTCGCTGTCCCCCGAACTGTTCCTGCGGCGGCGCGGCGCGCTGGTGACGTCCAGCCCGATCAAGGGCACCCTGCCCCTGGACGCGTGGCCGTCGGCGTTGCGGGCATCGGCGAAAGAGGTGGCCGAGAACATCATGATCGTCGACCTGGTGCGCAACGACCTCGGCCGGGTGGCGATCGTCGGCACCGTCACCGTGCCCGAGCTACTGGTGGTGCGGCGCGCCCCGGGCGTGTGGCACCTGGTGTCCACCGTGTCGGCGCGGGTTCGCACCGAACTGCCGACGTCGGCGTTGCTGGACGCCGCCTTCCCGCCCGCGTCCGTCACCGGGACACCCAAACACCGCGCCCGCCAACTGCTTTCGCAGTGGGAGCCGCATCGTCGCGGAATATATTGCGGGACAATCGGTCTGGCTTCCCCGGTGGCGGGATGCGAACTGAACGTCGCGATCCGCACGGTCGAGTTCGACGCCGCGGGCGGCGCCGTGCTGGGTGTCGGCGGAGGGATCACGGCCGATTCCGATCCCGACGCCGAATGGGCCGAATGCCTGCACAAGGCGTCTCCCATCGTCGGACAGCCACGCATCGCGGCCGCGTTCTCGGCGCGCTGAGGGTCAGCGGCGCGACCGCAGCACCGCGTCGTAGAGCTGACGCGACCGCACCCCCGGATTCGCGCCGGCCACCTCGCCGCAGGCGTCCTTGACGCGCGCACCCTCGGCGACCAGCTCCTCGACCCGCGCCACCAGCGACGGCAGGTCCGCGCGCGGCGTCGCGCCGGCCAGCACGACGGTGATCTCGCCGAGCACCCCGTCGTCCGCCCACGCCGCCAGCTCGTCCAGCGACCCGCGCACCACCTCCTCGTGGACCTTGGTCAGTTCCCGGCAGACGGCCGCGCGGCGGGCGCCGCCGAGCTGGTCGACGGCGTCGTGCAGGCAGGCGGCCAACCGGCGCGGCGACTCGAAGAACACGCAGGTGCGCCGCTCGTCGGCCAGCGAATCCAGCCAGGCCCGCCGCGCCGCCTTCTTGCGCGGGGCGAAACCCTCGAAGCAGAACTTTTCCGCCGGCAGGCCGGACACCGCCAGCGCGGTCATCACCGCCGACGGGCCGGGAAGGCAGGTCAGCGGGAGGCCGGCCGCCACGCAGGCCGCGACCAGCCGGTAGCCGGGGTCGCTGATCAGGGGCATCCCGGCGTCGCTGACCACCAGCACCGTCGCGCCGGCCTCCAGCGCGGTGATCAGCGGGTCGACCCGGGCCGCCTCCACCCGGTCGAACAGGCTGATCACCCGGCCGGTGATCGCCACGTCCAGCGCTTTCGACAGAGTCCGCACCCGCCGGGTGTCCTCGGCCGCCACCACGTCGGCGTGGGCGAGGGCGTCGATCAGGCGGGGCGAGGCGTCTGACGGCTGGCCCAGGGGGGTCGCGCCCAGCAACAGGCGGCCAGTGGTCATGACGCACAGCCTACGATCGACACCGATGTCCGCCCCGCCCCGCGAAGCCCCGGTCGCCGGCCAGGAGCGCGTCGTGCCCGTCGTCAGCCCGGGACCGATGGTTCCGGTGGCCGACTTCGGGCCGACCGACCAGATTCGCGGCTGGGTCGTGACGGGCGTGATCGCCGTGCTGGCGACCATCACCCGGTTCCTGAACCTGGGCTCGCCGACCGACGCCGGCACGCCGGTGTTCGACGAGAAGCATTACGCGCCCCAGGCCTGGCAGGCGCTGCACAACCATGGGGTGGAAGACAACCCCGGGTTCGGCCTGGTGGTCCATCCGCCGGTCGGCAAACAGCTGATCGCGGTCGGTGAGGCGATCTTCGGCTACAACGGGGTCGGCTGGCGGTTCACCGGCGCGCTGCTGGGCGTCGTGCTCGTGGTGCTGGTGATGCGGACCGTCCGGCGGATCAGCCGCTCCACGCTGGTCGGCGCCATCGCCGGCGTGCTGGTGATCTGCGACGGCGTCAGCTTCGTCACCGCGCGGACCGCGCTGCTCGACGGCATCCTCACCTTCTTCGTGGTCGCGGCGTTCGGCGCGCTCATCGTCGACCGGGATCAGGTGCGCCGGCGCATGCACGTCGCGCTGCTCGAGGGGCGCGCCGCCGAGACGGTGTGGGGCCCGCGGCTGGGGGTGCGCTGGTGGCGCTTCCTGGCCGGCATCCTGCTCGGATTGGCTTGCGGGACAAAGTGGTCCGGGCTGTATTTCGTCGTCTTCTTCGGCGCGATGTCGCTGGCCTTCGACGTCGCGGCCCGGCGCCAGTATCAGGTGCCACGGCCCTGGGCCGGGGTGTTGCGGCGTGACATGATCCCCACCGCCTACGCGCTGGTACTCATGCCGTGCGCGGTGTACCTGGCCAGTTACGCGCCGTGGTTCGCGTCCGAGACGGCGATCGATCGACACGAGGTCGGCCAGTCGATCGGCCCGCGTTCGGTGGTCCCGCTGCCCGACGCCGTTCGCTCGCTGTGGCACTACACCGTGAAGGCTTTCGACTTCCACAAGAGCCTGACGAACGCCGCCGGCAACCACCACCCGTGGGAGTCCAAGCCGTGGAGCTGGCCGATGTCGTTGCGGCCGGTGCTCTACGCGATCGACCAGCAGAACGTCCCCGGGTGCGGCGCGCAGTCGTGCGTCAAGGCCGAGATGCTGGTGGGCACGCCGGCCATGTGGTGGCTGGCGGTGCCGGTGCTGCTCTACGCCTGCTGGCGCGCGTTCGTCCGCCGCGACTGGCGTTACGCGGTGGTGCTGACCGGTTACTGCGCGGGGTGGCTGCCCTGGTTCGCCGACATCGACCGGCAGATGTATTTCTTCTACGCGGCCACGATGGCGCCGTTCTTGGTGATGGGGCTGGCGCTCATCTGTGGGGACATCCTGTACCCGCCGAACCGCGCCCCCGCCTCCGGCGCCGGCCCCGAACGCCGCACGCTGGGGCTGATCGCGGTGTGCTGCTACGTGGCGTTGGTGCTGACCAACTTCGCCTGGCTGTTCCCGGTGCTGACCGGTCTGCCGATCTCGCAGCAGACCTGGGACATGGAGATCTGGTTGCCCAGCTGGCGCTAGCCTCTTGGCGCCGAGATTGCCGTGAGGGTTGCGGTTCGCGCGCTGTCCACAACCCTGGCGGCAAAGTGGACGCGCCATCGGTGGTCGCGTTCATGATGAGCGCGTGGCGGGGGCCTTCGTCGGGAGCGAAGCGGTAGCGGACGGTTCACTGACGCGCGGTCAATTGCGATGGCGCTACCGGCGAATCCATCGCGACGTGTATCTACCGAAGAACGCGCCCCGGTCGCTTCATGACAACATCCGGGCGGCCTGGCTGTGGTCGGGCAGGCGGGCGATCATCGCCGGCCGGGCGGCCGCCGCGCTGCACGGGGCGAAATGGGTCGACGACAAAACGCCCATCGAGATCATCGGACCCTTCAACCATCCACCACCCGGGATCATCGTCCGCCGCGAGCGCGTCGGCGCGGAGGATGTCGTCGAACTCGCCGGGCTACCGGTCACCAATCCGGTGCGCACGGCGTTCGATCTGGGGCGCCATTTGCCGCGCCGCCTCGCGGTCACCTACCTCGATGCGCTGTCGGCCGCGACCGGCCTGCGCCCGGCTGACGTGGCAACGATCTTCGCCCGCAACAAGGGTGTCCGGAACGTCCGGCGATGCCGAACCGCCCTGTCCCTGATGGACGGAGGTGCGCAGTCGCCGAAGGAAAGCTGGCTGCGCCTCGTGTTGATCGACGCCGGTTTGCCGCGGCCCACCACACAGATCAGAGTGACCGACGGGCGCCTCGTCGCCTACCTGGACATGGGATGGGAAGAGCCGATGGTGGCGCTGGAGTACGACGGCGAACAGCATCGCACCGATCGCAGGCAGTACGTGAAAGACATTCGCCGGGCCGAGACCGTGGGAAGCCTCGGCTGGATCGTGATCAGGGTCATCAACGAGGACCGCCCCCGCGTCATCGTGCAACGGGCCCGCGAGGCGCTGGCCCTCCGCTCGTCGCCGAGATTGCCGTGAGGGTTGTGGTTCGGCCCGCAGCGACGACCATGGCGGCAATCTCGGCGCACCGGCTACAGCGGGTCGCGGGCGACGGGACACGACATGCAGCGGGGGCCGCCGCGGCCGGTGCCCAGTTCGGATCCCGCGATGGTCAGCACCTCGATGCCCGCGTCCTGCAGGCGGGCGTTGGTCTGCGCGTTGCGCTCGTAGGCGACGACGACGCCGGGCGCCAGCGCCAGCGTGTTGTTGCCGTCGTCCCACTGCTCGCGTTCGGCGATGACGGGGTCCAGCCCGGTGTCGATGACACGCAGCCGGTCGATCTCCATCGCCTTGGCGGCGGCCTCCAAAAACGGCGCCTCGTCGCTGATGGCCACGCCGTCGGGTGTGCGCTCGATCGTGAACGCCGAGAGCGTGTCGACGACATTGGCGTACATCACCACCGTGTCGGTGTCGACCATCGTGCACACCGTGTCCAGGTGCATCTGCGCGCGCCGCTGGGCGATCGGCACCGCCAGCACCTTGTGCGCGAGGTCGTCGTCAAAGAGGCTGCGGGCCAAGGCTTCCGCGCCCGCCGGGGTGGTGCGCTCCCCCACCCCGACCGCGACCACCCCGGGGGCGAGCAGCAGCACGTCGCCGCCCTCGACGGGGGCGGTGCGCGACTCGTAGGCGCGCCGCACCCCGGTGAACCGCGGATGGTGGGCGTAGACGAGATCGGTCAGCGACGCCTCGCGCGCCCGGGCGCGCAACGCGAGCGTGGGGATGACCACCCGCGGGCCGATCCATATCGACGAGTCGCGGGTGAACACCAGGTTGGGCAGCGGCTCGATGACGAAGTCGCCGCCGTGGTGCATGCGCAGCACCAGCGACACGTCGGTCCGGATGTCGGCGGGCAGCTCGTTGAACGTCATGCCGGCCATCAGCACCTGGGCCAGCCTGCCCGCGTCGAGCCCGCGCAGGTAGGCCGAAAGCGCTTGCGCCAGCGGCACTCCGAGCCGGCGCGCGTCGACGGCGGCGGCGACGCCCTGCATCCGCGCGGCCCCGCTGTGGGTCAGCGCCTCGGCCAGCAGGTCCGCCAGCAGCAGCACCTCTACGCCGCGGGACCGCAGCAGCTCGGCGAACCGGTCGTGTTCGTCCTGCGCGCGGGCCACCCAGGGCAACCCGTCGAACAGCAGTTGGTCCATGTTGCGTGGGTTGAGCCGCCGCAACTCGCCGCCGGGCCGGTGCAGGATCACCACCCGCAACGTCCCCACCTCGGAATTGGTCGCCAGCTCAACCGCACCCACAGGGGAAACGGTAGCCGTTCGCCCGGCCGGTCAGCTCTTCATCGAACGGATGTGCGATAGACTGGCCGCCGTGGAGATGGCGGTACAAGGCTCCCTGTTCCAGCACACCGAGCGCAGGCAACTCGGCGACGGCGCCTTTATCGAAATCCGGGCGGGCTGGCTGACGGCCGCCGACGACCTGCTCGAGGCCCTCCTGTCCGACGTGCCCTGGCGTGAGGAACGCCGCCAGATGTATGACCGGGTGGTCGACGTGCCCCGGCTGGTGAGCTTTCACGATCTCACCATCGACGAGCCGCCCCATCCGCTGCTGGGGCGGCTGCGGCGGCGGCTCAACGACATCTACGCGGGCGAACTCGGCGAGCCGTTCACCACGGTCGGATTGTGTTGCTACCGCGACGGCTCCGACAGCGTCGCCTGGCACGGCGACACCATCGGCCGCGGCAGCTCCGAGGACACCATGGTGGCGATCGTCAGCCTGGGCGCCACCCGCACGTTCGCGATGCGGCGCCGCGCACGCCTTTCTAGGGGGCCGTCTTTGCGGCTGCCGCAGGCCCACGGCGACCTGCTGGTGATGGGCGGATCGTGCCAGCGCACCTGGGAGCACGCCGTCCCCAAGACGTCGGCGCCGGTGGGCCCGCGCATCAGCATCCAGTTCCGTCCCCGCGGCGTGCGCTAGCTGCGGACCGCCTTGACCGCGCTGACGAGCAAGTCGCGGGCCCGTTGCGTGTCGACCGGCGCGACCGGCTGCCCGGGAATCACCAGCGGATTGGCGGTGACGATCACCTGGTAATCGCCGAATTGGGCGGAATAGTCGTAGAGTTCGCCGGTGCGCGGGCCCCCCGCGACCAGCGCCTGCAGGACGCGGTGCACCCCCAGCGTGTGGGTTCCGTCGATCTGCGGCGCGTCGACCACCTCGATGCCGCCGCGCAACTGCGGTCCGGAGAACGCCACCTTGGCGCAGTCCTTGCCGGGGTCGTTGAGCGGCAGGGCTTTTGAGGTCTCCACGGCGATGACGACGAATCGGTTGCCCTTGCCCTCGGCGGAGACGGCGGCCATGTTGCCCTGCAGGTCCGGCGGCATCTCGGGACCCATCGCCGATTTCGCGCAGTGGGCGGGGTCGAACGTCAGCCCCTCGGGGAGCTTGCGGCCGGATAGCACCTTCGGGTCGATCCCCCGTTCACCGATGTCGGTGACCTTGAAGTCGGGGCCGAAGCTCGACTTCACGTCGGAGACCTTCTTGATGTCGACCTTCGCGGAGTCGCCCGCCCCCGACGAGCAGCCGGCGAGCACGCCCACCGCCGCGACCGTGACCGCCACCTTGAACACCGTGGCCAATCTACCCAAGACCGATGCGTCAGCCGCGCAACGTGGACACCGTTTTGACGAGCAGATCGGCGGCGAACTGCGGCGGCAGCGCGGGCACCACCGAACCCGGATCGTTGGTCAGCGTCGTGAACGCGTAGTAATCGCCCAGGTAGGCGATGAACGTGTATGTGCGGGAATCGATCTCGGTGCCCGACTCGACGGACGACGTGATGTCGGCCACCATCCCGACGGTTTGGGCGCCATCGATGTGCGGGGAATTAGTGAGGTGCACGCGCGCGGTGGCGCGCCCGGCGGTCATCGTCCACTTGCCGCACGCGGCGACGACGTCGCCGGGCAGGTCCACCGGCCCGGGCAACGCCACCACCACCGCGTCGACGATGCCGCCGCTGCCCGACCCGGTCACGCCCTGCGCCGACCGGCCGCGGCCGTTGCCGGGGTCGGCGAGCATCGCGCATTGCGGCGGCCTGGCCTTGCTGCCCGACGCGCCGGGCGCGAGGCCCCAGATCACCCTCGGCGACGCCGCATCGGGAATGCCGGTGCTCGCCTCGTAACCCGGCGGCAGCTCGCGGACCACCCGCTTGACGTTGGCGGGGTTGATCGCCGTGGGCGCCGGCACCCTCGTTGTCGCCGGTGCGGGCGCGGGTGCGGGCGCATGCGCGCAGCCCGCCACCAGCATGGCCAGCGCGGTTGCTGTCACGGGGCCAATCCGCAACGGCGGCATGCCCGTTCGCGGCACAGGGCTCAGCCGACCACCTCGATCATCTGGCGGGCGACGTGCTCGATCTGGGCGGCGACGTCGCGCCGGAAGCCGTGCTCGCGCCGATGCGGGACGTCGATGACGGTGGTGATGACGCCGACGTCTTCGCGCTGCCAGATCGCCCCGTGGTGGTCCATGATCGTGCGCATCGGCAGGTTGTCGGAAAGCATTCGCGCCGAGAACCTTTCGACTCCGGCGACCCGGGCGGCGATGGACAGCGCGTTGATCAGGAAGGTGCCGATGCCGCGACCCTGGTAGGCGTCGGCGACGGTGAACGCGATCTCGGCGACGCTGCGGTCGGCCTCGTCGCGGACGAAGCGCGCGTCCGCCACCGGGTCCCTGCCGTCGATCACCACCCAGACGAAGTGGTCGACGTAGTCGACCTCGGAGAGGTAGTGCATCAACGCCGGGGTGGGAAGGCGCGGTGTCATGAAACGCCGGTACAGCGTCTCGCTGGAGAATTGGATGTGTCCGTGCACGGTGCGCTCGGTGTCCCCGGGCAGCACCGGCCGCAGCAGCAGGTGCGTTCCGTCGCGAACCCGGATCGGGATGGGGGTGATGAACGCGGCGAGACGCTGGCGCACCGTGCGCAGCAGCCGCTCCATCACCCCGGGGATGTGCACCATGTGGGCGAAGGCGTCGTTGTCGCCGATCCAGCCGGTCAGCGGTCCGGCGGTGGTGACGGTCGCGGTCCGCGGGATGTGACGCAGCAGGGCGATCTCCCCGATGATCATGCCCGGGAACGCGTGCTCGACGATGACCACGCCGTCGTCGCCGACGTGGGTGATCTCGACGATGCCCGACGAGATCAGCAGAAACGACACCGCCTGCTCACCCTGCCGCATCAGCACCTGGCCGGCCGCGGCGCGCAGCGGTTGCAGCGACGCGGCCAGCGGCGCGAGGTCGGAGGTGGGACATCCCTCGAAGATGTCCATCGTCGCCAGCTCGTCGGCCCGCGCGCCGGTCAAGGCCACCGCGATAGCCCGCCGATCACGCCATCGCGGTGCCGGTCCGTGCGCCGCGGTGACCGCTGTGCCATGACCTGCCCGCCTGCGTTGCCGTCGTCTACCGCGCGGGGCCCGACGTTCCCGGTCGCGGTCGGATGTTGCCCAGGTTATGGGCTGGGTTCGCGCGGCGGCAAGGAGGGCGCGTCGTCCCCATCGCCCGGCCGCGCCGCGGGGCATGATGATCCGATGAGCGCAGGCCCGCGGAAGGTCCAGGTGGGCGGACTGTGGTTCGACGCCGTGACCGAACGTCAGGTCGTCGAGGCCGTGCGCGCGGCGTGGTCGGCCGGCCGGGGCGGCTCGATCGTGCCGGTGAACGTCGACGTGGCCCGGGCGGCCGCCCGCGAACCCGAACTGGCCGACCTGATCGCCCGGGCATCCCTCGTCGTCGCCGACGGGATGCCGCTGGTCTGGGCGGCGCGGGCCGGGGGCGACCGGCTGCCGGAGCGCGTCGCCGGCTCGTCGTTGATCTTTCCGCTGTGCGCCGCGGCGGCCGCCGACTCCAAGTCGGTGTTCCTCCTCGGCGGCGCCGAGGGCGTCCCGGAGCGGGCGGCCGACGCGCTGGTGGCGCGCTCGGGCGCCCTGCGGATCGCCGGCACCTTGTCGCCGCCGTTCGGCTTCGACCGGACCGAGGAGGGGGCACGGCGGGCGGTGGCCGCCGTCGCGGCCGCCGCGCCCGACCTGGTGTTCGTGGGGTTGGGCTTCCCCAGGCAGGAACGCCTGATCGAATTGGTGCGCCGGGAACTGCCCGCCGCGTGGTGCCTCGCCTGCGGCGGGGGCATCGCGATGACGGCCGGCGTCGTCCGGCGGGCGTCGCCCGTGCTGCAACGGCTGGGACTGGAGTGGTTGCACCGGCTGGCGCTCGAGCCGCGGCGCCTTGCCCGCCGGTACCTGCGCGACGACCTGCCGTTCGCGCTGGCCTTGGTGATCCGCTCGGTGTTGCAGCGGTTCAGGCGGACCCGGAGTCCTTCGCGTCCAGGATGAGCCGCACGGCGGCGGCGAGGTCGTCGGCCACCGCGTCGGCCCCGGCGGCCTCCCCGTCACCGGCGCGCAGCAGGATGGTCGCCGCGCCGGCCGCCCGGCCCGCCCGTACGTCGGCATCGCTGTCGCCGATCATCACCGACTCGGACAGAGCGAAACCGTGTTCGCGCGCCGCCCGCACCAGCATGCCCGCCCCGGGTTTGCGACAGTCGCAACTCGCCGCCGCGTGCGGACAGTGGTACGCGGCGTCGAGGCGGGCGCCTTGGTCCGCCAGGAGTTCGGCGAGGCGGTCCTGGATGGCGACGAACCGCGCCGCGTCCGCGGCCCGCTCGGACAGCCAACGCTGGTTGGTCACCAGCACGGTGCGCAGCCCGGCCGCGTTCAGGGCGGCGATCGCCCGCCCCGCGCCCGGCAGCAGGACCACTTCGTCGGGCGACCTGACGTACTCGCCCTCGGCGGCCTTGACGTTGATGGTCCCGTCGCGGTCCAGGAAGACGGTGCGGACGTTCCGCAACTCGGGCATCGGCGGGGACGGCCTCATCAGGGCCGGGGGAACAGGGCCGCTTCGACCATCTCGCAGACCGAGTGCCCCAGATGCAGGCACGCCTCCTGGACCCGGCCGGTGTTGTCGCTGGGCACCCGGATGCAGAACTCGGCGACGTCGGCCACCTTCCCGCCGCGCTCGCCGGTGAGCGCCACGGTCTTCATCCCGGCATCGGCGGCCGCCTCGAGCGCGCGGACGACGTTCGGTGAGTTGCCCGACGTGGTGAGGCCGACCACGACATCGCCCGCACGACCGGCGGCGAGCACCTGGCGGGCGAACACCTCGTCGTAGGAGTAGTCGTTGCCAATCGCCGTCATCGCCGCCGTGGCGTCCGGCAGGCTGATGGCGGCCAGGCCCGGGCGGTCGAAGGCGAAGCGGCCCATCAGCTCCGCGGCCAGATGCCCCGCGTCTTGCGCCGATCCGCCGTTGCCGAAGAAGATCACCTTGCCGCCGGAGCGCAGCGACTCGATCATCAGTCGCGCGACCTCGACCGTCTGCTCGGCGATCTCGCCCGACAGCATCTGTTGCTTGACCGCGATCGTGTCCGCCAATCGCTCCCGGACCAGCTCGACGCTCGGCGCGACGACGTCCGAGCGGCTCATGCCTGCCATGTGGTCAATCCCTTGCTCTCGAAGGCGAATTCGGTGATGGTCGCCCCGGCCGACTCCAGGCTTTCGATGAGTCGGTGCTTCTTCGCGAAGTCGCAGAACAGCAGGATGTAGCCGCCGCCGCCCGCGCCCGTGATCTTGCCGCCGAGCGCACCGTTTTTCAGGGCGAGGTCGTAGAGCTCGTCGATGCGCTCGTTGGTGATGTACGGCGACATGCGCTTCTTCTGCGTCCAGGCCTCGCCCAGCAGGGCACCGAAATCGTTGAGCTTGTTGGTCAGCAGGGCGGCCTTCATCGCAACCGCCAGCTCCTTTTGCGCGCGGAGTCCCGCCAGGGTGTCGTCGGCGCCCGTGGCGGCGCGCCGGGTCTGGTCCTCGATGACCCGGGCGGAGTCCCGGGTGATGCCCGTAAAGCACAGCAGCAGGCTCAATTCCAATTCGAAGGCGGTCTCGTCGCGGATGCGCAGCGGGTTGACGATCACGCGGTCGGTGAACTCGATGAAGTTGAATCCCCCGAACGTCGCGGCGTACAGGTCCTGCATGCCGCCGGTGATGCCCAGGTCCTCGCGCTCGATGGCGCACGCCAGCTGCGCGGTCTCGTACTCCCCCATGGGCACGCCGTAGTGCTCGGCGAGCAGGCCGGTGAGCGCCACCATCATCGTCGACGACGAGCCCAGCCCCGAGCCCGGCGGCGCGCTCGAACGCAGCACCAGGTCGTAGCCGTCCGTGCCCTCCCTGCCGAACCGGCGCACGGCGGCCTTGATCAGGTCCAGGCTGCCGTCGTAGAGGATTTCGCTGTCCAGCGTCATCTCGTGGGTGGTCTTGAAGTCCACCGACTCGATCGTGACCCTGCGATCGGTGCGCGGGGTGAGCGATCCCTGCGCGTAGCGGTCGATGGTCGCCGACAGGACGCAGCCGCCTTCGGTGGCCGGGAACGGAGGCACGTCGGTGCCGCCCCCCGCGAACGAGATCCGCAGCGGCGCGCGTGCGCGGATTCGGGGCCGGGGCAGGGAATTCACTGTCGAGGTAATCCGCTCAACCGGCCGACGCGCGTCCCGCGATCGTCAGCGAAAGATGCGCCATGTGTCGACCCCATCCGTTGCCTGCGGGAGGCCCGTTGCATCGCCTCGCGCGAAGAGCCCTAGCGTAGCAGCCGGATCGGCAGAAAAAACCCGATTCACCTGCGGATTGTGCAAAGCGACCGAGCCTCGAGGAATGCGGTGAAATGAGCCAGGATGCAGTCGAATTGACCCGGGGTCTGCTCACCGAGGCCGCCGCGCCGCGGCACGGCTTCCTGGACGTGCTGGGCGAATCGACGGCGTCTCCGGCCCCCACGGTCGCCCAGCGCGCCATGAACAGCCCGCTGGTCGCGACGGTCTACGAGCGGCTGTGGCGCCCCGCGGCGTTCTACGTCGCCAGCGGTGTCACGACCGGGGCCGAGCAGCGCCGGGCGGCTTCGGCGCTGCGGCTGTCCACCGCGGGCCGGTTGCTCGACGTCGCTTGTGGCCCGGGCAATTTCACCGCATCGCTGGCGGGGCAATTGCCGGACGGCGGCCTCGCCGTCGGTTTCGACATCTCCGAGCCGATGCTGACCCGCGCCGTGCTCGACAACGTCACCCCGCGCACCGGTTACGTCCGCGGCGACGCCCGCGCGCTGCCGTTCGCCGACGCGACATTCGACGCGGTGTGCTGCTTCGGCGCGCTGTACCTGATGCCCGAGCCGTTCCGCGTGGCACGCGAAATGCTGCGGGTGCTCAAGCCCGGCGGCCGCATCGCGATCCTGACCAGCTACGTCCCGGACCTGCCCCCGCTCCGCCACGCGATGACCGCCGGTGCCCGCGTCATCGGGCTCACCATGTTCGACCGGCGCGCCTTCGTCGACCTGTTCTCGTCGGCCGGCCTGGTCGACCTCGAGCAGCAGACGCAACGCGCGCTGCAGTTCGTCGCCGGGGCAAAGCCGGGCCGAGGAGCCTAGGAGGCGGCCTTGCAGACGCCGAGGACCCGGACGACCGGCGTGCCCGCCTCACACTCCAAAACCCATCGATCGCCGTCTTCGGACGGCCCCGAGCCGGGCCCGGCCGTGAGCGTGAACATCACCGGCTGACCGCTGCGCTGCGTCATCTGCGTGCACTCGACCCGAAACAGGCGGAAGTCACCGCCGTCGTCAATGGCGAGCGAAAACCCCGGCCGCACCGACTCGACCGGCACCCTCTGCAGGTAGTAGTCAACGTTCATCCGTCGACCGTATGGCCCGATCCGCGGCACGCCGGACGCCGCCACGCGCCTCTTAGCCAATGTTCAGGGGAATTTTGGCGGGTTATTAATCTTCGCCGCGCGCGTGTGCGCCCGGCTGCAGGACGAACTCGACGACGACGGACGCCATGTCGTCGATGGCGCTGCGGGGGATGACCTCGTAGCCGTGGGTGCTCAGCGTGGGCACGCACAGCAGGCCCGCGCGCGGCGTCAGCCCCGCAGCCTTCGAGTGGGACGCGTCGGATTCGAAGGCGCCCAGCACGGCCGCCTGGGGCGACAGGCCGAGCTTGGTGGCGATGCCCATCAACCGGTCGGCGACGTCCTTGTCGTAGACGCAGAGGGCGTCGCTGTAGCCGACGATCGGGCCGCCGGCGACGCTGGTGCTGTACTCGCGTTCGGTGGGGCCGACCTCGAGCGCGAGGGTGAGCGTCCCCGGCAGCGACCCGCTGGCGTAGGTGCCCCCCACCCCGCCGATCTCCTCGTTGGTGGTGAACACGAAATACACGTCGTCGACGGGTCGTTGGCCACGCTCGCGCAGCATGCGAGCCGCGCGCAGCAGGGCGGTCGCCGCGGCGCGGTCGTCGAGAAAGTTGGAGCCCAGGTAGCCGCCGAACTCGACCAGCGTCCGCTTGCCGCGTTCCACGCACACGCGCGTGCCGGGCCGTACGCCCGCGACTTCCAACTCGTCGGTGCTCAAACCGGTGAAGACGTAGACGTGGTGCCAGTCCAGCGCGCGGTCACCCTTGTCCGGCTTGGTCTCCCAGATTCGGTGGCTCTCCAGGGTGGTGTGCTCGGAGCCGAGCGTGAGGACCGCGGTCAGCGTCTCGTGCTCGCCGAGCACCGCGACCGGGCCCAGCCCGAAGTTGCCGGGATACATCGTGCCCAACTGCGTCACGTGCAGCGCGCCGTCCGGCTCCACCCGTTTGACCAGCATGGACAGCTCGTCCATGTGCGCCATGACCCGCGTCGCGACGCCGGGTTCGGCCGCCGAGGACACCCGGTGCCGGTGGCTGCGGTTGTTGTCACCGGCCGGGGGGTTCGCGCCGACGTACCCGATCAGGTTGCCCGCGTCGTCGGTCCACATGTCGTCGACGACGGGCTGCAGCTCGCGGGCGCATACCGCCCGGACCTGGTCTTCCTGGCCGCACGGACCGTACGCCCACAGGAGTTCTTGCAGCAGGTCGGTGGCGTTGTCCTCGCGCGTCGCCATCAGGTCCTTTCGGGGTGGGTGGATCATCCGAAGGGATCAGTACCCGCGCGGGGTGGTAGGCAATCGCGCCTACGCGTACGCGAGCTGCAGGCGCTCGAGGCGGCGGAACAGGAGACTGGGGAGCCAGTTCCCGACGTCGGCGGCCGTGATGTCCGATGTCCGCGCGAGCAGTTGGCGCAGCACGATGTTCGCCTCCAACCGGGCGAGTGCGGCCCCGACGCAGAAGTGGATCCCCTTGCCAAAGCTGATGTGGCCCTTCCCCGCGGGCCGGTCGAGTCGGAATTCATCGGGGTGGTCGAAGTGCGTCGGATCCCTATTGGCCGCTCCCCACAACAGCAGTAGCCGGGAACCCGCCGGCAATTCGGCGCCGCAGAGTTCGGTGTCGTCGACGACGTGCCGGTAGTGACCCCGGAACGGCGGTTCGTAGCGCAGCACCTCCTCCAGGAACGCGCCGAGCAGCTCCGGCCGCTCGCGGACCTGCCGCTGGACATCCGGTCGCGTCGCCAAAACCCAAGCGGCAGAACCGATCAGGGAGGCCGTCGACTCACCGCCCGCGCTGAACAGGGTGATCATCATCGCGAGCGCCGCCAGGTCGTCGAGTTCGCCGGAGGCGCAGGCCGCAGCGAGATCACCGAGCAGATTGTCGTGCGGGTCGCTCGCCGCGTTCTGGAACTGTTCGGTGATGTATCCGCTGAGCTCCATCACGGCTATGCCGGCGGCGTCCATTTGATCTTGGGTGACCAGGCCTTCGACGACCTGGGTGGCGGCGTAGCCCCAGCGGATGATCTTGTCGATGTCGGCGTCGGGGACACCGATGATCCGCCCGACGATCATCATGGGTAGCCGGTTGGCCATTGCGCTCATCCATTCGATGCGTCCGTCTTGCGCATGGGCATCCCAGAGGCGGGCGGCGGTGTCGGCGATGAAGGGCTCGAAGGCGCGGATGCGTTTGGCCGCGAGCTGTGGGAGCAGGGTCTTTCGATGCGCCGAGTGGACCGGTTCGTCCGCGGTCGCCAGCGCTTGAGTGGGCCCACCGAGTTCTCCGACGGGGAAGGCGGTGACGGCGCCGCCGGGCTGATACATCATCGTCGCGGTCAGGTTGGACGAGAAGTCCGCGCAGCGTGCGACCGCCTCGTTGACGGCTGTCCAGCTGCTCACCGCGTAGAAGCGCGAATCGCCGATGCGATGCACAGGTCCGGTCCGATGCATCCGCGCGTAGAGCAACTGCGGATTCTGGATGAACTGCTCGTCGAACAGCGCGAGCCCGAGACCGCCGGCATTCGAATCCATGACTCAACGCTGGGTGCGCGGACATCCGCCGTCAATGGACGGGCCGAAAGATGCGATCCGCGGCGCCAAGGTGCCGCCACGGATGTCTCACCGAGCTTGAGGTAGCTGGGTAAATGCTGGAACATTTGGCTAAGGCTGTCTCAGAACTGAGAACACACCGACCCGACGACTCAAGGGGTGAACACCCATGGCAGGTCACGATTGGGTCATCGGCGGCGACCGCCGGGCCGCCGCGGCCGATCGCATCTACGCCGCCGCGACCGACCTCGTGGTCCGCGACGGGCTGGATGCGTTCGACATCGACGCCCTGGCGGCGCGGGTCCACTGCTCGAGGGCGACCATCTATCGCTACGCGGGCGGCAAGGCCCAGATCCGGGACGCGGTGCTGATCCGCCTGTCGGCCGGGATCATCGAGCGGGTCCGGCGTGCCGTGGCCGGGCTGAGTGGTCCGGACCGCGTCATCACCGCGGTGACCGTCGCACTCGAACAGATCAGGTCGGACCCGCTGCGGCGGCTGATGCTCAGCCCGGGCAGTTCCCCGGACCTGGGCGAGCTGCATGCGTCGCCGGTGCTCAGTCACCTTGCCGCCGAGCTCACGGGCATCACCGACGACCCGGACGCGGCGCAATGGATCGTCCGCGTGGTGTTGTCCCTGGCTTATTGGCCGCTCGCGAGCAGTCGCGTCGAACGAAACGTGCTGGAGCGATTCCTGGCCCCCGGCTTCACCCAGCGATAAACCGGCCGAGCCAACTCACTGACGACCGTCATTGACGGCCGTCAGTGATGAGGGGTACCGTGCGCCCATGTCCTCGCACGCCCCGACCGCGGCCGAAACCTCGGCCGGCGGCGTGCGGGAGGCCCGGCGACTGGAAACCCGGGCGCGCCTGTTCGATGCCGCGTTGACCGAAATCGGGCAGCGCGGGTTGGCCGCGGCGGATGTGAGTGCCATCGCCGCCGCGGCGGGCGTGGTGCGCGGGACGTTCTATTTCCACTTCCCCACCAAGGAACACGTTCTCGCCGAGTTGGAGCGCAACGAGGAGACCCGGATCATCAGCGAACTGGGTGACGCCAAGGGCGACCTGGCGTCGGTGCTCTCACGACTCGTCGCTCAGGTGCTCGACGCCGAACATCGCTTGGGCGCAGCGGTTTTCCGCGACATGCTCGGGCTGCACTTCTCGTCGTCCCGTCCGGTCGAAGACGAGTTGGCCCAACACCCGCTCGCGGGGTTTCTGGTGGGCGTGATCGGCCGTGCGCAATCCGCGGGGCAGGTGTCGCCGGGTGCGGACGCCACGGAACTGGCGATGTTCTTTCTCACCGGACTCTTTGCCCTCCTGGCCACCGGAACACACGACCCCGCGCTGTTAAAGCGTTACGTGACAACGATTGTCAAGGGAATGGAGAAACGATGAACGCCAACGGCATCGAGGGATACCGGAAATTCTTGGCCCAGCGCGATGGCGAAGCCGACCTGCTGAACCGGCGATTGGCGAATCGCGAGCAGTTCTTCGACGAACTGGAAGCGAACCCCGTCCGGTCCGCCCACCCCGCCGACCGAGACGTCTTCCTGCGTAACCTGCGCCGCCGGCGTCCGGAGGCCGGGCTGGATCCGAAGATGCTGTTCCTGCTGGCGACGGCCAAACTCAACCAGGCCGAGAGGTTCGGCGTCGGACTCGGCGAAACCTACGGCCGCAACAGCGATCAGAACCTGCCGCCCGAAAACGTCTACCTCGAACTCGAAGAGCACTATCACACCCGGCTGTTGGCCTATGCCCTCGACATCTTCGACCTGACGTTCCAAGTCGTCCCGCCACCGTTCGTGATGCGCCAATTCGTCAAGACCGGCGTCTTCCTACCCGAGCGACTGAGCTTTGCGTTCGTCGGAGCCGCCGAGATGGCGGGCTGCATCATGTTCGACGAACTGCGCCGCCTCGGCATCAAGCTGTTCGCCGACGAACCGGAGGTCTCCGAGCGAATCGAACTGCTCTACAGCGAGATCCTGACCGACGAGATCGGGCACGTCGGCTACTGCGCATCGCGGTGCACCGCGGCCGAGCGGGCGATCATGCGCCGCATCTATCCCCTGATCGGACGGATGTTCGCCCGCCAGACCGCCGAGATCAGCCTCCTGATCGACCCGAAGGCGCTGCACGCCCGACTCGACCGACCCTTCGACGTGGACGAACTCACCGCCGACCTGGACAACGAAACGTATCTCGTCGCCCACCCATGAGACGCGACCCGTTCAGCCGCTTGAAGACGGGATCCCGCCGCGCAGAGTAACGTCATGAGCCGGTCCGGGGAACTGATGGCGAACCTTCTGGCGGTGCGATGCAACTGGTCTGGCTCAACGTTGCCGATCTGATCGCCCAGGCCGGGGGCGATCCGTGGGCGATCGACCGAAGCCTGCAGGCCGGGAACCCGTTCCAGATTTCTCAGCTGGCGGAGGCCTTTCACACCGCGGGCCGATGCACCGCCGAGGCGGACCACGCGTTCGAGCAGGCCCGCAAGCGTTTCGACGCGGCATGGAACCACCAGAATGGCGACCACCCGATCAACGACTCCGCCGAAGTGCAGCGGACGGTCAAATCGCTTGGGGCCCAATCCCTGCAGCTGCCGAAGATCGGCGCCGACCTGGAGAACATCGCCGCCGCCCTGGCCGAGGCACAAAAGGCGGGCGCCGCGGCGATCGCCGCGTTGGAGCGGCAGTTGCAGCTGCTCGACAAGCTCATCGGCGCGGCGATGAAGGATCTGGAAGATCCCAATCTCGACCCGACCAGCCGGTCGCAGCTGCAGTCGTTGGTCAAGGACGCCCGGGCCGACGCGGCCGACGAAACGCGGGACGCTCTGCACCGGCTGCAGTCGATCCGCGACGGCTACTCCAACACACTGCAGAAGTCACTGGGCGCCCTGCGCAGCGACGGATACGACACGTCGGGCATCCAGGCGATCGAGGGCCCGCTGTCGCCGGCGCCGGACCTGCCGGATGACCCCAAGGAATTCGCGCAAGTCTGGAACTCGCTGACGCCCGCGCAGAAAGACCGCGAGTACCAACGGAATCCGATGATCGGCAACCACAATGGGATGCCCGCGGTGGACCGGGATCACTACAACCGGCTCAATCTCGCCGACGAGCTGGGCCGCGCCCAGGCTGCCGCCGCGCAGGCCGACGCTTTGCGCGCCCAGCACCCCGATTGGGCGGCGGGCAAGAACATTCCCCACCCCAACGAGCCGGGAGCCATCTTCGACGACCGCCTCGCGTACGAGGCGTGGCAACGCCAATACGATTCCGCCCGGGACGGGGCCAAATACCTGCCCGACCTGCAAGCCGTCGACAAGACCGTCAAGGCGAGCCCGGACCGCAAACTGATGCTGCTCGACACCAAGACCGGCAAGCAGGCCCGCGCGGCGATCGCGGTGGGAGATCCCGACACCGCCACTCACGTGTCGGTGACCACGCCCGGCCTGAACACCACCGTCCACGGCGCCATCGGTGGCATGGTCTCCGAGGCGACCAACGCCAGGACGGAAGCCCTGCGCCAATTGGGCCTGACTCCCGGCCACGAGCACGACACCGTCTCGGCGATCGCGTGGATCGGTTACGACCCGCCGCAGGTGCCGGGGTTCGACGACATCGGCAAGTCGCTCACCGGCGGGTGGGACGTCAGCCACGACGCCGTCGCCAGGGCCGGGGCCCACGACCTGGCCGGCTTCTACGACGGCATCCAGGCCGCCCACCACGGCGGTCCCGCCGACCTCACGGCGATCGGGCACTCGTACGGGTCGCTGACCACCGGCCTGGCCCTGCAGGAGCCCGGCGACCACGGGGTGTCCCGGGCGCTGTTCTACGGCTCCCCCGGCATCGAGGCCTCCACACCGCAACAACTCCACCTGCAGCCCGGCCACGTGTTCACCATGGAAACGCCCGACGACCCGATCCAGTGGACGTACGACGGCCCCGCCATCGCCCACGACGTGGCCCCGTTCCTCCCGCCGCCCTTCCGGGACCTCGCGGAAAGCGTTCTCGGCGCGGCGGACGCCTCCGGCGCCGGCCACTTCGGACCGAACCCGGCCACCAACCCCAACTTCACCCACCTGGCCACCGGCCCCGCCAGCGTGCCCGACGGTCACGGTGGCACCCTCAATCTCGAAGGCGCACACGGCCACAGCGATTACCCCCGCTTTCCCGACGGCGGAGGGATGCGGACCACCAACTACAACATCGCCGCCGTGCTCGCCGGACTCGGAGACAAGGCGGTTCCCACGAAGTGAGCAATCATCAGACCAGCCGGCGGAATTCGCGCCACCACGGACTGCTGTGCGCCGCCGTGGCCGCCATCGCACTAGCCGCAGGAGGATGCCACGTGTCCCAGCCCTACGCGCCCACCCCACCCAACGACGCCGCCAAGGCCCTGCAGGTGCTCAAGTCTTTACCCTCGTTCGAGGACACCCAGACCCAGGTGCAGGCCGCGATGAACGAAATCACCGCCGCGGCAAGCAAACTGATCACCTCGATCACCTGGGAGACCCCGCACGAGGGCTCCGGCGACAACTGCGAACGGCCGTACGAACAAACCGACGGCAAACGCTACTTCCTGCCCGACGCCGTCGCCGCCAACGTGGCGGTCTCCGAGCAGCAGTGGGCGGCGATCCAGGAGGCCGCCAAACAGGCGGCCGCCAAGATCGGCGCCACCGAGATGCAGGTGATGCAGAACAACCCCGGGAACCACGACGTGGGCTTCTACGGCCCCACCGGGATCTTCATCAAGGTCGGCTACCGCGGGAATCTGGTGGTCTCCGGCTACACCGGGTGCCGGCTGCCACGCGACACGAAATAGGCTGCGCGAAAGCGATAACGCCCCACCCTTATCGGATTGTCGCGTCTCGTTCGTGGATGGACAGCGACGTCATTCGTGGATGGAGGATTGCCGGGCCCAGCCATTGAGCCACGAAGCGGCGCAGTGCGAGTCCTGCGCGTGGCGTCTGCCCAGGGTCGGTCAGGAGGGATTGCACCGTGCGCAGGGTCATTTCGGCGAGCTGCCTGAGCGCGGTGTCGTCGAAGCCGTGCAGTTTCCAGTCGACATCGAGGCGCTGGAAGGCCGACAGACAGAAGGTGATCGCCGTGTCGGAGGTGAGCGAGGTGGCAGCCTCGCCCCCGGGTGGCTGGGTCAGCAGGCTCTCCAATTGTGGATCGCCGCTGAGGCTCTCGACGGCGAACGAGACGATTTCGACGACGGCCGTGACCGGGTCGTTGAGGCCGCCGACGTGGTCGAGGACTTGGTCGATGAACCCGTTGACCGAACGCATTGCGCTGGCGATCAGGAGTGCGTCGGCGTTGGGAAAGTAGCGGTACACCGTCTGACGGGTGACACCGAGCCTGCGGGCGACGTCGGCCAGGCGGATTGCCGGTCCGTGCTCGGCGATCACTTCGTCCACCGCATCCAGAATGCGGGCGATTGCCTCTTCGTCCGAGGCGGGCATGGCACCCGCCCAGCCGCGACTACGCATCCGCCTTCACGAGCACTTCGTTGTCGAACTCGATCTCGAGTGTGGTGGGGCCGGTCATTCCCAGCACGGATTTCCACGGCGCAGGGCCGATGCGATTGGGTGCGGACAACCGTCGGGTGAGGATCGCGAGTGCTTCCGCCAACTCCCGGCGTGCGAGGTTGGCCCCGAGGCAGTAGTGCGCGCCGCCGCCGAAGGTCAGAATGGCGGGCAAGTCCTGACGCGAGATGTCGAAGCGGTCCGCGTCGTCATAAATCGCGGGATCGCGATTGGCCGCAAAGGTGTTCACGACGACGAAGGTCCCCGCCGGGAACGTGTACCCCCCGAATTCGGCATCCTCGGTGGCGGCTCGCGGCGCGACGCAGACCGCCGGTGAGTGACGCATGCTCTCCTCGACCGCCTGCATCGCAAGCTCCGGTTGCTCGCCCAGCTTCGCCCATTGATCCGGGTGCTCGCAGAGCACCTGCACCGACGCGGCCAGCTGGTGGCGCGTCGTATCGGTGCCCGCCATCAAGAAGCCGGCGACCAGCATGCGGAGTTCGTCGAGATTCAGGCGGTCGCCGTCGCTTTCGGCGCGGATGAGCTCCGACAGCAGATCATCGGTCAGAGTGTCTCGGCGTGCGGCGACCATGTCGTCGACGTAGGCGTCCAGTTCGCTCCACGATCGCATGATCGCGGCTTCATCGAAGGTGGCGTCGGGGTGAAAGTTGAAGGCCTTGAAGATCTCGTCGGTCCACTGTGAGAACTTCTGCCAGTCTTCCCGAGGGGCACCGATCAGCGCGCACATGATGGGGGGATAAGGCCGCGCGATGTCGGCCACGACGTCGCACTGACCGGCTTCCACCACTTGATCGATCAGCCCGTTCACCACCTCATGGATCGTGTCTTGAAGGCCTGACGTCGCGCGGGGAGTGAACGCCCTCGACACGAGCTTGCGCAAGCGAGTATGCGGCGGGCCGTCCAGACCGAGAAGACTGCTCATCATCTTGTCGTACAGCGGACCCGAGGTGATGCCCTGCGCCGCAAGCGTGATGCCGGGTGGCATCCTGAATCTGCTGTCGCGCAGCACCTCTCGCGCCAGATCGTAACTCAGTATTTCCGGACCAAGGGGCCCGATGGCGATGGGCGCGCGCGATTGTGCTGCCCGGACGTCCTCGAGGACGTCATGGGGGGTGGCGGTCAGGTCGTAGCTGAGCGTGGGGAGGCCAGCTTCGAAGACGCTGGGAGCTGCGCTGTTCACATTCATCGTGTCTCGACTTCCGCTGAGGCCTGCGCCGACGTCTTATGGACATCTTTGTCACGAGCGTATGACCTTCGCCGCCCACTCGTCAATTGTGCGCCGTATTTGCCCAGGATGGTCGTGGTCGAACTGCGATGGTCATACGGTTTGTCGGCATATGTCTGCCCCCGGCGGCAACGGCGAAGGAGCCGCGTCGGAAGCCGACCCCAGAGGTCATCCGGCACACCGCAGCGAGCCGCGCCGTCAGCGCGCGCCCCTAGGTTGTGCAGTCAATGCGGTCAGGAATCGTTCGGGAGCGGGGGATGGTTCAGACGGGTCTCACCCCGGCACCTTGATGCTCTTGGGAACCATGCACGCCACGGTCTTGTCGCCGCCGGTCCACCGGCCGATCCGGCAGTCGAGGACCATGGTGGCGAGGTGGTAGGCGTCGTTGCGGGTGATGCCGAGGTTGCTCGACATCTTGTCCAGCGCCGCCCCCGCGGCCGTCCGCATGGCGTCGATCAACTTGGACGCGGTCCCGGTGGAGACCCATTCGGTTGCGGTGTCGCCGATAGGGAGGTCCGGCGCGGGCGGCGCGTCGGGCTTCTTCGGGACCACGCAGTAGGTGCCGAGGACCTCGTCGACCACTTCGGAGATGCGGCAGTCCCAGGTCTTGTACATCGTGCTCGTCGCGTCGGCCTGGGAGAGGTGTTGCTTGTCCATGATCAGCTTGACCGTCTCGGACTTGTTGATGTCGAGCGCCTTGTCGAGGTCCTCGTCGTAGCCGACCGCGACCCAGCTCGCCGGGGCTTCAACCGTCGGCCAGGCCTGCGGCTGGCCCTTGATGACGTTCACGGTGATGTTGAGCTCCGGGTACCACGTCTCGAGTGCGTCGAGGTCGATCTCACCGTTGCCCTGCTTGGCGTGCGAGTCGCCGGTCCAGATCAGACCGCCCTTGACCTGCACGGGAAGGTACGTGGTGGTGCCGGTCTGCATCGCCGGAAGGTCCATGTTGCCGCCGTAGGGCCCGGGCTGCTCGGTGCTGCACTTGCCGTCGGTGCAGGAGGAGCCGGTGGTGTCGGAGCGCCCGACGGCAAGGATGCCGGGGAACGGCTCGAGCGGGACCAGGACGTTAGGCGAAAAGCGCATCCGCATCCTGTCGGTGTCCAGGTAATAACTCGTGACCTGCTCGGGGAATTCGCCGGGGAAAAGCCCCTTGTCCTTGGCGGTGTTGTTCGTCGCGTAGTTGGCCAGCCGGATCCGATTGATGTGGATCGCCAGGACGTCGCCGGGCTCGGCGCCATTGACGTAGATCGGTCCGGTGACCGTGTGCGGTCCGCGGTTCTTCACCGCGCCGTTGATCTTCTCGATCTGACCCTCGTTGATGCCGGGAGCGACCTGCCCGCCACCTGCGGGCATCGTCTGGATCGCGACCGTGTCACCGGAGTCGATGTGCAGGACGGGCGGGATTTTGTTGTCGTAGACGCCCCATTGGGTCGTTTGCGGGGTCGCCGGGAGCATCCAGAATCGGTGCCCGTCCTTGGAGAGTTGCTTGGCCTCCATGTCCGCCTGGTTCGGCGGGCCTTCGAGGTAGGTGACGGTGTAGTCGGGGTAGGGGCTGTCCGGATTCGCCTTGCCGCCGCGCTCCGCCCCGGTGCCGTTGGGACCGGAACCGCACGCGGCGACGAGTGCCGAAATGGTCAACACCGCGGTCAGTGGGATCTTGCGGACTTTGCTCGTCATTGGTTCTCGCTCCTCAGGGCGTCTCGGGTCCACCGGCGATCGAGCAACCTGGGCCCACAACCTGGCGATGGTCCTCGCGTGGTGCGGCGCGGTCAGCGCGATCGCCGCGAGAACCGTTGACCCGCAGCCCAGGAATCGCGCAACGCTACTTTGTCAGAACCCTCGGGACCCCGGGTCGGATTGCGCAGAAGCCAGGCCGCGAGGCCTCGATCGGCCGTTAGGCCGCGACTTGCTCGACGACGAAACCCGCTGAGCGATATGAGCAGCCAATACTGTTGTGGAGCTAAGGGGATTCGAACCCCTGACCTACTCGATGCGAACTAAACGACTTGGGCGTTTACGGCGTTGGCCGGCGTTGACGTCGTTGCAAGCTGCCTGGTCACGGCGTTGCTCGCGTTGATCCGCACCGATCCGTTTTGTGTCTGCTGCGGCACAACTGCGGCACCCTGCGGTACAACGACGGGGCCAACAAACACCTGCGCCGTTACGTAAGTACCGGCAACAAGGTGCTAAACGGGCCGACGCAAGCACCCCGGATCTTCATCGCGGTCGTCCGAATTAGAGAGCAGCGGGTGGAGGTGTCGATACAGCTCCTGATTCGAGAACGGCAAGTGAGTAGCCCCATCTCCATCCACGAATCCTGTGTGACTGGCCGACGATTCGTACACCAGCCGCCGGCCCTTTTTGGCGCTGGCCTCGCGGAATTGCTTCTGTTGTTGTAGGCGCTCAAGCTCGGGGCGCATCTTTTCCTGCTGCGCCGGGGAGACTAGCGCGGCGCCCCGCTTCACCCTTAGCCCTAACTTTTCCGCCACCTCTTGGGCTTGGCGCGTCTTCAATCCGTGCAGCCCCGCAACCCGCGCAAGGGGCAACCAGCCTTGTGGCATCCACCACACCTTTCTCTTGAACTGCGGAAACACGCAGTTCAGAGACGGGGCGGATGTCTGTATCTAGCCGCAATCTGCTACAAAAGTGTGCGGACGCGCACCAAAATTGATGCGCGCACGCAACACCGCGGCTAGGCTCTGCTTTGTATCGCCAAATACACGCAAGGCCCTGATACGGAGACCGCTCCGGCTCGGGGCCTTCGCGTTTCCGGACCGGTTGGTTCGGTCAGCTAAATCCTAAGACGATTTGCCGATGAATATGCGCGTACACCAACCATGTTCGCCGTGCTGCGATGGGCAGCTAACCCAATGCTTGGCATTTGACGGAAGAAATTGATGTCGTTTCGATGCGAAATCGACTCTGCGCCAATGACTTCCGGCGTGTGATGAGTGCGGTAAGTCCTTAGCGGAGTCGTGATGCAGCTAACCGAAAAATTTGTGGTCTCCAGAGCGTGAGCGGGATCACATGTCTGTTACTGATTACCGGTCGGTTCGCGACTAGCGAACAAATGTTCGATGGATAGTCGCCGGAAGCCGGGTACGGCGGGTTAGCGTACCCAGGGCTCCAGCGGGGGCCGGCAGCTCACTCGGTGTGTCTGCCCACGGTCTTGTCGGTGCCCGCAGATAGCCTCGATGCTCATGGCGGGCCCCAAAGACTCACCGACCGAGGGTGATGCGGCAGGCTGGGCGACGGTCACCACCGCGCCCGCGGACACGGACTGGCGCATCGCGGTCGCGACGCTCGCCCACAGGTTCTTCAACCTCCTGCAGGACAAGGAATCTGCGGACCTAAGTGGCGCCCCGTACCAAGAGGGCACCATCATGCCGAGAACGGTGGGGCACTTCTACGCCTACCTCCAAAACCTTGGGATCGAGAATCGCAATGCGCGCCAAGTCGGTCTCATCCTGGGTGCGATGGAACGCGCCGGCCTCCTACTGCCAAACGGATGGGATAGCAGTCAGCCGCTCTTCGGACAGGTCTACGTCTCTAACCGAGGTGCAACGTCGCAGGCCAGCGGAAACCTGTGGATGTCCGAAGTGCTCGGCAGCGAAATCATCATCCCGTCCTACCTAATGGTCACCGTCCAGATCACCGGATACGCCGCGGACCCGGAGGCGGACCAACAGTCGGGCACCGGTCTAATACTGGACCGGTCGCACGTCCTGACCAACAGACACGTAGTAGAGGGCATGAAGCGCGACCTCCAAGTCCATGCCAACGGCCCCACGAAGGCCGATTTCGGTACCCGGAAATGCCGCATCTACGGCCACGGCGAGGTGGACGTGGCGATCATCGAGGTGGAGCTGGCGGACGACGATCCCGGCTACCAAACCCTCACCGGCATGACATTTAGAGACCCCACCTGGGCAGACGAAACGTACGTGTTTGGGTATCCGCATGTGCCCATGACGGCCGAATCGGTGATCACCGTGCAGCGCGGAGAGGTGGTAAATCCGTCGACGCCAACCATGCCAAACCGCCAGCCAGTCTTCCTCTACTCGGCCACCGCCCGCCCGGGGAACAGCGGCGGTCCAATCGTCGCGGGAGATGGGCGTGTCATCGGCCTGGTGGTTGAGGACACGTTGCTTACAGGTAGCGCGGGGGCCCCGGACGACGGCGGACTGAACCGGACAGACGATCTGGATCGACGGGTCACGGACCTGGAAGAGCGCACGCGCACCTCGGCGTTTTACCGCGGCATCCCCTCCAGTGAGGTCGTGCGCGCAGTAAAAGGCTTGGGCTTGCCAAGTGACCTCATCCGCGTCGAGACCTGGAAATAGCGGGCCCCCTCCACCGGCGACCACCCGGTGCACCCCCGCCCCGGCGCCCGTCCTGCCCGCTGTGGAGCGCCAATCCGCCTGTACTGCACCGAGATTCGTGCGCGCGCTGGTCGGCCGGCAGAAAATTCGGCGCTCCAAAATAAAAAGCTGACTACCCCTGGTGGAGTCAGGGCCGGGGTGCCCAATATTTTCAGGGTGAGGGTCAGGCGCCGCCTCGCCAGACCGTTTCCGGGTGCCACGCCGGTAGTGGGTCAGTTTGGACGTGTCGGGTTGGCTCCCTAGACGCGGGGATCGTGGCAACGTAAGTGCGATTTTGCACTGAGTCACGCGGCTCAGTTGCACTGCACGGTGGTCCGGGGGCATCAGCGCTCGCATGAGCAGCTGAACTCCCAGGGTTCGGGCCATGATCCGGCAAGGTCGCCGTAGCAGCAGAGGTGGGCTCGCCATCGTTGGCGGTGAGTGCGATTTCGTGCCAGTCCTCCCGTAGGCGGCAGGACCAGAGGTAGAGCTTGCGGGAGAGCCAGCGTCGAGATGTACATGGCGCGGCCTTCCGGGGCCTCCGCGGAACGCGAAGTGGAGCAGATTATCTCCGCTAGAAGGTCCAACCACCGCGTAGCGCGGGGGCGGGGTTCGGCGTGGCTAGCGAAGGCTTGGGATGGTTTGGGCCCGGCAGGCTAAGCCAAGTGCTGGTGAGTCCTGTAAATTCGTGATTGCTGAGAGCCTGAGAAGGGTAACCTAGCAGAGAACGGCCAGGTCAGACGGCGTTTGCCCAGTTGGGAGCGTCACAATCGGGGTTGTTTGCGAGCTGGAACACAACGAGCGTGTTTGTTGTTGAAAATTGCGAACAAATGAAGGAGAGTAATGACATGACCACATGGGAAGAGAAGGACGAGTTCTAGAGTCCCGCTAGTACCTCGTCGAGAGGCCGCAGCCAAGGTTGGCTGCGGCCTCTCCTCATGTAATCAGCTACCTGCGCTTATACGCGTCGAGCCGTGCTTGGTCGGATGACGCTCTGCTGCCTCGCAGTAACTGCGACAGCAGAGATGGCTCGATCATTTGGTAGAGGACGGAGAGCTCAGTAAAAGCTCGGGTCTGGCGCTTCTCGACATCCTCCGCCTCTCTGGTAGCGATTATGTAAGGCAGGAACCGCTGGTACGTCCGTTCGATGATCGTCGCACCCCTGATGCGAAAGACTGCGTCGTCATAGACGCCAAGTACGGCTCCCGCTCCTAGTCGCTCGAGACCGTTCAAAATGTCCGTGATGTCATTCTCGATCTCAATGCACTTTTCGTCGGTCAACTCATTGCCGTCTTTGTCCAGGAGTGTGCCCTCACCCAGCAGCGCCTTGCCCTGCTTCATGGTGAGGTTCTTCTCGCCAAGAACTCTAGTAACGCGGCGACGCGCTTCGCGGGTAGTGGTCGACCACTCTGTCCAAGCTTCGAGACTGTCCTTTTTCCTCAGCCGAGCGCTAGAGTTGAAAGCGCTGTAAGCGGTGACGAATAGGGCTCCGACTGCAATTGTTGCAGCGGCAGCTGGAAAGACTGATTCCTTACTCAACTCGGCGTAGTACATTGCAGCGCCACCTGCGGCGAGAAGAATAATAACGCCCAAGGTCACCTTCGCTCCCGGTGACCACAGCCTCCAAGACTTCAACCTCAACCCAGTACTCTTCTCTATGCCGACGTCTTGCGGACGCCCTACATTACTCGCCAATACCGACATTTAGATGGACCATCCTGAGGCCGCGATGTTTAGTCGAGTAGGGCTGCGATGTCGCGATGGGTCCAGAGCCGGTTTTCGACGCCTGCGGCCATTGCCGGCGTGGTTTTGCGGCCGCCGTTGGGCTTGGGTGAGGGTCTGGTGCGGGCGTAGTGGACATCAATGCCGGTGCACACGGCGGGATACTGCGGCGCCCACCTTCGAACAACTAAGAGTGCACGGGCGGATGGTGCCAATCCGAACGATCTTTGACCAGTGCACCTACATCGCCGCGCACCATCGTTGCACCACGACTTCTAGTAAAACCAAATCGCTTGTTCGGCAAGGTTGCCGGCGCCGGTGTCAGCGCTGTGCCCCATCTCTGACAAGGGCACTGCTGTCTCGTCGGGGATAGCGGCGAGCACGTCGGCCATGCCTGGGTCGGCCTGGATAAGCGTCACCCAGTGCTTGCGGCGCGCCGCGGTGATCTTGCCCTTATTGACGGCGTCATCGACGGTGGCCTCGACTTTCGCCTGGGCGGCTGCGGCGACGATCCGGCGGCCCTCCTCGGCGTCTTGCTTCAAGGCTGCAAGGCTGTCGGCGTCCAGCAGTTCCAGGCCGTGCTTCTTCGCGGCCGCGGCAACCTGCGATGCTGAGGCGTCGTTTGGCACCTGCATCGGATCGCGTGTGACGTCTTTGACGGTGTCGATGACCAGGGTCAGGTCGTCGGTGTCCTCGGGCAGGCCGAGGCGGGCGAGCAGGACACCAACCTGCGTGTCGTCAAATGTGAGAGCCATCGTTTGTCAGCACCTTTCGCTATGAGAGGCCGGTGATCTTCTTGGCGGCGAACGGTCGGTCCACCGCGAAGGCGGGCACGCAGAACGCCTGGACCCACCAGGAGCGGGTGGCGGGGTCTCGCCACGTTTCCACGGTCAGCGGCACCTCGAAGCCGATGGTGCCGACGTTGCCGGCCTGGCAGACGTACGCGGTGCCGGCGGGCAGGCGGGGGTTCACGAACATGCCTTCGGTGTAGCCGGCGCTGGCGAGCATGTCGTCGAGCCGGTCGGCGTAGGCGGTGCGCAGCTGCTTGGCCTGTTCGGGGTGCACTACTAGCAGGTCGTGGGTGACCCCCAGTTCCTCAAGGTCGGCGAGTTCCTGCACCTCGGCGAAGTGCGCGGTGGGCCGGTCGGCCGAGGCGGTGATGGCATCGAGGGGGCCGACGAACACGAGGTTGTGCCAGGTGGTGGCAACGGCGACGCTGGCGATGTCCGCGGACTGTAAGGCGTCGACAGTGCGGGTGTCGAGCTTGCGGGTGATGGTGTTGGCGAGTTGCGTCGTCTGCTGGTCGAGATAGTTGATGTTGTTGCGCGCCAACGCTTCCTCGGGAACCTGAAACTTCCCGCCCCAGTCCTCCACTGCTGCCAGCTTGGGGTCCGGATCCACGCCTTCCACTACCGCGTACTCGGCGCCCGGGATTCGCTGCTCAAGGCTGCCGGCGAGGAAGAAGTCTGCCACGGTAACCGAGTTGAAGAGGATGCCGCCGCCTTGCACCTTGGCGCCGTACTGGCGGAAGAACTTGGGCAGCAGGATTTGTGGGTCGGCGAGCTTGGCGATTTGGTTGCGGATGATCGTCGGCGTGTTGAGTGCGGCGTCAACGGTCAGCGTCCGCCCGGTGAGCGTCGGGATGAGCGGGCTGGTAACGGGATTAGTCATGCTTGCTCAGTTCCTCTCAGGCGTTAGGCGGGGAAGGCGACCTGCGCGATGCCGCCGTTCAGGGCGGATGCGATGGCTTGGCCGACGACGACGCCGGTTGTTGCGGTGACTGCGGTGCCGCCGGCACCGACCTGGACGGGGTCGCCGGCCGTGATGGCGCCACCAGCCAGCACCTTGATCACACCTCCGCGAGCAACGCGCACCAGTTGCCCGGCCGCGGCGTCCCACGCGGCCACGCCCAGCGCGCGGCTACCGGCCGCGGCCGGCGCCACGCTGACGTTTCCGGTGCTGGCATTACGGTCGCCGCTGACGGCCACGAATTGCCGGGCGGTGATGGGCGCGGTCGCCATGGCCGGAACATCGGCTCCTGGGCTGAAGACAAAGGGTGAAGCGAGGACTGAGGACACGGGTCAGGCTCCTAACGTGATGCGCTGGATTCGGGTACGCCGGGCGCGGGCCACGGCTACAGCGCGGGCCCGCCGGGGATCAGGTGCGCCGATGCGCGGCGGGACGCATGCGACCACGACGCGGCGACCAGACCCGGCTGCTACGCCATACAGCGTGCACACGTCCGCGATGTCCGCGAGGCCATCAACACCGGGCCGCACGGCGCCCAGCAGGGCGCAGCCGGTGACGACGAAGCGGTACGTGCGCCCATCGTCGGCGGCGAAATCAACCAAGCCCTCAACGCTCCGCTGCGGCCACGCCTTAGGCATGACGGCCGCCAGGGCTCGAGGCACATCAACGAAATCGCCGATCAGCAGGTCACCCGACTGCGCAAGCCGTAGATTGCGGACCCTCCCAAGTGCTGGGGCGCCACCGGCCAGCGGCCCCTCGTGGCCCAGCTTGATGACGGGGTCAGCGAGGATTCCGGCCTTGGATGCTGCGACAGCATCGGCCAGATCCTCGCGGCTAACAACCCATGTGCCGGTGCTGATTTCGTGCACACCGACACGCACAAGCTCGACGCCGGGAATCGTCACTACGTCAACGGGCATGGCTACCCCAGGCGCGCAGCCCTGCGCTCGGCGTACTCCACGACGGGCTGGGCGGGGAAAAGGAAGCGGGACCCAGCGCGGTGCGCGGGCAAGACGCCCCGGGCGCGTAGGTAGCGGACGTTCGCCGTGCTGCAGCCGATAATGCGGGCTGCGTGCGCGGTGTCCACGAGGTCATGGACGCGAAGATGCCCCGGATCGGGTTGCGGCCGCTTGCCCTTTGCGGCTTCGTTTGCGTCTTCGCTAGGACCGGCTGCGCGGCGCAAACGCCGGATGAGGTCATCGACTCGTGCGGATGGCCGGCCAACACGGGCGGCGTGCTCCAACACCTCGGCCAAGTATCGGGCCTCCTCGACATCGAGCAGCACGCCCGAAAACCGTTGAATCACAGGTCACAACCAAGGCCGGGACGTGACGTGTTGGGTGGGTGCTTACCCAGCCGGCACCCGATGGCATGGTCCTCAGGGACGTGCGACTCGGTGTTACATGTGCAGCCTCGCGGGATGAAGTCGCCGGGCTGGGCGCCGTCCAGGCTCGGGGCTCGTTCTTCGCCGCGATCGCGATCCCGTTCGGCGCCGAGCGGTTCCGGGCGCCCGCCGCCTGATCGGCTAGGCACCAGTCGTCCCGTTGTCGTCGGGCAGGTACGGGACGCCGTCTAACAGCGCGAGTTCGGCCCGCAGTTCGGCAATCACGGCCCCTGCGGGCGGGTTGCCGCCGAGCCGCTCCACGATGAATGCCATCCGGTCAAAGACGTGCGCGATGGGCAGCCACGGGCGGCAGCGGTTTTCGCGGCGCGCCAACTCGTGCGCCAGCCCGCACATACCCGCGTCCGCGGTGAGTTGGCCGAGCATCATCATGCAGGCTGCGCGGCGCAGCCGGCCCTCGTAATCCGGGGCACCCGCACGGGCCCAAGTGTGGCCGGCCAGCCAACCATCCAGGCGCTCGGCCAGATCGCGGCCGCCATCGGGCAACGCGGCCGTGGCAGCGCTGCTGATGTGCCACACCGCCCGCTCAATGCCGCCGCGTATGCGCCGCACCGCCGCCGTGGGCTCCTCGCCGCGTTGCAGCGCCGTGTCGGCTTCGGCGCTGCCCCGCCAGGCGGCCACCGCGGCGCTGACAGCCGCGCTCACCGCCGAACCTATGCCGGCTGGGGTCATGGCTACAGCGGCGGCCACGGCGCCAGGCAGGCCCACCGGGTCGGCCTCGCACTCGTAGGCATCAAACGCCATGGCTACACCCGCATCTGAGCCCTGCATGGCGTGGGACAGCGCCCGGGCGGCCGCGCACACGCGCCGCAGCTCGGCCCGTGCGTCGTCGGGGTCACGCACGGTGCTGGGCACGTGTGGCTGGCTGTGGTGTGCCCTGATCGCATTCACCCGTGTAATCGCCGCATCCGCCTCGGCGTCGTCGGCACTCATGCCAGGTGCCGCCTTTCGGGGAAGCCGGGGCAGGCCGGATACGTGGTTTCCCAACCAAGTTCATGGCGCTGAAGCTGCCCGAACCGAACCCAGTCGATACCGGACAAGCGGGCGCCGGCTGGTGCCGTGCGGGCCAGCCGGTCAACGGCGGGATCGTCCGCTTCGGCAGCGGACATCGACGCACGCAGCACCACCGCGGGCACGTCGATGGCGCTGTGGTTGGCGGCGGCGATCAGCGGGGCGAGCCACTCGTCAGTCTCGGGTCTCATCGGTTCTCCTTCGGTGCGGTGGTGTTGTCGTTGCGGTAGACGCGGGCGGCGCGTAGTTCGGCCACGGCGTCCGCGAGTTGGGTTGCAAGAGTGACGGCTTCGGCTTCAGTGGCGGTGAAGCGCAGCGGGCCGGCATGTATCTGCACCCGCGGCGGATCGCGCTTCGCCAGCACCGTCACCCGCATGTCCCCATCGGCGTTCAACCTCACAGCAGCGCCCGGTTCGGTTCATCGGCCCAGCTGTCGTGGTTGTCGGGCCGGAACCAGCGGCTCAGCGCGGCGCCGCAGGCCCGGTGCTCGCGCGGATCGATGTGCGGCCAGCCGCAGATGTCGCAAAGCCAGAACAGGGGAGGCTGGTCTGGGTGCTGCTTCACGATGCCTCCCGGAAGGACGGATGCTTGGGACACGTACGCAAGTCGTCGAGTCGTCCGTATTGGTCGCAGTCCCGGCAGCTGTCGATAGCGCGCCGGATGCGTGCCCGGTCCTCGTCCTGGCGGGCTTGTTCGGCGTCCCGCTCGGCTTTGTCGGCTTCCCGCGCCTTCTCGCATCCACGGCACCCTGGCGGGTCGGGGTCGTTGACATGGCGGCGGCACCGCGGCCCGTGGGGTCCTAGTCTCCATGACGGGGGTTTGCCATTAGCTGATGCTGCGTCTGCCTGGGCGGGAGCGGGTCGCGCGCCAGCGCGCCCGCCTTCTCCCCCTCCTTCTCCTAGTTCTCCAGATAGATGTGTAAAAGGCGAATCCGCCCCAAGGGTGGGGCGATTCCGCCCTACGGGTGGTGTGGATTCGCCCTTTCGCAGGTCAGGCTGGGGCGATTCCGCCCTTTCGCAGGTCAGGGCGTCGCTACGGGGTGGCACATGGTAGGCGAGCGTTCGCCCCTTGTCTGGCTCGAAATTGTTTGCTGCGATGGCCTTGCCGAGGCGCTTCACGGTCCGCTTCACGACGTCGCGCGATATGCACAGCTCCGTGGCGAGCTCGGCCAAGGACACCTGCCACCAGCGGACACCATCCACCACAAAGCGGCCCGGGCCATCGGTTTCGCATCGGTAGCGGATGTGCGCCAACACGATTGCGCCATCGGCTCCATGCTGGCCGACCTCCTCGGGAACGACCCTGATGAATGACTTGCCGCTCATGGCGCCACTACCCTTGGCTGCTGATCGGATGCCCGCCGCGGCGCGTAGCCTGCTCCTGCTGTTGAATCCACTCCAGCACGGCGGCGCGGCGATAGACCACCCGCCGGCCAAGGACGAACGATGGCGGACCCTCGTTGCAATGGCGCCAATAACGCAAAGTCGATTGCGTCACGGAGGTCAAGGCGCTGACTTCGCGCGTGGACATAAACGGCCTCTCGCCATCGGTCACGGGTGCGCCGGTGCTGCTGGGTGTAGTCATGAGTCCTTCTCTGTTTGACGGTGTGTGGTCGACCGCAGCGGTATGCGGTTCGGAGCAATACTGCATGGCAGCGCCGACCGGCGTACGACTGAAAGTGTGCGACTCAGGAGTTTTGGTGGTCATAGGTCAACCACTAGGGGGCTGGTCAGTGGTCCGCTATCACGGCATGCACATGCCGCGACGTGCGACGATGCTCAACCCTGCGAGCAAGGTGGGTGTGCACACGGGGGCCGTAGCCCTTTCGTGGACGTCGCCGGTGTCCGCAACTAACTCGTGCAAGCTGACTGGCGTGAAGGACGGTTGAAGCAAGCCATCAACAACTGCTTTGTGCCAGAACTTATTTGAGTGGTTGACAGACGTTGGCATTATGAGAGCAACGTGCACAACCGATCCGACAGGGCCACCGCAATGAGCATTAAGCGCAACCGCCGCGCCGGCGTCGCAGATCGCTGGCACAAGACCGTTTACGACGTGGACGGTACGCCGCGGACGGTGCCCAGCGCCGCCTACGGCAAGGGAAAGCGTTGGCGGGCAAGGTACGTCGATGACACGGGCCGCGAGTACACCAAGCTGTTTGGTCGCAAGACAGACGCCGAGGCGTGGCTTGCCAATGACATCGTGCCGGCGCTGGCCACAGGCACGCATGTAGCGCCGTCAGCCGGGCGGGTGACGGTTGCACAGGTCTACCGATCGTGGGTGGCGACGCAGGGGCACGTTAGTCCCAAAACTGCGGCGTCTCGACGCAGCGCGTGGCGCAGCCGCGTGGAGCCGCAATGGGGTGACGCGGCGGTGGTTGATGTGCGTACCGGCGCGGTGCGGGCGTGGGTAGCAGCCATGGTTACCGATGGCGTCGGCGTACCGACGATTGAGAACGCTTACGGGTTGCTGCGCCAGGTGCTCGGCGCCGCGGTGGAAGACCGCCGCATACCCCGCAACCCGTGCGAGGGCATCAAGTTGCCCAAACGCAAGCACGCCGACCGCGGGTATCTGACCCACGCCCAAGTCGGCGCGCTGGCCGCCGCAGTGGACCGCAACCCCGAGGTCATCAGGTTCCTGGCCTACACGGGGTTGCGTTGGGGTGAGATGGCGGCACTCCGGGTGTGCGACTTCGACATGCTGCGGCGCCGGGTCAACGTCAGCCGGTCCGTCACCGAATCCGGAGGACTGGTTTGGTCGGCACCCAAGACGTGGGAGCGGCGCTCGGTGCCGTTCCCGGCCGCGCTGGCACCTGAGTTGGCGGCGCTCATGGTGGGCAAGGGCCGCGAGGACTCGGTCTTCACCGACCAGCGGGGCGGCGTGCTAAGGAACTCCAACTACCGGGCCCGGGTGTTTGAGCCAGCGGTACGCGCGGTGCAAGCGGCCGCCGCGGCGCAGCGGGCCCGGGAGGTGGCGACCGCCGGCCAGGCCGCCACACCGGAATTTCCGACGATTACGCCGCACGACTTGCGGCACACTGCGGCAAGTCTGGCGGTCAGTGCCGGCGCCAACGTGAAGGCGGTGCAGCGCATGTTGGGGCACGCGAAGGCCAGCATGACGCTCGATGTGTACGCCGACCTGTTCGACGAAGACCTAGACGCTGTGGCTGCAAATTTGGGTGCGGCGATCGAATCTGCTGCGGCACGCCAGCGGCATGCGCCTGTCTCGTAATCCCTTGGGGCAGTAAAACCCCTGGTAAATGGGTGGAGCTAAGGGGATTCGAACCCCTGACCTACTCGATGCGAACGAGTCGCGCTACCAACTGCGCCATAGCCCCTGACCGCTAGCAGGCTACCAGCCGCGGCGCGAACCGCCGAACTACCGGCGCTACTCGCCGACGGCCCGCGGCAGGTCCCGGGGCCACCCGAAGGTCCGCATCGGCATCGCGTAGTCCAGGTGCTCGAAGATCGGGTCCTCGTCGTCGATCTCCAGGACCACCGCGCCCGGGCGCCGTAGCCGCGACGGGACCACGTCGTAGTCGCGGTCGTAGGCGTTCTCCACGCCCATGCGCGCCCGCGCCATCCGCTGCATGCGGCGGCGGCGCACCTTCTCCTCGATGCGGGTCTGGCGCCGCAGGTAACCCAGGTAGAGCAGCGTCACGGCGGTGGCGGTGCCGCACACCCACCAGGCGCTCGGTGAAACCTTGAACGCGGCCGTGGCCGAGCCGACCAGGACGACCGCCATCGCCATCAACATCCGCTTGCGAAATTGGTACTTGCGGGCGCTGACCGCGGCCGCGGTCTTCGCGTCGAAGCGCCGCCGCCGCGAGGCGTTCCGCGGGATCGGCGCCGGCATCTCCTCGTCGTCGTCAGCATCGGCTTCGGGCTCCAGGCCCGACGAGTCCTCGACGTACTCGAAGCCCTCGTCGTCCTCGTCGGAGCCGGCCTGGGCGACGACGTCGGTGTCGGAATCCTCGTCTTCCTCGTCTTCTTCCTCGACGACCTCGGCGACGCCGGCGGGCAGGGCCTGCGAATCCTCGACGACGTCGACGTCGAGGTAGTCGGGCTCGGTGCGCTCGGGGGTCGCGAGCTTCATGACGACGGGGCGGGCCGCCCGCAGCTCCTCGGTGTCGTGCTCCTCGTCCTCCCCCTCGGGGAGGTCCAGCTCGCTTTCGGCCGACTCTTCCGGCGGCGTCCAGTTGGGGTCGCTGCGGTGCCCGGCGGCCGGACCGCTGCGCTTGATCAGGCGGGAGTTCGCACCGCCGTTGAGGACCCGGGTCGCCAGGGCCACGTCGCTGGTGCGGCGCACGGCGTCCCGCTTGCTCACGAGCATCGGCACCAAGACGAACAGCCAGAGCACGACGAGCGAGATCCACAACAGTGACTGCGGAATGCTTGGCATGACGACCTGCTCTCTTCGGTTCCGATTCCGCGAAGCCCCTCGGAGGCCAGCGCGGCCGGGTCTAGGTGACCAGGACAATTACACACCTGTAATTTGCCTCTCACAAGCACCACGAGTCACTCGTGTCGCGGTAGCCACACCGCGGGCCCGCCGCCGGGCCAACGTCGAGGGCCTCCGGGGTCGGCGCGCGGTCAGGCCCAGCTGGCGTGCCCGCCGCGGACCAGGGTCGATGCCACCGATCCGGACACCTCTTCGACCGTGATCGCCATCAACAGGTGATCCCGCCACGCCTTGTCGACCTCGAGGTAGCGCTGCAACAGCCCCTCCTGGCGGAACCCCACTTTCGCCAACACGGCCCGGCTCGCCGCGTTCTCGGGCCGCACGGTGGCCTCCACCCGATGCAGCATCACCGGGCCGAAGCAGTGGTCCAGGCCCAGCGCCAACGCCGCGGTGGCCACCCCGCCGCCGGTCGCCGCCCGCGGCACCCAGTAGCCGATCCACGCCGACCGCAGCGCCCCGTGGGTGACGTTGCCGATGGTCAGCTGGCCGCAGAAGTGCCCGTCGAGCTCGATGACGTACGGCAACATGCGGCCCGCTCGGGCCTCCGCGCGCAGGCCCGAGCACAGCGCCGGCCATGCGGCGACGGTGTGCCGGCTGGTCCAATCGCCCTCCGCGCTGGGCTCCCAGGGCTCGAGGTGGGCGCGGTCGGCCAGCCGGGCACGGCTCCACTGGGCGCCGTCGCGCATCCGCACCGGCCGCAGGCGGACGACCCCCGCCGGGACGCGCAACGGGCCGACGTCGAGCGGCCAACCCGGATGGCGGGCGCTGGTGCGCAACAGGTTCACGAGCGTGCGGAGTCGTTGCACTTAACCGCGCTGGGCCAGGAAGGCGACGTCGACGATTTCGCCGGTGCGTATCTGTTCGGCGCCGCTGGGCACCACCACGAGGCAGTTCGCCTCGGCGAGGGTCGCCAGGAGGTGCGAGGACGCGCCCGGCGCCCCGCCCAGCGCCTGCACCAGGTATTCGCCGGTCTCCTGGTCGCGCATCAACTGCCCGCGCAGGTAGCCCTTGCGCCCGGCGACCGACGTGATCGGCGACAGCGTGCGGGCCTGCACGATCCGGCGCATCGGCTGACGCTTGCCCAGCGAGAGGCGGATCAGCGGCCGCACCATCACCTCGAAGACCACCAGGGCGCTGACCGGGTTCGCCGGCAGCAGGAACGTCGGCACGCCGTCGCGGCCGAGCTGCCCGAACCCCTGGACGGACCCGGGATGCATCCCGACTCGGACGACTTCCATCTCGCCGAGCTCGGACAGGACCGACCGCACCGCCTCGGCCGCCGCTCCCCCGACACCGCCGGCGATCACCACCACCTCGGCCCGGTTGATCTGGCCCTCGACGGTTTCGCGGAATTCCCTGGGGTCGTTGCTGACGATGCCGATGCGGTTGACCTCCGCGCCGGCGTCCCGGGCCGCGGCCGCCAGCGCGTAGGAGTTCACGTCGTACACCTGGCCGCTGCCGGGGGTGCGCGAGATGTCGACCAGTTCGCCGCCGACCGTCATCACGGTCACCCGGGGCCGCGGATGCACCAGCACCCGTTCGCGGCCGACCGCCGCGAGCAGGCCGACCTGGGCCGCGCCGATGACCGTGCCGGCGCGCACCGCGACGTCACCGGGCTGCACGTCGTCGCCGGTGCGGCGCACATAGGCGCCCGAGGGCGCACCCCGCAGGATCCGCACCCGCGTGCTCCCGCCGTCGGTCCAGCGCAACGGGATGACGGCGTCGGCCAGCGTGGGCAGCGGGGCTCCGGTGTGCACCCTGGCGGCCTGCCGGGGTTGCAGGCGGCTGGGGGTGCGCGCACCGGCCTCGACCGTTCCCATCACGGGCAGGACCAGCCCCTCGCGGCGGTCTTCGTCGAGCTCGGCGTCGCCGGGCGGCTCACCCAGGGCGTCCACGCCCACTTCCCCGACGCCCAGCACGTCGACGCTGCGCACCGCGTAGCCGTCGATGGCGGCCTGATCGAAACCGGGCATGGGGCGCTCGGTGACCACTTCCTCGGCGCACATCAGTCCCTGCGCCTCGGCAATGGCGACCTTGATGGGCCGCGGCGCCACCGCGGCGGCCGTTATCCGGGCCTGCTGCTCCTCCACAGAACGCACAGCGCGCCTCTCTGCCCTCTTTGGCCCTCGACGGGCCCTGCCCTCTAGGCTCGCCCTCTCGGCCCTGACGGGCTCCGCCTGAGGCGGGGCGCACCGGCCGGCTACTTCTCGGCCAGGCCTAACCGCGCCACCAACCACCGGCGCAACTCGGGGCCGTAGTCGTCACGATCCAATGCAAAGTCAACCGCAGCCTTGAGGTAGCCGCCGGGATTTCCCAAGTCGTGTCGAGATCCGCGATGCACGACGACATGCACGGGGTGGCCCTCGGCGATGAGCAACGCGATCGCGTCGGTGAGCTGTACCTCGCCGCCGACCCCGCGGTCGACGCGGCGAAGCGCGTCGAAGATGGCGCGGTCGAGTACGTAGCGGCCCGCCGCGGCGAACATCGACGGGGCGTCCTCGGGCTTGGGCTTCTCGACCATGCCCTTGACCTTGAGCACGTCCGGGTGGTCGCCGGGCACCGGCTCGACGTCGAAAACGCCGTAGGCGCTGATCTCTTCGGGCGTTACCTCGATGGCGCACAACACCGTGCCGCCGTGCTCCGCGCGCACCTTCGACATGGTCTCCAGCACGCCGGTGGGCAGCACCAGGTCGTCGGGCAGCAGCACCATCACGGCGTCGTCGTCGGGCGTCAGCGTGGGCTCCACGCAGCCGATGGCGTGTCCCAGGCCGAGCGGCTCGGCCTGCACGACGGACTCGACCTTGATCAGCTGCGGCGCCCGCCGCACCTTGTCGAGCATCGCCTTCTTGCCGCGGGCCTCCAGCGTGCCCTCCAGGACCAGGTCCTCGACGAAGTGCGCGACGACGCCGTCCTTGCCCTCGGAGGTGATGATCACCAGGCGGTCGGCGCCCGCCTCGGCCGCCTCGGCGGCGACCAGCTCGATGCCGGGGGTGTCGACGACCGGCAGCAGCTCCTTGGGCACCGTTTTCGTCGCGGGCAGGAAGCGGGTACCAAGACCGGCGGCGGGCACGATCGCCGTGTGTGGGACCACCACTTTAGGGCTTGACATTGTTCACACGATAACCCGAACGCGGTTTGCCGAGGCGATGTGGCGCGGGCAAAGACGCGGCTGCCATGGTTGTCCCATGGCGACCACCAGCAAGGCCGCGTTGCGCGAGCAGCTGCAGGCGGCCCGGCGCCGCGTTGCCGACGAGGTTCGAGCCGGCGAGGCGCGGATGTTGCGGGCGCACCTGGAAGCCGCGGAAAGCATCGTGAGCGGCGACGACACGGTGTGCGCCTATGTGCCGGTGGGCGCCGAACCCGGGTCGATCGAGATGGTCGACGCGTTGCTGCGCCGTGCCCGACGGGTGCTGCTCCCGGTTGCGCGCACCGGCGCCGACAACGCGGCCCAGCCACTGCGCTGGGGCGAATACCGGCCCGGCACATTGACATCCGCACGGTGGGGGCTGCTGGAGCCGCCGCAGCCGTGGCTGCCGGCGTCCGCGATCGCCGAGGCGGGCCTGATCCTGGTGCCCTCGCTGGCCGTCGACCGCCGCGGGGTGCGGCTGGGCCGGGGCCGCGGCTTCTACGATCGCTCGCTGGGCCACCGCGACCCCGGCGCGCGGCTGGTCGCGGTGGTGCGGGACGCGGAATTGGTCGACCAGTTGCCCGCCGAGGCGCACGACATCCCGATGACCCATGCGCTCACCCCGCGGGGCGGACTGATCCCCCTGAATCCGCCGCGAGATATCGGGAATGAGTGACGTCACGTGGCGGTTCTAGCACTTGAGACGCTAGAGTGCTAACAGGCTTTGTGACCATCCGGAGGTGTTTGTGCCGACTTACAGCTACCAGTGCACCGAGTGCGGCGATCGCTTCGACATCGTGCAGGCCTTCACCGACGACGCGCTGACCACGTGCGAGCGCTGCTCCGGGCGGCTGCGCAAGCGCTTCAATTCGGTCGGCGTGGTGTTCAAGGGCAGCGGTTTCTACCGCACCGACAGCCGCGAGTCCGGCAAGAAGTCCACGAGTTCGACCAACGGCTCCTCGTCGAGTGACTCGGGCTCGAACGGCGCGTCAAGCGAAAAGTCCGGATCGAGCGACAAGTCCGCGTCGGCCGAGAAGTCGAGCAGCACCTCCACGGCGTCCGCCGCGGCCGCCT
>NZ_GG770554.1:396697-430092 GCF_000164135.1 Mycobacterium parascrofulaceum ATCC BAA-614 | reverse complement strand
TAGGCGGTTATCCACAAACCCGACCGCCGTCGGCATCGCCGGTGAGCGCGTCGCGCCTACCGTTGCCGCGTGGGCGAATCGTCGCTGAATCCCAGCCTGTTCAGCCGCCTGATGATGCTGCGCCCGGACTGGACGCGGACCGTGCTCGCGCGGCGCGTCGCCGCGGGCGGGCTGGTCGTCTTGGCCGGCCTGGCCGCACTGCGCGCCAACCCGGCCGGTGACTACGCCGACGTGGTGGTCGCCGATCACGACCTGCGGCCCGGCGCCGCGTTGACCCCGGCCGATGTGCGTCTCGAAAAGCGTTTGGCCACAACCCTTCCCGACGGCGCGCTGGCCGACGTGAGCGCGGTGGCCAATTCGACACTGACCGGCCCGGCGCGGCGCGGCGAGGTGCTCACCGACGTGCGGTTGCTGGGCAGCCGGCTGGCCGACGCCGCGATCGCCTTGAAGGCGGGACCCGGCGCCCGCCTCGTGCCGCTCCGCCTGGCCGACAGTGCCCTCATCGAACTGGTCCGCGTCGGCGACGTCGTCGACGTGCTCGCCGCGCCGGCAGCGGGGACGCCGGGCACGCCCCAGGCCGTCCCCAGGGTGGTGGCCACCGACGCCGTCGTGGTGCTCGTGTCGGCCAAGCCAAAAGCCCAGGCCGCGGATGGTGACCGCGTAGTGTTGGTGGCGCTGCCGGCTCGCGTGGCGAACACGGTGGCGGGCTCGGCGCTGGGTCAGGCGGTGACCCTCACCCTGCACTGAGCGCCTCGCCGCGTTGGCCACGCACCCGACAGCAAACTCTGTCCAATCCCAGGAAGGACATCGGGAATGTTCAAAGGGTTCAAGGAGTTTCTCTCGCGGGGCAACATCGTCGACCTGGCCGTCGCGGTGGTCATCGGTACCGCCTTCACCGCGCTCGTCACCAAGTTCACCGACAGCATCATCACCCCGCTGATCAACCGGATCGGCGTCAAGCAGCAGTCGAACGTCGGCGTCTTGAAGATCGGCATCGGCGGCGGTCAAACCATCGACCTGAACATCCTGCTGTCCGCGGCGATCAACTTCGTGCTGATCGCCGCGGTCGTCTACTTCTTCGTGGTGCTGCCCTACAACACACTGCGCAAGCGGGGCGAGGTCGAGCAGGCGGACGACGCCCAGATCGTGCTGCTCACCGAGATCCGCGACCTGTTGGCAGAAACCAACGGCGACTCGTCCGGCAAGCACGGCGGACCGGGCACGACGCCCCCTCCAGACCACGGACCCCGCGCGGACGCCGAGTCACAGTGACGCGGTGATGCCCCGCCGTCGGGCGGTCAGATCTCCAGGCTCGACAGCTGGCCGATGATCTGCGCGGCCAGCGGGTTCAGCGTCGCCATCCCGTCGCGCACCGCGTAACGGGAACCGGCCAGGTTCACCACCAGCGTGCTTCCCGACACCCCGGCCAGGCCGCGGGACAAACCGGCGTCGATGATCCCGGCCGACAGCCCCGAGGCGCGGACGGCCTCGGCGATGCCGAGGATTTCACGATCCAGGATGTCGCGGGTGGCCTCGGGCGTGACGTCGCGCGGCGTGACGCCCGTCCCGCCGACGGACACCACCAGGTCGACCCCGCCGATCACCGCGGTGTTGAGCGCGTTGCGGATCTCGACCTCGTCCGCCGCGACCGCGACCACGCCGTCGACGACGAAGCCGGCCTCGGTCAGCAGCTCGGTCACCAGCGGCCCGCTGTGGTCCTCGTCCCCGTGGGCGGTGCGATCGTCCACGACCACGACCAACGCCCGGCCGACGACCAACTCCGCACCCGTTTCCATGGGTGCCACCGTATAGCCGAGCTCCGACAGTCCCGCCGCGGAGGGTTCTTCCACTCGCATTACTGATCCGCCTTCCCCAGGGTCACCGGCACGGTACGGCTGCCACCAGCGGGATCCTGGAAGGTCAGCGAAATCTTGTCGCCGGGCGCCTTGGACCGCACGGCGGCAACCAGGGCGTCGGCGCTGTTGATCGGGCGGTCGTCGACCTTCGTGACGATCACGTTCTTGGGCACTCCGGCCGTCGAGGCCGCACCACCCGGCACCACGTCGACGATCTTGGCGCCCGGGGAGCCCTTGTCGTTGGTCACCTGCACGCCGAGCGAGGCGTGGGACGCCTTGCCGGTGCTGATCAGCTCGTCGGCGATCCGCTTGGCCTGGTCGACCGGGATCGCGAACCCGAGGCCGATCGACCCGCTCTGCGCGTCCGGCGAGTCCGCGCCCAGCGTGGCGATGGCCGAGTTCACGCCCACCAGTTGGCCGTTCATGTTGACCAACGCGCCACCGGAGTTACCCGGGTTGATGGCGGCGTCGGTCTGGATCGCGTCCAGCACCGTGTTCTGGTTGCCCGACTCACCGGTGGTGGACACCGGCCGATTCAGCGCGCTGACGATCCCGGTGGTCACGGTGCCGGACAGACCCAGCGGCGAGCCGATGGCCACCACCGGTTGCCCGACCCGCAGATCCGACGAGGAACCCAGGGAGATCGGCGTCAGGCCGGACACGCCCTGCACACGGATCACGGCGATGTCACTGGTCGGGTCGGTACCGACGACCGTGAACGGCGCGGTGCGGCCGTCGGCGAAGGTCACCGTGGTCTTGGGGGCCGGACCGCCCAGCCCGCCACCGGGACCCCCGGGCGGACCGCCGGGAGGGGCACCGGGGGCGCCGGTCGCCTTCGGCGGCCCGGCGGCCGCCGCGACCACGTGGTTGTTGGTCAGGATGAGCCCGTCGGCGGAAAGGACGATGCCCGAGCCCTCTTCGGACTGACGGCCCAGGTCGGTCTCCAGCATGACGACGCTGGGCACCACCTTGGCCGCCACCTGCTCGACGCTGCCCGGCGGCATGTTCGCCGCCGGGACGCTGGGCGCGCTTCCGCCGATGACGCTGTGCCCATTGGCGTTGGTGGTGTGCGTGCCCAACTCGACCGCCGTCGCCGCGGCGCCGCCGATGCCGGCCGAGACCACCGCGATGGCCAACGCGCTAACCGTCAACAGCCCTGCGCGGGACCGCTTTTGGGGCCCAGGGGGTGGCATCGGCGGCAGCATGCCGGGAATCGGGCCGGTCCCAGAGCCGCCACCCGGGATGGGGCCCGCCCCGGTCCCGCCCGGTATCCGGCCCGGGCCCGTGCCGCTGAACGGGTCATAGGGCTGCCGGAATTGCGTTGTCTGCGACTGGTGCCGCCAGTCGAACGCCTGGCCATACGGTTGCTGGTGCCCCTGGCCGTAAGCAGAGGTCCCCGCGTGGCTCGGGGCGGACGCAGCCTGATTCGGCACGGGACGGTATCCCGGCTGCTGCGGCGGTGGCGAATACCTCGGGTCATTCGTCATGGCGCTAGGTCGCTCTTCCTCTATCTCACTAAATCGGCCCGTCGGCTCGACTGGGCTCTCCAACAGTAGCTGCAGACTTACCTTGCCCGCGCGGACTGAGAGTCCACTGAGATAACGTTCGACGGTTCCCGAGAGTTCGGCTGATCGGTCGCCACCGGGCCGGTGGCCTCCGATTCTTCGTCGGTGTACCCGGCGGGGGGCGCCGGATACGCCGAGGGCGGCATCGGCCGGCCGGGAAGCAGGACGTAAAACGAGGTCCCCGGCGGCTGGCCACCGGGCACGGTGTCCTCGACGCGGAGCAACCCGCCGTGATTGAGCACGACCTTCTTGACGATCGCCAGCCCAAGGCCGGAGCCCGGCATCGCGCGCGCCGTCGTCGAACGATAGAACCGCTCGAAAACCAACCGGCGTTCGTGCGGCGGGATGCCGGGGCCGTGGTCGGACACCACCAACTCGGCGTGCGACGGGTCGAGCTGCCGCATGGTGACGCCGACGCGCCCGCCCGGCGGGCTCCATTTGGCGGCGTTGTCCAACAAGTTCAGCACGGCGCGCGACAGCCCGGCGGCGTCGCCGAACATCTGCCAGGGCGTCACGTCGACGTCGAAGTGAATGTCGTTGCGGCGCCGCCTGACTCGCTCCAGGCTGCGGTCGACCACCTCGGACATGTCGACCGGTTCGTGCACCACCTGGCCGGCGTCGTCGCGGGTGAGGTCCACCAGATCGCCCACCAGCGTGGACAGTTCCTCGATCTGCGCCAGCACGTCGGCGCGCAACTCGACCATCTCCTGCTCGGGCAGCCGCGGCGCCCCCGGCTCCATCGACGCCATCAGCAGCTCCACGTTGGTGCGCAGCGACGTCAGCGGGGTGCGCAATTCGTGCCCCGCGTCGGTGACCAGCCGCGCCTGTCGCTCGCGGGACTCGGCCAGGGCCCGCAGCATCAGGTTGAAAGCCTCGGTGAGCCTGGCCAATTCGTCGCTACCGAACACGGGGATGGGCCGCAGGTCGTCGGTGCGCGCCACCCGCTCGGCGGCCTGGGTCAGCCGTGCCACCGGACGCAGCCCGGCCCTGGTGACCATGCCGCCGGCCACCGCGGCGACCGCGACCCCGACGCCGCCCACGATGAGCAGCACCCAGCGCAGCTTGGTCATCACGGCCTCGGTCGGTTTGAGGCTCTTGGAGATCAACAGCGAACTGCCGTTGGGCAGGTGGATCGCCAGGACGCGTTGATCCAACGCGGTGCGGCGGGACATGAACAGGTCGCCGCGGATCACCGCCTTCTCCGCCGCGCCGACCGGCAACGTCTGGCCCGGCTGCTGCGCGGTGTAGATCGAATGGCCCGGGTTCACCAGCATCGCGTTGACGTCCGAATAGGCGGTGCCCTCGATCGCCTTTCCGGGGTCGGCGGCCAGTGAACCGCTGGCGATCAGCAACTGCGCCCGGCTTTGCAGCTGGTTGTCGATATCGCTATACAGCGCAGCCGAAATCACCGCGTAGACGGCGAAGGCCATCAGCACGACCACCATCGCCACCATCGACATCGCCAGCAGCATGACCCGCCACCGCAGGGACAGCGAGCTGGTGGCGCGCAACGGGACGCGTTGGGGCCGGTTGTACCGGATCATCGTTGCGGGCGACCCGTCACGGTGGCGTCTCCCGAAGGACATAGCCCACGCCGCGCACCGTGTGGATCAGCCGTGGCTCACCGTCGGCCTCGGTCTTGCGGCGCAAGTAGCCGACGTAGACCTCCAGCGCGTTGCCGGAGGTGGGGAAGTCGAACCCCCAGACCTCCTCGAGGATCCGGCTGCGGGTCAAGACCCGGCGCGGATTGGCGATCAGCATCTCCAGCAACGCGAATTCGGTGCGGGTGAGGCTGATTTGGCGCTGCCCGCGGGTGACCTCGCGGGTCACCGGGTCCAGCGTCAGGTCGGAGAACTTCATGGCCACCGATTCGGCGTCCTCGTCGTCCGGCTTGGTGCGGCGCAGCAGCGCCCGCATCCGGGCCAGCAGCTCTTCGAGCGCGAACGGCTTCGGCAGGTAATCGTCCGCGCCGGCGTCCAGCCCGGCGACCCGCTCGGAGACCGAATCGCGGGCGGTGAGCACCAGGATCGGCAGGTCGTCGCCGGTGCTGCGGAGCTGACGGCACACCTCGAGGCCGTCCAGCCGCGGCATCATCACATCGAGGACGAGCGCGTCGGGGCGGTCGCTGGCGATCATCTCGAGCGCCTCCAGCCCGTCATGGGCCAGCTCTACCGAGTAACCATTGAAGGAAAGCGACCGCCGCAGCGACTCACGCACTGCGCGATCGTCATCGACGACCAGTATCCGCACGGGCCTAGTGTCGTCCCGACGCCTGAGAGCGGCCTGAGAGGCGCGCCGGGTGTCTGCCGAGATTAACTAACGCCGGTCCAGGTCGATCAGACCGAGGCGGGCGGCCTTGAGCAGCCGACGGGGCACCTTGTGCTTCTGCCCCGCGACCGTCACACCGACGAGTTCCGTCTTGGTGGCCTTCCACTGCGCGCGACGGCTACGGGTGTTCGCGCGCGACATCCTGCGCTTGGGTACGGCCATGGTCGGGCCCAACTCCTCGTCTCGGGGGCTTGCTTATCGCACGGCGTGGCCGATACGGCCGAACGTGCGACGATTGCTACCAGGATAGTCGCTGGCCTGCTGCTAGCCAAAACGGCGCCCTCGAAGCCCTCGAAGCCCTCGAAGCCCAGATTGCCGTGACGGCTGTGATCGGCGCCCGGTCCACGACCGTGGCGGCAATCTCGGCGTGGGAGGCGAGGGACATCTCCTTGACGGGGCACCGGCGCGACCCGCTAACCTACCGGTTGGTGTGTCCCTCCTACTACGTTTGCCAGGGGCCATTCTGGTCTAGGGTCTCCCACCATTAGCCAGATCAGGTCGCACTTAGTGCGAGCCGCGATCTGCTTGCAGACGCCCTCATAATCGCGGGGACGTCGCCCCGACAATTCCCATTCGCGCCAGGATTGCGGGCTGATACCGCAAGCTAATGCGGCCTCTTTGGCGTTCCATCCCATTTCGTGCCGGACGAGAACCAGCCGCGCGGCGAAGCTGTCTGTGTCCGGTATCCAGGGCACTCGTTTCGCGTTCATACAGAAAGTGTGCATAAGTCGTGCGCATCGCGCAAGACGTGACCCTGATCGTTTACTGTGCATTCCACACGGCATGTCGTGATTGACACGATTCCATAACAGTGCGAGCATGCTCCATATGCCAGAAGTCGTGCTACTCACGACATCCGAGGTCGCAAAACGATTCCGAGTTGACTCGTCAGCCGTGCGCCGCTGGGTGTCCGAAAACCGCCTCAGACCCACCATCAAAACCCCCGGTGGCCACTACCGCTTCAGCGAAGACGACCTCGCCGCGTTCTCCGGGACCGCAGCCAAGGACGCGTCGTGAGCGGGCTCTCTGGCCTTCCCGAGCTGCTCACCGAGGACCGGGTCCGGGAGGTCGTGCGCGAGGAGTTAGCCGCCCACGCCGAACTCGCCCATGATCGCGTCCAACGTGGACTCGGGGAGCCCGGGGCGCCCGGCCAGCTGTTCGAGCCGGTTCTCCAAAGTGATGACGCAGACCGTCAGAGTTGCCGCGAGCGTTTCGATGTTCTGCGAGAGCTTTTCGAGGGATGTTTCACCGTCATCCTCAGCGACGGGGCGCAGGGCGGCGAACAGATTCAGAACGCCGTGAGTCGCTGGCATCGTTTCCGGGACATGGTTCGTGAGGGCCCGGATTCCGTCTCGGGCTTCGTCGGGGGTGGGGACGACCATGATGCTTCTCCTTCGCTGGTTGGTGACACAGGAAGCGTAGGAGACGGGCCGGGCCCGGCCGATGAAACCGGGCCCGGCCACACCCCGGGCGGTACACGGTGAGCGCCGTCGAGCTGTTCACCTACGAAGAGACCGCCCAGATCCGGACCGTCACCATCGACGAGCGCCGGTGGGCTGTCGCCGCCGACATCTGCGCCGCGATCGACATCAGGGACGTCTCCGCTGCGATAGCGAAGCTGGACCAGCGGGACAAGATGGTTATCCGCAGGTCAGATACTCCGGGTTCAAACCAGGGTATCTGGCAGCAAATCTCACCCCGAGTTCAGTCGATCGGCCTTGTCTCCGAAGACGGCGCGACTGACCTCGTGCTCGAGTCACGCAAGCCCGAGGCCCGCAGGTTCCGCCGATTCTTGACCCATGAGGTATGGCCGGCGATCCGCGACACCGGCTCCTACTCCACCGTCCCCACGCTCACCGACGACGAACTGATCCACCGCGCGCTCGAAGTCAGCGCGCGCCGCGTCGCCGAGCTGACCGAACGCGTGGCCGAACTCGAACCCCAAGCCGCGGTGGCGACGAAGCTCCTCGACGCTGAAGGCGACCTGTCTGTGCGCGACGCCGCGACGTCACTTACCCGTGCCGGCATCAAGATTGGCGCTGGCCGATTGTTCGCCGAACTGGAACGCCGAGGCTGGATCAAACGCGCCCTCGGCGACGGCCGGTACCGCGTCATGCAGAAGGCGATCGAAACCGGCTACATGTCAGTGCTGCCTCAGTCTCACTATCACCCGAAGACGGGCGTCCTGGTCCTTGATCCGCCGCAGCCACGTGTGACTCCCAAGGGCTTGCAGCGGTTACTCGGCGACTACGACAAGGGCGGTAGTCGGTGAGCGCGGCCGTCACCTTCGGCGGGATCTGCGACCGCTGCCTCAAACCGTTCCACACACCGCGGTTCCCGAATGACTGCCTGTGCCGCGCCTGCCACCTGGGCGCCCTGTCGCCGGTCGAACGCGCGGTCGCGCTCGTGAGTGGAGCGGTGTCGTGATCAACGCGTTGCGGACGCTCGCCGCCGCTGGCTTCGACGCCCTCGCGCACATCGCCTATCCGGCCGCTGACGCGATCTGGGAGGAGCGCCGCCGGCGCCCCGACGCTGAACTGATCCTGCTCGACGAGATGTCTGATCACCTCGGCGTGATCCGGGCGCAGCTCGAAGACGTCCGGAACCTGCTGCAACAGCAGAACTCGTTGGCGCTCGGCCTGCCCGGCCTCCCGCGCCACACCAAATAGAAGCGGCCCGCGCCGGAAGACAGCCAGCGCGGGCCAAACCCACGGAAAGGAACCAATCCCTGTGAGTGCACCGATTCTAACCGGCCCCAAACGAATCCTGCGGAAATGGCGCCAACGGCGCGACCTGCCGATCGTCCGGCTCGAACCCGGGCCCACCGACGACGAGATCGAATTCGGCAACGACCTTGACTACTTCCGCGGCCTGCTCGACGCGATCCACACCAACCGCATCTACCGGCGCGGCACCGTCGCGCCGTTCCCGTCGATCATGTCGACCACGCTGGACGTCGCGCTCTACCTGGTGCGCAAGGACTTCCCCGACCAGGTGGCCGGCGAGCTGGCTGCGTGGCGCGCTGACATCGCAGCGGCCGCAGCATGAACGACTCGTGGCTTGGCCCGTGGGCGTTCTGGGTCGTCGTGTTCGGGCTGATCTTCGGATACGCGCTACTCGGGTCGGTGGCCCGATGAAGAACCTGTTGTACGCGGCGCCCGCGCTGGTGCCGCCGGAGCCGATCGAGATCATCGAGGCGCTCGAGACCGCCCGGACGCTCGTCGGCCCGCACCTACCCAAAGGCAACGCCATCGAGCGCATCGGCAACTGGGGATGCTTCTGCATTGTCGCCTCGATCACCGCAGCGTCACGCACCAAGCAGATCCGCGACGCCGCGCTCGCCTGCGCCCGCTACGCGCTGCCTGGGCGTTTCCACGGCCACAGCATCGTCGAGTACAACGACCACCCCTCCACCACCGTCGACGACGCCAAGACGTTGCTGCAGCGGGCCAAGGGGCTCGTCGGGACGGTCGCCGCATGAGCCGCCACGTCCGTGGTCTCTGTCCCGTCTGCTGGACCCGCGTGCACCGCACCCCGGTGGGGAAGATCGCCGGCCACTTCGACAAAGCCCGTCAGTACTGCCCGGCCAGTTGGGAGACCTACGCCATCACGATCGGGGCGGCATGAGCGATTACGACGAATGGCGCGCGGCCGTCGCCGGAATGAGCGAGATGGACCGCGCCGCCTGGGACGAGCCTCAGAGCTACGCCGACGTCATGTCTGCAGATGGGACGCGGCTATGACCACCCTGCAAATCGAGCCCGGTTCCGCCGAGTGGCAACGCGTCATTACCCCATCGAAAGTCGCCGCGATCCTCGGTGTCTCGCGGTGGGAGTCCCCATACCGGCTGTGGCATCGACTCAAAGGCCTGACACCGCCGGAGCCGCCGAAAGACATCTTCGACCTCGGCCACGACTTCGAGCCGGCGATGGCTGCGATCTGGCGGCGCCGTAACCCCGGCTGGCAGCTCTCGCCCGGCGAGGTCCAGGTGATCGCGCCGGACAAGTTCGGCTACCCCGCCGCCGCCACCCTCGACCGCCGCGCGCGCCGCGGCCGGGCCCGCAAGGTGATCGAGTTCAAAACAGCCCGCCACCTTGAGGATTGGGGCGATTTCTTCACCGACCAAGCCCCCGCCGACTATGTGGCACAGATCCTCGCGCAGATGGCCTACACCGGCTACACCAAACACCCCGCCGAACTGCTGGTGCTGGGACCGTATTTCGAGGCGCACACCTACGTCATCCACTACGACCCCAGTGTCGTCGCGGCAATCCACAAGCGGTGCACCGAATTCTGGCACTCGCTGAAAGGCAACGAGCCACCGGACTTGGACGACTCAGTTGCGACCTACGAATGTGTCCGCGAACTGCACCCCGACATCAACAAGGGCGAAACCGTTGAAGTCCCAGACGAACTCGCATGGCACGTCCTGCAATTCGATGCCGACATGAAAGCGAACACTACCTGCCTGCGTGGCGCCAAGACCCAACTTCTCGACCTGATGGGGAACGCCCAATACGCCGTATGCCGCGACGTCAAGATCGCCGACCGTCGCCCACACGCCCGCGGTGTCGCACTCAACCTCGCCACCAAGAACCTTCACGACCTAGTTGAAAGGCAAGCCACATGACCGTCGAACACGCCAACGAGATCGAGATCCTGCCCGCCGCGCGGCCCGCGCACAACGAAGCCATCGGCCAGCTGATGGCGCACGCGCAGGCGATGACCGCGGCCAAGCAGCTCGGCGACGCGCTGGCCGGAACCGACATGGTGCCCGCCGACTACAAAGGTAAGCCCGGCAACGCCGCCGCCGCCATCCTCTACGGGGCCGAGCTCGGCCTGAATCCGATCCAGTCGCTGCAACAGATCTTTGTCGTCCAAGGTAAACCGGCCATTTACGCCCGCACCGCCGTGGCGTTGGTGAAGCGGCACGGCATCCTCGTCGAAACGCTGTCGTCGACGAACGATTCGGTGACCGTGCGCGCGACCGACCCGCGCACAAGCCAGGTCGAAGAGTCCACCTGGGACATCGGCCGCGCCGAGCAAGCGAAGTACACCAGCAACGCCAAGTACAAGACCGACCCGCAGGCGATGCTCTACGCCAAGGCCGCGATGGAAGTGTGCCGCAAGATCGCCCCGGACATCCTGCTCGGGATCCCGTACGCGCGCGAAGAACTGGACCTTGAGGTGGCTCCGCAGCGTGTTCGGTCCGAGCGTGTTGCCCGCGGGGTCGACGGACTGCGCGCCGCCATCGGAAACCCGGTGGACGACCAACCGCAACGCGCCTCAGAAAATCGTCCAGAACCGGAAACGCAGCAGGTCAGCCGAGTCGGCCAAGTGGACGACAACACCGCCGGCTACGACGCCGACGATCCGTCCGACGAGCCGGGAATCACGCGGGCACAGCTGCAGAAACTCTCGATCCTGCGGCAACACGAAGGCTACGCCGACACTGACGAAGGCCGCGCCGACTGGTTCCAATGGGTCGAATCGAACGTCGCCCGACGCGTCGGCAGCAACAAGGAGCTGTCGAAAGCCGAAGCCCACGTGTTGATCGACGTCCTCGAATCCGCGCAAGCCCAAGACGGCCGGCGATGACAGACCTGGCCGGGCCGCGTCAACGCGCGCTGACACCTGACGTGAAGGCAGCACCACGACCCGCGAACTCCTACGCGGCGAGTGCTGACCTGCGCGGCCCGGCCAGCCCCACCAAAACCCCACGCACCGAAAGGAACCCACGCACATGGCTCTAATCACCGACCCGCCTATCGACCTGCCCACCACCAACGCGCTCGACGACATCCCCGACGACCTGCTCGACACCCCGGCCGCCTACCTCGCGTTCGGCTCAACACCCTGTGCCATGGACGAACCCCCCGCGGTCGGCGAGGTCCGCACCTACATCGTCCGCGCGCGCTGCACCGCCGAACACGGGCCGATCGAACGCAAAGACGGCGAAATGCGCTACACCCGCACCCTCACGATTCAGGCGTGCTGGGAAGCGGGCAAGCAGCCACCTAACACCGACGACAACCAGCCCGGCCTGTTCGACGAAGCCGGCGACGTGAATCCCGAGGCCGTCGACGACGAGCACCAGGATGACGAGGACGCCGAAGACGAAGCGGGCGACGACATCAGCCCCGCATTCAGCCACAGCGACGACGAGAGCGAATAGGTACATGGCCCCACGCAAAAAACTCACCGAACTCACACCGCAACAGCACGCCCGGATGGCCTCATTCGCCCAGGAATGGATCGAATACGGCTGGCGCACACAACCCCTCACCGAAGAGGAATGGGCGGTTTGGGAGACCGGCGCCCGAAAATGCTACGAATACGCCGGCATTCCGTGGCCCGGTGTCGTCGTCCGCGTGTCATCACCGCTCGTGGGTGCTTTCGCCGCGCCGATTGCTGGTCACATCCTCGACGAAATCGCCAAGGGTAACGGGGACTCGGTCTGGGACTCGGTCAGGGACTCGGTCTGGGCCTCGGTCTGGGACTCGGTCGGGGCCTCGGTCGGGGCCTCGGTCTGGGCCTCGGTCGGGGACTCGGTCTGGGCCTCGGTCGGGGACTCGGTCTGGGCCTCGGTCGGGGACTCGGTCGGGGCCTCGGTCGGGGCCTCGGTCTGGGCCTCGGTCTGGGACTCGGTCAGGGACTCGGTCTGGGCCTCGGTCGGGGACTCGGTCAGGGCCTCGGTCGGGGACTCGGTCTGGGACTCGGTCAGGGCCTCGGTCAGGGCCTCGGTCAGGGACTCGGTCGGGGACTCGGTCTGGGACTCGGTCGGGGACTCGGTCGGGGACTCGGTCAGGGCCTCGGTCGGGGACTCGGTCTGGGACTCGGTCAGGGCCTCGGTCAGGGCCTCGGTCAGGGACTCGGTCGGGGACTCGGTCTGGGACTCGGTCGGGGACTCGGTCAGGGCCTCGGTCAGGGCCTCGGTCAGGGACCGCTGGTCGCAATATTTCTCGCGACACAGCTGGGCTGACTGGTGCGCCTTCATCTCCTACTTCCGCGACGTCACCGAACTTCAACTCGACCAAGACATCTGGGACCGCGCCCGAGCCTGCGAAGACGCCATGTCCGCCGGCTACTGGTGGCCAACACGCGCCTTCATCATGGTCTGCGACCTGCCCAGCGCGCTCCACATCGAATCCGCCGGCGGTCGTAACCGTCTCCACTGCGAGACCGGGCCCGCTGTGCAGTGGGCAGATGGCTGGGGCGTTTATTCCTGGCACGGCACGCGTGTCCCTGCTGACCTGATCGAAAAAGGTTGGGACGTCGAGCGGATCATGGCCGAACGCAACACCGAGATCCGCCGCTGCGCGATCGAGAAAATGGGCTGGGATCAATTCGTCACCTCGGCCGGCATGAAACTCGCGGACGAAGCCCCTGACCCCGGTAATCCCGGGCAGCTGCTACGTCTCTACGACGTGCCACGCGACGTCCTAGACCTTCCCGTCCGGGTCCTCGTGGCGCACAACGCGACCCGTGAACGCGACGGTACACGCCACACCTTCGGACTCACCATCCCCACCGATTGCCGCACCGCGATCGCCGCCGCGGCATGGACCTTCGACCTCACCGAGCGTGAGTACAAGGAACTGGCCCGCGCAACCTAAGCCCCGGCCAAATCACACAGAAAGGGAAATACACCATGGCAACAACCACCCAGATGATCGAGGCCACCGGCGTCGACGTCGTCACCGCAACCGACCTCGCTGACGTCGACATCCCCGTGTTGGCCGGTGTGCAGCGCCAGGGCGACGTCCTCGTCCGGCCCGTGCAGGGGACAGCCAAGACGCCCGTACCGACCAAAGGAACTCCTGTCGTGCGCGGCGAGTCCGGCGGCAACACCCACGCCATCTACGCCGCCGACGGCCCGGTCTACTGCGACGTGAACGCCGGATCAGCGCGCGACCTCCGCGTCGCGTTGCTGTCAGTGCCCGAAGGATCAACCGCCTACCTCGCCCACCCCGAGCACGGCTACATGGGCATCGCACCCGGCAGCTACGAGATCCGCCGGCAACGCGAGATGGCCGAAGAAAACCGCATGGTCGCCGACTAACCATCCCTTACGCGTGGCCGCGGCGACACCCCTTCAGGCCGCGGCCACGCCACCCCCAAGCGGAGGCACCCCTTCATGACCGACCAGCTCCACTACCGCGGCGACCACCGACAGTTTGATCCCGACAACATCGTCGGGCCCGACCAGTTCGGCGCGTTCTACCGGGCGGTCGCGGCCGAATACGACCCCGTAGCCGACCGCACCAGCCTGCACCTGCAAGTTGTGCCACCGGCCGAGCTGCAGCAGCGGATGGTCGACGCCCTGCCCACGATCCAGGAACTCACCACCGCCGCGGCCCGCGTCATGGCGACATTCGGTGTCTAAGGAATCCAAACCCCGCGATCGGTGGGCGCAAGTCTTCTCAGCCGCCACCGACCGCAAAGGCTTCTGCGTGGGCTGCGGCTACTACCACGCCGTGCACAACACCCACCGCGCCGACTGCACCGCACAACCACCACAGGAGGAGAGCAGCTGAATGGCCGTATCGAAACGGCTCAGATTCGAGATCCTGCGCCGCGACAACCACACCTGCCGCTACTGCGGAGTCACCGCACCCGACGCGAAACTCACTGTCGACCATGTCATCCCAGAAGCATTGGGCGGCAGCGACGATCCGAGCAACCTCGTCGCCGCGTGCGGTGACTGCAACGGCGGCAAATCGTCGATGCCGGCCGACGCCGCACTCGTCGCTGACGTCGCCGGAGACGCGATGCGATGGGCCGCAGCTATGCGCCAGGCCGCCGAAGAGATCGCGGCCGAAGACGACGCGATCGAACGCATCCTTGACGCCTTCTACGACGCCTGGCAGCCCTATTGGATACCGGCCGATTGGTCATCGAGCGTAGTGACGTTCATCCGCGCGGGGCTGAGCCAAGACACGCTGCTCTACCTCGCCGACACAGCACGGCGTAAACGCGGCCTCGGCGACCGCTGGGCCTACTTCTGCGGCTGCTGCTGGAAACGGATACGCCAGATGCAAGACCGGGCCGCAGAACTCGTCGGGAGCCCTCTACAAGACAGCCCACGCGCGCGGCTGCTCGGAACGATCTGGACCGGAGACGAACTCAAACAGCACTTCGACGCGAACTACCAGAACGCGCTCAGCTGGTACGACGAAAAGCAGCTCGCGTCGATTCTCAACTGCAAGCACCGCGAATCGGGCGCCTACTGCGGAGATCCCGTCTGTCGCATGGAAATCGCGACGGCGCTCTACTACTGCGCACTCGAACGCGAGGGCGCGGCCTTCAACCGCACCGACCGAGACAACGCAGTCCTAGACGAAGCGGAGGCACTACTCGATGGCTAACGCGGCCGGGCTGCTCAAAGAGTCCATCTGGCGCGACAAGGAATTCCGCGCCCTCCCGCGCACCGCGCAGGCAACCTACGCCCAGCTGATCAGCCAGAAAGAACTCGACCGGGCCGGGGTCCAGCCGCTTCAGGTCGCCAAGTGGACCAAGGGCTGCGACGCCGTCACCGCCGAGGACTTCACCGCGGACCTGAATGTGTTGGAACGCCACCGATTCGTGTTCGTCGACGAAGACACCGACGAGCTGTTTATCCGGTCCTACATGCGGCACTGCGAGGTCGCGCGGTATCCGAATATCCTGAAGAACGCGCTGCGGTGCGCCGGCATGGTGGCCTCCGAGAAGATCCGGTTCGAGCTAGCGAAGGAACTACGGCGCCTGCACAAAGCAGATGCGGACAGGGTCGCGGACCAGATCGAGCCGGAAACCGTTCCCGAACCGTTGAACCGTTCCGGAACCGAACAGAACCCTACGCAAACCCTTCCCGAAACCGTTCCCGAACCCTTAAACGGTTCCCGAACCCTTCGCGAACCCCAGGGATATGGATCTGGATCTGGATATCTCACCTTGGGAAATACTCAAGTTGGGGAGGGCCCGACCGAAAATCCCAACGCCGACGAACCATCCTCAGCCGACCCCAACGAGCCCCCACCCGAAACCTGCGCCAAACACCGAAACGACCCCGACCCGGCACCATGCGGCTCGTGCGCCGGATACCGCCGACGCCGCGAGCGCTGGCTTGAACAGCACACCGAACGGCAAGCCGATCTGCGTGCCGGGTTCTGGACCAGCGTCCGTGAATGCCCGCACTGCGACGACCGCGGCATGGTCGACGACGACACCGCGGTGCACCGCTGCACCGAACACGACTGGCGCGTGATCGCGTGATCGTCGCCGGGATCGACCCGTCGTTGACCAATACGGGCATCGCGGTCCTGCACAACGGCCAGCCGATGCTGCTGCGGTCGATCGGCCACGGCACGCTCTCCGTCCGCAGCTACGCCCACCGCAGTGATCGGATCGTCGCCGAATGCCGCGCGGTGATGGCAGTCCTCGCCGACGAATGCGATGAGCGGAACACGCTGCGCGCGGCACGCAGCCGAATCGACCTGGCGGTGATTGAGGGTCCGGCGTACGGCGCGTGCAACGCATCCACGCACGACGGCTCCGGCCTCTGGTGGGGACTGTATTCGACGCTGCGCGCCCGACGCATCCCGATCGTCGTCGTCGCCCCCACCACCCGCGCGAAATGGGCCACAGGCAAAGGGAACGCCGACAAACGCGCCATCCTGACCACCGTCCGCTCCTGGTGGCCGAACACGCACATCGCCAACCACGACCAAGCCGACGCGCTCGTCCTCGCCGCGATCGGCGCATTCCACCACGGCGACCCCATGCCCTTCGCGATCCGACCCCAGCACCACAACCGCCTGAAAGCAGCCCAATGGCCCTCAGTTTCATGCGTGAAACCGGAACCACCGCAAGTAGGAACGCCGCGATGACCTCCGTCGAACTACGCGTTGTCAACGATCGCGATGTGGAATGTGACTGGGGCATCGTCGAATACCCCAACCCCCAACCACACCTTGATCGAGTCGGGCACCTCATGCTCACCGCAGCCGACTACGTCACCCAGCTGCTCACCGCCGGCCCAGCTACACGCCTCGACGAGGACGGTCGCATCGACAGCGCAACCACCACCGACGGCCGACGCTTCGTCCACACCGAGTACAAAGGCCACCGCTGGACATGGGAGCTCTTCGACGCCCACTGGTGGGACGGCATCACAAACGGCCACGACTGGCTGATCGGAAGGTGGCCCGACTAATGATCAACTGCCAGAACTGCGGACGCCCCGCCCAGCTCTACCTCTGCAACGACTGCACCACACAGCTAGAGAACATGCTCGACCAAATCCCAAGCCTCACAGAAGAACTCGACACTCGCATCCAAAAACTAGACCGCATCCACCACGGGACCATCGGCCGCAACCGCCGCCCCGACGAACTCAACATCATGGACTTCGACGCCGCCGAAATCGCACGCAAACTCCGAAACACCCTGCTAAACCTCATCACCGACATCGCCCAAAGACACACCGGACGCACACCACCCGCCCTCAACACAGTCACCACCGCCAACCTCGCCCGCTGGCTCCAAGCGAACACCGCAGCCATCGCACGCCTCGACATCGCCGGCCACACCTACCGCACCATCGCCCAACTCGTCGGCCCAGACCAACGCAGCGGCGACCTCATCCGCGCCATCGACCGCCACGAACGCCACTTCGCCGGCACCTGCCCCACCACCCGCGGCCACTACCCCGACGGCGACCCCATCGAATGCGGAACCATGCTCTACGCCGACACCGACAACCGCACCACCACCTGCCCCGAATGCGGCCAAACCATCGACGTCGAAAAAAACCAACGCGAGACCGCCAAATCCCGCGACCTCCGCACCACCACCGAAATCCTCGAGCTCCTCACCAACATCGACGAACCCGTCGACCCCAACCAACTCGACCGATGGATCACCGCCCGCCGGCTGCGCACCATGGGCTGGCGACACGACGGCGCCCTCGTCAAAGCCCGCGTCAACGAACACAGCGAAGCCCTCTACAGCCTGAAACGCGCCCAGAAACTGCGCCGCCGAGACGAACAACTCCAACGCATCAGACGACAAGTCAAAGCCCACCAAAACTGACGCAGCGCATGGTTTATCGGCCAACAATCACAGGAGCCACAGTGATGGATCATCGAGAGGACACCATGAGCATGGTTCACGATGTCAAGATCGGGCAGTCCGTCCGCATCCAGGATTCCGACGGCGAGTGGCACGATGCCGTAGCAGACAGCGGAGTTGAGGGAACGCATCACGGCGGTGGGCGCAAAGTCCACGACTTCCCGATCATCTGGGTCAAATCGCGCGGCAACGACGGCAAGATGCACCGGATGCCCTGGCCCATCGAGCACGTGGCGGTTACCTGACGTAATGGACAGCGTTATCGGTGCAAGGAACGAACGCAATCCCACCAAGCGTTATCTCAGCACACCCGAAAGGCACATGCCGACCAGGTCCCCGAACACGAAAGAGATCCCCCGAATGCGCGAGTTCTTCACTGGCATGGCGTTCACCGCCGGCGTCCTCGGCGCCTACCTCGGCGCCGTCGGCATCCTCGTGAAAACGTTTTCATGGCTCGCCGATTACCCAATCTGGTAGCGACAATCCGATAGCCGACCGCGCTTACACACCAGAATGGGCGCGCTCACCTGCTACTATCCGAATCTGAGGGGGCAGAGCCATGCCTAGCGCCCCTCCCCGCGTCTGCAACAGGTGCAAACAACCCGCCCCTAAAGGCCACCCCTGCCAGTGCAAACCAGCCTGGGAAGGCAGCACACACGCCTCGTCCAACGACCGACGATGGCAAGCAGTCCGCGACAACCAACTCCGCGAACACCCCTACTGCCAATGGCACGAAGGCTGCCAGCGCCTGGCTGACGTCGTCGACCACGTCACGCCACTCGCCGAAGGCGGCGACCGCTACGACCCGAACAACCTGCAATCCCTCTGCGACCCCCACCACGACCAGAAGACCACGCAAGACGCGTTGCGAGGCAAGACCAGAGCGAGGTGAGCAAAGCCAGTGACCGAACTCCTACCAACCCAACCACCCTGCGGCATCTGCGTCACCCACGCCCTAGCCCGCGGCATCGACTTCAGCGCCCTCAACGGCACCCAGCTCGCCGACGGCACCGAACTACACCCCGCGATAACGGTCATAGCCGGTACCAACGTCTGCTGGTACCACGCCCTGCCCACACTCACCGACCTCGGCCGCGCCACCCTGACCAGGACACTCGATGACTCCCCCGCTGCTGCCGGCCCGCCAGCAAACCCAGCAAACAAGGCCAGCGCATGACCACCGCTGCAGCAAACACCTGGGCAACGCCAGCAAACAATCACCACCTGCCAGCAAACAACCAGCCCCCTACGCCTGCCTTACCCCGTAGGGGGGTTCACATCGCTGACCAGCACAAACGCGCGACCCGCCGCGGTAGGCAAGCATTTTTCTGCACAAAACTGCTGGTAGGGGGGCTATTTCGGACACGCGCCATGCCTACCCAGCAAACAAGTGCCATTTTCGCTGGTAGTGGGGCCATTTTGGGTGTTGTCAGGCTGCTTCTGCAGCTAATCCGACCTCTGCGGCGGCAAACCCTGCAGGTCAGCCAGCAAATATCGGCCTTGCGCCAGCAAACATTGGCGGTGTGCGGTGGCTAGGCCCCCTCAGCCAGCAAACTTGCTGCTGCTGAACGGGCGCGGTGAGGGGAAGGACTCAGCCGGCCGTCCGGTCGCGCCGCCTCCGGCGTTCAAGCGGTTGGCGCCGAATCCGCCCTCGTGGATGTCCCGTGAGGCGAAGGCCGAGTGGAAGCGCATTGTGCCTGGTCTGACGCGTTTGGACCTGGTCAAACCCGAGGATCGGGCGGCGTTGACCGCTTACTGCGAGCTCTGGTCACGGTGGGTGACGGCGACGCGCGACATCGTGGCGAATGGCCAGGTGGTGCGGAACAAGTCGGTGAAGAAGGACGGCACCGAGTCGGTGTGGTACACGAAGAATCCGTCGGTGGCGGTTGCTGAGCAGGCGGAGACGCGGCTGCGGCAGTTTGCTAACGATTTTGGGTTGACGCCGGCGGGTGAGCGGAACGTGTCGAAGCGGGATGACGATCGTGGCGAGCACGAGGCGAACCCGTTCGCGGGCGCCGTCGGCGACGACTGACGAGCCGGATAATGGCTGGTCAGACGCTGATTTTGGTGAGCTGAAGCTCAGCCCCGAGGTTGCCTGGTATCTGCGGTCGCGCGGGTATGGTGTTCCGGACTGTCCGCCGCTGATTAAGACGCCGGAGCCGCGGGATGTTGCTGGGGCCAGGTTTGATCCGGAGCGTGTCGATCGGGTGATCGCGGCGTTTCGGCAGCTGCGGCACACGAAGGGTCGTTTCGCCGGGCAGCGTTTCGATCCGGACATATGGCAGGTTGCCTACCTGATCGCGCCGGTGGCCGGCTGGGTGCACAAGTCGCCGGATTCGGGCAACTGGGTGCGGATCATCACGATCGCGTACTTCGAGGAGCCGAGGAAGAACGGCAAGACGACGACGGCGGCCGGGTTCGGGATCTACCTGACGGCTGCGGATGGTGAGTTCGGCGCCCAGGTAGTGGCGGCGGCGACGACTAAGGATCAGGCCGGGTTCGTTTTCGAGCCGATCCGGCAGCTGGTGAATAAAAGTCCTGGTCTGAAGCGTCACATGCGGGCGCTGAAGCATCGGATCACGCACGCGGCCAGTGGGAGCTACTTCCAGCCGATCGCGAACGCGGGGGACGCGCAGCACGGCGCGGACATTCACGGCGCGATCGTCGACGAGCTGCACCTGCACAAGGACATGGCGCTGATCGAGGCGCTCGAGACCGGTACCGGTTCGCGTGAGCAGCCGTTGATCATCTACATCACGACGGCGGACGCGGGCCGGCGGCACACGCCGTACGACCAGAAGCGGACGCTGATCGAGCAGCTCGCGAGGGGTGTGCTGAAGCGGCCGACGACGTACGGCGTGGTGTTCGCTGCGGAGAAGGCGGACGATCCGTTCGCCGAGGAGACGTGGCGCAAGGCGAACCCTGGCTATGGGATCTCGCCGACAAAGCGCGCGATGATCGAGGCCGCGGAGAAGGCGAAGGATTCGCCGGCCGAGCTCGCGCGGTTCCTGCGGCTGCATCTGGGGATCCGGACGAAGCAGGAGACGCGGTACCTCGATGTCGAGGACTGGGACGTCAATGCGGCGATGATCGATCTGACCCGGTTGAAGGGCCGGGAGTGCTTCGGCGGCCTGGACCTCGGCGCGACGAGCGACCTCACGGCGGCGGTGTGGGTGTTCCCGGACGGGGATGCGTTCGACGTGGTGATGCGGTGCTGGGCGCCGGAGGACAGCCTGCCGGACCTCAACCAGCGCACGGCGGACGCGGCGACGGACTGGGTGAAGCAGGGCTGGTTGACGCTGACTCCGGGCAACGTGACGGACTACGACTTCGTCGAGGCGCAGATCAACCGGGATCGGGACGAGTTCCTGGTCCAAGAGGTCGCGTACGACCGGTGGAACGCGCAGCAGCTGGTCAATGACCTGATGAATGACGGGGCGCCGATGATCACGATGGGTCAGGGGTTCGCGTCGATGTCGGCGCCGACGAAGGATCTTCAGCGGCTGATCAAGGTCGGCGCCCGAGTGGACGACGACGGGCGGCCGGTGAAACCGATCATCCGGCACGGCGGTAATCCGCTGCTGCGGTGGATGGTGGACAACTTCGCGGTGGCGATGGACCCCGCGGGAAATGTGAAGCCGGACAAGGCGAATGCCGGCGACAAGATCGACGGCGTGGTGGCGCTGATCATGGCGCTTTCCCGGGCAATTGCTGCGCGTGAAGCTGAAGGTACGAGCGCATACGAGGACGAAGGGCTGATGATTGTTTAACCGCCATCCCGGCCTGAACCGGGAAGTGCTCTACTCGCTGTTCTCCGGAACGGGGATCTCCGGTGTCTTGGTGAAGGTCGCCGGGCCGCGGCTGATCCTGCGCGGCTGCGAGATTCACGAACCGGGCGAACAGCCGGCCAAGGCCGACGGAGAGATCGTGATCCACGAGGCAAACGTCGACTACTTCCAGATCGTGGGCAGCTGACCGTGGCCTTTGTCGTGTCCGAAGGCACCGTGCAGTCGGTGTCGCGGCCGAACGGGGCGTGGTCCTCGTCGTCGGTCAGGCGAATCCAGTTGTCGCCGTGGCTGGCAATGGACTATTTCGAGATTTGGCGGACACAGCCGTCGGTGCGGCGCACGGTGTCGTTCCTGGCGCGGAACATCGCCCAGCTGAGCATCCACCTATTCGAGCGGAAGGGTGACACCGACCGGGCGCGGTTGACGGACCATCCGTTGGCGCTGCTACTCGGGCAGCCGAACAGCTTCACAACGAAGTACCGGTTCCTCAACGCGCTGGTATCGGATTTCGCGATCTACGACGTCGCATACTGGTGGAAGATCAAGGGCGGCAAGCTGATTCACCTACCAGCTCCGCTGATCACACCTAAAGGCGACAACTGGCTCACGCCGGACGTCTTCGAATTCCAAGGTCAGCGGGCTAAGCAGACGATCCCACGGGACCAGGTGCTGTACTTCCGGGGGTACGGCGGTATCGCAGATGTCGGCGAGTCACCGCTTGAGTCGCTGCGGCAGATCCTCCGCGAGGACTGGACGGCGTCGCAACTGCGCGAGCAGGTGATGAACAACGGCGCCCGGCACTCGGGAGTCATCTCACGGCCGAAGGATGCCCCGAAGTGGTCGGACGACGCGCGCAAGCGGTTCAAGGAGGATTGGCAGCAGAAGTACGCCGGCGCCCTTGCCTCTGAAGGCGGAGGTACGCCGATCCTCGAGGACGGCATGACGTGGGCGGGCGCGTCGCAGACGGCGAAAGAACTGCAGTACGTCGAAAGCCGCAAGCTGACCGACGAAGAGGTCACCCGGTCGTACTTCATCCCGCCGCCAATGATCGGGATCTTGGATCATGCGACGTTCGCGAATATCGAAGAGCAGCACCGAATGCTGTACCAAGACACCCTGGGCCCGTGGCTGACGATGATTCAGGACGAGATCGCGCTGCAGTTGATCCCGGACTTCGAACCCGTCAAGCCGGAGCGGTTCTACGTGGAGTTCAACATCCGCGAGAAGCTGACCGGTAATTTCGAGCAGCGCGCCGCGGTGATGCAGCCGGCGATCGGCGGGCCGTGGCTGACGATCAACGAGGGCCGCGCGCTGGATAACCGGCCGCCGATCGAGGGCGGCGACGAACTGATCCGTCCGCTGAATGTCACCCAGAACGGTGACCAGGCGCCGATCCCGGCCGACGACGGATCGGACGTCGCCGGCGGCGGGATGAAGCCGACCCAGAAGCCGCCCGCTGAAGAGGACGACGAGACCGAGTGACGATCACGGTCGTCGTTGGGCCACCGTGCGGCGGCAAGTCGTCGTACGTGCGAGAAGAGGCGAAAGGCGGCGACGTCGTTGTCGACTTCGACGCGCTCGCCGCTGCGCTCGGTTCTTCATCGCCGCACGACGCGCCGGCAGATATCAAGCGCGTCGCGCACGCGGCTCGGTCGGCGGCCATCGAGACCATCCTGGCCGACGACATCGAGGCCGACGCGTGGATCATCCACAGCTCGCCGAAGGCCGAGTGGCTCGACCGTTACTCCGAGGCCGGCGCGGTTATCAAGACCATCAACCCCGGCATCGACACCTGCCTGGAACGCGCAGCTACCGATCAGCGACCGGACTGGACGGCGGCCGCGATCGAACGCTGGTACGCCGACACCGCTGAAAAGCAGCCGCTCCCAAGGAGGACGAAAACGATGCTCACGAAGAACACCCCAGCTCAGGCGGTCAACGTCAAGGCGGGGCCCGAAGACGGGCTCAAGGAGGGCGAATTCATCGTCTACCCTTCGACGTTCACCAAGACGCCGGACAGCTACGGCGACGTCGTGGCACCGGGCGCGTTCCTCAAGACCATCGCGACCTGGAAGAACTCCGGCAACACGCTGCCCGGACTGTTCGGGCATCGGATGGACGACCCGGACTTCTGGGTCGCCGGCGCCACCGACATGGGCGAGGACGAACACGGATGGTGGGTGAAGGGCGAATTCGACCTGGATTCGCCGAAGGGTAAGCAGGTCTACCGCCTCGTCAAGGGCCGCCGGCTCAACCAGCTGTCCTTCGCCTACGACGTCATTGACGAGGCGGGCATTGAGCTCGAGGGCGGACAGAAGGCCAACGAGCTCCGCGAGCTCAAGGTCTACGAATTCTCGTTCGTGCCGGTCGGCGCGAACCAGGACACCTCGGTCGTGGCGGTGAAGTCGATCGTCGACACCGTCGTCGAGGACATCAAGGCTGGGCGCGTGCTGTCGTCCAAAAACGAGTCCGAGCTACGGGCTGCGCACGAATCAATCGGGCGCGTGCTCTCGGCACTCGACAGCACATCAGACGAGGAGAAGGCCAACGAGCCTGACGCGTCTCGCCAAGCCCCGGAGGCGGATACGCCCGAGGGTGAGCCCCGTGAGGCCAGTCAGAAGTCGTCCGTCGACCCCTCGGCGTTGCTGAACGCGATCACGGCATCACTCGACGTCGAGTTCGCTTAACCACCAACAACTCCGAAGGAGAAAGCGCATGAGCGCACGTTTGGTCGCCCTCAAGGAACGGGCGGATCACGAGTCGAAGACGGCCCGCGAGGTCGCCGAGAAGGCGCAGGCCGAGGGCCGCGAGATGAGCGAGGAGGAGGCTGACGTCTACAAGAAGTCGATGACCTCTCTCGTCGAGATCCTCGACGCCGTCAAGACGGTCAAGGCCGATGAGGCCATCCTGGACCAGGCCAAGGCGTTCGGCGCTGAGGCCGGCGTTCCGGATGCGCCCGAGCTGAAGGCGCGCGTCAAGTCCCTGGGACTCGAGGTCGTTGAGTCGGCGCAGTTCAAGTCGATGATGAAGGGCTTCACGACCAGCGAGGGCGGGATCAGCGTCCCGAGCAAGGCGCGGGTGCAGTCCGACCCGATTCCGATCAAGTCGCTGTTCACCGGCGCCAGCTCGACATCGGCCGGCGCGTTCGTCGTCAACGATCGCACCGACATCGTCGAGATGCTCGGCCGCAAGCCGCTCACGATCCGGAATCTGGTGAGCAATCGCCGGACCACCTCGGACACCGTCGAGTTCGTGCAGGAAACCAGCCACACGAACAACGCCGCGGTGGTCGCGGAGGCGACGAGCTCGGCGGCGCCGACCCTGCCCGCGCTGGATGGCAACTCGCTGGCAGCCGGCGCGCAGCTGGTCAACAACCCGGGTGGCGGCTACAAGCCTGAGGGTGCGTGGGCGTTCGCGGTCGTGCAGGCGGTCGTGAAGACGATCGCCGAGTGGGTGCCGGCCACGAAGCGGGCCTTGGCCGACTGGGCGGCCCTGCAAGGCCTGATCGACGACGAACTGCGGCTCGACGTGCTCGAGACTGAGGAGAACCAGATCCTCAACGGCGACGGCAGCGGTGAGAACTTCACCGGCATCAACAACACGTCTGGTATCCAGACCCAGGCGTGGTCGACCGACTTCTTCACCACGACCCGCAAGGCCCTGACCCTGGCGCGCACAGTCGGCCGGGTGAATCCCACCGCGTGGGTGTTCAACCCGACCGACGGCGAAATGATCGACCTGTTGAAGGACGGTGAAAACCGGTACTACAACGGCGGTCCTTTCGCGGCCGGCGGGAAGACGCTGTGGGGTATCCCGTGGACCGAGTCGGAGTCGCAGGCGGCCGGCACCGGCCTGCTCGGCCACTACGGCAAGGCGGTCATCTGGGACCGCGAGCAGACGACGGTCACGATGTCGGACAGCCATGCCGACTTCTTCGTCCGAAACCTGATCGCGATCCTCGCCGAAGAGCGGCTGGCGTTCGGCGTCACCCGCCCCAAGGCGTTCGTCCAGGTCGCGACACACAGCTAGTGGCCCTGATCGGCGTGACGGGCGGTCAGACTTGGCCGCCCGTCACACCCGCACAAGGAGGCGGACCGTTGAAGAAGTACAAGACCACGGTCAACGGCGTTGAGACGACGCTGTTGCTCAACGATGCGGACGCGAAGGCTATGGGCCTCAAGGCTTCCGACGAGGACAAGCCCGCACCGAAGGCGGCCAAGGCGCCGGCCAACAAGTCGCGCACCCCGGCGAACAAGTCCGCAGAGGGCGATGCCTGATCCGACGCCCGAGGACGCCGCGCGGTCCGCCGCGCGGCGTTTCTGCGGCTGGCACGTCACCCCCGTCCGCGAGGACGACGAGGTGACGCTCGACGGGCCGGGATCGGTGCTGCTGGTACTGCCGACGCTGCGGCTGATCAAGCTGACATCCGTGGTGGAGAACGGTGTCGAGCTGGACGTGGACACCGATCTTTTCGTGTCGGCGCGCGGCCTGGTCCGCAAGAGGTGCGGTGCCTGGTGGTCGAGGAACTACGGGTCGATCGTCGTCACCATGACCCATGGCTTCCCCGCCGACGTCGACGCCGACGACAACGAACCCAACGCAGCCGACTTCAATGCGGCCGTGGCATCGATCGCGGGGCGGTCACCGCTGGCCACCACCACCAAAGGCCGGGTGAAGGCGGTCGGCCCGTTTCAGTATTACGACGAGGCGATGGCCACCGGGTCGGCGTTCACCGTCGTCGAGCGGGCGCTGCTCGAGCAGTACCGGCTGGAAAGCGCGCCGTGACCGAGCAGGTGATCCGGCACCGCGGTGCGTTTCGCGACGAGAACGGAAAATGGAACCCCGGATCCGACGATCCGCTGGACGCGATCGCCGTGGCCCCCGGCGTCTACCCCGCGCCGCAGTCGCAGAGCAGAACCAGCACCGGCCGCCGCGGCGAAGACCTCGGTGCCGTCGTCTACTTCCCGCTGGGAACAGACCTGACCGACGACGATGAGCTCACCGTGCGGGACACGCGGTACCGGATCGTCGTCAACGTCTGGGAGATGAATGGCCAGGGTGGCCTCGAAGTGGCCTGTTCGGCGGGTATGGGATGACGAGCAGCGAAATCGGGTTCCACTTGGACTTGGCCGGCGGCGCCGAGGTGCTCAAGGAGACCGCGGCCGAGCTGGTTGGAGAGATCGCGGCGAAGGTCGCGGCGGCGGCCGGCCCGGACGCGACCGTGACGCAGAAGGTTACGGACCGTTCCCGGGCGAGCGTGCGTGTGCCTTCCGATCAGCAGGCCAAGGATGGTGTGTTGAGCCGCGCGGCCACCGCGGTGGGGCTCGAGGTGGTGCAATATCCGCGTACCGGCGGGAAGGGTCGGACACGCAACTCCCGGGCCAAAGGCAAGAAATGACCTTCACGCCCGTCGACGTTCCGCAGCTGATCAAAGATTGTCTGAAGAACGATCTGCCGCCGGATTTCCCAGAGCTGTCCGTGGTGCTGGAATTCCCCGCCGACTGGACACTGGGGTCCGATCCCGTACTAGTCATCGCCGATGACGGCGGCACAGTGTGGAAGGCGTCGACGACGACTGCTATCCGCATGACGTCGTGGACGTCGGGACGGGACCGCACGTACGTGCACGCCGCGGTAGCGCGCTTGTTGGCGGGGAAGATTCCCGGGGTCGCGGCGATCGTTCCGGGTTCGGTGTCCGGGGTATTGGAATCCCGGGATGAGTCGACTGGCGGTGACCTCGCCTCAGTCATTGTGCGGGCCCGTGCCCGTACACAGTAAACGCGGCCTGCCGCGCCTTCAGCCCCGACCCAAGCCCTGGGCCGGGCATTTTGATCCCTTGAAGGAGGGAAGAATCCCATGACCCAAACCATCAACCCGGAATTGACGACGATTCCAGACGAGGCAGAGGTGTGGTACCTGCCGGCGGAAGGCGTCGACGACATCTCCACCTACATGCCCACCAACCCCGACGCCGACCTCGACGAACTCGGCTGGGAAGAAGTCGGCCTCATCGACGACCAGAAGGGCATTCCGCTCGACCCGAGTGGCGATGTCAAGGAATACGACGCGTTCGGCCACCCGGCGTTCCGCGTCAAGTTCTTCAAGGGCAAGCTCAAGTCCGGTTTCACCGCGCTCGAGTGGAACTCGATCACCCGGAAGTTCGTGCTGCCCGGATCATCGGACAACAAGATCGGCAAGCCGCAGAACGTGCAGGGCTACCTGCTGTACCGCTTCGTCGACGAGGACACCACCGTCGTCTGGGTGCAGCTGCGGCCAGCGCTGCTCGAGCTGAAGTCGCACGGCGGCATCATCCAGGGCGAGCTGTCGTTCGCCGAGATGACGGTCCACCATACCGCGGACGCCAACGGCGACGTCTTCCAGCGCATCGACGCGAGCTCCGATGACGTGACGAAGACGTTCACCATCGGCACGGGCGTGACGGCGTACACCGCGACGGTCGGCGCGAACACCACGCCGTCGCTGTCGACGCTGACCGCGGCGGCCCTGCAGACCGCGTTGCGGGCCCTGGCGAGCGTGCAGGCGCTCCCGACGCCCGGCGCCACTGTCACCGGTTCCGGCGGTGCGCCGGGCAGCCTGTCGGTGGTGTTCACCGCATCCCCAGGTTCGGTGTCCGCGTCGGGTACCGGCGGCACTGTGAGCGTCGCTTAAGTACATGGCAACTGTCTCGGAGTCGAAGAAGACGAAGTCGTCGGCGGCCAAAGCGCGGGAAGCTGAGGCCGCCGACGATTGCGTGGTCATCGAGCAGTGCGGCGTGACGCTGCATGTGCCGGTGCATAACGTGCCGATCGACGCGATGGAAGCCGCGCGCGCTGGGGACGATTACGGCGCCACCAAAGCGCTGCTCGGCGAGGAACAGTGGAACGCGCTGCGCGGCGCTGGTGCTGGATCTCGTGACCTCCGCGAGCTCGGCGACAAGATCCGGGCGGCAACCCAGGGAAACTAGTCGGCCTCTACGAGCTGCTCGACGAGCACGGCGGCGCGATAGAGGCAGACCTACTGCGGGACTACGACGTAGACCTCCTCGACTTCTACCGCGGGCGCTTATCCCCGAGGAGGCTGACATCGCTGATCGAAGGGCTTACCCCGACGTCGGCCACCGCCCGTTCGATGAACAGTGGCCAGCCAGTGTGGTCGTTGACCGACGACCTGCTCGCGGACGTGTGGGTGGCGATAGTGCGGGCGAACTCGCCGAAGAATTCGCTGCCGCAGGACTTTGATCATCCGCTGCGCACCACGAGATCAATCGCCGCGAAGAATCGCCGCGCCGCGGAACTCAAGGCGCGGCAGCAGAAACGCAGAAACGCACGGGCGCAGGGACGAAGGAGGTGATCGGACATGGCGGATAAATCAATCGGTTACGCTGTCTTGCAGATCATTCCGAGTCTCAAGGGTGTCTCGGACGCGATCAATAAGGAGATCACCGGGAAGCCGATCACGGTCACGATTGACCCGCAGATCGACCCGAAGACGATCGACAAGGCCGTTCAGGACTCGGTTAAGAAGTCGTCGAAGCCACCGGAGATTGAGCTTCAGCCGAAGGTCGAGGCGAAGAAGGTCGACAAGGCTGTTCAGGATTCGGTCAAGAAGTCGAAGCCGCCCGAGATCAAAATCGAGCCGAAGGTCGACGAGTCGAAGACGAAGAAGGTCGGCGACTCGCTGAAGGACATCATCACCGACGCGGTTCGGGATGCCGGTTGGGAAGTCGACGATCTCGTCCAGGAAGCCGCGAAGAAGGTTGGCGGCAAGATCGGCCAGGTCATCGGCGATAGCCGGGTCGGGCATTGGGTCCAGGACGTCGCGGAGAAAGTTCAAGATGTCCGCGATCGCGTGTCGGCGGCGACCGATGGCTTCGGCCACATGTCCGATGCGATTGGCGCGCTGAAGTCCGGTGACGCGGCTAGCGGGCTAAACGGGATCTCGAACGCGCTCAACGCGATCGGCCAGTCTAGCGCGGGCAGCACGATAGCGACGATCGCGAACGAAGTCGCGCCGCTACAGACACAGTTCTATGCGCTGAAGGACGGGATCTCCGGCGTCGGTTCGATGATCGAAACGCTCGCGTCCGGATCGGAGCGCTACGGCGGGAAGTTCGCCGCGCTCGGGGCCGCCGTGTCGGAGTTCGCCGGCCCGCTCGCGATGGCCGCCGCCGCGGCCGCCGGCGTCGCGTGGGGACTGAATCAGATCGCGCAGGCTCCCGACCCGACGAAGGGCTTTCAGAGTCCGATCCGCGGACACGAAGGGGCGCCGGTGATTCCGGTCCCCGGTTCGGCGCCGCTCGTCGTGACGCCGCCGGCCCCGCCGGGAACGCATTACGTCCAGACGCCGGGCTCACTGGATCCGTTCGCGGCGCTGCTGCCGGCCGGATCGGCTCCGCCGCCGACTGCGGCCGCCGTGCTTCCTCCGTCCGGCGTGGTCCCGGACATGACGCGCTTCATGCATCCCGACATGCCGGGCAACGCTGGCGGCGGGCTTATTTCGGGTCCGGGCTCGGGCACGTCTGATTCGATCCTCGGCTGGCCGGCGATGGTCCGCGTTTCGAATAAAGAGTTCGTCACCAACGCCGAAGACACCCAGAAGAACCTGCCGCTATTGCACGCCGTGAATTCCGGTGCGCCCCTGTGGGATTGGATGAAAAGCATTCCTGGATTCGATGGTGGCGGCCTCGTATCTGGCCCCGACGTTTCCGCAGCACAGTCACTGGTTGGTGCGCCGTACAACCAACAGACCCGCTATGACTGCTCGGGAACGGTGGCGCGCGTCATCGACCGCGCGCTCGGCCTGCCGGAAACCGGACTCATGTCGACGAAGAACGCCGCTGACTGGCTCGCCGCCCGCGGGTTCAAGCAGGGCCTCGGTAGCCTGGGGCAGATCTCGGTGGGCTGGTATGACCACGGTCCCGGCCCGAATGACGGCCACATGGCCATGACCTTGTCGGACGGTCGCAACGCCGAATCGGGTGGCTCGCACGGCAACTTCCTCGTGGGTGCTGGCGCGGCGGGTGCCAGCAGCCCGCAGTTCGACCAGCACATGTACCTGCCGACGCTGTTCGGCGAAGGCCCCGCCGGCGGCATAGGCGGCTTGCCTTCCAGCGCGGCAGCAGCGCCCGGAGGCGGCGGGGCGAGCACCATCAGCAGTGGCATCGGATCCGGCGGTGGACTGTTCGGTGGTGGAAGCCTCGGTGTTCCGGCGTCGCTGTCGGGGTTTGGCTCATTCTTCGGGCAGGCACTCGGCCAAATCCCCGGGCAGTTCGCCGGCCAGCAGCCGGGCGGTAATGCTGCGCTCGGTGATCTCGGCAACCTCGGTGCCGCGGCCGGCTCGTTCATCGACGGGCAGGTGTCGTCGGCGCTTGGCGTGTTCGGTGTACCCAGCACGCCGGGGTGGCTGAAGGGCATCTCGCAGCTCATCGGCGGGATCAGCATCGGCGGCGGCGGTGGCTCGATGCCGTCCCCAATGGGCGGTACCGGTGACGTCGTGAACAAGAATCTCAGCCCCGGAGGAAATGGTTTGCGAAACCTGGGCAGCAATGGGCAGCAGCGGCCTGGCCCGACATACAACATCTATGCCCGTGACACCGAGGACGCCTTCGTGAAGTCGCAACGCCTTGAGCAGCAGAAGGCCGCAGCGAAACTGGACAGGTTCTAGCTAGATGGCTGTATCGACGATCACCCTGACATCGACGAACGGTGATTCGGTTGTGGTGTCCGCGCCGAACGATGACTACCTGGCTGATGACATCGTGCTCGACACCGACCCGAAAGGCATGTACGACGTCGGCTTCACGACGCGCACACAGTCCGGGGCGTTCGAAATCGGTGGCCGCATCGCCGGCGAGCAAGTCCCGATCCGTGAACCGATCCTGCCGTTCTGGCTGACCAAAGCCAGCCGGCCGCGTTTCCAACGCCTGTGGGGAACACCGTACAACTTCCAGAAAGTGACGTGCACCTGGGACGGTCCATCGGGCCCTCGGTCGCTAACACTGAAGCTGTCCAAGGAGATTGAGTACACCACCGACGAAGGATTCGACGCCGACCTGAACGACGTCTACCACGCCGTGGTGTCCGCGCTGGCGGTCAACCCCATGTACGAATCCCCAGCGACTACCGCATCGTGGGTCAACCCCGGCAACTTCACGGTGTTCATCTCATCGAAGTCCGGCGCGTATACGCTGTCCTACGTCGACGCGAACGGCACTCAGACCACGTCGTCACTCCCAGTCGGCTCGAGCATCACGTCGATCCAGACCGCCCTTGAAGGACTGTCGAACCTCGGTGCCGGGAACGTCACTGTCACAGGTGATCCCGCGCAGTTCACTGTCCAAACCCCGATCACCTGCCCGGGTAACCTGACTGTCGACGGCGGCGGGCTGGCACCGATCGCGTTCTCCATCACCATCGGCACGCTGAACTTCACAATCTCGGTCGGCGGGGAAACCACAACGCCGATCTCGTTCCTGGCGTCGGCCTCGACGATTCAGCAGGCCCTTGAGCAGCTTTCGACCGTCGGCACTGATGGTGTCACGGTCGCGGGCACGTTCTTCGGGCATGTGCTGCAGTTCGCGTCCGGCCCTTTGAGCAACGTCATCGTGGCTCTGTTCACCGGGCAGGCGTTCGCGGCATATGACGCCGCCCGGGTGGTCGCGAACCCCAACACCGGCTGGTTCGACGTATGGAACCCCACCGACCAGGCGCTCTGGCTTGAGTGGGTATTCGACCCAGCGCAGCAATGGCAGTTCCCGGACTTCTCCTTCGGCCAGGAACGGAAGTGGGGCCGCGACCCGGGCGCAGATGCGGCGCGGATGATCGTGACACCTGAACTTACGCAGATACTTTCAGTGATGTCCGACCCGTACATGGACACCTACGTCAACGCGGACCTGTCGAACGCGGCCGGCCTGTTCAACGGTGTCGAGCCCGTGTACATGGTGCCGCCATACACGGCGTCCGAGGATGACCCGGTGATGATGCCCGTGATTTGCCAAGGCCCGTGCGGCGCAACAGCAACCCTACTGCAGCACCGATTCTGGTCGGCCGAGTCAGGTCTTGAGCTGACATGACGCTCTACGCCTACGCCGAGCCATTCACCGGCACCGATCACGACGACTTCGCCGCGTGGGCCCGCGAGCTCCGCGAATACCGCGTCGAGCGATCCTTCGACCGGCCCGCCATCAAACTCTACGACGGCGACTGGATATACCGCGGAACCGTCTACGGAGAACTCTCCGGGCACCTTGAGCAAAACGTCAACGAAACAGGCACTTTCGAACTCACCCTTCCTATCGACCTCGACAATCCACGGCGCACCTGGGCCGCGTTCTGGGCCCTCGATGAGGACGCCCGCGGCACCACGAACATTCACGTCATCATCGAAACAATGGGCGCGCGCATCGGCGGCCGGATGAACCCCAAAGAAGGTGTCACCGTCAAGCGCGACAAAGAAGGCGACACCGTCACCATCAAGTTCCTCGACGACATCGAGGAGCTGAAATACGTTTACACAGCTGGTAATCCGTTCCTGCCGTTGAGCCTGATCCAGCAGCCGAAAGCGTGGATGCTGTACCTTGAGGCCGACTACGCGATCCTCCTCACGATGGCAGCCAACCTCATCAGGTTGCAGCTGACCAACATCGACGTCGCTGACCTCCTGAGAATCCTCGACCCGGCGAACTGGACAATCGAAGGTGTCGTCGACATCCTGCTGAACATCTGGCAGGAATCCCAGATCGTCAT
>NZ_GG770554.1:384615-396647 GCF_000164135.1 Mycobacterium parascrofulaceum ATCC BAA-614 | reverse complement strand
CAAGCCAAGGAATTTCGGAGACTCCGTCGCACCACTAGCATTGGTCGTGGGTAGCATCAACACGTCCATCTTCGACGTCGCCGCGCCCATCCTCGAAGACGCTGAGCTGCAATGGAAACTCACCCGCTACCTCGACGGCGACCCGGAACCATGGCCCGGCGCCGGCACGAACTGGCGGCAAGGAACCCTGTTCGTAGAGATCGTCGACAAATCGGGATTCCGGCAGGGCACGTCGATCGGCGGCAACCTGCTCCTCGGCCTGACACGCACCATCGCGGACCTGCTGTCCAACTACGTCGAAGACAAATACGACCTATTCACCGGCGAAGGATCCACCACCGTCTACGACGCCTACCGACTGCCAGGCTTCCTCGGAACCCAACCGCAGCATCCCTACGTGGTGTACCGCGACGGCGACATAACCGGCATCCAAACCTCGGAGTTCTCCCGTTCACCCGGCGGCCCAGGCCGCATCACGGTCGGTGGCCAGTCTATGCCAGGCGTGAACGAATTAATCTCAGCCGCAATACAATACGGCGGCGACGTCCTCGGAGATAACCTATCCGCTGTCATCTCCTACGGTGCCGGTTTCAACGTGAGCGTCGGATCATTGGGTGGCGCGATCGACAGCTTCCTCAACCCGATCTACCGCGACTCAATCCTCGCACACATCAGCATCCCGCTGCTGCTGCGGGTGTCCAGCCAGGGCTGGGGTCACTACCTCGAAACCACATCGACTCAGGTCACGCAGGCCTACACCGCGTCGAGCATCATGGACCTCCGACAACGCCGACGCGAGACAGACCCGAACACAGTATTCAACCTGACAGTGGCGAACGCCGCCCCATGGCTGATCGGAGACAACGGATTCGGGCACTGGTGGCTCGGTGACCGCGTCGGCGGAACATCGAAATACCTCATGCCCGCCGTGTACGTGCGCCGCAACCAGAAACTCACCCTTGACTGGGACCAGCATCAGCCCCTGAAGATCGAGGCCCAATTCGCTGATGCCCGCAAGTTCGAGGACGCGATCGAGCGGTTGGCGGAACTGATGTCGAAGACCATGACTGGTTTGCAGCAGATCGGACTATGGTGACCCAACCACGACTTACCCCGGAATCAGCGAAGGCCGCTGCGGACAAGACGATTGAAGAGTCGGTGATCCCGAAGAAGATCCCGGCTGCCGACGATATCGATGCGCAGACGAAAGCTGTTGGCGGGGCATTGGCGTCGGCGCTGTTGACGGCGACTGAGATGCCGCTGCACGTGCTGCAACCGGTGGTTGGTGATCTGGCGGCACAGTTGGTGGCCTTGGGGATTCGGCAGACGGAGCACATCGACCCGGAGGCCGTGCACGCGCCGGCGTGGATCACTGACGGGGTGCGGCAGAAGTCGGTGAAGCTTCCGGATCCGCCGAGCCCGACTCAGTCCGCGCCGTTCGTTGCGCGGACCGCGACGGCACCGAAGTGCCCGAAACGTGTCGCGAAGGCTGCGCGGGCGGTGCGCCGGTGACAACCCCGGGTGGCGTCACTAACCTGCCCGCGGCGGCGCTGACTCTGGAAAACCTGGCTTCTACATTGCAGGACATGTCTGGTGCTGCCATGAAATCCCGTGCCGTAGAACGCATGCCGAGCACATTCAGCGGCACCACAGGACTAGACCCGGCATCGGACATCACCCCGTTCGGTGTCCTGACGAGCATCTGGGCCGCGGTGAACTCGCGGGTAGCAACCGCAGACCCCGCAGACATTCAAGGCCCCGAAGACCTCCCCGCCCTGTTCCTGGACTTCCTTGAGAACCTGCCGGTGATCGGCACGGTTGTGGAGATCGTCGAAGCGATCCTTGGTACCTACGACGGAACTGACCAAGGCCTCCTGACGATTCAGGAGGTCTTCACGCCCCTCCGCGCGATCATCGGGATCTTCACCAACGGCGGCTTGCTGTCGGGGAATTCGCCGCTGAACCCGGCGCAGCTCGCCGCGAACCTGTGGCCGCTGGGCGTGTTCCCGAACGCCGACTCGATCGCCGGGAACGGTGTGTGGGTGTTCGACGCGGGCGTGACGCGCACCGCCGACGGGTCGGGTTCCATGCGGGTCATCGCCGACGGCACGATGAAAGCCATCCACGGCGTGCCCACCGCGGTGGTTCCGGGCCAGCAGTTCGCGCCGTCGGTGTTCGTGCAGTGGGAAGGCTACTCCGGCACTGGCGCGCCGATCCAGTTGCACATCAAGCAGTACCACCGGGTCGGCGACACCGCGACGTACATCGGCACCGTCGTCCTCACCACGTTGGGCCCAACGACCGCCGCGGGCGGCTGGGCGGAGCTCACGGGCATCTATACGGCGCCCGCGGATGGGTCGGTGAACGAGATCCGCGGCCGGATCGTGCTGACCCAGAACGCCGCCGCCGGAACGCTGCATTTCGACGACGCGACGGCCCGCAACAAACTGCTGGCTGACTGGATCTCCGGGCTGCCCGAGGGGCTGCAAGATGTCCTCACCCGGCTGCAGGCGCTCGTCGACACCATCCACAACACCCTCACCGGGGCAACGGATTTCGGGCACACCCTGCCGGAGCTCATCGAGGCGCTGAAGAACGTTCCTAACGATTTCGTGCGGGGGCTGCTGGGGCCGGGCACCCTCGGCGGGACCGTTTTGGGTCTGGTCGACGCCGTGGTGTCCGGCGCTGTCGGGCAGTCGGGCACGGGCGCGGAGCTGGCCGACGTCGAGCAGTTCGTCGGCATGATCAGCTCCTGGGCCACACAGGGGCGCTTCGCGTGGGAGCAGGCGGGGATCCGCAACAACCGGCCCGCCGACGCCGGCCTGCTGCCGTCGGAGCGGTCGAACTTCCCGCTGTCATCGATCACCACGCAGTTCGACATCGTGCCCGGCACATCGTTGATCGCGTTCGACTACATCGAAGAGAGCATGGCGCTCGGCGCGATCTCCTGGATCGGTTGGGGCGTCGCTGGAATAACCGAGTTCTATGTGCAGGTCTACCGTCTGGACCTCGCGAGCGGGGACCTCGGCGAACTGCTGCACCAGTCCGCGAACATCGTCGGGCTCCTCAACCCTGCGGCGACCTCGCCGCAAGGGGCTTTCCACACCTACGAAGCCCCGGACCCGCCCGGGGTCGTCGCGGGCGATCTCATCGGCTACCGGCTCATCTCGGTGGGCGGCAATCACACCATCCGCGGCCGCGTGTCGGGCCTGCCCATCAACACCCTCGCCCCGATCGGCGCCCCCGCCGCCACCCACCCGGTCACCGGGACCCCGGGCACCGCACCAGCATCCATCGTGAAGACCGCGCTCACCTGGTCGCAAAACGTGCCGTGGGTGGGTATCGCGGTCGACACCGGCAGCGGCTCGGACCATCACGACCCGTTCCAGCAGGCCCTCACTGGCCCTACCAGCATCCCCATCGCCGACTGGTGCGATCACGTGGACGCAATCGTCGGCGGACACGGCGGCAAGGGAGCGCCCGGATTCCTGGGCCTGTATGGAAACCCCGGAACCCCGGGCTCGTTCAGCACCGTGACCTGGGTCCGTGACACGCACTTCACCGGGCCCACGAGCATCACGTGGGACGGTGCGACGCTGTCGATACCCGGCTTCTCGATCGTCGGGAACGACGGGGTGGACGGCTCGGGGACTCGGCTTGCGGTCCTCGGCGCCCCTGTCGGCCACGGTCCGGGTCCCTTTGAGTACAACGGCCTCAAAGCCATTGGCGGCGGCGATCAGACAGCGATTGGCGGGGCCGGGACAGCGCCGTGCGGCGCCGGGAATGGCGGCACCTGGTTCGGTCTCTACAGCGCGGGCGGCCCCGGCGGCCCGGCCCGGGCGTGGATTCAGTTCCGCAAGGGCGCGCTGCCCGGTGAGGAAACCGGCAGCGGTGAAGGCGATACCACGCCGCCCGACACCAGCGCGATGACCGTGGCGATCTCGGACGTCACCGCGAGCGGGTTCACCTTGACGCCGAGCGGGGCTGTCGATGAGTAACGTCAGCGGCCTCAAGGGATATAACGTGCGGCTCGACAGCCAACTGCTCAATAGCACTCCGATACCCGAGGGTCAGCCGTTTCCCTACGTCGGGGCGATGTCGGCCACCGACTACTCCGACCGGATCACCATCACCGCCATCGACAACGCCGGGCACGAAACAGACCCGGTGTCGTTGCGGGATCTCGGCGAGACACTGATCACCACCAATCCAACACCCACGGACCTCCTCCCACTTGAGACCCGGAACTCGATCGACGGGATAGTGGCGAAGTACATCAAGCCCAACGACGTCACCGACGGCGCGATCATCGGGATCTACACCGAGGACGGCAGTTACGACAAAGCGTTCGGCGGTGATCGGACCACTGGGCTGACGCTGACCATCGACCACAAGATGCGCTATGGCAGCTGCACCAAGATGTACACGGCCATACTGATTTTGGCGCAGATCGACGCCGGGCACCTATCGCTGGACGACAAGCTCGACCAGTTCGTCAGCGGCGTGGCGAACGGCGGCAAGATCACGATCAAGAATCTGCTGCAGATGCAATCGGGCATCGAGGACTACCTGCAACAGGACGCCACAGTCGCCCAATCGTACTTTTTGACCCCCACCGCGACGTTCGACCCGCTACCCAAGATCCGCAGTTACACACCGCTTTTCGAGCCAGGAACACAATCCGAGTACTCAAACAGCAACTACATCCTGCTGGGCATGATCCTCGAATGGTGCGACGCGCAGTACGGCACCGGCCGCGATATCCGCACAATCATCTACGAGGACTGCCTGACCCCACTCGGTCTCACCGAAACCGAATGGCCCACAGGCAATTACATGACGGCGCCCTACGCCAGAGGATGGGCGGCTAACCTCGCCCTGTCCCAGGTACAAGCCACGCTAGGACCGCTATATGGACTGCTCGCTTCACTCGGCCTGCTGCAGTCTGCTCTGTCGCTCGCCGGCTACGGCAGCGTACAAACAACGCCCGAGGTGGAGTTCACCGCGGTGAGCACCTCGTGGGCCGGCGCGGCAGGTGCCCTGAACGGCACAGTGGCCAACGCAGTCAAGTTCGGGCGGGCGCTGGCCAACGGCGACCTACTGACCCCGGAGATGAAGCAGTACCGGGACGAGAACTTCGTCGACTACCTGAAATTCGATCCCAAAGGCCCTGAGCAAGGCCAGGGCTGGATGGGGTTCGGGTTGGGCGTGGTCCAGTGGGGGTCCTGGCTAGGCTGGATCGGCAACCTCGGCGGATACAAGTGCACGCTGTTCGCCAACCCCACGAACGGGGCGGTGATCGTCGTGATGATGAACCACATGTCCGCCCAAGACGTTCAGACGTTCTACGAGATCGCCTACTTGCTGTACCCCGAAACCACACTGATCCAGCCCAGCATCGTGCGCATGCCCGGCCTCGAGAGCCCGCGCGCGTTCGGGCTGATGGAGGTGCTGCGCTGGGCGCCGATCGGTGACCAGGACGGCGCCACGGCCATTCCGTTGAAGGTGCCCTACACGCTATGAGCACAGCAACAGGTACAGGCTGGTGGGCTGAGGCCTTCGTCACGCTCCACGGTGTCTCATCGCCGAGGGCGTTCGGGGACACGGCGATTGAACTGCTCGTGCTCCTAGACGGTGTTGATTCACCGCGCGGGTTCGGGGCGATGACGGTGATCGGGCCGCCGCAGGACGTGGAGCTGGTGGGTGTGGTGTCGCCGCGCGAGTTCGACGGGATCTCGGTCACCCTCGACGTCACGGTCGACGGCGTGGCCTCACCGCGCACGTTCGGCGGGTTCGAGGTTGCTCCGGGGGCAGTCGGCGTCGAGCTCCACGGCATTGACAGCCCCCGGCAGTTCGACGGGTTCACCGTGGCGCAAAACGTGACCCTGGACGGGGTGGCGTCGCCGCGGGCGTTCGATGGCATGCGGGTTGCGCACGTCGTCACCCTCGACGGGGTTCCCTCACCGCGCGCGTTCGGGGCGATGACCGTCGACAACCCCAACAACGGACTTCCGTACACCATTCCCTTTGATATCTAAGGAAATAACGATGACTGATATAAGAACAGACTGGGTCGATAATATCGGCGAAACCGTCGATGCCGACTACCTCAATGGCCTCGGTAGTAACCTCAATGCAAATACTCACGCCCGCACAGTGTGCGGAAACCGCTCTGCCCGCCCGGCAGCCGCGCCCGAAAACAGCGGTGGCACTTACCGGTGTCTTGACTGCAATGCCGAGTACCTGAGCAACGGCTCAGCGTGGAGCAAGATCCGCATCGGCGGCCACGCTGGTCCTCCGATGGCGGACCCGCCGAGCAGCGGCCTTACGACCACGCCGATGGGCAGTGCCGCACTCACGGCCGACCGAGATGGCCGGCTGCTGTCAATGCCTGCGTCGGACGGGAATTGGCGTGTCGAGTACAAGGCGCTGTCTCCGACCAGCGGCTACACGGCGACGGCGTTCGTTGAGGTTCCCGAATTGGGCTCCAACGCCCTGTTGGCTGGACTGATTCTGTTGTCCAGCAGCGGAACTAACCTTTTGGGTTTCGGCCCCGGAAACAACGGAGCGTTCGGTGCTTTCGTATTCGGGGCCAACGCACTGAGTGGCATCACGTCAACCCGTGGATCGAATACCACGTTGCTGGGGGTACCTAATTGGTATCGAATTCGCGACGACGGCACCAACCTCAACTTTGAGTACAGTCTCAATGGTTTGGAGTGGAGGTCTGTACTCAGTGAAAGCCGCACCGCAGCACTGACACCCGCATACATCGGGTGGGGCGGCATCAACACCGGGGGATCCGCCCGTGTAGCTCGGATGCGCTCACTCGCCATCACCACCCCGTAAACAAGAACTTCTCCTCCTCCGTCGCCGCCTCGCTAGCGTGGGCGGTTTTTTGTTGCTCCACAACACGAAAGGCAGACCCGCCATGACCGATTTCTACGACAAGGCACTCGAGAAGTTCGCAAACGGAGAGATCAACCTCTCCGAGGATGACATCAAACCGGTACTTCTCGACGTCGCCGACTACGCCTGGGACAAAGCCACCGACGAATTCCTCGCGGATATTCCATCCGCGGCCCGCGTGGCGATCGGCCCGAACCTGACAGGGAAAACCACCACCGCCGGAGTGTTCGACGCCACCAGTCCCTACGCCTTCTCCGCGGTGACCGGTGACCCGTGCGAGGCTGTCGCCTATTTCAAAGACACCGGCGACCCCGCCACCTCGCCGTTGCTCTCCTACCACGACTCCGCGGTCTCAGGTTTGCCCGTCACCCCCAACGGGGGCGACATCAACATCATTTTCGACTGGATCTTCAAGCTATAAGGAGCGGTGAAATGCCTTTGGGACCAAGCGAAGTCAACATCAGCGCACGTAAGCAGGCCGGCCGCGACGCGGCCACTGCGGCCAACGCGACCGAGCCCAAACCGTACGGGCAGACCTCGGAAAACAACTACCCCTACACCTATTGGTGGCTGAAGGGCTACAACGACGCCGTCGCCGAGGTGGCTGTAGCGCGCACGAACACCAAGACGAAGTCGAAATCCAAGCAATAGCAGCCCCCTTCAGAAATTCGCCGCCGGGCCAAGGCGGCTTTTTTGTCGCACACGAAAGGCCAGCTTTTCATGCACCGAATCTCGATCGTGCGTTACGACCACAATGATCCCCGGCTGGGTAGGCATGTCCACCACGACTCCCGCTCGTTGGATCACGAGTTCCTGCCCCGCAAGGCGAAGCCGAAACGCAAGAACACGTTCTGGGACAGCGCAATCGCGCCGCTCAACCAGGGCGACCTGGGGAGCTGCACCGGAAACGCGACCGCGCAGTGGCTGAACACGAACTTCGCGAACGCGGTGCGCCAGGCGACGAACAAGGGCAAGGCGCTCACCGAGAAGAACGCTGTCGCGATCTACTCGCTGGGTACGCGGCTGGATGACCAGCCTGGCCAGTACCCGCCGACGGACACCGGCTGCGATGGCCTGTCGGTTGCCAAGGCCGCCGTGCAGCTGGGCTACCTGGACCGCTACTCGCACACGTTCAGCTTCTCGGCGCTGCAAGCGGCGCTCGAGACCACACCCGTCATCGTCGGCACGTTGTGGACGAACACGATGTTCAAGCCGCGCAACGGCCTGGTCAAGGTCGGCCGGCTCACGCAGTCGAACATCGCTGGCGGCCACGAATACCTCGCGTGCGGAATCGATTTCACCACGGAGGTGATCATCTTCCGCAACTCCTGGGGCGACGAGGACGCGTGGGCGGGCTGTAAGCCGGGCGGCTACTTCGCCATCAGCTTCGCCGACTTCCAGAAGCTGCTCGCCGAGCAGGGCGACGCGACGATCCTCCACGGGAAGGTAACTGCATAATGGCGCGTCGCACTGTCTACGGAAACGACTGGTCGTCTAACGGCTGGCCTATGGTCGATGAGGGCTCCTGCACCTGGGTGACCGTGCCCGGTACGGACGTGTCCTTGGAGATCCAGAACGGGCAACCGCTTCAGATCCTGCGGGCATTCGCCGCTGACTTCAACGCAGAAGTCGAGCCGCTCCGCGACGCAGACTCTGCTTGCTGGACGGCAACTAACTCGGTCGATGACTCGAACCACCTGTCAGGTACCGCAATGGATCTGAACTGGAACTCACACCCATTCCAGATCGCTGACGCCGGCTTCGACGCGGCGAAGCTGGCCAAGGTCCGTGCGCTGCTCGACTGGTACGAAGGTACCGTCTTCTGGGGCAACGACTGGTCAGACCCCAAGGACGCCATGCACTTCCAGTTGGCGTCCTTGGCCAACGGCGGAAACATCAACACCTACGGCAACCCGTTCGTGGACGACTTCATCAAGCGGAAGATCCGCTCGGATGGTTTCTCGACGCGCCGAGGGGACGCGCCGCCCGTTCTGACTGTCCCGCTTGTCGACAACGGAGACGGCACGTGGGGCTCCTCAAGCCCAGCTTGGGATCACCTCATCAAACGCGAGTCGAGCGGCAACCCAACGATCATCCAGCAGATCATCGACGTCAACTCGGGTGGCAACGAAGCAGAGGGACTGTTCCAGATCACCCCCAGGACATGGCAGGCGAACGGCGGTACAGAATTCGCGCCCAGTCCGAGACTCGCCACCCCGCAGCAGCAAGCGCTTGTCGCTGCACGCATCTTTACCCGCAATCCCAGCGGATCAGATTGGGGCGCAGGGCTTCCCAGCCGAGAAGATGCGCAGCAGCTCGCCGCTGGCCTTGTCCCTACCACTACCGCCACCGACCAAGGAGGACCATTGGACGCCCTGACCCCCGAAGAGCAGCACGAACTACTGGACGGCGTGCGGTGGTTGCGCGAGCAGGCCGACGTGTCGCGCCCGGACTGGGACGCTGACGCCGACCTCGGCCAGGACTCACAAGGCCGACCGAACAACGAGCGGACCGCGATCGCGAAGATCCTGCGCACCGTCACCGCGCTAACCGACCCCGCGGCGAAGAATGCCGCCCCGAAGAAATCAGTGCGGCGATGACCCTCAAGCTCGGCGACGCCAACGACACCGTGCTGCGTTGGCGTCAGGTGATGAACGCCATGTTCGGCGGCACCACCGATCACCCCGGCCTGTACGCCCGGCTGCACGGCCCGCTGCCCACCGACACCAACGTGTTCGGCGAGCGGGCAGCCAGCTGGCAGAAGGAATACGAGTCGCGCACCGGCCAGGTCGTCGACGGCATCGTCTCCGACCAGGATCTGATCGACCTCAAGGTCGTCATCCCGCGACGGCCGATCTGGGCCTACTCCGCGCCGGGCAGCGGGGCGCCCTGGAACGTGGGCCCGCCGTTCGATATCGGCGAGTGGGCCAAGCAAGTGCTGCACATCAACCACCAGCCCGTCGGCTACCCGATCGGCGGATACCTGGGCCTGATGGGCGGCGACCCGGCCAACAGCTACCTCGACATCTACGCTCTCTACGAGGCCGAGCAGCTGCGGCTGCTCTCGATCAACCCCGACTTCCAGGCGTCGCTGGCCAAGCGCCAAGCCGACCCGAATGCCGTGCTGGTTAACGGCATCGATGTCGAGCTCTGGTTTCTGGGCTACAGCCAGTCGGCCGACTTCATGCTGCGGTTCCTGAACACACACTTCGGCGACGGTGGCCAGTACGCGGTACTGCGCGACCGGATCAACGGAGCGCTGCTGTGCGGTAGCCCCGGCCGTCAGCCCGGCAGGACCAAGGTCGGCAATACCCCTGTCGGCTGGGGCATCTCGCGCATCGTGTACCCGGCTTGGCTCAACGCGATCACCTGGTCGATCACCGTGGAAACGCCGGCACCGGACTTTTACGCGGCCGACGCCGACGAAATTCGGCCGTTGTTCTACGAGTGGTTCATTCGCGCCGACACCAGCTTGTCGTTCGTGATCTACTCCGCGCAGATCATCATTCCGGCGATCCTCAATCTGGTGGCGCCGTTCCTTGGTGGGCTGGCCGGGCTGGGCAACCCGCTGGCGGCCACGATCCTGGGCGCACAGTCCGGGCTGCCGATCAGCCAGATCAGCCAGCTGCTCGGCGGGGTGATGGGTTCGACTGAGGCGCCGGATCCCAAGCTGATCGAGCTGCTGACGGTCAAGGGCGTTCTGACGAACCTGCCGCAGCTGCTGACGCTGCTCGGCGACATCCAGGGCGTCGCGGCGCACGGCGACTACTACACCCCGCGCGCCGAGTTCGGCGGCCGCAACGGCATCCAAGTCGCCTGCGACATCGTCGCCGGCTTCCGCCGCTGATCCCCCACACACTCGATGCGCTCGCACACACCCCCCGTGCTCGCGTACGACACCGAAAGGAAACCCGTCCCATGCAGGTGCTCGCGTACATCAAGGCGTTTCTGTCGACGCCGCTGTTCAACAACCTCCGCGCCATGCTCTACGTCGCCGTCCCCGCTGTGCTGCTCGAGCTGGTGAAGGATGGCCGCCTGTCTCAGGACCGCGCCACGTTGTGGAGCGCGGTGGCGATCGCCGCCCTGTCCCCGGCGCTGGCGGCGGTCTTCGCGCCGGCCGGGTGGCGCACCTACGTCTCCGGGCTGCTGATTCCGGTGCAGGCCCTGCTCGTCGGGATCGGGGGCGCCAACCATCTGTGGGCGCTCATGGCGGCCGCGGTCGTCGGATCGATCATCAGCTCGGGGATATGGGCCGCCAACGTCCACACCACGACCGCGGCGAGCGCCGCCGATGCTGCCCACGGCGGTGAGTGAAACTGTTCTCGTTGCTCTGATCGGCGGGGTCTTCACGGCACTGGTGCCGGTCTGCACGCTGATCGGCATCCGCATTGAACGGCGCAGCAAGAACACGCATGCCGTTGCGGCCCTGAAGAACTCCGAGGCCGCCCAGGAGCAAGCCGAGGCGGCAAAACACGAGGCCGAAGCCGCTAAGGACGAAGCCGAAGCCGCGAAACGCCAAGCCGACGCCGCGCTCGTCGCGGCCGTGGCCGAGATGCGGCGCGCGGTCACCGCCGAGCGCGAGCAATCCAACGCTGACTGGGCGCGGTTCGTCGATGCCAAAGACCGGGAAATCGACTCACTGCGCGGCCGTGTCGAGAAGAACGACGAACGCCTCGGTCAGGCCGAGATGCGGGCGCTAGCCGATCGGGAACGCGCCGACCGCTCCGACCGCCTCTACTGGAAAGCCGTTGTCTACCTGCGGATCGTAATCCGGTGGATCAGCGACGAGCACCCCGGAGAGACGTACCCTGCGCCGCCCGCCGAACTGATCGCTGACCTGTGAGCAGGAAACCCATGCCGGCGGACTTGTTTTGGCTCGCGGTGGCCGCGCTGCTGGTCGTCGCGATCGCCTACAACGTGTTCGTCGCCGAAGACGGCTGCACCCTGTCCGAGGCCATGGACGGCTACATCGAACGGTGGCCGTGGCTCAAACCCGCCGTGCTGATCATCGCCCGGCACGTGGCCAACGATCTGGATCCGAGGGCCGACCCGATCGGGATTGGGTTCGTGCTCATCCGCGCGGTGTTCCGTCGCCGCCGTGCGCTGACCGCGGTCGTGGTCGT
>NZ_GG770554.1:356594-383292 GCF_000164135.1 Mycobacterium parascrofulaceum ATCC BAA-614 | reverse complement strand
AATCACCAAACGCCCCCTGGCTAATCTCGCCAGAGGGCGTTTGGTGCGTTTTATGCCTCGATCACGATCGAATCCAGGCCCGTGCGTATCACCGCATCAGGGAACGCTTCGCGCGCCGCCGCGGTGATCGAATCCAGCTGCGGAAATCCCGCCAACCCGGAACCGAACAGCCGCAAATCATCGATTACTACCGTCGTACCGGCGAGAGCAACACCAGCCAGCTGGCCCAACGTCAACTGCGCCGGTTCCATGACCTCACCCTCTGCGGTGCCGGGCCCGGAGAAGTGCCCATCTAAGAACACCAGCGGTGGCGTGGAACAGCCGGCGACGATCTTCGGTATCTCCACCAACGAATCACCATGCACCAAAGTCACATTCGGTGATCCGGCGAACTGCTTCTGCGCTGCTGCGAATAGGCCGCCGTGCAGTTCCACCGAGTACACCTGCTCGGCGCGCTGCGCGAAGAACGCGGTGGTCTTCCCCTTGTAGGTGCCGGCCTCGACGAATATCCGATGCCCACGGGTATTCAACAGGCCCAACAGGTGGCGCCGCTTCGCGATGGCCGTCGCCCCAATCAGGTGTTGCCCCTGCAGCCATCCATAGGTCGATAGCCAGCGCGGGGGCTCAAGTGAATCCCGGGTGTGCATCACGGAGCTCTGCGCGCGCGCTACAAGTTGACGGATTCCCACCAGTCTGTCTCCTTCTGGCCGTGAGACCAGCTCTCCGCTCGCCGCCGTCGGCGCGGCGGCCGTCGTATCAGAAACCCAATCCTCACTCATCGTTCGACGCTCCGTAGGTGTTTTCGACCATGGCCCGCACAACGGCCAGCGCACGCTCCACGCCGTGCGCGATACCGCCTCCCCAGTGCTGGGGGCCGTCGTCGGTGTCCACGTCCACCGGGCGGCGGATTTCAGTGCCGTCATCCAAGACAACGCCAAGTGTGATCCGCATCAGACACACCTCTTTCTGTTTAGGCGGTGATCGGCTTGGGCGGCCAACTCAGCCGCTCGACTTGACCTGCCGGCCGACTCCCATCAGGAACGGCCGGCGGCAGCGGCACTGATACCGCCGGTGTGGGCGCCGGGGCCGCAGCACGCGAAGGCACGGCGGGCCGAGCACAAGCCGCGTCAGCAACCGATCGCACCTCACGCGTCGACACCGCCGTGTAGCGCTGGGTCGTGGCCACCGATGCGTGCCCCAACGCCTCCTGCACCGCCCGCAGGTTCCCCGTCCCGCTGTACCCGAGCGTGGCGAATCGATGCCTCAGCTTATGCATCGACCAGCCCGGGGGCATCAACCGGCTGATGACGGTGCCGACCCATTCGGCGCTGATGTGCCCGTCGACCTGGCCGGGAAACAGGTAGCCGTGGCTGGTGCAGAACGCGCGCAGCTCGGCGGTCAGGCCATCGTTCAGCGGCGCCACCCGCTGTTTTCCGCCCTTGCCGTGCACGATCAACGACCATCCGTGCAGGTCGCGGATCAGGTCGTCGGAGTGCACCAGCGCGACCTCCGCGCGCCGTAGCCCGGCTTCGCCCGCGAGACGCGCCATCAACCGCTCGCGGGGCTGCGCCGCCGCCAAGAGCTCCTCCCACACATCATCTGGGGCGGGCCGCGGCGCCGGCAGATCCGGCTTGACGCGCGGGAGCTTCGCCGCTGGATTCATCGATACCAGGTCCGCGTCGATCGCCCAGTCGTAGAAACTGATCAGCGAGGTCCGGACGCTCTTGCGGTGATCGTTCGACCATTTCCGTTCGCTGCACAGCAGCACGAGGGTGCTCAGCGTGATCTCCGCCGGGCCGCTTGTGCGCGAGCGGCGGGCGATCGACCGGAGATGATCACGCCGTAGCTCGATCGTCCCTTCGCGCTTGCCTGCGATACGTAGCCAAATCATCCACCCCGATATGGCCGCCTCCCACAATTGCGGAAGGTTGGCCTTTCCCTGACCCACGGGTAAATTCTGTGTCCGGTGTAAACAGTTGTCTGTGAATTCACCTGTGAGCTTTCTCCGGTACGCAGCGCGTTCGTTGTCGGTTAGCTGATACATCGCTGTGTTTATGCTGCTAGACCCAGTGCCGTAAGCTGATCTACCGGTTGGTTGGTTGGTTTGCGTTCACCGGTGACTCGCAGATTGGAGGACTCCCGTGGCCTCTGCCCCTGGTCGCGACGCCGTCCGGATCGCGAACTGCTCCGGGTTCTACGGGGACCGGCTCTCGGCGATGCGCGAGATGCTCACCGGCGGGGACGTGGACTACCTCACCGGCGACTACCTGGCCGAACTGACAATGCTGATCCTGGGCCGCGACCGCATGAAGCATCCCGAGCGCGGTTACGCCAAGACCTTCCTGACCCAGCTCGAGGACTGCCTGGGCGAGGCCCGCGACCGGGGCGTCCGGATCGTCGCCAACGCCGGCGGCCTCAACCCCGCCGGCCTGGCCGACGCGATCCGCGCCCTGGCCGAGCGCCTCGGCATCCCGGCCCGCGTCGCCCACGTCGAGGGCGACGACCTGCTGCCGCGCGCCGCCGAACTCGGGCTCGGCACGCCCCTGACGGCGAACGCCTACCTGGGCGCGTGGGGCATCGTCGACTGCCTGGGCGACGGCGCCGACGTCGTCGTCACCGGCCGCGTCACCGACGCCTCGGTGATCGTCGGGGCCGCCGCGGCGCACTTCGGCTGGGACCGCACCGACTACGACCGGCTCGCCGGCGCCGTGGTCGCCGGCCACGTCATCGAGTGCGGCGTGCAGGCGACCGGCGGCAACTACTCCTTCTTCACCGAGGTACCCGACCTGACCCACGCCGGCTTCCCGCTGGCCGAGGTGCACGCCGACGGGTCCTCGGTCATCACCAAGCACCCCGGCACCGGCGGCCTGGTCAGCGTCGACACCGTCACCGCGCAGCTGCTCTACGAGATCACCGGCGCCCGCTACGCCAACCCCGACGTCACCGCCCGGATGGACACCGTCGCGCTGTCCGCGGACGGCCCCGACCGGGTGCGCATCACCGGGGTGCGCGGCGAGGCGCCGCCGCCCACCTACAAGGTCTCGCTGAACAGCATCGGCGGATTCCGCAACTCCATGACGTTCGTGCTGACCGGGCTCGACATCGAGGCCAAGGCCGAGCTGGTGCGGCGGCAGCTCGAGGCCGCGCTGACGGTGAAGCCCGCGGAGCTGCAGTGGTCGTTGGCCCGCACCGACCACACCGACGCCGACACCGAGGAGGCCGCCAGCGCGCTGCTGCACTGCGTGGTCCGCGACCCCGATCCCGCGAACGTCGGGCGCCAGTTCTCTTCGGCCGCGGTGGAATTGGCGCTGGCCAGCTATCCGGGCTTTCACGTCACCGCGCCGCCGGGCGACGGTCAGGTCTACGGGGTGTTCACCGCCGGCTACGTCGACGCCGGGGAAGTGCGGCACGTCGCGGTGCACGCCGACGGTGCGCGCGTGGATATCCCTTGCGCCACCGAAACTTTGGAGTTGGCACCTGCCGACCCGCCGCCCCAGCCGGAGCCCCTGCCCGCCGGACCGACCCGTCGCGTTCCACTGGGCCGCATCGCCGGGGCACGCAGCGGCGACAAGGGCGGCTCGGCCAACGTCGGGGTCTGGGTGCGCACCGACGACCAATGGCGCTGGCTGGCCAACACGCTGACCGTCGAACTGCTCAAGGAGCTGCTGCCCGAAGCGGCGCAGTTCGACGTCACCCGGCACGTGCTGCCGAACCTGCGCGCGGTGAACTTCGTCATCGACGGCATCCTGGGCCAGGGCGTCGCCTACCAGGCGCGGTTCGATCCCCAGGCCAAGGGGCTGGGCGAATGGCTGCGCGGCAGGCACGTTGACATCCCCGAAAGGCTGTTATGAATCTGTGGACCACGCCAGAGCGAGAGCAGTTGCGAAAGACGGTGCGCTCCTTCACCGAACGTGAGATCCTGCCGCACGCCGACGAGTGGGAGCGCGTCGGCGAACTGCCGCGCGAGCTGCACCGCCGCGCCGGGGACGCCGGCCTGCTGGGCGCGGGTTTCCCCGAGGCGGTCGGCGGGGGCGGCGGTGACGGCGCCGACGCGGTGATCATCTGCGAAGAGGTGCATCAGGCCGGCGCCCCAGGTGGGGTCTTCGCGTCGCTGTTCACCTGCGGCATCGCGGTGCCGCACATGATCGCATCCGGCGACCCGCGGCTGATCGAGGAGTTCGTCCGGCCGACGCTGGCCGGCAACAAGATCGGCGCGCTGGCCATCACCGAGCCCGGCGGCGGGTCGGACGTCGGGCACCTGCGCACCACGGCGGTCTTGGACGGGGATCACTACGTGGTCAACGGCGCCAAGACCTACATCACCTCGGGGGTCCGCGCCGACTACGTCGTCACCGCGGTACGCACCGGCGGCCCCGGCGCGGCGGGCGTTTCACTCTTGGTGGTCGAGAAGGGCACCCCAGGCTTCGAGGTGAGCCGCAAGCTGGCCAAGATGGGGTGGCGGTCGTCGGACACCGCCGAGCTGTCGTTCGTCGACGCGCGGGTGCCGGCGGCCAACCTCGTCGGCCCCGAGAACAGTGGGTTTTTGCAGATCGCCCAGGCGTTCGTGTCCGAGCGGATCGGCCTTGCCGCGCAGGCCTATTCGAGCGCGCAGCGCTGTCTGGACCTGACTTTGCAGTGGTGCCGCGACCGCGAGACGTTCGGGCGCCCGCTGATCTCGCGGCAGTCGGTACAGAACACGCTGGCCGAGATGGCCCGGCGCATCGATGTGGCCCGCGTCTACTCGCGCAATGTGGTCGAGCGCCAGCTGGCAGGCGAGACCAACCTGATCGCCGAGGTGTGCTTCGCCAAGAACACTGCCGTCGAGGCCGGCGAATGGGTGGCCAACCAGGCCGTCCAGCTGTTCGGCGGGATGGGCTACATGGCCGAGTCCGAAGTCGAACGCCAGTACCGCGACATGCGGATCCTGGGCATCGGCGGTGGAACCACCGAGATCCTGACCGCGCTGGCCGCGAAAACCCTGGGATTCCAATCATGACCGCGCTGCGATCCACGCTGGACCCCAGCTCCCCCGCCTTCGCCGACGCGGCGTCGACGGCGACCTCGCGGCTCGAGGAGATCGACGCCGAACTCGCCAAAGCGCTTGCGGGCGGCGGCCCCAAGTACGTCGAGCGCCACCACGGCCGGGGCAAGCTGACCGCCCGGGAACGCATCGAGCTGCTCGTCGACCCCGACTCCCCCTTCCTGGAGCTCAGTCCGCTGGCCGCCTACGGCAGCGCTTTCACCGTCGGCGCCAGCACGGTCACCGGGATCGGCGTGGTATCGGGGGTGGAGTGCCTGATCGTCGCCAACGACCCGACGGTCAAGGGCGGCACCAGCAACCCGTGGACGCTGAAAAAGATCCTGCGGGCCAACCAGATCGCGTTCGAGAACCGGCTGCCCGTCATTTCGCTGGTGGAATCCGGCGGCGCCGACCTGCCCACCCAGAAAGAGATCTTCATCCCCGGCGGGCGGATGTTCCGCGACCTGACCCGCCTGTCGGCGGCCGGAATCCCGACCATCGCCCTGGTGTTCGGCAACTCCACTGCCGGCGGCGCCTACATACCGGGCATGTCCGACCACGTGGTGATGATCAAGGAACGCTCGAAGGTGTTTCTCGCCGGTCCCCCGCTGGTCAAGATGGCCACGGGCGAGGAGTCCGACGACGAGTCGCTGGGCGGCGCCGAAATGCATGCCCGCATCTCGGGTCTTGCCGACTACTTCGCCGTCGACGAGCTCGACGCCATCCGCATCGGGCGGCGCATCGTCGCGCGGCTGAACTGGCGCAAAGAGGGGCCCGCGCCCGGCCCGGTCGTCGATCCGGTCTTCGACGCCGAGGAGCTCATCGGCATCGTGCCGGCGGACCTGCGCATCCCGTTCGACCCGCGCGAGGTGATCGCGCGCATCGTCGACGGCTCCGAATTCGACGAATTCAAGGGCATGTACGGCTCGTCGCTGGTGACCGGTTGGGCCCGGCTGCACGGCTATCCGCTGGGCATCCTGGCCAACGCGCGCGGGGTGCTGTTCAGCGAGGAGTCGCAGAAGGCCACCCAGTTCATCCAACTGGCCAACCGCGCCAACACCCCACTGTTGTTCCTGCACAACACCACCGGCTACATGGTGGGTAAGGACTACGAGGAGGGCGGGATGATCAAGCACGGCTCGATGATGATCAACGCCGTCTCCAACTCGACCGTCCCGCACATCTCGCTGCTGATCGGCGCGTCCTACGGGGCAGGGCATTACGGCATGTGCGGACGGGCCTACGACCCCAGGTTCCTGTTCGCCTGGCCCAGCGCCAAATCCGCGGTGATGGGCGGCGCCCAGCTCTCGGGTGTGCTGTCGATCGTGGCGCGGGCCGCCGCCGAGGCCCGCGGCCAGCAGGTCGACGAGGAGGCCGACGCCGCGATGCGGGCCGCCGTCGAGGGGCAGATCGAGGCCGAGTCGCTGCCGCTGATCCTGTCCGGGATGCTCTACGACGACGGGGTCATCGACCCGCGTGACACCCGCACCGTGTTGGGAATCTGTCTGTCCGCCATCGCCAATGGCCCGATCAAGGGGACGTCGAACTTCGGCGTCTTCCGGATGTGAGCGGAGATGATTACTCGAGTGCTGGTCGCCAACCGCGGCGAGATCGCCCGGCGGGTCTTCGCCACCTGCCGGCGACTGGGTCTGGGAACGGTCGCGGTCTACACCGACCCGGACGCCAATGCGCCGCACGTCGCCGAGGCCGACGCGCGGGTGCGGCTGGAAAAAACCAACGACTACCTGAACGCCGAGGCCATCATCGCCGCGGCCCGGGCCGCGGGCGCCGACGCGGTGCATCCTGGGTACGGGTTCCTCTCGGAGAACGCCGATTTCGCGGCCGCCGTGCAGGGCGCGGGCCTGACGTGGATCGGACCGCCGGTGGACGCGGTGCGGGCGATGGGCTCCAAGATCGAATCCAAGAAGCTGATGTCCGCCGCCGGGGTCCCGGTACTCGACGAACTGGACCCGGACACGGTCGCCCAGGCCCAGCTTCCCGTGCTGGTCAAGGCCTCCGCCGGCGGCGGCGGCCGCGGCATGCGGGTGGTTCGCGAATTATCTTCTCTCGCGGGGGAAGTCGAGGCGGCCCGGCGCGAGGCCCAGTCCGCGTTCGGCGATCCGACCGTGTTCTGCGAGCGCTACCTGCCGACCGGGCACCACATCGAGGTCCAGGTGATGGCCGACACGCACGGCACCGTGTGGGCCGTCGGTGAACGGGAATGCTCGATTCAGCGCCGGCACCAGAAGATCATCGAGGAGGCCCCCTCCCCCTTGGTCGAGCGTGTGCCGGGCATGCGGGCCAAGCTGTTCGACGCGGCCCGGCTCGCCGCCGGGGCGATCGGCTACACGGGCGCCGGGACCGTCGAATTCCTCGCCGACGACGACGGGGAGTTCTACTTCCTGGAGATGAACACCCGGCTGCAGGTCGAGCACCCGGTGACCGAGGAGACCACCGGGCTCGACCTCGTCGAACTACAGCTACGCGTCGCCGACGGCGGCCGGCTCGACCCCGAACCCCCTGCCGCGCAGGGACATTCGATCGAGGCCCGCCTCTACGCGGAGGACCCGGCCCAGGGCTGGCAGCCGCAGGCCGGCCGCGTGCACAGCATCGACGTGCCGACGGTCCGGTCGCGATTCACCACGCTGGGCCACCGGACCGGTATCCGGCTCGACTCGGGCATCGTCGCGGGTTCCACGGTTTCCATCCACTACGACCCGATGCTGGCCAAGGTCATCTCCTACGCGCCGACGCGCCGGCAAGCGGCGCTGGTGCTCGCCGACGCGCTCGCCCGCACCCGGCTGCACGGGCTGCGCACCAACCGCGAGCTGCTGGTCAACGTGCTGCGCCACCCGGCATTCCTCGACGGCGCGACCGACACCGCGTTCTTCGACACGCACGGCCTGCCGAAGCTGTCGGCGCCCCTGGCCGGTGGCCCCACCGTCCGGTTGTCCGCGATCGCCGCCGCACTCGCCGATGCCGCGCACAACCGCGCGGTCGCCCCCGTCCAGGGATCGTTACCGAGCGGCTGGCGCAACCTGGCGTCCGGCTACCAGGCGAAGACCTACCTCGACGCCGAGGGCGGCGAGCACCGGATCGAATATCGTTTCACCAGAACGGGATTGCTGTTCGCCGGCGAGGACCAGGTCCGGCTGGTCTCGGCCACGCCGGACGAGGTCGTGCTGGCCGACGGCTCCGGGGTGGCGTGCGGCTTCGCGGTCGCGCGATACGGCCCCCACGCTCACGACGTCTACGTGGACTCGGCCCGCGGACCCGTGCACCTCGTCGCGCTGCCGCGGTTCCCCGAGCCGGGGTCGGCCGTCGAGCGGGGTTCGCTGGTGGCGCCCATGCCGGGCAACGTGATCCGGATCGGCGCCGCGGTCGGCGAGACCGTCGAAGCGGGCCAGGCGCTGATCTGGCTCGAGGCGATGAAGATGGAGCACACCATCACCGCGCCGACCGACGGGGTGCTCGTCGAACTCAACGTCAAGACCGGCCAGCAGGTCGAGGTGGGCGCCGTCCTGGGAGTGATCGGGAGCGCGGCGTCGCCGGGCGAACCGGGTCACGACCATCCAGACCCGGGAGTGATCGGGAGCGCGGCGTCGCCGGGCGAACCGGGTCACGACCATCCAGACCCGGGAGTGATCGGGAGCGCGGCGTCGCCGGGCGAACCGGGTCACGACCATTCGAACCTGGCAAGAGTCGAAGCGCCGCAAGCAGAAGGAGATTCCTGAATGACCGACACGAGCTTCATCGAGAGCGAGGAGCGACAGGCCCTGCGCAAGTCGGTGGCCGCATGGGCCGCCAACTACGGCAGCGAGTACTACCTCGCGAAGGCGCGCGCGCACGAGCACACCGACGAATTGTGGTCGGAGGCAGGCAAGCTGGGCTTCCTCGGGGTGAACCTGCCCGAGGAGTACGGCGGCGGCGGCGCCGGCATGTACGAGCTGTCGCTGGTGATGGAGGAGATGGCGGCGGCGGGCAGCGCGCTGCTGCTGATGGTGGTGTCGCCGGCGATCAACGGCACGATCATCAGCAAGTTCGGCACCGAAGAGCAGAAGCGGCGCTGGATCCCCGGCATCGCCGACGGAACCCTGACGATGGCCTTCGCCATCACCGAACCGGACGCCGGCTCCAACTCGCACAAGATCACCACCACCGCCCGGCGCGACGGCACCGACTGGATCCTCAAAGGCCAGAAGGTCTACATCTCCGGTATCGACCAGGCCCAGGCCGTCCTCGTGGTGGGCCGCACGGAAGAGGCCAAGACCGGCAAGCTGCGCCCCGCGCTGTTCGTGGTGCCCACGGACTCCCCCGGATTCACCTATACGCCAATCGAAATGGAGCTGGTCAGCCCCGAACGGCAGTTCCAGGTCTTCCTGGACGACGTCCGGCTGCCGGCCGACGCGCTGGTCGGGTCCGAGGACGCCGCGATCGCGCAACTGTTCGCCGGGCTGAACCCCGAGCGGATCATGGGCGCCGCCAGCTCGGTCGGAATGGGCCGGTTCGCTTTGCAGAAGGCCGCGGACTACGTCAAGACCCGCCAGGTATGGGGCGCGCCGATCGGCGCGCATCAAGGGCTCTCACATCCCTTGGCGCAGTGCCACATCGAGGTGCAGCTGGCGAAGCTGATGATGCAGAAAGCCGCCACGCTCTACGACAGCGGCGACGACGCCGGCGCGGCCGAGGCGGCCAACATGGCGAAATACGCCGCGGCAGAGGCTGCTACCCGGTCGGTCGACCAGGCCGTGCAGTCGATGGGTGGCAACGGGCTGACCAAGGAATACGGTGTGGCCGCCATGCTCGCGTCGGCCAGGTTGGGGCGGATCGCCCCGGTCAGCCGCGAGATGGTGCTCAACTTCGTGGCGCAGACGTCGCTGGGTTTGCCCCGGTCCTACTGATGGAAACACTTGTCGATTACGCCGGGCCGGCCGATACCGGCGGCCCGTTCGCGCGCCTGACGCTGAACTCGCCGCACAACCGCAACGCGCTCTCGACCGCCCTCGTCGAGCAGTTGCACCAGGGGCTGCGCGACGCCGCGGCCGACGCGGCCGTGCGTGCGGTGGTGCTGGGGCATACCGGCAACACCTTCTGCGCCGGCGCGGACCTGAGCGAGGCCGGCGGCGGCGACCCACCCTCGGCATACGACTTGGCCGTCGCACGGGCCCGCGAGATGACCGCGGTGATGCGGGCCATCGTCTCGGCACCGCTGCCGGTGATCGCCGCCATCGACGGCCATGTCCGCGCGGGCGGGTTCGGGCTTGTCGGCGCCTGCGACATCGTCGTCGCCGGTCCCCGCAGCAGCTTCGCTTTGACCGAGGCCCGGATCGGCGTCGCCCCGGCGATCATCTCGCTGACGCTGCTGCCCAAGCTGTCGCCGCGCGCCGCGGCGCGCTACTACCTGACCGGGGAGACCTTCGACGCCGCCGTCGCGGCGGAGATCGGACTGGTCACCATGGCGGCCGAGGACGTCGACGCCGCGGTGGCGGGGCTGCTGGGCGGCGTGGGCCGCGGCTCGCCGCAGGGCCTCGCGGCCTCCAAGGCGCTGACCACCGCGGCGGTGCTGGACGGGTTCGACCGCGACGCCGAACGGCTCGCCGAAGAATCCGCGCGGCTCTTCGTGTCCGAGGAGGCCCGCGAAGGCATGCTCGCGTTCCTGCAGAAGCGCGCCCCCAGCTGGGCGAGTTAGCCAGGTGTCAAACAAAAGCCGCGCGCTCAGCCGGCCGGCGCGGCGCCAGGTTGCAGTTTGACCAATCCTCTTGCAGCAAAAGCTGGACGTCGTAGGCTCGTGGGTGATGAGCAACTCTGCGCAACGCGACGCGAAGGACACGCGTGACGAGTCGTCGCGCGCGGCCGACACCGATCGCATCCAGCTCGCGCAGTTGCTGGCATATGCGGCCGAGCAGGGCCGCCTGCAGATGAAGGACTACGAAGACCGGTTGACCAGGGCGTACGCGGCGACCACGTACGAGGAACTGGACCGACTTCGCGCCGACCTGCCGGGCTCACAGATCAACCTGCGCCGCGGCGGCAAGCCCAACCCGGCGCCGTCCACGCTGCTGCTGGCGCTGCTGAGCGGCTTCGAGCGGCGGGGCCGGTGGAACGTGCCCAAGAAGCTGACGACCTTCGCCTTCTGGGGCAACGGGGTGGTGGATCTGCGCTACGCCGACTTCACCTCGACCGAGGTCGACATCCATGCGATCTCGATCATGGGCGCGACGAAATTTTTGCTGCCGCCCGAAGTCAACGTCGAGATTCACGGTCGCGGAGTCATGGGCAACTTCGACCGCGGTGTCCTCGGCCAAGGCACGCCCGGCGCGCCGAAGGTGAAGATCCGCGGCTTCTCGCTGTGGGGCGGGGTCGGCATCATCCGCAAAGCCCGCCGGCCGCGCGGCTAGGTCAGCCCGGCACGTAGTCGAACTTATCGGGATTGGGCCCGTTCCTGCCCGCTTCACCTTGGTCCAGGGCTGAGATCGCGGCCATGTCGGAGTCGTCCAACTCGAAGTCGAAAAGCTCGAAGTTCTCCTTGACCCGTTCCGGGGTCACCGACTTGGGGAAGACGATGTCGCCGCGCTGAACGTGCCAGCGCAGCACGACCTGCGCCGCCGATTTGCCCCGCGCGTCCGCGACGCGGTTGATCACGGGGTCGTCGAGGACCTTGCCCTGCGCGATCGGCGCCCACGCCTCGGTGGCGATGCCGTGCTCGCGTCCATACGACCTGACCTCCTCGTTACCGAAGTACGGATGAAGCTCGATCTGGTTGACCGACGGCACGGTGTCGGTTTCGTTGGCGAGCCGCTCCAGGTGTGCGACTTGGAAATTCGAGACGCCGATACTGCGGGCGCGGCCGTCGCGGGCGAACTCCTCGAACACCTTCCAGGTCGAGACGAAGTCGCCGCCGTAGAGGGTGGGCAGCGGCCAGTGGATGAGGAACAAGTCGACGTAGTCGGACTGCAGCGCCTTCAGCGTCCCGTCGAACGCGCGGCGCGCGTCATCGGGCTTGTGGAACCCGTTGTTGAGCTTGCTGGTGACGAACACGTCGGCACGGTCGAGCCCGGCGTCACGGATGCCTTGCGCGACTTGCTTTTCGTTGCCGTACATCTCGGCGGTGTCGATGTGACGGTACCCGATCTCGAGCGCCGTCTTGACCGCTGCCGCGGTCTCGTCGGGCTTGATCTGGAACACGCCGAAGCCCAGCTGCGGAATGCTGACACCGTCATTGAGTTGGATCGTTGGAACCTTGCTCATGCATCTCCTCCTTCTGGGTCCCTGTACCCGCAGAAGCGGGCACCTATCCCTGGGCCGGCGAAGCGCTAGCGGCGTCGGGACCGCAGGTAGTCGCCCACCACCGCCGCGCCCAGGCCGTCGAGATCGGGCACCACGACTCGTCCCTCGACGCGCCGCGCGACCTGGTCGATGAACCGGGCGAGGCCGGGGTCGCTGCCCAGTCGGAAGATGGTGATCTGCGCCCCGAGGCGGGCCATGTCGTCGAACCCGCGCACGGTGTGCGCGATGGTCCGCGGATGCGGCGGGTAGTCGAAAAACACCGTCGTTCCGTCGCCGTCGAAATCCTCTAAGTGAGCGGTGGGTTCGCCGTCGGTCACCACCAGCACGACCGGCTGCGCGTTCGGATGCCGCCGCAGATGACGACCGGCCAGCGCCAGGGCGTGATGCAGGTTGGTGCCCTGCTCGTAGACGCCCTCGAGACCGGTGAGCTCGGCGGCGGTGACCGTGCGGGCGTAGCGCCCAAAGGCGATGATCTGCAACGCATCCGAGCGGAATCGGGTGCACACCAGGTGATTGAGCGCCAGCGCCGTCTGCTTCATCGGGAGCCAACGGTTTTCCATCACCATGGAGAAGGAGGTGTCGACCAGCAGCGCGACCGCGGCCTGGGTACGTGTTTCGGTCTCGGAGACCTCGACGTCGTCGACGGTGATCTTCAACGGCCCCTGGGTGGCGGTCCCGGACTGCCGCAGCACCGCGTTGGTCAGCGTGCGGGAGATGTTCCACGGTTCGGTGTCACCGAACTGCCAGGGCCGGGTGGCGCCGGTGAGCTCGCCCGCCGCCCCGGCGCGCCGATGGTCCCGCTCGCCACGGCGGCCGGAAAGCTGTTGTGCGACATCGCGTAATGCCGTCTCGCCGAGCCTGCGCATGGCCTTCGGCGAGAGCCGCCACTGCCCGTCGGAGCCGCGGTCCAGGAATCCCTGGTTGACCAGTGCGCGTTCCAACTCGGCGAGCGTGCGGGCGTCGACGGCGGCCTGGTCGCCCAGTTGGCGGGCCAGCGCATCCAGGTCGACGTCGTCCATGGTGGCGCCCGGATAGCTTTGCGAGAGCTGCTCGGCCAGCTGCTCGAGCTCGGCGACGTCGGCCAACGCCTGGGTGCCCTCGCCCATTCCGAACGGGTTGTCACCGGAGAATTCCTCGGAGCCGGTCCAGTCCTCCCCCGGCCGGGCCGCCTGCAGATGCGCGTCGAGCCGGTTCAGCGCCTGCATCAGCGAGGGTGATCCGAATGCCTGCTGCGCCAGGGCATCCAGCTCGGCACGCTGGTCCGGGCTCAGGCTGTTGCGGAAGCGTTGCGCGGCCGCGGCGCGCTTGGCCAGCGAGTCCAGCAGCTCGTCGACGTTGCGCGGGCTCTCCGGAAAGAACTCGCCGTGCTTGTTCATGAAGTCCTGGAAGTCCTGCTGGGTGTCCTCACCGCGGGCATGCCTGTCCAGCAGCTCGTTGAGGTCGTTCAGCATGTCGTTGACGCGCTGGCGGTCCTCGTCGGTGGCGCCCTGCAGCGCCTCCTTCATGCCGGCGAACCGCTGATCCAGCATCTCGCGGCCGAGCAGATCCTTGATCTGGTCGTACTTCTCGCGGGCCTCGCTGCTGCGCCAGTTGTAGTCGGAGAGCTCTTGGACGGCCTTGGCCGGCGAGGCGGGCAGGGCGTCGAGCTGCAGTTCGCCGAAGCGGGCGTCGTCGTCGAGGGCGCGGGCCAGTTCCTTGCGCTCGGCCAACACCGCCTCGTCGAGCAGCTTCTTGATCTCCTGCAGGGTGCCGTCGAGATTGTTGCGGCGCAACAACTCCCGCCGGCGCCGGTTCGCCTCGGCCGCCAGCCGGTCCGCGCCGGTCATGTTCTTGGTGCCGCGGCGCAGCAGTTCGGACAGCGCCCGGCGCGGCGAGGTGCCGGCCATGACGTCCTGCCCGATCTGCTCGAGGGCCTCGCGCAGATCGACCGGCGGGGCCAGTGGGTCCGGCCCGCCGGTATACGCCGAGTACCGTAGGCGGTGCCCCTTAAAGGGTTCAGCCATAGACGGTTTGGCCCTCCCCGGACACCTTGTCGATCCGCTTGGCCAGATACAACGCCTCCAGCGCCAGTTCCAGCGCCGCGGCGCGCTCACCCTCCGACTGGGCGTTGACCTTGGCGGCGATCTTGTCCACCACCGGCAGCGCGGGAACCGCGGCCAGCACGTCCTTGGCCGACACCCGCTCGCCCGTGGTGACCGCCGAACCGCCCTCGACCGCGGACACCAACGACCCGACGTCGATGCCGCCGAGCACCCGCGACGCGGTGTCGGCGGTCGCGCGGCGCAAGAGGTGTTCGAGCACGGCCTGCTCGCGACCCTCCTCGCCGGACTCGAATTCCAGCTTGCCGCGCAGGACGTCGATCACGGTGCCGAGGTCGACCACGCGGGCCACCGGGTCGGTCTCCCCCAGCACGGCGCCGCGGTGGCGGGCGGCGGCTGCCACGGTTTCGGCCGCGGCGATCGCGAACCGCGCCGACACCCCGGAGCGTTGGTCGACCGAATTGGACTCCCGCAGGTACCGGGCGAACCGGGCGATCACCTGCATCAGGTAGTCGGGCACCTGCGCCGACAGGTGCGCCTCCTGGACGATGACGCCGACTTCGGCGTCGAGTTCCAGCGGGTAGTGGGTGCGGATCTCCGCACCGAACCGGTCTTTGAGCGGGGTGATGATGCGCCCGCGGTTGGTGTAGTCCTCCGGGTTGGCGCTGGCGACCACCAGGACGTCCAGCGGCAGGCGCAGCGTGTAGCCGCGGACCTGGATGTCGCGCTCCTCCATCACGTTGAGCATCGACACCTGGATGCGCTCGGCGAGGTCGGGCAGCTCGTTGACCGCGACGATGCCGCGGTGTGCGCGCGGGATCAGGCCGTACGCGATGGTTTCCGGGTCACCGAGGCTGCGGCCCTCGGCCACCTTGATCGGGTCGATGTCGCCGACGAGGTCGGCGACGCTGGTGTCGGGGGTTGCCAGCTTTTCCGTGTAGCGCTCGCTGCGGTGCTTCCACTCGACCGGCAGGTCGTCGCCCAGGGTGGCGGCCTTGCGGATCGACTCGGGCGTGATCGGCGAATAGGGATGTTCGCCCAACTCGGCCCCTGCGATCACCGGCGTCCACTCGTCGAGCAGTCCGACCAGGGCGCGCAGCAGCCGCGTCTTGCCCTGACCACGTTCGCCGAGCAGGACGAAGTCGTGTCCGGCGATCAGCGCCCGCTCCAGCTGGGGCAGGACGGTGTCGTCGAAACCGAGGATCCCCGGCCACACCTCGTCGCCCTCAGCCAATGCGGTCAGCAGGTTTTCCCGGATTTCCTGTTTGACTCCCCGCTCGCGGTGGCCGGCGGCACGCAGCTCACCGACGGTGCGGGGCAGATTGCTGGGTGATGGCACCACTCCACGCTACGCGTTGCCGGAACGCCCCACGCGCCGAGCGTTCAGTGAGCGAAGTGGCGGGCCCCGGTGAGGTACAAGGTGACGCCCGCGTTGGTTGCCGCCGCGGTCACCTCGTCGTCGCGCACCGACCCTCCCGGGTGCACGATCGCCTTCACCCCGGCCGCCGTCAGCGTCTCGAGCCCGTCGGGGAACGGGAAGAAGGCGTCGGAGGCCGCGACCGCGCCCCGCACCCGGTCGCCGCCTCTTTCGACGGCCAGGCGGGCGGCGTCCACCCGGTTCACCTGTCCCATCCCCACGCCGATGGTGGCGCCGCCGCCGGCGATCACGATCGCGTTCGACTTGACCGCGCGGCAGGCCCGCCACGCGAAGACCAGGTCGGTCAGCGTCGCCGGGTCGGCCGGGGATCCCGTCGCCAGCGTCCAGTTCGCAGGGTTGTCGCCGTGCGCGTCGAGCTCGTCGCGCTGCTGGGCCAGCAGCCCGCCGCTGATCGGCCGCAGCTCGGTACCGCCGGTCAGCGGCTCCGAGGCCACCAGAACCCGGATGTTCTTCTTGCGCGTCAGCGCTTCCAAGGCCTCCGGCGCGTACGCGGGCGCGACGATGACCTCGGTGAAGATGGTGCTCACGTACTCGGCCATCTCGAGGCTGACCTCGGTGTTGGCCGCGATGACGCCGCCGAAGGCGCTCAGCGGATCGCATTCGTGGGCCTTGCGATGCGCGTCGGCCACCGATTCCGACGAGATGGCGATCCCACAGGGGTTGGCGTGCTTGATGATGGCGACACAGGTCTGCTCGTGGTCGAAGGCGGCCCGCCAGGCCGCGTCCGCGTCGGTGAAGTTGTTGTAGGACATCTCTTTTCCGTGCAGCTGCTCGGCCTGCGCCAGTCCCGGCCAGGCGCCCGGGTCGCTGTAGAGGGCCGCCTGCTGGTGCGGGTTCTCGCCGTAGCGCAGCATCGCCGAGCGGATCCAGCTGCGCCCCAACCACTTCGGGAAGGTCGTCGGCGGATGCTCGGGCGCCAGCGTGGACTCCATCCAGCCCGCGACGGCGATGTCGTATTCCGCGGTGTGCTGGAACGCCAGCGCCGCGAGTTTTTTCCGCTCGGCGAGGGTGAAACCGCCGTGGCGCACCGCGGCGAGCACGCCGTCGTAGCCGCGCGGGTCGACGACCACCGCCACACTGGGATGGTTTTTGGCGGCCGCGCGGACCATCGACGGCCCGCCGATGTCGATCTGCTCGACGCACTCGTCGATGCTGGCGCCGGAGTCGACGGTCTCGCTGAATGGATACAGGTTGACGACGACGAGTTCGAACGCCGCCACGCCGAGTTCCTCGAGCGCCGCGGCGTGTTCGGGCTTGCGCAGATCGGCCAGCAGGCCGGCATGCACCCGCGGGTGCAGCGTCTTGACCCGGCCGTCGAGCACCTCGGGAAAGCCGGTCAGCTCCTCCACCCGCGTGACCGGAATCCCCTTCTCGGCAATGGTCTTGGCCGTCGACCCCGTCGAAACGATCTCGACGCCCGCGTCCGCCAGGCCCCGGGCGAGTTCGACGAGCCCGGTCTTGTCGTAGACGCTGATCAACGCGCGCCGGATCGGCCTCTTCGCCGTCTCCGGCCAGTCGTCGGTGGTCATCGGTTGGTCGCCTTTCGTCCGATCGTCGCTGTTCTTCCGACCAGGGTCAGGCCACCGGTCGCGATCTCGGCCACCACGTCCACCAGGAGCTTGCGTTCGGTGACCTTGATGCGTTCATGCAGGGTCTCTTCGCTGTCGCCGTCGAGCACCGGCACGGATTGCTGCGCCAGGATCGGCCCGGTGTCCGTCCCGGCGTCCACCAGGTGCACCGTACAACCCGTGACCTTGACGCCGTAGGCCAGCGCGTCGGCCACCCCGTGCGCACCAGGGAACGCCGGCAGCAGGGCCGGATGGGTATTGATGATCCGGCCGTAGAAACGCGAGAGGAACTGTGGCCCAAGTATTTTCATGAATCCCGCGGACACCACCAGATCGGGCGAATGCGCGGCGGTGGCCTCGGTGATCGCCGCGTCCCAGGCGGTGCGGTCGGGGTGATCGCCGAGCCGGGCGGTATAGGTCGGCAGGGAAGCGGCCGCGGCGATCTCGGTGGCCGGGCAGTCGCGATCGGCGCCCACGGCGACCACCCGGGCCGGGTACTCGCCGACGGCGGCGTCGAGCAGGGAACTCAGCAGCGACCCGGTGCCCGACGCCAACACCACCACCCGCGCCGGCGCGCTCGGGGGCACATGGAGCGGTTCGGCCACAAGCACAGAGCCTAGTGGCAGCTATTCGCCGGGCTCGCGGTCGGTCGCGGTCGGCCCCGCTTCGTCGGGGGGCGGCACGCCCTCGTCGTCACCCACCGGCGCGTCGTCGTCGCTGAGCAGCGCGTCGTGCCCCGCCAGCCGGTCGTCGTCAAACGCATCGATCGGCAGCTCGTCGTCCGAGCCACCCACCGGCTCGTCGAAGGCCCCCGCAAAGTCGGCCGGTTCTTCCGCCGCCGCGGGCGCGGGCTTCGGTCGGCGGGGTCGGGCCCTGACGCCGCCGCTCATGACGACCGTGATCCCGCCGACGACCGAGAACCAGAAGAACACGCCGATCAACAGGGCGCCCTGGTCGACGCCGACGTCGCCGAAGTTGCCCAGCCGGCCGCTGCCGCCGTATGCGAGCAGGGACATGGCCAGCGCGCCGGCGACCGCAGCGACCAGCAGCTTGGCCAGCGCCGGAATCGGCGGCAGCGGCCGCCTCGCGCATTGCTGACCGACCGCCACGCCCGACGACGCGCCGATGATCAGCAGGGCGACCCACACCGGACCGAGCGGCGGCCTGGGGGCCGCGGCCAGGATCGGCAGCGACGGGATGTCACCACCGAACACCGTGAACGAACTGAAGGTCGCGAAGCCGAGATGAGCGCTGGACCCGACCGCCATCGCCGAGGTCCCGACGATGACGTTGGGGGCGTACAACATCGACAGCACCGTCAGGCTGAACTGCCCGAAAATCGACTCGGTGATCCCGTACAGGTCTTGCATGGTCGCCCAGTGCACCACCAGCGAAGCCGCGGTGACCAGACCGGAGAGCCCGAGCAACGCCAGCACACCGGCGGACGCGGCGCGCAGGGCGTCGCCCACCCAGAACGGCAGTGACGACACCGCCAGGGCCCGCCGTCCGACCCGGGACCCGACCCCGATCGCGGCGCCGACGGCGTGCACGACGAGCACGCTGGCGAACGCGCGCAGGGCGCTGGGCGTCTGCAGCTCGGTGATCACCGACGACGCGTCGTGGATGACCGCCAGGGCGATCGCCGCGATCAGCAGCGGCCCGCCCAGTGCCGAGGCGACAACCCAGCGGACCACCAACCACGAGGAATAGGGAGACGTGGCCCGCGCGGTGCTGCGCGCCGTGGCCCAGATCATCAGCAGCACCGGCAGCAACGGCAGCACACCCAGCTCGCGCCCACCGATCGAGATCGGCACCTGGTGGACGCCGAGCCACATGCTGGCGATCGCGCCCAGCGCCCCGGTCATGTCGCTGTTGGCGATCAGCAACTGCAGCAGCGCGACCGCGGCGATGATGACCAGGGCCACCACCGCCGGGCCGAACGCGACCCGGACCAGGTCACGCGCCTGGCGGGCGCCCACCGGCCGGCTGTCCGCGCCTTCCGACACCCTGTTCACTCTTTGGCGCACGTCCCGACTAGGCGCGAAGGCCAACCGTTAGGACGGCGCTGGGCCAGACTGCGACGACGGCGACTGTTGTTCCTGGCCGTAGGGCTGCTGGCCCCCGCCCTGATTGGAGTAGTTGGACGCCGAACCCACCGAGCCGGCGCCGGCCGCGGGCGGCGGGCTGAAGCTCGGGAAGCCGGTGGGCGGGGTGGACGGTCCTTGCTGCGCGGCCGGCTGCGCCCCGGACTGCGGCGCCGACTGGGCGCCGAAACCGCCGGTGGGAACCGCGGTTTGGGTCGGGCCCTGACCGGGCGCGTACCCGCCGTACTGCGACCCGTACCCGGGGTGCTGCTGCTGACCGCCCGGCTGGCCGTAGTAGGGCTGCTGACCGTACTGCCCATACTGGCCGTACTGCCCGTACTGGGCGTAGGGGTCGTACTTCGGCCGCGGCGCCGGCGCCGTGATCACGCCCGCGTCCAGCAGCACGACGACGACGGCGGCGATCGCCTGGAGCACGCTGCACGCCACCAGCGGCCACATCGCCCAGCCGATCGCAAAGCCGGCGGGCAGGTTGATCGTCTCGGTGATGGCGAGCAACGCACCCAGAACCGCGATGACCGCGACGATCCCGGCGTAGCTCTTGGCCTTGGGCACCAGGCTCAGCCCGGCGAGCAGCGCGGCCAGCACGGCGACGATGACCGCGGTCCCCGCGTCGCCGGCGCGGCCGCCGACGCCCGGGCCGAGCTCGGCGCCGATGGTGAACGTCGGGCCGAAGTTCAGCAGGTACACGGCCAGGCCGAGCACGACGACCGCGATGTTCAGGTAGAGCGGCAGCTTCGTCGTGCCGTCGTCGTCCTTGGTGAACGACGGGGTGCCGCCTGCGTAGGAGCCGCCTGGCGCGGGTGGATATCCGGGGCTACCGGGCGAGTAGGTCATTGGCTCCTCCTGTTGCTTCCAGTGCCGTGAAGTGCCTTTGCGGGCGCCACAGTTGCGTCGGGACGCTGTGCGTGCGGGCGCGCCGTTCCATAAACGCCGTGCCCGGCGGTTGCGTTGCGACGCGATCGATCAACCACGCTAGCGCACTTCGGGACGGGCGTGCCGTGCCGACCGGCTTGGACGCCGATCCGTGCCGCCGCGGCGGCAGCTTGCTCACCGGAGGTAGAACACGTTCTAATTCTCTGCATGGATTACGGGCTTGTGCTTTTTACCAGCGACCGTGGCATCTCTCCGGCGTCCGCCGCGAAGCTTGCCGACGAACACGGCTTCACGACCTTCTACGTGCCGGAGCACACCCACATCCCGATCAAGCGCGAGGCGGCGCACCCGACCACGGGCGACGCGTCGCTGCCCGACGACCGCTACATGCGGACGCTCGACCCGTGGGTGAGCCTGGGCGCGGCCTGCGCCGTCACGTCGCGGGTGAGGCTGTCCACCGCGGTGGCGTTGCCCGTCGAACACGATCCGATCACGTTGGCGAAAAGCATTGCCACCCTCGACCACCTGTCCGGCGGGCGGGTCAGCCTGGGCGTCGGGTTCGGGTGGAACACCGACGAGCTCGCCGACCACGGCGTGCCGCCCGCGCGGCGCCGGACCATGCTGCGCGAGTACATCGAGGCGATGCGGGAGCTGTGGACCAAAGAGGAAGCCGCCTACGACGGCGAGTTCGTGAAGTTCGGCCCCAGCTGGGCGTGGCCCAAGCCCGTGCAACCCCACATTCCCGTACTGGTCGGCGCGGCCGGCACCGAGAAGAACTTCAAGTGGATCGCCCGCAGCGCCGACGGCTGGATCACCACGCCGCGCGATTTCGACATCGACGAGCCGGTGAGGCTGCTGCAGGACACCTGGGCGGCCGCCGGCCGCGACGGCGCCCCGCAGATCGTGGCGCTGGACTTCAAGCCCGTGCCCGAGAAGCTCGCCAAATGGGCCGAACTGGGCGTGACCGAGGTGCTGTTCGGCCTGCCGGACCGTCCCGAGGACGAGATCGCCGCCTATGTCGAGCGGCTGGCCGGCAAGCTCGCCGCCCTCGTCTGACAGTCCGTCGTATCCGCGAGACATAAACCCTTGCGACGCGACCCGGCGTGTCGTGTGCGTGGTTTATGTGTCGCGACGGCGATCCGGGCGTCAGGCCAGCGCGGCCCGGTTGTCCTTCTCCGTCGGCCGCACCACGATCGACGCCCCGAGCGGCTCGCCGTCGCTGAGCAGGCCGACCAGCTCGGGGTCCTCGCTCAGGGCCAGGAAGCGGCTGCCGTCGCCGTCGAGACGGCCGACGATGAGGCCGGTGCGTACCGGCCAGTCGTAGCGCACGGTGTAGGTCTCGATGGTCGCCGGACCGTCGGCCCTGACGGTCACCGGCATCCTCGGGCGAGCGGCGACCTCGGCCCGCAGCGCGGCGCTGTTGTCGGGCTTCCAATTCACCGGGGTGGTCGAGTACACCCCGACGGAGTACTTGCTCATGATCCCGCCGTTGGCGGCGACCAGGCCGAATTGCCCTGGCAGGTCGCGCATTTCGCTGACCGTTTCAGCGATGCCGTGCAGTGAGTAGTTGTTGCCCGGTCCGCCGAAGTACGGCAGGCCGCCGGTGAGCGTCAGCCCGCGCGGGTCATCGGTGGCCAGACCGGTCCCGTCGCAGAAGTTGAACACCGGCACCGGGAAGCAGCTGTAGAGGTCGAAGGTCGACACGTCGTCGATGCCGACACCTGCACCGGCAAGCGCTTCGCTGACCGCCAGCACCGAAGCCGAGTTATACGTCAGGTCGAGGCGGTCGAGCAGCGGCTGGTCCACCATGTCGGCGTGGCCGTGCAAGAACACCCAGCGCTCCTCGGGCACGCCGAGCCTGCGGGCCGCGGCCACCGACATCAGCAGCGCGGCCGCACCCTGATTGACCTGGTCACGGGCCACCAGCAGCCTCGGGTACGGATCACAGATCATCCGGTTGGACGCGGTGACGGTGATGAGCTCGTCGACGCTGCGCTCCACCGGGGAGGATGCGAACGGGTTCTTCGCCGCCACCTTGGTGAACGGAGCGAACAACTCGCCCATCTGGCGCCGGTAGTCGGAGACGCTCAAGCCCAGTCGGGCACGGCGCGCGTTCTCCAGCAGCCCGTACTGGGCCGGCGCACCGACCAGGCCATGCGCGACCGTGTACTCGTCGAACAGGCCCTCGTAGCCGAATCCCCGGTCCTCGAGCGAGCCCTCGACCGTGTCGGAATGGTCCGGCTTCTCCCGGTCGGCGAAATACCGGATGCTGGAAGTGTTCTCGGAGCCGAAGATCATCACAACCTCGGCCGCGCCCGAGGCGATGACGCCGGCGAACTCGGTGACCAGATGCTGTGGTCCCTGGCCGCCGATGGGTTCGAGAACCGCGCGGGCCGGTGCGGCACCGATGCGCTGGGCCACCGAACGCGGGTAGCTGTTGGACTTGCCCATCGGCGCGGGTGTGCGCCCGGAGAGCTCGAACTGCCGGATCGCGGCGACGGTGTCGATGGACGCGGCGACGGCGGCGGCGTCGGCCCCACAGTCATGCAGTGCGGCCTGCGCCGCCGCGGTGGCCAGCTCCACCGAGGACATCCCGCGGTAGCCGGAGTCCTCGATGCGCTCGGTGAACTGCCCCACACCGACGATGACCGGCGTGTTCGGGTCGAGATTCATAGACCCACTATCTACCTAGGGCCGGGCCCCGGCCAAATCCGGGGCCCTCGCACCGTCCGCCTACAGGCTCTGCAGGATCTCCCTGGCCAGCGCCGCGGTCTCCGACGGGGTCTTGCCCACCCTGACGCCGGCGGCCTCCAGGGCCTCCTTCTTGGCCGCCGCGGTACCCGAGGAGCCGGACACGATGGCACCCGCGTGGCCCATCGTCTTGCCTTCCGGCGCGGTGAATCCCGCGACGTAGCCGACGACCGGCTTGGAGACATTGGCCTTGATGTAGTCGGCCGCCCGCTCCTCGGCGTCGCCGCCGATCTCACCGATCATCACGATGACCTTGGTGTCGGGATCCTTCTCGAAGGCCTCGATGGCGTCGATGTGGGTGGTGCCGATGACCGGGTCACCGCCGATGCCGATCGAGGTGGAGAAGCCGAAATCGCGCAGCTCGTACATCATTTGGTAGGTCAGCGTGCCGGACTTGGATACCAGGCCGACCGGGCCCGGGCCGCTGATGTTGGCGGGGGTGATGCCGGCCAGCGCCTCACCCGGCGTGATGATCCCGGGGCAGTTCGGCCCGATGATGCGCGTCTTCTGGCCCTTGTCGACGTTGTAGGCCCACGCATATGCGCTGTCCTGCACCGGAATTCCCTCGGTGATGACCACCAGCAGCGGGATCTCGGCGTCGATGGCCTCGATCATCGCGTCCTTGGCGAACTTCGGCGGCACGAAGCCGACCGACACGTTGGCGCCGGTCTCCTTCATCGCTTCCGCGACGGTGCCGAACACCGGCAGCTCGACGTCCTTGCCGACCGGATCGACGTGCGAGACGGTGGTGCCGGCCTTGCGCGCGTTCACACCGCCCACCACCTGCGTGCCCGCCTTCAGCATGAGCGCGGTGTGCTTGGTGCCCTCACCGCCGGTGATGCCCTGGACGATGACCTTGGAGTCTTTGTTCAGAAAGATCGACATTTGTTGGCTCCCTTACTTGTTCGCCAGCTCAGCGGCTTTGTCGGCACCCGCGTCCATGGTCTCGGCCTGGATCACCAGCGGGTGGTTGGCTTGGGCCAGGATGCGGCGGCCTTCGTCGACGTTGTTGCCGTCGAGGCGCACCACGAGCGGCTTGTTGGCCTCGTCGCCGAGCATGTTCAGGGCGGTCACGATGCCGTTGGCGACGGCGTCGCACGAGGTGATACCCCCGAACACGTTGACGAACACGCTCTTGACCTGCTTGTCGTTCAGGATGACGTCCAGCCCGGCGGCCATGACTTCGGCCGAGGCGCCGCCGCCGATGTCCAGGAAGTTGGCCGGCTTGACGCCGCCGTGCTTCTCGCCGGCATAGGCGACGACGTCGAGCGTGGACATCACCAGGCCCGCGCCGTTACCGATGATGCCGACGGCGCCGTCGAGCTTCACGTAGTTGAGGTCGTGCTCCTTGGCCTTGAGTTCCAGCGGGTCGGTAGACGCGCGGTCCTCGAACTCGGCGTGGTCGGGGTGCCGGAAGTCCGCGTTGGCGTCGAGCGTGACCTTGCCGTCCAGCGCCAGAATCTGATCTTTCGGATCGCGCACCAGCGGGTTGACCTCGACCAGGGTGGCGTCTTCGGCGACGAAGAGCTCCCACAGCTTGTTGATCGTGACCGCGGCCGCGTCGAGCACCTCGGCCGGCAGGTGGCCCTGCTGGGCGATGGAACGCGCGGTCGCGAGGTCCACCCCCTTGACGGCGTCCACCGGCACCTTGGCCAGCCGCTCGGGCTTGGTGGCGGCGACCTCTTCGATCTCCATGCCGCCCTCGACCGAGCACATGGCCAGGTAGGTGCGGTTGGCCCGGTCCAGCAGGAAGGAGATGTAGTACTCCTCGGCGATGTCGCTGGCCTCCGCGACGAGCAGCTTCTTGACGACGTGGCCCTTGATGTCGAGGCCGAGGATGTTCTTGGCGTGTTCGTAGGCGTCTTCGGGTGTCGCCGCGAACTTGACGCCACCCGCCTTACCGCGCCCGCCGACCTTCACCTGCGCCTTGACCATCACCGGACGCCCGATTTCGGTGGCGATCTCCCGCGCTCCCTCGGCGGTGTCCGTCACCCGTCCCGGCGTGGTCGGTACGTTGTGCTTGGCGAACAATTCTTTTGCTTGATACTCGAAAAGGTCCATGGACTCTCTGTCTTCGCTCGAATCAACTACTAGGCCTCGTGATGGGCTGTGCCGCGTTCGGCAACTCGCACGGACGAACTGTATCCACCGTCCCACCGGCGCTTACCGGCGCGTCCGGCGATGTGGCACAGCTCACGGCATCCCGGCATACCCGCTTCGTGACCCAAATCACAATTTCGATTGGTTTGCGCGACGCGGTTGCCAGTTCCGCACGTCAGCGGATACCGTCCTAGGGTCCAGATAACGTTATGGTCACGATACGAGGACATTTCAGCTTGTCCCAGCACCGTTTGGCTCCTACTGCCGCCGATACCTCAGGCGTGGTGAGGGTTAGTCGCGCGGCCGGCGGCCGGGGAATCGAGCCCCATCGCAACGAAGTCACGGAGATCCTCCCGCTCGACGGCTTCAACTTCGACGACCTGGATTGGCGCGACGAGGCCGGCGATCTCGGCGACCTCGACTACAGCGACGACTCCGCTTTCGACAACGAAGCGCAGGTGCTGCTCGCCCCTGAGCTCGACGATCTGGACGAGGCCGACGACCCGGCCCCGCTGTGGCTGGCCGCGCCGGTCACCGAGGTGTTGCCGCGCGTGGTCGTCGGGCCCACGGCCGAGCCAAGGCGGGCTCGTGCACGCGCCACGGATGTCGTCGGTGTGGCACGCCACGGCGGGCAGCACCGCAAGGAGCCGACCAGCGCCGCCCGGGGTCGCGTGCTGATCTCGGCGATGGCCGCCGGCGCGGCGGCCGCGGCGGCACACACCGCCACCAGCCACGCGGACACCCCCAAGACGGAAACCGTCCTGACCGCGAACGCCTCGGCGCTCACCGGCGGGTCGGCCAACAACACCATCCGCGGCGCGCAGGTGGTCGCGCTCCAGCCGGCGTCCACCGCCGCGCTGCACAACCAGGAGCTCGCCAAGGGCGTCGCCTTCGCCAACGATCGCGCCCAGCGCGAGGCGCGATTGCAGCAGCCGCTCTACGTGATGCCGACGAAGGGCATCTTCACCTCCAACTTCGGTTACCGCTGGGGGGTGCTGCATGCCGGCATCGACCTGGCCAACTCGATCGGGACGCCGATCATGGCCGTGTCCGACGGTGTCGTCATCGAGTCGGGCCCGGCCGCCGGCTATGGGGCGCTGGTCAAGCTGCGCCACGCCGACGGCACGGTGACGCTCTACGGCCACGTCAACACCACGCTGGTCAGCGTCGGCCAGCGGGTGATGGCCGGCGACCAGATCGCCACCATGGGCAACCGGGGTAATTCCACCGGCCCCCACCTGCATTTCGAGGTGCTCCAGGGCGGCACCGAGCGAATCGACCCTGTCCCGTGGCTCGCTAAGCGGGGTCTTATGGTCGGTAACTACGCTGGTTGAGGTGACCGCGCCGAATCAACCATCTCCCGGTCCGCAGCCGCCCGAGTCCACGTCGCCGTCGGACTCCAAGACGCGGATCATCCGTCGTGCACCCACCGGACCGGTCCCCATAGCGCCGGAGTCCCCGACCACCCACATCCCGCCGCCCTACCAGGGCGCCGCGCGCGCCGGCCGGCCGGCTTT
>NZ_GG770554.1:280166-356227 GCF_000164135.1 Mycobacterium parascrofulaceum ATCC BAA-614 | reverse complement strand
CGGCGCCCCGGCCGGCGGCCCGAGCGACCGGACGGCCGTCGCCGCGTGCGCCGTCAGCATCGTCAGCGGGTGGGCCACGTCGGTGGTGGCGACCGACCTGATCGCCGGGTGGTGGCGAAGCGACCGGCTGTTCTGCATCGCGGTCGCGTTCCTGGCCCTGGTGTTCGCGGCTACCACCATCTCCGGCGTGATCATGCTGTTGCAGCATCGGCCTTTTGGGCGCTACCTCATCGTGGCCGGCGCCGTGGTCGCGGTGCTGACCTATGTCGGTGTGTTCATCGCCGGTGCCCGCGTCGCGTGGATCGTGCATCTGCTGCCGCTGCTGCCGATCGCCAGCGTGGTGCTCGCGATGCACCCGCGGACCAAACGCTGGCTGGAGGCCTGACGAACCGACGCGGGTGCGGCCTCGGCGCCCGACCACTAGGCGGCTTTCAAATCCGATATCACCCGCGATATCAAATTCCCGTCCGCAGGCACCACTTGGCTAGAGCTTGCTGATCGGAGCGTGATTGTGCATCAGCTTGACGCGGCCCGCGCTGCCGAAATCGATGAGCGACATGGCCGATTCGCCGACCCCGGAAACTTCCTCGACGCGGCCCAAGCCGTACTTGTCGTGGGTCACCCGGTCGCCGGGCTCGAGCACCAACAACGGGCGCTTGCCCGCGCCCGAGCGGGTGGGCGCCGCGCGCGGCGCACCGAACCGCCCCGCGCCGCTCACCGGCGCGCTGAACGACGGGGCCGGCGCGGTGCGCCGCCATTCGATGAGTTCCTGCGGAATCTCCCGAAGGAAGCGTGATTCCGGGTTCAGCATCGGCTGTCCCCAGGAGGACCGGACGATGGCCCTGCTCAGGTACAGGCGCTGACGGGCGCGGGTGATGCCGACGTAGGCCAACCGCCGTTCCTCGGACAGTTCTCTCGGGTCGTCCAGCGCCCGCATGTGGGGGAACATCCCGTCCTCCCATCCCGTGACGAACACCACCGGGAACTCCAGCCCCTTCGCGGTGTGCAACGTCATCAGGGTGACCATGCCTGCGCCGTCATCGGGGATTTCGTCGCTGTCGGAAACCAGCGAGACGCGTTCCAAGAACTCCGCCAGCACACCGGTGTCCGGCACGTCTTCGTCGTCCGGCGCCTGCAACGACTCGTCCAGCGCGGCGGCGTTGGCCCGGTCGGTGCTGAATTCGTGTGCCACACTGACCAATTCGTTCAGGTTGTCCAGGCGGGCCAGGTCCTGGGGGTCCGTGGAGGACTCCAGCTCCCGGCGGTATCCCGTCCGTTCGAGCACCGATTCGACCAGATCGCCGAGGTCCTCGTCGAGGCGGCCCCTGAGCTCGTCGAGCAGCTCGACGAAACCGGCGATCGCCTTCTCCGCGCGTGAATTGAGCATCGGCACTTTGCCTTCGGCCGCGGCCACCAGCGCGTCGGCGAAACTCGCGCCGGTGTTCTCGGCGTACACCGCCACGCAGGCCTCGGCGCGGTCACCGATGCCGCGGCGCGGCGTGTTGAGGATGCGCCGCATGCTGACCGCGTCGCCGGGGTTGTCCAGCACCCGCAGGTAGGCGACGATGTCGCGGATCTCTTTGCGTTCGTAGAACCGGACTCCGCCGACGACCTTGTAGGGAATGCCGGCGCGAATGAACACCTCTTCGAACGACCGCGACGAGTTGTTGGTGCGATAGAACACGGCCACGTCGTTGTAGGTGATCTCGCCCCGATCGGCGAGCGCGTCGATCTCCTCGGCCACGAACCTGGCCTCGTCGTGCTCGTTGTCGGCCACGTAGCCGACGATCAGCTCGCCGGCGCCGGCGTCGGTCCACAGCCGCTTCTCCCGCCGCCCGGAGTTGCGCGCGATCACCGAGTTGGCGGCGGACAAGATGTTCTGCGTCGAGCGGTAATTCTGTTCCAGCAGAATGGTTGTCGCGTCCGGATAGTCGCGCTCGAAGTCCTCGATGTTGCGGATGGTGGCGCCGCGGAACGCATAGATCGACTGATCGGCGTCACCGACCACGCACAATTCCGCCGGCGGCACATCATCGCCGGACTCCGTCACGTCATGACCGACGAGTTCGCGCACCAGCACGTATTGGGCGTGGTTGGTGTCCTGGTACTCGTCGACGAGGACGTGCCGGAACCGCCGCCGGTAGTGCTGGGCGATCTGCGGGAAGGCCCGCAGCACCGCGACGGTTTCGCCGATCAGGTCGTCGAAGTCCAACGCGTTGGCCGCGCGCAGCCGGCGCTGGTACTCGCCGTAAACCGAGGCCACGGTCCGGGCCAGGTCGTCGGAATCATCCGTCAGTTTGGCCACCGCCTCGGCGGGGTCGATCAGCTCGTTCTTCAAGTTGGAGATGGCGTTGGCCAGCAGCCGGGGCGAGTAGCGCTTGATGTCGAGCCCCATGTCGCGCCCGATCATCTGGAGTAGGCGGCGGGAATCGTCGGCGTCGTAGATGGAGAAGTTGGAATTGAGCCCTTCGATCAAGGCGGCCTGGTTGCGCAGGATGCGCACGCACGTCGAGTGGAAGGTGGAAACCCACATGGCACGGGCCCGGTTGCCCACCAACCGCACCACGCGTTCACGCATCTCCGCCGCGGCCTTGTTGGTGAAGGTGATGGCCAGGATCTGCCCGACGCCGACCCCGCGCGCCGCGATGAGATAGGCGATGCGGCGGGTCAAGACCGCCGTCTTGCCCGAGCCCGCCCCCGCCACGATCAGCAGCGGCGTACCTTCGTGCACCACCGCCTGGCGCTGCTGCGGGTTGAGGCCTTCCAGCAGCTGATCTGCTTCGGAGGTCAGATTGGCATCGGTTGCGTACACACTCATGTTGGTCCAAACTTACCGCCGCCCACCGACGCAACGCGCCAAGGCGTGCGGCCAGGCTAGTGCCACCGCTCACCTCCCCGCGCCGAATCGCGCCCGCAATAAACGGTGGTTTCGCGATGCAATAAGCGCGCGCGTTTCAATTGGCGGTTAATTACACGCAAGTCTAAAAGGCCCTCGCATTCGCGCCCGAGTTTGCGTCGCCGTCAATCTCGCGCGACCGGCTGTGGGGCGCAAATTCGCGCCGCGTTAATGAAATACCCACCGGCGGTCAGGCCGGTAGGGGCCGCCGGCGCAATCGGACACCGGACGGTCGCGGCGTGGGCGGCCGGCGGGGTAATGGCCAGTTCACGAACGCCTTTTTGCGCGGAAGCTGTTTTTAGTGGCACACTCGTTTGGTGCTCAATGCGCAGTGCCGTCGGCAGCCGTCATCCCCGAACTGCCGTCGATTTTTCTACGGGTACCGGTTAGCGGTCCCCGTGGTCTAGCTGCATTCACCAGAGCCCCGTGGTCCGCTTCCGGAATCGGGGCTCGTCTCTTTTCTGAGGCCCGGAGCCGGATGAGACCATCACCCCCCACATCACGACAATGCGGAGTTAACAGAGATGAAGGTTGAGACGGTGGAAACCCCAGAGACCGCCGACCCAGAAGAGTTGAGCATCGACGAGTTGCGCCACGAGATCGACCGGTTGGACGCCGAGATCCTCGCCGCGGTGAAGCGGCGCACCGAGGTGTCCCAGGCGATCGGCAAGGTGCGGATGGCATCCGGCGGCACGCGGCTCGTGCACAGCCGCGAGATGAAGGTGATCGAGCGCTACAGCGAGTTGGGCCCCGACGGTAAGGACCTCGCGATCCTGCTGCTGAGGTTGGGCAGGGGCCGGCTCGGCCACTGAGGCCGCCCATCCCGGCCGGGGGTTTGTGCCGCTGCCCATGACGGTGACGGCCCGCCGCGCCCGGTCCCCCGCAAGCGGGCGGTGCCCCCAACGCCGCGCTTGCGACCGTCACCCGATCCGACGGTGACGGCCCGCCGCGCCCGGTCCCCCGCAAGCGGGCGGTGCCCCCAACGCCGCGCTTGCGACCGTCACCCGATCCGACCGTGACGGCCCGCCGCGCCCGGTCCCCCGCAAGCGGGCGGTGCCCCCAACGCCGCGCTTGCGACCGTCACCCGATCCGACGGTGACGGCCCGCCGCGCCCGGCTACGCCGCGCTTGCGACCGTCACTAGGGTCGAAGTATGACCTCCCTGCAAAGCCTCCCCGACATCACCGCCACCCCAGCGTGGGACGCCCTGCGCAGGCATCACGAACAGATCGGCGCGACGCATCTGCGCCAGTTCTTCGACGACGACCCCGACCGCGGCCGCGAACTCACCCTCTCGGTCGGCGACCTCTACATCGATTACAGCAAACACCGCATCACCCGAGAGACGTTGCGGCTCCTGGTCGATCTGGCTCGCGCGGCGAACATCGAGGAGCGCCGCGACCAGATGTTCGCCGGCGCGCACATCAACGTCTCGGAGGACCGGGCGGTGTTGCACACCGCGCTGCGGCTGCCCCGCGACGCCGAGCTGATCGTCGACGGCCGCAACGTCGTCGAGGACGTGCACGCCGTGCTCGACCGGATGGGCGACTTCACCGACCGGTTACGCAGCGGTGAATGGACCGGGGCGACCGGGAAAAGAATCAGCACGGTGGTCAACATCGGCATCGGCGGATCGGATCTGGGACCGGTGATGGTCTATCAGGCACTGCGCCACTACGCCGACGCCGGGATATCGGCCCGCTTCGTCTCCAACGTCGATCCGGCCGACCTCATCGCGACCCTGGCCGACTTAGACCCCGCCACAACACTTTTCATCGTGGCGTCGAAAACGTTTTCCACGCTGGAAACCCTGACCAACGCGACCGCAGCCCGCCGCTGGCTGACCGACGCGCTCGGTGACGCGGCGGTGTCCAAGCACTTCGTGGCGGTCTCCACCAACAAGCGCCTGGTCGACGACTTCGGCATCAACACCGACAACATGTTCGGGTTCTGGGATTGGGTCGGCGGACGGTACTCGGTCGATTCGGCGATCGGGCTGTCGGTGATGGCCGCCATCGGCAAGGAGGCCTTCGCCGATTTCCTGTCCGGATTCCACATCGTGGACCGGCATTTCAAGACCGCCCCGCTGGAGTCCAACGCGCCGGTGCTGCTTGGGCTGATCGGGCTGTGGTACTCCAACTTCATGGGTGCGCAATCGCGTGCGGTGCTGCCCTACTCCAACGACCTGGCGCGCTTTGCCGCGTACCTCCAGCAGCTGACCATGGAATCCAACGGCAAGTCGACGCGCGCCGACGGCACTCCGGTCACCACCGACACCGGCGAAATCTTTTGGGGCGAGCCGGGAACCAACGGCCAGCATGCCTTCTACCAATTGCTGCACCAGGGTACGCGGCTGGTGCCGGCCGACTTCATCGGCTTCAGCCAGCCCCTCGACGACCTGCCCACCGTCGAAGGCACGGGCAGCATGCACGACCTGCTGATGAGCAACTTCTTCGCCCAGACCCAGGTGCTGGCGTTCGGCAAGACCGCCGAGGAGATCGCCGCCGAAGGGACGCCGGCCGGCATCGTGCCGCACAAGGTGATGCCCGGCAACCGGCCGTCGACCTCGATTCTCGCCGACCGGCTCACCCCGTCGGTGCTGGGGCAATTGATCGCGCTCTACGAGCACCAGGTCTTCACCGAGGGCGTGGTGTGGGGCATCGATTCGTTCGACCAGTGGGGCGTGGAGCTGGGCAAGACGCAGGCCAAAGCGCTGCTCCCGGTCATCACGTCCGACGGCTCGCCGCCGCCGCAGTCGGACAGCTCCACCGACGCGCTGGTCCGGCGCTACCGAACGGAGCGCGGGCGCACCAGCTGACGCGGCGCGGCAGGAGCGCGGTCACCGATGCTGGCCTGCGAGCTCGGGGCTGAGGCCGCGCACGAATGCGCGCAGCCGTTCCTGGGTGGCGGTCTGCGGATCGCTGAGGTGCAACTGCAGCAATTCGCGACCCGCGGCATGCAGGATCCGAGCGGTGTATTCGGGCTCGTGCAACTGCGGATTCCGACGCAACAGTTCACGGACGAAGAACTTGAGGACAACGGCCTGCGATTGGGCCAGCCGCGCGTACAACTCCGGTGGGGCGCCCTGCGGCGGAAACAGGAACAGGCGCCATGTCGCGGGGTGGGCGTCCACGGCGGCCAGCACGCCGTCGAACGCGATCACCAGCGACTGATCCTCGGCGACGGCGTCCAATCCGGCGATGGCCTCGGCGAATTGGGCACCGGCGCGCGCCGCCTCCCGGTCGATCAGCGCGACGAACAAGCCCGCCGGGTCGCCGAACAGCTGGTAGATCAGCGATCGGTTGATGCCGGCCGCCTCGGCGATGCGGTTCGGCGTCGCCGCGTGGAAGCCTTCGACGTCGACGATCGCGTGCGTGACGTCGAGGATCTGCTCGCGCCGGCCCTCGGCGCTCATGCGCCGCTTCGGGTTGCCCGCCCTCATGCTTGACAGCATAACTAACAACTTGTGAGTATGCTCACGAAGTGTTAGTTAGCGGAAGGCAGCGATGGTCACGTACTACCCCGAGCTCGCGCGGCGGGTCCGCAGCCAGCGGGACCTGCAACCCGACCTGTACGGCGATTTCGACTTCGACCGGCGCCCGGACCGCCTGGCCACCGAACCCGGCGTGGCCTCGGCCCTGCCCGCCTGGGTCGCCGACCGCGCACCGATCCTGGAAGACGACCGCGTGGTCGAGTTGATGAGCACGGCCACCCTGCTCGGCGATGTCGTCGCGGATCCCTATGCGGCCCTGATGAACTCGTACAGCGTCGCGCACCTGATCGACATGCTCAAGACGGCCTGCCGCGAGGGAATCGACGCGGTCGCCGACGCGCCCCCCGAACTGGCGGAGTTCATCGCCGCGATGGAGGCCGCCCCGGAGTGGATCGACTTCGATCTGGTCCGCGAAGGCGCTCGGCAAGAGCGCATTCCGGCTGCGCTGCTGGCCCCGTTCATCACGCGCGGGGCCTTCATCGCGACCTTCACCAACACCTACGCCGCGTTGCCGATGGCGCTGACCGGTGCGCTCTCGGGCAAGCGGGCCGCCCGGCGGGTCAACGAGACGGCCAGCTTCTTCGCCGTCACCACCCTGCCCGGCGCGCTGGACCGCTACGGCCCCGGCTTCGAGGCCGCGGCCATGGTCCGGCTGATGCACTCGATGGTTCGCTACAACGCCCTGAAGAGATCCGACAAGTGGGATACCGCCATCTACGGCATGCCGGTGCCTCAGGTCGACCAGATGCCCGCCGGAATGATCGGCCAGTACCTGCTGGCCCGCCGGGCACGCCAGCAGGGCCGGACGGAATTCACCAAAGAAGAACGCGCCGTCGTCGAATTCGCCCGGTATCGCTGCTTTCTGCTCGGGCTGCCCGAGGAGCTGCTGCCCTCCGAACCCGCCGGCATCATCCACGTCATGCATGCCCGCTCGGCGCTGCTGCGCGACGGATTCGACAGCATCTGTCAAGAACTCGTCCGCGGCACGATGGCGGCCTACCTGCGGCCCGGCACCTCCTTGTTCGACCGTTGCGCGGAAGCGGTCGAAAAGAGTTTCAGCAAGCTCACATTCGTTCGCACCTTCTGCAATGGCGATCGGGAGATCGCCGAGGCCATGGGGGTTTCCATGGGGCCGACGGATCTCTTGCGCGTCGCCCTCACCGCGCCCTTCATCATCGGTCGATTCAACGTGGTGAGCCAGGCCAGCCGCATTCCCGTGCTGCGGGACGTCACCGACGCCTACGTGATCGGGCTGCTCAAGCTCCGGCTGGCGACGTACGGGAAGCCGGAGTTCACCACCGACGCAACGCATTACACGCCAGCCATGCACTAGCCCGCGGCGCGAGCGGCTAGTCAGCGGTCAGGCGAACCACTTGGTCAGCGGCGGCGGCAGCACCCGCATCACCTGCACCAGCGGCGCCCATGGCCACCACGGCACGGCCGCCCGCCCGGGCTCACGCTCCATGGCGGAGACGAGGGCGTTGACGCCAGTCTCGTTGTCCACCATCAGCATTGTGCTGTTCGACTTGGCCGTCATCTCCGACTCGATGTAGCCCGGCTCGATGACCGAAACCCTGATCGGGCCCTTGGCGTATTCGGCCCGCAGGGATTCGCCCAGCGAGCTCAGCCCGGCCTTGCTCGCGGCGTAGGCGGCCTTGACCCCCGGCACCCCCTTGTTGCCGAGCACCGACGAGATCAGCACCAGATGGCCCGACCCGCTCTTGTTGAACATCTCCAGCGCCGTCTCGATCTGCACCAGCGCGGCCACCAGGTTCGTCTCGATGGTCGCCTTGTTCGCCCAGAGCTTGCCCGAGCCGAGCTTGGCGCCCTTGCCGATGCCGGCGTTGACGACGACCCGATCGATGCCCCCGAGCTCGTCATTCAGTTCGCCGAACACCTTCGGCACCTGCTCGTGGTCGTTGACGTCCAGCGCGGCCACGGCGATCTTGATGCCCGGATAGCGTTGGGACAGTTCGTCCTTCAGCTCGTCGAGCCGGTCGGTGCGTCGCGCGCAGAGCGCCAGATCGCGGCCCTTGGCGGCGAAGGCACGCGCCATGCCGGCGCCCAGGCCGGAGCTGGCACCCGTGATGAGAATCTTCTGGCGAGTCACCCAGGCAGCATAGCGACCGCGGCCGCCGACTACTTGAGCAGCCGCGACATCCGCCGGTCGGCCAGCACTTTGCCACCGGTCTGACACGTCGGACAGTACTGAAAAGACTTGTCCGCGAACGAGACTTCACGGACGGTGTCGCCGCAGACAGGGCACGGCAGGCCGGTGCGGGCATGCACCCGCAGCCCGGAGCGCTTCTCGCCCTTGAGCGTGGCCGCCCCCTGGCCCACGGATCGGCTCACCGCGTCCCGCAAAACGGACACCATCGCGTCGTGCAGCGTGGTGAGCTGCTCGTCGGTCAGCTTGCCCGCGGTGGCGAACGGCGAAATCTTGGCGACGTGCAGGATTTCGTCGCTGTACGCGTTGCCGATGCCGGCGATCACCTTCTGATCGGTGATGACGGTCTTGATCCGCCCGGTGTTTCCGGCCAGCAGTCCGGCGAGGTCGTCGACGCCGAGTTCCAGCGCGTCCGGGCCGAGGGCGGCGATCCCGGGCACCGTCTGCGGGTCGGTGACGAGCCATACGGCCAGCCGCTTCTGGGTGCCCGCCTCGGTGAGGTCGAAGCCGGGCGCCTCTCCGGGCGTGCCCAGATGCACCCGCAACGCGATCGGGCCCTTGCCGGGACGCAGCGGCGCCGCGCCCAGTTTGTCGGACCACCGCAGCCACCCCGCCCGCGACAGGTGGGTGATCAAGAACAGCTCCCCCGCCTGCAGCCCGAGGTATTTGCCCCACCGGTGGGCACCCGTCACGGGCCGGCCGTGCAGCGCGCCGAGCGGCGGATCGAAGGTTTTCAGCACGGACAGCGCGCCGACATCGACGCGACCGACGGTCAGGCCGACGGCGTGGCGGCGCAGGTGGTCGGCCAGCGCTTCGACCTCGGGCAGTTCGGGCACGCCCTTCAGTCTGCCGGTCTGAGCAAATAGGTGTCCATGATCCAGCCGTGCCGCGCGCGGGCCTCGGCCCGCAGCGCCGCAATGCGCGTTCCGACCTCGCCGACGGCGCCCGCCACGAGCAACTCGTCGCCGGTGCCCAGGTAGGCGCCCCACCAGATGTGGGTGCCGGGCGGGCACGCCTGAAAGGAGCACTCGGCGTCGAGCATGACGACCGCCGCTCCGGTCAACCCGTGCGCGCGCAGCTTTCGGCCGGTGGTGATCAGGACCGGCTCCCCGACCTCGTTGAGCGGGATGCGGTGTCGGGCGGTCAGCGCCTGGATGGCGGTGATGCCCGGAATGACGTCGAAGGTGAACTCGAGCTCGGCCTTGACGGCATCCAGGATGCGCAGCGTGCTGTCGTACAGCGACGGGTCACCCCAGGCGAGGAAGGCGCCGACACCGTCGGGGCCCAGCTCGGCGCCGATGGCCGCCGCCCACACCCGCGCCCGCGCCGCGTGCCAGTCCGAGACGGCCCCGCGGTAGTCGGTCCCGGTCGACCGTTTGGGATCGGTCAGCTCGACGAAGCGATAGCCCGGCTCGCGGATGAAGCGGGCACAGATCTCCCGTCGCAGCGCGACCAGGTCGCTTTTTGCCTCGCCCTTGTCCATCGCGAAGAACACCCGGGTGTCGTTGAGCGCCTCGATCGCCTGGACGGTCATGTAGTCGGGATCGCCGGCGCCGATGCCGATGACGTGGATATGCCGGCCCAATGCACTCTCCTGCCCCGCGGGTTGCCCAATCAGATTGCCGAATTGAAACCTAAAGGGCCTAGTCGGAGCCAAAAGTACCCAGTACCATGGGTACCGTCTGAAGCACCCAATGAAGGGACGCCAGCCAGATGACATCTGCGGTGAAGCCAGCCGGGCCGAGTCGGGAAGAGTTCTCCGAGCGCCTGCTCAGGGGTTCGGTGAAGAAGTCCTACGAGCCGGTCGTCGACATCGACTGGGACGCGCCGCTGGACCCGGACAAGTTCTACCTGCCGCCGCGGCTGGTGTCGCTGTACGGCACCGCGATGTGGGACGAGATGACCCGCGAGCAACAGATCGAGCTGTCCCGCCAGGAGCTGGTGAACACCCTCTCGGCCGGCATCTGGTTCGAGAACATGCTCAATCAGTCGCTGCTGCGCACGATCCTGCACGAGGACCCGACGAGCCGGTCGACCCATTACAAGCTCACCGAGCTGGGCGACGAGACCCGCCACATGGTGATGTTCGGCAAGGCCATCGAGCGCATCGGCGCAAAACCGGTGCGGCCCCGGCTCTTTCACCGGATGATCATCAACGCGCTTCCGCTGGCGTTTCAGCGGGGTTCGATGCTGTGGGTGGCCGCGCTGATCGGCGAGGAGATCTTCGACTCGTTGCAGCGGCAGATGATGGACGATCCGGAACTGCAGCCAATCATCCAGCGGCTCATGCGGATTCACGTCACCGAGGAGGCGCGCCACATCCAGTTCGCGCGCGACGGCGCCCGCAAGCGGGTCGTCGAGATGCCACGGCTCAACCGCTGGTTCATGGCCAACATCAACGGGCTGGGCGGCTACTTCTTCAACTACCTGTTCAGCAATCCGATCCCGTATGCGCGCACGGGCCTGGACCCGAAGCGGGCGCGCCGGATCGCGCGGACCAGCCCGCACCGCCGCGACATGCAGGTCGCGGGTTTCGCCCCGCTGGCGGCGTTCCTGACCGAAGTGGGTCTGCTCGGCCCGATCGCCCGCCGCGGCTGGAAGCGCAGCAGGTTTCTGTGACGCGGCCGCACGGCCCCGGCGAACCCAGCCATCCCGTCGTCGTCCTCGGCGCTCAGCCAGGCACGCGGTCGGCCTTCTCGGCGGCCGGTGTCACCGACTTCGTCGTCCTGGACGGGTCGGCCGCCAAGGTCCGGTCGACGTTTGACGACGCCACCGATACCTGGCTGCTGAGGACGGCCGGCGGGGAGGACGTGCGGGCGCGGGCCGTCGTCGCGGCGGAGCCGTCGCCCTTCGTGCCCTGGCTGCCCGACATCCCCGGCCGCGACGATTTCCCGGGCGCGTCGTTTCCCGCGGCCGCCTGGGCGCCCGACTTCGACCCGGCCGGTAAGCGCATCGCCGTCGTGGGCACCGACGCCGCCGCGGGCCACCGCATCGGCCGGCTGAGCCGGACCGCGGCGTCGGTCACCGTCGTCGCCCACGCACCGCGCCGCGTGGTCGCCGAGATTCCGCTCTGGTCGACCCGGGCCAAACGCTGGCTGCGCGCTCGCAGCCGACCCACCGCCGGGCGCGCGCCGGTCACGCTGGCCGAGTCCCCCATCGAGGCGGTGACCGCGTCGGGCATCCGCACCCGCGATGGTGTCGAGCACGGCGTCGACGCCATCGTCTACGGCACCGGTTTCGCCATCGCCGAAGGGCTGGCGGACGGCGCCCTCGTCGGTGCCCGTGGCCGGAACCTCCGGCAGTCCTGGCACGACGGCATGGAGCCGTTCTGCGGGGTGGCGGTTCGCGGCTTTCCCAACTACTTCTTCATCACCGGGCCCGATGCCGCCGCGCAAGGCCGCTACATCGCCGAGTGCCTGCGGACGATGCAGCGCACGGCCAGCGGCCGCATCGAGGTGCGCGCCAGCAGCATGCAGGTGTTCAACGAGCGCGCCCAATTGACCCCCGACCAGCCGCCCCCGGTGGCATCCGCCTTCGACCTGTCGTCCAGCGCGCCCGAACGCGACGACACCTACGACGGCGCGGCGACGCTCGAGGTAGCCGGCACCAGCCATCCGGTGCGGGTCCGGCTCACCGGCCACCTCGACCCGATCGACGGCCGCTACCACTGGCAGGGGACGGTGTTCGGTTCGCCGTCGCGGCCCCTGCCGGACCACGCGCTCACCCAGACCCGGACCGCGACGTTGACGGTGGGCCGGCGCAGCGCCGCCGCGCGGATCGTCGAGCAGACGCCGTGGGGCACCCACTCGGTCGCCGGCGTGGGCGCCCCGCCCTACCCGGCCGGCTGACCCCGCCTTTTCGCTGCTCATCAACGATATTTTTTGGGGTGCGTCGCCGCGTTTGGGTGTGCCCCGCAAGTGGTAACCCCGGGGGGTGCGCGTGCAGCGCAGCGAATTCGAACAGCATGTTCGACGCGGTGGGGGCGGGGGCCCCGGACGGGTGGGGATTGGCACGCGCCTCACTTGCACCGCGCCGCCGCTGCTCCGCGCCCGGGGCCCGGCCCCAGTGGGCTGCGCTTTCCGATGGCGGGCAGGCCGCTCGACCCGAATTAGACTTTTGCCGCGCAGGGCGGATACTCAAGCAGTTGGCCCGGCAGTAATTCGAGGAGCAGCGATGGAACCGGACGACACGAACCAGCTGGGAAGCCGGGTTGCGACGTCCCCCTCGTGTTCGAGCCAGCCGGCGGCCCGGGCGCCTCGACACCATGGGCTCCCGCCGGGGAAGGGGCCACGGTGGTGAGCTCGGTAGCCGAGTCCCCCGGCTCACTGGCCGTCGCGACCCGCACGGATCAATCGGTGGCCATCCTGACCGTCGACGGGGTGCTCGACAGCTCCAACTCCGCCGCGCTGCGCGATCACATGCTGCAGGCCACGCTGGACGAGCCCGCCGCCGTGATCGTCAACATTTCCGCGCTCAAGGTGCTCGCCGAATTGGCGTGGTCGACGTTCATCGGCGCCCATTGGCAGGTTCGCAGCAAGCCCAACGTGCCCATAGTGCTGGTTTGCGCGCACCGCGCCACGCGCGAGGCGATCACCCGCAGCGGCGTCGCCTACTTCATGCCGGTGTACTCGACCGAGAAGGCGGCGATGAAGGCGCTCAGCCAGCAGAGCAGGCGTGCCGTGCGCCGCGCCGACGCGCCACTGCCGGCCGACCTGACCAGCCTGCGCGAGTCGCGCCGCCTGGTCCGCGAGTGGCTCACCGCCTGGTCGCAGTCGGCGCTCATCCCGGTCGCGCTGGTGGTGGTCAACGTGTTCGTCGAGAACGTGCTGGAACACACCGCGAGCGTGCCGGTGATGCGGATCGAGAGCCACGGCGCGACGGCGACCATCGCGGTCTCCGACAGCAGCCACGCCCCGGCCCTGCGGCTACCGTCGCCGGCCAACGGCATCGACGTGTCCGGCCTGGCGATCGTCGAAGCGTTGTCCCGCGCGTGGGGCAGCACCCCCACCTCGGACGGCAAGACGGTGTGGGCGGTCATCGGACCCGAGAACCAGCTCTGACGCCGTATTGTGCTTGCAACCCTGGCACGGGTAGAACTAGAACACGTTCTAATCTCGTGTGACGACCCGTTCCCAGGAAGGCGGATGACGTGCGGTTCACCTACGCGGAGGCGATGACCGACCACAGGTACTACATCCCGCTGGCCCAGGCGGCCGAGGCGGCCGGGTACCACGCGATGACGATCGCCGACAGCATCGCCTACCCCTTCGAGTCCGACTCGAAGTACCCGTACACGCCCGACGGTGACCGCGAGTTCCTGGATGGCAAGGAATTCATCGAAACCTTCGTGCTGACAGCGGCATTGGGGGCGGTGACGACGAAGCTGCACTTCAACTTCTTCGTCCTCAAGCTGCCGATCCGGCCGCCGGCGCTGGTCGCCAAGCAGATCGGTTCGCTGGCCGCGCTGACCAACAACCGGGTGGGTTTCGGGGTCGGCACCAGCCCGTGGCCGGAGGACTACGAACTGCTGGGCGTCCCGTTCGCCAAGCGCGGCAAGCGCATGGACGAATGCATCGAAATCATCCAGGGTCTCACCAGCGGCGACTACTTCGAGTTCCACGGCGAGTTCTACGACATCCCCAAGACCAAGATGACGCCGGCTCCGACCGAACCGATCCCGATCCTGATCGGCGGCCACGCGGACGCGGCACTGCGCCGCGCGGCCCGGCTGGACGGGTGGATGCACGGCGGCGGAGACCCGGAGGAACTCGACGCGCTCATCGCCAAGCTGAAGCGGTATCGCGAGGAGGCCGGCAAGACCGGACCGTTCCAGATCCACGTCATCTCGGCCGACGCCTACACCGTGGACGGCATCAAACGCCTCGAGGACAAGGGTGTCACCGACGCCATCGTCGGCTTCCGCATTCCCTACATCAAGGGCAAGGACACCGAGCCGCTGGAGAACAAGATCCGCAACCTGGAGATGTTCGCCGAGAACGTCATCGCGAAGGTCTAGCGGGGAGCCGGGCGCGGCGGGCCGCCGCCATCGAACCCAGCGGTCACAGCGGATCCCACCTGGGCGCCCGCTTCTCCCGGTGCGCCCGGGCCGCCTCGACCGGGTTGTTGGTGAAGCCGCTGAGGATCTGGGTGCGGTTCTCGATCTCGATGGCGTGGCGCAGGCTCGGCGCGTCGAGCGCCGCGTTGAGGCCGATCTTGGTCTGCCAGACGCCATAGGCGTTGTTCTCGGCGATCGAGCGGGCCACCTTCAGCGCGGCCGCCATCAGGTCGTCCGGGGCCACCACCTCGTGCACCAGCTTGATGCGGTAGGCCTCGGCCGCGTCGATGATGCGCCCGGTCAGCATGAGTTCGCGGGCCACCCCCGCGCCGACGATCTTGGGCAGCAGATAGCTGGTGCCCATGTCCATCGACGAGAAGCCGGCCTTGATGAACGCCGAGCCGAACCGCGCCTGATCGGAGGCGACGCGGACGTCGCAAACCAGCGCGAACGCGAGCCCCCCGCCGACGGCCACACCGTTGACCGCGCCGATCACCGGGATGGGCAGTTCGTAGATACGGGTGAAGAGGTCGGCGAGCCGGACCTGGGCGTCGTAGTTGACCTTGAACGGCGGCGTCGACGGCCTGGGCTTGGTCCACGGCTCGCCCGTGCCGCTCAGGTCCGCCCCAGCGCAGAAACCCCGGCCGGCGCCGGTGAGGATCGCGGCCCGGAACTCGCCGCCACCGAGCGCGTCCAGGGCATGGTCGACGCCGTCGATCAGCGATCCGTCGATGGCATTGAGGCGCTCCGGCCGGTTGAGGGTGACGCGGGCGATGCCGTCCTCGACGGTTTCCAATTCCACAGCGGGCATGGCTGAAACCGTAGGCGATGCGGTATTCCTCGACGGGGCATACCTTGGTTTGGCCGCCACATCGAAGGAGAACGCATGGCACGAACCGAGGGTGACAGCTGGGACCTGGCCAACAGCGTGGGGGCGACGGCCACCATGGTCGCCGCCGCCCGAGCCGCCGCGAGCAGGCGTCCGCAGCCGGTCATCACGGACGACTTCGCCGAACCGCTGGTGCGTGCCGTCGGTTTGGACGTGTTCACCAAACTGGCCAGCGGCGAACTCGATCCCGAAGAGCTCGAGCAGAGCGTCGGGTTCGCCCGCATGGTCGACACGTTCGCCGCCCGCGCCCGGTATTTCGATGACTATTTCGCCGCGGCCGGGCAAGCGGGGCTGCTCCAGGTGGTGATCGTGGCCTCGGGACTGGACTCCCGCGCCTACCGGCTGCGCTGGCCGATCGGGACCACGGTGTACGAGATCGACCAGCCCGAGGTGATCGCGTTCAAGGCGGCGACCATGTCGGAGATCGGGGCGGCGCCCACCGCCAAGCTTCGCGAGGTCGGGATCGACCTGCGCGACGATTGGCCGGCGGCGCTGCAGGAGGCGGGCTTCGATCCGGCCCATCCCACGGCGTGGCTCGCCGAGGGGGTGCTCATCGGATGGCTCCCGCCGGAGGCGGAGCTTCGGTTACTGGACTCCATCATCCCGCTGTCGGCCGAGGGCAGCCGGTTCGCCGCCGACTACGGCACCGTGACCGGCACCTCGCCGGCCGCCGAGGAACAGTCGCGGCTCATGACCGACGGCTGGCGGCGGCACGGGCTCGACATGGATCTCGCCACCCTGACCTATCCGGGCGAGCACACCGACGTCGCCGCGCATCTGCACGAGAACGGCTGGGAGACCGCCGAATCCCGGCTCACCGATCTGTTCTCGGCCGCCGGGCTGCCGGAGTTGGGGAAGGCCGCGGAGCAGGTTCCCGCCACGACGATCAAATTCGTTCGCGCCGTGCGGCTTTAGCCGCGCTTGGCCAGCCACTCGGCCTGCATCACAAGCAGGGCCATGACCTCCAGTTGTGGTGTCGCGGGGTCCAGTTCGCGGTACCGCTGATAGACGTTGACGACGACCCGCTCCGCGTCCAGCCAAGTCGCATACTCGCCGAGGTCGATGGTGTCGGCCGCGTCGGACCACGACAGCCCCCGGCGGTAGGCGGCCTCGGCCTGTTCGGAGACGTGCGTGAGATACCCCCGCACCGCACGGATCCCGTCCGGATCGCTGACCGGCCCGTGACCCGGCACGACCGTCGGCGCATCGAGCGCGATCATGGTGTCGCACGCGGCGATCCAGTTGGCGATCGGACCGGCCCACACGATCGGGGTGCAGCCGATGAACAGCAGGTCGCCACCGAACAGCACCCCCGCGTCGGGCACGTGCACCACCGAATCCGCGGCGGTGTGCGCGGGACCCAGGTTCAGCAAAGCGACGCGCCGCCCGCCCACCTCGATGGTCAGCTCACGGTCGAACGTCTGATCGGCGTTGCGCACCGTGATGCCGCTGAAGTCGAAGTGTTGGAAGCGGTCTCGCGTGTAAGGGGTCGCGACGGGGCCGAGGTTCGCGGTCTGCGCCATCGCCAGCATCTCGGGTGCCATCCCGTGCGCGATCTCCTCGGCGGTGCCCCGCGCGGCAATGATCCGCACCGACGCGTCGAGGAGTTGGTTGCCGTGGGTGTGGTCCCCGTTGGAGTGGGTGATCAGCGCGTCGGTGATGGGTGCCGACGACGTGATATCCCGCATCGCGCTGAGCATTTCGCGGGTCAGCGCCAGGTCGAACAGGGTGTCGACGAGCAGCGACGCGCCGTCGCCGGTGACCAGCCCGGCGTTGCTCCACCCGTAGCCCCCGTCCGGCAGCGTCCACGCCCATACCCGGTCGCCGACCGGGTGTAGCCCGCGGGTGTAGGGCACCTTCGCCGGCGCCCTGTTCACGCGCCGCGCGGCCGGCGCGGCGTCCGGATTCGGGCGGGCCGCCAACGGGTGCGGCGCGGGGCTGGCGCGCACGGTCTGCCGGGTCTCCCCGAGCCCCTGGACCCGCAGCGTGACCACGTCGCCGTCGTGCAGCCAGCCGGGGAACGAATCGAGCGCCGCCGCGTCCAAGTGCTCGACCAGGGTGCAGGTCGGCACGGTGCCCGAGCCGACGACGTCCCCGGGGACCAGCGTCACGCCGCGGGACGCGTAAGAGATGACTTCGCCGAAGCTCCAATCCATTTGGGCGGTCGACCCCGACCCGATCACGGTGTCGTTGACCAGGGCGGTCACCTGCAGGTCGAGCCCGCCGTCCCGCCGGTAGGGCTCGAGTTCGTCGGGCGTCACCAGGTAGGGACCCAGCGTGACGCCGCTGTCTTTGCCCTTGCCCTGCCCGATCCCCAGTTGGCTTTCCATTTGCTGCAGGTCACGGGCGGACCAGTCGTTGAAGATGGTGTAGCCGATGACGGCCCGCTCGGCTTCCTCGACCGACAGGTCCCGGCCGCCGGTTCCGATGACCGCGGCGATCTCCAATTCGAAGTCCTGCCAGGCGCTTCCGGGCGCGGTGGGGGCGTCGTCGTATGGTCCCAATACCGTTGCCGGGCAAGCGAAATAGAACGCCGGGATGCGATACCACGTGTCGGCAAGAGCCCGCCCGGCGCCCAGCGCGGCCTGGCAGTTGCGCATGTGATCCAGGAAGCACAGCGAGTCGCGGATGGACGGCGGGCGCGGGATCGGAGCCAGGAGCCGCACCGCAGCCACCGGCACCGCCTCCGCCGGCGCACGCAGCGCCTCCTCCCCGGCCGCGCGCAGCCCGTCGGCGCCACGTGCGACCAGGTCGAGCAGCGTCACCCCCGCGGGCATCGCGTGGATGGTGTCACCGGAGAGCACCCCGGTGCGCTCCGCCCCGGCGCCCAGGTAGGTCACCCATTTCATTCGCGCACCACCTCACTCGGTTCCTTGTCCGGCCGCAGCCCGCGCCAACTCGATTGGCGCAGCCGGTCATCCGGGGTCCACTCGCTGTAGCGCACCTCGCCAACCAGCACCGGCTCGACGTACGTCACGCCCCTGGCCTCGCCGCGGGGAAGCGTTGGGGTGAACGGCGATTGGTCGGTGTGCAGCGGCGCCAGGGTCTTTTTCAGGTGCGCCAGGTCGCGCTCGGTGAACCCGGTCCCGACCCGCCCGGCGAAGTGCAGGCCGCCGTCGACCGGGATGCCCATCAGCAGCGAGCCGATGCCGCTGCTGCGCCCGCCCTCCCCCGCCTTCCAGCCGCCGATGACCACCTCCTGGGTGTTCCAGTTCTTGTCCTTGACCCAGGACGCCGAGCGCCGGCCCGGCTGATACGTGGAGTCGCGCTTCTTGGCGACCACGCCCTCCCAGCCATGCTCGCGTGAGTGCGCAAGCGCCCGTTCCCCGTCGCCGGGCAGCAACTCGGGAACGATGAGATCGCTGCCATTGGCCAGGGTTTCCAACAGCTTCCGACGATCTTGGTAGCGCGCCCGCAGCAGCGAACGGCCGTCGAGGTAGAGCAGGTCGAATGCCCAGAATTCCACGCGGCTGCCGCGGCCCCGGTTCTGCATCGCGTGAAAGCTCGGCACGCCCGAGGCGTCCAAGACGACGGCCTCCCCGTCGAGCACCACGTGGTGGTCGGCGAGTCCGGCCGCGAGCGAACGCAAGTCGGGATATTCGTTGGTGACCTCGCGGCCGCGCCGAGACCGCACCCGCAGGGCGCCGTGGTCGATTTCCACCAGCAGCCGGTAGCCGTCCCACTTGCCCTCGAAGGCCCACTGGCCCGCCTTGCGCGCCGCCACCGAGCCATGGGTGGCGAGCATGGGCGCCAGCCCGTCGAAGTCGAAGGTCTTCTGCTCCTTCATCCGGTGCGCCAGCCATTGGTCACCGTTGGTCTGGATCAGCGCATAACGGCCCGAGACCTTGTCGCCGTGCAGATTGACGATGACCTCGCCATTTTCGGCGGAGTCGTTGAACTTCTCCGCCTCATAGGTGCCCGAGTCCCAGATGACCACCTTCCCCGCGCCGTATTCCCCCTTGGGGATGTTGCCCTCGAAGGTGGCGTATTCCAGCGGATGATCCTCGGTGTGGACGGCCAGGTGGTTCACCGAGGTGGTTTCCGGCAGGTTCTTCGGCACCGCCCATGACACCAGCACGCCGTCGCGCTCCAGCCGGAAGTCGTAATGCAGACGGCGCGCGTGGTGTTCCTGGATGACGAAGGAGTTGCCCTGCCCCGTGGTCGGTTTCGTGCGCGGGACCGGTTCCGGGGTTTTCGACGCGTCGCGCATGCCACGGTACTTGGTCAGCCGATCCGGGACGGCGGCGTCGCTGTCCAGGCCCGCCAGCAGATCGCCGTCGCGCGCGACCCGGGCGAGCACCTCGTCGTAGCGCAATTGGCGCAGCCCCGGATCGTCGATCTCTGCCCAGGTGCGCGGTGCCGCCACCGTCGGATGTTCGCGTCCCCGTAGGGAGTACGGCGCGATGGTGGTCTTGGATCCGTTGTTCTGACTCCAGTCGAGGAACACCTTGCCCGCCCGCAGGCTGCGTGTCATGGTCGCGGTGACCAGCATGGGCATCGACTTCTCCAGTTGCTGCGCAACCCGTTTCGCCAACACCGTGGCGCCCTTGCTGCTCACCGGCTCCGCCAGCGGCGCGTACAGGTGCAGGCCCTTGCTGCCGCTGGTGAGCGGGAACAATGTCAGCCCGATCCCGTCGATGAGCTCGCGGACGGCGTGGGCGACCTCGGCCAGCTGGGCCATGGTCACGCCTTCGCCGGGGTCGAGATCGAAGACCAGCCGGGTGGCCGGGCCGGGCTTGAGCTCCTCCGCCTTGCTTCGGGTCCACTCGGCGACGAACCGCCACTGCGGCACGTGCACTTCCAGCGCCGCCTGTTGCGCGATCCAGGCCAGCCCGTCGGGACTGTCGATGATCGGATACGTGGTGGTCCCGGACCGGTGGGTGACGCTGCCGCGCGGCAGCCAGTCCGGCGCCGAGGAGGCGAGCTGTTTCTCGAAGAAGGAATCCTGTTCGACGCCGTTGGGCCAGCGCTTGCGGGTGGCCGGGCGCCCGGCGATGTGCGGGATCATCACCTCCGCGACCCGGGTGTAATAGTCGAAGACGTCCCGCTTCGTGGTCCCCGTGGCGGGGTAGAGCACCTTGTCGGCGTTGGTCAGCCGCACGCGGGGCCCCGCCGTCGCACTCATAGTCTCAACGTACGTCCTCCGGCGAGGGGTGAGCCATGGCCCGCGGGCTCGTCGGCGAAGCCGTGAACACGTTCGACCCGGGCGGGCGCCCTGGCGGCTCGCCAGGCTTCGATGCGGTCACGAGCTGCGGCGCAGCGGCCCGGCGTGCTGTTAGGCGGCCAACAGTATGGGCATACTGACTTACATGCGCTCCATCTGGAAGGGCTCGATCGCGTTCGGGCTGGTCAACGTCCCGGTCAAGGTGTACAGCGCCACCCAGGACCATGACATCAAGTTCCATCAGGTGCACGCCAAGGACAACGGCCGCATCCGTTATCAACGCGTCTGCGAGGTGGACGGTGAGGTCGTCGAATACCGTGACATCGCCCGGGCCTTCGAATCCGACGACGGCCAGATGGTCATCATCACCGACGATGACATCGCCACCCTGCCCGAAGAGCGCAGCCGCGAGATCGAGGTGCTGGAGTTCGTTCCCGCCGAAGAGGTCGACCCCATGCTGTTCGACCGGAGCTACTTCTTGGAGCCCGACTCCAAGTCGTCGAAGTCCTATGTGCTGCTGGCCAAGACGCTCGCCGAGGCCGATCGGATGGCGATCGTCCACTTCACGCTGCGCAACAAGACACGGCTGGCCGCGTTGCGGGTCAAGGACTTCGGCAAGCGGGACGTGATGATGGTGCACACGCTGCTGTGGCCCGACGAGATCCGCGATCCCGACTTTCCCGTGCTGGACAAGGAAGTCGAGATCAAACCGGCGGAACTGAAGATGGCGGGCCAGGTGGTGGAGTCGATGGCCGAGGACTTCAATCCCGACCGGTACCACGACACCTACCAGGAGCAGCTGCAGGAGCTCATCGACGCGAAACTCGAAGGCGGCGAAGCCTTTACCACCGAGGAGCAACCGAAGGAGCTCGACGAGACCGAGGACGTCTCGGACCTGCTGGCCAAGCTGGAGGCCAGCGTGAAGGCGCGCTCCGGCGATGGGAAGGCACCGGCCAAGAAGGCACCGGCCAAGAAGGCACCGGCCAAGAAGGCACCGGCCAAGAAGACGCCGGCCAAGAAGACGGCCGCGAAGAAGACCACGGCGAAGAAGGCACCGGCCAAGAAGGCCGCGGCGAAGTCCTGACCCCGCCCCGGCGGGGCTGACTCAGCGCCGGCGGGCCGCCAGGAACCGCGTCGCCGCCGCGACCAGGTTGATCACGGCGACGATGATGATCAGGCTCAGCGCCGCACCCCAGATGCGCAGGAAACCGGCGTGCTCGGGGTTGGTGAGTTCGGTGTAGATCAGCAGCGGCAGCGAAGCCATGTTGCCGTGGAAGATGTCGGTGTTGATGGATCGGCTGTAGCCGACCAGCACCAGCACCGGAGCGGTTTCGCCGATCACCCGCGCGACCGACAGCAGAACGCCGGAAACGATGCCGGGCATCGCGATCGGGAACACGATCCGCATGATCGTCTTCCATTTGGTCACACCGAGCGCGTAGCTGGCCTCGCGCAGATCGTCGGGCACCAACCTCAGCATCTCCTCGGCGGACCGCACCACCACCGGCAGCATCAGCAAGACCAGCGCCAGCGAGACGGCGAACGAGCTCTGCTGGAAACCCAGGGTGGCGATCCAAAGGCTGAAGACGAACAGCGCCGCGACGATGGACGGCACCCCGGCGAGCACGTCGACCATGAACGTCGTCAGCCGCACCAGCCGGCCGGAACCGTACTCCACCAAGAAGACCGCGGTCATCAGGCCCAGCGGCACGGACAGCAGGGCCGCCACCCCCGCCTGCACGACGGTTCCGTAGAGCGCATGATAGACGCCACCGGCGAATTGCTCCGGCAAAATGCCGCGCAGCGAGTGGGTCCACCAGGTCGCCCGGGTGACCGCGTACCAGCCCCGGGCCACCACCACCGACAGCACCCAGCCCAGCGGCACCAGGGCGATGAGGAACGAGGCGACGAAGAACAGGGTCGCCGCGTTGTTCGTCAGCCGGCGACGGATGCTGACCGGCCGGAAGGCCTGCGTCTTGACCGGCCGGTCGAACACGTTGGCGGTCATCCGTTGACCTTCCCGCCGGCGATGGCCCGCGCGAGCGCGTTGACGACGAACGTCAAGACGAACAGCGCGAACCCCGCGGCGATGTAGGCCCCGGTGGGCAACGGTTCGCTGAACTCGGCCGCCGCGGAGGCGATCTTCGAGGCGAACGTGTACCCGCCGTCGAACAGCGACCAATTCCCCGGGCGTGCGGCGGAGCGCAGAATGATCAGCACCGCGACGGTCTCACCGAGCGCGCGCCCCAGCCCCAGCATCGACGCCGCGATGACACCGCTGCGGCCGAACGGCAGCACGGTCATCCGCACCACTTCCCACTTGGTGGCACCCAGCGCTTGCGCCGCTTCCATCTGGATATGCGGCGTCTGCCGGAAAACCTCCCGCGAGACCGACGTGATGATCGGCAGGATCATCGCCGAGAGCACGATGCCCGCGGTGAAGATGGTGCCGCCCCCGGCCAGCGACACGTTGCCCTGCTTGAACAGGAAGAACCAGCCCAGGTTGCGGTTGAGGAACGCCGCGACGGGCTCGATGTTGGGCGCCAGCACGAAGATGCCCCACAGCCCGAAGATGATCGACGGCACCGCGGCCAGCAGGTCGACGACCGCCCCGAACGGCCGAGCCAGCCGCTTGGGCGCGTACTGGGTGAGGAACACCGCGATCCCGACCGCGACCGGCACCGCGAGCGCGAGCGCGGTGAGCGAACTCAGCACCGTGACCATCAGCAGGTCACGGATGCCGAACGCCAGCTTCCCCGGGTCGGTGGTGCTGAACTGGGCGCTGGTGAAGAAGTTCGCGTGATTGACCCGCAACGACGGGACCGCACGGATCAGCAGGAACACCGCGATCAGCAGGATCGCGACCACGATCGTCGAACCGGCAGCGGCAGCCAGCAGTTTGAACAACTGGTCGCCCCGCCGGGCCGAAGGCGCACCCAGCGCCTTCAGCTCCGGCTTTTTCGGGGTCGACGGGCTGGCTACCGCTCGGGTCACGACCACCTCAAATCACGTGATGGCGTTGATCGAAGCCGACAGTCTCGACTTGAACGAATCCGGGATGGGAATGTACCCATTGTCGGCCAGGCCACTTTGCCCCGCACCGATCGTACTTTGCAGGAATGCCTTCACGGCCGTGCCAACCTGGGGATCGGGGTACTTCGAGCAAACGATCTCGTACGTCGCCAGCACGATCGGGTAGGAACCGGGCTGGGTCGGCTTGTAGAAGGAGAGCGTGTCGAGCACCAGGTCGTTGCCCTGGCCGCTGATCTTGGCCCCGGAGATCGTTTTGCCGACCGAGTCCGAGCTGATCGCCACCGCATCCGGACCGGCCGACGTGATCACCTTGGCCATGCTCAGCTTCTGCGCCTGCGCGAACGACCATTCGTTGTAGGTGATGGAGCCCTCGGTCGCCTTGATGGCCGCCGACGTGCCGTCGTTGCCCTTGGCGCCCTCGCCGACGCCGCCCTTGAACGTCTTTCCGGCGCCCTTGCCCCACGCGCCGTTGGACGCGGCGTCGAGGTACTTCTGGAAGTTGTCCGTGGTGCCGGATTCGTCGTTGCGGAACACCACGTGGATCGGCTCGGCGGGCAACGTCACGCCGGGGTTCACCGCCGCGATGGCCGGGTCGTTCCAGGTCGTGATGGCGCCGTTGAAGATCTTGGCCGCCGTGGGACCGTCGAGGCTCAGCGAGCTCAGCCCCTTGACGTTGTAGGTGATCGCGATCGGACCGAACACCACCGGCAGGTTCCAGGCGGGCGAGCCGCAGCGCTGCTGTGCCGCGGCGTATTCCTTCGGAACGAGCGGTGAGTCAGAGCCACCGAAATCGGTTTGGTTGCCGTTGAATTCGCTGATGCCCGCACCCGAGCCATTCGCGGTGTAATTCAACGTCTGGCCGGGGCAGGCCTGCTCGAATGCGTTGACGAAGCGCGTCATCGCGTTGGCCTGGGCGGTCGACCCGCTGGCCTTCAACGTCTTCTTCCCGCCACACGCCACGTTGCCCGACGACGAACCGCTGGTCGCCCCGCTTCCGCCAGTGGCGTTGTTGTCACTTCCGCATCCCGACAACGCCAGCGCACCAGCGGTCACGACGCTCAGCGCGGCTCCGAATCGGTTGAGTTTCAAGTCACTTCCTAACGGTAGGGATGAAACATGATTGCCGACGTTCTCCTAGCCGCTCTCGGCGACCAGCGTCTCTCGCAGCACGGAAGCTAACAGCACGAAGGTTAACGTTGGGCAAATTGCCGTCGGCGGATCATCGCTGGCCAAGGCGGCTTGGGCCGGGATCGCAGAGCGGGCGAGAAGGCTCACGAAATGGCGTCGACCGCCGCCAACAGCCGGGATTTGAACGACGCCGGCACGGGAATGTAGCCATTGTCCGCCAAGCCGTCCTGCCCCGCGCCGACGGTGCTTCGCAGGAAGGCCTTTACGGCCGCGGCGACCTGCGAATCCGGATACTGCGAGCAGACGATCTCGTAGGTCGCCAGGACGATCGGGTAGGAGCCGGGCTTTGTCGGCTTGTAGAAGGAGAAGGTGTCGACGACCAAGTCGTTGCCCTCCTCGCTGAAGGTGGCGCCGGCGATCGTCCTACCGACGGAGTCGGCGCTGATCCCCACCGCGTCCGGGCCGGCCGAGGTGATGATCTTGGCCATGTTGAGCTTCTGCGCCTGGGCGAAGGACCACTCGTTGTAGGTGATCGACCCCTCGGTGGCCTTGACGGCCGCCGAGGTGCCGTCGTTGCCCTTGGCCCCCTCACCGACGCCACCGTTGAAGGTCTTCCCGATGCCCTTCTCCCAGACGCCGTCGGCGGCGGAGTCCAGGTATTTCTGGAAATTGTCCGTCGTCCCGGACTGGTCGTTGCGGAAGATCACCCGAATCGGCTCGGCGGGAAACACGACGCCGGGGTTCAGCCCCTGAATTGCCGGGTCGTTCCACTCCTTGATCGCGCCCATGAATATCTTCGCGGCCGTCGGACCGTCCAGGCTGAGCGACGTGACGCCCGCGACGTGATAGGTAATGGCGATCGGGCCGAACACCACCGGCAAATTCCAGGCCGGCGAACCGCAGCGCTGCCGCGCCGCAAAGTATTCGATGGGGGCCAGCGGAGAATCCGATCCGGCGAAATCGGTTTGATTGCCGGTGAATTCGGCGATCCCCGCGCCGGAACCATTCGGCGTGTAGTTCAGCGTCTGGCCGGGGCAGGCCTGCTCGAAGACCTTGATGAAGCGCGTCATCGCGTTGGCCTGGGCGGTCGATCCGCTGGACTTCAGCGCCTTCTTCCCCGCACAACTCACCTTGACCGGCGACGCGGCCGCGCCGACATCTTCACCCGCCGCGTTGTCGTTGGACCCGCAGGCCGCCACCACCAGGGCAAGGGCGGTCATGGCATTTAACGCGGTACCAAATCGGTTCAGCCTCAACAGGAATCCCTATGGGCCAGGTCAAACATCATCGTCACCATTCAATAGCCACTGCACGCCGACCAAACGGTCAGCACCAAGGCTAGCGCCGGGTAAATGTTCTCGCAGGGGACGCAAGATGCGGCGAGGTCGTCAGGCCCCGAATTGGGCGCGGGCAGTTGTACGGGTCCCGCCATATGCAAAAGTAGAACCTGTTCCAGAAATGCCGCATCCGAGACGGCAGAGCTTGCTACCGTGTCGGCTGACATCGGCTGACAACTTGGGCGAGGAGAGCCGCAATGATCCTGGACAGATTTCGTCTCGACGACAAAGTCGCCGTCATCACCGGTGCCGGCCGCGGGCTCGGGGCGGCCATCGCGCTGGCTTTCGCCGAGGCGGGCGCCGACGTGCTCATCGCCTCGCGCACGGAATCGCAACTAGAAGGCGTCGCCGAACAGGTCCGCGCCGCCGGCCGACGGGCGCACGTCGTCGCCGCCGACCTGGCGCATCCGGAGGCGACCGCCCAACTGGCCGGCCAGGCCGTCGAGGCCTTCGGAAAACTAGACATCGTCGTCAACAACGTCGGCGGGACCATGCCCAACACGCTGCTGACCACCTCGACCAAAGACCTCAAAGACGCGTTCACCTTCAACGTCGCCACCGCGCACGCGCTGACCGTCGCGGCGGTGCCCCTCATGCTGGAGCACTCCGGCGGGGGCAACATCATCAACATCACCTCCACCATGGGCCGCCTGGCCGGCCGCGGGTTCGCCGCCTACGGCACCGCCAAGGCCGCGCTGTCGCATTACACCCGGCTGGCCGCCCTGGACCTGTGCCCGCGCATCCGCGTCAACGCCATCGCGCCGGGGTCGATCCTGACCTCCGCGCTGGACGTGGTGGCCTCCAACGACGAGTTGCGCGCGCCGATGGAGAAGGCCACACCAATGCGACGCCTCGGCGATCCCGTCGACATCGCCGCTGCCGCAGTGTATTTGGCGTCGCCGGCGGGGAGCTTCCTGACCGGAAAGACGCTCGAGGTCGACGGCGGCCTCACCTACCCCAACCTCGACATCCCCGTCCCGGATCTGTGAACCCTTGACGCGCGAGCAGACGCAAACTCGCCTGCGCAGCCCGCAGTTCATGCGATTTTGTGTCTGCTCACGGTCGTGAACCAACCCCTGAGGAGCCCGTCATGGCAATACCCGTCGTCCAATTGGGCACCGGCAACGTCGGCGTCCACGCGCTGCGAGCGCTCATCACCAACCCGGCGTTCGATCTCACCGGCGTCTGGGTGTCATCGGACGCCAAGGCGGGCAAGGACGCCGCCGAGCTTGCCGGACTTCCCGATCCGACCGGCGTGCTCGCCAGCACCGACCTGGACGCCGTCCTGGCGACCGGCCCGCAATGCGCCGTCTACAACGCGCTGGCCGACAACCGGTTGCCCGAGGCGCTGGAGGACTACCGGCGCGTGCTGGCGGCCGGGATCAACGTCGTGGGCAGCGGCCCGGTGTTCCTGCAGTATCCGTGGGAGGTGATCCCCGAGGAGCTGATCAAGCCCATCGAAGACGCCACGCGCGAAGGCAATTCGAGCGTGTTCGTCAACGGGATCGACCCCGGTTTCGCCAACGACCTGCTGCCGCTGGCGCTGGCCGGCACCTGTCAGAACATCCAGCAGATCCGCTGCATGGAGATCGTCGACTACGCCACCTACGACAGCGCCGCGGTCATGTTCGACGTGATGGGGTTCGGGAAGCCGCTCGACGAGATCCCGATGCTGCTGCAGCCCGGCGTGCTCAGCCTGGCCTGGGGCTCGGTGGTTCGGCAGCTCGCGGCCGGCCTGGGCGTCTCGCTCGACTCGGTGGCCCAGGAGTACGTGCGGGTCCCGGCGCCCGAGGACTTCGACATCGCGTCGGGACACATCCCCGAGGGCAGCGCGGCGGCGCTGCGGTTCGAGGTCTTCGGCCTGGTCAACGGCGACCCCGTCGTGGTCCTCGAACACGTCACCCGGCTGCGTGAGGACCTGTGCCCCGACTGGCCGCAGCCGGCGCAACCCGGCGGGTCCTACCGCATCGAGGTCACCGGCGAACCGTCCTATGCGATGGACGTCTGCCTCAGCAGCCGCAAGGGCGACCACAACCACGCCGGGCTGGTCGCCACCGCGATGCGGGTCGTCAATGCGATCCCCGCGGTGGTGGCCGCGCCGCCCGGAATCGTGACGACGCTGGATCTCCCCCTGATCACCGGGAAGGGCCTCTACCTGCCCGGGTGACCGGCCGGCGGTAGCGCCGTGTGTGCCCGAATCGCGGGTGGCCTTCGGGCCGGCCCGCAGTCTTCGGATACCCTCACTTTCTTATTCGGCCAAGTGAATCGAGGGGCGGCGCGTTGACGCAGAGCAGGCAGGACTCGCTCAAAAGCAGCTGGTATCTGCTCGGTCCCGCCTTCGTCGCCGCGATCGCCTATGTCGATCCGGGCAACGTCGCCGCCAACGTCAGCTCCGGCGCCCAGTTCGGCTACCTGCTGCTGTGGGTGATCGTCGTGGCCAATGCGCTGGCCGGGCTGGTGCAATACCTGTCGGCCAAGCTGGGCCTGGTGACCGGGCGCTCGTTGCCCGCCGCCATCGGCAAGCGGATGAGCCGTCCCGTCCGGCTGGTCTACTGGGTCCAGGCCGAACTGGTGGCGATCGCCACCGACATGGCCGAAATCGTCGGCGGCGCAATCGCCTTGCGCATCCTGTTCGACTTGCCGCTGCTGCTCGGCGGGATCATCACCGGGCTGGTCTCCCTGTTGCTCCTGGCGATCCAGGACCGCCGCGGGCAGATCATTTTCGAACGCGTCATCACCGGCCTGCTGCTCGTCATCGCGGTCGGTTTCGCGGCGAGCTTTTTCGTGAAGACGCCGCCGCCCGGAGACGTGCTCGGCGGGCTGGTGCCGCGGTTCCGCGGCACCGAAAGCGTGCTGCTCGCCGCCGCCATCCTGGGCGCGACCGTGATGCCGCACGCCGTGTACATGCATTCCGGGCTGGTCCTCGACCGGCACGGACATCCCGCCGCGGGCTCCCAGCGCCGCCTGCTGCTGCGGGTCACCCGGCTCGACGTCGTGCTGGCCATGGCCGTCGCGGGGACGGTGAACGCCGCGATGCTGCTGGTCGCCGCGATCAACCTGCAGCACCGCAACCTCAGCGCGTCCATCGAGGGCGCCTACTCCGCGATCCACAACACGCTCGGACCGACGATCGCGGTGCTGTTCGCGGTGGGATTGCTGGCGTCCGGACTGGCGTCGTCGTCGGTGGGCGCCTACGCCGGCGCCATGATCATGCAGGGGCTGCTGCACCGCAGGATTCCGATGCTGCTGCGCCGCTTGATCACCGTGTGTCCCGCCCTGGTCATCCTCGCCGTCGGGTTCGACCCCACGCGGGCGCTGGTGCTCTCGCAGGTGGTGCTGTCCTTCGGGATTCCGTTCGCAGTCCTGCCGCTGGTGAAGCTGACCAGCGACCGGGAATTGATGGGCGGCGACGCCAACCACCCCGTCACGACGATTATTGGCTGGGCCGTCGGCGTAATGATTAGTCTGCTTAACATGGTGCTCATCTGGCTGACGGTGACCGGCTAAATGCCGGCCCTGCGGCATGCCTACTTCGCATACGGGTCGAACCTGTGCGTCAGGCAGATGGCGCAGCGATGCCCCGACGCCGCCGATCCGCGGCCGGCGGTCCTGTCCGATCACGACTGGCTGATCAACCAGCGCGGCGTGGCCACGGTCGAACCGTGCGCCGGTAATCAGGTGCATGGCGTGGTCTGGCAGATCTCCGACGGCGACCTGGCGACGCTCGACAGCGCCGAGGGGGTGCCGGTGCGCTACCGGCGCGACCGGCTGACCGTGCACACCGACGACGGGCCGTCGCCGGCGTGGGTCTACATCGACCATCGGGTGACGCCGGGTCCGCCCCGGCCGGGCTACCTGCCCACGATCATCGACGGCGCCGTGCAGCACGGGTTGCCGCAACGTTGGATCGACTTCTTGCGGCGCTGGGATCCGTCACGCTGGCCACGCCGGGCATCCGCGGCGGGGCCAGCGCCGCAATCGCTTTCGGCACTGCTCAGCGAGCCGGGGGTGGCCGAGGCCAGCCGGTTACGGTCGCGCTTCGGGTTCCTCGCCATCCACGGCGGCGGACTGGAAGAGATGACCGACGTGATCGCCGAACGCGCCGCCGACGCCGCCGACGCGTCGGTGTACGTGTTACGGCACCCCGATCGCTACCCGCACCACCTTCCGTCGGCGCTGTTCGACCCGGCCGAGTCGCCGCGGCTCGCCGAATTCCTGGACCACGTCGACGTTGCGGTGTCGCTGCACGGCTACGGCCGCATCGGGCGCAGCACCCAACTGCTGGCCGGCGGCCGCAACCGCGCGCTGGCCGCGCACCTGGCCCGGCACATCAACTTGGCCGGCTATCAGGTCATCACCGACCTCGCGGACATCCCACCGGAGCTACGGGGCCTGCACCCGGGTAACCCGGTGAACCGGGTGCGCGACGGCGGCGCCCAGCTGGAGCTGTCCCCCCGCGTGCGCGGCATCGGCCCGCGCAGCCCACTGCCCGGCGACGACGGTCTGTCGCCGGTCACCGGCGCCCTGGTGCGGGCGTTGGCGGAAGCGGCGCGTTGTTGGTAATTATCCTCATCGGTTGAACGGAGTTGTTGGTGGCCAAGGATTTTCGCTTCGGAATGAGCATGCGCTTCATCAAGTCGCGCGCGGCGTTCGTCGACAAGGTGAGGCAGGCCGAAGACACCGGATTCGATGTCCTGTGCGTGCCGGACCATCTGGGCGCCGTGGCACCCATTCCGGCGCTGACGGCGGCCGCCATGGTGACCACCAAACTGAAGCTGAGCATGTTCGTGCTCAACGCCGCCTTCTACAAGCCGGCCCTGCTCAGCCGGGACCTGGGCGACCTGGACAAGCTCAGTGAGGGCCGTCTCGAGATCGGGCTGGGCACCGGATATGTCAAGGAAGAGTTCGACGCCGCCGAGCTCCCCTACCCCAGCGCCGGCGCCCGCGTCGACTACCTCAAGCACATGACGACCTACCTGAAAGAACATCACCCGAAGACGCCCATTCTCATCGCCGGCAACGGCGACCGGGTGCTGACCATCGCCGCCCGGCAGGCCGACATCATCGGGCTGACCGGTTCGCGCGTGAAAGAGGCCGACGACCCGCTGACCGAACGCGTCGAGTTCGTCCGCAACGCCGCCGGCGACCGGTTCGACGGGCTCGAGCTGAACCTCGCGGTCACGGCGGTACCGGCCGAGGGCGAGAGCCTGCCCGACCTGACGATGACCCGTAGGTACGCGCCGGAATTGTCCGACGAGGAAATCCTGGCGATGCACGCCGTGCTGACCGGGTCGCCCCGGGAGATGGCCGACACCCTGTTGGGGTATCGCGAGAAGTACGGGGTCACCTTCATTACCGTCCAGGACAACCACATGGACAACTTCGCCAAGGTGATCGCCGAACTGCGCTGAACGGTCGGCGGCCAGGGGGCGTTGGTCCCCACCGCAGCGGCCTTCCGGCCCTTCGCGGCACCGGCCGGTCACGACACACTGAGGTGATGACTCCCAGGGACCGCGGTGGTGGTCGCGGGCGGCTGCTGGCGCCTCGGTTGGCTTCGTTGCGCGGTGCCAAACCGTTCGATGATCGTGTGGACGCCGGACGACAGCTGGCCACAAGCCTGGAATCCCTGCGCGGTCAAGACGTTGTGGTGCTTGGCCTGCCGCGCGGCGGCGTCCCGGTGGCCTTCGAGGTTGCCAGGGCACTACGGGCACCGCTCGATGTGTTGGTGGTGCGCAAGCTCGGGGTCCCGTTTCAGCCCGAACTGGCCTTCGGCGCGATCGGCGAGGGCGGTGTGCGGGTGATCAACGACGCCGTTGTCCGGGAGGCCGACTTATCCACAGACGACATTGCCGCCGTCGAGGCCAAGCAACGGGCCGAGCTGGCTCGCCGCTCGGAAATGTTCCGCAGTGGGCACGAGCGGATCGCGCTGGCGGGACGGACCGCGGTGATCGTCGACGACGGCGTCGCGACCGGCGCGACGGCCCGAGCCGCCTGCCAGGTGGCCCGCGCCCAGGGCGCGGATAGGGTGGTGTTGGCCGTTCCGATCGGCGGACGCGATGTGTTCGCGAGGTTCGCCGGTTACGCCGACGAAGTGGTCTGCCTGCACACGCCCGAATTGTTCTTCGCCGTCGGCCAGGGGTACCGCAACTTCGCCCAGATTTCTGACGGCGAGGTGGTGAGGCTCCTCGATCGCGCCCGCGACGGATCTCGCGCGCCGGTCGACGATGCCGCCGCGGCCGACCCCCCGATCCGCGACGAGGAAGTCACCGTCAGCGCCGGTTCGGTCTCGGTGGCCGGCCATCTGACCATTCCCGAGCGCCCCGTCGGTGTGGTGCTGTTCGCGCACGGCAGTGGGAGCAGTCGGCACAGCCCCCGCAACCGCTACGTGGCCGAGGTGCTGAACGGCGCGGGTCTGGCCACGCTGCTGTTCGACCTGCTCACCCCGGCGGAGGAACGGAATCGCGCCAACGTGTTCGACATCGAGCTGCTGGCGCGTCGGCTGGTCGACGTCACCATCTGGCTGGGCCGCGAGCGGGACACCGCCGCGCTGCCGGTCGGCTACTTCGGCGCCAGCACCGGCGCCGGCGCGGCCCTGGTCGCCGCCGCCGACCCGCGCGTCAACGTCGCGGCCGTGGTGTCCCGGGGCGGGCGGCCGGATCTGGCGGGTCCGTTCCTGCCCAGGGTCCACGCGCCGACGCTGCTCATCGTCGGCGGCAACGACGAGATGGTGCTGGAGCTGAATCGGCAAGCGCAGGCGGCAATCCCGGGCAAGTGTGAACTCACCGTCGTGCCCGGCGCCACCCATCTGTTCGACGAGCCCGGCACGCTCGAGCGGGTCGCGGTGCTCGCCCGCGACTGGTTCATCGACCACTTGAGCCCGGCGGCCCTTACCGCGAATCCGTGAAGCGGAAGCTTCAACGCGGACGCTTGCGGGCACGTCCGCTCGTCTAGCTCGGCGGCACGTGCTCCCCGGCGCGTGGGCATTCGTCGGGCAGATGGACGAGTACCGCGTCGTCATCGGCCGGCGCGGCCTGGCCCCGGCGATGCGCAGTCAGGTAAAGCCATCCCGGTCCGATCGCTTGTTTGCACCGGGCGCATTGTGGGTCTGCGGCCATGGCGTCCTCCCTTCCCGGAGTCACGATCCCGGTCGTCATTCTCCGCGCCTTGGCAGTCGCGGACCACGATTCGAGGAGATCGATTGCCGCATGGCCTGTTTCGCCATGCTGCCGGACGGGCGCGCCCAACGTTCAGGCCCTCTTTCATCGGGTCGGCGGTGAGCTTGACCAGCGGCACAACGGACTCAAGACATGACTTTCGACTCTCCCCAACAGCGGGTCGGCCGCACAGACTGCACATCATGACCACATCCGACGACACCGCCCAAACCTGGCGCGACGTGGCCGATCAGCTCACCGCGGCGCAGATCGCTCAGCTCGAGCGCATCGAACACGACGAACCGCAGACGCTGCTGGACATGGCGCGACAGTGGGCGGCCAAGAACGTGTCCGCCGGGATGCCGTTCGACGCTGTCGCGCCCCCGGACGGCGCGGTTCGCACGTTCGACTGGCAGCTCGACAGGAACTGGTTTCGCGACTTCGAGGGCACCAGTCGGCGAGGCGGGCGGGCGCGCGTTCAGATCTACGGCCGACAACAGGTCGACGGCTCGACGCGCCGGTGGATCGCCGTGCATGCGCGCCACCTCGATGCGTTGGACGGGGTCGCCGCCCGCGAACTCGCCGCGGCGTTGACCGACGCGGCCGACGAGATCGAGCGGCTCAGCTGAGGATTCCCCGGATGGCACTCCGTGAGACGACTTATATTGTGGCAGAACCGGTATCGAAGAACATGGCAGGCAAATCGTGAGCTCTCACTATGAGACCGGCCCCGCAGCGGGCGAGTACAGCGTCGAGGACGACAACCAGCTTCAGCCGGAGGACACCCTGCTGGATCGCGGTGTGGACGACGTCCTCGACGAGGGGTATTCGCCACCGGAGCGGCCCTACGGGCGAGGCGCCTTCGGCCCGGGCGAGAACCTGGACCAGCTCCTGGCGGAGGAAGAGCCCGACCCGGCAGCGCGCATCGACGTCCCGTTCGACGAAGCCGAGCAGCGACGCTCCGATGCATCCGAGCGCGAGTCCGAGTTCCCCCAGCGGCGCGAGGTGGGCCGCGGCCGAGCCGGCCGCCTTGTCGCGCCGGACGCGGGATTCGGCGGGGACTACGAGGACGAATTGGTCGCTTCGGACGTCGGCCTCGACGGGGGCGCAGCGTCCGCCGAGGAAGCCGCCATGCACGTCATCGAGGACGAAGACTGACAGACTTGCGAGTGCTACCGCCCACGACGTTTCGGAGCGCTGCGACGGCCGGCCGTTGATCGGTCCGCCGGCCGACGCCCGACCGCGCTGAACGACGGCTACCGTGGACCGGGGCCTCGAACGGCAACGGTCACCACGCGAGGACCCGCTACACTCACATCCGCCGGACTGGGACTACCGGCTCGACCGCCCAGAACGGCACCAGGACGCTCGACGCACCTTCTGAAATGCCTCCACGGATGCCGACCCAGGGTGCGTTCAGTGTTCGCGGACGGCCCGCCCTCGTAGCTCAGGGGATAGAGCACGGCTCTCCTAAAGCCGGTGTCGCAGGTTCGAATCCTGCCGGGGGCACTCAAGGCTTGATCCCGTACCCCTCGCCGTCGTCGGCCAGGTAGCTGACCAGATACCACCGCCGGGGCGGTTGGGTGCTCGCGTCGTATTCTTCGGTCGCGGTCGCGCGCTCGAGCCGAACGTCCGTCAGCCGCGGATTGTGCACGCGGACATAGTCTTCGAGCTCAGCCAGTAGCGCATCGCCGGTCAGACTCGTGTCCGCGAGCGCTTTCGCTTCGCGCTTGGCCCAACTCACGCGTTACATCTTGCCCCGGCCAACGCGGCCGGCGGCCGACGCGTCGGGTTAAGTCGCTCTCCGCCCGTCGAGCATGATGCCCAGCCGGACGGCGCCGTCCCTGCGACGCACACCCTCTATGCGCACCTCGATGTCTGGCCGCCTTGGCTTACCGGCGGTCGAAGTGGCCGGGTTGTCGAAGGTGATCATCGCCGATCTCCTCTCTCACTAGGCCCCCGCTTTATTCAGGGTGCGACACGTATACCGACTATTCGGGGTGCGACACGATCACGATTAGGGCAAGACGGTGTGCATCAGCATCACGTCGTATGCCGACCACAGCGACAGGTTGAAGTACAGGTCCCGGCCCGACGACCAGGGGTGGATCATCGGTGCATAGATGCCGCCGGGCATCGAGAACGACGACACCAGGGGTTGCTCGGGGCTCCACGGCCCTTGCGGGGTCGGCGCGGTCCGCGCGACCACGTCGTTGCTGCCGCCGTTGGTGTATAGCACCAGGTATTGCTTGAGGTAGTTGTTGTATTGGGCCGACATTTCGCCCACGGGGCCCGGGAAGATCGGCGTCGCCGCGCCCGGGTTGTTGGGGACCCACCGGCCGCCCTCGTCGCCGTTCCAGTACTGGTACTTGGTCAAGTCGGGCAGCTGGGCCGGTGGCACCCGCGACAGGAATGCCGCGCCGCCGCGTCCCGACGGGGTGCCGAATTGATACAGGTAGCCGTCGTTGCCCTTCATGAAGGCGCCCATTTGGAAGTTTTCGTTACCGGGGGTGAACCCGGCTCCCGGAATGGCGTCCGCGGAGGCCGTGCGGATCGAAGTGGGAAAGATCCCCCAGTTCTGCCCGTTGTCATTCGACCGCGCGATCGCCGAGTAGTTGGTGCTCCATTCGCCGTCGCGACCCCACTGCCGGATGGACATGTAGCTCATGTACTGCGTCCTGCCGATCGAGATGCCGGCGGTCGGAATGATCCCGGTCTCGTGCGCCGCCTTGTGAATGGTGTTGACGACCTGTTTGGAAAGGCTCGGCGCCCACACCGGTGAACCGGAGTACCGGTCGTTGGGGATGCCGTCCGAGATGTGGATCCCGTGTGAGAGATCGCGGTCCGAGCTGCGGAACAGGGTGTTGTACCGCCACTGTTGGCCCCTGACCTTGCAGTAGCCGAAGGTGTCGCCGAAGGCCATCAACACCTGCCGGTTCACGGGATCGCCGTTGTCCCAGGCGATCCCGAGGTCGGTGCCGGAGATGCTGAAGCGCTGCAGCGTCTTGTTCGGGCCCTCGGGGCCGGTCACCCAGTCGACGAGCGAGGTCGGCGCCCCGGCGATCGAGGGCGGCGGGGGAGCCGGCGCGGGTTGCGGCTGCGGGACCGGGGCGGCGTTGGGCTGCAGCTGCCCGGCATTCGGCGGCTGGGGCAGGCCGGGAACGGGCGGGTTCGGGCCGGGCGGAAGGACCCCGGCTTGCGGCCTCATGGGGGCGGCCTGCCGGGGAATTGCCGGCTTGAGGAAGGAGGAGATCAGCGGCCCCAGCTTGGGCAGCGGCGCCTGGTCATTCGTGTGGGTGGGCCTGCGCCCGGTGGGCGGTTGGACGACCGGCTGCGGTGCGGGCATCGCCGGCGGCGCGGCGGGCGGCTCCACGTTCGCTTCCGGAGCGCCGCACGGGGTGGCGTTCGCCGACGGCGCGGGCCCGACCACGTAGACGAGTCCGACAGCCGCCGCCGACGCCATCGATAGCGACAGACTTCGAAGAATCGCCGACATGTAGCACCTTTCGAGCGGCGGGACACCGCGTTGACGTCCGCAGTTGGCTCATGTGACGATAGTGATCAGCGCGACTGTTGTGACTAGTGATGCGACGATAGGTACGTATCCGTGACCGTGTCGCAACGCAGCCGGGCCCCGCCGAAACGGGTGCCATCAGCCGGTTAGCTCCCCGGCGGGCAGCTAACCATCCCGCCCTCGCGGCCACCCCGCCATTCGCGCTCGTCCGCCGCGAAATTGCCCGCGGCGCCCGCCCGCAGGGCGACGCATTCTTCTGGCCCAGGGGTGTTGCCGGCGCCCTACCGGTGTTATCCTGCCGTGACAATATGATCCGTATTTCGGTCCGAAGAGATTCGTTATACGGATCACGCCCTTCGATCCGGAGAAAGCTCATGCACGATCGGACAGTCCCGCGCTATGCGTTGCTCGCCGTCAGCGGCCTGGTCATCGCCGCAGTGACCCTGGCGGGTCACCACCAAAGCGGCGCCATCACCGCGGCGCCCGTTGGCACCGACACCCAAGCGTCCACCACCTCGCCGACGCCGCTGACCACCTTGCCGCCGCCGTCGACTCTCTCGGCGCCGCCGGCTCCGTCGGCGCCGCCGGCACCACCGCTTCCCTAGCGGTCGCCGGACGGCAGGGCCTTCCTGCGGGCCACCACGCGGGTCGTTTGCCTGCCGCAGACCGCCACCCGGAGCGACGCCGGTCAATCCCCCCAGAACTGCCGCTCGGGGGCGGGCATCGCCGCGTGTGCCCGGCTCGCCGTGACGGTTGGGGCGCGTGGGTCTCGCGGCGGGGAGGAGCACGCCGCCACAGCGCGCGCCGGGATCCCCGGCCCGGTATGGCTTTTGGGCCGGCTAAGCGCGGTCGGACACGCTCGGCTGGGACATGTCGGCCACTGCGTCTTCGCCGAGCCCGTCGAGGACACCGCCTGGACGCGCCGCGGCGTCCGCGCGGAAGCCGTATGTTTGCCTGCCGCCGTACGGGGCAATGTTCCATGAGAGGCGAACGCGTCGGCCGGCCTTCGCGTCCGCCTAGGTCCCGTCGGTTCAGCCCGAGAGCCGACGGGGCCGCCTCATTTTGGGGTACCCGTGACCGCGACCGCTCGCGGATACGCCTCAACGACGAGGCCGCCCAGGAGTACCGTGCGGCGTATGGATGGCTCGGCGGGGATATGGATCCTGGGTGGTTGGCAAACCGATTTCGCCCGCAACCTGACCAAAGAGGGCCGGGACTTCGCCGCCCTAACCGGGGAGGTCGTCGACGGCACGCTGGCCTCGGCCAAGGTGAACGCCGCCGACATCGAGGTGGTCCACGTGGCTAACGCCTTCGGGGAAATGTTCGCCGGCCAGGGCCACCTCGGGGCGATGCCGGCCACGGTCTGCGCCGACCTCTGGGACACCCCGGCCTCCCGGCACGAAGCGGCGTGCGCGTCGGGCAGCATCGCGACGCTGTCGGCGATGGCCGATCTGCGCTCGGGTGCGTACGACATCGCGCTGGTGGTGGGGGTCGAGCTCGAGAAAACCGTTCCCGGCGACACCGCGGCCCAGCACCTGGGCGCGGCGGCGTGGACGGGTCACGAGGGCGCCGACGTGCGTTACCTGTGGCCGTCGATGTTCGCTCAGGTCGCCGACGAGTACGACCGCCGCTACGGCCTGGACGACGCGCACCTGCGGGCCATCGCGCAGCTCAACTTCGCCAACGCGCGGCGCAACCCCAACGCCCAGACGCGCGCGTGGACGGTCCCCGACCCCATCACCGACGACGATGCGACCAATCCCGTCACGGAGGGCCGGCTGCGACGCTTCGACTGCAGCCAAATGACCGATGGCGCGGCGGGATTGGTGCTGGTCGGCGACGCGTATCTGCGCGACCATCCCGACGCGCGCCCGATCGGCCGCATCGACGGCTGGGGGCACCGCACGGTGGGACTGGGCCTGCGGCAGAAGCTGGACCGCGCGGCGGACGATCCCCGGGAAAGTCACGTCCTTCCCCATGTGCGGTCCGCGGTGCACGACGCCTTGCGGCGCGCCCGCTTGACCCTCGACCACCTCGACGGCTACGAGGTACACGACTGCTTCACCCCCAGCGAGTACCTCGCCATCGACCACATCGGGTTGACCGGGCCCGGCGAGTCGTGGAAGGCGATCGAAAACGGCGAGATCGAAATCGGTGGCCGGCTGCCGATCAACCCCAGCGGCGGCCTGATCGGCGGCGGCCATCCGGTCGGCGCCTCCGGTGTGCGGATGCTGCTCGACGCGGCCAAGCAGGTCAGCGGCGGGGCCGGCAACTACCAGGTCGAGGGGGCCAAGGCGTTCGGCACCCTCAACTTCGGCGGCAGCACCGCCACCACCGTCAGCTTCGTCGTCAGCACAGCAGAAGGCACGTGACATGGATGTGGAGATCGTCGGCAAATTCCTGTCCACGCTGCCCGAAGACGACGACCACCCGTACCGGACCGGGCCCTGGCGCCCGCAGACCACCGAGTGGGACGCCGACGACCTGATCGCCGTGGAAGGGGAAATCCCGCACGATCTGGACGGCATCTACCTGCGCAACACCGAGAACCCGCTGCACCCGGCGCTGAAGACCTATCATCCGTTCGACGGCGACGGCATGCTGCACGTGGTGGGTTTCCGCGATGGAAAAGCCTTCTACCGCAATCGCTTTGTCCGTACCGACGGCTTTTTGGCGGAGAACGAAGCGGGGGGGCCGCTGTGGCCGGGCCTGGCCGAACCGGTGCAATTGGCCAAGCGGGAGGATGGCTGGGGCGCCCGCACCAGGATGAAGGACGCGTCGAGCACCGACGTCGTCGTGCACCGGGGCGTGGCACTTACCAGCTTCTATCAGTGCGGCGACCTGTACCGGGTCAACCCGTACTCGGGTGAAACCCTGGGCAAGGAAAGCTGGAACGGGCGGTTCCCTTCGGATTGGGGCGTGTCCGCGCACCCGAAGGTCGACAACAAAACCGGTGAGCTGCTGTTCTTCAACTACAGCAAGCGAGAGCCGTACATGCGATACGGCGTGGTCGACGGAAACGACGAACTGGTCCACTACGTCGACATCCCACTGCCCGGGCCGCGACTGCCCCACGACATGGCATTCACCGAAAACTACGTGATTCTCAACGACTTTCCGTTGTTCTGGGACCCCACCCTGCTCGAGCACGACGTGCACCTGCCCCGCTTCTACCCGGACATGCCGTCTCGCTTCGCGATCCTCCCCCGCCGCGGCGGCACCCACGACATTCGTTGGTTCGAGGCGGAACCGACGTTCGTGCTGCACTTCGTCAACGCTTACGAGGACGGTGACGAGATCGTGCTCGACGGCTTCTTCGAGGGCGACCCTTCCCCGATTGACAACGGTGGATCGAAGTGGGACAAGCTGTTTCGCTTCCTGGCGTTGGACCGTCTGCAGTCGCGGTTGCACCGATGGCGGTTCAACCTGACCACCGGTGCCGTGCACGAGGAGCGGCTGTCGGAATCCATCACCGAGTTCGGCACCATCAACCCGGACTACGCCGCGGGCAACTACCGTTACGCGTACGCGGCCACCGGCAAGCCGGGCTGGTTCCTGTTCGACGGGCTGGTCAAACACGATCTGCGCACCGGAAGCCAACAGGAGTTCTCCTTCGGCGACGGCGTCTACGGGAGCGAGACGGCGATGGCGCCCCGGGTCGGGGCCTCCGGCGAGGACGACGGCTACCTCGTCACACTCACCACCGACATGAACACCGACGCCTCGTATTGCGTGGTCTTCGACGCCGCCCGGCTCGGCGACGGACCGGTCTGCAAACTACGACTGCCGGAACGTATCTCCAGCGGCACCCATTCGACGTGGGCGCCCGGGGAACAGCTACGGCGCTGGGATACCGCGGAGTCGGCCGCCATGGCCGTCGGGCTGTGATGGCCGCCGACAAGCCGCGCCGTACCACGCACTGGCCCCCGCAATTGGCGACGATCGGTGGTCTGCGCTTCGCGCGCCGGTCGTCGAATTTCCAAGACACGGTGCGGTTTTACCGCGAACTGGTGGGCTTGCCCCTGTTCGAGACGTTCGGCGAAAGCTACGGCAGCAACGGCGCGATCTTCGGCCTGCCCAGCTGGAACCTGACCCTGGAGATCGTGGAGTCCGTCGAGCCCGTCGCGGTGGACCACCACGAGCAGCTGTGCCTGTACTTCCCCGACCGACAGGCCCAGCAGGCGGCGATCGCCCGCCTGCGGGGGGCGGGCGCCCAACCCGTCGAACAGCACCCGTACTGGGAGGCGACCGGCGCGGTCACTTACCGCGATCCGGATGGTCGCGAAATCGTCTTTGCGCCTTTCGTATTCGGCGTCAACGAGCCGAGCGACAGCTCCGCCTCGGGAACGCACGAGTTCCCGTCGGCCTGAGACCTCAGCGGGGCGACCGAGCGGAGGCCAACGCCGCGACGACCGCGGCGATCGAGCACACCACCGCGCACACCGCCGCGCCCGCACCGACGTACAGGCCGTACTGGGCCGATACCGGCGGGTTGACGTTGAGCTTGTAATACCACGCCACCAGCGCGACGATCAGCAGCGAAATCACCAGCGCGGCAACCGAAGCAAGCCTGACCGAGAGGCCGCGGCCGACCATCGCCCCGGTCACCAGCAGCGCCGAGGACAGCAACACGATGAGCTGGCCCGCGCCAAATCCCGGCGGGAGTTCCAAGTTCCCGTGCGCGCCTCCGATGGCGTTGGCCCAGCCGCCGCCGTTGACCGCCGTCGTCAGCCACGGCAGCCACGCGCTGGCCGAGATCACCAACGCGAAAAACGCCACCAGCCAACCAGGGCGCAGCCGGCTAGTCATGTCAGCGAGATTAGCCGACTCAGCACCGGCCCCGGCGAACGTCACGCCAGCGTGGCGCCCGGGGGCAACCGCCACGCTGGCGTGACGCTCGGGGAGTGTGGCGCTCGGGGGCGTGGCGCTCGGGGGCGTGGCGCCCGAGCGTCAGCGACGACCGCCGGAGCCGTTCATGCCGGGATCGGGCCGGGTGAACACCGTGACGAAGTTCTCCAGCGACGTGTCGATGTCGCCACGAAGCGCGGCGGCGACGATCATCCCGATCGGCCCGAACAGCGCCGGGCCGCCGAGGTGGACGTCGAAGCTGACGGTGGAGCCCTCGTCGGCGGGTTGAACCTTGGCCATCAGCTTGACCTTGACGCCCCCGACGCCGTCGCCGTTGAGCGTCATGCCCTCCGGCGGCTTGTACCGCACCACCGTCCACTTGATCCGGTTGTACATGCCCTTGACCTCGACGATCGACTCCACGACCGTCCCTTTGTCGATGTCTTCGGGCAGTTTGCTCCGCCACACCCGGTGAATGGTCAGCCAATCCTTGAACCGGGACAGGTCGGAGGCGTGCTTCCAGGCCACCTCGGGTGGCAGCGGGACGTCGATGGATCCGGAGAGTTTCGCCATGAGCTCAGTTCTGGTCGTCGCCTTTTGCCGCGGATTCGGCCGCCTTCTTGGCCTCTTCTTGCACTTTGTGGATGGTGTCGGAGTACTTGCCCTGCGTCTTGCCGTCGACGAATTCGCCGGCCTTGTCGATCGCGGTCTCGACCTTGTCGGCGTTCTGCGACAGCAGGTCTTTGGCCTTGTCCAGGAATCCCATCTCCCCGTCCTTTCCCCGCCGAAAATCCTACTAACCCTTCCGGCCCGCGCTTCGGGTGGTCAACGCCACAGCCGCGGCTGCACACCGAGCATCCGCGCCCGGATCCACCACAGGGCCTCGACGGCGCCGGCGCCCAGCGCGCCGATCCCCACGGCGGTCGCCGTCACCGCGACATCGGAGGGATCGAGCAGGAACGCCTTGCGGGCCAGCGGGATGCTGAAGATCACGACGTAGGCCAGCCCGGAACCGACGACCAGCGCCACCCGCCACCACTGATAGGGCCGCGCCACGATCGCCAGCACCCACAGCGCCGTCATCAGCAGCGTGATCAGCGCCGCGGTCGACGCCTGTTCTTGTTGCTGGAACGTCGCGTGCCGGCCGTGGTAGGCCACCAGGTACGACGCGAACGTCGCGATGCCGACGATCAGCCCGGACGGCAGCGCCGAACTCAGCACCCGCCGCACGAACCCGGGGTAGGCGCGTTCGTTGTTGGGCGCGAGCGACAGGATGAACGACGGGATTCCGATGGTGAACCACGCCGCGATGGTGACGTGGATGGGCTGAAACGGGTATAGCAGGGGATCGGCTTTGAGCGGCCTGGCGAACAGGCATTCGACGCCGACCAGCAGGGCCAGCAGCACCGAGTAGACGGTCTTGGTCAAGAACAGATTGGCCACCCGCTCGATGTTTCCGATCACCCGCCGGCCCTCGCCCACCACATACGGCAGGGTGGCAAACCGGTTGTCCAGCAACACGATCTGCGCCACCGCGCGCGACGCCGGGCTGCCGGCCCCCATCGCGACGCCGATGTCGGCATCCTTGAGGGCCAGCACGTCGTTGACGCCGTCGCCGGTCATCGCGACGGTGTGTCCGTGCGATTGCAGGGCGTGCACGATCGCCCGCTTCTGGTCGGGCCGCACCCGGCCGAAGGTGGTGTAGGCGTCCAGCGCGTCGGCCAATTCGGCGGGGTCCGACGGGAGCCGGCGCGCGTCCATCGTCTCGCCGCGCAGCCCGAGCTTGTCGGCGACGGCGCCGACCGATACCGCGTTGTCGCCGGAGATCACCTTGACCGAAACACCCTGCTCGGCAAAGTAATCCAGTGTCTCGGCGGCGTCCGGACGCACCCTCTGTTCGAGGATCACCAGTGCCACGGGGGTGACGCGGCCCGGCGCGTCGGGATGGTCGACGGCCACGTCGCCGGTGCCGACGAGCAGCACCCGCAACCCCTGCGCGCCGATACGCTCGGCGTCTTCGGCCGCCGCCGAGGCCGGATCGAGCAGCACATCCGGCGCACCGATCACCCAGTTGCCGTGGTCGCCGAAGGACACCCCGCTCCACTTGGTGGCCGACTTGAACGGCGCGGTCGCCGTGGCGACCCAGCCCGGGGGGCGTTGATAGCTCTCGGCGATCGCCTGCATGCTGGCGTTCGGGCGCGGGTCGGCGGCCGCCAGCGCCGCCAGCGCGTCGTCGACGCGGTCCACAGGCGCGCCCAACCCCTCGACCCCCGCGACGCGCATGCCGTTCTCGGTCAGGGTGCCCGTCTTGTCCGCGCACACCACGTCGACCCGGGCCAGCCCCTCGATGGCGGGCAACTCCTGCACCAGGCAGCGGCGCTGGCCCAGCCTGACCACCCCGACGGCGAACGCGACCGACGTCAGCAGCACCAGGCCTTCGGGCACCATCGGCACCAGCGCGCCGACCGCCCGCAGCACGGACTGCCGCCAGCCCGCATGCGTGGTGAACAACTGCGTGTAGATCGTCAGCAGACCGGCCGGCACCAACAGATAGGTGATGAACTGCAGGATACGGTTAATCCCGTTGCGCAGTTCGGATTTCACCAGAGTGAACTTGCTGGCCTCCTCGGCCAGCTTGGCGGCATAGGCCTCCGGGCCGACCCGCGTGGCGCGGTAGGCGCCCGTTCCGGCGACGACGAAGCTGCCCGACATCACCCCGTCTCCGGCGGCCTTGGTGATCGGGTCGGCCTCCCCGGTGAGCAGCGACTCGTCGATCTCCAGGTTCGCCTCCTCGACGATCCGGCCGTCGACGACGACCTGGTCGCCGGGCCCGAGTTCGATGATGTCGTCGAGCACGACCTCGGCGGGCGACAGGGTCCGGGTGCCGGATTGCCTGCGCACCAACGGTTTCGCCTGGCCCACGATGGCCAGCGCGTCCAGCGTTCGCTTGGCGCGGATCTCCTGGACCATGCCGACGACGCTGTTGGCGACGATGAGCAGGCCGAACATCCCGTTGATCAGCGAGCCCGTCGCCAACACGATCAGCAGCAACACGCCCAGGATCGCGTTGATCCTGGTGAAGACGTTGGCCCGCACGATGTCCGGGACGCTGCGGGTGGCGCGTTCGGAGATCGCATTGCTCTTGCCGTCGGCGACGCGCTGCGCCACCTCCGCGTCGCTCAGGCCCGCGATCATCGGGTGAACGTTCCCAGCTTGTCCGAGTCGTAGTACTCCAGGTTCAGCGTCGCGCCGAAAAATACCGCTTTGGAAACCGTTCCGGGCGGCGCGTTTTCGTCGGTCAATCCGAAGGTGAAGGTGTCGCCGTCCCAGTGCGTCAGGGTGACCGTCCGGTTCTTCGGACCCATCGCCAATTGCAGGGTGCCATCGTGTTCGGTGACGACGGCCGGGCCCCAGTAGTCGCTGGCGTAGACGCCGGCGTAGTCGCGCAGCGGCCGGGCCGGGGCGGGGTTGGCCGGTGGCTGCTTGCCGACCAGCGAGCCCTCCGGGTTGTTCAGCCAGCCGATCGCCTTCTGGTACAGGGCGCCCCAATCCTCGCGGATCTGGCCGTACTGAACGAGATCCATGAATTGGGCGGTCAGCGTTTCGGGGATGCCGTAGGGGGCACCGTTGGTCAGCGCGATGATGCCCAGGTCCTCCGCGGGCATCACGACGAAGTTGGTCGCGGCCCCCAGAGCGAAGGCGCCGGAATGACTGTATTCGGTGCGTCCCGAGGAGTCGACCGACGCGTTGAAGCCGTATCCGTAGAACCCGGTGCGCGCCTTGGGTGTCTTCGCCGGCGACGAGACCATCTGCGGGCTGGTGGCGGGCAGCAAGGCTTCCGGGGCGACGATCCGCCGGCCGTTGTAAGTTCCGTTGCCCAGCAACATCATCAGCCAGCGGGCCATGTCATCGACCGACGAGCTCACGCCGCCGGCGGGGGATTGGGGATCGGGGTCGCGCTGAAGCCGGGCCTCCCACTTGTCGCCGACCTTGACGTGGTTGACCGCGTGGTTGGGTCTTGCGACGAAGTCCGCGAAGCGCGAACTGGTCGACGTCATCCCCAGGGGGCGGTAGAGCGCCTCGTCGGAAAGGTCTTCCCATGGCTTGCCCGCCGCGGCGGCCACCGCTTCGGCGGCGGCGGTCACGCCGTAGTTGGTGTAGGCGTAGCTGACTCGAAACGGCGCCAGCGGCAGGTACTTCAGGCGTTCGAGGGTCTGCCGACGGCCGTAGCCCAGATCCTCGAGTTTGTCGCCGGCGTGGTCGGGCAGCCCCGACCGGTGCGAATACAGGTCGGCGATGGTCACATGGCCGCTGACGTAGGGATCGCCCAGGGTGAACCAGGGCAGCTTGGCCGCGACCGGCGTGTCCCAGGCGACGACGTTGTCGGTGACTTCGTGCGCGACCACCGTGGCTCCGACCGATTTGGACACCGACGCCAACTGGAAGACGGTGTCGGCGTCCACCTTGTTGTCCTGCCCGCGTCCCCTGCTTACGTCCTTGACGCCGAAGCCCTTGGCGTACAGCACCTTTCCGCCGTGGACGATGGCCACGGCCATCCCCGGGACGCCCGTGCTCTTCATCAGGTCGTCGACCAGGCCGTCGACCTTCGCGACGGCGTCGTCGATGCGGCCGGCGGGGATGGCGAGACCGGACACCTCGTTGGGCGGTGCGTCAGAGAGTGCGGGCGGCCTGGACACCGGTTGCGCGGGCCCACACCCTGTGATGCCGAGCAGCACGGTGACAGCGGCCGCGGCCGCGCGTTTCGTCATGGCCGAACTCTAACGTGGGCGCGTTGCCGAACCCCGGATCAGAACCGCCACCAGGGGTTGGCCTTCACGGGCGCCGCGGGATCGACGCGTTGACCCGGGGTGGGCACCGCGACTTTGACCTGTTCGGGTTCCGCGGCGGCGAGCAGGCGCTCAACCGGCTCGGCCCACGGGTGGGGGGCCAGCCGGAACGTTCCCCAGTGGATCGGAACGAGCAGTCCGTCGTCGGTGAGGTCGAGGTGGGCCCGGACGGCCTCCTCGGGGTTCATGTGGACGTCGGGCCACGCGGTGTTGTAGGCGCCGATCGGCAACAAGGTGAGGTCGAACGGCCCGTGGTCGGCGCCGATCCGCGCGAAGCTCTTGGTATAGCCGGTGTCTCCACCGAAATACGCGCGGCGGTTCGGGCCGGTGAACGCCCATGACGCCCACAGGGTGGTGTTGCGGTCGAGGAAGCGGCCCGAAAAGTGGCGCGCCGGCATGCAAGTCACGGTGAGCTCGTCCACCTGGGCGCTCTGCTCCCAGTCCAGTTCGACGATGCGGTGCTCGGGTATCCCCCATGCGCGCAGGTGGGCGCCGACACCGAGCGGCACGAAGAACGGGGCTCGCTGCGTGCGGGCCAGCGCCATCACCGTGTCGATGTCGAGGTGGTCGTAGTGGTCGTGGCTGATCACCACGGCGTCGACGGCGGGCAGCCCCTCCAATTGCACCGGCGGCGGGTGCAGTCGCTGCGGCCCGACGATGTCCGACGGTGAGCATCGATCGCTCCACACCGGGTCGGTCAGCACCCGGTAGCCGTCGATCTCCAGCAGCGCCGTGGAGTGCCCGAACCAGCTGACGGCGAGCCGGGCGGGGTCGCCGTCGAAGATCGCCGGTGCGGCCAACGGGATCGGCGCCGGCGGCCGGCTCACGCCCCGGTTGCCGATCAACTCCCAGGCGACCAGCCGCATCTCCTCGCGATCCATCGTGAAAGCGGAAGCGGGGTCGAGGTTGACGAACACGCCGTCGCGGTAGTTCGGTGATCCCTGCGCCGCCGCCCTGATCGCCGAGGGGTGGGCGCCGAGGGCCGCCGGCGCGCCGTGCAGGGCCCGCACCAACCAACTGCCGGCCGCCAGCGATGCCGTACCGGCGGCCAGTCGCAAGGCCCCCCGCAACATGACGCTCAGGCCCCCTGGAACTTCGGCGGTCGCTTCTCGATGCGGGCGACCTGCGCCTCGATGACGTCCTGGCTCTTCCAGGCCTTGTCGAAGAGCTCCTTGTGTTCCGGCAACGAGTCGTCCATGGCGCCGTCATCGTTGAGCACCCGTTTGGCGTGCTGGATGGCCAGCGGCGCCAGGTCGGCGATCTCGGCGGCCCAGGACTGCGCGTCGGCCAGCGTCCCGATGCGGTTGGCCATTCCGGTTTGCAGCGCCACCTCGGGCGTCAGCTTCTCCGCGGTCAGCAACATCGCGCTGGCCCGGCCGTGACCCACCAGCGAGGACAGCCGGCGGATGCTCCAGTTATCCAGCGCCAGCCCGTATTTGGAGGTGGGGAATTGAAAGAACGCCTCGGGCGCGACGACCCTCAGGTCGCATCGCATCGCCAGCTGCAGGCCCGCGCCGATCGCGGGACCGTTGATGGCGCCGATCACCGGGATCAGCGTGGCATCCATCAGCTTGTGCAGCTCGATGAGCCGGTCGGGGTAGTCGGCGGCGAACGCGTCGCCGCTCAGGTCCGCGCCGGCGCAGAAGGCCGTGCCCTGGCCGGTCAGCACGATGGCCCGGACGGTGCCGTCGCTCGCCTTCTGGAAGGCCTCCCGCAGCTCCTCGACGAGCTCGGAATTCAGCGCGTTGCGGCGCTCGGGGCGCTGCAGCTCGAGGGTCAGCACGGCTTCGGCCCGGGTAACACCGATCATGGCAGCCACCCTATATAGCCTCGTGTCGTGAGTCGTATCACGGCTGCTCAGTTGCGGGACGCGGTGCTGGACGAGGGCTCCTTCGCCCGCTGGGACAGCGAGCCGCTCGCCGTGCCGGTCAGCGAGGCGTATGCACGCGAGCTGGCCGACGCGCGGGCGGCCACCGGCCTGGACGAATCGGTGCTGACCGGCGAGGGCCGCATCTTCGGGCGCCGAGTGGCGGTCGTGGTGTGCGAGTTCGGCTTTCTCGGCGGTTCGATCGGCGTGGCGGCGGCCGAACGGATCACCGCCGCGGTGCAGCGAGCGACCGACGAGGGGCTGCCGTTGCTGGCGTCGCCGAGTTCCGGCGGCACCCGCATGCAGGAGGGCACGGTCGCCTTCCTGCAGATGGTGAAGATCGCCGCGGCCGTCCGCCTGCACAAGCAGGCCCACCTGCCCTACCTGGTCTACCTGCGAAATCCGACCACCGGTGGGGTGTTCGCGTCGTGGGGATCGCTGGGTCATGTCACGCTCGCCGAGCCCGGCGCGCTGATCGGCTTCCTCGGGCCGCGGGTGTACCAGCTGCTCTACGGCGAGCCGTTCCCCGAAGGCGTCCAGACGGCGGAGAACCTGCAGCGGCATGGCGTGATCGACGGCGTCGTCCCGGTCGGCGAGCTGCGCGGGATGCTCGATCGTGCGCTGACCGTCATCGCCGACCCGCCAGCGGCTTTGCCGCCCGCGCCGCCGCCCGAACCGATACCCGACGTGCCGGCATGGGACTCGGTGGTCGCCTCGCGCCGCCCGGACCGGCCGGGCGTCGGGCTGCTGCTGCGCCACGGCGCCACCGATCAGGTGCTGCTGGCGGGGAGAGCGACGACGCTGTTGGCCCTGGCGCGTCTCGCGGGTCAGCCGGCGGTGGTGCTCGGGCAACAGCGGCTGACGGGCGGGGTGATGGGGCCGGCGTCGCTGCGCGAGGCCCGCCGCGGCATGGCGCTGGCCGCCGAGCTGTGCCTGCCGCTGGTGCTGGTGATCGACACCGCCGGCCCCGCGCTGTCCGCCGAGGCCGAAGAGGGCGGGCTGGCCGGTCAGATCGCCCAGTGCCTGGCCGAGCTGGTCACCCTGGACACCCCGACGGTGTCGGTGCTGCTCGGCCAGGGCAGCGGCGGGCCGGCGCTGGCGATGGTGCCCGCCGACCGGGTGCTGTGCGCCCTGCACGGCTGGCTGGCGCCGCTTCCGCCGGAAGGCGCCAGCGCGATCGTCTTCCGCGACACCGCGCACGCCGCTGAACTTGCTGCGGCGCAAGGCATTCGGTCGCTCGACCTGCTGAGGTCGGGCATCGTCGACGCCATCGTGTCGGAGCGTCCCGACGCCGCCGACGAGCCGATGGAGTTCTGCCAGCGGGTCTCGCGCGCCATCGCCGCCGAGGTGCACGCGCTGCGCGCATTACCCGCCGGCGAGCGGCTGACCACCCGGCTGCGCCGCTACCGGCGCATCGGATTGCCCTGAGCGCCGGCCGCTCTCGTCCACCCCCGTCCGCTTCCGCGACACATAATCGGCTGCGACGACGCGCCGCAGAACGCCACCGTGGTTTATCTCTGGTGAGTCAGCCTTCCGGCAGCCCCAGGTAGCGCTGAATGGTCGGGCCCAGCCAGTCGACGATCTCGTCCCGCGTCATCTCGACGACCGGGGGCAGGCGTAACACGAAGCGGCACAAGGCCATTCCCAGGATCTGAGTCGCGATCAGCCCGGCCCGCACACCGGAGTCCTGCGGCGCGACGAAGGCGGCCACCAACGGCTGGATCTGGCTGCCGAAGATCTCTTGCATCCGCTGCGCCGCTTCCCCGTTGGTGGCGCTGGACCGCAGCAGGATCACCAGCGCCTCGTCACCCTCCCAGCGTTCGAGAAAGTGCCGGACCATCGACGGCCCTACCTGCGCGGGGTCGATCGCGGCCAGGTCGGGAAACCGCAGGTCGAACTCGGCCGCCGCCGCGAACAGCCTGTCCTTGCTGCCGTAGTACCGCATGACCATCGCGGGATCGATCCCCGCGTCGGCGGCGATCGCCCGGATCGTCGCGCCCTGAAAGCCCACCGCGCCGAACCGCTCGCGGGCCGCCGCCAGGATCGCCGCCTTGGTGTCGTCAGACGACCGTCTCATGCCAACAATTGTAGGCCAACAAGTGTTGACATAGCTCGGTCGGCGCGCGAGCATGGGTTATGCCAACAAGCGTTGACTAAGGCGTCAGAGAGGGGAGCGGGCCATGAAAGACACCGATGTCCTGGTGGTAGGCGCGGGGCCCACCGGCCTCACGCTGGCCGCCGCGTTGCTCGACCGCGGGATTCGGGCGGTGCTGGTCGACAAGATGGCGGCGGGCGCAAACACGTCCCGCGCCGCCGCCGTCAACGCCCGCACCCTCGAGGTGCTCGAAGAGCTGGACGTGTCCCGGCGGATGATCAAGGCGGGGCTGATCGCGCCGCGGTTCACCATGCGGCAGGGCCGGCGCATCTTGATCCCCGTCGACTTCAGCGAGCTGCCGACCGACCATCCCTACACGCTGATGCTGTCCCAGGCCGACACCGAGCGGCTGCTGCTGGAGCGGCTCGGTGAACTGGGCGGCGACGTCGTGCGCCCCAAGGTGCTGAGCCGAGTCACCCAGGACGCGAGCGGCGTCACGGCGACGTTCGACGACGGCGACACCATCCGGGCCGGTTATGTCGTCGGGGCGGACGGCATGCACAGCACGGTTCGCGCGCAAGCCGGGATCGGTTTCGCCGGCGGGGAATTCGCCGAGTCCTTCACGCTCGCCGACGTGCGAGTGACCGGGGAGGTGCCCCGCCACGAAGTGATCCTGTTCTACGCCAAGGACGGCCTGGCGGTGCTGGCGCCGCTGCCCGGGGACATCTTCCGCGTCGTCGCGCCGACCGCCGACGCGCCACCGCAGCCGTCCGCGGAGTTCGTGCAGGCGCTACTGGATGCCCGGGGGTTCGGGCCGGGGCAAACCACCGTCACCGAGCTGGTGTGGGGATCCCGGTTCCAGATCCATCACCGCGTGGCCGACACCTACCGGGCCGGCCGGTTGCTGCTCGCCGGCGACGCGGCCCACGTGCACAGCCCGGCCGGCGGGCAGGGCATGAACCTCGGGATCACCGACGCCGCGGCGCTGGCCGGGGCGCTCGCCGAGGTCCTGGCGGGCGGGCCGGACGCCGCGCTGGACGCCTACAGCGCCGCGCAGCGCCGGCGTGCCGAGCGGGTGCTGAAACTCACTGGACGCCTGACCCGGGTCTCGACCCTGCCCCGCCCGCTGCGGCCCCTCCGCAACGCCGGAATACGCCTGGCCGCGGGGGTCCCGGCGGTGCGGCGTCAGCTCGCGCTGCGACTGAGCGGGCTCGGCACCGAATGACCCGAAGACGCACGGGCCCAACATGACTCGTCCGGACCGGCGAATCCCGCTGCACGCCAGCCGTTTCGGCGCCGGCGGGGCCCTAACACCGCGCAGTCGCGGCCCAGCGTCGAAAACGTAACCTTTTAGGTGTCGCCGACCCCTCCAGGGCACCACCGCGATCGACAATCAGGCAAAATGGGCGGCATGGACACTGGCGGGACCTCACCTCGCGTCTTGGTCGTCGACGACGACTCCGATGTGCTCGCGTCGTTGGAACGCGGCCTGCGGCTGTCCGGATTCGAGGTGTCGACCGCGGTCGACGGCGCCGAGGCCTTGCGCAGCGCCACCGAGACCCGGCCGGACGCGATCGTGCTCGACATCAACATGCCGGTGCTGGACGGCGTCAGCGTGGTCACGGCGCTGCGGGCGATGGACAACGACGTGCCGGTCTGCGTGCTGTCCGCCCGCAGTTCGGTCGACGACCGGGTGGCCGGGCTCGAGGCCGGTGCCGACGATTACCTGGTCAAACCGTTCGTACTCGCGGAGCTTGTCGCGCGCGTGAAGGCGCTGCTGCGCCGCCGCGGCGCGACCGCGACCTCTTCGTCGGAAACCATCACGGTGGGTCCGCTGGAGGTGGACATCCCCGGCCGGCGCGCGAGGGTCAACGGTGTCGACGTCGACCTCACCAAGCGCGAATTCGACCTGCTGGCGGTGCTCGCCGAGCACAAGACCGCGGTGCTGTCCCGCGCGCAGCTGCTGGAATTGGTGTGGGGTTACGACTTCGCCGCGGACACCAACGTCGTCGACGTGTTCATCGGATACCTGCGCCGCAAGCTGGAGGCCAATGGCGGTCCCCGGCTGCTGCACACCGTCCGCGGAGTAGGGTTCGTCCTCCGTATGCAGTAACCAGGTCGAGCGGTCGATGAATTTTCTCTCCCGGATTTTGACCCGTACGCCATCGCTGCGGGCCCGGGTCGTGGTCGCGACGGTCATCGGCGCGGCGATTCCCGTGCTGATCGTCGGCGTCGTCGTTTGGGTGGGCATCACCAACGACCGCAAGGAGCGGCTGGATCGGCGCCTCGACGAGGCCGCGGGCTTCGCGATCCCGTTCCTGCCGCGCGGGCTGGACGAAATCCCCCGCTCCCCCAACGACAACGACGCCATCATGACGGTCCGGCGCGGCGACCTCGTCAAGTCGAATTCCGACGTGACGCTGCCCAAGCTGGACGTCGACTACGCGGACGCCTACGTCAAAGGCGTGCGCTACCGGGTGCGGACGGTCGAGATTCCCACGCCGGAGCCCACGTCGCTGGCCGTGGGGGCGACGTATGACGCGACCCTCGCCGAAACCAACAATCTGCACCGGCGGGTGCTGCTGATCTGCGGCTTCGCCATTGGCGCGGCGGCCGTGTTCGCCTGGCTGCTGGCCGCGTTCGCGGTGCGCCCGTTCAAACAGCTGGCGCAGCAGACCCGGTCGATCGACGCCGGGGACGAGGCACCGCGCGTCGAGGTCCACGGTGCCACCGAGGCCGTCGAGATCGCCGAGGCCATGCGGGGCATGCTGCAGCGCATCTGGGACGAGCAGATCCGGACCAAGGAGGCGCTGGCGTCGGCCCGCGACTTCGCCGCCGTCTCGTCACACGAACTGCGCACCCCGCTCACCGCGATGCGCACCAACCTCGAGGTGCTGTCCACCCTGGACATGTCCGACGACCAACGCAAGGAGGTGCTGAGCGACGTCATCCGCACCCAGTCGCGGATCGAGGCCACCCTGAGCGCGCTCGAGCGGTTGGCCCAGGGCGAACTTTCGACGTCCGACGACCACGTGCCGGTCGACATCACCGAGCTGCTCGACCGCGCCGCCCACGACGCGATGCGCATCTACCCCGATCTCGACGTGTCACTGGCGCCGTCGCCTACGTGCATCATCGTCGGATTGCCGGCGGGATTGCGCCTGGCCGTGGACAACGCGATCGCGAATGCCGTCAAACACGGCGGCGCGACCCGGGTCCAGCTCTCGGCCGTCAGCTCCCGCGCCGGGGTGGAAATCGCCATCGACGACAACGGCAGCGGCGTGCCCGAAGACGAACGCGACGTGGTGTTCGAGCGGTTCTCCCGCGGGTCGACCGCCTCCCATTCCGGGTCGGGGCTGGGGCTGGCGTTGGTGGCCCAACAGGCCCACCTCCACCGCGGGACCGCCGCACTGGAAAGCAGCCCGCTGGGCGGCGCGCGGCTGGTGCTGCGCCTCCCGGGCCCGAGCTAGCGTCCCGCGTCGCGCGGCTGAGTGAGTCCGGAATACCGCCAAACGCTAGCGATTTCGGCACCGCAATTCTCCCCGGCCGTCGGCCCTCACGTGCGCGTTCGCGCGTCGTGCACACTGGAGCGATGGCCAACGGCAAGAAACCGACGGACAGCGAAACCCTGGCACACATCCGCGGCCTGGTCGCCGAGGAGAAAGCCCTGCGGGAGCAGCTGCAACAGCGCGACATCTCCGAATCGGAGGAGCACGATCGGCTGCGGCGGCTGGAAGTCGAGCTCGACCAGTGTTGGGACCTGCTGCGGCAGCGCCGGGCGCTGCGGGACAGCGGCGGTGACCCGCGCGAGGCCGAGGTGCGCCCGCCCGACGAGGTCGAGGGCTACCTGAACTGAGCCAACACGCGGCGGATGTCGACGCCGTCGTCATAGGTGGCGGTCACAACGGCCTGGTGGCGGCGGCGTACCTGGCCCGGGCGGGGCTTCGGGTGCTGGTGCTGGAGCGGCTGGCACACGTCGGCGGGGCCGCCGTCTCGGCACGTGCCTTCGAGGGCGTCGACGTCCGGCTGTCGCGGTACTCGTACCTGGTCAGCTTGTTGCCACCGCGCATCGTCGACGACCTGGGCGCCGCGGTGCGGGTGGCCCGGCGACCGTATTCGTCGTACACGCCCGACCCCGCCACCGCTGGCCGCCACGGGCTCCTGATCGGGGCGGCCGGTCACACGTTCGCCGCGATCGGCGCCGCCCCCGACGAGCAGGGGTTCGCCGCCTTCTACCAACGCTGCCGGCTGGTGACCCAACGGCTGTGGCCGACGCTGCTGGAACCGCTGCGCACCCGCGAGCAGGCCCGCCGACACGTCGGGAGAAGCGGCGAGGCGACCTCCGCGTGGCACGCGTTGATCGACGAGCCGATCGGGCACGCCATCACCGCCGCCGTCGGCAACGACGTCGTGCGCGGCGTCATGGCGACGGACGCCCTGATCGGGACGTTCGCCCGCCTCGGCGACCCGTCGCTGATCCAGAACGTCTGCTTTCTGTATCACGTGCTCGGCGGCGGGACCGGCGACTGGGACGTCCCCGTCGGCGGGATGGGCGCGCTGACCGAGGCCCTGGCGGCCGCCGCGGTTCGCCACGGCGCCCAAATCACCACCCGCGCAGAGGTTTACGCCGTCGACCCGGACGGCGGGGTGCGTTACCGCGTCCGCGACGACGAGCGCACGCTCCGCGCCCGGTTCGTCCTCGCCGGGGTGACACCGTCGGCACTGGCCGGCCTGCTCGGCGAACGACCGCCGACCCCCGCGCAGGGCGCGCAGGTCAAGGTGAACATGGTGCTGCGGCGCCTGCCGCGACTGCGCGACGCCGGCGTTACACCCGAGCAGGCCTTCGCCGGAACGTTCCACGTCAACGAGTCCTGGACCCAACTGGACAGCGGGTATGCCCACGCGGCCGCCGGGCAGATCCCGAATCCGCTGCCCTGCGAGGCCTATTGCCATTCGCTGACCGACCCGAGCATCCTGTCGCCCGCCCTGCGCGAGTCGGGCGCCCACACCATGACGGTGTTCGGCCTGCACACCCCGCACTCGTTGTTCGACGGCACATACTCCGGCGCCCTGCGTGACCGGCTCACCGACGCGGTGCTGGCATCGCTGAATTCCGTTCTCGCCGAACCGATTCAGGACGTGCTGATGAGCGACGCCGAGGGCCGGCCGTGCCTCGAGACGACGACCACCCTGGACCTGCACCGCAGGCTGGGGATGACCGCGGGCAACATCTTCCACGGCGGATTGTCGTGGCCGTTCGCGGACGACGACGACCCGTTGGACACCGCGGCGCGGCGATGGGGTGTGGCCACCGCGCACGAGCGGATCATGCTGTGCGGCTCCGGCGCCCGCCGCGGCGGTGCCGTGTCGGGCATCGGCGGGCACAACGCCGCCATGGCGGTGCTGGCCTCGCTGTGAGCGACCGCCGGCGAGGCTGCGGAGTTGTACGCGATTTCCCGCGTGTCGCCGTGCAGACGCGCACGCCCACGCGCGGAAGGTCAGGTCCGCAGCGCTACCGCGCGTCGATGGTGGTGTAGTCGCGCTCGGTGTAGCCGGTGTAGATCTGGCGCGGACGGCCGATCTTGCTGTCGCCCTCGTCGTGCATCTCACGCCAGTGCGCGATCCAGCCCGGCAGTCGGCCCAGCGCGAACAGCACGGTGAACATGCGCACCGGGAAGCCGAGCGCGCGATAGATCAGCCCGGTGTAGAAGTCGACGTTCGGGTAGAGCTTGCGCTCGACGAAGTAGTCGTCGGTCAGCGCCGCCTCTTCCAGCTCCTTGGCGATGTCCAGCAGCGGGTCTCCCCCGAGCTTGGCCAGGATCTTGTCGGCCTGCTCCTTGACGATGCGGGCGCGGGGGTCGTAGTTCTTGTAGACCCGGTGGCCGAAGCCCATCAGCTTGACGCCCTCTTCGCGGTTCTTCACCTTGCGCACGAACTCGCTGACGTCGTCGCCACTTTCGCGGATCTGCTCGAGCATCTCGAGCACGGCCTGGTTGGCGCCGCCGTGCAGCGGGCCCCACAGCGCGTTGATGCCCCCGGAGATCGAGGTGAACAGGTTGGCCCGCGACGATCCCACCAGGCGCACCGTGGACGTCGAGCAGTTCTGCTCGTGGTCGGCATGCAGGATGAACAGCATGTCGAGAGCTCGCACCACTTCCGGGTCGGCATGGTACGGCTCGGCCGGCAGCCCGAAGGTCATCCAGAGGAAGTTCTCCACCAGCGAGAGCGAGTTGTTTGGGTAGAGGAACGGCTGACCGATCGACTTCTTGTACGCGTAGGCGGCGATGGTGGGCAGTTTCGCGAGCAGACGTGTCGTCGACAACTCGACTTGCTCACTGTCCATCGGGTCCAGCGAGTCCGGGTAGTACGCGCTCAACGCGTTCACCACGCTGGACAACACCGGCATCGGATGGGCGTTGGGCGGGAAGCCGTCGAAGAAGCGCTTCAGGTCCTCGTGCAGCATGGTGTGCAGCTGGATCCGCTTGGTGAACTCGGCGAGCTGGTCCTTGTTCGGCAGCTCGCCGTAGATCAGCAGGTAGCTCACCTCGATGAAGGTGGATTTCTCGGCGAGTTGCTCGATCGGGTAGCCGCGGTAGCGCAGGATTCCGGCGTCACCGTCGATGTAGGTGATGGAGCTCTTGCAGGCGGCGGTGTTGACGAACCCGTTGTCGAACGTCGTGTAGCCGGTCTTGGACAACAGCGAGCCCAGCGCAATCCCATCAGCCCCTTCGGTGGCTGGCGTGATCTCCAGGTCGATTTCGCCCCCCGGGTACTTCAGAGTTGCGGTGTCGTCGGTGTCGGCCACGAGAACCCCTTTGCGCTCTGGCTGGTATGGCTGCCCTGACTAGGTGCTTATAGGTGAAGGTAGTCGTTGTTGCGTTCGCGTGCCTGCCCGGGGTCGGGTCAAGGTCAGGGCTGCAGGCGCTCGACCCGACCGCCGATGACCCGGATCCGGTTATGCAACCGGTTCTCCCGCCCCTGCCAGAATTCGACCTCCTCCGGGGCGAGCAGGTAGCCGCCCCACCCCGGTGGCACCGGGACCTGCTCGCTGTCGGCGAAGCGCGCGGTCACCTCGGCCAGCTGGTCGAGCAGTGCCGCGCGCGAGGCGATCGGACGCGACTGCTGCGACGCCCACGCCCCCAGCTGCGAGCCGCGCGGCCGCTTGGACCAGTAGTCCTCGGTGACCTCTTCAGTGACCTTGCTCACCGCGCCGCGGATGTGCACCTGCCGACCCAGCAGGTACCAGGGAAAGGTCACCGACGCGTACGGCGTCACCGCCAGGTCGGCGCCCTTGGCCGAGTCGTAGTTGGTGAAAAATGTGATTCCCGACTCGTCCACGCTCTTGCACAGCACCGTCCGGCTCGTCGGCCTGCCGTCGGCGACGGTGGCCAGCACCATGGCGTTGGGTTCGGCGACGCCCGAGCCCTCCGCGTCGTCGATCCATTTGCGCAGCAAGGCAACCCAGCCATCGTCGAGCCAATCCGCGTCGAGATCCGGACTGCCGTCCTTTTCCACCGATCCGTACTCCACGCGCATTCTCTGCAGGTGCTCACGGTCTGGTCCGGCCATCGCGCCAACGCTACCGGGGCTTGCTACCGGCCGGTAGCGTCGGCCGGAGGCTGGGGTGCGAGAATTTTCGGTATGACTGTGGTCCCCGAAGACTTTGTCCCCGGCCTTGAAGGCGTCGTCGCCTTCACCACCGAGATCGCCGAACCGGATAAAGACGGCGGCGCGCTGCGGTACCGCGGCGTCGACATCCAAGACCTGGTGGATCAGCAGGTCACCTTCGGTGACGTCTGGGGCCTGCTGGTCGACGGGAAGTTCGGCCAGGGCCTGCCGCCCGCCGAACCGTTCCCGCTGCCCATCCACACCGGCGACGTGCGCGTCGACGTCCAGGCCGGCCTGGCGATGCTGGCCCCGATCTGGGGGTACAAGCCCCTGCTCGACACCGACGACGGCACCGCCCGCGACCAGCTTGCCCGGGCCTCGGTGATGGCGCTGTCCTACGTCGCCCAGTCCGCGCGCGGCATCTACCAGCCCGCGGTGCCGCAGCGGGTCATCGACGAATGCTCCACCGTCACAGCCCGTTTCATGACCCGCTGGCAGGGCGAGCCGGACCCGCGGCATGTCGAGGCGATTGACGCCTACTGGGTCTCGGCCGCCGAGCACGGCATGAACGCCTCGACGTTCACCGCCCGGGTGATCGCCTCGACCGGGGCCGACGTCGCCGCTGCGTTGTCCGGGGCGATCGGGGCGATGAGCGGGCCGCTGCACGGCGGAGCGCCGGCGCGGGTGCTGCCGATGATCGAAGAGGTCGAGCGCACCGGCGACGCCCGCGCGCTGGTGAAAAAGATCCTGGACAGCGGCGACAAGCTGATGGGCTTCGGGCACCGGGTCTACCGGGCCGAGGACCCGCGGGCGCGGGTCCTGCGCGCGACGGCCGAGCGGTTGAGCGCGCCGCGCCACGAAGTTGCGGTGGCGCTGGAGCAGGCCGCCCTGACCGAGCTGCGCGAGCGCCGACCGGACCGGGCCATCGAGACCAACGTCGAGTTCTGGGCGGCGGTGATCCTGGACTTCGCCCAGGTCCCCGCCAACATGATGCCGGCAATGTTCACCTGCGGCCGCACCGCGGGCTGGTGTGCGCACATCCTGGAGCAGAAGCGGCTCGGGAAGCTGGTGCGCCCATCGGCCATCTACGTGGGGCCGGCCCCGCGCAGCCCCGAATCGGTCGAAGGCTGGGACCGCAGCCTCACCCACGCCTGACGGCGGTCTTCTTGTCGGTGCCCCGCGATTGAATGAGTGTCGCCGCGATGAGTTTTCGTCGCGGGCGCAGTCATAACTCGCGAGCCCGCCCGGCCCGGGCCGGCCTGGGAACCGACAGCAAAGAGAACACCATGGCGCTCAACTTCGAGCCCGCCCTGTCCCCGCACCTGGTGGTCGACGACGCCGCCGCCGCAATCGACTTCTATGGCAAGGCGTTCGGCGCCGAGGAGCTGGGCCGGGTGCCCCGCCCCGACGGGAAACTCGTCCACGCCGCGCTGCGCATCAACGGCTCTTTGGTGATGCTCAACGATGATTTCCCCGAGATGTGCGGCGGCAAGTCGATGACGCCCACGTCGTTGGGCGGCACTCCGGTCACCATCCACCTGACGGTCACCGACGTCGATGCCAAGTTCCAGCGCGCGGTCGACGCCGGCGCCACCGTGGTCGCCCCGCTGGACGATCAGTTCTGGGGCGACCGCTACGGCGTGGTCGCCGATCCGTTCGGCCACCAATGGTCGATGGGGCGGCCGGTCCGCGAGGTCGGCTACGACGAGATCCAGGCCGCGATGGCGGGGCAGGTGAGTTAGCCGAGCAGCCGGTCCAGCAGCCCGCGTCGCGGCGACGGGGCCGGCTCGGCGGTGGCGGCGGCGGCGAGCATGTCGGCGACCTCGGTGAATTTGTTCCGCGGCCGGCCGTCGTTGCTCCCGCGCGCGACCTCGGCGGCGTCGATCGCCCGCCACCCCCGGGCGTCGACGGCGTCGGGCTGCCGGGCCTGGACCAGCTTGGCCAGCGACTCCGGCTTCGACACCGGATCGCTGAGCCTGCCGGCGTTGAAGTCCGCCACCAGAGCCTGAACCGTTTGCAGGGAGCAGGATTTGTTCGTGCCGATGAATCCGCTCGGCCCGCGCTTGATCCAGCCCGCGACGTACGCGCCGGACACCGGCTCCCCCGAGTCGGGATCGACGACCCGGCCGCCGTCGTTGGGAACGACGGCGGCCGATTCGTCGAACGGTAGGTCGCGAATCGGCTTGCCGCGGTAACCAATCGACGTCAACACCAGGCCGGCGTCCAGTCGGCACAGCTCGTCGGTGCCGGTGACGGCGAATTCCACGCCGGTGGCGCGTTGCTCACCCAGCACGCGATTCGGGGTGAGCCGATAGGCCAGCCTGACCCGTGGACGCCCACCTCCCGGCGCCGAGTCGTCACCGAGGTCGCCCAGGATTTCCAGCTTGCGCTTGGTCAGGCCGTCGGTCCCGCTAGCGAGGTCGGCCGCTACCAGTTCATGGTCGGCCGCGCTGAGCACGACTTCCGACGAGCCGGTGAGCCCGATGAGTTCGGGCAGGGTGAACGCGGACTGCGCGGGGCCGCGCCGCGCGGCGACCACCACTTCGCGGACCGCGGACCCGCGAAACGCCGCCAGCGCGCGATCGGAGATGTCGGTACGGGCCAGGTCATCCGGATTCGCGGTGAGCACCCGGGCGACGTCGAGGGCGACGTTGCCGTTGCCGACGATCACCACCCGCTCGTGGCTGAGATCGACTGGCAGGTCGGCGAAGTCGGGGTGGCCGTTGATCCACGCCACGAATTCGGTGGCGGTTCCGGTGCCCGGCAGACCCATGCCCTCGATCTGCAGGCGACGGTCGTCGGGGGCGCCGACGGCGTACAGGACGGCGTGGTGGTGGGCGAGCAGATCGGCGTGACTCAGGTGCCTGCCGACCTCGACGTTGAGAAAGAACCGGAAGTGGCGATGACCGGCGACCCGGTCGAACAGCTTGGTGACCCGTTTGGTGTTCTGGTGATCGGGCGCAACCCCGGCGCGCACCAACCCGTACGGGGTGGGCAGCTTTTCGAAGACATTGACCCGCACGCCGTGCTGAGTGAGCAGTTCGTCGGCCGCATACATCGCCGCCGGCCCCGACCCGACGATGGCCACGGTCAGCGGCTGGCGGCGGGCGCGCACCTGGGCGGCCGGAATCACCGGGGCCAGCTTCGACGTCGGCGGCACCTTCTCGCCCTCGGGCCGCTCCGGGTAGAAGGACGCGTTGATCTCGACGAACGGCAACTGTTTGCTGTCCAGCCGCGTGTCCGGCGCGATCGCGCCGACGGGGCAGGCGCTCACGCAGGCGCCGCAATCCACGCACGCCACCGGGTCGATGTAGAGCATCTCCGAGGTGGCGAAGCCGGGCTCGTCGGGCGTGGGGTGAATGCAGTTCACCGGGCACGCGAAAACGCAGGACCCGTCGTTACAGCACGACTGGGTAATAACGTGCGGCATAGGCGGTTATCCGTGCGGACCTAGGCGGCCGGCACCGCGGCCAGGTGCTGGCGCTGCGGCTCGCTGCGGTAGCGCGAGGGCTTGCCGTCGATCTTGCAGAGCCGCCACATGAGCCGCGCGGAACGCGTCTCCATCAACCCGGTGTCGTGGGCCAGCATCCGGACGTCACCGAACATGTCGCTGAGCCACTTTCGCGATTCCGGAGACCGGAAGAAAAGCTCCTTGCGCACCTCGCGCGGAATGTCGAACTCCTGCCAGAACGCCTTGGGCGGCACCACGATTGCCCGGCACAGGAGCTTCATGGTCAGGGGCAGGTACAGGGCCGTCCAGAAGCGCTGTCGCTTGGTCAGCTGCGGCACACGCCTGCGCAGGAACTCGTGCGCGAAGGAGATGTGACGCGCTTCCTCGGCCACGTGGATGGCCATCACCCGCTCCATGATCGGGTGCAGCGACTTCCCTTCGCGGAGAACGTTTTTCTGCGTGTGGTCGATCGGCTCCTCGCCCGCCAGCACCCCGATGAAGAAGGCCACCGGCAAGGGGCCGGCCACCAGCGGGACCAGCGGCGAGAGCCACTTGAGCAGCCGCGGCATGCCCGGCACGTCGGCGCCCACCCGGTTGACCATCTCCTGGAACATCATGGTGTGGTTGCACTCCTCGACCGATTCGTGCAAGCAGTAGCGGTATTCCGGGGATCCGTTCGGCACCCAGAACGTGTAGTTCATCAGGCCGCGGATCAGGATCGATTCGAAGTGCAGCCCGACCTTGGCGACGTTGGCCTGGCGCCACATGCCGATCTTGATCTTGCGCTCGTCGGACTGCGCGAGATACCAGGGGTGGCGCCCCAGCGGGTCGGTCGTGGGCAGAATCCACCGCGGATCGTTCTCCGTCACCGCAAATTCCGGTGATTCCCAGTCGATGTCGGTGTACGGGTTGAAGTTCCGCCGCACCGACCCCTCGGACAGTGTGGCAAGCGTGTTGACGTACTCGGTGTCGTCGCGCACTTCCATATTGCGGCGCCAACGCCGAACCATCCGTGTCCTGGCCATATCCAAGCCTCCCCAGCGAGGTTTACATTTGGACGTGCTATGTCCAGACAGTACCGCAGGTACCGCATATCTTTCTAGACCCCTCGCGGCACTGTGAACTGACCAGTGGTCAGGGTTTTAGTGTGCCCCGCCTCACAGCGGGTGAAACGTCGCGCACCGGGCGTCCTGGCCTTTTGCCCGCGTCGGCGGCGTCGCGCAACGGACCGCCGCGTCGCCGGTCGACCCGGCTCACTACCCTGATGAGCATGGCTGACCAGCTCGAGGTTCCCGCTGACATCAAACCCCGCGACGGCCGCTTCGGATGCGGCCCTTCCAAGGTCCGGCCCGAGCAGTTGCAGGCGCTGACGACCACCGCCGCCCCGCTGTTCGGCACGTCGCATCGCCAGGCGCCGGTGAAGAACCTGGTGGGCCGGGTCCGATCGGGGCTGGCCGAGCTGTTCTCGGTGCCGGACGGGTACGAGGTCATCCTCGGCAACGGCGGCGCGACCGCGTTCTGGGACGCCGCGGCGTTCGGGTTGATCGACAAGCGGTCGCTGCACCTGTCGTTCGGCGAGTTCAGCTCGAAGTTCGCCTCCGCCGTCGCCAACAACCCGTTCGTCGGCGACCCCATCGTCGTCAAGGCCGACGCCGGCAGCGCCCCCGAGCCGCAGGGCGATCCGTCGGTGGACGTTGTCGCCTGGGCCCACAACGAGACGTCGACCGGGGTAGCGGTGCCCATTCGCCGCCCCGCCGACTCCGGCGACGCCCTGGTCCTCATCGACGCCACCTCGGGCGCGGGCGGCCTGCCGGTCGAGATCACCGAGACCGACGCCTACTACTTCTCGCCGCAGAAGAATTTCGCAAGCGACGGCGGCCTGTGGCTGGCCATCATGAGCCCGGCCGCGCTGGCGCGCGTCGAGTCCATCGCCGCGTCGGGCCGCTGGGTTCCCGACTTTTTGTCGTTGCCGATCGCGGTGGACAACAGCCTGAAGAACCAGACGTACAACACCCCCGCCATCGGCACCCTGGCGCTGATGGCCGAGCAGGTCGACTGGATGCTGGGCAACGGCGGGCTGGAGTGGGCCGTCAAGCGCACGGCGGACTCGTCGCAGCGGTTGTACTCCTGGGCAGAGGAACGGCCGTACACCACGCCGTTCGTCGCCGACCCCGCCCTGCGGTCCCAGGTGGTCGGCACCGTCGACTTCGCCGACGACGTCGACGCCGCGGCCGTCGCGAAGGTCCTGCGGGCGAACGGCATCGTCGACGTCGAGCCGTACCGCAAACTCGGCCGCAACCAGTTGCGCGTCGGGATGTTTCCGGCGATCGACCCCGACGACGTCAGCGCCCTGACGCAATGTGTCGACTGGGTGGTCGAGCGGCTGTAGCGCCTCGCAATCAGCACGCAACCGCCCAGCGTGTCAGCACCGGTGATGGGCGTTAGCTGCACTAGAGTGCGCACGAGACGGGTCCGTCGACCTGCACGGAGCCTGCGAGGAGAAGCCATGCGGGAACTCAAAATGGTTGGGGTCGATTCCGACGGCAAACACATCATCTGCGAGACCGGCGATCCGGCCGAACCGTTCAAGCTCGTCGTCGACGATCAGCTGAAGGCCGCGGTGCGCGGTGAAATGACGCCGGTGGAGCAACCTCAGCTCGACATCCAGGTCACCAACATGCTGAGCCCCAAGGAAATCCAGGCGAAGATCCGGGCCGGCGCGTCCGTCGAGCAGGTGGCCGCGGCGTCGGGCTCCGACATCTCGCGGGTCCGCCGCTTCGCGCACCCGGTGTTGCTGGAACGGGCCCGCGCCGCGGAGTTGGCAACGGCCGCGCACCCGGTGCTCGCCGACGGCCCCGCGGTGCTCACCCTGCTCGAAACCGTGAGCGCCGCCCTGGTGAAGCGCGGCCTGGAACCGGACAGGCTCAGCTGGGACGCCTGGCGCAACGAGGACAGCCGCTGGACCGTGCAGCTGGCGTGGAAGGCCGGCCGCTCGGACAACATCGCGCACTTCTGCTTCGCCCCCGGCGCACACGGCGGGACGGTCACGGCCATCGACGACGCCGCCAAGGAGTTGACCGACCCGAACTTCGACCGTCCGCTGCGACCCCTCGCCCGGGTGGCCCACGTCGACTTCGAGGAGCCGGTGAAGCCCACCGCCGCGGCCGCGCCGCCGCAAGAGCAGCCCGCCCCGCAAGAGCAGCCGGTACACACCCGACGGGGCAAGCCGGTCATCCCGGCCTGGGAGGACGTGCTGCTCGGGGTGCGCTCGGGCGGCCAACGCTAGCCGGCTGGTGGCGACCCGCCGCGCCGCTACCGCCCGATCGTCAGCGCAAGCAACGCCAGCCACGCTCCCGCGACACCGATTCCCGCGCCGAGCACGAACCAACGCAGCACCGGCTTGCGCCGCCAACCCCACAGCGTGGGCGCCAGCCCGCCGGCCGCGACGGCGTTGAGGGCGACCGCCAGCAGCGGATGCACGCGGATCAAACCCAGGGTGAGCACGACGATGGCGGCCCCGGTTACCGCGGCGACGAACCCGGCGACCGTCAAACCCGTTGCCCAGGGCGCGGAATCGTCGGTCACGGGCCGAGCCTAGCTCGTTCGTAGAAAGCCAGAGCGGCCGCGGTGGCGACGTTGAGGGAATCCGTTCCGCGCGACATCGGGATGCGCACGCGCGCGTCGCTCAAGCGGAGGGTGGCCGGCGTCAACCCCGGTCCTTCCGCGCCCACCACCACCGCGATACGTTCGTCGCGCGCGGCCGCCATGGCCTCGGGCAGGGCGCACGCGGTGCTGTCCGGCGTCATCGCCAGCACCCGAAACCCCTTCTGTTTCAACATCTTCAGCTCGGCGGGCCAGTCCGTGGCGCGGGCGTAGGGGACGAGCAACGCGTGACCCATCGAGACGCGGACGGCGCGACGGTATAGCGGGTCGGCGCAGCCACTGCCGAACACCACCGCGTCCACGCCCAGCCCGGCGGCGTTGCGAAAGATCGAGCCGAGATTCTCGTGATCGTTGACGCCCTCGAGCACCGCGACGGTCCGGGCGCCCTCCACCAGACCGGCCACCGTGGGTTCCGGCACCCGGCGGGCGGCCGCCAGCACGCCACGGTTGAGGTGAAAGCCCACCACCTGCGCCATGACCTCGGCGGAGGTCCGGTAGAACGGGACGGCACGACCCGCCAGGTCGCCCGCCAGCTCGGCGAGCCGGCGATCGGTCCCCAGCAGGGCGTGCGCGGTGAACCGCGAGGCGAGCATGCGCTGGACGACCAGGACGCCTTCGGCGATCACCAGGCCTTTGCCCGACGGCAGGTCGGGGCGGCGATCGACGCTGTTCAGGTCGCGGAAGTCGTCGAGGCGGGGGTCGTCGGGGTCGTCGACATCCTGGACGTCAGGGCCGTCGGTTCCGTCGCTCACGGGCCTTCGTCGACCAGGGCCAACATCAGGTCGGCGGCGTTGCGCAGCGTGTCACGTTGCTCGCTGTCCAGCGTCGCCAGCCGTTTGGCCAGCCACTCCTGACGGGCACGTCGGGTCACCTTGACCAGCTCGGCGCCGGACGGGGAGACCGACACCAGAACCTGCCGGCCGTCGATGGGATGCGGGGCGCGGTCCACCAGGCCCATGTCGGCCAGCGAAGCGATCACGCGGGTCATCGACGGCGGCCGCACCCGCTCGCGAATCGCCAGCGCGCCGGGCGTCATCGGGCCCTCGTTGCCCAGCGTCGCCAGCGCCGACAGCTGGGACAGCGACACCGGAGACGACGGGTTTCGGAACCGGAGTTGGCGGGCCAGCCGCATGACCGCCAGCGACAGGTCGCTCGCCAGCCGCGCATCGCTGTCAGGCATGGCGCGAGGTTACACGGAAGCTCACGAAATCGGGATACGAACCGGTGAACGGGCTCTGACCGGGATCGCCGCGCCGGCCGGACGGCGGCGAACCGGTCGGGTGGGCGCGTAACCCGCAGTGCCCAGGCATTTTCGGGTGTCCGGCCGCGCAACTGGGCGGTGCGGCGGCGCGACCCGGCGCGGGCTATGTTAATCCCGATGTCCGTCGAACCCGGCCAGAACCGTGAGGCGCCGCCGCTACCGCCCGCGCTGCTCAACGCGTGGCCCTTCATCGCGCTGGGTGCGCTCGGCTGGCTGGCCGCGGTGGCCGCCGCATTTTTGGTGCCCGCCCTGCAGAGTTGGCGTCCGGTGACGCTGGCCGGGCTCGGAGTGGGCGCGCTGGGGACGAGCATCTTCGTGTTACAACTCGCGGCGGCCCGCCGTGGCGCACGCGGCGCGCAAGCCGGACTCGAGAACTATTTCGACCACTGAGGTTCGGAAGGGAGGACCGATGGCAGCCCCGCTACTGCAAGCGCAAATCGATATCGACGCACCGGTTTCCACGGTGTGGGGATTGATATCCGATCTCCGGCGGATGCCGGAGTGGAGCCCACAGTGTCGATGGATGAAGGCGTTCGGTCCGCTTCGGCAGGGCACGCGCACCCTCAACATCAATCGCCGCAACCGAATGTTCTGGCCGACGACGTGCACCATCGTCGAGGTCATCCCGGAGACCAAGCTCGCGTTCCGCGTCGACACCAACAACACCATCTGGAGCTACGAGCTGCAGCCCAGCGGCGAGGGAACCCGGTTGGTCGAGACCCGTCACGCCGAGAACGGTGTGACCGCGTTCTCGAATCTGTCGGTGAATGCGCTCTTCGGCGGGACCACCAACTTCGAACGCGAATTGGTCGAGGGCATGAACGCCTCGCTGGCCAGGATCAAGGCCGCCGCAGAGCGGGGCTAGTCGGCCCGGGATTCCTCGGGCTGGGATTCCTCGGGCTGGGGTGCTTCGGCCTGGGATTCCTCGGGCTGGGATTCCTCGGGCTGGGGCGCTTCGGCCTGGGGTGCCGCCTCGGGCCCCTCTTGCTCGGGTTCGGGCTCCTCGGGCCGGGGTTCCGCCGACAACTCCGGCCGGGCCTCCCCGGTCGCGGATTCCGGCGGCTCGGCCGGGGACTCCGACGGCTCCAATTGCGCCTCGGAAGTCTCGGACGGCTGGGGCGGCTCGGGCGGCGGCTGGACCACGTCGAGCACGCCGTCGTCGAAGGGCTCGTACATCGGCGACCCGGTGCCCGCCGGGGCCGGGGTGTCCGAATGCGCGCCGCAGCCGTACTGCTTGTCGACGACCTGCCCGTCGGCGGACAGTTCGTTGCCGCACACGCCGAACATCGCGCCCAGCGATCCCGACAACGGCAGGAAGAAACCGCAGTCGCGGCACACCCGTTTGGTGGAACGGGCCATCGGCGAGTCGGGACCGTGATCGCCGGTGTGCCAGCGTTCGGCCGCCGCCGCACGTCCCCAGGCGCTCATCACCCAGCGCCGGCCCAGCCCGATTTCGGCGGCCGCCTCGTCGACCTGGTCGTCACCGCTGGCGACGTAGCCGGGAACCAACCGCGGATCGTCGGCGGCGGGGGCCAGCAGGTCGCCCGGGCTCAGGTCGCCCGGCCGCACCCGCTGATCCCACGGAACCCAGGCCGGAGCCAGCAACGCCGTCGGCCCCGGAATCAGCACCACCTCGCTGACGGTGGCGTGGTCGGCACCGGGGTGCGCGGCGACGACGACCGCCCACTGCCAGCCCTGGTAGCCGGGCAGATGCGCCAGGAACCGGTGGGTGGCGGCGGCCGGATCCTCGTAGCTGACGCCCAGGTAATCGCCGACCGACTCCGCACCGCTGAACTCCACGACGGCGGCCCTGGCCTGGTCCACCGCAGCCGTGAGCACGGCCGCCAACCCCTCCGGCCACTCGGCCACGGTCGCCACGGCAGATTCCTCGATGGGCCCGGTCACGCTGTCCCCTTCCTGCATTGCGGTTCCAATACTAGGTTGACGAGCCACGCCCTGTTGCCTGCATACGCTTGTCGTCGCCATAGGGGAGAATCTCCAACGTGTCTGGACGGCGGCGTGATGATCCGGGCCGCGTGGCCTCCACCCCGGGTCGCCGGCCCCGCAATGGGGCCGCCAACCAACATCCGGGCATGGCGAATTACCCCGCCGATGACGCCCCGAGCCGGCGGGCGCGCCGCCCACCGCCGATGCCCAGCTCCAACCGCTACCTGCCGCCCATCGGCCACCAGTCGGAGCCGGATCGAAGCGATAGCGTGCCCCCGCGCACTGCGGTCGCCGGCGAACGGATCACCGTCACCCGCGCCGCCGCGCTGCGAAGCCGCGAGATGGGTTCGCGGATGTACTGGATGGTGCAACGGGCCGCCACCGCCGACGGCGCCGACAAATCCGGCCTGACGGCGCTGACCTGGCCGGTGGTGGCCAACTTCGCGGTGGACGCCTCGATGGCCGTGGCGCTGGCCAACACGCTGTTCTTCGCGGCGGCCACCGGCGAGAGCAAGGGCCGGGTCGCGCTATACCTGCTGATCACCATCGCGCCGTTCGCCGTCATCGCGCCGCTCATCGGTCCCGCGCTGGACCGGTTGCAGCACGGACGGCGGGTCGCGCTCGCCGGGTCCTTCATTTTGCGTACGGCGTTGGCGCTCCTGCTGATCCTGAATTACGACGGTGCCACCGGGAGCTACCCGTCGTGGGTGCTCTACCCGTGCGCACTCGCGATGATGGTGTTCTCCAAGTCGTTCAGCGTGCTGCGCAGCGCCGTGACCCCGCGCGTCATGCCGCCGACCATCGACCTGGTGCGGGTGAATTCCCGGTTGACCGTGTTCGGTCTGCTCGGCGGCACCATCGCCGGCGGGGCCGTCGCGGCCGGCGTCGAGTTCGTCTGCACCCACCTGTTCAAGCTGCCCGGCGCGCTGTTCGTCGTCATCGCAGTCACGATCGCCGGTGCCTTGCTGTCGATGCGGATCCCCCGCTGGGTCGAGGTGACGGCGGGCGAGGTACCGGCCACGTTGAGCTACCGGCAGGACAGCGAGCCGCCGCGCAGGCACTGGCGCAAAGAGGTCAAGAAGGCCGGCGGTGCGTTGCGACAACCACTGGGCCGCAACATCATCACCTCGCTGTGGGGCAACTGCACCATCAAGGTCATGGTCGGCTTCTTGTTCTTGTACCCGGCGTTTGTCGCCAAGGCACACCAGGCCAGCGGCTGGGTTCAGCTGGGGATGCTGGGGATGATCGGCGCGGCCGCCGGCATCGGGAACTTCGCCGGCAACTTCGCCGCGGCACGCCTGCAGCTGGGCCGGCCGGCCGTGCTGGTGGTGCGCTGCACGCTGGCGGTCTCGGCGGTCGCGTTGGCGGCGTCGGTGGCGGGCACCCTCGCGGCGGCCGTCATTGCCACCCTGGTCACGTCGGGCTCCAGCGCCATCGCCAAGGCCTCGCTGGACGCCTCGCTGCAGAACGACCTGCCAGAGGAATCGCGCGCGTCCGGATTCGGGCGCTCTGAGTCGACGCTGCAGCTGGCCTGGGTGCTGGGCGGCGCCGTGGGCGTCTTGGTCTACACCGAACTGTGGGTCGGCTTCACCGCGGTCACGGCGCTGCTGATCCTCGGGTTGGCGCAGACGCTCGTGAGCTATCAAGGGAATTCGCTGATTCCGGGACTGGGGGGCAACCGGCCGGTCATGGTGGAACAAGAGCGCGTGCGCCACGGCAGCCCGGCGGTGGTGCCCGAGTGACACGCGGAATGGCCCTCCTGCTGACCGGCCTGATGACGGTGCTGTGCGTGGCCGTCGGGGTCGGCACCTGGCTGCTGGTGCGGCCGTCCGGCCCGCAGCGCCCCGAGATCAGCGCGTATTCGCACGGCCACCTCACGAGGGTGGGGCCGTACCTGTACTGCAGCGTGCTGAACCTCGACGACTGTGACACGACCCAGACCCAGGGCGAGCTGAAGGTCAGCGAACGCTATCCGGTGCAGCTGTCGGTGCCCGACGCGATCTACCGGGCGCCCTGGCGGCTGCTGCAGGTCTACGAGGATCCAACCAACACGACCAGCACCATCTTTCGGCCGAACACCCGGTTCGCGGTCACCATTCCACCGGTCGACCCGCATCGGGGCCGCATGGTCGGGATCGTCGTGCAGTTGCTGACGCTGGTGATGGATCCCGGCGGCGAGCTCCGCGACGTCCCGCACGCGGAATGGTCGGTGCGCCTGGTCTCCTGACGGAGTGCCGGTGTGACGACGGCTAACGCGGTCGAGCGACGATCACCGGTGTGCGCACCGCGTGCACCACTGCCGTGCTCACGGATCCGAGCAGCATTCCGGCGAAGCCGCCGCGCCCGTGGCTTCCGACGACCACCAGTTGCGCCGACTCTGAGCCCTCGACGAGGTGTTGGGCGGGCCGGTTGACCACGACCTCGCGACGGACGACGACGTCGGGACAGCGTTGCCGGTACCCCGCCAGACGCTCCGCCAATGTTTCCTCGGCCTCAGATTGCAGTGCCGTCCAGGAGGTTCTGGTCGTTCCGGTCCACTCCCGCATCGGGATGTCGGGAAGCTCGGCGTCGGTCCAGGCATAGAGCGCGACGAGTTCCGCACCCCGCCAGGAAGCTTCGTCGAACGCGATGGCGGTCGCCAGCTCCGACACCGGCGAACCATCGACGCCGACAAGCACGCAGCCCTCGCGGGGCGAGGGTTCGTTGCGGATCACCGCCACCGGGCAGTGGGCGTGGTGGACGAGCCCGGTGCTGACAGATCCCAACAGCACGCGTTCCAACGCTCCGTGACCGCGGCTACCGACCACGACCATGTCGGCTTTCGTCGACAACTCGACGAGCGCGGGGACGGGCGCGTCGGTGATCACCTCATTGTTGACTCGCGGCCGGCTGTCTTCGTCGGTCGTGCTCTCGACGATCTTGGCTGCGTCGGCAAGGATCCGCTCTACCGACCTGCCCAGCTGTTCGCGGAATTCCGCCGGGGCGGACTCTCCTGTCCACTCGAGCACCGGCGCCCCGCCGGGCGACGGCGCCGCGGCATGCGCCAGGGTCAGGGCCACCTTGCGCATCGTTGCCTCTCGGGCGGCCCACCGGATGGCCTCGTTCGAATCCGGCGATCCGTCGATCGCGACGACGATTCCCGGATTCCCTGTTTCGCTGACCATTTGGATGCCTCGTCCCTAGGAGAGTGTGGTCCGGCACGGTCAACTCTAGGATTTCGGTGATGCGCGGTCAGGGGCCGTTGGTCCCATCCCTGATGACCAAACGACCTTCCGCGCCCGCCCGGCGGCGCGGCGTCGAAGCCGCCGACATTCAGCCCGGTCGCAGACTTTGCTCGACGAGGGTGCCAGCCTTGAGAGGGCTATGCCACTCGCTCGCCCGCGGGCGGCGGGCCCGGAGGGGTTCCGTCGCCGAACGGCTTGCCGCCCAAGGACTCCCGCCCATGCGGCGACAGCCAACCGCTGAGGTCCGGCCCCTTGGGCACGATGCGGGTGGGGTTGATGTCGGCGTGCACGATGTAATAGTGCTGCTTGATCTGGACGAAGTCGACGGTGTCGCCGAACCCCGGTGTCTGGAACAGGTCGCGCGCATACGCCCACAGCACCGGCATCTCGCTCAGTTTGCTGCGGTTGCATTTGAAATGCCCGTGGTACACCGGGTCGAAGCGGGCCAGCGTTGTGAACAGCCGCACGTCCGCCTCGGTTATGGTGTCGCCCACCAGGTATCGCTGACCGGCCAGGCGGTCGCTCACCCAATCCAACGCGGCGAACAGCCGGTCGTAGGCCGCGTCGTAAGCCTGTTGCGAACCGGCGAAGCCGCACCGATACACCCCGTTGTTGATCTCGGTGTAGACCCGCTTGTTCACCTCGTCGATCTCGGCGCGCAGCCGCTCCGGGTATAGCTCCGGCGCGCCGTCGCGGTGGTAGGCGGTCCACTCCGTGGAGAAATCCAGCGTCATCTGGGCGAAATCATTGGTGGCGACCGCGCCCGTCGGGATGTCGACCAGCGCGGGAACCGTGATGCCCTTCGGGTACTCGGGGAAGCGCTTGAAGTACGCGTCCTGCAGCCGCGGGATTTTCAGCACCGGGTCGAGGCCGCCAGGGTCGAGGTCGAACGTCCAGCTGCGCTCGTCGTGGGTGGGCCCGCAAAACCCAATGGAGAGAACGCTTTCCAGCCCAAGCAGGCGCCTGACGATGATCGCGCGGTTCGCCCACGGGCAGGCGCGAGCGACGATCAGCCGGTACCGGCCGGGCTCCACCCGGTAACCGTCGCGACCGTCGGCGGTGACGCGGCTGGTGATGTAGTCGGTATCGCGGGTGAAGTCACCTTTTTCGGCGACGTAGGCGGCCATGCCCACGATTCTGCCCGAGCCTCACGGGGCGGCCCAGTGCCAGCGGCTCCGCCGGGGAGCTAGGAATCGAGCTCCCGGGCGACCGCCCGAACCACCTCGGAAACGCGTCGAGCCGTCTTGCGGTCCGGGTAGCGACCCTTGCGCAACTCGGGCTGCACCGCGCTCTCCAGCAGCGTGATCATGTCCTCGACCATGCCGTGCAGCTCGTCGGGGCTGTGCTTGTGCTCAACGGGCGCCTCGCGGCGACCCTGAGCCTTGGTGAGGCTGGGCGGCGGCTCAATCAGCTTGAGGCTCAGCGCCTGAGGTCCGCGCCGCCCGGAGGCGATGCCGAACTCCACACGCTGGCCCGCTTTGAGCCCCTCGACCCCAGCGGGCAACGCCGACGAGCGGACGTACACGTCTTCGCCGTCCTCTTGCGACAGGAAGCCAAACCCCTTGTCGGCGTCGTACCACTTAACCTTGCCGGTCGGCACTGGTCTCACCTGCTTGTCTAACGGATCAATAGAATGGCCAACAGAATAAGCGTCCCGCCTGCGCAGGACGCCGTTTGGTCTATAGATCCTACTCGGCTGCTCACCTAACGAGCACCCCCGTTTACCCGCACTCGGTAGGCTGGGCGTCAACGGTGGAGGAGATATGCGCCTGATCCTGAACGTCATCTGGCTCGTGTTCGGCGGCCTGTGGATGGCCGCCGGGTACTTCCTCGCGGCGCTCGCCTGCTTCCTGCTGATCATCACCATTCCCTTCGGCTTCGCGTCGCTGCGCATCGCGGCGTATGCGTTGTGGCCGTTCGGCCGCACGATCGTCGACAAGCCGACGTCGGGAACGGGGGCCCTCATCGGCAACATCATCTGGGTGCTGTTGTTCGGGATATGGCTGGCGATCGGCCACGTGGCCAGCGCGCTGGCGATGGCGATCACCATCGTCGGCATTCCGCTGGCGCTGGCCAACCTCAAGCTCATCCCGGTGTCGTTGATGCCGCTGGGCAAGCAGATCGTGCCGGTCAGCGCGCCGTCCCACTCCGTGCCGGTGGCCGCATGACGCTGACCGCGCTGGGCGTGCCGACGGTGCCGGGCCGCACCGCCGGCGCCGACGCGCGCGACGCGCCGACGACGGGCCCGTTGGTGGACACCTACGGGCGGGTCGCCACCGACTTGCGCGTGTCACTGACCGACCGCTGCAACCTGCGGTGCAGTTACTGCATGCCGGCCGAAGGCCTGGACTGGCTGCCCGGCGAGCAGCTCCTGCGTCCCGACGAGCTGACCCGGCTCATGCACATCGCCGTCACCCGGTTGGGCATCACCAGCGTGCGGTTCACCGGGGGTGAGCCGCTGTTGGCGCGGCACCTGGAAGAGGTGGTCGCCGCCGTGGCCGGCCTGCGGCCCCGTCCGGAGATCTCGCTGACCACCAACGGTGTCGGGCTGGCGCGGCGCGCCGCCGGGCTGGCCCGGGCCGGCCTGAATCGCGTCAACGTGTCCATGGACAGCGTGGATCCCGACCACTTCGCGGCGATCACCCGTCGGGACCGGCTCGACGACGTGCTCGCCGGCCTGGCCGCCGCCCACGAGGCGGGCCTGACACCGGTCAAGGTGAACGCGGTGCTCGACCCGGTCACCGGGCGTGAGGACGTCGTCGACCTGCTGCGGTTCTGCCTCGAGCGCGGCCACCAACTGCGGGTGATCGAGCAGATGCCCCTGGACGCTGGGCACCAATGGCGCAGGGGCGCCGCGTTGAGCGCCGACGATGTACTCGACACACTGCGGCCACATTTCCGGTTACGTCCGGACCCGGCGCCGCGCGGGTCGGCGCCCGCCGAGCTGTGGCTGGTCGACACCGGCCCCGGCACGCCGAGCGGAAAATTCGGTGTCATCGCGTCGGTGTCCCACGCGTTCTGTTCGTCCTGCGATCGCACCCGGCTGACGGCCGATGGCCAGATCCGCAGCTGTCTGTTCTCGGCCGATGAGACCGATCTTCGGACCCTGTTGCGCACCGGCGCGTCCGACGACGCGATCGAAGCCGCGTGGCGCGTCGCGATGTGGGGCAAGCCCGCCGGTCACGGCATCAACGACCCGAGCTTCGTCCAGCCCGACCGCCCGATGAGCGCGATCGGTGGCTGACCCGGTGTCCGAAACCGCCGTCGAACACGACGGCATCCAGGTGACCGTGCGCTATTTCGCGGCCGCCCGTGCGGCCGTCGGAGCCGACTCCGAGACGCTGGTGCTGCGCCCCGGCACCACGGTGGCCGAACTCGTCGAGCGTCTCGCCATCCGGGGTTCCCGGCTCGCCACCGTGTTGAGTAGGTGTTCATACCTGTGCGACGGAGTCGCCGTCCGCGACGAGACCGCGTCGTTACGCACCGGCAACACGATCGACGTGCTGCCCCCCTTCGCCGGCGGCTAAAACTGTGAGATACCTCACGTAACGAAACGATAACGACGCCATCACGCCCGGATATCGGCCTCTATGACCTGCGTGAATGCCGCGCGTTCCTCGGCTTTTCCGACACGGCCGGAAGGGAAACGCCGGGTTTCGCTGAACGTGACGGGACCAACAGAAACCGCTACCTTTCTCCGAAGGCACGCCAAGGCAACCGAATTGGCGGACCTCCCCTCCCTATCGCGCCGAGCTCCATCCAATAGGCGGGGGCCCATCGACCTACATGGATGGAGACGGGGGACCCACCGGTCCACCGTGATCGGACTGGGGCCGCTCGCGGCCCCTTGGGGTGAAGCCGAGTCGTTTCGCAGCGGAGACGACGACGGCCGGGTGGCCTCTCCAACCCGAACCCGACAGCTGACCTCGCAGGCGCGTGACGAGAGAGGAATTTGCACGGCCTATGAGTGGACGTCACCGTAAGCCCAGCACGTCAAACATCAGCGTCGCCAAAATCGCCGTGACCGGAGCGGTCCTCGGCGGCGGCAGCATCGCCCTGGCCGGCCAGGCGGCCGCGGCCACCGACGGTGAATGGGACCAGGTAGCCCGTTGCGAGTCGGGTGGCAACTGGGCCATCAACACCGGCAACGGTTACCACGGCGGCGTGCAGTTCAGCGCAAGCACCTGGGCATCCCACGGTGGCGGCCAGTACGCCCCGTCGGCGGAATTGGCCACCAAGGAGCAGCAGATCGCCGTCGCCGAGCGTGTGCTCGCGACCCAGGGCCGCGGCGCCTGGCCCGTGTGCGGTGGCCCGCTGTCGGGCCCCACGCCGCGTGAGGTTCCCGCGCCGGCCGGGCTGGACGCCCCGCTGGACGCGCCCGGGATCAACGGTCAACCGGCGCCGCTGGCGCCGCCGCCCGC
>NZ_GG770554.1:107956-279786 GCF_000164135.1 Mycobacterium parascrofulaceum ATCC BAA-614 | reverse complement strand
GACGCGATACCGCCGGCACCCCCGGCGGACCTTCCTGCGGACCTCCCGCCCGCACCTCCCGCAGACGCGATACCGCCGGCACCCCCGGCGGACCTTCCTGCGGAGCTCCCGCCCGCACCTCCCGCCGACGCGATACCGCCGGCACCCCCGGCGGATCTCCCGCCGGCTCCCCCGGCGGACCTCCCGCCCGCACCCCCGGCGGACGCGCCCGTGGCCGGCGACGACTTCCACGGTTTCGTGCCGGCCAACATGCCGCAGCACGTTTCAACGGTCGGCTACACCAAGCAACTGTGGGACGCCATTCGGGCTCAGGACATTCAGGGCAACGACGCGCTGGACGCGATCGCCCAGCCGGCCCCGGCCACCTGAGTTCCGCCCGTCAGACTGCCCGGCACGCCTCGAACGTTTCCGCTTCGGGGCGTGCCGGCATTCCAATCGCTACGGCGTTAGGCCGAGCCCACCCATTCCTCGGTTCCGTCGTCGAAGAACTGGTGCTTCCACACCGGTAACCGCGCCTTGATGGTGTCGACCAGCAGCGCGCAGGTGGTAAACGCGGCTTGACGATGGTCGGCGGCCACCGCGGCCACCAGCGCCGCCTCTCCGATGTGCAGCACCCCGACCCGGTGGCTCGCCGCGACGGCGCGCACCCCGCTCGACTGCCCCGCGACATCGGCGACGACCTCGGCCAAGACCTGCTCGGCCGTCGGATGCGCGGTGTATTCCAGGCGCACCACCCGCCGGCCGCCGTCGTGGTCGCGAATCATGCCGACGAAGCCGACGATCGCCCCGGCCGACTGATGGCCCACGAGTTCCTCGTGCTCGGCAAGGAAGATGGGTTGATCGGTCATGGCCGCGCGGACGACGAGCGTCATCGCTGGTGGTCTCCACCGGCGAGCTGGTCGAGCGCGTGATCGAGCACGTCGGCGAGCACCCCCAGGCCGTCGCGCACCCCGCCGGGAGAACCCGGCAGGTTGACGATCAGCGTCCGCCCCGCCACCCCGCACACCCCGCGTGACAACACCGACGTCGGCACCTTCGGCAGTCCCGACCGGCGGATGGCGTCGGCCAGCCCAGGGATCATGTAGTCCAGCACCGCCACCGTCTGGTCGGGAGTGCTGTCGCTGGGCGAGATGCCGGTGCCGCCCGAGGTGATGACCACGTCGACTCCGTCGCCGACCGCCTTGCGCAGGGACTCGCCCACCGGCTCGCCGTCGGCAACCACCTCCGGCTCATCGAACGAAAACCCGCGCTCGCCGAGCCATTCGGCGATGATGGGCCCGCACCGATCCTCGTACACTCCGGCCGACGCCCGGGTCGAGGCGATGATGACGCGGGCGGTTCGGGAGCCCATCACCGCACCCACGTCCCGGTCTTGCCGCCTTCCTTGCGCAGCACCCGAATGTCATCGAGGCGCGCGGCGGGGTCAACCGCTTTGATCATGTCGTACAGCGTCAGACCGGCCACGCTGACCGCCGTCAGCGCCTCCATCTCCACGCCCGTGCGGTCGGTGCTGCGCACCGTCGCGGTGATTTCGATGGCGGCCTCCCCCACGGTGAATTCCACGTCGACCCCGGTGAGTGCCAACTGGTGGCAGAGCGGGATGAGATCGCTGGTGCGCTTGGCGGCCATGATCCCGGCCACCCGGGCGGTGGCCAGCGCGTCGCCCTTGGGCAGGCCGCCGGCCGAAATCAGCTCCACGACGCGCGGTGACGTATGTAGGGCGCCCGCGGCGACGGCGGTCCGCTTGGTGGCCCCCTTGCCGGTGACGTCGACCATGTGCGCAGCTCCGCGGTCGTCCAGATGCGACAGGGCGGCCGGCGGAGGTTCTCCCGGCGCCCACTCCGCCGGGGGCTTGGCGGCCTCGGAGGCCCTGGCCATGCTGGCGCCTACCGGTTAACGACGGTGACCGGGTGCAGGTAGGGCAGGTCCGTGGAGGGTAGCGGGAACACCAGCTCGCCGAAGGGCGACAACGCGCCCGTCCGGTCGGTCGCGAGTTCGCTCACCGCGTGGTCGTCTTGGTCCGTCGTCGGCCAGCCGTTGTCGACATACCTGGTTTTGCGGGCTTTGCCCTCAGCAGTGTCAGCCACGCGTCCATTCTGACAGGTCGCTCTTGCGCGCGTAGTGCAAGACCGTCAGTTCGGCCGACCAGCTGCCGGCAATCGTTGCGCGCTCGGCACCCGCCGACTGTTTTACGCTGGTCAGCAATGACCGACAACACCCCGGACATCCCGCTGGGGTCGTGGCTGGCCGACTTGCCCGACGAGCGGCTGATCCGACTGCTGGAGCTGCGTCCGGACCTCGCCCAGCCGCCGCCCGGCAGCATCGCCGCCCTCGCGGCGCGGGCCCAGGCCCGCCAGTCGGTCAAAGCCGCCACCGACGAGCTCGACTTCCTGCGGCTGGCGGTGCTCGACGCGCTGCTGGTGCTGCAGGCCGATTCGATGCCGGTGCCGACGCCGAAATTGCTGGCGCTGATCGGTGAGCGCGCCCCCGAGGCCGACGTGGTCGGCGCGCTTGACGATCTCCGCGAACGCGCCCTGGCGTGGGGCGACGCCGCGCTCCGCGTCGCACCCGACGCCGGCACGGCGTTGCCGTGGTACCCGGGCCAGGTGACGCTCGAGGACGCCTCCCGCACGGGCGAGGAGATCGGCGGCCTGATCGACGACCTCAACCAGGCGCAGCTCGACGTGCTGGAGAAGCTCCTCGAGGGCTCGCCGATGGGCCGCACCCGAGACGCCGCTCCCGGCGCCCCCGCGGACCGCCCGGTGCCGCAGCTGCTGGCGATGGGCCTGCTGCGCCGCGTCGACGCCGAAACCGTGATCCTCCCCCGCCACGTCGGGCAGGTGCTGCGCGGCGAACAGCCGGGACCCAGGCAACTGACGGCACCCGACCCGGTGGTCTCCACCACCACCACCGACGACGTCGACGCCGCGGCGGCCGGGGCCACCATCGACCTGCTGCGGGAGCTCGATGTTCTGATCGAAACGCTCGCCGCCGCACCGGTTTCCGAGCTACGCAGCGGCGGACTGGGGATTCGTGACGTCAAGCGGCTGAGCAAAATGACCGGCATCGACGAGTCGCGGCTCGGCCTGATCCTCGAGGTGGCGGCCGCGGCGGGCCTGATCGCCAGCGGCATGCCGGACCCCGAACCGGCCACCGGTGACGGGCCGTACTGGGCACCGACGGTGGCCACCGACCGGTTCGCGGCGCTGCCCACCGCCGAGCGCTGGCAGCTGCTGGCCGGCAGCTGGCTCGACCTGCCGAGCCGGCCGGCCCTGATCGGGACCCGCAGCCCGGACGCCAAACCCTATGGCGCCCTTACCGATGCGCTGTATTCGACCGCCGCGCCGCTGGATCGTCGGCTGCTGCTCGGCATGCTGGCCCAGTTGCCGCCCGGCGCGGGCGTCGACGCCGTCGAGGCGTCGGCGGCGCTCATCTGGCGCCGGCCCCGCTGGGCCAAACGGCTGCAGCCCGGACCGGTCGCCGACCTGCTGGCCGAGAGCCACGCGCTGGGCCTGGTGGGCCGGGGGGCGCTCAGCAACCCCGGCCGTGCCCTGCTCGACGACGGCGCCGACGCGCAGGCCGCGATCGACGCCATGGCGCGGGCGCTGCCCAAACCGATCGATCACTTCCTGGTTCAGGCCGACCTGACCGTGGTGGTGCCGGGCCCACTGCACCGCGACCTCGCCGAGCAACTGGCCGCGGTGGCCACCGTCGAATCGGCCGGCACTGCGATGGTGTACCGCGTCAGCGAGCAGACGATCCGGCACGCCCTCGACGTCGGCAAGACCCGCGACTGGATGCATGCCTTGTTCGCCAAGCACTCCAAAACGCCTGTCCCACAAGGCCTTACCTATCTCATCGACGACGTCGCGCGCCGGCACGGCCAGCTGCGGATCGGCATGGCGGCGTCGTTCGTGCGGTGCGAGGACCCGGCGCTGCTGGCCCAGGCCGTGGCCGCCCCCGCGACCGAAGGGGTGCAACTGCGCGCCCTGGCCCCGACCGTCGCGGTGTCGCCGGCGCCGATCGGCGAAGTGCTGGTCGCACTGCGCGCGGCGGGCTTCGCGCCGGCGGCCGAGGACTCCACGGGCGCCATCGTCGACGTCCGGCCCCGGGGCGCCCGGGTGGCCACGCCGCAGCAGCGGCGGCCCTACCGCCCGATGCCGCGGCCCAACAGCGAGAGCCTGAACGCGGTGGTGGCGGTGCTGCGGAAGGTGACCGCCGCCCCGTTCGGCAACATCCGGGTCGATCCCGCGGTCACCATGTCGTTGCTGCAGCGGGCGGCCAAGGAACAAGACACGTTGGTGATCGGTTATTTGGATGCCGCGGGCGTCGCCACCCAGCGGGTCGTGTCGCCCATCACCATTCGGGGCGGGCAGCTGACCGCGTTCGACTCGGCGTCCGGGCGGCTGCGCGACTTCGCCATCCACCGCATCACGTCGGTGGTGTCGGCCAACGGCCGATAATGGATTGCGATGAGCCGCGCCCCCGACACAAGCAGAAGGAGTTGGGCCATTGACTGACGGCCCGTTGATTGTGCAGTCCGACAAGACGGTGCTGCTCGAGGTCGACCACGAGCAGGCCGGCGCGGCGCGTGCCGCGATCGCGCCGTTCGCCGAGCTGGAACGCGCGCCCGAGCACGTGCACACCTACCGCATCACGCCGTTGGCGTTGTGGAACGCCCGCGCCGCCGGCCACGACGCCGAGCAGGTGGTCGACGCGCTGGTCAGCTTCTCCCGGTACGCGGTGCCCCAGCCGCTGCTGGTCGACATCGTCGACACGATGGCCCGCTACGGCCGGCTGCAGCTGGTCAAACACCCGGCGCACGGCCTGACCCTGGTGAGCCTGGACCGCGCGGTGCTCGAGGAGGTGCTGCGCAACAAGAAGATCGCCCCCATGCTGGGCGCCCGGATCGACGACGACACGGTCGTCGTCCACCCCAGCGAGCGGGGCCGCGTCAAGCAGATGCTGCTCAAGATCGGTTGGCCCGCCGAGGATCTGGCGGGCTACGTCGACGGCGAGGCGCACCCGATCAGCCTGGCCCAGGACGGCTGGCACCTGCGCGATTACCAGCAGATGGCCACGGATTCGTTCTGGTCGGGCGGATCCGGGGTGGTGGTCCTGCCCTGTGGGGCCGGCAAGACCCTGGTCGGCGCCGCCGCCATGGCCAAGGCCAGCGCGACGACGCTGATCCTGGTCACCAACGTCGTCGCGGCCCGGCAATGGAAACGCGAGCTGGTCGCGCGCACGTCGCTGACCGAGGACGAGGTCGGCGAGTACTCCGGTGAGCGCAAGGAGATCCGGCCCGTCACCATCTCGACGTATCAGATGATCACCCGGCGCACCAAGGGCGAGTACCGGCACCTGGAACTCTTCGACAGCCGCGACTGGGGGCTGATCATCTACGACGAGGTCCACCTGTTGCCGGCGCCGGTGTTCCGGATGACCGCCGACCTGCAGTCCAAGCGGCGCCTCGGGCTCACCGCCACGCTGGTCCGCGAGGACGGCCGCGAGGGCGACGTGTTCTCCCTGATCGGCCCCAAGCGCTACGACGCGCCGTGGAAGGACATCGAGGCCCAGGGCTGGATCGCGCCGGCCGAGTGCGTCGAAGTGCGGGTCACCATGACCGACAACGAGCGCATGATGTACGCGACCGCGGAACCCGAAGAGCGCTACAAGCTTTGCTCGACGGCGCATTCGAAGATCGCCGTGGTCAAGTCGGTGCTGAGCCGGCACCCCGGCGAGCAGACGCTGGTGATCGGCGCCTACCTCGACCAGCTCGACGAGTTGGGTGCCGAACTGAACGCCCCGGTGATCCAGGGGTCGACGCGGACCAAGGAACGCGAGGAGCTGTTCGACGCGTTCCGGCGCGGCGAGGTGTCCACTCTGGTGGTGTCCAAGGTCGCCAACTTTTCCATCGACCTGCCGGAAGCCTCCGTGGCGGTGCAGGTTTCGGGGACCTTCGGGTCACGCCAGGAGGAAGCGCAGCGGCTGGGGCGGCTGCTGCGGCCCAAGGCCGACGGCGGCGGAGCGATCTTCTACTCGGTGGTGGCGCGCGACAGCCTGGACGCCGAGTACGCCGCACACCGGCAGCGCTTCCTCGCCGAGCAGGGCTACGGCTACATCATCCGCGACGCGGACGACCTGCTGGGCCCGGCCATCTGACCGCGAGCAGTCGCAAACTCGCGCGAAAAACGCTGCTCCAGTGCGATTTCGCGGCTGCTCGCGCCACCGGCTAGAGCGACAGGATGGTCGCGGACGCGGTACCCGGTGCGCCGTACACCTGGGCCAGGCCGACGCGCGGATTGCCGGGCACCTGACGCTCGCCCGCCTCGCCGCGCAGCTGACGCACCAGTTCGTGCATCTGCCGCAGCCCCGACGCGCCGATGGGCTCGCCGTTGGCGATCAACCCGCCGTCGGTGTTGACCGGCATCGAGCCGTGGATCTCGGTGGCGCCGTCGGCCACCAGCTTCTCCTGCTCCCCGTCGGCGCACAGGCCCGTCTCGGCCATGTGGATCACCTCGGCGCCGGCGTCGGTGTCTTGCAGCTGCGCGACGTCGACATCCTCCGGCCCGATGCCCGCCGCCTCGTACGCCGCCCGTGCCGCGTAGACCGTCGGTGACGCGTCCTCGTCCAGGGGGGCCGACGTCGCGTGCACTTCGTACGCCCCGAACCGACGCGTCCGGATCTCGCAGGCGCGCACGTACACCGGCTTGTCGGTGAACTTGTGCGCCATGTCCGCGCGGCACATGATCACCGCGGCGGCGCCCTCGTCGGGCGCGCAGAACATGTACTGCGTCAGGGGATAGTTGAGCACGGTCGAGTTGAGGATCTCTTCTTCGGGAATCGGCTTGCGCCGGAAGGCGTTCGGATTCAGCGCGCCGTTACGGAAGTTCTTGGCCGCGACCTTGGCCAGCGTGGCCTGCGAGATGTGGTGGTCGTGGATGTACTTGTTGGCCTTCATCCCAAAAAACTTGGTGGTGACGAACTGCCCGTTCTGCGCATACCACTGCGGCAGCGCGAGCTTGGCCGGGTCGTCGGTGAACGCGCCACGCGGGTGCTTGTCCAGCCCGATGGCGATGCCGATGTCGTACTTCCCCAACCGGATGGTGTCGGCGGTCTGCTGGATGGCGCTGGCCGCGGTGGCGCACGCGTTGAACACGTTGGTGAACGTGATGCCGGTGAGACCCACCAGGCGGGTGACCGCGTCGGGGTTGGACACCTCGTGGCTGCCGCCGAAACCGAATTGAATGTCCTTCCACGCCACCCCGGCGTCCTGCAGCGCCGCCTGGACGGCCTCGGCGCCCATCTGCATCGCGGTCTTGTCGAACCGGCCGAACGGGTGCAGACCCACGCCGATGATGGCGACATCGTTGGTCATCTCGGTCTCCTCCTTCTCGCGATCGCCACTACACCGGCTGGAACGCGAACGTCATGATTTCGGTGCCCTCTTCGTCGGTGCTGAGCGGGACCATGGTGAGCTCGACCTCCTGACCGAACCGCAGCTTGGCCGGGTCGTTTTCGGTCAGCCGGCCCTCGACGCGGATGACGTCGTCGAGCTGGACCAGGCCCACCCCGAACGGGACGAAGTCCTTGCCGGTCGGCCCGGCGTACGGAGCGCCGGGCGGGAAGCCCTGGGTGGTCCACGCGATCAGCGTTCCGCGGCGCGGCAGCAACACGTCGGTCATTTCCCCGAGGCTGCAGCGCGGGCACCACTGCTGCACCGGGAAGGTGGTGGCGCCGCAACTGCCGCACCGGCTGCCGATCAACTGCGGGCTCTCGTCGGGCCAGGTAGAGATCTCGGGGGCGAGTGCCTTTTGCATCGGGGGATCCTCCAAAAGCGTCCACGGCGCGCCAACAGAACGTGGCTCACTGAACCGTATAACAGCTTTCCGAAAAGTGGAAACCCCATTCTCATCCGTGGCGGCGGACCCCGCCCGTGCCGGCCCGCGCCGGGGCGGCAACGAGGCCGGATATCTTGGGATCGCCGCCGCAACCGAGGAGACGACCATGCCAGTCACGGTGATACTCGAACTGAAGTTCAAGCCCGACGCGGTGCCGCAGGCGCGCGACGTCATGGGCCGGGCGTTGCGGGACACCCGGGCCTTCGCCGGGAACCTCCGCACCGACGTGCTCGTCGACGAGGACGACCACGCCCACTGGCTGATCTACGAATTGTGGGACACGGTGGAGCACGACGAGGCCTACCGCGCGTTCCGAGCCGGCGAGGGCAAGCTGACCGACTTGCCGCCGCTGCTGGCCGAGCCGCCCGTCAAGAAGAGGTACGCCACCTCCGACATCTGACGGGCTAGCTGAACGCGGGAATCACCTCGCGCTCGAACAGCTCGATGCCGGAGCGGTCGTAGGCGGCCTCCGGGAAATAGCAGATGGCGTACTCGCAACCGAGGTCGCGCAGGTTCGCGATCCGCTCGATCACCTGTTCCGGTGTCCCCGTCGCCGAATCGGGCCCGCTGCCGGCGGCGAGCATCGCGTCGGCGGCCGCCTCGGGCACGTAGCGGACGATACGGTCGCGCACGCGCTGCAACCGGTCCTTGACGTCGCCCTCCGAGGTTCCGACGACGGCGTTGAGGTTGGCCGAACGCACAATGGCATCGAAGTCGGTCCCCACCTCACGACAGTGCCGCGCCAGCACCTCCGATTTGTGGGCGAACCCCTCGGGTTCCGGCGTGAAGTTGGTGTACTGCGCGTATCGCGCGGCGATCCGCAGGGTCACCTTCTCCCCGCCGCCGGCGATCCACAGCGGAATCCCGTTGTCCTGCAAGGGCTTGGGTGAAACGATCGCGCCGTCGACCTGGTAGTGCTTGCCGTCGAAGCTGACCTTGCCGTCGCGCCAGGCGTCGCGCATGATCTGCACGCCCTCGTCCAGGCGGCCCAGCCGCACGCCGGCCGAGGGGAAGCCGTAACCGTAAGCGCGCCATTCATGTTCGTACCAGCCGCCGCCGATGCCCATCTGGATCCGGCCGCCGGAGACGATGTCGGCCGTCGCCGCGACCTTGGCCAGGTACACCGGATTGCGGTAGCTCATCGCGGTGCACATCTGACCGAGCTTGATCCGTGACGTGACGGCGCCGTAGGCGGCCATCAGCGACCACGCCTCGTGGGTGGCCTCGCCGGTCGGCATCGGGACGGTGTGGAAGTGGTCGTAGACCCACAGCGAATCCCAAGCGCCGTTGTCGGCGTAGGTGGCGAGGTCGCGCATCACCGCCCAGTGCTTCTCCGGTGCGATGTCGACCAGATCCATTCGCCAGCCTTGCGGGATGAAGAGACCGAAGCGCATAGCAACGGACTCTAGCCCGAACGTTCGGCCCGGCCCCGGCTAGGCTTACCCATCGTCGAGCAAGCGGGAGGTCGCCATGCGGGTCCTCGTCTCCGGCGCGAGCATCGCCGGCCCCGTGCTGGCGTACTGGTTGAGCCGTCACGGCTTCGGCGTCACCGTCGTCGAACGCGCGCCGGCCCTGCGCAAGACGGGCGGCCACGCCGTCGACTTGTTCCGTCCCGCGATGGAGATCTCGGCGCGCATGGGCGTGCTGCCGCGGATCGAAGCGCTCGCCACGGGGACGACCCGCATGACCATGCATCGGGAGGGGACGGCGCGGCCCTTCGAGATCGACCTGACCAAGATCTACGCCGCCACCTCGGACCGGCACGTGGAGATCATGCGCGACGACCTCAGCGAGATCTACTACGCCGCCGGCCGCGACGACGTCGAGTACGTCTTCGGCGACTCGATCACGGCCATCGAGCATGACGGCGAGGTGAGTTTCGAGCACGCGCCCGACCGCCGGTTCGACGTCATCGTCGGTGCCGACGGCCTGCACTCCAACGTGCGACGGCTGACCTTCGGCGAGGAAGCCAACCTCACCCGGTTCCTCGGCGGCTATCTGGCGGTGGTGTCGGCGCCCAAGGCGCTGGCCGGCCGCGGCGAGATGACCTGCCACGTCGGCGTGGGCCGCCTCGCCGCGATCTACACCGCCGAGCACCTCGACGACGCGCGCGCCGTTTTCCTGTTCCGCACCAAGGGTGAGCTCGACTATGACCATCGGGATGCGTTGCGGCAGAAGGCAATCCTGCGCGAAACGTTCGCAGGTATGCACGAGCAGGTGGACGGCTGGCTGGCCGAAGCCGACGGCACACCCGCGTTCTACTTCGACTCGATCAGCCAACTACGGCTCGACAGGTGGTCGCGCAGGCGGGTGACCCTGGTCGGTGACGCGGGATACTGCCCCGGCCCCGCCGTGGGCGGCAGCACCAGCCTCGCGGTCCTCGGCGCGTACGTGCTGGCCGGCGAGCTCGCCCGCGCCGACGGCGACCACCTGCGCGCGTTCGCCGCCTACGAGCTGCAGATGCGCGAACCGGTGCACCGCAGCCGGGCCTTCGCGCGCGGCGCCGCCCGCGGCCTCATCCCCGGCTCGCGGCTCGGGGTGTGGGCGTTGACCCGCGGCGCCCAGTTAGTCTCGGCGTTGCCCGGCTCGCTGTCGCGGGGACTGGCGAAACTCAACACGAAGGGCGTGCGCATGCACGACTCGCTGCCGGTGCCCGACTACGGCGCCACCGGTCTGCAAGCCAGCGAAAGGAACGATCGCCCATGGAACTGACCGGCGTCGGCATCTGGAGCAGCCAACTGCGCTACGGCGATCCATCCGAATCCGCTGATGCGGCAGCCGAATTGGACGAACTGGGGTTCCCGGCGCTGTGGATACCGGACGTCGGGGGGCCGGTGTTCGACGCGGTCGGAAACCTGCTGTCCGCGACGCAGCGCACGGTGATCGCCACCGGGATCCTCAACCTGTGGATGCACGATCCCGGCGACGTGGCCGACTCGTACGCGACGTTGACCGCCCGGCACGGCGACCGCTTCCTGCTGGGCATCGGCGTCAGCCACGCACCGCTGATCGACGCCGGCCAGCCCGGGCGCTACCGCAAACCGCTGGCGGCGACGGCGTCGTTCTTGGACGGCCTGGACGCCGCGCCGCGGCCCGTCCCCGCCGAGAGCCGGGTGCTCGCCGCGCTCGGCCCGAAGATGCTGGCCCTGGCCGCGATCCGCGCCCGCGGCGCGCACCCTTACCTGGTCACCCCCGACCACACCGCTTCCGCCCGTGCGACTTTGGGCGACGGCCCCCTGCTGCTGCCGGAGCAGACGGTGATCCTGACCGACAGCGCCGACGAGGCGCGAACGATCGGAACTGACTGGCTGCGCGCGTATCTGGCGCTACCCAACTACGCCAACAACCTGTTGCGCAGCGGGTTCTCCGAAGAGGACCTGGCGCAGGTGAGCGATCGGCTCTTCGACGCCATCATCGCGTGGGGCGACGAAGCGGCGATCATGCGCCGGGTCGCCGAGCATCGTGCGGCCGGCGCCGACCACGTGTGCGTGCAGGTGCTGCTGGCCGACCCGAAGGCCTTCCCGCGCGAGCAATGGCGCCGGATCGCCGCCGCGTGCGACGCCGGGTAGGCATACCGTAAAGGCCATGGCTTCCAACAGACGCTGTTTCGGATCTTCTACCGCATCGGCTTCACTCCGTGGGACGGCCACCCGCTCGCGCAGACTTTGCGAGACCTCGTCCAGGGCACCAATGACACGCCTCCGCTGCCTCCAGGTTCGGCCCTCGACCTCGGCTGCGGCACCGGGGACTCGTCGATCTACCTGGCGCAGCACGGATGGAAAGTCACCGGCGTCGACTTTGCCCCCAGGGCACTCGACAAGGCCCGGGCCAAGGCCGCGAATCTGCCGGTCGACTTCGTGCGGGCCGACGTCACGCGGCTGAGTCAGGCGGGGATCGGCGCGAACTTCCACCTGATCGTCGACAACGGCTGCCTGCACAACATGAGCGGCGCAGATCGCGAGGCCTACGTCCGGGAGGTCAGCGCGGTGGCCGCCCCGGACGCACGGCTCTTCATCGTCGCGTTCCGTCCCCGCGGGCGGTTCGGCGTGGCGGGTGTCGAGCCCGAAGAGATGGAATCGCGATTCTCGGCCGCATGGGCGCTGCTGTCCGCCGGCGACGAGGGCGACCTCGACGAAGCGCGGCTGAGTCGGGGAAATGCGCGCGAGCAGACCCCGGCGCGCTACTACCTCTTCCAGCGCCGCACCTAACGCGCGAGCAGACGCAAAATCGCACTGCGGGAACCGTTCCCATGCGATTCTGCGTCTGCTCGCCGAGGGAGCCGAGCCGGCCTTACGTCAGCGAGGCCGGCGGCAGGAACCGGTCGCCGTACTTGGCGGCCAGCTCGCGCGCCCGGGCCACGAAGGCCTCCTTGCCCGTGCCGCCGGCGCCGGAGTAGCCGACGATGAACTGCGCGCTCCCACCGGTGTACGGCGGGAAGCCGATGCCCATGATCGACCCGATGTTGGCGTCGGCGGTCGACGTCAGCACGCCCTCGTCCAGGCACTTCTGCGTCTCCAGCGCCTCGGCGAACAGCATGCGATCGATCATGTCCTGCAACGGAATATCGGCGCTGCCGGACTTGAACGTCTCGCGCAGGCCCGGCCACAGCCGGGTGCGCTTGCCGTCGGCGTACTCGTAGAAGCCCGCGCCCTTCAACCGCGACGGGCGGCCGATCTCGATCATCTTCTCCACGACCGCCTCCGCCGGGTGCGGCTCGTAGGTGCCGCCCGCGTCCTCGACCCCCTTGCGGGTCGCGGTCGCGATCTTGTGCATCAGCTCGAGGTTGAGCTCGTCGGACAACTGCAGCGGCGGAGCCGGGTAGCCGGCCTGCGAACCCGCGTGCTCGATGCTGGCGGGTTCGACGCCCTCGCCGAGCATCGCCAGCGCCTCGTTGACGAAGGTGCCGATGACGCGGCTGGTGAAGAAGCCGCGGCTGTCGTTGACCACGATCGGGGTCTTGCCGATGGCCAGCGTGTAGTCGAACACCCGAGCCAGCGCCTCGTCGGAAGTCTTCTCGCCCTTGATGATTTCGACCAGCGGCATCTTGTCGACCGGCGAGAAGAAGTGGATCCCGATGAAGTCCTCCTGCCGCTTCACCCCGGTCGCCAGACCGGTGATCGGCAGCGTCGAGGTGTTGGACCCGAGCAGCGCGTTGGGTTCGACGATGTCCTCGATCTCCTGGAACACCTTGTGCTTGAGCTCCTGGTTCTCGAACACCGCCTCGATCACGAAGTCGACACCCTTGAAGTCGGCGGGGTCGGCCGACGGCGTGATGCGGTCCAGCAGCGCCTTGCTCTTCTCCTCGGTGGTCTTGCCGCGCTGAAGCGCCTTGGCCTCAAGCTTTTCCGAGTAGCCCTTGCCCTTCTCGGCGGCCTCGATGCTGACGTCCTTGAGCACCACGTCGAAGCCGGCCTTGGCGGACACGTACGCGATGCCGGCGCCCATCATGCCGGCGCCCAGCACACCGATCTTGTTGATCTTGACCGGCTCGATGCCGTCGGGACGCGAGCCGCCACCGTTGATGTGCTGCAGGTCGAAGAAGAACGCCTGGATCATGTTCTTGGCGACCTGACCGGTGACCAGGGAAGTGAAGTAGCGGCTCTCGATGCGGGTGGCCGTGTCGAAGTCCACCTGCGCGCCCTCGACGGCCGCGTCCAGGATGGCCCGCGGCGCCGGCATCGGCGCACCCTTGAGTTGCTTGCGCAGCAGCGCCGGGAACGACGGCAGGATGCCCGCCAGGCCCGGGCTGGACGGCGTGCCGCCGGGCATCTTGTAACCCTTTTTGTCCCAGGGCTGTTCGTGCGAGTCGGGGTTGGCCTTGATCCACGCCTTGGCCGCGGGGACCAGCTCGTCGACCGAGCCGACGAGCTCGTCGATGAGCCCCATCTCCTTGGCCTTGTCCGGCTTGAAGCGGGTGCCCTGCGACAGGATGTTCATGAACGCGTTCTGGATGCCGAACATCCGCACCGTGCGCGCCACCCCGCCGCCGCCGGGCAGCAGGCCCAGCGTCACCTCGGGCAGACCGACCACGAGGCCCTTGACGTCCGCGGCGATGCGGTGATGGCAGGCCAGCGCGATCTCCAGGCCCCCGCCCAGCGCGGCGCCGTTGATGGCGGCCACCACCGGCTTGCCCAGGGTCTCCAGGGTCCGCAGGTCGCGCTTGATGTCCTCGACCTCGGTGAAGACGTCGCCGGCGTTCTCCGGTCCGGCGTTGATCATGCTCTTCAGATCGCCGCCGGCGAAGAACGTCTTCTTCGCGCTGGTGATCACCACGCCGGTGACCGAATCCTTCTCCGCGACAAGGCGTTCGACCGCCTTGTGCATCGACTCCTTGTAGTGCTCGTTCATCACGTTCGCCGACCCGGTGGGGTCGTCGAGCGTCAGCGTTACGATGCCGTCGGCATCCTTGTCCCACGCAATGGTGTTCTCTGCCATGGTCTTAAACCCTCTCGATGATGGTGGCGACACCCATGCCGCCGCCGATGCACAGCGTGATCAGCGCGCGACGCGCGTTGCGGCGCTCGAGCTCGTCGACCATGGTGCCGGTGATCATGGCGCCGGTGGCGCCCAGCGGGTGGCCCATCGCGATGGCGCCACCGTTGACGTTCAGCTTCTCGTCGGGGATGTTGAGGTCCTTCTGGAACTTCAGCACCACCGAGGCGAACGCCTCGTTCAGTTCGAACAGGTCGATGTCGTCCACGGTCAGCCCCGCGCGGTCGAGGACCTTGCGGGTGGCCGGGGTCGGGCCGGTCAGCATGATGACCGGGTCGGAACCGCTGGTCGCCGTGGCCACGATGCGGGCCCGCGGGGTCAGGCCCTGCGAGGTGCCGGCCTTCTCGGACCCGACCAGCACCAGCGCGGCCCCGTCCACGATGCCCGAGCTGTTGCCGCCGGTGTGCACGTGGTTGATCTTCTCCACGAAGTGGTACTTCTGCAGCGCCACGTCGTCGAAGCCGCCCATCTCGCCGATGCCGTCGAATGCGGTCTTCAGCTTGGCCAGCCCCTCCATGGTGGTGTCCGGCCGCATGTGCTCATCGTGGTCGAGGATGACCAGGCCGTTCTGGTCGCGCACCGGCACCACCGACTTCGCGAAGTACCCGCCCGACCAGGCTTCGGCGGCCTTCTGCTGCGAGCGCAGCGCGTAGGCGTCGACATCCTCGCGGGAGAAGCCCTCGATGGTCGCGATCAGGTCGGCGCCGATGCCCTGCGGCACGAAGCCGATCTGGTAGTTGGTCTCGGGGTCCAGCGCCCAGGCACCGCCGTCGGAGCCCATCGGGACGCGGCTCATCGACTCCACGCCGCCCGCGAGCACCAGGTCGTCCCAGCCGGAGCGGACCTTCTGGGCGGCGGTGTTGACCGCCTCCAGTCCGGACGCGCAGAACCGGTTGAGCTGCACCCCGCCCGTGGTCTCGGGCAGCCCGGCGGCCAGCACCGCGGTGCGGGCAATGTCGCCGCCCTGGTCACCGACCGGCGAGACGCACCCCAGGATCATGTCGCTGATCAGGCTCTCGTCCAGGTCGGGGTTGCGCCGGCGCAGCTCTTCGACCAGCCCGACCACCAGGTTCAGCGGCTTGACCTCGTTCAGCGAGCCATTTCGTTGCTTGCCCCGCGGCGTGCGGATGGCCTCATAGATGAAGGCTTCTTCGGACATGTCGAGTTCCTCTTCACGAGTGGGTTTCGGATCCGTATTAAAGGTAGGTCCAGATACCGCACCCTAACAAAGTGCCCGGCCAACCTGTTGGTTGGGCCGATCGCCGCTGGTCATCAGTGCCGGGCGCCTCCCGCGCCGAGCTGGGGGTACCGCCGCCTGCCGGGGACACGCCAGCGTGGCGCCGGCGTGCGAGCGCCACACTGGCGTGACGCTCGAGGGCCCGCGCCCCCTAAGCTCGACCAGCATGACGGTGTCGCGGCTGCGTCCGTACGCGACCACGGTGTTCGCCGAGATGTCGGCGCTGGCCGCGCGGGTCGGTGCGGTCAACCTCGGGCAGGGCTTCCCCGACGAGGACGGGCCCGCGGCCATGTTGAAGGCCGCCCAAGACGCCATCGCCGAGGGACACAATCAGTACCCGCCCGGCATCGGCGTGCCGTCGCTGCGAACCGCCATCGCCGCCCAGCGGCAGCGGCGGTTCGGGATCGAGTACGACCCCGACACCGAGGTGCTGGTGACCGTCGGGGCGACCGAGGCCATCGCGTCCGCGGTGCTGGGCCTGGTCGAGCCCGGCTCGGAGGTGCTCCTGATCGAGCCGTTCTACGACTCCTACTCGCCGGTGTTGGCGATGGCCGGCGCGCACCGGGTGGCGGTGCCCCTGGTGCCCCATGGCCGCGGGTTCGCCCTGGACGCCGACGCCCTGCGCCGCGCGGTGACGCCACGCACCCGCGCGCTGATCGTCAACTCGCCGCACAACCCGACCGGCACCGTGCTCAGCCCGGCCGAGCTCACCGCCATCGCGGAGGTCGCGATCGCCGCCGACCTGTTGGTGATCACCGACGAGGTCTACGAGCACCTGGTGTTCGACGAACACCGACACCTTCCGCTGGCCGGCCTCGACGGCATGGCCGAGCGCACGATCACCATCTCCAGCGCGGCCAAGATGTTCAACTGCACCGGCTGGAAGATCGGATGGGCTTGCGGGCCAGCGGAACTCATTGCCGGGGTGCGTGCGGCAAAGCAATACCTGAGCTACGTCGGCGGCGCGCCGTTCCAGCCGGCGGTGGCCCTCGCGCTCGACACCGAGGACGCGTGGGTGGCCGGGCTGCGCGACTCGTTGCGGGCCCGTCGCGACCGGCTGGCCGCCGGGCTGTCCGACATCGGCTTCGAGGTGCACGACAGCGCCGGCACCTACTTCCTGTGCGCCGACCCGCGGCCCCTCGGCTACGACGACAGCACCGCGTTCTGCGCGGCCCTGCCGGAGAAGGCGGGCGTCGCCGCGATCCCCCTGTCGCCGTTCTGCGATCCGGCGGCCGAGCACGCCTCGGCGCAAGCCAAGGTGTGGAATCACTTGGTGCGCTTCACCTTCTGCAAACGCGAGGATACCCTTGACGAGGCGATCAGGAGGCTGGCCGTCCTGCGCTGACCGGCCGCCTACCCGCCCGAACCGAAGCCCTCGACCACGCGCCGACGCAGACCCTCCAGCGCGGCGTGCAGGATTTTCTTGCGGGCCCGGCTGACCCAGAACTCCGGCAGCGGCGCGAACGGTTCGACCGTGATGGCGAACCGCACCCTGGTCTTGTCGTAACCCTCCCTGGTCAGGGTGTACTCCCCGTGCTGGCCCCGTTGCTGGGCCGTCTTCTCGGCGTCCCACACCATCCAGTCCGGACCCCAGTGGTATTCGAGCAGTTCCGTGTCGTGGATGCCGGTGACCGAGATGGTGACCTTCACGTGGTACGGACGCCCGTCGGGGTGCTTGTCGATGACCTCGACCCGCTTGTGCACCGGCGACCACGACGGCACGGCGTCCATGTCGGCCAGCGCCTCCATGATCACTTCCGGAGGCGCGTCGATGACGATTTCCGACGACGCTTGAACGGCCACTGCTAATAAGCTAGCAACCGGTCAGGCGGTACCGAAGGCAAAATGCGAGCCGCCGGCTATTCCGGCTCGGTCGAACCGTTGACACGGTTTACCAATTCGCACAATCCCTTGACCGCCGAGTCGAGCACGCTCTCACTGGCACGCCGGACGATGAAGGCGGGCATCGGCCGGCCCGGTTCGACAGTGACGTCGAAACGCACCCGTGTCTTGTCGAGGCCCTCGGGTTTGAGGTTGTACTCGACATGCTGGCCGTGCTGCTGGGAAGTCCCTCTGGCGTCATAGACGACCCAATCGGGACCCCAGTGGTATTCCAGGATCTCCTTGTCGACGAGCCCCAGAATCTTGATGGTGGTCTTGACGTGGTGGGGCCGGCCGTCGGGATAGCGGTCGATCACTTCGATGTTCTTGTGCAGGGGCGACCACGCTGACAGCACGCCGACATCGGTGAGCGCCTCCATGACCACTTCCGGCGGCGCGTCGACGACAAATTCACGTGATGCTTTTACGGCCACTGAGCTCAACCTAGCAACCGCGGCCCCGCCCCGGAATGGTTCGGCGTAAAAGGTTTACTACCAACCGATTTCGGTGATGGGCGAGGTGGCCGCCGGCGGCCGCCCGACCGGCGCGGCCGGGGTCCGCGAGAAGCGTGGGCCGGGTGCGGCCTGGTCGACCCCGTGTGCGGTGACCACCGTGGACCGCGCCCTCAGGTGCTCGTCGGCCGCCGCCTCGGTCCACGTCAGTACCGGGGTGACGCACGCGTCGGTGCCGGCGAAGGTGGTCGTCCACTCGTCGCGGGTCCGGCTGGCGAACCGTTGCGCGAACACCTCGTACATCCGCGGGTAGGACGCGACGTCGAGCTGGCCGGGCACCTCCCCGGCCGACAGGCCGAGCCCGGTCAGCAACGCCGCGAAGAATTGCGGCTCGATGGCGCCGACGGCCATGTATTTGCCGTCGGCGGTCTCATAACAGCGGTAGAACGGGGCGCCGCCGTCGAGCAGGAACGATTCGCGCCGGTCGCGCAGCGCTCCCGTCGACTTCATGGTCCACATCATCTGGGCGAGCAGGCTGACGCCGTCGACCATCGCCGCGTCGATCACCTGCCCCGCGCCCGAGCGCTCCCGCTCGTAGAGCGCCGCCACGATGCCGAGGAGCACCAGCATCGACCCGCCGCCGAAGTCGGCGACCAAGTTCAGCGGCGGCATCGGGGGCCGGTCGGCATAGCCCAGCGCCGAGAGTGCGCCGGTCTGCGACAGGTAATTGATGTCGTGGCCCGCCGTCCGGGCCAGCGGTCCGTCCTGCCCCCAGCCGGTGATCCGCGCGAAGATCAGCCGCGGATTGACCGCCGCGCACTCGTCGGGGCCGATCCCGAGCCGCTCGCAGGTGCCGGGGCGGAAACAGTCCAGCAGCACGTCGGCTCGGGCCGCGAGCCCGAGCAGCGCCTGAGGCTGCGTCTTGACGTCCAGGTCGACGATCCGCTTCCCGCGGTGCAACAGGTCGCGGTCCTCGGGCGGCATCACCAAGCCGCCCGGGCGCCGCACCCGCACCACGTCGGCCCCGAGGTCGGCGAGCATCATCCCCGCGTGCGGCCCCGGTCCGATCCCGCCGAGCTCGATCACCTTCACCCCGGCCAGGGGCCCGCCGTCGCCCACCGCGACTAGTTGCCCTTCTTGACCTTGAGCACCCGCTCGCGCAGCGCCTTGGTCGCCGAATCGATGGTCCCCTTCACGGCGCGTTTGAGGACGAAGCCGGGCAACGGCACGTTCGGGTCCGCGAGCAGCTCGAACTTGACCAGGGTCGCGTCTCCCTGCGGCACCAGGGTGTACTTCCCGTCCTGCGCCTTCTGCTGCGAGGAGCTCACCAGCTTCCAGCTGACCGAGTCCGCCGCCCAGGTGTAGGCCACCACCTGTTCGTCGGTGATCCCGGCGACCTTCACCTTCATCTTGACCTGTTCGGGCCGGCCGTCGGCCCCGGTCGAGAGGACCTCCGCACTCTGGTGGGGTTCGGACCATTCGGGCATCGCCTCGAAATCGGCGATGACGTCGAGAATCTCCTCCGGGCTGGCTTCGATGACGATGTCGCGGGATTCTTTGAGTGCCATAGCCCGCACGATACTGAAACGGCGTGGCCGCCGGAACGAATTCGACCGAGGTACCGTCGTGCTTGTGACTGACGCAGCGACCGGGCCCGTCTACACCGTCGGTGACTACCTGTTGGACCGCCTCGCCGAACTCGGCGTCACCGAAATCTTCGGCGTTCCCGGCGACTACAACCTGGAATTCCTCGACCACATCGTCGCGCACCCCGCCATCCGCTGGGTGGGCAACGCCAACGAGCTGAACGCCGGGTACGCCGCCGACGGGTACGGCCGGTTGCGCGGAATGGCTGCCGTCGTAACGACTTTCGGGGTCGGCGAGCTGTCGGCGGCAAACGCGATTGCGGGCAGTTACGCCGAGCAGGTGCCCGTCGTGCACATCGTCGGCGGGCCCTCCAAGGACGCACAGGGCACCCGGCGCGCGCTGCACCACTCGCTGGGCGACGGAGACTTCGAGCACTTCTTCCGGGTCAGCCGCGAGATCACCTGTGCCCAAGCCAACCTCATGCCCGCGACGGCCCGCCGTGAGATCGACCGGGTGCTGTCCGAGGTGCGCGAGCAGAAGCGGCCCGGATACATCCTGTTGTCCACCGACGTGGCCCGCTTCCCCACCGAACCGCCGCGCGACCCACTGCCCCGCTACACCGGCGGCACCAGCCCGCGGGCCCTCTCGCTGTTCGTCGAGGCCGCCTCCCGGCTCATCGCCGACCACCAGCTGACCGTCCTGGCCGACCTGCTGGTGCACCGGCTGCAGGTGGTCAAAGAACTCGAGGCGCTGCTGGCGGCCGATGTCGTGCCCTACGCCACGCTGATGTGGGGTAAGAGCCTGCTCGACGAGAGCTCACCCAACTACCTGGGGATCTACGCGGGGTCGGCCAGTGCCCCGGCGGTGCGCACCGCGATCGAGGAGGCACCGGTGCTGGTGACCGCCGGCGTGGTGTTCACCGACATGGTCAGCGGCTTCTTCAGCCAGCGGATCGACCCGGCGCGCACCATCGACGTGGGGCAGTACCAGAGCAGCGTGGCGGGTGAGGTCTTCGCGCCGCTGGAGATGGGCGCCGCCCTGGAGGCGCTGGCCACCATCCTGACCCGGCGCGCGGTCACGTCACCGCCGGTGGCGTCGCCGCCCGCCGAGGCGCTGCCCCCGCCGCCGCCGCGCGACCAGCCGCTGACGCAGGAGATGTTGTGGGACCGCCTGTGCACGGCGCTCACCCCGGGCAACGTCGTCCTCGCCGACCAGGGCACGTCCTTCTACGGCATGGCCGACCACCGCCTGCCCCAGGGGGTGACCTTCATCGGCCAACCCCTCTGGGGCTCAATCGGTTACACGCTGCCCGCGGCGCTGGGCGCGGCGGTGGCGCACCCGGACCGCCGGACGGTGCTGCTGATCGGTGACGGTGCCGCGCAGCTGACCGTCCAAGAGCTGGGCAGCTTTTCGCGGGAGGGACTGTCCCCGGTCATCGTGGTGGTCAACAACGACGGCTACACCGTCGAACGGGCGATCCACGGCGAGACGGCCCCCTACAACGACATCGTGAACTGGAAGTGGACCGACATCCCCGGCGCGCTGGGCTTCACCGACCACCTGGCGTTCCGGGTGCGGACCTACGGCGAGCTCGATGACGCCCTGACCGCCGCGGCTCGGCACCGCGACAACATGGTGCTCGTCGAGGTGGTCTTGCCGCGGCTCGAGATCCCGCCGCTGCTCGTCGAACTCGTCCAGCCGATGTCGCCGGACGGCAGCGTTCGCCGCTAGCGCCCCGGCTGGGGTCCGGGGTGAGCGGTCGCGCCGTTCGGGTTCGACGACCGCAATATCGCCTGGACGGTTAGCCGGCACCGCCCGCAGTCGGCGCCCGCTCCACAGGCCCGGGCGACGTCCTTGGTCGTGCAGGCCCCGGCTTCGACCGCCTCGGTCACCGTTTGGCTGGTGACCCCGTTACACAGGCAGACGAACATGAGGTGGCCGCTCAGTCCGCCTCGATGCGCATCATGTTGGTGAATCGGCCGACGAATATCGGCGGGTAGGGCCCCACCCCGGCGCCCGACATCCATTCCGCCGCGGCATCGGGATGCTCGATCCATCGCCGGGCGCTGTCCTCGTCGGGCAACTCGGACATGATCAGCACCTCGTGCTCGTCGTCGAAGGCCTGAAAGATCCAGGTCTTGCGGATGCCGGCCGCGACGAATCGGTCCATGGCCGAGGCGACTTCGGCGGCCAGCGCCGACACATCGTGGACGGAGGCGATGGTGGCGACCACGACGCCGGGCGCCTCGGTCGTTCCCGTGGACGCCGGGACGAACCTGTCGACGATCTCGCCGGCGAAGACGGCGGGGATGTCGTCGACGCCGGCCGCGTCGAACCAGTCGAAGAAGATCCGGGAGCGCAGCAACTCCACGATCGGCTCGCGGCTGTGGACGCCGATCATCACCAGCACGCGGCCGTAGTCATGCGTCGAGGTGTAGACCAGGACGTGGTGGGCGCCGATGTCGGCCAGCGCCGCCTTCCGGCGCTCGAGCAGCGGCCAGACCCGGCTGGGATCCGGAACGCGGTAGTCCGACGCGATCACCATCGAATGAATGTCGCCTGTGGTCAACGCGACGGCCCTATATGGGGTTGAACGACGAAATCAGCCATTTGCCATCAGCTTTCGTCAGCGTGACCGACACGCTGCTGTTGGTGAAGGTCGGCTCCGGTCGATCCTTGCTCTGCGTACTCTGGTTGACGAACAACAGCACCACGGCGGAATTGGGATGCAGATCCGACACCGCGGCCCGAAGGACCACCGCGGTGGTCTTCACCGCCTTCTGCTTGGCGGCCGGGGCGACGATCTGCTGGGTGAATTGGTCGTAGTAGGAGAGGAAGTCACCGGTCAAATGTGACTTCGCGGAAGAGAAGTCGCGGTCGAGGGTGTCGGGCGAATACGACAGCACCGCCACCGTCCCGTCACTGGCGGCCGAAATCGCCGACTTCGCGGCCGCCGCGTCGGTCGCGCGGTCCGGCCGGTAGGAGAACCAATACAGTCCGCCGAGCAAGGCGAGCGACGCGACCACGAGCAGCGCCAGCACCGCGGGGACGATTTTTCCCGACGAGCGCTTCCTCGCCCGCGCGGCGAACCGCTTCAGGCGACCCGGTTCCTTGTCGTGGTCGACGGCATGGACGTCCTCGGCGGAGTCGGCGTCGCCGGGCTTTGCGGCGTCAACCGTTTCCTCAACCTCTGCGACTTCTGGGGTCTCCTCGACTTCCGCGGTCTCTTGAGCCGATGTCTTATCTGCGGTCACGGCACGAACTCGACTTTCGACATCTTGAGCTGGCGACCGTCGCGGGCGACAGTCACGATCAACCGGTAGTTGCGCGGATCCTGCTTGGCGCCAGCCGCATTCGTGACATCGGAGGTGGAGGCGACCAGCACCACCGCTGAATCCTTCGTCATCGTGTCCAAGTCCACGGCCGCTGCCTGCACGCTGCCCTGCGAGATCACCTTCGACTGCTCCACCACCTTGGTGAAATCGTCGGCCATCTTCACGAAGTCGTCCTTGAACGAGCCGGTGGAGTTCTCGAGGATGCGCTGCACCCCCTGTTTGGCGTTGTTGAAGTCCAGCGACGTCAGGGTCACGACACCCTGTCGGGCCGCTGCGACGAATTCGGCCGCATGCTGACGCTGCTGTACCGCATCGCGATGCTCGTTGATCATGTAGCCGCTGCCCGCCAGCGCAGCGATGATGACCAGCACCGCCAGGCTGGCGGCGAGGGTCGACCACTTGGGACGACGAAAGCGGCCGGACAGGCGGCGCCGGCGGCGCGCGGGCTGGGCCGTGTCGGCGGACGCATCCGCTTCGGCCTCCGCGACCGACTCTTCGGCCCCGACGGTTTCCGCATCGTCCGCAGCCTCGGTGGCGTCCACCTCCGCGTCGGGCGCCTCGGTCGCCACGGACGCCGTCGCCTCCGGCTCGGCCTCTGCGGGAACCGCTGCGGCGGTTTCCTCTGCGGCTTGTTTCTTGGCTTCGGCGAGTTCGGCCTCGCGGCGCAACTTAAGGGCGCGGGCGCGGGCGCGCGCCGCGGTGGCGAGAGCCTCCGCTTCTTGGGCCTCGGCCTCGGCCTGTTCGGCCAGCGCTCGGATTTCGGCGGCGGTGCTTGGCGTTTCGTCCTCGTTCACCGGAACCGATTTTTCAGCGGCATTCTGGCGGGTGCCGCCACTCACCGCTCACCAGCCCGAGAACGAGGCTGTTCCTGACTCAATGCGAAACTCCTCTACCGCTTGCCTCGTAGCAAGTCTTCTTGTGGCCGTCGCCGTTGGGCAACCCTACTCGGGCTACGCGTCAGCGCGCGAGCACCCGCGCGATATTCATTCAGCCGCGACGGTCGTAACGACGAGGAGAACCACGTTATCACCTTTTCCTGAGCGTTCGGCCGATGCCGCCGTGCGACCGCCTAACTGAATCCTAACAAGCTGTGGAAACGCGATTCTCGTATCGGGCATACGACGGTGCCAGCAGGCCTAACGCAGCAGGTCCTTGACCACCTTGCCGGTGGCGTTGAGGGGCAGCACGTCCAGGAACTCGACCGATCGTGGCACCTTGAAGCCGGCCATGCGTTCGCGGCACCAGGCGATCAACTCCTCGGCGGTGACAGCATCTTTCGCGACGACGAACGCCTTGCCCACCTGTCCGAGGCGCTCGTCGGGAACACCGATGACCGCCGCCTGCGCCACGGCCGGGTGGTGCATCAGGAAGCCCTCGATCTCGGCGGGGTACGCGTTGAAGCCGCCGACGATGAACATGTCCTTCTTGCGCCCGACGATGCGCAGCCGGCCCGCGTCGTCCAGGTTGCCCAGGTCCCCGGTGTGCAGCCAGCCGTCGGCGTCGATCGCCGCCGCGGTGCCCTCCGGGTCGTCGAGGTAGCCCTGCATCACGCCGTAGCCGCGGACCAGCACCTCGCCGTCGTCGGCGATGCGCACCTCGACCCCGTCGCAGGGCAGGCCGGCGGTGGTGGCCACGTCCTCGAACGAGTCGCCGGGCCGGGACAGGGTGACGTTGCCGGCCTCGGTGAGCCCGTATCCGGTCATCAGCGTCTGGAACGGCAATTCGCCGTGTATGCGGCGGACCAGTTCGACCGGGATGTCGGCCGCCCCGGTCACGCCCGCCCGCAACGATGACAGCTTGGCCTTGTCGGGGACCGTCAGCAACGAGTGATACAGGGTCGGCGGGCCGGGCAGCATCGTGACACGTTCGCGCTCAATGAGATCCACCACCTCACCGACGTCGAACACCGGGACCGGCAGCATCGTCGCGCCGCGCAGAAACGACGTGACGAGTCCCGCCTTCAGGCCGAACGTGTGGAAGTACGGGTTGACCTGCAGGTAGCGGTCGCCCTCGCGCAGGTCCGCGAGCGTCGCCCATTCCTCGTACATGCGCAGCGTCTGGCGGTGGTTCATCATCGCGCCCTTCGGGCGGCCGGTCGTGCCCGAGGTGAAGATGACATCGGCGATGTCGTCACCGCTCACCGCGCGCTCGAACGGGGCGCCGCCGGAAAGGAAATCGGACTTCAGGTCGATGACCGGTATCCCGGCCGGCGCGGTGTACTCCTGCCCCAGGAATCCCTTCTGGACCATGACGGCCCTGGCCTTGCTGCGGGTGATGATGTCGCCCGCTTCGTCGGCCTTGAACCGCGTGTTGACCGGGACGAGTACGCCGCCCGCGGTGAGCAGCCCGAAAGCCGCGACGATCCACTCCGCCGAGTTGGGCGCCCAGATCGCGACGCGGTCGCCCTTGTCGATGCCGAGGCCGGCGAAGGCGCCTGCCGCGCACCGGATTCGCTCGACCGCTTCGGAGAAGGTGAGCCGCAGCGGACCGTCCACGATCGCTTCCGCGTCGCCGAACCGGTCCGCCGCGGTCGAGACCATCTCGGGGATGGTCCGCCACGGTTGGCTGTTCAGGATCCCGTCACACCGTGACGAGCCGGCCGAGGTTGCCGCCCATGATCTTCGCCTGGTCGTCGACCGACAGGTGCGACAGCGCGTTGACGTAGAACGTCGGCTCGGCCAGCCCTTCGGGGTGCGGCCAGTCCGAGCCGTACAGCACCCGGTCCACGCCGACGAGGTTGACCAGATCGTCGATGCCGTCCTCGAAGAACGGGCTGACGTGAATGCGGCTCTTGACCATCTCGACGGGGTCGCTCGGGAAGACTTCCGGGGCCTTCCGGAAGACCTCGGCCAGGCCGTCCAGCAACGGGGTCATCCACTTCGACCCGGCCTCGACGATCGCGACCTTCAGCTTGGGGTGGCGGTACAGCGCGCCGTGGATCACCCACGAGCCCACCGCGTCCTGGATGGGCCGCCACTCGTTGAGGATGCCCATCGCGTTGGTCTGGAACGGCAGCATCTCCTGCTCGGCACCGTCCCACTCGGAGGTGTACCGGGAGTAGCCGCTGTCGGACGAGTGCATGCCGACCAGCACGTCGTGCTCGACGACCCGCTCCCAGAACGGGTCGAACTCGGGCACCGCGAACGACCGCGGGCCGCGGAAGCCGGGGACGGGGGCCGGGCGGATCAGGATGCAGCGCGCGCCGCGCTTGACCGCCCACTCCAGCTCCTCGATCGCCTTCTCCACGATCGGCAGGGTGATGACCGGGGTGGTGAAGATCCGGTTCTGGTAGTTGAAGCCCCAGACCTCGTCGAGCCACTCGTTCAGCGCGTGGATCAGGACGTGGATGGCCACCGGGTCGTCGCGCAGCCGCTCCTCGAGCAGGCTGGCCAGCGTCGGAAACATCAGGGTGCGGTCCAGTCCCAGCTCGTTCATCTTCTCCAGGCGCGGGCCGGGCTCGAAGAACGCCGGGATCGCGCGCATCGGCTCACCGAACAGCTCGCGCTTGCTCTTGCCGTCCGGGTTGCCGTACTTGAAGTACTCCTCCCACGCGCCCGGCCGGGCGACCACCTCGAACGTGGGATTGGGGATGTAGTTGCTGATGTGGCCCCGGATCGCAATCTTGGTGCGCCCGTTGACCTGCACGTACTGGACGTAGTCCTTGTATGCCTTGGGCAGGAACTTGGTCAGCGCCTCCGGCGGCTCGTAGAGATGGTTATCCGCGTCAAAGATCGGAAACGGGACGTCTTCACGATGCGACAACTGGCCCATGGAATCCTCCTTCTTGATTTACGAGAATACTATTCTCTACGAGCGTCGAATCGCAACGCGCCCCTCCTTTGGAGGTTCTGGCCGGCACTCTCAGCAGGTTGCGACGATCTTGAACGTCGCGGTAGCGGGTTCGGTGGGTTTGTCGGACTTATAGCCGGTGGCGGTGCCGGTGATGGTAAACCTGTCGCCGCTCAGGTTCGTGACCGCGCCGTTCCCGTCATGCGCGGAGTACATGCCGGTGAAGCCCCGTAGATTTTGAATGTGCACCGACTCGGCGGTTAGTGGCTGTGCTCGTTGATCGATGACAACCTTGGCTCCGGCGAAATCGCCGCCGATATCGATGGTCCGGTACCATTCCAACTGGCTGCATTTGATTAGACGGAAGTTCGTGTCGTAGCCGTTGACGGTCACCGACGCCGTGCTAGAGACCGCGCTTTGCGGCTTGAGGCTACAGGCGTCAAGGCCCCCGACGACAAGCGCCGCGGCGGCTACCACCACGATTCGGTTATGCACCCTGGCACCTCGATCTCGGTGACAAACTTCTGGACCTGCTGCGACGATGTTATTCTCCCCGAAAGAGAATGCCAATATCGGTGATCCGCAGTCTTTTTCACTGGAGCGATAACGCATGGTGGACCTAGAGATCGATGGCGGGCTCGCGGTGCTCACCATCGACCGCCCGCACGCGCGCAACGCAATCGCGCTGGACACCATGCAGCAGCTGGAGAAGGCGCTCGATGCGGCGGGGGGCGCCAAGACCCTCGTGATCAAGGGCGCGGGAGACCGGGCTTTCGTATCCGGCGGCGACCTCAAGGAGCTGCGCGCGCTGCGCACCGAAGAGGACGCGGCGGCGATGGCCAAGCGGATGCGGGCGATCTGCGATCAGCTTGCCAGCTTTCCGGCTCCAGTGATCGCCGCGCTGAACGGCCATGCCTTCGGCGGTGGCGCCGAAGTCGCCGTTGCTGCCGACATCCGGCTGGCGGCCGACGACATCAAGATCGCCTTCAATCAGGTGGAGCTCGCGATCATGCCGGCCTGGGGCGGCGCCGAGCGGCTGGCCGAGCTCGTCGGAAAGAGCCGGGCGCTGTTGTTGGCCGGTACCGGAACCGCCCTCACCGCCGCCGAGGCCGAGCGAGTCGGCTTGGTGGACCGGGTGTTCCCCCGCGCCTCGTTCGACGAGGGTTGGCAATCCATCGCGAGGTCGCTGGCCCGCCACCCGGCGACCGAGATAAAGCGGGCAATCAGCGGCATTTCTGCGGACGAAGCGATAGCATCCTTTGCGCGGCTGTGGGTTGCCGATGCACACTGGCGGGCCGCAGAGCGGGTCATGAACCGCACCGCCAGTCGGCGCCCGGCAGCCGAAGGAGCGACATGACAAGCACCGCGTTGAAACTGTTGGGCGCTGGCGCGGCGATCTTGATGGCGCTGACGGGCCTGCTGGTCAACACCGGGCGCGCACAGGCCGACCCGGTCTGGCATCAGGTCGTGTACATCGTATCGTCCACGAGCCCGGCCTACGTCGACATCTTCTACCAGGACCAGGACCCGACACTCTTCTCCGACTACAGCCACAACCCGTATGCCTTCACCCCGCAGGTCCACGCCGACGTCGGCCCGGATAAGCCGTGGGTTCAACCGGTGAACCTGTTGAACCCCGATCAATGGGCGATGGTCACCGTCACTACCGGCCGCGAACCCATGGCACAGGGCGGCATTCAATGCGACCTGTCGGTGGACGGCAAGGTCGTGGTCTCCAAGATCGGCCCCAAGGGCGCGCTCTGTTCGCTGCGCACCTGGTGAACCACCCAGGTGGGCGGTACCCCAGCCACGGGCTGCGGTTCGCCTTCCAGCCGGCGCAGGTAGGTCTCGACCAACTCCAGGGTTTCAGCGTGCCCGCCGGATATGCCCACCGCCTGCTCGAGGACCAGGAACCGCGACAGGCTGGTCATCAGGACCGTCCACACCACCGGCGGCACGTCCTCGCTCTCGGCGCCGTAACGCCGCAGCGCGGCGGCCACCACCCGGCGTTGCTCCTCGCGGAAGCGTTCCGCGTAGTACGCGATCTCGGCGCGCATCTCCTTGCGATGGTTGGCCAAGGCCATGAACTCCATCGAGATTCGGGTGAAGCCGGGATCGGTGCCGAATCTCCACAAGGCCCACAGCGGTTGGGGGCTTTGCAGCGCCCGCGCCTGCGCCTGCAGCCCCTCTTCGGCGCGGCGGCGGAACACCTCGAGGAAGAGCTCGTCCATGGTGCGGAAGTAGTAGTGCACCAGTTGGGGTTTCAGCCCGGCCCGGCTGGCGAGCCGCCGCGAGGTGACGGAGGCATAGCCCTCCTCGAGCATCAGCTGCTCGGCCGCGTCGAGCAGGAGGCCGCGATTCTTCGCGTCCGGCGCCCCGATCCTGCGGGCCGATGTCATCAGTTCACTCCATACTCTCGCCAAGCCCGTACCGACCACACGGATCGTATCGTGACACGCCCCAGTGACCTTGACCCCGACATTACCGCCATGCTAAGCAAGTGCTCAGCACTTCATGGATAACGGACATCTGACTGGGGCGGCGCAGAGTCTCGCCGCTGAATCAGCATTCGGCCAACGCCGGCTCTTGGAGGCACGCACGACATGACCAGCTTCGACACGATCGACTTCTTCACCGATCAATCGCTAGTGCCCGATCCGCACCCCTACTTCGACTACCTGCGCAGCCAGAACCCGGTGCTGCGGCTGCCGCACCATGGGGTCGTCGCCGTCACCGGCTACGACGAGGCGACCGAAATCTATAAGGATCCCGACACGTTCTCGAACATCGTCTGCCTCGGGGGCCCGTTTCCCCCGCTGCCATTCGAGCCCGAGGGCGACGACATCAGCCCGCAGATCGACGCCCACCGCAGCTACTTCCCGATGAACGAGCACATGGTGACCATGGATCCGCCGGAACACACCAAGGCCCGATCGGTGCTGGCCAAGCTGCTCACCCCGAGCCGGCTCAAGCAGAACGAGGAGTTCATGTGGCGCCTCGCCGACCGCCAGCTCGACGAGTTTCTGGTCAACGGCGAGTGCGAGTTCATCAGCGAGTACTCAAAGCCGTTCGCCACCTTGGTGATTGCCGACCTGCTCGGCGTCCCCGAGGAGGACCACAAGGAGTTCCGCGTGGTGTTGGGCGCCGACCGCCCCGACACACGCGTGGGCGCCCTCGACCATGAGAGCGTCGGCGTCAACCCGCTGGAATGGCTCGACGACAAGTTCTGCTCCTACATCGAGGACAGGCGGCGGGAGCCGCGCAACGACGTGCTGACCTCCCTCGCGACGGCGAAATACCCGGACGCGTCCACACCCGACGTCATCGACGTGGTCCGTTCCGCAACCTTCCTTTTCGCCGCCGGGCAGGAAACGACAGCCAAGCTGCTCAGCGCCGCGCTCCAGGTGATGGGCGACCGGCCCGACATCCAGCAACAGCTGCGCGACGACCGCAGCCTCATTCCCGGGTTCATCGAGGAATCACTTCGGATGGACAGCCCGGTCAAAAGCGACTCCCGGCTGGCCCGCAGGGCCACCACGGTCGGCGGCGTCGACATCCCCGCCGGCACCGTCGTCATGGTGTTGCCCGGCGCGGCCAACCGCGATCCACGCCGGTTCGACAACCCGCACGAGTTCGACCTCCGCCGCAAGAACGTCCGCGAGCACATGGCGTTCGCGCGCGGCGTGCACTCGTGCCCGGGCGGACCGCTGGCCCGGGTGGAGGGTCGCGTCTCCATCGAACGCATCCTGGACCTAATGGGCGACATCAAGATCAACGAGGTCAAACACGGGCCGGCCGGCGACCGGCGGTACACCTACGAGCCGACGTACATCCTGCGCGGCCTCAGCGAACTCCACCTCACGTTCACACCGAAGGGGTAAGGGCCGGCGCGGCGTACACGCCCTTGACATCGGCGTTGCGAGCTAGCGGATCATCGTTCCCACGAAGTAGCAGCTCAGCAGACTCACCGCGATGAGTATCACCCAGGCGTCCGTCAGGCGGCACAGTAAGACCGGCGCCTGCCTGACTTCCATGAACTCGCGAAAGATGATGCGCACCTTGATGACTGCGATCACGATGACGCTCGACGTGACCACCGCGCTCGGCCCGGACGACCCATCCACCGAGTGATCGATCAACAGGTAGCCCAGGGTGAGCGACGCCAGCACCAGCCACACCACCAACAGCCGTTTGTTGAACGCGATCACCTTCTCACCTCACCACGTACAGCAGCGCGAAGATGAGCACCCAGAGGAAGTCGACGGTGTGCCAATAGGTGGCGCATGTCTCGACCAGCTCCTGGGATCGCCGGGCCGGGCTTCGAAGTTGGTAGACGATGACACCGAGCACCACGAAGCCGATCAGCAGGTGCACGAAATGGATTCCGGTCAGGAAGAAGTAGTAGGTGAAGAAGTCGTTGCTGTCCAGGCCGTTTCCCATGCGAACCAACCGGGCCCACTCGAACACCTTGAAACAGAGGAACACCGCGGCGAACGCGGCCGCGAGGAAGACGTCGCGCACTGCCGCGCGGTAGGCGCCGGCCCTAGCCGACTGAACACACCGCGCCACCGACCAGGAGCTCAGCAACAGAACCAACGTGTTGAAGACCCCGATACGCAGGTCGAGCTGCGCCTGAGAGTGCAGGAAAAGCTCCGGGCTTCGGCTGCGGTAGAACAGGTAGAAGCCGAAATACCCTGTGAAGACCAGCGTTTCGAATAGGACGAAAACCCACATGTCTGGCTGGCCCGGAACGAACCTGGCGCGTGCCCTCTTCTCGGCTACCCCGGTCATCACGCGGCCACCGTTTTCCGGGAAACCTCCCGCTTGAACTCCGGGAGAGGGCCGGTACCAAAGTCCTCGCGCCGGATCATGCGAAACAACATGACGATGAAAGTGACTTGATAGACACCGAACACGACCATGTCCAGCCACCAGGCGATCTGACCGTTCCACGCCAACACGCCACGCCGGAAGATCCAGCACGGTGCCACGACGACCTCGGTGAGCGCGTTGCACAGGTTGAGATAGCCGAACCACTTGGGGAAGACCCGATTCTTGTCGAGCAAGATCGCGGCCATCCAGATCAACGAGCCGATCAGGAAAACTCCCATGGTCCCGTCGAAAGACAAGAAGGCGAAGTCGTACAGCCAACCGATCGCTTCGGGGTCTCGGTCTTCCCGCAGCGTCCCGACGATCAGCGCGATGCAGAGCAGGTACAGGCCGGGAATCGCACTGAGCGAGTAGATGACCAGATACGAATACCCGAACGCCGGACTGACCGACATTCGCCGCATCGAATACGCGATGAGGGCGTTGTTGACCGCGATCATGCCGCCGATGGCGAAGATGATGCCAAAGCCGACAGGTATCGCGAGGTGGCGTTCGTTAAACCAGTGCACCTGCGTCACTAGGTCCCAGGTGGGCTGCGGCGGTGGCTGAACCTGTGCCACGATGAAAAACATTGGGAAGAAGAGGTTGTAGAAGACGACGAGTATCCCCCAGGCCAGCCAGAGCTCGCGCTTGGGGCCGTGCCGCAGGTGCCAACCGATTCGGTGATGCAGTGGCCCCGAAGGCGGCGTAGGCGCGGACGACGACGGCGTCACCACCGCGCTCATTGGTGCACCATCCGTGTGTCGTTGATCTGTTCTGAGGGTTGACTGGCGCACGATCCGGTGTGTCGGTGATCTTGGATGGATCGTCGATGCACCCGAGGTGGCTGCTGGTTCATCGCCCTGCTCGCTCGACGCCGTTGACGTCCAGCATGAGTTCTGCGGGGGCCGGCGGTTACCCGGGGCACGCCGACCGTCGACAGGGCTAAGCGCCGTTGAGCGCCGCACGGTGAGCGAACGAGCAGTCGTGCCCCGGTATCACACGAGGGTGCCTCCCCACTGGGCTTAGCAGCGAGGAGGCTGTCATGAAGTTTGCCCGAAATACCCTGCCACCGGAACCCGTCAACGGGCTCACGTGTGGAATCAACTGGGCGCGTGATGATCACGCACTGTCGATCGTCAACGCCAGCGGCCGCGAAACCACCCGCAATGCGATCAGTCACGACGCGGCTGGACTCCGCGATATGCTCACCACGCTGGATCAAGCCGGTGCCCGTGAAGTCGCTATCGAACGCCCAGACGGCCCGGTTGTGGCCGCCCTGCTCGAGGCCGGCATCACCGTGGTGATCATCAGCCCCCATCAACTCCAGAACCTGCGCGGACGCTACGGATCGGCGGGAAACAAAGACGACCGCTTCGACGCCTTCGTCCTGGCCGACACTTTGCGCACCGACCGTGCACGGCTGCGTCCCCTGCTGCCCGATAGCCCAGCCACCGTCGCCTTGCGCCAAACCTGTCGAGGCCGCAAGGACCTCGTCGCTCACCGCGTCGCGGTCGCCAACCACCAGCTGCGCGCCCACCTGATGATCGTCTTTCCCGGCGCCGTCGGGTTGTTCGCAGAGATCGACTCGCCGATCAAACTGGCCTTCTTGAACCGCTTCGACTGCCAGGAGCGTGCCGACTGGCTGTCGGTCACCCGCTGGGCCAACTGGCTGGCCAGCGTCCGTTACAGCGGCCGCACGCACCCCCGCGAACTGCACCGCCGTCTCACCAATGCCACACGCGGCGCCACCGGCCTCAACGGAACCACCATCACCGCCGCCTACGTCGCGACCCTGACCACATTGAACGACCAGATCAAAACCCTCGACGACAGCATCGCCGAACAACTCAGCACGCACGCTGATGCCCACATCTTCACCAGCCTGCCCCGCTCGGGCACCTTCCGCGCCGCCCGCATAGTCGCGATCGGCGACTGCCACGCCCGATTCCCCACGCCCGAATCGTTGGCCTGCCTGGCAGGCGTCGCCCCTTCCACCCGCCAATCCGGAAAAGGCAAACACGTGGGATTCCGTTGGGCCGCAGACAAACAACTCCGCGACACCGTCTGCGATTTCGCCGGTGACAGCCGACGCGCCAACCCCTGGGCCGCCGACCTCTACAACCGAGCCCGAGCCCGCGGACACGACCACCCCCACGCCGTCCGCATCCTCGCCCGCGCCTGGCTCTACATCATCTGGCACTGCTGGCAAGACAACACCACCTACGACCCAGCCCACCACCGAGCCCTCCAACAACTGCTCAACCGACCACAACCCGGAGCGGCTTGACACAGGGCAACTCATGCGTCGACCAGTTCCGCGCCGCGCCTGCCGTTCTCGGCGCGTTCCTGATAGACGGCCCGGCCCAAAGCGACGCCCATCACGACGATCCAGACGGCAATGGCAACGTTCTTCACCCAGAAGGACAGGAAGCCGTTCCAGGCCAGCGGGCCGGTCAGGGTCACGCCGACGAATGCCGCGGGTATCAGCATGGCCGCCACGAGAACGTTGAAGTGGGCCACCCAGCGTTTGAAGACAGGGCGTGGCTGATCATCCAAATAGATTGCCAGGGCAAGAATCACGCTTTGCCCGATCAGGAACGGAACGAGAATCGTGAAAGTTATCCAGGCGAAGTCGTTGAGCAACTGGGTCAACTCGGGGCTGCGTTCAGTACGGAAGGCGGCCAGCAGCCAGCAGACGTTCGCGATGAGGAAAAGAGTGGGACCGCCGGCCACGCAGCCCAGCATCGCGTAGGAGAAGATCGGTGTCCGATGCGCCATCCTGCGGATCTGCAGCACGATCAGCGCCAGAATCGGCACCAGGCACACGCCGAACCAGTTGAACACGATCATGCTGTACCGGATCTCCGGGAGGTGGGCAGGATCGCGGTAGAACGCGGCGACCTGCTCGGCCGTCATGGTGGGTGACATCGGCGGATGGAAACCCGGAAACAGGACAAAGCCGGCGATCCAGATGATCAGCGTCGCCGGCAACGTCCACAGCAGGATCAGCTCACCATCGATGCGCCGCAACGCGTTTCGCGGAACGTCCGGAGTTTGGTTGGCGCCGATGTCGGTCATCGGTGACTCCTTCCAGCGCGCCAGGTCGTCTGGCTGCGCTCGGCTAGTCAGGAAAACTAGCCGATCGGCTATCCGCGGTCAATAGCCGATCGGCTACGCTTCCGGTGTGGTATCCCCGCAGACCAGGAGCCGGTTTCGGTTCATCACGCGCAGTCCCGCGCAGACGCGCATCCTCGACGCCGCGCTGCAGCTCATCGGCGAGCACGGCGTGGGTGGAACCTCGCTGCAGATGATCGCCGACGCCATCGGGGTCACCAAGGCCGCCGTCTACCACCAGTTCAAGACCAAGGAGCAAATCATTATCGCGCTCACGGAGCGCGAGCTCGGGGGTCTCGAGGAGGCGCTGGAGGCCGCGGAGGCGGATCACCACCGAAGCAGGGCGCGGGAAGTGCTGCTCGACCGGGTCATCGACGTCGCCGTCGAGCGCCGCGGGGCCGCAAGCACGCTGCAGTTCGATCCCGTGATCGTACGGTTGCTGGCCGAGCACGAACCGTTCCAGCATTTCATCCAGCGGCTCTACCGCGTGCTCCTCGACAACGCCGCCGAGGACGCGCGAGTCTCGGCGGCGATGCTGTCGGGCGCCATCGCAGTTGGTGTCCTACATCCCTTGGTCGCCGACGTCAGCGACGGTAACTTGCGTTCTCAGCTTAGGCGTACGATCCGCCGACTCATCGCGACCGAGTCGGACGATACGGCGTGAAGGCGCCGATGCGGACCTTAGAAGCCGCTTCTAGTGTCGTGAGTCGTTAATTCGGTTCCTCTTGTTAGTATGGGTAATGCCGTCTCCGCATGCTGCCAGGATCGTGTTGACCGGTGACGAACGTGTCGAACTGGAGGGCTGGGCGCGTCGGCGCAACAGCGCGGCCGGCTTGGCCCAGCGTGCGCGGATCGTGCTCGCGTGTGCCGATGGCGGCAGCAATGTCGAGGTGGCCGATCGGCTGGAGTTGACTCGCGGCACGATTCGTAAGTGGCGCAGCAGATTCGCCGAGAAGCGCTGCGACGGACTGCTCGACGAGCCGCGGCCGGGCCGGCCGCGAGTGGTCGGCGACGAACAGATCGAAGCGTTGATCACCGCGACGTTGGAGACCACGCCACCGGATGCCACGCAGTGGTCGACGCGGTCGATGGCCGAGCACCTGGGACTGAGTCAGTCGATGGTCTCCCGTGTTTGGCGGGCGTTCGGATTGGCTCCCCACAAACAGGATTCGTGGAAGCTATCCAAGGATCCGCTGTTCGTGGCCAAGGTCCGTGACCTCGTCGGGCTCTACCTGAACCCGCCGGAGCGCGCGATGGTCCTGTGTGTGGATGAGAAAACTCAGATCCAGGCGCTCAACCGCACCGCGCCGGTGTTCCCGATGCTGCCCGGCACACCCGCGCAGGCCACCCACGACTACGTCCGCCACGGCACCTCCAGTCTCTACGCCGCGCTCGATCTGGCCACCGGCAAGGTGATCGGGTCACTGCACTCGCGTCACCGCGCGCAGGAGTTCCTGGCGTTCCTCAAGAAAATCGACGCAGAAGTACCCAACGATCTGGACTGCCACGTCGTGCTCGACAACGCCTCCACCCACAAGACGCCGGCGGTGCAACGCTGGCTGACCAACCATCCTCGGTTCGTCCTGCACTTCACCCCGACCAGCTCATCGTGGTTGAACCTCGTCGAACGCTGGTTCGCCGAACTGACCACCAAGAAACTGCGCCGCAGCACCCACACCTCGGTGCCACAACTCAACGCCGACATCCGTGCCTGGATCGACACCTGGAACGACAACCCCAAGCCCTACGTCTGGACGAAGACCGCCGACCAGATCCTGGAGTCCGTCGCCAATTACTGCATACGAATTAACGACCCAGGACACTAGGTGTCGCCACGCACCCAGCGAGAGTGACCGTTCTGCGCTACGCAGGCCAGGAACAGACCGTCGGGCGCCTGCGCGACATAGTATTCCGGCCACTGGGCGCAACTGGAATTCTCCTCTTTGACTCCAGCCATTGGCGGAGACCGGAACCACCTGGGCTCAAACCGTCGCGGTGAACCGCAGAACATCAGTCGTCCGGGCTGGGTGGCGAAAGAGACGTCGTAGTCGGCGGTCCCGAAAACGTAGTAGGTGGTGTTGTCGCAGTTGGCGCCCAGAACCATGTGCGGGGTGATACCGGGAGTACAGTCTGGGTAGTCGCAAACAGTCGGACCCGCGCCTGCCTGCGGCGCTGTCAACAGACTCATCCCGAGCAACGCGGCCAGTGCTACCGCGACGAATCGCACTGCATTACTCTCTCACAATTGAGAGTAAAACTCTCGTGTTCTGAGAAGATGGGTTTCAGCATGGCGGGCCCGCTGCTGGGAGGTGACATGCCATCGCGTGAGCGTATGCCTGAGGCGCTTGATGCCGATGGGGGCGATGGCCCTTCGCCTGCGTGCGGCGAAGCCACGAGTTCCGGACCGCCGATTTCGGTTGCGCAAGCAGAGGAAGCTGCCGCCCTGGCTGAAGCGCGGGCATACGAGGTCCGCGTCCGCGCCAGACGGCTGAGCGAAAAAGCCGGTGTCCTAGCTGGGAATGAGGAAGCTGTCCACATGGCGGACGGCGGAGACATCGAGGATGCGGCGGTCGATGGCAGCCTCAGCGAGGAACGGTCCGCAGCGGCAGGCTTGCCTCGGTCCCGATTGCTGCCGCGGCGGTGGCTGCGCCGCCCAGGACGGATGACTCTGGCTCTGGGTGCGGCGGTGGTACTCATGTGTATTGCGCTTGGAGCGAGCGGCTATGTGGTGCAATATCATCGCACCGCGGTCGCGCAGCGACAGCGCGCTGCAGAGTTCGTGGCTGCAGCGCGGCAGGATGTCGTATTCCTGATGTCGATTGATGCAGGCAGGGCCCGGGACGATGTGCAGCGCATCATCGACGACGCCACGGGCCCTCTCAAGGCCGGGTTGCTGCTCGAGGCAGAAGACCTCGTCAAGGCGGTCGAGCAGTCCAGGGTCAGCACAAAGGTGGACGTGAAAGCTGTGGCCGTCGAGTCGATGACGGATGACTCGGCGACTGTCCTGGTCGCGGCGAAAGCTGAGGTGGTAAATCCCGACAAGAGCAAACCGCCGCCGCGGTCGTGGCGAGTGATTGCGACCATCCAGCGCGACGGCGATCGGTTCAAGCTCTCGAGAGCCGACCTCTTGCCGTGACAGTCCACCATGCAAAGATCGACGACGAAGCAACGCGACCCGACGCGTTACCGGCACCTCGTCGCCTGATCAGCTCGTTCGGACACTGGATTCGGCGTTGCCTGAGCAGGTGGCGTTCAATTGTGTTGATGCTCTTACTGATATCGACGATAGGGTCCGCTGCCGGCTTATTCTACTTTCAGTACCGCCCAGACCGGCAAACCGACAAGGCGGCTGCGCACGAGGCCATCAGGGCAGCTTCGGACGGTGCGGTTGCGCTCCTGTCGTATTCGCCCGACAACCTGACGCGCGATTTCGAAAACGCCAAGTGGCGTCTCACAGACAATTACCAGTCCTACTACAACCAGTTCACCGCGAAAATCGTGGCGCCGGCGGCACAGCGGGGACAAATCACGACGACTACCCGCGTGATCCGAGCCGCCGTGTCGAAGCTCCAACAAAGTTCGGCCATTGTGCTGATGTTCATCGAACAAAAGACATCAAGCACAGAAAAGCCCGGGCCGCTGAAAACGACGAACAGCGTTCGGGTAACGCTGTTAAAGGTTAAAGGTCGCTGGCTAATTGACAAGTTCGATAGTTTATGAAATTTCGCTTCTCGTGCAATCGCTGGAACCGTCGCATGACCGTCGGGACGGTGCTACTGTCTCACCTGAGATTTCGCTGCGGAGAACCGCACAATAGGCATGGCCGAAAACTCAAGCGCGTCGAGGAGCACATGATGCGTTCAAGGGGCACAACCGCAAGCGCGACACTCTTGACTGCCTTGGTGATTGGCAGTTCAGTTACCGTGCCATCGGCTGGGGCGTCCACCGAGGGAATTGCCATCAATGGAACCTACCGCGCCACGTCGGTCGGACAGTGGGCAAAGACCAACCAAGCGTTTCACGACGAGCCGACCGTAACATCCACCTGGACTATCACCTCGACGTGCACGGATGTTCAGGAGTGCGAAGGCCAGGTGACGAGCGACCAGGGCTGGAGCGCACGAATGTATATGCTGGACGGCGAAATGTGGTGGGTCAAACGCGAGCTGCCCAACTGGGAGACGTGCCCCGACGGCAGCTCCTACCCGGGACAGCAGACGTACTCGTTCTTTCCTGTGGACTCGAACGGCGGTTTCGAACTTGGGTCGCCAACGCTGGCCGGCAAGGATAAGACGATCGGGCCCAGCGGCGCCTGCCGCGTCAACAAGTGGCTCGTGGTCGAGATGCCGTTCCGGCTCGACAAGCTAACGTAACCAGTCTCCTTGTCTAGCAACCACGGACCGGTGTCCAGCAACGCCGCCGTAGAGCGCCCATCGGCCTCACGTGGGAAGCATGTCCTGCCATTTTTTCGGTGCCGACGGCTTGACGAGGTCCGACTGCCGGTATAGTCGGCCGTCCGCACCGACATATCGACCGGTACGCGGATCGTATTGGGCGATGGCCACCGATGGATGGGATCCAGACGCGTTGCCACCGAACGCACTTGGAGCCGCCTGCGGGCGCGTGCTTCCGGGCCCGGGCGGGGGCGGTGACGCACCATCCGGGACGTCGGCCGGCGCGATGGGAGGAACCCCCACCGGCACTGCCGGTGGCGGTGCCGGCGCTCCCGGCGGCGTTGGTGGTGTTCCCCGCGGCCCAGGCGATCCCGGCGGCAGCGGCGTCCCCTCCACCGGTCCGAAGATTCGGTCGCGGGACCAATTGACCCGGTCATCGGGCGCGATGCCCTGGGCGACCAGGCTCGGGTCCAGCGGATAGGTGCCGAAAGCATGCTGCCGCAGCGCCAGCGGTTCGTAGGGCTTGTCGCTGTCGCAGATCTCAACCGTCGGCGCCCGCTTACCCGGATGTTCTATGCACGGGTAGTTGCGCGCGCCGCGAACGGCGATCGGTGAATCCTGGGGCAGCTTGCAGTACAGGCCGTCCGGGGTGTCGGCGATGGTGAGGTCGGCCGGAGAACGCCATTCGCTGGGCGGCAGGAACCCGACCGTGCATCCCGGCGGATCATCGACGACGACGGCGAAATCACCCTTGGCGTACCCGATCGGGCTTTTCGGGGCGGTGAAGGATGCGATTGCGGCAACAAACGGCGGCAGCAAGACCAGTATTTGCTCGAGTGAGGGGTGATAGGTCACCAAGATCTGGCCGACTGTGGTGAGGTTGGCAAGCAGCACCGGCAACGTCGGTTTGAACTGGTCGAGCAGCCGGGACGCCTCGTCCGCTGCGCCAGGCCCGGTTTCCAGCAGGCTACGCACCTGTGGGTCGTTGGTCACCACCTGCCCGGTGAATCCGGCCAAGCTGCGCGCCCACAGCCGGATGGCGTCAGTGGTCTGCGCCTGCGAGTCCAGAAGCGGCACCGTGTCGTCGGTCAGCGTTCGCGCGCGATCGGCGACGGCGTTGAGGTCACCGGAGATCCGGGCCGACGAGTCCACCAGTGATTGGAAGTCGTAGCCAGCTCCGTTGAATGCCTTGAACGACTCGTCGAGCAATGCCCCGAGCTTGCCTTTGGGGATGCTGTTGACCAATGCGCTGGTCTTGTCGAGCAACGGGCCGATCGGTTGCGGAATTGTGGCGTCGCCCGCGGCGATGACCGAGCCGTCGTGCAAGTAGGGGGGCGAATCGGTCCGTGGCCGCAGGTCTACGTAATACTCGCCCACCGCGGAAATGCTGCGCACCTCCGCCTGGAGATCCGCCGGGATCTTCGGCGACGACCCGAGGGAAAGCGTCGCTGTTGCTCCGCGCGGGGTCAGTGCGACCGCGGTGACCTTGCCGACCTGCACGCCGCGGTAGGTGACGTTGCTGAACCGGTAGAGGCCGCCACCAGCGGGCAGGTCCAACGTGACCGTCATGCGTCCTACACCCAACAGCACTGGCGCCTGCAGGTACGCGAAGGCCATTACGATCACGCCAACAACCCCCACGATGGTGAAGATCGCCAGCTGAATACGGACGAACCGGGTCAGCATCAGCCACTCCCATCCATGGCCGGCGGCCCGGGCGCCGGTTCCGGTGGGCCCGGCGGCGCACCCGGTCCCGGCGGCAGCGGAGGCACCGGTCGCTGCGGGATCGGCGGCGGCAGCGGGGCGCCGGGCGGCGGTAGTGGAAACTGCACGCCGTATGACGGCTGGGGCCCAGCGATGGGCGTGAGCGGAGAACCGGCCGGCGGCGGCACGGGCCCGGGCGCTCCAGGATGAAGCGGATCGGGCGTGTATTGGTACTGCAGATAATACGGGTCCCCGGGGGCCGGCACTTCCTCTGCACCCAACCGTCCCCAGTGGGTGCCCAGTAGCAAGCTCTTGCGGAGCTTCGCGTTCGTAAAGTCGATAACGGCGAACATGTTGATGTAGTCGCCCCTGATGGCGCGGTCGACGAAGTTCTGCGTGTACGGGAAGAGGGTCGCGTACGCGATGGCCGCATCCAGATCCGGCCCGACGTCCGCGAGCGCGCCGATCGTCGGCTCGAGATTCTGCAGATTCTTCACCAGGTCGCCTCCCGCGTCGTTGACCAGGCGGGCGGCAGTGTCGCTGAATACGCGCAGCTTGTCGAGAGCGGTCACGATGCGCGGCCTCTCGCTGATCAGCACGTCGAGTGCGGGCGGAATCTTGCGCAGCGCCTGCGTGATGGCGTCGCGTTGTCCGGCAAACGTGCCGGCCAGCCGGTTCAATGCCTGTAACGACGCGACGAGGTCGTCGCGCTGCTGGTCGAACGTGCGAACGAACTTGTCGAGGCGAACCAGTACGTCACGAACAGCGCCTCCCCGCCCCGACAGGGCGGCGTTGAAGTTGTGGATGATGTCACTGATCTGCCCCAGGCCGCCGGAATTGATGACGACGGACAGCGATGAGAGCGTCTGCTCCGTCGACGGATACGTCGACGCGCGGTTCAGCGGGATGCTGGCTCCCGGTTGCAGCCGTCCGCGACCCGGCTGGCCGGGAGGCGGATTGAGTTCCATATGCATGGAACCCAGCAGGCTGGTCTGGCCGACGCTCGCCACGACATTCGCGGGCACCACGACATCGGGGTTGACCGAGATCTCGACATCGGCATGCCAGCCCCGCACCGTCATCTTGCTGATGCTGCCGACGATGACATCGTCGATCATTACCGGCGAATTCGATTCCAGCGTGCCGACATTCGCAATCTCGACATGGTAGGTGTTTGCACCCGGCCCGCGTCCGACCGCGCCGGGCAGGGGCAGTGAGTTCAGGCCGTTGAACGCGCACCCGGTCACGGCCAGCATGACGACCGAACAGAGCGCGAACATCCGCCGCGCCGGCCCTCGGCCGATCATGGTTGTGCCCCTTCCGCCGGAAGGAGGCCCGGCACGGGAGGCGCCGGCTCCGCCGGTCTCGTTGGCGCTGGCGGCTCCGGCATTGCCGCTCCCGGGATCCGGGCTGGCGGGGGTGGCGGTGGAGGCGCCTCCGGGGTATCGCCGGGCAGACCCGTATACGCTGATACCGCCGGTGGCAGCTCGGGCGGACCGGGCTTCGGGCCGGCGCCGCCGGGGGCCAGACGCGCCTCGGTGTAGACGATGTTCTGCGGGTCCGCCGACGCCGCCATGATTGGGTTGAGGGGGATCGGCAGGTAGTTGAAGTTGAACAACAGCAACGGGTTGGCCACCCGCAGCCCGGGGCCGAGAAACAGACCGCACAGCTTGCCCGACTCGGTCGCGGTGACGTTCTCGATCGCTCCGATTGACGAACAGTAGAGGTTTATGGGATTAGCCAGATTCGACAGCGTAAATCCGCCTCGGATGGTTCCCGTGTCGGGTTCGTAGTCGTTGTAGCCGTTCGCGATAGCGTTCGGCGTGACGTGCAGGACGTTTTTCAACGCCATTTTGTTATCCACCAGAATCTGGGTGAGGTCGGCCAACCGCGCAACCTGCTCGGAGGTCTGGTCACGGGTTTCCCCGATGAACCGCTGTACCTCGGGGAGCGCCGACGACAGATTCGTCAGCGCCGCGTCCAAATCGGATCTGCTGTCGTCGAGCACGCTGCTCAGCGTGGCCAGCCGGTTGTTGAACTGCACGAGTTGTTGGTTGCTGTCGCGGAGCGCGGTGACGAAGGTCTGCAGATTCTTGATGATGTCGACGATGTTGCCGCTGTGGTCGGCTAGGATCCGCCCCACGCCGGAGAGTTGAGCCAGCGTCTGGCGCAGCTTGTCGCCGTTGCCGCCCAGCGCGTTGGCGGCACTGTCGATGAAGCGCCCGACCGAGCTGCTCGACACCTGGCTGTTGGGTCCCAAATCGGTTGCCAGCCGCATCAATTGGTCCTTCACCTCGTCCCACTCGACCGGTACCGCGGTCCGTTCCACGGGAATTATGGCGCCGTCGCGCATGGTGGCGCCGCTGGACCGGTAGGCCGGGGTGAGCTGAACGTAGCGGGCAGCGACCAAATTCTGAGCGACGATCACGGCTTTGGCGTCCGCGGGAATGGGCACGCCGTGGTCGACGTGCATGGTTATCCTGGCCCGGGTACCTTCCGGGTGGATGGCCGAGATGCTGCCCACCTTGATGCCGGAGACCCGTACGTCGTCGCCCGGATAGATCGCGGTGGCAGTCGTGAAGTATGCGGTGATCGTCTTTGGACGGAAGAACGTATTGCGAATCGCCACCCCGGCGCCGATGACGGTAAGCGCCGCCAACAAGACAGCCAGCCAGACCTTGAGCCTGTTGCGCGAGATCATCGCGAGCCTCCCGGGATGCCGTTATACGGCCACGGGAACAGCGCTCGCGGCCCGGCGGTGTCCGGTGGATACCCCGGTGTGCCGTAAGCTTTGAATCCCCAGAAATAGTCGAAGAACGGCTGGAAGAGCTCGAATAACAGCAAATTGGGTACGAACGCGGTGTAGTAGAACCCCTCCGACACGGTTTCGGCCTGCGTGAGCTGATACTTCGCCAGGCCCGGCAACGCCTTGGCGAGGTTGTCACGGTTCTTCTCCAACATCGCGGTCACCGCATTGAGCTTCTGCAGCGTGGGCGCCAACTTCTGCTCGTTGTCGTGCACGACTCCCCTCAACTGCGTGGCCACCGCCGAGGTATTGGCCAGCAGTTGGGCGATCTCCTGGCGCCGAGCCACCAGGACCCCGAGGAGATCGTTGGCGTTCAGGATGAGCGTGTTGAGCTGTTCGCTGCGTTGCGAAAGGATGCCGGTGATGTCACCGGCTCCCTTGAGCAACTCCCCGAGTGCCTTGTTGCGGCCGTTGAGGGCTTGCGATAGGCGGGTCACCCCGTCGAATGCCGGTCCCAACTGCGGGGCGATCTGGTCGAGCGTGGCGGACAGGGTGTCGAGTGATTGGTTCAGCGTTGCGGTATCTGTTCCGGCGACGTTGGTGGCCAGGTCGCTGATCGCCTCACTCAACGAATACGGCGAGGAGGTGCGGGAAATCGGGATGACGTCTCGAGGATGCATCGTGCCGCTGCCGGTTGATTCCAGGGCGAGGACACGCTGGCCCAGTAGGGAACCTGTTCTGATGTGCGCAGTGCTGTACGAACCGAGCTGAACCGTCCCTTTGACGTTGAAGGTCACCAACGCGTCGCCGTGGTGCAGGGCCACTTTCGAAACAGACCCGACCTTCACCCCGGAAACAATCACGTCGTTACCGGCGACCAGGCCGCCCGCCTCGCTGAATACTGCGTCATACCTGACCATGGTCGCCCGCTGTATCAATTGCTCGGGATTTAGTCCGACGGCGATGACGAGCACCACCAGGACGGCGCCGATAAACCCGGCGCGGATGAGGCCTGCTCCGCGGTACTTATTCATCGGGTTGCGCGCACCTCCTCTTCGGTGGGCTCCGCGCACCTTCCTGCTTCTTGTTTCATAATGGGAACCACAACGGTCCGGTACTGGAGATCCGAGACACGCATGCTTAATTCACACAGGTAATAGGGAATCCAGCTGCCGGATGCGCCGAGCCGGTTCAGCTTGCGGTAATTTGCGGGCGCCCGCTGTAACGCAACATCGATTCGGTCCTTGTCCTGATCCAGCAGCGGAGCCAACCGATTCAACTGGTCCACCGTGCCGGCCAGCGGCCGCCGCGCGTTGGACAGCAGATCCGCCAGCGAGGCCGTGCCCTTGTCAAGGGAGTCGATAGCGGCGCCGATCGTGTTGCGGTCTTGCGAAAACCCGCTGATTAGCCGCTGCAGACGATCCAGTGCACCGGAGAACTTGTCACCGTCGTCGGCGAGCGTGCCCACTACAGTCTTGAGGTTGTCGATCAGTTGCTGCACGGTTTGGTTGTTGTCGGCCAGGGTATTTGAGAACGACGACGTCTCCGACAGCAGCGACTGCAACGTGCCGCCCTCGCCTTGAAAGATTTGCACCAGCGCCGTGGTGAGCTCGTTGACGTCGTGCGGGTTGAGGCCCGTGATGACGGGTTTGAGTCCACCGAGCAGCAGATCGAGGTCGAGCGCTGGTGCGGTGCGGTCTATCGGGATCTCCGCGCCGGCCTGCAGAACCTTGGTGGAACCGGGACCGTCGACGAGTTCGAGGTAGCGATCGCCAACCAGGTTGAGGTATCGGACCACGGCACGGGTTCCAGTGGTTAGCACGACATTGCGATCGGTGTCGAACTTCACGAGGACTTTTTTGTCGGAGCGCAGCGCGACGCTGTTCACCGTACCTACGCGGATTCCCGCGACCCGCACTGTTTCCCCGGGCTTGAGGCGCGAGGCATCGGTGAAGAGCGCCGAATACCCGTTTGTCGAACCGGTCCGGTATTGGCCGAAAATGAAGAACAAGAACACGGTCAGCAGAATCATCACGGCGGCGAACGCCCCGAATTTGACGATCATCGCGCGTGACCCGGTCATCCGGGCTGCCCAATCTGCATAGAATTGCGCGGCGGCCCGTCTAGGGGCCCGTATAGCAGCTGTTTGAGCGCGTCGGAGTTGAGCAGAAGCTGTTGGTTCCCGTACTGCCAGGGGTTGGCACCGATGTCAGCGACCACGAACGGTGGGGCCACATCGACCGGCATGTTCGGAAGGTCGTGGCACTGCGGCCCGCCGGTCGCTGCCACCTTGGGCAGGTTGACCGGGTACCTGTAACGTTCGGCGCCGAACTCGAGACCGACATCTACGGTCGCACCGGGGTCCGGCGCCGCCGGGCCATGCAAATTTCCGGCCATCCCACCCAGGCCGCACCACAGGGCTTGGTGGTATTCGTTGAGCAGATCGGTGGTCGGCACCGCCACGTGCAGAGCATCGGTCAATGCCTGCCGGTTGCCACCCACCACCTCGTTGCCGATATCGGCCAGACCGATTGTGCTGATCAGAAGTGCATCCAAGTTTCGTCGCTCGTCCACGATCGTCTGACTGATCCGGGTCGCATTCTGGGCCGTCCTGACTAGATCGGGTGCCGCGTCGGCATAGGCGTTGGCCACCTCAGGTAATACCGCGAGATCGTGGCGTAACGCCGGGAGGCTCGGATCCTGGGTGGCCAGAAAGTCATCCAGGTCGGACAGCATCTGCCCGATCTTCTGGCCGCGACCGTTGACCGCCGATGCGATCGCGCCCAGCGTCTCGTTGAGTTTGGCGGGATCGATCCTTGACAATACCGATGTCAGCTCCTCGAAAACCGAGTTGATTTCCACCGTCACATGTTCGGCCTCGAGTACCTGACCGGAGCGCAGAGGTCGCGGAGAGGGTTCGGCGGGCGGTACCAGCTCGACGAACTTGGCGCCGAAAACCGTCGTAGATGCGATGTCGACGAGCACATTGGCCGGAATCAAATGCATTTGCGACGGTTGCATCGCGAGGTGCAGAACGGCTTGACCATTAGGCCGCACGTCGGTCGAAGCGACCTTTCCCACCTCCACTCCGCGCATCTTTACTTTCGCGTCCGGGTTCATCACCAAGCCGGCCCGCGGCGACACCACAGTCACCGGCACGGTTTTGGTGAAGTCGCCTTGAAAAAGGCCTATTGCGATGGCAACGATCAGGCCGACGAAGGCGATGGTGGCCAAACCCGCCAAGGGGCGCGTGTAAGACACCGCCCCCGAGTGGCGGCGGGGCGGCGCCGCGACTGATCTCGCGCTGCTGCTGGTGTCAGAGCGGTGAGTAGGGCCGGGCCCGGGACGCTCCGTCAAGTCACATCCTCCTACCCGGACAAGTGGAAGTTGCCGTTGGAGCCGTATATAGACAGCGACACCAGCAGTGTTACTGATACGACCACGATCAGCGACGTCCGTACCGCGTTCCCGGTCGCGACGCCGACTCCGGCTGGACCGCCCGAAGCAAAATAACCGAAGTACGTGTGGATCAGCAAGATTGTGATCGCCATCAGGACGGCCTGCAGGAACGACCACAACAAGTCGATCGGGTTGAGGAAGGTCGTGAAGTAATGCTGGTACAGGCCGCCCGATTGGCCGAAGAGGACGACGGTCGTGAACTGGCTGGCGAGGAAGGACAGGATGACGGCGATGGAATACAGCGGTGTGATCGCCATCATCCCTGCCGCGATCCTGGTGCTGACCAGATACGAAATAGGCCGGATCGCCATGGATTCCAACGCGTCGATTTCTTCGTTGATCCGCATCGCGCCGAGCTGCGCGGTCACACCGGCACCGAAGGTCGCCGCCAGACCGATTCCGGCGACGATTGGCGCTGCGATTCGAACGTTGATGAAGGCGGCCAGGAAACCGGTCAGCGCCTCGATGCCGATATTGCCCAGCGAGCTGTAACCCTGTACTGCCAGCGTGCCGCCCGCCGCCAGCGTCAAGAAGCCGACGATCACTAGCGTGCCGCCGATCATGGCCAAAGTTCCCGCGCCCATGCTGATTTCGGCGATGAGGCGGATGACCTCTCGCCGGTAGTGGCGCACCGCGAAAGGGACCCCGGCAAGCGCCTTGCCGTAGAAGAGGGTGTGGTCGCCGATGCGGCCGAGAGTGCCGACCGGCTTTTCGATTTGCCGCGTCAGGCGCGGATAAGCGGCTCGTAACGTCATCATGGCGTGCGTCTCCACCTCCTCAGTGACCCTTGGCTGACATTCGGATGCCGATCGCGGTGACGACCACGTTCACGACGAACAACGACATGAACGCGTACACGACCGTCTCATTGACAGCGTTGCCGACGGCCTTGGCGCCGCCGCCTGTGATCGTCAGCCCGCGATAGCACGCGACCAAGCCGGCGATCAGGCCGAAAAGCGCTGCCTTGACGCAAGAAATGATTACCTCGGGAACACCGGTTAGCAGGGTGATGCCAGCGGCGAACGCCCCCGGGTTGACGTCTTGAACGAACACCGAAAAAACGTAGCCGCCCACAATCCCGATGATGACGACCAGGCTGTTGAGCAGCAGGGCCACCAGCCCAGCCGCGAGCATACGAGGCGTCACCAGTCGTTGCACCGGGTTGATTCCCAGCACCTCCATCGCATCGATCTCTTCCCGGATCGTTCGCGAACCCAAGTCGGCACACATCGCCGTGGAACCCGCCCCCGCCACGATCAACACCGTTACCAGTGGACCAACTTGGGTGACCGCACCAAAGGCGGCGCCGGCGCCGGACAGATCCGCGGCACCCAGTTCCCGCAACAGAATGTTGAGGGTGAAGCTGACCAACACGGTGAACGGAATGGCAACCAGTAGCGTCGGTGCGATCGCAACGCGCGCAACGAACCACGACTGCTCCAAGAACTCGCGCCATTGAAAGGGTCGGCGAAAGACGAATTTGATCGCGTCGGCCGACATCGCAAATAGGCCGCCGACCGCCTCCATCGGTTTGGAGCCGCGTCCCAACGAGATGCCCCCCGTCCATCGCTCCGGGCCGGCTCGCCTAATCGCCATCGATCTCAGCTCCTTCCAGCATTTTTCAGACCGACAGTCTCATTCTTCAATCTTTTCCGTTGCGCCGGCTGCTGGAAGGTCGGTCGATCCGACCGCCACGAACTCACGCCTTCGATCGCGAAATGCGTAGCGGACAGCCACATTCCGGCCTCTACCTCTGGCGTGACAACCTCTACGATCCTCACGCCCCGCCTCCGTCCTGTCGCGTGAGTTGGACCTTCGAAGCGAGGGGCCCCACGTCTCGAAGCGTCCGGCGATTATGACTCATGCCGCGTCCCGGTGGAACCGAAAACTCGAAACCGTTATCCGGCAGCCCATCGGAGGACAAGCGGCGCGCGGCTCAGGCATTTCACACAGCTCCGTCCCTATAGCACTCAAGTGACGGCGCCGGCCGTCTTGAGTTCGATGATGCGGTCCCAATCGAGCCCGAGCTCCATCAGAATCTCGTCGGTCTGCTCGGCGAATGCTGGGGCCGGCCCGGTCTGTGGCGCTGCGACGTCGAACTGTACCGGGTTGGCCACCAGGTCGAGTTCGCCTGCATGAACAAGGTAGTCGTTCGCCCGGATCTGCGCGTCGTCGACCGCCTGCAAGGTGTCCTGCACGGGCGCCCACGGACCGGCAAGCGTGACAAAGCGTTCGCTCCACTCGGCAAGGGTGCGGGTGCCGATGGCCTTGGTGAGGATTTCCACCGCGTCCGCCGTATTGGCGGCGATGTTTTCCACCGTGGCGAAGCGCGGATCGTCGGCGAGCTCCGGCAGGTCGACATGCCGGCATACGTCGGCCCAGAACTTGGTGGGCTGCATCATCACGAACGAGATGTAGCGTTCGTCGGACGTGGTGTAGAGGCCCACCAATGGGTTGTTCGGGGCGCCGTGCACGCCCGGCGGAGGCGCTTCCATCCGCTGCCCCAGGTGCTTCGTCAGCGCGACCGTGTGTCCCATCGACCACAGGCCGCTGCCCAGCAGCGACACGTCCACGATGGACGCTTCGCCGGTGCGCTCCCGCTTGAGCAGCGCGGCCGCGATGCCGCCGGCGAGGTTGGTGCCGGAGATGGTGTCGCCGTAGGCCGGGCCGGGGGGCGCGATCATGCCGGGCATCCCCGCCGGGGTGATTGTCGCGGCGGTTCCGGCCCTGCACCAGAAGGCGGTCATGTCGTAGCCGCCCTTGTCTGACTCGGGGCCGCGCGGACCGAGCGCGCTCCCGCGGGCGTAGACGATCTTCGGGTTGACCGTACGAATGTCCTCGATGTCGATGCCGAACTTCTTCCGGTGAGCGGGAAGAAAACTGGTCAGGAAGACGTCGGAGCGGCGGGCAAGCTCGTAGAGCACCTCCTTGCCCTCGGGCACCGACATGTCCAGGCCGATGCTGCGCTTGCCCCGGTTGGCGTGCTCGATGTTGGGGTTCGGGTCGCCCTCGACGCGCAGCATGCCGGTCTGGCGCAGTCCGCGCTGGGGGTCGCCCGTCACCGCGTGCTCGACCTTGACCACGTCCGCGCCCCACTCGGCGAGCACGGCGCCGGCCGAAGGGACGAAGCCGTACATGGCCACTTCCAGGACGCGGATCCCCTCCAGCGGCCTCATGCCCGGGCCCCCGCGGCCGGCACCGCAAACGTCTTGCTCTCCAAGAGCTCCTCCAGCCCGGCAACCCCCATCTCGCGACCCACCCCCGACTGCTTGAAGCCCCCGAACGGGCTGTCCGCGCCGAAGTAGTTGCCGCCGTTGATGGAGAAGGAACCGGCCCGGATCCGGCGCGCCACGGCGAGCGCCCGGTCCTGGTCGCCGCCGAAGACGGCGCCCGCCAGCCCGTAGATCGAGTTGTTGGCGATGCGCACTGCGTCGTCGTCATCGTCGAATGCGATCACGACCAGCACCGGCCCGAAGATCTCCTCCTGCGCGATCTCGCTGTCGGGATCGACGTCGGTGAGCAGCGTCGGTGCATAGAAGTAGCCGGGATCCAACCGCTTGCCGCCGGTGACCAGGGTCGCGCCGGCGGCCACCGCCCGCTGGACCATGCCGTCGACCTTGTCCCGCTGGCGTTCGTTGATCAACGGCCCCATGAAGGTTTTCGGATCGGCCGGGTCACCATGGCGCACCTTGGCGAAGTTCTGCGCGATCAAGTCGACGATCTCGTCGTGGTGCGACCGGGGCACCAGCAGCCGCGACGTCAGCGCGCACCCCTGCCCCGCGTGGGTCACCATGCTGAACGCCGCGAACATGGCCGCGCTCGTGAAGTCGGCGTCGTCGAGGATGATGGCCGCCGACTTGCCGCCCAATTCCAGGAAGACGCGCTTGACCGTCTCGCTCGCCGCGGCCATGATCTTGCGCCCGACCGCCGTCGATCCTGTGAAGGTGACGACGTCGACGTCGGGACTGGTGGTCAACGCCTCACCCGCCTCGGGACCCGACGAGCTCAGCACGTTGACCACGCCGGCCGGTATGTCGGTGTGTGCGGCGATCAGCTCGCCGAGCGCCAGTGTGACCAACGGTGTGTCCGGCGCGCCCTTGAGGACGACGGTGCACCCGGCGGCGAGCGCCGGGGCCAGCTTCGCCAGCGCCAACTGGTTCGGGTAGTTGTAGGCGATGATCGCCGCGACCACCCCGGCCGCTTCCTTCTCCACCCAGCGGTGGTGGAGCATGCCCCGCGATTCTTTCTCGCCGAGGTCGTCGGAGAACTCATAGCCGCGAAGTAGGTCCGCGTAGAAGCGCACGATGCCGATCGGCTCGTCGAGCTGAGCGCCCTGGGTCAGCGCCCGCGTGGCGCCGACCTCGGCGATGGTGAGCTCGCGCAACTCGTCGGCGTGCTCGACCAGCACCCGGTGCAGCTGGTCGAGGCAGCGGATCCGCAACTCGACGTCGGTGGACCAACGGGTGGTGTCGAACGCATGCCGGGCCGCCGCGATCGCCGCTTGGGCCTCGCCGGCACCGGCGTCCGGAGCGTGCCCGATGACCGCACCGGTGGCGGGATTAATCGACGGAAAAGTCTTGTCGGCGGTGACCAGGCGGCCACCGATCAACAGCCGGCGGTCGGCGTGTGACTCAGGCGCGGCATCCGCGATGGTCGCTGTGGCTCCAGCGGCGGGCTCTGCCGTGTCCTGGGCAGGCATTCCGTACCCCCTAATGTGGTGACGGTCACGATAATTTCATTCTCTTCCCCGGCGAGTCTTACATTCGAGTCTCGATAATTCAAGAAACTCTCAGGATTGAAGGCGGGCCCCTGACCAGCGACGCAAGCGCCCGTCCGCCGCCGCGTAGGGCGCCTCGAAGCAGGCCGAACAGGGTTTCCCGGGCGTGTTGCAACCCGATCTTCCGTGAGAGTAAGGTTCTCATAATCGTAAGCGAGATTCTTTGTGGCTGAGACGGTCACCTGTGGAGTAGAGGTCTCAAACGTGAAGACTGCGGTGGTCACCGGTGGCGGATCCGGCATCGGTCTTGCCGTGGCGCAGCGGTTGCGCGCCGACGGCCTGGACGTCGCCACGATCGACCTGCGACCGTCGGACGACGACCATTCGTTCACCGCGGACGTCACCGATCGATCGCAGGTGGACGCCGCGTTCGCGGCCATCCGCGCCAAGCTCGGGCCGGTCACGGTTCTCGTCAATGCCGCGGGTCTGGACGGATTCAAGCGCTTCAACAACATCACGTTCGACGACTGGCAACGGGTGATCGACGTCAACCTCAACGGGGTGTTCCACACCATTCAGGCCGTGCTGCCCGACATGATCGAGACGCAGTGGGGGCGCATCGTCAACATCTCCTCCTCGAGCACGCATTCCGGCGCGCCGTACATGAGCCATTACGTGGCGGCCAAGTCCGCCGTCAACGGGCTCACCAAGTCCCTGGCCCTCGAGTACGGCCCCGCCGGCATCACGGTCAACGCGGTGCCGCCGGGCTTCATCGACACCCCGATGTTGCGCGCCGCGGAGAAGAACGGCTTCCTGGGCGACATCGAGGAGACCATCGCGCGGACCCCGGTGCGCCGGATGGGCAAGCCCGAAGACATCGCGGCGGCATGCGCTTTCCTGGTCTCCGAAGAGGCCGGCTACATCACCGGTCAGATCCTCGGCGTCAACGGCGGCCGCAACACCTGAGCCGGCAAGGAACCACCACAAGGAGACACCGTGAAGGTCTGGGTTGATCCAGAACGCTGTCAGGGCCACACCCTGTGCGCGATGATCGCGCCGGAGTCCTTTCAGCTCAGCGACATCGACGGCAGTTCGTCCGCGGTCGACGAAGTGGTGCCTACCGAGCGCGAGGACCAGGTTCGCGAAGCCGCGCAGTCCTGCCCGGAGCAGGCCATCATCATCACCGAATGACACATAAAGGGAGACAGAGCTTTGAGTGTCGGCGACGCGGTCAGCGATAGCGACCGCAAGAAGAAGCGGTATCAGTTCGAGCGGCATTCCCCGGAATACCGGTCGAACTTCAAGGCCATCACCGAAGAGATGCACGCCAAGTGCCCGATGGCCTGGAGCGACGCCTACGGCGGCCACTGGGTGGCGGCCGGAAGCCACGAGGTGTTCGAACTGGCTCGCTGCCCGGCGGTCTCCAACGATCACGATGTCAACAACGAACGCCGCGGCTACAAAGGCATTTCGATTCCGACGGCCAGCCGGATCAACGGGGTACGCGGCGGCATCTTGGAGATGGACGACCCCGAGCACCGCATCTATCGCAACGTGCTCAACCCCTACCTGTCACCGGCAGCGGTCAAGCGCTGGAAGCCGTTCATCGACGACGTGACCCGCGCCTGCCTCGACGAGAAGATCGAGGAAGGCCAGATCGACTTCGTCGACGACCTGGCCAATGTCGTGCCCGCGGTTCTGACACTGGCCATGCTGGGCATCCCACTGAAGAACTGGCAGATGTACAGCGAGCCCACCCATGCGGCCGTCTACACCCCCGAACACTCCCCGGATATCCAGCGGGTCACCGAGATGCACCGGCAGATGGGGCTCGACCTGGTCAACAACATGATCGAGATTCGCCAGAACCCGCGACCCGGCATCGTCAACGCCCTGCTGGAGATGCGGATCGACGGGCAGCCCGCCCCCGACCTGGAAATCCTCGGCAACCTCGGCCTGGTCATCGGCGGCGGCTTCGACACCACCACGGCGCTGACCGCCCATTCCCTGGAATGGCTCTCGGAGCACCCCGATCAACGCGAGTTGCTCAGCAAGCAACGCGATACCCTGCTCGACCCGGCGACCGAGGAATTCCTGCGGTACTTCACCCCGGCCCCCGGCGACGGCCGAACCTTCTCCGACGACGTCGAACTCGACGGCACCCAGTTCAAGGAGGGGGAACGGCTGTGGATCTCGTGGGCCATGGCCAACCGGGACCCAGCGGTGTTCAAAGACCCGGACGAGATCGTGCTGGACCGAAAGGGTAATCGCCACTTCAGCTTTGGCCTCGGCGTCCACCGGTGCATCGGATCCAACGTGGCTCGCACCGTGTTCAAATCGATGCTGACGGCCGTTCTCGACCGGATGCCCGACTATCACTGCGACCCCGAGGGCACCATCCACTACGAGACCATCGGCGTCATCCAGGGCATGCGCAAGCTGCCGGCCGGCTTCACCCCCGGCCGCAAGATCGGGGCCGGCCTGGACGAGACGCTGGAGAAATTGCAGCGCATTTGCGACCAACAAGAACTTGCCAGGCCGATAACCGAACGCAAGGAGGCCGCCGTCATCGACTGAGCCGTTGCCCCCCGCAATTTGCCGAGTAGGCCTGTTCGGTGGGACCGCGCCCGATATTGGGTCAACCGCTTGTGCAGAGATGGGCGACGCATCGGTGAAGACTCTTGCTGTGAGCCTTGCGCTTGCCACGGCCGCGCTGATTCTTAATGCCACCGCACGCGCGGACATGCAGATCGGCAACTATCGGCTGGACACCCCCGCGATCCGAGCCACAGCTGGACCTCTGCGATTCGACCGTGCCGATATGACCAGGACCGGAATGCCTGACGGTCAAGCGATCGCGCAACCCAACGGGCAGGCGGCGTTTTGGAAGTCGGACGCCCACCTGGCCAACGGCCGCTACACCATGGCCGACGGTGTGCGCTGCGCGGTCCAGTTCTTCCCGTCGCATGACGTGTACACGTGGGACGCGGCGACGCTGGCGGGTCAGGTGGACTCGACGTTCGACACGGGCTGCAGTGGCGGACCGGGTAGCACCAACAGTTCACAGTTCTGGCTCGTGCGATGGTAGCCGCGTGAACGCACAGGGGTCAGTCGAATCATGGTGGCAACGGGCAGCAAGCGCGATGGCTGACGCCAAGAAACCGCCGCGAGATCCGGCCACCTCGAAGGCCGACACGATGGCCTTGATCGAGGAAGCCGAGGCCGAAGCCGCCGAAGCTGAAGCGCTAGTGGTCACGGTCGTTAGTTCGTCGGGGGTTATGCGGCGTGCAGGCTGGTGTCGTTGAGGTCGAGGCGGTTCAGGAAGGCGTTGAGGTCGTCTCGGGTGTAGGTCCAGTCGAATGGTGTCGCGGTGCTGTTGTAGCGGTCCTGAAAGCCGATGATGCGTTCGGAGAGTTGGTCGAGGTCGGCGAAGTCGTTGGGGTTGATGGCTTTTCGCTGCAGTATCGAGAAGTAGATTTCCACCTGGTTGAGCCAGGACGCATGGATCGGGAGGTGTATCAGGGTCGCGGTGGGCCAGGCCGTGTTCAGGCGTTCGATCGAGCGCGCCCCGTTGTGGGACGACCCGTTGTCGACGACCCAGAACACCCGTCGGGCCGAGGCATATGGTTCGGTCGTCATGACGTGGGCCACCAACTTCTCGAAGGGTTCGATGCCGGTCTTGGGGGCGATCTGGCCAAGCACTCGGGCGTGGTGGACGTCGTAGGCGGCGAAGTAGGCCAGGGTGCCACCGCGGCGGTACTCGAACTCGACGCGTCGGGTGTGTCCTGGTGCGGGCGGTTGTCCCCGGTGGCGGCGGTGCAGGGCTTGCAGCTGCGATGCCGTGAGCGAAGACACCCGCGACGTCGACACCGCCGACGATTCCGCCCCGCCGACCAAACGGGATGCGGGTGACGGGACCCGCGTGCGGCGCAGGTTGAAAGTCGTTCCCGTCGTTCTAATCTTGCTGCTGCTGATTCCGCCGGTGCGGCCACGTGGCTGTACTTCGAGTACTACCGGCCCGACAGACAAACCGACGCCTGCGTCGCGAACGCGGTCGTCGGTGCGGCGTCCGACGGCACGGTCGCGTTGCTGTTCTACTCGCCCGACACGCTCGACAAAGACTTTGCGGCCGCGAAGTCACACCTTTCCGCGACTTCCTCTCGTACTACAACCAGTTCACCGACCAGATCGTCGCCCCGGCGGCCAAACAGAAGTCGCTGCAGGCCAGCGCTCGGGAGATCGGCGCCGCGGTCTCGGAGTTGCGGCCCGACTCGGCGGTCGTGCTGGTGCTGGTCGACCAGAGCACCACCAGCAAGGACAACCCCGACCCGGCGATGACGTCCAGCAGCGTGCTGGTGAGTCTGGCGCGGATCAACGGCCAGTGGCTGATCACCAAATTCGACCCGGTCTAGCCACCCGCATTGCCCTGGGCGGCTAACCCCGCGGGAGCCCGAGCACCCGCTGGGCGATGATGTTGCGCTGGATCTCCGAGGTGCCCCCGGCGATGGTCCCGGAAAAGCTGCGGGCGTAACGCTCGAACCAGCTGGCGAAATAATGGTCGAGGTTCATGTGCGCGTACGGCCCGGTCTGCCCCGGGTGGACGAGTCCGTCGGATCCCGCCGATGTCAGCGCCAGCTCCATGCCACGCAGTTCGGCCTCGGACCCGAGCAGCTTGAGCACCGAGATCGCGGCCACGTCGTCTTCGCCGCGCGCGGCACGCGCCAACGCCACCGAGCCCAACAGCCGCAGCGCCTGCTTGTCCATGATGGTGCTCGCGTACTGGTCGCGCTCGACCTCGGTGTGGGGCCGGAAGTCGTCGATCATGTTGTCGAGGCGATCGGCGAAACCCAGCCACATCATCGTGCGCTCATGCCCCAGCGACCCGTTGGCCACCCGCCAGCCCTGGTCGAGCTCCCCGACCAGGTTCTCCGCCGGCACCCGCACGTCGGTGAAGAAGACCTCGTTGAAATCCAGATCGTCGGCACCGCAGAGCGACGGGAACGGCCGGCGCACCAGGCCCGGGCTGTCGGTGGGGATGACCAGTGCGCTGATTCCCTTGTGCTTGGGGGCATCCGGGTTGGTGCGGACAAAGGTCAGCAGCACGTCGGCGTCGTGCGCTCCCGACGTCCACACCTTCTGGCCGTTGACCACGAAGTGATCGCCGTCCAGCACCGCGCGCGTGCGCAGCGACGCCAGGTCGGAGCCCGCGCTGGGTTCGCTCATCCCGAGCGAGGCCGTGATCTCGGCCCGCAGGATCGGCACCGCCCAACGCCGCTTCTGTTCCTCGCTGCCGAACGACAACAGCGACGCCGCAACGATATTCACGCCCTGCGGGTTGAAGCTGTGGTAGATGCGACGGCGGCTGAGCTCCTCGAGGTAGACGAACTGCTGGATGACCGTCGCGTTGCGACCGCCGAACTCGGGCGGCTGGCCGGGCAGGAGCCAGCCGTTGTCGAACAGCAGCCGCTGCCAGTCGCGCGCCCACCGAGGCATGTGCGATACCGACCGCGGGCGCTCGAGCGTTTCGCTTGCGGCAGGCAGATTCTCGTCGAGGAAGGCCGAGAACTGCGCCCGGAACTCCTCGACGTCGGAATCAAAAGTCAGCTGCACGGTATTCCTCCGCGATGCGCGCCCGGTGCTCGGCCGCGCCACCGAGCATCAGCTCGCCGGCTTTGGCTCGCTTCAGCGCGAACTGCAGATCGTTCTCCCAGGTGAATCCCATTGCGCCATGGAGCTGTAACCCGTGGCGGAACACCAGCGACTGGCACTCCCCCGCCGACGCCTTGGCCATCGCCGCCGCCAGCCGGCGGCGGGGATCGTCGGCGGCGATCGTCAGCGCCGCGAAGTACGCCAGTGCCCGGGCCCGTTCCACCGCGACGTGCATGTCCGCGGCCTTGTGCTGAACGGCCTGGAACGAGCCGATCGGCACACCGAATTGCTGACGGCTGCGGACGTGTTCGAGCACCAGGTCGAGAATGCGTTGGCAGGCGCCGACCATGGTGATCGCCATGCCAGTGAGCGCCAGGTGGCGCGCGCGCTCGGGGTCGACCGTGAGCCGGGCGGCGTCGGGCACCCGGACCTCGCAGAACGACAGGTCGGCGACGTGCAGGACGGGGTCGAAGACCGCGGAGCGACGCGCCGACACCTGGTTCGACGCGGTGAGGAACACCCCGGCGTCGGTAACCACCGCCAGCCGGTCGACGCGGTCGCCGTCGAGCACATGGCGGGCCGTACCGTCCAGCACCCAGCCGTCCGCGTCCCGATGCGCCGCCACCCCGGTGTACACGGCGGTACCCGACTCGTGCGGGTCGAAGTGCGCGGCCGCCAACGGGGCGTACTGGCTCATCGTCGCCAGGAAAGGGGTGGGGTCGGTGGCGCGTCCGAGCTCTTCGAGCACGATGGCCAGCTCGACGGCGCTTTCCGGATCGCTCAGCTCGGTCCAGCCCTGGTCGACATAGGACTTCCACAACGGGCTCGGGTCGACGCCGTCTTCCGCCACGCCGCGCACCAGCGAGGGCGGGCACTGCTTGGCGACGGCGTCGCGAACGGTCTTCTGCCACAGCCGCTGATCGGCATCGAACTCCAACAGCATGAAGGCCGCCTCCTGTCATCACCGCCGAGGCGAGAATATCATTCTCGTCGGTGGAAGTAATAATCTCGCAAATGGATTATGGGGTGACCGAGGCGGCCGAGCGAGCTCCCGGCGGGGCGCATCGAGCCTCGGGTGCGGGCCGCGCACAGTGTCCGCGATGCAAGACTGCGGTCACGGCGATTCCGGCGCGCCGACCTCCACGACGAAGGAGTAGACCATTGGATCGCGAAACCTACCAGCGGGGCCTGCACATTCGCTCCGAAGTGCTCGGCGAGGATTACGTCAACCGCGCGCTGGCCGACGCGGACGAGTTCACCAAGCCCCTGCAGGATCTCGTCACCGAATACTGTTGGGGCGCGGTGTGGGGCCGCGAGGAGCTGCCCCGCAAGACGCGCAGCATGCTCAACCTGGCGATGATCTCGGTGCTCAATCGGCCGAACGAATTGCGGACGCACGTCAGGGCCGCACTGACGAACGGCGTCACCCGCGACGAGATCCGCGAGGTCTTCCTGCAGGTGGCCATCTACGCCGGTGTGCCCGCCGCTGTCGACAGCTTCCGCATCGCGCGTGAGGCGTTCGCCGAAGCCGACCGGGACTAGGGCTCGTCGTGGAGGTCGGATTCATCGGGTTGGGCAACATGGGATTTCCCATGGCGCGCCGCCTGATTCAGGAGGGCCACGATGTCGTCGCCTTCGACACGCGCGAGGGGGCACTCGAGCGCATCGTCGCCGAGGGGGCGCTTCCGGCGTCATCGCCGAAAGAGGTCGCCGACCGCACCGAAACCGTCCTGGCGAGCCTGCCGACACCGCTCGCCTCGCTCGAGGTGGCCACCGGTGCCGCCGGCGTGATCGGGGGCGCACGAGTCAAGCGCTATGTCGACCTGTCCACCGTCGGCAGCCGGGTGGCGGTGCAGATCCACGACCGGCTCGCCGAGCGGGGCATCGCGACGATCGACAGCCCGGTCAGCGGCGGGGTCGCTGGGGCCGAGCGGGGCGCGCTCGCGGTCATGGTGTCCGGTCCGCGCGCCGACTTCGACGCCGTCCGGACCGCGCTCGAGGCGATCGGCCGGCCCCTCTACGTCGGGGCCAAACCCGGTTCGGCGCAGACGATGAAGCTCGCCAACAACATCCTGGCGGCCAACGTGCTGGCCGCCACCGCCGAGGTTGTCGTGATGGGCGTCAAGGCCGGCCTCGACCCCGACGTGATGATCGAGGTGCTCAACGCCGGGTCGGGCGCCACCAGCGCGAGCCGGGACAAATTCCCCCGGGCGATCCTCAACCGGACCTTCGACTACGGCTTCGCCACCGGCCTGATGGTCAAGGACGTGCGTCTGTACCTCGACGAGGCGGAAGCGCTCGCCGTGCCGACCGACGTCGCCGCAACGATCGGCCGGCTCTGGGCGAAGGTCGCGGACGACCAGGGCCCCGATTCGGACTTCACGACGGTGATCAAACCGCTGGAGAAGGCCGCCGGCGTGACCGTGGGCCGCACCTCTTCCTGACCGGGCGCCTCCGCACGACCCGGCCACTGTGACGACCCCTGCCCAAGGCGCGAGAATGGTATTATCCGGATTTAAGAACGATACTGGCGCCCGCGGCCCGAAAACCGCGACTACCAGCGACGATGACTAAACGAAATGCTTACCGAAAACCCGTTGATTGACCGCCGAGAAGAATGTTAGATTATCTATCATATGACCCGACTGGGTGCGCGTTGGCCGCCCGAGTCGAAGGATGGCTTCGTGATCGAACACGCTGACGGAACCCGCACACCGCTCATCGACGCGAGCGTGCACATTTTCTTTCCGTCCAACAAGGCGCTGCGCAAAACTCTCCGCGAGCCGTTCAAAAGCCGCGGGTTCCCCGATTACGAGATGGACTGGTATGGCGCTCCGGGCGGTGAGTACGCGCCCAACACCGAGGGCCCGGACGGGCAGTATCCCGGTTCGGATCCGGAATTCGTTGCCAATGAGCTCTTTTCGAAGCGTGGGGTCGACGTGGCGGTCCTGCACCCGATGGGGCGCGGCATCATGCCGGACCGCCACCTGGGCAGCGCGCTACACGCCGCCCACAACGAGATGATGGTGTCGAACTGGCTGGAGTCCCCCGACTTCGGCGAGCGATTCCGCGGCACCATCCGGGTGAACCCCGACGACATCCCCGGCGCGTTGCGCGAGATCGAGAGGTGGCGTGCGCATCCGCGCGTCGTCCAGATAGGCGTGCCGCTGCAATCCCGCGAGCTCTACGGCAAGCCACAATTCTGGCCGTTGTGGGAGGCCGCGGTCGACGCGGGACTTCCGGTGGCCGCGCACATCGAAGTCGGCAACGGGATCATGTTCCCGCCGACGCCGTCCGGCAACACCCGCACGTACGAGCAATACGTGAGCTTCATGGCGCTGAACTACATCTACCACCAGATGAACATGATCGCAGAGGGCGTGTTCGAGCGCTTTGCCGACCTGAAATTCGTCTGGGCCGACGGCGCCGCCGACTTCCTGACGCCGTTCATCTGGCGGATGGACACGTTCGGCCGGCCGCACCTGGAACAGACGCCGTGGGCGCCGCGGATTCCGAGCGACTACCTGCCCGGTCACGTGTATTTCGTTCAGGGCAGCCTCGACGGTCCCGGTGACGTCGAGTTCGCCGGCGAATGGTTCGGCTTCACCGGCAAGGACGACATGGTGATGTTCGGCTCGAGCTACCCGCACTGGCAGTTCGGTGACGCCGGCAAACTTCCCGGTGCGCTGTCGGCCGAACAGCGCGAGAAGGTGTGCTGGCGTAACGCGGCGCGGCTGTACGGGATAGACATCCCCGCCGGAGTCGGCGCACAGTAGGAGTAAGACGTGAGACCGAGGAGTTCAACATGACGTTGACCCATTCGCAGGAGCGGGTCCCCGCCGCGGAGTGCATAGCCGTCCGGTGCGTCGACTCGGACGTCCACCCGGCGCCCAAGCGGGGCGAGCTCGTCCCGTACATCCCCGAGCCCTGGCGCAGCAAGTACTTCCTCAACCGCAACGTGGGTGAGCTGATCTACTACGACGCTCCCGACTACGCGCACTCCTACGCGATGCGCGTGGATTCGTTCCCCGCCAACGGCGAGTTCCCCTGCAGCGACCCGGATATGGCGTTCCGCCAGCTCATCATGGAGGCGGGATCCGACATCGCGATCCTGGAACCCGCCGCCTACCCGGCACGCCTTCCCGAAGCGCAGCACGCGATGTCGTACGCGCTCAACGACTGGCAGGCCAATCACTGGCTCGACAGCCACAACAACTGGCACGAACGGTGGCGGGGCTCGATCTGCCTCGCCATCGAGGAGCCGGAAGCGTCGGTGCGCGAAATCGAGCGCTGGGCCGGGCATCCCTTCATGGCGCAGATCCTGATCAAGGCGGAGCCGAAGCCGTCCTGGGGTCATCCCAAATACGACCCCATCTGGGCCGCCGCCACCAAGCACGACATCACCGTCAGCTGCCACCTGTCGCGCAGCCAGTACGACGAGCTACCGATCCCGCCGGTGGGCTTCCCCAGCTACAACCACGACTTCATGGTCACCTACTCACTGCTGGCGGCCAACCAGGTGATGAGCCTGATCTTCGATGGCGTGTTCGACCGGTTCCCCACGCTGCGGATCGTGTTCGTCGAGCACGCGTTCTCCTGGATCCTGCCGCTGATGTGGCGCATGGATGCGATCTACGAAGCGCGCAAGTCGTGGGTGGACATCAAGCGCAAGCCGTCGGACTACGTCAAGGACCACATCAAGTTCACCACCCAGCCGCTGGACTACCCCGAGGACAAGACCGAGCTGACCCGCGCGCTGGAATGGATGGAGTGCGAGAAGATCCTGCTGTTCTCCTCGGACTACCCGCACTGGACGTTCGACGATCCGCGCTGGCTGGTCAAGCATCTGCCCAAGCATGCGCGGGACGCCGTGATGTACAAGAACGGCATTGCGACATACCACCTGCCCGAGACGGTTCCCGTCCTCGAGGGCCAGGTCCGGGTGCTCTGAGTTGACAGAGGAGACGAAACGGCCCGAGCCTCGCCTCGCCCAGGGCCGCGAACACGTAGTGGCGACGGTCGACGAAATCCCGCCGGGAACACACAAGTTGGTGCCGATCGGGCGGCACGGCGTCGGCGTCTACAACGTCAACGGCAGCTTCTATGCCATCGCGAATTATTGCCCGCACCAGGGCGGTCCGCTGTGTTCGGGCCGCGCCCGGGGGCGCACGATCGTCGACGAGACCGCCCCGGGCGACTCGGTCATGGTGCGTGACCTGGAGTACATCTACTGTCCTTGGCACCAATGGGGTTTCGAGCTGGCGACCGGCACCACCGCGGTCAAGCCCGAATGGAGTATCCGTACCTATCCGGTGCGCGTCGTCGGCGACGACGTCTTGGTGCAGGCCTAGACAACAGGAGAATCAGGTGCCTTCAATCGAGATCAACGGGGGAAACGTCGTCTACGAAATCCTCGGTGACTCCGGCGATCTCATTGCCCTGACGCCGGGCGGCCGGTTCAGCAAGGAGATCGAGGGCCTGCGTCCGCTCGCGGACGCGCTGGCCGCCGGCGGCTATCGCGTGTTGCTGTGGGACCGGCCCAACTGCGGTGCCTCCGACGTTCAGTTCTACGGCCAGAGCGAATCGCACATGCGTGCCGAGACGCTGCACAAGCTGGTGACCGGCCTGGGCTTCGAGCGCTGCATCCTCGCCGGCGGCTCCGGTGGCGCAAGGGATTCGATGCTCACCACGATGCTCTACCCCGAGATGGTCACCAAGCTCGTGGTGTGGAACATCGTCGGCGGCGTCTACGGCACGTTCGTGTTGGGCTCCTTCTACATCATCCCCAGCATTCTCGCGGTGCGCGGTACCGGGATGGACGGCGTGGTGAAGGTGCAGGAGTGGCGCGATCGCATCGAGGAAAACCCGAACAACAAGCAGCGGTTCCTCGACTTCGACTCTGGCGAGTTCCTCAAGGTGATGCTGCGCTGGCTCAACGCGTTCGTGTCCAAGCCGGGACAGACGATCCCGGGCGTCGACGACGAGATGTTCGACCGGATCACGGTGCCCACGTTGATCATCCGCGGCGGCGAGAACGACATGGACCACCCCAAGCGGACGTCGCTCGAGGTCAGCTGCCTGATCAAGGGGTCGAAGCTCATCGATCCGCCCTGGCCCGAGGACGCCTGGGAGCGTGCCGCCGAGGACCGCGCCGCGGGCCGGGTGCAGCACTTCAACATGTTCGACACGTGGGTGCAGGCCGCGCCCGCCATCCTCGAGTTCTTGGGGTCGTGATGCCGCTATACGGTCCGAATGTGGACCTCGCAGTTGAGCGAGGCCTCCAGAGCCGTGTGAATCCGGCTCTCCGGGATCCGTTCGAGGTCTTCCTCCCGCAGCGTCACGTACACGACGTCGAAGCCCTCGCCGCCGGGCGCCCGCTCGATCTCACCGGTCAGCCCGAAGCCCGACAGCACGCCCTGGGCGTCGTCGTCGGTTCCCCGGCTGATGAAGGTGACCACCCCCGGCACCGGCGTGCCACCGAACACCTTGGCGCACAATTCCATTGCGGTACCCTTGGCCGTGTCGCCGTCCTGGGCCGCGACCAACAATTCGACCTCACGGCGGCCCGCGGGCATGGCGGCGAGGTCGTTTGCCACCAGGCCGGCGCCCGACCGCCCCGCGAGTTCGAGGAGCGCCGCCATGCCGTCTCGTAGCTGCGCGGGCGTGAGGACGCGTTCCGGGTCAACGTTGACGCGCACCACCGCAGTTCGCATGTGCGCAAGCCTAACCATGACGACGGCGGTCGAGCCGTGAGCACCGCACAATCCACAACGATCACCACCGCCACCGCCCCGGGTTGCGAGCCCCGGCTGCTCTTCGAACAGACCGGCCAGGCGCGCGAGGACATCGCGGCCTACCGGCGGCTCGGCGGGTACCGCCCGCTCGCCGACGCGGACGCGCTGCTGGGCGAGGTGGAAGCCGGCGGGCTGGTCGGCCGCGGGGGCGCGGCCTTCCCGCTGGCGGTCAAGCTGCGGGCGGTGCGCGACAACGGACGCGGCGCGGGCGGCGCCGTGGTCGTCGCGAATGGCGAAGAGGGCGAACCGGCTTCGCTCAAGGACCGCTGGCTGCTGCGCAACCGGCCCCACCTGATCCTGGACGGACTCCGGTTGGCCGCGGCGATGGTCGGCGCCGATCGCGCCTATGTCTACGTGTCCGACCCGGAGTCGGCGCACAGCGTCGAGACCGCGCTCGGGGAGCTCGAGCCCGGGATCCTCGGCCGTGTCACGGTCGCGATGTCGGCCGTGCAGCCCGGCTACGTGGCCGGCGAGGAAACGGCCGCCGTCCGCGCCATCAACGGCGGCCCGGCCAAGCCGACCGACAAGCCGCCCCGCCCGTTCGAAGAGGGCGTCGACGAACTGCCGACCCTGGTCAGCAATGTCGAGACGCTGGCCAACCTGCCCTTCCTGCAGGACCGCGGGTCGGCGGCGTTCCGCGCGCAGGGCACGTCGCTGTCTCCGGGCACCTTCCTGGCCACCATCACCGGGGCCGGCCGACCACCCGTTCTCTACGAGCTTCCGCACGGCCTGCCGTTCACCGAACTCCTTGCCCTGCACGGTGTTTCGCCCGAGGCGGTGCGCGGGGCGCTGCTTGGCGGCTACTTCGCCGGCCTGCTGGACCGGACCGTGCTCGAGGCGACGCTGGACCACGAGACGATGCGGCGACTCGGCAGCGGTTTGGGTTGCGGAGCGATCTCGGTGATCACCGACGACTGCCCCGTCGCGGTCGCGGCGTCGGTGCTGGCCTACTTCGACCGCGAGAACGCCGGGCAGTGCGGGTCCTGCTTCAACGGGACGGCGGCGATGGCCGCCGCCGCCGGCGCGCTGCGCGACGGCGCCGCGACGGCGGAAGACGTCGAGCGGTTGCGGCGCTGGTCGGTTCTGCTGCGCGGCCGCGGCGCGTGCGCAACGCTGGACGCGGCCACCAACGTGGCGGCCAGTCTGCTCGGCCGGTTCGCGGGCGAAGTCACCGCGCATCTCGGCGGCACATGCCCGGACTGCGCCCGCGGCGCGTTCCGCGCCGACCGGCCCTACGAGGCGGAAGCGCTGAGGCCCGCATGAAGATTCGGTTGGACCGCACGGTGTGCGACGGCTTCGGAATCTGCGCGAAGTACGCGCCCGGATACTTCTCGCTGGACGACTGGGGCTATGCGTCCCTCATCGGCGATGGCACCGTGGCGGAGGAGGACCGCGACGCGGTCATGCGCGCGCTGATGGACTGCCCCGTGCACGCCATCGCCGAGGTCGGCGAGCGCACCTCCCCCTCCGCGCACCCGCCGCTCGCCGACGCGGACGACCCGGCCGAGCGCCTCAAAACCGAAGAGAACGAGGCGGAGTGGGGATTCACGCGTTGAGTCCGCCGCGCTGATCACAACGCCGGACACAGCGACGACAGAAACTCCTGGGTACGGCGTCGCGACGCGGCGCGTTCGGTCGCGTCCCCACCCAAGGGGACGATCCGCGCCGCGAGGTCCGTGACGCCCGCGTCGCGGTAGCGGAGCAGCCGGGCGAGGACGGCCGATTCGTCACCGGCGGCCATCGTGTCGCCGACGTCGGCCGAGTCACCGTGCTCGAGCAGCCGCACATAGTTCGGGGAGAAATCCGCGTGCCCGAGCACCTCGCTGGCGTACGCGCGGGCGCCGTCCGTCTCGTCGTTCGAGCAGAGCGCCACCGGAACGCCGGCGACGATCCGCGGTGCGGGGCGGCCGGCCCGGCCGGCCGCCGCGGTGATGCGCGGAACGACGTGGTCGCCGATCGCCCGCTCGTCGGCCATCCACAGGATCGTGCCGCCGGCCCGTTCGCCGGCCAGTCGCAGCATCGTCGGCCCGAGCGCGGCCAGTAGGACCGGAACCTGGTACCTGTCCGTGACATCCACCGGAGCGTGCACCTGGTAGGTGTCGTTGACGACGTCGACGGCCCCCGGGCCCGCGAACGACGCGTCGAGCACGTCGAGATAGTCGCGCATCAAGCGCGCGGGGCGCTCGTAGGGCAATCCGAGCTGGCCGTCGATGATCCAGTGGTGCGAGGGCCCGACGCCGAGTGTGAACCGCCCGCCGCACGCGATCTGGGTGGTCAACGCCTGTTGCGCCATGATCATCGGATGGCGGGTCTGAATCGGCACCACCGCCGTGCCGGCCTCGATGCGATGGGTGGCCTGCCCGATCAGCGATACGACGGTCATCGCGTCGAGGTAGCCGGGGACCTGCGGCATCCAAAAGCTCTCGAACCCCGCACTTTCGGCCGCGCGGGCGTCGGCGATCACCCCGGCCAACCGGTCGGCCCGTGGGCGCTCCTTGTCGGAGCCGACCATCATGCCGACGCGCATGCGACCGCCCGCCTAGGGGACATACCGATCCCATTCGTACGGAATCACGGCGAAAAAGGGTGCGGCAAAGAGAGGTTCGACAGCCGCCCGGTCCCAGCGGGCCGACAGGACCGGGCGCAGCCGTTCGGCGGTGTCGACCGGGTCGTCGTCGAGGAAGCAATACGTGATCGACTGGCCCCCTGGGGCGCTCGCCAGGCTCGCGTCGGCCACACGCGAAACGGCGGACCAGACACCGGCCACGCCGTCGACCTCCACCAGCGGGTCGGTCGTCGCCGATCCCCGCTCGACCAACAGGAAAACGCCGCGCACGGGGAGCCAGGGCAGGACGTCCGATCCCACCTTGACCCGGGGCGCCGCCGCCTTGGCCTGCACCTCGTATACGCCGCGCTCCACCGGTGGCAGCAGCGGGAGTTTGCGGCCGGCGGCGCCGAGCGCCGCGGACAGGTCGTTGAAACCGCGCAGGCCGGCCCGGTCGGTGAAAAAGTACGTCATCACGTGGTCGACACGGTCCAACGGCCCGCCGACCGCACGGGCGGAGCGGCAGGCCGGCGTCGACACCAACCGCAACGAGGCCCGCACCGCGGCCAACCGGTGTTGCTCCGGCCGATGGTCGAGGGTGTGCCAGCGCAGGTACTCGGCGTCGAGCCCCTCGGGATGGCGGGTCGCCATCGACACGAACAGCGTGGTGATCTCGCCCCGGCCGGCGGCGAGGACCTCGGCCACCTGGTCCGACGGCGTTCCGGGAAGCTGCGCGGGCCGCATCCTCAGCTCACCGAATCGCGTTCAGGCAGAGGGATTTCGGGGTGGCGGGCCGCGATCATGCGCCGAAATCCCTCGCGCCAGGGCACTTTCGTGCGTCCCAGCACCTCGTGCATGCGGGTGACATCCGGCCAGAGCGGCGTGTGCGCGTCGGGCACGTACTCGAAGATCGGGTCCACTCCGATCAGCCGGCCCATGAAGCCGCAATAATCCTCGGCGCTGACCGTTTCGCTACCGGCCCAGTTGACCACGACCGGCGGCACCGAGGCGACCTCCATCGCGCGGATTCCGAGCCGGACGTAGTCGTCTTCGTAGATCGGGTTGTAGTTGTTGGGCTTGTCGGGATGCAGCCGAATTGGCTTGCCCGCCAGCATCGCATCGAGCCGGTCGGCGGGCGCGCCGCCCTCGGGTCCATAGGTCGAGCAGATCCGGATGATGGTCAGCGGGATCCGATGATGCCCGGCGACCCAGGTGCACACCTGCTCCGCCGCGACCTTGGAGAAGCTGTAGTTCGCGCGTAGCGGCACCCCGGGCGGATCGAATTCAGTCAGCGGTCGCTGACCTTGGTATGCGTAGATCGAGCCGGTTGAACAGAAGACGAAACCCTTGGCGGCGCGGCAGTGCTGGAGCAGGTCGCCGGACTTTTGCGCGTTCGTTTCGACGCAGCGGGTCCAGTCGTCTGCGCCGGGGTCCACCGCCGTGTGGAAGACATAGCTGAAATCCGTGGGGAGGCAGGAGAAGTCGCCCGCAGCGATGTCCAGGGCCACCGGTTTGATGCCGGCGTCGACCAGCCTCCGCCGGTCCGCGGGATCTTTGAGGCGCGCGGCGCCCCATACGTCGTTCGTCGCCGCCAGCGCCCGTGCGATGGGAAACGCGATCTTGCCCGTCACGCCGGTGATCAGGATCTTTTCAGCGTCGAGCAACCAGGCCTCCAAATGTGAAGTACTTGATATCCCGCACCAGAGCATAGCGCCCGGGCGGACCGGGACCGCACGGCAGGCGCCGGCGCCGCGTTGCGCCGCCGCGGACATTCTTCGCCCTGGTCACGGCGGTAGTGACGGAATAAGCTGTACGGGCCGAGGTCAGGATGGCCCCAATGGGAGGCCCACCATGGAGTGGTTTGTTCGTCGTCTGGCCGCCGTCATCGCGGTCGCCTTCGCGGCGACGGCGGTCGCGGTGATCGCAACGCCGGGAATCAGCTCGGCGCAGTGCGAGTCCAACATGGCGTTCAATCCGGCGACGCGCGAGTGCAAACCGCCGCCGCCACCACCGCCCTGGTACACACCCCCGCCGCCGTACGCGCCGTCCTTCGCCGGGCAGGAGGTGCCGCCTCCCCCGCCGCAGCCGGGGTGGACATCCGACCCCCCCGATGTGGAGCGTCCGCTTTCACCAGTGGGGCGTTTACGTAGGGGGCGCCTGGGTGCCACTGTGACGCATCTGGATCGCTCCTTCGTGCGAGTGATAACGTAATTCTCCGATTCGTATAACGGCCCTACCAGGTTGCATCGAGGGACCGTTCGGCTCGCGGAGGTGACGTGTCAGCAGCACCGGGACGACCGCTGCCCCTGATCACGCAGGACAACGAATTCTTCTGGACCTCGGGCGCCGACGGCACGCTGCGGCTGCAGGAATGCCAAAACTGCGACTCGCTGATCCATCCGCCGGCGCCGGTGTGCCGGTACTGCCGATCGCGCGATGTGGGCCTGCGGGCGGTCTCCGGCAGGGCGGCACTGGCCGGCTTCACCGTGAATCACCGGTTCAGCCTGCCGGGCATGCCGGCGCCCTACGTGATCGCGCAGGTGGCGATCGCCGAAGACCCGCGGGTCCGGCTCACCACGAACATCGTGGAGTGCGACCCCGATCGGCTAGAACTCGGTCAACCGGTTGAGGTCGTCTTCGAGCAGGTCGAGGACGTGTGGTTTCCGCTGTTTCGGCCGACGACGGAAACCGAGCGGGCCGCCCTGCCGGACGACGAGATCGCGCCCGAACGCTTCGGCGAATACGTCCGTCCGATGCTCACCGCGGAGAAGTTCGAGGACAGGGTCGCGCTCACGGGGATCGGGATGTCGCCGATCGGGCGCCGGCTGATGCAGCTGCCTCTGGGTTTGACAGTGCAGGCATGCGAGGCGGCCATCGCCGATGCCGGGCTGACGTTCGCCGACATCGACGGCCTGTCGACGTACCCCGGCGCAATCAATGTCGGCGGGTTCGGGGAAGGCGGCGTCACCGCGCTCGAGGCGGCGCTGGGCATCCGGCCGACGTGGCACAACGGCGCGATGGAGACGTTCGGCCCGGGCGGGTCGGTGATTGCCGCGATGCAAGCGGTCGCGTGCGGGCTGGCGCGTCACGTGCTGTGCTTCCGCACGCTGTGGGAAGCCACCCATGGCGAGTTGATGAAGCAGGGCAAAATCGTCCCGTCGATGGGCCGGATGTCGGGCTGGCAGATGCCATTCGGCGCAACGTCTGCGGCGCACACCCTGGCGATGAACGCGCAGCGCCACTTCGACCGGTACGGCACCACCAAAGAAACGTTGGGCTGGATCGCGTTGAACCAGCGCGCCAACGCCGAACTCAACCCGACGGCCATCTACCGGACTCCGATGACGATGGACGACTACCTGAACGCGCGGCCGATCACCACGCCCTTCGGTCTCTACGATTGCGACGTGCCCTGCGACGGCGCGATCGCCGTGATCGTCTCCGCCGTCGACGCCGCCCGCGACTTGGCCAAGCCGCCCGTCCTGGTGGAGGCGGTCGGAACGCAGATCATCGAGCGACTCGATTGGGACCAGAGCACTTTGACGCATGAGCCCCAGGTGCTGGGCCAGGCCGCGCATATGTGGACGCGCACCTCCCTGCGGCCCGCCGACGTCGACGTGGCCGAGCTGTACGACGGGTTCTCCTTCAACTGCCTATCCTGGATCGAGGCGCTGGGATTCTGCGGGATCGGCGAGGCGAAAGACTTCCTCGACGGCGGCAAGAACATCGCCCGCGACGGGCAGCTGCCGCTCAACACGCACGGCGGCCAGCTTTCCCACGGGCGCACCCACGGGATGGGCCTGATGCACGAGGCCGTCACCCAGCTGCGCGGCGAGGCGGGGGACCGCCAGGTCGCCGGCGCCCGCGTCGGCGTGGTCAGCAGCGGCGGCCTCACGCCCAGCGGGGTGCTGCTGCTGCGGACGGATACATGAGCGGCCCCCGGCCCCGGCTGGTGATCGTCGACCGGGTGCCGATGTCGGCGCTGGTCGCCGAATCCCCCGAACCCAAGGCCGTGATCGTGGCCATTCACGGCGGAGGCACCACCGCAATCTATTTCGATTGCCCCGGCCACCCGGCACTGTCCCTGCTGCGGACCGGTGCGGCGGCCGGATTCACCGTGGTGGCGCTCGACCGGCCGGGCTACGGCAGCTCCGCGCCCTACCCGGAGGCGATGGTCGAGGGCGATCAGCGCGTCAACCTGGCGTACGGTGCGGTCGAGCGCATCATCGGTGAACGACCAAGCGGCGCGGGCGTGTTCGTGATGGGGCATTCGGGGGGCTGCGAACTGACGATGCGGATGGCCGCCGACGACCGCGGCACCGATCTGCTCGGCATCGAATTGGCCGGCACCGGTCGGCACTACCACCCGGCGGCCAAGGAAATACTCAAAGCAGCGACCCGCGAACGACGCCCGTCGGGTATGCGCGACCTGCTGTGGAGCCCGGAGCACCTCTATCCGCCCGAGGTTCTCGGCGGCGCGACCGTGTCCCCGTCCGCGCCGTCGTATGAGGACCAAATGGTGTCGGACTGGGCGCGCCAGACTTTCCCGACGCTGGCCCCGGCCGTGCGGGTGCCCGTGCACTTCAGCATCGCCGAACACGAGAAAGTCTGGCAGGCCGATGATTCGGCGGTGCGGGAGATCACCGCGATGTTCTCCGCGGCGCCGCGCTTCACCGTGCACCGGCAACTCGGGGCTGGGCACAACATCAGCCTCGGCCACACCGCCGCGGACTATCACGCGGAGGTTCTTGCGTTCGTCGACGAATGCGTGACGGCATCACGCTCGGAAGAGGCCGCCGGATGAGAGTCGGGTTTATCGGCCTGGGCAGCCAGGGCGGCCCCATGGCGCGGCGGATCGTCGAGGGCGGCTACGAGACGACGCTGTGGGCGCGCCGACCCGCAACCCTCGAGGCGTTCGCAGACACCAAGGCCAAGGTCGCCGAGTCACCGGCCGAGCTCGCCGCGGCCAGCGATCTGGTCTGCGTCTGCGTCGTGGGCGACGCCGACGTCGACCAGATCGCGTCCGGTGACCGCGGCGTGCTGGCCGCGATGAAGCCGGGCGGTGTCATCGCGATCCACAGCACCGTGCATCCCAACACCTGCCGGGAACTGGCGAACCAAGCCGCGGCCAAAGGGATTTCGGTCGTCGACGCGCCGGTGAGCGGCGGTGGCGGGGCCGCGTCCGAAGGGCGCCTGCTGGTGATGGTCGGCGGCGACGCCGACGTCGTCGAGCGGTGCCGCCCGGTCTTCGCCACCTATGCCGATCCGATCGTGCACCTCGGTGAGCTGGGTTCCGGTCAAACCACCAAGCTGCTCAACAACCTGCTGTTCACCGCCCACCTGGGGACCGCGGCCACCGCGCTGTCGCTGGCCGGTGCGCTCGGCGTCGACCCGGACCGCCTCACCGAAGTCGTCTCCCGCAGCAGCGGGAACAGCTTCGCGCTCAACGCCCTTGGCGGCATCGGCGGATTGGACCGGCTCGCCGGCGTGGCCGGATCGCTGCTGCAAAAGGACGCCCGCCTGCTGGTCGACCTGGCCGACCGGGCCGGGGCCGGCGGTGGCGCCGTGCTGGAAGCGGCCGACGCCGCCCTGGGCCTCATGGGCCACCCGCGGTGAGAGTCGGGTTCGTCGGCGCGGGGCGGATGGGCGGCCCCATGGTGGCCCGCCTGGTGGCCGCGGGGCACGACGTCCGGGCCGTCGGCCGGACGGCCGAGAAGCGGAGCGAGCTGGAACGACTCGGCGCGCGCGCAGCCCGCGACGCGGCCGAGGCGGGTGCGCAGGCCGACATCGTGGTGCTGTGCGTGTTCACCGATCCGCAGGTGCGGGAGGTCTGCATGGACGGCGGATTGCTGTCCGCGATGCCGCCCGGTTCGGCGCTGGTGGTGCACACCACGGCAAGCCCGAAGACGATCGACGCCCTCGCCGCGCGCGCCGACGGGATCGACGTCGTCGATGCCGCGGTCAGCGGCGGACCGCACGACATCGCGGCCGGCCGGCTGACGCTGTTCGTGGGCGGCGCCGACGACGCGGTGCAGCGGGTGCGGCCCCTGCTGAGCTGCTACGGCGACCCCGTCTTGCATGTCGGCCCCACCGGCGCCGGCCAAAAGGTGAAGCTGGTCAACAACGCCCTGTTCGCGGGTCAGGTCGGCCTGCTCGCCGAATCGATCAGGCTCGGCGCGCGTCTTGGCGTGCCCGAGCCGACGCTGCTGTCCGCGCTGGCACAGGGCAGCGCGAGCGGCCGGGTCATGAACCTGGTGGCGGCGCGCGGCTCCGTCGCTTCGTTCATCGAGGTCGCCGGGGAATTCGTCGCCAAAGACGTAGCCGTGGTCCGCGGCATGGCCGAAGAGCTGGGCGGCGATTTGGGTGCTCTCGATGACGTCATCGATGCCATCGGCGCCGCGGAGAGGGCCTGACATGTCAGCGTTTCGGTCTTTCCGGTTCGTCACGAAGGTATTACCGTTAGCGTTACAGTCAACGACTCGGCTGTAACGGCTACAGCCCGCCCTCGCCGCTGAGGAGGATTCAGTGACAAAACCGAAGGTCGTCTTCGATCCGTACTCCGAGGACTACTTCAACAATCCGTTCGACATCTATCGACGGATGCGCGAGGAAGCGCCGCTGTATTACGACGAAAAGGAAGACTTCTACGCGCTGACCCGCCACGAAGACGTCGCGGCCGCATTCAAGGACTTCGAGACGTATTCGTCGGCGCGCGGTTGCGACCTGGCGATGGTGCGCAGGGGCATTTCCCCCGAGCAGAAGTCGATCATCTTCATGGACCCGCCGGAGCACCGCCACATGCGCAGCCTGCTCAACAAGGCGTTCACCCCGCGCGCGATCCAGTCGCAGCGCGAGACCATCGTCGAGGTGATCGACAAATACCTGGGTGCCGCCGACCCCGAGAACTTCGACGTGGTCCAGGACTTCTCCGGGCCGTTCCCGGTGGAAGTCATCACCCGGATGGCCGGGGTGCCCGAGGAATACCGCCAGCAGGTGCGCCACTGGATCGACACCAGCCTGTCCCATGAGCCGGGCCAGATCGAGATCAGCGAAGCCGGCATGCAGGCCAACATCGACACGGCGATGTACTACTTCGGCCTCGTCCAGGAGCGGCGCGCCGAGCCGCAGGACGACATGATCAGCCGGTTGATCGCGGCCGAGATCCCCGGCGAAGACGGCCAGCTGCGTAAGCTCGACGACATCGAGATCTGCGGGTTTGCAACGCTTTTGGGGGGCGCGGGCGCCGAGACCGTCACGAAGCTGATGGGCAACGCGGCGGTGATCTTCGCCCGTCACCCCGACCAGTGGCAGAAGCTGCAGGACGACCGCGACAAGATCCCCGGGGCGGTCGAAGAGCTGCTGCGCTACGAGGGGCCGGTGCAGTACAACGTCCGATACACGCTGAAAGAGGCGCACGTCAGCGGCGGGGTGATTCCCCCGGGCAAGCCGGTGTTCCTGTGCGGCGCCGCGGCGAACCGCGACCCGGAGGCGTTCACCGACGCCGACAACTTCGACATCGAGCGCGACCAGACCGAGGCCCAGCACCTCGGGCTCGGGTACGGGATTCACAGCTGCCTGGGCGCCGCGCTGGCCCGCCTGGAAAGCCGGATCGCGCTGGAGCGGCTGCTCGACTTCATGCCCCGCTACGAGGTGGACTGGGACGGGTGCAAACGGGTGAACATGCAAAACGTCGCGGGCTGGAAGAACGTGCCCGTCAAGGTGCTTCGGTAGGGGGTTGCCGTGACCAAGAAGATCGAAGTCGACTGGGGACTCTGTGAGAGCAACGGCGTCTGCATGGGCATCAACCCGGAGATCTTCCTCCTGGGCGACGACGACATGCTGACCGTCTTGCAGGAAGAGGTCACCCCGGAGAACGAACACGACGTGCGGGAGGCCGTTCGTCAGTGCCCCCGGCAGGCCATCTCGATCGTGGGCGAGTAACGATAGGCTTTTTGTCCCGGTCAGCGCATGACGTGCGGGTACTGCCGATGGGGATGGACATCGAAGAGCTCGCGGTAGGACGGTGGTTGGCGACCGTCCTCGTCCTTGATTCCGTACTTGCGCGCTAACTCGGCACCGATCAGCGTCTGCCCACTCGCGTCCATGAGATCGGCGTCGTTGTACAACGCCCAGATGACGTGACCGGTCAGTTCGGGAGTCTCGGCGCTGTCGAGGATATGGCCGAACTTCGCGGGGTTGCTCGCGATGATCTTCCGAACCCGGTCGGTCAGCAACGACCCCATCCATATCGAGAGCGATGCGACTCCGGCATCCCTGAAATCCACGGCCATATCGGCAGCCATCTTGTCTGTGCCGGCCTTCGGTACACCGTAAGCCGGGCCGAAGGCGTAGTGCACCGCGCCGGAGGACGACGTGAAGACAACCAGGCCCTTGCCAAGCGGCAGCATCAAGGGTGCTGCATAAACGGTGGCGACGTAGCTGCTGCGCAACCCGACATTCAGAGTGTCGATGACACCGAGAGGTTCCTCCCAGAACTTGGTCCGCCCCATCATCTCGTCGCGGATGATGGCGGCGTTGTTGACCAGGATGTCGAGTCGTCCCTGCTCACGCTCGACCTTTTCGAACAAGCCCTTAACCTGTTCGTCGTCCGCGTGGTCGACCCGGACGGCGATTCCCGTGCCGCCGGCCGAGGTCACCTGTTGAGCTGTTTCGTGAATCGTGCCCAGTAGAGCGGACTCCCCGGGCGTCTCGGTGCGCCCGGTGACGTACACGGTGCAGCCATGGCTGCCGAGCGCGTGCGCGATCCCAGCTCCAGCGCCGCGACTGGCCCCGGTCACCACGGCGACCGGCCGGTTGTCAGACATCGACATCCCTTTCCGTCAATACCCATCTGCCAGAGGCCGGCGGCCCCTCGCTCGTATGCTATACGCACGTATAGCTCCTCGCCGCCTGCTTATGCTATACAGTTGTACAACCGTGGCTTGACCGTTCCAATGGAGGACAACTCGATGACGAACACTGACGAACTCCAGCAACTGCAGAAGCGTCTGCAGTACGTCGAAGACCGGATAGCCATTCAGGACTGCGTGATGAACCAGGCGCGCGGGCACGATAGACACGATGCCGATCTGATGGCGAGTGTCTACTTCAAGGACGGTGTGGACGAGCACGGTCCGGTGGTCAAGCTGGGACCGGAGTACGGCGATTACGCCAACGAAGCGCACAGCAAGGTGTTTGAGGACCATCTGCACAACATCACCACCCACACGTGCGAGATCGACGGCGACGAGGCGCATTGCGAGAGCTACGTGATCGGTGCCATGCGGGCCAAGGGCGGCAAGATCGTTTCCCTGATGGGCGGCCGCTACCTCGACCGTCTCGAACGCCGGGACGGCGTATGGAAGATCGCGGTGCGGCGGTGCACGGTGGAATGGATGATGAGCGGAGACTCGTCCGTCCTGGCTTCCGGCGCGGTCAAGGGCTTCATCAAGGGCAAGTGGGACCGGACTGACCCGTCCTACCTCCGCCCGCTGCGGCTGGAAAGCGAGCCGGTCGATCGCTGGTGACCGATGAAGCTCAAGGGACGAGTGGCGCTCGTGACCGGTGGAGGCTCCGGGATCGGTCGATCCACCGCGCAACGACTTGCCGCCGCAGGCATGCGGGTCTGTGTACTCGACATCGACGCAGATGCCGCCGAGGCGGTGGCCACGCCGCTTGACGGATTGCCATTGGCGTGCGACGTTTCCGACCCGGAGCAGGTGAACCGCGCGTTCGATTCTTGCTGTCAGGTGCTGGGGAGTGTCGACCTTGCTTTTCTCAACGCCGGCGTCACGATCCGCTGGTCCGGCGACATCGGCGATCTCGACCTGACCGACTACCGCAAATCGGTGGGCGTGAACGTCGACGGCGTGGTCTTCGGCGCCGTCGCCGCGGTCCGTGCCATGCGAGCGGGCGGCGCCGGGGAGGGTGCGATAGTGGCGACGGCCTCGCTCGCGGGCATCCTGCCCTGGCATCCCGATCCCATCTATTCGCTCGGTAAGCATGGGGTGGTCGGCTTCATGCGTGCCATCGCGCCCAATCTTGCGCCCGAAGGCATTGCGGTCCATACCATTTGCCCGGGCATAACCGAAACCGGTGCGCTCGGCAACCGGCGGCCGTTGGTCGAACGCATCGGTGTGCCGGTGATGGAGCCGGACGCTGTCTCCGATGCCGTTCTCGCTGCGGCGTGCTCACCCATCGAGAACACCGGGTCGTGCTGGGTGGTGCAGCACGGGAAGCCGCCCTGGGCGATGCAATTCGCTGACCTGCCGGGTCCCGACAGTCGGCTCAACGTGCCGGTACAGCAGCGGACTGACGGCACCAGCTAACAGGCTCAACCGAGGATCGCGGGCATGCTCTCCCAACCGCGCACCGTCGCCGTCGGTGACCGCACGGCGTTGCCCAGATCGATGGTCCAGTCGGGCCAGCGTTTCAAGATCTCCTCGAGGGCTACGCGGCCTTCGAGGCGAGCCAACGAGGCGCCCAGGCAGAAGTGTGTTCCGCGGCCAAAGGACAGGTGATTGGCATTGCGGTGAATGTCGAACCGATCCGGGTCATCGAATTTGCGCTCGTCGCGGTTCGCGGACCCGGCCATCAGGAGCAATGCGCTACCAGCTGGAACGACCTGCCCTTGGTACTCAACATCATTGGCGACGTAGCGGGCGATGTTGTGAACCGGGGGCTCAAAGCGCAACACCTCTTCCACCGCACCCGGGATCAGCGACGGATCCTGCGCTAACTCGCGCCGCTGATCCGGATGATCGCCCAGCAGCTTGCCCAGCCAGCCGAACAACCGTCCCACTGTCTCGGTGCCGGCGTTCGCAATGACGCCGAGGAAGACGAGCAACTCCTCGGTGCTCAACCGTCGGATCGTGCCGGAGACGTCCTCGAATTCGACGTGTAAGAGTTCGGTCACGAGATCGTTGGAGGGATTCCGTCCGCGCCACTCTACGTAGTCCCGGAACATGTTGCCGTTGAAGTAGTTGTCCTTGCTCACCGGCAGCGGCTCGCCAGGCTTGTTGCGGAGCCTGCGACCCGCAACCTTACGGACGCTGCGCTGCAATGATTCTGGGATGCCCACCAGGATGCCGATGACCCGCATCGGCATCTCGGCACCGAGATCAAGCGTGAAGTCGAAGCGATCTCCCCCGATCAGCGGAGCCAAGCATGCGGCGCAGAACGCACGCACCCGGTCCTCGATGGCCTTCAACTTCCGGGGCGTGAAGGCGCGCGACACCAACAGCCGATGCACGGTATGCAACGGGGGGTCCTCATTGATGAAGGCACCGAGCGGCATGACCGGCTCAGCCTTGACCACCTCGAGGATGTCACCCTTGGCCGAGCTGAGGTTGGCGACGTCCCGCAGTGCCGCCTCGACGTCGGCGAATCGACTCAGACCCCAGAAGCCGAATTTGTCGTTGTAATACAAAGGCGCCTCGTCGCGCAGACGCTTATAGATCGGATAGGGATCAGCGTCGATCTCGACGTCGTACGGATCGTAGGAGAGCTGGTTTTCGTCCAATACGGGCATCGTGCTCCTCGGTCCGTGCAGCGCCGATCATTCGCGTGCAGTACGATCGTACAGCACCCGGTATGACCTAGAGGAGCGTTGATGGACCTGGGCTTCGTCTCGCTGAATACACCCCGAGATATGGCTCCGGGAGTGCTCGGGCAGGAACTTGAAACGCGCCGGTTTGAGTCGTTATGGGTCGGCGAGCACCCCCAGATTCCGGTGTCGGCCCGGGACCAGTTTCCGGCGGGTTTGCTGGCGGCGCAGAAGCGGATGTGGGACCCGCTGCTCTCACTCATGATGGCGGCGCAGGCAACGACCAAGTTGCGTCTCGGCACAGCCGTGGTGCTGCCCCTTGAGCGCGAATTGTTCACGTTCGCCAAGGAAGTCGCCACGCTGGACCAAATGAGTGCAGGACGACTCCTATTGGGGGTCGGCGTCGGGTTTCGGGCCGAGCTGGAAGTCTCGCGGTCGATCGGTTGGTCGGATCGTTACCGGGCCTTGGCCGATACAGTCACCGCCCTCGGCTCGCTCTGGGAAGATGATGAGCCGGAATACCACGGCGAATTCATCGATTTCGGGCCCGTATGGTCCTATCCAAAGCCCTACCAGCGGCCGCGGCCGAAGCTCCTGGCCGCCACCACCGGCCGCAAGGCTACCCGCGACTGCATGCCGTGGACGGATGGCTGGCTTCCCGGCGATGCCGCGTTCAACGATGTGTCGAGCGCCTTGGCCGACTTCCGCCACGCAGCCGAGGACGCTGGGCGCGATCCGGCGACGTTGGATCTCACGATCATGGCCTGGGGAGAGCCATCACTGGCCACGCTGGCGGGCTACCGCGAACTTGGGTTCAACCGTGCCGTGGTGGGCGGGGGACGGCGCGACGCCCATGATTCGGGGGCGACGCTGTCCTATCTCGACCGCTATGCGTCGACGGTTGACGAGCTCCGCTCCTGACGTTGCCGTTCAGGTCATTTCGGTGACAAGGCTCAGGGGGCCGGCCGGACGCTGGAGTGGATCAACTCGATCAACTGGCCTCCCGGGTCCCGGACCATGCACGCATATCCCCCTCCAGGATCTGCGACGACGGTACCGCCCGCGGCCTCAACGGCCGCTTGCGCTTGCGCCATGTCGTCGACAGCGACCGACAGGTGCGTCAGACCAGCGCCCACCATCGTGCGCTCGGGCTCGTCGGGCGCGGGGTATCCGGAAAACGTGATCAACTGCAACACAAAGTCGTTGTTCTGCAGATAAACCGCCTCGAACCCGATCGGCGAAGCCAGCCCGAGCAGTCCGCCGGCAACCGGATCGGGCACTGCCAGCCGCCTCACCTCCGTGAATCCCAGTGCCTCGTAGAAGCATTTCGACTTGTCGAGGTCGCGCACCCGAAGCCCGACATGGCTGACATTCATTCGTGCCTCCAGAAATTCAGGTCAGATTCCGGCCGGCCCGGGACCGCCGTGCATGTACAGCGTCTGACCGGAGCAGTAGCTCGATGCGTCAGAGGCGAAAAACAACACTCCGTAGCCGATCTCATCCGGCTCGGCGATGCGGCCCGAGGCGTTCGTCTGCCCGATCATGTCGATGTCGAAACCCTGGCGTTGTGCGTCGGCCTCAAGTCCGGGAGTGCGGACAGCGCCGCAGGCTATGCAATTGACCCGCAAGCCTTTACGGGTCCAGGCCGCCGCCATGGAGCCGGTCAAATTGTTCAGCCCAGCCTTGGCCGCCCCGTACACCGGGGCCTGCGGCATGGCCAGCAGGCTGGCGCCGGAGGAGATGTTGACGATGGCTCCCTTGCCTTGTTCGATCATCGGCTTGGCCGCGGCTCGCGACAGGTACCACGCGCTGGACAGGTTCAGGTCCAGCACCTGATGCCACTCTTCGTCGGTCCACTTCATCAACGGCTTGGTCGCTCCCCCGCCCGCGTTGTTCAGCAGCACGTCGAGGCGGCCGAATTCAGCGAGCGTCGCGTCGACGACGGCCTGGCACTGCTCGGCGGCAGTGACGTCGGTCGGCACCGCGATCGCACGGCGCCCGAGTGCCTCGATCTCGCTCTGGGTGGACTTGAGTGGCTCGACTCGCCGGCCGGCGAGGACGATGTCGGCGCCGCGCTCCGCCAGCACCAGCGCCGAGGCCCGGCCGATGCCGGTTCCGCCACCAGTGATGACGGCGACGCGCCCCTCCATCGAGAACCTGTCGTTCACAGCACCACTCCCTCTCGCCGACGGCCACGCTGCGCTTGCAATACGACTGTACAACACGCGCGGGCCATGGCGTGCGGCTCTCGACATCTCCGCATGCGTCGAGTACACCAATGGGATGGTGCATCCGACCAATGACGTCTGGGAAGTCATGTCCACCGCGCGCTCCGTCCGCCGATTCACCGACGAACCGGTCGATGCCCAAACGATCGACCGCTGTCTCGAGGCCGCGACGTGGGCACCGAATGGCGCGAACGCCCAACTGTGGCGCTTTGTCGTCCTCGACGCATCTGAGCAGCGCGCCGCCGTCGCCAAGGCGGCTCAGACTGCGCTGCGGACGATCGAGACGATCTACGGGATGAACAGGCCCACCGACGGCGACCGAAGCCGCTCGGCGCGCAACAACCGTGCGACGTATGAATTACACGATCGGGCAGGCGAATACACGTCCGTGTTGTTCACGGCGTTCAAGAACGAGTTCGCGTCGGAGTATCTGCAAGGTGGATCAATCTACCCGGCGATGCAAAACTTCTACCTCGCCGCACGCGCCCAGGGGTTGGGTGCGTGTTTCACGAGTTGGGCGTCCTACGACGGCGAGAAGATTCTGCGCGAAGCCGTCGGCGTTCCGCATGAGTGGTTCCTTGCCGGCCACATCGTCGTCGGCTGGCCCCGCGGACACCACGGTCCGGTTCGCCGGCGTCCGATAGCCGACGTAGTGTTCCACAATCACTGGGACCCCGCGCGCGCGGACATCGTCTACGGATCGGGTGCTCGGCCAAAACGCGGCTGAACCAGGGCGTGTGCCCTACGGTGCTGGCGCTGTGCACCTTTCGGCGCCACGGCTGGCGTACCGACCACCGATCATGCCGTGATGTTGGCCGCCTCTTTGTGTTCCGTGATGGGCCGAGCCAGTCCCTGCTCGTCAATGACGCGTTGCAGCTTGTCGAGAGTCTCGTCCAGTCCGGCTCCTATCCGCTTGCCGGGCTCGAACGTCGCCGGTAAATGGCGCATCCCTTGGATCACGCCGATAGTGTCGTAGTGCACGGTCCCGTCCGGATCACAGCGGTAGTCCGGAAGGCGATCGAGCACTGCCGTCAGCATCGACTTGAATACGATGCGGGCGACGTTAGAGCCCGCGCAGCGATGAACACCCAGCCCGAAGCTGAAGTGTCGATTGCCTTTACGGTCGAGGACAATTTGATCGGGCTGATCGAAGAGTCTGGGATCGCGGTTGGCCATCGCCCACGACAGCCACAGCCGCTGGCCTTCTTGCATCGTGACACCGTCCACCTCGATCTCGTCGGCGATCGTGCGCCCGTCCCCGGGCGCGGGGGTGAAGAATCTCAGAAACTCCTCGGTGGCGGGATCCAGCAGGACCGCACGGTCTCGGCTGAGCCGGTCGCGCTCGTCCGGATGTTCTGAGAGCCACTCCAGTGTGTGGGCCGTCAATGCGGTGGTGGTGTCGAACCCGCCACCGATGAGCAGATTGAGCATGCCGACCAGCTCGGTGTCGGGCGGGGCCTGACCCTCGATGCGTAGCCTGGCCAGGGCGTCAATGATGCCCGGACGCGGGTTCTCCCGAATCTCGACCAGGTTGGTGTAGAGGTCGAGGCCCATCGCCATGTACAGCTCGCGGACTCGCGCGACGTCCGGCGAGTCCGGCGGCGTGTATACCGACGCGTGGGCAGGTTCGTTGTAGACGGTCCACTTCTTCAGCGGCACACCCAACATCGCCAGGGTGAGCACCGCCGGCACCACGTTGGCGAGGTCATCCACGAAATCGATGCGCCCATCCTCGATGTGCTCGTCAAGGCAGGACCGCACCACCTCATTGACAAACGGCTCCCAGCGCTTGACGGCGGCGGGTGATAGATACGGGTTCAAAGCGCTGCGGTAATAGCGGTGTTCTGGCTCGTCCATCTCCAACATGCCGCCGCGAATATTCTCCGCCTCGACCATTGTCGGAATGGAGATTCCCTTATAGCCACGGCGAACGCCATTGACGTCGTGGTCGTTCGACACATGGGGACAGCGGGCCAATTCGAAGACCGCGTCCCCACCTGCAGCCACCCAGTGGCCACCGTATGTGTCCGTCCAGGCGATGGGACAGCGCTGCTGCATCTCGTGGGTGATGTCGAGGAACTTCTGCCGGTAGTCGGGGCTGTGGCGGTCGAAGTGATACCGGATACCGTGCTGCGCGGTCATCACTGCGTCCCGTCGATCACGATCGCCTGCTCCGGGCAGGACTGAGCCGCCTCTCGCACCTGGCCTTCGTATTCCTTTGGCACGTCCTCGGCGACGACGGCGGCGTGGCCGTCAATATCGTTGAGGACGAACGATTCCGGCGCGATCATGGAACACAGCGTGTGCCCCTGGCACCGATCAGTATCGATCCGGACTTTCACCTGTTCCTCCGTTGATGTGGTGTGGGCGATCGCTCTCAACCTCGAGGCTCGTATCAGATGACGGCGCCGCCGTTGACGCCGATCACCTGCCCGGTGATGTAGCCGGCAGCGTCCGAGCACAGGAACCCACATAGCGCTGCGACGTCGGCGCCGGTCCCGAGTCGTCCTGCCGGAATCGCCTTGCTCAAAACCTCTGCGGGCGGCAGCTTCTTGGCCCGTTGCTGCTCGCGCAGCATCGGGGTGTCGATGACAAACGGCGGCACCGTGTTGACGGTGATGCCCTTCGCTGCGTAGTCCAGCGCCACCGACTTCGACAACGCAATGACCCCACCTTTGGAAGCCGAATAGTGGCCTTGCCGCGATGCACCGTTCTGGCCCGCCGCGGACGAGATGGTGACGATGCGTCCCCACTGCGTGCTGGCCATGTCCGACAGCGCCGCTTGCATGCATAAGAAGGTACCGGTGAGATTGACCGCGAGGAAGCGGTTCCACTCCTCGAACGTGATCCGATCGAAACGGGTGAAGCCGGCCACCGCCGCACTGGTCACCAAAATTTCGACCGCGCCGAGAGTTTCGCGAATTACGCCGAAAGCCGAGTGCACCGAGTCTGAGTGACTGACATCGGCCTGAAGGCCGATGGCTTGGTTGCCGTCGGCACATAACCGGGCCGCGACGTTATCTGCACTGTCACCGTCGATGTCCAATACCGCCACCCGGTGCCCATCTCGACTCAGCTGCACCGCGATGGATTCGCCAAGGCCCGATCCGCCACCAGTCACCACAGCGACCCGATTCACTTCGTCTGCCACCTCACACCCTGGTACCGACAGCGCGCCAGTCCCGCTATGCAGATGTATAGCACAAAGGCGGTACCGATCACCCAACGCTTGACGAAGCCGGTGAGCAGTGCGCTGAGTCACGCACTCGAGACCACCTAGCGAGGAGGTAGGGAAGATTTCTTGGGCGACTTGCGCCGGCGCCGGACCGATCCGGGCTCGACCGCATCGAGGTAGCGCTCGACGGCCCGGACCACTTCTTGGTGGGCGGTCTTGACCCCCACACCTTCTTCCAGGTTGAGGAATTTGGGAATTCCGGTGATCAGCAGAACCAGCGCGCCAAGCGATAGGTCGCCATCAAAGCGCGCTTTGGCACCGAACGCTTGGCTCAGAACGTCGACCTGCAGTTTCCTCATCCGTTCGGTCACCTCGGCGATCTCCGAACGTATCGACTTCCGATGGTTTCCCAGCGCCATGAATTCGGTGATCAACGCGCCGGTGGCTTCGTCCCAGCTGTACTCCCACATGGCATGCAGTGGGTCTTGCGTCCGCTTTTCCAACGCAGAGCGCAGGATGCCCAGATTGCGCTCGGAGTAGCGACGTATCGCGGCGAGGAAAATCTCGTCAAGGGACGGAAAGTAGTACTGCACCAGGCTTGCCGTCACCCCTGCTTTGGCTGCCAGTGCGCGATAGCTGACGCTGGCATACCCATCCTCCAACATCATCGTCTCGACGCAGTCGAGCAGGACGTCGCGCGTTTTAGACGTCTCTGCACCCACGCGGCGCGGCGATGCTGCCATGGTCACCTCACTCTTGGTCCTTGAACCATATTCGCACCTGCATCTGCTGTACGCCCGGATGGTGCCACCGCGGAAGCTCGGGTCGTCAGCGCCATGTCCTATACGGTCGTACAGCGCGTGCTATATGCTCGTACAGAATTTCGGCAAGGAGGACCCTTGAATGAGCTGTACTACGACCCATGGGATGTCCAGATCGACGCCGATCCCTACCCGACATACCGACGCCTGCGCGATGAGGCACCGCTCTATTACAACGAGCGCCACGGCTTCTGGGGACTCAGCCGCTACGCGGATGTAGACGCGGCACTTCGGGATTGCGCCCGGCTCAGCTCGGCGAAAGGGGACATCCTCGAGGTCGTCAAGACCGATCCCGTCATGCCCCCGGGCGTGTTCATCAATGAGGATCCACCGTTGCACACCATCCACCGGGCCTTGGTGTCGAGGGCGTTCATGCCGAAGCGGATCCGCGCGATCGAAGACAAGGTGCGGGCGTTTTGCATCGCCTGTCTGAATCCCGTGGTCGGTCGTGATCGGTTCGACTTCGTCGTCGACCTCGGCGCCGAATTGCCGATGCGCACCATAGGCATGCTGGTCGGCATTCCCGATGCCGACCAGCCCTCCGTACGAGCGCATGCCCACCGCGTCCTGCGCAACAGGCCGGGCGAACCGTTGCCCGTGAACAAGGACCACTACTTCGACGGTGACTTGTTTGCCGACTACCTGGCATGGCGCGCCAAGAACCCGTCCGACGATCTGATCACCGAACTTCTCAGCGTGGAGTTCGAAGACGAGACCGGCGCGACCCGCCGGCTGACGAACGAAGAACTGCTGATCTTTTTGGCGGTGGTGGCAGGCGCGGGGGTGGAAACCACCGGCCGGCTGTTCGGGTGGATGGGCAAGGTGCTGGCTGAGAATCCCGATCAACGTTCCGCCCTTGTCCAGAATCTCGGTTTAGTCCCGAACGCGATCGAGGAGCTGCTGCGTTATGAGCCGCCGGGACCCCACGTCGCCAGATGGGTTGCCGAAGACGTGGAATTCCATGGCCAGATCGTGCCCACGGGCAGCGCATTGCTGTTGATGCTGGCCTCGGCGAATCGGGACGAACGGCACTTCGACGAACCTGACCGATTCGACATTCATCGTCGACCCGGTGGCCACCTCACCTTCGGCCGCGGCGCACATTTTTGCCTCGGTGCACCGCTGGCGCGGCTCGAGGGCCGAATCGCACTCGAAGAAGTACTCAAGCGATTCCCGAAGTGGGACATCGACTTCGACAAGGCTCGCCGGTCACGCACCTCCACGGTGCGCGGCTGGGACTCCATGCCGGCCGTCATCGGCTGAGTTGGAGGCATGCGGTGGCGGCAGAGGTCAACAGCGACTGCGCGGTGGAAAGGAATTAGCGCTCGATGACGAAGCGGATGATCTTCACCTTGCTGGTGATGGATTCGGTCGGCCACAACTTTCAGGGGATCTGGCGCCATCCGGAGGCGCGCAATAAGGAATACAAGAACTTCGAGCTTTGGGTCGACCTCGCCCAGAAAGCCGAACAGGCAAAGATCGACGCGTTCTTCTTCACCGATGTCCTGGGTATACAGGGCGAATTCAACCGATCTCGCGACATCGTCTTCGAGCAGGCGGTCAACGTCCCGATCGGCGACTGCACCATGCTGATGCCGGCGCTGGCTCGCGAGACGCGCCACATCGGTTTTCTCTACACCAGCTCGGTCATTGCCCAACATCCGTTTGCCTTCGCCCGCCAGGTGTCGACCTTGGATCACCTGTCCGGCGGTCGGGTCGGTTGGAACATCGTCACCTCGGCCAACGAGCGGGCCTTCCGCAATTTCGGTCTGCCCAGCACCCTTACGCACGATGAGCGCTATAACTGGGCTCAGGAGTACGTCGATGTGGTCTACAAGCTCTGGGAGGGGTCGTGGGACGAGGGCGCGATTGTCGATGACCTTTCTCGTGGGGTGTACATCGACCCGGCGAAGGTCCACGACATCAATCACAGCGGGGAGCGTTATCGCGTAGAGGGTTTCAACCTCATGGAGCCTTCGCCGCAACGCACACCGGTGCTGGCGCAGGCCGGCGGATCACCGGCAGGGCTCGACTTCGCCAGCAAGCACGCCGAATTGATGTTCTTGTCCGCCTATACCCCAGAGACGATTGCGCAGCAGATCGACTCGGTGCGCGCGCGGGCCCGTCAGCACGGCCGGCGTGACGGCGACATTCTGTTTCTGCAGGGTCTCATGTTCGTGGTGGGGTCGACGGACGAAGAAGCCTTCCGCAAATGGCAAGAACTCGAGCGCTATCGCAGTCAGGAAGGTCAGGTCGCTTACTTTGCGGGCCTATCGGGCACGGACCTCGGGCGCTACGACCCGCAGACCCCGCTGGAAGACCTAGTTGACGAGTTGCCCGGCATTCAAGGGGCGTTCCGGTCCGTGATCAACGCCTGGCCCGCCGGTGTCAAGCCCACGGTGCACGACTTCCTTACCACGCTGTCGCTGCCCCAGATGGTCGTCGGGTCACCGGAGACGATCGCGACACGCCTCACCGAGTATCAAGCCGCCGGCGTCGACGGCGTGCAGATCATGAACATTCTGATGCCCCAGAGCTACGACGAGTTCTTTGAACATGTCGTGCCGGTGCTGCAGGACAAGGGACTGATGCAGAAGGACTATCGACCGGGAACGTTGCGGCAGAAGCTGTTCGACGCCGAATCGCCGCAGGTTTCCGATCGCCACCCTGCGTCCCGGTATCGCGGCATGTTCAGCTGAGGGTGACTCGGATGGCGATCCTTCCCAGGAAGGCCGACGAGTGGTCGCCCGACGCGGACTTAAAACCCGGCGAGAATGACCGCGTTGCAGTCGGCCGCCGCCTGCCGCAGCTTCGCCGCTTTTTGATACCCCTCGGACTCGTACCACGCCCGGGCCGCGTCCACCGATTCGAATTCCAGCACGACGGTCTGGTCGCCGTGCCAGGCGCCCTCGATCACCTTGGGAGCGGTGTCCACCGCGAGAATGGTGGCGCCGGCCATGGCCGAACCAGCCGCCTGCGCATAGGCTTTCATGCCCTCCGGATCTTTGATGGCCTCCGTGAGGATGACGTACCCTTTCGCCACTGAATCTCCTTCGGTCAGGTTTTGCTGATGGCCTGCTCGGGGCAGCACTCGATGGCCTCCTGCGTGGCGGCCTCGAATTCCGTTGGGACCTCGGACGATATCGCCTCCGCATAACCGTCGTCGGTGAGGCTGAACACCTCCGGGCAGAGTGTGGTGCAGACACCGTGGCCGCGGCAGCGCTGGTCGTCGACTGTGACTTTCATGCCGGCGTGAACTCCAGGTGCAGCTCCGTCAGGCCGCGCAGGATGTACGTCGGAACGTATTGGTAGCGGCGGTCGTTCGCCGGGCCGTGCGCGCGCTCGTCGATCCTGATGTCTGACGTCCGGTCGAGCAGGCGTTCGATCGCCACCCGCGTTTCGGCGCGCGCCAGCGGCGCGCCCGGGCAGCTGTGGATGCCGCGCCCGAACGAGATGTGCTGGCGGGCGTTCTTGCGGGCGGGGTCGAAGGTGGTGGGGTCCTCGAACCGGCGGGGGTCGCGGTTCGCGGCCGCCTGCACGACCATCACGGTCGTGCCCGCGGGCAGGTCCACGCCACCGACGTTGGCGGGCACCCGATTCAACCGGAAGTCGCCCTTCACCGGGCTCTCGTGGCGCAACGACTCCTCGATGAAGTTGGGAATCAGGCTGCGGTCCTTGCGCAGTTGCGCCTGGATGTCAGGGCGTTCCCCGAGCGTCTGCAGGGCCGCGCCCAGCAGCCGCACCGTCGTCTCCTGGCCCGCCGAGAAGACGTTGCTGGCCACCCGGGCCACGTCCTCGACGTCGGGGATCGAGCCGTCCGGGTAGGTGGCGGTGGCCAGGCCGGTCAGCACGTCGTCGCGCGGCTCACGCCGGCGGTCGGAGACGTAGTCGGAGAACAGCCCGTAGAGGAATTCCAGCGGGCTGTGCGCCAGCGAGCCCTTGGTGCCCCCGACGCCGCCCCCCGAGTGGTCGCGGATGCCCTTGACGAACTTGTCGCGGTCTTCCTCCGGCACGCCGAGCAGGTCGGCGATCACCAGCAGGGTGAAGGGACCGGCGAAACCCTTGATGAATTCGCCGTGACCGGGCGCGAGGAAGGTGTCGAGCGCCTGGTCGGCGAGCGCCCACATCGCGTCCTCGTTCTCCTTGAGGCGCTTCGGGGTGATGAGCCGCATCAGCAGCGAGCGATGGTTGGTGTGGGTCGGCGGATCGAGCGTGGGCAGCTGGTCGCTGAACGGCAATTCGTCGCGGTGCTTCTCGATCACCTCGGTGACGTCGTCACCTTCCAGCGGTACCGGAAAGCCGGGGAACGGACCGGTCACCGAGATGCACGAGGACCACGTCTCGGCGTCGTTGAGCACCGCGCAAGCCTCGTCCCAACCGGTGATCATCGTGACGCCGTGATGGCCCTCGCGCGTGACGGGGCACTGCCGGCGCAGCGCCTCGTAGTAGGGATACGGGTCGTCGATCAGCTCTCCGCCGCGGAAGAAGTCCAACTCGGAGAATTCGCTCGCCATCTCCTGCTCCTTGAATCTCGGCTAGTGAGAACGCGCCTCTCGCAGATGAGTATTACATTTCCATACGGCATGGTGGTCGTCAACGAGGGGCCGGCGCCGCCGCGCTCTGCGGGCGCCGATCTGCCGCGTCAGCCGGCGGGAATCAGGTCGGCGGCGACCGACGGCCACGCCAGCAGCCCGCTGCGGAAGGTCTCGACGTGACCGATCGCGCCGTGCGGGAGGGCGGCGGCCGCCAGGGCCTGGGCTTTGAACGTGTGGGCGGCCGTGCTCAGCCGGTGCTGCACCAGGCCGACGCTGTCGTCGAGCTCGGCGGGCCAGTTCTCCCCCCACAGCGTCACCTCCGTGACGCCGTGGTCGAGGGCCTGCAGCACCCCTTGTCGCACCCGCGCGTCGCACCCGAACAAGTCCGCCGCGGCGGCGAGGGCCTGGGGGCGGGGGCGCGATTGCACCGACGCCAGGGCGTCTTCCAGGTCGACCACCCGCGCGCCGAGGATCTGCAGCGGCCGATAGTCGGGATGGTCGGCGAGGTCCATCAGGAGGACAGTGACGTCCCACCCCGCCATCGCCCGGTCGAAGAGCCAGCCGCCGGCGAACCGCACCACGTCGTCGACGGTGGCGGCGACCACGTCGAGCCGGTATCTCATGTCCTCGCGCGGCCCTTCTACGGGGCGAAGTCCCGCGCCAGTGCTTCGGCGTACTGCTTGAACGCCTCGGTTAGCGGTATCGATGGATCGAGCAACCATGTGGTTTCCATTCCGTGGACGAAGGCGAGAATTTCCACTGCCTTGACGGCGGGGTCGATGTCCGAGCGGTACCGGCCATCCGCCTGACCGCGGCGGATGAGATCGGCGACGATGTCGGTCGCGGCGCGATGCCGGGACAGCATCCGGTCGTGCAGGGGGGCGTCCGGAAGGATGTTTTCGACGAGCAGCACCGTGAACGTGCCGACGAGTTCGGGTGCCCGGTTGAACCGGTCGGCGACCTGCGCGATCTGGTCGAAGAGATCGCCCGTCCGGTCGGCGTGCAGATCATCGTCGAGGTCGCGGGCGTCGAGCACCGCGTGCAGCAGCTGTTCTTTCGACTCGAAGTGATGCAGCAGCCCCGCGGGGGTGACCCCGGCCTCGCCGGCGATCTGGGCGAGGGTGGTGCTGCGCCAGCCGTTGCGCGTGAGCAGCCGCTGCGCGACGTCGAGGATCCGCTGCTTGCGGTCCTCGCCTTTGGCGAGCAGCGTGTCGTATCGCCGTGCGTCGGGCACCGGACTCCTTCGGCCGATGTGCGGACTGAACCAACCTAGTGAACACACAGTAGGTTAGTTGCCCCGCTGTGACAAGGGTCACGCGGGGCGCCGCTTTCCGGCCAGGGTTTGAGCGCGCCTCAGCGCACGAGCTCGACCAGCGTGGCGTTGGCGGTGCCGCCGCCCTCGCACATGGTCTGCAGACCGTAGCGAATCCCGTTGTCGCGCATGTGGTTTGCCATCCGAGTCATCAACACCGCGCCGGACGCGCCCAGCGGGTGCCCCAGCGCGATGGCGCCACCGAGCGGGTTGACTCGCGCCGGGTCCGCCCCGGTCTCGGCGATCCACGCCAGCGGCACCGGCGCGAAGGCCTCGTTCACTTCGAACGCGCCCACCTCGGCCAGCGACACGCCGGCCTTCTTCAACACCTTCTCCGTGGCGGGGATCGGCCCGGTGAGCATCAGCACCGGATCCGCCCCGGTCACCGCGCCCGCCAGGTAGCGCACCAGCGGGGTGAGCCCCAACTCGACCGCCATCTCGGCCGTGGTCACCAGCAGCGCGGCCGCGCCGTCGGAGATCTGCGAGGAGTTGCCCGCATGGATCACGCCGTCGTCGGTGAAGGCCGGCTTGAGGCCGCTCAGCTTCTCGACCGTGGTCCCGCGCCGGATGCCCTCGTCGGCGGCGACGACGGTGCCGTCGTCGGTGAACACCGGCACGATCTGGCCGGTGAACGCGCCGGCATCCTGGGCCGCGGCGGCCCGTTCGTGGGACTGGGCGGAGTACTCGTCGAGCCGGGTGCGCGAGAAGCCCCACTTCGTGGCGATCATCTCCGCCGACAGCCCCTGGTTGAACGAGAAGTCGTCATAGCGGGCCAGCACTTTCGGTCCGTACGGTATGCCGGTCGCCCGCGCCGATCCCAGCGGAACGCGGCTCATCACCTCGACGCCGCCGGCGACGACGACGTCCTGCTGGCCGGACATCACCGCCTGCACCGCGAAGTCGAGCGCCTGCTGGCTGGAACCGCACGCGCGGTTGACGGTGGTCCCCGGGATCGTCTCCGGCCACCCGGCGGCCAGCACCGCGTAGCGGCCGATGTTGCTGGACTGGTCACCGACCTGCGACACACAGCCCCAGATCACGTCGTCGACGATCTCCGGGCCCACTCCGGCGCGCTCCAGCAGTTCGTTGAGGACGACGGCGGACAGGTCGGCGGCGTGCATTCCGGACAGGCCGCCGTTGCGCTTGCCCACGGCGGTGCGCACGGCTTCGACGATGACTGTTTCCCGCATATCCCTACTCCGCTTCCCTGGATTTCGATAACGCCCACCGGCCAGTAAACGACGGCTCCCGCCGCTCCGCGAAGGCGGCATACGCGGCGGCCGCGTCGGCCGTCGCGAAATTGCCCACCTGGGCGCGCGCCTCGTTGGCCAGCGCCTCGCGCAGGGTGCAATCCGCGCCCTCGTTCAGCAGGGCCTTGGTGTGGGCGAGCGCGACCGGTGGGCCGGCCGCCAGCCTTCCGGCGAGATCGTCGACGAAGGTGTCGATCTCCGCAGCCGACACCACCCACGTCACCAGGTCGAGGGCGTACGCCTCCTCGGCGTCGATCGTCTCGGCCAGCAGCGCGAGCCGCTTGGCCTGTTGCAGGCCGACGAGCTTGGGCAGCAGCCACGATCCGCCGAGATCGATCGACAGGCCCCGCTTGGAAAAGATCTGGCAGAACGTCGATTCCGGCGTGGCGACGACGAAGTCGCAGCCCAGCGCGAGGTTCCAGCCCGCCCCGACGGCCACCCCGGTGACCTTGGCGATGGTCGGTATTGCGAGCTCGTGCAGGGCCAGCGCCACGTCGGTGAGCCGCTGCAGCTTGTGGTTCGGGTGGATATCTTCCGGGATCGAGATGTCGGCGCCGGAACAGAAACTGCCGCCGGCGCCGGTGAGCACGAGCGCGCGCACACCATGGTCGCGACCGGCGGCGTGCAGAGCATCGCGCAACGCGATCCACAGTTCGGGGTTGATCGCATTCTTGCGGCGGGGACGATTGAGGGTCAGCGTGCGTACTCCGTCGCGGTCCTGGGACAGCAGCACGGGACCGTCGGTCGCGGTCAATAGCTCCTCGGCAATTTCAGGACGTTGGATCCCAAAAAGTTCAGAATCATCTCCTGGCTGACCGGCGCGATCTTCATCAGCCGGGCCTCGCGGAAGTAGCGCGTGATGTGGTACTCCTCCGCGTAACCCATGCCGCCGTGGGTCTGCAACGCCCGGTCCGCGGCGGCGAAGCCCGCGTCGGCGCACAGGTACTTCGCGGTATTGGCCTCGCGCCCACAGGGTTTGCCGTTGTCGTACAGCCAGGTGGCTTTGCGCAACATCAGCTCGGCGGCGTCGAGGCGTGCCAAAGAGTCGGCGAGCGGAAATTGCAGGCCCTGGTTCATGCCGATGGGCCGGCCGAAGACCTCGCGCTCGTTGCCGTATTTGACCGCCTTGTCCAGCGCCACCCGGCCGATGCCGAGCGCCTCTGCGGCGATCAGCATCCGCTCGGGGTTCAGGCCGTCGAGGATGTACTGAAAACCCTTGCCTTCCTGACCGATTCGGTCCTCGACCGGGACCTCGAGGTTGTCGATGAACAATTCGTTGGAGCTGACGGCGTTGCGGCCCATCTTGCGGATGGGCCGGACGTCGACGCGGCTGCGGTCGAGATCGGTGATGAACAGCGTCATCCCGTCGGTCTTCTTGGTGACTTCGTCATAGCTTTGGGTGCGGGTGAGCAGCAGGATCTTGTCGGACTCCATGGCTTTGGAGATCCACACCTTGCGGCCGTTGACGATGTAGCGGTCGCCGTCGCGTTTGGCGAAGGTGGTGATGCGCGAGGTGTCCAGCCCGGCACCCGGTTCGGTCACGCCGAAGCACACGTGCACCTCACCGGTCGCGACCTTGGGCAGCGTGCGCGCCTTGAGTTCGTCGGAGCCGTGCACCACCACCGGTTGCATCCCGAAGATCGACAGGTGAATCGAGCTCGCGGCGTTCATGGCGCCGCCGGATTTCGCGACCTCCTCGAGCAGGATGGTGGCTTCGGTGATGCCCAGACCGTGGCCGCCGTACTCGGTGGGGATCGTCATGCCCAGCCAACCGCCCCGGGCTATGGCGTCGTAGAACTCGGTGGGGAACTCGTGTGCCTGGTCCTTTTCCATCCAGTACTGATCGTCGAACTTGCCGGCCAACTCGGCGACCGACCGGCGGATCAGTTCCTGGTCCTCGGTCAGCTCGAAATTCATTCCAGCGCCAGGCACTTCCGGGTGTCTCCTTTCAGCGCGAGCAGACACAGAATCGCATGATTGCCCTGCGAGCAATGCGATTCTGTGTCTGCTCGCCGCGCGCCGGTGGTGGCGCGTCAGTCCTTGTTGCCGCTGAGGGCCTTCGCGTTGGCGGCGAATTCCGCGAAGGACGAGCCGCCTCGGGAGTCCTTGTCGTGGCCCTTCGCCTTGATGGACACGTCGTGCCCCTCGGCGGCCTTGCGCAGCGCGCCGACCGTCGCCTGTTCACGCGAGATGTGGGTGAACGGGTCGAACGAGTACCAGCGCATGGCATTCTCGTGCGTCATCTTGTTGATCTCGTCGTCGGGAACGTTGTTCAGTGACAACACATCCCACAGCTCTTCCGGCGCCCCCGGCCACATCGAGTCGCTGTGCGGGTAGTCGGCCTCCCAGCAGATGTTGTCGATGCCGATCATGTTCCGCAGCGCCACGCCGACCTTGTCGCTGATGAAGCAGGTCAGGAAGTGGTCGCGGAAGACCTCGCTGGGCAGCTTGCCGCCGAAGTTCTGGTGCGTCCAGGCCGAATGCATCTCGTAGGTCCGGTCCGCGCGCTCCAGGAAGTAGGGGATCCAGCCGGTTCCGCCCTCGGACAGCGCGATTTTCAGGTCCGGGTACTCCTTGATCGGCCGCGACCACAACAAGTCGGCGGCGGCCTGCACGATGTTCATCGGCTGCAGCGTGATCATCACGTCCATCGGCGCATCCGGCGCGGTGATGGCCAACCGACCCGAGGAACCGATGTGCACGTTCATCACGGTGTCGGTCTCCACCAACGCTTTCCACAGCGGGTTCCAGTACTCGTCGTGGAAGCTGGGATAGCCCATCGCGGCCGGGTTTTCGGTGAAGGTCAGCGCGTGCACGCCCTTCTTCGACACCCGGCGCACCTCGGCGGCGCACGCCTCGGCATCCCAGATCACCGGGATCGCCATCGGAATGAAGCGCGCGGGGTAGGCGCCGCACCACTCGTCGATGTGCCAGTCGTTGTAGGCCTGCACCAGTGCGATCGAGAAGTCGTTGTCGTCGGTCGCGAACAGCCGCCCGGCGAAGCCCGGGAAGGACGGGAAGCAGATCGAGGCCAGGATGCCGCCGGCGTTCATGTCCTTGACGCGCTCGTCGACGTTGTAGCAACCCGGCCGGATCTCGTCGAGCCCCGTCGGCTCGATGCCGTACTCCTCCTTCGGCCGGCCGGCGACCGCGTTGAGCGCGACGTTGGGGATGACCGTGTCGCGGAACTTCCACATGTCCGAACCGTCGGCGTTGTGCACCAGCCGCGGCGCGTCGTCCTGGTACTTCTTCGGCAAGTGGTTCTTGAACATGTCCGGCGGCTCGACGGTGTGGTCGTCGACGCTGATCAGGATCATGTCTTCTTTGTTCATGGCCGTTGCCCTTCCGTCGGGTCCGCCTATCCGGTTCCGCTTCCCACGCAGCCTCGGCGAATCGCTGTCCCGTACCAAGATCACTAAAATGAAAACTATCTTCTCGCCAAGCGAGAATCAACATCCAGCGGAGCCGGCGACGGGGGCTTGTTCGCCTGACCGGGGACGGAACGGCCTCATCGGTTTGCCCGCCCCGGATCGGGGATGCGCCGAGGTAGACGGCGCCGTTTCGGGCGGGCCCGCCGCGACCGCCGGCGTTTTCGCTGGGAGGCGGCCATTTCGGTGGCCGAACCCGCGCATGGCGCCCCGACCGCGCGCGCCCCTCCCCGCCGGCATTGACCGGCCGCGCGATTCATGCAACTCTATTGGTTAGAAATGAGAATATGATTCTCCTAGGCCGAGAGGTGGCCGGGAGGATGGCGAGAGGAGAGCACGGATGCGGTTGCCGCCGCTGCCGGCAGACCAGTGGGACGAAGCGACCCACCAGGCGCTCTCCGCGATGCGTGACCCGGCCGCCAACAACGCGCTCAGCACCCTGGCCCGCCACCCGGCGCTGGCGAAGGCATTTCTGCGGTTCAACGTCCACCTCTTGACTTCGTCCACGCTGCCACCGCGCGTCCGCGAACTGGCCATCCTGCGGGTGGCGCATCGTCGCGAATGCGCCTACGAGTGGTCTCACCACGTCAGCATGGCCAAGGACGAGGGCATCACCGACGGTGAGATCGCCGCCGTGCGTGGTGTGGGCGAGGACGCCGGCCGCCTGGACGAGTTCGATCGCGCGGTGATCACCGCCGTCGACGAACTCGAAGACAAGTCTCGGCTGTCCGATGAGACGTGGGCCGCACTCGGTGAGCGGCTCGACGACCGGCAGCGGATGGATTTCGTCTTCACGGTCGGCTGCTACGCCACGCTGGCCATGGCCTTCAACACTTTTGGCGTACAGCTCGAGAACGCCGATCAGAACCACTGAGAGAGGTAGAAAGGTGCCCCACTTCCCCAAGCCGGCTGCAGGCAGCTGGACAGAGAATTACCCCGACCTCGGCACGGCGCCTGTCGATTACACCGACTCGATCGACCCGGCGTTCTTCGAGGCCGAACGCGAGGCGATCTTCAGGAAGACCTGGCTCAACGTCGGCCGGGTCGAGCGACTGCCCCGCACCGGCAGCTACTTCACCCGGGAACTGCCGTCGGCCGGCAAGGGCACATCGGTGATCATCGTCAAGACCAAGGACGGGACGGTCAAGGCATACCACAACGTCTGCCGCCACCGCGGAAACAAGTTGGTGTGGAACGACTTCCCCAACGAGGAGACCTCTGGCACCTGCCGGCAGTTCACCTGCAAGTACCACGCCTGGCGCTACAACCTCGACGGCGACCTCACCTTCGTCCAACAGGAAGAGGAGTTCTTCGACCTCGACAAGGACAACTTCGGCCTGGCGCCGGTCCGATGCGAGGTGTGGGAAGGCTTCATCTTCATCAACTTCGACCACGACGCGGCGCCGCTGGCCGACTACCTCGGCCCCCTGGCCAAGAGCATCGAGGGCTACCCCTTCGGCGAGATGACGGAGACCTACTCCTACCGCGCCGAGGTCGGCAGCAACTGGAAGCTGTTCATCGACGCGTTCGTCGAGTTCTACCACGCGCCGATCCTGCACCAGGGGCAGTACACCAAGGAGGAAGCCGCCAAGATCCAGAAGTTCGGCTACGAGGCGCTGCACTACGAGCTGGCCGGCCCGCACAGCCTGCAGTCGACCTGGGGTGGTCAGGCGCCGCCCCCGGACATGTCGATGGTCAAGCCGATGGATCAGGTGTTGCGCAGCGGTTTGTTCGGCCCCTGGGACAAGCCGGAGATCATCGAGAAGCTGGAGCTGCCACCGGGTGTCAACGTGAAGCGGGTGCCGCAGTGGGGAATCGACTCGTGGCTCTTCTACCCGAACTTCATGCTGCTGATCTGGGAGCCGGGCTGGTTCCTGACCTACCACTACTGGCCCACGGCGGTGGACAAGCACCTCTTCGAGTGCACGCTGTATTTCGTTCCGCCGCGAAACGCGCGGGAGCGCCTGGCCCAGGAGTTGGCTGCCGTAACCTTCAAGGAATACGCGCTGCAAGATGCCAACACGCTGGAAGCGACCCAGACCATGATCGGCACCCGGGCCGTCAAGGAGTTCCTGCTGTGCGACCAGGAAGTCTTGATCCGCCATCTGCACAAGACGACCGGCGACTTTGTAGCTAATTGGGCGAAGGAGTACCAGGGCAATGGCAAAATTACCGTCTGAATTCGCGGACCTGGAACCCTATTTGGATTGGGACCTGGCGACCGAGCCAGAGCGCTACGCCAAGCGGCTGTCGTCGACGATGGCCGAGATGCAGGAGTTCTACGACGTGGCGTTCCCACGGATCAACGATGCCATCGCCTACTGCGACAGGTACCCGCTGGACGACCTTCCCGATGACGCAAGGGCTCTCATGCACATGATGCAGTCACTCGTCATGGTTTCGTTCCCGATCGAGGCGTGGAAGCAGCCGCGGGTGCCGGACAGCGGCGCCGCCTGGGTGGAGTGCATCCGGGAACCGGTGATCTAACCGGTGTTGACGCTCAAGGCCGCCGGGCTGCTCGACGTCGACGCCGGCGAGATCGTGTCTCCCGGCGTCGTGCAGGTCGAGGGCGAGCGGATCACGGGTGTGGGAGGTGAGCCCGCCGGTGACGTGATCGACCTCGGCGACCACATCCTGCTGCCCGGCTTGATGGACATGGAGGTCAACCTGTTGATGGGCGGCCGTGGCGAAAAGCCCGGGCTGTCCCAGGTTCAGGACGATCCGCCGACGCGGGTGCTGCGCGCGGTCGGCAACGCGCGGCGCACCCTGCGCGCCGGCTTCACCACCGTGCGCAACCTCGGCCTGTTCGTCAAGACCGGTGGCTACCTGTTGGACGTCGCCCTGGGCAAGGCGATTGACGCCGGCTGGATCGACGGACCCCGCGTGGTGCCTGCCGGGCATGCGATCACGCCGACCGGGGGCCACCTGGACCCGACGATGTTCGCGGCGTTCGCGCCCCATGCGCTGGAGCTGAGCGTCGAGGAGGGCATCGCCAACGGCATCGACGAGATCCGCAAAGCGGTGCGCTACCAGATCAAACACGGCGCCGAGCTGATCAAGGTCTGCTGCTCGGGCGGAGTGATGTCGCTGACCGGCCCGCCGGGCGCGCAACACTATTCGGACGAGGAGTTGCGCGCGATCGTCGACGAGGCGCACCGCCGCGGGCTGCGCGTCGCCGCGCACACGCACGGCGCCGACGCGGTCATGCACGCAGTCGATGCCGGCATCGACTGCATCGAACACGGCTTCTTGATCGACGACGGAGCGATCGCGTCGATGGTCGAGCACGGCACCTTCCTGGTGAGCACCCGGCGCCTGGCCGACGGCGACGCGATGGACGTCTCCCACGCCCCGCCCGAGCTGCAGGCCAAGGCCGCCGAGATGTTCCCCAAGGCGCGGACCTCCATACTGGCCGCTTACGAAGCCGGCGTGAAGATCGCCGTCGGCACCGACGCGCCCGCCATCCCGCACGGACGCAACGCCGACGAGCTGGTCACCCTGGTCAACTGGGGGCTGCCGCCCCTGGCGGTGCTGCGGGCGGCGACGGTGACCGCGGCCGAGCTGATCAACTCGACCGACCGCGGCCGGCTCGCGCCGGGCCAGCTCGCCGACATCATCGCGGTCCCCGGAAACCCGTTGGAAGACATAACCGTTACCCAGAACGTGCGCTTTGTCATGAAAGGCGGCAAGGTCTATGTCGACACCCGATCCGTCTAAAGGCGGCCCGACCAGAACTGACGACCTGGTCGAGATCCAGCAGCTGCTGGCCCGCTACGCGGTCACCATCACCCAGGAAGACATCGGCGGCCTCATCGGCGTGTTCACACCGGACGGCACCTATAGCGCCTTCGGCTCCACCTACACGTTGGACAGGTTCCCCGAGCTGGTGGCGGCGGCCCCGAAGGGATTGTTCCTCACCGGGACCGCGTTGATCGACGACCTCGGTGGCGATTCCGCGAACGGCACCCAGCCGTTGTGCTTCATCGACCACGCGACCCACGACATGCGGATCGGCTACTACCGCGACACCTACTCCCGCACCGCCGACGGGTGGCGGCTGAAAACCCGTGCCATGACATTCATTCGCCGCAGCGGGGTGCACGACTCCGGGCGCCCGCACGCCGTCGGCCGTCCCACGCCGTGAATGTCGAGGAGTTCCGGGCGGGTTTACGCTCGTGGCTCGACGACAATGACTTGACCCCCGGGCCCGACCACTCGCTGCAGGGCCACATGCGGCAGTTCGCCCGGGTCAGCCGCGCCCTCTACGACGCCGACTGGATGCGCTACGGCTGGCCCGCCGAAGTCGGCGGGCTGGGCGGTCCCGCCGTGTTGCGCGCAATCGTCGGCGAGGAGGTCGTCGGCCGCCGCCTCGCCGAACCCGGCCCCTATTCGATGCTCGAGGTGCTCGCACCCACGATGATCGACTACGCGCCGGCAGGGCTGGCGGCCGAGATGGTGCCGCGGCTGCTGCGCGGTGAAGAGCAATGGTGTCAAGGCTTTTCCGAGCCGGGGTCCGGCAGCGACCTGGCCTCGCTGACCACCCGCGCGACGCCGCGCGGCGACGACTGGATCGTCAACGGTCAGAAGGTCTGGACCAGCTTCGCGCAGTTCTCGACGCGCTGCGTGCTACTCACCCGCACCGCGCCCGGCCACGACGGGATCACCGCATTCTTCGTCGACCTCGACACACCCGGCATCACCATCCGGCCGCTGCGGACCATGCACGGGGTCGACGAATTCTGCGAGGTCTATTACGACGACGTGGTCATCCCGGGGAACCGCATGCTCGGCCGGCCCGGCGACGGGTGGCGGCTCGCGATGGACCTGCTCCCCTACGAGCGGTCCACGTGCTTCTGGCAGCGCATCGCCTACCTGTACTCCCGCTTCGACGAACTCATCGTGCAGGCAACCGATGCCGGCGAGCCCGACGAATCCGCGCTGGGCGCAGCCTATCTGGCGCTGCACACGCTGCGCTGCCGATCCCGGGACACCCAGCATCGGCTGCGCGACGGGGCTCGCCTGGGCCCGGACACCTCCATCGACAAGGTGCTGCTCGCCGGCGCCGAGCAACGGCTCTACGACACCGTCCACGACCTGCTGCCCGGAACACTCGAGCTCGACGACACCCCCTGGCGCGCGGAGTACCTGTATTCGCGCGCGGCGACCATCTACGGCGGTACCGCCGAGATCCAGCGCAACATCATCGCCCGGCGGCTGCTCGACCTCGGGAAGGAGTGAACCGTGGAGACGACGGATCCCGAGTCGCTGCGCCTGCTGGAAGGTTCGCTGCGGACGACGATGGCGGCCGCGTCGGGCGCCAAGCTCGACGCGGCGCTGACCGAGCTGGGCTGGCTCGAGATGCTCGGCGAAATGCCCGGCGTCGCCGTGCCTCTGGTCTTTCGGCTGCTCGGCGAGACGGGCGTGCACGCGCCGGTGCTCAACGACGTGGTGGCACGCGAGACCGGTGCCGCCCCCGGCGGGGCCATGCCGCTCCCATTCGCCGGCGGCTCCTGGGTGACGTGGGAGCGCGGGGACGGCACCGACGGGGCGATGGACGAGTCGCTGCCGATCCGCCGCGTGCCGCAGGGAGATCCGCTGCCGGCGTCCGCGCTGGCCGCCGGGCGGCGGGCCCTGGGCTGGTGGTTGGTCGGCACCGGCCGGGGCATGCTCTCGCTGGCGCGCCGGCATGCTCTCGACCGCGTTCAATTCGGGCGGCACATCAGCTCGTTCCAGGCGATCCGGCACCGGCTGGCCGAGACGTTGGTCGCGATCGAGGGTGCCGAGGCGACGCTGCACACCGCCGGGCAGGTCGGCGCTGACGACGGGCTGGCCTCGCTGCTGGCGAAAGCCGCCGCCGGTCAGGCCGCGCTGACCGCCGCCCGGCACTGCCAGCAGGTGCTCGGCGGCATCGGCTTCACCGCCGAGCACCCGCTGCACCACCATGTCAAACGGTCGCTGATCCTGGACGGGCTGCTGGGCAGCGCCCGCGAATTGACCCGCGAAGCCGGAAAGGCTCTGGTGGACAAGCGGTCTGCGCCTCGTCTTGCACAGCTGTAGCCGGGCCGCGCCCGCATTTCCTGTGACGGAGGGGCCGGCGAAACCTGCGCGTAGACTTCGGCTGGCCGACAAGAGGATGGAACCCGATGAGCCAACCGGAGCAACCCCGTAACGAGATGGGAGTCGCTTCGCTGCTCGTGGGGCTGGTCGCGCTCGTCACGTGCTGGCTGCTGATCGGGGTGCCCTTCGGGATCGCGGCGGTGATCACGGGCGACATCGCGCGCAGGCGGGTGCAGCGAGGCGAAGCCAACAACCCGCGAATGGCGTTGGCGGGCATGGTGTTAGGTGCGGTGTCGATCGCGGCCGGGCTCGTCGCGATCGGCTACTACGCCCGGTTGGACGCCCGCTAGTTGCGCGGCAGCCCGAGCACCCGTTCGGCGACGATGTTCCGCTGGATTTCCGAGGTGCCGCCGGCAATCGTCGCGGCGAAGCTGCGCGCGTATCGATCGAACCAGCTGCGGTAATGACTGTCGAGGTTCAGCGGGGCGAACGGGGCGGTCACCGCCCGGTACACGAGCCCGTCCGCTCGCGCGGCGTCCAGCGCGTCCTCGGAGGCCCGCTGCAGGGCCTCGGAACCGAGCAGCTTGAGCACCGACTGGGCGGGGACGTCCTCTTCGCCGCGAGCGGCCCGCGACAACGCCGCGGATCCCAGGAGCCGCAGCGCGTAGGCGTCCATCACCAGGGACGCGTAGCGATCGCGCTCCAGTGGGCCCGATGGGCGGAAATCGATGCTCAGTTCGTGTAATAGGTCGACGTAGCCCGTCCAGAGCATGACGCGTTCGTGCCCCAGGGAGCCGGTGGCCACCCGCCAACCCTCGTTCAGTTCGCCCACCAGATTTTCGGCCGGTACGCGCGCGTCGGTGAAGAAGACCTCGTTGAAGTCGACCTCGTCGCTGTCGCACATCGACGCGAACGGGCGGCGCACCACGCCCGGGGTATCGGTCGGGATCAGCAGCACGCTGATGCCCTTGTGCTTCGGCGCCTTTGGGTCGGTGCGCACGAAGGTCAGCAGCACGTCAGCGTCGTGGGCGCCCGATGTCCACACCTTCTGCCCGTTGACGACGAAGTGGTCACCGTCGAGCACCGCCCGCGTTTTCAGCGACGCGAGGTCCGAGCCCGCGCCGGGTTCGCTCATTCCCAGCGAGGCGGTCATCTCCGCCCGCAGGATCGGCACCGCCCACCGCCGCTTTTGCTCGGGCGTACCGAAACTCAGCAACGACGCCGCAATGATGCCGACCCCTTGCGGGTTGAAGCTTTGATAGATGCGCCGCCGCCCCAGTTCCTCCATGTACACGTACTGCTGCAACAGCGTGGCGTTGCGGCCGCCGAACTCGGGCGGATTGCCCGGGAGCAACCACCCGCTGTCGAACAGCAGCCGTTGCCAGCGGCGGGCCCATTCCGGCACGTGCGAGCTGGAGCGGGGCCGTTCGGCCGCCTCGGCCTCGGAGGGCAGATGCGCATCCAGGAAGGCGACGAATTCGGAGCGGAAAGCCTCCACGTCGGCGTCGAAGGTGAGCTGCACGCGACTCCCCGGAACGGTCGTGAGCACTCCCCGGCGTCGGTAGATCATGATTTCCGCCGACGGGGCGGTTCGCTCTTATGATTACGCTTCCATACACACGTCTAAGAGAATAGTATTCTCGTGGCGAGAAAGTTACAATCTCCGACACATGATCCGTGAGGGGGTCGAGCGCAGCGATGTCACGGCGTTCTCCGGTAGAGTCCAATCATGTTCTCCCCTCGCGGCAATCAGCTGAGCCGGCCGTGACCAGCCCCAGCGAAGAACCCGCCTGGAAGCAGCGCGCCGTCGAGAGGTCCATCAAGACGGCGAAACTCCGTGCCGCGCAACGCGTTCAGCGCTTCCTCGATGCGGCGCAGGCCATCATCATCGAGAAAGGCTCCACGGACTTTACCGTCCAGGAGGTCGTCGACCGGTCCCGCCAGTCGCTGCGGAGCTTCTACCTGCAGTTCGACGGCAAACACGAGCTGTTGCTGGCGCTGTTCGAGGACGCCCTGAGCCGGTCAGCCGACCAGATCCGGGCCGCGACGGAAAGCCAAGCCGACCCGCTGGAACGCCTGAAGGTCGCCGTCCAACTCCTCTACGAGGCCTCGCGTCCGGACCCGACCGCCAAGCGCCCCCTGTTCACCGACTTCGCGCCCAGGTTGCTGGTCACACATCCCGCCGAGGTCAAGGTGGCACATGCGCCCCTGCTGGCTTTGCTGACCGAACTGATGGAAGCGGCCAGCGACGCCGGTAAGTTGCGCGCGGGCGTCAACGCGAAGCGGATGGCCGCGATGACCATGCAGACGGTCATGTTCATCGCGCAATCCAGCGGCGGCTCCGACGACGCGACCGTGCACCCCATCACCAGCGAAGAGGTGTGGGACTTCTGCTCCCGCGGATTCGTCGGTTAGACGACAACCCGGCGGCGCCGTCACCCCCTGTTCGACCCGTTCACATACCGCACGCCATTTGCTGCCGAGAATCGGATTCTCTAATATCTAGAACCACAAATAGCCAAAACGGATTCGTCGTTGACACCCGTGACGGGGTGGTGACAGAGTGCAAAGGCGGCGAGATTCGCGATCCCCGGGGACGCGGTTCGGGCTGTTCTGCGCTCAGGGGTGCGATCAATAGTCAGGAGTTGAGGTAGCCATGACCGGACGTGTTGAGGGCAAAGTCGCTTTCGTCACCGGGGCGGCGCGCGGTCAGGGCCGCAGCCACGCTGTGCGGTTGGCGCAAGAGGGTGCCGACATCATCGCCGTCGACATCTGCAAGCCCATCCGCGAGGGCGTTACGGACACCGCCATCCCGGCATCCACCCCCGAGGACCTGGCGGAGACGGCCGACCTGGTCAAGGGATACGACCGCAGGATCGTCACCGCCGAGGTCGACGTGCGCGACTACGAGGCGCTGAAAGCCGCGGTGGACGGTGGCGTCGAGCAACTCGGGCGGCTCGACATCATCGTGGCCAACGCCGGTATCGGCAACGGCGGCGACACCCTGGACAAGACCAGCGAAGAAGACTGGACGGAGATGATCGACATCAACCTGGCCGGCGTGTGGAAGACCGTGAAAGCCGGTGTGCCGCATCTGCTGTCGGGGGGCCGGGGCGGGTCCATCATTCTGACCAGCTCGGTGGGCGGCCTAAAGGCTTACCCCCACACCGGTCACTATGTCGCCGCCAAGCACGGTGTGGTCGGGTTGATGCGCGCCTTCGGAGTCGAGTTGGGGCAGCACATGATTCGGGTCAACTCGGTGCACCCGACCCACGTCAAGACGCCGATGCTGCACAACGAGGGCACCTTCAAGATGTTCCGCCCCGACCTGGAGAACCCGGGTCCCGACGACATGGCGCCGATCTGCCAGCTGTTCCACACCCTGCCGATCCCGTGGGTGGAGCCGATCGACATCAGCAACGCCGTGCTGTTCTTCGCCTCCGACGAATCCCGCTACATCACCGGTGTGACCCTGCCCATCGATGCGGGTAGCTGTTTGAAATAGAGTTCCGTCCCATGGACGGATTCGAAGGTCGCGGAACGGTCGTCACCGGCGGTGCGAGTGGCATCGGCCTGGCCACGGCCACCGAGTTCGCCCGCCGGGGGGCCCGGGTGGTGCTGTCCGACGTCGATCAGCCCGGCCTCGAACAGGCGGTAAACCACCTGCGCGCCCAGGGATTCGACGCGCACGGGGTGGTATGCGACGTCCGTCATCTCCACGAAATGGTTCATCTCGCGAAAGAATCCTTCCGCCTGCTCGGCCGCGTCGACGTCGTCTTCAGCAATGCCGGCATCGTGGTCGCGGGCCCGATTGCGCAGATGACCCACGACGACTGGCGCTGGGTCGTCGATATCGACCTGTGGGGCAACATCCACGCCGTCGAGGCGTTCCTGCCGAGGCTGCGCGAACAGGGCACGGGCGGACACCTCGCGTTCACCGCGTCCTTCGCCGGCCTGGTTCCGAACGCCGGCCTCGGAGCGTACGGGGTCGCGAAATACGGCGTGGTCGGCCTGGCCGAGACGCTCGCCCGCGAGGTCAAGGAGGACGGTATCGGCGTCTCGGTGCTGTGCCCGATGGTCGTTGAGACCAAGCTGGTCTCCAACTCGGAACGGATCCGCGGTGCGGACTACGGGCTGACGTCTTCGCCTAAGGCGGCGGACGGGACGCTACCGACGCAGGACGAGGGCGTCGGCGTGGAAGATGTCGCCCGGTTGACGGCGGATGCGATCCTGGCCAATCGCCTGTACGTGCTGCCGCACGAGGCCGCCCGCGCCTCCATTCGCCGCAGGTTCGAGCGCATCGACCAAACCTTCGCAGACCAGGCCGCCGAGGGCTGGAGCCACTAGCCGGACGGGCCGAGGCGGTAAGCGCCGGTTTTCGGGTCGTGATACCAACCGCTCGCCGCGTGGGTGCCGCCATCGACGTGTAGGGTCTGCCCGGTCAGGTATCCCGACATCTTCGATGCCAGAAATACCGCGACACTGGCGATTTCGTCGACATGACCGGGACGCCCCAGCGGCACGACATGGCCGACCCCGGTCAGCGCCGCCTCGCCGCCGAGCCGCGCCAGCCCTTCGGTGAGCGTGATGTCGGGTGCGATCGCGTTGACGCGAATGCCGTGGGGCGCCAACTCCAGCGCCGCGGTTTGGGTGTAGTTGATAACCCCAGCCTTGGCCGCCGCATACGCCGCATAGCCGGGTGCGGCGCGCACGCCCTCGATCGAGGTCACCGAGATGATGCTGCCGCCGATGCCCGCCGAAACCAGCTGCCTCGCGATGCGCTGAGTGCATAGCAGCACGTGGCGCAGGTTGGCCCGGTACAGCGCATCCCAACCGTTCTCACTCGTCTCCAGCAGCGGCGACGAGAAAACCCCTCCGGCGTTGTTCACCAGGATCGAGGGGACGCCGAGTTCGGCGTTCGTGCGCTGCAGAGCGTCGTCGACCTGGGCGCTGTCGCGCACGTCTGCTGCGATGCCCAAGGCCCCAATGGATTCCGCCGCGCCGGCGCAGCTTTGCGGGTCACGTTCCCAGATCGCGACCGACGCACCGAAGGCGGCAAGTCCGGCCGCGATGCCGCGACCGATGCCCGCGCCCCCACCGGTGACCACCGCCACTCGGCCGGTGAGCATGATGTCCGCGGGAGCGATCGCCATCGTCTCGTCACATCGCCGGTGCGCGGCCGATGACGCCGTCGGCCTCCAGGGCCGCGATCTCCGCGTCGCCCAACCCCAGCTCGCTCAACAGTTCATGGTTGTGCTGCCCCAGCAGCGGCGCGTGCTGGGTATGGAACTTGGACGGTCCGGCGGACAGCCTCATCGGCACGGTGCTGAGCCTAGCCGGGCCGGCCACCGGGTGATCGACTTCTTCGAAGAAGTCGCGAAACCCCAGCTGGTCCAACTCGGTCTGCCGGTGCGGTTGCATCACCTTGGCCACCGGAACGCCCACCGCCCAGAGACGCGCGACGATCTCGTCGCGGCCGCGCCGCCCGCACCACGCGGCCAACCGCTCGTCGATAGCGTCCGCGCGCTCTCTGCGGGCCGCTGCGGTGGCCAGGCCGGGATCCGTTGCCCACGAGGGCGACCCGATCGCCTCGGTCAAGGCTTTCCACTGTTCGTCGGTGCTCACGGCGATCGCCACCCAGCTGTCGGGCCGGCCGAACTCGTCGATGTCGGCGCTGCGGTAGAGGTTCTGCGGCGCCGCGGTGGGCCCTCGGTTGCCCGCGCGGTCCAGCAGCGCCCCGTAGGCGGAGTATTCGATGACCTGCTCGGCGGCGACGCTGAGCGCGGCGTCCACCATCGCCGCTTCGACGAACACGCCCTGGCCGGTGTTGCGCCGGTGCTCCAGCGCCAACAACAGCGCGTTCACCGCGTGCATGCCCGCATTGGGGTCGCCGATCGAGTAGGGGTCGTAGGGCGCGCGGTCGGCGTATCCCGTCAGCCACGTCAGCCCCGAGGCGGCCTCGATGACGTAGGCGAATGCCGGGTTGTCGCGCCATGGCCCGTCCAGGCCGAAGCCCGGCATCCGCACCATCACGATGTCGGCCCTGATGGCTTGCAACGCGGCGAAATCCAGGCCCATCTGGTCGAGCACCCGCGGCGTGAAATTTTCCACCACCACGTCGCAGGTGCCGACGATGCGGCGCAGGATCTCCCGGCCGCGCTGGCTTTGCAGGTCCAGCGTGAGCCCCTTCTTGTTGGTGTTCAGGGCGGCGAAGATCGGCGACTTCTCCCACCACTGGCTCTCGCCGACGGGCACCCCGGCGATCAGCCGCGTCCCGTCCGGCCGACGGGTGGACTCCACGTGGATGACCTCGGCGCCCAGCATCGCCAAGAAGTGCGTGCAGCAGGGACCGGCCCAGAACGTCGTCATGTCGAGCACCCGGATCCCGCTCAGCGGCAACCGGTTCGCGGATCCGGTGGGCCGGGGCCGGGGCACCAGGGCGGCGGTCCGGTACTGCGCCGTGTGCTCGCCGAGCCGCGGCGCCCGTTGCGGCGGGCGCAGCCGCGCGGGTCGCATCCGGTAGGGATGGCTCGGCTGCCGGAACTCCCCGCACGGCTCGTCGACGAACGAGCCACGTTCGCGGAAGTGGTCCAGCGAGGTGATGTTCGCACCGTTGGCCACCGGGGCGTTGGGGATGCGAAAAGCGGTTGCCAGTTCGCGGATCTCGTCGACCGTGTTGTTGCGGAACCACTCGTAAATCTCACCGGCGTTGCGGGTGGCCCGCTCGGTGATGGTCAGCGAGGAGTCCTCGTCGATCCATTCGGGGTGCCCGACCATCGCGCACAGGTCGAACCACTGCTGCGCGGTGCCGCAGCCGACGTCCACCAGCCCGTCCTTGGCCCGGGCCACGCCCGGGACGGTGACGCGCCGCGCGTCCCGCCATGGCCGTCCGAGCATGTCGAAGTAGGTGACCGGATAGTAGGTCAGGCACAGGATCTGCGTCTCCAGCATCGACAGGTCCAGGAGTTCACCCGGACCGCCACGGTCGTATCGCGATGCGAGCATCGCGGCACTCGCGTAGACCCCCGCCAAGTACTCGCCGGCCTGCCCGCCCACGAACACCGGTGCGCGGTCCGGCTCCCCCCGCCCGAGGCCGACGATGCCGCCCGACCACGCCTGCAGCGTGAATTCGGTGGCCGCCCGGTCACGCCAGGGCCCCTCCAGCCCGAAGGGCGTGATCGACATGACCGTCAGGTGCGGATGGCGCCGCAGTATCTCCCGGGGCGCAAACTCCTTGCCTTCGGTCAGGTTTGATCCTCCGGACCACACCAGCGCATCGGCGGACGCCAGCAACCTGTCGACCAGCTCGACGTCGTCCTCGACGCCGGGATCGGCGACGACGCTGCGCTTGGACCCAGCCAGAAACCTGAACAGCGCACCGTCCGCGCCGCGGGGTATGACGGCGCCCGAGGCGGACCAGGACCGCAGTGGATCGCCTTCGGGTGGCTCGACTTTGATGACGTGCGCCCCGCCGTCGGCCAACAATTTGGTGCAGTAGGCGCCCGCTATGCCGGTGGACACGTCGACGACGGTGTAGCCGGTCAGCGGGGGCTCGGGGACGGGGTGCGCCACTACCGCTTCCGCTTTCGGTCGGGCTCCTTCTTCGCGTTCTTGCCCTTGCGGCCCTTCTTGCTCAGGCGCCACTCCGGGGGGAACTTGTCGTCGTTGTCCTTGACCGCCCCGCCCAGTCCGCGATCGAGGGCGTCGCGGAGCATGAAGTCGTCACCGTCGGGCCGGACGACGCCGCCCATCGACTCGAAGAACCCGCTCAACATGCTGCCCATGTACTCGCCCTGGAACTGCTTCATGATCTCGAAGAAGACCTTCTGCATGAACACCGTGTCGGTCGGGCGGTTGCGTGCGCAGGCCAGCGCGTACCGCTCCACCTCCGCTTCGAGTTCGTTTCTGGGCACCACGCTGTTGAGGAAGTTGCAGTCGTACATCTCCGCTGCGGTGAAAGCCCTTCCGGTGAAGACCATTTCCTGGAACTTGCGGATCCCCATCGTCTGCGCCCACCACCACATCCTCGGCCCCCAGCCGTAGTACCGGAACGAGGGATGCCCGAAGAGCGCGTCGTCGCTGGAGATCACCAGGTCCGCGTCGGCCGCCTGGTAGAAGTGCCAGCCGTAGCAGTAGCCCTTGGCCTCGAGGATGCTGATTTTCTTGAAGTCCTGCAGGCCGCGGATCCCCGAGTTGGGGTTGGCGTACCACTGGCCCAGGGTGGCGCCCCGCCGGAACGAGCCCTCCGGGGGAAAGCTGACTTCGTCAGCGCCGAGCCGGTACTCGGCGAGCCGGTGCTTCTGGTCCGCCGAGTTCTGCGCCGTCATCTCCTCGACGAGATCGGCTCCCGCGCCCAGGTCCTCGCCGGCCCCGCGGACCACCAACACCTTGACCTCGTCGTCGATCGAGGCGCGATGCAAGAGGTCGGCGTAGCGCAGCCGGGCGGCGATCGTGGGCGCGTTGAGTTGTCCCGGCCGGTCGAAGGTGATGGTGGCGATGCGGGTCTCGGCGTCCTTGCGGTACCTGATGATCTCGTCGGCCGGCGGGTCGGGCTTGGCGGGCATGGCTATTCGCGCCAGGACGGGCTGGTGGTCAGCACCTCCGGGCCCCCGTCGGTGAGCAACACCGCTTCCCGTCCGAAGACCGCGCCGACGCCCCGCTCCCAGACGTAGCCGGTCACGGCCAGCACCATGCCCGCCTCCAGCCGCTCCCCGGCGGCCGTGGCAGGCAGGTGGCTCGAGATCACCGGCGGGTCAAAGCCCATACCCAGCCCGCGGGCCACCGGCATCGGCGGTGCCGCCTCCCGCGCGGCTTGATAGGCGCCCAACAACCCGCGCGCGGATGCCCCGGGTTGGCATGCGGATAAGAGCCGGTCCCAAAGGTTTTCCCAGCGCCGATACAGGGCGGGCGCGCCCGGGGCCGCGCCCACCGGCCAGGTGCGGCCGACCTCGCCGATGTAGCCCCCGGCCAGCACACCGGCCGAGAACGCCACCAGGTCACCATCTTTGACGCGGCCCTGGACACGATCACGGCCGTCGGCCCGCCGCCACGGGTGATCGGGCGACGTCACCCATGCGACGTCCTGATTCGACGGGGTGCTCACACCCCCTGCCGCGACGGCCTCCAGCAGGGCACCGGCGAGCGCCTGCTCACTCACCGCGGGCCGCAGCTCGGACACGGCGGCGGCCAAACCGGACTCGGCCACCGAGATCGCTTCCCGCAGCGCGGCCACTTCTTCGGCCGTCTTCACGCGCCGGGCCGCGCGCATCGCCAGTTCGCCGTCCACGAGTTCCGCGTTCGGGAACGCCGCCGGCAGCAGCTGCGCGAAAACCGGTGACATCGCATCGGTTCCGACCCGCCGGGCCGTGGCGGCGCCGTCGATGCGCCGCAGCGCGGCCATGGTGTTCATCGGGTTCCACGAGATGCCGTACAGGTTCTCGTGCGGAATGTCGTCGGGAACGCCCTCGTCCCAGGTGCTGAGCAGGTATATCGCTCCAGTCGCTCGCACCAGCACGCACGTCGGGCCGAACGGCCGGGTGCCGGCGACCCACAGCTGCGGCGCGCCGGTGACGTAGCGGACGTTGGCTTGGCGACCGAGGACCAACACGTCGAGGTCATGCGCCGCCATCTGTTCGAGGGCCCGCTGGCGGCGGCCCGAGCGAAGCGCGCGGTCGTCGGGGCAGACGTCAACCGACATGGGTGCCGTAGGGGTCATAGGGGTAGTCGGTCAATCGGATCCAACCCTCCTCGGTGATCACCAGGACCTCTTCGCTGCGGTAACCGCCGGTGCCGTCCTCCCACACCACCGGCTCCAAGACCAGCACCATGCCCGGCTGCAGGACGAACTTCTCGTCGAACTCCTGGCCGAGATCCGTTCCGATCATCGGCATCTCGGCCGCATTCACACCGATGCCGTGGCCCAGGTAGAAGTGCGGCAACCACGGCTTGCTGCCGCCGTTGGCGGCCACGGCCGCCCGGCCGAGGTCCGCCGCCGTGACGCCGGCCTTGGCGACTCCCAGGACGGCGGACATGATCTCGAACCATCTGTCGAACTGCGCCTGCTGGCGCGGCGACGGATCCCGGCCCACGATCCAGGTGCGCCCGAAGTCCGAGCAATATCCGTGGAAGGTGACGCTGACGTCGGTCCACAGCACGTCGCCTTCGGCCAGCTCGCGCTCGGTGCTCAGCAGCGGCAACGCCAGGTCGCCGTGCGTGGTCCACACGCCCTCGGCCTTGCTGGGCGGCATCACCTGCCAGATGGGTTCGAGCATGCTGGCCGTGGCGCCCAACTCGAAGGCCCGCCGCAAAAAGCTCGCGGACAGGTCGACTTGGCGGATCCCTGGCGCCAATCGCTTATGCACCTCGACCATCGCCTCGTCGGTGATCCGGATGGCGGTGCGCATGCACGACAGCTCGTCCGGCGTCTTCACCGCCTTGGCCGCACCGACGATGGCCGCGGCGTCGACGGGCGGACCACCGGGGAACAACGAGCTCACCGCCCGCGACATGGCGCCGGTGCACTCGTCGACCGCGACCACCGCCCCGGGCGGGATCAACTCGGCCAGCTGCCTGGCGAAATCGTCGACCCCCTCGTCGAATTCGAGATACACGGGCCCGTGTACGTGGTCGGCGGGCAGGCCCGACTCCTGGGCCGCGCCCTCGCGGAAGGGCAGGAACAGATGCGGCCAGTCGTCCCCGCCGAGCACCACGGCGACCGGCCGCTCCACGTAGGACAACCCCGCATCGCCCAGCGGCCAACTGGTTCCGGTGGCATAGACCACCGCGCTGTTGCCCAGCAGAACCATCGCGTCGACGCCGCGGTCGGCCATCGCCGAGCGCAGTCGCGTCCCGGTCTCCCGGCGCATCCGGCCCAGGTCGGGCGTTTCGGGGATCACCAACGTGCCGGTGCCCGTGCCCGCTTGCGCGAACGTCGTCATCGGGCCACCACTACAGGCCCAGGAACTTGGTGACGTTGCCGCTCACGATCTTCGCGGCGTCGGCGGCCCCGACGGCCTCGACGACGGCGGCCAGCGACTTCTCCGAGTAGCCGTAGGTGCTTTCGTTGTGCGGGTAGTCGCTGGACCACATGACCTTGTCCACCCCGATCTTGTCGATCAACTGCAGACCGAGCGGGTCGACCATGAACGACGCGCTCATGTGGTTGTCCCAGTAATAGCGCACGTCGTGCTGCAGCGGGCGATTGAACATGTGCTGATAGGACGCCACCAGGTGTTCGGCGTCCTGCAGCGCCCAGGGAACCCAGGCGATGCCGCCCTCGAACCACCCGACCCGCAGCCCCGGGTGATCGTCGAGGATGCCGCCAAAGATGTACTTGGCGAACGTCTCCCGGAAGCCGTCGATGTTGATCATCATCCCGACCACGACGCTGTTGAATTCGGTCGGGCTCTTCGGCGGCGTTTCCCCGATGTGGTGGGTGACGGGCAGGCCGGCCGCCTCGATCTCGTCCCACACCGGCCTCATGGAGGTGCTGGAGTAGTCGATCGGGTTTCCGTCGTCGCCCTTGCCGGGGTTCAGCGGCATCAGGAAGGTCTTGAGCCCCAACGACTTCAGTTCTGCCAACGTCTTGCGGGCGCCCTGCGGGTCCCACCAGTTGATCAGCCCGGCACCATAGAAGTGCCCGCCCGAGCGTTCCTGCAGTTCGGCGATGTACTCGTTGTAGATGCGAAACGCCAGCTCGCGCAGGCTCTTGTCCGGGTAGTGGAACAACGCGAGGATGGCGTTGGGGAAGGCCAGCTCTTTGTCGACGCCGTCGTCATGCAATTCCTGGATGCGGGCCTCGATGTTGGTGCTCGCCGCGCCCGGCAGGTCGTCGTATTGCATCAGCACCGCGCTGAAGTCGCCGGGCAGGAACGACTGGCCCTTGCGGCCCACCTGATAGGCGCCGTCCTCGTACCAGATCCGCGGCGCCTTGTCCTTGAGGTCCTCCGGAAAGCGTTGGTAGAAGATGTCGTCCGCCAACGAAATGTGGTTGTCCGCCGAGAAGACCACGGTTCCGGCCGGCAGGCCGACATCCGCGTCCGCGGCGTGACCGCGCCGATCCTTCGGGGCGCCGAAGCCTTCCGGCGGATAGAGCGAAACGGTGCTTGTCTGAGTCGTCATCGTTGACCCTCCATTCGGATCGGCATTGTGAGCGTAGTGACCCGGGGGCTACCAGGTCACCGGAAGTTCGTAGACGCCGTACGCGAGGCGATCGTCCTTGAACGGCACGTCCTCGACCGGGATGGCCAATTCCAGGGTGGGGACACGGCGGAACAGGGTTCGGTAGACGATTTGCAGCTCCGCGCGGGCAAGCTGCTGGCCGACGCACTGGTGCCGCCCGTAACCGAACGCGACATTGCGATCCGCCCCCGAGCGATGCAGGTAGAGCCGGTCGGGTTCGGAGAAGGCGTGCGGATCCCAATTGGCGGGCGCCAAGTCGATGATGATGCCTTCGCCGGCGCGGATCGTCTCCCCGGCTATGTGGATGTCTTCGAGCGCGACGCGACGCTGCCCGTTCTGAATGATGCTCAGGTAGCGCAACAATTCCTCCACCGCGCTGGCGACCACCTTCGGGTCCTCGGTGGTGCGGATGACGGCCAGCTGATCCGGATTCACCAGGAGGGCGAGCACCCCGAGACCGATCATGTTCGAGGTGGTCTCGTGCCCGGCGATCAGGAGTCCGGTGCCCAGCTGCGCGGCCTCTTTCACGCTGAGCTCGCCGGCCTTGACCCGTTCGGCCAGATCGGATACCGCGTCCTCCGCCGGGTTTTCCATCTTCGCCTCGACCAACTGCGCCAGGTACTTGTGCAGGCTCATCGCGCCCTTGACGGTGTCCTCCCCCGTCGCGTAACGCGCCAGCCCGACGTTGGCGTGGTGCTGGAACATGTCGGCGTCTTCGTACGGCACCCCGAGCAGCTGGCTGATCACCAGCGAGGGGACCGGCAATGCCAACGCGGTCACCGCGTCGGCGGGCTTCGGTCCGGCCAGCATCGCGTCGATGTGGTCGTCGGTGATCTGCTGAATGGTCGGGCGCAGGCCCTCGACGCGCTTGAACGTGAAGGGCTTCGACAACATGCGCCGAAATCGGGTGTGCTCTTCCCCGTCGGCGGTGAACACCGACCGTGGACGCTTGTGCACCGTTGACAACATGCCCGCGTTCCAGTGCGGAAAGCCGGGCAGCCGGTCGTCGACACTGACCCGCGAATCCGAAAAGAGTTCCCGCACTTGTTCGTAGCCGGTGACGAGCCACGGTGTGCTGCCGTCCCAAATTCGGACCCGGGACAGCGGCCGCGCCTCGGCCAGCGCCATGACGCCCGGCGGCGGGGCGAAGGGGCAGCCCGCCCGCCTCGGCATCGGGTAGTCCGGGATCTCGGCGGCCGCCTCGGCCGCCGCAGCGTTCGTCAGCGTCTCTGACATCTCATTCCTCGATCCGGATGGCCAGTGCGGGGCAGGCCGCGGCCGCGCGCCGGGCGCCCTCGGCCTGTTCCGGCGACGGGTTGGGGTTGAGCAGCACAACGACGCCGTCGTCGTCGCGCTGGTCGAACACCTCGGGCGCGTTCAACACACAATTCCCCGATGAAGCGCAAACATCTTGGTCGACAGTGACTTTCATCTGCGGACCTTTCACTCGTACGGCGTCACGGGCGCCAGCCACAGGCCCACGATCGCGTCGATCAGGCCCGATGCGGCCGCCCGCCAGGAACGCTGGGGCGGCGCGGCACCGGCGGCAAGCGCACGTTCGCGATCGGCGCAGGTGTGCATCAGAAGGTTGCGGGCCATGATGTTTCGCTCGAAGTGCACTTCGGCCGGCAGGTCCGGCAGACAGCGGTTGATGCCGTCGACCACCTGGACCAGCGACGGCGAGCTGAGCGCACCTTTGACGATGATGTTGTAGTACGCGGGATCGGTCATCGCCTGCGCCGCGAAACGCGCGTACCAGGTGGGATTGCCCAGTTCCTCGAGGTGGTCGGTGAGCGGCCGGACCAGACAGGCGACCCAATCCCTCATCTCGGTGGATCCACCCGATTCGAGCAGCTCGGCCACCATCTGCTCGCGCAACTGCTCGACCGGCCCGCGGTGCTTGTATTCGATCGCACGCACCAGGTCGGCCTTCGTCCCGAAGTGGTAGCCCACCGCGGCGTTGTTGCCCTGCCCGGCGGCCTCGCTCACCTGCCGGTTCGACACCGCGAACATGCCGTGCTCGGCGTACAACCGCTCGGCCGCAACCAGGATCGCTTCCTGGGTCGAGCTGGCCCGCTCGGTGCGGACGGTCCGGCCGATGGTGGTCACCCGGTTAGTCAACCGCGAGCCCGCGATTAAGTCAAGCGATTGATTTAAACCCGCCGGGCGTTGTCGTACCGCGAAGCATTTCGGTGCCACAAAGCCCGCAACGGGTGACAAAGGTCCCTCGCCCCGGCCGTCCCCGCTGAGTCACGATGACTTCTTGCGCGGCGGCGACGTGGCGGTGTCTGGACGGTGAACCATTGCGGGGGTAGTCATGTTGTCAGCCAGCCGGGTGTCCGCGATCGAGGAATCCGCCTGGTTCCAGTCGAAGTGGGCGCCATACCAGTTGGCCGACGCCGACTGGCGGATCCGCGCGGTGAACTCCGCCTGCGAACGGGTGTCAGGGCATCCGCGCGAGGACCTGCTGGGCCACCACCTGTTCGACGTCTTCCCGGATAACCCGGCCGATCCGGACGCGGACGGCGTGGCCAACGTCTCGGCGTCACTCGAGTTGGTGTTTCGCCGTGGGGTCAGGCACTGGATGGGGGTCCAGCGCTACGACCTTCCCGACCGGCAGCACCCGGGCGAGTTCATCTACCGGGTGTGGACACCGATGAACTCCCCGATCAAGGACGGAAAGAAGACCGTCGCAGTGCTGCAGCACGCCCAGGACGTCACCCGTGTCGTGCCGCCCACCCCGGAGGAGCGGGCGTATCCCAAACTCTTCGAGCTGAGGAGGGCCGCCGATGCGCTCGGGCGCCAGTTCCCCGACCTCCCCCCCGAGGCGGTGCTCGGCGTGCTGGCGCATTCGCACAGCGTCATCGCGGAAAGCGCGGGGACCGAGGACCTTACGCGCGCCGAGGCGCTGGCAAAGCTGCGGCTGGAAACGCACGCCGGACACCCCGCGCAAGGGGACTGACACCGGCCTCAGTCGACCTTGCGCGACTCGTTGCGGGGACGATTCACCTTGCCCGCGGACGTCCCCCCGTCGACCGGCAGCACCGCCCCGGTGACATAGCGGGACCGATCGGTGGCGAAGTACAGCGCCGCCTCGGCGACGTCTTCGGGCGTGCCCTCCCGCTTCAATGGCCGATCGTCACGCATCCCCTGGCGAATCCGTGCTTCGAACCGCGCCAGCTCATCGGGGTCCACGTCGACCGCCGACGACGCGAGGATCGGAGTGGGGATGCTGCCCGGTGCGATCGCGTTGACCCGAACCTCGTGGCGCGCGAGCTCGATCGCGGCGGACCTGGTGAACTGGATGACCGCGGCTTTCGATGCCCGGTAGACCATCACCCCGCCGCCCGCCTGGATCCCACCGATCGACGTCAGGTTGATGATCGACCCGCCGCCGGCTTCCGCCATGTGGCGGGCCGCATCGCGGGTGCCGGCCATCACCCCGAGGACGTTGACCCCCATCACCCGATGGAAATCGGCCAGGTCGTCGTCGAGCAGTCGGCGCAGGGGGCTCGAAATCCCGGCGTTGTTGACCATGACGTGCAGACCGCCGAACTTCTCCACGGTGGCGGCGACCAGCGCCCCGACCTGTTCGGGATCCGAGACGTCCGTGGGCCGGAACGCGGCGCCGGGGCCCAACGCGCGCGCCAGCTCCTCCCCCCTGTCCGTCTCGATGTCGGCGATGACGACGCGCGATCCCTCGGCCACGAACCGCTCCACGATTCCGCGACCGATCCCCGATGCACCGCCGGTGACGATGGCGACCTTGCCGTCCAATTCGTTGACCACCCGACGAGTTAATCGGCGCCGAGCGCGTTAAGTCAAGCAATTGATTTAAGGCGCAGCCGGGGGTTCCGGTGCGCGCAGCGTTCGCCCCGTCGGTACTTTGGGGTTCCGGCCGGCCCGCCCACCCACCTCGCTGAAGAGGTCGCGTCGGGAACTCGGGAAGAGGTAATCATGAAGGTTCTGGTGGTCGGTGGCAGCGGACTGATCGGCAGGCAGGTTGTCGCCCAGCTGACAGAGCTCGGGCACGAGGCCGTCTCGGCCTCGCCGAACTCGGGGGTCAACACCGTTACCGGCGAAGGCGTTGCCGAGGCCGTCGCCGGTGTCGACACGGTCGTCGACGTCTCCAACTCGCCATCCTGGGCCGACGACGACGTGCTGAACTTCTTCACCACGTCCACCCGCAACCTCCTCGATGCGGAGCGGGCGGCCGGCGTGCGGCATCACGTCGCACTCTCGATCGTGGGGGCCGACCGGACGGCCGAAAGCGGCTACATGCGGGCCAAGATCGCCCAGGAAAAAGAGATCGCGGAATCGGGATCCCCGTATTCGATTGTGCGGGCGACACAGTTCTTCGAATTCGTTGACGGCATTGCCGATTCGATGGCCGACGGGGACACGGTCCGTGCGCCGCACGGGGCGTTCCAACCCATTGCCGCCGCCGATGTCGCCACCGCCGTGACCCGCGCGGCGGCCGCCGACCCGGTCAACGGCGTGATCAACATCGCCGGCCCGGAGAAGCAGGGTATGGACTACTTCATCCGGACCCGCTTCGCCGCGACCGGCGACGGCCGCCGGGTGGTGACCGACGACGACGCCCGCTACTACGGCGCGATACTCGACGACCGCAGCATCGTTCCCATCGACGGCGAAGACGTCGTCGTCTACCCCACCACATTCGGCGACTGGATGGCCCGCCAGGTCGCGTAGCGACGCCCGTCGGAACCCAACCCACGCCGAGATTGCCGCGCGGGCTGCGGTTGGCGTCGCCGGCGCGACCCGGCCGGCAATCTCGACATCGCCCGCGTAGACAGTTGCGCTGAGGCCCCGGGCCGAGCACGGTATAAGACGCCGGAGATCGACGACGACGAGGAGCGGTGATGGCTGTGCGTCCCACGAGCGGAATCACCGTCCCAGGCGCACAGTTGACCAGGCGCGGATTCCTGGCCGTGGGCCTCGCCGGTGGATTCGCGCTGGCGGCGTGCAGTCAGGACAAGCCCGCGCTGTCCGGCAGTGCCCAGATGGCCGCCGCCATCGCCGCGGCCGAGGCCGCCCGGCCGCACAGTGGCCGGACCGTCACCGCCAGCCTGACGGCCCAGCACGTCCAGGTCGACCTGGGCGGACCGGTCGTCCGGACGCTGGCCTACGGCAACAGCATTCCCGGCGCGCCGATTCGCGCACGCATCGGTGACGAACTCGTGGTGACGGTGTCGAACCGGCTCGACCATCCGACGTCGGTGCACTGGCACGGCATCGCGCTGCGCAACGACATTGACGGCGCCGCGCCCGCCACCCCGGACATCCCTGCCGGCCAAGACTTCACCTATCGATTCTCCGTACCGAACTCGGGCACCTACTGGGCCCACCCGCACACCGGCCTGGACGCCGACACGGGCCTGTACCTACCGGTGATCGTCGACGACCCCACCGAGGGCGACTACGACGCCGAATGGATTGTGGTCCTCGACGATTGGACAGACGGCATCGGGAAATCCCCGCAGCAGCTCTACCAGGAACTGTCCAGCCCGAACAAGCCCGCCCCGCCGAGCGCGCCCGTGAGCACGACAACGCCGCCCACGACGTCGACGACCACCACGACCACGACGACCAGTGAGACCTCGACGACCAGTGAGACCTCGACGACCTCGAGCACCGAGACTTCGACGACGCCGACCAGCCAGACCAGCTCCAGTAGTCCGACGGCCGCAGCGTCAGGCCTGGCCACCGGCAGGAGCGACCTGCTCGGCGGCGACGCCGGGGAGATCGCGTATCCGTACTACCTGATCAACGGCCGAATCCCCGCCGCCCCCATGACCTTCAGCGCGAAGCCGGGCCAGCGCATCCGGATCCGCTTCATCAACAGCGGCTCGGACACCTCGTTTCGCGTCGCGCTCGCCGGGCATTCGATGACGGTCACCCACACCGACGGCTACCCCGTGGTGCCGACTCAGGTCGACGCCCTGTTGGTCGGCATGGCCGAGCGCTACGACGTCATCGTGACCGCCGCCGACGGCGTCTTCCCACTGGTCGCGCTCGCGGAAGGCAAGAATTCCCTGGCGCGGGCGTTACTGTCGACCGGTGCCGGCAGCGCGCCCGACCCGGGTTTTCAGCCGGCCGAGCTCAACCGACGGGTGGGCACGGTGGAAATGTTCACGGCGACAACGCCCGTCAACCTGGGCCGGCCGCAGCCCGGCCTGAACCTCCCCGTCGTGCTGGGCGGCAACATGGTCCAATACGACTGGACGATCAACGGAAAGCCCTACAGCGACACCGAACCGTTGCATGTCCGGCAGGGCGAACGGCCCACCCTCACGTTCGACAACCCCACGATGATGTATCACCCGATTCACTTGCACGGCCACACCTTCCAGCTGATCAAGGCCGACGGCAGTCCCGGTGCGCGCAAAGACACCCTCATGGTGCTGCCGGGGCAGAAACTGCTCGCCGTGTTGGTGGCCGATAACCCGGGCGTGTGGATGTTGCACTGCCACAACACGTATCATCAAGAGGCCGGCATGCAGACCCGGTTGGATTACGTGTTCTAGGCGATCGCGGCGAGGAAGTCGAGCAGCAGCCGGTTCACCGTCGCCGACTGCTCGATCTGGGGGCAGTGACCCGCCTCGCCGACCACGACCGAGCGGGCACCGTCGATCTCGTTGGCGATCTGTGCCGCCCAGCCTGGTGGCAGGAGCTTGTCGTCTCCCCCCTCGACGACGAGCGCCGGCACGGTGATGCGCTCGTACGGCCGCGCACTCGAGGGCGTGCCGGACGGCGTCGCGCCCGGGCGGCGAAACCGGGCCGCGGCGACGGCCTCCCACGCTCCGGGCGCCGTGCTCGACTCGTAGCGGCGCCGCACGTAGTCGTCGTCGGCGGGGTAGGCCGGGTCGTGAAACAGGGCCTCGACGATACGGCGCATGCCGGGCAGCGTTGCGTCGTATTGCTGTAGCGCCTCGAAGTGCCGGTTCTGTTGGATTTCCCCGCCCCCGCAGATGATCGTGAGACTGCGGGCGGGCAGCAGTGGTGTGTCGGAGGTGGCGTCGACGAGCAAATTGATCGCCCCCATCGAGTTGCCGATGAAGTGCGCCGAGTCGACGCCGAGCTGCTGACAGAATCGCGCCACGTGCCGGATCCGCATCCCGCGCCCGTCGACGAAATCGATGACCTTCGCCGACTGCCCGAAGCCCAGTTGGTCGGGCGCCAGCACCCGGTAGCGCGCGGCGAGCGCGGCGATGTTGCGTTCCCAGCCCAGTTCCGCGCCGGCACCGAATTCGCCACCGTGCAGCAGCACCACCGGGTCGCCGTCGCCCGCCTCCAGATAACTGGTCACCAGGCCGTCGACCATGGTGGTGTGGCGGTGAATATCCATCACTTGATCGCTATCGGGTTCACCGGCGAGCCCACCGCCCCGACGAACCTCAGGGGCGGCGCGATGAGCTGGAACTCGTAGACCCCATCCCTGGCGCAGTCGTCGGCCAGCGCGGTCAGGTCCCAATACTCGCCGAGCATGAGCCCCATGTCGCGCAGGCACAGCAGATGCAAGGGTAGAAATGCGCCCTCGACATCGGACACCAGGTCCTCGACCTGAAGGTTGTCCGAGGCGACCGCCGCGACCTCGTGGTCGTGCAGCCACGAGGCGCAGCGCCAGTGCAGACCGGAGAATGGCTCCGTCTTGTTGCCGGTCTGCAAGAACCTGGTCCACCAACCGGTCCGGATCAGAACGATGTCGCCGCTCTCGATCGTCAGGCCCTGCGCACGAACGACGTCATCGAGTTCTTCGGGGGTGATCGGATTGCCCTCTTCGAGGAAGACTTCGGCGTTGCGGTGGCGGACGAGGTCCAGCAGCACGCCACGCGAGGTGATGCCCTTGACGTCGACCTTGTCGATGCTGCAGTGGTAGGCCCCCATACTCGTCACGGAGTCCGACGAGAAGCCGTTGTAGAGCTTGCCTTCGTAGTAGACGTGTGAGAACGCATCCCACTGGGTGGCCGCCTGTAGCGGCATGATGATCATGTCTTCGTTGAAGCGAAACAGGTTGTCGACGAAGTAGTTACCCAACTGCGTCGCTGTCACGTTTTGCGTCCACCCGGGACCATATTGGGGAAGCGAGCTCGCATCCCCACCGTCCACGGTCATGAGAAGCATGGGGTTGTGCCGAAAGCCGAAGGCGCCCTGCGGTCCCGACGAGCCGAAGTCCACGCCCAGCGGAAAAACCTTGCCGTGCCGGACCAGCCCGGCGGCTTGGGCGACCTTCTCGGCGGTGATGAAGTTCAACGTGCCGAGCTCGTCGTCGGCGCCCCACCGTCCCCAATTAGAGACGTCACGCGCGACCCGGCGAAAATCGGTCAAGCCGGCCACGGGGCTCCCTCCTCGAGTTCACGAGCGATTGCGGCGCCCACATTTCCGCCGTCGACCCAGATCACCTGCCCCGTGATATAGCTCGCCGCAGCACTATTCAGGAAGAGCAGCACCGAGGCTTGCTCCGCGGGGCCGGAGACGCGCCCCAAGGGCTTGGCGATGCCGTCGAGATAGCCCTGTCCGTAGGCGGTCCGCAGCTGGTCGAGGATCGGGGTTTCGGTGACTCCGGGGCCGGTGCAGTTGATGCGGATTCCCCGCCCGCCGAGGGCGGTGGCGCTTCGCATGGTGTAGAGGATGACCGCCTCCTTGGACAACCGATACCCGCCGCCGGTCAGCGCGCCGGGATGGGCGTGGCACCAGTCGATGCCCTCTTCCATCGAGGCGGTGTTCAGCAGCGGCGCCACCGACGAAAGATGTTCCCGGTATGCCGCGGCCGCGAGCGAGGCCACGCTCGCGACGGCCGAACCCGCCGGCATCCGCGGAATCAGCGCCTCGGTGAAATGCCGCAGCCCAAGGAAGTTGATCGTGACGACGAGGGCGGGGTTCCCGATTCCCGACGAGACGCCCGCGACGTTGAACAGCGCGTCGACCGGTCCTTCGATGGACGCCACCGCGGCGTCGATGGACCGTTGATCGGCCAGGTCGATGCCGCGGAAGTCGTTGACCTCGAACGCCGGCCGGCGCTTATCCAGCCCGATGACTTCGGCGCCCGCCTCGGTGAGTTGGCGCACCACGAGTTCGCCGATGCCCGACGCACACCCGGTCACCACCGCGCGCCGGCCGTCGTAGCGCCACAACTCGTCGATTCGTCCCAAGACTCAACCGGCTTTCGGTGTCACTTGCCTTGCTGCTCCTTCAACCGCTGAGCCGCCTGGACACGGCCCTCGTTGATCTCGGCCATGGCTTCGGGGATCTCGCTGGCGGTGAACTTACCGCCCCGGCCGGTGGGCAGGCCGCCGAACGAATATTTCTCGTCGAACTTCGGCGCGGTGGATTCCGGCCGCCGCGCTTCCACCTTCTCGATCACGGGCTCGAGCCGCTTCGCCTTCTCGGCGACCGCTTTGGCGTCCCGCTCGATGAATTCGGGCAGTACGTCGGAGCCCATCAGCTCGATCGATTCCATGGTGCCCTCGTGGCTGCGCGGGTTGAGCAACAGGATGATCTCGTCGACCCCGCTTTCCTCGTAGCCGCGCAGGAATTCCCGCACGGTGGCGGGTGATCCGATCGCGCCGCGGCCGGGGCCGTACGCCAGCGTCGGGTCCTTTTCGACCTCGTCGAGGTACCGCTGCCACACCCCGGTACGCCCGGGGGTGTGCACACCGGTCATGTAGTAGTGCATGATGCCGAACGAGAAGAATCCGCCGCCCTGACCCAGCCGTTGCAGGGCCTGCTCGTCGGTCTTGGCGACCATCATGGACAGGTCGCCGCCGATGGCCAGGATGTTCGGGTTGACTCGGGGTGTGACGGGGACACCGTTCTCTTCGAATTCCTTGTAGTAGCCGTTGACCCGCTCGGTCAGCGGCCCGGGCCCGGTGTAGGCGAAACTCAAGGCGCCGATCGCCTTTTGGGCGGCCATCTGGACGCTCGCGGGACGCGTGCACGCGACCCAGACCGGCGGATGCGGTTTTTGGAGCGGCTTGGGCACGACGTTGCGCGCCGGCATCCGGACGTGCTCGCCGTCGAAGCCGGAGAACGGTTCCTCGATCATGCAGCGGATCGAGACCTCGAGCGCCTCCTCCCACTGGGCCCGCTTGTCGGCGGGATCGATGTTGAATCCACCGAGTTCACCGACGGAAGACGATTCGCCGGTGCCGAACTCGACACGGCCGTTGGACAGCAGGTCGAGGGTGGCGATGCGTTCGGCCACCCGGGCGGGGTGATTGACCACGGGCGGCAGATGCATGATGCCGAAGCCCAGCCGGATGTTCTTGGTCCGCTGGCTGGCGGCGGCCAAGAAGATTTCCGGTGCCGTCGAGTGGCAATATTCCTCGAGGAAGTGGTGCTCGGTCAGCCAGACGGTGGAGAACCCCGCCTTGTCCGCGGCCTCCACCTCGTCGAGGCATTCTTGCATCATCACGTGCTCGTCGTCGGGCGCCCAGGGCCGCGGCAGGGCGAATTCGTAGAACAGCGAAATCTTCATTGCTACCTCCTATGAGAATTAAGGGTTCGTTTGGCCGCATGCGCGGCAATGTGATTCGCCGCGACGAAGCCGAAGGTCATCGCGGGGCCGATCGTCGCGCCCGCGCCCGCGTAGCTGCGCCCCATCACCGGCGCGGAGGTGTTACCCACCGCGTACAGACCCGCCACCACGGTGTCGTCGGCCCGCAGCACCCGCGCGTATTCGTCGGTACGCAGGCCGCCGGACGTGCCGAGGTCGCCGAGGACGATGCGGAACGCGTAGTACGGCGGATCGCCCAGCGGGTACAGGTTCGGGTTGGGCAGTGTGGGATCGCCGTAGTAGTTGTCGTAGACGCTGTCGCCGCGGTTGAAGTCGTCGTCGTGACCGGCGCGGGCGAGTTCGTTGAAGCGGCGGGCGGTTTCAACCAGGTTCGCCGCCGGCACCCCGATCCGGGTGGCCATCTCCTCCCACGTCGCCGCCGCCTTGACGACGCCGGATTCGAGCCATGCCGCGGGGACCCTACGACCAGTGGGCACCGGCGCGCCCGGGATCTTGGGTATGGGCAAATGGCCGCCGACAACGTAGCGGGTCCACGACCGGTGGTCGGTGAGCAGCCAGCAGGGAATGTGGGTGACACCGGATTTCTGTCCCTCGATCATGGCGTGGCCGAAGTCCATATACGGCGCCGCCTCGTTGATGAAGCGCTTGCCGTCCCCGTTGACGATGAACTGCGCCGGCATCATGCGCTCGTTGAGCATGAATTGCATCCGGCCGTCGGGCCACTGGATGGCCGGAAACCACCACGCCTCGTTGAGTAAATCGGTTGCGGCACCCAGCTTTTGAGCAGCACGGATGCCGTCGCCCATGGCGGCCGGGTTGCCGAAGCTCCAGTCCCGATCCACCACGGGCAACAGTTCCTTGCGCCAGGCCAGGTCGTGGTCGAAGCCGCCGCAAGCCAGGACAACCCCCAGGCGCGCACCGACGCGTTGCGTCGTGCCGTCGCGTTCCACCGACACACCGGTGACCGATCCGTCGGCGTCGGTCAGCAGCCCGGTCATCGGCGAGTCCAGCCACAGCGGAATGCCGCATTCGGTCATGGCCAATCTGAGGCGGGCCGCCAGTGACTGCCCGATCGCCGCCATCCGCTCGCCGAACACCCGTGCCCGCACCATCCGCGCAATCAGCTTGAGCAACACGCCCTTGCCGGCCCAGGATTGCCGGATTCGGTAGAAGGTCCGAAGCTCCTTGGGCCCCAGCCAGATTCCCCGGGGAGCCAACGCCAGCGGCTGCAGCAGCCGGTGCTCGTCGGGCCCCAGCTTGCGCAGGTCGATGGGCGGCACGTTGATCGTGCTGCCCAATTCGGATCCGCCGGGCAGTTCCGGGTAGTAGTCGGCGTAGCCCGGCTTCCAGACGAACTCACACCATCCGGAGAGCCGTTCGAGGAACTCCAGCATTTTCGGCGCGGACTCGACGTATTGGCGGATCCGCGCCTCGCTTACCAGTCCGTCGGTGATCTGGCGCAGGTATTCGACGACGTCTTCGGGCGACGGGGCGTAGCCCTCCCTGCGCTGCGCGGGCGCCCCGGGCACCCAGATACCGCCGCCGGACAGGGCGGTGGAGCCACCGAAGAACGCGGACTTCTCCACGACCAGCGCGTCCAGCCCGGCGGCGCGGGCGGTCAGGGCGGCCGTCATGCCGCCGCCGCCCGACCCGACGACCAGCGCGTCGACGACGTGGTCGAAGCCGTTCGGCGGGGCCGTCACGTGAGCACCGCCGTTCTGATGGCGAAGCCGGCGATGAGCTCCGCGGCCGGTTTGTAGTAGCGCCCGACGGTTTCGTAGGGACCCGCGCTGGCCAGCGCCGCGAACGCGGCAACCCACGTTCTGATTTCCTGGGCGGAGCTTCCGCCCTCGTGGGCCACGAACGAGTTGGACCACTGGTCGAGTTCGGCCAGCCACCCGCCGTCGATGATTTCGAGGAACCGCTGGTCCCACACCGGGTTCAGCGGTTGCAGCCCGCTGTCACCGGCCGCGAAGCTCTTGGCCGCGTCGATCACGGCGGCCTGCCGGGCCTGTCGCTGCTCGGGTGTCATCGGCCGGCCGTGCACGATGCGCTCCAGCACCGGCGGCGGTGCGGTCGCGGGCGTGGGCACCGGGGGGCTGTGCGAAAGCCCACCGGATCCCAGCACCAGGACCCGCTTGTCCAGGGCGGCCAGGTAGCCGCCGACGGCGGTGCCGAGCGCCCGGCAGCGATGTAATGGCCCCAGCGGCAAGCCGATCGCGTTGATGAAGACGGGGATCACCGGCCGGGCAGTCGCCGCGCCGAACAATTTCTCCAGCGGTTGGACGGTGCCGTGATCGACGTCCATGCAGGCCGACACGGCCACGTCGACGCCCGCGTCGAGCACCGCTTGCGCGCACTCTGTCGCAAGCCGTTCCGGAACATCGAGCGGGCCGGCATGGGTGCCGTAATCCCCGACGCCGCTGGCACGCGTGCCGATGCAGAAGGGGGGCATCGTCTTGTGGAAGAACCCGTTGTAGTGGTCCGGGGAGAAAATGACGACGAGTTCGGGATCGAAGTCCGCGACGAATTGCCGCGCCCCCGCGATCGCGCCTTCGACATCGTCAAGCAGGTCCCGCGACGGCCCCGGAAGATTCAGGAGCGGGCTGTGCGACATACAGCACAGAGCCAGTGCCACTTTGCGGATCACCCCCTCTCGGCGTCAGCGTCAGCGCGTCGAGGAGCGCGGCGCTCAGCTCGGGGGCGCGCTGGGCGATGCAGGCGCCTGCGATGCACCGGTCGGGACGCAGGAACAACACCGATTCTTGGTGGGTGTCGAACCAGGCCTTGACGACGCCGGACCGATCACCCACGACCGCGACGTCGGGATGGTCGTGACCGGTCCAATGCAGTTGAGTGGCGGGACGCAGCGCAATGAACCGCGCGCCCAGCGCCTTCCAGTTGGCGAACGCCACGTCACCGAGGATCTTGCGCGGGTTGTTGTTCCAGCACAACACGGCGAACCAGTCACCGAGCACGTCGTCCAACAGCACGTCCTGCCGGTCGCGGGTGTCGACCCGGGGCTGGATGAACAGCGTCCCCACCGGCGAATCGGCCCGGCCGGGTTCGCCGTGTACCACGGCCCCCTGTTCGTACCGTGGCATCGGCTTGAACCGCATCTCGAGGACATACCGCTTGAGCGACGGCACAATTGACGCCGACCGCACGAGCAGATCGCGCGCGCCGGCCACCCGGCGGTTGGTCGGCGAGATCACCCGGCCCACCATGGTGGACAGGTCGATCATCGCCCGCGCGTGCTTGCGGCGCTCCATGTCGTAGGTGTCCAGCAACCTGTCGTCGGCGCGCCCGCTGACCACGGCGGCAAGCTTCCAGCCCAGATTGGCGGCGTCCCGGATTCCGCTGTTGTAGCCCTGGCCCTGCCACACCGGCATGAGATGCGCTGCGTCACCGGCCAGCAGCAGCCGGCCCTTACGGAACGCGCCGGCGATCCGCGAGTGGTGGGTGTAGACGCGCCGCCGGATCACGTCGACGCGGTCCGGGTGCGGCACCATCCGGGCGAGCATCCGCGTCAGGAACGCGGGATCCTCCGCCTGTTCGTCGGTCTCGTCGGCGTGGATCATGAACTCGAAGCGCCGAATCCCGTGTGCGATCGAGATCGAGGCATACGGACGTTCGGGGTCGGCCCCGACCTCGCTGTTGGGATGGCCGAGCGGGTCGTTGGCGACGTCGACCACCAGCCAGCGGGTCGACGACGTCGTCCCGTCGAAGGACACGCCCATCATGCGGCGGGTCATGCTGCGACCGCCGTCGCAGCCGACCACGTAACGCGCGCGCACGCTTGATGTCTCGTGGTCGTGCCCGCCCCCCAGATCGACCCGCACCCCGTCGGCGTCCTCGGAACAACCCGTCATCGGGCGTCCCCACCACACCTCGACGTGTTCGAATCGGTCCAGGCCGGCCAGCAGCTCGGCATCCACCAGCGGTTGCACGAAGCCGTTGCGCTTCGGCCACCCGAAACGCGCGTCGGGCGGGGCCATTTCGGCGAGCACGCGCCGCTTCGCGTCGACGAACCGCAGGATCTGGTTAGGCACCGTGTGCGGCACCACCCGATCCGCCAGGCCGATCGACTGAAACGTGCGCAGCGCCTCGTCGTCGAGCCCCACCCCGCGCGGATAGTCGATTAGCGTGTCGCGTTCGTCGACCACCACCGTGCGGATGCCCTGCAGGCCAAGGATGTTGGCCAACGTCAGGCCGACGGGTCCGGCGCCGACCACGACGACGTCGGTCTCGATTCCCGCCGGTTCGCGCCCCTCGTCCGCCATCACCGCCCCAGCAGGAAGTCGAGGTGCAAACGATTGAAGGTCTTGGGGTCCTCGTACTGCGGCCAGTGACCGCAACCGGGCATCACCTCGAACCGCGCGTCGGGGATCATCGACGCGATGCGGCGGCCCTCGGTCACGTCGGCGGTGGGGTCGTCACTGGTCCACAGCACCAGCGTCGGCGCGGTGATCGCGCCGTAGTCGTCCGGTCCGATGATGTTGCGCGCCCGAATCTCCGGGTCCTGCAACGCCATGATGTCGCGCATGGCGTCGACGAAGCCCGGCTGGCGATAGACGCGTTGGCGGCTGGCGACCAAGTCGTCGTAGCCCTTGGACTTGTCGGCCATCAACCACTTGATCCGCGCCTGCACCGTTTCCCAGGTCGGGTCTTCGGCGGCCGCCATGGACAGCGTGATGATGCGCTTCATCACCACCGGGTCGGCCTGGGAGCCGCCCGCGGTGTTGAGGACGAGCCGGGCGACCACGTCAGGATGATCGATGGCCGCGCGGGCGGCCACCCAGCCGCCCAGTGATTCTCCGCTGATGCAGGCGCGGTTCACACCGATGGTGCGCAGGACGGCCATCAGATGCTCGACGTAGTGGCGGACTTCCAGCGGGTGGCCCGGCTTGCCGGTGTAGCCGTGGCCGAGCATGTCGATCGACCAGGTCCAGAAGTGCTCGGCGTGTGCCGCCAGGTTGCGGACGTACGCCTCGGCGTGACCACCGGAACCGTGCAGCAGCATCAGCACCGGTTTGCCCGGATCGCCGGCCCGCAGGTAACGGGTTCGCACCCCGCCGGCGTCGAGGTAGCCCTGCTCGAACGCGACACCCTGCAGGTCGCTCCAGATGCTCTCGAACTCCGCCACGATCCCTCTCCGGCCGACGAGTCGGAAATCTCGTTCTCGTTTTCGGCGTACCTAGTGTGCTAATATCGCACATTGATGTGCGTTATATATAGAGCTTCGCTCTCCCGCGTGGGTCTGTCAAGGCCGTGACGGGTTCGGGGACGGGGTCCCAGACGCTGGCCAGGGGGCTGACGGCGCTGCAAATGATCGCCGACTCCCCCGGTGGGCTCACCGTGCAACAGCTCGCCGACCAAGTCGGGGTGCATCGCACCATCGCCTATCGACTGCTGACGACGCTGGCGGAGTTTCGACTGGTCGCCAAGGGGGAGGACGGCCGCTACCGGCCCGCGTCGGGGCTGGCCGTGCTCGGCGCGTCGTTCGACCGCAACGTGCGCCAGGTCAGTCTTCCGACGCTGCGGGCGCTGGCCGACGAGCTCGGCAGCACGGTGTCGCTGCTCGTCGCCGAGGGCGACCAGCAGGTGGCCATCGCTGTGATCGTGCCGAGCCACGTGGCCTACCAGCTGTCCTTTCACGAGGGCAGTCGATACCCGCTGACCCGCGGCGCCGCGGGCATCGCCCTGCTCGCGAGCATGCCGCCGCGCCCGGGGGAACGAGACCTGGTCACCCGCGCACGGGAACGCGGCTGGGTGACCACGTACGGGGAGATCGAGCCGAACACCTACGGCCTCGCCGTCGCGGTGCACCGCCCGGCCCCGTCCCCGCCCACCTGCATCAACCTCATCTCGCACCGCGAAGACGTGGTGATGCGCGGAAAAGACGCGGTCGTCAAAGCCGCGAAGCAGTTGTCCGAGCTGCTGAGCTGAAGGGATATCAATCCATGTCGTGGGACATGCAAGTCGACGTAGTTGTGCTCGGCAGTGGTGGCGCCGGGCTCACCGCCGCCCTCGCCGCGGCAGCGGCCGGGGCCGCGGTGGAGGTCTTCGAGAAGGCGCCGACCGTCGGCGGGACCACCGCCGTGTCGGGCGGCGTCGTCTGGATTCCCGCCCACAACCGTTCCGGCGACGGCGAATTGACGCCCGCCGACGCGTTGCGTTACCTGCGCGCGCAGTCCCTCGGGTCGATGGACGACGAGCTGGTCGACACCTTCGTGCACACCGGTCCGGCGATGCTGGACTTCGTCGAGGCGCACAGTGGTCTGCGCTTCGAGGTCGCCACCGGCTTCCCCGACTACCGACCGGAGCTGCCGGGCGGACAGCCTGGCGGAGGCCGCTCACTGAGCGCGGGTCCGTTCGACCTGAACCAGATCGGCGAGTGGGGCAAGCGGATCACCTCGTTTCCCGCCGACTGGTCCAACGTCGGTATCGACGCCGAAACCAGGGCGCGCCTGCACGTGACGATCGACCAAGGCAGCGACCTCTGCGTCGCCGGCACGGCGTTGATCGCTGGCCTGCTCAAGGGATTGCTCGACGCCGGGATCACACCGCACACCGACGCCCGGGCCCAAGAGCTCATCGCCGAGAACGGAGAAATCGTCGGAGTGCGCATCGCGTTGGCCGGGCGAACGATCAACGTGCGCGCGCGCCGCGGGGTCGTCCTCGGTGTGGGTGGCTTCGAGTGGGATCCGGGTCTGGTGCAGGCATTTCTGCGCGGCCCGATGCACGGCGCGGTGTCCCCGCCCAACAACACCGGGGACGGCCTGCGGATGGCGATGGCGCACGGAGCGGACCTGGCCAACATGGGCGAGGCCTGGTGGGTGCCGATCGTCCAGATCCCCGGCGACACCATCGAAGGCAAGCCACGCAGCCGCAGCGTACGGCTGGAACGGACGCGGCCGCGGAGCATCATCGTCAACTCGGCCGGGCGCCGCTTCGTCAACGAGGCGTGCGACTACAACTCCATGGCCGGCGCATTTCACTACCTCGATCCCCGCGGCGGGTACGTCAACGACCGCGGGTGGATGGTCTTCGACTCAATTCACCTGCAGCGCTATGGATTCCTGGGCATCGAACCCGGGCAGCCCGTTCCGGACTGGTTCTGCGAGTCGGCGGACCTCGCCGAGCTGGCGGCCAAGGCCGGGATCGACGCGGCCGGGCTGATGGCCACCGTCGAGGCGTGGAACCGCCACGTGGCCGCCGGCGCCGATCCCGACTTCGGGCGCGGCTCGAGCGCCTACGACGGCTACTGGGGCGACGACAGCGCGACCACGCTCGCAGGCAAGACCCTCGGCCCGATCGACACCGCGCCCTACTACGCGGTGCCGGTGTCGATCGGCGCGATGGGCACCAAGGGCGGGCCGCGCACCGACCGCGACGGGCGCGTGCTGCACGTCGGCGGGGAACCCATACCGGGCCTGTTCGCCGCCGGCAACGCGATGGGCGGCGCCACGGGACGGGCCTACGGCGGCGCCGGCGGAACGCTGGGCCCCGCAATGGTTTTCGGCTACCGTGCCGGATACGCGGCCGCCACCGGGAAATCCGTGGACCTGAAGTAGCGGGCCATCTGCTCGCCGCGCGATCAGCTGGCGGCGGCCGATTCCCCCGCGGTCAGGCACTCTTCCGCAGGCCAGCCCAGCTGTTCCCACATCGATAACTTGTTCCACTCTTTGATGAATTCGACGAGCTTCCCGTCCCGCACCTGGAAGAGGGCGGCCGCCGACCAACGGGCCGTTCGGCCGGTCGGCTGAATATCCCCGTGCGGTTTCCCTCGGTGTGCCCCCTCGGCCGTGTAGCGCAAGCAAACCCGATCCGCGTCGGCGAACAGTACGTCGAAGCTGACGATGTGCAGGTCGTTCACCTGCTCCATGAGCCGGCCGTGGTCTTCGGCGTACGCCTCGAGCGTGTGGATGCCGGGGAACGTGGTGGGAGCGATGAAACGGTTGTTCGGGGCGCACAGGTGCGACACGGCCTGCGCGCTGGCGCGGCCGGGGGCGTAGGAGATCTCCATGTACTCGCGGACGAGGTCGATGTTGGGTTGCATCCCATGGGCTTACCCACAAGATCGTGATCTATTTCGCGATCGGCAGCTCGACGCAGATGTGGGTTCCCACCGGGCTGTCGAGCATGACGAGCGTCCCGCCGGCGGCCTCCACGCGCGTCCGGTGTGACGCCAATCCGATGTGTCCCTCGCCCAGGCGGCGCGCCACGGTCTCGTCGTTGAATCCCACACCATCGTCGACCACATGCAAGACGCAGGTGCCGTCGGTGATCCCGAGCATGATCGAGGCGCTGCGGGCCCGGGAATGTTGCACGACGTTGGACAACAACTCGCGCACCACACCGAACACCACCGGATCGATGTCCCCACGAGTCGGGTAGTCGATGTCGGTCGTGATCTCGATGCCCGATCGCGGGGCGGCGAATGTGGCCAACTGCTGGACCGCGGCCGCGAGGCCGACCTGCTCGAGGACGGCCGGATGCAACTCGAACGTCGCCTGCCGCAGTCGTTCCGACGCCGTCTGGAGACCGGACAGCGCGCGCCCTATTCGGTCGTCATCGGGCAGCGCCGCGCCGAGCTCGACGAGTTCTTGACGCACCGCCAAGATGTCCTGCAGCGGCCCGTCGTGAATGGATTCCGAGATTCGCCGCTGCTCGACGTCGGACGCGGCCATCGTCTGGGCGAGCAATTCTTCGCGCAGTGCGCTGAGTCCGGCCACCGACCGGGCATGCCGCTCCTCGACACGAACGGCGACAAACGCTGTGACACACAAGAACGCGTACAGCAGGAACCGGAAAGTGGCCTCGGTGGCGCCGATCTTGCCGACCATCTCCGGATCCTCGAGCACCGCAATCGCGAACCCCGCCATCGAAAAGATCAGCACCACGGCCGCTCGCCGCGACGAAACGTCGAGCCCGATCAGGATCGGCAGCGCCGTCATGATGAGCAACGGATGCAGCCCGTTGGTCGACAACACTTGGAAGACCGTCAGCACGATAACGTCGATGACGGTGAACGCGAACGGCTCCAGGCCGCCGACGGCGGCCAGGCGGCCCCGTCCGAGCCATCGCCGGGTCCGCGAAAAAGCGAGCGCCAGAGCGCACATCGCCACCATGGCATACGCGACGATCAACACGCTTTGCTGGGGCCACTCGGAGCGGCGGGTGTCGGTGAGCATCGCAGCGATCATCAAGGCCACGACACCGATCCGGAGCAGTGACGCGAGCCGATACGAGCGCAGCTGATGAAGCCTGCGCACCCGCGCCAGTTCCGCGTCACTAGCGACCGCCACGCGAACACAGTACTCATCCCCGGCGGTTCCGCCGGGGCAACTCCCACCGGGCCGCATCAGCGTTTCCGCAGATTGCCGCCGGCGCTTTGCGGGCTAGACTCATCGCCATGGCCAGCCCAGCGACGCCGGAAAAGGTGCGGGTGGTAGTTGGCGACGATCACCCCCTGTTTCGTGAAGGCGTCGTGCGCGCCCTGTCGTCCAGCGGCTCGGTCACCGTGATCGGCGAGGCCGACGACGGCGCGGCGGCGCTGGAGCTGATCAAGGAACGCGTGCCGGACGTCGCTTTGCTCGACTACCGGATGCCCGGCATGGACGGTGGGCAGGTCGCGGCGGCGGTGCGGAGTCAGGAGCTGCCGACCCGGGCGCTGCTCATTTCGGCGCATGACGAGCCCGCCATCGTGTACCAGGCGCTGCAGCAGGGCGCCGCCGGGTTCGTGCTGAAGGACTCGACGCGCAGCGAGATCGTCAAGGCCGTGCTGGACTGCGCGCAAGGGCGCGACGTGGTGGCGCCGGCGCTCGTCGGAGGCCTCACCGCGGAGATCCGTCATCGGGCAGCACCGACCGGCCCCGTGCTCAGCGCGCGAGAACGAGAGGTGCTCAACGTGGCGCCGTCGACGGTCAAGACCCACGTCCAACGCCTCTACGAGAAGCTGGGCGTCAGCGATCGCGCGGCCGCGGTGGCCGAGGCGATGCGGCAAGGTCTGCTCAGCTAGCGGCCGCCGGGTGGCCGGGCTCGCTGACCGGCGCCGGCCCCTCGGAGCGCAGCAGCGCGTTGGCGACGGCCGCAGCCTCGGCCACCAGGTGGCGGGCCCGACGTTCCACCTCGTAGAGGTGGCCGGCGCTCACGCCGGCGCGGGTCAGCCGTCGCCTGGCGAAGACCAACGGGTCGACCCCTGCGGGGTGATTGGTGCGGTAGGTGACGGCCTCCACCATGGTGGGGCCCTCACCCACACTAGCGCGCCGCACCGCCCGGGTGACCGAGTCATGAACTGCCTCAACGTCTTTGCCGTCAGCCGAGAGCACCGGTAATCCGTGCCGCTCACGAGGGCCCCGGCGCACACCCGAACCGTCGCGGATGTTTTCCACGACGAACACCACCGGAAGCCGCCACGACAGCGCGATGGATGCGGCCGACTTGAACTCGGCGGAGTCCACAGCATCGGTTCCGACCACGCACAGCGTGACCCCGCCCGCACCGGCCAGCCGCTGCGCGTAGGCGTCGCCGAGCGCGAACAGGATCGACTTCCGCAGCGGGTCCGACGTCGCGAAGATTTGCTTCCATTCCGTGGCGAACGGGCTTTCCTGTGCATCGGCGACGGCGGCCCTGCTCGGCGCGATCATTTCGGCGATGGCCGGGCCCAACGGAAGGACACGGCCGACCTGCCTGGCGTGCTCGAAATGGCGGATCGCGGTGCTCATGACGTCGCCGGGCCGAAGCGCGGCGACGGCGCCGACAGCCAGGGCCTCTTGGCCGAATGCGGCCACCATGGGGCCGTCGAGCAGACCGTCGATGCGCGACTCTTCCAGCGCCATGTCAAGCAGCCGCAGGACCCACATCCGGCGGTACAGCTCCAGCTGCTCGCCAACGTTTGCGGCCGGCAGTTCGGGTGTGCGAGCCATGTGCCAGGTCTCCTAACTCGTCGCGAGATCGTGCCGTTCAGCACGAGATCAACCTAAGGAGATTCGCCCGGCCCGACCTCCGCCGATCGGTCCGCGAACGGGATGAATGACCGTTCCCCCAATCGGGGGACAACGGCGCCGCTAGTCCTGCTCGCCGATGGTCGGCGAAAGCAGGTGCTCGGCCGCCGAGTAGGGGTCCTGGTCACCGTCGACGACCGCTTCGGCGAGCCGATCGAGGTCCGGCCTGCTGCGCAGCCGGGTCTGCGCGAGCGACAGGATCTGGGCTCGCGCGCGGGCCAGTCGGCGGGCACGACTGTCGGCGCGGTGATGGTCCTCGATGGCGGCCATCAGCTCGGTGACCCCTTCGCCGCGGTCGGCGACGAGGCTGACGATCGGGGCGTCGGTTTCGGCCCGCAGGTCCCGCACGGTCTGTTGGGCGCCGTCGCGGTCGGCCTTGTTCACCACCACGATGTCGGCCACCTCGAGCACCCCCGCCTTGGCGGCCTGAACCGCGTCGCCCGCACCCGGATTGAGGATGACGACGGTGGGATCGGCAACCGCGGCGATCTCGATCTCGGACTGCCCCACCCCCACCGTCTCCAGCAGGACGACGCGGTAGCCGATGGCGCCGAGCAGCCGGATGGCGGCGGGGACGGCGGCGGCCAGTCCCCCCAGATGGCCGCGGGTCGCCACCGACCTGATCAGCACGTCGGAGTCGTTGATATGCGCGGCCATTCGTATCCGATCACCCAGCAGCGCGCCGCCGCTGAAGGGTGACGACGGGTCCACGGCCAAGACCGCCACCCGGGACCCGCGCTTCCGGTAGGCGCCGACCAGGGCGGCGATCGTCGTCGACTTGCCCGCCCCCGGCGGCCCGGTGACGCCCACGACGGCCACCGGACCGGGTTCGATGCTCGCCAGCACCTCGTCGCGGCGCTCGCCCTCGACCAGGGAAAGGAGCCGGCCCGCCGCACGCGGAGATCCGTTGCGAGCGCTCGCGAGCAGATCGGCGATCTCCATTTAGGGGGCCGGAACCTCGATCACCGTCGCAACCCCCATGCCGCCGCCCGCGCACATGGCAGCGACGCCGATTCCGCCACCGCGGCGGCGCAATTCGTAGACGAGCGTCACCAGCATCCGGGCGCCGGTCGCTGCGACCGGGTGCCCCAATGAGCAGCCGCTGCCGCTCACATTGACCGTGTCCGGGTCCAGATCGAGCAGCTTGACGGTCGCCACGCACATGGCGGCGAAGGCCTCGTTGATCTCGAACAGGTCCACGTCCGGCAACGAAAGACCAGCTCGGTCAAGGGCTTTGGGGATCGCGCGCACCGGCGCCAACCCGGTGACGGCGGGATCGACGCCGACGGAGGCCCAGGACCGCACGGTGGCCAGCGCCGGCAGCCCAAGCTGGTCACTCGCGATTGTCAGCACGGCGGCACCGTCGTTGGCGCCGCAGGCATTGCCCGCGGTGATGGAGAAGCCCTCGATTTCGGGGTGCAGCGGCTTGAGCGCGGCCAGCTTCTCCATGGTGGTGTCGCGACGCGGGTGTTCGTCGACCGCGAACAGCCCGTGCGGCGTCTCGATCGGCACGATCTCTTCTTTGAAGCGACCCTCGTCGATCGCGGCGATGGCGTTGCGATGGGACCGCAGCGCCCACGCGTCCATCTCCTCGCGGCTCACACCGGCCTCGACCGCGGCGTTCCAGCCGACGGTGATCGACATATCCATGTTCGGCGCCTCGGGACTGTCCGGGTGCGTCGGGGGGAACCAGTCGACCCATTCGCCGTCCACCTGCATCCGCGACCGGGGCGACGTGGAGGCGGAATTGACGCCACCGGCGATGACGAGCCGGTCCATCCCGGCGCGCACGCTTGCCGCCGCGCTCTGCACCGCCGCCTGGCCGGCCGCGCAGTGGCGATTATTGGCCAAGCCGGGCACCTCGGTCAGGCCGGCGGTGATCGCCGCATGGCGCGCGACGACGCCGCCGCCGTAAAGTCCCTCGCCCAGGATCACATCGTCCACCTGCGCCGGGTCCAGGTCCCTGGCCGCCTCACTCACCACGTGATGCGCCAGGTCGAAGGCGCTGGTGTCGCGCAAGGTGCCCTTTCGGGCGGTGCCAATCGGGGTGCGCAGGGCGGACACGATGACGGCTTCGGGCACGGGTCTTCTCCACTTCGGCGAGCGTGGCGGGGTACCGGTGAGCCCCCGCAAGTGATGAGAACACTATTCTCTCATTCTGAGAGTCAGCGTTGCAAGGAGAGCTGGATTCGCGAGCAGTCGCAAAATCGCATATACCGGCATCGCAAGGCGCGAGTTTGCGTCTGCTCGCCAAGTTTGGGAGGGCCATGGAGGGCACCATCGCGGTCCCGGGCGGCAACGTGTGGTTCAAGCGCATCGGCGGCGGCGCGGGCCTTCCCCTGCTGGTGGTGCACGGCGGGCCCGGTCTGCCGCATAGCTACCTGCGCTCGTTGGAACGGCTGGGCGACGAGCGGGAGGTCGTCTTCTGGGATCAGCTGGGCTGCGGCGCTTCGGAGCGCCCGTCCGACCGCGAACTGTGGACCATGCAGCGGTCGGTCGCCGAAATGGACGCCGTGGTAACGGGTCTTGGCCTCGACCGGTTCCACGTCTTCGGAAACTCGTGGGGCGGGATGCTGGCGCAGCAGTACGCGCTCGACGTGACGTCCGGGGCAGTCAGCCTGATCATCTCGAACAGCATCGCGTCCATACCGCAGTTTTCGGAGATGGTGGCCCGCCTGAAAGGCGAACTCGATCCGGCGACGCAATCGGCCATCGACCGCCACGAAGCCGCCGGGACGACGCACACCGCCGAATACCAGGACGCGATCCGGACCTGGAACGAAACCTACCTGTGTCGCGTGCGGCCCTGGCCACCAGAGCTTTTGGCGGCCTTCGCCGCTATGGGGACCGAGATCTTCGAGACCATGTTCGGGCCGAGCGACTTTCACATCGTCGGGACGATCCGCGACTGGGACGTGTTCGACCGGCTAGCCGAAATCGCGCTGCCCACCCTCATCCTCGCCGGCAGGTTCGACGAATGCGTGCCCGAACACATGTGGGCCATGCACCGGCGCATCCCCGGGTCGCGGTTCGAGTTCTTCGAATCGAGCGCCCACATGCCGTTCATCGAGGAGCCCGACAAGTTCGACCGGGTGATGCGCGACTTCCTGCGGCCGCACGACTGATCGCGAACCCGGCCTCCTTGCCCGCCGGGCTCAGTTCTTGCCCTCCGCCAGCTTGGTGACGATCGACCGGAAGTCGTCGGTCGTGAACGACTGGTGTTCGGCCGAGAGGGCATAGTCCAGGCTGGCGAGCACGGCGCGCTCCAGATGGATGTTGAGCACCCGCTTGGTACTCTCGACGGCCTGCTGGGGCAGCTCCAAAATCTTTGCGGCGCAGGCCATCGCCTCCGCGACCGGGTCGGCCGCCACGTGGTTGGCCAATCCGAGTTCCACGGCCCGCCCGGCTTTGATTCGGGTGCCGGTCAGCGCGTATTCCTTGGCCAGCAGCAGGCTGATGTGCAGCGGCCAGGTCAGCGGACCACCGTCGGCGGCCACCAAACCCACCTGCACGTGCGGGTCGGCCAGGTAGGCGTCTTCGGCGATGTAGACGATGTCGCTGAGCGCGACCAGGCTGCAGCCGAGCCCGACCGCGGGCCCATTCACCGCCGCCACCACAGGAATTCGACACCGGGCCATGCCCAGCACGATCTCGCGGCCGTCCCGAATGGTCTTGGCGCGCAGATCGGCGTCTTCGGACAACTCCTTGAGGTACGCGAAGTCGCCGCCCGCCGAAAATGCCCGCCCGGCGCCGGTGATGACGGCGGCGCGGGCGGTGGGATCATCGGTCAGCCGCTGCCATAGCCGGGCGAGCCCGACGTGCAGGTTGTCGTTGACCGAATTGAGCGAGTCCGGCCGGTTCAGGGTGATGATCCGCAGCGCGCCGTCGGCACGGACGTCGATCTCGTCGGGCATGTCATACATGTCAGACCCCCAATCCCAGGATTCGTGAAGCGATGATGTTCTTCTGTATCTGTGATGTCCCGCCCATCACGCTCTGCGCGCGGCTGTACAGGTAGGCGCCGAGCAAATCCGGATCGCGGGTCCCGGTGACCGCCAGTGCGGCGTGCCCGACAGACTGTTCGACCCAGGTCATCAGCAGCTTGTCGAGCGACCCCTCGGGGCCGTGCGAGACGCCGTCGAGTTGTTCGGACAGCCGCCGCCGGACGTGGTGGGTCAGCATCTCGGACTGGACCGCCGCCCACGCGAGCTCTTCGGACACCGGTCCCCCGACATCGCGGCTGCGCGCGTACAGGCTTCGCACCAGCTTGCCGTATCGGGCCGCGTAGCCGAGCGTGGACGGTTCACGCTCATGCCCGACGACGGTCATGGCGACCGCCCAGCCGTCGCCGGGCGCCCCGACCATCCGGTCCGCCGGTATCTTCGCGTCGTCGAAGAACACCTGACCGAATTCGTTGGTCACCCCGTTGATCATGCGCAGCGGGCGCTGTTGCACGCCGGGCTGTTTCATCTCCAGGACGAACGCCGACAGCCCGCGGTGACGCTTGGCCGCGGGGTCGGTGCGCGCCAGCAACAGGCACCAGTCCGCCACATCGGAGTAGCTGGTCCAGATCTTGTGCCCGTTCACCACATAGGTGTCGCCCTCGAGGCGGGCGGTGGTGGTCAGCGAGGCGAGATCCGAACCCGCCCCGGGCTCACTGAAGCCCTGGCACCATCGCTCGGTGCCGTTGATGATGCCCGGCAGGAACCGTTGGCGCACTTTGTCGTTGGCGTGCCGGCCGATTCCGTAGATCAGGTAGCCGACGCTGGGACGCGGTGGGGCCCCGGCCCGGGCGAGCTCCTCGTCGACGATGACGTCATACACCGGCGGCAGCTCCTGCCCGCCGTACTCGCGGGGGAACGACAGCCCGAAGAATCCCTCGCGATACAGGGCCTGGTGCCATTGGGCTTGGCGGGCCCAGTACTCGTCGCCGGATCCGGAGAATTCTCCCGCGTGCACGGCGAGCCAGGACCGGAGCCGCTCGCGAAAGGCGGCTTCGTCCGGTGAGTCACGAAAGTCCAAGATCGATCTCCTTCAACGCGACGGGCCACAGTTCGGCCGATATCAGGGCGCGGCGCAGATAGACGTGCACGAGGCAGTCCCAGGTGTTGCCGATACCGCCGTGCACCTGAATGGCCGTCTCGCAGACGGTTCGCGCCGCGCGGGCGCAGTAGAGCTTGGCGACTTGCGCGGCACGGATGGCCTCGGCGGGCGGCAGCTCGTCGACCGCCCACGCGGCATGCCGGGACACGCTGATCGAACCTTCGATCAGCGCAAGGCTTTCGGCGAGCAGGTGCGCGATGGCTTGGTAGGACCCGATCTGTTTCCCGTACTGTTCGCGGATCTTGGCGTAGTCGACCGCGACGGCGTGCGCGCCGCGGGCGATCCCCACCAGGTCCGCGGTCGTGGCGACCAGCGCGAGCGCGCGCCATTGCACCGCGAAGGCGGAGGAGACTTCGCCCAGTGTCACCGGCGTTCCCGCAACCTTCGCATCGGCCCGGGTCAAATCCGGGCCGTCGGTCAGGTCCCGCACCTCGTCGGCGAGAACCTTGCCGTCCGAAAGGCTCAGGGCCCGCCGGGCGCCCCGCGCGTCGACGGCGCGACCGTCGACCGCGATCGTCGAGCCCGCGCCGTCCGCGCCGACGTGACGCGTCAGGTCGTCGGCGAGCACCGGACCCAGGAACGGGCTGTCGACCAGTCGGCGCCCGAACTCCTCGGCGACGATGGCGACTTCGACGCCCGATGCCCCGTCGGAGCGCAGCGACCGCCAGCCCGTCGCCGCGATCTGCTTGTCCAGTCGCGCAATTCGGCTCCGGTCGTCGAGGTCCTGGACCGCCGCGGGCCCAAGATCGTCGGCCAGTTTGGCGGCGGCGTCGCGCAACTGGTGTTGTTCAGCTGTCAGACGTACGTCCATAGCGCTCCTTCAGCACTCGGCGCAATACCTTGCCCGAGGGCAGGCGGGGAATGTCGGGCACGAACACGACCCGGCTCACGTGCTTGTAAGAAGCCAGCCGCTGATCGACTTGGGCGGTCAGCTCACCGGCGTCGACGGGTGCGCAGGTGGCGACCGCGGCGACGACCGCTTCCCCGTTGATGCCGTCGGGTACGCCGAACACCGCGCAGTCCTTGACGGCCGGGTGACCGTGCAGCACCGTCTCGATTTCGGCGGGCGCGACCTGAAAGCCGCGCACTTTGATCATCTCCTTGAGGCGATCGGTGATGCGCAGCCAGCCGCCGGCGTCGACCCAGCCGACGTCACCGGTCCGGTACCAGCCATCGCGGATCACCTCGGCGGTGGCTTCGCCGGGCAGGTAGCCGGCCATCAGGGACGTAGACCGGGCCTGGATCTCGCCGACCTCACCCGCCGAAACCGGCTCCCCCGTCTCCAGCGAGACCACCCTCAGGTCGACGCCCGGCACCGGAGGTCCGACGGCGTCCAACCGGGCGCCCTCGATCGGATTGCACGCAATGACGGGCAATTCCGTGGTTCCGTAGGCCGGGACCCAGCCGACGCCGGTGCGCCGGGTGACCGTCTCCGCGACGCGGGCGCTGACCGGCGTCGCCCCCCACATGATGTAGCGCAGCGAGGACAGGTCGTAGGACTCGAGCGTCGGGTGCGAGGCGAGGGCCAGCGCGATGGGTGCGACCGCCATTTCGACTGTGATGCGGTCGTTTCCGATGTGATACAGCATTCGGTCCACGTCGAAGCGGGGATGCAGCCGCACGGACGCCCCGGTGCGCAGGGCCGTGAGGATGTTGAGCAGACCGAGGATGTGCGATGGCGGCGTGGCAATTTGGATCCGGTCGCGCGGGGTCAGCCGCAGCGCTTCGCGCCAATGCCGGACGGCCTCGCCCAGCGTCGCGTGCGTGTGGCGGACGGCCTTCGGCAGGCCGGTGGTGCCGGAACTGAACACCAGCACCGCGTCGGACCGCGGCGAGGGCGTCGCGGTCACGGGCCGCCCGGGGCCGACGGGCTCGTCGAGGTGCAACATGGGCATCATGCCTGCCAGCACCGGGTGGTCCCCGACGGCGTGGGCGGGTTGCGTCAGCGCGAGCGCGTGGTCGACCTCGTCGCGTTTCCATGCCGGGCTGATGAGCACCGCCGTTGCCGCCAGCCGCCAGATGCCCAGCACGGCGGCGGCGAATTCCGGCCGGGTGGACGCCATCACCGCGACACGCTGACCTGCTGTGACACCGTTGCCGGCCAGCGTCGCGGCCCAGCCGTCGGCGAGTGCGTCGAGTTCGGGCAGGCGCAATCGCCGTTCCTCGAACACGACCGCAGCCGGCTCGGTCACGGTCCGTCCTTCCCTGACAGGCCGGGCCGACCTGACATCCACGCAAGCTTGAGAAGATCCTATCGCTCTGTGAGAATAGTATTCTCTATAGTGAAGAATGCAAATACGGGAGGGCGGTCGAGGTGACAGTCGCCCGAAGCATCGAGGAGACCCCACGGGTGACAGATCCGTCAAACGGCTCCGGGGCGGGCACGGTGACCATTCACATGGACCGCAAGAAGGTCTCGGTGCCGATGGTCCCCGGCGAGACGTTGTTGCAGAGCGCGCGGCGGGCCGGCCTGGAACCGCCGTTCAGCTGCGAGGCCGGCAACTGCGGCACCTGCATGGCCAAGCTCGAGGAAGGCCGCGTGACCATGCGGGTGAATGACGCTCTCGACGATGACGAGGTCGCCGAGGGCTACATTCTGACCTGCCAGGGCGTGCCCGACACCGAATCGGTCACGGTGCGCTACGAATAGCGGCCCCGAAGAGAGGTGGCGTCAATGGCCAAGGGAATCATGTTCGTCGAAAGCCGACCCAGTTCGCCGGAACGCGAACAGGAATACAACACCTGGTACGACGACGTACACATACCGGAACTGCTGGCGCTCGACGGAATCGTCGCCGCGCGCCGGCTGCGCCCGGTTGACGGGCAGGGCCCGTATGTCGCCATCTACGAGCTCGAGGGCGACGACCTGCGGGCCATCCTGGACAACATGATCGCCAACGCCGGACAGCTGCACATGTCCGACGCCCTGCAGCTGGATCCCGCTCCCATCCCCCGACTGTTCGAGACGACCAGCGAGCGCGTCGGCTCATGAATGTCGACGACCTGATCCTGGTGAGCATCGACGACCACGTGGTCGAGCCGCCGGACATGTTCCTGCGCCACGTCCCCGCCAAATACAAGGCGGAGGCACCGGTCGTCGTCGTCGACGACAAGGGCGTCGACCAGTGGATGTACCAGGGCAGGCCCCAGGGCGTCAGCGGACTCAACGCCGTGGTGTCGTGGCCGGCCGAGGAATGGGGCCGCGACCCGGCCGGTTTCGCCGAGATGCGCCCGGGCGTCTACGACGTCCACGAACGCGTTCGGGACATGAACCGCAACGGCATCCTGGCGTCGATGTGCTTCCCCACCTTCACCGGCTTCTCCGCGCGGCACCTCAACATGACGCGCGAAGATGTCACTCTGGTGATGGTGTCGGCCTACAACGACTGGCACATCGACGAATGGGCCGGGTCCTACCCGGACCGCTTCATCCCGATCGCCATCCTGCCGACCTGGACCCCCGAGGGCATGTGCGCCGAGATCCGCCGGGTCGCGGCCAAGGGCTGCCGGGCGGTCACGATGCCGGAATTGCCTCACCTGGAAGGGCTTCCGAGCTACCACGACGACGACTACTGGGGTCCGGTCTTTCGCACGCTGTCCGAGCAGAACGTGGTGATGTGCCTGCACATCGGCACCGGGTTCGGGGCGATCAGCATGGCCCCCGACGCGCCGATCGACAACCTGATCATCCTGGCCACCCAGGTCTCGGCCATGTGCGCCCAAGACCTGCTGTGGGGCCCCGCCATGCGCAACTACCCCGACCTGAGGTTCGCCTTCTCCGAAGGCGGCATCGGCTGGATCCCGTTCTACCTCGACCGCAGCGACCGCCACTACACCAACCAGAAGTGGCTGCGCCGCGACTTCGGGAACAAGCTGCCCAGCGAGGTCTTCCGCGAACACTCGCTGGCCTGCTACGTCACCGACAAGACCTCGTTGAAACTGCGCCACGAGATCGGCATCGACATCATCGCCTGGGAGTGCGACTACCCGCACTCGGATTGCTTCTGGCCGGACGCACCCGAGCGGGTGCTGGCCGAGTTGAACGCCGCCGGCGCCGACGACTCCGACATCAACAAGATCACCTGGGGCAACGCCTGCCGGTTCTTCAGCTGGGACCCGTTCGCGCGGACGGACCGCGAGCGGGCGACCGTGAAAGCCCTGCGCGCCAACGCCGTCGACGTGGATGTGTCGATCCGGTCGCGCGCCGAGTGGGCGCGGCTCTATCAGGAGAGGCAGCTCGCCGAGCTGCCCTAGCGTGCGGTGCGTCGAGTGCGCGGCCGGCCGCACATTCGGCAGCGGGTGTGCGGCTGGCCGCACACCCACGCGGCGGCGGCCTTAAGAGTTCAGGGCAACGGCGCGCTCCCGGGCGGAGGTGCCAGGCCCCAGGTCCGGAAGGCCATGGCCAACATCGTGTAGGTGCCGACCACGAAGATCAACTCCATCGCCGCGTGGGTGTCGAGCGCGGCGACCAGATGCTCCCATGTCTCGGCTTGCACGCGGCCGTCGGCGAGCATCTCGTCGGTTGCCGCGAGGACCAGCAGGTCAACGCCGGAGAACCCCTCGTTGCCCTCGGCGAGCCTCGTGATGTCCTCCTGCGGCACACCGCTTTCGACGGCGACTTTGGTGTGCTCGCCCCAGAAGAAGGCCGAGCGCCGGGTCTTGGCGACACGCAGGATCGCCAATTCGCGCAGGCGCGGCGACAGTTCGCCGCGCCGCAGCAGAAAGCCGTTGAAGGTCAGGAAGGCCCGGGCCATTTCGGGGTGGCGGGCAAGCAGGCCGATGATGTCGAACTTCAACGGGTCCATGGCGTGTCCCGAGCCGGCGCGAGGCACCTTTTCACCCGGAATGCCCAGCAGCACACCGAAGGCCGCATACTCGGCGTCCCCCCATTGGTCGGCGGTCAGGGGGGTCAGCGTCTGCCGCGGGGTGCTGTCGTCGTCGGTCATGTTCTCCGTCCTCCGTTGACGCCGATGACTTGTCCTGTGATGTAGGACGATTCGTCCTGACATAGGAATACCGCCGCGTTGGCGATGTCCTCCGGCCGGCCGGCCCGGCGCACCGGCGTGATGCTGGCGAAGTGCTCCAAGCTGGCCGTAAACCTGCCTTCGGCGATCGCCTTCTCCAGCATCGGCGTCACCACCATGCCGGGTGGGATCGTGTTGACGGTGATGCCTTTTGGACCGAGCTCCAGCGCCAGACTCTTGGTCAACCCGATCACTCCCGCCTTGGAACTGACGTACGCGGCCATGCGCGCCTGACCACCCTGGGCGCTGGACGACGAGATGTTGACGATACGGCCCCAACCGGCGTCGAGCATGTCCGGCAGCAGCGCCTGTGTGCAGATGAACGGGCCCCGCAGGTTCACCGCCATGACGCGGTCCCACTGCTCGTCGGTGATCTCGGCGAACTTGCCGAACTGCTCGATGCCGGCGTTGTTCACCAGGATCAGCACCGGGCCCAGTTCGGAGCGCACCTGCGCCACCGCGGACTCGACCTGCGCGCGGTCCGACACGTCGAGAACATAACCGCTGACGGTGGCGCCGTTTTCGCTCAGCCGAGCCACTTGGGTCCGCACCGCTTCGGCGGCGATGTCGAACATCGCGACCTTGGTGCCGCGCGCGGCGAGCGCCTCGGTGATGGCCAGGCCCAGTCCCATCGCCCCGCCGGTCACGATGGCGGTGGTCCCCTGAAACGGCATCCGAGCTACTCGAATCGGATGTGTAGCCGGCTGAGCCCCCGCAAGATGAACGTGGGCAGGTATCGGTAGTGGCGGTCGCCGGGCGGACCGTGCCTATCCTCGTCGATGCGAATGTCGCTGGTGCGGGCGAGCATTCGCTCCAGGCTGACCCGCGCCTCGGTGCGCGCCAGCGGCGCGCCCGGGCAGGCATGCGGGCCGCGGCCGAACGCGACATGGCTGCGCGCATTGGGACGGTGGATGTCGAAGGTATCGGGCTCGGGAAACTTGCGAGGGTCGCGGTTGAGCGCGGCGTTGACGAGCATCACCGTGGTGCCCGCCGGAAGATCGACCCCGCCCACGCTCACCGGACACTTGGACAGCCGGAAGTCACCGCGCACCGGGCTCTCGTAACGCAACGTCTCCTCGATGAAATCGGGGATGAGTTCGCGGTTGGCGCGCAGTTTGCCTTGCAATTGCGGGCTTTCGGCGAGCATCAGCACGGCGGCACTGAGCAGGCGCACCGTCGTCTCCTGCCCCGCGGCGAACAGATTGGCCGCCACGCGCACCGCGTCGATGACCTCGGGCCTGCTGCCGTCCGGGAACGTGGCTGACGCGACCCCGGTGAGCACGTCGCCGCGCGGATTGCGCCGCCTGTCCTCGATGTAAGCGGTGAACTTGCCATACAGGTATTCCAGCGGCGAATGACGCATGGTGTCACCTTCGCTGCTCCCGATGGTGCCCGCCTCGCTGAGCAGCGCGGAACGAAATTCCTCGTGATCCGACTCGGGCACGCCCAGCAGGTCGGCGATCACCAGCATCGCGAACGGCGATGCGAAATCCCCGATGAATTCGCACCCTTCACCGCTCAGCGCGACGTCCAGCTGCCGATCGGCCAGGCGCCACATGAACTCTTCGTTTTCCTTGAGCCGCTTGGGGGTGATCATCCGGGACAGCAAGGCGCGGTGGGCGGTGTGCTCCGGTGGATCGAAGGTCGGCAACTGGTCGTTGAACGGTAGCTCCCCGCGCCGCGCCGCGATCAGATCGGTGATGTCGTCACCGTGGTGGTCCAGCGCCACGGGGAAGCCCGGGAACGGCCCGGTCACCGAGATGCATGAGGAGAACCTCTTGGTGTCGTTGTAGATTGCGACACCTTCGTCGTAACCGGTGACCATCACGACGTCATGGTGCGGCTCGCGCCGCAGCGGGCATTCCCCGCGCAAGGCGGCGAGATAGTCGTACGGATCCGCGAGCAGCTCGTTGTCGGTGAAGAAGTCCCTGGTGTCGATGTCGTCGGCCTTCACTGCGGCAGTTCCACTCCCTCAAAGCTTTTGAGCATTTCCGGCTGTGGCGGCGTCATCTGCAGGTAGAGGTCGATGTGGCGGATCTTGCCGTCCTCGGCGAAGTCGTATACCGACAGCGAGTTGACCACGCTGCGGAAATCGCCCACCTCGCTGCGCTCTTCCAGCTCGAGGAACACGCGGCCGCCGGCGTCGGTGATGTGTTTGAACGAGCACTCCCATTGCGACGAGGTGGCCCACTGGGTGAGGAACTCGACATAGTCCGGCCACCTCATCACCTCTTTGAAGGCGCCGACGCGCTCGAACTCGCCGACGGCGACCAACTCGGCCAGCGGCCCCCAGCTGTCCACCGAGAAGCCGGGCTTCTTCGCCGCGTCGACCAGACGTTTGGTGGTGTCGCAGTACTGCAGCACTGTGCGCGCGCGGCCGGTGTGCGAGCCGATGACATCCTCGACCTTGTGCAGCAACGTCATACCGACACCCCGGCATTCGCCAGGCAGCGTTCGAGCGCCTCGACGTACTCTCCGGTGCCGTGGAACGGGCCATGTACCCCGATGGCCACGTCCAGGAACGCGTTGTATTCGTCGTTCACATGGGTCTCCCAGCGCGTCAACTCCCCCGCATCGTTGGTCTCGATGAAACTGTAGGAGTAGAAGCCCATCCGGACGCCGTCCTTGGTGTGGCCTTCCCACCGGGTCTTCATGACGACACCGTTCTCGGCCGGCCAGTACTTGAAGTCGGCGGGCTTCCAGTCCGGGAAGGTCAGCGAGTAGGCCTTGGCCTCCATCGTCGAGGCGCGTGCGGTGTCCTCGGGGAACTCACTGAACTTGAACACCTGATCGCCGGTGAAATATGGCGAGACGTAGATGCCGTCCTCGGCGAATTTCCAAGCGTCGGCGAATGCTTCGCCGTCCTGCACTCCCTGGCGCAGGTAGGCGTCGCGGTAGGCCTCGGCCATGCGGCGGTGGTGGGCGATGCGTTCGTCGATATTCATTGGATCTCTTTCCGGCTCATGCACCGTTGGCCATGTAGCGGTCCACCACGGAGTGGTAGTGGCCGATGACGACTTCCTCTTTGACCAGCGACATGTGGTCGAGCCTGCTGTTGCGCAGACCGAGCTGCTGGCGAGGCATCTGCTCGTAATCCTGTTGCAGCGCTTCGAAGTACTTGTAACTGCCCGGCTCGTCCACTTCGGTCAGCGGAACCCGGAACGCGTCGCGGTGTTCCGGCGGCAGGTACATGTAGCTGCTGACGTGCCAGATGCAGCGGTTCGGGTCGCCGTCCGGATGGGGCGCCGCCATGATGACGTGACACTCGCCGGCACGGATCGTCATGAAGTAGTTGGGGAACAACACCCAGCCCTGGTTGTCGCTCATCTGGTCGTCGGTGAGGCCACTGACGTCCAGGCCCATGCCGGTCAGGGTGTCGCGGGTGGCCCGCTGCAGCAGCTTGCGTGCGGTCACGCCCTCGGGGAACTGGACCGCGCCGTCCGGCGACTGATACTCGGCGAGAAGTTCCTGGAATCGCGGGATGACCGCGACCGTCGAGGGGAAGGTGTCCGGCAGGTTCAGGATGCCCTCGATCTGCTTCTCCGCACTGGCGCCTTTGACTTCGAACGGGGCCACCGCGACGCTGTGGTTTTCGAAGAACCGGTACCGGGCCGTCGTCGGGTCGATCACGAGCACGGTGAGCAGTTGCGGGTGGATGCCGTTGATGTGATAGCCCTCCTCGAAGGCGTCCATGACGACTTTCCAGTTGCAGTCCAAGGGTTCTCGGACGTTCATCACGGTGACCATGTCGTCGAGGTGGTACGGGGTGAGCAGTTCGATGACGTCGGGGCCGAGGAAGTCGCGCAGGGGCTGCGCGTTGGGGTCGGGGTTGAGGAAGATGAATCCGGCGAAGGTGTCGACTGGCACTTCCAGGAGCGAGTTCTCGCCCTTGTCGATCGGGCCGGCGAGGTTTTCCCGCAGCATCCCGCGCAGCTTGCCGTCCAGGTCGTATGACCAGAGGTGGTACTGGCACAGGAAGCCGCGCTTGGCGTTCCCGGCGGCCGCATTGCACAGGATGTTGCCGCGATGGCGGCAGGCATTGACGAATCCGCGGAGCTTCTGGTCCTTCCCCCGCACGATCACGAACGATTGATCCAGAATGCGGTATTGCTTCCAGTCGCCGACGTTCGGCAGCTCGTCGACGCGGCCGGCGATCTGCCACACCCGCATCCAGATGCGCTCGCGCTCGCGCTCCGCGTATTCGCGCGAGGTGTAGCGGTCGGTCGTGATCTGCATGTTGAAGGAGTCGAGGTCTTGTTGGTCGAGGCCCAGCCCGGCGTCCCGCTCCACCCACTGTCCCGGTTGTGTCACTTGGCTCATGCCGATCTCCTGATCGTGGTGATAGTCGGACGCGAGCGGACATCGCATCCGCTTCGTGTGACGGGAGTCACCATATACATCTATGTATTAGATATACAAGGATGTATTAAAGTGGTTCATGTCACATTGAACCCGCGTCCCGCCAGGCCACGAGAGCAGCCCCCCGAGATGCTCTGGGAAAGGGGTGGAGAGCGGATCAATGTGCCTGCGCGACGGGCCAATTCGATGGATTAACACGGGTCCCGGGACGGGCTGCGATGTGGGAGGATGGGCCGGTGGCGGAACGGTGGACCAGGGAGCGGCGCCTCGAGCACACGCGCGGCCTCTTGCTGGACGCCGCCGAGGAAATCTTCGCGCGCAAGGGCCTGAGCGGGGCCGCACTCGAGGACATCGCGGACGCGGCCGGGTACACCCGCGGCGCGATCTACTCCCACTTCGGCGCCAAGGAAGAGTTGTTCCTAGCGGTGACCGACCGCCAACGACAACGGTTCCTCGACGGCTTCACCGAGATCATTCAGTCGTTCCATCGGCTCGTCGACATCGACATCGACGAACTCGCCGATCGGTGGAGCCAAGCGAGCAACGACCCGAACCGAGCCGCACTCAACTATGAGCTCACGTTGTTTTTGCTGCGCAGCCCGGAGGCCCGCGACAGGCTGGCCGCGCAGCGGATGGAGACGATTCGCTCACTGGCCGAATTCATCGCCAAAAACGTGGCGAGACTGGGGGCGTCGCTCACCATGCCGGCCGATGAGCTGGCCCGCGTCATCCTTGCCGTCAACGACGGGGTCACGCTCGGCAGCCAACTCGACGGAGTCAACCTTTACCGCCCGTACCTGCAACTGGTGGTGTCGGCCGTCGTGCCCGCCGGCGATGCGCCCTAATCAATGCGCGGCGAGCACCGGGCCCAGCTCTTCGAGATGGCCGACGCCGGCGCCGAATTCACCGCCGATCGGCGGGAGCAGTGCAACGTGGTCGGCACCGGCGACCAGGTGCGCGCGCACCTTGGCCGCCACACCCGTCGAATCACCGTAGGCCACAAGCGCATCGACCAACCGGTCGCTCACCTCGTCGAGGTCGCGGGCCGAGTAGCCCAGCTCCGCAAGCCCGGACGCGTAGGCCCCAACGGCGAGCCGCGCGGACACCGCCGCCCGCGCGGCCTCGATGTCCGGGACCACCGATAGCCCGACGGCCAGAAGCTTGTCCGGTCCGAGCGCCCGCCGGGCGCGGGCGGTGAACTCCGGAGGCATGCCGGCCGGAAACGCCCCGTTCGCACGATCGCCCGCCAACCCGAGCATTTTCGGGCCGTTGGCGGCGACGATCCTGGCGTACGCCACGTCGGGCGCCGGCGGCCACGTCGGGCTGTCCATCCGGTCGAGGTAGTCGCGCATCGTCGCCAGTGGCCTGCCGAACGTCTGGCCCACCGCGGCCGCCTGCTCCGGATAGCCCACGCCGAGCCCGAGCACGATCCTGTCCGGATACGCCTGCGCCAGTTGGGCGGCTGCGGCATGCATGGTCTGAGCGGGCCGGGCCCAGATATTGGCGATGCAGGTGCCAAACACCATTCGCCTGCTGCCGGCCAGCAGCATGGCGAGTTGCACGAGGGCGTCTTTGCCGAGGACCTCGTTGGTCCACGCGGTCCGGTACCCGGCCCGCTCCAGGCGGTCGACCGCCTCGCGTTGCAGGTGGATGGACGGCGCACTGGTGAACGAGACCGGCAGGCAGGCCCCCACCGGCCCCAGCGCCCTTCGGGCGGCGTCGACCACAGCGTCAGCCACGTCGTCACTCACCGGCCGAAGTAATGGCCGGCGTCGAGATCCTCGAGCAGTCCGGCGCGTTCGGGTTGCCAGTCGAGCGCCTTCTGCGTCAACGCACTCGACGTCGGGTTGTCCAAGGCGGCGAAGAGTGCGAGAAAGCCGAAATGGCCCGCCTCTTCGGCCGGAATGCTCACCGCCGGCACGCCCACGTGGCGCCCGATCACCACGGCGATGTCGCGGAACGGTACCCCCTCGTCGGCCACCCCGTGCAAACGCGTTCCGGCGGAGGCTTTTTCGAGAGCGAGGCGGTAAAGGTGGGCGGCGTCGAGCGTGTGGATCGCGGGCCAGCGGTTGGCACCGTCACCGATGTAGCCGGACACGCCCGTCTCGCGCGCGGTGTTGATCAGGTGGTGCGCGAAGCCATGGTGGTCCAAGTGGCTGTGCACCAACGGGGACAGCCGGACGACGGACGACCGCACGCCGCGCTCCGCCAGCGCGATCACCGCGTTCTCCGAGTCGACTCGTGGCCCCCCGGCGAGCGTGTCCTCTTCGGTGGCATATCCGTTGCGCCCCATGAGGGATAACAGCAGGGTCCCCGACGTGCTGACGAAGGGCCGGCCGGACCCGACGAGCGCCTCCCCGATGGCCCGCACGGCGCGCAGGTCGGCATCGGCGGCGCCCGCGAAGTCGTCGAAGTCGTGTTTGAAGGCGAGGTGGACGACGCCGTCCGACGCCGCGGCGGCTGCGCGCAGGCCGTCGAGGTCGTCGAGGTCTCCGCGGCGCACCCGGACACCCTTGGCCACCAGAGCGGCGGCCGATTCGTCGGAGCGGGCCAGCCCGGTGACCTGATGCCCCGCGCGCATGAGTTCGTCGACCACGGCCGAACCGATGTGTCCGCTCGCGCCCGTCACAAAGACATCCATGGCATTCCCCTTCGTCGTGTGCCTATTCGCGACTTCCAGTCAACGGACCCGGCGGCCGGACTGTCCAAGACCCGTTTCAGATGGCGCGATACCGAATCGACATGACCGCACTTCGCGCACCACTTCGAGGCGGACAAGTGTCGCCTGCGCCGTTACACTTCCCGCATGACCGAATCGGTATCGCCCGTCGACCTCGATCTGCGGCTGGTCGGATATTTCGTCGTGGTTGCGGAACACCGGCACTTCGGTCGCGCCGCGAGCGCGCTGCGGATCGCGCAGCCGTCGCTGAGCCGCCAGATCCGCCGCCTCGAGCAGCAGCTGGGCGTCCGGTTGCTGGATCGCACGCCCCAGGGCACTCGGCTCACCGAGGCGGGGGAGGTGTTCCTGCCGCGGGCCAAGGCGCTGCTGCGCTCGGCCGCGCAAGCCACCGCCCAGGCCCGCGCGGCGGCCCAGCCGAGCCGGATCACGATCGGGTACACGACGGGCATGATCGTCACCCCCGCGGTGCGCGAGATGCGCCGCGAGCACCCCGACGCCGAAGTGCAAGTCACGCACCTGGATTGGGATCGGGCCCTGGACGCGTTGCTCGGCCATCAGGTGGACGCGGTGGTGACCCGGCTGCCGTTTCCCACCGACGGGCTGCACGTGACGATCCTCTACGACGAGCCCCGGGCGCTGGCCATGTCGGTCGAACACCGGCTCGCGGGCCGGGAATTCGTCACGCTCGACGACATCGCCGACGAACCGATGCCCCGGGTCCGCGACTCCGACACGGCGTGGAGCGCCTTCTGGCGCATCGATCCCCGGCCCGACGGACGCCGCGCGCCCGATGGACCGTTCATCAACGCGCTCGAGGACAAATTCGAGCTGATCGCCTCCGGGCAGGCGGTCGCCGTCGTGCCCGATTTACGCGTCAACACCCTGCGGCCAGACATCACCACCGTCCCGTTGCGGGGCGTCGATCCCTGCCACGTGGTGCTCGCCGCGCGCGCCGGTGACCGGAGCCGGTTGGTGGCAGCGTTCCGCAAGCTCGCCGAGGCGCACCTCACGGGCTCGCCGTTCTGAGGCCGGGCGGGCCCGACGTTCGCGAGTGTGCGGCCAGCCGCACATTCGGGCGGTTCGGCAGCTACTCGCTCAGGTCCGGCGGCGGGCGGTACTCCGGCTGGTAGCCCGCGACGTGGATGGGGCTCCCGACGAGCCGGAAATCCCCCGCGGTGACGACGGCTTCCGGGGTCGCGTCGAGCGCCTCGGGCAGCGACCGGACCGCCGCCGCCGGCACCCCCAGCGGACGCAATCGCCGTTCCCACCCGGCGGCGGTGTCGGTCGCCAGCATGTCCGTGACCACCGCGAGCACCTCGTCGCGGCGGCTGACCCGCTCGGCCATCGTCTCGAAGCCCCCGATGCCCGCCTCGGCCGCGAAGGATTTCCAGAAGCCGTCATGGGTGATGAACAACGCCAGGTACCCGTCGGCGGTCGGGAAGAGCTGCGCGGGAACGTAATACGAATGGGCGCCATGCGGGCGGCGCTGCGGCTGGACGCCGTCGTTGAGGTAGGCGGAGGCGTGGTAATTCAGCTGCGACAGCATCACGTCGCGCAGCGACACGTCCACCTGCCCGCCGGTGCCGGAGATGATCTTCGCCAGCAGCCCGAGCGCCGCGCTCATTCCGGTGGAGTTGTCGGCCGACGAATACCCGGGCAGCGTCGGCGGACCGTCCGGATCGCCGGTCAGAGCGGCGATGCCGTACCCGGCCTGCACCACGTAGTCGAAGGCCGGGTCGTCGCCGCCGTGCAGGCCGAACCCGGTGATCGCCACGCACACGATCCGGTCGTTGTGCGCACGCAACCGCTCATAGGTCAAGCCCAGCCGGCGGATCGCCGACGGCTTCAAATTTACCAGCAGGGCATGCGATTCCGCGACCAATCCACCGAGGCGGCGCTGTCCGGCGTCGGAGTTGAGGTCGAGGCAGACGCTCGACTTGTTGCGGTTCAGGCTCGCGAAATAGCTCGCCCCGACGCTGCGGGAGATCTCGCCACCGCGCGGCTCGATCTTGGTCACCTCGGCGCCCAGATCGGCGAGCAGCATGGTCGCGTACGGACCGGCCAGCATGGTGCCGACCTCGAGGATGCGGATGCCCGCGAGCGGCCCGGTAGACGTCACCGTAATTCCGTTGCCAGCGAGGCGATCATCTCGCGCGTGCGGCGTTTGGAGGCGATCAGCTCGTCCCGGTTGTCACCGATCGGCAGCAGCCGCACGGACAGGTCCGTGACGCCCGCGTCGGCGAAGCGCCGCATCCGGGCCAGGATCTGTTCGGGGTCCCCGGCCGCGCACAGATCCCCGACGTCGCGGGCGTCGCCGCGTTCGAGGAGGCGTTGGTAGTTCGGCGACACCTCGGCCTCGCCCAGGATGCGGTTGGCGCGCTCCTTGGCCTCGTCGATTTGTGCGGGCGCACACAGGCATACCGGGATGCCCGCGACGATGCGCGGCGCGGGCCGCCCGGCATCGGCGGCGGCCTTGGTGATCTTGGGTGCGATGTGGTCGCCGATCGCGCGCTCGTCGGCCATCCACAACACGGTGCCGTCGGCGAGTTCGCCGGCGATCTGCAACATCACCGGCCCCAGAGCGGCGACCAAAACCGGCATCGGGGTGTCGGCCCCGATCGCCAGCGGATTGTGCACCGTGAACGAATCGTTCTCGACGTCGACCGGCCCCGGACCGGCGATGGCGGCGCCCAGCACCTGCAGGTAGTCACGGGTGTAGGCGGCCGGCCTCTCGTACGGCAAGCCGAGCATGTCCCGGATGATCCAGTGGTGCGACGGGCCGACGCCCAGCGCCAACCGCCCACCGGCAACCGCGTGGGTCGAAAGTGCCTGGCGGGCAAGGGCGATCGGATGCTGGGCCTGCAGCGGCACCACCGCGGTGCCCAACTCGATGCGCGAGCTGTGCGCGGCCATCAGCGACACCATGGTCAGGCAGTCGAAGTCGTCGGGAACCTGCGGCATCCACGCCGTGTCCAGGCCCGCGGATTCGGCCCACTCGATATCCGAGGCCAACCTGTCCACCTTGCGGGCCATGTCGCCACGCTCGGCGCCGATCATCACTCCGACGCGCACTGGTCCTCCATGGGTTCGGGGGTGCCGGTCAGCGCGCGGATTTCGCGCACGAGCACGTCTAACGATGTCCCGGTGGGAAACACCGCGGCGGCGCCGGCGGACAACAGCTTGGGGACGTCGGCGTGCGGGATCGTTCCCCCGACCACCACGGCGATGTCCGCGGCGTCGGCGGCCCGCAGCGCCTCGATGGTGCGGGCGGTCAGCGCCAGGTGAGCACCGGACAGGATGCTCAGGCCCACGACCGCGACGTCTTCCTGCACGGCAATCGAGGCGATGTCCTCGATCCGCTGCCGGATGCCGGTGTAGATCACCTCGAAACCCGCATCGCGCAGCGTGCGGGCGACGATTTTGGCGCCGCGGTCGTGTCCGTCCAGGCCGGGTTTGGCTACCAGAATCCGGGCGGCCACTAGAACACCACCGGCTGCTGGAACTCGCCCCACACCGCCTTGAGCGCGGAGACCATCTCGCCGACCGTGCAATACGCGTTGGCGCAGTCGATCAGCTTGTGCATCAAATTCTCGTCCCCCTCGGCGGCGCGGGATAGTTCTGCGAGACTGGATTTCACGGCGCCCGAATCCCTTTCGGACTTGACCTTGGAGAGTCGCTTGAGCTGGAGATCGCGCCCCTCGGCGTCGAGTTCGTAGGTGACGACATCGTGTTCCGGCTCCTCGGTCACGAACCGGTTGACCCCGACGACGGGCCGCGCGCCGGACTCGATGTCCTGGTGGACCTTGAACGCCTCGTCGGCGATAAGGCCCTGCAGATAACCGTCTTCGATGGCATGGACCATGCCGCCGTGCCGCTCGAGGTCGTCCATGATCTCGACGATGCGCGCCTCGGTCTCGTCCGTGAGTGCCTCGACGAAATAGGAGCCGCCGAGCGGGTCCGCGACGCTGGCCACGCCGGTTTCGTGCGCGAGGATCTGCTGGGTGCGCAGCGCCAGCGTCGTGGTTTCCTCGGTCGGCAGGGCGAACGGCTCGTCCCAGGCCGCCGTGAACATCGACTGGACACCGCCCAGCACCGCGGCCATCGCCTCATAGGCCACCCGGACGATGTTGTTGTGGGCTTGCGGCGCGTACAGCGATGCGCCACCACAGACGCAGCCGAAGCGGAACATCGCCGCCTTGGCCGTCGTCGCCCCGTAGCGCTCCCGCACGATGGTCGCCCAACGGCGTCGTCCCGCACGGTATTTGGCGATCTCCTCGAAGAAGTCCCCATGCGTGTAGAAGAAGAACGAGATCTGCGGGGCGAACTGGTCGATGGTCATCCGGCCGCGTTCCACGACGGTGTCGCAGTAGGTTACCCCGTCGGCCAGGGTGAACGCCATCTCTTGCACCGCATTGGCCCCGGCATCGCGAAAGTGCGCGCCCGCCACGGAGATCGCATTGAACCGCGGGACCTCGGCCGCGCAGAATTCGATGGTGTCGGCGATCAGCCGCAGCGACGGCTCCGGGGGCCAGATCCACGTGCCGCGCGAGGCGTACTCCTTGAGGATGTCGTTCTGGATGGTGCCGGTAAGCTTGGCCCGCGGGATCCCCTTTTTCTCGGCGGCGGCGACGTAGAAGGCCAGCAGGATCGCCGCCGTTCCGTTGATCGTCATGCTCGTGCTGAGCTTGTCCAACGGAATGCCGTCGAACAGGATCTCGAAGTCGGCCAGCGTGTCGACCGCCACGCCGACCCGGCCCACCTCCTCGCCGAACTCCGGGTCGTCGGAGTCGTACCCGCACTGCGTGGGCAGGTCGAGCGCCACCGACAAGCCGGTCCCGCCCTGTTCCAGGAGGTAGCGGTACCGGCGGTTGGATTCCTCGGCGGTGCCGAATCCCGAGTACTGCCGGAAGGTCCAGAGCTTTCCGCGGTAGCCGGACGCGAAGTTGCCGCGGGTGAAGGGGAACTCCCCCGGCGGCGGCGGTGTCGCCGTGACATCCCCGGGACCATATGCCGGCGCAAGCGGGATGCCGGACGGTGTCTGAGCAGCGTTATCCATCGATGAATAACGTACTTGCAAAAAAAGAGAATGCCAATACCGCATAGCTGACCAGGTAAAACACGAGCGCGCCGACCCCGACCGGCTAGGCCCGGCAGAGGATTTCGCCGTGTGGGATGGCGATCCAGCCGTCCGGCGCCGCGGCCCAGGCGCGCCACGCCGCGGAGATCTGCTCGAGTTCCGCGGCGGTGGCCCAACCCCGCCGTAGCAGGTCCCGGGCGATCCGCGAGCCCACGATCCGGTCGGCCCACATGCCACCCCACCATTCCCGTGTGGCGGGGGTCGCGTAGCACCACACGCTGCCCGTCGGCGTGACGTCGCTGAAGCCCGCCTGCCGGGCCCAGGACAGCAACCGCCGTCCCGCATCGGGTTCGCCGCGGTTGGCTCGGGCGGCCCGCTCGTAAAGGTCGCGCCACCGGTCCAGCGCCGGCAACTGCGGAAACCAGATGAATCCCGCGTAGTCGGCGTCCCGGGCCGCCACGACCCCGCCGGGCGCGCACACACGTTTCATCTCGCGCAGGGCCGCCACCGGGTCGCCGACGTGTTGCAACACCTGGTGGGCGTGCACGACGTCGAATGTGCCGTCGGCGAAGTCGAGCCGGTGCACGTCGGCGGTCGCGAACGTCACGTTCGACAGGCCCCGGTGCTGAACCTCGGCCCGGGCCGCGCCGAGGACGTCAGCCGACTGATCGACGGCCGTCACGGGTCCGGGGGCGACGCGCGCGGCGAGGTCGGCGGTGATCGTCCCGGGCCCGCATCCGACGTCCAGAACCGACAAACCCGGCTTCAGCCGGGGGAGCAGGTACGCCGCGGAGTCCTCCGCGCTGCGTCGCTGGTGGCTTCGGAGCACCGACTCGTGGTGCCCGTGGGTGTAGGTGGCCCCGCGCTCGTCGTTCATGGCAGCAGCGTACCGGCTGATCCATATTCTGAAACCAGCGTCTCATTATATGAGATCAATCGACGGGAACGTCAAGGATGGGGAGGTCCGTGCCGGCGCCGGGGCCGTCGAAGTGCCACCACTCCCCCAAGTACGCGGACAGCCCGCCGTATTTCATCGCATTCCGCAGCGCCGCCCGGTTCGCCTGAGCGTCGACGCTCACGCCCTGGGTGGCGAAAGCGTGCGCGCGCGGGGAGAAGTCATCGAAGTCGGTGCCCATGTCGGCCAGGCAAAGCCCGTCCGCATGCAGCCCGGACGCACACGGCTGCTGCGCCGTCGTGAACGTCACGTCGACCGAGCGCCCCGACTCGTGGCTGCGCGCATACGGACCGGGCCGCGCGACCCAGGCCGGGTTGGGGACGAGTTCGAACATCTTGACCTGGACGTCGTGGGGTCGGTAGCAGTCCCAGAACACCAGGAGGTGACCCTGCGGGCGCAGCGCCGTCGCGGCCGCCGCGAGCCCCGGGGCCATCGATTGATGAACCAGGCAACGGGCGTCGGAGGGGTAGAGCTGCCTGTGGGTGAAGTTATTGGTTGTCGCGTAGCGCAAGTCGATGATGGCGTCGGAGACCACGGTGCGGACGTCGACGAATCCGGCCGCGCGCGCCGCGTCGCTCACGGGCGGGACGTCGGGTCCGCCGTGCGCGGTCGCGGCGCCGGAGAGCGCGGCGAGACACGCGGCGACCACAGGTGCGAGGACCGGGTGCAACAGACGCATTCCGCCATTGTCGCCGTTGTGCACCCCGACTTGCGTTACCGCCTAGGAGATGTCGCCGTCGGCGTACCGCTGCAGGTTCGGCCCGACCGCCGACACCACCTGGTCCGCGGGCATGGAGGCGATCGGCTCGATTTTCCAGACGTAGCGCAACAGTGCGAAGCCGATCAGCTGGGTGGCGATCAGCCCGCTGCGCCGTAGCCGTTCATCCTCGTCGTCCCCCAGGGTCGAACCGCCGATCAGCCCGCGCTCCACGATCAGCCGCAGTTTCTCTCGGGTCTTGTCTTCGTGAGCGGCCGTCAGCACCACCGCGCGCAGGATCGGACCGACCTCCTCGTCCGTCCAGGTATCCAGCACGGTGCGGATCAACTGCCGGCCCAGGTCGGCCGTGGGCGTCGCCCACGTCTCGGCCACGGCGTCCAGCCACTTCTGCGGCGGCGTCGTGGCGGCGTCGAGCAGCCCCTCCTTGGAGCCGAAGTAGTGATAGATGAGGGCCGGGTCGACGCCCGCGGTCCGGGCGACCGCGCGAATCGCCGTGCCGGCCCAACCATGTTCGGCGAATTGGTCGCGCGCGGCGGCCAGAATGCGCGCCGCCAGGACGCCGCGTTCGTCGCGCGGTCCGGGGGCGATCGGTCGCTTCGGCACGAGCTCACCATACCGGAAGTTTCATCTTGCGTTGAGACTAGTTTCAACATAGCGTGAAACTATGACGACGCTCAACGGCCCACAGACCACCGGCCGGCAATACCGGAACCTCAGTGAGCCGCAATATGCCTCGCGCACCGACATCAACATCGCGGTCAGGATGCGCGACGGCACAACGCTTCTGGCCGATGTACACCGGCCGGACGCCGACGGGCGCTTCCCGGCGCTGCTGGCCGCCTCGCCATATCCGCGGCAGATGCAGGACCTCGGCGCCCCCGCGGGATTCATCGAGGCCGGCCGGACGGACTTCTGGGTGCCTCGCGGGTACGTGCACGTCATCGCCAACCTCCGCGGCACCTGCGGATCCGAGGGCCGCTTCGACTTCTTCGACGCGCAGGAACGCCGGGATGTGCACGACCTGGTCGAGTGGGCCGCCGCGCAGCCATGGTGCGACGGGAACGTCGGCATGATCGGCATCAGCTACTTCGCGATGACCCAGCTCGAGGCGGCCGTCGAGCGGCCACCGCACCTCAAAGCGATCTTTCCGCTGGCCGTGACCAGCGACCTGTACGAGGGCGCCAACCACCACGGGCTGTTGAGTTCGTCTTTCATCACACCATTTCTCGCGATGATGGGCCTGACCTCCGACCGCAGCGACAAGCTATGGCGCAGCAAGCCGGTGGGGTTGGCGCGGCGCGTGCTGAACAGCCCAGCCGTGCACAAGAAATTCGAGACCATGAACGGCGAGGCGGCGGTCACCATGCTGCGTCAACTGCTCAAGCTGCCGCACAATCCCCACCCGTGGGACGAATTGTGGCAGGAGGCGGCGGTCAAACACCCGACGCGTGACGCGTGGTGGGACGAGCGAAACCTGTTGCCACTGCTCAAGGAAGTCGACATCCCGGTGTACCTGGGGTGCGACTGGCAGAACGTGCCGTTACACCTGCCTTCGACGTTTGCCACCTGGAAGGGGCTGTCCGACAACGCCTGTGTACGGATGGGGATGCTTGGCGAGTACGGGCTGACGTGGCCGTGGGAAAGCATGCACACCGAGGCGCTGGCCTGGTACGACCATTGGCTCAAGGGGCGCGACACCGGGATCACCGACGGGCCGCCGATCCGCTACTTCTTGCCGGGCGCCGACGAGTGGCGAACCGCCCACTCCTGGCCACCGTCGCAGGCCCCGCACCGAGAACTGGCACTGCGCGCCGACGGCGTCTTGGATGCCGACGAAGGGCAGCCGGGCGGGCGCGAGTTCATGGTGTTGGGAGCCGGCCTGGGCCGGGTCAAGGCCAGCTCGATCGACCCGCCGTCGATGCTCGCCTGGACCAGCGCGCCGCTGCACCGGGACGTCGACATCGTCGGCGATATCGAGCTGCGCCTCGTCGCCTCCGCGACGGCGATCGATACCGCGTGGATGGCGACGTTTCAGGAGGTGGCGCCCGACGGGGAAACGACCGACGTCACCTCGGGCTGGCTGCGCGCCAGTTTGCGCGAGGTCGACGAGGCGGCCAGCGTGCCCGGCGCGCCGGTGCTGCCCTGCCGCAACCCGCAGGCCGTTCCGCCGGGAGAGGACGTCGAATATCGAATTCCCTTGGTTCCCAACGCCCGGCGGTTCAGCGCCGGCCACCGCATTCGCCTGACGCTCACCAGCGACGACCAGGACCCGTCGACGCCGGCGATCATGAATTTCCGGCATGCCAGCGTCGGCACCTCGAGCCTCAACACGGTGCGCTCGTCGTCGCGATTACTGCTACCCGTCCTCGAATAGTTCTCGGCGCGAACGACTCTCGTCAGCCCGCCGGGGTGAACTCGATGTGCAGCTCCGTGAGCCCGCGCAGCAGGAAGGTGGGCTCGTAGTGATACTGGCGACGGGCGGGCGCCCCGTGCTTGGCCTCGCTGATCACCAGGTCGCGTGTCCGGTCGAGGAGGCGGTTGATGGTGACCTGCCCCTCCACGCGCGCCAGCGGGGCGCCCGCGCAGGTGTGGATGCCGCGACCGAAGGCGATGTGCTCGCGCACGTTCTTGCGGTCGAGCCGGAACTCGTTCGGATTCTCGAATTTTCGCGGATCTCGGTTGGCCGCTCCCAGGCACAGCATGATCACCGTGCCGGCCCGGATACGGACACCGCCCAGCGTGGTGGTCTTGCGCGCCAGCCGAAAGTCGACCTTGGTCGGGCTTTGCATGCGCAGCGCCTCTTCGATGAACGGGCCGATGAGATCGCGGTTGGCGCGCAGGCGCTCCTGTAGTTCGGGTTGGTCACCGAGGACCTGGACCGCCGAGCTGAGCAGCTTGGTCACGGTCTCCTGCCCGGCGGCGAACAAGAACGTCGCCGGGCGGACCACCTCCAACAGGGGCGGGGTCGAACCATCGGGGTAGGTGGCGGTGGCCAGGCCGGTCAGCACGTCCTCGCGAGGCTGCTCTCGCCGCTCGGCGATGTAGCCGCTGAAGAGGTCGTCGAGGTACTGCAACGGGTTGCTGCCGACCGGCTCGTGATCGAGCGCGCCCACCCTGGCGCCCGGCGCATTGCCGGCCCCGAGATTGCGGCGGATCTCGGGGCGATCCTCGTCCGGAACCCCAAGGAGGTCGGCGATCGCCAGCGTGGCGAACGGCTTCCCGTAGTCGCCGAGGAACTCGCAATGACCGTTGGCGATGAACTCGTCGAACTGCCGGTCCGCCAATTGCCAGATGTAGTCCTTGTTTTCCTGCAGCCGGCGCGGCGTCAGCAGCCGCCCCAACAGGGAACGCGCCTTGTCGTGTTCGGGCGGGTCCATCACGACCATGTGCTCGAAGATCGGGAACTCGTGCCGATGCGCTTCGATCTGCTCGCCGATGTCGTCGCCCTCGGGAACAAACGGTAGCGGCGGGAACGGGCCCCCGATGGCGTTGACCGCGGAGAACGAATCGGCATCTTTGAAAGCGGCCAGGACTTCCTGATAGCCGGTGACCGCCACGACGCCGTAGTGCGGCTCGCGGAATACCGGCCCCTGGTCGCGCAAGTAATCCCAATAGGAATAGGGATCCTGCGCGATGTCGGCGTCGGTGAAGTAGTCGACGTCGGCCGGCTCCGTCATGGCTCGAATCCTCTCCCACCCGCTCGGGCGTATGCGCCCCGTTGCAAACTGATCGATCGACCAAATTGCTAGGATGCAGCAATGCCTACCACGCGCCGCGCAGACCGGTCAAGCACCCCGGGCGCGCCGAAGCCGCCGGCGAATCGGCGCAACAGGAGCAGCGACGATGCCGGGGCGCGCGGCAAGCTGATCGAGGCGACCGCCCGCATCATGCGTGAGGAAGGCTATGCGGCGGCCACGTCACGGCGCGTCGCCGCCGAGGCGGGCGTCAGGCAGGCCCTGGTTTATTACTACTTCCCGACCATGGACGACTTGTTCGTGGAGGTGCTGCGCGCCGGCGCGGAGGCGGCCCTGACCCGCATGCGCGCCCTGCTGGGCGACGACGATCCTTTGGCGGCGCTCTGGCAGCTGAACAGCGATCCCGCCTTGACGGTCCTCAACGCCGAGTTCATGGCATTGGCCAACCACCGCAAGGCAATTGGCGCCGAACTCAAGGCGTACGCCGAACGCGTCCGCGACATCGAGACGGCGGCCGTGACGATGGTGCTCCGCGCCAACGGCATCGACCTCGAGCAATACCCGCCGGTAGCGATCTCGATGCTCATCGCGCAGACGGCGCGCAGCCTCTGCAACGAAAGTGCCGTCGGTGTCACCCAGGGACACGAGGAATTGCGGGCGTTCGTCCAACGCCGGCTGAACCTGATGAAGGCGCCTCCGGCGACGCCGGCGTTACGCGACTAGTACGCGCGGTGCCCCCGCCGCGCTGACGCCGGCGCGGGCACCGATCCATCGGACGCGTTGGCCGGACGCGTATTGACACTCGCACGGATCGGTGCCAAGCTTCCTGATCGATCGACCAAATTGACGGTGCAAGCGCGCCGGGCAGTGCCACTACCCGGCGCCTCGGAACAGTGAGGTGCAATCGTGGGCGGACGGGTCGAGGGCAAGGTCGCGTTCATCACCGGTGCGGCGCGCGGGCAGGGGCGCAGCCACGCCGTCCGCCTGGCGCAGGAAGGCGCGGACATCATCGCCGTCGACATCTGCCAACCGATCAGCAGCAGCAGCGAGATTCCGCCGTCGACGCCCGACGACCTCGCCGAGACCGCCGACCTGATCAAGGGCCTCGACAGCCGCGTCGTGACGGCCGAGGTCGACGTGCGCGACTACGACGCTCTCAAGGCGGCGGTGGACGGCGGCGTCGAGCAGCTGGGCCGGTTGGACATCATCTGCGCGAACGCGGGCATCGGCAACGGCGGCCAGACGCTCGACAAGACCAGCGAAGAGGACTGGCGCGACATGATCGACGTGAACCTCTCCGGCGTCTGGAAGACCGTCAAAGCCGGCGTGCCACATCTTATTTCGCAGGGCGGCGGCGGGTCGGTCATCCTCACCAGCTCGGTCGGTGGGCTCAAGGCCTACCCGCACACCGGCCACTACATCGCCGCCAAGCACGGCGTCGTCGGCCTGATGCGCACGTTCGCCGTCGAGCTGGGCCAGCACTTCATCCGGGTCAACTCCGTCCACCCCACCAACGTGAACACGCCGATGTTCATGAACGAGGGAACGATGAAGCTGTTTCGCCCCGACCTGAAGAACCCCGGGCCCGAGGACCTCAAGGTCGCGGCGCAGTTCATGCACGTGCTGCCGGTCGGGTGGGTCGAACCCGTGGACATCAGCAACGCGGTGCTGTTCCTGGCGTCGGACGAATCCCGTTACATCACCGGCCTTCCCGTCACCGTCGACGCGGGGAGCATGCTCAAGTGACCGCGGAGCCGGCTTCGTCGAGGACGCGTTGCTTCTGCTCGGCGATGACCTGGTTGAGATACGAGCCTTTGGGCCACCCGTAGTACGCGGCGAAATGCAACGCCAGCTCGTCCATTTCCTCGAACGAGACGTCACCGCTCTTCAATGCGGCATAGACGTGCGACATGATCGGATATTGGGCGTCCTGGAACCCCACGCACGCCAACGTGATCAGGCGCCGCTCCTTCATTCCCAGCCCGGGCCGCAGCCACATCTCGCCGAAGACGAAGTTGAGAATGCCCGCGCCCGAGTACGGATTGTCCCGCGCCGGCGCGAACGGCAGGCAGTTGATCTCCCGGAACGCGGCCTCCCCGCCGCGCAGGCGTGCGTCCGGGTCGCTCGGGGTGGCCAGTGGCAGCAACGGCGCCGGCGGCGGCACGTTGTCGCCGCGTGCGCGCGCGATCCGTTCCCACTGCGCGTCGACCACCATATTGAACTGCGAGGCTTTCGGCCATCCGGCGTACACCGCGAAATGCAATACCGCTTCCCGCATTTCGGTGATGGTCAGATCGCCGCTGTTGAGGGCGGCGTAGACGTGCTGCTCGAGCGCGGGCGTGGCATCGGCGCCGGCGACACACGCCAGCGTGACGAACCGCCGGTCGCGGCGGCTCAGGCCCGGACGGGTCCATACCTCGGCGAACACAAAATCGATGAGCCCGTCGGCGATTGCCGGGCTGCTATCCGCCGGCGCATCGACGGTCATCACCTCGGCGAACGCGCGCAGCCCGCGCTCGCGCCGCTGATTCTGGCTACTCATCATCTGATGGTCACCCCCGCGTCGACGGTGAACTGCAGACCCGTCACGTGCCGGGCCTCGTCGGACACCAGGAACAGCACCGCGTTGCTCACGTCGACCGCCTCCGTCATCAGAACGGGCAGCGCGTTCATGAAGATGGGACCCAGGTCGGGTCGCTTCTCGGCGATCAGCTGGTGCATCGACGGCGGCGCCATGCCGGTGGGCACTCCCGTCGGATGCACGGTGTTGACCCGGACATTCTGTGCGGCAAGCTCGTTGGCGAGTGCCAGACTCATTCCGACGATGCCGTGCTTGGCCGCCGTGTAGGGGGTGTGCAGCGGGGTGCCCTTGATGCCGGCCGACGAGCTGATGTTGACCAGACTGCCGCCGCCGGCGGCGAGCACATGCGGCAGCGCCGCCGCACACGTGTTCCAGGCGCCGATCAGGTTGACGTCCACCACCAGCCGCCACTGCTCGGGCGTGGTGGTGTCCCAGGTGCCCACCGTCAAGACACCGGCGTTGGCCACCGCGGCGTCTAAACCGCCGAGTTCGGCCGCGCCCTCGTCGACCGCGGCCTTGAGCGCTTGCGCATCCCGCACGTCCACGACCTTGCAGACGGCCGACCGGCCCAGCTCACCGACGAGTTGGGCCGTCTGGCGCAGGTCGTCCTCGGTCGCCAGCGCATACTCCAAGCCTTCGGGGGTGTCGCAGATATCGACCAGCAGGCAGTCCGCTCCCTCTTCGGCCAACCGCACCGCGTGGCTGCGCCCCATCCCGCGGGCCGCGCCGGTGATCAAAACCCGCTTGCCGGCCACCCGGCCCGTCGTCGAAGCGTGCGTCATGGCGGTCACAGTTTGTTGCAGAAGCCGGCGTCCACGGGGAACGTCACCCCGGTGACGTATTTTGCTTCGTCCGAAACCAGGTAGGCGATCGCCGCGCTGATGTCTTCGGGCTCCAGCATCTCCACCGGCATCGGATTCTGCAGGTGCGCACCGCCTTCGGGAAAGCTCTCCAAGAACTCCGTCATCGCCGGATTGACGGCCATCATCGTGCGGACGGCCGTGGGATGGACAGTGTTGACCCGAATGCTGAAGGGCGCCAGGGAATTCGCCAGCACGCGCATCAACCCCACCACGCCGTGTTTGGAGGCGGCATATCCCAGCCCGCCTCCCTGCAGACCACCGAAACCACGCAGCCCGGCCGTCGAGCTGGTGAACACGATGGCGCCGCCGCGCTGACCGGCGAGCAGGTGCGGGATCGCGGCCCACGCCGTGTGGTAGGCGCCGTCCAGGTTGACCCCGATCGCGGCCCTCCACTGCGCAAGCTCCTCCTCGATGCTCAGCTCCCGAAAGGCCACCGGCGCGATCCCCGCGTTGGCGCAGACGATGTCGAGCCGGCCGAAATGCCCCACCCCTGCGTCCAGCGCCGCCTTCACCCGACCGAAGTCGCGCACGTCGGCCACCGTGCCGAGCATCTTGCCGCCCTCGGCCTCCACCAACCCGACCGTCTCATCGAGCTCGTCGCGCCCGGCCATCGCGTAACCGTTCGCCGGGATGTCGGCGCAGATGTCGATGCCGATGATGTCGGCGCCGTCGCGGGCCAGCCGGACGGCGTGGCTGCGGCCCTGCCCGCGCGCGACCCCGGTGATGAACGCCACCTTGCCCTCTAGACCACCCACCGAGCCCTACCTCGCCGCGCCCGCCGGCGCATCGCCTTGCCAAGTAACTGCGTTACTCCGGGACGGACAGTAACATCGTTATCGTGGTCGGTAAAGGTCAACGCGGCGACACATCGTCGGCGGCCCGGGAAGCCGCGCCCGATCCCCTGATCGACATCGTCGTCGACCTGATCGACACGCAGGGTTACGACGCCGTCCAGTTGCGGGAGGTGGCACGACGCGCCCGCATGTCGCTCACCACGATCTACAAGCGCTACCCCACCCGGGACGACCTGATCGTTGCCGCCCTGCGGTGGTGGATGGACACCCACCGTTACGCCGCGGTCGCCGCGCACTCTGCCGACGACGAGTCGCTCTACGACGGGCTGATGTGGATCTTCCGGACCATCTTCGAGCCCTGGGAGAAACACCCGCGCATGCTGCAGGCGTACGTGCGCGCGCAAGCGGGACCCGGCGGCGATGAACTCACCCAGCACGGTTTCGATGTGGTCGTGCCCGCGGCCAGATCGGTCATGCGCGAATGCGACGAACGTTTCGCCGACGACCTGGGCCGGATCCTGTCGGGTGTCGTCTACGGAGCTTTGAGCCAGTTCGCGGCCGCGTCCATCGAGATCACCGACATCGTGCCGACGATCGAGCGGGCCGTGTACTGGCTCACCAGGGCACACGAGGGCGCCTGCCGTCACCAGTAGCACGAAGCGATTATCAAACGTCTTTGTCGCATCACTTCTGGTGCGCGGCAAGTCGGGGGAGACTATGGATCGGTTGAGAGTGCACGGCAGCCAGGCCGGCGGGACCCAACCGTCGACCTCCGCTTTTCAGGTGGGAGGACAACCCGTGGCGCTTACCTTGAGCCAGGCCCGCTCGGTCTACGACCGGATCGGCCGGATGCAAGATTGGCAAGGATTCTATGAGGACGCGACCACCGAACGCCTGGTGGCCGGGCGGCCCTCGCCGGGGGCCAGACAATTTTCGAGTTCGGTTGCGGCACTGGTCGATTCGCTGCGCACTTACTGAACTCGCTGCCTGACAGCGTCAATTACCTCGGCGTGGACATCAGCCCGGTGATGATCAACCTGGCTACCCGTCGACTCGCGGCCTGGGCTGAGCGGGCCAAGGTGGTGCTGGTCGAGGGCACATTGCCGTTGCCGGCTGAGGACGGGTCCGCCGACCGGGTGATCTCCACGTTCGTATTCGACCTCCTCGACGTCGACTACGCCCGCGACGTGCTCGATGATCTGCGACGCATCCTCACCCCCGACGGTCGGCTGTGCCTCGCCAGCCTCGCCCACGGCGATCGGCCGCTCGAACGCGCCGTGTCACAAGTCTGGACCGGCCTCTGGCGCGTTGCACCGCAACTCGTCGGCGGGTGTCGCCCCGTCAGCCTGACCGCGCTGCTGGGCGACGACTGGCAGATCCACCAGCACTCGCGTGTGCACCGCTTCGGCCTCGTCACCGAAGTCGTGATCGCGACGCCCAACTCACGACATCCGTGAGCGCGTGTCACCCGCGGCGAGCGCAACTACGTGTGACGCAGGAGTGGGGGCTCTGCCAGCCGCTCGTTTCGGCCGAAATAGTGCCGTGCAGCTCAAGACTGGTGGCCAGGGGCGGGATCGAACCGCCGACCTTCCGCTTTTCAGGCGGAGTTCTGGCCTACACCAATGTGTTTCAGCCGGTCAGACCAGAAGCGCAACCGGCATTCGGACGTGTTGGATCAGTCGGTCTGGCTCGTTGGCCCCATGTTGGCCCCATGAGATAACCCAATCTGCGTGGCAAGCCGATCGGGTTACTTGGTCGGTAGAAGCGGACTTGGGCGAAGTCTTAGTGCGATGGTTTTCGCTTACCGAACAGAGCGCGGCGGTCCCGGCGGATCTCATAGAGACGCCAACTGAACTATCGACCGCAACTGAAAGGCTGGATGCAGTCCAATTTGCTTGCGTGTGGTCCGATGGGCACCACCGCGCGCATCCCAATCTAGAGCAGTTTCACCGGCGCTGGCTCAAGCACTAGGCCCCACGGCGTGGTGACGTTGAGGAGCGGTTCGGGCGGCGGGTCGGTGAGCGCGATGGGGTCTCCGGCCAAGCTCGCGGTGCCGCGCCCCTCGAAGAGTGCGACGCAAGCGTTGCCGTCCAGGCGGGACGGGAACCGGACGGCGCCGGCGCCTCGGTCAAAAAGGTCCGCGGCGATCGTCTGCGTGATGGCGCGGCGACTGGTGGTGATCTCGCGCAGATCGAGGTGCTGCAGGTCGTGCTCGAGCAGCAGTTCGACGTGGCGATCCTCGATCTCCTGGCGTGTGGGCACGTCGGTGAGATCGATCAAGGGGCCATCGAGCTTCAGGACTGTGGGAACGAGGGCGTGCTGTATGCGCCACTGCGCAGTGACCGGCTTCTCAGTGAAGTCTTGGGCAGCCTCAGGTCCGTAGCGCTCAACATGGCGGCGCAGCGCGCCGAGGTTCGGCCGGAAGTCGGCTAGCACCTCGCGAAGACACGTTTCCGCCAAGTCAGCACAATAGAGCGTGCGGAACCGGCGGTAGACGTCGTCGAAACGGTGACTGAACTGGTACAGCTCCAGCGGAGTGAAGCCGAGCGGGTCAGCGTAATAGCCGACCCGCCACAGGGTTCGCCCCTGCTCGGGCGCCGCGATCACGACTGGAAGCTGGCGACCTGCCGTGCAGCCCGGACAACCATCGCGAACTCCGCGGTGTCGACCGCCGCACCGAGCACCTCGATCGGCGCGCGATCGTCCAAGCGCGTGTTGGTGCCAAACAGCCACGCCCGCGCCGTCTTGTCGTCGTAAGCATCGACGAGCATCCTGACGACCTTGTAGCCCTCACGTAACCGGCGCTCGGTCGCGCCGTGAGGTTCCGGGCCGCCCTTGCGCGCGTAGCGGCCGATTTGCTTGGCGTCAGCCAAGCCCGCCATCGCCGCCGCGACGCGCTGGCCGACGGCCTCTTGCAGATACGCGGCGATCTCGCGGATCGAAAGCGTCGCTGCCTCATCATCAAGCCGCTGCGCCGCAGAGACGGTCAAGACTGGCATATCGCACCTCCACGTTGATCTACCTGAGACGCTACCACATAAACACCTGAGAACACACCCTGAAGCTACACCTGATAGCCACCAGGCCTGGCCTACGGTTCGCGGTTGGAGCCGTTGAATCAGCATGTTCGCGCAAAAATGCCGCCAACGACGCCGCTCACTGGCCACGATTCGACCTCTAAGGTATGAGCTAACCGGTCACCGTCTCCTCCAGTGCGCACGGTCTCATAGCTGCACGTCAGCGAGGTTCAGCCGTTCCCGCTGTGACGCTCCGTCCCTCTTGTTCGCATCGGTTCCACCGTGTTCTGTGGCCAAATCCGTGGCCATTCCAACAGCCATAAGTGGGCCCATGCGCAACCCGCGGCGCGAGCCGTCGCGGGTGACACGATTACAGATAAGCCGCGAACGTCACCACGAGAAGATCGGCGAGCGCGTCCGAGCCACCTAGGCGTAGAGACTCATCCACCGTGCGATGGTCGGCTCCATGCGCTCGGGCACGAGCGAATCCGCGTCCCGTTGATCCCGCCGTACGTTCCTGTCGGGGTCGCTGAGCAACCAGATGGTTCGCGCCGATGTCTCCATCGCCGAACGGCATAGTTGCATTATGGACGACGCGTAGAGGTTCCTCGTCGTCGTCCGTTGATCTACGAGCAACGCGGCCGCGTACAGGTTCTCCGTGGCGCTCATCATCGGAATCAAACACTCCTCGGTGACCGCTGTCCGTTATAACCGGATCTGGGGCATTCTCAATGAAGGCGAGGTCAACGCACTATCTGAACGATATCGTGATAGCATCGCTCTGTGGCGCAGATTCTCATCCGTCAACTTGAGGACGACACCAAGGCCAAATTGCAGCGACTAGCCCGTCAACACGGTCGCAGCACCGAGGAGGAGGTGCGCGAGATCTTACGGAACGCAGTCCGGCACGTCGATAATCCGCCTGGGCGGCTCGGGTCTCGTATCGCGTCACGCTTCAAAGGCGTGGGCCTGACCGAGGACATACCCGAACTGCGGGGACAGCCCGTCCAGCCGGCACAGTTCAACGAATCATGATCGTGCTGGACACCAATGTGCTCTCCGCGTTGATGCGGGACACACCCGATCCGGCCGTCGTGGAATGGCTCGATAATCAGCCCACCGAATCAATCTGGACGACATCGGTAACAGTATTCGAGATACGCACTGGTATTGAACTTTTGACGCCAAGCCGCCGACGCAAGCGGCTCGACGAGATCTTTTCTCAACTCCTCGACGAAGACCTTGATGGTCGTGTGCAATCCTTCGACCTGACGGCTGCGTTTGCCGCTGGGACCATCGCCGCCACCCAACAACGAGGTGGGCGTGCGGTGGAAATTCGTGATGTGCAGATCGCCGGCATCGCCGCGTCCCGGCACGCAACTGTGGCTACCCGCAATACTCGCCACTTCGACGGAACGGGCGTCGACCTGGTCAACCCCTGGGACTGACGTCGTGCCCCAGATTCATTGAGAATGCCCCAGATCCAGTGATAACGGACAACCGCCGCATCCCCCGCCGGCACTAAGGGATACGCCTCCTTAAAAGCGGCGTCGTCGCCGACAAACGGGCTCCCCGGCTCAGGATGGTGCGGGTGCAGTCCCCACTGCCGCAATTCCGCGCACGCTTGGCACGGTTGCCGATGCGGTCCAGCACGCCGTTCGTCGCCAAATTGACCAGTGCTTCTATCATCTGCTGATCCGGCTGCATAACGAGTCTCCTATTACAACACCAAACACGCCCTGGCTGCGCGGTACGTTCACAATGCACCTGTCCAACGACAAGTCCGGGGTGTTCAAGGGCGCGCCGGCCATTGAGTAACAATTGCGACGTTGCATTTCGTAAGGCGGACGCCCGCGTTGGAGTCTGGGACCTAAGGGGACAATCGGCTTCCCACGCAGCGACTTCCACGTCAGGCAGCGGATTATCGAAGGTGTCGGAAACTGAGAGATTCTGTAGCTGGCCGAATTGACGCGGTGTGTTTGTTGAAGCTTGCATATCGGGCGGCGGTGGCTCGTCCCAAGCCTTCGCCATCAACGTCGGATCGTCGAGGTCTCGGCAAGCGTCGGCTGCTCGGCGGAGCTGTTCCGCTGTCATCCGTTCTGCAGGCTTGTGCCGCGGTGCCTTATCGGACATTGGTGACCCTGAAGATCTCTGATCGTAAGCGGATGGGCGTAGGTTGAACTCTATCTTGGTGGTCAATTCGTCACGGTGCCAGTTCT
>NZ_GG770554.1:100694-104555 GCF_000164135.1 Mycobacterium parascrofulaceum ATCC BAA-614 | reverse complement strand
TTCTCCCCTGCCGCGTAACACTCGGAAAGATGGCAAACGACATGTGCCACAGTCGGGAGCAGGCGGAGCAGGTCAAGGCTAGGTTGGCCGAGTGGCTGGCGCCACCAATGGTCGGGACGACGGCACTGACTGAGCGGCACCGCCCGCAGACCGCCGGCATCAAGCGAATGGCTCGGCCGTATAACCACGCGCTGACCGTCGCATATCTCTGCCCCACCTGTGAGAATTGAGCTGACAAGGCAGCTAGAGACGGATAGGTCCCTTTGTGAGCACCGATGGCCGCGAGCCTGACGACGAGGCCGGCGCGGAGTTCCTGAACGGCTTCGTCGATAGGTTGATTCTCGGGGGCGGGCGTGTGGACATGGGCCGCCGGCGCTCCGAACCAGTTGCGCCACCATAGCATGTAGTACAACTATGTAGTACATTATTGGTATGAGTGAAGTACCTCTCCGAATGCTCAACCAAGAGACGGCAAAGGTCTTGGCCCGCGTCAAGCGTGGCGAAGAGATCACGCTTACTGAGCGCGGGGAAGTCATCGCCCGAATAATCCCCGCTACCGCCGGCCCACTGGATGCGTTGATCACTGCCGGCAGAGTGCAACCGGCGACGCTGGCCGGCCCAGCCCCGCGGCCGACCGTTCCGATGCACGACAATCTCGACGCCGGCGCGCTATTGCAACGTCTGCGCGCCGAGGAAAGGTATTAGCCGGTGATCTACCTGGATACCTCGGCTCTGGTCAAGCTGATCCGGATCGAAGTCGAATCTGATGCTCTAGCTGACTGGCTCGATGAACGCACCGAAACACGTTGGATAACATCTGCCTTGGCTGAAGTGGAGCTCCCCAGAGCCATCCGCGCAGTCGCCCCAAATGGCTTATCTGCTGTCCCCTCTGTGCTGGCCAGACTGGATCGGTTCGAAATCGACCAGGTCATCCGCGCCACCGCGGCCGCCTACCCCGATCCGGCGCTGCGCTCGCTCGATGCGATACACCTGGCCACCGCTCAAATCGCCGCATCCACAGCACCATTGACCGCCATGGTCGCCTATGACAGTCGACTCAGCGACGCCGCCCGTGCCCTCGGGATAACGATTGTCACACCTGGAAGAAACTCATGAACGGCTCAGGAGGAGAACACATGTCAGCACGTTTCTATGATGAGACCGTTTTTCAAGCGTGGCAGCGCGGTGTAGAGATCGCCGGTCCCCGATGGTTCGCCGACGGCCAGACTTCCCCGGACAGCGCGACCAGCAAGTGGGATCTCTCGCCGAGGGTCGACGAGATCCGATCAGCTATCGGATGGCTGTCCTCGGGCGAAGCGATGTTCCTTGCGGCGATGGTGAGCTTTTACAACTCTGAGCCCGGCGGCGAACTCTTGCGATCACTTGGCGCAAATGGCCTCAGCGACATTGCTGCCAGCCTCGACGAATCACGCCGACAAGTCATCGCCGACCTGCCCCTTGCCTACGCCGGCTGGTGAAAACCTCGCCGGCCGTCACTCCCACGGCTTCCCGCTACAACCCGCCGCAAAGGACAACCCATGGCTGACCTGCCAACTCGTCCCGAACTATTCGAGAACGCCCGCGCCTGCATCGACGAAGTGAGATCAGCGCTCAGCGCGGCGCGCGACTGGCTGCGCTCGGACTGGCAGCTCCTGGGCACACCACTGACTAAGGAGGCCGGCCAAGCTCGGGTGGCCATTTTGGAATCGATCGGCGAGGCCAAGGACCTCATCGACGCGATGAAGCGCACTGCAGCCTCGATGAAGCGGCGCAGCACGGCGTTGCGAGCGCGCGGCAGAAACGCCAGGCGACCGCGCTGTCTGGTGCGCCGCGCAGCGCGATGAACCGCCCGCCTTGCCCGCCGCGACCCGTTGCCGACCTGGTGGCCGGATGTGAACGGGCGCTGGCTCGAAGATGGTGGAAGATGGTGACCGCAAGACATCGTGCGTTGCGTGGTGGACCGCCCGTCACGCCTCAATCACGAACTTTGCGACTGGGCGCGCGCACCAACACTTCATGCTCGGCATCATGGGTGGCCGCTTCAGGCGCCAGGCGTGTTCGGCAGCCGACCGTCATACCCGCCGACGAGCGGTCGCCCGGCCACGATGTGCGCGACTCGGGCGACCGGTCCCAATCACCAAGCAAACGTCCTCTCCCGAGGCTTCGGGGTGCGTCATCCGCTTGCCCCGCATGTCGACATCCGTTGCTGCGCGGCTAGCGGCCACGCCAGTCAAATGTCGATTCCCGCTGCGGTGCCTACCTCAAAATCCCGGCAATCCCGGCAGGGTGAAACCACCGCCCGCGCCGGTGGAAGCGCCGCTCCCAGCGCCGCCCGGACCGGTCAAACCGCCCGACGTGCCAGTACCGAAGCCGCCGCCATTGTCGTTGAAAGCACCGGACCCGCCGGTCGACGCCCTGCCCCCACCGATCGGGGTGGACACTCCACCAGACCCGCCGCCCCCAACTGTGATCCCTGGGTCTGGCTCATCCGCCCAGGCAGCGCCCGCGCTGGCTATCGGGATGAGCCCGGCGGCCAAAGCTGCACCTGCGGCCATGCCGAGCTTGATCGTGATACCGCGGCGTCGTGTCTTGCAAGTCATGTTCCCCTCCGAATTCATGGATCATTAGATGATCGCGTTATGATCGGCGCACTTGTCGTGCGTTGCACAGTCACTTAGGTGGTAATGGGGCTCACCTCCATTCCCACAACTGGATTCCCACAACTGGTGATAGCAATGCCACCAGCTGTATGAACTTTGGCTATGCAATGCAGCTTAGCTACTACAGAAAGTGAGCGTCAAGCCAATTGGGCTACCTTGTTTGCAAAGTGATTCATATTCATAAATTCAGTGTTTCAGTAGACACTGACTTCCACACCTACAATCGTATATTGCAGCAGTTCAACAACCATGTACTGGTGTACTGACATGCGCCAATTCGCGTCTGCGTACTTACTGATATCGAGCACAACGTGAATCATTCAGGCCAGAGTCTGACTTGATTACGATTATCAGAGTTTCAAGGTGCCAGCAAACTAGACTTACTCGGTTGGTGCCCGATATCTGCAGAAACCTTTCTTCCTAGAATTCAGTATCGCTGTTGGCCAAAAATCGCTCCCTGCGTAGTCCGATCAGCAGTCACACCTCGCCGCGTGCACCTAGACCGTCCCCAACACAGGGCCTCAGCAGACGCCCGCCGGCAACTCATCGCCGACGACGCGCGAGGGGTGCCGCGCCTCACCTTGGGCCCAAGTGCAGGACCCCTCATTGATCCGCGTACTGATATGCAGATCTACTGAAACGCACCCGAAGAGGGGATCGCCGCAATGAGCACCGGCCGCAGCCGCATCGAATCGAGCGCCGCACCGTCCCACAGAAACACCGCGGCTGCCACCCCGCCCTCACCTACAGGCACCGGGCCGACCGAACGCCTCATGACCATCCGGTAGACAGGCGACCAACGAACACGCCGAACCGTCGACCTATCACTTGGCACACACCCGGGTCTTGACATCTGGCAGCGAGATGCCGCCGACCGCCTCGGACTCGCAGGATGCAGGCGGAAATAACCGGATTCTTCTCTGGACAAGCTCGACGCAATCCACGCCGTCCTGCATCGCTTCCCCGTGTACAAGCCGATCATCGCCGCGGTCAACGGCACTTGCGTGGCGGGCGGATTCGAGATGTTGAGCTCCACCGACATCCGAGTGGCCGTGCCCGACGCACGATTCGCGGTGATGGAGCCGAAGCGCGGTCTTTTCGCAGTGTCTTGCCCGTGAGGACACTCGCGGCGGCAAGGGCACCGCCGATCGTGACGTAATGACTTAGGGCCGGTCCACGCGGCAGAGGTGTGAGGTGTTGA
>NZ_GG770554.1:86999-99779 GCF_000164135.1 Mycobacterium parascrofulaceum ATCC BAA-614 | reverse complement strand
GGCGTTTGCCCTGGGCTCGTTTCCGGTCGTAGAAGGCACGCGATGCTGGACTGGTGCGGAGACTGTTGTGGGCAGCCATGTAGCAGGCTCGGAGTAAGCGCCGGTCATACCTGCGTGGACGTTTCAGGTTGCCCGTGACGCGCCCGGAATCGTGTGGCACTGGTGAAAGACCAGCGATGCCCGCAAGCCTATCCACGGTCTCGTAGTTAGCTAGATCGCCGTTAATCGCGGCCACGAATTCCGCCTCCTAGCAACGGGCCGAATCCGGGCATCGCTGATTTGACTCATGGTGCCGCCCACCCGGATCCAGTCATCGTCATTCATGCGCCCCGAACGCATATCCGCAAGTTTGACCCTCGCTTCGGCCGCCAGCAGCCGCATCACAATTTCGGACTTACTCATTTCCAACGAGAAGATGACACTGGCCATCCGATGTCTGAGCGAACACGATCGCATGAAATCCAGTGCTAGAACGGACTTTTCCAACGCCCGGACGAGCCGCAACGGTAACCATGGTTCCTGGCTGAAGCCCGCAGGTGATCTCATCGAGATCAGCGAATCCGGTCGGCACGCCCCGCGCCAGACCGCCATTGGTAGCGATCGTGTCCAACTCGTCGAGTGTCGGAGTCAGCAAGTCCTCTAACGCGACAGTGTCCTCGCTAGGTCGTGTCCCTGCCGCGGTGTAAAAGAATCCGGACGTAGGTTCCCTCGAAGACCGGCCAGTCTGATGGAAGGAGCCTACGTCCGTGTCGAAGAGGGTATCGCCTGTGCAGCGGTTGCAGGCAGAAATTGATGGTGTGTTCGCCGGCGGCGAGGACCTGGCGGGCGCGATCGAGGAAGTAGCCCGGCTTGGTGCCCGGTTGCTGCTGCAGACCGCCATCGAGGCCGAAGTGGCCGCGTTTTTGGGCCGGGACCGCTACCAGCGGACCGCGAGCTGTGCGGACGCCCGCGCCGGGATGCGCAACGGATACTGCCCGACCACGGTGAAGACCACCGCGGGACCGGTGACGCTGGCACGGCCGAAGATGCGCGGCACCACCGAGCGGTTCGCCTCCCAGCTGTTCGGCAAGGGAGTAACCAAGACCAACGCATTGGAGGCATTGGTGATCGCCGGGTTCGTGCGCGGGTTGTCGGTCCGCGACGTGGAGGCCACCCTGGTCGAAGCGCTCGGCGAGGCCGCCGCGGTGTCGAAGTCGACGGTGTCGCGCATCTGCGAGGACATCAACGGCTCAGTTCGAGCAGTGGAGCGCTCGCCGCCTCGACGACGTCGAGCTCGATTACCTGTTCCTGGACGGGTCGCACTTTAAATACCACGCAGGCGCCTCAGCCGAGCCGGTACTGGCCGCGTGGGGTATCGACACCGACGGCAAACCGGTGTTCGTCGGGCTTGAGGCGGCCTCCTCGGAATCCGGTGCGGCCTGGGAAGGGTTCTTGCGCGGGCTCGGCGAACGCGGCCTGGCGTGCCCACTGCTGGTGATCAGCGACGGCGCACCCGGGCTGATCGGCGCGGTCGAGACCACCATGGGCGCGGCGTTGCGGCAGCGGTGTCTTATTCATCGCGCCAGAAACATCCTGGCCAAGGTGCCCAAGAATGCCCAAGCTGACGTCAAAGCCGATTATTGGGCGGTCTTCGACCTACCAGCCGATGTCGAACCCGGCATCGCCGCGGTCAAACTCGCCCAAAACAGGACCGACGCGTTCGCCAAGCGCTGGCGCGACTCCTACCCGGCCGCAGTGCGGGCCCTGCTCGATGACCGCGACTCGCTGACCGTCTACCTGCGGTTTCCCCGTGAGCATTGGCCCAGGGCCCGACACTCCAACTTCATCGAACGCACCTTCGGCGAAACACGGCGCAGAGTCAAGGTGATCGGCCGCCTGCCCGGCGAGTACTCCTGCCTCACACTGGTGTGGGCCGTACTCGACCGCGCCAGCGCCGGATGGCGCGGGTTCACCATGACCCCGGCCGGGCTGCGGCTGCTGGCCGACCTACGCAGATCGCTGCACGACCCACCGACCGAACTGCCGCAAAGGAATCCGCAAAATCACACCGAAACTGGCCTGGTGCCAACCGAGCCTGTCAGCGCTACCGCATAGACTCATGAACGCAAGCGAACGATCGATCTGCGCGACGAGTTGGGCAACCCGGTCGATCCCGGTTCTCACTGCTAATTTCCTTTCGTCGTTTGTCTCATTCGGTCCAGATTCGGGCCGAATGCTGCGTTGTTGTTGGTGTTCATGGTCGGGCGGGTGGTGCGATTAGGTGTTCTGGACCGGATGCGACAAGCTGCTGTCGGCGTTTCATGGCGCCGTAGTGAACAAGGTCTCCTCCGGCAGCGGCAGTTGGATGGCCAGGCCTTTGCGTTGGCCACGGTTGACGTGGACGGCGTTGAGCTCTCCGCGGCGGATTCGATCCAGGACGGTCTGTTTGGCCACGCCGAGTCGGCGGGCAGCCTGCTCGAGCCCAACCCATCCGTCGGGTGTGTCTGGGGTGATATTGGCGCGTAGCTCGGGGTCGATGCGGATCCGCCACGGGTCGCCAGGGCGATGTTGCTCGCCGTGGATGAAGCCGCTTGCCAGCCACCGGTAGAGAGTGGCGCGGGAGGTGCCCCAGCAGCGTCTCGGCTTCGGCGATACTGACCATGCGTACATCGTCGCCGACGGGTACGACAGGCTCGGTCGGCCCGGCGATACCGTGTTTGCGGCGCAGGCTGCCAACCCGGTCGCGGGTGAACGCCAGCCCGGTCGCAGTCATCACGCCCTGCCGTGCGAGCAGACGCGCGATCGTCGCGTCGTCGTAGTGGGCTGCCAGCCGCCGAATGCGCTCCAGCGTGTCGGCCTCGGTACGGATCGCGCTATCGACGGCGCGCTGAAACAACTCACCAAGCTGCGGTCAATCCACGAGCGACCGGCGAGCGTCCAAACCCGCCGACAGGCGGGCCACTGGGAGGGTGACCTCATCGTCGGCGCCCAGCAGCGGTCGGCGGTCGCAACGCTGGTGGAACGAAAGATGCGTCTAACACTGCTGATTCGACTGCCGAATGGACATTCGGCACAGCATGTCGGGGATGCCCTGATCGCAACGTTCACCCAAATGCCGGTCAAACTGCGCCGGACCCTGACTTGGGACCAGGGCAACGAGATGTTTCATCACAAACGTATCGAGGCGGCGACAGGGCTGAAGATCTACTTCGCCGACCCACACTCACCTTGGCAACGCGGAAGTAATGAGAACGCCAATGGGCTTGTACGCCAATACTTACCAAAGGGCACCGACCTCAGCATCTGGGACGACGGCCAACTCCGGCAGATCGCCGATGAACTCAACGACCGCCCACGACTGTGCCTCAAGGACAACACCCCGACCGAACTTCTGCGACGATGGGAGCGTCAGTACACACTTCACTGATTCGCAACGATGAGTGGAATCCGCCCGGGCACCAGTGGCCGGTTACACCAGTCGGTCATCTCGGCGACTACCTTGTCGGTGATCCGCGAGATCGTGTCCTTGGATACCGTGGCGCCGTAGACGTCGGCGAAGTGGGCAGCGACCTCACCGGTGGTCAATCCCTTTGCCGTGAGTGACAATACGATCTCGTCGATACCCGTCAGCCGACGCTGACGCTTCTTGACAATCTGCGGCTCGAAGCTGCTGTTGGTGTCGCGAGGCACTTCGATCTCGACGGCGCCGATCTCGGTGAGCACCGTCTTGGCCCTGGTGTCGTTGCGGGAGTTCCCGCTGCCGCGCCCGGCAGGGTCGTGCTTGTCATAGCCCAGGTGCTCGGCCATCTCGGCATCCAGCGCGGTCTCCAGCACGTTCTTGGTCAACTGATTCAGCAGCCCGTTCGGGCCGACCAGCTCGACACCCTGTTCTTTTGCCTGCGCCAGCAGCTGCTCAGCGAGCTGCCGTTGATCCAGTTCCATCGCCACAGGATCGAGTGTTTCTGACATCGTCAGTCCTTCCCGCCAAGCTCACGCTCGGCGTGACAGACCAAGATCAGATCCACCGTTGTTCAGACAGTCCCGCCAGCCTTTACGCATGACGTAGTCGAGCCAAGTACCGGCGAACTGGGAGGTGAGCACGGCTGCGATTACCTGTGTGGTGTAGAACTTTGAGCTGATGATGCCGGCGTCGAAGGCGACATTGGCCAAAACGATGCCGGGGCCACCGCGGGCGTTGGTGGTGATCGCAAGGTTGATCAGGTCAAGTCCCCGGAAACCCGCGAACCGCCCGGCGAGCGATACCGACATCACTTTGATCGCGCAGGTGCCGACAATGAAGATGACGATCATCCATACCGAGACGCCGCGGATGAGATCCAGCTTCAGGCCGACGATCGCGAAGTAGATGGGAATGAAGAAGGCGAAGGAGACTTTGCCGATTGCCTCGAGCGCGTCGGCGAAGATCCTGCGCTTCCTATGCGCGACGGCAAAACCTGCGAGGAACGCCGCGAAGACGAGGTTGACGTCGAGGGCTCCGACAACTGCGCAGTATGCCAGCAGGACCGCTATGGGGTAGCCGGTGGGCGACTGCCGCGCAAAGACATTCCAGCGAGAAGTGTTGATGCGCTTGATGACGCGTGGAACAAGCTTGAGCCCGAGGATGAAGTAGGCCACCGTTGCGAAAAGGTGCCAGAACATCTGCCACGGATGCAGAGTCGTCTTGCCTGAACCGTGTGTCCAGGATTTTCAGGTCGGCGAAGATTTTTGACACCGCCGGCACCGAGGTGACAGCGACCCCGACCGCAAGGATGACGTGGCTTCATCGCCCCCACTGCCCGCACGAAATACCCGCCGGAGCGAGAACCCTCCTGGTCCGCAAGCTCATTGACGGCGCGCAAAACCTGAGCGGTGGCCTCGTGGCTCACGGCCCGGATTCGCGGGATCCTCCCGCCGTCTCCCGGCTGATTCGGGCCCAGCGGTTTTGTAATCGCTACAAGCGCACCAGGCCGCGCAGCGGCACAAGCCCGAGCTCCTTATGGGTGAGGAATCCAGGCGGGGCGTCACAAACGGCTGGAATCGCGTTCGCGGGGCCCATCGCGGTCCAGGTGTAGCCCGGCTTCGGGTAGTTGCCCTGCGCATCCGGAGGCGCTTGGAGGATCAGCTCGGTGGGTTCGTCGCCCTCGATCACGATGCGATAGTGATAGTGACCGCCCCAATCAGGCTGCGGCTCAATGGCATTGTATTCGTCCATCGTGTACATCTCGTGGAATGTGATGAAGGTCTTGTTGTCCACCCAAGTCGTCCACTTGTGATGCTGTGAGGCGACTGTTCCCTTCTTGATCACGCCCTTAAAGCCTGGCATGTCGCTGGTCGGCCCCCCTTCGTACCGGATGTCGCGCGTGGCCGTCCCTAACTCTACATCCGTTGTGTACTTGTCGACCGTCTTGCCGAATCCGTCCGCCACCATGGCCATCGACTGGGCGAACAACGGCCATGCGTTCCCCAGGAGATTCGGTCCGGCCAGAAACTCTTCGGGATCGCTCCCCATCCCCATCTCGTGCAGGTACTTCAAAGTGTCCTTGCCGAAATTCACCACCTCGTAGATGTGGATAGCGTCGATCCGGCTGACGATTCGGGCCAGCGTCAGCACGAGCAGGTCTCCGGCAAAGCCAGGATTGATACCACCTGCGTGGAACGAAGTACCGCCCTCGTGACACGCTGCGTCGATCTTGTCGATATCCGCCTTGCTGTGTTCGGTTCGATACCACCATGCGCCACCCGAGGCGACGACGTTCTTGCCCCCGCGCAGCAGACGGCAGACCTCTTCGGGATCGGACCAAAGTGGCGCATAGAACACGCAATCGGCGTCAAGCGCTTCGATGGCTTCCTTGTCGGTGGTCGCAAGCACACCGATCGGCGCGGCGCCGACGAGCTCACCGGCATCCTTGCCAACTTTTTCCGGACGATTACAGAGCACGCCGACCACCTCGTACGCAGGGTTACCGACGAAATGGCGAAGCGCCACCGTTCCGACGTTGCCGACGCCCCACTGGCCCGACCTGGACCGGAGCAGATGTCGAGATGGTTCCTGGAGCCGCACTCCCCGTAACTGATATCGCCGTCATGCGCGTAGTCACGGTAGATCCGCAGCATTCGTCCCACGCCAGGTTTCTTCGCGGTCGCACCTGCGGGCGCGGGCCGCTTCCATAGATCGCCCGACTCGGTGCGACGCTCGGGACCCAGGCCGGCATCGAGCGCAGCGGTCAGCGGTTCGTCGGCCTTTCGCCCGACGTGGCGCAAGCCCAGCAGCCCCAGCCACCGCCGCCAGCGCCGTGACCTGGACGCCGAGCGATTGCATTGGAAGTTCCGACGCGAAAACCGAGCCGTACGGGCGCTTAGTCAGCGCCCGGTAACCATTGGCGGTGAATGCGAAACCCAACACGGACACCAACACGGCTGCCAGTCGCTTCACAGCTGTCCTTTCCGTCGACCGCGGGCATGACGTACACCGCCCACTAGTTAACGAATCTAACTGCCCGGCTTTCGGCCATTTACACCCCTCGGGTCAGCCCGATATCCGGCCAAAAGATTACGTTTCGCTGCGTTGCCCGGATTCCCCGGAGTCCCCGGGCCTGCCGGCCTTCGCGGGGTCCTCGATCACGTGATATGTCGGGTCGATCATCGAAATGGGCCCGCGACCGCGGCGATCACCGTCACCGCATCGGCGACCACCCCGCCGGCCGGCTCAGGCATCACCGGATCGGGGTCCACCGCGCGCAACCAGACCGTGAACATTGACCGCACCGCCTCGGCCCGCTCGGCGAAGCGACGCAGCCAGCCCCGCACCGTCTCCACCGGACGGGCCAAGTCGGCCGCGATCCGGCGAAACCCCACCCGCCGCCGCAACGCCTTGGCAGCCAGCGCCGACACGATCACCGCCGCAGTGTCGGCACGGCGCAGCAACGCGGTCACGGGCAACAACACATGCGTCACCCCGCAGCCGGTGCATCGCGACCGGCGAGGACACAACCGCACCGACCCGTCCCGACCGCGCAGCTGTCGCGGCCTGGCCCACCCCCAACGCGCCAGCACGCTGCTGCATGCCGGGCAGCTCAACTCGCCCGCCGCCAGCCTGCGCTCGACCACATCGACATCTGCCTCTACCGTGACCACTGCGCCTCCAAGCGCGAAGACGGCCCTCCCGCAGACTCCGCCCAGAGACATCGGGAGGGCCGCCGCCCACAACGACGTGATCACCGTGCCGCCCCGACACCACAAAGACCAAACGCAGAAACGACCGGCCGACGAACTGATCACCGTCAGTGCCGGATCGCTACCCCCAAGTGCTCAACCTGAATGCCCCCGAACACGGTGCGCCGGGTTGGATGAACACGGCGCCTACCGAGCCGAAGCGGGCCCAGTCGGCGAGGGCGTGACTGGTCAGTTCGGGTCCGTTGTCCATTCGGATGTGTTCGGGCTTGCGGCCAGTGGTCATGATCAGTTCGTCGAGCAGTCCGGTGGTCTGATCGGCGTTCCACGACCGACGTGGCCGTGTCGCCAACGCCTCGCGGGTGAACTCGTCGATGACGTTGAGGAAACGCAGCTGGCGGCCGTCGACGGTGAGGTCGTGCTGGTAGTCCAGCGCCCACACGTGATCGGGGCGGGCCGCCGCCATGCGCCGGTGCGCCGCACTGTGGCCCAGGCGCAGCCGCTTGCGGGTCTTCGACGGACGTTGCAGCCGTTCGTCTTTCCACAATCGGTGCGTGCGTTTGGGATTGACCACGAGGCCTTCTGACTTGGCGATGGCGTGCGCCTTGCGCCAGCCCCACCGCGGATGGCTGATGGCGATCTCCCGCAGTCAGGCGCGCAGCCGCTGTTCGACGCCATCGGGTCGTTGCGGCCCATACTGCTGCACCGAGCGGTGTTGGCCGACCACCCGGCAGGCACGCCGCTGCGAGACCCCGAACCGCTCGACGAGCATCACCACCGCTCGCCGCCGACGGTCGGGGCTCACCAGTTTCCCCGGCTCATCTCCTTGAGCATGTCGATGTCGAGGGCCTGCTCGGCGACCAGCTTCTTGAGCCGCTGATTCTCCCGCTCAAGCTCCTTGAGCCGTTTGGTGTCTTCGGCTTTCATCCCGCCGTACTGATTTCGCCAGCGATGCCAGGTCTGCTCACTGACCTCCAGATGCCGGCAGACCTCCCCGAGGTCTTTGCCCTCACCGAGCAGCCGTTCACCCTCACGAAGCTTGCGGACCACCTGCTCCGGTGTATGCCGTCGACGTGCCATGAATCGAGTCCTCCTCGCCCCAATTCTGGGGCATCGGACTCCCACAGGAACTTGATCAACCAGGGGGTAACTGGTAGCCCGAGCCGGCCTGTTCGCACAGCGACACCAAGGTCGCGTACGCCGGTGCCATCCGGGCAGCAGAAATGGCACACCACGCCGCTGTGCGACTAGGTGCGACTAGGTGCATAGCACTGCGGTCTGACGGGCGTGCCAAGTGGTTGACGTGTATGTGCAACGTCTAGTATCAGTAATCAAACGCTTTGTCTGGAAGCGGTCCAGAACCGCCGCGACAATGCGAACGGCAGCCCACACGGGGCATTACATGGAGGACACCTTGAGGAGACGTCCGTGACGTACACAATTGCCGAACCCTGCGTCGACATCAAGGACAAGGCATGCATTGAGGAGTGCCCGGTCGACTGCATCTACGAGGGTGCTCGGATGCTCTACATCCACCCCGATGAATGCGTCGACTGTGGGGCTTGTGAACCGGTCTGCCCTGTCGAAGCGATCTACTACGAAGACGATGTGCCCGAACAGTGGAGCCAGTACACGCAGATCAACGCCGACTTTTTCGTTGAGCTGGGGTCGCCGGGTGGTGCGGCCAAGGTCGGCATGACCGAGAACGATCCCCAAGTGGTGAAGGATCTGCCACCGCAGGGCGAAGGCGACTGAGCGCGCCGGTGCTGCAGAAGCCCGGGATGGGCCGACTGGGGGTACCACCCGCTCGCAGGGGAGTGTCGGCCTCCCTGCCGGATTTCCCTTGGGACACGTCGGCCGAGGCGGAGGCGCTGGCCGGGTCCCATCCGGACGGCATCGTCGACTTGTCCATCGGCACTCCGGTAGATCCGGTTGCGCCGGTGATCCGAGAGGCGTTGGCGGCCGCCAGTTCCGCGCCGGGCTATCCGGCAACCGCCGGTACTGCGCGGCTGCGTGAAGCGGCAGTGGCTGCCCTTGACCGCCGCTTCGGCATCACCGGGCTGACCAAGGCGGCCGTGCTGCCGGTGATCGGTAGCAAAGAACTCATCGCCTGGCTACCGACCCTGCTGGGCCTGGGCCCAGCGGATGTGGTCGTGGCGCCGGAACTGGCGTATCCGACGTATGACGTCGGCGCCCGGCTGGCGGGAGCGCAGGTGCTGCTCGCGGACTCGCTGACCCAGTTGGGCCCGCAATCGGTGACACTGGTGTATCTGAACTCCCCGAGCAACCCGACCGGGCGCGTGCTGGGCGCCGAACACCTGCGCAAGGTGGTGGGGTGGTCGCGCGATCGTGGCGTTGTGGTGGCTTCCGACGAGTGCTACCTGGGATTGGGCTGGGATGCCGAGCCATTGTCGGTGCTGCATCCGTCCATCTGCGATGGCGACCACACCGGGCTGCTAGCGCTGCACTCGCTCTCGAAGAGCTCGTCGCTCGCGGGATACCGGGCCGGTTTCGTCGCCGGTGATCCCGCCCTGGTCGTCGAACTGCTGGCAGTACGCAGACATGCCAGGAATGATGGTGCCGACGCCGGTGCAGGCTGCCATGGTGGCCGCGCTGGACGACGACGATCACGAAAAGCTGCAGCGCGAGCGGTACGCGCGGCGGCGGGCGGCCCTGTTGCCGGCGCTGCGCTCAGCCGGTTTTGCTATCGACTATTCGGAAGCAGGACTCTACTTGTGGGCCACCCGCGGTGAGCCATGCCGGGACAGCATCCGTGGTTGGCCACGCGCGGCATCCTGGTGGCGCCCGGCGAGTTCTACGGCCCGCGCGGTGCACAGCATGTGCGGGTTGCGCTGACCGCCACTGACGAGCGCGTCGCCGCCGCGGCCGGCCGCCTCGCTTAGCTTGCGCACCCGCGTGGAGGGGGCGGGCGGCAGAATGCATCGAAGGCGTTGCCAAGTGCTTCCTTAGCGCTCAACCTCGGGTAAAGAATGTGGTCGTGACAACTTCGACTGGCAAGCAGCGTATCCCGGCGACTGTCGGGGACATAGCCAAGCGCGTCTTTCTGGGAAAGCCGCTGATTACCGAGAACCTGACATCCGAGAAGTTGTCGAATCCCGTTGCGCTTGGGGCACTTTCACCGGACGCAATCTCATCGACCGCATACGGCCCGGAGCAGATCTTGATCGAACTGCTGCCCCAGGCCGGGCTGGCGGCGTTGGCGCGCGGGAGAATTTCGGACCCCGGGTCGCGCAGGTCGCGGCCGCTGCACTGTTGATCGACTATGTGGTCACGGTGGCAGTGCAGTCGGCGGCTGGAACGGTGGCGGTGGTGTCGGCGATCCCGGTGTTGGGTCCCTACAGCCTAGCCATCACGGTTGGCGTGGTGCTTGTCATCTGCTACCTGAACCTGCGTGGCTTAAAGGAAGCGGGAATGCCGTTCGCGGTGGCGACCTACTCCTTCATCGCCATGATCAGTCTGACGATCGTGGTGGGTGTCATTCGCGAAATATTTTGGGAATTACCGGTGTACGACCCGCATCACCTGGCCGGAACGGTGCCGGTACAGCAGGGCAACGGCTTGGTGATGGGCGCCACGATCCTGACCTTGCTGCGTTCGTTCGCCAACGGGGGTTCGTCATTGACCGGGGTTGAGGCGATTTCCAAATACAGTCGACGTCTTCCGAAAGCCGCAGGGCGTCAACGCACGTCGAGTGCTCACCGCGATGGCCTGCATTCTCGGGTTCTTGCTGGCCGGTGTCGCCTATCTCGCGTACGTCACTCATGCAACGCCGTATGTCACTGAATATCCATCGGTCTTGTCGCGGGTCGGTCGTGCGGTCTTCGGCAACGGACCAATCGGCGATATCTTCTTCGTCCTCGTCCGTGATCGAGCGCCGGTTCGCGCTGCCCGAGGTGTCGCTGGCCGAAGTCGCGGTGGCGGTCTCCGGTGGCCGGTTGTTGGCGTCGGGCTGGCCCGGGGAGTGGGTGCAACACGAGTCGACCCTGCCGCCAAGGCAGATGAGGCCGTAATCCTGTGCGCTGTCGTGTGTTTAAAAGACAGCAAAGGAGGCGGCCGGTGGTGGTCGGCGATGATGAGGCGAGGGTGCGGGCCGAGCGGGCCCGGGTGATCGGATTGTTCCGGTACCAGTTGATCCGGGAGGCCGCCGAGCCGGCGCACTCCACCAAGGAGCGGGGAAAGATAGTGCGCGAGTTGGCGTCGCGCGAGCACACCGACCCGTTTGGGCGGCGGGTGCGGATCTCGCGGCAGACCATCGATCGGTGGATTAGGGACTGGCGTGCCGGCGGGTTCGATGCGCTGGTGCCCAGCCCGCGCCAATGCACGCCGCGCACCCCGGCCGAAGTGCTGGAGCTGGCGGTGGCGCTGCGTCGGGAGAACCCCGCCCGCACCGCCGCGGCGATCCGCCGGATCCTGCTCACCCAGTTGGGCTGGGCGCCCGATGAGCGGACCCTGCAACGCAACTTCCACCGGTTGGGGCTGACCGCCGGCACCGGTTGCGGGTCGGCGCCGGTGTTCGGCCGGTTCGAGGCTGAGCACCCCAACGACCTGTGGACCGGGGATGCGCTGCACGGCATCGCGATCGCGGCCCGTAAAACCTATTTATTCGCGTTCTTGGATGATCATTCCCGGCTGCTGCCCGGCTATCGGTGGGGGTATGCCGAGGACACCGTGCGGCTGGCCGCCGCACTGCGCCCGGCGCTGGCTTCGCGCGGCGTCCCCAAGGCCGTGTATGTCGATAACGGATCGGCCTATATAGACACGTGGTTGTTGAGGGCGTGCGCGAAACTCGGTGTGCGCCTGGTGCATTCGACACCGCATCGGCCGGAAGGGCGAGGGAAGATAGAGAGGTTTTTCAGGACCGTGCGTGAGCAGTTCCTGGTCGAGATCACCGGCGAGCCCGACGTCGCCGGACGCCACCACGTCGCCGATCTGGCCGAATTGAACCGGCTCTTTGCGGCCTGGGTCGAAACTGTCTACCACCGCACCGTCCATTCCGAAACCGGGCAGACCCCGCTGGCCCGCTGGTGCGCGTCTGGCCCGGTCGGCCTGCCCGCCCCGGAGGCGCTCACCGAGGCGTTTTTGTGGGAGGAGCACCGCCGCGTCACCAAGACGGCGACCGTCTCGTTGCACGGCAACAGCTACGAGGTCGACCCCGCACTGGTTGGGCGCAAGGTGGAGCTGGTATTCGACCCGTTCGATTTGACCCGCATCGAGGTGCGTCTGGCCGGCGTGCCGATGGGGCTAGCGATCCCGCACCACATCGGGCGGCACTCGCACCCCAAGGCCAAACCCGAAACCCCGTCGATACCACCGAAACCCACTGGTGTCGACTACGCGCGGCTGATCGAGACCGCGCATCAGACCGAACTGGCCCGCGGCGTCAACTACGCCGCCCTGACTGGGGCCGACCAGATCCCCGGCCAGCTCGACCTACTCACCGGCGAAGAGGCCCAACCCCGATGATGGACAACCTGATCTCCTACTACGGTTTCTCGCGCACGCCGTTCGGCCGCGACCTGGCCCCCGGCATGCTGCACCGCCACAGCGCCCACAACGAAGCCCTCGCCCGCATCGGCTGGTGCATCGCCGAACGCCGCATCGGCGTGATCA
>NZ_GG770554.1:57480-84446 GCF_000164135.1 Mycobacterium parascrofulaceum ATCC BAA-614 | reverse complement strand
ACGAGGTCGGAGTAGGCAAGACGTATCTGGCAACAGCATTGGGACACATGGTAATTCGCCGACGCAACTCCGTACTGTTCGCCCGATCCGACAAGCTGTTCACCCGGCTGCGCGCCGCCCGCCTGGACAACACCGTCGACGCCGAGATCCGCCGACTCACCACCATCGACGTCCTCATTATCGACGACTTTGCGCTCAGACCCCTCGGCGCCACAGAGACCAGCGACTTCTACGAAATCATCGTCGAACGCCACCGCGCCAAAACGACCATCGTGACCTCCAACCGAGAACCCTCCGAATGGTTGACCATGACCGCCGACACCCTGCTGGCCCAATCAGCGATCGACCGACTCACGGCCACCGCCCACACCCTCGTCATCGAAGGACCGTCCTACCGTCAACGCACCCGACCCAGCCAGCTTGACCCAGACCACGACGACGAGCTTCCTCAATAACGCGCCACGGTGGTCCCATCCCCCTGGCAATCAGGTGGCCCCATCACCCTGGCAAGCGACACTTCTAAATGGCCATTGACAGAGGCCTTGCTGCTCAAAGAGCAAGCCCGCATCGTCCTAAGACGCTGCGGATCCGGTCCGGTGTCATCCGCTGTTCCCGCAAGATACTTCGTCACGACGAGCCGGTGATGATCATCAAAATGGATTATCGGTTGGTCGCACCCATCACCGGCACGGTGACCGCTGCGCGGAGAACCGCTTTTCGGCAACATCTTCAACAGCGGCGGTCTGCGGATCTCAGCCAATCGTCCACTGACAACAACTCCTTTCTCCTCTCGGCCCAAGCCGAGAATCGGTCGAAGGGGTCAAAATCTGCGTCGACACGGGGTCAGTTTTCAGGCGTCGCCGAGTGCCGATCGCGATACCAAGGCCCAGCCACTTGCGCAGGTATTCCGCATTCGAGATGGCCGCCCATCTACCGGAAGCGGCACTACTGGTGTCTACGGGCTCCGGCATTGTTCGGATCCTAGAGGCGCGGTTCCTTGGGCAGGCCGAGCAGTTTCTCGCCGATGATATTGCGCTGCACCTGTGAACTGCCCGCATAAATCGTGGCGGCTCGCGCCGCCAATGCCGACTCAACCCACGCGAGCGACGAATTCGGTGTTCCGACATCCGCAGTCGCCAAGGCGCCGTTCGTTCCCGTGCCCGACAGCGTCAACACGTCCGTCTCGAGGATCTCCATCGCCAGTTCGGTCTCGCGTTGGAAGAACTCGCTCCAGAGGATCTTGGTCATCGCGGCCTCGGGACCTGGATACTCACCGTGTAAGAAGCGCGTCAACGCCTGATACCCACGACACCGCATAATCTCGACGCGACCATAGCACCAAGCGAGCTGCTCACGGATATGCGGGTCGTTAGTCTTACCTCGTTCTTTCGCCAGCTCGAAGAGCCGGTCGATCTCAGCTTGGAAGCGAATCGCGTCGGTGGTGACACTTGTTCCACGCTCGAAACCCAGCAGCGTCATGGCCACCGACCATCCTGCGTTCACTTCCCCGACAACGTTGTCTGCAGCGGTTCGGGCGTCGGTGAAGAACACCTCGTTGAACATCGACTGGCCCACTATATTCTTGATGGGTCGAACCTCCACGCCGGGCTGATCCATCGGCACGAGCAGAAATGAGATCCCCCGGTGCTTGGGAGCATCCATGTCGGTGCGGCACAGTGCGAAGATCCAGTTGGCGAGGTGTCCCACTGAAGTCCAGATCTTGGACCCGTTGATGACCCATTCGTCGCCATCAAGAACCGCTCTCGTCCGCAGGCTGGCCAGATCCGATCCCGCGTCGGGTTCGGAAAACCCCTGGCACCACCGATCATCACCGGACAGAATTCGCGGCAAGAACCAATTCTTCTGGTCCTCGGTGCCGCAGACGACAAGCGTGTTGCCAAGCAGCTGAATCCCGAACATGTCGTTCTCAGTTCCGGCGGGTACCCCGGCGCGAGCAAACTCCTCGGCCAGCACGACTTGGTGGAGTGGGGTCAGTCCCGCTCCGCCATATCGCTTTGGCCACAACACGGCGAGTAGGCCGTTGTCCGCGAGCGTCTTCCGCCACTCTCGGATGAACTCCTTCCGCCGGGTTTGATCCAACGCCCCGATTCCAGCGAAGTCGGCAGGGACGTTCGCGGTGATGAAGTCGCGCACTCGTGACCTGAACGCCTCAGCTGACGGGGGATAAGACAGGTCCATATCGAATCGTCGTCCCTTATCTGTGTTGAGGACCCGCGTAAAGGTGGATCCATTGGGTTATTTTTTGCGTGTTTTGCTTCGTTTTCGACCGCTTGAAGGCGGTGGACCGCGGTCGGGGTCAAGGCGGAGCGCCCGCAGCGTAGCGAGGACGAACGACCTTGAGACCGACGAGGATCCGCCGCATACTTGGCCGCCGGGGAACAGGAAAAGACGGTGTGGTTCAAGTCATCTGCTGCCCTCCGGTGCATAAATGTGGGGCGAAAGACGCGCGTCGCGTGTGCCGGCGCCCAGCCTTATCTGAGTCCACGGACGATATCCGGCAACTTGATGATCGATGGGGTGCCCGACGTGCGGGCAACGAAGGCGCGGCCGCTCAATCTTTCCGGGAAGTCCACCCAACAGCGGAGTGGCGACAGGAACCACACGGGCGCTGGCCGCAGGCATCAGGTGATTAGCATCAGGTGATTAATGGGCATGGCAGGCGCGCAACGCATCATTTAAGAGGCCACCTCCTGGCGTTCGGGGACTGGCAGCGCCAGGGCGCCATCTTCGAACGCACGCAGCGGGTGATAGCATCGGCGCAGAATTTTGCGTTCCACCGCCAGGGTGGGGATTCTTGCCGTTGTGGCCGTCGCGCTTGGCTGCCAGCTTGTGGTAGTAACCGTAATCAAGGGAACGGCGCCGGCTCGCGCACTCGGCTGCCTCAAACGCCGCCCAGCGCAGCTCGGGTGAGCCCTCTCGCGACAGGTGCCCTGGTGAGCGTTTGGTATCAGAGGAGTACACGGTGACATCCAGCCCAGCAAACCGCACCAGCCGATGGGAACTGCTGAATCGGCGGACATCACCGACCTCGGACCAGATGATCGCCGCGCACAACCAACCGATGCCGTAATGGCGCTGCATTGCCTGACACCCGGCTTGGCGTCGGGCGAAGTTGACTAATTGGCTTGGCAGCGGGTCGATCTCGGTGCTTAGCTGATCGATGCGCCGTAGCGCAGTGTCAACGCACCGCCGGCCCGCCGCCGACAAGTCGACGCTGTCCAGCGCCGCGCGGCCTGCGCCGGATAACAGCGCCCGAATCGGTGGACAGCCCTGATGGAACAGCTGGACATGGATGCGCTGCTGCCAGGCCCGCCGCTCGTCCATCAACGTGTAGTACAACCGGCCCAGCGTGCGGATCTCCAGCATGTGTGCGGGTAGGATCCACGACTCGGGGAACCGGTCCTCGAACAACAGCGTACGCAGCAACCGAGTATCGGCGCGGTCGGTCTTGGCGCGCTTCTTGGGCTCCGGTAAGACGGCAATCTCGGCCGCATCCCCCAGGTGCGCGCAGATCCCAGCAGCGGCCAGCTCCTCGCACACATACCGCCACCCCGGGCAGCCCTCCAGCGCGAACTGGCCGTCCCCATCGCTGCAGTGCTCAGCCAGCCAGTTCCGCAACGCTTTCCGGGTCGCCGGACCGATCTGACCCCAGCGCAACAAGCCGTCATAATCGACGTAATCGAATGTGATCTGCTGTCGCCGCACGTCGAAACCGCCTACCATCGTCATCGGGACCTCCTCGAGCTCCTGAAAAATTCCTCTAACGCCTATATCAACGAGCGTCTGAGCTGAGGGGGTCCCCATCCACATGTCATCTTTCTCTGTTCGTGCCGACGAAGTATGTGGCGGTGTTTAGAGCCCGATGCGGTCAGCGACCTCGAGCCATTGCTCGCGTACTGAGCCCAGCAGTACCCGGTCGGCTTTCGCCCGCCGGTAGTAGAGGTGTGCGTCGTGCTCCCAGGTGAACCCGATCCCGCCGTGAATCTGCACATTCCACGATGCGGTGAAGTCAAATCCGGCCGCGGCGGTTGCCACGGCAATGGGGGCCGCCTTGGCGAGGTCAGCGCTCTCCTCCGCTGCCAGATGAGCCGCGTAGAGAGTGACTGCACGAGCACTGTCCAGTTCGATTGCCATCTCGGCGCATCGGTGCTTGATCGCCTGGAAGGAGCCGATGGGCCGATTGAACTGGTGACGCACCTTGGCGTATTCGACGGACATGGTCATAGCGCCCTCGGTGCCACCAACCATCTCCGCTGCGAGTAACGTCTTCGCGACATCTAACGCACGGCGTATGGGCGCGACGCCGTGCGCGCCAGCCAAGGGAACCGCAGAGACGGCGTCGAAGGTCAGGGTGGCCAGCGGTCGGGTGATGTCCAGGGTCTCGACGCGTGTACGGGTGAGGCCGACGGCGTTACCGTCAACGAGGTACAATGCCGGCTCAGCGGAGTCACCGGGCGGCAGAGCGAGCACCAGCAGGGTGTCCGCACTATGGCCGTCGATCACATGAATCTTGGTCCCAGACAGCGTGACGGCGTCGCCATTTGTCGCCGCTCGCATGGCTACAGCACCGAAGCCGTCAACGCAACCCGGTTCATTGATAGCAGTCGTGACTGTACGAGCGCCCGCGGCTATCTCTGGAAGCAGTTCTCTCTTCTGCTCCTGGCTGGCCGCGATCAAGATCGGCGCGACACCGAGCGCGACGGTCGCGAACAGCGGGCACGGCACGATGCCGCGTCCAAGCTCCTCGATGGCGACAGCAGCCTCGATCATCGTTGCTGCCGCACCGCCGTACTCCTCCGGTACGAGCAGACTCGGCAGCCCCAGTTCCCGACTCATGCGAGACCAAAGGTCGATGTCATATCCCGGCGCAGTTGTTACCGCCTGGCGAACCTTGGCCAGCGGTGACAGTTCGGTAACGAACTGCTGTATAGTCTGGCGGAAATCGTCCTGTTCTGGACTGAGCATGAAATCCATGACATGGCACCTCATCTTCTCTTCAAACAGTTGTTGTCGCGAAAAGAAATAGGGACGGCCTTACCGTCGCCTGGATCGACCAATCCACACACCGAAGCGCTCATCAATTCCGCGTAAGCACTGTCTCACCGGCCTTGGCATCTTCCGCCGTCCCCATCCGCTCGCTTTACGGTTCTTCTGTGGCTATGCGCCGGACACTGCTCGGAATGGCCGCCGTCGCGCTGTTAAGCCGATATTCAAGGAGCATTCATTTGTTTTCGGCCCCTTGATCGAACAGGTGATCTCGGAAGCGCTGTCGGAGTTCGTTTTTCATGACCTTGGCCATGGCGTTCTTCGGTAGCTCGTCCACTACGACCATGTGGCGCGGGCATTTGTAGTCGGCGAGGTGCTGGCGGCAGAACTGGTTGATCCGCTCCGCGGTGAGTTCGCCTTCGCCGCCGCTGAACCCGGGCTTGGGCGCGATCACCGCTAGGAGATCCTCACCGAGGTCCGAATGCGGCACCGCGATGACTGCGGCCTCGAGCACCTCGGGCATCTCGAGCAGCACGCGCTCGACCTCGATGGCGAAGATGTTGTAGCCGCCGCGCAGGATCATGTCTTTTTTGCGCTCGGTCAGATAGACGTAGCCATCGTCAGCGACATAACCCACGTCGCCGGTGTGCAACAGTCCACCGCTCCAAAGTTCCGCGGTGGGCTGCTCCCCCTTGTAGTAGCTGCGCCGAGCTATCTTCGACTTAAAGCAGATCTCGCCGACCTTGCCTGGGGGGAGTGGGTTATCGTAGTCATCAACGACGACAACCTCGCATCCTACGGGCCTGCCAACCGAGCCCGGCCGGGCAAGGATGTCATCTGGGTCGGGACCGAGGATGCAGGCCGCGCCGGCACCGGCCTCGGTGAGGCTGTAAGCGTTCAGCATCTTCGCTCCGGGCCACACCTGCCGCATTTTGCGCACGGTGTCGGGCTGGATCGGCGCCGCCCCGAAAAACACGAGCTGCAGCGAGCTGTAGTCGTGATCACCCACCGTGGGGTGCTTCATGGCCAAATTCAGCATTGTCGGCACACCCATGATCGACGTGGCGCGGTAGCGCTCGATCGCCGCGAGCAACTGCTCGGGATCAAAACGCGGCAACACGATCTGCGTGACCCCGGCACGAATGCTTAGCAGCATCAGGCCATGGCAGCCCGTGAAACCGAACAAGGGCACCGCATGAAGCAGGCTCTCGCCGAACATCGCGCCGAGAAGCTGCCCGAGGCTCGCCTGGCCGGGCTCGTCGGCGAGGTTGCCCTCGGGCACCAGCACGCCCCTGGGCATCCCGGTGGTGCCGGACGTATAGAGCAGATCCGCCGGGTCGTCGGCGCTCAGGGAAGGCTCGAGGAGCGGCACGTCCGCAGAGCCCGCGCCCACCACGTCGCCCAGGGGGGTGAATCCATCCAGCGCCTCGCTGCCGGTCACGAAGAAGTGCTCAAGTTGGAAGCTACCGGGACGGCCGCCGATCTCGACAGATTCGCCTTCGGCAAGCGCAACCAGAACCTCCCGGTGGGCGAGACCGGTGATCACCGCCACGGCGTCGCTGTGCTCAAGCACGAACAGCTTTTCCGGCGCTGCCCACCGGGTATTGAGCGGCACCGGCACGGCACCAAGTTTGTGGATGCCGAAATACACTGCATTGAAATGCATCGCTTGGTCGTTGGCGAGCAGCATCGCCACCTTGTGACCGCGGCTCACCCCAGCGGCGTGCAATTGCTGGGCGACCCGGCTGCTGGCAGCGTCGAGCTCGCGGAAAGTGGCCGCGCCGTCCTCGGCGATGACGGCGGTCTTGTCCGGTCGGTCCTCTACCGCTTGGCGCAGCAGGTCGATCACGGCCATGGCATGGTCCTCCTCAACGTACGTACGTGTTCAGCCGAGCGCTTGAAGCACGAGGCCGATCTCGTCGTTGGCCTGCGTTGGAGTCTGGTATCCCTCTCGGTCGCAGATCGCCTCAAGGTTGTCCTGGACCGCTTCGATATCGAGCGTCGGCGATGAGAAGCCCTTCGTCACACTGATGAAGATCTCGGCCACTCGCCCGCCCCCAACGGAGAAGATCCTCGACGTGAGATCGCAGGATTCATGGCAGAGATACGCGACGACCGGGGCGACCAGTGCCGGGTCCAGCTTCTTGGCGATCGGCCCGAGGAGTTCCTCGGTCATCCGGGTCCGCGCCATCGGCGCGATCGCGTTCACCTTGATGTTGTACTTCGCGCCTTCCTGGGCGAGCACCCGTGTGAAGCCGATGACCCCCATCTTCGCGGCCCCGTAGTTGGTCTGACCGAAGTTGCCGAAAATCCCGGCGGCGGAGGAGGTGTTGACGATCCGGCCGTAGCCCTGCTCGCGCATCCTGAGGAACGCCGGCTGGGTCACCCAGATGGTGCCGTAGAGATGGACATCGATCACCGGATCGAGTAGCTCCGGCGTGAGATTGTGGAAGGACTTGTCGCGCAGGATGCCCGCGTTGTTGACGACGATGTCGACCCGCCCGAAGGCGTCGAGAGCCGCCTGCACGATGGCCGCCCCACCTTCTCGGGTCGCCACGCTGTGACCATCGGCGACCGCGATACCGCCGGCGGCTTCGATCTCCTGAGCGACGGCCTCCGCCGCGGTCAGGTCCGCGCCGACGCCGGCGACGCTGCCGCCGAGATCGTTCACCAACACGCGCGCGCCGCGTGATGCAAGCAGCATCGCATGCTCCTTGCCGAGACCGTTTCCCGCCCCGGTCACGATGGCGACCCTCCCGTCGAAGCTAAGCTCAGCCACGCGATTTCCCTTCCATGCTGTCGCCCCGCAGGGCGATTTCTCTCTTATCGGATGTGTTGAATGACGTCACCGCCCGGCCTGCAGGATGTGGATGACACAGACCGAGCCCGCGCCCATCATGTGAGCAAGCCCGGTTCGAGCGCCTTCGACCTGCAGCGGGCCCGCCTCGCCCCGCAGCTGCCGTGTCACATCCCAGATCTGGGCCAGGCCGGTCGGCCCACCGGGATGACCGCGCCCGATCAGCCCGCCGTCGGTCGAGAACGGGATACGACCACCCAGGCTGGTCGCGCCCTCGGAGACGAGCTTGTCCCCCTCCCCAGCCGCGCACACCCCGAGCAGCTCGTAATACATCAGTTCCTCGATGGGGAATGCGTCGTGCACGTGGGCGAGGTCGAGGTCGGCCGGCCCGACACCGGCCTCGTCGTAGGCGGCCTTTGCCGTGGCCGCGGTGAGCTCGCCCGGACCGACGACCGCACCCATGAAAATGTGGCCGTCAACGAACTGCTCGGACTGCTGCTGGCTGGCGACCACCTTCACCAGCGGGCGTGAACCGGCCACGCGCTCTGCCGCCTCGCGGCTCGCGACGATCGCGGCCGCAGCCCCAGAGCCAGCGGCGCAGGCCATCTTCGAAGTGTGCGGGTAGGAAATCATGCGCGAGGCGAGGATCTCTTCGACGGTGACCTCATGGTCGGCCCGACGTTGCGCGTAGGGATTCAGCCGCGCATGGTTCCAATTCTTTGCCGCGATGGCGGCGAAGGTCTCGACCGTCGTGCCCACTTCGTGCATGCGACGTGTCGCCCACATGGCGAAAAACGCCGCCGGGAGGATCACCTGGCCAATGCCGGGCTTGCTGCCCCCGATAGCTCGAGTGGCGCGATTGAGGTCGTCAAACCCTAGCGCCATCGCGATATCGACGCTCCCCCCCGCCACCACCTGGACCGCCTCATGGAAGGCGCACGATCCGGTGGCCGACGCGTTCTCGACGTGGGTGATCGGGATGCCGGTAAGCCCGAGATCCTTCGCAAGGGTGACACCCGTGAGCAGACCGGCGCCGATGTAGCCGTTGTAGAGGTAGCCGACTTCATCGAAGCCGATGCCGGCGTCACCGAGCGCGTTGACACCGGCCCCGAAGCCCAAGTCGGCCGCGTTGGCGTCCGGCTGGCCGAACGGGGCCATCCCCACGCCGATCACATAGACGTCGCGGGCCATCACCGAGATGCCCCCCGTCGAGTAGGGCAAAAGCGGAACGAGCACAGCTCAGTGCCATCGGCATCGGTCATGAGGGGGTAGACCTCAAGCTGCATGGGCATGCCGATCTCCCAGTCGCCCATCTCGCCACGCAGGATGGATTGCACGCGCACGCCCTCCGGTAGGTCAACTTGGCCGACACCGTGCCCGTCGCCTGTGGAGCCGAACCGGGACTTGCCCATCCACGCCGACTCGACGTAGGTCCAGGCGTACAGTTCGCCGGTTGGTGACAGCAGGACATCCTCGACCGGGCCGCCCGTCAACGGACAGCGGCGGCGGCGGGGGAAGAAGTACTTGTCGGCAGCAGGGCTATAGGAACCGATCAACCGCGGCTGCTCATCGCCGTTGGGCATCGTGAAGTAGCCGTCCTCAAGTGGTCGACGCATCGTGTGTCGTCTCCTCCGGGTCGTGCGGTCAATGACTGGCCTCGCCGCCGCTTGGAGCGTTGCGCCATCGCGGATCTTTGAAGCGTGCCGAGATAGTGGCACCGGCGACGGCAACTAAGCTGGAGCAGTGTTGGTACTCGCAGTGCCGAATCGACTCCAGCGCAAAAATTCCGCGTTTTTACGCACTGGCGCCGATCTCGTCGAAGTCAGGCCGAACCGGCCAGCACCCTCGCGTCCTCGTCCGCGAAGGTGTCCTCCAGCTGCAGTGGCGAGTAGTCGAGGTCGATTTCCTCGGGCGGTCGCCCGCGGGCGCTGCTGATCGTGCTGAACCGGCGCATCCCCTTGTCGGTGGCATAGGTCCTCATCTCGTCGATTGACAGATTGAAGGGTATGTCGTCGCCATACAGTGCAGAACCCTCGTCGATCAGGCGCTGCCCCAGCGGAATGAGTTCGTTCATGCGCGTTTCGAACACCGTCCAATTGGTGTCGTCGGCAGCGACGTGGCGCCGGCAGGTGAAAGTGCCCCATGCCATGTGGCGTCGCTCGTCGTCGCCGATGTGCCGAATCAGCTGCTGCATGCCGGGAAGAATGCCGTGCTCCACGCAGATCTTGTGCCAGGCGTAGTAGCCGGTCAGCGCCAACATGCCCTCGATGATGTGGTTGTACGTCACCGAAGCGCGAACCTGGGCAGCCGGCGAGGGATCCACATAGAGCGTGTTGAGCGATTCGTGAAGTTCCTCGTCGAACAACTGCCGGTATGCCGGAGTTTGATCGAGGAAACTATGTAAGTCGTCGCGCACCCCGACGGCATCGAGCCACAAGCGGAACGCCTGGGTGTGTTTGGCTTCCTCGAACGCAAACTGCGTCAAGTACATCTCGTCGCCGAGCCGGCCTTCGGCCCGCATTGCGGCCATGAACGGCTGGATGTCCTGGGTGACTGCTTCCTCTCCGGCAATGAAGCCCGCGCACAATCGGGTGACGTACACGCGTTCGCGGTCGGAAAGCGCCTCCCAATCGGCGCTGTCGCGGGAGAAGTCGATATTGGCGGGGTCCCAGAGTTTGGCGATGCCGCCAGCGAACAGCCTGAGTGGCACGCTTTCCCAGTTCAGCCCGCCGGCACCCAGCGAATGGTAACGTGTGGTTGCCATGTAACCTCCTTAATTATTCGGCTGCATTGCCGGGTCTAGCGAACCTTGGTCGCTAGACGAATTCCACGATGTTGTAGTCACCGGCGGTGTAACATGCCCGAAGCACTTTCTTGTCGTATTTACCGACGCTGGTTCGCGGGATTTCGGGGACGAAGGCCCAGCGCTCCGGGATCCACCACGTAGCGACTTTGCCGTCTAAGAAGGCACGTAGCTCATCTGGCGTGATATCGGCGCCGGGTTTGACCACCACTAGAGCGAGTGGACGCTCCTGCCACTTCTCGTCGGGCACACCGATGACCGCGGCTTCATGTACCCCGGAATGGGCGATCAGCAAATTCTCCAATTCGACCGACGAAATCCACTCCCCGCCGGACTTGATGACGTCTTTGGCACGGTCGGTCAGCGTCAAGAAGCCATGCTCGTCGACGTGGCCGACATCGCCAGTGCGCAGCCACCCCTGGTCGAACTTGTCGGCGTCGTCGTCGCGAAAATAAGAGCCAGTTACCCACGGCCCGCGGGCTTGGATCTCGCCGACCGCTTCTCCGTTGCACGGCAGGGTGCGATCCTGGTCGTTGCGCAGCCGGATTTCCACGCCGCATATCGGGCGGCCCTGGGTGGCACGCAGCGCCCACTGTTGGTCTTCGTCGAGCCCAGTCGGCGGTTTGGCCACCGTGGCCAGCGGCGAGGTTTCGGTCATTCCCCACGCCTGCACGATCGGTACGCCGTGGTCGCGTTCGAAGCCGCGCATCAGTGACACCGGTACCGCCGATCCGCCGCACGCGACCAGACGCAGCGACGAGATGTCATGACCGGGCTCGCAGCCCAGGAAGTGCCGGACGTCATTCCAGATTGTGGGCACCGCACCGGCCACGGTCGGGCGGGTGTCCTCGATGATGGCCACCAGCGCTCCAGGTTGTAGCCATCGGTGCGGGAGTACCAGTTCGGCCCCCGCCATCAGCGCGGCATAGATAAGGCCCCACGCATTGGCTTGAAACATCGGCACGATAGCCAAGATGCGGTCGGCTTCAGCGATGCCCAACCCGTTGCCAGTGCAGACGGCCAGTGAATGCAGGTAGGTGGATCGGTGGCTGTAGACCACGCCCTTGGGGTTTCCGGTGGTGCCGCTGGTGTAGCACATCGCCGAGGCCGACGTCTCATCGAGTTCAGGCCAGTCGAACTCGGTGGGATGTGTCGAGATCAGGTCTTCGTACGAAACGACGGCCTTGCCGGCCGCCCGTAGCGGCTCGGGATCGCCCTCACCGACCGCAATCACCGTGTGCACCGACGATATGGCCGGCAAAGAACGCGCAAGTAGCGGCGCTAACGACATGTCGACGATGACGATGTTGTCGTCGGCGTGGTTGGCGATGTAGCCAAGCTGCTCGGCGGTAAGACGAATATTGAGCGTGTGCAACACCGCGCCCATCGACGGCACCGCACAATAGGCCTCCAAGTGTTCCTGGTTGCTCCACTGGAAGGTAGCCACACGCTGATCGCCGGTGACGCCAAGGTCATGCAGCGCATTAGCTAACTGACCGACCCGCCGGCCGACCTCGCCGTAGGTCGCGGCCCGGTAGCCCGACTCGGTCGGTGTGACGACGCGGCGGTCGGCGTGAATGGAGTTGGCATGCTTGACGATCGATGTCACAGAAAGCGGAACGTCTTGCATAGTGCTTTGCATAGCGTGGATCCCTTGCCCGTCATTCCCGGATACTGACGGCCGTCGACCGGGCAACTGGCTGCTCCCGAATACCCCGGACAGACGGTATTACCAATCTTTTACAAAGATCGACCAATTGTCAATAGTCCGGCGTGCCTCACTGAGTTTGAGCGCGTGGCCGGCGGTGGTGCCTCACCTATTTTGAGCGCGTGGCCCGGAAGGCCTGCCCGATGTGGAAGGCAAGATCGACATGGCTGCGAGGCGGCAGGTAGCGAACAAACTGCGAGGTCAGTACCGCAAGGCGTTGAAGGCGGACAAGAGCAAGATTTTGGATCGGGTGGTGTCCACCACGGGGATGGGCCGCTCGACGGCTCGGCGGATGCTGACCGGCCCGAGGCTGCCGGACCCGGCCGAGCAGGTTGACAGGCGTACGTTGCGGCCGCGGGGCTTCAGCGACGACGCCAGGGCACTGCTGGAGTATGTGTGGGCCTTGATGGGCATGCCGTGCGGCAAGTACCTGGTGGTCATGGTGGGTCTGTGGCTGCCGCTGCTGGCTGAATCCGGTGATCTTGACAGGCCGTTCGCCACCGAGGCGGCATCAGCGGAGCTGAAGGCGATGAGCGCGGCCACCCTGGACCGCTACCTGAAACCGGCCCTGGGACAGGATGCGCATCAAGGGCATCTCGACGACCAAACCGTCGCCGCTGCTGCGTAACTCGATCGCCATCCGTACCTGCGCCGATGAGGCACCTGAGGCCCCGAGGGTGATCGAGGCCGATACCGTGGCGCACTGCGGCCCGACATTGATCGGCGAGTTCGCCCGCACGCTGACGATGACCGACCTGGTGATCGGCTGGACCGAGAACTTCTCGATCCGCAACAACGCCTCGAAGTGGATCACGGCCGGCATCGACGAGCTGCAACAGCGGTTCCCGTTCGATCTGGTGATTTTCGCTTTGGACTGCGGCGGTGAGTTCATCAATCACGAGGTCGCCGCCTGGCTGCAGACCCGCGACATCGCCCAGACCCACTCGCGGCCGTACCAGAAGAACGACCAAGCGCACGTGGAGTCAAAAAACAACCACGTGGTGCGCAAACACGCGTTCTACTGGCGCTACGACACCTCCGAGGAGCTGGAGCTGCTCAACCGGCTGTGGAAGCTGGTGTCGCTGCGGTGCAACTTCTTCACCCCGACGAAAAAGCCCATCGGCTACAGCACCACCGCGGCCAGTCGCCGCACGCGCATCTACGACACGCCGGCCACGCCGTGGCAACGTCTGCAGGAATCGGGAATACTTGATGCGCAACAGCTTTCGCATGTGTCCGCCCGAATCGAGGGCATCAACCCGGCCGATTTGACCCGGCAGATCAACACCATCCAAATGCAGCTACTGGACCTGGCCAAGACCAAGACCGACGCCCTTGCCGCCGCCCGCCACATCGACCTGGAAGCATTGCAACCGTCAATCGACCGATTGGCCAAGGCGAAGTAGTGCAAGCCCCCACGCGCTCACCATGCGTGAGGCACCAGCCCACGCTTCGCGCTCACTTTTTGGTGAGGCACCTCGATCGCCACCACCATGCCCTTCCCGATCCTGGGCTTTCGATAACGGCAGCGAGTTCATCAACCACCACCTGCTGGCTTGGTGCGAGCGGCGCCAGATCACCTTCACCCGCTCGCGGCCCGGAAACAAAAACGACGGCTGCCACGTCGAGCAGAAGAACTGGGCGATCGTGCGCACCGTGGTCGGCTACCACCGTTACGACACAAAGGCACTGTTGCTCAACAAGATCTGGTCCCTGCAATCGAAACTGAGGATGGGGACTGTCTGAACAGCGGTGGATCTGACCTTGGTCTGACACGCCGAGCGTGAGCTTGGCGGGAAGGACTGATGATGTCCGAAACACTCGAGCCCATGGCTACCGAGGTGGATCAAAAGCAGCTCGCTGAACAACTATTGGCCCAGGCCAAGGAGCAGGGCGTGGAGCTGGTCGGCCCGAACGGGCTACTCAACCAGATCACCAAGAATGTATTGGAGACCGCGCTGGACGCAGAGATGGCCGAGCACCTCGGCTATGACAAGCACGACCCGGTCGGACGTGGCAGCGGCAACGCCCGCAACGGCACCCGGGCCAAGACGGTGTTCACCGAGATCGGACCGGTCGAGATCGAGGTGCCGCGCGATACCAACAGCTCGTTCGATCCGCAGATCGTCAAGAAGCGCCAACGTCGGCTGACCGGCATCGACGAGATCGTGTTGTCGTTGACCGCTAAAGGATTAACGACCGGCGAAGTGGCCGCGCACTTCGCCGACGGGTCCATCCGGAATTCGGTGTAAGTGGCGTTTCCCTATCCTCGGTTGAGGTCGGGCATTCTGTTGGCGAATGTTACTGCGAACGCGTTCAAAGCGGGCTTCCAGCGGACCGCCCAGCGTTGCTGGCCGGTGCCCTTGGGATCGAGGGAGCGAGTCACCATATACAGGCACTTCAGCGCCGCGGCCTCCGAGGGGAAATGGCCGCGAGCCTTGATCGCCCGTCGGTAGCGGGCGTTGAGTGACTCGATTGTTATCTGGAGTTCTGGCCGCGGTAGCTGTTGTGACCTGCAGGTTTGTGTCGTGGAGGGTGTCCATGACGCGGTTGGAGATGGATATCGCTTGGCGGTTAGCACGGCCCGATTGTTACCGAATCGCGATGCGTCGGTTCATGATGTCGGCCGGTGTCGTCGCGGAGTTGGCCAAGGGCGCACGCCAGTTGGCGGCGTAGCCGCCGGTTCTCGTCGGCGAGTTCGCGGTTGCGGCGGTTGGCGATTTCGAGGCGCTGCCGCGGGGAGTCGTCGCTGGCGCGTTGTCGGGCGGGTAACGGTGTGCTTGGCTCGGGTCGGTGTTGGGTGCGGAGCCGGCGGATCTCGTCTTTGAGGTCGGTTTGGGTGTAGATCCACGAGCGGGAGACACCGGCGTGGCGGGCGACGGATTCGAAGGTGAGCAGGGCGCCGGTCCGGTCGAGTTCGTGCATCGCAGCGATGGCCTTGGCGCGGGTGTGTTCGTGCCGCTGCTGGGCGGCGTGGATGAGGTGGATGCTGTTGTCAGCCGGCATGTTTGGCCTTCCCTGGTTGTGGATCGTTGAGGGCGGTGATGATGTTGTCCAGGTTGTGCAGGATTTGGTGGTTCATCTCGGCCAGACGTTGTTGTCCGCGGGCTTGGGCGGCGGTGATCAGCTGCAGGCTCTGTTGCCGCTGCTGGTGGTGCTGGGGCAGGAACTCGGCGGTGGTGAGGAACATCGGACAGGTCAGACAGGCTTCTCTGAACTTAGCTGGGGCACTTAGCGATCCGTTCATCGTGGCCGCGCATTTGTTGGTAGGGAGGGGGTTCCGAGGTCGACCGCGAGGCGACGGCTCGTGTCGATCTGAGTGAGTTTGTCTTTCACCCCGGCGAGGCTGACTTGGAGTCCCTCGACTTCGCCGAGCCAGCCGTGAAGTTTGGCCTCCTCGATTCGGTCCTCGAGGTTGCTGCGGATCTCTTCCAGGCGTGGTCGTTGCGCTGGGTCCGGCCGGAGAAGCGAACATCGGACGCAAGCGTGCTCGTGAAAACACGGCGTTCCAAACGCGCGGCCGCACGTCCCGACCGACACCTTGCGCTTCTCGAAGTGGGCGAGGAAGTCGTCCCACTCGTCCTCGGTCGGGGTCCGGTACTCCTCGCTGGGTCGGGTTGCCCGTCGGCGAGCGATGAACGCTCGGTGGGCTTCGATCGCTTCCATGGGGTAGACGGCTTTGTATCCCATGGTTGTGTCAATTGTCTTGTGCCCGCAGATGATTTGGGCGATGTGCGGTGGTAGCCCGCTCATGATTGCGTCGGTGACGAAGATCCTTCTGAAGTCGTGGGGCGAGAAAATCAGCGGTTCGCCGGTGGCGTCGGTGAGCCCGCTGGCGGCGAGTGCGTCGATGAGCAGTTTGCGGATCGCACTGGGTGTGAAGGGGCGGTGCTCGTTGCCGATGGCGCGTTGGAACAGCAGCGGCATCGGCGGGTTCCAGACTCGCTCTCGGGTGTCGTAGGACGGCACCAGGGGTATCGCACCGCTTGGTGCGCGGAGGCGGGTGATGATGGCGCTGAGCACGTCGGCGAGTTCGGGGCTGACGAGCAGCAGGCGTTCGGTGTCGGTCTTGGAGGGGGCGATCTGCAGCAGCGGCACCACTTCGCCGCTGGAGGGCAGGCGGTATTCGGTGATGCTGTGGTGGCTGAGTTCAAGCAGTTCCTCACAGCGGATGCCGGTCAGTCGCAATACTTCAATCGTCGCGAACGCCCAGAACGCCTCGTCGTCCTCGTAGGACAGGTTGCGCCGTTTGCCCGTGGCCGTGTCGTCGGCCCAGACGTGGCGGCCTATGGCTTTGGGGACGTGCGCTTTCCGTAATTTGGCGTCGGTGCCGGGGATCAGGGTTCCAGACACCGTCTGGTCAGCGGCCTGCAAGAACTGTTGTGCGGTGCGGCGGCGCTCGTTCGCGGTGCGCACCAGCACCGGCAGCACAGGCAGTCGTTCGCGGGTGCGCTGGTCCATCCGAGCCTTGCGGTGTTTGCGTTCCTTGGCTCGTCGGATCTCGGCGTCGCCAATCGGGCAGGGAGCCGCCCACCGGGCCCATCGGGCGGGATCGTCGACGGCCCATTGAGCGATGTCGAGGTAGAACGCTCGCACCCGGAGTAGTTCGTCTTTGGCGTTGAGTCGCGGGGTTGCGACCTCGATCTGCTCACCGGCGGCGTTGGTGATCGTTCGCTTCTTGGTGGCCAGGTCGTCCTTCCAGGTCCGGATGACGTCCTGGGGCAGCTGCAGGGTGTCGATGCCCGGTGCGATGGCTTCGATGCGGGCCCAGAACAGCCCGGCCAGGCTGCGGGAGATCGCGTCGATGCTGGCGAAGTCCAGCGACGGCTGACGTTCCCGCAGGTAGTCGACAAGCAGGTCGCGAATGGGTCGGCAACGCAACGGATATCGATCCACTAATTCTTCGATCGTGAGTCGCCCGGTGGCTTGCCCGAATGCGCGAATCGTGTGCGGCGCATCGTCGGGGAAGATGCCAATCGCACGCAGGCGTAGGTAGAAGTCGACCTTCTTTTGTCCGCCGCGAGCGTGTACCTGGCGCAGGGTGTCGACCAGTTCGACACAGTCGCCGACAGTGATGTCGGCGACACGTCCGCCCTTGCACGCGAGGATGGTCGCGATCCTGGTCGCCGCGACCCGCGCGTCGACGGCGGAGCTGGCCGGTTGGGTCTCGGCGAGTCGCCGCAGCTGGGCGAACCCTTGCGGGTCTCTGATGTGCGCCATCGCACCGGCCAGCCGGGCGTGGGTGCGGGTAAGCATCCACGGCACACCCGGACGGATGACGTCGCCGCAGATCAACACGAGCAGGCCCGAGGCCAGATCGTCGACGTCGTACGACGCGTCCTGACCGCGCTCCTGCAGCCACCTCAGTGAGAGCCCGGTCCAGGTCTTGCCGGGATGCTGCTCGACGCCACTGAGTTCCCAACGCTGTTGCCAGGTGTCGCCCGGAAACGTCGCCAGCCAGTCCAGCAGCTTGGTCACACCGCGTCGTCGACCCGCCTGGGTCCCCTTGACATCCGAGGTAAACAATCCGGAGGTCAGCCTGACCATGGTGTCCTGGGCGGTTCCGGCCGTGGCTGCCCCACAATGCTCGGGCTGACGGGCGGGGAACCGTTCGCGCAGCTGCTTGTTCCGCCCGCTGATCTGAGTCTTGGTCGCATTCGCCACGGCAAGTGGTTTGCGCGCAACGTGTTTGGCGATCGTGGTCACATCGACCTCCCGAACAGGACGCTCAGCGACTGCGGGTCGTAGCCCGGCGCCGGCGGCGGTGGAACCGGATCTTCGCGCCGCGCCGCTTGCCGCGCGTGGTGAGCCAGCACACTCGCTACGACCTCCTCTTTGGAGGGCGTCAAATACAACTCGGTGGTGGTCAAGTGGGCGTGGCCCATCACCCACTGCACGTCGCTCAACGTCATCTGCGGATCCCGCGCCATCCGCATCGCGGCGCTGTGCCGCAGGTCGTGCAACGTCCAATCCGAGCCCAGGCAGGCATTGGCCCGCTCGAACATCCTGTGCGCGGCGTGATAGGTCAGCGGACGGTGTGGTCGGCGTAGTGTCCACCACAGCGGCCGGGTCCGGCCACGCGGCAACTTGGCCTGCAGGTCTTGCTGATACAGGCGGAGCCACACAAATGCGTCCGCCGCCGCGGGCAGTTGCTGTATGGCGCGGGAACCCTTGCGCACCACGGTGATCAGTTGTTGGCCTGGGTCGACATCGCACTGGCGAACCCCCAGCAGCTCGGACGCGCGGGCTCCCGTTGAGATCCAGAATGCAACCATTGCTCGGTCCCGATTCGACGGCAGCGCGGTGAACAGCGTGTTGAACCGATCGTCGGGTATCGCCCGCGGAATCCGCTGCGGCATTTTGGGGCGATAGCGCCCTACACGGTCGTGCTTCCAGGCCTCCATCGGGTTGTGGTGGGCATTCGCCCGCTCCGACCGACGTGCGATATCGAGGGGAAACGGATTCAAGATCGGTCCGGCACCGAGGTCACGCTGGAAGTCGTAGAAGCCGCGTAGCACCGTCTCGCTGTGAGCGATCGTCGCCGGGGCATACCCGGGGCCGAGGGCGGCCTTGCCCGTTACGGGGTTCGGCGGCCCAACCGACTCCACGGTTGCAACCACTTGGTCCGACGATGGCCTTCTCCGGTGTTTGACCGTCAGCTGAATCCAACAGCTGAAATCGCGCGCTTCGATCCGCGTCGCGCGGCGCCAATCGACATCGACCGCGCCGAGGAATCTCCACCACCGCAGCAAGTCCATGCCGTAGGAACGCAGCGTCGCTGGAGAACGCCCAGCCGCGAGCAGCTCCCGTAGAAACGCGGCCACTGATTCCACGACGGCGCCCTCGGCGTCGATCAACCGGTAAGGCTCACCCAGATCGCCGGTTGAGGCGAGCTCCCCACAGCGAGAAACAACAAGACGGGCTACATCCCTGGTTTGTACTGGCTCTTGGTTCATGGCCGAAAGCTATCGGGGCCGGCGCATTACGCCGCGCCACGCCACGCGGCTGGGCCAGTTAGTTCAGTCAACGGTGCGTTGGCGTGCGGGCAGCTCTGCTGCACCGGCAGTCCGCAGTAGCCGTTGGGTAGGGCCTGGGTGGCTCGGCCGAGGCGCTGTTTGGCCCAGGCGGCCGCGGCGATCGGACCGGACGGGTCGAAAATGATTGTGGTGCGGTGGATGTCGACCTTGCGGGCCGCCTCCCACTGGCGGCGCACGGTGGTGTCGTGCAGGCGGGCGTAATGCCCGGTCATCTGCGCGGAGTCGTGGTCCAGGATGCGTCGCACGACCTCTTGTGGGACGTCGCGGTTGATCAGCCGGGTGCCCAGGGTGTGGCGCCACTGGTGCGGGGTTAGGTGCACCGGCTGGCCGTGCTCGTCACGGATGTCGCAGACGGACAGCCAGCGCAACAGCGCCATCCGGTAGGTGGGGCTGGCGATCGGGTGGGTGCCGTCAATGTTCTTCGTCGGCCGTGGGAACAACACCGGCGTGCCTGCCGGCCAACGCTGGGCGGTGCGGTTGCGATGTTCGGCGGTGAGCTCGCGCAACTGCACGTCGATGGGCACCAACGCGTCGCGTTTCATCTTGTGGTTGAGGTAGCGCAGATACGGAGCACCTTCGGCGTCGGCGACCACACAATCGCGGCGCAGCCGTAGCGCATCGGTGATCCGTAGCCCGCAACGCATCAAGATGATCGTGATCAACCGGTGGGCAGGATCGGTGAATCGGGCGAGGTTGTCGGGATCCTCGAGCTGAGCCATGACCTGTTCGGCCAGTGCCCGAGGCAACCGTTCGTCGCGTTTCGGGTAGTCCTCGGCGAAGAACATCGCGTCTGCGGGAAGGTCTGTGTCCCAACGGTGTTGGCGAACGGCGGCGAAGAACCGGTTGAGCAGCCCGATATGGGTCCCGCGACGTTGGGCACCGATGGAGTCGCCGCGCAGGTTGGCCAGATAGCGCTCCAGCACCGGCCGGTCGATCCGGTCGATGCTCTCGACGCCGATGTCGGCGAGGAACCCGGCGAAGCGGGTGAGCACAACGACCGGCCTGCCGCCGCCGGCTTCCAGGCCCAATCCGGTCGACAGCCGCCACCGGGCCCACCGCTTGGCCAGATCCCGCAGCCACGGCTGCGGAATACCGCCGAACCGCAGCGTGCGGTCTCCGTCGTAGCCGAGCCGGCGCATGCGCCAGACATCGCGCGGGTATTCGGCGTCCCAGCCGCCGGCTTCGGCCAGGTCGGCGATCACCCGGGATGCGTAGCTGAGGAACCCACGGGAGCGAGTGTCATTGATCGTCGACCGAGCCCAGTCGTGCCAGATGTCCTCGTCGTGGTTGAGCAGGGAGCCCACGCCTATTGCGGCCAGTGCCTTCACGACGCGCATGACCACGTCCGGGGTCAGCTTGCCCTGCCGATCGTCGTGACGGCGTTGCAGCACGTACTGCAGTTCCAGCTTCAGCTGACCGGTCAGCCGGTCGAGCCGGATCTGCTCGCTGGCCAGCGGGGTTTCGGCGGCGAAGCGGTCGGCGAACTCGTCAATGTCGGGTCTGCCGTTGACCCTTCCAGGTATTGGTGTGGGTTTGGCAGAACGCAGACGTGCCCTGCGGCCAGAGCTCGCAATGCGGGATGCGGCAGGTCGCGCCCGGCGCTGGCTGCTTGAACGGCTGTGGTTCGGCCAGCCATCCCGCCAGGCTGGGGCGCCCGGCTCGTTCCCATCGTTGCGCGTGCAGCCCGCACATGCCGCCACGGGCAGAGCCGTAACCGCAACCGGGCACCCGGCAGCGCTGGTTGGGTTGTCGCCGCCGCCACCGCGGATCGGTCGACACGGCGAACCGCTCCAGCGACGGACGCCCCTCTTCATGCCACCGTTGCCGATGTCCTTCACACAGGCCGCGTCCACGGGCGGTTCGCTCGCACCCCTCAACCCGGCACTCGGCTCCACCAAACACCGGATCCTCGGGCCCGAATTCCAGTACATTGCTGCGGAATTCGTTGCGGACCTCGGCCATCAGCTTGCCCAGCAGCCCCGACGGGCCGGCAGGCTTGAGCGACGGCGCCCTCACAGCCGCACCTGCCCATCGGTGAACCAACCGGCCTGTTCCATGACCCGCCGAGCGTCCTCCACGGTGAGGTGCCCATACGTCGTGGTCGTCGTCGCCACGTGCGCATGTCCGAGCAGATGCGCGACCACCTCGATGCTGACTCCGTCGCGCAGCAGCCGGGTTGCGGCCGTGTGTCGCAGCCAGTGCGGGTCGAAGTCGATCCCGGTCCGCCGGCGCAGCCGCCGCACCAGGTCATAGACCGCGGCGTAGGTCAGCGGATGCCCCTGCGGACGGCCCCACAGGTTGACGAACACATAGTCGCTGTCCAGATCGCCGTACTCAGTGTGAAGGTAGTCGGCGAACAATCGGATCAACGCGCTGCTGACCGGGATCGTGCGGACGGTCTGTGACTTGGCGCGCGCGCCATTGGCGTTGTCGCGTCGCCGCACCGTTACTTCATGCTCAGCGGAGGCGATGTCGTTGTGCCGCAAACCAAGTACCTCGCCGATCCGCATCCCTTCTCCGGGGTTTCCTGACCTGTTGCGGGACGTTGCTCGATCTACATGATCGGGCGGGTTGCTCGGCGTTTCTCCGGGGGTGTGGTGCTCGTGGCTGGTAGTTGTTTGTGACTGTCGGCCCGAAAGTGAGAGCCCATGCGAGTATTCCCGGTGAGTTTGCCGTCCGGGCAACGGTATTGGACGGTGCTGGATGAGGACCTGCAGGTGGTTGATGTCGCCGATGCGTATCTGCGGCATCTGCGGTTCGGCCACGACGCGGCCGAGTCCACGACGAAGGCGTATGCGCATTCGATCGCGTTGTTCCTGCGCTGGTGTGCCCGGTCGGGCCGGTCCTGGCAGGCCGGTGTGGAGGGTTTCGCGTTGTTCATGACGTGGCTGGCTCACGCCCGGTCATCGGTCGATGACGCCGCGAGCGTGGTGGTGGCCGGACCTGGCGCTGCTGCGGTGCGGGGCCCGTCGCGGATCAACGGGGTGCTGACCGCGGTGCGGGGCATGGTGGTGCACGCGGTGGCGACCGGCCACGGCGCGGCGGGGCTGGTGTCGATGCTGTATGAGGTCGCCGATGACCGGGACCTGCCGGCGGAGGCCCGCGGCGAGGACGGGCGGATGGCGTGGCGGATGCGGGCCCGGCATCGGCTGCGGGAACCGGAGACGACGATCGATCGGGCCAGCGACGAGCAGATCGTCGCGCTGCTGCGGGCGTGCCGGTCGGCGCGGGACCGATTGATCGTGTTGTTGATGGCGCGGGGCGGGTTGCGCCGCGGGGAGGTGTGCGGGCTGCGGCGCAGCGATGTGCACCTGCTGGTGGACTCGCGGCGGCTGGGCTGCGATGTCGAGCGCGCGCATCTGCATGTGGTGCGCCGAGACGACAACCCGAACCAGGCCTGGGCCAAGTCGCGGCGGGAGCGGGTGGTGCCGCTGGATTTCCTTGTGGTGCAACTGTTCGACGTCTACGAGTTCGAACGCATGCGTGTCACCGGCGCCGCCGACAGTGACTTCGTGTTCGTTAACCTGTTCCGCGGCAGGATCGGTGCGCCGATGCGGCCGGATGCGATCGGCGAGTTGATGGCCGCGGCGTCCCGGCGGGCCGGACTCGACGTCGCGGTGCGGCCCCACCAGTTGCGACATGCCTTCGGCAGCAACGTTGTTGATGCCGGGGCCGGGATCGATGTGGTCGCCGACCTGATGGGCCACGCCGCGGTGTCCTCGTCGCAGGTTTACCTGCATCCGGACTCCTCCCGGCTGCGGGCCGCCGTGGATGCGGTGCCCAGTCCCCGCGAGCAGGCCCAGGTGACCCGGTGACCGCCGTGGGGCTGGCTGAAAGAATCGCGGTCGAGCAGGACTGCGGCGAGTCCCCGCACGTGTTGGACGGGGTCGTGGTGATCGGCACGGCCGCGCGGCTGGCGAGGATGCTCGACCGCAGGTTCTTGGACGAGGCGGGGTGGGATCCGCGGACCAGGGTGTTGTCGTTGCTCGCGGAGCATCGATTGTTGGGCCGGACGGTGTGCCGGGCCGAGGGATGCCAGAACACCGTGCAATCCGGTCTCACGGTGTGTCATCGGTGCTGCACGCGCCTGACTCGGCGGGGAATGAACACGGCCGAGATCGCCGCTGCCGCATGCCTGCCCGCCGAACCCGCGTCCGCGACGCGGTGCGCGGTGCCGGGATGCCGGTGTGTGCCGACGGTGCGGCACGCGGTGTTGTGCGAGCCGCACGCCAAGAAGTTCCGCCTGCGGCGACCGCCGGTGTCGATGCAGCAGTTCCTGGCCGACCCGCGAGTGCGGCCGTTGCCGCCGATGCCCGCGTGCGCGGTGGCCGCGTGCACCCGGCCCGCCGACAGCGCGCGCGGCTACTGCAACACCCACTACCAGCGCTGGCGTAGCGCGCTCGGTACCAACCCTGAGTTCGATTCGCATCGGTGGCAAGCCCAGGAATCGGGTGTGGCCGAGTGCGGGCGGGTGAACCTGCGCGCGCTGCCGGTGCTGGTGGTGGTCGAGGTGCTGTTCGGCGTTCAGCAGCGCGTCCGGGGCGGGGCGAAGATCACCGAGGTAGAGCTGCGGGTGCTCTGCGACGGGCTGCGCCGGCGACAGGCCGCCTCGATCACCACCGACCGGGCCGAGATCACCCGCAACAAGTCCGTGCGGTCGCTGCGGAGCGCCCTGACCCAGCACGTCCGGCGGGCTCTGGCCGATCCCGGCAGCGAACAGGCAAAGGACACATGGGATCTCGCGGTCTTCGGCCATCGCGGGTCTTTGTCGTTCACCGGGATCGGCCAGGCCTGGCTGGCCCAGTCCGTCAAGCGGTGGGCAGCAGAACAACTCCCGCGCCACCGAGGTCGCGGCGCCGCGAGAGTGCGCGGCAAGATCAACGCGCTGCGGCTGCTGTCGGAGTTCCTCGGCCGCAGACCCGATGGTGGACTCGTCGCTTCGGCGTTGGGCCGCAGCGACATCGAGGATTTCCTCAACCGACTCGCTTATCTGGAGTCCGTCGGCGAGATCAGCCGATACCGGCGCAACGGCATCTGCCGTGACATGCGCGAGGTGCTGGCCGGGATCCGCGCCCTCGGCCTGACCCGGCCGGGGCAGACAGCCGCCGGACTGGCCGGCGATTTCGCCATCGAGCGCGGCGATATCCCCGCCGAACCCGAACGCGGCGAACCCGGCCGCGACCTGCCACCGGAGGTCCTGGCCATCCTGTGCGCCCACCTCGATGCCCTCGAACCCGTCGAGGTGCGGGTCGCCACCCAGATCGGCATCGACACCGGGCGCCGGCCCGAGGACATTCTCGCCTTGCCGTTGAACTGCCTGCACCGCGACAAGGACGGATCGGCGGTGCTGGTTTACGACAACGCCAAGGCCAACCGTCTCGGACGGCGTGTGCCGATCGGCGAAGCTACCGCGAAAGTCATTGCCGCTCAGCAGGACCGGGTGCGGGCGATGTTTCCTCACACCCCGCCCGCAGAACTGACACTGCTGCCCACACCACGCCGCAACCCCGAGGGGCGAAAGCCGATCAGCATCGATACGCTCGACAACCGGCACCGCGAGTGGATCTCGACCCTGCCCGTGTTGCGCACCCGCGACGGGGTCGAGGTCGACAAGACCAAGGTCACGCCCTATGCCTATCGGCATTGTTATGCCCAACGTCACGCGGATGCCGGGGTGCCGATCGACGTTCTGGCCGAATTGCTCGATCACCGTAGCTATTCCATGACCCGGCGCTACTACCGCATCGGCGAGGACCGTCGCCGCGACGCCGTCGACACCGTCACCGCGCTCAGTTTCGACCGGCACGGCAACCGGATCTGGCGTGACGCGCGCATGCTGCTGGAATCCGAACGCGCCCGCCACGCCGTCGGCGAGGTCGCCGTCCCCTACGGCACCTGCACCGAACCCACCAACGTCAAGGCCGGCGGCGGGGCCTGCCCGGTCCGGTTCCGCTGCGTGGGCTGCGATCACTTCCGCACCAACATCGCGTTCCTGCCCGACCTGCAGGCCTACCTCGATGATCTGCTACGCACCCGGGAACGGCTGGCCGCCACCATCGACGGGGTCGATGACTGGGCCCGCGCCGATGCCACCCCCACCGACGAGGAGATCACCCGCATCCGGCGGCTGATCAACCGCATCAAAGCAGACGTCGCCGACCTCAACGAGACCGAGCAAGCCCGCATCGACGACGCGATCGCTATCGTGCGCCGTCACCGCGCGGCCCACACCGTCCCGCTGGGCATGCCCAGCCTCACCCCACCCGCACCGACAACCATCGCCTCGGAGGCCACCGCATGACCACCACCGCTACCACGTCGAATCACACACCCGCACAATCCGTCTCGTCGACAACACGCACCCGATCGATGCTTGACGGCCGGCGCGACGACTCGATGCGCCGACGCCGGCGCGTGCTGGCCGCGATCGACCAAGCCGCCGCCGCCGGCGACCGGCTCAGCGCCACCGCGATCGCCCGCGCCGCCGCCGTTGACCGCACATTCCTCTACCGACACCCCGACCTGCTCGAGAAAATCCATGCGCTGCAAGCAGATCCAGTCCCGAGTGAGCACACCGGCCCTGGGGTCACCCGAGCCTCACTGCAGGCCGATCTGCTCGCTGCCCACGAACGCGCCGCCCGGCTCGGCGCGCGCATCCAGCAGCTGGAGAAGCGGCTGTCCGAAGCGCTCGGTGAACAGACGTGGCGCGAGTCCGGGCTCGGCGCCCGCACCGATATCGACGCCCTCCACCAGCGCATCAGCCAGCTCGAGCAGCACAACCTCGACCTTAAGCAACAACTCGACGAACGCGAGGAAGACCTCGCCGCAGCCCGGGCGGCCAACCGCGAACTCATGGCCCGACTCAACACACCAACCCGGCTGCGATGACACGCGCGAGTCTGCTTGCACCACACCTGTTGCGGTGGATAGCATCTCCGACATCAGCTTCTGAGCTGCACAAACTCAGAGAATCACGCTGGCGCACGGGGGCCGAGCCCTGGAGAACATCCCGGTGTCGTAGAGCACGGCGAAGAGCAATCGGTCCCGCAACCGGCCGCAGCCGTCCAGGATCGCCTGCACCTCGTCCGGCGACAGCACCCGCGGCAGCTTCTTCGGCGTCTTCAACGCGATCACCCGCCTCGACCTCGGCGTGCCCTTGCTGATGTGGTGCAGGAACGGCTTCCAACCGCCGCGCGCGCCGCCGACCTGCCACGAGGTCAGCAGCTCACCGACATCCACCCCATCTCGTGCAGCGTGGGTGTAAAACGCCCCGACGGCCGAAAGTTTGCGGTTTACAGTCGATTCCGTGCAATGATGCGGCACCGACGGCAACACCGCGACCTGCCCATGCCGGGCCTGCAGCGGAAGCCGCAGCCAGGCCACGAACTCACCGAGATCGTCGAGCCGAACGCCCCGCCAGTCCAGACCACGCTCGGCGAGAAAACCGAACCAGTCCTTGAGATCGTGCGCGTATGCCTTGACCGTGTTCGGTGATCGCTCGATGTCGGTCAGATACGCCAGATACCGGTCGACCGGCGCTACCGGAGCATCGTCGTCGCCGAGAACGGTCCACGACTCACGCAACGAGACCGGCGAGATAACTCGTGCAATCTG
>NZ_GG770554.1:42000-51973 GCF_000164135.1 Mycobacterium parascrofulaceum ATCC BAA-614 | reverse complement strand
GATTCCCCGGCGCCGTCGCCGGCCCACAGTCCGAGCACGTCCTTGTGCCCGGCCAGATCGACCCCGATCGCGGCGTAGAACGGTCGGTTGGCGACCTGACCGTCGCGCACTTTCACGCTCAGCGCGTCGATGAAGATTGCGGCGTAGACGGAGCGGCCGCGCGGTCCACTCCGCCATGTCGGCCAGGACCTTGTCGGTGATCCTGCTGATGGTGTCCGGGGAGATCTTGGCGTCGTAGAGCTCGTCGAAGTGGGCGGCGATCTCCCCGGTGGTCAATCCCTTGGCATACAACGACAACACGATCTCATCGACCCGGGTCAACCGGTGTTGATGCTTTCTTGACGATCTGGGGCTCGAAGCTGCCGCCGCGGTCGCGGGGCACGGCGATCTCGACCGGTCCGACCGTGTCGGTCAACACGGTTTTGGTGCGGGTGCCGTTGCGTGAATTCGGCGCCCCCCGCCCGGCCGGATCGTGCTTGTCATAGCCGAGGTGATCGGCGAGCTCCTCTTCCAGCGCGGTCTCGACCACCGTCTTGGTCAGCGCCTTAAGCACCCCGTCAGCGGTATCGGCGAACGACACCCCGCGGGCCTGGGCCGCCCGCACCAGCTCGCGGGCCGTCGCCAGCTCCTCCGGTGTCGGAGAGCTGACCATCACTTCATCATCGTGGACATCGGCTGTTGCTGTCACAGCCCTCATCGTTTCGGTCATCGTGGACCTTCCCCGCCAGGCTCACACCCGGCGTGTCGGGCCACTTACACCGAATTTCGGATACTCCCTCGCGGTGGTGTAGCGCCGCGCGGTGTTGTGGGAGATGCCGAAAACGAGAGAGACAGATGCAGCAGGTCGGGGCCTGCGGTCAGCGCTTCGTGAAGGATTCGGTCGGCACGGATGCGTTCGATCGTGAACCCATTGTCGCTCAACGATTGTTTCACCGATGTTTGACTCACCGGCGTTGTGCGCAATGCAGTTTTCGTCGTGAGTAGAACGTGCCGGTTCGGAGTGTGGGGCCATCTGTCCCGGCGGTGGTCGAGCCATGTGATCAGCGCTCTGTGGGTGAGCTCGCCGAGCCGTTGGTTGTCCAGCAAGGGTGATCCGCCGGTTCGGCAGGTCAATGTCGTCGAGCACCAGTTTGCGTATAACGCTTGTGCGGCAGGCATGTTCGACGCTCAATGCCACAACTAGGCGTGCACGCGGTTCGCTCGCGAGCTGTTCGATCGAGCGCACCTCATCATCGGTGATGGGCACGAGGTCTTGGTCTACTGGTTGGCTCTTCAAACCCGCTGTTGGGTTGCTGAAGACCAGACCATTCTTCTTGGCGTGCCGGAACAGCGACCGCAGCGCCTTGATCAGATTGTGGCACTGGTTTCCCTGAAACGGCCGCAGCGTCGCGTCGACGTCGGCCCTGGTGACCTCCCTGAGATGGTCGTAGGAGGTGGACCAGTGCGCGAGAAGGGGCCTGACCGCGCCGAAGTAGCTGTAGAGGGTCCTGGGCGATCGTGGGCGAGCACGTGCGCCGCCGACCAACAGGGTAAGGAGCCAGTGGTGCGACGGCTCGGCGAACCCTGGCGGAAGTTCCGCGGTGACGCGGTCGATCCAGGCACGGATCGGAGGTTCGGTGTCGTCTGTCAGCAGGTCGAAGTGGGAGAGGATTTCGACAAGCCTGCGACGGGACGCGAGCCGATGCGGCCGTGTTCGAACCTCTTTGAGCGGCACGCGATCACCGGGGGGCCGACCGGCCAGAAGGGTGACCAGGGCGTCGAGGCATCGGTTTGTGGTCTCACCGCACCAATCGTGGGCGGCAGCGCGTTCCCGGGCGTATACCGCAGCGGCCACGAGCACGGGGTCGTCGGATTCCAAGGCTGGATGCCGCCGGGGCGGGCGAGCAGGCAGTCCCGCCTTTCCGCGATAGTAGTGCGCTTTTTTTGAACAGCTTCTGCCGCAGTATTTTTGGTCGCGGCGACCGTTGGCTGGCAGTTCGGCTCCGCATTGCAGGCAATTCATCGCGGCGGCAGCGACCTTCCCGTCCGAGCGCGCGGGGTGACGGGACGTGCCTCACCGGCCGCAGCGGCGGCCTCCTCGCTACCCTTCGGCGTGGGTGCGGCCACGGTTTCGGGCTCGGGGATCAGCAGTTCGTCGATGGCGCAGTCGAGCACGGCGCAGAATACATCGAGATCGTGGAGCTTGATGGCGTTGGGGTTGCCCGACCACAAGCCCGACATCTTGCCGGCGCTGATCACCAGGCCGCGCTCGGCCAGCATCCGTTGGAGTTCGCTGGCCTTCCAAATGCCGCGGTTGGCCGCGGTCAGGCGTAGATTCCACTTCATTGAGCCAATCCTTAAGTTCGTAGGTGCAGTTACTTCGTGTTGTTACGTTGTGCTGTGACCCAGGCATCTTCGACGTGGGTGGCGTGGACGTGGATATATCGAGCCGTCGTGGCCGTCCAGGCGTGACCACATAATTCCTGGATGGCGAACAGGTTCATTCCGCCGAGGTAAAGCTGGGACGCGCAGAAGTGCCGCAGCACATGCGGGGTCAGCTTCCCCGACCACGCAGGCAGATGCCGGTCCGCCGCCTCCGCCAACGATCGGCGATAGACGTCAGCTGTCGCGCGCATGCACGTCCCGTCGATGTTCTTGCGTTCGGACGGAAACAGTGGCGCGGCATGGCTATTCGGGTCGATATCGAACAGTCCAAGCACGTCTTCGATGAACCATCTCAGGCTGCGGTCGGCGCCGTTGATCAGCGGCACCAGTCGCGGTTTGGGGCCTTTGCGGCGTGATCCCTTGCCGTGACGGACGTTCAGCTTGCCGAACCGCCCCAGCTCCCACCGCACATCGTCGAGGTCGAGCATCCGCGCCTCGTTGATGCGCAGTCCCACGTCGGCCGCCAGCCGGGCGACCGCGTAGTTGCGGGCGGCCGGGGCGAACTTGCGGCAGGTGACCAGGCTGGATTCAATCGGTCGTTGCAACACCGGCTTGCTGAAGTGAGTGTAGGTGTTCGTTGAACGCTTCGGCCGGGGTGCGCCATCCGAGGGTCTTGCGTGGTCGGGTGTTGAGGGTGTGAGCGATCGCCGCGATGTCGTCGGCGTTCCACCGGGATAGGTCGGTGCCCTTCGGAAAGCATTGGCGCAACAGGCCATTGGTGTTCTCATTCGTGCCACGCTGCCACGGACTCTTCGGGTCGGCGAAGTACACCTTGACCCCGGAGGCGATCGAGAACTGGGCATGCGCCGACAGTTCCTTTCCCCGGTCCCAGGTCAGCGACCGGCGCAGTTCCTCGGGCAGCGAGGTGATCGTCTGCGCTAGGGCGTTGGCCATCGTGAGGGCGCCGTAGCCGGCCAGAGCCGGCCCGTTCTTGGTCCGCGGAATCAGCCCGTATCCGGCCTCCCGCGGAAGATGGATCAACATCGTGAACCGACTGCTGCGCTCGACCAGCGTGCCGATCGCGCTGCGCTGCAACCCGATCAGCAGATCTCCCTCCCAGTGTCCCGGGACCGCGCGATCAGCGACCTCCGGCGGCCGAGCGCTGATCAACGTCTCCGGCGTGACGTGCGCCCACGCTTTCTGCCGAGACCGTGCCCGCGGCACCCGCAATGCCCGACCCCGGCGCAGGCAGGTGATTAAGTCCCGCTTGAGCGCACCGCGGCTTTGCACGTAGAGCGCTTGGTAGATGGCCTCGTGGCTGATCCGCATGGATTCATCATCAGGGAAGTCAAGCTTGATCCGATGGGCGATCTGCTCAGGACTCCATGCTGTCACCCAGGCCCGATCCCCTCGGTGCGGCTTGTTGCGTCCCTTCCACGGCGTCGCGGCCGGACCAGCCATGATCTGCCCGTAAGCGCCACGAACGACACCGGAGAGCTTGTCCTGGACGTACTGGCGCAGCCGGTCGTTGCCGACCAGCTTGGCCGTCTTCGGGCGCCTCGCCCGCCTTTCGGCATGCCACTGCGCGACCGAGGCCTTGTAGTCGAGCCGATACGTGCGCGTCGAGGCGTTACGGCGCAGCTCACGCGAGATGGTCGACGGCGCCCTGCGCAGCCTCCTGGCTATCTCGCGCACTCCGGCACCATGGGCACGCCATAAAGCGATGTCTTCGCGCTCATTCGAGGATAGGTAGCAGCCCGAAACAGTTTCTGGCAAGCGTGGATTCACGCCGCCAGCATGGCGGAACCAGCGGAACCCGACCGGCGAAGACACGCCCGCTTCGGTAGCGGCGTCCTCGGTCATCGCTCCGGCAGCGATCCCCGCCCAGAACCGGACCCTGTCCTGCCGCCAGGCCACCGACGGCCGCCCCGGGGAGGGCATCTGCCCCCGATACGCACGAACCTCCAACTGCCGCTTCCCATACGCCACCACACACCTCCGAGGAATCGAGGTGTTGCAACGACCGATTGAATCCAGCCAGTTCCTGGCGCCACCCGGCGAACAGCTGCTCCACCTCGTCGGCGGTCGGAGGGATACGCAGCTGCGGATCGACCGAGGCTCGCGGCCGGTTGATCTCGTCCAGCGGGCACTCGACGACCCGACCTGTCATGTTGTGCAGGTCGATCTTGTGCCGAAGCTCCAAGAACTGGAAGTACACGGTCAGTGCCGCCGCCCGCCCGGTGCGAGTCGAGGGGTTGGCGTCGCGCAGCACCTTGCCGAAATAGACGTCGACATCGGCGGGCCGCATCTCCCACAGCGGCCGGCCGAACCAGTCGTGGATCAGCTCGAGGTGGTTGATGTCGTTGCGGATCGTGCTGTCGACCAATCCGGCCGACGCCCGTGCCAGCACGAACCCGGCCAACACATCGGTCTCGAAGTCGGCAAGCTCCTCCTCGCTCGCCGGTACTCGATGTTCCCGCAGATCGCGGACCACAGCCAGAGCCAACCCACGCCTCCTCGACTTCACCTAAAGTGAAGAAACATCATCTGATCAACTATTCAGTCAGCAAGAATGATGCCGGTTCATCAGAGAGTTTTGATGGAGGGACACGCCAACAACGGCTGTTCCAGGCGTTGAAAGGGCTAACGGGCGATACCCGTGGGCTCAGGAACTCGTCGACTGTTGGCTAACGTGACTAAGCCTCTCTCTCTCCGACTCCGACTCGGAGTGACGAAGACGAAACTGCGTTCACGCTCGTTGCGCATCTTGCAACGCAGTGCCTGGCCCACCGATGCCACCACCCGCCGCTCGCTCAGCCGCGATTTTCCGTGTTCGTTCACATGGTCGACGACGACGCGGACACTGTCCTGCACGTTGATTCTCTCCTGGAGTTGTGGGATCCAATCAGCAACTCTGACGGCCGGACATCACCTCGGAGGCATCCGTACTGCGCCATCGAGACGGATCGTCTCGCCGTTGAGCATCGGATTCTCAACGATGGCTACGACCAGGTGTGCGTACTCGGCAGGATCACCGAGTCGGTTTGGGTGCAACGTCAGCGCCTTGAGAGCGGTTAGCGCAGCCTCTGGAAGTGAGTTGAGAAGCGGGGTTTCGAACAGCCCCGGAGCGATCGTGTTGACCCGGATCAAGTACGACGACAGATCACGCGCGATCGGCAGCGTCGCCGCCATCACACCTCCCTTGGAAGCGGAGTAGGCCGCCTGCCCGATCTGGCCGTCGAAGGCCGCGCCGGAGGAAGTGTTGACGATCACGCCACGCTCGCCGCCGACGGGGTCGTTCTGCGACATTGCGTATGCGCCCAGGCGCACGACGTTGAAGGTCCCGATCAGGTTGATCTTGATTACTTTCTCGAACGCGTCGAGCGGGAAAGGGCCCTTCTTGCTGACGGTCTTGGTGCCATCGCTGACGCCGGCGCAGTTGACGATGATACGCAATGTCTTGTCCGCGTTGGCGATCTCGATGGCCCTGGTCACTGCATCCTCGTCGGTGACGTCGGCGGGCGCGAACCGGACGGTGTCGCCGAGGAGGCTTAGCGCGTCCGTGTTTGCATTGGGCAGGTCGACGGCGACCACCCGCGCTCCGGACCGCGCCAGCGTCTCCACCGTCGCCAAACCGAGCCCGGACGCGCCACCGGTGACGACCGCGCTGCTAGCTGCGATGTCCATTCGGCTGCTCCTTTTGTGTGTCTGTCTACAGGCTTCGCGCGATCAGCACCTTCATGATCTCGTTGGTGCCGCCGTAGATCTTCTGCACCCGAGCCGCCGCATACATCTGCGCGATCGGGTATTCCATCATGTAGCCGTATCCACCGAAAAGCTGCAGGCACTTGTCAGTGACCTCTACTTGTTTGTCAGATCCCCACATCTTGGCTATCGATGCGGTTGCGGCATCGAGTTTTCCGTCGAGGTACCGGCCGGTGCAGTAGTCGATCAGCGCCTTGCCGGCCAGCACCTCCGCCTTGCATTCGGCCAGCACGAACTTGGTGTTCTGGAAGGCGAGGAGGGGCTTGCCGAACGCGGTGCGCTCCTTGACATAACGGATCGTCTCTACTACCGCCGCCTCCGCCATCGCGATCGCCTCGACCCCGATGGTCAACCGCTCGCGCGGAAGTTGCTCCATCAACTGGGCGAAGCCCTTGCCCTCAACGCCGCCGAGCAGGTTTGCGGCCGGCACCCGCATGTCGGTGAACGCAAGCTCCCGGGTGTCCTGGCCGTGCTGGCCGACCTTCTCCAGAACCCGGCCGCGCTGGAAACCCGCCAGCCCTTCGGTTTCGGCCACCATCAGCGACAGTCCGGACTCAGTTTTGGCCACGATCACCACCAGGTCGCAGTGGGAACCGTTGGAGATGAAGGTCTTCGAGCCGTTGATGACGTACTCGTCGCCGTCGCGAACCGCGGTGGTGCGAATCGACTGCAGGTCTGACCCGGTGCCCGGTTCGGTCATCGCGACGGCGATCACCATCTCCCCGCTGACCATCTTCGGGATCCAGCGCTTCTTCTGCTCCTCGGAGGCATACTCGGCGATGTAGTGGGAAGCCAGCGTCGAATGCACGGAGAAACCGAACGCGGTGTCGTGCGCGTAGGCGCGCTCCTGCATCACCACCGCCTCGTGACCGAAACTGCCGCCACCACCGCCGTATTGCTCGGGCAGGTCGAGGCCCAAAAGCCCGGCAGCGCCGGCTTTGTTCCAAAATTCTCGGTCCACCTTCTGCTGTTTCGCCCACCTGGCTTGGTTGGGAGTCGCTTCCTTGCGGAAGAACTCGGCGGCGTGCTTGCGCAGGAGTTTTTGATCCTCGGTCTCCCACGGAACGACGTAGTCCGGGAATAAGAGTCCGGGCATGCTTTACCTACTTTCCGGTGAACTGGGGCGCGCGCTTGGCGAGGAATGCCGCCTGGCCCTCGTGACTGTCGGCGGAATGCACCGCCACGTAGAAATTCCGTTTCTCGTGTTCGAGTCCCTGCGTCAGTGATGTCTGAAACGCGTGCACAGCGGCATCCTTGGCCAGCGCCACCGCTAGCGGGGAGTTCGTCGCGATCCGTTGCGCCATCGCCAGCGCCCGTGGCACGGCCTCGCCGTCGGCGACGACTTCGGCTACCAACCCTGCATCGCACGCCTCCTGGGCCTTGATGGAATCGCCCGTCAAAAGCATTGCCATAGCCTTGGATTTGCCGATCGCCCGAATGAGGCGTTGAGTTCCGCCAGCGCCAGGGATTGCGCCGATCTTCACCTCGGGAAGTCCGAATTGGCCCGACTCGCCGGCGATGACAATGTCGCAGGCCAACGCCAGCTCACAGCCGCCCCCGAGTGCGTATGTCTCGACCGCGGCGATGACCGGCTTCGGAAACGCAGCCAGTATCGACCAGAAGCTCTCATTGGACTCTCCGGTGACCAGTGGCCGGGCCCGGATCTCGTCGAACGCCGTGATGTCGGCGCCGGCGCAGAACATGCCGTGGGCGCCCGCGATGACCACGGCCAACACGGCCGTGTCGGACCGCAACGCCGCCAGCTCGGCCCCCATCGCGCCCAACAGCTCGTCGTTGAGGCTGTTCTTCGACTTCGGGCGATTGATCTCCAGCAGGGCCACCGCACCGTCGCGAGTCGATCGCAAAATTTGTTTGTTCACGTGACCGCATCCCGGTAAACGTCGGCGTGTTCGGCCCGCAGGATCTTCTTGTCCAATTTGCCGACACTGGTGCGCGGCAACGCCTCGACGAAGAGAACCGCGTCGGGCATCTGCCACTTGGCGAACTGCCCCTGCAGACAACCGACGATGTCATCGCGGGTCAGCACGCCACCTTCGACGGGCACGACGATGGCCAGCGGACGTTCCTGCCACTTCGGATGGCTGATCCCCACAACCGCGGCCTCCTTCACCAGCGGATGTCCGACGATGGCGTTCTCCATATCGATAGAGGAAATCCATTCACCGCCGCTCTTGACTACGTCCTTGAGGCGGTCGGTGAGCTTGAGATACCCGTTCGGGTAGATTGTGCCGACATCGCCGCTGCGCCAGTAACCGTCGAGGAAGCGGTCGGCGTTGTCGTCGTCGTCGAGCTGGTGGTATCGCTCGATGACCCAGGGCCCACGCATCAGTACCTCGCCGACACTCTTACCGTCGTGCGGCAGGTCATTGCCGTTGTCGTCGACGATCCGGATGTCGATACCGGAAGCGGGCAGCCCTTGAAAACGCTTGAAATCCCATTTCTCGTCGTCGGTGATCGTGCCCTGCAGGGACGGTTTGATGCCCATGTTCATCGTGATCAGCGGCGTCGTCTCGGTCGCACCGTAGCCCTGCACAAAATCGGCGCCGGTGAGCTCGTGGAAATCGCGCATCAGCGACTTCGCCGGCTCGGTCGCACCGGACAGCAGTCTCGTCCTGCTGAAATCTGGCTTCACAGCAAGGGTCTTGATGTAGTCCAGCATCGGCTGGAAAATCGCCGGTGCGCCGTTCGCGACGGTCACATTCTCCGCGATCATCACGTCGACGAGCATTTGCGTGTTCTCGGCCAGGTAGCGGCCGGGTAGGATCACCTTCGCCGCGGTCCACATCGCGGTGTGCGGAAGCCCCCACGACTGGCCGTGAAACATCGGGGTGATGAGCATCGCGGTGTCCTCGCGACGGAGATTGATCGCTGCTGCCATCGCCATCGCGTGTAGGTAGCTGCCACGATGCGAGTAGTAGACGCCCTTCGGCCGACCCGTCGTTCCCGATGTGTAACACGCGCTGTAAGCAGAGGTTTCGTCGATGACCCGCCAGTCGATCTCGGTGTCGGACTCGGCCATCAGGTCCTCGAGGTGAAAGACGTTTTCCAGCGTGGTGTCGATCTCGGTGAGCGGCTTATCCGACATTACGATCCAGCCCTTGACCTTCGGCACGTGTGGAGCCAACGCCTCGGCGACCGGAAGGAGTGTCTCGTCGACCAGGATCCATTGCGCCTCGGCGTGGTCAGTGACGTAGCTCAGGTCTTCGGTGGCCAGCCGCAGATTCATCTGCAGCATCACCGCGGCGATGCCGGGAATGGCCCAGCTGAGCTCAAAGTGCCGCTTGCTGTTCCAGTCGAGCACTCCGACTGTGTCGGCCGGGCCGATCCCTATTCCTCTGAGCGCGTTCGCCGCCCGCTTGACCCGAACGTACAAGTCTGCGTAGGTGTACCGCTGCCAGTCGCCCTCCGTGGTGCGGTAGACGACCTCTTGCTCGGGATAGGTGCGCGCCGCATGTCTGATCAGGTTGGTGGTGTTGAGCTGGTAGTGGTCGCCGTGCGTCGACGGCACGCCCTTCACGATTTCCCTGACCATGTCTGTGCCTTAGATTCGTTCGATGATGGTGGTGTTGGCGGTTCCGCCGGCCTCGCAGATGGTCTGCAGGCCGTAGCGCTGTCCGGTGCGCTCGAGTTCGCACAGCAGATCGGTGAGCATGCGGGCCCCGGTCGACCCGAGCGGATGCCCGATTGCGACCGAGCCTCCGTTGACGTTGAGCTTGTCATCGGGAATGCCGAACTCGCGTTGCACCATCAGCGGCACCCCGGCGAAGGCCTCGTTGACCTCGAACAAGTCGATGTCGCTGACACTCAGGTTGGCGCGCTCGAG
>NZ_GG770554.1:24674-41950 GCF_000164135.1 Mycobacterium parascrofulaceum ATCC BAA-614 | reverse complement strand
CGCCCTGTGGGTGGCGTCCAGTACCGCGGTGAACTGCAGTACCGGGTCCGCCGCGGCGACCGTCATCGCCAGGAACCGCGCCCGCGAAACCAGCCCGCTGCGTTCTGCGTAGCCACGCTCGGCGATCAGCAACGCCGCTGCCCCGTCGCTGATCTGGGAAGAATTGGCCGCGGTTGTGCGGCCGTCGGCCGCGAAAACAGGCTCCAGCGACGCGATCTTCGCCGGATCCAACTGCTCACGGATTCCTTCGTCGGCACTGACGGGCGCCGCCGACGGATCCAGCGGATCGACGGTGATCGGCACCAACTGCGCGCGAAACTTTTTCGCCCGGGTCGCGGCGAATGCTCGCTCATGGCTTCGGATACTGAATTCGTCGAGTTCCTCGCGAGAAATACCGAACTTGGAGTTCAGCAACTCCGACGCCGCCCCTTGCGCCACCAAGTTGTCGTCGTAGCGGGCCAACTCCACGGGCGAGTACTGCGGACCGAGCGGCGCGCCCGGCATGAACGACGCAGGCATCGGCACCTGCGACATCGACTCCACACCGCACCCAATCGCCAGCTCGTAGATGCCCGCGGTGACGCCGAATGCAGCGAAGTTGACCGCCTGCTGACCGGACCCGCATTGGCGATCAATGGTGACCGCCGGCACCGATTCGGGTAGACCCGCAGCCAGCACCGCGTGCCGCCCGATATTTCCGGACTGGTGCTCATGCTGCATCGCACAGCCGACGATGACGTCATCGATGTCTTTGGCATCGATCGCACTGCGCTCCACCAGGTTTCGCAAGGTGTGACCGAGCAAGTCGGCCGGATGCCACCGGCTCAAAGCGCCACCTCGTTTACCCACCGGCGTGCGCACCGCCCCGACAATCACTGCTTCGCGCGCGTTCAATGTTCCACTCCTCCTTGTTCCGGTGTACGAATTCCAACGATGGGGATGTCAACCGTCTCGGCGACTTCTTCCCAGTGGCGCGTGCTTTGTCCGGCAAAGACTCGTGCGAGATCCTCGTGGGTATCTGCTGCGCCCAGGACCTCGAGGGTCCGCTTCTGGAAATGCGGTTCGATTGCGCCCAGGGCGATATAGCCGTCGGCACTGGCGTAGATCCCGTAGGTCGGAGTCGCGCCACCGAGCGGGTCGCCGGGCCCTGCGACGCCGTACCGCACGGCTGCGCCGGCGTCGGCTGCGGCGTCCGCCAGTACGATCCGGACGTGTTGGCCGGCACCGGAATTCGGCCTATCAAGCAGCGCCAACAGGGCCCCGGACACGGCACGTTCGGCACCCAGGAGGTCCACGACCGGAACCGCCGGCATCAACGGGGGCTGCAGGGTGCCGTGCGTGGCCTGATAGGTCAGGTCGTGGCCAGGACGCTCCTCGAGGTCACCGTCGTAGCCCACGATTTCGACGTGACAGAGCCCCGGATACCTGACATGCGCGTCGTCGAGCCCGAGCCTGCGTAGCGCCGAAGGGCGCATGGCGGTGAGCAACACATCGGCGGAAGTCAGCTCGACGTCCAGCTTGGCGCGGTCGCCGGCGTCCTTGAGGTCCAGAACCAAGACCGTCTGCTTGCTGGCGAGCTCTGCGTACCAGCCGGGCGCGACCGCGGCCAAGGGATCTCCGGTAGGGGGCTCCACCTTTGTTACCGACGCGCCGAAGCGCGCCAGCCGTGCCGCCGCGAGCGGGCCCGGGATGTTCACCGCAAGCGACACGATGCGAACGCCGTTCAGACTGCCCTGCACCATGTGGTCCTTCAATTGATACCGTACGACTGTACAGGAAGCTTCCTATCTGTACAAGAAGTGATGTTCACTGTACACTTGCCCGGAACGAAGGAGACGCATGGGACCGTTCGCCGATCCACGCGCAGGCGCAGACGACCTGACCGCGAAGGCGCGCATTCGCAACGCCGCGATGGACCTGTTCGCGGAGTTCGGGGAGGACCGCACGTCGATGCGAAATATCGCCTCGAGAGCCGGCGTCACGGTCGGGCTGGTTGTCCACCACTTCAAGACCAAGGACGGAATCCGCCGCGCCGTTGAACAACTCGTCGTCGACTACTTCGCGCAGACGATCGCGCAGGTCCCCGTTGATGGAACACCAAGACAAGTCGCCACGGCGCGTGACGTGGCTGTGAAGGAGATGCTCGAATCGAACCCAGCCGTCGTCAACTATCTGCGCCGCGCGCTACTGGACCCCGCAGGGTCTAAAGGCCAACTGCTCCAGCGATTGACAGAGCTGACCCGAACGGAGCTCATCAAAGCCCGCGACGCCGGTATCGCAAATGCGGAGCGAAGCGGATCCACCCAGATCATCGACATCATGGTCCGACAGCTGGGACAGCTCTTCCTGCAACCGATGATCGACACCATGTGGGATCAAGTCTCCCGCCCAGACGAGTCAGACGACGACAAACCGACACTGCACGTCGCCGTTCGCTCCAGTGGCCCAGCACCTTCAGCGCGTCATAGGAATACTTCGGCTTGCGCTGCCGGCGAGGTCGTTTGGCGACCTGCCGGCCCGCTCCCGGCGGCCGGGCCGCGGCCGTCAACCGGCGCCGAGCATTGTCACGCGACCAGCCGGTGACCTCCACCACCTGATCCAGAATCTGCCCCTTATTCGCCTTCGACGCCTTCACATACGCCTTGGCGAACTTCGCGGTGATCTCGGCACGAGACGACATCGACAGCCCACTCTCCATGCCTGGCGGGGATCACCGTTTCGCGGGCATTCTTACGTGATGCACCGAGGGCGTTTCGCGGGCACTTTTCGTGATGCTTGCCGGATGCTTGCCGACCTCGTGGATCCGCAGTAGCGTGGTTCCAACACCTAGTACTATTGGTACCTGGAACTACACGTCACACGTTCAAGGAAGGGGCTAGCATTCATGGCGAGTGACCACGCAAGGCAAGAGGCAAAGTCGGTGACCGCAGCGAGCGCTGGATCCCGTTATCCGAGGACCCGACGGATAAGCTTTCCGTTTGGCGGCGACGGCGGCACACACGGCAAGTACTTCGTCAACGACGACATCGTGTTCAGCCACTTCGTGGCGAACCTATCGGGTGCGTTCCCGTCAGGGGAGGAGTTGTTTATTCGGTCGGTGCGTCGATTCTCAGATGAGCCCCCTGTTTCCCTTCGGGTGACGCCTCGCAGGCGTGAAAATGGGGGTCGGGTTGCCTGCCGACGCCGACGTTAACTTGGGTTTTGTGAGCCTGTTGATGAGCCTGGTGCCGGGGCCCGACCTGGAAGGGTCACGCACTGTTGCTTCGAGCACGCCGGTCAGAATTTCGATTCCCTGAACCGAGGCCCCCGGGCGGCCCGCCTTGTTGAGAGCGTCGATGTTGATGGAGGGCAAGCGAGTTGAAGCAGCAGCAGCCGGAGGAGATTGCTGACACCGAGCATGAGTTGGTGATCGAGCGTGTGTGCGCGATCGATGTAGCCAAGGCCTCGGGCAAGGTGTGCGTGCGTGTGGGCAGCCGCGCGGGCAGGCGGGTCAGCAAAGTGTGGGACGTGGCCGCCACGTCCGGCGCAGTCGGTGAGTTGACCGACTACCTCGTTGACGAGCGGATTGAGAAGGTCACTGTGGAGTCCACGTCGGATTACTGGCGGATCTGGTACTACCTGCTGGAGGCGGCCGGGCTCGACGTGCAGCTGGTCAACGCCCGCGACGTGAAGAACGTGCCCGGTCGGCCCAAAACCGACAAACTCGACGCGGTCTGGCTAGCCAAGCTCACCGAGAAAGGTCTGCTGCGGCCAAGTTTCGTGCCGCCGGCGCCGATCCGCGAGTTACGCGACTACACCCGGTTACGGATCGATATGACTCGCGAACGTTCCCGGTACTGGCAACGGATCGAGAAGCTGCTCGAGGACGCGCTGATCAAGGTGTCGTCGGTGGCCTCGACTCTGGACACCCTGTCGGTGCGCGACATGCTCAAGGCGCTGATCGCTGGCGAGCGGGACCCGCGCCGGCTGGCCGGGCTGGCGCGCGGCAAGATGAGACCCAAGCAAGCCGCTCTGGTCGAGGCGCTGACCGGCAGATTCGACGATCACCACGCCGAACTTGCCCAGATGCTGCTCGATCAGATCGACGCGCTGGACGCCAAGATCGGCAGGCTCACCACCCGCATCGACCAACTGTTGGCTGCAATGGAGCCCGAACCTGTCAACGGTGGGGACGCCACCGGCGGAGCAAACCCCGCTTCGCGCAAAGCCGGCGAGTTGACCACGATCGACCGACTCGATGAGATTCCCGGCGTCGGCCCGGTGAACGCGCAGATCATTCTCGCCGAGATCGGGCTCGACATGAGCCGGTTCCCCACGGCCGGACACCTGGTGTCGTGGGCAAAACTGTGTCCACGCACCATCCAGTCCGGTCCGGTGCAACGTTCGGGCAAGGCGGGCAAAGGCAACCCATATCTGAAAGGTGCTCTCGGCGAAGCCGCGACAGCCGCTGCCAAGACCAACACCTTCCTCGGTGAACGCTATCGGCGCATCGTCAAACGCCGCGGCAAGCTCAAGGCCCTCGTCGCTGTTGCCCGATCCATCCTGGTCATCATCTGGAACCTGCTGCACGACCCCACGGCCCGTTTCCACGATCTCGGTGCCGACTACCACGCGACCCGCATCAACACCGAACGCCGGACCCGTAACCACGTCGCGCAGCTCGCAGCCCTGGGCTATCGCGTCACCCTCGAACCCGTCGCCTGACACCGGCCAACTCCCACAACACAACCCGACAACTGCGAGAAAGAACACCCGGCTGCGCCGGGTGGCTCCGCCGCGTCCGGTCACCTGGGTCTATTTTCCGGTCAGGTCACCGATCCCACGTTGAAGAAACGGGTGGCGGGCTTCATCGGCCAGGAATCGGTCCACGGACAGCAACACCGCCTGCTGAACGAGAAACTCATCGACATGGGTTACCCGATCGCTTGGTGGGATTCGAAGAAGTTTAACGACTGGGTCAAGCGACTGGAGGAGCGGCTGCCTGCGCGGCTACCCCTGGCGGTAACAGCAGCTGCAGAACACTTCACCGCCGTACTTGCTGAGCGCACGCTGGGCGAAGAGGAAATCCAGGCGATTCCGGGCGAGTTGCAGGTGTGGAACGTGCTGAACTGGCATGCCGTGGAGGAACTTGAGCACAAATCGGTCGCATTCGATGTCTTCCGCACGGTGGCGGGAGGTACGGAGCGGATGCGCAGGAGTGTGATGGCCGTGATGATTCCGACCCTGCTTCTCCTCATAGCCGTCACATTGGTTTACTCGCTGGCGCACGACCCGGATGGGCGTCGTCAGCCGCTACGGGTGATACGGGAGGCCTATCGGCTGTACCGTGGCCCCATCTTCCGGGGTTTGATCCCAGACCTTACGAAATATCTGCGACCGGGATTCCATCCTGACGACATCGACACGAACGCGTTGTTGGAGCACTGGCAAGAGGAACTCTTCGGCACCGACGGAGAACTCGTCGGCTACCTGAAGTGATTGCGAACATCCACAACAAAAGGGATTGCCATGGTAGCTAGTCAGGCAATGGCTGCGAAAAGCGGAACAGCAGCCGAAAAAGTAGCCGAGAGTACGTATCCTAAGGCTCGGCGGATTCGGTTTTGGTTCGGCGATCCCGAGCCGATGGACCACCATTTCGTTGAGGGCAATATCGTGTTCAGCCACCTTGTGGCGTTGCTGTCCGGCGTGTTTCCGCCAGGTGAGGAGTTGTTTATCCGGTCGGTTCGGCGCTTTGCCGATCAGATGACCGATCCGGTACTGATGAAGCGGGTGGCCGGATTCATTTGGCCAGGAGTCGGTGCACGGCCAGGAACACCGCCGGCTCAACGAGAAGCTCATCGAGATGGGCTACCCGATTGTCCGGCTGTTTATGTTCCCGCATGACAGCCGCCGGGAGCCGGTTGATCGTGCGAATTGAGAACCTGCTGCCAGCGCGGGTACCCCTGGCGGTCACGGCGGCGGCCGAGCACTACACCGCGACACTGGCTGAGCGCATGCTGGGCGAAGAGATACAAAAGATTCCTGGCGATCCCGAGGTGCGAAACCTGCTCAACTGGCACGCGGTGGAAGAGCTGGAACATAAGTCGGTGGCGTTCGACGTCTACCGGGCCGTCGATGGGCCGGAGTGGCTCCGGATCGGGGTGATGGCGGTGCTGTACATCCTGACGATCCCGGTGGTGTCGATCGGGGTGCTGTTGTCTATTTTGGCCGATCCGCGGGGATGGCGCCCGATCAAAGTGGCGCGTCAAACGCGTGCGGTGTTCCGGGACCCGTTGGTGCAGGGGCTGATGGCCGATCTGCGCATGTACCTAAAGCCGGGCTTCCATCCCGACGACATCGACACGACCGCGCTGGTGCAGCAGTGGCGGCAGGAGCTGTTCGGCGACGACGGTGCCCTTGTCGGTCATCTCAAGTAGCAGGAAGGCCATGAGTTCAAGTTGAGTACAACGATCGACATCGAGCAGTTACCGACTGTCGAGCGTGTCACTCCAGACCATGAAGTCGTGATCGTCGGCGCTGGATTCGGCGGTATCGGTGCTGGTATCTCCTTGCAACGCAGAGGCATTCACGACTTCGTGATTGTCGACAAGTGGGATCAGGTGGGCGGCACCTGGCATGCGAACACTTATCCGGGTGTGGCGGTGGATATTCCCTCGTTTGTCTACAGCTTTTCCTACGAGCAGCGTGGTGATTGGTCGCGGATCTTCGCTCCGGGTTACGAGCTTCGCGATTACGCCAGCGACCTTGTGGACAAGTACGGCCTAGCTCAAAAGTTGCGGCTGAACACTACGATCACCTCGGCGGTGCTCGATGAGCGCAATAGCCTATGGCGATTGACTACCGACGCCGATCAGGAGATTACCGGCCGAAATGTAGTCATGGCGGTCGGTGGCCTCGAACGCCCGAAGATGCCTGATATCCCGGGTCTCGACGAGTTCGGGGGTGTGCTCATGCACACCGCACTCTGGGACCATGACGTGGCGCTGGCGGGCAAGCGCGTCGCGGTCATCGGCACTGGCGCAACGGCGCTGCAGGTCGTCCCGGCCATTGTCGACGAAGTCGAACATTTGACAGTCTTCCAACGAACACCGATATGGGTGTTCCCAAAACCTGACAAGGAGGTCACGTCCGCCATCCGGTGGGTTCTGGGGCGTAAGCGAATCCGTTCGGGTATCCGCCTGGTGGGAACCGTCGCAACCGAGGTCGGCATGGCCGGGATGTGGGTCGGTCCACAGTGGCTGACGAACGCGAGCCGCCGGATGCTTGAGGTTCCTACCCGCCGCTGGATGCGCCGCCAGATCGATGACCCGGTCGTTCGGGAGAAGCTGATCCCACGCTACGGGTTAGGCTGCAAGCGCCCGTCGATGTCAAACGACTACTTGCGTACCTTCAACCGCGACGACGTCAGCCTGGTCACCGATGCGATCGAGTGCATTACCAAGAAGGGGGTACGGACGGCGGACGGCGTGGAGCACGAGATCGACGTGTTGATCTGCGCGACCGGGTTCAAGCTGTGGGAGGCGGGCGCGGTGCCTCCCTTCCCCGTCATCGGGCGGGGCGGCGTCGATCTCGGGCGGTTCTGGAGTGAGCAGAGATACCAGTCGTACCAGGGTGTTTCGGTTCCCGGATTTCCGAACATGTTCTCAATCACCGGGCCCTACGGATTCGTGCTCGGCTCGTACTTGTGGATGATCGAAGCGACATCGGCTCACCTGAGCCGCGCCATAGCCGAAGCGAAGCGCCGCGGTGCAACGGTCTGCGAGATTCGTCAGGAAGCCCACGACGAGTATTTTCGGAAATGCCTGAAGCGCCAACAGAATAACTTCCTGTTCACTCCGGCGTGTGCGGGTTCGAACACCTACTACATTAATAACCAGGGCGATTCACCGTTTCGGCCGTCGACGCACGGCGAAATGTACTGGCAGAACCGCTATTACAACCTTGATGTCTACCGATACAGCAGGGGCGTTGCGGTTCTGGACGCAGCCGCGGCCATGACGAAGGAGAGCCTGTGAAGTTCAACCGATTGCGACCGCGCCTGGTGGTGGTCACCGGGGCTGGAAGCGGCATTGGCCGGGCGACAGCGATCAGGTTCGCTAAGCTCGGCGCCCACGTCGTGGTCTCCGACATCGATCTGGATGCGGCACAAGCGACCACCGCGATGATCCGCGGTTACGGCCTCGGCGCGTCGGCGGCGCAGTTGGACGTCACCGACCCCGACGCCTGGGCGGTGTTCGGTCGCGATGTGTTAGCCGATCACGGTTACACCGATGTATTGGTCAACAACGCAGGTATCTTGGTGGGCGGCCACTTTTTGCAGCTGAGTCCCTCGGATTGGGACCGCCAACTCGGTGTGAACCTAATGGGTGTCGTCCACGGATGTCGTGTGTTCGGCGCCCAGATGGTTGAGCGCGGCGGTGGCCACATCGTCAACATCGCGTCAGCGGCGGCGTTCACACCCACGCCGGTGATGGCGCCGTACTCGGTGTCCAAGGCGGGCGTGAAGATGCTGACCGAGTGCTTGCGGCTCGAACTCGGACCGAGAGGCATCGGCGTCAGCGCCGTGTGCCCGGGTGTGATCAACACCAACATCGCTGATCGCGCGATCGTAGTCGGCGTCGATCAGAACCTGATCGAACAAGGAAAGCAGTTCACGAAGAAGCTCCAGGAATTTAGCGAGAAGTTTAGGGTCTCGCCGATGAGCTCGGACCTCGTAGCTCGTGCCGTCGTACGTGCGGTACGGTTTGATTTGGCGGTCGTGCCGGTGCGCACCGAGGCCTGGCTGGGCTATTTCATGCTCCGTATCGCCCCTGGTGTCAACCGCCGTATGATGCAGCCATTCTCGGTGGACGCATTTCAGCGGCTGGGTGCTCGCCTGTCAAAGACAGTGGGTGCTGCGGACCAGGGTGAGCTTGCCGCCGGTGGAGCCGAGGCGGCGGCACCGGTCACCAGCACGGGAAAGTAGGGTGCGGGCTGATCAGCGGCCAATCGTAGGTGCTCTGCCGTCAATACGCCGTGCAGCTCGGGTGAAGGGGTTCCCCTGATTCCGTGGGGACTTGACTTGTAGTGATCTTGATTCCTGCTGCCCCCGGCTAGGTGCGTGGGTCGGTAACGGATTTGTCGGGTCGGCAGGTGGATTTGTCCTGGACGGAGGGCATCGGGCGGCGTTTTGTTGGCCTGGTGGTGTGATCGGGCGGGCCGCATTCCGCGGGATGGCGGATCGGTGGCCGTAACTCGCTGCGCACGACCCTTTCAGCCGGCCGCAGCCTGCGCTGCAATGTTGTAGTAGGAGGGTTCGCAGGTTGTGGCAGGCGGCGAGCAGGCGCCATTCGGCGCGGGCGTGATGGTGGCCGCGGAGCAGGAGTCGACTCGCCCCCTGGGTGGTCTTCATCTGCCCGAACACCGGCTCGACGATCACCTTGCGCCGCGAATATGCGGCCTTGCCCTTCTTGGTGCGAAGTTTGCGGGCCATCCGCGCCTTTGGTGTCGCATTTTTCGGTGTCCGTCCCCGTGGCGCGTCGGGAACCTGCTCGCCGTGGGCGAGCCGGCCGGTCGCGATCAGCGGATCGGTGCCCGCCTTGTGGGCGGCGTCGATGTTGTTCTCACTGAAGTAGCCGGCGTCGGCGAGCGTCTGACGCGGTGTGGTCGCGGTGTTGGTGATGGTCTGGGCGAGCAGCTCGCCGAATGCGGGGTTGTCGGCGCCGGATTCGGCGAAGTCGGTCGCAACGATCACCTGATGTTCTTCATCGACGACGGCCTGCGCGTTGTAACAGTAGTGGAAGCTGCCGTCGGCGGTCTTCATGATCTGGGCGTCAGGGTCGGTGAAGTTGCGCTGCGCCTTGGGCTTGACGGTCGCGCACTGTGCTGCCTGCTCGGCGGCCCGCGCGGCCGCGTCGTCATCATGGCCGGCGTTTTGCGCCCTTGCCCGGGCCTTGTCCGCGGCCTGGTCTTTGGCGTGTTGTTCCAGGTCGGCCTTGGCCTTGCGGATCTTGGCCAGCCGGCTCTCACGGCGGGCCAATTCGCCCTGCAGGTCACCGCCACGATTGTCCGGGCCGTGGGCCTGGTCCTCGTCGATATCGACGCGTTCGGCCTCCCGCATGATCTGCTCGACCTGGGTTTGCAGGGCCGGCTCCGCCTCGCACATCCGGTCATAGCTCATCGCCTTGTGACGGGAGGCATTGGCCTTGACCTTGGTGCCATCGAGGGCCACCCGGCCCATCGTGACCATGCCCGCCTGCTGGCACAGGGTCAGCGCCTGCAGGAACAGGGCTTCCAGCGCGGCGAGGTGACGGCGCCGAAAGCGGGCGATGGAGCGAAAGTCCGGTGCGGTGTTGGCGGCCAGGTACCGAAACGCCACATCGTCATGGCAACGGGCTTCGATCTTGCGAGATGAACGAACCCCGCTGGTGTACCCGTAGAGCAGCAGCTTGAGCATCAGCCGCGGGTGATACGGCGGAAAGCCCCGGGCCTCGCTGTAGGAGGCGAAAAACACTGCCAGATCAAGCACCTCATCGACCAACTCGGACACAAACAACGCCAGATGATCGTCAGGCAACCAATCCCGCAACGACGGCGGCATCAAAAACGACTGATCCTGGTCATAGGCCCGAAACGTCTTGTCCACCGAAACCTCGCCCGGTGACGATGACGAGCGAGGCCGCGCGGACTCGGTCTCAAACAGCTGATCCTGGGCCGTCATCAAATCCATGGACACAGTTTTCCCGACCATCCACGTCGCCATCAGCGTGACACACCAACAACTCGTGGATACCGACCCACGCACCTAGGTGAGCGGGGGGGTAGGGCGCAGAGCGCGCTACCTGAGCAGAAGCGCGGCGAGCTGCTTCACGTGGGTGCGTCCGCGGTCGCCGTCTTCGAGTGCTTCGAGCCAGCGAGCAGGGATGGATTCAACGCCGTCGCGGGCGCCGACGATCGCTCCTGTCATGGCCGCTACACCCGCGTGGAACGCGAGCACCTGCAGTACTACCTCGACGAGTTCACCTTCAGATTCAATCGCCGCAGGTCAAAAGCCCGCGGAATGCTCTTCTACCGACTCCTGCAACAAAGCGTCAACACCGATCCCCACCCACTAGCCGACCTCATCGGCGCCGCCGAAGGCCAAGAGCAAACTCTGCGAGCAACTGCTAAACCACTGCCCGGCAGTACTTTTGACGAATTTTTTTAAGCAAACGAGTCCACTTAAGCAGATAAGCAATAAGTATGTTCGACTTAGGCGAGCTGTTTAACGGGTCTAAACACATTCTTAACGCTCCTGGCCTACCGCCCCGGAGGTCCCGCGCAAATACTGGTACAAGTGCGAGAAACGAGGGGCGGGGACTGCGCATGGCGCAAGCGATAACACTGGATACGGCGTACCTGAGAGCTCAAGATCCCGATCAGTACGCCAGCCTGGTGATCGGCGCGGTCGCCATCGTCGATGGTGGCGTCCCCGATTACGCACTGCTGAAACAGCTGCTGGCGGAACGGATTCAGTCGATACCGCGCTGCACACAGGTGCTGCGGACGCAGAGCTTCGAGTGGATCGACTGTCCCGGATTCGACCTGGCCCATCATGTGCGCTGGGTGGCGATTCCGCGCCCGGGCGACGACGCCCAGCTGTCCGGCGCGATCGCCCACGCCCTGGAGCGTCCCCTCGACCTGGACCGTCCGCCGTGGGAGTGCTGGGTGATCGAGGGCCTGAAAGGCGGCCGGTGGGCAATCTTGATGAAGATCCACCACGGCTTGGCCGACGGGAACTCAGCCGCCCACCTGCTCACCCGGCTTTGCGACGACGCCGACCACGATGCATTCGCGAACGGTGTTGGCGACAAACATGATTCGCCGCCGCAGGCCTCGAAGCGCGGCTGGCCCCTGGAGTGGGCTGGGGCACTCGCCGGCAACTTCGTCGGGGCGATCTGGCCGACGGCACGGCCCTCGGTCGACCCGGTCCTGCGGCGCTACAGCACGGTGCGCGTCCCGATTGCCGACGTCGAGTGCGTGTGCCGCAAATTCGGTGTGACCGTCAACGATGTCGCGCTGGCGGCCATCACCGAGGGCTTCCGAAGGGTTCTGCTACGCCGCGGCGAAGAACCGCGGGCGGACTCGCTGCGCACCCTGGTGCCGATGCCGGTACGTTCGGCACTACTGCCATACCTGCCCGTCGAGCATGACGACCCGGTCCAGCAATTGCGGACCGTGCACAGCCGGTGGAAAGCGCAGCACGCCGACAAATCTCCGCCCGGTATCGTGGAGTCTGCGATCAATTGTCTGCCAACTATGCTGCGCGGCAACCTCATACAACTGTTACCCAGGCTCCCGCAGCGCGGCCTCGTAACGCTGGCGAACCACGCGCCCGGGCCTCGCCATCAGCTGCGGCTGATGGGCCAGACGATGGAGCGCCTGCTGCCGATCCCCCCGATCGCCTTGCAGCTGAGCACCGGGGTCGCGATGCTCAGCTACGGCGACGAATTGGTATTCGGGCATCACCGCCGAATACGACGCCACGGCCGACGTCAAGCAGCTGGCAGCCGGTATCGAGCTGGGCATGGCACGGATGGTGGCGCTCAGCCAGGATTCGGTGTTGCTGTTCAGCAAGGACCGCCGGCGCACGCGCGCGGCGCGCGCGTTTCCGGGCCAGGCGCAGCGGCCGCGACCGTCGGCACCCACGCCGGCACGTCACTGACCCGCTCTCACCGGCGTTGAACACCGTGAGAAGGTTGGTCAATGCCGGTCACCATCGACCCGCGCCGCCATGACGCGGTGCTGTTCGACACCGCGTTGGACCGCACCCAGGCGCTGACCCGGCGATTGCGCGAAGCCGGCGTCGACACCGGCGTCTTCGCGTCGAACGGTAACGTCCGCGACACCCTGAGTGAGGCAGCAGACAAGCTGTCGGTCCGCCCGGGGCGATGCGCCGTCCTTACCGACAACGCGGCTTGCGTCCAGGCCGCGCGCGACGGCGGATTCGCGTTGGTCATCGGCCTCGACCGAACAGGGCAAAGTGACGCCCTGCGGCGCGTCGGCGCCGACGCCGTGGTCGGCGATCTGGATGAGGTCGCCGTGCGCACCGGGGACCACCGGATGTCCCAGCTACCCGATGCTGTGCAGGCCCTCGGTGCCCTCACCGACCGGAGGCCGGCCATATGTTCTTCGACTTCGACGGCACGCTGTCGGACATCGTCGACGATCCCGCCGCGGCCCGGCCCGTCGCCGCCGCGGTCGAGGCGCTGCGGAAGCTGGCCGCGCAATGCCCGGTCGCGGTTCTGTCCGGCCGCGACCTCGCCGACGTGTCACAGCGCCTCGGTGTGCCCGGGATCTGGTATGCCGGCAGCCACGGTTTCGAGCTGACCGCACCCGACGGCACACACCACCAGAACGACGCCGCGGCGGCGGCCACACCGGTGCTCGAACAGGCCGCCGCCGAGCTGCGCGACCGGCTCGACTCGATCCCCGGAGTTATGATGGAGCACAAGCGATTTGGCGTTGCGGTCCACTACCGCAACGCCGCGCGGGACCGCGTGGGCGAGGTTGCCGCGGCGGTGCGCGCGGCGGGCCGGCGGGACGGACTTCGGGTGACGACGGGTCGCGAAGTCATCGAGCTGCGTCCGGACATGGACTGGGACAAGGGAAAGACGCTTCGCTGGGTGATCGATCACCTGCGCGAGGCCGACGCGCGTCCGCTGGTGCCCATCTATCTCGGCGACGACATCACCGACGAGGACGCGTTCGACGCGGTCCGCGATGATGGTATCCCGATCCTGGTGCGACACAGCGAAGACGGCGACCGCGCCACCGCCGCGCTGTTTGCGTTGGACAGTCCCGCGCGCGCCGCCGAGTTCACCGAAAGGTTGGCACAGCGGTTAAGTGACGCCCGCGTAAATTAGCGACGGCAACGGTTCTAACGGCGCTCAGGGTGCCAACATTCGAGTGATCCAGCACGACGGTGTCCCCATTCGGCGGTGGCACGAGGTTGGCGCGACATGCCGGGACATGAAGCGTTGGCCGCCTCACGCGCCACCCTAGGTAGCCGATCAAGACGGGGCAATCACTGCCATGCCGAGCGCCTCGGCGGCGTCGCGCATGCGGTCGTCGTAAGTGCACAACCGGCCAAGATCCATGCCGAGCCGCTGGGCAGTCGCCAGGTGAATTGCATCGAGGGTGCGTAGCTCGATTGGCAGCAGCCCACCAGCAAGATCGAGCAATCGGTTGTCGATGCGTAGTAGGTCTAGGCTCGCGAGCGCCCGGCGTCCGGCTCTTCGGGCTGATTCACCCTTGTGGAGCAGAGCCCGCATGACCTCCGTCCGCGCAAGGGCACTCGACACCCGCGGCAGCCGGGTGCGAAGGTAGCGACGCAGCGCATCCGACTCTGGCTCACGAACTGCAAGCTTGACGATTGCGGACGAGTCCAGGTAGATGGCCGCCATCAACGCTCGTGCTCACGCAGGCGCGCAAGCGTCACGGACGGCAGCTCGATACCCGTTTTGAGTCGGACCGGCTCGGGAAGGTCATCAAAGTCAAGCGTCGCACGTTCGATCCCGCCGCTTGCCAGCATCTGCTGGTACGGACCGCCCTCCGGCATCGGCGAGAGAAGGGCGATAGGCCGACCACGGTCGGTGATCTCGATCGTCTCGCCGGCCTCGACCCGACGGAGGAGTTCGCTGGCCCGCTGCCGCAGCTCACGAACGCCCACCGTAGACATGTGCTAACTGTAGCACATAGCTGTTTAGCTTAGCGCCCGAGCGATCCCCCCGAAGCCCGCCGAATGCGGGACAGGTCATGGCTGGACGGCAGGCCAGGCGCACCAGTGAACGCCTGCGCGCCGGGGCGACGTACCGGGTTCTAAGCCATCGGCTAGGCCTCCGCGTACTCCACCGCGCCGTCGTCCAACACGATCCGCGCGTTCGCGCTTTCGGCGCCACAAGCCTCCGTCCGAAACACCGCCTTGCCCGGTTCCGTCCGCCAGATCAGCGTGGTCAGCGTCTCCCCTGGAAACACCGGCGAGGTGAATCGCGCCGCTATCGACGTGACGTTGGCGGCCACGCCCTTGCCCAGCTCGGCGACCAGCGCGCGGCCCGACACCCCGTAGGTGCACAGCCCGTGCAGGATCGGCTTCGGGAAACCGGCCATGTCCCTGGCGAACCACGGGTCGCTGTGCAGCGGGTTGCGGTCACCGGAGAGCCGATAGATCAGCGCCTGGTCCGCACGGGTGGGCAGCGCGATCCGGGCATCGGGCTCGCGGTCGGGAAACTCCGGCGCGATCGGCCGCTGACCCGGCACTCCCCCGAACCCGCCCTCGCCCCGGATGACCAACGTGGTGAGTGTCTCGGCGATCAGCTCCCCCGAGTCGGGGTCGGTGCCGCGGCCGCGCAGCACGATGATCGCGTTCTTGCCCTCGCCCTTGTCCTGGATGTCCGCGACCTCGGAGACCACGGACAGCTTGCCCGCCGGCGGCAGCGGTGCGTGCAGCCGGATGCCCTGCGACCCGTGTAAAAGCATGGCCCAGTTGAACTTTCCGATCTTGCCCGCCGCACCGAACGCCGGGCAGCAGATCACCGCATAGGTGGGCAGCACCTGCTGGGTGATGTCGTGGCTGTTTTCGGTGGTGAACGATAGGTCGTCAGTTCCGGCGCCGACACCGAGCGCGTAGAGCAGCGTCTCCCGGTCCGTCCATTCGAACAGCATCGGCTCCGTCGTCGCACCGACGGCACTCGGGTCAATCGCCATACGAGTCTCCCTTCAAGCTTTTCTGCCACCCAACCATCGCAAACCCTTCCCACCGGCACCGTCGGCGGGGCAGGCTATCGCCATGCGCAATCCCAGCTTGATCAGGAAGGCCTCAAAAGCGGTAGCCGTGCTGGCCGCAACGGTAATCGTCGGCGCCTGCGGCGGGTCACCGCAGGCCCACAGCATCACCGTGACGTTCGTCCGGCACGCGGAGTCCGAGACCAACGCCAGCGGCGTCATCGACACCGACGTGCCGGGCCCGGGCCTGACCCCGGAGGGCAAGGGGCAGGCCGAACAGGTCGCGCACCAACTCGCCCACAACAAGTACGACGCCGTCTACGCCTCCACCATGGTGCGAACGCAACAGACCGCCGCGCCGTTGGCCGCCGAACTCGGCAAGCAAGTCGAGGTGCTGCAAGGCATCCAAGAGATCAACGCCGGCTGGTACGAGGGCAAGCCCGTCTCGATGGCCCCCTCGACGTACCGGCGGACTGGCTCAACGGCGACGTCGGAGACCGCATCCCCGGGTCGATCACCGGCAAGGAGTTCAACGACTGGTTCACCGCGGCCGTGCAGAAGATCTACAACAGCGGCCACAACCAACCGGTGGTGTTCTCGCATCTGTACGCCATCGAGTACTGGACGCTGATGAACACGAAGAACGCCAAGGACAGCCTGGCGACCAGTCATCCGCTGCCCAACGTCGGCCGCGTGGTGATCACCGGAAACCCGATGACCGGCTGGACGCTGGTGGACTGGGACGGCATCCGCAACTTCGCCGGCTGATGCCTGGACAGCATGGTTGACGTGCGCGGTGTGACCCGCCACGATGGCTTGCATGCGCTATGTCGTTACCGGCGGTACCGGGTTTATTGGTCGCCGCGTCGTACCTCGCCTGCTGGAAACCCGGCCGGACGCGCAGGTGTGGACCGCTACAGCCCGCAGGTGCGTGCCGAGCTGTTGGCGATGAGCAGCGCGACGATCGACCGCTACCTGCGTGCGGTCAAGGCGCGCGACCAGATCAAGGGGAAATCGACCACCAAGGCCTCCCCGTTGCTGCGGTCTTCGATCAAGATCCGCAAGGCAACCGACGAGGTCGAGGGATCTCCGGGGTTCTTCGAAGGCGACACCGTCGCGCACTGCGGTCCAACCCTCAAAGGCGAGTTCGCCCGGACCGTCAACCTCACCGATATGCATATCGGTTGGGTCTTCACCCGCACCGAACGCAACAACGCCCACACTCACATCCTCGGCGCCCTCAAAGCCGGTGTCCATGAAATACCTTACGAGGTAACCGGTTTGGACTTCGACAACGGAACCGAATTCCTCAACAAGGCCGTCATCAAGTGGGCTGCGCAGATGGAGATCTTCTTCACCAGGTCGCGGCCGTACAAGAAGAACGATCAGGCCACAATCGAGTCCAAGAACAACCACCTCGTCCGCAAGTATGGGTTCTACTACCGCTATGACACCGACGAGGAACGTGCGGTGCTCAACCGGCTCTGGAGGCTGGTCAACGACCGGCTCAACTACCTGACGCCCACCATCAAACC
>NZ_GG770554.1:18917-22986 GCF_000164135.1 Mycobacterium parascrofulaceum ATCC BAA-614 | reverse complement strand
TTACCGTCGAGATGCAGACAGATGCAGTGGTCGAGGAACACTCGCGCAATCCTTGTTTCGGTGGCGGCTTCAGCGAGGGTGAACTTGGTATTTTGGAACCCGAAGATCGTTCGCCCGAATGCTTCTCGTTGGCGCGTGTATTCGATCGTCTGGTGCAAGGCCAATTCCATGGCGGCAACCGCTCCGACCGCGACGATAAGTCGCTCCTGCGGCAGTTGCGTCATCAGCTGAAAGAAGCCTTGCCCCTCGGTGTCGCCTAGCAGATGCGTCTTGGGGACGCGCACGCCGTCGAAAAACAATTCAGATGTGTCCTGACCGCGCTGACCTATTTTGCTGAGGACTCGTCCTCTCCGGAACCCGGGGCGATCGGCTTCCACGACGATCAGCGAGATACCGCTGGCGCCTTGGGTATGGTCGGTCTTGGCCACGACGACGACGAGATCGGCTTGCTGACCATTGGTGATGAACGTCTTCGAGCCGGTGATGACGTACTCGTCCCCATCGAGGACGGCGCGCGTCTTCACGCTTTGAAGGTCAGATCCGGTTCCAGCCTCCGTCATCGCAATGGCACCGATCAATTCGCCCGACGCCATCTTGGGCAACCACTGCCTTTTCAGGTCTTCCCGTGCGTAGTGCAGGATGTAGTGTGCGACGATGCCGCTGTGCAGGCCGGCGCCCCACGAACTGTCCCCGATTCGAGCTTGCTCTTCGAGCAGAACTGCTTCGTGCGCGAACGTCCCGCCGCCGCCGCCGTATTCGACCGGCATCGACATGCACAGCAGGCCCAGCTCGCCTGCTCGTTCCCACACCGCCCGGTCGACATGGTGTTGCTCGGCGAAGCGCTCTGAGTGGGGTGCAATCTCAGTGGCAACGAACTTTGCGGCGAGATCACGAAGCGCTTCCAATTCCGGGCTGAGCCAAGGTGAGGCGACTGTCATGGTGTCCTTTCGGTTAGGTGCTGCTGACGACGTTGGCGGCTTTTCGGGTTAGCCGCAGTACACGACCTGGTATTCGCCGGCGCCGTGGCGTGCTCTCAGCAATTTTTTGTCGTATTTGCCCACACTGGTTCGGGGAACCTCAGCAATGAACGCCCAGCGCTCCGGGATCCACCACTTGGCGACCGCGCCGTCCAGGAAGACCCGCAATTCGTTGATATCCAAGCTGGTTTCGGTCTTCGTGACGATCAACGCCAAGGGTCTTTCCTGCCACTTCTCGTCGGGCACGCCGATCACCACCGCCTCATGCACGGCTGGATGGGCAACGAGCGCATTCTCCAAGTCGACCGAGGAAATCCATTCGCCACCTGACTTAATGACGTCTTTTACCCGGTCGGTAAGCGTAAGGTAGCCGTGTTGATCGATGCGACCCACGTCGCCGGTGCGCAGCCATCCTTCGTCGAGCTTGTCGGAGTCGTTGTCGCCGAAGTACGAGCCGGTGACCCACGGTCCGCGGGCCTGGATCTCGCCGATAGACCGTCCGTCCCAGGGCAGGGTACGGCCATCGTCGCCACGCAGCCTAATCTCGACACCGCAGACGGGACGACCCTGACAAGCGCGTAGCTCCCATTGGCGCTCGCCGTTGGTCCCCTTCGGCGCGCGCGCCACGGTTGCCAGCGGCGAGGTTTCGGTCATCCCCCAGGCCTGCAGGATCGGGACACCGAATTCACTCTCGAAGTGCTCCATCAGTGACCTTGGAACGGCCGACCCGCCGCAGGCGACCAGGCGTAGCGACGAAATATCGTGCTCCGGTTCGGATTCCAGGAAATGCTGCACGTCATTCCAGATCGTCGGTACCGCACCGGCCACGGTCGGCTGCGTGTCCTCGATGATGGCAACCAACGGTGCCGCCTGCAGGTATCGGTCGGGCAGCACGAGGTCGGCTCCACACATCAGCGCGGAATAGATCAGCCCCCATGCGTTCGCGTGAAACATCGGGACGATCGCCAAGACGCGGTCTTCTTCACCGATGGACAGCACGTTGGGTGTGCAGCCAGTCAGCGAGTGCAAATAGGTGGAACGATGACTGTAGACAACACCTTTCGGGTTTCCGGTAGTGCCGCTGGTGTAGCACATCGCCGCGGCCGACCTCTCATCGAGCTCTGGCCAGTCGAATTCGCCGTCTTGATCAGCAAGCAGGTCCTCGTAGCGCAGCACGTTTTTACCGCTGGCCAGCAGCGGCTCCAGGTCGCCGTCGCCCGCTGCGATCACGGTGTGCACCGACGACATCGTCGGCAGTGCCTTCGCTAGAAGCGGTGCCACAGAGACGTCCGCGATGATGACCTTGTCGTCGGCGTGATCTGAAATGTAGCCAAGTTGTTCTGCGGTGAGTCGAAGGTTGAGGGTGTGAAGCACCGCGCCCATCGACGGCACCGCACAGTAGGCTTCCAGGTGTTCCTGATTGCTCCATTGGAAGGTGGCCACGCGCTGATCGTCAGTTATGCCCAGACTCCGTAGTGCGTTGGCCAACTGGCTGATTCGTCGCTTGAGCGCACCGTAGGTCGTTGTGCGGTAGCCCGATCCGGTCGGCGTGACGACTTGGCTGTCAGCGTGGATGGATGTCGCGTGCCTGACGATCGAGGCTACGGTCAAGGGGATATCCTGCATGGTGCTTTGCACAGGCACAATCCTTCAAACTGCTAGTTGGTGAATGAGTCCGGCACTGGAGGAGGTTCGTAGATGAGTTCGCCGTAATTGTCGCGCAGCGCGTCGATGATTTCCGTGAGGGGAAGGTCGTCGAAAACACCACGGTCATGGAGGTATTCCAGGTGTTGAGAGCCGTCGCCTGTGTAGGCGTGCAACATGGCGTCTCGCTGACCGTCGAATTCGATGGGAGCGACGCGGAAGCGCGCGCATAACTCGCGGTTGAATGCCGGTGTGGCCTTGACCCACCGACCATTCAGCAGTATTTGACTGTAGCCGTGGTAGACGAAAACGTCCGAACCACCCATCCGTTCACGGAGACTCGCGGTCTGTAGATGGTTGCGGACGTCGGCGAAACCCAACCGCGCCGGAATCCCCGCGGCGCGACATGCAGCCGTCAAGAGCACCGCCTTGGGGACACAGTAGGCGCGCTCGGCGACGGCGACCGCGCTGGCTCGGTACTGGCGCGGGTCGTCGGAGACGGAATACGGGTCGTACCAGATCGAATCACGGACAGCGGTGAAGATGCGGCACGCCTTATCGACGGAATCGGTGGCGTTGCGTGTCGCCGATTCGGTGAACTGCTGCACGGCATCGTGTTTCCAGTCGAGGAATTCGGTGGCTGCGAGGAACCGCGCAAATTCTGTCTTCATCGGCGGCGCAGCGTGATCGGTAACCCGTCGACCGGGATCGGCAGCGATGTGTTGTCCCAGCGGATGCGGTAGTCGGTGTCGAGGCCGAAGGTGAACGTGCGCAGCATCTGGTGCAGGATCGCTTTGACCTCGAGGGTGCCGAAGTGCATGCCGATGCATTTGTGCGCGCCACCGCCGAAGGGCAGCCACGCGAAGCGGTGAGCTTGGTCCTCGCGGCGCGGGTCGTCGAAACGTAAGGGGTCGAAGCGATCCGGGTTATGCCAGACTTCGCGGACGAAATGGTTGACGGCGGGAGTGATCGCCACAAGCGTGTCGCGGGGAATGTAGTGGCCGTCTATTGCGGTGTCTTGCACTGTTTTGCGCATGACTAGCGGGACCGGCGCCACGAGTCTCATGGATTCCTTGATCACCAGATCGAGCGACCTGAGCGCTTCCAAATCGTCGATCTCGGGTGATCGGTCGCCGAGAGCATCGCTTTCGGCGCGAACCCGATCTTGCCATTCTGGATGCTTTGCCAGGTAATAAGTTACCGCGGTGGTGGTGATGGTCGATGTGTCGTGAGCGGCCATCATCAGAAAAATCATGTGGTTGATGACATCGGAGTCACTGAAACGTTGTCCGTCTTCGGTGCTGGCATGGCACAGCGCGGCGAACAGGTCATTGCTGTTGCCGGCCCGGGCGGCCGGCAAGTGCCGGGCGAAGTATTCCTCGAGCACCCGTCGGCCGCGGATCCCGGCGCGATAGCGGGTGCCGGGAAGCGGCGCGCGGACGAGTGAG
>NZ_GG770554.1:0-18568 GCF_000164135.1 Mycobacterium parascrofulaceum ATCC BAA-614 | reverse complement strand
CCTGGGTAGCTTGGGGGCCCGCGATGACCGCCATTTTGGTGCCGAACGCTCCCATCCACGAGACAGATCCGAACCGTTCGTAGCGCTCTCTGCCCAGGTCGGACCCAAACCGGATGTAGTCGAGGGTGTGCCCGACCAAGGGGAGCCCGGCATCACCGAGAACCGGTCGCAGTCCGCTTCCGGCCGGGGGCGCGGCTAGTTCACGCACTGGCCACCGCCGACTCCACCGGCGAAGTCCGTCGTCCACCCGTTGCGGCGCGGGAATCAAGATGACCGAAGATAACCGTTCCCGGGCTTTATCGACGGGTGCGTGTAGCGGGTTAACCATTGTCGCTCCCCGGCCTGTGGTCGTCGTGGGATGGAGGATCGACCAGCTGTTTACAGTTGGGCCACCAATGTTAATAGTTATACATAATTGCCCTGTTTGTCAAACGGGTCCTTCGCGGTGGGGCGTGACAAAAGCGGTTGCTGCGCGCTAGCCGCCTGCCTGCGTTCGGCCCGTGCGTCAAGGAAACGTGTCTTCGGCCCTGTCTGTGAGAAACGCTCCGCTGAGGTGCAAAGCGTGACGCGCCTCGGGCAAGAGTCGAAACAGGGCTTGGAACACGTGAATCTGGCCGCGAAACACCTGAAGCCGCACGGATGCTCCTGCGGCGCGCATGCGCTCGGCGAGTTGACGGGAGTCGTCGAGCAGCATCTCCCTTCCACCGACCTGGATCAATGTCGGCGGCAAGCCGGTGAGATCTGCGGCGAGGACATTGACGCGGGGGTCGGTCGGGTGGGCATCGCCTACATAGAGGCTGAGCGCACGCGTTGCGGACCGGGCCGATGCGAAAGGATCGCGGCGGCGAGTTTCACGTGCCATCGCCAGCTGGCACGTCAGATCGACGACGGGGGACATGAGTAACATGCCATCGGGCGGCGGGGAGCGATGTGCGAGCGCGCCCAACGAGGTCGCGACGGCGAGTTGGCCGCCCGCCGAATCTCCCGCGATCGCCACCGTGCGGTTTGACGCCGATTCTTCAGAGCCGGTCAACCACCGGTAGGCCCTCAGTGCGTCGTCGGCGGCCGCGGGATACGGGTATCGCGGAGCCAGGCGGTAGCGGACGGCGAACACCGGCCTGAGCGACGCGGCAGACAGTTCGCCTAGCAGACCACGATGGGTCTGCGGGGAGCACATGGAAAAGGCGCCGCCGTGGATATAGAGAATCGGCGGCCCGTCCGGGTCGACGTCCGGGGCAACGATCCAGTCGCCTCTCACCCGATCGCCAGCAAAGACGGTGTCGACCTGTTCAACTCGCAATCCGCGCCGCGGGCGGGACGCAATGAGCGCCGCCCGAAGCACCCGGTCCATTACCGCGAGCCCGTACTGGTTAGACGGTAGTGCTTGCGTCAGTGGGCGCAGGATCCCGCGGGCCGACGTCGCGATGAGATAACTTGCCGTGCTCGGATGCTGTTCCGAGTAAAGGGTTGTCACGATGAGCTAAGTACCTTTTCAGTGGTGCGCCGCTCGAACGAATAGTCACCAAGGTCGAAGGTGCGACTACGCCAGAAAGATTCGAGGGTGGTCGTCGGGCGTAGCGGTACGTCGCCGTGTTTGTCGAAGTAGTAACTATTGGCGGTTGCGCAGCTGGGTTGCCAAAAGACTTGGCGGTGGCGGCGTTTGAGCATTTCGGCGAAGAAGCGGTCGTTGGCTTGCCGGGTTATTTCGACGTAGTTGGCGTGCCGGGACCGCGCATGGTGAAGGCATCGCACGATGTGCCTGGTCTGGGCTTCAATGAGCGTGAAGTACGAGGAACCGTTGTATCCATAGGGTCCGAAGATGGAGAAGTGGTTGGGGAATCCGGGCACGCTGACGCCTTCGTACGCTTGGAGCCGATTCTCGTCCCACCACTTGGCTTGATCGAGTCCACCGATCCCCCTGAGCGAATAGGTCGGCATGTTCTCCGGTTCCATCACTTTGAAGCCTGTGGCGAGGATGAGGACGTCGATCTCGTGCGATCGGCCGTCGACGGTGTGGACGGCGGCGGCATCGAAGTGGCTTATCGGACTGGTCTCGAGGTGGACGTTGTCTCGGTTGAATGTGGCCAGGTACTCGTTGTGAAAGCTTGGGCGCTTACACCCGAGCGCGTAACGGGGGGTCAGTTTTTGACGGACGGCGGGGTCGGTCACCTGGCTGCGCATGTACCGCAACGCGGCACGCTCGATGAGTGACGCCAAGGGAATGGCGGTGTGGAAGTGAGCGGCGACAGGGAACGTGACTTCGACGAAGGTTTGACTCGCTGCGCGCGCCGCGAGTTGTCCGCCGGGAGCGTATTTGAGGAACCCTCTTGCCAGCCGCGGCACCGGGAAGTCCAGTTTCGGCAGGCACCAGATCGGTGTGCGCTGGAACACGGTCAGCGCCTTGACGTCTTTCGCGATTGCCGGGATCAACTGCACTGCCGACGCGCCCGTTCCGATGACAGCCACCCTCTTGCCGGCGATGTCTTCGTTGTGGTCCCAGCGGGATGTATGCATGGTGATCCCGCCGAAATCATCGACACCGGAGATATCCGGCCGCTTGGGGCGTGTCAGGACGCCCGAGGCGTTGATCACGAAGCGCGCGGATAGGTCCTGTCCTGCGGCCGTGTGCAAGCGCCACAGGGTCGCGTCCTCATCGAACCAAGCTTCAGTCACCTTGACGGCGAAGCGGATTCGTGGGCTAAGACCGTACTTGTGCGCGCAGTGTCTTGCGTAGTCCTTCAACTCGTTGCCGTGCGCATACGTCCGCGACCATGACGACCGTTTTTCGAAGGAGAATTGGTAGCTGTACGACGGAATGTCGACGGCGATGCCCGGATAGGTGTTCCAATGCCACGTTCCGCCTACGTCGTCTGCCTCATCGACAATAAGAAAGTCCGAAAAGCCGGCTTTCAGGAGTTTTATCCCCATTCCGATCCCGGAGAATCCTGCACCGATCACGATGATTTCGAAGCGGTGCTTATCGCTGTGGTCCATACCGTCCTTCTGGCTTATCTGGGGGCTGATGCCAGGCACCTGTCGCCGACTGCCTAGCCGGAGCCAGTCGCGGCTCAAGCACGATCCACCATCCGCGGTGATGCTGCCTCGGGTGAAGCGGTTTGCGCCGAGAAACGAACACCTTCGCGCTTGTCGACGGACACGCGATCGTCGTTGCGCTGCCGTCCTCCTTTGCTTGCGCCGTGCGAACTCTCCGCGGCCAACTCGGGCCGCGCCCGCCTGGGCTTCTTGCGGGGAGGGGGCTGTGAACTCATCGAGTAATCGTCGAGCTCGACCCTCGCTAGTTGTCGGGCGAATTGGGTGGTGAAGCCGGGATACATGGTCCCGTTATAGCCGTCTTCGGTGAGGTACCAGCTCTTGCATCCGGAGTTCCACGTCGTGCCGGCAAGCCGACGCTGGAGTTGGGCGTGATAGCTGTTCTGCCGGTCCTCTTTGACGTCGAAGGTCTGAATACCGCCTTCGATGATTATGCCGATGGCGTCGACGATGTAGCGGATCTCCGCTTCCAGGTAGACCAAGGCCGAGTTGTGTCCTGGCCCGGAATTCGGCCCGAAGGTGAAAAAGAGGTTGGGATAGCCTGAGACGCTGACGCTCTTGTAGGCGTAGGCGCCGTTAGACCATTCCTCCGCAAGCTTTCGACCGTCCACGCCGGTGATGGGAAACGGTGTGCCGGCCTTGCACACATCGAAGCCGGTCGCGAATACGATGCAATCCACCTCGTGTTCGATGCCGTCCGCGGTGCGAATGCCGATGGGCGAGATGGTCGCGATCGGCCAGGTGATGAGTTTGCAATTGTTCTGTCGGAGAGCCGGATAGTAGTCGCTGGTCATCAGCATGCGCTTGCAGCCGGGCCGGAAGTCGGGCGTCAGTTGTCGCCGCATCCACGAATCTTTCACCTGGCGACGAAGGTTCGCCTTGGCCGCCCAGGCGATGGCGGTAGTGGCCGGGGTGTTCCACACCATGCCGACGGCCATGACTTCGTGCGCCCAAAACCATGCCTGGCGAGCGGCGCTCTGCAGAATCGGTAGCCGACCAAACGCGGCCTTGGCAACACTGGGGTGCGGAAAATCAGGCCGGGGAAGCACCCAACCGGGCGTCCGTTGAAACACTTTGACTGATCGCGCCGTCTTCACCAATTCCGGAACAATCTGCACCGCGCTCGCCCCGGTACCGATTACCGCAACACGTTTGTCGCTCATGTCATAGTCGTGATCCCAGCGCGCGCTGTGGATTTTGTGGCCTGCGTAGCTGTGCAGTCCGCGAATGTCAGGAAAATTTGCATTGGCCAGTGGGCCGCTTGCCATCACCACCGTGCGCGACCGGTAGCTTGACCCGCCATCCGTTTCGACGGTCCACGTGCCGCTGTCTTCGTCGAACGCCAGGCCGGTCACGTTGACGTGGAAACAGATGAAGCGCGCCAGCGCGTGCTTGTCGACCATGGCCTTGATGTAGGCGAGTATCTCGCTGCTTCCCGAGTACGCACGCGACCAGTCCGGATTTGGTTCGAAGGAGTACGAATACAACAATGACGGAATGTCGCAGGCGGCACCGGGATAGCTATTGTCACGCCAGGTTCCTCCGACCTCGCCCGCGCGCTCCAGGATGACGAAATCGTCGATACCCCGCTTGAGTAGTTGGATCGCCGTGCCAAGTCCGGCAAAGCCGGCTCCGATGATCAGAACACTGGTCGTGTCGCTCATCTGGCCACCGGTTCATAGGTCAGCTCATCAGTCCATGACGGCGTCTTGCCGAGCACTTGCGTGGGGAAGTGGTCGATCACCCTACCGAGGCGCTGCGAGATGAAGTGCAGCGGTTGGGAGTGCTTGATCGTGGCAGACATATGGGCCTTGAGGATGTGATAGGGGGGAACACGGCGGGTGTGCTCGCTGCGATCGCCGACGTTCGAGTAGCGGGTGACTGCGTTGTACAGCCTTTCCTCGGACAGGCCCCAGGCGTTCAGGTTTATCAGCATCCGGGTCAGCAGCGGGATGTAAAGCAACGCACCGGTAAGTACCCTCGGGTCGATAAGAGCTCCCACCGTCTGAATCGCATGGATCCTCATTGGGCTGGCGCCCAGGTCGTTGAGCACCTGAAAACCCACCGCCAGGTGGCGAGACTCGTCGCTGTTGACCTTGGCGAAAACTTCGCCGCACACGGGATCTGACACCTCGTCCACCAAAAACTTCAACAGTGCTCCGTCCAGAGCGGTTTCTAAAGCCGGTATGGCAGCACCGATCACCGTCAACGGAAGTGCTTCGGCGTATCGGTCCAGCCATTCGATGACCAGCCGGATGTTCTTGTTCGGCACCGGAGTCTCGCCCTCCTCGAGCATCCCCCAGCGATGCATGAGAGCGAGCTCCACGTTGGCGTGCCGCTGCTCTTCGGCGTGGAAATACCTGTAAATCTCACCCAACGCGTCGAACGGCGCCTTGGGGGCCATGGCCGCGAAAGCGCGGGCACCGACATGCTCGATCCATACCACGTCTGACATGAACTGTTTCAGGCTGGGGCGCTGTTCGTCGGTGATCAACTCGGCACCCGGTGCGTCCCAGTCGATGTCGGCCAGCGCCCACTGGCGGTCTTTAATCGTCTGCAGCATATCGCCGTATTCGAAAGCCATGTCTCCTCCTAGGTTGTGTCAACGCGTTATTCGCTGGATGAGTCCCATCGCGTGGGTGAAGGTACCCGGCATGGTTCTCTTGAGCTGCCAGAGGATTTTGGCGTCGAGTTGCGGCAGGACGTATAGCTGGCCGCGGTCGTGCGCATCCAGGGTGGTTCGTGCTACCGACTCTGGTGATACGCCGGTCCACTTCATCAAGTTGGCGGCTAGCGTGGCCGCCGATTCCTCGATGCGTGGATTGTCGACGATATTTGTTTTGACGAAGGTGGGGCATAGGACGGTCACCGTGACGCCGGTTCCGCTGAGCTCGGCTGCCAAGGTTTCGGACAGCGCGAGTACGCCCGCTTTGCTCACGTTGTAGGCGGCCATGCGGGGGGCCGCACCGAAGCTTGCCGCCGACGCGACGTTGATGAGCCCTCCGAATCCACGTTCCCGGAGCCGCGGGACAAAGACTTCGCAGCCGTGGATGACTCCCCACAGATTGACCGACAACGTCGCGGACCAATCGCTCGTGGATGTCGCACCGACGACGTTGCCTCCAGCGCCAATTCCGGCATTGTTGATCACCAGTCCGGGAGCGCCGCCGAACCACTTCTCGGCCGAATCGGCAAGATCCCGGACCTGATGCTCGTCTGAGACGTCGCAAACAACGCCGATGCCATGACCGCCCAGCTTGGAGATCAGGTCCGCTGTCTCCTTGGCGCGAATGCCGTCGATGTCGGCGCACACCACACGGCCGCCCCGGCGCGCCAGCTCGACGGCAAATGCGCGGCCAATGCCGCTGCCTGCACCGGTGATCACCGCGTCGGCACGGTCACTCCGGCGGGGGGGATTCCCAAACGGCAGCAGCCTCATCGGAGTATCCGCCGTTGCTGCGATCTGACGGTTGATTCCGTCGCTGCCTCGAAAGCAACTGGTGGCACCAGCCACCATTGTGGGCACATGCCGTCAGTTTGGTGTGACCTACGTTGCTTTGTCAAGATGGAAATGTGCGGACGAAGGCGAAACGATGGGGCGGGCGTACCGGCGCGGAACGCCGCGCGGAACGTCGGCAGCGTCTGATCGATGCCGCGACCGAGATCTGGAGCGAAAGCGGTTGGGCCGCAGTCACCATGAGGGGCGTTTGCTCCCGGACCAGCCTGAACGACCGCTACTTCTATGAAGACTTCAAGACCCGCGACGAGTTGCTGGTTGCCGCCTGGGACGGGGTACGGAACGAGATGCTCGGTGAGGTTTCCGCGACCCTCGCAGAACGCGTCGGGCAGCCGCCCCTCGAGACTATTCGCATGACCATCTCTATGGTGGTCGACCGCATCACACAAGATCCCGGCAGGGCAAAGATCTTGCTGACCCAGCACGTGGGCAGCTCACCGCTGCAAGACCGGCGCGCTGTTGCCCTGCAAGAGGCGACGCACCTCGTGGTCGCGGCGAGCAAGCCCCATCTGAGACCGGATGCCGATGAAACCGCGCTCCGCATGGACACCTTGGTGGCGGTTGGGGGCTTCGTCGAGCTGATCACCGCCTGGCATGCCGGCTTGCTCGACGTAAGTCAGGAGGAGATCGTCGAACACACCAGTCGGCTCGCCGAAACCCTAGCTGAACGTTATCTGGTGCACGCGCTCAGCGTCGATGACGTGCCCGGGACGCTACCGTCCTGATCGTGGGCGTCAAACCGGACACGCACTCAGCATCGCCGGGCGTGGCCGCGAGCCGATAGAGCGTTTGCCGATGCCCCGGATTCAGGAACCGGCGCCTCGCCTATGTTCTGCAGCAGCACGTAGGTGCCGAGGCTGCCCAGGAAACCTGCGCAGTGTTGGACGAGTTCATCAGTACTGAAGTCCAGTTCGCCGTCCAGCCAGCGGCGCAGAACCTCGAAGAGTCCTCCGACACCGAGGGTTGAAGCCAGATGCGCGACGCCCACCGCAGAGTCGGCGATATCCAGGTGAAGTCTGGCCTCGCGCAGCACGAGGTCGGCGAAACCGGCCATCAATTGGCTCCGCAACTCGCGAAGGAGTGGCTCCGTTGCGGATTCAACGAACAAAATGCGGGCCAGCCGAGGATCGTCTTCGATCATGTTGACCAGTGCGCGGATGGGGGCATACGCCAACACGTCGGGTGGCGCGCCGGCGTCTGGGATCGCTTGGACTATTACGTCTTGGAAGGTGGCATAGAGCTGCTGGTAGACGGCCCGCAAGAGCGCGTCGCGGTCGGAGAAATGCTGGTAGAAGTAACGCGAGGTGACACGTGACTCGGCGCAGACGGCAGTCACGGTGGTGGCGGCCACGCCTCGGGTACCGATCAGCTCGATAGCGGCGTCGATGAGACGTGTACGCCGGTGCTGATGGCGCTGCTCTGCAGACACTCCGCGATACACCCGGACTGAACGCATAGACACAGTTTGTCATCTAAATCTGACTAGGTATAAAGTCAGATTATTGAGGTCCGCTTGGAGATGGGAGTAGCACATGACCAGTGAGTCGCCCACACGGCCAGCAAAGAGGGTGCTGCCAAAGGCTCGCCGTGTCCGTTTCGCAATGCCTGCTGGGACCAGTCGCCAGCACTTCGTCGACGGCGACTTGGTGATGAGCCACTTTGTCTCTACCTTGTCGGCAACGTTCCCCGAGGGCGAAGACTTCTTCATCCGATCGGTGCGCCAGTACCGTGACCAGGTCAGCGACCCCGACCTCCAAGAGGCGGTCAAGGGATTCATCGCGCAGGAGGCCACCCACCGGCACCAGCATCGGCTGCTTAACGAGCGGCTCCAAGCGATGGGCTATCCGACCGACGGGATCGATCGGCACATCAAGAAGTTGGTTGACCGGCTCGAGAAGCGATTCTCTCCGAAGATGCGCCTGGCCGTGACGGCTGCCCTTGAGCACTACACGGCGACGTTCGCCGAAATCATTCTGACCAGCGACGAGGCACAAGAGCTGATCGGCGACACCGAGGTCCGGCCGATTCTGCTCTGGCACGCTTTAGAAGAATCCGAGCACAAGGCCGTCGCTTTCGACGTCTTCGAGACGGTCGGTGGAACCGAACGCACCAGGGTCTGGGGAATGCGGATTGCCACAGTCATCTTGTTCACCGAGTTGGTCATCCAGACCACTCGCTCTCTGGCGGGTGACCGCGCAGCCTACAACCCACTGCGCTTACTGCGCAGCCTTCGAGCCTTCCGTCGTTCCCCACTGTTCAGCCCGGACGCGGTGCAGCGCTTCCGTTCCTACACCCGCGCCGGCTTCCACCCCGACGACTGGGACAGCACCGAAGTCCTCGAACGCTGGGCCAAAGAACTCTTCGACTCCGATGGCGCCCAGCGAATCGGGAGCCGCGTCTAGCATCAACGGTGAGCGCGAGCAGAGAAGCACTGGCACTAGGTGGCTTACGAACTCGTCGTCGAAGGCGATCCCTACGGTACCGGCAGGAGCACACCGTCGATGAACCGGTCATTTCGAATTAGACGGGAGACTCATTCACCGCCGCGGGTTGTCGTCGACACAGACGCTGGCGCACCTACATGAACCGGGATGTTACTGGCCGGGGGCGCAGTGCTTGATCATCTCACCGAGGTTTTGGCCGACCCGCTCAGGTGCGATACCCACCGACGGCGGGTAGAGCATGATGTGGTCGAGTACCCCCTCGTAGCGGCGCAGCCCGGCGCGCACCTCGCTGGCGGTGCCAGCGACGCCCATCACGTCGATCATGTCGTCCGTCACCGCGTCGAACATGGCCGCAAAGTCACCGCGTGCGAAGGCTTCTCGGATAACGGCACCCTGTTTGGCGAATCCGCAGAAGTCGAGCAGCGGTTGGTAGGTTCTGACTGATGCGTAGAACGCGATCTGTTGCGCGACCTCGCGACGGGCGATTTCCGGGTCGTCGTGGATGGAGCACATGACCATTGACACAATCTCGACGTCGTCGGGATCGCGCCCGGTGCGTGCGGCGCCCTTGGCCACCGCGGGCCGCACGACTTCCTCCACGTAGGCGGTCGTGAAGAGCGGATGCCCGGCCAGCCCGTCAGCGACCCGGCCGGCGGCTTCGCACATCCGCGGGCGCACCGCGGCGGTGATGATCGGAATATCGCGCGCAGGCGGGTCTACCGGGCCGCTGGGGATGAGATTCATCTGGTAGAAGCGGCCTTCGTGGCGGACTGGTCCCTCGTGCAGGTTCCAGATGCGCCGAATAAGGGGTACGAGTTCCTCGACGCGCAGGGCGGGGGCGCTGGTATCGGCGACGCTGTGCCAGTTGCTCATCATCCGTTTGGTGCCGTTGCCGATGCCGAGCACGATGCGACCGCCGGACAGTTCGTCGAGATCGCGCGCCTCGGTCGCCAAGACCAGCGGGCTGCGTCCGACGCCGTAGAGAATCGACGACCCGATGCGACACCTGTCAGTCGAGGTGGCCATTGCCGCCATCGAGATGGATCCCGACCGGGTATAGAACTCCGATGCCCACACCGCGTCGAACCCGGCCTGGTCGGCCGCGGTGGCGGTGACCTTCATCGCGGCAAGGTCAGGGGCTAGGACAGAGAGTCCAAAGGTACTCACTACTGCGGCTCCATTGCGTTGTGTTGTGCTCCTGAGCGATGTCGGCGAGCCCGTTGGACGAGGAGCAGTCATCGTGGACCGGCCGGAAGCCAGTGCCGAACAGCTGCACCGGATCTCGCTGCTGCCAGTCTGTCAATCGTGCAACGCGAGCGCGCCTGTGGGGCAACTCGCCACGGCATCTTCGATCAGTGCCCTGTGACATTCGGGTGGCCCAGGATTCAGGATGTGGAGTTTCCCATCGTTACTGACCTCGAAGAAGTCGGGAGCCAGGCCTTCACACATCCCGATTGACGAGCATCGATCGCGGTCGACTGTGATTTTCATGCCACGCTGCCTCACGTAGTCGGGGTGAAGCGGACGGGAAGATGATTCACCCCGTGGAAGAAAGTGCTAACGGTATAGCTGGGTGGCCCGCAGACTTCAATATCAGGCAGGCGGTGCAGCAATTCCCGGAAGAGCGCGGCGAGTTGCTGCCGCGCCAGCTGATTGCCCAAGCAGTGGTGGATACCTCCACCTCCGAAGCTCACGTGCGGGTTGGGGTCCCGTGACAAATCGAACTTTTCCGGGTTGGTGAACACTGTGGTGTCCCAGTTGGCCGAGCTGTAAAAAAGTACGACCTTGTCACCTTCGGTGATCTGTTGTCCGCCCAGGTCGCAGTCGCGAGCTGCCGTTCGGCGGAAGGTCATGATCGGGGTGGCCCACCGGACGAACTCTTCGACCGCTCCTTTGATTCGTCCGTCGAAATCCTCCATCAGCCACGCTCGTTGATCGGGAAAGTCGGTCAAGGCTTTCATCGCATGACTGGTGCTTTGGCGCGTGGTGTCGTTCCCAGCGATCGTGAGAAGTATGAAAAACGAGACGATCTCATCTTCGGTGAGTTTTTCACCGTCCACTTCAGCCTGAACGAGGTTCGTCATGAGGTCGTCTTCGGGCTGCCGGCGACGTGCAGCGATGATTTCGCGGGCGCCGTCGCCTAGGAATCCCATCGCTTGGAAAAGGCGAGGTATGACTGGGTCGTCGCCCATCACCTCGGGGTCGCTCCACCCACCGGCATACCGTGATTCCCACGCGATGTCGCGGCGCATCGAGTCCGGCACGCCCATCATGTCGAAGATGTTGTGCATCGGCAGCAACGCCGCGCATTCGTCGACGAAGTCGGCCTTGCCCTGTGGAGCCAGGTCGTCGACGACGCGCTTCGCGTTGGCCTCGATCTGATGGTGGATCAGTCGCATCTGCTTCGGCGTGAATGCGGATGCCAGCAATCGTCGAATCTTGGTATGACGCGGCGGATCCATCGCAATGAAGCCTTGAGCGGTGTCGAGCAATTCCTGCGGGATCGACTCCATGACAATGCCCTGACCTGACAGGAAATCGTCGTGTCGCCGGGTCGCCTCGACAAGCAACGGATGCGTAACCACAGCCCAAAAGCCCCGGTCGTTCCCGTCGTCGATCATGGTGTGCTCGACTCGCGGGTGCCAGCTGATGGGAGCACGTTTGCGCAGTTCGGCGTATGTCTTCTCCCGGTCGGCGGCGGTGCCGGCCCAAAATGCAGTCGAGGACAAGTCGGCAGAATCATATGGACGTGCTGAACGCCGCTCCGCCGACGTTTTCAGTGCGGACGTCGTGCTGGCAATCATGAGAATCTCCTAAGGTTCGTGCGGCCCCACTCCAAGTGTTTACAATTATTCCTTCAGAGTCAACATTTGAACATAAAATCCTTAGTGTTAACGCGCCTCGCCTGCGGAGGAATGAACGCCCAAATAGCGAAGTGCGATCCGCGAGATGCGCTCCCCGGTCGTCTCGGCGTCGGCGGTCGGAAGCACGACGTGACTCACCGTCAGCCTTACCAGTGCATCGGCGACATCATTGACGTCATTGGCGTCCAGGCCTGAAAAGTGCTCGTTGAACCAGGTCACGAGGGCTGCCGAGGACAGCTCCAGTAGCGACGCAGAGGTCGGCAGGAGCGGCAACATACCGGTTGACTCAGCGACCGTCCTGTCCGTAGGCCGGTTCGATGTCAGCACCGCCTTCAAGAGCGGGCTCGCTTCCGCTTCCTTCAGTGTGTACGACACCGCAGCGGTGATGCCCCCGCCGACGTCTCCGGCGTGTTGTGCCAAAACTGCGTGAATGCCATTCAAGAAGCGTTCGCCTTCGGCCACAACCAGCGCGTCGCCCAGTCCCTGCTTATCGGTGAACTCCTTGTAGAGCGTCGGGCGGGACACGCCGACAAGCTCTGCGACTTCACCCATGCGAACGCGATCCCAGCCCTTCTCGATAGTGAGGGTCCGGGCAGCCCTCAAGACTTGCTCACGCATATGCCGGCGAAACGAGAGGCGAACGGACTCTGTTGGCATGGTGAGCAGGATATGCGTCTTGCACAAGTGTTCCGTCGGGGCTATCGAGGACCACGCCGACAACAATGCACTTCGCCGGTTTGGCTGTCCGGGTTCCGCTACTTCTCACCATGGCACTGTCATCATCCGGTGGAACTCGCGACATCGGCTTGGCGACCGCCACGCTTCGAGCTGATGCCAACGTCGCGATCGAAGTCTGGGGTTCCCCTGAAAAAATGGACACGGATAACTTGCTTCCGCGACAGGGTTCAGCGTCCGCTCGTAGTCGATAGGTGAGCGCGTCCCGATCGCTTAATGCCTTGGTTGATTATTGTAGAAGTTCATCCAATTGTCAACTCCTGCAATCAATTCCGCTTTGGTCGCGTAGGGTGTGCCGGTAGTAGCATTCCTGTTTGAAACTCGACCACAGCGACTCGGCGCCGACGTTGTCCCAGCATTACCCGCGCAGCGCCCACCGCGCGCGAACACCCCCCGCTGCACGGCCACGGTGACCAACTCGGTGCGCATGTGATCATCCACAGCCCAACCCAGTGCCCGCCGCGAGTGCTCGTCGCGGATCGCGCACAAGAACATGTCGCCCTCCCCGCAGCCCAGATAGGTGTAGGGGTCGGACCGGGGCGCGGTGTCGGCATTTCTACCGATCCGTTTCCCCGGCCCGCCCTCCGAACCCGCCGAGCGAATTTCTCCGCAACGGGCTCTCCACGGATTCAGGCCACTGGTGCAGTGATGTCCGTCGGCCTCGCTGTCCAAGGGGTGATGATTTTCGTGCCCCGGTAGCGGTATCGGGTGACCTCTACCTTCTGCGGCCGAAACATCGCCGTCTTGCCTTCGCGGATTTGCCAATTGGGCAGGAACCGTCGATGGAAGACGCCCCACGCCAGCCCGTGGTGCCGTTTGCGCATCCAAGTCACCACCCGCCACCATGTGAAGTGGTCGAGGTAGTCGAAGGTGCGTTTGGACACCCCGTGCTGGAAGTAATTGCACCATCCCCGCAGGACGGGGTTGAGTTGGCGCAGCAGATCAGCGAGCGTTCGATGTTTGTGTCGCCGCGTCAGATTCCTGACTTTGTCGGTGATGGACATAAGTGCCTTCTTCGACGGCCAGGTGTAGACGTAGTGCTTGGTCGTGCCCCTTTTGATCTGCCGTTGGATGCGGAAGCCGAGGAACTCGAACCCCTCGTCGACGTGGCAGATCCTGCTCTTCTCGACCGACAGGCGCAGGCCCATCGGCGCGAGCACTGCTGCGATCTCGTCCCAAAGCGCTTCGGCATCAGCGCGAGTGCCGTGGACCATGACACAGAAATCGTCTGCGTAGCGGACGATTTTCATGGTCGGAACTCCGGCGCGTCGATGCTTGGCACGTGTCCATTCCGGGCCGAGCGCCTTCCACTTCGCGGCGAAGTGCTCGTCGAGAACGGACAGGGCGACATTGCTGAGCAGTGGTGAGAGGATTCCGCCTTGCGGAGTGCCGGTGATGGTGTCCCGGTAGCCGAGATCTTTCGAGAGAATCCCGGCTTTGAGGAACGACTTCACCAGGGCCAGAACGCGTTTGTCCCCGACACGTCGCCGCACCCGGCCCATAAGGGCCGAATGCGAGATTTCATCGAAGCACGCCGTGATGTCTCCCTCGAAAACCCAGTGATAGGCCCGTGAGCCGCTGGCGAGGTGATGGATCTCAGCGATGGCGTCCTGGGCTCGCCTGCCCGGCCGGAACCCATATGCGCACGGATGAAAGTCCGCCTCGAAAATGGGCTCCAGCACCAGCTTCAGCGAAGCTTGCACGACCCGGTCGGCGACGGTCGCGATACCCAGGCGGCGGAGCTTGCCGTTCGCCTTCGGGATCATCACCTCCCGCACCGGATCCGGCCGGAATATCCGCTCCTTGAGTTCCTCGCGGAGCCGCTGAAGCAGTCCGACCGCCTCTGCCGCACCGACAGACCGCGGTGCGGTCCCATCGGCACCGGCTGAGCGCGCACCCTTGTTCGTCCGCACCCGCTCCCACGCGAGGGTGAGGAATGCGGGGTCATAAACGAGGTTGTACAAATCATCGAAACAGCGGTCGCTTTCATCAACCGCCCAATGGTGCAGTTTGCGTTGCATCCTGCGTACCCGCAGCTCGGCCGTGTCCGGGTCGGGCCACAAAGCACTCGTATTCACAAGTGACCTCCACAGTCTGCGTACTCGCCGCGAACCCGCTGGAGCCCTTTGCCATGCGACCGGCTTTCCCGGCCTCGGACTACTACGGCTCCTCCGCCCCACCACACCGGCATCAGCCGACGACTGCCTACCCCTCCAGCCCGGCTGGCTGCCGGATCTGACCGGGGACCGGCGCGGTGGTTCCCGTGTTCACTGTCAACCGTTTGACGGGTGAGGTGTCCAGCTATGCCCCTGCGACCTCGTCACGGCTACGCCGCAGTCCTTCACCGTGACCTCCCGAACCGGCGACATCAACCGGCCCACGAGTTCCCCGCCCTCAGGGCGGGTGCGCGTCGCTGCCCAGCCCGCATCCGCCAGGTTGGAGCTGGTGGTCTTCTCTTAAGAGGCGTTCAGCCGCTGGTTCCTCGCGTACACCTTCCCGTCTCGCTAGCCGGACCCGACCCGTCTGGCAGTACCAGGCCGTCCCGGCGTTGTCGGGGCTGCTTCCCACCCTCACCAAAGTCTCTTTAGATCAGGCTGCCCCCAGCTTCTACCGGGCCACTGCGATGGCTCGGCGACGGTGGTCTCTCACCTCCGTTCGGTTGAACAGCGCCTCACGGCGCTCGATATCCGAGGACCACACCGCGTCGAGTCGGCCCTTATCAAAGCGCTGGCCGATCAGATCCGGCGGAAACGAGGCCGGATCGACCACCGTGGTGGTCTTAAACCTCCGCGGACTGATCCCCTTGATGCCGAGCTCGGCCATGATTTTGGCGCGGCCAGCCCGGGCTGCGCCAGATAGCCCAGAGCTTTTCACGCTGAAGTGCTTATCGTGCGGTCGAGAAATCCGGCGACGGCTGCGGTGAAGGCATCGTTGTCGTCGCCTGCGACCATGTGGCCGGTGCCGGAGACGTCCACCGCTTGGGCGTGCGGTACGACCTTGAGGAATTCGTCGACCGACTGCTGCGATGTCACATCTGAAAGGACGCCGCGCACCAGAAGAGTGGGTGCCTGCACGCGGCGGGCCCCTTCAACAAGCAGTTCGCTGATCGCGTCGAACTTTTCGGCACCAGTCGCGGGGTCACCTTGCAGAAACTGGAAGTTGGAAGTGATGAAGGCCGGATCCCATCGCCAGATCCACCGACCATCGTCGCGTTGCCGCAAGACTTTACGGAGTCCGTCCGGGTTCTTGGGCCGAGTGCGATGTCTGTTGTATTCGGCAATGACGTCCGCGGCGTCGTCGAGCGTGCTGAACCCGTCAGGATGGGCGGCCATGAACGACACGACGCGGCGTGCTCCGTGAAACTCCATTCGCGGAGTGATGTCGACCAGGACGACGGCTCCCCACAGGTCGGCGGGCGCCAGCAAGTGCGTGCCCAGGACGGTCATGCCGCCCAAGGATGCGCCGACGACGGCCGGCGGGCGGTCGGTGCTCGCGTGTTCACGCACGGCCAGCAGATCGGACGCTAGCCGTCCGAGGTCGTATCTTCCGGTAGGGTCCCACGCGCTGTCGCCGTGACCTCGGGCGTCATACGCGACGACCGTGTACCCACGAGCGTGCAAGCGGCGCGCTGTGGTCGCCCAGGCGTGTCGGTTTTGACCACCGCCGTGCAGGAGCAGCACAACGGCGCGGGCAGCGTCGTGCCGGTAGCAATCCGCCGTGAGGGTGACGCCGTCTGTGGTGCGGAATCGCTCGAGCGTAACGGTCATCGGGTGCGCTCGCCGTTGTGAAGTCGGACGACAATACCATCGGTCCTTTTCATCACGAGGAATTCCCCCTAGGGCTAACGACGGTCACTGTTCCTTGGGCGGCACATACCGCGCGCCCGTCGTTGGTGATGTCGATTCTGGCGACACCGCTGCGCTTGCCCAGCGCGATGATCTCGGTGACGGCGACGCATACTCCGCTTGACACGGGCTGCAGCAAGTTCAGCTTGAATTCGGTTGTGGCGACCCACGATCCAGCGGGGATCACCGGGTAAAACACCACGCCCAAGCAGTGGTCGACCATTGCTGACAGGCATCCGCCGTGCAGATTGCCGAACGGAGTCAAAAGGTCGTCCCGAGCATCCATCTGCACAACCAGCCGCCCGGCGGCGAACTCGGTGTGGCGAAAATCCAGGTATTTGGAGAGTCCTCCCGTGGTTGCCGCCGCGTTCTGCAATTCCTTGGCGATCTGCTGATTGAACTGCGCGAACTCCATGGTTAGCGCCCCTTCTCATCCACGGATATCGATGCGATGGTTTGAGACACTACTCTGCACTTGTTGCATCGACGCAAGGCTGGGTGTTGGTGAGCAGAGCTGGAAGCAGGAATCGGCGTAAAAAGGCATCGAGGCCTTCGGGGCTGCGGTGTCTGGGGCCGCGGACCGACAGCAGGCTGAGGACGGTTCGCAGGATCCATTCGGCGGCATCGTCGACCGACACCCCGGGCTCGAGTTGGTCCCAGTGCGCAGCGAAGACAGGTCGAAGGAACTCGGCCACGAGTTCAAACAAAGCCACCGACGTTCCCTTGGCCAACCCCACGCCGGCGAGTTCCTCGTCACTGCCGAACAGCAATCCGATTGTCGGCTCGCGATGAGCGGCGCGTACCGTGACCTCGACGAAATCGAGTATTGCCGTGCCCAAATCGCGATGTACTGCGATCCGTCGACGCATGCGGTCTAGGTAGCGTTCGGCCGCACGCAGGATGACACCGGAAACGACGGATTCACGACTTGGAAAGTAGCGGTACACCGTGGCGCGCGACACCCCCGCCTGTCTGGCGATGTCCTCCATGGTGGTGCCCGGCAGCCCCTTGCCCTCCAGGCACGCTTCGGCGGCATCGAGCAGGAGGTCTCGGGCGACGTCGCGGGTCGTGGGAGGTGCCGTGCCCCAGCGCAACGATTTCTTCGTCACGAAGCAAGTATGCAGCCTCGGACCGATCGTGAATTAACGACCCAACCGGTTGTCGCATGGCTACTTATGTGACAATATCGCAAATATGTCGCAACAAAGGTGCCGACGATGAACGTGACCTGACCGTTGGCGATTCCGCCCCGCACTCCCGTTGTCGTCGCGGTCGGTGAGATCACGCACCGCGGCGACAGCGTCGTCGATCCCATCGATTTGGCTTGCGAAGCCGCGCGTCGAGCATTGCAAGACGCGGGCGCTGCGATCGGGCATCGGATCGATACGGTGGCGACACCGGGCATTCTGATGATTCCGCGTGACAATCCCGCGTCGAGAATTGCCGAAGCGGTTGGGCTGGCGCCCCGGCGTCGCATCAGCTGCCCGATTGGCGGCAATACACCGCAATACCTCGTCGAGGTCCTTGGTGGGGACATTGTGCGCGGTATCAGCGATGCGGTGCTGGTCGTCGGAGCCGAGACCGGCGAGTCCGCCCGCAGAGTCAAATCGGGTCATGCGCTCCGCGATCCGAAACCCGTTGATGCACAGGATGAGTCACTTGGCGACACACGTCCCGGATTGAGCCCAGCCGAGATGTGTGCTACCTCACCGACTTTGACTCCCGCCAGTTCAGCGATCGCAGTGAGGCTTTCACCGCGGCCTTGCATCCGGGCCAACGCTGTCGCGCCGGCCTGGCGGTGTTCGTGACGGCGCCGCTCTCCCTCTGCGTGTATCTCGAGGATACGGTTGCGCTCCCACTCGTCGACGGCGGCCAGCCGCCCAAGCTCGACGAGGAACGACGCAGCGTCATCGACATTTTGACGCTCACGCTCCAGACGTGCCTCGTTGGCCTTGTTCTGCGCCTCCCGGACACGCTTGCGCGCTGCCGATTTCGAATTGATGTTCACCACGTGGGAACCATAGGACGCACCCATCGTCGTGCTCTACCATCCTGACCAACATCATCTGTGTCCCCATTTGTCCGCACCCTTTGTCGCCAAATCGACTGCCT
>NZ_GG770555.1:960806-962490 GCF_000164135.1 Mycobacterium parascrofulaceum ATCC BAA-614 | reverse complement strand
GCCTCGATTTTGCGCGTCGGCGTGGTCCGGCGATGCTGAGCCGCGGAAAGCGTTGAGGGATAGCCATTTTGGTCTTGGGGTGTGTTTGGCCCGCCCGTGTCGCCGGGTGGGCGGGCTTTCCGGGGCCGGTGGGTGTTTCGGGTCGGCGGGGCAAGGTGTTGCGGCTGGTCAGGGGAAGGCGGTGCGGAGGCGGTGCCAGGCAGTGCTGATGGCGGTGGCCCAGCGCCAGGTGGCGTCGATGCGCAGCCGTAGTTGGCGGGCGCCGCGGGTGATGCGGGCCGCCACGTGCAGAACCCGGTAACGGAAGGCGGTGATCTCGCAGCGAGCCAACTCGGGGGTGTCGGTGAAGCCGATCAGTTGGGCCCAGGCGACCAGGTCGGCGGCGGCCAGCACGATCTCCAGCCAGGCAGCGTTGGACTGGAAGTCATGGCAGGGCAGGTTGGCCAGGCCGGCGGCTTTGGCCTGGCGGATGCGGTCCTCGACGCGGGCGTGCTGGCGATGGCGCAGTTCCAGGCCGGCCAGCTGCCCGGGCACGGCCCCAGGGGCGGTGTCGGTGATGAACGCGGTCACCCGCATGCCGTCGATGTCGGTGAAGCGCAGCTGCGCACCGGGGTGGGGCCGCTCTTTGCGTAGCACCAGCCGGGTCCCGGCAGGCCAGGTAGCCAGGTTGACCAGGGGCGTAGCCTCAGCCACCCACGCCCCGTCACGTATCTCGCCGCTGGAGTCGATCGCCGGGTACCAGCCCTGGGCGAGGTTGAGGGTGTCCACGGCATCCCAGATGCGGGCATCGACGGGAAATCCGAAGGAGAACCCGACCCCGCGATCACGGCAGGCCTGGGCGAAACGGTGGGTGGCCCCGGCGGTGTCGGAGCGCACCACCACCGCCGGCGCGCCCGGATCGTGCGAGTCGGGACGCCACTCTGCTGGTAGCGAGGCCAGCGCCTGGTCAAGGACCGTGACGTGGTCGGCGGCGGTGTTCGAGCCGGCGTTGCCGGCCCGCAACAGCCCGGCCAAAGCCTCACCGCCGGCGATCTCCGGGCGGTCCAAAAACGCCAGCAGCGGGTGGTGGCCGAAGGACTTCTTCCACGTCGGGGCCGCCTCGGCCTTGTTGTCGGAATGGTCGATAACCAGCGTGGCGTCGAAGTCGATATACAGCGGCTGACCACCGATGGGGGCGGCTCCGGCAGCCCAGGCCGCCGCCCGCGCCGCCGCCCGTGCGGCGCGAACCTTCGGTAGGTGCGCGGCGTCGATACGCGCATCGACCAGCCGCCACATCGTCGTCGTGGAGGCCTTGGCCCCGAACACATGCTCGCGGTCCCCGCATAGCTGGCCGACGCCGTCGATGCAGTCCGCCCCGTCGGCCACCGCTGCGGCCAAATCGGCGAACACCGCACCCGGGGCATGCACCCAGGGCCCCTTGTAGGAATCAGCCAACACCGCTGTGACCTGCGCGGATAATCCGGTCTGGTCGGCGAGCTCACGCAACAGCCCCATCCCAGCGTGCGACACCACCCCGCGTCCGTCCGCCGATACTTTCACCCGCCGCGCCGCCGCGATACTCTTCACCTGCGAGGTGCCTTCCAGCCAGGATATTGAACCGTAGAGAAGTCCAATCATCCTTTGCAGGACAGGCACTTTCGCGCATCAACACCCATCTACACCGGCATTCCGCGAAAAATCCGGG
>NZ_GG770555.1:860008-960128 GCF_000164135.1 Mycobacterium parascrofulaceum ATCC BAA-614 | reverse complement strand
TTAGCACGGGATTACCCGTCATTCGAAGGTAAAGACCGAACAACGGCACCAATTGGCTCGGCGTCACGCTCACGACCAGATCGTTGTCAGCGACATCATCCCGTCCGGCGGTGGGCGCAGCGGTCACGATGACATCAGCCCCAGTTGCCCCTGATGCGCTTGCTAGGGCTGCGGCACGGTGGCGATCCGCGAGAGTGATTCCAGAGTCGTCGGAGTACCCAGAGCGGGCAGCTTCGTCAAGCTGTGCGTAAACGCTGAAGAAGTGCCCGGAGGTCGCCAAAGTACGTCTGCCGTCCTCGTAGCCGGAAACTCCGACCGTCGATGAGTCCATGAACTTCGGCGCCTCGGTAACCGTCGTGAATGTGAACTGGTACCAACGGCGACATCCGAGCGCCTGCATCCATCTCGTGGGCTCCGACTCGTCGTTCTGGACGAGAAGAAGCGGTTCGACTTCCTCATCCCGAGCAAGGATTCGCACCAGCTCCAGGGTGGGCTCACCCAAGGTCTGCACATCGACGGCGACGCGTAGCTTGCGTGTACTCGGTCGGAGTGGAAACAGTGGCCCAGCCTCACGTTGTGCGCTGGTTCGATCCGCAGGCGGTCGTACGTACCGCATGAAGCGGTGCAGGGGTGCATCATTGGGCACGTCGAGAGTCACAGCGTACTGATAGCACGTGACACCGACATGCTGATCTGTTTCTGCTTTCCCAAAAAACGCTCCCGTGCACAGCGCCAGTGGCTGGCCTGATCCGTTAGGCGTCCACTGTCCACCTGCCTGGAACTGGGTCGCCGGGGGCGATACTGGAGGTCCTGGTCACCCGCAAAGCGCATCTGTGGGAGGCGCGCTGTTACTGCCCATCGCGAGGTTGACCCACATTCTCGGTGCCTGAATCCCGTTCACGCCGTCAACACGAAGCCCAATCGGCATCAGCAAACACAGACACCCACTTCAAACCAGTTCAGACAGATTTTGAATCTGCGTAGCTAAGAAATTGTGTCCGAGGGGGGACTTGTCCGTCTACGACACGGGTCGTGGTCTGGCGATTGGGGCGCTGACCGCTTCGGTCAAGCACCGGTCCACCTTTTTCGCTCAATCGCGACGCCGAGGAGCTCGCCCATCGGGCGGCCAGCCGTCGGTACCGGACTCAAGCGGAATATTCAGAGATCGAAGCAGGATCGAAAAGAGCCGCCAATTGGCGATTGCTCCGACAAGTTCGACCAAAACCGCGTGATCGCTATTGAACGCCTTCTGGCACCCAGCCCAGTTTTCCTCGGAGATGACCCCGTCGCGTACCACATCATCGGTCGCTGCGAGGACCGCACGCTCGACTGGCCCGAGGCTTTCGGAATTCTGCCAGTCGCGCACCGCGAGGAGATCACGCTCAGGCACGCCGAGCAGTGTGGCGATTCGCCAATGTTGAGTCCATTCGTATTCGGAGCCAGTGATCCAGCCGATGCGCAAGATGACCAGCTCGCGTAGCCGCGCGTCAAGGGAACCGCGGAAGAGTAACGCGTCCAGCAGCCCATACAGCGCAACCGCCACACGCGGCTGATGAAGTGCCACGCGGAATACCGACAGCTCTGCCAACTCTTCGGGCAACCCACATTCGGCAGCTCGCAGCTGGGCCTGCTCACGGTCGAGCATCGGTACGCGTTCCGCCATGGTCACGGGTGGCCCTCTCTGTTGAACCTCTGCACCGCCGTTAGGGCGTGGGCAAAAAGACGTTGTGGAGCGCCCCACTTGATCGGGCACTTTCATCTGCAAGCGAAGTGAGCAGCTGTGCGAGCCCAGCGAATCCGGTTGATTCTCTGGTGATCCGGTCGAACGGCCAGCGGCCCATGGCGAGAATCTCGAGGGCTGCCCGGTAGGCGGGATACTCCACGCCGAGTGCGCCTACGACGTGTAATTCTTTATAGACCAACAAGTCTGGTTCAAACCGGGGCGCGCCGCCTCCTCCGCGGGTGCCGGCCACCACAATTGTGCCGCCGGGCCTGGCAAGGCCGACGGCATCGGCGAACGCGGAGGGTGCTTTGGCGGTGACGTCGACGACCACGTCGGCAAGCCGTCCGCCTGTCTCACGCTGAAGCGCGGTCGCTGCATCGTCCTGCGATACATCGATGGGCAGGTCGACACCGAATGATCTGGCGATGGCCAGTCGTTGTTCGTCGCGTGGGCCGACGCCGGTCATCGCGACGAACGCGGCTCCCGCCTCTTTGGCCGCCACCGCCGCACAGATTCCGCGGATGCCGGGCCCCAGGATCGCTACGACGTCCCCGGCCTTGGTGTCGGGAAGAGTCGCCCCCCATTGGATACCGGCCCCGAGAGGGTTGAACAACGTGGCGAGAACGGGGTCCATGTCTTCGGCAATCGGGAGCAGCATCGCGTCCCACGGAAGCTCCACATGGGTGGCGTATCCGCCCCATAAGCCCGCGCCGATCTCCACGTCGACGAACCCGAACATGGTGGCGATGCCGTTCACCGCGCACCGCCGGTATTCGCCGCGGCGGCACTCGGGGCAGTCTCGGCAGGACCGGAACACCTCAACGGCCACGCGCTGGCCGGCTTGTACACCCCAGCGTTGGCCGGCCGCAGCGCCGACATGTTCGACGATGCCGACGATTTCGTGCCCTGGAACGAATGAGAAGCCGGCAGGCAGGTGTCCGGTGAATTGTTCGTGATCTGTTCCGCACAGACCGCATGCTTCAACTCGCAGGATCGCACCCCGGTCGCCGACGTCGGGGATGATCATCTGGCGCCGCTGCAGACTCCGCGGTCCGGTCAGCACCATCGCCTCGGCGATCATGGAAGCTCGAATCCGGTGAACGACCCTGTGTTTCGGAGGCACACCGTTTTACCTACATACATTTCCCCGCCCATCGCCTCGGCAATCTGCGGATCGTCGCTGCGTGCGACGACTCTTCGCCCGTCGGACAGGTGCGCGATGATCGGAGTCCATCGAGGTTGCCCGTCTCGGTCGTAGACGACGGTGTATCCGTCCACTGTCGCGCAACCGGTCGCCTCGTCGACGCCTGCGACACCCAACCTCGATGAATCGATCTGAGCTTGCTCGACCGCCGTGTCGAGCAGTCGCCACCCGGTTGGTGGCGGGGTGGCCGACCACAGACCGACCGAATGCTTCGTCGAATACCACCCGAGGCCGGTGACGAGTCCGACATCGGTTGGGTCGCGTCTACACCGTCGGACCATCTCAACGATCGAGTGGCTGACGTAATTGTTTCCGGGACCGCCGTGATACGGCAGGCCTCCGGTTACTGTGAGGCCTCTGTCGTCGAGGGGGTCCAAGTCGAGAGCCTCGGCAGTCATCTCAATTGCCGACGGGAAGCAGGAGTAGAGATCGAACCACCGGATGTCGTCGATGGTCAACCGCCCCGCATTGAGAGCCTTCCGTGCCGCTACCTCGATACCCGATGAGCGACTGAGGTCCGGCCGTTCCACGGGGAAGTACACGTCGTTGCAAGTCGCTGCTGACCAGGGAAAGACCCAACGATCGCGCGCGACGCCCAATTCGTCCGCCACCTCGGCCGCCATGAGAATGAAGGCGGCAGCCATGTCGACGGACATGATGCTGTTGAGCAACTTGGGATAGGGCAAGCAGACCATGCGGTTTTCCGCGGTGACTTCGCTGAGTTCGGTGGCACTTCGTGCGCGTGGGAACCAGGCCTGTTCCGGATGGCGTGCCGCCTCGGCTGTGAACGGTGCCATCAGCGTGCCCAGCCACTCCCGTTGAGCATCGAAGTCGCGGCCGTGGCGCGCGGCGATCGCGGACTCGAAGATGGGATACACCTCGTGCGGCCAACTCAGACCCACCGACAATTCGGCTTGACTCAGCCCGGGGCGGGCGTCGCCCAGGGATTCGTCGCCGGAGCGGGGTGGGGGCGGCGAGTCGAGAAGTGCCCTGCCCTGAAGCTTGCGTGCGGAATGCCCGCTCTCCGCCCCGACGACCAGGACGACATCTGCACGGCCTTCGCGTATTTCGCCACCCAACACCTCGACGAGATACTGCGGGGTGTTTCCGCCGACGGGACAGCTGATGCGGCGGGCGGGACTGATGTGCATCGCTTCGGCGATCCTGCTGGCGGGATTGTCGCGCGGTATGACCAGGATGCCGGGAGTCGCGACGGTGTCGATGCGCCGCTCGACCGGGCGACCTGCGTCTTTGACCGCGCGGCGTGCGGCTTCTACCGCCAAGTCGATCGGGTCCACGAAGTCGTTCCCGCGATGGGTAACTTCGCCCACGCCGACGACAACCGGGGTACGCGCTTCTACCAACATCGGCATCGGCATCCGCTCAGGGCCACGGGGCTGACTTGAGACATAACTGCGATGGTGTCATGTGCGTGGGCAAGTCACAATGGTGTGCGCGCGCGGCATACTGGCTGTGTGTCGACGAGGTTGTTGAGATGGGGCGCCGCCGCGCCGACAGATCGTGGGTCCGCTCGCGACCGGTTGCTCGATGCTGCCGAGCGGTGCCTCGAGAGTTGCGGTGTGGTGGGCACGACTATGGAGGACATCGGCAGAACAGCGGGTGTGTCCAGGGCAACGGTGTATCGCTACTTCCCCAGTCGGGAGGCGGTGATGTCGGGCGTCATCATTCGCGCCGCCGAGCGCTATCTCGACCGCATCAGCCCGCGGATCGCGGCGCACGCCGACCTGGGCTCCGCGCTCGTCGACTTCGTGGAATACACGGTTGAGGCCGCGCGCCGCGAAGAGATCATCGGATTGTTGTTCGGCAGCGACGAGGAACTAGCCGGCGTGGGTCTCGCGGCGGGGACCTCGACGTCCCTCTTCGAAATCGTCACCGAATTTCTGCGTCCCATCTTCACCAGACACTGGAGTTGCGTGGAACCGGGCGTCTCCGTCGACGACGCCGCCGAGTGGGTTGTCCGCACGATACTGAGCCTGCTGACTGTTCGAGGGCCGCGGGAGCGCAGTCGTGACGGACTCCGGGCGTTTCTGTCGAGGTTTCTCCTTCCGGCGATCCTGGCGGGTGACCACGCTCGACCGATGTGACATCTATGGAGTAATGTCTCGACGGCAGATGAGGTAGGAGGGCCTGTGCAATTCACCACGTTCAACGAACAGGTCGCTGAGCAACTCAAGAGCGCAGCAGAAACCACGGGCGGGTTGGCCGGTTACCTCGGCTTCCGTCACACCGAATTCGCTGCGGGACGGCTCGTCGCGGAGATGGACGCACGCGACGACCTGAAGACGCCGTTCGGCAACCTGCATGGGGGCTGCTTATCGGCCATGGTCGACCACTGCCTCGGCGTGGTGTTTTATCCCGTGATTCCACTGGGATCTTGGGTCGCGACAACGGAGTTCAAACTGAATCTGCTTCGTCCGGTCTCCAGCGGCACCTGTGTAGCCACAGCTGAGATCATCGCGCTGGGCAGAACCAGCGGGGTGGCGCGGATCGACATCTGCAACGACGGCAGAGCGGTGTGTGCGGCCCAGGGAACCGTCACCGTCGTCGCACCGAAGACGAGCTCCTGATGTCGGCAAAGAGAACAGGCGATTCGTCGGCTCCTGTGGTCGAGCGCGTGCCCACGGCAGACGGGCTGGCGCTGGCCGTCGACCTCTACCACTGTGACGCACCGCGGGCGGTCGTGTTGCTCCTTCACGGCGGCGGTCAAAGCCGACACGCCTGGGACGTCACCGCCCAACGCCTGCACCAGCGGGGATACACGGTGGCCGCGTACGACACCAGGGGACACGGGGACAGCGACTGGGACCCCGACGGACGCTACGACATGGACCGGCTGGGGTCCGACCTATTGGCCGTGCGCTCATACGCCGATTCCGGCCGCCCCGTCGCCGCGATCGGCGCATCTCTGGGCGGGTTGACCATTCTCGGAACACACTTGCTCGCCCCGCCGGATCTATGGCAGGCCGTCGTGCTGGTTGACGTCACTCCGAGAATGGAGATGGACGGCGCCCGACGAGTCGTAGCGTTCATGTCGGCACACCCCGAAGGTTTCGACAGCCTAGAGTCGGCCGCTGACGTGATCGCCGCCTACAACCCGCACCGCCCTCGCCCCGAAAACCTCGACGGGCTCCGAAAAGTCCTCGCCCGTCGCGAAGACGGTCGCTGGTCCTGGCGATGGGATCCAGCCTTCGTGACGTCGAATTTCCAGTTCCTGCAGGGTGATCCAGACGAGGGCGCTGAGTACTTCGAGATGATGAGCGCCTTCCTTCTCGATGGTGCGCGGCAGGTGTCCGCGCCAACGCTGCTGGTCCGGGGCCTACTATCTGACATCGTCTCCGAAGAGACAGTAAGGCATTTCCTGACCGTCGTTCCGCACGCGCAAACCGTTGACGTGTCGGGCGCGGGACACATGATTGCCGGCGACAACAACGACGCATTCTCGACGGCGGTCGTCGAATTCCTCGACAGGACCATATGAACCCTGCTGTCGGTTGACTGCCCATGTAGGGCTGGCGCCTATCCTGCTCCTATGCCAACTGAACCAGTGCGGGTGTCTTTCCGCCGGCATGTGCGCGAAAAGGTTTTGAGGGCGACACGAGAACTCGCCATCGAGAAGGGCTGGGATCAGGTCCGGATGAGCGAGGTTGCCGAATCGGTCGGCGTCTCCCGCCCGACGTTGTACAAAGAGTTCGGCGACAAACAGGGGCTCGGCGACGCGCTTGTGGTGTCGGAGGGCCAGCGCTTTATGGAAGGCATTCTTGCCGTCCTTGCCGAACACGTGGGCGACGTGCGGGGCGGCATCACCGCAGCGGTGCAATTCACCCTCTGTGAAGCAGAAGACAGCCCGCTCCTCAAGGCAGTTCTGACGTCCAACGCTTCGGGGAATGATCGCGGTGGCTCGTCGTCTACTGGAGTCCTACCTCTTCTGCCGACGTCGGCTTCCCTGCTTCAGCTCTGCTCCGCGGCTCTGATCACGTGGTTTAACGACCACTTCGACGATCTCGATCCCGAAGACGTTGAGGAGGTCGCAGATGTTCTGGTGCGACTGACAGTGAGTCATGTTGTACTCCCCGCCGCGGACATCGCCACCACCGGTGAGCGGATCTCCCGCGTAGCACTCAGGTACCTGGGAGTTGTCCACAGTTTGTAGCCAGCAAGCTCTCGTGTCAGATCGAGCCGGCGAGGAGCTCTGAGCGGTCAACTCGGAGCTGCTGGCTGATGGCCCGCTTACTGGACATGAAATCGCGAGGACGATTGACGCAGTCGGCGGCGATGAGTTCGCCCTCGCGGAAGTAGAAGCAGCTGAAGTCACGGTCACGCGACGGGTCACCACTGAGCAACAGTTCGTCGTATCCGGCGTTGAGACCGGCAATCTGGAGTTTGAGATCGTACTGGTCGGACCAGAACCACGGAAGCGCAGCGATTGCGCTGTGTTTTCCGCAGATTGTCGCCGCAGCGATCTTGGCCTGCTCGCCGGCGCTCGATACGGATTCCAAACGAATACGCGAGCCGTATCGAGCCATGGTGTGGCTCGTGCAGTCGCCGGCGGCCACGATGTCGGGGTCGCTGGTGCGGGCCTGGTCGTCGATCACGATGCCGTTGTCGACGGATAATCCTGCGGCCGAGGCGAGCTCGGTGTTCGGCACCACACCGACGCCGACGATGACCAAGTCGGCGGGGATCGATTCGCCGTCAGCCAGCACGACCTCCTGCACCCCACCGTTACCGGAGAAGGCTTCGACGAGGGCGTGTGTTCGGATCTCCACTCCCTCGCCGCGGTGGATTCGCGTGTAAAACGCGGAAACCTCCGGCGCGGTGACCCTTTCGAGTACACGCTCGGTTGCCTCGAGGACGGTGACGTTCATGCCGAGCGAACACAGCGAGGCCGCCGTTTCCAACCCGATGTAACCGCCGCCCACGATCACAACCCTCCGACCCGGTGTGGCGGCGGCACGGATCAACTCGACGTCTGCAGCGGTACGCAGGTAGTGAATTCCGGGAAGATCCACCCCTGGTGTGGGGAGTCGTCTGGCCCTTGCGCCGGTGCACAACGCGAGCTTGGTGTACGTCAGCGTGTCGCCGGTGCTCAGAGACACACGCTTGGCACTCCGGTGGATCGCCTCCACGGTCGCATTCAAGAGTCGAATGTGCTGCTTTTCGTAGAAATCAGCGCCGCGAATCAGGAGGTCGTCGAGGCCGTTCTTGCCGGCCAGGTATCCCTTCGACAACGGAGGCCGGTGGTAGGGCAGTCCCCCCTCGTCGCCGATGAGCACGACCTCCCCAGACCACCCCTCCCTTCGAAGATTAGCTGCCAACTGCGCGCCGGCGTGGCTCGCGCCGACGATCACCGCTCGTTCGGGAGTCATGCACTCGGCCTGGGAGTGAGGCGAACCATCAGCTTGCTGATACCCCTGACGAAATTCGATTGCACATACTCGGGTTCGCCGACCACCTCGATGTTCTCAAAGCGAGGGAGCAATTCCTCCCACAGGATTCGAAGCTGCAACTCAGCAAGTCGGTTTCCCATGCACCTGTGCACGCCGAACCCGAACGAGATGTGATTGCGGGCGTTGCTCCTATCGATGATCAACTCATCGGCCCGCTCGAAGACACGCTCATCGCGGTTACCAGAGGCGTACCACATCACGACCTTGTCGCCCTTGCGGATGAATTGCCCGTTCAACATGATGTCTTTTTTCGCGACTCGGCGCATGTACGCCAACGGGGTCTGCCAGCGAATGATCTCGGACACCATGTTGGGAATCAGGTCAGGGTTCGCCTTCAACTTCTCGAACTGATCGGGGAACTGGTTCAAGGCGAGAACCCCTCCGCTCATCGAGTTGCGAGTCGTGTCGTTTCCCCCGACGATCAGCAATACCAAATTGCCGAGGAATTCCATCGGGCGGTCGATGAGATCCTTAGTGTCCTCGTTGGCCTGCAGCATCGTGATCAGATCGAAGCCCGGTCGCTCCCCGTTGGCGGTACGGGCCGCCTTGTCATGCCAGAGAGCGCTGAGCCCCTTCGCCATGTCGACCATGCCACGAAACACTCTGTCGTTGTCGGAAGGACCGCCATTGGCTTGCTCCATGGAGGTGGCGAGGTCCGACCATTCCACGAGCTTGTGCCGCTGCTCGTACGGGAAGTCCAGCAGGGTCGCGAGCATGCGCGCTGTCAGTTCGATGGAGACGTGGTGCACCCAATTGAACGGCTGATCCACCGGTAGATCGTCCAGCACTTCCTGGACACGCGAGCGGATCAGCCCCTCCATCTCGCGCAGGTTCTTCGGCGCGACAACCCCTTGGACGGAAGCGCGCTGCAAGTCGTGTTGTGGCGGATCCATCGCGATGAACATGGCGATGTCCATAAAACGAGGCGGTCTCCCGATGATGATGAACGGCTCTGCGGAGAAAGCCTCGTGGTTCTTGTCGACGGCGATGATGTCCGCGTGGCGGGTCACCGACCAGAACGGGCCGAACGGACTGCGAGCCTGGTAATGCACCGGCGCCTCGTTGCGCACGCGTTCGAAGTAGGACTTCCAGCGGCCTTGGCGGTAGAGGAACGGGTTGCTGAGATCGATGTCGGCGATATCGACGTCCTCGACCGGAGGAATGGGCGTCTCGGTGAAGATCTTCTTACCATTGGTTCCGGTTACCCACCGACGTGTCTTGTCGTAGAGGTGTGCGCCGCGGATTTGCAGCTCCAGAGGCACGGCAGACTGGGCTTTGGCGGCCACTGCCGCGGGAATACTCATTATTGTTTCCTCCAAATCCATGACGTTGTTTCAGAGCTGGAACTCAGGTAGCTCGACCGTCAAGCCATCCCATGCCTCGGAGGCGGCCATCTGGCAGGACAGCCTCGACGTCCGCTGACGCTCGGGGTTCATCGCGAGCATCTCCTCTTCGTTGGCGCCGCAGAGTCCCACCGTGTCCGACCACTCGGGAGCGACGATCACGTGGCATGTTCCGCATGCGGCTTCCCCTCCGCAATCGCCGTCGATGCCGGGCACCGCGTTATTGACCGCAATCTGCATCAAGGACTGCCCTTCGGCCAAGGGGGCTTCGTACTTCTCGCCGTCATGAGAGACGAAGGTGACGACTGCCATGATTAACTCTCCTCAATCTGGAACTTCTCTTTTTAGTGTTGTCGCGCGTGACCAGCGTCGCTAGACTCGCAGGAGTCAAAGAGTTGTGTTTTTAGCTCACGCGCAGGGAGGCACGTGAAACTCGACGACTCGGGTATGCCAGCGCTGGCTTTCCTGCAGATGCTGGACAGTGAGGCGCTGGGGCATGACGCCAGCATTGCGCTGCGCAGCATCATGGTTCGCGAGCACGTCACCGAGTCGATGTTGGTGGGCCGCGACGCGCAGGTCCCCTTACGGTGGTTCAGGGAGATATATTCCGATTTCGATTGTGATCAGGGAACCCGTCTGGGTTTCGCGTTCGCTGAACACGCCAAACTGACGTCCTTTGGGGCACTCAGTGTTCCCTTGGTCAGCGCGGGCTCGGTAGCCGAGGTTGTCGAGTTGCTTGCTTATCTGCCGGTGATCACCACAGCCCTCAGCCCGTCGTTCCATTCGACGGAACGCGGCCTCACGATCGGGCTCACCGGTCGCACCGGTGACGCGGGCCTGAACTGCCTGGCCGTCACCTACGGTGGGCTGGCGCTGTTGCGTCTGCTCGACATGCTCGCGGGTGCCGTACCGAATATTGAACTGCATCTGAGTCATTCAGCGCCGGAGTCGTGGGTTCTTCATGACGAAGTGTTGGCGGGTCGGATCTTCTTCGACGCCCCCAGCTCGTTCGTCCACGTTCCCGCGGCTACGCTGGAGGAGGTCTGTCGATTCTCCGATCCTGTGGCGTACCGGATTGCCGTCACCGATTTGCAGCGAACTCTCGATCAACGACGTGACACGTCGGTCTCCGAAAAAGTAAGGGACCTGCTCGAGAAAGATCCCGGAAAAACGAACATCAGCCGGACGGCGGGCGAGCTCTCGATATCCCCGAGCACGTTGAAGCGGCGCCTGCGCGAAGAGGGGACCACCTTTCGAGAATTACGTCAGTCGTTCTTGCAGGAGCGAGCAATTCTGCGAATTCTCGACAGATCGGTGTCTGTAAGCGAGATCGCGGCAGAACTCGGGTACGCGGACCTCACGAACTTCACACATGCGTTCAAACGGTGGACCGGTCGGTCACCGCGCCACTTCAGAAAAACGCGCGACTGAGCGCGCAAAGTTCCGCCCGGGCGCGTGCCGGGCGTCCACCGGAACCAGCGGGCTTCGCGATCGGCCTCATCTGTCACCTGGACATCGTCGAGAAACGACACGATCGGCGCGGGTTTCGGTCATCGCAGCACCCTCTTGGGAAGAGGCGCAACGACATCCAGAGAATCCATACCGCGCTGGCGGCGGGTGCGGGCCGGGGGTGACGCGGACCCCCTAGTCACGCTATGCTAACCGTCGTTCACGTCGGGACCGGCGTTGAACGCGTGGTCGGAAGGAGTCCGGATGCCACACGACCAGCCGGCCATCATCGGTGCCGCCGAAGTCGCTCCAGGAAGAAACGTTCCGTACACCTCCACTGAATTGCATGTGCGCGCCGCGGTCGCGGCTCTCGCCGACGCAGGGGTGGTCCCAGACGAGGTCGACGGTCTCGTGTGCGCCGGGCCGATGACGAACGAGGGTTCGATCTTCCTGTCCGAGGACCTCATGGACTATCTCGGGCTGCACAACCTGAAACTTCAGATGACCTGTCAGCTTGGCGGCGGGACCCATCTGGCCATGACGCGCATGGCGAGTAACGTCATCGCCCGGGGCGAGGCCGAGACGGTGCTGGTCGTGTCGGCGGGCAAGTTTCCACCGATCCGCGATGGCGGGCGCGAACTGATGGCGCTGGTGTGTGACCACGCGTTCGAGATGCCCTACGGACCCTCCGTGCCGGCGCTGTACGGTTTGATCGCGCAGGCCTGGATGCACGAGACGGGACAGGGCAAGGCGGACATCGCCGAGGTCACCGCGTCGCAGGACCGGTGGGCCGCGCTGAATCCCGCGGCGATCGCGCACCGCTCACAACGCCTGACTGTGGAGGACGTGCTGGCGTCCCGCCCGATCGCCGGGCCGTTCCACTTCTACCACTGCTCGATTCCCTGCGAGGGCGGTGGCGCGCTCGTGCTGGGCTCGGCCCGCCGGGCTCGCGCGGGCAAACACCGGCCGGTACACCTGCTCGGGTTTGGAGAGGGTCACACCCACGGTTTTCTGACCTCGCTGGCCCGCCCGGGTCGTACCGGGGCCGCCCGTTCGGGTCCGATGGCCTTCGAGCGCTCCGGACGGGCGCCGGCCGACATCGACATCGCCTTGCTCTACGACGCCTTCGCCTCAAACCCGGCGATGATCCTGGAGGAGGCGGGCTTCGTGAAGCCCGGCGGGGCAGGCGATTTCTACCGTGACGGCCGCGCCGATCCGGGGGGCGACCTTCCGGTGAACACCGACGGCGGCCTGATCCGGTTCGGGCACACCGGGACCTCCTCTGGCATTTCGCAGATCCTCGAGGGTTATTGGCAGTTGTCCCGGTCGCGCCGAGGGCCGTCAGGTCTTCGGGGCGGACACCGCGTTCGTGCACAGCTACGGCTCGATGCTGTGCAGTCACGTCAGCATGGTGATGGAGGGAGCGTCATGACCGCAGCTTCGAGTTCCCTCGACGGTCTGCACGATCCTGAGGCGCTGCCGCCGCTGACCGATGTCAACCGTCCCTACTTCGCAGCAGCGGCCCGCGGCGTACTCGTCTTCCAGCGGTGCGCGAACGGCCACCCGTTCCTCTACCCGCGGCTGGTGTGTCCCGTCTGCCATGACGGTGAGTTGGCCTGGGAGACCGCGGCGGGTACTGGTGAGATCGTCAGTTTCGCGCCGGTGTACCGCCCCCCGTGGGACTCGTTCCCGCGCAGCGAGCCGTACGTCGTCGTGCTCGTTCGTCTGGACGAGGGGCCGCAGTTGTTGGCCAGTCTCGAGGGCGTGGCCCCCGATGAAGTTGCGATCGGCGCAAGAGTGCGCGCAGTGTTCGAGCGGGTGAACGAGGACCTTGGGCTGGTCCGATTCAGGCCGGCGGCGTCGTGAGCACGTACGGGGTCTCGGTGCTCGGCGCGGACTTGGCCACCCTTGTCGAGACCGCCGAGGCTACCGACCTCGCCGGCTTCGACGCCGCCTGGGCCTCGGAGTTCTACTCGCGCTCCGGCTCGATCTCGATGGCCGCGATGGCCGCGCGCACAAAGCGCTGCCGCATCGGGTCGTCGATCCTGTATGGCGTCGGGCGCAGCCCGCTCGTGCTCGCCACCGAGGCGCGTGACCTCGACGAGCTTTCAGGCGGGCGCGTCGTGCTCGGGCTCGGCAACGGCACACGCCGCATGATGAGCGACTGGCACGGCGTGGAGGACACCTCCGCTCCCGCTCTGCGCATGGAGGAGCTGGTCCCGCTCGTGCGTCGGATCTGGAACCTGCACGAGGGCCCCGTGCGCCATGAGGGTCGCTTCTATCGGATGAATCTCGTCCCGACCGGCGACGTCGCGCCGCCGCAGCGGGCCATCCCGATCATCACCGCGGGCGTGCGTCCGCGGATGTGCGAGGTGGCAGGGCGCGTCGCCGACGGGTTGGCCGGTCATCCGCTATTCACCACGACCTACGTCGAGGAGGTCGCCCGCCCAGCCGTCGTGCGCGGTGCGGAGCGGGCCGGACGCGATCCCGCCGACATTGAGATCGTCTCGATGGTCATCTGCGCGGTGCACGACGACCCACAGATCGCACGCCGTGAGGCCGCGCAGCAGATCGCGTTCTACTCCTCGGTGAAGACCTACGAACACGTTCTCGATGTGAGCGGCTTCGCCAGGCAGGGGGCGGCGATTCGCGACGCGTTCGCGCGGCGTGACCTGCCGGCCATGTTCGCAGCCGTCACCGACGACATGATCGACGCGATGGCGGTGGCCGGCACCGCCGCCGAGGTCCGAGAAGGGCTGCGCCGCTACGAGGGCGTGCTGGACCACATCGTTCTCTACTCACCCTCGATCGGCCTCGCGCCCGAGCGCATCGCCGAGAACCTAGGCAGCCTCATTCGCGATTGTGCACCGGCCTTCGCCGGCGGGAAAGGTGACCAGAGTGGCTGACGCATCGCTCATCGGGACGCAACTCGGGAGCACCACATTTCCCGTCGACCGGTCCAAAGTGCGCGAGTTCGCGCTGTCCCTCGACGACCACGACCCGATCTACCAGGACGCCGCAGCGGCCCGCGCCGCCGGCTTCGGCGCGATCCCCGCTCCGCCGACCTTCGTCGTCTCCTCGGCTCACTGGCGCGCCGACGACGACATGTTCGGCGCCCTCGGGCTCGACCTGCGACGCGTACTGCACGGTGAGTGCGGCTGGGAGTATTTCGCGCCGGTGGTCGTCGGCGACGAGCTCACCGAGACGCGTCGGGTGTCGAACGTGACCAGCCGCGAGGGCAAGCGCGGCGGCACCATGACAATCGTGACGATCGAGACCGACTTCACCAACCAGCGCGACGAACTCGTCGTGCGCCAGACCGACGTCTTGATCGAAACCGGAGGCTCCACCCAATGACGACATCCCCCGCGCCGGTGGCGTTGGCCGCCGGCGACGAGATGCCGAGCTCACAGTTCGGCCCGCTGACGCGCTCGCACATCGTCCGCTACGCCGGGTCCGGCGGCGACTTCAACCCGATCCACCATGACGAGGAGTTCGCCCGCGCGGCCGGCATGCCCGGTGTGTTCGGTATGGGACTGCTGCACGGCGGTGTGCTCGCCCAGCGGCTGACCGCCTGGGTGGGGCTGGCCAACATCCGCTCGTTCCGCATCCGGTTCACCGGTCAGGTATGGCCCGGTGACCTGCTCAGCTTCGGCGGCAGGGTCACCGGCGTGCGCGAGGCCGGAGGGCAGCAGGTGGCAGACCTCGAACTCGTGGTCACGCGCCAGTCCGGCGAACCCGCGATAAAGGGGAGCGCCGTCGTGCAGGTGGCCCGGTGAGCGCGCCAACGAGCGACGTCACCGGCCTCGGGATGACATTCGGGACCTTCGACGAAGGCCGGGCGTGGGTCGGTCATCGCTCCGAACCGCGGCGTGCGTGGTTCCCGATCGACCGCTCGATGGTGTTGTACTACTGCTCGCTCGTCGAGGACGCGAACCCCCGTTACTGGGAGGGTGAGGACTGCCCGCCCGGGCTGCTGATGAGCCTCGGCTTCGCGCCGCAGTGGGTGCCCGGGTACCTAGCGCGTGCCGACATGATGTTCGCGCTCAGCGTCCCGTTGCCGGGCCACCACATCATCAACGCCTCGACGACGACGGAGTTCGAACGCCGGCCCCGGGTAGGCGATCACGTGTCGATCGTGGAGGAGATCGCCTCGATCTCCGAGCCGAAGACGACGCGGGTGGGCACCGGCGTGTTCATCACCACGGTGAGTACGTTCTCCGACCAGCACGGTGAGGTCATCGGCCGCAACACCAACGTGCTCTTCCGATACGACACCGCCGATAGTGAAGGCGCATCATGAACGGATCCACCGAGCACAGCATGGTCCGCTTCCCCGTGCGGTTCGAGGACATCGCCGTCGGCGACACCCTGACGCCCGTCTCGATCGAGATCAGCTACAAGCGCATCTGCATGAACGCGGCTTCGACATGGGACTGGTTCCCCGGTCACCACGACCCCGACTACGCGCGCAGCCAGGGCCAGCGCACAATCTACCTGTCAACCCTCTTCTTCCATGGCTTCATCGACCGCGGCCTCAACGAATGGGCCGGACCCGACGCGCTCATCCGGCGCCGCAGAATCTCAATGATCCGGTCGATCTACCCGGGCCAGACCGCGACCCTGAGCGGCAAGGTCGTGGCCAAACGCGACGATGGCGGACGGCGCCTCGTCGACCTCGAGTTGCTCGTCTCGAGCGAAGATGGTCCGTGCGTGCCGAGTGAAGCCACCGTTGAGCTGGCCGACCCGTTTGTCGAGGTGCCGGGGTGAACTGCCACTCACATGCGAGACGACGGTGAGGGACGGAGGCTCGGTGGCCGAGCAACCGATTCGCTACGAGGTCGTCGACAGCGTGGCCTGGCTGACGATCAACCGGCCCGAGGCGCGCAACGCGCTGAACAACGCTGTGCGCACGGGGCTTATCGACGCGGTACTCCGCTTCAATGACGACGACGCGGCGAAGGTGCTCGTCCTCACCGGCGTGGGCGATAAGGCGTTCTGCGCCGGCGGGGACTTGAAGGAGATGGCGCAGAACGCGCTCAAGGTGCCCCCGAAGGACTTCGCTCCGCAGTTCGGCCGCAACATCGATGTCGCGAAGCCGACGATCGCGGCCGTCAACGGTGTCGCGTTCGCCGGGGGCTTCCTGCTCGCGCAGCAGTGCGACCTGGTCGTGGCCGCCGAACACGCGACCTTCGCCGTCAGCGAGGTCAAGGTCGGCCGCGGTTCGCCGTGGGCGACACCCCTGTCGTGGCTGGTGCCCCCGCGCGTTGCCATGCAAATCCTGCTGACCGGCGACCCGATCACCGCCGCGCGCGCCCACCAGGTCGGCTTGGTCAATGAGGTGGTGCCGGCCGATCAGTTACGCGAGCGTACCCAGCAGTTGGCGCTCAGCATCGCCGCGAACGCACCGCTGTCCGTGCTCGCGTCCAAGCGCACCGTGTACCTCTCGGCGCAGCACCACCTCGCCGCCGCGTACGACCTGGCCGACGAGATATGGGAGCCGGTCTATCTGAGCGACGACGCGCAGGAAGGCCCGGCGGCGTTCCGCGAGAAGCGCGCGCCGCAGTGGAAGGGACACTGACATGGCGGTGAGCATGCAGTCGGTTATCACCGACATCGAAGCGGAGACGGCAGCCCTACGCGGATTGGTCGCGCCGCTGACCGAAGGTCCGCGCGGCTGGGACGCGCCGACTCCGGCCGTGGGCTGGACGATCCGCGACCAGATCAGCCATCTGGCGTTCTTCGACGACGTCGCGGTGCGCTCGGCCACCGACCCCGACGGGTTCAGCAGCGACTACCTGCCGATGATGGCCGACGGAGCCATCTCACCCGACGTCATCGCCGAGCGCTACCGTCAAATGCCGGCTGCCGACCTGCTCGCGTGGTTCGACACGTCGCGTGCCGCCCTCGTTGCGGCGTTCGCGGACATTGACCCGGCGACCCGCCTGCCGTGGTTCGGGCCGCCGATGAGCGCGGTCTCGTCGCTGACAGCGCGACTCATGGAGACCTGGGCGCACGGCCAGGACGTCGTCGACGCGCTCGGCGCGACCCGCGAGGCCACGGCACGGCTGCGTCACGTGGCCCACATCGGGGTGGGTGCACGCGCGTTCAGCTACCTGGCCAACGGTCTGGACCTGCCCGCGGACCCGGTACGCGTTGAGCTGACCGCTCCGGACGGCAGCGTCTGGACGTGGGGGCCAGCCGACGCGGCCAACCGCGTGAGCGGGCCGGCGCTCGACTTTTGCCTGTTGGTCACCCAACGCCGCCACCGCGACGACACCGCTTTGGTCGCCGACGGCCCGCTGGCCGACCAGTGGCTCGCGATCGCCCAGGCCTTCGCGGGGCCCCCTGGCGGCGGGCGCGTGGCGGGCCAGTTTGCAGGGCGTCAGCGGTGAGCGTCCCGGTCCGCATCGGCAACTGCTCCGGCTTTTACGGCGACCGCATCGCCGCAGCCCGCGAGATGGTCGAGGGCGGACCGATCGACGTCCTGTGCGGTGACTATCTGGCCGAGCTGACCATGCTCATCCTGGCCAAGGCCCAGGCCAAAGACCCGTCCGGCGGGTACGCGCGGACTTTCCTCACCCAAATGGAACAGGTGCTGGGCACCTGTCTCGATCATGGCATCAAGGTCGTCGCGAACGCGGGCGGGCTGAATCCCGCCGGCTTGGCCGCCGCGTTGCGCGAGCTGTCCGCCCGTCTCGGCCTCACCGCGCGCGTCGCTCACGTCGAGGGCGACGACCTACGTGGCGACCTCCACGCAATCACGCCGCCCGTCGGCGACATCAAACCGGTATCGGCCAACGCGTACCTCGGCGCCTGGGGCATCACCGAGGCGCTGCGTTCGGGCGCCGACGTCGTCGTGACCGGCCGGGTCACCGACGCATCCCTGGTCGTCGGTCCAGCCGCCTGGTGGCACGCCTGGGCACCCGCCGACTGGGATCGGCTCGCGGGCGCGGTCGTCGCCGGGCACGTGATCGAGTGCGGCCCTCAGGCGACGGGCGGCAACTACGCGTTCCTGGACGAGATCACGGACCGCCGCTACCCGGGGTTTCCGATCGCCGAGGTCGCCGAGGACGGCTCTTCGGTGATCACGAAGCATCCCGGCACCGGGGGACTGGTCTCAGTCGGCACGGTCACCGCCCAGCTGCTCTACGAGACCGCTGAACCTGCCTACCTCGGCCCCGACGTCGTCGCCCACTTCGACACCATCCGGCTGGCTCAACAGGGTGAGCACCGCGTCGCGATCAGCGGTACGAAAGGCAGTCCGCCGCCGGACACGTTGAAGGTGGCGTTGAATGAGGTGGGCGGCTTCCGTAACACAATGACCATGGTGCTCACCGGCCTCGACATCGGGGCCAAGGCGGCTTTCGCCGAACAGCAGCTCTTCGACGTTCTCGGCGGACGCGACGCCTTCGACGAAGTCGACGTGAGGCTGTTGCGTTTCGACGTCTCCGACGCACCGACGAACGAGCAAGCCTGCGCGCACCTGCGTGTGACGGTGAAGGACGCCGACCCGCGCAAGGTGGGCCGAGCCTTCTCCGGGGGGGGGGGTCATGGAGATCGCCCTGGCTGGTTTCGCCGGCTTCCACACCACCACGCCACCGTCCTCGGAGACCGCCTTCGGCGTCTACCGGCCGGCCTACGTAGCGCGGTCGGCCCTCACGCACGTACTCGTCGACGCCGACGGCACACGGCACGAGATCCCCGACCCGCCGACCGGTGCCGTCCCGCCGGCTAGGATCGCCGCGCTCGCGAAGCTGCCAGTGCCGTCCGGGCCGACACGTCGCGCGCCGCTCGGGTCGGTACTCGGCGCGCGGTCCGGAGACAAGGGCGGCAACGCTAACCTCGGCCTGTGGGCACGGGATGACCCTGGGTACGCGTGGGCGCGTGACTACCTCAGCGTCGAGCGGCTGCGCACTCTGCTCGGGCCGGAGACGGCGCACCTGCCCATGGAGCGCTTCGAACTGCCGAACCTGCGCGCCCTCAACGTGGTGGTGCACGGCTTGCTCGGTGACGGGGTGGCCTCCTCGACCCGGCTGGACGCACAGGCCAAGGGGCTCGGGGAATACGTGCGGTCCCGCATGGTGGACATTCCCCAGTCGCTGCTCGACACACACTAAATCCGGTGCGGGGCGCCGTCTACCTGCTGTGTAACCGCGCGGCTGAACAGCGCCGCAACGGCCGCGGCGGCCAGCATCGCCTCAATCGTCGCGTCGTCCAGCGACGCCGGCATGTACGCGGACGCGTTGAGCAATGACAGCACGGCGGCGACCAGGCCCTGTGCGCGCTCACGGTCCAGATCGCCCCGTGCTCGTACGAGTGCCTCGACCCAAAAGGACTCGTAGCTGTGCTGTCGGCGTCGCAGGGCACGGGTCGCCAGCGGCGACAGCGAGCGGTGCTCGCGGGCGTAGACGGCCAACAGGCCGCGTCGTCGCGCGCCGAAGGCCGCGTGCAGGTCGACAAGGGCGTGCAGGACCTCCGTCGGTGTGCCGGCCGTGGTGGCGCGCCGGGCGCCGGCCAGCAGCTCAGTCATGGCGGCGTCGCATAACTCGCGAAGGATCGCGTCCTTGTTCTGAAAGTGCCGGTAGACGGCCGGCCCGCTCACCCCTGCTGCGGCACCGATGTCGTCGATGCCCACGGCGTGAAAGCCTTGCCGCGCGAACAGGTCGGCGGCGGCCTCGAGGAGCAGTTTGCGGCGCAAACCGGCCACTTTCAGGCCTCCTGTCGATTTGTGGTTACGTTGTTCGCCGTCCGATCCGCTGGGCTGGGATCCTACCGACGCTGGGGTTGCCTGCGTCGGCACCCGCCGCACCGAATCGAGGGAGGTGAACGAAACCGCTAGCCCCCGCCGATGCTGTCGATCCTTTTCTCAGTTCATGATTTAGGGGCCCTGCTCCGAACCCGCGATGTGCAGCGGCACGACTCAGCGCAAAACGACTCCGCCCTCGATGCCCGTGAACTGCGCGCGCAGCTCGGTCTTGAGCAGCTTGCCGGTGGCGTTGCGCGGCAGTTCGGCGACGAAGTGCACGTCACGCGGACACTTGAAGTGTGCCAGCCGCTCCCGGCACCACGCCACGATCTCCTCGGCGCTCGGCGCCTGCGTCGCCGGGTCGGCAACCACGACCGCGACGACGCGTTCGCCCCACTTCGCGTCCTTACCGCCGATCACGGCGGCGTCGAACACCGCCGGGTGGCGGAAGAGGACCTGCTCGACCTCGATCGGGTAGACGTTCTCGCCGCCGGAGATGATCATGTCCTTCTTGCGGTCGACGAGGGTGATGAAGCCCTCCGCGTCCATGCGCCCGAGATCGCCCGTGTGGAACCAGCCCCCGCGCAACGCCTCGGCGCTCGAATCGGCCTTCATCCAGTAGCCGGTGAACACATTCGGACCGCGCACGATCAGTTCGCCCACGGTGTCGGTCGCGACGTCGCGGTCGTCGTCGTCGACGATGCGGGCGTCGACATGCATCGCGACGCGGCCGATCGACCCGGCCCGCGTGCTGATGTTCTCGGCGTCGAGGACGGTCACCAGGGGAGCGGTCTCGGTCATGCCGAAGCCCTCGGTGAAGGGCACGCCTCGCTCGCGCATGAAGTCGATGACCGTGAGGGGGACGGGCGACCCGCCGCCCATGGCGAAACGCAGCGCAGACAGGTTGAAGGAGTCGAAGTCGGACACCTGTGTGAGAGCGGTCCACATGGCCGGCACCATGAACTGAACCGTGACGTGGTGGTCGGCCATCGCCTGCAGCGTAGCTCGCGGCTCGAAGGACGGCATGATGACGCTGGTGCCGCCGACGTAGAGCAGCGGCAGGGTGTGTACTCCCAGCCCGCCGATGTGGAACAACGGCGCCACCGCGACGGTGACGTCCTCGCCCCGCAGGCCGATGTCGGTGCCGAGGACGTTGATCGCGTTCCATAGCAGGTTGTCGTGGGTGAGGATCGCGCCCTTGGGTCGGCCCGTCGTCCCCGACGTGTACATGATGAACGCGGGGTCGCTGCCGTCGACGTCACCGTTGAGCGGTTCGGGCGCGGCGCCCGAGACGACGTCTTCGTAGCCGAGCTCGCCCGGCGCCGGCGCCCCACCGGCGCGTACGACATGGCGCACGCGGACTCCGGACTCGGTGACGGCGCTCTTGGCCTGCGCGGCGAACGGCTCGTGGAAGACCAGAACATCGGCGCCTGAGTCGGCCAGGATGTAGCCGATCTCGGGTCCGGCAAGGCGCACGTTGAGCGGAACTGCAAGTGCGCCGATTTTGGCGCAGCCCAGCAGCACCTGGATGAACTCGGTCGAATTGACCAGCAGCATCGCGACCCGATCGCCCTTGCGCACGCCGAGGGCGATGAGTGCGGCGGCGACCTGGTTGGTGCGCCGATCGAGGTCGGCGTAGGTGATGTGCGCGCCGTTGCTGATCAACGCGGTGCGCCCGCCGTTGAGGAAGGCGCGCCGGGTCACCCACTGACCGATGCCGAGTTGCATGCGATTCCCTTTCCGTCCGCGGCGACTCAGTAGGACGCGGGCAGTTTCAGGCTGTGCTGCGCCACGAAGTTGAGGATCATTTCGCGGCTGATCGGCGCGGTGCGCATGAGCCGGGCCGGACCCCACAACGTGGCGAGGCCGTACTCGGTGGCCATGCCGTTGCCGCCGTGGGTCTGAATCGCCTGGTCGAGCGCCAGGATGCCCGCCTCGGCTGCGGCATATTTCGCCATGTTCGACGCCTCACCCGACCCCGGATCGCCGGCGTCGTGCAGGGCGGCGGCACGCTGGGTCATCAACCGGGCCAGCTCGACCTGGATCTTGGCGTGGGCGAGGGGGTGCGATACGCCCTGGTGCGAGCCGATCGGCGCTCCCCACACGTGGCGGTTGCGGGCGTAATCGGCGGCTTTATCCAGCGCGTAACGGCCGATGCCGTTGCCGAGCGCTGCCCCCATGATTCGCTCCGGGTTCAGGCCCATGAAGACCTGGCGCAGGCCCTCGTTCTCCGTGCCGATAAGGTTGGCGGCCGGCACGCGGACGTCATCGAAGAATAGAGTGAACTGCTTCTCTGGAGTGACCGCCTGGACCGGGATGAGTGACTTGGTGAGCCCGGGGACATCGGTGGGCACGACGAGCAGGCTGAGTAGTCCGCGACCACTGTCGTTGGTAGACGTTCGGGTGACGACCAGGATCGCTTCGGCTTCGTCGACACCGGAGATGTAGTACTTGGTGCCGTTGATGACCCAGTCGTCGCCGTCGCGTTTCGCGGTCGTGGAGATGTTGTGCGAGTTCGAGCCCGCGTCCGGCTCGGTGATTGCGAATGCCATGATCGTCTCGCCGCTGGCGATGCCCGGCAGCCACTGCTGCTTGAGTTCCTCACTGCCGAATGCCTGGATGATCGTGCCGCAGATGGTTGGCGAGACGACGGTCATCAGCAGCGGGCAGCCCGCCGCGGCGAGCTCCTCACCGACGATCTGCATGTCGTAGATGCCGCCGCCGCCGCCGCCGTACTGCTCGGAAAGGTTCACCCCGAGGAAGCCCTGTTTGCCCACGGCCTGCCACAGCTCGGTGCTCTTCGCGCCGGCCAGCGATTTTTCCAGGTAGTACTCGTGTCCGAAGTCCTTGGCGATCTCGGCGACCGCCTTGCGCAGGTCCTGACGTTCCTCTGTCTCGTGCAATTCCATGACACTCCTCACATCGGTATCGACGCGCCACCGATCGGGAGCGCGCCGGGTTCATTAGAGCTCGGTGGCGTCCGACGCCACTTCACCGCCGTCCACCGCCTCGACCACGGCGAGGACGTCACCGCTCGAGACCTGATGGCCGACCTGGACCGGCAGGGCGCTCAGCACCCCGTCGATCGGGCTCGCGACGGTGTGCTCCATCTTCATCGCCTCCAGGACGACAAGGGTTTGGCCCGCCGAGACCGTCTCGCCCTCGGCGACCGGTAGTCGGATCACCGAGCCCGGCATCGGCGCGGTGAGCGACCCGGGCGGGTTGAGAGTGCTCGGGTCGACGAAGCGTGGCGCCAGCCGCAGGGCGGAGTAGCCGGCGACCGAGTCGAGGTGGGCAACATCGCCGTCGAGGACGACATCATAAGTGCGGCGCACCCCGTCGACGCGCAGCACCACCCGCTCGCTACTGCCCTCGACAACCTCGACGTCGGCCAACGGCTCGTCGTCGACCTGCAGGCAGGTCCCTGTCGAACCTAACGTGTACCCGACGCGCACTTCGCGCCCACCCTGGGTCTGCCAGGTCGTGGTCTGCGGCTGCGAAGGGTTGTTGCGCCAGCCGGCGGGCAACGTGGCCTGCAGAGTTGCGACGGCACGCCGCGCGGCCACCCCGGCCACGGTCGCCGCGACGGCGTGCAGGCGCTCGGACTGCGTGTCTGGGAGGGCAGCGCCGAGTTGGGCGACGTCGTGTCGGTCAAGGAACCCAGTGTCGGTGCCCCGCCCGGCGAACTCGTCATGGCGCAGGACGCGAACAAGCAGGTTGCGATTGGTGGTCACGCCGTGAATACGGGCGCCGGCCAGCGCCGCCGAGAGGCTGGCAAGTGCCTCGTCGCGCGTTGGTGCCCACGCGATGACCTTGGCCAGCAGCGAATCGTAGTAATGACTGATGACCGAACCGGCACGAAAACCCGAGTCAACCCGCACGCCGGCAAGCGCCGGGACATCCAAGGTGCGCAGGGTGCCGGTACAGGGCCGGTAGTCATCGGCCGGATCCTCGGCGCACAGACGGGCCTCGACCGCGTGACCGCGAATTCGCGGGTTGTGCATCTCCTCAGGCAGCGGGCGGCCCATGGCTACGAGCAGCTGGGCACGCACCAGGTCGAGGCCGGTGATCAGCTCGGTAACCGGGTGCTCGACCTGCAGCCGGGTGTTCATCTCGAGGAAGGCGAAGGAGTCGGCTTTGCCATCCTGAGCGGCGTCGTAGACGAACTCGACCGTCCCGGCGCCTACGTAGCCGACGGCGCGCGCGGCGGCGATGGCGGCCTCGCTCATCCGAGCGCGCAACGCGTCGTCGACGACCGGTGACGGCGCCTCCTCGATCACCTTCTGGTGTCGACGCTGCACGGAGCACTCGCGCTCGAACAGAGAGACGACGTTTCCGTGCGTGTCGGCCATGATCTGGATCTCGACGTGGCGTGGGCGCTGGACGTAACGCTCGAGGAAGACGGTGCCGTCGGCGAACGCGGCGGCGGCCTCACGCGAAGCGGAGGTGACCGCTTCGTCGAGCTCGTCCGGCGACGCGACAATGCGCATGCCTCGGCCACCGCCGCCGGCGCTGGCCTTGACCAGCACGGGGTAGCCGACGTCGGCGGCCAGCTTCGCCAGCTGCTCGGCCGATAGCCCCGTCGTGTCGCCACCGGGCAGCACAGGCACCCCCGCGTCGGACATCGTCTTCTTGGCCTGCAGCTTCGAGCCCATCGCGTCGATCGCCCCGGGCGGCGGACCGATGAAGACGAGGTCGGCGGCGGCACAGGCGCGCGCGAACCCGGCGTTTTCCGAAAGGAAGCCGTAGCCGGGGTGTACTGCGTCCGCGCCGGTGAGCGAGGCAGCGGCGATGATCCGGTGGATGTCGAGGTAGGTCTCAGCGGCAGACGAGCCGGGAAGGTGCACGGCCTCGTCGGCGTCGGCGACGTGCCACGCGTCGGCGTCGGCGTCGGAATAGACCGCGACGGTGGCGATGCCGAGATCGCGGCAAGTGCGGAACACCCGCCGCGCGATCTCGCCACGGTTGGCGACCAGGACCTTGCGGATCTTGGGCATCGCCATCACATCCGGAACACGCCGTAGCCACGCTGGCCACGGACCTCGCCGTTGTGGATCACCGACAGGCAGAACCCGAGAACGGTCCGCGTATCGCGGGGATCGATGATCCCGTCGTCGTAAAGTCGGCCGCTGTTGGCCAGTGCGACGGATTCGCGCTCGATCTGTTCCTCGACGGCGGCGCGCATCTGGGCGTCGGCCTCCTCGTCGAAGGGCAGCCCGCGGTCGGCGGCGGACTCGCGCGCCACGATGGACAGCACTCCGGCCAGTTGCGCCGGACCCATCACGGCCGACTTCGAGTTAGGCCAAGCGAATAGGAAACGCGGCGAGTACGATCGCCCGCACATGCCGTAGTTCCCGGCACCGTAGGACGCACCCATGGTGATGGTCACGTGGGGGACCGTGCTGTTGGATACGGCGTTGATCATCTTGGCGCCGTCCTTGATGATGCCGCCCTGTTCGTACTCGGCACCGACCATGAAACCGGTGGTGTTCTGCAGGAAGATGAGGGGGGTGTCGATCTGATTTGCCAGTTGGATGAACTGCGAACCTTTCTCGGCCTCCTCACTGAACAGGATGCCCCGTGCGTTGGCGAGGATGCCGACTGGGAAGCCGTGGATCGAGGCCCAGCCGGTGACGAGTGACGTGCCGTAGAGAGGTTTGAACTCGTCGAAGGCCGAGCCGTCGACCACTCGGGCGATGACGTCGCGGGGGTCGAAGGGCACCTTCGGATCGACCGACGCGATGCCGAGCAGCTGATCGGGGTCGTGCACCGGTGGGTGCGGCGGCGTGGTGGGTCCGGGGCCGTTCTTCCGCCAGTTGAGCCGCGCCATGATGCGACGGCCGATGCGGATCGCATCCTGCTCGTCCTCGGCCATGTAATCGGCCAGCCCCGAGGTGCGGGCGTGCATGTCGGCGCCGCCGAGCGACTCGTCATCGGAGACCTCGCCCGTGGCCATCTTGACCAGCGGCGGACCCCCGAGGAACACCTTGGAACGGTTGCGAACCATCACGACGTAGTCGCACATGCCCGGGACGTACGCACCTCCAGCGGTGGAGTTGCCGAAGACCAAGGCCAGTGTCGGCAGCCCCGCTGCGCTGTGCTGTGTCAAGTCGTGGAACAGCTGTCCGCCGGGCACGAAGATGTCTGCCTGTGTGGGCAGGTCGGCGCCGCCAGACTCGACGATGTTGATGATGGGCAGTCGGTTCTCCCGCGCGATGGCCATGCCGCGGAACACCTTGCGGAAGGTATAGGGGTTCGATGCGCCGCCGCGGACGGTGGGGTCGTGGGCGATGATCATCGACTCGATGCCCTCGACTACGCCGATGCCGACCACCACGCTACCGCCGACGGGGAACTTACTGCCCCAGGCGGCGAAGGGACATAGTTCGAGGAACGCCGTGTCGGGGTCGAGCATCAGCTCGATGCGCTCGCGGACGAGCAGCTTGCCCCGCTTGCGGTGGCGCGCAACGTATTTCGCGCCTCCGCCGCCGTTGACCAGCGCCAGTTGCTCCACGATGGTGTGGAGTTGCGCGCTCAGTCCTTCGCGGTTCTTGAGATACCCGGGCGCGGTGTCGTCGACCCGGTCGGGCAAGACCTGTACCAAAATTTTCCCTCCGGGCGAGCATCGACGTCATCTGCTAGGCGCTGATGTTAGCCGCAATTAACATCAGGTGACAACGGCGGCAGGGCTTGCGTCAGATTTGTTTCCCGCGCCGCGATTCCGTCGAAGCGCGATGGATCGAAGCGGTGCGCTTCGCTGCAGATCGAGCGATCAAAGGAATTGACTGCGGGCGCGACGGCACACACAGGGCCCTTGCTAGGTCGTATCGAGTTCCTCGTCCGGCGCGCGTGGAGTCTACGGTCGCGATCTCGGGTGAACGCCAGCAGTGATTATCAGCGTCGCGCCATGCGCCTCAGCCAACCGAGTCGTATATAAATCCGGGTCGGTCAGAATCTATCGGGTCTCGTCAACTGCGGCCAGCCGCGGAGCGGCCTGATCAGGCGCCTGCCCGAGGGTATATAGGCCGAGACTGCCGAGAAAACCCGCACAGTGCTCGATAAGCATTTCAGTCGAGAGGTTCAGTTGTCCGTCTATCCAGCGACGGAGTATCTCGAACAGGCCCCCGACACCGTAGGTGGCGGCGAGATCTGCGACTTGAAGCACCTCGCTGGGTATATCGAGGTGCAAGCGGGCCTCTCTGAGCACCAGCTCCGCAAAATCGGTCATCAGCTCGCTTCGCAGCTGCCGAAGGAGGGGTTCTGCGCCCGATTCGACAAACAGTATGCGGGCCATGCTGGGATCGTTCTCGATCACCTGAACCAGGGCCTTGATCGGAGCGTAAGCGAGTTCTTGAGGAGCAACCGTGTCGTCCGGAATGGCGCTGGTTATCACCGCCTGGAAGGTGGCGGAGATCTTGGCAAATACCGCGCGCAAGAGTGCGTCTCGGTCGCGAAACTGCTGGTAGAAGTACCGGCTCGTCACTCCTGACTTCGCACACACGGCGGTCACGGTGCACGCGGTAGCTCCGTGGGTGCCCATGATTGAGACCGCGGCATCAATCAACATCACGCGGCGCTGCGCATCGCGTTGAGCTGCGGACAGCCCGCCATAAACACGTGCTGGACTCATGTCCTACAGTCTGGCAGTCTTATCTGACAAGGCATAAAGTCAGATCCAACTTCGAGGAAGGACCTCCAGTGTCGGAAGATCAAGCCCGGACCAGGACCCGCGTGCTGCCAAAACCCAGGCGTGTTCGTTTTCCGATGCCGACCTCCACGAAGCGGCAACACTTCGTGGATGGCGACCTGGTGATGAGCCATTTCATCTCGGTGCTTTCTGCGACGTTCCCGGAAGGCGAGGATTTCTTCATCCGATCGGTCAGGAACTTCCAGAGCTCCATCGACGATCCCCAATTGGATACAGCGGTCAAGGGTTTCATCGGACAAGAGGCCACACATCGACACCAGCATCGTCTCCTCAACGAGCGACTCCAGGTCATGGGGTATCCGACGGCGCGAATCGACCGTCATGTCGCACGCCTGATCAAGCGATTGGAACGGCGCTTTTCGCCGGAAATGCGGCTGTCCATGACCTCCGCGTTGGAGCACTACACCGCTACGCTGGCAGAAATCATTCTTACCAGCGAAGACGCCCAGAAGCTCATCGGACAGACAGAGGTTCGACCGATTCTGCTGTGGCATGCCTTCGAGGAGTCGGAGCACAAAGCGGTTGCCTTCGATGTCTATCGGCTCGTGGGAGGAACCGAGCGCACCCGTGTACGCGGCATGCGGATCGCTTCAGTAATTCTGTTCGGCGAACTCATTCTGCAGACTGCCCTGTCCATGGCCGCTGACAAAGCCTCATATAACCCGGTCACGTTGGTGCGCAGTCTGTACCGCTTCAGTCGCACCCCGATGTTCACCGCCGATGCGCTGCGGCGTTTCCGTTCCTACAATCGCCCGGGTTTCCATCCTGATGATTGGGACAGCGCCGCGGTCCTGGAGCATTGGAGCAAAGAACTGTTCGACCAAGACGGTTCACAGCGAGTTATCGCTTCGTCGGGATAGCAAAGATGCGGAAGTGCGGCGACGCAGGAGCACCGTTCCTGCGTCGCTCCTTCCGAACAGGGTGCGACGCGTCGGTCGACTCACGGATTCGGTGCTCGGTGGCCGGTGAAGGTGGCGGTCGGACCCGCAAATGCGGTTCGCAGCGATCGCCACGGGGCTGGCTGGCCCTGTTGTGAGCCTCGATCAGTCGCTGATGACATAGCGTTGAGCCAGGGTTTCAGCAAGTCTGCTGGTGTGCGCGACCACTTCTTTCTCGGTCACCGCAAGCAAACCGGAGTGCCAGGCGGTGATGACTTCGACGAATCCCCCGACAGCGATCAGGGTGTCCATGCGAAGGGCTATCTCGTCGGCATCTTGTCGGAGGTGTGGCCGGCTTGCCTCAACGACCAACTGCGTTGCTTCCTGTAGCGCCACGGCGCGGCGGTCTTGTAGCGGTGAGCTACCGACATGCTGAGCGAGGAGGATGCGTGCCCGGCCGGGATCGCGTGCGATCCGGTCGACCACGATGGTGATCGCCGCGGTGATGGTTTCGATCGGCGGCCGATTCGCACGCTCGTTGAAGAGCGCGGCGACCTCGCCGAGCATGTCATTGCGGACGCCATCCCACGCAGCAACGAGCAGCTCATCGCGCGTCTTGAAGCCCTCGTAGAAGTATCGATCGTTCAGCCCTGTGCGGGCGCATACGCCGCGCATAGTGACCGCGGCCCAACCGCTCTCACTCCAAATCTCGGTTGCGGCCTCGATCAATTGCTGCCGTCGCTCGGCACGACGCTCGGCCCCGGTCCGACCACCCCAGCGCTTGTTTCTCGACCGCACCTCTCCATCTTGACAAGGTGCTCGTTCCACCACCAAACTGGTGGCATGCGACACCAATGGTGGCTGGTGCCCCCAGATGAGAGTTTCCCCACAGCAGACGTCCATGTCGCGACCCGAAAGGCAGACGGATGAGATTGCTGCCCTTCGGCGGCGCACCAGGCAGAACGCACCGCGCCGATGCAGTCGTCACGGGCGCAGGAAGCGGTATCGGCCGCGCATTCGCCGTGGAGCTTGCGCGCCGAGGTGGACGCGTGGTGTGCGCCGACAAAGATCCCGTCACTGCAAAAGAGTCGGCAGAGTTGGTGAGGCAGGCTGGCGGCGAGGGCTTCGACATCGCATGCGATGTCACCGATCTTGAGCAGGTCCGCAACCTCGCTGATGTGAGCGAAGACTGGTTCGAGAAGGCTGCGAGCCTCGTCATCAACAACGCCGGAATCGGTGCGGGCGGCAACCGCATCGGCGCGACGTCGATCGAGGACTGGAACGCGGCGATTTCTGTCAACCTCTGGGGCGTTATCTACGGCTGCGAGACTTTTGTGCCTCGGCTCCGCAGCAATGGGCATGGCGGAGTCATCAATGTGGCGTCGGCAGCGAGCTTTGGCTCGGCCCCTCGGATGGCGGCTTACAACGTGAGCAAGGCCGGGGTGCTCGCTCTGTCGGAGACATTGGCGGCCGAACTGAGCGGTACTGACATCAACGTCACAGTGCTTTGCCCCACCTTCGTGAAGACGAACATCGTCAACAATCCTCAAATCGACGAGGCGGCTGCAAGACTCGCGGCCAACCTGATGAAATGGACCGGCATTTCGCCACAGCACGTTGCTCGAACGACGTTGAACGCGCACGATCGCGGACAAATTTATGTAGTACCCCAACTCGATGCCAAAGTCTTGTGGCAACTCAAGAGAGCCCTACCCGGCCCCTTTACTCGCACGCTGGGCCTCGTGGAGCGCATGGCCTCATGGAACGATTCAGCCGAGTAGAGGAGCAGGGAAAATGGCTTTCGCATACAGTGACATGCTCGAGACAATCAAAAACAAGCAATGGGCTCTTGCCGATATCGATTGGAACGCCCCTGGCGCGGAACTGATCACCGATGAACAGCGTCCCAAACTCAAGCAATTCATGTCCGACGTGGTGTGGATTGAGCATGTTGGAGCACGTGCCTTCGCCGCGATGGCTCCAAAGGCGCCATTCGAAGCGCTCGGAGACATTTACCGTTACTTTCACGCCGAGGAGCAGCGTCACGCCAATGCCGAACTTGCCTTGATGCGTCGCTGGGGCATGCTCGAGGAAGGCGAGAAACCGGTCCCGAACAAGAATATTCGGCTGGTCATCGAATGGCTGGACCGTTATGCGGAAGCCCTGCCCCTGACCGTCATCGGGGCCGCGATTCCGGCACTGGAGACTGCGCTCGATGGAGCGCTGCTGAAGTTTCTCCTCGATGAGGTTGACGACCCTGTGTGCGGGGAGGTGTTCAACAAGGTCAACAGCGACGAATCAAGGCATCTCGCGGTTGGCTTCCAGGTCTTGAATGACCTGGGCGCCAGCCCGATGCGAATCCACGCCATTCAAACTGCGGGTGCTCTTGTCGACCCGCGAATTCTCACCGGCGCTTTGCTGTATATCCCGCTCCTGACGCGCATGTTGATGAATCTCAACGCTATGGGTCTGTCCGAGGAGAAGTTATACAACGCAGTGACGCGGTATGCCAATGTCGGCGATCGCAGTGAGCATACGCGGAGGGTGCCCGGCTATCACATCTTGAAGGCGCACATGTCGTCGTCCATCAAGCGGTCCCAGCCTCTGCACTTCGTGTCTCAGCGCCTTGGCAATGCGATCGATGTTTTCCCTGTTCAGATTTTCGGTCGGCCGCCATCCTGGACGGACGAACTGACCTACGAACCGGTTGCCAAATGACAGGCACCACGACGACGTTGATCGTCGGCGCCGGGTTCGCAGGTATCGGTGCGGCGATCAGACTGCTTCAAGAGGGCACGGATGACTTGGTCATCCTGGAACGGTCAGATCGCGTCGGAGGCACCTGGCGAGACAATACTTATCCCGGTGCGGCCTGCGATATTCCCTCGCTTCTCTACTCCTACTCGTTCGAGCCGAATCCGGGCTGGACTCGTACCTACTCGGGGAGCGCTGAGATCCTCGAATATATCGACGATATGGTCGCCAAGTACGATCTTGCCCGGTTCATCCAGTTTGATACCGACGTGACTGCCTTGGAATTCGATGAGAGTGCCGGCATCTGGATGGCCGACACGGCAGATGGAAAGCGGTATCACACCCGGTCAGTTGTGATGGCCAGTGGACCACTTGCCAACGCCAGCTTTCCCGATATTCGGGGTATTGACTCGTACGGTGGAAAAAAGATCCACAGCGCTCGATGGGACCATGGCTACGATCTCGGCGGTAAGAGGGTTGCAGTCATCGGGACAGGCGCGAGCGCGGTTCAGATCATTCCCGAGCTCGTAAAGTCGGCTGCCTCGGTCAAAGTCTTCCAGAGAACGCCCGGCTGGGTGTTGCCCAGGGTGAACTTCAGGCATCCGGCCTGGGCGCGTTCGACCTTCACACACCTGCCGGTGAGCGAACAAGCGCTCCGCGACGCGTGGTTTTGGGCCCACGAAGTGATGGCAGTGGGTATGGTCTGGAACACCGCCGCGACGTCCGCGATACAGCTGGCGGCCAAGGCTCATCTCCGTCGGCAGGTGAAAGACTCCTGGTTGAGACGTCAGTTGACGCCCCATTTCAGGCCTGGATGCAAGCGCATGCTCATGACCAGTGATTATTACCCTGCGCTACAGGCGGATAACTGCAAGCTGATCAGCTGGCCGATCGCCACATTGTCACCCAACGGTGTTCGGACCGCCGACGGTGTCGAGCACGAAGTGGACTGTATCGTATTTGCCACTGGCTTCGATGTGGCCAAACGTGGCACCCCGTTCCCGATTAGCGGCCTCGGCGGTCGGAAGCTCGGCGATGAATGGTCTCAGGGGACATTTGCCTTCAAGAGCGTGAGCGTGGCCGGGTATCCGAACTTATTCTTCACTTTCGGACCGAATTCGGGGCCAGGCCACAACTCGGCGCTCGTATATATGGAGGCTGCAATTGACTATATAGTCAAGGCGATCAAGCTCCTTCAGCAAAATGACATCGGCACTTTGGATGTGAGGGAGGATCGTCAGGACCGCTATCACTCCGAAATTCAGCGCCGCCTTCGACGAACGACTTGGAATTCGGGGTGCAGCAGTTGGTATTTGACCGAGGACGGCTACAACGGCACGATGTACCCAGGTTTCGCGACCCAGTTTATGAGAGAACTATCCCGCTTGGATCCTCATGATTACGTGATAACCCGGCGCGACGATACACACGTCGAGCTGACGCAATCACTCTGAATACAAGTTTGCAAGGCTGACCGTCAGAACGGTGAAATACAGGAATGGATCGCAAGTCCGACCGTAATTACGAGATAATTATCATAGGAGCTGGATTTTCCGGCATCGGGTCTGGCATTAGCTTGATGAAGGCGGGATTTACCGACTTCTTGATGGTTGATGACGCCGATGGCGTAGGTGGTACGTGGCACTGGAACACCTACCCGGGTATCGCTGTCGATATACCGTCGTTCAGTTATCAATTCTCATACGAAATGCGGCCCTCTTGGTCGCGCACGTACGCCCACGGCAATGAGCTCAAAGCCTATGCCGAGCGATGTGTTGAAAAGTATCGGCTCTGGGACCATATTCGTTTCAACACAACCATTACCGAGGCTTGTTTCGACGAGAACGCAACACGGTGGCATTTGACCAGTGCCAATGGTGAGGAGTTCACGGCACGCTTCGTGATAAATTGCTCCGGCGTTCTCAGTCGGCCAAAGTGGCCTGAAATCAAGGGGGTGCGAGATTTCGCCGGCGTTACGCTCCACACGGCTAGATGGGACAATGCCAAAGATCTCAGCGGGAAGAGGGTTGCAGTAATCGGTACCGGTGCATCGGCGGTGCAACTGATACCCGAAGTCGCAAAGAAAGCAGAGAGTCTGACGGTATTTCAGCGAACTCCAATTTATTGTCTGCCGAAGCCAGACTTCCCCATACCGACGTGGGGTGGAAGGCTTCTACATTTCCTGCCGGGGGCACAATTGGCGACCCGGACCGCCAGCCAGGCGTTCGTGGAAATCACTTTCCCAATCGCCGCTCACTTTCATACGGTGATACCGTTCGCCGATGTCATGGAGAGCGCCGCAAAGCGGTACATGCGGCGTGAGGTCCATGACCCGACGACGAGAGAACAACTCATTCCGCGCTACTCGTTGGGCTGTAAACGACCCAGCTTCCACAATTCCTATCTCGCAACCTACAACCGGTCCAACGTTTCGCTCGAGACGAGCGGCATAACCCATATCGACCATGCATCCGTCCATACTCGAGACGGCAAAGCTCATCCCATTGACGTCTTGATCCTGGCCACCGGCTTCAAAGTGATGGAGTCGGGCAACATGCCTACTTACGTATTGAAGGGACGCGGCGGGCTGGAGCAGGCTACATGGTGGGGCGAGCATCGACTGCAGGCCTTCGAAGGGGTGAGCGTCCCGGGATTTCCGAATCATTTCAACATCTTCGGCCCGTACGGCTACAACGGTTCCTCGTACTTCACGCTCATCGAGGCGCAGAGTCGGCACATCGTCCGGTGTCTTCGTCGCGCGCGGGCGCTGGGTGCTAACTGGGTGGAGGTCAAGAAGGAGGCGAACGACCGTTATTTCGCCGAAGTGCTAAGGCGGCGTCACAGACAGGTTTTCTGGCAGCCGAGCTGTTCCAGTGCCAACAGCTACTACTTCGACAGGCACGGTGACGTTCCACTCCGTCCATCAACGACTCTGGAGACCTATTGGCGGAGCCGCACCTTTCGCCTCTCGGACTACCGATTCGAGAATCGGCCCGAAGAGGTGTGTCCCCGGTGACCAGAATGGATGCCCCTGACTGGCAGCCCAGTCTTGCCAGTCATCTCGTCGCGATGTCCTCGCGAACCACGCTGCGGCCACTGGCGCAGCTGATGCCATCAAACGCCTACGGACTTGCGGTGATGGATCGCGTGCTTCGAACAGCGCTCGTAGCCTCACGGCCTCGGCGCGGCGTCACAGTGCGCAAGGTTGACACTGTATTCGCCGGAGGCCCGGTTCGTGGGGACTGGATCACCACGCCTGCCATTAATCCGCATGCCAACCCTTTGCTGTACATCCACGGCGGCGCCTATTCTATGTGCTCGCCGGAGACGCACCGCGGTCTTCTTGGTGAACTCGCCTCGGCGAGCGGGCGCCCCATCTTCGCAGTGAAGTATCGTCTTGCCCCGCGGTATCCCTATCCCGCAGCCGCGGACGATGCGCTGAATGCGTATCGCTGGCTTACCAGCGGAGGGTCCCCGGGTTCTTGTCAGCGCACCGTCGCGGTTGCCGGCGATTCAGCGGGCGGTCAGCTCACGATGGCCACGGCCTTGGGCGCTCGTGCAGTTGGATTGCCGCTCCCTGATGCGATGCTGCTGATGTCTCCCGTCCTGGATCTCAGGTGCGAACTTGCCAGAGCGCGTGAACTTCGCCGCCGGGATCCTTTTGCCTCCGCTCAATCAGCGGCGCGCGCTCTTGACCTCTACGTAGGTGGCGCAGATCGCGGAGATCCGCGCCTCAGCGTGCTTGACGCGGACCTCACCTCGATGCCGCCGATCCTCATTCAGGTGGGCGGGAGAGAAATGTTGATCGATGACTCGCGCCGTCTCGCCGAGCGACTTCAATCAGCTGGATCCCACGTCGACATCCAGGTATACCGGGGACAGATCCATGTATTCCAGGCTATGTTCCGGATTCTTCCCGAAGCCCGAGACGCGATTCATCGAGCGGGACGCTTCCTTGAAGCCTCGGAAGTCAGGTGAAAGTGTCCGAACAGGCAATGCTCCTACACCTACACCACCTCGACCGCCGCAGCGTGAAGTCAGTCGTCTCTGCCTCATGAGCAGCAACTTCGCGACGGCCTGTCGCGCGTACGATCCGTCGATCGTGATCATCGGGGCCGGCTTCGCCGGGGTTGCGATGGCCCACCGGCTGAAGAAGGACGGGTTCACGAACTTCACGATCCTGGAAAAGGCTGCAGACATCGGGGGTGTTTGGCGTGACAACACCTATCCGGGAGCGGCCTGCGACGTGCCGTCAGCGTTGTACTCACTCTCGTACAAGCCCAATCCTCGTTGGTCACGGCGATATGCCGAGCAGCCCGAGATACTCAAGTACCTCCAACAACTCGTGGAGAGTGGCGGACTGGCCGCGCATCTGCGTACCCAGACCGAAGTTGTCGCAATGACCTTCGATGACCAGCCAGGGCGTTGGACCCTGGTTACGAACTCGAACGAGACAATAACCTGCGATGTCGTCGTCTCGGCCGTGGGTCAGCTCTCCTTGCCCCACGTACCCGTTATTGCCGACGCAGACACCTTCCAGGGGCCGCGCTTTCATTCGGCGCGTTGGGACCGATCGGTTTCGCTTCGCGGCAAGCAAGTAGCCGTCATCGGCACAGGAGCTAGTGCCATCCAATTCGTGCCACACATCGCCCAGGAGGCGGAGCATGTCACGCTATATCAGCGCACGGCTCCGTGGATCTTGCCGAAGTGGGACAGCAGGTATGGAGTCCTTCACGACAGGGTGAGCGAGTTATTGCCGATGGCGCTGCGCCTCGAGCGTTTCGCGGTATGGCTAATTTTCGAGTTGCTCGCTGTGACGCTAGTCGACGCGAAGCCCCTCTCACGCGTCCTCGGTGCGATCGCGCGCCGCCACCTACATCGGCAGGTTGCTAGCCCATCTTTGCGCGAGCAATTGATGCCTTCGGACGCGCCAGGGTGCAAGCGAGTGCTGTTCTCGAATGATTACTATCCAGCAATCGCGAGTGATCGCGTGTCGTTGGTGCCGAAGGCTATCGCAGAGCTCTGCGACAACGGTGTCAAGACCGTGGATGGAAAGTTTCGTCCTGCAGATGTCGTGATCTACGGAACCGGGTTTCGCGCCACCGATTTTCTCGCCCCGATGTCCGTGCGCGGCTCTCGCGGAGTCTCCTTGGCCGAGGGTTGGAAGACCCAGGCGTACGCATATCTGGGCATCACTGTCCCCATGTTCCCGAACCTGTTCCTGCTTTATGGTCCCAACACGAATGTGGGCTCGGGGTCGATCCTCTACATGATCGAGTCACAAGTCCGTCACATCGCAACGCTCATCAAAGCCGTGGCTGCTCATCCGGGTCATGCGATCGATGTCAGGGCGGAGAGCGCGCAACGCTACAACACGCGCTTGAGAAGGCGACTACGGAGGTCGGTGTGGGCGCTGTGTGCGAGCTGGTATCGAACCTCGAGCGGGGAAATCCCGACGAACTGGCCGGGGCCTACCTTGGTTTATCGACTCCTTACCCGGAAGCCGCACAGCGGCGATTACGTCTTGAGAAACGTCGGGCGTCTAAAGGTCGGAGACCCTGCAGAACCGAGCCTGGCCGACTAAGGGCACGAGACGCGCACTTAACCGCTAGGCCAATAATGTCTAGATATTGACATCAATGGCATCTTTGTAAAGACTGGTGGACGCCGTCAAAGCGGCCCAGCGTCCAGGAGGAACCATGACGAATCACCTTCTCGCACCTGCGCACCACGTGAAGGAGCGGTTGTCCTCTGTGATCATGGTCCCCGCGCCTCACGCCGTCGACGACAGATGGCGTCGATGGAGCCGGGACTGGCCGGTTCGTGAACTGGCACCGGCACCCGCGGGCAGTGGATTGAAAGCCGTCCGGGGGGATGCCGGACTGCCCTTCGTAGGTCACACGCTCGACTACATCCGATTCGGCTCGGATTTCAGTCGAGAGCGCTACGACCGTCTGGGTTCGGTGTCGTGGATGGGCGCGTTCGGCACCAAGATGGTGGTCATCGCCGGCCCTGACGCCACTCGAGAGGCGTTCACGAGCGAAGCGAAGGCATTCTCTCAGGATGGCTGGTCCTTCCTGATCGACGCCTTCTTCCATCGCGGTTTGATGCTCATGAGCTTCGACGAGCACTTGATGCACCGGCGCATCATGCAGGAGGCGTTTACGCGTCCGCGCCTGACCGGATACGTCGAACAGGTAACGCCATGCGTTCGCTCGGCAGTGCCTGCGTGGCCGGTGGGCCCGTCGGTTCGAATCTACCCACTGTTGAAGGAACTCACCCTCGACATCGCTACCGACGTCTTCATGGGCGGCCGCGGCAAGGACGAGAGCGATGCTGTCAACAAGGCGTTCGTCGCTACGGTCCGGGCGGCGAGTTCCCTTGTGCGTGCTCCGCTTCCGGGAACCAGATTCCGCGCTGGTGTGCAAGGGCGGCGCGTTTTGGAGGACTACTTCTTCCGGCATCTGCCGGCCGCGCGAGCCGGTGAAACGGAGGATCTGTTCGCTGCTCTCTGTCAAGCCACGACCGAAGACGGGGAGCGGTTTTCCGACGAGGATGTGGTGAATCACATGATCTTCTTGATGATGGCGGCCCACGACACCTCGACGATCACCACCACAGCGGTCACCTATTTCCTTGCCAAGTATCCGCAGTGGCAGGAGGCTGCGGCTGCGGAAGCCGCGGCCATCGGTGACGGGTTGCCGGACATCGAGGCCCTGGAGAAGATGACGGTCATCGACCTCGTGATCAAGGAAGCGCTCAGACTGCTTGCACCTGTTCCGCTGGTGATGCGCAAGACGGTTCGAGATGTCGCCATCGATGGATATCACATCCCCTCGAACACGTTATGCGCTATAACGCCTGCCGTAAATCACTTCGATCGAACGATCTGGAGTGATCCGGGGCGGTTCGATCCCTCACGTTTCGACGAGCCTCGGCGCGAAGACCAACACCACCGATTCGCCTGGGTTCCGTTCGGAGGTGGAGCGCACAAGTGCATCGGCATGCAATTCGGGACGCTCGAGGTCAAAGCAATCCTGCACAGGATGCTGCGTTCGCTCACCTGGACGGTGCCGGAGAACTATCACGTCCGATGGGACAACACCTCCCTGCCCATTCCGGTGGACGGACTTCCGTTGCAGTTGAAGCGCCGATGACCGTCGACCACAGGCCCTACCTCGAACCCACGGAGTTTCTTGACTGGCAACAAGATTCGGTACGTGACTTCGTGTCATCGACGATCCGTGATGCCTGCGGCGACACCGAGAAGGCCATCGCCATCTTCACCGCGGTCCGTGACTCCATTTGGTACGACCCCTACACGGTGACCGACAACCCGCACGCGTATCGCGCCAGCACCGTCGCGACCGCAGAACGGGCCTACTGCGTCCCGAAGGCCGTGCTCTTGACTGCAGCGTGCCGAGCGGCGGGAATCCCGGCGCGGCTGGGGTTCGCCGACGTCCGAAACCACCTCCAGACCAAGGCATTGCGCGAGCGGATGGGTGGTAGCGACGTTTTCGTCTACCACGGCTACAGTCTCATGTTCCTCAACGGTGCGTGGGTAAAGGCCACCCCGGCGTTCAATCGCGAGCTGTGCGCACGCTTCGGTGTCTCGCCGATCGAGTTCGACGGCCGTAGCGACGCGCTACTCCATGGTTTCACCGCTGACGGCACCCAGCACATGGAGTATCTGCGCGACCGGGGAGCCTACGACGATCTACCCCTAGCAGACATCCTGCAAGCACTGAGAACGCATTACGGCACATTCATCGATCAGCCGAACAGCCGTCCCGACCTCTTCGCCTGAAAGGGCACTACACGATGCAAAGCACAATGCAAAATGTTCCGCTCACGGTGTCGGCGATCGTCCAGCATGCGGCAGCCATACACGGTGACAGCGAGGTCGTCACTCCGACCGGAAATGGATATCGGAGAACGCCTTACCGCATTGTGCTGGCGCGAGTGGCTCGCCTTGCCAATGCGCTGCGCAGTCTTGGCGTCACGGCAGACCAACGCGTGGCCACCTTCCAGTGGAGCAACCAGGAACATCTGGAGGCCTACTGTGCGATTCCCTCCATGGGCGCGGTCCTGCACACGCTCAACATTCGTTTGGCCCCAGAGCAACTGGCGTACATCGCCAACCACGCGAGCGATCAGATCGTCCTAGTCGACGCTTCGGTTGCCCCGTTGTTGGCGCGCGCGCTCCCAGCGATGGCGTCGGTGCACACCGTCATCGTCACCGGAGAGGGCGACCTTGCCCCGCTACAGGGATGCGGGAAGACCGTTCTGCGTTACGAGGAAGTGCTTGCCGGCCAAGAAGAATCATTCGACTGGCCTGAGCTCGACGAGCTGTCCGCCGCGGCCATGTGTTATACGAGCGGTACCACCGGAGATCCCAAAGGCGTCGTCTACAGCCACCGTTCGACGTACCTTCACTCCCTGACCGCCTGCACAGCTAACGCTTTGTCAGTCAGCGAGGCCGACCGTCTGCTGGCCATCGTCCCAATGTTTCACGCCAATGCGTGGGGGCTTATTTACGCAGCGTTGATGTCCGGTGCGGATCTGGTACTGCCTGACCGGTATCTCCAAGCCGAACCGTTGGTGTCGATCATCGAAGACACCAGACCGACCTTGGCCGGTGCAGTGCCGACGATCTGGAACGATGTCGACCGATATCTGGATTCGCACCCTGAGCGGGACATTTCTTCGTTACGGCTGGTCGCGTGCGGGGGGTCTGCTGTTCCGCTTTCGTTGATGCGGGCATTCGAAGAGAAGTACGACGTGCCCATTGTGCAGGCCTGGGGTATGACCGAAACCTCTCCGTTGGCGACCGTTGCACGTCCGCCTCACAGAGCCGACGCGACGCGGCGCTGGGAGCTGCGCGCATCCCAGGGCCGGCCGATCTGCGGTGTCGAAATCCGGTTGCGGGACGACGACGGGAAAGACGTGCCGTGGGACGGGCAATCAGTTGGGGAGATCCAGGCGCGCGGTCCCTGGATCACCGGGTCCTATTTCGGAGACAACGATACGGAGAAGTTCGACGAAGGATGGCTGCGTACCGGTGATGTGGGCAAGATCGAGGCCGAGGGCTATCTGACACTGACCGACCGCTCGAAAGACGTCATCAAGTCAGGTGGCGAATGGATCTCCTCGGTGGAGCTGGAAAACACGCTGATCGGCCACCCTGCCGTGTACGAAGCGGCGGTAGTCGGCGTCGCGGACGATAAATGGCAGGAAAGGCCGTTGGCGCTTGTCGTCGTCCACCCCGGAACCGATGTTGACATTGACCAACTCCGATCGTTCCTTGCGGACAAAGTCGCCAAATGGTGGATTCCCGAGCGATGGAGCTTCGTGTCCGATATTCCGAGAACGAGCGTCGGAAAGTACGACAAAAAGGCCATCCGTGCGCGCCACTCTGCCGGCGAATACCTCATCGAAATCGAAACGTCATAACGTCAAATCCCTGAAATTCCAACTGTCGGAAGGTAATCATGTCCTCACCAATCTCTCCCTGGATGAATGCCGAATTACTCGAGCTTCGTGACCTCGCTGCGAAGTTCTTCTCGGCCGAATTGGCGCCGCATGCGAACCGCTTTGCAGACCAGCACCACGTCGACCGAGAACTGTGGAACCGAGCAGGCGAGCTGGGCCTGCTCTGCATGTCTATACCTGAGGAATACGGCGGAGGCGGTGGCACTTTCGCGCACGAAGCGGTCGTGCTTGAAGAGCAGGCCCGCATAGGTGACAGCTCATGGGGCGCGGGACTGCACAGCGGAATCGTCGCCCACTACATCCTGCAGTACGCGACTGAAGAGCTGCGCGCGCAGTGGCTTCCCAAGATGGCGTCCGGTGAAATGATCGGGGCGATCGCCATGACAGAACCGGGGACCGGGTCCGATCTGCAGAGCGTCAAGACAAAAGCCCTCCTGGACGGTGACGAGTACGTGATCACCGGCTCCAAGACTTTCATCACCAACGGCCAACAGGCCGACCTCATCATCGTTGTTGCCAAGACAGATCCGAGCCAGGGCGCTGCGGGCATCTCTTTGATCGTTGTCGAGGCTGACCGGGCGGGATTCCGGCGCGGCAAGGTTCTCGACAAAATCGGCCAGCGCGGCCAGGACACCTCCGAGTTGTTCTTCGATGAAGTGAGAGTTCCGCGCTCGCATCTACTGGGCCAGTCTGAGGGACAGGGCTTCATTCAGCTGATGACGCAGCTGCCACAAGAGCGACTCATCGTCGCGGTGGGGGCTGTCGCAGCGATGGAACTTGCCCTGGAGCAGACGCTCAAGTACACCCGTGAGCGGGAGGCGTTCGGTCGGCCTGTCTTTGGCTTTCAGAACACTAAGTTCACGCTGGCTGAAGCCGCGACAGAAACGCGCATCGCACGAGTGTTCCTCGACTACTGCATCGACCTGCACCTTGCGGGTCAACTCGACGTGCAGACCGTCGCCATGGCGAAGTGGTGGACCACTGAGCGAGCGATGAAGGTACTCGATGACTGTATGCAGCTTCACGGCGGATATGGCTACATGACCGAGTACCCCATCTCGAGGTTGTGGGTGGATCAGCGCGTGCAAAAAATCTATGCCGGCACGAACGAGGTGATGAAGGAAATCATCTCGCGTTCCCTATGACTCAGAGGAGTTGCCGCCCGCACGTTAGTCATCTAGAGGAGGAGGACTGATGGCATCGATGGTGGTGCCGTATCGCCACGACATGGGCGGCCACTGCGGATCGGGGGCTCTTCGGGATTTGACCGAATGGGCCGGGATCCGTTGGGGTGATGACACCCCGGACGAAGGCATCGTGTTTGCTCTCGGCGGGGCCCTCGACTTCTCGTATGTTCGCTCGGCCCACCTACGTCCACCGATCTACCTCGTTGGACGCAGCGCGGACCTCGAAGACGAATACTTGACCCGGTTGGGCGCGCGCTTCGAGTGTCGTTCGACAGACGACCCCGATCTCGGGTGGAAATGGGTGACCGAACAGATCGATGCCGGTACGCCGGTCATGGTGTGGACTGACATCGCCGAATTGCCCTATCTGAGAACGCGTCTGAGTATGAGCCGGCACGATGTCGTGATCGTAGGGTACGACGACGACGAGGAACTCGCCTTCGTGGTCGATAACGATCGCGATACACCTCAAGCCGTGCCTTACGAGAATCTACGGAAGGCGCGGGCATCGACGGGATTTCCCGTCCCCACGCGGCACACCACCTACGTAGTCGAGTGGCCCGGCGCGGCACCAGATCTCGGCAATGCTGCCCGGTCGGCCTTCCGTAGGTCCGCGGACGCGATGCAGGGTTCGTGTGTGAGCGCGCCGATCACCGAGGACTCCGATTGTGAAATTCAGGTGCGTGGGCTACCAGGGGTATCGACTTTTGTGGAGGATCTCAAGCGGTGGCCGAAGATCTTTGACGACGACACCCTCGACGGAGCCTTGTTTGCGCTGAGCGCCTTCATCGAAAAAGCCGGAACCGGAGGCGGTCTGTTCCGAGATCTGCAAGCACGTGGATGTCGGCGCGTCGCTGAAGAGTTGAGTTTCGAACCTGCGTTTAAAGCAGCGGAGGCTGCAAAGACCGCATCTGAGTTGTGGACCGCGGTTGCGCACGCCGCTTATGACCGCGGTGCAGATCCGCACCGAAGAGCGAGCGGCGCCGCGTCCGTGGCTGCGCAATTGCCGACAGCCGAACGTCGACTCGCGGAGGCGCTGAGGGAGGCAGGAGATCTACTCCTATGAGTTCTGATTGCTTCGGAGCAAGCCGAACTGGTTGCGACCCAGCAGATTTATTTGAGCGCTTTGAATTGTGTCATAAGAAGGGAGAATCACGATGGCTGTCTTCGCTGATGCGGAAGAGGTTTACCGCTACCTCGCCGGCATCTTTCGACGAGGTTTGGAGAACGAAGACCTTGCGAACAGACTTGCCGGGTCCGGGGTGGTGTTACGGATCCACTACACCGATCCGGATGCGGTACTAACCGTGGATATGCCGGAGAAGGTCGTAGAGACCGGCGCGGACAGTGGCGTTACACCGAATGTCGAATTGTTCATGTCCGCGGATACCGGCAACAGGTTCTGGTTGGGGAAGGTGAACTTGACCATGGCGATGGCGAAAGGAACTGTACGAGCGAAAGGTCCTGTCACCAAACTGATCAAGCTCATACCGCAGGCAAAGAACCTCTTTCCGGAATACCGGGCAATCCTTGAGGCCGACAAGCGTCACGACCTGCTCAATGTGTGATGTCGGTGCGGTACCGCGCCCGGGCACGGGTGAGCGGCGCGGGCCTCTGGGCGATGTGCCCGGAGATCATCCAGGACAGTTCGCGCGACCACCGTGCGCGGTCGGGATAACTACTCGAGAAGCGTAATTCGATAGAAGGGACTTCAACATGAAGACACGTGCGGCTGTTTTGTGGGGCTTGGAGCAGAAGTGGGAGGTCGAAGAAGTCGATTTGGATCCGCCAGGTCCCGGGGAGGTCCTCGTGCGGCTGGCGGCCACCGGCTTGTGCCATTCCGACGAACATCTGGTGACCGGCGACCTCCCGATCCCATTGCCGGTAGTGGGGGGTCATGAGGGTGCTGGCACAGTCGTGGAGTGCGGCGAAGGGGTTGAGGAACTGTCCGAAGGTGATTCTGTCATCTTGACCTTCCTTCCCTCGTGTGGGCGCTGCTCGTACTGCGCGCGCGGCATGGGCAATCTCTGTGAGTTGGGAGCGGCGCTCATGATGGGACCGCAGATCGACGGCACCTATCGCTTTCACGCACGAGGCGAGGACGTCGGGCAGATGTGTTTGCTCGGGACGTTTTCCGAGTACACAGTGGTGCCGCAGGCGTCCGTGGTCAAGATTGACGGCGGAATCCCCCTGGATCGGGCAGCCTTGATCGGTTGCGGCGTCACGACCGGTTACGGATCTGCGGTGCGGACTGGGGAGGTGCGCGCCGGGGACACCGTCGTGGTAGTGGGAGCGGGCGGAATCGGAATGAATGCGATTCAGGGCGCGCGAATCGCGGGAGCGCTGGCGATTGTGGCGGTCGATCCGGTGAAGTTCAAGCGAGAGCAAGCGAGCGGGTTCGGTGCGACGCACACCGCGGCCTCGATGGATGAAGCTTGGTCGCTGGTCAGCGATATGACGCTGGGCAAGCTGGCTGATGTCTGCATCCTCACCACCGATGTGGCTGAGGCCTCCTACACCGCGGAAGCGCTGGCCTTGGTCGGAAAGCGCGGGCGCGTCGTGGTCACGGCCATCGGGCACCCCGACGACTCATCGATCTCAGGATCACTGCTTGAAATGACGCTTTACGAGAAGCAGATTCGTGGCGCTTTGTATGGCTCATCCAATGCGCCGCACGATATTCCGCGACTGGTCGAGCTGTACTCCGCTGGGTTGTTGAAGCTCGATGAATTGGTCACCCGCGAATACTCCCTCGACCAAATCAATGAGGGCTACGAGGATATGCGTTCAGGAAAAAACATCCGAGGGCTGGTCCGGTTCTGAAGAGCATCATGCCCACTGCTGGTCTTCATGTCCTTGCGTCGCTGCAGATCATGCGGCCGGGCCGCTTGGGTGGTTGGCGTCGCGTCCTTCTTTCCCGTCGTGAGGACGGCAAGCATCAGACACCTCATAGATCATTTATCAAATTCTCTGGAGGCTGAGATGACGGACGCTGGCACGACCACGGCAAGCGGGGATGGGGCTGCTCGTTTCGCTATCGCCCCGGAGGTGTGGACCACGCCGGAGCGACGAGCGCTGAGCCAAATGGCGCGGTCTTTCGTGGAACGTGAAATCGCGCCGAAGCTAGCGGAATGGGAGCACGTGGGTGAGATTCCGCGCGACCTGCATCTCAATGCTGCCGAGGTGGGGCTTCTCGGAATCGGGTTCCCGGAAGAAGTCGGCGGCAGCGGCGGCAATGCGATTGACTCTGCACTGGTCACTGAGGCCATCCTGGCCGCAGGCGGGTCCACTGGCGTCTGCGCCGCCTTGTTCACCCATGGCATTGCCCTTCCCCACATTGCCGCCAATGGCTCCGACGCCCTGATTGAACGATATGTCCGTCCGACGCTCGCAGGAAAGATGATCGGCTCGCTGGGCGTTACCGAGCCTGGGGCAGGTTCAGATGTCGCGAATTTGCGCACACGCGCAGTGCGCGACGGCGACACCTACGTGGTCAACGGAGCAAAGACGTTCATCACCAGCGGAGTTCGGGCGGACTTCGTTACTACGGCGGTACGCACCGGCGGACCGGGTTACGGTGGAGTTTCATTGCTCGTGATCGACAAGAATTCGCCTGGATTCGAAGTGTCCCGCCGGTTGGACAAGATGGGATGGCGATGTAGCGACACCGCCGAGTTGTCTTTCGTCGACGTTCGCGTACCGGCTGAGAACCTGGTGGGGGCAGCAAACAGCGGGTTTTTGCAGATCATGCAGCAATTTCAGGCTGAACGGCTCGGCATCGCCGTCCAGGCGTACGCGACGGCGGGTCGGGCTCTCGATCTCGCCAAGAGTTGGGCGCGGGAGCGTGAAACGTTCGGTAGACCCTTGACGGGGCGCCAGGTCATTCGCCATAAGCTCGCGGAGATGGCTCGACAGGTCGACGTGGCGTGCACCTATACCCGTGCGGTCATGCAGAGGTGGCTAGCGGGGGAGGATGTCGTTGCCGAGGTGTCGATGGCCAAGAACACCGCTGTGTATGCGTGCGACTACGTGGTCAATGAGGCGGTTCAGATCTTTGGTGGGATGGGCTACATGCGTGAGTCTGAGATCGAGAGACACTACCGAGACTGCCGGATTCTCGGAATAGGCGGCGGCACCAACGAAATCATGAATGAGATCATTGCCAAACGTATCGGACTCTAGTTCTTGATACCAGTAAAGAAAGTTCTCACATCGCAGGTCAACGACGGTCAGGCGGCTGTTGGTCCAGCCTGCCGCTCGCGGCGTCTCGATGCGGCGAGGAGCGAGGGCAGCTGCGCTTCGTCGTGATGCCAGAGCTGTGGTGGCCTGCGACTTAGTTCCGGCGCCGGTCGTGGGTGCATGTGTGCGTGGCGGCGGACGGAGGGCGAAGCGCAGGGAGCGGCGCGGACGGGAGCGCCAGCGTACGGGAGCAGAGCGAGCGTAGCGAAGCCTGCAGGTAGCCGCCGTTCCTCGCAGATCCTGGCCTCCAGGATCTACGTCATAAGCTGCGAGGGGGCTGCGTCATGGTGCTGTGGCTCGTAAGCTGGCGGCTGTGAGCGGGGTTCTGACGCAGCGTGCACGGCGCGAGACCGAGACGCGGCTGGCTGAGCAGCCGCGGCGGTTGGCGCATGTCCGGGGCGTCGCGGCGACTGCCGAGCGGTTGAGTCGGCGTTTCGATCCCCAGACAGCGGACTGTCTGGTCGCAGCGGCGTGGCTGCACGATATCGGTTACGCATCGTCGTTGCGCCGGACCGGGTTTCATCCGCTCGATGGAGCGGAGTACGTGCGAGCGGCCGGCTTCGGGGAGCTGGCCGCCTCCTTGGTGGCCTTTCATACCGGAGCGCACGCGGAGGCTGCCGAGCGGGGCTTGTCAGGCTTATCCGCGTTCAGTGATCCGCCCAGCGATTTCCTTGATGTGCTGACTTTTTGCGATCTGACGACCGGACCTGACGGGGCGCCGATATCACCGCGCGATCGGTTACGCGACGTGCTGTCGCGTTATGGATCCGAGGACCCGGTGCACCGGGCGGTCGACGCGGGCCGCGACGAATTGTTGGCGGCCGTCCGGCGAGTACGCGACTGGCTATAAACCCAGCCGGTTAGCCGAGGTAGGGGCCGTCGCGGTGTTGCAGGTAGTGCTCGATGCGCAGCCTCATCGACGGATGCATATCCAGGTTAGGGATCTCGTCGGGTGCAGTCCAGGCGATGTCCGTGCTTTCGTGGTCGATGGCAAGGGTGCCGCCGAGCACCGTGGTGGTGAACAGGAGCGAGAATTGCTGGCGGACTTCGCCATCGGTGAACGCGACCACGTGGCGGGGATTGGTGTAGACACCGACCAGACCCGTGACTTTGACGTCAAGCCCGGTTTCCTCTTTGACTTCCCGCACGGCGGTGTCGGCGATAGTTTCGCCGATGTCGTGGCCGCCGCCCGGTAGCGCCCACAGGGTGTTGTCGCGGCGTTTGATCAGCAGAATGCGACCGTGTTCGTCGGTGACGATGGCCGAGGCCGACGGAACGACACTGTTGGGCGCCGGGGCGTTGGGGTCGTTGTAGTAGTCGGTGCGCATCGGGGTCAGCCTTTCGAGGTCAGCGGTCTGGCATGGTCCCAGACCTGGGTGAAAGCGTCTTCAAGGGTGGCCCAGAGCCGTGGCTCGTGGTGACGTGACAGAACCAGCACAGGGTTGTTGCGCCCGGCTGAGCCGTAGATGTGGAAGTTGACGATCATGGCGTCATCGACCCGAAAGATCGACGTGTAGAGCGCGGTGTCGTGGGTGCGGATGTCCAGCCCCGGGGTGCCGGCGTGAGGGGCGAGCAGTTCCACGGACGTGCGGCAGCGGGCGATGACGGCCTCGCCGATCCCTTCCTCCTCGCCGCGCAGGATCGTGGTGGGGGTGTCGGGGTCCCCGACGAGAAACCGCACCGTCACACCGCGGGCGGCGGCGGCGAGCAGGGTGTCGAGGAATCCGTCGAGGGTGTCGAACAGGAACGTGGCCGCCAGGACGAGGATGTCGATGCCGGTGGTGGCGTCGGCGAAATGCTGCTGCCACATGGTGATGGGTAGCTGGGTGCGGCTGGCATACAGGGTCGCGGTGAACGGCCCACCCGCAGACGCTGTTGCCACTGCGCTCGCGGTGGAGGGTGGGTACTGGTTGGGCCACAGGTCATGCGGGGTGCAGTCGAGCACCTCGCTGGCTCTGTGGGCGTTGTGTTCGCGAATTCTGTAGTCGCTATCGGCCAGCCAGCGTCGCACCGACTTGATATCGACACCCACCGCGGTGGCGAACCGCTGCGAGGACAGACCTTTGGCGTGTAGCCGCTGCACGAGGCGATCGTTGGGAGTGATGGCGGCCTCGGTGCCGTCCTGCTCGTCCATCGTGCCAGCGCACATCTTCCCGTGTCGTCCGTATCCATCCCTCAGCGCGTGGTGTCTAGTTTGCCATGCGACTGCCGCCACCCGGCGGCGATAGTGCCGGTGTGATGTCCGTGGGTATGTCCGGGCCGTGTCCGAAATGCCCGTGGATGTGTCGGAAATGTCGGCATATGTCTCTCGCAACGTCCGTGATGTCCACGTGAACTGAGTCCAGCGCCGGACCGGCGTCAACAGCTCACGAAAGGACCAGTAGGACAATGCGTTTGAGAATCGATACGTCTGGGACTCGTTTTATCGTCACCCGCGCTCCTGAGCCACGGCTGAACTTCGAAACCGGCGCCCCGAAAGTCGACACCGCCACCGGGATGCCGATGTACGCCACCCAGGTCCTCGCGCTGGATGACTCCGGCGGCGAAGTGCTCATTGTCACTGTGGCAGGAGACCCCAAAGTGACAGTCACGCAGCCTGTTTCGGTAGTTGGTCTGGTGGCCATCCCGTGGGCCCAAGGTGATCGCAGCGGGGTGGCGTTCCGTGCTGATGCCCTCACCGCCGCCACCGCCAGTGGTGCTGCGCCGAGTGAGCAGACACGCCCGCAGAAGTAACAACCCCCAAGCGGGTGTGGGGTGCGGTGAGCAGATCATCGCACCCCGCCACCCCGACACCCCGGGCATTGCTGTTGACCACACGCTCACGGAGGGCATCTCTCATGACATCGAACAAGAAGAACACCACCAACAGTGGATCAGGCGATGACGACTGGTTCGGAGAACTGGTCATGTCGCTGTTCACCGCATCCGGGTATGTGCTGTGGTGGGCGGTGCTGTTCCCGGCGATCAGCGTGCCCATCATCGCCAGCCTCGTCCTTGCTATCAGCCACGGCCCACGCGTGGGCCTGATCTGCGCGATCGTGTGCAGTGCCGGGTATGCGGGCTGGGCCTGGCTCCAACCGGGGTCATTTCGCGCCTGGGTGACCGAACCGGTACGGCGGCGCTGGCTCACGTGGTCGCGCTACACCCGCACCTGGGAATCGACCTGCACCTTGCACGGCCTGACCGCCACCCTCGGCGGACGCACTCTCACTCCCACCCTGCGCACGGTGACGATCGGTAAAACCACCGATGTGCTCGTGGTGCGGATCGTCACCGGCCAGTCCGTGGCAGATTGGCATAAACAGTCCGACGCGCTGGCCGCCGCGTGGCGCGCCGGCCGCATCAGCATCACCGCCATCTCGCCCGGCGAACTGCGCATCACGTTAATGCGCGCAGACGTGCTGGCTGAACCGATCGCCCTGCCCATGCCAACCCCGGCCACCCCGGTCGATCTGGTGTCGGTGCGGGTCGGGATCACCGAAACGCGACATTGGTGGCAGGTGCCGCTGCTCGGTCACCACGTGCTGATCGCCGGGGCAACCGGCGCAGGCAAAGGCTCAGTGCTGTGGTCGTTGATCGCCGGCATTGCCCCCGCGGTGAAGACCGGGCTGGTCCGGTTGTGTGTCATCGACCCCAAAGGCGGCATGGAACTCGGTGCCGGAGCACCCCTGTTCACCGTGTTCACCCACGACGCCACCGACACCACCCTGGAGTTGCTACGCCAGCTCGTCACGGTGATGCACGCCCGGGCGAATCGTCTGCGCGGCCACACCCGCCTACACACCCCCACGACGTCGGAGCCGTTGTTCGTTGCGGTGATCGATGAGATCGCCGCACTGACCGCATACGTGACCGACCGCAAGGTCCGCACCGAAGTCGAACAACTCCTGGGCCTGCTGCTCTCCCAAGGCCGCGCAGTCGGCATCAGCGTGGTCGCCGCGGTCCAAGACCCGGCCAAAGACACCCTGCCGGTACGGCAGCTGTTCACGGTGCGGATCGGGTTGCGGCTGACCGAAGCCACCCAAACCACCATGGTCCTCGGCCAAGGGGCGCGCGATGCCGGGGCAGAATGCGACCGCATCCCCGACACCACCCCCGGGGTGGGCTACATGATGGTTGACGGCACCGCCCACGCCCAGCGGGTGCGGGCCTTTCACGTCACCGACCACGACATTACCGCCCTGGCCAGCCGGTTCCGCCGAACCGCGAGGCGACCGAACAAGCCCCACCAGCCACACAACACCGATACCGGCCACACCGCGAGTGAGGGCAGCGGTGAATAGCTCCACGACATCGGCGCAGCTTGTCCTACCGGGTGTTCCGGATACAGCTGACACCGCCCGGGTGGTCGAGCAGATGGTGCGGCGCGCCGCCTCGATGGGATACGAATCCTGGTGGCGACGAGCAGAATCCGTCGGATTCTGCGCCCACCCCATCCAGCTGATCGGTGCCGATGAGTACGGGCGTCAGCGGGTGGTATGGACGCGCTGCAACAACCGTCGCGCCCACATCTGCCCCTCCTGCTCGGATCTCTACGCCCGCGACACCTGGCAACTCGTGCACGCCGGTGCCGCTGGCGGTCACCACGGCATGCCCACCACGGTGGCCGATCATCCGCAAGTGTTTGTCACTCTCACCGCACCGAGCTTCGGGGCCGTCCACACCGCCACGAAGTCACGGGAGAAGGCAGCGCAGGTGTGCCGCGACCAGCACCGGGTCGGCGGCTACCGACGCTGCCCGCATGGAAAACAATTGTGGTGCAGCATGTCCCATGATCATGGCGACGAGCGGGTCGGCCAGCCGCTGTGTCCGGAGTGCTACGACTATGCCGGGCATGTGCTGTTCACGTGGCACCTGCCCGAACTGTGGCGACGCTTCACCATCACCCTGCGGCGCGCCCTACGCAAAAGCCTGAAAGCCGCCGGAGTTGACCCGGATACGGTGCGAGTGAGCTTCATCAAGATCGTCGAACTGCAAGCCCGCGCTATCCCACACATCCACGCACTGATCCGCCTGGATCCCCACGACGACCTTGACCGCCCCGGGTGGGAATCACCTATCGGTGCAGTCGAACTCGCTAAGGTCATCCAGTACGCCATCCGCACCGTCACACTCACCGTCAACGACCCGACAGCCGATGGCGGTGGGCAGACGATACGGTTCGGCACACAGATCGACACCCAACCGCTAACCGCATCGGTGGATCCGCCGCCAAATGAGCACAATTCAGGCTCAAGCCGGTCCATGTCTAGCCGGCTGGTGGCGCGCTATCTCGCCAAGTATGTCACCAAATCCTTGGCAGCCCTCGGAATCAGCGCACGCCGCCTATCTACGGAAGCCATACCCGACCTGGACGTGTCCGAGCATGTGCGGACCATCCTGACCACCATCAGCGATCTCGCGGACAAAGGACTGTCCGGCATCGGGCGGTGGTTGCACACCCTCGGATTCCGCGGCCACATCACCAGCAAATCCCGCCGTTATTCGACTACCATGACCGTGCTGCGCGAACAGCGCGCCATTTGGACGCGTCAGGAAAGCTCGAAAAGCACTGCATACCAATACGATCCCGACTGTGACTTCGCCGGTGGCGATGATCTGGTGGCGTGGGAGTTTGACCGTGCCGGCCCCGGCAGCCTCGGCGATCGCAGTCTCGTCTATTCCGCGGCCCTCCAACGTATTCACATCCGCCGCATCGGACTAGTGGAAGCCCGTCGCCACACACGCAGCCAGCATTGGGATCCACCAGGGGCAAGCGATGGCTGAACGATGCCCAACCCCACATGCTCGCTCCGAATGTGACGCTCGAATTAATGCACCGAGCATGTCAGAGGGAGGTGTTCAAATTGACCTGCCGAACCGGAATCGGCTTCCGCGCGAGGCCAACCGCGCGCTGGTAAACGTCATACTGGCTGTGCGGGACCGGACCCGCGGATCACGAAGGGAAGTGGCATGAGCCTCAGGTTCGCTTTCTATGGCCGAGTGAGTACCGAGGACGCTCAAGATCCCGAGGCGAGCCGCAGCTGGCAGAAACGTCGTGCCATCGATCTGATCACTCCGCATGGCGGAGTCCTCGCTGTCGACTACTTCGATATAGGTCAAAGCCGTTCGCTTCCCTGGAAACGCAGACCGGAGGCTTCACGTCTGCTTGCAGATGTCACTTCTCGTGACCGTGGCTTCGATGCCGTGGTGATCGGGGAACCTGCTCGCGCGTTCTACGGACCGCAATTTGCGCTCACTTTCCCGGTGCTCACGCACTACGGGGTTGGCCTATGGGTGCCTGAAGTCGGCGGAGCGGTTGATCCCGGATCCGAGGCACACGACCTCGTGATGACGCTCTTCGGCGGTATGAGCAAGGGAGAACGCGCACGAATCCAGATGCGCGTCCGTACCGCGATGTCGGCACTCGCGCAGGACACAACCAGATACCTCGGCGGTCGCCCACCGTACGGGTATCGACTCGTCGATGCCGGCCCGCATCCCAACCCTGCCAAGGCAAGTCTTGGGCAGCGGCTCCATCGTCTCGAACCCGACCCCGCGACATGTTCGGTCGTCGAGCGGATCTACCGCATGTACGCCGATGGTGCTGGCTTGCGCTTCATCGCACAGCAGCTCACCGACGATGGAGTGCCATCACCAAGCCAATATGACCCGGAGCGGAACCGGCACCGTGATCCGCGCGGATGGTCCCATTCGGCGATCCGCGCAATCCTCGACAACCCGGCGTACCGCGGTATTCGTGTGTGGGGCAAGCAGGAGAAATACGAGGTCTTGGTCAACCCCGACGATGTCGCTGCCGGGTACGAGACTCGCATGCGGTGGCGTGACGAGGTCGACTGGATCGCACCTGACCGGCGAACGCACGAAGCGCTGATCACTGACGAGCTGGCGCGGGCTGTCCGACTTCGGATGCAGGCGCGGCGGGGTCCGGGTCTTGTGTGTAGCAGAGAATCGACGGTGCCATATGCGCTGCGCGGGCTGCTGTTCTGTGCCGCATGTGGACGCCGCATGCAGGGCGCCGCCCGGCCGGGGAAGCAAACAACGCGGATCCTCTACCGTTGTGAGTTCGGCAAGTCACGTTCTGTACCTGTGGACCTGAGTGATCATCCGCGCACCGTCTATCTCCGCGAAGACGCAGTGACAGCGCGACTCGACGAATGGATCGCCACTCTGGCCGATCCAGAAGACCTCGCACGCGGGCAAGACGTGGACCCGGCGGCCGGACCTGGCTACGCCGCCTTGCAGCGCCAGCTGAGCGAGGCGAATGCCAAAGTGGCTGCCTTGATCACCGCCGTGGAGTCTGGCGTGGCCGTTGAGGATCTAACTGCTGCGTTGCGTCAACGTACCGCCGAGCGCGACGAGCTGAGGGCACGCGTTGAGCGAGTGGCGCGGCCCCGCGCCATGTGTGCCGCCGAGATCAGTGAGTTAGTTAAGGAGTTAGGCGGACTGTCGGTCATCCTCGGCGCGGCAACCGGAGCTGAGCGCGCCGAGGTGTACGCAAGCTTGGGCCTGCGTCTCGACTACGACCCGCATCTTCGGCGAGTCACGGCGACTGCCGACCTGAGTCGTGTCGCCGGATGTGTCCGAGGGGGGACTTGAACCCCCACGCCCATTAGTAGGGCACTAGCACCTCAAGCTAGCGCGTCTGCCATTCCGCCACTCGGACAGGACCAACCGCATGGGTTGGCAGCTAAGGCTATCGGATTGTCGCACGCGCGCCCAATCCAGTCGGGCCGCGCAGCGCCGCGCCCGGCGGCCTTGGCAATGGTAGGAAAGGTGGTTGTGACCGCGCGCACCGAGAACCCGAACGACCCGAGTGACGATGTGGTCGAGGTCGTCAGCCGGCTGATCCGGTTCGACACCACCAACACCGGCGAACCGGAGACGACGCGCGGCGAGGCCGAGTGCGCGCAGTGGGTCGCCGAGCAGCTCGCCCAGGTGGGCTACCTGCCCCAATATGTGGAGTCGGGTGCGCCGGGCCGCGGGAATGTGATCGCCCGGCTCGCGGGTGCGGACAGTTCGCGCGGCGCACTGCTGATTCACGGGCATCTCGACGTGGTGCCCGCCGAGCCGGCCGAGTGGAGCGTGCACCCGTTCTCCGGAGCGGTCAAGGACGGCTTCGTCTGGGGCCGCGGCGCCGTGGACATGAAGGACATGGTCGGCATGATGATCGTGGTGGCCCGGCAGCTGAAACGGGCCGGGATCGTGCCCCCTCGCGATCTGGTGTTCGCCTTCCTCGCCGACGAGGAGCACGGCGGCAGCTATGGGGCGCAATGGCTGGTCGACAACCGGCCCGACCTGTTCGAGGGCGTCACCGAGGCGATCGGCGAGGTGGGCGGCTTCTCGTTGACCGTGCCGCGCCGCGACGGGGGCGAGCGCCGGCTCTATCTGATCGAGACGGCCGAGAAGGGCCTGTCGTGGATGCGGTTGACCGCCCGCGGTCCGGCCGGACACGGGTCCATGGTGCACGACCAGAACGCCGTCACCGCCGTCGCCGAGGCGGTCGCCCGGCTGGGCCGGCACCAGTTTCCGCTCGTGCTGACCGACACGGTCGCCCAGTTCCTGGCGGCCGTCAGTGAGGAGTCCGGGCTGACGTTCGACGTCGAGTCGGGCGACCTGGCGGGCGTCATCGAAAAACTCGGCCCGATGGCCCGCATGCTCAAGGCCGTCCTGCACGACACCGCGAACCCCACGATGCTCAAGGCCGGATACAAGGCGAACGTCGTCCCGGCCGTCGCCGAAGCGGTGGTCGACTGCCGCATCCTTCCGGGCCGCAAGGCGGCGTTCGAGGCCGAGGTCGACGAGCTGCTCGGCCCGGACGTGACGCGCGAGTGGATCAAGGACTTCTCGTCGTACGAGACGAGTTTCGACGGTGACCTGGTGGACGCCATGAACGCCGCCGTGCTGGCGCTCGACCCGGACGGTCGCACGGTGCCCTACATGCTTTCCGGCGGTACCGACGCAAAGTCGTTCGCGCGCTTAGGTATTCGGTGTTTCGGCTTCAGCCCGCTGCGGTTGCCGCCTGACCTCGATTTCACCGCGTTGTTCCACGGCGTCGATGAGCGGGTACCCGTGGACGCGCTGAGGTTTGGCACCGATGTGCTGGCTCACTTCCTGACACACTGCTGAACGACACTCAAAACGAAAGGATTCGCCATGAGCACCGCGCCCGACCCGTACGCCGCGCTGCCGAAGCTGCCGACGTTCACCCTGACGTCGGAGTCCGTGACTGACGGCCAGTCGCTGGCCATGCCCCAGGTCAGCGGGATCATGGGCGCCGGCGGCGAAGACGTCAGCCCGCAGCTGAGCTGGTCCGGATTCCCGGGGGAGACCCGCAGCTTCGCCGTCACCGTCTACGACCCCGATGCGCCGACGGCCTCCGGGTTCTGGCACTGGGCGGTGGCCAACCTGCCGGCCGACGTCACCGAACTGCCGGCCGGCGCGGGCGACGGAAGCAACCTGCCCGGCGACGCGCTGACGCTGGTGAACGACGCCGGGATGCGCCGCTACATCGGTGCCGCGCCGCCGCCGGGACACGGGCCGCACCGGTACTACATCGCGGTGCACGCCGTCGACGTCGACAAGCTCGACCTCGACGAGGACGCCAGCCCCGCCTACCTCGGTTTCAACCTGTTCCAGCACGCGATCGCGCGCGCCGTCATCCACGGGATTTACGAACAGAAGTAGGGCGGCGGGCCCAGGCCCGAAATCACTTGCGCCACTTTCGTCCCGGTGCTTTCGCCGTGGCGAGTTCCTGTCGGTGGGCGGGCTTAGTATTCGAACATGCGTTCGATAGATGCTTACTGCTTGTTTGGGTGCCGGGTTGGGCGGCGCGCATGGGGTTGACCGACCGTGAGCAGATTGCGGCCGACGTGGAGGCGTTGTGCGCGGCGGCGGCTCGTTTGCAGGGGCATTCGTATGCGGCGTTGACCACTCCGGAGCGCTTGGGGATCTTGGAGACACTCGAAGGTGTCACTCGCAAGCTTCAGGCGCCGAGTCATGAGTTGATCAATCAGCTTGGTGAGCAGGCGGATTCGGCGGAGTTGGGTGGCAGGTTGTCGTGGGCGTTGGCCGATCGGCTGCACATCAGTCGCGGGGAGGCCAGCCGTCGTGTCGCCGAGGCCGCCGAGCTGGGTCCGCGCCGGGCGCTGTCGGGTGAGCCGTTGGCGCCGGTGCTGGCGGCGACCGCGGCGGCCCAGCGCGCCGGGGCCATCGGCGCCGAGCATGTGGCGGTGATCCGGCGGCTGTTTCGCCGGCTGCCCGAGTCGGTGGACCTCGACACCCGTGAGCACGCCGAAAGACACCTGGCAGCCGAGGCCCGGCACTATCGCCCCGATCAACTGGCCACGCTGGCCCGCCACCTGATGGACTGCCTCAACCCCGACGGCCACTACACCGATGCGGACCGGGCACGGGCGCGCGGACTGGTGCTGGGCAATCAGCAGGCCGACGGCATGTCGAAGCTGAGCGGGTGGCTGACGCCCGAGGCCCGCGCGACGTGGGAGGCGGTGCTGGCCAAGCTGGCCGCGCCCGGGATGTGCAACCCCGACGACGAGGCGCCGGTCAGCGATGGCGCCCCGAGCGAGGAGGCGGTGCAGCGCGACACCCGCAGCCCCGCCCAGCGCAACCACGACGGCCTCAACGCCGCGCTGCGCGGAATGCTGGCCAGCGGCGAGCTGGGTCAGCACAACGGGTTGCCGGCGGCCATCGTGGTGACGACCACGCTTAAGGAGCTGGAGGCCGCGGCGGGTAGAGGCTTGACCGGCGGGGGCACCATCTTGCCGATGTCCGACGTGATCCGCCTGGCCCGCCACGCCCACCACTACCTGGCGATCTTCGACAACGCCAAACCAGTGGCGCTCTATCACACCAAGCGCCTGGCCTCACCGGGACAACGAATTGTCTTGTACGCCCAGGACCGCGGCTGCTCGCACCCAGGCTGCGACGTGCCCGGCTACCTCTGCGAAGTCCACCACGTCACAGACTGGGCCCACACCCACCGCACCGACATCGACCAACTCACACTGGCCTGCGGACCCCACCACCGCCTCCTCGACAACGGCTGGACCACCCGAAAACGCGCCAACGGCGACACCGACTGGATCCCACCACCCCACCTCGACCACGGCCAACCCCGCACCAACACCTTCCACCACCCCGAAAAAATCCTGGCCGAAAACAATGAAGAGGATGACGAGGCGGGCGCGGCTTAACTCGCCGCCCCGCCGGCCCTAGGCGCCGCCGAGCCGACTGCATCGCTGAGCGAGGCGAAGCCGCCCTCGCGCAGCCGGCGCGCGATGCCGTCGTGAATGCGCTTGGGCCACAAGCCCCCTCCGTAGATGAAGCCGGTGTAGCCCTGCAGCAGCGACGCGCCCGCGGTGATCCGCTCCCACGCGTCGTCGGCCGTTTCGATGCCGCCGACGCTGATCAGCACCAGTCGATCACCCACCCGGGCGTAGAGCCTGCGCAACACCTCGGTGGCGCGCCGCGCGACCGGCGGCCCGGAGATGCCACCGGGTCCCAGCGCGTCGACCCCCGGCGTCTTCAGGCCGTCACGCGACACGGTGGTGTTGGTGGCGACGATCCCGGCCAGCCCGAGCTCGACGGCCAGGTCGGCCACGTCGTCGAGGTCGGCGTCGGATAGGTCGGGCGCGATCTTCACCAACACCGGTGTGGAGGTGACGGAGGCCTCGGCGAGGACGGCCGACAAGATGGGCCGCAGCGACTCGACGGCCTGCAGGTCGCGCAGCCCTGGCGTGTTGGGCGAGCTGACGTTGACCACCAGGTAGGACGCCAGCGGCCCGACCAAACGGGCGCTGGCCCGGTAGTCGCCGACGGCGTCCGCGGCCGGCGTCGTCTTCGTCTTGCCGATGTTCACCCCGATCGGGATGTCGGGTCGATGCCGCGCCAGCTGGACCGCCAGCGCGCCCGCCCCCAGGTTGTTGAAGCCCATCCGGTTCAGCAACGCACGGTCGGCGGGCAGCCGGAACATGCGCGGGGGCGGGTTGCCGGGCTGGGCGTTGGCGGTGACCGTCCCCACCTCGGCGTAGCCGAACCCCAGTGCGCCCCAGGTCATCAACCCTTTGCCGTCCTTGTCGAACCCGGCGGCCAGCCCGAGCGGCCCCGGGAATCGCACCCCGAACACCGTGCTCGCCAGCGCCGGATCGCCGGGGCCGAGCAGCCGGTGCAGCAGCCGCCGTTTGAAGCCGAGGACGGTGGCGCCGCGCAGCACCGCGAAGACCATGGTGTGGATGCGCTCGGGCGGCAGCAGGAAGAACAGCCGCCGCACGAGGCCGTACACCACGCCTTCGCGCGGTGGGGTCGCCGTCACAGTTCCGGTTGGTCGGGCCGCCGGTTGTCCAAACGAGACTTCTTGCGGCGCAACAATACTCGTCGGCTGCCGTCGGTGTAGAGCCGCACCCGGGTCAGCTCCCAGCCGCGGTACTCGGCCTCGATGGACAGCCGGATGGACGCGCTGAGGCGGGTCACGTCGGGCGGCAGGCGCAGCGGCACCCACTCGTATTCGTCGGACAATTCGGTGTCCCAGCCCGCGGGCAACTGACTTCGGCGCGACGCGGTCAACGCGGACCCGCCGCGTGTTCGATCACCTGGACCCCCGCACCGGACCCCGACACCACGTACAAGGTGTCTGACGCTTCGCCGAAGGCCAGTGAGTTCGGTTGCTGCACGGTTGGGTAACGCACCTTTTCGACGGGAATTCCGGTGGACAGATCGTAACCAATAACGATATTCGAAGCGGTCTGGGTAACCCAGCTCAACGCGCGGGATCCGGCCAGACCGTATGGCGCCCGGGGCACCGGATAGGCCTGGCGCAGGATCAGCGGGTCGACGCCGTACACCAGCAGCTGGCCGCCCCGGGTGTCGGCGACCAGGATCCGGCCCCACGGGTCCGCGACCATGGTGGTCGCGCCCTCTCCCGCCCGCAGCGCCTGGCGGGCTTGACCGTCGGGGCCGACCGTGGTCACCGAGGTCTGCCCCCGGTCCAGGACCGCGGTCGTATTCCCTTGCGTGGCAAGCGCATCCACGCGCGCAAAGATCTTGTTCCGGCTGTCGACGGTCGCGCCGGCGACGGCGCCGGGCGTCGTCGAGCCAAGGGTGTAGACGGCCCCGTCGGCGCTGCCCAGCACCAGCTTGCCGTCGGCGCGCTGGGCGACCGCGGTGAAATCCGTCTGCTGCGCGTCGTCGACGTTCACCTGCCTCGTGTGGCCGGTGGCCACATCGACCACGAAATAGCCGCCCCGGGTGGCCAGGTAGAGCGTGCCGTGGGCGTCGTCGCTCATCGCCGTCGCGGGCCCGGGCAGGCCGATGACGCGCGGCGCGGCGCTCGGGTCGCCGAAGACGGTGACGCTGGCAGGCCCCGTCGGGTCGGCGCCGGGCGCGAGCACCGCCAGCTGGTGCGTGCCGCCGTCGAAGGCAGCCGCGACCGCGTGGCCGGGGAGGGGAAGCACCCGGCCGGCGGGGTGCTGCGACACCGGGGGAGACACGGCTGCCGCGGCCGGTTCGATGGTGGGCGGCGCGGATTTGAATGTATTCGACGAACATCCCGCGACCGCGCCCAGCAAAAGCGCGAAGCTGAACGCGGCCCGATGAGCTGTTGATCGGTAACGCTTCTGCCGTGACAGCAATTATTTTCCTTCGCGTAACGACGGTGGACTTCCCAATCTAAGGAACGCCTTCGCATCCAATATCGCCATGTCTCCCACATCAAGTCCCGCGGGCGAGGTATCGTCGGCTCATGGCCGTCATCGCTGACCGGCATATCGCTGAGAAAGAGTTTGCTGTCGAGGACTTCTCGACAGGAATTTTCGCCAGCGGTTACGGACAAGTCGGTGATGGACGCAGTTTTTCCTTCCACATCGAGCACCGTTCGCTCGTCGTCGAGATTTACCGCCCGCGCCTCGCCGGGCCGGTTCCGCAGGCCGAAGAGGTGGTCGCCACCGCGGTCCGCAGCCTGGTCGACATCGACCTCACCGACGAACGCAGCCTGATCGCCGCCGTGCGCGACTCGGTGGCGCACGCGGTGCCGGTCTCGCACTAGTCACCCGCCGGCACGCGCTGGTCAAAGAGTCACACCGGGTACGGTCGTGGTCGTGGTCCTGATCGTGGTTGCCCCGACGTCTCGGACGTCCCGGTCGGGCGTCGCGGCATGACGGTCATCCTGTTGCGCCACGGTCGGTCCAGCTCGAACACCGCCGGTGTCCTGGCCGGGCGGTCCGAGGGCGTCGACCTGGACGACAAGGGCCGCGGCCAGGCCGCCGGGCTGATCGACCGGCTCGGTGATCTGGCCATCCGCGGGCTGGTCAGCTCGCCGCTGCTGCGCTGCCGGCGCACCATCGAGCCACTCGCCGAGGCGCTGTGCCTCGACCCGGTCATCGACGACCGGCTCGCCGAAGTCGACTACGGGGAGTGGACCGGCCGCAAGCTCGCCGAGCTGGCCGGCGAGCCGCTGTGGCGGGTCGTGCAGGCCCACCCGAGCGCGGCGGTGTTTCCCGGCGGCGAAGGGCTGGCGCAGGTGCAGGCGCGCGCCGTGGCCGCCGTCCGGGAACACGATCGACGGCTGGCCCAGGAATACGGGGGAGAGCACGGCGGCGACGCGCTGTGGGTGGCCTGCACGCACGGCGACGTCATCAAGGCGGTCGTCGCCGATGCGTACGGGATGCACCTGGATTCCTTCCAGCGGGTCACCGCCGACCCGGCGTCGGTGAGTGTGATCCGCTACACCGAGTTGCGCCCGTTCGTGGTGCACGTCAACCACACCGGCGCGAAGTTGGCCGCGGCGCTGCGGGCCGGCCCGCCCCCGCCCCCGGACCAGGCGCAGGACAAGGGCGAGGACAAGGCGCAGGACAAGGCGCAGGACGGGGCGCACGACAAGGGGGAGTCGAAGACCGACGGCGAGTCCCCGGCGGCCGCAACGGAACAGGCGGCCGCGGCCGTGCCGTCGGGCGACGCCGTGGTCGGCGGCTCGACGGATTAATTCCGCTGTTGCGGGGCAATCGAATCGCACGGCGAAGGCAACAGCCGGTATTTTGGAGGTGCCATGCCCCGCGCAATCCACGTCTTCCGCACACCCGACCGCTTCGTGGCCGGGACCGTCGGCCAGCCGGGAAACCGCACGTTCTACATCCAGGCGGTGCACGATTCCCGGGTGGTGTCGGTGGTGCTGGAGAAGCAGCAGGTTGCGGTGCTGGCCGAGCGCATCGGTGCGCTGCTGCTCGAGGTGAATCGCAGGTTCGGCACGCCGGTTCCCCCGGAACCCGCTGAGGTCGAGGATCTCAGCCCACTCATCACCCCGGTCGACGCCGAGTTCCGGGTCGGCACCATGGGGCTGGGCTGGGATTCGGAGGCCCAGACCGTGGTGGTCGAGTTGCTGGCGGTCACCGACGCCGAATTCGACGCGTCGGTGGTGCTCGACGACACCGAAGAAGGTCCCGACGCGGTGCGGGTGTTCTTGACGCCGGAGTCGGCGCGGCAGTTCGCGACCCGCTCCAATCGCGTCATCTCAGCGGGGCGCCCGCCGTGCCCGCTGTGCGACGAACCGTTGGATCCCGAGGGCCATATCTGCGCGCGCGCCAATGGTTATCGGCGCAGCGCGCTGCTCGGGCCTGACGATGAACTTGAAGGCTGACGACCGTGAGGTGTTGCGGAACGGCGAGCTGACGGTCCTCGGACGCATCCGCTCAGCCAGCAACGCCACCTTTCTGTGCGAGTCCGCGCTCGGCGAAACGACCGTGCACTGCGTCTACAAGCCGGTCTCCGGTGAGGCGCCGCTGTGGGACTTTCCCGACGGAACGCTGGCCGGCCGCGAACGTGCGGCGTATCTGGTCTCGACGCAGTTGGGCTGGAACATCGTGCCCTACACGGTGATTCGGCACGGTCCGGCCGGCCCGGGCATGCTGCAGCGTTGGGTCGACCAACCGGGCGACGCGGCCGACTCCGAACCGAGGCCCGGCCCCGACCTGGTCGACCTGTTTCCCGCCCACCAGCCGCAGCCGGGCTACCTGCCGGTGCTGCGGGCCTACGACTACGCCGGCGACGAGGTCGTGTTGATGCACGCCGACGACATCCGGCTGCGGCGGATGGCCGTCTTCGACGTGCTGATCAACAACGCCGACCGCAAGGGCGGCCATGTCCTGCGCGACGTCGAGGGCCACATCTACGGCGTCGACCACGGGGTGTGCCTGCATGTCGAGAACAAGCTGCGCACGGTGCTGTGGGGCTGGGCGGGCAAGCCCGTCGACGAGAAGATGCTGGAGGCGGTGGCCGGGCTCACCGAGGCGCTCGACGGCTCGTTTTGCGACGAGCTGTCCGAGCTGATCACGCGGGCGGAGATCGCGGCGCTGCGGCGGCGCGCGCACGCGCTGCTGAACGACCCGGTGATGCCGGGACCCAACCGGCACCGGCCCATTCCCTGGCCGGCCTTCTGAGGCGATGGCAAGCGCGGCGGAGCCGGGCGCGGCCGGTCGCCGCCACGGGTTCGAGCCCCGCGCGGGCGTCGGAGATACTGGACCGGTGAGCCAGGGCCCGGACGAGCTGACCGACGCGGAACTGGCCGCCGAACTCGCCGCGGACGCGGGGGAGCTGCTGCTGAAGGTGCGCGACGAGATCGGCTTCGGTTACCCGTGGGCGCTGGGCGACGCCGGCGACAGCCTGGCCAACGAGCTGATCCTGCGGCGGCTGCGCGCCGAGCGGCCCGACGACGCGGTGCTCAGCGAGGAGGCCTACGACGACCTGGTCCGGCTCAAGCGCGACCGGGTGTGGATCATCGACCCCCTGGACGGCACCCGGGAGTTCTCCACGCCGGGGCGGGACGACTGGGCGGTGCACATCGCGTTGTGGCAGCGTCCCGCCGGCGACCCCACGAACGGCCGGCGCGAGATCACCGACGCCGCGGTGTCGCTGCCGGCCCGCGGAAACACGGTGTACCGCACCGACACCGTGACCGCCGACGCCGCCCGGGTCGGCATCCCGCACACGTTCCGCATCGCCGTCAGCGCCACCCGGCCGCCCTTCGTGCTGCATCGCATGCGGCAGTCGCTGGCGATTCAGCCGGTGGCCATCGGGTCGGCGGGCGCCAAGGCGATGGCCATCATCGACGGCGAGGTCGACGCCTACCTGCACGCGGGCGGCCAGTGGGAATGGGACAACGCGGCGCCGGCCGGGGTGGTGATGGCCGCGGGCATGCACGCCTCCCGGCTGGACGGCTCGCCGATGCGCTACAACCAGTCCGATCCGTACCTGCCGGACTTCGTGATGTGCCGCGCCGAGGTGGCGCCGATCCTGCTCGCGGCCATCCGCGACGCGTGGCGCTGAGTTGGCGCGTTTAGAGTCGTGGGCATGCAGTCGTGGGATTCTCCGCCGGTTCCGGTGGTGCCGGGACGCGGCCCGGAGCTCCGGCTGTACGACACCTCCGACCGGCAGGTGCGCCCGGTGGCGCCGGGATCCACCGCGACGATGTACGTCTGCGGCATCACGCCGTATGACTCCACCCACCTCGGCCACGCGGCCACCTATCTGACGTTCGACCTGGTCTACCGGCAGTGGCTGGACCTGGGCCACGACGTGCACTACGTCCAGAACGTCACCGACGTGGACGATCCGCTGTTCGAACGGGCCGAGCGCGACGGAGTCGACTGGCGCGAGCTGGGCGATCGCGAGGTCGCGCGCTTCCGCGAGGACATGGCGGCGCTGCGGGTCCTGCCGCCGCGCGAGTACGTCGCGGCCACCCAGGCGATCCCCGAGGTGGTCGAGCTGGTCGAGAAGATGCTGGCGTCGGGCGGGGCCTACGTCATCGACGGCGACTACCCGGACGTCTACTACCGGGCGGACGCCACGCCGCAGTTCGGCTACGAGTCCGGCTACGACCGAGAAACGATGCTGCGGCTGTTCGGGGAGCGCGGCGGCGACCCGGAGCGGGCCGGCAAGACCGACGAGTTGGACGCGCTGCTGTGGCGGGCCGCGCGCCCGGGCGAGCCCAGCTGGCCGTCACCGTTCGGTGACGGGCGGCCCGGCTGGCATGTCGAGTGCGCGGCGATCGCGTCCAGCCGCATCGGCAGCGGCCTGGACATCCAGGGCGGGGGCAGCGACCTGATCTTCCCGCATCACGAATTCACCGCCGCACACGCCGAATGCGTCCGGGGCGAGCGCAGATTCGCCCGGCATTACGTGCACGCGGGGATGATCGGCTGGGACGGGCACAAGATGTCCAAGAGCCGCGGCAACCTGGTGCTGGTGTCGACGTTGCGGGCCCAGGGCGTCGAGCCGGCGGCCATCCGGCTGGGCCTGCTGTCCGGCCACTACCGCGCCGACCGGTTCTGGAGCCCGCAGGTGCTCGAGGAGGCCAACACCCGGCTGGGGCGCTGGCGCAGCGCGACCGGGCTGCCCGCCGGCCCGGACGCCGCCGACGTGATCGCCCGCGTTCGCCAGTACCTGGCCGACGACCTGAACACGCCCAAAGCCCTTGCGGCGCTTGATGGGTGGGCTACCGACGCGCTCGAATACGGCGGTCACGACACCGACGCGCCGCGATTGGTGGCCACCGCGATCGACGCGCTGCTCGGGGTGGAACTGTAAAACTGGACCGCTGGAAGCGGTACCTTATCGGCCATGACGTCGCTGCAGGACCAAGTCGTTTTCATCACCGGTGGTGCCCGGGGCATCGGCGCCGAGGTCGCGCGTCGGCTGCGCAAGAAGGGCGCCAAGCTCGTGCTCACCGACCTCAACGACGCCGAGCTGACCGCGCTGGCCGCCGAACTCGGCGAGGACCACGTGCTGACCGCGGTCGCCGACGTGCGGGACCTGCCGGCCATGCAGGCCGCCGCCACCCGAGCCGTCGAACGCTTCGGCGGCATCGACGTCGTGGTGGCCAACGCCGGAATCGCCAGCTACGGGTCGGTGCTGCAGGTCGACCCCGAGGCGTTCAAGCGGGTGCTGGACATCAACCTGCTCGGCGTCTTCAACACCGTGCGCGCCACCCTGCCGGCCGTGATCGAACGCCGCGGCTACGTGCTGATCGTGTCGTCGCTGGCCGCGTACGCCGCTTGTCCCGGCCTGGCGCCCTACAACGCGTCGAAGGCCGGCGTCGAGATCCTCGCCAACGCGCTGCGGCTGGAGGTCGCCCACCGCGGCGTCACGGTGGGCTCGTCGCACATGTCGTGGATCGACACCGCCCTGGTCCGCGACAGCGAGGCCGACCTGCCCGCCTTCGGGAAACTGCTCTCCAGCTTCCCGTGGCCGCTGAACAAGACGACCACCGTCGCGAAATGCGCCGACGCGTTCGTCAAGGGCATCGAGGGACGCCGGAGCCGCGTCTACTGCCCGGGCTGGGTGGCCCTGTTCCGCTGGATCAAGCCGGTGCTGTCCACCCCGGTCGGGGAGCTGCCCCTGCACAAACCCACGGCGGAGCTGCTGCCCCAACTCGACGCTCAAGTCGCCGCACTCGGGCGCTCCACCAGCGCCTACAACCAGGACTTGGGCAAGAAGGCTTAGCGGCGGGGGCTTAGCGGCGGGGTTTACCGGCCGAACCCGGGCCGGCGACGACGCAGGTAACGCTCGAACTCCGCGGCCAGCGCGTCGCCGTCGATCTTCCCCAGGGCCTCGTTCATGTCGACCTCGGCGTCGCCGCGCTGTTCGAGCGACAGCACGTATTCCGCCAGGTCCTCGTCCTCGGCGGCCATCTCGGTGATGGCCTGCTCCCACTCCTCGGCATCCGTCGGCAGATCGCCCAGCGGAACCTCGATGTCGAGCACGTCCTCGACGCGGCGCAGCAGCGCCACGGTCGCCTTCGGGTTCGGCGGCTGCGACACGTAGTGCGGCACCGCCGCCCAGAACGTCACCGCCGGGATCCCGGCCGCGACGCAGGCGTCCTGAAACACCCCGGCGATGCCGGTCGGGCCCTCGTAGCGGCTCTCCTCGAGCCCGAAGCGTTTGGCCGACTCGGGGGAGTAGGCGGCGCCCGAAACCGGGACCGGCCGGGTGTGGGGAGTGTCGGCGAGCAGGGCGCCCAGGATGACCACGGTGTCCACGTTGAGCTTGTCGGCGATGGCGACCAGCTCGGCGCAGAAGGTGCGCCAGCGCATGTTCGGTTCCACGCCGTGCATCAGCACGACGTCGCGGTCGCTGCCCGGCGGCCGGCAGTGCGAGATGCGCATCGCGGGCCACACCAGTTCCCGGGTGACCCCGTCGACCTGCCGTATGACGGGCCGATTCACCTGGTAGTCGTAATAGGCCTCGTCGTCGATCTCCAGGATCGGATCGGCTTCCCAGATCGCCTCCAGGTGCTCGAGGGCGTCGCTGGCCGCGTCACCGGCGTCGTTCCAACCCTCGAACGCCGCCACGACGATGGTGTTGTGCAGTTCGGGCAGGGCGGCTTCGCCGAAAGGAGGGCCGTCGGGCGGGGTCACAGATTCAGCGTACGGCCTAAGACTCGATTGTTCGGGCGTCGGTGTAGGCGATCTTCGGACCGCCGGCCACTTCACCGGGGGCTTTAGATAGGACGGCTATTCTTATGGGTGCCGGCTTGCAGGGCGCCGACGAGCGGGTCTGCGCGGGCGAGACGAAATACGCGCGGCTGCAAACTGGTTACCCTTGGTAACTACGGCAAGTACGTTAAATACGACATCGACTACCACATCGACTACCACATTGACTACGACATCGACTGCGACATCGCCGACAAGGCCCGCGAGCCGGCGCGCAAAGGGCACCGCATCGCCGAGCGGGTCGGGTCGGACAGGGCGTCCAGACGTCGGCTGACGACGTAGACTTTCCACCGTCGAGAGGCGTTGCAACGGCTATTTGGGGGACCGGGGTCCCCTGGTATCCGCCACGCTCGGCAGAGTCAAGGACGCCTTCCGCTACGGAAGGAATTACGTGAACGCCGCTGAGTCAGACTTTGCACCGAACATCCGTCCCGACTGCACCGACGAGCTGTCGGCTGCCCTGCGCCGGCGGATCATGGTGATCGACGGCGCGATGGGCACGGCGATCCAGCGGGACCGGCCGGATGAGGCGGGCTATCGCGGCGACCGGTTCACGGAGTGGCCGACCGCTCTGCAGGGCAACAACGACCTGCTCAACCTGACGCAGCCGCAGATCATCGAGGGGATCCACCGCGAGTATCTCGAGGCGGGCGCCGACATCCTGGAGACCAACACGTTCAACGCGAACGCGATCTCGCTGTCCGACTACGGCATGGCGGACCTGGCCTACGAGCTGAACTACGCCGGTGCCGCCCTGGCCCGCAAGGCCGCCGACGAGTACAGCACCCCGGACAAGCCGCGTTACGTGGCCGGCGCGATCGGGCCGACCACGCGCACCGCGTCGATCTCGCCGGACGTCAACGACCCCGGCGCCCGCAACATCTCCTACGACGAGCTGGTCGCCGCCTACCTCGAATCCGCCAACGGCCTGGTCGACGGGGGGGTGGACCTGCTCATCATCGAGACGATCTTCGATTCGCTGAACGCCAAGGCGGCGGTGTTCGCGGTCGAGACGCTGTTCGAGGAGCGCGGACGCCGCTGGCCGATGATCATTTCGGGCACCATCACCGACGCCTCCGGGCGGACGCTGTCGGGCCAGGTCACCGAGGCGTTCTGGAACTCGATCAGGCACGCCAAGCCGATCGCCGTCGGCCTCAACTGCGCCCTCGGTGCGCCGGAGATGCGGCCCTACATCGCCGAGGTGTCGCGGATCGCGGACACGTTCGTGTCCTGCTACCCCAACGCGGGCCTGCCCAACGCCTTCGGCGAGTACGACGAGTCTCCGGAGCGCCAGGCCACCTACATCGCCGACTTCGCGGAGGCCGGTCTGGTCAACCTGGTCGGTGGGTGCTGCGGGACGGCGCCGCCACACATCGCCGAGATCGCCAAGGTCGTCGAGGGCTTGAGACCGAGGGAAGTGCCGCACATTGCCGTGGCCACCCGGCTCTCGGGGCTGGAGCCGCTCAACATCACCGACGACTCGCTGTTCGTGAACATCGGTGAGCGCACCAACATCACCGGCTCCGCCCGCTTCCGCAACCTGATCAAGGCCGAGGACTACGACACCGCGCTGTCGGTGGCCCTGCAGCAGGTCGAGGTCGGCGCGCAGGTCATCGACATCAACATGGACGAGGGCATGATCGACGGTGTCGCCGCCATGGACCGGTTCACCAAGCTGGTCGCGGCCGAGCCGGACATCAGCCGCGTCCCGGTGATGATCGACTCCTCCAAGTGGGAGGTCATCGAGGCGGGCCTGAAGAACGTGCAGGGCAAGCCGATCGTCAACTCGATCTCCATGAAGGAGGGCGAGGAGAAGTTCATCCGTGAGGCGCGGTTGTGCCGCAAGTACGGCGCCGCCGTCGTCGTGATGGCCTTCGACGAGCAAGGGCAGGCCGACAATCTGGAGCGCCGCAAGGAGATCTGCGGGCGGGCGTATCGGATCCTGACCGAACAGGTCGGCTTCCCGCCCGAGGACATCATCTTCGACCCCAACTGCTTCGCGTTGGCGACCGGCATCGAGGAGCACGCGACCTACGGCATCGACTTCATCGAGGCCTGCGCCTGGATCAAGGAGAACCTGCCGGGTGTGCACATCTCCGGCGGCATCTCGAACGTGTCGTTCTCGTTCCGGGGCAACAACCCCGTCCGCGAGGCGATCCACGCGGTCTTCCTGTACCACGCCATCAAGGCGGGCCTGGACATGGGCATCGTCAACGCGGGCGCGCTGGTGCCCTACGACTCGATCGACCCCGAGCTGCGGGACCGCATCGAGGACGTCGTCCTGAACCGTCGTGACGATGCGGCCGAGCGGCTCCTGGAGATCGCCGAGCGGTTCAACAAGACGGACAAAGCCGAGGATCCGAAGGCGGCCGAGTGGCGCAGTCTGCCTGTCCGCGAACGGATCACGCACGCGCTGGTCAAGGGGATCGACGCCCACGTCGACGCCGACACCGAGGAGTTGCGGGCCGAGATCGCCGCCGCCGGCGGGCGCCCGATCGAGGTGATCGAGGGCCCGCTGATGGACGGCATGAACGTCGTCGGTGACCTCTTCGGCTCGGGCAAGATGTTCCTGCCCCAGGTGGTGAAGTCGGCCCGGGTGATGAAGAAGGCCGTCGCGTACCTGCTGCCGTTCATCGAGGCGGAGAAGGAGCAGAACGGCGCCTCCCAAAATGGAGGAGCGGGCAAGGACACCAACGGCACGATCGTGATGGCGACCGTCAAGGGCGACGTCCACGACATCGGCAAGAACATCGTCGGGGTCGTCTTGCAGTGCAACAACTTCGAAGTGATCGACCTCGGTGTGATGGTGCCCGCCGAGAAGATCCTGGCCGCGGCCAAGGAGCACGACGCCGACATCATCGGGCTGTCCGGCCTGATCACCCCGTCGCTGGACGAGATGGCCAACTTCGCCGTCGAGATGGAACGCGAAGGGTTGGAGATCCCGCTGCTGATCGGTGGCGCGACCACCTCGCGCGCGCACACGGCGGTGAAGATATCGCCGCGGCGCAGCGGTCCGGTGGTCTGGGTCAAGGACGCGTCCCGCTCGGTGCCGGTCGCCGCCGCGCTGCTCGATGACAAGCAGCGTCCGGCCCTGCTGGAGGCCACCGAGAAGGACTATGCATCGCTGCGCGAACGGCACTCCCAGAAGAACGAGCGGCCGATGGTGACGCTGGAGAAGGCCCGCGCCAATCGGACGCCGATCGAGTGGGACGGCTACACGCCGCCGGTGCCCGCTATGGGTGCGGGAGTACGGGAATTTCAGGACTACGACCTCGCCGAGTTGCGCGAGTACATCGACTGGCAGCCGTTCTTCAACGCCTGGGAGATGAAGGGCCGGTTCCCCGACATCCTCAACAACCCGGGCACCGGCGAGGCCGCCCGCAAGCTGTACGACGACGCCCAGGAGATGCTCGACACCCTGATCAAGGAGAAGTGGCTGACCGCCAACGGGGTGATCGGTTTCTTTCCGGCCAACGCGGTCGGTGACGATATCGAGGTCTACACCGACGACACTCGCACCGAGGTGCTGACCACGCTGCACAACCTGCGCCAGCAGGGCGAGCACCGCGACGGCATCCCGAACCGGTCGCTGGGCGACTATATCGCGCCCAAGGACACCGGCCTGGCCGATTATGTCGGCGCCTTCGCCGTCACCGCCGGGCTCGGCAGCCAGGAGAAAATCGCCGAGTTCAAGGCAGCCCTGGACGACTACAGCGCGATCCTGCTGGAGTCGATCGCCGACCGGCTGGCGGAGGCGTTCGCCGAACGCATGCACCAGCGGGTCCGCAAGGAGTTCTGGGGATTCCAGCCCGACGAGCAGCTGGACAACGACGCACTCATCGACGAGAAGTACGTGGGAATCCGCCCGGCCCCCGGCTATCCGGCCTGCCCGGAACACACCGAGAAGGTGACGCTCTGGAAGTTGCTCGACGTTCGCGAGCGGACCGGCATCGAGCTGACCGAGTCGATGGCGATGTGGCCCGGTGCCGCCGTCAGCGGTTGGTATTTCTCGCACCCGCAGTCGCAGTACTTCGTGATCGGCCGGCTGGCCCAGGACCAGGTCGCCGACTACGCCAGGCGCAAGGGCTGGACCCTGCAGGAGGCCGAGCGCTGGCTGGCCCCCAACCTCGGCTACAACCCGGAGGACTGACCCCCCCGGCGGCGCTAGATGCGCAGCACGGGCGCCAACGCCGAGAGCGGGATGTGCGCCTGTACCGTGCCGCCGTCCATGTACCACTGCATGACGCCCGGCGTGAAATTGAGCGGCTCGTCGTGGCCCACCGGATAGTCCGGCATGTACAGGATCAACTCGTCCGGAGTCATCGCCCACGCCTTGTACGCACCGGAATACACCTTGTCCGGCGTCCAGCGGTCGACGACGAAGGGGTAGGTCCCCGGGTCGTGCGGCGGCGGCGCCTGGTCGAGCGCGGTTTGGATAAACGGTTGGGCGAGTGGGGGAATCGCTGTCAACGGATTCGACGTCGTCAGATCGGCCAGCTGCACCCGCCGGCCGCTTGCCATGTCGAAGGTGAAGGTCCGGTAGGCGTTGTTGAACTTCGGTCCGTCGGCGTGGTAGTCCTCATGGAACACCGCGCTGAGCAGGTTGCCGTGCCGGAACACCTCGAAGTTCTCTTCGCCATAGCTGTCCGCGGCCATGCTGCCGTTGGCGCTCTTCCAGTTGTCGACCAGGGTGCGCAGGTAGTCGCGGATCACCGGCCCGGTGGTCGGGTTGTCGACCAGGTCGTCGGGGACCGCGACCTTGATGTCGCGCACGGCGTTGCGCTCCGACGTGACCGAGGTGTGGCAGTACTGGCCGTCCCAGTCACCGCCCAGCTCGCCGCAGAACGACGGGGCGGACGCGCGGGCGGTGGCGGTGCCGGGAATCGTTGCGGCAACGGCCAATACGGCCGTCGCGAGGAGCGCGCGCATCACAGCAGCTGGACTTTGCTCGCCCGCCAGCGACCGTCGACCTTTTCCATCGTCATCTTGACCCTGCTGCGGTCGATGCGCGGGTCGGGCGCCGCCGTGTTGGTGACGGTCTGGTCGATGAACACAAGCACGACAACCTTGTTCGTGGATTCGGACTGGATCGCCGAGTCCACCACCACCCCGTGCGCGGTCGCCTTATTGTCGATCAGCAGCTGCCGAAGCTTGACGCTGGACTGCGTGTACATGTCCTTGAACTCGCCCGTCGCGCCATCGAGGACCTGCCTGAAGTTGTCGTCGACCTTGTTCGAGTCGATGCTGGTCAGCACCTGCGCGTAGGCGATGGCCGCCTGCTGGGCCTGTTCGCCGGCCAGCTTGACCTGATGGTCTTGCCACTGCCGCCAGCCGAGGAATCCCGAAACGGCAAGTGAGGCAACGAGTAAAACCGGTAGCGCGCCGCGACGCAGATAGCGCCCCCACTGGCGCCCGCCGTGCTCCGCCCCGGGGCGCTTGCGTTTGAGCAGCGCACCGCCGCCGCTCTCGTCATCGCCAGCCTCGTCATCGCCAGCCCCGTCATCGCCAGCCTCGTCGCCAGCCTCGTCATCGACAGCCTCATGGGCCCCTTGGCCGGATTCTTCGACGCGCGCGTCGTCGGCGGCTTCGGTTGCGGCGGGCGGTGTCTCGGGGTCCCGCTCCGCTTCCGCGTGCGCCTTGGCCCTGGGGTTCTTCTTGGTAGTCACGATCATGATGGTCTCCTCGCGGTCGGTTCAGCGGGTCAGTGCGGCGGTTCGATCGGCAGCTGCGGGCCGCCGTAGGGGGTGGGAATGGTGTAGCGGCCCCGCGGGGTCGGATCGGTCCGGCGGCCGAGGTCCGCGCCCGGCGGGGGGCCGGCCGTGTCGTCGCCCCCCGGCCGCGGCGCGTTCTTGGCCCCGCGGATCGAGACCGCGGGGTCGTCGTCGCGGCAATAGGTGTACATGAAGGGCTCGTAGTAGTCGGCGGCCGAGGAGGCGTGTGCCGGTGTCCCGTAGTCGCACACGTAGCGCGGGTACAGGTCGGCCGTCGCCCAGACTCCGTGATCGTGAAAGGCGCTCGTCACCGCGTCCAACACCGATCCGCGGTAGTCGGGGAACAGCGCGTTGAGAGCCGGCACCCGCAGATAGAGCAGCTGCGACATGGTGGCCATGCTGCCCAGCAACTGCACCATCGTGTCCGAATTGTCGGCGAACAGGTTGTCCACCGCCGAAAGTGTGCGCGGCGTCTGCGCGGTCAACCGCCGATAGCCGGCCTGCATCCGGGCCACGCCCCTCAGCGTGTGGTTGAGTTCCGTTGCGGCGGCGCCCAGTCCGGCGTTCTTGTCGCCGGCCAGCGTGAGCACGACGCGGCTGGTCTTGAGGACGCTGGTGGTTTGGGGCAGCACCGAATCGAGCGTGGACAGCAGGAAGGTGCCCCCGTCGACGATGGCGGTCAGCTTCGCGGGGCCCTCCTTGCTCAGGCTCAGTTCCTTCTTGATCAACTCGACTTTGTGGGGGTCGACTTGGGCCAGCAGCCCGTCGGCGTCGCCGAGCAATTGTGCCAGGCTGACCGGGACGCTCGTGTGGTCGGAGGTGATGATGCTGCCGTCGTGCAGATACGGCCCCGCATCGGATGCGGCCTCGAAGTTGATGAACTGCTCCCCGGCCGGCGAGAGCGCCGACACGTGCACGACGCTGTTCGCCGGGATCCGCACCTTCGACGTGATTCTGGCGATGGCGTTCACCCCGTTGTCGGTGATCTGCAGCGACTCGACGCGCCCGACGCGCACTCCCCGCTGCGAGACATCCTGGTTTGGCAGCAGGCCGCCCGATTCGGGCAGCTGCACGGTGACCCGCTAGGACGAGGCGAACGGCTGCACCCGCAATGCGCCGATCAACAGGTAGGCGGTCGCGACGACGAGAATGAGCACCAATCCGGCGACCGACAGCCAGACCTGTCGCCGGTGCGCCGCGCGCACCGCACGGACGATGAGAGTGGCGGCCTCGCCGATGGCGCGGTTCACCGTTGCGGTCCCGGCGGTGGCCCGGGGGCGACATCGATCTGGCCCGGGATGTTCGGGTCGGGAATGACCGGGACCTGTGGCGAATTCGGGCCGCGGCCCACCACGCGCTCCTGTAGCCGCCACAGGGTGTATTTGAGGGTGCCCACGAGCAGGTTGACGTTGTAGTGGTGCGGCCCGTGCAACCCGATGTCGCCGGGGAATCCGATATCGGGGATCGATCCGAGCATGATCTTGTCGACGCTGACGTTCACCGAAATCGAGTTTCCCGCCGTCGATTTGACCAGCGGGGGAATGAGGCGGTTCAACGCCAGCCAGCTGGTCTCCGGGCTCACCGCCACGTCGTTGGCGGCGGCGGTCACCGTGTTCAGGTCGCGGATGATGCTGCGGCCGCAGGTGTCCGTGCCGCCGATGGACGGGAATCGGGCCAGCAACCGGGAGGTGGCGCCCACCTGCATGGCCAGCTCGGAAAGCTCGGCGGTGTTGTCGGCCAGCGCCGATGTCGCGGGGCCGGCGGCCGTCATCTAGTCGCTGATGGTCTGGTTCTTGGCGTCCAATTCGTCGGCCAGGCCGGACAATTGGGCCAGCGCGTTCGAGATCTGATCGGATCGCGAGTCCAGCCTGCCCAGCAGCTCGTTGGACTTGCGGATCATGTCCCCGAACGCCTGGCCCTGGTCGCCGGTCGCCTTGCCGAAACCGTTGATGATGTTGGTGAAATTGCGAATTGCCCCGCCGTTCACCAGGACCGCCGCCGAGCTCAGCACCGACTCGACCGTCGCGGCGGCCGCCGTCGACTCCAGGCCGATGGTGTCGCCGTCCTTGAGCAGGGGGGCGCCGGGATCGCTCGCCGACGGCGGCTTCAGCGCGACGAACACGTCGCCCAGCGGTGTCGCGGTCCGCAATTCGGCGGTGCTGCCCCGGGGCAGTTGCACGCCGTCCCTGATGCGCAGCCGGGTGACCGCGGTGTAGTTGCGCGCGACCATCGATTCGAGCTGCCCGACGTCGGCGCCGGCGAGCTTCACCTTGGCGTTCATCGGCAGGTTGAGCGCGTTGGAGAAGACCGCGGTCAGGGAGTAGCCGCCCGAACCCAGCCCCGGCGCCGGAAGGGGCAGGCTGGCAAGGCCATTCGTGGCGCATCCCGCGGTGGCGGCTGCCGTGACCATCGCCGTGGCTATCGACGGGACCATCGCCTTAGCCACGACCGCGAGCCTGCCCCGCCCGCGCTCCGCGCCCGTGACCCTCATTTCTGCCCCATGGCGGCCATGCCGTCCAGCACGTAGGTCAGGCCGAAATCGGGGCCGAAGTCCTGGATCGTCCCGGTGCTGCAGCCCAGCTGGCGAAGGCCCATCAGGTTGCAGATCTCCTTGGTGTACTGGCTGTCGAAGAGCAGCCGATCGGTGAGGAAGCGGGCACGCACGCTGCCGTTCGCGCGGTCGATCATGTTGTAGGCGTTGTCGGCGACCAGCGGAGCCAGGTCGAGCAGTTCGGCCAGGTCGCGTCGCTGGTCGGTGACCGTCTGCAGGGTGGCGTTGCCATTCAGGGCGGTCTGCTTGATGTTGTCCCGGTTGGCGTCGAGCAGGTCGCCCGCCCGCTGGATCAGCTGGTCGAGTTTGCGTCCCGTGCTGCCGCTACCCAGGTCCTCGTCGGCCATGATCTGGCTGACTTGGTGGATGGTGGAGGCGAATTCGCGCAACTTGGTGTCGTTCGCGGACACGGCGTCGAACAGGGTGCTGATGTTTTTCACGATCGTGGTGATCTGCTCGCGCGTCGTCGCGCCGCCGTCGCTGGACAGGCGCAGCGCCTTGGCCAGCTCGCCGAGCGCCGCTTTGATCTTTTCGCCGTTCCCGCTGACCACCGCGGTTCCGCCGTTCAGCACGTCGGCGATCGGGCCGCCGCCGCGACCGTCGCCCTCGAGCGACTTGGTCACCTTGTCGAGAACGTTGAGGACGCTGCTGAATTCGACGGGGGTCTTGGTCCGGGGCAAGCCGATGGTGTCGTGGTCTTCCAGCGTCGGTCCGCCGTGATACGGCGGCGTGAGTTCGATCTGCCGGTCGGTGAGGATAGAGGTCGACACCGTGACCGCCTGCGCGGCGGCGGGAATTTTCACGTGGCGATCGACGGTGAACTCGACTTCGACGTAGCCGCCCCTGGGGGTGATCCTGGTGATCTTGCCGACCGGCATGCCCAGCACCGCCACCTCGTTGCCCTCGTACAGGCCGGCGGCGCTGTCGAATTGGGCGGTCACGGTGATCGTGTCCTCGCCGGCACCCAGGTACCACCAACCGGCGCCGACCACCGTGGCTATCACCGCGAGGACCGCGATGACGGCCACCGCTCTGCGGGCGGGGCCCCTCACTTGCAGTCCTTGAAATATTGGATCATGCCGAACTGCTTGGCGCGCCCACTGATTGCGCACATCCACGAGTCGATCAGCGGAACGTTGGGGGCGTTGAAGTTGATCGCGTTGCCGTCGCCGGTGAGGTTGGCCGCCTCGCGGAAGAAAATCGGGCTGGTTTGCAGCATGCTGCGCAGCAGGTCGTCGTGTTTGGACATCAAATCGGTGAAGTCCCGCATGTCTTTGATCAGCGAGTCCAAACCCGACCGGTCGTTGACCACGACCTGGCTCATGATGTCGATGAGGCTGGACAGGGATTGCATCATCGCGTGGAACACCGCGCGCCGGGCGACGAATTGCCCCAGCAGGTCTTGGCCCTGGTTGACGAGGGTGCCGATCCCGGCCTGCTGGCGCCGCAGCGTGTTGGTCACCTGCTCGGTGCTGCGCAGCAGTTGCCCGAGCTGGTCGCGCCGTAAGGCGATGATCGACGACAGCGTGTGGATGTTCGAAATCGCCTGCGGCACAACCGCGGGCAGGCCTTCGAGCTGCTTGCCGAGCACCGCGAGCGATTGCGCGAACCGGTCGGAGTCGACCTGCTCGAAAGTGGTGGTGGCGTCCTGCAACGCCGCTTGCAAGTCATAGGGGACCTCCGTGTGCGCGAGGTCGAACGTGTTGTCGGGCAGACGGCCCGGGCCATTGGGTTCGATCGCGAGGTACCGCGAGCCCAGGATGGTGGTGACCTTGATCTGCGCCCGGGAATCCTTGCCCAGCGCGATGTTGTCCCGGATCTTCAGCCCCGCCTCGACGTGGTCGCCCACCAGCTTCATGCTGGTGACGTTGCCCACCGGGATGCCCGCGACGACGATGGGGTTGCCGGCCCGCAGCGACGCGGCTTGCAGGAATTCCGCGCTGTAGTGCCGGTATCCGGCGCCCACGGCGTGCACGAGCAGCATGACGCCGATGATCACCGCGACCACCGCGACGGCGATGAAGCCGAGCCACGTCTTGTTGTAGCTTTCCAGCGGACGCCTTTTCATCCGCTCCCATACGGACGCGTCAGCCATCAGCCGTGCTCCTGCATCGGGGGGAGTGCCACGCCTTGTTGCCCGGCGTGGCGGCGTTGACGATGATCGGCACCACGTCGTTGAGGCCGGGGAAGAACCCCATGAAGTTCACGTCGCACACGTAGGCGTTGCCGTACGCGCCCTGGTTGCCGACGCGGGTGAGCCCCTTCAGCAGCAGCGGGATGTTGTCGCCGAAGAAGGCCACCTGCGGTTCGACGTCCATGATGTGCTTGGTGACTCCCGGCCGGCGGTCGATGAATTCGCGCAGTGCCGGGTACACGTCGGTGGCCGAGGCCGACAGCCGGCCGCTCACCCGGGCCAGCGACCCCACCGAGGCGACCAGGTCCGGGCGGCGCGCGTCGAGCTGGCCGACGGCGCTGCGGGCCTGGGTGATGACCTCGTCGAGGTCGTCGTTCTGCCGGGCCAGGTTGCCCATCACCTTGTCGAGATTGGTGATGACACTGCCGAGGGCCTGGTCCCGGCCCGCGAAAGTTTCGGTGAGCGTTGACGTCTGGGCGACCAGTGTGGTCAGCGAGGACGTGTCGCCCTGCAACGAGGCGATGATGCCCTTGGTGAGGTTGTCCGCGTCGTGGGGGTTCAGCAGGCTGAACAGCGGTTCGTAGCCGTTGAGCAGCGTGGTGACGTCGAACGACGGTTCGGTGCGCTCCAGCGGGATGGTGCTGCCCGGGGGAAGTTCCGGGCTGCCTTCCCTGCCCAACGACAGTCCCAGGTACCGCTGCCCGACGATGTTCTGGTACGTCACCGAGGCGAGGGTGTTGCCGAACAACCGCTGTTCGGACTGCACCACGAACCAGACTTCGCCAGTTTCCCGTCGAGCTCGATCTTTTCGACCCGGCCGACGCGCACCCCGGCCATCCGGACGTCGTCGCCTTCGCGGAGGCCGTACACGTCGCTGAACACCGCCGAGTATTTGGCGGTGTTGCCGGCCACGTCCCTACGCAGGCTGACGTACACCAGCCACGTCAGCGTCAACGAGACGACCATGAACAGCGTCAATGCGATGAGCGGGCCGCGAAACCTCATTTGGCCTCCCCGGCGGGCGGAGCCGGCGGGTGAGCCAGCGACACCGTGGTGCCGCGGGCGACGGGACCCAGCAGGAGTTCGGTGGCTTCGGTCGCGGGCGCGCCGGTGATCACGCCGAGCATGTTCCGTTCGTACTGGCTCCCGACGGGTCCCACGTTCCCCCCGAAGCGCGAGACGCCGAAGGAGGCCTGCGGAATCCACGGCGCCTTGGGGGCCACCGGCGCGACCCACGGTTCGTGCGGTTGGGGCGCCGCGGGGGCGCCGGGTGACGGGTTGTCGGGGTTGGCGCTTCCCGGCACGGGCGGCGAGGGCGTGATCCCCGGGGCCAGGGGCGGATTGGGATCGGTCAAGTTGGGGTTCGGGTTGATCAGCGGCGGCCCGACGGCGACGAGGTTGCCGTCCGGGCCGATGACGGTGCCCGGCGGCGGGGCCAGATCCTTGGGCGGCTGGTAGTTCTGCGGTAGCAGCACGTCGGGCAGGTCGGGACGCACCGGAATCAGCGGAGCGGTAAAGCAGCTGGGCCCCTTCAGTTCGCCGTAATGGGGGCAGTCCGCACGGGTGTAGGTGGAACTGGGCGTGAACGTCAGCATCGCGCGCATGTTGCCGAGGTTGGTCCGGGGGTTCCAGACCTGGTCCATGAATGTGTTGGCCAGGTTGTCCAACTTGGCGACCGCGGGCACGAAGTTGTTCGACTTCTGCGCCAGCACACCGAGAACCGGCGTGAAATCGGTGGTGATCCGAATGAGTTGGTCGATGTGGTTGCCCAACGACTGGCGCGTCGTGCCGACCGTGTCGTCGGCGCCCGACAGCAGCGAAGCCAGCTGCCCGCGTGTCTCGGCAAAGGTCCGCATCGGCTCGACGGCCTGGTGCAGCGCGTCGAGGAGATCCGGGGCGGTCTGTGCGAGCCCTCGCGTCGCGTCCAGCAGCGCCGACAAGGTCGACGGGCCGGCGTCGGTGCCGACGATCGAATTGAGCTGATCGAGAAGGCGATTCAGCTGCGCGCCGGCGTTGAGCAGGCTGACGCGGCGGTGGTCGGTGGCGGCGGCCAGCGCGGCCAGAATGCCGACGGACCGGTCGTCGCGGTCGCGGCCCGCGGCGGCGAGCAGGTCGCGCAACTTGGTGACGGTCGTCTGAAACAACACGGTCGGGAGCCGCCGGTCTTCCGGATTGTGCGCGCCCGCACGGATGCTCGCGCCGGCGCCCCGCTGGTTTGGGGGACCGACCAACTGAACCGAGGACACGGCGAAGACGTTGCTGGGCACCACCCGGGCGGTCACGCCGGCCGGAATGGCTTTGGCGAATTCCTGCTTGAGGTCGATGTGGACGTAGTTGGGCTTCCCGTGCGCCGCGGGGACGACGCCGTCGACCATGCCGACAAGGACGCCGTGGTATTTGACGTCCGACTTCTGCGGAAGGCCGTCGCCGACGTTCACCAGATCGGCGACCACTCGCACGTAATCGTTCAGCCTGCCAGTGGATTTGAGCAACATCGGTGGTCAGCAGGGCGCTGACCACAACGACGGCAATGCCGATGCCGAACAGCTGGCGGTCGGAGGGGCCGCGGCCGTCCAGCTCAAAGGAATTGGGCATGTTCCACCGACCTAGCCGCCGAACCTTGCACCGGAATCGACGCCCCACAGCGCCATGGTGAGCAGCATGTTCACGATGATCACCACGGTGATGCTGGCCCGCATGCCGTGTCCCGCGGCGACCCCGACGCCCTCGGGCCCGCCGCTGGCGTAGTACCCGTAGTAACACTGGATCGTGGAGGCGATCCAGACGAAGATGACGGCCTTGATCAAGGAGTAGACGATGTCCTGCCCGGCCAGCATCAGCGTGAAGTAGTGCAGATAGGAACCGGTCGAGCCGCCGCTGCCGATGCCCACCACCAGTTGCGTGCTCAGGTAGCCGATCGCCAGGCATGCGGCGTACAGCGGGACGATCGCCACCACCGACGCGATCAGCCTGGTGGTCACCAGGTACGGGATCGGGCGGATCGCAATCGATTCCATCGCGTCGATTTCCTCGGCGATGCGCATGGATCCCAGCTGGGCGGTGAAGCGGCAGCCGCCCTGCATGGCGAACGCCAGCGATGCCATCAGCGGAGCCAGCTCGCGGGTGTTGACCAACGAGGAGACGAACCCGGTGGCGGGCCCCAGGCCGAGCAGGTTCAGGAAGTTGTAGCCCTCGATGCCGACCAGCGCGCCGACGGTCACGCCGAGCACAACGGCCACCCCGGCCGTCCCGCCACCGACCACGATCGAGCCGTTGCCCCAGGTGATGTTCGACAGCAGGCGCAAGAACTCCCCGCGGTACTGGCGCAGCGCGAGCGGCACGGCGGCCAGCGCTCGCACGAAGAAGACCAGCAGATGGCCGAGCCGGATGATCGGCACCTTGCCGCGGCGGTAGAGCCGGACCAGCGGCACCGAGATCGGTGCGAACGGTTGGTAGGCGGAGGCGGTCACGTCACAGCCCCGTCCTGGGCGACAGCATGATGTAGAGCTGGCTGATGGCGACGTTGACGATCATCAGCAGCAGGATCGCCTCGACGACCGCCGCGTTGACCGAGTTCGCGACGCCCGTGGGTCCGCCCTTGGTGGACAGGCCTTTTGGCTGGACACGACGGCGACGATGGCGCCGAACACGATCGCCTTCACCAGCGCCAGGATTATGTCGCCGGTCGTCGCGAACGACGCGAACGTCGACACGAAGCTGCCCGGCGCCCCGTTCTGAAAGTAGACGTTGAACATGTAGCTCGCGAAGAATCCGGCGAAGCACACGACGCCGGTGAGGGCCACCCCGATCATCACCGCCGCGGCGAGGCGGGGGACCACCAGGCGGCGGATCACCGACACGCCCATCACCTCCATCGCGTCGGTTTCTTCACGCATCGTCCGCGAGCCCAGGTCGGCGGTGATCGCCGACCCGACGGCCGACGCCATCAGCACCGCGGCGACCAGGGACGCGCCCTGCCGGATGACCGCGAGCCCGCTGGCGGCCCCGGCCAGCGACGTCGCACCGACCTGCCCGGCCAGCAGTGCGAACTGGATGGACAGGGTGACGCTGATCGGCAGCGACACCAGGATCGTGGGCAGCACGGCGGTGCCGGCCATGAACGCGCCCTGGCGGACGAATTCCTGCCATTGGAATCGCCCCGTCAGCAGGTCGAAGAAGAAGTACTGAACGGTGCGCACACCCAAAACGAACTGTTCGCCGACCGTCGTCAGCGAGGCGACCGGGTGACGCTTGACGTACCCGGCCGACCAGTTGCGAACGGCGACGACACCCTCGAGTTGTGCCGTCATAGCGGCGTGCGCTGGAGCGCGTCCAGCAAACTCATGGCACGGGTCATCGCGTACCGGCTACCGCGTTCATCGGCCCTCTTCCCACCCCGTTGAAATCGTGAGTGCCGAGCAGACGACTTCGGAGGCCACCGACGCCAATGTTATTAAAATAGTGTCAACAGCCCCCGAAATCCTGCAGTTCATCGGTGTGTGCGGCATCACATTAGCCTACTTGATAGGCACTTTCAATAGTGTAGAGTCACTCATCTCAGTTCGTCGCTGGACGGCACCATGGGGTTGGAATGTCGGATTGACGAAGGTGATGGCATGCCCTCAGCAAACACCGGATCGCTGCGGGCCCGACGGCGTGCCGCGCTGCTCTCCCAGATTCAGCAGACCGCGCACCGGCTGTTCGCCGAGCGCGGCTTCGAGGCGGTGACGACCGAGGACATCGCCGCGGCCGCCGGGGTGTCCATCAGCACCTACTTCCGGTACGCGCCCACCAAGGAGGGCCTGCTGGTCGACCCGGTCCGGGAGGCGGCCGCCGAGATCGTGGGTTCCTACAGCGCGCGGCCGCAACACGAGTCGCCGGTGGAGGCGCTGATCCAGCTGTTCGTCACGCACGCCCGGGATGTCAGCGAGGTTGACGACCTCGACCCGTGGCGGCACGCCGTCGCGACGGCGCCCCACCTCCTGAGCAAATCCGTGCTGGTCAGCGAAACCGACCACGCCACGCTGATCGAGCAGGTCGCCCACCGGATGGGTGTCGATGCCGTGGCCGACATCCGGCCCGCGTTGTTGGTCCATACCAGTTTGGCCACAGTGCAATTCGTCCTCGACGGGTGGCTCAGCTCGGACATCGGCGCAAGCCCGCCTTTCCACGTGCAATTGGAGGAGGCGCTGCGGATCACCCTCGCCGGCTTCGACTGACGGGCGGCCCCAATCGTCGCCCCGGCGAAACCGAGATGACTTTGCTCGCCACCGCGTGAAACAATCGCTGGCCGTGAAGACCTTCGAGGACCTGTTCGCCGAGCTGGGGGAGCGCGCCCGCACCCGGCCGACCGGCAGCGCCACGGTCGCCGCTCTGGACGGCGGCGTCCACGGGCTGGGCAAGAAGATCCTCGAGGAGGCCGGCGAGGTCTGGCTCGCGGCCGAACACGAACCCGACGAGGCGCTGGCCGAGGAGATCAGCCAGTTGCTCTATTGGACGCAGGTGCTGATGATCGCGCGTGGCCTGTCCCTCGACGACGTCTACCGGAAGCTGTGAGCGTGCTGCGGGTCGCGGTTCCCAACAAGGGCACGCTGAGCGAGCCGGCCAGCGAGATTCTCGCGGAGGCGGGTTACCGGCGTCGCACCGATTCCAAAGACCTCACCGTCATCGACCCGGTCAACCAGGTCGAGTTCTTCTTCCTGCGGCCCAAAGACATTGCGATCTACGTGGGTTCGGGGCAGCTGGATTTCGGCATCACCGGACGGGACCTGGTCCGCGACTCGGACGCGCCGGTGCGCGAGCGGCTGGCGTTGGGGTTCGGCTCGTCGAGTTTTCGCTACGCCGGCCCGGCCGGGCGGGACTGGACGACGGCCGACCTGGCCGGCAAGCGGATCGCCACCGCCTACCCGAACCTCGTCCGAAAAGACCTGGCGGAACGCGGTATCGAGGCGACGGTCATCCGGCTCGACGGGGCGGTGGAGATTTCGGTGCAGCTCGGCGTGGCCGACGCCATCGCCGACGTCGTCGGTTCGGGCCGCACGTTGAGCCTGCACGACCTGGTGGCCTTCGGCGAGCCGCTGTGCGACTCGGAGGCGGTGCTGATCGAGGGCGCCGACCCGGACGGCCAGAACGGGACCCGGGCGGCGCGCGACCAACTGGTCGCGCGGATCCAGGGCGTGGTGTTCGGCCAGCAGTACCTGATGCTCGACTACGACTGCCCCCGTTCCGTCCTGGACCGGGCGACGGCCATCACGCCGGGACTGGAGTCGCCGACCATCGCGCCACTGGCCGACCCGGATTGGGTCGCGGTCCGCGCGCTGGTGCCCCGGCGGGGCGTCAACGAGATCATGGACGAACTGGCCGCCATCGGCGCCAAAGCGATCCTGGCTTCCGACATCAGGTTCTGCCGGTTCTGACCAAAGCCGCCTCGAGCGTCACGCCAGCGTGGCGCTCGACGCCGGCGGTCACGCTGGCGTGACGCTCGGCGCCGGCGGTCGGCGCCGGCGGTCGACGCCGGCGGTGACGTTCGAGGCGGGTGCCGCGGGCGCGGCTGTGTTAGCGTCCGCCTAGGGCTGCTTGCCCGTGTCACCCCATGGGCCGTCATACTCACCGTTGCCGGGCTGTTCGTTCCCCAGGAGGGTCTTCGTGACACACGCGCTTGTCTTGCTGCTGGCTTTACTGATCGGTGTCGTCGCCGGGTTGCGATCGCTGACGGCTCCCGCCGTGGTCGCCTGGGCCGCCTGCCCCGCCGCTCTTGGCTGGATCGACCTGCACGGCACGTGGGCCGCCTGGATGGGCAACATCATCACGGCCGTCGTTTTCACCGTGCTCGCCGTCGGCGAACTGGTCAACGACAAGCTGCCCAAGACGCCGGCACGCACCGCGGCGCCGATCTTCGCCGCCCGGATCGTCATGGGCGGGCTGGCGGGCGCGGCGCTCGGGGCGTGGCCGCACTGGACGTTTTCCGCGCTCGGCGCCGGCGTGATCGGCGCGGTGCTCGGCACCCTCGGCGGCTACCAGGCGCGCAAGCGGCTGGCCGCCGCCACGGGCAAGGACTTGGCCGTCGCGCTGCTGGAGGACGCGGTCGCGATAGTGGGCGGCTTCGCGATCGCCGCTGTCACGGGTCACGTGCTCACGGAGTACCTGCTGACGGCGGTTAAGTGACAGCGCATTTCGACGCGGTCATCGTCGGCGCCGGGCAGGCCGGCCCACCGTTGGCGGGACGCCTGACGGCGGCCGGGCAGCGCGTCGCGCTGGTGGAACGCAAACTGATCGGCGGCACCTGCGTCAACACCGGGTGCATCCCGACCAAGACGCTGGTCGCCAGCGCGTACGCGGCCCACCTGGCGCGCCGGGGCGCGGACTACGGCGTGACGACCGGGCCGGTCGGCGTCGACATGGCGAAAGTCAAGGCGCGCAAAGACGAAATCATGCTCGCGGACCGCAAGGGCGTGGAGGACTGGTTGACGGGCATGGACGGCTGCACCGTCTTTCGCGGGCACGCGCGTTTCACCGATCCGCACACGCTGCTCGTCGACGGCCATGAGCTGCGGGCCGACCGGGTGTTCCTGAACGTCGGCGGCCGCGCGGTGGTGCCCGACATCCCGGGGCTGTCCGGTGTCGACTACCTGACCAACGTCTCCATCCTCGAACTCGACACGCTGCCAAGCCATCTCGTGATCCTGGGCGGCAGCTACATCGCGCTGGAGTTCGCGCAGATGTATCGGCGCTTCGGCGCGCGGGTGACGGTCGTCGAGCGGGGTTCGCGGCTGGCGTCCCGTGAGGACGAGGACGTCTCGGCCACCGTGCGGGAGATCCTCGAGGACGAGGGCGTCGACGTCGTCGTCGGCGCGGACGACGTGCGAATCGCCAAGACGGACAACGGCTTCGAGCTCACCCCCAGCGCCGGTGCCGCGCCGATCGCTGGAAGCCACCTGCTGTTGGCCGTGGGCCGCCGCCCCAACACCGACGACCTGGGCCTCGATGCGGCCGGCGTGCGGACGGACGCCCGCGGCTACATCGTGGTCGACGACCAACTCAAGACCAACGTCGACCACATCTGGGCGATGGGGGACTGCAACGGCAGGGGCGCCTTCACCCACACCTCCTACAACGATTTCGAGATCGTCGCCGCCAACCTGCTCGACGACGACCCGCGGCGCGTGAGCGACCGCATCACCACCTACGCGCTCTACATCGACCCGCCGCTGGGGCGGGCCGGCATGACCGCCAAGCAGGTTCGCGCGTCGGGGCGCAAGGCGCTGGTCGGCAAGCGGCCGATGACACGAGTCGGCCGCGCGGTGGAAAAGGGTGAGACGCAAGGATTTATGAAGGTGGTGGTGGACACCGACACCCGGGAGATCCTGGGGGCCGCCATCTTCGGCGTCGGCGGCGACGAGGCGATCCACGCCATCCTGGACGTCATGTCGGCCAAAGCGTCCTACACCACCCTGGCGCGCACCATGCACATCCATCCCACCGTCAGCGAGCTGGTCCCCACCATGCTGCAGGAGATGACCCCGCTGCAGTGACCGCTTACCGCGACGCGGCGGCGGGGCGGCGGGAGCGCCGTCTCCGGCCGCGTGCGGCGGCCGGTCCGCGGGAGGCGGCCGGGGCGGGCCCGGGCCGCTGCGGCGGCACCGAAACCGGCGCCGTGACCTGACGCGCGGAGGCCTGTCCGGCCAGCGCCTGGATGACGGGGGAGGCCGCGGTCACCTGCTGGGGGACGGCGCGGATGGCCGCCTTGCGCATCATCGATTCGGTGTCCCGGCGTTGCTCGGGCAGGACGATCGTCACAACGTCGCCCGAGGCCCCCGCCCGGGCCGTGCGGCCGGAGCGGTGCAGGTAGGCCTTGTGCTCCGGGGGCGGGTCGACGTGCACCACCAGCTCGATGTCGTCCACGTGCACGCCGCGCGCGGCGATGTCGGTCGCGACGAGCACCCGGGCGTCTCCGGCGGCGAACGCCGCCAGGTTCCGGTCGCGCACGTTCTGGGAGAGGTTGCCGTGCAACTCCACCGACGCGATGCCGGACTGGGTGAGCTGGCGGGCCAGCTTCCGGGCCTGGTGCTTGGTCCGCATGAACAGGATTCGCCGGGAGTCGCCCGCGGCCAGCCGGTGCACCAGCTCCTTCTTGGCCTGCGGGCCGTCGACGCAGAAGAAGTGATGCGTCATCGCGGGAGCCACCGACTTTGGTTCCGCGATCGATCGCGTCACCGGGTTGGTGAGGAACCGCTTCACCAGGGTGTCGACCGCGGCATCCAGGGTGGCCGAGAAGAGCAGCCGCTGGCCCCCGGCCGGGGTGGCCGCCAGGATGCGGGTGACTGTGGGCAGGAAGCCAAGATCGGCGAGGTGATCGGCCTCGTCGATCACCGTGACCTGCACCGCGCCCAGGCTCACGAGTTTTTGCTTCATCAGGTCGTCCAGGCGCCCCGGGCAGGCGACGACGATGTCGACACCCGACTTCAGCGCCGCGACCTGCTTGTGCTGCGAGACCCCGCCGAAGACGGTGACCACGCGCAGGCCCCGAACCGCGGCGAGCGGCGCGATGGTGGCGGCGATCTGTGTCGCCAGTTCGCGGGTGGGCGCGAGCACCAGCCCGGTCGGCTTGCCCGGCCGCCGGTCACCGGCATCGAGCCGGCTCACCAGCGGGATCGAGAACGCGAGCGTCTTGCCGCTGCCGGTCTTGCCGCGGCCCAACACATCACGGCCGGCAAGAGTGTCCGGCAGGGTCTCGATCTGGATCGGGAACGGCCGGTGAACGCCGCCCTTAGCGAGCGCGTCAACCAGCGATGGGCTCACCCCGAGGTGAGCAAAAGTCTTGTCTTCAAGCATGTTTCAATGTCCCTACAGCGTCAGTGGTAGCGAGGTCTTTGGTCGCTAGGTCAGTGGTAGCGAGATTGCCCGTCTGGCAACATCGATCGCCGCGACTCGAGGCTGTGCGGTGCGCACCTGGTCATCTCGGACTCGGCGCCCCGCGGGGATCTGAGAGGAAATAACGAATCGATCACGACGTGCTGGCGACCCGTTCGGCGCCAACGTTGACAACAGCCTACCGCACCCGCCGGCGAACTATTGCGTCCGGGCGGTCACGCCGCAATGACCCTGGTCACATCGGCGCGCCGGCTCGCCGTCACGCCGCCGGCTCTGTGGCCCGCGAAAGCTCTTGCGCCGCTGAGTAATCCGGCCAGCCGGGGTAGGCCGGGGGCGTTCCGCCGAACAGCGGACAGTGCTGCTGATGGGGGCACCAGTCGCACAACCGCGACTGACTGGGACGGAAATCACCCGTCCGGCCCGCCGTTTGGATGGCCCGCCAGATCGCGGTCAGCGTCTTCTCGAAGCGCAGCAGCTCGTCGTGGTCCGGGGAATAGTCCAACACCTGGCCGTCGGCGAGGTAGATCAGCCGCAACCGGGTGGGCGGTACCCCGCGCGTGCGCAGCAGGGCCACCGCATAGAACTTCATCTGGAACATCGCCTTGAATTCGGCCAGGGCCCGGGCGGCCGGCGGCGCCTTGCCCGTCTTGTAGTCGACCACCCGCAGCTCCCCGGTGGCGGCGACGTCGATCCGGTCGATGAAGCCGCGCAGCAACGTGCCGTCGGCGAGCTCGACCTCCACCCGCTCTTCGCAGCACTGCGGGTCGAACCGGGTCGGGTCCTCCAGCCGGTAATAGCCGGAGAGCAACGCGCGGGCCTCGGCGAGCAACTGGCCGCGCTGCGCGGGTTCGAACTCGCCGGCCAGCTCGGGCGCCGCGGCGACGACCTGGTCCCAGGCCGGCTCGAGCAGCGCCAGCGCGGTGTCGGGGCCGCGCTGAGCGGCGGGCAGCGCGTAGAGCTGCTGCAGGGCCGCGTGCACCACCGAGCCGCGCAGCTGTGCCGCGGACGGCGCCTCGGGCAGCCGGTCGATCGCCCGGAAGCGGTACAGCAGCGGGCACTGCTTGAAGTCCGCCGCCCGCGACGGCGACAGGGCCGGTTTCGAAGCCGGTTTCGAAGCCGGTCTTGCAGCCGGCCGCGCGAGGGTCTGCGGCTGGTCGGTCATGTCCGCAGCGTAGAACCGGGTGCCGACAACCCCGGGCACCGGACGCGGCGAGTCGGCTGGCACGCTAGACGGCGTGTCCGCAACCGGCCCGTTCACCGTCGGGGAACGCGTCCAACTCACCGACGCCAAGGGCCGGCACTACACGATGTCGCTCACGCCGGGGGCGGAGTTTCACACCCATCGCGGCTCGATCGCGCACGACGCGCTGATCGGGCTGGAGCAGGGCAGCGTGGTCAAGTCCAGCAACGGCGCGGCCTTCCTGGTGCTGCGACCGCTGCTGGTCGACTACATCATGTCGATGCCCCGCGGGCCTCAGGTCATCTATCCCAAGGACGCCGCCCAGATCGTGCACGAGGGGGACATGTTCCCGGGTGCGCGCGTCCTCGAGGCCGGCGCCGGATCGGGGGCGCTGACCTGCTCGCTGCTGCGCGCGGTCGGCCCCGGCGGGCGGGTGGTCTCCTACGAACAGCGCACCGATCACGCCGAACACGCCCGCCGCAACGTCTCGGTGTTCTTCGACGGGCTGCCGGACAACTGGGAGCTGATCGTCGGCGATGTCGCCGACTCCGACCGGTCCGACGGCTCCTTCGACCGGGCCGTGCTCGACATGCTCGCGCCGTGGGAGGTCCTCGGCGCGGTGTCCCGGCTGCTGATCCCCGGCGGTGTGCTGATGATCTATGTCGCCACCGTGACCCAGCTCTCGCGGGTGGTGGAGGCGCTGCGCGCCCAGCAGTGCTGGACCGAGCCGCGGTCGTGGGAGACGCTGCAGCGCGGCTGGAACGTCGTCGGCCTGGCCGTCCGGCCGCAGCACTCGATGCGCGGGCATACCGCGTTCCTGGTCTTCACGCGCCGGCTCGCGCCCGGCGTCGTCGCGCCGGCGCCGCTGGGGCGCAAACGCGAGGGCCGCGACGGCTAGTTAGCCGATGCCTAGTCGTCGCTGCGCCGCAGGCCCCGCCGCACCGACAGCAGCTCGAACTCCGGGTGCGCGGCCACCAGGCGTTCGGCCGCGTCCAGGACGTCGACGGCATGACTGCGGTCGCCGGACACCGTGGCCACACCGATGCCCGCGCGCCGATACAGCTCGTGTGACCCCGTCTCGGCCGCCGACACGCTGAACTTGCGTTTCAGCTCGGCGACGACGGGCCGGACCACCGAGCGCTTCTGTTTGAGTGATCGGACGTCGCCCAGCAGCACGTCGAACTCGAGCCAGCCGATCCACATGCCGGGGGTCAACCGGGCGGGCCCGGGGTGGGGCCGGGCCCGGGGGCCGGCTCGGGTTGTGGCGCGGGCGCCGGCGCCGCCGGCGACTTGCCCAGCGCCAAGAGCATTTCGGCGGTTCGCCGGGACAACTCCCAACCGCCTTGGAACGGCGTGAATTCCATCGGGAAGTGGAAGCTGGCGTTGGCCGGCTGGGCGGTGTTGACGTCGATCGTGGCTACCACGTTGGACGGCGTCTTGTCCGACCAGGCGATGTCGCGCGCGACGAAGCTCATCGGCAGGTAGCCGTTGTCGCGCAACGCGTTGGTGAAGTTGTCCAGGGTGCCCGCGCTCTCGGGGGTAGCGCCTTCGACCAGACCGACCTTGTTGATGCCGGGTACGTTCGGGTCGGCCAGCCGGGCCAAGATGTCGGTGAGCGCTTCGGGCGTCGGCAGCGGGGTAGTCGGTGAGATGACAACCGTGCTCGACGTGGGCGGGGCCGCCGGAGGCGCAGAGGAGGCGATTCGGGGTTGCTGATGCGACGAACATCCCGCGGTGCCGACCACCGCCACGACGACGGCGGCGCCCAGGGCTGCGAACAGGTGTCGGTGCATTCAGTCGATCAGGCCGGCCGGTGGTTAGGTGCGCATTGCGAACCGGGCGTCGGCCGTGCGGTGGGGCCAACGGGTGCAACTGAACTCACACCCGCGGGCGCCACGCCGATGCGGGTTGCGCCGGCGAAGCCCGTGGCGAGGCCTTTTGCGGTCACCCTGCCACCTCCTAGGGCCCTTTCGATCAGCGGGATTAGTGGCCGAGATTACCAACGAGACGAAAATCTTAACTTTTCGTGGGTATTTGACTCCGCACATCATTGGTCAATCGCCGGTAGCTTTGAAGTATCCACCGCGCCAATTCGGTGTGGGAAAGGAGCGCAACATGGGTAGCTCAGAGCGTTCTGAAGCATTCGGTACCCCCCGTGAGTCGGGCATATCCAGCGGCGATGCTGCCGAATTGGAAGAACTGCGCCGTGAGGCGGCGCTGCTGCGCGAGCAACTCGAGCACGCGGCCGGGGCGCAAGGCGGCGCCCGCTCCGCGCGCGACGTGCATCAACTCGAAGCGCGCATCGACTCATTGGCGGCTCGCAACTCGAAGTTGATGGAGACCCTCAAAGAGGCGCGCCAGCAACTGCTGGCGTTGCGGGAGGAAGTCGATCGGCTCGGGCAGCCGCCGAGTGGCTACGGCGTGTTGCTCGGCTCGCACGAGGACGACACGGTCGACGTGTTCACCTCGGGCCGCAAGATGCGCCTGACCTGCTCGCCGAACATCGAAGTTGCGTCGCTGCGGAAGGGACAGACCGTCCGCCTCAACGAGGCGCTGACCGTCGTCGAGGCCGGCACGTTCGAATCGGTCGGCGAGATCTCGACTCTGCGTGAACTGTTGGCCGACGGACACCGGGCGTTGGTCGTCGGCCACGCCGACGAAGAGCGCATCGTCTGGCTCGCCGAGCCCCTGGTGGCCGAGGACCTGCCGGAGGGCCACCCCGACGCCCTCAACGACGACACCAGGCCCCGCAAGCTGCGCCCGGGCGACTCGTTGCTGGTGGACACCAAGGCGGGCTACGCGTTCGAGCGCATCCCGAAGGCCGAGGTCGAGGACCTGGTGCTGGAGGAGGTGCCGGACGTCAGCTACGAGGACATCGGTGGCCTGACCCGTCAGATCGAGCAGATCCGCGACGCCGTGGAGCTGCCGTTCCTGCACAAGGAGCTGTACCGGGAGTACGCGCTGCGGCCGCCCAAGGGTGTGTTGCTGTACGGCCCGCCCGGCTGCGGTAAGACGCTGATCGCCAAGGCGGTGGCGAATTCGCTGGCCAAGAAGATGGCCGAGGTCCGTGGGGACGACGCCCGCGAGGCGAAGTCGTACTTCCTCAACATCAAGGGCCCGGAGCTGCTGAACAAGTTCGTCGGTGAGACCGAGCGTCACATCCGGCTGATCTTCCAGCGGGCGCGGGAGAAGGCATCGGAGGGCACGCCCGTGATCGTGTTCTTCGACGAGATGGACTCGATCTTCCGCACCCGCGGCACCGGGGTCTCCTCGGACGTCGAGACCACGGTCGTCCCGCAGCTGCTGAGCGAGATCGACGGGGTGGAGGGGCTCGAGAACGTCATCGTGATCGGCGCCTCCAACCGCGAGGACATGATCGACCCCGCGATCCTGCGGCCCGGCCGCCTGGACGTGAAGATCAAGATCGAGCGGCCCGATGCCGAAGCGGCGCAAGACATCTTCTCGAAGTACCTGGTCGAGTCGCTGCCGCTGCACGCCGACGACCTCGCCGAGTTCGACGGCGACCGGTCGGCCTGCATCAAGGCGATGATCGAGAAGGTCGTCGAGCGGATGTACGCCGAGATCGACGACAACCGGTTCCTGGAGGTCACCTACGCCAACGGTGACAAGGAGGTCATGTACTTCAAGGACTTCAACTCCGGGGCGATGATCCAGAACGTCGTCGACCGGGCGAAGAAGAACGCGATCAAGTCGGTGCTGGAGACCGGGCAACCGGGTCTGCGCATCCAGCACCTGCTGGACTCGATCGTCGACGAGTTCGCCGAGAACGAAGACCTGCCCAACACCACCAACCCCGATGACTGGGCGCGGATTTCGGGCAAGAAGGGCGAGCGGATCGTCTACATCCGCACGCTGGTCACCGGCAAGAGCTCGAGCGCTTCGCGGGCGATCGACACCGAATCCAACCTCGGCCAGTACCTGTAGGGCTCCGGGCGCGGCGCCGGGCGCCGCGCGGGGTCAGTCGGTCACCAGCGAATAGCTGTTGGTCAGGTTGTCCTGCAGCACCTGGGCCGCGCGGGTCCTGGTGTCCACCCGCAGCTCCTCGGTGAGCACCCTGGGCTGGTAGCTCCACCCCGCCGGCAGGTCGAGCCGGTCGGCGAGCCGCGGCAAGTCGGCTTGCGACAGGTTGGGGTCGGAGACCTGGCTCAACGTCTGCATCACCCAGTGCTGCCCGTGGGGGTCGATGAGCTCATAGATCTGTTGGCCGGCGTTGAAGACGAACACCGTGTGGCGGTTGACCTTGTTCGGGACGTACGGCGCGGGATTCGTCGACGACAGCAAAACCGTGGCCTGCTGGATCATCTCGATGCCGCCGAAGGTCTTCGTCACCTGCGGCCCCTGGGCTTCCTTTTCGATCGCGTTCATCAGCCAGTACCGCGGGCCGTTGAGCAGGGCGGCGGCCACCCCGTTTTCGGCGGCGATGGCGTGCGGGTCGAGGGCGGACCACAGTTCGGCGGGGCAGTCGTTGAGCGGGAAGCTGTTGTAGACGGTCGCCTGGGGGCCGGCCTCGCCGGAGGTTACGAGCAGCACTTCGCCGTAGCGTTTTCCGGCCAGGTCGAGTGCGTGTTTGCCGACGGCGTGGTCGGATTCGGGGGCGGACACACGGTGAAGTTAGTCACTGCCGTCGGTGCCGTCAACAGCAGGCGGGGACGGCGCGACGGCGCCGCGGTAGCGGTTGCGGGCGATCAGGGTGGCGTGCAGGTCGCCGATCAGCGGGTCCAGGAAGGTGGAGCGGTACTCGGCGTCGCCGGCCGCGCGGGCGCTGATGTACATGAAGGTCAGCGCGCCGAGGAAAAGACTCATGTGCACCAGCGAATCCGGCACCGGCAGCGTGAATCCCAGCACCGTCGCCGTGCTCTTGTAGGTGTGGGTCCATTCGTTGAGCAGATCGGGGCTCAGCACGATCAGTCCCAGAACCAGGTAGATCGCGGCGGTGACCACCGTCACCACCAGGATCTGCGCCAGTTGGGAGGCGGCCAGGACGAAGACGACGTTGAGGCGTTCCGCCCTTCTCAGGGGCGCGCACTCCGGGGCGTCCGGCATGGCCGCGAACGGCGTGCCGGCGAGGTGGTCTGTCTCCCCGGGCGGGGCGGCCGTCGACCTCAGCATCGGCCGGACCCGTTCCACGGTCGCGGAGACGACGAAGGCCGCCGCGATGGAGACCAGGAACGCCATGGCCAGACCCAGCCGGTTCCCGCTGATGGTGGCCGCCATCAGCCAGACGTAGGTGTTGAAGAACACCAGCGCGGTCAGCAGCACGACCGGCAGCGCCCGCACCGCCAGCGCGCCCACCATCGCGAAATGGGACAGCATCATGCGCACCGCCCAGCCGACCACCGAACCCACACCGAGGCCGGTCAGGATCAGCACGACGGCGACCACCGCTGCCTGCTGCGGCAGTTGCGCCACGTCCGCCGTCATCATCGAGACGCACGCCACCACCAGAACCGACACGGTGGCAATCGCCGCGCGCGTCCGCCCGTTTCGTGACCGGGACACCAGCCAGCCCACAAGGACCATCAGCGGGAGGCTGAGGCCGACGATCGCCAGCACGACCAGTTCGGAACCCGTTGGCGTACCTGTGATTTCGACATCGTGGCCGCCGGTGATCAGATAGATCGGCAGGATGCAGGCCTGCAGCGTCGCGTACGCCGCAAGCATGGGCGCCGAACGCGGCCACAGGCGACGCCACCGCCCGCGCCGGGTCAGCACGGAGGGCAAACCCCGCTGCAGGAACCAGCTTTCGGCCGCACCGCTTTCCGCACCTCGGCGGCGCGGAGTTACGTCCATGCCGGCTCACCCTACGGCGGCCAGGTCACCCGCGCTGGTCCTTCAGCGACTACGGGCATCGGTTGTTGGCCGCCCCGCCCCGTGGGGCGCATCGTCGCCCGGCCTACGCTTAGGTCATGCAACGGATTATCGGGACGGAGGTCGAGTACGGCATCTCTTCACCATCGGACCCGACGGCCAACCCGATCCTCACCTCGACACAGGCGGTGCTGGCCTATGCGGCCGCCGCCGGCATCCAGCGCGCGAAGCGGACCCGCTGGGACTACGAGGTGGAATCGCCGCTGCGGGACGCCCGCGGTTTCGATCTGAGCCGTTCGGCCGGGCCGCCGCCGGTGGTCGACGCCGACGAGGTCGGCGCGGCCAACATGATCCTGACCAACGGGGCGCGGCTCTACGTCGACCATGCCCACCCCGAATACTCGGCGCCCGAGTGCACCGACCCACTGGACGCGGTGATCTGGGACAAGGCCGGCGAGCGGGTCATGGAGGCCGCCGCCCGGCACGTCGCCAGCGTGCCCGGGGCCGCGAAGCTGCAGTTGTACAAGAACAACGTCGACGGCAAGGGTGCGTCCTACGGCGCGCACGAGAACTACCTGATGTCGCGGCAGACGCCGTTCTCGTCCATCATCGCGGGACTGACCCCTTTTCTGGTGTCCCGGCAGGTCGTGACCGGCTCTGGGCGGGTCGGCATCGGGCCCTCGGGTGACGAGCCCGGCTTCCAGCTGTCCCAGCGCTCCGATTACATCGAGGTCGAGGTCGGCCTGGAGACCACCCTCAAGCGCGGCATCATCAACACCCGTGACGAACCCCACGCCGACGCCGACCGGTACCGCCGGCTGCACGTCATCATCGGCGACGCCAACCTCGCCGAGACGTCGACCTACCTGAAGCTGGGCACCACGGCGCTGGTGCTCGACCTCATCGAGGTCGGCCCGGAGCACGGGATCGACCTGAGCGACCTGGTGCTCGCCCGGCCCGTGCATGCGGTCCACGCGATCAGCCGTGATCCGTCGCTGCGCGCCGTCGTGGCCCTGGCCGACGGTCGCGAATTGACGGCCCTTGCGCTGCAACGGATTTACCTCGATCGGGTGGCGAAGCTGGTCGACAGCCGCGACCCCGACCCCCGCGCGGCCGACATCGTCGAGACGTGGGCGCGTGTGCTCGACCAACTCGAGCGGGATCCGATGGAATGCGCCGAGGTCCTCGACTGGCCCGCCAAGCTGCGGCTGCTCGAGGGATTCCGCCAGCGGGAGAACCTGAGCTGGTCGGCCCCCCGGCTGCACCTCGTCGACCTGCAGTATTCCGATGTGCGGCTGGACAAGGGCCTGTACAACCGGCTCGTCGCTCGCGGCTCCATGAAGCGGCTGGTCACCGAACACCAGGTGCTGGAGGCGGTCGACAACCCGCCGACCGACACCCGCGCGTACTTCCGCGGTGAATGCCTGCGCAGGTTCGGCGCCGACATCGCCGCCGCCAGCTGGGACTCGGTCATCTTCGACCTGGGCGGCGATTCCCTGGTGCGCATCCCGACGCTGGAGCCGCTGCGCGGCAGCAAGGCGCACGTCGGAGCCCTGCTGGACTCGGTGGACAGCGCCGCCGAACTGGTGGAACAACTCACCAGCTAAGCCGGTTAGACCGGGGAATGTCGCGGTCGACCGGTAGGGTAGAGAATTACCAGCGGGGCAGTGTGGCTTTGGAAGCAAGCAAGCCGCTGAACAAGTTCAGATGAAGCAGGAGGCCGGCGATGGCTCAGGAGCAGACCAAGCGTGGCGGTGGTGGTGGCGACGACGACGACTTCGCCGACAGCACGGCCGCGGGCCAGGAGCGCCGCGAGAAGCTAGCCGAGGACACCGACGATCTGCTCGACGAGATCGACGACGTCCTCGAAGAGAACGCCGAAGACTTCGTCCGGGCATACGTCCAAAAGGGCGGACAGTGACCTGGCCCTTCTCCGATCGCCTGTCCACCAACTCCGCACTCCCGGGCTCGGCCCTTTCCAGAAATCCCGCCGTCGACCTGTCGTCGTTCGCTGACTTCCTGCGCCGCCAGGCTCCGGACCTGTTGCCCGCGAGCCTCGGCGGCGGCGCGCACGGCGACGGAGCCGGCGCGCAGCTGCCGCACGGCACCACCATCGTCGCCCTGAAATATCCCGGCGGCGTCGTCATCGCCGGGGACCGGCGCTCGACCCAGGGCAACATGATCGCCGGGCGCGACGTGAAGAAGGTGTACGTCACCGACGATTACACCGCCACGGGCATCGCGGGCACCGCAGCCATCGCCGTCGAGTTCGCCCGCCTCTACGCCGTCGAGCTCGAGCACTACGAGAAGCTCGAGGGCGTGCCACTCACGTTCGCCGGCAAGGTGAACCGGCTGGCGATCATGGTGCGCGGAAACCTGGCCGCCGCGATGCAGGGACTGGTGGCGCTGCCGCTGCTGGCGGGCTACGACATCGGCGCGCCCGACCCCGAGGGTGCCGGCCGGATCGTCTCCTTCGACGCCGCCGGCGGCTGGAACCTGGAAGAAGAGGGCTATCAGTCGGTGGGGTCGGGCTCGATCTTCGCCAAGTCGTCCATGAAGAAGCTGTACTCGCGCGTCGTCGACGCCGATTCCGCCGTGCGCGTGGCCGTCGAGGCGCTCTACGACGCCGCCGACGACGATTCCGCCACCGGCGGACCCGACCTGGTTCGCGGTATCTACCCGACGGCGGTCACCATCGGCGCCGAGGGGGCGGCCGAGGTGCCCGAGAGCCGGATCGCCGAACTGGCCCGGGAGGTCATCGAAAGCCGTTCGCGCGCAGACACTTTCGGCCCCGACGGCGGTGAGAAGTGAGCTTTCCGTATTTCATCTCGCCCGAGCAGGCGATGCGCGAGCGCAGCGAGCTCGCCCGCAAGGGCATCGCGCGCGGCAAGAGCGTGGTGGCGCTGGTCTACGCCGGCGGGGTGCTCTTCGTGGCGGAGAACCCGTCGCGGTCCCTGCAGAAGATCAGCGAGCTCTACGACCGCGTGGGTTTTGCGGCCGCGGGCAAGTTCAACGAGTTCGACAACCTGCGCCGCGGCGGAATCCAGTTCGCGGACACGCGCGGCTACGCCTATGACCGCCGCGACGTCACGGGACGCCAGCTGGCCAACGTCTACGCGCAGACGCTGGGCACCATCTTCACCGAGCAGGCCAAGCCCTACGAGGTGGAGTTGTGCGTCGCCGAGGTCGCGCATTACGGCGAGACGAAACCGCCTGAGCTGTACCGGATCACCTACGACGGGTCGATCGCCGACGAGCCGCACTTCGTCGTGATGGGCGGTACCACCGAGCCGATCACCACCGCGCTCAAGGAGTCCTACGCCGAGAACGCCGACCTGCGCGAGGCGACGCAGATCGCCGTCAAGGCGCTGCGCGCCGGCAGCGCGGACGGGTCCGGTGGGGATCAGCCCTCTCCGGACGTGGGCAGCCTGGAGGTCGCCATCCTCGACGTCAACAGGCCGCGGCGGGCCTTCCGCCGGATCAACCGCGCGACCCTGGAAAACTTGCTGCACGAGGGGGATTCGCAACAGCCGGAAACCAACGGCGACGGCCCCGAATCCAACGGCGACTCCGTGGGCTGAATCGGGCCGAGTCGGTCCGGCCTCGTGTTCGCTACGGGTGAAACACCGGGCGGTTCCGAGCCGGCCGGGGTGACGCGCCGGAGCGCCGCCACGTCCCGCGACGGTCGCCCCGGGCGGTTCTCGCGCGGGCGCCGGCGGGGCCTCGCGAAACTCGTCGGGACCCATAGGCGCGGCTTCCGCACCGTCCCGGTCGGACAACCAGTACCCTCGATTACGTGCAGCGACGAATTATGGGCATCGAGACCGAGTTCGGTGTCACCTGCACCTTCCATGGCCATCGCCGCCTGTCCCCGGACGAGGTCGCCCGCTATCTCTTCCGGCGCGTGGTGTCCTGGGGGCGCAGCTCCAACGTTTTCCTGCGCAACGGCGCACGCTTGTATCTGGACGTGGGCAGCCACCCCGAGTACGCGACGGCCGAGTGCGACAGCCTGGTGCAGCTGGTCACCCACGACCGGGCCGGCGAATGGGTGCTGGAAGACCTGCTCATCGACGCCGAACAGCGGCTCGCCGACGAGGGCATCGGCGGCGACATCTACCTGTTCAAGAACAACACCGACTCGGCGGGCAACTCCTACGGCTGCCACGAGAACTACCTGATCGTGCGGGCCGGTGAGTTTTCCCGGATCTCCGACGTACTGCTGCCGTTCCTGGTCACCCGCCAGCTGATCTGCGGGGCCGGCAAGGTGCTGCAGACGCCCAAGGCGGCGACGTTCTGCCTGTCCCAGCGCGCCGAGCACATCTGGGAGGGCGTCTCCTCGGCGACCACGCGCAGTCGCCCGATCATCAACACCCGCGACGAGCCGCACGCCGACGCCGAGAAATACCGGCGGCTGCACGTGATCGTCGGCGACTCCAACATGTGCGAGACCACGACCATGCTCAAGGTCGGGACCGCGGCACTGGTGCTGGAGATGATCGAGGCCGGCGTCCCCTTCCGCGACTTCTCGCTGGACAACCCCATCCGCGCCATCCGCGAGGTCAGCCACGACGTCACCGGCCGGCGGCCGGTGCGGCTGGCCGGCGGGCGGCAGGCCAGCGCCCTGGACATCCAGCGCGAGTACTACAGCCGGGCCGTCGAGCACCTGCAGACGCGCGAACCCAACGCCCAGATCGAGCAGGTCGTCGACCTGTGGGGGCGGCAGCTCGACGCGGTCGAGAGCCAGGACTTCGCCAAGGTGGACACCGAGATCGACTGGGTGATCAAGCGCAAGCTGTTTCAGCGGTACCAGGACCGGTACAACATGGAGCTCTCCGACCCCAAGATCGCGCAGCTGGACCTGGCCTACCATGACATCAAGCGCGGGCGCGGCGTGTTCGACCTGCTGCAGCGCAAGGGGCTGGCGGCGCGCGTCACCACCGACGAGGAGATCGCCGAGGCGGTCGACCATCCGCCGCAGACCACCCGGGCGCGGCTGCGCGGCGAGTTCATCAGCGCCGCCCAGGCGGCGGGCCGCGACTTCACCGTCGACTGGGTGCATCTCAAGCTCAACGACCAAGCGCAGCGCACCGTGCTCTGCAAGGACCCCTTCCGGGCGGTCGACGAGCGGGTCAAGCGGCTGATCGCCAGCATGTAGCCCGGCCGCTCCGGTCGCACCCGAAACAGCGGTCACACCAGCCCCGCCCTCGTGGGGCATTCCGAACCCGCACATTTGATAGCGCCGGCGCCATCCAATTCGCGACGCGGTGGTGCCCGCCGACCCGTGGCTGCTGTGGCGATTGTGAATTCTGCGACTCGCCAGCCGGTGCAGGCGCGCGAGGGGGGCCGGCTATAACCTGGTGCGAATGGCGACCTCGAAAGTCGAGCGGTTGGTCAATCTCGTCATCGCCCTGCTGTCCACCCGCGGCTACATCAGCGCGGAGAAGATCAGAACCAGCGTGGCCGGATATGCGGACAGTCCCACCGCCGAGGCGTTCTCCCGGATGTTCGAGCGGGACAAGAACGAGCTGCGCGATCTGGGCATCCCGCTCGAGGTCGGCAGGGCGTCGGCCTGGGATCCCACCGAGGGTTACCGGATCAACCGCGACGCCTACGCGCTCCCGGCGGTCGAGCTGACCGCGGACGAGGCGGCCGCGGTCGCCGTCGCGACGCAACTGTGGGAGTCGCCCGAACTCATCACCGCCACCCAGGGTGCGCTGCTCAAGCTTCGCGCCGCCGGGGTGGACGTCGATCCCGTGGACATCGGGGCGCCGGTGGCCATCGCCTCGCCGCCCGGCGTGCCCGGGCTGCGCGGCTCGGAAGAGGTGCTCGGGATCCTGTTGTCGGCCATCGACTCCCGGCAGGCGGTGCAGTTCCCGCACCGGCCGTCGCGGGCCGAACCGTACAGCACGCGCACCGTGGAGCCGTGGGGCGTCGTCACCCAGAAGGGCCGCTGGTACCTCGTGGGCCACGACCGCGACCGCGACGCCACCCGCACGTTCCGGTTGTCGCGGATCGGGGCCGAGGTGAGGCGGATCGGCCCGCCCGGGGCGGTCGCGGTGCCCGAGGGCGTGGACCTGCGCCGGATCGTGGCCCGGACGATCGCCGAAACGCCCACGGGTGCGCGGGCGCGGGTGTGGGTCGCCGACGGGCGGG
>NZ_GG770555.1:839232-859609 GCF_000164135.1 Mycobacterium parascrofulaceum ATCC BAA-614 | reverse complement strand
CGGGCGGGCCACCGCGCTGCGGCGCGCCGGGAGATCCGCCGGCGCGCGCCAACTGGGCGGCCGCGACGGCGAGGTGCTCGAAGTCGACATCGGATTCAGCGACCGGCTCGCGCGCGACATCGCCGGTTACGGGGCCGACGCCGTCGTCCTCGAGCCGCAGGCGCTGCGCGAGGACGTGCTGGCGCGGCTGCGCGCGCACGTGGGCGAAGGGGGGCCGCGATGACATCCGTGTCGACCCGCCTGGTCCGGCTGCTCAACATGGTGCCGTATTTCCAGGCCAACCCGCGGGTCACGCGGGCCAAGGCGGCCGCCGACCTGGGGGTATCGGCCAAGCAGCTGGAGGAGGACCTCAACCAGCTGTGGATGTGCGGCCTGCCCGGCTACTACCCGGGCGACCTGATCGATTTCCAGTTCGCCGGCGACACCATCGAGGTGACCTTCTCGGCGGGCATCGACCGGCCGCTCAAGCTCACCTCCCCGGAGGCCACCGGTCTGCTCGTGGCGCTGCGGGCGCTCGCCGACATCCCCGGCGTGGTCGACCCCGAGGCGGCGCGCAGCGCGATCGCCAAGATCGAGGCCGCGGCCGGCGCGGCCGGGCATGAAGCCACCGGCGCGGTGACGGCGGTCGATGAAGCCCCGCCCGCGGAGAGTCCCGCCGCGGCGGCCGTGCGCGCGGCGGTGCAGCACAAACACGCGCTGGCCATCGACTATTACTCGGCGTCGCACGACACCATGACCAGCCGGGTCGTCGACCCCATCCGCGTCCTGCTGATCGGGGGCCACAGCTACCTGGAGGCCTGGTCGCGCGAGGCCGAAGGGGTGCGGCTGTTCCGCTTCGACCGGATCGTCGATGCCACCGAACTGGACGAGTCCGCCGCCCCGCCCGAACTCGCCGTCCAGGCGCCGCCGGACACTTCGCTGTTCGACGGTGATCCGGCGCTGCCGTCGGCCCGGTTGCGGGTCGCGCCCACAGCGTCCTGGATGTTCGAGTACTACCCGATGCGCGAGGTCCGGGAGTTGCCGGACGGATCCTGCGACGCCGTGATGACGTATGCCTCCGAGGACTGGATGACGCGCCTGGTGCTCGGCTTTGGGTCGGCGGTGCGCGTCCTCGAACCGGAGTCGCTCGCAAAACGTGTCAGGGATGCCGCGGCCGCGGCGTGCGAGTCCTACGAGGCCCTCACCCCTTGAGGCCACGGCGCGGGCGGCCCGGCGGATCGCCGCGCTGCGGTAGCATCGGGTAGACGTCTGGAGGTAATCAAAGTGGGCAGTCTTAGTCCGTGGCACTGGGCGATCCTCGCTGTGGTGGTGATCCTGCTCTTCGGTGCCAAGAAGCTCCCCGATGCAGCACGTTCGTTGGGCAAGTCGATGCGCATCTTCAAGTCCGAGCTGCGCGAAATGCAGAGTGAGAACAAGGGCGAGAACAAGGCGGAGCAGTCCGCGTTGGACACCAACTCCGCGTCGAACAGCGCCCCCTCCGCGGCGAACCCCACTCCCGTGCAGTCGCAGCGGGTCGACGCTCCGGCGGCCAGCGAGCAGGGGCACTCTGAAGCACGCCCGGCTTAGCCCGCCGTCGTCGCGGTGCCCGAGCGCCACTGAACGAGCGTCGTGAAGGTATTCAAGGTCTCAGCGCGCACTGCCGGCGTGCTGAGGCGCCTCAATCCGCGTAATCGGCGCAGCCGCACCAATCCCGACGCGACGATGTCGCTCGTCGACCACCTGACCGAGCTGCGCACCCGGTTGCTGCTCTCACTGGCGGCCATCCTGATCACCACGATCTTCGGGTTCGTCTGGTACTCGCATTCGATCTTCGGGCTGGAAAGCCTCGGCGACTGGCTGCGCCACCCCTATTGCGCGCTGCCCCAGTCCGCGCGGGCCAGCATCAGCGCCGACGGACAATGCCGGCTGTTGGCCACGGCGCCGTTCGACCAGTTCATGCTGCGGCTCAAGGTCGGGCTGACCGCCGGGGTCGTGCTGGCCTGTCCGGTGTGGTTCTACGAGCTGTGGGCGTTCATCACGCCCGGGCTGTACCAGAAGGAGCGCCGATTCGCGGTCGGGTTCGTGGTCCCGGCCGCGGTCCTGTTCGTGGCGGGTGCGGTGCTGGCGTACTTCGTGCTGTCCAAGGCGTTGGGCTTTCTGCTGACCGTCGGCAGCGACGTGCAGGTGACCGCCCTGTCCGGGGACCGGTATTTCGGCTTCCTGATCAACCTGCTGGTGGTGTTCGGGGTCAGCTTCGAGTTCCCGCTGCTGATCGTCATGCTCAACATGACCGGCGTGCTGCCCTACGAGCGGCTCAGGTCCTGGCGCCGCGGCCTGATCTTCGCGATGTTCGTGTTCGCGGCCGTCTTCACCCCGGGATCCGACCCGTTCTCGATGACCGCCCTGGGGGTGGCGCTGTCGGTGCTCCTCGAGTTCGCCATCCAGATCGCCCGACTGCACGACCGGCGCAAGGCCAAGCGCGAAGCCCAGGCAGCGATACCCGACGACGAGGCGTCGGTCATCGAACGGCCCGCGCCGCTGCACGAGCCGGTGCGAGCGCCGTCGTTCACCGTCGGCCAGCATGACGATGTCACCTAAGTCCTCATCCCGCGAGCGACCGTGTTTGTACAGCGACACGCCGTATCCGATGTGCATTTGCGGACCCTCGCGCACCGGGGCGACGAGGTGACCGAACTGGCCGAGCTGACCCGGTTCACCGCCGAATTACCCTTCGCGCTCGACGGTTTCCAGCAGCGGGCGTGCGCGGCGCTGGAACGGGGCCACGGCGTGCTGGTCTGCGCGCCGACCGGCGCCGGCAAGACGGTGGTGGGTGAATTCGCCGTGCACCTGGCGCTGGCTGCCGCCGGCAAGTGCTTCTACACCACGCCGCTCAAGGCGCTGAGCAACCAGAAGCACACCGACCTGACGGCGCGCTACGGCCGCGACCGGATCGGCCTGCTGACCGGTGACATGTCGGTGAACGCCGACGCGCCCGTGGTGGTGATGACCACCGAGGTGCTACGCAACATGCTCTACGCGGATTCGCCCGCACTGCAAGGGCTTTCGTATGTAGTGATGGACGAGGTGCATTTTTTGGCCGACCGGATGCGCGGCCCGGTGTGGGAGGAAGTGATCCTGCACCTGCCCGACGAGGTGCGGGTGGTCAGCCTGTCGGCGACGGTGAGCAACGCCGAGGAGTTCGGCGGCTGGATCCAGACGGTGCGGGGCGATACGACCGTGGTGGTCGACGAGCACCGGCCGGTGCCGTTGTGGCAGCACGTGTTGGTGGGCAAGCGGCTTTTCGACCTGTTCGACTACCGGAGCACCGAGCCGGGCGGGCAGCCCGGCGCCGGCCGGGAGGCACGCGTGAGCCCGGACCTGGCGCGCCACATCGCGCACCGCCGCGAGGCGGACCGGATGTCGGACTGGCAGCCGCGCCGCGGGCGTGGCGCCGGCCGCGGCGGTCCCGGCCGGCCGCGCTTCTACCGTCCGCCCGGGCGCGCGGACGTGATCGCGACCCTGGACTCCGAGGGTCTGCTCCCGGCGATCACCTTCGTCTTCTCCCGCGCGGGGTGCGACGCCGCCGTCCAGCAGTGCCTGCGCTCGCCGCTGCGGTTGACCACCGAGGAGGAGCGGGCGCAGATCGCCGAGGTCATCGACCACCGTTGCGGCGACCTTGCCGACGCGGACCTGGCGGTGCTCGGCTACTACGAGTGGCGCGAGGGGTTGCTGCGCGGTCTGGCCGCGCACCACGCCGGCATGCTGCCGGTCTTCCGGCACACCGTCGAGGAGCTGTTCACCGCCGGCCTGGTCAAGGCGGTGTTCGCCACCGAGACGCTGGCGCTGGGCATCAACATGCCCGCTCGCACGGTGGTGTTGGAACGGCTGGTGAAGTTCAACGGCGAGCAGCATGTGCCGCTGACGCCGGGGGAGTACACGCAGCTGACCGGGCGCGCGGGCAGGCGCGGCATCGACGTCGAGGGGCACGCGGTGGTCCTGTGGAATCCCGCCGAGGAGACCACCGAGCCGTCGGCGGTCGCGGGCCTGGCCTCCACCCGCACCTTCCCGCTGCGCAGCTCGTTCGCGCCGTCCTACAACATGACGATCAACCTGGTCCAACAGATGGGCCCCGAGCAGGCGCACCGGCTGCTGGAGCAGTCGTTCGCGCAGTACCAGGCCGACCGCTCCGTGGTCGGGCTGGTCCGCGGCATCGAGCGTGGCAAGGCGATGCTCGCCGAGATCGCCGCGGAGCTGGGCGGCCCGCGGGCGCCGATCCTCGACTACGCCCGGATGCGGGCCCGGATCTCGGAGCTGGAACGCGCGCAGTCGCGCGCGTCGCGGCTGCAGCGGCGGCAGGCGGCCAGCGACGCGCTGGCCGCGCTGCGACGGGGTGACATCATCAACATCACGCACGGCCGGCGCGGCGGCCTGGCCGTGGTGCTGGAATCCGCCCGTGACGGTGAAGACCCCCGGCCGCTGGTACTCACCGAAAACCGTTGGGCCGGGCGGATTTCGACCGCCGACTACTCCGGTGCGTCGGCCGCGGTCGGGTCGATGCCGTTGCCCAAGCGGGTCGAGCACCGCCAGCCGAGGGTGCGGCGCGACCTGGCGTCGGCCCTGCGGTCGGCGGCCGCCGGGCTTGACATTCCGGCCAGGCGCCGCGCAGGCCGCGGCGACCACGACGGCGCATACCAGGACCCGGAGCTGGCGTCGTTGCGGGAGGAGCTGCGCCGGCACCCGTCGCACAACAGCGCCGGCCTGGAGTCCCTGGTCCGGCAGGCGGAGCGCTACCTGCGCATCGAACGCGACAATGCGCAACTGGAGAAGAAGGTCGCCGCCGCGACCAACTCGCTGGCGCGGACGTTCGACCGAATCGTGGGCCTGCTCACCGAGCGTGGCTTCATCCAAGGCCCGGACACCGATCCCCGCGTAACCGACGACGGCCGGTTGCTGGCCCGCATCTACAGCGAGAGCGACCTGCTGGTCGCCGAATGTCTGCGCACCGGTGCGTGGGCCGACCTGAAGCCGGCCGAGCTGGCGGCGGTGGTCTCGGCGGTGCTCTACGAGACCAGGGGTGGTGGCGAAGGCCCCCGGGGGGCGTTCGCCGCCGAGGCGCCCACCCAGCGCGTGCGGCAGGCCCTGCAGCAAACGTCGCGACTGTCGTACGCGCTGCGCGCCGACGAGCAGACGCACCGGATCGCGCCCAGTCGCGAACCCGACGACGGCTTCGTCAACGTCATCTATCGCTGGGCCAAATCGGGGGACCTCTCCGCGGCGCTGGCGGCCGTCGACCCGGTCGGCACCGGGTCGCCGCTGTTGGCCGGCGATTTCGTGCGCTGGTGCCGACAGGTGCTCGACCTGTTGGACCAGGTCCGCAACGCCGCCCCGGACGCGGAGCTGCGGGCCACCGCCAAACGTGCCATCAATGACGTTCGGCGCGGCGTCGTCGCTGTTGACGCCGGGTAGGCTGAGCCGAAGCTACCGTAGATCCAACAACCACAACGCCGATAGTTCGTGCCGAGACAAGGGGCTGAGGAGAGACGATGAGCGGACCGCAAGGACCGGAACAGCAGTGGCAACCGCCCGGCCAAGGTAGCGATCAGTCCGCCGAACCGACACAGGTCGGGTCGCCCTGGCAGCAGCAGCCCGGTCAGGAGGCGACGTGGCAGGCCCCGGCCTACACCCCGCCCGCCGAGTACCCCCAGTACCAACAGCCGGCCGAACAGGCGTACCCGCAGCAATACCCGCAGCAGCCGGGCTACGGGCAACCCGGCCAGTACGCCCAGCCGGGGCAGTACGCCCAGCCGGGGCAGTATGGCCAGCCGGGTCAGTACGCCCAGCCGGGGCAATACGCTCAGCCGGGTCAATACGGTCAGCCGGGGCAGTACGCTCAGCCGGGCCAGTATGGCCAGCCGGGTCAATACGGTCAGCCGGGCCAGTACCCGCAGCAGTACCCGCCCTACGACCAGCAACCGGCCAAGAAGCGGCCGGTCGGGCTGATCGCCGGCGTCGGCGGTGCGATCGCCTTGCTGCTCATCGCGGTCGTGCTGGTGCTCGGTTTCTGGCAGCCCGGGTTCTTCGTCACCACCAAGCTGGACGTCAATAAGGCGCAGGCCGGTGTGCAGCAGGTGCTGTCCGACGAGACCAACGGCTACGGCGCGAAGAACGTCCAGAACGTCAAGTGCAACCACGGCCAGAATCCGACGGTCAAGAAGGGCGCCACGTTCGACTGCGACGTCAGCATCGACGGTGCCCCCAAGCACGTGACGGTGACCTTCCAGGACAACAAGGGCACGTACGAGGTCGGCCGCCCGCAGTAGCCGGCTATGCCGGCAGCGCGTCGAGCGCTTTCTGCAAGCGGGCTATCGAGGACCCGACGCCCAGTTTGGTCGCCAGCTTGGCGGTGCGTTGCGGATCGCCGGCCGCCAGCGGTAGCGCGTCGGTCGGTGTCGACAGGCTGACGGGCGCGTCGGTGGCCACCCGCACCACCTGGCCGGCGGCCTCGATGTAGTCGGTCGCGCCCAGCAGTTTCGAGCGCAGGCCCTTGGCCATCTTCGATTTCGGGTCGCGGGCGGCCGCCAGGATGTGTTCCAGCGACCCGTGCTGGGCCAGCAGCGCCGCCGCGGTCTTCTCGCCGACGCCCGGAACGCCCGGCAGGCCATCGGACGGGTCACCGCGCATCAGCGCGAACTCGGCGTAGGCGGGACCGGCCCGATGCTGCGGCACGCCGTAATGGTCGGCGACCTCCGCCGGGCCGAACAGGGTGGCTTTGGCCAGCCCACGTCCCAGGTAGAGCACCCTGACCGGTACCGGATCGTCGGCGACCACCTGCAGCAGGTCGCGGTCCCCGCTGACCACCACCACCGGGTCGCGGCGCTCGCGGGCGGCCAGCGTGCCGAGCACATCGTCGGCCTCGAAACCTTCGGCGCCCGCGGTCGGGATCCCGAAGGCGTCCAGCAGCTCCATGATCATGTCGATCTGCGGCGTGAGGTCGTCGGGGACCTCTTCGACGTCCGGTTCGCCCGCGGGCTCGGCTTCCGCGACGCGATGCGCCTTGTAGGACGGGACGAGGTCCACCCGGAACTGCGGGCGCCAGTCCAGGTCCAGGCAGACCACCAGCCGGCTCGGGCGTTGCTGGTTGATCACCACGGCCAGCGAGTCGATGAATCCGCGCACGGCGTTGACGGGCCGGCCGTCGGGCGCGGTGATCGAGGACGGCACCCCGAAATACGACCGGAACCACATGCTGGCCCCGTCGAGCAGCGCAAGAGGCGATCGCGAGCGCGGCGAAGCCGGGCGCTGCGGGTCGCCGCTGCTAGCTGAGGGTCTGGTCATGCCGGTATAGTCTCACGCCACCGAGCGCCGGCCGGGTTAGCCTGGCTGCCATGGAATCTCATCGGTTCGACACCGGGGTCTACGCCCGCCGGCTCAGGGCCGCGGCGGCCGCGACCGGTGACGCCGGGCTCGACGCCCTGGTCATCACCCCGGGCTACGACCTGCGCTACCTCGTCGGGTCGCGCGCCCAGACGCTCGAGCGGTTCACCGCGCTGGTGTTGCCGGCCTCCGGTGACCCGACGGTGGTGGTCCCGCGGCTGGAGCTGGCCTCGCTCAAGGGATCGGCCATTGCCGAACTGGGTCTGGCGGTGCGGGATTGGGTCGACGGGGACGACCCGTACGAGGTGGTGGCCGCCGCGCTGGGCGGGGCGCCCGCGTCGACCGCCGTCACGGATTCCATGCCGGCGCTGCACCTTTTGCCGCTTGCCGGTGTGCTCGGGGTGCTGCCCGTGCTGGCCACCGGGGTGATGCGCGCCCTGCGGATGGTAAAAGAGGAATGTGAGGTCGACGCCCTGCGCAAGGCCGGGGCGGCGATCGATCGCGTGCATGCCCGGGTGCCGGAGTTTCTGGCCCCGGGCCGGACGGAGGCCGACGTGGCCGCCGACATCGCCGAAGCGATTGTGGCCGAGGGCCATTCGGAGGTGGCCTTCATCATCGTGGGCTCCGGGCCGCACGCTGCCGACCCGCACCACGGATATTCGGATCGTGAACTGCAGGTCGGTGACATCGTCGTCGTCGACATCGGCGGCGCCTATGAGCCCGGCTACCACTCGGATTCGACCCGCACCTACAGCATCGGCGAACCGGATCTCGAAGTGGCGCAGCAGTATTCGGTGCTGCAGCGGGCACAGCGGGCGGCCGTCGAGGTGGTGCGCCCGGGCGTGACGGCCGAGCAGGTGGACGCCGCAGCCCGCGACGTGCTGGCCGCCGCCGAACTTGGGGAGTACTTCGTGCACCGCACCGGCCACGGCATCGGGCTGTCGGTACACGAGGAGCCTTACATCGTCGCGGGCAATGACCTGAAGCTGACCGCCGGTATGGCCTTTTCCATCGAGCCGGGCATCTACGTCCCGGGCCGGTGGGGCGCCCGCATCGAGGACATCGTCGTCGTGACCGAGGACGGCGCCCTGGCCGTCAACAACCGGCCGCACGAGCTGATCGTCGTGCCGGTGGCATAGCCTCCCCGGCCCGTCGGCGCGTACGTTGGGCGTGATGTCACTTCTGGATCTGACTCTCCTTCCGATTCGCATCGCACGTCACATCGCCGGCACGCTGGCGCATCCCGCCGCCCCGGCACCCGCGCCGCCCGCCGAGCTCGTGGTCGACGGCGGGATGCCCGAGGGCGTGCCGCCGGCCGCGCTGCGCCCCGAGCCGCGGCTTCCGGTCCCGTCGGGATGGCCCTTCGGCGAGGACTTTCCACGCACCTGCGGCGCGGGCCGCATCGCCGGCGGTGCGCTGTTTTGGACCGACTTCCTGTACGACGACCACGGCGCGACGGGCCTGCCCGTCGGCGACCTGAAAGTGCAGGCGCCGCCGCGCGGCACCTACGTCTACCCCGACGGTCCCGCGGCCCGCAACGGCGCCGACATCTTCCGCGTCGCGATCGGGCTCACCGCGACCCACACGTGGTGGCGGATCGACTGGAACACCCTGCTGGACGCGTCGGTCCCGATCGCGTTGTTCGCCCTCGACACCGATCCCGCCCGGACCGCACCGGAGCAATGGCCCGCCGCGGCGGGGGTGCGCTCGGCCGGTATCGACGCGGCCGTGCTGATTTCGGGCAGTGGCGCCGCGCTGATCGACCTCACCACGGGGTCCACGACGCCGGTACAGCACAGCGTCGACATGGGGTCGCGCACGTTCATCGCGCAGGTGCCGCGGAACCTGCTGGAGCCGGCCGGCAGCTGGACGGTGCGGCTGGCGGCGGGGCTGGCCAACGCGGCGGGCGACGGGTTCGCCGACGTGCCCGCCGAGCACGGCGCCCTGCCCGGGCAACCCAACGTCTACAACGTCGCGTTCCGCACCCACGCGCAGGAGCCGCCGCACCTGAACTTCTGGTCGGACGCCGCGCAGGCCGAGGCCTTGACCGCCGGCGACGTGTCGAGGTTCGCCGCGACCGTGGCGTGGGATCGGCTGGCGGGCGGCGAAATCGAACCGGAGCCGGTGGTCACCGGCCCGTCGACGCGCTGGTATGTGTCCTCGATCGAACTCGGCCAGGGCGTGGCCGCCGACGACATCTTGAGCACTAAGCCGCAGTTCCTCGGCCGGGTGCAGCCCTATTCGGTGTGCCTGCCGTCGACGTTCAGGCCGGGCCGGGCACTGCCGTTGACCCTGCTGCTGCATTCGCTTGCATTGGGGCAGAGCCAGTTTGCCGCGATCGACCCCCGCCTGCTGCACCAGGTGTGCGAGGTTCGCGACTCGGTGGTGATCACGCCGCTGGCCCGAGGGCCGTCGACGTGGTATTTCGACACCGGGGAACTCGACGTCTGGGAGGTGTGGGCGCGCGTCGCCGAGCAACTGGGCACCGATCCCAACCGCACGGTGATCTCCGGCTACTCGATGGGCGGTTATGCGGCCTACAAGCTGGGACTGACCTACCCGCAGGTGTTTTCGCAGGCGGTTGTGCTGGCCGGCCCGCCGACGTGCGGCGTGCGGCTGCTGCCCGACGTCGACATCCCGGCCGACCTCGACCCGGACTCGCCCTGCGCCCGCGAGGGCGACACGTGGAAGCTGCTGGTGAACGCCCGCTGGCTGCCCTACGTCATCGCGCACGGCTTGCTTGACGAGCTGGTGCCCTTCCCGTCGGCCGCCGAGCAGGTGCTCGAACTCGACCGGCTGGGCTACCGGCACCGGTTCACCGTGTATCCGTTCGAGGACCACATCGCCTGGGTGTTGCAGGACAAGTTCGAAGACCCGATCGCCCACATGGAAACCGGCTTGCGGCAAGCAGATCCGGGACACATCACGTTCGCGTGGCACCCGCAACTGGTGCGCGACGACCTGCGGATCGGGCCGCATCGGGTGTGGTGGTTGTCGGGCCTGGCCGCGGACCCCGCGGTCACGGCGCGGCGCGGCGCCATCGCCGAAGTCGACGCGCGTTCCTATGCGCGGCCGGACCCGACGCATACCGTTCGGCATCATCGCGGGGTCATCCTGAACTTCGACCCGACCCCGGGCGTGTACAGCGAACTGGACTGGCGGGTCGGCCCGCCCGTCGGTCCGCTGCCGTATCTGACGCTGCGGCTGACCGGCGTCGCAGCGATCACGGTCGATGTCCAGCGGGCCGGATTGGCCGCGCTGCCGGCGGCGACCATCACGGTGGCCACGGACACCGCCGCGCGGATCACGCTGAGTGGGCTGCCGGCGGGCGTCGGCGTGGGCCTCGACGGCGAGCCGGCCGGACCGACCTTGGCGGTGCCGGCGGGACGGCACCGCATCACTCTGGGCGCGCGGGCTGTGGATGCATGAGTTGTGGCCGCTTCGGGGTCGCCGCTAGCTTGGGCAAGGCCATCATTGGGTGAATAGCGTCCGCGCGCGGTCTCGACCAGAATTTCGCGCGTGGCTCCGTTGGCTGTCGACCCCGAGGCGATGTTCGCCGCGGGTAGCGCGGTGCAGGCCGCCGGCGAGGGTCTGGCGGCGAATCTGTCGATATTGACGGCCGGCTTTTCCGCGCACACCGGTGTTGACCGGGCCGGCGAGGTGTTCGGCTTGACGTATCAGGACAAGGCCGAGTCGGTGCTGAAGGCGGCCGCCGCCGCCGTGAACGCTTGCCGCAAAAGCGGGGCGGTCATCCAGCAAGGCGCGTCGAACTACTCCCACGCCGAGGCAGCTTCGACGCTGGGCGGCGGAAGCGCAGCGTTAGAGCCACCGTCCCCGCCGGCCGAACTTGCCGCGCCGGGGCCGCCGGGGACGTGGGGGCCCGGCCAGCCGCCCCCACCGCTGTGGTCGCTCGTGCAATCGTTCGTCCTCGAGGCATGGCCCGATGGCGATGTGGCGGGTCTGCGTGCGGCTGCATCTCGTTGGCGTGCCTTCGGGGCGGCGGCCAAGGGTGTGAAGGGAACTCTCGACGCATCGAAGGCGCTGTTCGACAGCCAACACATTCCTGAAGGCGAGAAGATCGACAACGCTTTGAGCCAAATCGGCTCGTCGACAGGCGTTATCGGCGGGCTGTGCGACTCACTGGCCCGCACCGTCGACAGGTTCGCGAATAGGGTGGACCACGCCCAAACCGCGATCCGGGATCTGTTGAGTCGGATCGAGTCCCTGGGCGACCTTGGTCACGACGTCATGCTCATCGTCGACGGTGACGCCTGGGATGAGATCAAACAGATCGTCAAGGACATCAACGCGGTGCTGCAGCACCTTGGGCAGGAAGCCAGGGCCTGCGAGGAGGCGATCAGGTTCCTCGCACAAGAGGCCGATCGCGCGGTCGTCACATGCGAGAAGTACGCGCGCCGCGGGCTCGTCCAATTCCTGGGAGACGACGTCGGTAACCCCGTCGCCACCGTCGCCGACACATGGATCAATGGCTATGCGGGTGTCCTCAAAGGTGCGGTCGGCATCGGGCTGGGCCTCGTCGACCTGAGCCCGCACTGGATCGCTACCGATCCCCAGGGTGCGGCCGCCACCTGGACGGGCGTGGTGAAAAACGCCTGGAAAGAAAGTTTGATCAATGCCGCGGTCAATCCCGAAGAATTTTCGGAAGCGAGGCTGCAGGAGCTGAAAGGCTTTGTGCACGCCAAGGATTGGACTAGGGATCGGCCGGGATTAGGCGCCGGTGAAGCCGCATTCGAGGGCTTCACGCTGATCGTCCCGGGCCTTGGTGAGGCGGGCGCGGCGGCCGATGGTGCGGGCGTCGCCGTGCGTGGCGCGGAGGAAGAGGCGCAGGCCGCGGGTGGGGCTGCTGGGCGTGCCGGTGGGGAAGGCGCGGCGGGAGCGCGCGGCGCGCTGACCGACATCACCAAAGCCGGCGGCGACGTGACCAAGAACCTCGAAGGCGCCACCGGTGATCTGCCGGAAATCAAAGCTCCGCCCGCCGGCGGTACTCCTGTCGGTCTACCGTCCGGCAAGCCACTCGAGGCGCCCGTCGAGGCGACACCAGGACCACACACAGCTGCACCGGGTGCGCCGCACGAGCCACCGGGGCCAGTCGGTGAGGCACCAGCGTCCGAACCCACAACTGGCCCGCATGAACCGACACCTGGAGGCGGTCCGCGAGAGCCGATGCCGCCTACAGCCGCGTCGCCCGTTGCGGCCGCGCCCGCCGCGGCCGGCGAGCGCATGGTGGCGGCGACGCCGCGGCTGGTTGATCATTCGCCGACGCAGCTTCCGATGTCGCCCGCGCGGTCTCCTGTTGAACCACCGGCACCTGCCGCCGTGCATTCACCGCAGCCAGCGCCGTCCGCACCTGGTGCACCTTCGCCCGCGGCACCACATTTCTCGCCCCCGAGCGGTCACCCGGCCGAGATGCCAGCACCGAGTGGCGGTGGCGTGCACGGGCCTAACGACGGCCTGCCTCATGATGGGCACCCGCATGAGAAGTCGCCGCATGATGGGGATTCCGATGGCTCACGCGACGGGAAGCCGGATGAGCACGATAAGCCACATTCGCACCACGACACGCCGGACGGGAACGCGGATGGTGAGATTCCTGCCAACGGAGACGATCCTTCGGATGGATTGAGCGCGGAGAAGCGAGACGAAATCATCGCAATGCCGAAGGGTAGCCGTCCGAATCCATCCGAATACCTGTCGCCCGAATACATCAAGAAGCATTTAGAGAAGTTCAGCGACGGGGCTACCCGGTTTATGCCGCAGAGCAATCTTGATAAATATGGCATCGCTCAGCGAGATGGAACATCTTTCGTAATGCCCAAGCACGAAGCCGATGCCATGCTCGAGGCGGCGAATGGTGACCTGCGGATGATTGAGGATCACCTTGGGCTGCCTGAGGGATTTCTTGACTCGAATAAAGTTGTGAGAATCGAAATCCCGAATCCGCATGAATTCGATATACGGATCCCATCCGGTAATGAGGCCGGCGCAAATGAGCAGTGGATTCCCGGGGGTTTTCTGCCGGACGGCGCGTCTGAGGCTGTCGTGGATGGTGGAAGGATACCGCCGGAGGATTATGATGTCATGGATTTATTTAACTAGATGAGACCCACTGAAGGGAGGCTGAAATGAAGTTCGATGATACATACTTCTCGCGTGAAGATAGGTATTCAATTGGCGTCGAATCGACGTCCGGGCGCTACTACGTATCTATACCGGTCAGCAATGGTGTCGTGGATTACGAGGAATATTATAAGTTGACTCCGAATCAATATCACCACTTTTTGCGCGATTCGGCCGATGCTCTTGACTTCGCTGAAGCATGCCGGAGACGTGAGCACGACGACCTACTACTACAGAAGCCGGGCAGTAACCGAGGAACGCCTGTATGACGGCGTGAGGCAACTGAATTGAGCGCCAGGGGCCAGGAGAAAGGGTACGGCGTCATGAGGAAAATCGCGCGAAAGCTTTTCTCTGCCCCAGAAGAAGCCGGTGTGACTCCGCCGACGGAAGAGGAGCTGGCGGAGGCTGGGAGGAGCTTTTGATGAATTCGAACACAAGGTAAACGCTGTTGCTCCGGAAGATCGAGTAGAAAAAGTGTCACCCAAGTTTTGGGATGACATCTCCGGTACTAATTTGACCCCCGGAGGAACGACGGCTGAAGCGAACCATAGCTAAGTTGTGGCCGCACGGGGGCCGAGTCGACTGGTCGTCGTGGGTCGGCGAACCCCAGCGGTGTTACTGCTCGCCCCGGTCCAGCAAGCCCGACGACCCCAGCACCCGCTCCACCCGCACCTCGATGACCACCCGCCGCGGGTTCGGTCGCGGGGTCCGATAGCGCTGCGCGTAGCGGAGTTCGGCGTCGCGGACGGCGTCCGCGTCGCTGTTCACCTTGGAACTGCCCTCCAGCGACAACCACCGCGCGCCATCGACCTGGCTGAGCACCGCCACCCCGCCGCGGTCGGCGTTCACCGCCTTCTGCGAACCGCCGGTGGTGATGACGCGCGCGATGTGCGTCTTCGGGTCGAAGGTGAAACCCACCGCCACCACATGCGGCGAATTGTCGGCTCGCAGCGTGGTCAGCATGGCCAGATGCCGTTCGGACAGAAACGCCAGCGCATCGTCGGTGAGCCGGGTAGTGGTATTCGCCATCACCGCACACGCTAGCGCAGGTAATAATCGCAGCCGTGGACGACACGGGCGCGGGACCAGTCCTCATCCTGGGCGGGCGCAGCGAGATCGGCATCGAGCTGGCGCGGCTGCTGGCACCCGGGGCGACCGTGGTGCTGGCCGCGCGCAAGGCCGACCACCTCGACGAGCAGGTCGCCGCGCTGACAGCCGCCGGCGCCACCGCGGTGCACACCAGGGAATTCGACGCCGACGACCTCGCATCCCACGGCCCGCTGGTCGACGCGGTCGTCGCCGATCACGGGCCCATCGCCACGGCGGTGCTGGCCTTCGGGATCCTCGGCGACCAATCCCGCGCCGAGACCGACGCGGCGCACGCGGTGGCCGTCGTGCACACCGACTACGTCGCACAGGTCAGCATGCTCACCCACCTGGCGGCCGCCATGCGCGAGGCGGACAACGGCCGGCTGGTGGTCTTCTCCTCGATCGCCGGTGCACGGGTGCGTCGCGCCAACTACGTCTACGGCTCGGCCAAGGCGGGCCTGGACGGCTTCGCGAGCGGGCTGGCCGACGCCCTGCACGGCACCGGCGTCAAACTCCTGATCGCGCGCCCGGGTTTCGTGGTCGGACGCATGACCCAAGGCATGGACCCCGCGCCGCTGTCCAGCACGCCCGCCCAGGTGGCCAAGGCGACCGCGCGTGCGCTGGCGAAGGGCCGACGCACCGTGTGGATCCCGTGGGCGCTCGGGCCCGCCGCCGCCGTCATGCGGGTGTTGCCGCAGTCCGTCTGGCGCCGGATGCCGCGATGATCATCGTGGTAGGCATCGGGGCCGACGGAATGGCCGGTCTCGCCGCAACATCGCGTGACGAATTGCAAAGGGCCAGCGTCATTTACGGGTCCAAGAGACAGCTCGACCTACTCGACGACACCGTGGCCGCGCCCCGGCGGCAGTGGCCCTCGCCGATGCTGCCCGCCCTGCAAACCCTGCGAGACCGCCACACCGACGACGTCCACGTGGTGGCCAGCGGCGACCCGCTCCTGCACGGCATCGGGGGCACGCTGATCCGCCTGTACGGACCCGACCACGTCCGGGTGCTGCCGCACGTCTCCTCGGTGACGCTGGCGTGCGCGCGGATGGGCTGGAACGCCCAAGAGACCGAGGTGATCAGCCTGGTCACCGCGCCGCCGCACACCGCGGTGCGCCGCGGCGGCCAGGCGATCGTGCTGTCGAAGAGCCGGCTCACGCCACACGAACTCGCCGCGCTGCTGACCGCGCACGGCCGCGGCGACTCCGCGATGACCATTTTGGAGAACCTCGGCGGCCCCACCGAGCTCCGCCGCGACGGCACGGCCCGCCAGTGGGCCGAAGCGCCGCCGAATGTCGACGACCTCAACGTCATCGCCCTGCGGTACCTGCCCGACGACCGGCTGTCGCCGCTGCCCGACGACGCCTTCGCCCACGACGGGCAGATCACCAAGCACGGAATCCGGGCGGTGACGCTGGCGGCGTTGGCCCCGCGCCCGGGTGAGCGGCTGTGGGACGTCGGCGCGGGCTCGGGCAGCATCAGCGTCGAATGGTGTTTGAGCTGGGCCGGTTGCACCGCGGTCGCATTCGAGCGCGACGAACGGCGCCGCCACAACATCGGGCTCAACGCCGCGGCCTTCGGCGCCGACATCGACGTGCGCTGCGACGCCCCGGACGGGTTCGACGGCCTCGACTCGCCGTCGGCGATCTTCATCGGCGGCGGCCTCACCCAACCCGGCCTTCTCGACGCGTGCCTCGAGCACTTGCCGACCCGCGGTCGCCTCGTCGTCAACGCCGTCACCGCCGAATCCGAATCCGCTCTCGCACAGTCACATTCGCGCCTCGGGGGTCAGCTGCGGCGCTTCCAGCACTATCACGGCGAGCCGCTCGGCGGCTTCACCGGATGGCGCCCGCAGATGCCGGTCACCCAGTGGGTGATGACGAAATGACGGTGTATTTCATCGGCGCAGGCCCGGGCGCCGCCGACCTGATCACGGTTCGCGGCCAGCGGCTCCTCGAGAGTTGTCCCGTCTGCCTCTACGCCGGATCGATCATGCCCGACGACCTGCTGGCGCTGTGTCCGCCCGGCGCCAAAGTCGTTGACACCGGCCCGCTCACGCTCGAGCAGATCATCGCCGAACTGGCCGACGCCGCCGCCGCCGGCCACGACGTGGCGCGGCTGCACTCCGGTGACCCGTCGCTCTACAGCGCGCTGGCCGAGCAGTGCCGCCGGCTCGACGCGCTGGGCATCGACTACGAAATCGTGCCCGGCGTCCCGTCTTTCGCCGCCGCGGCGGCGGCGCTCAAGCGCGAGCTCACCGTTCCCGGCGTGGCGCAGACCGTTACGCTCACCCGGGTCGCCACCCTGTCGACGGCGATGCCCCCGGGGGAGGACCTCGCCACCCTCGCGCGTTCCGGCGCCACGCTGGTCCTGCACCTCGCCGCCGCCCAGGTCGACGCCATCGTGCCGCAACTGCTCGAGGGCGGCTATCGGCCCGAAACACCGGCTGCGGTGGTGGCTTTCGCGAGCTGGCCGCAACAGGTGGTGCTGCGCGGGACGCTCGCCGACATCGCCGCGCAGATGCACCGGGCCGGCGTCAACAAGACGGCGGTGATCGTCGTCGGCGACGTGCTGGCCGCGGAGGGATTCACCGACAGCTACCTCTATTCGACCGGGCGCGCCCGGGGGAGCAGGCACTGATGCGGGTGCTGCTGCTCGGCGGCACGGCCGAAGGGCGCGCGCTGGCGCAAGCCTTACACCCGCGCGTCGACATCGTCAGTTCGCTTGCGGGCCGCGTGCCCGACCCCGCGCTGCCGGTAGGCCCCGTACGGGTCGGCGGCTTCGGCGGCGTCGACGGGTTGCGACGCTGGCTGTTGGAGGAAAACATCGGCGCCGTCATCGACGCCACTCACCCGTTCGCGGCGACCATGACGGCGCACGCCGCGCAGGTCTGCGGCGAGCTCGGGATTCCGCACCTGGTGCTGGCCCGTCCGGCGTGGGATCCGGGCTCGGCCATCGTCGTCGAATCGGATAGCAAGGCGGCGGAAATAGTTGCGGAGCAGGGGTTTTCGCGGGTCTTTCTCACCACCGGACGGTCGGGGACGAAGGCGTTCGCGGACAGCGATGCGTGGTTCCTGATCCGGGCGGTCACCCGCCCCGACGCGGCCGCATTGCCGCGTCACCACCGGGTGGTGCTATCCCGCGGCCCGTATCGCTACGACGGCGAGCTGGCGCTGCTGCGGGAACATCGGATCGACGCCCTCGTCACCAAGAACAGCGGCGGTGAGCTGACGCGGGCGAAGCTGGACGCCGCTGCGGCGCTAAGCATTCCGGTGCTGATGGTGGCGCGGCCGCCGCTGCCGGCCGCGGTGACGTCGGTGGGCAGCGTGGACGAGGCCGTCGAATGGCTATACCGCCAAGAGAACTAGCCGGTCAGGTCGCCGCGCTCAGCGTCGGCGGCCAGCAGCGCGTCACGGGCGCGGGCGACGCGGGACCGGATGGTGCCCACCGGGCAGCCGCAGACCGCCGCGGCGTCGGCGTAGGGCAGCCCCAGCAATTGCGTGAGCAACAACGCTTCCCGTTGTTCGGGGGTCAGGCTCGCGATCATCGTCGTCACCTCGACGAGGTCTTCGAATCCGCGGGCGTGGCGGTCGCCGCGAAGGACGTGCTCCGGGTCGGCGCCCAGGGCGGCGCGCGGACGCGACTGCACGTGGCGGATGTGATCGGCCACCACGCGGCGCGCGATGGAAAGCAACCAGGTCCGGGCGCTCGAGCGCCCGGAGAACCGTTCGATGGCGCCGATCGCGCGCAGGAAGGTCTCTTGGGTCAGGTCGTCGGCGCTGCCCGCGTCCGACAGGTACGTGACAAACCGCCACACGTCTTGCTGGGTGGCCTTGATGAACGCCTCGAGCGCGCGGTCGTTCCCACGCGCCGCGGCCAATGCGAGTTCGGTCACGGCCTCGTCATCGCTTGACGCGATCATGGCGAACCACCTTTGTCTCGCGGGCTGACTGAGTCTACGACGGCCTGTCGTAGTGGTCGCGACGGGGTCGGCGGCCGATCGGTTGATGGGCCAGAGGTGACCGCGGCGCCGCGCAGCGGGGGATTCGGCCGGCCAGGCCGGGTCGTCCGCCGCATCGGACGAGCCGGCCCTGTCCGACCGCACCCGTTCGCGGGCCACCAGCAACGCGAACGCGACGCCCAACAGCAAGGGCATGTGGCTGGCGATGCGGGTGGCGGTGACGTCGCCGGCGAAGGCGTCGACGGCCACGTAACCGAACAGCGCGACCGAGTACACGCCCGTAATCGCCGCCACCCCAATGGCCGTGATGGGCCAGACGCCCGCTGCAACCATCGCCAGACCCAGCGCCAGCAACCAGGCGGTGGACTCGTGCATCAGGTGCTCCCCGGACATCGCGCCGTGCATGTGGCTCGACACCATCCCGAAATTGACGCCGCTGATCTGCGCGGCGGCAATCGCCACCTGGAAGACCCCGACGGCGATCAGCCCCCACCGCCGGTAGTGCGAGCGCAGCCAGCGCATCCGGCGCCGGCGCCCGGACGACTCTTCGCCGATGCTCGCCATGATCTTCGCGACCAGGTCGGGTCCGTCGCCCGGCTCGACCGTGGCCAGCCGGCGGGTCTGGGCCGCGGCGCCGATCAGCCAGGAGCGGCAACGCCGGCACGATTCGAGATGCGCATCGACCTGCTGCGCGAGCAGCTGGGGACGTTCGCCGTCCAATCGAGCCGAAAGCGCCTCACGCGCCGCGTCGCACCGCATCCCTGCATCGTTGCGCATGCCCGGTCCGGGTGCAAAGAGCATGCGAAATCAAACGCCGGGAACTAAACCCTCCCGCAAACCGACCACTGGACGTCCGCAGCCCCGACATTCACCGAAGAGGTATTCGTGTTCGTGCCCGAAGGTCCCCGACGATGACGGCCCCGATCTGGATCGCCTTCCCTCCCGAAGTGCACTCGACCCTGCTGAGCAGCGGCCCGGGTCCCGGACCGCTGTTGGCGGCCGCCGCGACGTGGTCGTCGATGAGCGGCCAATACGCCGAGGCCGCAGACGAACTCGGCGGGCTCCTGGGCGCCGTGCAGGGCGGTGCGTGGGAGGGGCCCACCGCCGAGCAGTACGTCGCAGCCCATGCCCCGTATCTGGCCTGGCTGCTGGAGAGCTCCGCGAAGAGTGCGACCGCGGCCGCGCTGCACGAGACGGCGGCGGGCGCTTACACCGCGGCGCTTGCCGCCATGCCGACCATGCCGGAGCTCGCCGCGAATCATGCGGTCCACGCGGCGCTGGTGGCGACGAATTTCTTTGGCGTCAACACCATTCCGATCGCGGTCAACGAGGCCGACTACGCGCGCATGTGGGTGCAGGCCGCCACGACGATGACCTCCTATCAGGTGACGGCCGAATCCGCTCTCGCGGCGGTGCCCGCCACCACGCCGGCGCCCGCGATCGTCACCCCGGGCGCGGAGGCGAGCGTCGCCACGTTGCATGCCGACACCCAGCAGCAAGCGGCGCAGACCTATCCGTCCTGGCAGGACCAGCTCACGGCGTGGCTACAGCAGTACACGAAGAATTTCGCCTGGCCGGTTTCCAAAGACCTCAACCCCGGAGGTTGGCCGTTCCCGCCGGTGCCGTTCGTCAACGGGCTGGCCTCCTTCTTCGGCCAACTGGGGTTCTCGCCGGCCCTCTCCAGCGCGCTCGGCTGGGCGATTTTCCACACGCTGATGATCTTCTGGCCCTTCATGCAGGCCGCCATCCAGATGGCCGTGGTGCTCGCACCGATGGTCGTTTCCACGCTGGGCGCCGCGGCGGCAGGCGGGGCGGCGGCGGCGATCACCGCGG
>NZ_GG770555.1:822367-838976 GCF_000164135.1 Mycobacterium parascrofulaceum ATCC BAA-614 | reverse complement strand
GTGAGCACCGCCCCGGCGGCGTCCGGCGCGCCCGCGTCGACCGTGGCCACTCCGGCCGGTGGCGGACCGGTGGGCGGCGGACCCGGAGTCGGCTTCGGGCCGACCGCGACGGACGGCATCGGCGCCGGCATGTCCGACGGCCTGTACGCGGCGGCGCTGTCGGGGTTGGCGGCGCGCGGAAGCGCCAGCGGCCGGGCGCGCCGCAAGTCAGCAGAGCCGGCGCCCGACGACCTCGACGCACCCGCCGAGGCCGCAGCGGCGGCCGCGGCCAAGAAGAAGGCTCGGGCCCGTCGCCGCCGCGCCGGGACGGCCACGGATCGCGCCTACCGGTACGAGTTCATGGACCTCGACCAGGATTCGGGCCTCGACGCCGAAGACCCCGACACCGTGCACCCCTCCGAGCGGGGTGGGGGATCGCTCGGATTCGCCGGGGCCGCAGCGACATCCGGTGCGGCCCGGCCCGCGGGTTTGGCGACGCTGACCCGCGGCGGGCTGAGCGAAGGCCCCACCGTGCCGATGATGCCCGGCAGCTGGAGCAACGACGATCAGCCGAGCGGGTAGCGCCGGGGCGTGAACACCCGATCGCCGGAATCGCCTGCGTACCATTGGGTTTGCGACGAGCCGACGATCAGCAGGCAGCGCATGTCCACGGTGGCGGGGTCGAGGTCGGCCAGCCGCACCACGCGGACATCTTCGTCGGGCCCGGCAACACTGCGTCCGACCACCACCGGCGTGCCGGGTTCGCGGTGTTGCAGCAACAGGTCCCGCATCGCGGCGACCTGCCATGTTCGCGTCCTGGACGCCGGGTTGTAGATCGCCAGCACGAGGTCGGCGGCGGCCGCGGCGGCCAGCCGCTCGGAGATGATCTCCCACGGCTTGAGCCGATCGGACAGCGAGATCACCGCGTAGTCGTGGCCCAGCGGGGCGCCGACCCGGCTGGCCACGGCCTGAGCGGCCGTCATCGCCGGAATGACCCGGACCCGCACCGCCGGCCACTCCTTGGCCTCCTCCAGCACGGCGGTGGCCATCGCGAAGACCCCGGGATCGCCCGACGACACCACCGCCACCGCCCGGCCCTCCTCGGCCAGCGCGCAGGCCAGTCGGGCACGCTCGGGTTCGTCGGTGTTGTCGCTGGGGTGCCGGCGTTGGCCGTCGCGGACCGGCACGCGATCCAGATAGCCGCCGTAGCCGATCAGGTCGGTGGCGGCCGCCAGCTCGCGCCGGCTCTGCGGGGTCATCCAGTCGCTGTCGCCGGGACCCAACCCGACCACCGCGACGGACCCGGCGGGCGGCGACTGACGGCCACGCCGCCCGCCCGGCAGCATCGCCAGCGAGAAGTACGGCACGCCGGCCTCGTCGACGTCGGCGGCGGGCAGGATGCGCTGCCCGGAGGTGCTGGCACGCTCGACGTAGTACGTGTCGTCAAGTTGGCCGGAAGCCGAAAGCGCTTCCCGCACAGCGTGATATGACCGCCCCAGTTTCAGCACCACCGCGGCGTCGGCGTCGGCCAGGCGGCGGGTCAGCTCGGCGACCGGCAGGGTGCCCGGCAGCACCGAGAGCACCTCGTCGCCGGCGACCAACGGCGTCGCGATGGCCGCCGAGGCGGCGCTCACCGACGTCACACCCGGCACGATGACGGCGTCGAACCGCTGCGTCAGCCGGGTGTGCAGGTGCATGTACGAGCTGTAGAACAGCGGGTCGCCCTCGGCGAGCAGCGCCACATTGCGGCCCGCGTCCAGGTGTGCGGCGATGCGCGCGGCGGCTTCGACGTAGAAGTCCTCCAGCGCCCCCGCGTAGCCGCCGGGGTGGTCGGTCACCTCGGTGGTCACCGGGTAGATCAGGTGCTCCTCGAGCTGGCCGGGCCGCAGGTACGGTTCGGCGATGCCGCGCGCGATGCTGCGGCCGTGCCGGGCGCTGTGGTAGGCCACGACGTCGGCCTCGCCGATCACCCGGGCCGCCTTGACGGTGACCAGTTCGGGGTCGCCCGGGCCCAGCCCGACGCCCCACAGGGTCCCTCGCGCGGTCATTCGCGGTCGCTCGCGATCGCGTTGACGGCCGCGGCGGCCATGGCGCTGCCGCCGCGGCGGCCCCGCACCACCAGATAGGACATCCCGCGCGGACGGTCGATGAGCTCCTGCTTGGACTGCGCCGATCCCACGAATCCGACCGGGCCGCCCAGCACGCCGGCCGGCGGGGAGACGCCCTCGTCGACCAGCTCGAGCAGCCGGAACAGGGCCGTCGGCGCGTTGCCGATCGCGAGCACCGCACCGGGCAGCCGATCGGCCCACAGCTCGACCCCGGCAGCCGATCGGGTGGTGTGCCGGCGCGCGGCCAGTTCGGGGGCGCGCGGATCGGCCACCAGTGAGACCACCTCGTTGCCGGCCGGCAGCCGCGCGGCGGTGATCCCGGCCGCCACCATCGAGGAATCGCACAGCACCGGGGCGCCGCCGCGCAGGGCGGCACCGACGCGCGCCGCGACGTCGTCGGTGAACGCGACGTGCTCGGCGACGTCGACCTGCCCGCAGGTGTGGATCAGCCGGACCACTACGCGCGCGACGTCGTCGGGGAACCGGGTCAGGTCGGCCTCCGCGCGGATGGTCGCGAACGACTGGCGGTAGATCTCCGCCGCGTCGCGGATGTAGTCGAGCACCCGATTACCGTAGCTGGCGGTATCCGTCGCCGGTCGCCAGCAGCACCTCACCGGCGAGCGGGCTGCCGCACGCGCGTTCGCAGCCGACGAAGTGACGGTGCACCCCCGAATCCGCTTCCAGCGCCTGCGCGGCGTCGGCCCGCACATCGGCGGCCGAGTGCGCGCACCCGGGGCTGCCGGTGCAGGCGCTGACGTCCAGCCAGGGGGAGTTCTCGTCGAAGACCAAACCCAACGGGGCCAGCACCCGCAGCGCGACGTCGGCGACCGCCTCGTCCAGATCGCACACCAGCACCGACCGCCACGGCGTGATCACCAGCGGCGCCTCGATCGCCGCCAGGTACTCCGCGACGCGGGCGGACAGCACGCCCAGCGGCACCGCGGCGCCCAGCGCCACCCGACCTTCGTCCTGGGCGATCCAGCCCACCGGCGGCCTGGTGACCGCGGGAAAGGGGGCGACGCCGAGTTCAACTCCGGGCAGCAGAGCGTCGAGATCATCCAATTCCTTGACGCGCCAAGCGCTTCCGCGCGTGGTGGCGAAGCGTGTGGCGATGACCGCCAGCGTCTCGACCACCTCGTCGGCGCCCAGCCGCACACCGGTGTCGCGTCCCGCCAGCAGCAGGGCGCAGCCGTCGGGAAACACGTGCACGCCGACGTCGGCGCACAGACCCGACACGTCGGCGCGCCCGTCGTCGACGCTGAACCAGAACCGGCCGCCCAGCCCGGCGAGTCGGGGCTCGGCGCAGATCACCGCGTCCAGGGCTGCGACCCACGGTCGCGCGTCGACGTTGCCGCCGGCCCGGCCGGAGAGCGGCGACGCGACGATGTTGCGGACCCGCTCGTGCGTCGCCGACGGCAACAGCCCGGCGGCGGCGATGGCGTCCGCGGCGGCCGCCTCGTCGGTGATCCCGCGCACCTGGATGTTGCCGCGGGCGGTGAGCTCCAGCGTCGACGAGCCGTATTCGCTCGCCACCCGCGCCAGCGCGGCCAGCTGGGCGGCGGTCAGCGCGCCGCCGGGGAGCCGAATCCGTGCCAGGGCGCCGTCGGCCGCCCGGTGCACCTGCAGCGCACCCGGGCAGGCGTCGGTGCCGCGCGTCCTGGCCACCCGTCCACGGTACCGACGGCAGCCCAATGCACATTGGGCGGCGGCCGGGGGTGATTGATACGGCCCGGCCCGGGGCACCCTCGTCTGCGTGCGGACAGTGGAGTACGCCCCGGGACGATTGGCCGACGTCTATGGCGATCCGACGCAACCCACCGTCCTGCTGTGGCACGGCATGCAGACCGACGCGCGCGCCGCCTTCCGTCCGCTCGCCGGCATACTCGCCGGGCGCGGCGCGGCGGTGGTGGCGCCGGACTGGAACTCGCACGCCGACGACGGCGGGCGCGCGGACCTGTTGCGGTCGCTCGATTTCGCCCGCGACTTCGCCGGCGAGGGAAACGCCATCGTGCTCGTCGGGTGGTCGATGGGAGGCGCGGCCGCGGCGGCCCTGACGCTGAGCGGCGATGCGGATTTGGCCCACACGGTCTGTCTGGCGGGCGCGTTCATGGTCCCGGACCCGATTTTCGGTCGGTGCGTGACCGACGAGCTTCCGTCGCAGCGGATCGGCACGCCGTTCACCCTGCTGCACGGCCTGGCCGACGACGTCGTCCCGGCGGCGGCCAGCAGGGAGTTCGCCGAAGGCCTGCGACGGGCCGGCTGGCCGGTCGAGCTGGCGGAACTGGCGGCCGACCACGGGTCGATCGCCGGCGCCGATTACGACGCCGTCGCGGATCGCTACGAGCCGGGGAAGAGCGAGGAGGCGCTGCGGGTCGCCGGAGAGGTCGCCGCCCGGATCGCGGCGACGCTGCGGTACGAATGAGGGGTGGCTGAGCCGACCATCCTGCTGCTGTCGACGTCCGATACGGACCTGATCAGCGCTCGCGCCAGCGGCAAGAACTATCGATGGGCCAACCCGTCGCGGCTGGGCGACGAGGAACTCCCGGACCTGCTGGCCGGCGCCTCGATCGCGGTGGTCCGCATCCTCGGCGGCTATCGCGCCTGGCAGAGCGGCATCGACGCGGTGATCGCCAGCGGTGTGCCAACCGTGCTGGTCAGCGGCGAGCAGGCCGCCGACGCCGAGCTGACCGGCCTGTCCACGCTCGCCGCCGGCATCGCGGTGCAGGCGCACATCTACCTGGCCCACGGCGGCGTGGACAACCTGCGCCAGTTGCACGCCTTCCTGTCCGACACCGTGCTGATGACCGGCTTCGGGTTCGGCCCGCCGGTCGTCACGCCGACCTGGGGGGAGCTGGAGCGGCCCACCGGCGCGGCCGACGGGCCCACCATCGCCGTCCTCTACTACCGCGCTCAGCAGCTGGCCGGCAACACCGGATACGTCGAGGCGCTGTGCCGGGCCATCGAGGACGCCGGCGGGCGGCCGTTGCCGGTCTACTGTGCGTCGCTGCGCACCGCCGAACCCGAACTGCTGCAACGCCTCGGCGACGCCGACGCCATGGTGGTCACCGTTCTGGCCGCCGGGGGACTGAAGCCGGCCACGGTGTCCGCCGGCGGCGATGACGACAGCTGGAACGTCGAACACCTTGCGGCCCTGGGCATTCCGATCCTACAGGGGCTATGCCTGACCAGCTCCCGGGCGCAATGGAGTGAAAACGACGACGGCCTGAGCCCGCTCGACGTCGCCACCCAGGTGGCGGTGCCCGAGTTCGACGGCCGCATCATCACGGTCCCGTTCTCCTTCAAGGAGATCGACGACGACGGGCTGATCTCCTACGTCGCCGACCCGGAACGGTGCGCGCGCGTCGCGGGCCTGGCGGTAAGGCACGCCCGGCTGCGCCACGTCGCCCCGGCGGACAAGCGGGTGGCCCTGGTGTTCTCGGCCTACCCCACCAAGCACGCGCGTATCGGCAACGCGGTCGGGCTGGACACCCCGGCCAGCGCCATCGCCCTGCTGCGGGCGATGGGCGAGCGCGGCTACCGGGTGGGCGAGCTGCCCGGGGTCGAGGCCAACGACGGCGACGCGCTGATTCACGCTCTGATCGAACGCGGCGGGCAGGACCCCGACTGGCTCACCGAAGGGCAGCTGGCCGGCAACCCGATCCGGGTCTCCGCCAGGGACTATCGCGACTGGTTCGCCACCTTGCCCGCCGAGCTGACCGACGCGGTGACGCACCATTGGGGTCCGCCGCCCGGCGACCTCTTCGTGGATCGCACACACGACCCCGACGGTGAAATCGTCATCGCCGCAATGCAATCGGGCAACCTGGTGCTGATGGTGCAGCCGCCCCGCGGCTTCGGGGAGAACCCGGTGGCGATCTATCACGACCCGGACCTGCCGCCCAGCCACCACTATCTGGCCGCCTACCACTGGCTGGACACCGGATTCGGATCGGACGCGGTGGTGCACCTGGGCAAGCACGGCAACCTGGAGTGGCTGCCGGGCAAGACACTGGGCATGTCGGCGGCCTGCGGGTCCGACGCCGCGCTGGGCGATCTTCCGCTGATCTATCCCTTCCTGGTCAACGACCCCGGCGAGGGCACCCAGGCCAAGCGGCGGGCGCACGCCGTGCTGGTCGACCACCTCATCCCGCCGATGGCGCGCGCCGAAACCTACGGCGACATCGCCCGGCTGGAGCAGCTGCTCGACGAGCACGCCAACGTCGCGGCGCTCGATCCCGGCAAGCTGCCCGCCATCCGCCAGCAGATCTGGACGCTGATCAGGGCCGCCAAGATGGACCACGACCTCGGGCTCACCGAGCGGCCGCCCGAGGACTCGTTCGACGACATGCTGCTGCACGTCGACGGCTGGCTGTGCGAGATCAAGGACGTGCAGATCCGCGACGGCCTGCACGTTCTGGGCCAAAAGCCCACGGGCGACGTGGAACTCGACCTCGTGCTGGCCATCCTGCGGGCCCGCCAACTGTTCGGCGGCGAGCACACCTTGCCCGGGCTGCGGCAGGCGCTGGGCCTGGCCGAGGACGGCACCGACGAACGGGCCTCGGTCGACCGGGCCGAGGCCGCCGCGCGCGAACTCGTCGCCGCGCTGCAGGCCAGCGGCTGGGATCCCGCCGCCGCCGACCGCATCACCGACAATCCGGCGGCGGCGGCGGTGCTGCGGTTCGCGGCGACCGAGGTGGTGCCCCGCCTCGCCGGCACCGCCGCCGAAATCGACCAGGTGCTCAACGCGCTGGACGGCCGGTTCATCCCGGCCGGCCCGTCGGGATCTCCGCTGCGCGGTCTGGTCAACGTGCTGCCCACCGGGCGCAATTTCTACTCGGTCGATCCCAAGGCGGTGCCGTCGCGGCTGGCCTGGGAAGCCGGTGTGGCCCTGGCGGATTCGCTGCTGACCCGCTACCGCGACGACCACGGTCGGTGGCCGCAATCGGTGGGGCTGTCGGTGTGGGGCACCTCGGCCATGCGCACCGCCGGCGACGACATCGCCGAAGTCCTTGCCCTGCTGGGCGTCCGGCCGGTCTGGGACGACGCGTCGCGGCGCATCGTCGACCTCACTGCCATCCCGCTGACCGAGCTGGGCCGCCCGCGCATCGACGTTACCGTGCGCATCTCGGGGTTCTTCCGTGACGCGTTCCCGCACGTGGTGACGATGCTCGACGACGCGGTGCGGTTGGTCGCCGGCCTCGACGAGCCCGCCGGCGACAACTACGTGCGCGCGCACGCCCAGGCCGACCTGGCCCAGCACGGCGATCAACGACGCTCGACGACAAGGATTTTCGGTTCGAAGCCGGGCACCTACGGGGCGGGGCTGCTGCAGCTGATCGACAGCCGCAACTGGCGCGACGACGCCGACCTGGCGCAGGTGTACACCGCCTGGGGCGGTTTCGCCTACGGTCGCGACCTGGACGGCCGTGAGGCCGTCGACGACATGAACCGCCAGTACCGGCGGATCGTGGTGGCCGCCAAGAACACCGACACTCGCGAACACGACATCGCCGACTCCGACGACTACTTCCAGTACCACGGCGGCATGGTCGCCACCGTCCGGGCGTTGACGGGCCAGGCCCCGGCCGCCTACATCGGCGACAACACCAGGCCCGACGCGATCCGCACCCGCACGCTGTCCGAGGAGACCACCCGGGTGTTCCGCGCCCGCGTCGTCAACCCCCGCTGGATGGCCGCGATGCGCCGGCACGGCTACAAGGGCGCGTTCGAGATGGCGGCCACCGTCGACTACCTGTTCGGCTACGACGCGACCGCTCACGTGATGGCCGACTGGATGTATGAGCAGCTCACCGAGCGCTACGTGCTGGATCCCGAGAACCGCAAGTTCATGGCCGAATCCAATCCCTGGGCGCTCCACGGCATGGCCGAACGGCTGCTGGAGGCCGCCGGCCGCGGCATGTGGGAACGGCCGCAACCGGATACCCTCGACGGCCTGCGCCAGGCGCTGCTGGAAACCGAGGGCGACCTGGAGGGCTAGGTAGGTTGACAGCGTGTTGGGAGCCCCGCCCAACGTGCGGCTGGCCGCACACTGGGCACCGAACGTGCGGCTGGCCGCACACACGGCACGGCTGAAACCTCAGATGAAGTCCGATCCGCCGTCGACGTTGACGGTGGCCCCGGTGACGTAACCGTTTCGCCGCGACGCCAGGTAGGCGGTAATCGAGGCGACCTCTTCGGGAAGTCCGGCGCGGCCGAGGTCGCAGGGCTGGTGAAAGTTGTCGTCGATCCAGGTCATGACGTCGACCGGATCGGTGGCGTCGAGGCCGCCGGCGGCGAGGATGTCTTTGAGCGCCTCGGTGAAGCTGGCCGTGACGATGGTCCCGGGGCACACGCAGTTGACCAGGATGCCGTCCTTGGCAAGGCTTTTCGACAAGTTCTTGGTGACGCTGGCCAGTGCCGCCTTGGCTGCCGTATAGGCGACGATGCGCGGGTTCTGCCGCTGAATCGAGTGTGCGGACAGCGTCACGATGCGGGCCCAATCGGCGGACCGCAGCAGCGGCAACGAGGCGCGGATCGACCTGACGCCCGACATGGTGCCGACGGCGAACGCCTCGTCCCATTGTGCGTCGTCCATCTGCTCGAAGTAGCCGTCCCCGGGTCCGATCGTGTGGACCAAGCAATTGAGTCGACCCCAGCGCTCGGAGACCATTTCGAAGGCATCCGTGATGGACCGGGCATCGGCCATGTCGACGCTGATTCCAACGGCGTCCGGAGCGCCGGCGGCGCGCAGTGCCGTGACCGCGATGTCGAGCGGTCCACGGCTTCTGGCCATCACGGCGACGCTGGCCCCCTCGGCCGCAAGGGTTTCGGCGATCGCCAGTCCCATGCCTTTGCTGCCCCCGGTGACCACGGCCGTCGATCCCGCGAACCCCAGATCCATCAGCAGCCTCCTTCGCTATTCGGTTGAGGGCACACCCGCTCGATCGCTTCCGGTGTCACGCCCAACCCGCGCAGGCAGAAACGCACACTGCGTCGGCGGAGGTCGTCGCGGTCACAATCCCCGGTCGCCCACTGTCGGTCGATGCCGGCCCAGACGACGCCGTGGATGAATTGGGCGTCGGTAACCGGATCGATGTGGTGGAACATTCCGTTGGATGAGCCGCGCCGAAGGCATTCGCTGAGTGGCTCGAGGATCTCGGCATATGCGGGCTGAACGAGGATGGGGGAGGCGAACATCTGAGATTGAGCCTCCATCGACAACCGGCGCAAGTCAGCGCCGATGGTTTCGTCGAACGCCAAATCGAGTCGCCCGTCAATCCACGCCGCCACCGCCTCGATGTCCGTGGCGGCTCGGTTCATTCGGCGCCGCAGGCGCCGCTTCTCGACGCGCGCGTTCTCCAGGAAGACCGCGGCAATCAATTCGTCTTTGGAGGCGAAATGCCGATAGAACGCGCGTGTGCTCAACCCTGCCCGTTCCAGCACGGCGCTGATACCCAGGCCGCGAACCCCGTGCTCGCGCAAAGCGGTCGACGCGGCCTGCAGGATCTCGCGGCGTACTTCCGGGTCGGGACGCAGCTTGTCGCGTCGCCGCGTGCGAGGAGCGGTCACTTCGTCAGCCGGTGGCATCGTAGGTGGCGAGGTAGTCGGCAAACCGTTCACGGACGCCTTCGGGCGTCAGGCCGTAGTCGGCCAACTCATAGTCATGCGCGCCACGGGAGCCGGGTCGGTGACCTTCGGCCCACCGCTCGACGGAGGCCATAGTGGCATCGGTGAAGCTCAAGCCCAAGGCCTCGTAGCCCGTTCGCAGGGTATGCACTGGATCGGTCTGCAGATCCGTGAACGAGACGTCGGCGAATCGGTCGTCGCCGACGCGGCTGCGGAAATCCATTGCCCGCCTTACGGCTTCGACCCAGCTGTCGACCTGCTCGGCGCCGAGTTCGTTGGCGTCGTTGCGATCGCTGCTCCAGCTGCGCAGGTACTGGATGAGGCTGCATACCGACCCCATCACCTTCGCCGGATCGCGGTGGCTCCAAAGGAATTTGGCGTCCGGGTATGCCTCGACGAGCGCGTCGAGCGCGAACATGTGCACCGGGGTCTTCAGATGCCAGAGCGTCGGTGGGCAATGCCATTGCAGCAGCTGCAGCACTCGCCGGTGAAACGTGTAGGTCCCGCGCATGTCGCAGTCCATCAGCCACGCGAGGTATTCGGGCGCGCGAACGGCGCCGTCGAAGTGGAACGTGCGGAAGCTCATTCCCATCAGATCCTGGCATTCGGTCGGTGCCGTCGGCTCGGAGTTGTACAGCGTCTTCATGAGGGGGAACATGTCATCGAGCATCTTCAGGCCGGCCTCGGCCTGTGCGATCCGCGGATCGGTGTGTTGGGTCGCAGCCTCCGGCGGCGGGGTGGGGGCTTGGGATTCCCACATCCGTAGCGACCGGAATTGCGGGTCGGCGGCCACCAGTTGACTCAATGCGGTGGTGCCGGTGCGGGGTAACCCGATCACGAATACGGGGCCGTGGACCACCTCGTCCTCGATCTCGGGATGGCGGCCGTAAGTGTCCTCGATCTTGAGGCGCTGAATCAGGGCGTTGCTGATAGTGGCGTGCTGGATGACCCGGCCGATGTCGTTGAGGTCGGCCAGGGTGTTCAGCGCGTCGACGATGCGCTCGAGTCCCTCGCGGTAGTAGGGCGATCCGAAATCGTCGAGACCCGTTGCGGCACGGGCACCGTCTTCCAGCTCGTCGGCGTCGAACGTCATTGCGCAAACCTGTTCTGCACGGCGCGGCGACGCGCCGCGAGAACGGACCGGCGCTGTTCGGGGGTGACTTCTGTGGTGTCCGGAGGCAACTCCGCTCGAATGGCGCCGACGGGCACCACGCGGGCCGCCGGCGTCGGGGCCGTCTCGGTGCGCACGCAGCGCAGGATGATCGGGCCGTTGCTGTGGCCGGTGGTGTCGAGCCAATTGGCGACGCCCGGGTCGTCGGGGCACAGCACCACGCGCACCAAGCCATCGGTGTCCACGACGGCCTGATGGGCATTGAGGCTGGACTGGTGGCGCCCGTAATGAATCGTCTCCCACCACGGATTGCCGATGGAAAGGCTCCAGTAAAGCCCTTGGGGTGGCTCCACTTCCACGATGAGCGCCTCATCCGGGCCCAGCTCCCACCGACCGATTACCGGTCTGTTCTCCGCCGCCGCCCCCATGTCGGTGCGGTCGATCGGTGGCAGGAATCCGTTGGGCGACGCCGCGACGCCGAATTGCAGGAAGAACGCAAGGTTGTCGGCGACGAAGTCACCGAGGGCGGTGATCTGCCGCGACACCAGCGTGTCCGGATCGACCGAAGGGCCGGTGGTTTCCACCGCCTCGCCGACTCTCTCGATGCGCAACGACGAGGCCACCTCGGTGTCCCAGTCGTAGAAGAAGTGGCGCACCGTCAACGTGGGACGGTCCCCCTCGATCCGCATCCAATTTCCCGGTCGGTCATCGGCCGACAGCACGACCTCGAAGTTGCCGTCCGCATCCACGTCGAGCTCGTCCACCAGCGCATTCGCCGTCGCGGCGATCCCGTTCATGGTCTGCAGCCCGACGTACCTCGCCGTGCCGCGATTTCCGAACAGCCGATAACTCTCGCCGCCGCGCAACACGGCACGGGTGTAGAGGCAGTCGGGGCATTCCATGCCCCAGGTCACCAGGTCGTCCGTGCTGGTGCGGCGCACGCTCAGAACCGGGTGCGGATCGAAAAGCAGCACCTCGTCGATTCCGGCGGCAAGCAATACCAGCAAATGCCGGATGCCGGCGGCGAGGTCGATTCGGTTTCGATTCACCGGGTCGGATTCGACGGTCCGTGCGGCTTCGCGCAGCTGGACCAGCAGGTGGGACCACGCCTGAAGAAGGTCCACGTTGCCGGTGTCTTCCGACAACGCCGCCTATGCGATTGAGAACGGCAGCCATGCCAGCGGTGTTTTCGGCTCGCTCAAGTTTTCCGCTTCCGTCGTTGCACCAGCCTTAAATGAAAACAATATTTTCGCTTAAGGATGTCACGACTATCGCAGTGAGCGCTCGCGATGTCAATGTCGAGTCGGTGCGGCGTACCTTGTTACCGTGACGCCCACATTCGCCGATCTCGCCAAGGCGCAATACATCCTGCTGACCACCTTCACCAAGGACGGCAAGCCCAAGCCGACACCGATCTGGGCGGCCGCCGACCAGGACCGGCTGCTGGTCATCACCCAGGAAAAGTCGTGGAAGGTCAAGCGGATTCGCAACACCCCGCGGGTCTCCCTGGCCACCTGCACCATGCAGGGCCGCCCGACCAGCGAGGCCGTCGAAGGAACCGCCGCGATCCTCGACAAGTCGCACACCGCGGCGGTCTACGACGCCATCGGGAAGCGCTACGGCGTCGTGGGCAAGGTCTTCAACTTCTTCAGCAAGCTGCGCGGCGGCATGGAGAACAACGTCGGCCTCGAGCTCAGGTTGGCCCAGGCCTAGGCCGCGTGGGCACCGTCCTCATCCCGATCCCGGACCGCGACTTCGACCCGACCGAGGTCGCCGTCAGCTGGCGCGTCCTGACCCGCGACGGTCATCGGGTGGTGTTCGCCACCGAGAGCGGCGCGCCCGGGGCGGCGGACGACATCATGGTGACCGGCCGCGGCTTGGACGTGTGGTCCGCCCTGCCGGTGCTCGGCGCCATCCCCCTGATCGGGCTGGCGCTGCGGGCAAACAGGGACGGGCGCGACGCCTACCGGGAGATGTTGGCGTCCAACGAATTTCGCCACCCCATCGCGTGGGCCCGGGCCACACTCGACGGCGTCGACGCGCTGCTGCTGCCCGGCGGGCACCGCGCCCGCGGCATGCGCAGCTACATCGACAGCGACACCCTGCACCGGCTGGTCGTCGATGGGTTCGCGCGAAAGGTCGTCGTGGCCGCCATCTGCCACGGTGTGCTCCTCGCCGCGCGCAGCGTCGACCCCGCAACGGGCCGCTCGGTGCTGTACGGGCGCAAGACGACGGCGCTGACGTGGGCGATGGAGCGGCTGGCGTGGCGATTGACGCGGGTCACCCGATTCTGGGACCGCGACTACTACCGCACCTACACCGAGCAGCCCGGCCAGGCGAGAGGCTACATGTCGGTGCAATCGGAAGTCACTCGCGCACTTGAAGATCCGGCGGACTTCCGCGACGTCGCACGCGGTTCGCCGGGCTGGTGGCGCAAGACCTCCGGCGTCGCGCGCGACACGGCGACCGACTCGCGGCCCGCGTTCGTCGTCGACGACGGCGGCTATGTGTCGGCGCGTTGGCCCGGAGACACCCACACGTTCGCGACGGTGTTGTCGCGAAAATTGGTCTGAACCAACATCAGGTCCCGGCGGCCAGATGTTCGCCGAAGAACGCGAAGACCCGGCGCCAGGCGTCCTCGGTGGCCGCGCGGTCGTAGCCGAAACCGGTGATCCGGAGCAGTGGCTGGGCGGGCAGTTCGTTGGCGAAGCTGTGGCCGACGCCGGGATAGACCTTCACGTCGGCGGTGATGTTCTTCTTAGCGATCGTCTCGCGCAGTTTCTCGGGCGCGCCCCGTCCCAGCGGATCGCGGGCGCCGAAGCTGGCCACGATCGGGCACGCCCCGTCGAGCGTCTTGTCGAGGTGGCGGGGGAGGGGAGCGCCGTAGAACGGCGCGGAGGCGCCGAAACCCTTGGGCGACATGACCAACGCGAACTGGCCGCCCATGCAGAAGCCCGCGATGCCGACCTGGCCGGAACATTCGGGCATGGCTTTCAGGTGATCGCGGGCGGCCAGGATGTCGTCGAGGGCGCGGCCGCGCTGCGTCTGCAGCTCCTTCATCACCCGGGTGATGCAGCGCAGGCGGCCGCCCCGCGCGTACATGTTCGGGGTGATCGCGATGTAGCCGGCCTGCGCGATGCGCTTGTTCGTCGACTCCTTGTCGTGGGCGTATCCGAACGCGTCGTGAATGACGACCACGCCGGGCCACGGGCCCTGGCCGGTGGGGAGGTCCAGCAGCGCGTCGATTGGTCCGTCGGGGGTGTCGATCTCGATCGTGGTCATATCGTCATCTAACTGCAATCGCCCCGGGCATCACCATGGGAACTTCGCCGCGGTCGGCGCTCGTTGGCGGGACATGTTGTCACGGCTGTTTTTCGTCTACGCCGCCGTCGAACTGGCGGCGGTCATCGCCCTGGTCTCGACGGTCGGGTGGGGTTGGACGCTGCTGGCGTTGGCGGGCGCGTTCCTGCTCGGCTGGGTCGTCGTGGTGCCGGCGATGGGCTCGCACCTGGTCCGTCAGATCGGGCACCTGCGTTCCGGCCTGGCCGAACCGCGCACCGCCGTGCGCGACGGGACGTTGGTCACGCTGGCCGCCGCGCTGGTGCTGGTGCCCGGACTGGTCACCACCGCATTGGGGTTGTTGCTGCTGGTGCGGCCGGTCCGGTCGGCCGTCGGTCCCGGCTTGGCCGCGATCGCCATGCGTGGTCTGCGGCGGCGGATGCCGCTGCTCGCCGACACGACGCTGTTCGCCCCGCGGCCGGGCCGCGCCCGCGTCGGCGACTACAGCGACGACTACAGCGACAACTACAGCGACAACTACATCGACGGCGAGGTCGTGGACGTCCGCGACTTGCGCCCGCCCGCCCTGCCGGACGAGCCGGTGCGCGGCGGATATCCGGGGCGGCCCGGCTGGGACTGATCGCGACGGCCCGAAGTCCACGTAGTTTTGCCGTGTGAGCGACACGCCCACCACGCTGCTGATCAACGGCCGGGTGCACAGCCCGTCCCATCCCGACGCCACCGCCATGGCGGTGCGCGGCGGCGTCATCGCATGGCTGGGCCGTGACGACGTCGGCCGCGAGCTGTTTCCCGGCGCCGACATCGAGGACGTGGACGGCCGTTTCGTCGCGCCGGGCTTCGTGGACAGCCACATCCATCTGACGGCGACCGGCCTGACGCTCAGCGGGCTGGACCTGCGCCCGGCGCGCTCGCGCGCGCACTGCATCCAACTGCTCGCCGACTACGCGGCCGCTCACCCGGGCCTACCGGTGTGGGGGCAGGGCTGGGACGAGTCGGCGTGGCCCGAAAACAGCCCGCCGAGCACCGCCGATCTCGACGCCGTCCTCGGTGACCGCCCGGCCTACCTGTCCCGGGTCGACGTCCACTCCGCGCTCGCCTCCACGGGATTGCGCCGGCTGGCCGTGGACCTCCCAACGGCGGCCGGCTTCGACCCCGACCGGCCGCTCACCGACGACGCCCACCACCTGGTTCGCGCGGCCGCCCGTGACCTGTTGACGCCCGGCCAGCTGGCCGAGGCCCGGACGGCCGCCCTGGCGGCCGCGGCGGCGGCCGGCATCGTCGCGGTGCACGAATGCGCCGGGCCCGAGATCGGCGGCCTGGACGACTGGCTCGGGCTGCGTGCGCTCGGGCACGGCGTCGAGGTGACCGGCTACTGGGGTGAGGCGGTGAGCACCGCCGCACACGCGCGGGCGCTCATCGAGCGGACCGGGGCCCGCGGGCTGGCCGGCGACCTGTTCGTCGACGGCGCGCTCGGATCCCGCACCGCGTGGCTGCACGAGCCGTACGCGGACGCCCAGGACCGCTTCGGCAATTGTTATCTCGAGCCCGACGCCATCGAGGCGCACGTGCGGGCCTGCACCGAGGCGCAGGTGACGGCGGGCTTCCATGTCATCGGCGACGCCGCCGTCGCGGCGGTGGTCAGCGCCTTCGAACGGGTGGTCGCGCGGCTCGGGGCGGTGGCCGTCGCCCGGTGCGGACATCGCCTCGAGCACGTCGAGATGGTCACCGCCGAGCAGGCCGCGCGGTTGGGCCAATGGGGCGTCATCGCCAGCGTGCAGCCCAACTTCGACGCGTTGTGGGGCGGCGCCGACGGCATGTACGCGCGGCGGTTGGGCGCCGAGCGAGCCAGTCGGCTCAACCCGTTAGCGCTGTTAGCATCCCAAGGCGTGCCCCTCGCGCTAGGTTCCGACGCACCCGTAACGGGTCTCGACCCGTGGGCGAGCGTGCGCGCGGCGGTCAACCATCACACGCCCGGCAGCGCGGTCTCCGCCCGGGCCGCGTTCGCCGCCGCCACCCGGGGCGGCTGGCGGGCAGCCGGCGTCCACGACGGCATGACGGGCACCCTGGTGCCCGGCGCACCCGCCTCCTACGCCATCTGGGACGCCGGGGCCCTGGACGTCCACGCCCCCCGGGACGCCGTTGCGCGGTGGTCGACCGACCCGCGCGCCCGGGTGCCGGCCCTGCCCCGGCTGGGCCCGGACGACGCGCTGCCGCGCTGCCGGCGAACGGTGCATCGGGGCGCTGTCATCCATGGCTAGGGAATGGTTCGGCCGAAGGGGCCGGCCCGACCACGCCGACGAGCCCGATCCGGTGGACGGCGCCCCGGCGGCGCGCCCGGACAGCGACCCGATCAGCGACGAGATCAGCGACGAAGCCGAGTCCGATCGCGACGACGAGCCCGCCGCCGTCGCCCCGGAGCCCGAAACCCGACCCGACCCCGACGCCGGCCCGGACGGCACCGAACCCGGCGCCACGGCGCGCACCG
>NZ_GG770555.1:813276-822118 GCF_000164135.1 Mycobacterium parascrofulaceum ATCC BAA-614 | reverse complement strand
GCGCGGCGCGCGCCCGGCTGCCCGCCGTACGGTCCGCCCTGGCGCCCCGCCTGAGCCGGCTGGCGTGCGCGGTGGCCGGCGGCGTGCTGCTGTTCGCCAGCTTCCCGTCGCTGAACTGGTGGTGGGGTGCGGTCGTGGCGGCCGCCCTGCTGGCGTGGGTGCTCAAGCATCCGGCGACGACGCCGGCGGGCGGCCTGGGTTACGGGTTCCTCTTCGGGCTGGCGTTCTATCTGCCGCTGCTGCCCTGGATCAGCCTGCTCGTGGGCGCCGTGCCGTGGGTGGTGCTGGCGACGACGTGCGCGCTGTTCCCCGCCCTGTTCGGGCTGTGCGCCGTGCTGGTGCGCGGGCTGCCCGGCTGGCCCGTGTGGTTCGCGCTGGTGTGGGCGGCCCAGGAGTGGCTGAAATCGCTCGTCCCGTTCGGCGGCTTCCCGTGGGGGTCGGTCGCGTTCGGCCAGGCGCAGGGCCCCTTCTTGCCCTTGGCCCAGCTCGAGGGCGCCGCGCTGCTCTCCACGGGGATCGTGCTCGTCGGGTTCAGCGCGACCGCCATCGAGCTGGAGATCGTCAAGTGGTGGCGCGCCGGCGGCCGGGCCCACCGCGGCGCCGACGAACCGGCCACGGACGCGGCGCCGCCCGCGGTGGTGCTGCCCGGCGTCTGCATCTGCCTGGTGCTGTTCGCGTCGGTGCTGGTCTGGCCGCAGGTGCGGCACGCAGGCACGGGGTCGGGCGGCGAGCCCTCGGTCACCATTGCGGTGGTGCAGGGCAACGTCCCGCGGCTCGGTCTCGACTTCAACGCCCAACGCCGCGCGGTGCTCGACAACCACGTCCGCGAGACGCTGCGGTTGGCCGAGGACGTCCGCGCGGGCCAGGCGCCGCAACCCCAATTCGTCGTCTGGCCGGAGGATTCCTCGGACATCGACCCGCTGGTCAACGTCGACGCCGCGCTGGAGATATCGCGGGCCGCGACCGCGGTCGGCGCGCCGATCCTGATCGGCACCGTGTCGGAGCTGCCCGGCAGCCCGCCGGAGAATCCCCAGTACACCAACACCATGATCGTGTGGAATCCGGCCACCGGTCCGGCCGACCGGCACGACAAGGAAATCGTGCAGCCCTTCGGTGAATACCTGCCGATGCCGTGGCTGTTCAGCCACCTTTCCGCCTACGCCGACCGTGCCGGCAACATGGTGCCCCGCCCGGGCCGGGACGTCGTCCACATCGCCGGGGTTCCGGTGGGCGTCGCCACCTGCTGGGAGGTCATCTTCGACCGCGTCCCGCGCAAAGCGGTCCTCAACGGCGCCCAGCTGCTGGCCGTGCCGAGCAACAACGCCACGTTCAACAAGACGATGAGCGAACAGCAGCTGGGGTTCGCCAAGGTGCGGGCCGTCGAGCACGACCGATACGTGGTGGTCGCCGGCACCACCGGGATCAGCGCGGTCATCGCGCCGGACGGCGCCGAGCTGGTGCGCACCGACTTCTTCCAGCCGGATTACCTGGACATCCAGGTGCGCCTGAAGACCAAGCTGACGCCGGCCACGCGCTGGGGCCCGATGCTGCAATGGATCCTGGTCGCGGCGGCCGGGGCGGCCATTGTGGCCGGGATACGGCACAATGGATGGTTCCCGCGTCCGATTCGTCGGAGGTCGAAAGCCGCGGACGAATCCGAGAGCGCCGGCAGGCCCACGGGCGAAACCGCGCCCGACGACGAGGCTGACCCGGACAGTCCGCCCGGCGAGGGCGGGGACCAGACTCCGCCGCAGCACGGCGGTGACTACACTCCGCTCCACGAGGGCGGCCGAGGACCGTCGCGTAATTTCGGGCGACACAGAGGAGCTACATGACCACCGGCCAGCCGGCGCCCCGGGACTCGGGCAATCGTCCCAGCGAGCGCGTCCTGGTGATCATCCCCACCTACAACGAGCGGGAGAACCTGCCGGTGATCCACCGGCGGCTGAGGGACGCATGCCCCCACGTGCACCTGTTGATCGTCGACGACAGCAGCCCCGACGGCACGGGCGAGCTGGCCGAGGAGCTGGCGGCCGCCGACGCGGGGCGCACCCACGTGATGCACCGCACCGCGAAGGACGGCCTGGGCGCGGCGTATCTGGCCGGCTTCGCCTGGGGCCTGAGCCGCGACTATTCCGTGTTGGTGGAGATGGATGCCGACGGCAGCCACGCGCCCGAGCAGCTGCACCGCCTGCTCGACGCGGTGGACGCCGGAGCCGACCTGGCCATCGGCTCCCGTTACGTCGAGGGCGGATCGGTGCGCAACTGGCCGTGGCGACGCTGGGCCCTCTCCTGGACCGCCAACACCTATGCGCGGCTCGCGCTGGGCATCGGCGTCCACGACATCACCGCCGGCTATCGCGCCTACCGCCGCGAGGTCCTCGAGGCCATCGGTCTCGAAGCGGTGGATTCCAAGGGGTACTGCTTCCAGATCGACCTGACCTGGCGCACGGTGTGCAACGGGTTCGTCATCGCCGAGGTGCCCATCACCTTCACCGAGCGGGAACTCGGCGTGTCCAAGATGAGCGGATCGAACATCCGCGAGGCGCTGGTCAAGGTCACCCGGTGGGGGATCGAGGGCCGCAAGACCCGCGCCGGCAGCCAGCGCGCCGACCACCGCACCTAAGCGCCGGGGGGCCGGGGGTCAGCCGCGGCGGCGTGTCCGGATGATTTCGAGCCGCTCCTTGAGCAGCTCCTCGAGTTCTTCGACGCTGCGCCGCTCCAGCAACATGTCCCAGTGCGTGCGCGGCGGCTTCACCTTCTTCGGCTCGGGCAGGTCGCCCTCGATCAGGGTGCCTTCCATGCCGTTGCGGCACAGCCAGGTGCCGGGGATCTCGGCGTCGTCGGCGAACGGAACCTCGAACTCTTCGCCGTTCTCGGTGCGGTACCGGGCGATCTGGCGCGGCGCGAGGTCGTGGTTGCGGTCGGTCTCGTAGCTCACGGCTCCGAGGCGACTGCCCCTAAGAACGCGATCAGCCATGTTGCTACTCCTCTGGGTCTTCTGGACGTCTGGTTCTCGACGGTCGGGCTGCTGTGGTGCGATTCTGTCCGTTTGGCGAACGTCGCGGGGGGCTGCGCAGTTCCCGGCCGGGGGCAGCCGGAGTACGCGACGCGACCTTCAATGATACCGGGACCGCCGGGCAATCCCGACTAAAGTCGGCAGGCGTGAGCCGTCGCCCTCATCCGCAGCCGTGCCGCTGGTGCGGTCGAGACGTGTCCGACGCCGGGATGGGACGTCGCCGCCAGTACTGCCGTCAGTCCTGCCGGCAGCGCGCCTACGAACAACGCGCCTCGTTGACCCGGGGCGGCGGGTCCGCGCCGGCGTTGCCCCCCGACGCGGTGGTCCTGTCGGCCGACGACGCGGTCGACCTGTCCGACCGCGTCTACCAGGTGCGGTGCGCGGCCGAGGATGTCGCCACCGCCCTCGAAGAAGGGGCCCAGGCAACCGAACTTCGCGAATTGTGCGACGTGCTGATCCGCGCCGCCCGAGCGGCCGACGGCTGGCGCCGCGCGGGCGTCTGACCCGGCCTGACCACGCCCGATGCACAGCCGGGTACAGTCGCGCCATGGCAGACGCGTCGGTGGCATCCCGGAGCACGTGGGCCTCGGGCGGCCCCGGCACCCGCGGCCGCAACGGCGCGCTCCACATTCCCTTGGACCAGGCGTGCCTCACGCCGAAGCCGGTTCTCCCGTAGCAGCCGGGAGCATCGGACGTTTTGAAATACCGTCAGAGTTGGCCATACTCACCAGCGACATTCTTGGGCCGGGAAGCCGCACGACATCGCATCGTGCAGCAACTTCCGTGACTCGGCGAGAGTCGCATCGGGACAGCTGACGGCCAAGTTAGGCGAGAGGTAGTGGCGGTGGATCAACTCCAGCATGCGACCGAGGCGCTGCGTAAAGCGCTGGTGCAGGTCGAACGCCTGAAACGCACCAACCGCGCGCTGCTGGAGCGCTCGAGCGAGCCGATCGCGATCGTCGGCATGTCCTGCCGCTTCCCCGGCGGCGTTCAGACGCCCGAAGACCTGTGGCAGATGGTGGCCGACGGCCGCGACGTGATCACCGATTTTCCCACCGATCGCGGCTGGGACCTGGCGAGCCTGTATGACCCGGACCCCGACGCGCGCCACAAGACATACGCGCGGACCGGCGGCTTCGTCGACGGGGTCGCCGACTTCGATCCGGCGTTCTTCGGCATCGCCCCGAGCGAGGCGCTCGCGATGGACCCGCAGCACCGGATGCTGCTGGAGCTGTCCTGGGAGGCGCTGGAGCGGGGCGGGATCGACCCCAGCGGGCTGCGGGGCAGCGCGACCGGGGTGTTCGCCGGCCTCATCGTCCAGGGCTACGGCATGCTCGCCGAGGAGATCGAGGGCTACCGCCTGACGGGCATGACCTCCAGCGTCGCGTCCGGCCGGGTGTCGTACGTGCTCGGCCTCGAGGGCCCCGCGGTGTCGGTGGACACGGCGTGTTCGTCGTCGTTGGTGGCGTTGCACATGGCGGTGCAGTCGCTGCGGTCGGGGGAGTGCGACCTGGCGCTTGCCGGCGGCGCGACCGTGAACGCCACCCCGACCGTTTTCGTCGAATTCAGCCGGCACCGGGGCCTGGCCCCCGACGGCCGGTCCAAGGCATACGCCGGCGCGGCGGACGGTGTCGGCTGGTCGGAGGGCGGCGCGATGCTGGTCGTCGAGCGGCTCTCGGACGCCCGGCGGTTGGGTCATCCCGTGCTGGCGCTGGTGCGCGGCTCGGCGGTCAACCAGGACGGCGCGTCCAACGGGCTGACCGCACCGAACGGTCCGTCGCAGCAGCGGGTGGTGCGCGCCGCGTTGGCCAACGCCGGGCTGTCGGCCGCCGACGTGGACGTGGTGGAGGGCCACGGAACGGGCACCACCCTGGGCGACCCGATCGAGGCGCAGGCGTTGCTGGCGACCTATGGCCAGGACCGCTCCGAGCCCCTGTGGCTGGGGTCGATCAAGTCGAACATGGGTCACACCCAGGCCGCCGCGGGCGCCGCCGGCGTGATCAAGATGGTCCAGGCCATGCGTCACGAAATGTTGCCCGCGACACTGCACGTGGACGTGCCCAGCCCGCATGTGGACTGGTCCGCGGGATCGGTGTCGCTGCTGACCGAGGCGCAGCCCTGGCCGGCGAGCCGAGTGCAGAGAGCGGGCATCTCGTCGTTCGGGATCAGCGGCACCAACGCGCACGTCATCGTCGAGGCGGCCCCGCCGCCCGAGCCGGCCGGGGACGGCCCGAAGCCCGCGACCGTGCCGTGGGTGGTGTCGGCGAAGTCGTTGCCCGCGTTGCGGTCTCAGGCCGCCCGGCTGGCCGGGCATGTCCGCGGCCACACCGAGCTGGATATCGCCGACGTGGCGTGGACGCTGGCCGGCCGCGCCACCTTCGAGCACCGGGCCGTCGTCGTCGGTGGCGACCGGGACCGGTTGCTGGCCGGTCTGGACGAGTTGGCCGGTGACGACCCGGCCGGCACGGTCCTTCAGGGCAGCGCGGCGCCGGCGGGCAAGAACGTCTTCGTGTTCCCCGGCCAGGGTTCCCAGTGGCTGGGCATGGGCGTCGAATTGCTGGAGACGGCACCGGCATTCGCGCAACAGATCGACGCGTGCGCGGAGGCGTTCACCGAATTCGTCGACTGGTCGTTGATCGACGTCCTGCGCGGCGCCCCGGGCGCCCCGGGCCTGGACCGCGTGGACGTGGTGCAGCCGGTGCTGTTCGCGGTGATGGTGTCGTTGGCCGAACTGTGGAAATCGGTCGGGGTCAACCCGGACGCGGTGATCGGCCATTCACAGGGGGAGATCGCCGCGGCGTATGTCGCCGGCGCGTTGTCGCTGCGCGACGCCGCTCGGGTGGTCACGCTGCGCAGCAAGTTGCTGCGAACGCTGGCGCACTCCGGCGGCATGCTCTCCATCGCGTGCAGCACCGAACGCGCACGAGAACTGTTGGCCCCCTACGGCAATCGGGTGAGCATCGCGGCGGTCAACGGTCGTTCCGCGGTGGTGGTGTCGGGCGAAGTCGCCGCGCTGGAGGAACTCGTCGGGTTCTGCGCCGACCTGGAGCTGCGTACCCGCCGGATCGACGTGGACTACGCGTCGCACTCGGTCGAGGTCGAGGCCATTCGTGACGAGCTGGCCGAGGCCCTCGCCGGCATCGAGCCGCGTTCCTCGCGCGTCGCCTTCTTCTCGACGGTGACCGGAAACCGTTTGGACACGGCCGGTTTGGACGCCGCGTACTGGTACCGCAACATCCGCCAGACGGTGCAGTTCGACCAGGCGGTACGCGCCGCATGCGAGCACGGGTACCGCACGTTCATCGAATCCAGCCCACATCCCGCGCTGATCGCCGGCATCGAAGACACCTGCGACGACTGCCTGAAAATCTCCGCCGGCGACTCGGCGCCCATCGTGGTGCCCACCCTCGGCCGCAATGACGGCGGCCTCGAGCGGTTCCTCAGCTCGGCCGCCGCCGCGTACGTGGCGGGCGTGAGCGTGACTTGGCGTGGCGTGCTGGCGGGGGCGGGCTTCGTGGAGCTGCCGACGTACGCCTTCGACCGGCGCAGGTTCTGGCTCTCCGGTGAGGGCATCGGGGCCGACGCTGCGGGCCTGGGCCTGGGCACCAGCGAGCACGCACTGCTCAGCGCGGTCGTGGAGCTGCCCGCGTCGGACGGGGTGCTGCTGACCGGTCGACTGTCGCCGAGCCTGCAGGGATGGCTGGCCGACCACGCAGTCTCCGGTGCCGCAGTGTTCCCGGGCGCGGGCTTCGTCGAGTTGGCGATCCGGGCGGGCGACCAGGTCGGCTGTTCGGTGGTCGACGAACTGACGCTGCAGGCGCCCCTGATGCTGCCCGCGTCCAGTTCGGTTGCCGTGCAAGTGGTCGTCGGTCCCGGTGAAGAATCGGGGCGGCGCGCGGTGTCGGTGTTCTCCCGCGGCGAGGCGGGTTCGTCGTGGGTCTGCCACGCGGAGGGGGTCCTGAGTTCCCGGTCGCTCGAGCCCGCCGCCGACCTGTCGGTGTGGCCGCCCGAGGGTGCGGTCGCGGCGGACATCGCCGACGGCTACGACCGGCTGGCGGCACACGGCTACGGCTACGGCCCGGCGTTCAGGGGACTGACCGCGGCATGGGTCCGCGGCGACGAGGTGTTCGCCGAGGTGCGGCTGCCGGACGCGGCCGGCGGCGCCGGCGGGTTCGGGGTGCACCCGGCGCTGCTCGACGCGGCGATGCACGCCGTGATCATGGCCCGCCAGGCGGCGGGACAGCCGGTCGAACTGATGCTGCCGTTTTCGTGGCAGGACGTCTCGTTGCACGCCGCGGGTGCAACCGCGGTGCGGGCGCGGATCGCGCCGAATCACCTTGGCGCACAGGCCAACGGGGGTGCGGCCGCGATCTCGATCGAGCTCGCCGACGGGCTGGGCCTGCCGGTGTTGTCGGTCGGCGCGATGGTGGCCCGCCCGGTCAGCGAGCGGCAGCTGCGCGCCGCGGTGTCCAGCGCCGGGCCCGAGCGCCTGTTCGAGCTGACCTGGTCGCCGGCCACCCCGGCGGCCGCGTCCGGTCCCGCGCCCGCCCACGAGCTCCTGGAATCGGTTGCAAGCGAACAGGATCCGGTCACCGCCAGCTACGAGCGCACCCACCGGGCGTTGACCGCCGTGCAATCGTGGTTGACCGAACACGACTCCGGTGTGCTGATCGTGGCGACCCGCGGGGCTGTCGGATTGGCGGGGGAGGACGTCACCGACCTGCCCGGCGCGGCGGTGTGGGGGCTGGTGCGCTCGGCGCAGACGGAGCATCCCGGCCGCATCGTCCTGGTGGATTCCGATGTCCCGCTGGACGGTCAGGCGGCCGCGTCGGTGCTCGCGGCCGGCGAACCGCAGGTCTTGCTGCGCAACGGTCAGGTCCACACCGCGCGGGTGCGGCCCAGCCGCGCCGTCGACGACCTGTTGGCGCCGCCCGGCGACGGCCCCTGGCGACTGGGCATCGGCACCGCCGGCACCTTCGAGAACCTGCGGCTGGAGCCGGTGCCGAATGCCGGTGCGCCGTTGGAGCCGGGCCAGGTCCGGGTGGCGTTGCGGGCGATCGCCGCCAACTTCCGCGACATCATGATCACGCTCGGCATGTTCACCCACGACGCGCTGCTGGGCGGTGAAGGCGCCGGCGTGGTGACCGAAGTCGGTCCGGGCGTCACCGAATTCGCGGTCGGCGACTCGGTTTACGGGTTCTTCCCCGACGGGAGCGGCACGCTGGTCGCCGGTGACGTCCGCCTGCTGCAGGCGATGCCGGCGGACTGGTCGTACGCCGAAGCCGCCGCCATCTCCGCCGTCTTCACCACCGCGTACATGGCCTTCGTGCACCTGGCCGACGTGCAGCCGGGTCAGCGCGTGCTGGTGCACGCCGCGGCCGGCGGCGTCGGCATGGCCGCGGTCCAGTTGGGTAGGCATCTGGGCCTCGAGATCTTCGCCACGGCCAGCCGCGGCAAGTGGGACACGTTGCGGGCCATGGGCTTCGACGACGACCACATCTCGGACTCCCGCAGCCTAGAGTTCGAGGACAAGTTCCGGGCGGTGACAAACGGCCGCGGGATGGATGTGGTGCTGGACTCGCTAGCCGGCGACTTCGTGGACGCCTCGCTGCGGCTGGTGGCCCCCGGCGGCGTGTTCCTGGAGATGGGCAAGACCGACATCCGCGACCCCGGGGTGATCGCCCGGGAGTATCCAGGCGTGCGCTACCGCGCCTTCGACCTCTTCGAACCCGGCCGCCCCCGGATGCACCAGTGGATGATCGAGTTGGCCGGGCTCTTCGAGGCCGGCGTGCTTCGGCCGTTGCCGGTCACCACCTTCGACAT
>NZ_GG770555.1:769087-812833 GCF_000164135.1 Mycobacterium parascrofulaceum ATCC BAA-614 | reverse complement strand
CGCCGGGGTCCGCCGAGTTGATCGCGGAATTGGAGGAAGCCGGGGCCCGGGTGCGCGCGGTCGCGTGCGACGCGGCCGACCGGGAGGCCCTGGCCTCGGTGATCGCCGCGATCCCGGCCGAGCACCCGCTGACCGGGGTGATCCACGCCGCCGGCGTGCTCGACGACGCGGTAGTCACGTCGCTGACGCCGGAGCGGGTCGATGCGGTGTTGCGCGCCAAGGTCGATGCCGCCTGGAACCTGCACGAGCTCACCCGCGACCTCGACCTGTCGCTGTTCGTGATGTTCTCGTCGATGGCCGGGCTGGTGGGGTCGTCGGGCCAGGCCAACTACGCGGCGGCCAACAGCTTCCTGGACGGGCTGGCCGCGCATCGGCGGGCCCACGGCCTGCCGGGCATCTCGCTGGCGTGGGGCTTGTGGGATCAGGCCAGCGCCATGACCGGTGGCCTGGACGCCGCCGACCTGGCCCGGCTCGGCCGCGACGGCATCTTGGCGCTGTCGTCGGACGAGGCGATGGAACTGTTCGACACCGCGCTGGCCGTCGACGAGCCGCTCATGGCGCCCGCCCGCATCGACCTGAACGCGCTGCGCGCCCACGCCGCCGCGGTGCCACCCATGTTCGCCGACCTGGTGAACGCGCCCGCGCGGCGCCAGGTCGACGACTCGCTCGCGGCCGCGAAGTCGAAATCGGCTCTGGCGCACCGGTTGCACGGGCTGCCCGAAACCGAACAGCACGCCGTGCTGCTGGATCTGGTGCGCTCGCACATCGCCACCGTTCTGGGCAACACCACGCCGGAGGCGGTCGACCCGGACAAGGCGTTCCAGGACCTGGGCTTCGACTCGCTGACCGCGGTCGAAATGCGCAACCGGCTGAAAACCGCGACCGGGCTGGCGCTTTCACCCACCCTGATCTTCGATTACCCGACCCCCAATGGCCTGGCGGGCTACATCCGCGGCGAACTCGCCGGTGTGCCGCAGGAAGTCGCGCCGGCCCCGGTCGCCCGCGCAGTTGGCGACGACCCGATCGTGATCGTCGGCATGTCGTGCCGCTACCCGGGCGGGGTTGATTCCCCCGACGATCTGTGGCAGATGCTCGTCGAGCGCCGCGACGTGCTCTCGGAGTTCCCCACCGACCGCGGCTGGGACCTGGCCGGCATCTACAACCCGGATCCCGACGTCCCGGGCACCTGCTACACCCGCACCGGTGGCTTCGTGGACGGTGTCGCGGACTTCGATCCCGCCTTCTTCGGCATCGCGCCGAGCGAGGCGCTGTCCATGGACCCGCAGCAGCGGATGTTCCTCGAGCTGTCGTGGGAAGCCTTGGAGCGGGCCGGGATCGAGCCCGGCGCCTTGCGCGGCAGCGCGACCGGCGTCTTCGCCGGCGTGTACACCCAGGGCTACGGCATGGGCGCCGCCCCGGCCGCGGAGGGCTTCCGGCTCACCGGCCAGTCGTCGAGCGTGGCGTCGGGCCGGGTGTCCTATGCGCTCGGCCTGGAGGGGCCCGCGGTGTCGGTGGACACGGCCTGCTCGTCGTCGCTGGTGGCCCTGCACATGGCCGCGCAGTCGCTGCGCTCGGGCGAGTGTGACCTGGCGCTGGCGGGCGGCGTCACCGTCAACGCCACACCCGACATCTTCGTCGAGTTCAGCCGCATGCGCGGGCTGTCCGCGGACGGCCGGTGCAAGGCCTACGCGGGCGCCGCCGACGGCACCGGATTCTCCGAAGGCGGCGGCATGCTGGTGGTGGAGCGCCTTTCGGACGCGCAGCGGCTGGGGCACCCCGTCCTGGCGGTCGTGCGGGGTTCGGCGATAAACCAGGACGGCGCCTCCAACGGGCTGACCGCGCCTAACGGTCCGTCGCAGCAGCGGGTGGTGCGCGCGGCGCTGGCGAATGCCGGATTGGCCGCGGCCGACGTCGACGCGGTCGAAGGCCATGGCACGGGAACGACATTGGGCGACCCCATCGAGGCCCAGGCGTTGTTGGCCACCTACGGGCAGGACCGGACCGAGCCGCTGTTGCTCGGTTCGATCAAGTCGAACATGGGGCACACGCAGGCCGCCGCCGGCGTGGCCGGCGTGATCAAGATGGTTTTGGCGATGCGGCACGCGACGTTGCCGGCGACGCTGCACGTCGACGAGCCCAGCCCGCACGTCGACTGGTCGGTGGGCTCGGTGGCGCTGCTGACCGAGCCGCGGCCCTGGCAGCCCAACCGTCCGCGCCGCGCCGGCGTGTCGTCGTTCGGCATCAGCGGCACCAACGCGCACGTGATCATCGAGTCCGCGCCGGCCCAGCCCGCGCCGGCGCCGGAACGCACGAAATTGCCCGTCATCCCATGGGTGGTGTCGGCAAAGTCGTTGTCGGCCTTGAGTTCCCAGGCCCATCGCCTCGCCGGCCACCTCCGCCGGCGCGATGAGCTCGACGGCGCCGACGTGGCATGGTCGCTGGCGGGCCGATCGCACTTCGACCACCGGGCCGTCGTCGTCGGCGCGGATCGCGACCAGTTGCTCGCCGGCCTCGACGAGTTGGCCACCGGCGGCGCCGGATCGGTCGTCCAGGGCACCGCGGTGTCCGGCGGCAAGACCGTCTTCGTCTTCCCCGGCCAGGGCGCGCAAATCCTCGGCATGGGGATGGGCTTGCACGCCGCCTACCCGGCGTTCGCCGTGGCGTTCGACACCGTGGTCGCCGAACTGGACCGGCACCTGCTGCGGCCCCTGCGTGAAGTGATGTGGGGGCACGACGAAAGCCTGCTGAACACCACCGAATTCGCGCAGCCGGCGTTGTTCGCGGTGGAAGTCGCCTTGTTCCGCTTGCTCGAGTCCTGGGGCATCCACCCCGATCTGGTGCTCGGCCATTCGATCGGCGAGTTGTCGGCCGCGCACGTCGCCGGCGTGTTGTCGCTGGAAAACGCGGCGGTGCTGGTGGCCGCCCGGGGCCGGTTCATGCAGGCCCTGCCCGAGGGCGGGGCGATGTTCGCCGTGCAGGCCACCGAAGAGGAGGTGCGGCCGCTGCTGGAGCGCTCCGAACAGGTTGGCATCGCCGCCGTCAACGGGCCTGCGTCGGTGGTCATCTCGGGCGCCGAGGACGAGGTGTCCGCGATCGCGGACCGGCTGCGCGCCGACGGCCGCCGCGTTCACCGATTGGCGGTGTCCCACGCGTTCCACTCCCCGCTGATGGATCCGATGATCGACGAATTCGGCACGGTGGCGGCGGGACTCGCCCTCGGCAAACCGACGATTCCGATCGTGTCGAACCTGACCGGGCAGCCGGCGGGCGACGACTTCGCGTCGCCGGCCTACTGGAAACGGCACATTCGCGAAGCCGTGCGGTTCGCCGACAGCGTGCGCTTCGCGCACTCGGCCGGCGCCACCCGCTTCCTCGAGGTCGGCCCCAGCGGCGGGCTGACGGCATCGATCGAAGAGTCGCTCGCCGACGCCCCGATCGTCACCATGTCGGCGCTGCGCAAGGACCGCCCGGAACCGGTGATCCTCGTCAACGCGGTCGCGCAGGGATTCGTCGCCGGGATGGACGTCGACTGGCGCCGCGCCATCGGGCAAGCCAATTTCGTGGAGCTACCCACCTACGCGTTCGAGCGGCGGAGGTTCTGGCTCGCCGGCGACGGTACAACGGTCGACGCCGCGGGCTTGGGTCTCGCGCCCGGCGAGCACGCGCTGCTCGGCGCCGTGGTGGAGCTGCCGGCGTCCGGCGGGGTGGTGCTGACCGGCCGGTTGTCGCCCGGCACCCAGGGCTGGCTGGCCGACCACGCCGTCGGCGGCGTGGTGCTGTTCCCCGGCGCGGGGTTCGTCGAATTGGCGATCCGCGCGGGCGACGAAGTGGGCTGCGGCGTCGTCGACGAACTGAATCTGGCGGCGCCGCTGGTGTTGCCGGCCACCGGATCGGTCGCCGTGCAGGTCGTCGTGGGCGGCGCGGACGAAGCCGGGGCCCGCGCGGTGTCGGTGTTTTCGCGCACGGACGCGGGTTCGGGTTGGTCGCTGCACGCCGAGGGGGTGCTGCGCGCGGGCGCGGTGCAGCCGGGCGCGGACCTGTCGGCGTGGCCGCCGATCGGTGCGACCCCCGTCGACGTCGGCGACGGCTACGAACGCCTGGCCGACCGCGGCTACGGCTACGGGCCGGCGTTCCGCGGCCTGACCTCGATGTGGCGCCGCGGCGACGAAGTGTTCGCGGAGGTCGCCCTGCCCGCGGACGCCGGGGTCTCGGGGGTTGGGTTCGGCGTCCACCCGGTCATGCTTGACGCGGCGCTGCACGCGGTGATCCTGACGTCCGACGGCGACGAACTCCCCGAAGGTTCGATGCTGGTGCCGTTCTCCTGGCAGCGGATCTCGCTGCACGCGGCCGGTGCGACGGCGGTGCGCGCGCGGATCGTGCCGGTGAGCGATTCGGCGGTGTCGATCGAACTGGCGGACGGATTGGGGCTGCCGGTGCTGTCGGTGGGGTCGATGGTGGCCCGGCCGGTGACCGACCAGCAGCTGCTGGCGGCGGTGTCGCATTCAGGACCCGACCGGCTCTTCGAGGTCATCTGGTCGGCCCAGCGATCGACGTCGGTGCAGCCCGTCACCGTTTCCCACTGGGGTGCAACGGCATTGGACGATGCCGAGGCGCAACCCGCGGCGGTGGTGTTCGAGTCCGCGCCGGTGGCCGACGACGTCGTGGCCGACGTGTACGCGGCCACCCGCGCGGTGTTACCCGTGCTGCAGTCCTGGCTCGCCCGCGAGGGGTCCGGCACGCTGGTCGTGGCCACCCGCGGCGCGATGGCGTTGCCGGGGGAGGACGTCACCGACCTCGCGGGCGCGGCCGTGTGGGGGCTGGTGCGTTCGGCGCAGACCGAACACCCCGGACGAATCGTGCTCGTCGACACCGACGGCCGGCTGGACGACGAGTCCGTCGCCGCCGCCCTGGCCGTCGGTGAGCCGCAGGTCTTGGTGCGCGGCTCGACGGTGTACACCGCACGGGTGCATGGCACTCGTGCCGTCGCCGGCCTGCTGGTGCCGCCGGGCGACGGGCCGTGGCGACTGGGCATGAGTAGTTCCGGCACGTTCGAGAACCTGCGGATGGAGCGCATCCCGGACGCCGACGCGCCGTTGGGCCCCGGGCAGGTGCGGGTCGCGGTGTCGGCGCTGGCCGCCAACTTCCGCGACGTGATGATTGCGCTCGGGCTGTACCCGGACCCCGACGCCGTCATGGGCATCGAGGCGTCTGGTGTCGTGATCGAAACCGCCGCCGGCGGCGGACGTTTCGCGGTCGGCGACCGCGTCATGGGCCTGTTCCCCGACGGCACGGGCACGATAGCGCGGACCGATGAGCGCCTGCTCGCCAAGATGCCGGCCGGCTGGTCGCCCACCGCGGCGGCCACCACCACGGTGGTGTTCGCCACGGCCTACTACGCGCTGGTGGACCTGGCCGCCGCCAAGCGGGGCCAGCGGGTGCTGGTGCACGCCGCCGCCGGCGGCGTCGGCATGGCCGCGGTGCAGCTGGCCCGGCACCTCGGCCTGGAGGTTTTCGCCACCGCCAGCCGCGGCAAGTGGGACACGTTGCGGGCCATGGGCTTTGACGACGATCACATCTCGGACTCGCGCAGCCTCGACTTCGAGGAAAAGTTCCGGTCGGCGACCGGTGGTCGCGGCGTGGACCTGGTGCTGGACTCGTTGTCCGGCGACTTCGTGGACGCCTCCCTGCGACTCGTCGCGCCCGGCGGCGCGTTCCTGGAAATGGGCAAGACCGACATGCGTGAGCCCGACGCGGTGGCGCGGGAGCACCCGGGTGTGCGCTACCGCGCCTTCGATCTGTTCGAGGCCGGGCCGGACCGCATCGCGCGGATCCTCGACGAGCTGGCCGCCATGTTCGCCGACGACGTGCTACGGCCCTTGCCGGTGACCAGGTTTGACGTGCGTCGCGCGCCCGCGGCGTTGCGGTATCTGAGCCAGGCCCGCCACGTCGGCAAGGTCGTCATGACCATGCCCGACGCCTGGGCGGCGGGCACCGTGTTGATCACCGGGGCCACGGGCATGGCCGGTTCGGCATTGGCCCGCCACGTGGTGAACCGCCACGACGCGCGGAACCTGGTGCTGGTGAGCCGGCGCGGGCTGGACGCGCCGGGGGCCGCCGAGTTGGTGACGGAGCTCAGCGCCGCGGGCGCACAGGTGCAGGTGGTGGCCTGCGATGCGGCCGACCGCGAGGCGCTGGCCAAGGTGATCGCCGACATCCCGGTGCACCGGCCGCTGTCGGGGGTGATCCACGCGGCCGGCGTGCTCGACGACGCGGTGATCTCGTCGCTGACTCCGGAGCGGGTGGCGTCGGTGCTGCGGGCCAAGGTCGACGCGGCGTGGAACCTGCACGAGCTGACCCGGGACCTGGATGTGTCCGCGTTCGTGATGTTTTCGTCGATGGCGGGGTTGGCGGGAGCGTCCGGCCAGGCCAACTACGCGGCCGCCAACTCGTTCCTGGACGGCCTGGCCGTGCACCGGCGCATGCGGGGCCTGCCGGCGATGTCGCTGGCCTGGGGTCTGTGGGATCAGGCCAGCGCCATGACCGGTGCGCTCGGCGCCGCCGACCGTGCCCGGTTCGGCCGCGACGGAATCGTCGCGATGTCCTCGGACGAGGCGCTGGAACTGATGGACACCGCGCTCATCGTCGACGAGCCGTTCCTGTTGCCCGCCCACATCGACCTTGCCGCCCTGCGGGTCAAGTTCGACGGTGGGACGTTGCCGCCGATGTTCGTCGACCTGATCAACGCGCCCACCCGGCGCCAGGTCGACGACTCGCTGGCCGCGGCGAAGTCGAAATCGGCTCTGCTGCAACGCCTCGAAGGGCTGCCGGAGGACGAGCAACAGGCGGTTCTGCTGGATTTGGTGCGCGCCAACATCGCCACCGTGCTCGGCAATTCCAGCCCCGAGTCCATCGATCCCGACCGGGCCTTCCAGGAACTGGGCTTCGACTCGCTGACCGCGGTCGAGATGCGCAACCGGCTGAAATCCGCCACCGGGCTGGCGCTGTCGCCCACGCTGATCTTCGACTACCCGAACTCCGCGGCGCTGGCCGGGTACATGCACCGCGAGCTCGTAGGCGCGGCCGAGCAACAGAGCCCGGCCGCCGCGCCCGGGGAAGCCGAAATCCAGCGCGCCGTGGGCTCGATTCCGGTCAAACGGTTGCGGCAGGCCGGGGTGCTGGAACTGTTGCTGGCGTTGGCGAACGAGGCCGACGGCAGTCGCGCGGACGGACAATCGCCGGCCGCCGCCGCGACCTCGGAGAAGGACATCGCGGACATGGACCTCGAAGACCTTCTCAACGCGGCGCTGATGGACGACGACGAATAGCCATGACCTTGCGCGAGGGCAGTCAGTGAGAATCGCCGTCACCGGTGCCGGCGGTGTGCTCGGCCGCGGGCTCACCGCCCGCCTGCTCAGCCAGGGCCACGACGTCATCGGAATCTCCCGGCAACGGCCCGAAAGCTGGCCGAGCGCGGCCGAATTCGTCGCGGCCGACATCCGGGACACCGACGCCGTCACCCGCGCCTTGACCGGCGCCGACGTCGTCGCGCACCTGGCGTGGGCGAACAGCCCCGGACCCGACGCCCGGGTCAGCCGGCAGGTCAACATCGACGGCACCCGCAACGTGCTGGCGGCGATGGCACGGACCGGGGCCAGCAGGATCGTCTTCGCCTCGTCGGCGCACGTCTACGGCAGCGGGGACGCGCCGAAGACCGAGCACGACGCCAGAACGCCGGTCGGCGCCGACGGTCAGCACAAGGCCCAGGTCGAGCGGATGCTCGAGGATTCGGACCTGGAATGGGTCGCCATCCGCTCGGCGCTGATCATCGGCCGAAGCGTCGATAATTGGGTGCGCCGGCTGCTGGCGCTGCCGGCATTCCCGGACGGGTCCGCCGACCGTCTCATGCAGGTCGTCCACCCCGACGACGCCCTTCGGCTCTTCAACCGGGCGATCGTCGACCCCGAAATCGGCAGCGGCCCGGTCAATCTCGCCGCCCCGGGCGAGCTGACCTTCCGTCGGATCGCCGCCGCGCTCGGACGCCCCGTCATTCGACTGGGCTTCGAACTGGCCGAGCTGCGACTGGTGCACGGCGCCGCGTTCATGGATACCGCGCGGTTGCGGGAGCAGTGGCGATTCCGGCCGGCGTGGAACTCCAGTGAATGTGTCGAGGATTTCGCGCTCGCGGTGCGCGGGCGGGTCACCGTGGGCGGGCGGGTGGTGTCGCTGCCGTGGCGGATGGCCACCATCGGCGACCTTCCGTCCGTCGATGCGCCCACCGAGGACGGGGTGAAGCCCGATTGGGCCGGCCCGCCCGGAGACAACGGGGAATTCGACACCCCGATCGATCCGCGCTTTCCGACTTTTCTGGCCACCAATTTGTCGGAGGCGCTTCCCGGCCCGTTCTCGCCGGCGTCGGCCTCGGCGACCGTGCGCGGGTTGCGCGCGGGCGGCGTGGCCATCGCCGAGCGGCTGCGCCCCGGCGGCATCGTCCAGCGCGAAATCGCCACGCGGACCGTCGCCGTCTTCGCCCACCGCCTCTACGGGGCCATCACGTCGGCGCACTACATGGCCGAAACCGTGCCGTTCGCCAAGCCGGCGACGATCGTCAGCAACAGCGGATTTTTCGGTCCGAGCATGGCGTCGTTGCCGATCTTCGGTGCGGAGCGTCCACGCTCCGAAACCGGCCGGATCCGCAAGCAATTGCGGACCATCCGCAACATCGGGGTATTCGGTGTCAACCTCGTCGGTCTGTCCGCGGGCTCGTCCAAGGACACCCACGAATTCGTCGCCGATGTCGATCGCCTCGAACGCCTCACCGGCGATGTCAGCGGGCTGGACGATCGTCGGCTGCTGAGCCTGATCTCGTTGGCGCGCGACGAGGTGGTGCACGGCTGGGTGCTGGCGTCGGCGTCGTTCATGCTGTGCGCGGCGTTCAACGTCCTGCTGCGCGGTTTGTGTGGACGCGACACCGCCGCGCCGGCGGGACCGGAATTGGTCAGTGCGCGATCGGTCGAGGCAATGCAGCGGTTGGTGGTCGCCGCGCAGCGCGACCCGAAAGTGACAGCGCTGCTGGCGGAACCGGGGGAGCGGCTGGGCAAGCTGGCCGTCGAGGCGCCGGAGTTTCACGCCGCCGTGCTGGCCGAGCTGGCGCTGATCGGGCATCGTGGCCCCGCCGAACTCGAGATGCGGTCGGTCAGCTACGCTGACGATCCCGAGTTGCTCGTCCGGATGGTGACCAGGGCGATGAGCGCCCCCGCGGCGCCTCACCCGCGCCGCCCCCGTATTCCGCTGCACGCCAAGCCCGTTGCGCAGTTGGCGGCGCGCCAGCTGCGCGACCGCGAAGCCCGTCGCGACAAAGTGGTGCGGGCCAACTGGGTGCTGCGCAACCTGATGCGCGAGTACGGGCGCAGGCTGGTCGAGGCCGGAATCTTCGACCCCGCGGACGAGGTGTTCTACCTGCTCGTCGACGAGCTCGACGCGCTGCCCGCCGATGTCGGGGCGCTGGTGGCCCGACGCCGGGCCGAACAACGCCGGCTGGCCGCCGTGGTCCCACCGACGGTGTTCAGCGGAAGCTGGCAACCGACCACGACGACCCCGGCGGCGCTCACCAGCGGGGAAGCCCTGCGCGGTGTCGGCGTGTGCGGGGGGAAGGTGCGCGGCCGGGTGCGCATCGTGCGGCCCGAGACGATCGACGACCTGCAGCCCGGCGAGATCCTCGTCGCGGAGGTCACCGACGTCGGGTACACCGCCGCGTTCTGCTACGCCGCCGCCGTGGTGACCGAACTCGGCGGCCCGATGTCCCACGCCGCGGTGGTGGCCCGCGAATTCGGGTTCCCCTGCGTGGTCGACGTGCAGGGGGCCACCAAGCTGTTGCCGCCCGGGGCGCTCGTCGAGGTCGACGGGGCCTCGGGCGAAATCCGGGTGCTCGAACTGTCCTCCGGGGGCGACCCGCCGCTGCCGGCAAGCGACCGCGGGCCCGACGTCCCGCATTAGCCCGTGCGGGCCGGCCGCAACCGCCGGAAACCCTTCTGGAGCGTGTCAGCACCCAGGACCGCCGGTATGGCGAGGAGGGCGGCCAGGAAGCCGATCCACGACGGCCCGGTCTGGCCGAGCAGGCGGGCCAGGGGCGGCAGGTAAAGGAACGCCACCAGCATGGCGATCTCGACCGCGACGGCCACCAACAGCAGCCGGTTCGCGCGCCGGCGGACCGCCCACACCGGGCGGATGGTGCTGCGACACGCGAACGCGTTGGCCGCCTGCCCGAATACCACAGCGGTGAACGCCGCGCCCGAGGCGGCCAGCAGCGCCGAACCGTGCGGGAAGGGCGCGCCCGGACGCCAGCCGAGCGCGAGCATCGCGACGACGAAGGCGACGAGTTCCGCGGCGGCCTCGACGGGGCCCAGCACCCCGAATGCGCGCGCGAACAAGGTACGGTCGAGCAGGTGCCGGCGCGTCGGGCGCCGGTCCAGCACGTGCGCGCCGGCCGGCTCGGCGCCCAGGGCCAACGCCGGCAGGACGTCGGTGCCGATGTCGAGAGCCAGCACTTGCAGCACCCCGATCGCGAGGGGGAATGTCCCGGCGCTGAGGGCCCAGACGACGAACGGGGCGAGCTCGGCCACGTTGTCGGTGAGGTGGTAGGTGAGGAATCGGCGCAGGTTGGCAAACGTGGCGCGGCCCTGTTCGACCGCGGCGACGATGGTGCCGAAGTCGTCGTCGAGCAGCACCAAGTCGGCGGCCTCGCGGGCCACGTCGGTGCCGGAACGGCCCATCGCCACCCCGATCGCGGCCTCGCGCAGCGCCGGGGCGTCGTTGACGCCGTCTCCGGTCATCGCCACGACATGGCCGCGGTGACGCAACGCCTGGGCGATCCGCAGCTTGTCTTCCGGCGTCACCCGCGCGACCACGACCCCGTCGTTGTCGAGCAGCGCGCCCAGCTCCGCATCGTCGCTGGGCAGATCGTGTCCTGTCGCCACAAACTGGTCCGGACCCAGCAGGCCCACTTCGACGGCGATGGCCCGCGCGGTGTCGGGATGATCGCCGGTCACCATGGCCACCCGGATGCCGGCGCGACGGCAGGCGGCCAATGCGGCGGCCGCGCCCTGGCGCGGCGGGTCTTCCAGCGCGATCAGCCCCAGCAAGGTGAGGTCCCGCTCCGCGTCGGCGTCGGATTCGGGGGTTTCGCCGGTGAGCTCGCGCGCCGCGACCGCGAGCACGCGCAGGCCGCGGCGAGCCAGCGCCCGCAGGGTGTCGGTTGACCCGGGCGGAACCGTGCAGCGCGGAAAGACCGCGTCAGGAGCACCTTTGACGAACACCATGTTCCCGGCGACCACGGACATGCGGCGGCGACGGGTGTCGAAGGGAAACCTCGCCACGTCCGGGTTCCGGTGAGCGTCCTCGTCGGCGCTGACGCCGACCCGGCGCGCGAACGCATCCAGCGCCGCCTCCATCGGATCCCCGTGCGCTACCCAGCGACCGTCCTTTTCGGTCACGCGCCCAGACGAGCAGCGCACGGCGACGCGGGCCAGATCCCGGAGAGCGGCCTCGCCGCCCGTGCAGTGCACCGTGGCCGTCGGTTCGTAGCCGTTGCCGTCGATGGTGGCCGTCCCGTCCGGCATCCACACCTCGACCACCGACATCTCGTTGCGAGTCAATGTGCCCGTCTTGTCGGTGCAGATGAACGTCGTTGAGCCCAGCGTCTCCACCGCCTCCAGATTCCGCACCAGCGCGTGCCGGCCGGCCATCCGCTGCGCTCCCATCGCCAGCGACAGCGTGACGGTGGGCAGCAGACCCTCTGGCACCACGGCCACCGTCACTCCGACCGCGAACAGGAACCCGGCGGACGGCGGCGTGCCGAGCAGCAGCGCGACGCCGAAGAAGACCGCTCCCACGGCGACCGCGACGGCAGCGATGAGGCGGGACACCCGGTCGAGTTCTTTGCGCAGCGGGGTCGGCGCGGGCCGCTGCGCCTGGGTCAGCCGGGCGATCCCCGCCAGCCTGGTGTGCCGGCCGGTCGCCTCGACCGTGGCCCGGCCTTCCCCTTCCACCACGAAACAGCCCGCATGCACTTCCTCACCGACCGCGGGGTGCTCGGGCACACTCTCTCCGGTCAGCGCCGAGGTGTCCACCGCCAGCGCGTGCGTGACGTCCAGCCGCAGATCCGCCGAGATGCGATCGCCCTCGGCGAGCAGCACCACATCACCGATCACCAACTCCTCGGCCGGAATCTGCCGGCCCACCCCGTCGCGGACGACGGTGGCGCGCCGGGGCAGCAGCTCGCCCAACCGTTCCGACGCGTGCTCGGCGCGTTGTTCTTGAGCGAACGCGAACAGCCCGTTGAGCACTATCACGACGAACACCGCCACACCCAGTTGCGGCATCCCCGCGATAAATGCCAGGCCGCCGGCCACCCAGAACAGCAGCGCGAAAAAGTGCACCATCTCCGCGAGCAGCCGTCGCCAAGCCGGCATCCTGCGCGGTGCGGGCAGGCGGTTCGGGCCCTCCGCGTGCAATCGCGCGGTGGCCTGCTCCGAGGTCAGGCCCAACCGCGCCGGCGCGGATCCCGTCACGCTCACTGCACCGACCGCCCTACCGGCCCGGCCGCATGGCGGCCATCACACACCGCGCCGCCGCTCGCCGGTGCGGCCGTTCAGCGGTCTCCGGCGCACCCACCCCACCGCGATGCTCACCGCGATCACGCACAAGACCGACGCCACCACCACGCCCGCCACCCCAAGACCGATCATCTCGACCGTTCCCATGACCCCTCCTGTCGCTCACCAAGCCAGCGAAAACGACTACGGCGCCGGGGGATAGAGTCCAACGTCACACCCGCTGTCGCCCGCCCCGGACTCCCGTCCGCGGCGCGCGCCGTCCACCGACCGGATCGATCGTCAGGGGTGCGGCGCCGCGTGCTGTGGGGCCGCCTGGCGAGCCAGCCGTTCGTTGTGGATCCTGACCAGTTCGCGGAAGCCGAGCCGGTGATACTTCGGTATCGGCTGGATGCCCCACACGTCTTGCGCGGTGGCCTTTCCCTCGGCGCCCTCCGGCGCCCCGAACGGCGGGTACGGGTACTTGCACTCCAACGTGTCGTTCGAATAGCGAATCTTCAACAGCTCGCTGCAGATTTCGGTGAGGCTCAGGGTGGGGTAGCCGTAATACACGGCCATGAACGGCAACGTGAAGGCGCCTTCGATGACCAGCGCCACCAGGCACACCAACACGGCGCGTTTGATCCATTTGTGCATTCGCGCGTAGTACGGCGTGGTCCCGGGCTCGAGATCCGCGGCCGGGCCGTGTTCTTCGGTGGGTGACGGGGCGGTCATGGCGCTGCTCCTTTAAGACCTAGTCGGTGAAGATTTCGCGGTTGACGGTGTGCAGGTAGGGGATGGCGAGGAAGGGGGTGATGTAGAAGATGTCGTAGAGCCACCAGCCGACGACCGGGAAAACGACGCCGGCATAACGCACGTCGGCGAACATGGTCATGTTGAAGACGTAGGCGGTCCAGATCACGACGCCCATCCAGCAAGTGACGACCATCCACTGGTGGCCCCACCGCTTCATCTGCAGGAACCCGATCGCCGCGGCCACCCGCATGGAGAACACCGTGAGGATCAGCCCCGCCACGTAAGCCTTTTCGCCCGGCCCCGCCGCGCCGCCGACCCACAGCTCGTTGTAGTGCCAGAAGTAGCCGGCATCAAACATGTTGCCCCAGCCGACCATCAGCACCCGGTTGATCAAGGTGTGGTTGGCAACCAGGTCCAGGGCCCAGCCGAGGCTGTTGAGCATTCCGTCGATCAGCACCAGATAACCGATCAGCGTCACGATCATGGGCCGGACCGACAGGCCGGCGCGCAGCGCCTGGCGCTGCAGCCAAACTCCGCGCATGAAGATGGGAAATCCGATCAGGCCCGGAGCCCACATGCCCATCAAGGCGGCGCCGACGATCATCCACTTGTCGGCGCGGCGCTGCGCGTGGCGGGACGCGTCGTGGTGATCGTCCAGGCTGACCGAGCTTGTATCCTGCGCCACAACAGGTTTCACAAGTCCCACCAGCCACGGGCGAAGGACATGTAGAGCTGGATGCCGAACATCACCAGCAAGTAGCCGTAGATGAACAGCTGGAAGACGATGAGCGCCCTCTTGCGCTTCCTCTCCTGTTGTTCCATGCCGTCGGCTCCTTTCCTAGGGGCGTGCACTCGGGGCGTCGGTGGTGGCCAGGCTGGCCGCCGCGACTTCGCGCAGACCGTCGGTGACCGCGCCGTCGAGGCTCAACGGCGCGAGGATGCAAGCCTCGGCTGCATCCAATTCGCTTGCGCCGGAAGCGATCAGGTGTGCAGCGGTGACCAATACCCGGGTCGACGGCGGCTCGAAGTGAAAGGCTTCGTCGGCGGTGCGGATCGCCACCGCGCAGTCGACCAAGCGACGCGCCGTGGCGAGGGGAATCCCGGCTTCGGCGACGATCACCTCGGCCTCGCGCTCGGCCGGGAGGTAACGCATCGCGAGGGTGACGAACCGCTGCCGGAAGGACGGTTTCAGCTCCTTCAGCGAGCTGCGATATGCCGGGTTGTACGAACACACCAGCATGAAGGAATCCGGCGCCGTCACCACTTCACCCGCTCGATCCAGGTACAGCGATCGCCGGTGATCGGTGAGCGAATGCAGGATGGCCAGCGAATCGTGGCGAGCCTCGACGACTTCGTCGAGGTAGCAGATCGCGCCGGCTTTGACGGCCCGGGTCAGCGGACCGTCGGTCCAGACCACGTCGCCGCCGGTCACCATGAAGCGGCCGACGAGATCGGAGCTGGTGAGGTCGTCGTGGCAACTGATGGTGACGACGGGCCGTTGCAACAGCAGGCCCATGTGCTCGACGAAACGCGTCTTGCCGCAACCGGTCGGGCCGGTGAGCATCACCGGCATGCGCCGGCGGAAGGCCTGCTCGAAGAGCTGGACTTCGTTGCCGTTTGCGAAGTAGGTGTCGGTGGCGGCACTCATGCGGCAACCAGCTCGCGATGGACATGAGCCAACACCCGCGGAAGCTCCTCTACGCGTCGGATCCGTTGCGACCGTCGGGGCCCGAACACCTCGGGTAGGGGATCGACACGGGCCGGCCCCACGCCGACGTAATAGATCGACACCCCCGCTTCGTTGGCCTCCTCGACGGCGTGCGCGGCATCCGCCCAGGCGTAGCGGCCCTCATAGCCTTCGTCGGAGAGCAGACCATCGCCGATCACGATCATGAGCCGTCGTTCGGACGCCTGTGCGAGCAGCCGGCCGGTCAAATGGCGCAGCGGCGCACCGAGCCTGGTGTACCCGCGGGTCGACAGGCCGAGCCCGCTGGGCGCCACCAGCCGGCGGTCGTTGAAATCCTTCAGGCAATGGACTTCGACACGATGGCGGGTGTTGCCGGTGAAGGCGAAGACGCCGTGTCGCTCTCGGGCAAGGGTCATGGCGCGCGAAAGCGCGTCGGCGCAGGCCAATTCCAGTTGGAAGATTCGCCCTCCGTGCACCCCCAGCGATGAACTGCCGTCAAGCAGCACCGCGGTCGTGACGTCGCGGCCGATGGGCAGCAACTCGCGAAATATCCTCGGCTCCCTGGCCTCGCCGGTGGTGAGGTCGATGTAGTGGCTGACGTATTGGTCGACGTCGAGGTCCGAGCCGTCCTCGAGGCGGTTCGCCATCCCACGGTGGGTGTGTTCTTCGAACCACTTACGCACGTCAATGGCCACGGGCACCGGAGCCGGTGTGCGCCGGGCGTCCCCGCACTCGATCACCGCGACGTGGTCGCGCATGAATTGCCGGGTCCACATGTTCCATTCCGGATAGGGAATCCCCGGGCGGTGTTCGGGGGTCACGTCGAAATCGTTGTCCTGCGGCCGGCTTGGCGGCGGCAGATTGGGATTACGGACACCGCCGTCGCCGCCAACGGGAACCGAGTACGGCCGTGGCAGCCGCTTTTGCGCTGTGGTCCAGGGCATCCTGCCTAAGCTCCGACGCAACCGGTCGGCCAAGCCCTGCGGCGCCGTGAACGCCAGCGGCAAGGTGCCCAGCAGCGGATGGACCGTCAATGCCCGGCGCGTGGCGGCCAGCGCGATTGCCCGATTGAGCATCTCCACGGCGGTCAGGTCGCCGGCTTCGGTGTGCAGGTCCGGTAGCAGGCGTCGAGCGTCGGGGAGCAGACCCGGCCAACGCGAGGCCAGCCAACCGAGGGCGACCCCGGCTTCGACAACGCTGAGGGCGCGCACCTCTCGAGCGGACAACTCGTTCAGCCGATATTCGGTGATCCGATCCTTGGACGGTGAACATTGCAGGGCCACACCGCATGTCAGGGCCCTGCGGGTCCAATCGCACAGCGGCGGGTAGGGGACGTGAACGAACGTCAACGCCGCGTTCAGGCCGAACCGGCGCCGGTCACCGGTGACCAGCCGGGCGCCCTCACGACGTCGCTCGCTCAGCGCGACCGCTGTGACCGAGCAACTCCGCTCCAGTGCCATCGCGTGGGAGTCTTCAGGCATTGGCCGAATCCAACGAGTCCGGGCGGTCCATTTCGGCGGTCAGAACGTCCCGATGTTGGAGAACAGCCAGTACCAGAACCAGATGATCAGTCCGGTGCCACCCCACGCGGCGACATACCGAAGGATCTCCCAGACATAAGCCACGATTTGACCTCCTTGGTGGCGGGCCCGGGGCCCGGTGACGAATGACTCGCTCGTGGTGTCGAAGCGTTCGCGCAGACATGGTCAATCGGAGAAGAGTTCACGGTTGACGGTGTGCAGGTAGGGGATGGCGAGGAAGGGGGTGATGTAGAAGATGTCGTAGAGCCACCAGCCGACGACCGGCAGCACGACGCCGGCGAAGCGTACGTCGGCGAACATGGTCATGTTGAACACGTAGCCGATCCAGATCACCACGCCCATCCAGCAGGTGACCACCATCCACTGATGGCCCCAGCGTTTCATCTGCAAAAAGCCGATGGCGGCGGCGATGCGCATCGTGAAGACGGTCAGGATGAGGCCCACTTCCCACGCCTTTTCGCCCGGACCGGCCGCCCCGCCGACCCACAGCTCGTTGTAGTGCCAGAAATAACCGGCGTCGAACATGTTGCCCCAGCCGTTCAGCAGCACGCGGGCCAGCAGCGTGTGGTTTGCCACCAGGTCGAGCGCCCAGCCCACGGTGTTGATGGCCGCGTCGATGATGACCAGATAGCCCAGCAGCGTGACCAGCATCGGGCGCACCGAGAGACCGTCTCGCAGGGCCCGGCGCAGCAGTCGGACACCCCAGAGAAACAGCGGCAAGCCGAAGACGCCCAGCGCCGCGGTGCCGATCAGGAGGCTGCCGGAGATAAGCCATTTGTCGGCCCGACGCTGCGCCAGGTGCGACCGTTCCATGTGCTCGTCGATGGTCAGGCCGGTCGAAGGGCGGGTGGAGCGGTCGCCGGTGCCGGCATTGTGCTGGTCCAGCTTCGGCGGATTCACGACAACCCTCCCCGTCATCGACGCTGATTGGATCGGCCCGTGCACTATAACAGGCTGACTGTAGTCAGCATAACTGTCGACCGGCGACGCCCAGCGGGTGCCCATTGCGCCCCGGCCGTCGGCTCAGCGGCGATGTGCAACATGGGAATACCGGTAAGCGTAGAAACCGGGTGACTGCCAGGCGCTGTCTGCCCGCTAATGTGACTGACACAAGTCAGGTCGTAAGTCGTTGACACATCATTCTGCCGAGGCCTACGCTCAGCGAGCGCCCCGCCGTTCAGGCCGGTGTGCCGGCGAGACCGCGCGTTCCGCATAGCGAAAGTCGGTGCGTGCAAAGGAGTAGCGATGACGCTCACCCAAGAAAAGACATCCGGTGCGAAGCCGCCGGCCGAGCGGAAGTACCGCGTCATCCAGTGGGGCGTCGGCAATGTCGGGACGGTGGCGCTGCGCCATTTTGTGCACAACCCGGCCTACGAACTGGTCGGAGTGCTCTGCAATCGCCCCGAGAAGGTCGGTAAAGACGCCGGCGAGCTCTGCGGTAAGCCACCGATCGGGGTGCTGGCCACCGACGACAAGGCGGCCGTCGAGGCCCTTGATGCCGATTGCGTGTTCTATGCGCCCTTGTGGTTCGATCCCGATGAAGTCTGCCGCCTGCTGCGCGGGGGCAAGAACGTGGTCGCTTCGGGCGGCGCGTGGTGGTATCGAACCGAACACAGTCAGGCGGATATCGACAAGATCCATTCCGCCTGCCTGGACGGCGGTACGTCGTTCCATGCCGGCGGTATCAACCCGGGTTTCGCGGGCGACCTGCTAGTCCTGACATTGGCCCGCATCGTCAGCCAGATCGACACGATCCACATCTACGAGGTAGTGAATTTCGGCAGGGACACCCTGAAGTACTTGTTCGAGATGGGAATGGGCAGTGACCCGTCTGGGTTCGAGGACGGCCCGAATCTATTGGGGCAGGCCTGGCCGCTGTTCGCGCAGTCGATGGCGATGATCGTCGAGCACATGGGCAAGACGGTCGAAAGGTACACCACGGAGGTGGAACTGGGGGTCGCCACGCGCGACATTCCCTTCGAAGGATCCGAAACCAGTGACATGCCGGGCTTCACAGGGGTGATCCGGGCGGGGACAGTCGCCCGCCAGCATCATAAATGGACGGCGTGGGTCGAGGGCCGCCCGCTCATCGTCTTCCACGAGATCTACACGATGGACACCTACGATGCCATTGAGCCACCACAGGATTGGCCTCAGCACTATCACTATCGCATCGTGGTCGAGGGCGACTCGTCCACGGAGTTGATCCTCCAGGGGGCGCAGGACCCGGGCGGCGGCTATGCGTTGCCCGGCTACACCTGGACCGCGATGGGCCCCGCAAACGCCATTCCCGCCGTCTGCGACGCCCCGCCGGGTTTCATGACCCACAAGGAACTTGGGCTCATACCGCTGCGCGGCGTGATCCGTCCCTGACGCGCATGCCTCACGGCTGCATGCTGCGCAACGTCCGCGCGACGTAATCCTCCAACAGGGCGCGGCCCGTCGGCCAGTGGTTGGTTGTGATCAACAGCGAGTAGAGGCCGAGCAAGAAGAACACCGCGCTGTTCATCGGGCTGACGCCGGGATCAATCTCGCCGCGGTCTTGAGCCTGCGCGATCTCCTGGGCGACCAGGACGATCAGGGGATGATCCCTGCCGTCTTCGGTGGGCGGACGAGTCTGTGAGAAGTGCAGTGCGAGAAAGTCGTTGAAGAGCAGATCGCCCAGCCGGCGTTCCAATCCGATCACCAGGCGGACCGCCTCGTTCAGCGCGGAACCAAGATCGTGCTCGGACTTCAAGAATTGGGCGAACTGCTTGGCGATGCGGTCCTCTTCGCGGCGCTCCAGTTCCAGCAGCACATGCTCCTTGGTGGGGAAGTGGAAGAAGAAGGTCCCGTGGGCGACACCGGCGGCGGCCACGATGGCGCCGACGTCGGCCTCGGCCATTCCGGCCCGGGCGAACTCCGCGATGGCGGCGCCCATCAATCGCTCCCTGGTCTGCAAGCGCTTTGCTTCTCGCGCCGACAACCGGTCCGTCACAGCCATTTTCTTCCTCATAAGTTGACCTGACTCATCTATGAGCCCCAGGGCTACCTGGACAAGTATGCCGCTTTCCGGCCAGCAAGGCTTGCAATACTTGGGCATTATCGGGTCGCACCTGCGAGGCGCAGCGGCGACACCGTGAGTTCATTGACTTTAGTCAGCAATATTCTTAGATTGAACGCGCACCCGGCACGCGCGGCTGAAGGAGCTTACATGGCATTGGAGCAGTTCCGGCTGGACGGACAGGTCGCGATCGTCACCGGCGCCGGGAAGGGCGTCGGGGCGGGCATCGCCCGGGTGTTGGGGGAGGCCGGGGTCACGGTGGTCGGGACCGCCCGAACCGAAGCGGACATCGTGAGCACGATCGAGGGTATCGAGGCGGCGGGCGGCAAGGGACTGGCGCTCGTCGCCGACGCGATGAGTCGTCCGGACGGAGAACGGGTCGTCGACACCGCCATGGAGCGTTTCGGCCGCATAGACATCCTCGTCAACAACGTCGGCGGGTCGACCTACGCGCGCTTCCTGGATATCACCGACGAGGATTTCCGGCATACGTTCGACTGGTGTGTGACCTCCGCGTTCATCATGAGCCAGCTCGTGGCACCCCAGATGCTCAGCGCCGGAAGAGGTTCCATCATCAACATCTCCTCGGGCTCGGCGCGGTTCGGCATCCGGGCGCTGACCGCGTATTGCGTCGCGAAGGGCGGGCTGGAAGCGCTTACCCGCGCGATGGCGCAGGAACTCGCGCCGAAGATTCGCGTCAACGCCATTGCCCTGGGTTCGTTCGCCACCGACGGCCTGAAGGGCAGCCTGGATCTGATGCCAGGGTCGCTGGAGAAGATGCAAGAGGCCACCCCGCTGCACCGGCTCGGTGACGTCGAAGATCTCGGGCGGCTCGCGGTGTACCTCTGCACGCGCGATTGTTACGCGACCAACGCGGTCTTCCACGTCGACGGCGGCATCGACTCGAACAATTCCCCTTTGCCGATACCCGATTACTGACCTGCGCTCCGCGTGAACGGGTCATGATGGGTCGCAGCACCGCTGGAAGAACGAGGGTAACCGTGCGCAGAGTCATTCAATTCTCCACCGGGAACGTCGGCCGGCACTCGCTGCGGGCGATCATCGGTAGACCCGATCTCGAACTGGTCGGAGTGCACGCCGCGAGCGCGGAGAAGATCGGCCAGGACGCGGCGCGGCTGTGTGGGCTCGACGAACCGACCGGGATCGTCGCCACCGACGACGTCGACGCCCTGGTCGCCCTCGGGGCCGACTGCGTGGTTTACACATCCCAGGGTGAGACACGACCGACGGAAGCCATCGAGCAGATGGCCAAGTTCCTGGCGGCGGGCACCAATGTCGTTGGGACGTCGATGGTCTGGCTGGTCACGCCGCGCCACGCCGACGGTTGGCTGCGCGAGCCGTTGGAGCGTGCCTGCGCGGCCGGCAACACGTCGCTGTACGTCAACGGCATCGACCCCGGCTTCTCCGGCGATACGCTGGTCCACTCGGCGGTCAGCCTGACCACCCGCGTCGGTTCGATCACCGTGCAGGAGATCTTCGACTACGGCAACTATGACGACGCCGAATTCACCGGTGCCGCAATGGGATTTGGTTCAGCCCCGGACGACGACTCGCCGATGATGTTCCTGCCCGGGGTGATCGTGTCGATGTGGGGAGGTCAGGTCCGCAGCCTGGCGGACAATCTCGACATCAAGCTGGACGACGTGCGCCAACGCGTCGAACCGTGGTACACACCGGAACGAATCGAGTGCGCGATGATGACGGTGGATCCCGGACGAATGGCCGCGGTGCGCTTCGCCACCGAGGGTGTGCGCGACGGCAAGCCGGTGATCACCCTCGAGCACGTCACCAGGCTCACCCAGGCCGCGGCACCCGACTGGGAGTTCCCCCCCGACGGGCATACCGGTGTGCACCGCGTCGTCGTGGAGGGCGAGCCCCGGGTGGAGATCAACACCCACGTTTCGCATCCCCTGTTCGATTCCACCGATGCCGGCTGCATCGCCACGGCGGGCCGCGCCGTGAATGCGATCGACTGGGTGTGCAGCGCCCCGGAAGGACTCATCGGCGTGGAGGACATCCCGCTGTCCGCGACGATGCGCGGCCTGATGTGGGATGAGCGGTAGGGCTTACAGCGGCCAGCTGTTCGGACCGACCGCATAACGCAGCGCCACCGGCGGCGGCAACGGCCCGCGTTGGCCGACCGAGATCGCATCGACGACGAGGGCGACGTAACGTCGCCAGCCGTCGCTGTTCGCATCCATGGTCGACAGCACGCTGAAGAGCATCGCGACCAAGCGAGGCAGGTCGTCGGCGACGAGGTCGGCGCGGATGCTGCCGGCTCGCTGGCCCTGACGAGCCAGCTCGCCGAGCGCCGCGTTGAGCGAAACCGAGATGTCGGACGTCAGTGAACCGGCGCGCCGCGCGGCGGTCAGCAGGCTGTGTTCGCGGGCCCCCAGCGAGATCGCCGCCTCGATCAGTTGGGTCAGACCGCGCAGCGGGTCATCGGCACGGCGGGCGCCCTCGATCACCGGCGTCAGATCCTCCGCAATGCTTTGATCCAGGGCGGCGCGCACCAAGTCGGCCTTCGTGGGGAACCTGCGGTAGAGGGTTCGCTCACCGACGCCGGCGCGCCGGGCGACCGCCTCCACGGGCGCATCCGGCCCCAGCTCCCCATAGACCTCCCGTGCCGCGCGCAGAATGCGCTCGACGTTGCGCGCCGCGTCCGCGCGCAGCGGCCGGTCCTCGACGGCGGTCATCTCGACAGCGTAACTGACGGTTGACTGCCAACTAACCGCGCTTTACGCTCTACAACTGGCAGATAGCTGACACTTAATCAGAATCGCGGGACATGTCAATATCTTTCGAGGCCAGCGAATCCTGCTCGGACGCAGAGCTCCCCCTGTTGCCCCTCCCTCGGCCGAGGCATTGCCCGCTGGCGGCCCCGCTCGAATTCGCGGACTGGCGCGACGAACCCGGCCTGCGGCGGGCGATGTTCCAGGGCAAGCCCGTCTGGGTGGTGAGTCGCTACCGGGACATCAGGACGGCGCTGGTCGATCCGCGGTTGTCCGCGAAGACCATTCCGGACTCGATCCTGCCGACGGACGCCGACAACAAGGTCGCGGTGATGTTCGCGCGGACCGACGATCCCGAGCATCACCGGTTGCGGCGCATGATGACGAGCAACTTCACCTTCCGGCGTTGCGAATCGATGCGGCCGCACATTCAGGAGATGGTCGACCACTATCTCGGCCGGATGATCGAGCACGGCCCACCGGCCGATCTGGTGCGCGAATTCGCCTTGCCGGTGCCGTCGATGGTGATCGCGCTGCTGCTGGGGGTGCCGCCCGAAGACCTCGAACTCTTCCAGCGCAACACCACCAAGGGGCTTGACCAGAAATCCACCGACGAAGAAAAGGGCCGGGCGTTCGCGGCCATGTACGCCTACATCGAGGAGTTGGTGGAACGCAAAGCGCGCGAACCCGGCGACGACTTGATCAGCCGCCTGCTCACCGAATACGTGGCGACGGGCCAACTCGACCACACCACCACCGCCATGAACGGCGTGATCATGATGCAGGCGGGTCATGAAACCACCGCCAACATGATCTCGTTGGGAACCGTTGCGCTGCTCGAGCAGCCCGAGGTGTTCGAGCGACTCGGGCGGACCGAGGACCCGGCCGTCATCGCCAACGCCGTCGAAGAGCTCATGCGTTACCTGTCCATCGTGCACAGCCAGGTCGATCGCGTGGCGACGGAAGATCTGACGATCGGTGGTCAGCTGATCCGTGCGGGGGAGTACGTCATGATGAGCCTGCTCGCCGGGAACTGGGACGCCGATTTCGTCGACCATCCCGAATCCTTGGACGTCGACCGAAACACCCGCGGACACTTGGGCTTCGGTTATGGGGTGCATCAATGCATCGGAGCCAACCTGGCCCGCGTCGAGATGCAGGTCGCGTTCGCCACGCTGGCGCGTCGCTTGCCCGGGCTGAAACTCGCGGTGTCGCCCGCGGAGCTGAGGTTCAAAGACGCCAACATCTATGGCATGAAAGAACTTCCGGTCAGTTGGTGAGATGACCACTGAGTTGCGGTTCGACGATCAGGTGGCCGTGATCACCGGCGCGGGCGGCGGCCTCGGCAGGCAGTACGCGCTGCTGCTGGCCGCCCGCGGCGCACGCGTCGTGGTCAACGACACCGGTGGATCGGTGACCGGAACCGGCTCCGACGCCCAAGCCGCGAACGCCGTCTCCGAGGAGATCCGGGGGCAAGGCGGCGAGGCCGTCGCCGACATGCACAGCGTGGCGAGTCCCCAGGGGGGAGAGGCGATCATCGACACCGCCCTGCGCACCTGGGGACGCGTCGACATCCTGATCAACAACGCGGGCATCGTCGGCGACGCGCCGTTCGAAGACATGACCCCCGAGCGGTTCGAACCGCTGCTCGACGTGCACCTGAGGGGCGCGTTCCACGTGATGCGGCCCGCGTGGCGGATCATGCGCGAGCAGCGCTACGGGCGAGTGCTGAACACCTGCTCGGCGGCGGGAATCCTTGGCGCGGAACGCATGAGCAACTATGGCGCCGCCAAAACCGGGTTGCTCGGCCTCACCCGGGTGCTGGCCGCCGAAGGGGCCGAGCGCGGCGTCAAGGTCAACGCCATCGCGCCCATCGCCCACACCCGGATGCTCGCCCAGTCGCTCGCCGCCGCGGGCCGGCGGGATGACCCGGCCGAGCAAGCGGTACTCGACGGGCTCGTCGGCCAATACCTGCAAAAACTGGACCCGGCGCGGGTGGCGCCGGTGGCGGCATTCCTCACGCACCGGGATTGCCCGGTTTCCGGAGAGGTCTACACGGTCGGGGCGGGGCATGTCGCACGGTTTTTCGTCGGCAGGACAAGGGGCTTCTACGATCCGCTGCTGTCGATCGAAAAAGTGCGCGACCACCTCGACGAGATTCGCGACGAAGCCGGCTACACCGTTCCCGGCGGGCCGGCCGACGAGATGGGCGAACTGTTCGCGACCATCATGAACAGCTGAACGCCACGCCGACGCCGTCCGGTGCCGGCCCCGGCCGCAGGCAGCCGAACGGCTCGATGCCCGCCGGGGTCAACCGCGCCGCCGATTGGTGGGCGTAGTTCACGCAATACAGTCCGGTTCGGTCGGCGCGGCAACGATAGTCGCCGAATGCCAGCGAATCACCGCTGGCCAGTTCGGGACCGTTGCCGTTGATGAACGGACCGGGGTCGGCCCGCGACGAACCCACCTGCAGGTTCACCCCGTCGAACGTCACCCAGCCGCCCTGCCAGTCGCCGTAGGACGTCGGCGGCGCGGGCGGTGGACTGGTCAGGTTCACCAGGCAGAGCAGGGCGCCCGCCGCATGCTGGGAATCGGTCAGGCAGGAGACTTTGCCGGCCGCCGCCGTGAAGGCGACGTCATCTCCCAGTGGTGTGGTCGCGCCGTCGCGGACGGCGTCGTGAAAGTGGCCCGGATCCGCGGGCCGCCCCGCCTCGATCCACGCGACGACGTCGGAGATCGGGGCCCCGGCTGCCGGCGGGGCCGAGGGGGCCGCGGGCTTGCCGCCCGACGGAGTCGCGGACGCGCCCGCGGACGTCTGGGTTTGCTGGGCCTGGCCGCCCACGGTGTGCGAGCACCCGGCGACCAGTAACGACGCTGCGAGCAGCGCGGCGATCCGCATCCAGCCAGGCTAACCGCCGTGCGGCGAAAATAAGGCGCTGCGCGCGCGTTACGCCGGTGATGTCGGCTACCGTCGGGTTATGCATCAGCGCACTGTCCGCGCACGCACGACCATCGGCACTGTGGAAGGTTTCACCCGCGACGGCGTCCACCGCTGGCGATCCATCCCCTACGCCCGGCCGCCCGTCGGATCCCTGCGGTTGCGGGCGCCGCAGCCCGCACAGCCGTGGTCGGGCGTGCGGCATTGCCACGGATTCGCCAACTGTGCGCCCCAGCAGCGCCGCTACACCATGCTCGGAGTCGGTCGCTACCAGCCGATGGGGGAGGACTGCCTGACCCTCAACGTCGTCACCCCCGAGGCGCCGGCCGAAGCGCCGTTGCCCGTCATGGTCTTCATCCACGGCGGTGGCTACATCCTGGGCAGCTCGGCGACGCCGCTCTACGACGGCGCCGCGCTGGCGCGCCGCGGTTGCGTGTACGTGTCGGTCAACTACCGGCTCGGCGCATTGGGATGCCTGGACCTGTCGTCCCTTTCGACGCCGGACGTCACCATCGACAGCAACTTGTTCCTGCGCGACCTGGTGATGGCGCTGCGCTGGGTGAAAGACAACATCTCGGCGTTCGGCGGCGACCCGGACAACGTCACCATCTTCGGGGAGAGCGCCGGCGCGCACATCACCGCCACGCTGCTGGCGGTGCCCTCCGCCGAAGGGCTGTTCGCCCGGGCCATTTCGGAGAGCCCGGCCTCCGGCATGGTGCGCTCCCCGGAGACCGCCGCGGAATTCGCGACACGCTTCGCCGAACTGCTGGGCGCGCGCCGGGGGAACGCCGCCGAGGTGCTGATGCGGGCGTCGGCGGCGCAACTGGTGGACGCGCAACACCGGTTGATAGATCAGGGCATGGAAGACAGGCTGGGCGCCTTCCCGATCGGCCCGGTCGCCGGTGACGACGTCGTGCCCGTCGACCCCGTCGAGGCGATGCGCGGGGGCAGCGCACACCGGGTGCCGCTGATCGTGGGCACCAACGCCGAAGAGGGCCGCCTGTTCACCCGGTTCCTCAAAATGCTGCCGACCAATCAGACGATGATCGAGGAGCTGCTGGCGGACACGGAACCGGCTGCGCGTGAACGCATCACCGCCGCCTACCCGGATTACCCGGCGCCCTCTGCTTGCATCCAACTCGGCGGCGACTTCGCCTTCGGCTCGGCGGCCTGGCAGATCGCCGAGGCCCACAGCGCGCATGCGCCCACCTACCTCTACCGGTACGACTACGCCCCGCGCACGCTGCGCTGGTCGGGCCTGGGCGCGACGCATGCCACCGAGTTGCTGGCCGTCTTCGACGTCTACCGCACCCGATTCGGTGCCCTGCTGACCGCCGCGGCGGACCGGCGCGCCGCGCTGCGGGTCAGCAACCAGGTGCAACGGCGCTGGCGGTCCTTCAGCCGCAGCGGCGCCCCGGGCGACGACTGGCCGGCCTACACCACCGCCGACCGTGCCGTCATGGTCTTCGACCGCAAGAGCCGCGTCGAGTTCGATCCACATCAGCACCGCCGGATTGCCTGGGACGGCTTCTCCCTGGCGCGGTGACCTGGCACGCTGACCCTCATGCATGCCGAGACCGAACAAGTCATCGAACGCCCCGAAGATCTCACCGCCGCGTGGTTGGCCACGGCGATCGGCGGGGGACCCGTCGCCGAGTTCGACGTCGAGCGCATCGGCACCGGCCAGATGAGCGAGTGCTACCGGGTCCGGCTCCGCTACGCCGACGGCGCGGCGGGCCCGGGCAGGCCGGAGTCGGTGGTGCTCAAGGTGGCGGCCACCGACCCGGTGAGCCGGCAAACGGGGCTGGCCCTGGGCCTCTACGAGCGGGAGGTGCGCTTCTACGGGGACATCGCGCCACGCCTGGGCGGCCCGATAGCGCCGTGCTACCACGCCGCCGTCGACACCGCGACGGGCGTGTTCGATCTGCTGCTCGGCGATGCCGGGCCGGCGGTCGTCGGGGACGAAATCGCGGGCGCGACAGCCGATCAAGCGCAGCTGTGTGTCGTGGAGCTGGGGCGGCTGCACGGCCCGCTGCTGGGCGATCCCACACTGGCCGAGGCGCCGTGGCTGAACCGTGAGTCGCCGCTCGACCAGTCGATGATCACCCCGCTGTACGCAGGATTCATCGACCGCTACGGGGACCAGATCGCGCCGGAGCACCGCATGGTGTGCGAACGGCTCGTCGCGTCGTTCGACGGCTACCTGGCGGCCGAGTCTGCGCCCGGGCGCATCCAAGGCCTGATGCACGGCGACTACCGGCTGGACAACCTGTTGTTCGGCACCGCCGGGGCCGACCGCCCGTTGACGGTCGTTGACTGGCAGACGGTTTCGTGGGGCCCGGCGCTGACCGACCTCGCGTATTTCCTGGGCTGTGCGCTGCCGACCCCGGACCGCCGGGAGCACTACGACGCGCTGCTGCGGGCCTATCGCGAGGCGCTGGGTCCGAGCGCCCCGCTCACGCTCGCCGACGTCGCCGAAGGGGTTCGCCGCCAAAGCTTTTTCGGCGTGATGATGGCGATCGTGTCCTCGATGCTGGTGGAGCGCACCGAGCGGGGCGACCGGATGTTCATGACAATGCTGCGGCGGCACTGCGACCACGTGCTCGACACGGACGCGCTGGCGACCCTGCCCGTCGCGCAGACGCCCGAACCCTTGCGGCCCACCGAGGAGGACGAAAACGCGCACGCTCCGACCGCCGAAGCGCTGTGGAGCGAGAGCTGGTACGCCGACTTCGCAGACGTGGCACAGGGATTGGGCGGCTGGTTTCGCCTCGGCCTGATCGCCAACGAACGAAAGGCATGGGTGCACGCGCTGCTGTGCGGCCCCGGCAGGCCGACGGTGGCAGTCGACGCACAAGTGCCGCTGCCGGCCGACCCGTGGGAGGTGCGTGGCGATTCCTTCGAGCTCGGCCATTGCGCCCCCACGCCGCTGCGGGCCTACCGCGTGGACCTGCGTGCGCGCGCCCAGGCCTATCCCGATCCGTCGGCCCTGCTGCGCGGCGAGCCGGGGACCCCCGTCGAGATGACGATGAACCTGGTGTGGGCCACCGACGGCGCCCCGTACAAGTACCGCGTGACGACGCGTTACGAGATCCCGTGCACGGTCTCGGGCACCGTCACCGTCGGCGACGCAACCTACCGGCTCGAGTCGGTCCCCGGCCAGCGCGACCACTCCTGGGGGGTGCGCGACTGGTGGAGCATGGACTGGATATGGAGTGCGCTGCATCTCGACGACGGCACCCACCTGCACGGCGTGAACATCCGGATTCCCGGCGCACCGGCCTTCAGCATCGGCTACAGCCAGGACGCCGCTGCAGCGGTCACCGAGCTGCAAACCGTGGAATCGCGAGAAACCTTCGGCGCCAACGGGTTACCGCAAACCGCCAGCCTGAGGCTGAACCCCGGCGACGTCACCGCGGACGTCGACGTCCGCGGCCACGCGCCGGTGCGGCTGACCGCCGCCGACGGGCGGGTGAGCCAGTTCCCTCGGGCCTGGGCCACCGTCACGACGGCCGACGGCCGCGGCGGGGTCGGCTGGCTGGAGTGGAACCGCAACCTCGGCGAGCGGTCCGGGTGAGGCCACCGGCGCCCGTCGTCGTGATGGGCGTCTCCGGATCGGGCAAGTCGACCGTGGGGATGAAACTGGCGCACCGCCTGGGGGTTCCGTTCGTCGACGCCGACGCCCTGCACCCGCCGGCCAACATCGCCAAGATGGCTTCGGGCGAACCGCTCGACGACGACGATCGCCGCCCCTGGCTGGACCAGGTCGGCGAGTGGTTGGGCGGCCATCGCGGCGGCGGCGTGGTGAGTTGTTCGGCGCTCAAACGCGCGTACCGCGACCAGTTGCGCGCCCACTGCCCGCAGGTCCGGTTTCTGCACCTGGCCGGCTCGCCGGCGCTCATCGGCGTGCGACTGGCCGCCCGGACCGGCCACTTCATGCCGGCCGCGCTGCTGCGCTCGCAGTTCGATGCGCTGGAACCGCTCGGCGCCGACGAGTCCGGTGTCACCCTCAGCGTCGACCGGGACGCCGACGCGATCGTCGAAGACTATCTACGGGCCGGCGCGTGAACCGTCAGGACAGCTTGCGGCGCCCGGTCTTGACCTGCTCACCCAGGCGTTCGCGCGCGGTGTCCGCCAGGTAGCCGCCGCGAGCGCGGGCCGTGTCGGCAAGGTAGGTGCTCCGCGCCCGGGCCGTGTCGGCGAGGTCCTCGCCGCGATCCAGGGCGGTGCTCGCCAGTTCTTCGCCGCGTTTGCGGGCCTTGTCGGCCAGCTTCTCGCTGCGCTTGCGCGCCTTGTCGGCCAGCTTCTCGCTCCGCTCGCGCGCCTTCTCCGCCAGCGGCGCGGCCCAGTCGGCGGCGTCGTCCGCGAGTTCCTCACCGCGCTTGCGGGCCTTTTTGGCCAGCGGTGCGGCTCGTTCGGCCGCCTCTTCGGCGATTTCTTCGCCGCGCTTGCGGGCCTTCTTGGCCAGCGGCTTGCCCCGATCGGCCGCCGTGCTGGCGAATTCCCGGCCACGTTCGAGCGCGGCCTCGGCGTACGGTGCGCCCCGCTCGGCGGCCGTGCTGGCCAGTTCGCGGCCGCGTTCGGCGCCGATCTGCAGGCCGTGTACGAGCTTTTCGCCCAGCTCGGAAAAGTCCGTCTCGAAGCCGTCGTCGGAGCCGGGCAGCGCCGACGACACCCGCTCGGAGAGCCGCTCGGCCGCGCGGCGGCCCCGCCACCCGAGCGACGGCTTGCCCGCGGTGTCGGCCGACGCGATCAACAACCCGCCCACCAGGCTGAGGTCGGTGAGGAATTGCTGGCGTTTCTGCGCTTTCGCCTGCGGGTCGCTTTCGTTCCAGAACGAGTGCGCCCCGAGGTTGGCCGGCAACACCGTGAACGCGAGGGCGGCCGACGCGACGCGCGGCAGCTTGCCGGTGGCCAGCAGCAGGCCGCCGCCGATCTGCACGGCGGCGGTGATTTGCGCGAACGTCTCGGGGTCGCTCGGGATGCTGCCGCTCACCGAATTGGGCAGCGCCTGCAAACCGTCCACCGCGGGGGCGGCCGCGGCCGCCGCCGATTTCGGGTTGAGCAGGGAATTGACTCCTTGGCCGATGAAAGCCACTGAAAGCAACGGGCGCGCGATTCTCCGGATGACCATGGCCGGGGGATTACCCGACTCGTTGGCGAACAAACCGCCCCGGCCATAAGCCCAGCTGACCGACCGACGCGGATAGGGTGAAACCCGTGAGGGCGTTGATCATCGTCGACGTGCAAAACGATTTCTGCGAGGGCGGCTCGCTGCCGGTGCCCGGCGGCGCCGCCGTGGCGCCCGCCATCAACGACTATCTGGACGGCGAGCCGGGTTACCAGCACGTCGTAGCAACTCAGGACTTTCACATCCAACCGGGCGGTCACTTCTCCGACCGTCCGGATTATGCGTCCTCATGGCCCCCGCACTGCGTCGCCGGCAGCCCCGGCGCGGATTTCCGGCCCGACCTGGACACCAGCCGCATCGAGGCGGTCTTCCGCAAGGGCGAGTACGCCGCGGGGTACAGCGGTTTCGAGGGCGTCGACCGGGACCGGACCCCCCTCCTGGAATGGTTGCGGCGGCGCGGGGTCGACGAGGTCGACGTGGTCGGCATCGCCACCGAGCACTGCGTCCGGCGGACCGCCGAGGACGCCGCGCGGGCGGGACTGGCCACCCGCGTGCTGGTCGGCCTCACCGCGGCCCTCGGGCCGGATTCGGCCGCCGATGCGCTGGCCGGGATGCGGTCGGCGGGTGTCGAGCTGGTCGGGGAACCGTGATGGGGGCGGCGCCGGATCGCGAACGGCTCCTCGCCGCCGTCGAGCGCTCGCCGCACGCGGCCGCCGCACACGACCGCGCCGGATGGGTGGGCCTGTTCACGGGAGACGGCCGCGTCGAGGACCCGGTCGGGTCGCGGCCGCACGTCGGGCACGAACAGATCGGCCGCTTTTACGACACCTTCATCGGCCCGCGTGACATCAAGTTCCACCGCGACCTCGACATCGTCCTCGGTGCGGCGGTGCTGCGCGACCTCGAGCTCGAGGTGGCGATGGGTTCGGCGGTCACCATGTTCATTCCGGCGTTCCTGCGTTACGACCTGCGAGAGGTCAACGGCGAGTGGCGCATTGGCCGCCTGCGTGCCTATTGGGAACTGCCCGCGATGATGCGGCAGTTCCTGCGAACCGGATCACGCGCGCTCGCACCCGGCCTGCAACTGTCGCGGGGTCTGTTGAGCAACCAGCGGCTGCCCGGCGCGGCGGGCTTCCTGGCCGGGTTCCGGCGGCTGGGTGCGCGGCATCAGCAGTTCGCGCGGGCGTTCTTGGGCGCCGCCGGGCGACGAGATCGCGACGCCGCCGCGCGTGCGCTATCGCCAACCGCCACAATCACTCTCGGTGACGACGACGCACTCGACCTCGCCGAACTCGTCGAGCAACTCCAGGGCGCCAGTTCGACCAAAGTGATCAGCGCGGGCCCCACGGTGGCCATCGCGGTCAACTCCGACCACGGGCGCGCCATCCTGTTCGCCGACGTGGCCCGCAAGGGCGACGCCATCGACCGGATCCGGTACTTCCCCGGCTGACCGCGGTCCCGGTCAACGCAGCACCAGCAGCGCCAGTGACGCCGCCGACATGCACAGGTACGCCCCGGGAAACGCGATGTTGTACAGGACGTGCGCCCGCAGGTGCGTGACGACGGCGCCGACGAAGAACAACACCAGGCCGGCGGCGGCCGCGATACCCAAGACGGGCGGGCCCGTCAGGCCCACGATCAGCCCGGCCGCGCCGGCCAGCTTGACCGCCCCCAGCGCCGGCAACCAGGAACGGGGCACCCCCACCTCGGCCGAGTTCGCCAGGACGAACCGCGCCGGAATCAGGTCGGCGACGGCGATCCCGGCGGTGATGGCGGCGGTGATCAGCGTGATCACCAGGTATGCGGCGTTCATCGGCCGCAAACCCTTGCCGGGCAGCCGTTTTTGCGGCGAGCCGAATGGTCGGCGCGCGCGTCGCGGCGCACAATCGATAAGGTCATGGTGCTGGTCTCCTTTGCGACAGAGAGCTCGACGGATGCGGTCATCTTCTTGACGGCTCCAGTGCGGAAAAGGTGACCCATGAGCGCCCCCAACGATCTGGCCGATCTCGCACAGCGTTTCCATGCGGATCGGCGACACCTGAGATCCGTCGCGTTCCAGCTGCTGGGCTCGGCGGCCGACGCCGAGGACGCGGTGCAGTCGGCGTGGCTGAAGGCCAGCCGCGCGAATTTCGGGGCGGTGGATAACCTCACCGGCTGGTTCACCACCATCACCGCCCGCGAAGCCTTCGACCAGCTCCGCGCCCGCAAGAGGCGCGCCGAGGAACCGCTGGCCGCGACCGACGAGCTGGACCGGCTGGTCGCGACGGCGTCCGCCCCGGCGGACGAGGAAGCCCTGCTGACAGAGTCGGTCAGCAACGCGCTGCTGGTCGTGCTCGACCGCCTCTCACCGGCGCAGCGCGTCGCGTTCGTGCTGCACGACGTATTCGCGGTGCCGTTCGAGGAGATCGCCGGCCTGTTGGACCGGTCGCCCGCCGCCGCGAAGAAGCTGGCGAGCCGCGCGCGCGGGCGTCTGCAGGCCCACCCGGACGGCGCACCCCAGCGGGCGGCCAAACACCTCGAGATCGTGGAAGCGTTTCTCGCGGCGTCCCGTGGCGGTGACATCGCCGGTCTGCTCGAGCTGCTGGCCCCGGACGTGGTGCGCACGGTCGATCGGGCGCTGGTGCCCGACGACGTGCCGACCGAGGTGCGCGGCGCCCGGCGCGTCGCGGAGGAGACCCGCCGGTTCACTCAGCGGGCGCGGGCCGGTGCGGTCATGCTCATCGACGGTGCGCCGGGCATCGTGATCGCGCCCAGAGGGCACGCCCGGGTCCTGTTGCGGATCACCGTCGGCGCCGACGACCGCATCCACGCGATCGACATCACCGGAGACCCCGGCCGCATCCACCGGGCCGCCCTGGCCCTCCCGGGCATCGGGTACCAAGGAACTCAGACATGGCCGGCCGGACGGCCGGCGCCGGGGCGGGAACGGAAGCGCCATGCTGGATAAGCCGTTCGGGCGGCGCGGCCTGCTGCGCGGTGCCGGCGCGCTCGCCGCGGCGTCGCTGGCGCCGTGGACCGCCGGATGCGCCCCCGACGAGGACGCGCTGACGTTCTTCTTCGCGGCCAACCCCGACGAACGCGATGCCAGAATCCGCATCGTCGACGAGTTCACGCGCCGCCACCCCGACATCAAGGTTCGCCCCGTGCTCGCGGCTCCCGGCGTCATGCAGCAGTTGTCGACGTTCTGCGCCGGCGGCAGGTGCCCGGACGTGTTGATGGCGTGGGACCTGACGTACGCCGAGCTGGCCGCCCGGGGCGTCCTGCTCGACCTCAACACGATGCTGTCCGGCGACCCCGCCTTCGCCGCCGGGCTCAAGTCCGACGGCATCGGGGCGTTGTACGACAGCTTCACCTTCAACGGAGGCCAATACGCCCTCCCGGAGCAATGGTCGGGGAATTTCCTGTTCTACAACAAGCGGCTGTTCGCCGAGGCCGGGCTGCCTGCCCCGCCCCGAACCTGGGAGCAGCCGTGGACCTTCACCGAGTTCTCGAGCGCCGCGGCCGCGCTCACCAAGCGCCATCGCTCCGGGCGGGCCACACAGTGGGGCTTCGTGAACATGTGGTTCTCCTACTACTCCGCCGGGTTGTTCGCCATGAACAACGGGGTGCCGTGGTCCACCCCGCTGAAGAACCCGACGCACTTCAACTTCGACAACGACGCCTTCATCGAGGCGGTGCAGTTCTATGCCGACCTGGCCAACAAGCACAAGGTCGCGCCCAACGCGTCCGAGGTGCAATCGATGTCGACGCCCGACCTGTTCGCGGGCGGCAAAGCGGCGATGGCGATGGGCGGACACTGGCGATACCAGACCTTCATCCGGGCCGACGGCCTGGATTTCGATGTCACCGCGCTGCCGGTGGGGCCGCGCCGGCAGGGACAGCCCGCCCATTCCGACATCGGTTCCACCGGACTGGCGATCTCCGCCGGCAGTCAGCGCAAGGAGCAGGCCTGGGAATTCGTGAAATTCGCGACGGGGCCCGTCGGGCAGGCGCTGATCGGTGAATCCAGCCTCTTCGTGCCGGTGCTGCAATCCGCGCTGAACTCGGCCGGATTCGCCGACGCCCACCGCAACCTCGGCAACCTCGCGGTGCTCACGCAAGGGCCGGCGTATTCCGAAGGGCTGCCGGTGACCCCCGCGTGGGAGAAGATCGTCGCCTTGATGGACCGCAGCTTCGGACCGGTGCTGCGCGGATCGCGGCCCGCGACCTCACTGGCCGGTCTGTCGCCCGCCATCGACGAGGTGTTGCGCAGCCCATGACACCGGCCGACACCGCAATCCGCAACCCCGCCAACGGCGTACGCCCGTGGCGGCGGCGGGCGTGGGCCGGGCGCCTGTTCGTGGCGCCGAACCTGGCGGCCGTCGCGGTCTTCATGTTGTTTCCGCTCGGGTTCTCGCTGTACATGAGCTTTCAGCGATGGGACGTGTTCCGGCCGCCGAAGTTCGTGGGGCTGCAGAACTTCCGCGAGCTGTTCACGTCGGACCCGCTCTTTCTCATCGCCATCGGCAACACCGTCATCTTCACCCTCGGCACGGTCGTGCCGACCATCGTCGTCAGCCTCGTCGTCGCCGGGGTGCTGAACCGAAAGGTCAGGGGCATCGGCATTTTCCGCACCATCGTCTTTCTGCCGCTGGCCATCTCGTCGGTGGTGATGGCGGTCGTTTGGCAGTTCGTCTTCAACACGGACAGCGGTTTGCTCAACATGATGCTGGGCTGGATCGGAATCGGTCCGGTCCCGTGGCTGGTGGAACCGCGATGGGCGATGGCCTCGCTGTGCATCGTCAGCGTGTGGCGCAGCGTGCCGTTCGCCACGGTCATCCTGCTCGCGGCGATGCAGGGGGTGCCCGAGACGGTCTACGAGGCGGCCCGCATCGACGGGGCGGGCGAGGTACGACAGTTCGTGTCCATCACGGTGCCGCTGATCCGCGGGTCGATATCGTTCGTGGGCGTCATCTCGATCATCCACGCGTTCCAGGCTTTCGACCTGGTCTACGTCCTCAACGGAGCCAACGGCGGGCCCGAAACCGCCACCTATGTCCTGGGCATCATGCTGTTCCAGCACGCGTTCTCCTTCCTGGAATTCGGGTACGCGTCCGCGCTGGCGTGGGTGATGTTCGCCATCTTGCTGGGGCTGACCGTGATGCAGCTGAGGATCGCCCGGCAACGGTCCTGGGAGACGTCGCGTGGCCTCAGCTGAGCGGTTCTTCACGCGTCACGTCGTGCGCGGCGTGCTGGCCTACACCGCGCTGATCGGCATCGCCTGGTGCTGGTTGTTTCCCATCGCCTGGGCGGTGTCGGGCTCGTTGAAGGGGGAAGGCGAGATCGTCGAGCCAAGGCTGTGGCCCGCACACCCGCGGTGGTCCAACTACACCGAGGTGTTCTCGTTGATGCCCTTCGCGCGGATGTTCTTCAACACCGTGCTGTACGCCGGGTGCGTGACCGCCGGGCAGGTCTTCTTCTGCTCGCTGGCGGGATATGCGTTCGCGCGGCTGCAGTTCCGCGGCCGCGACACGCTGTTCGTGCTGTACCTGGGCACGTTGATGGTGCCGCTGACCGTGACCGTGATCCCGCAGTTCATCTTGATGCGAACCGTCGGATGGGTCGACACCCCGTGGTCGATGATCGTGCCCGGCCTGTTCGGCAGCGCGTTCGGCACCTACCTGATGCGTCAGTTCTTCCGGACGCTGCCGACCGACCTGGAGGAGGCGGCGATACTCGACGGGTGTTCGCCCTGGCAGATCTATTGGCAAGTCCTGTTGCCCCATGCCCGTCCCGCGGTGATGGTGCTGGCCGTGCTCACCTGGGTCAACGTCTGGAACGACTTCCTGTGGCCGCTGTTGATGCTGCAGCACAACAGGCTGGCCACACTGACGCTCGGCCTGGTACGCCTGCGGGGCGAGTACGTCGCCCGCTGGCCGATCATCATGGCGGCGTCGATATTGATCATGCTGCCGTTGGTCGTCGTCTACGCGATCGCGCAGCGCTCCTTCGTCCGGGGGATCGCCGTCACGGGGCTCAACGGGTAAGTCATGGCATCGGTCACTTTCGAGCAAGCGACGCGGCGCTACGCCGGGGCGGATCGTCCTGCCCTGGACGGCCTCGACCTGACCGTCGGGGACGGCGAATTCGTCGTGCTGGTCGGTCCCTCGGGCTGCGGCAAGACCACCTCGCTGCGGATGGTGGCGGGCCTGGAAACGCTGGACTCCGGGCGTATTTGGATCGGCGACCGCGACGTCACCAGGGCCGACCCCAAGGACCGCGACGTCGCGATGGTCTTCCAGAACTATGCGCTGTACCCGCACATGACGGTCGCGCAGAACATGGGCTTCGCCCTGAAGATCGCGAAGACGCCCAAGGCGGAGGTCCGCGACCGCGTCCTGGACGCGGCGAAACTGCTTGACCTGCAACCATACCTGGACCGCAAGCCCAAGGACCTCTCCGGTGGACAGCGCCAACGGGTGGCGATGGGGCGCGCCATCGTGCGGCGCCCGCGGGTCTTCCTGATGGACGAGCCGCTGTCGAATCTGGACGCCAAGCTGCGCGTGCAGACCCGCAATCAGATCGCCGCACTGCAGCGACGGCTCGGCACCACCACCGTCTACGTCACCCACGACCAGGTCGAGGCGATGACCATGGGTGATCGAGTCGCGGTGCTGCGCGACGGCGTGCTGCAACAGTTCGCGGCGCCGCGCGAGCTGTACCGCAACCCGGTGAACGTCTTCGTCGCGGGTTTCATCGGGTCGCCGGCGATGAACCTGTTCACCCTGCCGGTCATCGATTCCGCTGTTTCCTTGGGGGATTGGCCCATCCCGCTTCCGCGGGAGCTCGCCGGCTCCGGGAGGGAGGTCGTGGTGGGAGTCCGCCCCGAGCATTTCGAACTGGGCGGTCTCGGCGTGGAGATGGAGGTCGACGTGGTCGAGGAGCTGGGCGCGGACGCCTACCTCTATGGCCGGATCACCGGCTCCGGCAAGGTGATCGACCAGCCCGTCGTTGCGCGCGCCGACGGGCGCCGACCTCCGGAAAAAGGCAGCCGGGTGCGCTTGCACCCCGAGCCGGGACATCTGCACTTCTTCGGTGTGGACGGCAAGAGAATCTGTTGAGGGGGTAGGGCGATGGTGGTGGCGGCCGTGAGCGCATCCCGCGCCGATCTGGTCTGCGAAGGCGGCGGTGTTCGGGGTATCGGGCTGGTCGGCGCGGTCGACGCGCTGTCGGGGGCGGGCTACCGGTTTCCGCGCGTCGCGGGCAGCAGCGCGGGCTCGGTGGTGGCGGCGCTGGTCGCGGCGCTGCAGGTCGCGGGTGAACCGGTCGGCCGGCTCGCGGAGATCATGCGGGCCATCGACTACCGGAAGTTCCTGGACCGCAGTCTGATCGGGCGGGTGCCGCTGATCGGTGGGGGACTGTCACTGTTGGTGTCGGACGGGGTCTACCGCGGCGCCTACCTGGAACGCCTGCTCGCCGGCCTGCTCGCGGACCTGGGCGTGCGGACGTTCGGCGACTTGCGCACGGGCGAGGAGCCGGACCAGTTCGCCTGGTCGCTCGTGGTGACGGCCAGCGACCTGTCCCGACGCCGGCTGGTGCGCATCCCCTGGGACCTCGGTTCCTACGGCATCGATCCCGACGACTTCCCGGTGGCCCGCGCCGTGCACGCCTCGTCGGCGATTCCGTATGTGTTCGAGCCCGTCCGGGTGGGCAGCGCCACGTGGGTCGACGGGGGCCTGCTCTCCGATTTCCCGGTGGAGCTGTTCGACCGGCCGGGCGGGGCACCGCGGTGGCCGACGTTCGGGATCCGGCTGTCCGCGCGTCCCGGCATCCCGCCCACCCATCCCGTCCATGGGCCGATCTCGTTGGGCATCGCCGCCATCGAGACACTGGTGAGCAATCAGGACAACGCCTACATCGACGATCCGTGCACCGTTCGGCGCACCATCTTCGTGCCCGCCGAAGGCGTCAGCCCGATCGACTTCGACATCACCGCCGAACAGCGCGACGGCCTCTTTCAACGCGGATTGCAGGCGGGCCAGGAGTTTCTGCGCACCTGGAGCTACCCGGACTACCTGGCGGCGTGCGGCAGCTCGGCGAAAGATGCGCCGTGAGAGTCAGATTCCGCGGGGACACTTATCCGCGCGCGCACCGGATCTCATGAAGGCGGACTTCGACGCGCTCCACGTCGGCCGGCAACGGCAAGTGGTTGGTGACGCGGGTGATCTCCACACCGATGTCGACGGAGCTGATCGGCCAGAATTGGCGCCGCATGAGTTTGCTTGCGATGGCGCTGATCTCGTCGTCGCAAAGTCGCCGGCGGGCGAGGGCGGCCAGGGGTGCATATCCGGTGGTCGGCATGCCGGCGGGGTAGCCGGCGCGCACGAAAGCCACGATGCTCGACACCCAAAGTGCCAGGTCCATAGTCCCACCTCGCTCACCGCCGCGATGTACGAATGAGCGGCAGTCCTACGAGTAGCAACGTACCATCGGCAACGCCATCAGCTCAGTAACGCCACACAGTTAAAACACACTTTTTACCCGCCGGTGTCGGTCGGGCGGCGGGAGCGATCTTCGCCACGATGCCCCCGAGCGGGCGCGCCGTAACCGCGTTTGGCCGCAAGGCTTTCTAGTATTGCCGCGTGGTTGATCGCTATGGAACCGATGTCCTTGCCGCGGGCCGGCGCAAGCCCCGCTCGACCGAACACCCGGCCGAACTCGGCCTGGTGGTCGAGGACGCGCAGACCGGCTACGTCGGTGCGGTGGTCAGGGTCGAGTACGGGCGCGTTGACCTCGAAGACCGGCGCGGCCACGTGCGCGGGTTCCCTTTGGGCCCCGGGTATCTGCTCGAGGGCCGGCCGGTGATCCTCACCGTGCCGCGCCGCGCGGCGCCGACGGCCCCCGCGCGGACGGCGTCCGGTTCGGTCGCCGTGCCGGGGGCCCGCGCCCGGATGGCCCGCGCCAGCCGCATCTACGTCGAGGGCCGCCACGACGCCGAACTCGTCGCGCAGGTGTGGGGCGAGGACCTGCGCATCGAGGGTGTCGTCGTCGAGTATCTCGGCGGCGTGAACGATCTGGCGGACATCGTGGCCGAGTTCGCCCCGGTCCCCGGCCGCCGGCTCGGCGTGCTGGTCGATCACCTGGTTGCGGGTTCGAAGGAGGCGCGGATCGCCGACGCGGTGCGGCGGGGGCCGGGCGGCTCCGACACGCTGGTGGTCGGTCACCCCTACGTCGACATCTGGCAGGCGGTGAAACCCGAGCGGGTGGGCCTGACGGCCTGGCCGGACGTACCGCGGCACGTCGAGTGGAAACACGGCGCATGCCGGGCGCTCGGCCTACCGCACGCCAACCAGGCGGACATCGCGCGGGCCTGGCGTCATATCCGCTCGCGCGTGCGCGACTGGAACGACCTGGAGCCGGCACTGATCGGCCGCGTCGAGGAACTCATCGACTTCGTGACCCAGCCGGCGCCGTGACCGATCGGCGTCCGGCCGAGAGGCGACGCTGTCGTGGATTGCGGCTCGCGGCAGGAGCTTTGGTCGTCGTCGCGGCGACCGCCTGCGGGCCGTCGGGCGCAGAGGTGAGCCGCGCGCAAGCCGGACGGCCCGGCGGGGCAAAGGCGGTGAAGGTGACCCTGGCCAACCGCGACGGCAAAGACGCCTGCGCGCTGGATAACACGAACGTGGCCGCCGGCCCGGTGACGTTCACGGTCGCCAACACGAACGCACCGGGGATCAGCGAAGTCGAGTTGCTCAGGGGCGAACGAATCGTCGGCGAGAAGGAGGACCTCGCTCCCGGGCTGGACCCCGTCTCGTTCACCGTGACCCTCGACGGCGGCTCGTATCAGCTGTATTGCCCCGGCGCGAGCAACGAATACCAGACTTTGACGGTAACGGGCCGGGCCGCCGTGGGGCCAACGGGCAGCGTCGCAGACGCACTCCACCAGGGCGCCAGGGACTACGCGGCGTACGTCGTCGGGCAGATCGGTCAGCTCGGGAACGGGGTCAGGGCACTCGACGCTGCCGTGCAGGCGGGCAACGTCGACGCCGCAAAGGTCGCCTACGCCAAAGCGCGGCCGTCCTGGGAGCATTCGGAGTCCGCGGTCGAGGGCTTCGTCCTGGTGGGGTTCGCGGTCGGCGACAATGCGGGAAACCTCGACTATCTGATCGACATGCGCGAGTCCACGCCCGTCGACGCGAAGGTCGGCTGGAAGGGTTTCCACGCGATCGAACGCGACCTGTGGCAGGGCGGAACGATCACGGCCGGCACGAAGGCTCTCAGCTCCGAATTGGTCGGCAACGTCGTCAAGTTGACCGCCATCGTCGCCCTCCTGCACTACCAGCCCGAAGACCTGGCCAACGGTGCCAGCGACCTGATCGAGGAGATCCAGAACACGAAGATCACCGGGGAGGAGGAGGCCTTCAGCCACATCGACCTGGTCGACTTCTCGGGAAACATCGAAGGCGCGCGGCAGGCCTTCGCGTCGCTGCGGCCGGGCCTGGAGAAGATCGACGGCAATCTGGTCAACCAGATCGATCGGCAATTCCGCACGGTGCTGGCCACCCTGAACGAATACCGCGACCCGTCCGCGTTGGGCGGCTTCGCAAGCTACACCCCGGCGCTGAAGGCCGCCGACGCGCCGAAGCTGACTGCGGTCATCCAGCCGCTGCACCAGAGCCTGTCGACCGTCGCCCGAAAAGTGTCTGCGGGTTGACGGTGACCGGCGACACCACCGAACCCGGCGACGCCACAGCGGTTTCGCGCCGGCGAATGCTCGGCGGCGCCGCGTTGGCCGGGCTCACCGGCACCGCGGTCGGCGCCGCGGGCGGCGGCTTCGCGGGCCACGCGCTGGCGGTGGGACGAAAGGGCGAGGATGACGACGACGTCGACCTGCGTCGCAGCTATCCGTTCTACGGCCAGCTCCATCAGGGTGGAATCGCCACGCCGCCACAGCGTTACGCCATGTTCATGTCCTACTCGCTGGCGGGCGGCGCCGGCCGTACCGAGTTGCAGATCCTGCTGGCGCGCTGGTCGGCGGCGGCCGCGATCCTGCAGCGGGGAAAGCCCGTCGGCACCGTCGAACCACAGGTCGACGTCCAGCCTCCCACCGACACGGGGGAGGCCCACGGGCTGAGCCCCGCGAGCCTCACCGTCACCATCGGGTTGGGGCCGTCGCTGTTCGGCGATCGGTTCGGGCTCGCCGGCCGGCGGCCCGCCGCGTTCACCGACCTGCCCCCGCTCAACGGCGACAACCTGGACCCACGCCTGCGCGGCGGCGATTTCTCCGTGCAAGCCTGCGCCGACGACCCACAGGTCTGCTATCACGCGGTGCGAAATCTGGCCCGCCTGGGCCGCGACATCGTCTCGCCGTCCTGGGCGGTGCTGGGATTCGGCCGGGCGTCGGCGGGTCCGGGCCAGCACACCCCGCGAAACTTGCTGGGATTCAAGGACGGAACCCGCAACGTCGCCACGGACGCGGAGTACGACCGATTCGTCTGGGTCGCCGGCGGCGACCAGCCGTGGATGACCGGCGGGACGTATCAGGTGGTGCGCAAGATCCGGATGCTGCTGGAGACATGGGATGTCGACCGCATCGGCAACCAGCAGCGGATCTTCGGCCGCAGCAAAGAAGAGGGGGCGCCGTTGAGCGGCAAACGCGAATTCGACACCCCGGACTTCGCCGCCAGAAGCGCCGACGGCAGTCCGCTGATCGACCCGATGTCACATGTCGGCCTGGCGGCCCGGGAGAACAACGGCGGCATCATGATCCGGCGGCGGTCCTACAACTACACCGACGGCCTCGACGCCAATGGCCAGCTCAACGCCGGCCTGCTGTTCATCTCGTATCAAAAAGATCCGCAAGATTTTATCCGGTTGCAGAATCGCCTGGGCGCCCACGACTTGCTCAACGAATACATTCGCCACATCGGATCGGCGATCTTCGCGGTGCCGCCCGCGCCCGCCGAAGGCCACTACATCGCCCAAAGCCTTTTCGGCTAGGCCAAATCTCCCCGAGAGCCGCCGCCGCGGGACGGCGCTCAACCTGTTTCATCCGACCGCACCGCGCGGCGGGATAACTTGGGGTGTCGGCGAACACGGCTTGGTCACCAACCTCGGGGTCACCACCGTGGGGAACCTGATCGGCGGCACACTGTTCGTGGCGTTGCCGTTCTGGGTCATCGCGCAGTTGCAGCGGTGTCGCGTCTAGCCGGCGGGTGACCGTGGCATTAAGGCGCCCTGAACGGGTGCGGTGAACAGCCCTCCGTCCCGCTGGTTAGGGACTTAAGCCTCACGACCGGAGGCCCCCGGGGTCAATAGCGTCGGGTCGTGATGGAGGGAGAACGAAATGTCAGCACCTGACCAACAGCGCGGCATCGTTGTCGCGGTCGACGGCTCGCCGGCATCGAACGCCGCCGCTATCTGGGCCGCCCGCGAAGCCGGGATGCGGCGAGTGCCGCTGACCGTCGTCCACGCGGTGACCACACCCACCGCCACGTGGCCGCCCGTCCCGTATCCCGAGTCTCTGGCGATCCGGCTGGAGGACGAGGGCAAGAAGGCGATCATGCACGCGATCAAGCTCGCCGAGGAGGCGTTACCGGCCGACCGACGGGTCGCCATCCACCGGGAGCTCGTCTATTCGAGCCCCGCGCTCGCCCTGATCAAAATGTCCGACGACGCGGAAATGGTCGTGGTGGGCACGGCGGGGCGGGGGTTGCTGGCCCGGGGGGTGCTCGGTTCGGTCAGCGCGACCGTGGTGCGCAACGCGCATTGCCCGGTCGCCGTCATCCACGGCGACGAGCTGCCGGACCGGCCGGACGCGCCGGTGCTGGTGGGCATCGACGGGTCGCCGGCCTCCGAGCTCGCCACCGCGGTCGCGTTCGACGAGGCTTCCCGTCGCGGCGTGGACGTCATGGCCTTGCACGCGTGGAGTGACGTGGCCATCACCGAACTCCCGGAGTCGGATTGGACGTCCCTGGAAGAGGAGGCGCAGCGCAGCCTGGCCGAAAACCTGGCGGGCTGGCAGGAGCGCTATCCCGACGTGTCCGTGCAGCGATTGGTCGAACGCGACGAGCCGGCCCGGCAGCTCACCGAGAAGTCCGAATTCGCTCAGCTGGTCGTGGTGGGCAGTCACGGACGCGGTGGTCTGGGCGCCCTGTTGTTGGGATCGGTCAGCAACGCGGTGCTGCACTCGGTCCGGATACCGGTGATCGTCGCCCGGCCGTCAACGTCGTCGTGATCCGCGCGGGGCGCAAGCACGCTGGCCGTCCACGCGCAGAGGGCGGCCAGGTCCCGCCCGGCACGCGCCACGGTCCGGTCGGGGCGCACCACCG
>NZ_GG770555.1:760474-768785 GCF_000164135.1 Mycobacterium parascrofulaceum ATCC BAA-614 | reverse complement strand
CCGGGCGAGCGGCGCTGACCAACGCGAAGCCGGGGCCGAGCACGTCGTCCAGCCGGCGACCGTCGCGCAGCGCCGGGTTGGGGCAGAGGGTCCCGGCGAGGCGGCCCGGCCGCCGCACCGATCGGTACACCAGCGCAGAACGGCGCAACGCCGGCGTCCTGGAGTCGACGACCTTGTCGCGCAGGCCGGGGACGAGCCGCAGCCGCGGCAACACCGCGCGGCGGGCCGCATCGCCCAGGCGGCCGCCGCCGGTCATCGCCCAACCGACGCCGAGCGCCAGCCGGATCATGGAACGGGCATGCGGTTTACGTTCCCGCTCATAGGTTTCGAGGACGCCCGGCGCCAGGGTGCCGTGGTGGACACCGGCGATCTTCCATGCCAGGTTGGCCGCGTCGCGCAGTCCCGCCCCCATGCCCTGCCCGATGAACGGGGGAGTGAGGTGGGCCGCGTCGCCCAGCAGGAAGACGTTCCCGCGGCGCCAGCGGTCGGCGATCTGCGCGCGGAATGTGTACTCGGTGACCCGTAACAGGGTCAGCTCGCCGACGGGTACCGTGCGGGTCCACGGCTCGATCAACGGAAGCAACCGGTCCATGGTGTCGAAGTCGTTCGCCGCTTCGCCGGCCAGCAATTGGAACTCCCACCGGTAGCGGGCCGGCCCGATGCGCATGTAGGTCCCGGCGCGGTCCGGGTCACACACCTGGTGCACGCCGTCCCACTGGCCCAGGTCGGCCTCGCTCGCGACGTCCACCACCAGCCAGCGCTGCTGAAAGTTCAAGTCCCGCATGGTCGAGCCGATCGCGGCCCGCACTACGCTGTTGGCGCCGTCGCAGCCCAGTAGGTAGTCGGCGTCGACCCGATGAACGCGGCCGTCGGAGCGGTCGGTGAAGGTGACCCGGATCGAGGTGTCGCTCGCCGCGACGTCGGTGACTTCGGCGTTCCCGCGCAGTCGGGCAGCGGGGTGGCGCTCGAGGTTGGCGCGCAGCAGGGCCTCCAGCTCCGGCTGGTCGAACATGTTGGCCTGGGGGAAGCCGTGCACGCTGCGCTCCGGGTCGCGGTCGAACTCGGCGAGCGTGCGAAGTCGGTTGTCCACCAATCGCAATCCCAGTGTGGGTCGGGACAGCGCGGCGAACTCGCCCGCGATGCCGAGGCGGGCGATGACGCGATAGATCTCGTCGTCAAGGTGCACGGCGCGCGGTTGGGGGTACACGCCGGGCCAGCGGTCGAGGACCAAACAGTCCACCCCGTTCTGCGCCAGCAGCGTGGCGGCGGTGACGCCGGTCGGTCCGGCGCCGACGATCACGACGGGAAACCGCTGAGTGTCCGTCACGCGAATCGGACCGCGGTGCGCTGCGTTCCGAGATCGATGGCCCCGTCGTCGGTGGCCACCGACGCCTCGACGACGTCACCGTCGTGCAAGTAGTTCCGGTTGGCTGCCTGGCGCGAGAAGAACATCTTCCACTTCATCGCGGGCGGCAGCAGGTTTCCGATGAACTGCACGGGCTTCGGCGGGGCGCTCAACGCGGTGCCGGCCGGGGTGCCGGTGAGCACCAGGTCACCCGGGGCGAGTTCCTGGAACTGGGTGAGCGACTGCAGCGCCTCCAGGGGCCGGTACAGCATGTCGCCCTCGACCAGGGCGTTCTGGCGCTCTTGGCCGTTGACGCTCAGGCGCAGCCGCAGATCGCCGAAGCGCTTGAATTCGTCGGTGGTGAGCAGCACCAGTTCGGGGCCGACCGGGGTGAAGGTCGGGTACGACTTGGCCTCGTAGAACTGGGTTTGCGGGAGTTGGACGTCGCGCGCGGAGACGTCGTTGGTGACGACCAGTGCGGCGACGAAGTCGCCGAGGTTGGCGTCGGAGATGTCGGTCCCGACCGGAATGGCACGGCCGATCACCAGGCCGATCTCCACCTCGTAGTCGAGCAGCTTGACGTGCTGAGGTTTGACGATGTCGTCGAAGGGGCCGGAGATGGACGCCGACGCCTTGCGGAAGAAGGTGAGCGGGGTCGACGCGGGATCCATGCCCGCGTCCCTGACGTGCGACTCGTAGTTGGTCATCTGGGCGATGACCCGGCACGGGCGGGTCACCGGCGAGACCGGTTCGAGGGTGTCGACAGCGACGGTAGCGGCACCCGCGGCCGCACTCTCGATGGCGGCCCGGTCGGCCAGCAGCGCGCCGGTGCTGGTGGCGTCGGTGTCGATCCTGACCGCACCCTGGGCGGTTTTGAGCCACCAGCCGTAGCCGGTTTCGGAGACGGTGTGCAACACGGAAAGGGTCATGAGGTGGGAACTTTCAGTAGGCCGACCATGCGGTTGACATCGAACTCGTTGTGCGCGCGCAGCGCGGTGATCATCGAAACCAGTTCGCGGGGAGCCGATCTCGCGTCGGTTCCGAGGAAGTCCCTGGTGGCCGGCGGCCCCCATTGAGCCAATCCGGACGCGGTGAAGGGCGCCCAGCCCGGCTCCAGGCTGTTGTCGAACAGGTCGCCGTCGGTGAAGTGCTCGAACAGGTAGCCGTCGGGATCGCGCCAGTAGTCGAAGATCTGGCTGCCCTGGATGTGTCGGCCGATTCCCCAGGACCGGGTATAGCCCCGCGCGCTGAGGTATTCGCCGCCGGCAGCCAGGGCGTCGAGGTCGCTGACCTGATAGGCCGAGTGGACGTAGCGGTTGGCCGGCCCGAGTGCCATCGCCAGCGTGTGATGGTCGGCCGGTGTCGATCCGCGGTCGCACCGGATGAAGCTCATCGTCGGCCCCCGGTCACGCTGGTCGGGGAAGTACAGGAAATCGCTGACGATCATGCCGAGGTTGTCCAGGTACCAGTCCAACGTCTCGAGGTACTTGGTCGACTGCACCACCAGGTGTCCCAGGCGCTGCACCCGCGCGGGCACCCGGGGCGGACGCTGACCGGCGTTGGTGCGCCGGACGTCTCGCCCGAAGTTGAAGGTGTGGGGCGGTTGGCCCGGCAGCTCCGGCAGCTCGTGCACGCCGGCGACCACTCTTACCGGCATGCCGCTCGGGTCGGACAACTCGACCGCCAGGCCGCCGATGGTCTCCGGCAGCGGCCGCGCGGTGGTGCCGGCGTTGGCCGCCAGCCGGTGCACGTCCGCCTCGTCGAAGGCCCGAAAGGCCGCACCGGTGAACCGGTTTCGCCGCCCGCGACGCACGATCACGCAGGGCCCACCCGCCTGAGTGCCGCGCAACTGCAGCTCGTCGGCGCTGTGCCGCGATGCGTGGAAGCCGAACGCCCGCGCGAAGGCCTCGGCCCGCGCCAGGTCCGGCCGCTCGAACTCCAGCCACGCGATGTCGGCGACTTTGATCACCGGGTTGCGCGACCGGCCTGGATGCTCGCCGCGCCGCGCACCCTGCTCGCTGTGCGCGCGCCGGCCGGCGCTTTCCGTCAGATCCATGGACACACTCCCAACTAACTGACGAAATCGTCACATACGAGAGAACGTTCAGTCAAGGACCTGACGAAATCCTCATCACTGAGGCATACTGCTGGGGATGAACGCGATGGTGGAGCCCGCCAACCGGCTCGAGCGCCGCAAGCGGCGCACCCGGGCGGCGCTGGTACAGGCGGCGCAACGGCTGATCGCCGAGGGCAAGGTCAACGTGCCGGTCCTGGAAATCACCCAGGCCGCCGATGTCGGCATGGGGTCCTTCTACAACCATTTCGACAGCAAGGAGCAGCTGTTCGAGGCCGCGGTCGCCGACGTGCTCGACGCCTACGGGGCGCTGCTCGACCGGCTCACCGAGTCCATCGAGGACCCGGCCGAGACGTTCGCCACCAGTTTCCGGCTGACCGGCCGGCTGTTTCGCCGCCGGCCGCAGGAGAGCCGGATCCTGTTGGCCAACGGGCTGGAGCTGTTGTCGTCGGAACGGGGTTTGGCGCCGCGCGCCCTGCGCGACATCAAAGCCGGCGTGGCGGCCGGGCGGTTCACGATCGACGATCCCGAACTGGCCCTGGCCATGGCCGGCGGCGCGCTGCTGGGACTCGGCAACCTGCTGCGAGACGACCCCGATCGCGACGATGCGCACGCCGCCGACGTCGCCACCGAGAAGGTCCTCGGCCTGTTCGGGCTGGATGCCGCCGAGGCGCACGCGATTTGCCGGCGCCCGCTGCCCGACGGCGGATTCCTCGACGGCTAGCGCGCGACGCCACCAACGGAGAATGCGACGTTTCGGCCCACGCCGCCGTCGTCACCGGCCGCGCCCGGCGTGGTCCACCGCACGCGCGCGGTGCCGGTGAGGTGCAGCGCGGCGCCGGTACCGAAGTCGATGAACAACAGGGCGGCCTCGTCGTCGACGGCCAGGTTGCCGTAGCTGTTGAACATGTTGTTGCCCGGGAAATCCGGCCACCACAGCCGGGTCGGGGAGCCGACACGGACGAATCCGGGCGGGCCGCCGCGGTGGGAGGCATCGCTACCGCGGGTGGGGTGGCTCGTGCCCAGGAAGAACGTGTCGGAGCCCGCAATCAGTGCTTGGTCGGCCGGGTCCAGCAGCGTTGCGCGCCGCGGTGGCACGGGCGCGGCCAGCCCGGCCGCGTCGATCGCGTGCCGGTGAATGTACTTGGGGCAGTTGCCGTATGACTGGTCGACGCGCACGGTCAGGCCCCCGCCGTCGGCGTCGACGAGTTCGCCGTTGACCCGCAGCCTGCGCCGCGCGGCCAAGTCGATGGCGATGAGTCCGACCTGTTGCCCGCCGGGGATCTCGTGCAGCGGATCGCCGGCCCGGGGCACTGCCGACACGCGCAGGAGACCCTCGTCGCCGCGGAGGAACCCCGGTGGTCCCGCCAGCGGCGAGATCCACAGGACGCCGTCGTGGTCGCGTCCGGTCAGCGCGGCGAACCGCTGTGACGCGAGGAACGCCACGGCGCCCGCGGACAAACCCGACGCACCGAGCATGCCCTCGAGCCGCCTGGCCTCGGCTTCGACGCCGGCTCGACGCTGCACTGCGGTCTCGCCCTCGTGGAAGCCCGTCGCGGTCATACCAGCCGTAACGATGGCGGCACGGCAAAGCTTCCGCGCGCCGCGCCGGAGATCGGCAGCAGGGGCCGTTCTAGGCGACCGACACGATGCGGGCGACCAGCTTGCCGCCGCGGATGACCTCGATCGTCTGCCCCGCGGCAACCTCGTCGAAGTAGCGTCCCGCGCGCTTTCGCAGCTCGTCGAGCTCGATTCCGCCCCTCGGGTCGGCCGGAACCGGCGCCCGCTCCGCCTCACCGGCGGGCACGATCTGGGCCAGTAATCGGCCGCCGCGAACGACGCTGACCGTCTCCCCGGCAGCAACCCGGTCGAAGCACCGTCCGGCGCGGGTTCGCAATTCGTCGAGCCCGACCCACCCACCGGCGTCGGTCGCCGCCGGTTCGACGGAGCGCGCGGGGATCGGAGCGACCCTGAAGTCACCCACCGGCACGATCCGTGCCACCAGCTTGCCGCGACGAACGACGTCGATGCTCTCCCCGGCGGCGACCCGCTCGAGGTAGGTGCACGCGTTGCTCCGAAGCTGGCCTAAGCCAATCGCTTTCCGCATTTCGCTCCGCTCTCTTTCGTTCATCGGCCGGCCGGCGGCGCCAGCATGTCCTTCCAGCCGTCGTCACCCGTTTTGCTCGAGTTCTCGACCGCGTATCTGGCGCCGTCGGGCCCCACCAGTTCGCCGCTCTGGGGAAGGTAAACGGCCGGGGGCGGACCGCCGGGCGTGTAGACGCACGGGTTCGGTTGTTGCCCATTGCATTCGACGCTGCCCGATCCCGGCCGCTGCAGTGGATCGCTGATCGGCGGCGGGGTGCCCGCCACCCGGTCGGACGGGGCCGGGTTGAGGCCGTTGTCGACCGACGGAGCGGGCATCACCAGGCCCGGCTTCACGGGCTGGTCGCAGCGCGCCGCGGGCGCGGGGCAGGTGACGATCTGATTGGGGTCGCCGTACCACGGGTTGGTGCCCAGCGGAACGTACGGTTTGGAGTCGCGGCACTCCCGCGGCGTGGCGGCGCGCTTACCGGGGACATCGACACACGGCAGGTTCCGCGCGCCGCGCACGGCGTTGGCGGGGGTGTCCTGCGGGATCTTGCAATAGGTTCCCGACGGCATCGGGGCGAGGCTGGTGTCCGCGGGAGACCGCCACTGGGCCGCCGGCAGGAACCCGGTCAGGCACGGCGGGGGCTGGTTGATCGTGAGCGAGGTGCCCAGCGACGCGTAGCCCGGGAAGGCCGACGTCACCGTCTGGCCCTCGGAAGCGCCCTGCGGGTAGGCGACCAGCAGTTGCTCGACGCCCTTGTGGTAGCGCTTGAGCATGTCCAGCACGATCGCGAGATTCGCCAGTGTCTGCGGCAGCGATTCACGGACGTCGCCGAACACCTCGTTGACCTGGTCCGCGGTCGGCGCTGCCTGGGTCAGGATGCTTTGCACGTGCTGGTCGTTCTCCGCGCTCTGGGCGGCCAGCACGTTGAGGTTGTGCGACCAGCGTTCGATCGAGTCACCGGAGTCGACCTGGCTGTCGAGGAGCGGCCCGGAGTTCTGGATGATGTCGTTGACGTCGGCGATGTTGGTCTTGAAGTCGCCTGCGATCGCCTGCGTCGCATCGACCAGTCGTTGTAGGGCGGGGCCCAATCCGCCTACCGCTTGGGCTGTTTCGTCGAGCAGCGAGGCGATCTTGTCCTTGGGCAGCACGGCCAGCCCGCGGTTCGCCGCGTCGAGCGCCGGACCGATTTCGGTGGGTATGGTGCCCTTGGTGATGGTCTGACCGGGCGAGAAGTATTGGCGCGGGTTACCCACCGACACCAGGTCCAGATACTGCTCACCGACCGCCGACACCGAATGCACGTTCGCGGACGCGTCGATCGGGATCTTGTAGCGGTCGCCGATGCTCATGGTCACCCGCGCGCCCGTGGCGGTGGGCTCGACATCGGTGACGGTGCCGATGGTTTCGCCGCGATAGGTGACGTTGGAGGTCTTGTACAGCCCGCCCGACGCGGGCAGTTCGGCCTTCAGCGTGTACTGGCCGATCCCCATTGCGGTGGGTATCTGCAAGTAGTACCACCCCAGCGCAACCGCGGTGATCGCCGTGAGGACGGCGAACATGACCAGCTGGCGCTTGATGAAGCGGGTCAGCATTGCCGGTCCGCCCGTTCGACCAGCGGGCCGCCCGGGGCGTCGTTGGGGTTCGGCGTGTACCGGACGTCGGGGATCATCGTCTCGGGGTCGCGGCCCCACGATTGCTCGAGCGCGCGCAGCGCCCCGGAGAACCCGGTCCCGGTAAGGACCGCGTTGTCGACGGCGCTCATGGTCAGGTCGAGCGTCAGCGACAGGTTGAAGTAGTCGCCGCGGAATGCCTTGGGCACCGCGTCGATGTCGAACGGCCGGACGAGGATCAGCTTGAGTGCGCGAATCAGATACGGTGCCGCGCGGCCGATTTCACGCAGGGGGCACTGCAGCGACGCCAAGTCCTGGTGCAGGTCGCCCCGTGAGGCCGACAGGTATTGGTCGGCGACTCCGCTGAGCCGTCCCGTCGCGTCGACCGCGTTGATCAGAAGGTTTTGTTTGTCGGCGAAATGCTTGAGCAGTGGCGGGAATTCGGTGAGGACCCGATCCAACACGTCGGAGCGGGGACCCACGTACGCCAGCAGCCGGTTGGTGGAATCGATGGCCCGGGTGATGTCGGCGCGTTGCTCGTCGAGCCGCGCGGTGAAGGTATCCAGCTTGCCGAGGAACGCCCGGATCTGGTCGGCCCGGCCGTTCACGATGTTGTAGACCTCGTTCTGCAGGACTTCGAGGTTCGGGATGCCGCCTCCGCGCAGCACGATGGCGAGGCTCGCCAGCGTCTGCTCCGTCGTGGGATACGTGGACGCATTTTTCAGCGGGATGGTGTCGCCGTCCCGCAGCGGCTCCGGGGACGGGTTGGGCGGTGCGGCCAGCTCCACGTGTTGTGAGCCCAGCAGGCTGGTCTGGCCGATCTTGGCCGTCGCGTTCCTGGGCAACTTCACGTCCTTGCCCAGGCGCAGCGTCAGCGTCGCAACCCAGTTCTTCAGTTGGATCGCGCGCACCGTGCCGACGAAGACATCGGCTACCCGCACCCGGCTGTTGTCGTTGAGGGCCAGCGTGTCGGGCATCTGCACGTAGACGGTGTAGGAACCCGGCCCGGAGCCCGGGCCGCCGGGCATCGGCACGTTCGCGATTCCGTGCCACTTCGCGCACGAGGTCAGCACGGCCGCGGCGCTCAACACGGCCACCCCCTTGACGGCCCCGCGCCGGGTGCGGGAACCGAACGCGCGCAGCCTGTTTGCGGCCGCAGTGCGCCGCGCGGCCGTCACGATCCCGCCCCC
>NZ_GG770555.1:733563-760086 GCF_000164135.1 Mycobacterium parascrofulaceum ATCC BAA-614 | reverse complement strand
CCCCCGTCGCTGCGGCCGCCGGTGTCGGCGGGACCGGGCCCGGCACCACGCCCGGCCCCGGCGGGGGCGGTGGGATCGGCACCTGCGGCGCTTGCAGGCCGATGGGCGGCACCACGGGGTTCTCGTCGTAGGCGTTCGGCGGCCCGGGCGGGGTTTGCAGTCCCGCGGGCGGGGGCGGGGAGTCGGGGCCGCCCATCAATTCGGTCAGCGATTCGGGGGTCAACAGGCCCCCGGTGGCCGGCCCCACCTGCGTGCCCTGCATCCCCGGCGCGACCACCCAGCCGGGCTGGGTGTTGCGGTGCGAGAACGGGGTGTCGGGGACCCAGATCCCCGGCACCGTCGTGTCCTTGTACCCGTTGGGCGGCTGCAGGCGGGGTTCGGAGTAGGCGATTTCCTTGGGCAGCGCCTCGGCGGTGCTGAACAGGTTCAGCCCGAACGGCAGGTAGTTGAACTTGATCGCATCGAGGATGGGCGCCAGGTATTGCGCACACAGCTCGGCGGATTCCTGGTAGCCGAGCCGGCTGCCGGCCTGAATCATGCTGCACATGAACTGCATTGGGTTCGCGAAGTTCGGGATCGCGGGGATGGACATGACGGCACCGTGTGACGGGTGATAGATCTGGCTGAGGTTCGTCTCCAGCGTCGGCAGGACGTGCAGCGCGGTCTCCAGTCCGTTCAGCGGGTCGGGTTGGACCAGCGTGGTGGTCAGGTTGGCGAGGTTGTCGACGTCGTGGGCGAGCACCTCGCGGTTCTTGGACAGGAACGGGCGGAGCGTGGAGAGGAGGCCGTCGAACTGCCGGAGCGCATTGGCGAGGTCGCGGTCGGACCCGGTCAACTCGTCGGTGAACTGGGCCAGGTTCTTGTTCAGCGCGACGAACTGACGGTCGTCCTTGTGCAGGGCGTTGACGAACTGAGCCAGGCTGCGCACCACCGCGAAGAAGTCGCCCCGGCCCTCGTTCAGCGCGGTCAGCGACCGCGACAGGCTGTCCAGCGTGGTGTTGATCTGCTTGCCCTTGCCGGCCAGCCCATCCGCGAACGACTCGATGGCCTCACCGAACGGGCCCTTGGGTTGCTCGGGCGTCGGGCCGAGTTTGGAGATGATGTTGGCGACGCTCTCGCGCAGTTCGTCCCACTCGGTCGGCACCTGGGTGCGCTCGATCGGGATCACCGCGTTGTTGCCCATCACCGGGCCGCCTTTGTAGGGCGGCTCCAGCTGAATGCTGCGCGATGCCACCAGTGTCGGGTTCACGACCACCGCGGACGCGTTGGCCGGCACCTTGTATTTATTGTCGTAGTGAAACGTCACCTTCATCTTGTCGCCGGCCGGCTCGATCTTGTCGACCGATCCCACGCGAACGCCCATGATCTGGACTTTGTCCCCGGAATAGAGCGCGTTCGCCGTTGGGAGGTAAGCGACCACGGTGTTGGTGGTGAGCTTCTGGTAGAGCCGCCAGCCGACGAGCCCGGCGACCAGCGCCAGCAGGACGATCAGGGCCCCTACGACCGTCCGGGGCCGCAGTTTGCCGATGGGGAAGACGCTGCTCAATTCTGGCTACCTCCCGTGACGCCGCTGCCCCCCGTGCCGCCGGGGTTGATGAACGGTGCCGGCAGTTGCTCGCCGGGTCCCGGCGGCGCGGGCGGTCCCGGCGGAGGCCCGGGCGCGAACGCCGACGGTGGGGGGTGGGGCCGGCGGGTTGCAGGTTCTCGGTGCGCGCGCCCGGTGGGGCCTGGGCGGGCAGCGGCACCGGTGTGCCCGGGACGTTCGGTGGCGCTTCGCCCGGCCGCCCGGCGATCGGGATTCCGGGTGTCGGCGGCAGGCCGTTCGGGTTCGGCGGCGACGCCGCGACGTCGATCGGTGCCGGGAAACTGCCGCCGAACGCGCCGGCGTCAACACCGGCGCACGGCAACGGGTTCCACGGCCGCGGCAGCGCGTCGGCCGGCGGCGTGTACGAGCAGGCCGTTCCCGGCGGGACGGCCGGCCCCGGGTGGTCGGGGGTGCCTTCCCGCACGGGCGGTGCGGGAGGCGGCGCCCCGTTGGGGAACCGGGTGCCGTTCGGGTCGGGCCAGCGGAACTCGGGAAGCCCGGCGCTGCGCCAGAAGTCCTCGGGGTCGATGCCGCGCTTCTTGAAGGCGGCGTCGACGAACGGCTGCAGGATCCAATACGGCAGCAGGTTCGACAGGACGATCTTGAAGTACGGCCCGGACGCGACGGATTCCCCGAGCGACGCGGCGAATTGGCTGACGTAGGTGAGGGTTTGAGCCAGGTCGTCCTTTCGCGCCACCAGCACGTCGCTGATCGCGCGCAGCTGCTCGAGCACGGGATTGAGGTTCGGGTTGTCGTTGATGAAGCCCTGAACCTCGGCCGAGAAGGCGGAGATGTTCTGCAGCAGAGCGCCGATGGCGCGGCTTCGTTCGTTGAACGCGGCGAGCAGCGTCTTGGTGTTCACCAGCAGCCGATTGATCTGTTCGCTGCGATCACCGAGGACGCTGGCCACCTGATGGGCCTGTGCGAGCAGGTGCTTGACCTGTTCGTCGCGTTTACCGATGGTGTCGGAGAATCTGGTCAAACCGTCGAGCGCGGCACTCAGGTGCGGGTAGGTCTGATCGACGGTCTGCGACAAGACATTCAGCGACTGCTTGACGGTGTCGATGTTCCAGCCGGTGGCGGCCTTGGTGATGTCGAAGTTCGCGTCGTAGAGCTGGTAGGGGGTGGTGCTCTGACCCAGAGGCAACACGGCTCCGGGACGCAGCGTCTGGCTTCCCCGGGGATCGATCTCGAGCACCTTCTTGCCCAGGATGGTGTCGGTCTTGATCGCGAGCCGGCTCTCGCTACCGATGGTGTTGGCGCCGATGTTGAACTTGATGAGGACGTGGTCGCCGTCGATGTCGAACGCCTCCACCTTGCCGACGTTCACGCCGGAGATGCGCACCTTGTCGCCCTTGTTGAGTTGACCGGTGTCGGTGAACTGCCCGTAGTAGCTCGGACTGGCGAACATCATCGGGATGCTGGTGAAGCTTTGGCCGACGGCGACGACGAGCACCAGCACGGTGATGCCCATCAGCCCGACCCGGTTGCGGTTGAATTCCGTCAGCGTTCTCATTGCGGCGTGCACCTGCCGGTGGGCTGCTGCCAGATCCGGACCGTGCGGACCGGGCCGCCGGCCTGCAACCCGTTCCACCTGATGCTGAGGTCGCAGAGGTAGAAGTTGACCCAGTCGCCGTAGAGGCCGATGCTGCGTCCGATCAGGTTGAGCGCGGTCGGCGTCTTGTGGATGAGGTCGCCGAGCTGATCGCGTTGGTCGACGAGCGGCTGCTGCAGAGCCTGCAGGTAGTTGATCGCCTTGTGCAGCAGAGCGCGGTTGTCCGCGAGCAGGTCGGCGACCGTTCCGGTGGCGTTGCTGATGTTGGCGGTGCCGGCGGCCAGCGGGTCGGCGTGGTTTTGCAGGCCGGTGATCAACCTTTCGAAGTTGTCGACGGTCTGGTCGAACTCCTTGCGATGCCGAACCGTGGTGTCGAGCACGGTGTTCAGGTTCTTGATCACCTCACCGATCGCCTGGTCGCGTTCGGCGATGTGGGCGGTCAGCTGCGCCGTCTGGTCGAGGATGTCGTTGATGGTGCCGCCCTGCCCCTGGAAAACGGTGATGATGGCCGACGCGATGGTGTTGACCTTCTCGGGATCGAGCGCGCGGAACAGCGGCTTGAAACCACCGATCAGGGCGTCGAGATCCAGCGCCGGTGCGGTCCGGGACAACGGGATGAACCCGCCCGGCGGCAGCACCCGGTCGGCGCCCTCGCCCTCGCCGCGCTTGAGCTCGAGGTAGCGGTCGGCGAACAGGTTGAGATAGCGGATCTGCGCGGTCGTCGTCTGGTAGAGCGGTATCGAGCGGTCGACGTCGAAGTCCACCATCACGCGCCGGCCGCCGTCGATCAGCCGCACCGCCTTGACCTTGCCGATCTCCACCCCGGCGGCGCGGACGAACTGGCCGTTCTTCAGCCCGGTGGCGTTCTTGAACTCCGCGGAGTAGCTGTTGGTGCTGTTGAAGCGCATCTGGGCGAACACCACGACGATCGACACGGTGATCAGCAGCAGCACCAGCGAGACGATGCCGAGCTTGATGGCGGAGCCGGTAATCTTCATGAATTCATCGCTGTCATGGGTTGATCGTGTTGTCCCCGACTTGACGGCCCCAGACGTACTCGATGGCGTACGGGGAGCCGGTCTCCAAATGGTTGTAGGGCGCGAGGCTGGCGCCGGTGTCCACCACCAGACTCGGGGCCGGCCACAGGTCATGGGTGATGGCCTGCCAGCAACCCGGCGCGCCGCCCGGGCCGCCGCGGGCGTTGACCCGCGGCAGATTGTCCGGATAGACAAAGGGATTGGGTGCCCCGCCGACCAGCCCGGCCAGCCCGAGGAGTCCCATGGTGGCCGCGGTGCCGGCCAGCCCCGGCAGCGTGAGTATGCCGCCGAGCCCGGAGGTCAGCTCGGTCATGGTTCTCAGCGCGTAGCCGTTGCCGCCGCCCGTCGTCGCATAGGCCGCCGGTTCTTCGTCGTAGTAGTTGCGGATGGTGCAGAAGAACTCGGGGCTGTAGGTGTCGAGCAGCTGGGCGGTGGGCACCAGGTCGGCGGCGCCGCGCTGCAGGTAGGGCCCGCCGCGCTTGAAGATGTCCTCGCCGGTGTTGCCCAACCCCGCCGCGGACAACAGGGCGGAATCCAGGTCGGCTTCCTGCCGGTGCAGCGTGCGCGCCGTGACCACCGCGTTGTTCAGCGAGTCAAGCAGATCCGGCGCGGCGTTGGCGTAGACATCGCCCAGCGTCGCGAGCTGTTGGATGTCATGCCGGATCTGCGGCATTTGCGGATTGATGTCGTCGAGGATGGCGTTGGCGTTGACGATCGATTGCCCGAATTTGTCGCCCAGCCCGGTCAACGCCTGCGCGGCCGCGGCCAGCGTCAGGTTGACCTTGACCGGATCCAGCTTCTCCGTGATCGAGGTGAGCGTCTCGAACAGCGTGTTGAACTCGGTCGTCACCGACCTCGCATCGATCACGTGTTGCGACGTGATGCGTTGCGGCGTGGGCTTTTTCGGTGAGGTCAACGACACATACTTGTTGCCGAACACCGTGGTTGCCTTGATATTGGCGTCCACGTTTGACGGAATCAGCTCGATCCACTTCGGATTCACGTTCAAGACGAACCTGGCGGCCGGTGTGCCGTCACGCTCGATCTCCGAAATGCTGGCCACCCGGCCGATCTCCACGCCGTTGTAGGTGACCTTCGAACCCGGGTCCATCACCAAACCGGCCCGCGGGGCCAGCATCGTCAACTGGGTCGTCGGCGTGAGCCGGCCCCGAAACTGCAACCAGACGAACCCCAACACCACGGCCGAGACGATCAAGAACACCAGCGCCGTCGTCCGGTACGGCGGAATGCGTTGCGGGTTCTCCTTGAGTTTCGGGGCGGGGGTCGTCATGGGCGGCTACACGGTGAGGTTGAAGTTCGGGGTTTTGCCGTAGACCGCCATCGCGGTCAGGACGACCACCACGACGATCGTGATCAACGACAGCCGCATCGACCGGCCGACCGCTTCGCCGACGCCGACCGGGCCGCCGGTGGCGGTGTAGCCGTAATAGCAGTGGGTGGTCATCACGACGACCGCGACCAGGATGACCTCGGCGAACGACCACCCCACGTCGTTGAGGCGCAGGAAGGTGTGGAAGTAGTGGTTGTACGTGCCGATGGACTGGCCGTACAACAGGACGGTGGTGACCTGCTGGGACAGGAACGCCATGGTCATCGCCAACCCGTAGAGCGGGATGATGACGATCAGGCCCGCGACGACCCGGGTGGACGCCAGGAAGGGGACCGACCGGATGCTCATCACTTCGAGCGCGTCGATCTCCTCGCTGATGCGCATGGCGCCCAGTTCGGCGGTGGCGCCGGCGCCGACCGTGGCGGCCAGCGCCTGACCGGCGGCCACCGGCGCCACGAACCGCACGTTGACCAGGGCGGCCAAGAATCCGGTGAATGCCTCGACACCGATGTTGCCCAGCGTCGCGTAGCCCTGGATGGCGACCAGTGAGCCCGCGGACAGGGTGATGAAGCCGACGATGGCGGCGGTGCCACCGACCACCGCCATCGCGCCGGTGCCCATGCCCATCTGGGCGACCATGCGGAGCAGCTCTTTGCGGTAGCGGTGCACGGCGAACGGGATCTGCCCGATCGCGCTCAGGGCGAACCAGACCATCTGCCCGATCTCGACCAGGGGCCGGGACGGGACGTCGCCGTAGCGGATGACGAGCGCGCTGGTCCGCGGGAAGCGGACGCGCAGTGCTGCAGCCGTGGACATGTCAGCGCCCCGTCCCGAACCGGACGCCGATGGTGGTCAGCGCGGCGTTGACGGCGAACAGCGCGATGAAGCACAGCACCACCGTCTCGTTGACGGCGGTCCCCAACCCTTTGGACCCGCCGCGGACGATCAGGCCGCGGTAACAGCCGACCAGCCCGGCGATCAGCCCGAACGTCGCGGCCTTGATGAACGCGATCACGACCTCGGGCAGGCCGGTGAGCGCCGTCAACGTGGAGAGGTAGGCACCGCTCGAGACGTTCTGCAGGTACACGCTGAACAGGTAGCCGCCCCCCAGTCCGACGGCGACCACGAGGCCGTTGAGCAGCACCGCGACCATCGTCGATGCGACGACGCGGGGCACCACGAGCCGGTGGATCGGGTCGATGCCGAGCACCTCGAGCGCGTCGATTTCCTCGCGGATGGTGCGCGCGCCGAGGTCGGCGCAGATGGCGGTGCCGCCCGCCCCGGCGACCACGAGGACGGTGACGATCGGGCCGAGCTGGGTGACCGCGCCGATCGCGGCACCGGCGCCGGAGACGTCGGCGGCGCCGATCTCGGCCAGCAGCAGGTTGAGCGTGAAGATGAGCAGCACGGTTTCCGGGATGGACACCGCGATGGTGGGCAGCAGCGACACCCGCATGAGAAACCAGCCATTCCAGATGAACTCGCGCCACTCGAATGGCTGTTTCAGCGCCTTGCCGGTCAGCACGCACATGCGGAAGAACCCGCCGGCGACCTCGGTCCCGGGCCGAAGCCGGCTCCCCACTTTGCTGGCAACCGGGTGCGAGGTGGTCATCCGCACCGCCCTTCAGTCAAGCGCGCACCGAGTGGCGCCGTGTCCGCCGAGCGCCCACGAGGGTCGCGGGCCGTGCCCGGATCGGAACCGCGCTGGCGAACTCGGTCTGGATCGGCGGGCTGGTTCGCCCAGCCGCCGCATGGCGAAAAGAGTTGCGCTACAGAGCCGCTCGATGGGCGGGGGAGCGACGACGACTGCGGGCGCCCTCGCCCCCTGCTTCGGTGCGGCAGTGCCGTGTGTTCGCCGTGGGGCGCACCACCGCCTCGTTCCCGCCGCCAGTCGACCAGGTGATCCCCCCGACTGGCACTTCGGGACCGTGCCCTCAACTCCATACCGCCCTCGTTTGCGCCACGCAGCAACTATGGCATTCGACCGTACGGTCAGTCAATAACCTACGCTGTGCGTCGCCGTGACGCCGGGGATCGGCAGATGTGCCTGCTCAGGTTGAAGTCGCGGTATTCGCTCCATTAACAGGGATTTTCAGCCTTCCAATGGCGGTCCCTGTTGATTGCGCGCGCGCGGGTCGCTACGGGAAAGGCGGGGCAATCACTGACCTGGCGTACAGTGACAACCCACTTGCCGGTTAGCCCGACGAAGGTTCCACCGGGCCGCCTCCGGCGCATAACGGTGATCGGTCGAGGTCAATCGCCTTCCGGCGCAGGGCGTTCGAGGCTAGGTGATCAATCTGCGGAACTCGTGACCGCGGCAAGGCATTCGCGTACCACCGAGACGACCTGCGCCGAGGGGTCCGTCCACTTGCTCAGGCTCAGGCGGTCGAGCAGCAGTCCACCGAGAAACACGTCGACGAAGGCGGCGCCGACTTCTTCGGGCGTCCGGGAATCGGCGGGATCGAACCACACCCACATCCACTGCAGGGACCCCCACAGCTGCAGGGCCGCCAGCTCGGCGTCGACGCTGCGGAACACGCCGCTCTCGATCCCGCTTCGGATCTCGTCAATCGCCAGCGCTTGCAATCGATGACGCAATTTGCGCACGTGCTGCATCGCCGGGTCGTCGAACAACTGAACCACCTCGCGTTGGCTCGCCACCGTGGCATGCCGGGCGACCACTTGTAGCAGTGCGGAGGCGTAGATGATGGCGGCGATGCGTTCGTGGGGCGCGGCCAGGCGGGCCCATGCCATCTCCAGCGCATCGAGTTGGCGGGACAGATGCGTTTCTTCGAGTTCCCGCAACATCTGGGCTTTGGTCCCGAAGTGGTGAACGATGGTGCCCTTCGACATGCCCAGCTCGTCGGCGATGTCGCCCATATTCGTTCTGTCATAGCCGCGTTCGGCGACATAGCGGACGAACGCGTCGAAAATCTCGCCACGTCTACCAGGCGATCGGGGCATCTTCCACCCTTTTGGCTCAAACTAACCGTACGAACGGTCTATCATAAGCTCCGCGATGTCAAGATTCGGTCAGGCTCGGCGGCCGACGTGATTGACGTCGTTCGGCGCCGGCAGCCCGATCCGCCGGGCGCCCCGGACGATCAGGTCGCATGCCGAATCCTTCGGCGTGCCATGGGAAATGACGTGCCAGGAGCCGCCGCTGGTCGGTCCGTCGGTGGGCTGCGCCTACAGCGCCCTGGGGCCGGCGACCCTCGCCGGCGCGGTGACGACGTACGTGTTCGCTTTTGCTGCCGGCTTGATCTCGCCGGCGGTGTACACCGTCATGAGCTCTCTGCCGTCGCCATCGGCGACGCACACGTAAGTATCCGTCTCGGGGTCGTAGTCGAAGCTGTCCCACGCCAAGAGGAAAGCCAAGCAGTTGCCGTCGCGGTCGGCGACGACGAGCTTGTGCACGCCGGACTCCCTGAGTAGCTCGGCATCGTGCGTGCGCTGCTGAGGGGCGTTGTTGGTGTGGAGCGTCGCGTGTGACATATGTCTACTCCCTTACCGAGGGTGTCTCCGTCTAGCCTAGGCTCAACTGCTCGAGGAATCCGAGCCTTGGCGGAAACGTTTCTCCGCGAAAATCGGCCCGACCAGGGCACTACGACCCCTCTCTCAGGGCCGTTGGTCGCATACCCGAAAATGCGGTGCCGGGGGACGGCCCGGGCGCCCGTGGCGGGGGGCTTCGAAGATGCCGGGCGTCACCTTCCCGCAACCCGCGTCGGCTATCTTCGTCGGGACTTTTTCGCGAGCGAGGGGTGGGTATGACGCAGAGAGCGGAGTCGGACGTCGATCTGTCCGCGGCCGTCGTGGACCTGGACACCATGACGGCCACCAGGGAGACGCTCGAGGATTACACGCTGCGGTTCGCGCCGCGCAGCTACCGTCGGTGGTCCACGGCGGTGGTTGGCATCTCGGCTCTCGGCGGCATCGCGTATCTGGCGGACTTCGCCATCGGCGCCAATGTCGGCATCGCGTACGGCACCGCGAACGCGCTGTGTGGCATCGGCATTTTCGCGCTGGTGATCTTCGCGACCGGGTTGCCACTGGCGTATTACGCGGCGCGCTACAACCTCGACCTGGACCTGATCACCCGGGGCAGCGGTTTCGGCTACTACGGCTCGGTGGTCACCAACGTCATCTTCGCGACCTTTACCTTCATCTTCTTCGCGCTCGAGGGCTCCATCATGGCGCAGGGGCTCAAGCTGGGCCTGCACGTGCCCCTCTGGGCCGGCTATGCGTGCTCGACGCTGATCATCTTCCCGCTGGTGATCTACGGGATGAAAGTGCTTTCACAACTGCAGCTTTGGACCACGCCGCTGTGGCTGGTCCTGATGGTCGTGCCATTCGTCTACCTCGTGGTGCGGCATCCGGATTCGGTCCATCAGTTCTTCGGGTACCGCGGCCGCGGCGGTGACGGCACCGTCGACATCGGTTCGAGTCTGTTGGCGGCGGGGGTGTGCCTCTCGCTCATCGCCCAGATCGCCGAACAGATCGACTACCTGCGCTTCATGCCCCCACGGACGCCGGCGAACCGGCGCAGCTGGTGGACGTGGGTGCTGCTCGCGGGACCGGGCTGGGTGGTGTTCGGCGCGATCAAACAGATCATCGGCCTGTTCCTGGCGGTCTACCTGATCTCGCGAGTGGCGGGCTCCACGCCGGTGGCCAATCAGCCCGTGCATCAATTCCTGTTGATCTACCGCAACTTCATGCCGGGTTGGCTGGCGCTGGCGCTGGCCGTGATCCTGGTCGTGCTCAGCCAGATCAAGATCAACGTGACGAACGCATACTCGGGCTCGTTGGCGTGGACCAATTCGTTCACCCGCGTCACCAAGCATTACCCCGGCCGCGTCGTGTTCCTCGCCGTCAACCTCGTCATCGCGCTGGTCATGATGGAAGCCGACATGTTCGACGTGCTGAACACGATTCTCGGGTTCTACGCCAACTGCGGGATGGCCTGGGTGGTGGCCGTGGCATCGGACATCGTGGTCAACAAGTACCTGCTCAAGTTGTCGCCGAAGACGCCGGAGTTTCGCCGCGGCATGCTGTATGCCGTCAACCCGGTGGGTTTCGGGTCGATGCTGCTGGCCGCCGGGCTGTCGATCGTCGCCTTCTTCGGCGGTCTCGGTCCGGCGCTGCGGCCCTACTCGCCGTTGGTGGCGATCATCGTGGCATTGGTGATGCCGCCGATTCTGGCGATCGCGACCAAGGGCAAGTACTACCTGCGCCGCACCCACGACGGCATCGACCTGCCGATGTATGACGAACACGGCAACCCCTCAGCCGCGCAGCTGAACTGCCATGTCTGCCACCACGACTACGAGCGGCCGGATGTGGTGGCGTGCGAGACGCACGGCGCGCATGTCTGCTCGTTGTGCCTGTCTACCGACAAGTTGGCCGACCACGTGCCGCCGGCCCACCGTTAGGCGCTCGGGCGCCGCTGCGTCGGGTGCCCGGTGACGGGTGACAGGGATCTGGGCCGCGCCGCCACCAACACGACCCCGGTGACGAACACGCCCGCGGCCGGCCACGAGAACCGCCCGTCCGGTGCGAAGCCGCCCTGCGCCAACAGATGCAGACCGACGGCGGCCAGGACGGCACCGGTCAGCATGATCGCCTCGGCCCACCGGTCGCCAAGGGGCAAGCCGAACGTGGGCAGCGGAACCGCGAAGAACCGCCGCTGCCACCACAACAACAGCATTTCGCCCGCCGTCACCACGCTGAGGATCGTGATCCACTCCAGCCGGACCAGCCACCACGCCGCCGAACCCTCGGGTGGTTGCGGGATCAGCCCGGCCGGATACGCGACGATTGCGACGACGACCACCGGGATCATGTGCCACAGGTAAAGAGCCATCACGTTGGCGTTGGCGGTGGACAACACCCGCTGTACCGGGCGGTGGCGCAGAACCCGGTCGAGTACCGCCGCGAACGCCATCGCCAACCCGGCCTGCGTGCACCCGAACGCCATCATCGCCACCGTCGGGGGCGTGGTGTTCTCGATCGCTTCGCCCGGGACGCCGATCATGCTCACCGGGTACGGTCCCACCCGGATCAGCAACGCCAGAGCGACGACCGAACCGGCGGCCAGCAGCACCGGTCTGCGCCCGGCCAACAGCCCACCGCGCCAGGCGATCCCGAGCTGGTAGAGCAGGCCCCAGCACAGCAGGTAGTTGAGCGAGCCGACGTAGGGGACATGGCCGGCCAGCGAGACGACGTCGATCAGCACGACCCCCGCCGCCAGCACCGCCGGCACCAGCAGACCCCAACGCCGGTGCGCCGCAACGGCAATGGGCGTCAGCGAGACCACCAGCACGTACACGGCGAGGAACCACAGGTGCATCGCCACCGCCCAACCCGCGTATTCCAGCACCGTGCCCGGTGTGCGCCGCAACTCCAGGACGACCACGATCACCGAAACCAGCGCGACGTAGACCGTGGTCGGACCCAGCACCCGAGCCAGTCGGTGCCTGATCCAGTCCTGGCGCGAGAAACTGCCGGCGTCGCGCCGGTGCGACCACGACACCGCGCCGGCGTAGCCGGCCACGAAGAAGAACACCGGAACCGCCTGGAAGATCCAGGTCAGCCACTGCGTCCAGGGCATGTCGAGCAGCGGGTTCTCGCGGCCGAATTGCCCGTCACGGTAGGTGACCGAACCGGCCAGCCAGTGACCCAGCACGATGAGGACCACGCCGGACGCGCGGTAGAAGTCCACCGCCAGATTGCGGGGCGGTCGCGCGGCGGCTACGTCGTCCATCGGATCGCGGCAAGATCGATGCGCTGCACTCGCGCAACGGTACCCGTCCCGCGGCGCCACGTCGCCGGGCGCACAATGACCGCATGAAACTAGCTCACCTCGCCGACCTGGAGGTCGGCCGCCTGGGCCTGGGCGCGATGGGCATGTCCGTGGCCTACGCGGGCGCAGGTAGTGACGACGCCGAGTCGATCCATACCGTGCACCGCGCCATCGACCTGGGCGTCACGCTGATCGACACCGCGGAGGTGTACGGCCCCTACGCCAACGAGGAACTCCTCGCCCGCGCGCTCCGCGGCCGGCGCGACCGGGTGGTGTTGGCCACCAAGTTCGGCCTCATCTCCCACACCGGTCGCAACGGCCTGGACAGCAGCCCGGCCAACATCCGTATCGCGGTGGACGGTTCGCTGCAACGGCTCGGTACCGATCGCATCGATCTCTACTATCAGCACCGCCTCGACCGCGCGACCCCGATCGAAGACACCGTCGGCGCGCTGGCCGAGCTGGTCGCCGCCGGGAAGATCCGGCACGTCGGCCTCTCGGAGGTGGGCGTGAACACCATCCGGCGCGCGCACGCCGTGCACCCGGTCACCGCCGTCCAATCGGAGTATTCGCTCTGGACCCGCGACCAGGAAGACGCGATATTGCCGCTGCTGCGCGAACTGGGGATCGGTTTCGTCGCCTACTCACCCCTGGGCCGCGGCTTCCTCACCGGCGCCATCCGCTCCACCGAAGGGCTGCCCGACAGCGATTACCGCAAGACCAACCCGCGGTTCTTCGACGAGAATTTCGCGCACAACCTCGAGAGCGCCGACGAATTGCGCAGCATCAGCGCGGAAGTCGGCGCCACCGCCGCGCAGGTCGCGTTGGCCTGGCTGCTGGCGAAGGGGCCCGACATCGTGCCGATTCCGGGAACCAAACGCGTGGCGCGGCTCGAGGAGAACGTCGGCGCCGACGCCGTCGAGCTGACACCGGACCAACTGGCCCGGCTCGACCGGCTCACCCCGCCGTTGGGCGGCCATCACGCGGAAGCGCAGATGGAGTGGATCGACCGCTAATCGGGCGGTCCGAACATGTTGCGGCGCAAGACAAGCCGATGCGAGTGACGAGTGTCGGTGCGCGGGTCAACCGCCAGAGCCGGCGAGCGCCGCGGTGCCGTACTTCTTCTCGATCAACGCCCACGGGTCGGCGTACGGCCCGCGTCCCTCGAGCCGGCGCTGCACCATCAGGACGGCGCGCAGCGCCGGCCGCAATATCGGACTCAGCAGCCGCACCACTGTGCGCATGCGGCCCTGCGTTTCGGCGATCCACTCCAGCGTCTGCGACCAGTCGTGTTCCTGGAAGTCGAGCAGCGCCTGGGCTTCGGTGGTGTCGTACCAGCCGGTGAAGCTCCAGCCGCGGTCGTCGCCTGGATCCCCGGGCAGGCTGGCGGACGGGCCGAGCCCGCCCAGGCCGACCGCCTCCATCAAGCCGTCTTCGAGGTCGCGCTGTGTGAGTACGTAGGACTCGTTGCCGCCGATCAGGATTGCCTTGCCCGCGATGGTCGCCCCGCGGTCGACACCGTTGGCGAAAGCCAGCGCCACGTCGCGCGCATCCACCGCATGCATGCGGTTGTCGCCGGGCATCGACCGCATCAGCAGCAGGGAATCGCCGTTCACCGTCGTGTGCGTGTCCGGCGAGATGACCCCACCCAGGCGGAAGAGCGCATACGGCAGGCCGCTGGCCCGGATCGCGGCCTCGGCGAGCACCTTGTCCTGGCCGTATTGATCGATGGGGTTGACGGGGGTGTCCGGGGTGATCCGCTCGGGCTGCCGGTAGGGGTTGCGCGACCCGTACACCGCGGCGCTGGACGCCATCAGGAACAACGGCGGCCGGGGGAGTGCGGCGCAGGCCGCCAACAGGTTCTCGGTGCCGCCCACGTTCACCTTGCGGGCCAGCGCGGGTTTGCGATACGACAGCGGCGAGACGATCGCGGCGAGGTGAACAACCGCGTCGGGCTCATGGGTGGTGACGAGGTCGCGCAGCGCCTCGGCGTCGAGCAGGTCGGTGTAGGCCGGGATCAGCGTCCCGGGGTGGCGGCCGGCGGCCAGTTCTCGTTCGACGCCGACGGTGTTGTCGTTGCGCAGATCCATCGCGATGACGGTGCGTCCCCGGTCGAGGAGAATCTGGGTGCAACGCTTGCCGACTTGTCCGAACGCGCCGGTGACCAGAACGGTGGAGGCGGTCATGGTTTCATCAGCCCGTTGGCGAGCCTGCCGATCGCCCGGCGGATTCGTCCCGAAACGTAGAAAGAAATCACGGGTGTGACGATATCCTCTCGCAATCGAGTCAGCTTGGAGCTCTTGATGAACCACTGTCCGGAGATGTTCTCGTAGGTCTCGTGGTAGTGGCCGTAGCCCACCAACGTCAGCCCCGGCCCGAACCGAACCACGTCTTGCAGCGCCCACACCCCGCGTGCGGTCGTCGCCGAGTTGAGCGCGATCTCGGGGGCGTGCACCTGGTGGGCGGTGGCCTGGCCGGGCCGTCCGAGCGCCTTGCGCGTGAACGCCACGAACTCGTCCGCTCCGTCGATCACCTTCCCGCCGGCCTCGGCGGTGTCGCTGACGAAGTCATCGGTGAAAACGGTGCGCCAGGCGGCCCAGTCCTTGGCGTCGAGGTGCCGGCAATAGCGGGCCTTGAGCTGCTTGATGGATTCGATCGCCAGCAGCGTCGCGGCGTCCGCGTCGGCGACCATGCCCTCCGCGGGCTCTGTCATGACGGCTCGATTCTTTCCGTAAGCATCACAGCGTGACGTTTCCCTGGCGAAGTGTAAACCCCTCAGCCTTTGAAGTAGACGACCTGATGCGTGGTCGCCAGCAGCACGCCGCCCCGCGACCACAGCTGCGCGCTCTGGTCGAAGTAGCCGCGGGTGAAGCGGTTGGCGTGGGCGGTGCACAGCACGAAGTCGCTGCCCAGCCCGTCGAGTTGCTGCTGGTCGGCGTGAAAGTACGTCGTCAACGAGATCGTGCCGGCAGGGACGATGGCGCCACGGCGCAGGTACACCCGCGGGTAGAAGATGTCGCACAGCGCGGCCAGCGCCGGGTAGTCGAGCCGGCGTCGCCCGGCGTCGCGCACCCACAACGTGGTGGTCGACGACGGGCTCGGGCGGCCGTCTTTGCCCGGCATGGGGCCCTCGACGAATCGCATGTCGTAGAGGCTCGTCCACCGAACGAGGCCGGGGTCGGTCGGAGGGATCCCGTCGGGATCCGGCGCGCTGGGCGGGCGGCTTTCGGTGTCGGCCCAACCGTCGCGGCGCAGGGCGAACAACGCGGTCGCCGTGGTCTTGGCGTCCTCACCCTGGCTGAGTTCGGCGATCCAGTGCTGGTTGGTGCGGTTGGTGCGCGCGGCCCGCAGGAAGATGTCGAAGTCGCCGTCGGTGATGGGCGCGGCGTAGTTGACCGTCAGGGCCAGCGGCTCGCCGATGCGGTCCGGGTGGGACTCGATGGCGCGCAGCATCGCGGCGGCGGTGATGCCGCCGAAGGGGCCCACCATGTTGGCCCATTCCGGATGGGTGCGGCCGCGCACGGTGCCGGTCCCGACGGTCTCCAGTCGGATGGCGTCGTCGAAGGGATGCGTCTCGATCATGGTGAGGACCGCACATTACTTGCCGCTGACGACGGCGCCGGACAGGGGTCTCGACGTGCCGCGGAGCGGTGCTGTACAGTCGCCCAGCACAAGGTTGACGCTCGAACGAGAGGCCATCCGGTGACTTCCGAGTCGGTCGATGAATTCCGGCGCCGGGCCCGGGCATGGCTCGCCGACAACCTGCCGCGGCTGGATTCCGGCGACGCGATGGTGCTGCAGCGCGACGAACTGACCTCCTGGCGGCGGGCCCGCGAACTGCAGAAGAAGTTGTTCGACGGCGGATTCGCCGGCATCTGCTTTCCGCGCGAATACGGCGGCCTCGGGCTGGGCTACGAATACAAGAAGGCGTTCGACGCCGAGGCCCTGGCCTACGAGACCCCGCTGATGCTCAACGTGCCGTCGTTTGCCATCTGCTGTGCCACCATCCTCGACATGGGCAGCGAGGAGCAAAAGCGCGCCCACATCGCGGCCGCGCTGCGGGGCGACGAAGTGCTGGTGCAGTTGCTGTCCGAGCCCAGCGGGGGCTCGGACCTGGCGGGCGTCCGCACGCGCGCCGACCGCCGCGACGGGCGATGGATGATCAACGGCGCCAAGACGTGGAGCACGTGGGCGTTCGCCGCCGATTACGGCCTGTGCCTGGCCCGGACCGACTGGAACGTGCCCAAGCACGAAGGGCTGACGATGTTCCTCGTGCCGCTGCGCCATCCCGGTGTCACGATCAACCGCATCAAACAGGTCAACGGCTCCGTCGAGTTCTGCGAGGAATTCTTCGACGACGTCGACGTCGGCGACGACGCCGTGGTGGGGGAGCCGGGGAAGGGCTGGGAGGTCGCCTCGCGGCAGCTCTACCACGAGCGCCGCAGCATGGGCGACGGATCCGAATACACCAGCGGTCCGGGAATTGCCGAGGCCGAAGACATTTCGGTCGACCTGCCGTCCCTGGTCGAGGAGACGAAACAGGCCGGCAGCGAACGAGTTCGCGAACTGGTGGGCCGTGCCTTGGCCCACCGTGTCGTGCACCGGCAACTCAGCGAGCACGTCTTCCACGCCGTGACCCACGGATCCCTGCCGCCCGCCGCGGGATCGATCATCCGGCTGTCCATGGCCGAGGTGCACGACGTCGAAAACGACGCCGCGCTGGCCGTGGCGGGGCCGGCGGCCACGGTCGACGACGGAACGGGGCTGCTCGACATCGGCACGCGCTACCTCGGGCGTCAGATCGCCAGCATCGGTGGGGGGACCACGGAGATGGCGCGCAACGTGATCGGGGAGCGGGTGCTGAACTTTCCACGCGAGCGCGCCGCGGACCGCGGCGTGCCGTTCAACCAGGTGCGGCACGGGAAAGCTTGAGGGAGGCCCCAATTGGGTGACCAGCTTCGTGACATCCGGGAATTGGCGGGAGACTCCGAGGCCTACCGGGACGAACTGTATCGGCGCTGGACCGGTCTGCTGAGCTACCGCTACATCGGCCGCAAGCATTCCTCGATGGACCTCGGAGAGGTCGACGACACCGTCACCATCCGGCGGGACATGCGCAACGAAGCCGGCGGAATCATGGTGGCGCCGCTGGCCATTTCCTCCCCGGAGGGCTGTCAGACCGACATGGTCGCGGTGCCCAACCCGGTCATCGCGTCGGTCCAGATCATCGACCCCGGCTACGACGTCGACCGGGTCGAGATCGTCGGCTCCGGCATCGTGCATCAGGGCCGCACCATGGGTTATGGGCGCTGCACGATCGTCGACGCCGACAACCCCGAGCGGGTGATCGCCTTCAACGAGGGCCAGGGTGCGATCATCGGCATTCCGTCGGAAGGCCTGGGCCGCATGGACGTTGCGGGCACGGAACTGGTGATCGAGGACTCGCCGGACCTGCCGCCGCTATGGCAGGCCTTCGGCGCCGGCAGGCGCGCCGACGGTCATTGGGTGCTGCCCGAGTTGAGCACCGAACTCGCGTCCCCCGACGCCGCGTTGCACATCGGGCCGCAGCACGTCGTCCTCGAGACCGCGGCGACCGACCTTGCCGCCCAGGTTGCCGGGACGCGGAAGCTGCAGGTGGTCAGCTGGCATGTCATGTTCATGTCACGCGGCAAGGTCGGGCCCTTCCGCGTCGAGGGGACCGCGCATCCGGGTGCCCCCGGACGCGTCGGCGTGCGGATGTTGCTGCACGACGAGGGGAACGCGGACAAGGCCGTCACCTCCGCCGCGGCGGTCTTCGAGGTCGTGAGGTAGGCCGACGTCCAGTGACCCGCCTGGCTGACAATTTCGCAACGGCTCTGCCACCTTGAGTCGTCCGCGGTGGATGTAATTGGTCGTCTAGGCATACCGGCCGTCGCAGTGGTAACCCCCGAAGATGACGACGTTGGTGCCGTCGTGAACTCTGTGCTGAGCGCGCGGATCCCCGATTTCCTCGAGCAGTGTGTCGTATAGGTCAGCGCGGACGAGGATTTAGGCAGCCAAAGGGGCGAAGCGTCGTCCTATGTGTTGGCGAGCTGGCTGACTCGCTGCGGCGAAATGTGGAGGAGCTCGCCGACGTCGCGTATCGGAATGCCGGCTGCGGTCAGCTCATTCACGAATGCGGCGGCCATGTTTTGGGCTTTCTTGGCGGCCTGGGCGGCTTGTTCGCGCATGAACACCAGTTCGTCGGCGCTGCGTTGGATGTTGCCCATGCCTGGGACGTCGATACTGACGATGTCGACGGTGATTTGGTCAAGGGGTTCGCCAGTGCTGATCGCGATGAGGCTGCGGGCCATTTCGGTAATTTCGTTGATACGGCGGGCTTGGGTGAGTTGGTCGATTTCGGGCACGTTGATCATCCACCAGCGGCCGTCGCGGGTGATTTCGGCTTTGTAGTGGCGCATCATGCTTCCTTCTGGCTCTCTTCGATCTTTTTGTTGATATTGCGGACGACGCCCGGGCTGATCGTGCGGTGGCTATCGGGGACCGGTACCCAGACGCCAGACGGGTGGGTCCACTTGGAGTGACGACCGTCGGTGCTCGTCCGGATGAAACCGGCTTCCTTGAGCCTTTTGGTGACTGATCGGGTGGGCTCTTCCTTGACCACCAATATAGTCTAGCGAGATAGACTGTTTCTAGACAAGAAGACTAGATAAAAAAGATACCAGTTCAGAGGGCTTATTCAACACTTTCCGCGTCGCGTCGAAAACAGTTCCGAGATGTGCGTCGACACTCCGTTCTCGCCAAGTATCACCTCCGCGGCGGCGACCCTCGACGTCGTGGGCTGACTATGGCCATACGTCGACTCCTATACGTATGGTGCAAGGACGAACCGACACGACGGGAGACTCGCAGTGGCAGAACGGCTGGCCGGGAAGGTCGCGCTCATCAGTGGGGGCGCGCGGGGGATGGGCGCCTCGCACGTGCGAACGCTGGTCGCCGAGGGCGCCAAGGTGGTGTTCGGTGACATCCTCGACGACGAGGGCAAGGCCGTCGCCGCGGAGGTCGGCCGTGTGAATCCCGGAGCGGCCCGCTACCTGCACCTCGACGTGACCAAACCCGAGGACTGGGACGCCGCGGTGGCCACCGCCGTCAGCGAGTTCGGGCACCTCGACGTGCTCGTCAACAACGCCGGCATCATCAACGTCGGCACCCTCGAGGACTACGCCCTCTCGGAGTGGCAGCGCATCCTCGACATCAACCTCACCGGCGTGTTCCTGGGCATCCGCGCCGTGGTCAAACCGATGAAGGAAGCCGGCCGCGGCTCGATCATCAACATCTCCTCCATCGAGGGGATCGCCGGCACCATCGCCTGCCACGGGTACACCGCGACGAAGTTCGCCGTCCGGGGGCTGACCAAGTCGGCGGCGCTGGAACTCGGCCCCAGCGGCATCCGGGTGAACTCCATCCACCCCGGCCTCATCAAGACGCCCATGACCGAGTGGGTCCCCGAGGACATCTTCCAGACCGCCCTGGGCCGGATCGCCCAGCCCGTGGAGGTCTCCAACCTCGTGGTCTACCTGGCCAGCGACGAGTCGAGCTACTCGACCGGATCGGAGTTCGTCGTCGACGGCGGCACCACGGCCGGCCTGGGGCACAAGGACTTCTCCGCGGTGGACACCGCCGGGCAGCCCGAGTGGGTTACCTAGCGGGACTGAGAGATTCGGTCTCCTCGATTGCCTTTGCCGCACTGGGCTTCGGCCACGGCGACGGCACCGGGCGCTGCCGCACCCGCTGCGGCCACCAGAACCACTTGCCCAGCAGCGCGGCGATGGACGGCGTCATCAGCGACCGCACGATCAGGGTGTCGAACAGCAGACCCAGTCCGATGGTGGTCCCGACCTGCCCGATGACCGTCAGCTCACTGACCGCCATCGTCATCATCGTGAACGCGAACACCAGGCCCGCCGAGGTGACCACCGAGCCGGTACCGCCCATCGAACGGATGATCCCGGTGTTCAGCCCCGCGTGGATCTCCTCCTTGAACCTGGCCACCAACAGCAGGTTGTAGTCTGCGCCCACGGCCAGCAGGATGATCACCGACATCGCCAGCACCATCCAGTGCAGCTCGATCCCGATGAGGTGCTGCCAGATCAGCACCGACAGGCCGAACGACGCGCCCAGCGAGAGCAAGACGGTCCCCACGATCACGGCCGACGCCACCACGCCCCGCGTGATGAGCAGCATGATGATGAAAATCAGGCACAGCGAAGAGATCCCGGCGATGAGCAAGTCGTAGGTGTTGCCGTCGCTGAGGTCCTTGTAGATCGACGCCGTGCCCGCCAGATAAATCTTGGAGCCCTCCAGCGGCGTGCCCTTGAGCGCTTCGTAGGCGGCCTTCTTGATGGCAGGGATGTGCGAAATGCCTTCCTGCGACATCGGGTCGCCGTCATGGCTGATGATGAAGCGCACGGCGTGGCCGTCGGGCGAAATGAAGTTCTTCATGCCCTTTTTGAACTCGGCGTTGTTGAACGTCTCCGGTGGCAGATAGAACGAGTCGTCGTTCTTGGATGCGTCGAACGCCTTACCCATGGCGCTGGAGTTCTTCTGCGCCTCCTTCTGCTGATCCTGCAGGCCCTTCTGCGTCGAATACATGGTCAGCATCGTCGTTTTCATGGCCTTCATGTTCTCGATCATCGACGGCATCAGCGCCACCATCTGGGGCATCAGCGTGTCGAGGTGATCCATGATGGGCAACAGGCTCTCGATGTCGTCGGTCATGATGTCGATGCCGTCCAGGCCGTCGAAGACGGAGCGAAGCGACCAGCACACCGGGATGTCGTAGCAGTGCCGTTCCCAGTACAGGTAGCTGCGGATGGGCCGGAAGAAGTCCTCGAAATCGGCCATGTGCTGGCGCAATTCGTTGATGTCGATGGTCATGTCGTGCATCTTCTTGACCATCTGATGCATGTCGTCGGCCATCTGCGTGGTGATGCTCTGCATCTTCTCCATGCTGTCGATGGTCGTCTGCATCATGTCGGCCTGGTGCAGCATGTCGGCCATCTGGTCTTCTTGGTACTTCTGGTTCATCTGCTGGCTGACGCCCTGCATGCTGATCTGGAACGGGATCGACGTGTGCTCGATCGGCGTGCCCTGCGGCCGCGTGATGGCTTGCACGCGGGCGATTCCCGGCACCCGGAAGACCGCCTTGGCGATTTTGTCGATGACCAGGAAGTCCGCGGAGTTGCGCAGATCGTGGTCGCTCTCGATCATCAGCACTTCGGGATTCATCCGCGCCTGGGAGAAGTGCCGGTCCGCCGCGGCGTAACCCTCGTTCGCCGGAAGGTCGGCCGGCAGGTAGTTGCGGTCGTTGTAGTTGGTGCGGTACCCGGGCAGGGTCAGCAAGCCGACGAGCGCGATCCCGATCGTCACGACCAGGATCGGGCCGGGCCACCGGACCACCAGGGCGCCGATCTTGCGCCACCCGCGGATCCGTTGCGTGCGTTTGGGTTCCAGTGTCTTACGGAATCGCGTGACCACCGAGATGACAGCGGGACCCAGCGTCAACGCCGCCGCGACGACGACCACCATGCCGATGGCCAACGGGATGCCCAGCGTCTGGAAGTAGGGCAGGTTGGTGAAGTGCAGGCAGAAGGTGGCGCCGGCGATGGTCAGGCCCGACCCGAGCACCACGTGCGCGGTGCCCTTGTACATGGTGTAGTAGGCGTCTTCCCGCGACTCGCCGACGGCGCGGGCCTCCTGGTATCGGCCGATCAGGAAGATCGCATAGTCCGTGGCGGCCGCGATTCCCAGCGTGACCAACAGGTTGGTGGCGAACGTCGAGAGCCCAATGAGCTTGAAGTAGCCCAGGAAAGCGACCATGCCACGCGCGGCCGACAACTCGAGCACCACCATCACCAGCGTCAGCAATACGGTGATCACCGACCGATAGACCAACAACAGCATGCCGATGATGACGGTGAACGTGGCCAGTGTGATGAGCTGCAGGCTGCGGTCGCCGGCCTCATGCTGGTCCGCCGACAGGGCCGCCGGCCCGGTGACGTACGCCTTGACCCCCTTGGGCGGGGTCAAGCTCTTGACGATGTTCTGGACGGACTCGACCGATTCGTTCGCCAGGGCCTCGCCCTGGTTACCCGCCAGGTACACCTGGACGTAGGCGGCCTTGCCGTCGTTGCTCTGCGCGCCCGCCCCGGTCAGCGGATCGCTCCACATGTCCTGGACGTGTTCGACGTGTTTGGTGTCGGCGTCGAGCTTCCTGACCATCTCGTCGTAGAAGGCGTGCGCATCGGCGCCAAGCGGCTTCTGCCCCTCCAGCACGATCATCACCGAGCTGTTGGACTTGTACTCGTTGAAGATCGCCCCCATGCGCTTGGTCGCGACGACCGACTGCGCATCGTCGGGAGCCATCGAGACCGAGCGCATCTTGCCGACCTCGTCCAGCTGGGGGACGACGGTATTGAGTACAGCGATGAGCGCGATCCAGACCAGGATGATGGGCACGGCGAAAGTCCGGATGATGCGCGGGATCTTGTCCCGCACCGGTTCATGGGCGACGGGGATGGTGTCGGTGCGGGCGTCATCGAGGTGTGCGCTCATGCGGATTTCACCATGCAGAAGGTCAGGGCGTGCACGCCGTGGGTCATGTTCTCGGCCTTGACTTCGTCGTCGATCGTGATGCGACAACCGAGGGAATTACCGTCGCTCTGTGCGGACAGGTTGGGGAACACCGATGGTGCGGTCGTGCTGAGCACCAGCGTCCAGGGCAGCGGCGCGCCGTCGATCCGTTTCGGGTCGGCGGACAGGTCCAGGTAGTTCACGTTGGCGCTGCTGGCCGAGCCGAACACCTCATACTTGACGACTTTCGGCTTGAACGGCTTGGAATCGTCGAGGCGGGGGCTCGTCAGGATGCCGGTGTCGTGGGCGCCGAAGAAAGATTTCACCCGCGCGACGGCGAAGCCGCCGACCACCAGGACCGCCACGATCAGCAGGGGCAACCACGCGTTGCGCACAACCTTCGATACCTGCACCTAGGTGATTTCCCTTCCCCGTCCGGTCGTCTTCTGGTCAGCGTCAACGTGACCTGTGCACCAGTTCATGGGCAGGGAAGCGCCACGACTTGCGTTGCACCGCAAGGGTTGCCGATCACTCTGATGCGTGTGCGCTCGTTTGCCCGAAGGGGGAACGGCTGCCCAAGCGCGCCGGCGGTCGCCCCCAGCACCGACGCCACCTCATCACGCGTTTGCCGATGCTGCCTGCTGAGCATAGTACATAATGTGCATATCTTGCACGTCATGCAACAATCGGCCGCGGTGTTTCAGGTCACTTCGTGAAGATGCTGTTGACCAGCGCCGCGGCGCGCTCGACGTAAGGCATCGGCGTGTCATCCGGGCCGCCGCCCTCGCCCCGTGACCAGCGCTCGATGCCCGAACGCACAGCCGTCAGCGCCAGCGCCGCGATCAAAGCGACGATCTCGTCGTCGGGTCGCATGCCCTGGCGCCGCGCCACGACGTCGGTCAGGTGATTTTGAAACCGTTCCAGGTCGGCGAGGAATGCCGCCAGGACCGCCGGGGAGGTCTTTGCCAGTTCCAGCATGCCGGCGGCCTGTTCGCGCTTCGGCGGCACGTCGCGGAGGTGGTGCGCCGCAAGCGTGATCAGCTCTTCGAGCACCACCGAATAGGGTGCGGGCCCGGCCGCGACGAAATCCGCGACCAGCTCCGGGGGGATGTCGGAGGGGCCGTAGGCGATCGCGGATTCCTTGTTGGGGAAGTAATTGAAGAAGGTGCGCGTCGACACCCCGGCGTTGGTGCAGATCTCCTCGATGGTCACCTTGTCGAATCCGCGCTCAAGGGCCAGGCGCACCGCGGCGTCGCGGATGTCCGCGCTCGTCTGGCGCCGACGACGCTCGCGCAGGCCCACCGGGTTGGACATGCACCCATAGTTGCACGTTCTGCACACTTTGCAGTCAAAAGGCGCCGGATTTGCCTGTCGCGCCCCGGCGGCCGCCGGCGGCTTGGCTCGCCGCCGCGGGCGCTGGGCGGGGGTGCGGGCGGCCGGATCGACCGTGGCGCTATGCGACCAATGCTGCTGGTGCACAGTTGTTTTGGGTCGGCTCCCGGGAGGAGGGCTTGGGGCGGTGGGCTAGGCGCGGGTCGCTGCCAGGGCGTCCCGCAGGTGATCGCATTGACTGGTGAAAAAATTCACCGACACCGGTGCCTTCTCGACGATCTGGTCGAACGCGTGGAAGGCGCCGGGAACGATCTCCTCATGCACGGGCACGCCCGCCTCGCGCAGGCGCCGCGCGTACTGCAGGCACTCCTCGTAGAAGAGGTCCAGCGTCCCGACGCCGATCCACGCCGGCGGCAGGCCGGACAAATCGCCCCGGCGCGCCGGGGCGGCCTGTTCCGGGTCGGCGCCGTTGAGATACCAGCGCCACGCCAACTGGTTGTCGGATGCGGTCCACATGATCCGCCGGTGGCTGCCGTGGTCGGCGCCCGTGCGATCGTCCAGCATCGGATACACCAGCAGCTGGAATGCCAGAGCGACGTCCCCGCGGTCGTGGGCCTGTTGCGCCAGCGCCGCCGCGAAATGCCCACCGGCGCTGGCGCCGCCGACGGCGATCCGATCGGGGTCCACCCACGGTTGGCGCGCGAGCCACAGCAGCGCCGCGTAACAGTCGTCGACCGGGATCGGGTACGGGTGCTCCGGCGCCAGCCGGTGTTCCACCGCGGCGATCGCGACGCCCGTACGCTGGGACAGTTTGCGCAGGTATTTGTCGTCCTGGGACGCATGGCCCATGATCGTGCCGCCGCCGTGGACCCACAACAGTGCCGGTGCCCGGTCGGGGAGACCGGCCGGACGATGCAGCCGGACGGTGACGTGCTCGTTGACCGCGGCTTCCGGCACGTCCCGCAGCCGTCCCGTGCTACTGAAGAGGTTCATGACCGCCCGCTGAAGCTTGAGGCCGCGGTGCAGCGCGTATCCGCGGGGCAGGAACCGGGCAATCTTTCGCAACCCGGGATCCACCGCCCGCCGCGAGGTAAAAGCGTTGTCGGGGAACCTGTTTGCCATCGAATTCCTCGTTCCGGTGCGCCGGCGGACACGCTGACCATACAGGACAACGATTGTGTCCCGAGCCGTCTTGGCCCGTCTCCCCACGAGTGCCTCGGGCGGCTGATTGGCCCGGCCGGGCGCAGGGTATCCGCTGTCGTGGCTTCGACCCTTACCAAAATCATCAGCGTCCTGGATCCGCGCACCGGTGACCCCGTCACGCAGGTGCCCATCACCGAGCCGGCGGACTGCGACGACGCCGTCCGGCGCGCGGCGGCCGCCGCCGGCTCGTGGGCGCGCACGCCGCCGGCGGAGAGGGCCGCCGCGATCGCTTCCGCAGCCGACGACGTCCGCGCCGCGATCGACGAACTGGCCGAGTTGAACGAGCGGGAAACCGGCAAACTGCGTGACGACGCGCGCGGCGGCGTGGAGGCCGGCGTCGGCACGCTGTTGCAGTACGCCCAGCTGGGTCCGCTGCATCGTGGCCAGGCCCTGCAGGGCGGATGGTCGGCGACCGATCTGATGGTTCCCCAGCCGCGCGGGGTGGTCGCGGTGATCACGCCGTGGAACGGTCCGGTCGCGGTGGCGGCCGGATTGCTCGGCGCGGCCCTCGTGACCGGCAACACCGTCGTGCACAAACCCAGCGAGCGCTGCCCACAGACCGGCCGGCGGTTCGCCGAACTGCTGGCCGCCCGGCTACCCGAAGGCGTCCTCGAGATCGTCAACGGCGACGGGACCGTCGGGGAACGGTTGGCGGCCGCGGAACACGTCGACGTCGTCGCGCACGTGGGTAGCAGCGCGACCGGCCGAGAGATCGCGCGAGCCTGCGCCGAACGCGGCGCCAAGGCGCTGCTGGAGAATGGCGGAAACGACGCGCTGATCGTCGACGCGGATGTGGACCCGGCATGGGCTGCCGCCCAGACCGCGCTGGGGGCCTTCGCCAACGCCGGACAGATCTGCGTCTCGGTGGAGCGCGTCTATGTCGCGCAATCCGTCGCCGACGTGTTCCTCAATGCCCTCATCGACGAGGCGATCGCGTGGGCCGACCGCATCGGACCGCTGGTCGACGAACGTCACCGCGAACATGTTCACGCGCATGTCGAAGAGGCGATCCGGGAAGGAGCGCACCTCCTGGTCGGCGGGGAGCCGCAA
>NZ_GG770555.1:719386-730615 GCF_000164135.1 Mycobacterium parascrofulaceum ATCC BAA-614 | reverse complement strand
TGATCGCCGCAGCGCAGCGCCATGCCCGACTGGATCGGTGTCACAGCGACGCTGCGCGCTTCGCGGTCAGGGATGCCGCGCGGATTCACCGCTGCTGGGCACGCAGCACCAGCCCGTTTACGCTGCCGCCTGCCCGCGCCGACGCCGACACGCACATCGGCGCCTACCCGGACCTGATCGCCTTGGCCGCCATCCTGGCCGGCGCTCATCGCCGGATCTGGGGCACCGCGCCAGCCACACCCGCCCGTGCCCGCGCCGTCGATGCGGTCTACGTCAACGTCAGCGCCCGGTTTCCCCAGCACCGCGACCAAACCCGCCCCATCGAACAGTGGATCCACGATCAACAACTCAGCGCCACCCGCCGCGCACACCACTTCGACGCGTGGAAACCACGACCAGGTCAATCCCCGCGATCACCGTGCCCGGCTGGGCCAGCTGGGCGGCGTCAGGGCTGACGGCGGCGTGTGGAGCCATGGCACAATTCAGCCCTTGCTGACATATCAGTATCGGCTGTACTGTTTGGTGCATGCTGACGTGTGAGACGCGGGAATCGGCGCTGGCTCGGCTGGGCCGAGCGCTGGCGGATCCGACGCGGTGTCGGATTCTGGTGGCACTGCTCGATGGGGTGTGCTACCCGGGCCAGTTGGCTGCGCAGCTGGGGTTGACACGGTCGAATGTGTCCAATCATTTGTCGTGTTTGCGGGGCTGCGGGCTGGTCATCGCGACCTATGAGGGCCGGCAGGTTCGCTACGCGCTGGCCGACCCTCACCTCGCCCGTGCTCTGGGCGAGCTGGTCCAGGTTGTTTTGGCGGTGGATACCGACCAGCCCTGTGTCGGCGAGGACGCCGCATCGGGCGCAGCCGAGGCCACCGTTGGTCGATGACCATCAGTGGCAGCGATCCGGTGACCTTGAAGATCGCGGTCGCTCAATCGTAGTGAGTTGGCAGAACAGAAGGGATAAGCAGTGGCTATACATGGGTTCGTGGCCAAAGCAGCCGGGACAGTGTTCACCGGGCTGGTCGGGGTGAGCGCCTACGAGGTGCTGCGCAAGGCGGTGGGCACGGCGCCGGTTCACCGGGCAGCGGTGACCGTGACGGAGTGGGGACTGCGCGGAACTCGGAGCGCAGAGGTAGCAGCGGAGTCGGCCCGGCTGAAAGTCGCCGACGTGGTCGCCGAAGCCCGCGGACGCATCGGCGACGATGCCCCTCGGCCGCCCGCCGCCAAGGCTGACGATGACGACTGCTGCCAAGTGATGGGTTAGCCGTTTTCACGGGGAAAGGTCGATTGTGCCTACTGCTGAGGTTTCCTCCGATCACGGGGCCGCGCTGGTTGTCGTGTCTGCGGGTGCGCGACGAATACGGGTGCGTGCTAACTGGTTTCGGTTCGACGCGGTGCGGGCTGTCGCGATCGAGGACTCGGTCGCCACGGTGGCTGGTGTGGATGCGGTCCGCGCGTATCCGCGCACGGCTTCCGTGGTGGTCTGGTATTCACCCGAGCGCTGCGACACCGCTGCCATTTTGTCGGCGATCGCCGCCGCCGAGCACATCCCTGCCGAGTCGGTGCCCGCCCGGGCGCCGCACTCGGTCGAGGGAGGCAACCCCGGTGTGGTGCAGAGAATCCTCGACTGGAGCGAGCGGACGCTATCCGGCGAGCAAGCTGACAGGGTTTCACAACGACCAGTGCAACGAAGCGATGGCTGCTGCGACCACGACGACAGCCACCCTGAGTCGGAGCGGCTGTGGGGCGTTGTCAAGCTGCGGCGGGCCGCGTTCTCCGGGGTGGTGCTGACAGCCTCACTGGTGACGGCGTGGCTGACTCCATTCGGGCCGGTGGCGTTGGGATTGAAAGTCGTGGCGCTCGCGGTGGGCGCTTCGACGTTCGTGCCCTCAACCGTTAGGCGACTGACCGAGGGCCGTGTCGGTGTCGGCACGTTGATGACGATCGCCGCGCTCGGCGCTGTTGGACTCGGTCAGGTCGGCGAGGCCGCGATGCTGGCGTTTTTGTTCTCCATCAGCGAGGGTTTGGAGGAATACGCGGTGGCCCGTACCCGCCGCGGCCTGCGTGCTCTGCTGGCGCTGGTGCCGGATCAGGCCACGGTCTTGCGCGCAGGTGTCGAAACCGTGGTGGCCGCAGCCGAACTGCGCGTCGGTGATCAGATGATTGTCAAACCCGGGGAACGCCTGGCCACCGACGGCATCATTGTTGCCGGGCGCACCGCCCTGGACGTCTCGGCGATTACCGGCGAATCGGTGCCGGTAGAGGCCGGACCCGGTGATGAGGTGTTCGCCGGGTCGATCAACGGGTCCGGAGTGCTGCAGGTGGAGGTCACCGCGACCGTTGAGGACAACTCGTTGGCGCGAATCGTGCAGATCGTGGAAGCCGAACAGGCCCGCAAGGGCGCCAGCCAGCGCCTGGCCGATCGGATCGCGCAGCCGTTGGTGCCGGGCATCATGATCGCCGGGGCGCTGATCGCCGGGACGGGCAGCATCTTCGGTAACCCGCTGGTGTGGATCGAACGCGCTCTGGTGGTGCTCGTCGCCGCGTCCCCGTGCGCGCTCGCCATCGCCGTGCCGGTGACCGTCGTGGCGGCAGTCGGTGCCGCCTCGAAGATCGGGGTACTGATCAAGGGCGGTGCCGCGCTGGAAGCCCTGGGCACCATCAGTGGGATCGCGCTGGACAAAACCGGAACTTTGACCGCCAACCGGCCCACCGTCATCGACATCGCCACCACCAACGACGCCACCCGCGAAGAGGTGCTGGCGGTCGCGGCCGCGCTGGAAACCCGCAGTGAACACCCGCTGGCCGCGGCCGTCCTGGCCGCTACCCAAGCGCCGGTGGCCGCCGCGAGTGACGTGCACGCCGTTGCCGGAGCTGGGCTGACCGGCCACCTCGACGGGCAAGCCATCCGGCTGGGCCGGCCCGGCTGGATCGACCCCGCCGACCTCGCCGATCACGTAGCGCACATGCAACAAGCCGGGGCCACAGCGGTGCTCGTAGAACGCGATGACCGGCTGCTCGGTGCCATCGCCGTGCGCGACGAACTACGCCCAGAAGCTCCCGAGGTCATCACCGCGCTACGTGCCGGCGGCTACCAGGTGACGATGCTCACCGGCGACAATCACGCCACCGCGGCGGCGCTCGCCGCCCAAGCCGGCATCGAGCACGTCTATGCCGAACTGCGCCCCGAGGACAAGGCTCACCTGATCGCAGAACTGGGCGCTCACCGGCCCACCGCGATGGTCGGCGACGGCGTCAACGATGCTCCGGCCCTGGCCGCCGCCGACCTGGGAATCGCGATGGGCGCCATGGGAACCGATGTCGCGATCGAAACCGCCGACGTCGCCCTGATGGGCCAAGACCTGCGGCACCTGCCCCACGCACTAGCACATGCTCGACGCTCCCGGCAGATCATGGTGCAAAACGTCGGACTCTCCCTGGGCATCATCACCGTGCTCATGCCGCTGGCGATGTTCGGAACCCTCGGCCTGGCCACGGTCGTACTGGTGCACGAGCTTGCCGAAGTCGTCGTCATCGCCAACGGCGTACGCGCCGGACGCATAACGCCTCTTGCGGGGCCAGCACGAGACACCCGGCGGCAGGACAACTCAAGGTAGCGGCGGCCGTCACTGAATCCGAGGCATCGCAGGTCAGGCCCTCAAGCGCTGCCTCAGCCACAACGACAACGGACAACAAACACCCCGCCGAGCGCATCCAGGGCCGCGGGCACCAGCCGGTAGTACGCCCACTTGCCGCGCTGGGTTCGGTCGAGCAGGCCGGCCTCGACCAGGATCTTGAGGTGATGCGACACCGTCGGCTGGGATAGCCCCACAGTAGCGGTCAGGTCGCATACACACGCCTCGGCGCCCTCATGGCCCGCGATCATTGACACAAGCCGTAGCCGGGTCGGTTCGGCCAGCGCCTTGAGCACGCCGGCCAGCCGCTCGGCGGCGGCCGCGTCGAGTACGCCGTCGGTGATCGGGCTGCAGCACGCCGCAACGTCAGCGACCAGCAACGAGTCATCGCGTTCGGTCGGGGAGGCGATCGCGGCGGGCATGGCCCCAGTATGACACACGCATTGACAGTCATCGATGTTTCCCGCACACTGCTCACATAGATGTCTGTCGATGGAAAGAGTAGGTGCGATGACCGCCGAACACAATGAGCTGCGTGATCAGGTCCGGGCCAGCTACGGCGCCGCCGCCACCGCGATCAGCGGGGGCGCTACCAACAGCGATGTGCTGACCGCCGCGAGCTGCTGCGGGTCCAGCGACTCAGCCGATATCGGGACCATCTTCGGCGCCGGTCTCTACGGCGACGACGAGCACTCCGAGATTCCCGCTGAAGCGGTTGCGGCCAGCCTGGGTTGCGGTAACCCGACCGCGGTCGCTGACTTGCACCCCGGAGAGCGGGTGCTTGACCTGGGTTCTGGCGGCGGGATCGACGTTTTGTTGTCGGCGCGCCGGGTCGGCCCGGACGGGTTTGCTTACGGCGTCGACATGACCGACGAGATGCTGGCCTTGGCGAGGCGGAACGCCGAAGAATTCCGAGCCAAGGCCGGTGTCACCAACGTCGAGTTCCGCAAGGGCACCATCGAAGACATCCCGCTGCCCGATGCCGCCGTCGATGTGGTGATCTCCAACTGCGTGATCAACCTGTCCGCCGACAAACCGGCCGTGATCGCCGAGATGTTCCGGGTGCTGGTCCCCGGCGGGCGGATCGGGATCTCCGACGTCGTCGCCGAAGACCACCTCAGTTCGGCCGAGCGCGCCGAACGCGGCTCCTACGTCGGCTGCATCGCCGGAGCGCTGTCCCGCCAGGAGTACCTCGACGGACTGGCCGCGGCCGGGTTCACCGATGCCACGGTCACGTTCACCCACCAGGTGGCCGAAGGGATGCACGGCGCGATCATCCACGCCACCAAACCCGCCGCATCGTCTGATTGAGACAGCCGCAGCGAACGACCGCGCCACCGCGCCCCGACCCACCTCACGTTGACAGCTGCCAGTGAAGCGGTACGCCGCTCGCGCCACGGGAGAGAAACCTCATGAGTGACACCGCCATATCGACTGCTGCACCCGCAGTGGCCGCCAAGCTGTCCACCCTGGACCGGCTCTTGCCGGTATGGATCGGGGTAGCGATGGCCGCCGGCCTGCTGCTGGGGCGGCTGGTGCCCGGCCTGGGCGCGGGCCTAAGTGCCATTGAGGTCGACGGAGTCTCGCTGCCCATCGCCCTTGGGCTGTTGGTGATGATGTATCCGGTGCTGGCCAAAGTCCGCTACGACCAGCTCGGCGAGGTCACCGCCGACCGCAAACTGCTGGCGTCCTCGCTGGTGTTGAACTGGCTGATCGGGCCGGCGGTGATGTTTGCCCTGGCGTGGCTGCTACTTCCCGATCTGCCCGAATACCGCACCGGGTTGATCATCGTCGGGCTGGCCCGCTGCATCGCCATGGTCATCATCTGGAACGACCTGGCCTGCGGGGACCGCGAGGCCGCCGCAGTGCTGGTCGCGTTGAACTCGATCTTTCAGGTTCTCATGTTCGCCGCGCTGGGCTGGTTTTACCTGTCGGTGCTGCCGGGCTGGCTGGGCCTGTCCCAGACCGGGATCGAGGTCTCCCCGTGGCAGATCGCCAAATCGGTGTTGATCTTCCTCGGCGTCCCACTGTTGGCCGGGTACCTGTCCCGCCGCCTAGGCGAACGCGCCAAAGGCCGCACCTGGTACGAGTCGCAATTCCTGCCCCGCATCGGCCCCTGGGCACTCTATGGACTGCTGTTCACCATCGTCATCCTGTTTGCCCTTCAAGGTGATCAGATCACCTCCCGGCCTTTCGATGTCGCCCGCATCGCGGTGCCGCTGCTGGCCTACTTCGCGATCATGTGGGCCGGCGGCTACCTGCTCGGCGCCCTCCTCAACGTCGGGTACGAGCGCACCACCACGTTGGCGTTCACCGCTGCCGGCAATAACTTCGAACTCGCGATTGCCGTCGCGATCGCCACCTACGGCGCCACCTCCGGGCAGGCCCTGGCCGGGGTCGTGGGCCCGCTCATCGAAGTACCGGTGCTGGTCGGACTCGTCTACGTGTCCCTGGCGCTGCGTACCCGCCTCTTCGGACCCGAGTCCCAATCACGCAGTGCCCGCTGATGGCCGACAAACCCAGCGTCCTGTTCGTCTGCGTGCACAACGCCGGTCGCTCCCAGATGGCGGCCGCACTGCTGATCCACCAGTCCGGTGGCCGCATCGAGGTCCGTTCCGCGGGCACCGAACCCGCCGACCAAGTCAACCCGGCGGCCGTTGCCGCGATGGCCGAACTGGGCATCGACATCACAGCCAACAGCCCCGCGGTGCTCACCGCCGACACGGTGCAAGCCAGCGACGTCGTGATCACCATGGGCTGCGGAGACACCTGCCCATACTTCCCGGGAGTCACCTACCGGGACTGGAAACTGCCCGACCCCGCCGGCCAAGCCCTTGAGGTCGTCCGCTCCATCCGCGACGACATCGCCAACCGCGTCCAGACCCTGATCGCCGAACTGCTACCTGGCACCACTACATAACCCAAACCCACAGTCACCGAAACCTGTTGCGCCACTGAGATCCCCCCGGGTTATCCAACGCGGCAACGGCCCATGAAATGCTGGTCGACTGTCTGGCCGTACCCGGGATCGATACGGCGATCGCTGAGCGTGCCGGCCCGTCTCCGTCACCGTCGATACTGATCGGCGGGGCCGAGGTGATGCGTCCCGATCCGCCCCCGATGGGTCGGTTTGGGCCTGCCCGGCCGCCACGTGATGCTGAGCTAGTGGCCGCGAGGGGCGTACATGATCACGGCAACGCCTACCAGGCAGGCCAGGGCGCCGATCACATCCCAACGGTCGGGTCGGAACCCGTCGAGGGCCATGCCCCACGCCAGCGAGCCGGCGACGAATACGCCGCCGTAGGCGGCCAAGATCCGGCCGAAATGGGCATCGGGCTGCAGGGTGGCGACGAACCCGTACATTCCTAGCGCGATGACGCCGAGTCCCGCCCAGAGCCAACCACGTTGCTCGCGGACGCCTTGCCAGACAAGCCAGGCACCGCCGATTTCGGCGACCGCAGCCAGGACGAATAACAGGATTGAACGCGCCACCATGATTGCTGATCTTAGGAGACCGTGCCGGGGCATCGGGGCGTCCCCGGCTTCCGGACGCGGCAGCCCCACAACCCGATCGTCGACCCGTGCGCGTACCCGTGACAGACACCTGCCCCGCACACCATACTCAGAGAGCCAACCCACGGGAACCGACGTGAACACGGCAATGCGTTGGCGTTCAAATCGAATGCCGCACTGCCGGTTCAGTCAGTTCTTCGAGAACTGGGCACTCGGCACTGGACCCGCTCACGCAGGCAGCACCGGCATCCTCGATCAACCCCGCAATACTGTGCTCAAGCGCACGGATCTGAGGCGCCGCAGGTCAAACGGCCAGCAGCGCCTCAGATCAAACGACAGCGGACAGCCAGATCAAAATGTCGCCGCTAAAGCGCAGGGGCGGGTGCGTGGTTGTGTCGTCGTCGTCATGACTTAACTCCTCGCTAGACAAGGTTGATGACCAACGCGGGGTGCACCAGCAGCACAACGCCAAGGATTACGAGCACCGCCCCCGTGACGCGCGTGAGCCAATCGCCGAAGGAGGCGACTCGCTCCAGCCAGATCACCACCGAGAGCGCCAGCATCCACGCCAATTGCATGGTGCCGAAGGCGATCATGACTACGAACAGCATCCAGCAGCTGCCCAGACAAAAGACGCCGTAGCGCCCACCGGCACGAAGCGCCCGGGCCGGGCTGTCGTGGTACTTGCCGCACGGCGGGGAAACCGACAATGGCCAGTAGCAGTGCCGCAGGCACGCTGCTTTCAGCGGCGTGAGCTGATAGATCCCGGCGGCCAGCGCTATGGCGCCGGCCAGGCGGCCGACCCACGGTGATCCGTGTGCCAGTGGCCCGTTGAGGTGGCTCCACGCCCAGAAGGCGGGGATCCCGGTGGCGCTCCACAGGGCCAGGTATCCGGCGACGAAGACGATCGCTGGAGCGGCGCTGCCGGTGGCGGCGCGGGCGTAGGCGCGAACGACGGGCAGGACCGCAGGAAGCATCATCGCGGCCATCATGGCCACCCACGCGATGAGGAAACCGGCGAACGACATCATTGGCGCGGTCTCCATGGGCATTCCTGGCTCGGTGTCCATAGACATGGCGTCGCCGGTCATGCTGACCACTGACCACCACCAGCCCACCCCCGCCACACCCAGCAGGGCGGCCGGCAACCACGCATCAGTCCATGACCACTCACGCATTTCGGTGCTGTTCATGGTCTAGTGGCCGGGACCGACGGTGGCGTCGGCATCCAGGTCGCTTTCCAGAATCCAGCACACCGTGGACTGGTCATGTTCGGTGGGCGCGGCGTGCGCCGCGTGGTCGAGAAGGGTCTGCAGGTGGCCTTCGAGGGCGACCAGTTCGGCGATCTGCGCGCGGACTTGGTCCAGACGGGTGTGCAGGACCTGTTGCACGTGCCCGCACGGCACCTCACCGCGGTCGTGGATCGCCAGGATTTGGCGCACCTTCTGCAAGGTCAGCCCGGCGGCTTGGCCCCGATGGATGAACCGCAGCCGATCCACGACCTCGGGCCCGTAGTCGCGGTACCCCGACGCCGTGCGTGCCGGTGGCGGGAGCAGCCCCGCGTTCTCGTAGAAGCGAATGGTTTTCGCGCTGGTATTGCTGAGTTTCGCTAGTTCGCCGATCTGCATGGAACCCATCCTTGACCTTCCACTGTACTGGAAGGTCAAGGATGGGTTCGTGTCGCTCCGCAGCGACCGTGGCCGACTGGTCACCGTTTGGCGGTGCAACGACGGGAAGGGAGTGCTTGGTATGGCGTGGCATGGGTTCTTGATGAAGGCGGCGCCCACGGTGGTAACCGGGGTGGTGGGGGTTGCGGCGTATGAGGCAGTGCGCACGGCCGTGGCGAAGGTTCCGTTGCGCACGGCAACCGTTGCTGTGACCGCGTGGGGCATCCGGGCCGCCCGCGAAGCGCAGCGCACGGCCGAAACGAACACGGAACAGATCCGATTGACGGTCGCCGACGTGGTTGCCGAGGCACGAGAGCGCGCCGGAGAGGACACCGAACCGGCGATCGTGACGAGCCCGGGCGACGGCCATGACGACTGAGGTCCTGCCGGCCGCCGACGCCACGGCGACGGTCGTATCGGACGCGTCCGGGCGGATGCGGCTGCGCATCACCGGATTTCATGTCGATGCGGTCCGGGCCGTCGCGATCGAGGAGACTCTGGCCACGGTGCCCGGTGTGCAGGCGGTGACGGCCTATCCGCGCACGGCATCGGTGGTGATCCAGTATTCGCCGCAGCGCTGCGACACCGCGGCGGTGCTGTCGGCGATCGGCGTAGCCGAGCACATCCCTGCAGAGTTGGTGCCCACCCGTGCCCCGCATTCCGGCGATGCGCGCACCCCCGGGGTGGTGCGCAAGGCCATCGGTGGACTCCGCCGATTACTGGGCGCCCGGCCCGATAGCGACGCGCCGCGCGACACCGAGGGTAGTGGCGGCTGCGGGCAGGGACAGGGCGGTGCGTGCGGCACGGCGTCCTCGGGTGAACTGAACAGGCGTGAGCAGCGGAACTGGTTGCGGCGGTTGTGGCTGGCCATGCCGTTGGCGCTGCTGGCGTCGGTGTCGACGATGGTGTTCGGCGCCTATCCGTGGGCGGGGTGGTTGGCGTTCGCGGCGACGGTACCGGTGCAATTCGTCGCCGGGTGGCCGTTCCTGCGCGGCGCGGTGCAGCAGGCGCGGGCGGGAAGCGCCAACATGGACACGCTGATCACACTGGGCACATTGACCGCATTCGGCTACTCCACGTATGAGTTGTTCGCCGGTGGCGCACTGTTCTTCGAGACGGCGGCGCTGATCATTGCGTTCGTGGTGCTGGGTCGCTATTTCGAGGCCAGATCCACGAGCAAGGCGTCGGAGGCGATCGGCAAGCTTTTGGAGATGGGCGCCAAGGAAGCCTGCCTGCTCGTCGGCGGGCAAGAAATTCTCGTGCCGGTTGATCAGGTACAAGTCGGAGACCTGGTACGGGTACGGCCTGGGGAGAAGATCCCGGTCGACGGCGAGATCACCGACGGGCGCGCCGTCGTCGATGAGTCAATGCTGACCGGCGAGTCCGTCCCGGTCGAAAAATCGGTGGGCGACCGTGTTGCCGGTGCGACGGTCAACATCGACGGGCTGCTGACCGTGCGCGCCACCGCCGTCGGCGCCGATACCGCGCTGGCGCAGATTGTGCGCCTGGTCGAGCAGGCACAGGGCGGCAAGGCGCCGGTACAGCGACTGGCTGACCGGGTCTCGGCGGTGTTCGTCCCGGCCGTCGTCGGGGTTGCCGCGGTGACGTTTGCCGGGTGGACGCTGATCGCCGCCAACCCGGTCGCCGGTATGACCGCCGCGGTGGCGGTGCTGATCATCGCGTGCCCGTGTGCGCTGGGCCTGGCCACTCCCACGGCGATCACGGTCGGCACCGGCCGCGGCGCGGAGCTGGGGATCCTGGTCAAAGGCGGCGAGGTGATGGAAGCGTCGAAGAAGATCGACACCGTGGTGTTCGACAAAACCGGCACGCTGACCCGCGCCCAGATGCGGGTCACCGATGTGATTGCCGGCAAGCGGCGCCAGCCCAATCTGGTGCTGCAGATCGCCGCCGCGGTCGAGTCGGGCTCCGAGCACCCCATCGGCGCGGCGATCGTCGCGGCCGCGCGCGAGCTGGGGTTGCAGATTCCGGCCGCCACGGCGTTCGCCAGCCTCGCCGGCCACGGGGTGCAGGCCCAGATCGACGGCCGCACCGTGCTGGTCGGACGTCGCACACTTGTCGACGACCACGAGCTGCTGCTGCCTGAGCACCTTGCGGCGGCGGCCGCCGAACTCGAAGAGCAGGGCCGCACCGCGGTGTTCGTCGGCCGCGACGACCACGTTGTGGGCGTGCTCGCCGTCGCTGACACGGTCAAGGACGACGCCGCCGACGTGGTCGCTCAACTGCACGCCATGGGCTTGCAGGTCGCCATGATCACCGGCGACAACGCGCGCACCGCCGCCGCGATCGCCACACAGGTCGGCATCGATCACGTCCTGGCTGAGGTGCTGCCGCAGGACAAGGTCACCGAGATCGAGCGGCTACAAGACCAGGGGCGGGTGGTCGCGATGGTGGGCGAC
>NZ_GG770555.1:615638-717978 GCF_000164135.1 Mycobacterium parascrofulaceum ATCC BAA-614 | reverse complement strand
AGCAAGCCGGTCCCGGCTCGTTCTATCCGCCCACCGTGTTGACCGACTGCACCCCCGACATGCTGGTCATGCGCGAAGAGACGTTCGGTCCGATCGCGCCGGTGCGGGTGGTCCCGGATTTCGCCGCCGCGGTGGCCGAAGCCGCCGACGACCGCTACGGGCTGGCCGCCACCGTGCTGACCGCCAACATGGCCCATGCCCAGGAGGCGTGGCGCAGCCTTCCGGTGGGGACCGTGAAGATCAACGCCGTCTTCGGCGGCGCACCCGGCGGAGCCTCCGAACCCCGGCGGGCCAGCGGCACGGGCTTTGGCTTCGGGCCCGAACTGCTCGACGAGATGACCGCCATGAAGGTGGTGCACTGGTCGGCGCCCGGCGGCTGATCAGCGCTCACGCGAGGCTGGCCCACCGGGCAGCATCGGGACCGTCGGTCCGCCGCCGAATCCGCCGCCGGCCAGCCTGGTCAGTCCGGCAGCGCTCCGTGTGGCCGCAGTGCCCGCGGAGCCCAGCGGCCCCGCCCCCCGGTCGGAGACCGTCGCGGAAGCTAGAGGCATGTCACTCGGGGCGCCGAATTCCGGCTCCCCGTCCAGGAATTCGTAGCGATAACCCCGGTGTGTGCGGCCGGGTACCGCCCCGCGGCCACGTCGGGACTGCCGGATCTGGGCGACCGGCGCCGGCGCGGTGGCCTCGGCGCCGGCGGCGGCCAGGGTCGTTTTTCGCGCCTTCTGGGCAACGCTGGACTCCGACCCAGCGCCAAGCGCCCCCACCAGGTACGGCGACACGACATTCTGGGCGGCCATGGCGCTTTCGGGCCCGACGACGGTGGGCGGCGGGGCGGGCGGCGCCACGGGACTGGCGGCGGCGGCCGGCGCGGGCGCCGGTACTGGGGTGGCCGCGTGCAACGGAACGGCGCTGACCGTCGGTGCCGCGGAGACCGCGGGAATCGGCGGGGCCTGGGCGAGCGGAATCGTCGCGGGCGGCAACGGGATCGGCGCCGCGGCGGGGACCGGCGTCGCCGCCGTAAGGCCGGCCAGCCCCGCCAAGCCGCCCGCCGCTCCGGCGGGAACCGCCAGCACCGGGGTGACCAGGCTGAGGGCGTAGACGGGATTGCTCAGAAAGAAACTCAGCAGACCGGCCGGATTGAACAGCAGCAGGTTGATCAGCACGAGCGTTCGGTGAATCACGAACTGCAGCGCCAGCATCACGATCGTCTCGAATAGCTGCGCGGGGTTGTGCGCGTACATGGGAATCAGGGTCTCCGCCCGCGAGAGGAACATCGACAAACTCGGGTGCATCGACCAGCCCTGCGGCGAAAAGGGATTGAAGGGGAACAGCGCCTGAAGCCACTCTTGGAGGTTTTGGGGTAGTGAGGTGCCCATGATGTAGGGGTTGCCGCCGCTCATCCCGGAGCCACCGTTCATTCCCGAACCCGACCCCATGCCGCTCGTGCCCATATCGGCTTTCATGATTGGCGGCGTCGCCGTGGCGGGCGGTGCCGCGGCGACCGCCGTAGTCGACACGGCCTGATAGGTGCTCATCGTCGTGGCGGCCTGGACCCACATGCGCGAGTAATCGGCCTCGTTCAGCGCGATCGGAATCGTGTTGATGCCAAAGAAGTTGGTAGCCACCAGCACCGCATGCGTCGCGTGGTTGGCGGCAAGCTCGGCAAGCGTCGGCATCGCGGCCAACGCCGTCGTGTACGCGCCCGCCGCCACCTCCTGCTGGGCGGCCATTGCTGCGCTGGCCGCGCTGGACCGCGTCAGCCAGTCGAGATACGGCGCGTGGGCGCCAAGGTACGCGGCCGCGCTCGGCCCGTCCCAAGACCCGGCCGAAACCTCACCGAGCAGCGAGGTGAGTTCGCCGGCGACCGCGGCGTACTCGGTGCTCAGTGCGTTCCACGCACCCGCCGCGGCCAACAACGGTCCAGGCCCCGGCCCGCTGGACAACAGCATCGAATGGACCTCCGGCGGAAACGCCATCCAGATCGGCGCCGTCATCGTCGGCCCGTCCGCGCGGGGCGGCGCCGCACCCGCGTCTCGCCGTCGAGGCAAAGCACCGCTGGCTCCTTCCGACTCAATTAGCCGCCGAATAGGAGTCTACGGTCATTTCCAGCCGCATATACGGAGTTATTGCTGACAATTGACTGTATATACGGACTACAGATGCGAGGGTGCGCGCCGACGGCGTCATCGAGCAGGGTCGATCCGGGCGTTGTACGGCACCGAACACCCCGGGCGGCAGGTCGTGCATCCCGCGCCGGTTAGCATTCGGGAGGTCCGGATGGCGATGTGGAGGGTGCGGCTTGACTGCGATACCCGTCATCGCGCTCACTGGTCATCTCGGGGCCGGCAAGACGACGTTGCTCAACCACCTCTTACGCCAACCTGGCACGCGAATCGGCGTGGTGGTCAACGACTTCGGCGACATCAACGTCGACGCCGGTTTGGTGGCCGGCCAGGTCGACGAGCCGGCCTCGATCGCCGGAGGCTGCATCTGTTGCCTGCCCGACGGTGGTGGGCTCGACGAGGCACTCATCAAGCTCGCCGACCCGGTTCGCCGCCTCGACGCGATCATCGTCGAGGCCAGCGGTCTTGCCGATCCGGTCGCAATCGCGCGGCTCATCGCCTTCGGTGAGATTCGCGGAGTTCGACCGGGCGGGCTCATCGACGTCGTCGATGCCGTGAATCATTTCGACACCGTCGACTGCGGCGCACTGTCCCCGGTCCGCTACGGCGCGGCGTCGCTGATCGTCGTCAACAAGCTCGACCAGGTGCCTGAGGGGGAGCGGTCGGCAGTGGTGCGACGCGTCACACAGCGTGCGACGCAACGCAACCCGCGCGTACACGTCGTGGGCACGACGGGTGGCCGGATAGACCGAGGGCTGCTATTCGACGCGTCCGCGGCGTCCGAAGTGGTAGGGCAGCTTTCGTTTCTGGATCTGGCGTACGAGCGCGACGATGACCACGTCCATGACCATGCCCATGCGGATGCCGTTACCGTCAGTAGCCGTGGTTGCGTCGACCCCGATGCCCTGTTCGACCTTCTCGAAGACCCGCCGGCGCGGGTGTTCAGGCTGAAAGGCGTCGTGGCGGTGCGGCATCGCACGGCCGTCCACGAGTACGTCGTCAACATGGTGGGGAGCGCAAGCCATATCGGCAAGGCACCGCGGGGCACCATGGCCAACTGCCTGGTGGCGATCGGGATGGATCTCGACATCGACGGTGTCCGCGCGCGACTTGACCACGCGCTGCAGCCCGCGTCGGGGCGGGCGTCGGCGCAGGGTCTCCGGCGGCTCGCGCGGTACCGGCGCCTCAGCGCGGGATGATCGATCCGGCAAGATACGAATCGATGTCATCTTCGCTCGGCGACGTGCTCGCCACATTGGAGCTCGAGAGGGTCGGCCGATGGCTCTTCGTCGGGCAGCAGTTGCCCGCGCCCGCCAACCACATTCTCGGCGGGCATATTTCGGCTCAGGCCTTGTTGGCGGCAAGCCACACCGCGCCGGGTCGCCTACCGCACAGCGTCCACACGTACTTTCTCCGCCCCGGCGATTCACGCCGACCCGTGGACTTCGAGGTTGTCGACCTCCAAGAGGGCCGGACGTTCTCGGCGCGACGGGTCACCGCGCGCCAAGACGGCAAGGTCCTGATGGAAGCGATGTCCTCGTTCAAAGCCGCCGACTCTTCGCCCGCTCAGGTCGTTTACCAACCGCCCATGCCAGAGGTTCCCGGCCCGGAGTCCCTGCCGTGGGTAGCGCCACACCTGGCCGAGTCCGACGAGAGCTCTCAAGGGCGGTGGGCGAGCCTGCGCTGGTTCGAGCGCCGGATCATCGACACCGAGGTCGCTCCACCCGCGCGAGCGCGCATGTGGTGGCGACCCGAAGGGCAGGTTCCCGATGATCCGGTGCTGACCGCCAGCCTGGTGGCCTATCTGTCGGCGGTGACGTTGACCGAGCCGGCATACGCGGCACGCGGTGGTGTCGGGGCCTCAGCTCAACGTGATCATTCGGTGTGGTTCCACGGTTCGGCGGTGTTGTCGGACTGGCTTCTTTACGATCGGTCGTCGCCGAGCAGCGCTGGTCCGCTGGCGCTGGCCAGTGGGACGATGTTCAACCGCAGCGGCGCGCTGGTGTGCACGGTGGAACAAGAGATGTACTTTCCGCCGCGGGTGGCCGTGTCGGGCTAGGCGGGCGATCTGTAGGTGCTTCGCCAATAACCCTGCAGCGCAGCATTATTCGTCACAGTGACGTATTGCCTGGTTGGTGGTTGGCCGAAGGCGAACGGGGGACAGGGGCCCCTGTGTGACGAACGTCAACCGAAGACAGTGACACGGGTCATAGCCCGATCGGCGCCGAACGGGTCATGCTGGCCATTCGTTTGCTTATCTATCTAATGGCTGGGAGCGCGATGGCCGACCTCGACTTCGCCTATGACCTGACACTCGACGAGGCGCGCAGACGCAGCGCGATGTTCGCGGCGATCGGTGACGACTATGACCCGATCGCTGTACTCGGCGCGGAACAGCAGGCCTACGAAATGCTGTACTCGAATCTGGACGAGGAGCAGCAACGGGTCTATGACGAGTTGGTCCGCGCCGGCGTGCTGCCCGAACGGACGACAGCTCGTGTTACCGATTGATCCGACCGCCGACCGTGGCCGCCGCGCATGGCTGCCCTGTCCGCGCTGCGATCACGGCGCCAAATGTGGTGTGTGCCGAAGTAGTCGCAACTGCGACACGCACTGGCAATACCTCCTGAGCAACAAGGGCACCCTGGTGCACTTGCAGTGCTCGGATTGCGGCCACCTCTGGTCGACGGACACGCATCGCCGCACGCGCCCCAAGCGCTGGGGGCACAAGCTGAACTAAAGCGTGGCCGCCCGCATCCAAATAGTCCTGCGCCGCACTGCAATTCGTCACGGTGACGTATTGATGGCGATGGGCGGGGAGGAGAGGGCCGGTGCCGGTATAGACCGGTGCCCGGCCGCGGACAAGGTAAACGCCCCGCGCCCGGGTCATTGCCTTGATCGTTGACGCCAACCATCACGACGGTCGCGCTGGCGGGGCGTGGTCACGTGGGTGGAGAACTCGCCGGCGTCCCAAATCGCCTGGTGAGCCGCTCGATCTGGGCGGCTGGCAGTGCGTTCGCGCGAACGCGGTGGTCCGCGTTGTGCCGATAAGCGACATTATGTCAGGTAACGTCCACGGTATTGCATTGCTGGTCAACGACTTTCAATCGCTCCTCCTCAGAGGGCGAATGGCGGCCGCAGGTTCTTGAACATCGGGAAATGCTTCACGTTCAACGTCGCCGCTTGATAGCCCTTCACGTCGGCAGTCGCGGCGAGCAGATAGTCACCCAGGCCAATGCTTGAATGACTCGCCCGGTATCGCCGCCTGAAGTCGCCGGCCCGGCGCGCGATGATCTCGGTGGCTGGTTCGGTGCGAAACGACGCCAGCAGCCGCCACACTTCTCGTCGCTCGGCGCTTCGCATCCCACCGACGAGCTCCGCGATTGACACCACGCTGATAGCTAAAGGCCCCTCCTGTCGAGCTTGGACGAGCCAATGCCGTGCCGCGTCCAGGCCGCGAAGGTGAGCGATGAGGATGTCCGAGTCGACCAGGATCACGAGGTGCGGCGCCACATTCGGTCGAGGTGCTCCTCGCGGCCGCCGGGACGGCGATCGGGCGATTCCACATCACGAAGCGCGCCGAACGACTCTTCAATCGCATTCAGGTCAGATTCGAGATTGTCGTCGGAGTTGTTGAGAGCCGTGCCTAGCAATTGGCGGATGAGCTCGGCACGCGAAACGCCCTGTTGCTCGGCCAACTTGTCGAGATTGGCCGCCTGCTCCTCATCAAGGTAGATGTTGGTGCGCTTCATACACCAGATCATACACCACATTCAGCCAAGAGTAGCGCCCTAACGCTACCCTTCAGCAAACCTACCGGTCGGTGAACCACGCCCGATCATCTCGAGCGGCCCACCCCGGGCTCCGCGGTGGTGGGTTCGCGGTGAATACCGGAGGATGAAAAGTCCTACTGTTCGGCTAGTGCGATCCGCGGCAGCAGAGTGCCGTCGGCTTCGGGAGGAGAGGAGTCCAACGTGAAGGCGAGAGTATTGATAACCACTGTCGGTGGTCTAGCAGCAGCCTTGACCGCCGGTGTCGTGTGGGCCGCACCATCGGCCCCAGCTAGCGACTTTTGCGATTCGCTTGGCAATCCCGCGCAAGTTCACGATTGCAACTGCGGTGCCGATAACGTCCCGGGTAGTCCGGAATACCAGCAGTGCCTGCACGGAACTGCGGCTTTGCCCGGGACGGCCAAGTCCCCGGCGCCCGCGCCATCCCCCTGATCCCTACCGCGCCCGGCTCGCCACCGGTGCGGTGACCCGCGAGCGCCCATCCCACCTCCGGAGGCTCGGGGAGAATATGCACGAATCAAATATGGAGGGTTACCGGTAGCGGTCGCCGTATCCGTAGTCGCCTTATGCGCCAATTGATTTCGTAGCGCGATCGAGCGCCGATAATTTTGCGATTCGTACTTCGGCGAGCCTGCCGCCGACACATTCACCGGGTTCGTGACTACAGCCCCGACGGCACGGCCTTGCCGTTGACCGTCACCTCGACCTGGCCAGTCTTGAGGTCGTACTCGATCTTGCCGTGCTCGAAGTTGGCCAGGAGCTGACCGTCGACGGCGTTCACGTCGCTGGTCGGAAAGCCCAGCGGACCTGCCGAACCGTTAGTGCCGGTGGTGATCGCGGGCACGCCGTTCGGGTCGCGCGGGACATTCCATGCTTCCCGGATCCTGCCCGTGGTGATAAACGCAGGCGTGCCCGGCTCGTCGTTCTTCGCAGTGATCACGCCGCCTTGGAACTGCTGGAATACCAAGCCACTTGCCCGTTTTCCCGCATTGCGGTCACCTGTCAGCGGCTTGCCGAGAGCATTCTTCTGATCCTCGGTTGCCGACGAGTACTTGGCGGCGATCGGGCCGGTCAGGGCCACCTCGACGCCGCCCTCCCCGATGAGCTTGACCTCGGTGGGCCGCGCCGGGGCTTGAGACGTGGAGATGGCATGCGCACCGACCTGAGGTGGTGCCGACCCGTCGACGCTCTTGCCATTGCTGCAGGCCACAGCGATGAGCGCGACGACGGCGGCCAGGCCGACCACTGCCGGGTGGCGACATGCGATCGTTCTCATGGGCTCCTCCCCGCGTCGTCCTGTGGTGTGGGTCGAGTTTGCCGCTGACCTACGCGCCCGGGCCGGACCATGACCGAACCGCTCGAGTTGGCGCGGGTGGCCGCGGTGGCTCCCAACGAACTTACGCCGCGGTGATCGACGGCACGCCAGCGCACCCGGGGAAGGATTGCCGGTGCAAGCTTCTCGCCGGCAGGCGCCCGAGGGCCCAGGGACTAACCTTGTAGCATTCCGCTACAAGGCGTAGCATTCTGCTACAGGAGGTATATATGACCAACGTCGCCGACCGCGTCACCCGGGTTGCCGCCGACCTGGTGGACAGCGCGGCCGCCGAGGGTGCTCGCCAAAGTCGTTCGGCCAAGCAGCAACTCGATCACTGGGCTCGGGTAGGCCGGGCGGTGTCGAGCCATCAGACCGCCTCGCGTCGCCGCATCGAGGCCGCGCTGGCCGGTGATCTGGACACCGGCCAGCTGTCCGACGATGAGGGGCTCGTCTTCAACGCAGAGATCTCGGCCGCTATCGAGGAGTCGCTCGCGACCGCCCATTACGGTGACATGCTGTCGGCGCGTGGCATCACGACAGTGGCGCTCAACGACGACGGCGAAATCGTCGAATACCGGCCCGACGGCACTACCTCGGTTGTGCACGTCGACGGATGAGCCGTGACTTCGCGAGGCGGCGGTGAAGCGGCTCGACCTCGTCGTCGGCCCGAACGGCGCTGGTAAGTCGACGTTTATCGCGTTCACGTTGGCCCCGTTGTTGCCACGCAGCGTATTCGTCAACGCCGACGAGATCGCCAAGCAGCGTTGGCCCGACGAGCCGGCTGGGCACGCCTACGACGCGGCGCGGATCGCTGCCGACACCCGCGCCAAGCTGATCGATGCCGGCGTCTCGTTCATCGCCGAGACCGTCTTCTCCCATCCGTCGAAGCTGCAGCTGATCCGCTCCGCTCACGATGCGGGCTACGTCACCGTCCTGCACGTGATGCTGATCCCCGAGGAGCTCGCCGTCGAACGCGTGCGGCGGCGCGTCCGCCACGGCGGTCACGACGTTCCCGAGGGCAAGATCCGCGAACGGCACCGCCGACTATGGCACTTGGTGGCCGATGCGATCGAGATCGCCGACACGGCAACGGTCTACGACAACTCACGCGTGAGTGGGCCCCGAATCGTCGCGCAACTGACCGCCGGCACCGTCATCGGCGCACCGACGTGGCCGGCATGGGCGTCCGAGGAGCTATGCCAACGCTGGCCGGGCTAACTGCGCTTGGCTCAAGCCGTCCACGATCAGCTCCCTTCTCCCCCGCGCGGTTATTGCATCGGTGTCTGTCGATCACGCCGCGCATGAGCGATCCTGCGCACGCTCGGCCTCCGTGGGAATGCCCAGGCGATGCAATAGCAGACTGGTTGGACACCATCCGATGGCGGCGTCCAACAGCAGGTTGGCACCGACGAACCCCGTCAGCGCGCGCCACCGGCGCGACCGCTCCCGCCCCAGCAGCAAACTGGTGAGCACCACGGTTCCCGCTAGCAGGTTCACGACGCGCTCGAGAGTCCATCCCTGCGGCTTGGGCATCCCGACCGCTCCGTAGTCCATTTCCGGCCGGTTCCGATGGTTCATCACTGTCTCCTCCTGTCGGCCGCCGCGCGGCCGTGCGATCTGGCAAGCCCGTACCCGTGCCCGCATGGCTGAAACGTTGGTGTCGACATTTGTTCCGCGGTCCCAGGTTTGGGGAACGATTTCGGGGGCAAGCTGCGGCTGGCACGCCGCGCACCGAGTTCCAAAGAACCCGGCCTCCCGGATAGCACGACCGCGGGTGCCAATGATGATGGCAAAAAGGGGTTTCGATGGTAGGGCTACTCAAGCGAGCATGGGTGCCGCTGGCCGTAGCGCTAGTTCTTGGGTTTGCCGGCCTTTCGGTCTCGCACCTGCGCGGCATGTTCGGCTCGCACCAGAAAAGCTCGGCCGGCGATGTCGCAGCCGTGATCGAGCCCGTGATCCACAAACAGGTGACCTACGAGATCTATGGCTCGCCAACCACTCTGGCAAGCATCAATTATCTGGATGCGGGCGCCGCGCCCCGCGACGTCGAGGTCCGGAGTCTGCCGTGGTCGTACACGATAACCACGCGGCTCCCGGCCGTCTTCGCCAACGTGGTGGCGCAAGGCGACGGTGACCGCATCGGCTGCCGGATCATTGTGAATGGCGAGGTCCGAGACCAGCAGTCCACGAACGGCAAGCACGCCCTGGCGTCCTGTCTGGTGAAGGCGGCGTGAGCGCCGACGGGGGCGGGCGCCGGCGGCTGGCGCGGATTGTCCGCCGATTCGCGATCCCCATCATCTTGTTCTGGGTCGCCATCACGGCGCTGCTGAACCTCGCCGTCCCGCAGTTGGAAGTCGTCGGGCGCGAGCATGCGGTCGCGCTCAGCACCAAAGACGCGCCCTCGACGCAGGCCATGAAGCGCATCGGCAAAACCTTCCACGAATACACCTCCGACAACGTGGCGATGCTTGTCCTGGAAGGCGAAAAACCGCTCGCAGCCGACGCGCACCGCTACTACAACGACGTCATCAAGGAACTGTCCCGGGACAAGAAAGACGTACAGCACGTTCAGGACCTGTGGGGAGATCCGGCCACAGCGGCCGGTGTTCAGAGCCGTGATGGCAAGGCCGCATACGTTCAGTTGAACCTTGCCGGCAATCAAGGCGGAACCGCGGCCAACGAAGCCCTCACCGGCGTCCGCAAGGTCGTGGCGCGCATCCCGCCGCCAAACGGGGTCAAGGCCTACGTCACCGGATCGGGAGCGCTGAGCGCCGATCTGCTCGACGCCGGAGACAAAAGCATGATCATGATGACGACAATCAGCATCGTCGTCATCGCGATTATGATGTTCATCGTCTACCGTTCGCTGTCCACCGTTTTGATTCTGCTTGCGCTCATGGGAATCGGCGTGGGCGCGGCACGCGGACTGGTTGCCCTCCTCGCCGACCAAAACGTGTTGGGGCTGACGTTCTTTGCAACCAATCTGCTGACGACCCTCGCGATCGCGGCCGGGACGGACTATGGCATCTTCTTCATCGGCCGCTACCAGGAGGCCCGCCAGGCGGGCGAGGACCGAGAGACGGCCTACTACACCACTTTCCGTAGTGTGTCGCCAATCGTCTTGGGCTCGGGCCTGACCATCGCCGGTGCGATCTCGTGCCTGAGCCTGACGCGACTCAATTACTTCAACAGCCTGGGGATTCCGGCGGGAATCGGCCTGGCCGTTGCCGTCCTGGTCGCGCTCACCCTGGCGCCGGCCGTTCTCAGTGTAGCGAGTCGCCGCGGTTTGCTCGACGCCAAACGCACGATCAGCACCCGTCGGTGGCGGCGGATCGGCACCGCGGTCGTTCGTTGGCCCGGGGCCGTGCTGGCCGCGGCTCTCGCGGTGTCACTGGTCGGCCTGCTGGTATTGCCGAGTTACAAGACCAGTTACGACGACCGCCATTACATCCCGACCAGTACGCCGGCCGACCAGGGAATCCAAGCCGCCGACCGCCATTTTGCGGTGGGCCGGCTGAATCCGGATATGTTGCTGGTCCAAACCGATCACGATATGCGCAATCCGACCGACATGCTGGTGTTGGACCGGATCGCCAAGAGGATCATCCGGGTGGCCGGCATTGCCCGGGTGCAAGGGATAACCCGCCCGCTGGGGGCACCGATCGAGCACAGTTCCCTGGCCTTTCAGATAAGCGCGCAAAGCAGCAGCATGGTCGAGAACCTCGGCTATCTCAAAGACCGGTTGGCCGATATGTTGAAGATGGCCGATGAGCTCGGCGGAATGATCAGCACCGTCGAACGCATGCAGGTCCTGATGCAACAGCTGTCCGGCACGACTCACCGCATGGTCGGTGAAATGGCGGAACTGAAAAACACTACCGACCAAATACGGGATCATATCGCCGATTTCGATGACTTCGCCCGACCGCTGCGCAGGTACCTCTACACGGAACGACACTGTTACGACATTCCGGTCTGTTGGGCGGTGCGGTCGGCGTTCGACGCCACGGACGGGGTGGACGAGCTAAGCGAAAACCTGCACAAGTTCCTCGCGGACGCGCGCGACTTCGACAAGATCATGCCGCAAACGGTGGCGTTGCTGCCGCCGATGATCACCACCATGCGAGACCTTCGGGCACTGCTACTGATACTGCACAGCACCCTGTCGGGATTGGTCGCCCAGCTGCAGGCGATGAGCGATAACGCCGCGGCCATGGGCAAAGCGTTTGACGGCGCAAAAAACGACGACACCTTCTATCTACCCCCTGATGTGTTCAGCAACAGCGACTTTCAGAAGGGCCTGAAGCTGCATTTGTCGCCGGACGGCACGGCTGCTCGCTACATCATCACCCAAAAGGGTGATCCCGCGACGCCGAAAGGCATCGCGCCCGTTGGTCCCATAAAGCGGGCGGCGCAGGACGCCGTGAAGCAAAGTCCCTTGGCGACCGCCGACATCTACCTGGCCGGCACCGCGTCGACGTACAAGGACATGCAAGACGGCGCCAAATACGACCTCATGATCGCCGTATTGGCAGCGCTCGGCCTGATCACGGCGATCATGCTGACCCTGACCCGAAGTCTGGTCGCCGCACTCGTCATCATGGGCACCGTCGCGCTGTCGCTGGGCGCGTCTTTCGGCCTATCCGTGCTCATCTGGCAGCACCTGCTCGGGCTGGAACTGCACTGGCTGGTACTGGCTTTCACCCTCATCGTGCTGTTAGCGGTCGGCTCGGACTACAACCTGCTGTTGGTTTCGCGCTTCGAAGAGGAGATCGGCGCGGGGATCAAGACGGGGATCATCCGGTCGATGGGCAGTACGGGCGGGGTGGTGACGGCGGCCGGACTGGTGTTCGCCTTCACCCTTGGCGCCATGGCCAGCAGCGACGTGCGTGTCGTCGGCCAGATTGGTACCAGCATCGCCATTGGCCTGCTCTTCGACACCCTGGTCGTGCGATCGTTCCTGATGCCGTCCATCGCGGCCCTGCTGGGGCGCTGGTTCTGGTGGCCGCAGATCGTGCGCTCCCGCCCCGCCAGCCAGCTCCTGCGGCCCTTCGGCCCCCGCGCCGCGGTGCGCTCCTTGTTGTTGCCGAATGCCGAGCGGGCGGCGGCCGCCCACACCGCTGACGGGCATACTTCCTGAGCCCGCCCTATTGCCATTTCACGTCGTCGCCGACGGGTTGGGCCGCCCTTCGCGTTGAGGGCCATATTCCTATCATGCTGTCGAGCAATATCATTGCCCCGGGTGGACACACCTCCCGCCGGATGGAGCGCCCCGCGATCCTCACCTACTCCCCTTCGCCGACGAGACGATGTCGGTCAGCCCGGAGGCTGCCCCGAACAAGTGGCCTTGCGCCAATCCGCAGCCGGCCTGAAAGACCGTCTGCGCCTGCTCGGCGGTTTCGATCCCTTCTGCGATCACCTTGAGCCGCAGCGCTTCGCATAAGCCGATGACCGATCGATACAGCGTGAGGTTCCGTCCCGGTTGGACGCCTGCGGCCAGGCCACGGTCGAGCTTGACGACTTGCACGGGCAGCTCGTGCAGGTAGGTCAGCGAGTTGAAACCCGTGCCGAAATCGTCCAGGGCCACCCTGATGCCCAGTTCGTTCAAACGCCTGATGGCGGCCGCTCCCTCGACGAGATCGACGATGGGAACTGTTTCGGTGATCTCCAGGACGAGCCGTTGCGGTGACAATCCGTGCCGCGCCAGGGTGCGGCTGACGGCATGTTCGAAATCAATGCTGCCGAGCCGCGCGGCGCCGATGTTGACGTGAAGGTCCAGATCGAGGCCCGCGTGCTGGATCTGCGCACAAGCCTGATCGAGCACCAGCGCGTCGAGCTGTGCCCCCATGCCGTTGGCTTCGGCAAGCGAGACGAAGGTTTGAGGAGGAATCTGCACCCCGCTCGGCGCCCGCCACCGCGCAAGTGCCTCCACCGCGACCGGCGTCCCGTCTGGCAGGGCCACCACGGGCTGATACTTGAGCTGAAAGCCCTGCGGGACAGCGCCATTCGCGAGCCGCAGCGCCGTCGTGAAGTCTTCGGAAGCGCTGAACGCCGGGCGGTACACCACGGCGGTGTCTTTGCCCAGCCGCTTCCCCGTGTACATCGAGATGTCGGCCTGCCGGAGCAGATCGTCGGAGGTCGGCGGGCCGTCGTGGTGACCGGGACTGACCAGGCCCATGCTCGCACGCACCCGCACCGACGTCCCATGCACCGAGAACGGACTTCGCAGGGCCACCCGGAGTTGGTCGGCGACCATCTCCGGTGCGTCGACAGCACCGGCCGTGAGGATGGCGAACTCGTCTCCCCCGATCCGCGCCAGCGTGTCGGACTGGCCGAGGCACTCTTGCAGACGTGCACTGATCGCGCAGAGCAACTCGTCGCCGGCGGCATGCCCGAAGCGGTCGTTGACCTCTTTGAAGTCGTCGATGTCGACGAAGATCAAGACGAACGGGCCGCCGCGGATGGCTTCGTCCAGCCGCTCGGCCAACAGCAATCGATTCGGTAGGCCGGTCAGTGCATCGTGGTGGGCCTGATAGGCAAGCCGGCGCTTGGCGGCGACAAGCTGTTCGGTCAGCATGCGCTGCACCCGCATCGCCACCACGTAGCGGGTCGCGACAAGCAACGCCAACGCCAAGTAGGTGCTCGCGAAGAGCGGGTCGATCCCTCGACCGACCAGCACCTGAAACGTGAGTAGGGCCGTGCTGCCCATGAACCCCACATAGGGCAGGGTCAACCGTGCCCAGTTGGTTGGCTGCTCGTCGTCGTGGGGGCGGGGCCGCGGAGGCAGGACGAGCAGACTCCATGCGATCAACAGCGGGGACAGGACGAACCCGACGCCGACCCACAGATTCAGCGTCGTCACACCGACGCTCCGCAGGTAGGCGAGCAGCCTGTCGGAGGACGTCAGGGTGATCACCGCGGCCGCCAGAAGCATGTAGTTCGCCCGGCCCGGCCGGTACGGCGGATACCACATCGCAAGGAGAACCGCGCCCACCACCGTGACGAGCTCCACCGCGGCGATCCCCCAAACGACCGCGGAATTGGTCGACCGCGGCAGCGCGGCGCCGTCCATGGCTCCCAAGCGGGCGACGTACACCAGGTGGAAGAACGCCAGCGAGCTCACCAGTCCGTCGAGAACGGTCGTGACGACCCCCGGCCACACGCGCACCGGGGTGCGGACGTCGTGATCGCGGCCCGCGCGCACCAGCAACAGCATCGCGACGACGAACAAGAGGCCAGCGACGAAGTAGCCGATGACCGCGGGCACCGGGGCCGTCTTGCCGGTGCCGGCGGTACCGCGAAGCCGTGAGAGAGACTCGGCGGCCAAAAACGTGGAAATCGCCGCCAGAAGGGCGACGCGCCACCACCGGGAGAGGCCTGCCACCCGCACCGCGACCACAAGCCCGACGAGCAATGCGCCGACACACAGCGTCGCTTCGAGGACAAACTGCACGTGTTGCGCGGTCGCCGCTCCCCAGGGGGCGAGCGCGTTCAACACCGCCGCAGCGACGGCGACGATAGATAGCCCGAAACTCAGGCGGTGACTCTGAAACGACAACGCTTCCCCTCCGGCCCCGGCGTTGACGCTCAATCCTTGCAGATCAGGTCTTTCGCTGGACCGTTATCGCTTACCTAGGCGACCCCCGACGTTCAATCGCAAAGCTTCTGGCTTGGACCACTTGGTCACGGTGCTCGGGACTGCTGGGTCGGGGCGGCCGATCGCCGGCGAGCCGGTGCCGCGCGGCGCGACCACCGATTAGGTTGGTCGCGTGGCCGCGAACAGTCTCCGTACGCGCAGGACCGCCCGGCGGTTGCTGACGATCGTGTGCGCGGCCGTGGCCGCCGCGGGTCTGGTCGTCGCGTGGCGCATCGACGAGCGCGCACAACCTTGTTGGAGTGTGCGGCAATTCATCGATTTCAACCGCGACATGCAGGCCTCGTTGAAGGCGAAGACGCGGTTCGCGCCGCCGGGCTCCTACGAACAGGACTCGCTACCCGCTGAGGCCGATTACCAGGCATGGCTGGACGGCCTGCAGCAGCGCGCCGACCGGGTGACCGCGCCTGGCCTGGCGCCCCACGCCCAACGAGCCGCGGCGCTGGCGCGAGAATTCATGAAAGATGCCAAGCAGGTCAACGACGACCTGGGCAAACAAGACCCGCTGAAGGTGGAACTGCCGCCATCGGCGAAAGCCGCGGGCCGGGTCAACCGCGAGTTCGGCGACGAAATGGCAACTCTGGCACGCGCCTGCCCCAGTGGGCGCTGAACGCCGCCTCCCGACCGGCGCCCCTAAAGGCGATTACCCAGCGTCGACGTGTAGTAGGTGACGCCGTTCATCGTCCGCCGATCGTCGTCGGCCCGCGCGATCGCTTCCAACCCGTGTCCGGCGAGCAACTCGGCCATTGGCGTTGCGACCGATGTCCAGCCGCACGCCTCGAGGTACGAGCCGACGTCGTGTCGCTCGCCTTCGAACGCGATCACGTCGAAGTCGAGTTCGAAGCCGTACTCGCGCCACTTCGCCGTCGCCTCACGCATGCGGTCGCGCGCTGCGCCGGGATCCATGTCGGCCGTATTCGGCACGGCCTCGCTCGCGAGGCGGCTCCCTGGGGCGCTGAGCGCAGTGACGGCATCGAGCAGCCGATCCTGAGCCTCGGGCGCCAGATAGCCGAACAGACCCTCGGCGATCCAGGCCGTGGCCTTGGTGGTGTCCAGGCCCGCCTTCGCCACTGCCGTCGACCAGTCCTCGCGCAGATCGGTCGCGACCGCGCGCACATCGACCTTCGGTTCGGCGCCAAGCGCGGCCAGCGTTGCGGATTTGAACTCGATGACGGCCGGCTGATCGAGCTCGAACACCGTCGTCCCCTTCGGCCAGTGGAGTCGATAGGCACGAGTATCCAGGCCCGAAGCGAGGATGACGGCCTGGCGGATGCCCGCCGCGGTGGCATCGGCACAGAATTCGTCGAAGTACCGCGTGCGGGCCGCAATCGATGTAGGCATTTGCGCCAAACCCCATGGGCTGCCCTCGGTGTCGAGGTCCGAGGCGACCAGCTCGCCGCTAGCCCAGCGAGTCAGAAACGTCACACCAACCGCGCGCACCAACGGCTCGGCGAATTCGTCGTTGATGATCCCGTCCCTGGTGGCGACGGCCCTTGCCGCCGCCGCCAGTGTGGCCGTGGTTCCGACGCCGGTGGCCGGACTCCAGACGTCGTCGTTGGGTTGTGTCATCGCAAACCTCCGAAAGTCGCCTGGATACCATACAACTGGCTGTCCGGGCGCTCCGCGTGCAGCGGCGCGAAGTCGAACTATGTTGCGGCGCAGGCGGGCTCGACAAAACGTGGCCAGCTGCGCAGGCGCCAACTGCCTACACCGCGATCCCCTCGATGATGCTGAGCGGCGAAACGGTGTCGACAACCCGGTTCAGCCGGAACCCGGCTTGGTCGAACAACGAGCGGTACTCCTCGGCGGTGCGTTCGCGGGCGCCGGCGACCACCAGCATCTCGATGTCCACCCACTTGCCGTGGAAGTCGCGGTCATGCTCGGGAATGACGAACTCGCAGAGCAGCAGTCGCGCGCCGGTGGGAGCCGCGGCGCGAACGTTCTTCAGGATGCGGACCGCGTCCTCGGCCGGCCAGTCGTGGATGACGTTCTTGAGCACATACGCGTCGCCACCCTCCGGCGCGGATTCGAAGAATGAGCCCTCGTCGACGCGGACGCGGTCCTCGACACCGTATTTGCGAAGCAGCTCCGGGGCGCACGCCACGACGTCCGGAAGATCGAACAGGACGCCGCGCGAATTGGGGGCCGTCTCCAGGATCGCCGCCAGCAGCCGACCGTGGCCGCCGCCGACGTCGACGATCGTGCCGAACGCGCTGAAGTCGTAGGCCGCGGTCAAGGGCGCGATCGCGAACTCGGACACATTGGTCATGGCGGAGTCGAAGACCCTGGCCAGCTCCCCCTCGTCGGCCAGGTATTCGAAGATCGGCTTGCCGCGAAGCTTTGGGACGACCGGATTCCCGGTGCGGATCGCGTCGCTGAGGTGGCTCCAGTGTTCGCGGTGTTGAGCCGACCCGACCCACCGCGCCATCCCGGCCATCGACACGGGCGCGTCGGTGCGCAGTGTCGCCGCGACCGGGGTCAGCGCGTAACGCCCGTCGCTGCCCCGGCGGAAAACACCGATACCGATCAACGCTCGCATGAGTCGCCCCAGGGCGTCGGCGTCCGCGCCGACCCGTTCTGCCAGTGCCTCGCCGGACAGAGGGCCATCCGCCAGGGCATCGGCCACGCCGAGGTCCGCCGCGGCCGCGATGGCCTGAGCCACCCACGCGTTCAGGATCAATTCCATCATCACCGCCGCGGGCGGAGCGGAACGTTGGCGCAGCCGCGACAACTGGTGGCGGGCCCGCTCAACGGCCCGTGCCACCTTGGTCGGCGGAACCTTAGACGTCACGTCACTCCCCTACTCGTTCGCATTCCCATCATGGCCGCGCGTTGGGCGGGCGACGCCCACCGAGCCTAGAGTGCAGCCGCTATGCACGCCCTGGGTACCCTGCCCGACCGATCGATCCGTCCGCACAGGACTATGCCCGCAAACCGCCGCGATTTCAATAACTGTTGAAATAAACGCGCGATCCGGTTAAAGTTCTGACAAGGGGGCCGGATGAGCGGAGTCGCCATGTCACGTCTAGTCACAAAGGTCATCGTTGCGGCGATCCTCGCGCTTGCCGCGGTAACGGCGACCGGATGCGTTCCCACCGCCACGAGCGTGGTCACGCCACCCGACGGGGTCGCAGCGGGCTAACGCTGCATTCGCGCCGAATGCCAAGCGGCACTAGGTATACGCAGGCCCAGTGCGCGGCGCCCCAGTCGTCTGGGCGTGTTGTGCCCGGTCGACAAACAAATGAACTGTGGCCGGTGTCTGGCGTCGTGCGCGAGCGCGGAGATACAGTAGATCCGTTGGTCGCACCAGGCGCGAATCCAGTTTCGGTATGGGCGGTGAGAGACAATGACCGGCACACTGCACAACGAGCATCTCCAGCACGAGCACGTCCATGGCGCGGGCTGCGGTCACGTCGCGATCCCCCATGGGGATCACGTCGACTACGTGCACGACGGTCATGTTCACCGGCAGCACGAGAACCACTACGACGAATGTGAGCCCGCCGGCCACGAGGTGCACGAGCCGCACGACCATCGGCACGGCGACGGGTGTGGTCACGTCGCGATCCCGCACGGGGATCACGTCGACTACGTTCATGACGGCTGTCGGCACGCCGCTCACGACGAACACTACGACGAGCACTGACGCCCGAGCTTGAGGGGACTCAGTCCTCTCTGCCGTGCGCCCCTTTGCCGCGTTCCGCTGTGAGTGCGCCGAAGTCGAATATCGAAAGTTGTTGTCTAACTCTGAGAATCATCAAGCGGGGTCAGCTCCGCGTGAATCGTGCGGCCGAACTTGGGCCGCAAGAGCCGGTGCGCCGAGGGCACCAGCACACCATGCAGGAACGGATATTTCCGCCGCAGCAGGCGGGCCGCCTTCTGATACTCGGCCCCCTCGAGCAGGCGCACGCGTGCAGGCAGCGCGGACCCCGTGGGCTTGCCCGATGCCGTCGCCGGGGCGATTTCGACGTTCGGGTTGCGGCGCATCCGGCGCACCTTGACCGCTCGCTCGAAGCTGCGGAAGTAGGCTCGGTCTCCGTCCACCGCGATGCTGACCGGGCTGGCGCCTGGGCGGCCGTCCTTGCGAAAGGTGGTGAGGCTGATGGTCTTTTGGCGGACGAACGGTGCCAGCGAGGGGTTGGCCGCGGTGCTCACCGACCCCAGAACATAGCCGAGTTGACGCAACCGCAGTACGAATGCCAGGACCAGTGCGACCGAGACGCCGCCGAGAGCCCACGCTTGGGCGACGGATCCGCCCACCTCGAGGTCGATGACGTGGTTCACCGTATGCACCGTGTTCGCCACGACGAACCCGGCCAGGGCGGTGGCCAGGGCGTCGGCCCAGATCAGGGCGAGTAGCAGGGTGACGCCCAGCCCCAGCTGGAATGCGCCCACGTCATGCAGGAAGTGCCGGTGCGCATCGAATTCGACGGCTTCGGCGAAAGAATTCGGATCGACGAGACACCACGCCCCGATCGCAGCGGTGACCGCCCCCACTGCCACCGTCACCGTGATCAGGTATACGCGCGCCGGCATACTCAAGCGATTCATCGTGCCGTCCTTTCGCCACTCCGTCCCCACCCTCTGATCGCTAGACGGAATGCGGCATCGATGTGTGACGCGACGAGCGACGCCCCCCGGAGTGCCGGCTACCCGGGCGTCGGGCGGGGCGGCACTCAACCGCTCACGCGGAAACGCTTCAGCCGTGAGGTCCTGCCGGATATCAATTCGACCCGGCTTCTTGGCAATTCGAGGTGGGCCGCCAGTAGCCCGGTAACGGCGTCGTTGGCCTTGCCGTCAACGGCCCGTTCTCGAACGTATATGGTCAGCTCGCCGTTAGGGCCCTCCTCGACGAGCGGGCCCTTGCGACTGCCGGGTTTGACCCTGACCGCGACGACGGAGTCCTGCATGGCGCGTAACGCTACCGGCGGGACTGGTGCGCAGGGCCGCTCTGCCGCCGGATCACGGCGGCGACTCCTATCGCGGACGAACGAACGTGTGCGGCTCTGGCCTGGGTCGCTCGACGGGCTGGGTTCGCGGACGTTGTCGCGCCCACCAGGCGCGCAAGGTCCGAGCGTCGATGGGCGCGGTCGGTTCGTCGAAGGGCGATGGTGCGGTGTACATAGTGCCTTCGTTCCCAGAGGCGGAGTAGACGCTCTCGTCCACTATTGGCTGTGAGCATACTATGCATCGCGAATGAACGCTATCGTCTACTAAAATTCTGTGGGACCATCGCCCCTAGTCCGCCGGCGGCCCAACTGGGGGGCGGCATTCATTGGCGCCGGGATCCCACCACCAGCCGTTGTCGCACGCAAGCGGTTGCGGCCCGACGCCGAGGGGCCGGCATACGTTGGCCGTCGGGTCCCACCACTGGCCCGGGTCGCAGGCCAGGGGTTGTGGCCCCACCCCCAGCGGTCGGCAGACCTTTCCCGTGGGGTCCCACCACTCGCCGTCCCCGCAATCGGCCGAACTCACCGCCGGCGTCGCGATTGCCGCGGCGGTCATCGACGCGAACGCCATCATGGCGACGACCACGAGGTGACGAACCAACGTCCTCATGGTGGGCCTCCGCTCTCGCTAGCCACCATCGAACCGAGTCCGGGCATGCAGGTCAAGACGTTTGCCGCGGGCGCCGGGACATTCGGGACAGCGACACCCCCCGATGAATTCCGGACGCTTGGCCAGTCAGACCTTCCAGACGAACGAACCGAAAGCGAAGGTCGAACCCATGTCCTCACAGAACACGGCATTGCCACCCGTCGTCGATCAGCAGACCTGGCGCGCCGCGCTCGACGAGCTGCGGAAACGTGAGAAGGCCGCCACTCGCGAACTGGATGCGATCGCCGCCCAGCGCCGCCGCCTGCCGATGGTCCGGTTGCCCGACTATACCTTGGTCGGCGCCGACGGGCCCATCCGCCTGGTCGATGTGTTCGGCGGCCGCTCGCAACTGATCGTCTATCACCACATGTGGTCCGACGGCGCGGAGTGGCAGTGCAGCGGCTGCACGGGCTTTACGTCGCAATTCACCCGGCTGGAGTTCCTGGACAACTACGACGCACGGTTCGTCATCGTCACCAACGGACCGATCGACGAAGCCCTCGCCTACCGGCACAAGGTCGGCAACCGCATGGAGTGGTATTCGTCGTCGCAGAGCCAGTTCGCCGCGGACATGGACGCACCGGCCGGCGGCGGCTTCGGGGTCAACGTGTTCCTGCGCGACGGCGATACCGTGTACCGCACGTGGCACACCAACGGGCGAGGCACCGAGCAGCTCAGTCACACGTTTGCCCTGATCGACCTCCTGCCGTGGGGGCGCCAAGAGGAATGGCTCGATTCGCCCGCAGGTTGGCCCTCGCGGCCCACCTATTCGGGGTGGGCAGGCTCCCCCGAGATCGCCGCCGCCTACGGACTCAAGCATCTCGATGACGCCGGCAACTGAACCCGGCGACTACTGCGTCGCGAGAACCGAATTCGCGGGGACTCGCGGGATTTTGGAAGCGGGCAACGGGCGGCAGAAGAAGTTCCCTTGCACGGCGTCGCACCCATACTCCTTGAGCCGCTGCGCCGTTGCCCGATCTTCGACACCTTCGGCAACGGTGGCGATGCCGAACGTGGATGCCAACTCGATGACGGAGCGTGCGATGGTCGCGGCGCGGTCGTCGTGCAGGATCGGGGCGATGAATTCACGGCCGAGTTTGATCTCGTCGGCCGGTAGCTCGCGAAGATACGTCAGCGTGGCGTAGCCGCTGCCGAAGTCGTCGATCGCGACCTGGATGCCGTTGTCCCGAAGACGATTGAGCACGGTGCGGGCCTTGGCCAGGTCGGCCACCACCAGGTCCTCCGTTATCTCGATCGTGAGGGAACTGGGAGACATCCCATATCTGTTCAGCACGGACATGATGCGGTCGGGCAGCGCATCCTGGTCGAGGGACGGCGCCGCCAGGTTGACCGCGACGGGGATCGGGGCATCCGCGTCCTGCCACGCGGCCGCGTCAGCGATCGCCTGGGAGAGCACCAGATCGGTGAGCGCATCCATCAACCCGTGTTCGCGGACGAGCGGCAAGAACTGGGCAGGTTCCAGCACGCCGAATCGCGGGTGCTGCCATCGGACCAGCGCCTCTGCCCCGCGCACGGAACCGGTCCACATGCTGAACTTCGGCTGGTAGAGCAGGGTCAACGAGCGGCTGTCGATCGCCCGCCGTAGCTCTCCGAGCAGTTGCAACCGAGCCATGGCACTGTCGAACGCCGGCGCCTCGCCCAGCTGGACGACCATTTCGGGGGTGTACGTCTGCACATTGGTCGATCCCGCCAGGTGGGCATAGAAACGTGCGGCATCGGCCTGCTTGATGAGATTACCCGGCGACGGGGCGGTGACGATGGCCGAATCGGCCGACGCCACACCGATACTCACGCGAACATCGAGGCGGTGATCGTCGATGTCGACGGGCTCTTCGAAGGATCGGGCCAGCCCGTTGGCAAGGTGTATCGCGACACCGGGACGGTCTTCGACCAGGATGGCGAATTCGTCCCCACCCATCCGCGCAACGGTGTGGCTTTCGTCGACGTTGGCCTGGATCCGCTCGCCGACGCCGCGCAGAAGCTTGTCGCCCACGTCATAACCCAGCGTGTCATTCACCAGCCTGAAATCGTCCACCCCGACGGTCAGTACGCTGACCGGCACGCTGTGGTGGACGTGCAATCGCAGCGCATGGGCCAGGCGATCATCGAATAGCCGCTGATTTGCCAACCCGGTCAGCGGGTCCCTCAGGGTGGCGTCGGATACGGCGACAAGCAATCGTTGCTTTCGTTCGAGAAGCAGGATGTGGCGGGCCAGCGTGGTGAGGAACAGCACCACACAAACGGCGAAGATGAACGCCTCGCCCCGGTCTGCGGGCCAAAAGTGCACAGCACCAACGACAATGGCCAGTAAAACCGGCAGGTACGGCAGCCACAGCGACGCCCGCGACGACGGTTGCGAAAAACCGAGGTCGGGTTCCGGTCCCGGTCGAGAAGTGAGCCCGGATAGCGCGAAGAAGTACATTCCGCCGGCACCCCCAAGAATGACGAGGTCGTCGGGCGCTCGCGCGGCGTGATTGTTGAAGACGTTGACCACACCGGCCGCCGCGATCACGGCCCACCCGAGCATCATCAGCGACGGTGAAAGTTTGCGGCCCGCTTCGGCCTTCATCACAACGATGAAGGCCAAGGCGAACAGTCCCACGTACACTCCCGCTGCGGTGGCCACTAAGATTCGTGGAACACTCAGCGCCTGCGCTATGTGCGCCGAGCGGCCGAGCGGCAGAACCACGAAAACGACCAGGAGCGACGCGGCGACGAGAATGCCGTCCAGCAGCAGGCCTATTCCGAAGCGGGAGTCGTCCCGACTGGGAATCACGATTGCTCCGGCCAACGCGCAGAACGGCAAGATCAGATAGCCCAGGTTGGTCGCCGACATACTGGCGACCGGAAGACCGCCACCGAGCACGACGTGGCACCACACCGCTTCACCGGTAGTCCAGCCCACCAATCCGGCCGACATGGCCGTCCACGCGAGGCGTTGGCGGCCTCGGGACCGCCGGGCGGCCCTGACCGAACAGGCGGTCGCGAATACGCCCGCAATCACCGAGCCCACCGGGGCGACTGCCGCTCTTCCCGGAGCGCCGTGCGAGCTGACCAACATCGCCGCGAACACGAGTAGCGCGACCGTCGCCAACACGATCACCGCTTGTCGGCTTCGGGTCAGTGACAACTTTTCCCTTACTCTGCCGGGTGCGGGTCGCAAGAAGGATAATTCACACCGCAAAAGTGGGGTCGCAGATTTACTTACCTGTTTCTCGGTAATTACGGGCCGGAACGCGCGCTGAACGTCACATTAGTCGGGGTGTGCGCCGCGGACCCGCGTTTGAACGACGCGCCGTTGTGCGTTCAGATGTCAGCGATGGACACGGTCGCTCCGGTATCCACTGAGGTCATGATCAACACCGTGACGACCGTCGTCGTCGCACTGCTGGGCGTGCACATCATCGCGAAGTTCTTCTTCTTCGCACTGCCCTACGCCAAACGACGCCGCGCGCTCGACGCGAGCTACGGCGACCGCCCGTCCGCCACCTCCACTGCGGACTGGGTCCTGCTGATTTTCACCATCCTGCTGTGCGCCCTGCTGCTGTGGCGCGGAGTCGAAGCCGTAAGTTTCCTCGGCGGCTTGTGGATCGGTGCCACCCTGATCCAGTTGTATTTTCACCGCTTTCACGATCCGGTGCCCGCCGAGCGCGCGGCGCCGCCACCGGCCTCTCCGCTCAAGGAGATGTCGTATGCGATTCAATCGTGGCCCTGGCGTGCGTGGCCGCAAATGGCGGTGCTCGCGGTGCTCGTCGCCTGGAACTTGACGCTGATATTGCACTGACGGGCGCGACACAGAACGCGGATCGCCCGACGTCGGTGGGTCATGCGGGTCGGCCGAATGGGGTTACGTGCACAGGGTAGGGGCGTCGCACACGTTGCCGGGGCAATAGATCGAATGCGCGGCGTCGACCATGGTTCCGACGTCCAACAACGTGACTCCCCTGGCGTCCAGGTGGGCGTGGACGTCGTCGGCGATCTGTTGCGGCGTCCAACCCCAGGTGAGGTCGTAGCAGATGAGGTGCGCCTCCCCGATGAGTGCCTCTTCCGTCCTGGGTGGCCAACTGAGACCGACGGCGCGCAGCTGCGCGAGGTAGGCGTCATCTTGGGGGGTATTCGCGCTCGCAACCGCGGCGCTACCCAGGAAGGCGGCGGCCATCACGGGAATGGTAAGTCCGGCCAACCGGCGGGGTGAGGGCATCGATTCGCTCCCTTTCTGCGAGGCCGCCAGCAGCTCGCGGGTCCACAGCAGAATAACCAAACTTCGCAAAGGTGGCTCGTCGTGATTCTCGCGACGAGCCCCTATCCATTCGGTGACGCAGGGGCGAACAATATTGCCCCGGCGCGCCGCTCACCCGCATGGAACTGACCATCTGTCTGCCATCGCTTTTCGAGCGATTCCCGCAATTGGCCCTGGCGGCGCTGACCGGCTGAAGACGGAAATGGCGAACGACAAAACACCACCGAGTACGCGCGCGACGCCCCGCCTTCGCGCGTGACGGCCACGGCGGGGGCACGAGCAACGGACTGACTGGCCGGCTGTAGCGTGACGGCCGTGAAGTCCTCCCTGGTGTATTCCTCCGTCGCGGCCTGTGTCGCGGCGACCGTCCTGGCGATCGCCGCGTCGGACAACGCAACCGCGGCCGGCTCGTGCCCGACCGCGGTACCGCAGAGCGGCGGAACGCCCGATTGGACGTTGACCGGGACCACCGGCAGCGTCGCGGTCACCGGATCGACGGATACGACGGCCCCGCGCATCGACGTGACGGCGCCGTTCAGCGTGACCCAGACCCAGGTGCACACGCTGCACGCGGGAGACGGACCGGTAGTCCCCACCACCGCCCGGGTTTCCGTCTGCTACATGGGTGTCGACGGACGCGACGGGTCGGTGTTCGACAACAGCTACGAACGGGGCGCCCCGGTCGACTTTCCGCTCAACGGAGTCGTGCCCGGCTTCCAGAAGGCGATCGCGGGGCAAAAGGTGGGGTCCACGGTCGCCGTCGCGATGACCTCCGCGGACGGCTACCCCAACGGTCAGCCCAGCGCGGGAATCCGGCCCGGTGACTCGCTCGTCTTTGCGATCAAGATTCTCAGCGCCTCGGGCTAGCCCCGCACGTCAAACGCCGTGTCGCGCAACGGCTCCGGCCGAGCGACATCAGGGACGGCGCAGGGTGATGATGGTGACGTCGTCTTCGATATGGCCCGACGCCATCGCCGTCCAGATTCGGGACGCGGGCGTCTCGCCCGCGCGCCCAAGGGTTTCCGCCAACCGGTCGAGCCCGTCGTCGATCGCCTCGCCGCGACGCTCGACCAGGCCGTCGGAGTACAGCACCATCCCCTGGCCGGGCTCCACGGTGAAAGTGTTGGGCGCGTAGGTCACGCCTTTGATCCCGATGGGCGGTGAAAGCCGGATCGGCGCGGGGACGGCTGTGCGGAGCGTGCCGGTGAGGAACGGCATCAAGTGGCCGGCGGAGGCGGCCTCCACGTGGCCCGAGGCCAGGTCGACCCGTGCGGCGATGACGGTGGCGAAGGCGCCCGGCAGCATGTGCAGACAGAACTCGTTGAGATGGTCCAGCGCCTCGGCGGGCGCCGCCCCGACGAACAACTGAGCGCGCAGGGCGTTGCGCAGCGCCGCCATGATGCCCGCGGCGGCGATGCCGTGCCCGGCGACGTCGCCGATCAGCACGATCAGCCGGCCATCGCGCAGCTCGAACGCGTCGTACCAGTCGCCGCCGACGTTATCGCCGGCGGCCGGCTCGTAATGCGCCGACAGCTGCCAGCTTTCGAGCGTCGGTATCACGTCGGGCAGCAGGCTGCGCTGGAGCGTCTCGGCGACCCGCAGCGCGCCGCGCGTGCGCCGGTACAGCGACTCCACCAGGTGGCGGCGCAACGCCCCGGCGGACTCCGTGTCGCTCAGCGTCCATGGCTCGCTGCGCCGGCGAACGACCTCGCGCCATCGGTCGAATGACTTGCGGGGGCTGAGCCGGACCGCTCGACCATCCCGGCCCTCGCTGACCGCGATCGACTTGTTGTGCGGATCGCCTCCCCAATCCACCGAGCGCAGCACCTCCCGCCGGAACCAGACGGCGTACTGCCCGTCGGGCAGGTTGATCGCGACCGCGCCGGCGGCCAGTTCGGGGTCGAGGCCGAGCTCGGGCAGCTCGAGTGACAGGCATTCGGTGATGGCGATTTCGTCGTCGGCGTCGCGCGCCCACTCCATGACCGCGGCGACGACCTCTGGCGGCGGAACCGACCCGCGCACCCGCCGGTCCCCCTGGATGTCGACGACGACGCCGTCGGCGGGCACCAGATCGAGCAAATCGGGCGCCCCGAGCAGCGACCCCGTCAGCGGTTCGCTGTCGTTCAGCGTGGCGGCGGTGAGCTTGCCCAGCACCGCCTGTGCGGCCAACCGCTTGTGCAGCTGCTCATCCTCGAAGCGGTCGACGAGCCGCAGCGACAGGGTCGAGCCGAGGAACTCGGCCGCCGCCCGGGTGCCGAACGGCGGCAGGTGCGGACCGGCGTAATGGTGACAGGCGATGAGGCCCCACAACCGGCCCTGCCGCAGCAACGAGATCGACATCGAGGCGTGCACGCCCATGTTCTGCAGGTACTCGATGTGAATCGGCGAGACGCTGCGCAGCGTGGCGAAGGTGAGGTCCAGCGGCGTGCCGCTCGCCGGGTCGACGCCCGGCACCAGCGGCGCCGGTGTGTAGTCGACGTCGGAGATCAGGCGGATCCAGTTCTTCTCGTACAGCGCGCGCGCCTGCGCGGGGATGTCGGTGGACGGGTAGTGCAGACCGAGGAACGAGTTCAGGTCGTGGCGCTTGGATTCGGCGACGACCTCGCCGTTGTACTCCTCGTCGTAGCGGTACACCATCACGCGGTCGAAGCCGGTCAGTTCGCGGACCGCACGCGCCGCGGTTTCGTACAGCTCGGGCAGCGTGGAGGCCCGGTTCAGCTCCTCCACCGCGCCCCGCACCGCCTGGTAGGTGTTCGGGAACGAGAACGGCCGCTCCCCGTAGGCGATTTCGAGTTCCACCAGCAGCACACCGCCGGGGTCGCGGTGCATGATGGCGTCGAAGGCCCGCGGCTCGCCGGCAACGTCGATCGCGCATTCGATCGGGTTGTGTTGGCGGAGATCGCGGGAGGTCCGCGCCGTCCGCTCGAGGCGGGCGGCCTGTTCCGCGCCGACGAGTGCCGACAGGTGCCGGCCGACGACGGCGTCGGCGGGCCGGCCGAGCAGCTGGGTGACGTTCGCGCTGACCTGACGGACCTCGAAGTCGCCCTCGCGCACCACCGCGAGCACACCGCGCGGCTGGATGCTTCCCGGAATGTGGATCGGTTCGCGGGCGCAGTTGTCGAGGTCGATGGGCGTGCCGACGGGGACGAGGTCGTCGATCGGTTGCCTCTCCACCGGTGTCGGGACGTGTGCCGGGCCCTTCACGCAGTCCGCTCGGTCGGCTCGCTGACGGGCAACAGCATCGGCCAGTGAGGTGTCAAAACCGAATCCCTAACGCGCCCACGCCGTCTCCCCTTTTGCCGCATCCACCCGCGATGGGATGGGCATGTGCACCGGCGGCGGCTTCCCGCCGGTCACCATGCCGGTTTGACCGCCCCACCGACTCTGCGATCCTCTGGTTGCATTCATGTCAATTACGTCGAGCCTAGGCGTTGCGGTGTCCCGCCGTCACCTCGCTCGCAGCAATCACCAATGTAATCTGAGCAGGACATGCGCCAGATCGACATTCCAACACGCCGCCGCTTGTCGGTTGCGATGAAGGAGGGATCAGCGGCGGAACACGTCGCCGCCGAACAGAGCGTATTCATCTCGGAATTGCTGGCCGGCCGGGTCACCGCTCGCGGCTATTCCGAATACCTGCTTCGGCTGCGGGTGGTCTATGCCGCGCTCGAAGACGCCATGGAGGCCCGCCGCGACGACCCGATGGTCGCCGCCGTGTACGACCCGGCGCTGGAGCGCGTGACGGCCATCGACGCCGACCTGCGGCACTGGCGCCCCGACGGCACGCGCGACGTCGACTCCCCCGCCGCGACGGCATACGGCGAGCGGCTCGCCGCGCTGACGTGGGGCGGTGCGCTGGTGGCCCATCACTACACGCGCTATCTCGGAGACCTTTCCGGCGGCCGGGTCATTCATCAGGCCCTCAGTCGCCGATTCGGCCTTCGGGGCGACGGGCTTGCATTCTATGAATTCCCGATGCGGGTCAAGCTGTACAAGGACTCCTATCGGGCCCGCCTTGACGCGCTCCGCCCCGGCGCGGACGAAACCGAACGCATCGTCGACGAAGTCAAACTGGCCTTCGGCCTGAATCGCGCCTTACTCGACGAGCTCGCCGACCACGTCCCCGCCCGTCGGGGTTGACGCTCGTTTGGCGGCCGCGCCCACCTACATCGGTCCGGGCGGACGTCGTCGTCCATCGCGACGCTGTCGCGATCCAGCGTCACCTTCACCGCATCGGCCATGCCGGGGATCATGGCCCGACGTCAGACGCGCGCGCCACTCACTAGAAGTTCAGTCCCGAGAACATGATCCGGCTCGGATCGTACTTCTGGCGCACGGCGGTGAGCCGGGACAGGTTCGAGCTGAAGTACCGCGACGCGGGTTGGTTCGCTTCGATGTAGTTGACGTAACCGCCGACCGAATACGGTTGCACCGCTTGGTGTGCGGTGTTGAGCCAGTTGGTAGCGGCCGCTACATCACCGGTTTCGACGTACCACTGCACGAGCGCGTACTGGCGTCGCCACGGGAACGCGGTTGCTCCGGGCGCCACGTCGGCGAGGGCGCCGTCGAGCGCGTGCATGATCGCCAACATGCGGCCCGCTCCGCGGGGGAATGCGTCGACCGCCTTTGCGATCCCCTGAGCAGTGGCCGCGTTGACCACTGGCAGCACATCGGATCCGCCGACATATCCCAGTGGTGACGGGTTGAGATTGCCGACGGCGAGGTAGTTCACCAGGTCGAGATAGTTGAAGGTGTGATTCTCGGTCCCGGTCGGTTGGACCCCAACGGCTTTGGTGATGGCCGACCCGACGCTGCTCCCCGACCCCACCGGGCACGTCGCCATGATGCGGCAGTGCGTCCCCATCGGATCCACGGTGGCGTCGGCCAGTGCCCAGCTGTTCCGGTCGGCGGTGCGTAACCAGTTCTGCCAACCGACCAGAACCTGCGCGAACGCCTCCGGCGGGAAGTTCAGGTTGACCACGTCGAGGTCCGTGGTGGGGAACGTGGCGAAAGTCAGCGAGGTGGTGACGCCGAAGTTGCCGCCGCCCCCGCCGCGCAGCGCCCAGAACAGGTCGGGATTGCTCGCGTTCGACGCGGTCACCGCCTGGCCGCCGGGCAGGACCACCGACGCCGACACCAGCTGGTCCGAAAGCAGGCCCGCGTGGCGGGAATTGGCGCCCAGTCCCCCGCCGAGCGCGTGCCCGGAGGCACCGACCGACGGGCAGGTGCCCGTCGGGATACCCCGCCCGGCGCCGGCCAGCGTCTGGTGCATCGCATGCAGGCTCGTCGCGGGCGTCACCGTGACGTGCCCGGTGCCGGCGTCGTAGTCCACCCCACCGGGCAGTTGCCGCAGGTCCAGCACCATGACCCCGTTCGCCGTGGACGCACCGATGTAGGAATGGCCGCCGCTGCGCGGGGCCACCTTCAGGTTGTGGGCCGCGGCGAAGGCCATCGCCTTCTGCACGTCCGCCGGCGATGACGGGGTGACAATCGCGGCGGGCGTCAGGCCGTTGTAGTTGGTGTTGAACACCTGCTTGGCCGCCCCGAAGCCGCCGCTGTCCGGCAGCAGCACCTGCCCGCCGATGGCCGTCGACAGACCCTCCCAACCGGTGGGGTTGGGAGCGGCGGTGGCCCGTGCCGAGCCGAACACCGTGCGCGCGGCCAGCGCTCCGGCGGCTCCCCGCAGAAGCGTCTGGCGTGAGAATTCACGCGCCACCGTCGGGCTCCCGCGTCTGCCTCATGTCCCGCATTGTCGAACGGCCGCCCACGAAACCCGCGGTCCCCCATGCCGTGTGACCGGATCGAAACCCATACGAGCTGCCCCGGTGACGTGCCCCCGCGCGGGTCGGGACCGCCTCAGACAGACACGCCGCCCCGTGGCTCGTATTCTCTGCACCATGATCGCCGCTTCGACGCTCGCGCCCGGCAAAGCCGGTCGGTAGGCGGAGTTCGGGCGCGTGGGTGCTCTCGTGCTGGCGCTTGGCGGCCTGGCATTGCTCGATTCGCTGAACGTCCTCAACGTGGGGGTGGTCTCGGCGGTCATTTTCGACAGCCGGTTGAGTCGCCGGTCCCCGATCCCCGGCGCCCTCAGCTTCATCGCGGGCGTGTTCGCCGTGACGACGACGTTCGGGCTGTGCACCGTTCTGGGCCTGAGCTTTTTGACCCATGGCGTCGGATTCCACGTGACACCGGCCATCCGTTTTCGCGGCGAGCTGCTGCTCGGCCTGCTGCTGACCGGCCTGGCCTACTTCCCGTTGACCGCCCAATCAGCGGCTCCGGGCTGGGCGTTGGCCGCAATGCGCCAACGCCCCTGGCTGCTCGGCTTTCTCGGGCTGGCGGTGGGTAGCGGCCAAGCTCCCACCGCCATCCCGTATCTCACCGGCTTGGCCATGCTCGTCGCGCTGCATCCGCGGCCCCCACTGTGGCCGCTGATCATCACCGCCTACTGGGCGGTCGCGCTCTCTCCCCCGTTGCTGATCCTTGCGCTGTCGATGAGGCGAACCGTGCGGGCCAAGCGCATTCAGCGTCGCCTGGTCCGTGCCCTCACCCGCTACGGCCCGATATCGGTGCGAGCGTTGTTCCTCGTGTTCGGAATCGGACTGGTGGCTGACGCGCTCGTCAATCACAGTGCGCTGTGGTGACCACGATTCCATGCTCACGCCTTGCATGGGGAGCCGAATTACGTTGGCGGGTATGGCCGATCGGCACCAACGCGCGACGTCCCGGCGCTGGCGCGCCGACCGAATCCCCCGCGGCTGACCGACGGGGCATAGTGTCTCAGGCCTGCGGACCTTCCGACGGCGGCCAGACCGAGCCCGGCGAGACCTCGCCAGGCGAATCGTGTTCCCCGCGGGCCAGTGGCACCCACCGCTCGCTGGGCGCGGGCTGCTTGGACGACGGGAAGTCGCGCAGCTTGCCCGAGGGCTTGGCGTCCCATTTGGCGAACGTCAGCGGCGTCTGCAGCCAGGCATGCAGCAGGCAGTACGCCGCCTGCAGCGAATCCAGGTGCGTCCGCTCCCAGCCGTGGCTGCCGTCGAGCCCAAACCCGACGAGGGCGGCGCGCGTCCCCGCGCCCGCCTCGATCGCCGCGGCTGCGTCGGAGCGGTAGAACCGGAACACATCTCGCGCGCACGGGACGCCCAGCTCCTCGGCGAGCTTGCACAGCTTGCGGGTCAGGTGATAGTCGAACGGCCCGTGCAGATCGGCCATCGGGATCGTCACGCCGTCCTCGATGGAGTGCTGGCCCGGTGCGCACACCGCGTTGTCCACCGAGATCAGCTCGGCGACGTCGGCGGGCAATCCGTGGCTTGCGCCGTGGCCGACCTCCTCGGTGATGGTGATCATGAGCATGGTTCGGTGCGGCAGCACCACCTTGTTCTCGGCGAAGTGCTTGGCCAGCGCGAGCGCGATCGCGACGCCCGCCTTTCCGTCGAGGTGACGGGAAACGATGTAGCCGTCGGCGGTGAGTTCCGGGCTTGCGATGAAGGCGACGAAGTCGCCGACCTGCAGGCCGAGCCGGATGAGGTCCTCCCGCGAGGACACCTTGCGGTCGACACGGACCTCGACGTGTTCCCAGTCGGTTGGCTGTAGGTCGATCTCGTCACCGAAGGCGTGGCCGCTGGCCTTCAGCGGCAGGACCGTGCCGGTGATGAATTCGTCGGGGTCGTCGGAGAAGATGCGTACCCGGGCACCGGCCGCGAAACGGGCCGAGAAGGTGCCGACCGGAATCACCTCGAGACGGCCGTTGTCCTTGAGTCGACGCACCATGCAACCGATGGTGTCGGCGTGCACCACGAGCGCGCGGTCGGTGGTCGCCGACTCTCCCGGGAGTTCGGCGGTCAGTGCCCCGCGCCGAGTCAGCTCGAACGGCACGCCGAAGCCATCGAAGATGTCGCCGATGAGCTGCATCACCGCGTCAGTCCGGCCAGCCGGACTGGGCGTCTGCAGCAGCGCGAGCAGCGTGTCGACCATCCACGTGCGATCGGCCTCGGCCATGGCCGCGGTGTGACGCACCGTGTCTCCTCTCGAGTCGTCCGGAACCGCGTTCAACCTACCGCGTGGTCACCGTTGACTCACCGGCCCGGGCTGCGCGACCCGCGCCGCAAGGGGGCACCCGTCCCCCGCTGCATCACGGTAGAGCACTTCGGATCCGGGCGCCCGATGGCCCGATCGGATCCGGCCGCGCAAAGACACCGGGCTTAGCCGATCGAGCGGTAGACAGGCATCATCGGCGTCAAGGGTTCACATGTTTGCTGCATGCACCCTATCAGTCGCACATATCGGATCGAAGCGATTGGGGCCCTATCCACCTCATCGACACATTCCACGACGAGGGGAAGGGCCATAAACCGCCCTTTTGTTGCCGTCGGAAACCCTTGATCTGCGAAAGCTTTCGTTCTATGCGGCGCATGCGGGCCCTGCGCCGGAGTGAAATTGTCCTGTTCCAGCGTCGGTCGACCCGGAATGTCGCAACCGGGGAGGGTTTGGACCAATGAACACTTTACGATGAATCACGCAATTTGCTGCCGAAGCGGTTAGGCTTTCGTCCACTCCCCGCTTTTGGACAGTGGGAGCGCTGGCCGCGCGGAGGCTCGACGGCGCAACGCGAGCACGAAGGACGAACAGCCACATGCGCCGACTATCAGCCGCCGTCTCCGCCGCCGCGATCGGAATCCTGGTTGCAGGGTGCGGCGGCAGCAACGGCGGCACTCCCGGCTCGTCGACCACAACGTCCACCCCGCCCCCGGTCGCGCAGGCCGCGCTGCCCGGCTTGCTGCTCACGTCCGCGGATCTCGACAGCGCCCTGGGTGCCACCGGATCGAGGAGCAAGGAAAAGAACGACAAGCTGAAGGACGACGCCGCGAAGCAGCCGTGGCCCGCGGGCTGGCAATTCCCGGACGACTGCGTCTACGCCATCGGCCCCGGGCAAGCTCCCGTATATGCCGGCAGCGGCTACAGCGCGGTCAGCGGCGACGACGAAGTTGCCTCCCTGCCCCCGAATTCCGACGAACCCGACCCCGAGGTGGAGCAGGTGCTGGTGCTGTTCCCGACCGCCAAGGAAGCCAACGCCTTCTACACCACCTCGGTCCAGCGCTGGCCGGCCTGCGCCAACCGCCAATTCACCACTCCGGCCGGGCAGGACACCCCCGAGACGGGGTGGCAGGTGGGGCCGGTCTCCAACGCCAATGGGATGTTGAGCACGACCCTGACGATGACAATTCGCGATAACGGCAACGTCGTGCTGACCATGACGTGCCAGCGCGCGCTGACGGTCCGCAACAACGTCGCGATTGATGTCAGCGCGGTCCGCAAGGACCCGGCGGACCTGGCCGTCAAGCTAGCCGGTCAGATCGCCGGCAGAGTTGACAAGCGATAAGCAGAACGCCTACGAGGCGGACGCCAACTCCGCGATGAGGTCCGCGAGGGCGAGGAGCCGCTCAGCGTTGCGGACGTGCAAGCTCTCGATCATCCGACCATCCACCGTGATGACACTGGCGCCCGTAGCCCGCGCCTCCTCGTAGGCCGCGACAACCTTGCGGGCGTCGGCGAGTTCCTCCTGCGACGGCCCGAACACGTCGTTGGCCGGGCCGATCTGGGCGGGATGGATCAAAGTCTTGCCGTCGAAACCCATTTCGCGGCCCTGCCGGGCCTCGGCCCGAAACCCGTCTTCGTCGGTGATGTCGTTGAAGACGCCGTCCAGGATCACCTTTCCCGCCGCCCGGGCGCCCAGCACCGCCAACCCCAACGCGGGCACGACCGGCGCGCGTCCGGGCACATGTAATCCGTGCAGGTCGTTCACCAGGTCGTTGGTGCCGATCACCAGCGCGGCCAATCGATCGCTGGCCGAGGCGATCTCCTCGGCCCTCAGGAACGAACGCGGCGTCTCCATCATCACCCAGAGCCGCAACCCCTCCGGCGCGCCCAGCCCGTCCAGCGTGGCCGCCAGCGTTCGCACCTGGTCACCCGACTCGACTTTCGGCACCAACACCCCGTCGGCGGCGGAACCGGCCACGGCCGCCAAGTCCTCGTCGTGCCATTCGGTGTCCAAACCGTTGATGCGCACCACGACCTCCCGCCGGCCGTAGCTGTCCGACGAGATCGCCTCGCACACCGTGGCCCTCGAATCGGCTTTGGCATCGGGCCCCACGGCATCCTCGAGGTCGAAGATGACCACGTCGGCGGGCAGCGATTTGCCTTTCTCCAAGGCGCGAGGCTTGTTGCCCGGCAGGTAGAGGGCGGAGCGCCGGGGGCGCAGCGTCGGTGCCATCGAGTGATTCGCCTCCTGTCGACGGGCTCAGCGGGTGCGTGGTGAGCGCGGCATAGGCAGAAAGTACCCTTCGCACTCAGGAGGTTTGTCGCGCAGCCCGGCGGCGGCCGAGGTCCAGGAGGGAGCGGCGAGTGTCATCATTTGGTTCGGCGCGCACAGACGGCGACAGTTGGGATTTGGCTTCCAGCGTCGGGGCGACCGCGACGATGGTCGCCGCGTCCCGGGCATTGGCCTCCCGCGAGCCGGATCCCCTGCTCGACGACCGGTTCGCCGAGCCTTTGGTGCGCGCGGTCGGTCACCCGTTCTTCGTCCGAATGCTCGACGGCCAAATCCCGCTCGACAGCGACGAAATGCCCCTGACGTTGCAGCAGCGTCGCGAGCAGATCGCCGCGCGCACCAGGTTTTTCGACGACTTCCTGACGGTGGCGACGAGCGGCGGGATCCGTCAGGCCGTCATCCTGGCCGCCGGGCTTGACGCCCGGGCCTACCGGTTGCCGTGGTCGGCGGGCACGGTGGTTTACGAGGTGGACCAGCCCGAGGTCATCGCCTTCAAGAGCGACGCGCTGGCCCGGATCGGTGCCGAACCGACCGCCGAACGCCGGACCGTGGGTATCGACCTGCGCGATGATTGGCCAAAGGTGCTGCGCGACAGTGGCTTTGACGTGACCGCGCCCACGGCGTGGATCGCCGAAGGCCTGCTCCCCTACTTGCCGCCGCAGGCCCAGGATCGTCTGCTGGACAACATCACGGCGCTCAGCGCGCCGGGCAGCAAGCTGGCCACCGAAAACATCACCGACATGGCCGTCTTCACCGACGAGCGCGCCCGCGCCATGCGCAGTGCCTGGCGCAAACACGGACTCGATATCGATGTCGCCGAACTGGTCTGGCAGGGGGAACGCCAACCCGCCGGCCAGCACCTGGCCGCCGCCGGGTGGGCCGTCACTGCGCATCCCACCGAGCAGTTATACGCCGACTACGGCTTCACCCTTCCCGACAACGAGCTGCTCAGGCAGTTCCGGCACGCCATCACCTACATCAGCGCCGAACGGAGCTGACCCCTACGCTCAGCACTCCGGCCTGGCATCGCGCCATTCCCGCTCGAACGGCAACCGCCACGCGTTGGGTGCGATCAACTGATGAATGGCGTTGGGGCCCCAGGTGCCCGGCTGGTACATCTTCGCCGGCGGTGGGTCGTCGAGCAGCTCCTGCGAACGCTCCCACAATGATTCGATGCCCTCGGCGGTGTTGAACAACGTGTGATCGCCGCGCATCGCGTCCAGGATGAGCCGTTCGTAGGCCTCGAGCACATCCACGACGGTGTCGATCTCCTGCGAGGAAAACTGCATGGACAGCTTGTCCAGCTTCATGCCCGGACCTGGCCGCTTGCCGTAGAACGACAGCGACACCTTCGAGTTGTCGGCGAGGTCGAACGTGAGGTGATCGGGGCCCTGGGTCCCGACGCCCGAGCCGGGCGGAAACATCGTCCGCGGCGCCTCCCTGAACGCGATCGAGATGATGCGGATGCCCTCGGCCATCTTCTTGCCGGTACGCAGATAGATGGGCACACCGGCCCAGCGCCAGTTGTCGATGCCGACCTTGAGGGCGATGAACGTCTCGGTGTCGGAATCCTTGGCCACGCCTTCCTCGTCGCGGTATCCGTTGTACTGGCCGCGCACCACGTTGGACGGCTTGACCGGCAGCATCGACCGGAACACCTTGTTCTTTTCTTCGCTGATGGCAAAGGGTTCGAGCGCCGTCGGCGGCTCCATGACCACGAACGCCATCACCTGGAACAGGTGCGTCACCACCATGTCCTTGTACGCGCCCGTCTCCTCGTAGAAGCTCGCCCGCTGATCCAGGCCAAGGGCTTCGGGGATGTCGATCTGAATGTGGTCGATGAAGTTGCGGTTCCAGATCGGCTCGAACAGCCCGTTGGCAAAGCGGAACGCGAGGATGTTCTGGGCCGCCTCCTTGCCGAGGAAGTGGTCGATCCGAAAGATCTGGGATTCCTCGAACGTTTCGTGCACGAAGTCGTTGAGCGCGACCGCGCTGGCCAAATCGGTCCCGAACGGCTTTTCCATCACCACCCGCGAGCGGTCGACGAGCTTCGCCTCCCGCAACACGGAGATGACTTCCCGCGCGGCTTTCGGCGGCACGGACAGGTAGTGCAGCCGCCTGACCTTGGGACCCAGGTTGGCTTCGGCCTCGGCGACGGCCTCGGCCAGAGCTTCCGGCCCGCGTCCCTGCGGAACATAGGTGACGATCTTGGCGAAGTTGGCCCACTGTTCGTCCGAGAGCTTGTGGCTGCCGAACGAATCGACCGCTTCCTTCGCGAGCTCCCGAAACCCGTCGTCGGTGAGGTCTTCCAAAGACGTCGCGACGATCTGGATGTCGGGTGCGAGCTCGGACTGGTCAAGGTAGGCCAGCCCCGGGATCAGCTTGCGTTTCGCCAGATCCCCCGTCGCGCCGAACAGGACGATGACATGGGGGTCGAGCGGCTCGGTTTCGTGACGGCGCGGACGCCCGCCGGCCGCCGGGTACGAGATGGTCTGCGGTTTCTTGTCGGCCACTCTTGCGATACTTCCACCGCCACGGCCGGATGTCGCGTCCGTCACCGCTAGCTCGGCCGACGGCCGCCGCGACCGCGATAGGAGGATCACAGCGCCCGCCCGGTTACCGCCCGGCGGACGGGGTATTGAATAGCGACAGGTCGGTAGCCGGCCACAGTCGACGGAAAGCGATATGACGAAACCCGACAAAGACTTGCGCGGTCACTCTCAGAAGCTGGAAGACATCGTCGACCAGCTCGAGGAGAAGGTCGCCGACGACCGGGAGGCCGAAGGTGTCGCCGGCAAGCCCAGCGACCGCGAAAGCGCTCCCACCCTCGGCTCGGAGAACGAGCCCCCGGATTAAGGCGCAGCCCCCGATGGGGTGCCGAACCAGGTTGTGAGCGCTTCCTGAAGCCGGGAATCGCCTCGGTCCCCCACCCAGGCGACGTGTCCGTCTGGCCGAATCAACACCGCGTCGGGGCCCTGCACGGCGCCGACCGCCGGGAGCTCCCAATCGCCGGCGTATACCGCGTCGACGACCCGGACCCACCCGGCGCGGGACGCGCCGTCGAATCGGCCGGCTCCGCCGAGGTTGAGCAGCACCGGGCGGGCCGCGTGTAACAGGGTGAACACGCGCCGCGGGCCGGTCGCGGTGACCAGGTCGAGATCGGGCATGCGGCGCCCGAGCAGCGGGTGTCCGTCACCCAGGTCATAGCGGATGTCCAGGCCGGACATCATGGCGGCGAACCGTCTGCGGGGTTCATCCGTGCCGAGCAGGTCGGCCACGACACCGCGCAGCGCCTTGGTGCGGTCGTCCGGACGAAGCAGCGCCATCTGCGCGATTGCGTTACGCAATACCCGCGCGGCGACGGGATGCCGTTCGGCGTGGTAGGTGTCCAGCAGGCTGGCGGGCGTCGCCCCGTTGGCCACCTGCCCCAACTTCCAGCCCAGGTTGACGGCGTCCTGCACGCCGGTGTTCAGGCCTTGCCCGCCCACCGGGTGATGGACGTGCGCGGCATCACCGGCCAGCAGCACGCGCCCGCTGCGGTAGGTGGCCGCCTGCCGCGCCATGTCAGTGAATCTGGAAAGCCAAGCGGGACTGCGGATCCCGTAGTCCGTTCCGTAGACGGCGATGAGCCCTTCCCTCAGATCGGCCAGTGTCGGTTCGCCGCTGGATCCCAGGAGCCGTTCGGTGACCATGACGCGCACCAGCCCCCGGTCCCCCGAGGGGGCGAGGGAATGGACGCCGAGGGCGTCGTGCCGGATGCCCCACTCCGGCGCCTCGCCGGTGCCTGGGTCGATTTCGGCCTCCGCGAGTAGGTAGCTGGTGGTCGGCTCCCATCCCGGGAACTCGATGCCGGCGCCTTTGCGCACCACGCTGCGTCCGCCGTCGCAGCCGACAAGGTACCCCGCGCGCAGCGATCGGCCGTCGGACAACGCGACGTCCACGCCGGTCCCGTCTTGCGCGATGCCCGCCACCTCACGTCCGCGATAGAACCGCACCCCGAGCTCGTTCACCCAGTCGGCGAGTATGCGTTCGATCTCGTTCTGCCACAACGCGAGTCCGTACGGATGCCGGGTGGGAAAGTCGCTGATGTCGAGACGGATCTGCGAGAAGCCCGCGACTTGGGCGACCTCGCCCCGGGCGAGAAACCGGTCGGCGATTCCCCGCTGATCGAGGACCTCGATGGTGCGCGCATGCAGGCCGCCGGCCCGTGCGCCGATCAGATCCTGACTCTCGCGCCGTTCCACTATCGCCACATCGATGCCCGCCAAAGCCAATTCACCGGCCAACATCAGCCCCGTCGGTCCTCCCCCGGCGACCAGCACCGCATGGTCTACGCAATCGTCGGTCGGCATTCTTTACCCCCTGTAAGCCAAAAGCGTTTTCGCCCAGCGATTGTGCGGCAGCACCCCGGCCTTGCCGCAAGCCCACCGGTACGCTATAGGTTGAGAGTGGGAGGGCGTTGATTCACGATCCGTCCCGCAGCGCGTCGATGGCGCGGTAGATCCGTTGCTCGCTCACCGGCCGTGGTGTTCCCAGCTGTTGGGCCCACAGGCTCACCCGCAATTCCTCGATCTGCCGTGCGACGTCGCGGACGTCCGCCGCCGTCCGCCGGGCGGTTGGCAGCGAGTGCGCCAACTCGTCGTACGCGCGCTGCACGGCATGCACGCGCTGCATCCGCTGCCGGTCGGCGTCGAGGCCGTGCGGCAGCCGGTCGAGGCGCCGGCGGATGGCGGTCAGGTAGCGGGTGAGGTCGGCGAGGTGGGCGCGCCCGGTGGCGCTGACGAATCCCGCCGGCAGCAGCCGATCCAGCTGAGTGCGCACGTCGGCGATCGCGTCGGCCTGCGGGGGTGGTGGCCGCCCGGGCAGCAGGAGTTGCACCTCCTGCGCGGCGGCCAAGACCTGTTCCACGCGGCCCACCACGTCGGTGGTCGCTGATGCCAGCGAATTGGCCACCCGATCGCGCAACGCGGCGAACTCGTCGCGGGTCCACACCGGCTCGGGTATCAACGCGTCCGCCGCGGCGTCGGCACAGTCTTCGAGCAACGCGGTCAGGGACCCGTCGGGATTCGCACCGAGCACCAGGCGTGTACGTGGGCTCAGTTGCCGCTCAACCGCTTTGACGGGCGACGCCACGCTCAGCCGAACCAATCGGCGCATGCCCGCCGGCAGCGCGCTGTCCCGCTCCGCCGACGTCGCGAACACCCGCAGGTCGACGGCGCCGCCCGCGTCGATGAATCCGGGAAAGCCGCGCACCGCGCGTCCGCCGACCGTTCGCTCGACGACCCGCGGCAGCGCGTCGAGCCCGTCGGGCCAGCCGCGCAGGGCCGTCCGTTCCAGCTCGCCGGCGACCACCTGGGCCACGGCCCGGCGCGCGCTGGCGGCCAGCCGCTGTTGCAGCGCCGCGAGGTCCTTACCGCGGGCGAGTTCGCTACCGTCGGCGGATTCGACGGCGAAGGTCACCCGCAGATGCGCGGGCAGCTTGTCCAGATCGAACGCGTCGACCGGCACCACAATGCCGGTGCGGCGACGGAGTTCGCGCTGCAGCGCCGCCAGCAGCGGCTCGTTCCCCGGGTCGATTCCGGCCAGCACGGCACGCGCGGTGTCGGGGGCGGGAACGAAGTTGCGGCGCAGGTCTTTTGGCAGCGAGCGGATGAGCGCGGTCACCAGCTCTTCGCGCAGCGCGGGCACCTGCCAGGCGAACTCGTCGCCGCCCAACCGCGCGAGCACGTCGATCGGCACGTGCACCGTGACGCCGTCGTCCACCGCGCCCGGCTCGAACCGGTAGGTCAGGGGCAGCGTGACGCCGCCGGTATGCCAGGCGGTCGGTCGCTCGGCGTCGCCGGTTTCGCCGGTGCGCATCAGGTCGTCGCGCGTGAACGTCAGCAGGTCCGGCGTCTTGAGCCGCTGCTTGCGCCACCACGCGTCGAAGTGCCGCGCGGAGAGGACGTTTGGCGGGATGCGCGCGTCGTAGAGCGCGTAGACCTCGTCATCGCCGACCAGCAGGTCGCGGCGGCGCGCCCGCTCCTCCAACTCCTCGAGCTCGGCGCGCAGGCGGGCGTTGTCGCGGAAGAAGTGGTGACGGGTGTGCCAGTCGCCCTCCACCAGCGCGCGCCGGATGAACAACTCGCGGGCCTGGGCCGGCTCGATCCGGGCGAGCCCGACGCGGCGGCGGGCAACCAGCGGCAGGCCGTAGAGCGTCACCCGCTCATAGGCCATCACCTCACCGCGCTGGGCGTCCCAATGCGGTTCGCTGTGAGTGCGCTGCACCAGGTCGCCGGCGACCCGCTCGACCGCCTCCGGCTGGATTCGCGCGGCGGTCCGCCCGTACAGGCGGCTGGTTTCGACCAGTTCGGCGACCACCACCCAGCGCGGCGGCCGCTTGGTGAGCACCGAGCCCGGCGCGAGGACGAAGCGCGAGTTGCGTGCGCCCAGGTACTCGCGCCCGTCCTCACGGCGCAACCCCACGTGCGAGAGCAACCCGGCCAGCAGCGCCGCGTGCACCTGCCCGGGATCGGCGGGCGCCCGCGCGTCAGAGGACTCCACGATGCCCAGGTCGCGGGCGATGCCGCGCAGCTGCCCGACCAGGTCCTGCCATTCGCGGATGCGCAGATAGTGCAGGAACTCGTCTCGGCACATGCGTCGAAAGCCGCTGCCGGACAACGCGCTGCGTCGCTCGCGGAGGTAACGCCACAGGTTGAGGTAGGACATGAAGTCGGAGGTCTCGTCGGCGAAGCGGGCGTGCTTCTGACGGGCGGCCTCCTCGCGGTCGGCGGGCCGCTCCCGCGGGTCGTGAATGGTCAGCGCCGCGGCAAGCACCAGCACCTCCCGTACGCAGCCCTCGGTTTCGGCCTGCAGGATCATCCGGCCCAGCCGGGGGTCGACCGGCAGCCGCGCCAGGCGACGGCCGAGCTCGGTGATGGCGCCGTGGGTGTCGAACGCCCCCAACTCCTGCAGCAGTTGCACGCCGTCGCGGACACTCCGCCGATCCGGCGGGTCGAGGAATCCGAAGTCTTCGACGTCTCCGAGTTGCAGTGCCGCCATCTGCAGCAGTACCGCGGCGAGGTTGGTGCGCAGGATCTCGGGATCGGTGTAGCGCGGCCGGGCGTCGAAGTCCTGTTCGGAGTACAGCCGGATGCACACCCCCGGTGCTACCCGGCCGCACCGGCCGGCCCGCTGCTGTGCGGATGCCTGCGAGATCGGTTCGATGGGCAGCCGCTGTACCTTCAGGCGGCGGCTGTAGCGCGAGATGCGGGCATTGCCCGGGTCGACGACGTAGCGGATGCCGGGCACGGTCAGCGACGTCTCGGCCACGTTGGTCGCCAGCACGACGCGCCGTCCGGTGTGGGGCGCGAACACCTTCTGCTGTTCGGCGGTCGGCAGCCGGGCGTACAGCGGCAGCACCTCCGTATGCCGGAGACCGGTCAAAGCCTCTGCGGTATCGCGGATTTCGCGTTCCCCGGACAGAAAGACCAGGACGTCGCCGGGCGGTTCGGCGTCCAGCTCGCCGATCGCGTCGACGATCGCCTCGATCTCGTCGCGGGTCTCGGTGCGCACGATCTCGTGGTCCGGGTCGTCGGGATCGTCGCCGTCCCCCGACGGCACGGCGAGCTCCAGCGGCCGGTACCGGATTTCCACCGGATAGGTGCGCCCGGACACCTCGACGATCGGCGCGCCGCCGAAGTGGTCGGCGAACCGCTGCGGTTCGATGGTCGCCGAGGTGACGATCAGCTTCAGGTCGGGACGGCGCGGCAGCAGCTCGCGCAGGTATCCCAGCAGGAAGTCGATGTTCAGGCTGCGCTCGTGGGCCTCGTCGAGGATCAGCGTGTCATAGCGCAGCAGGCGGCGGTCGCGCTGGATCTCGGCGAGCAGGATGCCGTCGGTCATCAGCTTGACCAACGTGCGGTCGCTGACTTGATCGGTGAAACGCACGCTGTAGCCGACCGCCTCACCCAGGGGGCTGCCCAGTTCGTCGGCGATGCGCTGCGCGACCGTGCGGGCGGCCAGCCGCCGGGGCTGGGTGTGCCCGATGGTGCCGCGGACACCCCGCCCGGCTTCGAGGCAGATCTTGGGCAGTTGGGTCGTCTTGCCCGAGCCCGTTTCGCCGGCGACGACGACGACCTGGTTGGCCCGCACCGCGTCCGCGATCTCCCGGCGCCGCTCGCTGACCGGCAGGTCGGGGTAGACGATCGTGGGCACCGCGGCCTGCCGCGAGGCCACCAGCGCTTCGGCCCGCGCGAGCTGCTCGGCGAGCTGCCGCAGCTGCTCGGGTTTGCCGCCGCGCAGATTCTTCAAACGGCGTCCGAGGCGCGCGGCGTCGCGGGTGGTCAAACCGTCGAGGCGGGCGCGCAGTTCCGCGGGGGACAGTTCGGCCACTTGGGCCAGGATAGGCGCGCCGCCGGTTCCGTTCGCCGCCGAGCGCGGCGCCGGGGACGAGTCCGAGCGCCCGTTCCCCGACGAAGGCCCACCCTTCGCCGCCCTAGGGTGAAGCCATGAGCCTCGTCACGTATGAGCTGGACGACCACGTCGCCACCATCACCCTCAACCGCCCCGAGGCCCGCAACGCCATCAACGGCGCCCTGCGCCAGGACTTGAACGCGGCCTGGGAACGGTTCCGCGACGACTTGGACGCGTGGGTCGCCATCCTGACCGCCAACGGCGACGTCTACTGCGCGGGAGGGGACCTCAAGGACGGCGAGGGCTCGGTCGGCACCTTCGGCGGCACCTTCTGGGAGAAGCCCACGATCAATTCCTTCGAAAGCGGGATGGAGCTGTTCAAGCCCACCATCGCCGCCGTGCACGGGCCGTGCATCGGCTACGGGCTCACCGGGGTGCTGTTCTGCGATTTCGTCATCGCCAGCACCGAGGCCACGTTCTGCTACCCCGAGGTGGCGATCGGCGTGCCGACCATCGTCGGGGCCATCCGCCTGCCCCAGCGGGTCGGCTGGGCCAACGCCATGGAGCTGCTGTTGACCGGCAAGCCGATGAGCGCCGCACGGGCCAAGGAGATCGGCCTGGTGTGGAAACTGGTGGAGCCGGCGGACCTGCAGGAAGAGGCCAGATCGTGGGCCCGGACCCTCACCGAGGCCGCTCCCCTGGCCCAGCGCGCGACCAAAGAGGTGGCGTGGCGGACGGCGGACATGGGCTGGATCGAGTCGGTCCGGTTCGGCGAGACCATGCGCAAGGTGGCCGGCGCGACCGAGGACGTCGCCGAGGGGCTCCGGGCATGGGCCGAGAAGCGCAAGCCCGAATGGCGCGGCCGCTGACTGCTCCAGCGGGTGACCGATTACGCGCCGAGCTGGCCCGGGTCCTCGACGGCGGCGGCCGCGGCGCCCGCGACGCCGGGATCGCGCTGGGGAACGGGCCCGTTGCGCAGCGGCTGGAATCCGCGATCCGCGCGTTAGCCGGGCGTCGCGGGCGGCGGAGCAGCATCTGCCCCTCGGACGCCGCGCGGGCGGTGGGCGGCGGGAGTTGGCGCGCACTGATGGCCGACGCCCGGGAGGCCGCCCGGCGGCTGGCCAGAGCGGGCGAGGTGGAGATCACGCAGCGCGGCGACGTCGTCGATCCCGATGGTGACTGGACCGGCCCCATCCGCATCCGGCCGACCGCGCGCTGACCACATCCGTTGCGCCGCAACGCGACTGGTTCGAACGAGATCACATCCGCACCCCGGCGCGAACCGCCGGCGTAGCGGCGGTCGGTGGTGTGACAGGATTCCGGCATGAGTGCACGCAGATTTGCTCGCATCGTCGGGGTCCCGGTCGTCACGACGTGGGCGGCGCTGACCATCCCGGTCGGGGAACCGACGGGCCTGCCCGCCGCCTCCGCCGACGCCTGCTCCGACGTCTCCGTCGTCTTCGCTCGCGGCACTCACCAGGAGCCCGGTCTGGGCAACATCGGCCAGGCCTTCGTGGACTCGCTCACCTCCCAGCTCGGGGGGAAGTCCGTCGACGTCTACGCGGTCAACTACCCGGCCAACGACGACTACCACAACAGTGCGAACGCCGGTTCCAACGATGCCAGCGCGCACATCCAGGACACCGTCGCCAGCTGCCCGAACTCCAAGATCGTGCTGGGCGGCTACTCCCAGGGCTCGACCGTGATCGACCTGGCCACCAACGCGATGCCGGCCTCGGTCGCCGACCACGTCGCCGCCGTCGCCCTGTTCGGCGAGCCCAGCAGCGGCTTCTCCACGATGCTGTGGGGCGGCCAACCGCTGCCGACCATCAACCCGGCGTACGGGTCCAAGACCATCAGCCTGTGCGCCCCCGACGATCCGATCTGCTCAGGGGGCGGCAACATCATGGCGCACGTCTCCTACATCGACGCCGGGATGACCGCCCAGGCCGCGACGTTCGCGGCCAACAAGATCAACCAGGGTCCGGCGCCGCGCGCCTGACGCGTCAGTCGTTCGCGCGCTCCTCTTGCCGCTGCCGCCTTTCGGCGGCCGCCAGCTGCGCCACGCGGTCCGCCTCGGTGCGCTTCTCGGCGGCCTCGCCCAGCTTGTCCTCGGCTTCGTCGATCTTCGCCGCCGCGGCCTTGGACGCGGCCTTCTCGGCCGCCTGAGTCCTGGTCTCGACCTGCCGTTTGGCCGATTCCACCGTCCGCTTCTGCCGGTCCGCCGCCTCGTCGGCGCGGCGTTTCGCCGCGGCGCTCTGCTGCTGGGCCGACTGGGCCGCTTCGCGTTTGCGTTGCTCGGCGGTCTTGCGGGCGTCCTGGATCTCCTGCTGCGTCGCCGCCTGGGCTTCCCGCCGGTCCTCGATCGCCTCGTCCCGGGCGCCCTTGAGCTTCGCGTCGGCCCGTTCCTTGCGGGTTGCGGCCTTCGCGTCCAGCTCGGCCGCGCGGCCCAGCGCGTCGCTGCGGTCCACCAGCGCCGTCCCGCGTTCGACCAGCGTCGGGTCGTCGAGCACATTGCCGACCGTGGTGTCCAGCATTCCGAGCGAGCGCTCGAAGAGCAGCCGCGCGGGAGCCTCGGTCGGGATTCGGGTGACGACCCGGTCCTCGATCAACTGCAACGGGAAGCGGGCCAGCTGGTAGTGGAACCGCAGAACGGCGAACGGGACTTCGGATATCTTCATCAACTTCTCCTGTGTGTGGACCGCCGTCAGGGCAGGTCGGCTTCGTCGGTCGCGTTCCGAGCCTGGCGCCGGAGGCGGTCGGCCTCGGACTCTTCGTGCCGGGCGACCTGCACCGACGTCTGGTGCTCGGCGACGGCGTCGACGATGTCCTCCGACGCTTCCCTGATCTCGGCGCGCTCTTCCGCCTTCGCGCGCTGCACTTGCTGCTGCGCGTCCAGCTCGGCCCGGGACTTCTCGGCGGTCGCCCGCTGCAGTGCGGCCTGATCGGCAGCTCGCTTCTCGGCCGCCTCGCGCGCCTCGATCGATTCCTCGGTGGCGACGGCCTGCGCGTTGGCGGCCACCCGCTGTTGGGCGCCTTCCACCCGGGCTTCGGCGGCCCGGTCCTGTGCCCGGTTGGCCTGGGCCTCCGCGACGGCCTCCGTCGCGTTCGCCTCCTTGCGCTCGTGGGCCTGGCTCTGTTCGAGTTGCCCCTCGGCGGTCAGCGATTCGTTGCCGGTAACAGCCCCGAAGACCTCTTTGGCTTTGCCCTTCACCGAATCGATCAGGCCCCGACGCGCTTCGTCGGCTTTGTTCTGTTCGCTCATTCGACAGTCTCCTTGCGGCGTTAGCCAAGAACTCAGTTCGTTCGTGCGTGCCACAGTCAGGCATTCCACCGATGCCGCCGATCAAACATGCGTGTGACCTGGGTCACCCACCCGCGCGAGGCCAGGGTAAGGGGCCCGGTGTGAACGAAATATGCAGGGCCGCAATATGTTTGGCCGCCTGGGGCGCGGTCCCGAACGGGTCCCGATCCTGAATCCGCTACCGTCGACGGTATGTCCGAAGTCTCCGGTAACGACCTCATCGACGACGTCTCCCCTGGCGACATCATTGCCGTCGACCGCGGCTCTGGTGAACGGCCCTACAAGGTGGTGTTCAAAGACTCCACCGAGGGCGGCTACGTCGTCACCTTCGAGGACGACGACGGGGAGACCTTCCAGCTCGACATGGCCGCGGGTACCACCGTGACGAGGTCGCTCGAATCGAAGTGGGAGTCTGCGCAAAGCCCAACCCCGCACGCGGAGGCGTAGCTGCCGGCCGCGACGCCGCCTGAATAGCGTTCATCTGCAACGCGATAGCCGACGCCCTCGCGGCGGGCGGCTTCGCCCTTCGAACAGTAATTCCGTCTCCCGTTTGGGCGCGTTCTGGGCGGGAATGCAACGCCGCGACGGAGGCCGCGACGGAGGGAGTGGCGTGAACTACGTGAATTTCGCCAAAGACCAGGTGCTGGGGGCGGTGAAGAAGGTCACCGCCATGCAGCCCCGCCCCTCGGGGGGCCAGACGGTCACGATCGCGTGCCCCGTCGAGCGGATCGAGCAGTTCTGGCACGATCCCGAGCAGATGTCGATAGTGCTCGGCGACATCGCCGAGGTCGAGCTTCGAGGCCCGGACCGTTATCGCTGGCGGTTGCTCGCGGGGCCGAAAACGGTATGGGATTCGGAGCTGATCCCGGAACCGGAGGGGCTTCGATTCGTCGGTACGGGCGACGCGAAGCAGATCACGGTGACCTATCGCCCCGCGCCGGGGCAGTTGGGTACCGAGGTGACCTTGCGGGCCACTACACCGGCACCGGACCTGTTGGCCGGCGCCGCGGCGTTCAAGGTCCTCTACCGGCTGCGTGCGCTGATGCAAACCGGCGAGGTGCCGACCGTCCGAACGAACCCGAGCGCGCGAAAGTCCGCGCGGTAAGCGAAAGGCGGCGAGGCATGCGCGCGCTGTGCTGGAACGGGGTCAACGACCTGTCGGTGGAGACGGTCGACGACCCGAAAATCCTGAATCCCCATGACGCGATCGTCGAAGTCCGGCTCACCACCACGTGTGGGTCGGATCTGCATTTCATCGACGGCTACCTGCCGGGGATGAGGGAAGGTGACGTCTTCGGCCACGAGTTCATGGGCGTCGTCGTGGAGACGGGTCCCGAGGTGCGGGAGACCCGGGTGCGCGACCGGGTGGTGGTGCCCTCGTTCATCGCCTGCAACCAGTGCTGGTATTGCGACCACGAGATGTACTCGTGCTGCGACACCACCAACCCCAACGCCGAACTGCAGCAGCCCCTGCTCGGCTACCCCTCCGGGGGGATCTACGGCTACACCCATCCGTTCGGCGGCTACGCGGGCTCGCATGCCCAATACGTGCGGGTGCCGTTCGCCGACGCGAATTGCTTTGCCATTCCCGGTGACATCAGCGACGAGCAGGCGCTCTTCCTGTCGGACGCGGTGCCCACCGGTTTCATGGGCGCCGATTTCTGCGACATCGCCGGCGGGGACACGGTGGCAGTCTGGGGTGCCGGCGGCGTGGGTCTGATGGCCGCCCGCAGCGCCTTGCTGCTCGGCGCCGAACGCGCGATTGTCATCGACCGGATTCCGGAGCGCCTGGCCCTGGCGCACAGCGAATTCGGGCTGGAGACGGTCGACTACACCGCGGTCGACAGCGTCCACGAGACGCTGCGCGAGATGACCGGCGGCCGCGGGCCGGACGCCTGCATCGACGCCGTCGGCATGGAGGGCCATGGCACCGGCCTACAGCAGCTCTACGACCGCGCCAAGCAATTCCTGCGAATGGAGACCGACCGCGCCACCGCGCTGCGTCAGGCGATCCTGGCGTGCCGCAAAGGCGGGGTGGTGTCGGTGCTCGGGGTATACGGGCTGACCGACAAGTTTCCGACCGGCGTGCTGACGAACAAAGGGCTGACCCTGAAGACCGCTCAGCAGCACGGTCAGCGGTACATGTCGCGGTTGTTCGACTACGTCGAGCAGGGGGATCTCAACCCCGCCAAGCTCATCACCCACGACCTGTCGCTCGAGGAAGGCGTGCTCGCCTACGACCTGTTCAAGAACAAGAAAGACGATTGCGTTCGGGTGGCGATACGGCCCGGGGCGAAAGCCGGCGCGTCCCACGCCGAGCATTCCGGAAAGGACCAGCGATGACCGCCCATCCGCCGAACCCCGATCCGGTTCGCACGCCCGGGCTGCAGCCGGGCGGCGGCGTGCCGCCGGGGACCACGCCCCCCGCCGCGCCGCAGACCTCGGGCGTCGCCCAGCATCAACCGCCCGCGACCCGGCGGTTCACCCCGGGTTCGGTGCTCACCGTGCTCGGCGTTGGCATCTTCGCCGTGGTGTTCCTCGCGGTCGCGGTACTGCTCGTGATGAAAATGGTTGGGGCTTAACGTGAAAGGATTTCGTGCGATGCGAACCGGCACGAGGGGGCAGGCATGACCGTCAGCGCTGATGACGTCCGGCGCCTGCTGGACTCGCACGACGAACGGGCCGTTCTGGTCGCGATCGAGGGCCGCGTCGACGTCGCCTCGCCGGCGGAGTTGGACACCGCGGATTACCGTGGCGCCCTGCAGATCGCGACGCGCCAGGAGGTGCTGGAGCGGGCCGGAGGCGCGCAGCTTTCGGAACGCGAGCTGGCCGAGCAGGCCGAGGAGCTCGACACCGCGCTTCGCAACCTCGGTGCCTGACTCCGCGGCAGGCACGGCTGATCACCCGATGGCGACGCGGTCGCCGACGCGGATCACACCCGCCGCCAGCGCGGCGAGGTAAGCCCCTGCGCACGGCTGGGCGCCGTGACCGCCTGTGTCCCAACGGTTCTCGGCCGCGGGGGTGCGCAGTGCCTGCGGAGCGCGTGGCAATGGGCCGTGTTCGAGCGTCGGCACGACGCACCGTGAGGTGGCCGTCAGTGCCCGCACCCGCGCAGCGCCGATGGCGATGTCCCGACCGACCCAGTCGTTTTCGGCATAGGGCCGGTAGTCCGGTGGCGTGGTGATCACCACGTTCGGCCGGTAGCGCAATGCCTCGACGCCGATGTGCTCCAACGTTGCCGTGGTGATCGCGTGCAGCGGGGCTTCGTCGGTGAAGGCGTCGCCCGGGGTCGCCTGGGCGATCCGAAGAATCCGGCCGCCGACCTCGGCGTCCAGGCCCAACTCGAGCAACTTCTCCGGGTCCGGGCGCACCAACGTGGCGCCCTCGGGGCGCTGGGCGATCAATCGGACCGGCCGCCCCAACAGCCGTGACAGCCGGTCGTCGACGCCGGGGTCGTCGGCCGCCACGCTGGTTCCATCGGGCAGGCCGATGGTCACACGGCCGGCGTCCGCGGTCGCGGTGCACCTCAGCAGCCCCCGCCACAACCGGGCGTTCTTGGCGCTGGCCACGTGCCCGGTGTCGGCGTCGAGCAGCGCGAGGCGCCGGTCCCCGTCGGCGCCGTGCTCATCGACGAAGAGGGTCGCGACCGCTTCACCGAGCATCGACTTCACGGGGTAGCGGAGCAGGGCGTGCACGTACATGCCGTCCGCGACCAGACCTGACGAGGCCGTCGAATCCTCCACTGCGCATCCCTACCCGGCGAGACCCAGAACCTTCTACACGACCCGGCCGCTTCGCACCACTGAACGTCGGGGCGATCAGCCCGCGCGCGCCGCGTCTTCCAAGAGGTCGGCGGCCCGGGCGACGCTCTCGGCGGGCTTGGTCATCTGGGCCGCCACCTCGCGGGCCCGTGTGACGAGATCCGCGGCGAGCAGGGAGCGCAGGTCCGCGACCACCGAATCGTAGGTCGATTCCGCGAATGGTCTGGCAAGCCCCACCTCCAACCGGCTGACCGCGGACGCCCAGATCGGCTGGTCGAGCCAGAGCCAGAGCAACAACATGGGAACCCCGGCGCGCATGCCCGCGGCCGTGGTGCCGGCGCCCCCGTGGTGCACGATCGCGCGGCATGCCGGAAAAACGGCCGCGTGGTTGACCGCGTCCACGATCTTGGTGTGGGCCGCCGGCTCGAGCTGGGTGAAATCGTTGGGGCCGCTGCAAATCAACGCGCGTTCGCCCACCTGCTCGCAAGCCGCGGTGATCACCGCGACCGTCTCGGGCGGCGAGCTGACCGGTGTGCTGCCGAAGCCGAAGTAGATCGGCGGCGGTCCCTCGGCAATCCACGACAACATTTCGTCATCGCCATCGGTCGCCATTTCCAGCGTCAGCGACCCGACGAACGGCCGCCGATGTGCCGATTCGCCCCACTCGGCGCGCAGATCGGGCAGGCAGAACTCCTCGTAGGCCTGGATCTCCAGCACTTCTCGGGCCGACGGCCGGGCTTTGTCGGGCAAGCCGAGGGCTTCGCGTTGCGCGCCCTCGGCCACCGTCGTGACGGGTTCCTGGAACCCGCCGAGCTCCAGCGCCCGCGCGGGGAAGAAATGCAGCGCCGCGAACGGCATGGTGTGGAGCTCCGCGACATTGGCGGCGAGCCGCTGCTCGTTCGTCCCGGCGACCAGTAGGTCGGCACCTTCGGCCAACGACGCCAGCGCCGTACCCTTCTCCGCCCACACCCTGGTGACGCGCTCCATGACTTTCGGCAGGGCGCTGATCGGATCCTGAACGCGCTGAACGAAATCCGTGGCCGTGGTGATCTGCTCTCGCGTGTCCGGCCCATAAGCGGCGGCGGTCAGCCCGGCGGATTCGACGAAGCCGATCCTGTCCGGCGGGACGGCCATGAGCACGTCGTGACCCCGGCGGAGCAGCTCGCGCCCGACGGCGGCGCACGGCTCGACGTCGCCGCGGCTCCCGTAGCTTGCCAGCACAATTCTCATGGGTGAGACCTCATCAGTCATTAGTCGCGGTCATGCTACCGACCCCGGCTACTGCCGGCCTGCGCGAGGCCGAACAGCTTCAACGCCCGAGCAGCTCGTTCTTCAGCTTCTGGTATTCCTCGGTGTTCAAGTGTCCCTCGTCGCGGAGTTTGGTGATCTCGCGGATCCTGGCGGCGACTCCGGTCACCACCACCCGGGGCTTGACGGGCGGTGCCTGGCCATCGCTGCCGGGCACCGCGCCGCCGAAGCGAGCAACCACGCGCTGGCCGGTCACCTTGCCGCCGTCGCCGCCGCCGCTCGGGCCCCCGGCCATAGCGCGCCCGGTCATCCCCGCCACCCCCATGTCGCCAAGCATGTCGCTCGAGCCGACTTCCAGGGGCGCCACCATGGCGCTGTCGAGGCTGCTAAGCGGCGACGCCAACGCGGCAGGGCGCAGTTCCGACGCGGCGACGGTCCATGCCTGCGGCACGGACAATCCCCCAACCGCCTTGGCCTCGGCCAGGCCGGCCGACAACGTCGGCACCGCACCCGGGCTCAGGTTCGTCAGGGTCGCCGGAAAATTCCAGACGGGTGCGGGCCCGTACCCCGGCCAAACCTCTTCGCCGTTCCACCCGCTAACGATGTCGTCGGTGTGGAAACCGATGAGGGTGCCGAGGGCGGCGATGGGGAGATCGACCGGGCCGGCGATGACCACGAGCGGGAGGATTGCCGCGAAAGTGAGCAAGCTGGACGGCGCGCTGACGAAGATTGTGACCAGGTCGGCCAACGTCGAAAGCGGGTCCGACGCGGCTGCCGGCGCCGCGGTCGCCAGGCTTTGGAGCGCGGCGGGCACCGCGGAAAATGTATGGCCGACGTCGGACACGACGCCTAGTGCATCGCCGGCGGGCGCACTGACCGCCTGGCTGACCGCAGCTGCCTGGCGGGCCGGGCCGGCCGGATCGGTGTTCTGCCCTGGCGAGGTCAACGGCGTCAACGCGGTCGCGGCCGCCGAGGAACCGGCGTAGGTGTACATCGCGGCGGCGTCCTGGGCCCACATTTCGGCGTACTCCGCCTCGGTGGCGGCGATCGCCGCAGTGTTCTGTCCGAAGAAGTTGGTCGCCACCAACGCCGCCAACAGGCTGCGGTTGGCCGCGATGATCGGTGGCGGGACCGTGGCCGCGAACGCCGCGTCGTAGGCGGCGACCGCGGATGTCGCTAGGGCGGCGGTCTCCTCCGCCAGCGCAGCCATGCCGCTGAGCCATTCCAGATAGGGCGCCGCCGCAGCCGCCATCGACGCCGACGTGGGGCCCGCCCACGGTCCGGCGGTCAACTCCGCCACCACCGTTCCAAACCTGCCGGCCGCTGCGTAGAGTTCGTCGGCCAGTTGCGCCCAGGCCTGTGCCGCGGCCGACAACGGCGCCGCACCGGGACCGGCATACATCCGACCGGAGTTGAACTCCGGCGGAAACATCCCAAAATCCATTGCAGCGCATCCCTTTTCGGATAATCGCGATGTCGGCGAACGGCGGCTCAGCGACCGAGCAGTCGGTTTTTCTGTTCGGTGTACTCTTCCTCGGTCAGAATTCCCTCGTCGCGCAGCTTTGCGAATTCGCGTAGCTCGGCCGCCACTCCCGTCACCACCGCCCGAGGCGGCGTTTCCGGCGCCGCGGCTTCACCGTCCTCCGGCGCTCCCGGCGCGGTGTTGGCCTCACCCGCGGGGGCCGGCACGCGTTCGACTCCCGGCCCGTTACCGCCACCCTTACCGCCACCGGCGCCCATGGTGCCCGCGATCGCTCGCCCGGCCAGGCCCGCCAATGCCATCTGGCCAAAGGTGCTCGAGCCCGGTGCGGACGCTTCCTCGACCACACCGGCGGCGGCGGCGGTGGGCAACGCGGGCAGGGTGTAGGAGACGGGACGTACCAACGGCGTGGCGATGGTCCACGTCGCCGGCACCGACAAGTTCCCGACCGTGTTGGCCTCGCCGACACCTGCGGAGACCGTCGACGGCGGGATCGTGCCGGGGCGCAGGTTCAACAGCGGCGCAGGGAAGGGCTTGACGGGCGCTGGTCCACTGCCGGGCCAACTCTGTTCTCCGTTCCAGCCACTGACGATGTCATCGGTGTGGACACCGGTGTAATAACCGCCGATGTCGAAGGGAAGAGCCACCAGGCCAAGGGTGCTCAGCGGGACGTCGACAAAAATGCTCGCAAGTCCGGCCGGCAGGTCGACGAAGATCGAGACCAGGTCGGCCAATGTATTCAGCGGGCTCGTGGCGGTAGGGGCTGCGACCGCGAAACCCTGCAACGCGTTTGGCACCGCGGAGAAGCTTTGCTGGAGCGACGAAACGGCGTTTTGCGCCTCGCCGATCGAGGTGCCGGCGGCCCGGCTGACGGCAGCCGTTTGCCCGACCGACCCGCTCGGGTCGGTGTTCTGTTGCGCGGCGACGAACGGTGTCAATGTCGTCGCGGCTGCCGACGCACCCGCGTATCCGTACATCGCTGCGGCGTCCTGGGCCCACATCTCGACGTACTGCGTCTCGGTGGTCGCGATCGCGGAGGTGTTCTGTCCGAACAGGTTGTTCGCCACCAGCCTCGCGAACAGAGCGCGGTTCGCGGCGACCAATTGCGGCGGAACGGTCGATGCGAACGCTTCGTCGTAGGCCGCCACCGCGGCCCTGGCCCGCATGGCGGTTTCCTCTGCCTGCATGGCAGCGCTACTGAGCCAACCGACGTAGGACGCGGCCGCTGCCGCCATCGACGCGGACGACGGACCCAGCCACGGGCCGGCGGTCAGCCCTGAGATCACCGACTGATAGGCATTGGCAGCCGTGTGCAGCTCGGACGCCAGCCCCTCCCACGCTTCTGCCGCGGCCACCATCGATTCCGATCCGGCGCCGATATACATCCGGCCAGAGTTGACCTCCGGGGGGAAGATCGCGAAATCCATGTCGGTCCCTTAACTGAGTTCGAGCCGAAAAACCACGGCGGTGGATGCATCCCGACGGGCGCAGGTGCACATGGCGCCCCGGATCTCACCGCCGGCGCCGGGAAGCGCCCGAAACGGGCCTAACGCATTTGCTGCACCCACCCGACAACCAAGTCCCTTCCCGTTGCTGACTCGTTCCAGTTTGCCGCCGGGAGAATCGCCGCCCAAAGCGCTGCGGCGCCTCTTGCGTGATACAGCGGACGGCCCGACCAATTCTGGGACAGTCGGCGCAAATACGCTGCCCACCAGCGCAAAGACCTTACCCCCTCCCTGGCCCATTATGCAGCGCCGGCCAGCTTCTGGCGATCCGAAGTCGATTGCCAAGGGTCGCAATGCTAAACCAAAGGACGGTACCGAGGAAGTTGTGTCACCGGTTATCTATTTCCCGTGTCCGGGGACGTGCGGCCAGTGCCAGATTGCTACTGCACGAGCGGGCTAGCCCGACCGCAAGCACTGCGACTGCGATGGCCGGCGGGGCGGCTCGGACATCGTCGCCAGAAGGCAAGCGCTGACCGCATGGCCGGCGTCTGCTCCCGCACTGAGGTCAAGCGAATCCGCGAGCGCGTCTTTGTCCGGGGTATCAAATGCGTCCAATATCGACAGATGCCGCAGGCAATTGTTTCGCATGGATTTTGTGTGATGATGCGTCGTTTCCGTGCAGAGGGCGAATCGCTGCATTGACGGGTGCCTAGTTCCTTACGCACCGCTGGGCATTGGTTGCCAAGCATTTGCGCACCCGCGAATCGCCTGACCCTCATCGCGGGCGGGCTTGCACGACTCGCAGCCGCGTCAGCACGGCCATCGCTCGCTTCGGCGCTGCCGGCGGGGAGCCAATGCGAACGCCTCGTATCTCCCGATCACTTTGCTCTGTAAGGTCCGCGGCAATTTTCCTACATTTAATAACCGCGGCAGCGGCCCACTCATATACTGGCCGAACCTGGACACCGACAACAAAAAAGAAGGGCATCCAATGCTTCCACCGGGTTGGCTGGCCAGACCGACAACTCCCGTCATGGTTGACGCTGCCCGCACCGCAAGCACCGCGGTCGCGTCGGGCGACAGCACGGACGAGGCATACGTCGCGAAGCTGCACAACCTCGGATTCACGTGGCCCTGGTCGAGCGACGCCGACAAGACCGGCTGGGTGAGTGCGGCCGAATCCACCTACTACCCGGGCTGATCGCCCTCCCCGCACACCTTGAGCGACACAGTTGGCGCGGTGGAAGATCCACGGCCGAGCTCGTTAGAGCCGTCGATGCTGCACGAAGCGATGATCAGGCGGTTGTATCGCCGGTCGGTGGCCGAAGGCCAGATCAGGGTGCCGGCGGTGCCCGGTCTGATCGACGAATACGTCCAGATCTGCGGCAACATCTGCGCAACCCTGGGCGTCTGGCACACGGCCGAACAGTCTTCTCAGCTCAGGACCGTCCTGGAGGCGGAGCTGGCGAAGGGGTTCAAGGCCTCCCCCCGTTCGGACGTCGTCATCTCGTTCCACGCGCCCTTCGGGACCGGAGTGAACTTCCGCGTGCAAGCCGAGTGGCGGACGCTCGATGCCGATTACGACGAATGGGTGGTGCTGCGTTCGCCGCCGCTGTTCGGCACCGAGGCGGACGCGCGGGTGTTGGCCCTGGCCGCCGAGGCCGCCGACCCGGCGACCTACCGCGTGCTCGATGTCGGAGCGGGGACCGGGCGCAACGCCCTGGCGCTGGCCCGCCGGGGTCACCCGGTGGACGCGGTCGAAATGGCGGCGAAGCTCGCGGAGGTCATGCGCGCGGAGGCGGAGATTGAATCGCTTGGCGTGCAAGTGATCCAGAGCGATGTCTTCACCGCGATGGAAGGCGTCCGCGGGGAATACCAGCTGATGGTGGTCTCGGAGGTGGTGCCCGACTTCCGGACCACCCACGAGTTGCGCGGCCTGTTCGAACTCGCCGCCGACTGCCTGGCTCCCGACGGGCGTTTGGTGTTCAACGCCTTCTTGCCCCGCGAGGGCTATGTTCCCGATGCCGCGGCGCTGCAACTCGGTCAGCAGTGCAACACCATGATCTTCACCCACGGCGAGATGGCCCGAGCGGTCGCAGGGCTTCCCCTCGAACTGGACGCCGACGATTCCGCCTACGAGTACGAGAAGGCCCACCTCCCCGAAGGGGGCTGGCCGCCGACGGGCTGGTTCGAGGGATGGGCCAACGGCCTGGACGTGTTCGACGTCGAGCCCGGGGATTCGCCGATCGAGTTGCGCTGGCTGGTCTACCGCAAGGCGGAGTGAGTCCTTCGCACCGGCCTCAGGCCGTCAAGTCGCGGGTCGCGGGCCCCTCCAGCAGGGTGCCATCTGGGGCGAACCGCGACCCGTGCAGCGGGCATTCCCACGCCTCGTCGGCGTCATTCCAGTTCACGATCCCACCGAGGTGCGGGCAGACCGGCGACACCCGGTGCTCGGTGCCGCCGACGCGGCAGCGCGCCTCCAGGTGCCACGGCGGGCCGCTCACCACGCCGCCCTCGTCCGCGCCGGGGCTGCGGCGGCCGGTGCGGAGCAGCGGGGTGAGCCAGCCCTTGGCCAGGTCGAAGCCCACCTCGAGGTTGGCCTGCAGTGCCGTCGGCAGGCCCGACAGCTCGTGCGGGCTCCAGCTGGCGAACGCCCTGGCCCAGTCCATTCGCCCACCAAGCATGCGGCTCGACAAAGCCAACGCCGCGGCGGCGCCGTTCGTCATCCCCCACTTGTTGAATCCCGTTGCCACAAAGATGGTTTCGGTTCCCGGCAGGATGGGTCCGACGTAGGGCAGCTGGTCGATGGGCGTGTAATCCTGCGCCGACCAGAAGTGAGTCTGCTCGGCACCCGGATAGTGCTTGCGGGCCCACGACGCCAGTTCCTCGAGGGCCTTCGACGGGCTCTTCTCGCGGCCCACGGTGTGGCCCGCCCCGCCGACGATCAGGCGCTCCCCGTCCGCGACGGGCGCATACCGCACCGAACGGGTGGGCGAGTCGGTGGAAATCATCATCGGCCGGGTGATGTCGCCGGGGACCTTGAACGCCAAGCAGTAGGACCGGCTCGGCTTCACGCGAGCGAAATAGCCGCCGCGGTCCAGGATGGGGATGCCGGTCGCGAGGACCAGCTGCCCGGCTCCGAGCTCGACGTCGCGCTGGTCGGCGTCGTTGACGTGCACCCGCACGCGGTCGCCGCGGGTGGACACCCGCCGGACCCGGGTGTGCTCGACGAGCCGGCCGCCGCGGCCGAGGAGCTCCGTGGCCAGCGCGTCCAGGAACGGCATGGGATCGAACTGCGCCTGATCGGGCAGCCGCACCCCGCCGTGGTACGGGAACGGCACGTCGGCGTCGTCGTCCCAGACGGCGGGCAACCCGACCGCTTGGCACGCCTTCAACTCCAGGCGGGCGGACGGCACGCCCGTGGCGGACTGGGCGTAGCTGTAGGCGTCCTCGCGCTGCACCGAGATGTCATGGGACCGGCAGTAATCGATCACCCAGTCCTGGCCCTCCCGGTTGCCCTCCAGGTAGGCGCGGGCCAGTTCCCTGCCGTGCCGGGGCAGGATCTTCGAGAGGTGGGTGCCTTGCAGCAGGCTGATCTTGGCGGTGGTGTTCCCGGTGGCGCAGGCGCCGACGGTGCGCGCCTCGAGCACCAGCACGCCCTTGCCGGCGCGGGCCAGCAGAACCGCGGTCATCAGCCCGGTGATGCCGGCGCCCACGACGATGACATCGGCGGATCGGGGGCCGTCGTCAAGCTTGCTTGCGGCCCAAGGTTGTTCGGCTCGGTCGGCCAACCATAAAGACGTCACGCGTGGCCTGATACCCGGGTTGGCCCCGGGGAAACACCGTCCCGGCCTACGCGCGCCTCAGCTGCGCTTTCGCCTCCTTGACCGCTTCCTCCGCGGCGCGAGCGGCTTGCTCGGCCCGGTCGTAACCCTGCTCGACACGTTCGAGTTCGCGCTCGGCGGTGCGCAGAGCCGCGAGCGCCTCGTCGCGACGCTGGCGCGCCGCGGTGCGCTGCGCTCGGCGCTCCGAGAGGGCGGCGTCAGCGTCCGCTTTGTCCCGCTCGGCGGCCGTCATGGCCGCGGTCAGCTTCTCGCGCCGTCGTTGCCCGGCGGTGTCCCGTGCGGTTTTCTTCCTTGACTGCGCCCGGGCCTGCGTCGACGGCCCTTTCGCCTTTCCGGTCACCTTTGCGGTCACCTTTACGGTCCGCGCGGACGTCACCGGCGCGGTGGCCCCGAAGTCGCCGAAACCCGACCACTGCTCGGGCCGGGTCAGCCGGCCGAGCCGCTCCCTGACCTCCGGGTCGGCGACGGCCGCCTGCAGCGTGCTGGTGACGTTGTCGCGCACCGCCGAGGACGGATTGCCGACCCCGGCCGCCTCCAGCGCCGCCCGCGTGAGCTCGACGATGAGCCGATGCTGCTCGGCCGACAGGTCCCGGATGAGGGCGCCGTCCATCTCGGCATGGGCGGCGCGCAGCCGGTCTCCCAGTTCCGCCAGGCGGTGTTTGGTGTCGGTGTCGCGCAGCGCGAGCCGGTTCACGATCCAGGCCGCCGTGGTCGGCTTGTTGGCCGCCGAAATCCGCTTGGCGCCGGCGTCGTCCCCGCGGCGCTTGGCCGCGGCCGTGAGCTTGGTGCGCTGCGCGGTGAAATCCTTGAGTGGCGCCCAGTAGAGACTGTCGAGCTCGTCGCCGGTCATGACGCCATCATCCCGCGCCCGCCGGTTTAAAAACCCCACGTCCGTGGCATCTGATGTGCAACATCGTCGCGCTGGGCAGCGACTTCGACCAACCCCGACACAACGCAAGGATCCGACAGCTCAATGATGTCCAAGACCAGTGACGGGCCGCTTCGCCGGATTCTCGGCAATCCCAAATCCCGCCGATTGCTGGTGGCCGTGTCGGCGATCGTCGCAGTCGTGGGCGCCGTCGTGATCGCGGCGTCGCTTGATTGCTTCGGCGGTGGCTGCGGTCGCCACGGCGCCTCCTCGAAGGCACCGGGTCCGGCGCAAATCACGATCACGCCCGGCCCCGACGCCCGCGACGTCGATCCGGTCGCACACGTGCTGGTCAAGGCCGACGCCGGGACGCTGACCGGCGTCCAGATGGTCAACGAGACCGGCAAGTCGGTGCAGGGCGTCATGACGCCGGACAACACCGTCTGGAAGCCCACGGTCCCCCTGGGCTACGGCCGCACCTATACCCTGACGGTCACCGGCCGGGGCTCCAACGGCGTTGAATCGAAACAGGTTTCGTCGTTTTCGACGTTGAAACCGTCCAACCAGACCAAGGTCTCGTTCACCACCACGTCGGAGGCCGCACTCAAGGATGGCGGTACCTACGGCGTCGGGACGGTGATCGTGGCCCACTTCGACGAGCAGATCGCGAACCGCGCCGAAGCCGAGCGGCGCCTGGCGGTGACCACCGACCCCAAGGTCGAGGGTTCCTGGTACTGGGTGGACGACCAAACCGCCCACTGGCGGCCGGAGCACTACTACGCGCCGGGCACCACCGTCACCGCGGAGGCCAAGATCTACGGGATCGCCTTGGGCGACGGGCTGTTCGGACAGGACGACAACAAGGTGTCGTTCCGGATCGGTGACGCGCACGTCTCCGTTGCCGACGACGCCACCAAACAAGTCAGCGTCTTCGACAACGGAGCGCTGGTTCGCACCATGCCCACCTCGATGGGGATGGGCGGCACGGAAAACGTCGGCGGCAAGAGCATCTCGCTGTGGACGCCGTCGGGCGTCTACACCGTGCTCGACAAAGGCAACCCCGTCGTCATGGACTCCTCGACGTTCGGGCTGCCCAAGAACTCCCGGCTGGGTTATCGCGAAACGATCAACTACGCCACCCGGATCAGCACCGACGGCATCTACCTGCACGAGCTCGACGCCACGGTGTGGGCCCAGGGGCATCAGGACACCTCACACGGATGCCTGAACCTCAACGCAGACAACGCGAAATGGTTCTACGACTTTTCGGTCCCCGGCGATGTGGTCGAGGTCCGCAATAGCGGCGGTCCGCCCTTGACCCTGGCGCAAAACGGCGACTGGACGATCAGCTGGGCCGATTGGCGCAAAGGTAGCGCCCTGAAGCCGACGTGACGTGGCTCATTCGACACCCACAGTTGTGCGCTATTTCACAGTAAAGTCTTGACTCGTTCCAGATAAGTGCGTCATATTGGTGCGGTGTCGTCGACGGCCGATTACGCGGAACGATTGCGGATGGCCGACCTGCGCGTGACCCGCCCCAGGGTGGCGGTGCTGGAGGCGGTGGACGCCCACCCGCACTCCGACACCGAGACCATCTTTTCGGCGGTCCGCGAAGGCCTGCCCGACGTGTCCCGCCAGGCCGTATACGACGTCCTCAACGCGCTGAGCACGGTGGGTTTGGTCCGCCGGATCCAGCCCTCCGGGTCGGTCGCCCGCTACGAGTCGCGCGTCGGCGACAACCACCACCACGTCGTGTGCCGGTCCTGCGGCGTCATTGCCGACATCGACTGCGCGGTCGGTGCCGCGCCGTGCCTCACCCCGTCTGACGAGAACGAAGTTCTCGACGGCTTCGTCCTGGACGAGGCCGAGGTCATCTATTGGGGTGTGTGCCCCGACTGTTCGACCGCAGGTTCCTAGCTCGCAGCCCATCACCCCTAAGAAAGGAATGCTGTGTCCAGCGATATCTCCCAGAGCCGGCCGCCCCACGAGGACAGCAAAACGGCCAGCACCAGCGAGAGCGAAAACCCCGCAATCCCCTCCCCCAAGCCGAAATCCAATGCGCCGCTGACCAACCGGGACTGGTGGCCGGACCAGGTCGACCCGTCGATGCTGCAGCCGCACAACCCGCGGTCCAACCCGCTCGGCGATGACTTCGACTACGCCACCGAGTTCGCCAAGCTCGACGTCGAGGCGCTCAAGGCCGACGTGATGTCGGTGATGACCAACTCCCAGGACTGGTGGCCCGCCGACTACGGCACCTACGGCGGGCTGTTCATCCGGATGAGCTGGCACTCGGCCGGCACCTACCGCATTCACGACGGACGCGGCGGCGGCGGCCAGGGCATGCAGCGCTTCGCCCCGATCAACAGCTGGCCGGACAACGTCAGCCTGGACAAGGCCCGCCGGCTGCTGTGGCCCGTCAAGAAGAAGTACGGCAACAAGATCTCCTGGGCCGACCTGATCATCTTCGCCGGTAACTGCGCCCTGGAGTCGTTCGGGTTCAAGACCTTCGGCTTCGCCTTCGGCCGCGAAGACGTCTGGGAGCCCGAGGAGATCCTCTGGGGCGAAGAGGACGAATGGCTGGGCACCGACAAGCGCTACTCCGGCAAGCGCGACCTGGCCGAGCCGTACGGCGCGACCACGATGGGGCTCATCTACGTCAATCCGGAGGGTCCCGAGGGCAAGCCGGATCCCATCGCCGCCGCGATCGACATCCGCGAGACGTTCGGCCGCATGGCGATGAACGACGAGGAGACCGCCGCGCTCATCGTCGGTGGGCACAGCTTCGGCAAGACCCACGGCGCCGGCAGCGGCGACCTGGTGGGTCCCGAGCCCGAGGCCGCCCCGATCGAGCAGCAGGGGCTGGGCTGGAAGAGCTCGTACGGGACGGGCGTGGGCAAGGACGCCATCACCAGCGGCCTGGAGGTCGTCTGGACGCCCACCCCGACCAAGTGGGACAACACCTTCCTGGAGACGCTCTACGGGTACGAATGGGAGCTCACCAAGAGCCCGGGCGACGCCTGGCAGTTCGTCGCCAAGGACGGCGCCGGAGCAGGCACCATCCCCGACCCGTTCGGCGGTCCGGGTCGCGCGCCGACGATGCTGGTCACCGACATCTCGATGCGTGAGTCCCCGATCTACCGCGACATCACGCGGCGTTGGCTCGACCACCCCGAAGAGCTGACCGAGGCGTTCGCCAAGGCCTGGTACAAGTTGCTGCACCGCGACATGGGGCCGATCAGCCGCTACCTCGGGCCGTGGATTGCCGAGCCGCAGCTCTGGCAGGACCCGGTACCGGACGTCGACCACGAGCTGGTCGACGAAAACGACGTCGCCGCGCTGAAGAGCAAGGTGCTCGGGTCCGGCCTGTCGGTTCCCCAGCTGGTCAAGACCGCCTGGTCGGCGGCCGGCAGCTACCGCAACACCGACAAGCGCGGTGGTGCCAACGGCGGACGGCTGCGCCTCGAGCCGCAACGCAACTGGGAGTGCAACGAGCCCTCCGAGCTGGACAAGGTGTTGCCCGTGCTGGAGAAGATCCAACAGGACTTCAACGGCTCAGCATCGGGTGGCAAGAAGATCTCGCTGGCCGACCTGATCGTGCTGGCGGGTTCCGCGGCGGTGGAGAAGGCGGCGAAGGACGCCGGCTACGAGATCGCCGTGCACTTCGCGCCCGGGCGCACCGACGCCTCCCAGGAGAACACCGACGTCGAGTCGTTCGCGGTGCTCGAACCGCGGGCGGACGGCTTCCGCAACTACGTGCGCCCCGGCGAGAAGGCGCCACTCGAGCACCTGTTGATCGAGCGGGCGTATCTGCTCGGCGTGACCGCACCGGAGATGACGGTACTCGTCGGCGGCCTGCGTGCCCTCGGTGCCAATCACGGCGGCTCCAAGCACGGGGTGTTCACCGACCGGCCCGGCGCGTTGACCAACGACTTCTTCGTCAACCTGGTCGACATGGGCAACGAGTGGAAGACGTCGGAGTCGGTGGAGAACGTCTACGAGGTCGTCGATCGGGCCTCGGGCGCGGTCAAGTGGACCGCGACCGCGAATGACCTTGTCTTCGGGTCGAACTCGGTGCTGCGCGCGCTGTCCGAGGTCTACGCCCAGGACGACAACCAGGGGAAGTTCGTGGAGGACTTCGTCGCGGCCTGGGTCAAGGTCATGAACAGCGACCGGTTCGACCTCAAGTAGCTGCCGGATACCAGGCGGCGCCCCGCGGGCCATCGGCTCGCGGGGCGCCGTGCGTCAGGTCGGCGCGGGCTCCAGGTCGTTTCGCGCCACATAACCTACGTACACGACACGCCGCAAACGGTCGCACTGGTTTATGTCTGGTGAGCCGGGCGGCGCGGGCACGCGGGCGGTCAGCGCGCGAAGTCCCACTGGCCGTAGTCGGGCGCGAGGACGTCATCGATGTCGACGTTGATCCCGCCCAGCAGCGGGCTCGGGTTCGACGGGCTGTTGACCACGGCCTGATAGAGCACCGCCGCAGGCTCGCGATCACCGTGTGACCAAGACTTCGTCTGCCACGCCCAGCGGTGGCCCGGGCTGCTCGAGTTTCCGATGACGCCGTCGCGGATCGCCCAGCCGCAGGCCTGGGCGTGGCCATAGATTCCGGTCCGGCCCACTCCCAGCACCGAGTTGATGCCCCGAAACCATTGCACGCCAGAGGTATTCCAGAAGTTCTGGTCGATGTCGTCGTCGATGCTGAAGAAGATCGGCGCCGAACCCGGTCCCCCGGCCGCGGAGTGCAGCCGCTGCGCCGTCCGGGCGTCGGCGACCCCGCCGTCGTAGCCGCGGGTGGAGTCCGAGGGATCGGGCCAACCGGGCTTGCCGTACTGGAAGTTGCTGACGATCTGAAGACCGGCGGCGCGCAGCGCGTCCGCGTACTCGCGCGTGATGGGCTTCGCCTCGAAGTTCGCGCCCGGACGTGACTCGGACACGTAGTTCACCACCCCGGCGTAGCCGGCCCCTTTGATCTCGTCCGGTGCGATGCGCCGCTCGGCGAAATCGATCAGTCGCATGTCGGCGGCCCGCGCCTCGTTGCCGGGCGCGGCCGTCGCGCCCAGGCCCAGGAGAACCGGTGCGGCGAATTTGAGTACGTCGCGCCGTGAGACCGATCGCACGGCGCGATGGTAACAAACAGCTCAGAGCCGATGCTCGGCCTTGATGAACCGGGCGGCGCGCTCTCCGATGACGACACAGGGAGCCATGGTGTTGCCACTCGTGATTCGCGGCATTACCGATGCGTCGGCGACGCGCAGGTTCGCGATGCCGTACACCTTCAGGCGCCCGTCGACCACCGACATGGGGTCGCGACCCATCTTCGCCGTCCCCGATTCATGCCAATAAGTGGTGACCGCATTGCGCAGATATGTTTCCAATTCGGCGCCCGAGAGATCACCGGGCATGACCTCGCGGGCGACGAAGGGCCGCAGTTCGGCGGAATTGCCGATTTCGCGCAGAGTTTCGACGCAGGCGATGGCGGTTTTCAGATCTTCGGGGTCCGACAGCGCGTTCGCTTCGATGCGAATCGGGTCGGCCGCATGAGGGCCCGACAACCGCAGGCGACCGCGGCTCTTGGGGTGTGTCGGTGAGCCGAACAAGATCCAACTGTTGGTCGGCAGGCCATATCTCGCGATGTTCTCGGGGGTTGCCTTGGGAAATGGGCCCAAGCAGGCGAAGAGATCGGGGCCCTGAACGTCGGCCGCCCCCGAGTCCCAGAACATCGCCGCCCCCACCTGGGTACCGCCCTGCACTTTCTCGGGAAACTCCCACACGCAGTCGAACCCGAAGTGATCCTGAAAGTTGCGGCCGACCCCGGGCAAATGCCGGCGGACTGAAATTCCGGCGCGCCGCAGTTCCTCCTCGTCACCCACCCCGGACTGCATCAGCACTTTGGGCGTGTGGATCGCGCCGAGTGACAACACGACCTCCACGTCGGCCGTCACCCGATGAAGCGCGCCGTCATGCAGGACTTCGACGCCCGTGGCCCGGTCGCCCTCGAAGGTCACGCGCGTGACCAGCGCGTGTGGCAGCACGGTCAGGTTCGGCTGGGCCACTGACGAGTCGACGTAGGTGCGAAATACGGACTCCCGCCTGCCCTTGCGGCTGCGCAGGTCGGCGATGGCGGCGCCCCGCGCATTTTCCATCAAGCGGCCGTTCGGACTCTGGTAGGTGGGGATGTCGTGAGCCCGCGCCGCGTCCAACACCGCCGCTGCGAGCGGATGCCCGTCGGATGCCGGCTCGACGAACACCCGCCCTCCCCTGCCCCGATGATCCGACTCGCCGGTGCCCTGCCAGTCCTCAATTTGCCGATACAACTTCAATACCGGCTCATACCCCCAGGCCGGCTCGCCTGATTCAGCCGCGAAGTGGTCCCAGTCGCCGCGGTGCCCGCGCGCCCACACCATCAAATTGATGCTTGACCCGCCGCCCAGCACTTTGCCCATCGAGAACGGGATGGAGCGGCCGTTTAGCCGCGGGTCGGGCTCCGACGCGAAACCCCAGTCGCGGTCGCTGCCCAGATTGGACGACCATTGATTCGCCTCGGTCACGCCGGGATGGTCGTCCGAGCCCCCCGCTTCCAGCAGCAGCACCTTTACGCCGGGATTTTCCGCCAGCCGTGCGGCGACCACCGACCCTGACGACCCGGCGCCACACACGATGACGTCGTAACGCGGCTCCAGAACAGCACCCACGAATGCTCCTCACACGATGGCTGGGTATAGCTTCCTATACCGTGTTGCACGGGGAGGGAAGATGAACGGTTCAATCCGTTTCAATGCCGGATGGCATGATCTTTTGCGTGCCGGACTTCCGTCAGAGCGATTACGCCGCAGCCCGTGACGTTCGAGCTCGTTGCGCTCGATTAGGTGATCGAACTATAGTCTGGACACATGTCCAGTTTGCTGTCACGGAGTTCGGGAGTCCGTTGACCGCGATGGATTCGGCGCTGTTCCGCGGTCGTTCACCAGCAAAGAAGAGTTGAGTATGCGAATTGCCCTGCTGTCCTACCGTAGTAAAACCCATTGCGGCGGACAGGGCGTCTACGTGCGCCATCTCAGCCACGGTCTGGTCGAGCTCGGTCACGACGTCGAGGTGTTCTCGGGCCAGCCCTATCCCGACCTCCTCGACCCGCGGGTGCGGCTGACCAAGGTGCCGAGCCTCGATCTCTACCGCGAGCCGGACCCGTTCCGCGTGCCGCGGCCCAGCGAGATCCGCGACTCGATCGACCTATTGGAACTGCTCACCACGTGGACCGCCGGCTTCCCCGAGCCGCGGACGTTCACCCTGCGCGCCGCCCGCTTACTGGCCGAGCGGACGGCCGACTTCGACGTGGTTCACGACAACCAGAGCCTGGGCACCGGACTGCTCACGATCGCCGGCGCGGGACTGCCGGTGGTGGCCACCGTGCACCATCCCATCACCCGAGACCGGGTGCTGGATCTGGCCGCCGCGCGTTGGTGGCGAAAGCCGTTGGTGCAGCGTTGGTATGGGTTCCTGGCGATGCAGCAGCAGGTGGCGCGCCAGATCCCCGACCTGCTGACGGTCTCGTCATCGTCGGCGGCGGACATCGTCGACGACTTCGGCGTGGCGCCAGACCAGCTGCACGTGGTGCCGTTGGGCGTGAACACCGAGCTGTTCAAGCCGGGATCGCTTCCCCGCCAACCCGGCCGGGTGATCGCGATCGCGAGCGCCGACACCCCGCTGAAGGGAGTGCGCACCCTGCTGCAGGCGGTTGCCCGGCTGCGCACGAGCAGGGATCTCGAGTTGCGGCTCGTCGCCAAGGTGGAACCCAACGGCCCCACCCACAAACTCATCGCCGAGCTCGGTATCTCCGACATCGTGCACATCACCAGCGGGCTTTCCGACGCCGAGCTGGCCGCGCTGTTCGCCTCGGCCGAAGTGGCCTGCATTCCTTCGCTCTACGAAGGGTTTTCGCTGCCCGCGGTGGAGGCCATGGCCAGCGGCACACCGATCGTGGCGAGCCGGGTGGGTGCGCTTCCAGAAGTCCTTGGCACCGACGGCGCCTGCGCCGAGCTGGTGCCGCCCGCCGACGTCGACGCGCTGACCCGCGCGCTCGGTGACCTGCTGGACTCCCCGGAGAAGCGGCGGAGGCTCGGCAAGGCGGGACGAACCCGCGCCGTCAACGTGTTCAGCTGGGAAGCCGTGGCCGCGCAAACCGTGCGCGTCTACGAGCGGGCGATCGCGCGCAACGCCGCCCCGGCCGCCGCCGATGGCGAAGCCCAATGCTGACAGTCGATTTCGACCGGCTCGGGATTGGGCCGGCCACCAAGGTGATCGACGTGGGGTGCGGTGCCGGCCGGCACGCATTCGAAGCGTATCGCCGCGGCGCCGACGTGGTGGCATTCGACCGCGATGCGGACGAATTGCGTGCGGTGGACACCATCCTGCGGGCGATGGCCGACACGGGCGAGGCGCCCGCCGGAGCGTCGGCGACGGCGGTGCTCGGCGACGCGCTCCAATTGCCTTACGCCGACGGCACGTTCGACTGCGTGATCGCGTCGGAAATCCTCGAGCACATACCGCACGACGACGCGGCCATCGCCGAACTGGTCAGGGTGCTCAAGGTCGGCGGAACCCTGGCGGTCAGCGTGCCCCGGTGGCTTCCGGAGCGGGTGTGCTGGCTGCTGTCCGACGAGTACCACAGCAACGAGGGCGGGCACGTCCGCATCTACCGGGCCAGCGAGCTGCGCGCGAAAATTCTCGACGGCGGGATGGAACTGACGCATACCCACCATGCCCACGCATTGCACTCCCCGTTCTGGTGGCTGAAATGCGCGGTGGGCGTGTCGAACACCGATCACCGTGCCGTGACCGCCTACCACAAACTGCTGGTGTGGGACTTGATGCAGCGGCCGAAGGTGACGCAGCTGGCGGAATCGGTGCTCAATCCGTTGGTCGGCAAGAGCGTCGCGATGTATTTCGTCAAGCAGCCGGCGGCCGAACGGCAAGCGACCGTGGGGTATTCCGTTGCGTCGGTCTAATCCGCCATCGGTCCCGGGCGTCCTCTCCCCCGAGCAATGCCGTCAAACCGCGCAATCCATCGCAGCCACCCAGGAACCTTCGGGCGCCATTCCGTGGTCTGAGGGCGGCCACACCGATCCGTGGGATCACGTGGAGTGCGCGATGGCGCTCACCACCGCCGGGCTGCTGGAACCGGCGCGCGCCGCGTTTGACTGGAGCCGCCGCACCCAACGGCCCGACGGTTCGTGGCCCATCCAGGTCCGTGCGGGGGTCGTCGAAGATGCCAACAGCGACAGCAACTTCTGCGCCTACATCGCCACCGGCGTATGGCACCACGTGCTCGTCACCGGCGACCGGCGCTTCGCCGCCCGGATGTGGCCGGTGGTGCGCAAGGCGATCGACTTCGTCATCGATCTGCAGGTCGGCTACGGCGAGATCTGCTGGGCCCGAAGCGAAGCCGGCCCCCTGCGGGAAGCGCTGCTGACCGGCTGCGCGAGCGTGTTCCACAGCATTCGGTGCGCGTTGGCGCTCGCCGCCCTGGTCGACGAGCAGCAGCCGGAATGGGAGCTGGCGCTGGGCCGGCTCGGACACGCCATCGCCGCCCACCCCGAGGCGTTCACCGAGAAGGACCGCTACTCGATGGACTGGTACTACCCGATCCTCGGCAGTGCCCTGCGCGGGCCCGAGGCGGCTGCGCGGATCAAGCGGCGCTGGGACGACTTCGTGGTCGGCGGCCTGGGCATCCGCTGTGTGGCCGACCGGCCGTGGGTGACCGGCGCCGAGACGTGTGAACTGGTGCTGGCGCTCGATGCCATCGGCGAGCGGGCGGCCGCCCACCGACAGTTCGGCGCGATGCAGCACCTGCGCGAGGCCGACGGCTCGTACTGGACGGGGCTGGTGTTCGCGGACGGGAAACGGTGGCCCGAGGAGCGCACCACCTGGACGGGCGCGGCGATGATCCTCGCCGCGGACGCGCTGTCGAACACCACTGCCGGGGCGGGGATTTTTCGCGGCGATGGGCTGCCGATGGGCCTGCAGACCGACTTCGACTGCGAATGCGTCACCGCCGGCCCCGGTTGGTGAGCCATGGGCGGCGCGGCTTCGGCGCGGACCGCCTCAGCCTGGCGGTGGACCCGGAATCGGCTCCCCCGGCTGGCCGCTGACCCGTTCGAGAACCCGGAGCGACCCGGTGGCCGAAACCTCTTGGAATTGGCCGGAATCGAGCGCGCGACGGTAGATGTAGTACGGGGGCCGGCCGCCGTCCTTGGGGTCGGGGAACACGTCGTGGATGGCCAGCGCGCCGCCGACGGCCACCCATTTCGCCCATCCCTCGAAGTCCTCGTTCGCGGCGGCCTCGCTGTGCCCGCCGTCGATGAACAAGAACCGCAGCGGTGCCCGCCACCCGGAGGCCACGACGGGCGATTTACCCACGACGGCAACGACGTGGTCGTCGAGCCCCGCGGCGTCGAGCGTGCGGCGGAACGTCGGCAGCGTGTCGAACAGGCCGGTCACCTCGTCGACCAGCGAGGCATCGTGGTACTCCCAGCCGGGCTGGTGCTCCTCGGAGCCGTGGTGGTGGTCGATCGTGTAGAGCACCCCGGCCGTTTGTTGGGCCGCGGCGCCGAGCAACAACGTGGATTTGCCGCAGTATGTGCCGATCTCGACCCCGACGCCGCCGTCGAGGTACCGCAGCGCGGCGTCGTAGAGGGCGCGGCCCTCGTCGGCAGGCAGGAATCCCTGGACCCGTTCGGCCAGCGCGAACAGGCGCTCGGGTGCACCGGCGTCGACGTGACTCATGAGCCGAACCTATCGTCCCCGTCGACCACGTCGGCACGGTGGTCGAGGCATCGCCGCAATCGGGTTGGGCCGCTCCACCTAAGCCCAGCGGCCGGGGCGCGACCGCTCTACCATCGTGCTGTGCTCGCTCGCAGACTCGGTGACATCGGCCTGGCGGTGATCTTCACCGCGGCCATGCTGGTGGTGCCCGCCGCGCTCCCGTCGTTCGGGATGCCGAGCGCCGCCGCGGCGGGCTGCCCGCCGGTGCAGGTGGTGTTCGCACGCGGGCGGATGGAGACGCCCGGGCCAGGAGCGCTGGGCAACGCGTTCATCAGTTCGCTGCGATCCAAAGTCAACAAGACCGTCGGCGTGTACGCCGTGAACTACCCCGCCGACACCGAGGTCGCCCAGGGGGCCAACGACATGAGCCGCCACGTCCAGAACATGATCACCAACTGCCCCAACACCCGGCTGGTGCTGGGCGGTTACTCGCTGGGGGCGGCCGTCACCGACGTCGTGCTCGCGGCGCCCATCAGCGCGTTCGGTTTCGACAGCCCCTTGCCGCCCGGCGCCGATCAGCACATCGCGGCCGTGGCGCTGTTCGGCAACGGCAGCCAGTGGGTGGGTCCGATCACCAACTTCAGTCCGGTCTACAACGACCGGACCATCGAGCTGTGCCACGGCGCCGATCCCATCTGCAATCCGGCGGACCCGAACACCTGGAAGGCGAACTGGCCACAACACCTCGCCGGCGCGTACATCGACGCCGGCATGGCCAATCAGGCCGCCGACTTCGTCGCCGGCAAGCTGTAGTTCAGAGCCCGCCCGCCCGTGGTGGCGAATCAGCCACGGGCAAGGGGTCGCTCGGGTGCTCGCGGCGCGGATGGTGGTCGAGCCAGTGGTAAGCGCCGAGCTTGACCCGGTCTTCTATGAGGAACCAGAACAGGGCGTAGGCCCACACGATGCCGGCCCAGCGCCACCCTAGCGGGGTCATCGCCATGCCATAGACGGCGATCAGCGTTGCGATGACCTGGGTCCCGATGACGGCGGCCAGCAGGATGCGTGCTGGTGCGGGCCGTGACCAGAACGGGTGACGGGTCCGGGTCACGAATACGGTCAGATGGCCCGAGACCGACAGCTTCAGGTAAATCAGGGTGCGGATCAGGTCGTGGTTCAGCTGAAAAGTGTTGTCGGCGAGGGCAAACAACAGAAATGTCTCGGCGACCCCCATGGTGCCGAGCGCGGTGGCGATTGTCAGTACGCTGCGCATGTCCCACGACGCGGGTTTGGCCGAACCGCGGACGTGGTCGTAGGCGATCGCCAGGATCGCGCCGTCGTTGAGTAGGGCCAGGAACACGATCATCACGGCGGTGACCGGAAAGAAGTTCATGAATACGATCGCCAGGGTGATCAGCAGCAGTACCCGGATGGTTTCGGCGATGCGGTAGGTGGCGTAACTGGTCATGCGGGCAAAGATTTCGCGGGCCTGGCGGATAGCCGCCACGATCACCGACAGCCCAGGAGCCAGCAGGACTACGTCCGCGGCCGCTCGGGCCGCATCGGTGGCCCCGGATACCGCGATGCCGGCGTCGGCCTGCTTGAGGGCCGGCGCGTCGTTGACTCCGTCGCCGGTCATCCCGACGATGTGCCCGCGGGCCTGCAACAGCCGCACGATGTGGTACTTGTGCTCGGGAAACACCTGCGCGAACCCATCGGTCGCTTCCACGTGGGCGCCCAGATCGTCCTCGTCAGCCGCGGTGTCCAGGACCGCGGCGTCCAGGATCTGCTCGCCCAGGCCGACCTGGCGGGCGATCTCGCGGCCGATGGCGACCTGATCGCCGGTGACCATCTTGACGTCGATGCCGAGTTCCTTGGCGGCGGCGATGGTCGCGGCGGAGTCGTCGCGGGGCGGGTCGGCCAACGCCAGCACGCCCATCAGACGCCAGGAGCCGTCACCGTCCGTCTTGGCCACACCGAGCGACCGGTGCCCGCGCGTTGCGAACCGTTCCACCACGTCGTTGATCTCGTTGGCCGCGGCGTCGCCGTCACACAGGGCGGCGATGACCTGCGGTGCGCCCTTGCTGACCCGGAACGTCTGACCGTCGGAGTGGCGCACCATCGCCTCGGTGCGTTTGGTGACGGGGTCAAAGGGCACGAACTGGTCCACCCGCGCCGCGGGCAGTTGGCCCGCGGCGGCCATCACCGCCAGGTCGATGAGGTCGTTGTCTTCGGCGCGCGAGGCCAGTGCGGCGACCTCGAGCAGTTCGTCGTCGCTGACGGCGGCGGCGGTCCAGCGGTCGGCGACCGCGAGGCGGTTCTGGGTCAGGGTGCCCGTCTTGTCAGAACACAGCAGGTCGATGCCGCCGAGTTCCTCGACCGCCGGCAGGTGGCTCACCACGGCCTGCTGGCGCGCCAGTTGGCGGGCGCCGATCGCCATGGTCACCGACAGCACCGCCGGTAGCGCCACCGGGATCGAGGCGATGGTGACCACCAGCGCGAACTCCAGGGTCTGCAGCACGGGATTGCCCCGGACCAGCGAGACCACGACCGCCAACGTCACGAGTGCCACCGCGATCAAGATGAGGTAGTTGCCGATGCGCAGCACCGCGCGCTGGAAGTGGCTGACCGTGCCCGCGCTCTCTACGAGCGCGGTGGTCTTGCCCATGTAGGACGATGCCCCGGTGGCGCAGACCAGGGCGTCGGCCTCCCCCCGCACCAGCACCGAGCCCGAAAACAGGTCCTGCCCGCGCCCGCGGCTGACGGCGAGCGACTCGCCGGTCAGGGCGGACTGGTCCACCTCGAGGGTGGCGTCGTCGAGTACCCGCAGATCCGCCGGCATCACGTCGCCGAGGCGTACCCGCACGACGTCGCCGGGCACCAGCTCGCGCACCGGCACGGTCACCCAGGCGCCGTCGCGCAGCGCCCGCGCCGAGGTCGCCAGCCGCTGCTTGAGCGCGGCGATCGCGTTGGCCGCCTGGTGTTCCTCGAAGAACGCCACCAGCCCGTTCATCGCCAGCAACACCCCGATGATCGCCGCGTCCGTCCAGTGCCGCGCGGCCACCGACAGCGCCAGAGCGACTTCGATCATCCACGGTATCGGCGCCCAGAAGTAGCCGAGGAATTCCAATACCGGGTTGCGATGCCGCTCGGCTATCTCGTTGGGGCCGTAGCGCTGCAGTCGTTGCTGCGCCTCTGCGGTCGTCAAACCCGTTGAGGTTCCTGTGAATTCGCTGGCGTGTGTCAACCCGTCTCCCCGGATGTGGCGATGTTCGGCGTCCACCTTGGCACCTCCACCCGGCGCCGAGTAGGGCCGAACGGCCCGCGATCTCGCGCGGCTTGTCCGCACCTTTACGTAGCAGCGCGGCGCGGCCCATTTCGTGATGGTTGCGCGCGGGCGGGCGGGGTAAGCGGGGGCGCCGCATTTGTGGGGGAATCCGGATGCGGCGGGGCCTCCGCCGGGGCCACCACGGACGGTCGAGAAGCGGAGCGCTTCCCGACCAGACGCGGAGTTATCGGATCGTTTTCAGGACAGGATCAGCTTCCCCCGAGAAGCGGCTGCTGCCGGCGCCGCTGCGCAATTTGCCGAGGAGTTATTCAGGCCGGGGTGTTCGTGCTCGGGTAGAGCTTGAAATCGCGGATAAGGGGGATGATCTCGCCCCCGGATGCCGCCACGCGCTGACGGGCGCGGAAGGCGGGATGGCGCCGCATCGCCTCGTTGCGCTCGCGTTCGTGCCGCTGGGCCGCCGTCCATAGCGGATGGGACTGAAGGAAAATTACCGTCGCTCCCGTTGTATTAGCCACGACCGTTAACTCCTCCCGCTCCAACCCGCAAAATCCAGCACTCGTGGTTATCGGCTTGTGATCTCAGAATGCCCGGCCGATCCTGAGACCAAACCACCCACGAAGTTGAGAATTGGCCATGAATTCTTCGACCAATCCTCGAGCCGCTTCCGCGCCGCCCTCCGGGGCTGAACCGGGCGGCGATCGGAAACGTTAGCGGCGGGCACCGACACATTTCCCGTTTCGGCTCGGCGCGCACCGGCTGCTAGGGTCCCTTGCGTATGCCCAAGATGGATCGCCGCCGCATGATGCTGACGACCGGGATCGGCGTGCTCGCGGCCGCGCTGCCTGCGCCGCAGGCCGGCGCCCACCCCTCGGGAAGGGACCGGTCAGCAGGTCGCCCGCCCGCCCCGGCCGCGCCCAGCGGCCAAACCGGCGCCTACGTTTTCCACGACGAATTCGACGGTGCCGCCGGTTCGGCGCCCGACTCGTCGAAGTGGGCGGTGGCCAAGGCCCGCGAGACGATCAAAGACCCCACGTATTGGGAGCAGCCCGAACACATCGGCCAGTACCGCGACGATCGTCGCAATGTCTTCCTCGATGGCAACTCCAACCTCGTGCTGCGCGCCGCCAAGGACGGCCCCACATACTTCAGCGGCAAGGTGCAAAGCCTCTGGCGCGGCGGCGTCGGCCACACCTGGGAAGCGCGCATCAAACTCAACTGTCTGACCGCCGGCGCCTGGCCCGCCTATTGGCTGGGCAACGAGGACCAGGGCGAGATCGACGTCATGGAGTGGTACGGCAACGGCAGCTGGCCCTCGGCGACCACCGTCCACGCGAAAGCCAACGGCGGCGAATGGAAGACCCACAACATCGCGATGGACAGCGGCTGGCACACCTGGCGCACCCAGTGGGACGAGGCCGGGATCCGATTCTGGAAGGACTACGCCGACGGCGCGCAACCCTACTTCGACGTCCCGGCGAGCTCACTGCCGGACTGGCCGTTCAACGGCCCGGGTTACACGGTCTATCCGGTGTTCAACCTGGCGGTGGCCGGGTCCGGCGGCGGCGACCCGGGTCCGGGCAGCTACCCCGCCGACATGCTGATCGACTGGATTCGGGTCTGGTAGAAGCCGCCGTCAGTGGGTCAGCAGGGCGACCGCACTCGAGGATCTTCTGCGGCCCGGACGGCGCAAATCCGGTCGAGGCAGCCAGGCAAGCGGGCGCATCCAGATCGGTAGGCGGTGCAATCGGTGGGCGGCCACCAGCACCGATTCCGCCTCGACGGTCCGCCAGCCGAGGTCTTCGAAAAAGGCCAGCCCGTTGTCGGGTGCGAATTTGAACGGCGCGTTCTCCGAGATTCCGGCGACGTTCTTGTTGATTCGCGTCTTCAGCCCGGGAAAGGCGAAATCGAGCATCCACCACGCGACTTCGGGCCGCTTGATCGCACCCGAAAGCCCGGCGATGGCGGTGGGTTCGAGATACATCGACAGACCCTCAGTCAGCACGAAGGCCTTCGACGCACCCTCGAGCGCGTCGTTGAAGAACGCGTCTCGGGCCTGCGGGTCGGCGAGGTCAACCGCCATGCGGCGGAGTCGGCAGCGCGGGGTCTGATCGGCGAGTACTTGCGTCTTCTCCTCGAGCAGCTCGGGCAGATCGGCCTCGATCCAGGTGAGATCGGCTGGGAGGTCTAAGCGGTAGGGCCGGGTGTCCAGGCCGGCGGCCAGGTTCAGCACCCGGTCGCAGCCGTTCGCGAGCGCTTCGGCGATGGCGTCATCGATGAGCTTGGTGCGGGCGACCAGCCAGAAACCGCTGCGATCCGTCCAGCGAACGTTCTCGACGATCGCGCGACCGTGTTCGCCGGCCAGGCGTTCGGCGAGCGGGTCGCGGAACAGCGCGTCGGGACGGGCGGTTTCGGTCGCCCGGTGCAGCGCGGTCCAGCGCGCGGTGTCCGAGACATGGGTGATCGTGTGCCTGGGGGCTGACATACGTGGGTTATAGCAGCACCCGCGCCGGCCTATTGACCGGCCTTGCCTCCCGCGAACCACGCTTCCGCCACCGCCCGCGTTTGGGGCGGCGGCAGGCCGGCCTCCCCCGTGCCGAGCTGACCGACCTTGACGGTCCACGCCGCCGACGAGCGGTCGATGCAGCTTCCGGCGCCCTGGCTGGGCAGCCACAGAACCGAAAGGTTCGCGTGCGGGTCGCCGCACCAGTAGGCGCCCTCGTAGCCGTCGGCGCGCCAGCCCCAGGCCCCGCCATTCCGGAGCCGGCAGCGGGTGCCGTCGTCGAGTGTCAGCGCAAACGGGTCCGGGGTGGCGGGCGCGGTCACGGGCGGAAGCGGGCGGTCATACGTCACGCGATGCATGCTCCTGTCCCAGGGATCGTCCACGCACAGCAGCGATCCGGGCGTCGAGGGCCAACAGGTGCCCGCGCCGGCCGCGCTCGGCGAGCACGAGTACACGTTGTCGGCCACCGCCGACGGCGACGGCGTGCTGCAGTCGCTGGCCTGGCCGACGTTGCCCGGTCCGGGGGCGACTCGGTAACCGTTGATCGGTTGGCCATCGGGGCCGACGGCCATGACGGTGATCTGCTGGGTGGGCGGCGGGTCCGCGGCGGCCGATCCGGGCGGCGATAGGGCCGCAAGGGTCAGCGCGGCGATGGGGACAGCGACGATTCGCGACATCACGTTCACCGCGCAAAACCCTTCGTTCGGCGGGCCCCTTGTTGAAGGGTACGGTGCGCATATGGCCGATCGAAACCGTCGTTTCCTGCTTCGCCAACGCCCCACCGGACGCATCGGCCCGGACACCTTCGAACTGAACGAGGAGGCGATTCCGGAGCTCGCCGACGGCGAGGCGCTCGCGCGTGTCGACTGGATCTCGCTCGACCCCACCAACCGCATGTGGATCAACGACACGCCGTCGTACCTGCCGCCGGTGGGGATCGGTGAGGTCATGCGCGCGGGCGGGCTCGGTGAGATCGTCGCGTCGAAGACTCCGAGGTTCACGGTCGGCCAGAAAGTGCAGGGCCTGCTCGGCTGGCAGGAGTACGCCGTCCTGTCGGACACGGCGATGGTGAACCCGGTCGACGTGGCCGAAGGCATCTCGCCGAGTGCCTACCTGGGTGCGCTGGGGATGACGGGTCTCACCGCCTGGATCGGGATCCGCGACATCGGCAAGCCGCAGCCGGGTGAGACGGTCGTCGTCTCCGCAGCGGCGGGCGCGGTCGGCTCGGTCGCCGGCCAGCTCGCCAAGGCCGACGGGGCTCGCGTCGTAGGGATCGCCGGTGGGCCCGAGAAATGCGCGCTGCTCACCGAGCAGCTCGGCTTCGACGCGGCCGTGGACCACCGCGCCGACGACTGGGCCGCACAGCTGGCGGCGGCGACGCCGAACGGCATCGACGTCGACTTCGAAAACGTCGGCGGCGATCTGATGGACGCGATCTTCGCGCGCCTCAACATCGGTGCGCGCGTGGCGCTGTGCGGCCTGATTTCCGGCTACAACGCGGCCGATCCCCCGCCGGGCCCGCGGGCGTTCGGAAATCTGCTCATCCAGCGCGCCACGCTGCGGGGCTTCATCGTGCTCGACCACTTCGGGCGCGCGCCGGAAGCGATGACGGAGATCGCCGGTCTGATCGAGGCCGGAAAGCTCACGCCGCTCGAAACGGTCGTCGAGGGCTTCGAGCAATTGCCGACGGCGATCAACATGCTCTTCGACGGCAAGAACGTCGGCAAGCTGGTGGTCAAGGTCGGCTGACTGAGCCGAATTCGAGTAGGGCGAAGACGCCGCGATACGGCTTCACCGGTGGGAAACGCCAGAACGCGGGGTACAGCGTTCCGAAGAACAGGCCCCGTCCCGCGGGCATCGGTACATCGTGCACCGCCCGGATCCCGGGCACGGTGTCGGCCAGCTTCGCCAGTTGCCGCACCGAGAGGCTGAACGGCATCGGCGGCACCCGGTAGCGCTTGGACGAACGCAGTCCCCTTCGCGCGACCTTCTTGACGATCGTCGGCGGTAGGTCGAAGAACATCTGGCCCCCGGGAAACCGCTTGGCGCACTGGGCGATCAGCCCCAACGCCTGGGCGGGTTGCAGGTACATCAGCAGCCCTTCGGCGGTGACGAACACGCCGTCGCCCGCGTCGACCTGATCGATCCAGCTGTAGTCGAGGGCGGACTGCGCGAGATCCGTGATCCGCGGGGATCGCGGCAGCAGGCGCCGCCGCAGGTCGACGACGGGCGGCAAATCCACCGAGAGCCAGCGGAATTGTGCGTCGGGCAGGGCGCGGCCAAGGCGCCAGAAGGACGTCTGGAGGCCTTCGGCGAGCGCGACGACGGTCGCCCTGGGGTGCGCGGCGAGGTAGTCGATCGCGCACCGGTCGACGGCCAGCGAGCGCAGCGCCATCTCCTGGCCCCTGCGCCCGAACTTTTCGAAGTCGAAGTCGAGGGCCTGCACCAGGCTGACGGCCATCGGATCGTCGATGATCGGATCCGGCCGTCCGGCCTGGTATGCCCTGCCGTAGAGCGTGAGCAGCGCCGTCTCCGAGACACCGGTCAACAGCCCGGCGTCCACTTTCCCGTCGTCGCGATGATTCATCACGCCAAACCGTAACCGGCGACGCACCGGACGCGCGCCGCGGCGCGGCTCAGCGCCGAAACAGGAAACGCACGAGCGACAGCACGAGCGTCGCCGCGACCGACACCAGCAGCATCGAGACCACCGGGACGAAGACGCGCACGTTACCGTGTTCGATCCTGATGTCACCCGGCAGGCGACCGAACCATGACAGCCCACCGGCCCACACCAGGATGCCCAGCAACACAAGGAATATCCCCGCGGCGACGACGAACGGACCGATAGTGCGATCCATGCCGGGTCCCTAGGCCGGCGCGGACGCGGGATCGATCGGAACCGCGACCTCGTTGCGCCGCCGCATAGGCAGCGTCCAGGGCGGGTCGTAGAACCAGGCCTCGGCCTTCCCGGTAACCTGGATTCCCTTGTCCCGTAACAGTTTCAAGAGCTCTTCGGTGCGCGACGCGACCGCCCGGGGGCTGCGATCGCCGCTGAATCGCAGCACGGCCACCGTCACCGGCGGCACGGTGACCAGGCGGACCTGATCGTCGTCGGGCGCGGGCAGGGTCTCCATCGTCCACTTCTCCGGCATGAAAAACCTGATCGCGTAGCCGTTCTCGGCGTCGGCCGACTGGGCGACGGGTGCGGTCATGGCGATCTGCTCACCGCCTCCGGTCGACCGCTGGCCGACGGGTGCCGTCATCGAGATCGATTCGTCGCTCCGGTTACCGCCGAAGATGTAGCGGGCCAGTCGTCGGAACCCGACGTCGCGCGCGCGGTTCTCGTCGGCGTCGACCAGCGTCTCCGCGGCGATCCGCGGTCCGTAGCTGCGGATCTCGACGCTGCCGGCCAGTGGGCGGTGGGTGTACTTGGGCTCCTCGGTGCCCACCCGGATGCCGCCCACGGCCAGGACCGCTTCGGCGACCTGCTCGGCGAGCTTGATCGGATTCATCATCAGGTCATTCCCCTTCGTTGCACTGACCGGCCGTCGCGGCCCCACCGCGGGTACCCGCGCGAACGGAGCGGTACGCGCGGCGGCCCCCTGAATTGACCCACCTGCGTCCCGGCGCCGCAAGGGAGGTGACGGCCCACCCGGGGTGCCACGCCTTCGCCGCGGCGGTGGGTTGGGATCGGTAGCCGATTCAGCGGTCTGTACTGGGCGCAACGACGACGCCAGTCCGGCGGCGCCACACGAAAGGAAGTCAGAAATGAAGATCGTCCCGGCCAGCATCGAAGAACAGATCAATCGGGTCGACCGTCAGCGCAGCCTCTACATCGGACTCAGCGCCGGCGCGGTCGCGCTGTGGAGCGCCTTCCGGCTGATCTGGGCCCTTTACATCGGGATGACCTTCGGCTGGCTCTTCGGGTCGATGGTGTTCCAGTTGGTGCTGTGGGGAGTGATCGGCGCGGTCGCGGCGGTCGCGGCCTTCGGGTTCCTGACCCGGTACGCCAAGGGATCTTGACTCCGCCCCGGTAGCGCGAAAGTTCCGGACCCGCCGCGGGTTCGGGACTTTCGCGCCTTGGCGGCCGCTAGAGCTGTGCCCAGACCGACTTTGTCTTCAGGTAAGCCTCGATGCCCTCGCGCCCGAACTCGTGGCCCCAGCCGGACTGTTTGTAACCGCCGAACGGCACATCGTGGTCGAACACCAACTGGCAGTTGACCTGGACGCTGCCGGCCTGCAGCCGCTTGACGATCCGGTGCGCGCGGCCGAGGTTCTCGGTCCACGCGGTGGCGGCCAAGCCGTAGGTGGTGTCGTTGGCCATGGCCACGGCCTCGTCTTCGTCGTCGAACGGCAGGACGCTGACCACCGGCCCGAAGATCTCCTGCTGATACAGCCGCATGCCGGGGTCGACGTTGGTGAGCACGGTCGGGTGAACGAAGTAGCCCTTGCGGTCCAGGCGGTACCCGCCGGTGACCACTTCGACGCCGTCGCTGCGGCCCTCGTCGATGAAGCCCATCACACGGTTCAGCTGCTTCTGGCTGATCAACGGGCCGCTGACGCAGCCCTCCTCGTCCGGCGCGCCCAGCTTGAAGGTGTTCGCCATCATCGCGATGCCTTCCACCACCCGGTCGTAGACGCCGCGCTGCACGAAAATCCTTGAGCCGCAGACGCATCCCTGCCCGGAGTGCACGAAGATGCCCAGCGAGGCCATCATGATGGCCTTGTCCAGGTCGGCGTCGTCGAAGATCAGCACCGGCGACTTCCCGCCGAGTTCGAGCATGACCTTCTTGAGATTGCCGGCCGAGGCGCGCACGATCTCCTTGCCGACCTCGGTCGAGCCGGTGAACGCCACCTTCTCGACGTCGGGATGCGCGGTGATGGCGGCACCGGCGGTGTGGCCGTAGCCGGTGAGCAGGTTGACCACACCCTCGGGAACGCCGGCCTGGTGGACCAGCCTGTCCAGCAACAGCGCCGACAGCGGGGTCTCCTCGGCGGGCTTGACCAGCATGCTGCAGCCGGCCGCGAGCGCGGGCGCGAGCTTTGCGCTGGCATTGAAGATCGGCCCGTTCCACGGGAAGATCAGCCCCACCACGCCGAAGGGCTCCTTGAGGGTGTAGGCGTGCATGCTGACGAAGGCGTCGGTCGCGATGCCGTCGGTCTTCACGTCGTAGGCGACGCCGTTGAGCTTGGAACACCAGCCCGCGTAGTAGCGGAAGAACTCCGAGCAGGTGGACATCTGCAACTGCGCCTGCAGCAACGGCATGCCGGTGTTGAGCGAATCGAGGTGGGCGAACTCGTCGGCGTGTTCGTCGATCAGATCGGCGATGCGCCACATCACCTTGGCCCGCTCGCGGCCCGGGAGCTGGGACCAGACGCCCGCCTCGAAGGAAGCCCTCGCCCGCGCGGCGGCGTCGTCGACCGCCGCTTCGCCGCAATCGGTGAACTCGGTGATCGTCTCCTCGGTGGCGGGGTCGATCACCGCGATGACGTCACCCGTTCCCGGTCGCCTTCGGAGGTCGTCCAATACCGTCTGCAGCGCCATCTGGCCCCTCTCATCTCGCGGGCCGTCGGGGCCCGCGCCACTGTCGCTCTGATGCTGAGCACTTGCTTAGCATTGGGCGTGCGGCGCGGTCAAGGGCCGCGTTCACGGATGGGACCCCGGCCGGTGGGCGCGGAAACGGCTAGGCGCCGGCGATCACCCGGCCGGCGTTCAGCGCAGCTGTTGGATCCGGATCAGGTTGCCGGCGGGATCGCGGACGGCGCAATCGCGCAATCCGTACGGCTGTTCCGTCGGTTCCTGAACGATGTCGACGTCGTTGGCCTGCAGTTGCCCGAAGGTGCGGTCGAGGTCTTTGGTCGCCAACAGCAACATGGCGTAGCTCCCCTTGGCCATCATCTCGGCGATCGTGCGCCGCTCGTCGTCGGTAAGGCCCGGGTTGGCGGCCGGCGGGTTCAGCACGACGGACGTGTCGGGCTGGTTCGGGGGTCCGACGGTGATCCAGCGCATTTCGCCCTTGCCGACGTCCAGGCGGACCTCGAAGCCGAGGATGTCGCGATAGAAGGCGAGCGAGGATTCGGGGTCGTCGTGCGGCAGGAAGCTCGAGTGAATGGTGATGTCCATGGCGTCAGGCTAGGTGCGGCCCGGCGACCGGTGCTTCTCGATTCCTGACCGGTCTGGTCACCTGTTTGGCCACGCAAGGCGGCATCCCCGCCAACGGGTCCACCGCGCGGCGCCGGTAGGCGCTCGGTGACACGCCGGCCAGTTCGGTGAACCGAGTGCTGAAGGTGCCCAACGACGAGCACCCCACCGCGAAACACACGTCGGTGATGCTGAGGTTGCCGCGCCGCAGCAGCGCCATTGCGCGCTCGATGCGCCGCGTCATCAGGTAGGAGTAGGGCGATTCGCCGTACGCCCGGCGGAACTCGCGACTCAGGTGGCCCGCGGACATGTGCACGTCACGGGCGAGCGCCTCCACGTCCAGCGGCCGCGCGTACTCGCGGTCGATCCGGTCGCGAACGCGTCGGAGCAGCGCCAGATTGCGCAGGCGCTGACGGTCGGATCCGCGGCGCACCGGTAAGGCCTAGGTGTTTCCTAGGCGCCGACCAGCTCTGGATGGAACTTGGCCGCCATCCGGCGCAGGCCGTCACGCCAGTCGATGCTGGTGCCGCCGATCAGTTCGTGCATCCGGTCGCTGCTCGTCGGATTGCCGCGCAGCGCTTGCCCGCTGACTTCGAAGACCGGCTCCTTGCCCACCAGCGAACCGAGATAGCCACACCACTCCTGGATGCTGACCGTCTGGTCACCGCACCAGTTCACCGTCGTGGCCGGAACCGATGCCACCTCCAGCAGCTTCGGGATGGTCGCGATGATGTCGTCCTCGTGGATCGGGTTGTAGCGGGCGGCCTCACCGGGTGGGACCGGGATCGGGATGCCCGCCAACATCATCTCCATGTGGTAGAACGGCCACCCGCCGTTGTCGCCGTAGGGAACGTTGAGCCGGGCGACGGTGGTGGGCACCCCGAGGGCCCGCGCCATCGATCGGGCGACGACCTCGCCGGCGATCTTGGAGATGGAGTAAGTGGGAAACAGGCACTTGTGGTTGTCGCCCAGGGCGGCGTCCTCGGCTCGCGGGTCGTCGTCCGGCGGGTCGTAGACGGCGGCGGAAGAACAGTGCAGGAACGCCTTCGCGCCGCGGCAGTGCGCCATGAGCAGGCCCACCGACTCGGCGTTGGCGGCGAGATCCTTGTCCCAGTTTCCGCTCTTGGCCACCGCCAGGTTGAGGACGTACTCGAAATCGTTTGGCAGGTCGGCGAACTCGCCGGCCGCCAGGTTGACCGTCTGGCAGCGGACACCCGACTTCTCCAGGTTCTCGCGCGCCGCCGCGTCGGTGAAGCGGGCGATGCCCCACACCTCGTTGTCGGCCGCGAGCGCCCGTGCGATGGGGGTCGCGATTTGACCGGTCGGGCCGGTGATCAGGATTTTGGAGCCGCGCATGGGCTGATAGTAGGGGACGACCGACGGTGGGCGACGATTTCGGTCTTTTGCACCCACGCTCCCACGGGACGGCGCCGGGATGCTCCGCGAGAAAGTGTGGGCGGCACGCCGCCGGCGCCCTTAGACTTGATGCACCGCCCAGCGCAGCTGGCCCCCGACGTGCCGGCGCTCGACGCTCGCACAGGAGCAGCACGCACATGGAACCCATGACACATGACCCGGCCGCCGGCGCCATCGGGCTGCAGGTGGTCGAAATCGCAACCCAGGGTTTGGCTTCCGGCGCCGCCGCGTCGGTGGCGGTGACCGCGCTGGCTCCGGCTGGAGCCGACGAGGTCTCGATTCAGGCCGTGGCGGCCTTCGCCGCGGAGGGCGCCGCGATGCTGGCGCTGAACACCGCGGCCCAGGAGGAGATGGCCCGCACCGGGGTCGCCTTGACCGACATCGCCCGCATGTACGCCCAGGTCGACGGGGAGACGGCGGGCACGTTGGATTCGGCAGGCGCCCGCATCGCCGGCCAGACCTTCGTCGGGCCCACGGGCGGCGGTGGACTGCTGCGCGCGGAGGTGCTGCCCGGGGCGGGCGGCTCGGCTCCCCGCACGCAGCCCCTCGCCAACCTGGTCGAGGGAGGGCCGGTCGCCGGCCCGGCACCGACGGTGCCGAGCACTTCGCCGACGGTGCCGACCACTTCCCCGATGGTGCCGGGTCCGGCCGCGATGCCCGCCGCCGCCAGCGCCGCTTCGACGTTGCTGGGCGCCGGTGCCGCCCCGTTGAGTTCGCTGGGCTCGCTGGCCCAGGGCGCGTCGGCCGGCGGCGCCGCCGGGCCGGGTCTCGCCTCGTCGCTGACGGGGCAGAACGACGAGCCCGAGCGCGACGACTCCGGCGTCGAGCTCCCGGGCCAACGCCTGGTGTAGCCGGCGGCGTCAGCGCCTCACAGACCCGGCTGGTCGTCGATGATCCCGAGCCAGATCTGCGCGACGTCGATGGCCACCTTCTCGCTGATGAAGGCGTGCTGCGTGCCGGTGTAGATGTCGCGGAAAGCGCGCTCCAGGCGGCTGCCCTCCCGGATCGAGCTGGTGCCCGCGACCAGATGCGCCCACTCGGCGCAGGCGCGGGCCGTGTCGGTCGCGTAGACCGCCGCCACCCGCATGTCCGCGCGCAGCGCGGGTGTCAGGTCCACCCCCGACGCGACCGCGGCCTCGGCGGTGGTGAACGCGTCGAGCACCAGCAGGCGAGCGGCGCGCCAGGCCGCACGGTGGTGCGCCAGCCCCTTCTGAAAGGTGGGCCGGCTGGCGAGCGACGCCATGTCGCTCATCCGGAACTTCGTCGCCGCCAGCTCCTGGACGTCGTCGAGCATGCTCTTGGCCACCCCCAGCGCCCAGGACGCGTGGCCGGCCGCGGTGACCGGCATCAGCCCCATCCGGGCGGCCGGCGACGAGCCGCGATACGGCTGCCGCGTGAACAGCTCGAAGGTGCGGCTCGCCGGCACGAACACCTCTTGGGCGCTGTAGTCATACGACCCGGTTCCCTTGAGCCCCTGCACGAACCAGCCGTCGTTGAAGCTGATCTGATCGCGGGGAATCACCGCGACCCGCATCTCGGGAAAGCCTTCACTGATCCAACGCATCTCGCCGTCGTCCATGGGCAGGAAGCCGGCCGCGATGTATTGCGAGTGACCGGTGCCCGAGCCGAAGCTCCACGACCCGCTCACCAGGTAACCGCCGTCGACCGCGGATCCTTGTCCGTTGGGGAAGAATTGGCCGCCCATCGTGACGCGGTTGTCGTGCGCGGTGAACACCTCGGCGAAGCCTTCGTCGGGCAGATACGCTGCGGCGGCGAACGAGGACGGCAGGTTGGCGATGCCGACCCAACCGAAAGACCCGTCCTGCCAAGCCATTTCGATCCACGTCTCGATCATCTCGGTGAACGACGGCTCCACACCGCCGGCCGCGGCCGGGTTGAAGGCCGACATCAGCCCGCTGGCCCACATCTGGTCGACGATCGCCGGCGTCAGGGTGCGCGCCCGCTCGGAATCGGCGGCCTCGGCGCGCACCAGCTCGCGCATGCCGCGAGCCAGCGAGACGACCCGGTCATCGGTGTCGGCTATCAACGTCATTCACCTGTCCCAACTGTGCGACCGCATCCGCGGAAACTGACATCGGTGACCGTACCAACGACTTGAGGTCGAAAAGAATGAAATCGCCGCTGAACGCGGGGTGGTGGTTTGCACGGCGAAACGCCGCCCTACCGTAAGGGCGTGCGGTGGATCGTGGACGGCATGAATGTGATCGGGAGCCGCCCGGACGGTTGGTGGAAGGACCGCGGCCGCGCCATGGTCGTGCTGGTGGACCGCCTCGACCGATGGGCTGCCACCCAGTCAGACTCCGTGACGGTCGTGTTCGAGCGGCCGCCGTCGACCGCCATCACCGCGTCGGTGATCGAGGTCGCCTATGCGCCCCAAGCGGCTGCGAACTCGGCCGACGACGAGATCGTCCGTCGCGTCCAAGCCGATCCCCGCCCACACGACATTCGGGTGGTGACGTCGGACAGGGGGCTCACCGACCGCGTGGTCGGCCTGGGCGCGGCGGTTCACCCCGCCGCGGGCTTCCGCGACCTCATCGATCCGCGGGGTTCATGATTACGGGCACCGCACCCAACCGGGTCTGCGAACTCGCGCGGATCGACATCCCGATCATCCAGGCGCCGATGACCTACATCGCCGGCGCCCAGCTGGCCGCGGCCGTGTCCAACGCCGGCGCGCTGGGCATCATCGAGACCACCTCCGAGCAGGGCCGGGCCGATCTCCGGCGGGTCCGGGATCTCACCGACCGGCCGGTGGGCGCCAACATCGCGCTGATCATGAACCGCGACCCGGCCACGGTGGATCTTCTTGTCGCCAACGACATTCGGTTCGTCACCACCTCCGCCGGTGATCCGGCGCTGTTCACCGCCCGCCTCCACGATGCCGGCATCACCGTCTTCCACGTGGTCGGCACCCTTGCGGCGGCGCGCAAAGCGATCGACGCCGGGGTGGACGGGCTCGTGGTGGAGGGCGTCGAAGGTGGCGGGTTCAAGAACCGATTCGGTGCGTCGACCATGGTGTTGCTGCCGTTGGTCGCCGCGCACGCCGGCGTACCGATCGTGGCCGCGGGAGGAATCTGCGACGCGCGGTCGATGGCCGCCGCCCTGGTGCTCGGCGCCGAGGGCGTGCAAATGGGCACGCGGCTGCTCGCATCGGCCGATTCCCCGGTGCACGGCAACCTCAAGAGCGCGGTGGTCGCGGCCGACGAGACGTCCACCGTGCTGCTCCCCCTCGACGGCACACGCATGATGCGGGTCATCCGGACGGCCGCCGCCGAGAGGCTGGACGCCGCAGCGTCTTCCGGCGACGGTGCCGCTGCGCTGCAACGGGTGCAGCGACTTTATTTCGACGGGGACTTGGACGCCAGCGTCGCGAACACCGGGCAGGTGGCCGGGCGGATCCAGGACCTCCCGCCGGCCGCCGACATCATCGAGGGGATGTGGGCGGGGTGCCGCGAAGCGCTGGCGGGGGCCGCGGATCGACTCGGACCTAGCTCGGGCGGCTCCTGACGTCGAGACGACCTTGTCAGTCCTTGACTTTGCCGCCGGCCCGATCACCCCCGAGCGGTGGAAGGGTCAGGCTGACACGCGTCCGGCGCGTTGGGACAGCCCAAGATGGCGGACGCCGGTACGTCGCGACGCACGCCCGACGGCCGCTCTCTACGCGGGGCCGATTAGCCGAGGTCAGCCCGCCGCGGCCAGCGCCGCGTCGTAGTTGGGCTCCTGGGCGATCTCCGGGACCAGCTCCGTGTAGGTGACCTTGCCGTCGGGGCCGACCACCACGATCGCCCGGGCGAGCAGCCCGGCCATCGGGCCGTCCTTGAGGGTGACGCCGTAGTCCTCGCCGAAGCTGCTGCGGAACGCCGACGCCGTCGTGACGTTCTCGATGCCCTCCGCCCCGCAGAACCGCGCGAACGCGAACGGCAGGTCCTTCGACACGCACACCACCGTGGCGCCGCCGGCGGCGGCGCGCTCGTTGAAGATCCGGACGCTCGCCGCGCAGACCGGCGTGTCCACGGACGGGAAGATGTTGAGCACCACGGCTTTACCGTCGAGCTGGTCGCTACTGACCGCCCCCAGATCGCCGCCCGTCAGGGTGAAGGCCGGCGCCGAAGATCCGACGGCAGGCAGCTCGCCGACGGTGTTGATCGGATTTCCACGCAACGTTATCTGTGCCATGCCGACAGTCTGCCAAGCCCGTCGCGGCCGCCATGGGCCAGGTCCCATGTCCTAATTGGTGGGTTGCATGGCGTAGACGACACGCCTGCGGTGCCGAACACTTGAGTCCATGGCTCGCAAGGTGGTCATCGCCGGTTTCCCCGGCGTGCAGGGGCTCGACGTGGTGGGACCGCACGACGTCTTCACCGGCGCGGCGCTCCTCACCGGGGGCGGCTACGACGTCGTCGTGGCCTCGGTCGGCGGCCGGCCCGTGGCGACGCCGACCGGCCTGGCCTTCGTCGCGGCGCCGCTGCCGGAACCCGGGGACCCCAGTGAGAAGATTGACACGGTCGTGCTGCCCGGCGGCGGGGGCGTCGACGCGGCGCGGTCGGATGCCGAGCTGATCGGCTGGATCAAAGCCGTCGCGGGAGCGGCCCGCCGCGTGGTCACGGTCTGCACCGGCGCATTCCTGGCCGCCGAGGCGGGGCTGCTGGACGGGCGCCGGGTGACCACGCACTGGGCGTTCGCCGACCGGCTGGCCCGCGAGTTCCCGGCGATCGACGTCGACGCCGATCCGATCTTCGTCCGGAGCTCGGATGCCGTGTGGACGGCCGCGGGCGTCACCGCGGGGATCGACCTGGCGCTCTCGCTGGTCGAGGACGACCATGGCACCGAGGTCGCACAGACCGTCGCCCGCTGGCTGGTGCTGTACCTGCGCCGCCCCGGCGGGCAGACGCAGTTCGCGGCGCCGGTGTGGATGCCGCGCGCCAAACGGAATTCGATCCGCGCGGTGCAGGAGGCGATCGAGGCGGAACCCGGCAGCGAGCACAGCATCGACGAGCTGGCCCGCCGGGCGGCGATGAGCCCGCGCCACTTCACCCGCGTGTTCACCGCCGAGGTCGGCGAGGCGCCCGGCCAATACGTCGAGCGGATCCGCACCGAGGCCGCGCGCCGGCAGTTGGAGGAGACCGACGACACCGTCGTCGCGATCGCTACCCGCTGCGGCTTCGGTACGGCGGAAACGATGCGGCGCAACTTCCTTCGCCGGGTCGGCATCCCGCCCGACCAATACCGCAAAGCCTTCGCCTGACCAGAAAGGACGGCACCCAATGACGCAGATCGCGATCGTGACGTATCCGGGATTCACCGCGCTCGACATGATCGGCCCGTACGAGGTGCTGCGCAACCTGCCGGACGCCGAGGTGCGGTTCGTCTGGCACCAGACGGGGCCGATCACCGCGGACTCGGGCGTGCTGGTCATCGGGGCCACCCACTCGCTGGCCGAAACCCCTTCGCCCGACGTGATTCTCGTGCCGGGCGGCCCGTCGACGCCGGTGCATGCCCGGGACGAGGCGCTGCTGGACTGGCTGCGGCGGGCCCATCGGACCGCCCGATGGACGACGTCGGTGTGCTCGGGTTCGGTGATCCTGGCCGCCGCCGGCCTGCTCGACGGGCGGCGGGCGACGTCGCACTGGCTGACCATTCCCGCGCTGAAGGCGTTCGGCGCTGTCCCGGTGGCCGACGAGCGCGTGGTGCATGAAGACGACATCGTCACCAGCGCGGGCGTTTCCGCGGGACTCGACCTCGCCTTCTGGCTGGCCGGGCAAATCGGCGGCGAAAACCGCGCCAAGGCAATCCAACTCGCGCTCGAATACGATCCGCAGCCGCCGTTCGACTCCGGCCACATGTCGAAGGCGTCGGCCACCACGAAGGCGGCGGCAACCGCGCTGCTGTCCAAGGAGAGTGTGAAGCCGGCCAACCTGAAGGCCGCCACGCTGCTGGCGTGGGAACAGGCGCTGGCGGCCGTGCGGTCGCGGCGCCGCGGGCGGCAGCCGGACCTGTCGTCCGCCTAGGCACCAGGTGGCGACCGCTCAGGCGCCCGGCTGCAGGATCTCCTCGGACTCGAGCCGGCCGCCGGCCTGTAGCCAGGCGGCCACCACACCGGGGGCGTCCCGGTTCGGGTTGTAGATGTCCTCCTCGCTGGAGAACAAACCGTCCCCGGCGTAGACCAGCCGGGTCCAGTTCGGGAACCAAAAAGGTTCCCCCTGGGGATCCGTCGGGTGGTCGAGCAGATTCTTGATCATCACGACGACGGCGTCGTTGTCCTCGTCATAGGCGGTCCAATCGGACGGAAATCGCATGTGCGGGAACGGCGCCATGACGGCGACGATCCAGTCCCGCACGGCCTCGCGGCCGTGAAACACCCCGTAGTGATGTTCGGTGTAGACAACATCCTCGGTGAAGAGATCCGCGAAGGGTCGCCAGTCGCCCGAGGCGCTGCACCCCTCCACCACCCGCGTGTAGTTTTCGACGGCTTGCTCGATTTCGGCCCTGGTGAATTTGCCCATGGCGGACACACTAGAACGTGTTTCCGTTACGGCTCGTCTGAATAGGGATATCGCATGAACGTCTTGAAGTTGTTCGATCTGCGCGGCAAGCGCGCCCTGATAACGGGGGCCTCCAGCGGCATCGGCAAGGAGGTGGCGCAGGCCTACCTGCAAGCGGGTGCCGACGTGGCCATCGCCGCGCGGCGCGCCGACGGTCTGGAGCGGGTGGCCCGCGAGATCGCGGCGGACGGCGAGGGCAAGGTGGTGCCGATCGTCTGCGACGTGACGCAACCCGACCAGGTGACCGACATGCTCGAGCGGGTCACCGGGGAGCTGGGCGGCGTCGACATCGCGGTCTGCAACGCCGGCGGCATCACCGTGAACGGGATGCTCGACATGTCGCTCGACGAGTTCGAGGGCATCCAGAAAACCAATGTCACAGGCGTTTTCCTCACCGCGCAAGCGGCCGCCAGGTCGATGGTCCGGCAGGGTCACGGCGGCGCCATCATCACCACGGCCTCGATGTCGGGTCACATCATCAACGTCCCGCAGCAAGTGGGTCACTACTGCGCGTCCAAAGCGGCCGTGATCCACCTGACCAAGGCCATGGCCGTCGAATTCGCGCCGCACAACATCCGGGTCAACAGCGTCAGCCCGGGCTACATTCTCACCGAACTCGTGGAGCCGTTGACCGAATACCACCGCCTGTGGGAGCCGAAGATACCGCTCGGGCGGATCGGCCGCCCCGAGGAACTCACCGGCCTGTACCTCTACCTCGCCAGCGAGGCCTCCAGCTACATGACCGGCTCCGACATCGTGATCGACGGCGGATACACCTGCCCGTAGCTATGCGACGCGGCTCGGGCGGCCGAAGCGCGTTCGCACGCCGGGCGAAAAGAGCGCGCGCAGCCGCTCGCCGGCGGGCCGCACCGACGCGGCCGCCACCAGCTCGTCGTCCAGCTCGACGATGTCGGCCGCCCGCAACGGCCAGGTTTCGTGCTCGTTCGGTATCCACCAGGTCCGGCCGGCCTTGCGGGTGTGCGCGCCCCATCGGGCGGTGAGCCACACTTCCAGCGGCGTCGGTTCCACGGGGGCGCCGACGGCGACCTCGATGCGGCAGCGCACGCCGCGGCGGGGCCAGCGGCGCACGCTGGCATACGCGACGCGGTCGCCGTGCCGGGTCGCCCGCATCGCCGCCCAGGTGTACGGGACGCCGAGGACGGCCCGGGCGACCGGCACGACGGCCAGCCGCGCCGTCTCCAGCGACCGGAACAGCACACCGTGCCGGCCGGAGCCGTCGACGGAGTAGAGCCGGACGTTGGTCTCGGGGAAGCTGCCGAAGTACGGAAGCCGAAGCGAGGAGCCGACTTTGGTGCTGTCCATGACAAACGGGACCAAACCGACGTACGTCATTCCGTCGGCGAAGACGTCGGGCCGGGTGCCCGGTGGGTACATGGTTTCGACGGTGGCGGGCCGCACCGGCCAGTGCAGAAAGGTCAGATCGCGCCAGCGCTGGTCGAACGTAACGGGCCCGCGCAGCGGTGGCGGCGTGATCGGAAATCCCGCGAGGCCCTCGCATCCGCCGGGTCCGGCCAAAGGCGGGTCGGGAGTCGCGGTCATCGGAGCATCGTGACACGCGCCGCGGTCAGGGGCGGCCGGCTGGCGGAACCGCCGCGACCCGTGCCATCGTCGCCTCGTCGAAGAACTCGCCCGCCGGTCGCGTCGCTTCGCGCCCCGAGTTGAGCCCAGCCGCAAGCGATCAGGAGCCGTTGATCCACTGTCGCGCCCGATCGATTTGACCGGCGGGAAAGTGCCGGATTTCGGCCGCCACGAAGTGTGCGGTCAGATGTTCGGCGACGTCCCCCAGCGGCGAGTCGGTGACCACCGCGATCTTCTTGATGTGCTTTTGGTGGTCGCGAATGAAGCGTAAGTGAGTGACCATCGCCCCGAAGCTGTCCCAGCCGGGGAACGACGCCGCGCTGATGATGAGGCCGGCGAGGTCGCCCTTCGCCGCGATCTGAGGATCGACGGCCTTGGCGAGTTCGTCGAAATCGCTCTTGTCGAGCGCGGCCTTCGGTCGCACTTCCAGGATCGAATGCTCGGTGTCCAGGTCGTATTCGATCATGGCGTGCTCCTAGCGGCTCGCTGGTCTTCCGGGTGGCGTACGCGGCCATGGTGCCGCCACCGGCACACAACGGGTAAGAGGCGAAGGTCATCGCTACCGGTCATCGGCTACCGGCCGCGGTCCGGCGGCCTAACTCTCTAGCTCGCCGGAAATCCCGCGCTCGAGGCGCGCCTGCGTCGTGGCGGGTAGCACGACCAGCCCCTCGAGTTCTCTGCGGGCGAAGTCGTAGGCGTGCCGACGTTCCTGTGCGGTCGCGGCGGTGTCCGACGCCACCCGTAGCAGGTTTTCGGCCCGCGCGATGCGCTGTTGGTCCGGCCGGGAGAAGTCGCTGCGGCGCCGGCGCCGCGCTTCCGTCTCGGCGGCGTTGAAGGCGGTCACGTAGTCCTCGACGGCCGCCCGGTATTGCGCGGCGGATTCGCGATCGTCGAGGAGGTCTTCGGCCTTGACGGGCCGCAAGAAGTCGGCTCGGAGCTTGGCCTTGTGGAACGCGATCGTGAGCGGGTCGCGCATGTCCGTCATGAGCGGGAAGTCGAGCAGCTTGGCCACGTCGAGTTCGTACTCGAGCCAGCGCCCGTCGGTGCGGCTGTGCTCCTCGATGACCCGGCGCAGGGAGGCCCATTGTGCGACGTGATGGTCTCCGGTCGGCGGGGCTTCGGCCCGGTCGGCACGCGGCTGCGGCGCGGGCCGGCGGCGATTGGCGCCGAACGCGCGCACCGCGGCGACGGTGGCACCGGCCAGGGGCAGGATCACGATCAACAGCTCGGCCAACCGGATGAGTAAACCCACACGGCCAGGATGCCACCAGCGGATGGCCGGCTTGCACGTCGAGCGTGGGACCCCGGCCATCTGCGTCCCCTTCTCAGCCGGGCATGGCAGGCTGGCCCCTGTGACCATGGCCGATGCGGCGCGGCTGGCCTTTCAAATCAGCCTCTTCGTGGTGATTCTGGGGTACGGGCTGACCGCGCGGTTCGCCGATGTCACCTACGTGCTGCGACTGCCGGATCTGCTGACCCGTTCGTTGCTTTCCGTGCTCCTCGTCGCGCCGGTGATCGCCGCGGTTCTGGTCAGCGCGCTGAGTCTGCGGCCCACGGTGGCCATCGCGCTGGTCACGCTGGCGATCTCACCGCTGCCGCCGCTGCTGCCGCGGCGGGGAGAGAAGGCCGGTGGGCGGGAGCAATACGGGCTCGGCCTCGTCGTCGTGCTCGCCGTCCTCGCCGTCCCGGTGATCTCCGTGGCGGCGCCGCTGGTGGGACGGGTGTTCGGGCATCAGTACGTCGCAAGCCCCTGGGCCATCGCGCAACTGATGCTGATGTCGGTGCTGGCGCCGCTCGCCGCGGGCGTGGCGATCCGTACGCGCTGGCCGGCACTCGCGGACCGCATAGAACGCCCGATCGATCGCGTGCAGCGGTGGGCGTTGCCCGCGGCCATGGTCGTTCTGTTGATCGCCGCGGCGCCGAGCATGTGGAAGCTCCTGGGCGAATCGACATTGGTGGCGATGGTGTTGTTCGTGGGCAGCACGCTCGCCGTCGGGCACGTGCTGGGCGGGCCCGAACGTCAGTCGTCGGCGGTGCTGGCCTTCGCCAGCAGCTGCCGCCACCCCGCAACGGCACTGACCATCGCGTCGGCGAACTTCCCCAACGCGGACGAACACGGCGCCGTTGCGCTCTACGGTCTCGTCACCGCCGTCATCGGAGCGCTCTACACCTTCTGGATGCGCCGCCGCCCGGCCGCGCCGCCCTCGTGACCGCGGTGGTGGTCTCACAGAATCCCCAAGCCGCGAAGGGCTTTGGCTCCGAACCAGACTCCGAAAATCAAGCCCACCACGATCACGAGGTACCGGTCATGCTCCTGCAGCCAGCGCAGGACGCGGTCCAGCAGCGAGCGTGATCGGCTGGGGAAGATCGCGGCGACACCGACGATGAGCAGGTTCGCGCTTGCGGCCAGCGCCACGAAAACGACGTACGAGCCGACGTTGGCGGGCCGGCTCAAATTCGCGTCGCCGATCACTCCGATCGCCGCGAGCGTGAAAACCCAGGCCTTGACCGAGACGGTGATGACGCCGGCGCCGATCAGGAAGGCCTTGGCGGGGGTGGCCGACGTCAGCATGGTCATCCACTTCGACGGTGGCGCGTTGGGATCGTCGTCGGTGAACAGCGCCCGCGCCGCCGTGACGAGAAACAGCACGGCCACCACCAACAGCACGGCGGAAACCACCCAGTGGTGCTGGCGACTCGAGTCGGCATTGCGGGATCCCCAATGCAGGATCGAGCCGAAGACGAGGCCTTGCAGCAGGCGCGTGCTGAGGTGCCCGGCGACCCAGGCGCCCGCGGCTCGCACCCGCGACGGGGTGCCCAGCAGCATGATCGTGATGACGATCTCGACCGGTTCCAGCGCGCTGCCGAGGATCAACGGAATGAGGTCGCCCCAGACGGCGAGCATTTATTGCGCTGCCTGAGCCGCGCGCAGCTCCGCCTCGGCGATCGCCGCGGCCAGATCGGCCGGCTGCGGAAACACGGTGGCGTCGATCCGGTCGATCCGGCCCGTGAACCGGACGTCGTGCCCGTACGGCACAACCGGGGAGCCGGTGTCGGTGCCGACATCCAAGGTTTCGCCGCTCATCGAGAACCGGAAGGGCACCGTGCGGTCGACGCGGCCGCTGGCCACCTCGGTGTCCCCGGCACGCAGCGACACCGAGGCGCCTTTGCCGAGCCCGCCGCCGTCGTAGTCGAACGAAAGCCGCAGCGCGACTGGGCCTTCCGATAGCGGCCCGGTGGCTGCGACAGTGGTGAGCTCGCGGCCGAAGTAGTTGTAGACGAAGTGCGGAACGCCGTCGCTGAGGTACAGACTCCATCCGGCCATCGCGCCACCGATGCTCATGATCACCCCCTGGGCGCCGCCGGGCGGTATGAACAGATGCGCCATCAGCTCGAACGAGGTGCTGGTATAGCCCAGCGTCACCGGTTCGGGGATGCGCACCTGCCCGGGGTAGTAGGTGACCGAGGTGCGCCCGGCCAGCGGGCTTGGCCGGTTGGCGGGCAGCGCGCGCGCCAGCGTCGCGTCGCTGAGTGGGTAGACGTCGTATTTTCTTGCCTCCGCGTCGAATACCGCCTGAAGATCGGCGAGCTTGTCGGGGTGTTGGGCGGCAAGGTCGACGCCCTGGCTGAAGTCCTCGGTCAGGTGGTAGAGCTCCCAGCGTTCGGTGTCGCCGAACGGTGTCGCGCGCTGGGCGCGTACCCAGGGCAGCCGGCCGTGAAAACACGCGGCGATCCAACCGTCTTGGTACACAGCGCGATTGCCGAAGATCTCGAAATATTGGGTGGTGCGCCGACTGGCCGCGGCGGCGTCGTCGAACGAGTACCTCATGCTGACGCCCTCGACCGGCTTTTGTTCGACACCATTGACGCGTGCCGGCATTTCGACGCCGGCGGCTTCGAGGATGGTCGGAGCGATGTCGATGACATGGTGGAATTGGCCGCGCTGCTCCCCCGCCGCCGTCATGCCGCGCGGCCACGAGATCGCCAGCCCGTTACGGGTTCCGCCGAAATGCGATGCCACCTGCTTCATCCACTGGAACGGGGCGTCGAGCGCCCACGCCCAGCCGACGTTGTAATGGTTCTCGCATCGTCGCGTGCCGAAGTCGGACATGTGCGCCAGCAGCCATTCGGGGTCTTCGGGCATCCCGTTCTGGAAAGCCGGTGAACTCCAGGCGCCGTGCAGCGTTCCTTCCCCCGACGCGCCGTTGTCGCCGCACAGGTAGATGAAAAGCGTGTCGTCCCATTGCCCCAACTCGTCGAGCGCGTCGACGATCCGCCCGATCTGGGCGTCGGTGTGGGCCAAAAACCCGGCGTAGACCTCCATCAGTCGCCGGGCCACCGGCTTGTAGCGGTCGTCGTAGTCGGCCCAGGCCGGTATCTGCTCGGGGCGCGGCGTCAGCCGTGTCCCAGAGGGGATGATGCCCATCTCGAGCTGGCGCGCATGTGTGCGTTCCCGCAACGCATCCCAGCCGTCGTCGAAATGACCGGCGAATCGGTCCGACCATTCCGGCCACACGTGGTGGGGGCTGTGGGTGGCGCCGGGCGCGAAGTAGACGAAGAACGGCTTGTCCGGCGCCGACGTCTGCTGCAGCCGGATCCACTCGATCGCCCGGTCGGCGAGATCCTCCGTCAGGTGGTAGTCGTCGCGTCCGGCGTACGGCTCAATCGGTGTGATCTGGTCGTAGAGCGCGGGTTCGTACTGGGACGTGTCCCCACCCAGGAAACCGTAGAAGCGTTCGAATCCCAGACCGGTCGGCCAGCGGTCGAACGGGCCGGCGGGGCCGGTCTCCCACGTCGGGGTGAAATGCGCCTTGCCGAACAGCGCCGTGCTGTAGCCGTTCAACCGCAACACCTCTGCGACCGTGGCGGTGCTTTGCGGTATCACGCTGTCGTACCCGGGCAGCCCGTACGCGATCTCGCAGATGGTGCCCATGTGCGCGCTGTGATGGTTGCGTCCGGTCAGCAGCGCGGCGCGCGTCGGAGAACACAACGCGGTCGTGTGGAATTGGTTGTAGCGCAACCCCGCGCCGGCGACCCGGTCCAGCGCCGGTGTCGGCACCGGCCCACCGAAAGTCGATGCGGCCCCGAATCCGACGTCGTCGAGCAGTGCCACGACGACGTTGGGAGCGCCCGCGGGCGGATACACGATCGACGGCCGGACCGGGGTGGAGCGGTCCGGCGAGTCGGTGCGGCCGGCGAGCCGTTCCTCGTCGGGGGGCGGGTCGACCATCGCGCCTCCTGGTGCTGATGTTGCGGATCCCCCGGCGATCCCCCATGCGATCTCGGCACCGTCACCCCGGCGGGCGCGCTCCCGCCGGCCTCATGTCTGTGGCCGCACGCCGAGCACATCGCGAAACAGCGCCTGCCGCAACGCGAGCTCGCGCGGGTCGCTCCACAGGTGGAAACCCAGCCGGTTCATCACGTAGGCGAAGCCGACGCCGGTGTCCGGGTCCGCGCAGCCGAACGACCCACCGAAGCCCGGAGTTCCGAAGGCCCGGTCGGAGGAGCCGAAGGCGAAGTGCGGCACGGGTTTACAGAAGCCGAGCGAATATGCGACGTCCACGTCCATCACCTTGTCGCGAATGCCCCGGCTCGGCGCCTGCCCCGGTGCGGCCAGCGCCTCGAGGATGTCCCCGGCCAGGCCGAGCCCGGCCCCGCCGGTGGCCGCGCTGCCGTACATGCGCGCCACCGACCGGGCGGTGCCGATGCCGTTGGCCGACGGGATCTCGACCGCCCGCACGTCGTCGCGGTTGTAGTCGCCGTTGAACGCGTTGACGCCACGCGGGACGGCGATGGTGCGCGCCGTCAGGCCGACCGGGTTGAGCGAGGCACCCACGAATCCCGGCGGCATCACCTTGAGATGCAGCAGCGTTTCGGCGCGCACCCAATTGTGGACGTGCGCAACCCGCTCCCGGTCGACCGAATCCGGCAAGCCGATGTGCATGTCGAGACCCAGCGGCCGGACGATCTCGTCGGCCAGGAAGCGGCCCAGCGTGCGGCCCGCCGGGTCGGTCCGGCGGATCAGTTCGGACTCGTACCAGCCGAGCGTGATCGCGTGGTAGCCGTGCCGGGTGCCCGGTCGCCACGCCGGTACCTGGCCCGCCAGAATCGGTGCGAGCCTGTCCGGGTCGGCGACGTCGGACAGCGCCGGCTTGGGCTTGAGCGCGCACAGGCCGGCCTGATGTCCCAGCAGCTGGCGGACCGTCACATCGCCCTTGCCCGCCTGCGCGAACTCCGGCCAGTAGTCGGCGACCCGGGCGTCATAGGAGAACAGTCCGCGGGACACCGCGACGGCCATGACCAGGGCGGCGACCCCCTTGGTCGTGGAGAACATGTTCACCATCGTGTCGGGCTGCCAGGGTTGTCTGGCCACCCCGTTGCGGTAGCCGCCCCACAGGTCGACCACTTTGACCCCGTCGCGGTAGACGGCGACCGCCGCCCCCACCTCCGCGCCGTCGCGGAAGCTGGCGCGGAAGGCGTCGGCGACCTTCCCGTAGCCGGTATCCACGTCGCCGTGAATCTGGTCCGCCGATACCGCAATCTTGAGCACCATCGTCGCTCCTCCGAGTGGAGACTAGGACAGCGGCGCCGGTGGGCAGCGCGTTTTCGCCGGTTCCGCGCCGCCGGACGTCAGTGGACGACCGGGCCGCCGCTCAGGTACTGCGCGCGGCACGCCCGGCGCGCCAGTTTGCCGCTGGTGGTGCGGGGAATGGCGCCGGCCGGCAGGAACCGCACGTCGGCGACGGGCAGCCCATGGCGGCGCGAGACCGCGGCCCGGATGGCGTCGACGGCCGGTCGTGGGTCGGCGCGGCTGGTGCCGGCCGCCCGTTCGGCGACGATCACCAGTTGTTGTCCGGCGTCCCCGGCGGGCACCGCGAACGCGGTGACGTATCCCCGCCGGACGAGGGGCGACGCCTCGGCGACGGTCGCCTCGATGTGCTGGGGGTAGTGGTTGCGGCCGCCGACGGTGACCATGTCGGCGATCCGGCCGGTGACGTAGAGCTCGCCGTCGAGGTAGGTGCCCAGGTCGCCGGTCCGCAGCCACGCCCGGTCGGCCGTCGAACCCTCGGCGTGGCTGCCCTCGTCGAGCCGCGATCGCAAGCGGGCGCCGAACGCGCGCCGGGTGTCGTCGGGCAGCCCCCAGTAGCCCCGGCCGACGTTGTTGCCCTGCAGCCAGATCTCGCCGACGCGACCGTCGGCCAGCTCCGTCCCGGTGTCAGGGTCGACGATGACGGCCCATTCGCTGCGGCCCACCTGGCCGCAGGACACCTGCGCCACCGCTGTCGGGGCGTCCGGCGCGACCCGCACCGCGCGGCCGGCGCCCAGCTCCTCGCGGTCGAAGTACGCGGGCGTCGCCTCGGCGTCGGGCGCGATGGTCGCGACGAACAGCGTGGCTTCCGCGATGCCATAGGAAGGCTTGAACGCCGTCGGCCGCAGCCCGTACGGGGCGAAGGCCTTGTTGAAGGCGTTGATCGCCTCGATGCTGACCGGTTCCGACCCGATGATCAGCACCACGTTGCTCAGGTCGACATCGTCGCCGGGCGCGGGCACCCCCCGCTGGGCGGCCCATTCGTAGGCGAAGTTCGGCGCCGCGGTGACGGCGCGCCCCGCCTGGGCCGACAGGGCCTTGATCCAGCGTTGCGGGCGGCGGACGAAGGCGGCCGGCGACATCAGCGTGGAGTGTCCCCCGTACACCGCCGGGAAGCCGATCATCGACAGGCCCATGTCGTGGTAGAGCGGCAACCAGCTCACGCCGTGGGTGTTGCGGTCCAGCAGGTCGATCGACAGGATCATCTGCACGAGGTTGGTGCCGACCGCACGATGGGTGATCTCGACGCCGACCGGGGGCCGCGTGGAGCCCGACGTGTACTGCAGGTGGGAGACGTCGTCGTGGCGCAGCTCGGTGGGCGCGAACGACGCGCGCGCCGAGTCTGGGATCTCGTCGATGACGACGACCCGCGGCCGCTGCGATTGCGGCAGGGTGCTCAGAAAACCCTCGACCGCACCCCGCGCGGCCGACGTGGTCAGCACCGCCGTCGGGCGCGAATCGCGCAGGGCCGTGTCGAGACGTTCGGCGTGGCCCGGCAGTTCGGGCGCGAACAGCGGCACCGCGATGGTTCCGGCCTTGATCGCCGCATAGAAACCCATCACGTAATCGAGGCTCTGCGGCGCCAGGACCGCGACCCGCTCGCCGCGCCCGGCGACCTGTTGGACGCGCGCGCCGATGGCCTCCAGCCGGACCCCGAACCGGTCCCACGTCACCTCTTCGACGGCCCCGTCGGGCGAACGGTTGTAGTCCAGGAAGCGGTACGCCACGGCGTCGCCGACGTTGGCGATGTTGCGGTCGATCAGCGAGATCAGCGTGACGTCCGGCGGCGGCATGATGTTGCCGTCGGCGTCCAGGCAGTCCTCGATCCTGAGCAGCCCGGGGACGCCCTCGGTGTGCTGCCGGAAACCGGATTCCATGACCCCACTGTAGGCAAGGCGACCGCGGCGACCACCCGGTTGTGAAGGTGATGGTCGGCACGCCGCGGGCGAAGGCCGTTCGGTGGGAACCGAATTCGGGCATCAGGCCCCGCGCGCCGTAAGCGGCCGCGCTCGCGCGCCACTGCCTCCCGCGGACGGCCGGGGAAGACCCGCCGGGCGTGGGCGGTAGCCTACGCGCGAGCGGCACGCAGGGTCGTCGACGATTGCACCGGGAGTTGGGTCATGTCAGGCAGGACGTATTCATTCGAGATCAACCGGACCAGCAGCGCGCCCGCCGCGACGCTGTTCCGGCTGGTGACCGACGGCGCCAACTGGTCGAAGTGGGCCAAGCCCATCGTCGTCCACTCGAGCTGGGCGCGGCAGGGCGATCCCGCACCCGGCGGCATCGGCGCGGTGCGCAAGGTGGGCATGTGGCCGGTCCTGGTGCAGGAGGAGACCGTCGAATACGAGCAGGACCGCCGGCACGCCTACAAACTCGTCGGTCCGCCGACCCCCGCCAAGGACTACTCGGGCGAGGTGGTCTTCACGCCGAACCCGTTGGGCGGCACCGACATCCGCTGGACCGGATCGTTCACCGAGGGGGTGCGCGGCACCGGTCCGGTGATGCGGGCCGCCATGGGCGGGGCGGTCCGCTTCTTCGCCGGCCGGCTGGTCAAGGCGGCCGAGCGGGAATCGAACGGCGGTCGGTAGACAAGGCGCGTGACGGCCGCACCGTCGCGCCGGCACGCTTTCGGGCGGGAGCGCTACTTCGAGTCGACCTCGTCCTGATACTTCTTGGTCATGTGCGCGACGGCGTCCAACTGGGATTGCGCGAATGTCTCGCGGGCCTGCCCGGCACGCGCGGCGGCGTCCAGCGTCGGCTGCGCCTGGCCCTGGAAATGCGGCATCACCTCGGCGGCGAACAACTCGGCGGAGCGTTTGGTGGCGGCCGGGTTGGCCCACTCGTGGCCCATCTGCAGCATGCAGCCGAAGCCGCCGGACTGATCCCACAGCCGCTGCACCTGCTCGCGCGCCCGCTCGGGCGTGCCGATCACGCCCGCGCCGTTGTCGTTGATGACGTCGATCATCTCGTCGAGCTGCTCGCCGGGCATCGTCATCTGCGGGAAGGCGGCCACCTTCTGGAAGTAGCGGAACCACGGCTCGATGCCGAACTTGACCTCCTCGCGGGCCTGCTTTTCGGTTTCGGCGAGGTGGAACAACCCGACCAGGCTCCAGTTCTTGCGGTCGACCCGGGTGTCGAAGGCCGCCGCGCGCTCCTCGACGATGCCCCAGTGATAGGAGAGCGCGTTGAAGCCCTCGACGGTCAGCGTCGCCCCGATGGACAGCAGGCCGATGCCATGCTTGCCGGCCAGCCGCGCGCCCGTCGGCGACGCGACCGCGGCGACGGACAGCGGGATGCCGCCGTCGGAATAGGGGGCGAGCTGCAACTTGGCGTCGAACAGCTGATGCGTGGCCGTCTTGGCGCTCACGGTCTCCCCCGCCAGCAGCCGGACGACGATGTCGAGGTTCGTTTCGAGCAGCTCGCGCGTGTCGGTCGGGGTGAGTCCGATCATGGACGAGTCGCTGGGCAGGGAGCCCGGTCCCACGCCGCCGATGATCCGGCCGTGGGTGAGGTGATCCAGCAACATCAGCCGGTCGGCGACCCAGAGCGGGTTGTGGTACGACAGCGAAATGACGCCGGTGCCAAAGCGAATCCGCTTGGCGCGCTCGGCCGCCGCGGCGATGAACACCTCCGGCGAGCTGATGATCTCGCTGCCGGCCGAATGGTGCTCGCCCATCCACACTTCGTCGAAGCCGAGGGCGTCGAGGTGCTCGATGAACTCGAGGTCGCGCTGCAACGCGAGGGTCGGGTTCGTCCCCGCCCGATGGAACGGGGCGATGAAGTATCCAAACCTGAGCTTCGCCATCGAGGTCCCCTTGCATCCGAGTTGGGCAGAACCATAACGCGAATGGGGGGCCCGGCCTAGGTGATCGGGCCAGAACGCTCGGCGGCGGTCAGGTTTTCAGCCGGCGGGGCCAGGTGATCCCAGCCCCGCCGACTACGGGAGCAAGTCCATGTCGCGGCGCGTCAGCGCCGGCTCGGCGAGCTATCAGTAACCGCCGCAGACGTTGCCGACGCAACCGCCGCCGCCGCCCGGGCCGCCGCCGCCACCCCCGACGCCGGGAATG
>NZ_GG770555.1:533475-615296 GCF_000164135.1 Mycobacterium parascrofulaceum ATCC BAA-614 | reverse complement strand
CCACCGCCGCCCGGGCCGCCACCGCCCGTGGGGCCGCCCGGCGTGCCGCCGCCCCCACCCGGCGTGGACGGAGCCACGCTGGATGACGGCGTCGTCGTGGTCGTCGGCGTGGTGGTGCTGCTCGGCCCTTTGTTGCCGCCGCCACCGCACCCGACCGCGAGCACCAGCATGGCCGCGCCGCCGAAGAGCGCGACCGAGGTCCTGGCTGCAGATCTCATCGGAGTCCCCAATCCCCAAGTGCCCCACGTGCACCCGGTCCACTTCTCCTTACCCGGGCACGCACTCGGGCAAACGGCATACGGGGCGCGATTTCCGCCCACGAAAACGCCGATGGCCCATCACCGGGATGGACCATCGGGACGCCGGCCCGACTAGCAGTCGAGACCCGCTATGCAGCCGGCAAGCGTGGCGAGATGGACGCCGGCACCGGTCGCCCCGGTCTGCGTGGGCGCGACGGTCGTGGAGTGCGCCGCCGGCGCCGGCGCGGCCGCCGTCGGGCTGGCACTCACGCCGCCGATCCCCACCGCGAGAACCGCTCCGACCACCCCGCCGAACACGGCGGCCGCCGCCTTGGTCTGCGCAATCATCAGTCGCTCCTTCCCGTTGCAGCGCGTCGGCCCATGTGGCGCGCATCCAATGGGACAATCATACACCTGTGCAACTGTTGCACGGCCATAGATTTCTGGAGCGCCGGGTTTGCTCCGTGCGGGGACACAACTCATTACGGGCGACTCATTACCGGCGACTCATTACCGGCGACCGGGGCCGGCGACACGGGGTCGATGCGAGCGCGAACGCCACCAGATTCGGGCGTTGAGAGCCGATGGCCCATCTCGGGCTAATGGGCCATCGGCCAGCCAAATCGTATCTCCCGACACGTGTTGCCACTGGCGAATTGACAGACTCGGCAATAAAAACTTTCTCGTTCGTAAATTGGACAATTCTTCGCCGGGTGGCCGACCGGGCCCGACCGGCGAGCGCCACCACCGCCACGGCCTCCGGCGTGAGGAAACGGGTCCTTCGCCGGTAACCGCGCCCTAGTCTTCCTTGGTGATCAGCTTGCGCAGCGCCACGCGGTCGGGCTTCAGCAACTCCTCGATGCGCGGGCGGTTCACCTCGGCGACGATGATCTCGCCGACCTCCTGGTTGACCTCGGTGAAGATGCCGTGCGACTTCATCTTCGAGGTCTGATACTGGTTGTCCTCCGTCGGGGTGACGTAGTACACCGCGTCGGCCTTGAAGCGGTGCACCAGCCACAGGTGGATCAGCGTCATCAACCGCTTCTGGCGCAGCTTCTCGGCGAAGGTGTTCTGGTCGCGCACCGTGAGGATGCTGCGGCCGTGCCGGTCCTTGATCGGATCGAACACGACGTTGGCCAGCTGCTCGTCTCCGTTGCCGTGGATGCCCAGCACCAGCACGTCGGAGCCGGGCCGCCGCGGCCGCAACGACACCCGCAGCTTCTCGCCCAGCTGGTAGTGCTCGCTCCACAGCGCCAGCCACTCCTCCAGCAGCTTCTTGGGCACCTCGGTCTGCACCAGATGCTGATGCTGGGTCGAGCCCTTGCCCATCGCCTTGGTGGTCGCCGTGCGCCCGGAGGACGCCTGCAGCGCCGCGTCGCTGCGCGGCCCGCCGACCAGCGTCTGCGGCGTGCGGTACGGGGACTCGACCAGGCGCATCTTGCGCTGCAGGCGGGCCAGGGCGAGCATGCCGTCCTGTTTGAGGGAGGCGGCGAACTCCTCGGCGGCGACGCCGTCGATCTGGTGGCCGCCGTAGGTGATGAAGTTGAAGACGAAGCCCATCTTGCCGAGCTCCTCGGGGAAGCGCTTCATCTCGTCGTCGGTCATGCCGGTGGTGTCCCAGTTGAACGACGGGGACAGGTTGTAGGCCAGCATCTGGTCTGGGAACTCGGCGTGGATCGCCTCGGCGAACTGCCGGGCGTCCGCGAGGTCCGCCGTCTTGGTCTCCATCCAGAGGATGTCGGCGAACGGCGCCGCCGCGAGCGACTTGACGATCGCGTAGGGAATGCCGCCGCGGATCTGGTAGTAGCCCTCGGGAGTCTTCGCCAGCTCGCAGTCCCACGGCGGGTCGACGCCCAGCTGCCTCGCCTTCTCGCGCGCGGCGTAGAGGGACGCGCGCTCGGCGAACTTCCGCCACTCGGCGGGACTCATGCCGCGGGGCTCGTCCTCCTCGCTCTCGCCGAACTCGAGCACCTCCGCGACGGCCTCGCCGTAGGTCATCAGCCCGGCGTCGTCCTCCCAGGCCGCCACGAACCGCGACTCGACCTGGTCGAAGAGGTCGTCGATCGAATGCTGGCCGTCCTCCCGCAAGGCGTTGGCGGCTTCGGAGATCAGGCCCTGGATGCCCTGGCGCTCGAGCCAGGCGGTGGCCGCGGCGTACTCGGAGTCGTCGAGGGCGTAGAGCAGATGGCCGTTGAGCTCCTTGACGCCCAGCTCGTAGAAACGGCGCAGCAGGGCGAGGAAACAGGCCTTGTACGAAGGGATGTTGAGGTTGGTGGCGCCGAGCAGGAACGGCTGGTCGCGCTCGTCGGCGCGGCTGTCGATCAGGTTGGCCGCCTCGGCGTCGGTGCGGGCGACGATGATGCCCGGCACGCGCATGATGTCGAGCTGGAAGCGAGCGGCGTTGAGCCGCTTGATTTGTTCGTCCGAGGGCACCAGCACCTTGCCGCCCTGGTGGCCGCACTTCTTGGTGCCCGGGCGCTGGTCCTCGATGTGGTAGCCGGCGACGCCCACCTCGACGAATCGGCGGACGAGGTTGCGCACGTGCGGATCACCGCCGTGGCCGGTGTCCGCGTCGGCGATGATGAACGGGCGGTAGTCGTAGGCGGGTGTGCTGGCTCGTTGCGCCTCGCTCATGTTGAGCCGTTGGTACTGCTGGTTGCGATCGGCGGTCAGCAGGGCGCGCACGAGGACCGCGGCATCCTCGGGGACCTGGCTCAGCGGGTAGCTCGCGAGGTCGGGACCGGGGTCCTCGGTCGTGGAACCCTTGGCCGAGGTCGCCCAGCCGCCGAGATAGATGCCCTCGATGCCCATCCGCTTCATCGCCACTGCCTGGCCCGGCGAGTAGGGGCCGAACGTGGTGATGCTCTTCTTGGCGGCGAACAACTCGCGCAGCCGGTCATAGAAGGCGGCGGCCGCTTCCCGCGCCACGATGTAGTCGGCCGGGATGGTGCCGCGCTGCTCCACCACCTGGCGGGCCGTATAGAGGCGAGTGATGCCGGCGAAGCGCGGGCTGTCCATGTATCGCTGCGTGGCGGCGATGTCGTCTTCGAACGATGTCCGGACTTCGGTGTCCGAGTCAATGATGGCCATGGCCGCACGCTCCTCTTCGGCAGGATTTCCCTGGACGAGAGTCTATCCCCGGAGAGGACGGTTCAATCAGGGGTCGAAAGACCCATCCCAAAACTGTTGCCGGACGCCTGTATCCGCAAGCGGGTGACCGTCCCGCCCGGCCGTGGCGCCTCGCCCCGGTGGTCGCCGCGCGCGCCACCGCCACCCCCGGGATGGTGGACCGGCGTAGAGCGCCTGTGCCGGAGTGGGTTTCGGCCGTGACTCAGCCGGGCTCGGCGGCCGCGCGCCGCGCCAGCCAGTCCCGCTGGCGACGGACGAACCCCGCGTCGACCGCTCGGCCGTGGCCCGGCACGTAGGTGGCGCCCGGCCCGCCGACCGCGAGCAGCCGGTCGAGCGTGGCCGGCCAGGCCGCCAGGTCCGAGTCGGCGTCGATCGCGGGGTCGGCGGACTCCTCGACGAGGTCGCCGGTGAACACGACGGTCGGACCGTCAGGGTCGTCCTCTCCCCCACGGGCGATCACGACCAGGTCCGACGCGGTGTGGCCGCGGCCCAGGTGGGCGATCGTCACGGTGCGGTCGCCGAGGTCGACGGCGGCGTCGTAGACGCCCCGATAGATGCCGCGGCGCGGCGGTCGTAGGGCGGCGATCGCGCGGTCAATCTCCGCGGGGTCCGCGCCGTGGTGCACCGCGTCCCCGCGCATCCGGTCGGTCCCGGATGCCAGGCAGTCGAGCACCTCAGGCGCACAGTAGATCTCCGCGCCGGTGAACACCGAGGAGCCCAGGACGTGGTCAAAGTGCTTGTGGGTCAGGACGATATGGGTGACCGGTTGGCCGGTGAGCCGCCGCGCGTCGGCGTCGATCGCGGCCCCCTCGCGCAGCGTGCTGCCGGTGTCGACCAGCAACGCCCCGCCCCGCCCGCGCACCAGCCCGACCGTGACGTCGCAGAACGGCAGCCGGCAGCGATGCACGCCGGCCGTCAATCGTTCCCACGCGAAGTGCACACCCAGCAAGGTAGCCCCCCGGTGGGGAGATCGCGCTGACATGTCGGAAAAGGTTGACATTTCACACCTGTCGACCTAGCGTTCCGGTCGTGGCCAGCACCGACCGCGTCTTTCTCGCGCTGGCGAACCCGGTGCGGCGGGAGCTGCTGGAGATCCTGTCCCGGCAGCCACTGTCGGCGGGGAAACTCAGCGAGCGGTTCGAGCTCAGCCGCCCCGCGGTGGCCGAGCATCTCAGGGTGCTGCGGGACGCCGGGCTGGTGGAGGACGAGCCGCAAGGGCGCCACCGCATCTACCGCCTGACCGCGGAACCGCTGGCACGGCTCGACGAGTGGCTGCATCCTTTCGAGAAGTTCTGGCGTGCCCGCCTGGCCGGGCTCGCCGAGACGGCAGAGGAGCTGGAATGACCGAAACGTCGACGCCCGCGACGATCCGGGTGGATCAGTTCGTGGCGGCCCCGCCCGGCAAGGTCTGGCGGTTGCTGACCGAGCCCGACCTGCTGCGGCTGTGGTGGGCCGAGGGCGACGTGGCCGCGGTGGTGGGCCACCAGTTCACCCTCGACATGCCGGGCTACGGCAAGCAATCGTGCACGGTGCTCGAGGTGGATCCGCCGCGCCGCTTGGTCTACACCTTCACGTCCGCCTGGACCCTTACCTGGCGCCTGGAACCGGAAGGCGGCGGCACGCGAGTGTTCTTGGAACACGGCGGTTTCGACGTCGACGACACGAGGATGGCCATGGCCTTCGACCGGATGGGGCCCGGCTGGCGGGACGTCGTCCTGCCCCGCCTTGCCGACGCCGTCACGCGGGTCTGAGCGGCCGGGTTTCGCGATGCGCGCAGTGGTCATCACCAAGCGGGGCGATCCGTCGGTGCTGCGGGTCCAGCAGCGGCCCGATCCGCCGCCGCCGGGTCCGGGACAGCTGCGCGTCGCAGTGCGCGCGGCGGGCGTGAACTTCGCCGATCACCTGGCCCGGGTCGGCATGTACCCCGATGCGCCGAAACTCCCCGCGGTCGTGGGCTACGAAGTCGCCGGGACGGTCGAGGCGGTCGGTGCGGGCGTCGATCCCGGCCGCGTCGGCGACCGCGTGCTGGCGGGAACCCGGTTCGGCGGTTACGCCGAGCTCGTCAACGTGGCCGCCGCCGACTCCGTGCCGCTGCCCGCCTCGATGGGCTTCGAACAGGGCGCCGCCGTCCCGGTCAACTACGCGACCGCGTGGGCCGCGCTGCACGGTTACGGGTCGCTGCGCGCCGGCGAGCGGGTGCTGGTGCACGCCGCCGCCGGCGGGGTGGGCATCGCGGCCATCCAATTCGCCAAGGCCGCCGGGGCCGAGGTGCACGGCACCGCATCGCCCGCAAAGCATCGACGGCTGACCGAGTTGGGGGTGGACCGGGCGATCGACTACCGGCGCGACGATTGGTGGCGGGGCCTGGGGCACTACGACCTCGTGCTCGACGCCCTGGGCGGCACGTCGCTGCGGCGGTCCTACGCGCTGCTGCGGCCGGGCGGAAGGCTTGTGGGATACGGGGTTTCGAATTTGCAGCACGGTGATAAGCGCTCGCTGCGGGCCGCCGCCCCGCACGCGTTGGCGATGCTGCGGGGGTTCAACCTGATCGACCAACTCTCCGAGTCCAAGGCGGTGATCGGGCTCAACATGCTGCGGCTGTGGGACGACCGGGGCACCCTCGAGCCATGGATCACCCCGCTGGCCAAGGCGCTCGGCGACGGGACGATCGCTCCCGTCGTCCACGCGGTGGTGCCATTCGCCGACGCGTCCGAGGCGCACCGCATCCTGGCCGCCCGGGAGAACGTCGGCAAGGTGGTCCTGGTGCCGTGAGTTTTTAGCGGCGCCGCAGTGGTTATCTATCCTCCATGGCTGTCACCGAATCCCGCGAGGTCGTCATCGAAGCGACCCCCGATGAGGTCATGGATGTGCTGTTCGACATCGAATCGCTGCCCGAGTGGTCCTCCGTGCACCAAAAGGTTGAGGTTCTCGAGCGGGACGACCAGGGCCACCCCGCCAGGTCCAAGCAGGTGGTCAAGCTTGTCGGTGTCAGCGACGAGCAGGAGTTGGCTTACACCGTTCACGACGACGGCGTGAGCTGGACGTTGGTCACCGCCAAACAACAACGCGCGCAGGATGGCCGCTACACACTGACGCCCGATGGGGACGCCACCCGGGTGCGCTTCGACCTCACCGTCGACCTGTTGATGCCGGTGCCGGGCTTCTTGATCAAGCGGGGGTCCAAGAGCCTGATGGACACGGCGACCAAGGGATTGCGCAAGCGGGTCCTGGAGCGCAAGAAGCGCGGCGACTAGCCGGGTCCGACCCCCGAAATCGGCGCTTCCCGACGAGGGCCGCGCGGGCCACACTGTCCCTTATGAGATCGAAGTCCCCTATGCGATCGACGTCCATGAGCACACTCCGTCGGGTCGCCTCGGTCACCGGCGGGCTCGTGGCCCTCGTCGCGGCGGCCGGCTGCGCTGGTCACGGCGACACCCACATGACGACGCCGTCGGCCCCCCGGTTGACGACCCTGGGCCGGCAGGTTCCGGCCGCGCCGGCCGGCGGGCCGTTGGCCATCAGCAGCCCGGCGTTCGCCGACGGCGCGCCGATCCCCGTGCAGTACACCTGCAAGGGGGCGAACACGGCGCCGCCACTGGCGTGGTCGGCGCCGCTGGGTGCCGCGCTCGTGGTCGACGACCCGGACGCCGTCAACGGGCTCTACGTGCACTGGGTGGTGGCCGGGATCGCTCCCGGTTCGGGTAGCACCGCCGACGGCCAGACGCCGGCCGGCGCGACCGTGTTGCCGAATACGGCCGGGCAGGCCGCGTATATGGGCCCGTGCCCGCCCGCGGGAACCGGCACCCATCACTACCGGTTCACGCTCTACCAACTCCCTAACGACTACCAGCTGCCCGGCGGGCTCGCCGGTGTTCGGGCCGCGCAGACGATCGCCGGTGCGGCGACCGCGCAGGCACGGCTCACCGGAACCTTCGCGGGTTGAGGCTCGCGGCTCAGGCCATGTCGTCGAGGGCCTGGTAGCCGGCGTTGTAGCCGGGGGTGAACGTGATGCCCGGTCCGCCGTGGCATCCCGCGCCGCCGAGGTAGAGACCGCCGATGGGAATCGGGAAGTCGAGGAATCCTTTGGGCCCCGGTCGATTGGGCCCCATCAGATCCGGATGCAGCAGGCCATGGCAGAAGTCGCCCGCGGGCGCGCCGAACATCGTGTTCATGTGGTAGGGCGCAAACGTGATGTGCCGGATCACGATGTCCCTGAAGTTCGGGGCCAGCCGGGTGATTTTGTCGATAACTCGTTGTGCCATCTCGTTTTTCAGCTGTCCGTGGTCGTGGCGGTCGACCTCGACCGGGAAGGCGTACGCGTACGCGCTGGCGGCGTGCTTTCCGGGCGGCGCCATGCCGGGATCGTGCACGGAAGGGATCTGCATTCCCATCGAGGGGTTGTCCGGCACGATGCCCCGACGGCAGTTCTCCCAGTGCAGCTGTTGCTCCTCCGGGGCGCCGAAGATCCCGACCGACTGCTGCATGCCTTCTTCGTTCAGGAACTCGTAGGGCGCGGCGAATTCGGGCAGCCCGTCGAGGGCGAAGTGGATCTGCACGAAGGACGCGCGGTGATCGCGGCCTGATACCCGCGAGATGAGCTCGGCCGGCACGTGTTCCGGTGCGATCAGGTCGGTGAGCGTGAGGTCCGGTGCCAGGTTGGACACCACGATCGGCGCGGTGATCGTCGATCCGTCGCGCAACCGCACCCCGGTCACCGCGCCGTGGTCGACCAGGATCTGCTCCACCTTGGCGCGGAACCGGATCTCCCCGCCGTGGGAGACGAACAGCTCGCGCAGATGCTCGGTGAGCGCGCCGATGCCGCCCTTGAGTTTGGTCATCATCGCCGTGGAGTCGTCCGGCACCGCCAATGCGAACGCCAGGCAGGTGGCGCTGCCCGGTGTGTAGGGGCCGCGGTAGGTGGAGTTGACGGCCAGGAAGGCGAGCATCCCCCGCATGACCGCGTGCTTGTCCTTGTCCGGCAGGTATCGGTCGATGACGTCCATCGCCGACCCGAACAGCATCTCGTGTATGGCCCGCCGCTCGGCGTCGTTGGCCGCGCACGCGTACATCTCGTCGAGCGTCTTGGGGGGCGTGCGGACATCGAAGCGGCCCAACGCCTTTGCGGGCCCCTGGCTCCATCCGATCAGTTCGGCCATGCCGGTGACGGCCTCGATGCCGTGCTTCTCGCCGAGGTGGGTCATCAGCTGCATCGGGTCGCGATAGAAGACCATCGGCTCCTCGCCGTGGTCGCCGATGTTGGTGGACATCACCTCCGGTTCCACCGTGGGCAGGGTGTCCAGGCCCAGGTCCTTGCTGATCTGGCTGGCCGTCGGGAATTGCACCGAACCGGCGATCTCGTATCGGAAGCCGTCGATCAGTTCCACGGTCGCCGCCATGCCGCCCGCGTAGGTGTTGGCTTCCAGGCACAGCGTCCGCAGGCCGGCCCGCTGCAGGATCGCGGCGGCGGTCAGTCCGTTGTGGCCCGCTCCCACGACGATCGCGTCATAGTCAGGCATGGCTTCCTCCCTTGATGGCTCCCTTGGGTCACTCCCGCGGATCGGCGCGTGACAAGAATATGTCAGTACTGACATAATTGGAAGATGTCAGTCCTGACTGGCCGGCTGGGATACCATCCCGGTGGGATGAACGCGCCGACGAACCGCCATGAGTTGCGCCGCCGGTCGACGCACGAGGCACTGCGCCGGGCGGCATTGAAAAGCTTTGCGAGCAAGGGGTTTACCAACGTCACGGTGACCGAGCTGGCCCGGGAGGCCGGCGTGACCGAACGCACCTTCTTTCGCCACTTCCCCACCAAGGAGGCCGTGCTCTTCCAGGACTACGAGACGCAGCTGGAATGGCTGGCCGAGGCGCTCGCCGCCCGCCCCGCCTCCGAGTCCCTCTTCGACGCGGTGCTGGCGAGCGTTGCGGCATTTCCGCACGACCCCGAAGTGGTCCGTCAGGCCGCGACGGCCCGTGCGGAGTTGATCAGCGCCGAGCGCATCGCCGGCCATCTGCGCGTCGTGCAATCGTCGTTCGCGCGGGTGCTGACCGACTTCGTCAGGGGCCGCAACCCGCAAGTGGCGAACATCGACCTGCTCGCCGAGGTCACCGGCTCGGCGTTGGCCGCCGCCCTCGTTGTGGCAGTGGAGAATTGGGGCCGCAACGGCTGCACCCGCGACTTGGGTGAACTCGTGGCCTCCAGCCTGGAGCTGCTGCGTTCGGGTTTGGCGCCGCTAGCCTGATCCCGTGTGCCTGATCTCCTGTGCGGGCACGTCGCGCAGACTCGAATCCGGAGGAGGCGAAATGCGACTGCGGCACATCGACCTGATCGAGGGCCGCGCACCGTCGCCGTCCGGGGGCTGCTCGACGCGGTACGGGAGCGTCGCTCTGGACACCGGTCCGGGCATCACCCGGTTAGCGCAGCAGGTCATCGCGCACGTGGTGAGCCGCCGGCGCGCGCGGGCGATGAAGGACAAGTTCTACGGGCTGCCGGCCACCAACCTGGCCGACCGGTGCGGGTTAGATCCGGCCGACCTGATCGTCCCGGTCACCGAAAACGGCGAAGGGCGCTGGTCTTTCGGCCACGGCCGGGCGCAATTCCTCACCGGGGAGCTGCAATGACTCTCGGCACCCGGCTCACGAAATTCTTCGGCATCGAACACCCCATCGTGCTCGCACCCATGGCGGGGGTCTCCGGGGGTCGGCTGGCCGCGGCGGTGACGTCGGCGGGCGGCCTGGGACTCATCGGCGGCGGCTACGGCGACTCGGAGTGGCTCCGCCGCGAATTCGACCGGGCCGACGGAGCCAGGGTCGGATGCGGGTTCATCACCTGGAGCCTGGCTCGCCGGCCCGGGCTGCTCGACGAGGCACTGCAGCGGCGACCCGCCGCGGTCATGTTGTCCTTTGGCGAGCTGCAGCCGTTCGCCGACCGGATCCGCGCCGGGGGCGTCCCGCTCATCGCGCAGGCGCAGACGCTCGACCACGCCCGCCAGGCCCTCGACGCGGCCGCGGACGTGGTCGTCGCCCAGGGCGGCGAGGCCGGCGGCCACGGCATGACGGTCCGGTCCACCTTCACACTGGTGCCCGACGTGGTCGACCTCGTCGCCGAACGCTCACCCGAAACGCTGGTGCTGGCCGCCGGTGGGGTCAGCGACGGCCGCGGACTGGCCGCCGCGCTGGCGCTCGGCGCCGACGGCGTGCTGGTGGGCACCCGACTCTGGGCGTCCCCGGAGGCGCTGGTGTCCCCGCGGGCGCACGACCGGGCGCTGAACGCCAGCGGCGACGACACCGTCCGCACGCGCGCCTACGACCTTGTGCGCAAACTGGATTGGCCCGCCGGATACGACGCGCGGGCGCTGGGCAACGCCTTCCTCGACACGTGGCACGGCAACGAGGAGGCGCTGGCCGCCTCGCTGCCCGAAGCGGTGGCCGACTATGAAAAGGCCGTCGGCGCCGAAGATTTCGACACCGCCGCCATCCTCGTCGGCGAGGGCGTCGGCCAGATCCGGCAGGTTCGGCCGGCGGCCGACATCGTGGCCGACATGGTCGCGCAGGCCGCCCGGGCGCTGAATCGTTCGCGGTCCGGCTGACCGCCCTGGACAGCCGAGTGGCGAACTGGTTTGCTCGACTCGGTAATTACTTAATTCGGTAATCACTTCGTTCGGCAGGAGTCGCCGATGGCCCGTATCGACGTGCCGGCCGGCCCGGGCGGCGACGCCGCCATGATCTGGACGCTGCGACCACAACTCGGCGACATGGTGGAGCGGATGATTCGCGGCGCCTACCAGCAGAGCATCCTGCCGGCCGACGAGCGCGAGTTGGCCAGGATGCGCATCGCCCAGATCAACGACTGCGTGGCCTGCTCGGGATTCCGGGCGCAATCCGTACTGGACGCCGGCCCGCACGCGCCGGCGCCGGAGCTCTACGACAACGTCGCCGCCTACGCCAGCTACCCCGGCTACACGCCGCGGCAGCGGCTTGCCATCGAATACGCCGAGCGCTTCGCCACCGATCACGCGTCGCTGAACGACGCCTTCTTCGGGCGGCTGCGCGGGTCGTTCTCCGACCCCGAGATCCTCGATCTGACGCTCTGTGTCGCGGTCTTTCTCGGGCTGGGACGGTCGTTAACCGTGTTGGGTGTCGACCAGTCCTGCGCAATCGATCTCTGAGGGGAAACCGGATGGATTTGGCCACGGTCGACGAGCTGCTGACGACGACGCGATCGGTGCGCAGGCGCCTCGACCTCGACCGGCCGGTAGGCCGCGACGTGATCCTCGAATGCATCCGGCTGGCCATGCAGGCACCCACCGCGAGCAACGCGCAGGACTGGCGCTGGCTGGTGATCACCGATGCCGACAAGCGTGCCGCCATTGCCGAGATCTACCGCAGCGTCGGCGCCGAGTACCTGGCGCACGCCGCCAAGGACACCGCGGACCCGCAAACCCGACGGGTATACGCCAGCGCACTGAGCCTGACCGACACGCTGGGCAGGGTTCCCGTGCATGTCATCCCGTGCCTGGCGAACCGCATCGACAACTCCAACCTGTTGACCGCCGCGTCGGCCTGGGCGTCGATCATCCCGGCCGGCTGGAGCTTTCTGCTCGCCCTGCGGTCCCGGGGGCTGGGCTCGGTGTGGACGACGATGCATCTGGCCAGGGAGCGCGAGGTGGCCGAGTTGCTCGGCATCCCGGACACGGTCACGCAGGCCGCGCTGTTCCCGGTGGCCTACACCGTCGGCACCGACTTCCGGCCGGCCGCGCGGCCGCCCGCGGAAACCGTGACGTTCTGGGATGGCTGGGGAGGCGACTGATGCAGTCCTACACCGTGCGGTTTCACGTCGATGCGCCCCCCGCCAAGGTGTGGCGGGTGCTGCATCCGCCGGCGCCGCCCGACGCGCCGCGCCCCCGGGTCCTCACCTGGCCCACCGGCAGTATGGAGATCCTCAACGAGGGCAACGACGCCGGCGAGGGCCTGGTCCGCACCTGCATCTTCGAAGTGCCCAAGTATCTGCTGTCCGGCGGGCGGGCGCGGTCGTGGGAGACGGTCACCGAGGCGCAAACCAACAAGTTGTCCCGCTACGTGGCCGTCGGCGCGCCCCTGTGGTCCCGGGCCGAGGGCTACCACCGACTCGACGAGCAGCCGGACGGGACGACCGTGCTGACCTTCCACGAGACCTACCACGCATACAACCCGGTGCTGCGGCTCCTCCTGGAACGCCCGGTGCACGCGAAGATCTCTCGCGACAACCTCAAGACGTACGAGCATGCGCTCGGTTACGCCGGCCGCGTGCGGCGGCTCGATTAGGGATGCTGAGCGCCCTGACCACGGGTTACGGCGTCGGCGCCACCCGCGGACGGATGCCGCTTCGGGTGAATTCGGCTGCTCACCCCGGTACGCTGGCGTGCTATGGGGTTTGAGGCGGGTGTACCTACCGCGGCACGATTGGCCGTCGCGGGACTGATGATCGCGGGGTTGGCCGCGTCGGCGGGCGTCGCGGGGGCCGATCCGGACCAGACACCGGCACCTTCGCCGTCGCCGGCCGCCTCGTCGCGGGGACCCGCTCCCGGGCCCCCGCCGTCGTCGCCCGCGCCCTCGCCCGCGGCGTCCTCGGCGCCCGCACCGGCCGCCTCTCCCCCGGCCTCGCCGGCACCGGGACCGAAGACGACCATCGACAAGGACGGCATCTACAACGTCGGGTCCGACATCGTGCCGGGCATCTACAGCTCCGGCGGGCCCACCGACAACGGCGCCTGCTACTGGAAGCGGATGGGCAATCCCGACGGCAACATCATCGACAACAGCATGAGCAAGAAGCCGCAGGTGGTGCAGATCGACCCGACCGACAAGGCGTTCAAGACGTCGGGTTGCCAACCCTGGCAGCTGACCCCGGATGCCACCCCACCGCCCCAGGCACCGCCCGCCGGTGTGGCGGGCACGCTCGGCCTCCTCAACGGATTGCTCGGCGGCGGCCAGGGCGGTCAGCAGCCTCCCCCGCCCCCGCCCGCCCCCCATTCCTGACGGGTCCTGACGCGACGGGCCGCAACCCCGCGGTCCGGCTTTTTTCGTTACGGTGGCGCCGTGGCCAGTGCGCAACAGATCGTGGTCCTCGGTGCCGGTGTCAGCGGGCTGACGTCGGCGGTGTGCCTGGCCGAGGCTGGCTGGCCGGTGCGGGTGTGGGCGGCCGCCATGCCCCAGCACACGACGTCGAGGGTGGCGGGCGCGGTGTGGTTGCCGCCGCGGCCGGCGGATCGGGCCAGCGACACGCTGGCCTGGACCGAACACTCCCTGGGGGTCTTCCGCGAGCTCGCCGACGATCCCGGCACCGGCGTGCAACTGGCCCCGGCGGTGGCCGTTGGCCAATCGACTGCGGCCGAGGCGATGTCGTCGGCCGCAGCGTTGATTCCCGATCTGGGGCCGGCCGACCCGGCCGGACTTCCGGACGGCTATGGCAACGGCTTTCGGGCCACGCTGCCGATGATCGACATGCCGCAGTATCTGGACTATCTGACCCGGCGGCTGGCCGCGGCCGGCTGCGAAGTGGAGGAGCATCCGGTGCAGTCGCTGGCCGAGGCCGCCGACGCCGCGCCGACCGTGATCAACTGCGCGGGCCTCGCCGCGGGACGGCTGGCCGGGGACGACACCGTGCGACCGCTGTTCGGCCAGCACGTCGTGCTCACCAATCCCGGTCTGCGGCAGCTGTTTCTGGAGATCAACGGGGGCCCGGAGTGGACCTGCTTCTTCCCGCACCCGCAGCGCGTGGTGTGCGGCGGCATCAGCATCCCGGATCGCTGGGACACCACCGCGGACCCCGACCTGACCGAACGAATCCTGCGGCGCTGCCGCCGAATCGAGCCGCGGCTCGCCGAGGCCGAGGTGATCGAGATCATCACCGGGCTGCGTCCCGACCGGCCGTCGGTGCGGGTGGCGGCCGAACCGCTCGCAGGGGCCCGCAACCAGGCCGTGTGCATCCACAACTACGGCCACGGCGGCAACGGCGTGACCTTGTCGTGGGGTTGCGCGCGCGACGTGGTCCGCCTGGCCCGTCAACGGGAGGCGGGGTGAGCATCGACTACACGCGGGACGGTCACATCGCCACCATCACGATCAACCGTCCCGAGACGCGCAACTCGCTGGACATGGAACACTTCCGCGACCTGGCGCACGCGTGGGCGGCGTTCCGTGACGACGCCGGTGCCTGGGTCGCCGTGATCACCGGTGTGGGGCAGGACTTTTGCACCGGCGCCGACCTGAAGAAGTTCATCCCCGAACTCACCGGCGACCTGCCGCAGCCCGAAGGGTGGAACAAGGACGACGCCATCCACGCCGTCCTGCACCGCTTCCCCGTCTACAAGCCGATCGTCGCCGCGGTCAACGGCACCTGCGTCGCCGGCGGCTTCGAGATGTTGAGCTCCACCGACATCCGGGTGGCCGTGCCGGCCGCGCGATTCGCGGTGATGGAGCCCAAGCGGGGCCTGTTCGCCGGCGGCGGGAGCACCGTGCGGTTGCCGCGCCAGATGCCCTACCCGCTGGCGATGGAGCTGCTGCTGACCGCCGACATGGTCGACGCGGAGCGGGCGCTGGCGATGGGGCTGATCAACCGCGTGGTCCCGCCGGAGCGGCTGATGGATACCGCGTATGACTATGCCGGGCGCATCGCGGCCAACGCGCTGCTCGCGGTGCTCGCGACCAAGCAGTCGGCGGTCGAGGGTTTGGCGCTCGACCTGGAGTCGGCGTACGACAACGAAACCCGGCACAGCGACCGCGTTTTCGAGACCCAAGACGCCAAAGAGGGGCCGCGGGCCTTTGCCGAGAAGCGGCCGCCGCGGTGGCAGGGCCGCTAGCGCCGGCTGACGTCCCGAATGATCAGCGACAGCAGCCAGCTCACGATGGACAACGCGATTGCGGCCCAGATCGCCGTCCACCAGAAGTGATCGATCTGCAGACCCCAATGCGTCGTGTGCTCCGTGATGCGGGCGGTGATCCACAGCATCAGCGCGTTGACGACGACGTGGAACAAGCCCAGGGTCAGGATGTACAACGGGATCGACAACAGCTGGACGATCGGCTTGATGAACGCGTTGACCAGACCGAAGATGACGGCGACGACGAAGATGATGCCGACCCGTTCGAGCTTCGTGTCACCGCCGATGAATGTGATCCCGTGGACGAACTTCGTCACCACCCACAGCGCGAATCCGGTCAGCGCGGCGCGAAGCAGGAAAGGGCCCATGCCCAAGATCTTCTCACCCGACGCGCGGGAAGGGCAGCCAAATCTGTTTTACGCGCCGTTCGGCTTCGGCCGACCACTCGCTGCTAAGTGTCGCCGCGCTGGCCCTCTGCTGACAGGTACTTCACCATCTGGCACAGGTTGACGATGGCGGCGCTCAACTTATAGATCGTGGCGTCCCGATCTGCCACACACGACTGCCAATCGGAGAACTCCTGCGGGGATTTCTGGTTGTCCGCGTTGAGGTGCATTTTCTGTTCGATCTGGTCGCACAGATCCGCGAGCGTCAACTGTCCCGGCGCGCTGCTATCGGAGAACCATTTGTCAGCCATCTCAGATCGTCGCCTCCCAAAAAATTGCTGCGTTCTCACGAGGCTATCGGGCCGCCGGTCACGAGGATTGGGCAGGCGCTCAATTCAAGTTGTAGAAGCGCTGGGCGTTGAGCCCGCCGATCTTTTCGCGGGCCTCTTCACTGATATCGGGGCGGGTCCGCAGGTGCTTGGTGCTCTCCGGCCATTCGCCGTCCCAGTGCGGGTAGTCGCTGGCGAACATGATGAACTCGGCGCCGAGCACGTCGATCACCCCGGGCAGGATCGGTTCCTCCGGCTCGCACGTCACCCAGATGTTGCCCGCGGCCAGGTACTCGTGCGGATCGCGGCGCCAGCCGCGATCGACCCAGTCGCCCCGCTTCTCGTAGTGCTCGTGCAGGCGATCCATGAAGAACGGGACCCAACCCGCGCCCGCCTCGAGGAAGGCGACCCGCAACCGCGGGTGCCGCTCGAAGACGCCGCCGGAGACCAGCGCCGTCATGGCCGTCATCTGGTCGAACGGGAAACTGATGCAGTGCACCTGAATGTAATTGGTGAAGCGGTCCACACCGATCTTCGGCAGGTGAATGCCCGGGGCACCGTGAATGCCCAACGGCATGTCGAGATCGACCGCGGCGGCGTAAAAGGCGTCCAGGTCGGGATGGTCGAGGTTACGTGTCTTGAGCGCCGGCGGAACCAGAGTCGCCACCAGCCCAAGCTCTTTCGCTTCGGTCATGACGTCGACCGCCGCCTGGCCGTGCTCGATCGGGGTCACCGCGACGCCGCGCAGCCGTCCACCCGATGGGGCACAATAATCCGCGATCCACTGGTTGTAGAGCCGGGAGAAGCCGGCCCCGAACTCGGGATCCTCGAGCGTCGGGGCGCATAGCCCCAAGCTCGGGTACAACACCATGGTGTCGATGTGGTCGCGATCGGCATCCCCCAGCACGCCTTCGGTCGATCGGCAGTTGATGTCCGGCGCCTTGCTGATGCCGTGCTCCGGCGGACAACCGGCACCGGGCCCCCGGTCCTCCGGGTAGCTGCGTCCCTCGAACGTCATCCGGCTGCCGTCGGCAGCGGGCTTGACGTATTGCGGCCAGCGTTTGATCGCTTCGATTGCCAGCGAGGAATTCTCGGCGACGTGTCCGTCGGCGTCGATGATGCGCATGTATTCGGAACTTACTCTCGCGCCTTCGCGCCCGGTACTGCACGATGCTGACGTGACAACTCAAAGTCCTCGCAAGAAGTTGACCGCCGATCAGCGGAATTCGTTCGTCGCGGCGTTGCTGGGCTGGACGATGGACGCCTTCGACTATTTCATCGTCGTGCTCGTCTACGCCGACATCGCGAAGACCTTCCATCACAGCAAAGCGGAGGTCGCCTTCGTCACCACCGCCACCCTGGCCATGCGTCCCGTCGGCGCGTTGATCTTCGGGTTGTGGGCCGACCGCGTCGGCCGGCGACTCCCGCTGATGGTGGACGTGATGTTCTACTCCGTGGTGGGCTTCCTGTGCGCGTTCGCCCCCAACTTCACCGTGCTGGTGATCCTGCGACTCCTCTACGGCATCGGCATGGGCGGCGAGTGGGGGCTGGGCGCGGCGCTCGCCATGGAGAAGGTCCCCGTCGAGCGACGCGGCTTCTTTTCCGGGCTGCTACAGGAGGGCTATGCGTTCGGCTACCTGTTGGCCAGCGTCGCTTCGCTGGTGGTGATGAATTGGCTCGGGTTGTCGTGGCGGTGGCTGTTCGCGCTGAGCATCGTTCCCGCGCTGGTCAGTCTGATCATCCGCTACCGGGTCGAGGAGTCCGAGGTCTGGGAAGCCGCGCAGGACCAGATGAAGCTGACCAGCACCAGGATCCGCGACGTGTTGCGCGACGGGGCGATCGTCCGCCGGTTCTTTTACCTGGTGCTGCTGATGACGGCGTTCAACTGGATGAGCCACGGCACCCAGGACGTCTACCCGACGTTCCTGACGTCGACCGCCAACCACGGCGCGGGGCTGTCCAGCGCGACGGTCAAGTGGATCGTCATCGTCTATAACGTGGGCGCCATCATCGGTGGGTTGGTCTTCGGCAGCCTGTCGCAGCGGTTCAGCCGCCGCTACACCATCATCTTCTGCGCCCTGCTGGGGCTGCCGATCGTCCCGCTGTTCGCCTACTCGCGCACGGCCGCGATGCTGTGTCTCGGTTCGTTCCTGATGCAGCTGTGCGTGCAGGGCGCGTGGGGCGTGATCCCCGCCCACCTGACCGAGATGTCGCCGGATGCCATCCGCGGCCTCTACCCCGGCGTGACGTATCAGCTGGGAAACCTGCTGGCCGCGTTCAACCTGCCCATCCAGGAGCGGCTGGCGGAGTCGCACGGCTATCCCTTCGCCCTGGCGGCGACGATCGTGCCGGTGCTGCTCGCGGTGGCATTGCTGACGCTGATCGGCAAGGACGCCACGGGAATACGCTTCGGCACGGCCGAAAGCGCTTTCCTGCCAACCGAAGTGACGTGAGGCCGCATGGCCGCCCGGCGCCACCGCCGCTCGCCGCCGGCCCCGAGCGTCACGCCAGCGTGGCGCCGGGCCGCCGGGGCCACGCCAGCGTGACGCTCGCGTTACTGGCCGCCCAGGGCACGCCGCAGCAGGTGCATCGCCACCGTCGTCGAGCGCTCGCGGATGTCGGAGCGGTTGCCGGGCAGCCGCAAGGTGCGGGTATCTTTCCGGCCGTCCGCCAGCGCCACGGTGAAACAGACTGTCCCGACTGGCTTTTCGTCAGTTCCGCCACCCGGACCGGCGATGCCGGTGATAGCGACGGCGGTGTCGGCGCCGAAACGGCGCAGCGCGCCCGCCGCCATCGCCTCGGCCACCGGCTCGGACACCGCGCCGTGGGCATCGATCAGCGCCGGGTCGACGCCGAGCAGCTCCGCCTTCGCCTCGTTCGAGTAGGCGACCACCCCGCCGGACACGTAGTCCGACGATCCCGGCCGGTCGGTCAGTCGCGCCGCCAGCATCCCCGCGGTGCACGATTCGGCCGTCGCGATCCGGCGGCCGGCCAGCGCCCGGGCGACCAGGTCGTCCACCGTCGAACCGTCTTCGGAGAAGAGTTGCGCAGAGTGTCGCTCGCGCATCAGCTGCATCAGCTTGTCGTAGCTGGCGGCGGCGTCCGGCTCGTAGCGCGTGACCATCTCCACCTCGCCGCGCCGCAGGCAGGTGGTGATCTCGAGCGATTCGAACCCGGGCACCAAGGTCTCCGCGTCGCGCAGCGTCTCGGCCAGACCCGACTCGGGCAGCCCGAACATCCGCGCGGTTTCCTGCCGGTAGAGCGTGCGGCCGGCGATCGCCTGCTGCGCCGCGGGCGTCTCGATGGCCCGGCGCCACATCGGTTGCAGCTCGCGGGGCGGGCCCGGGAGCACGATGACCGTCGGCGTGACCGTCGGCGTGCCGGGCACCACCACCCCGGGCGCGGTGCCCACCGGGTCGAGCACCTGCGAGCCGGCGGGAATCATCGCCTGCTTGCGGTTGGCCGCCCGCACCGCTTCGAAGTCGGCGCCCTCGAAGCGCGCCATCAACTTCTTGAGGATGTCGGCGATCTTGTTCTCGGTCTCCTCGTCCAAGACCAGCTCGCGGCCGCAGAACCGCGCCACCACCTCGACCGTCATGTCGTCGGCCGTGGGCCCCAGGCCGCCGCTGGTGACGATCAGGTCCATACCCTGGTCGGCCAGGAAGCGCAGCTGCGCCTCGATGTCGGCCGGCCGGTCGCCGCAGATCGTGATGTGCGCCAGCTCGACGCCCAGCTCCAGCAGGCGGTCGGCGATCCACGGGCCGTTCGCGTCTTGGACGCGCCCGGTGAGGACTTCGGTTCCGGTGACGACGATGCCTGCGCGAGCGCTCACCGGCATGAGCCTACTGGCAGGGCCGGGCGCAACGTCTGCGAGATAATCGGCCGATGATCGAGCTAGCGGTTGTGCAGGCGGACGTCACCAAGCTCGAACTGGACGCGATCACCAACGCGGCCAACACGCAACTGCGGCACGGCGGCGGTGTCGCCGCGGCCATCGCGCGCGCCGGGGGCCCGGACCTGCAGCGCGAATCGGCCGCCAAGGCGCCGATCGGGCTCGGCGATGCCGTCGAGACCACGGCCGGCGCCATGCCGGCCCGCTACGTCATCCACGCCGCGACCATGGAGCCCGGCGGCCCGACGTCGGCGCAGATCATCGCGCGGGCCGCCGCTTCCGCGCTACGCAAGGCCGACGAGCTCGGGTGCCGCTCGCTGGGGCTGGTGGCCTTCGGCACCGGCGTCGGCGGTTTCCCGCTGGACGAGGCGGCGCGGCTGATGGTCGACGCCGTCCGGCAACACCCGGCGAAATCGTTGGAGAAGGTGGTGTTCGCGGTCCACGGCGACGCGGCCGAGCGCGCCTTCCGCGACGCCGCCAACCTCCCGGGTCACAACAGCTAGCCGTCTTCGAGGTAACGCTCGACGGAGGCCACCTTCTCGGTCATCGCGTCGGTGACGCCGGACCGCCAATCCACCTTGATCACCGTGCTGACCCTGGGGGCGCGAGCGGCCACGGCCTCGACCGCGCGCTGGACGACGGCCATCACCTCGTCCCAGGTCTCGCCCTCGATCACGGTGAACATCGCATCCGTCTTGTTCGGCAGGCCGGAATCGCGTACCACGCGAACCGCTTCGGCGACGATCTCGCCGACGCCCTCGCCGACACCCATAGGCGTGACGGAGAACGCGACGAGCACGGACACTCGTCGAGCCTACCCAACCTTTTGGGGGCGGGCCTGGCAGCATCGAGGCCCATGCGGGTGTTGGTGCAGCGGGTGGCGTCGGCGACGGTGTCGGTGGGTGGCGACGTGGTGGGCGCCATCCGGCCGGAGGGCCAGGGTCTGCTGGCCTTCGTCGGGGTCACCCACAGCGACGACCCGGACAAGGCGCGGCGGCTCGCCGAAAAGGTCTGGTACCTACGCATTCTCGCCGATGAGCGGTCCGCCGCCGACGTCAACGCCCCGATCCTGGTGGTCAGTCAGTTCACCCTGTACGCCGACACCGCCAAAGGCCGGCGGCCGTCGTGGAACGCGGCCGCGCCGGGCGCGGTGGCCGAGCCGCTGGTCGCGGCGTTCGCCGACGCGCTGCGGGGGCTGGGCGCCGAGGTCCAGACCGGGATGTTCGGGGCGAACATGCAGGTCGAATTGGTCAACGATGGACCGGTCACAGTATTCCTGGAGGTTTGACGCAGGAACTGCGGGTACGTTGACCGTGCCGGTTTTTCGCGGCTGACTTCTCGACGGGAGGGCCAACCACCATGAGCACGACGCCCGAGTTCGGCTCGCTCCGTTCCGACGACGATCACTGGGACATCGTCAGCAGCGTGGGCTACACCGCCTTGCTGGTGGCCGGGTGGCGTGCGCTGCACGCGCTGAGCCCGCAGCCGCTGGTCCGGGACGACTACGCCAAGATGTTCATCGAGGCGTCGCGAGACCCGTATTTGGCGGGGGTGCTCGCCAACCCGGGGACCTCCGAGGACGAGATGGCCTTCCCCCGCCTCTACGGCGTGCAGACCCGATTCTTCGACGACTTCTTCGTCGCCGCCGGCGCCGCGGGCATACGTCAGGCGGTGATCGTGGCCGCCGGCCTGGACTCCCGCGCATATCGGCTCGAATGGGCTCAGGGCACAAGGGTTTACGAGGTCGACCTGCCGAAGGTGCTGGAATTCAAGGCGCACGTGCTCGCCCGGCACGGCGCCAAACCCAAGGCCCCCAGGGTAGAGGTTGCCGCCGATCTGCGCACCGACTGGTCGCGGGCGCTGGAGGCGGCCGGCTTCGACGTGGAACGCCCCAGCGCCTGGTCGGTGGAGGGTGTGCTGCCCTACCTGACCGACGAGGCCCAGAACACGCTCTTCACCCGGATCAGCGGGCTCAGCGCGCCCGGCAGCCGGATCGCCATCGGCGCGTTGGGTTCCCGTTTGGACCACGAGCAGCTCGAGGCGTTGGAGAAAGCGCATCCCGGCGTCAACATGTCCGGCGACGTCGACTTCTCGGCCCTGACCTACGAGCCGCAGACCGATCCCGCGGAACGGCTGGCCGCGCACGGATGGGTCGTCGAGCCCGTCCGCAACACGCTGGACCTGCAGGCCGGTTACGGGATGGACCCGCCGGACGTCGACGTCAAGATCGACAGTTTCATGCGGTCCCAATACATAACGGCGACACGGTAAGACGCGCTACGGCGTCAGCAGGATCTTCACGTCGTCGCCCGACCGCGACGCCGCCGTCGCGTAGCCCTTGGCGGCGTCGGCCAATGGCAGCGTCGTGGTGAAGATGCCGTCGACGTCGAGCCGCCCGGACTGCAGCAGCGGGATCAATTCCGGCCAGGTGCGCTGCACCGGCGCGGTCGTCATCCGCAGCGTGATGCTGCGGATCAGGCAGCCCAGCGCGTTGAGCGGGAACGGGTTCATGTCGTGCACGCCGACTACCGAGACGGTGCCGCCCGGTCGCACCGCATTGAGCGCGTCGGTCAGGGACGCGTCGGTGGCGACGGCGTCGATCACCGCGTCGGCGCCGCGGCCCCCGGTGGCGGCGAGAATGGCGTCGACCGCCGGCGCCTTGAGGGGCGTCGCTCCCCACCGGGCGGCGCGCTCGAGCCGCCCGTCGACCTGATCGACCGCGAAAACCGTTGCGGCGCCTTGAAAGATCGCGCTGCGCAGCGAACAGAGGCCGACGGCACCCAAGCCGATGACCGCCACGGTGCCGCCGTACGGAATGTCGGCGCGCTGCGCGGCGGCCCACCCGGTGGCGAGGTTGTCCGTGAGCAACAGCGCCTGCTCGGTGCTGATGCCTTCCGGCATCGTGAGCAACTGGAAGTCGGCGGCCGGCACGGCCAGCAGATCGGCCTGCGCCCCGCCCAGCACGCCTCCGCCGAAGATCTGGAAGCCGTTGTGGCACATGACCGGATCGCGGGTCGCGCAACCGGCGCAGGCGCCGCATCCGGTCACCGAGGACACCATCACGTGGTCGCCGACCTTGACGGTGCGCACGTCGCGGCCGGCTTCCACCACGGTGCCGATCGCTTCGTGCCCCAGCGCGATCGGGTCCGGCATCGGGAAATCCGCTTCGTAGAAGTGCAAGTCGGACCCACAGATGCCGGCGGCGGTGACCTCGACGATCGCCCCGTCGGGGCCGGGCAGGGCCGGGTCGGGTCGGGTGTCGACCCGGATGCCGTGGGGGCCGTCGACGACTACCGTTCGCATGGTGGCGTGCTCACTTCCTTCGCCGGACGACGAACTGTGACCAGTCGGGCTCGCGCACCGCGGCCCAATACTCGTTGAGGCGCCACGGACTGACGGTGTGGATCTCGCCGTCGGCGTTCTTGAAATACGAGTGCTTGACCGCGGGGTGCGCCCACACCATCTTGTTGATCTGCGTCTGCGTCCGCGCATGCCAATCGGTGGCGGCGTCGGCCGTCGGCTCCATCGAATGCACGTCTGGGTCGGCCAGCCGCGCCAGGCATTGGTCGATGTAGCGCATCTGCAGTTCGGACTGAAAGATCAGGCTGCCGCCGTGGGCCAGGTGGGTGCCGGGCCCGTAGATGATGAACAGGTTGGGGAACTTCGGAACGGTGATCCCGAGGTACGCGTACGGCCGGGTCCCCCACATCTCGTGCAGGTCGGTCCCGTCCCGGCCGGTGATGTTGAGTGGCCAGAGCACGTCGGTGTGCCGGAATCCGGTGGCGTACACGATGACATCGACGTCGTGCGTCACGCCGTCTTCGGTGACGATGCCGCGCGGGACGATCCGCCGGATCGGCGTGCGCACCAATTCGACGTTGTCCCGTTGAAGTGTCCGCAGCCAGCTGCCGTTGTCCTGCAGGGTCCGCTTGCCGCAGGCGGGATAGTCGGGCATCACCTTGCTCAACAGCTCGTGCCCTTCACCGACCTGGCTGGTGATCCATTGGGAAAACATCATCTGGGCGGCCGCGTTGATGTCGCTGACGGCATGCTCCTGGTCGGCATAATCCGGGTCGCTTTCCGCGGCGTCCAGGCCCTTGTCGGAGCCTGGCCACAGGACAAGGAAGCGGTACCAGCGCCCGTAGAACGGCAGGTGGCGCATCGCCCAGCGCATGCCGTCGCCGACCTCGTCGTGATACATCGGGTTGGGGAACATCCATTGCGCGGTCCGCTGAAACACCGTGAGCCGCTCGACATCCGGTGCGATGGCGGGGGCGATCTGGAAGCCGCTGGCGCCTGCGCCGACGAGCGCCACTCGCTTGCCGCTGAGATCGACGGAGTGATCCCAGGCGGCCGAGTGAAACGAGGGGCCGGCGAAGCTGTCGGCGCCGTCGAAGTCGGGAATGTTGGGCCGGTTCAGCTGGCCGACCGCGGTGATCAGGGCGCGGGCGCGCACCGTGCTCACCTGGCCTTCGGCGCCGCGCAGCCGGATGCTCCAGGTGGCGTCGGCGTCGACCCATTCGGCGGCCAGCACCTCCGTGCTCCACAACACGTGTTCGGCCAGGTCGTGCTTGGCCATGACCCGGGTGAAGTAGTCCTGCAGCTCGTGTTGCTCGGCGAAGAAGTGCGTCCAGTCGTTGTTGGGTTCGAAGCTGTAGCAGTAGAAGTGGTTTGCCACGTCGACGCGGGCACCCGGATAGCTGTTCTCCCACCAGGTTCCGCCCGGTCCGGCGTTCTTCTCCACGATGGTGAAGGGAATGTTGGCCTGCTTGAGCCGGATTCCGGCCAGGATGCCCGATTCGCCGCAGCCGACGACAAGGATCGGGAGATCGGCCGCGCTTTCGGCCGGCAGCGCCGGCGGACGGCGCGGATCGACCCCGTCGAGGTCCATCTCCTCCTGGATCAGCGGTAGGTAGTCGTCGGTCACGTGCTCGCAGGCGGCCCAGTCCATCATTTCCCGAATGAGGTCGAGGCTCAGCGGCTTCGGCTCGGGGCAACCGCGGTCCCGGTAGTCGGTGATCACCGGCAGGGCGGCGGCGCGGGCCCGCGCCTTGTCCTCATCGGACATGAAGCCTTGGATCTCGTTGAGGAAGAGGCCCATTTGCTTGAAGTCGCGGATGTATCGCGGGTCGCCGGTGATGTGCACCAGCGAAAGCAGCAGCGTCGGAATGCTGACATCGGCGAGTGCGGCTTCGATTTCCGCGGTCGACGTGGTGAAGGGATCGCCGGCGTAGGCGCTGCGCATCGAGCCGATCCTCTCGGTGAACGGGGTTCCTCAATTACGCTACCTGCCGTGTCGTAATTGGCACGACTAACCTACCCGTCCGCCAGGGAGCGGATCAATAGCCTGACCGTTACGGCGCGTCTCCTTCGTTTTCTTCGTCGTCTTCTTCGGCCAGGATTTTTTCGGGGTGGTGGAAGGTGTTGGTGCGGGGTTGGCCGTGGTCGAGGTGGGGTGGTGGGATCCAGTCGGTGTCGCCGTTGGGGCGTTTTCGGGTGGTCCAGCCGTTGTCGAGGAGGCGGTGGTGGGGTCCGCAGGCCAGGGTGAGTTGGTCGATGTCGGTGCGGTGGGTGTGGGCCCAGTCTGTGACGTGGTGGACTTCGCAGAGGTAGCCGGGCACGTCGCAGCCTGGGTGTGAGCAGCCGCGGTCCTTGGCGTACAGCACGACGCGCTGCCCGGGTGAGGCCAGGCGCTTGGTGTGATAGAGCGCCACCGGTTTGGCGTTGTCGAAGATCGCCAGGTAGTGGTGGGCGTGGCGGGCCAGGCGGATCACGTCGGACATCGGCAAGATGGTGCCCCCGCCGGTCAAGCCTCTACCCGCCGCGGCCTCCAGCTCCTTAAGCGTGGTCGTCACCACGATGGTCGCCGGCAACCCGTTGTGCCGACCCAGTGTGCCGGAAGCCAACATCGCGCGCAGTGCGGCGTGCAGGCCGTCGTGGTTGCGCTGGGCCGCTGTGCGGGTGTCGCGCTGCACCGCAGCTTCTGTCGCGGGACCGTCCACGACCGGCGCTTCGTCGTCGGGGTTGCACATCCCGGGTGCGGCCAGCTTGGCCAACACCGCCTCCCAGGTGGCGCGCGCCTCGGGCGTCAGCCACCCGCTCAGCTTCGACATGCCATCGGCCTGCTGGTGACCCAGCACCAGCCCGCGGACGCGCGCCCGGTCGGCATCGGTGTAGTGGCCGTCGGGGTGCAGGCAATCCAACAAATGGCGCGCCAGCGTGGCCAGTTGATCGGGGCGATACCGGGTGGCCTCGCCGGCCAGGTGTCTTTCGGCGTGCTCACGGGTGTCGAGGTCCACCGATTCGGGCAGCTGGCGAAACAGCCGCCGGATCACCGCCACATGCTCCGACCCGATCGCCCCGGCGCGCTGGGCCGCCGCGGTGGCCGCCAACACCGGCGGCAACGGCTCCCCCGACAGCGCCCGGCGCGGACCCAGCTCGGCGGCCTCCGCGACACGACGGCTGGCCTCCCCGCGACTGATGTGCAGCCGATCGGCCAACGCCCACGACAACCTGCCACCCAGCTCGGCCGGATCCGCCTGCTCCCCCAGCTGATTGATCAACTCATGACTCGGCGCCTGAAGCTTGCGGGTGACGCCTTCGAGTGTCTCCAAGATCCCCAAGCGCTCCGGAGTGGTCAACGCCGCATACGAATGCCCCTGCAAACGAGCCGCCGCCGCGCACAACGCCTCCACGTCGGCCGCAATCTGCTCACGGTCGGTCAACGCCACGTGCGCCGCCCAACCCGGCACCCAAACAAGCAGTAAGCATCACTCGAACGCATGTTCGAATACTAAGCCCGCCCACCGACAAAACTTGCCCGCCCGACACAACTGAAACAAAAGTGGCGCAAGTGATTTCAACGCATAGCGCGCTATCCCCCGACATCTTGCGCCGCTGCGAAACAATGGGTCCACACCGGCGGGTGCTCGCGGTGAGTCGGAGATGGAGGCGCGTCATGGCCACGTTGCTCACGGCCTGTGGCGGATTCTTGTTCGCCGTCCTCTGGATGGATCTGATGTTCGATGTGCAAGTGCTCCGATACCGTTGGGCCCCAACCGATCTTCCCGAGCCCGTGCTGGCCTCCATCGCGGCTTACTACCATCGCGCGACGACCACGTCGCGCCCGATGGGCCGGCTCATCGCCGTCGTCATGCTGGTGCTGCTGGGGGCGTTGACCTACCAGTCCGCGCGCGGGCAGGACCCCTGGTGGCTTCTCGTCCTCTCGGCCGTCCTGGCGGGGACTCCGACCATGCTGGCGCTGACGCAAACGGTTCCCGACGCGGTGCGGCTCGGCCGGCGCGCCGACGGTCCGCCCGAGCAGACGCGCCTGGCGCGGTCCGTCTGCCGCGACCACCTCGTGTGCGCGGGCTGCATGTTCGCGTTCGTGGTGCTGTGGGTTGCGTACGGCGCGCGGATCTGAGCGGCCGCGAATGGCCGAAGCGACGGGTCGTAGTGACAACACGCAGGTCAGGACCCGCTGGCCACGTCAATGCCGTCCGTACTAAACTAGAACACGTTTCAATTCGGCCCGCGCCCCAGGAGTAGGCATGCACACCGCCATCTGCGATGAGCTTGGTATCGAGTTCCCGATCTTCGCGTTCACCCATTGCCGTGATGTCGTGGTCGCGGTCAGCAAGGCCGGCGGTTTCGGCGTGCTGGGCGCGGTGGGCTTTACCCCCGAGCAGCTCGAGATCGAGCTCAACTGGATCGACGAGAACATCGGCGACCACCCATACGGCGTCGACATCGTCATCCCCAACAAGTACGAGGGCATGGACTCGCACCTGTCCGCCGAGGAGCTGGCAGAAACCCTGCGCAAGATGGTGCCCCAGGAGCACCTGGACTTCGGCAAGAAGATCCTCGCCGACCACGGGGTGCCGATCGAGGACAGCGACGGCGACAGCCTGCAACTACTGGGCTGGACCGAGGCGACGGCCACGCCCCAGGTCGAAGTGGCGCTCAAGCACCCGAAGGTGAAGATGATCGCCAACGCGCTGGGCACTCCCCCGGCCGACATGATCAAGCACATCCACGACGCCGGGCTCAAGGTGGCCGCGCTGTGCGGCTCGCCCTCGCAGGCCCGCAAGCACGCGGACGCCGGCGTCGACATCATCATCGCCCAGGGCGGCGAGGCCGGCGGGCACTGCGGCGAGGTGGGCTCGATTGTGTTGTGGCCGCAGGTGGTCAAGGAGGTCGCACCCGTGCCGGTGCTCGCGGCCGGCGGCATCGGCAGCGGCCAGCAGATCGCGGCCGCGCTGGCGCTGGGGGCGCAAGGGGCGTGGACCGGGTCGCAGTGGCTGATGGTCGAGGAGTCCTCCAACACGCCGGTTCAGCAGCAGGCGTACGTCAAGGCGGGCAGCCGGGACACGGTCCGGAGCCGGTCGTTCACCGGTAAGCCCGCGCGCATGCTGCGCAACGACTGGACCGAGGCGTGGGAGGCACCGGACAACCCGAAGCCGCTCGGGATGCCGCTGCAGTACATGGTCTCCGGCATGGCCGTGCGGGCCACGAACCGGTACCCGAATGAGAGCGTGGACGTCGCCTTCAACCCGGTCGGTCAGGTCGTCGGCCAGTTCACCAAGGTGGAGAAGACGGCGACGGTCATCGAGCGCTGGGTGCAGGAGTACCTGGAAGCGACCAACAGGTTGGACGAGCTGAACGAGGCCGCCTCGGTCTGAGGGCCGCCTAGACCTCGTCGTCGAGTTCGTCGCGGCCGCTGAACATTTCCCTCGTCCGGTCGACCGCGTACGTGCCGATGTCGATCGAGTTCTGGACGATGCCGCTGGCGCCGCCGGAGATGTCACCGCGGATGATGTCGCTGGCGTGTTCGACGATGTCGGATGCCTTCTCGACCGCGTTGGTCGCGATGTCCCTGGCCGCGTCGACCGCGTCTTTCGGTTTGAAGCCCATCTCGAGTCTCCTCTTGTCGCCGGACAGTTGCTATGACTCTAGACCGGGCGCCGTGCCCTAGTAGTTCACCAAGGTGCGCCAGTACGATTCGGGAATTTCGGCCCCGGACCGCAGAACCCGGGCCAGCCCGACGGCCATGGCGATGCCCAGCAGGCCCAGCCAGAGCCCGGCCAACCCGATGGCCCCCCACAGCACGGCGGTGACGACGGGCCATGGCGACAGCACCGCGAGTACGGGCGCGAAAAAGAAGCCGGTTCCGATGTACCAGGCCGAACCGGCGCGGTCCGATGCGAGGACGAACCGCAGCCAGCGCGGGACGGGAGTTTCGCCGGGCCGACCGTCGGTCATGGCTCTCAGCCGGTCATTCGGCCGGAGGGAAGAACCCGGCCCCGGTGAACCAGCCCTCTTGCCAACCCCGTTCCCCCAGGCACAGCATGGGTAGCCCGCGATCCGACTGCGCCGCGGACTGCGGCCCGGGGCATTTCGCGCCGGCCTGCTGCACCCCGTACAGCGGGTACGACATGACCCAGTATCCGGTGGTGGCCGCCGGGAACTGGTTGGGTGGAGGGAAGTGGCAGGCCTCGGCCTGGCCGCTCGGGCCCCGACCGAAGATGAAGCGCTCGTAGTTGTCGCACGGCGCGCCCAGCGAGGCCTGATAGTTCATGCCCGGCACGTCGCCGTCGTATCCGGCCGCCGCGCTCGGCGCCAGCCCGACCGCCATACCCGCTACCGAAGCGGCGCTCAGCAATTCCCGAATCATGTTCCACCCCGCCTGTCCTCGCCGGTGACCTGCACCAAAGCATATCCATCGAGGCGCCGGTCACAAGACCGTATTGGCGCCCCGGACGCGAAACGAGGAACACGTTCCAATTTGTCGCCGGCGATCTTGTGTCAACGCTTCCCAACCGTGGTGCGGCAATGGTTTATTTGCACAAAGACGACTAGACCACTTCGTCATCGAGGAGCGGGCCATGCCAACCGTCGAGCCAACCGCCAAGCCGGTCCCCAATCTGCCCCCCGGATTCGACTTCACCGATCCAGACGTCCACGCCGAGCGCCTGCCGGTCGAGGAACTGGCCGAACTGCGGCGGACCGCGCCAATCTGGTGGAACGAGCAGCCGCTCGGGGCGGGCGGATTCGACGACGGCGGCTTCTGGGTGGTGTCCAAGCACAAGGACGTCAAAGAGGTCTCGCTGCGCAGCGATGTCTTCTCCAGCCTGAAGAACACCGCCCTGCCACGCTACAAGGACGGCACGGTCGGCGAGCAGGTCGAACGCGGCAAGTTCGTTCTGCTCAACATGGATGCGCCCCAACACACCCGGCTGCGCAAGATCATCTCGCGGGCGTTCACCCCCCGGGCCATCGAGCGCCTGCGCGGCGACCTCGCCGAGCGCGCCCGGCGCATCGTCGAACAAGCGGCCGCCGAGGGGCGCGGCGACTTCGTCGAGCAGGTCTCCTGCGAACTGCCGTTGCAGGCCATCGCCGGGTTGATGGGTGTGCCGCAGGAAGACCGCAAGAAGCTTTTCCACTGGTCCAACGAGATGGTCGGCGACCAGGACCCCGAGTTCGCCAGCAACGACGCCATGACTGCCTCGGTCGAACTCATCATGTACGGCATGCAAATGGCCGCCGAGCGGACGAAGAACCCGGGCGAAGACCTCGTTACCAAGTTGGTCCAGGCCGACATCGACGGCCACAAGCTCTCCGACGACGAGTTCGGTTTCTTCGTCATCCTGCTCGCCGTGGCAGGCAACGAGACCACCCGCAACTCCATTACCCAGGGCATGATGGCCTTCACCGACTTTCCCGACCAGTGGGAGCTGTTCAAGAGGGAGCGCCCGGCCACCGCGGCCGACGAGATCGTCCGGTGGGCCACGCCGGTGACGTCGTTCCAGCGCACCGCGCTGGAGGACTACGAACTGTCCGGCGTGCAGATCAAGAAGGGTCAGCGGGTGGTGATGGTCTACCGCTCGGCCAATTTCGACGAGGACGTCTTCGAGGACCCGTTCACGTTCAACATCCTGCGCGACCCCAATCCGCACGTGGGATTCGGTGGCACCGGCGCGCATTACTGCATCGGGGCGAATCTGGCGCGGATGACCATCGACCTGATGTTCAACGCGATCGCCGACGGCATCCCGAACCTGGAAGCCATCGGAAAGCCCGAACGCCTGCGGTCCGGCTGGCTCAACGGGATCAAGCATTGGCAGGTCGACTACCACACCGACGGGGCGGCGAAATCACCAGTGGCGCATTAGGCTAACCCAATGCCGACACATCAAGCCGTCCGGATCCAGTCCGAAGGCGGCCCCCTGGAGCTTGCCGAAGTGGACACCCGGCCGCCGGGTCGTGACGAGGTGCGGATCGCCGTCACCGCGTGCGGCATATGCGGAACCGACCGGGCATTCGTCAACGGCGGCTTCCCGAATCTGTCGTGGCCGCTGACCCCGGGGCACGAAATCGCCGGCACCATAGCCGAACTCGGCGAGGGCGTCGAGGGCTTCGCGGTGGGCGATCGGGTCGCGGTCGGCTGGTTCGGCGGCTGCTGCTACCGCTGCGACCCCTGCCGCAAGGGCATCTTCATCCATTGCGTCAATGGCAAGGTGCCCAGCTGGCATTACCCCGGCGGCTACGCGGAATCGGTGACGGTGCCGGCCAACGCCCTGGCGCGGGTCCCCTCAGAGCTCACGGATGTGGAAGCCGCGCCCATGGGCTGCGCGGGGGTCACGACCTACAACGCCCTGCGCCACACGAGGGCCTTGCCCGGCGACCGGGTGGCCGTCCTCGGGGTCGGCGGCCTGGGCCACCTCGGCCTGCAGTTCGCTCGCGCCATGGGGTTCGAGACCATTGCCATCGCCCGCGGCGCCGGAAAGGCCGAGGACGCAAAGAAATTGGGCGCCCACCATTACATCGACTCGACCACCGGCGACGTCTCCGACGCGCTGCGGGCATTGGGTGGGGCGACGGTCGTGCTGGGGACGGCCGGCAACGCGAAGGCCATGGCCGACACGGTCGGCGGCCTGGCGCCGCAGGGTGAACTGGTGACCATCGGGGTGACCCCCGAACCGCTGCCCATCAGTCCCGTGCAGCTGATCACGCCGGGGCTGAGCATTGTCGGCCACCCTTCCGGCACGGCGAAAGACGTTGAAGACACGATGCATTTCGCCGTCCTGTCGGGGGTGCGGGCGTGGGTCGAAGAACTGCCGCTGTCGCAGGCCGCCGAGGGCTATGCGGCATTGGAGCAGGGGCGGGCGCACTACCGCACCGTGCTGACGATGTGATTACAGTCGGCCTATGACCGACGAGTGGAGCCTGGGCGCCGCCGACGGCGAGCTGTGCCTTGCGACCGGAGTCCGGGGCCGCGCCGCGAAAATGGGGCATCGCCTGACGATCGCGATGACCCGCTGGCACGCCACGGTGAGCTGGGCCGGCTCGGAGCCCGCAACCGTGGAACTGGTCGTCGAAACGGATTCGTTCGAGGTGCTGCGCGGCGAGGGCGGCGTGAAGGGGTTGTCCGGGCCGGAGAAGGCTCTGGTGCGGTCCAACGCGTTGAAGTCGTTGGACGCCGGCCGGTTTCCCGAAATCCGCTTCTCCACCCGGGCCATCGAGAAGGCCGGCGACGGGTATCGGCTCACCGGCCGACTCGAGGTTCGGGGTAAATCCCGGGACCACGTAATCGACCTGCGCACCGAGGATCTCGGGGACGCATGGCGGATGTCGACCGAGTCCACGGTCCGGCAGACCGACTACGGCATCAAGCCGTACTCACTGTTGATGGGTTCCGTCCAGGTCGCCGACGACGTTTCGGTGACCTTCACCGCGACTCACCGCAAAGACGGCTGAGCCGCCGAAGCCGTCAGGGCTGCGGTTCGGCGGGCGCCTGCGGCGCCGAGTCACCCGTCGGTTCACCGGAGTCGACCGGGATGTGCTCGAGCACTCGCGTCAAGTAGGGCTGCCGGCCGTTGGGCTCCGGCGGCTGCACCTCCGGCGCGGCGGGTTCGGTGAGCGGTTCGTCCGCGCGAACCTTCGCCTGCGGCGTCAGCGGCGCCACGACCGGGGGCGGCGCGACGGCCTCGGCGACTTGCGGCGCGGGCGGATGCACCGCGTGCCGCGGTGCCGGCTTGCTGGCCGGAGCCAGCTGGATGCCCACCGCGAGCGACAGTGAGGCGACGAAGGTGACCACACCGGCGGCCAGCGTGGTCGCGGCCCCGGTGTAGGACAGTTTCCGCGGTGCGGGTGGCGCGGCGGCGGGCTCGCCGGGGTGCACCGCCAGCAGGTCGTCGCTGAACTCGGTGCTGCGCGCGGCGGCCAGCGCCGCGCCCCGGGCGATCGTCACTTGGGCCATCGCTTGCACGAAAACCGGTACGGGCAGCGCATTCTCGAGGCGCCAGGAGAAACCGTCGATGTCGTTGTGCGCGCCGACCACCACGACCCCGCCCGGCCGCCATCCGTCGCGGTCGAACATGCCGGTCAGCCAGCGCGTCAGGCCGTCGAAGCCGCCGCGCACCTGCTTCGTCGCCGTCTGCGTCTGGCCGTCGTGGGTGTCCACCATGACGACGGTCGTCGCGTCCTGGTCGAGGACGCAGACCGCCGTCTGCTCGTAGCCGATGATCGGTGCGATGGCCTGCGCCAGCGTCTCGACCGCCTCGAGTTGCCGGACCGGCACGACGTTGTCGAAGCCCGCGTCTGTCAGCGCTTCGAGCAGCAACGCCGCCTGCGCCGCCGCCTCGTCGTTCCACGTCACCCCGATGATCCGCAGCCGGTGTTCGCTGGCGGCCGCCTGCGCTTCCACCCGTGCGATCTCGTCCACTACCTCCTCGGCGGTACTGGCGGCGCGTGCGCCGCGGCCGGCGTGCAGCGCCAGCTCCTGATGATCCAGGATGGTGCCGTCTGCGCCGTGTCCCTCAGCGAGGACCCACCCGACGGCGGTCGGCGTCACTGATAGCCCTAGTACCGTTTCCAAACTCATGCCCCAATCGGTCCCGGGGGTCCGGCGCCCTCGACGCACCGACGCACACCAGAAATCCCTGGTGAGGTGGTTCGTGAGAGCCGGAACCGACCCGAGAAAACGTGGTCTCCATCGGCTTGCTCCGTGAGAGCCTACGCGGTCGGCGCGGCGCCGGCCGCCCCGGTTCGGCATCGACGGCCGGACCGGCAAGCCAGAACCGGGAGATCGGCTGCCGGGAAACGCCGGGAAAACGCTACGGAACGATGTCTTCGCCCGGCGGCGATAAACGCCTTGCGCACCGAATCGGCCATTTTTCGGGGGCGGCCCGGTGGTGCGGGGCCAACCGCCGCCGTGATGGCGGGTGAAATGGAGCCTCGAGTGCATTGGGTGATACCCCGCGCGACGCGCCGCTGCCAGGCGTTTCGGGCCGCAGGACGGTATCGGCGCGCCGCGCGCCGTCCGGTGTGAACCCGGCCCGGCCGTTATCCCTGGCCCGCAATTGGTCGGAGAAAGGCGAGACCAAAGTGAGATGTCCTCGCGTCCCGATCGACATTCGGCCTATTCGCACGGTAAATTCCTGCCTGAGACGACGATCACATACGGACAAGGGGCAGGTATGACAGATCTGAGCAAGAAGGTCCGGGCCTGGGGGCGCCGGCTTTTAGTCGGTACGGCAGCGGCTGTCACCCTGCCGGGCCTGATCGGTCTTGCCGGCGGCGCGCCGACCGCGGGAGCGTTTTCGCGCCCGGGCCTGCCCGTCGAATACCTGCAAGTCCCATCCGCGGGGATGGGCCGAAACATCAAGGTCCAATTCCAGAGCGGCGGCAACAACTCCCCCGCGGTGTACCTGCTCGACGGGTTGCGGGCCCAGGACGACTACAACGGCTGGGACATCAACACGCCCGCGTTCGAGTGGTACTACCAGTCGGGCCTGTCGATCATCATGCCCGTCGGTGGCCAGTCCAGCTTCTACAGCGACTGGTACAGCCCGGCCTGCGGCAAGGCCGGCTGCACCACTTACAAGTGGGAGACCTTCCTGACCAGCGAGCTGCCGCAGTACCTGCAGTCCAACAAGAGTGTGAAGCCCACGGGCAGCGCCGCGGTCGGCATTTCCATGGCCGGCTCCTCGGCGCTGATCCTGGCCGCCTACCACCCGCAGCAGTTCATCTACGCCGGTTCGTTGTCTGCCTTGATGGACCCCTCGCAGGGCATGGGGCCCTCCCTGATCGGCCTCGCGATGGGTGACGCCGGCGGCTACAAGGCGAGCGACATGTGGGGCCCGTCGAGCGACCCCGCGTGGCAGCGCAACGACCCCACAATCCAGATCCCCAAGCTGGTCAGCAACAACACCCGCCTCTGGGTCTACTGCGGTAACGGCACGCCGTCGGAGCTGGGTGGGGCCAACATGCCGGCCGAGTTTCTGGAGAACTTCGTACGCAGCAGCAACCTGAAGTTCCAGGACGCCTACAACGCGGCCGGTGGCCACAACGCCGTGTTCCACTTCGACCAGAACGGAACGCACAGCTGGGAGTACTGGGGAGCCCAGCTCAACGCTATGAAGCCGGACCTGCAGGGCACCCTCGGCGCCAGCCCCGGCGGCGGCGGATAAACCTCACCTGCCCCGAGGTCGCTACTGCGCCCGACGTCGACGCCGTCGGGCGCAGTAGTGCGTCTGGGGCCGGTTGAGCGCTTGCGTCAGGACATGTGTCAGCCGGTCAACGCGTTCGGCCGATCTCGTCGGTGATGTCGGACCACGCGGTCGCGTCCCCATGGTGATCGCCGACGTTCCGGCACTGACCGTAGACACGCAGGACACCCAGGCGGGGATCGTCGTCGTGGCGATAAACGATCACGGTGACAGCATCCTTGGTGAGCGTCGCGGCGAAAGCGTGATTGTTGGGCCGTAGGCCCTCGGCCCAGCCGTGCTCGACCAGTGTCGCGGCGATCCGCGGGAAGTAAGTGTCGGCCGCTGCCGCGGCGGGCAGCGAGAACGTCAGATAGATCGCGCCTTGATAGGGCGGATCGTCGCGGTTCTTGCACGACATCAGCGCGTAGCCGGCCGACGACGCCAGCAGACTCGTCGTGGCGACGACGCTTCGCGCCGCTTGGACGACCTGAGCCTTCGACTGATCGTCGCTCAACGGACTGTCGGGATGGTCGAGGCCGTCGACCGGGCTCGAATGCAGGCGCTCCACCATGAGGAACGCGGCACCCAGCAGCAAGGGGATCGCCAGCGCCACCGCGACCAGCACACGAATCTGCTTCGAGCGCAACGATTTCCCGCGGTGCGTGGCAACGCGGTGTGGGCCGCGGCTGTCCATGGTCGACGACATCAGCACTCAGGCTAACTCCGGGGCGCCCGACCGCCCGGCGTTGCCGCACAATCAAGGTCATGACCAGCCGCCGCGCCGCCCTGACGGCCCGCTGCGGCGGTGTGCTCGGCGGGCTCGCGATCCTGGTGGCCTCGCCGGCGACGGCCGACGACACGGGCCCGCTCACGCCGTTGGTGTACGCCGCCGCGCAGCGGTTACAGATCGCCGAGCCCGTGGCCGCCTTCAAATGGACCACCCACGCCGCGATCGAGGACGAGGGCCGGGTTCAGCAGGAGCTGGCGGAAATGGCCGCCGCGGCCGCGGCCCAGCGCGTCGACCCCGATTACGTCACCCGCGTGTTCGGCGACCAGATCAGCGCCACCGAGGGCCTCGAATACAGCCGATTCGCGGATTGGAAGCTGAACCCCGCGGGCGCCCCCCGCGAGTCGGCGGACCTGTCGGCGTCGCGGCGGGCCATCGACGACCTCAACCAGGCCATGCTGTCCCAGGTGGTGGCCAACTGGGAGCTGCTGCATTCGCCGGCGTGCCCCGCCCAGCTCGACCTCGCCAGGGGCGGCGTGGTCCGCGCGCGCCGGCTCGACGCCCTTTATCAGCGGGCGCTGGCGTTAGCAACGCAGTCATATTGCCAGCAATAATTTATTTTTTCCTCATCGGTTTCTAACACTTTCTTTTGGCTCCGACATAACGCCATTTCCGCAGATAGACGGCATATCTCGCCGCATTTTCGAATGGGTAACGCTTTGGCCACGGCGGCCGAAATCCAGGACATGAAAATTCTCTGCAAGCCCCTCGTCAAGTCCCTGGCGGTCGGCGGGTTCGTTGCAGCGTCGATAGCTTCGTCCACGTCCGTGGTCAGCGCCGCCCCCACCCCCAACTGGGACGCGATCGCCCAGTGCGAGTCGGGTGGCAACTGGCACGCCAACACCGGCAACGGCAATTACGGTGGACTCCAATTCAAGCCGGGCACCTGGCAGCGATACGGCGGCGTCGGCAACCCGGCGGCCGCGTCCAGAGAGCAGCAAATCGCCGTAGCCAACCGGGTTTTCGCCGATCAAGGCGTGGAGGCATGGCCGAAGTGCGGCGCCGCCTCGGGCCTGCCGATCGGTTGGTACTCGCACCCCGCGCAGGGCATCAAGGAGATCATCAACGGACTGATCCAGGCGGCGGTGCCGCACTGATCACCAACCGCCCGTGCGGTCTATGACCGAACGGGAAGCTGTGTTTGGATCAGGCCATGGAAGGTTCGGCGACTGTTCATATGGCGGCGTCTGCGAACAAGATCTGGGATCTCATCGCAAACGTCGACAACATCGGCCGGTTCTCCCCGGAAGTGTTCGAGGCCGAGTGGCTCGGCGACGCGACCGGCCCGGCCCTTGGCGCCAAATTCCGTGGGCATGTGCGGCGCAACGAAATCGGGCCGGTGTATTGGACGACGTGCGAGGTCACCGCGTGTGAACCGGGCCGCGAATTCGGATTCGCGGTGCTGCTGGGCGACCGCGCCGTCAACAACTGGCACTACCGGTTGGCGCCCAGCGGCGGCGGCACGGACGTGACCGAATCATTTCGGCTCAGCCCGGCGCCATGGCTCGGCCTCTATTGGTTGTTGGGTGGTTTCCTGCGCAAGCGACGCAACGTCCGCGACATGACCAAGACCCTGAACCGCATCAAAGATGTGGTCGAGGCCGGCTGACGCGCCGTGAAATCGATCTTCATCACCGGTGCGGGCAGCGGTATGGGCCGGGAGGGGGCCAAGCTGTTCCATGCCAAAGGCTGGCGGGTCGGCGCCGTCGACCGCAACGGCGAGGGCCTGGCGACGCTGCACGAGGAACTCACCGGCGATCGACTGTGGACCCGCCAGGTCGACGTGACGGACAGGGCGGCCCTCGAGGGCGCGCTGGCCGACTTTTGCGGGGGTAACAGCGACGGCGGCCTCGACATGATGTGGAACAACGCCGGCATCGGCGAAAGCGGTTGGTTCGAGGACGTGCCGTACGAGGCGGCCATGCGCGTCGTCGACATCAACTACAAGGCGGTCCTGACCGGCGCCTACGCGTCGCTGCCGTACTTGAAGAGGACGCCGGGGAGCTTGATGTTTTCGACCTCGTCGTCGTCGGCGACCTACGGCATGCCGCGCCTGGCCGTTTATTCGTCGACCAAGCATGCGGTCAAGGGGTTGACCGAGGCGCTGAGCGTGGAATGGCAGCGGCACGGGGTGCGGGTCGCGGACGTGCTGCCCGGCCTGATCGACACCGCCATCCTGACCACGACGACGAACCACTCCAACGACGGCGGCGCGCCGATGACGCCGGACCAACTGCACGCCACCGCGCCCAAGAAGGGCATGCTCCGGTTGATGCCGGCAAGCAGTGTGGCGGAAACGGCGTGGCAGGCTTACCGCCACCCGAAGCGGTTGCATTGGTACGTCCCCAAGAGCATTCGCCTGATCGACGTGTTCAAAGGTCTGAGCCCCGAATTCGTGCGACGCAGCATCGTCAAGTCCCTGCCCGCGCTGATGCCGAAGCGGCAGTGAAGAAAGCAACAGAAGGAGGTGAACCGGTGCGAAACCGGTCAATCGCGGTGGTTTGCCTGCTGATCGCCGTCGGCGTCGCGGGCTGTGGCCAGGCCCAGACCACGCCGCGGAAAGCGGCCCACCTGACGATCGATGGAGCCACGCACACCACCCGCCCTCCGGCGTGCAGCCAAAACCAGCAGTACCGCACCATCGACATCAAGGACCACGACGGCAGCGTCGAGGCAGTGGTGTTGACCAGTGGCTACCGGGCGATGCCGCAGTGGGTGAAGATCCGCAACATCGACGGGTTCACCGGCAGCTTCTGGGAGGGCGGGGTCGGTGACGCGCACGCCGACGTCACCAACGACGCCTACACCATCACCGGCAGCGCGTACGGCATCAACAGCAGCAACCCCGACAAAGTGGTGACCACGGAGTTCAAGATCGTCGCCGAGTGCTGACCCCATCCGGGGCGCGGGCCTAGGCTCGGTGACATCGACCGATGGAGGGACGGGTGAAGGAACGGCTGCACTGGTTGGCGATGCACGGCTTCATCCGGGGCGTCGCCACGCTCGGGGTGCGGCGGGGCGACTTGCACGCCAGGTTGATCGCCGATCCGACGGTGGCCGCCAATCCGGTCCCCTTCTACGACGAACTGCGGGCCGCGGGGCCGCTGGTCAAGGGGCGCGTCAGCTATCTGACCGCCGACCATGCGCTCGCCCACGAGCTACTGCGTTCCGACGATTTCCGCGTGCTGGTGTTCGGGGCGAACCTGCCCGGGCCGTTGAAATGGCTCGAACGCCACACCCGCGACGATCTGCTGCATCCGCTGCGCGCGCCGTCGCTGCTCGCGGTCGAGCCGCCCGACCACACCCGGTACCGCAAGACGGTGTCGGCCGTGTTCACCCCGCGGGCTGTCGCCGCGTTGCGGGACCGGGTGGAGCAGACCGCCGCCGCCCTGTTGGATCAGCTGGCCGCCGAATCCGGCGCCTCCCGGGTCGTCGACGTCGTCGGCCGCTATTGCTCGCAGCTGCCGGTCGCGATCATCAGCGACATCCTCGGCGTTCCCGAGCGGGACCGGCGGCGCGTCCTGGAGTTCGGTGAACTCGCCGCGCCGAGCCTGGACATCGGACTGACGTGGCAGCAGTACCGCACGGTGCAGCGGGGGCTCGCCGGCTTCAGCTCCTGGCTCGACGGGCATCTGGGCCGGCTGCGGAGTGCCCCGAGTGACAACGTGATGAGCCAGCTGATCGAGATCGCCGAAAGCGGTTCCGCAGAGACGCATTTGGATGAAAACGAGCTGAAAGCGATCGCCGGGCTGGTATTGGCGGCCGGTTTCGAGACCACGGTGAACCTGCTGGGCAACGGGATTCGCATGTTGCTGGACGCTCCCGACCGCCTCGACACCCTGCGCCGGCGGCCCGAATTATGGCCCAACGCGGTCGAGGAGATATTGCGGCTGGAGTCGCCGGTGCAGCTCACCGCGCGGGTCGCACTCAAGGATGTTGAACTGGGCGGCAAGCACATTCGACGCGGCGACCTGGTGCTGGTCTATCTGGCCGCCGCCAACCGCGACCCGTCCGTGTTCGCCGAACCGCACCGCTTCGACATCGAACGGGCCAACGCGGGAAGGCATCTCGCGTTTTCCGGGGGCCGGCACTTCTGCCTGGGCGCCGCGCTGGCGCGCGCCGAGGGCGAGGTCGGGCTCCGCACGTTCTTCGACCGCTTCCCCGAGGTGCGCGCGGCGGGCGCGGGCAGCAGGCGTGACACGCGCGTGCTGCGGGGCTGGTCGTCGCTGCCGGTAGCGCTGGGGCCGGCGCGGTCGATGGCGCGCGTCGACGGCTAGGGGCGCGCGGTGTTGACACCGGTCCGGGAACCGAGTTTATTTGCGCTATGACAGACGCTTCTATGATCTCGGTCGACGATGTGGTCCTCGGGCTGTGGCAGGCGCTCTCGCGGCGGGACTGGGAGGCGGTCAAGACCTTCCTGTCCGATGACTGCCTCTATGTCGACATGCCGGTGCCGGCGCTATCGGCACGCGGACCCGAAGACATCGTCAAGCGGCTGAAGATGGGCCTCGAGCCGCTGGCCGGCTACGAGAACCACGACGGCGTGCTGGTGTCCAACGGTTCCGACGTGCTGTACGAGCACTCCGAGACCTGGACGTTCGCGACGGGCGAGCAAGGCGTGCTGAGATTCGTGACCGTCCACAAGGTCGCCTTGCAGGGGGCCGAACCGAAGATCACGGTCTGGAAAGACTATTGGGACATGAACTCGTTGGTGGCCTTCGCTCCCCCGAACCACTTCGAGAACCTCGCGACGGCCGACACCAGTTGGGTTTTCGACGCTTCCGCATTGGTCTGACCAACCGCCGGTCGCGGGGCGGGTCAGGACCAAACGGCACTTTCGTCTGCTTTCCATCGCCTCCTACACCGGGCCAACCGGCGCTGCTCGTTCTTCTAGAGGCGTGAGTGACTCGGCGTGGGCCAGGCGCCGTTGCGCAGCAGGCGCAGTCCGTTGAGGCCCACCAGTACGGTGGAGCCCTCGTGGCCGGCGACGCCGAGTGGCAGTGGCAGGTGCCCGAGCAAGTCCCAGGTGACGAGTACGGCGATGAAGGTCGCGGCGATGGTGAGGTTGGCCGCGACCACGCGGCGGGCGCGGCGCGCGAGAGCGATGACAGCCGGCACGGTCGCCAGGTCGTCACGGGTGATGACGGCGTCGGCGGTTTCCAGGGTGAGGTCGGATCCGGACCGGCCCATGGCTATGCCGACGTGGGCCACGGCCATGGCCGGAGCGTCATTCACCCCGTCGCCGACGAGCAGCACTCTGGCGCCGTCGGCTTCCAACGCTCGGACCGCGATGACCTTGTCCTCGGGAAGCAGCTCGGCCCGGACGTCGGAGATACCCAGCTCGCTGGCGAGTCGCGCCGCGGCGCGCGGGTTGTCCCCCGTCAGCAGGACGGGCTCGGCGCCGGTGAGCGTGGCAACGTGCGCGGCCGCGTGGGCGGCTTCGCCGCGGGGGCGGTCCGCCAGGCCGAGCACCCCCGCGGGAGTGCCGTTGACGCGCACGACGATGGCCGTCTGCCCGGTGTGTTCCAGCTCGCTGACGGTTGTCCGGGCGGGATGGTCGTGGCGGTCGAGCAGGGTGGGACTGCCGACCTCGACGATGTCGGCACCGACGTGGGCGCGGACACCGCGTCCGGGTGTCGACGTGAAACCGGTCGCCGACCGCAGCGATAGATTCTCGTCGAGGGCCGCGGCGACGATGGCACGTGCCAACGGATGCTCGGAGGGGTGCTCCGCGGCGGCCGCCAACGACAGCAGCTCCTTATCCGTCCACTTCGCCTGCGGCAGCACGTGTACGCCGGTGAGCCGCGGCGCCCCTTCGGTCAGCGTTCCGGTCTTGTCGAGTGCGACTTGGGTTACGGTGGCGAGCTTTTCGAGCACGACAGCCGATTTGACCAGCACCCCGTGGCGGCCGGCGTTGGCGATCGCCGCCAAGAGCGGCGGCATGGTCGAAAGGACCAATGCGCATGGCGAGGCGACGATCATGAACGTCATCGCCCTCAGCAGCGCCGACTGCAGGTCGGCGCCCAACCACAACGGAATCACGAACAAGGCGATGGTCGCGCCCACCATGCCCACCGAGTAGCGCTGTTCGACTTTCTCGATGAACAACTGCATCCGAGCCTTGCTGGCGCTCGCCTCGGCGACCATCGCAACGATTCGCGCGATGACGGTCTCGGCGGCCGGCCGGGTCACCCGCACCCGAAGTGTGCCGGTGCCGTTGAGCGTCCCGGCGAACACTTCGTCGCCGGTGGTCTTGTCGACCGGCAGAGGCTCTCCGGTGATGGTGGCCTGGTCCACCTCGCTGGCGCCGTCGATGACGACGCCGTCGCCGCCGACCCGTTCCCCGGGACGGATCAGCAGCACGTCGCCGACGTCGAGGATCGCGGTGGCGACGACTTCGTCGGCCCCTGCAGGCGTGATGCGCGTGGCGGTGTCCGGCGCGAGGTCCAGCAGTCCGCGCACGGAATCCTCCGTGCGCTTGGTTGCCACCGCCTCCAGCGCACCGGAGGTGGCGAAGATGACGATCAGCAGCGCTCCGTCGAAAACCTGGCCGATCGCCGCGGCACCGATGGCCGCGGCGACCATCAGCAAGTCGACGTCCAGGGTCTTGCCCCGCAGCGCCTGCAGCCCCGCGAGCCCCGGCTCCCACCCGCCGGCGGCGTAGCAGGCCAGGTAGAGCGTCCAGTACAACCACGCGGGTCCCCCGGCCAGTTGCACGATCAGGCCGAACCCGAACAATCCCGTCGCGATCAGCGCCCACCGGACCTCCGGAGGGGTCCACGCGCTCGACCTCGGGGCTCGCCACGAGCGGATGCGCTCGTCAGCGTCGAATTCGGAAGTAGCAGCGGTCGGCGTGCCAGAAGTCACGCGACCAGCTTATATGCATGGTCATGCGTATTCGCAAATGCATGTGCAGATGAATCGGTGATCACACAGGTCAGCGTTATGCTTGACGCTGTGCACACATCGATCGCCGGGTTCACCATGCCGACTGAGGAGCAGGTTGGCCGTGCCACCGAGTCGTTTCGGATGCTGAGCGACCCGACCCGCATCAAGGTGTTGTGGGCGTTGTCGCAGGGTGAGTCCTCGGTGGCGTGCCTGGCCGAGCTGGCCGATGTGGCACCAGCGGTGGTCAGCCAGCATTTGGCCAAGTTGCGCCTGGCCGGCCTGGTGAAAGGCCGCCGCGAGGGAACGTTCGTCTACTACTCGCCGGCCGACCAGGACGTGTTGCGCGTGCTTGGTCAGGCGCTGTTCGGCACCGACGCCGTCGACACCGACGCCGTCGGCACTGCCGCCGCGCCTGGCACGGGGTCCTGACCGGGGGCCCTGTCGTCCGGGCCGCCGGGGCCGTACACGGCGCAGAACTCGACATCGAACCCGCAGTTCGCCTGGGGCGCAAGCGTTCCCACGCGGTCCGCAGATTTCGAACGCGACGATCTCGAGAATGCCGGACACGCCCGGAAGCGCGCGCAGCCTCTACGGATCAGAACTGTGGGCGAACAAAGTCTCTTTGACCTCGCGCAGCGCGTAGAGCACAAGGACATACCCGGCGAGCGGATCGGCCCACCACCAGCCCGCGAGGGTGTTGAGCAGCAGCCCGAGCAGGACCGCAGTCGAAAGTAGGCCGTCGATCGTGACCCGGCCTCCCGTGGCGAGGACCGGGTTGCCCAGGGCGGCGCCGGTTCGGGCCTTTCCGGCCGCCAGCGCGAACATTGCCGCCGCAGTGATCGCTGTCCAGGTGATGCCCAGCGGTGAGTGTTGCGGATGAAACCCTTTGGCCATCACGGCGCAGCAAAGACTTACGTGCGCCGTCGCTGAGATGGCTCTTCACTGGAGCAGTCTCAACATGGCCGCACCTAGCTACGCTTGCGCGTTGCCCCGACGGGTTCGCCTCGATGACGACTGAGGTCGACGCTCACCCGCTAGGAGGAGCGGTGCGTTGGGCCGTGCGGGTCTTCGCAGACCGCGGAAGCGCTCGCCGTACCCTGCTCACATCCTGCGGAGTCGTTGAAGTAGTCAAGTTGCAGTGTGCTGTGCACGATTCCGTGTTCTTCGGCCAACAACTGCGCCAACTCGGCGCGTGTCGCGTGGTAGTTGCGGTCGGAGGCGACGATCACGTGTGCCGACAATGCGGGCGAGCCGGACGTGATCTCCCAGATATGCAGATCGTGGACCTCGACGACCGCGTCATGGTCCGCCATTGCGCGCCCGATCGCGTCGGGATCGATGTCTTGGGGAGCGGCCTCCAAGAAAATGCGATTGGCGGCGCGCACCAACTCGAAGCCGGCTTTGGCCATGAGCGCCACCACGATCAATGTCGCGATCCCATCCGCGCGCGCAAACCCCGTGAGGATGATGACGAGCCCGGCGACCGCGGTGGCGATGAAGGCGAACAAGTCGTTGAGTATGTGCTGAAACGCGCCTTGAACGTTCAGGCTCGATCGGTTGGCCCGGCTGATCATCCAAGTCGCAGCCACATTGATGACAACACCCACGAGCGCGGTGATCAGGACCAGCGGGCCCGTCACGGCGGGTGGGTGGACCAGCCGCCTTATCGCCTCATATGCCAGCCACCCGGCCAGCACCAGCAACGTGACGCCGTTGGCTTGCGCCGAAAGAACTTCGACGCGCTTCCATCCGTAGGTCATACGACCGCCAGCCGGCCGGGCCGCGAGGCGAATCGCCCACAACGCCAGAGCAATTGATGCCGCGTCGGTGAGCATATGAGCCGCATCGGAAATCAAGGCCAATGATCCGGCGACGATTCCGGCCGTAACCTCACCCGCCATGAATGCGACAATCACGATCAAGGCTCCGGCTAGCCACCGCCGGTCGGCATCGGCGGAGGCCTGCCCGTGGGTGTGGTCGTGACCGCCACTCACTGAGAGGCCCTTGCTGTCCGGTCCATCTGACGGCTGTCGCGTTGCACGCCGTCAAACATATGCGCGCATCGCCATATATGCAACGGCCCGCGGGCCATCATGAAGTGAACGACTGAACGGGCTACGCAGGTTCTGTGGCTGGCATCGCCGTGGCCTAACGAGGGGCGTCGGGGCGGGGCTGTATCGGATCCGGCGATGTCGGCGCCCGGGCCACTCGGATGGTCACCCCTCGTGTCTTCGACCATCCCAGCGCTTCCGCAGCGCCGACGTCGCCGACCGCTACACGTACCGCTGGACGCCGCCGTGGCCGTGGCAGGTGCCGCCGGTGTGCGGATGCTCGCTGAACGACCAATTTCCCGAGCAGGCCGGTGCCGCCAAACCGGTTGCGGCGGCGGGGATGAGGGTCGTTCGGGGCAACATGCTCCAAACCCTTTCGTGTCCGATCTGATTTGGTGGCGTTGCCCGATTCGTCGATCGGAGCCTATGCCGTCCGGCGGTTGATCACATGCGAATTTGGAAAAATTGTCGCGCCCGTAATCGGCTACGACTCGGCCAGCTTCCGGAGGCGCTTCAACGTTTCGGCGAGGGTGCGTCCCACCTGGCGCACGGCGATCCGGTCGGCGATGTATCCGACGAGCCCGCCCGGCGCCTGATACGACAGCCGGAACGTGACCTTCGTGCACCCGTCGCCGGCGTCGCGCAAGCGGATCCGCCCGCGCAGCGTGACGCCGGTGATGCCGACCCAGGCCAGGTCGCGGTCCTCGTCGAACTCGACCACTTCGATCAGGCCACCGACGGGTACGGAGCCGATCTTCCAGTGGACGGTGTAGCGCGCACCGATGCCGGCGGGCTTGTCGTTCGAAGATTCCCAGCGCTCCAGGCTGGTCATGAACGACGGGTAGCGGTCGGGGTCGCTGACGATTTTCCACACCGCGGAACGGTCGGCGTTGATGACGCAACGGCGTTCGACGCGCATCAGCCGATCACCGGGAATCGCCGTTCGGCGGCCAACCGGTCGACGCCGCCCTGCAGGCTGGCCAGCACCTTGTCGTGCACCGCCTGGTCGTCACCGTCGACCTCGATCGGGTCCTGAACCTCGATCACGATCTTGGTCGGCAACGGGATGTGGCCCGCCAGGTCGCTGATGTTCAGGCCCCAGGGCAGCGCCAGCGAAATCGGGATGCTTTTGAGCCGGAGCAGCCGGTCGGCCATCAGGAGCCTGGCCAGCCACTGTCCGCGGTTGAGGAACAACGCGCTTTCCTGCCCGCCGACGCTGGCGACGGGGACGATCGGCACCCCCGCCTCGCGGGCCAGCTTCACGTAGCCCATCCGGCCGCCGAAGTCGACCTTGTGGCGTTCCCAGGAGGGCCGGAAGACCTCGTAGTCGCCGCCGGGGTAGACCAGCAGCGCGGCGCCGGAATCCAGTGCGAGCCGGGCGTTCTCGGGGTTGGCGGCAACCGTGCCGAATTTGCGCAGCCAGCCCAGCGGCGGCGCGGACACGACGAGGTTGTGGGCCAGCTGATAGAAGGGCCGTTCGACCCCGAAATACGAGCAGAAGGCCAGGGTGAACACGAAGGTGTCGGGCGGTACGTTGCCGCCGCTGTGGTTGCCGACCAGCAGCACCGGCCCGTCGGCCGGAATTCGATCCAGGCCCCGCACGTCCGCCCGGAAGTAGAACGACGCCAGCAGCCAGGTGCCCGGGAGCTGGTCTCGGATGTAGTCCGGGTCCCGCTGGTCGAGGTCGGCCTTGGGCACCCACGACACGACCTTGTTGCGGGCCCAATCCAAGACGCCCTTCGCGGTCGCCATAACCGCCCGTATACCCCGGGGTCGCCGGGGGTCAAACGCCGTACAGGCCGGCGGCGTTGTCGTGAGCGATCAGGTCGACCACCCGCATGGCGTCGCGTTCGCTCCAGTCGTCGTCGAGCACGAATTCGCGCAGCACGCGGTGAATGCCGGTGCGCCACAGGGCCGCACCGAGGAAGTGGAGTTCGGCGGGCCCGAACCCGTCCGACGAGTAGAGGATCTTGTGGAACGGCGCCAGCTCCAGCAGCCGCGCGAGGAACGCCGGCGACCGCGCCCCCAGCTGGTTCACGCTCAGCCCGCCGTCGAGATAGACGTTGTTGAACGCCTGCGCGAGGTATCCGGCCTCGCGCTCGTAGGGGTAGCAGTGCAGCAGCACGATCGGGGTCTCCCCGGACCGCCGCAGGAAGTCGAGCAGCAGGAGCGGGTTCGTCGTGTGCAGATCGCAGTCGCGGTCGCCGAGGCCGACGTGCAATTGCAGGGGCTTGCCCAACCGCAGCGCCTGATGCAGGCCGAAAGCCAACAGCACCCGATCCGTCAACCGGGTACCGCCGCGGTCGCGCCATCGGTCGGCCGCCTCGGCGACTTGGGCGGCCGACGGCTCGGTCAGGTCGCCGTCGAACCCGCCCCGGTAGGCCAGGATCGACTTGGTGCCGACCGCCGTCGCCGCGCGCCGGCGCAGGATGTCCTCGAAGGCCGTCGCGTAGTCGCCCGGTGCCCGCGCGGCCTGCTCGGCGACCTGCTCGAGCCGGACGATCTCGTGTGCGCGGCCGCCGGACAGCTCGGCCATGTCGGACGGTGCGGCGGTGTCCGCGCCGATCCCGGTGTCCACCAGCCAGTGGTCGACCCCCGCGGCCGGCAGGAACGTGCGGGCCAGTTCCACCTCGTCGATTCGGCTGCGTCGCTCCCAATAAGACTGCGGATCAACATGTTTCGCGAGACCGAGGACGGGAGCGCAATGGGCCCGCACGGCGAAGCCGAGTTGGGTGTCGAATCCGGAGCCCACGATGGGCTCGGTGTTGGCCTCGTTGAGCGCGTTCTCGAACCGGTGCCGGTCCCCCGGCGCCAGCCAGCAACCGTGGGCGTGTTGATCGATCAGGGTCACCCGGTCGATGTGCTCGGCCAGCGCGCGAGGGTGGGACGCCATGGGCCCTGTCACAGGCTCCAGGCCATGCGGAACTTGTCCGCCAGTTGCTCGGGGTCGAGGGTGCCGTACCGCTCGTGCTCCAGCGTGCGGACGGCGACGAGCATGTCGACCGCGTGATCGCCCAGGATGCCACGCATCAGCCTGGAATGGTCCAACGCGGCGATCACTTCGGCCTGTTTCCTGTCCAGGCTGACGATGCCGTCGCGGTCCCGTTCGGCCGCGGGGAGGTCCGCCGGGTCGATCGTGATCTCCGGGGGCAGCGGCGCTCGGCGCTTGATCCCGTCCAGCGCCAGCCCCAGGATCGCCGCCGACGCCAGGTAGGGGTTCGCGGAGGGGTCCACGATCTTCACTTCGACGTTCCCGCCGCGCGGGTTGCCGGGTCCGCCGGTGATGAATCGCACTGCCGCCTCGCGGTTTTCGGTCCCCCAGCACGCGTACGCGCCGGCCCAGTTGCCGGGGTGCATCCGCAGGCCGGAGACGATCGACCCGCACAACGCGGCCTGGGCCTCCGGCAGTCCGTGCACCACCCCGGCCACCGCGCTCTCCCCGGTCGCCGTCATGCCGTGCGCGCCCGCTCCGTCGGAGAACAGCGGACCATCGGGCATCGTCAGCGAAAAGTGTTGGTGGGCACCCGACCCGACGCCGCCCGCGAATGGGGCGGGCGACAGGCTGATGCGGACGTCGTGGCGGCGCGCCACCCGCCCGATGACGAGCCGCAACAGCACCAGCTGGTCCGCGGCGGCCACCGGCGGTTGGGGCGCCAGGGAGAGTTCGAACTGGTTGGCCCCGTACTCGGGATGGAACTGCTCGATCGCGATGCCCGCCGCGGCCGCCGACCGGGTGACGTCGCGGACGAACGCCTCATGCTCGAGGATGCCGGCAAGGCCGTACTGCGCCCACAGCGTCGACGGCAGGCGGCCGCCGTCGGGGGCCACCAGGAGAAACTCCACCTCGTGCCCGATCAGCGCTTCGACTCCGGCCTCGGCGAGCGCGGCCTCGACCCGGCCCAGCGTCCCGCGGGCGCAGGCGGGGTCGGGCGCGCCGTCCTGGGCGAAGAACCCGGCGGGCGCCCACGCCAGCCCGTCGCCGACGATGCGCAGGGCCGACAGGTCGATGCGGAGGCGCTGGTCGCCGATCACGCCGACCTCGCGGGTGAAGGCGATGCCGCTCTGGTCGATCGCGAAGGCGTGCCACGAGGGGCTGGCGCCAAGCCCGGGGGCGGCGAAGGCGTTCGTCCGCCGGATCGGGACCGTCTTGGCCAGGGTGAGCCCGGCCGGATTCACGACGGTGCCGATGACGGTGTCGACGCCCTCGGCCTCCAGCTGGGCGATCGCCGCGGCGGCGGGCGGTGTGCCGGTCATGGCAGTCATTGTGCAGGCGTCGGGATGCCCGGGCTCGCGAATTCAGTTCTGGCGCGCGGTCAGCTCGCCGACGAAGCGGTCGAGGAAGCCGTCCAAGGGCGCGCCACCGGCCGGCCGGATGACGAATTTCGTCAGCCCGGCGTCGATGTAGGCATCCAGCTGCCGGTGCAGCCGATCCCATCCGACCGCGATCAGCTCGGCGGGGTCGATGTCCGGGCGGCGGCTGCGGGCCGCGGCGGCCAGCGCCGCGGGCAACTCGCCGTCGGCCCCGTCCACGATGGCCAACGAGATGCCGAAGTGATCGGGGTCGATCCGCCGGCCCGCTTGCGCGGCGGCGCGTTCGATCGACTCGCGGCCCGCCCGCGCCTCGTCGGGGGTGAGGAAGCTGCCCAACCAGCCGTCGGCCAGCGCGCCGATCCGGCGGAACGCCGCCGGCGCCGAGCCACCGAGCCAGATGTCCAGCGGGGGTTGCGGCCTGGGCATGACGGCGGCCCCGCTGACGGAGAAGTACCGGCCGTCGTAGCTCGCCGAGTCCCCTTCCAGCGCCGAGCGCAGGACCCGCAGCGCCTCGTCGAACACGGCGGCCCGCTCACCGTCGGGGACGACGAACACCTCGCGCTCGGCCGGGATCGCCGAGCGCAGGCCGAAGACGGGCAGGACCCGCTTGGGTGCGACCGCCGCCAGCGACGCCAACTGCTTGGCGACCAATACCGGGTGCCGCCCGGGCAGCACGGCCACCGAGGTGCCGACCTTCAACCGGGTCGTCCTGGCGAGCGCGTAGGCCATCCCGACCACCGGATCGACCGCCGGCGAGTACACCAGCTCGGAGAACCACAGCGAGTCGACGCCGTTGGCCTCCAGGTGGTCGATGACGGGAGCCAACCGATCCGGAGCGGTGTCCGCGCCCAGTCCGACGCCGAAGCGGATCTTCACCGCCGTGCCCTCCCTGTCGTCGCTGTCGTACCCGTCGCAACACGGTGGCGACGGGATTTGTGCCCACCAGACATAAACGGCTGCGACGTTTTCCGGCGAGTCGTCGCAAAGGTTTATGTGTCGTGGCGCGCGGGAGCGCGGGAGGCTAGGCGCGGCTGGGAATGGTCAGCTTGCAGGCTTGGCCGATGTCGAGGGTCCGCAACACGCGACCCATGCCGACCCACAACGCGCAGGACAGGGCCAAGTCGGCCAGCAGCTCGTCGGAGAAGTGCTCGGAGCAACGGCTCCAGAAGTCCTCGTCGTCGCGCAGGGCGGTGTGATCGGTGGCGAATCGTTCCGCGAACTCGGCCGCCAGACGCTCCTGTTCGCTGTAGCCGGGCCAGGTGCGCCATTCGCGGGCGTGGTCGTACAACTCCTCGTCGACGCCCGCGGCGGGTCCGTCCTCGTCACGGGTGTTGACGCAGACCACGCATTCGTTGCGGTGAGCGATCACCGCCCGGGCCAATTCGCGGGTGCGCAGCGGCAACCGGTTCTTGGTGTAGACCGCGTTGCTGAATCCGCCGAGGGCTCCGCCGATGTCCGGAGACTTCGCGAACCAGCCGGCCAGGTCGTCGTCAGCAAATGTTCCGATTCGGCTCATGGCGTGATGGTACGCCGCGCACCGCCCGTTTCACGGGGTGGGCGCCGGGATCTTCATGGTGGGACGGTCGTCGCTCCAGTCCTGTTGCGCGAGAACGCGGCCCGCGACTCGATTCAGCGCCGCCTCGACCACGCGACGATCCGGTCGCCCGTCGAAACCCGGTGAGCGGGCGAGCTTGTCGACCAGCCAGCCCACCAGCAGCGAGTGCACGTAGTCCACCTGTTGGGCCCCCGCGGGTGTCAGCGACAGCCGGTCGCCGTCGCCGCGGGCGTATCCGGTGGCGATCAGCCGCGAGAAGGTGGGCTCCAAGACCTCGAACGGTATCCGCAGGTACTCGGCGATGTCGGTGAGCCGGGCCGTGCCATACATCTGTTCGTAGCGGTTGATGCGCAGGACGCCCCACAATCCGGCCACGTCGAGCCGGCAGTCGGGTCGCATGGCGATGCTGCGCAATCGCATGCCGGGCACACCGCGCAGCATGCGCTCGACCGCGCCCTCCAGCATCTGATCCGGGGTCTCGGTGTTCGGCATGCCGAACGCGTCGCCGAGATCGATTGTGCTGTCGTGCAATTCCCGCAGTGGGACCTGCCGCAGAAACAACGCGAGGACGAAACCCACCAGTGCGACCGGAACCGCCCACAGAAAAACCTGGGTGAGCGACTCGGAATAGGCGGCGACGATCGGAGCGGCCGCCTCCCGGGGCAGCCGGTGCAACGCCTCCGGTGAGGCGGCGGCCGCGGCCGGCGCGCGGCTGGCCACCATCGCCGGGCCGATCCGGCTGTGCAGGAAGTTCGTGAACAGCGAACCGAAGATGGCGGCGCCGAACGAGCTGCCGATCGTGCGGAAGAAGGTGACGCCGGAGGTCGCGACGCCCAGGTCGTCGAAGCCCACGGTGTTCTGCACGATCAGGACGAGGGTCTGCATGCACATCCCGATCCCGGCGCCCAGGATGACGAGGAACAGCGACTGAACGAACACCGATGTCGACGGGTCCATCCGCGACATCAGAAAGAACGCCACCGCCATGACGGCGGTGCCGGCGACGGGAAAGACTTTGTATTTGCCTGTGCGGCCGACTATGACACCGCTGCCCATCGAGGTGGTCAGCATTCCGATCACCATCGGCAACGTGCGCAGGCCCGACGTGGTGGCGGAGACGCCGTCGACGAATTGCATGTACGTCGGCAGGAACGTCAGGGCGCCCAGCATCGCGAAACCGACCACGAACGACAGGACGCAGCACACCGTGAACACCGGGCTGCCGAACAGCCGGGTCGGCAGTATCGGTGCGGCGGCGCGGCTTTCCACCCAGGCGAAGAGGCACAACGCGATCACCGAGCCGGCGAACAGGCCGATGATGGTGGGCGATCCCCACGGGTATGTGGTCCCGCCCCAGCTGGTGGCCAGGGTGAGTCCGGCGGCGCCGAGGCCGACCAACATGATCCCGGTGTAGTCGATGACGGGTTTGGTGCGCTCGGACAGCGACGGGATGGCGGCGGCCGCCACGAAGAACACCACGACCGAGATCGGCACGTTGATCCAGAAGGCCCAGCGCCAAGTGAAGTGGTCGGTGAAGTACCCGCCGAGCAACGGACCGATCACGGTGGTCACGCCGAACACCGCGCCCATCGCGCCCTGGTAGCGGCCGCGATCCCGCAGCGGGATCACCTCGCCGATCAGCGCCATGGCGGTCACCATGAGCCCGCCGCCCCCGATGCCCTGCAGCGCGCGGGACGCGACCAGCATGCCCATCGAGCCCGAGAGCCCACACAGCACCGACCCGGCGACGAAGAACACGACGGCCGCCTGGAACACCCTCTTGCGGCCGAACAGGTCACCGAACTTGCCGACGAGGGCGGTGATGATGGTCGAGGCGAGCAGGTAGCTGGTGACCACCCACGATTGATGGCCTGCGCCACCAAGATTGGCGACGATGGTTGGCAAAGCGGTCGCCACGATCGTCTGGTCCAGCGCGGCCATCAGCATGCCGAGCAGGATCGCCACGAAGATGAAATTGCGTCGCTGCAGGTCGACCGCGACGTCCCCGGGTCCCGAATCCGAAGCGTGGCCGGCCGGAGCCGCCGGTGGTGTCGCCCTCGTCATGCCCGCCCTTCCACGGCTTTCGATGGTAGTGAGTGCCCACGGTCGACCCGTGGCAACCAAAAGCCGCGAAAAGGCGTGCGCGGTGGGTTAGCTCGGCGGCCGGGAGACGCACTGCGCGGAGTAGAGCTCCACGCCGAGCTTGTCCATCAGCTCGAGTTGCGTCTCGAGGTAGTCGATGTGCTTTTCCTCGTCGGCCACGATCTCTTCCAGCAGGTTGGCGCTGGTGGTGTCCTGCTTCTCGCGGCACATGATGATGCCGGGCTTGAGCCGGTCCATCACCTCGTACTCGATGGCCAGGTCGGCCTCGAACTGCTCGCGCAGCGTCTGGCCGATGCGCAGTGAAAAGAGGCGCTGGTAGTTGGGCAGCCCGTCGAGCAGCAGGATGCGATCGGTGATCGCCTCGGCGTGCCGCATCTCGTCGAAGGACTCTTCCCGGGTGTGCTTGGCGACCTCGGTGAAACCCCAGTTGTCCTGCATCTTGGAATGCAGGAAATATTGGTTGATCGCGGTGAGCTCGCCGGTCAACTGCTCGTTGAGCAGGCGCAAAACGTCCGGATCCCCTTGCATGTTCACTCCCCTACGGTGACGGTGAAAACGGTGGTCATTCTCGGCCCCGGGCCGGAGGCGCTGGGCTGAGCGCATCGTGGCGGGCCGTACTCGCACTTTGCCACGACAGGGGGCAATCTTCCAGCAAGGTATGGCTGTGCTCAGTGTGTGGCGCGCCGGGCCCGCGCGAGCCACGTTGCTGGCGGGTAAGGTTAGACTGCGCTAACGAACTTAGGTTAGACTCAACTAATATGGAGTTCGGTTCGCTTTCTCTGGAAATCCCGGCGACCCGGGATGCCGAAAGGGAGGACGAGGTGCGCTCGCTCGGCCAGGCCGTCGACGAAGGGAACGTCGCCCGCATGCAGGGGATGCGCTGATGTACGTATGCCTGTGTGTCGGCGTGACGAACCACACGGTGTCCGAAATCGTCGCGCGCGGCGCCTCCACTTCCAGAGAGGTCGCGGCGGCGTGCGGGGCCGGCGGCGACTGCGGACGCTGCAGACGGACGCTGCGGGCGATCATCGCCGCGTCGGCGAATCTGGAGACCGCGCCGTCGGTGTGAACCCCCGCCCGCTCAGCGGGCCTTGTTGAAGTCCGCCAGCGCGGCGGCGTTGGCCTGCGCCCCCATCAACTCGGCGAAGTGAGCGTTTTCCCGCGCGGTGGCCGCCGCGATTTCCGGGCGCACCGGTTCCATCATTGTGTGCTTGACGGCCATCAGGCTCGAAATGGGGCGGCTCCCAAGGATTTCGGCGTGCCGACGGGCTTCGGGCAACAGGTCCTCGGGATCGCAGACGCGCCAGACCAGGCCCATCCGCAGCGCCTCGTCGGCGTCGACCCATTCCGAGGACATCAACAGCCAGGCGGCGTTCTGCCGGCCGACCAGTTGCGGTAGCAGGTACGACGAGGCCGCCTCCGGCGCGACTCCCAGGCTGGTGAACGGGCACTTCAGCCGGGCCGTCGACGACATGAACGCCAGGTCGGCATAGCCGAGGATGGTGGCGCCGATGCCCACCCCGACACCGTTGACCGCGCAGACGAGCGGCTTGGGGAACCCGCTGAGGGCGTCGATCAGCCCGACGAAGCCGTGCCTGCCCGGCGTGAAATCCGGGTCGGTGATGCGGGCCTGCATCTCGCCGAGGTCGGTCCCCGCGCTGAACCCGCGGCCCGCGCCGGTCAGCAGCACCACGGCGACCTCGGGGTCCTCGGCGGCGGCCAACAACGCGTCCGCGGTGGCGTCGTAGAGGGCCTCGTTGAAGGCGTTCAGCGCCTCGGGCCGGTTCAGCGTGAGGGTGCGCACCCGGTTTTCGTCATCGATCTGCAGCGTCACGGCTGCAGCCTAACTGCTCGCGGGGGTCAGCCGTTGCTGTAGACGCGGGTGGGCGCGACCAGCACGACGGCCCGGCGCTCGCGGGCCATCACGCGGTCGTAGGAGTCCCAGTCGTCGTGGGTGCCGCCCGCGGCGGTGAAGACGTCCCGAAGCAACAGCCGCAGCTGGTCGTCGGAGGTCAGCCAGGGCTGGGTGTCGTCCGGACCCGCCAGCTCCGCGCGGCCCTCGACGGTCGCCCACTGCCATCCGTTGCGGAAGGTGACCGCCAGCTGCGGCCGCGCCCGCAGGTTGGCCAGTTTCACCTTGCCGTAGGTGGTGAAACCCAACACCTGCTCGCCGCTCGCCGGGTGCGCCAACAGGCCGACGTTGACCAGCGAGGCCTGCACCGTCCCGTCCGCGCGAACGGTGGACACCACCGCCAAGCCGTTTTCGGCCTCGGCCAACGCCACCGCGTCGCGCAGAGTGGTCATGTGTGTTCCTCGCTGAACGGTGTCGTGAAGACGTAGCGGCTGGTGGGGACGGTGTCGATGTTCTCGTTGGCGCCGAAGGCCGTGGTGCTGGCGACCATTCGGCCCAACCGGTGTTGCAGGTCGTCGTCGTCGGCGGCACCGAAGAACGCCTTGAGATCGGTGATCGCCTCCTGGGGGAACAACTCTTCGACGATGCCGGCGATTCCCGGGGCGTCCGGGGTCAGGGTGCGCACGACCCAGTTCTGGGTGTAGCCGAAGGTCGACTGCGTCTCGATGGCCACCGGGGTGTGGTCGCGCTGCCACCGGGTCAGCCAGCTCGCCTGGTCGAGGCCGGCGGGCCGGCGCAGCAGCGCTATGTTGGCCAAACCCGCTGTGCGGGAACCGGCTTCGGTGACGGGTGGTTTCAGCGGGACCGACTCAGTCACCAAGTACGCGGCGAGCTGGTCGCATTCCGCCTCCAGCAGCGCCAGGGCGGCCGCCATCTGCTCGCCGTAACACTGCTGGGTCCACATGCTCACCACCGCCGCGACCGGCGGGTCCAGCGTCGTGAGCGTCATCAGTGAGTGCCGCACGGCGTCGTCGCGCACGTTGACGGACAACCCGGGCAGGCCCAGCTCGAGCAGGGCGTCGGCGACCGGCCCCCGTTGCCGGGCGCACCACTGCTCGTCCGAATCGGCGCGCATGAGGACGGCGATGACCTTTTCCATGGGCTGAACCTACCTGCGGGCGACCCCGCCTACTTGACCAGCCGCACCGGGTGTTGGTTGCTGATCAACCCGCCGATGGTCCCGGCCAGCCGCCGGTAGGACTCGTCGCGGCCGCTGGAAGAGCGGTACACCAGGCCGATCCGCCGGCCGGGGCGGGGGGTGGCGAACTGCGCCAGGCCGAGACGGCTCCTGCTCGCCTCGACCGGCACCGCGCTCTGCGGGATCAGCGTCACGCCGAGGCCACCCGTCACGCATTGCACCGCGGTGGCCAGCGATGCCGCGCGGGTGTTGGCCAGTTCCGCTCGCACACCCGCCTTGTGGCAGACGTCCAGCGCCTGATCGCGCAGGCAGTGCCCCTCGTCCAACAGCAGCAGCGGCAGGTCGGCCAGCGCCGTCGCCGGGACGCGTTTCTTGCCCGACAGCGGATGCCCGGGCGGCAGCGCGAGGACGAAGTCCTCGTCGTAGATCGGGATCGCGGTGAGTCCGCCGCCGTCGACCGGCAGGGCGATCAGCGCCGCGTCCAACGCTCCCTCGCGCAACACCGTCATCAGCCGTTCGGTCTGGTCTTCCGTCACCCGCAACGTCATCGCCGGGAATTGCCCGGCGAGGCCGGCCAGCACGGTCGGCAATACGTAGGGCGCGACCGTCGGGATCAGCCCCAGCCGCATCCCGGCGCGCAGCGGGTCGGACGCCCCGGCGGCCGCGGCGGTGAACCCGTCCACCGCCTCGATCGCCGCCTGGGCGCGCGGCAGCAGCTCCGTGCCCGCCGCCGTCAACAGGACACGCCGCGTCGAGCGCTCGACGAGCTGGGTGCCCAGCCCGGTCTCCAGCGCCGCCAGCGCCTGCGACAACGTCGACTGGCTGACGCCGAGAGCCGTTGCGGCGCCGCTGAACTGACGCTTTTCGGCGATCGCGACGAACGCGCGGAGGCCGGCGATCGTCGGCTGATAACTCTTATCGGGCATGCCTATAAGTATAGTGGGAAATATCACCTTTACTTCAGTAAGGGTATGCGGGCACCATGGGCAGTGACCGCTAATCTTGAGTAAATCCAAAACAAGGAGCGATATGCCTCTGCTGACCATCGGCGACCAGTTCCCCGCCTACGAGCTCACCGCGCTTATCCCCGGCGACCTGTCCAAGGTCGACGCCAAGCAGCCCGAGGACTACTTCACCACCGTCACGAGCGACGACCACGAGGGCAAGTGGCGCGTCGTGTTCTTCTGGCCCAAGGACTTCACCTTCGTGTGCCCGACCGAGATTGCCGCCTTCGGCAAGCTCAACGACGAGTTCGCCGACCGCGATGCGCAAGTGCTGGGCGTCTCGATCGACAGCGAGTTCGTCCACTTCAACTGGCGGGCCCAGCACGAGGACCTGAAGAAGCTGCCGTTCCCGATGCTCTCGGACATCAAGCGGGAGCTGAGCCTGGCCACCGGCGTCCTCAACGCCGAGGGTGTTGCCGACCGGGCGACCTTCCTGGTGGATCCCAACAACGAGATCCAATTCGTCTCGGTCACCGCCGGATCCGTCGGCCGCAACGTCGAGGAAGTGCTGCGGGTCCTGGACGCACTGCAGTCCGACGAGCTGTGCGCATGCAACTGGCGCAAGGGCGACCCGACGCTCGACGCCGCCGAGTTGCTCAAGGCCTCGGCCTAGTCACGTAGGGTCTGATCAGGGAGGCGAGATGAGCGTAGAAAACCTCAAGGAAGCGCTGCCCGAGTACGCCAAGGACCTCAAGCTCAACCTGGGCTCGATCACCCGTACCACCGAGCTCAACGAGGAACAGCTGTGGGGCACCCTGCTGGCGTGTGCCGCGGCGACGCGAAACACGCAGGTGCTCAGCGAGATCGGTGCCGATGCGGCCGACATCTTGTCCGCCGAGGCGTACAACGCCGCGCTCGGTGCCGCATCGATCATGGGCATGAACAACGTGTTCTACCGCGGCCGGGGCTTCCTGGACGGCAAATACGACGACCTGCGTGCGGGTCTGCGGATGAACCTCATCGCCAACCCCGGCGTCGCGAAGGCCCACTTCGAGCTGTGGTGCTTCGCGGTGTCGTCGATCAACGGATGCCCCGACTGCGTGGCCTCCCACGAACACACCCTGCGTGAGGCGGGGGTGAGCCGGGAGTCCATCCAGGAGGCGCTGAAGGCGGCGGCGATCGTTTCGGGTGTGGCCCAGGCGATGATCGCCGCGCAGACGCTGGCGACGGTCGGCTGACGGTAGCGCAGTGACGGCGCCGGGCTGGGTAGAACACGCGATCTGGTGGCAGGTCTATCCGCTCGGGTCCGTCGGCGCCTTTCCCGCGTCAGAGCCGCCGCGGCCGGAGGAACACCGGCTGCGGCGGCTCGTCGACTGGTTCGACCACGCCATCGCGCTGGGCGCGTCGGGCGTGGCGCTGGGGCCGATCTTCGCCTCGCGCACACACGGTTACGACACCACCGACCACTACCGCATCGACCCGCGGCTCGGTGACGACGCCGACTTCGACTACCTGGTCGCCGAGGCCCACGGCCGCGGCCTGCGCATCCTGCTCGACGGCGTGTTCAACCACGTCGGGGTGGACTTCCCCGGTTACCGCCAGGCGGCGAACGACGACTCCGCGGCGCGCTGGTTTCGCGGGCGCCCCGGACGCTTTCACACGTTCGAGGGCCACTCCGAGCTGATCACGCTCAACCACGACAACCCCGAAGTCATCGACTACACCGCGGACGTGATGGCGCACTGGCTGGAGCGCGGCGCCGACGGCTGGCGCCTCGACGCGGCTTACACGGTGCCGGAACGGTTTTGGGCGTCGACGCTGCCGCGGGTGCGCGAGCGGTTCGGGGACGCCTGGTTCGTCGGCGAGCTGATCCACGGCGACTACGCGGCCGTGGTGCGGGCGGCCACGTTCGACTCGGCCACCCAGTACGAGCTGTGGAAGGCGATCTGGAGCAGCCTCAACGACGGCAACTTCTTCGAGCTGGACTGGGCGCTGCAACGCCACGGCGACTTCCTGGCCGGCTTCGCGCCCCTCACCTTCATCGGCAACCACGACGTCACCCGCATCGCCAGCCGGCTGGAACGCCCGGAGCACGTGGCGCACGCGCTGGTGATCCTGCTGACGGTCGGCGGCGTGCCCAGCGTGTACGCCGGCGACGAGCTGGGATTCCGCGGCGTCAAGGAGGAGCGCTACGGCGGTGACGACGCGGTGCGGCCCGAGTTCGGCTCTCCCCCATTGGAATTGGACGCGTTCGGCGCCCAGATGTGGGCGCTGCACCAGTTCCTCGTCGGCCTGCGCCGGCGTCATCCGTGGCTGCACCGGGCGTCGACCACCGCGTTGCGGCTGGAGAACCGGCACTACGTGTACGAGACCCGCAACGGTGACGACGCGCTGCTGGTCGCGCTGAACATCGGCGACGAGCCGATGCGCGTCTCGCTGCCGGAGTTGGGCACGGCGCACCGCCGGGTCGTCGGCGGATCCTCGGCCCCACCACAAGAGCGGGTGGACGCGCTGGTGGTGGAACCGCACGGCTGGCGGATCTTAAGCCCGGCCTAGGCGCTCCAGCGTGAGCTGGTCCTGCCGACCGTCGTAGTACTTGTCGAGGACGGCCAGGAAGTCCTCGTTGTCGTCGGTCGCGTGGGCGAACAGCGTCATCGACGAGCGCAGCTTGAGGTCGTCGGGCGAGCCGAAGATGTCGCGGACGGACCGGCCCTGCACCTCGTTGACCAGCCGGGTGCACTCGCGCAGCCGCGGTCCCAGCACGCCGTGGCGCAGATAGCCCTTGGCTTCCCCGAGCGAGGAGATGCCATACCGATCGGCGGTCGGACTGCTACCCAGGCCGCGCAATTGCGGGAACACGAACCACATCCAGTGACCGCGCTTTCGGCCGTCGCGCAACTCCGCGACGACGTGCGGATAGACCGCGGCCTGGGCCTTGGTGAAGCGATTCAGATCGTAGGGGTCGCTCGCCGATTCCATGTGACTACGGTGGCACAGGTGGGAGTCAAACGACGAGTGCCCAAGGTGCGCGACCTCGCGCCGCTGATCCAGTTCAAGCGGCCGCAGTTCGACGCGACCAGGCGCCGCCTCGACGCCGCGTACACCATCGAAGATCTGCGTCGCATCGCCAAACGGCGCACGCCGAAGGCGGCGTTCGACTACACCGACGGCGCCGCCGAGGACGAGATTTCCCTCCGGCGGGCCCGACAAGCGTTCCGCGACATCGAGTTTCACCCGACGATCTTGCGTGATGTCACCAACGTCACCGCCGGCTGGAACGTCCTTGGCCAACCGGTCGTCCTGCCGTTCGGCATCGCGCCCACCGGCTTCACCCGGCTGATGCACACCGAGGGCGAGATCGCCGGCGCGGCGGCCGCGGCCAAGGCCGGCATTCCGTTCTCGTTGTCCACGCTCGGCACCTGCGCCATCGAGGACCTGGTGGCCGCTGTTCCCCAGGGCAGGAAGTGGTTTCAGCTGTACATGTGGCGCGACCGCGAACGCTCGATGGCGTTGGTGCGGCGCGCGGCCGATGCGGGTTTCGACACCCTGCTGGCCACCGTCGACGTCCCGGTCTCCGGCGCGCGGCTGCGCGACAACCGCAACGGGATGACGATCCCGCCGACGCTGACGCTGCGCACCGTGCTGGATGCGGTGCCGCACCCGAAGTGGTGGTTCGACCTGCTGACCACCGAACCGCTGGCGTTCGCGTCGCTGGACCGGTGGCCCGGCACCGTCGCCGAGTACCTGAGCACCATGTTCGACCCGAGCCTGACCTTCGACGACCTGGAGTGGATCAAGGCGCAGTGGCCGGGCAAGTTGGTCGTCAAGGGCATCCAGACGCTCGACGACGCCCGCGCCGTCGTCGACCGCGGTGTCGACGGCATCGTGCTGTCGAATCACGGCGGGCGCCAACTGGATCGGGCCCCGGTGCCCTTCCACCTGTTGCCCTCGGTCGCCCGCGAGGTCGGCAAGCACACCGAGATCCTGCTGGACACCGGCATCATGTCGGGGGCCGACATCGTGGCGGCGATCGCGCTGGGCGCGCGGTGCACGCTGGTCGGGCGGGCGTACCTGTACGGGTTGATGGCCGGCGGCGAGGCGGGGGTGGCGCGGGCGATCGACATCCTGCAGCAAGGCGTGCTCCGCACCATGCGGTTGCTGGGGGTCACCTGCCTCGAGGAGCTCTCCCCCAGGCACGTCACACAGCTGCGGCACCCGGGGCCGGTTCAGTAGCGCCGAGATTGCCGTCAGGGTTGTGTTGTCGGCGCCCGGCACGACCATGGCGGCAATCTCGGCGCCGCTGGCGGGCCGGCGGGTGTGAGGCTGACCGCACACCCGTGTGGGCCGGCCCTCCCCGGGGAACAAACCGGCGCCCGGCTGGGTTGAGCGCATCAGACTCAGTTTTTGGAGGATTGATGGCTGAAGCCAAATCGATGCCGGTGCTGTTCGTCACCGACACCATCGTGTTGCCCGGAATGGTCGTCCCGATCGCGCTGGACGAGGCCGCGCGGGCGGCGATCGACGCTGCCCGGGCGAGTGAATCCGGGCAGCTGCTGATCGCGCCCCGGCTGGACGACCGGTACGCGACGCACGGTGTGATCGCCACGACTTTGCAGGTCGGGCGCATCGCCGGCGGCGGCACCGCGGCCGTCGTGCGCGGCGAGCGCAGGGCGCAGATCGGGACGGGAGCCTCCGGGCCCGGCGCCGCGCTGTGGGTCGAGGTGACCGACGTCCCCGAGGCCGAGACGACGGACGAGATCAAGGCGCTGGCGGCGGAGTACAAGAAGCTGCTGCTGGCCATGCTGCAACGGCGCGAGGCCTGGGAGATCGTCGACTACGTGAACCGGCTGACCGACCCGTCGGCGCTGGCCGACACCTCCGGCTACGCGTCCTACCTGTCCAGCGAGCAGAAGCGGCAACTGGTGGAGACGGTCGACGTGGCCGAGCGGCTGCGCGTGCTGATCGACTGGACCGGCGCCCACCTCGCCGAGGTCGAGGTCAACGACAAGATCGCCGAGGACGTCCGCGAGGGCATGGAGAAGACGCAGAAGGAGTTCCTGCTGCGCCAACAGCTGGCCGCGATCCGCAAGGAGCTGGGCGAGTTGGGACCGGAGGGCCCCGAAGATGGGGCCTACCGGGCCCGCGTCGAGGCCGCCGACCTGCCCGAGAAGGTGCGTGAGGCGGCGCTGCGCGAGGTCGGCAAGCTGGAACGCTCCAGCGACCAGAGCCCGGAAAGCGGCTGGATCCGCACCTGGCTGGACACCGTGCTCGACCTGCCCTGGAACGCACGCACCGAGGACTCGACCGACCTGAAGGCCGCCCGCGAGGTCCTGGACGCCGACCACCACGGGCTGGACGACGTCAAGGACCGGATCGTCGAATACCTGGCCGTGCGGGCCCGCCGCGCCCACCGGGGGCTGCAGGTCGTCGGCGGCCGCGGCTCCGGCGCGGTGATGGTGCTGGCCGGTCCCCCCGGCGTCGGCAAGACCTCGCTGGGCGAGAGCGTCGCCCGGGCGCTGGGCCGCAAGTTCGTGCGCGTCGCCCTGGGCGGTGTGCGCGACGAGGCCGAGATCCGCGGGCACCGGCGCACCTACGTCGGCGCGCTGCCCGGCCGCATCGTGCGGGCGATCGGCGAGGCGGGGACGATGAATCCCGTTGTGCTGCTGGACGAGATCGACAAGGTGGGCTCCGACTACCGCGGCGACCCGTCGGCCGCCCTGCTGGAGGTGCTCGACCCGGCGCAGAACCACACGTTCCGCGACCATTACCTGGATCTCGACCTCGACCTGTCCGACGTGGTGTTCCTGGCCACCGCCAACGTGATCGAGAACATCCCGTCCGCCCTGCTGGACCGCATGGAGTTGGTGCAGATCGACGGCTACACCGAGGACGACAAGGTCGCCATCGCGCGGGACTACCTGCTGCCCCGGCAGCGGGACCGGGCGGCGCTGACCGAGGACGAGGTCACGCTGACCGACGCCGCGCTGCGCAAGATCGCCGCCGACTACACCCGGGAGCCCGGGGTGCGGCAGTTCGAGCGGCTGCTGGCCAAGGCGCTGCGCAAGGTGACCACCAAGCTGGCGGAGGACCCGGAACCGATCACCGTCGACGAGCCGGATCTGGTCGACTACCTGGGCCGTCCGCGGTTCACGCCGGAATCGGCCGAACGCACGGCGGTGCCCGGCGTGGCCACCGGCCTGGCCGTCACCGGCCTGGGCGGCGACGTGCTCTACATCGAGGCCGGCGCAACCGACGGCGAGCCGGGCTTGCAGCTCACCGGCCAGCTGGGCGACGTCATGAAGGAGTCGGCGCAGATCGCGCTGTCCTACGTGCGTTCGCACGCCGCTGAGCTGCGGGTCGACCCGAAGGCCCTCGACCGGCGCATCCACGTGCACGTGCCCGCGGGCGCGGTGCCCAAGGACGGCCCGTCGGCCGGCGTCACCATGGTGACCGCCCTGGTGTCGATGGCCACCGGACGTCAGGTGCGCTCGGATGTCGGCATGACCGGTGAGGTCACGCTGAACGGGCGGGTGTTGCCGATCGGCGGCGTCAAGCAGAAGCTGCTGGCGGCCCAACGTGCCGGGCTGGCAACGGTTTTCATCCCGTCCCGCAATGAACCCGACCTGGACGACGTGCCCGCCGAGGTGCTGGACGCGCTGGATGTGCGGCCGATGACCGACGTCGCCGACATCGTCGCGCAGGCGCTGGAATCGGCGGCGCACACCGCGACGATCGCCGCCTGAGATGCGTTGGCCGGGATGCACAGCAAACTCGCTCGCATCCCGGCCAAACGCGAAGTCCGGAATCGGTGTCGACACCATTCCCCGGCGGTCCCCGGCATTGGGCGTTGCGCAGGAGCGGGTGATACGCGCCTCCGGGGCCGCTCCGCCCGCCCGCCATGAGCCCGCGGGCCGCGATGCGATGAACGTCCCGACCGACCTGGCCGGACGCAGCAAATAGGGGGAAGAGGTTTTCCGCATCGAACACTCGGGTATTGGGTGGGTGGAGGTTCGACTGCCCGTGAGGGCGATGGGGTGAGCGAATCACCAAGTCAACTGGTTCAGCTGCGTAGGCAGCCAAACTGCTCGACAAGGGGATTCATCATGAAGTTGAACAGAATCGCAGCCGGCGCGGTCATGGCCGGCACCATCACGTCCGCGGCGTTCGGAATCGGCGCCGGATTGGCCCAGGCCGACCCGAACGGCCCGAATATTCCCGGGCCGAACGTTCCGGGCCCCAACGTGCCCGGAGGCGACCGGGATATGCCGGGGCCGGGCCAGCATGTGCCGGGCCAGCCGATCTGCAACCCCGGCGCGCCGGGCGTCAACTGCAACGCGCCTGGCAGCCCGCTCCCTCCGGGACACAACGGGTTCCCGCCGCCGGGGCACTACAACGACCCGGTCCGCTACGGGCTGCCGGCCACTTGGGTTCCGCCGGTGGGTGACCCCGACGGGACGCAACTCCCCGTGGTATTCAACCCGCAGCTCGGCCAGTGGGGCGTCAACACGTCTACTGGTTTCCAGGTGTTCACGCCGGCAGGCGGAACCTCGGGTTCAGGCCAGGTCAACGGCGGGATCAACCCCGGGACCTAAAACGGCATCACGAGGCGGCCGCCCCCGAAAGGGGGCGGCCGTTTCCCGTTGCGGGGTGACATCGGCAGCGGCCTCGGCGTTGAATGAAACCGTGAGTCTCAAACGCCAAGTGGTTCATCGCGTGCAGCGGCTGCTCGTCAACCCGGTGGGCCGCCAGATGCCGGGAATCATCCTGGAAACCACCGGCCGCAAGAGCGGCAAGCCGCGGCGCACCGCCGTCGGCGGACGCGTGGTCGACAACCAATTCTGGATGGTCTCCGAACACGGTGAACACTCCGACTACGTCCGCAACATCAAGGCCGATCCCGCCGTCCGGCTGCGCATCGGCGGGCAATGGCGCTCGGGTACCGCGCATCTGCTGCCCGACGACGACCCGCTGCGCCGGCTGGGCGGCCTGCCGCGCCTCAACAGCGCCGTGGTGCGCCTGATGGGCAGCGACTTGCTGACCATTCGCGTGGACCTGGACTGACGCGCCGAGCATGGCGTATGACGAAAAGCTGGCCGACGAGATCCGCGAACTCGTCGCCGCAGAGCGCGGCGTGGAAGAAAAACGCATGTTCGGCGGCCTCGCCTTCCTGGTCAACGGCAACATGTCGGTGGCCGTCAGCGGCCAGGGCGGCCTGCTGGTCCGCGTGCCCGCCGTCGACCTCGACAACCTGCTGCGGCGCGCCCACGTCAGCCCCATGGTGATGGCCGGCCGCGACGTGCGCGGGTGGGTGCGGGTGGACGTCGCCGGCATCCGGACCAAACGCCAGCTCCAGGGCTGGGTGACGCGTGGCGTCGGTTACGCGCGCAGCCTGCCGGCCAAGTGATCGCCGCGGTTTGCTGACAGCCGGCACGGGTACGTGTTCGACATGGCCAACCGCGAGCGACTGGTGCGGCGGCTGCTCGATGTTGCCGGGACCACCTATGCCGCCGAGGCGCGGATCAAGCTCGGGGACAAGCCGATGCCCCTGTTCCAGCTGCTGATCGTCTGCATGCTGGCCAGCAAGCCGATCGATGCGGCCATCGCCATGGCCGCCGGGCGCGAACTGTTCAAGGCGGGGCTGCGCACGCCGAAGGCGGTGCTCGCCGCCGACCGGCGGGCCATGATCGAGGCCTTCGGCCGCGCCCACTACGTGCGCTACGACGAAAGCTCCGCCACCCGGCTCACCGACATGGCCGAACGCGTGCGCGACGAGTACTCCGGCGATCTGCGCGAACTCGCGAAGCGCAGTCGCCACGACGTCGCCGCGACGAAACGCCTGCTCACGCAATTCAAGGGGATCGGGGACACCGGCGCCGACATCTACCTGCGCGAGGTGCAGGACGTGTGGACCTGGGTGCGGCCCTATTTCGACGACCGTGCCACCGCGGCGGCCCAGCAACTGGGCCTGCCCACCCGGCCGGAGAAGCTGGGAGCCCTTGCGCCGCGGGCCAATGCGCGGCTGGCCGCCGCGCTCATCCGGGTGTCGCTGGACGACGACGTGCGCCGGCAGGTGAGCGGTTGACCGTGCGGATCGGCACGTCCGGGTGGTCCTACAACCATTGGGCGGGCGTGCTCTACCCGCCGGGCCTGCCCGCCGCGCGGCGGCTGGCCCGCTACGTCGAGGTGTTCGACACCGTCGAGTTGAACGCGAGTTTCTACCGCTGGCCGAAGGATTCGACCTTCGCGGGATGGCGAGCCCAGCTGCCGGACGGCTTCAGGATGTCGGTCAAGGCGCATCGCGGACTGACCCACTACCGGCGCCTGGCGTCCTCGGGGCCGTGGATCGAGCGATTCGAGCGCTGTTGGGAACTGCTCGGCGATCGCCGCGGTGTGCTCCTGGTCCAGCTCCACCCGGAGCAGCAGCGCGACGACGCGCGCCTGGACGCGTTTCTCGGCGGCGTGCCGGAGTCGATCCGGGTGGCCGTCGAGCTGCGCCATCCGTCGTGGAACGACCCTGGCGTCTACGACCTGCTGGAGCGCCGGCGCGCCGCCTACGTGGTGATGAGCGGCGCCGGGCTGGCGTGCGTGCCACGTGCCACCACCGACCTGGTGTACGTCCGCATGCACGGTCCGGACCAGGACGCGATCTACGCCGGTTCCTACTCGGACGACGAGCTGCGGCGGTGGGCCGACCGGATCGCCGCATGGCAGGGCGAAGGCAGGGACGTGTGGATGTACTTCAACAACGATCTCGGCGGCCACGCGGTGCGGAACGCGCTGACGTTGCAAGGACTTTTGCGGTAAGCCGGCCCGAGTAGGCTCGAAATGTCGACGGCAGAACGGAGTGACGATCATGGCCAGCTCTATCACAATCGTCATCATCGGCGGCGGTCTTGCCGGAGCGAAAGCGGTCGAAGCGTTGCGCGACAGAGACTTCGACGGGCGCATCACGCTATTTGCCGAAGAGGAACGGCTGCCCTACGAGCGGCCCCCGCTGTCCAAGGAGTATCTGGCCGGAAAGAAGTCGCTGACCGATTTCACGGTGCACGACTCCGACTGGTATGACGACCACAACGTCGACCTGAGGCTCGGTTCTCGGGTGTCGGCCGTGAACGCGGGCGAACACACCGTCGCGCTCCCCGACGGCACCACGGTGCGGTACGACAAGCTGCTGCTGGCCACCGGGTCGTCGTCGCGCCGCCCGCCGATACCCGGGTCCGACGCGGAGTCGGTTCACTATCTGCGCACCTACGAGGACGCCGTGGCCCTGAATTCCGTTCTCACCGAAGGGTCCTCGCTGGCGGTGGTGGGCGCCGGGTGGATCGGGCTGGAGGTCGCCGCCGCCGCCCGCCAGCGTGGTGTCGACGTGACCGTCGTCGAGTCCGCCAAGCAACCGCTGGTGGCCGCGCTCGGCGAGACGGTGGGCGAAGTGTTCGCCGGTCTGCATCGCGATCACGGGGTGGACTTGCGGCTCGAGGCGCAGGTGGAGGAGATCACCACCACCGGCGGCAAGGCGACCGGACTGAAGATGCGGGACGGGTCGGCGGTGGCCGCCGACGCCGTCCTGGTCGCGGTCGGCGCCACGCCGAATGTCGAACTCGCCGAACAGGCCGGGCTCGCCATGGGCTCGGGCGGCGTGCTGGTCGATACGTCGTTGCGCACCAGCGATCCCGACATCTACGCCGTCGGCGACATCGCCGCCGCGGAGCACCCGCTGTTCGGCGGCCGGATCCGCACCGAGCATTGGGCCAACGCGCTCAAGCAGCCCGCGGTCGCGGCCGCCGGAATGCTCGGCAGCCCAGGCGAACACGATGAACTCCCGTATTTCTTCACCGATCAATACGACCTCGGGATGGAGTATGTCGGGCACGCGTCGGGCTCCGAGCGCGTGGTGTTCCGGGGCGACGTCGCCGCACGCGAGTTCGTCGCGTTCTGGCTCGACCCCGAAAGCCGCGTCCTGGCCGGGATGAACGTCAACATCTGGGACGTGCTCGACGACGTCAAAGCGCTGATCAGATCCGGTGCTTCCGTCGACCCCGACCGGCTGGCCGATCCCGAGACTCCCCTGGCCGAGCTAGTCGGCTGAGGCTTCGACGGGAGTCCACGTCCCGTCGATGACGTCGGGCGGGTGCTGCGCCTGCAACCGTTCCCGTTCGGCGCGGCGGCGTTTGATCCGCAACCGGGCGTCGCCCGGCATGGTGACCAGCTCGTCGCACGTCAGGTAGAACACGTCGTCGGCGGCGTCGATCGCGTCGGCCGTGACCCGGCGGGACCCGAGCTCCCGCAACGTCATCCGCAGCTGATGGGTGAACCGCATGGTCACGTCGAGGGCGAGCTCGCGCGAGTCGCGAGCGTTGGCGGCCAGCCGCTGGGCCAGCGTCGAGGGTGGCGGCTCGGTGGGTGCGCCCTCGGCGACGGCGAGTTCTCCCGCCGCGGTGAGCAGCATCGCCGGGTCGTCGGCGTAGGTCCGGCTGGCCAGCTCGCCCTCCCCCGGCCCGCGGTGCCCGACACGCGTGACGGCGTCGTCCACGGCGGCGGCGGTGCTGGGAGACAACGCGCGAATGCTGGCGAGGTTGCCGTCGGCGGCCAGCGCACAGAGCGGAGGGTCGGCCCGCAGCACCGCGGCCAGCCGCGCGGTCTCGGCCGCCACCAAGGCGCTGTCCATGATCATGTCCACACCGGGCACCCCGCGTGCCGCCTTGCGGCGTTCGAGTGCCGCCGCGGTGACCCCGGTGTCGATCAGCCACAGCGCGGTGAGAATCCAGCCTTGGTGAATGCGGTCCCGCAGCAAGCGAATTCGGGCGCCTAGGACGGCGTCGGGCAGCGCCGCCAGCTGCGCGGCGTCGAACTGTTCCGTTTCGGCGGCCGCGCTGTAGTCCCGCGTGTCCGACTTGAGATGGCGCAACAGGGCCAGTGACCGCCCCGCCACCACGGCTTTGGCGATGGAGCCGAGGGCGCCGCCCGCCAGCGCGGGCTCGCCGAACGGGAGGGGGTCTCCGAGGTGCGGCCGGCCGGCCAGGGCGTTGCGGGCGACGGCGTCCTGATCCCAACCGGGAAGCTGCGCGGCGGCGACCATGTTGACCGACACCCCGACGTAGGGCCGATGACCGAACACCGCGATGGCCCTGCTCCCCCATTCGTCGCCCACCGCACCCCCCAGCGCCAGCACGTGGCCGAGCACCCGATTCGCCGTGCGCAACCCGCTCAGTTGAACGTCCAGGGTGATCGGGGTGAGCGGTCCCGGCAGCGCCCCGGAGAGATTGCCCGCACTGAAAATCGGGAAGCGCGGGTCGATCCGGTCGTCGAACTCGCCCTCCACGCCCTCGGGCGCCGCGCTGTGGTCCTGCCCGGACGGCCGCGGGCGGGGCATGACCTCGACCGGCAATGCCAGTTGGCGCCCGTGGCCGACGGCGCCCGCCGCGGCGATCCGGCGGCCGACGAGCCCGCGGGCGGTGTCGGCGACGGCCTCGAGCGCCTGCCAGCCGAACGCGAAAGACCAATCCTCTTGCACCGCGGCAATATCCATGTCCGGAACGAGCCGCGGCCAGCTCCGCACCCCGTTGGGCCGGGTCCGCGGGTCGGCGGCTCGCAGCATCCGCCAGGCGGTGACCACGTTGACCGTGTCCGGGGAGGCGAGGTCGACCACGCCGGTGCGGTCGACGTTCAGCGACGACACCAGGAAGCGCACCAGGTCTTCGACGTGCAGCACCCGCATCGGCTGCGCCGAAACCTTGGTCCGCAGCAGCGTGGCCACCGTGCGGCACACCATCCAGTCGAGCTGGCGGCCCACGGGCGGGGCGGTGCGCACGACCAGGCTGGGGCCCCAACTGGTCGCCACCAGATCCTCGGCCGGCCGGTACAGCGCCGGCGGCCCCGCCGCCTGGGACACGAACAGCAGCCGCGCGCCGGCGCGGGCGGCGACGTCGGTCACGTGCGCGAGGCCGTCGATATCGGCGCTGCCGGGGGCGGTGATGTCGATCGGCGCCAGGTGGATCACCGCGTCGGCTTCGCCGGCGAGCTCCCGGAGGACGGGGTTGCGCAGGGATGCGCAAACAAAATCGACGTTGCGGTCGAGGCAGGGGTGCGGGCTCTCAGCAATCCCACTGACCGTGTGCCCGGCAGCGATCAACTGCCGTGCGACCAGCCGCCCGAGTGCGCCGGTGGCGTCGGTAACCAGGATCTGCACCTGGGGCTCACCTCCCCCGACCTCAAACTAGACAATAGGCAAGACGGCCCAACCTACGCGACCGTTACGGGCCAACCGGCACCCTGAGCCGGCGGGATGGCGCCAAGGAGTTATTGCAGCGCGGCGCTGCCGTCGGCGGCGACGGCGACCTTGGCGCCGCCGATGTCTTCGCTCACCGTCGCCTCCGCCGCCGCGCTGTCGGTGATCAGCGCGAGGGTGCGGGACCCCTCGGGCGTGCGCACCGCCAAAAAGGCCTTTTCCGGGCGGCCCTCGCGGTCGAACGGCGTCGTCCACGCCTCCACCGTGCCGACGCCCTCCCATTCCACCAGGCCCTCGCGGGTCGGCTCGCGGTCGACGGCGGGTTGCACGTCCTCCCAACGGAACTCGGCGGGCGGCTCGGTGCCGTACACGCCGAAGCTGTGCTTGGTCAGGAAGCCACCGTTGGCGGTGATCAGGCCGCGGCGCCCGGGGTTCGCCGTCAGCAACTCGGCCATGGTGGCGATGGAGTGCATCACGTAGTTGCTCCACGGACCGCCCGCGAACGTCAGCCCGCCGGTGACGGTGAGCGGTCGGGCGGGATCGCCGACGGGAAGGCCCAGTTCGTTCGCGGCCACCTGGACGGCCGAGGGGAAGCAGGAATACAGGTCGACGTAGTCCAGCTCGTCGACGCCCAGCCCGGCCAGCTCGAGCGCCCGGCCGCCGCCGATCCGGATGGCCGGGGAGCGGTGCAGTTCGTCGCGCTCGGCGATCGCCGAGGTGTCGTGCGCGTCGGTGCCGGCATGCGGGAAGACCCAGCGGTCGTCGGGGACCTGCAGCCGCCTGGCCTGTTCCACCGAGGTCAAGACCAGCGCGGCGCCCTGGTCGACCATGTTGTTGGAGTTCATCAGCTTGGTGTACGGCCAGCTGATCATCCGGTTCTGCGGGCCGGGCTGCCAGATCTCCCCGGCGGTCACCGGTTTGCGGATCCAGGCGTGCGGGTTGTCGACCGCGACGGCGTTGAAGCGCGCCCACAACTCGCCGATGCGCTTGCGGTGGTCGTCGACCGACTCGCCGTTGGCGATCCGCAGCGCCTGCTCGAACAGCGGGTAGACGTAGGCCGGGCGGTCCAGCCGGATCCTGATCTCGGCGTCGCCGGCCATCGGGACGTCGTCGCCGCTGACCTCGGCCATCGGGACGGAGTCGTCCTGGACGGTCCACTCGAGCTTGCCGCCCTTGGCGCGCAGGCCCCGGCGGGTGCGCCAGGTCTCGGCGCCGGCCAGCAGCACCACCCCGGCGCTGCCCCGCTGGATGTCCAGGCACGCCTGGTTGACCAGCGATTGCGGCACGTTGCCGCCGACGGGGCTGTACAGCGTGGTGAAGCCGGCGGCGCCGATCCGCTGGCCGAGCAACAGCCCCGGGTCCCGGTAGTGCGCCGACAGGATGTTCACCACCCGGATCGAATCCACGGCCGCGATCACCCGCGCGTCGGCGGCCTGCCGGGCCGCCGCGGCCATCAGGTCGACCGGCTCGACGGACCGCTTGTCCGGGTCGATCTCGTCGCGGTGGTTGACCTGGCCGTAGCCGATCAGCACGGGCGTCCTGGGGTCCACGGTCATACGACGAATTTAGCGTGGCTATCGATCCGTCCGGTCGCGCGGGCCGGGTTCGGCGCGCGTTATGGGGGACCGAACAGCGTGCCGTCGCCGATGAGACGATCGATCTCCTGCGGGCCGATGCCGAGCACTCTGCGGCAGACGTCGACGGTGTCCTGGCCGGGTAGCGGCGCCGGCCGCTGCGGCGCCCGGGGGATGTGCTGAAACGGGGCCGGCGCCGTCTCGGCCGGCAGCGTGCGTTCGACGAGGGGGTGCCGCATCTCGGCATACAGTTTCCGCTCGAGCAGCTGCGGATCCTCCAGAATGTCGGGCGGCCGGTTCATCGGGCCGGCCGCGACACCGGAGGACTGCAGCAGCTGGGCGGCCCGCACCGGGGTGCGCTTCCGGGTCCAGGCCGCCACCAATTCCACCAACTCCCGGCGGTTCGCCAGGCGCGCCTCGCCGGTGGCGAACCGCGGGTCGTCGGCCCATTCGTGATGATCGAAAACGCCAGCGGCGCAACGCCATTCCTCGTCCGAGCCGATCGAGATGACGCACCATTCGTCGTCACCGGCGCACGGGTAGACGGCGTGCAGGCTGGTGTCGTCGGCGATCCTGGGCACGCCGGCGGCCGCCGCGGCCTGGGTGACGTACAACGTGTCGAGCTGGTTGATCACGACCTCGGCCTGTGAGATGTGCACGTGCGACCCGCCGCCCGTGCGGTGCCGGTGGATCAGCGCGGAAAGCGCCGCGATCGCGGTGATCCGCCCGACCACGTGATCGGGAAAGACCGTGGTCGCGTCGTAAAAGGCGTGCCGCGCAGCGCCATCCCGGCTCTCCGGGTCGTCGGCCGTCCACAGCCGGGTGACACCGGTCGCGGCGCGCACCAGCGGACCGTAGCCCAAGCGGGCGCTCCACGGGCCCTGGTCGCCGTAGGCGCTGCTCTCCGCGAGGACGATCCGCGGGTTGGCGGCCCGCAGGTTGTCATACGAAAACCCAAGCGCGGTCAGCGTTCCCGGCTTGAAGTTGGCGAAGACGGCATCGGACTCCGCGACCAGCCGGGTGAAGATCTCCTTGCCGGCGGCGCTGCGCAGGTCCAGGCCCATGCCCAGGTGGTTGCGGTGCGTCCAGGCGAACGACTCGCTCATCGCCTCGCCGACGCGGGCCTGCCGCAGCCCGTCGGGGTAGTCGGCGCTTTCGATCTTGATGACCTCGGCACCCAGGTCGCCGAACAGCCGGCTCAGCTCGCCGCCGGCGACGATGATGCCCAGATCCAGGATGCGCAGTCCCGCGAACGGGTATTCGCCGACGCGACCGGAGGGCGAGGACACCACCGCCGGATTTCCGCGCCAGCCCGGCCCGTCCTGCCCCGCGGCGGGGGCGGGGGTGCGGAAGCCCGCGTGCCGCCCGTCGACGACGAAATAGCCGGTCGGCACGGCGGCGCGCACGCCCGGAACGAGCTCGGCGTCGGTGATCGCGCCCACCCCCCGGAAATGCTCCGAGGTCATCGCCCACGACGGCGTCAGCACCGCGGCGATCGGCACCCCGTGGGCCTGCCCCTCGGCCACCAGGTCCTTCATGGTCTGGCCGGCGAACAGCGCCTGAATCAGCTCGCTGATCTGCGGCCACGCCGCGAAGCGCGCGCCGATCACGTCGTATTTGGGGTCTTGGAAGTCGTCCGGTTCGCCGAGCCAGCGGCGCAGGCCACGCCATTGCCGCGGCGCCATCACGCAGAGCCGGACGTAGCCGTCCTTGCACTCGTAGATCGGGTAGGCGTCCTGGTTCTTCGGGCGGCCCCGCCACTGCCCGGCGCGGCGGATTCCCGCGGCGACCTGCCCGTGCGCACCGAACGCCGGGTCGAGCGACATGACCACCGCGTCGAATCGCGAGAAGTCGATGTATTCGCCGGTACCGCAACGCAGCCGGTTGTAGTACGCGACGAGGGCGGCCCAGGCCCCCTGGACGGCGGCGGTCGCCGATGCGATCCCGTCCGGCGGCAGCACCGGCGTGCCGGTGGTGGGACCGGATCGCGACAGCGCGCCGCACATCGCGTACAACACCGGGTCGGTGGCCCGCCACAACGACCGCGGACCCGTGGCGCCGAAGTCGGTGATCGACAGCACCACCAGATGCGGATGCTGGGCCGCCAGCTCCTCGACCGAGGTCCCGAAGGTGGGGGCCTCCCCGTAGAAACCGTCGTCGACGACGATGTCGGCCTGCCCGGCCAGGTCGAGGAACACCTCGCAGTCGTCCTCGTCGAACGGGTCCAGCACCACGCTGCGCTTGTTGGCGTTGTGCACCGCAAACGGGATGCTCGCGCCGGCCAGCGTCGGCGCCGCGGCGCGCGCCGGGCTTCCGCTGGGGGGTTCGACCTTGAGGACATCGGCGCCCAGGTCGGCGAACAGGCGCGTCACCGCGTCACCGTTTCCGCTCGACAAGTCGAGGACGCGCACGGCGTCGAGCAACCCGTCGGCCATCAGCACACGGTACCCGCAGGTGCCGGGTCCGGCCGGGCGGACGGCGACCCCAACCAAATAGCCAACTGGGCAAGCTGATTGGGTGGGCGGACTCGCGGTCGGCTATCGTCACAGGCCGATCGGCGAGGCCATGGGAGAAACGATCCGACGGAGGCACTCGACATGAGCGCGCACTTGACCTACATCGAGGCCATCGTGGTGGGCGCGTTCCAGGGCGTCACCGAGTTGTTCCCCGTCTCCAGTCTCGGGCACGCGGTGTTGGTTCCCGCGGTGGTCGGCGGCAGGTGGGCCCGAGACCTCAGCGTCTCCGGGCCCGAATCGCCCTACCTCGCGTTCATCGTCGGCCTGCATGTGGCCACCGCTGCGGCCCTGCTGGTCTTCTTCTGGCGGGACTGGCTGCGCATCGTGGCCGGGTTCGTGTCGTCGTTGCGGCACCGCCGGATCGAGACCGCCGGCGAGCGGCTCGCCTGGCTGATCGTGGGGGCCACCATCCCGGTGGGGCTGGCCGGGCTGGCGCTGGAGCGGACGTTCCGCACCACCCTCGGCAAGCCCGTCCCCGCGGCAATCTTCCTGCTAGTCAACGGCATCGCCCTTTACGCGGGCGAGGTGCTGCGCCGGCGCGTGGCGCCCGCGCCCGATCCGGAGCGGAGCGGCGGGGAGCAGCCCGGGCACTCCGGCGAGGCCGTCGACAATCGGCTGGCCCAACTCCCCCTGCGCCGCGGCATCCTGATCGGCGCCGCGCAGATCCTGGCCCTGCTGCCCGGCATCAGCCGCTCGGGCATCACCATGGTGGCCGGCCTGTGGCGCGGTCTGTCCCACGAGGACGCCGCCCGATTCTCCTTCTTGCTGGCCACACCCATCATCCTGGCCGCCGGCGTCTACAAGATTCCCGAACTGTTCGGGGCCCGCGCCACCGGCATCCACGGCCAGGTGCTGGCCGGCAGCGTCGCATCTTTCGTCTGCGCCTACCTCGCCGTGCGGTTCCTGACGCAGTACTTTCAGACCCGCACCCTCACCCCGTTCGCCGTCTACTGCGCGCTGGCCGGCGGCGCCAGCCTGGTGTGGCTCGCCGTCAGCTGACCTACACGACTTCTCCTGACCTCGCCCCGGCGACTCGGTCACCAAATGGCAACCGCTGGATAACGGTTCGCGCAAGAGCGTAGGCCGGCGGCGTGACGTAGCTCACCATCGACGGAGCAATGCGCGGCGTGTTGACCACCGAGGGGATGGCTGAATGTTCTGTCGTCTTTGTCGGGTGGCCGGCGCCGCCGTGGGGGCTGCCCTGCTGGTGCTCTCGACGTGCACCGCACCCAGGGCGGCCGCCGCCGCGACGATGAGCCCCAACCTGTTGGTCAACCCGGGCGCCGAGGTGGGCGACCCGTCCTTGTCGGGCTACAGCGGGGTGACGATACCGGGCTGGACGGTGACCGGCACGCCGACCGTGATCAAATACAACACCCTGGTCCGGCTCCCCTCGCCGCTCGGGTCGCCGGGCCCGACCATGCCGAAGTTCCTGGCGTTCCCGTCCGCTCAGCACGGCCCGCCCGACGGCGGCGCGCAGTACTTCGGCGGTGGCAACGTGGCGACGTCCACCATCACCCAGGTCGTCGACCTCAGCGGCGCGGCCGGGGCCATCGACGGCGGCGCCGTGCCCTACACGCTGAGCGGCTGGCTGGGTGGCAACAGGCTGGAACTGTCCGAGGCGTCGGCGACCGTGGAGTTCCTGGCCGCCAGCCAATTGCCCTTGGGCACAGGGAAAATCGGACCGGTATCCATCCTTCAGCGTGGGTTTCAGACCGAGCTGTTCCCGCGCGAGACCACGGGGACGATACCGGCGGGCACCCGCAGCGCGCGGGTCACCGTGATGTTCAAGGACACCCACTGGGCGGGCGGCGCCTACAACCACTCGTACGCCGACAACCTCTCGCTCACCATCGGCGCGCCCTTGCCCGCCCCGCCGCTACCCACGCCGCCCAACTCGACCGCCGCGCCGCTCGACCACGTGTTTCTGGTCTACATGGAAAACCATGGCGTGAAAGACGTTGTGGGCAGCCCCAATGCGCCCTACATCAACAGCCTGATCAGCTCCTACGGATACGGGTCGAACTACTTTGGACTGACCCACCCGAGCCTGCCCAACTACTACCCGATACTCGGCGGGTCCGACTTCGGCGCCAACTACAACTGCGAGATGAACTGCTTCGACGCGCCGAACCTCGCCGACTCCATCGAGGCGGCGGGCAAGAGCTGGGCCAGTTACGAGCAGAGCATGCCCACCCCGTGCGCCACCACGTCGAGCGGTCCGTACAGCCCCGGGGAACTGCCCTTCCTCGCCTTCCACGACATCGTCTCCAACGCAGCCCGCTGCCAGGCGCACGTGCTGCCGCTGACACGGATGGCCACGGATCTGGCCAACACCAACACCACCCCGAACTTCGTGTGGTTCGCCGCGGACGAGGACCACAACATGGAAGGCCCGGTGAACCTCCGCTTCGTCGGCAGTGAGCTGACGAACCATCAGTACAACATCAAGGCCGGCGACCAGTTCCTGCAGCAGGTGCTGCCGACGATTGTGAATTCGCCGGCGTTCCAGACGCAACGCAGCGCGATATTCATCACCTGGGACGAGGATTTCAACAACCTCTCGCTGACCATCGGCAACGAAGGTAACCACATCCCCATGATCGTCATCCCGTCGCCGAATTCCGGGATGCGCCAAGGCCATTTGGTGGCCGCCGCCCACAACAATCACTACAGCCTGCTGCGCACCATCGAGGACTCGCTGCAGCTTCCCCGCCTCACCAACAACGACAAGTACGCTCAACCGATGAACGAATATTGGACCCCATAGCCCGATGCGACGCGCATGAGCCGATCCGGGTCGGGAGGCGCCGGGCCTCCGCGGGAGTCGGTGTGGGATTACCCGCGCCCGCCCCGCGTCGAGCCGTTCACCGGTGAAATCACCGTCGAGTTGGGTGGCGAAGTCATCGCATCCACCCGTCGGTCCTGGCGGGTGCTCGAGACCAGCCATCCGCCCGCCTATTACCTCCCGCGCGAGGCGTTCGCCGAAGGGTCGCTGCGTGCGGCGCCCGGGAGCTCCTGGTGTGAATGGAAAGGCCGGGCAACGTATTTCGATCTACTCGGCGGTGGCGTCGTGGCCCGGAAATCCGCGTGGAGTTATCCGAACCCGACTCCCGGATTCGAATCCATCGCCGGGGCCGTCGCGGTCATGGCCGCCAACGTCGACCGCTGCACGGTCAACGGGGAGGTCGTCGTGCCCCAGCCCGGGGGCTTCTACGGCGGCTGGATCACCAGCTGGGTGACCGGCCCGTTCAAGGGCGGTCCCGGTTCGGCGGGTTGGTGATCGTGTGGCTACACCGGCGCCATCCGATAACGCACCAGGCGCCGCGTGTCACTCCCGAAAGTGCCTGTGCGGCAACCCCCGTCGGCCCGCCATCCGGAGCGCTCGTAGAACCGCCGGGCGGCGGCGTTCCCGTCGAGCACCCACAGCACGGCTTGCGCCACACCGACGGCCCGCAGCCGCTCACGGGCGGCGGTCATCAGCAGGGTCCCCACGCCGGTGCCCACGCACGCCGGGTCGACGTACAGCGCCATCAGCTCGCCGCAGTTCGGTGGGTCGCCGTCGCGACACAGGCCCGTGGTGGCGAAGCCGCGAATCCCCGACCCGTCGACCGCGACCACGGTGGAGGGGAGCCGCAACCCCATCCGCCCGAACGTGTAGCGGTGGACCAGCCCCTCGGGGGTCAGACCGCCCAGGTAGTCCTCGGCGATGAGTCCCCGGTAGGCCGACCGCCAGGACCGCACGTGCAGGCACGCCACCTGGTAGGCGTCCGCGGGGACCGCCACCCGCACCTCGGTCATCGTTGCAGTATCTCCGGCCCGGTTGTTGCGTACCCACACGCCGAGTGCTGTGCTTACCGGATCGCTTTGGTTTGACACCCGTCAAGAATTCGGAGGGTACGAGATGGCAGACACCGCATCCGTCGGGCTGAAGGTCCGCGGCAAGGTCATCGTGATCACCGGCGGCGCCCGCGGGATCGGGCTGGCCACGGCGACCGCGCTGCACAATCTGGGCGCGAAGGTGGCGATCGGCGACGTCGACGAGGTGCGGGTGAAGGAGTCCGGTGCCGCGCTCGGCCTGGACGTGTACGGCAAGCTGGACGTGACCGACCCGCATTCGTTCTCCGAGTTCCTCGACGAGGTCGAGCGCCAGCTCGGCCCGCTCGACGTGCTGGTCAACAACGCCGGCATCATGCCGCTCGGCCGCGTCGTCGACGAACCCGACGCCGTTACCCGGCGCGTACTCGACATCAACGTCTACGGCGTGATCCTCGGCAGCAAGCTCGCGGCCCAGCGCATGGTCCCCCGCGGGCGCGGACACGTCATCAACGTCGCCTCGCTCGCCGGGGAGACGTACATCGCCGGGGCGGCGACCTACTGCGCCAGCAAGCACGCGGTGATCGGATTCACCGACACCGCGAGGATCGAATACCGCCGGGCGGGCGTGAAATTCTCGGTCGTCATGCCGACGTTCGTGAACACCGAGCTGATCGCGGGGACGTCCGGCGCCAAGGGCATCAAGAACGCCGAGCCGGCCGACATCGCCGAGGCGATCGTCAAACTCGTCGCCCACCCCCGGCCGCGGGTGCGGGTCACGAAGACGGCCGGCGCGATCATCGCGTCGCAGAAGTTCCTGCCGCGGGCGCTGTCCGAGGGGCTGAACCGCGCGCTGGGCGGCGAGCACGTCTTCACCGACGACGTCGATGCCGAGAAGCGCAAGGCCTACGAGTCGCGCGCCCGCGGCGAGGAGTAGTCGGCGAGCCGAGCGAAGCGGGTCGCCGCCCTCACGCGGCGATCGCGAGGGCGGCGGGGCCGGGCGAAGCGGGTCGCCGCCCTCAGGAGTGAGCACCGCGTCGGACGCCGTTCACCGCGCGCGCGGACAATCGTCGGGGTGAGCTCACAAACGCAGACCACCGCTCCCCTTGCCGACCACGAACTCGACCTGATCGACGCCTACTGGCGCGCCGCCAACTACCTGTCCGTCGGGCAGATCTACCTGCTCGACAACCCCCTGCTCACCGAACCGCTGGCGCCCGAGCACGTCAAGCCGCGGCTCCTGGGTCACTGGGGCACCACCCCGGCGCTCAACCTCATCTACGCCCACCTGAACCGGATCATCCGCGAGCGCGACGCCAGCGTCATCTACGTCACCGGCCCCGGCCACGGCGGCCCGGCCCTGGTCGCCAACGCCTACCTCGAGGGCACCTACAGCGAGGTGTACACCGGCATCGAAGAGGATGCCGAAGGGCTGCGAAAGCTGTTCCGCCAGTTCTCTTTCCCGGGCGGAATCCCCAGCCACGTCGCCGCCCAGACGCCGGGGTCCATCCATGAGGGCGGTGAACTCGGCTATGCGCTGGTGCACGCGTACGGCGCGGCCTTCGACAACCCCTACCTGGTGGTGGCCTGCGTGATCGGCGACGGCGAGGCCGAGACCGGGCCGCTGGCGGCCAGCTGGCACTCCAACAAGTTCCTCAACCCGGTCACCGACGGCGCGGTGCTGCCCATCCTGCAGCTCAACGGCTACAAGATCGCCAACCCCACCGTGCTGGCGCGCATCCCGCACGCCGAGCTGGAGGCGCTGCTGCGCGGCTACGGCTACCGGCCCATCACGGTCGCCGGGGACGACCCGGCCGACGTGCACCGGCAGCTGGCGGCCGCGCTCGACGACGCCTTCGACGACATCGCGGCCATCCAGCGCGCCGCCCGCGGCGGCAACCAGACCCAGCGGCCCGTCTGGCCGATGATCGTGCTGCGCACGCCCAAGGGCTGGACCGGCCCGAAGGTGGTGGACGGCAAGAAGGTCGAGGGCACCTGGCGCGCGCATCAGGTTCCGCTCGCCGAGACGCACGACAATCCCCAGCACCGGGCGCAGCTCGAGGAGTGGTTGCGCAGCTACCGGCCCGGGGAGCTCTTCGACGCCGGCGGCAGGCTGCGCGCCGAGCTGCGGGCACTGGCCCCCACCGGTGACCGCCGGATGAGCGCCAACCCGCACGCCAACGGCGGGCTGCTGCTGCACGACCTCGACCTGCCCGACTTCCGCGACTACGCCGTCACGGTGGAGCGGCCCGCCACCGCCTCGCACGAGGCGACCCGGGTGCTGGGCACCTTCCTGCGGGACGTGATCGCCCGGAACAAGGACCGGTTCCGGTTGATGGGCCCCGACGAGACGGCCTCCAACCGGTTGGACGCCGTCTACGGGTCGACGGCCAAGGTCTGGCTCTCCGAGCTCGGGCCCGAGGACGAGAACCTGGCGCCCGACGGCCGGGTGATGGAGGTGCTCTCCGAGCACCTGTGCCAGGGCTGGCTGGAGGGCTACCTGCTGACCGGCCGGCACGGCCTGTTCAACTGTTACGAGGCGTTCGTCCACATCGTCGACTCGATGCTCAACCAGCACGCCAAATGGCTGGCCACCAGCCTGGAGCTGCCGTGGCGGCGGCCGATCGCGTCGCTCAACTACCTGCTGTCCTCGCACGTATGGCGCCAGGACCACAACGGCGCGTCGCACCAGGACCCCGGCTTCATCGACCTGGTCGCCAACAAGCGGGCCGAACTGACCCGGGTGTACCTGCCGCCGGACGGCAACACGCTGCTGTCGGTGGCCGATCATTGCCTGCGCAGCCGCGACTACATCAACGTGATCGTCGCCGGCAAGCAGCCGGCGCTGGCCTACCTGGACATGGACCAGGCCATCGCGCACTGCGCGCGGGGCGTGGGCATCTGGCCCTGGGCGAGTACGGCCACCGGTGAACCGGACGTGGTGCTGGCCTGCGCCGGCGACATCCCGACGCTGGAAACCCTGGCCGCCGCCGACATCCTGCGTCGCGAACTGCCCGAGCTGGCGGTCCGGGTGGTCAACGTCGTCGACCTGATGCGGCTGCAGCCGGATTCCGAGCACCCGCACGGCCTGCCGGACAAGGAGTTCGACGCGCTGTTCACCCGCGACAAGCCGGTCATCTTCGCCTACCACGGCTACCCGTGGCTCATTCACCGGCTCACCTACCGCCGCACCAACCACCCGCACATCCACGTGCGCGGGTTCAAGGAGCGCGGCACCACCACGACGCCGTTCGACATGGTGATGCTGAACGATCTCGACCGCTTCCACTTGGTGATCGACGTCATCGACCGGGTCGACGGGCTGGCCAGCCGGGCCGCGGAGTTGCGTCAGCGCATGGTCGACGCCCGGCTCGCCGCCTGCGTCTACACCCGCGAGCACGGCGAGGACGATCCGCGAATCGCGAACTGGACCTGGGAGTGATATTCGCGCCGAGATTGCCGTCATGGCTGTCTTTTCGGCCCAATCGCGACCATGACGGCAATTTCGGCGACGCGCCTAGCCGTCGGGACGGTCCATCGCCTGCTGGGCCCACATCGCGGCCGACCGCATGAGCACGTCGCGTTCCATCGCCATGTCGGCGATCTGCTTGCGCAAGGCGTCGAGCTCTTCACGCAGGTTCGCGGTCGGCGGGCCGGCACCGCCCGCCGCGGCCGGG
>NZ_GG770555.1:529362-533025 GCF_000164135.1 Mycobacterium parascrofulaceum ATCC BAA-614 | reverse complement strand
AGCCGGTGGGCACAACGTCGGGCATCGCCCTGGCCGTCAACCGCGCCTCGGGCGCCGCCGCGGCCCAGGTCGGCGGTGTCGACAACCGGCCGATCGGCGTCGCGCGGCCCATGCCCGCCGACACCGGTGCGCCCCCACCGGACGCGGTGCCCACCATCGTCGGCCCCGGCGAGGTAACCGATGTCGAGGATCCGCCGCCCCCGCTGCCGGATCCGCCTCCGCCTCCCCCGCCCGACGGTTGCGCGCTCGCAGCGATCTGGACGACCGGGCCGATGATGAACAGGACCCCGCTGACGATGAACGTCACCCCGCTCAGGAATGTGAGGTAGTCCCCGACGCTGGAGGCGATGCTGCCGAGCGACGAGCCGGAGCTGCTCCCGCCGGACGCCGCCGCCGTGGCCAACCCGGACGGCCCTCCCGACGCGAGGCTCTGCAGCGTGCGGGGCAACGAGGAGGTCAACTGCGATAGTTCCTGCACGGACGTGCCGGCCGGGGTGCGGGCGGCCTGGGCGACCGCCGCGGCCTGACCGGCCCGCCCGTCCGGGTTCGTGTTCTGCGACGGCGGGGTGAACGGCTTCAACGCCGCCGCGCTCGCCGAGTTGGCCGCGTACGTATACATGGCGGCCGCGTCCTGGGCCCACATCTCCGCGTAGCGGGCTTGGTTGGCCATGATGGCCGGCGTGTTCTGCCCCAGCAGGTTGCTCGCGACCAGCGCCGCCAACCGGGCGCGGTTGGCCGCGATCACCGGCGGCGGCACCGTCGCCGCAAACGCGGCGTCATAGGCGGCCACCGCGGCGGCGGCCTGCGTCGCCGTCTGCTGTGCCTGCGCGGCGGCGGCGTGCAGCCAGGCCGCGTAGGGGGCGGCGGCCGCGACCATCGCGGCCGACGAGGGGCCCTGCCAGGCGCCCGACAGCTCGGCGATCACCGATTGGAAGGAGTGCGCGGCGGAGTGCAACTCGGCCGACACGGCGTTCCAGCCTTGCGCGGCCGACAGCAGTGAGGCCGGCCCCGGGCCGGCGTACATCCGGCCGGAGTTGATCTCAGGCGGCAGCGCAGCAAAATCCAATTCCCCAGTTCCCCCAGTTGCTTGGCCGGCCCCGACTAACCGACGGCGGACAAGCCAGTCGCCCGTAAAAGTCCCCGCATCTGGCGGGTTTAAACGGGCTAGCTGGACATTCGGTCGGTCGGCGCGGGGCGGCCGAGGGGAAAACGCCCGCCCCGCCGCGGGACGCGGGTGGGCGGCCGGGTCGCGGGTAAACTGGTCGGATGCCTGACGCCGCCGGGACCGCCGACATTCACCATCCGGTGATCTCCCAGCTCTCGGCGCTGCACCGGGTCCGGATTCATCTCGACATCGCCGTCGTCGTGGCGGTGCTGGTGACGACCAACCTGATCGCGCACTTCACCACCCCGTGGGCGAGCATCGGTGTCGTTCCCGCGGCCGCGGTCGGCCTGGTGTTCCTGATGCGGGCCAACGGGCTGGACTGGGCCGACCTGGGCCTGGGACGCGAACACTGGAAGTCGGGGCTGGGTTACGCGCTGGCCGCCGTGCTGCTGGTGGCGTCCGTGATCGCCGCCGGGGTGCTGCTGCCGATGACCCGGCCGATGTTCCTGAACCACCGGTACGCCACCGTCTCGGGCGCGCTGATCGCCTCGATGGTCATCATCCCGTTGCAGACCGTGATCCCGGAGGAGCTGGCGTTTCGGGGCGTGCTGCACGGTGCGTTGCATCGGGCGTGGGGCTTTCGCGGGGTGGCGCTGGCGGGGTCGCTGCTGTTCGGCCTCTGGCACGTCGCGACCTCACTCGGGCTCACCAGCGGCAACGTCGGCCTGACCCGGATCTTCGGCGGCGGCGTGATGGGGATGCTGGCCGGCGTGACGGCGGCGGTGCTCGCCACCGGAGCCGCGGGCTTCGTCTTCAGCTGGCTGCGCCGGCGCAGCGGCAGCCTGATCGCGCCGATCGCGCTGCACTGGTCGTTGAACGGGCTCGGCGCGCTGGCCGCCGCGCTGGTCTGGCACCTGACGGCCTGAGCCCGGTCACACCAGCAGCACCGCCGCCCCGGCGATGCGGCCGGCGCTGAGATCGGATAGCGCGCGATCCGCTTGGTCCAGCGGGTATTCCGGCGTGGTCACCTCGATGTGGTGTCGGCCCGCGAAGTCGAGGAACGCGCGCGCGTCGGCCCGGGTGTTGGACGTGACCGAGCGGAGCTGGCGCTCCTGGAACAGGTGGCGCTGGTAGTTCAGCGGCGGGACATCGGACAGGTGGATGCCGGCGATCGCCAGCGTGCCGCCGCGGTCCAACGCTTCCAGCGCGGGCAGCACCAGCTCACCGACCGGCGCGAAGAGGATCGCGGCATCGAGCGGTACCGGGGGCGGATCGGCGGCCCCCTGCGCCGACGCCGCACCGAGCCGCATGGCCAGCTCGCGGGCCTCGGCTCCCCGGGTCATCACGTGCACCTCGGCGCCTTGCGCCAGCGCGACCTGCGCGGTGATGTGGGCGCTGCCCCCGAAGCCGTACAGCCCCAGCCGGCCGCCGGGCGGCAGGTCGGCGCGCAGCAGGGAGCGATAGCCGATGATGCCGGCGCACAGCAACGGCGCCAGCTCGCTATCGCTGTAACCCGCGGGGAGGGGATGCGCGAAAGCGGCCGGCACGGTGGCGAATTCGGCGTAGCCGCCGTCGGCGTCCCAGCCGGTGTAGCGGGATTGCGGGCACAGGTTCTCATCGCCGCGGCGACAGTATTTGCAGACGCCGCAGGTGTGGCGCAGCCAGGCGATCCCCACCCGATCTCCGACGCGGAACTCGTCCCCCGCGTCGGAGCCGACCTCGACCACCTCGCCCACCACCTCGTGGCCGGGTGTCACATGGTCGCGGTGGACGGGCAGGTCGCCCTCGGTGACGTGCAGGTCGGTGCGGCACACCCCGCAGGCCCGCACGGCGACCAGCAACTCCGACGGCCCCGGGCGCGGCACGTCCGTGGTGACTTGCTCGAGCGGGCCGGTGTCCATCGGGCCGGGCCGACGTACCCGCCACGCCCGCATGGTCGTGGTGGTCAGCGGTGGAACCATCCGTCCATCATGCCGCTGACCACCACGGGCGCAACGTGTCAAGCGCGGTCAGGTGCGGCGCACCATGCCGACGATCCAGAGCAGGATCAGCGACCCGAGCAGCGCGGTGAAGAAGGTGAAGATCAGGCCGCCGCCCGCGGTGTTGACGAAGAAGCTCAGGATGAAGCCGCCGATCAGGGCGCCGATGATGCCGATCACGATGTCCATCAGGATGCCGGCGCCACTGCCCCTGAGGATCTTGCTGGCGAGCGCACCCGCCAGACCGCCGATGATGATGTAGCCGATGATGCCGACGCTCGTGAAGGTTGTTGAGCGGGCCAGATATTCGGTAGCTGCCATGACGTCCATGCGGGTCTCCTTGCATCCGATGGCAAAGCCCAGCGAGTTGCTGGGCCGTCACTTCGGTATACCCGCTTCGCGTAACGAAAGAGGGTCCGATTCGGCGACGGTTGTCGCACCATCCCGGGCGCGCCGAACGGGGCGTCAGGTCGATTGCGTCCGCTGGGGCGCGGGTGCGGGGGTCGGGGTGACCTCACCAGCCGGAGCGGGAGCGGGAGCCGGGGCCGGAGGCGGCGGCGGCGCTCCCGGTGCCGGCGG
>NZ_GG770555.1:509576-528422 GCF_000164135.1 Mycobacterium parascrofulaceum ATCC BAA-614 | reverse complement strand
ATCGCCACCCGCTGGGCCTGGCCGCCGGACAGCTGCCGCGCCCGTCGGTCGGCGAGTTGCTCGGCGTCCACCTCGCGCAGCCAGCGCAGCGCCGTCGACTTCTCCGTGGGCCGGCCGCGCCACGGCCGTCCGCGGCGGCTGTGCGGTCCGAAGGCGACGTTGGCGGCGACGCTCATGTGCGGGAACAACAACGGATCCTGCAACAGCAGGCCGACGCGGCGGTCGTGGGTCGCCACGTTCACCCCGGCCGCGGTGTCGGTCAGCACCCTGTCCCCCAGCCGCACGAGGCCGCGATCCGGGCGAATCAGGCCGGCGATCACGTGCAGCGCGGTCGATTTACCCGCGCCGTTCGGCCCGAGGACCGCCAGCACCTCGCCCGCCGACACGGAAAAGTCCACGTCCAGGTGCCGGTCCGGCACGACGGCGCGCAGCTGCAATTCGCTCATGGCCCCGGCTGCCTCGCTTCGGCGCCACTCAGCCGGCCGGTCCCGAGCCCCAGCACCACCAGCGCCGCCACGGCCACCAAGAGGATGGACAACGCCACCGCCGCGTCGGGGTCGGTCACCCGCTGCAGGTAGATCTCCAGCGGCAGCGTGCGCGTGACTCCTTGCCGGGACCCCGCGAAGGTCAACGTCGCGCCGAATTCACCCAGCGAGCGGGCGAACGCCAGCACGGCGCCCGACATCAGGCCGGGTCGCAGCAGCGGCAGGGTGACCCGCCACCACACCGTGCTGGGGCGCGCGCCCAGGGTCGCCGCCACCACCTCGAAGTCCGCGCCGGCGGTGCGCGCGGCTCCCTCCAGGGAGATCACCAGGAACGGCAGCGACACGAAGGTCTGCGCCAGCACCACCGCCGTGGTGGTGAACGCGATACTGACACCCGCCGCCTCGAGGTACCTCCCGAGCAGCCCGAGCCGGCCGAACGCGTAGAGCAGCGCGATGCCGCCCACCACCGGCGGCAGCACCAGGGGCAGCAGGATCAACGGCCGCAGCAGCCGCACCGCGCGCGCCCGGCTGCGGGCCAGCACCAGCGCCAGCGGCACGCCGAGCAGAACGCACAGCGCGGTGCTGGCGGCGGCCGTCCGAAGGCTGAGCAGCAGCGCGGTCTGCGATGAGGAGCTGGTGATCAACGACCAGAAGTTCGGCCAGTCGACCTTGACCGTGATGGCCAGCAACGGCAGCACGACGAACACGGCCCCGGCCGCGGCGGGGACGTACACCCACCGCGGCAGATCCGTAGGCCGGTGCACGATTCAGGGCTTGGCGAAGCCCGACTCGGCCAGGATGCTTCGGCTGGCGTCGCCGGTCACCATGGCCACGAACCGCTGCGCCAACGTTGGTTGCGGCGCGTTCTTCAACACCGCGATCGGATAGACGTTCACCGCGCCGGCGGCCTCCGGGAAGCTGACGGTGGTGACCTTGGCTCCGGCGCTGTGGGCGTCGGTGACGTACACCAGCCCGGCGTCCGCCTGCCCGGTGGTGACTTTGTTGAGGACATCGGTCACGCTCGGTTCCTCGCTGACCGGGTGCAGGCGTACCCCGGTGCGGTCCTCGACCCGCCGGGTCGCCGAGCCGCAGGGCACCGGCTGCTGGCAGATCACCACGCCCAGTCCCGGCCTCGCGAGGTCGGCGAACGATCCGACCCTCTTGGGGTTGCCGGGTGCGGTCACGATCACCAGCGCGTTGGACGCGAAGTTCGTCGGGTCGGCGGCCAGCAAACCCGCCTTGGCGACGACGTCCATCTGCGCGGTGTCCGCCGACGCGAAGACGTCGGCGGACGCGCCCTGCGTCAACTGGATGGCCAGTTCGGACGATCCCGCAAATTCGAATTCGGCGGCGGCGTCCCCGTTTTCGTCCTTGAACCGCCCAGCGATCTGCGTGAAGGCGGGCTTGAGCGAGGCGGCGGCGAACACCACCACCTTCTTGGCCCCCGCGGCGGGTTTCGAACCGCACCCGACCAGGCCGGTCACCAGCACCAGGGCAACCACCCCGGCCAGGATCCCGATCCGCCGCATGCGTGCACCCTAACCCGCCGATGATGCGGCCCGCGGGGCGGCCGAACGGTCGCAAAAAAGTGGACGGCCAAATAGTTACGGAAATGATCCGCGCGTCGTGGCGGGAAGAATTTCCCCGACTAGCTACTGTCCAGTAACATCGACGGGGATTGATGCCATAACGCGCTGAGATCCGGGCAGGTCTGGTCAGCGGCCCCGTGGGTTTCCGGGCCCCACGGCACTGCCGGGCCCTGGGTTCAACGTTGAACACGAGGAGGTCATGGCAGTGGAGGTGCTGGTCACCGGCGGGGACACCGAGCTGGGGCGCGCAGTGGCCGAAGGCTTCCGCGATGACGGTCACAAGGTGACCCTCGTGGGGGCGCGGCGCAGCGAACTCGAGATCGCCGCCAAGGAGCTCGACGTCGACGCGATCGTCTGCGACACCACCGACCCGGCCAGCCTGACCGAGGCTCGTGGCCTGTTCCCCCACCACCTGGACACCATCGTCAACGTGCCGGCTCCCTCCTGGGAAGCCGGCGACCCGCGTACCTACTCGATCGCCGACACCGCCACCGCCTGGCGGAATTCTCTGGACGCCACGGTGCTTTCGGCGGTGCTCACGGTGCAGACCGTGGGTGACCACCTGCGTTCGGGGGGCTCCATCATCAGCGTGGTGCCCGACAACCCGCCCGCCGGAAGCGTCGACGCCGCGATCAAGGCGACCCTGTCGAACTGGGTCTCGGGGCAGGCGAGCATCTTCGGCACCCGCGGGATCACGGTGAACGCCGTGGCCAGCGGGCGCAGCGCCCAGCCCGGGTATGACGGCCTCTCCCGCACGCCCCCGTCCGTCGCCGCCGAGGTCGCCCGGTTGGCGCTGTTCCTGACCAGCCCGTCGGCCCGGCACATCACCGGCCAGACGCTGCACGTCAGCCACGGCGCGCTCGCGCAGTTCGGCTGAGGGCGTAATCCGCGGCCGAGCGGTATCGCCCCGCGCCCGGCCGCACTACGGTAGGTCGCGTGGCTATTCGACTCGGTCTGCAGATTCCCAATTTCTCCTACGGCACCGGGGTGGAGCAGCTCTTCCCCACAGTTCTGGCTCAGGCCCGCGAGGCCGAATCCGCCGGTTTCGACTCGGTCTTCCTGATGGACCACTTCTACCAACTGCCCATGCTGGGCGACCCCGACCAGCCGATGCTGGAGGCGTACACCGCGCTGGGCGCGCTGGCCACCGCCACCGAACGAGTTCAGTTGGGCACCTTGGTGACTGGCAATACCTACCGGAACCCGACGCTACTGGCCAAGATCATCACCACGCTCGATGTGGTGAGCCAGGGCCGCGCGATCCCGGGTATCGGGACCGGCTGGTTCGAACTCGAGCATGACCAATTGGGTTTCGAGTTCGGCACCTTCACCGACAGGTTCAACCGGCTCGAGGAGGCGCTGCAGATCATCCTGCCGATGATCAAGGGCGAGCGGCCGACCTTCTCGGGCAAGTGGTATCAGGTGCGCGAGGCGCTCGCGAATCCTCGCTTCCGCGAACACATTCCGCTGATGATCGGCGGTAGCGGCGAGAAGAAGACCATCCCGCTGGCCGCCCGCCATTTCGACCACCTCAACGTGATCGCCGGATTCGACGAGCTGCCGGGCAAGTTGGACGTCGTGCGACGGCGCTGCGAGGACGTCGGCCGCGACCCCGCGACGCTGGAAACCAGCACGCTGACCACGGTGCTGATCGACGAGAACGCCAAGCCCGATCAGATTCCGGCCGAGATGACCCAGCGCATGGTGGTCGGCAGCCCCGACTCGGTCGCCGACCAGATCAAGACCAAGGTGGTGGACGCCGGCATCGACGGCGTGATCATCAACCTGCCGTTCTACACCCCCGGCGTGGTCAGCGCCGTGGGTGCGGCGCTGCGTCCGGTCGTCGGCCTTTAGCCCCGGCACCGCTCGTGTGGAGTCGCGGATCTCTCACGCCGCGGTAATACTTCCAGGGAGAAGTGTTCACCTGGGCCACAGCGGCGCAGCGCGGAAGGAAAGGGCCGGGACAGCCCATGACGAAACGAGCCCTGGCGGCGGTCGCGGCCGGTATGGCATTCGCCGCACCGCCGATCGCGCACGCCGACAACAACTGGATCGCGATGGCGATCTCGGACTCCACCGGCCACATCAACATCGCCGACGGAGCGGCCAGCCAGGGCGCGGCCGAGAAGGCGGTGATGGACACCTGCCGCAAGAGCATCAGCGACTGCCGGCTGCTGGCCAGTGGGCAGGGCGGCTGCGTGGCGCTGGCCGTGAACGCCGCCCACTCGCGATACTTCGGGGGCTGGGGCCCGACCCGCGAAGACGCCGAAGCCCAGGCGCTCGAGCGTGCCCCCGGCGGAACCATCCAGGCCGGCCACGACCACTGCGCGGGAGAGGGCTCCAGTCAGTAAGGCGGCGGCCAGCTGATAGCTGCGCCACAGCGCCCGGCGCCCACCAGGGGATTCGCTCCCGCACACCGTTAGTGTTGCAAACAACACATGGGTATCAACTAGGTTTCCGGGTACCCGCCTGACTAGCGTTGTGGCTAACTGCAGTCGCGTGTCCAAAAGCCCCCGTCAGGAGCAGCGGAAACATGATCCCCCCACCAGAAACCACAGCTGGAACCAAGCGTCGCCACCAGGTGGTGATCATCGGTTCGGGATTCGGTGGCCTCAACGCGGCAAAGAAGCTCAAGCACGCGGACGTGGACATCAAGCTGATCGCGCGCACCACCCACCACCTCTTCCAGCCCCTGCTGTACCAGGTGGCGACCGGCATCGTGTCCGAAGGCGACATCGCGCCGCCCACCCGCGTCGTCCTGCGCAGGCAGCGCAACGTGCAGGTGCTGCTCGGCGACGTGACGCACATCGACCTGGCGAGGAAGTTCGTGGTGTCCGATCTGCTCGGCCACACCTACGAAACCCCTTATGACAGTTTGATCATCGCCGCGGGTGCGGGCCAGTCGTACTTCGGCAACGACCACTTCGCCGAGTTCGCGCCCGGCATGAAGTCGATCGACGACGCCCTGGAGGTGCGTGGCCGGATCTTGAGCGCCTTCGAGCAGGCGGAGCGGTCGCGTGACCCCGAACGACGCGCCAAGCTGCTGACGTTCACCGTCATCGGCGCCGGCCCCACCGGTGTCGAAATGGCCGGGCAGATCGCGGAATTGGCGGCCCACACGCTGAAGGGCTCGTTCCGCGGCATCGACTCCACGAAGGCGCGGGTGATCCTGCTCGACGCGGCCCCCGCCGTGCTGCCGCCGTTCGGCGAGAAGCTCGGCGATCGGGCGCGCGCCCGGCTGGAGAAGATGGGCGTGGAGATCCAGCTGGGGGCGATGGTCACCGACGTCGACCGCAACGGCATCACGGTCAAGGATTCCGACGGCACTGTCCGGCGCATCGAGTCCGCCTGCAAGGTGTGGTCCGCGGGCGTGCAGGCCAGCGGGCTGGGCCGGGACCTGGCCGAGCAGTCGTCGGTGGAACTCGACCGGGCCGGCCGGGTCAAGGTGCTGCCCGACCTGTCGGTGCCGGGGCATCCCAACGTGTTCGTGATCGGCGACATGGCCGCCGTCGAGGGCGTGCCGGGCGTGGCCCAGGGCGCGATCCAGGGTGCCAAGTATGTGGCCGGCATGATCAAAGCCGAGCTCGGCGGGGCCGACCCGGCGGAGCGCGAGCCGTTCCAGTACTTCGACAAGGGGTCGATGGCGACCGTCTCGCGCTTTTCCGCGGTGGCCAAGGTCGGCCCGCTGGAGTTCAGCGGCTTCATCGCCTGGCTGATGTGGCTGGTGCTGCACCTGGTTTACCTGGTCGGATTCAAGACCAAGGTCAGCACGCTGCTGTCGTGGACGGTGACGTTCCTGAGCACCCGGCGCGGACAGCTGACCATCACCGAGCAGCAGGCGTTCGCCCGCACCCGCCTCGAACAGCTGGCGGTGCTCGCCGCGGAAGCCAAGCGGCCGGCGGCCGCCAAGCGGGCCAGCTAACCGGCCAGCCGGTCGGCCTGCCACGTGCTCAGCAGCCCGCCGCCCGCCAGCATCAACACGGTCGAACCGGCGTCGATCGCGGCGTGCGCGAAAGCCGTTTCCGGGTAGCGCAATTCGTGGATCGACGCACGCGGCGCCGCGATGACGTCGTCGGCCGGCGACCCGGCGCCCAACTCCACCCGGTGACGAAGCACCGGGCGGTCGGCGCAGTCGGCGCGCAGCGATCCCGACCAAAAGCCTTCCCGCTCTTCGCATCTGCCGACCTGCACCCGCTCGCGGAAGCGGACCTGGGCCCCGTCGTGCAGGAAGAAGGTGGCGCTCGAGATGTGCCGGGCGTCGGCGGCGACCACGGTCGGCTCCAGGTCGATGTCCAGCGTTCCGCTGACCGCCACTTCCCAATGGGCGTGCGAGGTCAGCGCTTCGGCCCCGGGCAGGGCCACGGTGGCGGCGGCGCTGCGCAGCCTGAGGCGGGCGCCCGGCTCGACGACGACGCGGATGTCGATGCTGTCGCCCCCCAACGGCGTCGCCGCGGCCGACACCAGGTGGACCGTGTCGGGCGCGGTACGCCGGGCCGCCAGCCCGCCGCGGCACTCGATGCGTGGCAGCCGGTTCGGATAGGCGACCACCAAGACCTCGGACCGCATCACACGGTGGCCGCCTCCCGCAATTGCGTGCGGACCCAGGACAACACCTGTGTCGCCGCCGGGTCGTCGGCCAGCGACTGCAGCACGGTGGGCCGCCCGTCGCGCACCGCGGCGGCGTCGTCGGCCATCACCTGCAGGTCGGCGCCCACCAGGGGCGCCAGGTCAGTCTTGTTGACCACCAACAGATCCGAGTAGGTGACGCCGGGTCCACCCTTGCGTGGGACCTTGTCGCCGCCGGCCACGTCGACGACGAAGATCTGCACGTCCACCAAGCCCGAGGAGAAGGTGGCGGTGAGGTTGTCGCCGCCGGATTCGACCAGGATCAGGTCCAGTGGCCCATGGGCGGCGATCAGGTCGTCGATCGCGTCGAGGTTCGCGGTGATGTCGTCGCGGATCGCGGTGTGCGGACACCCCCCGGTCTGCACCGCCGCGATGCGGTCGTCGGGTAGCACCGCATGCCTGCGCAGGAAGTCGGCGTCCTCGGTGGTGTAGATGTCGTTGGTCAGCACCGCCAGCGACAGTTCGTCGCGCAACTGCCGGCACAGCGCGGCGACCAGCGCGGTCTTGCCGGACCCCACCGGGCCACCGACGCCGACGCGCAGCGGCTCCCCGGGTTGTCGGACCCGTCGCGGTCGCTCGACGTGTGGATGCGGGTGGCTGTGTGAATGTGTTGGCATCTCGTGTCTTTCAGCGGACTGGTGGAAGTGGTTCGCGCACGGGCGCGTTGGTAGGCAGCGTATCGACCGCATGATGGCCACGTCGTGCAGGTCGCGCTGCGCCCGCCCCAGCCATTGCCAGGAAAGTCACAGCTGTCTGCTGGCTTCGCGAAGTTGCGGACGAAGGTCGAACAGGTACCTTGTATGACGGCGCGCCGAAACGGCCGCCCGGACGAGTTCGCCGTACCCGGAGAGCGACAAGACGGTGACCGCGGGATGCCTGGCGTGCCGGTCAACCGAAAACGGTCTGCGAACTTCTCCTCCGTTTAGTTTCGGTCGTCGGGGCATCCTCCGCCGTGAATTGAAACTCGACGAGAGGATTTTCGATGTTCAACCCGTTCGCCGGCCAGGCCGACATTCCCAACCGCGAGGGCGCGTGGGCGCAGCAGGCCGAGGCCGAGCTGTCCACGCGCCGTCACCGGGAAGAGATCGACCGGTGCATCAGCCACGGGCTGGAAGCCGCCCCCACCATCAACGACCGCACTCTGTCGACCTTCGCGCGCGGTGAGTTGCCCCACTTCGCCGGCGAACGCGGGACGTTCCTCAAGGCCCCGTTCCTCGAGGATGTGAACGACGTCGCCGACGCCGAGGTGGCGGTCTTCGGGGCGCCGCTGGACGCCGGGACCACCTACCGTCCGGGAACGCGGTTCGGGCCGATGGGTATCCGCCGGTCCACCAACCTGTTCGGCACGTATTGCTACGAGCTGGGTGTGGACCTGCGCGAACAGCTCAACATCGTCGACATCGGCGACGTGGTCACGATCCCCGCGAACATCGAGAAGTCGTTCGACCAGATCAGCCAGGCGATGGCCCACGTGGTTTCCAAGGGCGTCTTCCCGGTGGTGCTCGGCGGCGATCACTCGATCGGCTTCCCGACCGTGCGGGGTCTGGCCCCCTACCTGGACGGCAACGTCGGAATCATCCACTTCGACCGCCACGTCGACACCCAGGAGACCGACCTCGACGAGCGGATGCACACCACGCCGTGGTTCCACGCCACCAACATCAAGAACGCCCCGGCCACCAACCTGGTGCAGATCGGGATCGGCGGGTGGCAGGCGCCGCGCGCCGGTGTCCAGGTGGGACGTCAGCGCGGCAGCACCGTCATCACCGTCGGGGACGTCGAGCGCGTCGGGATCGAAAAGGTCGCCGAAATCGCGCTGGAAACGGCGTGGAAAGACGCCAAGGCGGTGTACCTCTCGTTCGACATCGACGTCATCGACGCGGGATTCGTTCCCGGCACCGGCTGGCCCGAGCCCGGCGGCCTGCTGCCGCGCGAGGCCCTCAACCTGATCCGGATGATCTCCGAACCGGGGCTGAACGGCATCGAGGTGGTGGAGTGCTCACCGCCGTACGACTGGGCGGAGCAGACCGCGCTGATGAGCAGCCGGGTCATCCTGGACAGCCTGGCCGTGATGGTCCGGGCGGGCAAGCTCGGCAAGAAGCCCGCGGCGCTCAAGCGCCACGCGTGGGGGCCCTTCTCCGACTGACGTTCCGCTCACGACGCCAGCGCCGCCAGCACCGTCGGCAGACATCGACGATTGAATTGCTGGTCGGCCACATAGCAAATAATGCTGCGCACCGCGTCCGCGGTGGCGGCTGCGCGGGATGCCCCGGGTCGGGCCGCCACCCACCCGGGGCCCGGCGAACCCACCGCGCCGCGGGCCGCGCCGGATTCTTCCCACAGCGGGCCGGGCGCCGGTTCGGTGCTCCGCCCCAGAGTGCTTGGTGAGATGGCTCTCTCGCATCGACGGGCCGCCATGCCGACCGGGCCCCAATGACCACCGATCCCGACGAACGCCCCCCACAGCTAGCTGGCACGCCCGGCTCGGTGGTGGCCGCGACCGGCCCGGGCGTCAACCGGATTCAGCCACCCAGGGTCATTCCCAGCAAATTCTCAGCAGTTAGCCATGGTTGTTCCAGCTTCAACTATGAATATTACCTATTGTGCGGCAACGAGACGGCGGTGCGTCGCTCTGCGCCGCGGCATGGCGATGCGGGCGTTCGGGCGCCACAGCACGGGTGCGCGAGCCATGGCGCACGGAACCAGGGCACCAAGCCGCCGACCGACTCGGGCTCGGAATCGGCGATTGGGCGCCTGACCGGCTGCTTCTGGGGGTTTTCTAGTGGATTTTGCGGCGTTACCGCCCGAGGTCAACTCCGGGCGGATGTACGCGGGCGCGGGGGTGGGACCCCTGGTGTCCGCGGCGGCGGCCTGGGAGGCGCTGGCGGCGGAGCTGAGCTCGGCCGCCGCCTCCTACCGGGCGATCGTTTCCGAGCTGACGGGTGGATCGTGGGCGGGCCCGTCGTCAAGCGTGATGGCCGCGGCGGCGGCGCCCTACGTGTCGTGGATGAACACCACCGCGGCTCAGGCGCAGCAGACCGCCGGCCAGCTGGGGGCCGCGGTGGCGGCCTACGAGGCGGCGTTCGCGGCGACCGTGCCGCCGCCGCAGATCGAGGTCAACCGGGCGTTGTTGGCGTCGCTGGTGGCCACCAACATCCTCGGGCAGAACACCCCGGCGATCGCGGCCACCGAGGCGCAGTACGCGGAGATGTGGGCCCAGGACGCCGCGGCCATGTACGGCTACGCCGGAGCGTCCGCGGCGGCCACCCGGCTGACCCCGTTCGCCGCACCGAAGCAGACCACGAACACGAACGGCACGGCCATGCAAGCCAACGCGGTCAACCAGGCCGCGCAATCGGCGACAGGGTCCAGCACGCAGTCGGCGCTGAACACCGTGCCCAACATGCTGCAGAACATCTCGGCGGGCTCGATCGTCAACCCGTCGAACCTGGACCCGGGGCTGGGCAACCTGTTCGGCCCGAGCAGCGGCCCCACCGGCCTCAACGAGCTCACCCAGAACATCGGCAACTGGGCCCTTGTCATCAGTGGGCCCCTGTTCACGGCGTCCGGCATCACGCCCCTGATGGGCGGCCTGTACGGGCTCGCGTTGCCCACGGCAGTGGCCGTGGCGGGCGACGTGTCCCCGGCGGACGCGGGGCTGGGCACCCTGGCCAATTCGCCGGTGTCGGGAAGTCTGGGCAACGCCGGGGTGTCGGCGGGCCTGGGCGAATCGGCCACCGTCGGCAAGCTGTCGGTGCCGCAGGCCTGGGCGGACTCCCCCGCCGTCCGGCTCGCCAGCAGCGCATCGCCGCTGTCGACGGCCGGGCTGGGCGGCGTGCCGCAGGCCGAGGCGGCCGCGCCCGGTGGCTTCTTCGGCATCCCCCCGGTGGGCAGCCTGGTCAACGCGCCCAGGGGCGAGCAAACCCGCGCCCGGACCGGCGCCGGCCAGAAGGTCGTCCCGACGGGACCGGCCGGGCCCGGGGCCGACGAGCGCGCCCCGGTGCCGGCCGCCGCGCCGCAACGACCCCGCAAGCATGTCGCCAGCGCGCTCAGCGAACGCGAACGCGAGGAGCTCGAGAAGCTGCGCAAGGAGATCGCCGAAGTGGCGACGGAGCGTGACGCGGCGGCCCGCCTGATCAAGGAGGCGATGCTGTGACCGTCGACTTCGCGGCGCTGCCCCCGGAGGTCAATTCCGCCCGGATGTACGCCGGCGCGGGCGCGGGCTCGTTGGTGACCGCCGCGGCGGCCTGGGAGAAGCTGGCGACCGAGTTGAGTTCGGCCGCCGCGTCGTACCGGGCGATCGTGTCGGAGCTGACGGGTGGGCCGTGGGAGGGCGCGTCGTCGGGGACCATGGCGGCCGCGGTGGCGCCCTACGTGTCGTGGATGAACACCACCGCGGCGCAGGCCCAGCAGACCGCGAGCCAGCTGGGCTCGGCCGCCGCGGCCTACGAGGCGGCGTTCGCGGCCACCGTGCCGCCGCCGGAGATCGAGGTGAACCGGGCGTTGTTGGCGTCGCTGGTTTCCACCAACGTCCTGGGTCAGAACACCCCGGCGATCGCGGCCACCGAGGCGCAGTACTCCCAGATGTGGGCCCAGGACGCCGCGGCGATGTACGGCTACGCCGGGGCTTCGGCGGCGGCGACGCGGCTGACGCCGTTCGCCGCGCCGCAGCAGACCACCAACCAGTCCGGGACGACCAACCAGAACTCGGCGGTGATGAAGGCCATGGCGACCGGCGGGTCGAACACCACGTCGACGCTGTCGAACATCCCCAACATGCTGAAGCAGTCTTCGGCGGGATCGTCGGGAACCACCGCCGGGTCGGGGGGGTCGCTGGTGGACCTCTTCAACAACTTCAGCGAGAACACCATCGGCTACCAGATCCTCTCCGAGGGTCTCAACTTCGACGCCTCCGGTGCGCTGTTGACCCTGGCGCCGCCGGTGGCCGCGGCCTGGAACCCGTTGGTCGATTCACTGTCGGCACCGGCAAGCGCGGCGTCCCAGGTGTCGGGGGCCGGTTCGGCTTTGGTGAATTCGTCCGCGCCGGCCGCACCCGGGGTCTCGGCCGGCCTCGGCGAGGCGGCCTCGGTGGGCAAGCTGTCGGTCCCGCAGTCGTGGAGCGCGTCCCCCGGGATCCGGCTCGCCGCCACCGCGCTGCCCAGCGCCGGGCTCGACGGCCTGCCGCAGGCCGGCGCCGTCGCACCGGGCTTCTACGGCGGCATGCCGCCGATGGGCCCGGTGGCCAGCGTCGTCAACGCGCCGCGCGGCGAGCAGGGACGGCTGCGAGCCGGCGCGCGCCACAAAGTGATTCCCGCGCTGGCCGGCGAGACCGGCATGCACGACGACCCTGCCGCACGCTGGGCCGCGACCAACGCAGCCGCCGAGGACGACGGCGCGTCCAGCGAACGCGACGAGCTCGTCGCGCTGCGTAAGGCGATGGCCGACGTCACCCGGCAGCGAGACGTCCTCAAGCGCACGGCCGCGACATTGATCAAGGAGGCGACGCAGAAGTAGCGACACCCGTCACCCCGGTGACGGGACTTCACCGGAACTATCTCGACGACGATTGGAATCAGCGCAGATGTTCTTCACAAAGCCGGCCAACCGGTCCCCGGCGGGCTGGGAAGGCGACGTGGCCGTCGACTCGAAACCGATTGCGGCCCAGGACGAATTGAACACCGCCACCGCGGCGGCGCAGCCCGCCGGCGCGCCGGTGGAGCCCTCGCTCGACGACGAGGACCAGGCCCAGCTCGAGGCGCTGGGCTTCCAGTCCGACTTCAGGCGGGACATGAGCCCGTGGGCGAACTTCTCGCTGGGCTTCACCTACCTCTCACCCGTGGTCGGCATCTACACGGTGTTCGCGTTCGCGCTCGCCACCGCGGGCCCACCGATGATCTGGAGCCTGCTGATCGCCGGCATCGGACAGATGCTGGTCGCGCTGGTCTTCAGCGAGGTGGTGGCGCAGTTCCCGGTGGCCGGTGGCGTCTACCCCTGGGCCCGCCGGTTGTGGGGACGCAAATGGGCATGGATGACCGGCTGGGTCTACATGTTCACACTGCTGGCGCTGCTCGCGGACGCCGCCTACGGTGCGGGCCCGTACGTGGCAGATGTGTTCGGCTTCAAGCCTTCTCCGCATGCCACGGTGCTGTGCGCGCTGATCATGCTGGCCCTGGCGACCGTCATCAACCTCACCGGCACCAAGATTCTCGGCTACTTCGCCATCTTCGGCTTCAGCGCCGAGCTGATCGGCGCCATCGTGGTCGGCGTCTGGCTGCTGTGCACGCAGCGCCACCACAACCTCGGCGTGCTGTTCCACAGCTTCGGCGCCGAGGGCAAGCACAGCTACACCTACGCCTTCCTGGCCGCCAGCCTGATCGCCCTCTACCAGTTCTTCGGCTTCGAGGCCTGCGGTGACGTCGCCGAGGAGGTCCGCAACCCGGGCGTGCAGATCCCCAAGGCGATGCGCCGCACCATCTACGTCGGCGGATCGGCGGCCACCTTCGTCTGCCTGAGCCTGATCCTGTCGGTCACCGACTTCGGCGCGGTGATCAGCGGCAAGGACCGCGATCCGATCGACACCATCCTGAAGACGGCGTTCGGCGGCGTCGGCGCCAAGATCGTCCTGTGCATCGTGTTGATCTCGTTCGTGTCGTGCGCGCTGAGCCTGCAGGCCGCCGCCAGCCGGCTCATCTACTCCTACGGCCGCGACGACATGATCGTCGGCTCAAAGCTGTTGGCGCGCTTCGACCACAAGCGGCACGTGCCGCCCTACTCCCTGCTGATCGCGGTCATCATCCCGGCGGTGCTGATCGTGGGGTCGCTGATCTCCAGCGACGCGCTGACCAAGCTGGTCAGCTTCGGCTCGGTGGGCGTCTACATCGCCTTCCAGATGGTGGTGCTGGCCGCCCTGCGCGCGCGGATCAAGGGCTGGGTGCCCAAGGGTAAGTACCGGCTGGGCCGGTGGGGAGTGCCCGTCAACATCGGCGCACTGATCTACGGTGTGGCGGCCATCGTCAACCTCGCCTGGCCGCGCGACTCGCACCAGCCCTGGTACGACGACTACATCATCCTGCTGATGTCGGTGACCATCATCGCCCTGGGCATCCTGTACCTCGCGTTCACCCGGGCCCACGCCAAGAGCGATGCACCGCACGCCGACGCGATCCCGGAGCCGGCCCGAAACTAGCTGCCGCGCGGCGCGATTCAGGACACGAAGAGCGGCCGCTCGCGTTCGCTGTGCCGCTGCGCGAGCGTGTCGAGCAGCGGGTCGGACAGCTCGGCCAGCCCGACGGCGGCTTCGCTGGCGGTGCGCTCGCACAGCTCGGCCAGCCGAAACGTGCACGCCGCCACGTCGGCCGGGTCCAGGGCCAGCAGCCGCTGCGCGGCGGTCGCCGAGCCGGTCATCGTGGTGTAGACGAGCGTCAGGGCGGTCTGCTCGGGAGCGAGCCCGCTCACGGCGCCGACCCGCCCCGCCGCGACCGCGAGGTGCGGCTGCGCGCCGATGTCGTCCCAGCGGGCGTCCGGCCAGACTCGCCGTGCCAGCCGTGCCAGCCCGCGGCCCTGGCTGCGTGACGCGTCCCTCGCGGCCGGGGCGGGCGTGCGGGCGTCGGTCTCCAGATCGGCCGCTTGCGGGCCGAGCTCACCGCGATGGACCGCCGCCGCGATCGAGGCGGTGACCAGGCCGGAACTGCGAATCCGGCGGCGCAGGAAGGCTTCCAGCGTGTCCAGGTCGGTCACCAGCCCGCTGGTGATCGCCTCTTCCACGCCGCCGGAATGCACGTGGGCCCCGGCCGGCAGTCGGGAGTCGGCCAGGGTGAGCAGCGTCGCCAGTGCGGACATGGGTGCTCAGAACAGGAAATAGCGTTGCGCCATGGGCAATTCCGCCACCGGGTCGGGCTGCCAGACCTCGCCGTCGATCCGTACCGTGAACGTATCCGGGTCCACCTCGATGTCGGGCAGGGCGTCGTTGAGCGGCAGGTCCGCCTTGGCGAGCCCGGTGGTGTTGCGCACGGGGGCCAGCCGCCGGTTGACCGCCAGCCGTTCGGTCAGGCCGGCCTCGATCGCCTGCGGCGCAACGAAATGCACCGACGTGGCGGCCGCCGCGGCCGGCGCCGCGCCGAACATCGGGCGCGGAAGCACCGGTTGCGGCGTCGGGATCGAGGCGTTGGCATCGCCCATCGCCGCCCACGCGATCATGCCGCCCTTGAGCACCGCGTGCGGGCGGACCCCGAAGAACGCCGGCTCCCAGAGCACCAGATCCGCGAGCTTGCCTACCTCCACCGAGCCGACCTCGTGGTCGAGGCCGTGGGCGATGGCCGGGCAGATCGTGTACTTGGCGACGTAGCGCCGCGCCCGCATGTTGTCCGCGGCGCCGTCGCCGGGCAGGGGCCCGCGGCGGCGTTTCATCACGTGCGCGGTCTGCCAGGTCCGCATCACGACTTCTCCGATGCGGCCCATCGCCTGGGAGTCGCTGCCGATCATCGAGATCGCGCCGATGTCGTGCAGCAGGTCCTCGGCCGCCATGGTCGACGGCCGAATGCGGCTTTCGGCGAAGGCCAGGTCTTCCCGCACCTGGGGATTGAGGTGATGGCAGACCATCAACATGTCCAGGTGCTCGTCGAGGGTGTTACGCGTGTGCGGACGGGTGGGGTTGGTGGAGCTGGGCAGGACGTTGGGTTTGCCTGCGACGGTGATGATGTCGGGGGCGTGGCCGCCGCCGGCGCCCTCGGTGTGATACGTGTGGATCGACCGCCCCGCGATAGCGGCCAGGGTGTCTTCGACGAACCCCATCTCGTTGAGGGTGTCGGTGTGCAACGCCACCTGGACGCCGGCGGCGTCGGCGACTGTGAGGCAGGCGTCGATGGCCGCCGGCGTGGACCCCCAGTCCTCGTGCAGTTTGAAACCCGAGGCGCCGCCGCGCAATTGCTCCCACAGCCCCTCGGCGCTGACGGTGTTTCCCTTGCCCAGTAGCGCGACGTTCACCGGCCAGCCGTCGAGCGCCTCGAGCATCCGCTCCAGGTGCCATGACCCCGGTGTCACGGTGGTGGCCTTGGTGCCCTCGGCGGGCCCGGTGCCGCCGCCGATGATCGTCGTGATGCCGGACCCGAGCGCCTCGGGCAGCAACTGCGGGCAGACCAGGTGCACGTGGCAGTCGATGGCGCCGGCGGTGACGATCCGGCCGTTGCCGGCGATGACCTCGGTGGACGGCCCGACCACCAGGTTCGGGTGCACGCCCGTCATGGTGTCGGGGTTGCCGGCCTTGCCGATCGCGCAGACGCGGCCGTCGCGAATACCGATGTCGGCCTTGATGATTCCCCAGTGGTCGATGATGACCGCACCGGTGATCACGGTGTCGGGCGCCCCCTCGGCGCGCGTGGCGAGCCCCTGGCCCATCGACTCGCGCAGCACCTTGCCGCCCCCGAACACCGCCTCGTCGCCGGCCAACCCCGGTCCCCCGCTGCGGTCCTCGGTGATCTCCACCAGAAGATCGGTGTCCGCCAACCGGATCCGATCCCCGGCGGTGGGGCCGAAGAGCTGGGCGTAACGGTCCCTCGACAGGCCGGCCATCAGGCGTCCAGCCGTCCGGGCGGGTCCAGGGTCAGCCCGTGCACTTCCCGGCGCCCGCGCAGCGGGACCAACCGGACGGTATGGGGCACACCGGGTTCGAAGCGCACGGCGGTGGCCGCCGCGATGTCCAGCCGGTAGCCGTGCGCGGCGGCGCGGTCGAACGCGAGCGCGGAGTTGGCTTGGGGCAGATGGACATGGCTGCCCACCTGCACGGGACGGTCACCGGTGTTCATGATCTGCATCTCGATGCGCTCCGCGTTCGCGTTGATATCGATATCGCCGCTGCCGTAGAGGATTTCGCCCGGAATCATGGGATCGGGTGGTGCACTGTGACGAGTTTGGTGCCGTCGGGGAACGTCGCCTCCACGGCGACTTCGGGCAGCATTTCCGGCACCCCCTCCATCACGTCGTCGCGGCTGAGCACGTCGCAGCCGCTGGCCATGAGCTCGGCGACGGAGCGGCCGTCGCGCGCACCCTCGAGAATGTGGTCGGTGATGATGGCAACGGCCTCCGGGTGGTTCAGCCGCAAGCCCCGGGCACGGCGTCGGCGTGCCAGTTCGGCGGCGTAGGACAACAGCAATCGCTCTTGTTCGTGCGGCGTAAGGAGCACGTTCTCCGATCCTGCCACGACGCCCGGGGGCGCCGGCGCCCGGCCACGTGTAAGGCCGCTGGGTTACGCCTCGAGGTTCTGCAGCCGCACCTGTCCGCGGGCGACCGTGCGGCCGTCGCCGTCGGTGATGGTGACCAGCCACAGCTGTTGACGCCGACCGCGGTGGATCGGTTCGGCGGTGCCGTACACCATGCCCGAGCCGATGGAACGCAGAAAGTCGGTGTTGTTGTTGACCCCCACGACATTCCCCCCGCCCCGGGTGGACAGCCAGGTGTAGGCGGCCACGCTTGCCATGCTCTCGATGATCGAGCAGTAGACGCCCCCGTGCACGAGGCCCATCGGCTGCAGCAGCTTCGGGGTGACCTCGAGCTGGGCCCGGGCGCCGTCGGGGCTGAGTTCGGTGAATTGCAGCCCGATCTCCTGATCGAAGGGCGCGGTGAAGTCCGGCGGGATGGTCGTCTCCGGGGGCGGTGGCACGTTCTGTGTCTACACCATCGGTCGGTCGGCCCGGTTCCCGGCGCGATGACCGGCCGGAGAAACGGCCCCCGGAAACGGCTGAGCCCCGTGCCACCCGGGCACGGGGCTCGCCGATCGAGTAGACCGGGGGTCACTGCAGCCCTCAGGACTCGCCGCGGTCGCTGTTCGCTCGACCCGGTTAGCATAGGCAAGGCTGCCCTAATTTTGCAAGCTGCTTTTCGGCGGCGCGGTGATGACCTTCGGTACGACCGTCGGTAGTAACCGGGAGTAAGATGTTGCTCGACGCTCAGGAGAGAACGCACTATGGCCAAACTGACCCGGCTGGGGGATCTGGAACGGGCCGTGATGGATCACTTGTGGTCCACGCCCGAACCTCAAACGGTCCGCCAGGTTCATGACGCGTTGTCCGCGCGCCGCGACCTCGCCTACACGACGATCATGACCGTCCTGCAGCGGCTGGCCAAGAAGAATCTGGTCTCCCAGATCCGCGACGACCGGGCCCACCGATACGCACCCGTGCACGGTCGCGACGAGCTGGTCGCCGGCCTCATGGTCGACGCGCTCGCCCAAGCCGAGGATTCCGGCGGCAGGCACGCCGCGCTCGTGCACTTCGTCGAGCGGGTTGGCGCCGACGAGGCGGACGCGCTGCGGCGGGCGCTGGCCGAACTGGAAGCCACTCACCGCAAAACCGCGCCATCCGCTGGCGCGTCGCCGGAGGACTGAGGGAGACTGGCAGCGTGTCCGCGCTGGCCTTTACCATCCTCGCGGTGCTGCTCGTCGGCCCGGTGCCGGCCATGTTGGCACGCGCGAGCTGGCCGCTGCGCGCACCCCGTGCCGCGATGGTGTTGTGGCAGGCCGTCGCACTGGCCGCGGTCCTCTCCGCATTCAGCGCGGGCATCGCGATCGCGACTCGGCTGCTCATGCCCGGCCCGGACGGGCGGCCCACCGCCAGCATTGTCGGCGACGCCGGCCGGCTCGGGTGGCCGCTGTGGGTCGCCTACGTCGGCGTTTTCGCGCTGACCGTGCTGGTCGGCGCCCGATTGATGGTCGCCGTGGTTCGGGTCGCCATCGCCAATCGGCGGCGGCGGGCCCATCACCGCATGGTGGTCGACCTGGTCGGCGTCGGCCACGGCGCGGCGCTCCCCCAGCCGTGCGCCCGCACGCGCGACCTCCGCGTGCTGGACGTCCCGCAGCCGCTCGCCTACTGCCTGCCCGGCGTGCGCAGCCGGGTGGTGGTCAGCGAGGGTGCGCTGAGCACGCTCGCCGACGCTGAGGTGGCGGCGATCCTCACCCACGAGCGGGCGCATCTGCGCGCCCGGCACGACCTCGTCCTGGAGGCCTTCACCGCGGTGCATGCCGCGTTCCCCCGCTTGGTGCGCAGCGCGAACGCGCTCGGCGCGGTGCAACTGCTCGTCGAGCTGTTGGCCGACGACGCCGCCGTGCGCGCGGCGGGCCGCGCTCCCCTGGCGCGGGCCCTCGTCGCCTGCGCCTC
>NZ_GG770555.1:478765-509333 GCF_000164135.1 Mycobacterium parascrofulaceum ATCC BAA-614 | reverse complement strand
CGGGCGCCCTGGCCGCGGGCGGCACCAGCACGGTGGTCCGCGTGCGCCGGCTGGGCGGGGGCGGCAACAGCCTGGCGCTGTCGGCCGCCGCGTACCTGGCCGCGGCGGCGGTGTTCGTGGTGCCGACGATCGCGCTGGCCGTGCCGTGGCTCACGGAGTTGCGGCGCCTGTTCAACCTCTGAGGCAGCATCGGGCCAGCACCCCGGGCGGCCGCTGGTCCGCTGTGCCACAGTGTCACCGAAAGCTTTTCGGCAAACGTTCTTTCCGATTGAGAGGCGAAGACATGGGTTCGTCGGATTCCGCCCCGAATGCCAACACCGCTACCGCGCAGATCGGCGTCACCGGCCTCGCGGTGATGGGCTCGAACATCGCGCGCAATTTCGCCCGGCACGGCTACACCGTGGCGCTGCACAACCGGTCGGTCGCGAAGACCGACGCGCTGCTCAAGGAACACGGCGGCGACGGCAACTTCGTGCGGTCGGAATCCATCGCCGAGTTCCTGGACGCGCTGGAGAAGCCGCGGCGGGTGCTCATCATGGTCAAGGCCGGCGACCCCACCGACGCCGTGATCAACGAGCTCGCCGACGCCATGGAGGAAGGCGACATCATCATCGACGGCGGCAACGCCCTCTACACCGACACCATCCGCCGCGAGAAGGCGATGCGCGAGCGCGGGCTGCACTTCGTCGGCGCCGGCATCTCCGGCGGCGAGGAGGGCGCGCTCAACGGGCCGTCGATCATGCCGGGCGGGCCCGCCGAGTCGTACGAGTCGCTGGGCCCGCTGCTCGAGGAGATCTCCGCCCACGTCGACGGCGTGCCGTGCTGCACCCACATCGGGCCCGACGGCGCCGGCCACTTCGTCAAGATGGTGCACAACGGCATCGAGTACTCCGACATGCAGCTGATCGGCGAGGCCTACCAGCTGCTGCGCGACGGCCTGGGCAAGACCGCCGAGCAGATCGCCGACGTGTTCGACGAGTGGAACTCCGGCGATCTGGACAGCTTCCTGGTCGAGATCACCGCCCAGGTGCTGCGCCAGACCGACGCGAAAACCGGCAAGCCGCTCGTCGACGTCATCCTCGACGAGGCCGAGCAGAAGGGCACCGGTCGCTGGACGGTCAAGTCGGCCCTGGACCTCGGTGTCCCGGTGACCGGCATCGCCGAGGCCGTGTTCGCCCGCGCCCTGTCGGGTTCGGTGACCCAGCGCAAGGCCACCACCGGGCTGGCCTCCGGCGAACTGGGTGCAAATCCGACCGATGCGAAGCAGTTCACCGAGGACGTCCGCCAGGCCCTGTATGCGTCCAAGATCATCGCGTACGCGCAGGGCTTCAACCAGATTCAGGCCGGCAGCGCCGAATACGGCTGGGGCATCACCCCGGGCGACCTGGCCACCATCTGGCGCGGCGGCTGCATCATCCGCGCCAAGTTCCTCAACCGCATCAAGGACGCGTTCGACGAAGACCCCGACCTGCCGACGCTGATCGTCGCGCCGTATTTCCGCAGCGCGATCGAGGCGGCGATCGACGGGTGGCGCCGGGTGGTCGTGACCGCCACGCAGCTGGGCATCCCCATCCCCGGCTTCTCCTCCGCGCTGTCTTACTACGACGCCCTGCGCACCGAGCGGCTGCCCGCCGCACTGACCCAGGGCCTGCGCGACTTCTTCGGCGCCCACACCTACGGCCGCATCGACGACGACCCGGACAAGCGCTTCCACACGCTCTGGAGCGGGGACCGCAGCGAGGTGCCCGCGTAATCCTGGAAGACTGGAAGGCGTGCGGTTCCTCGACGGGCATCGGCCCGGCTACGACCTGACCTACAACGACGTCTTCATCATGCCGAACAGGTCGGAGGTCGCCTCGCGCTTCGACGTCGACCTGTCCACCGACGACGGCTCGGGCACCACCATCCCGGTGGTGGTGGCCAACATGACCGCCGTGGCCGGCCGGCGGATGGCCGAGACGGTCGCGCGGCGCGGTGGGCTGGTCGTCCTGCCCCAGGACCTCCCGATCACCGCGGTGCAGCAGACGGTGGAGTTCGTCAAGAGCCGGGACCTCGTCCTGGACACCCCGGTGGTGCTCGCTCCCGACGATTCGGTGTCCGATGCGACCGCGCTGATCCACAAGCGCGCGCACGGCGTCGCCGTCGTCGTCTTCGAGGGCCGCCCGATGGGTCTGGTCAGCGAATCGTGTTGCCTCGGCGTGGACCGCTTCACCCGGGTGCGCGACGTCGCGACCACCGACTTCGTCACCGCCCCGGTCGGCACCGACCCGCGCAAGATCTTCGACCTGCTCGAGCACGCCCCGATCGGGGTCGCGGTGGTGACGAACGCCGACGGCACCCTGGCCGGCGTGCTGACCCGCACCGGGGCCGTCCGCACCGGCCTGTACACCCCGGCGGTCGACGCCCATGGGCGGCTGCGGGTGGGCGCCGCCGTCGGCATCAACGGCGACGTGGGGGCCAAGGCGCGCTCCCTGGTCGAAGCGGGCGTCGACGTGCTGGTCATCGACACCGCGCACGGGTACCAGGTCAAGACGCTCGACGCCATCCGCACGATCTCCTCGCTCGAGCTCGGCGTGCCGCTGGTGGCAGGCAACGTGGTCTCGGCGGAGGGCACCCGCGACCTGCTCGCCGCCGGGGCGAACATCGTGAAGGTCGGGGTCGGTCCGGGCGCGATGTGCACCACCCGGATGATGACCGCCGTTGGGCGTCCCCAATTCTCCGCGGTGGTCGAATGCGCTTCGGCGGCAAGGGAATTGGGCGGCCACGTGTGGGCGGACGGCGGTGTCCGGCATCCGCGCGACGTGGCGCTGGCCCTGGTGGCCGGGGCGTCCAACGTGATGATCGGGTCGTGGTTCGCCGGCACCTACGAGTCGCCCGGCGACCTGATGCGCGACCGCGACGACCAGCCCTACAAGGAGAGCTACGGCATGGCGTCCAAGCGGGCGGTGGTCGCCCGCAGCGCCGCCGACACGGCGTTCGACCGCGCCCGCAAGGCGCTGTTCGAGGAAGGCATTTCGACCTCGCGGATGGGCCTCGACCCCGACCGCGGCGGCGTCGAGGACCTGATCGACCACATCACCTCGGGCGTGCGCAGCACGTGCACCTATGTCGGCGCCGCCGACCTGACGGATCTTTACGAGCGGGCCGTCGTCGGGGTGCAGTCGACCGCCGGCTTCGCCGAGGGCCACCCGCTGCCGTTGGGCTGGTGACGCGCCCGGCACCAGCAAACGCGTCCCCCCTGACCGTCGGCGGACCTACGCGTCGGCGACGGGGCGCTCGAGCGCGTACAGCGACATGCGCCGGTTCCGGGTGTCGTGCTCGCCGAGGAACGTGCATCCGACGGACTCGCACAGGCGGCGCGCCGAGGTGTTGCGGTGATCGGGGTCGAACATGATGCGCCGGCAGCGGGGCTCGCGGGCGAAGACGCTGGCGACGATGCGCGGCAGCAGCGTCAAGCCCAGTCCGCGGTTCACCAGGGCCGGTTCGGCGATGGCCGCGTGCAGGCCCAGGTCGCAGGGCTCGGCATCGTAGTATCGTGAAATGAGATCCTTTGCTCCCCAATATAATTCGAGATAGGCGCAATCCTTGCCGCGGATGCTTCCCAGGATCGGCAGCGAATACGTCCCGTCGAGCTGGGCGCCCAGATGCCGCTCCCATCGCGGCGCCGGCCAGTCGTATTCCCAGGCCGCGGCCAGGTGGGGCCGGTTCATCCAGTCCGACACCAGGCCCGCGTCCCCGCGCCGCGCGATGCGCAGCGCGAACGGCGGATCCAGCGCGGGAACCGGCGGCCGGGGCATGCGCGCGATCTCGTCGGCGATGTCGAAGCGCTCGCGCGGAAGCACCTGGGCCGGATGGGTTTCGGGTGGGGCCTCGGACGCCATAGTGCGCAGAGCCTACCGGAGTAAGGTTAGCCAACCCATAGTCGGGTCGGGTCGGTCGCCGGGGCCGGCATCGCCGAAAACCATGGTCGATTGGCGGTGCGGCGGACCGGGCTACCATGAGTCAGCAAAGACCGAGACGAACCCGTCCGGATCGGTCGTGGGCAGTGAAGGGATCGACGTGCCGCAGGCACCCGTGCAGGCCATGGGCTTGTCGGCGCGGCGGCCGTCGCAGGAGCCGGCCGATGCGGAGCCCTCCCCGGCCCGTCGGTCGGGGCCACCGGCCGCCGGGCGGCGTGACCGATGAACGTCACCCTGACCGTGATCAGCGTCGTGGCCATCGCGGTGCTCATCTTCGGCAACGCGATCTTCGTCGCGGCCGAATTCTCGCTCACGACGCTGGACCGCAGCGCGGTGGAGGCGAACGCCCGGGGCGGCGGCCGCCGCGACCGGGCCATCCGCCGCGCCCACCAGAAGCTCTCGTTTCAGCTGTCCGGCGCCCAACTGGGCATCTCGGCCACCACGCTGGCGGCCGGCTACCTGACCGACCCGATGCTGGCCAACCTGCCGCACCCGTGGTTCGACGCGATCGGGATATCCGACCGGGCGGCCGACGCGATCATGGCCTTCCTGGCGCTGGTCATCGTCACCTCGGTGTCGATGGTGTTCGGCGAGCTGGTCCCGAAATACCTGGCCGTCGCGCGGCCGCTGTCCACCGCGCGGGCCGTGGTGGGCGTTCAGCTGCTCTTCTCGCTGTTGTTCACGCCGGCCATCCGGCTCACCAACGGCGTGGCCAACTGGATCGTGCGCCGACTGGGCGTCGAACCGGCCGAGGAACTGCGATCGGCGCGGTCCCCGCAGGAGCTGCTGTCCCTGGTGCGGTCGTCGGCGCGCAGCGGCTCCCTGGACCCGGCCACCGCGGCGCTGGTGCGGCGCTCCCTGCAGTTCGGTGCCCTGACCGCCGAGGAGCTGATGACGCCCCGGTCGAAGATCGTGGCGCTGCAGACCGACGACACCGTCGCCGACCTGGTCGCCGCGGCCGCCGAGTCCGGGTTCTCCCGGTTCCCGATCGTCGACGGTGACCTCGACGAAACGGTCGGCATCGCGCACGTCAAGCAGGTGCTGGCGATTCCGGCGGCCGACCGGGCGCGCACGCCGCTGACCAGGGTGGCGCAACCCGTCCCGGCGGTGCCGTCGACCCTGGACGGCGACGCCGTGATGGCCGAGATCCGCGCCAACCCGCTGCAGACCGCGATGGTCGTCGACGAATACGGCGGCACCGCGGGCATGGTGACCGTCGAGGACCTGATCGAAGAGATCGTCGGCGACGTCCGCGACGAGCACGACGACGCCACCCCGGATGTGGTGGCGGCCGGAACCGGCTGGCGCGTCTCGGGTTTGCTGCGCATCGACGAGGTGGCCAGCGCCACCGGCTTCCGGGCCCCCGAGGGGCCGTACGAGACCATCGGCGGGCTGGCGCTGCGCGAGTTCGGCCACATCCCGGTGGCCGGCGAAACGGTGAAGTTGCCGGCCCTGGACGCCGACGGGCTGTTGGACACCTCGCTGCGCTGGCAGGCGACCGTGATCCGGATGGACGGCCGCCGGATCGACCTGCTGGAGCTGATCGAGCTGCGCGGTGACGACGACGCCCCGGCGGGGGGATCCCGATGAACGACACCCTGGGCGTGGTGCTGGCCATCCTGCTGATCGGCGTGAACGCCTTCTTCGTCGGGGCGGAATTCTCGTTGATCTCGGCGCGGCGCGACCGCCTCGAGGCGCTCGCCGAACAGGGCAAAGCCCGGGCCGTGACGGTGATGCGCGCCGGCGAGCAGCTCCCGGCGATGCTGGCCGGCGCCCAGCTCGGCATCACGGCGGCCTCCCTGCTGCTCGGGCGGATCGGCGAGTCCGCGGTTTCCAGCCTGTTGCGCACGGCGCTGGGCCTGACCGGCATTCACCCGACGCTGCTGCACACGTTGTCGTTCGCGATCGCGCTGGCGATCGTGGTGACGCTGCACGTGCTGCTCGGCGAGATGGTGCCCAAGAACATCGCGCTGGCCGGGCCCGAGCGCACGGCCATGCTGCTGGTGCCGCCCTACCTGGCCTACGTGCGGGCCGCGCGGCCGTTCATCGTGTTCTACAACAGGTGCGCCAGCGTGGTGGTCCGCGCCCTGGGCGTGGAACCCAGGGAAGAGCTCGAGATCACCGTCTCCCCCGTCGAACTGAGCGAAATGATCGCCGAATCCGAATCCGAGGGGCTGCTGGACCGCGAGGAGCACAGCCGGCTGACCCGGGCGCTGCAGATCGGCACCCGCGTGGTCGGCGACGTGGCGGTTCCGCTCGCCGATGTCCACGCCGTGCCGGTGGCCGCCGCCGGCACCGGGCCGACGATCGGCGCGGTCGAGCAAGCCCTGGCCCGGACCGGCTACTCGCGATTTCCCGTCGCCAACGTCAACGGCGACTTCGTCGGGTACCTGCACATCAAGGACATGCTGACGCTCGGTGACGATCCGCGGACGGTGATCGACCTCGCGATGGTTCGCCCCCTGCCGCGCCTGCCCAGGTCGCTGCCGCTGGCCGACGCCCTGTCGCGGATGCGCCGCAGCAACAGCCACCTGGCGCTGGTGACCGGCGCCGGCGGGGTCGTCGTCGCGATGGTGGCGATGGAAGACCTGGTGGAAGACCTCGTCGGCACGATGCGCGACGTATAGGGGCCACGGGGTGGGCTGTGGTGAGCCCGTATGATTTTCAACGGCTACCAGTCAAGAAAGTGCTGGAGGGCGCAGGATCCCCGGCGCGCGAATGCGTTGCTGGAATTCGATTCCCGGGCTCGCCGCAGCGGCATGGTTGGAGCTGCCAGCGCGGCCTGACCTGGTGTGGCGAGTTGGGCGGATACGCTCACCGGGCCGCTGCTCGGTACGCTGAAGACATTGCCACTCCAAGCCAATGGCGGCTTGGTGAGGCTTCATTTTGGAGGAGAAACATGACTGATCGCGTGTCGGCGGGGAACCTGCGCGTCGCCCGAGTGCTCTACGACTTCGTGAACAACGAGGCCCTGCCCGGCACCGACATCGACCCGGACAGCTTCTGGGCCGGAGTCGACAAAGTCGTCACCGACCTCACGCCGAAGAACCAGGAGCTGCTGAACCGCCGCGACGAGCTGCAGGCCCAGATCGACAAGTGGCACCGGCAACGCGTGATCGAGCCGTTCGACGTCGACGCCTACCGCCAGTTCATCACCGACATCGGTTACCTGCTGCCCGAACCCGAGGACTTCACCATCACGACCTCGGGTGTCGACGACGAGATCACCACGACCGCGGGCCCCCAGCTGGTGGTGCCGGTGCTCAACGCCCGCTTCGCGCTGAACGCCGCGAACGCGCGCTGGGGTTCGCTCTACGACGCCCTCTACGGCACCGACGTCATCCCCGAGGATGACGGGGCCGAAAAGGGCACCAGCTACAACAAGGTCCGCGGCGACAAGGTCATCGCGTACGCGCGCAACTTCCTCGACCAGGCCGTGCCGCTGGAGTCCGGCTCCTGGGCCGACGCGACGGGCCTGTCCGTCGACGACGGCCAGCTGAAGGTCGCGACCGCCGACGGGTCCGTCGGCCTGGCCGGCCCGGAGAAGTTCGCCGGCTACACCGGCGAGCTCGGCTCCCCCGACTGGTCGGTGCTGCTGGTCAATCACGGCCTGCACATCGAGATCCTCGTCGACCCCGAATCGCCGGTCGGCAAGACCGACCGCGCCGGCATCAAGGACGTGGTCCTGGAGTCCGCCGTCACGACGATCATGGACTTCGAGGACTCGGTGGCCGCCGTCGACGCCGACGACAAGGTGCTGGGCTACCGCAACTGGCTCGGGCTGAACAAGGGTGACCTGTCCGAAGAGGTCGACAAGGGCGGCAAGACCTTCACCCGCGTGCTCAACCAGGACCGCACGTACACCACGCCCGACGGTGCCGGCGAGCTAACCCTGCCCGGCCGCAGCCTGCTGTTCGTCCGCAACGTCGGGCATCTGATGACGAACGACGCCATCGTGGACGCCGAGGGCAATGAGGTGTTCGAGGGCATCATGGATGCGCTGTTCACCGGCCTCACCGCGATCCACGGGCTCAAGACGGGCTCCGAAAACGGCCCGCTGGCCAACAGCCGCACCGGGTCGATCTACATCGTGAAGCCCAAGATGCACGGGCCCGACGAGGTCGCCTTCACCTGCGAGCTGTTCAGCCGCGTCGAAGACGTCCTGGGCCTGCCGCAGGCCACCCTCAAGGTGGGCATCATGGACGAGGAGCGGCGCACCACCGTCAACCTCAAGGCGTGCATCAAGGCCGCGGCCGACCGTGTGGTGTTCATCAACACCGGATTCCTGGACCGCACCGGCGACGAAATCCACACGTCGATGGAGGCCGGCCCGATGATCCGCAAGGGCGCGATGAAGAACAGCACCTGGATCAAGGCCTACGAGGACGCCAACGTCGACATCGGCCTGGCCGCCGGGTTCAAGGGCAAGGCGCAGATCGGCAAGGGCATGTGGGCGATGACCGAGCTGATGGCCGACATGGTGGAACAGAAGATCGGCCAGCCCAAGGCCGGCGCCACCACCGCCTGGGTGCCGTCGCCGACGGCGGCCACCCTGCACGCGATGCACTACCACTACGTCGACGTGGGTGCCGTGCAGGAGGAGCTGGCCGGCCAGCAGCGCACCACGATCGACGAACTGCTGACCATCCCGCTGGCCAAGGAACTGGCCTGGGCTCCCGAGGAGATCCGCGAGGAGCTCGACAACAACTGCCAGTCGATCCTCGGGTACGTGGTGCGCTGGGTCGCCCAGGGCGTCGGCTGCTCGAAGGTGCCCGACATCCACGACGTGGCCCTCATGGAAGACCGTGCCACGCTGCGGATCTCGAGCCAGCTGCTGGCCAACTGGCTGCGCCACGGCGTGATCACCGAAGAGGACGTGCGGGCCAGCCTGGAGCGGATGGCGCCGCTGGTCGACGAGCAGAACGCCAAGGACGCGGCGTACCTGCCGATGGCCCCCAACTTCGACGACAGCCTGGCCTTCCTGGCCGCGCAGGACCTGATCCTCACCGGGACGCAGCAGCCGAACGGCTACACCGAGCCGATCCTGCATCGCCGTCGGCGTGAGGTGAAGGCCCGCGCGGCGCAATCAAATTGAGCCCGTGCCTTGATCCCGCTCAGCGGGCATTGATGCCGCTGATCGCTAAGATCAGCGGCGGGTTGACAACAAGTCGGATGGATCGACGGAAAGGCGACGGGCACCGCTATGGGTAGGCACAGTTTGCCCGACCCTGAGGACTCCGTCGGCGGGCCGCACGAAAGCGGCGAGACGGAGCGCGATCGTCGGGACGCCGTCACCGAAGACCACGCGGACCACGCGGACGACGGTGACTGTCCTCCCGACGACGACCGCTATGCGGACGACGACTATGCCGACGATGACCGCTACGTCGACGAATATGCGGACGAAGAACCCTATGCCGACGAGGACGCGTTCGCCGACGGCGCCGGCGACGAGTACCCGGAGTTTCCGCCGCGGCGGTCCGGCCCGTCGAGCGCCGAGCCGCCGGCCGCATCGCCGTCGCTGTTCGCCCGCGGCCACCGGGGCCTCGGCGAGTGGCGCGGCGGCCACCGCAGCGAGGGCGGGCGCCGGGGGGTCAGCGTCGGCGTGATCGTGGCCCTCGTCGCCGTGATCGTGGTGGTGGGCACCGTCATCCTGTGGAGTTTCTTCGGCGACGCGTTGTCCAACCGCTCGCACCGGGCCGCCGGGCGTTGCGTGGGCGGCAAGGAGACCGTCGCCGTCATCGCCGACCCCTCGATCGCCGACGCGGTGCGGCAGTTCGCCGAGAGCTACAACTCCTCGGCCGGCCCGGTCGGTGACCATTGCATGGAGGTCAGTGTCAAGCCGGCCGGCTCCGACGCGGTGCTGAACGGCTTCATCGGCAAGTGGCCCGCCGAGCTGAGCGGGCAGCCGGCGTTGTGGATTCCGGGCAGCTCGGTCTCGGCGGCTCGGCTCGCCGGGGCGATGGCGCAGAAGACGATCACCGACAGCCGCTCACTGGTGACGTCGCCGGTGGTGCTGGCCGTCCGGCCCGAACTCCAGCCGGCCCTGGCCGGTCAGAACTGGGCGGCGCTGCCCGGGCTGCAGACCAACCCGAACGGCCTGGCCGGACTGAACCTGCCGGGTTGGGGGTCGCTGCGGCTGGCGCTGCCGATGAAGGGCAACGGTGACGCGGCGTTCTTGGCCGGGGAGGCGGTCGCGGCGGCTTCGGTGCCCGCCGGTGCGCCGGCGACGCAGGGCACCGGCGCGGTGCGCGCCCTGCTGAGCGGGCAACCCAAACTGGCGGACAACTCGCTGACCGAGGCGATGAACGCGTTGCTGAAGCCCGGTGACGCGGCGACCGCCCCGGTGCACGCGGTCGTCACCACCGAGCAGCAGCTGTTCCAGCGGGGCCAGTCCCTGCCGGACGCCAAGAGCGCGCTGGCCTCGTGGCTGCCGCCCGGGCCGGTCCCGGTCGCCGACTATCCCACGGTGCTGCTCAGTGGCTCGTGGCTGACGCAGGAGCAGACGTCGGCCGCCAGCGAGTTCGCCCGCTTCATGCACAAGCCGCACCAGCTCGACAAGCTGGCCAAGGCCGGCTTCCGGGTCAACGGCGTCACGCCGCCGAGTAGCCCGGTCACCACGTTCCCCGCGCTGCCGGCGACGCTGTCGGTGGGCGACGAGGCGATGCGCGCGACGCTGGCCGAGGCCATGGCCACCCCGTCGAGCGGGCTGGCCGCCACCATCATGCTCGACCAGTCCATGCCCGGCCAGGAGGGCGGAAAGACCCGGCTGGCGAACGTGATCGCGGCGCTGCAGGACAAGATCAAGGCGCTGCCGCCCACCTCGGTGGTCGGACTGTGGACGTTCGACGGCCACGAGGGACGCTCCGAGGTGCCCGGCGGTCCCCTGAGCGACCCGGTCAACGGCCAGCCGCGCTCGGCGGCGCTGACGGCCGCGTTGGACAAGCAGTACTCGTCGCCGGGCGGTGCGGTGTCGTTCACCACGCTGCGCATGATCTACCAGGACCTGCAGGCCAATTACCGGGCGGGCCAGATCAACTCGATCCTGGTCATCACCGCCGGCCCGCACACCGACCAGACCCTGGACGGCGCCGGGTTGCAGGATTTCATCCGCAAGAGTGCTGATCCGGCGAAACCCATCGCGGTGAACGTCATCGACTTCGGCGCCGACCCGGACCGCGCCACGTGGGAGGCCGTCGCCCAGCTCAGCGGCGGCGGCTACCAGAACCTGACCACCTCGGCGTCGCCCGAGCTGGCCGCGGCCCTCAACGCCTTCCTGAGCTGAGGCGCGGCGACGGCAAGCGAACGTTTGGGCGGGGCTTCACGGTCGGCACGGCGACTTGCCGCTAGGCTCGATCGAGGTCGATTCCACGGCCGACGCTATGGGGAGCAGTGCGAAGGTTTTCCGGATGGGTGCCTTGCGTTCCATCCGGAGGGTGCCCCCGATGACGCGCGGGTTTGTGCAGACGACCGGGGTGGCGCCGCGAAAGGATGATCCACGACAGCAATGACGAAAATGATCACTGGGCAAGCACTTCCGGACGTGGTTGTCACCGGCATCGCCATGACCACCGCGTTGGCCACCGACGCGGAGACCACCTGGAAGTTGCTGCTCGACCGCCAAAGCGGAATCCGCGAGCTCGACGACCCGTTCGTGAAGGAGTTCGACCTGCCGGTTCGCATCGGCGGCCACCTGCTGGAGGAATTCGACAGCGAGCTGAATCCCGCCGAGCTGCGCAGGACCGGTTACCTGGCGCGGATGTCGACCGTCGTCAACCGGCGGGCCTGGGACCACGCCGGCTCCCCCGAGGTCGATCCCAACCGCCTGCTGGTGTCCATCGGCACCGGCTTCGGCTCCGGCGAGGAGCTGGTGTTCACCCGCGACACCCTGCGCGCCCGCGGCGTCAAGGCGGTCTCGCCGCTGGCCGTCAGCAAGTACATGCCCGACGCCGCCGCGCAGGCGGTGGGACTGGAACGGCACGCCAGGGCCGGCGTGATGACGCCGGTGTCGGCGTGCGCGTCGGGTTCGGAGGCCATCGCCCGCGCCTGGCAGGCGATCGTCTTCGGCGAGGCGGACGTCGCCATCTGCGGCGGCGTCGAGACCAGGATCGAGGCCGTGCCGATCGCCGCCTTCGCGAACATGCGGATCGTGATGTCGACCAACAACGAAAACCCCGCCGGTGCGTGCCGCCCGTTCGACAAGGACCGCGACGGATTCGTGTTCGGCGAGGCCGGCGCGTTGATGGTGCTCGAGACCGAGGAACACGCCAAGGCCCGCGGGGCGCGGATCCTGGCACGGCTGATGGGCGCCGGCGTCACGTCCGACGGCTACCACATGGTGGCCCCGGACCCCAGCGGGAACCGCGCGGGCCACGCGATGACCCGCGCCATCCAGCTGGCGGGCCTCACGCCCGGCGACATCGACCACGTCAACGCCCACGCCACCGGAACGCAGATCGGTGACCTGGCCGAGGGCAAGGCCATCAACAACGCGCTGGGCGCCAACAGGCCGGCGGTGTACGCGCCCAAATCCGCGCTGGGGCATTCGGTCGGCGCGGTCGGCGCGGTGGAGTCGATCCTCACGGTGCTGGCGTTGCGCGATCAGGTGGTGCCGCCGACGCTGAATCTGGAGAACCTCGACCCGGAAATCGATTTGGACGTGGTGTCCGGTAATCCCCGGCGGGGCAACTACCGCTACGCCATCAACAACTCGTTCGGGTTCGGCGGGCACAACGTCGCCCTGGCCTTCGGCCGGTACTGACGCGTCGCCGCCCGCGGCATGTCACACCGCGGGCCTAGCATCGTGGGCGCCTACCGAAGAAGGAGCGCCATGAGCATCGATTTCACGCCCGACCCCACGCTCTACCCCTTCCAGTCGCGCTGGTTCGACAGCTCGCGGGGCCGCATGCACTACATCGACGAAGGCACCGGACCCCCACTGTTGCTGTTCCACGGCAACCCGACGTGGAGCTTCCTGTACCGCAACATCGTCCTCGCGCTGCGTGACCGGTTCCGCTGCATCGCTCCGGACTACCTCGGGTTCGGGCTCTCGGACCGGCCCGCGGGGTTCGGGTACCATCGAGGAGCATGCCCGCGTGGTCGGCGAATTCGTCGACCACCTCGAGCTGGACGGCTATGTGACGATGGGCCAGGACTGGGGCGGACCGATCAGCATGGCGGTCGCGGTGGAGCGGGCCTAGCGGGTGCGCGGCATCGTGCTGGGTAACACCTGGTTCTGGCCGGCGGACGACTTCGCGCCCAAGCTGTTCAGCCGGGTGATGTCAAGTCCCCCAATGCAATACGCGATCCTGCGGCACAACTTCTTCGTCGAGCGTCTCATCCCCGCGGGCACCGAACACCGCCCGAGCGACGCGGTGATGGAGCACTACCGGGCCGTGCAGCCCAGCCCCGACGCCCGCAAGGGCGTCGCCGAGATGCCCAAGCAGATCCTGGCCGCCCATCCCCTGCTGGCGCGCCTCGCCCGCGAGGTGCCGGCCAAGCTGGGCGCCAAACCCGCCCTGTTCGTCTGGGGCATGAAGGACTTCGCGTTCCGGCAGGGCCCGACCCTCCCGCGCATGCGGGCGGCGTTCCCCGACCACGTCCTGGTTGAGCTGCCCACCGCCAAGCACTTCATCCAGGAGGACGCCCCGGATCGGATCGCCGCGGCGATCGTCGAGCGTTTCGGCTGAACTTCCCGGCGGCTCTGCGCGCCTAGGCGAACGCCTCCACCGGCGGGCACGAGCAGACCAGGTGGCGGTCGCCGTAGGCGCCGTCGATGCGCCGCACCGGGGGCCACACCTTCGGCCGGAAGTTCTTGCCGAGCGGATAGGCGGCCTCTTCGCGGGTGTAGGGGTGCTGCCAATCGGCGACCAGCAGGCACTCGGCGGTGTGCGGGGCGCCCCGCAGCGGGTTGTCGTCCACCGGCCACTCCCCCGCGCCGACCCGGTCGATCTCCCCGCGGATGGCGATCATGGCTTCGCAGAAGGCGTCGACCTCGGTCAGGGTCTCACTCTCGGTGGGCTCGACCATCAGCGTGCCGGCCACCGGGAAGCTCATCGTCGGCGCGTGAAAACCGTAGTCCGCCAGGCGTTTTGCCACGTCGTCGACGGTCACCCCGGTCGACTTGGTGATCGGCCGCAGATCCAGGATGCACTCGTGGGCGACCATGCCGTTCTCCCCGGTGTAGAGCACCGGGAAGTACTCGTCGAGCCGGCGGGCGATGTAGTTGGCCGACGCGATCGCGGTCAGCGAGGCCGCCCGCAGGCCGTCAGCGCCCATCATCCTGATGTAGGCCCAGCTGATCGGCAGGATCGAGGCGGACCCGTAGGGCGCCGACGACACGGGATGGCCCTGCGGCAACTCGGGGGCGTGCGGGTGTCCCGGCAGGAACGGGGCCAAATGTGAACGCACCGCCACCGGCCCCACCCCGGGTCCCCCACCGCCGTGCGGGATGCAGAACGTCTTGTGCAGGTTCAGGTGGCTGACGTCGCCGCCGAACTTCCCCGGCCGCGCCAGGCCGACCAGCGCGTTGAGGTTGGCGCCGTCGACGTACACCTGGCCGCCGGCGTCGTGGACGGCCGCGCAGATCTCCGCGATGTCGTGCTCGTAGACGCCGTGGGTGGAGGGGTAGGTGATCATCAGCGCCGACAACTCGTCGCCGTGCTGGGCGACCTTGGCGCGCAGGTCGTCGAGGTCGACGTCGCCGTTCTCGTGGCAGCCCACCACCACCACCCGCATGCCGGCCAGCGCCGCCGACGCCGCGTTGGTGCCGTGCGCGCTGGACGGGATCAGGCAGATGTTGCGGTGCGGCTCGCCGCGGCTGGCGTGGTAGTCGTGGATGGCCAGCAGCCCGGCGTACTCGCCCTGCGAGCCGGCGTTGGGCTGCAGCGACACGGCGTCGTAACCGGTGATCTGCACCAGCCAGCTCTCCAGGTCGCTGATGAGCCGGCGCAGCCCGGGGGTGTCCGAGGCGGGCGCGAACGGGTGCTGGCGGGCGAACTCGGGCCAGGTGATCGGTTCCATCTCCGCGGCGGCGTTGAGCTTCATCGTGCACGAGCCGAGCGGAATCATGCTGCGGTCCAGGGCGACGTCTTTGTCCGCCAGGGTGCGCAGGTAGCGCATCATCGCCGTCTCGGTGCGGTACTGGGTGAAGGCGGGATGGGTGAGGAACTCCGAGGTCCGGGTCGCGATGTCCTGGATCTTGCTGGCGACTCGCTCCGCGCCTCGAGCCGCGCCGAAGGCGTCCAGCACCGCCGCCACGTGGGCGTCCGTGGTGGCCTCGTCGCACGCGACCGACACGTGGTCGGCGTCGACGCGCCACACGTTGACGCCGTTGGCCTTGGCCGCGGCGACCACCTCGTCGGCGCGGCCCGGGACTCGCGCCAGGACGGTGTCGAAGAAGGTGTCGTGCACCGGCGCCATGTCGGCCGCCGAGCTCAGCGCGGCGGCGATGGCTTCGGCGTGGGCGTGCACCCGGCGGGCGATCGCGGCCAGCCCGTCGGCGCCGTGGTAGCTGGCGTACATGGCGGCCATCACCGCCAGCAGCACCTGCGCGGTGCAGATGTTGCTGGTCGCCTTGTCGCGGCGGATGTGCTGCTCGCGGGTCTGCAGGGCCAGCCGGTAGGCGGGCGACCCGTCGGCGTCCATCGACACGCCGACCAGCCGGCCCGGCAGCTGGCGCGCATGCTTGGCGTGCACCGACAGGTAGCCGGCGTGCGGACCGCCGAATCCCATTGGCACACCGAATCGTTGGGTGGTGCCGAAGGCGACGTCGGCACCGATGTCGCCGGGCGGGGTGACGAGCGTGCACGCCAGCAGGTCGGCGCCGACGGCGACCAGCGCGCCGCGGTCGTGGGCCTGTTGCACCAGGGGCGCCCAGTCGGTGATCCGGCCGCTGGCCCCGGGCAGCTGGGTGATGACGCCGAAGAACTCGCCGTCGGGCAGGCCCTCCGAGAGGTCGGCCGTGACGATCTCGATGCCCAACGGCCGCGCCCGGGTGGTCAGCACGGCGGCGGTCTGGGCGAAGACGTCGGCGTCGACCGCGAGCCGGTTCGAGGTGCCCCGGGTGGCGCGGTGCATCAACGTCATGGCCTCGGCGGCCGCCGTGCCCTCGTCGAGCATCGAGGCGTTGGCGACTTCCAGCCCGGTCAGGTCGGCCACCATCGTCTGGAAATTCAGCAGCGCCTCCAGCCGGCCCTGGCTGATCTCGGGCTGATACGGCGTGTAGGCGGTGTACCAGGCCGGGTTCTCCAGCACGTTGCGCAGCAGCACCGGTGGGGTGAGCGTGTCGTAGTACCCCTGCCCGATCATCGAGACGGCCACCGTGTTGTCCTCGGCCATCGCCCGCAGCTCGGCCAGCGCCTCGCTCTCGGTGACGGCCGGGGGCAACCGGTCCAGCCCGGGCGCCACACCGCTGCCGGTCAGCTTGTCGAGGATGCCCGCCGGGACGGCCTTGGCGGCCAGTTGGTCGAGCGAGTCGACCCCGATGACGGCCAGCATGGCCGCGACGGCCTGGGCGTCCGGGCCGATGTGGCGGGCTGCGAAGGTTGCTTGGTCGGGCACTGGCGAGACTCCTGGGTGTGGCGTCGACAAGGGCGGAGGACTAGCGGTCCTCTCCCTCTGTCTTCACCCGTTCGCCGGGCGCCTGAGAGATTCGGCGCCCGCTGGTGTCCGGGTGCCTTTCCCCATCGGCGGGTGCTGACCCGCTTGAGCCGGCACCGCTTTCCAGAGGCATCGTTAACGCGCGCGGTCCGGGTGCCTGAGAGGTTAGCGGAGAGGTGTTGCTCCTTCGGCGCCCGTGACTGGCCGTCACGGATCTCTCCCGCACGAGTGCGATGCGTCAGCCAGTTTACCCGGCCGCGAGCGACCGTGTCGGTACAGGGACACGCCGCTACGGGCGCACGAAAGGGGACGCTCGCGGGTGCGCTCAGCCGATTTTGCGGGCCCGGTCCTTGCGGCGGGACGCCAGCTCGTCTTCCGGGGCGGCGATCGATTCGCCGCCGTCGGCCCGCTCGCCGGGGAAGTCGGCGATCACCCCGGTCAGCTCGCGCATGGCGCCCGACACGGCGATGCCGAACACGCCCTGCCCGCCCTGCAGCAGGTCGACGACCTCTTCGGCCGACGTGCACTCGTAGACCGTGGTGCCGTCGGAGAACAACGTGATGTTGGCCAGGTCCTGCACGCCGCGCTGGCGCAGGTGATCGACCGCGACCCTGATGTTGTGCAGCGAGATCCCGGTGTCCAGCAGGCGCTTGACGATCTTGAGAACCAGGATGTCCTTGAAGGAGTAGAGCCGCTGGCTGCCCGAGCCCGCCGCGCCGCGGATCGACGGCACCACCAACGAGGTGCGCGCCCAGTAGTCCAGCTGGCGGTAGGTGATGCCGGCGATCTGGCAGGCGCTCGGGCCGCGGTATCCGACCAGCTCGTCCGGCACGGAGTCGTCGGGAAACAGTCCCGGTTGTACCGGCGCTTGCGGCGCGGCGCTCGCGTGCTCAGCTAGGTCCAGCTGTTCTTGGCGTGGCTGCTCGCTCACGGTGCTTCCTCTCGCCGATCGCGCTTTCGTTTCCAGCTGCGTCACTGGCTGCGTCGCAGCCACGTTTGCTCAGGCCCGAGTGCTAGAGAGCTTACGCGCTTCGATAGCTACCGCGCCCTTAAGTCGTGATCAAAGTATGGCCGCCGCCGGGCTAAGTGAGGGCGCTATCCGCCAGGCGTGTCGACATCCCGGTGCTAGTTGAGACGCATCCGTGATGTCGGTGTCCAGGGTAGTACGCGAGCGCGGGCGGCGCGAAGCGCGCAGGACCGGGCCCCAAAGCGCCCCAAAGCGCCCAAAGCGCCTATGTGGCCTTGAAATCGTCGGGGGACACGCTGTCGAGAAATTCCTTGAACTTCTCCACCTCGTCCTCGCGGACGGCGGTGCCGCCCTCTTCGTCGCTCTCGTCGGGGATGAGCAGGCCGGCCTGGGCGAGCACGGCCTCCTCGACGTAGATCGGAACGCCGACGCGCAGCGCTATCGCCACCGAATCCGAGGGCCGCGCCGACACGGTGATGTTGCGGTCGAAGACCAGGTCGGCGTAGAACGTGCCCTCCTGCAGGTCGACGATCCGCACCTCCTTCAGCGAATGGCCAAGCGCGGCAATCACATCCCTGATCAGATCGTGCGTCAGCGGGCGGGGCGGCTCGACGCCCTGCTGCTCCAGCGCGATGGCGGCAGCCTCCGATTGACCGATCCAGATCGGCAGGTATCGGTCGCCGTCGGTCTCGCGTAGCAACAGCACCGGCTGGTTCTGCGGCTGCTCCACGCGAATGCCGACAACACGAACTTCACCCATTTGTGTCTGCCCTCCGCATATGCTGCCGTGTCGTTCTTGGCGCAACGACGACGCCGAATTTTCGCTGTGCCGCTGAAAACCAAGCTCTCGACGAAGTCTAGTCCTCAGCGATGCAGAACGTCGCGAACGGCGGATTTGATCAGCGACGTGTGCAGGGTGATGGCGAGCGCCGCCACTTCACGGGCCAGGTCGTCGGCGCGATCGCGGGCGCCGGCCTTGTCGGCTTTGACTACCGGCCCGGCGATTTGGGCGATCAGGTCCGATTGCCGGTCGGCCGCCGAGCGGAAGGCACGCAGATGACGCGGCTCCACACCGTATTCCGACAACGCCCGCGCGCACTGCAGGATGACGACGGCGTGTTCGTCGAAGAAACCGCCCCGTCCGGTGGTGATCACCCCGGCCTTGAGCAGCGCCGTCAACAGCGCGTCGTCCACCCCGGAGCGCTGCAGCAGGTCTTCGCGACTCAGCCGGATGCTCGAGGGCGCGACCGCGGCCGCGTCGGATCCGGAGCCGGGCTCGGCGGCGGACTCCCCGACCCCGGCCACCGACACGAGGCGCGGTGCGGCGTAGGGCGAACCGAACGGCGGCAGCTCGCCGTCGGGCTGGGCGTCCAGTTGCGCCCGGATGACCTTGAGCGGCAGGTAGTGATCGCGCTGCGCGGTCAGGATGAACCGCAACCGGGCGCAGTCGTACGCGGTGAATCTCCGATAGCCAGACGCGGCACGCTGCGGCGTCACCAGTCCCTCGGCCTCCAAGAAGCGGATCTTGGAAATCGTGACATCGGGAAAGTCCGGCCTCAACAGTTCCAGGACCGCCCCAATCGACATCCCGGCCAGCGCCGGGCTATCGGGTGCGCTCACTAGCCTCCGGATCCTCCGTCCTCACCCTGCTTGGGCCCGGTCAGAAACACCAAGCGGAACTTGCCGATCTGCACCTCGTCGCCGTTGGCGAGCACCGCCGAGTCGACGGGCTCCCGGTTGACGTAGGTGCCATTGAGGCTACCGACATCCACCACGTTGAATTCGTTGTTTTCCAACCTGAATTCGGCGTGGCGGCGGCTGACGGTGACGTCGTCGAGAAAGATGTCGCTGTCGGGATGCCGACCGGCGGAGGTGATGGGCTGGTCGAGCAGGAAGCGCGACCCGGCGTTGGGGCCCCGTTTGACGACCAGCAGCGCCGAGCCGGCCGGGAGCCCTTCGACCCCCGACACCGCGCTCTCGGTGCCCGCCTGCGCGGGAGCGTCCAGTTCGTTGAGGAAGTCGGCGCGGAAGACCGAGGTCGTCTCCACCGTGACTTCGTCAGAGGTCTGGTCTTTCCCCATATCGGAGTCCATGTCCGTCACGCGCTGCTCCTCACTGGCCGCTGTGGCGTTGTCTGACCGGGCCGCTCGGCCGGCTGCTCACTGGGTTTCTTCGCCCGGTACTGCCGTACTAAGACTGCTGCCTTCAGGTGTCGATGTGTCGACGGTACCGCGCATAGGTCGGCAATGTGCCCCCCACCCGATGATCGGAAGACCGATTGCCCGCCTGCCCCCGCCGGCCCGCCGCACCGCTCGCGCCGCCGCGCGGGGCTGGCAGGCACATTAGCAATCGTCATTCGGTCAGCGTTCCGCGGTAGGCCTCGGCGTCGAGCAGCGACGAAATTGCCGACTCGAGCGCGCTGACGTCCGAGACCCGGACATCCACCAGCCACCCGGCCCCGTACGGGTCGGAGTTGACCAGCTGCGGGCTGCCTTCCAGCTCGGCGTTGACCGCGGACACCGTGCCCGACAGCGGGGCGTACAGGTCGGACACCGATTTGGTCGACTCGACCTCGCCGAAGGATTGCCCACCGGTCAGTTCGGTGCCGACCTCGGGCAGTTGAACGAAGACCACGTCACCCAGCGCCGATTGCGCAAAGTCGGTGATCCCGACCCGCACGGTGTCCTCACCGCTGCGGCGAACCCATTCGTGTTCGGCGGTGTAGTGCAGATCGGGCGGGATATCGCTCACAAGCAGTCCTGTTCTCCTCGGGCGTATTGCTCACTTGACGGGCTGAGCGTATTGGTGCGGTTTTGGTTGCCGCAAGGCGGTGATGTCCACCCGGTCCGCCTGCCGGACCGACATCCGCGCGCCGACGCGCTTGATGCTGTCCTCGGCGCCGCCCGGAATGTTCATCGCGGCGGCCAGGGTGGGTGGATCCCCAATCGCCAGAATCGAATACGGGGGTGAGAGCGTCTTGGTGTCCATGGTCAACGAACCAGGCGTACCCACCACCCAGGTATCGACACCTACGCGCACGGACTGGTGGGCGTCGTTGACTTCGATCGCCTCGGCGCCGGCGGCGCGCAGCTCGTTGATCACGTCGAGCATCGCCTCGGGCGCGACCCCGGGCCCCGGATCGTCGATCGTGACGGTCACGCCCGGCCCGGTGGCGCCGACCGCCCCGGCCAAGATGGACAGCGCGGCGAGCCGGGCCTGAGCGGCCTGGATGGCGGCCTGGTCATTGTTGCCGGACGCCTGCAGCGAATTCAGCGTGTTCTGCAGTTCGCTCACTTCGGCGTTGAGGGTGGCCTCGCGCTGCCGCAGCGAATCCAGCAGCACCAGCAGGTCTGCGGGGCGCGCGGTTTCCAGCGAGTCACCCGACTCGTTCTGGCGGACCTGGGTGACGATGGCGATGCCCAGCAGCAGGCACAGCAGGGCCGCCAACAATCCGAAGGCCAGCCGGGAACGGCCGCCGCGGGCCAGGCCCGACAACCCGGTGCGGCGCACGGTCCCGATCTCCGGGCGCGGACGTCTGGCCGGCAGTTCGTGCCGCCCGTGCTGCGCACGGCCTTGTGGGTCACGGCTTTCCGTGGCGCCGTCCGCCGGATCCTGGCTCACGCTGGCCTCGTCCCCGTCATGGCGCGTCACGCCCCGAACAGCCTGCGGCGCAGCGCGGCGGCGTTGCCGAAGATGCGGATGCCCAACACCACGATGATCGCGGTGGACAACTGCGTGCCGACGCCCAATTGGTCACCGACGTAGACGATCAGGGCGGCCACGAAGACGTTGAACACGAAGGAGATCACGAAGACCTTCGGGTCGAAGATCCGTTCCAGGTAGGCGCGCAACCCCCCGAATACCGCGTCGAGCGCCGCGACCACCGCGATGGGCAGATACGGCTGCACGACCTCGGGCACCGCGGGGTGGAAAACCAGGCCGAGCACGATGCCGATCGCCAGCGCCGCGATGCCGATCATGCTCGGGCTTCCTTCCGCATTCTCACTGTGGCCCAATCTGTTTGGCGAACTTGATATCCCGGATCGATCCGGCCGGCAGGGTCAGCCCGTCGGCGGCGTCGACGGTGACGACGACACCGTAGGAGACCTCGAGCAGCCTAAGGCGCTGCCGGCCGGCGCTCTGGTCGAAGACGTCGCGCATCGCGCGCGGCGGCCCGACCGCCAGGATGGTGTACGGGCTGCTGGTGGGATTGTTGTCCACCAGGATCGCCCCGCCGGCCTGCCGGATGGTCGCGTCGGGACCGATGCGGACACCGCCGACGGAGATCGCCTCGGCGCCGCTGGCCCACAGCGAGTTGACCACCAGCTGCAGATCCCGGTCCAGGATGATCTGCCTGCTGCCGCCGACCCGCTGCTTGGACACGTCGGAAAGATTCGGGCTGGCACCCGGATCGGTCACGGTCACCTTCAGGCCGGGGCCGATGACCGCCGTGCTCGCCGCCGCCAGGCCCAGGGCGTCGAGGCGTGACAACAGCCGCTGCCCCTCGGCGTCGTCGGCCAGCGCGCGGCGCTGAACGGCGTCGACTTGCGACGACAGCTCGCTGCGCCGCTGGGCGAGCGAGGTCGCGGTGTTCTCCGTCGAGCGCACGTTGCCCAGGAGCAGCTGCTGCGCGGAGCGCACGCCGGGGGCTACCGAGCGGGCCTGCGCGACGGCGGCGGCGAAGACGGTGGCGATCAGCAGCGCCGCCAGCGCCTGCCAAACCCAGCGGAGGGCGCGGCCCCGTCCGGTCGCCGGAAGGGCGGCGTCGCCGCGTTTTTCGGCCGCCGCGGCGTAGCCGGGATCCAGGTGCTCGGAAAGCAGGGCGCGCAGCAGCGACGGCACCGGGATCAGCGTCGGCCGCGCCGCCACGTGGGCGCTGCGGCCGGCGTTGGGATCGTAGCCGCCGAGCAGGCGGTCGGCGTCAGCCATGCTCGACCGCCTTCGGCGCGGCGGGCGGGCGCGTGCCGTGTCTGAGCCGGGGCATCCGGCGCACCACCAGAGTCATCTGCACCACGTAGAGCACGAACGCCCACAGGTAGGCGTACATGCCCCAGATCAGGAACGCCCACCCGCAGGCGCCGACGACCCGGCTCCACAGGGCGTCCCAGGTGCCCAGCAGCACCAGCGGAAAGCCGGACATCAACGCGAAGGTGGCGGCCTTGCCGATGTAGGTGACCGGCAGCGCGGACAGGCCGCGGCTCCACAGCACCGGCAGCGTCGCCGCCAGCAGCCCGTCGCGCGCCAGCAGGACGGCGACGAACCACCACGGCACGATCCCGCTCAGCGCCATCACCACCGGAACGCCGACCATGTAGAGGCGGTCGACCGCCGGGTCGAGCAGAACGCCCAGGCGCGAGGACTGGTTGAGCAGCCGGGCGATCTTGCCGTCGGCCCAGTCGGACGCGCCGCTGAACATCAAGATCCCGACCGCCCACCCGTTGGCGTGAGCGCCCAGCAGCGCGTAGGCGAACACCGCGATGAGCACCAGGCGGATGACGCTCAGCGCGTTGGGCACCGTCAGCACCCGGTTGGGCGGAAGCGCCGGCTCCATAAGCCGTGAGACTAGTCGAACGCCGAGTGGGCGGCTGGCCGCACACTCGTGTGCCGGTGTGCGGCTGGCCGCGAATTCGCGGACGCTTAGCGGAAGACCCCGGGCAGGCTCAGCGTGGACAGCGTGTCGTCCGACAGCGGGTTGTCGTTGACCATGTAGGTCCACGTGGAGGTCGGCCGCGCCAGCTTGGACAGGTCCAGGCCCTGTTCCTCTTCGAGGACGTTGGCCGTCTCGAACGTCTGCTGCGCCGCCTCGATCGCGTCGGCGGCCAGCGACGCGAACGCGTCGACCGCCAGCCGGTGAAACTCGTCCAGCGGGTTCTGCCGGCCCAGCGCCCGCAGGTGGATGCTTTCGCGGATGTCGGCGAGGTAGGCCAGGTGATCGGCCCAGCCGCGGTCGAGGTGATAGAGCATGATCTGCCGGCAGATCTTCTCCAGGCGATCCTCGGGGATCTCCTTGGCCAGCTCCTTGTACCGCTTGGGCGCCAGGTCGGCGAGCTCTTCGCGCGCGGTTGCCGTGCGCAGCAACGTGTTTCGTCGATCGACGATGATGGCGCGCTGCTGGGCGATCAATTGGTTGTAGCGCCAGGTATTGGCGTGCACGTCCAGCATCCGGCCCTCGGCGACACGCTGGGCGTGGTCGAGCAGACCGGCAGCCTTGGGGCTGACGATCCGGCCGTCCTCGTCGGTCTCCATGGGCAGTTTGTTGTGGTCGAGGTTGGCCGCCACCACGTCGTCTTCCCAACTCGAGAAGAACACCGACGAGCCGGGGTCGCCCTGGCGTCCGGCGCGCCCGCGCAGCTGGTTGTCCAGCCGCTCGGTGTGATGCCGGCCGGTGCCGACCACGTGCAGGCCGCCGAGCTCGGCGACCCTGTCGTGGTCGGTCTCGTCGGAGCCGCCGAGCCGGATGTCGGTGCCCCGCCCCGCCATCTGCGTCGACACGGTGACCACCCCGAACTTGCCGGCCTCCGCGATGACCTCCGCCTCCTCGGCGTCGTTCTTCGCGTTGAGCACCACCGCGGGCACGCCGCGGCGCAGCAGCCGCTCGTGCAGCTCCTCGGACTCGGCCACGTCGCGGGTCCCGACCAGCACCGGCTGCCCGGTTTCGTGGACCTCGGCGATGTGCGCGACGATCGCGTCGTTCTTGGCGGCCGCGGTGATGTAGACCCGGTCGGACTCGTCCTCGCGAATGTTGGGCTCGTTCGGCGGGATTGGGGACACACCGAGCTGGTAGAACTGGCGCAGCTGCTCGCCGGCGGCCAGCGCGGTGCCGGTCATGCCGCACACGGTGGCGTAGCGGTTGATCAGCGCCTGCACCGTGATGGTGTCGAGCACTTCCCCCGTTTCGGTGGTCTCGATGCCCTCCTTCGCCTCGACGGCGGCCTGCAGGCCGTCCGGCCAGCGCTGCAGTTGCGCGATGCGCCCTCGGGCGGAGTTGATCAGGTGCACCGCGTCGTCGCGGACGATGTAGTGCACGTCGCGTTGCAACAGCACGTGGGCGTGCAGCGCCACGTTCACCTCGGTCAGCGTGGTGCCGACGTGCTCCTCGGAGTAGAGGTCGATACCCCCGAGCGCCTTCTCCACCTTGCGCGCCCCGGCGTCGGTGAGATGCACGTTGCGGCTGTCGGAGTCGGTCTCGAAATCGGAGCCCGGGTCCAGCGTCCCGACCAGCCTGATGATTTCCAGGCGCGGCGTTTCCCGGTGCGTGGTGCCGGCCAGCACCAGCGGCACCAGCGCCTCGTCGACCAGCACCGAGTCGGCCTCGTCGATCAGGGCGACGTCGGGGTTGGGTGACACCAGGTCGTCGACGTCGGTGACGAGCTGATCGCGCAGCACGTCGAAGCCGATCTCGTTGACCGAGGCATAGGTGACGTCGCAGCCGTAGGCGTCGCGGCGCTCCTCGCTCGTCGACTCGGCGGTGATCCAGCCGACCGTCAGGCCCATCGCCTCGATGAGCGGGCCCATCCACTCCGCGTCCCGGCGGGCCAGGTAGTCGTTGATGGTCACCACGTGCACGTGCCGGCCGGCCAGGGCATATCCGGCCGCGGCGATCGCCCCGGACAGCGTCTTGCCCTCACCGGTGGCCATCTCGATGACGTCGCCGGCCAGCATCCGCAGCGCGCCCAGCAGCTGCACGTCGAACGGGCGCAGCCCGGTCGCCCGGTCGGCCGCCTCCCGGGCGATCGCGAGGAACTGCGGGATGTCCTCCGACTCCGCGAGGTCCTCGAGGTTGAGCAGCCCGGCGGCCTTGCGCAGCTGCGCGTCGGTGAGGCCGGCGGCTTCCTCGTCGTATTCGGACGAGTCGGTGACCTGGGACAGGGATCGGCTGCGGTTCTTCTCGGTGCTGGCTCCGAGCAGCCGCCAAAACCGGCTGCTCAAGCGGCCGGGCTGCGCGCGGGTGGTCTTTGGCACAGGTCAACGGTACGCGAGCCGACGAGCGCGGCCGCACAACCGCGCGCCCTCGCGGCCGGCCCGGCCGTCACGCCAGATTGGACCGGCGGGGATAGGCGACGGCGGGGTCGGTGAGGACGTTGACGACGGCGGGCAGGCCGCTGGCGAAGGCGCGTTCCAGCGCGGGCCGCAGCTCGGCCGGTGCCGAGACCAGCTCGCCGTGGCCGCCGAGCGCGCGGACCACCTCGTCGTAACGGGTGCCCGGGCGCAGCTCCGCCACCACCGAATAGCCGTACAGCGCCTCCATGGGGTGCTTCTCGAGACCCCAGATGCCGTTGTTGCCGATCACCGAGGCGACGGGCACGTTGTGCCGGACCAGGGTGTCCCATTCCATGCCGCTGAAGCCGAACGCCCCGTCACCCTGCAGGAGGACCACCTGGCGGTCCGGCCGGGCCAGCTTGGCGGCCAGCGCGTAGCCGGGGCCCGAGCCCAGGCAGCCGAAGGGGCCGCTGTCCAGCCAGCAGCCCGGCTGGTAGCTGTCGATCACCCGTCCGGCGTAGGAGCCGAAGTCCCCGGCGTCGATGACGACGATGGCGTCGCGGTCCAGCATCGGCGCCAGCTCCGCGTACACCCGCATCGGGTGCAGCGGGACGCGGTCGTCGGCGAGGTCGGCCTTCTCCTTGCCGCGCGCCGCGGTCTCGGCCGTCCGCAGCTCCTCGATCCAGTCCCGGTGGTCCGCCCCATCCCCGGCGGCCAGCGCCGCCAGGATCGACAACAGGTCGCCGTAGAGCTCGGCGTCCACCGGCCGCGGATGTTTGCGCTCCGGTTCGGCCCGGTCGACCACGATGAGCCGGGTTTGGGGTCCGAACACCGCGCCGAAGCCGAGCCGGAAATCCATCGGCACCCCGAGGATCAACGCAACGTCGGCCTCGCCCAACGCTTTTCCCCGCGCCCGGGAGAACGCCAACGGGTGATCGGCGGGCACCGCGCCGCGGGCCATTCCGTTCATCAGCACCGGGATCTGGCGTTCCTCGGCGAGGCGGAGCAGCGCCGCCTCCCCCCGTCCCCACCACACGTTGGTGCCCGCCATGATCACCGGGCGCTTCGCCCCGGACAGCAGGCTCGCGGCCCGGCCCAGCGCCTGGCCGTCCAGGTCGTCGGCGCCCGGCCCGGGCGGCAGGTCGGTGAGGGCACCGGGGCGGCCGTGATCCTCGGACACGGAGAAGACATGGTCCATCGGGAAGTCGACGAAGCCGACGCCCGACGGGGCACCGACCGCCGCCCGCAGCGCCTCGTCGACGAGCCGGCCGGCGTCCCCGGCCGATTGCGCCGTGGCGGCGAAGCGGGCCAGCGGCGCCACGAACGGCACGTGGTCGATCTCCTGCAGCGAGCCCATGCCCCACCGCCCCGCGGGCGCCCGCCCGCCCAGCACCACCAGGGGCGATTGGTTCTGCTGCGCGGCCGCCATCGCGCTCATCCCGTTGGTGACACCCGGTCCTGCGGTGAGCGCGGCGACGCCGGGCACCCTCGTGACCTTCGACCACCCCTCGGCCGCGAAGGTCGCGGTCTGCTCGTGGCGGGTGTCGATCAGCCGGATCCCCTCCTCGCGGCAGCCGTCGTAGACGGAGAACAGGTGGCCGCCGGACAGCGTGAAGACGGTGTCGACACCGCTGGCCCGCAGGCGCCGCGCGACGAGCCGGCCGGCGTGCAATGTTTGGGTGGGGATGGCGTCGGTGCTCATAACCGCAGCCTATCCAGATCCTTCCGGTACCTTCGCCGGAGGATTTGAAGTTCCCGCAGAGTCCAAAATCTCGACCACGAGGAGACAGCGACCATGGGCCCAAAGCCGTTCAAGCCCTCGATCAACTGGCCGGCGGCGGCCGTGGATTCCTTGCGGTGGGTCGCCATAGCGTGGCTCATCAGCGCCGTCTGCCTGTTCATCGCGCTGGTGCTGTTCCGGTATCTCACGCCGTGGGGCCGGCAGTTCTGGCGGATCACCCGCGGATACTTCGTCGGCGCGCACAGCGTCCGCGTGTGGCTGATGCTCGGCGTGCTGCTGTTCTCGGTGCTGCTCTCGGTGCGGCTGATGGTGTTGCTCAGCTACCAGGGCAACGACCTCTATACGGCGGTCCAGAAGGCGGTGCAGGGCGTGGCCGCCGACGACGACGTGGTCAAACAGTCCGGGGTGCACGGCTTTTGGATGTCGATCGCGATCTTCAGCGTGCTGGCCACCCTGTACGTCATCCGGTTCATGATCGACATCTATCTGACGCAGCGGTTCATCATCGCCTGGCGCATGTGGCTGACCGCCCATCTCACCGACGACTGGCTCGACGGCCGGGCCTATTACCGGGACCTGTTCATCGACCACACCATCGACAACCCCGACCAGCGCATCCAGCAGGACATCGACATCTTCACCGCGAATGCGGGTGGCACCCCGAACATTCCGTCGAACGGGACCGGCAGCACCCTGCTGTTCGGGGCGGTCAACGCGGTGGCCTCGGTGATCTCGTTCGCGGCGATCCTGTGGAACCTGTCCGGCAACCTGAACGTGTTGGGCGTCGAGATCCCGCGCGCCATGTTCTGGACCGTCCTGGTCTACGTGGTGGTCGCCACGCTGGTCGCGATCTGGCTGGGCCACCCGCTGATCTGGCTCAGCTTCAACAACGAAAAGCTCAATGCCGCATTCCGTTACGCGCTGGTGCGGTTGCGCGACGCCGCCGAGGCCGTGGGCTTCTACCGCGGTGAGCGCGTCGAGCGGGGGCAGCTGTGGCGGCGCTTCACCCCGATCATCGACAACTACCGCAAGTTCGTGCGCCGGACCATCATCTTCAACGGCTGGAACTGGTCGGTGTCGCAGGCGATCGTCCCGCTGCCGTGGGTGATCCAGGCGCCGCGCCTGTTCGCCGGTCAGATCGACTTCGGCGATGTCGGCCAGAGCGCGACCGCCTTTGGCAACATTCACGATTCGTTGTCGTTCTTCCGCAACAACTACGACGCGTTCGCGGCCTTCCGGGCGGCCATCATCCGGTTGCACGGCCTCGTCGACGCCAACGCCCAGGGCCGCGCCCTGCCGACCATGCTGGTCAAGCCGAGCGAAGAGACGGCCGTCGAGCTGCGCGACGTCGAGGTGCGCACACCGGCCGGCGACCGGCTGATCGACCCGCTCGATGTGCAGCTCGACGAGGGCGATTCGCTGGTGATCACCGGGCGTTCCGGCGCCGGCAAGACCACGCTGCTGCGCAGCCTGGCCGAGTTGTGGCCGTACGCCTCCGGGACCCTGTGCCGTCCCGAGGGCGACAACGCGACGATGTTCCTGTCGCAGTTGCCGTACGTCCCACTGGGCAGCCTGCGCACCGTGGTGTGCTACCCGAACTCGCCGGAGGACGTCTCCGACGAGGAGCTGCGCGAGGTGCTCACCAAAGTCGCCCTGGCGCCGTTGCTGCACCGGCTCGACGAAGAGCGGGACTGGGCCAAGGTGCTTTCCCCGGGCGAGCAGCAGCGGGTGGCCTTCGCGCGGATCCTGCTCACCAAACCCAAGGCGGTCTTCCTCGACGAGGCCACCTCGGCGCTGGACGAGGGGCTGGAATTTGCGCTCTACCAACTGGTGCGGACCGAACTGCCGGATTGCGTGGTGGTCAGCGTCAGCCACCGGCCCACGGTCGAGCAGCACCACGAACAGGAGCTGCAGCTGCTCGGCGGCGGGCCGTGGCGGCTGGGTCCCGTGGAGGAGAAGAAGGAGCCCGCGCGCGTCTGACGCGCCTACGCTTCCCCGGCCCTGCGGGCCGCGTGCGCTCCGGCGCGGCGCCCGAAGAACGAGCCCTCCCCCAGCTGCGTGCCGCTGGCGTAGCCCTTGCCGTCCTGGGCGATGTTGGACGCGCAGGCCCCGGCCGCATACAGGCCGGCCACCACGGTGCCGTCCGCCCGCAGCACCTCGCCGTCCACGGACGTGGACAGCCCACCGATGGTGAAACCGGCATACATCGCCTTGCCCAGCGACATGTCGAACGCGCCCCAAGGGCCTTGGTCCTGTGCGGCAAGGAATTCGGGCTGCTTGTGAAAGTCTGGGTCCTCACCGCGGGCGGCGTTGGCGTTGTAACGGTCCAGCGTCGCCACCAGGTTGCCCTCCGGAATACCGAGCGCGGCTTCCATTTCCGGGACGGTCTCCCAGCCGTCGATCAACGGGACCAGCGGCATCTTGGGGTGTTCCAGGTGCGCCTCGTCGACGATGAGGAACGCCGCGCTGTCCGGCTGGTCCATGATGAATCCGGAAGTCCTGGAATGGTAGGAATCCTCGGCAACGAAGCGCTGCCCGAGCTTGTTCACGATGATTCCCGTCAACAGGATCGACGGCGGGTACGGCGGAGCCGTGATGAAGATCTGGTCCATGTGTTCGGTTGCGCCGCCGGCCGACACGCCCATCCGGATGCCCAGCCCGTCGTCGTAGGTGTTGCCCAGCACGAACGGCTTCTCGGCCAGCTTCGGCGTGTAGGTGGCGACCATCTCCGGGTTCATCACGAATCCGCCCGCCGCGATGATCACCGACTTCGCTTTGATCGCACCGGTTTCGGAGAAGTGCTTCCACGTCACGCCGGTCACCGAGCCCGAGCTGTCCACGACGAGTTCGGTGGCGCCGGTCTCGTACCGGATCTGAACGCCCAGGCTGGCCGCGCGCTTCAGCAGCAGGTCGATCACCATGCTGGCGCCGCCGGTGTCGCCGGGCACGGGCACCTTGTGGCCGCGCGGCGCCGGCACCGCCTTCTCCAGGAAGGGCCACACCTTCTCGTTACCCGTGAACATCAGGCCCTCGGTGTTGGGCTGGATCACCGCCTTGCCCGGGAAGTAGCTGCGCTCGAATTGGAAACCCAGGTCCTCCAGCCAGTCGAAGTGCTCGACGCTGCCCTCGCAGTACGCGCGAATCTTGTCGTGGTCCGGCTGGCGGGACACCGCGACCAGGTACTTGTACATCTCCTCGGGCGAGTCGGGGTGTCCGGTCGCCTCCTGGACCGCCGTCCCCCCACCGAGGTAGAAGTGGCCCCCGGCGAGCGAGGTGGTGCCGCCCGCCGCCGCGGCGCGCTCCAGCACCAGCACCCGCGCC
>NZ_GG770555.1:468076-478464 GCF_000164135.1 Mycobacterium parascrofulaceum ATCC BAA-614 | reverse complement strand
CACCGCCGCGCAGCCGCCCGCGATGCCGAAGCCGACCACCACCACGTCGACGTCGTCGGTCCACGACGTGACGTCGCCCGCGCTGACCGTTGCCGGTATTTCGGTGCTCATCTGCGCCACTCCTCCTCATCGCTGCGCTCTGCATCGTCGTTGGCGCGGCTCATCTGCGCCACTCCTCCTCATCGCTGCGCTCTGCATCGTCGTTGGCGCGGCTCATCTGCGCCACTCCTCCTCATCGCTGCGCTCTGCATCGTCGTTGGCGCGGCTCATGGGCGTTGCTCCTGTTTGATGTAGTCGTAGAACGCCCTCATCTCGGGCGCGATGTGGGCGATCTCCAGAAACGGCACCGCCGCCTGCGGCGCCGACAGATAGGCGAATCGGATGCCCCCGGGCATCACGCCTTGCTGGACGACCGCTGCGCCGAATTCCGCCGCGCCGGCCAACGCCGCGTCGAACTGCTGGGGGCTCTCCGCCTCCACGCAGATGTGGTGCAGGCCGGGCCCGGAGTCGCGCAGAAAGTCACTATAGATGTTCTGCCCGCGGACCGGTTGGATCAGCTCCAACTGCATGTCGCCGAGATAGCTCAGTGAGATGCTGGCAACGAAATCGGCCGGCTTACCGAGGTAGCTGCACGAGTCCGGAGCAAAGTGCACCTCGGGTATCCGCACCCACTTCTTCACCCCTAACAAGCCGGTGAGGGCGGTTTCGGTGGCGTCCAGGTCGGTGGTGACCCACGCGATCTGCGTCGGCGATTGAACGGGAAGCGTCATCGTCTCGCAGGATAGCCCAGTGGCGCGGCGGTCAGAAAGGGCCATGAAAGATTTGCCGGGGCCGGGCGATCCGGTCGCGTGACGGGCCCGGTGAACGTGTTCTAATTCCGTGCGCCCTGGCGGCCGTCAATGCTGAGCCAGCACGTCCACCAGCAGCCGCAGCTGCGCGTCGAACACCGCCTCGGGGTCGGTCAGGGTATCCGCGCCGTATTGGCCGAACACCTCGAGGCTGATGGCGCCCAGCACCCCCGCCCACAGCAGGAAGCACTTCGCGACGACCCGGTCGTCGCCGGGAAAACCGAACTCGTGGCGGATCCGCTCGAAGTCGGACGACATCGGCTGCGGCGCAACGGTATCGGTCAGCCTGATGTCGCCGGTGGCGATGCCGGCCGCGACGGCATCGAAGAAGGCCGCCACCACGCGGGTGCCCACGGACACCGTGCGCTCCGGCGGGGCGTGATACCCGGGCACGGGGCTGCCGTACAGCAGGGCCCAGCGGGACGGGTGCGCGACCGCCCACTGCCGTGTCGCCCGGGCAATGGCGATGACGTCGTCACTCCACAGCTCGTCGGCCGCGTCGCGGGCGCGGTCCACGGCGTCGGCCAGATCCGAGTAGGCGTCGACCAGCAGCAGGGTCAGCAGTTCGTCGCGGCTGGCCACGTAGCGGTAGACGGCCGACGACACCATGCCGAGGTCGCGGGCGATCGCGCGCACGGACAACCCGGCCGCGCCGCGGTCGACCAGCTGCCGGCGACCCAGCTCGACGATGCGCGACTCGATCTGTTCCCGGCTCTCCTGGCGTTTGCCCACGCGGTCAGTCTGACACAACCGAGATCACCGCTCTTGCTTTCCCGGGTGGACTGTGGCAGCGTGCCCAGCAAAGAGAGCACCGCTCTCGGTAGGTTTGCGAGAGGGGACCCACATGTCCACCCGATACCAGGAGCCGGGCCGGGCGGCACGCGCCGCGAACGCGCTGATCCGCTGGCTGGCCGAGCTGGGCGTCAGCATCGCCGGGACCCACGCGCTGCGGGTTCGCGGGCGCACCAGCGGAAAGATGCGGGCGGTAGTCGTCAACCTGCTGATCGTGGACGGAACCGACTACCTGGTTTCGCCCCGCGGCAACACCCAGTGGGCGCGCAACGTCCGGGCCGCGGGCGTCGTCGAGACGGGTCCGCGCTGGCGCAGGCGGCACGCGCGGGCCAGCGAAGTGGCCGACGCCGACAAACCCGAGCTGCTGCGGCGCTATCTGGATCGCTGGTATTGGCAGGTCAAGGATTATGTCTCCGGGCTGACACCGCAGAGCACCGAGGAGCAGTTCCGCGCCGTCGCCCCCACGATCCCGGTGTTCGCGCTCGCGCCGGATGAGGCGCCACGCTGAACGCCTAGCCCTAGCGGGCGACCCGCGCCACCCCGAGGTCCTCACGGACCTCTTCGGAGGTGGCCCGCCACGACACCGCCGCCGGGAACTCACCCCAGACGCTGTTGAAGATGCCGACGAGCAGCCCGGGACCGGCGCTGGACGGCAGGTACACGGGGCCGCCCGAGTCTCCGTTGTGGCTCTGCACGCCGTGCGACATGGTGAACCACCCGTTGTTCACGCTTTCCACCGTCCCGCAGGTCTCCCCGGTGCTGACGCCGAAATGGCAGATCGCCTGCCCGGGGGCCAGCGCGGCCGCCGGGTTCGAAATCAATTGACGCCCGCCCGGCAGGACGTTGTTCGCCATGACGCCGTTGTCCAGCACGATCGCCTCGTAGTCGGTGATCAGCTGGTCGGTGGCCACGGTGGTCCCGCTGGGGGTGTTGTCCCGGAACGCGGCCAGGCGGCCGATGACCGCTCCGCCCCGGTCGGTGACGACCCCCTCGCCGCCCCGGCAGTGCCCGGCGGTGAACGCGATCTTCATGCCGGGGTCGACGTAGCCCAGCGTGCAGACGCGGTTGCCCTGGTGAATCTCCATGCCGGGATAGACCATGACGGGGTCGGCGTGAGCCGGCACAGGCGGCAGCGACTGCGCGAGCGCGGCGACGGTGATCGACGCGATGAACGCGCGGATTGCCAGGCGACGCACCATCAACTCCGATCCGTCGGGGCCAAATCTCGGCCGATTCGAGATTACGGCGTGACTTTCCGTTACGCAGAAGTCTTCGTGCCGTGGACTCCCGGCGTTACGTGGACGAAGCCACCGGGACGGCCGCATCGACCCGGTCCGTCGTGCGCGGCGCCCAGCCCGGCGGACCGAAAACGTAGCCGAGGCGATCGCGCAGCCGGGTCGCCGAGCGCCAGTCGTGGGCGATCGCGACGTATTCGCGGGTCTGCAGCTTCCAGATGTTGAAGGTGTCGACCCGCTTGGTCAGGCCGTAGTGCGGCCGGAACAACTCCGCCTGGAAGCTGCCGAAGAGCCGGTCCCAGAGGATCAGGATGCCGCCGTAGTTCTTGTCCAGGTACAACTGGTCCATCCCGTGGTGCACCCGGTGGTGCGACGGGGTGTTGAAGACGAATTCGAAGGGCCGCGGCAGCTTGTCGATCCGCTCGGTGTGCACCCAGAACTGGTAGATCAGGCTGATCGAGAAGCTGAAGAACACCATCCAGGGCGGAATCCCCAGCAGCGGCAGGGGGACCCACATCAGGATTTCGCCGCTGTTGTTCCACTTCTGGCGCAGCGCGGTGGCGAAGTTGAAGTATTCGCTGGAGTGATGGGCCTGATGCGTCGCCCAGATCAACCGCACGCGGTGCGCGATCCGGTGATAGGCGTAATAGAGCAAGTCGACGCCGACGAGCGCGATCACCCACGTGTACCAGCGGGCCGCCGAGAGGTGCCAGGGCGCCACGTAGGCAAAGAGGGCGGCATAGCCGAACAGGGCGAGGGTCTTCCACGCGGCGGTGGTGCCGACCGAAACCAGCCCCATCGAGATGCTGGCCAGCGAGTCGCGGGTCAGGTAGGCGCCGGAGACCGGCCGCGCCTCTTTGGTGAGGCTTTCCAGCTTGCGGGCCGCCGTCCATTCCAGCGTCAGCAGCAACAAGAAGAAGGGGATGGCGAGCAGCACCGGGTCCCGCATCTGCGGGGGCAGGGCGGACACGAAGCCTGAGAGCGCACTCACAGGCATAAGACTACGACGACCGCCGGCATCGTCGTGTCGCCTTGGTCCCCGATGCGGGTCCGGCCCACACTGTGCTGACGTGTCGGCCGTGGTGAGGCGTTGAGCAAGTGACCGCTGTGGTGGTGATCGGCTCGGGATTTGCCGGGTTGTGGGCGGCGCTCGGGGCGGCCCGGCGGCTCGACGAGCTCGCCGTTGCGCCGGGCACCGTCGACATCACCGTGCTGGCCGCCCGCCCGTTCCACGACATCCGGGTGCGCAATTACGAGGCCGACCTGAGCGCCTGCCGCATCCCGCTGGCCGACCTGCTCGACCCCGCCGGGGTCGCACACGTCGCGACCGAGGTGACCGCCATCGACACCGCTGCGCGCACCGTCGCCACCTCGGGCGGGGCGACGTACGGCTACGACCGGCTGGTGCTCGCGGCGGGCAGCCGGCTCGTCACACCCGCCGTACCGGGACTGCGGGAGTTCGGCTTCGACGTCGACACCTATGACGGTGCGCTCGCGCTGCGCGACCACCTGCGCCGCCTCGCCGACGGGTCGCCCACGCCCGCGGCCGCCACGGTCGTCGTGGTGGGGGCCGGGCTGACCGGTATCGAGGTGGCCTGCGAGTTGCCCGACCGGTTGCGGCGGCTGTTCGCCGGCGCGGGCGTCGTTCCGCGGGTGGTGCTGGTGGACCGCAACCGGATCGGATCCGATATGGGCGCCTCGGCCGTCCCGGTGATCGAAGCGGCCCTGGCGGGCAATGGCGTCGAGACCCGGGTCGGGGTGCACGTCGCCGCGATCAGCGCGGACAACGTGTCGCTCTCCTCGGGCGAGCAGCTGGCGGCGGGCACGGTGGTGTGGTGTGCCGGGATGCGGGCCAGCCCGTTGACCGAGCAGGTGCCGGTGCCGCGCGACGGCCTGGGGCGGTTGCCCGTCGATGACTTTCTGCGGGTAATCGGGGTACCAGCGATGTTCGCCGCCGGCGACGTCGCGGCCGCCCGCATGGACGCCGGCCACATGTCGGTGATGTCGTGCCAACACGGCCGCCCGATGGGGCGCTACGCCGGATACAACGTCATCAGCGAGTTGCTCGGCGAGCCGTTGCTGGCCCTCCGAATCCCTTGGTACGTCACGGTTCTCGACCTCGGGCCGGCCGGGGCGGTCTACACCGAGGGGTGGGATCGGGTGGTGGTGTCGACTGGAGCGGCGGCCAAGGACACCAAGCGGACGATCAACACCCGGCGGATCTACCCGCCGCTGACCGGCGACCGCGCCGACCTGCTGGCCGCGGCCGCACCCCGGCTGCAGTCCCGCCCCTAGCTGCGCCCGTCCGATTGCGCTTCGTCGCCGGCGTACCACTGCACGGCGCGGACTCCCGGTTGCAGCGACAGCTCGGCAACCAACCGCTCCAGCCGCGACGGCGCGTCCCCGTCCATGAGGAGGTGCGCGGTCAGCGTGATCTCGTCGTCGCCGGACCGCCCGGTGTGGATCCCGCGCAGCGTGATGTCGTTGCCGCCGGCGTGCTGCACGATCTGGGCGCGCGCGTACTGCTCGTGCTTGGGGCGGGCGATCACCTGCACCAGGTAGGGCCGCAGGCTTTCGTCTTCGTCGCCGGTGTTGTCGCGGTCGATCAGCCGGCCCAGGGGGCGCCCCAATACGTGGATGGCGATCACGGTTCCCGTGCCGATCAACGCGAAGAGCAGATGCCCGGATGCGGCCAGCACGCCGATCGCCGCGGAGCACCACAGGGTGGCGGCGGTGTTGAGCCCCCGGACGTTGACCCCTTCGCGCAGGATCACGCCACCGCCGAGGAAGCCGATGCCCGACACCACATACGACGCGACCCTGGTGGGGCTGGTGTCCGTGGTGGCGGCGGCGTAGAGCACGAACAGCGTCGCCCCGCCGGCGACCAGCGCGTTGGTGCGCAGGCCGGCCCGGCGGGCCCGCCACTGCCGTTCGAGGCCGATGAGGGCCCCGCAGCCCACCCCCACGGCGAGGCGGAGCGCGAAATCGGCGACACTCAGCGTGTCCATCGGCGCTCCTTCCCCCTCGGCCCGGCGTGCTGCCGTGGCCGCAGCTAACCAGGCTCAGGTAAACAGCGGGTGGATCCCAACCCAACCAGATGCTATGCGGCTACGTGCGCGAAACCTGCGGGCCGCCAATCCGTTGCGCCAAGGTCAGGATGGGTGGGCGCGGAATGCCGTCGCCGCACTATCGCATGTTGAGTTTCTGGGGGCAGTAGAACTTTGCGGCGATCGCCAGGAACGACGTCGCGTGATCCGCAGTGAGCCCGGGATTTTGGGCCTGCAACTCGCTGACCATCTGCGGGCCGTACTCGCCGTTGCCCATCGACTCGCACACCGCCTTGGCGAACTGCACGGCCGCGTCCGGCGTCTTGTAGGTGATACCCGCGCTGCGCAGCGACGCGAGAAAGCTCGCCTCGTCGACGCCGCCATCGGGGTCGCCATGTGCGGGCGCGGCCAGGCCGATCACGGCCCAAACGCCGATCACCGCCACCAGCAGCCTCATAGCTGGCGATTGTCTCATGCCGGGCCGTCGCGCGCAGCGCGCGCCCGGGATCGCTGAAAGATGTTATCCCTCAGCGGAACTCGTGCGCGGCCACGAATCCGCGAGTCAGGCTTTGCTGAGCTGGTGGGGGCAGTAGTACTTCGCGGAAAGCAGCGCGAAGTTGGATGCCATCTCCATGTCCATTCCCGGATTGTGCATCTTCACGTCGTGCACCACCTCGAGGCCCGACTCGCCGTTGTTCAGGCACGAACACACCGCCCGGCCCGCCCCCACGGCGGCGTCCGGGCTGGCGAAGCCGAAGCCGGCCTGATGCAGTGCGGAAATGAAGCCGCCGTCGTCACCGTCGGGTACCGGCGGGGGATCGGCATATGCCGGCGCGGCCAGGCCGATCATGAGCGGGGCACCCAGTAACGCTAGTAGCCGTTTCATTGTCTTACCTTCTCTCCTGCGACGGCGATCCTGGTAATGGATCGTGTTGTCCGCTAACCGATTTGGGCGTCGGCGGGAAGAACTTTTGACTTGTCCCCCTTTTTCAGGTGCACCGCGTGGATGCCTGGCTTCTTGGCCAGCTGCTCGAGCAGGGCGTCCAGGCCCTCCTGGTCGACGCTGTGGTGTTGCACGGTTTCGGGTTGCTCCGATATCTGCGCGACCAGGCGCTTCAGCTGTTCCGGCGATTGTTTGTCCTTGAGGTCCTTGATGGGCTTCATCCGGTTGCGCACGCCGGCACCGACCACGGTGGGCCCCCCGGAGCCGAGGGCGCTGCCCAGCATCCCCGCCATCCCCATCGAGCTGAACAGGCTGCCCTCGCCCAGCGCGGCCGCCGGCACGGCCTCGGGTCCCGCGGCCGACAGTGCCGCAGCGACCGTCCGAATGGCCGGGGTGGCCGAGGCCCAGCTGGGCGGAACGGTCAACGATCCGACCAGCGTGCCCCGGGCGAAGCCCGCCGTCGGGCTGAGCGCGTCGAACAGCGTTCCCCTGCTGAAGCCGAGCGCCCCGAGCCCCGCCCCCAACGCGTCCTTGGGCAGCGCGCCGTAGGCGATCGGCGGGGCGAACTTGAGCCACTGTGACACCGGGAAGTTGATCAGCAGTCCGATGTCGTTGAACGTGGTCGTCAGGCCGAGGGGGACTTTGACGGCGTTGTACATCGCCGTGTAGAAGTTCGCCCCGCCCGGGATCGTGTTCAGGAGGTTGGTCCAGAACGTCTGGTAGGCGGTGCCGAGGTTGGCGAGCCAGGCCAGTGGCCCGGTGGCGCCGGTGGTGGTGCCGGCCAAGTTAGCGGTGCCCGCAAGGTTTTTCGTGACGGTGCCGGCCGCGGTGTTGGCGGTCTGAGTCAGCGCCGCCGCCTGCATCGGCCCCGCCGATTGGTTGGTCGTCTGGGGGGCGGGGCTGAACTCCTGCAGGCTGTTCGATGCGGTCGCAGAGGACGCGAAGTAGGTGTCCATCGCCGTCGCGTCCTGGGCCCACATGTCGCCGTATTCGGCCTCGTTCGCCGCGATCGCGGCGGTGTTCTGCCCGAACAGATTGGTCGCTACCAGCTGCGCGAGCAGTGCCCGGTTGGCAGCGATCACCGGCGGGGGTACGTGGGCGGCAAAGGCCGTCTCGTATGCGGCGACGGCCTGCGTGGCCTGTGCCGCGGTTTGAGCGGCCTGGGCGGCGGTTTGCTGTATCCAGGCCACGTAGGGCGCGGCCGCGGCCGCCATGGCCATCGACGACGGTCCGACCCACGGGCCGGTGGTCAGGCTCGAGACCACCGACGAGTACGCGGACGCGGTCGCCTGCAGGTCGGTCGCGAGGTTCTCCCATGCCGTCGCCGCGGCGACCAGGGACTCCGGTCCCGGGCCGCTGTACATCCGGCCCGAGTTGAATTCCGGCGGAAAGGCTCCGTAAAACATCGCTACTCCCCTTGCCTGCTTGGTGGCGCCTGGGTGGACGGCGCTGGTCTGGTGTGCGTGGTGGTCATCGCCGGTCAGTCCTCGAGGGCCGGGATCACGATGATGGTGGCCGCGGCGGGGTCCGCCTCGGCGACCACGCCGCCCAGCGAGCCGGCGGCCTTGGCCGCGGTGGCGCCCACCGAATGGGTCGCGCTGCTGGCGACGGCCCTTCCCAACAGGCTGGACAGGCCCATCTGGCTGAACATGCCCTCCTCGCCGGCCAGCGTGGCGGCCGGAGCTGCGGCAAGGTTGGCCGGTATCACCTGGGCGATCGTCCGGACCGCCGGTGCGGCTTCGGTCCAGCCTTGGGGCACCGACATGTTCCCGACCAGGGCCGCCTTACCCAGTGACCCCGACACCTGCCCGCCGACGGCGGAGCTGAGCATGGGCTTTACGGCGCTGGCGCCACTGGTCAGCGGGGCGAGCGCGCCGGTGATCGCTTTCGGGCCGGACAAGTAGGCGGCGGCGCTCTGTCCGTTCTGGCCCCACGCGTACGCCTGCCCGAACGACAGGAACGGACCGCCGGGAATCGTGCTCCACGACTGTGGCGAGTACACCCCGGTGACGGCGGACCAGAAGGTGTTCCAGTTTTGGACGATCGGCGGCACGGTAAGCCCCGTCGAGGTCGTTCCCGCGTTCGTCCCGGCATTCAGGGTCTGCATCGCCGGCTGCATCGTGGCGCTCAGCTGGGACAGGTGCGAAACCGTGTTGGAACTCGCCTGCGCGGTGGACTGTGTCATGGCGCTGGCCTGCATGACCGTGCTGTCGGTGTTCGTGGTCTGCGGCGGCTCGGCGAACGGCGTCAGCTGCGATGCGGTCGCCGACGAGGCGGCATAGCCGTACATTGCCGCGGCGTCCTGCGCCCACATCTCCATGTATTGCGCCTCGGTGGCGGCGATCGCCGGCGTGTTCTGACCGAGGATGTTGGTGGCGATGAGCGTGGCGAGCAGGGCCCTGTTGGCCGCGATCACCGGTGGTGGCACGGTGGCCGCGAACGCCGCCTCGTAAGCGCCGGCGGCAACTTTCGCCTGGGCGCCGGCCGCTTCGGCCTGTGCGCCGGTGGCATTGATCCACGCCACGTACGGCGCGGCGGCGGCCGCCATCGCGATCGCCGACGGTCCCGTCCACGGACCCGTCGCCAGCGTCTCGATTATCGAGTTGTACGACGCGCCGGTGACCTGCAGTTCCGCAGCCAACTCGTCCCAGGCCGCCGCAGCGGCCAGCAGCGGACCCGACCCCGCACCGACATACATCCGCCCCGAGTTGATCTCCGGCGGAAGCGCTCCGAAATCCAGCATCTTCTACCTCCGGTCCCCCAAGTGGCCGCCATGGTAGGCGCGGCTTTGCTGCCCCGGCCGTATCCGCGCGACAGTTCTAATGAAACGCATGGAATCCACCATTCCTGCGGTGAGCTGGTTCACACACGCCCGACAACAAACCATTCTCTCCTTAGCCTGAGAATTGCTGATAAAGATTGCGTCCGGTTGCCCTCCGGGGCCCACCGAACGAATATTAAGTCCAAAGCGACCGTAACATATCGAGCGCGTGTTCCCTTCGCGTAACAAACTGTAAAGCTTAAATGTCATAGCGGGTCCCGCGGATGTGAGAACTTGTTTGCAATCAGAGGGTTGTGATTTTGCATACATCCAGTTCAAAGCGCTGTAGGGCAGGAAGTAACCACGATTGATCACAATTAGTCAATCGCGATTCGTGGAAATAATTTCCCGGGCCGGATCGGCATCCAAAGCCGATTCGCGCCATTATGTTTCAAGTCAATGTTACGACGCGTAATTGCCCGAGCCGACGACCTCCCGTTGACTTATTCCGAAGTGGCATAATTCACACTGCGGCAGAGCCGCTAAAACCGCGTTCCAGTTCAAAACCCCGGGCGCATTGCGGGGCGTGCACCAAATATCCTGTTCAATACATCGACGCGTATTACGCCCAGCTCGATCCGACGGCGCTGTCGGTGCTGGCCATGTTGCTGCCGGCGCTCTGCACCTTCTGCCCGTGCGCATTGGCCTGCTCGTAGATCACCTGGAAATTGCGACCCAACTGGGTGATGAACTCCTGGCACG
>NZ_GG770555.1:459581-468026 GCF_000164135.1 Mycobacterium parascrofulaceum ATCC BAA-614 | reverse complement strand
CCACCGAACCGGCACCGCCCCAGAAGTCACCCGCGGCCAGCACATCGCGCACGATGGCCTGATGCTCAGCCTCCAGAGACGCCGCCTGGGCCCGGATCAAGGCACCGTGGGCGTCGACATCGCCGAACTGATAGTTGATTGTCATCCAGTTCCCCTACTGTTCACCAGGATGAAGGGTAAACGGGCTAATCTCCCGCACGCCTGATTAGCTGCTGTTAGTTTCCTGTGAGCGACGCTTTCCCAGCTCAGCATGGCTTTTGCGCGAATCCCAACCGCCCGGCGGCGCCGCTCGCGGCGTTGCTCGACGATGGCTTTTCTCTATTCGGATTTGTAAGAATCGTCAGGCGGCACTCGCGCGACGCCCACCCGGCCGGCGGCGGGCGGACGCACTAAGCGAGGCGCGGAACCCAATGTCGATGACACCAGCAGCGGACCGCCCACGCGGCCGGCGCCACGTCCGATCATTGCGGGCGCCTGCCGAAAAGGGCGTTCGGCAAGACAGATCAGTCCCGGGGGTGTCCGAGCCAGGAGCCACGGGTTTCAACCGCAGGTCGCCCCGTCGCGGATGGAGCCCGAGCTACGTCGACTTGTTCTCGGCGACCGCCGCGGACAGGCCCTCGGCGAGATCCTCGCGGGTCAGTTCCTTGAACCGCAGCAGTTGGCGCTCGCTGAATTCGGTGACGTCGCTGGCCAGCACCGCGTCCAAGTCCTCGTCGTCCAGACGGAAGCTGCGGTGATCGCGGGCCTTCTCCACCACGTTGCGCACGAAGCCGGCGTTGCCGAGCGTATCGATGCCGCGGATCAGGTCACCGTCTTCGGAGTAGCTCTCGTCGAGATAAAACCTGGTGTACGACGGCAATAGCGACTCGGCCGCCTCCTCGCTGATGACGTCCTCGTTCTCCTGCCCCATCAGCCGGGTCAACGCGACGAGCTCGTCCGGGGTATAGCTGAAGAACTCGATGACGGTCGAGAACCGCCGCCGTAGGCCCTGGTTCACGTCCAGCATCTTCTCCATGGCCTTGGCGTAGCCCGCGCCGAAGACGACGAGGTCGTCGCGATGGTTCTCCATGTACAGCAGCAACGTGTTGATGATCGCGTTGCCGTACGGATCGCCTTGCTGGTAACCCTTTTCGTGCAACGTGTGCATCTCGTCGAAGAACACCGCGCCGCCCAACGCTTCCTCGAGCATCTCCTCGGTGTTCTTTTCCGCGTCGGCCATGTACCGGCCCAGCAGCTTGGTGCGGCTGGTTTCCACCACCACCGGTTTGCGAAGCACCGTCAAGCCGCACAACTGCTTGGCGAACGCCCGCGCCACCGACGTCTTACCGGTACCGGGCGGCCCCAACAACAGGGTGTGCCGCGACGTCACCGGGACGGGCAGGCCCATCTTGGCGCGCGCCAGGTTGACCTTCGTCGTCGACTTGATCAGCTTGATTTCCCGCTTGGCGCGTTCCATCCCCAACATCGCGTTGAGTTCCGCGTCACCCTCGGCCAGATAGCGGGCGGCCTCCTCGGCGTGGCGAGCGGCCTCCGTCTCCGCGCGGGTCGGCGCGCTGTCCGGATCCCACGGATTCGTCCGCGCCTCAATGGTTTCCGGGTCCGTCAGGACCAGCCGGTAACTCGGGTTGTCCAGCGCTTCGCGGGCGGGGCTGAACTTCGGATCCCGCGAATACACCCGGCGCAGCAATTCTGCGGCTTCCTCCTCGCGGCCCAGGTGCCGCAGGCACATGCCCTGGGTATACAGCGCGATGTTTGCCGCGCCCGGCACCCGGTCGCCTTCGACGGCGTCCTGGCCGCGCCGCAGCGCCTCCTCGAAGACGCCGAGCGACGCCAGCGCCGTAGTGGCCATCGCCGCCCCGGCGGCCTTCAGCTCGGGCTGCCGCCAAACCTTGCCCTCGGGGAACTGGTTGAGCACATCCGGCCAGCGGCCGGTGCGGAAATACAGCACACCCCGCACATAGTCGACCAGCTCCTGCTCGAAGGGTTGTCGGGGCTCGACACCGTCGAGTAGCTCCGCCGCCTCCTCGTAGCGCTTCGCTTCGGCGAGAACGGCGGCGTATGCGCACGCCAATGACTCGACGCTGGTGACGGCCAACTGCAGGAACAGCCCGTCGGATACCTGGGGCCGGAAGTCCAGATCGGTGACCCCGAGCCGGCGGGTCTCCCACCCGAACGTCCGGACCGACGCCCACGCGCCGGCAAGCACCTCGATGCTGCGCTCCCCCGCCAGCAACCGCGCCAGCCAGGCGTCGCACATGCCCGGGTCCAGGTTGCTGGCAGTGGCGAACATCTGCGCGGCCACCTGCGGGTTGTGACTGGGCTGCAGCCCGTTGACCGATATCCCCGATGCCAACAGGCCGGCGACCATCGCGTTTCGGGCGCCCTCGGCGGTCGATTGCGGCCGCGTCATTGCGCTGCAGGCACGCCCGCCGGGCTCCCTCGCAGCTGATCGACCGACAGCACTAGGTCGTCGTCGTCACGCAGTACGCGGCTCGGCACGACAAGCGGGGCGCGTGTCGCGGGGGCGGGCATGCTGGCGCGGACCGCCGCCAACTGTCGCCCGGTGAGGCGGTTGAGGCCGGCCGACACGTCTCGTGGCAGCCGCTTTTCGCTGTGGTAGCGCACCCACGCCGACACCTGCGGCCGGCCCGCGCGAGAGGTCAGCCGGACCGTCAGGACGGTGGCGACGGTGTCCGCCTGCCACAGCTCGTCGAGCGTGTCGGTGGTGATGTCGGACGGCGTCACCCAGAAGCTCGTGGTGAAGCCGTTGAAATGCTTGAGGCGGCGCCAGCCCGGCCGGCTCCAGGTGGGCTCCAGGTCGGCGAGCACCGCGCGGTCCACCTCGGTGAGCTCCTCGGCCGTCAGCGGCCGCGCGGCGCAGGTGAGCCCGTCGAGGTCCTGGGCCAGCCGCTCGGTGGCCGCCACCAAGGTCGATGCCAGCGAGTCGCGGACCGCCACCGCGGCGATGTTGCGCTGCGGGTTCATCCGCAACACCAGCCAGGTGCGGCGAACGAACGAGGTGGGCTCGCCGTTGGCCACCTCCCACTCCTCGGGCCCGAAGTCGTCGAGCTTGGACAGCTCGGCGGCGTTACCGCCGCGGCGCACCTTGACCGACACGATTTCGATGTCATCGAGGTGAATGTCGAACTGGCGCAACCCATCTGCCACTGCCTGCACCAACAGGGTGGGCGGCGACGTCCGGTGCCGGTGGCGCGACGACGGGTCGCCCTCGCCGCCGTTCAACGCGATGACCGACACCAGCTGGCCCTCGTGCTCCCGCACGCCGACCCGGTCACGCCCGAACCGGCGCTGGTAGTCGAGCGCCGGCGTGCAACCCGCGCCCAGTGCGGTACCCGGATCGGCGGACCAGTCCCACAGCCAGGTGGCCAATCCCGAGGTCACCGTGACGCCGTGATAGGTGATCAGCGACAACAGGGCGACCAACGCCGCGAGGCCCACGCCCACCCAGAACGCGATGCGATAGGTGCCCTGCCAGGACTCGGGACAGTGGCTGGCCACCACCATGATCGCGATGTCCACCAGGAACACCGCGGTGACCCGTGGCCACGACAACGACAATCCGAACCTGCGCTGAGCTTTCATGACTGTTTGCTGCTCCGCCCTCATTGCTGCTTGCGCGATCGCTTCATCAGCATCGCCGTACCGAACACGCCCCCGCCGATCAGTAACGCCCCGAGCAGGCCTCCGGCGGCCACCCACACCGGCACCATGTCCCTGGGCGGGGCGGGCTTCGGTATGTTCAGCGGCGCCGAAAGTTGCTGCGGCGGCTTCAACGGCCCCTCGGGGACGTCCCACGTGAGCGCCGCCACCGGGTCGACGATGCCGTGGCCGATCTGATTGTCCACGCCGCGCGCCGGTGCGCGGGCGGTGCGGGTCAACCGATTGATGACCTGGTATGCCGACAGCTGGGGGAACTTGGCGCGAACGAGCGCGGCGACGCCGGACACGATCGCGGCCGAGAAGCTGGTGCCGGACGGGACCAGGAGCGTGTTGTCCGGGCCGTCGATCGCGTTGATCACGCCGTCGTCCCGGGGGGACAACCCGACGACGTCGGTGCCGGGCGCGGCGATGCCCACCCACGGACCGGCCACGCTCGTCGAACCCTGCCCCTGACCGCCCTGCGTCAGCGGCCGGCCATCTTCGCCGACCGCGCCCACCGTCAGCACATAGTCGCTGAACCACGACGGTGTCACGACCGTGGTGACGGAGCTCCAGTTGCGAGGATCGTTGGGCTGCAGCGGATCATGCGGCGGGTTCTGCTTGCAGTCCTTCTTGTTGGTGTCTCCGGCGGCGGCCACGATGACGGCGTTCTTGTCGACAGCCGCGTAGCGCACCGCGGCTCCCAGCGCACGCTGGTCGATGATGTTGCGCGCGCTCATGCAGGTGACGTCGGAGATGTTGATGACTTGCGCACCCATGTCGGCGGCGTGCACGATCGCTCGCGCCATCGTCTGGACGTTGTCGATCTTCGCCCTCGTCTGCGGGTCCTCGTCGCCGGTGTAGGCGTCCTTGAGGCCGAAGGCCTGGCTGGACTGGCGGATCGCGATGATGTCCACATCCGGGGCGATACCGCTGAACGCGTCGGGACCGGCCGACGGGGCCGGCGGCGGTGGCGGGGATGGCGGCGGATCCAGTGGGCGCGGGCCGACCGGGTAGTCGACGCCGACCACGTGGCTCCCGCCCGAGTGGCTGGGCATCGACACCGTGCTCGGGATCGTCACCGTGCCACCGACGTGGTTGCTCGCGGGGGCCTGCCCGGCCGGCGGCGGTCCCGGGGGCGGTCCCGCGGGTTGCTGCGGTGGTGGCGGCGGGGCCGGGGGCAGCCCGAACGGTCCCGGCGGCGGCTCCTCGGTCGGGGGGACCATCGTCACGGTCTGCGGCAGCGGCGACAGCGTCACCGTCTGGGGCGGCGGCGCTTTCGGCGGCGGTTCGGTCGTGGGGATGGTGACCGGACGGCGCGGAGCGGCCGGCGGCGGACCCGCGCCGTTGGCGGGCGCGGCGCCGATCATCGACGCCACGATCGTTCCGTGCGCGTCGCAGTCCGACAATCCATCGCCACCCATGACGTAGTCACCGCCCGGAATCAGGTGCGGAAACCTGGGGTGCGGGCTGACACCGGTGTCGATGACGGCCACCTTGATGCCGGCGCCGCGGCCGAATTGCCATGCCTCCTGCAGGTTCAGCATGTCCATGTACTTCGGCTGCAACCGGAAATCGGTGCCGGGCAGCACGCCCACCTCGGTGCAGTACGAATTCTGCTTCATCGGCGCGGGCGGACCGGGCGGACCGTCCGGCGGCACCGCGGCCGGATCGATCGTCGGCGGCGAAATCGCATAGGCGGGCGGGAGGCCGGCCAATGCTCCTGAGGAGAGCAAGACTGCGGCGAGGGCCGCGGCGGACGCGCGCCCTCGCCACACCTTGCCACTACCGGTAGCGGATGGCTGCATAGACATTCATCAACCACAATGCCAGCGGGAAGATCGGCATCAGGCAGAGATATTCGATCCATTCCACGAACTTGCGGAACAGCGGGCTGTAGATGGTGTTGGGCACCACGGCCGCGGACGTGAGGCCGGCCGCCGGCAGCAGAACCAGGATCGCCGCGCTGATCGACACGGCCAGGGGCGACTGCAGCACGAGCGCGTACCGCGCGACCACCGCGCCGACGATCAGGACGGCGGTGACGGCGAGGGTGATCGCCTGCCAGCGGTCGACGTAGGAGCGTCCGCGCAGCATCAGGAAACCGGCGCTGAAGCCGGCCAGCAACAGCGGCAGCCAGCGCTGGCCGGTGTGCGGATCCGACAACGCCGTCAGCGAGACCACCATCAACACACCGAGCCCGACCAGCAGGCCCGTCAGGAAGGAGCGCGCGCGTTCCGCCTGCACCAAGACGTCCCGGACGGAAGCGGGGCCCTCGAGCACCGGGGGTCCACCGTCGGACCGGACCACGGTGGTGGGCAGGTCGGGCCGGGCCTCGAACACCCAACGGCTGGTCGCCGAGGGGAACACCGGCAGGCGGATGCCGGCCAGCCGGCGGGAGAGCGCGGGAGCGGTGTGATACACCAGCACGCACACCAGGACGACGCTCGTCAGGAGCGTCACGGCGCTGGTCATCGCGACCATTCGCGCCAGGGCGGCGATCGCGGTGACCACGCTGACCGTGATCAGCGCGGTGTAGAGGCCCAGCCGGCGGCCGGTGAAACGCAGCGCCAGCATCGTGGCGATGGTGAGGACGCCGAAGCCCAGCACCGCGTGCGGGGACCCCAAGCCGCCGGGCGGCGCCGCCGCCGCCGACACCGTGAGCGGCGCCAGGCCGCTCAGCAGCATGATGTCGGCGATGCGGCGATCCTGGTCCGTGCGTGCCCGCATGAGCAGCATCAAGGAAACGCCCAGCACCACGAGGGCGATGACGGCGGAGTATGCGGTCGGCAGCCAGGAGTTGTGGTGCCACCGGTACCAGAGCAGCAGCCCCGAGGCGGCGGTCACCCCGGCCGCCACCATCGACGCGCCGACTTGCACCGCCATGACCGGGTCGATCGCTGCGAACCGCTTGCTGAGGTTTGCCGCAACCGCGGTGGAGATGTGCTCGATGACCTGCGAGCGATGCTCGGTGTCCTGGATGAACCGGATCCAGAGGCGGTCGCCGTCGTAGACGTCCTGTTCGGTCAGCGACTGGGTGGCCCGCAAGGGCGTGCCGTCGACCAGGCAGAGCGCCCACCTGCCGCGGCCGGTGGCCTCCAACGGGGTCTCGCCGAGCTCCCGGAGGCGGCTGTTCACCACCTTGAGCAGCGGCTCGGTCATCACCGAGACGGGAGCGTTCGCGTCCAGCAGGACGCCGATCTGTACGCCCGCCCCGGCCATAACACCGACCACGACCGCCCGAGGCTGCGAAATCCCCTCAACGTCAGGCTGTAGCGCTTCAACTACCGCAGTCATCGCCCTGAACCCCTTACCGTCGTGATTGTGTAACCCCGTGCCGCCGGCCGGGCCGGAGTCTGCGCCGGCCCACTCTCCGGGGCGCTGCGGCCCCCGGGAAAGCGCATCCCGGCTATTGCGAATTCCATCTACCCCGCCTTGCGATAAAACTCTGGTGACAGTGGTTTGAGATTTGCTGAATCTCTTAGAGAAGTATGCCGTGTTGGCATCTCAACCGCATGTTGAGTGCAAAGCCATTGGTGAACTTTGTGTTTCGTCGTCAGACCCTGCTGTGGGTTTTCCACTCGCCGTACGGGAGTGTGTCCAGCACCGTCTTGACGCCCACCTGTACCAACTGCGGGGTGGCCGGACAGATGGCGAGCCAGGCTTCCCCCGACCCGGCCGTCCGCGCCTGCTGGTAGAGCGCGATGCGGCCGCCGGAGCCGTCTTTGAGCGACAGCACCGAGGCGCTGGGGCCTTTGGCGTCGTCCCGGTATTGACGCGCGTACACCGCGACCTCGGCCGCGGGATCCGAGAGAGCCTGTCCCAGCGCGGCGACGGTGGCGGCGCTGATGCCCATCCGCCGCAGGTCGCCGCCCGAAAACACGTTGAATCCCGACTCCTGCCAGGATTTCGTCGCTTCCAGCATCTCCTCCAGCGGCACGTTGACCGCGTTGATCGCCGCCGGCTCCGCGTGGTGGATCGACTCCAGCGCGTCCAAGACCAGGGACGCGATCGAGGCGCTGTCGGCGATGGCGACGTCATCAACGGTGATGTCGCTGCCCACTCGCACCGCCGACACCCAGTGCTGGCCGCGGCGGGCCAGCACCACCCGGAACTCGTTGTCCGGGATGTCGCGCGACCCCGGAGGCTGGTTCTCGTCGTCGACGACGCCGTAGAGCAGCTTGCCCCGCGACAGCAGGGCGATCACCTCGAGGTCCGGCGCGGCCAGCACCCTCATCCGAGCGGCCACATGCTCGTTGACCTGATCGTTCTCGACGATGCCCTGCTCCCGCATCACCGCCATGCCGGGATGCTCGTTGAGCCAGTCGTTCGAGTCGGTCGAAACATATGGCCGGCACCGCAATTCCGGTGCGACGTGGCGGATGTCCAGAAGTGCCTGGAGCATCCAGAAACCGTCGACGTTAACGGTGATGTCGGTGCGGGCGGTCTGTTGGTCCATCACTACCTCAAGGGTTCAAAGTGCACGGTAACCGCAGGACGCGGCAGCACACCGACGTGTGGTGTGCTGCCGCGCCTGAAGTTGGGGTTAGGCCCAGCTGGACCCAACGGCGCTGTCGGTGCTGGCCATGTTGCTGCCGGCGCTTTGCACCTTCTGCCCGTGGGCGTTGGCCTGCTCGTAGATCACCTGGAAGTTGCGACCCAACTGGGTGATGAACTCCTGGCAGGCCACCGAACCGGCACCGCCCCAGAAGTCACCCGCGGCCAGCACATCGCGAACGATGGCCTGGTGCTCAGCCTCCAGAGACGCGGCCTGGGCCCGGATCA
>NZ_GG770555.1:437760-455283 GCF_000164135.1 Mycobacterium parascrofulaceum ATCC BAA-614 | reverse complement strand
TTTAACCCGTCGCGGCCGCGTTGGCCGCCTCAGTCACGGCATACGACCCCGAGCTCATGCTGAGGGTGTTTACGAACATTTCGTGAATGGCTGCCGCCTGCGCGCTGACGGCCTGATACATCTGGGCATGCGCGGCGAACTGGGCGGCGGTGAGCGCCGACACCTCGTCGGCCGCGGCCGGCACCACCCCCGTGGTGGGGGCCGCCGCGGCCGCGTTCTGCGCATTGAGCGCCGAGCCGATGCTCTGCAGGCTGCCGGCCGCCGCGCTCAGCGCCTCCGGCTGCGTCGTCACAAATGACATCTGGATTCCCCTCCTGGTCTTTCGGCTCGGTGCTCTTCGCGGAACGGTTCACCATTGGGCATACCGCGGGCATGGCTCATTCGTGAGATTAGATGGGTCACGCGCTGCCTTGCCTCCCTAGTGCCGAGTGTTCATTAGTGGACAACTTCCGTTCACCTGGACTTTCCTTATCCGGCCGATGGTGGGCGCGTCAGCACGCTGTAGCGGAAGCCGTACTTGTGCGTGTAGCCGGCGGCGGCGCCGGCACGACGGCCCATCGCACCGGTGGGCATGCCGCGCAGCAGCGCGTTGCCGGGCGGGCTGCTCGCCGAGACGGTCTGAATCGGAGCGGCCTCCACGTCGGTGGCTTCGGCCGGGCTCACCGAGGAGGCCAGCGTGGCCCACTGCTGGGGCACCGACAGCCCACCGACCTGAGCGGCCTGCCCGGCTCCGGCCGTCACCGCACCACCGGCGTTGCCCAGGCTGCCCAGGTTGCCCAGGCCCAGCTGGGCGAACTGCGGCGTCGGGAACCAGGTACCGGCCGAACCCACGGTCGAACCACCGGGTCCGAAGGTCAGCTGCTGGCCTATCGACCAGCCGAAGTTCCCGATACCCACGCCGAAATACGCCTGCAGCGTCTGTTTGATGATCGCCGTGTAGTTACCGGGGGTCAGCGACCACCAGTTGGTCGGGCTGGGCAGGACATCCTGCACAGAGCCGGTGGTCGGTGCCGTGCCGGCGGTGATGACTTGCTGCGCCGTCTGGGGGGCGGTTGCCGACAGCACCTGGGGTGTCGCCAGCTGCGACGACGTGTTGGAGACGGTCTGCGCCGTGTTGCCGGCCTGCTGCGTGGTGGCCTGTGTGACGGCGGCGAACTGTTGGGATTCGCCGTCCGGCGTGGTGGTCTGGGGCGCCGCGCTGAACGGCGTCATCTGCGACGCGGTCGTCGAGGAGGCGGCGTAGCCGTACATCGCCGCCGCGTCCTGGGCCCACATCTCCATGTATTGGGCCTCGGTCGCCATGATCGCCGGCGTGTTCTGCCCGAAGAAGTTCGTCGCGACCAGCGTCGCCAGCAAAACCCGGTTGGCGGCGATCACCGGCGGCGGCACCGTCATCGCAAACGCGGCCTCGAAGGCCGCCGCGGCGGCGCGCGCATGACCGGCGGTCTCCTCGGCCTGGCCGGCGATTGTCGTCAGCCAGCTCACGTAGGGCGTGACGGCCGCGATCATCGACGTCGAGGCCGGGCCCACCCAGGGTCCGTTGGTCAGTTCGTCGATGATCGAGTTGTAACCGCTTGCCGCCGTGCCCAATTCTGCGGCAAGTACATCCCAGGCTGCTGCCGCGACCATCATTGGCCCCGAACCCGGACCTGCATACATCCGGCCGGAATTGATTTCCGGCGGTAACGCCCCGAAGTCAAACACCTGTTCTCCTCAGTTGGCCGCGATCACTGGCGAACTCGACCGTCGTATCGGAATCAGTGGTGGCCGTGTTCACGGCTTCGTAAGCAAACGCCACCCCCCGGCCGCCGACATCCCGGGATCACCGACTCGAACCTTGCGGTCCACCACCCCAGTCGGCGGGCCGGCCGGCGCATCGTGCCGATCCCGTACCGTGCATCCAAAGGTGGTCTGCCACCACGCGTTTCGGACGTCCGTTCAGGAACAACGTGCACCCTTAAGCCTCGAATGAATCCCCTGTTGTCAGCAACCGAGCGACAGCTCGCGTGTGTCCGAACTGTCGCTCGCCCATGAGATTAGTTTGTTATCGGGAGTGCTCCGATACGCAATGCCAACTGTTCATTCCAGGCCAGCGATTGTTCACTCCCCGTCGACCAGCGTTCATTTTCGGCAACCGGTTGTTCACCCGCGGTTTGCCCGCCGGGAGGGTCGTCAGTCCTCTTCGATCACCAGCGCCATCTCCGGGCAGGAGGCGACGCCGTCGCGGGTCACCTGCTCGTCCCCCGGCCTGACCTCGTGTTCTTCCAGGGTCGAATAGCCAGAGTCGTCGATCGGGAACAGCTCCGGATCGACCGCATAGCACTGGGCGTGGCCCACGCACTTCGACTTCTCGAGACGAACCCGCACAGGTTTCCTCCCTACCCGGCCATGCGAATTCAGCAGGACCGCACTTGACGAATCGAGTCGTAGATTAGTCGGTCGGGGCGGTGGAGAAGAAGGTGCGGGCGCCGCCGCGGGCCGTAAGTCGCGCGTTCGGCCGGCACTTCGATTCGTGTCCCGTTGCGGCGGATGCGATATTGGTGTGCCACCAGACAAACAGACAGGCGGAGACTGGGCGCATGACCACTCCTGGCGGGGGCCAGTACGGCACGTTCCACCTTCCGCGGCTCGATTACGAGAAGTTGCCCATGGCCGTGGATCGAGGCGTCGGATGGAAGACGCTGCGCGACGCGGGGCCGGTGGTGTTCATGAACGGCCACTACTACATCACGCGCCGCGAGGACGTCCTGGCCGCGCTGCGCAACCCCAAGGTCTTCTCGTCGACGATCCTGCAGCCGCCCGGGCACCCGTTGCCCGTGGTGCCGTTGGCTTTTGACCCCCCTCAGCACACCCGCTACCGGAAGGTGCTGCAGCCGTTCTTCAGCCCCCACGGCCTCAGTGCGTCCCGGCCGGTGCTGGAACGGCACGCCGCCGAGATGATCGGTGCGCTTGCGGCCCAAGGCAAATGCGAAGTGATGGCCGATTTCGCCCGGCTCTACCCGTTTCAGGTCTTCATGGACCTCTACGGTCTGCCGTTGGCGGATCGGGACCGCCTGATCGGGTGGAAGGACGCCGTCGTCGGTGACAAGCCCTACCTCACGCCCGACGACCTCGAGCAGGGCCGGCACCTGCTCGCGTATCTGGTCGACGTGATCCAGCAACGGCGACAGAGCCCGGGATCCGACATGCTGTCGCGGATCATGGCCAGCGACGGCGACTTCAGTGACGTGGAACTGCTGGGCATGAGCCACCTGCTGATCCTGGCGGGGCTGGACACGGTGACGGCGGCGATCGGATTCTGCCTGCTCGAATTGGCGCGCCGGCCGCAGCTTCGCGACCTGCTTCGTGACGATCCCCGCCAGATCCGGGTCTTCGTCGAGGAGATCGTCCGGCTGGAGCCGTCGGCGCCGGTGGCACCCAGGGTCACCACCCAGGTCGTCGAAATCGGCGGCATGACGCTGCCCTCGGGCACATCGGTGCGGTTGTGCATGGCCGCGGTCAACCGCGACGACAGCGACGCCACGTCCGTCAACGAACTCGTGATGGACGGAAAGGTGCACCGGCACTGGGGATTCGGCGGCGGGCCGCACCGCTGCCTGGGATCGCACCTGGGGCGGATCGAGCTGACGGTGGTCGTCGGGGAATGGCTGAGGCAGATTCCCGACTTCGACCTGCCGGCGGACTACGCGCCCGAGATCAACTTCCCGTCAAAGAGTTTCGCGCTCAAAGAGTTACCGCTGCGCTGGGGCTGATCCAACCGACCCCAGCGCAGCGGTATCCGCGTCCTACTTGCGCAACTCCGTCGCCGCCACCTGGACGAACACACCGGTGTCCTCGGCCATCAGCAGGCCGCGGCCGCGGGGCAACGGGCCACCCTTCATCTTGCCGCGGATGAAGCCCTCGTCCGGGTCGGCGTCCATCACCAGCAGCGGCGCGTTGGCCTGGGCCAGCGCCCGCAGCATCGGGTCGCTGCCCGCCGAGGACCAGCCACCGAAGGTCCGCGTGACGATCACGTGCAATCCGACGTCGGCTGCCCTGGTCACCCATGGGGCGGCCTTGTGCAGCGGCGAATCGAAACCGGCCGGCAGCTGCTGGATGTCGTCGACGATCAGGAAGATCTCCGGACCGCTCCACCACGACCGGGACAGCAACTCCTCCGCGGACAGGCCGGGTGGCGGTTCGCGGCCCGCCAGGACCGCCGCCAACTCGCCCATCATCGCCTGCACGCCGTCGAGGTTGTACGCGAACTTCTCGACGTACTCCGAACCCAGCGTGGTCAGCAGCTGACGCCGCGGGTCCACCAGCCAGACCTGTGCCGAGGGCTGACCGGCCGGCGGCGTGGGCGCGCTGCTGGCGCCGGGCGCGTACAGCCGGCCGATCTCGCTCATGATGGTGGCCAGCGTGGTGGTGCGCCCACATTCGCGTCGACCGGTCACCATCAGGTGCGCGTTCTCGGCGAAGTTGAGATAAACCGGCGACAGGTCCAATTCCGAGATGGCCCAGGCGATTCCGCCCGCGCCGACCCCTTGCCGGGTGTCCCGTGCGGCCACCTCGCGCAGTTGCTCCAGGTCGAACCGGGCGGGGAGCCGGCGCACCGGCGGGGCCTGGCTGCTGGTGAGGCGACTGACCGCATCGATGATGCTGTCGGACTCGAAGACGTAGTCGGGCGTGGTGCCCAGCGCAGGCCGCGCCACCAGCGTGTGCAGACCGGCCTGTGGGTCGGAGTCCAGGCGGACGTAGTTGACGGCGACCATGCCGCGGCCGGGCTTGACCGGAACGTCCTTGGCGAACCGGGAACGCACCAGCTTCGCGTCCTCGACGGCCGCCAGGCGCAGCTCGACCCGGGAACCGAAACCGCTGCGCACCGGGGGCCGCAGCTCCGATTCGCGGTCGGCGGTGACCACCACGTGCACCCCGAACGAGGGGCCCTGGTTGATGATCAGGTTGACCTGCTCGATCAGCACCTCGTTCTCTTCGGCCAGCGCCCGGTAGTTGTCCACCACCAGGTAGACGTCGCCGAACCCGTCGTTGGGGACGGGGCCCGGCTCGCCGCCGAACTTGCGGCGCCGGAACACCTCCATCGAGGCGATCCCGTACTCGAGAAAGGTGCTCTTGCGCTGACGTACCAACGCGAGCAGTTCGGCCACCGTGCGGCGCACCCCGTACGGGTCGGTCGGACCCGCCACCTCACCCACGTGCGGCAACCGGGCGACGGTGGTCAGCGCGGTGCTGCTGTAGGCCAGGCAGTAGAACTGGACCTGCTCGGGGGTGTGCGTGAGCGCGGCCGAGCAGATCAGGGTCTGCAGGGCCGTCGTCTTGCCCGAACCGCCGGCGCCCAGGATCAGGACGTTGGCGCCGGGGCCCGAGGTGTCGACGGTCCACGGCGGCTGGTCGTGCTTGAACGGGCGGTCGATGATCCCGATCGGGAAGACCAGGTCGCGCGCCGTGCCGTAGTCCTCCTGCCACGGACGCCCGAGGAACCGGTCGACCAACTCGTCGATGGCGACGGGCTGGTTCAGCGGCGGTTGCCACAACCGGTACGGCTCGAAGTCGATCTTGCGCAGCTGATCGATGATCACCGTGCCGACCTTCGGAACCCGGATGCCCTCGACGTCTTCGTCGTCGGTCGGCGCGCCGTCGGCTTCGAGCGTCTCGCCGTTGGTGAGGGCGGCCGGGGTGAGCTCCGGGCCGCCCACGCTGACCTCGAGCGGGGTGAACGAGTTGGTGAACAGTTGCGGCCGAACGTAATCGATGCTGTGCACCAACGCCGGCGCCTCCTCACCGTCGTCGGTGAGCCCGCGCGGGAAGTAGTCCCGCCACAGGAACTCGGCCTGGAACCGGACGATGTCCTCCAGGCTGCGCCGGAAGTAACCCAGACCCGCCTGCGCGGGCAGGTTCACCGCGTTGGGCACGCCGGCCGCCTGCGCGGCGCCGGCGGTGCGGGCCTTCAGCACCAGCCGGTAACCCATGTTCTCCATGAGCTTTTCGGCGCGGCTCTCGATCGTCTGCGACGCCATCATCAGGTGGATCCAGTACGCGCGGCCCTGCCGCCCGATCGAGTCGAGCACGTCGACCGCCGTCGGCATGATGCGGAACCATTCGTAGAACTCGTCGATGACCACCACGAGCATCGGCAGTGGGGCCATGTCCTGGCCGCGGGCCTGCATCCTGAGCCGGACCGAGTTGTACTCCTTGGCGTCGTCGACGCCGGCGCTGTCGCAGATCGCCTTGCGGCGGGCGATCTCGCCCCACAGGGCGTCCAGGAAGCGTTCCATCAGCGCCTGGTCCTCTTCCAGGTCGGTGATGATGCGCGACACGTGCGGTACCCCGGCGAACGGCTTGACCGCCGACCCACCCTTGAGGTCGGCCAGCACGAACTGCAGCTCCTCCGGCGGGTGGCTGAGCATCAGCGACTCGATCACGGTCCGCACGAGGGTCGACTTACCCGAACCCGTCGTTCCGGACATGACACCGTGCGGACCGTCGCCGCCCTCGTCCAGCGACTTCATGTCCAGGAACAGCAGCTCGCCGTTGTCGGAGCGGTTACCGAACGGCGCCCGCAGTCGCGACCGGCCCATCGTGTCGGTGCGTGCGCCCCACAGTGCCTGGAAGTCGATGCGGCCCGGGTCGTCGATCCCGTAGTAGGCCATGATGTCCCGGGCGCCGATGTGGGCCACCCGCTGGCCGATCTCCTCGTAGGCCTCGGCCAGCCGCCAGCGAGCCAGTGCCTGGGCGAACTCCTCCGCCTCGGCGATGCTGATGTGGTCGGTCAGGGCGAAGAACCACGGCTTCTCGTCGATCACCATCCAGGTGTCGCGGTCGCGGGGCAGCGCCTCGATCACGCCCTTGTCGTCGAACCGCAAGGTGCGCTCGGGAACCGACGTCCACATCGAAGATCCGGTCAGGTCGAAGAACGTCACCCCGTCGACGCCTTCGGCGCTGATGACGTACTCCCATTGGGGATCGACGACGTCGGCCACGATCACCGTGTGGGGCGTCGGGGTCTGCGCCGACGAACTGGCGTGCCGCGGGGTGAACGACCCACGGCCGGCGAACAATTCGGCCTGCTCGGCGGCGAACTCGCGCACCGAGCTGTAGACCATCCGCGCGTTCCCCGCCGCGTCCTGGCGCCGCGGGTCGCCGAAGTGCGGAATCCACTTCACCCAGTCCCACTCGTCGAGGTCCGAGCTGACGACCACCATCTGCACGTGGTCGGGGCCGTGCGAGAACGCCAGCTGGCAGATGATGGCCCGCATCAGGCCGAGAACCTGCTCCCGCTCGCCGTCGAGCGAGTACCACGGTTCGACGAGCAACGAGATCATCTTGGGCAGGTTGTAGACGACGCTCTGGTAGCGCCCGAATTCCTGCAGCGCCTTACCGGTCACCGGCTCCAGCTCGATGTCGGTCGGCATGTTCTGGGGCTCACCCCAGGTCACCTCGGGCCGCGTCATGCCGACGCCGACGCGGACCACACCGAAGTTGAGGTCCTTGCCGTCTGGCTTGCGTTCCCACATCCGCGGCGACCCCACCGCGGCGGACAGCGTCGTGGGCGCCGGATGGAACCACCGGTAGTTGGCGTCCATGCTGTCGGCCGACTCGTGGGCGGTCTCACGCAGCATGTCCAGCATCAGCATGAACTGGGCCCGCATCGAGTCCAGCTTGGGCCGGCTCATCTGCTGCTGGCCGCCGAACCGGCCGCCGAACATCATCATCGCGACGCCGCCGATCATGAAGATCGGGAAGATGGCGCCGGCGCCGCCGAACACGTGCGAGCCGCTGGCGAAGGTCATGCCGACCATGCCGATCAGCAGGCCGACGACCAGGACGCCGACCACGACCAGCCACCAGGGCTTGCCCTCCGGTGGCGGAATGCTCAGGGGCGTCGGAAGGACGATGTTCTCCGGCTTGATGACCGGAGGCTTCTCCGGTGTCGGCCGAGCAAACCCGCGTTTCACTTAGGTACCGCCAATTCTCCTGGGGACGTGTCCATCGGTAGGGTGTCGTGCTCCACGAGCGCGTCCGCCCGCGACAGGGTCGGGCCTTGTGGGAGCAGCCGCAGCGCCACCCACGGCGCCAGGCTCGGTTTCGTCTTCAGCCCCAGCGCCTCACGCACCTCGCGGGTGTCGTCGACGCCGAACCGGGCGCCCGCGTCCGTCAGCCACCACAGCGACTCCGTCGTCTTGGCGCCGGGGTCGTTGCCGGTGACGGCCACGAAGTTGCCGTAGTCGGGCCCGAAGAACACCTGGTCGGCCTCGCGGCCCGTGGTGTCGGCCTTGACCAGGGACACCACCTTGTTCTCGTCCTTGGCCGCGACGGGAATCGTTGCGCCGGAGATGACCTGGATGCGGGCCCGGTTCTCGCCCGAGGTCTTCTGCCACCACCAGCAGGTCGCCGGATTCTCGCGGATGTCCGCCACGTTCAGCGGCGCGTCCGGGTAGGAGGACAGGTCCAGCTTGTTGACCACCGGCATTTTGGCCAGGGCCGACGGCTCCACGGTCACCGGTTTGGTGTTGCCCGGCCCGGCGTTCTGCAGGATCTGCGCCACCAACGGCGGCAGCGTCTGGAGGCCGTCGGCCAACACCAGCGAATACTGTTGCGGCCCACTGATTTGCGGCGTCACGATGACGGTGCCGATCGGGCCGGGGGCGCCCGGGAACGAGGCGGCGGAGCCCGCGTTCTGGATCTGCGGCACGGTCAGTTCCGGGCCCACCGGCAAGGCGTCGAACAGCGCGCGGCTCATGGGCTTCGCCTGCCCGACCTGCTCGGGCGTCAGGCCCAGGGGCAACAGCACCGACCGGTTCGTCGCGTCGATCCGTGACCGGCGCCCCTCGCGGATCACCCACGCGTCGCCGCCGTAGCTGAGCACCACCGCGTCGGTCCCGTTGAGCACGTGCCGGTGGTTGCTGAGGTCGGGGTTCCCGTCGATGACGGTCACCGTGACGCCGGACGGGGCGCTGACCCCGGTCGAGGTGGCGACGGTGTCGCACACCAACCACGACGACGTCGACGGACTCGTGGTGTGGAAGTTCGACGGCGCACCGGGGATGCCCACCAGCGGGCCGCGCGGCAGGCTGGCGATCTGGTTGGACTTGACCAGGTGCGGGTTGTCCGGCCGGCCGGTGATCAGCCGCGCCGACGCGAGGTTAAGCGCCGGGTACAGCCGGTCGCCCACGCGGACGTACAGCGCGCCCGAGTCGCGGTCGGCGATGATCGGCGAATCCCCCACTTGGCCCGCCGGGCTGAGGAACGAGTAGAGCAGGGCGCCCAGGCAGATCACCAGGGCGGCCGACACCGAGGCCACCACGGCCAGCGTCTGCCGCCGGCCGGGCTCGACCTCCATGCGGACGCGCCAGCGGGTGAGCGCCATGGCGGTGCGGCGAGCGAGGAATTGGTAGCCGGTTACCTGGGTCCGCGTCGACAACCCGAGGCCATACCCCGACCCGCGTTGCCCGCGACTCTCTTCCGCCACGTTAATTCACCATCCGGTCTGCTAGAACGCCTGGATATTGTCCGTCGTAAATATCCGCTGCACGAATTACATCGACAACCGTAAGGCACCGGTACGGGCCTCGCCACGCGGCGCCGATGGGGTTCGCTGCTACATCTCTTCGTCCGCGGATGACCGGTTGTCGGCGGCTCGCCGCCGATGCGGCCGCGAGCAGCCTGCCAGGCGCCGTTGAGCTGGCATCTTCTGTTCCCCCGCCGATCCCGCCCGGACTCCTCATGTCTCCTCAGGGCATCGTAATGGCGAATGGCCGGCTCGTCCTGTCGAGCGTGCGCCCTGGGCGAACGGCCACGGCGGGCGACGCCTTCCCTCCCCGGCCTCTCCCGATTGGTCGGCCGGCGGATTCTGGCAGCAAGATGTCCGGTATGAGTGAGCTCGCGCCGTCGCTGGTCGAACTTGCCCGGCGGTACGGCATCGCGACCGAATACGAGGACTGGACCGGGCGGCGGGTGCCGGTCTCGCCGACGACCCTGGTGGCCGTGTTGGCCGCGCTCGGGGTGGCGGCGGGCAGCGAGCAGGAGCGCAACGCGGCCCTGACCGCGAAGCTGCGGGCGCACTGGGCCCGCCGGCTGCCGCCGACCATCGTCGGCCGCACCGGAGAGCAGACCCGGTTCTGGGTGCACGTGACCCACGGCGACCCGGCCGAGGTCTGGCTGCAGCTGGAGGACGGCACCGTGCGCGGCGGGATCCAGCAGGTGGACAACTTCACCCCGCCGTTCGACCTGGACGGGCGCTGGGTCGGCGAGGCCAGCTTCGTGCTGCCGGGCGATTTGCCGCTGGGCTACCACCGCGTGCACCTGCGTTCCGGCGGCGACGAGACCAGCACGGCCCTGATCATCACGCCGGACTGGCTCGGGCTGCCGGAGCGGCTCGGGGCCCGCCGGGGCTGGGGCCTGGCCGCCCAGCTCTACAGCGTGCGCTCCGGCCAGTCGTGGGGGGTCGGCGACCTGACCGACCTGACCGACCTGGCGGTGTGGTCGGCGTCGCGGCACGGCGCCGACTATCTCCTGGTCAATCCGCTGCACGCGGCCGCGCCGACGCGGCCCATAGAGCCGTCCCCCTACCTGCCGACGTCGCGCCGCTTCGTCAACCCGATCTATCTGCGCGTCGAGGCCATCCCCGAGCTCGCCGAGCTGCCCAAGCGCAGCCGGGTGCGCCGGCTGCGTGCCGAGGTGCAACTCAAAGCCGCCCGGCGCGACGCCATCGATCGCGACGGCGCGTGGGCGGCGAAGCGCGCCGCGCTCGAGCTGCTGCACCGGGTGCCGCGGTCGGCGGGACGGGAGTTGTCCTACGAGGCCTTCCGCGGCCGTGAGGGGCGCGCGCTCGACGACTTCGCCACCTGGTGCGCGCTGGCCGAGAAGTACGGCGACGACTGGCATTCCTGGCCGGAGTCGCTGCGGCATCCCCACGCGCCGGGCGTGGCCGCCTTCGTCGCCAAGCATCCGGACGCGGTCGACTTCCATCGATGGCTGCAATGGCAACTCGACGAGCAACTCGCCGCCGCGCAGTCCCGGGCGGTCCGGGCCGGCATGGCACTGGGCGTGATGCACGACCTGGCCGTCGGGGTGCATCCCAACGGCGCCGACGCGTGGGCCCTGCAGGACGTGCTGGCGCTGGGCGTCACCGCCGGCGCGCCGCCCGACGAGTTCAACCAGCTCGGCCAGGACTGGTCCCAGCCGCCGTGGCGGCCCGACCGCCTCGACGCCGAGGAGTATCGGCCCTTCCGAGCGCTGATCCGCGCGGTGCTGCGGCACTCCGGCGGCGTGCGCATCGACCACATCATCGGCTTGTTCCGGCTGTGGTGGATCCCGCAGGGGTTGCCGCCGACCGACGGCACCTACGTGCGATACGACCACGAGGCGATGATCGGCATCGTCGCCCTGGAGGCGCACCGCGCGGGGGCCGTGGTCGTCGGCGAGGATCTCGGCACGGTCGAGCCGTGGGTGCGCGACTACCTGCTGCTGCGCGGCTTGCTCGGCACGTCGATCCTCTGGTTCGAGCTCGACCGCGACGGAAACGGCGGTCCCCTGCCGGCCGAGCGCTGGCGCGAGTACTGCCTGTCCTCGGTGACCACCCACGACCTGCCGCCGACCGCCGGCTACCTGGCCGGTGAGCACGTGCGCCTGCGCGAGTCCCTGGGCCTGCTGACCCGTCCCGCCGAGGACGAGCTCGCCTCGAACCGGGCGGAGCTGGCGGCGTGGTTGGCCGAGTTGCGCCGGGTCGGGTTGCTCGCGGAAGGCGAGGAGGACGTGGAAAGCGTCGTGCTCGCCTTGTACCGCTATCTGGGCCGGACGCCGTCGCGGCTGGTGGGCGTGGCCCTGACTGACGCGGTCGGTGATTGCCGGACCCAGAATCAACCCGGGACCACCGACGAATACCCCAACTGGCGGGTACCGCTGACCGGGCCCGACGGGCGCCCGGTGCTGCTCGAGGACCTGTTCACCGATGCCCGCGCCGCCACCCTGGCCGAGGCGGTGCGCGGCGCGATCGCGCCCGCGGCCGTCGAGACGGCGCCTGTTAGCTTTTGAGCCCATGAAGGTCTCAGTCGTGGCACCGGTCGGCGACGGCGTCACCGCGGACCCCGAGTGGATGGCGGCCTTCGCGCTTCACCTGGAGCGATGCGGGTTCGAGTCGGTCGTCGTCGTCGAGCACACCGTGCTGGTCACCCGCTACGAGAGCGTCTACCCGTACGACAGCTCCGGGCGCGTCGGGCTGGCCGCCGACTGCCCCATCCCCGACCCGCTCGATCTGCTGGCCTTCCTGGCCGGCCGCACCACCACCCTGGGGCTGGCCACCGGCGTGCTGGTGCTGCCCAACCACCATCCGGTGGTGCTCGCCAAGCGGGCCGCCACCGTGGACGCCCTGTCCGGTGGCCGGCTGCGGCTGTGCGTCGGCGTGGGCTGGCTCAGGGAGGAACTCGAGGCGTGCGGCGCGGACTTCGACAGCCGCGGCAGGCGCGCCGACGAGCAGATGGCCGTCTTGCGGACGCTGTGGGCCGATCAACCGCACGGGGCGTCGCACCACGGCGAGTTCTTCGCCTTCGACGACGTCACGTGTTACCCCAAACCCGTTGCCGGCGAACGGCTTCCCATACACATCGGCGGCCATAGCCGGGCGGCCGCGCGCCGCGCGGGGCGGCTCGGCGACGGCTTCCAGCCGCTCGGCGTCACCGGCCCGAAACTGGCGGAATTGATCTCGGTGATGCGCGACGAAGCGTCCGCGGCGGGCCGCGACCCGGCGACCCTCGAAGTGTCCCTGGGCCATGCGGTGCACAAGATCGACGCCGACCGCGCGGGCGGCCTCGCCGATCAGGGCGCCGACCGGCTGGTGCTGGCCATGCCGGCGACCGCCGACATCGAGCAGGCCAAGGACATGCTGTCCGCGTGCGCGCAACGGCTGTCCTTGATCTCGTGATCCGCCCATGACCATCTCGGCCGAACAGCGCGCGGCGCTCAGCGACCTGGTGCACCGATACGCCGCCCTGGTGGACGAGCGCCAATTCGATTCCGTCGCGGCGCTGTTCACCGACACCGCGGTGCTGACGGTGCCCGAGCCACCCAGGGCGCTGGAACCGATCCATGCACACCGGGGCCGGGACGCCATCGCCGCCGCGGTCTCCGCCGTCGGGACCGTCGCCCGCACCGAGCACGCCATCGTCGGCGAGGTGTACGACGGGGCCGCCGCGCCGGGCACCGCCCGCGGTCGCGTGGCGTGCATCGCCCATCACTGGGACCGGCGCGGCGACGAGATCGTCGACGTGGTGTGGCATCTGCGCTACGACGACGAGTACGAGCTGACCGACCGCTGGCGGATCGGCCGTCGCGTCCTGACCATCAACGCCCTTGAGACTCGTTCGGCCCGTCGGGTGCGACCACACGACGCGACCTAGCGGGCTGGCAGAAGACTTTGCGCAAACTCACAGCGTCCGCGCATGATCCGAATTTGCGGTAGCAAACGGCTGATTTTTGGGCAGTTGCGGTTACCTTCGCCGGGTGCGTGGCGGATTTTGCTCGTTCCCGACCGAAGCCGCACGCGGCCGGTCCGAACGGGCCCGCCGGCGACGCATTTCTTCCTGATCGTGTCCAATTAATACAAGTCGATCCGTGTATTTTCGGCCGCGTGACGAACACCGAACATCGGAGCCGAGACGCCGATCCCGCCGGGACCACCGAAGGACGCGCGGCGCCGAACGGCAACGTATCGACACTGGCAGCGGGCACCCCGCTGGAGTCGCCACCGGATTACCGCAGCGAGATTCACACCGCCGAAGACGTCATCGACGTCGAAACCTATGGCGGCGGCTTCGATCTCACCCGGCGGGCGACCGCGCCGAAGCTGCGCATCGGCCGCGACCGGTGGTTCAACCTGCTCTGGCTGATCCCCATCGGCTTTGCCTTGCTGATCGCCGGGGTGGCCGTCGGCAAAGGTCTGCACAACATGCCGGCCGTCCAGGCGTTCATTCAGCGCTATCCCGGGACGGACAGCGCCGGTGTCACCCCCGGCCTGCCCGCGTGGATCGGATGGACGCACTTCTTCAACCTCTTCATGATGATGTTCATCATCAGGACGGGGATCCAGATCCTCTGCGACCACCCCCGCCTCTACTTCAGCCGCAACGCCACCCCGGGTAAGGACGAGTGGCTGCGGGTGGGCCCGCCGGTACCGGACGACGAGTTGTGGACCGCCAACGCCGACACCGTAGCGCTGCCACCGCAATTGGGGCTGCCCGGGTTCCGGCACTCGATCGGCCTGGCCCGCTGGTGGCACCTCGGCGTGGACGTGCTGTGGCTCGTCAACGGGGCGGTCTTCTACGTGCTGCTGTTCGCGACGGGACAGTGGCGGCACATCGTGCCGACGAGCTGGGACGTCTTCCCCAACGCGGCATCGGTGGCCGTCCAGTACCTATCGCTGGACTGGCCGACCGACAACGGGTGGGTGGCCTACAACGGGCTGCAGTTGCTGGCCTACTTCACCACGGTATTCATCGCCGCGCCGGCGGCGCTGATCACCGGCCTGGGGATGTCGCCCGCGCTCTCGCAGCGCGTGCACTGGCTCAGCAAGCGGTTGAGCATCCAGCACGCGCGGTCGCTGCATTTCGTGGTGCTGGTCTACTTCCTGTTCTTCATCCTGGTGCACGTCACGATGGTGCTGACGACCAACGCGCTGCGAAACCTCAACCACATGTTCGCCTCCCGCGACGACAACAGCTGGGTGGGCTTCGGGATCTTCGCTGCGGCCATGGTGCTGACGGCGATCGCGTGGGTTTGGGCCACTCCCTTCACGATTCGTCACCCTCGCGTCATCCAGCGGGTGGGGTACGCGCTGGTCGGCCCGTTCCAGCGCATGCTTGAACAGCTCGACCCCAAGCCCGGCGCCTTCACCGAAAAGGACATCTCGCCGCATCACTGGCGCAACGGCCGCCTGCCGGAGACCGTCGAGTACAAGGAGCTGGAAGCCAACGACTTCAAGGACTGGCGGCTCAAGGTTTACGGCCTCGTCGAGCACCCGATGGAGTTCTCGCTCGAGGACCTGATGGCGCTGCCCTACCACGAGCAGATCAGCCAGCACTTCTGCATCCAGGCCTGGTCGGGTGTCGCCAAATGGGGTGGCGTGCAGATGAAGACGATCATGGACATCGTCAAGCCGCTGCCGGAAGCCAAGTGGGCGGTGTTCTATTCGATGGGCCTGGGCGCAACGGGCGGCATCTATTACAACGCCCATCACATCGGCCAGATGGATCACCACATGACGATGCTCGCCTACAAGATGAACGATCAGCCCCTCCCCTACATGCACGGCAGGCCGCTGCGGCTGCGCAACGAATTGCAGCACGGCTTCAAGCTCGTCAAGTGGATCAAGGGCATCGAGTTCGTCGCCGACTACCGCGACATCGGCAGCGGTTACGGCGGTTACAGCGAAGACCACAAGTACTTCGGGCGACACCAGACCCTGTAGGGCGTCGCGCCCCGAAAGCGTCTCCTCACGTCTCCTCACGCCGTTTGTCCCGACGGCAATCCGGGTAGCACCACGGAAGCGGCCGAACGGAATTGACCCGAGGAGACGCTCATGACGCACAGTCCCGTGGACAACGACCTGATCCTGAGCCAGCAGCACGCCGAGCCGGCGCGAGACCCCGACCGAACGGCCGGGCTCGTCATCGTCGGGGCCGCCGTCCTCGCGTTCGCCGTGTGCGTGGCCACGTTCGCCCTCGGGGACGCCGGCGCGGGTGTCGCCGCCGCGATCGTCGCCCTGCTCGCGTTCGGGGCCGGCCTGGCCTGGCTGGCCATGGACCGCAGGCGGATTCGCGATGCCGAACGGGGCGGGCCGCTCGGTCACGCGGCGCGGTAGCCGCTTTCGCGTGTCGCTCTCGTCTGTCGCAGGCGGCTACGGCAGGGGCGTTACTGCAGGGCGGCCAGGTTCTTCACCGACTTCTCCACGTCGGAGCGCAGCACCCGGGCCACCAGCCCCCCGATCGGCCCGCTGAGCAGCCCGCCCCCCAGGTCCGCCGTGAGGTGAAAGTCGGTTCCGGGGTCTTCACCGGTGACCTCCATCGCCACCCCGAGGCGGATCCCACCGCGGCCGCGCCCCTGCAGCTCAATCGATTTCGGTTCGTCGTAGCGGGTGACCGTCCAGTGGATGACGTTGCGGAACCCCTTGACCTTGACGCACGACGAGACGCAGGTGCCCTCCTCGATCTTGTCGGGGACGGGTCCGCGCCACCCGGCGAAAATCGTCATCCACTCGTCGAACCGACTCAGGTCGGACGCCAGCTTCCACGCGGCCTCCGGGTCTACCTTCGACGACACCGAGACATCCACACGTGCCAAGTCTCCAAGCTCCTCCCCAGACGATGGTCGCTGCGGGCGCCGGCACCCCAGCACGCGCAACGCGCACTGAGTACCCGCGGACGGGCGGGGCTATGCGTCGGGCGGGGGTTATGCGTCGGGCGGGCCCTACGGCCAGGCCTCCTGCAATTGCTGCGCGACGTCGATGATCTGCGCGGCCTGGGACTGGGGTGCGTCGATCTCCTCGGCGACGTACTGGGCGACGAACCGGCGGATCTCGCCGTCGACGCCCGCGAGGATGCGCAGCACCTCGCCGCGGAAGGACTTCGACGACACGTTGACGGTGATGTCGGAGGGCCGCGGCTTCGCGACGTCGACGATCAGCAGCAGCGGCTCGGCGGCCCGCGCCGTGGCCCGCAGCGCGATATCCCCCGAGACCACGAACCGCTGCTTGTCGAGCCGAAGGTCCAGCAGCAAATCGATCGACAAGGGAATGTGTATGACGAAGGTGATGCTGTCACCAAGGCGGCGTGTGACTTTGGGCTCGTGGATCTTCACGTTGGCGCTGACCTTGGCGATCCCGCCGGGTCCCTGCGCGATGGGCTCCATGGCGAACTCGTTGCCGGCGATGTCGGCGAACGCGGCGGCGACACGCTCGGGCGTGACCGCGACCTCGAAGAACCTGCGCCCGAACTCTTCGTAGGTGACATAATCGTGAATCTCCATAGGCTTATACCGTCTCACGGCGGGCGCCGGAACCGTCGCTGATCCGACCGCGTCGCCGGAAATCCCCGACCGCCACGCTGCCCCCGCCGACCTGGGCCAGAGCGGATCGCGGTGTGAGGCACGCCACACGCGAGGGGCTTCGATTCGATGCGGCGGGCGGTGGCCTGGGAGGCTTGTCGGATTGGGAGGTGTTGTTGATGTGCGCCCGGGAAGCTACCGACCTGCGCTGGGCCCGGTGGCCGGCGGCCCTGCTCACCTGGCTCGGCGGCGGGCAAGCACGCGAGCTCGGTGAGCGCCACGAGCGGTCCACCCATGCCATCACCGGCGCCGTGGTGCTGGCCGGGGCGGCGCTGGCCTGGCTCGTCGCTGCCCTGGCGGTGAGCGAGTCCGCCCGCTGGCCGCTCGTTTCCGTCATCCCGCTGACCCTGGTCCTCGGCGTGCTGGTCGGCGCGGTCACCCGCGCCACGGCCGCCGGGTCCCCGCGTCGGCCCGGCGTCGGGGCGCGCG
>NZ_GG770555.1:419424-437484 GCF_000164135.1 Mycobacterium parascrofulaceum ATCC BAA-614 | reverse complement strand
CGTCGGCGAGCTGGCCGCCACCGTCCTCCTCTCCGGTTCGATCGACCACCGTCTGGACGAACGCGCCCTGCGCGACGCCGCCTCGGCGCCGGCGGTCGCGCAGGCGTCGGCGTCCCTGCAGCAGACCCGGGACGCGCGCGCGGCGCTCGACGGCGCCGTCGACCGGGCCCACCAGCAGCAGGACCAGGCGCTGGTCGTCGCGCGCTGCGAATACCACCCGAGCCCGGCCTGCCCGCAGACCCGTATCACCGGAGTGCCGGGAACGGGTCCCGAAACCCGCACGGCCAACGAGCTTCTCGCGGACGCCCAGCGGGAACTGGACGATGCGCTGGCCGAACGCGACCGCCAGGCGCCCGAGCTGGACGCCGCGATCTCCCGCCAGGAGCGGGAACTCGCCGGGGCACGGCACCGCGCGGTCGCGGACGCCGATCACGGCCTCGGCGCGCGCTGGGTCGCGATGAACGAGCTGACCTTCGCCGACGCCGGTGCCCTGACGCTGCGGCTGCTGACGATCGCGTTCTGCGTGCTGCTCTACCTGCTGCCCCTGATCCTGGGGCGCTGGCGCGGTGAGACCACCCACGATCGCCGCGCGGCGGCGCGCGCGGAGCGCCAACGCGCGGAGCTCGAGGCCGACACCGCGATCGCGATCAAGCGCGCCGAGGTCCGCCGAGAGGCCGAGATCATGTGGGCCGAGCACCAGCTCACCCAGGCCCGCCTTGCCATCGAGGCCCAGACGGAAATCGACCGCGAGCAGCAACGCCGGCGAATCGTGGAGGCTTTCGATCTGCCCGTCCAGGCGCCGTCGCAGCGCACCTTCGAGCCGGTCGAGGAAGACATCTACCTGCCGATCGCCGCGGAAGCCGAGGCCGCCAGCCGGGCGGCCGTCGAGCTGCCCGCCCCGGCGCCGGCCCACGAGGTGGACAACCTGCCGGCGCCCGTCGCGCGGGAGGTCGAGCCGCGCGCAGAGGGTGGCGCTTCGCTGATTCCGTCGCTTCCGGACGCCACCAAGGCCGCGGCGCGGTGGATCCGCCCGCTGGTGCCGCCGTTCGTGGGCCGGGTGATCGGCACCACCACCGCACCGCTGCGCACCGCGCGCCACGTCTTCGAAGAGGTCGAGGAGATCACGTTCTCGCTGCGGCGCACCCACAAGGTGACGTTCGACGCCGAAAGCTCCGGCGGTGACGCGCAGACCGCGCCCTCCGCGCCGGGCGATGAATCCCCCTCCCCCGAAGCGGAATTCGTCAGCTCGTCGCGCGTAGGCCGCGCGGCGGCGAGCCACCGGCGGGTGGGCGGGCGGGAACACCGCGGGCCCGCGCTGGCCGGCTCCGGGCGCGACGACCCGGAATTGGCGCGACACGAGCGACCGGCCGAGCTGGATTCACCCGCGGGCCCGCGTCAGCTCCCGCCGGCCTGACCACCTGAATCGGTCACCGGTCGCGCAAGCGATTATTCGTCGCCGAAGGCCGCATGGAGTTCCGGCAGGAAGGCGGCCAGGTGATTCATCTCCTGGGCGCAATGCACCATCAGGTTGCGGGCGTTGGTCTCCGCGTTGCCGAGCATCCGCGCGGCGACCGGGCGCACCGCCCGCGACGCGACGCCGGGCACGTTGCGCACCGCGATGTGCCGCCCGCCCATCCAGAACCGCGACCGCATCTCGGACCCGTCCGGTGTCGACCGGACGTGGTGGATGAACCATCCGACGTCCACCGGCGCCTCGCTCGAGCCCAGCCGGGCACAGATCGCCACCGCGCGGTCGCTGTCGGGCGGGCAGCCCATCGTCGCCGGATCGACGAATTGGATGGCGCCATTGAGCATCGCCGAACCGATGTACTCGCTGATCAGCGACCAGCGGCCGACGTAACGCCGGGCGCCCCGGCGGCCCGCGTCGTCAGCATCCGAGCCGTCCTTCCAGGCGGCGTGCAGGTGGGCCCGCGGATGCCACAGCTTGTACCGGCGGGTGTCGCACCCGTGCCAGCCGAACCACCACGACCACATCGCGGGGGTGACGCCGGGCATGTCGGTGCGGACCGACACCTGATAACCGCCGTCGTCGAGGACGCCGTAGCCGTTCTCGGTCTGCTGGTACCCGTCCTCGGCGACGCGCGCGCCGTCGTCGAAAGCCGGCAGCGCCATGGCGCCCTGCGGCCCGTGTTCCAGCGCCTCGACGACGTGGCGTGGCAGCGGGGCCATTTCGGGCGTGAAGAACTTGCCGAACGGGGTCTTCGCGTCGTCGCCGCGATAGCCCAGGTAGAGGTCGCCACCCATCAGAGTCGCCCCATCCAGCTGTTGAACAGGTTGTCGGGGTCGTACTCGGCGCGCACGCGGTCGAGCTTGGCCATGGCGGCGTCACTGGCGAACCGCGCGGGACGCTGGCCGAGGTTCTCGTCGGCGAGCTGGATGCCGATCGCGAATTCGGACATCGCGGCCATGTTGGACCGCGCCCAGTCGGCATACTTGGCCTCGTCGGCCGGGTCCTTCCACGAGCCGTAGAGGGCGAGGTAGATGTCGCCCTCGATGCTGTAGGCCATGTCCTGGCGGGGCGGGATCGGTCCCCAGTTCAGCCAGAGGAAGTGCGCCGGGTGCGGGGGCAGCGTGTCCAGGATCGTCCGGATGCCCGGCAGCAGGTCTGCGGCGGGGGCCGACGTCCACATGTTGTCCACCGCGTAGTGATGGTCGGCCAGGTAGTGACTCATCGCGACGTCATACCAGGTGGCCAAGTCGGTTGGCATGTAAGGAATCTTGACGAGCGCGCGGTCGGCGACCGGGCAGGTGCCGAACAGCGCGAGCGCCCTTTCGGCCTCCTCGTCGGAGTCGGCGAACGCGGGCGACGCGAACGAGATGCACGGGACGTCGATGCCCATGTTCGGTTCGCCGCGGGAGGCCACGGCCTGCAGCTCGACCCGGGGGTCCACCTCGGCGCTGACCGCGCGGGCCCACGTGAAGACCTCCTCGGCGAGTTCGAACGGGTAGACGTACACGCTGGTGCCGCACACGGCGGGCCGCGGATACAGCTTGAGGTAGAACGACGTCACCACCCCGAAGAAGCCCGGCCCGGCGCCGCGTGCGGCCCAGTACAGATCGGCGTTGTTGCTGGCATCGCAGTGGATCTGCTCGCCCTCGGCGGTGACGACGTCCAGGCCGAGGACGCTCTCGCAGGCCGGGCCGTAGATGCGGCTGTTCCAGCCGTACCCGCCCTGCAGCAGGTAGCCGCCGAGGCAGACGCCCTTGCAGTGGCCGCCGGGGAAGAACAGGCCGTGCGCCTCGAGGTCGGCCATGAGCAGGCTGCCGCCCTTGCCCGGCCCCACTCGGGCGAGGCCCTTCTCCGCATCGATTTCGACGTGGTCGAGGCGGCTGACGTCCAGCAGCACGGAGCCGTCGCGCAGATGGCTGGCCGCGAAGCTGTGGCCGCCCGAGACGATGCTGACCTTGAGCCCGTGGGCGCGGGCGTAGTGGATGCCGGCGACGATGTCGTCGGCGTCGACGGCCTGCACGATCACCTCGGGGTAGCGCTCCGGCACCCGTTGGTGCCACACGGTGCCGCGGCGGGCCGCCTCGTAGCCGTCATCGCCTCGGAAATGGTGCCGCCCGGCCGGTAGCCCGCCCATCTGGAATCCCTTCGATTCGCAATTCGGATCTTTGAGATCCGCGATGCGGAACACTATAGTGGATGGATGCCGTCTCCGGGGGAAAATTTTCCAACTGGTCGCGACGAGGGCATCCAGGTGTTACGTCGCGCCGCGGCCGCCCTCGACGAGATCGCCGCCGAGCCCGGGCGGTTGCGCCTGGTCGACCTCGGTGATCGCCTCGGGCTGGCCAAGTCGACGGCTCGCCGCCTGCTGGTGGGACTCGTCGAGGTCGGGCTGGCCAGTGTCGACGCGCAGGGCCGGTTCTCCCTGGGCGACCGCCTGCTGGGCTTCGGCAATTCCGACGCGGCGCGCGTCTCGGCGATCTTCCGGCCCACGATCGAGCGGGTGGCGCGTGCGACGGACGGCGAGACGGTCGACCTCTCCGTCCTGCGGGGCGGGCGGATGTGGTTCGTCGACCAGATCGAGTCGTCGCATCGACTGCGCGCCGTCTCCGCCATCGGGGTGCGGTTCCCGTTGGAGTCGACCGCCAACGGAAAAGCGGCCCTCGCTGCGCTCGACGACGGCGACGCCGAGGCGGCGATCTCCCGGCTGGGCCGCGAGGCGGCCGACCGGCTCCGCGCCGAGGTCGCCGAGATCCGGCGCACCGGCGTCGCTTTCGACCGCGACCAACACACGCCCGGGATCTCGGCGGCCGCGATCGCCCGGCGCGCCGCGGGCGACACCGTGGTCGCCATCTCGGTGCCCGCGCCGACGGACCGCTTCCTCGAGAAGGAGGACCGCATCGTCGCGGCATTGCGCGCCGCCGCGGATTCGCCGGTGTGGACGCGTTGAGTCGGGCCAAACCGGGAATACCTGAATGCCGGGCCCGGAAGGCGGGCCCGTAAACAGGCGGCCGGCCGCTCTCCCTTGCCCGGGTGCCACGAGGTGCAGCAGAGGTCGGATGCCGTCAACCACATGGCGCAGTCAGGTCAGCGACGCATTGCTCACCCGGCTGTGGCCCGTGCCGTTGCTCGGCGTCGTCGTCGCAATCGCCGCGGGGTTGACCGTGCCGGCGCTCGACCGGGCCGTCGGCGACGCACTGCCGCACGTACGGCTCCTCTCGGGCAGCACCATCGACGACGCACGCGAACTGCTGGGGACCATCACGACCGCGATGATGACGGTCACGTCGCTCACCTTCTCGCTGACGGTCGTCACGCTGCAGCTGGCCAGCGGGCAGTACTCGCCGCGGCTGCTGCGCACCTTCGCCCGCGACCGGTTCGTGCAGACCACGATGGCGCTGTTCCTGGCCACCTTCGCCTATGCGCTCACCGTCCTGAAGAACATCCAGAACGGGCCACACCAGTCGGCCTACGCCGTGCCGCACATTGCGGTCAGCGTTGCCGCCATGCTGGCGCTGTTCAGCGTGGTGGGGTTGGTCTTCTTCCTGGCACATCTGGTTGCCGAGATCCGCGTGGAGACCATGATGCACACCGTGTGCGCCGACGCGCTGTCGGCCGGGAGCGAGACGTTCCGGGCGCTGGAATCCGAGGAGGATCGCGAGCCGATACCCCGGCCCCCGGCGCGAGCCACCCTGATCGCCGGGCGCTCGAGCGGGTTCCTGGTCAGCATCGACGAGGGGGCTCTGCTGTCCGCCGCGCTTGCGGCCGACGCGGTCGTCGTGGTCACCCGCGCCCCCGGCGACTGGCTCGTCGAGGGGGATCCGCTGGCTCTCGCGTGGGCACTCGACCCATCGGACACCCTCGAGGACGAACGGCTGCGCAAGCTCACGGAGTGCGTCGCGGCCGCCGTGCGCACGGGAAATGAGCGCACACCGGTCCAAGACGTCGGCTACGGGCTGCGGCAACTCACCGACCTGGCCGTCAAGGCGCTGTCGCCGGGCGTGAACGACCCCACCACCGCCGTCCATGCACTCGGGTACAGCTCGACGCTGCTGTGCCACCTGGCGCGCCGCAGCCTGCACCACACGGTTCTGTGTCGCGACGACGTGCCGCGGGCCATCATCCACCAGCCGACCTTCGGCGAACTGCTGAATCTGGCCGTCGCCCAGCCGCGACGATACGGCGCCGACGACCCCGCCGTGCTCGCCCGGTTGTTGACGCTGCTTCGCGAGGTCGCTTGGCAGGCAAGGGAGCCCGAACACAGGTGCGCGATCGAGGACCAGCTGTCGCGCCTCCGGGGCACCATCTCCGCACAGGACTTCCACGAAGCCGAGATCAACGAGCTCGGCGCCCTGGAACGCGACGTGGAGGCGGTCCTGGCGGGTGATTGGCGACCCGAGGTGGAAAGTGGCAGCTGATCGCGACCGACCGCGACGCGGCGAGCGCGACCGGAAGTTGGTGGCGGCCGGGTTACCCCTCGAAGCTCGGCCGCCCCAACGTCTTATCCGCTCAGCAGGGCACCGCGGCGGAGGAGAACAGCGGTCCCCACTCGTGCCGGGCCGCGGATTGCGCGTCGGTGAAGCTCGGTGTCTTCTCGCCGTCGCCGGCCAGATGCACCAACGCCCAAGCCATCGCGAACACCGGCACCTTGTGCCGCAACGCCGCGCTGTGCAGTTCGTCCAGGGCGGCTTCCGACGGACACCGGCGAAGGCCGATGAGAATGCCCCGCGCCGTGTCGAGAATGCGACCGGAGTGCGGCCCACACGAAGTCTGGGCGGGGACCCAGTTCGTCGTCATGCTGCGGATACCTCCTGCGGCGCCGTCACCAAATCCGCCACCTGCACGACGGACGAGGAATCCTGCGCTACGCATCGTCGCGGCCGCAAACCTCAAAGGCGCCCTGTGCCATGATTTGTCGATCGATGTGGTTGTGCCAGACCATCGCCGCGATTGATACTCGCCTGTGACCGTTTCGGAATCGGCTGCTAATCAACGGCTCCCGCCCCCGGGCGGTCCGCACCGCACCGCGGTGATGGCGAATCATCTTGCCAGCACTAGCAATTCGTCGAAGCCGGCGACGATAGCGTCGCGGAAGACGTCGTAGTCGGGTATCGCGGTGGTGTCGATGTTCATTCCGATCCCGCACGTGTCGACGTAGGTGAGCAGTGTGACGTTGACGGCGGAGCCGATGGTGGGGCCGAACGCGTACTGCGCGCGGACCGGCGCGCCGCCGAGAAACACCGGCACCGGGACGCCCGGCACGTCACTGGCCACGAAGTCCACGTGCCGCAGGACCGAGCCGATGTACCAGCGCGGCGCCAGGTTGAGCAGCCCGGCGATCAATTGCGTGTAGGGCAGCGATCTCTCGCTGCGTACCGCGGCGGTGCGCTGCCGTATCGCCGCGATCCGCTTCGCCGGGTCCGCCTCGCCGACGGGGACGTCGAAGCGCATCAGCGTGATCCGATTCCCGCCGATGCCATCGTCTTTGGTGCGCAGGCTGATCGGCATCGTGATGTGCAGGTCGCCCACCGCGACGCCGTGCTTCTCGTGGTAGAGGCGCAGGCCGCCGGCCACGCCGGCGACGAACGCGTCGTTCAGCGCCCCGCCGCACCGGTGCGCCGCTTCGCGCAGGGGCCGCGTCGGCACCTGGTGCACCCCGAGACGCCGGATCAGCCCGCGGTCGGTCGCCAACGGTGACCCGGTTCGGCTGATCGGCCGGACGGTCCGGTACACCGACGCCGCGGTGGTCGCCGCGGACCTGAAGGTGGCGACGGGCCGCCGGACGCTGTCGTACATCAGACGTGGCACCCGGCTGGCCGCGCCCGAAATTGCACTGTTGAGCAAGCCGGTGTCGTAGCGCACCGCGTCGCGGTAGCCCCCGATCAGCGACGACCCCGCGACCTCGGGCTCGGGCGGCATGGCTGCTGTGGGATAGAGGTCTTCGGAGAGATCGAACAGGTGCATCGCGATCTGGACTCCGCCGACCCCGTCGGTGAGCGCGTGGTGGAACTTGCAGATCACGGCCGCGCCGTCGTTTTCCAGACCGTCGATGAACGTCGTCTCCCACAGCGCGCGGGCACGATCGAAATCCTGCATCTCGGCCACTCGCGCCAGCTCGAGCACGTCGTCGAGGGTTCCGGCGCCGGAAATCGTCGTTCTCCGGAGGTGGTAGCCGAGGTCGAAATCCCGGTAATGCTCCCATCGCGGCGGGGCCGGCGGCGGTGACGGCACCACCCGCTGCCGGAACATGGGCAGTTTGCGGCTGATCAAGTCGAATCGCTTGCGCACTTCGTCCCAGTCGGGCGGCCGGTCCAGCAGGATCACGCTCACCACGGTCGATCGCAGCCGCGGGTCGGTTTCCATTGCCCAGGTGAACGCGTCGCTGGCGCGCATAAATGCAGTCATGTTCGATGCTCCTTGCACAGAACGTACGACGCCGGGCGCCGCAGGTCACCGGCTAATCGGCACGCGATGACTTTGGTCCCCCCAGATAGCGCCTTTCGTCGACTGCCCGGCCGCGCCGCGCCTACAGAATCGCCCGGGCGTCCTTGGCCCTGGCGATGCCGTCCCAGTCGACGCCGAGTTCGAGCAGGATCTCCTCGGTGTGCTGGCCGTGCTCGGGCGCACGCGCCGGCGCCGGCGGGGTCTCGTCGAACTGCACGGGCGCCGCGACGATCCGGTACTTCTCGCCATGGTCGTCGACGTTGGTGATCACGTACCCGTTGGGTTCGACCTGCGGATCGTTGAGCGTTTCCCGCGGGGTCGCCAGGGCGCCCCACACGCCGGGCTCGTCCTCGAGCGCCTTTTGCCAGTGGGCGAGGTCGTGGCGGGCGAACACGTCGGCCAGGATCTCGGTGGCGGCCGCGGCGTTGGCTATCAAATTGGTCGACGGCACGAATCGCTCGTCGGTCGCCAGCTCGGCCAGCCCCACGCGTTCGCAGAACCCCGCCCAGAACTTGTCCGGCTGCAGGAACACCAACTGGATCCACCTGCCGTCGCGGGTCTTGTACCTGTTGACGAGCGGGTTGATGGCCAATCCCGGCGGTGCGCCCGGGATCCCGTCGATGTCGAAGAAATCGGCCGCGGAGATGGACGGCGCTATCGCCCACATCGCCTGGGCCAGCAGCGAGGAGTCGACGATCGTCGGTTCGCCGGTGCGTTCGCGATGAAACAGCGCGGCGCACACTCCCCCGGCGAGCGTCGCGCCACCCTGCAGGTCACCGAAACCGGGCCCCTGCACGGCCGGGGTTTCGCTACCGAACGGGGTGAGCGTGTACGCGACGCCGCCCCGCGCAAGGTAGGTGGCCGCGTCGAAGCCGCCGCGGTCCCGATCCGGCCCCCGTACCCCCAGCCCGGTGCCCCGGGCGATGATGATCTTCGGATTGAACGAGCGGACGTCCGCCACGGTCAGCCGGGCCCGCTCGAGCGCGCCCGGGAGCCAATTGGTAAGGAACACATCGGCATTGGCCAGCAGGCGGCCGAACAGCTCGCGCCCGGCCTCGGATTTGATGTCGATGGCGATGCTGCGCTTGCCACGGTTGCCCAATTCGAGGATGAAGTCGGCGTCCGGACGGGCCGCCTGCCGGGTGAACCCGCCGACGACCAGGGCGCGGCCGGGGTCGCCGGCGGCGACGCCCTCCACCTTGATCACGTCGGCGCCCCAGTCCGACAGCGCCGCACCGGCCGACGGGACGTAGGTCCAGGACGCCAACTCGACCACCCGCACCCCCTGCAGGACACGCCCGCGCACGCCAGACATCGCCAACTCCCTCGGTCGAACCGCCATTCCTTGCTATTTTAGATATTCTAGCTAGTCTAGGGCGTAGTGGTGGCCCAGCTGCAGGTCAGGGCGGTTTCTCCGAAGCGCTGATCATGTTGGGACCCAACGTCGATCGCGATCTGGACGCACGGACGAAGGACGGGCGATGGGCAGGGTAGCGGGCAAGGTGGCCGTCATCAGTGGCGCCGCACGCGGGCAGGGCCGTTCGCACGCGCGGATGCTGGCCGCCGAGGGCGCGGACATCATCGCGGTCGATTTGTGCGCCGACATCGAGACCAACGAGTACCCCCTGGCCCGGCGGGAGGACCTCGACGAGACGGCCCGGCTGGTCGAGAAGGAGGGGCAGCGCGCGTTCACCGCGGTCGCCGACGTCCGCGACCGGATGGCCGTGTCCGCGGCGATCGATGAAGGTGTCGCCGAATTCGGGCATCTCGACGTCGTCGTCGCCAACGCGGGCATCTGCCCGCTCACCGCCGGCCTGCCGCCGCAGGCCTTCGCCGACGCCGTGGACGTGGACCTGGTCGGCGTGCTGAATCTGGTGCACGCGAGCCTCAAACACCTGCGGGCCGGCGCGTCGGTCATCGTGATCGGGTCCAACGCCGCGTTCATGTCGTCGATGAACACCACGGGCATCGACGGCGGACCCGGCGGCGCCGGGTATGCCTTCGCGAAACTGGCTGCGGCGCACTACGTCAACGACTTCGCGCTGGCGCTGGCCCCGTTCTCCATCCGGATGAACGCGGTGCACCCCACCAACGTCAACACCGACATGCTGCACAGCCCCCCGATGTATCGGGCCTTCCGGCCGGACCTCAAGGAGCCGACCCGCGCGGACGCCGAACCGGTCTTCCCGCTGGTGCAGGCGATGCCGATTCCCTACGTCGAACCCGAGGACATCAGCGAGGCGGTGCTGTTCCTGGCCTCCGACGCGGCGCGCTACATCACCGGGCAGCAGCTCCGTGTCGACGGTGGCGGCTTCCTCAAGGTCAAGCCGTGGTCGGGCGGGTGACGCCGATGAGCGGCGGGACGGCGGGCGCCGAGCGCCGGCTGTACGAACTGATGGCGCTGATGAAGGCGGCCGACGACCGGCTGTCCAAGGGCATCGGCACCGGCGAGTTCATGTGCGTGTACTGGCCCTCGCGCGGCCAGGAGGCCATCGCCGCCGCGATGGGCGTGGCGCTGCGGCCCGACGACCAACTGGTGACCACCTACCGCGGCCTGCACGACCTGATCGGCAAGGGCGTCCCGCTGGAGGAGATCTACGGCGAGATGATGGGCCGCACCGTCGGCGCCGGCCGGGGCAAGGGCGGCACCATGCACATCGCCAATCCCGATAAGGGCGTGATGCTTTCGACCGGGATCGTCGGCGCGGGCCCTCCGGTGGCGGTGGGCCTGGCGATGGCCGCCCAACGCAGGGGCTCCGACCGCGTCACGGTGGTCAGCTTCGGCGACGGCGCCACCAACACCGGGTCCTTCCACGAGGCGGCGAACATGGCCGCCCTGTGGGACCTGCCGATGGTCTTTCTCTGCCAGAACAACCTCTACGCCGAGATGACGCCGACCTCCGACACGATGAAGCTCGAACACGTCGCCGACCGGGCGGCCGGCTACGGCATGCCCGGGGTGCGCGTCGACGGCAACGACCCGCTGGCGGTCAGATCGGCGCTCGACGACGCGCTGCGGCGCGCCCGCGCCGGCGGGAACGGTGGGGGCCCCACGTTCATCGAATGCGTGACGTTCCGGTTCCGCGGCCACTACTTCGGTGACCGGATGCCCTACATCCCCGAGGATCAGCTGGCGGCCGCGATGGCGGCCGACCCGGTCCCGCGGTTCCGCGGCCACCTCCTCGACGCCGGCATCTGCGATGCGGACGAACTCGACCGCATCGACCGCGAGGCGCTGGCGGCGGTGGAAACGGCGCTGCACACGGTGCTGGGTGCGGACTCCCCGGCGATCGACGAGCTGGACCGCGACGTGTACGCGACCCCGATCACGTTCCCGGTGTGAACATGCGGGAGGCTGAGATGACGATGCGCGAGGCGCTCAACCTCGCGCTGGACCAGGCGCTCGCCGCCGACGACCGGGTGTTCCTGCTCGGCGAGGACATCGCCGATCCCGGCGCGTCCGGACCGACCGCGGGCCTGTCGACGAAGTACGGCCGCGACCGCGTCCTGGACACGCCGATCTCGGAGGCCGCCATCGTCGGCGCGGCCGTCGGCGCCGCCATCGACGGCCTGCTGCCGGTGGCCGAGATCATGATCATGGACTTCATCGGCATCGCCGCCGACCAGCTGATCAACAACGCGGCCAAGCTGCGGTTCATGACCGCCGGGCGCACCACGGCGCCGATCACCGTGCGCACCCAGGTCTACGCCGGGCTGGCCACCGGCGCCACGCATTCGCAGAGCCTCGAGGCGTGGTTCATGCACATCCCGGGCATGAAGGTGATCGTGCCGTCCACACCGCGCGACGGCAAAGGCCTCCTGACGTCGGCGATCTTCGACCCCGATCCCTGCCTGTTCGTGGAAACCATTCGGCTGCAGGCAAAGAAGGGGCCCGTCCCCGTCGATCCCGGATTTTCGATCCCGTTGGGCCGGGCCGACATCAAGCGGCCCGGCGGCGACGTGAGCCTGATCGGCTACGGGCGCTGCGTGCACGACGCGCTCGCCGCCGCGGCCACGCTGGCGGAACAGGGGGTGAGCGCCGAGGTCGTCGACCTGCGCACCCTGGTGCCGCTCGACATCGAGACCATCGTCGACTCGGTCCGCCGCACCCGCCGGGCCGTCGTCGTCCACGACGCGGTCCGGTTCGCCGGTCCGGGAGCCGAGATCGCCGCGACCCTGCATGCCGAGTTGTTCTCCGAGCTGGTCGCGCCGGTCGAGCGGGTGGCCGCCCGATTCGTCCCCAACCCGGCGGCGGCGGCGCTCGAGGCACAGGTGTACCCCTCCCCCGCCCGGATCGTCGCGGCCGCGCGGCGGACCATGGAGAAGACCGGGGCGAGAGCGCATGGCTGACTTCGTCATTCGCATTCCGCGCGTCTCGGTCGCCGTGTCGGAGGCCGAGCTGACCGGCCTGCTCGTCGACGCCGGACAGCGCGTGGAAGCGGGCACGCCGATCTACGTGATCGCGACCGAGAAGGTGGAGCAGGAAATCGAAGCGGGGGCGTCGGGCACCGTGCAGTGGACGGGGCAGGTCGGGACCACCTACGACATCGGCGCCGAAATCGGCGTCATCACTCCGTGAACGAAAGGTGAGTACGGATGGATCTCAACGAGACTCGCGAGAGGATCATCTACCAGAAAGAGGGGCCCATCGCCCGTATCACGCTGAACTGGCCGGAGAAGGCCAACGCCCAGGACCAGAAGCTGGCCGAGGAGGTCGACGCCGCGCTGGCCGACGCGGACCGTGACTACGACATCAAGGTGCTCGTCCTCAAGGCCAACGGCAAGGGCTTCTGCTCGGGCCACGCCATCGGGAACAACGCCGTCGACTACCCGTCGTTCGTGGAGAACGCCATGGTGACCGGCCACCCGTGGAAGGCGCAGTCGGACCTGTTCGTCAAGCCGACCCTGAATCTGTGGGAGTTCTCCAAGCCCACGATCGCGCAGGTGCACGGCTACTGTGTCGGCGGCGGCACCCATATGGGCCTGACCACCGACATCGTCATCGCCGCCGAGGACGCCTACTTCTCCTACCCGCCGCTGCAGGGATTCGGCATGCCCTCGGGTGAATGTTCCATCGAGCCTTGGGTCTTCATGAACTGGCGCCGCGCCGCCTACTACCTGTTCACCGCCGAGGTGATCGACGCCAGGAAGGCGCTGGAGGTCGGCCTGGTCAACGAGGTCGTCCCGCGCGACCAGCTTGACGACCGCGTCGAGGCCATTGCCCGGCACATCGCCCAGGCGCCGTTGACGACGCTGATGCTCACCAAGGCCAACCTCAAGCGGGCCTGGGAGTTGATGGGCATGCGGGTGCATTGGCAGAGTTCCAACGATCTCGTCGCGCTGGCCTCGATCAGTAAGGATGTGCAGCAGCTGATTCAGACGGTGTTCAAGGACAAGGTGCTGCCGTCCGAGCACGCCCGGCGGCAGGCCGCGGCGGCCGCCCAAACTGACGGCGCCGCAGCCACTTAGGCCCGCCGGTGAACATCGCCGATCACGCGATCGCGGCCGCTTCGGCGCCGGCCCTGATCGCCGACGGCCGGCCGATCTCGTTCGGCGAGATCCATGAGCGGAGCCAACGCGTCGCCGCCGCACTGCACGGCGCCGGGCTGCGCCGGGGCGACGGCGTGGCCCTGGTGCTGCCCAACCGACCCGAATTCCTCGAAATCACCTGGGCCTGCCAGCTTTCCGGCCTCTACTACACCGCGGTGAACACCCACTTCACCCCGGACGAGGTCGCCTACGTGATCGACGACTCCGATGCGCGGGCCGTGTTCGTCGACGCCACCATGCCGGATCTCGCCGCGCACGTGCTCGCGGCGAACGCGGCCGTCGACGTCCGACTCGCCGTCGGAGGCGACCTGCCGGGCTGGCGCGGGTACGCCGAGGCGGTCGCCACCGCCGGCGCGGCGCCCCCGGTGTCCGACGGGTCGGAGATGCTGTATTCGTCGGGCACCACGGGACGGCCCAAGGCCGTCCGCCGGCCGCTCCCGACCGACGGCAACGGCTCCTGGGCGCAGGCGGTGCTGGAGCTCGCGCTGACCCGCAAGTACGGGATGGACCGCGACAGCGTGTACCTGTCCCCCGCGCCGCTCTACCACGCCGCCGGGGTGAACTACACGATGGCGGTCCACCGCGTCGGGGCCGCGGCGATCCTCGTGCGCAAGTTCGACGCCGAGGCCGTCCTGCGGCTGATCGAGACCCACCGCGTGACGCACGCTCAGTTCGTGCCCACCATGTTCGTGCGAATGCTCAAGCTGCCCAAGGCGGTTCGGGAACGCTACGACGTCTCCAGCCTGCGGTGCGTGATCCACGCGGCCGCCCCGTGCCCGGTCGACGTCAAGCACGACATGATGAAATGGTTCGGCCCGATCATCCACGAATACTACGGCGGCACCGAGGGATTCGCGGGCACCACGATCGGGCCCGAGGAATGGCTCGCTCATCCCGGTTCGGTCGGTAGGCCCATGTCACCGGTGCACGTCCTCGGGGACGACGGCGTCGAGCTTGCGGCCGGTCAGGCGGGCGAGCTGTTCTTCGAGGGCGGCCCCGATTTCGAATACTTCAAGGCCCCGGCCAAGACCGCGTCGGTGGTCAACGAGCGCGGCTGGCGCACCCTGGGCGACGTGGGCTACGTCGACGAGGACGGCTACCTCTACCTCACCGACCGCTCGACGTTCATGATCGTTTCCGGCGGGGTGAACATCTACCCCCAGGAAGTGGAGAACCTGCTGATCATGCACCCCAAGCTGCTCGACGCGGCCGTCTTCGGCGTGCCCAACGACGAGTTCGGCGAGGAGGTCAAGGCGGTGGTGCAGCCCGGCGACGGGGTCGCGCCCGGACCCGGTCTCGAGGCCGAGCTCATCGAATACTGCCGGGCGCACCTGGCCGGTTACAAGTGCCCGCGCACGGTCGAATTCGTCCCAGAACTGCCGCGGGACCCCAACGGAAAGCTGTACAAGAGGCGCATTCGCGAGCGTTACTGGCAGGGGCGGGCATCGCGAATCGTATGAGGGGATGAAAATGGTCACCACCCGGAGCACCCACGACAGCCAACGGGACTGGACCCCGCTTCCGGTGCCGTGGGCGGTCCAGGCCGTCGATCGCATTCCCAAGCAGCGCTACTACGACCCGGAGTTCTACGCGCTCGAAACCGAGCTGCTCTGGCCGCGGGTGTGGCAGATGGCCTGCCGCCTGGAAGAGATCCCGAAGCCCGGCGACTACGTCGAGTACGAGATCCTCGACGAGTCGGTCATCGTCGTCCGCCTCGACGCGGACAACGTCCGCGCTTACCACAACGCGTGTCGCCACCGCGGGGTGAAGCTGGTGGAGGGCAACGGAAACCGGCGCACGTTCGTCTGCCCCTTCCACGGCTGGTGCTGGGGCATCGACGGGCGCAACACGTTCGTGCTGAGGCCCGAGGAGTTCGACGTTCACAACCTCGACCCGCATGATCTTCGCCTGGTCTCGGTCCGGTGCGAGGTCTGGGGCGGCTGCGCGTGGATCAACCTCGACGACGACGCACCGCCGTTCCGCGACTGCTTCGAGCCGTTCGCATCGATCTACGACGCGTGGAAAGTCGAGTCGCTGCGCGTCGAGTGGTGGCAGTCGTGCCGGTTGCCGGTGAACTGGAAACTGGCGACCGCCGCGTTCATGGAGGGCTATCACGTCCCGCAGACCCACCCGCAACTGCTGCCGTCGAGCATGCCGACCCTGCCCGACGCCGCCCGGCCACCCGGACTGGCCCAGACCAACCTGTATTTCATGCGCGCCCTGGGCGAAGGCATGGCCGGCATGACACACGAGAACGATGTCCGCATCGCCGAGGGCCTGCAGGACATGGAACTGCCGGCCGACCCGGCCGAGGCGATGGCCGTGTGGCGCAGCACCCTGAACGACGCCATCGTGCGCTGGCACCGGGCCCGGGGCTGCGACATCCCCGACCTCAACGAGTTGCAGCGGCGCGGCATCGACGAAGCGATCAATTTCGCCTTCCCCCACTACTTCCTGCTGCCGCAGTACAGCAGCGCCTCGTCATACCGGATCCGGCCGCTGGGTCCGGAGGAGACGCTTTTCGAGATCTGGTCGCTGACCCGCATCCCGCCGGAGCAGAGCACGGCCAAGCCGACGCTGCCGGTGCCCATGGCACCCGACGACCCACGCTGGCCGCCGATACCGGCCCAGGATTTCTCCAACCTGCCGAGGCAGCAGAAAGGCCTGCACTCCAAGGGCTTCGAGTACATGCGGTTGTCCAGCCGCATCGAGGGCTTGATCTCCAATTTCGAACGCGTCATAGACGGCTTCCTGGCCGGCCTGCCCTACGAGGTGCTGGTGCCCGCGATCCAGAAGACCAACACCACCATCGACGTTCCCGTCGCCGACCTGGGCTTCGGGCAGCGCTTCGGCGGGGAGTCCCGATGACCACCCGGTGGGACCGCTCCGTCGACCTGCTCATCGCGGGCAGCGGTGGGGGTGGCATGGTGGCCGCGCTCGCGGCGCTCGACTCGGGCATCGAGCCCCTGGTGATCGAGAAGCAGGCCCTGGTGGGCGGTTCCACCGGTCTGTCCGGGGGCATGGTGTGGCTGCCGAACAACCCGCTGATGCGCGCCGATGGCATCCCGGACTCGCACGAGGACGGCCTGGCGTACTTCGACGACGTCGTCGGCGACATCGGCCCGGCGTCATCGACGGCGCGCCGCGAAATGTTCCTCACCGCGGGCTACGAGATGATCACCTTCCTGATCCGCAAGGGCGTCCGGTTCGTGCGCTGCCCCGGCTGGAGCGATTACTACCCGAATCACAAGGGCGGCAACGAAGCCGGCCGCGCGATCGAGTGCACCCCCTACGACGCGGCGGCGCTGGGCGGCTGGCACGACAGGGTGCAGCCGTCAATGGCCAAGAGCTACGGCGGGTTCGTGCTCAAGACGAACGAGCTGCGCTCGGTGCAGTATTTCAATCGGTCGCCCCGCGCCTTCGCCGTGGCGGTGCGGGTGTTCGCGCGCACCAGGGCGGCCCGGATACGCCGCCGGGAGATGCTCACCAACGGTGCGTCGCTCATCGGCCAGATGCTCAAGTCGCTGATCGACCTGCGCGGCGAACCCCCCATCTGGACCGGCGCCGCGATGGCGGACCTGATCGTCGAGGACGGGCGGGTCGTCGGCGCGCGCGTCTCGCGCGACGGCGCCACGGTGAACGTCCGGGCGCGCAGGGGCGTCCTGCTCGCGGCGGGCGGCTTCAGCCGCAACGCGGACATGCGCCGCCACTACAGCGGTGAGCAGCCCAACGAGGGGCTCTGGTCGATCGCGAACGCCGGCGACACCGGCGAAGTGTTGCAGACCGCGATCCGGCTGGGCGCCAAGACGGACCTGATGGACGAGGCATGGTGGCTGCCATCGGTTTTCATCGCCGACGGGGGCGACGCCGCGAGGGCGCTGGGCAGCGGACGGCAGCGGCCGGGCGCCATCTACGTCGACGGGACCGGCCGGCGGTTCTGCAACGAGTCGAACTCCTACGTCGAGGTCGGCAAGGCGATGTACGCGAACAAGGCGGTGCCGTGCTGGATGGTGTTCGACGAGGGCTACATCGGCCGGTACGTCTCGGGTGCCAACCCCTTCAAGAGGCGCCGCCTGCCCGAGGACCTCATCGCGCGGGGCGCGGTCCTGCGCGGAGAGACCGTCGGTGAGCTCGCGCGCCGGATGGACGTCCCGGCCGCGGCGCTGGAACGGACCGTCAAGCGTTTCAACGATTTTGCGGCCAAGGGCCTCGACCCGGACTTCGGGCGCGGCCAGTCGGCGTACAACGACTGCCTCGGCGACCCGGGGCATCGGCCAAACGCCGCGCTCGGCCCGCTCGAGCGGCCGCCGTACTACGCCACCAGGGTCGTCCCCGCCGACGTCGGGACGTGCGGCGGCGTGGTCACCAACGAGCACGCACAGGTCCTCGACGAGGACGGCTGCGTGATCGAGGGGCTGTACGCGACGGGCAACATCACGGCGACGGTGATGGGCCGGAACTATCTGGGCGCCGGCGGAAGCATCGCCTACACAATGGTGTTCGGTTACGTCGCCGCGCGCCACGCGGCCGGGCGGCGGCTCGCCGGCGATCCGAGGCGTTAGCCCCGCGGGCAGACACAAAATCGTCCAGTTGGGCGC
>NZ_GG770555.1:400186-418119 GCF_000164135.1 Mycobacterium parascrofulaceum ATCC BAA-614 | reverse complement strand
CGCCGTAATATGCGAATTTGCGTCTGCTCGCGCTACGAATTTTCGTCGCGCTCGACGAAATCGCGCGGCTTCATGCCCGATTGCTTCAGCTCGGCCCGGCGCGCCTGCACGTCGGTGGCGGCGCCGACCATGTTCGTCAGGATGTGGCTGACTTGCAGGTGCACCCGCATGCCCATCAGTTCCCACGCGCGCTTCACGTTGTTCTTCACCGCCATCAGGGTGGTCAACGGGATCTGCGCGATCCTGCGCGCCATGTCCTCGACGACGCCCTCGAGGTCCTCGCGCGGCACCACCCTGTTGAGCAGGCCCCAATCGAGGGCCTCCTGCGCGGTGAGGGTCGGGGCCAGCAGCAGCCAATCCATGGTGCGATGCCAGTTCATCAACAACCACGGTTCGATCATGGTGTGGCCGCCGGGTTCGCCGAGGCTCTGGGCAAGGGGCATCTGGAAATACGCGTCCTCGGACGCGACGCAGAAGTCGGTCAGCAGGCCGAGATAGATCCCGCCGCCCATGCAGTACCCGTGGATCGCGGAAATGGTCGGCTTCGGGAACTCCCACAGATACAGCGTCGGCCACAGGAACAGGTCGGCGGTGCCCTTGTACAGGTCCTCGAACGTCTCTCCGAAGTCCGGATAGGGATTCTCGTCGGGCCCCCAGCGCGCCACGTGTCCGCCGCAGAATCCCTTTCCGTTCGCCTTGAGGATGACGACCTTGATCTCCTTGTCGCGGTCGGCTTCGTGCAGGCAATCGTCGACCTCGGTGACCAGGACGGCGTCCTTGGTGTTGGCCTTGTCGACCCGGTTCAGGATGATCCGCGCAATCGGCGGCTCGCGCTCATAGATGACCGCTTCGAGGACGCGCCGCTCCATGCGCGTGACGTTACCCGACACCGCCATGCCGGAGGCCCGAATGACGCTGTCCGATCGCCCTTTCCGCGGGAAGCGCGGTTCGCGGGCGAAACAGTCCGCTGCTCAGCGATGTTCGCGCGGCCGGCGCGCCAGCAGCCAGGCGTGACCCTCGCCCTCGCCGGCGGCCACCAGGTCGAGTTCCGCGAACGCCGCGGGCAGCTCCCCGGGGACCGCGCGGAACGGTCCCGGGGCGGCACCGACTTCACTCAGCACGGCTATCGCCAGCAGCCCGCCGGGTGCCAGGCGTTCGATGATCGCACCGTCGAGGCGGCGGTCGCGGAATCGATGGCACAGGATCACGTCCGCCGGCGCACCGGGCGGCAGCCCGTCATCGAGGTCAACGACCTCGAAGCGGCACCGATCGCTCACCCCGGCGCGCCGGGCCAGTTCGCGCGCCTGGGCGACCGCCACCGGCGAGACGTCCACCCCCACCACCTCGAGGCCCCGCAGCGCGAGCCACACCGCAGCGAGCCCGGTTCCGCACGCGAGATCGAGAGCCCTTCCCGCGGTGGGCACTTCACCGACGTGGACCGCCAGAAAGCCGGGCGGCCGCACCGCGTCCACCGCCGGCGGTGTCGCCGTCGCGTACCGCTCGTCCCAGCGGCGCCGGTCCGCCTCGGCCATAGCCGCCACTCTAGGGCGACCGCCACCCCGCCCGGACCACCCCGGGCATCCCGTTCTGGACGGCTGTCCGCAAATCGCCGCCGGCGGCGTTCCTACACTGGACGGGTGTCTAAAGATGCGGCCCGCCGGTCGGATCGCCGGCCGGGGCAGACGATCCGCAAGGTTCTCGACGCCGGGCTCGAGGAGCTGCGCGAGGCGTCGTTCGCCGATCTGACGATGCGCTCGGTCGCTGCCCGCGCCGGGGTGTCGCCGGCGAGCGCCTACACCTACTTTCCGTCCAAGAGCGCCCTGGTGGCGGCGGTGTACCTGCGCTTCCTGCGCGAGCTGCCGCTGCACACCGACGTCAACGAGACGACCAAGACGCGCGTCAGCGCCACCCTGCGCGACATGGCCGTCGTGGTGGCCGACGAGCCCGAGCTGACCGCCGCCTGCGGCGCGGCCCTGATGGCCGACGACCCGGCGGTCAAGCCCATCCGGGAGCAGATCGGCCACGAGGTCGCCACCCGCATCGGCGCCGCGCTGGGCCCCGGCTGGCCCCGGGCCGTGAAATCCACGCTGCAGATGACGTTTTCCGGCGCCCTGATGACCGCCCGGTTCGTCAGCTTCGACGAGATCGCCGGGCAGCTCGAGGAGGCCGTGAACCTGATTCTGGGCGCTTCCGTGGCGTAAACCGCTGCGCGGCAAGGCTCAAGCGACCGGCGTCAAGTTCCTGGACCGCTCGCCGGCCCGCAGGAACCGGCCGAACTTCTCCTTGCCCAGCGCCGGCGCGGCCTCGCCCTTGCCGAACGCGAACCGGCCGCCGACGAGCACGGCGCTCACCGTGTCGTCGTTGCGGTTGACCATCCGCGACAACCCGCCGTAGGAGCGCACCGGATGCTCGGCGTAGCGATCCAGCGAACCGTCGAGCTTGTCCGGGTCGATCACGACGACGTCGGCGCGGTCCCCTTCGCGCAGCGTGCCGGCGTCGATTCCGTACCACGACCCGAGTTCGCCGGTGAGCCGGTGCACGGCCCGCTCGACCGAGATGAACGGGGCGCCGCGCTGCTCGGCCTCGTGGACGTGCCGCAGCAGGCGGAGTCCCGAGTTGTAGAAGGCCATGTTGCGCAGGTGCGCGCCGGCGTCGGAGAAGCCCATCTGGACGGTTTCGCTCCGCGCCAGCTTCCTGAGCACCTCGGGGCGGTGATTGGAGATCGTGGTGCGCCAGCGCAGCTTCTCCCCGTGCTCCACCACCAGGTCGAGGAACGCGTCGACCGGGTGCAGTCCGCCGCGGTCCAGCCCGACCTGCCCGAAGGACTTGCCGACGACCGACGTGTCCGGGCAGGCCACGATCTCGGCGTCGAAGAAGTCCCGGTGCCACACCCGCGGCCCGAACCTCTTGTCGTAGTCCTCGCGGAACCAGCGGCGATAGTCCTCGTCGCGCAGCAGCCGATTGCGCTCGATCTCGCCCTGCAGGTGCAGGGCCGCGGCGCCGGCGCCGAACTCCTCGAACACCACCAGCGAGATTCCGTCGGCGTAGACCTCGAACGGCACCGGCAGATGCTGCCACCGGAAGTCGCCGCCGAGGGCGTTCACCACCCGCGCGAGCCGGTCCATCAGGTGGATCACCGGCGGGATGGCCTTGATGTCGGCGGCCGAGAGCAGGCTGGTCTTCAACCGGGGCCGGCCTACGCCCAGGGACGTCGCCAGCTGCGACACCACCGACAGCGGATTCTTGATGTCCGGTCCCGACTGCAGGATCTTGTTGCGCCGCCGCAGGATCGCGTTCAGCCGGCGCAGCTCGCGTGGCCGGGCGTACGTGGACGGCAGGGTGCGCGACCGGCAGACCTCGCCGTCGAGCTTGTCGAACAGCAGTTGTTGCGACGACATCCCCAGGAACCCCTCGTCGAGCGCGTCGTTGAGCATGGATTCCATCCGCGCCAGCTCCGAAGCGGAGGGCCGCACCTCCTTGCGCGTCGCGCGGTCCAGGCCCATCGTGGCGGCGCGCATGTCGGAGTGGCCCATGAAGGCCGCCACGTTGGGGCCCAAGTTCCGTCCCTCGAGCGCGGCGACATACTCCGCGGGGTTGGCCCACGAGCGGGCGGCGTCCAGGTGCTCGATGACGTGGCGGCGGGGAATCGCCTCGACCCGGCCGAAGATGTCGCCCGCGTTGACGTTGTCCAGATAGACCGTGGACAGCGAACAGGATCCGAGCATCACGGTGGTTACGCCGTGCCGTAGTGACTCGGAAAGCTCGGGCTCGCAGAGGATTTCGACGTCATAGTGGGTGTGGATGTCGATGATGCCCGGGATCACCCACTGGCCGGTCGCGTCGATGATCTCGGCGCCCTCGATCGGCTCCGCCGTGACGGCGGCGACCCGGCCGTCGCGCACCCCGATGTTCCGGCGCGCCGACGGCGCACCCGTCCCGTCGAACCAGCGGCCGTTCATGATCACCGTGTCGTACTGCAATGTTCGGCCTCTCTGCCGCGCCTGGCGCTCACCATCCGCCGTGATCATACATAGTTCGCGAAGTGTCTTCCCACGCCACCGGGCCCGTCGCGGCGCGTTAACCAGCGACGATCTCGCGCACCCGGCCGCTATGATCCAGCTGTGGGGATCACCGACTACGAGTTTGCCGCTCGTTAGATGCGCAGCCACGGATGGGCAGGGAACACGCCCGCTTCCGACGAGGAGGCGATCGAGCGCATCCTGGACGCCGCCGACAGGATCATCGACGAACGCGGCTCGGCGCTGCGGATCGCCGACGTGGCGCGGGCGCTCGGGGTCACCCGGCAGACCGTGTACCGATACTTCCCCGGAACGCAGGCGCTGCTGGTGGCGTCGGCGATGCGGTCGGCCGACGGGTTCCTGGACCGCATGGCCGCCCACCTCGACGGCGTGACCGACCCGGTCGTGGCGATGACCGAGGGAATGGCCTTCGCCATCGAACAGTTGGCGTGCGACAACCAGGTCGAATTCGTGCTCAATCAACGCCACCGCGGCGGCCAGAAGGTCTCGATCATTTCCGATACCGCCCTGGCGTTCGGCCGGTCGATGCTGCACCGCTACGACATCGATTGGGAGAGCTACGGTTTCGACGAAGCCGGCCTGGACGAATTGAACGAATTCAGCCTGCGCGTGCTGCATTCGTTCCTCGCCGACCCGGGGCGCCCGCCGCGCAGCGGCGCCGACCTGCGGCGCTATCTGACCCGGTGGCTGGGGCCCGCGATCGCCTATCCACAGCTGGTGCGCGCGATGGACGCGCTGCACACCCCCGAGCCACCGGGAACCCGGCGGCGCCCTGTCAAGGCGTCCTGATCCCCGCCACGGTTGGCGGCGACATCGAGGAGCGGGCATGACTGGTCTCGGACAGATCGCGCTCAACAGCGCGCCCGTCTTCGGCGGCGCGATGTTGGCCATGGCCGCCGGCCAGTTCCGGGGCCCGGACTTTCGGGGACTGATCAAACAGGACATGGATTTGTTGGACCGGCTGCCGCCCGAGGCCGGCACGCGGCGCGCCGAACTGCAGCGCACCATCGATGCCCGCATCGACGACCTGATCGACACCGCGGACCGGAGCCGGGCGCTGCGCAAGGCGGCGTTGTCCTACCAGGGGAACTGGCGCGACGTCGTGCTCCTGGTCTGCGTGGTGTTGTTCACCATCATCTGGTGGGACGTCGACCACGGCAGGGGCAACTGGCTGCCGATGTTCGTCCTGCTGATCGTGCTGACCGTGGTGACCGCCGCCTACGCGTTTCGCGGCCTACTGCGCGCCGCCGGTTCGTTCGTACACCGACGACCCCGCGGCTCCGGCGCACCGCACTGACCCGCGCGGCCGCACCCGCACGACGCGCGCTCTTTGTCACCCTGTGACAAAATCACGATGTGAAGGCGCATACCCTCGGCGGTCTGATTTGTGCTGTGCTGGCACCCTTTTGGGCGTGCCCTGCCGCTCCCCCGGCGGCCGCCGGGCCGTGCCCCGATGTCGAGGTCGTGTTCGCCCGCGGTACCAACGAGCCGCCCGGCGTCGGCCGTATCGGCCAGAGCTTCGTCGACAGCCTGCGCGCGCACGTCGGCGGCAGGTCGCTGGGCGTTTATCCGGTCGACTACCCGGCGACCACGGACTTCCCCCGGGCGGCGGACGGCATCAGCGACGCGGGCTCGCACGTCGAACACATGGCGGCCTCCTGCCCCGGAACCAGGATGGTGCTCGGCGGCTACTCCCAGGGCGCCGCCGTGATGGGATTCGTCACCGAGAGCGCCGTGCCCGACGGCGTCCACCTCGTCCGGGCATTGCAACCGATGCCGGCCGAAGTGTCCAACCACGTGGCCGCGGTCGCGCTGTTCGGGAAGCCATCGAGCCAATTCATGAGCATCATCAACGAGCCGCCCGTGACGATCGGCGCACCGTACGCGGCCAAGACCATCGAGTTGTGCGTGCCGGGCGACCCGATCTGTTCGGACGCCGCAAACCCCGCGGCGCACCGGCAGTACGTCGAAGCGGGCATGGTCGACCAGGCGGCCGATTTCGCCGCCGGTCACCTCTGACCGGCGCTTACACTGAGCCTCGTGGCCGCTGACGGGCATCCGATCGAGGGCGTCGGAAGCGTGTCCTTCGACGTCGCCGACCGGTTGGCGATCATCAACCTGTTCGGCGCCTACGCCTACACCTATGACCACAATCGGCTCGACGAATTCCGCCGGTTGTTCACCGAGTCGCCGGAGCTCGTCCTGCTGCACGAGGGCCAGCCGCTGTCCGCCGACATCGGCACGGTGATGGAGCTGCTCGCGGCCAGAAAGGCGGCGTTCAAGGCCGAGAACAACCAACGCCGCCACGCGCTGAACTCGTTCTGGTTCTCCAGCCAGGGCGCCGACGAGGCGACCGGGCACTGCTACGTCCAAGTCTTCGCCATCAAGGACGGCGGTCCGCCCGCCGCCGACCTGACCGGCTGCTACGACTTCACCGCGGTCAAAGGGGACGGCCGCTGGCGGTTCAGCCGGTGGGTCGTGGGCATCGATCAGACCCAGCCCGGCACCGCGTGACCGCGCGAGGTCATCGTGGTCCCGACCCGGCCTCGAGGACGTCGAGGGCCGCATCGATGTTCGGGACGATCGTCGGGCCGTAGCTGCCCACCAGCTGACCGAGCGCTCGGGCGATGTGCGGACCGACGGCGCCCGCGGCGAGGATCTCCTCGGACAGGACGATCCCGCTCACCAGGTGGGCGGCGCTGAGACGGCCGTCGGCGGTCACTTCGTACCGCCAGTCGCCGATCTGCACCCGTTCCGGCTGGGACCGCAGGAAACCGCGCCGCGCGGGATGAAAGACCACCCCGGGAACACCGCAGAAGACCCTGAGCACCATCCCGACTCCGCCGGGACCGGACAGGGCCGTCCCGACCGCGTGACCCACCCGCTCGTGGTCGAGGCTCGCCATCAGTCGCTCGTCAGTCGCTCGTCAGTCGCTCATGGGCAGGACGAACGAGGGCGTCAGCGTTTGCGCCTCGCCACCGCGCCGCACCGCGGTCCCGGCGACGTAGAACTCGACGGTGTGATGCCCCCACGCGTAGTTCGAAATCGCGAAATGCACTCCGACGACACCGGTTCCGCCGTCCCGTTCGGCCTCACTCTGCATGCGCGACATCGCCAGCTCGCGGGCCTGGTAGCTGCCCTGCGTCCACTGCGGCATCTCGGCGTTGCGGCCCACCTGGCTGAGCGTGCGCAGAAACCCTTGCACCGCAATGTGAAACACGCAGTTGCCCATCACGAAGGCCACCGGGGCGAACCCCGATCGCAGCAGGGTCGTCAGGTCCTGACCGGACAGGTGGCTGGTGAAGGCCTGACCATTCGCGCGCCGATAGGCGCCGGGCTTCTGGGTGTATCGCACCGCGGTGCCGACCGCGATGAACTCGAGATGCTCGCCCTCGCCCTGATGGCGCCATTCGAGCCGGACGCCGACCACGCCGTCGGCGCCCAGCGAATCGGCCTCCGCCTGCATCCGCGACATCGCGTTCCAGCGCGCCCGGTAGGTCGCGTCGGTGAGCACGGGCAGTTCGGACTGTTGCCGGATACCGGTGAACTGGTAGCCGACGTGGTAGACCGAGACGCCCATCACGAGCTCGATCGGCTCGAACCCGGCCCCGTGCAGCAAGGCGAATTCGTTGATCGACAGGTCCGAGGTGAACACCTTGTTCGCGTGCGACAGCCGTTCGCTGGCGACGGGGTCGAGCGGGTTCGGTTGCATGGTCAAGCCACCCTCCTGCGGTTCGCAGCACAGCGTAGGCCGCCGCGCCGCCGCGCACACCCATAACGTGCGACTTTCCGGTGGCCCGGTGGCGAATTCGTGACGGCCCGGGACGCGCGGGCCGGTCCGGCCGCGCGCGGCCGCCGCACCGTTCGGCGTCTTTGCTGCCGGCGGCCGCCCACGGCCGCGTCAGGGCGCCGGTTGCGCGGCGCCGATCATCTTGTGCAAATCGTCGACCGACCAGGGCCGCGTGTCGTGGTGGTCGCGGTAGCCCAGCAGCCGCGGCGACGGCCGGTCGAAGCTACCGACGAATCCGCCTGCGGCAACGAAGATCTGACCGGTCACGTCCCGCGCCAGATCGCTCACGAGGTAGGCGTAGAGCGGGGCGACGAAGGCCGGCGGGGCGCTGTCGAGCGACGCCCGCATGGTCGCATCGTCCAGCAAGCCGCGGTGGTGCAAATCCGAGATGTGCGCTTCGTACTCGGCGCCGGTGGACAGCCGCGTCCGGGCCCCGGGACACACCACGTTGGCGCGCACGCCGTACCCCTTCAGCTCGGCGGCGATGGCCATGGTCAGCGCGTTCACCGCGCCCTTGCCCGCGGGATAGCCGGTGCCGCCGTAGTCGCCCAGAAACGCCACCGAGCTCGTGTTGACGATGGCGCCGTGACCCTGCGCGGCCATCAGGCGAGCCGCCGCCCGGCAGGTGTGGAACGCCGAGCCGAGGTGGGCGCTGATCAGGCGGTCGAAGTCTTCCGGTGAGACGTTCAGGATCGAGGAGCCGGGCGGCTCGGCGATGCCGGCGCAGTTGACCAGCGCGTCAAGGCGCCCGTGCCGGCGCACACAGTCGTCGACCAACGCCTGGGCGACGCGCTCGTCGTCCGCGGGGCCGGCGAGCGCGCTGGCCCGCCCGCCCGACGCCGTGATCGCCGCGACGGTCTGCTCGACGGCGTCGGCGTCGCGTCCGTTGACGACCACGCCCGCACCAAGCTCGCAGAGCAGCTCGGCGACCGCGCGGCCGATCCCACGGCTGCCGCCGGCCACCACCACACCGCGTCCGTCGAGCGGGCGCCCAGTGCCGCTCACTGCCATGGCCTGTGTAATGCCCTGTGTAATGCATTGTGCGGGAACATATCTCGGCCCCGAACGGATACCGAGCGCGGGAGGTCGGTGATGAACACCAGGCGAACAGTACCCAGGCGACACCCGAATGAGAACCGCAATCCGCACCGTTTTCGGCCGGCCGGCCCGCCACAAGCCCTGGTCGCTCGGTGCGCGGCCCGCTGCGTGGCCTCGCCGCGCGGGATCCCGCTCACTTTGCCACCGACCGGCGGGTCGGTGCGGATCCGCCCGCGACGTCCAGCGCAGCGTGCCGGCTTGCCCGACTGAGCATTTCGTCAACGGTTTGCTGCGATGGCAGTTGTTCACACCGGGGAAACCGTTGGGCGACGAATCGGCGTCGCGATCGGGTGGGCCGTCGCGGTCGCAGGCGATGAGGCGTATAGTCACCAATTGAAGTCCGTTCTGGACGTGTCGCCGTTTAGCTCAAAGCGGCCAGTAAGCCGCACGGCTACTGAGCTCGAAATGGCTCCGGCGACCAATACCCGGGTCATCTCCCTCCATGGCTCGTGCGTGCGCGGATAAACGACCAGGTCCTGCGGATAGAGGTGCAGTGAGGCGACTGTGCGCATAGCTGCCATGTCTCGCTGCACACGACTCAGAGGAGTGAGTCAGCAATGCAAAAATGGTTGTGCACCAAAGCCTTCAGGATCAGCAGCGCCGATACCGGGCGCGTGCGCCTATGACCGAAGTCATCACTCGCACCCGGCCCGCCCCGTGCCGTGACACCAAGGCCGACGATTCCTACGACGACGTAGTCGACATGTTCGTGCAATTGCGCACGATGCCGGCCGAGTCGCACGAGTACGCGCGCCAGCGCGAACGGATCGTGGCCCGATGCCTGCCCCTGGCCGACCATGTGGCCAGCCACTTCGCCCGCCGCGGCGAGGGTCTCGACGACCTCGTCCAGGTGGCGCGCCTGGGGCTGATGAACGCCGTCAACCGCTTCGATCCCGACAAGGGTCCCAGCTTCATCGGCTTCGCCGTCCCCACCATGATGGGCGAGGTCCGGCGCTACTTCCGCGACTACAGCTGGGGCATGCGGGTACCGCGCCGGCTGCGTGAACTCCACGTGCAGATCAGCAGGACGACCGGCGACCTCGCCCAGAAACTGGGGCGCGCGCCCACCGCGGGCGAGCTGTCCCGGGCGCTCGAGGTGCCCCACGAGGAAATCGTGGAATGTCTGGTGGCCGGCGACGCCTACCGGCTGGATTCCCTGGATGCGCCGATGGGCACCGACAGCTCGGGCACGCCACGGCTGGTCGCCGACGCGGTCGGTGGCATCGATCCCCAGATCGAGCACATCACCAACCGGGAAGCGCTCCGCGTCCTGGTTGCCGCCCTCCCCGAGCGCGAACGCGAGGTCTTGCGCATGCGATTCTTCGAGTCGATGACGCAGAGCCAGATCGCCGAGCGCATCGGCGTGTCGCAGATGCAGGTCTCCCGCATCCTGGCCGGCACCCTGCGCTGCCTGCGCGAGCAACTCGACTAGCCTCCGCATCGGGCCCAGGGGCCTTCGGCGCCACACCGGCGGCACGCCGCCGCGATGTCTCACCGGCGGCGTACCGCCGCAATGTCTCACCGGCGGCGTACCGCCGCAATGTCTCACCGGCGGCGTACCGCCGCAATGTCTCACCGGCGGCGTACCGCCGCAATGTACTGTGCGATTCGGAAACGAACTCGACGGTGGCGCCGGAGGCAGCCTGGAAGGGAGCTCGCGCGATGAGGACTTCACGGACGGTGGCCGCGGGCGTCGCGGTGCTGACGGCGCTGACGGTGGGGGTCGCGGGGTGCGGCAAGAAGCAGCCGACGCCCTCGCCGTCGAAGCCGCCGACGTCCAGCTCCGCCACCGCCTCCCCCGGCGCGGCCCCGACCTCGTCGGCGCCGGCGCAGTCGAGCGAGTACACCGGGCTGCTGATCCAGGCGAGCGACATCAACGCGCCGATACCGTTCACCGCCACCCCGCCGACCGGCAACCCGAACGGCCAGCCGGGCGTCGCGACCACGTTCAAAGACGAGGACGGCAGCCACGTCATCAAGGACACCATCCAGGTGTTCGCCGACCCCGGGGCTGCCACCGACGCGCTGAACAAGGCCAAGGGCGCTCAGGGTGACGTGATCAAGAGCGCCACCACACAGGCCGCCACGGTCGGGACGGGCGGAACACTGTTGATGGGCAATTCGCCCGACAAGAGCAAGGGCGTGACCATCCTGATGTTCACCGAGGGCAGGGCCTTCGTCACGATCCAGTTCGACGGGCCGCCCGACACGCTGGCACCCGCCGATTTCGTCAACGACGTGGGCCAGAAGCAGGACGAGGCCATCAAGAAGGGGCTCGGCGGCTGAGCGTGGGCCGACCGTCCGCCACGCCGACCGCCCACCCAGGAGCACGATGACCATCATCAACGGCCTGCCCGCCCATGCCCTGCTGCTGCACTTCGTGGTGGTGCTCGTACCGCTGACCGCCGTGCTGGAGGTCGTGTGCGTGTTCTGGCCGACGGCGCGTCGGGGCCCACTGTTGTGGCTCGCACTGCTATCGGCCGCCGCCACCATGGTGTTGACGCCGATCACGGTGAACGCCGGGGAATGGCTCTACGACCTGAGGGCCAAACCCAGCGCCATCCTGCAAAAGCACGCCGCCCTGGGGGTCACGATGACCTACTTCGCCGCCGCACTGCTGGCGGCCGCGCTGGTCCTGGCGGTGATGCGCGTGATCGAACGCCGCTCGGAGAAGAGCCGCCTGGCCGTCCGGGCGGTCATCGCGATACTGGTGCTCGTCGCCGCCGTCTCATCGACGATCCAGATCTACCGCGTGGGCGATGCTGGGGCCCAATCGGTTTGGGGCGGCGAAATCGCCCACCTGGAACAATCCCACCACGCGGGTTAGCGGCGTCGCGGCGCCTACGCGGTGGGCGTGAGGAGAAACAGCCGGAACTGCCGCCGCCCCGCGCGTTCCTGGGCTACCCGATAATTCGGCCAGTGCGCCAGCGCCGTCGACCACGCCTCGTCGCGCTCCTCGCCGCTGAGCAGCCGCACCGTTGCGACGAAACGCTCGCCGCGCCTGCGCACGGTAACGCGTTGGGTGGCTTTGAGATTCGCCGACCACGATGGATGGCGCTCACGTCCCCAGTTGGACCCCACCAGCAGCAGGCCGCCCTCGACGGGCACGTACTGCACCGTCGCCGTGCGGGCGAGCCCGGTCTTGCGCCCCGACGTGGTGATCCGCACGTTGGGCAGCCCGGCGAGGTCCAGGACGCCGCGCCGCCCGCCCGTTGCAAACCGCAGCACCGCCTCGAGACTCTCCGCGACCGGCCGGCCATCGAGGACCAGCCGGCGGTAGGCCGCCGGGTTGCGCGCCAGCCGCTGCAGCGGGTTCATACGCAGACTGTATTCCGGGGCGGCGGGGCCCGGGCGTCGCAACGATGAAATCACCTTGACCAACCGGGATTCCGATCGAGCCGTCGGCCACACCCGGGCCTGGGCGCACCCCGCGCCCATAAATAAATTGCTTGATTTAATCAGGCGGGCGGTGTTCACTGAGGCGATGACCGCCGAGCGGGTGGCCCGCTCCGACAGGTCGACAGGCACCCGGGAGGCGATCCTGTCGGCCGCGGAAGTGCTGTTCGCCGAACGCGGCATGTACGCGGTATCGAACCGGCAGATCAGTGAGGCGGCCGGGCAGGGCAACAACGCGGCGGCCTGCTACCACTTCGGGACGAGGACCGACCTGCTGCGAGCGATCGAAAGCAAGCATCGGGAGCCGATCGAGCGGCTGCGGGCGCAGATGCTGGCCGCCATCGACGATTCGCCCGACCTGCGGGACTGGGTGGGCGCGCTGGTGCGGCCACTCACCGATCACCTGCAGGCGCTGGGCACCCCCAGCTGGTATGCCAGGTTCGCCGCCCAGGCCATGGCCGACCCGACGTATCGCCACGTCGTCACCAAAGACGCACTCACGTCGCCGCTGCTCGTGCGGACCATCGACGGCATCAACCGCTGCCTTGCCGACCTGCCCAGGCGGGTGCGGTCGGAGCGGATGGTCATGGTGCGCAACCTGCTCATGCACACCTGCGCCGAACACGAAAGCGCGCTGGCCGAGCACGGCCCGCGTGCGCGTTCGGCCTGGCCGGTCGCCGGCGAGGGCCTGATCGACGCGATCGTCGGGCTCTGGCGCGCACCGGTCCACGTGGGTGCGGCGGGCGGCTAGTCGTCGACCGAAAACCAGGACCGGCTCACCGAGGAGAACGATGACCGAAGTCTCGACCGCCACCGGCGTTCCCGATGTTGTTCCCGAATTCCCGATGTCGCGGGCGCCCGGCTGCCCGTTCGCCCCGCCGCCAAAGGTGTTGGAGCTCAACGCCGACAAGCAGCTGAGCCGGGTCCGGATCTGGGACGACAGCACACCCTGGCTGATCCACGGCTACGAGGCGATCCGGGCGTTGTTCACCGACTCGCGCGCCAGCGTCGACGACCGGCTCCCGGGCTATCCACACTGGAACGAGGGAATGCTGGCGACGGTGCACAAGCGACCGCGTTCGGTGTTCACCTCCGACGCCGAGGAACACACCCGGTTCCGCCGGATGCTGTCGAAACCGTTCACCTTCAAGCGGGTCGAGGCGCTGCGGCCGGCGGTGCAGAAAATCACCGACGACCACATCGACGCCCTGCTGGCCGGCCCCAAACCGGGCGACGTCGTCAGCGCCGTGGCCCTGCCCGTCCCCTCCCTGGTCATCAGCCAGCTGCTCGGGGTGCCGTACGAGGATGCGGACTTCTTCCAGGCGCAGGCCCAGCGGGGCATGGGCCGCTACGCCACCGAGGAGGACACGGCGCAGGGCGCCGCATCGTTGGCGAAGTACCTGGCGAACTTGGTGCGGACCAAGATGCAAACTCCCTCCGAGGATTTGGTGTCCGACCTCGCCGAGCGGGTCAACGCCGGGGAGCTCAGCGTGCGCGAGGCCGCGCAGCTGGCCACCGGCGTGCTGATCGCCGGACACGAGACCACCGCGAACATGATCAGCCTGAGCGTCGCGGCCCTGCTCGACCATCCCGATCAGCTGGCGCTGCTGCGCGACACCGACGATCCCCGGACGATCGCCGTCGCGGTCGAGGAATTGATGCGTTACCTGAGCATCATTCAGACCGGACAGCGCCGCATCGCCGTCGAGGACATCGAGGTGGGCGGCGAGACGATCCGCGCCGGCGAGGGCATCATCCTCGACGTCGCGCCGGCGAACTGGGACACCCGGCAGTTTCCCGAGCCGGACCGGCTCGACCTGCGCCGGGAGGACGCCCCGCACGTCGGTTTCGGCTACGGCCGGCACCAATGCGTCGGGCAGCAGCTCGCCCGGATGGAACTACAGATCGTCTTGCCCACCTTGCTGCGCCGCGTCCCGACCCTGCGGCTCGCCGTCCCGCTGGAAGAGCTGCCGTTCAAACACGACGCGCTGGCCTACGGCCTCTACGAGCTGCCGGTGACATGGTGACGCCGGGACGGAGGGGACGCTGATGTCCCCGTACAGCCGTACCGTGTACCCCGACGGTGTGATCGGCGCGCCCAAGCACCGCCGCGGCCACGCCGCCGCCGCCAGCACCGGCCTGCCGCCCGGCACCGAAGTGTTCTCCGCCGACAACCACATCTCGGTGGCCGACGACATCTTCTACGAGCGGTTCCCCGACGACCTGAAGGATTACGCGCCGCGAATCTGGTACGAGGACGGCGCATACCTGCTCGGCCGGCCGGGGCAGTCGATGGTGATCGGCGACTTCAGCGCGGTGCTCATGCAATACGACGACCTGGCCGGCGCGGTCAGCAACAACATCGACGCCCGCGTGCGCGAGCTCGCCGAGGACGGGGTCGACAAGGAACTGGTGTTTCCCAACGCGGTGCTGGCGTTGTTCCACTATCCCGACAAAGACCTGCGGGAGCGCATCTTTCGGATCTACAACGAACACATCGCCGCCGTGCAGGAGCGGTCCGACGGCCACTGCTATGGCGTCGGCCTGATCAACTGGTGGGATCCGCGCGGCGCGCGGCGGACGCTGACCGAGCTGAAGTCGTTGGGCCTGAAGGCGTTCCTGATGCCGATCAGCCCCGGCATCGACGACAACGGCCACGCGATCGACTTCTCCGGCACCGGGATGAGCGCGGTGTGGGACGAGATCGAGGACGCCGGCCTGCCGGTGACCCACCACATCGGGGAGAGCCAGCCGAAGGTGCCGAGCGAGGTCAACAGCGTCGCGGTGGCCATGATGGTCAACATCGACTCGTTCCGGGAGATGTTCTCCAAGTACGTCTTCGGCGGCATCCTGGATCGGCATCCCGGGCTGCGGGTGGGCTGGTTCGAGGGCGGTATCGCCTGGGTCCCACCGGCGTTGCAGGACGCCGAGCACGTGCTGGCCTCGTACCGGCACATGCTCGCGCACCAGCCCGAGCACGACGTCCGCCACTACTGGGACACCCACATGTGCGCCTCGTTCATGGTGGACGGGCTCGGCCTCGCCCAGATCGACGAGATAGGAATCGACAAGGTGATGTGGTCGTCGGACTACCCGCACAACGAAAGCACCTTCGGGTATTCGGAGCGGTCGCTGGCCGCGGTGGTCGATGCCGTCGGCCCCGCCGACGCGGTCCGAGTCGTCAGCGGAAACATCCGAAACTTTCTGGGGCTCTGAATGACCGAAGCAGTCGCCCCCCACGGCGCGGTCGTCGAGATACCCGAGGAACCGGATCGGGCGCGCATGCGTGCGGAGACCGGGGTCCGGCTGCGGTCCGCGATGGCCGACCACGGCGTCGACGCGCTGATATTGCTGATGAACGGCTACGTCGGGTACGCCACGGGGGCCAGCTGGCCGCTGCTGGACGCCGGCCTCTCGCACGTGGAGCGCGCGGTCGCGGTCGTGCTCGCCGACGACGAACATCCGCACCTTTTCATGCCGTTCCGCAGCGGAGCCGCCGCGGAAGCGCCGGTACCCGACGACCATTTGCACGGCCCGGTCTATCTCGAATTCGACCACGGCGTCGAACAATTCGCCCGCGAGCTGGCCGGGCTGGTCCCGCCGGGCGCGAAGATCGCCGTCGACGAGCTGACCGGGGCGATGCGTAGGGCGGGCCGCAGGCTCTTCCCAGCGGGTGAGCCGACCGACGCGGCCCTCGTCCTCGCCGACGCGCAACTGGTGAAGACACGAGACGAGCTGTCGTGCCTTCGGCGGGCGGCCCGCATCACCGAGCAAGCGATCGTGGACGTGCAACGGGCGCTCGCGCCGGGCGTGCGGCAGATCGACCTGTCGGCCACCCTGGTGCGTCGCGCGTTCGAGCTGGGTGCCACCACCAACATGCTGGAGGCCATCTGGCAGGTGATGCCCACGTCACGGGCGGCCGGAGTGTGGACGACGCACGGCGATCTTGCGCTGCCGCTGCTGCCCACGGATCGCGAGCTGGCCGCGGGCGACGTGCTCTGGACCGACATCAGCATCACCTACGCCGGCTACTGCTCCGACTTCGGCCGGACCTGGGTCGTCGGTGAACAGCCCACCCCGCGGCAGCAGGATCAGTTCCGGCAATGGCGCGCGATCCTGGATGCGGTGCTCGCGGTGACCAAGGCCGGTGTCACCTCCGGCGACCTGGCGCGCGCGGCGATCGCCGCCAACGGCGGCCACAAACCGTGGCTGCCGCACTTCTATCTGGGTCACGGCATCGGCACCTACCCCGCCGAGGCGCCCATGATCGGAACGGATCTCGGCGAGGAGTTCGACGACAACTTCGTCTTTCCGCCCGGAATGGTGCTGGTCCTGGAGCCCGTGGTGTGGGAGGACGGGACCGGCGGTTATCGCAGTGAGGAGATCGTGGTCATCACCGAGGACGGCTACCTGCCGATCACCGACTACCCGTATTCCCCTTATGGCGAGTGAGGTTCTCCCCGACCCCGCCGCGTTGCGCACGGGCCGCCGGGAGCGGGCGCTGGCCCAGATGGAAGCGCACGGGCTGGACGTCCTGGTGCTCGGCCGTCAGGCCAACATTCGTTACGTCACCGGCGCACCGCAGCTCTGGATCGCCGGGACGCGGCCGTTCGGCCCGATGTGCGTGATGATGCGCGGCTCCGGGGAGATCTATCTCAACAGCACCGACGACGAGGGCGTGCCGGCCGAGATCGGGCGCGATCACCTGTACGGACTGGCCTGGAACCCGATGACCCTCATCGACGTGCTGAAGAAGATCGACGGCGCGGACACGGCGCGGCGGGTCGGAACCGACGCGATCACACCCACTTTCGCCGCATTGCTGCCCGAGGCTTTTCCCAATGCCGAACTCGTCGACGCGGAGCCGGCGATGCGCGCGGCGCGGCGAGTGAAGACCGCCGACGAGATCGGGGCGATGGGCACCGCCCTGCGCGTCGCCGAACGCGGACTCGCCGCCGCGCTGGCGGAATTCGCGCCCGGAGTGGCGGAGCGGACGCTGGCCGGCGCCATGATGGAGGCCATGGCGGCGGGCGGGGTCAGCACGCCGGCCACCCAGGACGCCGCCTGGGTGACGTCGAAGGAACACCCGTGGCGCCGCGCCGGCTCGGGCGAGGTGCGGCCCGGCGACCTGGTCGCGTTCGCGGCCGGGGCCCTGGCGAACGGTTATGTTGCCGAAGTCGGTCGCAGCTGGCCCGCCGGCGATGCGGTTGATCCCGCTACGCGCGAGCTGTTCGGGCGGTCGGAAACGCTGTACCACAACATGATTGCCGCGTGTCGGCCCGGCGCGCCCACGTCCGACCTGCTCGGCGCGTACGAGGCGGCCGGTGAGCCGATTCCGCCGATGCCGATCGCGCACGGGCTGGGGCTGGGGTTCGACCCGCCGGTGGTGTCCGAGGCGTTGCTGGCCGCCGGCGAACGCGACCAACTCGAGCCGGGCATGGTGCTGGCGATCACCGGCTATGTCTGGGCCGAGGGGGTGGGCGCGGTGTTGCGTCGGGACACCGTTCACGTCACGGAAGCGGGCGCCGACGTGCTGACCGCCAGCCCGTGCTGGGTGTGACTGCTGAAATCACTTGTGTCACTTTGGTTTCAGAGGTCTCAACGTCGCG
>NZ_GG770555.1:372843-398207 GCF_000164135.1 Mycobacterium parascrofulaceum ATCC BAA-614 | reverse complement strand
CCCACGGCGACACCCAATGGATACCACCACCCCACCAAGATCGGGGCCAGCCCCGCACCAACACGTTCCACCACCCCGAGAAGCTGCTCCGAGAAGAGGACAACGGGGACGGTGACGGCGACGAGCCGTAGCTCAGCCGCGACTCTCGGCCAGCGCGGCGTCAAGCAGCTCCCCGACCCGATGCCGCTCCCACAGAAAAAGCAGGTTCGACAACATCTGCACTGGCGCGCGCACACTCTCATCATCCCTGATCAACGGGTGCCGGCGACTGTCCGGTACGGACTCGAACCGCTTGCGCATCAACGCCGGAACGCCCAGCAGCCAGGCGACGCCCATCGACGCCGCGTAGAGCAACGTGTGCCGGCGCAGCCGAACCGGATCGATGTCCGGCCCGCCGTAGTGGTGAAACTCACTGGTGAACAACCGCAGCAGGTCGTCCAGATGCGCGTCCCACAGGTCGGTCTCGGCGCCGGACATGGCTCCCCAGATCGCCATGCCCAAGTTCATCTGCCCGACGCATCCCCAGTCCATCAGTCCGCAACGCAGAGCGCGGTCCGCGTCGCGCCAAAACCACGCGTTGTCGATGTTGGCGTTCCAATGGCACAGCGCGACATAGGCGGAATCGCCGGCCAGTAGGCCGGCGATCGTGTCCCCGGCAAGCGCGAACCGCGGCGCGTCTGCACGCAGGCGCTCGATGAACGCCGGCGAACAGGACGGCAGCAAACCGGGCCGCGTTTCGGCCAATTCGGCCAGTTGATCAACCCGGCGGTTCAGCGCCTCCGCGGACAGCGGCGCCCGCTCACCCACCGTCGCGGCCGCCACGTCCAGCGGAAAGCGCGCCGTCAGCTCCGTCGGCAGCCGACCGGACCGGTGGGCGCCGGCGAGCCGCGCCAGCGCGGTGAGCAGCGCGCGGTAGTGTTCGAGCGGCTCGGGCATCTCGTAGTCGAGGCACTTGTGATATTGCCGCTCGATCCCGTTCTCGCCGAATCGGATTCGCTCGGTGATCAGTATTCCGGTGCCGCTGGGACGGTGATAGTCGGCGAACTGCACTTCGGGCACGGCGATGGGAAATTCCGGTGCCCGGGACAGCGCGGCGAACCGCACCTCGGGCTCCATCTGCGTCTTGCCGCGGTCGCGTGCGGGGTCGCCGAAATCGCGCGAGAACTTCACGAACAAGTCGGTGTGCAGTTCGGCTGCGGGCCTGGCGTATTCGACGGTGAGCGCCACCTTGCGTCCGGTGCTGCCGCCCGCCACCTCCCGAAACCCGGCGATGCGGGTCACGCTGTTGTCGCGCAACGCCCCGGACGCGAGGAAGGCCCGGGTGAGGAAAAGCGCGCCGCCGACTGCCAGCGCCGCGGGATCGGCGGGAAACGCCAGCCCGTACCGGTCGCCCACGGCCCACCGTGACATCGATGGCTCAGAATTCAATTGCTCACCAGGTTTGTTCGGCCGCGCGCACCAGCATGTGATTGACCGCTACCCGGCGGTCACGGGTCACCATGAACAGCACCGCGTCCGCGATGTCCTCCGGGCGCAACTTGACCATGCCAGCGGTCTGGCGTTCGAACGCTTCCCGGGACGGCTCGGCGAGGTGGCTGAAGATCTCGGTCTCGACCGTCCCGGGGCCCACCACGCCGACCCGCACCCGCTTGCCGAGCACCTCCTGCCGAACGCCCTCGCTGAACGCGTTCACGCCGAACTTGGTCAGCGAGTAGACCGCGGTGTTGGGCCGGGCCACCCAACCGGCGGTCGAACTGATGGTGACCAGATCGGCGACGCCGCGCGGCGAGTCGGCGGCGGCGGCGATCAGGTGTGGGAGCGCCGCACGGGTGACGTACAGGACCCCTTGCACGTTGACCGTCACCATGGCGTCCCAGTCCCGCAGCGACGCCTCGGCCGCGGGGCCCGACTGCATCAGCCCGGCGTTGTTCACCACGGTGTCGAGCCGGCCGAATTCCGCGACGGCGCGCTGCACGGCGCTCGACACCTGCTCGGCGTCGGTGACGTCGGTCGCCACGGCCAGCGCTGTGCCACCGGCGGACTCGATGTCGGCCTTCAACTCGGCGAGCCGGTCCGCGCGCCGCGCGAGCAGCGCCACCGCCGCCCCTTCCGCGGCCAGCGCGCGGGCCGTTGCGGCCCCGATGCCGCTGCTGGCGCCGGTGATCAGGGCCGCGGTGTGTGCAAGAGTCGCCGTCATCCGCCAAGTATCCCGTGCAGCACGTACTCGGTGTGCTCGCCAAGGTCCGGCGCGCCGCGGGCGACGCGCGCCGGGTTGCGCGCCATCCGCCAGGACGGCCCGACGATGGGTCGCTGACCCTCACGGTGGTCGCTGACGAACCGATACAGCTCGCGGTCCCACAGCAGTTGATCGGCGAGCACATCGACGGCGGTCGCGCTCTTCCCGGCCGGGACGCCCGCCGCGCGCAGGCGCCGCGCCAGCTCCTCGGCGTCGTGGCGCCAGGTGAGCTGCGCGAGGTCGGCGTCGAGCGTCGCGGCATGGCGCCGGCGCTCGGCCATGGTGGCGTAGCGGCGTTCTCGGGCCAGGGACCCCGCATCGAGCGCGTCGCACAACCCGCGCCATTGTGAGTCGTCGGCGACGGCCACCGCGAGCCACGCGCCGCCGGCGCAGGGGTAGCAGCCGTGCGGGCACAGGTCCGGGTGATCGTTGCCGCGGGGCGCGAATCCTTCCCCCGTCAGGGCGTGCTCGAGCAGGCAGTCGCCGATCATCGACGAGAGCGTTTCGACCGCCGAGAGGTCGACGAACTGCCCGGCGCCGGTGAGCTCGCGCTGCAGTAGCGCCACCACCGCGGCGTAGGCGGCGGCCGCGCCGACGGTCGAATCGCCGTACCGCATGCTGGTCCCCAGCGGCGGGCCCCCGCGATAGCCCACCAGCGGCGCGAGCCCGGCCAGTGCGGCAAAGCATGGCGCGTAACCGGTTTGATGGCCCAACGGTCCGTCGTTGCCCCACATCTTGATCGACACGGAGACGATGTCCGGTTTGATCTCCTTGAGCTGCGCGTAACCCAGGCCCTGGCGCTCCATCGCGCCAGGCCGGAGGTTGTTGACGACGATGTCGCTGCGGGCGATCAGCTCGCGTAACCGCGCCATGCCCGCCGCGGACTTGATATCGAGGTCCACGCTGAGGATTTCGGTGTTGATGCTCAGGAAGTACGGGGCGTGGTCGATGTCGGTGCCGCCGTAGGCGCGCATCTCCTCGGGACTGGCGGCGGTTTCGATTTTGATGACCTCTGCGCCCAGCATCGCCAGCAGCTTGCCCGCGTAGGGGCCGGCCCACACCTTGGTCAGTTCGACGACGCGCACCCCTTCCAGCGGCCCGCCGCGCGGCTCGCGCGGTGGCTTGAGTTGCGGGGACCCGACCCGCGGCCGCGGGCGCGCGGTGGCGACGCCCTCCAGCACCTGCGCGGTGTGCTGGCCCAGAGTGGGTGCGGCGGAGGTGATCCGGGCCGGCGAGCGGCTGAATGTGTACGGCACCGTCGGGTATGCCGCGTCGCCCAGCACCGGGTGGTGCACAGGCTGGAAGAAACCCCGGTGGCGGTACTGCGGCGAATCATGCAGATCGGCGGCCCCGTTCACCGGCACCAGCGGAACACCCAGTCGCTGCGCCCGATCGGATGCCTCGTCCTTGGCCAGGTCCCGGACCCAAGCGGCGAAACCCCGCTGGAAATCGGCGACCTTGTCCGCGCTGACGGAGAACTCCAGCCAGTCGTCGTCGAACGCGTCCAGCCAGTCCGGATGGCCCATCAGCGCTTTGAGGCCGAGCCAGTGGGCGCGGCTGGTCATGTACAGGTAGACGAAGCCGTCGGCGCACGCGAAAAACGCCGCGGGGCCGGCCTGGTCGTAGTCGCCCCGGCACCCGTCGGCGGTGACCTCGCCGGTGATGAAACGACCGAGGATGCAGTCGGCGCGGGAGGCCAGCACGGCCTGCCCCGAAATGTCGATGGACTCACCGTGGCCGCTGTGCAGGCGCCCGAACAGGGCTGCGGCCACGCAGAGCGCGGCGTCCAGTCCCGCCTCGTAGTCGGCCAGGAACCGGCCGGGCCCCTGCAGCGGCGGTCTGTCCGGGTCCGGGTGGCTGGGCGTGTGGTATCCCCAGCCGCTGGCGTGGAAGACGTTGAGGCCCTTGGCATGCCGGAACTCGGCGGGCGCGTCCCCGCCGAACGGCGTGATCGAGCAGAACACCACGTCCGGATGTCGCCGCGGCCAGTCGGTGGCCGGATCGAGGGCGCCGTCGTCGATCACCGCGTCCGCGGTCCCGATGAGCCGGTCCAGGGTCTCGACGTCCGCGGCGGAGCCGAGATCCAGCGCCACCGAGCGCTTGTTGGTGTTCAGGTACGCGAACAGCCCGCTGCCGTCGCACCCGTCGGCCAGGACCGGGGCCATTGCCCGCGTAGGGCTGCCGCGTTCGGGCGCTTCCACCTTGACGACCTCGACGCCGAAGTCCGCCAACAGCTTTCCGCAGTACTCCCCCGCGACGGTCCCGGCCAGCTCCACGACCCGGAAACCCGTCAGCGCCGACACGCGAGGCCTCCCGGGACGGTCAGGGCTTCGCGCGTCCCGAGCGGCTCAGGCGCCACTCCGGCGGGAAGTTCAGGTCGTTGTCCTTGACCACGTTGTTGAGGCCCTTCTCGAAGGTGCCCGCGGTCAGGTCCACCTCTTCGGCGTCGTTGGCGATCATCGGCAGCATGCCCTCGACCATGCCGGTCAACAGGCTGCCGAAGTACTCGCCCTTGTGCTGCTTGTAGAGCTCGAGGAAGGTCTTCTGCACCGCGACGGTGTCGGTCGGCCGGGAGCGGGAGCACGCCATCGCGTACTTCAGCGTCTCTGCCTCCAGCTTCTCCCGCGGCACCACGCTGTTGACGAAGCCGCACTCGTACATCTCCTTGGCGCTGAACGGCCTTCCGGTGAAGAGCATTTCGGAGAACTTGCGCAGGCCCATCGTCTCGGCCCACCACCACAGCCGCGGCCCCCAGCCGACGTAGCGGAAGGCGGGGTGCCCGAACAGGGCGTCGTCGGAGGCGACCACCAGGTCGGCGTCGCCCGCTTGGTAGAAGTGCCAGCCGTAGCAGTAGCCCTTGGCCTCGATGATGCTGATCTTGCGCAGCTCTTGCAGGGGGCGGTTACCGGCGCGGGCCTTGGCGTAGAAGTCGGTGACGGTCGACAGGTAGCGGTAGGACCCGCCGGGCGGGTACTTGACGTCGTCGTCGTTGATCGCCAGTTCGTGCAGCAGCGGCATGCCGGGGTTTTCCAGCATCCCCCGCTGCTCGGGCAGGTCGCCGCCGCTGCCGAAATCCTCGCCCTCGCCCCGGATCACGACCACCTTGACGTCGTCGTCGACGTTGCACTTGTGGATGAGGTCGGCGTAGTTCTGCCGCATGCCCAGGGTGGTGGAGTTGAGCTCCTCGGGGCGGTTGAAGGTGATGTAGGCGATCCGGTTCTTCTTGTCCTTCTCGAACTTGATGTACTGCTCGGCTTCCTTCTTCATTTCTTCGTAGTCGTATTCGGGCATCGTCTTCTCCAACTTCTCTAATGAGCGCTTATTTGAGCAAGCTGCCCGCGTCGACGGGAAGCGAGACGCCGGTGACGTAACGGGCTTCGTCAGAGGCGAGGAACAGGACCGCGTTGCTGATGTCCGCGGCATCCACCCAGGGCACCGGCAGCGTGTGCATCATCTGCGAGATGGGGGCGAAATCGTCGGGCCCCGGATTTTCCAGGTCGGGGCGAAAGAGCCGGAACGTGTTGTCGTTCATCACCATCGTGGTGCTGACCTGGGTGGGCAATACGGAATTCACCCGGATCATGTGCGGGCCCAGCTCCACGGCGAAGGCACGCATCAGGCCGATGACGCCGTGCTTGGCCGCGATGTAGTGGCCGGTGTTCGGGTACGCCTTGCGCCCGCCGACCGAGCTGGTGAGCACGATCGACCCGCCGCGGCCACCCGAGAGGATGTGTGGGACACCCGCTTTGACCGTGTGCCAGACGCCGGTCAGGTTGATGTCGATCATGTCCTGCCAGACGTTCTCCCGGATCTTGTGCAGCTTGCGGCCGTCGGTGCCGACGCCGGCGTTGGCGACGATGATGTCGAGCCGGCCGAGCTGTTCCACACCGCCGTCCACCGCGGCCTGCAGCGCCTCGTAGTCGCGGACGTCCACCTGCGCGGTGACGATGCGACGGTCTTCGGCCTTGACCAGGTCGGCCGTCTCGGCCAGGTCCTCCGGCGTCGAGTGCGGATAGGCCAGGTTCTCGATCGGCCCGCAGACGTCGATCGCGATGATGTCGGCGCCCTCCTGCGCCAGGCGCACCGCGTGGCTGCGGCCCTGACCGCGGGCGGCGCCGCTGACGAACGCGACCTTCCCCTCGACGCGGCCCGTCATCTCGGCACCAGAGTCGGCAGGGTTTCCCACCCGCGCACCGACGATGTCGGGCTGAGCGTGGCGTTGGCCAGATCGGGCTCCCACTCCGGGAAGCGCTTGAGGATTTCCTCGAGGGCGACGCGGCCTTCCAGCCGCGCCAGCGCGGAACCCAAGCAGAAGTGGGCGCCGACGCTGAACGTCAGGTGTGGCCGCGCGGGGCGATGAATGTCGAATTCGCCCGCGTCAGGTCCGAACTGCCGCTCGTCGCGGCAGGCCGACCCGATCAGCATCAGCATCACGCTGCCCTCCGGCACCGTCTGGTCGTAGAGGCTGACGTCGCGAGTCACGTAGCGCGCCATGTGCGGCGCGGGCGGCTCGAAGCGCAGCAGCTCCTCGATGGCCTGCGGGATGAGGCCGGGGTTCTCGACCAGCTCGCGACGCTGGTCTGGGTGCTCGGCGAGAACCTTGCCCGCCCAACCGATCAGCCGCGTGGTCGTTTCGTTGCCCGCCCCGGCCACCACGTTGAGGTACACCAGGATCTCCTCGCGCCTCAGCCGCCGCGTCGTGCCGGTCTCGTCGACGAACTCGACGTTGAGCAGCTCGGTCATGATGTCGTCGGACGGATTGTCGGCGCGCCAGTCGATGTAGGCCTCGAACTGTTCGCCTACCGATAAGCCGTGCTCGGCGGCACTCATCGGCTTGCCGGGCTCCGTGCGTAGTTGGGCGTTGCCGCGATCGCGGATGTACTCCTGATCTTCCTCGGGAATGCCGAGCAGTGCGCTGATGACCTTCATCGGCATGATCGCGCCCAGGTCGGTGACGAAGTCGAACCGCCCCGACCCCACCAGAGGATCCAGCGCTTGCGCGCAGAACTCACGGATCATCGGCTCCAGCGCGGCGATCTTGCGGGGGGTGAACATGCGCGACAACAACTTGCGGTGCACGTCGTGAATTGGCGGGTCCTCGAAGATCAACATGCCCGACGGGATCTCGAGGTTGGCCTTGATCAGTTCCATGATCACGCCCCGCGCGGAACTGTAAGTGCCGTAATCGATGATTGCCTTGTTCACATCGGCGAATCGGCTCAGCGCGTAAAAGTCGTATTCGGAGTTGTAGTACAGCGGCGCCTCGTCACGCAGGCGCTTGAACATGGGATATGGGTCGGCGATCAGCTCGACGTCATACGGGTCGAAATGAACCTGGCTATCGGTGTTCGTCGTCACGAAATCCCTCCTACCGCTGCCGTTTCCCGCCATCGGTACCGCCTGCGCAGCGCTGGCGCCCGCCAGTGTGGCAGCGCCGGATCCGGTTCGGGCAATTTATACACTCCGCTTAATTGCGTTGCTGCGACATGCATTCGGGCCATGCATTCGGGCCGGGCCGAAATTCGCCCGTCAGCGTCACCTAACTCTATTCTCGTAGAGAACCACACGGCGAATGGTCTGGCAAGACCCCATGCCGCACGATTCGCCGCCGGTGTGCGCACGCTCAACCGATCGCCGCGGACCGGTGCCGGCCCGCGGGGCGCCGGCCACCCGCGTCGGTCAGTCGGCCCCGCTGCGCACTGCGGAGGATCCCCGCGGCGATCGCCGACAGGATCCCGTCGAGCTGCTCGGGACTGTCGACGATCCGGTCGCCGTGCGCGAACCGCACGAGCAGGCCGTTGATGAACGTCAGCGTCACATTGCTCAAGTCCTCGACCACCGCGGGATCCAGGTCCGCGCCGTGCGGCATCAGCTGAACCAGGATCTCCCGGTGGAGCTTGGTGAATTCGTCCGTGGCCCGCTGCAGGATGGCGGCCAGCGACGGATCGCGGGCGGCCTGCATGGTGAGCTCGTAGCGGGCCTTGGTCCGGAACAACTGCGGCTCGTGGCCGGACCGGATGACCACTTGCGACAGCCGCGAGGGTGAGGGGTGCTCCCCCCGCCCGTCGGAGTCGTCGGCGACGGACTGGAGGTCGGCGAGGTCCAGCTCGGCCAGCCGCTCCGCCACGGCACGCAGCAGCGCGGAGCGGGTGCGGAAATAGAACGAGGTGGTGCCGTCGGGCACGCCGGTCTTGCGGTCGACCTTGAGGTGACTCAATCCCTTGGCCCCGTCGTCGGCCAACAACTGAATCGCCGCGTCGCATAGGTCGCGGCGGCGCTCCCCGGGATTAGGCTTTCGGCGTTTGTCCATGCTGATCGGTTCTCGGACCGAGACCATACTCTATATTCGTAGTGTCGGTAAAGGGCGGTGGCTGGTGGCCGAGGACGGCGGGCGGGTGCGACCACCGCGGGGATTCGCGAGCGTCCCCGCGAAACGTGTTGCGGGGCAGAGATTTACCATGCAACGTCGCGGCAATGTTCCCGCCTGGGAGAATGATCGGATGAACCGGCGTTCAATGGGTGCAAAAGTTGGCGTGGCGCGCCGTCGCTTCCGCGTCGTGGCGGCCTGGCTCGCGTGCGCCGGGCTCCTCGCCCCGCTGGCGTGCGGCTGCCACGCGGCGAGGCACGGCGCCGCGCCCACCACCACGTCGACCACCCCCACCCCGGCCCCGGTCACGACCACGTCGGCCACCCCGATCGTCGGGATCGCACCGCTGCCCGTCCGCCCCGTGCACAAATCGCAGCCGGCCAGCCCGCAGAAGTGCCCGGCGGTCGACCCGAATCGTCCGGTGGCGCCGACCGATGCGTTCGCCGCGTGCGATATCGGACGAACCACCCTGTACACGCTGGGCCCCGAGACGATGCAACTCGGGCTGATCCATGTGGAGCCACCGAGGTCGCTGGCCGCGGGCTTCTACGACGTGACCCTTATTCTCGATCCGCCGTCGGCGTCCGCGTGGGCGTCATACACCGCCGCGCATGTCGAGGACCATGTGGCCTTCGTCCGCGACAATCTCGTGCTGGAGGCGCCAATCATCGAGGGCCCCGTCACGTCGGGGCGCATCGCGCTGACCACCCAAACGGCCGAGGGGGCCGCGCAATTGGCCCGGCTCGCCGGCCGCCCATCGTGACATGACGCGCATCGTGACATGACGCCCATTGTGACATGACCGCGGCGGGCATCGATCGGCTCGGTATCGGCATGCTGAGCGTATTCGGGCTTCCCCCAGTCGAATTGGTGAATTTGGCGGCAGACCTCGGTTGCCGCTTCGTCTCCGCCGCGCTGCAGGGCATGCCGCTGGTGCCGCTGGGCTATCCGCGCTTTTCCCTGACCGACGACGCCGGCCTGCGACAGGCGGTGCTCGCCGCGATGGATGACCGGGGCGTGCGGATCTCGCTCGGCGATGGCTTCCTGGTGCTGCCCGGCGCCGACGTGCGCGCGTTCCGGGCCGATCTCGACGTGCTGGCGGAACTGGGCGTGCCCCGAATCAACGTGGTCAGCCTCGACCCCGACGTTCCCCGCAGTTTCGACCAGTTCGCGGCGCTGACCGACCTCGCCGCCCAGCTGGGCATCCAGACACTCGTCGAACCGGTCCCGGGCCTCACCGTCGGTGATCTGCCGACCGCGCTCGCCGCGGTCGACCACGTGGCGCGGCCCGACTTCCGGCTGCTGATCGACACCATGCACGTGGTGCGATCCGGTTCCAGCGCCGCCGATCTGGCCGCGATCGACCCAACCCGCATCGGCTACGCCCAGCTCAACGACACCACGCTGCGGCCGCGCACCGAAAACTACATGGAAGAAGCGATGTTCGAGCGCATGGTTCCCGGCGAGGGCGAACTGCCCCTGCGGGACATTCTTTCCGTGCTCCCGTCCGACATCGTGATCGAACTCGAGGTGCCGCGTAGGCAGTTGGCGTTGGCTGGCGTCAGCCCGATCGACCGGCTGCGGCCCTGCGTCGGGGCGGCGCGGCGGTTGTTGTCCGAGATCGCCTGACCGGACGTCACCGCCGCGGCAAGGCCACCCTGGGCGGTTACGTGCAGGGCACCCCGTGCGGCCCGCCGACCCAATGGCCGGGCGGCGCCTGCCACGGGCAAAGCTGCTTGACCTGCCCCGGCGGCAGCGGGTTCCCGTGACCGTTGTCCACGACGTGCGGGCCCGGCGGGACCGGCGGCCACGGTCCCGGGTGCGCCTGCGCCATTCCCGTGCCGAGTCCGAGCGCCGCCGCACTCAACGCGCCGACGATCGCGGTCTTACCTGCGATTTTCTTGACGTTCACTCTGCTGGCCTCCTCTCGGTCCCGCGGCTTCCCCACCCGGAACGCCCGCGGTGTACGGGGATGGACCGATCTCACGACCCCCAAATTGTCCCGTGCAAATTGTCCCGTGGAGAATACCCGCGTCCGCCACGCAGCAAACCGCCCCGCGCTTGGCGGGGCCCGAACTGCGTGGACCGGCCCGCCGCCATCAGCCGGTCCCGCGGCGGGCGAACGCCGGCGCGTGCTCAGGTAGGACACCCACTCCGACGAAATACGCCGGGACGGCCGACAGCCAGGGTAGCCGCTTCATCAGGCCGAGCAGCGCCGCGGGCGGCGTGGGATCCGCCCCGCGCAGCAACGGCCCGAGCAGCATCCGGTGCAGCACCTGCTGGACCAGTTGCGTCACCACCGTGGGGAACATGCGCCGACGATGGACCGCGGCGAGCTCGCGGACGCCGACGCGGTGCCGCCGCAGCGGCTCGGCCAGAAGGGTCGCGGCCGCGACGGCGTCCTGGATGGCCAGGTTTATGCCGACCCCGCCCAGCGGCGACATCGCGTGCGCCGCATCGCCGATGCACAGCAGGCCCTCGGTGTGCCAGCGGCGCAGGCGATTCACGTGCACATCAAGGTGCTTGACGTCGTCCATGGATTGCAGCGCGGCGACCGACTCGGGCATATCGGGCAGCAATTCCCCGACGTCGCGCCGGAACGCCTCGATGCCGCGCGCCCGCAATTGGGCGTCGGTGCCCTTGGGCCCGAGGTAAGCGATCTGGAAATAGCGCTCCCGCGGGATCACGGCGAGCCCCTTGCCGGGGCCGAGGCGGGGCAGGAAGGAGTATTCGGTGTCTTCCTTGTGCGGCAACCGAAACCACCACACGTCGAACTTCACCGGGAATTCGCGCGCCTTCAGCCCGGCCGCCCGGCGGGCGACGGACCACCGGCCGTCGCAGGCGACGGTCAGCTCGGCGCGCAATTCGCCCGGGCCGTCGGGGTCGCGGTAACGCACCCCGGCCACCCGGCCGGCCTCCCAAAGCAGCCCGGTGACTTCGGTGTTCATCCGCAACGAGAAGCTCGGCTCCGCCTGCGCCGCGTCGGCGAGCAGGTTGAGCAGATCCCACTGCGGCACCATCGCGACGAAGGGGTGGGGCTGGCGTAGCCGCTCGAAGTCGACGTAGGTGACCGACCGGCCGTTGGATTCGAGCTTCGCGGTGCGGACCTCGGTGAAGGGCAAGGCGGCGAACGGTTCCCACAGGCCCAGCTCGTCGAGCAGGCGCATGGTGGTCGGGTGGACCGTGTCGCCGCGGAAGTCGCGCAGGAAGTCGCCGTGCTTTTCCATCAGCGTGACCCGCACGCCCGCCCGGGCCAGCAGCAGCCCGAGGACCATGCCGGCCGGGCCGCCGCCCACGATCGCGCACGTGGTTTCCTCAGCCATCAGAACTCATCCATCAAAACTCAGCCATCAAAACTCAGCCATCAAAACTCGAGGTCGAATACCGACACGGGGTCGAGGATCACGCCGTTCTCCTCGACGTAGCGGTCCCACAGCGTCAGCAGCTCGGCGAGTTTCTCGGGGTGGGAGCCGGCCAGGTCGTGGATCTCGCCCGGATCCGAGGCGAGGTCATAGAGCTGCCAGCCGTCCGGGCCGTACGGTGCGGGCAGGTGCACCGCCTTCCAATCGCCCTGGCGAATCGCCCTGCGGCCGAACAACTCCCAGCCGGTGCCGGTGTCGGCGTCGTGAACGGCCTCGGCGCCGCCCGACAGGTAGCCCACCAGGGAGCGGCCGCGCATCGGTGCCACCTCGCGCCCGCGGTAGGTCGTGCCGGGATGTGCGGCCCCCGCCAGTTCCAGCACCGTCGGGGCGATGTCCATGACGGTGCTGAATGCGGTGCCGATCTGTCGCTGCCGCTCGAAGCCCGGCCAGGTCAGGAAACCGACCACCCGGATCCCGCCTTCGGTGGTGAACGCCTTGTGCAGCCGCGACGGCGCGGTGGCGGCCTGCGCCCATCGCGGCCCGTACCAGATGAACGAGGAGGGCCGGCCCAGGTTGTCGACGCTGTTGTCGCAGTTCTTTTCGATCTGCGCGGCGATTCGGGGACCGACCAGTGGCATCGCCTCGACGATCGCCCCCTCGGCGCCGTTGTCGGACAGGAAGATAACGACGGTGTCGTCGAGCTCGCCGCTTGCCGACAGGTAGTCGATCACCCGGCCGACGTTCCAGTCCATCCGGTCGACCATCGCGGCGTAGACCTCCATGCTGCGGGCCGACACCGCGCGCTGTTCGTCGGTCATGTCGGCCCATTCCGGGGCCCCGTCGGCCACCACCGGGTGCGCCTCGACGTCGGGCGGGCACAGGCCCAGCCGTTTGAGCGCGGCCAGTCGCTCCTGGCGCAGCGCGTCCGGCCCGGCGTCGTAGCGGCCGCGGTATTTCGCGATGGATTCGTCCGGGGCCTGCAGCGGCCAGTGCGGCGCCTGGAACGGCAGATACGCGAAGAACGGCCGCTCGTCGCCGGGTGCGCGTTCGCGCAGGTATTGCAGCAGCTTGTCGGTGTAGGCGTCCGAGGAGTAGAAGTCGTCGCCGACCGTGACGAACTGGTCGTCCTCGGTGTAAAGGGTTGGCACGGGCGAGAAACTGCGGGCCCCGCCGCCGCCGAAGTGGCTGGCGCCGGCGGGCAGCAACGCGAACGAACGCTCGAAGCCGCGCGCGTACGGCGACCTGTCGATCGTCGCGCCGAGGTGCCACTTGCCCGACATCAGCGTCAGGTAACCGGCGTCACGCAGTAGTTCCGGCAACGCCACCACCCGGTCGTTCAGGTAGCCCTCGTAGCCGGGCGCGCCGCGGAATTCGGGGCCCGCAACCTCCAGCATCGTGCCGATGCCGGCGACGTGGTGGTCGGTCCCCGTCAGCAGCATCGCGCGGGTCGGTGAGCAGGCCGGCGCGGAATGGAAATCGGTGAGCCGGATCCCCGCGTGCGCCAGGCGGTCCAGATTGGGTGTCTCTATTTCCCCACCGAACGCGCCGATGTCGGAAAATCCGAGGTCGTCCGCCACGATCACGAGGAAGTTGGGCCTCTTCACGCTGAAGTTCACGCTGAAGTTCACGCTGAAGCATCCTGCCAGGTGCGGCGTCGGGGCGGAATGCCGCGGCGACGCGCGCCGTTATTGTCGAGGCGGCACAGTCGAGGCGGCACTGTCGAGGCGGCACTGTCGAGGCGGCGCCGTGCGCGCCCGCAAGACGGGAAGGGCTCTGAGATGCTGGCACAGTTCGGGATGTCCATTCCGCTCGTCGCGGCCCCGATGGCGGGCGGGCCGACGACGCCCGCGATGGTGTCGGCCGCCACCCGCGCGGGCGGCCTGGGCATGCTGGCCGCCGGCTACAAGACCGTCGAAGCCGTGGAGGCCGAGGTCAAACAGGTTCGCGCCGAGGGAATTCCGTTCGGCGTCAACGTGTTTGCGCCCAACCCGCTCCCCGTCGACCCCGAGAGCTACCGGGCGTACGCCGCGATCGTCCAGCGCGACGCCGACCGGTTCGGCTTGGCGCTGCCCCCGGACCCGATCGAGGACACCGACCGGTTCGACGAAAAGATAGCGCTGCTGCTCGACGACCCGGTTCCCTTGGTGTCGTTCACCTTCGGCATCCCGGCGGGCGCGGTGATCGCCGCGCTGCGCAAGGCGGGCAGCGTCGTGGTGCAGACGGTGACCACGCCCGACGAGGCGGTGCGGGCGCGCGAGGCCGGGGTCGACATGCTCGCCGTGCAGGCGGCGGCCGCCGGCGGTCACTCGGGCACGCTCTCGCCACGCAAGCCGCTGACGCCGGTGCCGATCGCCGAGCTGGTCGAGCGGATCGTCGCGGCGGTTCCGCTGCCGGTGATGGCCGCCGGCGGGCTCGCCACCCCCGCCGCGGTGGCCGGGGTGATCCGCGCGGGCGCCACGGCGGCGGCCGTCGGGACCGTTCTATTGCGCGCCGACGAAAGCGGCGCCTCGGCCACGCACCGCGCGGCCCTGACCGATCCGAGGTTCACCGAGACGGTGCTCACGCGCGCCTTCACCGGCCGCCCCGCCCGCGGGCTGCGCAACGCGTTCATCGATGCCCACGAGGCTCGGGCGCCGCTGGGCTATCCCGCCCTCCATCACCTGACCAGCCCGCTGCGTAAGGCCGCGGCCGCGGCGGGCGAGCCGGACTACGTGCATTTGTGGGCCGGCACCGGCTACCGGGACGCCACCGCGGAACCCACCTCCGACATCCTGCGGCGGCTGGCTTCCGGCCTATGAGTATGCGAAGCGGTTCAGCACGTCGTAGTTGCGGGCGCCCCCAAACCACATCAGCCGGTAGATGGACCGCACCGCCGCCGACTCGATCCGCCGATAGCCCGCCAGGGTCGACGTCCGTTCGAGCAGCCGCAGCCGCGGGTTCCACGACTCAAGCTCCCGGGCGTCGCGAATGCCCCACTTGATGATCCCCCGGGTGAGCACCTTCGACAGCAGCGGCGCCAGCGCCGAGAGCGTGTCGAAATGCATTTCGCCGCTGTGGAACCGGTCCGTCAGGCGCTGCAGCAGCTCGCGCACCTGGTTTTCGGTCAGATACATGAGCAGGCCCTCGGCGATGACCAGCGTGGGGCGGCCGGTCGGGACCCGGTCCAGCCACTCCGGATCGGTTACCGACGAGCCGATCATCCGGTAACCGTCGGCGTCGTCGTAGAGCCGCCGGCGCAGCTCGATGACACCGGGCTGGTCGACGTCGAACCACGAAACCGACGGCGGCACGGCGAGCCGGAAGACGCGCCCGTCCAGGCCGCAGCCCAGGTGCAGCACCACCGCATCGGGCCGGCGCCGCAGGAATTCCGCGCACCAATCGTCGAGCCGCCTGGCCCGCAGGGCGACCAGGTACTGGTTCGACGCCGGCAGCGAGCTGCGATGGATTCGCTTGAAGTCGTAGTCAATCCGCCCCACCGCTTCCACGGCCGCCGTGTCACCCAGAATCGGCCGGCGCGAACGGCTTTCGTGGGCGCGCAGATACAGCGTGACGAGGTTCGTCCATTCCACCGAGCCCCACGGGACGGCGGTGAAGTCGACCCTGGTCGCCGCCATGGCTCAGAACGCGTCCGGATTGCGCTGCACTTCTTCCGGAACCGGGTGGCGGTAGAGTCGGGACGCGTTCTCCCAGCTGAACTTCCGGATGACATCGGCGGGCAGGTCACCGATTTGCTCGTGGATCGTCTGCTGGGTGTGGGGCCAGGTGGAGTCGCAGTGCGGGTAGTCGGCCTCCAGCATGACGTTGTCCACGCCGATCCGGTCGCGCTGCACGAACGACGACTTGTCCTCCACCGCGCAGAACCAGAAGTTACGGGTGAATACCTCGGCGGGAGTGAGACTTTCGCCCAGGGCCTGCCAGGTTCCGTACATCGCGTGATAGCTGAGCATGTGGTCGAGGCGATCCAGCAGGCCCGCCACCCAGCCGATGCCGCCCTCCGACAGGCAGATCTTCAGCTCGGGGAACCTGCTGGGCAGGCCGGAATACAGCCAGTCGACCGCCGCGGAGATGGCATACGCGAAGAACAACACGCCCTGCACGTCCGGCGGAGCGTCGTCGGTGGTGGACGGCGAGGACCCCGAGGATCCGATGTGCAGGTTCACCACCGTGCCCGTTTCGGCGCACGCCGCCATCATCGGGTCCCAGTGGCCGGAGTGAATGCTGGGCAATCCCAGCATCGCCGGGTTCTCGCTGAACGTCACCGCGTGGAAGCCGCGCTCGGCGTTCTCGTAGATCATCCGCGCGCCCAGGTCGGGGTCCAGCAGCCACGGCAACTGGCACGGGATGATCCGCTCGGGATACGAGCCGGCCCACACCTCGAGATGCCAGTCGTTCCAGGCGCGCACCGAGGCGAGCGCCAGGTCGCGGTCGGTGGTCACCTGCTGTAGGCGTTGGCCGGCGAACCCGGGCAGGAAGGACGGGAAATTGAGCGAGGCGTAGATGCCGTTGAGGTCCATGTCCCTGACCCGCTCGTGGATATCCCAGGCGCCCCTGCGCATCTCGTCGAACCGAACCGGCTCGAAGCCGTACTCCGCCACCGGCCGGCCCACGACGGCGTTGAATCCGACATTGGGCAGTTCCCGCCCGTCGTAGACCCACGTCTGTCCCCCGGTCTCGGTCTCCACCACCCTGGGCGCGCGGTCGGCGAACTTGCGCGGCAACCGTCCGGCGAAGGTGTCGGGCGGCTCAACGATGTGATCGTCGACCGAGATGACGGTGTAGCGCCGCGGAGCGCGGGGCGGGTCCGGCAGGAAGGTCACCGAGCGCTGCCCGCCGGTCTTGGCGGTGGTGAAGCTCAGGTCGCCGGCCAGCTCGTCGATCGATTTCACTCGTCAATCTCCTTGCGGGGCGGGACGCTCGAGTGTGCGGCCATGGCTTTGCGGGTGAGCTGACGGCGCGGCCGCCCGGCGTGTCGCCGCCGTGACCGCACACCCGACGCGGTGGCCGCACACCCAACCGCGATCACGTGAGCACGTCCGGGTCGGCCTTGATCGTCATCCTGGCCGCCCCCGCCCAGTAGACGTCGGCGGCGCGTTCGACCAGCGACCGCTGCATGCCCGCCATGTCGGACCACTTCATCTGCAGCGGGTCCTTGCCGGTGAGCATGACGTCGTAGGCCAGCTTGCACACCCGCTCGATCGAGGCCGCCCGGTACACGGCTTCCGCGAGGTTGCGGCCGGTCGCGATCACGCCGTGGTTGGCCAGGATCGTCAGGTTGGCACCGCCGATGCGGGCGGCCAGTTCGGCCGCGCGGGCCGGGCTGTCGATTTCGCCGTCGTACGCGTCGACCAGGCACAGGTCGTCGAGGAAGAGCGAGCCGGTCTGGTGCACCAATTCGGGGAGCCGGCCCAGCGCGGCCAGCACGCACACGTAATAGGGATGGTTGTGGATGACCACCCGCGCGTCCTCGCGCACCCGGTGCAGTTCGGTGTGTATGTGGATCGCCGGCGTGACGTCCCAGCGGCCGCGCAGGACCCGGGCGTCGGCGTCGACCACGCAGATGTCGGACGCGGTGATCTCCTGCCACCACAGCCCCCACGGATTGACGAGCATCTCCGTGTGCCCGTCCGGCTGCCAGGTGATGTGTCCCGCCATGTTCTCGGCGAATCCGATGCCGGCCAGGTGCCGGAAGGCCACCGCCAGGGCCTGCTCGTCGGACAGGTCGACCCCGATCGGGGGAACGGCCGAGGGCGCCCAGACTTCCAGGCCACCCCGGCGCGGGTTAGGAGCAGTCATCGTCTCCCCTTCGTTCTGGCTCGAATATCCTCGCGGAGCCGGCCTTTGGCAACCTTCCCGCCGGAGGACCGCGGAAGCTCGTCGACCACGACGAGTCGTTCGGGCAGCAGCTCCTTGGATACTCCCAGCGCCAGCAGGTGTTCCACCAAGTCCGCGAGCTCGAGGGTGGCCGAGTCGACGAGTTCGGCGTACAGGCAGACCTTTTCGCCGAACACATCGTCGGGCATCGCGACCGCCGCCGCCACCGCGACGGCGGGGTGGGTCGCGACGGCGTCCTCGACCTGGGTCGCGCTGATGTTCTTGCCGCCGCGCAAAATGAAGTCGGACGTTCGCCCGGTGACGGTCAGGTAGCCGTCCGCGTCGATTTCGCAGATGTCGCCCATCCGCATCCAGCCGTCCCGGGTGAACAGCTTGTCGTGGTCGGTCCCGCCCAGGTAGCCGAGGCTGGTCGCCGGGCCGCGGCACGCGGGTTGGCCCCGCCCCGTCGCGGTGACGTCCCGTTCCCCGTCGAAGAGCCGCACCGCCATCTCGGGGACGATCCGTCCGCCGGTGCGCAGCCGGCGTTCGCGTGAGTCGTCGAGCGTGGTCGCGCTCAGCATCCCGGTTTCGTTCGAGCCGTAGAACTGCAGGATCGTGGCGCCGGTGAGCTCCTCGAACTCGGCGGCCGGGCGGTAAGGCAGCGCCTCGCCGCCGGTGAACACGACACGCAGCGAGCTCAGGTCGTGGACACGGGTCGCGGGATCCGCCATCAGCATGGTCAATTGCGTGCTGACGCAACACAACACGCTGACCCGGTGCCGGGATATCGCCTCGCAGGTCGCCGCCGTGCTGAACCGGTCCAGGATCACGGCGGTGGCGCCGAGATAGATCGGCGTGGTGTGGCTGGTCCACAGCCCGAAGCCGAACGGTGTCGGAATGACCGGCAGGAAAACGTCTTCCGGCCTCAGTAGCCCGTTGACGACGGCCCTCTGGTGGAAGTAGTACCAACGGTTCTGGGTGTGCACAACGCACTTGGGCAACCCGGTGGTTCCGGAGGTGGAGTTGATGAGGAAGACATCGTCGGGCCCGAGCCGGGATTCCGCGGGCAGCGCCGCGGGCGGTACCGGGACGTCGAGTCGGGGCGCGCCGGCATCGGCGGTCACGACCAGCGTGGGCAGCGACAACTCGCCGGCGACGGTTGCCGCCTCCGCGCCGCGCTGCCGGTCGCTGATCAGGATCTTCGGCTGCGCGCTGCGCAAGATCGCCGCGACCTCGCGCGTGCCGGCGCGCGCCCCGACGCCGACGACGACGGCCGCGCACCGCTCGATCGCGACGAAGAGGACGTGCAGCGCCGCGGAGTCGCCGTGCCACACCGCCACCCGGTCGCCGGGCGCGACCCCCGCGCCCGCCAGCTGTTCGCCCAGATCCGTTGCGGCGCGGTCGAACTGGAGCCAGGTCAGCGACGCACCCGGATGGTCGACATAGGCGGGACGATCGGGTGATTCCTCGGCGTTGCGGCGCACCGCGTCCGACAGCGTCGTGTCGGACCAGAAGCCGGCGGCGCGGAATCGGGCCGCGTCCTCATCAGTGAATGCCGGCGAGCCCGCGGTTCCCATGAGCAGATGATAGGAAAGCCGCCGGCGGCCCGTCCGTCAGCGCCCGCTACGGGTCTTGCGGGGCGGGAACCGGTGCGGCGTGTTGCGGGTCGCCCGCGACCTTCGGCGGACGCGGGTGGTGCTTGTGGCAGTTGCGTGTGCAGCCGCAGTTGAGCCCGATGATGCAGCCGCCCCCGCCCGCGGGTTGCACGGGCAGGGCGCCGCCCGGGGTCGGCGGCGGCGCGGGCGCCACGTTCGAAGAGGAAGCGACGGTCGCGACCCTGGCGGTGGCGTCACCGGGCGACCAACCGAAGGCCACAACCAGCGCGGCCCCGCAGGCGCACAGCGCCGCCGCCGTCCTGGTTTGACCGATCCCCATGCCTTTTCACTGTAGTTACCCGGCGTGCGACGCGCAGACCAGGCGCCGGGTTGAAAGAACATTCAAAGAACTCGCCAAGAATCCTCCAAGGCCGGGCCGCGAGGGTGAGGTCGCGCGCCGCCGGTTGGGATCGGTAGCGGCGCGGGTGGATTGGACTTGCCTCACCACCGCTGCCACCCGCAGCGAAAGACACGGCAGCGAACCAAGCGGAGGTACGCCACGGATGAAGAGCAAGGTCGTCGTGCTGCTAGCCGGCTTGATGCTGGCGCTCGTGCTGCTGACCCGTTATTTCGCGCTCAGCCGGTCCGGCGTGCCGTTGGGGTGGCTGCTCTACCTCGGGCTGCCCATCACGGGCTGCCCGGCGCCTACAGATCATCGCCAACATGTAGCTCGTGGGCGCCCTCCAGGGCGGCGACGAGGTGGGCCAGGCCGGCCGTTCAACGCCTGACGACGCGCACCGCGTAGATCCCGGCACTGACCCCGAACATCGCCGCGGTCAGCAGCAGCCAGCGGCCGAGAAACGGGTCCTGGGTCTGGCCGGTCGCGGCCACATACGTGGCCGCGCCCTGCTTGATGATGCCGGGCAGGAACACCAGCAGCGTCAGCCCGGCACCCAGTGCGGGCACCCGGATGTGGTTGAGCACGGGCACGCCCCGCGGCGCGAGCCCGTCGACGGTCCGCGACAGCAACCGGTCCAGCAGCGCGTAGATCGGGAACAACACCAGGTCGTGGGCGACGATGGCCGCGGCGAACCACACGATGATGGACTGCCACCACACGCCGGGGTTCCACAGCGCGACCGGTCTGATGATGGCCACCACGTACGCCAACAGCGCGAACCCGGCGATCAGGGTCAGCAGATGCAACGGGCGGGAGCCGTACAGCCTGACAAAGCCCGCTCGCACGCTACGCATTCGGGGCCGCCCGGAAGGCTATCGACTCCACCCACTTGGTGTTGTGCACGCCGGGTAGCGCCGGCACGATGATGCGCGCCGGGAAGCCGTGATCCGGGGACAGGTCGCTGCCGTTGACCCGCAAGGCCAACAGGGCGTCGGGGTGCAGCACCTGGCTTTGTTGCAGCGTCGCGCGGCCGAACGCGCCGGAGCGCTCCAGCGACGAGACGAACGCCGACTCCGGTGCGGCGACGCCGGCCAGCCGGGCCAGGTCCGCCAGTCGCACGCCGGTCCACGTCTGGGTGGTGGACCAGCCTTCCACGCAGGCGATCGGCAGCATCGCGGTGTGCTGCGGCATCGCCAGCAGCGCGGCGCGGTCCAGAACGACGGCGTGGGCCCCCCCGGTCAGCGTGAGCCGCCAGCGCTCGCCGGTGTTCCCGGCGGAAATGCCGGCCACTGACGCGGTCCGGTTGACCTCGAAGTCGTTGGGTCCGTGCCCGCGGGTGCGCCCACGCGGCAGCAGCAGTGCGGCGGGGCGGGCGTAGCCGCCCAGCGTCTGCCCCGCGGTGATGACCGCCATGAACACCGCGGCGCCGCCGACCAACGCCAGGGCACCGCGGCGACTCATCGTCGCGGGCTGCGGGTCCGCGGCGACCAGCCCGTCCGGCTCCCATGGTTCGGCCCGGGTCTCGGCGCGCCCGGTGCGCAGCACGTCGCGGGGCGAGATCGAACGCAGGCCGGACCACATCGTCGGGATCTTGATCGCGATATGCACGACGAATCCCGCGATGAACACCCAGGCGCCGAAGTAGTGCGCGGTGTAGAAGCTGAAACCGAAGATGTAGTCGTACTGGATGTTCAGCACGCCCGTGACGATCTCGAAGAGGATGCCGCCGACCAGCATCAGCAGCGAAACCCGTTCCAGCAGTTGGGCTATGGACCGGGCGGGCGGCCAGGCGAACAGCCGCGGTATCACCGACCACAGCTTGGCCAGCACCACCGGGATCAGGACCAGCCCGAGCCCGACGTGCAACCCCTGGGTCAGCCGGTACAGCCACGACGGGTTGGTGGGCCAGTCGAACGTCGGCAGCTTCAACCACCCGACGTCGCCGGGGATGGCCTGGCCGAACCGCGGCCCGTAGGCGATGTAGGACAGCAGGCCGGTGAGGACGACGATCGGCAGCGTCACCAGCAGCACCGAACCGAACACCGATGTCAGCCACGGCCCCCGCAGCGGGCTGCGCCACCGCTGGGCCCGCTCGACTCCGGGCGGCGGGTGCGCGTCCAGCGTCCGCCACAGCCGCGCGGGAAACCCGTAGCCACCGGAATCGGCCGGCTCGGTGTCATGGCTGTCGGGCTCGCTGATGCGGCGCATCATCGATGATCATTCACGACCGGCCGGCGAAAAAGGTTCAGATTCGGCATCTGTTCAGAGCGCGGCACCGCCGCCGTCGACGTAAAGCGTCGAGCCCGTCACGTAGCCGGCCCGCTGTGACGCCAGGAAGAGCACGGCCTGCGCGATCTCGGCCGGGCGCGCGGTGCTGCGCTATGGGAGGCCGGTCGTGAGATCAGTCCTTGCCCCGCGGCGGCGGCTGCACCTCGACGCCGCTGGAGTCGTGCTCGGGTCCCGCGGCCGGGTGTTCGGCCGGGACGCGATCGCGGAACCGGGTGCTTTCGCTGGGCCGCTCGGGATCGGGCCGATGCACGTTGCCGTGGTAGGGACCCGGCTTCGGTCGGGGCTTTCCACCCGGGAAAGCCAGGCGGAATATGCTGCGGTGCACCATCGCCCACTGCTTGCCGAAGCGGCCGGAGTTGTACGGCAACTCGTAGCGCTCGCAGATGTCCTTGACCTGTGGGGCGATCTCCGAGTAGCGGCTGCTCGGCATGTCCGGGTACAGGTGGTGTTCGACCTGATAGCCGAGGTTGCCGCTGATGATGTGGAACAACGGGCTGCCGTCGATGTTCGCGGCGCCCAGCAGTTGGCGCACATACCAACCACCGCGCGTCTCGTTCTCGACTTCTTCCTGCGTGAACGTGTAGGCCTGGTCGGGGAAGTGACCGCAGAAGATGATCGCGTGCGCCCACACGTTGCGGATGACGTTGGCCAGCGCGTCGGCGACCAGGGTGCGCAGGTAGGTGCTTTCCACGCCCGGCGCGACCTTGTCGAGGAAGTTCGCCGTCTTGGCGACCCCGCCCTTGTTGGACACCCGACGGAGCCTCCTGCCGATACGGGATTCCCCGGGCTGCTCGAGCCGGCCGCGCAAAGCGAGCTGGGTGAGCGCGAAGGCGCCGGCGCTGATGGCCGGCCACCCGAGGTAGTCCTTATAGATCTGCGCGCGCGCCTTTACGCCGATGCCCCGCAGGTCCTTGCGGACCTCCGACCACGGCTTCTCGCGTTTGCGTATCGCGTCGATGTCCATGTCGTGGACGGCCACGCCCCACTCGAACAGCAGCGTGAGCAGCAGGTTGTAGATCGGTTGGCCCAGGTAGCGCGGAGCCCATTTCTGGTTGGGGTCGATCCGCATGATCTCGTAGCCGAGATCCTTGTCCTTGCCGAGGATGTTGGTGAACGTGTGGTGGATGTAGTTGTGCGAGTGCTTCCACGACTCGGCGGTCGACGCCGTGTCCCAGTCCCACACCGAGGAGTGGATGTCGGGATCGTTCATCCAATCCCATTGACCGTGCATCACGTTGTGGCCGATCTCCATGTTCTCCAAGATCTTGGCCATCGACAGGCAGGCGGTGCCCAGCAGCCACGCGGTCTTCGAGCGCGACGCCAACAGCAGCACCCGGCCGGCCACCACGATCTGGCGCTGCGCCGAGATGACGTTCTTGATGTAACGGCGGTCGCGGTCGCCGAGGTCGGCGAACACCTCGTCGTGGATCGCGTCGAATTCCTTCGCGAGCTTTTCCAGTTCTTGTTCCCCCAGCCGAGCGAGCGGTGACTCCCCGGCTTTCTTCACGGCAGTTGTCACAGGCCGCTCCTTTCGATCACAGTGCGAGCTCGACGTCGCCCTCGGCCGTGTTGATGCAGATTCGGACGTCTTGCCCGGTCGGTTCGATCACGTCACCCGAGCGCAGGTCCCGCAGCTTGCCCGACTTCAGCGTTCCGACGCAGGTGTGGCAGATGCCGATGCGACAGCCGAACGCGAGGTTGAGCCCGGCCTTCTCGCCGGCCTCGAGAATCGATGTGCCGCCGTCGCATTCGACTTCCTTGTCGCTGTCGGTGAAGCAGACCGTGCCCCCCTCGCCGGCGTTGGCGTCGCCACCGATCTTGGGCTGGAAGCGCTCGAAGTGCAGGCGGTCCCGATCGCCGTTGCCCTCCCAGTGCTCGATCAGCGCGTCGAGCATTTCTCCGGGACCCGAGCAGAACGCCTCGCGCTCGCGCCAGTCCGGGCAGACGTCGTCCAGGTCGCCGGGGGTGATTCGGCCCTGTTCGGAGGTGAGGCGCAGATCCAGCCGCATCCCCTCGTGGCGTTGCTCGAGCTCTTCGAGGGCGGGGAGGAACATGGCCTGCTCGCGGGTCCGTGCGGAGTGGATGACCACCGCGTCGCGCAGTTCGTCGCGATGGTCCAGGTCGCGCAGCATGCTGATGATCGGCGTGATGCCGCTTCCGGCGCTGATGAACAGCAGCTTGCCCGGCAACGGCTCCGGCAGGGTGAAGACGCCCTCGATCTCGCCCAGCCGCACCAGGTCCCCCGGCTGGATCTTGTGCACGAGATATGGCGACACGACGCCGCCGTCCACCCTCTTCGGCGTGACGCTGATCAGTCCGTCCTCGGGCCGGGGATCCGAGGTCAGCGAGTACGCGCGCCAGTGGTAGACGCCGTCGATGACCACGCCGAGGCGCACGTACTGGCCGGGCTTGTGGCCCGGCCACTCGTACCCCGGCCGAATCAGCACGCTGGCCGCTTCCGCGCCCTGCGCCTCGATGCCCTCGACCTTGCCGCGCAACTCCTTGGTGGTCCACAGCGGGTTGATCATCTCGAGGTAGTCGTCGGGCTCCAGGGGGCTGAACAATCGCCGCACCGCTCGCAGGAATAGCCGGCGCCCGCGTGGGACCCGAGGTTCGGCACCGCGTTCAGCCATGCCGCCAGAGTACACAGTTGTACACCCACTTTAAACGCCGCATTTGAATCCTCTTGCAGCACAGATATTTGATCAAGGAGCAGCGGCCGCAGAAAATACGCACGCCCGTTCACTGACGTTCGAGGGGCCCGGGCCGGGGGCTGTCGTCATGCGTACACCTGACTTGCCCAGACCGCGTGTCGCCCAAACATTTGTTCAGAGGTTTCTCAGGCACCCCGCCCGCCCGATGGCCGCCAGCGCGCGCGCACGCCGGCGCCTATTGTTCGATGCGTGCTGATCGGCTTCGTCCTCGCGCTGGGCTGTTCGGTCTGTTACGGCACGGCTTCGGTGTTGCAGGCGGCGGCGACGCGATCGGTGGAGGCCGGCAGCGGCTCCGGCGTCGATACCGTGCTTTTGCTGCGCGCGGCCCGGCAGTGGCGCTACCTCGCCGGCGTCGCCCTGGACGGGCTCGGATTCGCGCTTCAAGTGGCGGCGCTGCGGCTGGTGCCGATCTACGTGGTCGCCGCCGCGCTGGCCGCCTCGATCGCGGTCACCGGCATCGCGTCGGCCTGGTTGCTGTCGGCGCGGCTGTCGAGGGCCGAATGGACCGCCGTGGGCGTGGTGTGCGCGAGCCTGGTCGTGCTCGCGCTGGCGGCCGGTCCCGGGCACTCCCGGCACGCCCCGGCCGGCCT
>NZ_GG770555.1:308951-372619 GCF_000164135.1 Mycobacterium parascrofulaceum ATCC BAA-614 | reverse complement strand
TGGCGGCCGCGATATTCGTCGGCGGCGCCGCCGCGGGCCGGTTGCCGGACCGGCCGCGCGCACTGGCGTTGGGGCTGGCGGCCGGGACCGGGTTCGGGGTCATCGAGGTGGGCGTCCGGCTGATCGATGTGATCGATCCGACCAAACGCGCCTTCTATGCCAATCCGGCGCTCTACGCGGCGGCCGCGGGCGGGGCCGCCGGCTTCCTGCTGCTCACCTCCGCGCTGCACCGCGGATCGGTGACCACGGCGGTGGCCGGCATGGTCGTCGGCGAAACCATCGCGCCCGCGTTCGCCGGGGTGGTGTGGCTGGGCGACAGCGCGCGCGACGGCCTCGGCTGGCTGGTGGTGGCCGGCTTCGCGGTGGCCGTCTCGGCGACGCTGGTGCTGGCCCGATTCGGGGAAGCGCCCCAGGAGGCGGCCACCTAGTTCGTGGCGCGGGCTTCCACCGCTTGACGGTAGGCGGTGCCACGCGCCGGCCGGGTCCACAACACCCCGCCCCCGGCGCTGACGCCGGCGGCCATCAGCGCGCGCTTGAGGATCTTGTTCGTCGCGGTGGTGGGCAGGTCCGCGTTGATGCGCACATGCCGCGGCCAGGCCTTGGGCGACAGGTCCGGTTGTGCCGCAAGGAACTTGGCGAACCCGTCGGGCGTCAGGCGTGCCCCGTCCCGCAGCACCAGCGCGGCCATCACCTGGTCGCCGACGCGGTCGTCGGGCACCGCGTAGACGGCGACCTGGCTGACGCCGGGCAGGCGTTCCAGGATCCGCTCGATCGGCCCCGCGGCCAGGTTCTCGCCGTCCACCCGCATCCAGTCCGCGGTGCGGCCCGCCAGGTAGATCCAGCCGTCGGCGTCGCGGTAGGCCAGGTCGCCCGACCAGTACATGCCGTGCCGCATCCGCTGCGCGGTGGCGGCGGGATCGTTGTAGTAGCCGACGAACGGGCCCGCGCCCTGGGTGTTGACGAGCTCGCCGACCGCGTCGTCGAAGTTGGTCAGCGCCCCGTGTTCGTCGAATTCCGCGACGGCGCACTCCCGCAGCGTGGTCGAGTTGTAGATGCTTACGCCCGGATATGGTCTGCCGATCGATCCGGGCGGGGTGCCGTCCTCGCGGACGACGATCACGGCGAACTCGCTGGAACCGAAGCTGTCCACCACCCGGCAATCGAAACGCCTTGCGAATTCGGCGATGTCGCGGTCGGTCGCCTCGTTGCCGAACGCCACCCGCAGCGTGTTGTCCGCATCGTCGGGACGCTCGGGGGTGGACAGGATCAACGCCAGGGGCTTGCCCACATAGTTGAGGTAGGTCACGCGGTGGCGACGCACGTCGTCCAGGAACCGTGACGGCGAGAACCGGGCCGGGACCATGGTGGCGCCGGCGCCGATCGCGACCGCCCACCCGGCGGCGACACCGTTGGAGTGGAACAGCGGCATGGACAGGTAGCAGACGTCGGCGGCGGTCACGTCGTACTGGAAGATCAGGCTGGCGCCGCACATGACCGCCATCGCGTGGGCGAGGCGGACGACCTTCGGGTCACCGCTGGTGCCGGAGGTGAAGATCATCATCAGCGTGTCGCCGCCGGCTACCTCGCGATGCGGAACTAGGGGCGGCGCGGCGGCCACCAGGTCGGCGTAACGCCCGCCGGTCACGTCGAGGATCTGAATCCCGTTGAGGTCCAGGCCATCCAGCAGTTCGCGGTGCTCGGGATCGACGAGCAGCAGCTGGCAGTCGGACCGCCGGATGTCGGCCAGCAGCCCGGCCCCCCGCCGCGTCGTGTTGATCCCGCACAGCACGTACCCGCCCAGCGCGGCCGCGGCCATGGCGCGCAGCATCGCCGGGGAGTTGGGCAGCAGCGCCCCGACGTGTAGTGGCCGGGCGGGGTCGGCGAGGGCGATCAGCGCGGCGGCCTCCGCCTCGGCCTCCGCGAGGTGTTCCCGCCAGGTCCACGTGCGCTCACCGGAGGCCAGCGCCGGGGTGTCGTCGTCACGGCGCCGCCGCAGCAGCTGCTGAACGGTTTCGATCATCGGGTCGTCAGCACCAGCCCGGCGTAGTCCTGGCGGGCCACCTCATCGCAGTGCCGCCGGTAGGTGCCGAACCCTCCGGCGTAGGGCATGAAGACGCGCTTCTTGCCCGCGATGTTGGCGCCCAGGTACCACGACGAGGCCGCCTTCGGGAAGAGCGTCCGCTCGGCGGCCGTCGCCACGTGGTCGGTCCACGCGTCGGCGGCGTCGCGGCGCGGTTCCACCTCCGTCACCCCGAGGCGGCGGGCCGTCAAGATCAGGTCGATGACCCAGTCGACCTGCACCTCGGCGTGCAGCACCATGTTGGCGAGCACCGACGGGCTGCCGGGGCCGCTGATGGTGAACATGTTCGGCAGCCCGGGCACCATCAGGCCGAGAAAGGTCACGGGGCCGTCGGCCCAGATGTCACGCAGCCGCACTCCCCCGGGTCCCGCCGGGTCGATGCGGGTCAGCGCGCCAGTCAGCGCGTCGAAGCCGGTGGCGAAGATGAGCACATCGCAGGGGTAGGTCGCGGCGCCGGTGCGCACACCCCCGGCGGTGATCGCTTCGATCGGCTCGCGGCGCAGGTTCACCAGCGTGACGTTGTCGCGGTTGAACGCGGCGTAATAGCCGCCGTCGGTGCAGATCCGCTTCGTCCCGATCGGGTGGTCGACCGGGATGAGGTCGGCGGCCACAACGGGATCGGCGACGATCTCGCGGATGCGTTCCTCGGCGAATTCGCGCGCGATGTGGTTGGCGGCGAGGTCGGAGTTCTGGTCGGGGAAGGTCTTCGCGAACAGGACGCCGCCCTCGCGCCAGCGCCGCCACAGCGCCTCGGCGCGCTCCCGCGGATCGGTGTCGACCGCCTTCTTGTGGTACGTGCCGTGCGGGGTGCCCGCCGCCGCGTAAGCCGAGGCGCGGCGGCGCTCGGGGTATTGCTCCCGGATCTGTCGTTGCTCCTCCGGTGTCCAGGGGCGGTTGGGCATCGGGATGCTGTAGTTCGCCGACCGCTGGAACACCACCAGCCGGTCCGCCTGCGCGGCGACGATCGGAACCGCCTGGATGCCGGAGCTTCCCGTGCCGATCAAGCCGACCCGCTTGCCGCGCAGGTCGGGGTCCTCGCGCGGCCACGCGGCGGTGAAGTATGCCTCGCCCGCGAAGTCGTCGACGCCGGGGATGTCGGGGCGGTTCACCGCCGACAGGCAACCCGTCGCGCAGATGAGGAACGGCGCGGCGTAGGTCTGGCCGTCTTTGGTTCGGACCCGCCACCCGCCCTGGCCGAATGCGGCGCCGACGACGTCGACCCCGAATCGGTAGTGGCGGCGCAGATCGAACCGATCGGCGACGTGGCCCAGGTAGGCGAGGATCTCCGGTTGCGCGGCGAAGCGTTCGCTCCACGTCCAGCTCTGCTGCAGTCCCTCGTCGAACGAGTAGGAGTAGTCGACGCTTTCGACGTCGCACCGCGCCCCCGGGTACCGGTTCCAGTACCAGGTCCCGCCCACGTCGGGCGCCGCCTCCAGCCCGAGCACCGACAGCCCCGCCGACGCGGCCCGGTGCACGGCGTAGAGCCCCGCGAAGCCCGCGCCGATAACGATCACGTCGGCTTCCATCTTCGGGATCATGTCGACTCACAGAGGGTGGGGTGCAGTAGCTCCCGCAGGTCGGCGCAGATGAGGTCGCGCGCCGAGACCGCCGGGGGAAACGACGGGATGGTCAGGAAGCCGTGAAACAGGCCCGGAAAGTCGCGGTGCACCACGCGCGTCCCCGCGTCGCGCAGCCGGCGCGCGTAGTCGCGGCCCTCGTTGTGCAGGGGATCGAGGCCGGCGGTGACGATGACGGCCGGCGGCAGGTCGGCGTGCGACGCCGCGCGGGCCGGCGCCACCAGGTGCGGGGGGTCGAAAACCGTTTGCGCGCCGACGTATTGGGCCCAATACCAGCGCATGGCGGCGCGCGTGAGAAAGTAGCCGGTGGCGCAGCGCCGGTAGCTGTCGGTGTCGAACGCCGGCTCGATGACCGGGTAGATCAGGAGCTGCGCGGCGGGCCGGGCGGCGCCCCGGTCCCGACACAGGATGGCGGTCACCGCGGCGAGGTTGCCGCCGGCGCTGTCGCCGGCGATCGCGGTCCGCGCCGGGTCGATGCCGAGCCCGGGCGCGTGGTCGACCACCCAGCGGAACGCCGCGAAGGCGTCCAGCGCGGCCGCCGGGGCCGGGTGTTCGGGCGCGAGGCGGTAGCCGATCGACACGACGACGGCCCCGGTGCCGCGGGCCAGGGCGCGGCAGAAGCCGTCGTGGGATTCGATGTCGCACAACACGAATCCGCCGCCGTGGCAGAACACGACCGCCGGGCGGTCGCCGCGCGGCTCGCCGTGCGGGTGGTAGACCCGGGCGGGAATGTCGCCCCCGGGGCCCGGGATCGTGCGGTCTTCGGTGCGGCGGACGTCGTCGATGTTGGTGACGGGCTGGCGCCGCTCGGCGACGGCGGCGCGGGCCTGGGCGGCCGTCATGGTCTCCACGCGCGGGAACCCCGCGTCCAACTCGCGCAGCAACGCCCGGACGCCGTCAAAGGGGTCGTCCATGTGACGCCTCCGCCCGCGTCGGTGGGCCGCTCACGCCGGCCGGTACTTCAAGAGGGTGATTCCGTCTTCGGGCAGATCGTAGAACACCGGCTCGACCCGCATGCCGATATGGATGTGGGCGGGATCGACGTCGACCAACTCGGTGCTGAACTTCGGTCCGGCGTCCCACTGCACGACGGCGGGCAGCTGCGGCAGCGCATCCGCCCAGGGCGGCCCGGTGGGCCGGCGGGCGACCGTGTACGTGTACAGCGCTCCGGCGCCGTCGATTTCGCGCCACTGCAGATCGTCGGCCAGTGTCCCCGGGGCGAGGGTCCGCGGGTAGAACACGTAGCGCCCCAACGACGGCGAGTACTGCACCAGGATGCGGTGCTGAGCCAGGCCGTCCCAGAAGGGCCGCGACACCGGCGTGGGCTCGGGAACCGGGATGCCCATCGCTAGTCGCCCCGCATCAGCAGCGCGACCTGCTCGCTCATGATGCCGCCGTTGCCGGTGACGAACGCGGTGTGGCAGTCGGGCACCTGGGCGGCGCCCGCCCGGCCCATGACCTGTCGCGCCCCGTCGATGACGTGGTGCATGCCGCCGGCCATGCCGGCCTGCCCGAAGGACAGCTGGCCGCCGGCCGTGTTGAGCGGAAAGTCGCCGCGGTGGGTCAGGTCGTGCCCGGCGATCCACGACATCCCGCGGCCCTTGTCGCAGAAGCCGGCGTCCTCGAGGCTCATCAGCACGGTGATGGTGTAGCAGTCGTAGATCGACGCCATGTCCACCTCCGACCGGTCCAGCCGCGCCATCGCGAACGCCCTGTCGGCGGCGCGGGAGATCGGGGTGCGCAGCAGGTCCTCGGCGTAGGTGGGGGTCTTGAACGCGATGTGTTCGCCGAACCCCTTGATCCACACCGGACGGTGGCGCCCGCGCCGGGCGAGGTCGGCGTTGGCGATCAGGACGCCCGCTCCCCCGTGCACCCGCATCACGGTCTCCAGCATGTGGATGGGGTCGGCGATCATCGGGCTGGCGAGGACGTCGTCCACCGTGATCGGCGTGCCGTGGAACACCGCGCCGGGGTGGGCGCACGCGTTGGTGCGCTGGTCGACCGCGATCTTGGCCACCGCGGCGGGGTCGTAGCCGAACTCGGCGGCGTAGCGCTGCGCGATCTGCGCGTACGGGGCGTTCTGGCCGACGTTGCCGTACGGGATCTCGAATTCGGCCTGCGGCGACCCGTAGTTGTTCGACGACGCCCCATACCAATTCGGCGCGGGCGGGGGCCGCTTCTCGGACTGCGGCTGCGACGCCGAGCCGGGGACCACGGCCAGCACCGCGTCGCAGATGCCGAGCTCCACCGCGGCCGCGGCCCGCCAGATCATGCCCGCCGCGGTGGCGCCGCCGAGATCCACCCGCTCACCGAAATCCAGTGCCAGACCGAGGTATTCGCACAGCGTGGCCGGTGCGAACATCGCCGACTCGGCGATGCCGTGGGTCAGCAGGCCGTTGACGCGCGCGGGGTCGACGCCCGCGTCCTCGATCACCGCCTTCGCAAGCACCGCGTACTGGTCCAGGGTGAACAGCGGCGGCCCGGTGGGGCGCCGCTGCGCCGGCAACTCGGCGATGCCGACGATCGCGGCCTCGCCGCGCAGCCCGGTCACCGATCGGCCTCGCGAGGCGTTCCCCGTCGCGGCAGCTCGACGGTCGCGGTGCCGGGCATCAGCACCGTCTCCCCGCGGCGCCCGGCGACGTCGAGGTCGACCAGCCCGGCGCCTTCGTCCGAGAGCCGCTTGGCGGTGATCGTGCCGCCGAAGCTCAACGGCTGGCCGGGATGGGCGACCGCGCGGTTCTGGACGGAGAAGGACACCAGCCGGCCGCGCCCGCCGACCCAGTCCCCGATGGCCCGGCCGAGCAGCGCCGCCTGCAGCGGACCGTGCACCAGCACGTCGTCGTACCCTTCGACCGTGCGGGCCCAGTCCTTGTCGTAGTGGATGCGATGGCCGTTGTAGGTGGCGGCGCTGAAGAAGAACAGCTGCTTTTCGTCGACGGTCACGGTGAGCTCGGGCAGCCGGTGGCCCACCTCGACGTCCTCGTAGAAGAGTTGGTCGGTCATGGGCGCTCCTAGGGGCGGGCGATCATCGACGTCGAGGCCTCGGCGAGCAGGTCCTTGTGCTGGTTGCGGTAGACCGTGTGCCAGGTGACCAGGACGAATCTGCCGGAGCGGCCCTGCTTTTCGACGATGGAGTCGACGGTGCGCACCATTGCGACGTCGTCGCGGTGGTAGGCCGGCAGGTGGAAGGTGAAGCTCTCCCCGCCGGCCATCCGTTTGGGGGCCCGGGGGAACGCGAGGCTGCCCGAGATCGCGCCGGAGGAACCGTCGGGCCGCAGCGCCTCGAGGTGCGTGACGCCGAGCACGGCGTACTGCAGGAACAGCGGCGGGCAGATGATGTCGCGAAAGCCGTTGGCCCGGGCGTAATCCGGGTCGAAATACAGCGGGTTGTGGTCACCGGTCGCCGCGGCCCACCGCTGCCAGTCGCGCCGGTTCACCTCGCCCGTGGCGCTCGCGGCGACGGTCCCGACGCGCGACGCGGACTCGGCGTCGATCAGGCTGTCCTCGTTCACCGGGCCTCCTCTGCGCGCAATGTCTCCTCCAGCCATCCGGCGGCGACGTCCGCGCCGCCGCCCCACGTCGAGCCGAACCGGGCCCGCTCGCTCCACAGATACAGATCGGTCTCGGTGACATAGCCCATGCCGCCGTGCAATTGGTGGGCGTCCAGCGTGATCGACCGGGCCGCGGTGGCCGCGTGCACGCGCGCGATCGCCGTCTCCCGGGTCGCGGTGCGTCCGCGCGCGATCCAGAAGACCGCCGCATGCGCGGCCAGCCGCGCCGCCGCCAGGGCGATGTGCATGTCGGCGACCAGGTGCTGGGCCGCCTGGAAGGACGCGATGGGCCGGCCGAATTGGTGGCGCAGCGTGGTGTAGTCGACGGTGCGGTCGATGACCGCCTGCCCGACCCCGACCAGGTCGAGGGACCCCAGGGCCGTCGCCGCGTTGGCCAGGCGGCGGAGCGCGGTCCCGGTGGCTTCGCCGAGCAGCGCCCGGTCGTCGACCACGACGTCGTCGAAGCGCACCGTGAACGCCCGCTGCCCGCCGGCCATGGCGAGCGGCTGCACGATCACGCCGCTGGCTTGGGTGTCGACGGCGAAGGCCAGCGTATGGCGTTGGGCCGCAGCAGAAACCACGATGATGTCGGCGACGTCGGCGTCGGCGACGTAGTCCGCGGTGCCGTTCAGCCGCCATCGCCCCGACGCGGTGTCGGCGCGCAGCGGGGCGGACACGGCGGCGGCGTCACGCGCGTTCCAGAGCGCGGTGGTGCCGCGGACCGCGCCGCAGGCCAGTGACGGCAGCCAGGCGGCCTTGGCGGCCGGGGAGCCGAGTTGGTCGACCGCGAGCCCCGCCTGGATGCTGCTGTGCACGGTCGTCGGGCACAGCGCGCGGCCCGCCTCGGTGTAGAAGACGGCGAGGTCGTCCAGCGAGCCGCCCGAGCCGCCGTGTTCCCCGGCGAGGGCCAGCCCGAACACGCCGGCGTCGGTCAGCGCCTTCCACAGCGCCGGTGTGCGGCGGTCCGCGTCGGGTTCGGTCAGCGTGCGCACCAACTCCACGGGGCTCTCGGCGGCCAGCAGGGCGCGCAGCGAGGAGGCGAACGCGCGCTGCTCGACGGTGGGTATCGCCCTCATGCGTCAGCGCCCGTAGCTGGGCATCTTGTGCCCGCGCTGGGCGATGATGTCGCGGAGCACCTCGTTGGTGCCGCCGCCGAAGCGCATCAGGGGCGCGGCGCGATAGAGCCGCTCGAACGTGCCGGCCAGCGGCGCCGCCGGGCTGCGGTGCGCCAACAGACCGTCCGGGCCGAGCAGGTCCAGCGCCAGCACGGCGATGCGTTGGCGCAGCTCGCTGGTGAACACCTTCTCGACGCTGACCTCCACCGACGGGATGACGCCGCTGTCGAGGATCGACGCGGCCTCGTAGCCCATGAGCGTGGCCACCGCGACGTCGGCCTCGGCCTGCGCGAGCCGGCGCCGCAGCGACGGGCTGTCGGCGGGCACCGTGCCGTCCCGGCGCGGGGTCAGCGCCAGCGCGCGCAGCTCCTCCACGGCGCGACGCAGGTCGCCCGCGTTGGTCAGCGCGCCGCGTTCGAGATCGAGCGCGCCGGTGATGTACGTCCAGCCGCGATTGACCTCGCCCACCAGGTTGGTGACCGGCACCCGCACGTCGCGGAAGTGCACCTCGTTGGTGCGATAACCCGACCACGCGTACATCGGGCGGATCTGTACACCCGGGCTGTCGATTGCGACGATGATGACCGAGATGCCCCGGTGCCGCACGGCGTCGGGATCGGTTCGCACGCAGAGCCATTCGTGGGTGGCGCGCTGCGCCCCGCTGTTCCAGATTTTCGTGCCGTTGATCACCCATTCGTCACCGTCGCGGACCGCGCTGGTGCGCAGGCTGGCCAGGTCGGTGCCGGCCTCGGGCTCGGAATACCCGACGGCGCAGATCATTTCGCCGCGGGCGATCAGCGGCAGCCAGTCGGATTTGTTCCGCTCCGTGCCGTGCCGCATGATCATCGGCGCGACGGAGGTGACCGTGAGGTCGGGCCCGGGAACGCCCCAGTACTCGAATTCGCTCATCAGCAGGTGCTGGTGGACGGCGCCGAGCCCCAGACCGCCGTACTCGCGCGGCCAGTTCAGGCCGAACCAGCCCTTCTCCCCGATCCTGCGACGGAACCTCGCCACCTCGCCGCCGGGCAACTCCAGGTCGTGCTCGGCGAGCTCGGCCCGCAGCTGCGGGGTGACGTTGTGGCGGAGGAAGTCGCGGACCTCGGCGAGCCAGGCACGCTGCCCGGCGTCGAGTTCGAAGTCCATTCCGGGCGCCTATGCCTTCCTGCGAGCCTTTCCACCGGGCAGCGTCAGCGTAACGCCGCGACGAGAATGCGCCCGGGATTTCGCCGTGCCGTCAGGCGGCGCGGCCGGGGCCCCGTCTGTAAATGCCCTGTCAAACTCCCGTTAATTCGCATCGCCGCTCTCGCAGTTATGTGGCCGTGCTGCGAAAATTTGTAGATCGGCTGGTCGACGTGGACCAGGACCTTTGCCCGGCCGCACCCCAAGGGGGATGTCATGCCCACAGTCGAGACGCGCCTCCGCGACGACTTGCGCAACTATGCCGTCGAATTGCGGCAGCTGGCCTACACCCTTCCGCTCGGCGTGGGCGAGCACAGCCTGCTTCAGCTGTCGGACCGCATGCGCGCCGCGGCCGACCAGGTGATCCGCAGAGGAGCCTGACCGCGAGCCGGCTCAGCCGCCCCTGAGCCGGATCTTCCAGCGCACGAAGCCCAGGTAGAAGAGGCTGATCAGCACCAGCATGGCGATGTCGAACCACCACGCGCCCGGGGTGTGACGCCAGTGCGAGTCCTTCGGGCTGAGCGGGCCGGGCACCAGCTTGGTTAAATCGGCGGTGGAGGCCGACGCCGCGAACCCCCAGCGCGCCGGGGTCGCCCAGGACATCTGGTCCAGCCCGATCCGCCCGGTCACCGGGATCATGCCGCCGGAGAACACCAGCTGTGACATCACCGCCACCACGAGCAACGGCATGATCTGTTCGTTCGACTTGGCGATGGCCGACAACGCCAGCCCGAGCATCGCCGAGGCCACACACGTCAACGCGACGTCGGCGAACAGTTCGAGGCCCGGCCGGCCGAGCGCCACCGCGCCCTGGGTGGGGCCGCCCTTGCCGACGAGCACGATCACAGTCACGATCGCCGACTGGATGACCGCGAACACCGTGTAGACGCACACCTTGGCCAGCAGGTAGGCGCTCGTGGACAGGCCGACCGCCTGCTCGCGGAGGAAGATCGGGCGCTCACCGATCAAGTCGCGGATGGTCAGCGCTGTGCCCATGAACACCGCGCCGACGTTGAGCAGCACCAGGATCTGCCCGGGCTCGTTCGGCGCCGCGCCGTAGGGGTTGGGGATGCCGAACCCGACGTTGCCGGGCACCGACATGGACAGCGAACCCATGATGAAGGGCAGCACCGCGAGGAAGACGAAGTAGCCGCGGTCGGAGAAGATCAACCGGACCTGCCGCCGCGCGATCGTCGAGAACTGCCGGAACAGGCTCGTGTGCGACGGGTCGCCGAGGTCGGCGGGCTGCTGCGCGGGCGGCGGTGGGGGCTGGGGGCCCGTACGGGCCAGGTAGCGGGCCTTGGCGCCGTCCGGGTCGCCCGCGACCGTGCTGAAGATGTCCGCCCAGTTCGTCGTGCCCATGGCCGGCCCGATCTGGCCGGGCGGCCCGCAGAAGGCGGTCTTGCCGCCCGGGGCCAGCAGCAGCACCTGGTCGCAGACGTCGAGGTAGGTCAGCGAGTGGGTGACGACGAGCACCACGCGACCCGCGTCGGCGAGCTGGCGCAGCATGGTCATCACCTGGCGGTCCAGCGCCGGGTCCAGGCCGGAGGTCGGCTCGTCCAGGATCAGCAGCGACGGGCCGGTGAGCAGCTCCAGGGCGACCGAGGCGCGCTTGCGCTGGCCACCGGAGAGCTTGTCGACCCGGGTATGCAGGTGCTGGGTCATCTCGAGTTCCTCGAGCACGCGGGCGACCACCTGTGCCCGGTCGTCCTTGGTGGTGTCCGGCGGCAGCCGCAGCTCGGCGGCGTACATCAACGCCTGCTGCACCGTCAGCTGCCCGTGCACGACGTCGTCCTGGGGCACCATGCCGATCCTGCTGCGCAGCGACGCGTACTCGGCGTGCACGTTATGGCCCTCGAACGCCACCGTTCCCCTGGTCGGGTGCGTGTACCCCGCGACCAGCCTGGCGAACGTCGACTTGCCCGCGCCCGAGGGTCCGATGACGGCCGTCAGCGTCCCGGGCTGGGCGCCCAACGAGATGTCGTCCAGCAGCGTCTTGTCGTTCTCGATCGTCCACGACACGCTGCGCACGTCCAGGCCACCGGTGGGGGTAGCGGTCGCGCTCTCGTCGCGGCGGGCCAGCGTACCGCCGGCGAAGACCAGGTCGATGTTGCCGATCGTGACGACGTCGCCGTCGTGCAGCACGGCGGAGTCGACCCGTTGGCCGTTGACGAAGGTGCCGTTGATGCTGCGGTTGTCGTGGATCTCGGTGCCCTGCGGCGTCGGGATCAGGGTGGCGTGGTGGCGCGAGGCCAGTACCTCGGGGATGACGATGTCGTTGTCGTTGGCCCGGCCGATCTTGATCGCGCCCGGCGCCGATTCCACCGCCCGGCCCGGCCGCAGGATCTTCATCATCGACGTCGCGATGTTCGACGCGTCACCGCCGACGCGCCCGGTCTCCGGCGCCGCCGGGCCCGCGGGCGGCGCCTGGATCGGCTGGGAGCGGTAGATCTGCGGCGCGTGTTGCGGCGCGCTGTGCGGCGCCGACGGCTGGCCCCCGGTCGGGTATCGCGGTGGGGGCCCCGAGGGGTGGCTCGGCATCGATCCGCTGGGCGGATGAATCGGCGTCGATCCGCTGGGCGGATACACGGACTGCGGCCCGCTGGGCTGGTGCGTGGACTGGCGGAACGAGGCCGACGCCGGCTGCTGCTGCGGGCCGGGCCAGTGCGCGCCCGGCGGCTGGGCATGGGGTCCGCGGGGGCTCGCCGCGGTGGCCGGGTTCACGATCGGTATCGACGTCGTCAGCGGCGGCCGCCCGGCCGTGCCCTGGTGGCGGCCGACCTCGAAGGTCAGCGCCGGGCCGTCCGGGTTGCCGATGTTGACGCGCGTGCCGTCCTGGATGTCGACCGTGGGCACGCGCTGGTGGTTGACGAACAGGCCGTTGAGGCTGCCGTTGTCGATGGCGATCCATCGGCCCTGGTCGAACCGGACGATCAGGTGCGTGCGCGAGATGAGGGGATGGGCCACGCGCACGTCGGCCCGCAGGTCACGCCCGATCGCTACGTCGTTGCCCGCGGCGAACGTGCGCTCGGATCCCTCGTACCGCACGGTCAACACGGGTGGGGCTGGTCGGCTCATCACGACCAACTGTATCGGCAGCCGCGCCAATCGGGACGGCGAATGTGGACCGGTCCCCCGCCGCACGCCGTCGAGCGGCTGCGTGCCACCGCCGGCCCCGCCCGGCGACGACCCGTGGCAGCGCGGTGCGGCTCGAGGCTTCCGCACCCGACTGGCGGGAGCAACGCGAGACGGCGCTGGTGCACGCCGAGCCACCGAACCGCGGGCGGTAGCCGCGGCGGCCGATGACTCGAGTCACCTGCCGCACAGCCAATTCGGGAGTTGGTCAGCCCGCCGCGGTCGCGGGGAGGCCACGGCGCCACGGCTCGCGGGCCGCGGTGACGTCTTTGATGAAGTTGCCGATGTAGCGGATGGCCCGCCTGCCTTCGGGCAAGATGTCGGCCGCCAGCGGGAAGTCGTGAATCTGTCCGTCCCACAGGTGCAGGTCGCACGGGATCCCACTGGATTCCAGGCGCTTTGCCATCAGTTCGGCATCGGGAAGGAGCAACTCGTCGGAGCTGGCATGGATGGTGACCGGCGGCAGGGAGGAGAGGTCGGCGTCCACGGGCGACGCCACGGTGGAATCGCCGCGCCCCTCCAAAAGTTCCGCCTGGCTGAGGTATTGGGCGAACATCGACAGCGCGCCGCGCGTGAACATCGAGCACTTGCGTGCGTTGCGGTGCTTCAGCTTGCGGACCGGGTCGGCATCGGTGAAGGGTGAGATGGTGGCGATCCCGGCGGGCCTCATCGTCTCGCTCTCGATGGCCAGCAGCGCGGTCATGAACGCGAGGTATCCACCGGCCGAGTCACCGGCTATGACCACCCGTTCGCCGTCGAAACCCCGGTCCTGCAACCAGCGAAGCCCGCTCATCCCGTCGTCGACCGCGTCGGTGATGCGATGCGAGGGCAGCTTGCGGTATCCGACGGTCAGCACGGCGGCGTCGGCCGCCTTCGAGAGACGCGTGACCACCGAGCGGTGCGTGTTGAGGCCACAGGTGAGGAAGGCGCCGCCGTGCAGGTACAGGATCGCCCGGTCGGTCGAGGCGCCGGGGGCGCAAATCCACTCGGCCGCACAATTTTCCAGCCGCACCGGTTCGATGTTCGCCGAGATGCCGATTCGCGGCATAAATCCCGCGAGACCGTCGACGTATTCGAACGGCCAGTGCAGGTTTGGAGTGAACGCCCACGCGCGCACCGTGTTCTTCACGATCAGCCGGCTGGCCAACGACACCGCGAACGATTGCGGGCTGTGGCGGTGGTGGACTCGCCGTTTCATTGCGCCGCTGGGCAATACACTCGGCAAGTCACGACGTGGAGCGATGGTGCTAACCATTGCAAATCCCTCCTAAGTGCGGACGGTATACCCGCCCGTGGCCACGAAAAACTGTCGGTGAAGGCCCCGCGAATGTTGGGTACATCACGGTTTACCGCGGGTGTGCGCTGGGTATAGGGACGGTTTCGGTCGCATCGCCCGCCCGGGGAGCGCCGCAGTTGGCCGGTGGCCCAAGATATGAGCGATGAACGACGAAACGGGCGTTGACGCGCTGTTGCGCGACCGGGTGGCCGTGGTGACCGGTGGCGGGGGCGGCATCGGAGCGGCCACCGCCCGGCTGTTCGCCCGGCACGGCGCGCACGTGGTCATCGTCGACATCGATGGCGGGCTCGCCGCGCGGACGGTCGACGACATCGCGGCCTCCGATGCCTCGGCCGTGGCGGTGGTCACCGACGTCCGGGACGCGGCCGCGGTCGACGAGCTGGCGCGGTCGGTGCTGGACCGTTATGGCCGGGTGGACGTGCTGGTCAACAACGTGGGCCACTGGCTGCGGCATCCCGGCAACTTCGTCGACACCGACCCGCGATTCTGGGACGAGCTGTACCGGATCAACCTGCAGCACGTCTTCCTGGTCACCCGCGCATTCCTGCCGGCGATGGTCGCCCGGCGGGCCGGCGCGGTGGTCAACGTGTCGTCGATCGAGGGCCTGCGCGGCTACCCGGAAGATCCGGTCTATGCCGCGTTCAAGGCCGCCGTCATCCAGTTCACCCGCAGCCTGGCGGTGCAGGTGGGCTCGCACGGGGTGCGGGTCAACGCCATCGCCCCCGACGTCACGGAATCCCTGCAGGTGCCCTACTCGCAGTGGCTGTCGGCCGACGAGCGGGCGCAGTGGCCCCACTGGGTACCGGTCGGCCGGATGGGCGTTCCCGAGGATCAAGCCCGCGTCATCTTGTTCCTGGCGTCGGAATTGTCTGGGTTCGTCACGGGCCACACCGTTCCGACCGACGGCGGTACCGGCGCGGCGGGCGGTTGGTTCCGCTCGTCACGCCGGCCCGACCGCGAATGGACGAATCGTCCCATCGCACCCTGACGTGCCCGGGCGGCGCTCAGGCCAGGCCCAGCGCGGCGTTCTCCGCCCGGATCCGGACGTTGAGCACCAGCGCGTTCGCCACGCTGAACACGATCGCCGTCAGCCAGGCCGAATGCACCAGTGGCAGCGCGGCCACCTCCGCCGCGACCGCGGCGTAATTGGGGTGGCGCACCCATCGGTACAGCCCGTCGCGCACCAACGGGGCACCCGGGATCACGATGAGCCTCGGGTTCCAGCGCTTGCCGAGCACGCTCACGCAGCGCCAGCGCACCGCCGTGCTGAGCGCCACCACCGCGAGCATCGGCCAGCCCAGCCACGGGACGAACGGCCGCGCGAAGGCCCGGGTTTCCACGACGCACGACACCAGCAACAGCGCGTGCATGCAGACCATCGCCGGGTAGTGATCGCGGCCGAACTCCTTGCCCCCCTGCGCCAGCGACCATTTGGTGTTCCGACGGGAGACGGCCAGCTCGACCAAGCGTTCGGCGGCGATCGCCAGAATGAACAGGTAGTAGTACATGGCCTCGCCCCTCACCACTGCAGCAACAGGAGTTCGAAGCTGAAGCCCGGGCCCATCGCCAGCATCACGCCGTAGGCGCCCCGGGGCGGCGGCTCCGCGACGGTGCGACGCAGCACGTCGAGCACCGACGCCGACGAGATGTTGCCGTTGTCGCGCATCGAGTTTCGGCTGTGCGCCAGCGCCTCGGGCGGCAAGTCCAGGGCGTCCTCGATCGAGTCGAGGACCTTCGGGCCGCCGGGATGGCACACCCACGCCGAGATGTCGGCCAGGGACAGGCCATGGTCGGCCAGGAAAGCGTCGACCTCGTCGCGCAGGTGGACTTCGGCCATCTTCGGCACGTCGCGCGACATCACTAGTTGGAATCCGCTGGATCCGACGTTCCACCCCATCACGTCGACGGTCTCGGGGATCACGCGGCTGCGGGTGGCGAGGACTCGCGGCGCATGATTGGTCTTCGGGTTCATGGGAGTTCGGTCGGCACCCGTGGCAACCACGGCGGCGGCGCCGTCGCCGAACAAGGACACCCCGATGAGCGCGGGGATCGACGTGTCGTCACGCTGCAGCGTGAGGGAACACAGCTCGACCGACAGGAGCACGGCGACATCCCCCGGGTAGCCGTGCAGGTAGTCGTGCACGCGCGCCATGCCGGCGGCCCCGGCCACGCAGCCGAGCCCGAACAGCGGGACGCGTTTGATGTTGGGCCGCAGCCCGATTCGGCTCATCAGGCGCGCGTCGATGGTGGGCACCGCGATGCCGGTGCTGGAGACCATCACGATCGTGTCCACCTCGTGCGGTGCGATGCCGGCCTCGTCCAGCGCCGAACGCATCGCCCGCTCGCCGAGGTCGACGGCGACCTGGAGGTAGGCGTCGTTCGCCTCCGTGAAGCCGCTCAACCGCGGGTAGCGGGACAACGGCAGGGCGAGGCTGCGGTGGTCGACCCCCGTCGTCTGGGCGAAGCGCAGGAAGCGCGGGTCGGTGAATTCGGTGAGCTCGCGGGCGACCTCGTCCTGGTTGTAGCGGTGCGGTGTGAATGCCACCGCCGCCCCGGCGATGTGCGGTGCGCCGCGTCCGCTACGGGCGGCCCGGCGCGTGGTGGTGAGATGCGTTGTTGCAGTCATGCCTATGCCGACGACGGGCTTGCCCCGAGGGTTCATCGGGATGGCGCCCGGGTGGGATGAACCACAGGCCGGCACGTGCCGTTAACGTTCGGGAGGGGCGCTAAGAAAAGGGCGGGAAAAGGGTTAGGCGGCTTCAAAGTTTCTGTGCGGGCCGGAACCGCGCTCGGTCGTCGATGATGGTGACCGGTATGCCGTTGAGCGCGCCGTTGCCCGACGGTTCGTCGATAAACGTCGGCGGGGAAAGGACATTCGTGTTGACCCCCGGCGAGCCGTTGGCGACCGCCATGCGGGTGCCCGGCTTGTCGTGGCCCCAGCCGTGCGGCATCGACACCACGCCCGGCCTGATCGCGTCCGTGACCTCGACCGGCACCCTGATCTCGCCCGCGGCCGATTTCACGGTGACGACGTCGCCGTCGGCGACTCCGCAGTGCGCGGCGTCGTCGGGGTGAATCAGCAACGTGCAGCAGTCTTTTCCCTTCATCAGCGCCGGCACGTTGTGCAACCAGGTGTTGTTCGATCGCAGGTGCCGGCGGCTCACCAGCACCAGCGGCTCGGCCGGGCGCTCCAGCCGCGCGGCCAGCCGGGGCAGATCGTCGAGCAGGTATTGCGGCGCGAGCCGGATCTTCTTGTCGGGCGTGCCCAAGATGTGGGGCAGCTGCGGCACCATCGGCCCGAAGTCGATGCCGTTCGGGTTGGCCTTGAGCAGGTCCAGCGTCAGCCCGCCGGGGTTCTTGCCGTACTGGTCCCCGAAGGGACCGGTCCGCAGTGTGAGGTCGAGCATGCGTTCGGGACCGCCCTGCGTGTAGAGCTTGCGGATCTCCGCCCCGTCGAGGCCCCGGGTGAACGACAGGTAATCGAAGAAGCCGTCGTCGATCGCGGCCACGTCGACGTCTTCGGCCGGTGTGCCGGTGCACAGGCCCGTCAGCCGGATGAGGATCTCCCACTCGTGCGGGCGGTCCCCCGGGTCGAACACCGGCGCGGAGTAATTCGCGATGCTCCGGATCGCGAAGAGCAGGATCAGGTCGTCGTGGTGCGGCTGCTCGAGCGGGGACAGCCCCGGCAGGATGACGTCGGCGTGCCGCGTCGTCTCGTTGATCCAAAGGTCAACGGAGATCATCGCTTCCAGCATCGGCAGCACCTCGTCGAGCTTGTCGCCGCCGGGGGTGGACAGAACGGGGTTGCCGGCGACGGTGATCAGCGCCTTGAGCTGCCCCTCGCCCGGGGTGGCGATCTCTTCGGCCATGCAGGACACCGGTGCCTGACCGAGCACCTCCTTCGCCCCGCGCACCCGGGTGTGCCAGCGGCCGAATTCCGGTAGGCCGCCTTCCAGCCCGGGCAAGGGCTGGGTGGTGATCGACCAGGCCGCCGGCCGGGGAAACATCGCTCCCCCGGGCACGTCGAAGTGACCGGTCAGGATGTTGACGACATCCACCAGCCAGCTGGCCAGGCTGCCAAATTCCTGGTTGCACAGGCCGATTCGCCCGTACACCACCGATCTCTCGGTCCCGGCGAGCTCGCGGGCCAGTAGCCGGATGCGGGCCTCGGGTATGCCGGTGACGGCGCCGACCCGTTTCGGTGGCCAGTCGGCGGCCACCCGGCGCATCGTCTCGACACCGTCGAGGTGCGGGCCGGGAGCGACCAGGTCTTCGTCGAACAGCGTGTGCGCGACGGCCAGCAGCAGTGCGGCGTCGGTGCCGGGCACGATGGGAAGCCATTCGTCGGCGCGCGCCGCCGTCGGCGTGCGCACCGGGTCGATCACGATCACCTTGCCACGCTTGCGGATACCGTCGATCAGCCCCATCACGTCGGGCGCGGCCAACAACGACCCCTGCGACGCGGCGGGGTTGGCGCCCATGATCACCATCAGGTCGGTGCGTTCGATGTCGGGCACGGGAAAGTTCCACCAGAGGCCGTACATCAGGTGCGACGACAGGTTCTTCGGCCATTGGTCGACCGTCCCCGGGGAATAGGTGACCGGCATCCCGGACATGCCCATCAGCACACCCGCGTACCGGGCGAGGGAGAACGAATGCGCCAGCGGGTTGCCGGTGTAGGCGGTGACCGCGCCGATGCCGTACTTCTCGATCACCGGGGTGAGCAGTTCGGTGCAGCGACGGAACGCCGCGTCCCAGCTGACCTCCCGCCACTGCCCGTCCACCTTGATCATCGGCCGGCGGATGCGGTCCGGGTCGTCGTGCAGGGCCGCAAGTGAGACACCCTTCGGGCAGATGTGTCCGCGGCTCCACACGTCGTCGCGGTTCCCCCGGATGCCGGTGACCCTGCCGCCGTCGACGTGAATCTCCAAGCCGCACATGGCTTCACACAGGGGACAGGTGCGCAGGTGCCTGCCATCTTCGCCCGTCGTCACCCACCCACTGTATTCCGCTACCGACCGTCGCGGAAGTGCCAAGCGCCGTGCGCGCGGTATTTCCTTGAGAGACATTTGAATCTGGCCGCCCAGCTGTACAAGGCCGCGTCGCCGAAATTAGCGTCGACCCCGGAGGACACGTTCACGGAAGGGAGCCGGCTCGTTGAGCATCCAAGCGGGCCCGCCGCATCGGGGTGCGCCGTGAGCGACCACCAGGGCATCGAATACCTGCGCGCCGAAGTCATCGACCGGCTGGACGCCCAGCCCTTCGAGGACTGGTCCCCCGCCCTGCTGCGGGCCCTGATCGCGGTCTTCGATCTCAACGGGGTGACACCGGCCGTCCCACGCGTGTTCCGGCCCCACATCGTGCGGTAGCCGCGGCGCATTCGGGTATTAGGCTGCGCCCGAGGAGTCACGACGGTGCAGACATGGGAATTGGTGGCGCGTGAGCGGATTCGCGACACCCTGGCGCGGTACAACTGGGCGGGCGACGCCGGCGACGTGGCCGGGCTCGCCGAGACGTTCTGCGTGGACGGCGTCCTGGAGATCCGCGGCCTCGAACCGCTGCGCGGGCGATCGGCGATCGCTTCGTTTCTCGGCGGTGTCGGCGTCGCCCGGCCCGCCGGCGTCAAGCCGATCGTCCGGCACAACCTGACCAATGTGCTGTTCACCGGGATGACGCGCGAGGCGGCCCACGTCTCGTCCTACTTCACCGTCGTCACCCACGTCGGGCTCGACCATTTCGGCCGCTACCGGGACACTTTGGTGCCCGCCGGCGACACCTGGCTGATCAACCACCGGAAGGTGTCGACCGACTGGGCGACCCCCGACTCGGCCATGGCTCGGCAGCGTGCGGGCGGGTGAGCGGCGCGCGGAGATGAACGCCGGTGGCGATTTCGTTAGATGTCTAGCGCGGATGTTTGCCTGAGACCGCCCAGCGGCTACAGATAGAAATCACACCTACAGATTGCGGTCGACCCCCGATTGCGGTCGCGGTGGGGCCGGGGGGTGACCATAGGTCATGTGACCAGCGGTCATGGCCGCGTTGATGAGACGAGCGAAAATGCAACGACTCAGTGGATTAGACGCGTTCTTTTTGTACATGGAATCGCCGACACAGCCCTTGAATGTTTGCTGTGTGCTGGAGCTGGACCCCGGTGAGATGCCGGGCGGCTACACCTTCCACGCATTCCGGACGGCGCTGTCGGCGCGGGTGGACGCGGTGCCGGAATTCCGCCTCAAGCTGGCCGACAACCAGCTGAACTTCGACCATCCCGTCTGGGTCGACGACGACCGTTTCGACCTGGCGCGTCACCTTCACCGGGTGGCGCTGCCGGCGCCCGGGGGATCCAGGGAGTTAGCGGAGATCTGCGGGCACGTCGCCGGGCTGGCACTGGATCGCGACCGCCCGCTGTGGGAGATGTGGGTGATCGAGGGTCTGCACGGCGGGGATGCGGTGTCCGTCGTCCTGAAGGCCCACCACGCGGTGGTCGACGGGGTGGGCGGCGCAAACCTGCTCGCCCAGCTGTGCAGCACCGCGCCGAACGCCCCGGCGCCCGAGCCGGCCACTCGCATCGGCGGGGCGAATCCCCTGCAGATCGCGGCGTCCGGGCTCCTCGGTGCCGGGTTACGGCCATGGCGGCTGGCCAAAGTGCTGCCGGCGACCGCCCTGACGCTGGCACAGACGATCCTGCGCGCCCGCGGCGGTGGAAACACCATGGCCGCCCCGTTCGCGGCGCCGCCGACGGCGTTCAACGGCCATTTCACCCGGCGCCGCAGTGTCGCCCTGACGACCCTTGACCTCGAGGACGTCAAGAAGGTCAAACGCCGGTTCGGGGTCACGATCAACGACGTGGTGACCGCCCTGTGCGCGGGCGCGCTGCGCCAGTACCTGTTGGACCGTGATGCGCTGCCGGACAGCCCGATGGTGGCCAGCGTGCCGGTATCGGTGCGGGGCAAAAGCGACCGGCCGGGCCGCAACCAGACGACGTGGATGCTGTGCCGGCTCGAAACCCATATCGACGATCCCGCCGAACGACTGGGCAGCATCGCGGAACGCAACGCGGCGGCCAAGGACCACGCTGCCGCGATGGGTCCCAGCTTGCTGCAGGACTGGACTCAAGTGGCGGGGCAGACGATGTTCGGCGCCGCGATGAAACTGCTGCCCCGGATTCCGCTGCCCGAAATTCTCCCGCACAACCTGGTGCTGTCCAACGTGCCCGGCCCCCAGGAACAGCTGTACTTCATGGGTTGCCGGGTCGACGCCATGTATCCGCTCGGCCCGCTGATCGCCGGCGCGGGGCTCAACATCACCGTCATGTCCCTCAACGGCCGGCTCGGCATCGGCCTGGTCTCCTGCCCCGACCTGGTGACCGACCCCTGGGACCTCGCCGACACGTTCCCCGCCGCGCTCAAAGAACTGCTGAATTGCAGCGAGCCCGGGCACGACCACACCTGACCCGGGCCGCGCCGCGGCGGCATGGCAAGGTGACACCCGTGGCAGACACCGTTACGCAGCAGGACCTGCGTGAAATCAGCACTCCGAAGGGCGCTTTGCGCTACTACGACTGCGGCCCGGACTCCGCCCCGGCGGTGGTGTTCCTGCACGGTTCCGGGCCCGGCGTCACCGGGTGGCGCAACTTCCGTGGCCTCCTGCCCGCCTTCGCCGAGCGATTCCGCTGCCTGGTCCTGGAATTCCCCGGGTTCGGCGTCAGCGACGACTTCGGCGGCCACCCGATGGTCACCGCGTTCGGCACCGTGTCCCCCTTCCTGGACGCGCTGGAGGTCCAGCGGGTGCACATCGTGGGGAACTCGATGGGCGGCGGCGTCGGCATCAACTTCGCCACCCACAACCCCGACCGCGTCGACCGGCTGGTGACCATCGGCGGCATCGGGACCAACATCTTCAGCCCGAGCCCCAGCGAGGGGATCCGGCTGCTGCAGGAGTTCGTGGAGGACCCCACCCGGCAGCGGCTGGTGGATTGGCTCAAGTCGATGGTCTACGACCAGGCGCTGATCACCGAGGAGCTGGTCGAGGAACGCTGGGAGCTGGCCACCGATCCGGACACGCTGGCCGCCGCGCGCCGCATGTACGGGAAGGCGGCCTTCGCCGCGATGAACTCCGCGATGGCCGCCTCCGACCGCCCGCTGCCGTGGGCGGCCATGCACAAACTGACCGCGCCCACCCTGCTGACGTGGGGACGCGACGACCGGGTCAGCCCGCCGGACATGGCGCTGATCCCGATGCGCACCATTCCCAACGCCGAGCTGCACATCTTCCCCAACTCGGGGCACTGGGCGATGATCGAGGCGAAGGACGCGTTCGAGAGCACCGTGCTGGGGTTCCTGTCGCGGGGTTAGCGGCGATCGACGTCGGCTCGCCGAGCGTGAAGCCACGGCGAAATCCGAGCGAAAATCTCGCCCTCACTTCACGTTCGGCGTGAGCGAACGTCAGGCCGATCCCGCCAAGCCGCTGAGCAGCAGGGCGTGCGCGTCGGGGTTGCCGTTCAGGACCCGGCTGGTGCGGGTGGCGATCCGCCAACCGGCGTCGGTGCGCCGCAGCACGAAATGGTGTGCGGTGGCCCGCCATACGCGATAGCCCTCGTTGTCGGAGCCGTCGCGGACCAGGACCAGGGATTCGCACACCGCGACTGCCGAGTCGCCGTCCACCGTGACGACGCACGGCCCCAGGAAGTGGGAGCAGCCCTTGGCGACCAACTTCTGGTGGGCGTCCGAGGCGATCATGGCGTGGACGTCGGCGCGGCTCTCCATGCGCCAGCCGTCAACGTCGTAGACGCCGTCGCTCGCCCACAGCCGCGCGGCGGCATCGGGGTCGCCCGCGTCGACCGCCGGGCCGTAGGACGCGATCAGCCGCGCGATGTCGCGTTCGTCTTCGAGGCGGCGCAGCCGCCTGAACAGGTCGTCGATCTCGGTCATGGTTCCTCATCATCGTCGGGATTGGTGGAGCGGACCACTACGGGGTCCGACCACCACCGCCCATTGGGTTTGCTCAACATATGGATCAGGCCACCCGAACAATGCGATCGAAGCCTTCCAACAGCAGCGATCACTTTTTACACGTTCTTTACCTGCGTCGGCCTCAAGTTGCTGGGTCGTTGACAGCGGGTTAGGTTGGTCGGGTTTGTGGATCGCGGCCAGCGTCGGCCGACGGCCTCCCTCGCGGATAACCGCGGAGCGGCCATTCGTCATGTGCGGGAAAGGGGTTGGGGTGCGACAACTTTCGCCGCTGCGGGTGATGTCGACGGGACTCGGAGCCGCCGCGGGACTCGGCGATGCGGCCGGCAAACTGGCCGCCGCCGGCCTCGATGTCGTCACCCTGCCCGCCCGGATGGGCGCAAAGGTGCTCTCGGGCGAGGTTTCCCGCTCGACGCTGACCCGCCGTTGCGGGCGACGGGACGGGCGCCTCTGGATCGAGGTCCGCGGCCTCGACGGCACCGGTGGGGCGGCACGCGGCCGCGCCCTCGTCGCTGCGCTGCGGGCGCAACCCGGCGTCACGAACGCCGTCCTGAACCGCCCACTGTCGCGGGTGGTTGTCGAGATCGACGACGACGCGACGTCGCTGAACGAACTGTGCTCGGTGCTCGATGACGCGGAAAAGGATTTCGCTGCAGTCGATTCCACCCGTGGCGACAGTTTGCCCGGCGACGGGCTGCTGTTGGCCGCCCGCGGCGCGATGGTGGCGGTCAACGCCGCCGGGTTCGCGGTCGCGGTCGCGGGCCGGGCGGTGCGGTTGCCGGCGGCCCCCATCGCCGTCGAGGCGGTGTCCGCGATCGCCAATCACCAACCGTGGCTGCGCCGTGCGCTCGGCGGAGGGATCGGCCCCGGCGCGACGGACACCGCGCTGTCGCTGTTCGGCACCGCCGCCCACGTTGTCACGCTGTCACCGGCGAAGCTGGCGGTCGACCTGTCGATGCAGGCCTTCAAGGCCGCCGAATGCCGGGCCGCCGCGCGGGCATGGGCCCGTTACGAACCGGAATTGGCCCGGCACGCCGACGAGTCGGAGGTGCACCGCGTACCGCGCCCCGTTCCCGCGCCGGCCGGCCCGGTCGAACGTCACGGGAAGCGCGTGGCGTTGGCGCAGCTCATCGGAGTCGGCTTGACGGGGGCCCTTACCCGCAACGTCACGATGGCCTCCAACGCGGCGCTGGCGACCGCACCGAAGGCGATGCGCACCTCGCACGAGGCGTTCGCGGCCACGCTCGGACGGGGCCTGGCGGATCGGCACGCGGTCCTGCCACTGCGACCGGAGGGCTTGCGCCGACTGGACACGGTCGATGCGCTGCTGATCGATCCGCGCGTGCTGTGCGGCGAGCGGATGCGGGTGGTGCGCGTGCGCGGCGCCCGGGACGGCGAGTTGCTCAGTGCCTGGACGAGCGCCCAGGAGCTGCTCGACGACGGCGCGGCCCCAGGCTGGCACCGGATTCACGCGGCGTCAATCGACGAGCCGGTCGAGGCGCTCATCGCCCCGGCCTCCCACCCGCTCGCGTCGGCTCTGATCACCCGGGCGCGCGACTCGGGTGCGCGCCTGGTGTCGGTCGACACCGACCTGCTCGGCGACTTGCGTCCCGCGTTCGACGACGTCCTTCCGGTCGGCAACGGCGGCATCGACCACGCACTCGTCGATGCGCTGTCGCGGCTGCAACACGACGGGCATACCGTCGCGGTGCTGTCCTCGTCTGGCGCGCAAGCGCTTTCGGGCGCCGACGTGGCATTGGGCATCAGGCCGAGCGTCGGGGCACCGCCGTGGAATGCGGACCTGATGCTCGACGACCTGGCCGGAGCCTGGCGGGTGTTGCATGCGTTGCCCGCGGCCCGGGCGGCGAGCCGGCAGGGCATCGCGATCTCGGTGGGCGCTTCGGCGCTGGGCGCGCTGTTCATGGTGCCGGGGGTGCGCCGGTTGCGCGGGCCCGGGCCGGTGACCGTCGGCGCCGTCGCGGGGATCCTCTCGGGATACCTGTTGGCCCGCGGCGCGATTCGCACTCCGACACCCCGGCCCGCGCCCGCCTACGAGTGGCACGCGATGTCGGCCGAGCAGGTCCGCGAGGTGCTGGCCACGCTGCGTGACCCCGACGAGCGTTCCGCCGCAACGGAACCCGCAGAAGGTGGCGCAGGGTTCCCCGCCGCGGCGTGGGAATTCGCCAGGGCCGCGGCCGCCGAGCTGACCGGTGACCCGTTGACCCCGATACTCGGGTTGTGTTCGGCGGCGACCGCGCTGCTGGGATCACCGGCCGACGCGGTCATGGTCGGCGCCGTGTTGACCGGGAACGCCTTGCTGTCGACCGCCCAACAGCTTCGGGCCGAGAGCCGCCTGAACCGCCTGCTCGCCCAGCAGGCCCCCCCGGCCCGCGTGGTCACCAAGGGGACCGACGCCGCGCGCGGCTACCGCCAGGTCGTCGTCGAGCAACTGCGGCCCGGTGACGTGATCGAGGTGCGCAGCGACGAGGTGGTGCCCGCCGACGCCCGGGTGATCGCGGCGCACGACCTCGAGGTCGACGAATCGTCGCTGACCGGTGAATCCCTGTCCGTCCAGAAGCACGTCGAGGCCACGCCCGGGGCCGAACTGGCCGACCGCCGCTGCATGATCTACGCCGGCACCACCGTGGTGGCCGGCACCGCGGTGGCGCTGGTGACCGCCGTCGGCGCCGACACCCAGAACCGCCGCGCGGCCGAACTGGCCTCCGGCGAACTGCCCACCGTCGGCCTGCACCATCAGCTCAGCCAGCTGATGAGCCGCGCGTTCCCGTTCAGCGCGGGCGGCGGCATCCTGGTCGGCGCGCTCGGCCTGTTCCGCGCCGGCGGTCTGCGCCAGGCGCTGGGCAGCGCGATCGCGGTCGCCGTGGCGGCCGTCCCGGAGGGCATGCCGCTGATGGCCACCCTCGCCCAATCGGCGTCGGCGCAGCGACTGGGTGAATGCGGCGCGCTGGTCCGGGTGCCGCGCGCGGCCGAGGCGCTCGGTCGCGTCGAGGTGGTCTGCTTCGACAAGACCGGGACGCTGAGCGAGAACCGCCTTCGCGTCGCCGAGGTGCTCCCCCTGGTGGGCCATTCCCGCGAGGAGGTTTTGCGGTGCGCCGCCCAGGCCGCACCGGCCGACGACGGCAACCCGCATGTGCACGCCACCGACGAGGCCATCATCAAGGCGGCGGACGCGGTGGCGGATTCCGGTTCGCGACCCGAACCCGACGCGCATCTGCCGTTCCGGTCGGGCCGGGCCTTCTCGGCCTCGGTGACAGGTACGCAGTTGACCGTCAAGGGCGCACCCGAAGTGGTCTTGGCGGCCTGCGGCGACGTCGGCACAGACGTGGACGACGCGGTCTCCGCGCTGACGACCGCGGGACTGCGAACGATCGCCGTGGCCCGGCGCCGCCTGACCGCGGCACAGGCGCGGTCGGTGCGGAAAGACCCCGACCGGATCACCGCACTGTGCGGCGCGGGGCTGACGCTCACCGGTTTCCTGGGCCTCTCGGACACGCCCCGCCCCCAGGCGCGACAGTTGCTGGCCGACCTGGCCGACCGGGGTGTGGCGATCCGGCTGATCACCGGCGACCATCCCGTCACCGCCACCGCGATCGCCCGCGAGCTGGGGGTCGCGGTGAGCGCTCACGAGGTGATCACCGGGTCCGAATGGAACGCGCTGTCACGCGATGATCAGCGGCGCGCGGTCTCCGAGCGGGTGATCTTCGCCCGGATGTCACCGGAGAACAAGGTGCAGGTCGTCCAGACGCTCGAGCGCGCCGGGAGGGTGTGCGCCATGGTCGGCGACGGCGCCAACGACGCCGCCGCGATCCGGGCGGCGAGCGTCGGCGTCGGTGTGGTCGCGCGCGGCAGCGACTCCGCGCACACGACTGCCGACCTGGTGCTGACCGACGGCCGCATCGAGACGCTGGTGGCCGCGATCGACGAGGGCCGCCGCCTGTGGCGCGGCGTCCAGGCGGCCGTGGCCGGCCTGCTCGGCGGCAACGCCGGCGAGGTGATCTTCTCGGTCATCGGCACGGCGATCTCCGGGACCTCGCCGCTGAACACGCGGCAATTGCTGCTGATAAACACGCTCACCGACGCGCTACCCGCGACCGCGGTCGCCGTCAGCACCCCGGCGGGGCCGGTTCAACGCGTCCGGAGCGGCATCGACGAACGCGCGCTCATGCGCACCGTGGTGGCGCGCGGAGCGCTCACCGCCACCGCCGCCACGACTGCCTGGGTGATGGCGTCGGTCACCGGGCTACCGCAGCGGGCCTCCACCGTCGCGCTGATCTCGCTGGTCGCCGTCGAGCTCGGCCAGACCGTGGTCGACTCGCACGCGCCCCTGGTGCTGCTCACCGCCGCGGGCTCGTTCGCCGCATTCACCGCGATGATCAGCACCCCCGGGATCAGCCAACTCCTGGGCTGCACACCGGTCGGCCCGCTGGGCTGGGCGCAGGGGCTGGGCACCGCGACGGCCGCGGTCCTCGCCGTCGCCGCCACGAATCGGTTGCGGTCGGGCCGCCGGGACGAGGAGTCGTCACGCACCGATGACCCGGAACCCGAGGAGGCCGCGGAGACTGCCCCGCCACGACCGCAACACAGCGGATCCCGGGCGCCGCATACCGCGGTGCTGCTGGCTCCCGCGAAGGCCGCGCGTGCGCTGAAATTGGTGGATCGACAACAGCATCGGATCTCGGCGGAGGCCGTGACCGATCGCCCGTGAGCCCTCAGTGACGGTCACCGCGCGGAGCGATGAACACGCCTTCCGGTCGCCCGCTCATGTCGCCTTCTGGGTAAGGCCGGCATCGACGACGAGCTGGGTGCCCGTGATGTAGCGGGCCTCCTCGGAGGCCAGGAACACCACCGCGTTGGCAACGTCGACGGGCTCCACCCAAGGCACCGGCAGCAGGTTGCGCGCCCGCAGCACTTCCGCGGCGTCCGCGGCGGTCGGGTTCTCGAGGTCCGGCCGTAGACGTCGAAACGTCCTCTCGTTGAGCACCATCGGGGTCGCGACCGCCCCGGGATGGACGGTGTTGACCCGGATGCCGGAAGGCCCGAGCTCGTTCGCGAGGGTGCGCGCCAGCCCCACGACCGCATGCTTGCTCGCGGTGTAATGCGCGGAATTGGGGGTCCCGCGAAGACCATTGGTCGAACTGATGATCACGATGGCGCCCCCCTCACCCAGGTGCGGTACCCCGGCCTTGACCGTGTGCCACACGCCGGTCAGGTTGATGTCGAGCGTGCGATGCCAGTCCCGGGGGTCGAGTTCCCATGTCCGTCCGCCCGCAATGTGGATTCCTGCGTTCGCGACGACGACGTCGAGGCGCCCCAGCGCAGTGACGCCGTCAGCCACGGCACCCGTCACCGCCTGCAAGTCACTCACGTCGGCAACGCCCGTCACGCAGCGTCGGCCGCGGCTTTCGACATCCCTTGCGGTGTCGGGCAACTCGTCACTCGCCGTTGCGGCATCGAGCGCGACCACGTCTGCGCCTTCGTCGGCGAAGCGCTGACAATGCACCCGGCCCGTGCCCCTGGCGGCGCCGGTGACCAGCACTACCCTGCCCAGCAATCTCTTCATCGCGGCATCCCGACCAGATCGAAGCCCGGGTAGCCGGCCCCGGCCACCTCGTCGCAGATGTCGTTGTACGTCGCGAAGCCGCCGACGAACAGCATGAATCCCCTTGGTTTTCCCGGCACGTTGGCGCCCATGTACCAGGACTCCGCCTTGGTGAACAACGTGGCCTCGGCACGTCGGGCGCATTCGGCTCCCCAGCCGTCGACGGCGTCGCGGGTCGCTTCGATCGCGGACAACCCGCGGTCATCGAGGTGAGCGATGGCCGCGGCGATCCAATTCACCTGCGCCTCGGCATGCAGCACCATGTTCGCCAGCACCGCGGGCGCCCCGGGACCGGAGATCAGGAACAGGTTGGGAAATCCGTCGACGCTCAGCCCTAGGTAGGTGCGCGGCCCCTGTGCCCAGTCGTCTTGCAACCGACGGGCGCCGCGCCCGATGACGTCGATCTTGGCCAACGCGCCGGTGAGGGCGTCGAAACCGGTTGCCAGCACGATCATGTCGACGTCGTAGTGCGCACCGGCGGTTCTGATCCCACCGCTGTCCACGGAGTCGATCGGTGTGTCGCGCACGCTGATCAGCGACACGTTCGACCGGTTGAAGGTGCTGAAGTAGTTGCTGTCGGTGCAGATCCGTTTCGTGCCGATCGGGTGATCCTTGGGAATGAGCAGGTCGGCCAGCGCGGGGTCGTCGATGACCGCACGCACCTTCTCCTCGTAGAACTTCCGGGCCTCGTCGTTGGCCGCCAAGTCGGTCATCTGGTCGGGGAACGTCTTCGAGAACAGCACACCGCCCAGCTGCCAACGCTTTTCGAACGCCGCCCGGCGTTCCTCCGGCGTGAACTCCATCGTCGGCTTCGGCGCCGTGATGTGGGGTGATCCTCCGCCGCTGCGCCACGAGAGCCGCCGCCGTTCGGCGTAGTCCGCCTTGATCTCGTCGAGTTCCCGTTCGCTCAACGGCTTGTTGCCGGCCGGGACGCTGTAGTTGGGCGTGCGCTGGAAGACGAAGAGATGCTTGGCGTGTTCGGCGATGATCGGAATCGATTGAATGCCAGACGAACCGGTGCCGATGACGGCGACCCGCTTGCCCGCGAAGTCGACGGGATGCGGCGGCCACGCGGCGGTGTGGTAGATCTCACCGGCGAACGAATCGAGGCCGCGAAAGTTCGGCCGCAAAGCCGCCGACAGCGGGCCCGTCGCCAGCAGGCAAAATCGGGCGGACAGCACGTCGCCCACGGCGGTGGTAACCACCCAGCGCAGCGTGGCTTCGTCCAGCGCCGCGGACACGACGCGGGTGCGGAAGGTGATGTCGCGGCGCAGGTCGAGTTTGTCGGCCACCCAGTTCAGGTAAGCCAGGATCTCCGCCTGGGTGGCGTACTTCTCGGTCCAGTTCCACTCTTGCTGCAGTTCCTCGGAGAATGAATAGCAATAATCGACGCTTTCGACGTCACAGCGCGCCCCCGGGTATCGGTTGTAGTACCAGGTGCCGCCCAGCTCCGGCGCCGCCTCCAGGACCCGCACGGACAGTCCCTGACTGCGCAGCTTGTGCAGGGCGTAGAGACCGGCGAACCCGGCGCCGACCACGGCAACGTCGACCAGCTCCGCGCTACTCACAGGCACGGACGGTATGTCCTGCCGCCACAACCGCCGGGGCCCGTTCCCGGTCACCGGACGGTGCGATGACGTTGTCCCGGCCACCGGGCACGCGAGCCACCCGGCCGAATGGCCCGATCCCGGCGGGCCGGGCCCGGCCCGCGATCCCGGCTTGGGCATTCGATTCTGACCGCTTTTGCTTCCGCTCATCGGGAACGGCTTCGGCTGAGGCACCAACTGCGGTAGACCATTACTAAGCCCCCAGACGTAAGGACACCAACATGAGCGAACGGGTACTCGACCGGGTCGTGGCGATGGCGGACCAGTTGCGCGACCAGGCCCCGGAGGCCGAGCGGATCGGCCGGCTCACCGACGACACCGTCAAGCTGATGAAGGGCGCCGGCCTGATCCGGCTCCTGCAGACCAAGCAATACCAGGGCTTCGAGGCCCACCCCCGCGAGTTCGCCGAGACGACGATGGCGACCGCGGCGCTGGACCCGGCGGCCGGCTGGATCGTCGGCGTGGTCGGCGTGCACCCCTACCAGTTGGCGTACGCGGACCCCAAGGTCGCCGCCGAGATCTGGGCCGACGACGTCGACACCTGGATGGCCTCGCCGTACGCACCGCAGGGGGTGGCGAAGCCGGTCGACGGTGGCTACGTCTTCAACGGCCGCTGGCAGTTCAGCTCGGGCACCGACCACTGCGACTGGATCATCCTGGGCGCGATGCTCGGCGACGACAAGGGCATTCCGATCATGCCGCCGCAGATGCTGCACATGATCCTGCCGCGCAAGGACTACGAGATCGTCGAGGACTCGTGGGATGTGGTGGGGCTGCGCGGGACCGGCTCCAAGGACGTCATCGTCAAGGATGCGTTCGTCCCGTCCTACCGGACGATGGACGCCACGAAGGTGATGGACGGCACCGCCCAGCGCGAGGCCGGCATGACCGAGCCGCTCTATTTGATGCCGTGGTCGACGATGTTTCCGCTGGGCATCTCGGCGGCCACGATCGGCATCGCCGAGGGGGCGCTGGCCGCGCACCTGGACTACCAGCGCGAGCGCGTCGGCGCCACCGGTACCGCGATCAAGGACGATCCCTACGTCATGTTCGCCGTCGGGGAGGCCGCCGCCGACATCAACGCCGCCCGCCAGGAACTGCTGGCCAACGCCGACCGCATCTACGACATGGTCGCCGCCGGCAAGGAGGTGTCGTTCGCCGACCGCGCGGCCGGCCGGCGCACCCAGATCCGCGCGGTGTGGCGCGCGGTGGCGGCGGTCGACGAGATCTTCGCCCGCTCGGGCGGCAACGCGGCCCGGATGGACAAGCCGCTGCAACGGTATTGGCGCGACGTGCATGTCGGCCAGCTGCACGCCATTCACATGCCGGGCACCACCTATCACGCGTCGGCGCTGAGTTCGCTCGGTATCGATCCGCCCGAGGGCCCGCTGCGGGCTTTGATCTAGGAGAGCACGTTGACCGACCTGAAAAGCCTGGGCTACATCACCATTTCGACGAACGACATCGACCGCTGGCGGCAATTCGCCTTCGGCGTCCTGGGTTTCGCCGAGGGTAAGGGTCCGGACCCGGGCGCGCTGTATCTGCGGATGGACGAGCGCGCGGCCCGGCTCATCGTGGTGCCCGGTGCGACCGACCGGGTGCTGACGGTCGGCTGGGAGGTGCGTGACCGCCCGGCGCTGCACCGGGTCAAGGCCGCCCTCGAGGGCGCCGGTACCCCGTTCAAGCAACTGTCCACCGAGGAGGCCGAGGCCCGCCGCGTGGAAGAGGTGATCACCTTCGAGGACCCGGCCGGCACCACGCTCGAGGTCTTCCATGGTGCGGTGCTCGACCACAGCCCCGTCGTCACCCCGTTCGGCGCGAAATTCGTCACCGGCGACCAGGGTATGGGCCACGTGGTGGTGCCGGCGATGGACCCTAACGGGCTGTTCGACTTCTACACCGAGGTGCTGGGGTTCCGCTCCCGCGGGGCGTTCCGGGTGCCCTTGCCCAAAGAGTTCGGGCCCGTGCGGGTCCGGTTCCTGGGCATCAACGAACGCCACCACAGCCTGGCGATCGTGCCGGCCGCACACCAGCGCGACCCGCGCCTGGTGCACATCATGGTGGAGGTCGACAGCCTCGACGTCGTCGGCCAGGCGCTGGACCGGGTGAACGCCGAGGGCTTCCAGCTGTCCTCCACGCTGGGCCGGCACACCAACGACAAGATGGTGTCGTTCTACGTCCGCGCGCCCGGGGACTGGGACATCGAGTTCGGCACCGACGGCATGCGGGTCGACGAAACGTATTACACCGCAGAGGAAATCACCGCCGACAGCTACTGGGGCCACCAGTGGATCGGCGAAATGCCCGCGGCCATGCGGCTATGACGCCGGATACCGAGGTCACGCCGGTCCCGGCCGCGTCGATCCCGTCGTGGGACGACGAGGCCGACGTGGTCATCGCCGGCTACGGGGTGGCAGGCGCCGCCGCGGCGGTGGAGGCGGCGCGCTCCGGCGCCGACGTGCTGGTGACCGAACGCACCGGGTCCTGGGGCGGGGCGGCGGCGATGGCCGGCGGGTTCATCTACCTCGGCGGCGGCACGCCCCTGCAAAAGGCTTGCGGCTTCAACGATTCCGTCGACAACATGGCGGCCTTCCTGAACGTCGCGATGGGGCCCGGCGCCGACGAGAACCGGATCGCCGACTACTGCGCCGGCAGCGTCGCCCACTTCGACTGGCTGGTCGGCTGCGGCGTGCCGTTCAAGGCGGAGTTCTTCTCCGAACCCGGCTGGGAGCCGATGGGTGACCAGGGCCTGATGTACAGCGGCGGGGAAAACGCCTATCCGTTCAACACGATCGCCTCCCCCGCCCCTCGCGGGCACGTCCCGCAGATGTCGAACAAGAAGCAGGGCGAAGCCAGCGCGGGCTACATGCTGATGAAGCCGCTCGTCGAGACCGCCACCGCCGCCGGTGCGCGCGCACTTTACGACGTGCGGGTGCAACGTCTCATCGTCGAAGCCGACGGCAGGGTGGTCGGGATCCGCGCGCGCCAGTACGGCAACGAGATCAACGTCCGCGCGCGGCGCGGGGTCGTGCTGGCCATGGGCAGCTTCGCCTACAACGAGGCGATGGTCACCCGCTACGCCCCGCGCATCGCGGGCCGCCCCGCCGCCTCCATCGAGCAGCACGACGGGCAGGCGATCCGCATGGCCCAGGCGCTGGGCGCCGATCTGGCCCACATGGACGCCACCGAGGTCGCCATCTTCATCGACCCCCAGCAGCTGGTGCGCGGCATCCTGGTCAACGGCCGCGGCCAGCGCTACGTCGCCGAGGACACCTACCCCGGCCGCGTCGGCCAGCTCACGCTCTACCAGCAGGACAACACCGCCTTCCTGATCATCGACGACGACGCCCAGCAAGAGGCGAAGGCGTCGTGGTCGCCGAAATTCATGCTGCGAGAGGCGACCTGGGTGGCCGACAGCGTCGCCGACCTGGAACGCGAGATGGGCCTGGCGCCGGGATGCCTGCAGGCGACCGTCGCCGCCTACAACGCGGGCGCCGCCCGCGGCGAGGACCCGCTGCTGCACAAGAAGCCGGAATGGTTGAAGCCCATCGGTTCCCCGGTCGGCGCCATCGACTTGCGGGAGAACACCGGCGGTTTCACCCTGGGCGGCCTGGCCACCACGCTCGACGCCGAGGTGCTCCACGTCAGCGGCGAACCCATCCCCGGCCTCTTCGCCGCCGGCCGCTGCACCGCCGGGCTCGCCGCCTGGGGCTACGCCAGCGGCATCTCGCTCGGCGACGGCAGCTTCTACGGACGGCGCGCCGGCCGGTCCGCGGCCAAGGGCTGAGCCCAGCCGCATCCTTCGCCGCCGCAACCACGCTGCCGCAAAGATCCCCGACTTCCCGGGTTCCCCATGCGTGACAACCGCCACACCGGTGTGCTAGGAATATATTCCTAATAGGAATATATCGGTCGGGTACACTTGGAGGATCGATGTCAGGTATCGCTGAACCCGCCACCCCCACGGCCGTCATCGACCGCATATCGCTGGTTCTCGACGCCTTCGAGGGTCCGGGGCGGCTTACCCTGGCGCAGATCGTCAGACGCACCGGCCTGCCCCGGTCGTCGGCGCATCGGATGCTCGAACGCCTGGTGCAGCTGCGCTGGCTGCGCCGCAGCGGCCGCGACTACGAGTTGGGCATGCGCCTCGTCGAACTCGGATCGCTCGCCGTGCATCAGGACCGGCTGGTGCGGGCGGCCGGCCCGCTGCTGGGTGAATTGCACCGCGCCACCGGCCTTGTCGTGCACCTGGCCGTGCTCGACGGCCCGGACGTGGTGTACCTGGACAAGATCGGCGACCAGAGAATCCCCACCCGCGTGGGCGCTCGCCAGCCCGCCCATTGCACCGCAGTCGGCAAGGCGATCCTCGCCTATCGCGATGCGGATGCCGAGCTCGATCTGGGTGTCCGGAAGACCAGGTACTCGATTTCCAGCGACACCCAGCTGGCCGTCGAGTTGGCCAAGGTGCGGGCCCATGGCGTCGCGTTCGAACGCGAGGAGTCACTGCTCGGATTCGGTTGCGTGGCAGCGCCGATCGGCGGGCCGGGTGAGGCGGTGGCCGCGGTGTCGGTGTGCGGTCCGATGAACCGCATGAGGTTCGACCAGCGCCTGACGGCCCCGGTGCGCATGACCGCGATGGGCATCTGGCGCAACGTCGAGGACGGCCCGCAGCGCGTCGCTCCGACCCTGCAGCCGCTGCGCCCGCTGCGGCCGGCGGGTCCGGCGACGCGGCCCGCCCTCCAGTACGCGTGAGCGCCCGCACATGGCGGGCGGCCACGTCTTCGTGATCGACCGGGTGGTGACCCGGCCCGGTTGCGCTCGGCGGTTCGTCGACGCCTACCTCGCCGAGTACGCCCCCGGCGCACGGCGGCGCGGGATGACGTTGCGCGATGTTCTGGTCAGCCCGCCGATCTGGTTCGATGACGAAACCAACACCGTGACCATCACCTGGACGCTGCCCGACGTGCGGGCGTGGTGGGAGATGACGTGGAAGGGCAGGCCGGACCCGGACGTCGGCGAATGGTGGTGCACCATAGCCGAACTCGTGCAGGAGCGGTCCCGATCGTTCGCCGCGGCCGCCGAGGATGTGGACCGGCTTTGCGATGTTTAGCGTCACCAGGTTGTTAGACGTCGTCGAGGACGAGCGCGACCGGATGCTCACCGCGTTACGGGCGGCCGCCCGCGACGCCCAAGCGTCGCGCTCGGTGGTGCAGCCGACGTTGCCGGGGGCGCGCAACGGCGGAGACATCTTGCTGCACCTGAGGTTCGATGCCGAGGCGCGGGCCCGTCTCGCCCTGAGGCGGTTCGCCCCGCTTCTCACCGACCGCTCCGTCACCCGGGTCAACGGCGCGAACTATCGGGGCAGGCCCGTTCGCCCCAGCCAAACCCCGGGCACGGTGTATCGGGCACTGTTACTTCGGGTGGCCTCCGGCACCCCGGCCGCGATCGTCGCCCGCTTCGAGCGCGAACTGTCGTCAATGCCGCGCTATGTGTCGTCCATCCGCGCATGGCAATTGAGCCGGGCGTCCGAGGGCGTCGGAACCTCCGCCTGGACCCACGTGTTCGAGCAAGAGTTCTCCGACGTCGACGGGCTGTTGGGGCCGTATTTGATGCATCCGATCCACTGGGCCGTCGTGGACCGCTGGTTCGACCCCGAGTGTCCCGACGTCATCGTCCACGACCGCGTCTGCCACAGCTTCTGCGACTCCCACGACCCGGTTCTCGCCTGACGGACGAGGCGGCGGGCTAGAGCCCCGCGGCCCGGATGTTCGGGTTGGCCGTCGACGGTGGCGGCAGCGACGGCAGCACCGCGGTTCCATCCAGGCTGTGCACGGGCAGTTGCTGCGACCACGGAAAGTGCAGGCTGAACGCGACCAGTCCGGTGCGCTCGGCGGCGGGCAGGTGGCACATCGCCAGGACTGTCTCGGCCAGGTATTCCACCGGCTCGGTCGGGAACCCATCCGGAATGAGCCGGGCCGCACCGGGCGTGCGAACGGCCGTCGAGGGGCCGACGCAGTTCACCGCGATGTTGGCATCGAGCAATTCGGCGGCGACGCCCTGGGTGAAGCGATGCAGCGCGGCCTTGCATGACGCGTAGATCACGTCGCCCGAGGTCTTGTTGTAGTCGCGATACGGTCGCACCGGGGCGACGCCGGTCACCGAGCCGATGTTGACGATCCAGCCTGCGCCCTGCTTGCGCATCTGCGGCACAGACGCTTTCGTTAAGACGAACGGCGTGCGCAGGTAGTGCTCCACCGTGCGGTCGAACGTTTCCAGACTCATGTCCTCCACCGGGGCATAGTCCGCGAAACCGGCGTTGTTGACCAGGATGTCGATGCGGCCGGCGCGGTCGAGCACCGCGTCGATCAGCCCGTCGCGCTGCGCGGCATCCTCGAGATCGGCCGCGACGGCGAATGCCTTCCCGCCGGCGGCCTCGATCAACTCGACCGTCTCGCCGACGGTGCCGGGAAGCGTCGTAGCCGCCCCACCGCGGACGGACCACGACGCGGCGTGCGAACGGGCCGTGACCGCCACGGTGGCGCCTGCCGCGGCCAGACGCTGGGCGATCGCCCGGCCGATCCCGCGGCTACTGCCGGTGACCAAAGCCGTTTTGCCGGAGAGCAACTCGCTCATCGCAACTCGAAATCGTCCTCAACCGGTGCACGGTGATCACGCCACACGTCGAGCAGCCGATATGGGAAGGCCGTCACGATCCGCCCGCCGCCCGAACGGTAGTACGTGTGCGCGGACGGGGTGTGGCACCACACCGTGCCCTGCATCGTCGCGTCGATGTCGGCGACGTAGTCGTCATAAGCGCGCTGCTTCACTTCGATCGTCGACGCCGCTCGCAGTGCCATGAGCTGGAGGCATTCCATGACGTAGTGCACCATCACCTCGACGCCGAAATTGTGGCCCGCGCCGTGTCCCGGGCTGTAATTGGGCGCCGACGAGATGAACAGGTTGGGGAACCCGGGGACGGTCCCACCGCGGTAAGCCCGCGGCCGGTCGCCCCACTCGTCGGCCAGCTTCTTGCCGCCTCGCCCCCGAATGTCCACGGTGGACAGGAAATCCAGATGGTAACCGGTCGCGTAGACGATGACGTCCAAGTCGATCTGCCGGCCGTCGGCCGTCACGATGCCCGCCTCGTTGACTTCGGCCGGCTCGCTGGCTTCGACGTCGACGTGCTCGCGGGCCAGCGCCGCATAGTATCCGCCGGGATCGCGGATAATCCGCTTGCCGTAGGGCGCGAAGTCCGGCGTGACCTTGTGCGCCAGTTCGCTGCCGGCGCCGAAGACGTCGTCGATGTACTTCAGGCACATCTGCAGCAGCGCGTCGTTGGCCCGCGGAATGGACAGATGGCCGGCCGCCCATTCGGGGTCATACACGATGACGGGATAGTTGTTGTCGGCGGTTCCCCAATAGGATTTGAGCCGAATCCAGTTGGCGTAGAAAGGCAGCCGGGTGCCCAGCCAGCGCTGATGGTCGGGCACGTCATCGGTGAGCCGCCGCCGCGGCGCCACCCAGTGCGGCTGGCGCTGGAACACCGTCAGGTGCGACACCTCATCGACGCACGCGTCGACGATCTGCACCGCGGTGCAGCCCGCACCGATGACGGCAACCCGCTTGCCGGTCAAATCCAGACCGGGATCCCACTGCGCGGAATGGACTTCGACTCCCGCGAAAGTCCCCCTTCCCTTCAGTCGCGGCCACCGTGGCCGATTGAGGTAGCCGGCGGCGGGGATCACCACATCGGCGTAGCCGACCTCACGGGCACCGTCGGGCCCCAGCGCGTGGATCTGCCACTGCTGACGCTCGTCGTCCCACCAAAGGGCTTCCACTTCGGTACCGAAGCGGGTGCGCCGCCGCAGTTCGTACTTGTCGGCCACCGACTCCAGATAGGACTGATACTCCGGCCCCAACGGGTAATAGCTGGACCAGTCGCCGTTGATGTCACGCGACAGCGAGTAGTACGCCGAGGGGGTGTCCACGCCGATGCCGGGATAGGTGGTCGTGTACCAGGTGCCGCCGACCTCGTCGTGCCGGTCGAAGATCTGGTATTCCACGCCGGCGTCGGCCAATTCCAACGCGGCGGTCAATCCCGCGATGCCGGCGCCGATGATCGCCACCCGGAAGTCGTCGGGGAGTTTCGCGGTGCGTGGCAGCACCGGCTGTGGCGGCTGGAATCCGCCCTGTTCCAACAGCAGCGGGATGTACTCACGATCGATCGTTCCGCCGAGGGCGACCGGCGCGATGCGCGCGAAGAGGTCGGGGTCGTCGGCACGGGCGGCGTGCGGAGACCGGGGCGCCCGCAGCGCGGTGGCCACCGCCTCGACGATCGCCGTCCTCGTCTCCGGGTCGGTGGCGCCCGCCTGCTCGGGCGGGTCGGGCACGTGGGTGATCTTCGGCGCGAAGCGGTCGACCACCCCGGCGTCACCGGTCAGCTGCGCCAGCACCGCGACGAGCACCCCGGGGTCGGCCCGAAGCAGATTGGCCCGCAGCTCGTCCGAATCGACATCCGCCCGCCCGGTGCGGTCGGCTTTCGCGGGTGCGCCAGTGCCCATGACGCCGAGTATCGCCGCCGACCCCCGCCATCGGGCGGCCCTTGTCTACTCAGCGGGACACCGGCGACGGGCCGTCGAGTGCCGGCGCCTACGGTGGCCCGCATGCAATTGGGCGACCTTGACGTCACCGCCGCGCGCGCACGCAGCCACGCGCTCGGCGATATCCCCCGCCGGTCGGCGCGCCGGCACCCGGACAAGACCGCGGTGGTCGACGGTGACGTCGTGCTGAGTTTCGCCGAGTTCGAGAACCTGGTGGACCGCGCGGCCGCGGCTTTGGGCGACAACGGTTTCAGCGCCGGCGATCGGCTGGCGCTCCTGTCGCACAACTGCTGGCAATACGCCGCACTGGTATTCGCCACCGCACGGGTGGGGGTGGTCCTCGTCCCGGTCAACTTCATGCTGACCGCCGAGGAGGTCGCCTACATCCTCGGCCACAGTGGCGCAAGGGGATTCATCGTCGAAGCGGGCTTGGCAGCCACCGCCGAGCAAGCCATGCGCCTTGGTGGATCGGTGACGACGACGGCGGCGCTGCTGCCGCCCGGGCAGCCCGCTCCGGCCGGGTGGTCCGACTTCGCCGAGTGGCTGAGCACCACATCGACCGCCCCACGCCCCCACCTCGACGACGACCAACTGCTGCGCCTGATGTACACCAGCGGCACCGAATCCCGGCCCAAGGGCGCCATGCACACCAGCCGCAGCCTGATGTGGAACTACGTCAGCACGATCCTGGCCGGCGACAAGTCGGCCGACGATGTCGAGATCCATTCCCTGCCGCTCTACCACTGCGCACAACTCGACAACTTCCTGGTCACCGACGTCTATCTCGGCGCCACCAGCATCATCCTGCCGCGGCCGGATCCCGAACTCGTCCTGCGCACGATCGAGCGCTACGCCGTCACCAACTATTTCGCCCCGCCGACGGTCTGGATCTCGCTGCTGCGATCACCCGTCTTCGACACCGTCGACCTGTCCAGCCTGCGCAAGGGGTACTACGGCGCCTCGGCGATGCCGGTCGAGATCCTCAGCGAGATTCGGGAGCGGCTGCCGCGGCTGAGGTTGTGGAACTTCTACGGCCAGACCGAAATGGCGCCGCTGGCCTCCGCGCTCGGACCCGACGAACAGGACGCGCACGCGGGTTCGGCGGGGCGCCCGGTTGCTAACGTGGAGACGGCGATCCTGGGCGAAGACGGCCAGCCGGTGGCCGCCGGCTCGATCGGTGAAATCGCCCATCGCAGCCCCCATTTGATGCTCGGCTACCTGGACGACCCACAGAAAACGGCCGAAGCCTTCCGGGGAGGCTGGTTCCACTCCGGCGACCTCGGCCACTACGACGACAACGGGCTCCTCCACGTCGTGGACCGCAAGAAGGACATGATCAAGACCGGCGGGGAGAACGTCGCCAGCCGGGAGGTCGAAGAGGTCATCTACCGGCACACCGGCGTCGAGGAAGTCGCGGTATTCGGCCTGGCCCACCCGGTTTGGGTCGAAGCCGTCGTGGCGGCGGTGGTGCTGCGCGAGGGCGTGAGCCTCGCCGAGGACGACATACTCGCCCACTGCCGCGCGCACCTGGCCGGCTTCAAGACACCCAAGCGGGTTTTCCTCGTCGATTCCCTGCCCAAGAACCCCAGCGGCAAGCTGCTCAAACGCACGCTGCGCGAGCGGTTCGGCCCGGGATCAGCTGAACGGTGAAAACGTCCAGGGTGGAAGATACCGTGATGGCGTTCTCCCGGTTGGTCCCCCCAACCTCGATCGACCCGTTGTCGACGCAGCGGCTGCGCGACGAGGTGCGCCAGTTCCTCGACGACCAACTGACCGCCGGGACGTTCACCCCGGCGGTGGACGCCTGGCTGACGGGATGGGACGAAGACTTCACCGCCGCGCTCGCGGCGCGCGGCTGGTTGGGGATGACGGTGCCCGTCGAATACGGCGGCCACGGGCGTTCGTTCCTGGAGCGGTTCGCCGTCACCGAGGAGCTGCTCGCCGCCGGCGCCCCGGTCGCCGCGCACTGGATCGCCGACCGGCAGATCGCGCCGTCACTGCTGAAATACGGCACGGAGTCGCAGAAGTCGGCTTTCCTGCCGCGGATCGTGCGCGGCGAGTGCTTTTTCGCCATCGGCATGAGCGAGCCGGACTCCGGCTCCGACCTGGCCAGTGTGCGCACCAGGGCGCTGCGCGTCGACGGGGGCTGGTCGCTGAGCGGCACCAAGGTTTGGACGTCGGGCGCGCACCTCGCGCACGCGTTCATCGTGCTCGCCCGCACGGCGCCGCTGGATCCGGAGCGCCGGCATGCCGGGCTGAGTCAGTTCATCGTCGACCTGCGCGGGCCCGGCGTCGACGTGCGCCCGATCGTCTCCATGAACGGCGCGCACCACTTCAATGAGGTGATCCTCGACGAGGCGTTCGTCCCCGACGACATGGTGTTCGGCGAAATCGGTGCCGGTTGGCGGCAGGTGACGTCGGAACTCGGTTTCGAACGCAGCGGGCCCGAGCGATTCCTGTCGACCTTCGTCCTGCTGGCCGCGTGCGCCGACCGGATGGCGGCGAACGCCATTCCCCGCAACGCGCAGTTGGGGCGGCTCGTTGCGCGGGTCACCGGTCTGCACCACATGTCCACCGCGGTGGCCGGCGCGCTGGAACGGCGTCAGGCGGCCGACATCCCCGCCGCACTGGTCAAGGTGCTCGGCACCACCACCGAAGGCGACATCGCAGAGTTCGCCAACCTGCAGGACTCCCCCGATCGGATCTTCTCGGAGTTGGTGCGTGCCGCCGTGGACCAGCGGCCGGGGTTCACCCTGCGCGGCGGCACCAACGAGGTGCTGCGCGGGGTCATCGCGCGCGGATTGGGGCTGCGGTGAGCACCTGGCCGTCCGTCGACCAAGCCCTGGCCGACATGATGGCCGCCGTCTTTGCCGGTCACCGCGAAAAGCTGGCGGGCGCAACGGTCGTCGAGCGGGGCTCTGACCTGTGGCACCAGCTCGCTGAGCTCGGTCTGCTGCGCCTCACCGGCGCGACCGGGCACGGCGGCAGCGGGGCCGGCTGGTACGAGGCGGCCGAACTCATGACGGCAGCGGTGCGCAGCGGTATACGAATCCCCCTGGCGGAGCACGACGTCCTGGCCTGCTGGCTCCTGGAGGCTGGCGGGCTGGCCGCCGACCGCGCGCCCCGGACGGTGTGCCTGGTCGACGGGCACGGCGTCGCGACGCACGTGCCATGGGCGAGCACGGCCGAACGCGTGGTCCTCGTATGGCGCGCCGGCGGGCAATATCGCGTCACCGACGTCGCCGCCGAGCTGCTCACCATCACCCCCGGCACCAACCTGATCGGGGAACCACGCGACACCGTGGCCGCCGAACTCTCCGGCTTGCGGGGAACGGCCATCGGCCCGGACCTGGTCAGCCAGCTGCGGCTGAAGTCGGGGTTGGTGCGGGCGATCCAGGTGTGTGCCGCCCTGGACGAAATACTGCGACTCTGCATCCAGCACGTGACCTCCCGAAACCAGTTCGGGCGTCCATTGTCGAAATTCCAGGGCGTTGCGCACCTGGTCTCCGACGTTGCCGCCGAGGCCGCGCTCGCCCGGGCCGCAACCGAGGCGGCGTTGACGGCCGGCGTCACGGGCAAGTGGTCGAGCCCGCACCTGGAATTCCTTGTGGCCGCGGCGCGTTCGTGTGCGGGCCACGCGGCATCGGTGGTGGTGCGAAACGCCCACCAAGTGCACGGCGCCATCGGCACCACCCGCGAGCACCGCCTGCATGAATTCACCAGGGCCGCCCTCGCGTGGAGATCGGAGTTCGGTTCGATGCACTACTGGGACGACGTCGTCGCCGACGCTGCCATGCACGCGAGCGCCGGGGGCCTGTGGAGCCTCGTCACCGAGTGACGCGGACGGTGTTCCACTCATCGGGCAGTCGCCGTGCCGCGGCGGCCGCAGTGGAGTTTCATTCGAGCCATGAACAACGACATCACGCTGTCGGAACTGCAGGAGTTCATCGGCGAGTTCTGGTACCACTACGACGAGGCCCACTACGCCGAGCTGGCGGCGAGATACACCCATGACGTGCGCTACGTGACTCGAAGCGACTCGGGCGCAAGTCCTTTCGAGGAGCTCATGTCGCCCGAGCTCAACGGCCGCGACGCGGTGATCCGGTGGTTGTCCCAGCATCGCGAGCAGAGCCCGTACCCCTTGCGTCACCACGCCACCAACATCCACCGCACCGGCGCCGCCGGTGACGTCACCCGCGCGCGGTTCTACATCCTCGTCAACCAGATCGCCAATTTCGTGCCGTTCGCGGTGTCCAGCGGGGTTGTCGACGTCGCCGTCCGGCGCGGCGACAATGGGCTGCAATTCACCGAGATGGACGTCGTGCTCGACGCGACCAACTCGGTGTTGCTGGCGGACCTGCATGCCGGCAGCGCCGCCCCGTCATGACCGCCCGCGACGTATTCTGCGGGGGCGTCGCCGTCATCACCGGGGCCGGATCCGGGATCGGTGCCGGTCTGGCACGGCACGCCCACCGGCTGGGCATGACCGTGGTGCTCGCCGACATCGACGCCGACGGCATCGCCGCGCTGCGCGACGAACTGTGCACGGCCGGCGGCACGGCCGTCGACATCCTCTGCGACGTCCGTGACCCCGATGCGGTGCAGGGGCTCGCGGACCGGGTCTACCGGGATCTCGGCGGGGCACGGCTGCTGGTGAACAACGCGGGCATCGAACAATTCGGCTATCTGTGGGACACGCCGGTGCCGAACTGGCGCCGCGTCGTCGACGTCAACATCAGCGGAGTCTTCCACGGCGTGCGGGCATTTCTGCCGAAAATGATGGCCGTCGACGAGCCGGCGTGGGTGTGGAACGTCGCGTCAGTCGGCGCCGTCGTGACGATGCCGTTGCAGACGCCCTACATCGTGAGCAAGCACGCCGTACTCGCCATGACCGAATGCCTCTGCGCCGAGGTCCAATTGGCGGGACACGACCACCACATACAGGTGCAGGCGGTGTTGCCGGGGCCGGTCGTGTCAAACATCTTCGAATCCGCCGGCGGTGTCGATGCCGCGGAGGGCGCTGACATCGGCGCCGCCGAGACGCACCGCGAGACCATGCTGGGCATCAAAGCGGACGCGATGGATCCCCTGGCGGCCGCCGAAACACTGTTCCAACAGGCCGCCGAGGGCCGTTTCTACCTGCTCACGCATCCCGAAGTCGGGGCGGCGATGGCCGAGCGCGCCGAAGTGCTTGCCACGCAACGACGGCCGGTACTGCGCGCGGAACGCCGGTTCCGTGCCGACCGGCGCTGACATGGGGATCCCCCGGCTGGACCCCGATGCCGCCGCCCGCATCGCTTCGTTCGGTGACCTCCCACCGATGCGCCAGCGCGGGCTCGCGGCCGTGCGCGCCGCACTCGAATCCGCGCCCCGGCCCGAGCCGATGGCCGCGATGGCCGGCGTCACGGAAGTGGCCATACCCGGTCCCGCGGGCGACATCCCGGCACGGGTCTACCGCCCCCACCCCGACAGTGGCGGACCCGTGCTGGTGTATCTGCACGGCGGCGGGCTCGTGATGGGGTCGAACCACTCGTTCGAACCCCTGGCGCGTGAGCTGGCCGCGGCGTCGGCGGCCACCGTCGTCGCGGTCGACTACCGCCTGGCCCCGGAGTGGCCGCCGCCCGCGCAGTTCGACGACGCGTACACCGCGACGGAATGGGTGTCACGCAGTGCCCCTCGGCTGGGCGTCGACCCGGAGCGGCTCGGCGTGATCGGCGACAGCGCGGGTGGCGCGCTGGCGGCCGGCGTCGCGCTCGCCGCGCGCGACCGCGGCGGTCCGCCGATCTGCGCGCAGGTGTTGCTGTATCCGGGTCTGGATCGCGACATGGCGGCGCCGTCCGTCACCGCCCTGGCGGACGCCCCGATGCTCACCCGCGATGACATCGACTACATGCACTCGCTGGTCGACGGCGATGCGGGCGCGCCCAGCAGCCCATACCTGGTTCCCGCCTACGCATCCGAGCTCGCCGGCCTCCCGCCGGCGATCGTCGCCACCGCGGAGTGCGACCCGATCCGGGATTGGGGTGAGCGGTACGCGGCACGGCTGCGGGACGCCGGCGTGCAGACCACCGCGACGCGTTATCCCGGGATGTGCCACGGATTTTTGATGCGGTCCGATGCCACGGCGCGGGGCCGGCTGGCCATCGCCGAGATCGGCGCGCTACTGCGCGCCAAGTTTGGCCACCCGGTCGGAGTTTTGACGTCCCGGTGACCGGGCCACGCCCCGCGCATCGCACCCGCGGTGCCCACAATCAAAGAACGAACTGGCGAAGAGGAGACAGCCGATGCTCAGCGACGACCGGCGGATGGAGCTTTCCGACGTGCTGCGGCCGGCCGCGCCGCCGCGCGAGGTCGACGACGTCTATACCGACGATCAGCGCGAACGACTGCTCGAGGTGGTACGCACCGAGGGGCCGTGGCGGCTGATCATCGCGCAGCACTTCGCGTCGGCCGATGAGCTGATCGCCACCATGAGCGGGCTTTTCCCAGAGGGATTCACCCCGTCGCTCGACCTGTTCCTGACACCGACCTTCCGCGGCTACCTCGCCAACTACGGCGCGGTGCTCTACCCGGAACTGCACGACTGCTTCTACAACGCGCGGTTCCTTCAGATGGCCAAGAGCTACTGGAACGCGCGGTACGCCAAACCACAGCTGATGCTGTTCAACATCAACGGGCCCTGCGCCAACCGCGACCCGGGACATCTGGACTCGCCGAGCTTTCGCGGCGTGCGGCACGAGAACGCACCGACCTGGCTCACCAGCGTGATGGGCAAATCCGGCCTGTTCGGCGACTACCTGATCAAGATGGCGCAGGTGATCACGTGGTTCTCCCTCGACCCCGGGAGCGGATTCACCTACTGGCCCGACGGGCCGCTCAAGGCCCCCAAACGCGTTCTGCCGCCGATCAACAACCGTGGAGTGGTGGTGCAGAACGAAATGATGGTGCATCGCGGCGAGGCGAACGGACCACTGCAGGAACAGATTCCGGCCGGCTTGTCCTTCGACACCGTCTTCACCGGTGATCCCGGTGACCGCGATCAGTGGCTGCTCAAGAATGGCGACGAGGTGATCGCCCGCCACCACACCGACCAACTGCGGTTCCTGGTGCACTGGTCCGCAGAGGTGTTCACCGACCATGACGAGCTGAAGAAGAACATGGAGGGCTCGCACGACCTGACTATCGAGAAGGCCATCGACATGATGGTCGACGACCTCAACGGCCGGGGCATCAAGCTCGACATTCCCGGCGAACCGCTACACGACCCGGGATTCATCAGCGCGCTCAACGCCGGCTACGACCTGGGCGGCCCCGCCGCCTACCCTGATGAGGCGCCCGTCAGCGCCTTTCAGCTCGCATGATGTGATCGCCGCACCGCCGCAGGTCGACTTGGTTGCGCGAACTTTCGGCGGAATGAGGGTCAAGGAGTTTCGTCGACGATGGCCAAACCGCCACGTCGCACGGCTTCGAGCATCGACTCCCGCAACGCCGAACAGGCCAGGAACACGGCGCGACCGCCGGGCGTGGAAATCCGCTGCGCTTCGGCACGCTCGACGCACCGGCCCGTCGCATCGGCGTTCCACTGCACGCTGGTCTGGTTCCAGCTGCTCTTGCGGACCAGCACCTGCGCTCCGCAGCTACCGCACGTGATGGGCATCATGGGCATGTCGTCGAGGCGATTGTCGTGCCGCACGGACGAATCCAGCGCCATCACGCCGACCCGGCACCCTGCGCGGCCATGTTGGCCTCGACTTCTTTCATCCACGCCTCGTAGGGTCGGGTGGTGTCGAGCTCGAACTCGAAGCGGTCCACCATGTCCGGTTGGATGTCGGCGGCGTCGACGTAGAACTGTTGATACCAGCGACGCAACTGGTAGACGGGACCGTCCTCCTCGACGAGGAGCGGGTTGTCGATGCGCGCCTTGTGCCGCCAGATCTGCACGTCCTGCTCGAAACCGATCTTGACGAAGTCGCCCAGACCGATCGCGGTCTTCAGCGCCTCGTCGCCGGGCAGGTTGTCCGACTTCTTGACGATGATGCCATATTGCAGCACAAAGGAATTCGCGTCGATCGGATAGTGGCAGTTGATCAGGATCGTCTTGGCGTCGCCGTCCGTGTAGTGGTAGGTCAGGTCGTCGATCATGAACGACGGTCCGTAGTAGGACGCCACCGACGTGGTGCCCAGCATCGTGGACCCCTCGGGGCTACCGATGTCGGGGCGGCTACCGCCGTTCATGTACTGCGTGGCCACCTGGCCCTCGAAGATGTTCTTGAAATACGTCGGCAACGAGCCGTGGATGTAGAAGAAGTGGGCCATGTCCACCACGTTGTCGATGATCTCGCGACAGTTGCTGTGCACGACGGTGGTGTACCAGTGCCAATCGGTCCACTCGTCGCTGGTGGCGCCCTCGATGCGCGGGATGGTGACCTCCGCGGGCGGCGGTTTGCGCTCCGGGTCGTTCCACACGAACAACATCCCGTCCTGCTGCAGCGTGGTCCACGCCGCAGTGCGCGCCAGCTTCGGCGTACGCCGGCTGTAGGGCACCTGCTTGCACCGCCCGTCGCCGCCCCAGCGCCAGTCGTGGAACGGGCAGGCGATTTCGTCACCCTTGACTTCGCCCTGCGAAAGATCACCGCCCATGTGCCGGCAGAATGCGTCAAGGACGCTGATGGCGCCGTTCGCGCTGCGGAAGACAACAAGCTTTTGCCCGAAGGCATTGATCGCGTGCGGCTTGCCGTCGCCGAAATCCCGAATAAGGCCCAGGCAGTGCCAGCCGCGGGCGAACCGCGTCGGCACGGCCTGCGCTTCGATCTGGCGAACTTCGTCGACCTCGGACTCCGTCGTCATGGGGAGGATTAAACTCTCGTCGCCCCGTTCGCGGTGCCGCTTGTTCCCACTGATCAGGACGGCTCTTCCGTTGCCGGGCGGCCTCGGCATACCGTTTTCGGCGTGAACCCCCAGAGCGCGACGATCCCCGCCGGGCTTCCCGTGGCCGATGTGACGGTCGACCTGCTGGTGGTCGGATCGGGAACCGGCATGGCCGCGGCACTGGCCGCCCACGAACTCGGGCTGTCGGTGCTGATCGTGGAGAAGTCGTCGGACGTGGGCGGGTCGACGGCCCGCTCGGGCGGCGCGCTCTGGTTGCCCGTCAGTCCCGTACTGCGCGAGGCCGGCGCCGAGGACTCCCCCGAGCGCGCCGCCGCGTATCTGGACTCCGTGGTGGCCGGTTCGGCCCCGCCGCAGCGATCGGCCGAATTCGTGGCCCATGTCCCGGCGACGGTCCACATGCTGCGCCGAACGACCCCGCTGCGGCTGTTCTGGGCCCGGGACTACTCCGACTATCACCCCGAGGAGCCGGGCGGCAGCGCGGCGGGCCGGACCTGCGAATGCCACCCGTTCGACACATCGGTCCTGGGCCGGTACCGCACCCGGTTGCGGCCCGGCGTGCTCGAGGCCGGCATCTCGATACCGACGACGGGCGCCGACTACCGGTGGATGAACCTCGTGGTCCGGGTGCCGGGCAAGGGCATTCCGACGTTCGGCAAGCGGGTGGCGCAGGGGTTGGGCGGGAGGCTGATCGGTCGGCGCTACGCCGCTGGCGGTCAGGGCCTGATGGCCGGGCTGTTTGCCGGTGTGCTGCGCGCCGGCATCCCGGTGTGGACCGGCAGCCCGCTCGTGCGCCTCGAGGGCGACGCGCAGCGGGTGACCGGCGCGATCGTCGGCCATGAGGGGCACGAGGTAAGGATCACCGCCCGGCGCGGAGTTGTGCTGGCAACCGGCGGTTTTGACCACAGCATGGACATGAGGTGGAAGTTTCAGTCCGAGTCGCTGGGCGCCAATCTGAGCCTGGGTGCGCAGTCCAATACGGGCGACGGCATACGTGCCGGGCAGGAATTCGGCGCCGATATTGCTCTGATGGATCAAGCCTGGTGGTTTCCCGCCATCGCGCCCCTTCCGGGCAAGGCGCCGGCGGTAATGCTGGCCGAGCGTTCACTGCCCGGGAGTCTCATCGTCGACCACAACGGCCACCGATTCGCGAACGAGTCCGCGGATTACATGTCGTTCGGCCAGCGAATGCTCGAGCTGGAGCGGTCGGGCAGCCCCGTGGACGCGATGTGGATCGTGTTCGACCAGCAGTACCGCAACAGCTATGTCTTTGGCGCCGAACTGTTTCCGCGCATGCGCATCCCGCAAGCCTGGTACGACGCGGGCATCGCGGTGCGGGCGGACAACCTGGGCGAGCTGGGTGCTCGGATGAACGTTCCGGTGCCGCAATTTTGCGAGACGATGACGCACTTCAACCAAAACGCCGCCGTCGGTGAGGATCCCGACTTCGGCCGGGGGCGCAGCGCCTACGACCGCTACTACGGTGACCCCACGATCAAGCCCAACCCTAACCTGCGCCCGTTGGTCAAGGGCCCGTTCTACGCCGTGAAGATGGTGCTCAGCGACCTCGGCACGTGCGGCGGGCTGAAGGCCGACGAACGCGCACGGGTGCTCCGCGAGGATGGCAGCGTGATCGCCGGCCTGTATGCAATCGGCAACACCGCCGCCAACGCGTTCGGCACGACGTATCCGGGCGCGGGCGCGACGATCGCGCAGGGATTGGTCTACGGGTACATCGCGGCCCGCGACGCCGCGGCGCGGGCCGGGGCGGGCTAGCGGCGATCGCGAGGGCGGCGAGGCCGGGCGATGGGGGTACCTCCCGCTTGCGGGGGACGGGTCGCCGCCATCAGGATCAGTCCGCCTTGCGTTTGGCCTCGACCTGCTTCTCGACCTCCCGCCAATAGCCGGGCATCGGGCGCGGCTGTCCGAAGCCGCCCTTGGCCGCCTTCTTCAGAACGGCGTCGGCTTCGTCGATGTCCTTCATCAGTTCGAGCGCGAACTCGCGCTCCGCGGCGTAGTACTTGGCCGCCCAGCGCAGCGCGATCACCGAATACGCCCAGGCGGGTTGGGCCTCGGCGCCGTCGGCGTCCTCGACCGCTTTGCGATGCCTGGCTTCGGCGTACGCGACGTGCTCTTGGAGCAACTCCTTGAGCCGGGCCGGGTTACTGAGGTGACCGAACGTGACCCTCAGCAGGACGCTGTGCTTGAGCACCGGGGGGTCCACCGGGGCGTTGTTGGTCCAGTCGGTGACGGCGGCCATCCCGGCCGGCGTGATCTTGTAGAGCCGGCGACTGCGCGTACCCTCGTCGCGCTCAACGCGTGAGGTCACCAGGCCCAGCCCCTCGAGCTTCTTCAGCTCGGTGTAGATCTGGCTGTACGACGGACTCCAGTAGTAGAGATCGACGCTCCAATCGATCCACTTTTTCAGGTCGTAGCCGGACACTTCCTCCTCATAGGACATCATGCCCAGCAGCGCCCAACTCGTGGCGGCAAGCGCCGCCTTCGACTTGTTTTCGCCGGTAGGGTCCGGTTCGGAGGCCACGGCGCAAGGTTAACAACCCGTGGCGAGGATCGGTTTGACATGGACCGCTAGCCGGGATGCGGCGTTGTGGATGATCGTTGCAGCGGGACAGCGGGTAGGAGACCCAGAATGAAATTCGCATTCCCCCTTCCCCATATGGTGCGGCTGCCGGCGATGACGCAGCCCTGGGAAGCCGCGGTCACGGGCCCCGACCAGACCCGCATGGTCAAATGCGCCGACCGATGGGGCTACGACATGATCGCCGTTCCGGAGCATCTCGTCATCCCGGCCGAACACGTCGAGCTGTCCGGTCCGCACTACCTGCACTCGACGGCCGCCCAGGCCTACATCGCCGGCGCGACCGAACGGGTCGTGGTCAACTCCTGCGTCACCATCTTGCCGTTGCATCAGCCGATCGACCTGGCCAAGGCGCTGGCCACCGCGGACTGGATGAGCGGGGGCCGGCTGATGGTCACCTTCGGGGTCGGCTGGCTGGCAAAGGAATTCGAGCTCCTCGGCGTGCCGTTCGCCGAACGCGGTCGCATCGCCGACGAGTACCTGGCCGCCATCATCGAATTGTGGACCAGTGACACACCGCGATTCGAGGGACGCTACGTGTCGTTCGACGGCGTCGCGTTCGAACCCAAACCCGTTCAGCGGCCCCACCTTCCGATCTGGATCGGCGGCGACGCCGACGCCGCTCTGCGCCGGGCGGCCAGGTACGGGTCGGGCTGGTGGCCGTTCCTGACGCCGCCGGAGCGCATCGCCGAACGGCTCGACTACCTCAAGTCGCAGCCCTCCTATGACGGCCGGCCCTTCGAGGTGATGCACGGGCTGAGCACCAACCGGGTCGGCGAGGGGCACGTCGCCCGCGACGATCCGAGCGGACGGCCCGGCATGAGCGCCGGCGAGATCGTCGACCGGTTGGGCCGGCTCGCCGAGCAGGGTGTGACGATGAGCGCCGTGCCCATCCCGGCCGTCGGCGGCGTCGACGAATACCTCGACTACGCGCAATGGGTGATCGAGGAGATCAAGCCCAAAGTGCCGTGACCGATCAACTGATCGTCAACCCGCGGCGCGCTCCTGACACTCGGCCGATCAGCGGGCGGGCCCGAAATTCATGCCAGGCAGGATAACGGCATGAACCGCAAGCGTGTCGTCATCGCCGGGCTCGGAGACGCGGGTGTCCTGGCCGCGATCCGGCTGTCGGGGTACGCCGACGTCGTCGGCATCTCCGTCAAGCCCGCGCTGGTCAGCGGTCAGGAACTGGGCGTCCGGCTCGCCCGCCCGGACGATTGGGCGCGCGACTACTGGATTCCGTTCGACAGGTTCCGCCGCCTCGACCGGGTGCGCACGGTGCACGCGCGGCTGACCGGTCTCGACCTGGCCGCGCGAACCGTCCTGGGCGAACGCGCCGACGGGGCGGCCGTCGCCGAGGAATACGACGCGTTGATCATCTCGACCGGGGTCAGCAACGGCTTCTGGCGACGCCCGACGCTGCAATCGGCCGGGGAGGTCGGCGCCGAGCTGCGCGCCGCGCATGACCGGCTCGCCGCCGCCGGCTCGGTCATCGTCGTGGGCGGCGGCGCGGCGGCGGTGAGCAGCGCGCTCAACATGGCCACCACCTGGCCGCGCAAGCGAATCGACCTGTACTTCCCCGGGCGGTCCGCGCTGCAGGGACACCACCCCCGGATCTGGCGGCGGCTGCATGGCCGGCTCACCGGCCTGGGCGTGGGCGTCCACCCGGGCCACCGCGCCGTGCTGCCCGACGGGTTCGCCGGCGAGGAGATCACCGGCGACCCGGTGCGCTGGAGCACCGGACAACCGCCCGCGCGCGCCGACGCCGTGCTGTGGGCGATCGGGCGGGTGCGACCCAACACCGAGTGGCTGCCGCCGGAGCTGCTCGACGAGCGCGGCTTCGTGCGGGTGACGCCGCAGCTGCGGGTGCCCGGCCATCCCGGTGTCTTCGCGGTCGGCGACGTCGCGGCAACCGACCCCCTGCGCAGCTCGGCCCGCAACCGGGGGGACGCGCTGGTGGCCCGCAACGTCCGCGCCGAGCTCGGCGGCGGGCGGCTGGGCGCCTACCGCGCGCCGACGCGGAGGTGGGGTTCGCTGGTGGGCGCGCAACCCGACGGGCTGGAAGTCTTTCTGCCCAGCGGGCATTCGTTCCGGTTTCCGTCGTGGTCGGTGGAGCGAGTCGTGATGCCGTGGATCGTGCGGTGGGGCATGTATCGCGGGGTGCGGGAGAACGATCCGCTCGGTTGAGGTCAGCCGCTGTTGAGCAGCAGCATGAGGCCGTAGTCCATGTGGATCTGCTGGTGGCAGTGCAGCAGCGACAAGCCGGGCTGGTCGGCGACGAAGTCGACGTCCATGCTCTGGTAGCCGCCGAGCATCGCGACGTCCTTGCGGACGCCGGCCGTCGGCGTGCCGGCGAATCGGGTGATTTCGAACGTGTGCCGGTGCAGATGCATCGGGTGCAGGTCGTCGCTGGCGTTGCGGAAGCGCAGCCGGTAGCGCGCGCCGCGCCGCACGTCGAGCACGGGCCGGTCGGCGCCCATGTCGAAGGCCGTGCCGTTGATCGTCCAGGCGTTGAACCCGTCGTCGGCGGCGTTGCGCTTCTCGATCAGCATCTCGATCGTCTGCTCCGGCGGCGGGACGGGCGCGGGGTGCGCGAACAGCCGGTAATCCCAGGCGAACGGCGGGGGCGCCGCCCATTGCGGATCCCCACCGCGCCCGGCATATTCGACCACCACTCCCATGCCGCGCCCGCGGTCGTCGTCGGAGAGGTCGCCCAGCACCCACACCCCCGGGTTGGTCATGGTCACCAGCGCCGAGACGCGTTCGCCCGCGCCGAGCCACAGCACCGGCACCGCCGCCGGGCGGGGCACCGGATTGCCGTCCAGCGCAATGACGTTGAAGGTGTGGCCGGGCAGCGCCAGGCTGCGGTTTTCGGTGGCGCTGCCGTTCAGGACGTGCAGCAGCACCCGCTGGCCGGTGCGCACCCGGATGGGATCGCCGTGGCCGAGCATGCGGCCATTGACGGCGAACGCGCCGTAGCCGACCTCGTAGCCGCGGGGTTCGCCGCGGGCCAGCGAGGCCGCCATCGCGGATTCGCCCCTCGCCCGCAGATCAGGGTCCTGTTCACCGGGCAGGAAGTCACCGGCCATGTCGCCGCCGCGGCTGAACGTGGGCTCGAATTCCTTGAGCGTCAGGAAGATCTCCTGGTCGTAGGCGCCGGCATCCTGTCGGGGCTCGATGTAGACGGGGCCGACCAGTCCGGTGTATTGGCCGCGGGACAGATCCGAGCGCGGCACCACGTGCGTGTGATAGAACCGGAAACCCGCCGGGCCGGGGACGAAGGAGATCCGCCGCATGCCGTTCGCGGGGATGTAGGGCGTGCCCTCCTCGGCGGAACCGTCGACGTCGACGCCCACGTGCTGACCGTGCCAGTGCAGCTGCTCGGGGAAACCGGTGTCGTTGAAGACGTCGATCGTGGTCCGTTGGCCCTCCGTGAACCGCAGCAGCGGCCCGGGGAACTGGCCGTTGTAAGTCAGGGTCGTCACGACATGCCCCGGGGCCAATTCGACCGCGGCGGTACCGATCCGGAGCGTGTAGTCGGCCTTGCCGCCGGGCGGCCCGCTCCGCGCGCACGCCGCCGCGGCGCTTCCGGTTGCGGCCAGCGCGGCCCACTTCAACAATTCACGTCGGTCAATCGGCACGATCACACTCCCGAGCCGTCACAGCGCCTCCCGGTTCACCCTAGGCCGGGCGCGCACACCGCGCGATGCCGTTGCCGCCCGCATCCATCACGCCGGCCCGGCCCGGGTGGCGCGTTGATTCGATATGTGTTTATATAGACAGATGTCGAATCAGAGCGCTTGCTGCCCGACGTTGGGCGCGGCCGCCATGGCCGAGCCCCAGGCGATCGAGTTGGCGACGATGTTCAAGGCGCTCGGCGACCCCGTGCGCCTGCGGATGCTGAGCCTGATCGCCAGCCACCCCGGCGGCGAGGCCTGCGTCTGCGAGATATCGGCCACCTTCGACCTCTCCCAGCCCACGATCTCCCATCACCTCAAGCTGCTGCGCTCGGCCGGGCTGCTGGGCTGCGAACGGCGCGGCACCTGGGTCTATTACTGGGTGATTCCTTCCGCGCTGCAACAACTTTCGGAGGTGCTCAGGCCATGACCCACAACACCGAGACGTCGGCGCCCAGCCCGGCCGCACCGACGACCCGGCTCCCCGTGTTGGACCGGCTTCTGCCGGTATGGATCGGCGCGGCGATGGCCGCCGGCTTATTGCTGGGCCGGGTCTTTCCACACCTCGGCTCGGCCCTCGGTGCCGTTGCCATCCAGGGTATTTCGCTCCCGATCGCCATTGGGCTGCTGGTCATGATGTATCCGGTGCTGGCCAAGGTCCGCTACGACCGCCTCGACGAAGTCACGGCCGACCGCAAGCTGATGGTGTCCTCCGTTGTGCTGAATTGGGTGGTCGGTCCCGCCGTGATGTTCACGCTGGCCTGGTCGCTGCTGGGCGACCTGCCCGAGTACCGCACCGGCCTCATCATCGTCGGGCTGGCGCGGTGCATCGCCATGGTCATCATCTGGAACGATCTGGCCTGCGGGGATCGCGAGGCGGCCGCCGTGCTGGTCGCGTTGAATTCGCTGTTTCAAGTCGTGATGTTCGCCGCGCTGGGCTGGTTCTACCTGTCGGTGCTGCCCGGGTGGTTGGGCCTGCCCCAAACCGGGATCCACGTCTCCCCCTGGCAGATCGCCAAGGCGGTACTCGTCTTCCTCGGCATTCCGCTGCTGGCCGGCTACCTCTCCCGCCGGCTGGGCGAACGCGCGCGGGGCCGGCAGTGGTACGAGACGCGTTTCCTCCCCCGCGTCGGGCCGTGGGCGCTGTACGGGTTGTTGTTCACCATCGTGATCCTCTTCGCCCTGCAGGGCCACGCGATCACCTCCCGGCCGTGGGACGTGGCCCGCATCGCGCTCCCGCTGCTGGCCTACTTCGCGATCATGTGGGCCGGCGGGTACGCGCTGGGCCTGCTGCTGCGCCTCGGCTACGCGCGCACCGCCACCCTCGCGTTCACCGCCGCCGGCAACAACTTCGAGCTGGCCATCGCCGTGGCCATCGCGACCTATGGCGTCACGTCCGGGCAAGCGCTGGCCGGGGTCGTCGGCCCGCTGATCGAGGTGCCCGTGCTGGTCGGACTGGTCTACGTCTCGCTTGCCCTGCGCGCCCGGCTGTTTCGGGGACGCGATGACCGCTAAGCCCAGCGTGCTGTTCGTCTGCGTGCACAACGCCGGACGCTCCCAGATGGCCGCCGCCCTGCTGAGCCGGATGGCCGGGGGTCGCATCGACGTCCGTTCGGCCGGCACGCAACCCGCCGATCGGGTCAACCCCGTCGCGGTCACCGCCATGGCCGAGCTCGGCATCGACCTCACCGCGGCCACCCCGGCGGTCCTCACCGGTGACGGCGTGCGGATCAGCGACGTCGTGATCACCATGGGCTGCGGCGACACCTGCCCCTACTTCCCGGGAGTGTCCTACCGCGACTGGAAGGTGCCCGACCCCGCCGGCCAACCGTTGCCCGCGGTACGCGCCATCCGCGACGACATCGCCCGTCGCGTCGAGGCATTGGTCGCCGAACTCCTGCCCACCACAACCACATAGCCCACACCCGAAGGAAGGACATCACCATGTCTCGTGTGCAACTCGCCCTCAACGTCGACGACCTCGCCGAGGCCGTCGCGTTCTACTCCAAGCTGTTCGACACCGAGCCCGCCAAACTCAAGCCCGGCTACGCGAACTTCGCCGTCGCGCAGCCCCCACTCAAACTCGTGCTGCTGGAGAACCCCGGCCACGGCGGCAGCCTCAACCACCTCGGCGTGGAGGTCACGTCCAGCGACGCCGTGCACGCCGAGATCGCCCGCCTCACAGAACGCGAGCTGGTCGCCGAGGAGGAGCTGAACACCACCTGCTGCTTCGCCAGCCAGGACAAGGTGTGGGTCACCGGGCCCGGCGGGGAGCGCTGGGAGGTCTACACCGTCATCGCGGACTCCGACACCTTCGGGGCGACCGCCGACGAGCCCGAAGCGGCCTGCTGCCGGCCCTAGCGGCGCGCCGCGCGGTTCCCCCGCGCGCCGAACGGGAAGACTGAGCGGATGGCCGCCCAGGGAGAAGACGCGTTCGAGAAGCTGGTGGCGGTGCTCAACTACCCGATGTACGTCGTCACCACGCGGGCCGGCGGCATCGCGGCGGGCTGCCTGGTCGGCTTCGCCAGCCAGACCAGCATCCACCCGCCCCGCTTCCTGGTCGGGCTGTCCAGGAAGAACCACACGTTCCGGGTCGCCGCCGAGGCGACTCATTTGGCGGTGCACGTGTTCGACCACGAGCACCTCGCCACCGTGGAGCTGTTCGGCAGCCAAACCGGCGACGAGGTCGACAAGTTCGGCCGCTGCGCGTGGCACAGCGGCCCGGCCGAGATGCCCATCCTCGACGACGCGGCCGCATGGTTCGTCGGCGAGATCCTCGAGCGTTTCTCGCTCGGCGACCACGTCGGGCACCTGCTGGCGCCGATCGACGGCGACCCGCCGCGGGAACTGGAGAGCTGGGTGTCCTTCGGCGACGTCCGCCATCTGGAACCCGGCCACGAGGCCTAGCCGTGATCCCCCGGGTGGGCACCGTCGCCGACGTCACCGAACTCGCGTCGTTCTACGCCGATCCCCCGCGGGGGGTGCGGGCGAACATGATCTTCAGCGCCGACGGCGCCGCCGCGTTCGGCGGCCGGGCCGGCCCGCTGTCGTGCCCGACCGATCAGCAGCTGCTGAAAATCCTGCGCGGCTTCGCCGACGTCGTGCTGGTGGGCGCCGGGACCGCGCGCGCCGAAAACTACGGCCCGGTCCGGCTGCCCGACGCGGGGCCGACCCCGCCGCCGATCGCGGTGATCAGCCGCAGCGGCCGGCTGCCGTCGAGGCTGCTCAGCGAGCCCGGCCGACCCCCGATCGTGGTGACCTGCGCGGGGGCTGCGGCGGCGCGTGACCAGCCCGGCGACCGGCGGCAGGTGCTGGTGGCCGGCGAAGACTCCGTGGACGTTTCACGCGCCGTCGCGCTGCTGCGCGCCCGGGGCATGCACCGCATCCTGTGCGAGGGCGGCCCGACGGTGCTCGACGAGTTGGTGGAGGCCGACGCCGTCGACGAGATCTGCGTGACCCTGGCCCCCAACCTCGCGGCAAGCCAGCCGGTGGGCCACCGCCTCACCCCGTCGTCGCTGCCCGCGCCGGTGACGATGCGCCTCGAGCACGCGCTGGTCTGCGACGACTACGTGTTCCTGAAATACCGGAGGTGACGCGGTGATGACCCGCTGTCAGCGCGGTCCCATCATCCCGCCGGGCCCCATCATGCCCCCGCGACCTCCCATGCACCCTGGGTCCATCATTCCCCGCATCATCGCCGGCATGCCGTCCTGTACGAATCCGGTCACCTCACGGGCGTGGGCACGGATCACCTCGACGAGCGCGGGGTCATCCGAGGTCTCCTCGGCGATCACCCCCGTGGGCGTGAGCGTCAGCTGCCTCCGGTAACCACCGGCATTGCGGAACAGGGCCGGCAGGCTCTGGCTCATACACATCACCTCGTTGCCCTGATCGAGATGCGCGTACATGCTCGAGACATGAGCATGCAGTTGCGCTGCGAGGTCGGGAGCCGCCGACTGGGTCGTGGTGCGAACGCCGCCGGGGATTTCCTCGACCGTGCGGGTGATCTCCGTGTGCCGATTGAACATGTCCATGTAGAGCCGCATGTCGGCGTGACCGGCGCCCATCATGCCGCCACAGTCGGCCAGGCGGATCCGGAAGGCTGGCCCGGCGGCAACGCGCAACACGTATCCGACGCCCGCCGCAGCGCTCGCACCGAGCGCGGCGAGCGCCGCCCGCCTTGTCAATCCCGACATCACGACCTCTCTTCACTCCCACGGCTTTTCGGCCCGGATCGCCCGCGGCACCGGCTACCTGCTACGCGACCTCACGGCCAAAACGACGCAGCCGCAACGAATTCGTCACGACGCTGACCGAAGAGAAGCCCATTGCCGCACCGGCCACTACGGGGTTCAACGACCCCAGGGCGGCAAGCGGAATCGCGGCGGTGTTGTAGCCGAAGGCCCACCCCAGGTTCTGGTAGATGGTGCGCAGGGTTTGCCTGGACAGCTGGATCGAGCGCACCACACCGTCGAGCCGGTCGGACATCAGCGTGATGTCCGAGGCCTCGATGGCCACGTCGGTGCCCGTGCCGATCGCTATGCCGAGGTCGGCTTGCACCAGGGCGGGGGCGTCGTTGACCCCGTCGCCCACCATCGCGACCACCCGCCCCTCGTCCTGCAGCCGGCGCACCTCGGCGACTTTGTCCTGCGGCAACACCTCGGCCAGCACGCGGTCGATCCCAAGCTGTGCGGCGATCGCGTTCGCCGTGCGGGCGTTGTCGCCGGTGATCATGGCGACCTGCAGCCCCATGCCGTGCAGCTGTGCGACCACGTCGGCGGCGTCGTCTTTCACCGTGTCGGCCACCGCAAGCACACCGATCACGTCACCGTCCCGGCCGACGAAAACCGCGGTGCGCCCCTGCCCTTCCAGGTCGGCGGCCGCCGCGGCGAGATCGTCGGGCAGCCGCAGATCCTGCTCGTCGACCAGCTTGCGCCGCCCCACGACCACGGACCTGCCATCCACCTGGGCACGCACGCCGTGCCCGGCGATGCTGGTAAACGCCGTGGCGGCCGGAACTTTCAGCTCCCGCTCGCGCGCCGCGGCGACGATGGCCGCGCCGATGGGATGCTCGGAGCCCGACTCGACCGCGGCGGCGATCCGCAGCACCGGATCGGGCTGGCGGTGCTTTCCGACGACGACGTCGGTCACTCGCATGTGGGCGCGGGTGAGGGTGCCGGTCTTGTCGAACACGACCGTGTCGACCTTCTTCGACGCTTCCAGCACCTCGCCGCCCTTGACCAGGATCCCGAGGTCGGCGCCGCGCCCGGTGCCGACCATGATTGCCGTGGGGGTGGCCAGCCCCAGCGCACAGGGGCAGGCGATGATCAGCACGGCGACCGCGGCGGTCATGCCGGCGAGCGGGTTGCCGGCGATCAACGTCCAGCCCGCAAACGTCGCGACGGCCACACCGATGACGGCCGGGACGAACACCGCCGACACGCGGTCGGCCAACCGCTGCACCGGAGCCTTGCCGCCCTGGGCCTGCTCCACCAGGCGGACGATCTGCGCCAGCGCCGTATCCGCGCCGACGGCGGTGGCGCGCACGGTCAGGATGCCGTCGGTGTTGACCGTGGCCCCGGCAACGTGGTCACCGACCGATTTCTCGACGGGGACCGACTCCCCGGTCAGCATCGACTCGTCGACCGCGGCGCGCCCGTCGACGACCTCGCCGTCGACGGGAATCTTCTCGCCCGGGCGCACCCGCACCAGGTCGCCGACCCGGACCTCATCGATCGGTACGAGGAGCTCCGCGCCGTCGACCAGCAGCGTGGCCTCCTTGGCCCCCATCTCCAGCAGCTTGCCGATCGCCTCCCGCGCCTTGCCGTGGGCCCTGGCCTCGAAATAGCGGCCCAACACCACGAACGCGATGATCAGCGCCGACGTGTCGAAGAACAGCGGACCGCCGACCAACAACTGGTAGGTGGAGTAGACGAACGCGGTCAGCGTCCCCAGTGCGACCAGCGTGTCCATGCTGGAGGTCCCCGCCCGAGCCTGCTGCGCCGCGGCCTTGAGGAAGGGCCACCCGGCGACGAACTGCACCGGCACCGTGGCGGCGAAAGCCAACCATCCCGCCCACGGATATGCGCCGAAGAACATTGTCGACGCCATCGCCACCAGCCCCAAGGGGAAGGCCAACAACACCCGGCGCAGCCAGGTGCGCCGCTCGCGTCTGCTCTGCTCGTCCGCCGACAGCGTCCCCGAGGTGACCGCAGGTGGGGAACCGCAGCCGCCGCAGCTCGCGGGGTCGGTTGCGGCCTCCGACGCGCGGTGCCGCAGGCCGAAGAGCGCCAACCCGATGCCGCTCGCAATCCTGCGCACCACTCCCGCCTGGGGAATATCGGCCGAGTGCGGAGCGCGTGCGGGCACACACTCCGCGGGAACGTGTTCGGCTTCCGCGATCGCCGACAGCACCGCAGCGGTGTCGCACTGCTGGGGCGAGTACCAGATCACCACCGATGCCGTTCGCGGATAGGCTTGCACCGCTTGCACGCCGGCCACCTTGGCGACGGTCTCTTCGATCGCGACCGCCCGCACCGCGTCCACACCGAACCCGTTAACCTGCACCCGCATTCGCCCGGACGCGTCGGATACCACCTTCAGGGCGACGTCGACGTCGCCCAGGACGCCGGCGGTCATTCGTCCTCGCCCGAGCCCGCCACCGTCAGCGGCGCAGCTTCGGATCCGGCGCGCTCCCTCGCCTCGGCCATGACGTCGGCAACCGTCAGCCGAGCCTGCTCGGCGCTCCGCCCCGCCTTGCGCTCCGCCTCGCGGGCGACCCGGATGCCCCATGCGGTGGCCACCACGGTCGCCTTCCGCCACGGCGCCTTCGCCAGGGCCTCATACGCGGCGACGCCCACCACGCCGGTCATCACCGTCGGCATCGCCTTTGCCACAAATCCATGCACTGCCATCGTTTTCACCGATCCCTTTGTCTCGTTGCCCGGTCAAAGCGTGCCGTCGCCGGCACCGTCGACACTGTCGTCATCCCCGGCTTCCGGCCGTCGCCGGCTCGCCGTCGGTGGCGGCCTCACCGACCGCCGCACCGGTCAGTTGCGCGTGCGGGCCGGTCAACGCCGGCGTGAACTTCACCGCGTCGATCAACTCCTCGATGGCGGCCTGACCGCGGCCATCGATCACCGCGGCGGAAAAGCAGGTCTCCAAATGGTTGTGCAGCATCACCCGGTTCGCGCGTTCGAGCGAGGATTGCACCGCGGAGATTTGCTTCATCACGTCGACGCAGTAGGCGTCGGACTCCACCATCCGGATGATCCCGTCGAGGTGGCCCCGAACCGTCTTGAGCCGGTTCAGCGCCGCGCGCTTCTTGTCCGTCAGGTCCTCGCCCATGCCGCTCTCCCATCTGGTCGACCGTCTACACGGTACCCTACCCCACCCGGGGTGGGGTAGGGTGGCGGTCGAACTCGCTGGGATGCGGACTTAAGGGGTGGCCTCGTGGGCGACAGCCAACAATCCAAGTGGTCGTGGAGCGACGTCTGGTTGCCGGCAATCCTGCTGGCGGTCGCGGGTCTGGGCTGGTGGTGGTCGGTGGCCATGGCCACTATGCAAGGCGACTCGATGCAGATGAACGCCCAGTCGGCGATGTCGCTGGTCGCCTACCTCGTCGCGTGGGTGGCGATGATGGCCGCGATGATGCTGCCGGGCGTCCTGCCCGTCGTGCGACGCTATGCGCACGCCGCCACCGGCAAGGTTGCCCCGGCGATCATGTTCGTCACCGGATATCTGGCCTTGTGGGGCGCCGTGGGCCTGCCGGCCTACCTCGCGTCCGTCCGTCTGGATCCGGTGATTCACTCGTGCTCGTGGGTCGGCCGCGCCGCCGGCGCGGTGGCGGTGCTCGCGGGTGTGCATCAGCTGACGCCCTTCAAGGCGACCTGCCTGCGGCACTGCCACCGGCCCGTCTCCGCGCCCGGCGCATCCGGTCGCCTCAGCGGAGCGGGCAGCGCGTTTCTCGCCGGCGGCCGGTACGGCGTTTATTGCGTCGGTTCCTGCTGGATGCTGATGTTGTTGCTGATCGCCTTCGGCACAATGGAATTGGCATGGATGCTGGCGCTCTCGATCGTGATCTGGCTGGAAAAGTCGACCCCGTTCGGCGACCAACTGAGACGCCTGACGGCCGCGGCCCTGGTACTTCTCGGCGTCGCGCTGTTGGTCCACCCCGAATTCGTCAGCCACCTGATCTCCTGATGTCGCCTCTCGGCCCCGGGCGGAGGTGTCCGACGCGCGCTCAAAATGCAGTGAATGCGCTCGCTTCCTATGATGGAAATGCCCGGTTTCACACTCGTATCGAATCCCCTGCGCGGCATGGTTTTCAGTTCCTCGCCGTCCACGTTCTCGAGCCATACAGAGGAGGACCACCGGCCAGGTGAGCAATTCACACGACGACCATGACTACCGCAACCTGGCGGTGAACCGGCTGCGGCCCAGCGAACTTCAATGGGCGCTGAACCACGACGCCGTGCACGGGATCGCGTACGCCTTCAAGCACCCGGTCGCCGTCGCCGAATCCATCGACGATCCCGACGACGACCGGATGACCTACCTGATCCGCGTCAAGCGCGACGACCTGGCGAACGCGTTCGGCAAGATCAACGACTGGATCACCGAAAACCCCGGGCCCGCCGGGATGCAGGCGTTCGGGTTCGTGCGGGCCCTGTCCCGCGAGGGGCTGACCGAGCGCGCCAGCGGTGACGACGAACCCCGCTGACCGCGCTCACCGGATTAGCTGGCTTTCGCTATTCGCCGTGCCCAGCGGGCCGTGAAACCTTAGCCTTATGCCTGCGCACGGTCGGTGGCTGAGGAGTCGGGATGGGTGACACGACCGCGGATTCGCGGGAGGGTTCGCAGTTCGGTCCGTATCGGTTGCGGCGCCTGGTCGGCCGCGGCGGCATGGGTGACGTCTATGAGGCCGAGGACACGGTGCGCGAGCGCATCGTCGCCCTGAAACTGATGTCGCAGACCCTGTCCAACGACCCGGTGTTCCGCTCCCGCATGCAGCGCGAGGCCCGGACCGCGGGGCGGCTGCAAGAACCGCACGTCGTCCCGATCCACGACTTCGGCGAGATCGACGGGCAGCTCTACGTGGACATGCGCCTGATCGACGGCAAAGACCTGGCCGGCATGCTGAGCCGGTACGGGGCGCTGTCGCCGCCGCGGGCGGTGGCCATCGTGCGCCAGATCGGCTCGGCGCTCGACGCCGCGCACGCCGCCGGGGTCCTGCATCGCGACGTGAAGCCGGAAAACATCCTGGTGAGCAGCGACGACTTCGCCTACCTCGTCGACTTCGGGATCGCCAGCGCCAGCGCCGACGAGAAGCTGACGCAGATCGGCACCACCGTGGGCACCGTCAAGTACATGGCGCCCGAGCGGTTCAGCGACTCCGAGGTGACCCACCGGGCCGACATCTACGCGTTGGGCTGCGTGCTGTACGAGTGCCTGACCGGCTCCCCGCCCTACACCGGCGATCAGATCGGCGTGATCGGCGCCCACCTGCACCAGGCGATCCCGCAGCCCAGTGCCGCGCGGCCCGGCATCCCCGCCGCGTTCGACGCGGTGATCGCCCGCGGCATGGCCAAGAACCCCGCGGACCGCTACGCCACCTGCGGTGACCTGTCGGCGGCCGCCTACGCCGCGCTTGCCGAACCCGACCGGGACCGGGCCACCGACATCTTGCAGCGCAGCCAGGTGGCGCGGCCGCCGGCCGCACTCGCCGGCAAGCAACCCGGCGCGATCGCCCAGGCCGCCCCCGCGCACGCCCCCCC
>NZ_GG770555.1:246199-308598 GCF_000164135.1 Mycobacterium parascrofulaceum ATCC BAA-614 | reverse complement strand
GGGTCCGGTGCCCCAGCCGACGGGGTGGGCCCGACCCGCCTGGGCCCCCGGCACCGCCGCGGGGTGGGGCCCACCGCCGCGACCGGGCAGGAAACCCTGGCTGTGGGTCGGCGTCACCGGCGTCGCCCTGGCGGCCATCGTCGGCGTGGTCCTCGCCGTCGCGCGGCCGTGGGAGTCGTCGCCTCCGCCGGAGCCGACCAAGCCACCGCCGGCGCCGGACGCGGTCGCGCTGCGGGTCCTCGACGACGGCGTGTTCGTGGGCAGCTCGGCGGCGCCGCTGACGATCGACATCTTCAACGAACCCATCTGCCCGCCCTGCGGCAGCTTCATCCGGTCGAACGCGGGCGACATCGACACCGCGGTGAACAACAAGAAGCTCGCGGTGCGCTACCACCTCCTGGACTTCCTCGACGACAAGTCGCACAGCAAGACCTACTCGACCCGGGCGGTGGCGGCGTCGTACTGCGTTGCGGCGCAGAACGATCCGAAGCTCTACCTCGACTTCTACTCCGGCCTGTTCGCCAGCAGCTTCCAGCCGGCCGAGGACGCGCCGGAGGACCGCACCGACGGCGAGCTGGCCCAACTCGCCAAGAACGTCGGCGCGGACGCCGGCGTCATGACCTGCATCAAGTCGGGCGACGACGTCGGCACGGGCAAGGCGAAATCCGCGAACGGATACGCGACGCTGTCCGGGCTGGGCGCCAATTCCACACCGTTCGTGTGGGACGGCAACACGTCGGTGAACTATCAGGACCCGACCTGGCTGACCAGGCTCCTCGGGTAGCCGGGCTGCACACCTGGTGGGACGCCTACGGCTGATCGCGCCGGCCGGCCTCGGCGTCGTCCACCGTCAGGGGTAGGGCCAGCTCCTCGAGCGGGCGTCGTTCGGCGGCGATCCCGAGCCACAATTCGACCAGGCCGGCGATCGCCATGACCGCGGCGCCGATCAGGAACGACCACATCACCTGGCCGCGTTGCCCGGAATTGATCAGCTGCCCGAACAGCAACGGGCCGGAGATGCCGCCGATCGCCGTGCCGATCGCGTAGAAGAACGCGATCGCCAGCGCCCTGGTCTCCATCGGGAAGATCTCGCTGACCGTCAGGTAGGCGGCGCTCGCGCCCGCGGAGGCCAGGAAGAACGCGACCGCGAGCACGGCGATGAACGCCCAGACCCCGCCGGTCCGGGTGACGAACAGGACCGCGAGGATGACGGCCACCACCGCGGACCCGATGTAGGTGGCCGTGATCATCGGCTTGCGGCCGACGCTGTCGAACAGGTGGCCGAGCGCCAGCGGGCCGACGAAATTGCTGAGCGCCCACAGGATGAAGAACAGCGGCACCGTCCCCGACGGCACCCCGTAGAACCCGCTCAACAGCGTGCCCAGGTTGAACGTCACCCCGTTGTAGAGGAACGCCTGCCCGGTGAACAGCGCCAGCCCCAGGAACGCGCGGCGCGGATAGAGCTTGAACGCCACCCTGGCGATCTCCCGGAACGAGATCGTCTCGCGCTGCCGGATTCTCAGCTTGCGCCCGTGCGGCTCGGGCAGCGGCTCACCGGTTTCCTGCCGCACCGACTCCTCGATCTCGCCGACGACGCGCTCGGCCTCCTCGTCGCGCCCGTGGATGAACAACCAGCGCGGACTCTCGGGCACGTTGCGCCGGACGAGCAGGACGAAGATGCCGAAGATGGCGCCGACGCCGAACGCGAGCCGCCACCCGATGTTGGGGGCGAAATTGGACGTGTCGAGCAGGACAAGCGCGCCGCCCGCCCCCGCGGCCGAACCGAGCCAGTACGTCCCGTTGATGATCAGGTCGACGCGGCCGCGCACGCGGGCGGGGATCAGCTCGTCGATCGCCGAGTTGATCGCGGCGTATTCACCGCCGATGCCCGAGCCGGTGAAGAAGCGGGCGACGAAGAAATACCACGGCGCGAACGCGAACGCGGTCGCCACGGTGGCGACCAGGTACACCGCCAGGGTCAGCATGAACAGGTTGCGCCGACCGAACCGGTCCGTCAGGTGACCGAAGAACAGCGCGCCCAGGCAGGCGCCGGCGATGTAGAAGGCGGCGGCCATCCCGATCTGCGCGGCGTTGAGGTCGATGCCGCTGCCCTTCTCGGTGAGCCGGGCCGACACGTTGCCCACCATCGTGACCTCGAGCCCGTCCAGGATCCACACCCCGCCGAGGCCGACGACCACGCGCCAGTGGAACCGCGACCAGGGCAGCCTGTCCAGCCGCGCCGGCACATGGGTCTCGATGGTCCCGGTTTGCACGCTTCCGCTCATCTGGCTCCTATCCGAGTGCACAGGGGATTACCCCGGCGATGCGCGCGGCAAGCCTCAGCCACGGTCGGCGCGCGACTCCTCCGGAGTCCAGGCTTGCGGCTGGCCGGGGTGGCCGGGGAACAGGAAGTCGATGAAGGCGGCGGCGGTGGGCTGCGGTTCGTGGTTGGCCAGCCCCGGTCGCTCGTTGGCTTCGATGAAGGCGTAGTCGGCGCCGGTGACGTCGGGCACCAGCAGGTCGATCCCGGTCACGGGGATGCCGATCGCCTCGGCCGCCGTCACCGCGACGCGGCACAGTTCGGGGTTCACCACGGCGGTGACGTCGTGGATCGTGCCGCCCTGATGCAGGTTGGCGGTGCGCCGAACGCGCAGGCGGGTGCCCTGCGGCAGCACGTCGTCGAGGGTCCAGCCCGCCTCGGCGACCGTCGCCTCGGTGAGGTCGTCGAGCGGGATGCGGGACTCGCCGCCGGTGGCCGCCGAGCGCCGCCGGCTTTCGGCCGCGATCAGGTCCCGGATGCTGTGCTCCCCCGTGCCGATGATCTCCGGCGGCATCCGCAGCGCGGCCGCGACCACACGGCCGTCGATCACCACCAGCCGAAGGTCGTCGCCCTGCACCCGCTGCTCGATCAACACGTCCGGATATTGCTGGCGAGCGCGGGCCAGGGCGGCGGCCAGCTCGTCGGGACCGTTGTCGGCGGTCACGCCGACGGTGATGCCCTTGCCCTGCTCCCCACGGGTCGGTTTGACGACCACCTCCCCGACCTCGGTGAGGAAGTTGTAGTCCCCCTCGTCGAAGGTGGCCAGCCGGGCGCGCGGCACCGTGATGCCCGCCTCCGAGACCAGGCGCCGGGTCAGGCGCTTGTCGTCGCAGCGGCACATGGCGACCGCCGAGGTGTACTCGGACAGCGACTCGCGGGTGACGACGCTGCGGCCGCCGTGGGTGAGCCGCATCTCGCCGGTCTCGGCGTCGAGTACCTCGACCCAGATGCCGCGGCGCAGCGCCTCGTCGGCGATGATCCGGGCGTAGGGGTTCAGGTCGTCGACCGTCTCGGGCGGCGGGCTGAACAGCGGCTCGTTGATCGCGTTCTTGCGCTTGATCGCCAGCACCGGGACGCGGCGGAATCCGAGCTTCTCGTACAGGCCGATGGCGGCGGCGTTGTCGTGCGCGACCGACAGGTCCATGTAGGCGCGGCCCGCGTCGCGGAACCGCTCCGCCAGCGCCCGGGTCAGGGCCGCGCCGATCCCGGGCAGCCCGGCGGCCGGGTCGACGGCCAGGGTCCACAGGCTCGACCCCTGCTCCGGGTCGGAGAACAGCAGCTCGTGGTCCACCCCGGTGACGGTGCCCACCACCGCGCCGTCCGCGTCCCGCACCGCCAGCAGGTAGGTCACGGCCGGCACGTGCTGGTGGTTGTGCCAGATGACGTCGACGCCGGCCGGCACCATTCCGCAGCGCACGTAGACGCGGTTCATCGCGTCGGCGTCGACCGGGTCGTTGAGCGTGCGCACGGTGACGCCCAGCGGCGCGGGCGACAGGTCTTCGGCCTTCATCGAGTCGGTGAAGCGCAGCCGGTAGGTGTGGCTGGGGTCGATGAAGAGCTCGGTCGGCGCCTCGGCGACCACCACGTGGGACTCGCGGGCGTAGATGCAGATGTCCCGGCGCCCCGGGCCCTCCCGCCGCAGCGCCTCGACCAACTCGTGGGCGTCGGCGAAGGTCTGGCCGAAAATGAGCCGCCCCCAGCCCAGTTCGAGCTCGACGTCCTTGGCCATCGCCTCCACCAGCTCCGGCGGCGAGGCGTCGTGCAGGCCCATCGTGATCGCCTCGGTGTGGTCGCCGGGGGGATCGGTCACGGTCATGCCACCGGGCCCGTGATGCCGTGTCGCTGCAGCCAGAGCTCGAGCAGGGCGATCTGCCACAGCTCGTTGCCGCGCAGCGGCGTCAGCTTGCCGTTGGGGTCGGCCAGCAGGGCGTCGACCGCCTCGGTACGGAACAGGCCGCGTTCCTTGGCGACCGGCGCGTACAGCGCGTCGCGCACCATGTCGAGGTAGGGGCCCTCGAGGTGGGTCAGCGCGGGGACGGGGAAGTAGCCCTTGGGCCGGTCGATGACCTCCGACGGGATCACCCGGCGCGCGGCCTGCTTGAGGACGCCCTTGCCCTCGTGGGCGATCTTCAGCTCCGGCGGGCAGGTCGCCGCCAGCTCCACCAGCTCGTGATCGAGGAACGGCACCCGTCCCTCCAGGCCCCACGCCATGGTCATGTTGTCGACCCGCTTCACCGGGTCGTCCACCAGCATCACGGTGGTGTCCAGCCGCAGCGCGCGGTCGACGCCGGTCTGGGCGCCGGCGCGCGCGAAGTGCTCGCTGACGAAGCGCTCGCTGGGGTCCCCCGGGGCCAGGGCGCCCGGCCCCAGCAGGCCGGCCAGCTCCGCCGAATCCCGGTCGAAGAAGGCGCCGCGGTACTCGGCGACCGAGCCCTCCAGGGACGCCGCGGCCGGCGAGCCCATCGGCGGGTACCAGTGGTAGCCGGCGAACACCTCGTCGGCGCCCTGACCCGACTGCACCACCTTCACGTGGCGGGCCACCTCCTGGCTGAGCAGGTAGAAGGCGACGCAGTCGTGGCTGACCATCGGCTCGCTCATCGCGCCGATCGCCCCGTCGAGCGCGGGCAGCATCCGGTCGGTGCCGATGCGGATCTGGTGGTGGTCGGTGTCGAAGCGCTGGGCGATGATGTCGGACCACCGGAACTCGTCGCCCTCGACGCCGCCGGCGGATTCGAAACCGATGGAGAAGGTCATCAGCCCGTGCTGGCCCGCCTCGGCGAGCAGGCCGACGATCAGGCTGGAGTCGACGCCGCCCGACAGCAGGCAGCCGACCGGCACGTCGGCGACCAGCCGGCGCTTGACCGCGACGCGAAGCGCGTCGAGCACCGCCTCTTCCCAGTCGGTTTCCGACCAGCCCGCCCGGTCGGCGTGCCGGGTGAAGTCGGGGGTCCAGTACGTGGTGACGGTGCGCCGGCCGTCGGGCTCGATGGCGATCAGCGACGCCGGCGGCACCTTGCGGACGCCGCGCAGGATGGTCAGCGGCGCGGGCACCACCGAGTGGAACGTCATGTAGTGGTGCAGGGCGACCGGGTCGATGCGGGTGTCCACGCCGCCGCCGGCCAGCAGCGCCGGCAGGGCGGAGGCGAACCGGATCCGGTCGCCGTCCTCGGTCACGTACAGCGGCTTGATCCCGAGCCGGTCGCGGCCGAGCAGCACCCTGCCGCTGTCGCGTTCGACGATGGCGAAGGCGAACATGCCGTGCAGGTGGCCGACGAAGGCGTCACCCCAGCGGTGGTAGGCCTTGAGCAGGACCTCGGTGTCGCTGTGCGAGAAGAACCGGTAGCCGTGGCCGGTGAGTTCGCTGCGCAGCTCCTTGTAGTTGTAGATGCAGCCGTTGAAGGCGATGGCCAGGCCCAGCTCCGGGTCGACCATGGGCTGCGCGCCGGCCTCGCTCAGGTCGATGATCTTGAGGCGACGGTGACCGAGCGCGACCCGGCCCTGCGACCAGGCGCCGGACGCGTCGGGACCCCTTCGGGTCATCACGGCGGCCATCGCTGACACCGCTGCTACATCGGGGACCCGCCCGTCGAGCCGTACCTCCCCGGTGACTCCGCACACTCCTTGGACCATACCGAAGGCGGATGCGGCGCGCCCGTACGGCCACCGTGAAATCCATCGGCTCGCCGGGCGGATGAGCGCGGCCGTTATCCGGCGCGCTCCCCGGGCAGCTTCCCGTCCCGCGGCGCGTGCGGGCCACCGTGGGCCAGTTCCAGCCGGCGCTCGGCGAGGACGAGCAGGTGCCTGAGCCGTTGTCCGTACAGGCCCACGGCGTCGTTGGTCAGCATGTCGTCGTGCGCGCAGTCCACCGCATACGCGAGGACGTCGCCGGAGACGTAGGGCCGCCAGGAGCGCACCAAAAATGCCCCGCGCTCGTCTTCGTCGCGGCCGGCCGAGAAGACGGTGATGTCCCCACGGAAGACGCCCGGCTCGTGACTGCGGTACCGCGCGACGTTGTCGCGCGCGTTCCCGGCGACCAGCTCGAGAAGCCGCTCGGATCGCGAGGCCCCGGGTTCGGCGCCCAGGGCGCCGTCCGGCAGGGCGGCTCCGTCGACCTCGCCGTCCATGACGGGTTGGGCGTCGAGCAGGATCAGGCGCGAGACCACGCATCCGCGGCGCTGCAGCTCGACCGCGACATCGTGGGCCACCACCCCGCCGAACGACCAGCCGAGCAGGTTGTAGGGGCCCGAGGGGTAGATCGCCTGGATCCGGTCGGCGTAGTTCTGCGCCATCTCGCGGATCGACCGCGGCTCGGGTTCGCCGTCGGCCAGGGCCTGCTGGATCCCGACGAGCGGGCAGTCCAGGTACGTGCCGAGCACCTGATAGGGCCAGCTCACTCCGCCCGCCGGGTGGAGGCAGAACACCGGGATGCCGGCGCCGCGCTTCAGCGTCTGGATGGGGACGATCTCCTCGGGCGACGTCGTGTCGGTGCCCAGTCGTTGGCTCAGGTCCCGCACCGTGGGCGCGTCGAACAGCGTGCGCACCGCGAGGTCGACGGCCAGGTGGGCGTTGATCGTGGCGATCAGGCGCATCGCGGAGATGCTGTCACCGCCGAGGTCGAAGAACGAGTCGTCGACGCCCACCCGGTCGGCGCCGAGCACCTGGGCGAACAGGCCGGCCAGGATTTCCTCGGTCGCGTTGGACGGGGCCCGGTACCCGCGGCCGGTGTATTCCGGCGCCGGCAGGGCGCGGGTGTCGAGTTTGCCGTTGGGGGTCAGCGGCAGCGCGTCGAGTCCGAGCACGGCCGCCGGAACCATGTAGACGGGTAGCCGTCCGGCCAGCGCGGTGCGCGCCTCGGCGGGGTCGGCCGTGCCGGTGATGTAGCCGACCAGGCGTTTGTCGCCGGGGCGGTCCTCGCGGGCGATCACGACGGCCTGGTCGACGCCGTCCAGCCGGGCCAGCGCGGCCTGGACCTCGCCCAGTTCGATGCGGTAGCCGCGGATCTTGACCTGCTCGTCGGCCCGGCCCACGTACACCAGTTGGCCGTCGGCGCCCCAGAACACCAGGTCGCCGGTGCGGTACATGCGCGCGCCGGGCTCGCCGAACGGGCAGGCCACGAACCGGGACCCGGTCAGGCCGGCGCGTCCCAGGTAGCCCGCGGCCACGCCGCTGCCGGCCACGTACAGCTCGCCGACGACCCCGGGCGCCACCGGCCGCAACCAGCCGTCGAGCACGAACAACGCCGCGCCGGGCACCGGTGAGCCGATCGGCGGGGTGCCCGAGCCGGCCGCGAGCGGCGCGCTGATCGCCACGCACATCGTGGTCTCGGTCGGGCCGTAGGCGTTGACCATCACCCGGCCGGGCGCGAAGCGATCGACGACCTCGGGCGGGCAGGCCTCCCCGGCCATCACCAGCGACACCGAGTCCAGCCCGGCCGGGTCCAGCATCGCCACCGCCGACGGGGTCTGGGTCAACACGCTGACCCCCTCGTCGAGCAGCAGGGCGCGGAAGTCCTGGGGTGAGCGCACCACGGCCTCCGGAACCACCACGACGCGCCCGCCGCGCAGCAGCGGGGCGAAGATCTCCCACACCGACACGTCGAAGGCGTACGAGTGGCACTGGGTCCACACGCCGGGGGCCGGGAGGCCGGCGTCGAGCGAGCCGATCAGCCGGGTCACGTTGCGGTGGGTGACCGCGACGCCCTTGGGCGCGCCGGTCGTCCCCGACGTGTAGATGAGGTACGCGACGCCGTCGGCCTCGGGTGCCGGCAGCGCGGTCGGCGGCTGGCGGTCGATCCGCGGGTCCTCGATGTCGATGACCCGGACGTCGCTCTCGTCCAGCCGCGACCGCAGTCCCGCGGTGGTGACCGCGGCGACCGGCGCGGCGTCGGCGAGCATGAACCGGATCCGGGCGCCCGGGGCGGCGGGGTCGATCGGCAGGTACGCCGCCCCAGTCTTGAGCACGGCGAGGATCGCCACGATCGCCTGCGCCGACCGCGAGAACAGCAGCGCCACGGACGTTCCGGGGCCCGCGCCCTCGGCGGCCAGCAGGTGCGCCAGCCGGTTGGCCGCCTCGTCCAGCTCCCGGTAGGTCATCGACAGGTCGGCCCAGCCGATCGCCGGCGCATCCGGGCGGCGCGCGACCTGGTCGGCGAACATATCCGTGATCGAGACCGGGTCGGGCGCCGGGCGGCTCAGCACCGCCCGGTGGCCGACGTCGTCGAGGCGGGCGTGCTCCGCCCCGTCGAGCAGGTCGACCGACGAGAGCCGCCGGGCCGGGTCGGCGGTCATCGCGACCAGCACCCGCTCCAGCCGCTTGGTGAGCGCCTCGACGGTGTGCTCGTCGAAGAGGCCGGCGTCGTATTCCACCCGCAGGCCGATGCGGTCGCCGGAGAGGGCGGCTTGCATCGTCAGCGGGTAGTGGTTGCGTTCGAACACGTTGAAGTCGGTGATGGACAGCTCGTGGTTGACCGCCATCGCGGACGTTTCCAGCGGATAGTTCTCGTAGGCGAACAGCGTGTCGAACAGCTTCTCGTGGCCGGTGATCCGGTGGATTTCGCTCAGCGACAGGTGCTCGTGCTCGAGCGTGTCGTTGTGGGCGCTCTGCAGCTGGTCCAGCAGATCGGCGGTGCTGGTCGCCGGGGTGATGCGGGCGCGCACCGGGATCGTGTTGATCAGCAGGCCCACCATCGACTCGGCGCCGGCGACCTCGGCCGACCGGCCGGAGACTGTCGTCCCGAACGCGACGTCGTAGTTGCCCGTCAGCCAGGTCAGCAGCTGCGCCCAGGCCGCCTGCAGCACGGTGCTCACGGTGGTCTGGCAGGACCGCGCCAGTTCGCCGAGCGCGCGGGTGGTCTCGGCCGACACCGCGACCGTCGTGAGGCCGCGCGCCGCCGGCTGCATTGCGTGCGGCGGCCCGACCAGCGACGGGGTGTCGAAGCCGGCGAGCACCTCGCCCCACGCCGCCCGCGCGGCATCGAGGTCGCGGTCGGCCAGCCAGGTGACGAAGTTGCGATACGGCGGGGCCGGAGCCAGCCGCTGCCCGGTGAGGCTGGCGAACGTCTCGTTCACCAGGATGGGCACCGACCAGCCGTCCAGCACGACGTGGTGAATGGTGAGCACCAGCCGGTGCCGGTTCTCCGCGGTGCGGACCATCGCCACCCGGAACGCGGGCCGGTCGGCCAGGTCGCACACCGCGGCGCGCTCGGCCGCGCACAGCTCCCGGATCCGCTCGTCGGGGTCGGTGCCGCCGTCGAGCTCGACGTACCGCCACGCCATCACGGGGTCCGCGGGGATGATCTGCACCGGCTCGTCGAACTGGTCGCAGAATTGGGCGACGAGGTGGGGATGCCGGTCGACCACCGCCTGCACCGCATCGCGCAGCCGGTCCCGGTCCAGCGGGCCGCTGACGCTCATGTCGAGCTGCACCACGTACAGGTCGCCGGAATCCTGGCCGCCCCGGGTGGTGGTGGCGTGGAAGAGCAGCCCCTCCTGCAGGGGGGTCAACGGCAGGATGTCGGCGATGCCGGTCCGCCGCTCGAGCTCGTCGATCTGCCGCTGGGTCAGCCGGGCCGGCAGGACGTCCGACGGGGTCAACCCGCCGCCGCCGGAGCGCACGTGGGCGCAGATGCCGGCCAGCGCCTCGAACCACAGCCGGCTCAGCCGGGTGACCTGCTCGCGGTCCAGCGCCGAGGGGGCCCACGTCCAGTTGGCGTGCAGCCGCGGGCCTTCCTCGGTGTCGGCGGTGCCGGCGTTGAGGTCCACGGTGTGCATCAGCGGCATGGGCACCGCGGTGCTGGTGGCGGTGGTCGACGAGCCGTCGCGGGAAATGCGCCACAACTCGTCCGACATCTCGGCCGCCGCGCCGCCCAACCGGCCCAGGTAGTTGAAGCCGATGGTGGGGTCGGCGCCGTCGAGGTCGACGTCGGCGTTGAGGTAGCGCAGCAGCCCGTAGGTCAGCGGATCGGGCAGCGCCCGCAGCTGTTCTTTGGCGGCCTTGAGCGCCGCCCCCAGCGCCGGATCGCCGGAAAGCACCTGCGCCCAAGGCATTTCAGCGACGCTCAGGGCCACCGGGTATTTGGTGGTGAACCAGCCGACGGTGCGCGACAGGTCCACCCCGGCGCCCAGCTCCTCGTGGCGGCCGTGGCCCTCCACGTCGATGCCCACCGGCGCGTCGCCCGTTTCCAGGAACTCGGCCCAGGCCAGGGCGTAACCGATCAGCAGGATGTCGTTGATCCCGGCGTGGAACGCCGCGGGCGCCTCGCCGAGCAGGGTGCGGGTGGTCTCGACGTCGAGCTGCACCGAGAGGTGTTCGGCGGTCTCGTAGGTGTCGATCTCGGGCCGCACGGCCGGCAGTGCGGGCGGGGTCGCGGCGATCCGCTTCCAGGCGCCGGCCTGTCCGGCGACGTCCGGGGCGTGCGCGTGCTCGGCCAGCAGGGCGGCCCAGCGGGCGAACGACGTGCCGCCCGGCGGCAGCGCCACCGGCTGCCCCCCGCGGTGCTGGGCCCAGGCGATGTTCAAGTCCTCCAACAGGATTCGCCAGGACACCCCGTCGACGGCCAGGTGGTGAATGATCAGCACCAGCTGACCGGTCCCGGCCGCCCACAGCGCGCTGAGCATCACCCCGCGGGCCGGGTCCAGCCGGGACCGCGCCGCGAGTACCGCCGCTTCGGACAGGTCGTCCACGGTCCGCAGGCGTTCGGCGGCGTCCACCGAGCCCGCCTCGGGCACCGTCAGCGCCCAGCCGTCGGCGCCGTCGTCCAGGCGCAGCCGGAGCATGGCGTGGCGGTCCAGCAGGGCCTGCAACACGGCCACCACGTCGGCCTCGGTCACCCCGGCGGGCGCCGCCACGACCATCGTCTGGTTGAACTCCTCGACCGGGCCGTCCACGCCTTCCAGCCACCGGATGATCGGCGTCGCGGGCAGCGCGCCGGTGCCCTCGTCGGTCGCGTCGGCGTCGCCGTCGGCCACGCCCACCACCCGGGCCAGCCGGGCCACCGTCTGCTCGACGAAGATGTCACGCGTCCTGCAGGTCAGGCCGGCGGCGCGCGCCCGGGTCACCACCTGCATCGACGAAATGCTGTCCCCGCCAAGGTCGAAGAACGAGTCGTCCACCCCGATCCGCTCCACGCCCAACACCTGGGCGTAGATGCCGGCCAGGATCTCCTCGACCGGGGTGCCCGGCGCCCGGTAGCGGTCGGCGTCGGAGTATTCGGGGGCGGGCAGGGCGCGGGCGTCGAGCTTGCCGTTGGGTGTCAGGGGCAGCGCGTCCAGCGTCACCACGGCCACCGGGACCATGTACGCGGGCAGCCGGTCGGCCAGCCGGGCGCGCAGCTCGGCGGGGTCCGCCTTGCCGGTGATGTAGCCGACCAGCCGCTTATCCCCCGGCCGGTCCTCGCGGGCGACGACGGCCGCCTGCCGCACCCCGCGCAGCTCGGCCAGCGCCGCCTGGATTTCGCCGAGTTCGATGCGGTAGCCGCGGATCTTGACCTGCTCGTCGGCCCGGCCCAGGTACTGCAGCTGCCCGTCGGCGCCCCAGCAGACCAGGTCGCCGGTGCGGTACATGCGGTCGCCGGGCCCGCCGAACGGGCACGCGACGAAGCGCGACGCCGTCAGCGCCGCACGGCGCCAGTAGCCGCGGGCCAGCCCGCCGCCGGCCACGTACAGCTCGCCGACCACGCCGGGCGGCACCGGCCGCAGGTACTCGTCGAGCACGAACAACGCCGCGCCGGCCACCGGGGAGCCGATCGGCACCACGCCCGACCCGGGGGTCAGCGGCGCGCTGATGGCGGCGTACACGGTCGCCTCGGTGGGGCCGTAGGCGTTGATCATCACCCGCCCGGACGTCGCCCATCGGTCCACCAGGTCGGTCGGGCAGGCCTCGCCGGCGACCACCAGTGCGGCCGACTCCAGCCCCGCCGGGTCCAACATCGCTGCGGCGGAAGGGGTTTGGCTGAGCACGCTGACGCCCTCGCCGACGAGCAGCGCGTGCAGGTCCTCCGGGGAGCGGACCACCGCGTCGGGGACCACCACCAGGCGGCCACCGCGCAGCAGCGCACCGAAGATCTCCCACACCGACACGTCGAAGCCGTAGGAATGCCACTGCGACCACACCCCGGCGTCCGGCAGGCGGGCGTCCACGGACGCCATCAGCCCGGTGACGCTGCGGTGGCTGACCGCCACGCCCTTGGGCACACCGGTGGTCCCCGAGGTGTAGATGAGGTAGGCGACGTCCTCGGCGCTCGGGGCCGGCAACGCGGTGGCGGGCTGGGTCTCGACGGCCGGATCGTCGACGTCGATGACCGCGACGTCGTGCTCGTCCAGGCGGTCGGCCAGGTCGGCGGTGGTGAGCGCGGCGACCGGCGCGGCGTCGGCGAGCATGAAGCCGATGCGGGCCGCCGGGTGCGCGGGGTCGACGGGCAGGTAGGCCGCCCCCGTCTTGAGCGCCGCCAGGATCGCCACGATCGCCTCGGCCGACCGGTTGAACAGCAACGCCACGGTGTGCCCGGGCCCGGCGCCGCGGCCGGCCAGCAGGTGCGCCAACCGGTTGGCGGCCTCGTCGAGCTCTCGGTATGTCCAGGTCCGGGCGCCGCAGCCGAGCGCCGGCGCGTCCGGCGTGCGCGCCACCTGGGCGGCGAACGCTGCGGGGATGGACAGGGGCTCGGCGGCCGGCGCGGTGAGCGCGGCGCGGTGGCCGAGCTCCTCCAGCCGGGCGCGTTCCGCCGCGTCGAGCAGGTCGACCGACGACACGGTGCGGGCGGGATCGGTGGTCATCGCCGCCAGCACCCGCTGCAGCCGCTCGACCAGCGTCTCGATGCTCTCGGCGTCGAACACGTCGGTGCGGAATTCCACCCGCCCGCCGATGCCGCCGGGCTCGTTGCCCTCGGTCCAGCGCTCGGCCAGCGAGAACGTCAGGTCCATGCGGGCGACCTGGGTGTCCAGCGGTATGGAGCTGACCCGCACGTCGCCCAGCGCCAGCCCGGTCGCGGCGTCGTTGTCCTGCCCGCCGAAGTTCTGCCACGCCAGCATCACCTGGATCAGCGGGTGGTGGGTGAGGCTGCGGGTCGGGTTGACCCGCTCCACCAGCACCTCGAAGGGCACGTCCTGGTGCTCGAAGGCCTCCAGGCTGCGCGTGCGCACCCGGTCCAGCAGCTCGGCGAAGGTGGGGTCGCCCGCCACGTCCACACGCAGCACCAGGGTGTTGACGAAGAAGCCGACCAGGTCGTCGAGGGCGGGGTCGCGGCGCCCGGCGATCGGGAAGCCCACGGCCACATCGGAAGTCGCGCCGACCTTGGAGAGCAGCACGGCCAGGGCGGCCTGCACCACCATGAAGCTGGTCGCGTTGTGTTCGCGGGCCACCGCGGCGACCTGCTGCTGCAGGTCCGCCGGCCAGTCGATGGGGACCGAGGCCCCGCGCTGGTCGGCGACCTGCGGGTAGGGCCGATCGGTGGGCAGCTGCAACCGCTCGGGCATGCCGGCCAAGGCGTCTTCCCAGTAGGCCAGCTGCGCGGCGATGCGGCTGTCGCTGTCCTTCAGGTCGCCGAACTGGTCGCGTTGCCACAGGGTGTAATCCACGTACTGGACGGGCAATTCGGCCCACTCGGGGCTCTGGCCCGCGCACCGGCTGGCGTAGGCGACGCCGAGGTCGGCGGCCAGCGGCCGCAGCGACCAGCCGTCGGCGGCGATGTGGTGCACCACCGCCACCAGCACGTGCTCGTCGTCGGCGACGCGGAACAGCCAGGCGCGTAACGGGATATCGGTCGACAGGTCGAACGTGTCGCGGGCGGCGGCCTTGACGGCGTCGTCCAGCCGGCTCGCCGGCCAGCCGCCGGCGTCGATCACCCGCCAGCCGAAATCGGCTTGCTCCGCGGGGACGACCACTTGCTGCGGGGTTCCGTCGGGTGCGGCGAAGACAGTGCGCAGGCTTTCGTGGCGGGCGACGACGTCGGCCAGCGCCGCGCCGAGGGCTTGCGCGTCGAGCCGGCCGCGCAGCCGCATCGCGGCGGCCATGTTGTAAACCGGTGAGGGGCCTTGCAATTGGTCGAGGAACCACAGCCGGCTCTGGGCGAACGACAGCGGCACGACCGCGGGGCGAGGCCCGGCCACCAGCGGCTCGAGCCGCCCGGTGCCCTCACCGATTCTCGGTGCCAGCTGGGCGATCGTGGGTGCCTCGAACAGGGCACGCACGGAGAGGTACTCGTCGAGATCGGTGTTGACGGCCGCGATCAGGCGCATCGCGGAAATGCTGTCGCCGCCGAGGTCGAAGAAGGATTGGTCGATGCCGACGCGGTCGACGCCGAGGACTTGGGCGTAGATGCCGGCCAGGATTTCCTCGGTGGGTGTGCTCGGGGCGCGATATCCCGTGCCGTGGTATTCGGGGGCGGGCAGCGCGCGGGTGTCGAGTTTGCCGTTGACCGTCATCGGCAGTTCGGGTAGCGCCACGATCGCGGCGGGGACCATGTAGCCCGGCAGCCGCTCGGCCAGCGCGGCGCGCAGCGCGGCCGGCTCCGCACTGCCGGTCAGGTAGCCGACCAGGCGCTTGTCGCCGGGGCGGTCCTCACGCACCACCACCACCGCCTGCTCGACCCCATCCAGGGCGGCCAGCGTCGATTGGATCTCGCCGATCTCGATGCGATACCCGCGGATCTTGACCTGCGCATCCGCACGCCCCACATAGCGCAGCTGCCCATCAGCCCCCCAGCACACCAAATCCCCGGTGCGATACATCCGGGCCCCCGGCGCCCCGAACGGGCACGCCACAAACCGCGACCCGGTCAACCCCGCGCGGCGCACATAACCCAGGCCGACCCCGCGCCCGGCCACATACAACTCCCCGACCACCCCGACCGGGGTCGGCCGCAGCCAGCCATCGAGCACAAACAGCGCCGTCCCGGGCACCGCCGACCCGGTCGGCGGCGCCCCACCCTTGGCCGCCAACGGTGTGCTGGCCGTGGCGAAAATCGTGGTCTCGGTCGGCCCGTACACGTTGACCATCACCCGCCCCGGCGCCCACCGGTCCACCACCTCGGCCGGCACCGGTTCGGCGCCGATCACCAACGCCGTGCCCTCCAACCCCTGCGGCGAGAGCATCCGCACCGCCGCCGGGGTCTGACTCAACACCGTGACCCGCTCGGTCACCAACAGCGCATGGAAGTCCTTGGGCGAGCGGGCCACCGCCTCGGGCACCACCACCAGCCGCCCCCCATGCAGCAACGCCCCCCAGATCTCCCACACCGAGAAATCAAAGGCATACGAATGGAACTGGGTCCACACCTGACCCGACCCCAACACCACCCCGACCTCAGGGGCGTCGAACAACCGGGTCACATTGGCGTGGCTGACCGCCACCCCCTTGGGCACCCCCGTGGTGCCCGACGTGTAAATGATGTGCGCCACATCCTCGGGCTCGGGCCCCGGCGCCGGCGCCGTGGCCGGCTGCCCGGCCAGCGCCGGACTGTGCACGTCGATGACCGGCAGCACATACCCGGCCAGCTTCTCGGCCAGCGCCGCGGTGGTCAGCGCGGCCACCGGCGCGGTGTCGGAAAGCATGAACTCGATCCGCGCCGCCGGCAACGCCGGGTCGATCGGCAGATACGCCGCCCCGGTCTTGAGGACCGCCAGGATCGCCACGATCGCCTCGGTCGACCGCGACAACACCACCGCCACCGACGCACCGGGGCCCGCACCCCGCTCGATCAGCACATGCGCCAACCGATTCGCCGACTCCTCCAACTCCCCATACGTCAACGACCCACCCGCACACGACACCGCTACCGCATCCGGAGTCCGCACCACCTGCGCGGCGAACAACCCCGGAATCGACACCGGCACCCACGACCGGGCCAGAACCGCGCGATTACCCATCTCCTCCAGCAGACGATGCTCGGCGGCGTCCAGCGCGTCCGTCGCCGAGAGCGGTCGGCCGGGGTCGGTGGTCATGGCGTCCAGCACCCGCCGCAGCCGGTCGATCAGCGTCGCGACCGCGTCGGCGTCGAACACGTCGGTGTCGTGTTCGACGCGGAGACGCATTTCGGGTCCCGGCTGGGCCTGGATGGTCAGCGGGTAGTGGGTGGATTCCCGGCTGGCGATGTCGGTGATGGACAGCTCGTGGTCGCCCGACAGGGCGGCGGCGTCGATCGGGTAGTTCTCGTAGGCGAACAGCGTGTCGAACAGCTTGTCCTGACCGGTGATCCGGTGAATCTCGTTGAGCGCCAGGTGCTGGTGATCGAGCGTGTGGTTGTGGGCGCGCTGCAGCTGCTCGAGCAGCTCGGCGGCCGTGGTCGTCGGGGTGAGGGTGGCCCGCACGGGCACGGTGTTGATCAGCAGGCCGACCATCGTTTCCGCGCCGGGGATCTCGGCCGGCCTGCCCGAGACGGTGGTGCCGAACACGACGTCGTGCTGGCCGGTCAGCCAGCACAGCAGTTGGGCGTAGGCCGCCTGCAGCACCGTGTTGACGGTGGTGTGGCACGAGCGGGCCAGCTCGCCGGCGGCCCGGGTGAGTTCGGCGGGCAGCGTGAAGCTCTGCACGCCCTGCTCCCCCGGCCGCAGTTGGTCCTGGCGGCCGACCAGGGCGGGGGCGTCGAAACCGGCGAACACCTCACCCCAGGCGGCGCGCGCGGCGTCGCGGTCGCGGGCGGCCAGCCAGCTGACGAAGCTGCGGTAGGGCGCCGCGGCGGGCAAACGCTGACCGTAGTAAGCGGCGAAGATGTCGCCGAGCAGGATGGGCATCGACCAGCCGTCGAGCACGACGTGGTGGTTGGTCAGCACCAGCCGGTGGCGGTCGGTTCCGGTGCGGATCAAGGCGACCCGGAAGGGCGGCTGGTTGGCGAGGTCGCAGACGGCGGCGCGCTCGGCGGCGCAGAGCCGCCGGATGCGCTCGTCGGCGCCGGGGCCGTCCTCCAGTTCGAGGTACTGCCAGGCGGGCGCGGGGTCGGCCGTGATCACTTGCACCGGCTCGTCGAACTGGTCGAAGAAGCGGGCCACCAGGTTCGGGTGGCGCTTCACGACCGCGTGCACGGCCTCGCGCAGGCGGTCGGGGTCCAGCGGCCCGGTGACGCCGATGTCGAGTTGTCCCGCGTAGAGGTCGGTGGCGTCCTCGCGGCCGCCGCGCACGGTGTGGGCGTGGAAGAGGAGCCCCTGCTGCACCGGGGTCAGCGGCAGCACGTCGGCGATGCGGTGTTGCCGTTGCAGCCGGTCGATCTGCTGCTGGCTCAGGCGGGCGGGCGCGATGTCCGACGGGGTCAGTCCGCCGCCGCCGGAGCGCACGTGGGCGCAGATGCCGGCCAGCGCCTCGAACCACAACCGGCTCAGCCGGCGGACCAGGTCCTCGTCCAGGGCGGAGGGCGCCCACGTCCAATTGGCGTGCAGGCGCGGGCCGTCCGCGGTGTCGACGGTGGCCGCGTTGAGCTCGAGGGTGTGCATCAGCGGCATGGGGATGGCCGCGGCGGCGGCGGTGACGGCGTCCTGCACCGGTCGCCACATCTCGTCGGTGAGCTCGGCCGAGCCGCCTTGGCGCCCAAGGTAATTGAACCCGATAGGCGGGTCGGCGGCGTCGAGGCCGGTCGCGTGGGCCAGGTGGCGCAGCAGCCCGTAGCCCAGCGGGTCCGGGAGGGCGCGCAGCTGTTCCTTGGCGTCCTTGAGGGCCGCGCCCAGGGACGTGTCGCCGGAAACCACTTGCGCCCAGCGCAGCTCGGCCGGCGTCAACGATGCCGGATATTTGGCGGTGAACCATCCCACGGTGCGCGACAGGTCGAGGTCGCGGCCGAGCTCTTCGTCGCGGCCGTGGGACTCGACGTCGATGCCGATCGGCGCGCCGCCGGTGCCCAAAAATTCCGCCACCGCCAGGGCGAACGCGATGAGCAGGATGTCCTGGACGCCGGCGTGGAAGGCGGCCGGCACCGCGCCGAGCAGCATGCCGGTGGTCTCGGGGTCGAGCTCCGCCGAGAGGTGTCCGGCGGTGGCGAAGGTGTCCGTCTCGGGGCGCACCGCGGGGAGCGCGGCGGGGGTCGCCGCCACCCGCTGCCAGGCGTCCAGCTGGTCGACGACGTCGGGGTGGCTCGCGCGCTCGGCCAGCCGGGACGCCCACCGGGCGAAGGACGTGCCCGCCGCGGGCAACGCCACCGGCTGGCCCGCCCGGTGCTGTGCCCATGCGATGTTCAAGTCTTCCAACAGGATTCGCCAGGACACGCCGTCGACGGCGAGGTGGTGGATGATCACCACCAACTGGCCGGTGGAGCCGGCCCACAGGGCGCTGAGCATGGCTCCGGCCGCCGGGTTCAGCCGCGAGCGGGCCTCGGCGACCGCCGCGTCGGTCAGCTCGCCCACGGTGTGCAGGCAGTCGCGGGCGTCCACGGAGCCCGCCTCGGGCACCGTGAGCGACCAGTCGCCGCCGGCGTCGTCCACGCGCAGGCGCAGCATGCCGTGCCGGTCGAGCAGGGCCTGCAGCACCGCCAGCGCGTCGGCCTCGCCGGCCCCGGCGGGGGCCTGCACCAGCATGGCCTGGTTGAACTGGTCGACCGGCCCGGCCACGTCGCGCAGCCAGCGCATGATCGGGGTGGCCGCGACCGGCCCGACGCCCTCGTCGGCCACGTCGGCCGCCGCGTCGGCCACCTCGGCTACGCGGGCCAGCCGGGCGACGGTCTGCTCGACGAAGATGTCGCGGGTCCGGCAGATCAGCCCGGCGGCGCGGGCCCGCGTGACCACCTGCATCGACGAGATGCTGTCGCCGCCGAGGTCGAAGAAGGAGTCGTCGACCCCGACCCGGTCGAGCCCCAGCACCTGGGCGTAGATGCCGGCGAGGATCTCCTCGACGGCGTTGTCCGGGGCGCGGTACTGGTCGGCGTCGGAGTATTCCGGTGCGGGCAGGGCGCGGGTGTCGAGTTTGCCGTTCGGCGTGAGCGGCAGCGCGTCGAGCGTCACCACGGCGGTGGGGATCATGTACGCGGGCAACCGCTCGGCCAGTGCGGCGCGGGCCCCGGCCGGGTCGGCCGTTCCGGTGATGTAGGCGACCAGGCGCTTGTCACCGGGGCGGTCCTCGCGGGCGACGACCACCGCCTGCTCCACTCCGTCCAGCCAGGCCAGCGCGGCCCGCACCTCGCCGAGCTCGATGCGGTACCCGCGGATCTTGACCTGCTCGTCGGCGCGGCCCAGGTAGTCCAGCTGTCCGTCGGCGCGCCAGCGCACCAGGTCGCCGGTGCGGTACATGCGGGTGCCGGCGCCACCGAAGGGGCACGCCACGAACCGTGCCGCGGTGAGCCCCGCGCGCCGCCAGTATCCGCAGGCCACCCCGGCACCGGCCACGTACAGCTCGCCGACCACGCCGGCCGGCACCGGCCGCAGCCGCCCGTCGAGCACGAACAACGCGTTCCCGGGCACCGGTGATCCGATCGGCACCACACCGGATTCGACGGACTCCGCCGTGAGCGGCTCGCTGACCGCCGCGTAGACGGTGGCCTCGGTCGGGCCGTAGGCGTTGATCATCGCCCGGTCCGGACCCCAGCGGTCGACCAGCTCGGCCGGACACGCTTCGCCCGCCACCACCAGGGCGACGGAGTCCAGCCCCTCGGGCGGCAGCATCGCGGCCGCCGACGGCGTCTGGCTCAGCACGCTGACCCCTTCGGCGACCAGCAGCGCGTGGCAGTCTTCGGGCGAGCGCGCCACGGTTTCGGGCACCACGACCAGCCGCCCGCCGTGCAGGAGCGCGCCGAAGATCTCGTGGACCGAGACGTCGAAGGCCAGGGAATGCCATTGCGACCACACCCCGGCGCGCGGCAGGCCGGCGTCCATGCGCGCCAGCAGCTGGGTCGCGTTCCGGTGGGTGACCGCGACGCCCTTGGGGACACCGGTGGTGCCCGACGTGTAGATGAGGTAGGCGATGTCCTCCGGCCCCGGTGCCGTGAGCGCCGCAGCGCGGGCGGTGTCGATGTCGCCGACGTCGATGACGGGCACGTCGTGGCCGATCAGCCGGTCGGCCAGGTCGGCGGTGGTGACGACGGCCAGCGGCGCGGCGTCGGAGAGCACGAAGCCGATCCGGGACTCCGGCAGCGCCGGGTCGATCGGCAGGTAGGCCGCCCCGGACTTGAGGACCGCCAGGATCGCCACGATGGCCTCGGCCGAACGGGAGAACAGCAGGGCCACGGACTCTCCCGGGCCGGCCCCGCGGCCGGCCAGCACGCCCGCCAACCGGTTCGCGGCCTCGTCCAGCTCGCGGTAGGTCATCGACCGGCCGGCGCACGCGAGGGCCACCGCCTCCGGCGTGCGGGCCACCTGCGCGGCGAACAGCGCCGGGATGGATACCGGCGCGGCCGCCGGCGCCGTGAGCACCGCCCGGTTCCCGATCCGGTCGAGGTGGGCGTGCTCGGCCTCGTCGAGCAGATCCAGCGAGGACAGCGGCCGGGCGGGGTCGACGGTCATTGCCGTCAGGACCCGCTGCAGCCGCGCGACGAGCGCGGCGATGCTGTCCGCGTCGAAGACGTCGGTGCGGAATTCGACGGTCCCGCCGATCCCGGCGGGCTCCCCGGCCTCGCTCCAGCGCTCGGCCAGCGAGAAGGTCAGGTCCATGCGGGCGGTCTGGGTGTCCACGGGTATCGGCGCGATCTCCACGTCGCCCAGGGACAGGCCGGCGACCGGGCCGGCGTCCTGTCCGGCGAAGTTCTGCCACGCCAGCATCACCTGGACGAGGGGGTGGTGGGTCAGGCTTCGGGCCGGGTTGAGCCGCTCGACGAGCACCTCGAACGGCACGTCCTGGTTTTCGTACGCGGCCAGGCTGCGCTGGCGCACCTGGGCCAGCAGGTCGGTGAAGGTCGGGTCGCCGGTCACGTCGACGCGCAACACCAGGGTGTTGACGAAGAACCCGACCAGCTCGTCGAGCGCGGGGTCGCGCCGCCCGGCGATCGGGAAGCCCACCGCCACATCGGAACTGGCGCTGATCTTGGACAGCAGCACCGCCAGCGCGCTCTGCACCACCATGAAGCTGGTGGCGTTGTGCTTGCGGGCGAGCGCGCCGACCCGCTGCTGCAGTTCGGCGGGCCAGGCGATTTCGACGGTGGCGCCGCGCTGGTCGGCCACCAGCGGGTAGGGCCGGTCGGCGGGCAGTTGCACCCGGTCGGGCATCCCGGCCAGGGCTTCTTCCCAGTAGGCCAGCTGGGCGGCGATGGGGCTCTCGCGGTCGTCCAGGTCGCCGAACTGTGCGCGCTGCCACAGCGTGTAATCGACGTATTGCACCTCCAGCGGCGCCCAGCCGGGGGCCTGCCCGGCGCAGCGGCTGGCATAGGCCATGCCGAGATCGCGCACCAGCGGGGTGATCGACATCCCGTCGGCGGCGATGTGGTGGACCACGGCCACCAGCACGTGTTCGTCCTCGTCGACGCGGAAAAGCTCAGCGCGCAGCGGGATTTCGGCCGCGAGGTCGAAGGTGTACCGCGCGGCGTCGCCGATGGCCTCGTCGAGCTGGCCGGCCGACCAGGCGGTGGCGTCGACGATCTCCCAGCCGAAGTCGGCCTGTTCGACGGGGGTGACCAGCTGCTGTGGCGTGCCCTCGGGCGCCGCGATCAGGGTGCGCAAGCTCTCGTGGCGGGCCACCACGTCGGCCAGCGCCGCGCCGAGCGCGTCGGCGTCGAGCCGGCCGCGCAGCCGCAGCGCGGCCGCCATGTTGTAAACCGGTGACGGGCCTTGCAATTGGTCGAGGAACCACAACCGGTTCTGCGCGAACGACAACGGCACCACGGCGGGCCGGTCGGCGGCCACCAACGGCTCCAGGCCGCCGCCGCCCTCCCCGATCCGCAGCGCGAGCTGCGCGACCGTGGGCGCCTCGAACACGACGCGGACTTGGAGGCCGGCGTTCAGGTTGGTGTTGACGGCGGCGATCAGGCCCATCGCCGAGATACTTTCGCCGCCGAGTTCGAAGAAGGAGTCGTCGGTGCTGACGCGGTCGAGGCCCAGGACGTCGGCGAAGATGGCGGCCAGGATTTCTTCGGTGGGGGTTTGGGGGGCGTGGTAGTCGCCGCTGCTGTAGTCCGGGGCCGGCAGCGCGCGAATGTCCAGCTTGCCGTTGGCGGTCAGCGGCACCCGGTCCAGGCCCACGATCGCCGTGGGCACCATGAACCCCGGCAACCGCGCCGACAACTGGGCGCGCAACACCTCGACGTCGGCGCCACCGGTGACATAACCCACCAGCCGCTTATCCCCGGGGCGATCCTCACGCGCGATCACCACCGCCTGCTCCACCCCAGCCAACGCACTCAACGCGGCCTGGATCTCCCCCAACTCGATGCGATACCCACGGATCTTGACCTGCTCATCGGCACGCCCCAGATACCGCAACTGCCCATCAGCACCCCAACACGCCAAATCCCCGGTCCGATACATCCGCAGCCCCGCCGCCCCGAACGGACACGCCACAAACCGCGACCCGGTCAACCCGGCCCGACCCAGATACCCCGCCGCGACCCCGGCCCCGGCCACATACAACTCCCCGACCACCCCGGGCGGCACCGGCCGCAACCAACCATCGAGCACCAACAACCCCGCCCCGGGCACCGGGGACCCGATCGGCGGCACCCCCGAACCCGGCCCCAGCGGGGCGCTGATCGCCACACACATCGTGGTCTCGGTCGGCCCATAAGCATTGACCAGCACCCGCCCCGGCGCCCAGCGATCCACCACCTCAGCCGGACACGCCTCGCCGGCCAACACCACCGCCACCTCATCGAGCCCGCCGGGATCGAGCATCGCAATCGCCGACGGCGTCTGGGTCAACACCGACACCCGCTCGCCGATCAGCACCGCGCGCAACTCCTCGGGCGCTCGCGCGGTGTCCTCATCGACGATCACCAACCGCCCACCCCGCAACAACGGCGCGAAAATCTCCCACACCGACACATCGAAAGCCAGCGAATGCGCATGCGACCACACCCCCGGCACCGGCAAACCCGCACCCAACGCACCCAGCAACGCCGTCACGTTGCGATGCGTCACCCCAACACCTTTGGGCACACCCGTGGTCCCCGAGGTGTAAATCACATACGCCAAACCCTCAGCGTCAGGCTCGGGCAACCCGATATCGGGCTCGGCGTCGATACCCGCATCATCGACATCGATCACCACCACCGCATGCCCGTCGAGCCGCCCGGCCAACGCCGCGGTACTGAGCGCGACCACCGGCTCGGCATCACCGAGCACGAACCCGATCCGCGCATCCGGCGACGAAGGATCGATCGGCAGATACGCCGCCCCCGTCTTGAGCACCGCCATCATCGCCGCGACCGCCTCGGCCGACCGCGAAAACAACAACGCCACAGTCTGACCCGGCCCCACACCCCGAGAAACCAGATGATGCGCCAACCGATTCGACGCCACATCCAACTCGCGATACGTCACCGACAAGCCACCACACGTCAGCGCCACCGCCCCCGGCGCCTCAGCCACCCGCGCGGCAAACAACGACGGCACCGACACGGACGTTGACGGCGGGTCGGTCAGAACCGCTTGATTGCCAAACCCTTCCAGGCGTGCGCGTTCCCCGTCGTCGAGCAGGTCGACCGAGGACAACGCCTGGCCGGGGTCGGCGGTCAGCGCCGCCAGCACCCGCCGCAGCCGGCCGATCAACGCCTCGACGGTGTCCGCGTCGAACACATCGGTGCGGAACTCCACCCGCCCGCCGATGCCGGCGGCCTCGCCGGTTTCGGTCCAGCGCTCGGCCAGCGAGAACACCAAATCCATGCGGGCCGATTGGGTGTCGACGGGCACGGAGCTGACCTCGAGGTCGCCCAGCGCCAAGCCGGCGGCCGGGTCGTCGTGCCCGGCGAAGTTCTGCCAGGCCAACATCACCTGCACCAGCGGGTGGTGGGTCAGGCTCCGGACCGGGTTGAGCCGCTCCACCAGCAGCTCGAACGGCACGTCCTGGTGTTCGAAGGCCTCCAGGCTGCGTGCCTGGACCCGGCCCAGCAGTTCGGCGAGGCTGGGGTTGCCGCCGAGGTCGACCCGCAGGACCAGGGTGTTGACGAAGAAGCCGACCAGCTGGTCGAGAGCGCGGTCGCGCCGGCCGGCGATCGGGAAGCCCACCGAAACATCCGTGCTGGCAATGACTTTCGACAGCAGGACGGCCAGGGCGGCCTGCACCACCATGAAGGTGGTCGCGTTGTGTTCGCGGGCCACGCGCCGGACCTGCTGCTGCAGCTCGGCCGGCCAGTCGACGACCACGCTGGAGCCGCGCTGGTCGGCGACGGGCGGGTAGGGGCGGTCGGTGGGCAGTTCCAGCCGCTCGGGCATCCCGGCCAGGGCCTCTTCCCAGTAGGCCAGCTGGGCGGCGATGGGGCTCTCGCTGTCGTCCAGGTCGCCGAATTGCGCCCGCTGCCACAGCGTGTAGTCGACGTACTGCACCGGCAGGTCGGCCCATCCGGGCGCCCGCCCGGCGGACCGGGCGGCGTACGCCACGCTGAGGTCGGCGGCCAACGGGGTGAGCGACAGGCCGTCCGCCGCGATGTGATGCACCACGATCACCAGCAGGTGTTCCCGCTCGTCGAGCGCGAACAGCTTTGCCCGTAGCGGGATTTCGCTCGCCAGGTCGAAGGTGTGGGCGGTGGTCTCCGCGATGACGCCGTCCAGTTCGCCGGCCGGGAGACCGGTGGCGTCGACCACGTCCCAACCGAAATCGGCCCGCTCGGCGGCGAGCACCACCTGCTCGGGGGTGCCCTCGCGCGCGGGGAACAGCGTGCGCAGGCTCTCGTGGCGGCCGACCACGTCGGCCAGCGCCGCCCGCAGCGCGTCGGCGTCGAGGGGCCCGCCCAACCGCAGCGCGGCCGCCATGTTGTAAACCGGTGACGGGCCCTGCAATTGCTGGATGAACCACAACCGGTTCTGGGCGAACGACAGCGGGATCACCGCCGGGCGCTCGCCGGCCACCAGCGGCGCCAGCCGGCCCGCGCCCTCGTCGATGCGGGGTGCCAGCTGTGCGACCGTCGGCGCCTCGAACACGACCCGCACCGGGAGGTCGGTATCCAGCGCGGCGTTGACCGCCGAGATCAGCCGCATCGTGGACAGTGAGTCGCCGCCGAGGTCGAAGAAGGAGTCGTCGGCGCCGACGCGCTCGACGCCGAGCACGTCGGCGAAGATGCCCGCCAGGATCTCCTCGGTCGCGGTGGCCGGGGCGCGGTAGTTGGCGGTGTCCCGGTAGTCCGGCGCGGGCAGGGCACGGGTGTCGAGCTTTCCGTTGACGGTCATGGGCAGCGCGGGCAACACGACGACCGCGGCCGGGACCATGTAGGCGGGGAGCCGCTCGGCCACCGCGGCGCGGGCCGCGCCCGCGTCGGCCGTGCCGGTGACGTAACCCACCAGGCGCTTGTCGCCGGGGCGGTCCTCACGGGCGACGACCACCGCCTGCTCGACCCCGTCCACTGCGCTGAGGGCGGCCTGGATCTCGCCGAGTTCGATGCGGTAGCCGCGGATCTTGACCTGCTCGTCGGCGCGGCCCAGGTAACGCAGCTGCCCGTCGGTGCCCCAGCACACCAGGTCGCCGGTGCGGTACATGCGGGTCCCGGGTGCGCCGAACGGGCAGGCCATGAAGCGCGACGCGGTCAGGGCGGATCGGCGCCAGTACCCGACGCCGACGCCGTCGCCGGCCAGGTACAGCTCGCCGACCACCCCGGCCGGCACCGGCCGCAGCCATTCGTCCAGCACGAAGAACGCCGCCCGGGTGACCGGGGAGCCGATCGGCGGGAAGCCTGATCCGGCGTCCAGCGGCGCGCTCTTGCACGCCCACATCGTGGTTTCGGTTGGGCCGTAGACGTTTACCATCACGCGGCCGGGGGCCCAGCGGTCCACCAGTTCGGGCGGGCAGGGCTCCGCGCCGATCACCAGCGCGGTCGCGTCCAGGCCGTCGGTGGGCAGCAACCCCACCGCCGACGGCGTCTGGGTCAGCACCGTGGCGCCCTCCCGCACCAGCAGCGCGTGGAACTCTTCGGGCGAGCGCGACACCGACTCGGGCACCACGACCAGGCGCCCACCGTGCAGCAGGGCGCCCCAGATCTCCCACACCGAGAAGTCGAAGGCATACGAGTGGAACTGCGTCCACACCTGTTCCGGCGTCAGCTCGATGCCGATCCGCAGCGAATCGAAGAGCTGCGCGACGTTGTGTTGGGTTACCGCAACGCCTTTGGGCACGCCGGTGGTGCCGGAGGTGTAGATGACGTGCGCCAGGTCGTCGGGGCCCGGCCCCGGTGGCGCCGTGCCGGGCTGGTCGTCGACGGCCGGGTCGTCGGCGTCGATCACGGCCAGGTCGAACCCGTCCAGCCGGCCGGCCAGCGCGGCGGTGGTGACCGCGGCGATCGGCGCGGCGTCGGTGAGCATGAACTCCATCCGGGCCGCCGGCAGCGCCGGATCGATGGGCAGGTAGGCGGCCCCGGATTTGAGCGCGGCGACGATCGCCACGATCGCCTGCGCCGACCGCGGGAACAGCAGCGCCACCCGCTCGCCCGGTCGGGCTCCGTGCCGGATCATCAAGTGCGCCAACCGGTTCGCCGCCTCGTCGAGCTCCCGGTATGTCATCGATCGGCCGTCGCAGACCAGCGCCACCGCGTCGGGCGTGCGGGCGGCCTGCGCGGCGAACAGCGCCGGAACCGACACCGGCGTCGCCGGGCGAGCCAGCACTCCCGTGTTACCCCACCGCTGCAGCCGGGCGTGCTCACCGGCGTCCAGCAGGTCGACCGTCGACAGGCGCCGCGCCGGATCCGAGGTGACCGCCGCCAGCAGCCGCTGCAGCCGCTCGATCAACGACACCACGGTGTCCGCGTCGTACACGTCGGTGCGGTATTCCGCGGTGACGCCGATGCCAGCGTGCCGGCCGGCCTCGGTCCAGCGGTCGGCCAGCGAGAACGTCAAATCCATGCGCGCCGTGTGGGTTTCCACCGGCATCGGCGTGGCCTGGACGTCGCCCAGGGCCAGCGTGGCGGTGGGGTTGGTGTCGTAGCCCGGGAAGTTCTCCCAGCCCAGCAGCACCTGGATCAGCGGGTGATGGGTGAGGCTGCGGGTCGGGTTCAGCCGGTCCACCAGGAACTCGAACGGCACGTCCTGGTGCTCGAAGGCGGCCAGGCTGCGCCGTCGCACCTGGGCCAGCAGTTCGGCGAAGGTCGGATCCCCACCGAGCTCTTTCAGGTCCACCCGCAACACCAGGGTGTTGACGAAGAACCCGACCAGCTCGTCGAGTGCGGGGTCGCGCCGCCCGGCGATCGGGAAGCCCACGGCGACGTCGTCGCTCGCGGTGATCTTGGCGAGCAACGCGGCGAACGCGGCCTGGATGACCATGAAGCTGGTCGCGTTGTGCTCGCGCGCTACCCGGCGGATCTGCTGCTGCAACTCCGTCGGCCAGTCCACGGCCAGCCGGGCGCCGCGGTGGTCGGCGACCGGCGGGTAGGGCCGATCGGTGGGCAGCTGCAGCAGTTCGGGCATCCCGGCCAGGGTTTCTTCCCAGAAGTCCAACTGCGCGGCGATGCGGCTGTCGCTGTCCTCCAGCTCCCCGAACTGCGCGCGCTGCCACAGCGTGAAGTCGACGTACTGCACCGACAGCGGGGCCCAGTCGGGCTCCCGGCCCGCGCAGCGGCTGGCGTACGCCACCCCCAGGTCACGCGCCAGCGGGGCGATCGACCAGCCGTCCGCGGCGATGTGGTGCACCACGGCGACCAGCACGTGCTCGTCGTCGTCGGTGGTGAAAAGCTCTGCGTGGATGGGGATTTCGTTGGCCAGGTCGAAAGTGTGACCGGCCGCCGCGTCCATGGCTTCGCGCAGCCGGCCTTCGGTCCACCCGCGGGCATCGACGGTGCCGAAGCCCAGGCGGGCGCGTTCCGGGGGAAGCACCACCTGCTGCGGTATCCCGTCGGCCGACGCGAACACCGTGCGCAGGCTTTCGTGGCGGCCCACCACGTCGGCGAGCGCCGCGCCGAACGCGCCGGTGTCGACGCGCCCGCGCAGCCGCAAGGCCACCGCGATGTTGTAGACCGGCGACGGGCCCTGGAACTGGTCGATGAACCACAACCGGTTCTGCGCGAACGACAACGGAATGACCGCGGGCCGCTCCGCGGCCACCAGCGGATCCAGCCGGCCCGCGCGTCCCCGCCGACCAACGGCGCGAGCTCGGCGACCGTGGGCGCCTCGAACACGGCGCGCACGCCCAGGTTGGCGTTCAGGCTGGTGTTGACGCCGGCGATCAGGCGCATCGCCGAGAGCGAGTCCCCGCCCAGGTCGAAGAACGAGTCGTCGACGCCGACCCGCTCCAGCCCGAGCACCTGGGCGTAGATGCCGACGAGGATCTCCTGCACGGCGCCGACGGGGGCGCGGTAACGGTCGGCGTCGGAGTAGTCGGGCGCGGGCAGGGACTTGCGGTCGAGCTTGCCCGCTGGAGGGCCGCGAAACCGCCGCCGGCCGCGGCCCGACCGACCTGTTCGCGCTGGCGGACAGCCTGGCCGAGGCGATCGGCAGTTCGGTGGTCATCCATGACCGGCTACTGCGCGTGCTCGCGTACTCGCGGCTGCAGCGGCACGCCGACCCGGCGCGGGTCGAGACCATCCTGGACCGCGAGACACCGGACCGGCTGCGCGCACTGTTCGACGCCCACGGCGTGACCGCACAGCTGACCGGCTCGGAGGAGCCGTTTTTTGTCGCGGGCGACGCGGACCACGGCGTGACCGGGCGCATGGTCGTGGCGGTGCGCTCGGGCCGCGAGCTGATGGGTTCGGTATGGGTCGCCTGTTCGGAGCCGCTGGACGAGCCGGCCCGCAACGCGCTGGCCGAGGGCGCCCATACCGTCGCCCTGCATCTGTTGCGCTCGCAGGCCAGCGCCGATCTCGAACGTCAGGTCGAGTCCGAACTGGTGTTCCGGCTGCTGGAGGGCAGCGCCGATTCCGGCACGGCGGCAAGCAAGCTCGGCCTGCCGCAGGGCGGTTTGCGGGTGATCGCGCTGCAGGCGTCCGTCGGCGCCGAACGCGACGCCGCCCTGCTGCTGGCGTTCGACCGCGCGACCACCGGGTTCGGCTGGTCACGGCCCGGTCGGAGCGCCCTGGCGGGCAACACCATCTACACCGTGCTGCCCGCCGGGCCGGCCTCGACGGCGCGCCGCTGGGTGACCGGCCTGACAGCCGCCCTGCCCGAACACGTGACCGTGTTGGCCGGCATCAGCGGCGCGGCCGAGGTCGCCGACCTCGCCGCGGCGCGCCAGGAGGCCGACGAGTGTCTGGCGCTGCACGAGACGTCGCCGGGATCCGCTCCGCCCGCCTACGACGAATCCTGGGACGACATCCTGCTGCAGCGGCTGCGCACCGCGGCGCGGGCCGGTCGCACCCCGACCCGCGGACCGGTGGCCGAGCTGCGCCGCCACGACCGCGCCCACGGAACGGACTACCTCGCCACGCTGCGGGCGTGGCTCGAGGCCCAGGGCGACCCCGCCGAAGCCGGCGAGCGCCTCGGAGTGCACGAAAACACCGTCCGTTACCGCCTCCGCAAGATGGCCGAGATCACCACCCTGCCGCTCGACGACGCGAGGAAGCGGCTGGCGATGATGATCGAGCTCGCGGCCGCCGATATCCCCTGATCGAACGCTGTCGGAATCCGACAACGCGCCGGGGCGCCCTTGTCGGACTTCGGCAACCTTCGCGGGCGCCACGGGCGGCACGATCGAGGTGACCGACCTTGACCCATGCCGATCCTCGATGGGACACCGATGACCAGCCCGCGTCACGATCATCAATCGCAGACCGCCCGCCGGCGCGGCGATGGCGCCGCGCTGGAGACGTTCACCGTGCCGCTGCCGCGAACGCTGTTGGCGCGGCTGTTCAGCCGTAACCCCCTGGTTCGGGCGAGCGACCGGCTCGAGGCGGTGCTGTTGGTGCTGGCCGTAGCGGTGTCACTGCTCACCGTGCCGATCGCCGCCGCCGTGGGGACCGCGGTCCACGAATCCCGCAGCGGCGCTTACGCCGAGTGGGTCCAGGCCCGCCAGCCGGTGAACGCGACGGTTGTGGGGGCGGCCCACCCCCGCACGACCCTCGGCGGGACGGCGGCCACGGCCCCCGCCCGATGGGAATTCGCCGGGGCCGAACGCACCGGCGACGTCGCCGCACCGCTCACCGCCAAAGTCGGTGACCGGGTGGAGATCTGGGTCGATCGCCGGGGTGCGCCGGTGAGCCGGCCAGTGGTGTCTCCCCGCGACGAGGCGGTCGCGATCGCGGCAGCGATCTGGTGCGCCGTCAGCCTGTCGGTGGCCGCTTCGTTCGCCGGCGTGCGCCATGCCCTCGACAGCGCCCGTGGCGCCAGGTGGCAACACGAGTTCGACCGCCTCGTCGGGCACGGGTGACCCGGTGGGTGCACCCCGCGCGGAGCGCAAACGCGTTGTCCGCCGGGAACAACGGCCCGCCCCGCCCTTGTCCGATCCGGGCAAGCGTGCGGATGCCCGCGCAAGCCATCATGGGAATTGGTAGCCCGGAAGTCAAATATCTTGCCCCGCAAGGGCTCCCCGTCGTCAGGGACGGCAGCCACGCATCGGCCCGCCCCTGACGACACCCAACTCACCGAAAGGACGGCACGCGATGACACGCATCCCCATCACGCCCCGGCATTACCGCCGGCTGCAGGACGAGTTGACCGCCCTGCGCGCCCGGCGCAGCGTCGAAGTCCCCGACGATTACCTGGATTACGGCGCACGCGGCGGCATGCGCCCCTCGGCACGGCAACGGCGCATTCGCGAGATCGAGCGCCTGTTGGGCGCCGCGGCCGTCCGCGACGATCCCGCGGGCGAGCGGATCGCCGGGCCGGGCATGGTGCTGACCATCCGCTACGACGCCACCGGTGAAACCGAAACCCTGCTGCTCGGTCGGCGGGGCGCCGAGGACGCCGACATCAAGGTCTACTCGATGGCGTCGCCGCTGGGCCGCTGCATCGCCGGCGCCCGCCCGGGCGAACAACGCATTTACGCGATCCCCCACGAGACCGGGCGGCTCGTGACCCTGCTCGAGGCGGTGCCCTATCGAGGCCCGTCGCCAACGCCGCTGCGCCGCAACGGTTCCACGTGTCAAACGGCCGGGCGTCCGGATCGGCGACCGTCGGCCGCCACCGCCGCCTGAGGAGAGGACACCGACACATGACCAGCGTGCAGGCCACCTGGCTTTCACCGCAGGCCTACGGGCGACTCCAGCGGGAACTGGCCGCGCTGCGCGAGCCGTGTGACGCCGACGCCGACGAATACTGCGACGCCGTCCGCCGCGCGCGGCGGCTGCGGATTCAACGGATTCATGACCTTTTGGTCAACGCCGTCGTCGGCCAGGATCCGCCCGACGACGGAATCGCCGAACCCGGCATGGTATTGACCGTCCGCTACGACGACACCAATGAGGTCGAGACCTTCCTTTTGGGTGCGCGCGGCGCCGAACACTGCGGCGTGGAGGTGTATTCGGTCCATTCGCCGCTGGGCTCCGCGATCGCCGGCGCGCGTCCCGGCGAGCGGCGCTCCTACGTGCCGCCCAGCGGCGTCCGCCTCACCGTCACCCTCGTGCGGGCGGTGCCCTACGGCGTTCACCGCGCCGCGACGGTTACCCGGCGGCCCGAGCGGGTAGTGAAAACACGTGGAGAGCCAACACCGGTTCGAGGTGATAGCCCACGAGATGGACCGAAACTCGTCGGGCGGCTCGTTCCTGCTCCTGGACCGCGACCTGCGGATCCGGGCGGCCAGCGTCGCGTACGAGCGGGTGACCCTGCGTGAACCCGGCGAGTTGCCCGGCCAGCTCCTCTTCGACGCGTTCCCCGACAATCCGCACGACCCGCAGTCCACCGGCACGGCGAACCTGACCGCGTCCCTGGAGACCGTGTTGCGCACCCGGCACCCGCATGACATGCGGGTACAGCGCTACGACGTCCCGGACCCCGTGACGCCCGACCAGTTCGTGCCGAAGGTGTGGTGCCCCAGCAACGCGCCCCTGGTGGACCACGGCGAGCTGCTGGGCGTGGCGCACCACGTCGAAGAGATCTCGGAAAGCAGGCGAATGCTCGCCGAGCTGGCCCGCGCGGCCGATCAGGGCGGATCCTGGACGCCCGCCGAGGTACTTCATACGCTCGAGGCGATCAGCGCGGTGGAAAGCGCCCGCCACGACGCGTGCCTGCGGGCGTTGGCCGCCGAGAACCGGCAACTGCGGCGCGCCATCGAGACGCGAGACACGATCGGCCAGGCCAAGGGCATGCTGATGGAGCGTTTCGACATCGACGCGATCGCCGCCTTCGGGCTGCTGGCGAAACTCTCGCAGGACACCAACGCCCCCGTCGAGCAGATCGCCCAGAAGCTGCTCGAGGTCGACCATCCCCCGCCGCCGAACTGACGCGCTCCCGCCACCGCCCGCAAACCCAATAGTCTGGTGGCTTGAACGTCCGTGCTCCCGCGGAAGGAATCGCCATGCCCGCACCGTCAGCCGAAATCTTCGACCGCTTGCGTCGACTCGCCGCGATCAAGGACGAGACCGCGCGCCAGACCAAGACGATCGACGAGGTCTTCACGGGCCGGCCGCTCGCCACGATCCCGATCGGCACGGCCGACGACGTCGAAGCGGCGTTCGCCGAGGCGCGCGCGGCCCAGGTCGAGTGGGCGAACCGGCCGGTCGCCGAGCGCATCGAGGTCATCGGCCGCTACCGCGACCTGGTGGTGGAGAACCGCGAGTTCCTGATGGACCTGCTGCAGGCCGAAGCCGGCAAGGCCCGGTGGGCGGCCCAGGAGGAGATCGTCGACCTGATGGCGAACGCGAACTACTACGTGCGCGTCGCGGCGGACCTGCTGAAGCCGCGCACGGTGCAGTCGCTGCTGCCGGGCATCGGCAAGACCACCGTCGGCTACCAGCCCAAGGGCGTGGTGGGGGTGATCTCGCCGTGGAACTACCCCATGACGCTGACGGCGTCCGATTCGGTGCCCGCGCTGCTCGCCGGCAACGCGGTGGTGCTCAAGCCGGACAGCCAGACCCCGTACTGCGCGCTGGCATGCGCCGAACTGTTGTACCGGGCCGGCCTGCCGAGGGCGCTGTACGCGATCGTGCCCGGGCCCGGCTCGGTCGTCGGCACCGCGATCATCGACAACTGCGACTACCTGATGTTCACCGGATCGACCGCCACGGGCCGGCAACTCGCGGAGCATTGCGGCCGGCGGCTCATCGGGTTCTCCGCGGAGCTCGGCGGCAAGAACGCCATGATCGTCACGCGCGGGGCCAACCTGGACAAGGCCGCGCGCGCCGCCACCCGCGCGTGCTTCTCCAACGCGGGCCAGCTGTGCATCTCCATCGAGCGGATCTATGTCGAGAAGGACATCGCCGACGATTTCATCGGCAAGTTCGGCGCCGCGGTGCGGAACATGAAGCTGGGCACCGCGTATGACTTCTCGGTCGACATGGGCAGCCTGATCTCCGCCGGCCAGCTCGACACGGTGACGGACCATGTCGACGATGCGAAAGCCAAAGGCGCCAAGGTGATTGCGGGCGGCAACGCCCGGCCCGACATCGGGCCCCTGTTCTACGAGCCGACGGTGCTGGCCGACGTCACGCCGGAGATGGAGTGCGCGGCCAACGAGACGTTCGGCCCGGTCGTCTCCATCTACCCGGTCGCCGACGTGGACGAGGCCGTCGAGAAGGCCAACGACACCGAGTACGGGCTGAACGCCAGCGTGTGGGCCGGCTCCTCCGCCGACGGCGAGCACATCGCCGCACGGTTGCGTTCGGGAACCGTGAACGTGAACGAGGGTTACGCGTTCGCCTGGGGCAGCCTGGGCGCGCCGATGGGTGGAATGGGCCAGTCCGGCGTCGGCCGCCGGCACGGTCCCGAGGGTCTGCTGAAGTACACCGAATCCCAGACGATCGCCACCGCCCGCGTGTTCAATCTCGATCCGCCCCTTGGCATCCCGGGGACCCTGTGGCAGAAGTCGTTGGTGCCCGTCGTGCGCGCGGTGATGAGGCTGCCCGGCCGGAACTGACGCTTTCGGTCCGGCGGCCGCCCGCCGATGCCGTTGACCCAAATCTACTACCGGGCGTAGTATTCGAAACCATCTTGCCGCGCACAAGGGGGTGCAATGTGAGGTGGAGTTTCGCCCAGATCGGGCTGCTGATCATCTGCGTTTTTCATGTCGTTCAGGCCGTGATCGGCTTCATCGTGAATCCGAGCTTCGCGATCGGTCCCGGGGCTCCGACCGTCCAACTTTTCGGAATGGACTACAACGGCTGGCACGCCGTCGCCGGCCTCGCGCTGTTCGCCCCGGGCCTGGTGTGCGCGACGCGCAAGTCGTGGGCCGTGCTGTACCTGCTGATCGCCGCGGCAGCCGGTGCGCTGCCGGGCATCTGGGCCTTCTTCTCGCACCAGGTCGCCGTCGTCTTCAGCTTCCCCAACAACGTCACCGACGCGGTCGTGCACCTGGTGACCGCCGCGGTGATGGTGGCGGTGGCGGCGGTGCAGATTCGGCTGGACGGCGGGCTGCGAAACTCGCTCGCCGATCTGCGAAAGGCACGGTAGCCCAGCGGGTTTGGTTACGAGCCGGCTACCCGCTACTCGGTGCCGGCGATGGCACCGAGGCGCTCGCTCACCCGGGCCAGCGCCTGGTCGAAGATCTCCACCTTTTCGCCGCGCTTCTCGTTGGCCGGCTGGGCCGAACCGCGGGCACCCTCGGCCTCCACCCGGGCCGCGCCCCGACGCCGCAAGAGGCTGAAGTTCTTCTCGCGCGCTTGCCTGAGGCGGGCCTGCAGTTCCTTCAGCGACTTCTCGTCCATGCGCGTGAGCGCCTCGGGATGGCTCTCGCCGATCAACGAGCTTTCCTGCTGGGTCAGGTTGACATGGTGGTTGCTCATTCTTCAATTCATAGCCCGCACCGGGTCCGCCGGCCCGCCGAACCCCGGCCGTCACGCCGAACCGTCACGCCAGGGCCACCTCGAGTTCACGTCGCCGCGCGACACGTAGCAGTGTCGCCGGGGTCTTCGGATGCGTCGCAGCGGGTAGTCGGTGGTCGACGAAGGAGGGTGCGATGGCAGCGCGACCGATGCGGCGGGTAGCCGAGACGTCTCCGTCACGACGAAAATGGACACATGCCATCTGAACAGGCGCCGCCCCCGCCCAAGTCGGCGCCGGGCTGGTATCCCGACCCCGCGGGGGTGGGCCACGGCCTGCAACGGTATTTCGACGGCACCAACTGGACCACCGAGTGGGCGTTCTCCACCGACCCGCCGAAGGAACGCACCTCAGGTAAGGCCGCCCTCGCCCTGGCCGCGCTGGGCGCCCTCGCCCTCCTCGTCATCCTCGGCAAGAGCTGGGTTTTCGACCAGAGGAAGGACGTCTCGCCGGCGCCGGGCAGTTCGGCCACGGCGGCACCGGCGACGCCGGCCGAGGCGGCGCCCGCGACGCCGGCCGGTCCCAAGAAGCCGGATGGAGTCACCTTCACCACCAGCCCGGGCCCGAACGGCGAGGTGGTCGACGCCCGATTCGCCATTCGCGACAACTACACCGAGCAGCTGATCAAGGACGGCGCCCGGACGGACACCATCGACATCCTCAGGTACGCGCGGGCGACCTATCCCGACGCCGCCGCGGTGAACGTCCAGGGCACCTTCCCGATGACGGACCCGTACGGCAACACCGCGACGCACGTCGCCATCGACCTCACGTATTCACGGGCGACGCTGGACAAGATCAACTTCGACGGCATCACCAAAGCGAGCATCTGGGAGATCCGCGATTCCGGCACCGTGCTTCCGGCCTTTCAGCCGTGAGCCATAATCGCCCGGTGCCCACCGAACCGACACGTCCGCCGCGGGCGGCGCCGCAGCCGCCGCGCATCACGCCCGAGGACGTGGAGCGGTTCGGCGACGAGGAGCAGATGCGCGCGGCCTCGGACGAGGGCCGGCTCCGCGACGAGCGGCCGCCGCACCACGGCTAGCCTTCACCGCGTTCCCGGCGGGGCGTTCAGCGGGCGTCGACGCGGTCGATGTGGGCGAGGAAGTGCGTCAACACCGCCTCGGGCGCCTCGATTTGTGGCCAGTGTCCGATGTCGTCGGCGAGCATCACCACGTCGGGTTCGGGAATGACCTCGGCGTAACGGCGCGCCATGTGGGCCCCGGAGTTGGGGTCGACCGGACCATCGATCAACCGCATCGGAACCGCGGTCTGCCGCATGGCACGCACCCACCGGTTGCGGTTGGTGTAGCGATCGTTGATGAACCGGCCGACCTTGTGCAGCACCCGGCGGCCGTCGTTGTAGTCCAGGATCTGGTTGAACACGTCCATCATGTGGCGGGTCGGCTTGGTGTTCGGGCCGAACATCTCGCGCAGCGTCGGCTCCAGCAGCCGCCGGGACACCGGGCTGCCCTGCACGCGGCTGAGGACGTCGCCCAGCGGGGTGCCGGACATCAGCTTCTGCGCGGCCCTGGGGCGGTACGCCTCGACGAACATTCCGCCGTTGAGCCAGGTGACCGAGTCGATGCGCAGCGCGCCGTAGCTTTGCCGGCCGAACTCGTGACGCGCCAGCATCTCCTGGCCCACGGAATCACCGATGTCGTGGGCGAGGAGGTGCGCGTTGCCGATGTTCAGGTGCGCGAGCAAGGCTTCGTGCATGTCGGCGTGGTCTCCCACCGAATAGTGGTAGGCCACGGGTTTCGCGGAGAAGCCCATGCCGATCATGTCCGGCGCGACGACGGTGAACCGCTGCGTCAGCGTGGGCCAGATCGACGCCCAGTCAAAGGAATTGAACGGGTAACCGTGGATCAGCAACAGCGGGGGCCCGCTGCCCTCGACGCGGTAGAAGATGTCGAAGCCGAGGTAGTCGAAGTACTCCCCGGAGTCCAGCCAGCGTTTGAGTTCAGCGTCCATGACGGTCATCATCCTTGGCGCTGAGCGCGTTCGCCCGGCGGTCCGTCGGTTGCGGCCGGGAACGCGCCGTGGCCAAGCCTCCCGGAGCCGTCGCCGACCGGCGCCGTCAGGCCGCCGGCCGCGACTGTGAAGATTTGCTACGGGCGTGTCAAGGCCTGGTTAATGGCGAGGCACAGCCGCCGGTGAGCGAGCACCTTATTAGTACGCATCCCTGCTGCCCGCGCGCCTGCGAAAGGAAACCTGTGCTCAAGCCCCTTACGTCCGCGGTGATCTTGACCGTCTGTGCCGTCGGACTGGCCGCGCCGGCACAGGCCCAGGGCGGCTACATCGTGATCGCGGGGTCGGACTCCGCGCACGCCGTCGAAGTCACGGTGGGCGGCAGCCACGCCGGTCTGAGTGATGTCGAGGCCCGCGCGATAGGTCATTGCGCCGAGAGGTACGGCGCCACCGACTGCCACGTGCTTGCCGAAGGTCGGGGCGGCTGCGTAGCCCTGTCGGACAACGGTCACGGCCTGGTCGGCGGCTGGGGTCCCACCCGCAACGCCGCCGGTGCCGCGGCGGCGGCCAAGGTGGTGTCAGGGCAGCCCAACGTGGACGGCACGCGCTGCGTCGTCGACCCGGACCTGGTTTCCAGCGGGAGTTTCTCGTTCGTGGCCACGCAGTAGCCGCGCCTGCGATCACTCGACCCCAGTAAGTAGCGGTAGCGCTTTTTCCCAGTCGCTGGCAGCCTTCGCTGCCACGGCATTGGTGTGTGACGCCGTCACTAGCTGTGTACGTACATTCACCGTACAATTGAGTAGTCGGCCCGTTGCGAGCAGAGATTACCGAGGTAAAGAAGGAGGTGTCGCTGTGGCAGCCAAGACGAAGCGCATCGAGCTTCGCGCGGAGCAAGCGACGTTGGACCGCATCCAGCGTGCCGCCAACCTTGTCCACGAACAGACGTCGGAATTCGTGCGGAAAGCTGCGATGCAACGGGCCGAAGACATCCTGCGTCAGGAGTTGGTAACGGCAATGGAGCCCGAACAGTTCGACAAACTGATGTCCTCGCTCGATGCTGCTGACGACGCGCCGCGGTTGGCGGCAGCCGCACGCAAACCAGCGGTATTTACAAGGCGCTGAACGATGTTCGAGTCCGCGCGACTCAATGACGCCCACACATTGGAAGGATTCGACTGCGGTAAGGAATCGCTGAATACCTGGCTCATCGCACATGCTCGTCGCGCGGACATCAGCGGAGTCGCCCATGTCTACGTGTGGACCCCGCTCGGCGAACAGAAAGTCAGCGCCTATTTCGCCATCTGTCCCACCGAGGTAGTACGCAACGACGACGGCATCTCCGGATCCATGGCGGGCGGCTATTCCCGCATACCCGGATACTTGATTGCCCGCCTGGCGATCGACACATCGCTTCGGGGTCAGGGATTTGGCGAGCAGCTACTTCTCGACGCGCTAGGCAAAGCCGTCGCCGCATCGGAAATTGGCGGCGGCCGGCTCATCGTCGTTGATGCCATCGACGACGAGGCGCAATCCTTCTACGAGCACTACCACTTCACTCCCGTCAGGAATCGCGAGCGCCGTCTGGTCATGAAGGTGTCCACGGCGGCGAAAGCGCTCGGCCAGCGCTGGCGGGAGTAAATGCGACAGAAGTACGGCAACGAGTACGTCTTGGCTACGGCAGATGGCTCAGCCAGTAGTCATTACCGCCGCCTTGAAACCGACAAAACGGCGAGGTGATCGAAACGGTGCAACGCATGACGCGGTGGAACGCCGTTGCGATGCTCGACGCGGGCGCTCCGCTGCTCGCGCGATGTTTCACCGACGCCCGCTGCGATGGGCTGAGCCGAATCAGACCCCGCTGAAGCAGTCTTGACCGGTCTGAGACGACGACGATGCGGCCGGGATGGTCGCGTTGGTGGTGGAAAACGTTGCCTCCACGCCGGTGTCCGTGACCTTGACGTTGTCGGCGTGGATGCCCAGCGGATAGTTCTGGGTCGCTTTGGACGTGAGGTTATCGAGGTTCGTCTGCACCTTGTCCGTCGACATCTTGGAGCCCAACGCGGTCAAGTTGACCACCTGAAGTGACAGCCCATTGTTGGCGATCTGCGGCTTGACGGTGGCGCTGTCGAGAAGACCCTTCAATTGGATGGTTCCGTCACCGGGGTTGGTGGTGACTTGGCTGGTCACGAAACTACCCAGCACCGGGATGGCGTCCTGGATCGATTGTTTGATGCCGTCGGATGACCAGGTGATGGTGCCGTTGAGCGCGCCGATGGTGCCCTTGGAGTTATTAGCGTCGCTGAGGTGGAGGTCCTTGATATTGATGTTGACTTTCATGCCTTTGGCGCTGCGCACCTGATTGCCGGCAGTCTGTACAGAGATGTCGGGATAGCGGCCGCTGAAGTACTGCCAGAGCATCGGCGGCGTGGACGCAAACGACACGGTGGCACTGTCCTGCACCTCGCACGCCACTGCGCTTGCCACCTTGCTGCCGGCCAGGTGGCGGAGGAATAGCTCGGCACCGACCGCGGCGGCAAGGATGACCACCAGCACGGTGGCGAGGACGAGAGCCATCGACCGCCGGTTACCCAACAAGCGGCGTCGGCGTCGGGCCGGCGCCTCCTGCGGCTGCGGAGCGGGCAGCCGCGTGGTGGCCTGCTCCGGCTGTTTCGGTGGGGGGCCGGACTGACGCTGCGGTGGGGCCGGTGGGCGGCCCGGCGGATACGGCTGCGGAGTCGGTGGGCGGCCGGGCGGCGGGGGTCGGTTCGGTGACGGCGGTGGCGGTGGGAACGGCCGACCGGCCTGAGGAATCCGCCGGGTCGGAGATCCCGATGGGGGCGCGGGCTGGGGCGACGGTGGCACCGGTCCCCTGCCGCGACCAGGCGGCTCGGGCGGGCGATTCCATTCCGGCGAATCGCCGCGCGAGGGCCCCCGGGGAGTTGTCATTAGCGCCATTGTGCCTTGTCAACCTGAGCGCGTCTGCGACGGACGTGGGGTTCGTCGAATACGGGCACTGGGTTACCCGTCGAAGGCAAACTGGCGCAACGGTTTGGGAGGCATTTCGTCGAGTCGAGCGTCGTGACCGAGTCCTGTTTCGTGCGTCGGGCTGACAGGATTTGAACCTGCGACCACTTGACCCCCAGTCAAGTGCGCTACCAAACTGCGCCACAGCCCGGTGCCGGCTCGATGACCGGCAGCAGGTCGAAAGCCTACCGCAGAGAGCCCCGAACGCAGCGAAGCGGCCTCCGACCGAGCCGGCGACACCTGCGGGCGGGGAAACCGCAAACTCCAATCCCCGTTGCCATCTAGAATCCTGCTCACGTACGCGGGCGGGCCGCTGTGCTCGCCCACAAACTTCGGGGGACGACCGCAATGACGGCGAACGGTCCGGCGCGTGGCAGGTAGCGAACCGCCCGCGAATCAGGGCAACGCCCCGCCGCCGCCCGGCGGCTATCACGTCGGCCCATCGGGCGGTCCATATCCGCCGGGACAGCCATGGAGCGGCTACCAGCCGGGTGCGGCCGGCGCACCACCTCCGTGGCCTCCCCGCCCGGCGCCAGCCCCGTCCCGCGGCGCCAAACGGTGGCTGATGCTCACGACGGCCATTCTCACGGTCGCCTCGGCCGCGTTGGGCGTCGTCCTCATCAGCCGTGTGACGACCTCGGGTGCGTCGGCTTCGGCGTCTTCACACCGAGAGCCGCCGGGGCTGTCGGTGCCCACGACACCGGGGTTGGTTCGCCCGGAAGACCTGCAGAATCTTCTGCTGAGTCCCGCCGAGGTCGGCGACATCCTGCACGAGCCGGGAATGACGCTCTACCAGAGCAAAAACGGCCTGTTCTTGGATACCGCCGACCCGCCCGAATGCGCCGGCATCTGGGCCCCGGGCATGGCGGAGGTCTATCGCGACACCCGCTTCATCGACGCCCAGTCGGCCGAGCTTCACGGACCGGGTGACGGGTACGTCAAGTTGACCCTGCAGGCGCTGGTGGCCTATCCGACCGCGAAAGACGCCGGCGCCGTCTTCGAGGACCTCACGAGGAAGTGGGATCACTGCGCTCGAACCGAGGTTTTGGTGAACCGCCACGAGGGCGGCACCATCGCCGTCGGCGACCCCAGGGTCGTCGACAACACGCTGATGGTCTCCTGGGAGAAGACCGGCGGAACCGGCTGGGGTTGCGAGCGTGCACTGATGCCGCGCAGCAACGTCGTGATCGACATGAGGGTGTGCGACTTCGGCGGCAGCGATCAAGCCGCCGAACTCGTCAACAAGGTCGCCTCCCGGATCCCCACCTCGTGAACAGCCCAGGAGGTAAGGCATGAGCGTTCCGGGCGAGCGGGGCGGCGGCCCGGGAGGCTGGCAAGAAGCCAATTCCGGCGCGCCGGCCTATGCCGGTCACCCACCGTCGCCACCGGCAGGCCCGGGATATGCGCCACCGTTCGGTTATCAGGGCGCGCCCGGGCACCTGCCTCCGCCCCGCCCCGGCGCCTTCTGGCCGCACCAGGCGGCCGCCCCGGGCCGTTTCGGTGAGTCGCTCGCCCGGTGGTGGTGGCTGACGGGCGCCGCGGCGATGCTGACGGTCGGGCTAGTGGTCGCGGTCATCGTGTACCAGCCGGCCGACCCGGGCGGCGGCGCCGTCGCCGCCTCCGCACTCCCGGATGTTCTGTTGACTGGACAGGAAGCCGCCCACGCTCTGGGCGCCGAAACGTTGTCCGGCGAACCGGTTCAAGACAAGCTGGCCGACACACCCATCGTTGACGAGGACTGCGTGGGTGTGTTGAAAGCGGCCGAGCAGAAGGCGTACGGGAAGACCGGTTGGACTGCGGTTCGGACGCAGGAGCTCGGCGACGCTCCCGGCAAGGGATGGCGATTGATTCAAGCGGTCGTGGCCTTCCCGGACGTGGAGTCTGCGAACAACTTCGTCGGCAACGCCGCGGCGGACTGGCAGAGGTGCGCCAATCGCGAGCTCAACACCCGAAACGTCAACAAGGACGATCCCCGCAACGTGTTTTGGACGACGGGATCGGTGTCGCGGGCCGGCGGCATTCTCGCGATGGACATGGTTCAAGAGGCTCAGGGCTGGAACTGCCAGCGCGCCCTCAGCGCCCGAAGCAACGTCGTCATCGACCTTGATCTGTGCGGACGAAACGTGTCAGGGTCGGCGGTGCCACAGTTCGTGAACGCGGTCGACAAGAAGATCGACGGCCGGACCTCGTAGCGGCAGACCGCCGCAATGGACACTCGGGGCGGCCCGGTGGACAACGCGGGGCGCTGAAAATCACTCCGCGACGCCAGGATTGACCGCACCGGCGGTCGCGGGTGTGCCAACACCGAGCGGAGCCCCATCGGCGAGCGGCGCCGCCAAGCAGGCGTTGATCTTCTCCACCCACGCCCTCAGCGCCTGCGTCAGTTCGGCCTCGCGGCCGTAGAACCGCTGCGCGGGCACGGGCACGCTGACCGCGACCGCGTGCCCGGTCACCCCACGCAGCACCGCCCCCACCGCACAGATCCCTTCGGTCTGCTCCTCGCGGTCGTAGGCGACGCCCTCGGCGCGAACCCGCTCGAGCTCCTCGCGCAGCGCCGCGGGGCTGGTGATGGTGTTCGGGGTGAGCCGGGCCAGCCGGCTCGGCAGCCGCTCGGGCGGCAGGCCGGCCAGCAGCGCCTTGCCGTTGGCGCAGCAGTGCAGCGGGAACGACTCCCCGACCGCGCTGATCGCCCGCAACCGGTGCGGCGAGACCACCTGATCCACGAACGTCGCTCGGTCGCCGTCCAGGATCGACAGGTCGACCGTCTCCCCCAGATCCCGCGACAGTTCCTCCATGAACGGGTGCACGTCCATCACGACGCCCAGGCGCACGGTGCTCGCCATGCGCGCGATCTCCGGCCCCAGCCGATAGCCGCCACGGCCCCGGGGCGAGGCGACCAGCCCCTCGTCGTCCAGTGCCCCCAGGATCCGGCTGACCGTGGAACGCGCCAAGCCCAGCCGGTCGCCGATCTCGGCCTGGCTCAGCCCGCCGGGGTGCGCCTGCAGCAGCCGCAAAATCTCGGCCGCGCGGGCGATGACCTGAACGCCGGCGCCGTCGGAGCTCATGCGCCCGTCTCGATGCGGTAGCCCCCGGTGGGGTCGACGATCGCCACCAGCCGCACGATGCAGCCGTCGCCGCCGACCCAGCGCCACGGGAACGCCGCGAAGGTGACGCGCTTGCCGGTGACCTGGTCCAGGTCGCCGCCCACGTTCTCGAAACCGTAGATGCCCTTCGACAGGATCGCCCGGTGGCACGGCTCCCACTCCGGGAAGTCGTCGAGCACCCGGCGGCCGGTCTGCGCCTCGTATTCCCTTACCGCCCAAGGCAAGAGCCCGCCGTTATGCTCCGCTGGGCCGTGTGGCGCGATCGAGGTCGCCAGCGGGTGGTCCAGGGCCTGGGTGTCGGTGCCGACGGCCTTGACGCCCTTGGCCGCGAACCATTCGCCGGCCTCCTTGTAGAAGCCCGGGGAGTAGGCGTAGTACTCGGCGCTGTCGGCGTACTTGTGGTGCCAGCCGGTGTTGACGACGACGATGTCGCCGGGGCGGATTTCGGGCGCCGCCTTTTCCAGGTCCTCGGCGGTGACCACTCCCCACTTGTCCTTGGGGATCGAGACGACGACACCGGTGCCGAAGAAGGCGCTCAGCGGGATCTCGTGCAGGAACGGCGTGCCCTCGACGACGTGCGCCGGCGCGTCGATGTGGGTGCCGGAATGCATGACGGTGGTGACCTTTTGGGTCAGCACCCGGCTCCGCGCCATGTTGTGCAGGCGCTCGATCTTGACGTCCTCGAAGTACGGCCAGGCCGGCGCACCGTGCCCCCACGGGTGCGACAGGTCGTAGAACTCCAACGCCGCTTCGGCCTCGCCGAGCGGCCAGGTGATGCTCATGGTGTTTCCTTTCAGCACGCGGTGTATCCACCGTCCAGGTACATCACCTGGCCGGTGTAGAAGCTCGATGCGTCGCTGAGTAGATAGATCAGCGCGCCGACGAAATCTTCGGGTTCGGCGAAGCGGCGCAACGGGATTCGGGCGAACATCGCTTCGCGGGTGGCGCGGCCCTTCTCGTCGTCGGCGTACATCCACTCCGTGAGTTCGGAGCGGAAGACCGTTGGGGCGACGGCGTTCACACGAATCGCGGCCGGGCCCCATTCGGCCGCCAGGCTTTTGGCCAGCAGGTCGGTCGCGCCCTTCGACGGGCAGTAGGCGCTGTAGCCGGCGGGGTGGCCCAGGGAGCCGCGCACCGACGAGACCAGCACGACGCTGCCGCCGCCGCCCTGGTCGAGCAGGACCCGCCCGGCAGCCTGGCAGACCAGCCAGGCGCCCCGCGCGTTGGCGGCCATCACGTCGTCGAAGTCCTCGACCGCCATCTCGGTGATCGGTGCCACGCGGTTCATCCCCGAGGCGACCAGGACTCCGTCCAGTCGGCCGTGCCGGGCGACCGCGGCCTCCACCATCGCCCGCGCGTCGGCCGGGGTGTCGGGCCGCCGGGCCACCACCGCGGCGCCGTCGATGCCGAGGCCGTCCAGCCCGGCGGCATTGCCCCCGGCCAGGGTCAGCCGCGCCCCCGCGTCGGCCAGTGCCCGTGCCGCCACGCTGCCCAGCGCGCCGGTCGCCCCGGTGATCAAGATCGACTTGCCCTCGACGCTGAAGCGCGCGGCGGCGGGCGCCTCCTGAACGACACTCATCACACTCTCCATATCCCGCGATACGGGTTAAAAACACCGATTTACGAGAACGGTACGAAGCATGCGCCGCCAAAGTCAACGCAATGCACCTGTGATGTAGCTTTCACATCCCGTATGGCGGGACAACCAGACAAGTGATATCGCTGGCGCTATCAAATTCCGGAGTCGTCGATTGGTCCGGAAAAGCCACCCGGGGAACCGGCGCTCAGCGCCGCCTGGCTCCCCGCTTCTCGCGTACCCGCACGTTGATCCGGATCGGCGAGCCCTCGAACCCGAACGCCTCGCGCAGCCGCCGCTCCAGGAACCGCCGGTAACCGGCCTCCAGGAACCCCGTGGTGAACAGCACGAACGTCGGCGGGCGGGCGGTGGCCTGGGTGGCGAACAGGATGCGCGGCTGCTTGCCCCCGCGCACCGGCGGCGGCGTCGCGGCCACCACTTCTTTCAGCCACGAATTCAGCGGCCCCGTCGGGATGCGCATGTCCCACGACGCCAGGGCCGTCTCCATCGCGGGCACCAGCTTTTGCACCGCGCGGCCCGTGTGGGCGGAGATGTTGACCCGCTGCGCCCACCGCAGCTGCACCAGCTCGCGGTCGATCTCGCGCTCCAGCAGCTCGCGCCGGTCCTCGTCGACCAGATCCCACTTGTTGAAGGCCAGCACCAGCGCCCGGCCGGCCTCGATCACCATCGACAGCACCCGCTGATCCTGCTCGGTCAGCGGCTGCGAGGCGTCGATCAGCACGACCACCACCTCGGCCGCGTCGATCGCCGAGTGTGTGCGCACGGACGCGTAGAACTCGTGCCCGCTGGCCTGCCCGACCTTGCGCCGCAGGCCCGCCGTGTCGACGAACCGCCAGACCTTGCCGCCCAGTTCGATCAGCGAGTCCACCGGGTCCACCGTCGTCCCCGCGACGTCGTGCACCACCGAGCGCTGATCGCCGGCCAGCTTGTTCAGCAGCGAGCTCTTGCCCACGTTGGGCTTGCCGACCAGCGCCACGCGCCGCGGGCCGCCCGGCGCGGGCGCCGCCTCGGACACCTCCGGCAACGCGGCCAGCACCTCGTCGAGCAGGTCGGCGACGCCGCGGCCGTGCATCGCGCTGACGGCGTGCGGCTCACCGAGCCCCAGCGACCACAACGCCGCTGCGTCGGCTTCACCCTTTTCGCTATCAACCTTGTTGGCGGCCAGGAAGACCGGCTTGCCCGAGCGCAGCAGGATCCGGGCGGCCGCCTCGTCGGCGGAGGTGGCGCCCACGCTGGCGTCGACCACCAGGATCACCGCGTCGGCGGTGCGCATGGCCACCGACGCCTGTTCGGCGACCAGCTGCTGCAGGCCCTTGGCGTCGGGCTCCCACCCGCCGGTGTCCTGCACCACGAACCGGCGGCCGGTCCACAGCGCGTCGTAGGACACCCGGTCGCGGGTCACGCCGGGAACGTCCTGCACCACCGCCTCGCGCCGGCCCAGGATCCGGTTGACCAGGGTCGACTTGCCGACGTTGGGCCGCCCGACCACCGCCACCACCGGCGCGGGGCCGGCCTCGGCCAGCTCCTCGAGCTCGGATTCGACTGTTTGCCAATCGCTTTCGTCGGACCAGGTGCCGTCGGACGTCACCGCACCGCCCCGCTTCGCTGCTCGACCAGCTCCAGCAGGTGCTCGATCACCTGCGCCTCGGTCATCTCGCTGGTGTCGACGACCACCGCGTCCGGCGCGGCGCGCAGCGGCGACACCGCCCGGGTGGTATCCAGGTGATCGCGCCGACGGACGTCGGTGAGCACGGCGTCGTAGTCGTCGGCCAGCCCGGCCGCGACGTTCTGGTCGTTGCGGCGCCGGGCGCGGGTCTCGGCCGAGGCGGTCAAGAAGATCTTCAACGGGGCGTCGGGCAGGACGACCGTCCCGATGTCGCGGCCCTCGACGACGACGCCGCCCTGCCTGGTCTCCTCACGCTGTCGGGCGACGAGCTTGTTGCGCACTGCGGGAACCGACGACACCGCGGAGACGGCAGCGGTGACCTCATCGCCACGGATCTTGGTCGAGACATCCTCTCCGGCGAGGAAATAAAGATCACCGTCGGGATGGTAGGCAACCGACATCCTCACCGTTTCGGCAACTTCTGCCACCGCGTCGGCGTCGGCCGGATCGACACCCGCCCGCAATACCGCGAGTGTCACCAGCCGATACATGGCGCCGGTATCCAGGTAGCGCAAACCCAGTGCCTGGGCTAATCCCTTTGACACAGAGGACTTTCCAGTCCCTGCTGGACCATCGATCGCGACTAGTATGTTGCTCACAGGCCCACCGCCTTGTACAGCTGCCCGACCTCACCCTGGTTCAGAGCCCGGATGCTGCCCGGCCGCTGCTTGCCCAGGGACACGGGTCCGATGTCGGTGCGCACCAGCGCCTCCACCGGGAAGCCGGCGGCGCCCAGCAGCCGGCGCACGATGCGATTGCGCCCCTCGTGCAACACCACCCGCACCAGCGTCTTGCCCGGAATGGCGTCCACCACCGCGAAATCGTCGACGCGCGCCGGGCCGTCGTCCAATTCGATTCCCGCCTTGAGCTTTTTGCCTATGCCCCGCGGCACCGAGCCCGTGACCGTCGCCAGGTACGTCTTGGGGACCTCGTGCGAGGGATGCATCAGCCGGTGCGCCAGCTCGCCGTCGTTGGTCAGCAGGATCAGCCCCTCGGTGTCGGCGTCCAGCCGCCCGACGTGAAAGAGGTTCTTGTTGCCCCGCACCTTGCGCTCCACCAGGTCGCCGATGCACGGCCGGCCCCGGTCGTCCGACATGGTGGAATGCATGCCCCGCGGCTTGTTCAGCGCCAGGTACACCAGCGACTCGTCGAGGACCACCCGGGCGCCGTCCACGCGGATCACCGACGCGTCGGGGTCCACCCGGGTGCCCAGCTCGGTCACCACCCGCCCGTCGACCTCGACACGGCCGTCGATGATCAACTTCTCGGCGGCCCGCCGCGACGCAATTCCGGCCTGGGACAACACCTTTTGCAGGCGGATCCCCTCGGTGTCGACCATCAATCGTGGTCCACGTCGAACGTCAGCGCCTGTTCGGACGGCTGACCGCCCGCGAGTTTGATGAAACGCGGCTCGCTGTCCAACGATTCGCTCAGGTCCTCGATGGTGTCCACGTCGGGAAGCAGCGGGGCGATGTCGGGGAGGTCGGCCAGCGACGTCAGCCCCAACCGCTCCAAGAACAGCTCCGTGGTCGCGAACGTCACCGCACCGGTGTCGTCGTCGACGCCGGCCTCGGTGATCAGGCCGCGCGCCAGCAGCGTGCGCATGACGGCGTCCACGTTGACGCCGCGCACCGCGCTGACCCGTGCGCGGGTCACCGGCTGGCGGTAGGCCACCACGGCCAGCGTCTCCAGCGCGGCGCGGGTGAGCTTGGATCGCGCGCCGTCCAGCAACAGCTTCTCCACGTACGGCGCGAACCGGGCGCGGGTGTACAGCCGCCAGCCCTCGCCGGTCTGGCGCAGGTCGATGCCGCTGTCGCGCTCGGTGAGCTCGTCGGCCATCTGCTGCAGCCGGGCGGCGACTCGGTACACGGGTTGCTGCGTGGCCGCGCCCAGCGCCTCGGCGGTGACGGGGGTGTCGACGACCAGCAGCAGGGCCTCCAGGACGGAGCCGAGTTCCTCGGCGTCCATCGGCGCCGCCTCGGCGATGTCCGGGATGCCCACATCGAGGTCGACCTCGGGCAGCTCGTCGCTCATTATTCGTCCCGCACTTCTACCAGGGCTTCGTTGGCCGGACGTTCCCCGGTCCATGAAATCTGGAGCACGCCCAGCGGCTCCGACTGGTCGAATGCTACCGCCCGGCTCCGATACAGCTCGAGCAGCGCCAGGAAGCGCCCGACGACCTCCATCGGCGCCCCGCAGTCGGCGACCAGCTCGGAGAACGTGGCCCACTGGCCGCTGCCGCGCGCCTCCAGGATCTCCAGCAGCTTCTTGGCCTGCTCGGGGACCGAGACGCTGACCTGGTGCAGGTGCCCGATGGACACCGTGGGCACGGGCCGGGGACTGAACGCGATCGCGGCGATCTGGGCGAACCGCTCGGCGTCGACGCCGAGCATCACCTCAGGCAGCAGCTCGGTGAACCGGTCCTCCAGCGACACCGCGCGCGGATAGCTGCGCAGCGCCGTGGCCTCCAGCTCGGCGAACATCTCCGCGACGTGCTTGAACGCGCGGTACTGCAGCAGCCGGGCGAACAGCAGGTCGCGCACCTCCAGCAGCGCCAGGTCCTCTTCGTCGTCGACCTGCCCGGCCGGCAACAGCCGCGCGGCCTTGAGGTCGAGCAGCGTCGCGGCGACCACCAGGAACGCCGTCGTCTCCTCCAGGTCCAGCTGCGAGCCGATCTCGCGGGTGTAGGCGATGAAGTCGTCGGTGACCTGGTGCAGCGCCACCTCGGTGACGTCGAGGCGATGGGCGAAGATCAGCTGCAGCAGCAGATCGAACGGCCCCTCGAAGTTGGTCAGGCGGACTTGAAAACCGTTCTTGGCTGGCGCCTCACCGTTCGCGCTGGCCGTCACGCGCCGAATCGGTCGATGAACTCGCGGGCCAGGGCGCGGTAAGCGATGGCGCCCGCCGACTTCGGGGCCCACGTGGTGATCGGTTCGCCGGCCACGCTGGTCTCCGGGAAGCGGACGGTCCGGGTGATCACGGTGTCGAACACCAGGTCGCCGAACCGCTCGACCACGCGGGCCATCACCTCGCGCGCGTTGACGGTGCGCGGGTCGTAGCGGGTGAGCAGGATGCCGCTGATCTCCAGCTTCGGGTTGAGCCGGTCGCGCACCTTGTCGACGGTGTCGGTCAGCAGCGCCAGGCCGCGCAGCGAGAAGAACTCGCATTCGGTGGGGATCACCACGCCGTCGGCGCAGGCCAGGCCGTTGACCGTGAGCAGGCCCAGCGACGGCTGGCAGTCGATCAGCACGTAGTCGTAGCGGTCCAGCACCGGGTGCAGCGCCCGGCCCAGGGTCTGTTCCCGGCCCACCTCGTTGACCAGCTGGATCTCGGCCGCGGACAGGTCGATGTTGCTGGGCACCAGGTCCATGTACTTGATCCGGGTCTGCAGCAGCACGTCGTCGATCGACACCCGCGGCTCGACCAGCACGTTGTGGATGGTCTTCTCCAACTCGTAGTGCGGGACGCCGAGCCCGGCGGACAGCGCGCCCTGTGGGTCCATGTCCACCAGCAGCACCCGCCGGCCGTATTCGGCGAGCGCCGCGCCCAGGTTGATCGTCGACGTGGTCTTCCCGACGCCGCCCTTCTGGTTGCACATCGCGACGACCTTGGCCGGGCCGTGCGAGGTGCGCGGCTGCGGTTCCGGGATCGCCCGCGGCGGCCGCCCGGTCAGACCGAGCTCGACGCCGCTGTCCGGCTGCTCAGTCATCATGGCGGGGGTGTTCGGGAGGTGAACATCGACCGAAAGTCTAACGGGTTCACGCGCGGAAGCCGGGCGACCCGCAGGCAATTCACCAGCGAATTTCGCCGGATTTGCGCTGGTAGCGCGGCTGGCGGCGGTGATCGTTAACAGCTGTCACAGCAGCATCATCGGGGAGGTGGTGGGACGGTTTCAAAGTTGATATCGCGGGCGATATCGCGGCGGCGGTGCCGCGCCGAGATTGCCGCGAGGGTCGCGATCCCGGCGCGGCGACGACCGTGGCCGCCATCTCGGCGCCCGCGGCCCGCCGGCCGCCCGCACTACTGTGTCGTCATGGATCTCAAGCGACGGATTCCCCTGCTGCGGTGGTCGGTCTGGCGGATGGCGACCGGGGCCCGCAACATCACGACGACGGGGCAGATCGGCGACGGCCGCGAAGCCGCCGCCGCGGACTACGTCCTGGGCAACGCCCGGGCCGGCGACATCGACGACGTGCTGGCGACGATCGACAAGTTCGCCTACGAGAAGTCGATCTTGATCAACGTCGGCGACGAGAAGGGCCGATTCCTCGACGCCGCGGTGCGCCGGGCCGACCCGGCGGTGGCGCTCGAGCTGGGCACCTACGTGGGATACGGCGCGCTGCGCATCGCCCGGGCCGCCCCGCAGGCCAAGGTGTACTCGGTGGAGCTGGCCGAGGCCAACGCCGCCAACGCCCGACGGATCTGGGCCCACGCCGGCGTCGCCGACCGGGTGACGTGCGTCGTCGGCACCATCGGCGACGGCGGACGCACGCTGGACGCGCTGGCCGCCGAGCACGGGTTCGCGGCCGGCGCCCTCGACTTCGTGTTCCTCGACCACGACAAGGACGCCTACCTGGACGACCTGCACAGCATCATGGCGCGCGGCTGGTTGCGCCCCGGCGCGATCGTGGTCGCCGACAACGTCCGGGTGCCGGGCGCGCCGAAGTACCGCGCGTACATGCGACAGCAGCAGGGCAAGCGCTGGAACACCGTCGAGCACAAGGCGCACCTGGAATACCAGTCGCTGGTGTCCGACCTCGTGCTGGAGTCCGAGTTCGTCGGCTGACGCAATTACTGCGCGCGCGGGTGGGCGCCGGCCCACACCTCGCGCAGCGCGTGCACGGTGACCATCGTGTAGATCTGCGTCGTCGTCACCGAGGCGTGCCCCAGCAACTCCTGCACCACCCGGACGTCGGCGCCGCCCTCGAGCAGGTGGGTGGCGAACGAGTGCCGCAGCATGTGCGGCGAGACGCCCGAGCTGATCCCGGCGCGCTCGGCGGCGTCCTGCAGCACCTGCCAGGCGCTTTGCCGCGACAGCCGCCCGCCGCGCACGTTGAGGAAGATGGCCGGTGTCCCGCGGCCGCGGCGGGCCAGGTCCGGGCGGCCGCGCACCAGGTAGGCGTCCAGCGCCTGCACGGCGGGCCGCCCGACCGGCACCAGCCGCTGCTTGCCGCCCTTGCCGCGCAGCAGCACCGACCTGGCCCGGCTGTCGACGTCGTCGACGTCGAGGCCGACGGCCTCGGAGATCCGCGCGCCGGTGGAGTACAGCAGCTCCAGCAGCGCCCGGTTGCGCAGCGTGAGCGGGCCGTCGGACGCGCTGTCGCCGCCCGCCCCCTCCAGCAAGGCCAGCACCTGGTCGATGGTCAGGCTCTTGGGCAGCCGGCGACCGGGTGTGGGGGGCCGCACGGCCCGCGCGACGTCCAGCTCGGCGAGCCCCTCGGCGGCGGCGAACCGGTGCAGGCCGCGCACCGCGATCAGGGCCCGGGCCGCCGACACCGCGGACAGCGCGGCGGTTCCCGCGTCCGGGTCGCCGCGGCGCAGCGCCACCAGGAACTCGCTGACGTCGTCCTCGCCGACCTTGGCCAGGTCGTGAATTCCGCGGTCCGACAGGTGCTTTGTGTAGCGGCGCAGGTCGCGTCGATAGGAGCTCAGCGTGTTCGCCGCGACGCCCCGCTCGATGGTGAGGTGGTCCAGGTAGCCCTGCAGTTGGGTATCCAGGGCCGCCGTTGTCATCGCGCGGCCTTCCGGGCGGCGAACGCCGTGGGCTTGTCGGGCCAGGGACTGTCCACCGGCCGCGGTTCCGCCACCCCCTCGGTGACGGCGTGGGCGGCCAGGATCCCGGCGATGGCAATCGAATTCACGATCTCGCCGGTGAACACCCGGCGGACCGCCTCGGCGACGGGAAACCAGCGCATCGTCATGTCGGCTTCCTCGTGATGCGCCTCCGGCCGCGCCACCTCGGTCAGTTCCGTGGCGAGGTACACCCGCACGGACTCGTCGCTGAAGCCCGGGGCGGAATTCAGGTCGACCAGCACCCGCCAGGTGCCGGCCCGCAAGCCGGCCTCCTCCTGCAGCTCGCGGGCCGCCGTCTGCTGCGGCGGCTCGTCCGCCACGTCGAGCAACCCGGCCGGCAGCTCCCACAACCGCCGGCCGAAGGCATGGCGGTATTGGTAGACCATCGCGATGTGGTTGTCGGCGTTCAGCGCCACGATGGCGACGGCGCCGTAGTGCTCGACGACCTCGCGAACCGCTGTGGCCCCGCCCGGCATCCGGACGTGGTCGCTGCGCAGCGCGAAAATCTTGCCGGTGTACAGCGTTTCGGACGACGCCGTCTCGAAGACGTGCTCAGCCACGGGCCGCGGGCTCGGGGAGCGACTGGCCGACGCCGTCCCGCTGCTGGTTGCCGTTGGAGGCGTGCTCGGGGATCTCCACCGGCAGCAGCTCGCCCGACTGGTAGTCCAGCGCCGCCCCGACGAACGCGACGAACAGCGGGTGGGGCCGGGTGGGCCGGCTCTTCAGTTCCGGGTGCGCCTGGGTCCCCACGATGAACGGGTGCACCTCCGGCGGGTATTCGACGAATTCCACCAGGTGCCCGTCGGGCGACGTTCCGGAGAACCGCAGCCCGCTCTCGGCGATCTTGTCGCGGTAGACGTTGTTCACCTCGTAGCGGTGCCGGTGCCGCTCGGACACCTGAGTGGTGTCGTACGCCCGGGCGACGATCGAATCGGGTTGCAGCACGGCGGGATACGCGCCCAGCCGCATGGTGCCGCCCAGATCGGCCTGGCCCGCCACGGCGTCGACCTGGTCGGCCATCGTGGAGATGACGGGATCCGGTGTGTCCGGGTCGAATTCGGCCGAATTCGCCTGGTCGAGCCCCGCCGAGCGGGCGGCCTCGATCACGATGCATTGCAGCCCCAGACACAGGCCCAGCACCGGCAGCCCGCGCGAGCGGGCGTACCGGATGGCGCCGATCTTGCCCTCGATCCCGCGGATGCCGAAGCCGCCAGGGATCAGGATGCCGTGCACGTCGCCCAGCGCGGCCGCCGCCCCCGCCGCGGTCTCGCAGCCGTCGGAGGCGACCCACTGCATCTCCACCTTGGCGTGGTGCTTGAACCCGCCGGCGCGCAGCGCCTCGGTGACCGACAGATAGGCGTCGGAGAGCTCAACGTACTTGCCCACCAACGCGATTCGCACGGTCTCGTGCGGTTCGTGCACCCGGCGCAGCAAATCGTCCCACTCGGTCCAGTCCACGTCGCGGAACGGCAGGTTGAGCCGGCGCACCACGTAGGCGTCGAGTTCCTCGCGGTGCAGCCGCTTCGGGATGTCGTAGATCGACGGCGCGTCCGGGGTGGAGATGACGCCGTCGATGTCGACGTCACACATCAGCGCGATCTTGTTCTTCAGCGCCTCGGGGACGTCGCGGTCGCAACGCAGGATCAGCGCGTCCGGGGTGATACCGATGCTGCGCAGCGCGGCCACCGAGTGCTGGGTGGGCTTGGTCTTGAGTTCGCCCGACGGCGCCAGGTAGGGCACCAGCGAGACGTGCAGGAAGAAGACGTTCTCCCGGCCCAGGTCGTGGCGGACCTGGCGGGCCGCCTCCAGGAACGGCTGCGACTCGATATCGCCGACGGTGCCCCCGATTTCGGTGATGACCACGTCGGGGCGGTTGCCCTGGGCGTCCGGCTCGGCCATCGCCATGATCCGGCTCTTGATCTCGTCGGTGATGTGCGGGATCACCTGAACCGTGTCGCCGAGGTATTCGCCGCGCCGCTCCTTGGCGATGACGGTCGAATACACTTGTCCCGTCGTGACATTCGCCGATCCCGACAGGTCGCGATCCAGGAACCGCTCGTAGTGACCGACGTCGAGGTCGGTCTCGGCGCCGTCCTCGGTGACGAAGACCTCGCCGTGCTGGAACGGGTTCATCGTGCCCGGGTCCACGTTCAGGTACGGGTCGAGCTTTTGCATCGTCACGTACAGGCCGCGGGCCGTCAGCAGCTGACCGAGGCTGCTGGCGGTGAGACCCTTACCCAGGGAGGAGGCGACGCCCCCGCTGACGAAGAGGTGCTTGGTGGCGGTTTGCGGGTGCTTTCGCACAGGCGGCCTCCGTGAAGACGGGCAGGGCGTCAAATGTTGCTAGCGAATAACTAGTTGGGCCTGCCGACCCACGGAAACCCACCCTAACATCCACGACCGCGGCGCCGTGGAAACACGCCCGCTACTGGGGCACCGTGATCGACGTCGCGCCGTGACCGGTGCCGTACTGGCCGGCGTGTCCGCCGTTGACCAGGTCGTGCAGGCCCAGCACGGCGGTGATCCGCCCGGGCGCGGTGTCGACGTCGTCGACGGTGCTGACCGCGGAGTTCATCGCCGCGTCGGCGCGCGTCACGGCGACGGCCGCCGCCCCCGTCGCCGAACCGTCCCGCCCGGCGAGCAGGGTGCCCGAGCCGTGCGGCGCCATGGCGGCGGCGAACCGGGCGACGCTGACGCCGCGGTTGCCGGCGTCCTGGGGCAGCGAGCCGCCGGTGACGATCAGCGCGGCGTTGGCCGCGCCCATGTGTTCGGCGGGCTGATAGGTGATGAATCCCGTGTCGCGCAGCGCCGCCAGCACGGTGTCGCGCTGGGCCTCCTCGGCCGGCGGCACCGCGGGATTGGCGTTGATCAGCAGGGCGATGCCCATCAGGTCGCCGGCCTGCGAGCCCTGGTCGACGAGCTTGGTGCTCAGCTGCTGACCGGCCGGCAGGATCGAGGAGTTCACCACCGTCTGCAGCTTCTCCGCGGAGTTGGCCTCGACGAACTCGTTCGTCAGCGACACGGTCCCGGTCACCGCGCCGCCGGCCTGACCGATGAACTTGGTCACCGCGGCGACGTCGTCGTCGTGGGCGTCGGGGGTGCGGAACACCACCACCGACTTGCCGCCCAGCGCGTCGTGCAGCATCCGGCCGGCCAGTTGGGTGTCGAAACTGTTTGCGGCGGTGAGCTTTTCGTTCAGCACATTCTTCTGGTCGTTGAGCCCGTTGATCTGGGTGTGCAGGTCCCGCTTCTCGTCACGCAGGCTGGACAGCAGGGTGTCGGACAGCAGGCCGGAACCGAGCACGACCCCCACGGCCAACGCCAGGAAGACGGCGGCCAGCGATAACGCGTGTTGACGCAGCGAGATCATCGTCGGCCCTACGTCACCAAGTGCTGAATCCAGAGGGAGAAATGGTTCCAGTAGTCGGTGACCCAGTGCAGGACCACGCCGTCGCTGCGCGACACCCACAGGGCGACGATGACGGCGATCAGCATCGTGAGCGCCAGCAGCGCGATGGCGCCCGCCGAGATGTGGTTGCGGTACAGGGTGGCCACGGCCTTGGCGTCCACCACCTTCTCCCCCACCCGCAGCCGGGTCAGGAAGGTCGACGGGTTGCTGTGCGCGCGGGTGCGGTCGAAGAACGTCTCGATGTTGGCGGTGTGGCCCGCCGTCACCAGCAGCGCGGCGCCGTGGTGGTCGGCCAGCAGCAGGGCCAGGTCGATCGCCGAGCCCGCGGCGGGGAAGGTCATCGCCCCGACGCCGAGGTCCTGGATGCGTTCCAGGCCGGGCGCGTGGCCGTCGGCGTCGGCGGGCAGGACGACCTGGGCGCCGCACTTGAGGGCGTCGGCGCTGATGTGGTCGGGGTCGCCCACGATGACCTGGGGCCGATACCCCGCCTTGCGCAACACATCCGCGCCGCTGCCGACGCCGAAGAGCACCGGCTGGTACTCCTTGATGAACGGCTTGAGGGACTTCAGGTCCTCCTCGGCGCTGGGTTCGTCGGCGACGATCACCACGTGCCGGCGCCGCAGGTCGACGTCGATGTCGGGGATCCCGATGCCGTCGATCAACAGCGGGCTCTCGCTCTTGATGAACTCGATCGTGTTGCCGGCGAACGCCTCCAGGTGCGCGGACAGGCCGCTCTTGGCCTCGCGCATCAGGTCCGCGATGTCGTGGTCGGTGCGCTCGGTGCCGCGGACCAGCCTGCGGTCGCCGGAATACACGCCGCCCTCGTACAGCCGGATCTTGGCGCCGTCCTTGACCTTCTTGAAGATGTCGGGTCCGGTCTCGTCGATCAGGGTGACCCCGTTGTTGACCAGCACCTCCGGGCCCATGTTCGGGTAGCGGCCCGACACCGACGGCGAGGCGTTGACGACCGCGGCGATATCGGCCTCCACCAGGGCGTCCGCCGTGATGCGGTCCAGATCGAGGACGTCGAGCACCACGATGTCGCCGGGGCACACCCTGCGCAGCAATCGGTCGATGTTCCGGTCCACCCTGGCGGTGCCGACGAGACCCGGCCGGGCGGTGTTACGGGTTAGCAGGCCTGACATCTTCATGGGGGCGATTCTGTCGGTGATGCCCAGGGGAGACGTGGAGGCGCGCCGTAACATTAGCCTCAGAAGTTATCTAGTGTCCCATTAGTCACAAGCGCCTAACGGGTTGGCTGCGGCCGCGTCGCGCGAGGGTCCCCATATGTACGGGTTATGCGGCGTGTCGGCGTGCAAACACGGTCGCTCGCGAGGGAAGCCGGGCTAGATCTCGTCGCGCTGCGCCGCGTCGAGCAGCTCGCGGGCGTGCGCGCGGCCGCTGTCGGACTCGCCCAGGCCGGCCATCATCCGCGCCAGCTCGGCGACCCGCTCGTCGCCGGTGACCCGCCGGACCACGCTGGTCCCCTTCGGCCCGGCGCTGTGCACCACCAGGTGCACGTCCGCGTACGCCGCGACCTGCGGCAAATGGGTGACGACGATGACCTGATGCGTGCGCGCCAGCCGCGCCAGCCGGCGCCCGATCTGCACGGCGGCCCGGCCGCCGACGCCGGCGTCGACCTCGTCGAACACCATCGTGGTGCCCGCCGCAGACGCGGACAGCACCACTTCCAGCGCCAGCATCACCCGCGACAGCTCGCCGCCCGAGGCGCTCTTCGCCAGCGGCAGCTGGTCCATGCCGCGATGCGCCGCGAAGCCGAACTCGACCTGGTCGACGCCGTCGGCGCCGGCCCGGGCCCGCTCGCCCGTCGGCAGGGCGAGCGCGGCGGGGTCGTCCTGATCGGCGGCGTCGATGCTCACGTCGATGCCGAACTGCGCGTCGGCCATCGCCAGCCCGGACAGCTCGGCGGTGACCTCCTTGGCGAGCCGCTTGGCGGCCTTGCGCCTAATGCCGCTGAGATCGGCTGCGGCCTGGGCCAATTCACGCGCGAGCTCGTCGACCCGGGCCGCCAGCGCGGTCAGGCCCTCCTCGGAGACGTCGAGTTGGGCCAGGCGGTCCCGCGACTCCCGGGCCCACTGCAGCACCCCGTCGACGTCCGCGGCGTACTTGCGGGTCAGCGTGCGCAGCTCGGCTTGGCGGGCCAGCTTGGCCTCCAAAGCGCTGGCGTCGACTGGCAGCTCGTCCAGGAAGCCGGTGAGTTCGCCGGCCGCGTCGGCGACCACCGTCAGCGCCTCGCCGACCTGTCCGGCCAGCGCCCGCAGCTTGGGGTCGTCGGTCGACTCCAGGGCGGCCCGGGCCCGCCCCAGGCTGTCGGCGGCGCTGTGGGCGGACGCGTCGGCGTCGTCGGGCGCCCCGGACAGCGCGGCGTGCGCGGTGAACGCGGCCTCGCGCAGCGTGTCCAGTTCGGAGAGCCGCACGATGTCGGCGACCAGGGCATCGTCCTCGCCCGGTTGCGGGTCGACGGTGTCGATCTCGTTGAGCGCGAAGGTGAGCCGGTCGGACTCCAGGGCGAGTTCCCGCATCCGGTTGCGGCGGTCGCTGAGGTCGTGCCGCGCGGTGAGCCAGGCGTCGCGCAGTTTGCGGTAGCGCTCGAGGGCGGGGGCCGCCTTGGCGAACCGGTCCAGGGCGCCGCGTTGCTCCTCGGGCCGCATCAGCCGCAGCTGATCGTTCTGCCCGTGCAGGGTGAGCAGCTCGGTGGTGAAGTCGCCCAGCGACTTGGCGGGCACGCTGCGGCCGCCGAGGTAGGCCCGCGAAGGCCCGTCGCGGCTGACCGAGCGCAACGCGATGACGCTGCCGTCCTCGTCGCGCTCGGCTCCCGACGCGTCCAGCATCCCGTCCAGCTGCGCCACCGCGGCGTCGTCGAGATCAGTTGTGGTGAAACGACCTTCGACGACGGCGCGGTCGGCTCCCGACCGCACCCGGGTGGCGTCGGCGCGGGCGCCGCCGAGCAGGTGCAGCCCGGTCACCACCATGGTCTTGCCGGTGCCGGTCTCCCCGGTCAGCACGGTCAGGCCGCGGTCGAACTCACCGACCGCCGCGCTGATCGCGCCCAGCGACTCGATGCGGATTTCGGTGAGCATCTACTTCCCGCGCCACCCGGTGACCGGCAACCGGAATTTGCGCACCAACCGGTCGGTGAACGGCGCGCTGTCCAGCCGCGCCCACTTCACCGGTGTGTCGCACCGCCGCACCTCGATCCGGCTGCCCGCGGGGATCAGCATTTCCCGGCGACCGTCGCAGAACACCAGGGCGTCGTGACCGTCCGCCTCGATCTCGATCGCGATGGTGGCGTTCGGGCTGGTGACCATCGGCCGGCCGAACAGCGCGTGAGCGTTGTTGGGCACCACGAGGATTGCCTCGAGGTCGGGCCACAGCACGGGGCCGCCCGCGGAGAACGCGTAGGCGGTGGACCCGGTGGGCGTCGAGACCAGCACCCCGTCACACCCGAACGACGACACCGGCCGGCCCTCGATCTCGACGACCACGCCGAGCACGCCCAGCCGCGGCCCCTTCTCCAGGCTGACTTCGTTGAGCGCCCACCCGTGTTCGAGTTCCCGGCCGCCCGCGCGCACGACCACGTCCAGCGTCAGGCGGTCCTCGACCCGGTAGTCCCTGGCGACGACGTGGTCGAGCACCCGGTCGATGTGTTCGGCCTCGGCCTCGGCCAGGAAACCGATCCGGCCCAGGTTGACGCCCAGCACCGGGATTCCGGCGTTGCGGGCCAGTTCGGCCGCGCGCAGGAACGTGCCGTCCCCGCCGAGCACCAGCACCAGCTCGCAACCGTGGGCGGCCTGCGGATCCGCGTCGACCACCTCGATCTCGACGCCCATCGCCCGGATGTCGTCGGGGGCCACGTGCAGCGAGCCGCGGTCGACCGCCTCGGCGGACAGGACGCGAAGGGCGATGTCGTTGTCGCCCAGGACTTTCTGCACGCGGGCCGCGGTCTCGGTGGCCTCCTCGCGACCGGTGTGCACCACCATCAGCACGGTGCGGTGCTCGGCTGATGCGGTCATTGCGGGCCCTCTTTCACCGCGCGCTGCACCGCGGCCACCAACTCGTCATCCACCAATCCCCGATCGGTCTGGGCGCGCAGCCACAGGAAGTATTCGACATTGCCCGACGGGCCGGGCAGCGGACTGGCGGTGGCCCCGACGGTGTGCCAGCCCAGCTCGCCGGCGCGCCGCGCCACGGCCAGCACGGCGTCGGCGCGCAGGCCGGGGTCGTGCACGACCCCGCCCGGCCCCACCCGGCCCTTGCCCACCTCGAACTGCGGCTTCACCATGGGAACGATATCCGCAGTGGGCGAAGCACATCCAGCCAGCGCGGGCAACACGCTGGCCAGCGAAATGAACGACAGGTCGGCCACGATCAGGTCGACCGGCCCGCCGATCGCCTCCGGCGACAGGTCGCGGACGTTCGTCCGCTCGACGACCACGACCCGCGGGTCGCAGCGCAGCGACCACGCCAGCTGGCCGTATCCGACGTCCACGGCGACCACCTCGGCGGCCCCGCGGTGCAGCAACACCTCGGTGAACCCACCCGTCGACGCCCCGGCGTCCAGACAGCGCCGGCCCGCCACCGGGATCCCGAAGGCGTCCAGCGCGCCGATGAGCTTGTGCGCGCCGCGGGACACCCAGCCCCGTTCGCCGTCGTCGGCGACGGTCAGGGCCGCGGTGACGGCGACGGCGGTGCCGGGCTTGCGCGCCGGCAGGCCGTCGATGCTGACCCGCCCGGCACCGATCAACTCGGCGGCTTGCTGACGCGACCGCGCGAGGCCGCGGCGGACCAGCTCGGCGTCGACACGGGCGCGGCGCGACACGCGGGCACTCAGCCCTTCTCCGCCGACTCCAGCGCGGCCAGCAGCACGTCGTGCGCCTCGGAAAGGCGGCGCGCTATCTCTTCGAGCTCGGAGAGCGAAGGCTGGTTGTCGGGGGTGTCCCCGGCACCCGGCTCCGGCAGCCGGGCCAGCAGGGCGTCGATTTCCGCGCGAATCTCTTCAGGATCGATAGTCATTGCGCTCTTACGCTAGTCCAGAGACCAGCGCCGCAGCGCCTCGCGGGCGCGCGCGTCGCCAGCCTCGACGCCCACCGGACGCCCGTCCGAGCCGGCGCTCCACACCGCGCCGGCTACCGCCCGGACGATCGCGAGGCCGTCGCCGTCGTCGGGGCCGTCGCCGCTGACCGTCACGGCCCGCTCCCCGACCTCGACGCGCCAGCCCGGCTGGGGCCCGACCGCGAGCCGCTCGGCGTCGGCGTGCAGCGCGCGCAGGTCGTGGCCGATATAGGTGGGCCGGTGCGCCGGGTCGGCGTACACCGCGTCCCGCGCGGAGCTGACCCCGGTGAGCACCATCAGGCTGGGCAGCTTGGCCGCGTTGGCGCCCTCGATGTCGGTGTCCAGCCGGTCGCCGACGACCAGCGGCGCGCGGAAATCGCCCCGGGCCGCGGCGTCGGTGAGCAGCGCGGGCGCGGGTTTGCCCGCGACCTGGGGCTCGGCGCCGGTGGCCGCGCGCAGCGCCGCGACCATCGACCCGTTGCCCGGCAGCAGGCCCCGCTCGGTCGGCAGCGTCGGGTCGACGTTGGCCGCCACCCACAGTGCGCCGGACCGGATGGCCAGCGCGGCCTCGGCGAGGTCCGGCCAGCCGATGGTCGTGGACAGGCCCTGGACGACGGCGACCGGGTCGTCGTCGTAGCGGCGCACCGGGCGCAGGCCGACGGCGGCGACCTCGCCGGCCAGGGCGTCGGTGCCGACGATCAGCACCGGCGACCCCGCCGGCAGCTGCGCGGCCAGCAGCCGGGCCGCGCTCTGGGCGCTGGTGGCCACGTCGTCGGCGGTGGCGGTGAAGCCGAGTTCGTTCAGGTGCGCCGCCACCTCGGCGGCGCTGCGCGACGCGTTGTTGGTGACGAAGAACGCCCGGCTGCGCACCTCGGCCAGCGCCTGCACGGCGCCCTCGGTGGCCCGCCGGCCGCGGAACAACGTCCCGTCGAGGTCGAGCAGCAGGCAATCGTATTGGCACGCAATGCTGGTCATCTCAGCCGAGCTCGCTGACCCGGTCTTCGGCGTCGGTGACGCCTTCGACGTCGGCGGCCGCCGAGCGCAAAAACCATTGCAGCGCTTCGTCGTTGCGGCCCAGCGCCAGCAGCGTGTCGGCGTAGGCGTAGAACAGCCGCGCCGCCGTCGAGCCCTGGCGGCCCGGGTCCAGCTGCGGCGTGGAAAGAACCGTCAGCGCCTGCTCGAGCTGCCCGAGGTCCGCGCGCGCGCCGGCCGCGACGATGCGCAGCTCGTCGGCGTCGTCGCCGGTGAGCTGGGCCGCCTCCGGCCCGCGCGCCAGCTCGATCGCCCGCTCCGGGCGGCCCAGTCCCCGTTCGCAATCCGCGATCAGGGCGAGCAGGTTGGACTTGCTGCCCATCCTGCGGGCGGCGCGCAACTCGGCCAGCGCCTGGGCCCAGTCGCCGCAGTGGTAGGCGGCGATGCCGACCGCCTCCCGGATCGCGGCGATCCGGCTGGACCGGGCGCGCGCCGCGCGGGCATGGCTCAGCGCCGCCTCCGGGTCCTCGTCGAGCAGCTCGCCGGCGGCGACCAGGTGCCGGGCCACCGCGTCGGCCGTGGCGCGGTCCAGCGTGC
>NZ_GG770555.1:233636-245913 GCF_000164135.1 Mycobacterium parascrofulaceum ATCC BAA-614 | reverse complement strand
CCGGCCGGGCGCGGCCGGGCCCCGACAGCTGCCGGACGGGCGCGGGCGCCGTTCGCCCCGCTGCCGCTGCCTGTCGTCGACCACGCAGCCGAGGATACGGGGGCGGCGTGCGCTAGTACGCCGTGAGCCGGTTCTGCAGCAACGGCGCTATCACCGCGGGGCAGAAGTTCGCGACGGCGACGATCGTGAACAGGCCGGCCGACTCGTAGCCCAGCCCGCTGCGCTGTTCCATTTCGGCGGCCACCGAATCGAAGGACTGGCCCGGCTCGACGAGCATCGGGCACACCGACTGGCCCAGCGCCAGGGCGCCCGCCGGATGGGGATAGCTGACGCCGGCGTTGGTGAGCGCCATCAGGAAGGCGTTCCCCCGCATGTCGGCGCGGACGGGCGCGGCCAGCGGGGCGGCCAGCCCCGCCACACAGGCGCTCACGCCCAGGACACGCAGCAGGGCCCATTCCGCACGCCTCAGGGATATCACCGTGACCACCCTGGCCAATGGGGATCACAGGCGCGGCACGGTGCGGTAAAGATTTGCGCACCAACGCGTTTTGCGGGTGCGATCGCTAGATCTTTTCGATCCCGGCGACGGTGCGCTTGCCGCGGCGCAACACCAGCCACCGGCCGTGCAGGAAGTCCGAGGGCCGCGGAGCCCACTCCTCGTTGTCGATCCGGACGTTGTTGACCGATACGCCGCCCTCGTTGAGGGTGCGGCGCGCGGCCTTGCGGCTCTCGGACAGGCCGCTGGACACCAGCAGGTCGACGATCCCGTCCGCGCCGCCGGGTTTGAGCTCGGCGACCGAGGCCTCGCGCAGCGCCGCCGCCAGCGTGGCCTCGTCCAGGCGGTCCAGTTCGCCCTGCCCGAACAGCGCCCGGCTGGCGTGCTCGACCGCCTCGGTGGCCGCCTCCCCGTGCACCAGGACGGTCAGTTCGCGGGCCAGCCGCCGCTGGGCGGCCCGCTGCTGCGGGCGCTCGGCCGTGGCCTGTTCCAGCTCGCCGAGCTCGTCGGCCGTCAGGAAGGTGAACCAGCGCAGGTACCGGATCACGTCGGCGTCGGCGGTGTTGAAGAAGTACTGGTACCAGGCGTACGGGGTGGTCATCGCCGGGTCCAGCCACAGGCTGCCGCCGCCGGTGGACTTGCCGAACTTGGTTCCGTCGGCCGCGGTCACCAGCGGGACGGTGAGCGCGTGCACCGTCGCGCCCAGCTTCTGGCGGACCAGGCGCACGCCGGCGATGATGTTGCCCCACTGGTCGGAGCCGCCGATCTGCAGCGCGCAGCCGTACCGCCGGTGCAGCTCGACGTAGTCGTTGGCCTGCAGCAGCATGTAGCTGAACTCGGTGTAGGAGATGCCCTCGCCCTCCAGCCGCCGCCGGACGGTGTCGCGGTCCAGCATCACGTTGACCGAGAAGTGCTTGCCGAGGTCGCGCAGGAACTCGATGGCCGACAACGGCGCCGTCCAGTCCAGGTTGTTGACGACGACCGCGCCCGTGGCGGATTCCCCGGAATCCGAGAAGTCGACGAAGCGCTCCAGCTGGCCGCGGATTCGTTCCGTCCATTCGGCGACGGTGTCCGCCTCGTTCAGGGTGCGCTCGCCGACGTCGCGCGGGTCACCGATCATGCCGGTGGCCCCGCCGGCGAGCACGATCGGGCGGTGGCCGGCGCGCTGGAACCGGCGCAGCGCCAGCAGCGGCACCAGGTGGCCGGCGTGCAGGCTGGCCGCCGTGGGGTCGAAGCCGGCGTAAACGGTCATCGGCCCGCGCTGCGCCTCGGCGGCGAGCGCGCCGAGGTCGGTGGACTGCGCGATCAGCCCGCGCCAGCCCAGCTCGTCAAGGATCCCGGAAGACATCGCCGCCGACTTTAGTCGCTCACGCGGCCGCGATTCGCTCCTGCGCCGCCGGATAAGGCAAGCTAGCGACGCGGCGCATCGTCGCGCCCTCGCCTTCCCCCGTACCCGCACCTACCACGCGGAGCGTCATGGACAACCGATACTGGCCGCTGGTCGTCGTGGTCATCATGCTCGCCCTCGGGCTGACGCTCACCGTCGACGACTTCAAGCGGGCCGCCACGCTGCGCAAACCGCTGGTCGTCGCGCTCGCCTGCCAGTCGTTGCTACTGCCGGCGCTGTGCCTGCTGATCGCCGAGGCCTTCCACCTCGAGCCCCATCTGGCGGTCGGGCTGATGCTGATGGCGGCGACGCCCGGCGGCACAATGTCGAACCTGCTCAGCCACCTCTTCAACGGCGACCTGGCGCTCAACCTGACGCTGACCGCGATCAACGCGGTGCTGTCGATCGTCGCCCTGCCGGCAATCCTGGCGGTGTCGATGACCTGGTTCCTCGGCCAGGGGCGGTTCCTCCCGCTGCAGCCGGACAAGTTCCTCGCGGTGATCGGCCTGATCCTCGTTCCCATCGCGATCGGGGTGGCCGTCCGCCACCGCTTCCCCGCGCTGGCGCAGCGGCTGCAGAAGCCGGTCCGGATCGCCGCGATCACATTGCTGGTGCTCGCCGTGGCCGCGGCCGTCGCCGGGGGGCGAAAGACTTTGTGGCACAACCTCGGCGTGCTCAGCGGAGCCGTCGTGGCGTTCTGCGCGGTGAGCCTGACGGTCGGTTATCTGGCGCCGCGCGTGATGCGGCTGGCCCCGCGGCAGGCCGTCGCGGTCAGCCTCGAGGTCGGGATGCACAACGCCGTGGTGGCGATGGGCGTCGCGCTGAGCCCCCAGTTGTTGAACAGCGCCGAAATGGCCACGCCGGCAGCCATCTACAGCGCCGTCGCGCCGCTGCTGGCGGTGACGTTCATCTTCCTCGCGCGCCGCGTGGACCCCGCGTTTCGGTCCGTCGCCCCCGCACCCGTCCAGACCGCCGCTGGCTAGTCGCTCGCGCCCGGCGCGGGCGCGCGCGGGCTGCGCCGGTAGGCCGACACTTCCGGGCGGCCGGCAAGCCAGAGCCGCCACGGCCGGTCGGCGGCCTGGCTGACCCCGACGCGGGGACCGGACACGGCGGTCAGGGGCTCGTTGAGTTCCAGGGTCACCGGGCTGGCGGGGTCGAAGAGGTCAATCCCGTTGTCGTCCATCGTGATTCCCAGGGCCGAACACAGGTTGCCCGGGCCCCGCGCCAGCGCGGCCGCGCGGACCAGCTCGCCGCGCCGGGCGCGCGCCGTGTCGGTGCCGTCCTCGAGGGTGGCGGCCCGCAGCAAGACGGCCGCGGCGGTCCCGTCCGGCCCGCACGAGACGTTCGCGCAGACATGGATCCCGTGGCTGCGGTAGGTGTAGAGCCGGCCGGGCGGCCCGAACATCACGGCGTTGCGGCCGCTGATGCCGCGGTAGGAGTGGGCCGCCGCGTCCGGCCAGGGACCGTCGGGAACGCCGCCGTACGCCTCCACCTCGACGACCACGGCGCGCACGCCGCGCCCGGTGAGGGTGGCGCCGAGTAGCCGATGCGCCGCCGCGACGGGGTCGACGAGCAGCTGGCTTGCGGCCACCCACCGAACGTACCGGCCGCACTTTCATGGCAGGATCCCGGTGTCTCGGCAGCAGCGAAGGAGCACGTCATGCATCCGATCGACCCCGCCGCCACCGCGTGGCTGCTGGCCAGCACCGCGTTGGTGCTGCTGATGACCCCCGGACTGGCGATCTTCTACGGCGGCATGGTCCGCACCACCGGGGTGCTCAACATGATCATGATGAGCTTCATCTCCATCCCGCTGGTCACGGTGGCGTGGCTGTTGCTCGGCTACACCATCGCGTTCTCCGAGGACGGGGCCGGCGGGTTCCTGGGCAACCTCAGGCATGTCGGGATGCTGGGCATCACCCCCGACACCGCCCACGGCGCGGTCCCCGAACTGCTCTACGCGACGTTCCAGGTGACGTTCGCGATCATCACCGCGGCGCTGGTCAGCGGCGCGATCGCCGACCGTGCCAAGTTCGCCGCCTGGATGGTGTTCGTCCCGGTGTGGGCGGTCGTCGTGTATTCGGTTGTGGCGCACTGGGTGTGGGGCCCCGGCGGTTGGCTGGCCAAGCTGGGCGTGCTCGACTACGCGGGCGGCCTGGTCGTCGAGATCGTCTCCGGCTCGTCCGCCCTGGCCCTGGCGCTGGTGCTCGGTCCGCGCATCGGCTTCAAGAAGGACGCGATGCGGCCGCACAACCTGCCGCTGGTGTTGCTGGGCGTGGGCCTGCTGTGGTTCGGCTGGTTCGGGTTCAACGCCGGTTCGGCCCTGGCCGCCAACGGGACCGCCGCGGCCATCTTCCTCAACACGCTCGTCGCCGGCTGCCTCGGCATGCTCGGCTGGCTGTCGGTCGAACAGATCCGCGACGGCAGGCCCACGACGTTCGGCGCGGCGTCCGGCGTGGTGGCCGGGCTGGTCGCCATCACGCCGTCGTGCGGAACGGTCAACACCCTCGGCGCGGCCGTCGTCGGCCTGGCGGCCGGCGTCGTGTGTTCCTTCGCGATCAGCGCCAAGTTCCGGTTCAACTACGACGATTCGCTCGACGTGGTCGGCGTGCACTTCGTCGGCGGCGTCGTCGGGGTGTCGCTGATCGGGCTGCTCGCCACGGCGGTGATGACGTCGGGTCCGCGGGGCCTCTTCTATGGGGGCGGCCTGGGTCAGCTGGGCAAGCAGTCGCTCGCGATCGTCGTCGTCTCGGCGTACGCGTTCACGGTGTCGTTCGTGCTCGCGAAGGTGATCGACCGGGTGATGGGCTTCCGGCTCAGCGCGGAGGACGAGACCACCGGTGTCGACCTCACGCAGCACGCCGAGACCGCCTACGCCGAGGGCGTGCACGGACACCTGCCGTTGCGCCGCCCCGGACCGGAGGAACGCTCCCCGTAGCCCCTTGACAGCGCCTCGCCGGAGGACGATATTCATCAAATGATGACTTCATCGTGTGATGAATTAATCGCGGCCCCGGCCGTCCGCATCGATCACCTGCGCGTGATCCGCGGCAAACGCCCCGCGCTGCACGATCTCTCGGTGCAGATCGGGCGCGGCAGCATCACGGGCCTGCTCGGGCCGTCCGGCTGCGGCAAGACCACCCTGATGCGGTGCATCGTCGGCACCCAGATCGTCACCGCGGGGACCGTCACCGTGCTCGGTCATCCGGCCGGATCGACCGCGTTGCACCGCCGGGTCGGATACCTGCCGCAGGACCCGACGATCTACAACGACCTGCGCGTCGTCGACAACGTTCGGTACTTCGCCTCGCTGTACGGATTCGGCCGCCAGGCCGCCGACGACGCGATCGACCGGGTCGGGCTGGCCGATCACCGGACCGCCTTCTGCGGCAACCTCTCCGGCGGTCAGCGCACCCGGGTGTCACTGGCGTGCGCGCTGGTCTGCCGCCCCGACCTGCTGGTGCTCGACGAGCCGACGGTGGGCCTGGACCCGGTGCTGCGCGCGGACCTCTGGGAACAGTTCACCGACCTCGCCCGCGGCGGCACCACGCTGCTGGTGTCCAGCCACGTCATGGACGAGGCCGACCACTGCGCCGACCTGCTGCTGATGCGCGACGGTCATCTGCTCGCGCACACCACCCCGACCCGACTACGAGAGGACACCGGATGCACGTCACTGGAGGACGCGTTTCTGTCCATCATCAAGCGCAACACCACGCGCCAGGCCGGCTAGGACTCAAGGGATACACCGCCACCACGATGCGGATCCTGCGCCAGCTCGCGGCCGACCACCGCAGCGTCGCGATGATCCTGTTCGTCCCGGTCCTGGTGATCACGTTGATGTACTTCATGTTTCAGAACGCGCCGCACCGCCCGGGCACGCCGGCGCCGTTCAACAACGCCTGCCTGATCCTGCTGGGCCTCTTCCCGCTGTTCGTGATGTTCATCATCACGGCGATCACGATGCAGCGGGAACGCGCCTCCGGCACGCTGGAGCGCATCCTGACCACTCCCCTGCGCCGGTTCGACCTGCTGATCGCCTACGGCACCGCCTTCTCGACGGCCGCCGCGGCACAAGCCACCCTGGCCTGCATCGTGTCGTTCTGGTTGCTCGGTTTCGACACCGCGGGCAGCCCGGCGTGGGTGTTCGTGATCGCGATCGTCAACGCCGTCCTCGGCGTCGGCCTCGGCCTGCTGTGTAGCGCCTTCGCGCGCACCGAGTTTCAGGCCGTGCAGTTCATCCCGCTGGTGATGGTGCCGCAACTGCTGCTGGCCGGCATCATCGTGCCCCGGGCCCTGATGCCGCACTGGCTGGAGTGGGTGAGCGACGCGATGCCGGCCAGTTACGCGCTGGAGGCCCTGCAGCAGGTGGGCGCGCACCCGCAGCTGACCTACGTCGCGGTGCGCGACATCGTCGTCGTGTTCGGCTCGGCGCTCATCGCGCTGGGCCTGGCCGCCGCGACGCTGCGGCGGCGGACCGCCTAGTGGCGACCGCAAGAAGGCGCAAGCGGCGCGGGCGGCCGGCCGGCAGCTCCGACACCCGCAATCGCATCCTGGCCAGCGCACGGGAACTATTTGCCTGCAACGGTATTCGTGGCACATCGATACGCGCGGTGGCGGCGGCCGCGGGTGTCGATTCCGCGCTGGTGCATCACTACTTCGGCACCAAGGAGAAACTGTTCGCCGCCGCCGTCCACGTCCCGATCGACCCGATGGACATCATCGGCCCGCTGCGCGACGTGCCCATCGAGGAGATCGGTTACCGGCTGCCGTCGATGTTGTTGCCGCTGTGGGATTCCGACCTGGGGACCGGGTTCATCGCCACCCTGCGGTCCATTTTGGCCGGCTCGGAGGTCAACCTGTTCCGCACGTTCATCGAGGACGTGATCGCGGTGGAAGTTGGCCCGCGCGTTGACAATCCGCCCGGTAGCGGATTCATCCGCGTGCAATTCGTGGCGTCGCAGCTGGTGGGGGTGGTGATGGCGCGCTACATCCTGCAGCTGGAGCCGTTCGCGTCGCTGCCGGCCGAGCAGGTCGCGCGGACGATTGCGCCGAACCTGCAGCGCTATCTCACCGGGGAGCTGCCGGACGGCCTCGTGCCATGAGCCGGGCATGCTCGTCGTCGTCGACGTCGCGCGCCTCGTCGACGAGCAGCACCGGGATGCCGTCCTCGATGCGGTAGGCGCGGCGCAGCCGCGGGTTGTACAGCAGCTCGTCGTCCACGAGCAGCAACGGGCCCCGGTCGGCCGGGCAGACCAGGATGCTCAGCAGCGCGTCGTCAATCATCGGCGCGCCCGCTCAGCTCGGACCGCACGCCGGGGGTCAGCTTCCGGAACTGGTTGCCGTCGGCGTCGAAGTACCAGACCTGGCGGCCCGGCTTGGGGATCCCGGCCGCGCGCAGCGCGCTGACGGTCGGGCGGTAGGTCGCGCTCAATGTCATCTCCGGACAGACTTGGACGATGTCGGGACCCACGCCGATCGGGATCTTGGCCACGGCGTCGGTCAGGTCGGCGGCCGTGATGCTGGCCCCGGGGAGCAGCGTAACCGCCGAGACCGCGACCTCCCGGTCGCCCAGCGGCACGTTGTAGGTGACCGCGAGGTCGACACCGTTGATGCAGCCCAGCACGTTGGTGACCGGCTCGTCGAACACCGGGCCGCGCGCGGTGTGAACCACCGAGCCGCGCCGGCCCGCCAGCCAGTAGTCGCCGTCGTCGTCGCGGTAGAACAGGTACTCGGTGGAGATCCAGGTGTCACCGGCGGCGAAGACTCCCCGCTTGACCGACGCCGACGGGTCGATCGGGCCGTTGGACGCGGCGAGCAGCACCCCGACCTGCTTCGGCTCGGCGACCTGGACGAAGCCGCGGTCGTTCTCCAGGATCAGGTCGTGCTCGACGTCGTAGGCCCCCAGCTCGATGCGCCCGGCACCGGGCAGCGGGCGGCCCTTGCTGCCGACCTTGGCGCCGGACACGTTGGCCAGCACCGCCTGCCCGTCGGTGGTGGCGAAGAACTCGACGACGTGGGCGGGCGCGAACGCGTCCACGACCCGGCCCCACAGCCCCGTCGGCATGCCCGAACCGATGAACAGCCGCACCGGGTGGTTGCCGTGCAGCACGAACGCGGGATCGTCGACGATCTCGCGCAGCATGGCCCAGGTGTAGGCCACCACCGTGACGCCGTACTGCCGCACCTCCTGGACGAACCGGTCGCGGTCCAGGCCACGGGACAGCGCGATGCGGGTGCCGCCGACTACCGCGCCGCCCAGGCTCACCAGCAGCGCCGACTCGTGGTGCAGCGGGGTCAGGCAGTACACGGTGTCCCGGCGATCCAGCGCGGCCGTCGAGGCGGTCCCGAAGGCCGACACCGCCCAGCGGTAGTTGGTGATCTGCCTGGCCACCAGCTCGCCCCCGGCCGCGCTGAACGCGATGAACGCGAGGTCCCGGGCCAGCCCGGGGTTGGGCCGGTACCAGCCGGGCAGCTCGACGGCGTCCGGGTCGATCTGTTCCATGTCGATGACGTCGCTGTCGTCGGGCAGGTGCAAGTCGCGCGTTTCGCCGCCGCCCAGCACCAGCACCTGCCGCAGCCCTTGGCGGTCCGAGGCCAGCACCGCCTCCAGGTTGGCGGGGTCGGTCAGCAGCTCGGTCACCCCGCCGAGCCGGACCGACGCGGCCAGGTCGGCGTCCGGTCGCATCACGACCGCGATCGCCCCCAGCCGGGACAGCGCGGCGATGGCCACCAGCGCGCTGGGCCGCGTCTCCATCAGGACGCCCACCCGGTCGCCCTGCCGCACGCCGACCTCGATCAGGCCGCGGACGACGTTGTTGACGCGGCGGTTGACGGCCTCGTAGGTGTGCACGCGCCCGTCGAACAGCAGGAACTCGCCCTGCGGGGCGTCGCGGGCCTGTTCGTCGATGATGCGGCCCAGCGAGATGCGGGTGTGGTCGTTGATCTGTCCCAGCCGGACCAGGCGCGGCAGCGTGCGGGCCGTTTCGACGGCCAGGGTGCGCATCGACTTGTTGGCCGCCACCATCGTGTTGGCCGCGCCGCGCACCATGCCCAGCGCCGCCTCGGAGACCTCCCCGATGCCGTGGGTGATCCGCGAGCTGAGCGCGACGCCGCTGTCGGTGTGCTCCTCGGGCTGGTCGGCCATCAGGTCGATGCCGTCCGGCTTGTCGCCCCCGGTGGACAGCCACTTCACCCAGGCGGCGACGGTCGGCCAGCTCTGTTGCGCCGCCTTCGATCCCACGACCAGGCCGAAATGCCCTGTGCGGATGGTGGATTCATAGACTTCGGCGTCCGGTGCGGCGCGCCGGATGCCGCGCACCGAGGCCGGCTGACCGATGTCGTCCACCTCGCCGACGAAGGCCAGCACCGGGCAGGTGATGTCGGTGAGCGTGACCATCTGGCCGTTGACGGCGAACCCGCCCGTCATCATCCGGTTGTGGGCGATGAACTGCTTGAGCAGTTCGGAGATCGCCGGGCCCGACCACGCGATCCAGCCCTCGCGCTCGAGGAAGCGGCGCTGTTGCTCGCGCGGGAGCAGCGCCTCGCGGTCGTGCAGCTGGCGCACGAAGTCCACCCGCGCCTTGGCGGTCTTGAGCGGGTCGAGCATCTGAAAGCCGGTGCGCGCCATCCAGCTGGGGATCGCCAGCCGGCTGAACACGTGGTCGGCCATGAAGTTGGCGGCGGGCGCGGCGAAGTTGGGCGGGATGCCCATGGGCAGGGCGGCCAGGGTGTCCACCGGCGAACCGAAGGTGACGATGCTGGCCAGGCTCTTCGAGCGGCGGTAGGCGGCGACCTGGTAGCACCACATGCCGCCCTGCGAATAGCCGACCAGGTGGATGTCGCTGCCGGTGACCTCCTTGACCGTGTCGATGGCCTGGCTGAGCGCGACGATGTGGTCGGCCAGGGTGCGGCGCATGCCGCCCTCGACCTTGTCGGGCTCGCCGAAGTCGATGACCCAGGGGTCCAGCCCGTTGGCGTGCAGGATGCCCACCGCGCCGTCCTCGCGCGTGACGTCCCACATGTTCGCCGACATCATCATCGGGTGCACCATCAGCACCGGCGGCCCGACCGGCGGCTTGTCCCCCCGGACGTCCGGCGGGAAATACCGCCGGAGCTTGTACATCGGTACGCTCTCGACGATTTGCGACGGCGACGGGACGCTCCCCGTTTCCAAGCCCCCCAGCCGGACGACCTCCAGCCCGTTCTGCGCCGTAGCGATCAGGCGCTCGACCGGTCGCGTGACAATCGACAAGTTGAGATCCACGGCCGCTCCCCTATGTCTTGACAGCTCCGACATCATGGCACACCGGGGGGCCTCGGCGGTCCTGGCCAGGCGATTTGCCCATGGCCGGCCGGCGCGACAGATCAGCGCGGGTGCGAGACCGGCCTACCGGCAGTGCGCGAACTGGTTCTCGCAGAACATCCCGACCGCGTCGGAACCCATTGCGGGACCGTCTTCGTCGGCCGTGTCCGGAGACAACGCCGGGGTCGACGTCACCAATTGAGTGATGATGCCCGGCGCCGGCGGCAGCACGGGGTCGGGATCCGCATGGGCTACGCCGGTGCCGCCGGTGAGGGCCAGGACAGCGACCGCGCCGGCGAGCAGTCCGCGAGCCCGCTGGTGAATGTTCATCGCCCCGCCCTCTCCGCCGCTGCCGGGCTCTGGTTACCGATGCGCCGATTCTACCGACAGGACCAACGCGACGGTTATCCCCCGATTGCGCACCCAAATCCCGTAACGGTTACGAACGCACAACGACTTAGGCGACTCGGCCAGCAAATTTCGCGAACCGAATCGGGCGGTACATACGGTGTCGCACGTGTGGCCGATAGCCGTCGTCGTCCGTCGCGCTGCGATCCTCGCGTTGTGCGTCGTCCTGCCGGCGGTCACGGCGCCCCGGGCGGCCGCCGATCCCGACACGGAAAACGCCGCCGCCACCGCTGCGGTGGCGCCGGACGAAGGGTTGGTGCCCTCGTCGGATCCGGTCACGTACACGACGCCCGAAGGCTGGGACCTGACGCTCGGGGCGAGGGACGAGTCGCAGGTCCCGATCGCGCCGCTGACCACGGCGGTCTCCTCCCGCGAATACCTCGCCCGCGGCACCTTCTTCGCCTCGCTGGAGGGAGTCGAAGATCCGCACGGCCTCCTGGAGGTGGGTTACGAGATCGGCTGCGGAATCGACATGAGCACGTCCAACGGCGTCACCATCGCGGGCAGCGCCGGCGTCAGCCCGGGGATTGGCATCGCGGGCCTGGGCGCCGGTACGCCCATAGCCGTGCCGTTGGTTACCGTCCCGCTCAACGGGGTGGTCACCGTGGGCCTCAAGCCCGGCGTCGTGGTCGTCGTTCCGGTGGCCAGGAAGGACTTCAAGGGCGCGAATCCCCGGGTCATCGTCACCGGTTTCCACGTCAAGATCGACGGGTGCGTGGGCCAGTCGTTCATCCGGTCCTACGCGACGCTGACCCAGATGACCGATGAATCCGACGTCGTGCTGTCCTACGTCGGCGTGACCAAGACCGTCTGACCCGCGATCAGAAGGGCGGCGGCTCGTCGTCGGGGGGCGCGGGGCCGGAGGGTGCGGTGCCGGGGGGCGACGCGCTGGTCGGCACGGCGGGTGGGGTGGTCAGCCGGGCTTGGCGGTTGCGGTGGCGTTCGGTGGCGATGCGCTGGGCCCGGTTCTGGGCGCGGGTGCGGGTGCGCAGCGGCATCATCGCGGTGCGCTGCCCGCAGCGCTCGGCGACCGGGACGGGCGTGAGCGGCGGGTCGCCGGTGGGCGCGCACAGCGTGGGGAACAGCAACGCGCTGCCCGGGGTGGTGACGTAGGTGTGCCCGTCGGGCAGCCGCCAGATCAACGTGCCGTCGGGCAGCTGTTCGTCGCGCCAACCCCAGAACGTCTTGAGCAAATGATGCTGGCGGCACAGGACTTTCAGGTTCGACGCATGCGTCGGACCACCCTGGGCATACGGGATCGTGTGGTCGATGTCGCAATCGACGGCCGGGCGGTCACACCCCGGCGCCCGACACGTCAGATCCCGACACCGCACGAAATCGGCCAGCCCGGCCGAGGGCGTGTAGCGCGGCTCGGCTTGCGCCGGGGCGCCCACCGCGACGAGCCTGGCCGAACCGGCCAACTCCGCGATCAGCTCGGCAGAGATCAGCCCGTCGGCGCCCAGCTCCGAGCCCGGAGCCGACCCGCGACCCTCGACGCTGGCCCGCTCGGCGACCACATGAATGACCACCGGCGAGGTCGCGGGCCGCTGGGCGGCCGCACAGTCAGCCCGCCCGCAGCGGCAGCCCAGCCGATCGCCCGAAGCCGCCAGCGCCCCGAGCGCATCAGCGCGCAGCTGGTCTCGGCTGCGCGGGTCGTGCGCACACACCGTGTCCGCCAAGG
>NZ_GG770555.1:220346-233247 GCF_000164135.1 Mycobacterium parascrofulaceum ATCC BAA-614 | reverse complement strand
AGGCTGACCTGAAACGCCGCGGCCACCTCGGCACCCACCGCCGCCCAGGTGTCCACCGCCCAATCCGCCTCTTCACCGCGCTGGGCGCGCCGCAGCTCGAACAACTCCCCGATCGCATCCAACCGCTCGGCGACCACCCGCGCCTCCAACCGCCACGACGCGCACATCCGATCCACCAACGCCCGCGAGCGCTCACACCGCGGCGGCTCCCAGTAATCGTGCACCCGTGTATCGAACATGTGTTCGAGTATGCCATGCGCCACCGACAACCGGGCGGAGACCTCGACACGGCGACCCGACACCGGTCGAACTGTTTACGTCGACGGGAATCGGGTACGCACCGGATGCGCTTCGGTCACGACGCGCGTCGGGACCACCTCGGTTGAAACACACAGCTGGGCGCTTCCAGTTCTCTGGGCAGTCAGCGCGATTCGTCGTCGCGGTGTGGTCGCCAGAGCGTGTTTCGGTCCAAAAGTGAGGTGACGCATGGGCAATGAGGACCCGCCCCGTTTGGCGCGGACGACTCAGCTCGGCATTCCCGGCCCCATGACGGCGGCCAAGCAGTTCGCGAAGGAATTCAAACCGAGCCGGTAGCTCGGTGAACCAACGAGCCAGGAAGGGAACCCAATGTTGTTGTTAGGCAACGGAGGACGGCGCACCGGCGAGGCGCAGCAGCTCACCGAGCGGGCGCTGTACGACGTGGCGCACGGCCGCTTCGAACGCTCGTTGTCCGGGCTGACTGCCATCGCGGCCGTCGTCACGACGGCGGAGATCTATTTCGAGCACTACAAGGCCAGCTTCGGCAACAAGTGGATGTGGAGCCCGATCGTGGTGACGCCGCCCGTGGTGGTCGCCGGCATCGGCGGGGTGTTCTCGCGGCGCTGGGCCAAGCTGTGGCTGCCGATCACCGCGGGCGTCTACACCGCCAACGGCCTGATGGGTGAATACCTGCACGCCCGCGGGGTCGCGCGCAAGCCGGGCGGGTGGAAGAACGCGTCCTACAACGTGCCCATGGGGCCGCCCATCGCGGCGCCCGGGCTGATGTGCATGGTCGGCGGGATGGGCCTGCTCGCCTCGATCCTGCGACGCGAGCGGTTCCGGGGCTGAGCGCGATGGCCGACACCTCTCGCCCCGACCACCTGCCCAACCTGCGCCCCGATCGCGAGCCCCCGCACCCGTCCTGGCTCCCCAAGCAACGCCGGGGCATCACACCCCAAATGATCGGCCGCTACCCGGATTACGACGTCCTGGAAACCACGGACTCGTGGGACGACGCCACCAAGAAGGTGGTGCTGGCCCGGCTGGAACCGCCCGGCCCGCTGCGGTTCTTCGGCCCGGACGAGGAGCCGTGCCTGCGCGCGTTCTGCGACACGGTGCTGGCCCAGGACCGTGAGCCGCGAGTGCCGGTGCCCGAGTCGGTCGACTCCAAGCTCGCCGACGGGCGCCTCGACGGGTACCAGTACGCCGACATGCCCGACGACCGCGACACCTGGCGGCTGGTGCTGCGCGGTCTCGACGAGACCGCGTCCCGCCGGTACGGGAAGTCGTCGTTTGCCGACGCGGACCCCGACACTCGCGAGGCGATCATCGACCAGTTCTCGCAGGGTGACCTGGACGGCGGCGCGTGGGAACGCCTGAACGTGAAACGCGCGTGGTCAGTGTGCATGCGAATGACGTTGTCCGGCTTCTACTCTCACCCGTGGGCGTGGAACGAGATCGGGTTCGGCGGCCCCGCCTACCCGCGCGGCTTCATGCGTCTCGGGGGTGCCACCGGGCCCGCCTCCGCGCGCGAGCCGTTCGAGACCCCGGGCGCCACGGACGAGGACCCGGTCCGCGTGGTCCAAGACGGTGAGCTGTGATGGGCGACCGACTCCGCGGACTGCTCAAGGGGGCGATCGGCCCTAAGGACAACGAATCGCGGTTCCTGCTCGACGTCCATTCCCGTGACCTGCCCGGCGAGAAGACCATGCAGCGCTACGGCGACGACGACGAGGTCGACCTGGTGGTCGTGGGCGCCGGCGCCGGCGGATCGGTGCTCGCGCAACGGCTGGCGCGGGCGGGCTGGCGGGTGGTGATCCTCGAGGCGGGCCCGTTCTGGCACCCGGACGAGGACTGGGTGTCCGACGAGGCGGGCTCCCATTCGCTGTACTGGACGCAGAAGCGCATCATCGGCGGCGACGACCCGATCGAGCTGGGCAAGAACAACTCCGGGCGCGGGGTGGGCGGCTCGATGGTCCACTACGCCGGCTACACCCCGCGGTTCCATCCCAGCGACTTTCACACCTACACGCTCGACGGGGTCGGGGCGGACTGGCCGATCCGGTACGAAGACATCCGCGCGCACTACGAACGCATCGAGCTCGAGTTGCCGGTGGCCGGGCAGAACTGGCCGTGGGGCCATCCCCACCGCTATGCCTTCTCCCCGCATCCCATTTCGGGCGCCGCCGCCAAGCTGTGGCGGGGCGCGATGCAGCTCGGCATCGAGATGCGGGTCGGGCCCGTCGGCATCGTCAACGGCACCTTCGGCAACCGGCCGCACTGCATCTACCGCGGTTACTGCCTGCAGGGCTGCAAGGTCAACGCCAAGGCCAGCCCGTACGTCACGCACCTGCCCGACGCGCTCGCGCACTCGGTGGAGATCCGCGCCAACTGCATGGCCGCCCGCGTCGAGCTCGACGAGAGCGGCGCCGCGCGCGGGGTCGTCTACTACGACGAGGTGGGCGGCACCGAACGGTTGCAACGGGCCAAAGTCGTTGCGATCGCCGGGTATTCCATCGAAACGCCGCGCCTGCTGCTGAACTCGGCCAACGACCGCTTCCCCAACGGTCTGGGCAACAACGACGATCAGGTCGGCCGCTACGTGATGGTGCAGGGCGCCACGCAGTCCGCGGGCCGGTGGTCGGACGAGGTCCGGATGTACAAGGCGCCGCCGCCGGAGGTGTCCTCGGAGCAGTTCTACGAGACCGACCCGTCGCGGGGGTTCGCCCGCGGCTTCTCGATCCAGACTGTGTCGCCCATGCCCATCGGGTGGGCCGAGCACGTGCTGGCCGACGGGCACTGGGGCCGCGCGTTGCGCGAGTACATGCGCGACTACAACCACTGGGCGACCATCGGCGTGCTCAACGAGCTGCTGCCGCGTCCCGGCAACCGCGTCACGCTCGCCGACGAGACCGACCCGTACGGCCTCCCGGTGGCCCGGTTCGACTACACGCTGTGCGACAACGACAAGGCCAACATGGCCTACTCCACCAAGGTGATCGGCGACATCCTGCACGCCGCCGGCGCCCAGGACGTGCTCACCATCCAGCGGTTCGCCCACCTGATCGGCGGGGCCCGGATGGGGACCCGTCCGGACAACTCGGTGGTCGACTCCGACCACCGGGTGTGGGGCGTGCCGAACCTGTTCCTCGCCGACGGCTCGGTGTGTCCCACGCAGGGCTCGGCGAACCCGGCGCTGACGATCATGGCGCTGGCCTCGCGGCTGGCCGAGCGGATGGCGACCGGGAAGATCCGCAGCGACGTCCCGGCGCCGCGGCGATCGGAGGCCGGGGTCCGTGGCTGACCGCACGATCGACCTCGAGGCGACCTACTCGCCCCGCGTGTTGCGCGAATACGCGCTGCTCGCCGACGGCGAGCGGGGCGCCCTGATCGGGCCGCAGGGCGACGTCGCGTGGCTGTGCGCGCCGCGGTGGGATTCGGACGCGGTGTTCTCGAATCTCATTGGGGGCGACGGGGTATACGCGATCACCCCGGCCGACGTGCGGCACGTCTGGGGCGGATTCTACGAGCCGGGCAGCCTGATCTGGCGCGACCGGTGGATCACCCGCGACGGCATCATCGAATGCCGCGAGGCGCTGGCGTTCCCCGGCGACCCGGACCGGGTGGTGCTGCTGCGCCGCCTCCTGGGCTGCCGCGGCACCGCGCGCGTGCGGGTGTTGCTGCAGCCGAGCGCCGCGTTCGGCCGGCACGGCGCGGGCGACCTGAACTTCGACGACGGGATCTGGACCGGGAAGTCGGGACGGTTGCGGTGGCGCTGGCGCGGCGGCTGCGACGCGCGCGTCGTCAAATCGGCGCACGGCCACGGGGACCTGCTCACCTGTGAGGTCACCGTCGAGGAAGGCGGTCAGCACGACTTCGTGCTGGAGCTCTCCGAACGCGGACTCCCCGGCCAACCGCCCGATCCCGACATCACCTGGGACGCAACGGAAGCCTCCTGGCACCGCAGCATGCCCGAGCTGAACGGCACCATCGCACCCCGCGATGCGCGGCACTCCTACGCGGTGCTGCGCGGGCTGACCAGCAGCGGCGGCGGCATGGTCGCCGCCGCCACGATGAGCCTGCCCGAGCGCGCGCACACCAACCAGAACTACGACTACCGCTACGCGTGGATCCGCGATCAGGTCTACGCCGGCATCGCCGCCGCGACGGTCGGTGCGACCGAATTGCTGGACTCCGCGGTCGAATTCGTCGGCGCCCGGCTGCTCGAGCACGGTCCCGACCTCAAGCCCGCCTACACCATCACCGGCGCCAGCGTGCCCAGCGAAGAAACCCTCGACCTGCCCGGCTACCCCGGGGGCACCGACAAGGTGGGCAACTGGGTCAACCAGCAATTCCAGCTGGACGTCTTCGGCGAGGCGCTGCAGCTGCTGGCGTGGGCCGGCAACGCCGGCCGGCTGGACGTCGAGGGCTGGCGCGCCGCGCAGGCCGCCATCGGCGCGATCGAAAAGCGTTGGCGCGAGCCGGATGCGGGGATCTGGGAGATCGACAACGAATGCTGGACCCAGTCACGCCTGGCGTGCGTGGCCGGGCTGCGTGCCATTGCCAAGGTGGCCGGCGGCGGCCCCGAGATCACCGCCTGCACGTCGCTGGCCGACACCATCCTGGCCGACACCGCCGCCAGCAGCCTGCACCCGCAGGGCGGCTACTGGCAGCGCAGCCCACGGCTGACCGACGTCGACGCGTCGCTGCTGCTGGCCCCCGTGCGCGGGGCCGTCCCCGCCGACGACCCGCGCACCCGGGCCACGTTGGACGCCGTCCGCGATCAGCTGTGCCACGACGGGTTCGTCTACCGCTTCCGGCACGACGAGCGCGACCTCGGCGACGCCGAGGGCGCCTTCCTGCTCTGCGGATTCATGATGGCGCTCGCCGAACACCAACTCGGACACGCCCATTGCGCCATGCGCTGGTTCGAGCGCAACCGCGCCGCGTGCGGACCCCCCGGATTGTTCTGCGAGGAGTACGACATCAGGCAGCGCCAGCTCCGCGGCAACCTCCCCCAGGCCTTCACGCACGCGCTGATGCTGGAATGCACGGCCACCCTCGCCGACGACGCCCACCACGGCTGAAACGAAAGGAAACACCCGCGATGACGCAGACAGTGGTAATCACCGGAGCCAGCGCCGGCATCGGCCGCGCCACCGCCCAACTGTTCGGGCAGCGCGGGGCGAACGTCGCCCTGCTCGCCCGCGGGGCCGCCGGCCTGGACGGCGCCGCGCGCGACGTCGAATCCGGCGGCGGCAAGGCGCTGACCATCCCCACCGACGTTGCCGACTACGAGGCCGTCGTCGCCGCGGCAGACGAGACCGAGTCGACCTTCGGGCCCATCGACGTCTGGGTGAACGTCGCGTTCACGTCCGTGTTCGCGCCGTTCAGCGAGATCACCGCCGAGGAGTTCAAGCGCGTGACCGAGGTGTCCTACCTCGGGTACGTGCACGGCACGATGGCGGCGCTGGCCAAGATGCGCCCGCGCGACCGCGGCACCATCGTGCAGGTGGGCTCCGCGCTGAGCCAGCGATCCATCCCGCTGCAGTCCGCCTACTGCGGCGCCAAGCACGCCATCAACGGCTTCACCGAGTCGGTGCGCTGCGAGCTGCTGCACGAGCACTCGAAGGTGCGGATCACCGTCGCCCAGATGCCCGCGGTCAACACCCCGCAGTTCTCCTGGGTGCTGTCGCGGCTGCCGCGCCATCCCCAACCCGTGCCGCCGATCTACCAGCCGGAGGTCGCCGCCCGCGGCGTCGTGTACGCCGCCGATCATCCGGAGCGCAAACAATATTGGGTCGGCGACAGCACCATGGTCACGCTGCTGGCGCAGAAGTTCGTCGCGCCGCTGCTGGACCGCTACCTGGGCCGCACCGGATACGACTCGCAGCAGACCCAGGAGCACGTCGGCCCGGGACGGCCGCACAACCTGTGGCACCCGCTCGACCAGGAGGACGGCAGCGACCACGGCGCGCACGGCGGCTTCGACGACCAGTCCCACGCGCTGAGCCCGCAACTGTGGGCGTCCCAGCACCCCGTCGTCAGCGGCACGGGCGCGCTCGGCGCCGCGGGGCTGGGCGCGTGGCTCGCCGCGCGCCGGTGGGCACGATGAGCGCCGACGCATCCATCGACGAGGTCACCGCGCGGGTCTACGAAATCCCCACCGACGCACCGGAAGCCGACGGCACGCTGCCGTGGTCGTCGACCACCATGGTGCTGGCCGAGGTCACCGCGGGTGGGCGGCGCGGGATCGGCTACACCTACGCCGACGGCGCCTGCGCGGCGTTGATCACCGGCAAGCTCGCGGGCACGCTCACCGGGCACCGCGCGCTGGACATCACCGGGCGGTGGCAGGCCATGGTCCGGGCGATGCGCAACAACGGGCGGCCGGGGCTGGTGTCCTGCGCCATCTCCGCGGTGGACACCGCGCTGTGGGACCTCAAGGGCAAGCTGTTGGACCTGCCGGTGTGCCGGGTGCTGGGCATGGCCCACGACGCGGTGCCGATCTACGGCAGCGGCGGGTTCACCACCTACGACGAGCGACAGACCCGCGCCCAACTCGAACGCTGGGTCGACGAGTGGAAGATCCCGCGCGTCAAGATCAAGATCGGCGAATCGTGGGGCTCCGACGAACGCCGAGACCTCGATCGGATCGCGCTGTCGCGCAACGTGATCGGGTCCGATGTCGAGCTCTATGTCGACGCCAACGGCGCCTACGGGCGCAAACAAGCGATCCGGGTGGCGCACGCCATGGCCGACCACGACGTCACGTGGTTCGAAGAACCGGTCTCCTCGGACGACCTCGCCGGGCTGCACGAGGTCCGCGACCAGGTGAGCCCGGACGTCACCGCCGGCGAGTACGGCTACGACCTGGCCTACTTCAACCGGATGCTCGCCGCGCAGGCGGTGGACTGCCTGCAGATCGACGTCACCCGCTGCGGCGGGATCACCGACTGGCTGCGCGCCGCGGCCGTGGCCGCCGCCAACAACGTCGACGTATCCGGTCACTGCGCGCCCAACCTGCACGCCCACGTGGCGACCGCCGTGCCCAATCTGCGGCACCTGGAGTACTTCCACGATCACCACCGCATCGAGCACATGCTTTTCGACGGCGCCCTTTCGCCCGAGGGCGGCGAGTTGCGGCCCGACCAGCACCGGCCCGGCCTGGGCCTCGAGCTCAAGGAGGCGGACGCGCAGCGCTACCGGAAATCCTGAGCCGTGAATGGATTCGCGCGAAAGTGGGCATTGATATCCAGAGGACATAGTTAGGGATCTGAAGGACAGCGCGCGATGACCGTGAACTTTGAGGGCGAGGCCGTGGGACGACGCGATGACGACTCCGCGCACGACGAGTCGTCGGAGGCGTCCAAGGCGATGATGGCCGACGTCGAGGCGGAGGAGCGCAGCGCGGTCGACCTCGTCCTCGGTCTCGGCGACCCGCAGAAGGTCGGCAGGTTCGAGTTCTTCATGGAGAGCGAGCGCTGGGAGTGGTCGGACGCCGTCGCCCGCATGCACGGCTACCGGCCGGGAGAAGTGCGGCCGAGCACCGACCTGCTGCTGCAACACAAGCATCCGGAAGACCGCGGGCACGTGGCCGCCGTCCTGGATCAGATTCTGCGGGGCAAGCCGTTCAGCAGCCGGCATCGCATCATCGACACCGCGGGGCGCACCCGGTGCGTGGTCGTGGTGGGCGACCGGATGCTCGACGACGACGGCGAGCTGATCGGCACGTCCGGGTTCTACGTCGACGTCACCGACTCGCTGCAGAGCGACATCAACAACGTGCTGTCGGCGGTCGCCGACGCCCGCGCCTCGATCGAGCAAGCGAAGGGCGTGCTGATGGCCGCCTACGGCATCTCGGCGAGGCGGGCGTTCGACATCCTGGTGTGGCGTTCCCAGGAGACCAACCTGAAGCTGCGCGACCTCGCCGGCCGCTTCCTGGACGCGGTGGCCAGCACGGCGTCGGCGGAGACCCGCAGCGAAGTCGACCGGGCGCTGCTCGCCCTGGAATAGCCGCAGTAGGGTCGGGCCAGTGGCGCACCTATTGGGAGCCGAGGCCGTCCGCCTCGAGTATCCGACCCAGCTGGTATTCGAATCGGTCACGCTCGGCGTGAACGACGGCGCGCGCATCGGCATCGTGGGGCGCAACGGCGACGGCAAGTCCAGCCTGCTGCGGCTGCTCACCGGCCAGCTGAAGCCCGACTCCGGCCGCGTCACCCGGCGCGGCGGGCTGCGGGTCGGCGCGCTGAGCCAGGCCGACACCCTGGAGCCCGACCGCACGGTGGGCTGGACCCTGGTGGGCGAGGCCGCCGACCACCAGTGGGCGCGCGACGCGCGGGTGCGCGACGTGGTCGCCGGACTGGTATCCGACATCGGTTGGGACGCAACGATAGCCACGCTCAGCGGCGGCCAGCGCCGGCGCGTCCAGCTGGCGCGGTTGCTGATCGGCGAGTGGGACGTGATCGCGCTCGACGAGCCGACCAACCACCTGGACATCGAGGGCATCACCTGGCTGGCCGAGCACCTGAAGCAGCGGTGGGCGCGCAACACCGGCGGGCTGCTGCTGGTGACGCACGACCGCTGGTTTCTCGACGAGGTGGCCACCACGACGTGGGAGGTGCACGACGGGATCGTGGAGCCGTTCGAGGGCGGTTACGCGGCCTACGTGCTGCAGCGCGTCGAGCGGGACCGGATGGCCGCGGCCAGCGAAGCCAAGCGGCAGAACCTGATGCGCAAGGAGCTGGCCTGGCTGCGGCGCGGCGCGCCGGCGCGCACCTCGAAGCCGAAGTTCCGCATCGAAGCCGCCAACCAGCTGATCGCCGACGTGCCGCCGCTGCGCAACACCGTCGAACTGGCCAAGCTGGCGACCGCCCGGCTCGGGAAGGACGTCATCGATCTGCTCGACGTGTCGGTCTCCTTTGACGGCCGCCCGGTGCTGCGCGACGTGGAGTGGCGGATCGCGCCGGGCGAACGCACCGGCATCGTCGGCGCCAACGGGGCCGGAAAGTCGACGCTGCTGGGGTTGATCGCCGGAACCATCGCGCCGGACACCGGGCGCGTCAAGCGCGGCAAGACGGTTCAGCTCGCCGTGCTCGACCAGCAGGGCGACGCGCTGGCCGGCCTCGCCGACGACCGCATCGCCGACGTGCTGGGCAGGTTGCCCGGCGGGTACCAGGTCGAGGGCCGCGAGGTGACGCCGGCGCAGCTGCTCGAGCGGCTCGGCTTCGGGCGCGGACAGCTCTCCGCGCGCGTCGGCGAGCTGTCCGGCGGGCAGCGACGGCGCCTGCAGCTGATGCTCACCCTGCTGTCGGAGCCCAACGTGTTGCTCCTCGACGAGCCGACCAACGACGTCGACACCGACATGCTGACCGCCATGGAGGACCTGCTCGACGCGTGGGCGGGGACGCTGATCGTCGTGTCGCACGACCGCTACCTGCTGGAGCGGATCACCGACCAGCAGTACGCGATCCTCGACGGCCGGTTGCGGCACCTGCCCGGCGGCATCGACGAGTACCTGCGGCTGGCGGCCGACCACCCGACCCCGCAGGCCGGCGCCGCGACGGCCGGTGGGCCGGCGCCCGCCGAGCCGCAAGGTATGTCGGGGGCGCAGCGCCGGTCCGTCGAGAAGGAGCTGGCCGGCGTGGACCGCCAGCTCGCGCGCCTGGCGGACCGGATCGCCGACAAACACCGCGAACTGGCCGGGCACGACCAGTCCGACCATGTCGGGATCACCCGGCTCACGCGGGAATTGCGGGCACTGGAGGACGAGGTCGCCTCGACCGAGGGGCGCTGGCTGGAACTGTCGGAGGCACTGGAGTGAGGAGCCGGCTCAGCGCCAGCGCAACAGGACCAGCTCCGAGCTGAATCCCGGTCCCATCGCGACAATCAGTCCGGGGCTCCCGCCGGGTGGCGGCTTGGCGATGGTGTCACGCAGGATGTGCAGCACGGACGCCGACGAGAGGTTCGCGATCTCGCCCAGCGAGCGCCAGGTCAGCTCGAGGGCGTCGGGCGGCAGTTCGAGGCTGTCGCCGATCGCGTTGATGACCTTGGGACCGCCGGGATGCGCCACCCAGGCCCCGATGTCGTCCTTCGTCAGGCCGTGGACGCCGAGGAAGCGGCCGACGTCGTCGGCGAGGTGGCGGTCGATGAGGTTCGTCAGCTCCGGGGACATCACCAGATGCAGCCCGGCCGAGCTGACATTCCAGGCCATGACGTGCAGCGACTCGGGATACAGGCGGCTGCGGGAGTCGACGATGTCGGGCCCGCCGGGGCTCAGCCGGTCGGCGCGACGGTCGCCGACGGCGACCACGGCCGCGGCGCCATCGCCGAACATGGCGGTCCCCACCAAGCCCGAGACGGTCGGCCTGACCGCCGGGAAGGTGAGCGAGCACAGCTCGACCGACACCAGCGCCGCGACGCCGTCCGGCGCGCCGCGCAGGTAGTCGTGCAGCCTGCCGACCCCCGCCGCCCCCGCGGCGCAGCCCAGCCCGAACAGCGGCATCCGGCGCACGTCCGGGCGCAGGCCGAGCCGTCCGGCGATGCGCGCGTCCAGCGACGGCACCGCGACGCCGGTGACCGTGGTGGTGGCGATCATGTCGATGTCCTGGGCCCGCAGGCCCGCCTCGTCGAGCGCGCCCAGCAACGCTTGGCAGCCGAGTTCGACGGCGTGGTCGATGAAGATCTCGTTGGCCTCGCCGAAATCAGTGAGCGACGGGTACCGCTCGAGCGGCAGGACCAGGTGGCGGCTGTTGACCTTGGCGGCGGCGTGCAGCCGGCGAACGATCGCCTCGTGCTCCTTCAGCGCGGGCAATTCGACGAGTTGGTCGGTGATGTCGCGCTGGCTATAGCGATGCGGCGGCAACGCTCCGAACACACCCGCGACGACGCTCATGCCCAACCCTCGTGCTTGCATCCCGGCTCGAACGGGACTTCCGCCAATCCCCGGAGTTTAAGCGGTTCGGAGTGGGCCGGCAAAAGTTTGACGTATTCGACATGTGTTGTATTGACTGGGGATTTCATCGTTTCCCATCCTCTTCAGTCGAGTTGAGCGCCATCGCGATCAGGGCGTCGGCACTCAACGAATCGATCGGGTCGTCACCCGTAACCGGTTCATTGGCAACGCTTTCCGGCTCACCGGCGAGCAGGAGCAGCTTGTCGAGCAATCCTGTTCTGCGGAGCTCCGCGAGCGGGATCCTGCGCAGCGACGACCACAGCTTGTCCTCGTCCGATTCGTCGCCGTCGCCGCGGAACAGTTGCTGCCGCAGCCGATCGGCCAGCGCCGCCGGGGTGGGATAGTCGAAGATCAGCGTGCGCGACAGGGCCAGCCCGGTGGCCGCCGTCAGCCGGTTGCGCAGCTCGACGCCGGTCAGCGAGTCGAACCCGAGGTCGGCGAAGGCGCGGTCGCGGTCGACGGCACGGCCGTCCGCATGCCCCGCGACGGCGGCCGCGTGTTCGCAGACCAGCTCGACCAGCCGCCGCTGTTGCTCGGCGGGCGGCAGGCCGTGCAACTGCCCGGCGAGGTCCGGAACCCGGCCCGCCTTGGCGGGCAGCGCATCCCGCCCGCCCCCGAGCCAGAATCGTTGGCGGGCAAAGCCGTACGTCGGCAGGTCAACGCGGCGGCCGCCGGAGCCGGCCAACGCGGCCGGCCAGCCGATGTCCAGTCCGGCGGCGAACAGCCGGCCGGCCGCCGTCAGCACCGACTCGGCCTCGGGACCCGCTTTGGGCAGGGTGACCACCGAGATCGGCCGCTCGGTCGTCAGCGACTGGTCCACGGCCGCACTCAACGCGGCGCCCGGCCCCACCTCGACGAACGCCGTCACGCCCATGGCCTCGGCGGCGCGCACGCCGGCGAGGAAGCGCACGGGCCGGCGCACGTGCTCGACCCAGTACCGCGCGGACCCGTACCCGGGTCCGGCCGGATCCCCGGACACGTTGGAAATCAGGCAGATTCGCGGCTGCCGCGGCTCGATGTCGGCGACCCGGTGCGTGAACTCGTCGAGCATCGGCTCCATCAGCGCGGAATGGAACGCGTGCGAGACCGCCAGCCGGTGCGTGCGCCGGCCGGTGCCCGACAGGCGATCCGCCAGCGCGGCCACCGCTTGGCGCTCGCCGGACAGGACCACCGCATCGGGGCCGTTGACGGCCGCGATGCCGACACCGTCGGTCAGCATCGGGGCCACCTCGGCCTCGCCCGCGCTCACCGCCACCATCGTCCCGCCCGCCGGCAACCGGCCCATCAACTCGCCGCGCGCCGCCACGATGCGCGAAGCGTCCGGGAGCGACAACACGCCGGCCACATGCGCCGCCGCGATCTCCCCCACCGAATGGCCCAGCACCACGTCGGGCGTCACGCCCCAGGACCGCCACAGCGCGGCCAGGGCGACCTCCAGCACGAACAGCGCCGGCTGGGCGAACTCGGTGCGCCGCAGCGACTCCGCGTCGGTGCCCCACATCACCTCGCGCAGCGGCGTCCGCAGGTGGGCATCCATCGCGGCCGCGGCCTCGTCGAAGGCGTCGGCGAAGGCCGGAAAGTGTTGATGCAGTTGGCGACCCATGCCCGGCCACTGCGAGCCCTGGCCGGGGAACGCGAACCCCGTCCGGCCCGCCGGCCCCGCGCGGCCGACCACCACACCGGCGGCCG
>NZ_GG770555.1:209978-220039 GCF_000164135.1 Mycobacterium parascrofulaceum ATCC BAA-614 | reverse complement strand
CGCGCCAGCGCCCCGCGGTCGCTGCCCACCAGCACCGCCCGGTGCTCGAACGCCGAGCGCGTCGTCGCCAACGACCACGCGACGTCCGCCGCGGTCGGCTCAGCGCCGGCGACCCGCTGCGCCAGCCGGCCCGCCTGGTTGGCCAGCGCCCGCCCGGAGCGGCCCGACAGCACCCATGCGACCGGTTCGTCGCGTGCGTCCGCGGGTGTATCCGGTTGCGGCGGGGCCTGTTCGACGACGACGTGCGCGTTGGTGCCGCCCATGCCGAACGACGACACCCCGGCGCGGCGGGGGCGGCCGGCCACCGGCCAGGGCAGCGCGGCGGTGTTGACCCGCAGCCCCGCCGGCCCGGCATCGCCGTCGGCGTAGTTGAGGCTCGGCGGCAGCACCGAATGTCGCACGGCGAGCACGGCCTTGAGCAGACCGGCGATTCCCGCGGCGGCGCCGGCGTGGCCGATGTTGGTCTTCACCGACCCCACGTCCACCGGCTGCGCACGCGCGCCGAATACTTCGCCCAGCGCCCGGGCCTCCGCCGCGTCGCCGGCCTTCGTGCCGGTGCCGTGGGCCTCGACGTAGTCGATGTCGCCGGCGCCCAGGCCGGCGGCGGTAAGCGCGCGCCGGATCACGTCGGCCTCGCCGGACACCGAGGGCGCCGTCTGGCCGGCGGCGGTGTGCCCGGCATGCCCCGCGGCGCTGCCGCGAATGACCGCGTGAATGCGGTCGCCGTCGCGCAGCGCCGCCGGCAACGGCTTGAGCAGCACCAGTCCCCCGCCCTCGCCGCGCACGTAGCCGTCGGCGCGCCGGTCGAACGCATAGGTGCGGCCCGACGGGGACAGCGCGCCGAATTCGCGCTCCAGCATTGCGGTTTCGTCGGCCAGGTTGAGGTGCACGCCCCCGGCGATCGCCAGCTCCGACTCGCCCGACCGCAGGCTCTCGCAGGCGAGGTGCACGGCGAGCAGCGACGACGACTGGCCCGAGTCGACGGTCACGCTGGGCCCGCGAAACCCGAAGGCGTACGAGACCCTGTTGGCGATCATCCCCCGGCTGACGCCGGCGAACGAGTGGTGGTCGAGGTGGTCGGCGATGTCGCGCAGCGTGAGGACGGCGTAGTCGTCGCCCATCGCCCCGACGTACACCGAAACGGCCGTTCCCCGCACCGTTTCTGGCACCACGAACGCGTCCTCGAAGGCCTCCCAGGCCAGTTCGAGCGCCAGGCGTTGCCGGGGGTCCATCGCACACGCCTCGCGCGGCGAGAGGTTGAAGAAGTCGGCGTCGAACTCCGCGGCATCCCAGGGCAACTCGGTCGCCTCGCGCCCGTCACGAATGAGCTCCCAGAAGTCGCCGGGACCGGCCGCGCCGGGGAATCGGCACGCCAGACCGATGACTGCGACGCCCGTCATGCTAGGGGCCGATCTCTTCGTCGAGGATCGCGAAGAGCTGGCTTTCGGTGGCGGTGGCGATGTCGTCGTCGAACGGGTCGTCGGGATCTTCGGGGTGCGGCGGTTGCGCCGGGCCGGCCAGGGTGCTCAGTAGGCCTTCCAGCCGCGCGACGAGCTGGGCTTTGTCGCCGGGGCTCCAGTCCGGCCGGCCCAGCAGCGCCTGCAATTCGCGGGCGACGTCGTTGAAGCGGGCCATGCGGTCGGGCGGTTGGGCGCTCGTCCCGGCGGCCAGCTGCCCGTCGAGGTGCTCGGCCAGGGCGGCCGGCGTCGGGTGATCGAAGATCAGCGTCGGCGAAAGCGTCAACCCGGTGGCGATCTTCAGCCGGTTGCGCAGCTCCACCGCCGTCAGCGAGTCGAAGCCGAGGTCCGCGAAGGCCTGCTCGGCGTCGACGTCCGCCGTGCTGTGACCCAGCACCGTGGCGGCGTTGCCGCAGACCAGCTCCACCAGCTCGCGGCGCCGCTGCTCGGGGGCCAACCCGTCCAGCCGCGCCCGCAGGCCCGTCAAGGACACCATGTCGGTGGGATCGAGGACTCGCCGGGCCGGGCGTGCGGCCAACTGGCTCAGCAGCGGCGGCAGGGCGGCGCCGGCGTGCGCCAGCGCGGTCGCGTCGAGGCGGGTGGCGACGACGACGGGCGGCTCGGCCAGCAGCGCGGCGTCGAGCAGGTCGAGGGCCTGCCCGGTGGACAGCGCGGCCAGCCCGGCGCGGCTCATCCGCGCCTTGTCCCGCTCGCCGAGGTGCCCGGTCATGGCCGACTCCTCGGCCCACATGCCCCACGCGACCGACAGGCCCGGCAGCCCGTGGGCGCGGCGGTGCGCCGCCAGGCCGTCGAGGAAGCTGTTCGCGGCCGCGTAGTTGCCCTGGCCCGGGGCGCCCACGATGCCCGCCATCGACGAAAACATCACGAACGCCGAAAGATCCAGGCCCCGGGTCAGCTCGTGCAGGTGCCACGCCCCGTCGGCCTTGGACCGCAGCACCGTGTCGACGCGTTGCGGCGTCAGGGAGGCGATCACCGCGTCGTCGAGCACGCCCGCCGCGTGGAACACCCCGCGCAGCGGGAAGCGCGCCGGCACCCGCGCCAGCAACCCCGCCACGGCCTCCGGGTCGCCGACGTCGCAGGCCACCACCGTCACCTCGGCGCCGGTCGCGCGCAGCCCGTCCACCAGGCCGGGGACCCCCGCTGCCCGCTCGCCGCCGCGGCTGACCAGCATGACGTGGGGCACCCGGTAGCGCTCGACCAGGTGACGGGCCACCGCCGAACCCGCCATCCCGGTCCCGCCGGTGACCAACGCGGTGCCGCCGGCCAGCCCGGCCGGCCCGCCGGGCATGGTCAGGACGACCTTGCCGATGTGGCGGGCCTGGCTGACGAACCGGTAAGCGTCGGCGGCGCAACGGATGTCGAAGGCCCTCACCGGCAGCGGCTTCAGCACCCCGGCCGCGAACAGCCGCATCAACTCGGCCAGCATCTCCGCGATGCGGTCGGGGCCGGCTTCCATCAGATCGAACGCGCGGTAGCCGACGCCGGTGAGCGTATCCGGGTCGCGCAGGTCGGTCTTGCCCATCTCGATGAACCGCCCGCCGGGCGCCAGCAGCCGCAGCGACGCGTCGGTGAACTCGCCGGCCAGCGAGTTGAGCACCACGTCCACGCCGGCACCGCCGGTGGCGGCGGAGAACTTCTCCTCGAACTCCAGCGTGCGCGAATCCGCGATGTGCGCGTCGTCGAAACCCATGGCGCGCAGCGTCTCCCACTTGCCGCGGCTGGCCGTCGCGAAAACCTCGGCGCCCCAGTGCCGGGCGAGCTGCACGGCCGCCATGCCCACCCCGCCGGCGGCGGCGTGCACCAGCACCCGCTCGCCGGCCCGCAGGCCAGCCAGCACCGACAACCCGTAGAGCGCCGTCAGGAACACCACCGGCACCCCCGCGGCCTCGGCGAGCGACCAGTCCGGCGGCACTCGGGTGACCAACCGCCGGTCGACCACCGCCTCCGACCCCGTCAGTCCCAGGATCCCCAGCACCGCGTCGCCGACGGCCAAATCCGTGACCCCGGGGCCGACCTCGGCCACCAGCCCCGCGCCCTCGGCGCCGAGCTGCGCGGCGCCCGGGTACATGCCGAGCGCGACCAGCACGTCCCGGAAGTTCACCCCGGCCGCGGCCACCGCCACCCGCACCTGCCCGGCGAGCAGTTCCGCCGGCGGACCGGACTGCACCGCCAGGTCCTCCAGCGTCCCGGCGTCGCCGGCGGCCAGCCGCCACACCGACGGCGGCTCGGGCAACCGCAGGACGGGGTGCACCTTGACCGGCGCCAGCCGGGCGCGGTGGGCGACGCCGCCGCGCACCACCAGTTGCGGTTCGCCGCAGCCGACGACGGCACGCGGATCCAGGGAGCCGTCGGAGTCGACCAGCACGACCCGGCCCGGGTTCTCGGCCTGCGCCGACCGCACCAGCCCCCACACCGCCGCACCGGCCAGATCCGTGACGTCCTCGCCGGGCAGCGCGACCGCCCCGCGCGTCAGCACCACCAGCGGCGCCGACCCCTCGTCGCGGGACTGCAACAGGCCCAACGCCGCATGGGTGGCCGCGTGCACCGATGCGACCACGCCGTCGCCGTTCGCGGGCGGCCGCCACACCTCGGGAGCGGGCCCATCGGGGTTGTCCGGCAACGCGACCGGGGACCAGACGGCCTCGAGGAGTTCGCCGCCGCCGGTGCGCGCCGCCGCGGCCGCCGACAGCTGGGCGGCCGAGACCGGGCGCGTCACCAGCTCGCGCACCGAAAGGACCGGCAGCCCCGACGAATCGGCCAGCTCGACCGACACGGCGTCCTTGCCCGCCGGCGCCAGCCGCACCCGGACCCGCGACGCCCCGGCCGCATGCAGACACACGCCCTGCCAGGAGAACGGCAGGACGGTCTCGGCCCCCTCGTCGGCCACCCCGAGGGCGTGCAGGGCCGCGTCGAGCACCACCGGATGAATCCCGAAGCCGCCCACCGCGACACCGGCGTCCTGTGGGGCCTCGACCTCGGCGAAGACCTCGGCGCCCCGCCGCCACACCGCGCGCAGGCCCCGGAACGCCGGGCCGTACCCGTAGCCCCGCCCGGCCAGGTCGTCGTAGGCGCCGGCCACGTCGACCGCGGTCGCGCCCACCGGCGGCCACACCGACAGGTCCGCGTCGGGAGCGGGCGAGCCCTCGCCCAGCACGCCCTGGGCGTGCAGCGTCCACTGCGAACCGGCCTGCGAATACACCGCCGCCGCGCGGGATCCGCCCTCGCCGGCGCCGTCGACGACCACCTGGACGCACACCGCGCCGGCGGCCGGCAGGGGCAACGGGGCCGACAGCATCAGCTCCTCGATCACCGGACAGCCCACCTCGTCGCCGGCCCGCAGCATCAGCTCCACGAACCCCGCGCCCGGGAACAGCACCGTTCCGGCCACCGCGTGATCGGCCAGCCACGGCTGGGCCACAGTCGACAGCCGGCCCGTCAACACCACGCCGCCCGAATCGGGCCGCTCGACCACCGCGCCCAGCAGCGCGTGCCCGGCCGCGGCCAGACCCAGGCCTGCGGTGTCGCGGCCGCCCACCGACTCGGACAACAGCCAAAACCTGCGCCGCGCAAAGGCATACGTCGGCAGGTCGACGCGGTGGGCGGCCAGGCCGGCGAACGCCGCGGCCCAGTCCAGGTCGGCGCCCGACGCGAACAGCTGCCCGGCCGCCAGCAGCAGCGAGTCGACCTCGGGGTGGTCCTTGGCCATCGAGACCGCCGCAACGGCCGGCTCGGCCCCCAACGACTGTTCCACCGCGGCCGTCAACGCGGCGCCCGGCCCCACCTCCACGAACGCGCCGGCGCCCAGCGCCGCGGCGCACCGCGCCCCGTCCGCGAATCGCACCGGCCGGCGCACGTGCTCGACCCAGTAGTCGGCCGACCCGTATCCGGGGCCGGCCGGCCGGCCGGTCACGTTGGACACCAGGTCGATTCGCGGCGAACCGGGCGACACCCCGGCCGCCACCGCGGAGAACTCCTCGATCATCGGCTCCATCAGCGGCGAGTGGAAGGCGTGCGAGACGGCCAGCTGCCGCACCCGCCGCCCGCAGTCGGCCAGCCGATCGGCGGCGGCCGTCACCGCGTCCCGCTCGCCCGAAAGGACCACCGCCGCGGGGCCGTTGACCGCCGCGAGGCTCACGCCGCCGTCGAGCAGCGGCGCGACCTCGGCCTCGGTGGCGGTGACCGCCACCATCACCCCGCCCGGGGGCAGCGCCGCCATCAACCGGCCCCGGGCCGCCACCAGCCGCGCCGCGTCCCGCAACGACAGCACGCCGGCCACGTGCGCGGCGGCGATCTCCCCCACCGAGTGGCCGATCACCACGTCGGGTGTCACCCCCCAGGACCGCCACAGCGCCGCCAGCGCGACCTCGAGCACGAACAACGCCGGCTGGGCAAACTCGGTGCTCTGCAACAACTCCGGGTCGGTGCCCCACATCACCTCGCGCAGCGGCCGCCGGGCGTGGGCGTCCACCGCCGCCACCGCCTCGTCGAACGCCTCGGCGAAGGCGGGAAAGCGCTGGTGCAGTTCCCGGCCCATCCCCAGCCGCTGCGCACCCTGGCCCGGAAACACGAACGCGCGCTTGCCGGTTGAGCGGCTGCGCCCGACCACCGCGCCCGGGCCCGGCTCCCCGGACGCCACGCCCGCCAGCCCCGCCCGCAGGGTGTCACGGTCGCTGCCCACCAGCACGGCGCGGTGTTCCAGCGCCGCCCGGGTGGTGGCCAGCGACCAGCCCACGTCCCGGGGGCGCAGGCCCGGCTCGGCGTCGAGGTACGCCGACAGCCGCGCGGCCTGCGCCGCCAGCGCGTCGGCCGAGCGGGCCGACACCACCCACGGCACCACGGGCCGGGAGTCGTCGGTCTGCGCGGCAACGGCTTCCGGGGTTTCCGGCTCCGCGGGCGGCTCCTCGACGATGACGTGCGCGTTCGTCCCGCTGATGCCGAACGACGACACGCCCGCCCGGCGGCCGCCGTCCCGCGCCGGCCACGGCTGCGGCTCGGTGAGCAGCGACACCGCGCCCACCGACCAATCCACATGCGGCGACGGCACATCCACGTGCAGCGTCCGCGGAATCACCCCGTGCCGCATCGCCTGCACCATCTTGATCACCCCGGCCACCCCGGCGGCGGCCGAGGTGTGACCGATGTTGGACTTGATCGATCCCAGCCACAGCGGCCGGCCGGGCGGCCGGTCCTGCCCGTAGGTCGCCAACAGCGCCTGGGCCTCGATGGGATCGCCCAAAACCGTTCCCGTGCCGTGCCCCTCGACCACGTCGACGTCCGCCGCGGTCAACCCGGCGTCGGCCAGCGCGGCGCGGATCACCCGCTGCTGCGACGGCCCGTTGGGCGCGGTCAGCCCGTTGGAGGCGCCGTCCTGGTTCACCGCCGAGCCGCGCAGCACGGCCAGCACCGGATGCCCGAGCCGCCGGGCGTCGGCCAGCCGCTCCAGCACCAGCACGCCCGCACCCTCCGACCACGACGTCCCGTCCGCGGCCCCGGCGTAGACCTTGCACCGGCCGTCCGGGGCCAGCGCCCGCTGCCGGCTGAACTCCACGAAGGCCGCGGGCGTGGCCATCACCGTCACCCCGCCGGCCAGCGCCAGGTCGCACTCGCCGGAGCGCAGCGACTGCGCCGCCAGGTGCATCGCCACCAACGACGACGAGCACGCCGTGTCCACCGAGACCGCGGGGCCTTCCAGCCCCAGCACGTACGACACCCGCCCGGAGGCCACGCTCAGGGTGGAGCCGGTCAGCCCGTACCCCTCCAGCTCGCCCTTCACCTCGCCGCCGTATCCGGCGTGGATGACGCCGGCGAACACCCCGGTCGCCGAGCCGCGCAACCCGAGCGGGTCAATCCCGGCCCGCTCCAACGCTTCCCAGGAGATCTCCAGCATCACCCGCTGCTGGGGATCCATCGCCAGGGCCTCGCTGGGCCCGATCCCGAAGAACCCGGCGTCGAAATCCCCCGCGTCGCGCAGGAAGCTGCCCTGGCGGGTGTACATCTTCCCCGCCGCGTCGGGGTCCGGGTCGTAGAGGCCCTCGACGTCCCAGCCGCGGTCGGCCGGGAAGTCCGACACGGTGTCGCGGCCGTCGTTCACCAGCTGCCACAGGGCTTCCGGCGAGTCCACCCCGCCCGCGTAGCGGCAGGCCATGCCGACCACCGCGATCGGTTCGGACAGCTTGCCTTCCAGCTCCGCGACGCGCCGCCGCGCCCGCCGCAGATCGGCGGTCAGGCGCTTCAGGTAGTCGACGTGCTGCGTGGTATCCGGCATCGGTGTCTCAGCGGCCGAGTTCTTCATCGAGGATGGCAAAGAGTTGGCTTTCGGTGGCGGTGTCCAGGTCGGCGTCGAGGCCTTCGGGGTCGGGGTGATCGGCGGGGCCCAGGGTGGCGAGCAGGCCGTGCAGGCGGGCCCGCAGCGCCGACTTGTCGCCGGCGTCCCAGCCCGGCCGGGCGAGCAGGGCCTGCAGTTCGCGGCTGATGTCGGTGAAGCGGGCCATCAGGTCCGGCTCGCCGGCCGGACCGGCGGACAGTTGGCCGTCGAGGTGCTCGGCCAGGGCCGCGGGGCTGGGATAGTCGAAGATCAGCGTGGGCGAAAGCGTCAGCCCCGTGGCGGTTTTCAGCCGGTTGCGCAGCTCGACGGCGGTGAGCGAATCGAAGCCCAGCTCCTGGAAGGCGCGGCCGGCGTCGATGTCGGCGGGGTTGGGCAGCCCCAGCACGGTCGCCGCGTTGCCACGGACCAGGTCGACGAGCTCGCGCCGCCGCGCCTCGGGGGTCAGGCCGTGCAGGCGCGCGGTCAGGCCGGTCGTCAGCGCGGCCGTGGCGGCGTCGTCGACGACGCGCCGCGTGGTGCGGGCGGCCAGCTCGCTCAGCAGCGGGGGCAGCGCGGCGGCGTTGTCCGACAGGGCGACCCGGTCCAGCCGGGCGGCCATCAGCACCGGGGCATCGACCAGCATGGCGGAGTCGAACGACTCCAGCGCCTGCTCGGTGGACAGCGGCGCAATCCCGAGCCGGCTCATCCGGGCCTTGTCGCGCTCGCCGAGGTGGGCCGTCATCGCCGAGGCCTGCTCCCACAGGCCCCAGGCCAGGGACAGGCCCGCCAGCCCGTGGGCGCGCCGATGGGCGACCAGCCCGTCCAGGAAGCTGTTGGCCGCCGCGTAATTGGCCTGACCGGGGGTGCCCACGATCCCGGCCATCGACGAAAACACCACGAACGCCGAGAGGTCCAGGTGCCGCGTCAGCTCGTGCAGGTGCCACGCCCCGTCGACCTTGGCCCGCAACACCGCGTCCACCCGGTCCGGGGTCAGCGACAGGACCAGCCCGTCGTCGAGGACGCCGGCGGCGTGCACCACACCGCGCAGCGGGTATTCGTCCGGGATCCCCCCGAGCATCGCCGCGACCGCGTCGCGGTCCGCGACGTCGCAGCTCACCACCGACACGCGGGCGCCGGCCTCCTGCAGGCGATCCACCAGCTCCGCGACCCCGGCCGCCGCCGCCCCGGCGCGGCTGGCCAGCACCACGTAAGCCACGCCGTAGCGCTCGACGAGGTGGCGGGCCAGCGCCGAGCCGGCCATGCCGGTGCCGCCGGTGATCACCACGCTGCCGCCGGCCAGCCCGCCGCACCCGCTGAGCACGCCGCCCGGCCCGCCCGGCAGGGTCAGCACGACCTTGCCGATGTGGCGGGCCTGGCTGACGAACCGGTACGCCGCCGGCGCGCACCGAACGTCGAACACCTTGAGCGGCAACGGTCTTACGGCACAGTTCCGCAGCAATCCCTGGATCTCGGCCAGCATCGCCGCGGTGCGGTCGGCGCCGGCCTCCAGCAGGTCGAAGGCCCGATACTGCGCGCCGCCATACCGTTCGGCGACGACGTCCGGGTCCCGGACGTCGGTCTTGCCCATCTCGATGAACCGCCCGCCGGGCGCCAGCAGCCGCAGCGACGCGTCGGTGAACTCCCCGGCCAGGGAGTTGAGCACCACGTCGACCCCGGCCCCGCCGGTCGCCGCCGCGAATTTCCGCTCGAATTCCAGCGTCCGCGAATCGCCGATGTGGTCGTCGTCGAATCCCATGGCGCGCAACGTGTCCCACTTGCCGCGGCTCGCGGTGGCGAACACTTCGGCGCCCCAGTGCCGCGCCAGCTGGACCGCGGCCATGCCCACCCCGCCGGTGGCGGCGTGCACCAGCACCCGCTCGCCGGCGCGCAGCCCGCCCAGCACCGACAGACCGTAGAGCGCGGTGAGGAAGACCACCGGCACGCCCGCGGCCTCGGCGAACGACCAGCCCCGCGGCACCGGCGTGACCAGCCGCTGGTCCACCACCGCCTCGGAACCGACCACGCCGAGCAGCCCCATCACCGCGTCGCCGACCGCCGGCCCGGTCACGCCGGGACCGACCTCGACGACCAGGCCGGCACCCTCGGCCCCCAGCCGGCCGCCGCCGGGATACATGCCCAGGGCCACCAACACGTCCCGGAAGTTCACGCCGACCGCGGCCACCGCCACCCGGACCTGCCCCGGCTCCAGCTCCGCCGGCGGGCACGGGCCGACCACCAAGTCCTCCAGCGTGCCCCCGGCGCCGGCGTCCAGCCGCCAG
>NZ_GG770555.1:133519-209721 GCF_000164135.1 Mycobacterium parascrofulaceum ATCC BAA-614 | reverse complement strand
ACGGATCCGCCGCGCGCCGGCCGCATCCGGGCCGCGTGGGCAACGCCCGCGCGCACCGCCAATTGCGGCTCACCGCAACCGATCACGGCCCGCGCATCCAGCGATCCGTCCGAGTCGACCAGCACCACCCGGCCCGGATGCTCGGCCTGCGCCGACCGCACCAGCCCCCACACCGCCGCACCGGCCAGGTCGGCGACGTCCTCGCCGGGCAGCGCGACCGCCCCGCGCGTCAGCACCACCAGCGTCCCCGATTCGGGGCCGGCCAACCACGATTGCAGCACGCCCAGCGCCTCGGTGGTGGCCGCGTGCACCGACCGGACCGCATCGGTCCCGTGCGCACCCGGCTCCCACACCGTCGCCTCGGAGTCGTTGCCGCTCAGCGTTATCGGCGACCACGCCACCTCGAACAACCCCTCGGCGGGCGCCGCCGCGGCCGCCAACTGCCCGGCCGAGACGGGACGCATCGCCAGCGAGCGCGCCGACAGCACCGGCAGCCCGGAGCCGTCGGCCAATTCCACCGACACCGCCCCGGTGTCGGACGGCGCTATGCGGACCCGCGCCCGCGACGCGCCCGCCGCGTGCAGCGAAACCCCCTGCCAGGAGAACGGCAACAGCGTCTGGTCCTGCTCGCCGGCCACACCGATCGCGTGCAGCGCCGCGTCCAACAACACCGGATGTATCCCGAAGCCGCCGTCCTGCGCGCCGGCCTCGTCGGGCAGCGCGACCTCGGCGAAGATCTCGTCGCCCCGCCGCCACATCGCCCGCAGCCCGCGGAAGGCCCGGCCGTACTCGTAGCCGCGCCCGGCCAGCCGAGCGTAGGCGTCGGCCACGTCCACCGGCTCCGCGCCCACCGGCGGCCACACCGACAGGTCGGCGGCCGGCGGCACCGGCGCCGCGCGCAGCACGCCCCGGGCGTGCAGCACCCAATCCGACTGCGCGCCGGCCGAATACACCGACACCTCGCGCTGCCCGGACTCGACGGCGGCACCCACCACCACCTGCACCCGCACCCCGTCGGCGGCCGGCAGCACCAACGGGGCCGACAACGTCAGCTCCTCGAGGGCGCCGCAGCCGACCTCGTCGCCGGCCCGGATGGCCAGCTCGACGAACCCGGCGCCGGGGAACAACACCGTCCCGGCCACCGCGTGGTCGGCCAGCCACGGCTGGGCGGACGTCGACAGCCGGCCGGTCAGCACCACCCCGCCGGAATCGGGCCGCGCCACCACCGCACCCAGCAGCGCGTGCCGCGCACCCGCCAGCCCCAGGGTGGCCACATCGCCCGACCCCGTCGACCCGCCCGGCAGCCAGAACCGCTGCCGCGCAAAGCCGTATGTCGGCAGCTCCACGCGCCGCCCGCCCCGGCCGGCGATGGCGGCGCGCCAGTCCACCGGCAGGCCGGCCACGTGGGCCTGACCCGCCGACAGCCAGAACCGTTGCAGCGAACCGTCGTCGCGGCCCAGCGAGGGAACCACGAACGCGTCGCCGCCGCAGTCGGTCACCGTCTCCTCGACCGCGGCCAGCAGCACCGGGTGCGGGCTGCACTCGACGAACACGCCGTACCCGGCGCCGCACGCGTTGCGCACCGCCCGCTCGAACTGCACTGTCTGCCGGATGCTGCGGTACCAGTAGTCGGCGTCCAGGCCCGCGGTGTCCAGCAGTTCGCCGGTCACGGTGGAGAACAACGCGACCGGCGACGACCGCGGCGCGATGCCGGCCAGCGCCCCGGCCAGCGCCTCGCGGATCGCGTCCACGTGCGCGGAGTGCGAGGCGTAGTCGACGTCGATCCGGCGCGCGCGCACGCCGGCGCCCTCGCAGCCGGCGATCAGCTCGTCTAGGGCGGCCACCTCGCCGGACACCACGACCGCCGAAACACCGTTGACGGCGGCGACATTCAGCCGGTCGCCCCACGGCGCGATCAGCTCCTCGGCCCGGGCCAGGCCACAGGCCAGCGACACCATGCCGCCCGCGCCCGACAGGCCGACCAGCAGCCGGCTGCGCAGCGCCACCACGCGCGCGGCGTCCTCCAGCGACAGCGCCCCCGCCACGTACGCCGCCGCGATCTCGCCCTGGGAATGACCGATCACCGCGTCGGGCACCACGCCCACCGAGCGCCACAACTCGGCCAGCGACACCATCACCGCCCACAGCGCCGGCTGCACCACGTCCACGCGGTCCAGGCCGGGGACCCCGGGCGCGCCGCGGATGACGTCGACCAACGACCACTCGACGTGCTCGGCGAGCGCCTTCTCGCAGCGTTGCAGGTGTTCGGCGAAAACCGCCGAGGTGTCCAGCAATTCGGCGCCCATGCCGATCCACTGCGACCCCTGCCCGGGGAACACGAACACCGTCTTGCCCACCGGCCGCGCCCGGCCCAGCACGGCGCCGGCGCCCGGTGCGCCCGCGGCCACCTCGGCCAGCCCGGTCAGCAGGCGCTCGCGGTCGGCGCCCACCAGCACGGCGCGGTGCTCGAACAGCGACCGCGTCGAAACCAGCGACCAGGCCACGTCGACCACGCGGAGATCCGGGTCGTCGTGCACCCGGACCAGCAGCCGGGACGCCTGGTTGGCCAGCGCGTCGACCGACCGCGCCGACAGCACCCACGGCGCGGGCGCGTCGTCGCCCGCCGGCGCTGGCGTTTCGGGCGGCTGCGGCGGCTGCTCGACGATGACGTGCGCGTTGGTGCCGCTGATCCCGAACGACGACACCCCGGCGCGGCGCGGCCGGTCCAGGGCCGGCCACTGCCGCGCCTCGGTCAGCAGCGACACCGCCCCCGCCGACCAATCCACGTGCGGCGTCGGCACATCCACGTGCAGGGTCTTGGGCATCACCCCGTGCCGGATCGCCTGCACCATCTTGATCACCCCGCCGGCGCCCGCCGCCGCCGACGTGTGGCCCATGTTGGACTTGATCGACCCCAGCCACAGCGGCCGGTCCGCCGGCCGGTCCTGCCCGTAGGTCGCCAGCACCGCTTGCGCCTCGATGGGATCACCGAGGGTGGTGCCCGTTCCGTGCCCCTCCACCAGGTCCACGTCCGCCGCGGTCAGCCGCGCGTCGGCCAGCGCGGCGCGAATCACCCGCTGCTGCGACGGTCCGTTGGGCGTCGCCAGGCCGTTCGAGGCGCCGTCCTGGTTCACCGCCGAGCCGCGCAGCAGCGCCAGCACCGGATGCCCGAGCCGGCGCGCGTCGGACAGCCGTTCGAGGACCAGCACCCCGACGCCCTCGGAGAAGCCGGTGCCATCGGCGGCGCCGGCGTAGGCCTTGCACCGCCCGTCGGCGGCGAGCGCGCGCTGCCGGCTGAACTCGACGAACATCGCCGGCGTCGCCATCACCGTCACGCCGCCGGCCAGCGCGAGGTCGCATTCGCCGGCGCGCAGCGACCGCAGCGCCAGGTGCAGGGCCACCAACGACGAGGAACAGGCCGTGTCGACCGAAACGGCCGGACCCTCCAGACCCAGCGAGTAGGCGACCCGGCCCGACGCCACGCTCAGCGTCGACCCGCGCAGCCCGTAACGCTCGAGGTGGCCCGGCACCCGGCCCTGGCCGCCGTACGAACCGTGAAAGATCCCGGCGAACACCCCCGTCGCCGACCCGCGCAGGCCGGCGGGGTCGATCCCCGCGCGCTCCAGCGCCTCCCAGGACACCTCCAGCAACAGGCGCTGCTGCGGGTCCATCGCCAGCGCCTCGCTGGGCGCGATGCCGAAGAACGCGGCGTCGAAGTCGGGGGCGTCGGGCAGGAAGCCGCCGCGGCGGGCGTAGGACTTCCCCACCGCGTCGGGGTCGGGGTCGAACAGGCCGGCCAGGTTCCAGCCCCGGTCGGTCGGGAAATCCGAGACCACGTCGCGGCCCTCGACCACCATCTGCCACAGGGCTTCCGGCGAATCGATCCCGCCCGGGTACCGGCAGCCCATCCCGACCACCGCCACGCGTTCGGTTGCGGCGGCGAGGTATTCGCGGGCCTCACGCTTGAGCCGGTCGTTGTCCTTCAGCGCGGCGCGCAACGCCCGGACGAGCTCGTCGGAGTTGCCGGTCACGGGACGCGACACTGAATCTCTGGGGGGCACAAGAGGCAACGCCTTCGCTGTCAGTGCCAGCGCAGCAGCACGAGTTCCGAGCAGAACCCCGGGCCCATCGCGATCATCAGGCCCGGGCTTTCGCCGGGCGGCGGCTTTGCCAGGGTGTCGCGCAGCACGTGCAGCACCGAGGCCGACGACAGGTTGCCGATCTCGCCCAGCGACCGCCAGGTCAGCTCGAGGGCGTCCGGCGGCAGGCTGAGGCTGGCGTTGATCGCGTCGATGATCTTCGGGCCGCCGGGATGGCTGACCCAGGCGCCGATGTCGGTCGTGGTCAGCCCGTGCGCGCCGAGGAACCCGCCGACGTCCTGCTGGATGTGCTCCTCGACCACCTGCGCCAGGTCCTTGGCCAGCACCAGCTCGAACCCGGCGGCGCCGACGTCGTAGCCCATGGTGCGCAGCGAATCCGGGTACAGCGTGCTGCGCGAATCCAGGATGCTGGGCCCGCCCGCGGCCATCTGTTCGGCGCGGCGCTCCCCAACGGCGACCACCGCGCCCGCCCCGTCGGCGAACAGCGCGCTGCCGACCAGGCCCGGCAGCGACGGCTTGTAGCCGGGGTAGGTCAACGAGCAGAGCTCGACCGAGATCAGGGCCGCGGCGGCGTCGGGCGCCCCGCGCAGGTAGTCGTGCAGCCGGGCCACGCCCGCGGCCCCGGCCACGCAGCCCAGCCCGAACAGCGGCACCCGGCGCACGTCGTCGCGCAGGCCCAGCCGCCCGGCGATCCGGGCGTCCAGGGAGGGTACCGCCAGGCCGGTGACCGTCGTCGTGATCAGCGCGTCCAGGTCCTGCGGCCGCAGGCCCGCCTCGTCGAGCGCGCCCGACAGCGCCTCGCAGCCCAGGTCGACCGCGTTGTCGATGAAGATCCGGTTCGCCTGGCCGAAGTCGGTCAGCGTGGGATAGCGCTCCAGCGGCAGCACCAGGTGACGGCTGTTGACCTTGGCGCTGGCGTGCAGCTGGCGGACGATGTCCTCGTAGCCCTCGAACTCCGGGATGCTGACGAAGAAGTCGGTGAGTTCTCGCTGGGAATAGCGATGCGGCGGCAACGCGCCGAATACGCCCGCGACGACGCTCATTGGTCCCACCCCTTGGTGACGAAGATATGGCTCGACAGGTTCAGCCGCATCGCTTGAGCCGGAATTCTAGTCGGCTTGGAATTGACCGGCACGTAAACGGCCTCATCTCATGCCCGCCCGAGCCGCGCCCTGAGCTCCTCGCAATCCGCCCGGACGGCTTCGAGCTGCTCGGCGACCCGGGCCGGCGCCGTCCCGCCCCGGCCGTCACGCGAGGACACCGAGCCCTCGATGGTCAACACCTCCCGCACCTCGGGCGTCAGCTCGGGGCTGATGGCGGCCAGCTCGTCGTCGGTCAGCTCGTCGAGCCCGACGGCGCGCCCCTCCGCCGCGCGCACGGCGGCCCCGGCGGCCTCGTGCGCCGACCGGAATGGCACGCCCCGGCGCACCAGCCACTCGGCGATGTCGGTGGCCAGCGTGTATCCCGCCGGGGCCAGGGCCGCCATCCGCTCGACGTCGAACGTCAGGCTGGCCACCAGGCCGGCCATCGCGGGCAACACCAGCTCCAGCTGGGCCACCGAGTCGAACACCGGCTCCTTGTCCTCCTGCAGGTCGCGGTTGTAGGCCAGCGGCTGGGCCTTCAACGTCGCGAGCAGCCCGGTCAGGTTGCCGATCAGCCGCCCCGATTTGCCGCGGGCCAGCTCGGCGATGTCCGGGTTCTTCTTCTGCGGCATGATCGAGCTGCCGGTGGACCACGAATCGTGCAACCGGACGTAGCCGAACTCCGTCGAACTCCACAGGATGATGTCCTCGGCCAGCCGCGAGGTGTCCACGGCGATCATCGCGAAGATGAACGCGGCCTCGGCGGCGAAATCGCGCGCGGCGGTCGCGTCGATGGAATTGTCGGCGGCCTCGGCGAAGCCCAGCTTGGCGGCGATCGCGTCCGGGTCGAGCCCGAGCGACGAGCCGGCCAGCGCGCCGGAACCGTACGGGGACACCGCGGCGCGCCGGTCGAAGTCGACGATGCGGTCGACGTCGCGCAACAGCGGGTGCGCGTGGGCGAGCAGGTGGTGGGCCAGCAGGACCGGCTGGGCGGATTGCAGGTGCGTCTTGCCCGGCATGATCGCCGCCGGGTGCGCGGCGGCCTGGGCGGCGAGCGCGGCCACCAGCTCCAGCGCCGCGTCCGCGACCCGGCGCACCGCGTCGCGCAGCCACATCCGGAACAGGGTGGCCACCTGGTCGTTGCGCGACCGCCCGGCCCGCAGCCGGCCGCCCAGGTCGGGGCCGACCCGGTCGATCAGCCCGCGCTCCAGCGCGGCGTGCACGTCCTCGTCGGTCACCAGCGGCGTGAAGCTGCCGTCGGCCACGTCCTCGGCCAGGCTGTCCAGCCCGGCCAGCAGGCCGTCGCGCTGCTCGGGCGTGAGCAGCCCAGCGTGAAACAGGATCACGGTGTGGGCCCGCGAGGCGACGATGTCGTAGGGGGCCAGCACCCAGTCGAAGTGGGTGGACTTGCTCAGGGCGGCCAACGCGTCCGACGGGCCGTCGGCGAACCGCCCGCCCCACAGCGACCCCTCGCGCGTGCTCACGCTTCAGTCACTCCGGCACGAGCGACCGGATTTGTCCGCACATTGCGGCGTGTCCCAGTGCAAACACGGTCGCTCGCGGTCATGTGGCCAGGTCCCGGCGGGACGCGATCTTCGACGACAGCCCGTGCACGTAGACGAAGCCCTTGGCCGCCGACTGGTCGAAGCTGTCGCCCTCGTCGTAGGTGGCCAGGTTGAAGTCGTAGAGCGACTGCGCGCTGCGCCGGCCGTTGACGGCGATGTGGCCGCCGTGCAACACCATCCGGATCTCGCCGGTGACGTGCTCCTGGGTCTTGTCGACGAAGGCTTCCAGTGCGGTCTTCAGCGGCGAGTACCAGAGCCCGTCGTAGACCAGCTCGGCCCAGCGCTGGTCGGTGTGCCGCTTGAAGCGGCCCAGTTCGCGCTCGAGGGTGACGTGCTCGAGCTCGGTGTGCGCGGTGATGAGCACCATCGCCCCGGGCGCCTCGTAGATCTCGCGGCTCTTGATGCCCACCAGCCGGTCCTCGACCACGTCCAGGCGCCCCACCCCCTGGCTGCCGGCGCGGCGGTTGAGTTCCTCGATGGCCTCCAGCACGGACACCGGTTTGCCGTCGATGGACACCGGGATGCCGCGCTCGAACCCGACGATCACCTCGTCGGGCGTGTTCCAGTTGATGGTGGGGTCCTCGGTGTAGGCGTAGATGTCCTTGGTGGGCGCGTTCCAAAGGTGTTCCAGGAAGCCGGTTTCCACCGCGCGGCCCCACACGTTCTGGTCGATGGAGAACGGCGAGCGCTTGGTGACGTTGATCGGGATGGCGTTCTCCTCGGCGAAGGCGATCGCCTTCTCCCGCGTCCACGCGTAGTCGCGGACCGGCGCCAGCACCTCCAGATCCGGTGCGAGCGAGGCGAATCCGACCTCGAACCGGACCTGGTCGTTGCCCTTGCCGGTGCAGCCGTGCGCGACGATGCTGCCGCCGTGCTCGCGGGCGGCCGCCACCAGGTGCTTGGCGATCAGCGGCCGGCTGATCGCCGACACCAGCGGGTAGCGGTCCATGTAGAGCGCGTTGGACAGGATGGTGGGCAGGCAGTAGCCCTCGGCGAACTCGTCGCGGGCGTCGACGACGACGGCTTCCACCGCGCCGCAGTCCAGGGCGCGCTGGCGGACGACCTCCATGTCCTCGCCGCCCTGACCGAGGTCGATAGCCACCGCCACCACCTCGCGGCCGGTCTCCTTACCGATCCAGCTGATCGCGACCGAGGTGTCCAGACCGCCGGAATACGCCAGGATGACGCGATCTGACATGAACCAATCTCCTTAGGTTGTGGTGAGGCTTTCGAGCGTGCGGGCCAGTTCCGCGCCGGTCATCGGCTCGCGCGCGGCGACGAAGACCGTGTCGTCGCCGGCGATGGTGCCGACGACGTACGGTAGCGCCGCCCGGTCGATCGCGCTGGCCAAATAGTTGGCCCCGCCGGGCGGGGTGCGCAGCACCGCGAGGTTGGCGCTGGCGTCGGCCGACACCAGCAGTTCGCCGAGCAGCCGGGACAGCCGGGCGGTGCCGCCGGAGACGCCGCGCACCGGGCTGCCGTCCTCGGGGACGATGTAGACGCCGACGCCGCCGTCGGCGCCGCGCAGCTTGACGGCGCCGAGTTCCTCGAGGTCGCGCGACAGCGTGGCCTGGGTGACCTCGATGCCCTCGTCGGCCAGCCGGGCCGCCAGCTCGCTCTGGCTGCTGATCGACGCCGACGACAGGATCGCCACGATGCGGTCCTGCCGCCCGGCCCGGGTGGTCTCGGGGGTGGTCTTCGAGCGGGTCACGAGTTTCGCTCCAAGAGCCATACCAGCAGCGCCTTCTGGGCGTGCAGCCGGTTCTCGGCCTCGTCCCACACCACGCTGGCCGGCCCGTCCATCACCTCGTCGGTGATCTCCTCACCGCGGTGGGCCGGAAGGCAATGCAGCACAATGGCTTCCGGGTCGGCCAGGCCCAGCAGCCGCTGGTTGACCTGAAACGGCCGGAACGGGGTGAGGCGGTCGCGGCCGTCGCCCTCCTGCCCCATCGAGGTCCAGGTGTCGGTCACCAGGACGTCGGCGCCCTTGGCGGCGGCGTCGGCGTCGGCGGTGAGCGTGACCGAGCCGCCGGTGGCTTCGGCGCGCTCCCGGGCCGCCGCCGTGCAGGCGGGGTCGGGCGCGAAGCCCTCCGGCGCGGCGACGGTGACGTGGATGCCGGCGGTCACGCCGCCCACCAGCAGCGAGTGGGCCATGTTGTTGGCGCCGTCGCCGAAGTAGGACATCCGCAGTCCGGCAAGGGATCCCTTGCGTTCGGCGATGGTCTGCAGGTCGGCGAGCACCTGGCAGGGGTGGAACTCGTCGGAGAGCGCGTTGACCACCGGCACGGTGGCCGCCTCGGCCATCGCCTCGAGCCGGTCCTGCCCGAACGTCCGCCACACGATGGCCTCGACGTAGCGGGACAGCACCCGCGCGGTGTCGCCCAGCGTCTCGTCGCGGCCGAGCTGGGTGCTGCGGGCATCGACGACGACGGCGTGCCCGCCGAGCTGGGCGATGCCCACCTCGAACGAGAACCGGGTGCGGGTGGAATTCTTGTCGAAGAGCACCGCGACGCCACGCGGCCCCTCCAGCGGCCGGCAACTGAACGGGTCCTTCTTCAGGTCGGCCGCAAGCCGCAGCACCTCGGCCTGCTCGGCAGGCGACAGGTCGTCGTCGCGCAGGAAATGGCGGGGGCTCATGCCGCGGCCCCGTCCAGGATGCCCGGCAGGGCGGCGACGAAGCCGTCGAGCTGGGCCTCGGTGACGATCAGCGGCGGCGCCAGCCGGATGACGTCGGGCGCGGCGGCGTTGATCAGGAACCCGGCTGCGCGGGCGGCGTTTTCGGCATCCCTGGCCCGCGGCGCACTGAGCGCCACGCCCTGCAGCAGGCCGCGCCCGCGCACGTGGTCGACCAGCGGGTGGTTCAGCGATTCGATGCCGTGGCGCAGCGACTTGCCCAGCACCTCGGCGTGCCGGACCAGGTCCTCGTCGGCGATCACCCGCAGCACAGCCCGCGCCGCCGCGGCGCAGACCGGGTTGCCGCCGAACGTGCTGCCGTGCAGGCCCGGCGTCATCAGCTCGGCGGCCGGCCCGACGGCCAGGCAGGCGCCGATGGGCAGCCCGCCGCCCAGGCCCTTGGCCATGGTCACGACGTCGGGGGTGATGCCGTCGTGCTGGTGGGCGAAAAAGGTTCCGGTGCGGCCCATCCCGGTCTGCACCTCGTCGAGCACCAGCAGCGCGCCGTGCCGCGAGGTGATGTCACGTGCGGCGCTGAGGTAGCCGCCGGGCGGGACGACGACGCCGCCCTCGCCCATGATCGGTTCCAGGAACACCGCGGCGGTGGCGTCGTCGACCGCTGCGGCCAGCGCGTCGGCGTCCCCGTAGGGCACGTGCGTGACGTAGCCCGGCAGCGGTTCGAACGGCGCCTGCTTGCTGGGCTGGCCGGTGAGCGCCAGCGAGCCCATCGTGCGGCCGTGGAAGCCGCCTTGCGCCGCAACCAGTTTCGTGCGCCCGGTCAGCCGCGACAGCTTGAACGCCACCTCGTTGGCCTCGGTGCCGGAGTTGCAGAAGAACACCCGGGCCTTCGCGTCGACCGCCAGCAGGGCGACCAGCTCCTCGGCCAGCGCGACGCCCGGCTCGCTGGCATACAGGTTGGAGGTGTGGCCCAGCGTCGCCATCTGGTGGGTGACGGCCTCGATGACCGCGGGATGCCGATGGCCGAGGACGTTGACCGCGATGCCGCCGAGCAGGTCCAGGTAGGTGTTGCCGTCCACGTCGGTGACCACGGCGCCCTCGCCTGCGGCCAGGGCCAGCGGCGGGGTGCCGTAGTTGTTCATCATCACCGCTTCCCAGCGGTGCTTGAGGTCCTCGCTGTTGCTCACGCGCGGACCACCTTGGTGCCGGTGCCCGCGTCGGTGAAAAGCTCCACCAGCACGCAGTGTTCGACCCTGCCGTCGATGACGTGCGCGCTCGGCACCCCCGCCGTCACGGCCCGCAGGCACGCCTCGACCTTGGGAATCATGCCGGCCTCCAGGTTGGGTAACAGTTGCGACAGCGTGGCCGTGTCGATCTCGCTGACCAGCGAGCCGCGGTCCGGCCAGCTGGTGTAGAGACCCTCGACATCGGTGAGCATCAACAGCTTCTCGGCCCGCAGCGCCTCGGCGAGCGCGGCCGCGGCGGTGTCGGCGTTGATGTTGTGCACCACGCCCTCGGCGTCCGGGGCGAGCGTCGAGACGACCGGGATGCGGCCCGCCGCAATCAAATCCAGCACGGCGGCCGTGTTGACCCGTTCGACGTCCCCGACCAGCCCGATGTCGGTCGCCACGCCGTCCACGGTGACGCTGCGCCGCACGGCGGTGAACAGCTGCGCGTCCTCACCGGTGATGCCGACGGCGTATGGTCCGTGCGCGTTGATCAGGTTGACCAGTTCGCGGCCCACCTGACCGAACAGCACCATCCGCGCCACGTCGAGCACTTCGGGCGTGGTGACGCGGAAGCCGCCCTTGAAGTCGCCCTCGATGCCGAGGCGCCGCAGCATCGCGGTGATCTGCGGGCCGCCGCCGTGCACGACTACGGGGTGGATGCCGCAGTTGCGCAGGAAGGCCATGTCGGCGGCGAATGCGTGCCGCAGCGTGTCGTCGGTCATGGCGTTGCCGCCGTACTTGATCACGACGATCTTGCCGTGCAGCTGCTTGAGCCACGGCAGCGCTTCGGCCAGCACCTGCGCCTTGACCCCGGTCGCGAGCTCATCCGTCGTGAAGGTCATGAGCTGTACGCCGAGTTCTCTTCGACGTAGGCGTGCGAGAGGTCGGTGGTGCGCACGGCGGCGGAGCCGTCGCCCACGGCCAGGTCGACGGTGATGTCGATGTCGGCGCCGGACAGGTCCACCTCCCGCGCGCCGGGCGCGCCGACCCCGTCGACGCACACGGCAAAGCCGTTGAAGGACACCGTGATCCGGTCCGGGTCCAGCGTGACCGGCGCCATGCCGACGGCCGCCAGGACGCGGCCCCAGTTGGGGTCGGAGCCGAACACCGCGGTCTTGACCAGGCTGTCGCGGGCGATCACCCGCGCGGCGGTCAGCGCGTCGTCGTCGGAGGCGGCCCCGGTCACGCTGACGGTGACGCGCTTGGTGACGCCCTCGGCGTCGGCCTGCAGTTGCGCGCACAGGTCGTCGCACACCGCCAGCACGGCGTCGTCGAGTTCGGCCTGGCCGGGGGCGATCCCGCTGGCGCCCGACGCCAGCAGCAGCACGGTGTCGTTGGTCGAGCAGCTGCCGTCGATGTCGAGCCGGTCGAAGGTGCGGGCGGCGGCGCGGCGCAGCGCGGTGTCCAGCGCGGCGGCGGGGGCGGCCGCGTCGGTGGTGAGCACGCACAGCATGGTCGCGAGCGACGGCGCCAGCATGCCCGCGCCCTTGGCCATCCCGCCGACCGTCCAGTTGCCCGGGTGGTGCAGCGCAACCTGTTTGGGCACGGTGTCGGTGGTCATGATCGCGCGCGCGGCCTCGTCGCCGCCGGAGAGCCCGCCGGCCATGTCCTGCACGATGGTCCGCACCCCGGCCAGCACCTTGTCCATCGGCAGCCGGTCGCCGATCAGCCCGGTTGAGCACACCGCGACCTCGATGGCGCCGGTCTCGGTCCCCCAGTCCGACAGCGCGGCGGCGACGGCCTCGGCGGTGGCGTGGGTGTCCTGGAAGCCGCCGGGGCCGGTGCAGGCGTTGGCGCCGCCGGAGTTGAGGATCACCGCGCGCAGCGCCCCGGTGGTCAGCACCTGCTGGGTCCACAGCACCGGCGCGGCCTTGACCTTGTTGCGGGTGAACACGCCGGCGGCCGCGTAGTCGGGCCCCTCGTTGAAGACCAGGGCCAGGTCGCGGTTGCCGGACGCCTTGATGCCGGCGGCGATGCCGGCGGCCCGGAACCCGGCCGGCGCGGTGACGCCCTGCTCGCGCAGCAACCGCGCCACGTCGGTGTGGGTCACGGCGCGACCCCGACCACCGACAGGCCCTCGGTCTCCGGCCAGCCCAGCGCCAGGTTCATCGACTGCACCGCCGCGCCGCCGGTGCCCTTGACCAGGTTGTCGATGGCGGCGACGGCCACGAACGTCTGCGCGGCCTCGTCCACCGCGACGGCGATCTGCGCCGCGTTGCTGCCGATCACCGATCCGGTGCGGGGCAGTTGCCCCTCGGGCAGCAGGTAGACGAACGGCTCGGCGTCGTAGGCCTTTTCGTAGGCCGCCCGCAGCTGCGACAGCGGGGCGCGGGTGCGCGCGGTGCAGGTGGCCAGGATGCCGCGCGACGTCGGGATCAGCACCGGGGTGAACGACACCGTGACGTCACGCTCGGTGACGGCCCGCAGGCCCTGGGCGATCTCGGGGGTGTGCCGGTGGGCCCCGGCGATGTTGTAGGCCCGCGCGGACCCGATGACCTCGGAGCCGAGCAGGTCGGTCTTGGCCGCGCGTCCCGCCCCGGAGGTGCCGCTGACCGCGACCACGGTGACGGCGGGCTCGACCAGATCCTCGGCCACCGCGGGCAGCAGCGCCAGCAGCGCCGCGGTCGGGTAGCAGCCCGGGACGGCGATGCGGCGCGCCCCGCGCAGCCGCTCGCGCGCGCCGGGCAGCTCCGGCAGCCCGTAGGGCCAGCTGCCGGCGTGCGCGGAGCCATAGAACCGTTCCCAGGCGGCGGCGTCGGTGAGCCGGAAGTCGGCGCCGCAGTCGACGATCAGGGTGTCCGGCCCGAGCTGTTCGGCCAGCGCCGCAGAATGCCCGTGCGGCAGGGCCAGGAACACGACGTCGTGGCCGGCGAGCGCGGCGACGTCGGTGGGCTCGACCACCCGCTGGGCCAGCGGCATCAGGTGCGGGTGGTGCTCGCCGAGCGTGCTGCCGGCGCTGGCCGCGGCGGTCAGCGCGCCGATGGCGAGGCGGCCGTCGGCGTAGGCGGGATGCCCCAGCAGCAGCCGCAGGATCTCACCGCCCGCATATCCGCTGGCGCCGGCAACCGCCACCCTCAATACGTCGGCCATCCCCCCGATTCTGCATGGTTATGCATTGGTTTGCAAATCCATTCCGAATCGTGGTCAGGCGCGCAGCTCGGCGCCGACCGCCTCGGCGGCGCGCCGCACCGCGGCGTCGCGGGCCGCGCTGGCGTCGTCCTCGGTCAGGGTGCGGTCCGGTGCGCGGAAACGCAGCGCGAACGTCAGCGATTTGCGGCCCTCCCCGACCTGCGGCCCGGTGAAGACGTCGAACAGCTGCAGATCTTCCAGCAGCTCGCCGGCGCCTTCCCGGACGGCGTCGGCCACCGCCTGGGCCGGCACGTGCGCGGGCACCACCAGGCTGACGTCCTGGAAGACGGCCGGGAAGGGCGACACCATGGGCGCCGGCAACGCCGCGGCGATGGGAATCGCGTCGAGGTCGAGCTCGACGGCGCAGGTGCCCGGCGGCAACCCGGAGCGCTCGACGACGCTCGGGTGCAGCTGCCCGGCGTGCCCGACGACGGTGTCGCCGACCAGCACCTCGGCGCACCGGCCCGGGTGCCACGGCAGGTGTTGGGCGGCCCGCAGGCGCACCTCGACGCCGCTGGCGCGGGCGATGATGCGGGCCGCCTCGAACGCGTCGGCGGCCTCGGCCCGGCGGCCGGGCCCCCACGGGCCACGGCGCTCACGCAGGCCGGCCAGCACCGCCGCGACGTGCTGGGGCTGGCGCGGCAGCGAGGCGTTCAGCAGGGCGATCTCGCTGTCGGTCGGCCGGCGGTGCACGGGAATGGGCTGCACGCCGCGGGTCTGTTCGGTCGGTTGCACCACCTGCGCCAGGGCGTACAGCGCGACGTCCACCAGGCCGCGGGACACGTTGCGCACCAACGCCTCCAGCAGCGCGGGCAGCAGCGTGGTGGCCAGGTGCGGGCGGTCGGCCTCCAGCGGGTTGAGCACCCGCGTGGTGGTGCGGCGCGGGTCGTCGGCCGGCAGGCCCCACAGGTCGAACACGCCCGCGGGCAGGAACGGCGTCGGCAGGATCTCGACGAACCCGGACTGCGCGAGCGATGTGCCGATGGCGCGGCGACGCCTCTGCCCGGCGGTGAGGCCGCGGCCCGCGGGCGCCGCGGGCAGCACCGACGGGATGGCCTCCAGCCCCTCCAGCCGCAGCACCTCCTCGACGAGGTCGGCGGGCTGCAGCAGGTCGGGGCGCCAGCTGGGCGGGGTCACGGTCAGGGTGTCGCCGTCGTCGCTCACCCGCGCCCCGATCTGCGCCAGCCGGCGCGCGGTGGCGCCGGGCGGGTAGGCGACCCCGGCGACGCGGTCGGGCAGGTCGGCGCGGATCCGGATCGGCGGGAGCGACCAGTCGTCGTTCGGCGGGTCGCCCCGCCAATCGGTCAGCTTCTCCGACACCGCTCCCCCGGCGATGTCGACGAGCAGGGTGGCGCAGCGGTCCAGCGCGGCGACCGAGACCGCGGGGTCCACGCCGCGCTCGTAGCGCCGGGCGGCCTCGCTGGGCAGGTGCAGCCGGCGCTGGGTGCGCGAGACGGCGGCGGGGTCCCACACGGCGGCCTCCAGCAGCACGTCGGTGGAGTCGGCGCGCACCTCGGTGCTCGCCGCGCCCATCACGCCGCCGATCGCCGCGGTCGCCCGGTCGTCCACGATGAGCACATCGGCGGCATCGAGCCGGCGCTCGATGTCGTCGAGGGTGACGACGGTCTCGCCGGGCCGGGCGAAACGCACCGCGAGGCCCCCGGAGATGCGGTTGCAGTCGTGCGCGTGCATGGGGTGGCCGAGTTCGAGCATCACGTAGTTGGTGACGTCCACCGCCGGGGAGGTCGCGCGGATGCCGGCCAGCAGCAGCCGGCGCTGCAACCACCACGGCGACACGGCGGCGGGGTCGATGCCGGTCACCGGTCGCAGGGCGAACCGGCGCACGCCGGTTTCGGGCTGCACGGTCAACGGCCAGGCCTCGCCCGCCACCGGTAACGGCTTGACCTCCGCCGGGTCGACGAAGTCCAGGTCGTAGGCGCACGCGATCTCGCGGGCCAGCCCGCGCACCGACATGCCGTAGCCCCGGTCGGGGGTGATCGCCAGGTGGAAGACCACGTCGTCCAGCCCCAGCACCGCGGCGCCGGCGCCCGGCTCGGCGGTGCCGGGCGGCAGCACCAGGATGCCGGAATGGTCGGCGCCCAAACCCAATTCGGCCGCCGAGCAGATCATGCCGTCGGAGTCGCGGCCGTAGGTCTTGCGCGCCGCGATGGCGAACCCACCCGGCAGCGTGGTGCCGGGCAGCGCCACGACCACCAGGTCGCCGGCGGCGAAGTTGGTTGCCCCACAGACGATGTCACGATCCTCGCCCGCGCCGACGTCGACCCGGCAGGCCCGGATCGGCTTCTTGAAGCCGGTGAGCTCCTCGATGCTGCTCACCCGTCCCACCGTCAGCGGCCCCTCGACCGGGCCGAGGGTGACGACCTCCTCGACCTCGTGGCCGATCCGGATCAGCGCCTGCTCGAGGTCGTCCGGGGCGACGTGCCAGTCCGGGGCGCCGACGTTCACGACCTCCCGCAACCAGCTGTAGGGGATCCGCATCAGGCGCCCACCCCGAACGGCAACGAGAACCGGACGTCGCCCTCGACCATGTCGCGCATGTCGGGGATGCCGTTGCGGAACTGCAGGGTGCGTTCCAGGCCCATCCCGAACGCGAAGCCGGAGTACTGCTCCGGGTCGATCCCGGCGGCCCGCAACACGTTCGGGTGGACCATGCCGCAGCCGCCCCATTCCACCCAGCCCGGGCCGCCCTTCTTGCCGACGAACCACACGTCGACCTCGGCGGAGGGTTCGGTGAACGGGAAGAAGTGCGGCCGGATCCGGGTGCGCGCCTCGGGACCGAACTCGGCGCGCGCGAACGCGTCCAGGGTGCCCCGCAAGTGCGCCATGGACAGGCCGCGATCCACCGCCAGCCCCTCGACCTGGTGGAAGACCGGGGTGTGGGTGGCGTCGAGCTCGTCGGTGCGGAAGGTGCGGCCGATCGAGACGATGTAGACGGGCAGCTCGTGCGCCAGCAGGGTGCGGACCTGGACCGGCGACGTGTGGGTGCGCAGCAGCTGCCGGGAGTCGTCCGGCGCGATGTAGAAGGTGTCCTGCTCGCTGCGCGCGGGATGGTCCGCGGGGAAGTTGAGCGCGTCGAAGTTGAACTGCTCGGTCTCGACCTCCGGCCCCTCGGCCAGCTCCCACCCCATCGCGACGAAGGTGTCGGCGATGTGCTCGGCCAGGATGGTGATCGGGTGCCGGGCGCCGGGCGGCTGACGGGTGGACGGCAGCGTGACGTCGATGCTTTCGGCGACCAGGACGGCCGCGTCACGTTCGGCGCGCAGCGCCGCCAGCCGTTCGTCGTAGCTGCGTTGGGCCTCGGCGCGCGCGGCGTTGACCCGCTTGCCGGCGTCGGCGCGCTCCTCCTTGGGGACGCTGCCCAGCGCCTGCCGCGCCAGCGCCAGGGGTGAGCGGTCACCGAGGTGCTCGGTCTTCACGCGCGCCAGCGCGTCCAGATCCCCGGCGCGCGCGATCGCGTCGCGGGCGGCGCCGACGGCCTGGGCCAGGGCGTCCGGTGACAGGTCGACGGGCTGAGCACCCACGCGGCGACACTCTCCTTGCTGACGGGGGGCTGGGGGTGGAAGTCGCCCAGCGGCAAGTGCCGATCATAGTGATGCGCTGCGCGCGGCCCGGCAGTGCGCTTGGCAGTAAGGGCGGTCCGGTGTCTAGCCCGCCGCGGCCGGCTGCGCGCCGGCCAGGGCGGCGTCGTCCAGCACCGCGCGCCCGTTCAGGAAGCGCACGAGCTTGTGCGCGGCCAGCGCGCCCAGGAGGCCGAAGGCGGGCGCCGCGGCCATCGTTCCCCAGTGATGCGCCAGCATCAAGAATCCGAACCCGGACGAGGCCGCCAGCATCAACGAGCGCACCGGCGTCCACCGGATGGGGTGGCGGAACCGGGCCGACACCAGCACACCCAGCACCACGGCGACGGTGTGGCCGGCGTCGGTGAAATCGCCGCCGATGATCGCCGAGGCCAGACCGGCCGACACCCACCAGCCGACCCAGGCGGCGCGCCAGCGCTGGGGGATCACCGCCGTCATCGCCCCGAGCACGGCCAGCGCCCCATAGCTCATCCCGACGTCGCTGGCGCGGGTGATCGACAGCGGCAGCCACCCGAACTCGACCGCCGCGGCCAGGGCGGCGGCCACGACCAGCGTCGCGCCGATGTGCCCGACCAGGAACGCGACCACCAGCCTGATGGTGCGCAGGTGCAGCTCGCCGAGCGCGAGCAGGCAGGTGAGGAAGGGCAACCAGAAGTAGAGCGGGCCGGCGTCGACGACGAGCGCGCTGCCCAGCAGCGTGCCCACGTGGCCGTGGGCCAGGTTGTGCACGTTGGTGCTGGCCCGCTCGACCAGCACGTCGTGCGCGTGCGGGCCGAGGGCCAAGATGGCACAGCTGACGGCAAGCAGCGCCGCCACGTACCCCACCGTGAACTGGACCCGGGCGAGCCGGGCGAGGATGCCCCCAAACATTGCATCCATTATGTCGGTTGATTTGTCTCGGAGCTGTGATCCGAGGCTGTCAACTCCCTTTGAGTCCGCAAACGATATATCGCCAAGTCGGCCGGCACGCCCGTGGTTTTGCCGGCGAAAACCGATTTACGTGCGCGTTTGGCGACGACGCCCATCGCGTCCAGTTCGCTCTGGGCGATCAGGTCGAGTGTCGAACTCGACACCATGATCCCGCCCTTGGTGGCCCGTTCCATCACCCGCGCGGCGACGTTGACGTCGACGCCCAGCCAATCCGCCGCCAGCCGATGCGGCCGGCCGGTGTGGATCCCGACCCGCATCCGGGGCGTGTAGCCGGCCACCTCGACGGACTTCAACGCCTCCTTGGCCACCAGCACGGACCGCACCGCGACGGTCGGGTCGCTGAAGACGGCCATCAGCCCGTCGCCCATCCGTTTGACGATGTGACCGCCCGCGTCGAGCAACGGCGGCTCGACGGCGCGCGCCACCTGGCGCAGCAGCGAGAGCGCCGCCTCGTCGCCCGCCTGCAGGGACCACGAGGAGAAGCCGACCAGATCGGTGAACACCAGCGTCACCTCGGGGTTGGCCGGGCGCCGGGACACCGACTCGGTCAGCGCCTGCCATACCTGCAGCAACCCGAGGCTGACTTCGCGCGACACCGCGTCGCGGTCGCCCAGCAGTCGGTCGGCGGCTCGGGCGGCGGCGCGGGGGCCGCCGTCCCCGGCCGTGGAGAGGGGGTCGCCGAACTCGGGGTCTCCGGGCAGCATCCGCCGCGCTCGGCGGATGAAGGCGACCGCACCGGGGCTGTGATTGCGGCTGTGCAGCCACTGCGAGGCGCCCTGCACCGAAACCGGGGATCGCCGTGGCGGATCGGACGGCGTCACGGTCGGTTGTTCGGGCTCGCCCGAATCCGAATCGTGACGCGCGAGTTCCACGTGGCCAGGTTATTTCCTTCCGCGGGAGGCGGGCAACGAAGCCCCGGCTGTTGTGTCACAGCTCGCAACGTCCGGGCTGATCACAGCGGCGCCACACCGCAATGGACGCTCGATAACACCGGTGGGCGCGCGCGGCCGAAATCGTAGACAACGCGCGTTGTCAAGTTTATCGTGAGCCCAGGAGGCCGAGATGACTGCCATTCCCACCGCGCCCGACGATCCGCTCGGACCAGATTCCCTGACCTGGAAGTACTTTGGCGATCTGCGCACGGGGATGATGGGGGTCTGGATCGGCGCGATCCAGAACATGTACCCGGAGCTGGGCGCCGGGGTGGAGGAGCACTCGATCCTGCTGCGCGAGCCGCTGCAGCGGGTGGCGCGCTCGGTCTACCCGATCATGGGCGTCGTCTACGACGGGGACCGCGCCGCGGAGACCGGGCGGCAGATCAAGAGCTACCACCACACCATCAAGGGCGTCGACGCGTCCGGCCGCCGCTATCACGCGCTGAACCCGGAGACGTTCTACTGGGCGCACGCCACGTTCTTCATGCTCGTGATCAAGGTGGCCGAATATTTCTGCGGGGGGCTGACGGAGGCCGAGAAGCGGCAGCTGTTCGACGAACACGTGCGCTGGTACCGGATGTACGGGATGAGCATGCGGCCGGTGCCCGGCTCGTGGGAGGAGTTCCAGGAGTACTGGGACCGGGTCTGCCGCGAGCAGCTGGAGGTCAACCAGGCGACGCTGGACATCTTCCAAATCCGGATCCCCAAACCGAAATTCGTGCTGATGCCGACGCCGATCTGGGACCAGATGTTCAAGCCGCTGGTGGCCGGTCAGCGCTGGATCGCGGCCGGCCTCTTCGAGCCCGCCGTGCGCGAGAAGGCCGGCATGCGCTGGACGCCGGGCGACGAGGTGCTGCTGCGCCTGTTCGGCAAGCTGGTGGAGGTGGCCTTCCTCGCGGTTCCCGACGAGATCCGGCTGCACCCGCGTGCGCTGGCCGCCTACCGCCGCGCCGAGGGGCGGCTGCCCAGCGACGCGCCCTTGGTGGAGGCGCCGCCGTTCATGGCCCCGCCGCGCGACCGCCGCGGGCTGCCGATGCACTACTTCCCTCCACATTCCCGCTCCGCTCTTCGTTCGCCCCTTGACCCGGCGAAGGCGCTGATGGAGCGCGCGGGTTCGCTGGTGCACGGCACGCTGTCGCTGGCGGGCCTGCGGCCCGCCCGGGCCCGCGTCAGGGCCGCGTGAACAAACCCAGCGCCTGCGCACTCTGGTAGAGACAGATGGCCGCGGCGGACGCCACGTTCAGGCTCTCCGCACCGCCGGACATGGGGATCCGCATGCGGTGATCGGCCGCCCCCGCGACGTCGCTTGGCAGTCCCCGTGATTCGGGCCCGAACAACCACGCCGTCGGCCGGCCGAGCAGGTCCGCGGACTCGTCGAGGCGTTTCTCGCCGTCCACCGTGGTCGCCAGCACCTGCAACCCGGCGCCGCGCAGCGCGTCCAGCGCGGCCGGCACGTCGGGCTCGGTGACCACCGGAATCGAGAAGATGCTGCCGGTCGAGGCGCGCAGGCACTTGCCGTTGTACGGGTCGACGCTGTGGCCGCCGAGAATCACGCCGTGGGCGCCCATGGCGGCGGCGAGGCGGATGACCGTGCCGGCGTTGCCCGGTTCGCCGATCTCGACGGCGACCGCGATCAGCCGCGGCGAACCGGCCAGCACGTCCGCCAACTGGGTGGCCGGCATGTCGCAGACGGCCACCAGCCCGGCCGGGGTGACGGTGTCGGACAGCGCCTTTGCGGCCCGCTCGCTGACCAGATGGACCGGGCAGCGCTGCGCGCCGAGCAAAGCCGCGTACCGCCGCTCGGCGGCCTCGGTGACGAAGACGTCGCGGACCAGGCCGCGGGCGGCCGCGGCCTCGACCAGGTTGGCGCCCTCGGCGAGGAATCGCCCCGCCCGCCGGCGCCCGACGTGGCGATGCAGTTTGACCGCCGCGGCGACCCGGGCCGAACGTTCGGTCAGCACCTGCACATCGGCTGCCGGGTTAGGCGGCCTCTCCGGAATCCGAGGGGGCGTTGACGTCGTCGGGCAGCGCGGCCCGGGCGACGTCGACCAGCGCGGTGAACGCCGCGGGATCGGTGATCGCGATGTCGGCGAGGTTCTTGCGGTCCACCTCCACCCCGGCGGCCTTCAGACCCTGGATCAGCCGGTTGTAGGTGATGTCGTTGGCGCGCGCCGCCGCGTTGATCCGCGAGATCCACAGCTTGCGGAACTCGCCCTTGCGCGCGCGCCGGTCACGGTAGGCGTAGTTCAGCGAATGCAGCTGCTGCTCTTTGGCTTTGCGGTAGAGGCGTGATCGCTGGCCGCGATAGCCCTTCGAGGCCTTGAGAATGCTGCGCCTCTTCTTTTGGGCGTTGACCGCCCGCTTCACGCGTGCCATGGGTAGTTCCTACTCTCGTTGCTAAGTAAATGGTGGGTGCCGGCGCCGACGGGCCCCGGCGCGATGATCAGCCGTTCAGCAGCGCGTTGACCCGCTTGGTGTCGTTGGCCGACACAGTGGTGCGGCCTTCCAGCCGACGGGTCCGGGTGGACGACTTGTGCTCCAGCAGGTGCCGACGATTGGCTTTCTGGCGGACGATCTTGCCGGTTCCGGTGCGCCGGAACCGCTTCGAAGCCCCGCTGTGGGTCTTGGCCTTGGGCATGTTTCCTCTTTGGTTCTCGTGTGTCGTATCAGGTCAGTTGGGTGAAGGGGTGTCGGCGGAGGCGTCGGTGTCCGGCGCCGTGCCGTCCCCGTGTCCCTCGGGGTGCCGCGCCCTGGCGCGGGTCTTCGCGCCGCGGTGCGGGGCCAGCACCATCGTCATGTTGCGGCCGTCCTGCTTGGCGGACGTCTCGACGAAGCCGTATTCGGCAACGTCCGCGCCCAGCCGCTGCAGCAGCCGGTAGCCCAGCTCGGGCCGCGACTGCTCACGTCCGCGGAACATGATGGTGACCTTCACCTTCGAACCCGCCTCCAGGAAGCGGATCACGTGGCCCTTCTTGGTCTCGTAATCGTGATCGTCGATCTTTGGCCGGAGCTTCTGCTCCTTGACGACGGTCTGCTGCTGGTTCCGGCGGGATTCGCGCGCCTTTTGCGCCGCCTCGTATTTGAACTTGCCGTAGTCCATGATCTTGCAGACCGGGGGTCTGGCGTTCGGGGCGACTTCGACAAGGTCGAGATCGGCGTCCGCAGCGACGCGCAGTGCGTCTTCGATGCGCACTATGCCTACCTGCTCTCCCCCTGGGCCGATCAATCTGACTTCAGGTACGCGGATGCGCTCGTTGACGCGGGTCTCAGTGCTGATGGGGCCTCCCTTGTTGGGCTTATAGGTGTCCTGCATCGGCGGCCAGGGCCAGGGTCCGATTCGGATTCAGCGGCGGAAACACCACACCACCAGCAGAAAAGCCCTGCCATAGCAGGGCCCAATGCCGACCGATCACGGCTTGCCATTGGCCAAGCCGCCCGCGTCGCCCGCGGGAACAGACATGCGCGATGTCTGTGACCGGACCGCGCAGCCTTGAGAAAATCTCGTAACCCGCGGTGGGAGTGGGACTCCACTTAACTGTTCCTGGCCTTCGCCGGGATGGTCGCGAACGCCAGTTTAGCAGCCACGGGGCGGCTTTTCGTACTTCGCCCCCGGGCCCCCGTTCGGCACGGCGGCACGCTGACGCGACCGGGCCGAACTATTGCCGGCCACTCTTAGCGCTTCGTCAAGCTTTTCACGGACTGAGGGCATATCCTCGCGGTCTGTGACTCTCGCTTCATCTCGGTCGGGGTCCCGTTCCGGGCCCCGCGGTCGGTCGCATTCCCGGTATCGCTGGGTGCCGGCGGCGGCCGGGTGGATCGTGGGCGTCATCGCCACCGTGTCGTTGCTGGCCAGCGTGTCCCCCGCGATCCGGTGGCTGATCAAGGTCCCCCGCGAGTTCATCAACGACTACCTGTTCAACTTCCCCGACACCAGCATCGCGTGGTCGTTCGTACTGGCGTTGCTCGCCGCGGCCCTGACCGCGCGGAAACGGATCGCCTGGCTGGTGTTGCTGGGCCAGATAATCCTCGCCGCCGGGGTGAACGTCGCCGACATGGCCGCGGGCGACAACACCGCCGCCGAGACCTTCGGCGAGAACCTCGGGTTCGCGGTGCACATCGTCGCGATCGTCCTGCTGGTGCTGGCCTACCGGGAGTTCTGGGCCAAGGTGCGCAAGGGCGCGCTGGTCAAAGCCGCCGCGGTGCTGGTCGCCGGCGACGTGATCGGGATCCTGCTGTCCTGGGGCCTGGTGGAGCTGTGGCCCGGCACGCTGGCGCGCCAGGACCGCCTGCCCTACGTGGCCAACCGGGTGGTCGGATTCGCCCTGGCCGACCCGGACCTGTTCACCGGCAGGCCGCACGTGTTCCTCAACGCGATCTTCGGCTTGTTCGGCGCGCTGGCGCTGATCATGGCCACCATCGTGCTCTTCCAGTCGCAGCGCGCCGAGAACGCTTTGACGGGCGAGGACGAGTCGGCCATCCGCGGGCTCCTCGAGTTGTGGGGCAAGAACGACTCGCTCGGGTACTTCGCGACCCGCCGCGACAAGTCGGTGGTGTTCGCGCAGAGCGGCCGCGCCGCCATCACCTACCGCGTCGAGGTCGGGGTCTGCCTGGCCAGCGGCGACCCGATCGGCGACCCGCGGGCGTGGCCGCAAGCCATCGACGCGTGGCTCGGGCTATGCCAGACCTACGGCTGGGCGCCGGGCGTCATGGGCGCCAGCACGCAGGGGGCCCGCGTCTATCGCGAGTCCGGGCTCAACGCGCTGGAGCTGGGCGACGAGGCGATCCTGCGGACCGCCGATTTCCGGTTGTCCGGCCCCGATATGCGCGCGGTGCGCCAGGCCGTGACCCGGGCCCGGCGGGCCGGGCTGACCGTGCGCATCCGCCGTCACCGCGACATCTCGGCCGACGAGATGTCCGAGACGATCACCCGCACCGACGCCTGGCGCGACACCCAGACCGAGCGCGGCTTCTCCATGGCGCTGGGCCGGCTCGGCGATCCGGCGGACGGGGACTGCCTGCTGGTCGAGGCGCTGGACCGCGACGGCGCCGTCGTGGCGATGCTGTCGCTGGTGCCGTGGGGCACCACGGGCGTCTCCCTCGACTTGATGCGCCGCTCCCCGCAATCCCCCAACGGCACCATCGAGCTGATGGTCAGCGAGCTCGCCCTGACCGCCGAAAAGCTTGGCATCAGCCGCATTTCGCTGAACTTCGCGATGTTCCGGTCGGCGTTCGAGCAGGGTGCCCAGCTCGGCGCCGGCCCTGTTGCCCGGTTGTGGCGGGGCCTGCTCCTGTTCTTCTCGCGGTGGTGGCAGCTGGAGACGCTGTACCGCTCGAACATGAAGTACCAGCCCGAGTGGGTTCCGCGGTACGCCTGCTACGAGGACGCGCGGCTGATCCCGCGGGTCGGCGTCGCCTCGGTGATCGCGGAGGGCTTCCTGGTGCTCCCGTTCACCCGGCGCGAACGGATGCACACCGGCCATCACCCCGCGGTGCCGCCACGGCTGGTGGAATCGGGCCTGCTGCATCACGACGGCTCGGCGCCCGACGTCAGCGAGCTGCAACAACGACGCGACGACGCGGAGCTGGAAGAGTCCAGGGCCCGCCTGCCCGAGCAGGTGCGGGTGCGCCTGGCCAAACTGAAGACACTGCGGCGCAACGGCGTCGACGCGTATCCGGTGGGCAGCCCGCCGAGCCACACCGTGGCCGGGGCGCTGGACGCCGACGACCAGGAGGCCGTCTCGGTGTCGGGCCGCATCTTGCGGATACGCGACTACGGCGGGGTGTTGTTCGCCCAGCTGCGCGACTGGTCGGGCGAATTGCAGGTGCTGCTGGAGAATTCCCGCCTGGAGCACAGCCGCACCGCGGACTTCACCGCGGCCATCGACCTCGGCGACCTGGTCGAAATGACCGGGCACATGGGCTTTTCCAAGAACGGCACCCGCTCGCTGATCGTGCGCGACTGGCGGATGATCGGAAAGTGCCTGCGGCCGTTGCCGAACAAATGGAAGGGCCTGACCGACCCCGAGGCGCGGGTGCGGACCCGCTACGTCGACCTGGCGGTCAATCCCGAGTCCCGCGAGCTGGTCACGGCCCGCAGCAGTGTCCTGCGCTCCGTGCGGGAAACGTTGTTCGCCAAGGGTTTCATCGAGGTCGAGACGCCGATCCTGCAGCAGATCCACGGCGGGGCCACCGCCCGGCCGTTCGTCACCCACATCAACACCTATGACATGGACCTGTTCCTGCGCATCGCGCCGGAGCTGTACCTCAAACGGCTGTGCGTCGGCGGCGTGGAGCGGGTGTTCGAGCTCGGCCGGGCCTTCCGCAACGAGGGGGTGGACTTCAGCCACAACCCGGAGTTCACGCTCCTGGAGGCCTACCAGGCGCACGCCGACTACCGGGTCTGGATCGACGGCTGCCGGGAGCTCATCCAGAACGCCGCGCAGGCCGCCCACGGGGAGCAGACCGTGCTGCGGCCCGCCGACGGCGGCCACCTGCAACCGGTCGACATCTCCGGGGACTGGCCGGTCAAGACCGTGCACGACGCGGTGTCCGAGGCCCTCGGGGAGCACATCGACCCCGACACCCCCCTGTCCGTGTTGCGGAGATTCTCCGACGCCGCCCACATTCCGTACCGGGCGCAGTGGGACGCCGGCGCCGTGGTGCTGGAGCTCTACGAGCACCTGGTCGAGGACCGGACCGAGCGACCGACCTTCTACATCGACTTCCCCACCTCCGTCTCGCCGCTGACCCGGCCGCACCGCAGCCGGCGCGGCGTCGCCGAGCGGTGGGACCTGGTGGCGTGGGGGGTCGAGCTGGGGACCGCCTACAGCGAGCTGACCGACCCGGTGGAGCAGCGGCGCCGGTTGCGGAAGCAGTCGCTGCTGGCCGCCGGCGGCGATCCGGAGGCGATGGAGCTCGACGAGGATTTCCTGCAGGCGATGGAGTACGCGATGCCGCCGACCGGCGGGCTCGGCATGGGCATCGACCGGCTCGTCATGCTCATAACCGGGCGCAGCATCCGCGAGACGCTGCCATTTCCGCTGGCCAAGCCGCACTAGCCGGCCCACGCGGGCGCGGCCCGCCGACGGCGAACATTCAATGAATGTGTTCCAGGCCGGTTAACAATGGCTCACAATGAAAGCCGTGACCGCGGCGACGACTCATGCCACGACGCAGTTGCTGGCAAGTAGTCACACCTCCCTGATGCACGGCTGGCTGCCCACGACGATCCAGCTGGTCGCCGCGGTGGTGCTCACGCTGGCCGTCGGGTGGCGGTCGCGCCGGTGGCGGACGGTGTGGCTGCCGGCGGCCGCGCTGGCCGGTGCCTCCGCGGCCTACCTGACGCACTGGTACGTCGTGGACCGCGGCCTGTCCGACGACCCCGCGCCGGCCGCCCTGTGGCTGTGGATCATGTTGACCGGCACGGCGGCGGCGGTCCTGGTGCTGGGGTGGCGCGGCGCCCGCTCCTGGCGGCGCGGCGCCGGGCTGCTCGCGGTGCCGTTGTGCGCGCTGTGCGCCGCGCTGGTGCTCAACCTGTGGGTGGGCTACTTCCCGACCGTGCAGGAAGCCTGGAGCCAGCTCACGTCCGGCCCGCTGCCCGACCAGGCCGACCAGGCCACCGTCACCGCGATGGCCGCCAAGCGGGCGCGACCGCCGCACGGCAGCGTCGTTCCCGTGGTCATCCCCTCCGACGCATCGCATTTCAAGCACCGCGGCGAGCTGGTTTACCTGCCGCCCGAGTGGTTCACCAGCAGCCCGCCGCCGGCGCTGCCGACGGTCATGATGATCGGCGGGCAGTTCAACACCCCCGCGGACTGGACCCGCGCGGGCAACGCGGTCAAGACGATCGACGATTTCGCGGCCGCCCACGACGGCAAGGCGCCGGTGTTCGTGTTCGTCGACTCCGGCGGGGCGTTCAACAACGACACCGAATGCGTCAACGGTGTGCGCGGCAACGCCGCCGACCATCTCACCAAAGACGTGGTGCCGTACCTGGTTTCCAAGTTCGGCGTCAGCGCCGACCGGTCCCATTGGGGCGTCGCCGGCTGGTCCATGGGCGGCACCTGCGCGGTGGACCTGACCGTGATGCATCCCGACATGTTCAGCGCGTTCGTCGACGTCGCCGGTGACTTCTTCCCGAACGCCGGGACCAAGGCCCAGACCATCGCCCGGCTGTTCGGCGGCAACGCCGACGCGTGGGCGGCATTCGACCCGACCACGGTGATCAGCAGGCACAGACCGTACCGCGACGTGGCCGGCTGGTTCGCGATCTCCTCCGAAGGGCCACCGGCGCCGCGCCACGACCCCGGGACGACCGACGGCGGCGCGATCCGGTCGGCCGGCCTGGAGGCGGCCGCCGACCCCGGCAACCAGACGGCGGCCGCGTATTCGCTGTGCGCCCTCGGGCGCGCCAACGGGATCGACTGCGCGGTGCTGGCGCAGCCCGGAAAGCACGACTGGCCGTTCGCCGACCGGGCCTTCGCCGCCGCGTTGCCGTGGCTGGCCGGCCGGCTGGGCACCCCGGGGATCCCGCGGACGGCGCTGCCCGGCGCCGCCCCACCCGCGGCCGCCACGCCGGTCGTCGTTCCGGCCAACCATTCCCGATAGCCGCCGGTGCTCTCGGTGGCGGGGATTCGGCGTGCGACCTTCGCGCGGCACTGCAATCCGTGGAGCGCCTGGACGCGCTGGGCGAGCACCCCGCTGATCCTGGTGCCGCCGTGGACGCGGCGCTGGAGCCATGCGGCGTGGATCGCGCTGTGGCTGGCCGTGAATCCGTTCGTCTTCGGCGCGCCGGCGCACCGGCGGGCGTGGTCGACCCGGGCGATGCTCGGCGAGGAGTTGTGGATCAGCCGTCGACCCCGGGACGCGGCCATGGCGGTCAGCGCGCTGACGTCGGCCGCCGCGGTCGGTGCCGTCGTCGCCGCCCACCGGCGCCGGGCGCTGCCCGCGGCGGCCGCGGTCGCGGTGCAAATGGCGTTGACGCTGGTGTACTGGGAGCAGATGGTGAGGTATCTGGAACGGGAGCGTGGCCATGCCTGAGGAACCGACCCCACCCGACCCCGGGTATGACAGCACGGGTGTGCCGACCTTCGATTCGGTGCGCGAGAAGATCGAAGGCCGGTACGCGACCGCGCAGGGCGCCGCGGAGCTCGATGCCGAGTCCGCACAGGGCCGGTCGGTCGAGGAACAGTACGAGGAGCGCGAACGCGCGGCCGCCGAGCGGTTGGCCCAGATCCGCGAATCCATGCGGCGCGACGGCCGCGAAACATAAACGGCTGCGGGGTTTTTCGGCGTGTCGCCGCAGACGTTTATGCGTCGCGAAGAGCCGTAGCCCGGCTCAGGCGGTGGCCTTGCGCCGCCGGGTGGACCGCTGCGGCGGGGCGGCGCAGCCGATGACCTCGGCCAGGAACTTCCCGGTGTAGCTCTCCGGCACCGCGGCGATGTCCTCCGGGGTGCCTTCGGCGACAACGGTTCCGCCCTCCGCGCCGCCCTCCGGCCCCATGTCCACGATCCAGTCCGACGTCTTGATGACGTCCAGGTTGTGCTCGATCACGATGACCGTGTTGCCCTTGTCGACCAGCCCGTTGATGACGGTCAGCAGCTTGCGGATGTCGTCGAAATGCAGCCCCGTGGTCGGCTCGTCGAGGATGTAGATCGTCCGACCCGTCGAGCGCTTCTGCAGTTCGGCGGCCAGCTTGACGCGCTGCGCCTCGCCCCCGGACAACGTCGGGGCGGGCTGGCCCAGCCGGACGTAACCCAGGCCGACGTCGACCAGCGTGCGCAGGTAGCGGTGAATGCCGGTGATCGGCTCGAAGAACTCCGCCGCCTCCTCGATCGACATGTCCAGCACTTCGGAGATGGTCTTGCCCTTGTAGTGCACCTCCAGGGTTTCCCGGTTGTAGCGCGCGCCGTGGCAGACCTCGCACGGCACGTACACGTCGGGCAGGAAGTTCATCTCGATCTTGATCGTGCCGTCGCCCGTGCACGCCTCGCAGCGGCCGCCCTTGACGTTGAACGAGAATCGGCCCGGTTGGTAGCCACGGACTTTGGCCTCCGTGGTCGCCGCGAACAGGGTGCGGATCTTGTCGAACACGCCGGTGTAGGTGGCCGGGTTGGACCGCGGCGTGCGACCGATCGGCGACTGGTCCACCCGCACCAGCTTGTCCAGGTGGTCCAGGCCCGTCACCCGGGTGTGCCGCCCCGGCACCAGCCGGGCGCCATTGAGCCGGTTGGCCAGCACCGTGGCCAGGATGTCGTTGACCAGTGTCGACTTGCCGGACCCGGACACGCCGGTCACCGAGGTGAGCACGCCCAGCGGGAACGCGACGTCGATGCCGCGCAGGTTGTGCTCGCGCGCGCCGACGACGGTGAGCTGCCGCTTGCGGTCGACTGGACGCCGGATCGCCGGCATCGCGATGGCTTCCTTGCCCGACAGGAAGGCGCCGGTGATCGAATCCGGGTTGGCCAGCAGCTCCGCGTAGGTGCCGCTGTGCACGATCTGCCCGCCGTGCTCACCCGCCCGCGGGCCGATGTCCACGATCCAGTCGGCGTGGGCGATGGTGTCCTCGTCGTGTTCGACGACGATCAACGTGTTGCCCAAATCCCTTAGCCGCGTGAGGGTTTCGATGAGGCGGCGGTTGTCGCGCTGGTGCAGCCCGATCGACGGCTCGTCGAGCACGTAGAGCACGCCCACCAGGCCGGAACCGATCTGGGTGGCCAGCCGGATGCGTTGCGCCTCGCCGCCGGACAGCGTGGCCGCCGCCCGCGACAACGACAGGTAGTCCAGCCCCACGTCGAGCAGGAAGCCGAGCCGCGACTGGATCTCCTTGAGGACCTGCCCGGCGATCGCCTGCTCGCGGGGCCCGAGGGTGAGCGCGTTCAGGAAGTCCGAACAGTCCGCGATCGACAGCTCGGACACCTCGGCGATGGACTTCGCGCCCCGGTCCCCCGCGGATAGCGTCACCGCCAGGATCTCCGGCTTGAGCCGCGTGCCGTCGCATTCCGGGCAGGGCACGTCACGCATGAAGCCCTCGTAGCGCTCCTTCATCTGCTCGGATTCGGTCTGGGCCATCTTGCGTTGCAAAAACGCCAGCACACCCTCGAAATCCGCGTAGTACGAACGGGTTCGGCCGTACCGGTTGCGGTACCGCACGTGCACCTGGTGGTCGGAGCCCTCGAGGATCGCCTTACGCGCCTTGGCCGGCAGCTTGCGCCACGGCGTGTCGACGTCGAAGCCCATCTCATCGCCGAGGCCGGCCATCATCCGGGTGAAATACTCCGCGGTGTGGCCCGTCGACCACGGCGCCACCGCGCCCTCGGCCAGGGTGCGCTCGGGGTCGGGCACCACCAGGTCCGGGTCGACCTCCTTGCGGATGCCCAGGCCGGTGCACTCGGGGCACGCGCCGTAGGGCGAGTTGAACGAGAACGACCGCGGCTCCAGGTCGTCGACGGCGAGCGCGTGGCCGTTGGGGCAGGCCAGCTTCTCGGAGAAGCGCTGCTCGCGGTTGTGCGCGTCGTGTTCGTGGTCGACGAACTCGAGCACCACGATGCCGTCGGCCAGGTTCAGCGCGGTCTCCACGGAGTCGGTGAGCCGCTGCTTGGCGCTGGCCTTGACGGTCAGGCGGTCCACCACCACCTCGATGTCGTGCTTCTCCTGCTTCTTCAGCTTGGGCGGATCGGTCAGCGGGTGCACCACCCCGTCGACCCGCACCCGGCTGTAGCCCTGCGCGTTGAGCTTCTCGAACAGGTCGGCGAACTCGCCCTTGCGGGTGCGCACCACCGGGGCGAGCACCTGGAACCGGGTGCCCTCCGGCATCACCAGCACCTGGTCGACGATTTGCTGGGGCGTCTGCCGGGCGATCCGCTCGCCGCACACCGGGCAGTGCGGCGTGCCGGCGCGCGCGTAGAGCAGCCGGAGGTAGTCGTAGACCTCGGTGATCGTCCCGACGGTCGAGCGCGGGTTGCGGTTGGTCGACTTCTGGTCGATCGACACCGCCGGCGACAGGCCCTCGATGAAGTCGACGTCGGGCTTGTCCATCTGTCCCAGGAACTGGCGGGCGTAGGCCGACAGCGACTCCACGTACCGGCGCTGCCCCTCGGCGAAAATCGTGTCGAACGCCAGTGACGATTTGCCCGAGCCCGACAGCCCGGTGAACACGATCAACGCGTCGCGCGGCAGGTCGAGGTCGACGCCGCGCAGGTTGTGTTCGCGGGCGCCCTTGACGATCAGGCGGTCAGCCACGCTGCCCTCTTTCAGTGAATCTTTGACGTGCTTGTGCCGTTGATGCGCACGGCGCATTCCATGCTATGTGCCCATACCGACAAGCATCGTTTGACCAGTAACGTGGCCGCTATGACTGCCCCCGACAAGGTGAGCGACAACTACACCGGACACGTCGACCCTGGCACTGCGGCCCGCCGGACCCTACCCGGCGCCACGATCCTAAAGGCGTCGGTGGGCCCCATGGACAACAATGCGTATCTGGTGACTTGTTCCGCGACCGGCGAGACGTTGTTGATCGACGCCGCGAACGACGCCGACGTGCTCGTCGGCCTGGTCCGGCAGTACGCGCCCAAGGTGTCGCTGATCGTGACCAGCCATCAGCACTTCGACCACTGGCAGGCACTGGAGGCGGTGGCCGCGGCCACCGGCGCCCCGACCGCCGCCAACGAGATCGACGCCGAAGCGCTGCCCGTCCGGCCGGACCGTTTGCTGGCGGGCGGCGACGCCGTGCAGATCGGCGAGCTGCGGTTCGAGGTCATTCACCTGCGCGGCCACACGCCCGGGTCGATCGCGCTCGCGCTCGACGGGCCGGCGACCGGCGGCGTCACGCAGCTGTTCACCGGCGACTGCCTGTTCCCGGGCGGTCCTGGCCGTACAACACGCCCGGAAGATTTCGATTCGCTGATGAGCGGACTCGAAAGCAAGGTGTTCGACCGCTTCGACGACGGCACGGTTGTCTACCCCGGCCACGGCGACGACACAACCCTCGGTGCCGAACGCCCGCATCTAGCAGAGTGGCGCGAGCGCGGCTGGTAACCGTCGAGCGGGCCCGATGCCGCGCCGACATATGCGCGCGCCGCGACATATGCTCCATTCCGGCATTTGCGCTGGTAGCGGCATATGTACGAATTACCGTGCAGCACTTGGCAATTCGATGTTCATGGGGTTAGCTTCATCGCATGACAACCGCCACCAGCACCGCGCCGGCCGACCCTGAATCCGCCGGGCTCGAACTTCTCGTCCAGGCCGCGGAAGACGCGACCGGCAGCACCGCGTTTCGTGCCGTGCTACAAGACCTCGCCGGCGCCCTGGGCGTCGAGCGCGCGCTCGCCGGCCTTGCGTGGCCGGATGCGCGGCTGGTCGCCGCTGCGGTGTCGTTCGACGTCTGCACCGCGCCGGATCCGGTCGGATCGCTTCGCCGTCGTGCCGCCACGGTGCGCGCCGGCCGCGGCCCGCGCTGCGCCAATCGCGCCGGTATCGCCCAGGCGCTCGACGTCGCCGCGACCGTGCTGGACGTGATGTGAGGGCCGTTCCGGAGGATCGGAGTTCAGTTCCGACCATTGGCGATCGCCGACCGAGCGGCCCGCAGCCGCGACCGTTCCCCCCGGCATGGGCCGGCCTGGTCGACGCGTATCTCGCGGCCGAAGCCGGCGCGGGCCGGTCGCCGGCCACAATCGCGACCCGTCGCGGGCATCTGGCGTTCATGGCGCGCGGGCTCCGGTGCGCGCCGGCGCGGGTGACGACGGCCGGCATCCTCGCGTGGTTCGGCCGGCAAACGTGGAGTATCGAAACGCGCCGTAGCCACCGGAACACCTGCGCGTCGTTTTTCGGGTGGGGGTACCGCGCCGGCCACCTGCCCACGGATCCGGCCGCGGACCTTCCGGTGATGCGCGCGGCGGCGCCGGCGCCACGGCCGGCGCCCGACGCGGTATGGATCGCGGCGATCGCAGGCGCCGACCCGCGCGTCCGGCTGATGCTGCGCCTCGCCGCCGAAGCTGGTCTTCGTCGAGCCGAGATAGCGCGCGTGCATCGCCGCGATCTGACGCGCGGGCCGGCCGGCGCCGAGCTCCTGGTCCACGGCAAGGGCGAAAAGCTGCGCGTCGTCCCGCTCGGCGACGACCTGGCCGCGACGATCGCCGACTGCGACGCCTACCTGTTCCCAGGTGACGACGAGGGCCACCTGTCGCCGCGGTGGGTCGGCAAGCTGATGGCCGGCGCGCTGCCCGACCACTGGACCGCCCATACCCTGCGTCACCGATTCGCCACCAGGGCCTACCGCGGATCCCGCAACCTGCGCGCAGTGCAGACGCTGCTCGGACATTCCAGCGTCGCGACCACCGAGCGGTACACCGCGGTCGACGACGACGAGATACGGGCCGCGATGATGTCCGCGCGCTGACCCGATGAGCGCCAACCACAGCAATTGGCGCGACATCTTTCGCCGCTGCGCAAGTTTGTCGCGCATCCACCCTACAGTCGACCGAAGGGGAAAAGCCCAGACGGATCTGTAACACAGGGGAATATCATCAGCCCAAACCCGCGCCCGTGGTCCTACTGGACACGGAACAAGTTGGAGATTCTGACCGGCTATCTGCCGGCGTTCACGCGGGCGGTCAGCGGCAAGTCTCGCGAATGTATCTATCTCGACCTGATGGCCGGCCAACCAAAGAACGTCGAGCGCTACACGGGCACCGAATTCGATGGATCGCCCGTCGTGGCCATGAAAGCGCGCCCGCCCTTCACCAAACTTCGCTTCGGTGAACTCAGCGCGGGCCGCGCGCAGGCCCTCGAAACGCATCTGCGTCAAGAGTTTCCCGGTGACACCCGTTACGAGGTAGTCCAGGGCGACTGCAACGTCACGATTGACGGCGTCCTGGCCGGGCTCGCCGACGTCGCCTGGGCGCCGACGTTCGCGTACGTCGACCAGCAAGCCGCCGAAGTCCACTGGAAGACGATCGAAAAGCTTGCCAGATTCCGCAGAAACAAGCAGGGATGGAAGACCGAAATTTGGATTCTGGTGTCGCCGACGATGATCAACAAGGGCGTCCGCGGCCGGGGCGGTATTCCGTATGAGCCGTACCGGGAGCAGGTAGACCGACTCTATGGCGGCGGCGAGTGGCGCCAGATCTTGCGAGCGCTCGACCAGCGGAAGATCACACCCAGCGAATACCGCAAGCAGATGGTCAACCTCATGCGGTGGAAGTTGGAGCACGAACTCGGGTATGCGATCACGCATCGGATCCCGATGCAGATGCCGAACAAAACTGAGATATACGACATGGTGTTCGCCACCGACCACGAAGCTGGCGACCGCATCATGCAGCACCTGTATAACGAAGCCGCGTTGCGCGAGCCCGAAATGATGCGACAGGCCAAGGAAGCGAAGACGGGCCAGTTCTCCTTATTTGAGGACGACGGTGGCTTCGATGATGCGAACGCGGGTGAGCGGTTGTGGCGCCCTGAGCCGTGCTGGGATCCAACGGCCGCAGACTGGTGGAGCTACGAGGAGTACCTCGACGAGAACCGCTAGACCGCGGCCGGCATTTCGTCCCAACGTCGGCCGTCGAGTTCGCGTCCCTCGGCCTTCGGCGTGCGACCGCCCCACTGTTTGAAGAAGAACGCGACGCCGGCGTGCTGGCACGCGTCGCGGATGTCGCGCACCCACTCGCCGTCAACCGGACGGTGATTCGGGCCGGACTCGCCGCCGGCAATGACCCAGTGGATGCCGTCGAGGTTCAGGCCGTCGAGCGGTCCGATCAGCGGCTCACATGACAGGAAGCGGACGGCCGCCGGTACGTCGCGCAGATGGTCGATCCGTGGCAACACGTCGGCGTTCTCGACCGAGACGCCCATCCAGAGATTGCTTGGCCAGTCGAGACTTTCGCCGAGCCGGCGCAGTCGCAGGCTGCGTTTGGTGAGCACCTGGTAGGTGTGTTGCGGGGTTTCGCGGCAGACGTCGAACACGTCACGGATGAAGCCAACGGGTACGCGCGCGTGGAAGAGGTCGGACATCGAATTGACGAACACGACCCGCGGCTGGCGCCAGCGGCGCGGCTCGTCGAGCGCCTGCGGATGAGTGGTAACGCCGAATCCTGGTCCTGATGTGCGCGGGTCGCCGTCGTTTTGATACTTCTCGGATCCCATGGCTTTCAGCCGTTTTGCCAACGTCATGGCGTAGCAGTGATCGCAGCCCGCGGAAACACGATCGCAACCGGTGACCGGATTCCAAGTGGCTTCGGTCCATTCGATTGCCGATCGGTCAGCCATGTCCCCCCTCTACGAATTTCGTCGCGTTGAGCTTCGCTGCCCCTTGCGATTTGAGGTTCGCCGCATCGCAAGTTGATTGCACGCTATCGGTCGGGTCTGACACCAGGCCACGGCCGGTGCAGCGGTGCCCAGTCATCTCGACGAGTGTTCCACTGCCGCGCGGGCGGCGAGGTACTTCTGCATGGCTGGCCCGCTGTTGATTCGGACGAGCAGCATCCGGCGGTAGCCACGCATCCACAGTTTCGCGAGAATCAGCGATCGGCCGGCGTACGGATTGCGGTCGCCGGGCTCGGCGAGTGAGCCCTCGTACAGTGCGCGCGTCGCCTCCTGCCGCATCGTCACCCGCCAAGCATGCGTGAATGCGGGGCCGAATCGTCGTATCCCACGCCGAGCACCGGGCGACGCCGCGTGTACTTTGCGCGCAAGCTGACCCCAGTGCGTTCGCGATAGTCCGCCGCGTACTTCGCCTGCGTTGTCGCGTTCCACGCGCGGCACTCGTCGCAGCGGCAGCCCTCGCGCCGATAGCCCGCCCGCGTGCCGTGCTCCCAAGTCTCCGAAACCGCCTTGATGCACTGTCCACAGCGCCGCCGATGAGTCGGCGCGCTATCCCGGTACGTCGGCAACAGCCGGCCACACAGGGTGCAGGGAACGTCAGCACGGCGGGGCACGTAGCGGTCCTTTCTCCGGTTTGTTTTTTCTGAGATACCAGGGGGGGCGGCGCCAATGCCACGGGGGGCGCGTGGGCTGCCCTTGGCGGGTCATCCCCCCTGGTCGCTCGGCAACGTCGCCGCGCGTCTCGACCCGGCTGGTGTCCGGCAGACGGATATCAGGTCGGGCGGGCAGATGCGTTCCGGTAACGGTCGTCGCACCCGCCCTGGTGTCACGTCTGCTCGGTCCACGTTTGTAGGCGCTTGCTGAGGTCTTGGCCGGGTGGCACGGTGGCCGTGAAGAAGCGGCGTGGCGCTGTCTTGCCCGGTGGATACAGTCCGACTTGAGCCCACGATGATGATTCGTTGCGGGGGTCGAGCTTTTCGGTCTGCGTCCTGTTGTCCCAGTCTGCTTGCGTGTAGGCCGGGTAGCCCACGTCGCAAGGCACACCGTACTTTCCGCTCAGCGTCGCGCGGAGCGGTCCGGCGTCCCGAGTGCGGTCTGAGATGTAGAGCGCTTCGAGCAAGGCCGATCCGCCGCGCCAGCATCGCAGTTGTCCGGGCTTGTCCGGTGGCCGTTGGTGCTGGACCGGGTTGTGGAGCTGGATTCGGCCGATGATGACGTCCCATGATTGGTAGTGGTGAGCCCAGCCGTACAGGTCTCTGACGTATTCGTCGTCCCTTTTTGCCAGCTCGGCCGCTGAGAATCCAAGCCCGTGAGAGCCGTGCTCTCCGAGTTCGGCTAGCCGCTGGAATTGGTCGGCTGCGTGGTAGTGCGTCGCTGATGCGAACTGAATGTCGGCGGCGCCCATTGCGTAGATGCCGCAGGTGCAGCCGCGAGCTGGTGGCGTGTGGGTCGGGTTGTGGCGGCAGACGGCGTGTGTGATGCCGCGGACCCATACGGTTCTGTCTTTGGGGTTGACGTTGTGCAGCGCGTTCCGTGGGCGGCCGCGGTGGCGCGGTATGTGCCAGTACCGCCATGCGGTCATCGTGTCGCTTAGGTCGTGGTCCTCGGCGGTGTCAGCCATCACGTCCTGGTCCTCGGCGTCGTGGTGAGTTCGTGGCCGGCCCGCCTGAGAAGGGCCCTTTGAGCGCGCCGCAGGCCGGCCACGAACGTCTATCGGTTGAAACCGGCTGCCGCGGCGCGTTCGGCGCGGGCTCGGTCCTCAGCCTGCTTATCCGCCTGGTATTGGGCCGCTCGGGATATGAACTCAGCGATCGTTGCCAGCCGCAACGGGACCGAGCAGCGGGCCAATATCCAGGCGTCGACGTCGGTCCGTTCGTTGCGGGCCAGCTCGTATGCGGGCTCGAGGTCGGCCTTCCGCGCCGGTGTCAGGGCAAGGGCCCCTAGCCCGCTGTACCGGACGCCAGCGACGGTGGCCAGTGCGAACCAGCCGCGCTCGGCAACCTGCCAAGCTTCGAGGGCAGATCGCGCTGTCGCCCAGTGGCGCAGAACTTCGCCACCCTTCACGCCGGCTGCGCGGCCATCGGCGAGGTCAAGGCCGGGCACCGCTTCCGCGGCAGCCGCGAGCGCATCCGAATGCTCGTCGAGTGCATCGGCCCAGCCTTCGAGGATTTCGTCGCCGTGGTCGACGAGCGCGGCTGCGAGCAGTTCGTCGCCGCGGCGGCGGGCGGACTCCCCGACGTTCTGCGTAGAGAGCACGCGGTCGAGCAGCAGGCGCGTCACGTCGGGATCGTCGTGATAATCGCGGCCGGCTTCGATGGCTGCGAATACGGCGCCGTGCAGATCGCCTGTCGTTACGCCGATTCGGTTGGCGGCGTCGCTGAATGCCTGCGCCTGGTCGACCTGTTTGGCGTAGGCGGCGGGCAGCTTGACACCGAGTACGTCTGCGGCTTTGGCGACAGTCTGCGCGTGGGTTCGCGCCGAAATTAGGTGCTGCATTGCTGGGGTTTCCTTTCGCGAGGAGCAGTGATTCCGTTGGGCCGGGGGGTTAGTCGTCGACGATCGGCGTGCGGTCGAACCAGGGCCCCTTGTCTTCGGGCTTGGCCCGGGGCGGTGAGGTCCGGCCGTGGGTGCGTCCGCCGGCAAGGCCAGCGAGGAGCGGCTTGTCCTCGTCGTCGGCGAAAAGCTCTCTCGCCCATTGCCGCTGTTCGTCGGTGAACTCGCTGGTGTCCTGGTCGTCCTCGGGCTGGATGTCTGCTCCGGTGAAGAACGCGTGCGCGAACTTGCGGTCGCGGTTGGTGCTGTCGGTCATGCGTCGTGCCTTTCGAACAGGTATCGGCCGGCGGTCCGGTTGACGCCCTCGCGGGCTGCTCGGCGCCGAATGGTGCGCTCACTGACGCCGAGCCGTTGGGCTTGTTCTGCGGTCGTCTCCAAGCGTGAAGGGGCATAGCCGGTTTGGCACGTTTGGTGTCCGTTTGCGGACACGGCTCGGGAAAACGCTTCGTGGAGGTCGCGCAACCATGACGGGATCGGGTGGCCGAATTGGCGCCGCTCGTCGAGCACCTGGCCGATGAGGTAAGCGGCGGCGCTGATGTGTTGGGGGGCAAGGCTGCTCATCGGGTTGCCTCGTCTGCCGCGCCTGCGCGTTGGATCGCGATTGTGTCCGCTCGGCGGACGCAATTTCCGCCGCTCGGCGCGCGCTCGACGGCGGCGCTCGGCGTCCTGGTCCTCGCCGGCAACCCGCTTGCCGTGACCACGACACCGGCGACGACGCCGCGCGGCCGGCGGGTCGCGGGCATTGCGGCAAGCCAGGATCGACACAATGCCAGGGCCGGACATGCGTGACAGAGGGTCAGCGCCTCGCGGCGCGCATTCTCGAGTTCGGCCCTGGCGGGTCCGCCGTGGCGGACGGCGATGGTTGCCTCGAACAGGGCTGCCCGACCGCGACAGCGGGCATCAGGCAGCGCGGGTATGCCGGCGAGCAGCGCGCGCATCGAATTCCAGTTCACGGATCACTCCTCGGAGAACAGATCAGGTTGGCGGATTGGCTCGCTGAACGAGCGGGTCGGGTGGGTCGGCGCGGCCTGGTGCTCGGGCTCGGGTGGGCCGTGGCTGCAGCGGACGGCCGGGTCGATCGGTGTGTGGTCCGGGCCGAGCAGCCAGCCGCATGGGTCGCAGCGGCGGCACCGGCGGATCGCGGAAGCGCGTTCCTCCCGCGCGGCCTGCTCGGCGGCGCGACGGCGCCTCATGCCGACTCCCCGGCTGCTATCGCGGCGTCGCGGCATCGGGTGCAGTCGACGGGTGCGCTCGGAAGGTGGCCGTGGCGCCGGCAGCGTGGCCGGCCGTCAGGTCCGGGAACCCACGACGGCGGTTCGGGTTTGGGCGGGGGTGGTTCCCGACGCGCCGGCTGCGCTGGCTTGGCTGGCCGGGAGAACATGTCCCGCAGGGCCAGAGCGTTCTGTCGCTGCTCCCACTTCTCGCGTATGCGTCTGCGCCGGCCGCAGGCTCCGCAGCTGTTGTCGGTGCCGTTGGGGTGCCGGTCGCAGTACTGCTGCGGTTCGGGGTCTGGGTCGTCGTCGACGAGTTCGGCGTCGACCCACGCGTCAGCGGGGTCGGTTTGCTTTGCGGGTCGATTTCGCGGGGGGTGGGCGTTAGCCGAGTCGGGGACGGTCTCCGCGTCGAGCGGTTCGGGGTCTGCCGGCCGCCCTTCTCCCCCTTCTCTATCTCTTTTCTCTAAGTTCTCTATATAAGGTGCAGATGGCGATTTCGCCTCGGTACCGTGGCGATTTCGCCCAGGGGGTGTGGCGATTTCGCCTAGGTCCGTGGCGATTTCGCCTTCTGGCAGGTCAGACCGTGGCGATTTCGCCTTCTGGCAGGTCAGAGGATCGCTATCGTCGGCCGGTCGATATGCCCGCGTCTGGTCCTCGGGCCGGTCAGAATTGTTTGCTGACACCACTGCGTCGCCGAGCTTCTCCAGCGCCCGCTTGACCGTATCGGCCGACGCTCCGACCTCGTGGCCAAGATCGCGGCGCGACACCCGCCACCACCGAAAGCCGGCGCGTTCGAATCGGTCGGGACCATCGGATTCGCAGCGGTACCGGATATGCGCGAGCACGACCGCCCCCGCGAAGCCGTACCGCTCAATCTCATCGGGGACAACCCGGATGAACGTCGGCCTCATGGTGCTGCCTGCCGATTGGAATGCAGCCCGCACGCCTCGCCGGGACCAGAGACCACGATCCGGCACGGCCGGCCGGTGCCCTTGGTCGGCCGTCCACACCGCGGTGTAGGCCAAATGCGTTCCCGGAGCGCGGCCGATAGTGGGCCCAACTGTTCGTGCAGCTGGTCGGCGCTTCCGTACCGTGGGTGCTCGGCGTGTAGCTCGGCGTCGTCGACGATCCATAAGGTGTCGGCGCCGTCGCTGGTGACGGCGACCGCGAGCACGTAGCCGGCCGACCCGACGTCGCATAGGCACGCGCTGCGCTCCCAGTCGACGAGCGCGAACCCGTCGAAATCAGGGGCGCCCATGAGGTTCTGCGGATGAGCGAGCCGCGTCGGCGGCGGCGGTCAGTTGGTCGGCCAGATCGTCTGCCTGTTCCGGCGTGATGCTGTACGGATTGGTTCCGCTGCCGATCGCGATCACTACCAGGCCGGGACGCGACGAATTGGGCGCGATGTGGATCGTGGGCTGATCAGGTGGCCGGTTCACGCGACACCGCTGCGTGTGTCGGCATTTGTCGGCCGGAACAGTTCGGCGAGGCGGGCCCTTTGCTCGTCATTCAGCGGTGGCGCTTCGGCGAGCACCTTTTCGATGTATGCGGCGGTCTGCTCGGCTCGGAAGGTGCGGCGCGCTTCGATCGTGTCAGGGTGGTTCGGCCCGAGCTTCCGCGTCTTCACGCCGAGGTCGGATCGTGCCTTTGTAACGGCGGACATTCGTTCCCCTTGTGGGCAGCAGAATTACTGCTCCCGGTGGGGAACACTTACGACACCAGAGTGAGCGGCCAGGGTGCCATGACCGGCGAACTATTACCGGTAAGTATAGGTGGAACGCGGCGCTAGAGGTCCGATAGGTCAAGCCGCGGAGTGTCGGCGGCGGCCAGCGCGGCACCAACGCGTTCCAACGTATCCATTCTGAGCGGGCGATCACGTCCGCATCGCCGGCACTTGAGTGTGTACGTCTTTCGCAGCCGGTCGGGTAACTCGGACCCGTCGAGTGCCGCTATGTCGACGAACTCGTCGCCTTCCCGGTATCTCAGGTCACGGATGTTCACTTTCCAGCCGTCGCCTTCCGGCCAGACGGCGATACTGCCGAAACTGACTTCGGGATGCTGCTTTTTATCGGTGCAGACCACGCGGATAACTCGTTGTCCCGGAATCGAACTCGGCCGGCGAGGCGCCCACCGGCGGTTTACCGAACCGGCTGCGCCGGGTGCTCGTCTACGGCTCACCGAGTTCTCCATTCGATTCGCACGTTGTCCGGGTTGAATCCGGGCCCGCGGGGCGTCGGGTCGATACTGACCCGGAGCCCAAGTGTGCTGAGCACCGCGCGGCGCTGCGCCACTGCCATTTCGTCCCACCGTTGACCGGCCTGCGGTCCCGCCAGCGGTCGCAGCGCGTCGAGGTCGAGCGACACCACCGACGCGGCGCGGCGCTGCTCGGCGTCGTCAAGCTCCGGTTGCAGGCGCGCGGTGATCCGTCGCAACTGCTCGGCGGTGATGGCACCGTCGGCGAAGGCGTCGGCGGCGTCGGCCAGTCGCCGGCTGATTTCGTCGACGCGCTCCGACCATCGTCGAGCTTCGGCATCGTCGCCGAGCAGGAAGTCGAGCGCGTCAGGCATCGACATACGGCCGATCACAACACCTTTGACCAGATCGTCCACGGCAGGCTCAGAGCGGCCAACGCAGCCTTTCCCATCGCACACGTACAGGTCGAGAGGACGGCCGTGCGGTCCGCGTTTCGTGACGGCCCGGAGCTTTTCGCCGCAGACGCCGCACTCCCCGATCCCCCACGACAACAAATGACGGCGGGCACCAGGGCGAGCGGTGCCGTTCGATCGCCGCCCCGGTTCGGACAACAGGGCGACGACCTTCTCATGCTTGGCTCGGTCGACCAGCGCGGGCCAGCACCCGTCGAACCGTTCCTCGTCGGCCTGGCCGCGGTGGTGGATCCGCTGCGCGATGTTGGAGTCCCGCAACGCGAGCTTCTTCACCGACGTCTTGCCCCACCGCGCGGATTTCGGGGCCGGCTCTCCGCGGTCGTTCAACCGGTCGGTGATGCCACGCAGTGACTCGCCTGCCAGCAGGCGATCGACAATCTCCCGGACGACCTCGGCTTCGCGCGGGTGTTCGGTCCAGGTCGCCGCCGAGCCGGCGCCGTGCTTGATCCACCCGTAACCGAGGTCACCGGACGGGCGACCGGACCGGGCCCGCCGGACCGCGGCGGCGGTGACGCGCTCGGACTTGATTTCCGATTCCCAGGTCGCGAGGGCGCCCTGGATGTCGACCCAGCTGCGGCCGGCTGCGGTCGACAGGTCGTAGTCGCCTCCCTGCGCCTCTGAGACGTTGACCTTGCAGGCGTGGAACGAGTCGATGAACTCCGCGCGTTCCCTTCGGTTCCTGGTCATGCGGGTCAGCTGGTAGACGATCACGCGGTCGATCTTGCGGTCGCGGGCCAGCCGCAACACCTTCTGGTATCCGGGGCGCTCAGCACCGCGGAAGGCGCTGATGTCGTTGTCGGACTGCTCGGCCACGATCTGGTAATCGCGCGCGGACGCGAACGTGCGGGCGTGTTCCAGCTGATCGGCGACGCCCACCGCTTGACCTGTGGTGTCCTGGCTTATGCGCGCGTAGAGGGCGACTCTTTCCCCGGGAAAAGTATTCACATTTTAGAACCTACTGTATTCCCGGGCGGCGTCGGCAAGACCTGGAAGGCGGGCGATTTCGACCAGCTGCTCGACGACGTCACCACCCGGGTGTTCGACGTGTACGACGACTCCACCGTCGTCTACCCCGGCCACGGCGACGACACCGTGCTCGGCGCGGAGCGCCCGCACCTGGCCGAATGGCGTGAACGGGGCTGGTAGCGCCGGGGGCTACGACGTCGTGTGCACGATCAGCACGTCGACCTTGGCCCGCCGCGAGACGTTGGCCGGCACCGATCCCAGCAGCCGGCCCGCGATGGTGCTCAGGCCGACGTTGCCGACGACCAGCAGGTCGGCCTTCTCGTCCTCGGCCAGCTTGACCAGCGCGTCGACCGGGGCGCCGACGATCGGGCGCTCCTCGACGTTCTTGGCCCCGGCCTTGTGGGCGCGCTCCTTGGCGTCTTGCAGGATCGCGTAAATCGGGGCCGTGCCGGACACCTTGTAGCTCTCGTCACGCAGGACGTCGGCGGCCCGGGAGTCCTCATGCTGGGGCAGGTACGCCGACGCGACGATCAGCTTGGCGTCCGGCCCGGCGATCTGCGCCGCCTTGTCGACCGCACGCATTGACGAGTCCGAGCCGTCGGTTCCCACCACCACAGTCCGATAGGCGCCCATTTACCCTCCCTGATTCGGTTGGTCAGCCAACCCAAGACACTATCGCGTTTGCCGGTTGCAGAGGGAACAGATTAGCGACACTGCCCGGCACGGCGTGTCGACAATTTGCGGGTCAACGCCGTGCCAACGGACAATATCGCCGATGACAAATCAATCAAATGTTCGGGGCCGGGCCGGAAAGCGTTGCATAACGCAGCTTTTCGCCGAATGTGAGCGCCGCGGCCGAATAGGCCGCGGACGATTTGTGAGCCGGCTCCACGATTCCGCTTTACAGTGACAAGCATCATGTCCATGCCCACCGTCGCGCAGCGCGTCGAGGATGAAGTCGAAAAGCCCGCGCCGGCGCGCCGGCCCGGCAGGTTGCTCGATCCATGGGCGATCGCCGTGTTCGCGGCCGTGGTCAGCGGCGCGTGGGCCTGCAGGCCGTCCCTGTGGTTCGACGAGGGCGCGACCATATCGGCCGCGGCGAGCCGGACGCTGCCCGAGCTGTGGCGGCTGCTGGGCCACATCGACGCGGTGCACGGGCTGTACTACCTGCTGATGCACGGTTGGTTCGCCCTGTTCCCGCCGACCGAGTTCTGGTCGCGGGCGCCCAGCGCGCTGGCGGTTGGCGCGGCCGCCGCGGGCGTCACGGTGTTCGCCAGGCAATTCTCGACCCGGCCGATCGCGGTGTGCGCCGGCGTCCTGTTCGCCATCCTGCCGCGCACCACCTGGGCGGGCATGGAGGCCCGGCCCTACGCCTTCGCGGCCGCGGCGGCGGCCTGGCTCACGGTGTTGCTCGTCGCCGCCGCCAAACGCAACCGACCGCGATTGTGGGCGTGTTATGCGCTGGCGTTGATGCTCGCAATTCTGCTCAATTTGAACCTGGTGCTATTGGTGCCGGTTTACGCCGTCATGGTGCCGCTGCTGGCGCCGGAGAAAGCGCGTAAATCTCCGGTCATTTGGTGGGCGGTCAGCTCAACGGTCGCGGTCGGGGCCATGGTGCCGTTCATCGTGTTCGCCCACGCCCAGGTGTGGCAGGTCAACTGGATTTACCCGGTCAGCTGGCACTACGCGTTCGACATCATCCTGCGTCAATACTTCGACCACAGCGTTCCGTTCGCCATCCTGGCCGCGGTCCTGATCGTGGCGGCGGTCGCGGCGCGGCTGGCCGGCGTCCCACCCCCGCCCGGCGACATGCGTCGGCTGTTGATCGCCTGCGCGGCGTGGCTGGTCGTCCCCACCGCGCTCGTGGTCGTCTATTCGGCGGTCAACGAACCGATCTACTACCCGCGCTACCTGATCTTCACCGCGCCCGCGATGGCCGTCGTGCTGGCCGTTTGCATCGTCACGATCGCCCGCGGGCCGCGGCGCATCGCCGGTGTGGTGCTGCTCTGCGCCCTGGCCGCCGTGCCGAACTACCTGTTCGTCCAGCGCTGGCCCTACGCCAAGGAGGGCTGGGATTACAGCCAGGTCGCCGACCTGATCGGCTCCCACGCAGCCCCCGGTGACTGCCTGATGGTGGACAACACCGTGCCGTGGCGGCCGGGGCCGATCCGCGCGCTGCTGGCCACCCGGCCGGCGGCCTTCCGGTCGCTGATCGACGTGGAGCGCGGGGCGTACGGGCCCACGGTGGGGTCGTTGTGGGACGGCCACGTCGCCGTCTGGCTGACGACCGCCAAAATCAACAAGTGCCCGGCAATCTGGACCATTACCAATAAAGATTCGTCGCTGCCGGATCACCAATCCGGAGCGTCATTACCGCCGGGACCGACATTCGGGCGCGCCCCGGCTTATCGATTCCCGAGTTATCTCGGGTTCCACATTGTCGAACGCTGGCAGTTCCATTACTCGCAGGTGGTGAAGTCGACGCGGTGATTCGCCGCGGCGCCGACGGCGTGGAACGCCAATCGTTGGGTAGCTGACGACCATGCAGAGCTGGGTCGCCGCGCCGCCGCTGGGCGGGCAACGTGTGGCCTCCGACCCCTAGCCCACCGGCTGCGCCTCGCGCGCACCGCGGGTCGCACCGTGCGACGCCGCGAGGCCGACGACGCTCAGCGCGGTGAACGCCGTGAACAACCAGCGCGCCGCCAGCAGGTCGTCGCCCATCGAGGAATTGACCACGACGCCCGCGAGGCCCGCACCGAACGCCGCGGAGACCAGCTGCACCGTGTTGATCGCCGCCGCCGCGGCGCCGCCCTCGGCGGGGTCGTCGACGGAGGCCATCGCGCGAACCGACAGGTGCGGCCAGGCCATCCCGATCCCGGTCCCCGCCACCAGCAGCGCCACCGCCCACAGCGCCGAGGTCCACAGCGACGACTCGGTTTGCCGGGCCGCCACGCCCAGCGCCAGCCCCGACGCCACGACCATCGGAGAGACCAGGATCACCCGCCCGATCGCGCGCTGACTCGTCACCGACGCGCTGACGATCTCGCTGACCGTCCAACCCAGGGCCAGCGCCGCGCCCAGGAACCCCGCCGCGAGCGGGCTCAGATGCGCCAGCCGCTGACCGAAGAACGGCACGTAGGTGGTCACCATCGCCGCGCCCATCAGCACGCCCATGGTGAGGTAGATCGACTTCAGGGGCCCCCCACCGAACACGCTGGGCGGCAGCACGGCCGCGTGCATGCGCCAGTCGACGAACACGAACAGGCCGACCAGCACGACGCTCCCCGCGAGCAGCCCGACCGTGGCGAGGAAGTTCGACGGGATCTCGGCGACGCTGACCGCCAGGGCCGCCGCGCCGATCAGCAGCAGCGACCACACCGGCACCCTCGTCACCCTGGCGTCCGGATCCGGGTCGACCTTGGTCGAAGCGAGCGCGGCGGGCACCAGCATGGCCATGAGCGTGGTGAGCACCGCCATCGCACCGAACGCCCACCGCCAGAGCCCGAATTGCGCGAACAGCCCACCCGTCGCCGGCCCGACCACCGTGGCCACCCCCCACATCGCCGACACCAGCGCCGATCCCCGGGTCCACAGGGAGCGCGGCAGCGCCGCGTTGATGACCGCGTAGCCCAATCCGGCCAGCAGGCCGCCGGCCACCCCCTGGAGGGCGCGGCCCGCGATCAGCACCTCCATGTTCGGCGCCGCCCCGCACACCAGGCTGGCCGCGCCGAAGACGGCGAGCCCCACCAGGTAGGAGGTCCGCGCGCCGACGCGCAGCAGCATCGGGTTGACCATGGTCGCCGCCACCACCGAGCCCACCAGGTACAGCGTCGTCACCCACGCGTAGAGACGGCTGCCGCCGATCTCGGCGAGGGTGTTCGGCAGCAGGCTGCTGGTCAGAAACTCGTTGGTCGCGTACAGTGCGACGCCCCCGGCGAGCACGATCGAGGTGCGCAGGTATCTGCCGCCGAGCAGTTCGCGCCAGCTGCCCGGAGTGGTGGCGATGTCCGTCACCCCTCCACCGTATGAGGTAACCCCGGCGTGACGAGCGTCACTTGAGGCCGGCGGCGTCCATCCCCCGCAGTTCCTTCTTCAGGTCGGCGATCTCGTCACGGAAGCGCGCGGCCAGTTCGAACTGCAGGTCGCGCGCGGCGGCCATCATCTGCTCGGTGAGGTCCTTGATCAGGTCGGCCAGTTCGGCGCGCGGCATGCTGGCGGTGTCGCGGCCCTCGAAGACGCCGGCGCTGACGGCGCGGCCCGGCTCGCCCTGCGCGCGCCGGCCCCGCGACGCGTTGCGGCCGGACCCGCCGACCCCGACCGTTTCCGTGTCGTCGGCCTCGCGATAGACCTGGTCGAGGATGTCGGCGATCTTCTTGCGCAGCGGCTGCGGATCGATGCCGTGGGCCTCGTTGTAGGCGATTTGCTTGGCGCGGCGCCGTTCGGTCTCGTCGATCGCCTCCTTCATCGAGTCGGTGATCGAGTCCGCGTACATGTGCACCTCGCCCGAGACGTTGCGGGCGGCGCGGCCGATGGTCTGGATCAGGCTGCGTGAGGACCGCAGGAAGCCCTCCTTGTCGGCGTCGAGGATGGCCACCAGCGACACCTCGGGCAGGTCCAGCCCCTCGCGCAGCAGGTTGATGCCGACGAGCACGTCGTAGTCACCCAGCCGCAGCTGGCGCAGCAGCTCGACGCGGCGCAGCGTGTCGACCTCCGAGTGCAGGTAGCGCACCCGGATGCCCATCTCCAGCAGGTAGTCGGTGAGGTCCTCGGCCATCTTCTTGGTCAGCGTCGTGACCAGCACCCGCTCGTCGGCGTCGGTGCGCTTGCGGATCTCCCCGATCAGGTCGTCGATCTGCCCCTTCGTCGGCTTGACCACCACCTTCGGGTCGACCAGGCCGGTCGGCCGGATCACCTGCTCCACGAACTCGCCGCCCGCCTGGCTGAGCTCGTAGGGGCCCGGGGTGGCCGACAGGTACACCGTCTGCCCGATCCGGTCGGCGAACTCCTCCCAGGTCAGGGGGCGGTTGTCGCACGCGGACGGCAGCCGGAACCCGTACTCGACCAGGTTGCGCTTGCGGGACATGTCGCCCTCGTACATGCCGCCGATCTGCGGCACCGTGACGTGGGACTCGTCGATGACGAGCAGGAAGTCCTCCGGGAAGTAGTCGAGCAGGGTCGCCGGCGGCGAACCGGGGCCGCGGCCGTCGATGTGGCGGGAGTAGTTCTCGATCCCCGAGCAGAACCCGACCTGGCGCATCATCTCGATGTCGTAATTGGTGCGCATCCGCAGCCGCTGCGCCTCCAGCAGCTTGCCCTGGCCCTCCAGCTCGGCCAGCCGCGCCGCCAGCTCCTCCTCGATCGTGGAGATGGCGTGGGCCATCCGCTCCGGGCCGGCGACGTAGTGGGTGGCCGGGAAGATGCGCAGCGAGTCGACCTGGCGGATCACGTCGCCGGTCAGCGGGTGCAGGTAGTACAGCGCCTCGACCTCGTCACCGAAGAACTCGATGCGCACCGCCAGCTCCTCGTAGGACGGGATGATCTCCACGGTGTCGCCGCGCACCCGGAACGAGCCGCGGGTGAAGGACAGGTCGTTGCGGGTGTATTGCACGTCGACCAGCAGCCGCAGCAGCGCGTCGCGGGGCACCTCGGTGCCCACGCTCAGTTCCACGGATCGGTCCAGGTACGACTGCGGCGTGCCCAGGCCGTAGATGCACGACACCGAGGCCACCACGACCACGTCGCGCCGCGAGAGCAGCGACGACGTCGCGGAGTGCCGCAGCCGCTCCACGTCGTCGTTGATCGAGCTGTCCTTCTCGATGTAGGTGTCGGTCTGCGCGATGTACGCCTCCGGCTGGTAGTAGTCGTAGTACGACACGAAGTACTCAACGGCGTTGTGCGGCAACATCTCTCGCAGCTCGTTGGCGAGCTGGGCAGCCAGCGTCTTGTTCGGCGCCATGACCAGCGTGGGCCGCTGCAGCCGCTCGATCAGCCAGGCCGTGGTGGCCGACTTGCCCGTTCCGGTGGCGCCGAGCAGCACCACGTCGCGCTCCCCCGCCCTGATGCGGCGTTCCAGCTCGTCGATGGCGGCCGGCTGGTCGCCCGCGGGCGCGTGCGGGCTGACGACCTCGAAGCGGCCGCCGACCCGCACGACCTCGTCGACCGCGCGGTATTCCGAATGTGCGACTACGGGATGTTCCGTGGCGAAAGCCATGCCACCAGGGTAGATGCGTGCACCGACAAGCGTTGTGGCGCCGCGGCCCGGCCGGCGCACCCACCGCCCCATCCGTCACATCAGTACCGGGTTGGAGGGACCCGACGATCCGCGAATTCGATAGCGCCGGCGATATCAAATTCGAGAGTCGCCCAGGCTGGTCAGGGCCAGACTTTAAGATCGAATTGATGACGAGTTCTTCTGAGCTGGTGACCGTCAACCTCAGTGAGCGGGAGCGCGAGTTCATTCAGCAGGCGCTGGAACAGTGGGCGTTGTCGGCGGCCGACGCACCATTCCCTTATCAAGTGCTTGGGCTGTCGACCTGGGAAGAATTCGGCGCCCTCACCCTCCGCCTTGAGCGTGCCGTCGCCGACGGCGAGCCGCTGACGGACCTCGACTGGGCACGTGTGCTCTTTCTGACGGAAATCACCTGGGCCAGTGGTCTAGTCGGCGCTGGTCAAGATTTTGCGACGGTCACCGGGTTCTCCGACACCGAAGCTGTGCGGCTATTACGTGGCCTGCAGCGCCGCCACAAAATCGGCGGACGCATGCGTGCCAAGTTGCTGTTTCCGAACGGTGGGAGGATCCGTACTACCGAGGAAATTGAGGATGAGAGACGTTACTGGGCGGATGTGCGGCACGAGCAGCAAGGCAGGCAATACCCGTCCGGGCTCTAGGCACATCAGCAGGCCTAGCGGTGTCAAACCGCCATAGTTACGACTACACCCTCGCCCAAGCCACACGCTGCGGCGGCGGACAAAAATCATTCGCCATGATCCCATGGGTCAGGGTCCATGTCTCCGATCACAGGGGGATGGTTATGACCGGCGTGGGGTGGCGGCTCCAACCGGGGGCCGAAGGGTACGGCCGGGCCGCCTCCAAAGCCTCCGCCAGGCTTTACCGGTGGCGGCCCCTTCGGTGCAGGCGGCGATTCAAGCGGGGGTGCAGGCCGCGGCACAGGTACAGGCGCTGACCCGGGCGAAGGGGGCGCCATTTCGCCGGGAGCGACTGGAGGCAACCGTCCCGGCGCAGGAGGCGGTAGCGGCTCAGGCGCCCGCGTGGTCTGCTCAAAGTATTCCAGTGGAGTTCGCCAGGAGTCTCCGGGACGCGACTTGGGTACGAACGCCGTTCCATAGTCGCCGTCCTTCGGGTTGATGAAAACCACTTGACCATCCCGCAGCAGCGCTAACCCGCCTGACTTAATGCTGGTGCCGACGCGAGTGTCGGGGTCGTTCATCGCGTCGTAGATCCACCTGGCCAGGTCCTCCGGCGTCTTCCCCGGAAAATGGTCCAACGCGTGACCGTGGGCAATTTCCGTCGCGACTTGAGCCTTCTGCTCTTCGGTCCAGCCCGCAAATGGGTTATCCGTGGACCCTGGCGGCGGAGGGTCACGTTGGAACGTGTGATTGTCGACGGCTCGGACTTCGGGTTCGTGCGGCGACGTGGCAGCGCCGGGGTCTGGTGGAAACGTGTCACGAATACCGGCCGTAGCGGCGGTGACTTTGCCGGCGACTTGCTGGTCCAGCGCGACGAGCTGGGCCGCGCGTTGGCGGATATCGGCGGCGAAGGCCTGTGCCTGAGCTTGTCGGGCGGCACGAATTGTTGCGGACGCGCCGTAAGACCGGTCCGCGACCGAAAGGTCCTGTCCTACATCGAATCCCGCCGCATCGGCGTCCTCAACCGCGTACCGCAGCCGGGAGCGGGCACCATACAAATCCGTTGCTCCGTTGCGGGCTACTTTGGCCGCTAAAAGAAGTTGGTCGGCGGCGCGGCTCGTTGCCATCATGTCGGCGTGAGTTCCCGTGCGCAGCGCTTGGGCGGCTTCGCCTTGCCAATCGACCGACAATGAATCCCGCCAAACCTGGTTGGCCAGCGCGTAGCTACTGCTGCCGACGGCCTCCCAGTGGTCGGCAGCCTGCGTCAAATGTTCAGTGGGCCAAGTCAACAGCTGCGATAGGCCAGGAACCGCTGCGATTGCGGACATTGCTAAAGACGGATCTGCGGAGGCACCACAGCGGCCTCCTCCTGTGCCGACGCAACCTCCGTAGCGTTATAGCGGCTGTCGGCTTCGGTGACGTGAGCCGCGCGGGCGCGCACTTGTGCGGACAACGCCGCCATGAATGCGTCGACTTCGATGTGGGCGGTCAGCACCGCGGCCGCACTAGCCTGACATGACAAGCCGAGCGCGGCCGAAGGCGCTGACAGATGCAGGTCGCCCACCCAAGCGCCCCAGCGGGTAGCCATCGCTTGCAGAGCAGCGGAATTCACGCGCAGCGGCTGCGGCATGGGCGGAAGTCTAATTCGGCTTGCTGCAGCCTACCAGCCACTTCGGCCCAGATCGCGCCAGTGGCGCAAGAGCGTTATCCCACCGGACGCGTCCACGTCCGGGTCACCGGGTCGCACTGCAGCAGGTAGCCGTCGTTGGAGGTGGTCATGGCGAACACCGACGTGCCCGGCCGGTCGCACGAGCTGCCGGAGGCGTGCACGCCCATGGTGATCGGGGCCTTGGCCCAGCTGTTGCCCTCGCAGACGATCTGCTCGCTGTTGGTCGGGTCGTAGGCCAGCTTGCCGACGTCGCCGCACGGCCCGCCGAGCACCGGCGGCGCCGGGGTCGGCGCCGCCGCGGACGTGCTGACGGCCTGGGCGGGGTCGGCCAGGTTGACGCCGGCCGGGACGTCACCGACCCGGGTGCCCACGACGGGCACCCGCACCACCGCGCCCCGGGCGCCGCATTCGTCGCTGAGCACCGTCTCGGTCACGGTGCCGCGCAGCGTGCCGTCGGCCTGCGGCGCCAGCGACCACGCGACGGTTTCCTGTTGGGTGGCCGCGGCCCCCGCCGGCGCGTCGGGCCGGGCGCAGTCCACCCGGTCCTGCTGCGGGGCGCCCTGCCAATAGCCGCCGACGAAGTGCAGCGTGTCCGTCCGGCCGCCGGCCGCCTGGTGTGTCGCGTCGTCCAACCGGGCCCCGGTGGCCGCGCAGCCGTTGGTGGTGCACACCGAACGGAACGCCCACCAGCCGGTGGCCGGGCCGCTGTGGCGGATCGCGACGCCGTTGGTGGTGCGCTTGCTCTGGTCGTAGTCCAGCTGGTAGGTCCCGTTGAGCGCCGGCCCGCCGGACGTCGTCGGCGCCGGGACGGACGGTTTCGACGCGAGCGCCGGGCTGGCCGGCGGGGTGTCCGGCTCGACCGAGTACAGCGCCGAGCAGGTGGCCGCCACCGCGACGAGCATCGCGCACACCAGCGCGACCGCCCACCGCGCCCGGGCGGAGAACCGGTGGCGCGGCGCCGCAACGGTGCCGGGACGGGCGCGCTGGCCGGCCTCGGCGACGTCGCCCAACCGGTCGGCGACGGCCGCCGCGAACCCGCGGCAGCGTTCGAACCTGTCGTCGGGGTTCTTCGCCAGGGCCCGGCGGAACACCTCGTCGAGCCGCGCCAGCTCAGGGCGGTGATCGCTGAGCCGGGGCGGCTCCTCGTGCAGGTGCTGGCCGATCACGGCGATCGGATTCGAGTGCCGGAACGGCGGCGCTCCGGTGAGCAGGTGGAAAGCCGTTGCGGCCAGGGCGTATTGGTCGGCCCGTCCGTCGATGTTGGATCCGGTCAGTTGTTCGGGTGCGGCGTAGGCCACCGTGCCCACCGCCACGTTGGTCTCGGTGATCCCGCTGATGTCACCGAGGTGACGCGCGACACCGAAGTCGGCCAACAAGATTCGGCGTTGTCCGCCCTCCGGATGGGTGAGCAGGATGTTGGCCGGTTTGACGTCACGGTGCAGCAGCCCGCGGTCGTGGGCGTAGTCGAGGGCGCCCGCGACGGCCTCGACGATCGCGCACACCTCGTCGACCGGCATGCCGTCGTGGTAGCGCTCCTTGACCAGACGGGAGGCGTCGGTGCCCTCGACGTAGTCCATGGAAATCCAGAGGTGGCCGTCGAATTCGCCGCGATCGTGCACGCCGACGACGTGGGGATGCCATAGCGTCGCCGCGAGATCGGCCTCGCGGTTGAACCTTTCGCGAAACTCGGGATCGGCCGTCACCGCCTCCGCCAGAACCTTGATGACGTCGCGCCGCGGCAACCGGGGATGCAGGGCGAGGTACACCTCGGCCATTCCGCCCGCGCCCAGCTGGCGCAGGATCGTATAGCCCGCAAAGGGCGCGCCGCTGGTGACCGACGGGCGGGACCCGCCGGCCGCGGGCTCCGCGGCCGGGGCCGAGCCGACCGGCGGGACGCGGCGGAACAGGTGCGAGACCGTGACCGCGGGCAGCGACTGAAAGCCCGCGCGCAGCGCCGCACCGGCCTGGCGCGGATTGCTCAGCAGCCGTCGCCCGGCGCCGATGCGCCGGGTGGTCCCCTTGTGGTCGTGCATCGATCGCCTCACCCCCTCGTAACCGGCCCGGCTCGCCACGCGTTGCGGCCGGCACGACGATGTGGCCGGCATCTCCCCTTACGTTCCGATCATGCCGGATCCCGTCGGAGGGTTCGACTTTCGAAGCTATGAAACGGTTATGAGTGGCCGAGACCGAAACATAGTGAAGTCACAGCTGATTCCAATAGAGCCCACCCAAACGCACCGATACTTGAGTGGTGACTCGAGCCGCCCCGCCCATCCTGACAATTCGGCACGACGGGTCCCACCGATCCTTCGCGGCCGGCCACGAGGTGGTCGTGGGCCGCGACGCCCGGGCCGACGTGCGCATCGCCGATCCGCGGATCTCGCGCGCGCACCTGATCCTGCGCTTCGACCAAGGCCGCTGGCTGGCCATCGACAACGGCTCGCTGAACGGGACCTATCTCAACGGCTATCGGATGCCGGTCATCGACGTCCACGACGGCCAGAGCATTCACGTCGGCAATCCGCAGGGACCCAGGCTGACGTTCGCCGTCGGGCCGCGACTGGGTTACTCGGACCGCCCGGGCCGGGCGCGGCAGAGTCCGGAAGTCGGGCCGCCCACGCTGGTTTGGTCCGCGCCTGCCGAGCGGACGAATCCCACCCGGCGCCCCGCACCGGCCGGGCCGTCGAAATGGCGTCGGCCGCAGTTGATTCCGGACGAGCGGACCGTCGTGCACGCCGGCGCACCGCCCCGGGCCGGCGCTACTCCGCCCGCCGAACTCACCGTGGTCGACGCCACGACGGCCGACGTGTCGAACCTGGCGACCCGCTTCGTGAAGTTGCTCTCACCGCGCTCGTCGGCGGCCGCGGGCACGGCGGGCGCCATGACCATCGGCCGCGCCCCGGACAACGACATCGTGGTCTCCGACGTGCTGGCCTCGCGCCGGCACGCGACACTGCTCCAGACGCCGCTGGGCACCGAGATCCGGGACAACAGCATCAACGGGACGTTCGTCAACGGCACCCGGGTGGGGTCGGCGATCCTGTCCGACGACGACGTCGTCACCATCGGCAACGTCGACCTCGTCTTCCGCGACGGCGCCCTGACCGAGCGCAGCGAGGCCGCGGCGAGCACCGGCGGCCTCGAGGTGCGCAACGTCAGGTACGTCGTCGACAACGGCAAACAGTTGCTGGACGACATCTCGCTGATCGCACGCCCCGGGACGCTGACCGCCGTCATCGGCGGGTCGGGCGCCGGGAAGAGCACGCTGGCCCGGCTGATCGCCGGCTACACCACGCCCAGCGCCGGCTCGGTCACGTTCGCGGGCCACGACATTCACACCGAGTACGCGTCGCTGCGCAGCCGCATCGGCATGGTCCCGCAGGACGACGTCGTGCACCGCCAGCTGACGATCAACCAGGCGCTGCGCTACGCCGCCGAACTGCGCCTGCCGCCCGACACCAGCAAATCCGACCGCGCGAAGGTCGTCGCGCAGGTGCTCGACGAGCTCGACCTGACCAAGCACGCCGACACCCGGGTGGACAAGCTGTCCGGCGGACAGCGCAAGCGCGCCTCGGTGGCGCTCGAGCTGCTCACCGGTCCCTCGCTGCTGATCCTCGACGAGCCGACCTCCGGCCTCGACCCGGCCCTCGACCACCAGGTCATGACGATGCTGCGGCAGCTGGCCGACGCCGGTCGCGTGGTGATCGTGGTGACGCACATGCTGTCCTACCTCGACACCTGCGACCAGCTGCTGCTGGTGGCCCCGGGCGGGAAGACGGCGTACTGCGGTCCGCCCGACCAGATCGGTGCGGCGATGGGCACCACCAACTGGGCGAAGATCTTCACCAAGGTGGGTGCCGACCCCGAGGAGGCCAACCGGCGCTTCCTCGAGCGGCGCGACGCGCAGAAGCCGAAGCTGGTGCCGGAAAAGGCCGACGAGCCGGGCGCCCTCGGCGAGCCGGTGCATACCAGTGTGCGGCGCCAGATTTCGACGGTCGCGCGGCGGCAGATCCGACTGGTGGTCGCCGACCGCGCCTACTTCGTCTTCCTGGCGCTGCTGCCGTTCATCCTGGGCTCGCTTTCGCTGACCGTGCCGGGCGGCAACGGGTTTCAGCTGCCCGGCGCGACCGCCGGGACGCCCGACGAGGCGGCGCAGATCCTGGCCCTGCTGATGCCGGCCGCGGCGTTCATGGGCACCGCGCTGACGATCCGTGACCTGGTCGGCGAGCGCGCGGTCTTCCAGCGCGAGCAGGCCGTCGGACTGTCCACCACGGCCTACCTGCTCGCGAAGACCGCGGTGTTCTGCGGCTTCGCGATCCTGCAGTCGACGGTCATCACCGCGATCGTGGTGATCGGCAAGAGCGCGCCGACCCGCGGCGCCGTGCTGCTGGGCCATTCGGCCCTCGGGGCGACGGTCGAGTTGTTCGCCACCGTGGCGGCGACCTGCGTGGCGTCGGCGGTTCTCGGCCTGGCGATTTCGTCGCTGGTCCGCTCCAGCGAGCAGATCATGCCGCTGTTCGTGGTGACGGTGATGGCGCAGCTGGTGCTGTGCGGGGGCATGGTCCCCGTGACCGGCCGGCCGGGGCTGGACCAGCTCTCCTTCGCGATGCCCGCGCGCTGGGGGTACGCGGCGGCGGCGTCGACGGTCGACCTGCGCCACCTGGTGCCCGATTCGTTGCTGTCCCAGGACCGGTTCTGGCAGCACACGCCGCGGGTATGGCTGCTCGACATGGGCATGCTGGCGGCGTTGTCGGTGTTCTATGCCGGTTTCGTGCGGTGGCGAATCCGCTTGCGCCGCTAGGCCGCGACCCTAGACTTGCTCCGCCCCGCCGTCGACGAACACCTCGCTGCCGGTCATGAAGCTGCTTTCCCCGGAGGCGAGGAAAAGCACGGCGGCGGCGACTTCCTCGGGCCTGCCCAGACGGCCCATCGGGACCTTGGCCGCCTCGCCCTCGCGTAGTTCCTGTTCCCGCCCCGCGGGCGCCAGTCCCAGGAGGCCCGGCGTCTCGACCGGTCCGGGAACGACGGTGTTGACCCGGATGTCACGCCCGACGAGCTCGGCGGCCCAGGTCCGACCGAACGAGCGGATCGCCGCCTTGGTCGCCGCATACACGCTGAACGCCGGGGTTCCGTTGTACGCGGCGGTCGAACCGGTCAGCACGATCGAGGCGCCACGATTGAGTAACGGCAACATCGCCTGGACTGTGAACAGCGTGCCTCCCACGTTGGTCATGAACGTCGAAGTGAAGTGTTCGACCGAGATCTCCCCTAGCGCAGCGAATTCGCCGCCCCCGGCATTGGCGAAGATCACGTCGAGGCCCCGTCCTCGGGACTCGATGACGTCGGCCACCGCCGCGACGTCTTCGAGGTCGGCCACGTCCGCGCGCACGCCCGTTGCCTGTGCACCGATCGACGCCACCGCGGCGTCGATGGTGTCCTGATTGCGACCGGTCAGCACGACATGGGCGCCCGCGGCGGCCAACAGCTGCGCGGCCGCCAGCCCGATGCCCGAGTTTCCGCCGGTGACGAGCGCCGTCTTTCCGCTGAGGTCGCCCACTGTGACCCTCCCAAGGTGATCCGCTTGACTTCGACATGGCCTCCCGATGGGCCCGGCAACTAGAGTAGGTCCATCCATCCACCGAAGCACGAGACGTTCGACCTGCTCGCCCGCACCAACACCGACCCCAAGGGCATCGTGCGGGCGGTGGACGACTACGCGGTCCACCCGTGGGGCCTCTACGTCGCGCGGCCGACTCCCGGCCGGGCCCAGTTCCACTACCTCGAGTCGTGGCTGCTGCCGTCGCTGGGCCTGCGCGCCACGGTCTTTCACTTCAATCCGGGTCATGACCGCGATCACGACTACTACCTCGACGTGGGCGAGTACACGCCCGGGCCCGATGTCTGGCGTTCCGAGGATCATTACCTCGACATCGAGGTCCGCACCGGTGACGGCGCGGACCTGGCCGACGTCGACGAGCTGCTGGAGGCCGTCCGGCACGGCCTGTTGACCCCCGAGGCCGCCGAGTTGGCGGTGCAACGCGCCGTGGCCGCCGTGGCGGGGTTGGCCCGCAACGGCTATGACCTGTCCCGCTGGCTGGCCGGTCGCGGGATGGAGCTGACGTGGCGCGCGAGGTAGGGCCGGGCGCGCTGCCCGACGAGGCGGTGTCCGATTGGCGCGCCCCCACGCTGGCCACCCTGACCGACGAGCGGTTCTCCGATCCCCACTGGATCTTCGAGCGCAAGTTCGACGGGATGCGCTGCCTGGCGTTCCGGGACGGCGACCGGGTGCGGCTGTTGTCGCGAAACCGCCAGCCGCTCAACGGAACCTACCCGGAGCTGGCGGACGCGCTGGCCGCCCAACCGCGCACGCGCTTCGTGCTGGACGGCGAGGTGGTGGCGTTCGAGGGCCGACGCACCAGCTTCGCCCGGCTGCAGGGCCGGCTGGGCATCACCGACCCCGTGCTGGCCCGCGCGTCGCCGGTCCGCGTCTTCTACTACGTCTTCGACCTACTGCACCTGGACGGCAAGTCGACGGTCGACGCGCCGCTGGTGTGGCGTAAGCGGCTGCTGCGCAAGGCGATCGATTTCGGCGGCCCGCTGCGGTACACCCCGCACCGGGTCGCCGACGGGATGGCCGCCTACCGCGCGGCCTGCGAGCGCGGCGACGAAGGGGTGATCGCGAAACTGGCCGACTCCCGATACGACGGCGGACGCTCGAAGAATTGGCTGAAGTTCAAGTGCGTGCGCGACCAGGAATTCGTGGTGGGCGGCTACACCAGCCCCAAGGGCAGCCGCGTCGAGTTGGGCGCACTGCTGCTGGGTTACTACGACGGCCGCGACCTGGTCTACGCCGGCAAGGTGGGCACCGGCTTCGACGACGCCGCGCTGCGCCGCCTCCACGGTCGGCTGTCGGCCAGTGCGCGGGACACGCCGCCGTTCACCCGCGGCCTGGTGCGGCAGGCCGGGGCCCATTGGGTCCGCCCGGACCTGGTGGTCCAGATCGGTTTCACCGAGTGGACCCGCGACGGGAAGCTGCGCCACCCGCGTTACCTGGGCGTCCGCACGGACAAGGACGCCGCCGAGGTGGTACGGGAGACCGGGGCCTGACCGCTTGGTCCGCGGATCGCGGCGGGCGTAATGTCAGCGGTTATGAGCTGCACCGGTCGCAGGCTGCTGCCGATCACCGCCGTGACGATCGTCGCCGTCGGCTCCCAGTGGGGGCCGGCGACCGCGCGGGCGGACCTGCACAACATCACCTACCGCGCCAGGATCGATGCGCTGACCACCGGGAGCCAGGCCACCTTCATCATCAACGGCGGCCAGACGAACACCACCAACCTTCCGTCCATGCCCGGCAACGCATTCGAGGCCAACACAGTACTGCCCGACCCGGCGCAGGCCGGCATGCGGATCGTGCTGCATTTTCCCTACTCGGCGAACGTGCACTGCGAGATCGACGTCGACGACAACGTGTTCACGCAGGCCGACCAACTGGTCAAGCCGGCACCCGGCAACGCCGACCCCAACAACGGCGCGTTGGCCTGCGGCGCACCGCTACCCGCCTGAGTTCGATTGCCCGACTCCTCTCACCTCGCCTCACCGGCTGTCTAACAGGGCGTCCAGATCGGCGATCGCGCGCAACGTGTCGTTGAGGTGGGTGCAGGTGCTGGTGCCGACGAATTCGCCGCGGACGCGGTCGCGTAACTCGGCGAGAGTCATACCGCGGATGCGGGATGCACTACCGATCGCCCCGGGGCATTCCTGCCACGGCAACACCCGTACTTCGGCGTTCACCCCGGTGATCATCCGCCTCAAGGTGTCTATCGTGCCGGCGACCGTGTACTCGTGCACGATCGTCTCCACCAAGTCGTCGTCCATGTGAGAGTCGCGGAAGTGGGCCTGGAAGTGCGCCGACCCGGTGCCGACTTCCGCCAGATCCAGCCGTCGGTACCTACGCATACCGCGCGCTCGGAGCGGCTCCACTTCGTGTAATGCGCTGAGCGGCGGAGCCGCCGGGCCGCGGCCCGTCGGGATGACATCGTGCCGCCCGGTGTATGCGATCAGCGAAGCGTCCGGTGCGAAACCGGCGCAGATCCCGGCCATCCGGTCGGCGATGCCCAGCGGCATCTTCTCTTCGACGCCCTCGATGATCGCCGCGTATTGGGTGGCGTATCCGGACACCAGGGCCGCACCGACCCAGTCGTCGAGCAGCAGATGCAGCAGGCTGGCCCGCTCCGCTTCCTCAGGGAACAGTCGGCCAACCTTCGCCCGGAATCCGGCGCCGACACGACAGCCCAGCAGTGCTTCCAGACCGGCGGGCGAAGTGATGTCGTCGACGACCTGATCGGTGAGGTGTGCCTCCATTCGGATCTCGCCGAGTACTTCGAAGCGCCCGTCCTCGGCGCCCACCACGTCGCGCGCCCGCAGGTCGGCCAGGGAGCCGCCCGCCCCATCCGGATGGGTGTCGATGGTGCTGGTGCGCCGCCGTCGGCCCGCGACCAGCTTCGGCACCTCGTCCACGAAGGGCCGCCGCGGGCCCAGGATGTCGTTGACGAACGGCATGGTGGCTCAGGGCTTCCAGCCAGTGGCGTCGGCCCATTCCCAGGCTTGCCGGTAGGCGTTACGAAACCACGGTTCTTTGGCAGTGATATAGCGCACGATGTCACCGTCGGCGCCTGCGTCGGCATCTCGTTTGACTCGCGAATACTGCTCGCGCACATCGGCATCGGCATTAAGCCAGTCGACGAAGAGTAAAGCGAATTGCTGATTGGGCCAGCCCGCGACGCGGATGTGTACGTTGGTCGGCCGTCCCGGATCGGCCGATGCGTGAATCCGCTTGTGCCACAACCCGGCATCGTCGCTGTGGTCGAATCCCGGCACGGTGCTGCGGGCATCGTTCTTGGCGGCGTCCTGGGTGATGTGTTCCAGGCGCGGATAGCCCGCCGATAACAACGGTTCGACGAGTTCGTCGCCGACGGCCAGGGATTCGACGGTGATCTGCATGTCGATGACGTCCTTGGCCTCGAGGCCGGACACGGCGGTCGAACCGATGTGATCGACGCGGATCGCCCGGTGACCGCAGGTGGTCTGCAACCGGTTGACGATCCGCCGCGCCTGGTCCGGCCATGTCGGGTCGGCCGGCACCACCCGCGTTGCGGCCCGCGCGACTTCGCGCGCACTCAGGTTGTGCGCGAACGGCAGGATCCGGTTGTCCCACAGGTCGTGGGCCCGTTTCACCAGCTCCTCGGGGCTGCCCGAGTTGTCCACCCACACGTCGGCGACGGCGCGGCGCTGCTCCTCGGTGGCCTGCGCGGCGATCCGGGCGCGGGCGTCCTCCTCGGGCATGCCGCGCTGGTCGACCAGCCGTCGTACCCGCACCTCGACGTCCGCGTGCACCACGACGACGAGCGGGAACAGCGGCGCCATCCCCGATTCCACCAGCAGCGGAATGTCTTCGACGACAACCGAATCCCCGGGCACCGAGGCGATGATCTCGGCGCGGCGCTTGCCGACCAGCGGATGCACGATGCCGTTCAACCGTTGCCGCGCCTCGTCATCGCGGAAAGCCTTGGCGGCCAGGGCCGGACGATCCAGCGAACCGTCGGGCAGCAGGATGCCGTCACCGAAAGCTTCGACCAGGGCCGCCAGCCCCTCGGTGCCCGGCCGGACCACCTCGCGCGCGATGACGTCGCCGTCGACGATGACCGCACCGCATTTCGCGAAGGTGGCCGACAGCGCCGACTTGCCGGCGCCGATGCCACCGGTCAACCCGATACGCAGCATGCGGGACCGTTATGCGTTGCCGGCGAGCTTCTCCCGCAGCGCGGCCAGCTGGGCGTCGCTGGCGAGCGACCCGCCGGCCGACTTCTCCTCGCGCGCACCGCCGTTACCGGACGACTGCTCGGCGTGTCCGGCCGCTTCGGCCGCGGCGAACTTCTCCATCTGCGCCGTGTGCATCTTGTGCCGGCGCTCGGCCTCGGCGTAGCGGGCCTCCCACTCGGCGCGCTGGGTCTCGAACCCCTCGAGCCATTCGTTGGTCTCGGCGTCGAAGCCCTCGGGGAAGATGTAGTTGCCCTGCTCGTCGTAGCTGTCGGCCATGCCGTACTTCGCCGGGTCGAACTCCTCGGTGTAGTCCTCGTTGGCCTGCTTGAGCGACAACGAGATCCGGCGGCGCTCCAGGTCGATGTCGATGACCTTGACCATCGCGTCGTCGCCGACGGCGACCACCTGGTCGGGGACCTCGACGTGGCGCTCGGCCAGCTCGGAGATGTGCACCAGGCCCTCGATGCCCTCCTCGACGCGGACGAACGCGCCGAAGGGCACCAGCTTGGTGACCTTGCCGGGCACGATCTGGCCGATGGCGTGCGTGCGGGCGAAGTGCCGCCACGGGTCTTCCTGGGTTGCCTTGAGCGACAACGAAACCCGTTCGCGGTCCATGTCGACGTCGAGCACCTCGACGGTGACCTCGTCGCCCACCTGGACGACCTCGGACGGGTGGTCGATGTGCTTCCAGGACAGCTCGGAGACGTGCACCAGGCCGTCCACACCGCCGAGGTCGACGAACGCGCCGAAGTTGACGATCGACGAGACGACACCCTTGCGGATGGCGCCCTTCTGCAGCTGGTTGAGGAACTCGCTGCGCACCTCCGACTGGGTCTGCTCCAGCCAGGCGCGCCGCGACAGCACCACGTTGTTGCGGTTCTTGTCCAGCTCGATGATCTTGGCCTCGATCTCCTTGCCGATGTACGGCTGCAGGTCGCGGACCCGGCGCATCTCGACCAGCGACGCGGGCAGGAAGCCGCGCAGGCCGATGTCGAGGATCAGGCCCCCCTTGACCACCTCGATGACGGTGCCCTTGACGGCCTCGTCCTTCTCCTTGAGGGCCTCGATGGTGCCCCAGGCGCGCTCGTACTGCGCGCGCTTCTTGGACAGGATCAGCCGGCCCTCTTTGTCCTCCTTGGTGAGAACGAGAGCCTCGACCTCATCGCCCACGGAAACGACCTCGTTGGGGTCGACATCGTGCTTGATGGACAGCTCGCGGGCGGGGATGACGCCCTCGGTCTTGTAGCCGATGTCGAGGAGCACCTCGTCCCGGTCCACTTTGACGATCGTCCCCTCGACGATGTCGCCATCGTTGAAGTACTTGATCGTTTTGTCTATTGCGGCAAGAAAATCCTCGCTGGAGCCAATGTCGTTGACGGCTACTTGGGGCGAGGTGACGGTGGGACTCGGCATGTGGTGGGTTGCTCCGGACAGGTTGGGTCGTAGGGACAAAATTGGGATTTACCCATTGAGGCTACTCGACTGCGTACACGCTGGCCAAACCCGGGCGGCTCGCCACCTGCGCCGTCCGGTTGTTTGTCCACGGTGAAAGTGCCGCGGGCGCCGATTTCGGGCCAATTGTTCACCGGCCGGTCACCTTCGCGGGCGTGCCCCTGCGTGAAATGCCGCGGGTGGTCAGAACGCGGCGATCAGCACGACGCCACCGACCATCAGGACGCCGCCGAGCGCCCGCAGCGGGCTGATCGGGTGTGGATCGACCCGCAGCCAGCCGAAATGGTCGACGACCAGCGACATGATCAACGCGGCCGTGACCGTGGGGCCCATGAAGGTGCCGGCGCCGATGCGGTTGACCAGTGTGAGGCCCGCGTACACCTGGACTGCCCCGACCAGCCCGCCGATGACCGCCCACCACGGCATCGACGCGACGTCCTTGGCGGTCGGCAGCGGCTTCGACAGGACGCCCCGCAGGTCTGCAGCGCGCCGCCCAGGATGACGAACGGGATGATCCAGCCTGCGTTCATGGCACTCCTTGTCCCGGGAGCCAACGGCGATCCAGGCATTGACCCGGCGGCCCCGTTGCCAACCTCGCCGGCGCGGGGCCGCGCCGGGCGACTCAGTGGGCGGCCGAATCCCAGCTGCGGCCATACCCGACGGACACCTCCAGCGGAACGTCGAGCGGGTAGGCGCCGCCCATCTTCTCGCGCGCCAGCGCCTCGAGCCGCTCCCGCTCGCCGGGCGCCACCTCGAACAGGAGTTCGTCGTGCACCTGCAGCAGCATGCGGGATTTGAGCCCGGCCTCCTTGATCGCCTTGTCGACCTCGATCATCGCCACCTTGATGATGTCGGCCGCGCTGCCCTGGATGGGCGCGTTGAGCGCCGCGCGCTCGGCGGCCTCCCGCACCTGGCGGTTACTGCTGTCCAACTCGGGCAGGTAGCGGCGGCGGCCCAGCACCGTCGAGGTGTAGCCGTCCTTGCGGGCCTGGTCCACGATGTTCATCAGGTAGTCGCGCACCCCGCCGAAGCGGGCGAAGTAGGCGTCCATCTGCTCCTTCGCCTCCTCGGTGGAAATCTTCAGCTGTTGCGACAGGCCGTAGGCGCTCAATCCGTAGGCCAGCCCGTAGGACATCGCCTTGACGCGGCGGCGCAGCTCGGCGGTGACCTCCCCGATCGGCACCCCGAACGCCCGCGACGCGACGAACGAGTGCAGGTCCTCCCCCGTGTTGAAGGCCTCGATGAGCCCCTCGTCGCGGGACAGGTGCGCCATGATCCGCATCTCGATCTGGCTGTAGTCGGCGGTCATCAGCTCGCTGTAGCCGTCACCGACCACGAACGCGTCGCGGATCCGCCGGCCGGCCTCGGTGCGGATCGGGATGTTCTGCAGGTTCGGCTCGGTCGACGACAGCCGGCCGGTCGCCGCGATCGTCTGGTTGAACGTGGTGTGGATCCGCCCGTCGGAGGCGACCGAAGCCAGCAGGCCGTCGACGGTCACTTTGAGCCGGGTGACGTCGCGGTGGGTGAGCAGGTGCTGCAGGAACGGGTGGCCGGTCTTGTCGAACAGCGACTGCAGGGCGTCGGCGTCGGTGGTGTAGCCGGTCTTGGTGCGCTTGGTCTTCGGCATCTCCAGCTCGTCGAAGAGCACCGTCTGCAGCTGCTTCGGCGAGCCCAGGTTGATCTGCTTCCCGATCACCGCGTAGGCCGCTTCGGCCGCGTCGCGGATCTGGTGGGCGAAATCGCTCTGCAGCTCGCCGAGCAGCTCCAAATCGACGGCGATGCCGGTGTGTTCCATCCCGGCCAGCACCCGCTGCACCGGCAACTCCATGCCGCCCAGCAGCGACGTGGAGTTGATGCGGGCCAGCTCCTCGTCGAGCGCGTCGGCCAGATCCAGCACCGCCACGGCGCGCAGGATCAGCGTCTGCACCGCTTGGTCGTCGGTCCCGTCGTTATCGTCGAGCAACGAAAGCTGTTGCTGCTCAGCGGTTTCCGCGCGAAGCTCCCGGCGCAGGTAGCGCAACGACAGGTCCTCGAGGGAGAAGCTGCGCTGCCCGGGGCGCACCAGGTAGGCGGCCAGCGCGGTGTCGGAGGTGACGCCGGCCAGCGTCCAGCCCCGCCCGGCGAGGTCGTGCATCGCCAGCTTGGCCTCGTGCAGTGCCTTGGGCGGGCCCGGATCGGCCAGCCAGGACGCCAGCGCCGCCTCGTCGTCGGGTTGCAGCGCCGAGGTGTCGATGTAGCGGCCCTCGCCGTCGGCCGACACGATGGCCAGGGCGGTGGCGTCGGCGTCGTAGGCCAGGTGGGTGCCGACGACGGCCAGCCCGAACCGCTTGCCCGCGCTGTGCTCGGCCAGCCACTCCGCCAGCTCGCCGGGCTGCAGCGCGCCGCCGCGCACGTCGAATCCGGCGTCGACCTCGGGTTCCACCGCGGCCAGGGTCTCGAACAGCCGGTCGCGCAGGACCCGGAACTCCAGGTCGTCGAAGAGCCGATGGATCTGGTCGCGATCCCACGGCTGCATGCGCAGCGTGTCCGGGGTCTGCGCCAGCGGCACGTCCTTGACGAGATCGGTGAGCTCGCGGTTGCGGATCACGCCGGCCAGGTTGGCGCGCAGCGCGTCGCCGACCTTGCCGCGCACCGAGTCGACGTTGTCGACCAGCCCCTGCAGCGAGCCGTATTCGGCGATCCACTTGGACGCGGTCTTCTCCCCGACGCCGGGAATGCCGGGCAGGTTGTCGCTGGGATCGCCGCGCAGGGCGGCGAAGTCGGGGTACTGCGTGGGGGTCAGTCCGTACTTTTCGACGACGGCCTCGGGGGTGAACCGGGTGAGCTCGCTGACGCCCTTGCGCGGGTAGAGGACGGTCACGTCGTCGCTGACCAACTGCAGCGAGTCCCGGTCCCCGGTGACCACCAGCACGCGGAAGCCCTCGTGTTCGGCCTGGGTGGCCAGCGTCGCGATCAGGTCGTCGGCCTCGAAGCCCGGCTCGGCGAGCACCGTGATGCCCAGCGCGTTGAGCACTTCCTTGGTGATGTCGATCTGGCCGTGGAACTCGTCGGGCGTCGAGGAGCGGTTCGCCTTGTACTCCGGGTAGCGCTCGGAGCGGAAGGTCTGCCGGGACACGTCGAACGCGGCGGCGACGTGCGTCGGCGTCTCGTCGCGCAACAGGTTGATCAGCATCGCGGTGAAGCCGTACACCGCGTTGGTGGTCAGGCCGCCGCGGGTCTTGAAGTTCTCGGCGGGCAGCGCGTAGAAGGCCCGGAATGCCAGCGAATTGCCATCGAGCAACATCAGCGTCGGCTTGGTTTGTTCCTCGGTCGTCTGAGCGGGCGGAGCGGGCACGGCTATCACTCTAGGCACCCCGACCGACGAGCCAGGCGCTGCCGCGGAACTGCAACACGTTTCAGTTCTGCGTCGGGGCTGGGTACTCTGGCCGAGTGCCAGAGGTCACCAGCCAACAACCGGCGATCGACGGATGGTTCGCCACCGATGACGCCGGCAAGCCCCATCTGATCGGCGGCAAATGCCCCGCGTGCGGCACCTACGTCTTCCCGCCGCGCGAGAACAACTGCCCCAACCCGGGCTGCGCCAGCGACGCGCTGGAGCCGGTCGCGCTGTCGACCCGGGGAACGCTGTGGAGCTACACCGAAAACCGGTATCCGCCGCCCCCGCCCTACCCCGCGCCGGATCCCTTCGAGCCGTTCGCGATCGCCGCGGTCGAGCTGGCCGGCGAGGGGTTGATCGTGCTGGGCAAGGTCGTCGAGGGCACGCTGGCCGACGATCTGAAGGTCGGCATGGAGATGGAGCTGACCACGATGCCGCTCTATACCGACGACGACGGCGTCGAGCGGATCGTGCACGCGTGGAAGGTGGCCGCTGATGCCTGAACCGCTCTACATCCTCGGCGCCGGGATGCACCCGTGGGGCAAGTGGGGCCGCGACTTCACCGAGTACGGCGTGATCGCCGCGCGCGCCGCGCTGGCCGAGGCCGGCCTGGACTGGACGCAGATCCAGCTGGTCGCCGGCGCGGACACCATCCGCAACGGGTATCCGGGCTTCATCGCCGGGTCGACGTTCGCCCAGAAGCTGGGCTGGAACGGCGTGCCGGTCAGCTCCAGCTATGCCGCGTGCGCCAGCGGTTCGCAGGCGCTGCAGAGCGCCCGGGCGCAGATCCTGGCCGGCTTCTGCGACGTCGCGCTGGTGATCGGCGCGGACACCACGCCGAAGGGGGCGTTCGCCCCGGTCGGCGGGGAACGCAAGAACGACCCGGACTGGCAGCGGTTCCACCTGATCGGGGCGATGAACCCGGTGTACTTCGCGCTGCTGGCGCGCCGCCGGATGGACCTCTACGGCGCGACGCCCGAGGACTTCGCCGAGGTGAAGGTGAAAAACTCGCGGCACGGCCTGCAGAACCCGAACGCCCGCTACCGCAAGGAGGCGTCGGCCGACGACGTGTTCGCCAGCCCGGTGGTGGCCGACCCGCTGCGGCAGCTCGACATCTGCGCCACCTCCGACGGCGCGGCGGCCCTGATCGTGGCCAGCGCCGAGTTCGCCCGCAAGCACCTCGGCTCGCTCGACGGCGTGCCGTCGGTGCGCGCGGTCAGCACGGTGACCCCCCGCTACCCGCAGCACCTGCCCGAATTGCCGGACATCGCAACGGATTCCACCGCCGCGGTGCCCGCGCCGGACCGGGTGTTCAAGGATCAGATCCTGGACGCGGCCTACGCCGAGGCGGGCATCGGGCCCGAGGACGTCAGCCTGGCCGAGGTGTACGACCTGTCCACCGCGCTGGAGCTCGACTGGTACGAGCACCTCGGGCTGTGCCCCAAGGGCGAGGCCGAGGCGCTGCTCCGCAGCGGCGCCACCACCATCGGCGGCAGGGTGCCGGTCAACCCGTCGGGCGGGCTGGCCTGCTTCGGCGAGGCCATCCCCGCCCAGGCCATCGCGCAGGTCTGCGAGCTGACCTGGCAACTGCGCGGCCAGGCGACCGGCCGGCAGGTGGAGAACGCCACCGTGGGCGTCACCGCCAACCAGGGCCTGTTCGGGCACGGCTCGTCGGTGATCGTGGCGCGGTAGTCGCTCTCGTTCATCGAGTGTGCGGCCACGGCGGCCTCATCCGGCGTGTCGCCGCCCTGGGTGCACACTCAACGCCCTGAGCGCAGCCTCGACGGGCGAGCGGCTACTCCTCCTCGGCGCCGAGCGTCTCCAGGACGACTTCGGCGACCCGCTTCATCGTGGTCCGCCGGTCCATCGCGGCGCGCTGAATCCACTTGAACGCCTCGGGCTCGGTCATGCCCTGCTTGGTCTGCAGCAGGCCCTTGGCGCGCTCGACGAGCTTGCGGGTCTCCAGCCGCTCCGAGAGCGTCGCTACTTCGCGTTCCAGCTCGCTGATCTCGCTGAAGCGGCTGACCGCCAACTCGATCGCCGGGATCAGGTCGCTGATCGTGAAGGGCTTCACCAGGTAGGCCATGGCCCCGGCGTCGCGGGCGCGCTCGACCAGGTCGCGCTGGCTGAACGCCGTGAGCACCACGATCGGGGCGATGCGCTTGGCGGCGATCTCGGAGGCCGCGTCGATCCCGTCGCGGCGCGGCATCTTCACGTCCATGATCACCAGGTCCGGCCGATGCTGTTCGGCCAACTCGACGGCTTCCTGTCCGTCGCCGGCCTCACCGACGATCTCGTAACCCTCCTCTCGCAGCATCTCGGCGAGGTCCAGTCGGATGAGCGCTTCGTCTTCCGCGATCAGGACCCGGCGCGGCACAGCGGCGTCGGTGTCGGTCGTGGGGCCTGTCATGACGCACATTGTCTCGTGAACGTCCGAGACCAGCGACCTCGGGGCGGTGAGATGGGCGACTACAGCGAATCCTCTATGGTGGGAGGCTGCCTCTACCGTTAAGAGGCCGGCAAGCCCTCGTATCCCAACTGGCAGAGGAAACGGACTCAAAACCCGTCCAGTGTGGGTTCGAATCCCACCGAGGGCACCACCCGACCGTTGATCCGGTTGCAGCCGACCGGCCTCCTCCGAGGCCACCCGACACGTCATGCATCGAACTCGATGTTGGTAGATTTCCGAAAATACATGCCAAAGGTATGACAACTCGCGATTTAATAAACTTTGCGCTTTATTACCGGTGGGTTGCATTTAGCAAGAGTTCAACCGAATATGCAATGAATTCATTCGGGTTTTGTCGCCATCGGTCACGCGTGGGGCAAATCGACTAACGCCGGTGGGTGACGGCCCGATGGCCCATTCCCGACGCCCCGCAACGTCCGACAGGCGCCGAGAGAACGGCGCTGCCGGTTCAGTCGCCGAAGGACCGGGTGATGCAAATCTGGTCGGAGGCAGAGACATTCAGCCCCGTGGCATCGTTTCCGATGGTGTCGCCGGCGACCCGCAGTAGCCAACCCGGCTCGCCACAGGCGGCCCCGCAGCCGTCCATGAGCATGGCGGCGAGGAAAAGCATTGACGCGAGAACGAATCTCTTGAGAGCCGCCATCAGGCACCCCTTAGTCGAGGCGAACACGTGTCCAACAGTCCTGTCGAACGGGGCTGTGAATAGCCCGTAGGAACCATTCGCAAACCCGATCACAACCCGATAACAAGAACTGTTATCAGACTCGGAAACTTATGGGAAGCGAAAACGCAAAATTCAAAGAGCTTCGGCGAGTCCGCTGCTCAGCGGTTAGGCTGGCGGCGTGGCGGCTAGGAAGTGCGGCGCCCCACCCGTGTCAGACGGCTCGTCGAAACGCCCGGACTGCGTGGCCGCGGTTCGGGCGCAGACGCGCGACCGCAATCAGCACTACGCCGCCAGCGCCGCGCGCCGCGCCCGAGTCCTGACCATCACCGCGTGGCTTGCCGTGATGGTCAGCGTGAGCTTCGTGCTCGTGCAGATCCTGGGCGGAACGTGGCTGTGGCAGGTCAGCTCGATCAACGTCCTCGGCGCCATGATCTTCGCGGCGGTCCCGTGGCTGCAGCGGTTCGGCGAACTGGTTGCACCGCTTACCTTCATGGGCGCGGCCTACGTGTCCGTCTTCGCCAGCTGCCTGGACGTCGGCACCGGCTCGGGCGCCGAGTTCTTCTTCCTGGTGGGCGCCTGCATCGTCGTGCTGCTGTTGGGCATCGAACACATCGTTTTGGCGTCCGCGCTGGCCGCCATCGCCGCCGGCCTCATCATCGCGGTCGAGTTCCTGATCCCCCGCGACACCGGGTTGCAGCCGGCCTGGGCCCAGTCGACCGGCTTCGTCGTGACGGCGGTCTCCAGCGTGGTGATGGTGGTGGTGACGGTGTGGTTCGCCCTGCGCGACACCGCGCGCGCCGAAGCCGTGATGGAGGCGCAGTACGAGCGCTCGGAGGCGCTGTTGGCCAACATGTTGCCCGCCAGCATCGCCGAGCGGCTCAAGGAACCGGACCGCAGCGTGATCGCCGACAAGTACGACGTCGCCTCCGTCCTGTTCGCCGACATCGTCGGCTTCACCGAGCGGGCCAGCAGCACCGCGCCGGCCGACCTGGTGCGCTTCCTCGACCGGTTGTACAGCGCCTTCGACGCGCTGGTGGACAAGCACGGACTCGAGAAGATCAAAGTCAGCGGCGACTCCTACATGGTGGTCAGCGGGGTTCCGCGCCCCCGGCCCGACCACGCGCAGGCGCTGGCGGACTTCGCGCTCGACATGGCCAATGTTGCGGCCGGACTGCAGGATCCGCACGGCAACGCGGTTCCGCTGCGAATGGGCATGGCGTGCGGACCGGTGGTCGCCGGCGTCGTGGGCGCCCGCCGCTTCTTCTACGACGTGTGGGGCGACGCGGTCAACGTCGCGTCCCGGATGGAATCGACCGACTCGGTGGGCCGAATTCAGGTGCCCGAGGCCATGTACGAGCGTCTCAAGGACGACTTCGTGCTCCAGGAGCGCGGCCACATCGACGTCAAAGGCAAGGGCCTCATGCGCACCTGGTATCTGATCGGGCGCAAGGCTACCGAGGAACCCACCGATCTGCTGGCCAAGGATTCCCGCACCGCCCACGTGTAGCCAAAGTGCCCTATACCAGGGGCGGCGTTTGTGTCAGACTGCGCCCATGCAAACCACACCTGGACCTTCCCCCGCTCCAAGTTTGTTGCCGCATCTATGGAAATCGACCCTGCTCTCGGGACTGCTGTCGCTCGCCCTCGGCGTGTTGGTGCTGGCGTGGCCCGGGATATCGATCGTGGTCGCCGCAACCGCGTTCGGCATCTATCTGCTGATCACCGGCGCCGCACAGGTGTTCTTCGCTTTCAGCCTGCACGTCTCTGCGGGAAGCCGGATCCTGCTGTTCATCAGCGGCGCGGCGTCACTCATCCTGGCGTTGTTGGCGTTTCGTCATTTCGGTCAGGGTTACGCAATCCTGTTGCTGGCCATCTGGATTGGCATCGGGTTCATCTTCCGCGGCGTCGGCACGACGGTCTCGGCCATCCAGGATCCGCAGCTGCCCGGGCGGGGATGGGCGATCTTCATCGGCGTGATCAGCCTGCTCGCGGGCATCGTCGTCCTGGCGTCGCCGCTCGAATCGATCGTCACGCTCGCGCTCGTCGTCGGGGTCTGGTTCGTGGTCCTCGGCATCTTCGAGATCGTCTCGTCCTTCGGCATCCGCAAGGCGTCCCAGACGCTCACCGGTTGAGCCCCAGTAGCGTCGAGGCCCACGCTGCTACTACACTGCGTAGTAGCCGTGGGCATGGCCCCCGAGCATTTGGGAGATGACGGATGAATGTCGTCGATATTTCGCGGTGGCAGTTCGGTATTACGACCGTCTACCACTTCATCTTCGTGCCGCTCACGATCGGCCTGGCTCCCCTGCTCGCCGTCATGCAGACGGTGTGGGTGGCCACCGGCAACACGGCGTGGTACCGCCTCACCAAGTTCTTCGGCAAGTTGTTCCTGATCAACTTCGCCATCGGCGTGGCGACCGGCATCGTCCAGGAATTCCAGTTCGGGATGAACTGGTCGGAGTACTCGCGGTTCGTCGGCGACATCTTCGGCGCGCCGCTGGCCATGGAGGGGTTGTTCGCGTTCTTCTTCGAGTCCACGTTCATCGGCCTCTGGATCTTCGGCTGGAGCCGGCTGCCGAAACTGATCCACCTGGCGTGCATCTGGATCGTCGCCTTCGGCGTGAACGCATCGGCGTTTTTCATCATCGTGGCGAACTCGTTCATGCAGCACCCGGTCGGGGCCCACTACAACCCGGTGACGCATCGCGCCGAGTTGGACAGCATCGGTGCGTTGCTGAGCAATAACACCGCGCGAGCGGCGTTTTCACATGTCGTGACGGGCTCGCTGGTGACCGCCGGGACATTCGTCGCGGCGATCAGCGCGTGGTTTTTGGTCCGGTCGCGCAATGCCGCGTCGGCCACCCCCGCCGCGGAGTCGGACGCCCGCACCATGTTTCGCCCCGCCGCCATCCTGGGGTGCTGGGTGGTCCTGCTGGCCGCGGTTGGCCTGTTCTTCACCGGCGACCGCCAGGGCAAGCTGATGTTCGTTCAGCAACCGATGAAGATGGCGTCCGCCGAAACGTTGTGCGACACCCAAACCGACCCGGACTTCTCCGTCCTGACGGTGGGCCGGCACAACAACTGTGACGGGGTCAAGGGCGTCATCCAGGTGCCCTATGTGCTGCCGTTCCTCGCAGAGGGCCGGATCAGTGACGTCACCCTGCAGGGCGTGCGCGACATCCAGCACGACTACGAGCAGCGCTTCGGCCCAAACGACTACCGGCCCAACATGTTCGTCACCTACTGGTCTTTCCGGGCGATGATCGGCTTCCTGGCCATCCCGCTGCTGTTCGCGGTGGCGGCGTTGTGGCTCACCCGCGGCGGCCGGATTCCCAACCAGCGCTGGTTCTCCTGGTTCGCGTTGCTGACCATCCCCACGCCGTTCCTGGCCAACATCTCCGGCTGGGTGTTCACCGAGATGGGACGGCAGCCGTGGATCGTCGCACCGAACCCCACTGGGGATCAACAGGTTCGGTTCACGGTTCGCGAAGCCGTCTCCAACCACGCTTCCGGGATCGTCGTCACGTCGCTGGTGACCTTCACCCTGGTCTACGCGGTGCTGGCGGTGATCTGGTTCTTCCTGCTCAAGCGCTACATCACCGAAGGGCCGCTGGAGCACGACGCCGAACCGGCGCCGCCCCAGACACCCAGCGACGACGAGGTAGCACCGCTGTCGTTCGCCTATTAGGCTCCACCCGGAAAGGAGCTGACCGATGGGACTTCAAGAGTTCTGGTTCGGCGTCATCGGACTGCTGTTTCTTGGCTTCTTCATTTTGGAGGGCTTCGACTTCGGCGTCGGCATGTTGATGGAACCGCTCGCCCGGGTCGGCATCGGCGAGCCCGAACCGCTGCGCCGCACCGCACTGAACACCATCGGACCGGTCTGGGACGGCAACGAGGTCTGGCTGATCGTCGGGGGCGCAGCGATGTTCGCGGCCTTCCCCGGCTGGTACGCCACGGTGTTCTCGACGCTGTATCTGCCGCTGCTGGCCATCCTGTTCGGCATGATCCTGCGGGCCGTGGCGATCGAATGGCGCGGCAAGATCGACGACACCAAGTGGCGCGGCTGGGCCGACTTCGGCATCGCGGCCGGGTCCTGGCTGCCGGCGGTGTTGTGGGGCGTGGCTTTCGCCATCCTGGTCCGCGGATTGCCCGTGGACGCCGCCGGACAGGTGCACCTGAGCATCACCGACGTGCTCAACGCCTACACGCTGCTGGGCGGCCTGGCCACCGCCGGCCTGTTCCTGTTGTACGGCGCGGTGTTCATCGCGCTCAAGACATCCGGCGCCATCCGCGACGACGCCTACCGATTCGCCGTGTGGCTGTCGCTGCCGGTGACCGCTCTCGTCGCGGGTTTCGGGCTGTGGACCCAGCTGGCGCACGGAAAGAACTGGACGTGGCTGGTGCTGGCCGTCGCGGTGGTGGCGCAACTGGCGGCCGTGCTGCTGGTGTGGCGGCGCGCCTCGGACGGCTGGGCGTTCGCCTGCACGGCGATTGTCGTTGCCGCCGTGGTGATCCTGTTGTTCGGCTCGCTCTACCCGAACCTGGTGCCCTCGACGCTCAACAAGCAGTGGAGCCTGACGATCTACAACGCCTCGTCGACGCACTACACCCTCAAGGTCATGACGTGGGTGACGGTGATCATGGCTCCCCTGACGGTCGTCTACCAAGCCTGGACCTATTGGGTGTTCCGCAAACGCATCTCGGCGGAGCGGATACCGGCGCCCATCGGCCTGGCGAGGCGCGCGTCCTGAGCGCAACCGACTCGCCGCCCGACTCACGAGCGCGGGGCCCCCTGGACCCGCGACTGTGGCGGGCATCGCCGGCCCTGCGCCGCTACCTGGTCTCGACGGTCCTGTGCGGGGTGGTGATTTCCGGCTGCGCGATCGGCTCGGCGATCGTGCTGGCCGGGGTGGTCGCCCGCGCCGTCGGCGATCACCCCCCGCACGGCCTGGCCGCCTGGCGTGTGCCACTGGCGATCCTGTTGACACTGTGGACGATTCGGACGCTGGCGCACTGGCTGCAGGCGCGGTTGGGTCAACGGGGCGCCAGCGCGGTCATCGCCGACCTGTCCGGGCAGGTGCTGACGTCGGTGACGGCGCGCCAGCCAGGTGAACTCGCCACCCAACGGGATGCGGCCGCGTTGGTGGTCACCCGGGGCCTGGACGGCCTGCGCCCCTACTTCACCGGGTACCTGCCTGCGCTGCTGCTGGCCGCCATCCTCACGCCGGCGACCGTCGCCGTCATCGCGGTATACGACCTGAAGTCGGCGGCGATCGTGGCCATCACCCTGCCGCTCATACCCGTTTTCATGGTGTTGATCGGCCTGGCGACCGCCGACCGGTCGGCGGCGGCGCTGGCCGCCATGACGACTCTGCAGGGGCGGTTGCTCGACCTGATCGCCGGCATCCCCACGCTGCGGGCGCTGGGCCGCGGCCAGGGCCCGGAGCGCCGCATCGCCGAACTCGCCGACGCGCACCGGCGCTCGGCCATGGCGACGCTGCGGATCGCCTTCCTGTCGGCGCTGGTGCTGGAACTGCTCGCGACGCTGGGCGTGGCCCTGATCGCCGTGGGGATCGGTCTGCGCCTGGTGTTCGGCGAGATGACGCTGGCGACCGGCCTCACGGTGCTGTTGCTGGCACCCGACGTCTACTGGCCGCTGCGCCGGATCGGTGTGGAATTCCATGCCGCGCAGGACGGAAGGACCGCCGCCGACCAAGCCTTCGCCCTCATCGGGGGATCCGGCCGGCCGAAGACCCACGGCCGCACGGTCACCGCCCGCGGGGCGCGGATCCGCCTCGAGGGCCTCGGCGTCGCCGGCCGCGACGGCCACGCGCCGTGCGACCTCAACGCGCTCGTCGAGCCGGGCTCGGTGACGGTGCTGACCGGGCGCAACGGTGCCGGCAAGAGCACGGCCCTGCAGGCGATCACCGGCCTCACCGTGCCGTCGTCGGGCCGGGTCACCGTGGCCGGCGTCGACGTCGCCGACCTCGAACCGGCCGCCTGGTGGCGGCAGCTGTCCTGGCTTCCGCAGCGCCCGGTGCTCGTCCCGGGGACGGTCCGGGACAACCTGGCGCTGTTCGGCGCCCCGGACGATCTGCAGACCGCCTGCGCGGCATCCGATTTCGATACGGTGCTGGCCGACCTGCCCGACGGGCTGGACACCGTGCTCGGCCGCGGCGGCGTCGGCCTGTCGCTGGGCCAGCGGCAGCGGCTGGGCCTCGCCCGGGCGCTCGGATCGTCCGCGCCGGTGCTGTTGCTCGACGAGCCCACCGCGCACCTGGACGCCCGCGCCGAGGAGCGCGTGTTGCGCGCGATCGCCGAGCGCGCCCGGGCGGGCGCGACCGTGGTCGTCGTCGGGCACCGCGCGCCGGTTCTGGCCATCGGTGACCGGGTGGTCGAGGTGGCCGCCGACGCTGGAGCGCGTTATGCGCCGGTCTGATCCCCTCCTGGCCGCCGTGCCGCTGCTCCTGCGTCCACGGCTCCCCCGCATCGCGGCGGCCATCGCGCTGGGCGTGCTGTCGCTGGGCAGCGCGCTCGCGCTGGCCGGCGTCTCGGCCTGGCTGATCACCCGGGCCTGGCAAATGCCGCCGGTGCTCGACCTGTCGGTCGCGGCCGTCGCGGTGCGCGCGTTCGCGATCTCGCGCGGAGTGCTGCACTACTGCGAGCGACTGGTCACCCATGACGCCGCGCTCCGCGCGGCCGGCACCGCCCGCGCGGGGATCTACCGGCGGCTGGCCCAGGGGCCGGCGGAGACCGCCGTGCGCCTGCACAGTGGTGAGCTCGTCGGCCGGGTGGGATCCGACGTCGACGAACTGGCCAACGTGCTGGTGCGCGCCGTGGTGCCGATCGGCGTGGCGGCCGTGCTGGGGCTGGCGGCGACCGCGGTGGTCGCGGCCATCTCGCCGCCGGCCGCCGCGGTGCTGGCGGCCTGCCTGCTGGTCGCGGGCTTCGCCGCG
>NZ_GG770555.1:110618-133280 GCF_000164135.1 Mycobacterium parascrofulaceum ATCC BAA-614 | reverse complement strand
GGCCAGGCGGGAAGACGTTGCGCGCCAACATCATTCGGAGCGCGACACGTCGGCGATGCTCGCGCTGGAACACGCGCCCGAGCTGCGCGTCGCCGGCCTGCTACCCCGTGTCATCGCCGAATCGCAACGCCGCCAGCGCGCGTGGGGCGCCGCCCTCGACGACGCCGCCAGGCCGGCCGCCGTCGCCGAAGCCGTGCCCACCGCCGCGATCGGCGCGAGCGTACTCGGCGCGGTGGTGGCCGGCATCGGGCTGGCGCCCTCCGTCGCGCCCACGACGCTGGCGGTCCTGATGTTGTTGCCGCTGTCCGCGTTCGAGGCGATGACCCCGTTGCCCGGCGCCGCGGTTGCGCTGACGCGGTCCCACATCGCCGCGCGCCGGCTGGTGGACCTGACGCAGACCGGCCGCCCGCATCGGCCCGGGCCGTCGACGGCGCCCGCGCCGAAACCCCCGGGCGTCGGCCTGTTGGCCGCCGACGTCCGGCCCGGCCACGCCGAGACGGCCCGGGCACACCGCATCAGGCTGGAACTCCCGCCCGGCGCCCGGCTCGCCGTCACCGGCGCCAGCGGGTCGGGCAAGACGACGCTGTTGATGACGCTCGCCGGGCTGCTCCCCCCGCTGCAGGGGCGCGTGACGCTCGACGGCATCGACCTCACCGACTTCGACGAAGCCGACTTGCGCCGCGCCATCAGCTTTTTCGCCGAGGACGCGCACGTCTTCGCCACCACCGTGCGGGACAACCTCCTGGTCGCGCGCGGAGACTGCGAGGACCCCGAGCTGACGCGAGCTCTGGATGCTGTCGGGCTCGGCGCCTGGCTCGCCGCCCTGCCCCAGGGTCTGTCGACGGTGTTGACCGGCGGCGCGCAGGCGCTGTCGGGGGGCCAGCGCAGGCGGCTGCTGCTGGCGCGGGCGGCGCTCTCCCCCGCCCGGATCGTGCTGCTCGACGAGCCGACCGAACACCTGGACGCGGCCGACGCCGACCCCATTCTCCGCGACCTGTTGGGGCCGAATTCCGTGCTGATGCCGGCCGAACGGACCGTGGTGGTGGCCACCCATCACCTGCCCGACGACCTCGGCTGTGGGGAGCTTCGCATGGACGCGCTCAGAGGTGTCGCCGGCGCGGCATGAACTCCAGCGACAGCAGCACGATCAGCAATTGGACGAGCTGGGTCATCGAGATCAGCGCGTAGCGCCGGGCGTCCAGCGCGTGGAACTTGCGCACGTACCGGTACAGCGACTCGAGCGCGATCAACGGGTCGAGGACATGGATCAGCCGGTAGAAGACGCGCTGGGCGCGGTTGCGATTCTTCTCGTCGAAGATCTCCGGGAACGCCGCGAACGCGAGCGAAAGGCGTTGCGCCCCATTCCCTTTTCCGGCCATGATCATGTCGACGCTGAGCCGTTCGTCGATGCCGTTGGGGGCCCCGCGCCGGCGCCACGGCACGTCGAGGGTGATGTCGCTGCCGCCGCCGGCCGTCGCGTACCGGTGGAACCCCTGCACCTTGCCGGAGGTGTCCCTGGCGACGATCAGCTGGATGCCGGGGAACCGGCCCTCCAGCACACCGTCGAGGTTCATGTGGAACCCGCGGTCGCTGCGGGCGCCCTTGCTCGACGCCCGCACCACCTCGGTCAGCTCGGCCAGCTGCTCGTTCGTCAGTTCCTGCTCGGCAACGATCTCGGTGGTGACGCCGCAGTTGTGCGAGCGCTTCACCGCCTGGCGCAGGTTGCGGAACTTGCGTCCCACCATGTCGAAACCGGTCACGTCGACCACCACGTCCCGCCCGATCGGCACCGCGCGCAACGACTGCCCGATCACCGTGGCGTCGCTCCACAAGTCGAGCCGACGCTCGCCGCAACCCACCACCGCGATGCGCCAACCGTGCGTGTGGCACATGGCGGCGAAGTCGGCGACCAGCTCGGGGAAGCGCGCCTCGTCGCCGAGCGGGTCACCGCTGACCACGGCGATGCCCAGGCGCGTCCGGTAGGCCAGCGCCGCGCTGCCGTCGGCGGTGAAGTGATAACTCTTGCCGGTCTGCATCGCGAACGGCGCCAGCGGGTCGTCGCGGGTGGCCTGGATCAACGCCCAGACCCGGGGCAGGTCCCCGGGACGGGGATGCGAGGTCGTCGGCCACATCAGCACCATGCCGGAACTCGCGATGACCAGGTCCCCGAGTAGATCGAAGGACAACAGGTGCAGGCCCAGGCCCGCCAGCACGAACGATGCGGCCGCGGCGGCGTGCAGGGCGGTGACCGGACGGCCCAGGAAGATGCCGCGCGCGATCCACGCCACCGCCACCAGGACCGTCAGCGACCAGGCCAATCGGTCGGTGTAGTGCCACTCCGGCTGGTCGTGGTGTCGGGCCACGATTTCACCCAGCCAACACGTCGCGCTGACCAGGGCCAACGCGCCGATCAGCCGGGCCGCCCGCGAATCGACCGAGACGACCACGCGTTCCCGGCCGCGAGCCTTCGCTGAGACGTCGACCAACGGCCCGCTCACACTCACCTCCCGATGCGCTGACGTTCCAGCTGGGCGGCTGGCTGCCACCTCTGCACCGAATACCCGGCTGGTAGAAACTTACGCCTGATCCCGGCCCTGCCGGGCCGGATTCGGGGCGGTGTCCTGCGGGTATTCCGCCCTGTCTATCGGCCGGAGGGCGGAAAGTATTTCAGCACCCCTTCTTGGACCACCGTCGCGAGGAGCAGTCCGGAGCGGTCGAAGAAGTGGCCGGTACCTAGCCCGCGCGAGTCCGCGGCCACCGGTGACGACGTCGAATAGAGCACCCAGTCGTCGAAGTCGACCTGCCGGTGAAACCACACGGAATGGTTGGCGGAGGCGGCGAAAATGCGGTCGAACCCCCACGACAAGCCGTGGGTGGTGATCACCGAGTCGAGCACCGTGGTGTCCGAGGAATACACCATGGTCGCCGTGTGCAGCACCGGGTCATCGGGCATCTTGCCGCCGGCCTTCATCCACACCCGGTTGTGTGGCAGCCGGTCGCCCTTTTCGCGCATCACCCAGGCCGGGTCGTTGGTGTAGCGCCATTCGATCGGCTGCAGGGCGTTGACGAAGTGCGGCACGGTCTCCTCGTAGCCGCGGAGCAACTCACCGATCGGCGGCTGGGTTTCGGGCTCGCCCACCCGCGGCGGGTCGACGGCGTGCTCGAGGCCGCGGCCGCCGGCCATGTAGGAGATCATCGCCGAGGACAGCAGCGTTCCGTCCTGCACGGCGTCCACGCGCCGGTTGGCGAAGCGCCGCTCGTCGCGCAGCCGGGTCACGTGGAACTCGATGTCCTTGGCGGTGTCGCCGCCGTTGATGAAGTGCACGGACAGCGCGCTGGGCGGCAGGTCGTCCCGGACCAGGGTGCGGCTGCTCGCGACGAACGATTGGGCCATGAGCTGGCCACCGAACGTCCGCATCGGATTCTTGCTGGGATGTGCCCCGACGAAGAGTTCGTCCGTGACGCGGTTGAGGTCGAGCGTCGCGAGCAATTCCTCGAAATCAGAATCGGTGTCGATCGCGATCTCTCCTCTGGTCGCCTGGCTAGACGTCGTCCTCCCCGATCCGGTGGACGTGGATCAGGTTGGTCGACCCTACTGTGCCAGGCGGCGCGCCGGCCACGATCACCACCAGGTCCCCCCGCTTATAGCGGCCGAGCTCCAGCAGCGACATGTCGACCTGGCGGATCATGCCGTCGGTGGACGTCATCATCGGGACGATGAACGTCTCGGTGCCCCAGGTCATCGCGAGCTGGCTGCGGACCTCGGGCCACGCGGTGAAGGCCAGCAGCGGCAGCGGGGTGTGCAGTCGCGCCAGCCGCTTCACCGTGTCACCGGACTGGGTGAAGGCGACCAGCGCCTTGGCGTCCAGGCGCTCGCCGATGTCACGGGCGGCATACGAGATCACCCCCCGCTTGGTGCGCGGCACGTGCGTCAGCGGCGGAGCGGCGGTGGAGTTGTCCTCGACGGCGCAGATGATCCGCGACATGGTCCGCACGGCCGCCAGCGGGTACTTGCCCACCGAGGTTTCGCCGGACAGCATCACCGCGTCGGCGCCGTCGAGCACCGCGTTGGCGACGTCGGACGCCTCGGCGCGCGTGGGCCGCGAGTTCTCGATCATGGAGTCGAGCATCTGGGTGGCCACGATCACGGGTTTGGCGTTCTCCCTGGCCATCTGGATGGCCCGCTTCTGCACCAGCGGCACCTCCTCGAGCGGCAACTCCACGCCGAGGTCGCCGCGGGCCACCATGATCGCGTCGAACGCCAGCACGATCGCTTCCAGATTGTCGACGGCTTCGGGCTTTTCCAGCTTGGCGATCACCGGCACGCGCCGGCCGATCCGGTCCATCACCTCGTGCACCAACTCGACGTCGGAGGGCGAGCGCACGAACGACAGCGCGACGAGGTCGACACCGAGGTCCAGCGCGAAGGTGAGGTCCTCGATGTCCTTCTCCGACAAGGCCGGTGCGGACACGTTCATGCCGGGCAGCGAGATGCCCTTGTTGTTGCTGACCGGGCCGCCCTCGACGACGGTGCAGATGACGTCGTCGCCGTCGATGCGTTCGACGACCAAGCCGACCTTGCCGTCGTCGACCAGCACCCGGTCACCGACCGTCGCGTCAGTGGCCAGCTTCTTGTAAGTGGTCGACACCCGGTCGTGGGTGCCTTCGCAGTCGGCGACGGTGATGCACACGGTTTCGCCGTCGGCCCAGTAGGTGGACCCGGTGGCGAAACGCCCCAGGCGGATCTTCGGGCCCTGCAGGTCGGCCAGTACGCCGACCGCGCGGCCGGTGGTGTCGGACGCGGCCCGCACCCGCTCGTAGGCGGCCTTGTGGTCGGAGTAGTCGCCGTGGCTGAAGTTCAGCCGGGCGACGTCCATTCCGGCCTCGACCAGCGCCAGGATCAGCTCGTCCGAATTTGTCGCAGGGCCAAGGGTGCAGACGATCTTTCCGCGTCTACTCACGCCGACCCAGCATAGTCGCGTGGGTCCGCCGCGGTCCGACCGAACGGGGTGTCGCGCTGTGCGCGGCTAGCCACCCTGAATCGCCGGAGACAGCGGGAAACCGGGCAGGTTACGCAGCACCGTCCACGCGATGACGGCGAGCACCATCGTCAGCCAGGCCGGCGTCGACAGGGCCGCCTCACCGCGCCCGCGGTTGATCAGCAGCCATCCGGCCAGCATCGGGATGCCCACCAGCAGGAAAACATTGTCGTTGACGGCGGCGGCGAGGTGGCCGTGCAGCAGATCGTGCGTCATGCGCAGGCCGCCGCAGAAGGGGCAGTTCCAGCCGGTGAGCCATTTGAAGGGGCACTGCGGGTACACGGAATTGGTGTTGTGCGGGTCGACCAGACCCACGTAGGCGAGTGCCCCGCCCAGCACCGCCGCAGTACCGGCCGCGGTGTACCAGCGCCGGCCGTGACCCGTCTCCATCGCCGGTCCGGCGGCATTGGGTTGCGTCACGTGTTCAGCATGCCAGACCGCGCGCCCGCTAGGGATTGGACGGCCGGTTCCTCCGCAGGCTCCACCGACGACGGGTTTGGGGCTCCGGCTCGGCGGCCGAAGCGATCTCCGGCTGCTCGGTTTCGGCTCCGGGCTCTTCGGGCTTTTCGGCTTCGGGTTCCTCGGGCTTTTCGGCTTCGGGTTCCTCGGGCTTTTCTGCCTCTTCCGGCTCTTCCGCTTCGGGCTCTTCGGCTTCGGCTTCGGCCTCGGCTTCGGGCTCCTCGGCCTCTTCCGGCTCTTCCGCTTCGGCCTCCTCGGCTTCGGCCTCGGCCTGTTCCCTTTCGGCCTCGGCTTCGGGCTCCTCGGCTTCGGCCTCTTCCGCTTCGGCTTCGGCCTCCTCGGCCTCTGGCTCCTCGACCTCGGCCTCTTCCGTTTCGGCCTCTTCCGTTTCGAGTTGTTCGGCCCGCGATTCCGCGGTCTCCGGCTCGTCGACCGGCGCCTCGTCGGTTGCCACCGACCCGGCCGGCTCGCGGTCGTCGTCGCCGTCGCCGACCGCGACCGCCGCGGGCTCGGCTTCCGCCGATTCCTCGGCGGCGTGGTCGGTGCCGTGCAGGCTCTCGGGCGCCTCCCGCCCCTTCGGTGCCACCATGAGGTACACCACGGCGCCGATGAACACGAAAGTCGATGTGAACGAATTGATCCGGATGCCGGCGATGTGGGTGGCGTAGTCGTCGCGCAGCAGCTCAACGCCGAACCGCCCCACGCAATAGGCGGCCACGTAGAGGGCGAACAGACGGCCGTGGCCCAACCCGAACCTGCGGTCCGCATAGATCAGGATGGCGAAAACCAGCACGTTCCAGATCAATTCGTACAGGAACGTCGGCTGCACGACGAGCGCGACCTGCCCCGTCGAGACGCCGTCCAACGAATGGGGGTCGATGTATCCCGAGGGGTCGCGGCGGTAGAAGATCTCCAGGCCCCACGGCAGTGTGGTCTCGCGGCCGTAGAGCTCCTGGTTGAAATAATTGCCGAGCCGACCGATGGCCTGCGCCAGCACGATCCCCGGGGCCACCGCGTCGGCGAAGGCGGGCAGCGGGATGCCATGACGGCGGCAAGCGATCCACGCGCCGACGCAGCCGAGCGCCACCGCGCCCCAGATGCCCAGGCCGCCGTCCCAAATGCGCACGGCCGCACCCAACCCGGCGCCGCCCGGGCCCCAATAGGTCCGCCAGTCGGTGGCCAGGTGGTACAGCCGGCCGCCCACCAACCCGAACGGCACCACCCACAGCGCGATGTCGTAGATGACGCCGCGCTGCCCCCCGCGGGCCGCCCACCGGCGGTCGCCGATCAGCAGCGCCACCACGATGCCGGTGATGATGAACAGCGCGTAGGCGCGAATGGGTAGCGGCCCAAGGTGCCAGACGCCCTGGGGCGGACTGGGAAAGTACGTCGGCAGCGTCCTCATCGGTCGGCCGCCTGCTGCCGGACACCGTCGGCCAGTTCCGCGGTCAGCGCCCGCAACGCGGGCAACCCGCCCTCACCGAGGGCCGACACCAGCGCCGAACCCACGATGACCCCGTCGGCGTAGCTGCCGATCTGCGCCGCCTGCTCCCGCGAGCGCACCCCCAGGCCGACGCCGACGGGAATGTCGGAGACCGCCTTGATCCGTTGCACCAGTTCGGGCGCGGCCTGCGACACCGCCTCACGCGCCCCGGTCACCCCCATCGTGGAAGCGGCGTAGACGAATCCGCGCGACGCCTCGACCGTCATCGCCAGCCGTTGTGGCGTCGACGACGGCGCCACCAGAAAAATGCGATCCAACCGATGCTCCTCCGCTGCCGCCAGCCACTGCCCGGCTTCGTCGGGGATCAGGTCTGGAGTGATCAAGCCGTGCCCTCCGGCCGATGCGAGATCCCGCGCGAACGCATCGACCCCGTACCGCAGCACCGGATTCCAATAGGTCATCACCACCGCGCGTCCGCCGGCCGCGCTGATCGCCTCGACCGCGGCCAGCGTGTCGCGGACCCGCACGCCGCCCTGCAGCGCGGCCTCGGTGGCCCGGGCGATGGTCGGCCCGTCCATACCGGGATCCGAATAGGGCACCCCGACTTCGATTATGTCGCAACCCGATTCGACGAGGGCGAGCATCCCGTCCACCGAGCCGGCCACATCGGGATAACCCGTGGGCAGGTACCCGATCAGCGCCGCCCGGTTCTCGGTGCGGCACATGTCGAAGACCGGCCCGAGCCTGCTGGCGTGCCGCTGTTCCACCGTCATCGCTCGCCGGGCCCCATCAGACCGAACCACTTCGCGGCCGTCTCGACGTCCTTGTCGCCCCGGCCCGACAGGTTGACCACGATGATCGAGCCCTCCCCCAACTCGAGGCCAAGCTCGACCGCGCCGGCGATCGCGTGGGCCGATTCGATGGCCGGGATGATTCCCTCGGTGCGGCACAGCAGCGCGAACGCGTCCATCGCCTGCGAGTCGGTGATCGGCCGGTACTCGGCGCGCCCGATCTCCTTGAGGTAGGCGTGCTCGGGACCCACCCCGGGATAGTCCAGACCCGCTGAGATCGAATGGGATTCGATGGTCTGGCCGTCCTCGTCCTGCAGCAGGTACGAGAACGAGCCCTGGAAGGCGCCGGGCGAACCGCCGGCGAAGGTCGCGGCGTGCCTTCCGGTTTCGACGCCGTCGCCCGCCGCCTCGAAGCCGACCAGCCGCACGCCCGGGTCGTCGATGAACGGGTGGAAGATCCCGATGGCGTTGGATCCGCCGCCGACGCAGGCCACGACCGCGTCGGGCAACCGGCCCGCCTGGGCCTGGATCTGCACGCGTGCCTCCAGCCCGATGATGCGCTGGAAGTCGCGCACCATCGCCGGGAAGGGATGCGGCCCCGCCGCGGTGCCGAAGCAGTAGTAGGTGTTGTCGGCGTTGGTCACCCAGTCACGGAACGCCTCGTTGATGGCGTCTTTCAGGGTTTTCGAGCCGCTCTCGACCGAGACGACCTCGGCGCCCAGCAGGCGCATCCGCGCCACGTTGAGCGCCTGGCGCGCGGTGTCCACGGCGCCCATGTAGATGACGCATTCCAGCCCGAGCAAGGCGCATGCGGTGGCCGTGGCAACGCCGTGCTGACCGGCGCCGGTCTCGGCGATGACCCGGCCCTTGCCCATTCTCTTCGCGAGCAACGCCTGGCCCAGGACGTTGTTGATCTTGTGAGAACCGGTGTGGTTCAGGTCTTCTCGTTTGAGGAAGATACGCGCCGAGCCGGCATGCTCGGACAGCCGGGGGGCCTCGTACAGCGGCGAGGGCCGGCCGGCGTAGTTGACCTGCAGGTCGTCCAGCGTGTCCAGGAAATCGGGATTGATGCGTTCCTTCTCGTAAGCGGCGGTGACCTCTTCGATCACCGCCATCAACGCCTCCGCGACGTATCGGCCGCCGTACACACCGAAATGGCCACCGGCATCAGGTTCGTGATGGGTGGGTTCGGCGACGGCTGCGCTCGGACGCGGAAGGTCCGGGCGGGACAGATTGACCATCACCAAGGCTCTACGCGGGGACGGCTCATCAGGTTCAACGTTTCAGCGCCGGGACTCTTCAACTGACTGAACGACTAGCGAGACGGTTTCGGACAGGACGGGTGGGTACCCGCGGTGACCAGGTCGGCGACCGCCGCGCGGGGGTCTCCGCTCTTGACCAGACCCTCACCGACCAAGACGGCGTCCGCGCCGGCACCCGCGTACGCCAACAGGTCCCCGGTGCCGCGCACACCCGACTCGGCGATCCGGATCACGTTGCTGGGCAAGCCGGGGGCGATGCGAGCGAAGCAGTCCCGGTCGACCTCCAGCGTCGCGAGATCGCGCGCGTTGACACCGATCACGTTGGCGCCGGCCGTCAGCGCCCGGTCGGCCTCTTCCTCGGTGTGCACCTCGACAAGGGCTGTCATGCCCAGGGATTCGGTGCGGTCCAGCATCGACACCAGAGCCGACTGGTCCAGCGCGGCAACGATCAGCAGCAGCATGTCGGCGCCGTGCGCGCGGGCCTCGTGGATCTGATATGGCTGCACGACAAAGTCTTTGCGCAAGACCGGGATCGACACCGCGGCGCGGACCGCGTCAAGGTCGTCGAGCGAGCCGTGGAAACGTCGCTCCTCGGTCAGGACGCTGATGACCCGCGCCCCGCCGTCCTCGTACGCGCGGGCCAGCTTCGCCGGATCGGCAATGGTGGCCAGCGATCCCGCAGACGGACTGGCGCGCTTGACTTCGGCGATGACGCCGATGCCGGGCTGCCGCAGCGCAGCCATCACGTCGCGCGGTGGCGGAGCGGCGGCCGCCGCGGCTTTGATTTCCGACAGGCTGACAAGGGCTTCGCGCGCGGCAACGTCGGCCCGGACTCCCTCGAGGATGGAGTCAAGCACGGTAGCCGGACTCATGCCTGTTGCTTCCCTTCGTGCTGTCACACATCGTCACCCCGACGACCACCTGACAAACCAGAGCCGATTGCGACGACGTGAATGAAGGGTAGCGGCCCTCGGCTTGCGCTCCGTCACCGACCCTCGGTGTCCGACCCGCGGGGCCGATCGGTCGGGTCCCGCGTCGGGTCACTGCCCTCGTCAAGCGCGTCCCAGAGCATCCGTTCCGTCATTTCCGGCGTCCCCGGCTGCTCCAGCATCGCGCCATCGGCGTCGTCGCGTAGCGCATTCGAGCGGCGCGTCGCCGGTGCCGCATACTTTTCCGCGCTCAACCGGGCCGATTTCGAGTCGCCGGCGGACCGCAACAACAGCACGGCCGCGACCAGGGTGCAGGCCGCCGCGCCCACCGCGACGCCCGCGCCGGTGTACCGCCGCTCGCTGCCCACCAGCGACATCACCGTGACGTGCGCCAGGTCGGCCCCTCGCACGGCGACGTCCGGCAGCGCCCACAGGCTGATACCCAGATATCCGACGGCCAGGCTGGCCACCGCCAGCAGGCCGGCCAGCACCCGCAGCGGCCAGCCGCGGACCGCGATCGCCGCCACCGCCGTCGCCAGCATGAGCACCGCCAGGGGCAGCAGCGCCGTCGACCACGACGCGCCGGACAGCGTCACCTCGCGTGGCGGACCCAGCCCGTCGAACGACCGGATCACCACCCACGGCAGCCGGGACGCCGCCCACAGCGCCGCCGCGGATCCCACCAGCAACACCTGGGCCACCCCGACGGCCACCCGGGCCCGGCGGTTCGGCCGGGCGTCAGCCATGGCGCCCAGTCTCCGGGGCGGTCAGCGTCTCGGCGGCGGCGATCGCGTTGAGCACGGCGCGCGCCTTGTTGGAGGCCTCGGTGTATTCGTACGGGCCGTTGGAGTCGGCCACCACCCCACCGCCGGCCTGCACATAGGCGGTGCCGCCGCGCATCAGCGCGGTCCGGATGGCGATCGCGAAGTCGGCGTTGCCGGCGAAGTCGAGGTAGCCGACCACGCCGCCGTAGAGGCCGCGCCGGGTCTTCTCCACCTCCTCGATCAGCTCCATCGCCCGCACCTTCGGCGCGCCCGACAGCGTGCCGGCCGGGAAGCAGGCCGTCACCGCGTCCAGCGCGGTCCGGCCCTCGGCGAGCATCCCGGTCACCGTCGACACCAGGTGCATGACGTGGCTGTAGCGCTCGATATGGCTGTAGTCCTCGACGCGGACGGTGCCCGGCGCGCAGACCCGGCCGAGGTCGTTGCGGCCCAGGTCGACCAGCATCAGGTGCTCGGCCCGCTCCTTCTCGTCGGCCAGCAGCTCCTTTTCCAGCAGCTGATCCTCTTCGTCGGTCGCGCCGCGCCACCGAGTGCCGGCGATCGGATGCGTGGTGGCCCAGCCGTCGTGAACGGTAACCAGCGCCTCGGGGCTGGACCCGACGACCGAAAAGTCCGTTCCGCCAGCGTCGTTGGGCACGTGCAGCAGGTACATGTACGGGCTGGGGTTGGTGACCCGCAGCATCCGGTACACGTCGATCGGATCGACGTCGGTGTCCATCTCGAACCGCTGCGAGGGCACCACCTGGAAGGCTTCGCCCGCGGCGATCTGGTCGACGAGGTAGTCGACGATCTTGCCGTACTCCTCGACGGTGCGCTGCGAGCGGTATTGCGGCTCGGGCCTGTCGAACGTGGCGACCGTGGAGGGCAGCGGCTGGCCGAGCGCCGCGGTCATCACGTCCAGGCGGGCGACCGCGTCGTCGTAGGCCTCGTCGACCCGCTCGTCGGTGCCGTTCCAGTTCACCGCGTTGGCGATCAGCGTGATGGTGCCCTCGTGGTGGTCGACCGCGGCGACGTCGGTCGCCAGCAGCAGCAGCATGTCCGGCAGCCCCAGGTCGTCGACGGCCAGCTCGGGCAGGCGTTCCAGCCGCCGCACCATGTCGTAGGCGAACAACCCGACCATGCCCCCGGACAGCGGCGGCAGCCCGGGCAGCGTCCCGGTGGCCAGCAGCTCGCACGTGGCGCGCAGCGCGTGCAACGGGTCGCCGCCGGTGGGCGCGTCCTGCGGCACCGCCCCGAGCCAGACCGCTTCGCCGTCGCGGACCGTCAGCGCCGACGGCGCGCCGGCGCCGATGAACGACCACCGCGACCAGGACCGGCCGTGCTCGGCGGATTCCAGCAGGAAGGTGCCCGGGCGGTTCGCGGCGAGCTTGCGGTAGGCCGACAGCGGCGTCTCGCTGTCGGCCAGCACCTTGCGGGTCACCGGGACCACGCGGTGCTCGGCCGCGAGCAGGCGGAAATCCTCCCGTGAGGTCGTCGCGGCGAGGTGGGCGTGCACCGACCCATCCTCCCAGATGGGCGCCGGCGGTTCGCGAGCGTGACGGGGCTGCGCTTTTGCGGCCCGGAATTCGCGGCGGCGTTACGCTCGCGTCATGAAACCCGGTGACACCGTCGTGGACTTCGCACTTCCCGATCAGACGGGGACGCCGCGCCAGCTCAGCGACCTGCTCTCCGGCGGCCCCGTGGTGCTGTTCTTCTACCCCGCCGCGATGACGCCGGGCTGCACCAAGGAGGCCTGCCATTTCCGGGACCTGGCGGCCGAATTCGCCGCCGCCGGCGCCCAGCGGGTCGGCATCAGCGCCGATCCGGTGGCCAAGCAGGCCAAGTTCGCCGACATGCAGAAGTTCGACTACCCGCTGCTGTCGGACACCGAGGGCACCGTCGCCGCCCAGTTCGGCGTCAAGCGCGGCCTGCTGGGCAAGCTGATGCCGGTCAAGCGCACCACCTTCGTCATCGACACCGACCGCACGGTGCTCAACGTCATCTCCAGCGAGTTCAGCATGGACACCCACGCCGACAAGGCGTTGGAGACGCTGCGCGCCCGGTGAGCGTCAGGGGCTGATCGACAGGAAGACGTAGGCGGCGAGCAGCACCAGGTGCACCTCGCCCTGCAGGCGGGTCGCCCGGCCGGGGATGACCGTCAGCATGCTGATCACGACGGTCAGCGCGAGCAGCACCAACTGGATGGCGCCCAGGCCGAGCACCAGCGGTCCCTTGAGCCAGATCGACGCCAGCGCGATCGTCGGGATGGTCAGCCCGATGCTGGCCATCGCCGAGCCGTAGGCCAGGTTCAGGCTGGTCTGGATGCGGCCCTGCCGCGCCGCGCGCACCGCCGACAGGGTTTCGGGCAACAACACCAGCGAGGCGATCACCACGCCGACGAAGGACTGCGGGAACCCCACCGCGGTCACCGCGCTCTCGAGAGCCGGTGACTCCTCCTCGGCCAGGCCCACCACCGCGACCAGCGCGACGAGCAGCAGCCCCAGGCTGCCCAGCGCCGCGCTGCGGCTGGGCGGCTCGGCGTGGCTTTCGTCCTCGAACAGCCGCTTCTGGCCCTTCTGGGCGACCGGCAGGAAGAAGTCGCGGTGCCGCACCGTCTGCGTGAAGACGAACACCAGGTACAGCAGCAGCGAGGCGACCGCCGCGAAGGTGAGCTGTCCGGGCGAGAACTCCTTGCCCGAGCCGCTGGTGGTGAACGCGGGCAGCACCAGGCTCAGCGTCCCCAGGGTGGTGAGCGTGGCCAGCGCGGCGCCGCTGCCCTCGGCGTTGAACAGCGTGACGCCGTAGCGCCGGGATCCCAGCAGCAGCGACAGACCCGCGATGCCGTTGGTGGTGATCATCACCGCCGCGAAGACCGTGTCCCGGGCCAGGGTCGCGGCCTCGTTGCCCCCGGAGGCCATCAGCTCGACGATGAGCGCGACCTCGATCACCGTCACCGCCGCCGCGAGCACCAGCGAGCCGAACGGCTCGCCGACCCGGGCCGCGACCACCTCCGCGTGGTGCACCGCGGCCAGCACGGCGCCGATCAGGAACGCCGCCGCCAGGGCGACCAGCGCCGGTCCCAGCTTCTCGCCCCAGACGGCCGCCAACATCCCGACGGCAAGCAGCGGTACGGCCGCGGTCCACGACACTCGTCTCAACATCGACCGCCATTCTCTTCGAAGGGCACCCGTTCCGGCGACTCCTGCGCGCCCGACCGTGGTCCCGGTTTGCCGGCCCGGGCAACGCACGCGGTCCTTGAGCCGAAAGTCCCCGGGCGGTTGCGACAAAAGCCCCTACGTTTCGGGCGACCCCGTTTCGTACGGTCGCAACATTCGCCTCAGGGTTGCACGGGCTCGGCCGGAGGGAAGTCAAGAGCATATCCGAGCGCTGCGCATCAGCACGGCCGGAGCGAAGGGGGAAGCGATGTTAGCGACCCGGATCGCCGCACGAATCGGCACCGACAATTCGGCACGCAACCGGCTGCGCAGCGCGGAGGCCGAGGATCGCGCCGCCTGGGTTTCGAAAGCGCTCTGTCGCACCGGCGACCCGGACGGGTTGTTCGCGCGCGGCGCCGCGCAGAGGAAGGCCACCGCGATCTGCCGGCACTGCCCGGTAATCCTGGAGTGCGGCGCCGAGGCGCTGGACAACCGGGTCGAGTGGGGCGTCTGGGGCGGGATGACCGAACGCCAGCGCCGGGCCCTGCTCCGGCAGCACTCCGAGGTGGTGTCCTGGGCGGAATTCCTGGCCGCGGCCGAGCACCGGCGTCGCACCGCGCATTAGGTTGTGCGCCGAGGCCCTAGCCTTCCGGGTGCAGCAGCACGTCGGCGTCGAAGCAGCTGTGGTCCCCGGTGTGGCAGGCGCCGCCCACCTGGTCGACCGTCAGCAGCACGGCGTCGCCGTCGCAGTCCAGCCGCACCGAGTGCACGCGTTGGGTGTGCCCGGACGTCGCGCCCTTGACCCACTGCTCGTCGCGCGAGCGCGAATAGTACGTCGCCTCACGGGTTTCCAGGGTGCGCGCCAGGGCGTCGTCGTCCATCCAGGCGACCATCAGCACGTCGCCGGTGCCGCGCTCCTGCACGACGGCGGTAAACAGGCCGTCGGCGTTGCGCTTGAGCCGCGCGGCGATCTGCGGGTCGAGCGTCATCGCACGGTGATCCCTTCGGCCGCCATCGCGGCCTTCACCTGGCCGATGGTCAGCTCGCGGAAGTGAAAGACGCTGGCCGCCAACACCGCATCGGCGCCAGCGGCGACCGCGGGTGCGAAGTGTTCGGCCGCGCCCGCACCGCCGCTGGCGATCACCGGCACCGTGACCGCCGAACGCACCGCCTGCAGCATCGCCAGGTCGAATCCGGCCTTGGTGCCGTCCGCATCCATCGAGTTCAGCAGGATCTCCCCCACGCCCAGATCGGCGCCGCGCGCGGCCCATTCGACGGCGTCGATCCCCGTCCCGCGGCGCCCGCCGTGGGTGGTGACCTCCCACCCGGACGGGGTGGGCACCGACCCCGGGGGAACCGTGCGGGCGTCGACCGACAGCACGATGCACTGCGACCCGAATTGCCTTGCCATCTCCTCCAACAGGTCGGGCCGGGCGATCGCGGCCGTGTTGATCGACACCTTGTCGGCGCCCGCGCGCAGCAGCACGTCGACGTCGGCCACCGTGCGGACCCCACCGCCGACGGTCAGCGGGATGAAGACCTGTTCGGCCGTGCGGCGCACCACGTCCAGCATGGTGGCCCGCCCCGACGACGAGGCGGTGACGTCGAGGAAGGTGAGTTCGTCGGCGCCCTCGGCGTCGTACGCGGCGGCCAGCTCGACGGGATCGCCCGCGTCGCGCAGGTTCTCGAAGTTGACCCCCTTGACGACGCGCCCGGCGTCGACGTCCAGGCACGGAATGACCCGCACCGCAAGGCCGTTACCGGACGTCATGTCAGTAGTCCTCCGGCCGGCCCGTGGCGCGCAGGACCTCGAGGATCTCGGCGTGCGCGCGGGGGCCCGCGGCCAGCGCGGAATCCGACGCGGGGGTCCACGGATCGCCGCGGACGTCGGTGACGACCCCGCCCGCGGCCCGCACCAGCGCGACGCCGGCGGCGTGGTCCCATACATGGCCACCGAAACTGATCGAGCCCCCCAGCACTCCGTCGGCGACGTAGGCGAGGTCGAGCCCGGTGGAACCGTGCATGCGCAGCCGGGAGGAGACCCGGCTCAGGTTCTCCAGCACCGCGATCCGGTAGCGTCCCGGGAACCGGCCCCGCGCGTCCGCGCTGAACGAGCCGGCCCCGATGAGGGCGTCCGCCAGGTCGACGTCGGCCAGCGGCGGTTGCGCGACACCGTTTTTCACCAACGGACCGCCCGTCACCGCGGTGTAGCGCTGGTCGACGAAGGGCAGCCAGGTCAGGCCGGCGACCGGGTCGCCGCGGTGCAGCAGGCCCAGCAGTATCCCCGCCATCGGCGAGCCGGCCGCGTAGTTGAACGTGCCGTCGACGGGGTCGAGCACCCACACCCATTCCGAGTCGACGTCGGTGCCGCCGAATTCCTCGCCGTGCACACCGATTCCGGTGGCCTCGGACAGCGCGGCGACCACCTGCCGCTCGATCGCGAGGTCCACGTCGGTGGCGAAGTCATTGCCCTTCTTCTGGACGGCCGAATCGGCGCGATGGCCGGCGAGGAACGGCTCGGTGGCGTCGTCGAGGATCGCCGACGCCTTCTCCACCAACGCGTCCAGGTCCATTGCCGCCCTACCCCGCGACCGCGGCCAGCGCCTGCGGCAGCGTGAACCGCCCGGCGTAGAGGGCTTTGCCCACGATGGCGCCCTCGACCCCGCGGTCGGTGAGGGTGGCGATCGCGCGCAGGTCGTCCAGGCTCGACACGCCGCCGGACGCGATCACCGGGGCGTCGGTGCGGTCGGCGACGGCGGCCAGCAGGTCGAGGTTGGGCCCGCCGAGCGTGCCGTCCTTGGTGACGTCGGTGACCACGAAGCGCGAACAGCCCTCGCCGTCAAGGCGTTCCAGCACCTCCCAGAGGTCGCCACCGTCGGTTTCCCAGCCACGTCCGCGCAACCGGTGCGCGCCGTCGACGATCTGGACGTCCAGGCCGACGGCGACCTTGTCGCCGTGCTCGCCGATCGCGCGGGCACACCATTGCGGGTTCTCCAGCGCCGCCGTGCCCAGGTTGACCCGGGCGCAGCCGGTGGCCAGCGCCGCGGCCAGCGAATCGTCGTCACGGATCCCGCCGGACAGCTCGACCCGCACGTCCAACTTGCCCACCACTTCCGCGAGCAGTTCGCGGTTCGAGCCCCGCCCGAACGCCGCGTCCAGGTCGACCAGGTGGATCCATTCCGCGCCGTCGCGCTGCCAGCCCAGCGCCGCGTCCAGCGCCGAGCCGTACTCGGTTTCGCTGCCCGCCTTGCCTTGGACCAGCCGCACGGCGCGGCCGTCCACCACGTCGACCGCGGGCAACAAGATCAACACGCTCTCTCCTTCGCGCCGAGACTGCGACTGGCGACGCGTCCTCTCGGCATTCGCGTAGCGGAATACAGTTTCGCGGAGGGCATCACAGCGCCTCCACCCAGTTGCGCAGTACCGCCGCGCCGGCGTCGCCACTCTTTTCCGGGTGAAACTGGGTGGCCGACAGCGGCCCCTGCTCGACGGCGGCCAGAAAGGGCACCCGGTGGGTCGCCCAGGTGAGCACGGCGTCGGGCGAGCCCTCCCAGCGCTGCGCGGCGTAGGAGTGCACGAAATAGAACCGGGTGTCGGCGTCCAGCCCCTTGAACAGGGTGCTGCCGGCCCCGGCGTCGACCACGTTCCAGCCCATGTGCGGGATCACCGGGGCGTCCAGCCGGGTGACCTCCCCCGGCCACTGGCCGCAACCCGTTGTCTGCACGCCGAATTCGATACCGCTGTCGAACAGGATCTGCATGCCGACGCAGACCCCCAGCACCGGCCGGCCGGCGGCGACCCGGTCGGCGATGATGCGGTCCCCGTGCACCCGGCGCAGGCCGGTCATGCAGGCCTCGAAGGCGCCGACGCCGGGCACCACCAGCCCGTCGGCGGCGGCCGCGGCGTCGCGGTCGGCGGTCACCTCGACCGACGCGCCCGCCCGCTGCAACGCGCGCTGCGCCGACCGCAGATTGCCGGAGCCGTAATCCAGGACAACGACGGATGGTTGTGTCACAGAACACCTTTGGTGGACGGCACGTCCGACACCCGGGGGTCGGGCTCGACGGCCTGGCGCAACGCGCGGGCCACCGCCTTGTATTGCGCCTCGGTGATGTGGTGCGGGTCGCGCCCGTACAGGACACGCACGTGCAGCGCGATGCGGGCGTTGGCGGCCAGCGACTCGAACACGTGCCGGTTGATGACCGTGTGGTAGGGCACCGAGCTACCGGCGATGGTGGTGTGTTGCAGGTGATCCGGCTCGCCGGTGTGCACGCAGTAGGGCCGGCCGGACACGTCGACGGCGGCGTGGGCCAGCGTCTCGTCCATCGGGATGAAGGCGTCGCCGAACCGGCGGATGCCGCGCTTGTCGCCCAGCGCCTGGTCGAGCGCCTGCCCCAGCGCGATCGCGGTGTCCTCGATGGTGTGGTGGCCCTCGATCTCGACGTCGCCCTGGGTGCGGACGGTCAGGTCGAAGCTGGCGTGGGTGCCCAGCGCCGTCAGCATGTGGTCGTAGAACGGCACACCGGTGTCGACCTGGACCCGCCCGGTGCCGTCGAGGTCGAGCTCGACGACGATGTCGGATTCCTTGGTGCGGCGCTCGATACGCGCGCGCCGGGTGGCAAGTGTGGTCACGGGGCTCCTACTGGGGTGGCTGGGGCCAGTTCGGTGGCGGCGATCTGGGCGCTGGCACGCAGGAACGCGTCATTCTCCCCGGCCAGCCCCGTCGTGGCGCGCAGGTAGCCGGGGATCCCGACGTCGCGGATCAGCACGCCGGCGTCCAGGTAGCGCTGCCAGGTGGCCGGGGCATTGGCGAACTCTCCGAACAGCACGAAGTTCGCGTCGCTGGGGATCACCCGGAAACCCATGCCGCTCAAGGCTTTCGTGACGCGCTCGCGTTCGGCGATCAGCGCAGCGACGCTGCTCAGGGTGTCGTCGGCGTGGCGCAGCGCGGCCCGGGCGGCGGCCTGGGTGACCGACGACAGGTGGTACGGCAGCCGCACCAGCAGCATCGCGTCGATCACCGCGGGCGTAGCGATCAGGTACCCCAGCCGCCCGCCGGCGAAGGCGAACGCCTTGCTCATGGTGCGGGTGACGATGAGCTTGGCCGGATACTCCCGGACCAGCCCCACGGCGCTGGGCTGCGAGGAGAACTCGCCGTAGGCCTCGTCGACGATCAGGATGCCCGGCACCGCGTCGAGCAGCCGGCGCAGATCCGGCAGCGAAACGCTCTGCCCGGACGGGTTGTTGGGGCTGGCGATGAAGACCACGTCGGGCCGGCGCTCGGCGATGGCGGCGACGGCGGCGTCGACATCCAGGCTGAAGTCGTCGGCGCGGACCCCCTCCAGCCACTCGGTGCGCGTGGCGTCGGAGATGATCGGGTGCATGGAGTAGGACGGGACGAACCCGATGGCGGTGCGGCCGGGCCCGCCGAACGCCTGCAACAGCTGTTGCAGGATCTCGTTGGATCCGTTTGCCGCCCAGACGTTTTCCACCCCGAGCGGCACGCCGGTCTGCGCGGTGAGATAGGCGGCGAGGTCGCGTCTCAGGTCGACCGCGTCGCGATCGGGATAGCGGTGCAGGTCGGCGGCCGCCTCGGCCACCGACCGCACCACGTCGTCCACCAGCGCCCGGCTGGGCGGGTGCGGGTTCTCGTTGGTGTTCAGCCGCACAGGCACCGCCAATTGCGGTGCGCCGTAAGGCGATTTACCGCGCAGGTCGTCGCGCAGCGGCAGGTCGTCGAGAGTGGGCTCGCGGGCTTCGGTCATCGCTCGAACCTCCGCCGGATCGCCTCGCCGTGCGCAGGCAGGTCCTCCGCCTTCGCCAGCGTGACCACGTGCCCCGAGACGTCCTTGAGGGCGGCCTCGGTGTAGTCGACGACGTGGATGCCGCGCAGGAAGGTCTGCACCGACAGGCCGCTGGAGTGGCGGGCGGAGCCCGCGGTCGGCAACACGTGATTGGACCCGGCGCAGTAGTCGCCGAGGCTCACCGGCGCGTACGGGCCGACGAAAATGGCGCCGGCCGAACGGATCCGCCCTGCGACCTCCGGCGCGTCGACGGTCTGGATCTCCAGATGTTCGGCGGCGTAGGCGTTGACCACCTTGACGCCGGCGTCCAGGTCGTCGACCAGGATGATCGCCGACTGGCGACCACCGAGCGCGGCGGCCACCCGGTCGCGGTGCACCGTCGTGCGCAGCTGGGCGGCCACCTCGGTGTCGGTGGCGGCGGCCAGCTCCGCGCTGGGCGTGACCAGGACGCTGCCCGCCATCTCGTCGTGTTCGGCCTGGCTGATCAGGTCGGCGGCCACGTGCGCCGGGTCGGCGGAGTGGTCGGCCAGGATGGCGATCTCGGTCGGCCCGGCCTCGGCGTCGATGCCCACCCGGGAGCGGCACAGCCGCTTGGCGGCGGTGACGTAAATGTTGCCGGGCCCGGTGATCATGTCGACGGACACCAGGTCTTGACCATCGGTGTCGGTGCCGCCGTAGGCCAGCAGCGCCACCGCCTGCGCCCCTCCGACGGCCCACACCTCGTCGACCCCGAGCAGCCGGGCGGCGGCCAGGATCGTCGGATGGGGCAGGCCGTCAAAGCGGGCCTGGGGTGGGCTGGCCACCACCAGCGAGCCGACGCCCGCGGTCTGCGCGGGCACCACGTTCATCACCACGCTGGACGGGTACACCGCATTGCCGCCGGGCACGTACAGGCCCACCCGCTCGACGGGAACCCACCGCTCGGTGACCGTCGCGCCCGGCCCGAGCGTGGTGGTGACGTCGGTGCGGCGCTGGTCGGCGTGCACGGCGCGGGCGCGTTCGATCATCACCCGCAGGGCCTCGACGATGTCGGGGTCCAGGTCCGCCAACGCCTTGTCGAGCGCCGCCTCGGGCACCCGGACGGCGGCGGGCCGCACCCCGTCGAACGACTCCCCGAACTCCAGCGCCGCCTCGGCGCCGCGCTCGGCGACGGCCTGCACGATCGGCCGCACCTTGGGCAGCACGCTCTCCACGTCGGCGCCCCCGCGCGGCAGGGCGGTCCGCAGCCGGGCAGCCGTCAGCTCGACGCCCCGCAGGTCGATGCGGGCCATCACGGGTGCCGAAGGGGTACTCATCGCCTCCATTGTCCCAGAGCAACTCAAGTGGATATCCGACCGGTACAGTGCCGGTGAAAGGCCCGTCCAACTCAGGGAGCCGTCATGTCCGCGAAGGATCACCCCAACAACGCGCCGGGCGTCCCAATGGTGTTCCCGCCCTGGTTCGAGCGCTTCCAGATCAAGTATTTCAACCCCGCGGTCAAGCCGATCGCCCGCTTCCTGCCCGGGACCGCGACCATCAAGCACCGCGGCCGCACCTCGGGTAAGCCGTACGAGACAGTCATCACCCCCTACCGCAAGGGGAACGTGCTGGCGATCGCGCTGGGCCACGGCAAGACCAACTGGGTCAAGAACGTCCTGGCGGCCGGCGAAGCCGACGTCCAGTTCAGCCGCAACCGGGTGGTGCACATCACCAACCCGCGGATCCTGCCGGCCGGCACCGAGGGGCCCGACGCCGAGCGCCTGCCCCGGATGGCCCGGGTGCAGCTGCGCCGGATCGGCGTCTTCGTAGGCGACATCGCCTGAGGCCGTCACGGCGCGTGTGCGCTGGCGGCGTTGCGCGTGCGCTGGCGGCGGCATTTCCGCGATGTTCCCGCCCTAGACGCACACCCGAGGCCCTGGACGCACGCTGAGCGCGGGGCCGGATGACGCTACATGTCCAGGCCGACGTCGAGCGCGCGCACCGAGTGCGTCAGGGCGCCGACGGCCAGGTAGTCCACCCCGGTTGCGGCGTAGGTGGCGGCGTTGTCCAGGCTGAGCCCGCCGGACGACTCGAGCAGGACGGCCGGGGCGCGCGCGTCACGGCGTTGCACGGCCATCTGCGTCTGCCACACCGGGAAGTTGTCCAGCAGCACCAGTTCCGGCTTTTCGGCCAGCACCTCGTCCAGCTGTTCGAGGGAGTCCACCTCCACCTCGCACGGCAGGTCCGGCGCCGCCTCGCGCACCGCGCGCAGCGCGTCGACGACCGACCCCGCGGCCACCACGTGGTTGTCCTTGATCAGCGCCGCATCCCCGAGCCCCAGCCGGTGGTTGACGCCGCCGCCGACCCGCACCGCGTACTTCTGCAGCGCGCGCAGACCGGGCAGGGTTTTGCGGGTGTCGCGGACCTTCGCCTTGGTGCCGTGCACGGCCTGGACCCAGGCCGCGGTGGTGGTGGCGATCCCCGACAAGTGACAGACCAGGTTCAGCATGGTGCGCTCCGCGGTCAGCAGGCCGCGGGTGTCCGCGCGCACGGTCAGCACCGGCTCGCCGGGCTGCAGCCGCGCGCCGTCCTCGACACCGTGCAGCACCTCGTAGCCCCCGGCGAGGACGGCGTCGAGGACCAGCAGCGCGACCTCGACGCCGGCGATCACGCCCGGCTGTCGGGGCACCATCGACGCCGTGGCCAGCGCGCCGGCGGGCACCGTCGCCAGGGTGGTCACGTCGGGCCCGTAGCGCAGGTCTTCTTCCAGCGCGCGCCGGATGGTGTCCTGAGCGGCGCTTCGCTCGTCGGGCAGCATCATCAGCCCACCGCCGCCAGCGCCTCCACCAGCACCGAGTTCGGGTCGGCGCCCAGCCGCAGCACGCTGCTGGCGGCCTGTTCGGGTGCCGGGTCCGGGTATTCGGCGCGGTGGTGGCAGCCGCGACTCTCGTTGCGGGCCAGGGCCGCCGCGGTCACCGCGCGCGCGGCGACCGCCAACGCGACGTCCTCGAAGTCGCGGCGGCCGGCGATGGCGCGCGGCCCCGCCGCCGACAGCGTGTC
>NZ_GG770555.1:102586-110278 GCF_000164135.1 Mycobacterium parascrofulaceum ATCC BAA-614 | reverse complement strand
TGTGGGCGATCGGCTCGGGCAGGGCCGCCGCGACGCGCCCCGCCGAAACCGCGTGCGCCGCGGCCGCCCTGCCGGCGCGGCCACCGACCACCAGGCCCTCCAGCAGGCTGTTGGACGCCAGCCGGTTGGCGCCGTGCAGTCCGGTGCGCGCCACCTCGCCCGCGGCGAACAGGCCGGGCAATTCGGTCTGGCCGTGCACGTCGGTGACGACGCCGCCGCAGCTGTAATGCGCCCCCGGCACGACCGGGATGGGCTGGTGGACGGGGTCGATGCCGGCGGCGCGGCACGCGGCGGTCACGGTCGGGAATCGGGTCGCGAAACCCTCGATGCCCCGCGCGTCGAGGAAGACGCACGGGTCGCCGGTGGCCTTCAGCCGGGTGTCGATGGCGGCGGCGACGACGTCGCGCGGCGCCAGATCACCCATCGGGTGAACACCGGCCGTCACCGAATTGCCTTGCCGGTCAACAAGTATCGCGCCCTCGCCGCGGATGGCCTCGGTGACCAGCGGGCGCCGCCCGCCGGCCGTGCCGGCGAACAGCATGGTCGGATGGAACTGGATGAACTCGAGGTCGCTGACCGCGACGCCGGCCCACAGCGCCAACGCGATCCCGTCACCGGTGGAGCCCGCGGGATTGGTGGTCGCGCCGTAGAGGTGCCCGAGCCCGCCCGAGGCCAGGATCACCGAGGGCGCGTTGATGATCCCGTAGCCGTCGACGCTGCCCAGCAACACCCCGGTGACGGCGGCGTCGTCGTGCAGCACCCGCAGGGCGACATGGCCGGTGCGGATGTCCAGGCTGGCCGCGGCGCGGTCGAGCGCCCGCTGCACCTCGGCTCCCGTGGCGTCGCCGCCGGCGTGCACGATCCGCCGCCGCGAGTGGCCGCCCTCGCGCGTGACGTCCCAGCGCCCCGGGACCGCCTCGTCGAACCGCGCTCCGGCGCCGACCAATTCGGACACCGCCCGGTAGCCGTCGGCGACGATCGAGCTCACCGCGTCGGGGTCGCACAGGCCGGCGCCGGCCGTCAGGGTGTCGGCGACGTGGGCCTCCACCGAGTCGTCGTTGCCGGGCAGGACCACGGCGATGCCGCCCTGCGCGTAATGGGTCGCGGTCCCGCCCTTGGCCTGGTCGGCCTTGCTGAGCACGACGACGCTGCGGCCGGCGCGATGGGCGGCCAGCGCCGCGGCCAGCCCGGCGACGCCGGTACCGATGACGACGACGTCGGCGCTGTGCGTCCAGTCGGGGCGAACGATCATTCGCCACCGCCCGGTTGGCCGATCTCGATCATGCGTTGGACACTGCGCCGGCCCGCCGCCGCGATGTCGGCGTCGACGTCGACTTCGTCGGCGCCCTCGACCAGGCAGCGCAGCAGGGCCGCGGGCGTGATCATCTTCATGTACTTGCAGGACGCCCGGTCGTTGACCGCGCGGAAGTCGACCTGGGGGGCGGCGCGGCGCAGCTGGTGCAGCATGCCTACCTCGGTGGCGACCAGCACCTTGCGGGCGTGCGTCTGGTGCGCCGCGTCGAGCATGCCGCCGGTGGACAAGATCTTCACCCGGTCCGCGGGGAACGCGCCCTCGCCGGCGAGGTACAACGCCGAAGTGGCGCAACCACATTCGGGGTGCACATAGAGTTCGGCGTCGGGGTTCGCGCGGGCCTGCTCGGACAGCTCGTCGCCGTTGATGCCGGCGTGCACGTGGCATTCGCCGGCCCAGACGTGCATGTTGGTGCGACCGGTCACCCGGCGCACGTGGGCGCCGAGGAACTGGTCCGGGCAGAACAGCACCTCGCGGTCGGCGTCGATGGACTCGACCACGTCGACCGCGTTGGACGACGTGCAGCAGATGTCGGTGAGCGCCTTGACCGCGGCGGTGGTGTTGACGTAGGACACGACGACCGCGCCGGGGTGCTCGTCTTTCCAGGCGCGCAGCTCGTCGGGGGTGATGGAGTCGGCCAGTGAGCAGCCGGCCCGCTGGTCCGGGATGAGGACCGTCTTGCCGGGGCTGAGGATCTTGGCGGTCTCGGCCATGAAATGCACCCCGCAGAACACGATGGTGTCCTCGGGCGCCTCGGCGGCGATGCGCGACAGCGCCAGCGAATCGCCGACGTGGTCGGCGACGTCCTGGATGGCGGGCAGCTGGTAGTTGTGCGCGAGCACGGTGGCACCGCGCAGTTTGGCGAGCCGGCGAATCTCGGCGGCCCACTGCGCGTCGCCGTCCACGCCGGCGTAGCCGGCGGGTGAATCCGTGATGTCGGCGATCATGTCTTCGGCGAGCGTGTCCATGCGATTCAGGACCGTCATGGCGGCTCCTTTCAGGCCGGGAGGTTTTCGACTTATAATCGAAAACATGGCCCATGGTAACACCGCCCACGAAGTGCTCGCGGTCGTATTCCAGGTTCGCCGCGTCACAGAGCAGGTTACGAAGGGCTGCCCGACGCAGAAACCGCAGCTTAACGTGCTGTTATGGCAGCGTGCCAAGGATCCGCAGCGCGGCGCCTGGTCGCTGCCGGGCGGGCGGCTGCGCAGCGACGAGGACATGACCACCTCGGTCCTGCGGCAGCTGGCCGAGAAGGTGGACCTCCAGGAGCTGGCGCACCTGGAGCAGCTGGCGGTGTTCTCCGACCCCGACCGGGTGCCGGGCGCCCGGGTGATCGCCTCGACCTTCCTGGGATTGGTGCCCTCCCCTGCCACGCCCGAGCTGCCGCCGGACACCCGCTGGCACCCGGTCAGCTGCCTGCCGCCGATGGCCTTCGACCATGGCCCGATGGTGACGCACGCCCACGCGCGGCTGATCGCCAAGCTCTCCTACACCAACCTCGGATTCGCCTTGGCGCCAAAGGAATTCGCGCTCTCGACGCTGCGCGACATCTACGGCGCCGCGCTGGGCTATCAGGTCGACGCGACGAACCTGCAGCGGGTGCTGGTCCGCCGCGGCGTGATCAGCCAGACCGGCACCATCGCGCAGTCGGGCCGCAGCGGGGGGCGGCCGGCGGCGCTTTACCACTTCACCGACTCCCGGCTCCGGGTCACCGATGAATTCGCCGCGCTGCGGCCCCCCGGACAGCCCCAGCCAGGTTTGACCGCAGCCCCGCCCGGTTAACGCTCCATTAAGCTTGCGGAAAGCGTCTTCGGGGGGCGCCGGTGGATCGACATCAGTGGCGCAGCTGACCCGCACGCCCTGACAAGAAGTCGGTCACAACGCGGCGATTACGTTTTGGTTACCTGCCGTTCGTGCGCGAGAATGCGCGATGGCCTAGAAGGGAGCCTCGATGGCAGAGCTCGGCAATCTGGCGGGCACGCGCGGCGCGGAGTGGATCGCCCGGCCGCCGCACGAGGAACTGCAGCGCAAGGTACGGCCGCTGTTGCCCTCGGACGACCCGTTCTACCAGCCGCCGCTGGGCTTCCAGCACGCCGAGCCCGGGACGGTGCTGCGCTCGCGCGACGTCGAGCTGGCGTTTCTGGGCCTGATCCCGCAGCCCGTCAGGGCCGTCCAGCTGCTCTACCGGACGATGGACATGAACGGCGAGCCCGAGGCGACCGTCACCACGGTGATCGTCCCGGCCGAGCTCACCCCGGAGCGGCCCTGCCCGCTGCTGTCCTACCAGTGCGCGATCGACGCCGTGTCGTCCCGCTGCTTTCCGTCCTATGCGCTGCGGCGCCGGGCGAAGGCGCTCGGGTCGATCGGCCAGCTGGAACTGTTCCTGATCACCGCCGCCGTCGCCGAAGGCTGGGCCGTCTCAGTGCCCGACCACGAGGGGCTGCAGGGCCTGTGGGGCGCGCCGTACGAACCCGGTTACCGCGTGCTCGACGGCATCCGGGCCGCGCTGGGTTCGGAGCGCCTGGGACTGTCGCCGTCGGCGCCCATCGGCCTGTGGGGGTACTCCGGTGGCGGGCTGGCCAGCGCCTGGGCGGCCGAGGTGTGCGCCGAGTACGCGCCCGAGCTGGACATCGTCGGGGCGGTGCTGGGATCACCCGTCGGTGACCTGGGCAATACCTTCCGCAGGCTCAACGGCAGTTTCCTTTCCGGCCTGCCCGCGCTGGTGGTGGCCGCGCTCGCCCACATCTACCCCGAGCTGGACCGGGTGATCAAGGAACACAGCAACGAGGAGGGGCGCGCCCTGCTCGAGTCGCTGGAGAAGATGACCACCGTCGAGGCGGTCGTCCGAATGGCCGGCAAGAACATGGGCGACTACCTCGACGAGCCGCTCGATGCCATCCTGTCGACCCCCGAGGTCATGCACGTCTTCGACAACATCAAGCTCGGTGTCGCCGTGCCGACGCCGCCGGTGCTGATCGTGCAGGCCGTCCACGACTACCTCATCGACGTGAAGGACATCGACGTGCTCGCCGACGCCTACTCGGCCGGCGGCGCACAGGTCACCTACCACCGGGACGCGTTCAACGAGCACATGCTGCTGCACCCGCTGTCGGCGCCGATGACGCTGCGCTGGCTCACCGACCGGTTCGACCGCCGGCCGCTGACCGAGCACCTGATCCGGACCACCTGGCCGACCATGTTCCACCCGATGACCTACGTCGGGATGGCGCGGCTGGCCAAGATCGCAGCCAAGGTCGTCCTCGGCCGCAGGATTCACCGCCGCCCGCTATAGCAAGGCGGCTATGACTGGGGTGATTCCGAGGCGCCGCCGGCCCCGACCGGCACCGCATCGGAAGACCCGCCACCCGTCGGCAGGGCGCCCAGGTCGTCGCGGGCGTCGGCGGCGGCCAGCACCGCGTACACCAGCGCGGCGATGGCCGCGGGCCACAACAGGGTCAGGGCCACCTGCAGCGGATTGTCCGCGAAGAACACCGGGGGCGCCTGCACGACGTAGGCCACCGACGGGCCCTTGGCCAGCGGAACCGCGTCGAAGTTCAGCGCGCCGTAGCTGATCCGGACCAGCGCCGCGCCGGTCGCGGCCGCGGCCGCCGCGGCAGTCACCATGCCGGTCGACAGCGCGACCACCATCCCCGGCCCGCGGTGCGCGCGCCACTGCCACGCCAGCACCGCGACCACCACGGCCAGCACCGTCAGCAGCCCCAGCAGCAGGCACGGCGCGTCGAAGAAGTGCTCCGACTCGTCGCCCAGGTAGTCGTGGACCCGTTCGCCCGCCCGGGTGAGCGCCACGACCGCGTGGATCGGCGGGGCGATCCACGCCCACACCCCACCGACCGCCACACCGGCCAGCGCCGAGCCCAGCCCGGCGATGACGACGGCGCGCACCCGAGCGGCGCGCGCGACGGTAGGGGCCGTTTCCGCGTGCTCGGTCACCGCTGGACCTCCAGGTCGACCGAGTCGACCTCCCCATGCCGCGAACACCGCGCCCGCCAGCCGTCCGGGCGCACCTGCACCACCATCCGGCGCCCGCATTCCGCGCAGAACCGGGGCGGCTCCAAACCCAACTGCGCCGCCGTCGGCACGGCGGTGCCGCCCATTTCCCCGGTGTAGACGTTGTAGACGCCGGCGCCGACGGGCGCGCCCAGATGCCGAACCACGGTGTCCACGTCGCTTACAGGGTCGCGTTGAGCGCCTTGATCGGCATCTGCAGGTCGTCGAGCAGCTCCAGATCGGCCTCGGCCGGGCGGCCGAGCGTCGTCAGGTAGTTGCCGACGATCACGGCGTTGATGCCGCCCAGGATGCCCTTCTTGGCGCCCAGGTCGCCGAGGGTGATCTCGCGGCCACCGGCGAAGCGCAGCATGGCGCGCGGCAGGGCCAGGCGGAAGGCGGCCACCGACTTCAGCGCCTCGGGCACCGGCAGCACCTCCAGGTCGCCGAACGGCGTCCCGGGGCGCGGGTTGAGAAAGTTCAGCGGCACCTCGTCCGGGCCGAGCTCGGCCAGCTCGGCGGCGAACTCCGCGCGCTGTTCGAGCGTCTCGCCCATGCCCAGGATGCCGCCGCAGCACACCTCCATGCCGGCGTCGCGCACCATCGACAGGGTCTGCCAGCGCTCTTCCCAGGTGTGGGTGGTCACGACGTTGGTGAAGAACGAGCGGGCGGTCTCCAGGTTGTGGTTGTAGCGGTGCACCCCCATCGCCGCAAGCTGCTCGACCTGCTCGGCGGTCAGCATGCCCAGCGAGCAGGCGATGTTGATCTCGACCTCGTTGCGGATCGCCTCGATGCCGGCCGCGACCTGGGCCATCAGCCGCTCGTCGGGCCCGCGCACGGCGGCCACGATGCAGAACTCGGTCGCCCCGGACTTGGCGGTCTGTTTGGCGGCCTCGACCAGGCTGGGGACGTCCAGCCGGGCGCTGCGCACCGGCGAGGCGAACAGCCCCGACTGCGAGCAGAAGTGACAGTCCTCCGGGCATCCGCCGGTCTTGAGGCTGATGATGCCCTCGACCTCGACCTCGGGTCCGCACCAGCGCATCCGCACCTCGTGGGCCAGCGCCAGCAGGTCGTCGAGCCGGTCGTCGGGCAGCTGCAGCACCCGCAGCACCTGGTCCCGGCTCAGGCCCTCGCCGCGCTCGAGTACCTGTTCGCGCGCAACCGCCAGGATGTCCGCGTCGTGGGCGCCGGTCGCCGGTCGGGTTGCCGCTTGAGTCACCAGTACTCCCCTGCATCGTCGGTGGCCGAGCACGCGGCCAACCTGCCCACGGTCGGGGCAGTGCGAATCAAAGTGTTCAAAGTAGGGTAACGGCCGCGGCGCGTGACCTCCGCCGGGGTATCTCGCCGCCATGGCCGACCCGCACCGGACTACGCGGCCGTTAGCCGATCAGGTAGTCGACCTTCTTCTCGCCGTTCCAGTGCCGCAAGCCGGCGAAGGCGCCCTCGACCAGCGGGGGCCGCCCCGCGATGCGCAGCGCGCGGCTCAGCGCCGGCCCCCCGACGCGGCGGGCGAGGGTGACGTGCGGCGTCCACTGACCGGGCAGGCTGGTGGGGGCCGGCGCGGGGTCGAGGTGCTCGCCGCACAGCCGGTGCACCTCGGCGTGGAAATCGAGCAGCTGCGCCGTCGGCACGATGAGCCGGGCCAGGATCGCGTTGGACCGTCCGAGCAGCAGTGACCCGCCGACGGCGCAGCCCAGGGGCAGCCGCTCGGTCAGCGGCCGCAGCGCGGCGTCGGCCTCCCCGGCGATGCGATCGGCCACCGCGAGCGTGACGTGCGGCCGCCCGGCCGGCGCCTGGCTCGGTATCCCGGCGCCGGCCAGCGCGTCCCAGAGCCCGCGGATCGTGGCCTCGGTCTCGGCGTCGAAGAGCAGCTCGATCGAGTGGACCATCAGCGGACCAGGGCGGTGACCCAGCCGCGGTCGAACGCCGCCGCGCTCATGGCCGCGAACCGCGCGGCGCCCATCGACCCGGCTCCCGCGGGCAGCGCCGCCCGCACCGGGCGCAGCCGGTCCAGGGCGACCCGGTTTGAGGTCTCCGCGAGCCCGGGCCGTTCGGGCCAACTCCCGATGACCAGCCCGGCGCACGAAACGTTGTGCGCGGCAAGCGCTTCCAGGGTCAGCGCGGTGTGGTTGAGGGTTCCGAGCTCCGCGGTGACGGCGACCAGGGCCGCGGCGCCCAGCTCGGCGGCGAGGTCGCGCAGCGTGACGCCCGCGGCGGCGAGTTCGACCAGCAACCCGCCGGCCCCCTCGACCAGCGTCAGCCGCCCCGGCCGGTCCAGGCCGGCGATCAGCCGCAGCACCTGCTCGCCGGTGGGCAGTGGCGCGCCGGCCAGCTCGGCGGCGGCGGCCGGCGCCAGGGGTTGGGGGTAGCGG
>NZ_GG770555.1:63382-102277 GCF_000164135.1 Mycobacterium parascrofulaceum ATCC BAA-614 | reverse complement strand
CGCCAGGGGTTGGGGGTAGCGGGCCAGCCCGGCCAGCTCGGTCACGCCGGACAGCCGGGCGACCTCGGCGAGGTCGTCGTCGCCGGCGTCGGTGCCGGTCTGGACCGGCTTGCACACCGCGACGTCGAGGCCGGCCCGGCGGGCGTGGCACGCCAGCGCCGCGGTGACGACGGTCTTGCCGACCCCGGTGCCCGTGCCCGTGACGACCAGGACGGTCAAGGGCGCGTCACAGCGAGGACGTCGGCGAGCACCCGCCGGGCGATCTCGAGCTCGGCGGCGTCCAGCGACGCGCGCGCGGTCAGCCGCAGCCGCGACGTCCCGGCGGGCACGGTGGGGGGCCGGAAGCAGCCGACCTTCACGCCGGCGTCCAGGCAGGCCGTCGCGGCGGCCAGGGCCACCTCGGGGTCGCCCAGGATCACCGACACCACCGCCGATTGCGGGACGTCGGGAACGTCGCACACCTCGGCCAGGATGCGGGCGTGCCGCAGCACCGCTTCGGGTCGCCAGGGTTCGGCGCGCAGCACGGTCAGCGCGGCCCGGGCGGCGCCCACCGCCGCGGGCGCCAGGCCGGTGTCGAAGATGAACGTCCGCGCGGCATCGATCAGGTGCGCGCGCACCGCCGCCGGTCCGAGCACCGCGCCGCCCTGGCTGCCCAGCGCCTTGGACAGCGTCGTGGTCATCACCACGTCCGGGGCGCCCGCCAGCCCGAGCTCGTGCAGCAGCCCGCGCCCGTCGCCGCGCACACCGAGGCCGTGGGCCTCGTCGACGATCAGCAGCGCGCGGTGGCGGCGGCAGGCCTCGTGCAGCTCGCGCAGCGGCGCCAGCGCGCCGTCGGCGCTGAACACCGACTCGGTGATGACGACGGCGCGCTCCTCCTCGCGCGCGGCGAGGGCGGCGTCCACCGCGTGGACGTCGCGATGCGGGGTGACCACCACCCGGGCCCGCGAGAGCCGACAGGCGTCGACCAGGGAGGCGTGCGACAGCGCGTCGGACACCAGCAGCGCCCCCCGGCCCGACAGGCCGACCACCGCGCCCAGGTTGGCGGCGTAGCCCGACGAGAACAGCAGACCGGCCGACGCGCCGGCGTACTCGGCCAGCTCGGACTCGAACTGCTGGTGCAGCTCGGTGTCGCCGGTGACCAGGCGGGAACCGGTGGCCCCGGCGCCCCACACGCGCAGCGCGGCGACGCCGCCCTCGATCACGTCGGGGTGCTGGGACAGGCCGAGATAGTCGTTGGACGCCAGGTCCAGCTCGGTGGCCACGGCGGGCCGCGGCCGCAGCGAGCGGCGCAGCCCGGCCTCGCGGCGCTGCCGCTCCACCGCCTCCAGCCACGCCAGTGGGGACACTTCGATCGGTGCCTTCATCGCCCTAAAGACTACGAGAGCCGACCAGGCGCGCGACCTCGACCATCGCCGAGCTGATCCGCGCGATCTCGCCGTCGGAGCAGATGTAGGGCGGCATCGCGTAGACGAGATTGCGGAACGGGCGCAGCCAGACGCCGCGGTCCATTGCCGCCGGGGTGGCGGTGGCCAGGTCGACGGGATGGGCGCACTCGATGACGCCGATCGCTCCGCACACCCGCACGTCGGTGACGCCGGGCAGCGCGCGGGCGGGTTCCAGCCCGGCCCGCAGGCCTGCGGCGATCCCGGCGACCCGCGCCCGCCAGTCCTGGGCCAGCAGCAGCTCGACGCTGGCCACCGACACGGCGCAGGCCAGCGGGTTGGCCATGAACGTGGGCCCGTGCATCAGCGCGCCGGCCTCGCCGGCGCTGATGGTGTGGGCGATGTGGGTAGTGCACAGCGTGGCCGCCAGGGTGACGTAACCGCCGGTCAACGCCTTGCCGACGCACATGATGTCGGGGCTGACCCCGGCGTGGTCTGCCGCGAACAGCTCGCCGGTGCGGCCGAAGCCGGTGGCGATTTCGTCGAAGACCAACAGCACGTCGTGTCGCCGGCAGAGCTCGCGCAGGTCGCGCAGGTAGCGGGGGTCGTGGAAGCGCATCCCGCCCGCGCCCTGCACCACCGGCTCGACGATGACGGCCGCGAGTTCCCCGGCGTGCTGCGCGAGTTGCCGCTCGAACGCCGCGCTGTAGGCGGGGTCGTAGTCGCGCGGCACCCGCGGGGCGAACACCTGCCGGGCCAGGATGTCGGTCCACAGCGAGTGCATGCCGCCGTCGGGGTCGCAGACGCTCATCGGCGTGAAGGTGTCGCCGTGGTAGCCGCCCCGCCACGTCATCAGCCGGTGCTTGCCGGGCCGGCCGCGGCTGCGCCAGTACTGCAGCGCCATCTTGACCGCGACCTCGACCGACACCGAGCCGGAGTCACTGAAGAACACCGTGTCCAGGCCCGGCGGGGTGATGTCGACCAGCAGCTGCGCCAGCCGTGCGGCCGGTTCGTGGGTGAGCCCGCCGAACATGACGTGGTTCATCACGCCCAACTGCCTGGTCAGCGCCGCGTCCAGCACGGGATGACCGTGCCCGTGGATCGCCGTCCACCAGGAGCTCATGGCGTCGAGCGCCTCGATCGGGGTGCCGTCCCGGATCAGGGTCAGCCAGGCGCCGCGGGCGGCGACGGCCACCACCGGCGCCACGGCTTCGGCGCCGATGGTGCTGTACGGGTGCCACAGATGCGCGGCGTCGATCGCGCTGATCTGCTCGGGGGTCAGCCCGGCCCTGGCCGCAGGCATAGTGATCGAGGGTAGAGCAGCCGAGTCGCAGAACGGCCGCCCATCGGGGAGCATGGGAACCGATGGCCACGCCGCACCCGCCCGCCGAACCCGCCGGGGGCCCCTCCGCCACCGCGAACACCGCCTCCCCGCTGGTCGATTACGACGACGAGGCGCCGCGGGTGATCCGGCTGCGCCTGGCGCCGTGGGACGTCATCTGCACCGTCGCGCTGCTGGTGGCGCTCGTCGTGCTGGCCACCGCGACGGCCTGGCCCGACCGCCTGTTCGGATTCCTCGAGCACGTGTGCGCCGACGAGACGTGCGGGATGGTGCCCTTCGGCATCGACTACTACATCCGCCCGGTGGTGTGGGGCGGCATCGGTGCGGCGGTCGCCGCCGCGGTGGTGGGCCCGCTCGTGTCCATGCTGAAGGGCTGGTACATGTCGTTCTGGCCGGTCCTGGCCCTCACGTTGATCATGGTCAGCTCCGTCGTAGGTTCGCTGCTGACCACGTTCAGCGAACGCTACTGGCTGTAGGCGGGCCGCCGCGGCGGGTCGGCCGGGGCACGCGGCGCGTGGCCGACTGAGACCGAAATCACAACTGCGCACACGAGATTGGGCCGGCCAGTCACCGTCCGGTCACGGTACGACAAAAAATCCCGCCGAGGCCTGGCGGCTAACACCTTCTGTTGTCAAAGTGGCAGCAGTGACTGGTGTGAAAAGGGGCTCTTGGGCCGCGGTTCACATCGCAAGTGTCATGCAGCGGCGCCGGCCCCAACGTGGGGGCCCCGCCCGAGTCATGGATCGGCGGCGGACGCGTGAAGTCACCGCGCTGAAGCCAGTGAGCCCCTGAGAGGCCAGACAAATGAAACGCATCTACGCCTTCGCGATCGGTTTGGCGATGCTCGCGGCCCCGATGATCGCCGCCGCGATCGCGTCCGCCGACCCGGGCACCCGGCCGATGGACTACCAGCAGGCCACCGACGTGGTCATCGCGCGCGGGCTCTCGCAGCGCGGCGTGCCGTTTTCCTGGGCCGGCGGCGGCATCAACGGGCCCACCCGCGGCACCGGGACGGGCATCAACACCGTCGGGTTCGACGCCTCGGGCCTGATGCAGTACGCCTACGCCGGCGCCGGCATCAAGCTGCCGCGGTCCTCCGGGGCGATCTACAAGGTCGGCCAGAAGGTGCTGCCGCAGCAGGCGCACAAGGGCGACATGATCTTCTACGGCCCCGAAGGCACCCAAAGCGTCGCCATGTACCTGGGCAACAACCAGATGCTCGAGGTGGGCGACGTCGTCCAGGTATCGCCGGTGCGCGCCAACGGCATGGCGCCCTATCTGGTCCGGGTTCTCGGGGTTCCGTCGGCGCCGGTCCAGGCGCTGCCGCAGCAGGCACCGACCCAGGCGCCCGCCCAACAGGCGCCCGCCCAGCAGGCGCCGCTGCAACAGGCGCCGGTCCAGCAACTCCCGACCCAGCAGGCGCCCACGCAGCAAGCCCCGCTGCAGCAGGCGCCGGTCCAGCAACTCCCGCCCCAGCAGGCCCCGGCCCAGCAGGCCCCGGTGCAGCAGGCGCCGTTGCAGCAGCAGTCGGCGCAGGCCCCACTGCAGCAGGCCCCGGTGCAGCAGGCACCGGTGCAGCAGGTACCCACGCGGCAGGCGCCGCTGCAGCAGGCCCCGCTGCCGCGGGCCACGCTGCCTCAGCTGCCCACGCAGCAAGCGCCGGCGCAACAGGCGCCGGTGCAGTTGGTGCCCGCCCAGCAATCGCCGTTCCTGCCCGCGGCCCCCGGCACCACCCGGTAAACCTCCCGGCACTCCGAACGCCGCCACCTGCTCCTGAACGAGAGCGGGTGGCGGTTTTCGGTAAATTAGCGGTCGATCATGTCGACCCTGTCCCCCTCTACCCGACCGATTGCGACCGCGCAGCCCGTCGCGACGGGAGCGCGTGATGCGGGTTTTTACCGCTACGACCTGGACGGCTTGCGCGGCATCGCGATCGCGCTGGTCGCCGTGTTCCACGTCTGGTACGGCCGGGTCTCCGGCGGCGTCGACGTCTTCCTGGCGCTGTCCGGATTCTTCTTCGGCGGCAAGATCATTCGCGCGGCCCTGAACCCGGCCGTCACCTTGTCGCCGGTGGCGGAGGTGATCCGGCTGGTCCGCCGGCTGGTTCCCGCGCTGGTCGTGGTGCTGGCCGGCTGCGCGGTGCTGACCATCCTGGTGCAGCCGGAGACGCGCTGGGAGACCTTCGCCGACCAGAGCCTGGCCAGCCTCGGCTACTACCAGAACTGGGAGCTGGCCAACACCGCCTCGGACTACCTGCGCGCCGGCGAGGCGGTCAGCCCGCTGCAGCACATCTGGTCCATGTCGGTGCAGGGCCAGTTCTACGTCGGCTTCCTGCTGTTGATCGCCGGATGCGGGTACCTGTTCCGGCGACGGTTGGGCACCCACCTGCGCACCCTGTTCCTGGGGCTGCTGACGGCGCTGACGGTGGCCTCCTTCGTCTACGCGATCGTGGCGCACCAGGGCAACCAGGCGGCCGCCTACTACAACAGCTTCGCCCGCGGCTGGGAGTTGCTGCTGGGCGCGCTGGTCGGCGCGCTGGTGCCGGCGATCCGGTGGCCGATGTGGTTGCGAACCCTGCTGGCCACGGTCGCGCTGGCCGCGATCCTGTCCTGCGGCGCCCTGATCAACGGCGTCAAGGAATTTCCCGGCCCGTGGGCCCTGGTGCCCGTCGGCGCCACCATGGTGATGATCCTCGCCGGGGCCAACCTGCGGAGCGGTCCCGCCGCCACCGCCCGGCTGCCGCTGCCGAGCCGCCTGCTGGCGGCGCGGCCGCTGGTCGCGTTGGGCGCGATGGCGTACTCGCTCTACCTCTGGCACTGGCCGCTGCTGATCTTCTGGCTGTCGTTCACCGGGCACCGGCACGCCGGCTTCGTCGAAGGCAGTGCGGTATTGCTGGTCTCGGGGGTCCTGGCGTACCTGACCACCCGGATCGTCGAGGACCCGCTGCGCCACCGCACCGCCGGCCGGTCGCCGGCGCCCGCACCCGCGTGGCTGGCGCGCCTGCCCCGGCCGACGTTGGCGCTGGGGACGGCGATCGCGCTGCTCGCCGTGACGCTGACCGCGACGTCGTTCACGTGGCGCCAGCACGTCACCGTCCTGCGCGCCGCGGGCAAGGAGCTCAGCGTCCTCAACCCGCAGGACTACCCGGGCGCGCGCGCCCTGACCGAACACGTGCGGGTGCCCGCGTTGCCGATGCGGCCCACCGTGCTGGAGGTCAAGGACGACCTGCCGGCCTCCACCCGCGACGGTTGCATCAGCGACTTCGTCAACCCGGCCGTCGTCGTGTGCACCTACGGCGACGTGGCCGCCGGCCGCACCATCGCGCTGGCGGGCGGCTCCCACGCCGAACACTGGCTGCCCGCGCTGGACCTGCTCGGCCAGATGCATCACTTCAAAGTGGTGACGTATCTGAAGATGGGCTGCCCGTTGTCCACCGAAGAAGTTCCGTTGATCATGGGCAACAACGCCGCCTACCCGCAGTGCCGGGACTGGGTGGAGCAGACGATGGCCAGGGTCATCGCCGACCGTCCCGACTACGTGTTCACCACGACGACCCGGCCGTGGAACATCAAGCCCGGCGACGTGATGCCGGCGACCTACATCGGGATCTGGCAACAGTTCTCGGACAACAACATTCCGATCCTCGGCATGCGGGACACCCCGTGGCTGGTGAAGAACGGCCAGCCGTTCGACCCGGCGGACTGCCTGGCCAAAAAGGGCGGCACCCCCCAGTCGTGCGCGATGAAGCGCTCCGACGCGCTGTCCGACCGCAACCAGACCCTCGACTTCGTCACACAGTTCCCGCTGCTGAAGGTGCTCGACATGTCCGACGCGGTCTGCCGCGCCGACGTGTGCCGCCCGGTGGAGGGAAACGTGCTGATCTACCACGGCGCCCATCACCTGACCCCCACATACGTGCGGACGATGGTGCCCGAATTGGGCCGCCAGATCGCGGCCAATACCGGTTGGTGGTGACGCCCCCGCCGCGTCGGGCGCGGATAAGGTCAGATGGTGCCGACCGACAATCACGCTTCAGAAACAGGCGTTGCTGGTGACCAACAGCCGAAACTGGCCACCGTGTGGCCCGGGAATCCCTATCCGCTCGGCGCCGCCTATGACGGCGCCGGGACCAACTTCTCGCTATTCTCCGAGATCGCCGAGAAGGTCGAGCTGTGTCTGATCGACGACGCCGGGGCGGAGTCGCGGATTCCCCTCGACGAGGTCGACGGCTTCGTCTGGCATGCGTATCTGCCGAACATCACACCGGGCCAACGCTACGGCTTCCGGGTGTACGGACCCTTCGAGCCGTCGGCCGGGCACCGCTGCGACCCGAGCAAGCTGCTGCTCGACCCGTACGGCAAGGCCTTCCACGGCGACTTCACGTTCGGCCAGGCGCTGTTCTCCTACGACATGAAGGCCGTCAACCCCGACGACCCCAACGCCGATAACGCCGACCCCGGGATTCCCCCGATGGTCGACTCGCTGGGCCACACCATGACCAGCGTGGTGAGCAACCCGTTCTTCGACTGGGGCTCGGACCGGGCGCCGCTCACCCCCTACCACGAAACGGTGATCTACGAGGCCCACGTGAAGGGCATGACGCAGACCCACCCGGGCATTCCCGAGCAGCTTCGCGGCACCTATGCCGGCCTGGCCCACCCCGTCGTCATCGATCACCTCAAGTCGCTGAATGTCACCGCGCTGGAGCTGATGCCGGTGCACCAGTTCATGCACGATTCGCGGCTGCTGGATCTCGGCCTGCGAAACTATTGGGGCTACAACACTTTCGGGTTCTTCGCACCACACAATCAGTACGCGGCCAACCGCAACGCCAGCGTCGCCGAGTTCAAGTCCATGGTGCGCGCCCTCCACGAAGCCGGCATCGAGGTCATCCTCGACGTGGTGTACAACCACACCGCCGAGGGCAATCACCTCGGCCCGACGATCAACTTCCGCGGCATCGACAACGCCGCCTACTACCGGCTCGTCGACGAGGACCTGCGCCTGTACAAGGACTACACCGGCACCGGCAACAGCCTCAACGCCCGCCACCCGCACGTGCTGCAGCTGATCATGGACTCGCTGCGCTACTGGGTCACCGAGATGCACGTCGACGGGTTCCGCTTCGACCTGGCCGCCACGCTCGCGCGCGAGCTGCACGACGTCGACCGGTTGAGCGCGTTCTTCGATCTGGTCCAGCAGGATCCGATCGTGAGCCAGGTCAAGTTGATCGCCGAACCGTGGGATGTCGGCGAGGGCGGATACCAGGTGGGAAACTTCCCGGGTTTGTGGACCGAGTGGAACGGGAAGTATCGCGATACTGTGCGCGACTACTGGCGGGGCGAGCCCGCAACCCTGGGCGAGTTCGCCTCCCGGCTGACCGGGTCGTCGGACCTCTATGAGGCGACCGGCCGGCGCCCCAGCGCCAGCATCAACTTCGTCACCGCCCACGACGGCTTCACGCTCAACGACCTGGTCTCCTACAACGAAAAGCACAACCTGGCCAACGGCGAAGACAACCGGGACGGCGAAAGTCACAACCGCTCCTGGAACTGCGGCGTCGAGGGGCCGACCGACGACCCGGAGATCCTGGCGTTGCGCGGTCGCCAGATGCGCAACTTCTGGGCGACCCTGATGCTCAGCCAGGGCACCCCGATGATCGCGCACGGTGACGAACTGGGCCGCACCCAGAACGGCAACAACAACGTCTACTGCCAGGACTCCGAATTGTCTTGGATGGATTGGTCGTTGGTGGACAAGAACTCGGACCTGCTGGCGTTCGCACGCAAGGTAACCGCGCTGCGCAAGAACCACCCGGTGTTCCGCCGGCGGAGGTTCTTCGAGGGCGAGCCGATCCGCAGCGGCGACGAAGTGCGCGACATCGCCTGGCTGAATCCCAGCAGCCGCGAGATGACGCACGAGGACTGGGGCGAAAGCATTCACAAGTGTGTGGCGGTGTTCCTCAACGGCGAGGCCATCTCCGCCCCCAACGCACGCGGCGAACGGGTGGTCGATGACTCATTCCTGTTGTGCTTCAACGCCGGCGAGGAACCGGTCGATTTTGTGATGCCGAAAGACGACTACGCGCAGGAGTGGACCGTGGAACTGGACACCAACAATTCGTCGGGGGACGCCGACCAACAGGTGCATGCCGAAGAGAAGGTCTCGCTGCCGGGCCGTTCGCTTCTGGTGCTACGTAAGACCATGTGACGCATGGCCTTTCCGATACTGTCGACCTACCGGCTGCAGCTGCGTGGGGAGTCCAGCGGGTTCGCGTTCACCTTCGCCGACGCGGAAAACCTGCTGGACTACCTCGACGAGCTCGGCGTGTCCCACCTGTACCTGTCGCCGATCATGACCGCGACCACCGGGTCCAACCACGGCTACGACGTCACCGACCCGACGACGGTCTCCCCCGAACTCGGCGGCCGCGACGGCCTGGCGCGGCTGTCGGCGGCGGCGCGGGAGCGCGGCATCGGCCTGGTCGTCGACATCGTGCCCAATCACGTGGGGATCGACCAGCCGCAGCAGAACGCCTGGTGGTGGGACGTGCTGCGGCACGGCCGTTCCTCGGATTACGCAACGTATTTCGACATCGACTGGGACCTCGATGAGGACGGCCGCATCGTGCTGCCCATCCTGGGTTCCGACGGCGACGCCGCCGACCTCGAGGTCGACGGGGAACTGCTGCGGCTCGGCGACCTGGCGCTGCCGATCGCGCCGGGCACCGGCGAGGGGACCGGACCCGAGGTGCACGACCGCCAGCATTATCGGCTGGTGGGTTGGCGCAACGGCGTGTGCGGCTACCGGCGGTTCTTCTCGATCACTTCCCTGGCCGGGCTGCGCCAGGAGGACCGCGCCGTGTTCGACGCCACCCACGCCGAGGTCGCCCGCTGGGCCGCCGAGGGACTCGTCGACGGCGTGCGCATCGACCACCCCGACGGATTGTCCGACCCGGGCGGATACCTGGCGTGGCTGCGCGAAGCGGTCGGCCCGCAGACCTGGATCGTGATCGAGAAAATCCTGGCGGTCGACGAGGCGCTCGAACCCACGCTGCCCATCGGCGGCACCACGGGCTACGACGTACTGCGCGAGGTCGGCGGTGTCTTCGTCGACCCGCAGGGCGCCCCCGCGCTCACCGCGCTCGTCGAGTCGGCGGGGCTGGACTACGCCGCGACGCCGAAGATGTTGGCGGAATTGAAGATCCGGGCGGCGACCGACACGCTCGCCAGCGAGCTGCGCCGGCTGCGCCGCAGCATCGTGGCCGCGGCCGGGGCCGATCACCCGCGGTTGCCCGACGCGGTGGCCGCGCTGCTGACCCACATCGGCGTCTACCGCTGCGACTATCCGGGGCTGGCGGCGATCATGCCCACGGCGCTGGCCGAAACGCAGGCGCAGTCACCGGAACTCGGGCCCGCCCTGCAGGTGATCGCCGCGGCGCTGGCCTCCGGCGCCGAGCCGGCCACCCGGCTGCAGCAGCTCTGCGGCGCGGTCACCGCCAAGTCGGTGGAGGACTGCTACTTCTACCGGGACGCGCGGCTGGTGTCGCTCAACGAGGTGGGCGGCGAGCCCCATCGCTTCGGTGTCGGCGCGGCCGAGTTCCACCACAGCGCCGCCACCCGCGCCCGGTTGTGGCCGCAGACGATGACGACGCTGACCACCCACGACACCAAACGCGGCGAGGACGTGCGGGCCCGGATCGGGGTGCTGTCGCAGGTCCCGTCGCTGTGGACCGAGTTCGTCGGCCGCTGGGAGGCCGCCGCGCCCTCCCCCGACCCGGCGACCGGGCGGTTCCTGTGGCAGAACATCTTCGGCGTGTGGCCGGTCAGCGGCCTCGAAAACGGGAAAGTCGGCGCCGAGCTGCGCGACCGGCTGCACGGCTACACCGAGAAGGCGATCCGCGAAGCGGCCTGGCACACCTCGTGGAACGAGCCGGACACCGAGTTCGAGGACGCGGTACACCGGTGGCTGGACAGCGTCTTCGACGGGCCGGTGGCCGGACAGCTGACCGAGCTGGTGACCCAGCTCAACCCGCACGCCGCCAGCGACGCGTTGGGTCAGAAGCTGCTGGCGCTGACCGTGCCCGGGATCCCGGACGTGTACCAGGGCACCGAGCTGTGGGACGACAGCCTCGTCGACCCGGACAACCGCAGGGCGGTCGACTACGCCGCCCGCCGCGCCGCGCTGAAGGCGTTGGAGCACCCCAAGATTCGGGTGGTCACCACCGCGCTGCGGGTTCGTCGCGCCCATCCGGACAGCTTCCTGCGCGGCGACTACGTTCCGGTGCTGGCCAACGGCGACGCGAGCGAGCACGTGCTGGCGTTCCGCCGCGGCGAGGACATCGTGGTCGCGGTGACCCGGTGGACCGTGCGCCTGACCGAAACCGGCTGGGGCAACACTGTGCTGTCGCTGCCGGAGGGCACCTGGAAGGACGCGCTCACCGGGGTCATCGCGGACGGGCCCACGTCGACCGCCGAACTGTTCGCGGAGCTGCCCGTCGTCCTGCTGGAGCGCCATCGTGACTGAATTCCGGGTCTGGGCCCCCAAACCGGAGCTGGTCCGGCTCGACGTCGAGGGCCGGGTGCACGCGATGACGCGCGCGGACGACGGCTGGTGGCACGCGAGGGTCGACGCGGCGCCGGACGCCCGCTACGGGTACCTGCTCGACGACGACCCCACCGTGCTGCCCGATCCGCGCTCGCCGCGGCAGCCCGAGGGCGTGCACGCCCGCTCGCAGCTGTGGGACCCGGCCGCGGCCCGCTGGACCGACGGCGACTGGCGGGGCCGGCCGGTCGAGGGCGCGGTCATCTACGAGCTGCACCTGGGCACCTTCACGGGCCCCGGCACCTTCGACGCCGCGATCGACAAGCTCGACTACCTGGTGGACCTCGGGGTCGACTTCGTCGAGCTGATGCCGGTGAATTCCTTTGCCGGAACGCATGGTTGGGGATACGACGGGGTGCTGTGGTACAGCGTGCACGAACCCTACGGCGGCCCCGACGGCCTGGTCCGGTTCGTCGACGCCTGCCACGCGCGGGGCCTGGGCGTACTGATCGACGCGGTGTTCAACCACCTCGGCCCGTCCGGCAACTACCTGCCGAAGTTCGGCCCCTACCTGTCCTCGGCGAGCAACCCGTGGGGCGAGGGCATCAACATCGCCGACGCCGACTCCGACGAGGTGCGCCGCTACATCATCGGATGCGCACTGCGCTGGATGCGCGACTTCCACGCCGACGGCCTGCGCCTGGACGCCGTGCATGCCCTGGTGGACACCACCGCCATCCACATCCTCGAGGAGCTCGCGACCGAAACGGATTGGCTGTCACAGCAATTGGACCGCCCGCTGTCGCTGGTCGCCGAGAGCGACCTCAACGATCCGCGGCTGATCACGCCGCGTGACCGGGGCGGTTACGGGCTGACGGCGCAATGGGCCGACGACATCCACCACGCCATCCACACCGCGGTGTCCGGGGAGCGCCAGGGCTACTACGGGGACTTCGGGTCGCTGGCGACCCTGGCCGAGACGCTGCGGCGCGGCTATTTCCACGCCGCCACGTATTCGTCGTTCCGGCATCGCCGGCACGGGCGGCCGTTGGACACCGCCACCATCCCGGCCACCCGGCTGGTCGCTTACACCTGCACCCACGACCAGGTCGGCAACCGGGCGCTCGGGGACCGCCCCTCGCAGAACCTGACCGGCGGCCAGCTGGCCGTCAAGGCGGCGCTAGCACTCGGGACACCCTTCACCGCAATGCTTTTCATGGGCGAGGAGTATGCGGCGTCCACCCCGTTCCAGTTCTTCAGCTCGCACCCCGAGCCGGAGCTGGCCAGGGCCACCGCGGAGGGCCGCAAGGCCGAGTTCGCCGAACACGGCTGGGACGCCGACGACATCCCCGACCCCCAGGACCCGCAGACGTTCCAGCGCTCGAAGCTCGATTGGGACGAAGTCGACTCCGGCGAGCACGGGCGCGTGCACCGGCTCTACCGCGACCTGATCGCGTTGCGGCACAGCGACCCGGACCTGGCCGATCCCTGGCTGGAGCACCTCACCGTCGACTACGACGAGGAGCAACGCTGGATCAGCGTGGGGCGCGGCCGGCTGCGCATCGTGTGCAACCTCGGCGCCGAGGCGGTGCGGGTGCCCGTCGCCGGTGACGTGGTCCTCGCCTGGGGTGACCCCGCGGTCGAGGCCGACGGCACGACGCTGGAAGGCCATTCGTTCGCCATCCTGGCGGTGCGCGAGCGGACCTAAGCGCCGCCCCCCTGTGGATAACGGTGCACCGCCGCGCCGGCAACCGTCGATGATTTCGCCCATGAATCGATCCGCATTCGGCCGGTGCATCGGCTTGTTCAGGAAGAGGCGGCCGGCGCCCGCCGTATCCGGCGAGACGCCGCCGGCGCCCAGCGTGGAACTGCTGTGGACGGGCCCGGGCCTGGGATGCGTGCGCGGCGAAGGCCGTTGACGGTCTCCTAGACGCTGGAGCGGCCCGCGCCGTGCACCGCGCCGGCGATCGCATCCGCCAGCGGGGCGATCTCGTCGGAGCCCAGGTCCGCGACGGTGACGCGGATGCCCGCCGGCGTACCGATCCGGAACCGGGTGCCCGGCGCCGCCGCCCAGCCCGCGCCCAGCAGCCGGGTGATCGCGACGGTCTCGTCCGGCACCGGCACCCACACGTTGAGCCCGGAGCGTGCGTGGGCGGCGACGTCGCGCTCGGCCAGGGCGGCACACAGCGCCCGACGGGTGTCGGCGTAGCGCCGCTCGGCCGTGGCGACGAGGCGGACGGCCGCCTGATCCGACCACAGGCTCACGGCGAGATCCTGCAGCAGGTGGCTCACCCAGCCCGGGCCCAGCCGCAGCCGGCCGTGCACGCGCTCGACGGTGCGATGGTCGCCCGCCAGCACGGCCACCCGCAGGTCCGGCCCGTAGGCCTTGGACGCGGAGCGCACGAACGCCCAGTGCCGGGTCACACCGGCCAAGGTGTGCAGCGGCGCGCCGGAAATGCCCGCGCAGTGATCGTCTTCCACCAGCAGCAGATCGCTCGCCCTGTCGGCCAACAGCTTTCGTAGTTCGTCGGCGCGTGGCGCGGACAGGGCGGCGCCCGTCGGGTTTTGGGCGCGATTGGTGATAATCAGTGCGCGCACACCGCGGTTCAGCGCCCGCGTCAGGTCGGCGGGCAGCGGCCCGTCGTCGTCGACCCGGACGGGCTCGGCCACGAGCCCCAGCGCGGCGAGCAGATCGAGCAGGTTGGCCCAGCCCGGGTCCTCGACCGCCACGCGGTCGCCGGGACGCAGGTGCGCGGTCAGGACGCGCTCGATGCCGTCGAGCGCGCCGCTGGTCACCGCGAGGTGCTCTGCCGGGACGCCATCGGCGGACAGCGCGGCCCGGGCGAACTCGGCCAGCGCCGCCGACGTGGCCGGCTCCCCGTACAGCACGGGGCGGCCCGCGACCGGGCCGGGCAGCGTGGCTCCCGCGAGCGGCAACAGGGCGGGGTCTGGGTTGCCGGTGGAAAGGTCGCGCACCCCGGGAGGCACCTCCAGGCCCAGGAGCGATCGCGGGGTGGTCGCCGGGCGGTGGCGCACCCGGGTGCCGCGCCGGCCCGCCGTCTCCACGGCGCCCCGGTGGCGCAGCAGCCGGTAGGCCGCCGCGGCGGTGTTGGTGTTCACGCCGAGCCGGGCGGCCAGCTCCCGGACGGGCGGCAGGGCGTCGCCGGGCGCGAGGGAGCCGGCCGAGATCGCCTCTTCGATGCTGGCCGCTATGGACTCGGCACCGCTCCCGGTTATGCTGTTTTGTACTGGCACGGAATTAATTATGTACTAGAGCAAAGGCGGACGCCATGCACACCGGATACGAGCCGACGCCGCGCACCACGCCCACCCGCTACCGGGAGCGCGCGCACTACGACCGCAACACCGTCCACCGCATCCTGGACGAGGCGCTCGTCTGCCACCTGGGCTACCTCAGCGCCGGGCGGCCGGTGGTGCTGCCGACCACCCACGCCCGCCTCGGCGAGACGCTCTACCTGCACGGCTCCACCGGCAGCGGTCCCCTGCTCGCGGCCCGCCAAACGCCGGCGGGGCTGCCGGTGTGCGTGACGGTCACCCTGGTCGACGGTCTGGTGCTGGCGCGCGCCGCCATGCACCACTCGGTCAACTTTCGCTCGGTCGTGGTGCTGGGTGCCGCGCGCGTGGTCGACGACGAGGCGGAGCGGCTGCGGGCGCTGGCCGGCCTGCTCGATCACATCGCACCCGGGCGCGCCGCCGACTGCCGAGCCCCGAATCCGCGCGAGCTGGCCGCCACCGGCGTGCTCGCGCTCGACCTCGCCGAGGTGTCGGCCAAGGTGCGCACCGGCGGCCCGGTGGAAGATCCGGAGGATTGCGCGCTGCCGCACTGGGCGGGGGTGGTGCCGCTGCGCGTGACGGCCGGGGCGCCGGTGCCGGCCGCCGGCCTCGATCCCGCGACGCCGGTGCCGGGGTACCTACTCGGGTGCCGGGCTTGACCCGCCCGGCAGGCCGTGGGCACGCCGGGTGTTGTCCCACCAGGTGCCGACCATAACGACGGTGCCGGCCCAGGCCAGGCCCAGCATCCAGCCCGAGAGCACGTCGCTCGTGTAGTGAACTCCGAGGTAGACGCGCGAGAACCCGATCACAAACGTTGCGCCGATCGCCACGGCCCAGACGGTCACGCGAGCCGTCCACCACGGGATCAGCCAGCGGGTCAGCATCCATGCGGAGATGGCCGTGATCGCGGCGGTGCCGGTCGCGTGGCCGGACGGGAACGAATACCCGTCCGCGTCGATCAGGGCGAACGGAAGGGGCGGGCGCGGACGGCCGACCAGGGCCTTGGCCGTGAACAGCACCAGCGGGACCGCACCACCCCCCACCAGGGCAAGCACCACGGGCCGCCATGACCGGCACCGGCACCCGGCGGCCACGGAGACGGGGAAGGCGAGCGCAGCCAGGAACAGCGGTCCGCCCGCGCGGGTGACCGCCCGCAGGGCGGCGGTCAGCCACAGGTCGCGGCGGGCCGCGATCCACCCGGTCACCGGTTGGTCGATTCCGGCGATGCCGTCGCCCTCGAGCACGTCGTCGAGCACCTCGGTGAAGCCGACCGCCAGCGCCACGACCGTGGCCAGCCCGAGCAGCAATGCGACCCCGGCGACCTCGCCGGCGGCCCAGCGACGGGCCAGCGACCGTCCCCGGTCGCCGATCCGGTCATGAACCCAGGTCAGCGTTTTGCCGACCACGGCCGAGCGGGACACCCGCTCCCAGCGCAACCGCAACCGGGGCCCCCGGCGGGCAATCCACACCGCCGCACACGCCAACAGGGCGAGCGCACCGAGCACGAGGGCGCTGACCGGGCCGAACCCGCCGGTCCCTGGCCCATACTGCTGGTCCATCCACCGCGGCCCGGGGTCTAGAACAGCAGGTAGCGGTACGCCGGTGATCCGGGCTGGAGGCGTTCGACGTGCAGCTCGGTCGCCCGCATCCGGGCCAGCAGGCCGTCCAGGTCGGCCGACGACGCCAACTGGATGCCCACCAGCGCCTCGCCGGTCTCGCGGTTGTTGCGCTTGATGTACTCGAACAGGGTGATGTCGTCGTCGGGGCCCAGCACCTCGTCGAGGAAGCGGCGCAGCGCGCCGGGTTCCTGCGGGAAGTCCACCAGGAAGTAGTGCTTGAGGCCGAGGTGGACCAGCGAGCGCTCGAGCACTTCCCCGTAGCGCGACACGTCGTTGTTGCCGCCCGAGATCAGGCACACGACCGTCGAGCCCGGCTCGATGTCGGCCTCGAGCAGCCCGGCCACCGACAGCGCGCCCGCGGGCTCGGCGATGATGCCCTCGTTCTGGTAGAGGTCCAGCATCGCGGTGCAGACCGCCCCCTCGTCGATCGTGGTGATCGACACCATGTCCCCGGCGGCCGCCAGCGCGGCATAGGTCAGCGTGCCCGCCCGACGCACCGCGGCGCCGTCGACGAACTGGTCCACGTGATCCAGCGTCACCGGCTCCCCTTCGGCCAGCGCGGCCATCATCGCCGCCGCCCCGGCCGGTTCGATGCCCAGCACCGACGTGTTCGTCGTCCGTTCGGCGAGGTAGGTGGTGATGCCGGCGATGCAGCCGCCGCCGCCCACGGGGACCACCACCAGGTCCGGTTCGCTGTCCAGTTGCCCCAGCAACTCGACCGCGATGGTGCCCTGACCGGCGATGGTGCGCGGGTCGTCGTACGGGGGCACCAGCGTGGCGCCGGTGCGTTCGACGTCGGCCAGCGCCGCCTCGGCGGCCAGGTCGTAGGTCGTTCCGCCCACGATCAGCTCGATGAACTCCCGGCCGTGGTAGCGGATTCGGTCCCGCTTCTGTTGCGGGGTCTTGGCGGGCACGTACACGCGGCCGCGCACGCCCAGCGTCCGGCAGGCATAGGCGAAGCCCTGCGCGTGGTTGCCCGCCGACGAGCACACCACGCCGGCGGCCAGCTCCTCATCGGACAGCTGGACCAACAGGTTGTAGGCCCCGCGCAGCTTGTAGGAGCGCACCACCTGCAGGTCTTCGCGCTTGAGGTACACCTGCGCGCCGGTGATCGCGGACAACCGGTCGCTGTAATGCAACGGCGTCGGCGTGACCACCGCGGCGATCCGCTTGGCCGCGCGGTCGATGTCCGCCGCGCACAGCGGCGCGACGCTCGGGCCATGGCTCAATTCGGCGGACACTGATCAATGGTGCCATGCCAGCCGATCAACTCCGGAATTCAGCCGACCGGGGTCAGCACGAACACCGGGATCTGCCGGTCCGTCTTCTGCTGGTATTCGGCGTAGTCCGGCCAGGCCTCGACGGCGCGCTCCCACCACACCGCCTTCTCGTCGCCGAACACCTCGCGCGCGTCGTATTCGCGGGTCGTGCCGCCGTCCTGCAGCTCGACCCGGGGATTTTTGACGACGTTGTGGTACCAGACCGGGTGCTTGGGCGCGCCGCCGAGCGAGGCGACGATCGCGTACTCGCCGTCGTGCTCGACCCGCATCAGCGGGGTCTTGCGCAGCTTGCCGGTCTTGGCCCCGATCGTGGTCAACACGAGGATGGGTTTCCCCTTCATGTCGGTGGCCTCGGTGCCGCCGGATTGCTCGTACTTCTCGGCCTGTTCGCGGGCCCAGTCCCATGGGCTCGGCGCGTATTCCCCTGAAAGTGGCATGCCACCGACTCTAGGCCGCGGCCCAACCGGCGCGGCTACTGCTGCGTCGTGCGTTCCGACGCGACGAACGGACGGAGGTGGATGCGCGTCTGGTGATCGGGCGCCCCGGCCTCGCCGTCGGCGTGCTTGCCCCGCGTGTAGTCGCCCTGCCACGGCACCCGCTCGCCCATCGCGGTGTTGGTCGCGGCCTGCGCCTGCCCCAGCTCGTTGCGCGAACGCAGGAAGAACTCGTGTTTGCGACGCACTTCCTCGTCGGACTCGATCGGCCGGATTTCCGGGGCGAACTCTTCCAGCTCGGCCCGGCGCTGCGGGACGATCATGCAGATCGGCTCGTCGACCTCGAACCGCACCGGCATCAACTTGCGGGTGATCTGCCAGCTCATGCTGAAGCTCGAAGTGGCCCAGTCGGTTTCGACGATTCCCTCCAGCGGGGACACCGCGTCCTTCGGATAGTTGGCCGGACCGCGGACCAGCAGGTTGTAGCCGGGCGGGGTGCGAAACAACATCGGCACATGCCAGGTCAGGATGCCGTGGCCGAAGTGGCTGAACGGCAGGAACTGGTCGGGGTCGCGCCGGTCGGGCGCGATGATCACCCCCATGCTGTCGTCGCCGCCCATCCACGTGGCGGTGAACGCGGACTGATTGCGCAGCTCCCACCCACTCTGGTTGGCGATGAGAATCGGCAGACACCGATTGGGCCAGCCGTTTCGCAACTCCGACATCCACGGCCGGCTGATCGGGGCCGGCGAGATCGGCGGCGCGTTGTCTCCCGTGGTGTACGCGATCAGCGGGCGATTCCGCCCGCCGGGCTCGTCACTCATCGACGCGTCGAGGGTCTGGGTGCTGACGTGCCGACGCCGGTTGCGGCGGCAGGGCTTTCGGCCGGCCCCCCGGCCACGCGGCAAGTGTCATAGTTTCGGGCCCCGACCCGGCGCTCCTCCGTGCAGATGAACGCAGCGCGTTCGATGTCGACCCAGTATAAAACGAACCCTGGACGCCGCCCGTGAGTGCTCACCCCGCCCCGGGCGGCGTCATGCCGGGCCGGCCCCCTCACCCGGCCGCGGGTGAACGAGGGACCACGCTCGCGCGCAGCTCGAACCGGGAAGCGCTGGGACCGCCCACGGCCCGCCCCGCCATGTTCGCCAGCGGCATCAACGGCAGGCCCGCCGGACCGGATCCGGTCATGGCGCTCGGCGGCGTCGCGGTCCACCCGGCACCCGGCGGCGCGGACGTCACCGCGGCGGTGGCGGGCGCGGCCAGCCAGGCGTGCGGGGTCGTCAACGCGCCGATCGACACGCCGCGACCCAGGCCGGCGGAAAACGCGGCGCCGCCACCGATTCCCGGCAGGCCCGCCGCTCCGAGCGCGCGTGCGCCGGCGTCGACCCCGGTGGCCAGCCCCGACGCCGCCTTGGCCGCCGCGACCGGCGCGGTGACCGCCTTCGACGCCGACAGCGCCTGGTTCAGGAAGGTCATCGGGTAAGTCGAAAATTTCGCCGGCCCCGTCAACGAGTTGAACTTGGACATCAACGACGACAGCGACCCGCCCGACGCGCCCGACGAATTGGACGCCGGCGCCGATGCCAGCCCCTGAAGCGCTTGCGGCACAGTGGAAACGAGCTGAGACCCGTTGGCGAGGATCTCCTGGGCGTTGGTGGCGCCCGCCGTTCCGGCTGCCTGCGTCACCGCAACCCCTTGCCGGGCCAGGCCCGCCGCGTCGGTCGTCGCCGACGGCGGGGTGAACGGCGTCAACGTCGCGGCGGCCGCCGACGCGCCGGCGTAGCCGTACATGACGGCCGCGTCCTGGGCCCACATCTGGTCGTATTCGGTCTCGGCGGCGGCGATGGCCGGGCTGTTCTGACCCAACACGTTCGTCGCGATCAGCATCAGCAACTCCGCACGGTTGGCCGCGATCACCGGTGGCGGAACCGTCGCCGCCCACGCCGCCTCGTAGGCCGCGGCGGCGGCACCGGCCTGCGCGGACGCCTGTTCGGCCTGCTCGGCCATCGTGCGCAACCACGCGATGTACGGGGCGGCGGCCCGGGCCATCGACATCGCGGCCGGCCCCAGCCACGCGCCCGTCAGGCTCGATGTCACCGAGCCGTAGCCGGCCGCCGCCGTGTACAGCTCGGTGGCCAGCCCTTCCCAGGCCGCCGCGGCGGCCATCATCGATCCCGAACCCGGACCGCTGTACATGCGCGCCGAGTTGACTTCCGGTGGTAAGGCGCCGTAGTCCATCGCTACTTCTCCTCCCGCGCGAAGGGGTGGGGGGCGTGGAATTGGTCTGGGCGGCGGGTGTATTCAACTGCGTGATGGGACATGACAAAACTCCTCAAGGCTTGCGTTAGCGCCGCCGACAGCCTTCGAACTGCGACGGCAATGACTCGGCGTCTCAAAGAAACGTCGATAAAAGGGACCGGTGCTGGCGCATCGGGCGCCAGGAAGACGCCGGAAACGGCTTACGCGCTAGCCGATCAGCAGCGGGCGATGCAGATGAGATTGAGGAGTTGGTGGCCGGCGAGTGCCCGGATGGGCGACGGGGTGTGCGCCGGATCCGGCCCGGGAGCGTTGATCCCCGCGGTGTTCAGGGAAATCGGGGTGGCCAGCCACCACTGTGGCGGCGCCCCGCGCGACCAGGTCGGTGGCCGGTCGCGCTTGATCCCGGCGGTCTTGAACGACTTCTGATCGGTCGATGTCGGGGCATTTCGCTTCAAATGACTTGCCGGGCCGGCCATGTCGGCATGCGCCCGGGAGAATTCGACGGCGCTCCCGGCGCCAATTGCGTCGTGCGACACGGCGATCGACGGCGGCGAGGCGGGCGCTGCCGCCTGCGAACGCACCGCCCAGCTCCCGACGAGCGCGGCGATCAAGCACAGCACGGCGACGATGGCGACGCCCGGTCGCCATCGTTGAGGCTCAGACGCTGCCCCGCGGCTCACAATGGCCGAATTCTATCAGTCATATCGACTGGTCAACCGCCCCAGAACCTTTGAAGAACATGAGAGCGATGGGAGCGCTGGCGATCCGCCGACTCCCACTGCTTGCCGACCTCCGGGCACTCCGCGAGAACCCGTCGTCGTCGAACGATTCGTCGTCGTAGGCGGCCTGCCGGCGGTCGCGGCCCGACATTCTCAACGGTTCCCGATCCCGGCGGGGATAAGTACCATACAGCCAAAAGCACAGGTTAGGGGCGTCGCGCAATGCACTGGATCGGCGTGTGGTGGCGTCAGCCCGACCACTACGACTGGTTCTCCGACTATCTCGGCGCACGCGGGTTGAAGCCGTTCATCCGCTATCTGATGGTCGGCATCATGGCGATCCTGGGCGCGGCGACACTGCTGATGCTCAGCAGCCCGTCGGGACCGCGGACAACCATGGGGCGCGGCCTGTCCGTGGCGTTTGTCGTCAGCCTGGCGGGCATGGCGCTGGTATGGGCGCGGCGGTGGCCCGGACGCGTTCAATCACAAGTGTTTTCGATAGTGGGCTCGCTCGGGATCGGCACGACGTTCGTGGTCGAGGGCGACCCGCGCAGCGGGATGCTGGGGTGCGCGGCGTTCGGCGGCCTCGCGGGGTACGTCGCGTTTTGCCACTCCGCCCGCCTGCTGGTCTTCATACTCGCCACCGCCTTGGGTGCGGCGGCGGTGTGTGCCGCGCGGATCGCCGAGTCCGGCGACGCGGCAATGGCGGCGGCCAACTTGCTGTTGCTCAGCGCCGGGATCCTGGCAGTGCCCTTCTGCGGACAAGTACTGGTGCACTGGCTGTCGGTGGACGCCCTCAAGTCCTCTACCGATCCGCTCACCGGCTTGCGCAACCGCAGGGGCTTTTATCGAGCGGCATCGCGAATATCGGCCGCCGGCCATCCCTCGTCATGCCTCAGCGTCTTGATGGTCGATCTCGACCGCTTCAAGCGTGTCAACGACACCCACGGTCACGCGACCGGGGACCGCATCTTGGTGGCCGTGGCCGACAACCTGCGGCGCCTCGGCGACGAGGGAACGATCATCGCCCGGGTGGGCGGGGAGGAATTTCTGGTCGCCCAGACGATCGGAACCCAGGAGGCCCTTCGGATGGCGGAGGCCCTGCGCCTCGCCATCGCCGCCACACCCTGGGGCGTGACGGCCAGCGTCGGTGCCAGCAGCTTCCGGCTGCCCGCCGAAGGCGAGACCCTCGACCGACAGCTAATCGAACGCCTGGTACACGCGGCCGACCTGGCGATGTACGAGGCGAAACGTGCCGGCGGGAACCAGGTTCGGCACGCCGAGATGCCGGTACCGCCCACACGCTGAGACGCAACAGCACTTCCCGGCGGGGAGCGCCGCTACCGCATCCCGGCCAGGCCCGCGATCGTGTTGACCCGCCGGACGGCCGCGGCGATCTCGTCGAGGAACTCGCGCCGCCGCTGGGCGACGTCCTGGTCGTCGAAGCCGTCCACCAGCTCACGGTGCCGGGCCAACCGCAGCGCCGTCTTGAACAACTCCATCGACCTCGACTCGGCGCTGGCGATCCGCCGTTGCAGCTCCCACTGCTTACCGACCTCGAGGCACTCGGCGAGAAACGCGTCCTCGTCGAACGATTCGTCGTCGTAGGCGGCCAGCCGGTCGGCGACGATGTGGTAGGCGTCCAGGAAGGGCCGCAACACCAGGTGCGCCAGCAGCAGGTCGGCCTTCTCCAACAGGCCGCGCACGTCGGCCGCCCGGGCCGCCTTGCTGGTGTCTTCCACGCGCCCGATCAGGCGCACCTCGTCGGCGAGCTCCTTCTCGAACTGCGCGCGGGCCGAGAACAGGAACTCGAACTTCAGCAGCTCGCGTAGGCGCAGCGCCTCATCGCGCACCGTCGTCGGCAACACCAGACCGTCCACGTCCGCCTCGGCCTCTTCGATGCCGGCCAGCAGCGCCGTCTCGGCGATCGCGCGGTCGACCACGATGTGAATGGCGGTGTTGCGGTAGAACGCGGCGACCAGGTGCTGGTCGGATCCGATGCCCCAGACCGGTTCCGTCCCGGCGTCGTAGACGCTGACCACCCCCGAGGCGACCAACTGGTGCAGGGTCCAGCGGATGGTCGAGCGGTTGGTCAGGTCCGCGGCGCCGGCCACGCACCAGTTGCGCGCGGCGATGTAGCTCGCCAGCGGCCGCACGGTGGCCAGCACCTCGCTGATGGACAGCGAGCGGTCGGCGCCCAGCAGCGCCAGGCTGACGACCGCGGTCGGGGTGACCGGGGTGGCGCGGTTGATCCGATGCTCGACGTCCAGCGCGATGCGCTCGATCTCGGTTCCCGTGCCGGACTCCTCGGCGCGCAACTCCTCGAGGCGCTTGCGCAGCGGCAGCGGTTCGCCGAAGTCCAGATAGGCGCGGCCGAGCCGCTCCCCCTGCTGTCGCGCCAGCCGGATCAGGAAACGGAAGTCCTCGGGCCGCTTCGTCGCGCCGTAGGCCTCGGTGGTCATCGCCTCGACCTCGTGCAGCTGGTCGTACACGATCGAGGTGGGCACCAAATACACCTCGGGGCCGTCGATTTCGTCGACGGCGTCGCTGATGTAGCGCAGGATTCCGTAGACCGGGGGCCGCAGCTTGCCGGTCCGGGTGCGGCCGCCCTCGATGGACCAGGTGAGGTTGGCGTGGTTCTGCACCAGCTGGGCGGCGTACGCGCGCAGCACGAAGCGGTAGACGGGGATGTCCTTGGTCTGCCGGCGGATGAAGATCGTGCCGGTGCGCTTGGCCCAGGCGCCCATCGGGAAGAAGTTGAGGTTCGCCCCGCCGAAGGTGAGCGCGGGCGAGAGCCGGTTGGCCTGTATCGACTCGGGCAGCAGCAGGCCGTCCAGGTAGGAACGGTGCGAAAACGCAAAGGCCAGCGTCGCTTTGCGATCCAGCCTGCGCAGCTGGGCGATCTGATCCTCGTCGACCAGGATGTCGTAGGCCCGCATCAGCCAGCAGGAAAAGCTGCGCCAGGCGCGGACCGCCCGCTCGTCCAGCGACGGCGCCATCTCCCGCAGGTAGGACGCGGCCTCGGCGCGCACGCTGGACAGGTCGCGCCCGAGCTCTTCGGCCAGCCCTTTCAGCCGCTCGTCATACCAGGGGGCCGCGAGCAGCTGGACGACCTCCGCCGTGTCGGTCGTCAGCGGTGTCGTCGACTCTTCGACAATGCCGGTGCGCTGCAGCAACCTTCGCACACCGACTCGGCCGAGCTCACGGGCGGTCGCCCCCGGTCCCCCGCTCATGCCGGCTGCACCGTCGCGGCCGTCGCGGGCTCGTGCACCTCCGGGTGCAAGTCGGGCGCGTAGAGTTCCTCGATCTCGCGCGCGTACTTCGTCATGATCGGCTTGCGCTTGAGTTTCATGGTCAGCGTGATCTCGTCGCCCCCGGGCTCCCAGAGCGACGGCAGTATCCGGAAGCGCTTGATCTGTTCCACCCGGGACAGTTTGGCGTTGCCGTGGGCCACCCCCGCGGCGATTCGGGCGATCACCTCCGGATGGGACGCCAGCGCCGCGGGCGACGGGTCGTCCAGGCCGTGCCGCGCCGCGTAGGGACCGACGGATTCGGCGTCGAAGACCATCAGCGCGGCGTTGTACGGCCGCCCGTCACCGATCGTGATCATCACGCCGACCATCGGGCATGCGGCCAGGACGGTGTTCTCGATGTTGGCCGGCGACATGTTCTTTCCGGCCGCGTTGATGATCAGTTCCTTCTTGCGGTCGATGATTCTCAGGTAGCCCTCGTCGTCGACCTCGATGATGTCGCCGGTGTGCAGCCAGCCGTCGGCGTCGATGGCGTCGGCGGTCTTGGCGGGCTCCTTGCGGTAGCCCTTCATCACCAGCGGTCCGCGCACCAGGTACTCGCCGTCGTCGGCGACCTTGCCCTCGAGCCCCGGCAGCAGCTTGCCGACGGTGCCCAGGCGCGCGTCGCGGGGATGGCTGACGGCGGCGACGCAGCTCAGCTCCGACATCCCCCAGACCTCGGCGATCGGCACGCCGATGCCGAGGAAGAAGGCCAGCGTCTCCTTCGGGATGGGGGCCGCCCCGGAGACCGCCCAGCGCAGTTCGCCGAAGCCGAGCCGCTCGCGCAGCTTCGACAGCACCAGCTCGTCGGCCTGGGCCCATTCGGCGGCCAGCTCGTCCGGCATCGGCTCGCCGGCCAGCAGGGCGGCGGCACGCCTGCCGGCCACCGACATCGCCCACTGCAACGCCTGGCGCTTGACGTCGTCCGGTTCGTTGGCGACGGCGAATTCTATTCCCGCCCTGAGCTTTTCCCACACGCGCGGCACCCCGCCCCAGACCGTGGGCCGCACGTCGGGAAGCGCGGCGGCGATGGTGCGGATATCGGAGACCACCGTGACCTGGGCGCCGAACACCTCCAGGCCGTAGAGGCCCATCACCCGGTCGGCGATGTGCGCCGTCGGCAGATAGGAGGTGACCCGGTCACCGAACCGCGACGGGAGCACGGCGTCGAGGGCGTACGCCTCGAACAGCAGGTGGGCGTGGGTCATCTCGACGCCCTTGGGGTTTCCGGTGGTTCCGGAGGTGTAGATCAGGGTGACGACGTCGTCGGGCCGCACCGCGCGCCACGTCGCCTCGAAGTCGAAATCGTCACTCGCGGCGGCGTACACGTCGTCCACCGAGAGGGTGCCGGGCGGCGAACCGTCGATGCAGACGATGTGCTCGATGGGTGCGCCGCTGGCGCGGATGCGCTCCACGTACTGCTCCTCGCAGATCACCACCCGGGTGTCCGCGTTGGCGAACAAGTAGGTCAGCTGCTCGGCGGGCAGCGTGTTGTACACCGAAAACGAAGTGGCGCCGAGGTGTTGGGCGCCGATCTCGAAGGGGTAGAACTCGACGCGGTTGGCCATCATCAGCGACACCGTGTCGCCCCGCCCGACCCCCAGGCCGGCCAGGCCCGCGGTGACTCTGCGCACCTGCGCCGCGAGCTCGCTCCACGTCATCGTCTGGGTGTCGCCGGGGCTGCGGAGCGCGACGGCGCCCGGATCGGTCGACGCGGTGCGCTGGAACGCCTCGCAGAGGGTGACCGGGCGCTCGGCTGTCGTCATATGTGTCCTCTCGGCTCTGCCTTCGTGAGCGTACGTCCGCGGTTACCGGCACGGAACCGATCACGCCGGATCCGGGCGCCAGAGCTGCAACGTGCTCGATATGCCGGCGGGCAGCTCCAGCAGCTCGATGGGGGTGCCGTCGGGATCGTAGATGAAGAACATCCGCACCCCGCCGATGTCGACGGGCGGCTCAGCCCGCACGCCGGGATGCCCGCGGCGGACGGCGTCGTAGGCGGCGTCGAGGTCGTCGACCCGGAACGAGACGTTGGTGTAGCCCAGGTGGGGCCCGCGGGGGCACTCGGGGACGGCTCCCAACGACAGCAGCTCGACCATGGCGGCCCCGATCAGACCGCCGACCATTCGGCCGCGCTGCGCGGCCCCGCCGGTCACCGCATCGAGCCCGGCCCCCTCCAGCTGGACGTCGAACACGACGTCCATGCCCAGCACCGCGGTGTAGAACTCGCGCGACGCCTCGATGTCGGAGACCCCGATGCAGATGTGCGAAAAGTTCTGCACGGCAATCGGTTTGGTCATGAATCTCCTTTGCTCAGGCGGGCACCGCGGTATGAATTCCGCACGTGCACGAGTCGATCGACGGACACGTACAGCGCATGCCCCACTCGATCACGGCGCGCGCTTGGGCCAGCGACTCCAGCTGCGCATCGATCTCGGCGAGCTTGGCCTCGGCCAGCGCACGGCTGGCCGGACGGCCGGGGGCGTCGTCGGCGAACAGCAGCTGGATCTCCTCCAGCGCGAAGCCGGCCGACTTGCACAGCCGGATCACCTCGAGCCGGGCCAGCACCGACTCGTCGTAGCGGCGCTGACCGCCCCGCCGTCCCGGCGCCGGCACCAGGCCGATCTGTTCGTAGTACCGCAATGTGGTCGCCGCGACCCCGGCCTGGCGCGCCACCTCGCCGATCGTCAGCATCGGGCCTCCTTCGGCGCTTGACTTAGAGCTAACTCTAAGTCGTTGACTGGGGCGATGCACACACATTCACTCGACGGGCTGCGCGCGGCGCGCTACGCCCTGCTCCGATCGTTCCGCCGCGACGGCACCCCCGTCGACACCCCGATCTGGTTCGGGCTGGACGGCGACGCGCTGGTGTTCCGCACCAAGGTGGGGCCGAAGACCAGGCGGCTGACCTCGCACCCCGGCGTCGAGCTCACGGCGTGCGACCATCGCGGGCGGGTGCGTCCGGGCGCTTCGGCGGTGGCCGGCCGCGCGACGGTCCTTTCCGGCGCCGAGGCCGAGCGGGCCAACCGCGTCCTGCGCGACCGCTATGGCTGGCAGTGGAACATCGTGCCGCTGATCAAGGTCCCGGGTGTCACCAACGTTCACCAAGACCTGTGCGTGCGCGAGAAGCTGGCCCGCGCCCGCGATCGCGGCGTATGGCCCGACAGCGTCATCGTCCGGGTGGAGATGCCATGAGACCCGACCCGGTCCGCTCCCCCACGCTACGCCAATGCTGCTCGGCGGCAACGGGATTGCTCTGGGGCGCGGCACGCCCGAAGCGGCCCGATCAACGGTTCCTGCGCAGCGTCGCCGACGCGGGATTGCCGACGCCCCGGCGCACCGTGACGGTGACCGCGCTGCCCCAGGTGCCGCGCTCGGTGCCGACCGCGGCGATCGTCGAGGGCACGTTCACGCCGGCCCGTGTCGACAACGCGATGACCTCATTCGTCGTCCGCCATCCGGAGGCGACGTTCATCGTCGACCCGGCGGTGTGCCGTGACGTCGAGCGCCGCGCGATCGCCCAGCTCCCCGCGGTGCTGCGCGTCGCGGTCCGCCCGCCCGCCGACACCGTGCCCACGATCACGGCCCTGCACCAGCTGCCGGAGCCGCCGGCGCTGGACTTCGCCCTGCCGACGCACGCGCACTGGGACCATGTGTCCGGCCTGCTGGACCTGCCGGGCCTGCCCGTGCACCTGCACCGCACCGAGCGGGACTGGATCGGTTCCGGTCCCGTCGCTCCGGTCGGCGGCGTCCGCGATTCGCTGCGCGACCGGCCCGTGGTGGACTACGAGCTGGACGGCCCGTCCGTGCTCACCTTCACCCGCAGCCACGACGTGTTCGGCGACGGCTCGGTGCTGCTGGTCGACCTCGCCGGACACACCCCGGGCAGCGTCGGGGTCCTCGCCCACACCGGGGACGGGTGGGTCCTGATCGCGGGCGACGCGGCCTGGCACCGGTTGCAGATCGAGAAGGTACGCCAAAAATCAAGCTATCCAGGGGTTCTCGTGGACGAGGACCGCGGCGAAGCCTTCAAGACGTTGCCGCGACTGCACCTGGCGCGGCACGTTGTGACGATCGTTCCCACCCACGACCATGAGGCGGCGCTGGGCCTGTCCGCCTAGCCGCCCCGCGAGGGTGCGGCTGGCCGCGCACTCCGCCTCGAGTGTGCGGTTGGCCGCGCACCGGGCTTCCAGCGAACTAGCTGCCCAGGCAGCCGGGGCCGAGCAGCTCCTTGAGGTCGCCCATCAGCGCCGGCGAGGGCGTCACCCGCAGCGAGGCGTCCAGCTCCAGGGTGGTGATCCGGTCCCCGCTGATGAGCCGCAGGTGCACCTGGGAGGTGCCGGGGTGCCGGGCCAGCACCTGCTTGAGCGCGCTGACCTTGTCGATGGTGCACTGCCGGGTGGGCAGGCTGACCGCGATCGGCCGGTTCGGCTGGGCGTTGGAAAAGTCCGGCACCACAAGCTCATTGGCGATCAGGCTGATGCGGTCGTCGCGGATGGCCACCTTGGCGTTGATCAGCACCACCGTGTCGTCGGCGATGTCGGCGCCGTAGGTGGAATAGGCGTGGGGGAAGAACATCACCTCGATGCCGCCGGTGAGGTCCTCCAGTTGTGCGGAGGCCCACGGCATTCCGTTTTTGTTGACGCGCCGGTTGACCGACGCCAGGATGCCGCCGACCCGCACCTGGCTCTCGTTGGGGACGTCGCCGTCGAGAATGGCTGGGATCTGGGTGTCGGTCTGCGCGGCCAGCAGGTGCGCCACGCCGTTGAGCGGGTGCCCCGACACGTACAGGCCGAGCATCTCGCGCTCAAGGGCCAGCTTGTGCTTGTCTTCCCACTCGTCCTCGGGGACCTTGATGGTGAAGACGGAGTCGGTGCAGCCGGCCTCGCCATCGGAGCCGCCGAACAGGTCGAACTGCCCTATCGCCTCGGCCTTCTTGGTGCCCAGCACCGAATCGACGGCGTCGGTGTGCACCAGGAACAGGCCCTTGCGGGCATGGCTCAGCGAATCGAACGCGCCCGCCTTGATCAGCGACTCGGTGACCTTCTTGTTGCACGCCGAGATGTCGATCTTGTTGAGGTAGTCCGAGAAGTCGGTGAACTTGCCCTTCTCGTTGCGGGTCTTGATCAGCGAGCCGACCACGTTGGCGCCGACGTTGCGCACCGCGCCCAGCCCGAACCGGATGTCCTGGCCCACCGAGGCGAAGTTCACCAGGGACTCGTTGACGTCCGGCGGCAGGACGGTGATGCCGAGCTTGCGGCAGTCGGCCAGGTAGACCGCGGCCTTGTCCTTGTCGTCGCCCACCGAGGTCAACAGGCCGGCCATGTATTCGGCCGGATAGTTGGCCTTGAGGTAGGCGGTCCAGTAGGACACCAGGCCGTAGCCGGCGGCGTGCGACTTGTTGAACGCATACCCGGCGAAGGGAAGGATGGTGTCCCACAACGCCTTCACCGCCTTTTCGGAGAAGCCGTTGGCGGTCATGCCCTCCTGGAAGCCCTTGTACTCCGCCTCGAGCACCTCGAGCTTCTTCTTGCCCATGGCCTTGCGCAGCGCGTCGGCCTTGCCCATCGTGTAGGAGGCGACCTTCTGGGCGATGAACATGATCTGCTCTTGGTAGACGATCAGACCGTAAGTCTCCGAGAGGATCTCGCGCAGCGGCTCCTCGAGCTCGGGGTGGATCGGCTTGATCGCCTGCCGGTTGTTCTTGCGGTCGGCGTAGTCGTTGTGGGCGTTCATGCCCATCGGGCCGGGGCGGTACAGCGCCAGCACGGCGACGATGTCGTTGAACTCGGTGGGCTGCATGCGGCGCAGCAGGTCGCGCATCGGCCCGCCGTCGAGCTGGAACACCCCCAGGGTGTCGCCGCGGCCCAGCAACTCGTAGGTGGGCTCGTCGTCCAGCGGCACCGATTCCAGGTCGAGGTCGACCCCCCGGTTCGCCTTGATGTTCTCCAGGGCGTCGCCGATGATCGTCAGGTTGCGCAGGCCCAGGAAGTCCATCTTCAGCAGGCCGATGGCCTCGCACGACGGATAGTCCCAGCCGGTGATGATGGCGCCGTCCTGCGGCCGCTTCCACAGCGGGATGGCCTCGGTCAGCGGCTCGCTGCTCATGATCACGGCGCAGGCGTGCACGCCGGCGTTGCGGATCAGACCCTCCAGCCCGCGCGCGGTCTGATAGATGGTGCGGACATCGGGGTCGGTCTCGATCAGGCCGCGCACCTCGGCGGCCTCCTTGTACCGCTCGTGCTCCGGGTCGGTGATGCCCGACAGCGGGATGTCCTTGGCCATGATCGGCGGCGGCAACGCCTTGGTGATCCGGTCGGCGATGGCGAAGCCGGGCTGCCCGTAGTGGATTCGCGCCGAATCCTTCAGCGCCGCTTTGGTTTTGATGGTGCCGAAGGTGATGACCTGGGCCACCCGGTCCTGGCCCCACTTGTCGGCGGCGTAGCGCACCATCTCGCCGCGCCGCCGGTCGTCGAAGTCGATGTCGATGTCGGGCGCCGACGGGCGTTCCGGGTTGAGGAACCGCTCGAACAGCAGGCCGTGCGGAATGGGGTCGATGTTGGTGATGCCCAGCGCGTAGGCCACCAGCGACCCGGCCGCCGAACCGCGGCCGGGCCCCACCCGGATGTCGACCGAGCGCGCGTAGTTGATCAGGTCGGCGACGATCAGGAAGTAGGACGGGAAGCCCTTGTCGCAGATGACCTTGATCTCGTACTCGGCCCGGTCGATGTAGTCCTGGCCGACGCCGGACGGGAAACGCCGCCGCAGTCCCGCCATCACCTCGTGGTGCAGCCAGGACGCCTGGTCATGCCCCTCGGGCACCGGGAAGATCGGCATCCGGTCGCGCTGCGCCCACACGTCGTCGTAGGGCTGCACCCGCTCGGCGATCAACAGGGTCGAGTCGCACGCGCCGGGAATCTGGTCGTCCCAGAGCCGGCGCATCTCGGCCGCCGACTTCAGGTAGTAGCCGTCGCCGTCGAACTTGAACCGGTTGGGGTCCGAAAGCGTCTTGCCGGTCTGCACGCACAGCAGCGCCTCGTGGTTGTGGGCGGCGTCGCGCGTGACGTAGTGGCAGTCGTTGGTCGCCAGCGGCGGGATGCCGAGCTTGCGGCCGATTTCTAGCAGGCCCTCGCGGACCCGCTGCTCGATGGACAGCCCGTGGTCCATCAGCTCGAGGAAGTAGTTGTCGGCGCCGAAGATCTCGCGCCACTTGGCGGCCGACTCCAGCGCCTCGCGGTCGTGCCCCAACCGCAACCGGGTCTGCACCTCACCCGACGGGCACCCGGTGGTGGCGATGATGCCCTCGGCGTGCTCGGCGATCAGCTCGGCGTCCATCCGCGACCACTTGCCCAGCTGGCCCTCGAACGAGGCCAGCGAGGACAGCTTGAACAGGTTGCGCAGCCCGGTCGCGTTCTCGGCCACCATCGTCAGGTGGGTGTAGGAGCCGCTGCCCGAGACGTCGTCCGACTTCTGGCCGGGGTCACCCCATTGGATGCGGCGGGTGTCGAAGCGCGAACCGGGCGCGATGTACGCCTCGACGCCGATGATCGGCTTGATCCCGGCCTTGGTCGCCGCGTTGTAGAACTCGCTGGCGCCGAACATGTTTCCGTGGTCGGTCATCCCGACAGCGGGCATCCCCAGCCGCTCCACCTCGGCCAGCATCGGCGTGATCTTCGCGGCCCCGTCCAGCATCGAGTACTCGGTGTGGTTATGCAGGTGCACGAACGACGACGACTGGTTCATAGGGACGCCAGTCTATGACCGAGGACCGACGGGTTTCGGGCGTGTCGCGAAGTGTGTCGAGCCGTTTTATCCGTACAGCTCGACGAAGTTCTGCAACGACTTCTGCACGTCGCCCTTGACGGCCCGCGCCGCCGCCGAACCGACCGGCCCGAACAGCGGACGCCCACCCAGCTCGAGCCGCAGGCCCAGCGTCGATCCCTCTTCGGCGGCCTGTACGGAGAGCGTGACGGCGTACTTGGCGCCGCCCTTGCCGGACCCCGACAGCGCCACCTGATGGGGCGGGTCCCACGTCGTGACCGTCCACGTCACGCGGTTGCGGAAGCCCTTGGCCCGGGCCACGCCCACCACCTGGGCGCCCTCGCCGAGTTCGTCGGGCAGGTCGCTGCGCCACCCCTCGTGCATCACCAGCCAGTCACCCAGGTCCGACAGGTCGGAGACGCGGTCCCACATCTCCTGCGGGCTCATCGGTACGTCGGCGGTCAGGTCAACTGCGGCCACGCGATTCCTCCTTGCTCCCCGGTGAATGCCACGCTGGCGTGACACTCGATGCTCAATGCCACGCTGGCGTGACACTCGCCAGCGGGGGGTGCCCCAGCCCAGCGAAACTCAGCGGTTGGGTCCCCCGCGGAACCGGTTGCCGATCCGGATGCCGGGCAGCAGCAGGCTGCGCGGCACGAACCGGCCGCCGGTGCTCACGACCTTGGGTACGACGCCGGGCACCACGGAGCGCCTGCCGGCCAGCATCCCGGCGATCGCCGCCTCGGCGACGTCGCGCGGCGACACCTGCGCGATGGGGATGCTGAACCGCTCGGCGTTGGCGATCTCGGCCCACTCGGTCGGCACCGGCCCCGGGCACAAACACGTGACCGAGACCCCCGTTCCGTGCAGCTCCTCGTGCACGGCTTCGGAGAACGTCTGCACGAAGGCCTTGGTCGCCGAGTAGACCGCCATGTAGGGCACCGGCTGAAAGCCGGCGATGGACGCGATGTTCATCACCGCGCCGGCGCCGCGCTCGATCATGCCGGGCAGGGCCGCGTGGGTGAGCTCCATCAGCGCCAGCGCGTTGAGGGTGACCTCCTCGCTTTCGCGTTCCAGCGGCAGCTCGTGGAAGACGCCGCTGGTGCCGAACCCGGCGCTGTTGCACAGCCCGGCGATCGGCTCGGCGCGCAGCCGGTCCGCCAGCTTCGCGCGGCCGTTCGGGTCGCCGAGGTCCAGCGGCAGCACCTCGACGGCCACGGAGTACTCCTGGCCCACCTCGGTGGCGAGTTCGTCGAGGCGCTCCCGGCGCCGCGCGACCAGCAGCAGCGGGAAGCCGCGGCGGGCCAGCCCGCGGGCCAGTTCGGCGCCGATGCCGGACGAGGCGCCGGTGATGACGACGGTGGTCGCGATGTCGGGTTTCGGAAGGCTCATGATGTCACCAATGTATCCCGCGCGTCGCCCGCACAAACGTCTCGCTGCGTTTGTCGAATTGCGGTGATTCGCTTGGCGATTCGTCGCCCTTGGCGGCTTCCGAGTCGCCGAACATGGCGAACGCGCGGTTGCGCACCCGGTCCATCACCGCCGGGTTCACGGCGTCGGCGACGGCGGCGAACTGCCCGAACGGCGAGCTGGCCCGCCGGGGCCGGTGCACGATCGCGTCGGCGATCACCCCGGCCGCCTGGTCCGGCGTCAACGCCGGGAACTTGTCGTAGAGCGTGGTCGGGCTGATCATCGGCGTGCGGACCAGGGCCATGTGCACCGTGGTGAACTTGACGCCGTCGTTGACGGTTTCGGCCTGGAGCGAATCGCACAGGCTGTCCAGGGCCGCCTTGCTGGCGATATAGGCGCCGAACCGCGGGGCGCGGGTCTGCACGCCGACCGAGGAGACGTTGACGATGTGCCCGAACCCGCGGTCCCGCATGCCCGGGATGAATTTCAGGATGAGCTGCACGGCGCCCAGGTAGTTCAGCTGCATCGTCCGCTGGTAGTCGTGAATCCGGTCGTAGGACAGCTCCAGCGAGCGCCGAATCGAGCGCCCCGCGTTGTTGATCAGGATGTCGACCCCGCCCAGGTCGCCCAGCACCTGATCGGCCATCGCGGCGATCGCGTCCATGTCGGACAGGTCGCACGGGTAGACGTGGGCGGTGCCGCCGTTGCCTTCGATCTCGGCGGCGACTTTCTCCAGGTTCTCCCGGGTCCGCGCGACCAGCACCACCGTGCCGCCCGCTTCCGCGATCCGCTTGGCGGCGGCCTCGCCGATGCCCGACGATCCCCCCGTGATCAGGACGGTCCTGCCCGCGACGGCCTCGTCCAGCGTGCGGCCCTGCACCGCGTCCAGCAGGTTTCTCAGATAGAACGGGCGGTAGCGTCCCGCGGAGTTGGGGGTGTTGACGAGGTGGGACACCGCCGCGATCGGCTTCTCCACCAAATTCGCGAGCGGCTTTTCGACCAGGTTCGTGATGTCACCCAGATTCATCGGCTTTCGCTCCTGATGATGTCGGCCCCCCGACCGCAACCGGCCTGCCCGTTGACCACGACCGCCTTGTGGGGCTGTGTGAATGATGTGACGCGAGTCATTAAGCCAACCTAAGACATCACCGGCCCGGCCCGATGCGGATTTCGGGCATGTAAAGCGGGGCGCGCGTCTCACGCCTGCGCGGACGCGGCCGTCAGGAATGGGCAATCCGCTTGTTACGCAAAGACATCCGCGTGAGATGGCGAACTAACGGCCAGGCAACGCCGAAATGTTCCAATCGGGATTATGAAAATTCTGGCGCGCTTCCGCAGACCGCAACCGGTCGCCGTCTACGACCGGATCGGCGGGCGCGAGGCGATCGAAGTCGTGGTCGAGGACTTCTACGCCCGCGTGCTTGCCGACGACCAACTTTGCGGCTTCTTCACCGGAACCAACATGAACCGCCTCAAGGGCAAGCAGGTGGAGTTCTTCGCCGCCGCCCTCGGCGGGCCGGAGCCCTACACCGGCGCGCCGATGCGGCAGGTGCACCGGGGCCGCGGGATCACCATGCACCACTTCAACCTGGTGGCCGGCCACCTGTCCGACGCGCTCGCCGCGGCCGGCGTGCCGTCGGGAACCGTGACCGAGATCATCGGGGCGATCGCGCCGCTGGCACCCGAGATCGCGACGGGCGAGCCCAACACGGCCACGGTCTGATCCGTTCACCGAGAGTGCAGTGGCGGCTGTGGTGGTGGCAGCCACCACGACCCTGGCGGCAATCTCGGCGTGTCGCGCCCGGGGCGCGGGCCACAACCGGTAGTCAGCAGGTATGCGACTGCTCGCCCTCATCGTCGCCGCCCTGGCGCTGGGCGCCTGCGGCGCGAAGACCGCCCCGCCGCCGGCCGCCACCACCACGACGACCACCACCAGCACCGCCCCTGCCCCGTCCACCGCGGCGGCGCTCGACTGCGGCAAACCCGCCAACGCCGCCCAGCAACTGGTGTGCGGCGAACCCCACCTGACCGACCTCGACCACCGCCTGCAGGCCGCCTACCAGCAGGCGCTGGCCCGGCCCGGCGCGGACCAGGCCGCGCTGACGGCCGCGCAGAACACCTGGGCGGCCGCCCGCGACGGCTGCGCGCAGAACCCGCAACCGGGCACCTGCCTGGCCGAGGCCTACCAGACGCGGCTGGTCGAGCTGGCCATCGCCGACCCCGGCACCCTGAGCCCGCCCCTCGTCACCTACCAGTGCCCCGCCGACGCCGGGCCGCTGACCGCGCAGTTCTACAACGAATTCGACCCGCCTGCGGCGGTGCTCAACTGGAAGGGCAACCAGGAGATCCTGTTCCAGGAGCCGTCCGGCAGCGGCGCCCGGTACGGCCGGCAGGGCTCCGAGTACTGGGAGCACCAGGGCGAGGTCAAGCTCGACTTGAACGGCACCACGCTCGTCTGCCGGGCACCGTGACCGGCGCCTAGCATGCTCGGCATGGGTCGCACATTCGACGACCTCGTCGCCGAGGCCGACGCGGCACCCGTCGAGGGGTGGGATTTCTCCTGGCTGGACGGGCGCGCCACCGAAGAACGCCCGTCGTGGGGTTACCAGCGTCAGATGAGCCGACGGCTGGCGAACGTGTCGGCCGCCTGCGACCTCGACACCGGCGGCGGCGAGGTGCTCGACGGCGCCGAGACGTTTCCGCCGACGATGGCCGCGACGGAATCCTGGCCGCCCAACGCCGCGCTGGCCACCCAGCGCCTGCACCCCCGCGGCGCGGTGGTGGTGGTGACCGGGGGCGAGCCGCGGCTACCGTTCGCCGACGCGGCGTTCGACTTGGTGACCAGCCGCCACCCGATCGAGGTGCGCTGGCCCGAGATCGCCCGGGTGCTGCGGCCCGGCGGCACCTACTTCGCCCAGCAGATCGGGCCCGCGACGATGGCCGAACTGGTCGAATACTTCATCGGGCCCCAGCCGCAGAAATGGGCGGAGCTGCACCCCGACGTTCAGCGCGCCCGGGCCGAGGCCGCCGGGATGGACGTCGTCGATATGCGGATGGAGCGGATGCGGGCCGAGTTCTTCGACGTCGGCGCCGTTATCTACTTCCTGCGCAAGGTGATTTGGACGGTCCCGGACTTCACGGTCGACGCCTACCGGGAGCGGCTGCGGGCACTGCACCAGCGCATCGAGGCCGACGGTCCGTTCGTCGCGCACTCGGTCCGGCTCCTGGTCGAGGCGCGCAAGCCGGCTGAGTGATCGCAAGCGCGGCGAAGCCGGGCGCTGGGGGCACCCCCAGCGAAGCTTGGGGGACGGGTCACGACCATCAGACTGATCAGCCCTCGGCGCGCAGCACGTCGAGCGCGTGCTGCAGGTCCGCCGGATAGGGGCTGACGATCTCCATCCGCCTGCCGTCGGCCGGATGGGCGAACGACAGCGACCGGGCGTGCAGCCATTGCCGTTCCAGCCCAAGCCTTTTCGCCAGTTTCGGGTCCGCCCCGTAGACCAGGTCACCGCAGCACGGGTGGTGCAGCGCCGAGAAGTGCACCCGGATCTGGTGTGTCCGACCGGTTTCCAGGTGCACGTCGAGCAAACTGGCCGCGGTGAAGGCCTCGATGGTGTCGTAATGGGTGAGGCTGTGCCGGCCGTTGGTCGTGACCGCGAACTTCCACTCGCCGCCGCGGTGCCGCCCGATCGGCGCGTCGATCGTCCCGCTCGACGGGTCCGGATGTCCCTGCACCAGCGCGTGATAGCGCTTGTCGACCGTGCGCTGCTTGAACGCCCGCTTGAGCACGGTGTAGGCGCGCTCGGACAGCGCCACCACCATCACCCCGGAGGTGCCGACGTCGAGCCGGTGCACGATGCCCTGCCGCTCGGGCACGCCGGACGTGGTGATCCGGTAGCCGGCGGCGGCCAGCCCGCCGAGCACCGTCGGCCCGGTCCAGCCCACCGACGCGTGCGCGGCCACCGCGGCCGGCTTGTCGACCGCAACGATGTCCTCGTCGGAGTACAGGATCGTCATGCCCTCGATGTCGACGGGGGTGTTCTCCACCGGCGGCGGCGCCTCGGGCAGGCGCACCTGCAGCCACGCGCCGCCGGTGAGCCGGTCGGACTTGCCGGCCTGCACTCCGTCCAGTTCCACGCCGCCGTCTTCGGCGATGGCGGCGGCGGCGCTGCGGGACAGCCCCAGCAGGCGCGCCAGCCCCGCGTCCACGCGCATGCCCGCCAGCCCCTCGGGGACCGGCATGGAACGGTCGGTCATCGGCCCCGGTCGGCCTTCCGCCTGCCCACGGTGTCGAAGTCGTAGCCGAAGATCGACAACACCACCAGCAGGATGGCGCCGCCGACCACGGAGGGGTCGGCGACGTTGAACACCGGCCACCAGCCGACCGACAGGAAGTCCACGACGTGGCCGCGCAGCGGGCCGGGCGCCCGGAAGAAGCGGTCGACCAGGTTGCCCATGGCGCCGCCCAGGATCATGCCCAGCCCGACCGCCCACCACGGCGACACCAGCCGGCGCCCCATCCAGAAGATGCCGACCACCACGCCGGTCGCGATCAGTGTGAGCACCCAGGTGTAGCCGGTCGCCATCGAGAACGCGGCCCCGGAATTGCGCACCAGCGTCCAGGTCACCGTGTCGCCGATGATGGGCACCGGTTGCCCGGGTGGCAGGAGTTTGACCGCGAGCACCTTGGTGACGATGTCCAGGGCCAGGACGATCGCCGCGACCGACAGCAACAGCCGCAGCCGCCGCGGCGGCCGCCGCGGGCCGGTGGCCGCGCCGCCCTCGGCGTGGTCGGTGGAGGTCGCGGGCTCGGTGGATCGGGTGGGTTCCTCGGGCACTCTCACATCATCCCCCACCGCGGACGCGGGCCGGCCGGTGTTCATGGTTGGCGTGCGCGATGATCTCCCCATGGGCCGGCTCACCGTCATCGCCACCGGAGGCACGATATCGACCGGCACCGGCGCGGACGGCGTGCACCGGCCCGCGTACGGGGCGGCCGAGCTGGCCGCCGGGCTCGACGTCGACGTGGTCGACGTGTTGGCGCTGGACAGTTCCCGGCTGGTGCCGGCCGACTGGGACCGGATCCGCGGCGCGGTGCGGGCGGCGGTCGACGGCGGCGCCGACGGTGTGGTGGTCACCCACGGCACCGACACCATGGAGGAGAGCGCGCTGTGGCTCGAGCTCACCCACGCCGGGGACGTCCCGGTGGTGCTGACCGGCGCGATGCGCGGCGCGGACGCCCCGGATGCCGACGGCCCGGCCAACCTGCGCGCGGCGCTGGCGGTGGCGGGCAGCCCCGCCGCCCGCGGCCTGGGGGTGCTGGTGTGTTTCGCCGGCCGGGTGCTGCAGCCGTTGGGTCTGAACAAGGTGGCGACCGACGACCTGAGCGGCTTCGCCGGTGAGCTGATCGGCACCGTGAACGGCGGTGTCACGCTGGCCGGCTCCAAGACGCGGCCGCAGCTGGGGGATCTGAGCGCGGCGCGGGCGCCGCGCGTCGACATCGTCGCCGCGTACCTGGGCAGCGACGGCGTGGCCCTGGACGCGTGCGTGGCCGCCGGGGC
>NZ_GG770555.1:0-63089 GCF_000164135.1 Mycobacterium parascrofulaceum ATCC BAA-614 | reverse complement strand
CGGGCGGCCGGGTCGGCGCGAGCTACGGGCCCGGCCACGACATGGCGGCCGCGGGGGCGGTGCTGGTGCCGCGGCTGCGGCCGCCGCAGGCGCGGGTGCTGCTGATGGCCGCGCTGGCGGCGCGGCTACCGGTCGGCGACGTCGTCGCCCGGTGGGGCTGACGGCGCATCCGCTTCCAGGGCCTGCAGCGCGCCGAGGTAGTCCGGCCAGTCCAGGGAATCCACCGGGTTGGCCTGGGTCAGCTCGGCGGTGCCGGCGGGGAACGTCCGGGCCGGGCCCGGCCCCGAGCTGCGTGTCTCGAACCGCACGGTCACCACGCCGTGGCCCGCGCCCTGCACCCAGCCGTGCCCGAGTTGGGGGTGGGTGACGTCGTCGCCCACCCGCCACGGGGAGCCCGCCTCGGCGACCGGTGCGAACATGGCCTCGGCCGCGGCCTCCACGGGGTGCTGTTCCGAGGTCTCCCCCGCGAACTCCAGGTCGGGGAACAGCGACTCCTGCCGCACGTCGCTCAATCCCGAAAAGCCCACGCCCAGTAGGCGAATCGGCCCGATCTCGCGCGGGTCGAGCAGCAGCCGCCGGGCCACCGCGACGAGCGCGCCGGGCTCGGTCGTGGCGTACGGCAGCGTCGCCGAGCGGGTCAGCGTGCTCATGTCGGATTTCTTCAGCTTCACCGTGACGGTCCGGGCGCCCCGGCCGTCCCGCAGCAGGCGTTGGTGGGCGTGCTCGGCGATGGGATCGATCGCCTCGCGCAGCTGCTCGAGCGTGGTCAGGTCGACCGCGAACGTGGACTCGGAGCTGATCTGCTTGGCTTCGGCGCGCTCGGCGACGGGGCGGTCGTCGATGCCGCGGGCCAGGCGGTGTAGCGCGGGCCCGATCGTCGCGCCCAGGATGTTGGCGGCCTCGGCGTCGGTGAGGGCGGCCAGCTGGCCGATCGTCTCGATGCCGAGCCGGTTCAGCTTCTCCTCGGCGACCGGGCCGATGCCCCACAGCCGCCGCACCGGCAGCCCGCCGAGCAGCGAACGTTCTTCGGCGCGCCCCACTACCCGGATGCCGTCGGGCTTCGCCAGGCCGGAGGCGATCTTGGCGATCTGCTTGCCCGAGCCGGCACCGACCGAGGCGATCAGGCCCGTCTCGTCGCGCACCCGCCGCCGCAGGTCTTCGCAGAACGCCTCGACCTGCGCGGCGGAGGCGCCGGCGAGGTGGGGCGGCTCGCCGAAGCCCTCGTCGAAGGACAGCTGCTCGACTACCGGCACCACCGCGCGCACGGTGTCGAAGACGCGCCGGCTGGCCACCCCGTACACCACCCCGCGCGGCGGCAGCACCACCGCGGTCACCCCGATCAGGCGACGGGCCTGATGCATCGGCATGGCCGAGCGGGCGCCGAACACGCGGGCTTCGTAGCTGGCCCCGGCCACCACGCCGCGGCCGCCCAGGCCGCCAACCAGCACCGGCCGCCCGCGCAGGGTCGGCCGGGTGAGTTGTTCGACCGAGGCGAAGAACGCATCCATGTCCAGGTGCAGCACCCAACGGGACTCCACGCGGTTGATGCTATTGGTCACCCCTTCGCGAGACTGTAACCAGCGACGGGTCTTCTCGAGAAACGCGTCGCCGGTTGCAGTCTCGCGGTCAGCATGGGCAGCCCCGCGCCGCCAGGGCGCTGCGTGCCCGCTCCACGACGACGTCCGGTCGGTGTCGCAGCAGGTCGGCGCCGACACGGACCAAGCGCCATCCGCGTCGTTCCAGTTCCGCGGTGCGTTCGATGTCGTTGGCGCGGATGCGCGGGTCCGTCCAGTGTTGCGGCCCGTCGTACTCCACCCCGACGAGCCACTCCTCCCAGCCCATGTCGATCCGGGCCAGCACGGCGCCCCAGACGTTGCGCACGACGATCTGTGTTTGCGGCCTGGGCAGCCCCCCGCGAAGCAGCGCCAGCCGGGTCCTGGTCTCCTGCGGGGATTCGGCGCCGGCGTCGACGAGGGGCAACACGCGTCGCAGCTGCTTCATGCCGCGCGCGCCGCGGTGCGCGTCCACCAGCGGCCACACGTCCTCGGCCACCAGACCCGTCGCCCGCGCCAGGGCGTCGATGCGGATCACCGCGACCGTCGACCCTGGCCGCCGCCCCAGGTCGAAGGCGGTGCGGGCCGCCGACGTGACGGGGATGCCATCGACCGTCGTCACCTCTGCGGCGGCCAGCGTCTCGTTCCGGGTGACGATCAACGACGGCGGACGCGTGCGATGGCAGACCAGTTCGGCCGGGCCGTGGGGGTCGATCCACTGGGCGCCGTGCAGAGCCGCGGCGGAGGTGCCCGCCACGACGGCTTCCTTACCGGACCACAGCCACGCGGCGATCGCGCGATCCCGCGCGGTCAGTTCGCCACCGCGCCGCTGGTACACGTTGCGGTAGATCCGGGTGCACGAGCGCCGGAGCTCACGTTGCGTCCACGCTCCCGCACGGATGGCGTCGGTGCCGACGAATGGCTCGGTGGTCACGACGGCAGGGTGCCACGCCACGCCGACATGCCCGCGAGACTGCAACTAGCGACGGCTGGTCTCGGGAAATGCGTCGCGGAATACAGTTTCGCGGGTCAGGCTTTCGCGATGCTCACCCGGACGCCGTCGCCGATGTCGGCGGCGCCCGGTCCGGGCTCGCCGAAGTCGAAGCCGGTGGCCAGGATCTCGCCGGCGATCAGGTCGCGGTGCGTGCGCGCCCAGTCGATGCGCTCGGCCGGCACCGACATCACCACCGAAATCCGGTCGGACACCTCGAGACCCGTGGATTTGCGCAGCTCCTGCAGTTCGCGGATGCGGTCCTTGGCCCAGCCCTCGGCTTCGAGTTCGGGGGTGACGGTGCCGTCGAGCACCACCAGCCCCGCCCCGTCGGGCAGCGCCGCGGTGAACTGGGGGTCGGCGGCGACCAGCCGCGAGCTGTACTCCTCGGGCTGCAGCACCGCGGGCCCCGCGGTCAGGGTGCCGTCCGGGTTGACGACGCCCTCGCCCGCCTTGACCGCCTTGATGGCGACCTGCACGTCCTTGCCCAGCCGCGGGCCGGCCACCCGGGCGTTGACGGTGAGCTCGAAGGTGCCGTAGGTGTCGATCGCGTCGGTCAGCTCGACGCGCTTGACGTTGAGCTCGTCGGCGATCAGGTCGACGAACGGCTCCAACCGGCGCGGATCGTCCACCGCCACGGTCAGTTTCGGCAGCGGCAGGCGCACCCGCAGCTTCTTGGCCTTGCGCAGGGACGAAGCGGCCGAGCACACCTCGCGGACCTGGTCCATCGCGGCGACCAGCTCCGGGTCGACGGGCACCACACCCTCTTCCGGCCAGTCGGTGAGGTGCACCGACCGCCCGCCGGTGAGCCCGCGCCAGACGATCTCGGTGGCCGACGGCAGCAGGGGCGCGGCCAGCCGGGCGGTCACCTCGAGCACGGTGTGCAGGGTGTCGATGGCGTCGGGGTCCTCCTCCCAGAACCGCGCACGTGACCGGCGCACATACCAATTCGTCAGCGCCTCGGTGAACTGGCGCAGGTGCTCGCAGGCCCGGGAGATGTCGCAGCTGTCCATCTCGCGGGTGAGGTTGTCGCGCAGTTCGGCGAGCTTGGCCAGGATGTAGCGGTCCAGCACCTGACGCGAATCGGTGCGCCAGCTACCGACTTTCGGCGCATAGAGGGCCAGGAAGCTGTAGGCGTTCCACAGCGGCAACAGCACCTGGCGCACGCCCTCGCGGATGCCCTGCTCGGTGACGATCAGGTTGCCGCCGCGCAGGATCGGCGAGGCCATCAGGAACCACCGCATGGCGTCGGAGCCGTCACGGTCGAATACCTCCGACACGTCCGGGTAGTTGCGCAGTGACTTGCTCATCTTCTGGCCGTCGGAGCCCAGCACGATGCCGTGCGCGACACAGGTTTTGAACGCCGGCCGGTCGAACAGCGCGGTGGCCAGCACGTGCAGCGTGTAGAACCAGCCGCGGGTCTGCCCGATGTACTCGACGATGAAGTCGCCCGGGTAGTGCGCGTCGACCTGCTTGTCAGGGTCGGCGCTTTTGACCCCGTCGAACCATTCCGCATTCTCGAACGGGTAGTGCACCTGCGCGTAGGGCATCGACCCGGAATCGAACCACACGTCGAGCACGTCGGGGATCCGCCGCATGGTGCTGCGGCCGGTCGGGTCGTCGGGGTTGGGGCGGGTCAGCTCGTCGATGTAGGGCCGGTGCAGGTTGTCGGGACGCACCCCGAAGTCGCGCTCCAGCTCGTCCAGGCTCCCGTAGACGTCGATGCGCGGGTAGGCCGGGTCGTCGGACTTCCACACCGGAATGGGGCTGCCCCAGTAGCGGTTTCGCGAGATCGACCAGTCGCGGGCGCCCTGCAGCCACTTGCCGAACTGGCCGTCCTTGACGTGTTCGGGGTACCAGGTGATCTGCTGGTTGAGTTCCACCATGCGATCCCGGAACGCGGTGACCGCGACGAACCAGGACGACACCGCCCGGTAGATCAGCGGATTGCGGCAGCGCCAGCAATGCGGGTACGGGTGCTCGTAGGTCTCGTGGCGCAGCAGCACCGCGCCGTTGGCCGCCGCCGGGCCGGTCCCGTTCTTCAGGTCGCGGATGATGTGCGGGTTGGCGTCGAAGACGCGCTGCCCCTGGTAATCCGGGACCGAGGCGTCGAAGCGGCCCTTGGCGTCGACCGGCGTGACCGGCGCGATCCCCGCCGCCTCGGTGGTCGCCATGTCGTCCTCGCCGTAGGCCGGCGCCATGTGCACGATCCCGGTGCCGTCCTCGGTGGTGACGAAGTCGCCCGGCAGCACCCGAAAGGCCTTGGGGCTCTCCATGAAATACGGGAACGGCGGCAGGTAACGCGTGCCCAGCAAATCCGCGCCCCGATACCTGCCCAGCACCTCGGGCTCTTCGCCCAGCTCTCGGGCGTAGGCGCCCAGCCGGGCCTCGGCCAGCACGAAACGATGCTCGCCGGAGCGGACCTCGACGTAGGTGACCTCGGGGTTGACCGCGACCGCCAGGTTCGACGGCAGGGTCCACGGCGTCGTCGTCCACACCAGCAGATGCGCGCCGTCCAGCGGGCCGCCGACCACCTTGAATCCCACGGTCAGCGCCGGGTCCTGGCGGCTTTGGTAGACGTCGTCGTCCATCCGCAATTCGTGGTTGGACAGCGGGGTTTCGTCGCGCCAGCAGTACGGCAGGACCCGGTAGCCCTCGTACGCCAGGCCCTTGTCCCACAGCTGCTTGAACGCCCAGATCACCGACTCCATGTAGGACAGGTCGAGGGTCTTGTAGTCGTTGTCGAAATCCACCCAACGCGCCTGGCGGGTCACGTAGGCCCGCCATTCGTCGGTGTAGCGCAACACCGATTCGCGGCAGGCCTCGTTGAACGCCGCGATACCCATGTCGTCGATCTGCGACTTGTCGTTGATGCCCAGCTGGCGTTCGACCTCGAGTTCGGCGGGCAATCCGTGGGTGTCCCAGCCGAATCGGCGCTCCACCTTGTAGCCGCGCATGGTGCGGTACCGCGGCACGATGTCCTTCACGTAGCCGGTGAGCAGGTGCCCGTAGTGCGGCAGCCCGTTGGCGAACGGCGGCCCGTCGTAGAAGACGTACTCTTTTGCGCCGTCGCGGCGGGCGATGCTGGCCCGGAAGGTGTCGTCGCGGGCCCAGTAGTCGAGGACCTCGAGTTCGAGGGCCGGGAAGTCGGGTGCTCCGCTCGCCTGCTTGGGATAGGCTCTGGCGTCAGCGTTTTCGGTCACGGTGTGCGTCGTCTCCTGCATGCCCATGGTCAGGCCGGGGACGACGACGCGCTGTCTGCGCGAGCGCCGCGGTACCACCCCGCTTGCCACGCTGCTGCGTGGCCGCTCGTCGGAGGCTGTGACGGGCCCACCCGTTCGGTTCTACTGGGCCGGTTTCGCTGCCGAAGCCGGCTGTTCTTCCGAAGGCTCCCCGGTGATGCCGGATCGATGCCAGTGGGTCGATTCTACTCAGGCGAAGCACCCCAAGGGGCTACCTGGTCACAGGTCACGCCTGCGGCCGGGTAGCCCCTTGGAGCCTGGATGGTCGCCGCCCATCGGATCAGGCCTGAATTTCGAGCACACCGACGCGCCACAGGGCCGCGTAGGCGTGCCGCAGCGGGATGCTCAGCAGGCGTGTCGCGCCGTCCACCAGCGGGTCACCGCCGAGCAGCAACTGGGTGGCGATGCGGCGGGGAACCTTCTTGGGAGCGGCGGCGGGAACGGTGTCGGTGTCACGCACCACCTTGAGCGTGCGGGTGGGCGCCACGGTCGTCACGTCGTCGTGCAGGGCTACGGTCATGGTCGTCTCCTCAACGGAATTCCAAATGGGGACTACTAGGGACTGACGTGTCGAAGTCCCGTCGCGGTTCCGATCCCAGAACGCTTGGCCGATAAGCCAGTGAACGTTTCGGCGCTCAGCCGAGGACGTCGTACCGGAGACCGGATCGGGACGAGACACGGCTCGGACTTCGGTCCGGACTGTCACTGGAACTCATGCGTCCCTCACCTCCTCGCGGTCACGACGTGTGCGGCCGTCCGCACACGATCTGCGCGCAGCATGAGGAGCAGAAACCCGACGACCGTCGGAGATCCGCACCCCTCTCGTCAGAGCTTCGGCACCACACGACGTGTCCTGGCCTGGAAAACAATCCGAGCCGGAAGCCACCTGGGCTCAACCCTTAAGCCGGGAGGAGCTGTCCTGACCCGGGGCGTCTTTCGACGTTCGGGGTCAGTGGCCTGTATTCGTGTAGACGCCTCACCTAACGAGGTGCATACCCGACCGATCATGCACGACGGGTCCGACCGGGTCAAACGCCTCGGGGCCACGTGTTGCGATCTTTACGGGTTTCCGGGGCGAGCCCACAGGATCTCCGCAGGCTTTGGCGCCGTGACCAGCGCGTACGACTCGGCCGGTCGGCACCGATTGTTCACCTCTTGTTCGCCGGCACCGGCCGGCCGGTCACTACTCGACGAGGCCCTCGAGCCGCCCGACCGTGTCGATGAACTCCTCGACCATGTCGAGCACCACCGTTCGGGTGGGGCGAACCCGGTCGAGCGAGCCCACCACCTGGCCGACGAAGTAGGTGGCCAGTTCGCGCGCCTTGGCGCCGGGGTGCGCGGCCGCGGAGTTGATGCGCACCTGGGGCTCGGTGACCAGCGCGGTCTGCAGCGGCATGCCCAGCGGGTCGGGCTTTTCCGGCCGCTCCCATTCGTCGGTCCAGGCCGTGCGCAGCATCCGCGCCGGTTTACCGGTCATCGACCGCGAGCGCACGGTGTCCGAGGAGGAGGCGGCCAGGAACTTGTCCTTGACCACCGGCGGCGTCTCGGCCTCCTCGGTGGTCAGCCACACCGAGCCACACCACACGCCTTCGGCGCCGAGGGCCAGGGCCGCCGCGATCTGGCGGCCGCGGGCGATGCCGCCCGCCGCGAGCACGGGGACCGGGGAGACGGCATCGACGACCTCGGGAACCAGGACCATGGTGGCGACCTCGCCGGTGTGCCCGCCGGCCTCGGTCCCCTGCGCGACGATCAGGTCGACGCCGGCGGCCGCGTGCCGCTGCGCGTGGCGCGTGGTGCCGGCCAGCGCGGCCACCAGCACGTCGCGGTCGTGGGCGCGTTCGACGAGGTCGGCCGGCGGCGGCCCGAGGGCGCTGGCGATCAGCTTGATGTCGTGGTCGAAGGCCACGTCCAGCAGCGGCCCGTAGCCCTTGGGCGAGATGTTCAGGCCGCCGGCGGAGGCCCGCGCCTCCTGCGCCGGCGCCGTGATCCCGTAGCGGGCGAGGATGTCGTCGACGAACGCGCGGTGCTCCTCGGGCAGCAGCGACCGCGCCTGCTTGGCGTCGATGCCCCCCTCGTCCGCGCCGACGTACTTGGGCGGCAGCAGCAGGTCCACCCCGAACGGCTTGCCGCCGGTCTGCTCGGAGATCCAGGTCAGTTCGCTGTCCAGCCGCTGGGGGCTGTGCGCCACCGCGCCGAGGACGCCGAACCCGCCCGCATTGGTCACCGCGGCCACCACGTCGCGGCAGTGGCTGAACGCGCAGATGGGAAACTCGACGCCGAGCATCTCGGCGACTCTGGTACGCATTGCCCGACGCTAGAGAGCCACCGATCGATATGTCAATCGATCACGGCCCCGGCGGGCGACCGGCCGTCCGGCGGCCAGCTGGACACGCCCTCTTCGAGCGGAACCCGCAGGCTGTGCAGGATCGACGCGACCATCCGCCACGCGCCGATCGCGGTGACGAGCTCGATGAGAACCGTTGTGTCGCAACCTAATTCACGCTCGCAGGCGGCCCAGCTGGCATCGCTCACGGCGCGGTCGCGCACCACGTCGTCGGTGGCGGCCAGCACGGCGCGCTCGCGCGCGCCGAACCCGTCGTGCGCCTGCCAGTCGCGCACCCCGAGCAGGTCGTCGGAGGCCACGCCCAGCCTCGAGGCGACCCGCCAGTGCTGCGTCCATTCGTAGTCGCATGCGGTGAGCCAGCCGATCCGCATGATCACCAGCTCGCGCAACCGGGGGTCGAGCGCGCCGTGCCAGAGCATGGTGGCGAGCAGATCGTTGATGGCGCGCGCCAGCGGCGGGTGGTTCAGCAGCACCTGGAAGATGCTCAGTTCCGCCATGTAGTTGGGGACGGCCGCTTCGTCGGCCGCGGCGGTGGCTTCGTCGAGCGGCAATGTGGGCACGCGGGCTGTTGTCATGTGAGCACTCCGTGTACTGGCGGGACACCGTCACGATCTCCGGCCATGGTAGCCACGAATCGCCGCGCCATTGCCCGAATGCCGCCCCCTCGCCGGAACTACCTGCGGGGCAACGGCTTACGCGTCGAGCAGGCCGAGCAACTGCAGGTCGGTGACGTACTTGACGATCACCGGCGGCGACACGCGCGGGATGTCGGGATCGTCGCCGTCCGGGCCGATCTTGGCCTCCCGCACCGCGGCCCGGAACCGGTCGGTCGACGCGAGCGCACCCCGTGCCGGCGCCCCGGGTTCGACCTGCCGGGTGCTCGGCAGCTGCAGCAGCGGGAGCACCGAGTGTTGCCGCTGGCGCTCCGGGAGTTCGCGCAGCGCGGCCTCGAACCGGCGCAGCCACTCCCCGAAGTCGTCGATCCGCTCGATCGGGTAGCCGGCCTCGATCAGCCAGTCGACGTACTCGTCGATGCCGATGCCGTCGTCGTGCGGGTTCATCACGTGATACGTCCCGAAGCCGGCGACCGCTTTGGCGCCCAGCGCGGTGACCGCCTCGGCGACGAATTCGACGGGCAGCGCGTCGAAATGCGAACGCTGCCGGTTGCCCTCGGCGTCGAGTCGGTAGAACGAGCGCGGCGCGACCCCGGTGGCCGCGATGCTCAGCACCATCCGGGTGAACATGTCCGACAGGTTGAGCTGGCCCGCGTAGCTGGTGTCGGCCAGGATCATGTCGCAGCGGAACACCGTCACCGGCAGCCCGCACAGGTCGTGCGCCTCGCGCAGCAGCACCTCGCCGGCCCACTTGCTGTTGCCGTAGCCGTTGGAGTAGCCGCCGTCGATGATGCGGGTGGGGCTGATCGCGCGGATGTCGGCGTCCTCGGTGAAGGCCGCCCGGTCGACGCCGTCCCCGACGTTTGCGGTCGAGACGAACGTGTAGGGCTTGAGTCTGGTGGTCAGCGCCAGCCGGATCAGCTCGGCGGTGCCCGCCACGTTGGGGCCGAACAGCTCGCGGTAGGGCAGGACGCCGTTGACGACGGCCGCGCAGTCGACGATCAGGTCGACGGTGTCGGCCAGCCGTTGCCACGTCCGCTCGTCGAGCCCGAGGTTCGTCGCGCCCTTGTCGCCGGCCAGGACCTCCAGGTGGTGGGCGGCCAGCCCCGCGAAGTGAGCCAGCAGGCGGGGGTCGCCGCTGTCGAAGGTCGTCTCCAGCCGCCGCCGCGCCTCCTCGTCGGAGCCGGCCCGCACCAGGCAGATCAGCGTCCCGTCGACCAGCTCCAGCTGCTCGAGCCACTGCAGCGCCAGGTAGCGCCCCAGGAAGCCCGTAGCACCGGTCAACAGGACCGTGCGCACCTGCGCGCCCGGGCCGGGCAGCGCCGGCGCGTTGCCCAGCGTCGCGGCGTCGACGAACTTGTCCAGCGTCAGGTCGCTGGCGTAGACCTCGGTGGCGTCGCGGCCGTGCACGGACGCGAAGGTGGCCCGCCCCGGCTGCGCGGCCTCCTCGGCGTGCCGGTCCAGCTGCTGAGCCAGGTTCCGCACCGACGGCGCGTCGAAGACGGCGCGCACCGGCAGGTGGACGCCCAGGGTCGACTGGATCGCGGCGACCAGGCGCATCGCCGACAGCGAATCCCCGCCCAGGTCGAAGAACGACTCCTGGACCCCGACCCGCTCCATCCCGAGCACCTGGGCGTAGATGTCGGCCAGGGTCTCCTCGACGGGCGTGGCCGGCGGGCGGTAGCCGTCGCCGTCGGTGTACGCCGGTGCCGGCAGGGCGCGGGTGTCGAGTTTGCCGTTGACGGTCAGCGGCAGGGCGTCCAGCACGACCACCGCCGCCGGCACCATGTAGGCGGGCAGCCGGTCGGCCAGCGCCACGCGCAACGCGGCCGCGTCGGCGGTCCCGGTGACGTACCCCACCAGCCGCTTGTCGCCGGGGCGGTCCTCGCGGGCGACCACCGCCGCCTGCTCGACCCCGCCCAAACCGGTTAGGGCCGTGCGGATTTCGCCGAGCTCGATGCGGTGGCCGCGAATCTTGACCTGGTCGTCCGCGCGGCCCAGGTACTGCAGTTGCCCGTCCGGGCCCCAACACGCCAGGTCCCCGGTGCGATACATCCGGGCCCCGGGCGCACCGAACGGGCAGGCCACGAACCGCGACGCGGTCAGCCCGGACCGGCGCACGTACCCGTAGGTCACCCCCGCGCCGGCCACGTACAGCTCCCCGACGACTCCGGTGGCCGCCGGGCGCAGCCAGCCGTCGAGCACGAACAGCGCGGCCCCCGGAACCGGCGCACCGATCGGCGGTGTTCTCGACTCGGGCGCCAGCGGCGCGCTGACCGCCACGCACATCGTCGTCTCGGTGGGTCCGTAGACGTTGAGCATCGTCCGCCCCGGCGCCCAGCGGTCCACCACCTCTTCCGGGCAGGCCTCACCCGCCACCACCAGGGCGGCCGAATCCAGGCCCTCGACCGGGAGCATGCCCGCCTCGGACGGCGTCTGGGTGAGCACGCTGACCCGTTCGGCGCTCAGCAGGGCGTGCAGTTCCCTCGGCGAGCGGGCCGTCGCGTCGGGCACCACCAGCACCCGCCCGCCGTGCAACAGCGCACCGAAGATCTCCCACACCGACACGTCGAAGACCAGCGAATGGCTGTGCGACCACGCTCCCGCCACGGGCAGGGGCGCGTCGAGGGGGGCGAACAGTTGCGTGACGTTGCGGTGGGTGACCGCAACGCCTTTGGGGGTTCCGGTGGTACCGGACGTGTAGATCAGGTAGGCGACGTCGTCGGCCGTCGGCGCCGCGGCGGGCGCGCCGTCGGGCCGGGTGTCCAGGGCCGGATCGTCGACGTCGACGACGGCGAGGTCGTACCCGTCCAGCCGTGATCGGAGGCCGGCCGTCGTCACCGCGGCGATCGGCGCGGCGTCGGTGAGGAGAAACTCGATGCGCGCGGGGGGCAGCCCCGGATCGATCGGCAGGTACGCCGCCCCCGTCTTGAGCACCGCGAGGATCGCCACGACCGCCTCCGCCGAGCGTTCAGCGAGCAGGCCCACACACTCGCCCGGCCCGGCGCCCTGGTCAATCAGCAAGTGCGCCAATCGGTTCGCGGCGCGGTCCAATTCCCGGTAGGTCATCGTGCGGTCACCGCAGCACAGCGCCGGGGCCTTCGGGGCCAGGTCCACCTGCGCGGTGAACGCCGCCACGATCGACGGACAGGTCACCGGCCGGCTGCACGCCGCACGGTTGCCCCATTCGTCGAGGCGGGCGCGCTCGCCGTCGTCGAGGAGGTCGATCGACGACAACGGCCGGTCGGCGTCCGCGGTGATGGCCACCAGCACCCGGTGCAGGCGTTTGACCAGCGTTTCGATGGTGCCGGCGTCGAACACGTCGGTGCGGAACTCGACCTGCCCGCCGATTCCCGCGGGTTCGCCGCCGGCGCCCCAGTGCTCGGCCAGCGAAAAGGTCAGGTCCATCCGGGCGGTGTGGGTGTCCACCGGCAGCGGGGTGACGTCCAGGTCGCCGAGGCGCAGGTCGGTGGCGTCGTTGCCCTGCCAGGCCAGCATCACCTGCACCAGCGGGTGGTGGCCGAGGCTGCGGGCGGGGTGCAGCCGTTCCACCAGCACCTCGAAGGGGACGTCCTGGTGTTCGTAGGCGGCCAGGCTGCGCCCGCGCACCTGCGCCAGCACCTGCGCGACCGTCGGGTCGCCGCCGAGATCCGTCCGCAGCACCAGGGTGTTGACGAAGAAGCCCACCACGTCGTCGAGCACCGGGTCGCGCCGCCCGGCGATCGGGAAGCCGACGGCCACCTCGCTGCTTCCGCTCAGCGTCGACAGCAGCACCGCCAGGGCGGCCTGCACCACCATGAAGCTGGTCGCGTTGTGCGCCCGCGCGACCTCGCGCACCCGTTGCTGCAACTCGGCCGGCCACTGCACGCTCACGGTGGCCCCGCGGTGGTCGGCCACCAGCGGGTAGGGCCGATCGGTGGGCAACACCAGCCGCTCGGGCATCCCGGCCAGGTTGTGTTCCCAGAACCGCAACTGCCCGGCGATCGGGCTGTCCGGGTCGTCCAGGTCGCCGAACTGGTCGCGTTGCCACAGCGTGTAGTCGGCGTACTGCACCGCCAGCGGCGCCCAGCCCGGGGGCTCGCCCGCGCACCGGCGGGCGTAGGCCACGCCGAGGTCGCGCACCAGCGGGGTGAGCGACAGGCCGTCGGCGGCGATGTGGTGCAGCACCGACACCAGCACGTGCTCGTCGCCGGCCGTTCGGAACAGCCAGGCGCGCAACGGGATTTCGGTTCCCAGGTCGAACGCGTAGTGGGCCACCGCCTCGACGGCCTCGGCCAGCCGGCCGGGCGGCCAGGCGGTGGCGTCGACCACGTCGTAGGCCACGTCGGCCTCTGCGGGCGGCACCACGATCTGTTGGGGTGTCCCCTCCGCCGCGACGAATACCGTGCGCAGGCTTTCGTGGCGGGCCACCACGTCGCCGAGCGCGGCGCCCAGCGCGCCAACGTCGAGGCTCCCCCGCAGGCGCAGCGCCGCCGCCATGTTGTACACCGCCGACGGGCCCTGCAACTGGTCCAGGAACCACAACCGGGACTGGGCGAAGGACAGCGGGATCACGGCGGGCCGCTCGATCGCCACCAGGGGTGTGCGCCCCGCCCCGTCCGCACCGAGGCGCGGCGCCAACAGGTGAATCGTGGGCGCCTCGAACAGGGAGCGCACCCCGAGGTGCGCGTTCAGGCCGGCGTTGACCGCCGCGATCAAGCGCATCGCCGCGAGCGAATCCCCGCCCAGGTCGAAGAACGAGTCGTCGACGCCGACGCGGTCGATGCCGAGGACCCGGGCGTAGATGCCGGCCAGGATTTCTTCCGTCGCGGTGGCCGGGGCGCGGTACGGCGCGGCGCCGCGGTAGTCGGGCGCCGGCAGGGCCCGGGTGTCGAGTTTGCCGTTGACCGTCAACGGGATCGCGTCGACGACGACGACCGCGGAGGGCACCATGTAGGCGGGCAACCGTTCCGCGAGCGCCGCGCGGATGGCGGCCGGATCGGCGCTGCCGGTCACGTAGCCCACCAGCCGCTTGTCGCCGGGGCGGTCCTCGCGGGCGATCACCGCCGCCCGCTTCACCCCGGCCAAACCTGTTAGGACCGTGTGAATTTCGCCGAGCTCGATGCGGTGGCCGCGGATCTTGACCTGGTCGTCGGCGCGGCCGAGGTAGCGCAGCTGCCCGTCGGCGCCCCAGCGCACCAGATCGCCGGTGCGATACATCCGCTGTCCGGGCGGCCCCGACGGGCACGCCACGAACCGCGACCCGGTCAGACCCGACCGGCCCACGTACCCGCACGCCAGGCCGCGGCCGGCCACGAACAGCTCGCCCACCACCCCGGCCGGCACCGGCCGCAACCAGCGGTCCAGCACGAAGAAGGCGAGGTGCGCCAGGGGCCCCCCGATGGGGCTGGCATCGCCGCCGACGTCCCCGGCGCCGAGCTCGCGGAACGAGGCGTGCACCGTGGTCTCGGTGGTGCCGTACATGTTGATCAGCCGCGGCAGTCCCGGGTGGTTGTCCAGCCACCTGCCCAGCCGCCGGGCTTCGAGCGCTTCGCCCCCGAACACCAGCGTCTGCAGCTTGAGCTGTTGGGCGAGGTCGGGTGCGAGCGCATCGGCGGTCTGCAGCGCGTCGAACGCCGACGGCGTCTGGCTCAGCACGCTGACCTGTTCGCGAACCAGCAAGGCGTACAGCTCTTCTGGTGAGCGGACCACCGCGTCGGACACCACCACCAGCCGCCCGCCCCGCAACAGCGCGCCGAAGATCTCCCACACGGAGAAGTCGAAGGCCAGCGAGTGGCACTGCGTCCACACCTGGCCCAGCTCGAGTTCGTCGTCCAGCGAGTCGAGCAATTGGGCGACGTTGCGGTGGGTGACCGCCACCCCCTTGGGGATTCCGGTCGTCCCGGACGTGTAGATGATGTAGGCGACGTCCTCCGGGCGCGGGGGCGGCAGCGCCGTGCCGGGCAACGTATCCACCACCGGGTCGTCGATCTCGAGGACCGGCAGGCCGCAGCCGTCCAGCCGTGACCGCAGCCCGCTCGTGGTGAGCACGGCCACCGGCGCGGAATCGCTCAGCATGAAGGCGATCCGCGCGGCCGGCAGCCCCGGGTCGATCGGCACATAGGCCGCACCGGATTTCAGGACGGCCAGCATCGCCGCGACGGCCCCGGCCGACCGGGGAATCAGCAGGGCGACCCGCTCCCCCGGGCCCGCGCCATGCTCGATGAGCAGGTGCGCCAACCGGTTTGCTGCGACGTCGAACTGCCCATAGGTCCAGGAACGATCTCCGCAGTTGATCGCCACCGCGTCCGGGCTGCGGTTCACGCTGGCGGTGAACAGCTGGGGAATGGACAGTCCGGCGGGCGTGGGCCGGCTCAGCGCGGCGTGGTTGCCGACGACCTCGAGGCGGGCATGCTCCGCCTCGTCGAGCACGTCGATCGACGACAGCCGGCGGCCGGGCTCTTCGGCCATGGCCGCCACCACCCGGCGCAGCCGCGCGACAAGCGTTGCGACGGTGGCGGTGTCGAACACGTCGGTGCGGAACTCCACCGCCCCGCCGATGCCGGCGGACCGGCCGTCGCCGGTCCAGCGTTCCGCCAGGGAGAACAACAGATCGGTGCGGGCGGTGCGGGTGTCCACCGGCAACGCGGTCACCTGCAGGTCGCCCAGGCTCAGATCGACGGGTTCGTTGTTCTGCCAGGCGAGCATCACCTGAACCAGCGGGTGGTGGCCCAGGCTGCGGGTGGGGTTTAGCCGTTCGACGAGCACCTCGAACGGCACGTCCTGGTGCTCGTAGGCGGCCAGGCTGCGCCGGCGCACCTGGGCGAGCACATCGGCGACCGTGGGGTTCCCGCCCAGGTCGACGCGCAACACCAGGGTGTTGACGAAGAAACCCACCACGTCGTCGAGCGCGGGATCGCGGCGCCCGGCGATCGGAAATCCCACGGCCACATCGGAACTCGCGCTCAGCTTGGCGAGCAGCACCGCCAGGACGGCCTGCACCACCATGAAGCTGGTCGCGTTGTGCGCCCGGGCGAGCTCGCGCACCCCGTCCTGCAGCTCGGCCGGCCACTCGACGGCCAGGGTGGCCCCGCGGTGGTCGGCCACCGCCGGGTAGGGGCGATCGGTGGGCAGCTCCAGGCGTTCGGGCATCCCGTCGAGCGCGTCCCGCCAGTAGCGCAGCTGCCCGGCGATCGGGCTGTCCGGGTCGTCGAGATCACCGAGCTGCTCGCGCTGCCACAGCGTGTAGTCGGCGTACTGCACCGCCAGCGGCGCCCAGCTCGGCGCCCGGCCCGCGCACCGGCCGGCGTAGGCCACGCCGAGATCGCGCACCAGCGGGGTGAGCGACCAGCCGTCGGCCGCGATGTGGTGCAGCACGGCCACCAGCAGGTGCTCGTCCTCGGCTACCCGGAAAAGCCTTGCCCGCAAGGGCATCTCGGCGCTCAGGTCGAACGGGTCCGCGGCGGCCGCCTCGACGGCCTCGCGCAACCGCTCGGCCGGCCACCCGGCGGCGTCGACGACGTCCCACCCGGCGGCGGCGCGCTCCGGCGGTACCACCACCTGCCGGGGGGTGCCCTCGACGGCGACGAACACCGTGCGCAGGGTCTCGTGCCGGGCCAGCACGTCGGTCAGCGCGGCGGCCAGCGCGTCGACGGCGAGGTGTCCGCGCAGCCGCAACGCCGCGGCCATGTTGTAGACCGGCGACGGCCCGTGCAGCTGGTCGATGAACCACAACCGGGACTGCGCGAACGACAGGGGCAGCACCGCCGGGCGCGGACCGGCCACCACTCGAGCCGGACCGTCGCCGCCCGCGCCGAGCAGCGGCGCCAGCCGGCGAACGGTGGGCGCCTCGAGCACGGTGCGCACCGAAAGTTGGGCGTCCAGGCCAGCGTTGACGGCGGCGGCCAGCCGCATGGCCGCCAGCGAGTCGCCACCCAGATCGAAGAACGACTCGTCGACCCCGACCCGGGCCAGTCCCAGTATCCGGGCGTAGATCTCGGCCAGGATTCCCTCGATCGGGTTCGCCGGGGCGCGGTAGGCATCGGCGTCGTGGTATTCCGGCGCCGGCAGGGCCCGGGCGTCCAGTTTTCCGTTGACCGTCAACGGGATAGCATCCACCTCGACGATCGCGGCGGGCACCATGTAGGCGGGCAGCCGCTCGGCGAGCGCGGCGCGGGCACCCGCCGGGTCGGCCGTTCCGGTGATGTAACCCACCAGCCGGCCGTCGCGGGCGATCACCGCCGCCCGCTCCACTCCCGCCAACGCGGTCAGGGCGGTGTGGATTTCGCCGAGCTCGACGCGGTGGCCGCGGATCTTGACCTGGTCGTCGGCGCGGCCCACGTACCGCAGCTGCCCGTCGGTGCCCCAGCGCACCAGGTCCCCGGTGCGGTACATGCGGGCGCCGGGCCCGCCGAACGGGCACGCGATGAACCGCGACGCCGTCAACCCGGACCGGCCCAGGTAGCCGCACGCCACGCCGCGCCCGGCGACGTACAGCTCGCCGACCACCCCGGCCGGGACCGGGCGCAACCACTTGTCCAACACGAGCAACGCGGCGCCGGAGACCGGAGACCCGATCGGCGCCCCCGCCCCCGCGGTCAGTGGGGCGCTGATCGCGGCGTCCACCGTCGTCTCGGTCGGGCCGTACGCGTTGACCATCACGCGGCCGGGTGCCCACCGATCCACCAGCTCGTCGGGGCAAGGCTCCCCGCCGATCACCAACGCGACGGCGTCCAGGCCTTCGGGCGACAAAGCCCCCGCCTCCGACGGCGTCTGGCTCAGCACGCTGACCCGTTCGCGAATGAGCAAGGCGCGCAAGTCTTCTGGCGAGTGCACCACCGGTTCGGGCACCACGACCAGCCGGCCCCCGTCCAGCAGGGCGCCGAAGATCTCCTGGACCGAGACGTCGAAGGCCGGCGAGTGACACTGCGACCAGACCCCGGCCGCCGGCAGCGGCGCGTGCAGCGACGCCATCAGCTGGGTCACGTTGTGGTGGGTGACAGCCACCCCCTTGGGTGCGCCCGTGGTGCCGGACGTGTAGATCAGGTAGGCGATGTCCTCCGGGGCGGGGGCGGGCGGCGCCGTGGCGGGCCGTGCGGTCACCGACGGGTCGTGGACGTCGATCACCGTCAGCGCGGAGCCGTCCAGCCGCGGTCGAAGCTCCGCCGTGGTCAGGGCGACGATCGGCGAGGCGTCGGCGATCATGAACCGGATCCGCGCGTCGGGCAGCCCCGGGTCGATCGGCAGGTAGGCCGCCCCGGACTTGAGCACCGCCAACATCGCGACGATCGCGTCGGCGGACCGCGAAAACAGCAGCGCCACAAAGGTCCCCGGGCCGGCGCCGCGCTCGGCCAGCAGGTGCGCCAGGCGGTTGGCGGCCTCGTCCAGCTCCCGGTACGTCAGGGAGCGGCCCTCGAAGCGCAGGGCCACCGCGTCCGGGCTGCGGGCGACCTGGACGGCGAACGCCTCGGGGATCGACGCCCCGGTCACCGGCTCGGTGAGGACCGCCCGGTTCCCCCACGCGCCCAGATGAACGTGCTCGGACTCGTCGAGCGCGTCGATCGTCGACAACGGGCGGGCGGGGTCGGCGGCCATGGCCTCCAGCACCCGGCGAAACCGTTCGATCATCGCCGCGATGCCGTCCGCGTCGAACACCTCGGTGTCGAATTCGACGCGCAGGCCCAGTTCGTCGCCCGGCACCGCTTGCACCGACAGCGGGTAGTGGTTGAACTCCCGGCTGGTGAAGTCGGTGACGGTGACTTCGTGGGCGCCCGCCAGCGCCGCCCTGTCGATCGGATAGTTCTCGTACACGAACAGGGTGTCGAACAACTGCTCGTGGCCGGTGGCCCGGTGGATTTCGGGCAGCGCCAGGTGTTGGTGCTCGAGTGTGTGGTTTTGCGCGCGGCGCAACTGCTCGAGCAGGCCGGCGACGGTGGTCGCCGCGGTGAGGGTGGCCCGCACCGGAACCGTGTTGATCAGCAGGCCGACCATCGATTCCGCCCCGCGCACGTCGGCCGGGCGGCCCGAGACGACGGCGCCGAAGACCACGTCGTCCTGGCCGGTCAGCCACGCCAGCACCTGCGCCCAGCCGGCCTGCAGGACCGTGCTGACCGTGGTGAGCGAGGAGCGGGCCAGGCCGCCGAGCGCCCGCGTGGTGACCGCCGGCACGCTGAACGTGGCGACCCCCCGCCGCCCCACCCGGCCCGGTGGGCGCACCAGCGTCGGGGTGTCGAACCCGTCAAGCACCTGCTGCCACGCCGCCCGCGCGGCCGGCACGTCCCGGTCCGCCAGCCAGGTGAGGTAGCGGCGATACGGCGCCGCCGCCGGCATCCGCTCCCGGAAATAGCCGGCGAAGATCTCCTGGAGCACGATCGGCAGCGACCACCCGTCCATCACGATGTGATGCACGGTCAGCACGAAGCGGTGCCGCGCTTCCCCGGTGCGGATCAGCGCCGCCCGGAACGCCGGGCCGGCGGCCAGGTCGCACACCGCTGCGCGTTCGGCGGCGCTCAGCTGACCGATCCGCCCGTCCGGGTCGGTGTCGTCGGCGTCGAGCTGGAGGTAGCGCCACGCCATGGCCGGTTCGGGCGGGATGATCTGCACCGGTTCGTCGAAGTCGTCGCAGAATCGGGCGATCAGGTTGGGGTGCCGGTGGAGCACGGTGTGGACCGCCTCGCGCAGGCGCTGCGGATCGAGCGGTCCGCACACGGTGATGTCCAGCTGGACCGCGTACACGTCGTCGCCGGGGTCCCGCCCGGTGTTGGCGTGGAACAGCAGTCCCTGTTGCAGGGGGGTCAGGGGCAGCACGTCGGCGGTCGGGTGGCGGCGGCACAGCTCGTCGATCTGCTGCTGGCTCAACCGGGCGGGGGCGATGTCCGACGGGGTCAGCCCGCCCCCGCCGTTGCGCACGCGCGCGCAGATGCCGGCCAGGGCGTCACACCACAATCGGCTGAGCCGGCGGACCTGGCCGCGCTGCAGCGCCGAGGGCGCCCAGGTCCAGTTGGCCTGCAGGACCGGCCCATTCGCGGTCTCCATGGTGCCGGCGTTCAGTTCCAGCGCGTGCCCCAGCGGGATGGGCAGCGCCGCGGTCGCGGCGGTCAGCGGCAGGCTGTCCTCGTCGAGGCGCCACAATGCGTCCGACAGCTCGGCCGTCCCGCCGAGCCGGCCCAGATAGTTGAAGCCGATGACCGGGTCCGGGTCATCCAGGCCCGCTTCGGGATTCAGGTAGCGCAGGAGCCCGTAGGTGAGGCCGTCCGGCAGCGCGCGCAGCTGCTCTTTGGCGTCCTTGACGAGCGTCCCGAGTTCGGCCTCGCCGGAGACGATTTTCGCCCACTGCGGTTTACCGAACCGAAGCGCGACGGGGTATTTGGCGGTGAACCACCCCACCGTGCGCGACAGGTCGACGCGCGGACCCACGTCTTCGTCGCGGCCGTGGCCCTCGACGTCGATACAAAGCGGCGCGCCGGTGCCCAGGAATTCGTTGATCGCCAACCCGAAGGCGACCACCAAAATATCCTGGACACCGGCGTGATACGCCGCCGGCACTACCCCCAGCAACATGCGAGTGATTTCGGGATCGAGGGACACCGACAAATGTTCGGCCGTCTCGTAGGTGTCGGTTGTCGACCGTGGGGCCGGCAACGGCGGCGGGGTCGCGGCCACCCGTCGCCACGCCTCGGCCTGCGCGACGACCTCGGGTCGCCGGGCGCGCTCCGCCAGCAGCGCGGACCAGCGGGCGAAGGACGTCCCGCCCGCCGGCAGTGTCACCGGGCGACCGCTCTGCTGTTGGGCCCAGGCGATGTTCAAGTCTTCCAACAGGATTCGCCACGACACCCCGTCGACGGCCAGGTGGTGGACGATCAACGCCAGCCGTCCGGTGGGCTCGGCCCAGACCGCGCGCAGCATCACGCCCGCCGCCGGGTTCAACCGCGACCGCTCCGCCACCAGCGCCTCGCGCGTCAACGCCTCCACGGCGTGTACGCACCCGCCCGCTTGGATCGCGCCGGGCTCGGCCGCGTGCAGCGTCCAGCCGCCGGCACCGTCGTCGTCGACGCACAGCCGCAGCATGGGGTGCCGATCGATCAGGGCCTGCAGCAGAGCCACCACGTCGTCGTGGGTGACGCCGTCGGGCGCCCGCACGATCATGGTCTGGTTGAACTCCTCGACCGGGCCGTCGACGCTGTGCAGCCAGCGCATGATCGGGGTCGCGGCCACCGGGCCGACGCCCTCGTCGACGGCGCGGTCGTCGATGGCCACCCCGGCCACCCGGGCCAGCCGCGCCACCGTCTGCTCGACGAAGACGTCGCGTGGGCGGAACACCACGCCGGCTGCCCGGGCGCGCGCCACCACCTGCATCGACAGGATGCTGTCGCCACCGAGGTCGAAGAACGAGTCGTCCACCCCGACCCGCTCCACGCCCAACACCTGGGCGTAGATGCCGGCCAGGATCTCCTCGACGGCGTCCCCGGGAGCGCGGTAATGCTCCGCGCTCTCGAAGTCCGGTGCGGGCAGGGCGCGGATGTCGAGTTTGCCGTTGAGGGTCAGTGGGATGTCGTCCAGCGCGACGATGGCCGCGGGGACCATGTAGTTGGGCAGCCGATCGGCCAGCCGGCCGCGGAGGTGGGCGGGGTCGGCGGTTCCGGTGACGTAGGCGACGAGTCGCTTGTAGCCGGGGCGGTCCTCGCGAACGATCACCACCGCCTGTCCGACGCCGCGCAAACCCGTTAGCGCGGCGCGAATTTCGCCGAGTTCGATGCGGTAGCCGCGGATCTTGACCTGATCGTCCATCCGCCCGAGGTAATGCAGTTGCCCATCGCTATCCCAGCGCGCCAGGTCGCCGGTGCGGTACATGCGTTGGCCGGGCGCGTCGGGCCCGCCGAACGGGCAGGCCACGAACCGCGACGCCGTCAGACCGGGCCGACCCGGATAACCGCGCGCCACGCCGCGGCCGGCCACGTACAGCTCACCCACCACGCCTTCGGGCACCGGCCGCAGCCACCGGTCCAAGACGAACAACGCCGCGCCGGGTACGGGCGACCCGATCGGCGGCGTTCCGGCTCCCGCGGTCAGCGGAGCGGTCATCGCCGCGTACATCGTGGTCTCGGTCGGGCCGTACTGGTTGACCATCACCCGGCCGGGCGCCCACCGGTCCACCACCTCCGGTGGACACGGCTCCCCGCCCATCACGAGCGTGGCCACGGAATCGAGGCCCTGCGGCGCCAGCCCGGCGACCGCGGAGGGGGTGTAGCTCAGTACCGTGACCCGTTCGCGAACGAGCATGGCGTGCAGGTCTTCCGGTGAGCGGACGACGTCGTCGGGGACGATGACCAGCCGGGCGCCGCGCAGCAGCGCGCCGAAGATCTCCCACACCGAGAAGTCGAAGGCCAACGAGTGACACTGCGACCACACCCGGCCCAGTTCGAGCTCCCGATCCACCGACTCCAACAATTGCGTGACGTTGTGGTGGGTGACCGCCACCCCCTTGGGGACCCCGGTCGTGCCCGAGGTGTAGATCACGTACGCGACGTTCTCCGCGTCCGGCGGCGGGGGCGGGCCGCCGGGTTGAGTAGCCAGCTCGGGATCGTCGAAATCGAGGACCGCCAGGTCGGAGCCGTCGAGCCGCGAGCGGACTCCCGCCGTGGTGACCGCGGCGATCGGAATGGCATCGGCGAGCATGAACTCGATCCGCGCCGTGGGCAGGCCGGGGTCGATGGGCAGGTAGGCCGCCCCGGTCTTGAGCACCGCCAGCATCGCGGCGACGGCCTGCGCCGAACGCTCGGCCAGCAGCGCCACGCACTCCCCCGGCCCGGCACCATACTCGATGAGCAAGTGCGCCAACCGATTCGAGGCTTCGTCCAGCTCACCATAGGTCCACGAACGCTGCGCACAGGTGATCGCCACCGCATCGGGGGCGCGGTCCACCTGCGCGGCGAACAACTCCGGGATCGACACCCCCGCGCGCGACGGGCCGTGCAACACAGCCCGGTTGCCGACGACCGCGAGGCGGGCGTGCTCGGCCTCGTCGAGCACATCGATCGACGACACCCGCCGCGACGGGTCGGCGGTGATTGCGACCAAGACGTGGTGCAGCCGCTCGATCAGGGCTTCGATGCGGGCGGTGTCGAACACGTCGGTGCGGAATTCCACCGCCCCGCCGATGCCGGCGGGCCGGCCGTCCTCGGTCCAGCGCTCGGCCAACGAGAACACCAGATCCATGCGGGCGCTGCGGGTTTCCGTCGGCAGCGGCGTGACCTCCAGGTCGCCCAGGTTCAGGTCGGCGAACTCCACGTTCTGCCAGGCGAGGACGACCTGGATCAGGGGGTGGTGGGTGAGGCTGCGGGTGGGGTGCAGCCGTTCGACGAGGACCTCGAAGGGCACGTCCTGGTGCTCGTATGCGGCCAGGCTGCGCTGCTGCACCTGCGCCAGCAGCTCGGCGACCGTGGGATTCCCGCCCAGATCGGTGCGCAGCACCAGGGTGTTGACGAAGAAGCCGACCAGGTCGTCGAGGGCGGGGTCGCGGCGCCCGGCGATCGGGAAGCCCACGGCCACATCGGAAGTCGCGCCGACCTTGGAGAGCAGCACGGCCAGGGCGGCCTGCACCACCATGAAGCTGGTCGCGTTGTGCTCACCGGCGAGCTCGCGGACCAGGACCTGCAACTCCGGCGGCCACTCCACGGCCACCCGCGCCCCCCGGTAATCGGCGACCGGCGGATAGGGCCGATCCGTCGGCAACTCCAGACGCTCCGGCATCCCGGCCAGCGCATCCTGCCAATAGGCCAGCTGCGCGGCGATGGCGCTGTGCGGGTCGTCCAGGTCACCGAACTGGGCCCGTTGCCACAGCGTGTAATCCACGTACTGGACGGGCAATTCGGCCCATCCCGGCGCCTCCCCCGCGCACCTGCTGGCGTAGGCGACGCCGAGGTCGGCGGCCAGCGGCCGCAGCGACCAGCCGTCGGCGGCGATGTGGTGAGCCACCGCCACCAGCACGTGCTCACCGGCGCCCACGCGGAACAGCGTCGCCCGCAGTGGAATCTCGGCCGCCAGATCGAACGGATAGCTCGCCGCGGCCTCGATGGCCTCCTCCAGCCGGCTCGACGACCAACCGTCCGTCTTCACCACGTCCCACCTGACACTGGCCCGCGCCGGGGGCAGCACGACTTGCTGCGGGGTTCCGTCGGGTGCGGCGAAGACGGTGCGCAGGCTTTCGTGGCGGGCGACGACGTCGGCCAGCGCCGCGCGCAGCGCGGCGGTGTCCAGCCGGCCGCGCAGCCGCAGCGCCGCCGCCATGTTGTAGACGGGTGACGGCCCGTTCAGCTGGTCGATGAACCACAACCGGGACTGCGCGAACGACAACGGCACGACCACCGGGCGCTCGCCTGCGACCAGCGCCGCGAGGCCACCCCCGCTGCCGCCGATGCGGGGGGCCAGCTGCGCCACCGTGGGCGCCTCGAACAGCGCCCGCACCGAAAGGGCCCTGTCCAGGCCGCTATTGATCGCCGCGACCGCCCGCATGGCCGACAGCGAGTCGCCGCCGAGGTCGAAGAAGGATTGGTCGATGCCGACGCGGTCGACGCCGAGGACTTGGGCGTAGATGCCGGCCAGGATTTCTTCGGTGGGTGTGCTCGGGGCGCGATATCCCGAGGCGTGGTATTCCGGTGCCGGCAGCGCGCGGGTGTCGAGTTTGCCGTTGACCGTCATCGGCAGTTCGGGCAGCGCCACCAGCGCCGCGGGGACCATGTAGCCCGGCAGCCGCTCGGCCAGCGCGGTGCGCAGCGCGGCCGGCTCCGCCGTGCCGGTCAGGTAGCCGACCAGGCGCTTGTCGCCGGGGCGGTCCTCACGCACCACCACCACCGCCTGCTCGACCCCATCCAAAGCCGCCAGCGCCGACTGGATCTCGCCGATCTCGATGCGATACCCGCGGATCTTGACCTGCGCATCCGCACGCCCCACATACCGCAGCTGCCCATCAGCCCCCCAGCACACCAAATCCCCGGTGCGATACATCCGGGCCCCCGGCGCCCCGAACGGGCACGCCACAAACCGCGACCCGGTCAACCCCGCCCGGCGCACATAACCCAGGCCGACCCCGCGCCCGGCCACATACAACTCCCCGACCACCCCGACCGGGGTCGGCCGCAACCAGCCATCGAGCACAAACAACGCCGCCCCGGGCACCGCCGACCCGATCGGCGGCGCCCCACCCTTGGCCACCAACGCGGCACTGGCCGTGGCGAAAATCGTGGTCTCGGTCGGCCCGTACACATTGACCATCACCCGCCCCGGCGCCCACCGGTCCACCACCTCGGCCGGCACCGGCTCGGCGCCGATCACCAACGCCGTGCCCTCCAACCCCTGCGGCGAGAGCATCCGCACCGCCGCCGGGGTCTGACTCAACACCGTGACCCCCTCGGCCACCAACAACGCATGAAAGTCCTTGGGCGAGCGGGCCACCGCCTCGGGCACCACCACCAGCCGCCCCCCATGCAGCAACGCCCCCCAGATCTCCCACACCGAGAAATCAAACGCATACGAATGGAACTGGCTCCACACCTGACCCGACCCCAACACCACCCCCACCTCAGGGGCGTCGAACAACCGGGTCACATTGGCGTGGCTGACCGCCACCCCCTTGGGCACCCCCGTGGTGCCCGACGTGTAAATGATGTGCGCCACATCCTCGGGCTCGGGCCCCGGCGCCGGCGCCGTGGCCGGCTGCCCGGCCAGCGCCGGACTGTGCACATCGACCATCGGCAACACATACCCGGCCAGCTTCTCAGCCAGCGCCGCCGTACTCACCGCGGCCACCGGCGCGGTGTCGGAAAGCATGAACTCGATCCGCGCCGCCGGTAGCGCCGGATCGATCGGCAGATACGCCGCCCCGGTCTTGAGGACCGCCAAGATCGCCACGATCGCCTCCGTCGACCGCGACAACACCACCGCCACCGACGCACCGCGACCCGCACCCCGCTCGATCAGCACATGCGCCAACCGATTCGCCGACTCCTCCAACTCCCCATACGTCAACGACGCACCCGCACAACTCACCGCCACCGCATCCGGGGTCCGCGTCGCCTGCGCGGCGAACAACCCCGGAATCGACACCGGCACCCACGACCGGGCCAAAACCGCGCGGTTCCCCATCTCCTCCAGCAGACGATGCTCGGCGGCGTCCAGCGCGTCCGTCGCCGAGAGCGGTCGGCCGGGGTCGGTGGTCATGGCGTCCAGCACCCGCCGCAGCCGGTCGATCAGCGTCGTGATCGTGTCGGCGTCGAACACGTCGGTGCGGAACTCCACCGCCCCGCCGATGCCGGCCGGTTGCCCGCCGTCGGTCCAGCGTTCCGCGAGGGAGAACACCAGATCCATGCGCGCCGTGCGGGTGCTCACCGGCAGCGGGGTGACCTGCAGCTCGCCCAGGCTCAGCTCGGCGGGGCCGTTGTTCTGCCAGGTCAGCATCACCTGTACCAGCGGGTGATGGGCCAGGCTGCGGCTGGGGTTGAGGCGTTCCACGAGCGCCTCGAAGGGCACGTCCTGATGCTCGTAGGCGGCCAGGCTGCGCTGCCGCACCTGGGCCAGCACCTCGGCGAGGGTGGGGTTCCCGGCGAGGTCGACCCGAAGCACCAGGGTGTTGACGAAGAAGCCCACCAGCTCGTCGAGCGCCGGATCCGGCCGCCCGGCAATCGGAAAGCCAACCGCCACATCGGAAGTCGCGCTGACCTTGGCCAGCAGCACCGCCAGGCCGGCCTGGATCACCATGAAGCTCGTCGCGTTGTGGGCGCGGGCAGCCTCGCGCACGCGTTGTTGCACCTCGGCCGGCCAGTCCACGCTCACGCTCGCCCCGCGGTGGTCGGCCACCGCCGGATAGGGCCGATCGGTGGGTAGCGCGAGGCGCTCGGGCAGGCCGGCCAAGGCGTGTTGCCAATACCGTAGTTGGCCGGCGATGGGGCTGCCCGGATCGTCCAGGTCGCCCAGCCGGGCCTGCTGCCACAGCGTGTAATCGATGTACTGCACGGGCAGCGGCGCCCACGGCGGCGCGTGGCCGGCGCACCGGCTGGCATAGGCCAGCCCGAGGTCGGCCACCAGCGGCTTCAGCGAGGACCCGTCGGCGGCGATGTGGTGCGCGACCGCCACCAACACATGCCGGTTCGCGTCGACCCTGAAAAGCTTTGCGCGCAGGGGCACTTCGTTGGCCAGATCGAACGGGTGGTGCGCCGCGGCCTCGATGGCCTCGTCGAGTCGGCTCGCAGGCCAGCCCAGGGCGTCGACCACCCGCCAGCCGAAGTCGGCCCGCTCGGCGGGGACGACCACCTGTTGGGGTGTTCCCTTCCGTGCCATGAACACCGTGCGCAGGCTTTCGTGCCGCGCCACCACGTCGCCCAACGCGGCGCGCAGCGCCTCGACGTCCACGCGCCCGTCCAGCCGCATCGCCGCGGCCATGTTGTAAACCGGTGAGGGGCCCTGCAATTGGCCGGTGAACCACAGCCGGCTCTGGGCGAACGACAACGGCACCACGGCCGGCCGCGCGCCGGCCACCACTCGGGCGGCCCGGCCCCCGCCCGCGCCGAGGCGGGGCGCCAACTGGCGAATCGTGGGCGCCTCGAACAGGGTTCGCACTTCCAGGCGCGCGTCCAGGCCGGTTGCGGCCGCCGCCACCAGGCGCATGGCCGACAACGAATCCCCGCCCAGGTCGAAGAAGGATTCCTCGACGCCGACGCGCTCCAGCCCCAGCACCCGCGCGTAGATGCCGGCCAGGATCTCCTCCACCGGCGTGGCCGGGGCGCGGTATTCGCCACCTTCCTGGTAGTCGGGGGCGGGCAGGGCCCGGGTGTCGAGTTTGCCGTTGAGGGTCAGCGGGATGGCATCCACCGCGACGACGGCCGCGGGGACCATGTAGCCGGGCAGGCGGTCGGCCAGCCGGGCGCGGACGTGGGCCGGGTCGGCGGTTCCGGTGACGTAGGCGACGAGCCGCTTGTCACCCGGGCGGTCCTCACGCGCGACCACCGCCGCCTGTTCGACCTCGTCGAAAGCCGTGAGCGCGGCGCGGATTTCGCCGAGCTCGATGCGGTAGCCGCGGATCTTGACCTGCTCGTCGGCCCGCCCCAGGTATTGCAGCCGGCCGTCGGCGCCCCAGCGCACCAGGTCGCCGGTGCGGTACATGCGGGATCCGAACGCCCCGAACGGGCACGCCACGAACCGCGACGCCGTCAGACCGGCCCGGCCCCCGTACCCGCATGCCACGCCGCCGCCGGCCACGTACAGCTCACCCGTCACGCCGGCGGGCACCGGGTGCAGCCATTCGTCGAGCACGAAGAAGCCGAGGTGGGCAAGCGGCGCCCCGATGGGGCTGGTGGTGTCGCCGACGTCGGCCTCGGTGATCTCCCGGAACGAGGCGTGCACCGTGGTCTCGGTGATGCCGTACATGTTGATCAGGCGCGGCAGCTTCGGGCGGTTGTGCAGCCACCTACCCAGCCGCGGGGGTTCCAGCGCCTCGCCGCCGAACACCACGGTTTGCAGCTTCAGCTCGCTCGGCTCGGGCGACAGGGCGTAGAACGCCGACGGCGTCTGACTGAGCACGCTGACCCGTTCGCGAACGAGCATGGCGTGCAGGTCTTCCGGTGAGCGGACGACGTCGTCGGGGACGATGACCAGCCGGGCGCCGCGCAGCAGCGCGCCGAAGATCTCCCACACCGAGAAGTCGAAGGCCAACGAGTGACACTGCGACCACACCCGGCCCAGTTCGAACTCTCGGTCCACCGACTCCAACAATTGCGTGACGTTGTGGTGGGTGACCGCCACCCCCTTGGGGACCCCGGTCGTGCCCGAGGTGTAGATCACGTACGCGACGTTCTCCGCGTCCGGCGGGGACAGGCCGTCGGTGCTTTGGGTCGCGACGGCGGGGTCGTCGACATCGAGGGCCGTCAGGTCGGAGCCGTCGAGCCGCGACCGCATGCCGGGGGTGACGATCGCGGCGATCGGGGCGGCGTCGCCCAGCAGGAACTCGATCCGCGCCGCGGGCAGGCCGGGGTCGATGGGCAGGTAGGCCGCCCCGGTCTTGAGCACCGCCAGCATCGCGGCGACGGCCTGCGCCGAACGCTCGGCCAGCAGCGCCACGCACTCCCCCGGCCCGGCACCATACTCGATGAGCAAGTGCGCCAACCGATTCGAGGTTTCGTCCAGCTCACCATAGGTCCACGAACGCTGCGCACAGGTGATCGCCACCGCATCGGGGGCGCGGTCCACCTGCGCGGCGAACAACTCCGGGATCGACACCCCCGCGCGCGACGGGCCGTGCAACACAGCCCGGTTGCCGACGACGGCGAGGCGGGCGTGCTCGGCCTCGTCGAGCACATCGATCGAGGAGATCCGTTTCGTGGGGTCGGCCGTGACCGCTACCAGCACCCGCCGGAACTGCTCGACCAGCGCCTCGACGCTGGCGGTGTCGAACACGTCGGTGCGGAACTCCGCCGCCCCGCCGATGCCGGCGGGCCGGCCGTCCTCGGTCCAGCGCTCGGCCAACGAGAACACCAGATCCATCCGGGCGACCTGGGTGTCCACCGGTTCCGGGGTCACCCGCACGTCGCCCAGGGCCAGCCCGGCCGCCGGACCGTCGTGCTGCCAGGGCAAGTTCTGCCAGGCGAGGACGACCTGGATCAGGGGGTGGTGGGTGAGGCTGCGGGTGGGGTGCAGCCGTTCGACGAGGACCTCGAAGGGCACGTCCTGGTGCTCGTATGCGGCCAGGCTGCGCTGCTGTACCTGGGCCAAGACCTCAGCCACGGTCGGATTTCCACCCAGATCGGTGCGCAGAACAAGTGTATTGACGAAAAATCCGACCAACTCATCAAGCGCAGGATCGCGGCGCCCGGCGATCGGAAAACCCACCGCCACATCCGAAGTCGCGCCCAGCTTGGCCAATAGGAGAGCCAACGCCGTCTGTACCACCATGAAACTGGTTGCATTGTGTTCACCGGCCACCTCACTCACTCGCTGCTGCAACTCCGGGGGCCACTCCACGGCCACCCGCGCCCCCCGGTAATCAGCCACCGACGGATAGGGCCGATCCGTCGGCATCTCCAGACGCTCCGGCATCCCGGCCAGGGCGTCGAGCCAATACGCCAGCTGCGCGGTGATCGCGCTGTGCGGGTCTTCCAGGTCACCGAACTGGGCCCGTTGCCACAGCGTGTAATCCACGTACTGCACCGGCAATTCGGCCCACCCCGGCGGCGCACCCGCACACCGGCTGGCATAAGCGATCCCCAAATCACGCACCAACGGCGTGATCGACCAGCCATCTGCGGCGATGTGGTGAGCCACCGCCACCAACACGTGCTCACCGGCGCCCACCCGAAACAGCTTCGCCCGCAAGGGAATCTCGGTGGTCAGGTCGAATGGCTGGTGCGCGACCGCGTCGATCGCCTCGGCCAGCCGGGCGCCCGGCCACCCGCCGGCGTCGACGACCTGCCAACCGAAGTCCGCGTGCGCGGCGGGGACGACGACTTGCCGCGGGGTTCCCTCGGGCGCGACGAAGACGGTGCGCAGACTCTCGTGCCGGGCCACCACGTCGGCGAACGCCGTCCCCAGCACGTCGGCATCCAGCCGGCCGCGCAGCCGCAGCGCCACCGCCATGTTGTGAACCGGCGAGCAGCCGTGCAACTGGTCGAGGAACCACAACCGGGACTGCGCGAACGACAACGGCACCACCTCGGGGCGCGCCCCGGCCACCACCCGCGCGAGCCGGGCCCCGCCCCCGTCGAGGCGCGGCGCCAGCCGGCGAATCGTGGGCGCCTCGAACAGCGCCCGCACGGAAAGGGCCACATCCAGGCGGGCGTTCACCGCGGCGACCAGCCGCATCGCCGACAGGGAATCGCCACCCAGGTCGAAGAAGGAGTCGTCGACGCCGACGCGCTCGAGCCCCAGCACCTGCGAGTAGATGCCCGCGAGGACCTCCTCGGTGAAGGTTGCCGGGGCGCGATATCCGCGACCGAGGTATTCGGGTGCGGGCAGCGCGCGGGTGTCGAGTTTGCCGTTGAGGGTGACGGGCAGTTCGGGCAACGCCACGATCGCCGCGGGGACCATGTAGCCCGGCAGCCGCTCGCCCAACCGCGCCCGGACCTCGGCCGGGTCGGCCGTCCCGGTGATGTATCCCACGAGCCGCCTGTCGCCGGGGCGGTCCTCCCGGGCGACCACCGCCGCCTGCTCCACGCCCGCCAAACCCATTAGGGCCGAATGTATTTCGCCGAGTTCGATGCGATACCCGCGAATCTTGACCTGCTCGTCGGCGCGCCCCACATAGCGCAGCTGCCCATCCGGGTCCCACCACACCAGGTCCCCCGTGCGGTACATCCGCGTCCCGGCCCCACCGAACGGGCACGCCACGAACCGCGAACCCGTCAACCCCGCGCGGCCCAGATAGCCCACGCCGACGCCGGACCCGGCCACATACAGCTCACCGACCACACCCGGCGGCACCGGCCGCAACCACGCGTCGAGCACGAACAGCGCCGCCCCGTCCACCGGCGAGCCGATGCCCGGCGGCCCGGAGCCGGCCGCCAGCGGCGCGCTCTTGGCGACCCACATCGTGGTCTCGGTCGGCCCGTACACGTTCACCATCGCCCGGCCCGGCGCCCACCGGTCCACCACCTGCGCCGGACATGCCTCGGCGCCCACCACCAACGCCGCCCCCACGCCATCCGGCGACAACGCCCCCAGCGACGACGGCGTCTGGGTCAGCACAGACACCCGCTGCCCAACCAGCAACGCCCGCAGCTCGTCGGCGCGGCGCGTCAGCGCGTCGGGGACCACCACCAGGTGACCCCCGTGCAGCAGCGCACCCCAGATCTCCCACACCGAGAAGTCGAATGCCAGCGAGTGGCACTGGCTCCACACCTGCCCCGCCGACAACAACCCGTCGCCGGCCAGCGCCTCGAACAACTGCGTCACGTTGCGATGCGTGACCGCCACCCCCTTGGGCACGCCCGTCGTGCCCGAGGTGTAGATCACGTGCGCGACGTCGTCGGCGCTCGGCCCGGCCACGCCCGCAGCCGGCTGCTGCCGAATCACGGGATCGTCGACGTCGGCCACCACGCCGGCGAACTCACCCAACCGCGGCCGCAGTCCCGCGGACACGATCACGGCCGCCGGCGCGGCGTCGGCGAGCATGAATTCGACCCGCCCCGCCGGCAAGCCCGGATCCATCGGGACGTAGGCGGCGCCGGCCTTCAGCACGCCCAGCACCGCGATCACCGCCTCGGCCGACCGCTCCATCAGCAGACCCACCCGCGCCCTCCGGCCGACGCCCCGCCCGATCAGCCAGCGCGCCAACCGGTTCGAGGCCTCGTCGACCTCCCGATACGACCACCGGCGCCCTTCGCACGAGATCGCCACCGCCGACGGCGACCGGCCGGCCTGCACGCCGAACCACTCCGGAATCGTCCGTCCCGCGGGCGCGGCCCGACCCATGACCGCCCAATTCCCCCAGCCGGCCAGGCGCACGCGATCGGCCTCGTCGAGCACGTCGATGGACAGCAACCGCCGGGTGGTGTCCGCGGTCAAGGCGACCAGCAGCCGCTCCAAGCGCCCGGCCAGGTCGGCGGCGTCGAAGCCGGAGAAGGGCTCCCAGACGCCCGCCGTGCTGAGGAACAGCCGGTCGCCGTCGGAGGAGAAGATCAGACCGAGGCCAGTCACCTGACCCGAGTTGGTGTACGAGGCCGAGGCGGTGACCCCGCCGAAGGGCAGGGTGAAGGCCGCGGGGACGAAGTTGACGCTGACCCGCTCGGCGGGCCCCGCCGCGCCGCGGGCTTTGCGCTCCAGCGCCTGCACGGGAAAGCGTTGGTGCTCCAACGCCTCCCGAACCCGCGTGTCGACCTGCCGGCAGAACTCGGCGACCGTGAGCTCCGGGGACAGCCGCAGGACCAGCGGCACCACGCCGGCAAGCATGCCCGGGAGGGTTTTCGCCTCGGGGCGCACGCGCCGGTTGACCGGGAAGTCGAGGACCACCTCCGGGCCGTCGCCGCTCCAGCCGCGCACCAGCAGCGCGCACGCCGCGGTGATGACCGATGTCTGGGAAACGCCCCACACCCGGGACAGCTTGTCGACCCGACGCAGGACCCCAGAGTCCAACGCGACCGGCGCCGACGGCCATGGGTCGCGGTCCCCGGCGGCGCGCGGCGCCCGGTGCGGGACTCCGTCGTCCGCGGGCAGGTGCCGAATCCAGTAGGCCTCGTCCCTCCGGTAGTCGGCGGACGCTTCGTAGCGGGATTCGTAATCCACCAGGTCCCGCAGCGAGCCGAAGACGGGCGCGGGGATGGGTGCGGCGGAGACGATGGCCGAATAGATCGAGGCGATCCGGTGGCCGACGAGCGCGACGCCGGTGCCGTCGAGGATGATGTGGTGGCAGCAGGCGAACAGGTGAAATTGGTCGGCGCGGGTCCTGAACAGGGCGAATCTGAACAGCGGGCCCGCGAACGGCATGGGCGTGCGTTGGATCGACAACGCGATCCGCCGGGCTTCCTCGACGGCGTCGGGCGAGCCGCTCAGGTCATGGAAGGCCAGTTCGACGTCCGGGTAGTCGACCGCCCGCTGAAAGACCTGGCCGTCCGCCTCGGCGAACGAGGCCCGGGCCGGTTCGGCTTCTTGCAACGCCTGGCGGATCGCCCATTTCAGGGCGTCACGCTGGACTCCGCCGTCGATCGTGACGAAGAGGCCGATCTGCCACTGGGTGCCGGAGTGACCGGTCTCCTGCGACAGCCAGATGTCTAGTTGTCCGCAAGTAAGCGGAAGTGCCTGATCTCCAAGCTCCATCCAACTTCCCAACCATAGGGTTCACCCTGTACAACCCCCGGTTGACGACAGCCGCTCGACCGAACTCCTCCGCAATGCCCGTTCGGTTTCGCTTGAGGTGGCGCAGAAACGCAGCGCAGTCCGCGTCGGAATCCTCGCCGCTGTCGCCGCTCGTCGCCGACTAAGAAGGCGGAATTGCTGATGTCGTCATCGAACGGGCCGACGCGCACAGTATCTCCGTCAAGTTAGTCAACATGAGTGCAACAGTTCGCAAGGTTAACGGATGGACACGAAAGCGCGCTAGAGGTTTCGAAAAAGTCCCAGGTTCATATCAGGACTCCTGCAGATCGCGTCAAAAGATACGCAAAGGATGTTTCAGTTGCTTAAACAGAGCAAACGGTTCGGGACGGCCCCAGGGAGACCGTCCCGAACCGTGCGTGTGCTTAGAGCAGTCCGACCAACTGCAGGTCGGTGACGTATTTGACGATCACCGGCGGGGAGACGTGCGGGATGTCGTTGTCGGCGCCGATCTTGGCTTCCTGCACCGCGGCGCGGAAACGGTCGGTCGGGGCGAACGACCCGGTGGCCGGCTCCGGCGCCTGCAGCTGGTTGTAACCCGGCACCTGCAACATCTGCAGCACCGAGTGTTTGCGCTGCCGCTCCGGCAGCTCGCGCAGCGCGGCCTCGAACCGGCGCAGCCACTCCCCGAAGTCGTCGATCCGCTCGATCGGGTAGCCGGCCTCGATCAGCCAGTCGACGTACTCGTCGATGCCGATCCCGTCGTCGTGCGGGTTCATCACGTGATACGTCTCGAACCCTTCCACCACCTGGGCGCCCAGCGTGGTGACGGCCTCGGCGACGAACTCCACCGGCAGCGCGTCGAAGTGCGAACGCTGCCGGTTGCCCTCGGCGTCCAGCTGGTAGAACGACCGCGGCGCGATGCCGGTCGCCACCAGGCTCAACACCATCCGGGTGAACATGTCCGACAGGTTGAACTGGCCGGCGTAGCTGGTGTCGGACAGGATCATGTCGGACCGGAACACCGAGACCGGCAGGCCGCACAGGTCGTGGGCCTCGCGCAGCAGCACCTCGCCGGCCCATTTGCTGTTGCCGTAGCCGTTGGCGTAGCTGCCGTCGACCTTGCGAATGGGGCTGATCTCCCGGATGTCGGCGTCCTCGGTGAACGCCGCGGGGTCGATCTGGCGGCCCACATCGGAGGTTGACACGTAGGCGTACGGCTTCAGCTTCGTGGTCAGCGCCACCCGGATCAGCTCCGCGGTGCCCGCGACGTTCGGGCCGAACAGTTCGCTGTAGGGCAGGACGCCGTTGACCAGGGCCGCCGAGTCGACGATCAGGTCGACGGTGTCGGCCAGCCGTTGCCAGGTCGGCTCGTCCAGCCCGAGGTTGGCCGCGCCCTTGTCCCCCGCGACGACCTCGAGGTGGTCGGCGGCCAGCTCCTGGAAGTACCGCAGCAGCTTCGGGTCGCCCGTGTCGAACGTCTTCTCCAGCCGCTGCCGCGCCTCCTCGTCGGAGCCGGCCCGCACCAGGCAGATCAGCTTCCCATCGACCAGCTCCAGCTGCTCGAGCCACTGCAGCGCCAGGTAGCGCCCCAAAAAGCCCGTCGCACCCGTCAACAGGACCGTGCGGACCTCTGAACTCGGGCCCGGCAGCGCCGGGGCGTTGCCCAGCGTCGCGGCGTCGATGAACTTGTCCAGCGTCAGGTCGCTCGCGAAGACCTGGGTCGCGTCACGCCCGTGCACCGAGGCGAAGCTCGGACCGCCGGCCTCGAGCTCGTCCGCGCCCCCGGCATCGCGCTCCGCCCGCTGGCCGAGGCGGCGAACCGTCGGCGCCTCGAACAGGGTGCGCACCGAGAGGTTGGCGTCGAGCGCCGTGTTCACCTCAGCGATCACCCGCATCGCGGAGAGCGAATCGCCGCCCACGTCGAAGAAGGAATCCTCGACCGAGACACGCTGCAAGCCGAGGACGCCGGCGAAGATGTCGGCCAGCGTCTCTTCCACCGCGGTGGCCGGTCCGCGGTATTCGCCGCCGGCCTTCTTGAACTCCGGGGCCGGCAGGGCGCGCTTGTCGAGCTTGCCGTTGACGGTCAACGGCAGGGCGTCCAGCACCACGACCGCGACCGGCACCATGTAGGCCGGCAGCCGCTCGCCCAGCTGCGCCCGGACCTCGGCCGGGTCGGCCGTGCCGGTGATGTACCCCACCAGCCGCTTGTCGCCGGGGCGGTCCTCGCGGGCGATCACGGCCGCCTGCTCGACCCCGTCCAAACCGGCCAGGGCCGCCTGGATCTCGCCGAGTTCGATGCGGTAGCCGCGGATCTTCACCTGCTCGTCGACGCGGCCCAGGTATTGCAGCTGGCCGTCGGCACCCCAGCGCACCAGGTCACCGGTGCGGTACATCCGGGAGCCGGGCGCCCCGAACGGGCACGCCACGAACCGCGAGGCCGTCAGGCCCGAGCGGCGCGCATAGCCGCACGCCACACCGCGGCCGGCGATGTACAGCTCACCGACCACACCCTCGGGCGCCGGCCGCAGCCACTTGTCGAGCACGAACAGCGCCGCCCCGGGCACCGGGGAGCCGATCGGTGCCCCCGCGTCAGCGTTCAGCGGCGCGCTCATCGCCGCGTAGACCGTGCCCTCGGTCGGGCCGTAGGCGTTGATCATCACCCGGCCCGGCGCCCACCGCTCCACCACCTCGGGCGGGCAGGCCTCGCCGGCGACCACCAGGGCCGTCGACTCCAGGCCCTCCGGCGAGAGCATGCCCACCGCCGACGGGGTCTGGCTGAGCACGGTCACGTTCTCGGCGACCAGCAGGGCGTGCAGGTCCTTGGGTGAACCGGCCACGGATTCGGGCACCACGACCAGCCGGCCGCCGTGCAACAGCGCGCCGAAGATCTCGTGCACCGAGACGTCGAAGACCAGGGAATGCCACTGCGCCCACACGCCCGGGTCCGGCAGGTCGGCGTGCAGCTTCTCCAGCAGCTGGGTGGCGTTGTGGTGGGTGACCGCGACGCCCTTGGGGACGCCCGTGGTGCCGGACGTGTAGATCACGTACGCGATGTCCTCGGGCGACGGCGCCGGCAGCGCCGTGGCGGGCCGGGTGTCGGCCGGCGCGGCGTCGACGTCGACGACCACCAGGTCGAATCCGTCCAACCGGGGGCGCAGGTCGGCGGTCGTGACCGCGGCGACCGGCGCGGCGTCGGACAGCACGAACTCGATCCGCGCGCTTGGGACGGCCGGGTCGATCGGCAGGTAGGCCGCCCCGGTCTTGAGCACCGCCAGGATCGACACGATCGCCTCGGCCGACCGGGAGAACAGCAGCGCGACGCTCTCGCCCGGGCGCGCGCCGTGCTCGGCGAGCAGGTGGGCCAGCCGGTTCGCGGCCTCGTCGAGTTCGCGGTAGGTCAGCGAGCGGCCCTCGAACGTCAGCGCCACCGCGTCGGGGACGCGGGCCACCTGCTTGGCGAACAGCGCCGGGATGGACGCCGCGGCACGCACCGGCGCGGTCAGCACCGCCCGGTTGCCCCACTCGTCCAGGCGGGCGCGCTCGCCGAGGTCCAACACGTCCATCGCGGACAGCCGCTGGCTGGAGTCGGCGGTCATCGCCCCCAACACCCGCTCGAACCGCTCGATCATCGATTCGATGCCGGCGGTGTCGAAGACGCTGGTGTCGAACTCGACGCGCAGCCCCAGCTCCCGGCCCGGGAGCGCCATCACCGCGAGCGGGTAGTGGTTGTACTCGCGGTTGGTGACGTCGGTGATCGCCAACTCGTGGAAGCCCAGCGGGACGCTGGTGTCGATCGGGTAGTTCTCGTACAAGAACAGCGTGTCGAACAGCAGGTCGTGGCCGGTGACGCGGTGGATCTCGTTCAGGGCCAGGTGCTCGTGCTCCAGCGTGTTGTTGTGGGCGTTCTGCAGCTGCTGCAGCAGTTCGGCCACGGTGGTCGCCGCGGTGATGTGGGCGCGCACCGGCACCGTGTTGATCAGCAGGCCCACCATCGATTCCGCGCCGGCCAGGTCGGCCGGGCGACCGGACACCGCGGTGCCGAAGGCCACGTCGTACTGGCCGGTCACCCGCATCAGCAGCTGCGCCCAGGCCGCCTGCAGCACGGTGTTGATCGTGGTGTGGCAGGACCGGGCGAGCTCGCCCAGGGCGCGCGTGGTCTCGGCGGGCAGCCGGTAGGACTCGACGCCACGCCGTCCGACGCTCAGCCGGGCCGGAGGCCCGACCAGCGTGGGCGTGTCGAAGCCGGCGAGCACCTCGCCCCAGGCCGCCCGGGCGGCCGTGCGGTCCTGGGCCGCCAGCCACGTCAGGTAGCTGCGGTAGGACGCGGGGGCGGGCAACCGCTCCCCGTAGTAGCTGGTGAGGATCTCGCGCAGCAGGATCGGCAGCGACCACCCGTCCATCACGATGTGGTGGTTGGTCAGCACGAACCGGTGGCGGTTGTCGGCGGTGCGGATCAGCGCGGCGCGGAAGGCGGGCCGGTTGGCGAGGTCGCTGACCGCGGCGCGTTCGGCGGCGCAGAGCTGCTCGATCTTCTCGTCGGGGTCCAGGTCTTCGGCGCCGAGCTGGATGTACCGCCACGCCATCGCCGGGTCGGCCGGGATGACCTGCACCGGCTGGCCGAACTGCGGGCAGAACCGGGCCGCCAGGTTGGGGTGCCGGTTGACGACGGCGTGGACGGCCTCCCGCAACCGGTGCGGGTCGAGGTCGCCGGTGACCGTGATGCCGAGCTGCACCGCGTAGACGTCGTCGCCGGGGTCGTTCGCGAAGCTGGCGTGGAAGAGCAGGCCCTGCTGCAGCGGGGTCAACGGCAACACGTCGGCGACCGCGTACTGCTGGCAGAGGTCGTCGAGCTGCTGCTGGTCCAGCTGGGCGGGGGCGATGTCCGAAGGGGTCAGCCCGCCGCCGCCGCTGCGGACGTGCGCGCAGATCCCGGCCAGGGCCTCGAACCACAGCTGGCTCAACCGGCTGACCTGCTCGTGGTCCAGCGCCGACGGCGCCCACGTCCAGTTGGCCTGTAGGTGCGGGCCGGCCTCGGTGTCCATGGTCCCGGCGTTGAGGTCGACGGTGTGCATCAGCGGCATGGGCAGCGCCGCGCTCGCGGCGCCGGTGAACGACAGGCTGTCCTGGCTGATCCGCCACATCTCGCCGGGCAGGTCGGCCGCGGCGCCCAGGCGTCCCAGGTAGTTGAACCCGATCACCGGGTCCGACCCGTCCAGGTCGACCTCGGCGTTCATGTACCGCAGCAGCCCGTAGGTCAGCGGGTCGGGAAGCGCGCGCAGCTGCTCCTTGGCCTTCTTGACCAGCACGCCGAGCGACCGGTCGCCGGCCATCACCTGCGCCCAGTCCAGCTCGCCGACGGCCAGCGCGACGGGGTACTTGGTGGTGAACCATCCCACGGTGCGGGACAGGTCGACGTGCGGGCCCAGCTCCTCGTGCCGGCCGTGGCCCTCCACGTCGATGCCGATCGGCGCGCCGGTGCCCACGAACCGCGCCCAGGCCAGCCCGAACGCGATCAACAGGATGTCCTGCACCCCCGCGTGGAACGCCGCGGGCACCTCGCCCAGCAGCATCCGCGTGGTGTCGACGTCCAGCGACACCGACAACTGCTTGGCCGTCTCGTAGGTGTCGACGTCGGGGCGCACCGCGGGCAACAGCGCCGGCGTCGCGGCGACCTCCCGCCACGCCTCGGCCTGCGCGACGACCTCGGGCCGCTGGGCGTACTCCTCCAGCATCGCCGACCACCGCGCGAACGACGTCCCGCCGGTCGGCAGCGCCACCGGCTGCCCACTGTGGTGCTGGGCCCAGGCAATGTTCAAGTCTTCCAACAGGATTCGCCACGACACCCCGTCCACGGCCAGGTGGTGGATCATCAACGCCAGCTGGGCCGTGGATTCCGCCCACACCGCGCGGAGCATGGTCCCGGCGGCGGGGTTCAGCTGCGAACGCGCCGCGACCAGCGATGCGTCGGACAACGCGTCGACGGTGTGCAGGCACGCGGCGGCCTCGACCGCGCCGGCCTCGGGCACCTGCATCGACCAGCCGCCGGCGCCGTCGTCGTCGACCCGCATCCGCAGCGTGGCGTGCCGGTCAAGCAACGACTGCAGCACCACCAGCACGTCGTCGCCCGTGACGCCCGCGGGCGCCTGCACCACCATGGTCTGGTTGAACTGGTCGGTCGGGCCGTCGACCTGCTGCAGCCAGCGCATGATCGGGGTCGCGACCACCGGGCCGATGCCCTCGTCGACGACGTCTTCGTCGGAGGCCACGCCGGCCACCCGGGCCAGCCGCGCCACCGTCTGCTCGACGAAGACGTCGCGCGGGCGGCACACCACGCCGGCCGCGCGGGCGCGCGCCACCACCTGCATCGACAGGATGCTGTCGCCACCGAGGTCGAAGAACGAGTCGTCGACCCCGACCCGCTCCACGCCGAGCACCTGGGCGTAGATGGCGGTGAGGGTTTCTTCGACGGCCGTGGTCGGCGCGCGGTATTCGCCGTTCGTCTTCTGGTACTCGGGGGCGGGCAGGGCCCGCTTGTCGAGCTTGCCGTTGACCGTCAGCGGCAGCGCGTCCAGCACCACCACCGCGGCGGGCACCATGTAGCCGGGCAGCCGCCGGCCGAGCTGCGTGCGGATCTCGGCGGGGTCCGCGGTCCCGGTGATGTAACCGACCAGGCGCTTGTCGCCGGGGCGGTCCTCGCGGGCGATCACCACCGCCTGCTCCACGCCGTCGAGCGCGGCGAGCGCCGTCTGGATCTCGCCGAGCTCGATGCGGTAGCCGCGGATCTTGACCTGCTCGTCGGCGCGGCCGAGGTACTGCAGCTGGCCGTCGACGCCCCAGCGCACCAGGTCGCCGGTGCGGTACATCCGGGTCCCGGGCGCCCCAAACGGGCACGCGATGAAGCGGGAGGCCGTCAGGCCCGGGCGGCGCACGTAGCCAGAGGCCACACCGCGGCCCGCGATGTACAGCTCACCGACAACGCCCTCCGGCGCCGGGCGCAACCACTTGTCGAGCACGAACAGCGCGGCACCGGGCACGGGCGAGCCGATCGGCGGCGCCCCCGACTCGGCCTTCAGCGCCGAGCTCATCGAGGCGTAGACGGTGCCCTCGGTCGGGCCGTAGGCGTTGATCATCACCCGACCGGGCGCCCAGCGGTCCACCACCTCGGACGGGCAGGCCTCGCCCGCGACGATCAGCGCCGTCGCGTCCAGCCCGTCCGGCGAGAGCATCCCCACCGCCGACGGGGTCTGGCACAACACGGTGACCTTCTCGGCGATCAGCAGCGCGTGCAGCTCGTCCGGGGAGCCGGCCACCGACTCGGGCACCACCACCAGGCGACCGCCGTGCAGCAGCGGGCCCCAGATCTCCCACACCGACACGTCGAAGACCAACGAGTGCCACTGCGACCAGACACCCGCCTTCGGCAGGTCGGCGGGCAGCTTCTTGAGCAGCTGGGTGACGTTCTGGTGGGTGACCGCCACGCCCTTCGGGGTTCCGGTGGTGCCCGAGGTGTAGATCATGTACGCGATGTCCTCGGGGGCCGGCCCCGGCAGGGCCGAGCTGGGCTGGTCGGCCACCGCGGGGTCGTCGACGTCGACGACCAGCAGGTCGAACCCGTCCAGCCGCGCCCGCAGTTCGGCCGTCGTGACCGCGGCGACCGGCGCCGCGTCGCCGAGCATGAACTCCATCCGCGCGGCCGGCACGGCGGGGTCGATCGGCAGGTAGGCGGCCCCGGTCTTGAGCACCGCCAGGATCGACACGATCGCCTCGGCCGACCGCGACAGCAGCAGCGCCACGCACTCGCCAGGGCGCGCGCCGTGGTCGGCCAGCAGGTGCGCGAGGCGGTTGGCGGCCTCGTCGAGCTCTTGATAGGTCAGCGAGCGGCCCTCGAACGTCAGTGCCGGAGCCTCCGGAACACGGGCGACCTGCTTGGCGAACAACGCCGGAATCGAGACAGCCCCCGTCGCCGGCGCGGTCAGCACCGCCCGGTTACCCCATTCGTCGAGGCGGTCGTGTTCGCCGCCATCGAGCAAGTCGATCGACAACAATCGCCGCCCCGCGCCGACGGTCATGCCTGCTCCTCCACATCTGCGGTCATGGCTTCCAGCACGCGCCGGAACCGCTCGACCAACCTCTCGATTCTGCCCTGGTCGAAGACTTCTGTATCGAATTCGACCCGAAGACCCAGTTCGTGACCCGGCACGGCCTGGACCGAGAGCGGGTAATGGTTGAATTCGCGGTTGGTGAAGCCATCAATGGCCAGCTCATCGGCGGCCGACAGCGCGGCGGTGTCGATCGGATAGTTCTCGTACACGAACATGGTGTCGAATAATTGGTCGTGTCCCGTTACACGATGGATATCGTTCAGCGCTAAATGCTGGTGCTCGAGCGTGTCGTTGTAGGCGCTCTGCAGCTGGTTGAGCAGGTCGGCGATCGTGGTTTCGGCGTCGATCGTGGCCCGCACCGGGACGGTGTTGATGAGCAGGCCCACCATCTGGTCGGAGCCGGCCAGCTCGGTCGGCCGCCCGGAGACCGCCGTCCCGAATGTCACATCGTGCTGACCGGTCAGCCACATCAGCAGCTGCGCCCACGCGGCCTGCAGCACGGTGCTGACGGTCGTGCGGCACGACCGCGCCAGCTCGCCCAGCGCCCGGGTGGTTTCGGCCGACATCTGGAAGGAGGAGACGCTCCGCGGCCCGAGGCTCATCCGGCCGGCCGGGCCGACCAGCGTGGGGGTGTCGAACCCGGCCAGCACCCGGCGCCACGCCGCCTGGGCGGCGCCGCGGTCCTGCGCGGCCAGCCAGGCGACGAACTTGCGGTAGGGCACCGGGGCCGGTAGCTGCACCCCGTAGTAGGCGGCGAAGATCTCCTGCAGCAGGATCGGCTTCGACCAGCCGTCGAGCACGATGTGGTGGTTGGTCAGCACGAACCGGTGCCGGTTGTCGGCGGTGCGGATCAGCGCGGCCCGGAACGGCGGCCGTTCCGCCAGGTCGCACACCGCGGCGCGTTCGCCGGCGCAGAGCTGCTGAATCTGCTCCTCCGGTTCGGCGTCGTCGGCGTCCAGTTCGACGTAATGCCACGACAGCGGCGGTTCGGCCGAGAGGACCTGCACGGGCTCGCCGAAGTCCTCGACGAAGTGCGCCACCACATTGGGGTGCCGCTTGAGCATGGTGTGCACCGCGTCGCGCAACCGGTGCGGGTCGAGGGCACCGCTCACGCTGATGTCGAGCTGCACCGCGTAGAGGTCGTCGCTGCCGTGCGCGGTTCCGGTGTGGAACAGCAGGCCCTGCTGCAGCGGGGTCAACGGCAGCACGTCGGCGATCGGGTAGCGCTGGCACAGCTCGTCGATGTCGCGCTGGGTCAGCCGGGCGGGCGCGAGGTCCGACGGCGTCAGCCCGCCCCCGCCGCTGCGGACGTGGCTGCAGATGCCGCTGAGCGCGTCGAACCACAGTTCGCTCAGCCGGGCCACCTGTCCCTCGTCCAGCGCCGAGCGCGCCCAGGTCCAGTTGGCCTGCAGGAGGGGGCCGGTGGCGGTGTCCAGGGTGCCGGCGTTGAGCTCGACGGTGTGGGGCAGCGGCAGGGGCACCGCGGTCGCGGCTCCGGCCGACGCCAGGCTGTCCTGGTCGAGCCGCCACAGTTCGCTGGACAGGTCGCCCGCGCCGCCCAGCCGCCCGAGGTAGTTGAACCCGATCACCGGATCGGACGCGTCCAGGTCGACGTCGCCGTTCAGGTAGCGCAGCAGGCCGTAAGTCAGCGTGTCCGGGAGGGCGCGCAGCTGTTCCTTGGCGTCCTTAACCAGCGCGCCCAGCTCGGCCTCACCGGTGACGACGTGTCCCCAGGACAGCCCGCCGACCTGCAGCGCGACGGGGTACTTGGTGGTGAACCAGCCGACCGTGCGGGACAGGTCCACGTGCGGGCCGAGTTCCTCATGGCGGCCGTGACCCTCGACGTCGATGCCGATCGGCGCGCCGGTGCCGACGAACTGCGCCCAGGCCAGCCCGAACGCGATCAGCAGGATGTCCTGGACCCCGGCGTGGAAGGCGGCGGGCACCTCGCCCAGCAACATCCGGGTGGTGTCGGCGTCCAGCGCCACCGACAGCTGCCCGGCGCTGACGTAGGTGTCGATGTCGGGCGACACGGCCGGCAGCGGCGCGGGCGTCGACGAGATCTGCCGCCACGCCTCGGCGGTGTCGACGACCTCGGGCCGGCGCGCGTGCTCGGCGAGCAGCGACGACCACCGGGCGAACGACATCCCGCCCACCGGCAACGCCACCGGCTGCCCGCTGTGATGCTGGGCCCACGCGATATTGAAGTCTTCCAACAGGATTCGCCACGACACCCCGTCGACGGCGAGGTGGTGAATGATCAGCGCGAGCTGGCCCGTTGACGGCACCCACACCGCGCGCAGCATCGCGCCGCTGGCCGGGTTCAGCTGCGAGACCGCCGCCGCCAGTGCCGCGTCGGACAGCGTCTCGACGGTGTGTACGCACCCGGCGGCGTCCACCACGCCGGTCTCGGGGACCCGCAGCGCCCAGCCGCCGGCGCCGTCGTCGTCGACCCGCAACCGCAGCATGGCATGCCGATCCAGCAAAGCCTGCAGGACCGCGACGACGTCGGTTTCGTTCGCCCCCGCCGGGGCCTGCACCACCATGGTCTGGTTGAACTGCTCGACCGGGCCGTCGACGCTGTGCAGCCAGCGCATGATCGGGGTGGCCACCACCGGGCCGATGCCCTCGTCGACGACGTCGTCGTCGGTGGCCAGCCCGGCCACCCGGGCCAGCCGGGACACGGTCTGCTCGACGAAGATGTCGCGCGGGCGGCAGACCACGCCGGCGGCGCGGGCGCGGGCGACCACCTGCATCGACAGGATGCTGTCGCCGCCCAGGTCGAAGAACGAGTCGTCGACGCCGACCCGCTCCACGCCCAGCACCTGGGCGTAGATGCCGGCCAGGATCTCCTCGACGGCGGTGCTCGGCGCGCGGTAGTGGTCGGCGTCGGAGTATTCGGGCGCCGGCAGCGCGCGGGTGTCGAGTTTGCCGTTGACCGTCAGCGGCAGCGCCTCGAGCACCACCACCGCGGTGGGCACCATGTAGGTGGGCAGCCGCTCGCCGAGCTGGTTGCGGATCGCGGCCGGGTCGGCGGTGCCGGTCACGTACCCCACCAGCCGCTTGTCGCCGGGGCGGTCCTCGCGGGCGATCACCGCCGCCTCGTTGACCCCGTCCAGCGCGGCCAGGGCCGCGTGCACCTCGCCGAGCTCGATGCGGTAGCCGCGGATCTTGACCTGCTCGTCGGCCCGCCCCATGTACTGCAGCTGGCCGTCGGCGCCCCAGCGAACCAGGTCGCCGGTGCGGTACATGCGCGCCCCGGACCCGCCGAACGGGCAGGCCACGAACCGCGTCGCGGACAGGCCCGACCGGCCCACGTATCCGTAGGCCAGGCCCCGCCCGGCCACGTACAGCTCACCGACCACGCCCTCGGGCACCGGCCGCAGCCAGCCGTCCAGGACGAAGAAGCCCAGGTGGGCCAGCGGCACGCCGATGGGGCTGGCGCTGTTGTCGACGTCGCCGTCGACGATCTCCCGGAACGAGGCGTGCACCGTGGTCTCGGTGATGCCGTACATGTTGATCAGGCGGGGCAGGCCCGGGTGGTTGTGCAACCACTTGCCCAGCCGGTGCGGTTCGAGCGCCTCGCCGCCGAACACCACGGTCTGCAGCTTCAGCTGCTGCCCCAGCTCGGGCTGCAAGGAGTCCGCGGTCTGCAGCGCGTAGAACGCCGACGGCGTCTGGCTCAGCACGCTGACCTGTTCGCGGACCAGCATGGCGTGCAGCTCTTCGGGCGAGCGGACGACGTTGTCGGGCACGATCACCAGCCGGCCGCCGTACAGCAGCGACCCGAAGATCTCCCACACCGAGAAGTCGAACGCCAGCGAGTGGCACTGCGTCCACACCTGGCCCAGCGCCAGCTGCGCGTCCAGGGACTCCAGCAGCTGGGTGACGTTGCGGTGCGGCACGGCCACGCCCTTGGGGGTGCCGGTCGTGCCGGACGTGTAGATGATGTAGGCGATGTTCTCCGGGGACGGCGCGGGCAGCCCGTCGCCGGGCTGGTTCGCGACGGCGGGGTCGTCGAACTCGATGACGTCCAGGTCCTGCCCGTCGAGCCGCGAGCGCACGTCCGCGGTGGTGACCGCCGCGATCGGGGCGGCGTCGCCGAGCACGAACTCGATCCGCGCCGCCGGCACCGTCGGGTCGACGGGCAGGTAGGCCGCGCCGGTCTTGAGCACCGCCAGGATCGCCACGACGGCCTCGGCCGTCCTGGGGAACAGCACCGCGACCCGCTCCCCCGGTCCGGCGCCGCGGCTCACCAGCAGGTGCGCCAGCCGGTTGGCGGACTCCTCCACCTCGCCGTAGGTCCACGAGCGGTCGCCGTCGGTGATGGCCACCGCCTCGGGGGCGCGGGCGGCCTGCGCGGCGAACAGCTCCGCGATCGAGACCGGCTTGGGCGCCGACTCGGCGAGCACCCCCCGGTTGCCCCAGTCGTCGAGCCGGTCGTGCTCGGCGGCGTCGAGCAGGTCGATCGAGGACAGGCGCCGGGCGGGGTCGGCCGTCATGGCCACCATCACCTGCTGCAGCCGATCGATCAGCGTGTCGACGGCGGCCCGGTCGAACACCTCGGTGTCGAACTCGACGCGCATGCTCAGCTCGTGACCCGGCGACACCACCACCGACAGCGGGTAGTGGTTGTACTCCCGGCTGCTGAAGTCGGTGACGGCCAGCTCGTGCACGCCCAGCAGCGCGCCCGCGTCGATCGGGTAGTTCTCGTAGAGGAAAAGGGTGTCGAACAACTGGTCGTGGCCGGTGGCGCGGTGGATGTCCGGCAGCGCCAGGTGCTCGTAGTCGACGGTGTCGTTGTGCAGGCGCTGCAGTTGCTCCAGCAGGTCGGCGACCGTGGTGGTCGCGGTGATCCTCGCCCGCACCGGCACCGTGTTGATCAGCAGGCCGACCATCGCGTCCGCGCCGGCCAGTTCGGTGGGCCGGCCCGAGACCGCGGTGCCGAAGGCGACGTCGTGCTGGCCGGTCAGCCACGTCAGCAGCTGCGTCCACGCGCCCTGCAACACGGTGCTGAGGGTGGTGCGGCACGAGCGCGCCAGCTCACCCAGCGCCTTGGTGGTGTCGGCGGGCACGTGGAAGGCCGCGACGCCGCGCCGCCCGATCTGCCCGAGCGGCCCGACCAGGGTGGGGGTCTCGAAACCGGCCAGCGCCTGCGCCCACGCCGCCTGCGCGGCGGCGCGGTCCTGATTGGTCAGCCAGGTGACGAAGCTGCGGTAGGACGGGGCGGCGGGCAGGCGCTCGCCGTAGTAGCTGGCGAACACCTCCTGCAGCAGGATCGGCAGCGACCAGCCGTCGACTACGATGTGGTGGATGGTCAGCACGAAGCGGTGCCGGTCGGGCGCCGTGCGGATCAGGGCGGCCCGGAACGACGGCTTGCCGGCCAGGTCGCACACCGCGGCGCGTTCGTCGGCGCACAGCCGGTCGACCTGCCCGTCGACGTCGCCGCCGTCCAGCTCGACGTACCGCCACGCCATCTGGGGATCGGCGGGGATGACCTGGACCGGTTCGCCGAAGTCTTCGGAGAACCGGGCGACGAGGTTGGGGTGCCGCTTGACCGCGGTGTGGACCGCCTCGCGCAGGCGCGCCGCGTCGAGGGCCCCGCTGACCGTGATGCCCAGCTGCACCGCGTACAGGTCGTCCATGTCCTGCGCGAAGGCGGTGTGGAACAGCAGCCCCTGCTGCACCGGGGTCAGCGGCAGCACGTCGGCGACGCCGCCCTGCCGGCACAGGGCGTCGATCTGTTGCTGGCTGAGGTGAGCGGGAGCGATGTCCGACGGGGTGAGCCCGCCGCCGCCGGCCTTGACGTGCGCGCAGATGCCGGCCAGCGCCTCGAACCACAACTGGCTCAACCGGTCCACGCGGTCGTGGTCCAGCGCCGAGGGGGCCCAGCTCCAGTTGGCCTGCAGGTGCGGGCCGGCCTCGGTGTCCAGGGTGCCGGCGTTGAGCTCGACCGTGTGCGCCAGCGGCATGGCCACCGCGCTCGCCACGGCCGCCACCGCAAGGCTGTCGTGGCTGACCCGCCACAGCTCGTCGGACAGGTCGGCGCCCGCGCCCAGCCGCCCCAGGTAGTTGAACCCGATCACCGGGTCGGAGCCGTCGAGGTCCACGTCGGGATTCAGGTAGCGCAGCAGGCCGTAGGTCAGGCCGTCGGGCAGGGCGCGCAGCTGTTCCTTGGCCGCCTTGATCACCGGGCCCAGCGCCGCGTCGCCGGCGACCACCTGCGACCAGCTCAGCCGGCCCGGCGTCAACGCGACCGGGTACTTGGTGGTGAACCAGCCCACGGTGCGCGAGAGATCCACCCGCGGGAACAGTTCTTCCTGCCGCCCGTGGCCCTCCACGTCGATGCCGATCGGCGCCGCGCCGGTGCCCAGGAATTCGGCGAACGCCAGGCCAAAGGCGATCAGCAGGATGTCGCCCACGCCGGCGTGGAACGCGGCCGGCACCTCGCCGAGCAGCAGCCGCGTGGTCTCGACGTCAAGCGAGGCCGACAGCTGGCCGGCGCTCACGTAGGTGTCGGCGTCGGGTTGCACCGCCGGCAACGCCGCCGGGGTCGCCGCCACCTGCCGCCACTCGTCGGCCCGCGCCACCACGTCGGGGCGTTGCGCGTACTCCTGCAGCAACGTCGACCAGCGGGCGAACGACGTCCCGGGCGCCAGCAGGGCGACGGGCTGCCCGTTGTGATGCTGCGCCCAGGCGATGTTGAAGTCTTCCAACAGGATTCGCCACGAGACCCCGTCGACGGCCAGGTGGTGGATGATCAACGCCAGCTGACCCGTGGACTGCGCCCACGCGGCGCTGACCAGCACGCCGGCGGCCGGGTTCAGCCGCGACCGCGCCTCGGCCAGCGCCTCCCCGGACAGGCTTTCGACGGCGTGCACGCAGCCGCGCGCGTCCACCGCGCCGGGCTCGGGCACCTGCAGCGACCAGCCACCCGCACCGTCGTCGTCGGCGCGCAGCCGCAGCGCGGCGTGGCGATCCAGCAGGGCCTGCAGCACCGCGACCACGTCCGCCTCGGTCGCGCCCGCCGGCGCCTGCACCACCATGGTCTGGTTGAACTGCTCGATCGGGCCCTCGATGCTCTGCAGCCAGCGCATGATCGGGGTGGCCACCACCGGCCCGACGCCGTCGTCGCCAGCGCCGCCCGCGCCGTCGGCCGCCACCTCGGCCACCCGGGCCAGCCGGGCCACCGATTGCTCGACGAACACGTCACGCGGCCGGAACAGGATGCCGGCCGCGCGGGCGCGCGCGACGACCTGCATCGACAGGATGCTGTCGCCACCCAGGTCGAAGAACGACGCGTCGACGCCGACCCGCTCCAGGCCCAGCACCTGGGCGTAGATGTCGGCCAGGATCTCCTCGACCGGGTCCTCGGGGGCGCGGTACTCGGCGGTGGCGTACTCGGGCGCGGGCAGGGCGCGCTTGTCGAGCTTGCCGTTGCCGGTCAGGGGCAGCGCCTCGAGCACCACCACCGCGGCCGGCACCATGTACGGCGGCAGGCGGTCGGCCAGCGCCGCCCGGATCGCGGCCGGGTCGGCCGTGCCGGTGATGTATCCCACCAGCCGCTTGTCCCCGGGGCGGTCCTCGCGCGCGACCACGGCCGCCTGGTCCACCCCGTCGAGGCCCTTGAGCACCGACTGGATCTCACCGAGCTCGATGCGATAGCCGCGGATCTTGACCTGCTCGTCGGAGCGGCCGAAGTACTGCAGCTGCCCGTCCTCGCCCCAGCAGACCAGGTCGCCGGTGCGGTACATGCGTGCGCCCGGGCCGCCGAACGGGTTCGCCACGAACCGCGAGGCCGTCAGCCCGGACCGGCGCACGTATCCGATCCCGACGCCGCGGCCCGCCAGGTACAGCTCGCCGACCACCCCGGCCGGCACCGGCTGCAGCCACTTGTCGAGCACGAACATCGCCGCGCCGGCGATCGGTGAACCGATCGGCACCACGCCGGACCCGGGGATCAGCGGCTTGCTGATCGACGCGCACACCGTGGTTTCCGTCGGGCCGTAGGCGTCGAGCATCACCCGGCCGGGCGCCGCCCAGCGGTCCACCACGTCGGTCGGGCAGGCCTCGCCCGCCACCACCAGGGCGGTGGACTCCAGGCCGTCCGCGGGCAGCATCGCCACCGACGACGGGGTCTGGGTGAGCACGCTGACCTTTTCCGCGACCAGCAGGTCGTGGAGCTCTTCCGGCGAGCTCGCCACCGACTCGGGGACGACCAGCAGCCGCCTGCCCCGCAGCACGGCGCCGAAGATCTCCCACACGGAGAAGTCGAACGCCGAGGAATGGCATTGCGTCCACACCTGCCCCTTGGGCAGGCCCGCGTCCAGCGACTCGATCAGCCACGTGACGTTGAGGTGAGGAATGGCAACGCCCTTGGGGGTCCCGGTGGTCCCGGAGGTGTAGATGATGTAGGCGATGTTCTCCGGGGCCGGCCCCGGCAGCGCGGTGCTCGGCTGCTCGCCGACGGCCGGGTCGTGCACGTCGACCACCAGCAGGTCGCGCCCGTCCAGCCGCGAACGCAGGTCCGCCGTGGTGATCACCGCGCTCGGCGCCGCGTCGGAGAGCACGAACTCCATGCGCGCCGCGGAGTGCGCCGGGTCGATCGGCACGTAGGCCGCCCCGGTCTTGAGCACCGCGAGCATGGCCACGATCGCGTCGGCGCAGCGGGGGAACATGACCGCCACGCAGCCACCCGGGCCCACCCCGTGGCCGGCCAGCAGGTGCGCCAGCCGGTTGGAGGCCTCGTCGAGTTCGGCGTACGTCAACGACTTGGCGGAGCAGGTCACCGCCGGGGCGTCGGGCGAGCGATGCACGTGTTCGGCGAACGCCACCGGGATGGACACCGGCGCCGGAACCGGCTCGGTCAGGGCCGCCCGGTTGCTCCACTCGTCGATCTGAGCCGGCTCGTCGGCGGCCAGCAGGTCGATCGAGGACAGCCACCGCTCGGGGTCGGCGGTCATCTCCTCCAGCACCTGCTGCATGCGCGCGGCCAGATCGGCGACGCCGAAGTCGGCGAAGGGTTGGCCCGGGCCCGCGGTGCTCAGGAAGAGCTGGTCACCCGCGCCCAGGAAGAACAGGCTGAAGTGCCCGACGGGGCCGTGGTTGGTGTACGTCGCCGTCGCCGGGGAACCGGCGAGGTCGAGCGTCAGTCGCATGGGGATGAAGTTGATGCCGACCCGATTCGCGGCCTGGCGCAGGCCGTCGCTCTCCAGGGTGTGCACGGGGAACCGCTGATGCTGCAGCAGCTCCCGGATTTTGATGTCGACGTGTTTGCAAAAGTCGGCGACCGAGGCCGTCGGCGAGGTGTTCAGCACCAGCGGCACCACCCCGGCGAACATCCCGGGAAGCGTCTTCGACTCCTGCCGCACCCGCCGGCTCACCGGGAAGTCGAGCGCCACCTCGTAGCCACTGCCGGACCACGCGCGCACCAGCAGCGCACACGCCGCGGTGGTGACGGAGAACCGGCGGATGCCCAATTTCTTGGACAGCTCCTTGATCCGGGTGGTGACGGACGGGTCCAACTGGACGGACGCGGACGGCGAGTAGTGGTCTTTGCCGCTCGTGCCGTCGGCCGGCCGGTCAACCCATGCGGTCTCCGGTGGGAGGTTGTTGCTCCAGTACGCCTTGTCGTCTTGGTAGTCGGGGGACGCCTCGTATTCCGACTCCAGGTCGACCAGATCCTGCGCCGAGCCGAAATACGCATCGGGAATGGGCTTTCCGGCCATCATGGCCGAATAAATCGTGGCAACGCGACGGGCCACCAGCGCCATACCCAATCCGTCGATTGCTATGTGGTGGCAGCAACCGAACAAATAAAACTCGTCAACCCCCGTTTGGAACAACACGAATTGGAACAGCTGCCCGTTCAATGCCATGGGCGTCCGCTGAATCGACGACGCCATCGCGCGGGCTTCCTGCACGGGGTCGGGCAGCGATGTCAGGTCGTGGAAGGCAAGCTCGACGTCCGGGTAGTCGATCGGCTGCTGGACCACCTGGCCGTCGACCTCGAAGAACGAGACGCGGGCGGCCTCGGCCTCCGCGACGGTCTGGGTGAGGGCGCGTCCCAGGGCGTCGCGGTCGACCGGACCGTCGATCCTGATCAAAAGGCCGAGCTGCCACTCCGTGCCGACGAAGCCCGTTTCCTGCGAAAGCCAGATGTCGAGCTGTCCGCGCGTCAGCGGAAGTGTGTGATCACCAACTCCCATCGACTCCCCCAAAGCTCCACCCGCCCCATACCCCGACTCGTTACTGGTCAAAACCCCGACCCGTTGAGAGCTTGTCGCGCAGACTCTTTGGCCGAATGTCGGGCCAGTTCTGTTCGATGTACTCCAAGCACGCAGCGCGGTCGGACTCCCCGTACACCACTCGCCAGCCGGCTGGAACGTCCGCGAAGGCCGGCCACAGGCTGTGCTGCTCCTCGTCGTTCACCAAGACGAAAAAACTGCCGTTGTCGTCGTCGAACGGATTGATGCTCACAGTTCTCCAAAATGCCTAGTTGACATGAGTGGAACGGTTCCAAACCCTACTGGAGGCACCAGCGCGCGTCCGAGGTTTGGACAAAGTTCCCGGGGTGACCTGTCAGGCTCTTAACGCAGCCTAAGAATTGGGCTGGTGCGGGCTGCGCAGCTGCCGCCGTTGGCTGCTGTGACCTGCCGCAATCGCTCACCGGGGCGGCGCGCGATGGGGCACGGTCGGCCTTCATGGACGATGAAATTTTGGGTGGTTGTCACCGCCCAGGATACCGACCCGCGAGCCGCCGCGAAAATCACCGCGGGGCCACCAGCGGCGGCGGTTCCGGAACCCGCCGCCTGGCCGCGTCGATCGGGCCGCCGCGGAAGTGCCTCGGCGCAGCCCATTGACTACGGACGGCGATCGTCGTTAGCTGACTACGGCTGCTGACCGTCAGCAGACCTCGGCCGTCGGACGGGACCGCGGGGTGGGCGTCTTCCGTTCCGGATCGGGCGAACTCAAAGTGCCGTTACGCACGCGGTATGCATTACGATCCCGTATCTCGATGTCAAAGGACTGATACGGAGTCCACTGGCGTGGTTTACTCATGAAGACTCGGTCGCGCTCCCCGGGGGGCGGGGCTCGTATGAGGTGCCGAAGCACGACTAGTCTGCGGCGTACACCCCATTCGGAGTGCCCCCACCGGCGTATCGGGACCAATGTGTAACGGGTTGCCCGGGCCGGCGGAATAACAAGAGACGCAGAAATGGGTAGAAGGGGGTGCGGTGACCGAACCGGATGTGCGGGCCCGGCCCGATATCGCTACGGAAGGCCGCAACATTAGCCAGACTCCCACCGGGCGACGTGGCCTCATGCGCTTTGGTCGTCGATCCTCGACCGCACCTCAGCGGCCAGTCGGGCGGAATCATACCCATCCCCGTGGAACGGGAGTTCTCGCCGCGCTCAAGCGGCTCTGGATCCCTCTGCTTATCGTCGCCGTGGTCCTCGCGGGAGGTTTGACGGTTTCACGTTTGCACGGCATCTTCGGCTCGGAGAAGCGCGAGTCCTACGCGGACACCAGGATCAAAGACACCAAACCCTTTAATCCCAAGCACATCAGGTACGAGATCTTCGGGCCGCCGGGGACGACGGCCGACATCAGCTACTTCGACGTCGACGGAAACCCGGTGCACGTCAACGGGCAACCGGTGCCGTGGTCTTTCGACATCTCGACCACGTTGCCGTCGATATTGGGAAACGTTGTGGCACAAGGGAATGGCGACATGCTGGGCTGCCGCATCGTGGTTGACGGAGTGGTCAAGGCGGAGAGGGTTTCGCACGAATTGAACGCGTTCACGTACTGCATGCTGACGGCCACATGAGCGACGTGCAGAGTGACCCGAATGCGGCGACCGAGCGCGCGAAGCCACCGCTGATCGCGCGGATGCTCCATCGCCTAGCGATACCCGTCATTTTGGGGTGGCTGGGGATCGCCGTCATCATCGCGTTGGGCGTTCCCCCACTGGAACAGGTCGAGGCGGAGAACGCGGTCTCACTGAGTCCCGTTGCCGCACCGTCGTTTAGGGCGATGGAGCATCTGGGTCAGGACTTCAAGGAGACCAACTCCGGCGCCTTGGCGATGATCGTGCTGGAGAGCCAGCAACCCCTGGGCGACGCGGCGCACAAGTACTACAACCAGTTGATCCGCGAACTGCGCGCCGATAAGCACGTGCAGAACGTCCAGGACTTCTGGGGCGATCCGGTCACGTCGAAAGCCGCGGAGAGCTCCGACGGGAAGGCCGTCTATGTGCAAGTCCAGCTCGCCGGTAGCCAGGGCGGGGCGTCGGGGGACGAATCGGTAGCGGCGGTTCGGCAGATTGTTGCGAAGACGCCCGCGCCGGAGGGTCTGAAGGCCTACGTTACCGGCCCCGCGCCGACAGTCGCGGACATGAACATCGCCGGTCAGAAGACGGTCATGCTGGTCACCGTGACCAGCCTCGCGGTCATCTTCATCACCCTGCTCATCGTCTACCGGTCGATCACGACCGTGATCCTGTTGTTGCTGATGGTCGGGCTGCAGTTGCAGGTGGCGCGAGGAATTGTGGCATTCCTTGGCCATCTTCAACTGCTTGGCCTCACCACCTTCGCCGTCAACCTGCTGGTCGCCGCCGTCATCGCGACGGGAACCGACTACGGCATCTTCTTCGTCGGGCGATATCAGGAAGCGCGACAGGCCGGCGAGAGCCGGGAAATGGCCTTCTACACCACGTTTGGCAGTGTGGCCAAGGTCGTGTTGGCGTCCGGTTTGACGATCGCCGGGGCCGTTTTCTGCCTCAACTTCACCCGGTTGCCCTATTTCCAGCCACTGGGCATCCCCTGCGCCATCGGCATCACCGTCGCGGTTCTCGTTGCCCTCACGCTGGCGCCGGCACTGCTGGTGGTCGGGGGCCGTTTCGGCCTGTTCGATCCGAGACGGGTGATCACGACGCATCGGTGGCGGCGGATCGGCACCGCGATCGTGCGGTGGCCGGCACCCATTCTGATCACGACGCTGGCGGTTGCGCTCATCGGCCTGATAACGCTGCCGAATTACAACCCCAGCTATGACGACCAGAAATTCATCCCCAGCGACATTCCCGCGAGTGTGGGAAATGCCGCCGCCCAGCGACACTTCCCGCAGTCGCGAACGATGATGCCCGAGATTCTGCTGCTGGAGAGCGATCACGATTTGCGCAATCCGGCTGACATGATCGTGTTGAACAAGGTGGCCAAGGGGGTCCTGGCTGTCCCGGGCGTTTCCACCGTGCAGTCGGTGACCCGTCCTGAGGGCATCCCACTCGAGCACACGACGATCCCGTGGATCGTGAGCATGTCGCAGTCAAGCCAGCAGATAAACATGGCGTTCCAGAAGGACCGCATGGACGACATGCTCAAGCAGGCTGAAGAGTTGGCGCGGATGATCCAGATCATGCAGCACATGTACGGCCTGATGAAGGAACTCGTCGCCACCACCCACCACATGGTCGGCAAAACGCATGAGATGCAGGAGATCACCAACGAATTGCGGGACAAGATCTCCGATTTCGAGGATTTCTTCAGGCCGCTTCGCAGCTATTTCTATTGGGAACGGCACTGCTACGACATTCCCATCTGCTTTTCGTTGCGATCCATATTCGACGCACTGGACGGCGTGGACGAGATCACCGACAAGCTGAAGGAGCTGGTGGCGGACCTGGATCAGCTGGACACGCTGCTGCCGCAAATGGTTGTGCTGCTGCCGCCGATGATCGAATCCATGCAGAGCATGCGGACCATGATGCTGACGATGCACAGCACCATGTCCGGCGTCATGGGCCAGATGGAATCGCAGGGCAACAACTCGGCCGCGATGGGCCAGGCGTTCGACCAGTCCCGAAACGAGGATTCCTTCTACCTGCCGCCGGGAATCATCAACGACTCGGAGGCCTTCAAGCGGGTCGAGAAGATCTTCATGTCGCCGGACGGAAAAGACGTCCGCATGTTGATTTCACAGAAGGGCGATCCCGCCACGCCGGAAGGGCTTTCGCGCGTCGAGCCCATCAAGACGGCGGCCGAAGAGGCGCTCAAGGGCACTCCTCTCGAGGATGCCAAGGTCTACCTCACCGGCACCGCGGCGATCACGAAAGACATCGTCGACGGCTCCAAATGGGATCTCTTGATCGCCGGGGTCGCCGCGATCTGCCTCATTTTCATCATCATGCTGATCATGACGCGCAGCTTCATTGCCGCGCTGGTGATCGTCGGCACGGTGTTGTTGTCGATGGGTGCGTCCTATGGGCTGTCCGTGCTCGTCTGGCAGTACCTCCTCGGGCTGCAACTGCACTGGACGGTGCTGTCGACGTCCGTGATTGTCCTTCTGGCGGTGGGATCGGACTACAACCTGCTGCTGGTCTCCCGAATGCAGGAGGAATTGGCCGCCGGCATCAACACCGGCATCATCCGGGCGATGGCCGGCACGGGCAAGGTCGTGACCAACGCGGGCCTGGTGTTCGCCTTCACGATGGCGTCGATGGGGGTCAGCGATCTGCGCAGCGTCGCGCAGACGGGCACGACGATCGGGTTGGGCCTGCTGTTCGACACGCTGGTGGTGCGCGCGTTCATGACGCCGTCGGTCGCCGCGCTGCTGGGACGCTGGTTCTGGTGGCCGCAACGCGTGCGTCAGCGGCCCGCGAGCTCGATGCTCCGGCCGTCGGGACCCCGGCCGCTGGTGCGCTCGCTGCTGTTAAAACAGCCTTTGTAACGGCCGGACTTCCACTTCCAGCAACAGGCATCGCGACCGTGGGGAACATCGTGACACAGGACAACAGGGACGGCATTCGCCGCTGCGCGGCCCTGGGCGGAGCGGTAAAAGCCATGAGCTTCCCGCGCCGACGGCGGGCCGCTATCCGTTGGCCGTCGGGGGCCGCATGACCACCGAGCACGCTCGACCCCCTTTCTTCGCCCGGAGCATCCGCCGGCTTTCGGTGCTCATCGTGCTGGCGTGGGTGGCGCTGACGCTGCTGGTGACATTCTGTGTTCCCTGGTTGGAGACGGTCGGACGCGAGCATTCCGTGCCGCTGGCCCCGCAGGACGCACCGGCGGTCCAGGCCATGCAACGCATGGGCAGGGACTTCAAAGAGTCCGATTCGGACAGCATCGCGATGATCGTGTTCGAGGGACAGCAGCGCCTCGGGGACGACGCCCACAATTACTACGACAAACTGATGCGCGCGCTGAAGGCCGACCAGAAGCACGTCGAGCACGTGCAGGATCTGTGGGGCGACCGGCTGACGGCGGCGGGTGCGCAAAGCGACGACGGCAAGGCCGTCTATGTGCAACTCAACCTGGCGGGCAACCAGGGCACCACCCTGGGCCAGGACTCGATTGCCTCGGTCCGCGACATCATTGCGCGGAATCCCCCACCCCCGGGACTCAAAGTTTATGTCACCGGCCCGTCGGCGCTGTTATCCGATATGCAGCAGGCCGGGGACCGGTCCATCCTGAAAATGACCGCGGTGGGCGCGCTGATCATCTTTGTGGTGCTGCTGTTCGTCTACCGGTCTATCCTCACCGTGATTCTGTTGTTGGTCACCGTGGGGATCGAGGTTCTTGCGGCCCGGGGAATCGTTGCGTTCCTCGGCGATCACAGTCTGGTCGCGCTTTCCACTTTCGCCGTCAACCTGTTGGTGGCTCTCGCGATGGCGGCCGGAACCGACTACGCGATCTTCTTCTTCGGCCGATATCAAGAGGCGCGCCAGGCCGGCGAGGACCGGGAAACCGCCTTCTACACCACCTACCGCGCGGTCGCTCCCGTCGTCTTGGGTTCGGGGCTGACCATCGCCGGGGCGATGTTGTGCCTGGGCTTCACCCGCATGCCCATCTTCCAGACCATGGGCATGCCGTGCGCCGTGGGCATGCTGGCGGCGGTCCTCATCGCGCTCACGTTGGTCCCGGCGGTTCTGACCATTGGAAGCGGGTTCGGGCTATTCGACCCCAAGCGGGTTCTCGCGTTCGGTCGCTGGCGGCGGATTGGCACCGCGATTGTCCGCTGGCCTGTGCCCATCCTCGCCGCGACCATAGCGGTGGCCGTGGTCGGTCTGGTGACGTTGCCCGGCTATCAGACAAGCTACAACAACCGGTTCTACATGCCCAACGACATTCCCGCGAACGTCGGATACGCGGCCGCCGACCGTCACTTCTCTCAAGCGCGAATGATGCCGGAAATCGTGATGATCGAATCCAATCACGACATGCGCAACCCGGCGGACTTCCTGGTCTTGCACAGGCTCGCGAAGGCGATATTCAAGGTTCACGGCATCTCGCGGGTGCAGGGCATAACCCGGCCCGAGGGCACGCCGATTCAGCACACGTCAATACCTTTCCTGCTGCAAATGCAGTATTCGGTGATGCAGCAGGACCAGCATTACATGAAGGCCCGCACGCAAGACATGCTCCATCAAGCGGACGTCCTGTCGTACCAAATCGCGACGATGAAGCGCATGTACGCACTGCAAAAGCAGATCACGACCATTACGCACGACTCGATCGCCAAGACCAAACAAATGCGGGACGTAATATCGGACATCCGAGGTCACATGTCCGATTTCGAGGATTTCTTCCGGCCGCTTCGAAGCTATTTCTACTGGGAACGGCATTGCTACGACATCCCGATCTGCTGGTCCCTGAGAAATATCTTCGAGACGCTCGACGGCGTCGACACGCTGAGCGACAAACTCGACGAACTCATCGTCGATCTGGACAAGATGGACGCGTTGCTGCCGCAACTGCTGGAAATCTTCCCTCCGTCGATCGCGATCGCCGAGGAAGCCCGGGACATGCTGCTGACGAGCTACAGCACCATGAACGGAACGCTGGGCCAGATGGAAAACCAGAAAGAGAACGCCACCGCCATGGGGGCCACCTTCGACGCCGCCAGGGACGACGATTCCTTCTATCTGCCGCCCGACATCTTCCAAAACGAAGACTTCAAAAAGGCGATGAGTCAGTTCCTTTCCCCGGACGGCAAAGCGGCGCGCTTCATCATCTCGCATAAAGGCGACCCCGCCTCGCCCGCGGGCCTCGCGCGCATCGACAAGATCAGGACGGCGGCCGAGGAGGCACTCAAGACCACTCCCCTGGAGTCCTCGAAGATCTATATCGCGGGCACCGCGTCCACATTCAAGGACTTCCGCGACGGCTCCACCTACGACCTGTTCATCGCCGGAGTCGGCGCGCTCTGCCTCATCTTCATCATCATGCTCATCATCACCCGAGGTTTCGTGGCGTCGCTCGTCATCGTCGGCACCGTAGCGCTGTCACTCGGCTCGTCGTTCGGACTGTCCGTACTGATCTGGCAATACATCCTGGGCATCAACCTGTACTGGATGGTGCTGCCGATGTCGGTGATCGTTCTGCTGGCGGTGGGGTCGGACTACAACCTGCTGCTGGTGTCCCGGATGAGAGAGGAACTAGCCGGCGGCATCAACACCGGCATCGTTCGCGCGATGGGGGGTACAGGGAAGGTCGTGACGAACGCGGGCTTGGTGTTCGCATTCACGATGGCCGCAATGGTGGCCAGCGACTTGCGGATCATCGGTCAGGTCGGTACCACCATCGGCCTGGGTCTGCTGTTCGACACGTTGATCGTGCGTTCCTTCATGACGCCGTCCATCGCCGCGCTGCTTGGACGCTGGTTCTGGTGGCCGCAGATCGTTCGTCCCCGGCCCGCGAGCCAGATGCTCCGGTCGGAGGGGCCGCGTCCGGTGGTGCGTTCCCTGCTGCTGCACCGCGAGCTGGAAGACGACATGCCGACCGCGGAGATTCCGAGGCAGTCCCTCTGAGTTGGTTCCTTGCTTCCCGTTGCCCGGGATCCGCGGCGTCGAGCGCCCTCCACGAAGAACTGGCGACGACAAAGATTGGAAGCCAATGAAGTTGCTCGGGCCCCTCGGAGCGATCGCGCCGCAAAGAGATTCGGCTTGCAGCGGTCATATCGCGATCCATCTATACCGCCAACGCCGCGGCTCACTTCGTGAAATACTTTCATCGTGAGCCCCTTGGCGATCGAGGTTGTCGGCCTCACAAAGACATTCGGACGCGATACGGTCGCGCTGAATGGCGTGGACTTTTCGGTGCCGGCCGGGACGGTTTGCGGGCTACTGGGCCACAATGGTGCCGGCAAGACAACGACGATCAACATTTTGTCGACGCTCATTCGCCCCAGTTCAGGCCATGCCAGCGTCGCCGGGCACGACATCGCCCGGCAGCCCGCCGAAGTTCGCGCCAGCATCGGGATGGCCGGGCAGTTCGCCGGGATGGACCCCATGCTCACGGGTCGGGAGAATTTGGTCTTGTTCGGCAGGCTGCGCGGGTTGAGTCGCCGCCGCGCGAAGGCTCGCGCGGACGAACTGCTCGAACAGTTCGACCTCGCCGCCGCCGCCGACCGGAGGCTCTCGACCTACTCAGGGGGCATGTTCCGGCGCGTCGACGTGGCCAGCGCGCTGGTTGTGCCGCCGCAGGTGCTCTTCCTCGACGAGCCGACGACCGGGCTCGACCCGCGCAGCCGCCGAGACGTATGGGCGCTGGTGAGTTCGCTTACGGTGCAGGGCATCACGGTGCTGCTGACCACGCAGTATCTGGAAGAGGCCGACGTACTGAGCGACTCGATCGTCGTCATCGACCACGGGCAGGTGATCGCCAGCGGCACCTCCGAGGAGTTGAAGCGCGCCGTGGGGACCAGCTATTGCCAGGTGACTCCGGCCAATCCAGCCAATCTTCCCCAGGTCGCGGCCGCGCTGAAAGGACTTGAAGGGGTCGACATCCACGGCGAGACGGGCTCGGTGTCGGTGTTCGCGCCCGACGGCGTGGCGACGCTTGTCGAGGTCTTCCGCAGGGTCGACGCACTCGGACTCGAACTCGCCGACATCTCGCTGCGCAAACCTTCGCTCGACGAGGCCTTTCTGCACCTCACCGAACGGACCGTCGCCCGGTCATGAGCGCCCTTTCCGCCCTCACCGAGCGCTCGCTGATGTCGGCTGCACGCGACGGTGAAATGATCTTCGAAATCCTCTCGCCTGCAGCGTATTTGGCCGGATTCAGCGTTGCGCTGCACGGCCTTGTCGACACTGGGCCCATCAGCTACACGCAGTACTTCCTACCCGCGGTAGTCGCCCAATCGATGATCTTCGTCGGTCTGCTCACCGCGGACCGCGCCGCCCGCGACCACTTATCCGGCTTCGGCGAGCGGATGCGTACGCTACCGGTCGCCGCGGTGGCCCCCGTGACCGCTCGCACAGTCGCCACCCTGATGCGCGCCGCGCTAACTCTCGTGGTGGCGCTGATCGCCGGCTACGCCTTCGGTTTCCGCATCGACGGCGGAGTGGGGTACGCGACGGCATTCCTGCTCATCTCCTTGCTGCTGTGCCTGGCTGTGGCGCTGGGCGCCGACGCGCTGGGTTCGAGCGCGAAGAGTGTCCAGGGGGCCGCCCACTTCTTATTCGTCCCCCAGCTGCTGTTATTCATGCTGTCCACCGGAATCGCGCCCGAAAAGACCTTCCCCGCCTGGTTACGCCCGTACGTCCGCAACCAGCCGGTGTCACAGTTCGCCGAAACCCTTCGCGGCCTTGCGTCCGGCCACGTGGTGCTCAGTAATTTGGCGGCGACCCTGGCCTGGTGTCTCGGCATGGTGCTGGTGTTCGGCGCGATTACGTTGCGGATGCAAAGGCGCGGCTAGTGACTCATCGCTCCGTGCCGGACGGCTCCCTACTCACCCAAAGCCAGACGCAAGCCGGCCGACTCCTGCTTCGTTGGAGGCGCGACCAAGCCGTGCTAATAGGGTCGCTGATGCTTCCCATCTGCCTGCTGTTGGTCTACCAAATAGTGCTGGGCGAGCAGGTACACCGGGTTACCGGAGTCGACAGCGTTTACGGCGTGGTCCCGATGTGCGCTGTGCTATCCGCGCTATTCGGGTCGCTGGGAAACTCGGTCGGCATCACCACGGACCGCGAGTCGCACTTGCTCAGCCGGATGTGGGTGCTGCCGATTCATCGAGCGAGCACGGTCGTCGGATGGGTATTCGCCGAAGTCGTACGTAGTTTCATCGGCACCGTCATTATCACCGCCATCGGAGTTACGATGGGGCTGCGGTTCCACCAAGGTTGGCCCGCCGCAATTCTTTTCCTTTTGATCCCATCGGTCGTCGTCACTGGCTTCACCGCACTGGTGATGGCGATGGCCATCCGCAACAACGGCCGTACCGCGATGACCTGGCTGCTCGGCGCGACCTTTGCGCTCGCGTTCGTCAATCCCGGCGCTACGCCGATTAAAATGTTCCCGGATTGGGCTCAACCACTGATCCGCCTCCAACCCATCTCGCCACCTATCGAGACGATGCGCGGGCTGGCCCACGGCGGCCCGGTTGTCGGGCCACTTGTGGCGACTTCAGTCTGGGCGATCGTGTTGCTTGCTGTCTTCATTCCCTTCGCCATGCGCGGCTACCGGCTGGCTGCCGAGGCGAACGCGTGACCGCAGCCGAGCGTCCCCGACCGGGTTGGTTTGACGACGCGCAAGCCAAGCCACTCATTTCTGTGTGCGTCCCGATGTACAACAACGGTGCCACCATCGAACGTTGCCTGCGCAGCGTCCTGGATCAGGATGGCGCCGAGTTCGAGATCGTCATCGTCGACGACCAGTCAACTGACGAAGGGCGGGCGATCGCCGCATCTTTGCTCAGGGTCGGAGACCGCCTGATAAGCAACGAATCTCGCCTCGGCCTTAACGGGAATCACAATAAGTGTTTGGAAGTCGCCCGCGGCGACTATATCCAGTTCCTACACGGCGACGACTGGTTGCTTCCGGGGGCCCTGCAGACCCTTGCTGGGTGCTTCGACGACCCTGAGGTCGGACTCGCCTTCGCACCCCGGCAGGTCCAGACCGACGACCTTCCCTGGAGCGAGCGGCGACGCGCACCGAGCAAGCTCCACGTCTACTTCGCGAAACTTGGCGAACGTAATCGCGGATCGTCCTTAGTTCTGCAGATAGTCGCCTTATGGGGCGCGAGCGCCAACTTGATCGGCGAACCGAGCTGTGTGATGTTCCGGCGGCAACTGGCACTGGACGCAGGGGGCTTACGCGACGACGTCTATCAGACGGTCGATTTGGACTTCTGGTTGCGCCTCATGCTCCGGTCAGCGGTTTGCTTTGTGCCGAGGGAACTTTCGGTACGGCATCACACCGCCAGCACGGAGTCAGCGAATATCACCAAGGCTCAGCGACACTGGCTCGATCAGCTGCGCATTCTCACATGGATGATCGTGGATCCCGCGTCGACACCTCTCATCCGCGCAACCGCGTCGCTGTGGTGGTCAATGGCATGGCTTGGGCTGCTCTGCAAGGTAACCGTCATTGGGCCTCAGCGATCCTCTCGTCTGAAAACGCTGCTGACGGCACCCGTTAATGAGTTCCTTCGCGCGAGGCGGTTCCGCGCCGAACTCCAATTCGCATCGCA
>NZ_GG770556.1:320088-322500 GCF_000164135.1 Mycobacterium parascrofulaceum ATCC BAA-614 | reverse complement strand
CCGCAGCCCCTTTGCTGGCGGCGGCCGGCATCCCACCCAGCCAGAGCTTCATAAAGTGGTCATAGTCGCCCATCTGGTAATACAAGATGCCAAGGTCACTGGTGTACATCTTCACCCAGTCATTCCATTCCACCGGTTTGGACGATTTGGACGTCCCGGACGCCGCTTTCAGTAGTGTGCTCGACGTCGACTGGAGGTTTGCCAGCCCAGTGGTGGATGTGCTGGATTGTGCGCTGGTGTCGGCGGCGTGGGCGACCGCGGCGGCTTGACCGTCCGGCCCCGCCGGGTTGGTGGTGGAGCGCGGCTGGTCGAATGTGGTCAGCGCTGAGGCGCCAGCCGACGCCGCGGCGTAGCCATACATCGCGGCCGCGTCCTGGGCCCACATTTCGGCGTACTGGGCCTCGGTCGCCGCAATCGCCGGCAGGTTCTGGCCGAAGAAGTTCGTCGCGATCAACGTCATCAGTTGCGCGCGGTTGGCCGCGATCACCGGTGGCGGAACCGTCATCGCGAACGCCGCCTCATAAGCTCCCGCGGCGGCCTTCGCGTGGACGGCCGTCTGCTCGGCCTGCACGGCGGTCGCGGCCAGCCACCCCGCATACGGGGCCGAGGCGCTGGCCATCGTCGCCGCCGCCGGACCCATCCACACGCCGGTGAGTTCGGAAATCAGCGAACTGTACGAGGCGGCCGCAATGTACAGATCGGTGGCCAACCCGTCCCAGGCTGCGGCGGCCGCCAGCATCGGCCCCGCGCCCGCGCCGACATACATTCGCCCAGAGTTGACCTCCGGCGGAAGCGCCCCGTAATTCACCTATTTAGTCCCTTCACGTAGTTGCCTGCCGTCGCATCCACACCGACACCGTCCGAAACCGTGGTCAGATACTTCTGGTCGGCCACCGCCGGGGCGTAGCCCGCGTTCGAGGTGCCGTGCCGTCGCTAGCGCGGTGTCCTTCACGGCCACGGCAACCCTTCCCCCGTAGTGGATTTCAGTGCTCATCAACGATCCAAAAGAGAGAATATGTACCTATGAGTTCATATTTGTGAACGCTATCCAGCTCTAGATGAACATCTGTTGTCGTAAGTACGCGATTGCCCGCGCAGCATCTAACCTCGCAAAGGAGCGGCTTTAGGACGCCGTTGAAACCTGGGACCGTGAGGAGAGAGATCACCGTGTCGTTCGTGACCACCCAGCCAGAAGCGTTATCTGCAGCCGCCGGCAAATTGGCCGTGATCGGGTCGGCGCTGGCCGCCCAGAATGCCGCGGCATCAGCACCGACGACGGGAGTGGTTCCCGCGGCAACCGATGAGGTCTCGGTGCTGATCGCAGCGCAGTTCGCCACGCACGCCCAGATGTATCAGACGGTCTGCGCCCAGGCCACGATGATTCACGAGAGCTTCGTGAAAATGCTGCACCTCGGCGCCGGTTCGTATGCGGCCACCGAGGCCATCAACGCCGCCGCGGCCAGCTAAGGAGGGTGAAGAGGTGCTGGATTTCGGAGCGTTACCCCCCGAATTGAATTCTGCGCGCATGTATTCCGGCCCCGGTTCGGCATCAATGATGGCCGCCGCGTGGGCCTGGAACATGCTGGCCGCCGAGCTGGACTCCGCCGCCACCGCCTACGACACCGTAATCACACAACTGACCAGCGAAGGATGGATGGGCCCGGCATCGACGCAAATGGCCAACGCAGCCAAACCCTATCTGGTATGGATGCGGGCCAGCGCCGCGCAAGCCGAACAGGCCGCCACATCGGCCAGGGCCGCGGCGGGAGCCTACGAGACCGCGTTCACCGCCACGGTGCCCCCACCGCTGATCGAGACGAACCGCACCCTGCTCACCCAAGCGATTTCGACGAACGTCCTCGGTCAAAACACCCCGCTGATCACACAGCTCGAGGCTCAATACGGTGAAATGTGGGCGCAAGACGCCGCAGCGATGTACGGCTACGCCGCCCAAACCGCACCGACTGCCCAAGTGTCGCCGTTCACCGAGCCGACCCAAAACACCAACCCTGCCGGACAGGCCATGCAGGCCGCCGCGGTCACCCGAGCCGCCGGCACATCGGCCGGCACGGGCACCCAGGCGACGCAGTCGCAACTGTTGTCCTCCACGCCGTCCACCCTGCAAAGCCTCGCCTCGCCCAGTGCAGCAACTGCGTCCACAACACCCATCTCGGACGCGTTGAAACAGAATGAGTTTGTGAGCTTGTGGTCGCAATATGCCAGCCCGACCCAGAACTCCCTCGCGATGGTTTATCGCGTTACCGGCATGTCGACCCACTTTCAATCGCTCGGAAAAGCTCTGGCGCCGGCCGCCAAAGCCGCCAGCGAGGGAGCCAAGGCCGCCGCGGGGCTGCCCGCCGTTGGTGCGTCGCTGCGCGGTCTGACCGGCGGCGGCGGCGCCATATCGGCAAC
>NZ_GG770556.1:311836-319628 GCF_000164135.1 Mycobacterium parascrofulaceum ATCC BAA-614 | reverse complement strand
CCCCGGACACGTCAGGGCCCGGAAACCTGTTGGGCGGGATGCCCCTGGCGGGCGTCGGCGGAAGTTCGACCGGCGCCGGTCCGCGCTACGGGATCCGTCCCACGGTGATGGCCCGCCCGCCTTTTGCCGGATAACGCGACGACCACACCACGGCAGTTTCGGCCGAGATCCGTTTCAGCGCACAGCCGTTCGATTGACCCACGGGCACTGCACCATTCTCAGGGACGGCTGGGCGCCATCCGTGTCCGCAGACACTTCCCGACCAACAGGCCACACTCGAATGCCTCTACTTAATCACGCGGTCACTGCACCTGACCGGGACCGGACAGAAGCGATGGACCATGCACTCAAAAGCGGCACTGAACGCCTTCGCGATCACCTTCGCCGACCGCATGGGGAAAATCGAAATACCTAACCGAAGATGCCGCTTACACCGTAATCTGATGGACCCCGATGGCCCCCTTAGCGCGATCGCGGCGAACGGGACGATCACATATCTGGGGATGTCGATGTAGTCGGCCGCCAGGGTGATGCCGATGAATTCGGTGACCAGGGTCAGAAAGTTCAGCAGGAACAGGTCACCGACGGAATACCAGCCCCAGCCGCGGCCGAACCGTTCATTGATCAACCGGGCGTGTCCGACCCCGGTGACCGCACACCGAGGCGGACCACCATCTCCTGGTTGACAATCAGCACCGGGATCAACAGCAGCACCTGCACCCACAGCAGGCTGTAGCCGTAGTTCTGTCCGGCCTGCACGCAGGTCGAGACACCTCCGGCGTCGTTGTCGCCCACCATCACGATCAAGCCGGGCCCGATGATCGCCAGCATGGTGCTAGGCGGATTTTCAGGCTGCGCGGACGGGCGGTGTCGCTGAGGCTGATTCGGCCCAGTGCACCTTCGATGTCGCCGATGTGAGCGCTGTCGAGCACCGCGGTCCCGTGAGATGCCTCCAACACCGCGTCGGAAGCGGGGCGGTCCAAGATTGTCATAGCCAGTCTCCCTCGCTGCTCATTGAGCTCACGTCTTCGCAACCGGGCGTCGCCCGGGCACTCGTCGACGCCCGTCATCGGGAAGGGTGGCCTTGAGCACGTCACCGACGGTCACCACGCCCATCACCTGAGCCTCGTTATCGACGACTCGGCCCCGGCTGTGATGCCGGTAACCAGCGGGTAGGTACCTGCACCGCGAAGGCGGACGGTGATGTCGTCAACCGGGCCCGCCGCCTCGCCGGACTGCGTCACCAGTGGTGCGCCCAACAACTGTGACAGATGTATCAACGATCCTGTGACACTAAGTTCTCGGGTCTCGATCGCCGGCGTGTTCATGGATCCCTCCTTGGCACAACGTGTGGATCAGTGGTGGGTGGTGGTAGCACAGGAGCGGAAATACGGCTGCCGCGCTGGGGGTTAGGCCCAGCTGGAGCCGACGGCGCTGTCGGTGCTGGCCATGTTGGAACCGGCCGTTTGTACTTTGCAGCCATGGGCGTTGGCCTGCTCGTGGATCACCTGGAAGTTGCGGCCCAATTGGGTGATGAACTCCTGGCAGGCGGCCGAGCCCGCGCCGCCCCAGAAGTCTCCGGCGGCAAGCACATCGCGGATGATGGCCTGATGCTCAGCCTCCAGGCCGGCGGCCTGGGCGCGGATCAGTGCACCGTGGGCGTCGATGTCGCCGAACTGGTAGTTGATCGTCATCGGTGTTCTCCTAACGGGTGAAAAGCGGTTAGCGGCAGAGGATCTGCTGGGATGCCTGCTCTTGGCCCTCGTAGTTGTTGGCGTCGCGGATGAGTCCGTCGCGCACCTCGTGCAGCATGATGACGATGTTGCGAAACGCCTGGTGCATCTGGCCCAGGGTGTCGTAGGAGGTGGCCTGAGCGGTACCGCTCCACCCGGCACCGGCAATGTTTTGCGAGGATGCCCACATCTTGCGGGCTTCGTCCTCCACGGTCTGGGCGTGCACTTCGAAACGTCCTGCCATCGAGCGCATCTCGTGGGGGTCGGTCATAAAACGCGTAGTCATCGGAATGTCTCCTTACCCAAAAAAAACTTCGAGTGCCATACAAGCGGTGAATCGTGGCTGGACGGTTTATGCGGTGCATAGCCGCCGAACTGAGTGTCACCAGCCGATTCCCCGTATCTGCTATCCCGCGACGGGTGAGCGCGCCATTACGGTGAGCCGGAGCCCGTATTTGGGAGCACTGCCTAGGTGGTTTCCGGCCGTGCTCGTCATCGGCATGCCGGGCATCATGGGCATCACACCTCCCGGAGGCGCGGCTAACGGTGTGGCGCCCAACGCTGAGGTTAGAGCGCTTGTCGGTGGGGCTAGCGCGGTCCAGCTCGCGGGCACCGATAACGGGCCGATCGACGCGGCCTGACCCAGGGCCGCCGATGCGCCGCCGCCGGAGCCCAGGCTTGCCAGACCCAAAAGGCCTCCCAGGGGGCCGGTTGTGACAGCTTCTCCGATCGCGTTCCCCGCCGCACCCCCGGCCGCGCCGGCGCCCAACAAACTCGTGAAGGCACCCAAAGTGTTACTCGGCGTGTAGAACCCGGACGAGAAGATGGTGTTCCAGATATTCGCGTTGGGCCCCCACTGGTTCCAGAAGTCGTTGAGCTGCGAATTCCCAGACCCAGACCCAGACAGCTGGCCAAGGACTTCCGAAAGTCCCGACGTCGACGACGAAGACGATGCGACCGACGCGGGTGACGCGAGGCTCTGCAACCTCGTGGGCACCGCGGAAGTCAGCTGCGACAATGCCGTCTGCGTGCTCGCACCTGCCGACGTATCGGTGGCCTGGCTGACTGCAGCGGCCTGCCCCGCCAGCCCCACGGCATTCGTCGTCTGTTGTGGCGCGGTGAACGGCGTCACCTTCGACGCGGCCGCCGAAGCGGCAGCGTAGCCGTACATTGCGCCTGCGTCCTGGGCCCACATTTCGCTGTAGTGAGCCTCGGTGGTCGCGATCGCCGGCGTATTCTGTCCGAGCACGTTGGTCGCGACCAATAAGGTCAAAAGGCTACGGTTGGCCGCGATTGCAGGTGGGGGCACCGTCATCGAAAACGCGGTCTCATAGGCACCCGCGGCTGCGGTGGCCTGGGTGGCGGTTTGTTCAGCGTGCATCCCAGTGGTGTTCATCCAGGCGACAAGAGGTGTTGCGGCGGCCGCCATCGAGATCGACGCCGGGCCGCGCCAGCCTTCGCTGCTCATTGCCGCGATCGCCGAGCTAAAGGAGGTCGCCGCCGAACGCAGTTCAGCGGCCAGCCCATCCCAGGCCGCGGCGGCGCTAAGCATCGGCGTCGAGCCCGCGCCGGAATACATTCTTGCGGAATTGATTTCCGGCGGCAACGCGCCGAAGTCGATCATGACAGTCATTGCTACACACTTCCTTTAGCTGGCCGCGATTGTGTTGATGGCCTCGGTAGCCGCGTACGAACCGGCGCTGACCGCCAGGGTCCGCACGAACAGGTCATAAGCTGCTGCGGCTTGTGCGCTCACCGCCTGATACATCTGGGCATGCGCAGCGAACTGGACCGCGGTCAGCGCCGAAACCTCGTCGGCGCCAGCAGGAATCACACCTGTCGTAGACCTCGACGCGGCCGCGTTCTGGACGGCGAGCGCCGACCCAATCCCACGCAAATCATTGGCTGTTGCCGCCAGCATCTCTGGCTGTGCGGTCACAAAAGACATCGGACTTCTCCTCAAAGGGAATGCAGACTAAAGCTGGGGTTGTGGGTAGTGGCACGCCAAAACGACACACGCCCACGAAATGGACATGTGCGGCTATTAACCGAAGCGGCGCAAGCCGATTCAGATAACGGAAACGGTACCGGGGCCGGATCCGAACGAAATGCTCATCGGACTCGGATAGGGACTATCACCGCGACTCATCTCGCTCTCACCTCCTCACGGCCAGGGCACACGGGGATGCCGACACTCGCACACAGGGATAAGGCGACCCGGCGATTCAGCCAAGCGCGGCACCCCTCTCGTCAGAGCTTTGGCACCACACGGCGTATCCGGCTGACCCAGAAGCCACTTGGGCTCAACCCTTAAGCCGGGAAGAGCTGTCCTGACCCGGGGCGTCTTTCGACGTTCGAGGTCAGTGGCCTATATCCGTGCAGACGCCTCACCTAGCGAGGTGCATGCAAACGTCATCCTGGCACTCAAGGCAACACCCGTCAACCCGCCGCTTTGACTCACCAAAAATGCCCGCATAACCCTTCGTTGCCGCAAGGAAAAATGCTGCCCGCGAGGTGGCGTGTTGAAGCGGCGAAACCGGGGCGGCGCAGTAGGCCCGGACGATGGGATTGACGGTAAGTGAACGCCAGCATTGCACCGGGCCTTTACTAGGCCGTGCTGGGTGTGCCGGCTGGCAAGTCGCTGGCGCTGATGCTGGGCAAGGTGGTGAGGATCCTGCGGCGGTTCGGCGCGCTGGACATCGATGACGACACCGGGGCGCTACTGAGCGCCATATCGGCGGCCATCGATTGCCCTGTGGCGCCCGAAAGCAAGGAGGACGAATGAACGGACCGCTCACGCGACCGAACCGAAGTCATGCAAACAGCCAAACCTGCGCGCGCTACGTTCAATCCGATTCGTGAAGTGAGCTAGTGGTGAGCAAGCGCTGAACGAGCCGTGACAAGTTGGGCACATATTGTCGTAGCACGGCTTTCGGCGACGACATCGTTGCCGCGCGGTGCTAGCTTCGGGTTTGTCATGAGAATCGACATCGCCGATCCGAGAAAGCTGCGATCTCGTTTGGTCGCGGTAGCAGCCGCAGTATGGTTGATGTCGTGGATGGTAATGGTCGGCGCACACCACCACGAAAACACAACTAACTCAACGAATCCGGAAATCGTTGCCGGTGAAGCGCTAAATTCGATTAGATCGTCGCAAGTGGTCAAGTATCAGATTCCGCCTGACCATGCGCATGCTGAGAGAGATTCGTCGACACACCACGACGACCAGTGCATGACCGCCGCCTTCACCCCGTCCGTGGCCGCGTTGGCGACTTTCGGCGCCGCTGTCAGCCCAGTGGGTGGGGCGGGATGGTTGGCCCGTCCCGCGTCGGTGTCGGGGCGGGGTCCGCCCGCCGCGCTTGGAATGCGTTGCGCCGGTCGACATCTGTTGACCCGGCTTTGCTTGTCTCGTCGCTGATCAGTCATTTCAGGCCGCTGCGCTTCCGCGTGGCCGGCCGGTGAACGTTTCTTACCAATTGTCGCGTGTCGCGCGCTAATGGAAGTGACGATCAAGTGACTGACGTTATTCACTGTGGCAACGATCTATACTGCTGCCTACCTGTTACCGGCGCCCGGGCGCGGTCCTGCTGGCGGCGCAGGCCTGCCACCTATGGGCGGCCGGGTGTCTTGGCGGGACATGCTGCGGTGCTGACAGTCTCGGTGTCCCAGGGTATTACGGACCGTGGTTTCTGGGCGAAGCTTGACGGCTTCGACCCAGTAGGCAGCATGAAGGAATTCCTTGCCATGCACATGGCCGAGAAGGCGCCCGCCCGCGGCGCGTTGCTGCCCGCAGCGCGGATCGCTGAGTTGGCCTGCGGCAGCCTGGGGTTAAGACTCGCTTTGGCGGGCCGGGCATCTGGGCATCCGGTAATGGTTGTCACCGCTACCGCGAGGAAACCCATCATTCGACGCATACCTGCTGCCTACGCCGCCGACGTTGTCCTCGTCGACGCACCGGACCCGGTTTGTAGATGGCGGCAAGCCCGCAAAAGTCGGATCGCGCAGTCGTTGGCCACCGATCCCGGTGCATGGAATGGCGATCACTGCAACACTTGTGACAACGTCGTTGAGCATCAATCGCGGGCCTTCGAATTGCTCGTCCAGCACGGCGAGATTGATGTGCTGGTGTGCTCAGCGGGTACCGGCGACTATCCGGCCGGAGTCGTGCGACCGCTAATTCAGCAGAGCGAGCAGGCGCCGAAATGCACCTCGGTTCTGCAAGATTGGCGGATCGCCCTGGACAACCCACCTTTCCTGCTTCTTCGCCGCGGCGATGATCGGTTCATATGCATTGATCTTCCATGTCGACCTCGCCCTGTCGTCTGCAGGCATCGGTACTACTACCACCACGGTTCAAAGTTGGCTTGTCGCGGGGATGTTCGCCATTTCAGGTGTAATGGCCGTCGCCGGCCGGTTGCAGATCACCCGTTGGTTCTCCGACAGGTGCGGTTGTTGGACCAGCTTGTCTGTCGGTTTAGCCATACTAGCTGTGTCGTATGTGCCGCTGATGGCCCTGCGCGCCAGTCAGGGCTTAGCGACGTCAGCGGCCGTCGGAGCACTTGTAGTTTCCGCAGCGCTGCCCGCGCTCGGTTCCGCCGCGGTGGTCCGGTTCGAAGTACCTATCGTAGTTACTTCTGCCGGCGACCGGTTAGTAACAGCACATTACCGGTTCTGCAACGCCGTCGTCGGAATCGAACCCCTGGTCGGCAATTTCGCGACAGGGGCGATCTTCGGCGCGCGGCTACGTCGGGGCCATACCGAAATACTTTGGACAGCAGCATTTGTCGTGGCCTTGCTGCAGTATTTGCGCCCAATCGCCTTCGTGCCGGATAGCGGTCACCAAACCGGGATCGCGTGAACCACAACAGTGACCATGGCCTGTGTTGCGGCGCAGGAAGTCAACACCGAGGAAAGAGGGGGACACAACTCATATGGGGAAACGAACGGGAATGTCCGACAGAGCACGTGTAGCCGGGGATCTAGCCCCCAGCCGTTTCGAGAGGATGCGACCATGACCGGACACAGCCACGCCCACGGGCATGGGCATACAACCGATGCTGACCGGCGGTGGCTGGCCGGTGCCCTGGCGGTGATTACCGCATTCATGGTCGGCGAAGTGGCGGTAGGCATCGTTGCCCGATCGCTCGCACTGATCTCGGATGCGGCGCACATGCTTACCGACGCGGCCTCAATCGCGTTGGCGCTGTGGGCTATCGGGCTGGCAGCACGGCCCGCAGCGGGCCGTATGACCTACGGTTGGCGACGCGCAGAAATCTTGTCTGCGTTGGCCAACGGCCTGACTTTACTCGTATTGGCGGGGTGGCTGGCCTATGAGGCGGCCCGTCGGCTGATGGACCCGCCCCCGGTCACCGGCAGGCTGGTGCTGGTGACGGCACTGGTCGGGGTCGTGGTGAACGTCACCGCGACGTGGATGATCAGCCGCGCCAACCGCTCCAGCCTCAACGTCGAGGGCGCTTTCCAGCACATCCTCAACGACCTGTTCGCGTTCATCGCAACGGCAGTCGCCGGCGCGGTGATTGTGTTCACCGGGTTTGCGCGTGCCGACGCGATCACCACGCTCGTCGTGGTGGTGGCATTGATGGTAAAGGCCGGAACGGGATTGGTGCGTGCGGCAAGTCTGGTGCTATTGGAGGCCGCGCCTCGCGGAATCGAGCCCGAAGCGATTGGACAGGCTATGGCGGCACACGACGCGGTGCTCGAAGTTCACGACCTGCACGTGTGGGAAATAAGTTCAGGGCAACCAGCGCTATCGGCGCACGTGATCGTGAATGCGGACCGCGATTGCCATAACACCCGCGCCGAGTTAGCGCAGTTGCTGGCGCACACGCACGGAATTTCACACATCACGCTGCAGCTTGAGCACCACAAGTTAGGCGGCCTCAACGAACACGGTTTCGCGGGCGCATGCGCGCCCTGCGCAGACACCCACGGGCCCACCCACCGCTCGGCTAACAAGCAAGCCCATGATCCCGATTCGGACACGAAAGGCATCAGCTCCTCGTCGTCGTCGCATATCCGCGGTTAGGGATGGACTCGTT
>NZ_GG770556.1:286520-308325 GCF_000164135.1 Mycobacterium parascrofulaceum ATCC BAA-614 | reverse complement strand
ATCGGGATCGGGGCTCACGGGCGCACTCGCTTCGGGCGCGCTGGGAGCACCCGGCTCAGCAGGACTCGGGGTGGCGGCCGTGTCGGCGGGCGTGGGCCGGGCGGCCACGGTCGGGGCCTTATCGGTGCCCCAAACCTGGGCCTCGGCGGCCCCGGCAATGAGTCCTGCCGCGACGGCGCTGCCCAGCACCAGCCTGGCCACTGCCCCAGCAGCCACGACAGGAGCTCCCGCAAGCATGCTCGGCGCGCCGCTGGCAACGATGGCCGGGCGCGGCATAGGCAACGTCGGCGATACCGACCTCCGCTTCTTGCCCCGCCTGACGGTGGTACCACCCACGGCGACCCTCGGATAACAATGGAGGAACACCCATTTGTAGCGGCGGGCGGCCATGAACTGGCCTTGCCCTATTGAAGCCATAGCTCCACAGTCAGTCTGCCAGAATCAACGGTCGAATTGATCTTACTCTCGGACACGCCGAGAGTAGGGCTTGGCGGAAGGATTGACCATTGTCCAAAGCCATTCGATTTGGAACTAGGTCTTAGATCAGGAGCCGTAGGTAGCGGTCTTGCGCCCAGGCGCAGCGCCACGCGGACGCGATCAGCGCCGAAATAGTCGACGCGGCCTCGGTGAGCATGTGAGCAGTACTAACACAAGGAGTTGGCGACCAGCCCGACGATCACCTCGGCGACCAACAATGCCAGGGTCGCGCCGCCTCTAAATCCCAGAGGTGCGACGCTGCAGTGGCGGCTGAATTGATCGATAAAAGACAACCAGCAGGGCATCAGTCAGAGCGGCGCTACACTGCCACTACCACCACGACCAATCCTTAACCGGACCGCCTGGAAACAACCAATGTCAGTGGTGCCCGCCGCGATATCCTCCGTGGCGACCACCGTAATAGCCCTCCCCGAACAAGCCACCCAAAAAGCCTCTGGGGCGCGGATTGTCGATGTACCCCGGCTGGGCCGGATACTGCTGAGGCACGTACCCTGCCGCCGGCGGCTGTTGGGGTTGCTGTTGGGCAGCGTAGAACTTGGCCTCGGCCTCGGAGAGCTGCTCGAGTTCGCCCCGGTCAAGGAAAACGCCGCCGCACCCGGTGCACTGATCGATCGTCACTCCAAAGCGCTGCACCGGCAACATCTGCGACACGCACCGAGGACACAGCAGCGTCGATTCGTTGGTCTGTTTTGATTCGCGTTCGTCTGTCACTTGAACCTCCCTAATGAGGCAACGGCAAATGCCTCACCCGCCTAGGCTAACAGACATAAATGCATGCGCATATACGAATGCGGACGACTGGGCGTACGGCTAGACGGTATGGAGGCGACTTGAGGCCGAAGGCCTCGGGCTGCAATTGGACGTGGGTTGCCGGTGACGAGTGAACACTCGCATTGGTAGAGCCACAGTTGCAGATCAGGAGGCCTCCGGTGAGTTTCAACGGTACGAGTGTTGGTTTGGACGTGCACGCGCTTTCGGTGGTTGCGTATGCCGTCGATGAAGAAACTGGTCGAGTCGAGCAGACACGGTTGTGTCCCGATCACGGCGAGATCTTGGCCTGGTTGCATGGAATGCGCGGCCCGGTGCGAGTGGCCTACGAGGCAGGACCGACGGGGTTCGGGCTGGCGCGGGCTTTAGCCGCCGCCGAGATCGACTGCGTGGTCGCTGCGCCATCGAAGTTGATCGTCCGCCCGGTGATCGAGTCAAAACCGATACTCGCGACGCCGCACATTTAGCTCGGTTGTTGCGATTGGGCGAGATCACCGCGGTGACGGTGCCCGAAGCCAACGTGGAGGCCGTGCGGGATCTGGTCCGGGCGCGTGAAGACGCCCGCGCCGATTTGATGCGAGTGCGGCACCGATTGTCCAAGCTGCTATTGCGCCACGGTCGGGTGTACTCAGGTGGACAAGCCTGGACTGGAGTGCACGAAATCTGGCTGCGCCGACAGCGATTCGTCGATTCCCACACCACCGCGGCCTTCGACCATCACTTCGATGCGGTGCTCACCGCGACTGCTGCTCGTCATCGTCTCGATGAGCAGATCATCGAGGTCGCGGCATCACCGCGCTGGGCTGACCCGGTCAACCGGCTGGGTTGCTTACGCGGTATCTCGGCGTTGACGGGGTTGGCGTTGAGCGTCGAAATCGGTGACTGGACGCGGTTCACCGGTGCCTCGATCGGCGCCTACATCGGCCTGGTGCCGTGTGAATACTCCTCGGGAGCTTCCCGGGTGCAGGGGGCGATCACCAAGGCTGGCAATGCCCACGTGCGGCGATTGTTGATCGAAGCGGCCTGGCACCACCGTACTGTCCACCCCGCATCGACAATCGCCGACGCAAGCCGAGTTCGGCCCTTTGGAGTCAAACAGGCATTAGCGTGGACCATGAGGACCTCTCGGTATTGGGGTGTGTGGTAACCACACCGATACCGGAGGTCCTCACCTACTTCCTCACGCCACGCCGTTCACAACCTGTCTGGTCATTACAGCTAGCCCGCTGGTGCTCGGTCAGCACGGGGTGCATGCGCGGGCTCGGGAGCCGATATTGCGCTGGCCAATCGGCTGCTGCGCCGGCGGCTATACAGCAGGCTGGCCATAGCGACAGCCAGGCAGGCGGCAGCCGGAACGAGCAGCGCGTTGTGACCGAACCGGCCGCCGATCAGCGCTCCCGTCGCACCGCCGCCGATGAACAGCACCACGGTTGTCGTGAGCACAGTGGCTTTCCACCTGTCCACTCCATGGTGGCGGCTGCAGCCCAATATCAAACCGAGGTCGGTGATCGTGCCGGTGAAGTGCGTGGTGCGGATTGTCATCCCGGGAAAGTTTGAGGTCATCGCGTTTTGCAGCCCGCACGCGGCCGCGGCCAGCAGCGCCTTGAATCCAGGAATCTCGATACCGGCGGCGGCTAGCAGCAGTGCGGCCTCGGCGAGCAGGACCGCGGCGTGGCGCGCACTGGTGTGGGTTTGCACGGAAGCCAGTACCGCTCCGGCCCCAGCGGCTCCGGCCAAAAATCCGCCCACGATCAGCGCGATCATGCAGCTCTCGTATAGCAGTGGGCTGGCCGAATCCATGCCGAGCTGGGTGCTCAGTGCGGTCAGGTTGCCCACGGGAAACGCCAAAACCAGCAGTGCGACCGAATTGATGAATCCCGCGATTCCGGCCAGCAGCCCACTGTAGCCCAGCACCAGCACCCGCAAGCGCGTCTCGCGGGTTTGCATGTGCGGCATGTTTCTTTCTTGTCCGGTGATCGGTGGTGGCACAACGCTACCAAGACCACGCTAAGAGACGTCGCCCCGCCAACACTGCTGCCTCAGAAAATTGTGGAATCTCGGGTTGGCGGCACTGCTGGCATCACCACAACCGCCAGTCGCCGTAGTTGTTTGACCCAGGCGGGGTCCACATAGCGGGCCCATTGGTTAACGCGCCTTATGTAGTGGCCCCAAAAGCGGGTGGCGTGGTGGTAGCGATATGGCGCAACCCCGTGTCGGGTGCCGGAGGTGACCTGCGCCCGCTTAGCCCCATACCGCCACGGCTGGCGACGCTAGCTGGCGTGTCGTTCTGATTCAACAGCCGCAGTCCTCGCCGCGCCAGGCTCGGATGCCTTGCCAGACGGCGACGATGGCGATGGCAAGCCCGACCGCCGGGTCAAACCACCAGCTACTCGGCCAGTGCGCAGTTACCGCCAGGCCGATCAACACCGCGGCGGCTTGGGCCGCGCAAAGGTAGTTTTGGGTGCCTTCGCCAGCGGTGGCCGCTGAGCCCAGCCGCGCGGCAAGTCGCTTTTTGGTCCGGCCAAGGATCGGCATCGCCAGCAAGGTAGCGCCTATCAACACGATACCGATCATCGAAGTCTCCGCGTGGTGCTCACCAGCCAGGTGCCGAATAGACTCGGCGGCGATGTAGGGGGCCGTCAGCCAAAACGACACGGCAACACCACGTTGGGCGCGTCGTTCGGCGCTCTCGGACAGCATCCGCGAGCCGGTGAACCGCCATACCACCATCGCGCTGGCCAAGCCTTCGGGCGCGCTGCTTAGCGCCCAACCGGTAAGTGCGATGGACCCGACCGCTAGGCCCTGCCACAGCCCCACCGCGCCCTCAGTAAGCATTGCGATCATGCTGACCCAGGCCAGCCGCCGCGCCCAGCGAGCGGCCTCGCGCCATCCCGCGTTCCGCGTCAGCGAATTCCGCGCGACCTGCGTGGACTCCGCGCAACCCATGTCATCTACAAGTTCGGTGGGATCGCCGACTGGACGAAGACTACTCATAAAGTTGGCTCCGTTAGCCAGCCGTCGGCGACGCAGGTTGGGCACAAACCCACCCCACGGCCCATCGCGGCCGACAAGGCCCCCGAACAGGTCAGCTCATCAGCGAATGCCTGCTGCGTCAACCGGGACAACGAAGCCAGCCCCGGGGGGTCGGACACCGCCACGCCCCGGTCATGTAGGCAGACAGCGCATATCGACATCATCACCGACTGCTCCGACCCCACCAGCTGCAACTCACTAAAAGACTGCAACATTTGCACTGGGCCATCTTATAGCCGGCACAAAACCACCCGGCACCGCCACACTGTGACGACTTCCATTGACCTTGCGCAACATGGTGCGCGCACGCTCAATCCCAACCCTGCGCGGGTAAACGTCGAGGACCCAGGCGCCAGTGCTGATCCCGGTACGAAGTCTCAGCCCCGGCGTTCGGCGCGGTGGACCCCGATGAGGTGACGAGGTGGCGCCTCCAACCAGCACTCGCCGTGTGCCCGGTTTGCGGATCCTTAACGCGGATCCTTCTAGCCCGAAGCAGGCACACTTATGACTTGTCACAAAACTCAGCCGGGGTACACACCCTCACGTGCCTCACGTGTCAGACGCCTTAAAATGCTGGGCGACAAGCCCTTTTGCAAAAGCAAGTACAGATAACCTTTGCCACCGAACTAGCTAATGCGAATGTCAGCGTGTGTACACGCTGATGAAACTGCTCGGTCACGAATCGATGGTCACCTCACAGCGCTACGTCGACGGCGCCGGCATGGAGACGCGTTCTGCTGCCGAGCTGAACCCACTGTACGACCTTCTGTCCAGAGACGGCGACTCGTAAGCATCAAATCCTATGCGCGACACAGCTATTAACTGGTAACGGTGCGTGTTCAACAGGTGCGAGTTGTTGTGCAGGGGCGAGGCCGCCGCCAACGATTGGCACTAACGCGCGGGTTAGACAACAGCAATCTCACGGTGTGAATTGGCTGGCGAGCAGCGGTGGTGAGCGTCGCATATGAGTGCACGTAGCGATGCTGCTCAACGCTCTCCGCTCGGCTGGGTCAGCGACCTGCTGCACCGCCCGTGCGGTCGGGATGTTGTAGCCTTGAAGGTGCCGTTCGCGCGGCATCCCTGAGTCGGCACAGCGCCCGTATCGCTGTCGGCGCCTGAGGGCAAGGTCCGTCGGATCCGCGAAGCCCACACCGCTGTTGAATAGCGGTGCTGATACGGGTGGCGCCGCCGAATCCAGCGATAGGGGTTTTTATCGTGACGAAGAATTCTGCACTCAAACGAGATGCTCGCGCCTACCAGCGCGAACATCCGGGCACACGTCTTGCGGATGCCATGCAGGCTGTGACCCGCTCAGCGGCGGTCGGCCAGGACGGAGCGGCGAACCTGCCGGCGGCGCCGTGGGTCCGACGGGCCGACAGAGAGATCGACTGCTACTTCTGTGGACAAGAAACCGTTCTCCTGTCGTACGGAGACCTGACCGGAGACTACCGTCGCGTTCAGATCTATTGTGACAGTAGTGATTGCGACGGGCGAGAAGTCGACGTCATCGTCCTCGCCGACGGGACAGAGGCGACGCGCAACCGTACAGACGTCCGGATCGTCGACCACTTCGCACCGGATGGTCACAGGCCGGAATGGGTCGGGCTGGGATCTGGCAGCGACTGGGCAGCGGGTACGACACCGTTCCTGCGCCGCACCGACCGTCCGGCAACCTGCTTGTTCTGCGGGGAGCGCACCTGCGTGCTCTCCGACGACGACGTGTCCGAAGACACCGGCCGGCTGCGGATCCGTTGCACCAACCCTGCCTGCACCGTGCAACGCGCCGAAGCAATCCTCATGCGCGACGGGCTTCTCTGGGCAAGCGAGCGCCCCGTCGCCAAGGCGCTCAGAAACCTGTTCCCAACCCTCGCTGATCACAAGAAGGCGCAACTGCCCCCTGGAGAATTCGCGGCCTTCCCCGTGGGCGACTTCTTCGAGCCGGCCGCTGGGATAGATCCCCTGCAGATGCGCATTTCGGGTCCGGTCCCCTGGGAGACAAGGTAGGACCATGCTGATCAGCGGATGGCAGCAAGCGTTGACCTTGGTCGGCGTGCTCGTCCCAGGTTTCGTGTTCCAAGGAGTTCGGCGCAACCGAATCGGCCCGTCGCCCGAGGACCGTGAACTGTCGGTGCGACTGGTGCGGGCACTCGCGGTCTCGGTGGCCTTCCTGCTGTTCTATCTGGTCTGCCTCGGCGAGACCGCGACCCACCGGTTGTTCCACCCACAGGACGGTCTGGGCGACCCGCGGGCTGTCGCCGGCGTCGGGTTCCTATTGGTGTTCATGCTGCCCGCGCTCGCAGGCTACGTGACCGCGAGTTTCACCACAAGGCGGCGCTACAACCGGACCACTTTCTGGGGGACGTTGTTCGAACGCGCCAGCGGCGACGGCGAATTGACCTGGCGCAAGGCGTTGTTCAGCCATGAAACGGACTACTCGCCGATCCCGACGGCATGGGACTTCGCGACCCAGGACGTCGCGCCCGGCAGCTTCGTGCGCATCCTCACCGCGGACGGGACGTGGATCGGCGGCCGGGTGACTAACGCTGCGTTCTTCACCGGCTACCCAGAACCACGGGACGTCTACATCGACGAGGCGTGGAGCATCGACACTGACGGGCAGTTCACAGAGCAACTCACCGGGCCGACCGGGCAGTGGGTTCGGTGCGACGACGCGGTGTTGATGCAGATCATTCCGCCGCCGGATCCCTAGGCCACGCCCCTGGGTCGCCGCCGCCGAGGCGCACACGCTACTCCCACACCCTGCCTCGACTGCGGCATACTGGACGTGACAGCCTCGGAAGGGTGGGCCTATGGCCGAGAACACGCAGAGCGAGAAGGCCTCGCATCGGCGTTGGATCGCACCTCGCACGGGCGGCTACCGACCCGGCGGGGAATTCAGCGCTGACACCAATTCCCCTCAAGATCCGCCAACCCCCGCAACCGCACCAAAAGGACCGGGAGGCGTCATCCCCAGGAGCCGCAGTGAGCGATGATCGCGACGCGTTGACCGGCGGCGGGCACCAGCCAGCAGCCCGCGCGGATCGCCCGCAGCCAGGCGACAACGAACGCAAGGGCGGGCGCCAACCTAGTGGCCTGAGTCGTTAATTCGTCGGCAGTAGTTGGCGATGCTGTCCAGGATTTGGTCGGCGGTCTTGGTCCACACGTAGGGGCGTGGATTGTCATTCCAGGTGTCGATCCAGGCGCGGATGTCGGCGTTGAGTTGTCGTACCGAAGTGTGGGTGCCGCGTCGTAGCTTCTTGGTGGTCAGTTCGGCGAACCAGCGTTCAACGAGGTTGAGCCATGACGAGCTGGTGGGGGTGAAATGCAAGATGAATCGGGGGTGATTGATCAGCCAGCGCTGGACCGCCGGGGTCTTGTGTGTGGAGGCGTTGTCGAGCACGACGTGGCAGTCCAGATCGGCGGGGACCTCGGTGTCGATCTTTTTCAAGAACGCCAGGAACTCCTGGGACCGGTGACGCGAGTGCAGTGATCCGATCACCTTGCCGGTAGCCAGATTTAGCGCGGCGTACAGGCTCGAAGTGCCGTGGCGGACGTAATCATGGGTGGCGCGTGTCGGAGTGCCGGGCAGCATCGGAAACACCGGCGCGGTGCGGTTGAGCGCCTGGATCTGGGTCTTCTCATCGACGCACAGCACGATGGCCCGCTCGGGGGGATCCAGGTAGAGACCGACGATGTCGCGAACCTTGGCCACGAACAACGGGTCCTTGGACAACTTCCACGAATCCTGTTTGTGCGGTGCCAAACCGAACGCCCGCCAGACCCGCGACACCATCGACTGGGACAGTCCTAGATGGTCGGCCATCGACCGCGTCGACCAGTGCGTGGCATCCGTGGGTGCCGTCTCTAGCGTTGCGGTGATCAACGCTTCGATCTGCTCATCGCCGACCACACGAGGCCGGCCCGGTCTCGGTTCATCGAGCAATCCGTCGCAGCCCTTCTCGGCGAACCGGTTGCGCCACTTACGAATCGTGCCCCGGTCGAGTTCGAGCCGTTCGGCGACCTCGACATTACTGCCGCCATCAGCGCACGCCAGCACGATTCGGGCACGCAGAGCCAACCCGGCAGCACTGTTCCGTCGCCGAACCCAGCCTTCCAACTCAGTACGTTCATCGTCGGTCAACACGATCGTGGCAGCATGCGGCGACGGCATCACCCATACTAACAAGAGCGGGCGAATTAACGACTCAGGACACTAGAACCGTGGCGCCACGTGTCGTTCAAAAACCTGCCCAGCCGGTCAAACCTCCGCCAGGTGGAGGCGGTATCAGCAGGCCAGGCGGTAAATAAGCGAGCTCCCCCGACCCGGCACTTTCACCACTAGACCAAATCCAGGCGGGCCTCGACGTCTATATCGCCCAGGCCAAACACTCCCCCTCGGCGTACCGGATGGCCCACCAGCTCGGACCTATTGACAGCAGACAGGACCCAACCCGACAGGCGCGCAACACCATTCAACGCGACCGCGTGCTCAACAGCGTGGCAGCACTCATTCCGATCGAGGCCGAAACCTCACTTGCCGTCACAAGCTGGCTCGCGTTCACTCAGAACGCAATCCTGGAGCGACAACGGGTCTGCTGCACGAATAGGTGACAGTTTCTTCACGCGGCCTGGCTGGCCGGTGTGGTCATGATTGCTTCGTATTCGATCGGGGTCAACCGTCCCAGGGCGACCTGACGTCGGCGGCGGTGGTAGGTGCGTTCGATCCAGGTGACGATGGCGATGCGGAGTTGTTCGCGGCTGTCCCATCGGCGGCGGTTTAGGACGTTCTTTTGTAGGAGGCTGAAGAAGCTCTCCATGGCGGCGTTGTCGCCGGCCGCCCCGACGCGGCCCATGGATCCGACCATGTCGTGACGGCTCAGTGCGTGGACGAATCGTCGGCTGCGAAATTGACTGCCCCGGTCCGTGTGGACGATGCAGCCGGCGACCTCGCCGCGGCGGGCGACCGCGCTGGCCAAAGCTTGGGTGGCCAGTCGTGATTTCATCCGCGAGTCGATGGAGTAGCCGACGACGCGGTTGGAGAACGCGTCTTTGATCGCACAGAGATAGAGCTTTCCCTCGCTCGTGCGGTGCTCGGTAATATCGGCCAGCCACAGCCGATTTGGCGCATCAGCGGTGAAACGGCGACCGACCAGATCATCGTGGACCGGCGGGCCGACCTTGCCGTTCTTGCCGCGCCTGCGTTTACCGAACGCACTCCACCAGCCGTTGTCGGCGCAGATCCGCCAGGCAGTGCGCTCGGCCATCGGATGCCCGGCGTCGCGGGCCTCTTCGACCAGGAAGCGGTAGCCGAACTCCGGGTCGTCGGCGTGGGCGTCGAACAACGCGTTGGCCCGATGTGCGGCAACGTATTCGGCGTCGGTGACTGGGTCGGCCAGCCAGCGGTAGTAGGGCTGGCGGGCGAGCTTGAGGACCCGGCACGTCACCGCCACGGGAATCCCATTGGCGGCGAGCTCTTTCACGAGCGGGTAAATTCTTTTCCCGGCAGATTGGACTGCGACAAATACGCCGCGGCCCGGCGCAGCACCTCGTTCTCCTGCTCAAGCAGCTTGATCCGTCGGCGGGCCTCCCGCAGCTCTGAAGACTCGCTCGTCGTCGTTCCCGGCTTAGCGCCGTCATCGACATCGGCCTGGCGCATCCACTTCGACAACGTGATCGGATGAACCCCGAAATCGGCGGCGATCTGCTCCAGTGTCACCCCGTTCTCACGATTGCGGGCGACCCGCACGACATCGTCGCGGAACTCCTGGGGATACGGGCGTGCCATAGTGACATCCTCTCAGCCCACCCAGTCTGGGCAAGCGAGCTCGGTGTCACCTGATCGTGCAGCAGACCCAACCCAGTTATCTCTCATCGGCAACTCCGCGAGCTATGCATGCGGGCGCTGCACGCCGCCCTCAAACTCCCAACCTGACGGTACACTCCGCCAATTCCCCAACTGAGCGACACCGATAGCCACGGACGACGCACCGCCCAGTATCCGTTTGATACTCGCGCCTTGCCACTCGGTTCATCCGAGGGCACGTAGAAAGCAGCCGGAAATGGGAGCCTTGACACTGGCTCAGAAGGGCATCGCCCGCACTTGGGGTCGGCACCAATCCACGAAGCGCACCGAAGTGGCTGGACAACGACAAGCCAGACCTTGCGTGCGGGTCGCTCACCGCGGCGAGTAACTCCCGAGACCGATGTGAAACTTACTTGCCTGACACCAGTCATCCGTCACACCGAATGCTGGCACAACGTAAAACAGCACAACCCGAGAGAGGACACTTTTGTATACAGCCCCACACCCGGCGATCGGGATCGCTCCAGCATAACGCCGCCTCCGCCGGATTGGTACCCCTGGACGTTGCTGAAAAGGTCGGCACGCCTTGACAACTGGTGTACCGATTAGGGCGGCCGCGCCGACTCGGATGGTGGCTGTAAGCCGTAGGCTATGCGTCAGGAGCGGTGCTATCCCGACTGATATTGCACTACTTTTCGACAGCCGGCTGATCGGTCGGCGGTTGGCGAGGCCGGGAGCATCGCGCAGCTCTTACCAGGCGGGGGGCGAACTGAGGATCTTGTCAGCTATTGCCGATTGTGGTGGTCGTATCAGAAGTCGCGATGAACCCGTTGTAGGCCTCTCCCAGGCCAATCCGGCATGCCAGTGCAATCGTGTCGGTCCATACGCAGATGGCGTGGTCGAATGCGTATGCAGTGTTCTTGGGTAGCAGGTTGATCGGGTGGCCCTCGAACTCTGGATTGTTCCCAGGGTTCGGCCCGTCGACGCGGGTGAACTTCACTGGGCTGAGAACGGTGCCCGACATGAACAGACTCACGGTGTTGACTCCCCCAGGAGCGTCAGCGAGCGGCCCGGTGCAGTTCATCGCGTACATCTCACGGTGATTGGATGACGTGCAGTACAGGCCGCTGGGTGTGCGGAAACCGCGTACCGAGTAGGCAAGGCCGGGTCGCACCGTGTAGTCGTCCTCAGATACCTTCGGGTAGGAGGAGAAGTCCGGTACAGCCGGCGCAGCATGCGCGACGACTGCCGGGGCCATTCCCAAACTCGCCAGGAGACCTATAAACGCCTGGCGAATCCGATTCATGCCATCCATTATTCCTGCGCTCCGGCGGTGACCGCGTAGTCCAAGCCGAACGCGTGCTCGGCAGCGGGGCTGGTAGCCATACGAGGCCGCGTCGGGGGACGTCGCGGTCGCGATGTCAGCACTCGACCGTGTTGCACTGCCGCTGGTCCGCGAAGTCGTCGCTCGCACTTGGGGTCGGCACCAATCCACGAAGCGCACCGAAGTGGCTGGACAACGACAAGCCAGACCTTGCGTGCGGGTCGCTCACCGCGGCGAGCGGCTCCAAGACCGATGCGAAACGTATTTGTCGAACACCAGTCATCCGTCACACCGAATGCTGGCACTAAGTAACAACAGCACAACCCCGGAAGGGCGACACTACTGCATGAAGCCCCACACCCGGCGATCGGGATTGCTATATCCTAGTTCGGATTTCGTCCGACTGGTAGCCCGGGGGGATGCCGAAAAAAGCGGCACGCCTTAACAACTGGTTCTGGGGGCGCGCATGGTCGCGCCGAATTCGGATGTCGGCAGGGATGCCCCTGGATGGGGGGCCGCAGCGCCGCTAGACGCTGTGGGCGGGCACTAGGCCGCCGTGTTGTGCCGGGGCGGTCTGGGTGGCACCTTCCGTGAGGGCATGGTCGTTTTTCATGTGCCGGTAAACCCGGCGGACGATGCGCCGTTCGACGCGTCGGATGGCTTGGCTGTGGGAGTCGCCCGAGTCGCGCCGGGCCCGGTAGTACGCCTCACCGGGGGCACCATGTTTGATCTGGCACAGCGCGATCCAGTACAGGGCAGCGTTGATTTTTCGATTTCCGCTGCGCCAGGGCTTGATACGCACGGTCTTGGATCCGGAGGAATGCGGCACGGGCGCGAGGCCGGCGTGGCGGGCGTAGGCGGCTTCGCTGCGGAACCGTGTCACTTCGGCGGTCTCCCCGACGAGTTTGGCCGCGGTCAATGCCCCGCACCCGTAGAGGGTTAGCAACGAAGGTGCGGCGGCTTGTGCTCGTGCGGTGATGCGTTGATCGAGTCGGCCGATCACCTCGGTGATGGTGATGATTTCGGCCAGCTCGTCGCGGGCGAATTCGGCCACCAGCCCGTCCTGCGTTTCGAGCCAGCTGCGCAGCGCTTGTTGATGCCTTCGGTGGGCCAAGGACCTGCTTGGCACCGCATGGGTGGGGTCGAGTTCGTGCACCCGCCATAGCAATCGGTTCATTAGCGCCGTGCGGCGGGATACGAGGTCGTCGTGGCGGTCCATGAGCAGTTTGAACTCGCGCGAGACCGGGTCGTGGCTGGCGACCGGCAAGTCGGGTTCGCGCAGTACCGCCCGGGCCACCGAGAGCGCGTCGATCGTGTCGGACTTGCCGCGGGTGCGGGCTGAGGCGCGGGTGCGGGCCATCAGCTGGGGCGGTACCCGTACGACGCGTTGACCGGCGTTGAGCAGATCACGTTCGAGTCGTTGAGACAGGTTGCGACAGTCCTCGACGCCCCAGATGAGATCGCCACCGAATTCGCGGCGGGCCCAACCCAGGGCCTTGAGGTGCCCGTCGGTGGTGGCCCGGACGGTCACCTCGGCGAGTTTGCAGCCGCCGACGTCCACTGCGACCATGGTGTGGGTGGCTTTGTGTGCGTCGACACCGATGACGACCATGGCAGTTGCCTCTCTTTCCTTTTGGCGGCGGCACTTGTAGCCGTCGCGGTGGTTGCAGGGCTCGGGTGGGCGCCCGGAAAGCTGGTCGTCTTGCAACTTTGTGCGTGGGAACCGCGGAATGCGCCGCGGTGGTGCCCGCCCGACACGGCTCTGGGTGGGGTGCGCCGCGGCTTGGCCGTCCTGAGCGATTTGGAGGCGGCGATGCGTTCGGCGGTAAAGCTCGATGGCGTCACGTCAGCAAGGCATGTGAAACGTAGTTCGTACCGTTCAGCGTATGCGTGCCTGTTGTGCAGCGGAAGGTGTTGGCGGTGGTGGCGGGCTGGCACTTTCATTCCGGGATGACCGGGCTTCAATGCCCTCGGACGCGGCGGGCCAACGCCGCAGCATCGGCCCCTGCCCCTCTGCTCGCATAACCGATTCCCCGCGGCCCGGCCAGCAATTAGGTTTGGTCGTGTGGCCGCATACAGTCTCCGTACACGCAGGGCCGCTCGGTGGTTGGTGGCGATGGTGTGCGTGGCCGCGGCGGGGGCGGGTCTGGTGGTCGCGTGGCGCATCGATGAGCGGGCACAACCGTGTTGGAGTGTGCGGCAGTTCATCGATTTCAACCGCGACGCGCAGGCATCGTTGAAAGCCAAGACGCGGTTTGCACCGGCGGGCTCGCACGAAGAAGACTCGGTACCCGCCCCTGCCGACTATCAGGCGTGGCTCGACGGCCTTCAGCAGCGCGCCAACCAGGTGAGCACCCCAGGCTTGTCGGCTCACGCTCAACGAGCCGCGGCGTTAGCTCGAGAATTCATGAAAGACGTTGACCAAATGAACGCCGAACTGAGCAAACAGGATCCGCTGAAACCGCAGCTGCCGCCCTCAGCGCAAGCGGCGGGCCAAGTTAACCACGAGTTCGGCGACGAGTTGGCCGCCCTGACGCGCGCCTGCCCGACGTGAGCGCGCGGCGGCCCCGCGATGCGGGGTGGCTCCCCGTTTCGCTCCTAGGGGATTGTGGCGCTGGTAGGCGGCGCCCTGGTCGTGTGCTTCCACCGGCCGGTCCGGTTCCGCAGGAGTCAACATGCATTTCAAATGAGAGAAGCGGGTGATTAGGTTGGTGCATCATGACTTTCGGTAACAGCACGAAGCGCGCGTGTGTGCTGGCGCTGGGCAGCGCAACGGTTGTGGCTGCACTGGTGGGGTGTTCGAGCCGCCAGGCAGGCAGCGGAGCAGGGGCCAAGAGCTCGGCGACGAACAGCTCAGAGCTGCCCGCTAGCCTGGCCGTCGATGGGAGGACTCGCCAGCTGCACCCTGTTGAATGTGTGACAGCTGCGAGCTGGATGATGGCCAACATCGGCAGCGACCAGGACGGGATCGCTGTGACGACCACCGCCGGCGAAAGTCCCACGCTGGACAGTCTGGTCTTGGGCAGTTTTGATGGCATCCCATTTGGTTGGCACACGACCGATACCAGCAGCAGGCCGACGGTCACAAAGAGCGGCCAGACATACAAGATCGTCGGGACCGCCGTTGGCCCGGACCCTTCGGGCATCGGAACGCTATCTAAGCCGTTCGAGTTGGACTTCACCTGCCCGCCACGGCGATAAGCGCACGGAGTTACTCCCCTCCCCCAGGGCATTTCGCGACACGTGGGCGCAAGCACCTAATGTCTTGCGCGCGCGGCCCGTCAACCCCGGCGGGGCCGGGTGGTTATGGGTGGCTGGTGATGTTGTCGTCGATGCTGCGGATCAGCATGAAGCGCGGTCATGGTGTTGGGCCCGCAGGCCCGTACGTCGACAACGATGTTGCGTCGCGCGCTCATGGCGCGCTCGCATGCGCTGTCCTTGGGGTCGTTCGGCCCAGCCGGCAGTAGCACGGTGGTGGCGATGCCCTCACTGTCGGTGACCACGGTGATCTTGGCGTGATCGTCGGGTTGGCCGTTGGTGTAGGAGACGGTGACGTCGGTGAGCTTGCAGCCCTGCCACACGGAGAGCTGTTGGGCGTAGAAGCGCTGGGCGGCAGCCGCATCCGGGAACGCGACCACGGCTTGAATGACTCTGTGGCGTCCGGGTTTGGGTTCTTGGAGACCCTGGGTCGCTAGGCCGGTGTACCCCGACCCGGCATAGGTACCCTCCAGTACCGGGGCGACTGCGCTGGCGCAGGTGGCCGGGTTGATCGACACCCCGGAGGCGAATGCCGTTTGCACCGCGCGGGCGTCCATCGGCGCGTTATTGAACACCTTGCCGACCTGGTCGGCCGAGGCGAGCAGGGTGGGCAATGTTGCGGGGTCAAGTGCCGGCGCGACCGGCGGGCCGCTCGGGGAAGGCGGGGTGGTCGGGGCAGGGCCAGCGGAGGCAGGTGGGCGCGTTGATGATGGCGCCGGGGTGGCGGTGGGATGGGACGTGCTGCCGCCGTGCACGACCAGGCTGATCACTACCACCGTGGCTACGGCGGCGACCGCGGCCGCGGCCCACCACGGCCAACGCCGGCGTCGCTGCACCGGCGGCCAGGGGGTACCGGGCGGCATGGCTGGTCCACCGGCCGGGTGGGGAAATGGTGGCTGGCCCGGGGGGCCCTGCCAAGGCGGCCCGGCCGGGGGGAAAGGACCCGGCCAGGGCGGGGGTGGTGGCGGGAAAGGACCCTGCGAGGACGCGGCTGGCGGGCCCTGCGGTGATGCGCTTGCTGAGCCTGCCGGCGAGCCACCCGGAGCCGGCCACGGGCCCGGCGGGTGTTGCGGCGGACCGGGTCGGCGCAGATTGGCGGTCTCCTCGCCCTGGTTGGATCCCCCGTCGCTGCTCATCGCCTCTAGCTTGCCTCATCAGGGCGTAGAGCTCGGTAAAATTGCCCGATCCAATGCCAATGCCGCGCATTGCGCGGCGGACGTCGACGACGTGCATTTCGGCTAAGCCCTGGGGCCCTGGGAATTCCGACACCTTCAGGCGCAGGCTCGGGCTTTCTGGCCGCGCGGCTGGGTCAACCTTCCTGCTCTGGGTCCGCCGGTTCGCGTTGATGCTCGAGGTAGGCCTGCCCGTCATCGATGCTTAACTCCAGCCACATGGGCAGATGGTCGCTCATTTGGTAGGTCCGCCACTCGCGAAAACTCTTCCCTGGCGTTCCCGCGTTGCGTTCCTGTGCGTAGAGGTCTTCCTGGGCATCGGTGTAGACGTAGTTGTAGTAGTCGAACACGCCCGCCTTGCCGGTCGGTTTCATGCCGACGAGTTCCTTGTAGTAAGCGATTTGGTCGTAGTGCTTGTTCTTGTCCACATTGGAGCCAGGCACGTCGGTAAGGTCCGGGGGCACAACGAATCCCGCGTCGGTGAGTGCCTGCATCGTTTTGTCTTGGGTCTGGAAAATGTTGAAATCGCCGAGGATGATTGCGTTGCCGGCTCGCGGAGGCTTCCCCGCATCGTATTGCGGTGCGCCGGAGAGCTTTTCGGCGTTGCTGGCGATCAGATTGGCGACGCGGCTGATCTCGGCAACTCGTCGTGGATCGTCGGGTGTGGCGGTGCCGTAGTAGATGTGCACGGTGATCAGACTCAGATACGCCCACCCCGCGCGGAAGCTCGCCACATACGGGGAGCGCGCGAACTGCTGAGGTTCAGCTTCAGCTCCCTGGTCTTTCGGAATCACCAATTCGGCGGCGAGGCCAGTGAAGTCGACCTTCCGCCGGTCGTACACAAACGCCATCCGTTCTGCATTCCCCGATGTACCCAGCGTGACATCTGTGACCAAGAAGTCCCACCACGGACCGAGATTCTTCTTCAACCGTTGCAGGGGATAGAGCCCGTCGCGCACCTCCTGTACGGCGATGAGGTCGAAATGACTGAGGATCTCGACGATGTAGAAGTACGGCTCGGGGCCGCGCCAGCCGTATTTGGGTGAGTCGAATTCGCGGATATTCCAGGTGGCGAGCAAAAGCGAATCTGTTGCCGATCGTGACGGCAGCTCACTGGCCAAGCCGTCGCGCAGCGCCTCGATCCCGTCGATGATCCGGCCCCGCACCGTGCTGTCCTGGATATGCTTCAACCCTGTGTAGTTGGGCATAGTCCCTCCTGCCCTGGAAGCTCCGCGATGATTATCCCTCGCCTTGACAGCCGTCGACGAAGATTCGCGACCTTACTTCCCAGCTGGCGAAGTCCTCGCAGGGATCACCCCTGCTGCGCGCCGTGCCTTTCTTGAGTTGGGTGGCGTCTCTGACCCGCGCCACCTCTTGAACGCTCAGCCGGGAAGGGGACGATCAGCACAGGGGCTCTCACGCGCGCTGCCGGCGGACGGCGCGCTGGGAGCGCATGCGCAGGACGAGCCGCGCCCACCAGTTGGGCGCGGGCCGGGCTTGCAGGGACTTGAGCTGCTGTGAGGAGAGTCCGACGGGATCACCACCGGCGTCGATTCCGGTGATCAGCACAGTTCCGTGCAGCAACGGCACGGCGTGCGCAGGCAGTCTGGTCGCAGCGTAAAGGTTCAGCGTTGCCATCCTGTTGACTGCCCGCCGGGTGCTGGTATCGAACCAGAACACGACGTTGTCACGTGCCGTGATCGTGTCGACGGGGCTCGCGCCGACGTCGTCGGCAGCGATGTGGTCAGCGATCGCCACCGCCTGCATCTGCCCCTCGACGCTGACAAGGATGCCGACACCGGATGCGGCTGGTGGGGGCGCCATGTGCCTATGGTAGCCAGCCAGGTGGTGGTGACCTGATGGTCTTTTCCCCGACTGGGCCCACCGGCATCGGGTTGGTGACCTGGTGGTGTGCTGCAATCACGTTGAGCAGTAACGCCTTTGCTCGTCATTGCGGGTAGGGCTCACGTGGGCTATGTGCACGCAATCCGGCGCGGCTGGCATTTCGTCCGCAGTTTCGGCGAGGTTATGCAAGGGATCCTCTGCGAGCGCCAGACCGGGGGTGGTATCTAAGACCCATGCTGGCCGCCGGATCTGTGGTGTGTGGTTACCAGATCCGCCAAGTGCTGGGCAGCGGAGGTATGGGGTCGGTCTATTTGGCTGACGACCCGGCGTTGCCGCGCCGGGTTGCGCTCAAGGTGCTCTCCGCCGAGTTGTGCCGCGACCCGGACTTTCGGGCCCGGTTCATCCGGGAGGCCGACACCGCCGCTGGCCTTGAGCATCCCGGGATCGTCTCGGTGTACAACCGCGGCGAAACCGATGATGGGCAGTTGTGGATCGCGATGCAGTTCGTCGACGGCATCGACGCGGATGAGGCCTTGCGCGCGGGCGCGATGACTCCGCTGCGTGCTGTGCACATCATCTCCGAGGTGGCTAAAGCACTGGACTTCGCCCACGCACACCATGTCGTGCACCGCGACATCAAGCCCGCGAACTTTTTGCTGTCCGGCCCGCCGGGCAGTGAAGAGCGGGTGTTTTTGGGCGACTTCGGGATTGCCCGCGCCCTCGACGATGCGGGCCTGACCGCCACCGGCTCGGTGCTGGCGACGGTGGCCTACGCGGCCCCGGAAGTGCTGTCGAATGCCCCGATTGATAGCCGGGTCGATATCTATTCGCTGGGGTGCACGTTGTATCGGTTGCTGACCGGCCATCCGCCGTTTCCGGCCACCAATGGTGCGGCCGGGGTGATGGCTGCGCACCTGTTCAACCCGCCCCCGCGTGTCACCGATCAGGTTCCCTCGCTGCCGTCGGCTCTCGACCAGGTGATCGCGGTGGCTATGGCCAAAGAGCCCGCGGCGCGGTTCGCGTCGGCCGCGGCATTGGCAGACGCCGCCAACGCAGCCTTGCATGACCCCACCCGCTACGTGCCGCTGCCAGCGGTGCCGAGCGCCGCGGTCAGTTCCTATCAGGCGACGACCCCGGCGCCGGGATGGTGGCACCAGAGCGCACCCCGCACGATGGCCGCGCCACCGGGTTCGCCTGTGCCGTGGTCGCGCCCGGTCGGGACTCCGCCCCTGTCATCGCGGCGGCGCCGCCGCGGCATCCTCATCGGGGCCTCGCTGGCTGCGGTGGTGCTGATCGCGACCACGGTCACGATCGCCGCCTGGCCGAGGGCACCGTTACCGGGCCGGCCGCGAGCAGCACCGGGGCCCTACCGGCTCCCGCCGCCGCGCCCCCTACACCGAGCGGGGCGCCGGCCACCGATATCAATGATTCCCAGCTTCCCGGGATCTTACTGAGCGCCAACGAGATTGGGAGTTTGGCGGGTGGTGACCCATTGGTCTTGGAAGCTAACCGTTCGGCCCTGCTCGACGACGGCGCCACCGTGGACAATCCGCAATGTCTGGGCGCCTGGGCTGCAGCGCAAGGCGCGGTGTATACCAATACCGGCGCCTCGGGCGTGGCAGTTCAGCGGTTGCGTGCGCTGAACCAAACGTGGCAAGACGGCCTGACCCAGGGTGTCATCGCGTTCACCTCGCAAGATAACGCCGCGAAGTCGTGGGTGACGCAGCGCGGCCAATGGGCGCTGTGCGGTGGCAAGACGGTCACAGTGACCGCGCCTGGCCAGCCAGCCCAAATCTGGCAGTTCGCCCAACCCGTCACCACCGCCGGCGTCCTCACCATCGCCGCCAGCCTGCAGGCAGGCACCGCAACGTGTGAGCACGGGATCCTGGTGCGTGGCAACGTGGTGATCGATATTCGCCAATGCCGCCCCAACGGCGGCGCCAACATCGCCGCGCTGGTCAGCGCGACGGCTGCGAAAGTTCCCCAGCAATGAGTGGAGGCTGAGATGGGCTCCTGGGCACGACGTCCCGCGACGATGTGGCTAACCGCCGCGCTTGCTGCGCTGTGCGCATCATGTTCGTCGGTGATCGGCGGCACCGCCACCGGCGGTCATCCCAGCAGCTCGTCTTCAGCAACCGCGGCAGCACCTACCGCCTCCTCGGCGCCGGTGCCTCCGGCGACACCGTCCGCCGAAGACCAGGTCCGCGAGACAGTCACCGCATTCCAGGACGCCTACAACACCCAAAACTGGACCGCCTACACCGAGCTGATGTGCGTGGCGATGCGCGCGAAATTCACTGGTCCGGTGCTCGATTACGTCAAAAAGGGCCGCTCCGAATCGGGCCTGACCCACGTGAGCATCACGTCGGTCACCGTCAACGGCGACACCGCCACCGCGTCGATGACCTCGTCCAATGAAGCACTCGGTACTCGTTCGGTGAGTTTGCCCCTCAAGCTCGAAGACGGGTGGAAGATCTGCCAAACCTGACCGGCGCGGCCGGTGGAACTCGACCCCAGGGAAGCAATTGTGCGAGACCCAAAACCTGTGCTGCTCACCGGTTTACTGGCTGCGGCCGTGGTGGGCTGTAGCGGCCACACCACGACGACAGGTGCCCCACGTGCGGCGCTTCCTTCCGGCTCGAGTGCCGCCGCCGCAGCCAATCCATCGGCGCTGGACCCAGGGAAGTATCCCACCACCGCGCTGCCCCCTCTGGGCAACGCCGGATCCCAAGAAACGGGGCGGCTGGTGGAGGGGCGACGCATGGCCGCCTACGTCGTCGGGCCCTGGCAACCCGATCCCGCCCTGGCCGCCGCAGGCTCAGACAGCCCCGCCACCGTGATCGAGGACTTCGACCAGTTCGGCCGGGTCACCTGGCCGCCGATCGCCGGCGGCGCACACGCGTTACCGTTCGTCGTCGGCTTCATGTCCGAGCGCCAAACCGCCGGCGCGGACCCGCAAAGCTCGCTGCGTAACGCCGTCTTGCGGTTCATCGACCCGAGCTCGGCCGCCACCGCCGCACACAACATGGCCAGCGTGGCGCGCAACATGCCGCGTGATCCGCGGGCCACCCCCATCGTGACCGAGCCCGAGCAGGCCGTACCGATTCCCGGGCATCCCGACGCGGCCGCCACCTTGTTGACGTTCCAAGAGGGCGCACAGCCGGTTCGGGAACTGTCGGTCTTCACCGCCCACGGCCCCTACGTCTTGGTGCAAGTCGCCCGCTGCCCCACCACCCCTGACTGTGCGGCCGCCCTCGCGGCCCACACACTTGATCTGCAAGTACCGCTGATCGACACCTTCACGCCGACCCGCCCCCCTTTCACCGGCCTGCCGGTGGACCCCACCGGGCTGTTGGCGCGCACCCTGGCGCTGCCCGCCGACCAATCCACGGCCACCGCCGGGGCCACCTACCCGATCGCCGGGGCGCTGCACCTCGAAGACAACCCGGTGCAGGCCGAACCGCTGCTCAGTGCAGCCGGCGTCGACACGGTGTCGGTGAATCTGACGACCATCTACCAAGCCAAAGACCCCGCCGCGGCTCAAACGCTCACCCAGTCCTACAGCGAGACCCTCGCCAAATCGCCTGCGGCACAAGCAGCCTCACCGGTTCCCGGCCTGCCCGCGAGTCGCTGCACCAAAGTCGCCGGAGCTGGCGGACTTGTCCCCCGCTACTGGTGTGTTGCCGCCGCTGGCCGCTACACGATCCGGGCGGTGGCCCGCCAACTCGACAATGCCCACCAGCAGATCGCCGCCCAGTACCGCATCCTCACCGGGTAGAACGCGAGCGGTCGACACCGCACCTGGCCGTGAACCGTGGTAAATGCTGCCTGTGGGGTGCGCATCCCCGGGCAATAATGCGTCTGTGTCGATTGATCAGGTGGCCGCGCAGGCGGTGACGGTGGTGCGGCGGGCCCGGGCGTTATACGGGACCTCACCCGATGCGGCCGTCCCTGATGCGGGCAGCCTGGAATCGGCCGCTGAGACCGTCCGCGACGCCGCGGGCCGGGCCGCGGTGCTGTCGGGGGATCTGGTCGACGAGCACCGCAGTTTCGCCCACGACGCGACCACGCGGCTGAGCAGCAACGGGCACTCCGATACCAACC
>NZ_GG770556.1:273592-286190 GCF_000164135.1 Mycobacterium parascrofulaceum ATCC BAA-614 | reverse complement strand
CGGCCCAACGCACCCTGCTGCAAGCGCTGCGCAATCAGGTCTCAGCCGCCAACACCGTTCTCAACACCACCCAGCAGCAATCAACCACCCTGGCCGGCCAAGTCCGCTCGCTGGACTACCACACCGCCGGGGGCGCGACCGTTCCGGACGACCACATCCACCCTGTCGATGACAAGCATGGCTGGCCCGACCCGGCCGCTCCGGCGCCGGCGATCGATCCGCGCAACCCCTTTGTGGGCGATGAGCGGTTCGGCTACTGGGTAGACGCCGTTCCTCCGCCCTACGTGGGCAAGAACCCGCCCGACCCGTGGACGGGTCACCGGCCGTGGGATTCAGGGTTGGCGGGCGGGCCGACCGGCTTCTATGTCCCCGGCGGTAAGACGTGGGCGGACGACAATGCGCCGCCTTTTGCTGATCTGCAAGAGCAGTACAAGTTCCGCATTTCCGGGGTGGACTACACCCCCTACATGCGCATCGACCCTTCTGACGGGCATCGGCAGCAGTGGGTCCAGTACACCTATGAGTCCCAGCGGTTCACCCAGGTCAACCTGGGCGGTCCGGCTTGGGCCTCCAAGGGGCCCAATGAGATCACCGGGGAACTCGGCGGCACGGTCACCGGGGGTCTGGCCGGTATCAACCCACCGCCGCACATCGGTGACTGGAAACCGATCACTTTGCCGCAGATCGCATCGTTGTCGGCGGCCAATCCGACCGTGCAGTACTACATGCCCGACGGCTGTGGTGGGCAGTTCACGATCGTGAACGCGTCCCCTGTCGGCGGCTTGGCGCCCACGCCGACGATCCCGAGCATGATCGCCGCGCCGGAACCGCGCTAGCCGATCACCCAACGCTGACACCCCCAACACCTGGAGCAGGGTCCGGGCCGTGATCAGTTAGCGCCGTCGGGGTGCTGGTGGGCGGGTGATAATGCTGGTGTGTCGATTGAACAGGTGGCCGCGCAGACGTTGGCGGTGGTGCAGCGTTCCCGGGCGCTGTTCGGCGCCTCCGCCCAGCCGCCCGCCGCCGGTGAGCCCGCCCCGGAATCGGCCGCCCACACAGTCAGCGCGGCCGGCAGCCGCGCGGCGGTGATGTCCGGCGATCTGGTCAACGAGCACCGCGGCTTTGTCACCGACGCCGCCACCTGCCTGACCAGTAACAGCCACAGCGACACCAGCCTGTACCAAAGCCTCAGCAGCGCAGCGCTGCTCAATCAGACCGGCGCGCAACGACTCGATATCATCACCGACCAAACCCGCGCCCTGGCCCAATCCGCACCGGGCGTCCGCTCCCCCGCCGCCCAACGCACCCTGCTGCAAGCCCTGCGTAATCAGGTCTCGGCGGCCAATGCCGCGGTCAATACCACCCAGCAGCAATCATCCACCCTGGCCGGCCAAATCCGCGCCCTCGACTACCACAGCGGCGACCGGATCCAGGGCGCTGGCTTTGGCCAAGCCCCCCCGCCCGATTCCCCGAGCCAGGGGGACCCGCCGCCACACGGCAAAGACCCCCGCTACTGGATCGACGTCACCAAGATCATCCACGTCGGCGAAGGCGAGAAGGCGCCGTATGGCACCAAGCAGATCGGGCCCGGCCTGTGGTATCCCATCGATGACTCGATGTCGGGTCCCGCACCGGCCAAGTACCCCCTGGACAATGCCACGATTACCCGACTGGATCCCCACCAGCGGGGGCCGTACGGGACCACCGAGCTGGCTCCGGGGATTTTCGCCCCCGATCCTCGCCAATACCTGCAACCGCAACCACCGCCGCCGGCTCCCCAACAGCCGATTGACGTGCGCGACGTGATCCACGTCGGCGAAGGCGGCAAGGCCCCGTACGGATACTACGAATACCTGCCGGGCTGGTGGGCGCCACAGGTACCGGGTCCGCACTGAGGTCCCCATGCAACCAATCCCTAGACACCGCAACATTTGTCATGATGCGGCGCGCCCGGGGCCGAGGAATTTAGGTGATGTCGCGCCCGCCGGGCACACCCGAAGGCTCACGCGATCCGGCCGGGTCAGTCAATGCGTCACGGCATGGAGCCGCACTGTTCGTCCTTTATCCGGCACACAAAGGAGCGTTTGATGACTGGGTCTAGCCCGCGACTGCTCGCTGAACAGGTTTCGCCACCGCAAGGGATGCCGGCGCTGCCACCGGCGCGAGAGTTCTTGACATCAGCGGGCTTCGCGGGCGCGTTAGCAGTTCTTGCCGCCCTCATCGTCGCCGTCGTCGCTGCCGTTGCGGTGCGCGGCGCGACCAAACGGCACCGAGCGTTGGTGGAGCAGCAAGAAAGCCATCAGCGCGAGCTACGCGACGAACGGCGCCGCGCCGCGCGCATCCAGGAATGCCGAGAGAGGCTGGTCTGGGTGGTGGACAAGGGCAGCATCGAACCGGCGGCCAGTGAAGGCGCCACGGTGGGGCTAGGGCCGGAGTTGGCGTTGACGGTGCTGCAGGGCATCCACGACGACGCCGAAAAGCTGGGCGATGCCACGTTGGCGAAGGCCGCGGCGGTGCAGCTCGATCAGTTCTCGCGCGTACTGGCCCGCCAAAGCGGTGCACTGGCACAATTCGCGGCGCCGAATTCCGCGGCCCAAGAGGCGACACCTGGGGAGCGGGCCGCATCCGGCGCGGCCCCAGACGCCGCGCCCACCGCGACCGGTGAGCAGCCCAGCGCTCCGGCGCGCCAGGTCAGCACCGGCACCGGGGGAAGGCGCCGCCGGCAATGACGGCCCTGGTCCAACAGATCGAGGAACTGGGCGTCCAGGAGTGGGCGGCGCTGACCAAACGCTGCGCCGAAGCCGCCGTGGCCGCGGCAGCCCGCCAAGGTATCGCCCCCTCGGGGGCGGTCGCCGCGGTGGCCGCGATGAGTGAAGAGGAGCTCATCGAGCACCGCAACCGTTTCGGTCCAGCACCCAAGCGCCTGTCACCGGTGGCGCAATTGGTGCACGCTGATCAGCTGCGGGTGGTCGCCGAGCGCCAGGCGCAAAAAGCTGACCAAGATAGGCGGGATGCCGAAGCGGCTGCGGAGATGGCGCGCGCTGAGGCCGAGCGGTCGTCGCGCGCGGCCACCGCGGCGCGCGAGCTGGCCAGGGCGACAAAGACGGAAAGTGCACGCCAGGAGGCGCAGCGCGCCGAAGAACGGGCTGCGGCTCAACAGCGGTTGGACTTGCTGCGCGACGAGCTCGAACAGGTCCGCGCCGATGCGGCAGCCGAGGCTGCAGCGGCGCGAGAAGCGCTGCGCGCCGCCGAGGCTCGGGCCGAAGAACGGGCGGCCGAGCGCAGCGCGGAACGTGCGGCCGCCGAACAGACCATCCAGGAACTGCGCGCTGAGCTCGCCCGGGTGCGCGCCGACGCGGAGGCCGAGGTCGCAGCTGCTCAGGAGAAGGTTCGGGCGGCCGAGGAGCGGGCCGAGCAGCGCATCGCCGAACGTGCGAGCGAGCGCCAGGCCGCCGAACATCGCGTGGAGCAGGTGCGTGGCGAGCTGGAGCGGGTCCGCGCGGATGCCGAGGCGGCCGTGGCCGCCGCGCGTGGGCAGGCCAGCGGGGAGATTGCCGCTGCCCAGCAGACCGCGCAGGTGCAGATCGCGCAGGCGCGCAGCGCGGCGCAGGAGGCAATCGCTCGAGCGCACACTGAGGTTGAGGAGGTGCGCGCCGAGGCCAGCGCACATGTCGCCGAGGCCCGCCGACAGGCTGATGCGGCCATTGCCACCGCCCATGAGGCCGTGCACGCCGAGATCGCACGCGTTCACGCCGAGCGCGAGGAAATCCGCCGGGCCGCCGGGCTCAAAGACCCGGGTGCGGGGGACACGTTGTTGAGCATTCCCGTTCCTGCGGCTGGGATCCGCGCCTATACGGGGGCGATTGAAGATGCTTTGTCGACGGTGCGCGACGTCGATTATGTGCTTGAGGCCGCGGTGTCCGGGCGGGGCCGCCCGGAGGAGGGCACTGATGCGGAGCTGGTGCGCAGGCTGGTGGGCGCAGCCGCTGAGCAGGCCTGGCATCTGTCCGAAGAGTTGCGCACCCTCCCGACGCGCTTCAGTACGGCGTGGGATGTGCAGGCCGCCGAGAACTATGTGGCGGTCGCGGCTAATGCCTATGGCGCTCTGCTGCAACGGATTGAGGCCGCGGTCGAGCAGCTGCGGGTGAGCGGAGAATCCGAGCTGGTGCAGATCGTCACCGCGATGTTAGATGAGCATCCCTGGCGCAGAACGTGATTCGCACACTCCCGACGTTGTGCGCATAGCACGCTGAGCGGCTCCCGCCAGACAGCCAAGCGCGCGAGCATGAGTTCGTGGGCGTTTCGTGCAGCGGGGAAAGTTGTGCAGGTGGAGCACTCTGGCGGCCATACGCTAAGAAGGTCGGCTCCCGAGAAGGCTTGAACCACAGCCTCGATCGGACTGATGCATGCGGCGGGAAGGTGATCGATGGTTGCCCGGGGAACTACGAATGAGACGGGGGCGGTGCGGTTCTTTTGGACCTGGCTGTTCTTAGCGACCAGTGTCTCCGTCGCCGGCAACGTGACCCATGCAGTTTTGACGGCGCCACCAGGAACGGCTCGACTGGCCGGCGCGGCGGCCGTCGTGCCACCGGCTGTGCTTTTGGGGGCCACCCACTCGGTTGCCCTGCTCGTCAAGACTCGCCGGATCGGCGTTATCTACTGGTGTGCGCTGGCGATGACGTTTGCGCTGGCTGGATGCGCGTTCGTTCTGTCGTTTGACGCTCTGCGTGACCTGACGGTGATGCTGGGCATGCCAACGTCTCGGGCGTGGCTATGGCCGGTGTCCATCGACGTCTCCATCGCCAACTCGACATTGTCGCTGTTGTCGCTGTCTCCCCCCCGCCCCTTGGCGGCCGCGCAGCACCCCCAATCCGTTGTCGCCCCCGCGATCTCGGCGGCCACGACTGACCCCGTGCAGTCTCGGGCGGCGGGCTCTGTCCCCTCGGCCACCAGCAGTAGTGCCCCGGGCGATCGTCGACCCGCTCCCCCACCGCCGGCGCACGGGCCGGCGGCTTCTCCCCTGGCTACGCCGGATCAGCCGGGATGGCCGCAAGCCGAGGGAGCTCAACGGTCTCTGGCGGCGGTAGAGGCCGCGCCGGCTGTACCTGTCCAGGCCGCCGACATCAGACGGTGGCGTCCAGCGGCCGACGAACTCGTCCGCGACGGTGTGACGTCAAAGGATCCGGCGATCGTGGCGGCGGTGTTGGCTGAAAACGCGGCGGGAACCGCGCCGAGCACTATCGGGCGGCGCCACAATCTGCATCACAGCACGGTGGGACGCATCGTGGCCGGTGCGCACGATCGCGGGATGTTTAACCGGCGGATTGGCGTCGGACCCGCCCTGCGCAGCGGCGGAAATTTGGCTGAATCTCCGGCCTGCTGAGGATCGGTTCCTGGACGTCGCGGCAAGCGAGGGATTACTTTGCCGCGTATTCAAGCATGGGTTCGGAGAACACCTGGCCACTGGGCGACGTGATCGTGATGCCGGTGGGTCGCACCTGCTAGCGGGTTCCGTCGACCGGATTGGTCACGTCGATTCCGCCCGAAGACCGCACGGCGTTGGCTAGTTCAATGCTGGCACCGTCGCTGAGCCGGACGCCGCGGTAGTAGTGGTTGGCGGGTCCGACCTCACAGACAACGATCAAAGATTGCGTGGTGCGCCCCATCACCGCGGGGGTACTGCCGGGGTCACAACGACCGGTGGGATAGCCGACGAATCCGGGTAGCTACTCGCCTGAGTTGTTGCCCCGCAAGCGACGAAGTCGCCGACTATCTCCGCCGCCTTGCTGAAGGAGCCGTACGGGCTCCGCGTCGAGGAGTCCTCGGACAAACGGACTATCGGACGCTTCTGCGGCAACGTCACCTGCCGTCATTGACGGCGCACACCTCCTGATTCATAATGAATCAGGAGGTGTGCGCATGTCTACCGAATCCGCCAGCCAGACCATCGCCCAACGAGCCGAGCAGCGACTTGCGGCTATCGCGGCCCGCCGGCGTGTAGCCGATCGCGAACTCGAGCGCGAAATCTATGAAGCAGCCACCATCCAGGGCCTCAGTCAACGGCAGATCAGCGACCTGGTCGGCAATCAGTCCCAGGCCACGATCCAGCGCATTCTACGGCGCGTCAACGACGACCCCAGCCAGCTTGACGTCAAGCCGGCCGAGATCATCGACCGGCGCACCGCCGGACTCATCACCACCGAGCAGATGATGGACCAGCTCATGAACTGGCGTTACACCTTCGGGGGTGTGGTCCGTATCGGTGGTGTCGCCACCGACGCGTACATGACCGGTGACTGGGACGCCATCGAGATGGCCTTCTACCGGGGTCAACTCAGCGACGACGAATTCGAGCAGCTGGCCGACCGCCAACGCGATGCACCCCTTCCCTGATCTGCGTGCGCAAGTCGCTGCCCAGCTCACCGCCTTATCGGCTCCCGGAGCGCCTCTGCATCGTGATTCTGACCAAAGCACCGCACGCCTCTACGCGCGCGGCGACATCGCTCGGGCCCGGTTTCAGAAAGACACAATCGACTGGTATCTGAGCCAGGCCAATCCCCGTCTCGGCGGCCGCACCGCCATCGTCGCAGCGGGGCCACCCGGCGCCGGCAAGAGCGCCCTACTCAAGGCCCAGATCGCCGACCTCGATGAGTACCGCATCATCGACGCCGACATCGTCAAGGACCACCTCATCAGGCAAGCCGTCGCTGACGGGATCTACGACCGCCTGCTGGCCATGGCGCATTCGCCGACGGCCATGGGCTCGCGCCACGCGAATTGTCCGCACTGGTGCATGTGGAGTCGGTGCGCCTCGCCGAAGCCATCCGGCAAACGTGCACCGGCCTCAAGGAGAATGTGGTCATCGAGGGCACCCTCACCTGGCATCTCCAGGGCCCCAACATCTTTCGCGAGCTCGCCGACAACGACTACTTCGACGTCGAGGTGTATGGCATCGATATCGAAGAAGAGGAAGCCCACCAAAGCGCCCTCGACCGTTGGTGGAAACTCCGTCTCGAATGGGCCAAGGGTCAAGACCCGCTCGGCGGCCGGTTCACCCCGGCCGACGCGATCGACATATGCTACCCAGCCCCCGGCGCCGAATCCGTCTGCACCACCAACGCCAAGAACTTCATCAACACCGCGATCCAGACCTGGGAAATCCCGCGCGTACACGTGACAATCCTGCGCCGAGCCGCAACGGGCCCAATGGAAGTCATCTACGAAAGGTCCTACTTCCAGTGATGGTCCCGTGGTCCGAGCTCGAACCCGACCAAGCTGAAACGCTTCTGCTGTCCTGCTCTACAACGAGCACCGCCGAGCGGTGCTCGTGCCCGATCGAAACACGTGAAATGTGTCGCACATCTGCCCGTGAACAAGGTTGTGGATGGTCGCCGTGCTTTGTTAGGGGGACTAACGTGGTCCGATCTGTCGCTTAGCGCTCGGATTCCTAGCCGTCCGCATAGGTCAGCACACGCGGGCTACCACCGGCGCGCGTCGTCAAAGTACGAACGGAGCCCCCGAAGAAACGGTTTGTCATGTCACCCCAGGTCAGTCGCGGGTTCATTCGGTCGTCTCGTCGGGCGGGCTGACGTTTTTCGGAGCCGATTCTCCGGGTATGTGTCTCCTGTTTGAGCTTTTGGGGAAGATAGCTTTCTCCAGAGTGGATTCGAACCCGACGCCGAGCAGCAGCGCCGTCCAAAATCCGGGGTTCGTGGCTGATTTCTGGTGATACAGCGCGGCAACCACCACTGCACCAAAGACGCTGACAATGAACAGCAGCCCGTACTTGCGTACCGTCGGTTTGACCCAGCTCGGCCACCTGCCTTGTTCAGCGGGAAACTCTTTGCGGACCGCCTGAAATAGTGTCGGCCAAGCTATCGCGATCGCAACGCCCAGCGCGATCGAACCAAGGAACGCGGCATCCGATGCAGTCATTGGGGCCTCCAGGAATCGTCGCCGGCGGGGAAAAGACCCGCCGTGAGGGGTGTTTCGGGAATATCGGTGGCCGCGTGGACGGAGGTGAGCCGCCAGCGCGGGCCGTCCGAGCGAGACCGCCGATCGACCAATGTCACGAACACCGGCCTCATAAAGGTCTGCGTGACAGCGCTCGACGCTTCGTAGTAGCCGAAGCTTGCCTGCAATCGCTCGTCCTCGCGGATCTCTCCGCCGTGGGCGGCGAAGATCTCTGATGCCACCTGTTGAGGATCTCGCCACCGGCCGTGAACAGCCGCGCCACGGATGTGCAGAGCAATCTCTACGAGGCGGGCCGAGCGATAGTAGGTGATGCGACCGCCCGGCCCGACGGGTAAGAAGCCGTCAACCGGAAACCAGTACTCGGCGGTCACCAAGGACCCGACGGCATCGGGGCGTTGCCCGTCGTCGTCCCCATCGGGATCTCCATCCGGCAGGCTCATCTCAGGGGTGCGCCCGTCTGTGGCGACGGCGGCGACGGCTAGTTGTCGGAAGAGGTCGGGTCCGATGTCTGCGAGGCCCGGGCTGGCGCCGAACCGCACGCGCATGCCGCCGGCGCGTTCCCGGAACTTTATCGCCCGAAGCGGGCCCACGCCGATTTCGGCGATTCGGCCGGTCAGCTCATCGAAGAGTTGGTGTGACGGCATCAATTCATATGCGCGGGGTGGCATTTCCGCGGACTGCCGCTGTCGTATCCATCGAGTGACGGAGCCTGGGTCCGGCTCAATCGTGGTCCAGATCAATGACAGACCTCCGCTCTGATCGCCGGTATACCAGCGGATCGCGGGGTCGGCAGATGCGAGATCCGCATCTCATGAAGTGCCCAGTCGGCGTCGGCAGGGTCGTCGCCGAGTCCGATCGCGATCGCTCGATCTCGGCCGGGGTAGCTGTTGGCATGGACGGCGCGTAACCACGCGGGCCCAATGGGGTCGCCTGCGAGTATCGAGTCGGCGAAGTCCTGGCCGCGCAACGTGGAGTCGAGGGCACTCGTTGCCGGCGATGCGAAGCCCAACACCAGCCTCAGCTGTGGTCCCGCGGTTCGCCACGCTTTGTGCCACTGCGGGTCTGCCAAGTCGATGAGGTCGCATGTGTCAAATACTGCGACAGAAGGGCCGGCGGCGCCGAAGTTGCCGCTGGGCACGAGCCACTCGCCGCTGTGAAGGATGAATTTGTAGGTCGACGATCCCCGGGAGTACTCACCGTGTGACGCGACGTAGAGGAGGTCAATCGAATCCGCGATCGCATTCGCGGTCCCGTCAAGATCTCGGGCAGTCAGTCGCTCATCGAAGGTAAAGAATCGCAGGTGGCTCCCGCGGGCGAGCATTGCGTCGGCGACGAACGAGGGCGACCGGTATGCGTAGCGGAGCTGACGGTAGGTGAACTTTCTAATCAGGCTGCCCGGAAAGTGCGTGGACCACCCCACACCCACCGTGATGCTGGCTGGCATAGCTACGTCCCGTTCCGTCGGTCGGCCGGACCTAGAATAATTCGGCCGTGTCCACCGCGCGCACAGATCCCGAACTTCTGTGAGACCGCCCCGCCGCGCCAATTGTCGCCGCCGAGAGAACGTCCCCGAGGAACACGACGGCTATCCCCAACTCGCCCAGTCCCGGTAGGCGTCGTGGCGCCGCCGACCAGGCAGCGATGAACTCCCCCGAACAGTTCCCGACCTTCTCGCCGAAGTCATCGCCTTGGCCAAACGCGCGATCACCGCGGATCTCACCGGCATGACCGGGAGCCCCGACGACGGGACATAACGGTAGGAACATTCGAAGCGACTCATACCGCCGAATCAGCTCGAATGGCGTTGCCGCCTATTCGGCGATTATGACCAAGAATCGAGCGGACTTGACCAGTTTCAGCCTGAATCTGTGAGAAGCTAAAACGGTCATCTACCAGCGCGAACTAGCGCATTTTGAGAACAGCCCGGACCCCCAGATTCCAAAATCCCTAGGTGTCGGTCTGGCAGCGTAAGTTGAGGCGTGTCGTCAAGGACGATTGCTGGCGTGGTCATCTCGTCCCAATTGCACCAAGCCGGTGGGAGGGGTCTTCCAGTCGAGATGGGGAAAGTCTTCGGCGGACGTGAGCCTCGAACGACGAGACCTTCTCGGCGCTGACGAACATGCGGTGAACTGTGCCGCCGTTGGTGCAGCGCGTGTCATCGCTACTGGGCCACCGAGGCAACGTGATGCCTGGCGCTGGCTGATCAGGCAGAGGGCCCGGGCCCTACCAGGGCGATCGTCGCCGTCTGCTAAGCGCCCAACAAGCCATGGCGATAGGCGCTGCGGAGGATTGCGGCCGAATTGTGCTTTTCTTGCCTCACATACCCGGCCGCGGTGAACCGGCGCGAGCCGGATGCTGGTGTCGAGGACTGCTGGGGTTAGGAGGCCTGCGGGACGAGGGTACGCAGGCTTAGATCGCGCATGAGCGAGGGGAGGCTGACGCCTTGGCGGTCGGCTTCTCGTTGCAGCGCTTGGAGGTCTTCTTCGGTAAAGCGCACCAGGACTTTGCCTGTCAGCTTGCGCTGCTCGCTGTTGCTCACCTTGTCCCTCCGGCGCTTCGGCGGTGTCGTCTCCGCTGGGTGTGATGTCGTTAGTTTAGAGCATTTGTGTCGTTAAGTACCGGCATCTAGGCCCACATTGCGCGGCCATGTCGTTATGATGTTGCTAATTAGCAGCATATGGCCTTTTCGGGAGTAGGGCGATCGCGCGCCGGGGTTACTGACGATGACACAGCCCAAGCAGCCGCCGCCGGGTGTGGAAACCACACCGGGCGGTGCGGTGGTGTCGCTGTCGGAAGCCGCCAAACGGCTGGGCAAGGACCCGCGCACGATCATCCGGGCGATTAAGGCCGGCGAGATTCGGGGTGGGGCGATGCCCCGTCCGGAGCGGTTGCGTTGGTATGTCTACACCGACGAGCTGCCGCCGCTAACGGTCACGGCTCCTCCCCCGCCGCCGGTCACGGTGGTCGATGATCTCCGGGCTCAGATTGTGTCGCTGAGTGAAGCCAACCGGCTGCTGATCGCCGCGCAGCAAGACCTGCTGGATGCCGATCGCGCCACAAGCGAGGCGGCCGACAAATACCGTGCCGTCGCGCGCAACTACTTGGATGCGTTGGCGCAATTCATGACGCCGGGCAATCTGGGCGACCTGGCCGGCCAGCTCTGATCCTCGAAGCGGTTCGCGCGCTGAGTGGAACTCACCGCATCGACCGGCGATGACCCAATGTAGTTGCGGCGCTGGGCCCTTCGGGTGAGGACGTGATACGGCGTCGAATCGTCACGGTGACGATGCGGCTGACGTGTCAGATGGGAGCGGGTTGGTCGGACAGCACTGTGAGCAGCGCTTTGATGCCGTCGGGCCCGAGCTGGGTGCGCAGCGCCTCGGCGAGAAGCTGCGGCTGTGAGGGGAATTGGCGCAGTGCGCTGGCGATGATCCGCGCCGGGCTGGGCACGCGGGTGTCGGTGCTGGTGCCGGGCGGGGGTGGGTCGGTGTTGCGTTCCTGTGCGGCCCGCCATCGCGCGACTTGCTCCTCGAGGGGCACGAGCGCGAGGTTGCGGGCTTCGCGGATGGCCAGTTCGCCGCGGCGTAAGGCGGCTTGCAGCTCGGGGGCCAGCCCTAGTAGCGCGCGCCGCTGGGAGACCCAGGCTTGAGTTCTTCGTAAGCGGGTGGCCGCCTCGGCGGCGCTGCCGCATTCGGTGACCAAGGCCTGCACAGCTTTGGCTTCTTCGATGACGTCGAAGTCTTTTCGGTCGACGTTTTCCGCGATCGAGGCCGAGATCAGGGTGATGCGGTCGCGGGCGACGTCGTCGTTGACCACAATGGCCAGATCGGTGCGGCCGTACTTGTGGGCGGCGGCGAGCCGGCGGCAGCCGTTGATGACGACGAAGCGGGCGGTGATGACATCGTCGGGGTAGAGCCTGAGGTAGGCGTTTTTCGTGACGACGACGACGGGTTGCAGTTGCATGTCGGCGATCGATTCCAGGTCGGACAGATCGCCGAGGTCGTCGCGCGGGTTGCGTGGGTTGGGCGTCAGGTCGGTTAGCGGCGTCGTGCGACTGGGCATCGCGCTGAGCTGCTCGACCGGTGATCTGTCGCCGACGGAGCTGGTGAGGCTCGCGAGGTTGGTGCGTTGTCCGCGGGCCATCAGCGAGCACCCCCGACGTTGAGTTCGAGGGCGAACTTGTAGAAGTCCTCGCGGGCTTGCAGCGCTACCCGGTTGACCGGGTATTCGGTCACCACTTGTCCGTCGGCGCTCGCGCGGGCGTGCAGTTTGTAGTGGCGGATCACGGTGTGGGCCAGCGGCCAGCCGTTGTTTTTGACGAATTCTTTGGTCTCGTTGAGGTCGTGGGCGCCGTCGCGGGGGTCCCAGTTGTTGATGACGACGGTGTAGGGGATGCGCCGGGGTTGGACGACTTTGGTGATGGTGCGTGCGGTCGGGTCGAAGCTGAGCGGCTCGGTTTCGATGGGCACGATGACGCGGTCGGCGACATCGAGAACGACCCGCAAGGCGTCGGCGGCGGGCCCGCGGCCCAGTGGGTCGCCGGCGTCGTCGCCGGCGTCGAGGTCGATCCATCCAGGGGTGTCGACGTAGACGTGTTGGATACCGGGCAGCTCTCCGAGGCGTT
>NZ_GG770556.1:269542-273351 GCF_000164135.1 Mycobacterium parascrofulaceum ATCC BAA-614 | reverse complement strand
AGAACGACATGAACAGCCATGAATGGCCTTTCCGTATGCTTCCCCCGCGCCGCGGGGTACTTCGGATGAGACAGCCGCAGTTTACGGTGCCGTGGTGGGCCTGTCGCCGCGACACGCGGGGCGGGTTGCGCCGTCGCGGCGACAAGCCCGCCGCGCCAAGCGATATCGGTCCGGAGGTTGGTCGGCAGGCGATGTCGACACGGGCGCGGCTCGGCCGCAGGACTTCGCAACGCCGCGACTTAACCGCGGTTAAGGGGATCGCGAGGCGCCTTAACCGCGGTTAAGGATGACTGTTGCGGTGCTGGCGCGCGCGGGGCACCTCCCACCGCTCCCGCTCAGCGAGGTTTGACCGTTGCGCAGATCTGGCCGGAAGCAGACCAGCTCGGCTCGGCGCTAGATTGCCGGGAGATCGGTGCTGTCTGGCTGCCGCTTCGGCGTCGGGCCTCAATTGACTTGTGCCGCAGGTTGCGGGCGCGTCGTCGGGCAGCGTCTATCTGTCAGTGAAATACTGACAGGGTGGCGACTCGACCTAGGGTGCATCGCCGGGAGGCGGGCGAGGCCATCATGAGGATCTCGGCCCGCCGCGCGAAAGTCGACGATTGCCATCGCGAGTTGTTGCCTGATGCTGCGGATTCCAATGCTCGTGAGGTGCTTGATTACCTGCGTCGATACAGCGGGCCAGATCTTCCGCGGTGGGTGTTGCAAGCTGATGTGTGCGACGCGCTCACCTTGAACAATTGGCTGTGGTGGGAGGATCGCCGCCGCGAACTGTACTTCTTGAAAGCCGGCCGCGAGCGCGGCCTTTATCTGTCTCAGCTCGGCGCCCAGGTGGGTGTCGGCAAGCAAGGAGTGCTGGATCGCATCGACCGGTTGGAGGCACTGCTGCGTTTTGATCGTCCCGATGAAAAACTTGCCCGTGCCTCACGGCGCGCGGCGCGAGAGCGCGAAGAGCAGTTCCCGGTGGAGGAGACCTGGTTGCATGCCCAGCGCACCCAATTGCGCGCGGTCATTGCAGGTCTGGCTGGCGAGGCGGACCGCTTTGAGGTTGAGCAGCGCGAGTGGCTCGAGGAGTTGGTCGTCGATGCCCAAGACGACAATTTCACCCGTGCCACCATGGTGATCCTCGGCCTGGCGGCAACTGAGCTGCGCACCGCGCCTGGTGTGCTCGAGCTCGACCACACCCGCCCCTACGCGGTCCACATGTTGTTGGCCCGCGCCGATCATTTGCGTAGCCAATTCGCCGCGCTGGGCAACAAGACCGCACGTGATCGCAAGCCCGCCTAGATGCAGCAAGGCCATTGATTTGGTCGGCATCGGCGTAGGTGGCTACGGTCGCCCGCAACTCTGACGGCGTGATCTGTACGGCCTGTTCGGCAAATCGTTGCGCAGCCGCGGGCCGAAGCACGACGTGACGCGACCTGCGGTGCGGCCCGGAAACTGGGCGGTACGGACTTAACCGCGGTTAAGTGGCAAACCCGCGACAGCGCGGGGGCGCTGCCACGCGGCCCCGCTCCCCCATCTGACTCGCTCGAACTGCTGTCTCAGCGCGCATCAACTGGGCGCCACTGCTGGTATCCACCGAGAACTCGGTATCACTGCTGCGCCGCGCTCGCTCGCCCCCGACCAGCCAATCTTGATCAGTGAGCGTGCACCCGCTGTCGCTCCGCGATCATCGTGTCACCGCATCACGGTGCGATGCCATCACGACGTCACGCAGTGAGCACCTCACCGCGTGTTGCGGTGATCTGCGCACACGATCACTCGGTCATCTGGTCACGCGGTGATCGTGTCATGAGATCGCCGACTCGCCCGGTCACTGGATCACACCGCGGCACGGTCATCGAGCGACACGGTCACCGCATGACCAGATCACCACATCACCCGGTCGCGCCATCGCGCCATCACCTGGTGACTCCGCACGCCGGTGATCTGATCATGCGATCGCACCGTCACCGGGTGATCCAGCGTTGCGGTGATCAGGTGACGCCGTGATGTGGTCGCTACGTCACCCAGGAACACGGCCACGTCGTGACCGCATCACTGACTGATCCAGCGATGCCGTCACGGTGTGGCGATGTTGCCGTATCACCCGATCATCGGCGTACAACGTGACCACAACACGGCGTGAGCCGGTGATGGCCTCACCGCGACACGCGATCGCTGCGCCACTCAAACACGCAATCACTTGCTGTAATAGATGAGGCAGATGTTAAAGGAGAGGTTCTCGTGAAAGCAGAAGTGATTGCGATCGCTAATCACAAGGGCGGGGTGGGCAAATCCTTCACCGCGGTGAACCTGGCCGCCGGCCTGGCGCAGGGCGGATGGCGCACCTTGCTCGTCGATTGCGACCCGCAGGGCAACTCGACGTCGATGTTCGACCCGGACGATGACGTCGAGTTCGACATCTACGACCTGATCGGGGAGGGCGCTCCGATCAGCAAGGTGATCCGGCGGACGCGACTAGATGCACTGGACCTGGTGCCGTCCACGTTGGCGGTGGCCAAGCTGGACATGGAGTTGGTCACCATGCATCGTCGCGAGGAACAGTTGGCCATGGCGCTCGAGCCGGTGTCCGGGAATTACGACGCGATCGTGCTGGATCTCTCGCCGAACCTCGGTCAACTGGTCATCACCGCACTCAATGCCGCCGACTGGTTTGTGGTGCCGACCGATGCCAGCAAGTGGGGGAGGCGGGGGGTCAACATGTTCCTGGAATGGTCATCGACCCTGCGCAAACATCAGGTGCTCTCGGCGACGTTCTTGGGGGTGCTGCTGACCAAATACGAGTCGCAGACGTTGATCAGCCGCGAGACACTGCACGCGCTACGCAGTGATGGGTTGCCGATCTTCAACACGATCATCCCGAAGCGCACGGCCGCCGAACGAATGGTCAGTGAGCAGGTGGTCCTCGGTGATCTCGATGCCGACGCCGACCTTGCCCAGGCGTACGCCAGTTTCACTGTTGAGGTGATGACCCTCGTTGATGAGGGCCGACGGAATCGAGGAAAGCACCATGCCTAAGAAGGACACCACGGCTGCCGTTATTGGCATGTTGTCGAGCGCGGGGGCGCAAACCCGCCCAGTGGCCGACAGCCACCCGCGGACCCAGGACGGCCCGGTGCCGACTGCCGTCACAGTGACGCAAGAACCTCGGGTCTCGGTTACCGCGCTGCCGACGTCGCGACGGTCGGGGGAGGCGGCCGCGGGGGAGGCGCCGCGCACATTGCGGCTGCGTCCGGCGACCGCACAGCGGCTTCGCCAAGCGTGGCTGGAAGCCAAACGCGACGACGTGCTGCTCACCGCACAAGATTTCGCCTCGGACCTCGTCGAGCAGGCGTTGCAGCGGCGGCGGCGGTCGGCCGCGCAGACTTAACCGCGGTTAAGCCACTAGGCGCTTTGGGCGTCCTGGCGCAGCTCAGTGAGCCACCCGTCGTGGCCGAGAAGGACCCAGCGGGTTCCTCGCCACCGCATGGGCACCGTCGCGGGATCGCGCGCGGTGTCGACGACATACCCGGCGCGGGCCGCCAGCTGCGGTTGCATGCTTGCGACGAGTTCGGCGCAGCCCCCGCAAGCAGCGAACAGTCCTGCCGGAGAAAGGCTTTCGGTCGGGCCGGAGTGGGAGTGCCGGCTCACTAGCCGGTCGAAGGTGTAGCGGCATTGCTCGGTGAGTACCTCACAGTGTCCACAGCTGCGAGCGAGCACGATCGCGGCTGTCGAGCTCGGCCGCCCGGCCGCCGGCGGCCGATACAGGGGCACCGGCGAGGTGGCACCGTGCTGTGGGGCCACGATGGGCGGCGCGGTCCGCAGCT
>NZ_GG770556.1:263216-269116 GCF_000164135.1 Mycobacterium parascrofulaceum ATCC BAA-614 | reverse complement strand
TCCGAGGGGCGGTCGGTGGCGATGGCATGCAAATAGGGCTCGGCGTCGCTGTGCTGGCCATCGATCCACACCCCGGCCCACATGCCCCAGCAGGCTTGCCAGGTGAGCGCCTGTTCGGCGCACCACGCTCGGGCCGGGCAACTCAAGCATTGAGCCAGGGTGTCGCGGCGCTGGCGCCGGTCGAACCAGCGGTCTGGATCACCTTGGCAGGGCAGGCTTTTCGCCGACGGCGATGGGGGAGGGGCTACCGCGGCGCTCATCGGGTACCCCCGCGGTAGCGGCGCAGCCGAGCACGCTCGCGGATGTCGTCGAGGACTTGTTGGGCTGCTTGGCGCCCAGGGCCGGCGAGGGCGGCTCGTCCAGCCTGGCGGGCTTGGCGGTTGGGTTCTCGGGCGGCCAGCTGCGCGGCGACCCGGGCGCGGGCTTGGTTGAATTCTTCTTGCTCGCGGGCCTCGTCGTAAGCCGAGGGGCGCTGCCTCAGATCGCCGTGGGCGGCCAGCATGGCGCCGAGCAACCCGATCGGCTTGTGCGGGCTGTCGGGCACCCAGTGGCCGGTACCGATCCAGTCTTGGATCAACGTGTTGATGTCCCTCGGTGTCCATCCGTGCTGAGCCGGTTGGGACAGCAGACGGGCCCAGGGGGTGCCGGTGTGGTACCGGCGGGCCCACGGCGGGCTTTGCTGGTTGCGGATCCACTTGTTTGCCAAGGCGAGGCCCCTGACATCAGGGCTGGTGCGCCGCGTAGCGGCGCTGCTACCGGCGCTGTGGCGCCGGGTGAGGGTGGTGAGAACTGATTGAGGTGAGTGTTTTTGATTAACAAGCGACCCTGCGGGATGGGGTGACAGCGTCTGGATACGGCAGTCGTGCAGGGCCCACACTGAGGCCCAGCCGCGGCCGTTATCCCCAACTCGCCAACTGGCGAACCGTTCGGCTCTGGTGCGCAATCGGCCCCGCATGACTTCGGTGGCGACCCCGAGCAGTCGCAGCGCCGTGGAGGCGCGCTGTACGGTCCGCACCGACAGACCGGTCATCTGGGCGAGTTGGTCGTTGGTGGGCCGACAGTCGCGCCCCGTGCGGTGATCGGCGAACGAAGCACGTGCTTCAGCCACGGCGACAAGGGATTTGAGGCTCACCGGGTTGTGCGGCATGACGGGTCGCACGCGGCTGTCGTAGTGGCGCAGGTAGGCCTGGGGGACGGTGGCGTGTGCCCAGCGCCGCGCCCGGCCGCTCCAGCAGGGGATGGCAGCCCAGGGCGCCTCGAGGTCCAAGACGATGGGCGGAATGCGGTCGAAGCAGGGGGCGCCGGCGCGCTGAATCCAACGCGGTGCGGTCCGGGCGGTTCCCCGGCGCCGCGCGAACGGACTGCTGCCCCGGTAGGGATGGACGACGATGTGAGTAGATCCACGAGGAGCGGTGCCTAGACCGTGCGCAGGGTGTGCGCTACCGTGGAATGCGTCTTTCATGACGATTCCCTTCAAGGTGGGGGTTTTCGCGAAAGCGCCATCTCGGTTCGAGCGGCAACTCGAACCGGCTGCCCTCGGCCTTCGGGCCGGGGGTTTTCGCTGTTTGCGGCGCCTGTTACGCGGTGGGTGTGGCGTTATGCAGTTGTGAGGATGTGTCCAGAGGTGCGGCGCGCGGGCCGCGGTGGCTGCGGGTCCTTTCGGTAGGTCGGGTCAGCTGCTAACCGCTGGCGGATATCCGCCGCGTACTCGGGCGGGCGGATATCCGCCCTGGCTTAGGATGCCGCACAACGCCAACAACGCCGGGGTGACACGCCGCAACACCAGTCACAGCTGTCACCACTGGCGCGTTCGCGCCAGCTCGCAGCGGCCGAGCGCGGGGGAGCGGTCGTGGGTGATCGACACGCCGGTCGGGGGTCGGCCCCTTGGTCGATAGCGGGCCGTTGTGGACGGTGACGCTGCGGCGTAACGACGCCAGCGTGCAGGGGCCCGGAAACCAGGGTGAGGGCCAGCGGGTAGGCGGGAGCAGCGAGCTGAATCATGAGGCGATGGCCTCCCGGTAGCGGGCGAGTTGTCGCTGCAGCGAGTCAACCTTCATACCGAGGCGACGTGCGATGACGAATTCGTCGTGCACGCCCAGGTCACGAAGTTCGCGATAACGCTCGGCGAAACCGATATGTGTGCCGCCGTTCCCCGCGGGATGGGCGGCGGGGTCGTCGATCGAGTCTTCATCCCAGGCCAGCGGGGGGGCCCAGCCCAGTTTGCGGGCCAGGCCGCGAGCGGGCTGAGAGGGTCCCGGGGTCATTTCCAACCGGTCAAACAGACCGGTGACCGCCTGGGCGGTCGCCATCGGCACGCGGTCGCGCTCCCCGAACAGCGCATAGATGTGCCGCGACGCCAGGCCGAGCTCACGGCTCAACAGGTGCGGGGTGTAGCCGATCGCGATGAGAGCGCGCAGCCGGCGAGCTGTTCCGGTGGCTGCGGTAAAAGCTCCGTCAGCGACGGCGGTCTGCGGGGTGGGGGGTAGGGCTACGGTCAGGATCTTGGCGGCGGTGCTCGACAACAGCCGCACGGTCGGTCCGGTGCGCTTGTCCATGATGATTTGCACTGTGCTGGGCGAGACGCCGGACAGCTTGGCGATCTGCCTATCTGGCATGCCGGCCTGTCGCAGCGTCGCAATGTGGCTGCGTACGGATTGGGCACCGACGTATTGGTATTCCCCGTGCGGGAAGCTGGTCTGGTTGCGGGGACCGGCTCGGTGTGCGGCTCGTGCGGTGGCGGTGAGGCCAAAGGCATTGGCGGGCATCATGGTTGCCGTTCACTCGCCGAGAATTGCCGGCAGCCAGCTGCGGTCTCAGTGCCCGGCGGGGGCGAGGGCTGTAGGGTCGGCCAGATGGCGCGGCGGTGGCCGTCTGTGTGCCAGGAGCAGGCCATGCCGCCGTCGCGGATCGGGGCTTCACACACTTGGGTGTGGTGCCAGGGGCAGCCGCGGTCGTAGCACAGCACGGCGGCTTGAAGGCTCGGGTGTACTGGCGCGTCGAGGCTGATGGTCCCGGTGATGCCGTGGTAGTGCAGCGCGCAAATAGGGATTCCCAGCCGGGCGAGCTCACTTGCCAGAACGGGTAATTCATTGGGGGGCAGCGCATTCAACGGCGGGCTGGACGCACCGACCCCCCAGTGCACGGTGAGCAGGTCGACGACGATGAGCGGGTTTCCGTCGCCGCTGACAGGAACGAAACGCAACGCGCGATCGGCGGTGGCGATCTTGGCGCCGCGACGCTCCACCAGGGCATCAGCGGGTTGTTCGGTGGCGTAAAGCCAGCGCAGACCGGCGCGCAGCGCAGTTTCAAGAACTGGTCGGGCGGGGGTGAGGATGGCGGTCATGTCGACCTCCTGGGAAAGAAAAGCCGATGGTCGAGGGTGGCTTGTTGCGCCAGAGCTGGGTGAGAATGCAACCCCAGATAACGCCTGGGCCGCGGCGCGTTCCGGCTAGGGGATGACGGGCTGGTCGGCGTAACCGGCGTAGGCGGCCAGCGATTGGAGTTGACGCAGCGCGAACGTCCGCGCTCGGCCTTCTTTGGGGACGTCGACCCCGGCGACCAACCCCTCGATGCCCGGCGTGTGCAGGGCCTCGTTTGCGCACAACCAGCGGCGGGGGCAGCCCCGGCAGAGGGCCTTGAGCGTGGGGTCATTGCCACCGTCGGCCCAGCGATCTGGGTCGGCCACGCAGGGTGTGGTGATTAGGACTGGCGGTGGTTCCAACATTGCGGTCACGGTCGCTCCTCCCACTTAGCGTTGTCACTAGATGGGCGGTAACGTTAGCGCGCTAACGTAAGCATCGCAAGCATTGCGTAAGCGCTAACCCGAGTAGCATAAGCGTAAGTCGTAAGCAGCAAACATAATCAGCCGGCTCGACGTGTCCGTGACCAGGTCTATGGGTATGCCCCAGACAACCGTTACACTGAGCCGATGCACGACGATGCGGACACGGTCGGCGTGGCTCGCGCCGGTGCGGCGTTCGCTGCCCGTCGCGCGGAATTAGGCATTTCACAGCGCCAATTAGCAAAACAGGGGATCATCGGCGCACCCAACCTGATCGCTTTCGAAAAGGGCCGGTCGTGGCCGCGTGAACGCACCCGGGCCAAGCTTGAACGCGTGGTGGACTGGCCCCCCGGCACGCTGACAAAGCTCTATGCCGACGGGGCCCATATCGTAAGCGGCGCTATTGAACCTGGGAGGAGCGATTCAGATCCGACCTCGGTGATTACGGATGCGGTGACCGTTGCCGTCGACCAAGTGCTGGCCTCCGCGGATGGCCTGCCCGATGACGCAGACCCTAGTTTCGGCGAACGGGTGCGCCGGGTGCTTGCCGATCTGCGCACCTTGGAAGCGGTCACCGCACGCGCGGTGCGCAGCAGCCAGGGCTCACCGGAGGTGATTAAGGCGCTGCGGCGGATCCGCCAGCAATACAGCGATCTCATGGTGCGCGCGGCCGCGGCCCCGGGCGCCACGTTGGGCCAGCGCCTCTACACCGCACGCACCGCAGCCGCGCTAAGCGTCTCCGAAGCCGCCGGCGCGTTGGATCTGACTCCCGAGGTGGTGGTGGCCGCCGAATCCGAGCAGCCGGTCACCGAGGACGACCAACGCCGTATCGAGAAGCTGATCGCCGAACTCACCGACAGCACGTAGACGAGCTCACTGCGCGGCCCAATGTCGCGGCCGCGGGTTCCGTTGCTTGGTGGGCACCGTCCACCAGTGGCTGCAGCCGGACTCAGTGATCACGAAGAAATTGGGCCCCGCTGCTCGTTCCCGGATGGGCCTTGAGACTCTGATTACGTCCGCGGATCATGTTCGGGCTCAACGGGTGCTGCCATGTCAAGAAGGTGGCGCAAATTCGCCGAGTCGACGCTATAGCGGTAGCCATCAAGCCAATCCCGAAGTCTGTCGATCAGGGGGAGCGGGAGCACGGCTGGGCCCGAGTGCGTCGTCTTAAGCAGGGCCACAATCGCGGCGTAGGCGTTCCCGGCACCGATCGCGGCGTAGATTGCTGCCCGGTGGTCGGGCGAAAGCCGCGGGCTGACCGTGTCGGCGAGCTCCCAGGCCAGCTCAGACTCGGCCCAATCCTGCACGCTGACATTGTCCCGCACAGCGCGCGGGTGCGCTGACCTCAGGCGACGTGCCCGGTGGTCACACCGTGTTTGAGCGCGGCGATCGCGCCGTCAAACAGCGCCCGAACGCTGAGCGGGTTGGCCTCGTTGTTGAAGTCACACAGCATGGTCGCCGGCGGTAGCGCAGCGCAGCGCAGCGCAGCGACGAGAAGGTGTACGGCACCGCCATGCCCGCATGGCGCCACGTTCCCCGAGGCAGTGGTAGATGTCGCGCGAGAAGCCCGGTTCCAGTGCCGGTCAGCGATCTTTGCGGCGGCGGTCAAGACGTCGACGAGGCTGGCCACGAGCGGCTCAGGCCGGGGGCCTCCGCAGGTGTGTCAGCGAGCCGACTCCATGGTTGATCGCGGTGCCGGCCATGGTGTAGGCGGCAATCAGCAGGCCGGCAAGGTCATCGAGGGACTTTCCGGCGCTGTCTTGGCTGGGCACGGTGACGTTGGGTCCGCAGATTCCACACGCGAGCCCCCTGAGGACACCGCGGTGATGCGCCCTCGCTGGAGGTCTTCGCGGTGCTCGGCGACGATCTGGGCCATGGTTGGTTCCTTCCGGTTGCTAGTGCTGTGAGTGCGCGGCTGGCGCGGCCTGCTGGTAGTCGTGGTCGATGATGCGCGACCGCGGTCAACACATCACATGCTTGGTGCACCCGCATGCTTGGATCGTGTTGGCGCGCAGGGCTATTGCCGTGCGCGAAATTGTGCAAGCCGCGCCAGACGGAGGGCCCTATAATTCGCGTGCCCCGCACGACGCCGAAATGGTGCCGGGGGTGGGGTGTGGGG
>NZ_GG770556.1:252203-262472 GCF_000164135.1 Mycobacterium parascrofulaceum ATCC BAA-614 | reverse complement strand
GATGAGCGCAATGCCGCTCGGTGGCGGGGGCGGCGGCCTTGGTGGCGGCAGCGCCGGCGGGGGAGGCGGGTTCGGCACCCTGAGCGGGCTGATCAGCCCGGTGGCCGCCCTGGGGCGCGATTCGGGCTCGAGGTCTGGTGGGGGGTTGGCGCCGCCGGGCCGGGCAGTCGGGATCCCGCTTGGTGCGCTCACCCTGGATTCCAGTCCGCGGGAGGTGGCGTCGGCCATCATCCACGAGGCGCAGCGCCGGGGATACTCGCCGCATCAGACGACGGCGATCTTGGCTGACGCGATGCAGGAAAGCAATCTGAATCCTCGAGCGCAAAGCCCAAACAAGCTGTGGTTGAGTATTTTTCAGCAAGATGCATCGTACCCGGGGCGACGAAACCCGAATTTGGCGATCTCGGAGTTTTTCAACCGCCTCGATCGCCACGGCGGCCCAGGATCGCCCGACATCTGGAAATCGATCTTTTGGCTCCAACAACGCCCCGGCGAAGCCTCGGCGTCTGCGGCCTACGCCCACGGCAGACAGGCCTACCTCTCCGAGATTCAGCGACAGCACCACGGGGCGGTGGCCATGTATCACGACATTGTCGGCGGCGGCGTCTGTAGGTTCCAGTTTTAGGTGGCGGAATTCCAGACTTCGTGGCGTAGAAATGGCGGATGCGCCACGAAGTTCGGAAACCGGTTAGTAAACCTAAGCTTGAACGCCACGTTGGTGCGTCCTACTCGGCCGAGCCTACGAGTTACAGCATTCGCGAGATATGTTGTGCGGCAGGGATGGTGGTGGTGGTCTATCCCCGAGCTGGTACGGCCGCAGCCCATGTCGACGTCCACGGTGGTGAAGCGGTAACCGTCTTCCTGTGCCCGTGCCACAGTCAATCCCACTGAACCGGCTTCGGGATCGGTTAAAATGCTTGAGGGACGGCGAGATTGTCAGCCGTCGCGACATGCCGCCCCCAGGAGGCGGTGTCCAAAGCTTGACCGCGAACGCGGGCACCGAGCGCGGCACCTATGATTCGCGCCTGGTACATACCCTGATGCGTCAACAGCGCGCGATGATTGACATCTCCTAGGGTGTAAAGCCATTGGCCGTCGACGCCGCGCACGCGGCACGTGTCGTCGACATCGATCCAAGTGCCCGGCGCGAGACCAATGGTCTGCAGTCCGATGTCGGCGGTATTCGGCGATCGGCCCGTGGCGAACAGAACCTCGTCGACCTCGAGCTCGTCCCCGTCGTCGAGCACCACGCGTACCGGATCGGCGCCGCAGGGCCAGCTCAGTTGGGCGACGGACGCTCCGGTGCGGACGTCCACGCCGGCGTCGATGAGTCCGCGTCCGACGTACTCACCGACAAAGTGTTCCATCCCCGGCAGCACGCGCGCACTACGCGACAGCAAAGTAACTGCCGACCCCAGGGCCTGCCATGCGGTCGCCATCTCCACACCGACCCCGCCGGAACCCACGATGGCTAGGCGCGGCGGCACCGAACTGCTATCAGTTGCCCTACGGTTCGTCCATGGCCTCGCTTCGGCCACACCGGGCACGTCGGGCACCATCGCGCTGCTGCCCGTGCAAATCATCACGCCGTGTCGAGCAACGAGCCCAAGCGCCCCTTCGTCGGGAGCGTTGACCGCGACCCGGCCCGGTCCGTCGAGTCGGCCGTGCCCCCGAAAGAGGTCGATCCCCATACCGGCAACCGCATCAGCCATCGGAGTGTCATCCCAGTTGGTCACAAAGCGATCGCGTCTGGCGAAAACTCCTGAAGCTGATAATGATCCGATGACTGCCTCGCGGGCGCCTTCGACACGGCGGGCATCGGCCAAAGCGAGTACCGGCCGCAACATCGCCTTGCTCGGGATGCAACCCCAATGTCGGCATTCGCCGCCGACCAGTTCTCGCTCGACCAGGGCCACAGACAGACCCTCCGCTCGGACCCGCCCAGCTACATTAATGCCGACCGGGCCCGCGCCGACCACGACGGCATCGTAGGTGCGATCCCGGCCGGTGGCTGCTACGGCTTGGATGGATTCCGATACGTTCATCGTGTTGTTCTCCTCTGTCGGGCGCCTGGTGACGAAACTCTCTGGGGCAGAAGACAAGAGCACCTTCGGTGATCCCAATACGCCGGCCCAAGTGGACATCGGCGCATTTCGCCGAGCCGGCGTGGCAAGTTTGGCGACCGGTCAATCCGCGGCTCGGCCACTTCTGCTGGTAGGTGGGGAATACGGGTAGTGCCTCGACTGGTCCCCGGCCTCCCAGGCATCCCGTAGCCCGGGCGCTAAAGGATCCCAATCGGGACGAATTTCTCGTGTCACGTCGCGAAGGTCGCGCCGCAGATCCTCGAAAGACGGTCGGCCCCAGAACCAGTAGCCGTTATAGATGCTATGGATCAGCAGGCCGGGCTTCAGTACGAAGGTGTGCGGGACCATGGGGTCGTGATGCGGGTCGGTGTACTCCTGGATCTGTAGGTCCTTCTGAACCTTGCGCCCGGCGTCGGAGAGAAAAGTCCACTGTGCCCCAACGGATGCGCGGAACTCCGCGGTCTCGACAATGTTGTCGGTTGAAATCGTCACGACGGCGGTATAGGCCACCGCGATCTTGGAGAAGTTGGCGGCCAACTCGAGGTGCTGCTGGTGATCCTTCGGACAAAAGTGCCCACGCGACAACAACAGCACCATGGGGTCGATTCCTTGAAGTTCACTGAGCCGCCGCCGCACTTTGGCGTGATCAGTCAACTCGTAGTCCGGGAACACCGCGCCCGGAACAATATCGGCTCGCACAGGCGTACTCCTTCGATTCGTTCGAACATCGACGCAGATCAAGCTCGACGCTGCTGCCGGGCGGCGAACTCAGTTTCACTGCCCACCAAGATGTTTAAGCCCCTTCGGAAGGATTTCGCGTCCTTCCTGACCAGCTGTGTTGGCCGAGTTGGCGACTTCCCAGTCTTTGAGGTTCGCGACAGGCCCAAACAGATCCGCGGGCAAGTCGGGCGATAGGGGACGGCCCATGCGCACGCGCTGTGGCCAGTCCCGATTGGCTAGTGCGGGTTTGGCCAAGGCAACGACATCCGCGATGCCGGACTCGACTATCGTGGCGGCATCCGAAGGGTCATCGAGGTGGCCGTTGGCGATGATCGATAGCCCGCTGTATTGCTTGGCCAGTTCCGCCAGCGTCCTGGTAGCGCCGCCGAACGCCGGTTCTAGAGCCCGGTATTCGGTGGTGTGGATGTAGTCAATCCCGGTGTCGGCCAATGTGGTGAAGATCGCGGCGGCGTCATCCTCGCGGCCCGCCCACCGATGATGGTTGTCTGAAACCTTTCCCTGGGAAATGCGGATACCGACAGCGATGTCGGCCCCCACAGCGGCCGCGACGTCACCGCAGACCTCGGCCGCCAACCGAATCCGGTTGGCGACGCTGCCCCCATAGTCGTCGATGCGGGTGTTCATATAGTCCTTAAGGAATGCGTCGAGCAAGTATCCGTTGGCGCCGTGGATCTCTACACCGTCAAAGCCGGCGTCGCGCGCTAACCGGGCCGCGTTGACGAATGCGGTCCGGACCTGTCCGATCTGTTCAACCGTCATCGCCTCAGGCACCTGGAAAGGGCCCGAGCCCCGATACATAGCAAGTTGCTCGCCTTGCGGACGCACTGCTGAGGGCCCCCACGCAGTGGTGGCGTGCGGGTTGCCTTGTGATTGGCTGCCGGCGTGCATCAGTTGGGCGAAGAACTTCGCCCCACAGGCACGGACACCCTCGACCACCCGTTTCCATGCCGCGGCCTGAGTGGGATTTGCGATGCCCGGCTGGAAGAACTAACCCTGGCTGGTCTGGTCATCGATGTAAAGTCCTTCGGTGACCAGCAGACCGAACCCCTCGTCGGCGAAAACCCGGTAATAGGTGCCGATCCGATCGGTCGGAACACCCTCGGCTGTTGCGCTTACCCGGGTCATCGGCGCCAGGGCGATACGGTTGGCCAGGCCAACTTCGCCGATGGCTGTGGGCGTGAAAAGGGACGCGTACCGCGTAAGCTGCTGGTCAGACATGGGCTTCGTCACCTTCGTCGGCGACTTACCTTGAGGTCCAATGCATTACCAAGGGACTTGAGTAGGTCAATAGTTGGAAAACATGTCTGGGAGGCGATTTCTTGCGGTGTGGTTGCATCCCTTCCCGTATGCCTCGTTGTGCGGCACCGCGGACCGCGCAAGCTGGGGACCTGTTCGCCGCTGTTCAACGAACTTCCGGATGCTCGGTCAGATATCGGATGAAGCCGACCACGTCGTCGGCGACCAGTCGCCCGATGGCCCCACTGGAGTACACGGCGAGGCGAACGGTTCCGTCGGGTGCCAGGATGAAGCCGGTCGATTGCAGATAGTGAGGATCCTCGCTGACGTAGGCACCTACCGTCGCGGCGACCTTGTCGGCGTCAACGCTATGGCCGACCGGAAACCGTAACCGGCGCTTGGCAATGAGCGCAGCGGAGGTGTCCTCATCATCGACAGAAAAGGCGACGACCTTGACACCGAGACCGCTCAGCGTGTCGAGCGCACGCGAGAACGCGGCGAGCTGCGCGTTGCAGTACGGGCACCAGGACCCGCGGTAGATCAAGATGACACCGTAGGAGCCGGCGAGGTCGTCGGGCAGGGACATCGTGCCGCCACCGACAGCGGGAACGTCGAGCGCAGGGAACGGCTGGCCGTAGGCGAGTCGCGACATCGGCGTCCTTCCATGATGGTTCGTTGACTACTCGGCATCATGCTGCGACAAAACTGGACTGACAATTCCAATTCGGATCTGGCGCGGATGTGGCATCCGCCAGCTTGTCCTCACCAGTGGATCGTCCCCCGCGCCAAATACGCTCGCGTACCGGCCAGACACCGCCACGGGGCGTCCATAATGGCCGGCGCATTACATGTTTCGTGACGAACATGTGGCGAACCGTCCGGGTGCTCCGGATGTTGGAAGACTCCGTCGCCAACGCAGTCACCGCCCGACCTCGCGTACAAGTGGCTTGCTTCCAGTGGTTGGGAGCGGACGCATAGGGGAGCGGGCGAGACCCCGTTCCCGCCGAGTTGTGCGCCTCGGAACCACGAGTCAACGGCCGGCGATCACTCCTCGGCTGTACGGGCCGCCTGTTGAATCACGTCGGCCACGACATCCGGGTGAGAGACGGTGACGGCGTGTGAGGAATCCACCTCGGTGACATGGGAGTGGGCCCGATTGGCTTCGAATTCCTGCTCTTCCAGTGGTAGCGCGAGATCTTGCAGGGTCCTGATTTGCCAGCTGGGCTTACTCTCCCAGGCAGCTGACGTGACGGTTTCGTTCAGCGCTGCCACGTTCATGGGGCGCTGGGTGGCGACCATTAGGGCGGCCTCGGCGGCGGGCACGTCGGCCGCAACTTGGCTGTGGAACTTGTCGGCCTGATAGAGCAGATACGTGCCGCCGGTTCCGTCGGGCAGCGTGTAACGGACCTCCTCGACTGACGTGAGGAACGAGCTGCCCGGGAACCGGCCGAGCAACTCGCTTGCTGCCTCGCCCGCGGCGGGCATCACGGCGGCCGCGTAGACCAGGCCCTTCACCTTGGACTCGTCCGCGCCGGCCTGGGTAATGACCGCCCCGCCGTAGGAGTGGGCCGCCAAGATCACGGCACCCGGGATCCGGTCGAGCACGCTACGCAGGTAGGCGGCATCGACCGCCACCCCTTGCAGTGGGTTGGCGAACGCGACGACCGGATGGCCGGCGCTCTGGAGCCGTTGAATCACTCCATTCCAGACCGACCCGTCTTCGAAGGCTCCGTGCACGAGAACGATCGTGGGCCTGGGTCGTTCGGGATTCATCGCGGTCCCCTTCTCACGAGAAATTCGTTCACCGGGATACCGGCTGATCACCGAATCGCGGCACGGCGTTTTAGCACGGTGGTTCGTTGACCGTGCGGCATACCGCCACGACTCGGTCATCATGCTGCGACAAAACTGGACTGACAATTCCAATCCGGATAACCTGCGGCCGTGGCCTCCAAAGAGAGTCGACCTACCGCCCGGTTGACCGATCGCGGCGCGGCGACCAAAGCCCGCATCGTGGCGGGAGCGGCATCACTCGTCCAAGAGCACGGGGTGGCAGGGACGAGCCTGGACGCCGTCATGACCGCCACCAACACCAGCAGGTCGCAGCTCTATCACTATTTCGACAACAAAGACGCGCTCATCGGCGAGGTGATCAAGACCCAGTTCGGCCGCGTCATCGCCGCGCAAGAGCCGTTGCTGCGCGAGCTCTCCTCTTGGGAGGGGCTGCAGCGGTGGTGTGATCATCTCGTAACCATGGTCCGCGAGACCCAAGGCGTCGGTGGCTGTCCACTCGGCTCGCTCGTGAGCGAGCTCGCCGACCGATCCGAATCGGCGCGACTCGAGCTCGCCCGGTCCTTCGCCGAATGGCAGTCCTACCTGTCCGCGGGCTTCGCGGCCATGCGCGACAACGATGAATTGTCTGCAGAGGCCGACGTGGACGACCTCGCGCTAACCATGATGAGCGCACTGCAAGGCGGACTGCTCATGGCGCAGACCACGCGCAGCGCCCGTCCCCTCGAACTCGCCCTCAACATGGCCCTCGGCCACACCGCCGGATACCGGCGAAAAACTACGCAAAAACCACCGCCACCGTAATCACTGGGTAGCCCCCGACGACATCGAAAATGCATGGCCAGCAGGCTAACTCCCCGGATCGCTGCCAGCACTTGTATCGAACAGGTCGAGAGGCTGAACCCCTAAGCAGTCCAGGCCAATCGAGTCGCACCGTCAACCCCACTTGCCACGTCCTCAGACCCCGGCGGCCGTATCACCCACGAAAACAGCTGCTGCTCACCGGATTCCTTGTCGAATCCGGCTGCCGTTCGAAGCCCAGCACCTCGATCGCGCTCACCTCTCGAGTACACCGGTGTCAGCGAAGAGACCTAACGGGGACACGACTCGGATACGACCACTGCGTAACCGAATGCGGGCGGCTACTGCACGAATGAAATGCAGTAATGCGCTCTAGCCCAAACGAATTCGATCTTTATGCCGCGTCTGCAGTCTAGCAGTGCTGATTCGGGTTGTGGTGTGCCGCCCTGCGAGCCCACGTCGTGTACGACCGTGCGGTGTTAAGGTCCGCCATGAAGATGTGAATCTCGTTAGTTGACCTCGCCGTTAGTATCCACTTGGTGGCGGCCTTATATGAGAGCGATCCTCGACGGGTTGCTGCATCCAGAGCGGGGATGGATGGTCCGGGTCACCATCGGAGTTCCGGGAATGACAGAGCTCTGGCCGCGTTGACTTCCGGGGCGAGATGTGGTGCAGCGCACATGTTTTTGAGGTAGGGCGAGAATGGCGGGGGGCAGGGCGGAGGACTAGTTACCCAACTCGGGCGGTGGCCTCCCTGGGCATCACGCCTAGAGCACGTTATCTCAGTCGCTCGGTCTTCTGGCTGCGCGATCGGTGACTTCTGGTGTGGCAGGATATATTTGGGAGCTAGCCGAGGTTGTCGATGATGAGGTGCAGTGTGAAGTCGAACCGGTCGTGGCCGCTGCCGCCGGTTAGCTCCGCGGCGTATCGCCGCGTCTGAGGGAATTTATCGGCCGGCAGCGCGGTGAACCGGCTGATCAACTCCTCGCGACTAACGACCCAGTTCTCGTCCTTATCCTGTTGCCGCTGGTGGACCAATGAAATTTCCAGGGTGTAGGCGGCGACGTACAGAGACAGCGCGTCGATGGCCCATGCCGCCCGCTGGGGATCAACACCGCCGGCAAGCACGATCGCCAGCATCCCCTCGGCCACGCGAAGGGTGTCCAGGTTAGTCGACGCCGTAGCCAACGCGGCACTCGCGATACCCGGGTATTTCAGGTACTGGTCGCGGATCTGGACGCAGACGCTAAAGATCTGCTCCCGCCACTCAGACGCTTCTGGTTGTGGCAGAACGACTTCCGACCACAGCCTGCCAATAAGCAGCTCATCGATGTCGGCCTTATTGACCACGTGGGCGTACAGCGATGCCGGTCCCGTTCCCAAAGCATCGGCCACGCTGCGCATCGTCAGGGCGTCATGACCCTGCGTGGCCACGATGTGTAACGCCGCGTCGATGATCCGCTCGACGGTAATGGGCGCCTTGCGCGTCTGTGGCGTTGCGCTCGCAACACTGGGCTGCACATGCCGGGCGGCTCGGCGCTGCCGGGGATCAAGGCGACTCACGAAGATATCCTAACCTTGACACGAACAGCGCTCGGCGTGTAGAACTGCGTTCGTATAGAGCGAACATTGTTCGTTATATGTCACGCCTGCTTTCCGTAAACGCTGAAAAAGGATTGCTGTGGGTTACGACGTCATAATCGCCGGTGCTGGGCCCGTCGGGTTGTTCCTGGCATCAGAACTGCGCCTGGCCAATTGCTCGGTGTTGGTTCTCGAGCGTGCGCCTGATCCGCGCTCGCCGCACAAAAGGCTTCCTTTCGGTTTGCGTGGCCTCACCGTGCCCACCACCGAAGCCTTCTACCGTCGAGGATTGCTCGAGGCCATCGCTGGGCCGCTACACGCTGACGGTGGCGCCGATATCTACGGCCATCCATCAGGTGCACTGTCGCGACGTCATCCGGGTCACTTCGCTGGTATCCCGTTCGACGACAACAAGATCGAGAGATCCCGGTGGCCATATCGTTTGCCTAGTCCCACCGAGACGAACGTGGCCGCCGAGATGGAGCACATCGAGACCGTGTTGGCCGATCGCGCCACCAGTCTGGGCGCACAGATCCGGCGTGACCGGGGCGTCGACGACTTCACCCAGACGAACAACGAAGTGATCGTGCGTGCTGGGACGCAGTCCTTCCGCAGTCGTTGGCTGGTCGGCTGCGACGGCGGCCGTAGCACGGTCCGCAAGATCGGTCGCTTTCCCTTCGTCGGGACTGAACCGGAATTCACCGGCTACATGGCTCATGTCGATATCGCCGATCCCGACAAGCTCAACGAGGGCCGCACCCTGACACCGACCGGGCTGTACGAACAGTCCGAGCCCGGCTTCATCGCGATGATCGAGTTTGACGGCGGCGCGTTTCACCGCACCGTGCCGATCACCCTCGAACACGTTCAGGCGGTGTTGCGCCGCGTGTCGGGTACCGACATCGCCGTGACCGCGCTGCACCTGGCAGCCACGTGGACCGACCGCGCGCAACAAGCCACCACCTACCGCAACGGGCGCGTCCTGCTCGCCGGCGACGCCGCCCACGTGCACTCCCCGCTTGGAGCGCAGGGCCTCAACGCGGGGCTGGGCGACGCCATGAATCTGGGATGGAAGCTGGCAGCCACCATCGGCGGCGAAGCACCCGAGCACCTGCTGGACACCTATTCCACCGAACGCCACCCCATCGGTGCACAAGTCCTGGACTGGTCACGTGCGCAAACCGCGATCATGGCACCCACTGCGCAGGCACGCGCGATGTACACCATCGTGCGCGATCTCATCGACACCACCGACGGCACCAACTACTTCGTCGAACGTTTGTGGAGCGCATCGCAGCGCTACGAGCTCCCCGGATCGCACCCGCTGATCGGACGCAGCGCCCCAGATTTCGAACTACCCGACGGAACACGACTGGGCGCCCTACTGCACGACGGCAAAGGACTACTGCTCGACTTCGATGCCCACGCACCGCTGCAGTCACTTGGCGCCGAGTTTGGCGAACGAATCAACTACGTCCACACCGAGGTCAAAGACCGTTTAGGCCTGGGCGCCGTCCTGGTGCGTCCCGACGGCGTGGTCGCCTGGGCGTGCAACGATCGACCCCACCTCGAGCAGGCCGCCCACGCCGCGGCCCTGTGGTTTACACCCACCAACAATGCGCAACGACGTGCATGACCCCACTGCGCAACATCGTCGCCGTTACCGCAACGCGTGGACAGGAGCAACCCCATGACAAATGCCGACAGCACACGATTCGAGGGCGACAGCTGGGATCTGGCGTCAGGCGTCGGAGCCACCGCGACTGCAGTGGCGGCCCATCGAGCCCTGGCGTCCAAGGGCCCGAATCCATTGATTGACGACCCCTTCGCCGAGCCGCTGGTCAACGCCGTCGGTGTCGACGCTTTCATCCAGATGATCAACGGCGAAGTCCAACTCTTCGACGACGATCCCGCATTCACACCGCAGCGGCTCAACGAAGGCACGGCAGTGGCCACCAGATACTTCGACACATTCTTTCGCGAAGCCGCCGAAGCCGATGTGCGCCAAGCGGTCATCCTGGCCTCCGGACTCGAC
>NZ_GG770556.1:240755-251771 GCF_000164135.1 Mycobacterium parascrofulaceum ATCC BAA-614 | reverse complement strand
ACCAGCCGCAGGTCATCGATTTCAAGACTCGCACCCTTGCCGACCTCGGTGCCGGCCCGACCGTCGATCGTAGGGCCGTGGGGATAGACCTGCGCGACGACTGGCCTACCGCCTTAAGCCACAACGGATTCGACTCGACACAGCCGACAGCCTGGATCGCCGAGGGACTGCTGGACTACCTGCCGCCAGACGCCCAGGACCAGCTGTTCGACAACATCACCGCGCTCAGTCCGTCCGGCAGCCGCATCGCTACCGGCTATGTCCCCGACACGCGCGAACGCGTGCAGAACGGCGGCCGCAAGCTCAACGAACGCTGGCGAGAACTGGGATTGAATCTCAACTGGCCTGATCTGATCTACGACGGCGAACGCAACGATGCCGCGGCCTACCTGGCGCACCGAGGCTGGCACACCACGATACGGACTACATCAGAACTGTACGCCCACAACGGGTTCGATATCCCAGAGACACCGTCCATGCTCGCCTTCGGCGACATCAAATACGTGTCCGCCACCCGGTGATGGCGATTCCCCTACGAGACGAAGAAATCAATTCGCTTACTAACCGAGCGGAGAACTGCCGCGGGGGACGGCGACGAAATGGGAGCCCCAAAGGCGTTGTGCTGCATCCGGATACCGGGCGTCGTACCGGCGGCGGCTGCACTGAACGCCACGAGCGCGCTGGCGCTGCAGCGGCTGGCCTACGACCAATCCTCTAGGGTAACAAGGTCTCCGAACCCCATCGCCGTCAGCGCGTCGACGATTACATGCCCGGGTATGCCGCGATAGAAGGAGTCGGCACTGCTTCCTTCGGCCAGGACGTCGTGGGCTACCAGTCCGATGACGCGGCCGTCTTGGGCGACAATGGGTCCACCGCTGTTGCCGGGCCGTGTGGTTGCCGAGTACACAAAGAATTCGTCGTCAGTCGAATAGTCACTGATGGAGCCGTTGACCACTTCGCCCCGCTCGCAGACCATATGCGGGGCCGACGTTCTCGCAATGGGAGGGTAGCCGAATACATACGTTTCGTCGGGCCATTGAGGCGGTCGGAACGCAACGCCGCCGAGCACGGGCAACCCGGGCTGGCCCTCAGCCGGGTGCACCGTGATCACCGCTACGTCGACCCTGCTGTGTGCGCAAAATGAAACGATCGGAACGCCTGAGCCTTCTCGAACTGGAGCAGGGCCCGCAGGCGGCATGATCCTGGAGTGCTCGATCTCATCTTTTAGTGTCATGTCGTTGACAACGTGCGCATTCGTCAGTACGTGAAACTCGTCGAGGACAAGTCCACTGCCGATGCGTTCATCACCTGTCGCCTTGGAAAGGCCGGCGATGGGAACGGTGACCGATCCGTAGGCTGGTTTGATCAGCCCAGCCCCAAGCGGTTCGGCCAACCAGAGGTATCCCTCGGATTGAGATTGTGTCCGTAATTGAGCGTCGTCGGTGAACAGCCGATGGCCGAAGATGTCAAAGCCGGGTTGCTGCCCATGATCGGTGATCATCCGAGCGTCCACCATACGGTTTAAGAGCCGTTCGATGAGGACGCCTTGCGACTGGGCGTTCGGGAATCCGCGTTGCTGGAGGTAAAGGAAAAAGTCATTCATTGTGAAAGGAAGCAACGACCCAGGGGGGTCGGCCTTCGCGACCTCCAGCAGCAGTGCGGCATGTGTCTCGCGGTCGCGGGAGAAGAAGCGAGCGGCCTCTGTTGCAATGTCCACCAGATAGTCGATGGGGACAGGGGCGCGAGGACCCGGAATCGTGGCCACATCCGCACGCTACCCGGCGCAGCCGAGAGGGGCATGACGTTTGCGGCTTCGATCAATCGTCAACGACGACTCTGACACTAACATCGGTCGTCGTCTAGGCGCCGAGGACTGCGCACAGCGCGAACGACACCCAGATCCGCAGCGGGGCTTATCTCAACCAGGGCTCCTGCAGCCATCCGACCGCGTGGATACAGGGTGTGGGCATAAGTACGGAAAATGTTTTGATGCATGCCCTTAACGCCATCTTGGCCTTCACACCCGGTGCGTCTCGAACTATGAGGCACCGCGGCGCGTTCTCGGCAGCCGCAGCAGCAGTCCTTCTGGTTGAGCACATTTTTCCGGGTGGGGATCCACAGCCGATTGTCTCCGTTTCGCTTGCTGGGCGGCCGGGCGTGGATTTGTGAACACCAGTACAAGGTCGTACCGTTGAGTCTGGTACGGACCCGTACCGAAAAGAGGTGTGCCGGTGAGTGCCGAGGTGGTCATGAGCGGCGCGGATACGAACGGCGTTGCCGGGGCGGCGCGCTGGGTGTCCGGTCTGCTGACTCTTCGCCGCGAGGGCGATGTCTTCGTGGGACGCAGCTCATCTGGGCCCGGGGAGCGCTTGTTCGGCGGTACCGTCGCGGCGCAGGCGCTGGCCGCCGCTGGTGGCACCGTTGACTCTTCCAAGGCCCCTCAGTCGTTGCACGCCTATTTCGTGGGGGCCGGCCGCTACGGTGTCGATGTCGAGTATCACGTCGAGCGCACCCGCGACGGGAAATCCTTTGACACCCGCCGGGTGCGGGCACGCCAGGCCGGTTCCCCGATTTTGGAGATGTTGACCTCGTTTCACCGACCCGAGCCCGGCGCTGACTGGCAAGCCGCGGCAGCCACGGCACTGAAGTTTGAAGATGCGGTGCCCAAGAGTCCCAGCGCGGTGTTCGATGAGCTGGTCGAAATCCGCACGACAGAAGATGATCCGTCGGCATTTGCGTTGCCGCCGTTTTGGATTCGGATCACCGCCCCTGTGGCGAGTGACCCGCTGGCCCGGGCCTGCATCCTGACGTTTCTGTCCGATTTCGGTCCGCTTCCGGTGGCACGCCCCCCGGGTACACCCTTGCGTCCTGACGCCGGCTACACCGCGAGCTTGGATCACTCGGTGTGGTTTCATCGGCCGTTCGATCCGCAGCGGTGGCATCGCTATGAGGTGAAGTCGTTGACCAACAGCGACTCTCGGGGTTTGGTTGCCGGGGCTTTCTACGACAGGTCGGGCGCACTGATTGCCAGCACCAGCCAAGAAGCGCTGTGGCGGCTGTAGCACCGTCCGGACTACGTCAGACTGAGCGATCCGGAGTCGACACACATCGCGGCCGACGGAATCTGGGGCTCCCGCACCTGCGAGGCGTGATTGGGTCACCGCAGCAATGGTTTTCCGTGCCGTGCGCGTCGCTGACCTCGTCGTCGGCGGGGCGTGCTAGCCGCTGCTCATGGCTGTGGTGTGGCGCGCGGGCGCGGCGGCGGGGGCGGCGGTGAAGATGACGTCGTCGTCGAGGCGTCCGCGGCGTAGCAGCCAGACGTCTTTGACGTAGTTTTGGTGTAGCCGCCACGGTGCGTGCTCGCCTTGTGTGGGCAGGCCGGCCAGGCTGCGTTGGACGTATCCGGACCTGAGGTCCAAAAACGGGTTGGCCGCGGTGATGCCGGTCGCGTCGGGCGTGACCGAAGCGTAGTGGTGGCGGTCCATATGCTGCAGTAGCCGGCACACGTATTCGGCGACGAGGTCGGCTTTGAGTGTCCAGGAGGCGTTGGTGTAGCCGACCGTCCAGGCGAAGTTGGGGACACCTGAGAGCATCATGCCCTTGTAGGACACCGTCTGTGACACGTCGATGTCGCGGCCGTCAACCCGCAGCGCCATTCCGCCGATCGCCAGCATATTCAGGCCTGTGGCGCTCACGACGATGTCGGCGTCGAGATGGGCGCCGGACTGTAGGCGAAGGCCGGTGGGGGTGAAGGTGTCGATCTGGTCGGTGACGATGTCAGCGCGCCCGTCGCGGATGGCGGCGAACAGGTCGCCGTCGGGGACCAGGCACATGCGTTGATCCCACGGGTTGTAGGACGGCGCGAAGTGGGTGTCGACGGCGTAGCCGGGTGGCAGTTGTTTGGTGGCGGCCTTGCGCAGCATCGACTTGATCAGCTCGGGACGCCGGCGGCTGAGGTTGAAGAACGTGATGCCCAGCAGCGCATTTTTCCAGCGCACCAGGGCGTAGGCCAGTTTCTGGGGCAGCTGGGCGCGCAACCGGTCGGCGATCGGGTCATGTGCCGGGCGTGCGGCGACGTAGCTGGGTGAGCGCTGCAGCATGGTGACGTGGCCGGCGGTCTCTGCCAGCGAGGGGACCAGGGTCACCGCGGTGGCGCCGCTGCCGATGACCACGACGCGCTTTCCCGCGTGGTCGAGGTCGGCGGGCCAGTGCTGGGGATGAATCACCGGGCCACCGAACTGTTCGACGCCGGGGAACCGGGGGCTAAAGCCTTCGTCGTAGCGGTAGTAGCCCGAGCAGACGTAGAGGAACGCGCAGCAAAACAGCAGCTGTTCGTGGGTGTCGGTGCGCTCCACATGCACCGTCCAGCGGCTCTGGGCACTGTCCCAGTGGGCCGACACGACGCGGTGGTTGAGCCGGATCAGCCGCTGCACGTCGAATTCCTCGGCGGTGTCGTGGATGTAGCGCAAGATGGTAGGTCCGTCGGCGATGGCTTTGGGATCGGTCCAGGGCCGAAATCGATAACCCAGGGTGAACATGTCCGAATCGGAGCGGATGCCGGGGTAGCGGAATAGATCCCAGGTGCCCCCGATCGCGGAGCGCGCCTCGAGCACGGTGACGGATTTGTTCGGGCATGCGGTGCGCAGTTGGCAGGCGGCGCCGATCCCGGACAGCCCGGCTCCGACGATGAGGACGTCGCTGTCGGTGATGGATGGATTCGACATCGGTGGCTGCTCCCGTCGCGCCTACGGCACATAATCGTACCCGCTTTCGGTACGGGAACGTACCACCGCGGGTTCTGGCACGTAAAGGCCCCTTGTGTTCGGTGGTACGTTTACGTACCGTACGGGGTGCGGGGGAAGTGATGACTGGGAGGTGGCGGTGGCTGAAGTGACAACGGACCCGGTTCGGCTGCCGCCCGGGCCGACGCTGCCGAAGGTCGTGCAGGGGGTGGCGGTGTTGACTGCCCGGCACCGGATCGTCGCAGCACTGGGCCGACGCTGGGGCAGCGCGTTCACGGTGAATCTGCCGATTATCGGCCAGGCGGTGGTGATCAGTGATCCGGTGTTGATCAAGGATCTGTTCACGACCAGCCCCGACCTGCTGGGCCGGGCCTCGAACCTGGGATCGGTGTTCGGGCCCGGATCCACATTCAGCTTGGACGGCGCCGAGCATCTGCGACGACGCAAACTGCTGGTGCCGCCTTTTCACGGCCGCCGAATGGCGGGCTACGAGACGATCGTGGAAGAAGAGGTACTGCGCGAGACATCCGACTGGCCGATGGGCCGCGAGTTCGAGACCTTACCGTCGATGATGCGCATCACCTTGAACGCGATTTTGCGCACGGTGTTCGGGGCGCAGGGATCCGAGCTCGATGAGCTGCGTGAGCTGTTGCCGCCGTGGGTGGCGTTGGCGTCCCGGATGGCGATCCTACCGCCGCGGCTGCGCCGCGATCTGGGTCCGTTCAGCCCGTGGGGTCGGGTGGCGCGTTACCGGCGCCGCTATGACGAGGTCATCGCCTCGTTGATCGCCCAGGCACGAGCCCATACCGGTGACCGGGAGCGCACCGATGTGCTGGCGCTGCTGCTGGCGGCTCGTTACGAGGACGGCTCCCCGATCTCTGATGGGCACGTGGGCGATGAGTTGTTGACATTGCTGGCCGCCGGGCACGAGACGACGGCCACGACGCTGGCCTGGGCGGTGGAACGGCTTCGTCGCCACCCGCAGCTGCTGGAGCGCCTGGTCGCCGAGGTCGACGCCGGGGGATCGCAGCTTGCTCAGGCCACCATCTGGGAAGTCCAGCGCACCCGCCCGGTGATCGAAGGAACCTCTCGCCTGACCCGCGCCCGAATCCGGTTGGGCCCCTGGGTGATTCCCGAACATCACGCGGTGCTGACCAGTGTCGCGCTGACCCAGGATTCCGAAGCCAATTACGTTGACGCCGCGACGTTTAACCCCGACCGGTTCCTGGACCACCCACCAGACAACTACACGTGGATCCCGTACGGCGGCGGCGTCCGGCGCTGCATCGGAGCCGCGTTCGCCAACATGGAGATGAATGTAACGCTGCGAACCCTGTTGCGTGAGTTCGAGTTTATCCCCACCGACGACCCACCCGAGCGCCGTCACTCCCGCGGAATTGCCAACGCGCCCGCCAGGGGCGGACGCGCCATCGTGCACCGCCGCCGCGACGCTCACGCATCTGTGCCGGCCCGGGCGCAGGCCCAGCCGACGCCGACATGACTGGTTGGGCTATCGGGGCCGACCTTTTCCCGCGCGCCAAGCTATCGCCTTGTGGGCCAGTGACATTCGAGGAGCAACGATGAGCAAGCAAACCAGGATCGTTTCTGGGCGCACCGCGGTCATCACCGGTGCCGCCTCAGGAATCGGTCGCGCCTTGGCCCAGCGATTGTCTGACCACGGTTGCGCGGTGGCCATCGCTGACATCGACGAAGAGGGCTTGAAGGAAACCGAGAAATCGCTTCGAGGCCCGTCGCTGGTGCGGGTGCTCGACGTCGCCGACGCCGCGGCCCAGCGCGATTTCGCCGCCGACGTGTTGGGGTGGGCGCCTAGCATCATCGGGGCGGTGTTCAACAACGCCGGGGTGGCGGTGAGCTCGAGCGTGCTCGAGGCCAACCCCGACGACGATAACTGGCTGTGGAACATCAACTTTCACGGCGTGGTCAACGGCACCCGGGCGTTCCTGCCGATTCTGGCCGCCCAGAACTCGGGGGTTATCATCAACACCTCCAGTGTGTTCGGTTTGGCCGGCATACCGCACCAAAGTGCGTACTGTTCCGCAAAATTCGCGGTCCGAGGGTTCACCGACGCGCTACGCCAGGAGCTGCGGGGTAGCGGCGTTGGCGCGATCACCGTGCACCCGGGGGGAATCAACACCAACATCGTGCGCAACGCCCGCTTCCGCAAAGACCCCGAGGGCTTGGGCCGCAGCCACGAACAGCTGATCGCAGAATTCGCGGCGCTAACGCTGACCCAACCCGACAAGGCCGCCGAGATCATTCACCGCGGCGTGGAAGCGGGCAAGGCCCGCATCCTGATCGGACCCGACGCCTACGTGTTCGACCTGCTCACGCGGCTCGCGCCGACCCACTACTACGACGTGATGAACCTGCTGCAGACCCGGCTGCGCCGGCGCCGCCAGTCCGCGCTGGCCAGCCAGCCAAGCCAGTAACAGTGTCGATCGACAACAGCGAGGAGAATGGGCGTGGCGCAGTTTCCCCGATGGTATGCGCGGTGGAACCGGTTGGTGACCAACAAGATTGTCCGGCTGTGGGCCGGATGGGTGCCCGCCATGGGTCTGTTGACCCATGTGGGTCGCAAATCCGGAAAGCGCTACCGCACCCCGCTGAACATCTTCCCCACCGGCGAGGGATTGGCGGTGTTCTTGCCCTACGGGCCGGCTCACACCGAGTGGCTAAAAAACGTCACTGCGGCTGGCAGCGCGGAGATCCAGCACTACGGCAAGACCATCACGGTCACCGATCCGCACGTGGTCACCAAAGCCGACGCGCAGCCCTTGGTCGTGAGCCGGTGGCGCCCGATCTATGCGCGCGCCCCCTTCGCTGAGGTGTTGCTGCTGAAAACCGGGAACTGACAAGGCGATCGACGATGCGAGCAATTGTTCTCACCCGACACGGCGACCCGTCGGTATTGAGCGTGCAGCAGCGCCCCGATCCCAGCCCGCCCGGGCCGGGACGGGTGCAGATCGCGGTCGGTGCCGCCGGCGTCAACTTCGCTGACCACCTGGCGCGGGTCGGGCTGTATCCGGGCGCGCCGAAGCTGCCGGCGGTCATCGGCTTTGAGGTCGCGGGCACGATCAGCGCCGTCGGCGCCGGAGTCGATCCCGCACGGATCGGTCAGCGGGTGCTGGCCGGGACCCGCTTTGGCGGCTACGCCGACATCGTCGACGTGCCCGAATCCGACACGGCGGTGCTGCCCGAATCGCTCAGCTTCGAAGAAGGTGCGGCGATCCCGGTCAACTACGCCACCGCGTGGGCGGCGCTGCACGGCCACGGCTCGCTACGCGCGGGCGAGCGGGTCTTGGTGCACGCCGCGGCCGGCGGCATTGGCATCGCCGCGGTGCAGCTGGCCAAGGCGGCCGGCGCCGAAGTGCACGGCACCGCCTCACCGGCCAAACACGCACGGTTGACCGAACTGGGTGTCGATCGGGTCATCGACTACCGCCGCGACCGGTGGTGGCGGGATCTGCCGCCCTACGATCTGGTCCTCGATGCACTGGGCGGGACCTCGCTGCGGCGCTCCTACAAACTGCTGGGCCAGGGCGGTCGGCTGGTGGCCTACGGCTTTTCGGCTCTGCAACGCGGCGACAAACGCTCGCTGGCCACCGCGCTGCCCCAGCTGTTGCCGATGCTGCGCGGGTTCAACCTGATCACCCAACTCAGCGAGTCGAAATCTGTGGTGGGACTCAACTTGCTGGGGCTCTGGGATGACCGCGGCACTTTAGCGCCCTGGGTCACCCCGATCTCGCACGCCATCGGCGACGGGATCGTCAAACCGGTTGTGCACGCGGCGATTCCGTTCGACAAGGCACCCGAAGCCCACCGCATCCTGGCCGCACGCGAAAACATCGGCAAGGTGGTCCTGGTGCCGTGACGACACCGCCAGCGCAGCTCATCCACGCCACGTGATGATCACACACATTTGCCAGAAGGGGAGAGTCTAATGAGTACGTTGCGCACCGGCGATGACACCTGGGATATCGCCACCAGCGTCGGCGCTACGGCGGTGATGGTGGCCGCGGCCCGAGCCATCGAGACCGAGCGTCCCGATCCGCTGATCCGCGATCCCTATGCCCGGCTGTTGGCCAGCCACGCGGGCACCGGCGTGTGGGAGACCATCTTGTTGGACGACTCGCTGGTCGACAAGGTGGCAGCCATCGACGCCCAGACAGCCGCGGTGCTCGAGCACATGCGCGGGTATCAGGCGGTGCGCACGCATTTCTTCGACGCCTACTTCACGCACGCGACGCAGGCCGGTATCCGGCAGGTGGTGATTCTGGCGTCCGGGCTCGACTCGCGCGCCTACCGGCTGGACTGGCCGGCTGGGACAACGGTGTATGAGATCGACCAGCCCAAAGTGCTGGCCTACAAGTCGAGGACGTTGGCCGAAAATGGTGTGGCCCCGTCGGCGACTCGCCGCGAGGTGGCGATCGATCTGCGCCGGGATTGGCCGGCGGCGTTGTGCGCCACGGGCTTTGACACCACCGTGCCCACGGCGTGGCTGGCCGAGGGATTGCTGATGTATCTGCCTGCCGACGCCCAGGACCAGCTGTTCGCCCACGTCACGTTGTTGAGCGCGCCCGGCAGCCGTATCGCCGCCGAAACCGCGGCCCGCATCAACGATGCGTGGCGACGCGAGTCGCGAGAACGGTTCGAGCGCGTCGCCACGCAACTGTCCCTCGAGCTCACCTTCTACTTGGACGATCTGATCTATCACGACGACGACCGCGCGGTCGTGGCCGATTGGCTCAACCTGCACGGCTGGCGGGCCACCGCGCACAACTCTGCCGACGAAATGCGTCGGCGGGGCCGGTGGGTGGACGTAGCGGCCGGTGAGGATTGGGACGCGGTCGCGCATTTCGTTACCGCCGAACGCGCGTAACGGCCCGTGGGGCCGCCGTTCACTGGACCATCACCCGGATAGGAGAACATCCCCGATGCCGCGCACGGACACCGACACCTGGGACTTGGCGAGCAGCGTGGGCGCCACGGCCACGATGGTGGCTGCTGCCCGGGCGCTGGCCACCAAGGCCGCTACCCCGTTGATCAAAGACCAGTTCGCTGAACCGTTGGTGCGTGCGGTGGGGGTGGAGTTCTTCACGCGCTGGGTCAGCGGCGATCTGGTCGCCGCCGACGTCGACGAGGGCGAATCGGGCTGGCGCCTCGAGCACATGCCCACCACGATGGCGGCCCGGACGCGTTTCTTCGATACCTTTGTCCAGGATGCGATCTGGGCCGGGATCCGCCAGGCGGTCATCCTGGCCTCGGGCCTCGACACCCGGGCCTACCGGTTGGCCTGGCCGCCGGACATGACGGTCTTCGAAATCGACCAGCCACAAGTGCTCGCGTTCAAGTCGGCGCAGGTGGCCAAGCTGGGTGCCACCAGCAAGGCCGACCTGCGCACCGTGGCCGTCGACCTGCGACAGAACTGGCCCAAAGCGCTCATCGAGGCCGGCCTGGATACCAGCCAACCCACCGCGTGGACCGCCGAGGGGCTCTTCGACTATCTGCCGCCTGTAGCGCAAGACCTGTTGCTGGACAACGTCACCGTGCTCAGCGCCCCGGGCAGCCGGTTGGCCAGTGAAGCCCTGCCCGACATGTCACCGCAGGAGTCCCAACGCTTTGAGGACATGATCCGCAGAGCTACCGCACGATGGCGCCACCACGGCCTCGAGCTCGAACTGGCCGATCTCGGTTACCGGGGCGATCGCAACAACGTCGCCAGCTACCTGGAAAAGCTGGGATGGGAAACGGTGGGCGCCACCATGAGTCAGCTGTTAGCCGCTAACGGCTTAGCGAGGATCCCGCACAATCCTGACTCGGTGTCGCTGGCCGACAACATCTACTACACCTCGGTGCTGCGCCGATGACCGACCTGCAACGCCCCTGCTTTGGTGCCATCTCACCTGGGTGCACAGCCTCGTAGCTCGGTCGCGCCGTGGCCGCAAAACTCGGATCGCGCACCGCATCTCGATCGCTATCGGACTTCGATGTCTGAGCGTGCTCAATCCTGGCGGCCCGCCACGATTCTGACACCGTGTTTTCTTATTGCCTCACGCGGCGCACGCCCGCGAGCGGCTCGCTCATGCCGCGGCGGGGATCGGCGTCGTTAGCGCCCGGTCGCGGCGCGCTCGGCTGCCGGCTCGGTCGCCGCCTGCTGGTGGCGCCGTGCCCGGTAGAAGCCGCGCGGGTCGCGCCACCCGCCGACCTCGGTGACCGCGTCGGGCCGGTTGGAGATCAGCGTGTACTGGGGGAT
>NZ_GG770556.1:236089-240392 GCF_000164135.1 Mycobacterium parascrofulaceum ATCC BAA-614 | reverse complement strand
GTACTGGGGGATGTCCAGAGCGAACAGTGGCGCCGGTGACACATCGAGGTCGCGAAGTTCGTCGGCAACCGGGTGAGAGCCCAGATGCAGGCGTGCGGCCCGGGGGCCCCAGATGAGCGCGGCGTCGGCCTGCGATTCATAGGGCACGTGGAAAATCGTGTTGTCGATCGGGCTGAGCGAATAGCAGTAGAAGTCGCGGCGCTGCTGGCGGTGGGCCTTGGTGGGCCGCGAGATCGCCAGCGTGAAGATCGACTGTCCGTCGGCGCTGACCTCGGCGAGTCGCTCGCGGGGAGTCTCGGCGAGCTCGATGCCGGCGATGAACTTGGGGAAGCCCAGCACTTCCAGACCGATCAGCCGGCCCTCCTCGTCGTCGACGGCGATGTGGGTGATGTAGGAGCCGGAGCCGGGCAGCCGCTGCCACAACGCCGCCGAGACACCGGGCACGTCGACGCGCCGGGACCGGTGCACCAGGATGGAGAAAACGAACTCCTGATAGGGCGCGATCGACTTGTCGGTGTACTGCATGACCTGCACCATCACCAAAGCACGGCGCGGGGACACGCGCACCGGCCGCAACGCGTCAGTAGGCAGCAGGGCGGTGGCTTTGGCCGCGCTGATAGTGAACATCGCCGCAAACGAGCGGGCGCGATAGGTCAGCAGCGGCATCTGCACGACGCTGCCATCGCTGAGCGTGGTCGGTCCCTGCGATCCATAGGCGTGACCCATAAGCTCTGCAAACATGTATGGAGCCTACTGCAATATGGAGAACACTCCAAACTTCGTGGGTGGTGTCGCGTGAACCGCCCGGATTCGTACGCGCCGGTGCGGGAGAACGGCCACGCGCGGCGTGCACGGTTGACCGCGGATCGCATCCTGGAGGCCGCGGTGGCCGCGTTCGCGCAGGAGGGCTACCGCGCGGCGACGATCGAAGACATCGCCGCGCGCGCCGGTGTGGCGCCGTCGTCGGTCTACAATCACTTCACCAGCAAGGCCGGTATCGCCCAGGCGCTGGCCGAGCGTGCCCTGGAAGTGCACGGCCAGTACGTCGCGGCGGCCTGGTCGCTGGACGTGTCACCGCTGCAGCGCCTCATCGCCGCCGCCGGCGCCACCCTGGCCTTCGCCGGGGACCGGCCGGCCTTGTTTGAGGCGATTTCGTTGTCCTATCTTGGTCCGCTCGGGCTCTTTCCCGCCGACACCGCCGCCGCCGAGGCGATCGCCACCCGCCGACACGAGCAATTGCAGCGCATCGTCGCCGTCCTCGACGAGGCCATCAGTGCCGGGGAACTGCAGTCGATGGACACTGTGGCGACTGCACGGTTTCTGCTCGCGGCCTGGGCCGGAGTTTTGACGATGGAGGCCGGCTCCGGCGATCAAGCGCGGGCCGCAAGCACCTTGGCCGCGGGCATTCGTGCGCTGATCCAGGGGATGGGAACGGCCACGACACTGACCCGAGAGCACCGACTGACCGCCGTCTATCACGAGGCGCTCAGTCGGTATGTGCTGTCGGCCGCGACGGGGCAACCTGCGTCCGGGCCGACTGCAGCATTGACCGGCCCCGGCCCCGTGTCTGCAACGCCACGGCGCAGGCGATGATGATGGGCTCAGTCCTTGGTGAAGGTGAACTGGGCGACCTCGGTGATGCCGCGCCTGAAGAAGTCCGCGCACCCGGTCAGATAGCGTCGGTAACGCTGGTAGACCTCTTCGGAGGTCACAGCGATCGCCTCGTCACGGCGGGCCGCCAAATTCGCCGCCCACGTGTCCAGTGTCCTGACGTAATGGGAGTTCAAGGATTCGATCTGTTCGACCACAAACCCGGCGGCGCGCGACAGGCCCACGACGTCGTCGGTGGACGGAACTTCGCCGCCGGGAAAGATCTCCTGGGCGATAAACCGCATGAATTTCAGGTCGCTGATGGTGATCGCGATGCTGTGGTCGTGCCAGTAGCCCGGCGGGTGGGTGAATATTGTTTGCACCTCCATGCGGCCGTCGCGGGGCAGGAGGCGATAAGTCTGCTCGAAGAATGCCGCGTACCGCGGTTTGCCGAACGCTTCGAACGCCTCGATGCTCACGATGCGGTCGACCGGTTCGTCGAACTCCTCCCAGCCGCGCAGATACACCGCACGCGACCGCTCGGTCGGCAGGTGGTCGAGCAGCCGCTGGCTGTAGGCATGCTGATTTTTACTCAAGGTCAGACCAATGACGTTGACGTCGTATCGCTCGACCGCGCGTGCCATCGCCGAACCCCACCCACAGCCCACGTCGAGCACCGTCATCCCCGGCTGTAATTGCAGCTTGTCCAAGTTCACGTCGATCTTGGCCAGCTGCGCCTCCTGCAGTGTCATCTCGCCACGGCGAAAGTAGGCGCAGCTGTAGGTGCGTGTGGGATCGAGACACAAACCGAAAAAGTCGTCGGATAAGTCGTAATGCGCTTGCACGTCCTCGAAATGCGGCCGCATCTTCCTCCGGCCGGTCGGCGCCTTCGCCATCGGTGATTGTCCCTCCCGGTTCGCGACTGTCTCGTCGTGGCAGGCCCCCTGCCTGCCCGCGCGTCGACCAAGCCAGAGCCACCCAGACCCTTTCGGCATGGTGCATGGTGCGCGGGCTCCGCCCCGCCGCCGGTACGTCACCGTACCGGCGGTTAAAAATTACGCGCGTGAGCCCGCATCGAGCAAGTGTGGTCGACGTCATGGTGCGGATTAGGGATTCCCTCCTGTGGGTACTGGTACGTTGACGTACCATTCATCGGTGCACGGCCTCAGCGTGGCGGGCCCGCCGTGACATCGGTGACCGCCGCAGCCCGCGGATAGCGGGACTGCGTCGTGGGAGCGGTAGCGCTGGTGGGTCAACGGAGAGTCGCAGCTGTGGAGGGAGACCTGGTGATGACCCGTATCGCGTTACTGGCGCTGGCGGCGCCGCGCCGAGTCCTGGCGGTCGCGGCGCTGATCGCCGCGGCGGCCGCACTCTTTGGCGTCCCGGTCGCCAAGAATCTGTCAGCCGGCGGATTTCAAGACCCGACGTCGGAATCGGCCCACGCCAACGAGCTGCTGGGCGAGAAATTCGGTCAGGGCGACCAGCAGCTGCAGGTCACCGTCACCTCCGCTGACGGCGCTACCGGCGAGGCCGCCCGGGCGGTGGGCACCGATCTGGTCAACCGCCTGCACACCTCACCGCATGTCGCCGATATCAGCTCGGCGTGGACCTCGCCGCCGGCGGCGGCCTCCCGCCTGGTCAGCCGGGACGGGAAAACGGGCCTGATCGTGGCCTCGATCACCGGCGGGGAAAACAATGCGCAAAAATACGCCCGCACCCTTGCTGAGCAGCTGGGACCGGGACGCGATGGGGTCAGCGTGCGGTTCGGGGGAGTGCCGATGGTCTACGCCGAGGCCAACCAGCAAAGCGAGCGTGATCTGTTGCTTATGGAGTCCATCGCGGTCCCGCTAAGTTTCGTGGTCTTGACCTGGGTGTTCGGTGGATTGCTGGCAGCCGCGGTGCCGATGCTGGTCGGGGCGATGGCCATTGTGGGGTCCATGTCGGTCCTTCGGCTGATCACCTTCGGTGCCGATGTGTCCATCTTCGCGCTCAACCTCACCACCGCGATGGGGTTGGCGCTGGCAATCGACTACACGCTGCTGATCATCAGCCGATACCGTGACGAACTCGCTGAGGGCAGCGCACCCCGACAGGCGCTGATCCGCACCATGGTCACCGCCGGGCGCACGGTGGTGTTTTCTGCGACCACCGTGGCGCTGTCGATGGCCACGGCGATCTTGTTCCCGATGTATTTCCTGAAATCCTTCGCCTACGCCGGCGTGGCCACCGTCGCCTTCGCGGCGCTGGCCGCCGTCGTCGTCACGCCCGCGGCGATCGTGGTCCTCGGCGCCCGCCTTGACGCCCTCGATGTGCGCCGTCTGGGCCGGCGGCTGCTGCATCGCGGCGACTCGGCCCCCAAGCCGGTCGAGGAGCTGTTTTGGTACCGCTCCACGAAATTCGTGATGCGCCACGCCCTTCCGGCCGGGCTGGCCGTGATCGCGCTGCTGGTGGTGCTCGGGGCGCCCTTCCTGGGCGTCAAGTGGGGCCTGCCCGACGAACGGATGCTGCCGCACTCCAGCAGCGCCTACCAGGTTGGTGACCAGTTGCGCGCCGGCTTTACCGATAATGCGGCCACCGCGGTGACCGTGGTCATTCCCGACGCCGACGGGCTCACACCGGCTGAGCTGGACCGCTATGCCGCCGATCTGTCGCGGGTGCCCGATGTGCTGGGGGTCAGTGCACCCGGCACAACGTTCGCCGGTGGCCGCGACGC
>NZ_GG770556.1:205905-235421 GCF_000164135.1 Mycobacterium parascrofulaceum ATCC BAA-614 | reverse complement strand
CCGGTGAGGGCAGCGCGTTTCTCACCGTCACCACCAGCGCGCCCCTGTTTTCGCAGAGCTCCGCCACGCAACTGGCCCGACTGCACGACGTGGCCGCGCCATCAGGCCGACACGTCGAAATAGGCGGGCTGGCCCAGGTCAACCACGACAGCGTCCACGCCATCACCGCGCGGCTGCCGCTGGTGTTGGGACTGATCGCCGCCATCACTTTTACCCTGCTGTTCTTGCTGACCGGCAGTGTGGTGCTGCCCCTCAAAGCGTTGCTGCTCAATGTGTTGTCCCTGACAGCCGCCTTCGGCGCCCTGGTATGGATCTTTCAGGAAGGCCACTTCGGGGCCCTGGGCACCACCCCCACCGGCACCCTGGTAGCCACCATGCCGGTGTTACTGTTTTGCATCGCGTTCGGCTTGTCGATGGACTACGAGGTCTTCTTACTGTCCCGCATCCGCGAGTACTGGCTGGCCTCCGAGCAGGGCGCTGCCGACAACGACGAGAGCGTCGCGCTGGGCTTGGCCCACACCGGCCGCGTCATCACCGCCGCCGCCCTGCTGATGTCGATCTCGTTCGCCGCGCTCATCGCCGGCCACGTCGCGTTCAACCGCGCTTTCGGCCTCGGGCTCACCCTGGCCGTCTTGGCCGACGCCACACTGGTGCGCATGATCTTGGTCCCGGCCTTCATGCACGTGCTCGGCCACTGGAACTGGTGGGCCCCACCGCTGCTGAGCCGGCTGCACCAACGCATCGGCATCAGTGAAACCCCCGCCCCCGCGGGCGTCGGCCAGGATGCACCGGCCCTCGAGACCCTCCACTGACGACCCGCACTGGGGACCGCCGACCCCGCCACCGGGGTCACCCAAGCGCAATCGTCGGCCCGCGAACACGAGCACTCGATGATCCCGGGTGGGTAGCCTGTGCTGGCTACCCCTAATAAGGATGGTTGGCTATAGCGATGTGCCCCGCGATCACCGGACACCTCGCGGCCGGGCAAGGAAGGCTTCGGTGAGCACGCCAGGATCGCTACAGTCAACCGATCGCGACCGCGGCGCAGACGATGCGCCGGGGTTTCGCTATCGGCTGCTCGCCGCACTGGAAGACAGCATCGCCGACACCGGATACGCCGAGACCACCGTCGCCGATGTCGTACGCCGGGCACGGACCTCGCGGCGCACGTTCTACCAACACTTCGACAGTAAACAGGACTGCTATATCGCCCTGCTCACCGACAGCAACGCCACCATGATCAAACAGATCACCGCCGCCGTCGAGGCCAACAGCCCCTGGCCACACCAAGCCCGGCAGGCCATCGAGGCATGGGCCGGCGCGGCCGAATCCCGCCCGGCGCTGATGCTGAGCTGGATCCGCGACGTCCCGGCGCTGGGCGCCGCCGCCCGCCGGCTTCAACTGGAGTTCATGGAAAGCTTCATCGTGCTGGTGCAGGCATTGTGCAATACCGACGCACTGCAGGAGGTCGGTGTCGGACCGGTATCACGTCAACGGGCCATCATGCTGCTCGGTGGTCTGCGCGAACTGACCGCCACCACGCTGGAAAGCGGCGGCCGCATCAGCGATATCACCGAAGAAGCCGTAGAAGCCACCCTCGCCCTGCTCGGCCCGCGCGCCGCCACCGCGCACCCTAGCCCCCCACGCGCGCAGTCCTGACCCCACGGGCGTTGATCCGCACCGATCGGCGCAGGTAGCGGCGGGCGCGACCCGCATCACGGACAACCCCACGGGTCGACACCGGGCTGCGTTCGGTGGTCTGACGCCCCATTGCCACTAGCCGGTACGTTGACGTACCATGATTCGGTACGACGATGTACCGAAGGGAAGGTGTCGGACCATGCCGCGAGGACTGCGCCGATGAGTTCCACCACGACCGCACCGCCAGCACCGCATGTGCCGCCGGGATCGCACTGGCCCACCTTCGTGCAGGGGCTCGCATTCATCCTGGTGCGCAAGCGCCTCATGCAGCTGATGGGTAAGCGATTCGGCCCGGTGTACTCCGCGCGGCTGCCGCTGTTCGGGCCGGCGATCGTCATCAGCGACCCGGCGCTGATCAAACAGCTGTTTCAGACCCCCGCCACGGTTGCGCGCGGGGTCGAACCCAATCTGGACGTGGTGCTGGGCAAGGGGTCAATGTTCGGGCTGCAGGGCGACACCCACCGGCGCCGGCGCAAACTACTAGTGCCGCCGTTTCACGGGAACCGGATGCGCGCCTACGAAAGCCTCATCGAAGAGGAAACCCGCAACGAAATCGCCACGTGGCCCCAAGGCGCGGAATTCCCGGTGCTGCCCTCCACGATGCGCATCACGCTCAACGCGATCCTGCGCGCGGTGTTCGGCGCCCAAGGCGCCCAGCTGGATGCCCTGCGCGAACTCATGCCCAAGATCGTCACCCTCGGCTCCCGGCTGGCGCTGATCCACCCGCTACACCACGACCTGGGCCCTTGGAGCCCCTGGGGCCGCTACCTGCGGCTACGCCGCCAATTCGACGGCATCGTCACCAATCTGATCGCTGAGGCCGAGTCTGATCCGGATCTGGGTGAGCGCACCGACGTGCTGGCGCTGATGCTGGAGGCCCGCTACGACGACGGCGCGGCGATGTCGCACAGCGACATCGCCGACGAGTTGCTGACCCTGCTGGCCGCCGGTCACGAAACCACCGCCACCTCGCTGGCGTGGGCGATCGAGAGGCTACGCCGCCACCCCGAGGTGCTGTCACGGTTGGTTGACGAGATCGACGCCGGCCAGACGGGCCTGCTGCAGGCCACCATCTACGAAGTGCAACGCACCCGCCCCGTGATCGACGGCGCGGCGCGACAGGTCATTGCACCGGCCATGCCGCTGGGCCAGTGGGTCATCCCACAGGGCTACACCGTGCTGGTCAACATCTCGGGCACCCACAACAATGACGCGGTGTTCGCCGACGCCGACCGCTTCAATCCCGACCGCTTCCGCGACGGAGTTCCCGACAGCCACTCGTGGATTCCCTTCGGCGGTGGAACCCGCCGCTGCCTCGGGGCGGCATTCGCCAACATGGAGATGAACGTGGTCTTGCGCACCGTGCTGCGCGAATACCAGCTGGTCCCCACCACGGCGCCCGCGGAGAAGTGGCACAGCAGAGGCATCGCCTACGCACCGCGCCGCGGCGGGCGCGCGCTGGTGTATCGGCGCCCCAACCGCACCGGCGGCGGTCAAACCGCAGACCCGCACACCCCGGCATCCACCACCGCCTCACCGACCTAAACCCCTGCTCAGACAGGCCGGGCCGCTCAGTGCCTTGACCCGGCCGCGGCCACGGGCCGGGCCCCTGCCCAGCGGTTACCCACCACGCGGAGACCGCCGTGCCCCGCGATGACGAATTTGACGACAACAACTCCACCGTATAACTTGTTAGTTGATGAACAAGTATCTGAGAATGGTGTGTCGGTGATGCGAGCGCTGGTTGGTGGTGTGGGCCCGGACTGGGAGCCTCGCGAGATTGCGGTGCCCGTGGCGGGTGCGGGCCAGGTGTTGATTCGGGTGCAGGCGGCTGGGATCAACCGGGCCGACCTGTACATGTTGGAGGGTTCCTATAACCCCAACTCGAAGACCAGCGCGGTGTTTACCGCCGGCTTGGAGTTGGCCGGGGAGGTCGCGGCAGTAGGTGACGGGGTGACCTCGGTGCGCGTGGGGGACCGGGTCTGCGGCGCGGGGCTGGGCGCGTTCGCCGAGTACGCGGTGCTCGACGCGCGCCACGTGATTGCGCTGCCGGCATCGCTGTCCTGGATCGATGCTGCGGCCTTGCCGGTGGGTCTGGCCACCGAGCACGATGCGTTGGTCACCCAGGGCGGTTTCACCACGGGTGCCAGCGTGCTGGTTATCGGCGGCACGACGGCGATCGGTTTGATCGCCATCCAACTCGCCAAGGCGTTAGGTGCCTCGATGGTGGCGGCGACGACCACCTCGGCAGACAAAACGTCGGTGCTCACCGCGGCCGGTGCTGATGTCGTGGTCAACACCCGCACCGGTGATCTTGTGGACGCGGTGACCACGGCGACTGGAGGCGCCGGCGTCGACGTGGTGCTCGACCATATCGGTGGTCAGTTGTTCGCCGACGCGTTCGCCGCGACCAGCCTGAAAGGCACCGTGGTCAACATCGGCCGGCTCGGCGGTGCGCAGTCCACCATCGACTTGAACACGTTGTCATTTCGACGGCTTCGGGTGCTGGGGACAACCTTTAGCGTGCGCACCGCAGACGAGATGGCCGCGGTGTGTGCCGCGCTGCAGCCCGAGGTGATGGCAGCGGTGGACGACGGGCGCATCCACCCGGTCATCGACCAGGTCTTCGGGTTCGACGACGCACGCAAGGCCGCCGATCGTTTGCGCAGCAACGCCACCACCGGCAAGACCGTCTTGACGATGGAGCACCCATGATCGGCGACGCCCGCCAGGACCATCCCATCACCGGCCGCGCCGAGAAGACGCCATGAGCCGACCCGGACCGCGCCGCACTCAGGAAGAACGCCGCGGCGACGCCGAACGCAGGCTCGTCGCCGCGGCTGCCGAGCTGGTCGGCGAAATCGGGCCGGCGCGGGTCACGTTGGCCAACGTCGGCGAGCGCGCCGGCTACAGCCGCGGGCTAGCCAGCCACCACTTCGGCTCCAAGGGCGCGCTGATGCAGCGCCTGGTCGACACCGTGACCCACCAATTCCGCGAAGCGCTGTTCGAACACGATCACGGTGCTGACGCCCTGGCCGAACTGCGCACCTTGGTCGGGATCTACTTCGACGTCATCTGCGATCTGCAACCGGTCAACCGCGCACGGCTGGTGTTGTGGGCCCAGGCCGTCGCCACCCCGACCGAGGAGATCCGGCCCGCCATGGTGGGCGCCGACCGCGAATTCCGCGAGGAGATCGAGAAACGCCTGCGACTGGCCGCGGCCTCGGGACAGATCCCTGCATCGATCAACCCCCACGGTCTGGCGACGGTGATCATCGCCATGCTGCGCGGGGTTGCGCTGCAATCCCTGATCGACGACCACGTCGACCTGGCCGCGGCCCGCGGCGAAATCGAACAATTACTGACAACCCGTCTGGCACAGGAGAATCCGTCATGACCCGCCTATTCGGCACCATCAATCAAATCGGATACGTTGTGCCTGACGTCCACGCCTCGATGCAACAGTGGGTCCGCCTTGGGGTGGGCCCCTGGTTCTACATCGACGACGTCGTCACCGACTACTTCCGCTACCGCGGCCACGACTCGGCCATGACGATGAGCGTCGCGCTGGCCAACTTCGGGGACATCCAGCTCGAACTGATCCAACCCACCAACGACGCCCCCTCGGTGTACAAGGACTTCCTCGACGCAGGCCGCCAAGGCGCACAACACATCGCCTACTGGACCACCGACTACCAGGACCTCTACGACCGCGTGCTGGAGGCCGGTTACACCGTTGCCCAGGAAGGCAGCATCGGCGGCGAGCAAGGCCGATTCGCCTACCTGGACACCGAATTCGATCAGGGCACCGTCATCGAGATCAGCGACATCAGCGGCCCCAAAGGCCAACTGTTCGCCTACATCCGCGACGTCGCCGCCGCCTGGGATGGCAGCGACCCCATTCGGGGGCTCGGATGAGCACTACCGAATTCCCCTACCCCGACCTCGATACCCTGACCCCAGCGCTGCGGGAGGCGGTCGAAAGCCGGGCCTCGCTGAACATCTTCCGTATGATCACCCACAGCCCTAATCTGGCGCCCAGCTTTTTGGCCATGGCCGCCGATGTCCTCCAACATAATTCGCTGCCCGCCCCCTGGCGTGAACTGGTTATCCTGCGCGTCGGGTACCGCTACCGAGCCCGTTATGAGACCTATCAACACGTGCAGATCGGGCGCGCGATCGGCCTGGGCGACAACGAAATCCACGCCGCCGAGTCGGGATCCACCGACGGCCTCGACGCCGCACAGGCCGCCCTGATCCGTTTGACCGATCGGCTGCTGGACAACCACACCCTCAGCGACGCCGAACGCGATCAAGCCTTGGCCATCATGACGGTCAATCAACTCGCCGACTTCACCCTCACCGTCGGCTTCTATCAGCTGGTCTGCGATTTCCTCAACACCTTCGGCGTCACTCCCGAAGACCAAAGCCCCGGCCGGTGAAGGTCCATCACCTCAACTGCGGCACCATGCGCATGCCCGGCGTCGCGCTGGTCTGCCACGTGCTGCTGGTTGAGACCGACAACGGGTTGGTACTCGTCGATTCCGGGTTCGGCTCCCACGACTGCCACGACCCCGCCGCGCGGATCGGAGTTTTCCGCCACGTCATCCGCCCGCTGCTGCAGCACGCTGAAACCGCCGCGGATCAGATCACCGCACTCGGCTTCAATGTCGCTGACGTGCGCCACATCGTGCTCACCCATCTCGACCTCGACCACATCGGCGGCCTCGCCGATTTCCCCCACGCCCACGTCCACCTCACCGCCGCCGAAGCCCGCGGCGCCATCCACGCCCCCACCTGGCGCGAACGCTTCCGATACCGCCCCACCCAATGGGCCCACCGCCCGACCCTGGTCGAACACACCCCCGACGGAGAACCATGGCGCGGATTCACCGCCGCCAAGCCGCTTCACGTCATCGACGACGGCATCGTCTTGGTGCCGATGCCCGGCCACACCCGCGGCCACACCGCCGTCGCCGTCGATGCCGGCCACCGCTGGGTCCTGCACGCCGGAGACGCCTTCTACCACCCCGGCACCCTCGATCACCAGTCTCGCGTGCCGTTCGTGCTGCGCGCCCAGGAAACCCTGATCTGCTACGACCGGAACACCCTCCGGGACAACCAATCCCGCCTCGCTGAGCTTTACCACCGTCGCGACCCCGACCTGCTCATCGTCTGCTCCCACGACCCCAGCCTCTACCAACACGCCCGCGACACCGCCCACAACACGCCATGACAACGCTGTGCATGGATGGGACTGCCGCAGAACGTGATTCGACATCCAAGCGCCTAGCTGTGATCCTGCGCGACACCACCGCGCAAACACCCCACCGCTGTCCACCGCCCCGGAACGCCACCATACTGTGATGCGGTACAGTTACGTACCGCATGGAGGGATGCTCATGCCCTCTCGCAAGCGCAACGATCGGTCACAGCGGTCAGTGAGCCGCGAAATAAGCCCGCGCATAGGCCGGCTCGGAAACATTGGCGCGCCCACGCCGGGGCGGTCGACAGCGGCCAGCGCTGAACCCGCACCTCGACCGCCCCACTAACGTCCCCGCCACCCAACCCCCCGCACCCACTCGAAAGGACACGGCACATGGCGCCACCCAAACTAGGCCCCTTCGGAGCCTTCACCTTCGGACCCGTCAGCGCTCACGATGCCACAGAACTTGAGCAGCTAGGCTATGGCACCCTGTGGATCGGCGGCTCACCCGAAGCCGATCTGACGTTCGCCGAACCCCTACTCGCGGCCACCAAGACACTGGTCCTCGCCACCAGCGTCGTCAACATCTGGTCAGCGCCCGCACAGCAAGTCGCCGCCGCATTTCACCGCATCGACACCGCCTACCCCGGGCGCTTCCTGCTCGGGATAGGTGCGGGACACCGTGAACACACCGTCGAGTATCGCCAGCCTCTGGCCGCACTCGCTGAGTACCTCGACGAACTCGACGCTGCCGGTATCCCCACCGATCAGCGCATCCTGGCGGCCTTGGGCCCAAAGATGCTGCAGCTGGCCGCCGAGCGCAGCGCCGGTGCCAACCCCGCCCTAACCCCCACCCGCTACAACTACGCCGCGCGCACCGAACTAGGCCACGGACCGCTGCTGGTACCCGTTCAAGCCATCCTGCTCAACGCCACCCAACAGACAGCCCGTGTGGTCGGGAGCCAGATCGCCGACGTCTACCTCGGACTGCGCAACTACGTCAACAACTGGCGGCGTCTGGGCTACACCGACGACGACCTCACCCCGCCCGGAAGTCAACGCCTCATTGACGACCTGCTCGCCTACGGCGACCCCGGACACGTCGCCACGCGACTCCGCGAACACCTCGACACCGGGGCCGACCACGTCGCAATACAAGTGCCAGGCACGCTAGCCCAGCTCCTGGCCGCACTGCGCGAACTGGCCGAACCCCTCGGACTAAGCGCACACTGAGACTCGCCGCGAGGAGGGCGTGGGCTCACACAAGTGTTGGCCCACAGCAAGATTGAAGATTATTCAGTGCCCCGGCCAGCGCGTACCCGGTGAGGTCGGCGCGGAATCCCTTCGTGGTCCACGTTGAATTCCAAGCGTCTTAAGTCAAGGGCTGCGTACGTGCTTTGCCATCTGAACCGCACACCCGAGTGGTCCTAGGATTCGCCACGAAGATCCGAAAAACGGTTCCGCCATTTCGATGATAATTCTGCAACACCGCAGTTAGCGTGATCGTCATCCGCCATGCGAAATGAGAACCGACAGGGGTGCTGTAGGTTCTCATTTTGAGTGGCGGAATTCTCACAGTAATGGCGGAGAGATGGCGGATCCGCCACAAAGATGGGAATCTGTTTAGTACTACTAGGTGCTGAGGTAGTCCGCGCGTCTGCGCTACCGCTGTCGGCGCGCGTTTCTAACATCATCACCATGACGGACGAGAGCGACTCGCCTGAAGAGGGGACAGAGCCGCAACAACCCGCTGCCGCCCGGTCGAGCCGCAAGCCTGCCCGGGACGAGCGCGACCGCATCTGTGAACGCGTCGAGGATGTTCTCTATTGGGTGCGACGTACGCGAGTCGCCAGGCTGGCGCCTGATCGATTCCTGACGCCGATCGACTACCTCATCAACCTAAACATGCAGTACCGCGACCACCGAAGGGCGCTAGCCGGCTTCCGGTGGGGTGATGAGGATGAGTGCACAGTTCCACCCACTGATCATGTTCGAATCCCGTCGCTGTTTGTCGTCGAGCTCTTCCCGCCGAGCGTCAAGGAGAATCTGGACCGAGCGATAAAGCGAAACCGCTGGGACACAAAGCAATTACGAATGTTTGGCCGCCACCACTTGCCCACGCCCGACGAGGCCAGGTCCGGAGACCGCTGGCTCTGGTGGAATCTCGGTGACGTTGTGCGTCGCGCCAGCAACGTCACCGTCGGTGATGCTGTCCGCCGCCAGATGCCCAAAGAGTTTGATCGAGTCGAACTTAAAGCCCTGCAGATAGGCCAGGGCATCACGGCTGTCATGGCGAAGTTCGATCTCAATGACGCCGCGATATCTCGGCTCGACGAGGCCTGGCACCGGGATTACCAGCCTGAAATGTATTGGGGTAAAAGGGGTGGAGAATGGCCACGCCCCCTGAGCCCAGATTTTGTGGCATTTCGAAGAGTGCAAGAGGAACGAGGTCGCCTGCATGACGCTGCACGGCAATGGTTCTCCGCCAAATGGCCAGGATTCTTTGCCACAAATCGACAGCCACAGCCTCTACTCGACATAGTCCTGCTCGACGAAATAAGCGCCTATCCTGAGACGCGTCCAGCTAGCGGGGTTGATGGAGCCGTCCGCGCCCTCGGGCTGCCACATACGGTTTACGTTCAGAGGTCGACCAAGTTCCCGGCAATGATCATCGGCGAACGGGATATAGGATCTGACTCGGACATGGAAGATCGGCGCACATGGGCGATTTGGGGCAACCGAACTGAAATCCTTGACGGCCTCGCGGAGACGCTCACGGCTCATGGACTTGGTCACGCTGACAGTTCCATCGCGCACTACATCCACGACGCGATTGAGGACTACTTCCTACGACTGTCCATCAGCGAAATGCTGGAAGTGTGCCAGGGGCGTTACGCATCGATACGAGACGCTGCTCGCCAACACGGCCAGTTGGACCGCTTACGAACTAGCTTGCTGACCATCAGCGTCGACATGAGCAGCATTGACCGAGACATTCGCGCATACAACGCGCGCGGCTGGCAGCGAGATTACGCACAGTTCTTCTTCGAAGATGCGCCGTTTCTCGTCGCCGAACGCGGCGTGCATGGCAGCGAGTCACGTGAGTCGATCAACATGAACGAACACCTGCTGAATGAACAGATGGGAATGCTGGAAACGCTGCGGGCCGCAGACAATGATTACCGCGGCATCCTGACTGCGGCGGCGTCGCTGACGTCATCACTGCAGTCCATCCGGTTGGCCAAGACGGCCATATGGGTGGCGATTTCCTCGCTGGGCGTCGCCGTGGTTACCTTGCTGATCACGGACATTTCAAAACACAGCCTGTTCGGCATCGTTGCCCATTGGTTTGCCCTGCTCCACTGATTTCGGAGTGACCCCGCCGGCGTCGTGAACTCGACCTGAAACCGTCCAGGCTGCGAGGTGGCTTCGCCTCTTGGGGCGCTGGGAACCAAGATCAAGGGTTGTCCCCGATCTGTACAACCGTCTGGTTCCAGGATCCGCCACGAAGATAAGAAAAACGCGTCCGCGAGCCAAATGAGAAAACCGCAACTTCGCAGGTAGAAGCATCGCCATCCCGCAATCGATCTGGTCACCATCGGACAGCCAGCGGTCGGGGGGAGTGAATTTCACTCCGCGCTCGTACGGTTCCAACGAGACTGTCCACCTCCCGCGCTAGCGACGCTGCGCCGGCGCGGAACAGCATCTGCACCTGCAGCGCGTGCACGCCGGTCATCGTGGCGAAGGCCTCGATCCTGTGCCGCTCCTCATGTCCGAGCATCAGTTCGGCACCGAGCTCGTCGCGCCACCGCACGGCCAACGAATAGTGGTCCCAATGCTGGTGTGTCACCAGAATGCGGCGCACATCAGACGGTGTGGCCCCGAGGTGGAAGAGCGCGGTCCGCAGCGTCGTCTCACCCGGCTCATACGCCCAACCAGGGTCGACGAGGGTCAGACCGTCCGAGCCGACTACCGCATAGGCATTGACGGTCTGGAGGTCGGGCAGTGGCAGCGGCAGCGGGACGCGAACGACGTGCTCAGCGATCAGCTTCGCTGACGGCATCCCTCGCCATTGGCGGAACCTGCGACACGACTGCCTCCCGCTGTTCTGAAAAATCTAACGCGGACTAGAAAATTATGTTACCGTGGAGCTTGTATTCGACGCGACATGCCCGGTTTGGTGTCGAAATGACGTTCGAAGGGCGGTTTATTCCAAGCGTGCGAGAGGGGCCGAGGCGTCAGTGACGTCGCCTGCGCAGACTTTGGTGGGTCGTCGGCGCCTGCCGCGGTCGATCGCACAAAAGCCACGGGTCCTGGCCGAGTGGCTGACGGCGCGCGGGGAACCGGTTACCGCGCCCCTGACGGCCGTACGCATCACCAGTGGGCGCATCAACATGTCATGGGCCATCGCCGATAGCTGCGGTCGGCAGTGGATCCTTCGCGAGCGCCGACCCGGCACGGTCCGCGACTTTTCGCGTGAGGCGGCCGGGCTCAGCGCGGCGCTGAGCCAAGGGCTCCCGGTCCCCCGGCTGGTCGGACACAATGACACAGACGCGCCGTTCATCGTCACGACGCGAGTCGCCGGTCACACGCTGCACACCGAAGAGGACGCCCGTGGGCTCACATCGACACAACGTCGCCAAGTCGGGTTCACCGTCGTCGCGGCGCTGGCCCGGATCCACCGAGTCGATCCCGCAACCACCGGACTGCCCCGATTTTTCACCGGGTATATCGACCGGCAATTGAGCGCAATGACCGACGTGTGGACCCTGTCTGGTTCCGACGGGCTCCACGATTCATCCTGGCGGGCATTGCGGGCTCGGCTGATTGACCGAAGGCCACGGCGCGAAGGTCGTCTGACGCTGATTCATGGCGATTTTCGGCTCGCCAATCTCGTGCTGCAGGAGGAGTCGTTGACCGCGATCGTCGACTGGGACTGGTGCACGGCAGGACATCCCCTCGCCGACTTGGCTTGGCTGCTGGTGAACTGGCCGTCCTCGACGGAGACGGGGGCGTTTCCGCCCAGCCCGGTGCGAGCCGGTGGATTCCCCGCCAGGGGCGAAATCATCAGCGCCTACGGCGAAATGACCAATCGTGCGCTGCACGATCTGCCCTACTACCGGGCGCTAGCGCAATGGCGCGCCGCCGCCCTGCTGCAAGCGGAGTTGGGCCGCCAACGCGCGCACGGGCTCGACGAGAAGACTCCGCTTCTCGACGTCGACGCGGTGGACGACGCGATCGCCGATCTGCTGATCGGAGCGTCGAATTTTCTGCGGAGCCCGAGATGATCTCTGCAGTGGACGAGTACACACACCCGTTGAGTTCCGACGTCAACTTCAACGAATCGATGTACTTCAGTTCCACGACCCGGCGGGGAAAATCATCGGTTTTTTGCGGCTGGCGAATCGCCCTAACGAGGGCCGCGGCGAGCGCACCGTGTGTATCTACCTGCCGGACGGAAGCCTCGGTTTCGGCTTCGAGCGGCCACACGTCTCGACCAACGACGTCGTGGCTGCGGCAGGGTTCGCCGTGGAGGTTTACGAGCCGTTCCAAGAGCTGCAAGTCACCTTTGACGACTGTATCCGCGTGCTCGGCGATTCTCGAGACATGACCGAGCCGCGGGCGGCGTTGAGCGGCGCGTTAGAGGTCGCGTGCCGGATCGGCCTGTGCTTCACGGCGCTGGCTTCACCGCACGAGCAGACGTTTGACGCCGACGGCCGGTCGTTCGCGCCCCATCATTACGAGCAACTGACGGTGGTGCGGAGCACAGTCACCGTGAACCAGCGAACGATCCTCATCGACGGGCATCGCCTGCGTGACCACTCCTGGGGACCGCGTTCCTGGCAGGCGCCATGGTTCTGCCGTTGGATGCACGGCTGCTCAAACGGTTTCGGCTTCATGGTCGCCAATTTCGGCGAACCTGACGGAACCAGTCGGCGCGGTGGCTTCGTCTTCGACGACGGCGAAGTGCACGCCTGCGATCGCGTGACGATCACTACCGTCCGGGACGATGACAACTATCAGCGGTCGATCACAGTCTTAGCCCATGCCCGGCAACGGTGTTGGCGAATTCATGGTGAAGCGCGGGCGTCGGTGCCGCTGCGCCACCGCGGCTCCGATGGGGCGCCGAGCACCCGAATCGTCGAGTCGGCCACGCGGTGGCGGACCGACGCCGGCGTGCGCTTGCACGGAATGTCGGAATACCTCGACCAACTCCGCGACGGCAAGCCCGTCGGACTACACGTATAAAGAGAGGCGACAACACGTGAAGACCTATGCCAATCTCGCTGAATTCGAATCGGCCACCGGTCACGAGCTCGGCCCCACCGACTGGGTCGAAGTCGGGCAAGAGCGGATCAACCTGTTCGCAGACGCGACCGACGATCACCAGTGGATCCACGTCGATCCGCTTCGAGCCAAGGACGGGCCGTTCGGCGGCACGATCGCGCACGGACTGCTGACGCTTTCGCTGTTGCCGCGCTTCATGCACGAGCTCTACAGCGTCGAGGGTGTCAAGATGGCGATCAACTACGGATTCAACAAGGCCCGGTTCATCACGCCCGTGGCCGTCGGCGCCAAGATCCGGGCGAGCGCCCGCGTCGAGCAGGTGACGCGCGTCGGCGACGCCGTCCAAGCCACGCTGATCACCACGATCGACATTGACGGCGCGACCAAGCCGGCGGCTGTCGTCGAATCGATTGTGCGCTATGTCGGTTGAGCTGGACCGGCAGGCGAAGGTCGCCGCTGCGCGGGCCCTTTACGAGGCTCTGGGACTGGGCGACCGGGACGCTCTCGGTCGACTCCTGCACCCGGAGTTCGTCGGTCACGCCGCCGAACGCCTGCCGCTCGACATGGGTGGAGTCCACGTCGGCGTCGACGCCATGTGTGACAACCTCTGGTGGCGCATCGGCCACCACTTCAAAGTCCGAGCCGTGCCCGAGAAATTTCAGGTGCTCGAAGACGGCCGGCTGATGGTCTCGGGCACTTACCGCGGATCGGCACGCCAAAGCGGCAACAGAGTCGATGCGTCCCTGATCCACTTGATCGGCTTCGCGCCCGACGGGCGTATCGCATCTCTGCGTCAGCTCACCAACACGGCGGCGTGGCGTTCCGCGCTCGACGGGGGCAACCGGATGCCGACGATCGACTACACGGTCGAGAATGGTCTGGCCACCATCTGCCTCGACCGGGCGGAGGCGCGCAATGCCATAAACTTCCAAATGGCTTGGGATGCACTCGAAGTAGCCAAATCGATCGCCGCTGACACCACCGTTCGGGCTGTTCTCATCCGCGGCAACGGGCCCGCTCTCAGCTTCGGTGGTGACATCGAATACTTTCTCGCCAACTCCGAGCGTGGTTTCGGTGAGTTGTTTGCCGACATGACCGCCCCCTACCACCAGGCGCTCGACATCCTGAGCCGAATCGAGGCGCCGATCGTCACCGCGGCGCACGGCGCGGTCGCGGGCGGGGGTCTCGGCTACGTCTATGCCGCCGATTTGGTGGTGGCGGCCGAAAACACCCGATTCGTGACTGCTTTCGCCAGAATCGGAGTGTCCGGTGACGGCGGGGGCACGTGGCACCTGCCGCGACTGATCGGGGCGCGCCGCGCCGCGGCGGCGTACCTGCGTAACACGCCGATCACGGCGCACGAGGCGCTGGCCTGGGGCATCGTCAACGAGGTGGTAGACGCTGACGAATTACTCGATCGCGCGACGGAATTGGCGACGGAGCTGGCCCAAGGGCCCACCACGGCCTTCGCGCATATGCGGAGGCTGCTACGAGAAAGCTGGTATAACGACCTCCCGGCACAGCTGGCCGCGGAGACACAGGCACTCAAGCAGGTCGGCGATACCACAGATGCGGCAATGGCGTTGAAGGCGTTTGCCGCCAAACGTGCACCCACATTCACTGGAAGGTAAACGATGTCTGGACTGATTCACGACTCCGACGAGCATCGGGCGATCCGCGACAGTGTCGCGGGCGTCGCGAGTCGATACGGACAGCAGTATTTTCTGCAACGCGCCCGCGGGGGCGAGGACATTCCGGAACTCTGGAAGGACCTCGGCGCCGCCGGGTTGTTGGGCGTGCACCTTCCCGAGGAATACGGGGGTGGCGGCGGCGGTATGGCCGAGGCGGTCGTCGTCGTCGAAGAGCTTGCCGCGCATGGCATGCCCATGCTGGTGTGGGTCATCTCCCCGGCGATTTGCGGAAGCATCCTGGCCCACCACGGCTCGGTGGAGATGAAGCAACGCTGGTTGCCCGGCATCGCCGACGGCAGCCAGAAGATGGCATTCAGTCTCACCGAACCCGATGCCGGTTCCAACAGCCACAACGTGCAGACGACCGCCCGGAAATCGGGTTCGGGGTGGGTAATTTCCGGGTCCAAGTACTACATCTCGGCGGTCGACCAGAGCGATGCCGTCCTGGTCGTCGCCCGTGACGGCGACCTGTCGACGCCGGAGAAGTCCCGCCTTTCTCTGTTCGTCGTGCCTATCGACAGCCCGGGGTTGACCTATCAACAGATCGACACCTCCATCGTGTCGCCCGATAGGCAGTTCACCGTTTTCTTCGATGACGTCGAGGTCGGTGAGGACGCGGTCATCGGCCAGGCCGGCAACGGCCTGCGGCAAGTCTTCGACGGCCTGAACCCCGAGCGCATCCTTGTCGGCGCAATCTGCGGCGGAGTGGGACGATACGCGGTGAGCAAGGCGGCGGACTACGCCAAGGAACGTCAGGTGTGGTCGACGCCGATCGGTGCGCATCAGGGCATCGCGCACCCGTTGGCGGAGAGCCACATCGCCGTGGAATTGAGCCGGATGGCGACGGCCCTGGCCGCGCAATTCTTCGACGCCGGCCAACCCGCCGGTGAGGCCGCCAACATCGCGAAATTCGCCGCGTCGGAGGCCGCGCTCAAAGCGTTGGACCAAGCGATCCAGACGCACGGGGGCAATGGATTGGCCCACGAGTACGGGTTGTCCGAACTGTGGTTCGTCACACGGCTGATGCGCACCGCGCCGGTCAGCCGGGAAATGGTTCTCAACTACATAGCCCAAACCTCACTGGGCTTGCCGCGCTCGTACTGAGCGGCAATCACTACTTAGGAGCATCAAATGGTCACGCTGGAAAAGCAAGTCGACGCCGTCGTCATCGGTGCGGGCGCGGGAGGGCTCTTCACCGCGGCTCGCCTGTCGCACCAGGGCTACCGCACCCTCGTGGTGGAGCGTTTGGACAAGGTCGGTGGACGGGCTTCTACGGACGACATCGACGGATTCAAAGTCAACACCGGCGCGATCGTCATCGAGGTCGGTGGGATCACCGAGGAGACGTGCAAGGAGGTGGGCGCGCGGTTCGACATCCGCGAACCCAAACCCCCGATCCTCTATCGCATCGGTGGTAAAGACGTCGATGTCACGGGGGGTGGCTGGGGTTTCCTGCTGAGCAAGCTGAGCCGTCAGGGCGCGAAGCTGGTCAAGGGCATCGGTGCCGCCCGCAACGACTCGGGGCTGCCCGAAGACGAGATCTCGACGGCCGACTGGGTGTCGAAGTACACCAAAAACGAAGGTGTGCACGGGATCTTCCGCAACATGTGCGCGTCCATCTTCGCCGTCGGATCGGAGGATCTGCCCGCCCGGGTGTTCCTCACCTACTTCACGCGCAAGAGCGCGTTCAAGCGCTTCGGCTTCCACCCCGAAGGCACCATCGGGTTGTGGCGGGCGCTCGCCGAGGTCGTGGAAACCAACGGGGGAGAGGTCTGGTTGTCCACGCCGGTGACCAAGATCGTCACCGAGGGCCAAACCGTGACCGCCGTCGACGTCACCCGGGACGGCTCCACCGTTCGAGTGGAAGCGCCCATCATCGTCAGCGACGTCGGTCCCGCCGCGACGGTCCCGCTGCTCGGTGCGGACAACGTGCCCGCCGACTACCAGGAGCTCGTGAAGAGTGGCGACCGACCCACGTCCATGGTGTCGGTGAACTTCGCCAGCCGCGAGCGCCTCGTCGATGTGCCCGGCATGTTGAGCTTCGCGAAGTCGCGCCGGCTGGCCTACATCGCCAACTTCACCGACCTGTGCCCGGAGATGGCGCCGGACGGCTGGAACCTCTACGTGGGTACTTCGGTGCCCGAGAATCCTACGGGTGACTTCGACGCGGCGGCCGAGACCGAATTTCTCCTGCAGGACTTGCGCGACAACATCGCCGACTTCGATGACCGCGCCCGAATCATCAACGTAGCGATCACCCGCGACGACTGGCCGCCGCAGCGCGCCGTCGCCGGGTTCGACCTTCCCCACGACACACCGTTCGAGGGTCTGTGGAATGTCGGGGACGCAGTCAAGGAGTACGCCAACGGCGGCACCACCGCGTGCGCGGAGACCGCCAAACTCGTCGTCGACAAGATCGTGGCCAGTCACCGGCCGTCAGTGCGGTGCTGAAACGTATGCGCATCAGGCTCGCCGGTGCCCGCAGCCTACTGTTTGTGCCCGGTGACCGGCCCGAGCGATTCGAGAAGGCGCTGAATAGCGGCGCGGACGAGATCGTGCTGGACCTCGAGGACGCCGTCGCGCCGGAGGCCAAGGCCGTTGCCCGCGAATCGGTCCACCGGTGGCTGACCAAGCGCGCCGGGGCCGTCGTCCGCATCAACGGCGCCGACACCGATTGGTACGCCGACGATGTCGCCATGCTGGCCGAGCACGCGTGCGCGGTGATGGTGCCGAAGGCGCACAGCGCCGATCACATGCGATCAGTGGCGGCGGACCTGCACGCGGACACGTGCGTGATTGCCTTGGTCGAGACGGCCGCCGGGGTATTGGCGGCCCGGGAGATCAGCGCGACCGATGTCGTGGCACGAGCCGCATTCGGAAGCGTCGATCTTGGTGCTGAATTGGGCGTCGACCCCGAAGACCAGGAGAGCTTGCGGCATGCCCGCAGCGCGCTCGTCCTGGCCTGCGCTGCGGCGGGTCGCCCCGCACCGGTGGACGGCGTGACGACCGCCCTGGACGACGATCGGCAGCTGATCGAAGACGCGGACCGGGCGGCACGGATGGGTTTCGGAGGGAAACTGTGTATACATCCCCGGCAGGTCGAGAGTGTGAACAAGCGGTTTACGCCATCGGGCGACGAAGTCGCTTGGGCGCGAGCGGTTCTGGATGTCGCGGACGGCCGCGGTGTCGCCGTGGTCGACGGCCGCATGGTCGACAAGCCGGTCGTTGATCGGGCGCGGCGGATCGTCCTCGCATCCACCGAGAGCTCAGGCGGCTGAGCGCGGCGCGGTGTAACAGCCGCGCGGTGACGATGCTCTCGGATGTAAATGCGGCAGCCGGGCTCTCTGACGAGCCTCGTCGGATTCGTTGCTCCACGTCCCGGACGGCCGGAATTTTGCGCACACGCATTCCTTGACTCAACGACAATTCACCGATTTTTCTCATTCCGATTAGACAATATTGGAACCTGGAAGCATCGTGTCTCAGCGGATTCAGCCGTTGTGCGCTTGGGCCGGCCTGGCGATCGTGGTTGTGACGCTGCTGGGTTGGTTAATTGCCGAAATACTCCCGATACCTCTTGGATCGTCAAGCACGACAGCCGAGGTACCGAACGGCTGACCCACGACCGAATGCACAATCTCGTAGGCACACTGGCGTGTATGCACGGCCAGCTGTGGGAAGACCCGGCCATCAAGGTCATACGGACGCTCAACCAGTACCTCGAGCGCACCACGGCCATGGTGGCGCTGCGCGCTCGGGCTGCGGTGGGCATGGAGCGGGCCGCTGAAGAGATCCCGTCGGATTTGCTCGGTCGAGCAGACCGGATCTTCGACGCCACCGTGCGCTCGATGAACATCGGCGCCAACGAGATGGCGCAAACGTTGCTGCATGGTGACGGCCATGTGGGACAGCCGTTCGTCACCGAAGGCGGTCGGATGGACTATGCCTACTGGCAACGTTGCCTGCGCGGAGCGTGGGCCTGCGATTTGGCCTACGCCGTGATCTCGGCATGTGAGCCGGAAGATCGGCGCGAGTGGGAGCCGGTCGGATGGAGACCTACCAGGCTTCGCTGGCCGAATACGGCGGTGCGGCACCTAGTTTCGAGGGGGGTTGGCTGGCTTACGGGCAGCAGAGCTTCTGGCCTCTGACCTAGCGTGGCTATTCACCATAGGACGGGCGTGGTATCAACCCCAGATACAGCCGGTCGACCGTTGCAAGGCAGTCATCCGACGCGCCGCTGCCGCGGTCGACGACCTCGACTCCTTCCGCGCGGTTGAACTTTAAAGTTCTGCTGAATTCGCCCACTCAGCACGGCGGAGGATCGGAATCCCATTCGCTCAACGTCCAACCCTGCAACGGATTCCCCTGCAGAACCACTCGTCCCATGTTGGGCAGCTGCTGACGGGCCGGTAACGAGAGGTCTGGCTCGCGGATGTTCATCAACGTCCAGATCATGATCGCTCCGCCGTGCGAGAACGCCACAGGGTGCACGTCGCCACTGTCATAGATGTGTTGCACGGCCTCGTTGAATCGCGCTTCGAATTCGTCCCCGTCAAGCGATCCGGGGATGCGTGCGCTACGGTCACCATGTAACCAACGCATCGGCACGGCCATGAATGTCGTTGCGTTCACTTCGGGTTGGCCTTCGAATTGCCCGGCCTCGATCTCCCTCAGTCCCGGCAGAACGTCGATGGGTTCGCCAAGTGCTTGGGCCGTCGGGGTCGCCGTTTGCTGTGTTCGGGTCATGGTGGAGGCGAATACGCCGTCGTAGTGCTTGGCGCTCAGCGGTCCGCTGTCGAGCACCGCTTGGCACCATCCTTTTGCGGTCAGTTCAGGTCCAGGACTTGACGTGTCGATGAGGCCCGACGCGTTGCCGGCCGACTGGGCATGCCGCACCAGCGTCAATGTGATGTTGTGGGGGGCGGCGGCGTTGGCCGAGCAGGGCGTGACGACGAGAGCGACACCGGCCGCGACCATCAGGCGTGCGACGGGCATGCCGGGTTTATGCGGACGGTGTGCCGAAGCGCCGCGGTTTCCCGGCGGACGCGAACCCTCGGATCTCACCGCAAATGTCACGCGGCAAAGCATATGCGACAGGCACCGCGGTGTCGTCCTCAGCGTTCGGCCCGATTAACGTAAATAGATTAGAAAGACGCGTGATTTATGGCGTTCGATCTGGAGAGTTTGGCGGCGATGACGAAGCCACTGTTGGCGCAGAATGTTGCGGTGGTGACTGCGGCCAGGCAAGGCACCGGTCGCGAGACCGTTCCTGCTTGACGGCGCATGCGCATCAAGCGATTTACTCGTACGATTAAAGATTGACGTAGACGTTGACAAAGTTGAATGCGACGCCTATATTGCCGGGAAGACGACTGGCCTGTCCCGACCGTCGCCGGTCGAGAATGCCACGTTGGGCCAAAGCCGGCGGGCTGCGTTCTTTGAGGCGACGCGCCGGGTTTGGGTCTCTCCGTATGGACCTGCACCGAGATGGTGGTGATGAGCGAACGCCTGCGTTCCGGCCCGCCGGCGAGTACCTGCCACGGGCGTAAAAGGGGGGTGGTACTGGAGCGAGTGCTGTTCGATGCCACGCTGACCGAGCTGGCTGATCACGGATACACCGCACTGACGATGGGCGGAATTGCGGCCCGAGCACGTACTGGCAAAGCCTCGCTATACAGTCGATGGGCTAGCAAGCGCGAGTTACTGTGCGCTGCACTGGTTTCTGCCGTACCGCCGCTGCCTGCACCCAACGCCCGCCGGTCGGCACGGGAAAATCTGCTGGGCGTGTTGACTGCACATCGCGATCTGCTGGCGGGCAAGACCGGGTTCCCCGGCCTAAACGTCATCGCTCAGCTTCTACACGAGCCCGCCCTGCGCGCCATCTTCGTCGATTCTGTAATCCGGCCGCGCTTGACGGTGATCGATTCCATCCTTCGAACAGCTGTGGAGCAGGGTGAGATCGACTCGGCCTCAGTCACGCCGTGGAGCGTAGAAATTGGACCGGCGCTCATAAGCCAGCACTTCATTCTCACCGGGCGGGCGCCGACTCGGCGGGAATTGATCCTCATCCTGGACACTGTCATGCGACCTCGGGCCGTCGAACCCACTGCCGATCGATGACCCAGGTATTTCGCGAACGCCTCGAGTCGACCGAAGATTAAATCGGCTCGGGCTGTTCGGATTCAGTAATGAGGCGTTCAAGATAATCCAGGTCGCGGCGCAACAGTTCTACCGCCGCGCGGGGGCCGCTGGCGGCCGCTGCCGGTTCGCCCGACCGAACCAGGCTTGCGACCGCCAGATCGGCGATATCGGCGGCGACAATCTCGGCACTGGTCGCGTCATCTTTGTGAAACCACCACGCGACCCAGTTACACATGCCGATGATCTGCAATGCCGCCATCCGCGGCTCCACGCGGCGGAAGTGGCCGGTGTCGATGCCATCACGGATCACGCCGATGAGTATGCGCAGCATTGCGCGCTTGGTCGTTTCGTGGATCGTGGCCAGATCGGTCGGAAGCGCCGCTTCGGAGCGGGCCAGCAGGACGAACCGGGACGGTTGCCGTGCTCGGTTGAGCGCCATGATTTCGGCGGTCTGCGAGAGCTTCGCGACCGGGTCCAAGGCCGCGTTTTCTGCGACCGCGCGAATCTGTGCGGTGTTGCCCGCGGTGATCTCGGCGATGAGTCGAGCCAATAAGTCGTCCTTGCTCTTGACGTAATAGTAGAGCGCAGGCCGGGTGATGCCCATTGCGTCGGCGATGTCCTGCAAGCTGGTGCCGGCAAAACCGCGCTGCGCGAACAATTCGGTTGCGGTGGCATACATCCGGTGCTCGACGAGGTCTCGACGCAGCCTCGATGAGCTCTCTTCTGAGCGTTGTCGCTTGAGGCGAGCAGGCCTGGCACCGTCGGAGGGTGTCACCATCTCCCCGCTCTTGTCGCGCTGGGTCTACCGAATGCGGAACCCAGCAAGTTGATCAGCAGCTTACGCTGGGGACTAATTCTTGACCAATTCGTTGACGATCCTGACAGGCGCCACTATCCTTCAGGGCCGGTGACGGATGCTCGAAATGACTGACCTGGTGACGGTGCGGGACTCGGACGCGAGCGCACACGCGGCCCCGTAGATCTGCCTGCACGGCCATTCTGTCACGGAGCGGGGAATGGAGTGCGATGAGTGAGATCGTTCTCATCGGTGCGGCCGGCACGGCCGGTCTACGCCTGGTCCGCGCCCTCAACGCTGCGCGGGCCGACTATCGCGTGGTCAGCCATAGCGACGTGGGCGCGGCCCGGTTGGTGAAGGCTGGAGCGCCCAGACCTGTCGTCGCGGACCTGGGTGAGCCCGCGAGCTTGGCTCCGGCGTTGGCGAATACCTCTGTGGTATATGCAATCCCGCCCGCCTTGCATCCTCGCGAGGATGAATACCTCATCAACGCCATTCGGGCGGCCGAAGCCGTCGGCGTGGAACGTTTCATTTATCACTCCGTACTGCACTCGAATACGCCCTTCCTACGCAACCATCAGCGCAAGGCCAGTGTCGAATGCGTGTTGCGCGCGAGTTCCTCGCTGAAATGGACCATCCTGCAACCGTCGATGTATGCGCAGGTGGTCTTGGCGATGTTCGGCCCGACTCCTGACAGCACCGTGATGGTCCCGTTCGACATCGACGCCGACGTGTCGATGATCGATCTCGAGGACTGGGCTGCGGTTGCGTTGCGAACGTTGCTCGAGCCCGGTGCGCACGACTACGCGGGCTACGAGTTAGCCGGTCCCGCCACGACGATGCGAGAGGCTGTCCGCGCGCTCGGCCGGGGGCGCGGAAGGGACCTGCATGCCTGCACGGTTCCAGTTGCCAGCGGGCCCCTGCCGCCCCGAGCGGTTGATGACCCGGTGGCGGCCGCTGACATGATCTCCACCTACGCCCACTACGACCGCCACGGGTTTCGCGGTAACCCGTTCGTGCTCACCCAGCTCCTGGGACGGCCGCCGGCAACGATCGACGACGTGGCCGCGAGGGAGTACGGTCCGCCGTTGACTGCGCCGTGACGGACTCACCAACCGACATCGATGTCGACGGCGCAGGCAGGCAAGTTGGACCAGAGCGTTTGAACCTGGCCCGCGAAGCCATCATCGCGGCGCTGCAACGCTTCTCGCATTGGGCGTTCGACGGCGGCGGGCTGCGACGAGCAACCGTGGTGATTGTCGTTCACCGTCGGGGCAAGGAACTCGGAATCTGGATCATTGAACGGGCGTCGGGACTGCGTCATGCTCCAGGCCAATACGCATTGCCGGGCGGGCAGTCTGAACCTGGCGAGGACGTCATCGCCACCGGTCTACGCGAACTCGAAGAAGAAACGGGGATCGTGTTGGGGCACCAGGATGTGTTGGGGCGCCTTGATGACTATGTGACGCGCTCCGATCATCTCATCAGCACGATCGTGTGCTGGGCAGAATCGCACCCGACGATTCGTCCGAATCCTGGCGAGGTCGCTCGCGCGTACTTCGTGCCGCTAGCCGATCTGCTGGTGACCCCGCGATTTCCGCGCGATCCCCAGACTGGCCTCGCGTTGATCGAGTTCCCGCTGCTCGGCGTCATCATCCACGCCGCGACTGGAGCCTTGCTGTATCAGTTCGCGGAGGTGGTGCTGCGCGGGCGGCATACCCGCGTGGCGGCAATCGTAGAGCCACGGATCGAGACGTGACGGCCCCAACCTCGCCCTCCGCGCCCGACATCCCACGGGTACGGTAGCGTTGAATAATTGGCGTATCCGTTGAATTGGGTAGAGGGGTGACGCGGTGGATCCAGCTGGTGTAGGAATCGACCAACTCTCGCTCCGCGCTGCGTATGGCCACTTTCCTTCGGGGGTGGTCGCCGTCGCCGCGACCGTCGACGATCAGCCGGTGGGATTTGCCGCGAGCACCTTCGTGCCGGTATCCCTGGATCCACCGCTGGTGGCGTTCTTCGTGCAGAACACGTCGACCACCTGGCCGAAGCTGGTCGCCCGGCCGCGGCTCGGCCTGAGCCTGCTCGCAGAAGACCACGAGGATGCTGCACGGTTGCTCGCGGCCAAGAGCGGCGACCGGTTCGTGAAGCTAACCACGGTGACCGCCGAGACGGGTGCGGTGTTCCTCGAAGGGACCAGTGCCTGGCTGGAGACGGCGATCCACGAGCTCGTCGGTGTCGGCGACCACACTATGGTGGTGCTTTCGGTTCTGGGCGTGACTCTTTACTCCGACGTGCAACCGATCATTTTCCACCGCAGTGGCTTTCACCGGTTATCTGCGCGATGAGCAGGTGTGCGTCGACTCTTGGGCAACGCGTACTAGACGGCGCCTCTCTGTGTCAAACGTCGTGGCCGCCGGTTGTATGGTTGCGGTTGGCCGGCCCGGTGAGTGACTTGTCCGAAGTGCTGGTGAAGGGGTGCGAGCCGGCCGCGCTGGACGCTAGAGTCGCCCCCACGTGTCCCGCCGGGCCTGCCCCCGCTTCTGTTGTCGCGTCGCGCAGGAGCTGGCGGTAGACGGCATCGGAGAGGCGTCGTTTAAGGCAGCGCAATGCTTCTCGGTGGCTCTTTCCGGTGGCTCGTTTCTTTCGGTAGTACGTCCGTCCGGGGGTGTCGCGGGCGATTTGGGTGATCGCCATGGTGTGCAGACAACAGTTGAGCTGGCGGTCTCCTGCGCGGGAGAGGCGATGCCGGGTGACGTCGCCGGAGGATGCCGCGATCGGAGCGGTGCCGGTGTAGGAGGCGAACGCGTCTGCCGACCGGAAGCGATGGACTGAGCCGACGCGAGCCAGGATCTTGGCAGCGTTGAGGGTACCGATGCCGCAGAGTTCGGCCAGGGTGCTGCCCGATGTGTCGACGGCGGTCTGGATGTCGCGGGCGGCTTTGGCGATACGACGGTCGAGCTGGCGGATCTCCGTGACGAGGTCTACAGCCAGGCCGCGCAACGTCTTGACTGCAGGATCGCGGGGTCGTATTTGGCGCAGCATGTCAGCGGCGCGCTCAGCGGTCAGCCCGCGGGGGGCGCCTGCGGGCATGAGGTGAGTGAGCAGCACGTGCAGGCGATTAACGGTTTGGGTGCGGATTTTGACCAGATCGTCACGGTGTTCCACCAGGGCGCGCAGGACGGTGATGGCCGCATCGATGGTGACGGTGTTGAGCCGAGTGGCGGTCAAGGCGGCAACGCCTACCGAGACCGCATCGGCTTCATCGGTCTTGCGGCCGTGCCCAGTGGACAGCACCCGGACCCGGGCCGCGAGTTTGGCCGGTACATCCACCACATCGATGCCGTCGGCGGTCAACCGCTGGGTCACTGGGGCGCCCAGACCGGCCGCGCCTTCGATCGCCCAGCCGGGGTCGCTCCACCGTTGGGCGAATCCTCGCAGCTGCCGGTAGCCCTGCGGGCTCACCGGGACCCGAATGACATCCAACGGTTGCAGCGAGGAGTCGACGACGGCCGCGGTCCACGATGCCTTATGCGGGTCGACTGCGATCACGACACGATCGCTGGTTGATGCTCCAGTCACGGGGTGGTGTCCCTCCTTATGCTCAATGAACATGAGTGGCGGGAGGGCACACCAACTTTCGGCTTTGCAGGCCTCTCTTCAGCCACTCCCAGCCGACGGCACCGACCCGGGACGCAAGCCGTCTAAGAGCCAACCCAGCTGGGCGGCAGGTATGAGGGCGAGCGATCCCGAACCGGCACCGAGGACATCGTGGCTGCAGACCCCGATGACCTGACCGTCATTGAACAAGTTGGTATGGGGGCTGACTCGGGGCCGAAGGCCTCGGGCTGCAATCGGACGTGGGTTGCCGGCAGCGGGTGAACACTCGCTCCGGTAGAGCCACAGTTGCAGATCAGGAGGCCTCCGGTGAGTTTCAACGGTACGAGTGTCGGGTTGGATGTGCACGCACTTTCGGTGGTTGCGCATGCCGTCGATGAACAAACGGGTCGGATCGAGCGGGCACGGTTGTGTCCCGATCACGGGGAGATCCTGGACTGGTTGCACCGGCTGCGTGGGCCGGTGCGGGTGGTTTATGAGGCCGGGCCCACCGGGTTTGGGCTGGCCAGGGCGTTAGCCGATGCCCAGATCGATTGCGTGGTGGCGGCACCGTCGAAGTTGATCCGCCCGGGTGGGGACCGGGTCAAGACCGACGCCCGTGACGCTGCGCATCTGAGCAAACTGCTGCGGTTGGGTGAGATCTCGGCGGTCATGGTGCCCGAGGCCGACATCGAGGCAGTACGTGATCTGGTGCGGGCCCGCGAGGACGCCCGCGCCGATCTGATGCGGGTACGGCATCGGCTGTCGAAGCTGCTGTTGCGCCAGGGCCGGGTGTATTCGGGTGGACCAGCCTGGAACGGGGTCCACGAAACCTGGCTTCGGCGGCAACGTTTCGATGACGCGCACACCGCGGCGGCCTTTGATCATCACTTCGACGCCGTGCTGAACGCGACTGCTGCTCGAGATCGCCTCGATGAGCAGATCGTCGCAGTGGCGGCCTCACCGCGGTGGGCTGATCCGGTCGACCGGCTGGGGTGTCTGCGGGGGATCTCAGCTCTGACCGGGCTGGCCCTGAGCGTGGAGATCGGTGACTGGACCCGATTCACCGGATCCTCGATCGGCGCCTACGTCGGTCTGGTGCCCACGGAATACTCTTCAGGCGCGTCGCGGGTGCAGGGGCCGATCACCAAGGCCGGCAACGCCCACGTGCGTCGGCTGCTGATCGAGGCGGCCTGGCATCACCGGGCCTCCTACCGCAACCCCGGGCCCACGATGCGAGCCCGCTGGGCCAAGGTCGATCCCGCACTAAAGGCACGCGGACATGCCGGCAACAGGCGGCTGCATCAACAGTGGTGCCGGTTCAACGAACGCAAGAAGCCCCACGTGGTGGCCAACGTCGCCATCGCCCGTGAGCTGGCCGGCTGGTGTTGGTCACTGGCCACCTTGGGGTGACCGCTGCCAAATGACTTGATCGGCGTCGGCTTCGGCCACGGCGAGGTAGGCGAACTGGATCTGCGTTACAGCTATGAGCAACAACATGATTCAACCAATCGTGATGTGACGCCCGTCCCTAGAGAGCAGCCACCGTTCGCGCCGAATCATCGTCTTGCGGTACCCAACCCGCGCATATCAGTCAGACACCACCGTCGTAGACCAACGACCGCCACGAACCCGGGCAGACACCGATCAAACGAAAGCCGCCCCGGAACCAAACCGGGGCGGCTTTCACCTGCCTATTGACAAACCGTGCCTACATATCAGCTGTACTGACCTGAGAGGTTAGGTACGCGGGTGGCGGGTGGTTGGCCGCCGAGTGCGGTGTGGCCGCGGTGGACTCTTCTATGTCTTGTCAAGCGGCCGGCGGGTAGGCACCGGGCTCAGCGTGGAGTCTCTCGAGGGTCCGGTAGAGCTGGCGGGCTAGGTAGCGCTTGAGGCAGCGCCGGATCTCTTTGGTGGTGCGTCCTTCTGAGCGGCGCCGTTCGACGTAGGCCCGGGTTTCGGGGTCGTGGGTCATACGGGTGATGACGGCCATGTGCAGGGCACGGTTGAGTCGCCTGTCGCCACCGCGGTTGAGTCGGTGGCGGATGGTGTTTCCCGAGGAAGCAGGGATTGGATTGACGCCCGCCAGAGCGGCGAACGCCGCCTCGGAACGGACCCGACCGGCGTGTGACCATGCGGTGTAAACGACCGCGGCAGTGACTGGACCGATGCCGGTCTTGTCCAGCAGCACAGCGGCTTTACTGGCGCGGATCAGATCAATCATCTGTGCCTGGTTGGCTGTGAGTTGCTCGTTGAGATCGGCCACGCGTTTGGCCATCCGGACTGCCTCGGCGCGTGCGGTGCTCGTGGCAATGTCTTCGGCCCGGGTGCGCCAGCGGGCGGCCTCACCAATCTGGCTGGCGGTCAACGGCTTACGGGCATCGATACCCAGGGCGGCTACGCGCAGCAGCGCAGTGAGCGCGTTGACGGCCGCGGTGCGTTCGGTGGTCATGTGCTCACGGGCGGTGACCAACACCCGCAATGCAGCCCGGATACCGTCGCCGCTTCGCGGCCGGCGCAGCTGCTCAGCCTCAAGCGATAAGACCGAGGCTGCGATCCTGCGGGCATCGGAGGGGTCGGACTTGCCGATCCCGCGATGGGCCCGTGCATTCATGGCAGCCGCCTCCACAACCTCGAAACCGGCTCGCTTCGCTGCCGAGGCCAGGTGGGCTCCGTAGGTGGCGACGCCTTCGATGACCCACAAGGTGGCCATCTCTCCATCGGTGCGGCGCGCGGCCCAGGCGACAGCCCGGTCCATGCCGGCAGCGGTGGCAGGGAACTGCTCAGTGGCGACCAGTTCGCCAGTGGCAGCGACCAAGACGGCCAGGGTGTGAGTGCGGGCGTGGGTGTCCACCCCGATGACGAACGGGTGGGAATGCGCAACGATGGTCATGGCGGCGGGCTTCCTTCCAGAGGCGGGACAGATCCGGCCGCCAACACGGCCGACGCCGGCCTGGATGGAAGTCACTTCGGAACAGCACTGTGATGAGCCACGATCCGCCTCCGGCGGGGACGGGCAGTCTTCTGATCAAGTCACCGAGGTGGAGCCGGGTCAGCGTCGGCCGCCCGCCCCGGTGCCGGACAAGTCCACCGAAACGCACCCGCGGGGCGAGTAATTGTAAGAGTCACAACCCAAGGCGAGGCGACCGCCGCTAACCCTGCCAGCCAGTCCCAGACCAGCCACCTGAAGACTCACAGTGATTGTAGGTGTGCAGCCAGAGTGGAAATGCTTGGCAGCGCTCGGCGTCGCAGGTGTAGAGACGGGCGTAGGCCCATTCGTCGGCCAAGGTGCGGTGGAATCGCTCCACTTTCCCGTTGGTTTGGGGTCGGTAGGGTCGGGTGCGCCGGTGTTCGATGCCGGCCAAGGTCTCGCCGAAGATGCGAGATCGGTAACAGGATCCGTTGTCGGTCAACACCTTCTGAACGTTGGTTGATCCCGCATTGGGCGAACCACGTGTTCGCGCGGATCCAAAACGCTGCAGCGGTCTGTTGGCGTTCATCGGCCAACAACTCGCTGTAGGCCAGCCGCGAGTGCGCGTCGATAGCGGTGTGCAGGAAGTGATAACCCCGCAGCGGCTGATGGTGTTTGTTCAGCATTCCGGTCTTGTCGGCCTGGGCGTGGCGCTTGCCCGCCGATCGCCCCAGCATCCGCCACCCGCCGCCAGCGGGGATCTTGCCCAACTTTTTGACGTCGACGTGGACCAGATCGCCACAGCGTGCTGATTCCATCCGCCGCACGACCCGCCCGGTCGCTCGATCCAACCAGCGCAGCTTGGCCAGGCCGTAGCGGGTCAACACCCGGTGCACCGTGGAGGGATGAACGCCGAGCATGTATCCGATGCGCGCTGGACCCCAGCGCCGCAGGACACGGACCTTGATGATGCGCCGCTCGGTACGCGTCGGAGTGCGCCGCGGGCTGCGATGCGGCCGTGAACTGCGATCAGCCATACCCGCAGCACCCAGGGTGCGGTAACGGCTGGCCCATCGCCACGCCGTCGTTGGCGAAACCTGAAACCGTTCCGCGGTCCGCCGCAGTGGCCACCGCTCCTCGACAACACAACGAGCCAGCCGCAGACGACCGGTTTCTGACAATGGC
>NZ_GG770556.1:192398-205782 GCF_000164135.1 Mycobacterium parascrofulaceum ATCC BAA-614 | reverse complement strand
TACAGCCGCGTACTAGCCGAGTTATTTCGTTCGAACCTCGTCGAGCCCGTCTGGGACGATCCGGAGCCCCGTCGTCGGGTACCCGTTGAACCGCCGTACCGGAGGACGGCCTCCCGTCGCACCGGTCTGCTGATGCTCGGCTACCCGGACCGGATCCCGGCGATGTGACGGAAATTTTGCCGAGCGCAGCGGCGAATCATCCTGCGCCACTTGCTCGGCGCCGCCGCTGCGAGAGTTCTGAAGATGACCCTGTGCAGCCGGGCGGAACTCTGGATGATGCCGCGGAGGAGACCGGGACGACACACGGGACCGCTCTTTGGCCGATATTCATCTGACGGCGCCGTCGGGTCGGGACGCAGCTGAGAAAACGATTCCACATTAGAAATCGTCAGGACGGACTGCCGCGTTGAGCGCCCTTAGGGGCAGGGGCTACATACCCTGGGGCGGCCGCTCAGTGAATTGACGTTCATCCTTGAAAATACGTTCATCACAAAGCTATGCTGACCCGGAGCGGGGCATAAAACCTCGTACAGCCCACCACGGGCCGCACGACTCCTGATTGAGCATCCACGCATAGACGGGTGATGAGACGACAATGACCTCGCATTACGCGATCGTGGCCGCGCGCACCGTTCCCGCGCACCCTCAGACTCCCATGCCGTTCATGCCCGAGGTGTTGTTCACGATCTTCCTGGGAGTGCCCGTTCTGATCGGCTGTTTCTTCGCCGTCAAACATCTGCTGAACGGGCGCGGTCCGCTGCTGACGTACTGCCTGATCGGCGGCGGGATTGCGTGCCTGTTCGAGCCGATCGTCGACACCCTCGGTCTCTGCTACATCCGGCAGGGAGCAGCTACGACGACGTTTTACTCGATGGGCAGAGACTTCCCGTTGTTCATCAACTTCGTCTACATCTGGTACGTCGGAGGACTGGCCTACCTCGCCTATCGAATCTTCAACGTGGGAATCACCCGCCGGATGGTGTTCGCCATTTACCTGATCGATGTGTTCATCAACATCTGGCTGGAAAGTCCGGGAGTCCTGATGGGGGCCTACGAGTACTACGGCCCGCAACCGCTGAACTTCTGGGGGCTCCCGCTGTGGTGGGTGTGCGTGAATCCCCTCATGCCACTCACCGCGGGCACTCTGATCTACCGATTGCGGCCACACCTGCCGGGTTGGAGGTTGGCGCTCGTCATCGCCTTCATACCGATGGCCGACGGGATCGGTAACGGCGCGGCCGCATGGCCAGTGTGGACGGCGCTCAACCGCAGCGCACCACTATGGGTGACCCATCTGGCTTGGTTGGTCACACTCGGGTTGGCTCTGACCTTCGTGTGGGCGTTGTCGTTCGTTGTCGGTCGCGCCGAAGATGAGGTGCACGTCAGATCGAAATTGGGACTACTCAAAGCCGCGCTGGGTGGTTCGATCGACCACGGGGAGCTGGCGACCGCCGGCGCGTGACCGCGGGTGCCTCGCCCTACGTCAGAGCGGTCGAGTCCGGGGCGGTTAGCGGCCGCACGCCTTCAGAACTCCAGGCGTCATGCTGCCGAAACCTTTCACGTCGGTGACTGGGAGCGGATGGATCTCGAAGCCCGCCACCGTCGCCAAGGCGACCATCATCGACGGCCCCACCACGATCTGGTTGGGCGCGGCCATTGCCGTGAGCCGACTCGCAAGATTCACTGTGTCGCCGAATAGATCCCCGCCGTGGGTGATGACTGGCCCGTATTCGATTCCAATCCGTATTCCGGGGACACGGCGCCGCTTGACGTTCTCGGCTATCCGGTGCGCGATGGTAGCCGCGACGGAAGGGGAGTCGGCGGCAAAAAAGATTTCGTCACCGATGGACTTCACTATCCGTCCGCCGTAGGCGGTGATGAGGTTGCCTGCTCGCTCCTCGAATCGAGTGACGAGACTGGTGAGTTCGCGATCTGAGAGTTGGCGACTGAGATGCGTGAAGGAAACGAGGTCTGCAAATCCGACGGCGATGCTGCTGCGTGGACCGCGCCGTTGAAGCACCGGCAGCGCGGCGGTGACCTGGCGTCGCCAGCTGTAGACCAGAAGGCTCTCCATGTCGCTCAGCGCACGGATGAGTTCCTCAGTGCCGACGGCGAATGTGCGTTCAGCCCCATCCGCGTCGGGCGGGAGCGGATCGAGCATCGCCTCGACGAATGCGCGCGCTACCCGTGCCGTTGACCCACCCAGTGATCGCGTTATGTGCAGTGCGCGGCTCTCGTCAACGATGCCGTCGGAAATGAGAAGGAGTAGGCGTCGTAGCGCATCGCCGTCGGCAGCGGTGAATTCTGCGGCACCCTCCTCGGGGTTCGCCAACCCGAGCGCGCGCCAGAAACGCCGGGCTCGGTACACCGGAACGTCTGCTGCGGCGGCGATCTCGTAGCTGGTGAACTCCCGCCGCGCACCCAAGATCGCATCCGTCAAGAGCTCGGTGTGGCGTTCCCCGCTGGCGCTGCGGGGCTCGGCATCCGCTGGTTCCGCGCCTACACCGTCGGACACTGGCCGGCCTACACGTCGCTAGCCGTCAGGCGATCCGCAGCATGGCCGGTGGCTTGTTGGCACGCGCGAGGGCCGAATCGAGTTGGTGCCCAACCAATTGGGTCAGTTCCTCGCGCGCGCCCGCCAGGCGATCTGGCTGAACGCCGGTAACGAAGCCTTCGCGATGCAGGAAGTGCACCAAATCATCGGCGCCGATGTTGCCGGCGGCTCCTGGCGCGAAGGGACAGCCGCCAAGACCCCCGAGCGCGGCGTCGAACCTTCGGATTCCAAGTTGCAACCCCTCCCAGACATTGGCGGCCGCCATGCCGTAGGTGTTGTGCAGGTGCAGTCCCAGTTGCACATTGGTGTACTCAGCGCTGACGGCACTGATTGTGCGTCTGAGATCCCCGGGTGACGCCGCGCCAATCGTGTCGGCGAGATGCAAGACATCGATGCCGGTACGCATAAGTCGCTCAGCGACCCGCAACACCCGTTCGACCGGGGTGTCGCCGTCGAAGGGACAGACAAAAGCGGTGGCGATGGTGGCTTCGAGGTGTACATCGTTTTCGCGCAACAGTTCTGCGGCTTCGTCGACGCGGTCGAGTGCCTCAGAGGTCGAGGCTCCCGCGTTGGCATGGCTGTGCCCGTCGCTGGCCGACACGACGAATCGCACGTTGCGGCATCCACTGGCGATGGCACGCTGGGCGCCTTTCAGGTTGAACACCAGCGCATGCAGGGTCACCGGAAGGTCGCCGAGCTGGTGCACCACCTCCGCGGAGTCGGCCATGGCCGGTACCTTGGCCGCATTGACGAAGGCACCGACTTCGAGCTGTGTGAAGCCGGCGTCGACGAGTCGATGAGCGAAGGCCACCTTCTTGTCGGTGGGGACGATCACGGGCTCGATCTGCAGACCGTCCCGGAGCGAGACCTCGGTGACCACCACTGTGTCGTCTGCAGGCATCGCTATATCACTCCTTGTTCGCGCAGTTCGTTTTCGGCTTCACTGTCGAAGCCCAGTTCGCGGAGAACTTCGCTAGTGTGCGCTCCCAGTTCCGGTCCAAGCCATCGCGTGGCGCCGGGGCGGTTCTGCAGCGCCGGCACGATGCCTGGGAACACGACGGGCTGCGGGCGATCATGCCCGATATCGACGCAGTGTGTTTCCAGCATCCCTCGGTCAGCGAAGTGCGGGTCGGCAAGGATGTCGCTGGCTTGATATATCGGGCCGGAAGGTACTGCGGCTCTTTCGAGTTCGGCGAGGATCTGGTCGGACGGCAGGGTCGCCGCCCAGCCTGCGATCGCGTCCTCCAATTCCTGATTGTGGGCCACCCGCCCGGCGTTGTCGGAAAGCTCTGGGTTCTGCGCGAGGTCGGGGCGTCCGATAGTGTTCATCAGCCGCTTGAAGATGGCGTCGCCGTTACCGCTGATGACAACGTATTTGCCATCGGCACAGGCGAAGGTGTTCGACGGAGAGATGCCGGGTAGGCCGGCTCCCTCTGGCGCGCGGCGGATACCGAAGGCGTCGTGGTCGGGCACCAGCGACTCCATCAGCGAGTACACGGCTTCATAGAGCGCAACATCGACAACTTCGCCGCCGGGCTCGCGGCCTCGTTGCAGTAAGCCCATCAACGCGCCGATCACCGCGTAGAGGCCGGAGACGGTGTCGGCAAGGCTGACGCCTACCCGCACTGGTGGGCGATCAGGGTAACCGACGACATGGCGCAGGCCGCCGATGGCTTCAGCGACGCCACCGAATCCAGGCCTGTCGCGGTACGGTCCGGTTTGCCCATAGCCCGAGATGCGGACGAGGACGGCTTGAGGATTCTTTTGTTTGATCTCGCTGGGTCCAAGGCCCCATTTCTCGAGCGTGCCCGGGCGAAAATTCTCGAGGATAACATCGGATTTCTCGATCAGCCGCCCCGCGACCTGCTTGCCTTGCGGCGTCCCGACATCCAGGGTGATGCTGCGCTTGTTGCGGCCGAGGGTGCGAAAGAGCAGTGATGTCGACCCCGCGTGCAGCCGCCACCGACGCAGTTCGTCTCCTACTCCAGGCCGCTCGACTTTGATGACGTCGGCGCCGAAGTCGGCGAGGATCCTACCGGCGGTGGGCGCCGCGATGAAATTGCCGAGTTCGAGGACGCGTATCCCGGCGAGCGGACCCGTGAGGTCTTCGGTCATCGTTCCTTCTGTCGGGTGTGGTCGGGAGAATGCGCAGGTGGTTCCGGTCAGTCCCGAAGGTCCAGAGCTGCCCGGACGATGCTGTCGGTATCGATGCCGTGGTAGCGATACACGGCGTCCAGAGACCCTACCTGTCCGAACTTGCTGACTCCCAAGGATTTCGTCGGCACCCGGTTGATCGTCGATAAAAATGCCAACGTGTGTGGGTGTCCATCTAGGACGGTCACCATAGGTGCGGCGCGTTGCGCGGGGAACACCTGGTCGACGATCCACGAGGGCGCATCGGCAAGGCCTCGTCGGGCCTGAACGGCCTCGAAGAGCCGACTTGGGCACGTGACGACGATGACCTCGCAATGCACCCCGAGTTGTTCCAATCGGGTTGCGGCGTCAAGGGCTTCGGTCACGACGGCACCCATTGACACGATCGTCGCTTGCGGGTTGGAGCAGGCTCGAATGGTGTATGCGCCGGCCAGGACATGCTGGCGGCGACGTTCCCGCGCGGCCGGGTCGGTTGGTAAATCGGCGAGCTCCTGCTTGACCGGACGCGTCGAGAGGCGCAAGTAGGCGGATTCGCCGTCGGGGCGCCCCAATCGAGACAGGGCGTGCAGCAACATCCACTCGACCTCGATGGCGAAAGCCGGCTCGTAGCTCTGGCAGCCCGGTTGCTCCAAACCGATCGATGGTGTCTTGATCGACTGGTGCGCGCCACCTTCGGCGGCCAACGTCACGCCGGAGGGTGTGCCGACGAGAATAGATTGCCCACCGGCGTAGATGCCGTAGGACCATGGCTCGAGCGCGCGCTCCACGAACGGGTCATACAAGACACCGATTGGCAATAGCGGCTCTCCCCAACGGCTCCAGGTGGCGCCGAGTTCGCCGATAAGTCCGACGAGATTCGTCTCAGCGATGCCGAGCTCCATGTGTTGGCCGGTTGGTCTTTCGCGCCAATGCATGATTGTTTCCGCGTCGTCGGCGAACCAATCGAGCCGCTCGGCGGCCGACCACACGCCGACTTTGTTCAACCAGCCGGCCAGATTGGTGCTGGAGCTGACGTCGGGGCTGACGGTGACGACCCGGCGGGCGGCCTCGGGGGCCTCGCGGGTCAGGTCGAGCAGAGTACGCCCCAGGGCCGCCTGGGTGGTGGTGACGGCTAGCGGAGTACGTCCGATCTCTACGGGCAGTGCCGGCGGCGAATTGTGCTTGGCGATCGAGCGGAGTAACCGCCGAGCGGCGGCCTCGCAGATCTGGCCTTCTGGAGTGTCGGATGCAAACTTTGACCATGGGTGAGCAGCATCCCGGCCGGTGGCTGCCGCGAGTTGCTCGAACTGCTCCACGCTCAGTAGCGACGAGTGATTCTGCGGATGTCCCTGCGTGGGAAGGCCGAACCCCTTGATCGTGTAGGCGATGATGATGGTGGGGCGAGTGTCGTCGATCTGTACGAACGCATTCCGCAGGGCCGTGAGGTCGTGCCCACCGAGGTTGCTGATGGCCGCGACGACGGTCTCGTCGTCGAGGGAGCTGATAAGTTGCGCGATCGCCGCCGAGCCGGCCCCGTCACCCGGCAGTCGGGCGCGCAACTCGTCAGCCGGACAGCGCAGCAGGCGCTGGTATTCGGGGTTGGCCATCTCGACGATGCGGGTTCTCAGCTCCGGACCGCCTGGGCGGGTGAACAAGTCTTCTAGCAGCGCACCGAATTTGACATTGATGACCTGCCAGCCGGCGGCGTCGAACATCGTGGCCAGTCTGCCGGCGGCTATGTTGGGAACGACGCGGTCCAGCGATTGACGATTCATGTCGACGATCCAGACGATTTCGCCCAGCTCTTGAACAGATGGATCCAGAATCGCTTCCCAGACCGCACCCTCGTCCAGTTCGGCGTCTCCGACGAGCGAATACTGGCGGCCGGTGCCGGTGCTGCCGAAGTTCGCGTCGACGTACCGGCGCGCGAAGGCCCCCCAGATGGGCGCGGTGGCGCCGATGCCGACTGATCCCGTCGAATAGTCGACGGGATCAGGATCCTTCGATCGGCTGGGATAGCTTTGCAGACCACCGAAATCGCGCAGCGTGGTCAGGTACTTCTCATCGAGCCAACCAAGCAGGTAGTTGATCGCGTGCAGGACCGGCGACGCGTGCGGCTTGACCGAGACCCGGTCACCTTCTCGGAGTTCCTCGAAGTAGAGCGCGGTCATTATCTCGACCATCGACGCGGATGAACTCTGGTGCCCGCCGACTTTCAGCCCGCTGGGGTTTGGCCGAACGTGGTTCGCGTGATGGACGATCGCAGTTGCCAGCCACCGCACGTGCTCGGCGATCCGCTGAAGGGGTTCGGTTGTTGATGTCGTGTGTTCATCAACCTGAGCAGTTGTCACGGGCGCTCCTGGTGGGCAAGTAGGGCAAGTTCATACGGACGTGCCAGGCGATGCGCCCGGCAGCCGACGCCGCGGGTGGATCGGGGCCGGCCGAAGCCCGGTTTGCGCGTGCACCATCTGCGATGCGGGATCCGGCCAGCGTTCGCAGCGCCCCCCGCAGTACGGTTTTCAGGCTCGAACAATCAGCACCTCTTGTCTGTTGTCACGCGCAATTAGCCGTTGGTAACGCCGGCCGCGGCCGCGGGTTTACCGCGTGCCCCGGCCCTGACTTTTTTGTCGAAAAATAATCATACCCGTAGAACAATCAAAGTTGGTGCGCGCGGTAGCGCGGAGACTGACCGGTCTCGGCACCGGACCACTCGCGCGACCCACGGACACCTCCTAGCGGTCCCGTCGCTGATCGACGCCCGCATAGCCTGAATGCATTGCTACGGCAGCGTCGAATAGTTTACTATCGCTTCAATGACTGTGACCCACACCTCACGGACCCCCACGGGTGCGGCGGCGCCACCCGGGGGCGAGGCCGTTACAGAGTTGACCGTCGAGAGCGTCGAGCACGCCGCTGCCGACGTCATCAAGCTCACCTTACGAGCCGAAGACAGCGGGCCGCTGCCAATGTGGACTCCGGGATCACACGTCGACGTGATCATCGATGAGGCAACCGTTCGCCAGTACTCACTGTGCGGAGACCCCGACGACGTTCGCCGATGGCAGATTGCTGTGCGTCGAGTGCCCGACGGCCGAGGGGGATCCATTCGGCTGCACGACCAAGTGACTGAGGGGTCGGTGCTGACTGTCCGCGGCCCGCGGAATGGCTTTCCGCTCGTCAGCGAAGCTCCACGGTATGTCTTTCTCGCCGGCGGCATAGGCATCACGCCGCTGCTACCCATGATGGCCGAGCTTGCGCGCCGGGGCGCGCACTGGCAGTTGCACTATGGCGGGCGGACACGCTCAGCGATGCCCTTTCTCGCCGAGCTCTCCACTTACGGAAACAGAGTCGTGAGCCGCCCTGAAGATGAAGAGGGCCTGCTTGACCTCCAAGCTATATGTGCTGATCTAGAGCCGGGGACGGCGGTGTACTGCTGTGGGCCGGAGCCGATGATCGAAGCCACGGAGCAAATTTGCGAGACCCGAGACGACGTGACACTGCACGTCGAACGCTTCGCGCCCAAGCAGAACGCGATACTCGAGCCCGAGTCGGCATTCGAAGTCTATTGCAGTACTTCGGATCTCACCTTTACCGTGCCTCCCGGTAGATCCATTCTCGAAGTCGCCCAAGAAGCCGGACTCGAGCTGCTCAGCTCATGCATGGAAGGCACCTGCGGCACCTGCGAGGTAGATGTTCTCGAAGGCTTACCAGACCATCGCGACTCGTTCCTTAGCCCTCAGGAGCGCGCGTCGAACGAGTCGATGATGATCTGCGTATCACGCTGCCTCGGAACAAAATTGACTATCGATATCTGAACCCAGCGCCCCCAGTAATTCGAGTGAAAGGCCATGCCCGTTGTCCGCGTCCCACGAAGACCTCATCGAGAAACTCCGCAATTTCTCCTCAGACGAGACCACCCCTGAACTCGCTTATGAACTGTTTGCGGAAGCCAGAGAAGCCTGCCCTGTCGGTCGCAGTGACAAGCAAGGTGGCTTTCGGCTCCTGCTGAACTACGACGATGTCAAGGCTGCCCAGGGTGACTGGAAGACCTACGCATCGTCACCGAGCGTGACGCGCCCCTTCGCCGAACGCCCCGCCTTTCCACCGCTAGAGCAGGATCCACCCGAACACACCTCATGGCGCGAGCTGTTCAGCCGGATATTGAACAACGAGACCGCCGCCCAGATCGAACCTCTTGTCCGGGCCGATGTCATCACACTGATCGACCGGCTGCGTGAGAGTGGCTCCTTCGATCTCGTCGCGGATTTCGCCGAGGAGTTGCCCTTGTTGGCGCTGTGTCACTTTCTCGGCTTCGACGCCGAGAAGCGGGATGCTGTCCGCGCAAAGGCACTAGAGATGGTGGGAAGCCTGGGCGACCAAGAACTTGCGGGGGCCACTTTCATGGCCCTGGCTCAATTGGGTGTCGAAGAGGTCCTCGCGCGACGCGACCAGCCGCGCGACGACTTCCTCACCGAGTTGTCTACCGCCGAGATTGATGGCGAGTTGCTCAGTGTCGAGCAGATCGCCATGACCATGAGTAGTTTCCTCGTGGCCGGTCACGGCACCACCGTGGCGGCTCTGTCAAGTCTGCTATGCGACGTTCTATCGGCACCCGAAGTGAAAGCTCGGCTCTGTGCCGATCACGACCTGATTCCCGTAGCCATCGAAGAGACACTGCGTCTCCACCCCCCCTTCTTCGGGTTATTCCGCCGTGCGGTCAAGCCAGCGACCATTGGTGACGCCGACATTGCCGAGAACGAGTCGGTGCTGTTGTGCTGGGCTGCGGCCAACCGTGATCCGAAAGTCTACGACGACCCCGATGCTTTTTCCCTGGAGCGCAAGCAGTCTCGGCGTAACAGGCACCTGACTTTCGGCTTCGGCATCCACGCCTGCCCCGGAGCGCCCATTGCCCGCATGCAGATGAAGGTGGCGCTCGAAGAGCTTCTGACGCGGGCCCCCGATATCGCCCTGGTCGATCCCGCGGCTGCGGTCTATGAGTTCCGCGGGACCGAAACCGCGGCGATCCCATCGCTTCCCGCGGTGTTCAAGTCGTGACCATGAAGGTGAGGATCGATACCGGACTCTGTGAGGGCCACGGGCAGTGCGTAAGCGCAGCACCGCAGGTCTTCGACATGGCGGACTCCGACGAATACGCACACGTCGTCCTGGAAAGCCCCCCCGAGAGCATGCGTGGAGGAGTCGAATTCGCACAAAAGCTGTGCCCCACCAAAGCGGTCATCGTCGACGGATAAGCGCGTACAGGGGTTTTACGGATAAGACCAATAGTTGACGATGGTGTTGACGAGCGGTCCAGTGCCGCCTAGGCTGGACGACAGCGGCACCTGGATCGAGGAAGGTGGAACACGTGGCTGACAGCACGCCCACGGGGCTTGAGCACTTGGCGCGCGGCGTTGACCACGCGGCATTCCCGACGTTCGACCCCGCGGGCACCGTCCGCTTCTACCACGACATCTTGGGTTTTCCGATCGTGCACTCGGTCTGCGCAGTGGGCTGGGGTCCGGCGGACCACCCGGATTTCGTACACTTCTTCTTCGACATTGGCAAAGGCGATCGAATCGCGTTCTTCTATTATTTCGGGGTAGAGCGGTTCAGTCCCGACGGCGACGCGTACGCCACGCACGGCCCGGAGATTCCTGGGTTCTTCCGAGATTCCCGTCACTTGGCGATCCATGTGGATTCGGTTGACGTCCTTGAGGAATACCAACGCCGTCTGCAGTCCAACGACTGGCATGTCGAAATGCGGGTCAAGCACGAGACGATCGAGTCGATCTACACCCATGACCCCAACGGGTATCTGGTCGAATTCACCTATCCCACGAGGGCGACCACCGTTGCCGACGATGATGATGCCGAATTGACCGTGCGAGCTTTGCTCGATGTGGTGGCGTCCTCGGAAAAGCCTTCGCTGGCTGCGCTGTGGGCGCGCAAAGCCGAACTTATCCTGGAACACAGCGAGGATGTCTCGCCGGCCGCGGAGCTCATTCGGTGATCCGGCTGTATGTGCTCAACGTGCCCGAATTCAAACCCGTCATCGACGAGGGCAGCGCCGTCGCCGACCATGCGCGGGTGATCGGCCACTACGTCGAGATCAGCAGTAAAGGCTCGTTGATCATCGATCGAAAGAAGGCGCGTGCGCGACGCGCAGTCTGGTTCAGCGCGATCGGCGCACTGAGCAACGGCAAGGTGACCCAGTTCGACAGCGACCAGCTGCATATCCAGCCGGACTGACGACCGGCAAGAAATCGATCTGACGAGAGAACAACTTGCACCTCGGCAGCTCTTTGGCAATCAACCGCGATTACATTTCGAAGGAGTGACATGTCGGTGCCTGTGTTGAAAGGCCTTTCCAACTTTCGGGGACCGGTATATACGCCCGGTGACGAAATGTTCGTGCGATCGCGCGCCATTTACAACACCCGGATGAGCGAGCAACAGCCATCGGCTATCGCACGTGCTTTGGACGCCGATGACGTCATCGCCGCCGTGCGATTCGCTGCCGAGCACGGCCGCGGTCTTGCGATCCGGGCCGGCGGGCACGGGGTGGACGGAAGCGCGATGCCCGACGATGCACTGGTAGTTGACCTCAGTGAGTTCAAGGAGATCTCCGTCGAACCCGGCTCGCGTCGGGTGCGACTCGGCGCCGGTGTGCTGCTGGGCGAGATGGATGGAGCGCTCGCCGAATATGGTCTAGTGGTGCCCGCCGGGACGGTGAGCACCACCGGGGTCGCCGGGCTCACAATCGGCGGAGGCGTGGGCTACAACATGCGCGCCCGCGGCGCGACGGTAGACAGCCTTCTCGCATGCGACATCGTCACGACCGACGGGCGCCTAGTACGTGCGAGCGCCGACGAGAACCCAGACTTGTTCTGGGCGGTTCGCGGTGGAGGCGGCAACTTCGGCGTGGTGGTCAACTTCGAGTTCCAGGCCCATCCCATACCGCAGATGGTGTCAGCCGGCATGATCCCGTTCTCGCTGGATCAAGCATCCGAGGTCCTTCAGTCTCTCCGCGAGTATATGCCCACGGCGCCAAGGGAATTGGCGCTGATTGCTGCCCTCACCCAATGTCCCCCCCTGCCGCCGGTGCCGGTCGAAGCACACGGCACTGACGTTCTGATGTTCGTCGTCGTGTTCACCGGTCCACAAAGCGACTCCGATCGGGTGATGGCACAACTAGCAAGTTTGGGTAGGCCGGCGACCGTTGCTGTGCAACCGGTTCCGTGGCCCGCAGCCAATTCGATGCTCGACGTTATCGCGCCATACGGGCGACGTGTGTACACCAAGGGCGGGTACCTGAGCGAGCTGTCCGACAGTGCGATCGACACGACCATCAAGCACGCAGGGATCGCCCCTGCTCCCACGGCACCTCCGACGCCCAGCACCGTGCAGAACCTTTGGGCACTCGGCGGTGCGATCAGCGACGACTTCGAAGAAGATTCCTGCGCTTTCTCCCGAGAGGGTGCCACCTGGTTCTGGGAAGTGGCGACGCAATGGGATGACCCGTCCGACGACGCCACGTTCATGGCGTGGGCTGACGCCCTCGATGCTGAACTGCGGCCTGAGTTCAGGGATAACTGCTACATCAATCTCACAACCGACCTCGGCTCCGCGTGGCGCAAAGGTGCGTGGGGATCACCCGAAAAATATCGCCGCCTAGTCGATGCGAAGACCAAATGGGATCCGCAGAACATGCTGCGATACAACAAGAATATCGATCCGACCCCAACTAGCGCCGTTTGACCGTCCTTTGGTGGCCGTCGCTACAAATAAGGTCAACCCCCGCACCGCCTGGTGAATGACGTGGCCTGGCCAGTCATGGCTACCGGTCAGTGTCGGTGAACACTACGAGTTGGCCGGCCGCGTTGACGGTCGAGCGGCTGGCTTGGGCTCACGGGGTGATTGCAACACTTCGTAGTCAGGGGTGTTGACGACGGGCCAGCCTCAGCTGTTGTCGGTGCAACGTCGGTGTGTCGGGAGTTGACTGCAGCCGGGGTACCTTCGAAGGATGCCGGGATGCGGCCACATGTCGGCGACGTGTGGCGGCAAGCGGTTTCGCCGGTCTGGTGATGTGAATCCGCGATCGTCAGTACCCCACGGGCAGAAACGGGCGCGGTTGTCGGGTGATGAATGCGAACTGGCTGGGCGCGGTCGATGACCGCGCCCGCTGCGGGCGGCAACCGCTCAGACGCGTGTTCCCCTCATCGCTGAGGCGTTACGATCGGCGCGGCCCATGCGTTGCCGAGGAAAACGTCCCTGATGCTTTGCGATGAGCCGAGCTAGACCGACTCGGCTCACGCTACGGGGTTAAAGCGTTGCCAGGACGTCGAGCCCGGCCTGAGCGATCGCGACATCGATTTCCGCCGACTCACCTCCGGCGGCGATTCCACCGACGATGGCGCCGTCGATGACGATCGGCAATCCGCCAGGCAACGCGACGAATGTTTGTGACGCCGTGGCGAGCTGGGCTGAGATTTCGGCCGGCACGTCGCCGGTGGGTAGGCCGCTGAACGCGGCAGTGCGTGCTTTTTTCGGCACCACTTCCACGGCGAGCGGAGTGGCGCCGTCCATCAGCACCCAGGCTCGCAACAGACCCGTAGCGTCCACGATTGCCACACCCGACGGCGCCTCGAGCTCGCGCGCCGCGTTGACCGCCGCCTTGAGCATCGCCAGCACCGATCC
>NZ_GG770556.1:179434-192056 GCF_000164135.1 Mycobacterium parascrofulaceum ATCC BAA-614 | reverse complement strand
CACCGATCCTTCGGGCAGCAGAGAATTGCTGTTGAACTTCGACACGGGACGGCTCCTTACTCCTTCGAGTTGAATGAGGTCTGTTCGACCGGCGACAATGCCGTCGGCGACGATGTCTTGGTGGTCTCGTCGAGCTCGGACGGCGACGACGCTGCCCGTATCGATGCGGATGCGCTCCGCGACAGCCAACCGATCCATCACGTCGGAGCGGGTATCGCCGCCGTGCAACGCGATAACGGTGGCGCCCGCCTGCAGGTATTCGCGTGCCAGATCTAGATAGTCTTCGCCGTGCGGCCCCCAGGCATCCCCAGAGTTGACCTCGATCGTCGCGATGTCCGACGCCGCGTCGTGTCCGGACGGCGGCGGCAATCTGCGGTCGTCAAGCTTGATCGCCTCGGTATGCAGCGGGAGATTCAAAACCCAGTCTGTCAGGTTGGAATCGGGTACATCGTCGACAGGAACGTCCGCGAAGTCCGCAATTGCGTTGGCCGCCAATGCCGGCTCTGTCTTAGCCAAGCTGTCCAGCGATACCACGCCGGCACGACTGAGATAGGCCACTGCCACGCGCGATGGCGAGAGGTGCAGTCGCTGGGAAAAGGACTCCCACCAGAGTTGGCTGCGTGCCGCTCGCTCTTGCAGGCGCGCGACACTGGGCCGCCGGCTGCGACTGAACCCGGCCAGGGCATCAGAGACGGGCTGGCCCTCAACTGTGTCGAGGTAGTCGACAAGTGCGATGGCACTTTCGAGGGCCACCTTGGTGCCCGAGCCCAGCGACGGGTGCACGGTCGCCACCGCGTCACCCAACAGCACTACATTGCGGTAGGACCAACGGTCACATGCCAACGTGGTGAAGTGCGTCCAACGTGAGCGGTTGCCGAAGAAGTGGCCGCCCTTGAGCAACGCGCCGAAGGCCTCGGACAGATAGTTCAAAGCCTCCTCATCGGAGGAGGATTCCGATTCCCACGTGCGGTTGACGAACCCGGCGCGCTCTAGCGTGTCAACGCTGGCTTCGATGACGAACGTCGAAAGACCGGGGGCATAGGGATAGGCATGCGCCACAAATGTCCCAGCCGACGTCTGTACCGGATGAAAGACTGTGCCGTCCAACTCGATGTCAGCGGCGCACCAGATGAAGGCGCCGCGGCCGTTGGACTGATGGACGCCCAGCTGCGGCGCGAATCGTGCGCGGGTTGAGCTCGATAGCCCGTCGGCTCCGACAACGATGTCGGCTTCTTCCGTCAAATCATCGACATGGACGCTCTTGCCGATGTTGACGTCGGCGCCGGCCTCTGCGGCACTTTCGAGCAGTATCCGGAGCAGTTCCGAACGCCTGATGGCACCGCTATGGAACTGCCCGAATTGCGTTGTGCCCTGGGGAAGCCGGAAGCTGGCGGAAGAGAAGGGGAAGGTAGCCGCCATCAAGCGATCAAAGACCACCGGATCGGCTACTTGCACGGCGTGCAACAGAGCCCTGGTCAGACCGACGCCAAATCCGAAAGTATCATCGGGCGGCAGCGTTTCGAAAACCTCGATCTTCCAGTCGGGGTGACGCGAGGCTGCTAATCTGGCGGTTAATGCGCCGGCGGGCCCACCGCCGATGATCTTTACGAGCATGGTGTCTCTATGCCTCCGTCAGAAGATTTGTGCAGGTGATGGGAAGAGGCTTCCGATCAAGCGAAGACGATCAGTCACCGGCGCCGATCACGTTGCGCAACGTGTCGACCCCATCGATCCGAACATCAACGTGATCGCCGGCCTGCAGGAATGCGCCGTTAACTCCGCCTTCGATCGCGGTGCCGGCGGGTGTGCCCGACAGAATCATGTCGCCAGCGCTCAGCGGAATGAATTCGCTGATATAGCTGGCGATTCGGCCAAATGAATGGGCCATCTGCGCGGTGCTGCCCGACTGTCGTAACTCGTCGTTGACATGACAGGTGATCGAAAGATTGTCGACGGGCGGGTAGTTGACGACCATCCAGGGCCCGCAGCTATTCCCGGTGCGAAAGTTCTTAGTCAACGACCAGGTCAAGGGTCCATGGTCAGTTTGTGCAGCGCCGAGTGCTGTGTCGCGGATACTGAAGTCGTTCCATGCTGTATATCCCCAGAAACGAACGGACAGCTCGTCGCGCGCATCGCTGCCGAGCACCACGGCCACTTCAGCTTCGTAGTCCAGGTATTTGGTTCCTGGCGGAGGTACGATCGTGTGGTTCGGTCCGACCACCGTGCCGGGAATCACGTAGAACCCCCAGGGCGGCGCATTGTGGGCAGCTGAATTCGTCACGGAATCAGGCAGATTCAGCACCCCGGACATCTTCGAGGCGTGGGTCGGAAAGTTACCGCCCATTGCAAAGATCCGAGAGCCCGGATCGGGCAACGGGGGTTCGAGCTCCAACTCATCCAGGGGTGTCAGCGGGAGATCATGAGTACTGCTGTCCCAACACCCAAAAGCATGCTCGGCAAGCAACCGAAGCGTCTCGCGCGCCTCGGTCCACCGCTCAATCATCGGCAGCCAGCTCTGCCGCTTGTCATCAAACAAAGCCTGAACCCCGTCGGCGAGGTGGGGCTTCGCAACGCGCAGCGTCTCGCCGGCTGAAGAGATGTCGAGTACCTCGAGGCGCCCATCGGCCTCGAGTATCAGGCCGGTGGCACCACCGTGTGCGCGGACGAGCCTCATCCTCGCTCGCCTCGATCGTCGGCGAACCGTCGGGAGGCGGTCATTGTTCGCCGTCACACAGAGCGCGGAACAACGCAGCCGGCTCAGCGTTGCCGCGGCCTGCATCGCTGAGCCGGTGATAGCGATCTGCGACGATCTGCGACAAATCAGTGGGAGCACCGATTTCTCGGGCGAACGCAATGACCTCGTCGACATCCTTCAATGTCATGTCGACGGTGACAAGTGTTGCATCGAAGTTACCGGCGGCGATCATCGGGGCGCGGATCTGAAACTGCCCCGAGGTGGCGCCGGGGCTCGCTGAGATGAGTTCGGCGACCTGGCTGAGATCGAGACCCGCACGTTGGGCATACACCATCGCCTCGACGGCGGCCGTGACGTGGATGGTCGCCAAGAACTGGGCGACGAACTTGATCTTCGAACCGTTGAATTCGGTCCCGACATAGGTGACCTTGGGGCACATGGCCTGCAGTACCGCTTCGTAAGTGAGGTACGCGTCACGGTCGCCGCTGGCATAGATCATCGCGATCTTCATAGCCACCATCGGTGGCGTACCGCTGACTGGCGCATCGATAAATTGAGAACGCCTGTCGATCAACAGCTTCCGCGCGCCTTGCTTGACATCCAAGGGCAGGGTGCTGCACTCGATGACGGGTGGTACTGCACTGGCTCGAAGAATTCCGTCTGGGCCGTCGATGACGTCCTGAAACGCCGCTGCGGACGGCATGCAGGTCACGATGACGTCGGCGGCTTCGGCCACGTCGCGGGGCGAGCCGTCTCCTGCAACAGCGCCGCCGGCGGCAATCAATTCCTCGGATCGGCCGCGCTTGGTGGAGATGACACGAAACCCGGTGTCAAGCAACCCCTTTGCCAAGGGCAAGCCCAGCCGGCCCACGCCGATGAAACCCACTGTGAGCGCACTCATGTGAAACTCCTCTGATCAAGACCACGACGAAGATCCGCCGCGCCGGTATCAGCTGTCGGTGACTGCAAAGGTCTCGTTGAGATCCGCTCCCAGCAACGCATCGGGTGGGGGCGGACCCATCAACTCGGCCGGTGGCGCGCCGGTGTTCCATTCATCGACGGCGTGTGAATCAGCGACGGTCCACGTGCGCGGCACGTAGGTGGGGTCGTGGAGGATGATCTCCTCTTCCACCGAGTATTCGAACCAGTAGCCCTCGGCGTCGCGGAAGTAAAGAGCGATGTTGTGTCCCGGACCGTGCCGCAACGGGCCCCATTCGATGCGTACATCGTTGGCTTGCAGAGCTTCTGCGGTGGCGTAAAAGGAATCGACATTCTTCATGCTGAACTGCAAATGGTGCAGCGCCGTGGCCGGCGTCCTCACCAACACCACATCGTGATAGAGGTAGCGGCCAGGGGAACGCATGAAACCCATCACTTGCACTCCGCCAGGACCCATGATGCGGCTGGAGTACAGCTGACCGAGGGTGTCGAGCATGAAGGCTTCCTCGGCCTCGAAATCGGCAGCTCCAAGTCCGAGATGATCGGCGACAACGGGTTCGGGCCCGCCGGTCTCAGGTGCCTCGATGAGATGGGCAACCGGAATTGCAGTGCTCACGCCTGTCGTCAACTCGAGACAGTGACCGGCCGGCGTCAAAACCCTGACCGCGGGCGCTCCCTCCCACCCGGCCGATTCAAGTTTGGATACCTTGGCGCCCGTCGCCTCCAAGCGGCTGACCGCTGCGTCGAGTGTCTTGGCATCGTGCACGAGATAACTCACGTGGTGTAGCCCGTGATCGGCGCCGGGTTTGTAGACCAGGGAGTATCGATCGACACCGTGCGCACTGAGATAGTGAGTACCGTCGGGATCGGCGTGGACGAGCGAGAATCCCATCCTTTCAGCCGCGAATGCCGCGGCCGTCTCCGGGTTTTTAGCGTTCAGTGCGATGTAGTTGACACGCTCGATGCCGATTGGTGACAACGCTGCCTCCTGCTGTTGGGTTGATGTCGCAACGCGGCTGCTTGTTCGGTGTTGCCTCCAGCCGGCAGGTGTCAGCTTACGGTGACGCCGACTATTTGACAATAGCGTTGGGTACCCCTAACGTGACTGGCATTACAGCGATTCTCGCGCACAAGAACATCGCCTGGGAGGAATTCTGTGTCCGCAATGACCACCACTGACGAGGCCCTGGAACCGGATACAGAGGAGCAGCTGATCGCCAAGGCTGCGCAGTTGTCCACGCTGCTCGCCGAGCACGCCGACGAAGCGTCGCAACTGACCCGCCCAGCTGATACGGTCATCGAGGCGCTTCGTGACGCCGGCATGTTCAAGCTGACGACGCCTCGATCACGCGGCGGCTACCAGGTGTCGCTACAGACCTTCATCAGGATCGGCGAAGAGTTGGCGCGCGGGTGTGCATCAACGTCGTGGGTCACCAGCATCTACAACGGCGGCATCTATATGAGCTGCACCTTCCCGGACCGGGCGCTCGACGAGGTGTTCGCCGATGGTGCGCCTTTGATGTGCTCTAACTTCACACCCTCAGGGCAGGCCATTCCCACCGATGGCGGCTATCGCATCACGGCCTCGTGGCGGTTCTGCAGCGGCCAGCATCACGCTGACTGGGGCCTGATGGCCTCAATGATCGTTCGCGACGGTCAAGATCCCGAGCCCGCCACTTTCATCATCCGACGCTCCGACATGGTGGCCGCTGACGACTGGCACGTCAGCGGTCTGCGCGGATCGGGATCCAACACACTCTCGGTTGAGGATTTGTTCGTTCCTGAGCACATGGTGCAGCCCATCGCGGTTGCAGCCATGGCGGAGACCCGTTCTGAATCACTGGCCTCCGATAGCTACTTCAAGGTACCTCATATCCCGTTCTTTACTGCGGGAGCCACCGGTGCCCCACTCGGAATGGCGAGGGCGGCAATGGATTTGTTTGCATCCAGAATTCACAAGCGTGGTATCACGTACACGACTTACGCCAAGCAGTCCGACGCGGTGGTCACGCATCTGCAGATGGATGAAGCGATCATGAAGATCGACGAGGCGCGCTTCCATGCCGAGCGGGCCGTCGAGACCGCCTTGAAGGTCTCTGAGAACCTCGCCGATGTGGCGAGCCGGGTGCGAATCCGCTCGGATGCGGCCTGGTGCTTTCGCCGCAGCCGTGAGGCGATCGAGGTCATCCGCCAAGCCGCCGGCGCGAGCGCTTTGACCCTGTCGAATCCGATGGGCCGCATCGTGGATGACATCGAAGCGCTCACGGTGCACTCGTTCCTCGTGTTCAGCACAAATTCCGAACTGCACGGCCGGGTCCGCTGCGGACTGGCGCCGGACGTGCCGTTCTTCTGATCTGTCGGGCTCACCGATCACCGCCGTCGCACCGAGGAGCGAATTCCGCGTGTCTATGTCAGACCGGGCCCCTGATAGCTCGTCTCTGTTGACACGGAGTTCATTCCGAGTGGTGATGGCCGATACTGACGCGGCGCAGGTTATCTACTTCGGAGCCCCGCTGCTATGGGCCGAGCGGCTGGTTTCCACCTGGCTCGCCGACGTGGGCTGCGGAACCTTCGACGCGCTGGCCAACGGGTATGGTCTGCCCGCCGTGCGGTGCGAAATGGAATACGCGTCAGCGCTGCGGCTCGATGATCGAGTGCAGGCCACATTGTCGGTCGACACGCTCTCGGAGCGATCGGTCACTTTTCGTTCCGAATTCACCAAGGTCGGCGAAACGAACCCGGCGGTGATCGTGCGTGTGAAGCAGGTTCAGGCCGCTGTCGATGGGTCCGGTCTCCGATCGGTCCACCTGCTTCCCAAGTTAGCTGAAGCACTGAGCAATACGGCAACACGGACGTAATAGCAGCACTAGGTAGGGACAGATGACTCAAACCACCACCGGGCATGCGCCGGCATCGGCCGGCTATCAACCCTCGGGCAGGGGCCGTGCGGCGCTCGCGATCGACTTTTGGCCCGCACGCCTCCCCGATGGCGTTTCCGCGCGTTCGGAAACCCTGATCACCTTCGACGGCGAAGTCACCCGCGGAACGCTGTATCAACCGCCTGCACGCGCACGCACCGTGTTCTGCCTGATGCATCCACGTCAGGACCTTCGTCAACACCCGCTGATCCCCGAGTTACTGAGATCGGGGAGCGCGGTATGGGCACAGGTGGGGCGTGATGTCGGCAACGATTTGCGGCTTGTGCACGAAAACGCGTTACTCGACGTGGCCGCAGCGATGGAGTGGCTGCGGCGGGAAGGCTTTGAACACATCTTCCTGATCGGCCATTCCGGAGGCGGCGGCCTCTACTCGTACTACGCAGAACAAGCAGAAGCGCAACCGGATTCGCGAATCTCGCGTACCCCGGGCGGCGCGCCAACAAAGCTCGGGGATGCGCCGATGCCTGCACCCGACGGTCTGGTACTCATCGCTCCGCATCCGGGCCAAGGCAAACTCTTGCAGGCGGCCATCGACCCATCGGTGACCGACGAAGCCGATCCTTTCTCGGTTGATCCGGGCCTGGACCCCTTCGATCCTGCCAATGGCTTTGGAACCGCTGAAGAGGGCGGCTCACAGTATTCGGAGGCTTTTGTTATCGCCTACCGGAACGCGCAGGCGGAGCGGGTGGCCCGCATCGACGCGCGGGCGCGCGAACTGATTGCCGAGCAGCTATCGGCCCGCAAGAAGATCAAGGCCGGTACCGCTACTCGCGCGGATAAGCGCCGCAGCATCCTCACCCCGGTCATCACCACCTACCGCACCGACGCAGACCTCCGCTGTACGGACCTGCGGCTGGACAAATCCGAGCGGCCCTACGGTTCAGTGATCAGCGCCAAGCCGTCAGTGTCAAATTACGGCGTCAACGGGTTCGGTCGGCTGACCACACCCGAGGCGTGGCTGTCGACATGGTCTGGTCTGTCGGCCAACGCATCGGTGGCCCGCTCCCTGGCGGGTGTATCCGTGCCAGTACTCATCATCGAGTTCACCGGTGACTGCTCGGTGTTTCCCAGCGACATCAGCGAGGCGATGGCGAGTGCAGCGTCTGTTGACGTGACCCATCATCCGGTTCGCGCCGACCACTTTGGTCGACCGCTCGCCGGTGGTGAGCCTGACGGTATGCCGTTGGCGGGACACAAGATAACCACGTGGGCCAGCGAACGGGCTTCGCGATGATCGAAATCGAAGACGTGGACATCGCGGACAAGGTAACTCCTTATCCTGATTCGTTGGCCGCGCGCTATCGGGCAGCCGGGTTCTGGAGGCCTCGGACGCTGTGTCAGGAATTGCAGGAGTCTGTCGAACGGTTTTCCGATCGGCTCGCTGTGGTCGATCCCGGTGTCAGCTTGACCTACGCCGAGCTGGGAGATCTCACCGATCGGATTGCGACCGGCTTGCTTCAGGCGGGTCTGAAGCCCGGCGAGCGTGTCTTGTTCCAGACGACCAATCACGTCTGGGCCGTGCTGGGGTGGTACGGCGTGCTGAAGGCCGGCCTCGTTCCGGTTGCGACGCTGGCCCAGCATCGTTGGCACGAAATCAGTGCGATCGCCGGGCAGTGTGCGCCGGCCGCGCACTTGTACGAGCCCGGGTTCGCCGGTCATGATTTGCGTAGCCTCGCAACAGAAATCGCAAACGCACAACCGAGCCTGCGCATCAAGATCACGGTCGGAACGACCGCACCTGCCTCCGACGAACTTTCGATCGAATCGTTGGCCGAAGCCAACGAAACTACGGGTCAGCAGCGACGTCTCACCATAGAGCAGGTGCAACGCCAACTCTCCCCGGAGGGTCTGGCGGTGCTACAACTCTCCGGCGGAACAACGAGTGTGCCCAAACTCATTCCGCGCCTAAGCACCGAGTACTGGTACAACGCCGCTCAGTGGGGAGACGCGATGAACATGGACTCGACCAGCGTTGCCGTGCATCTGCTTCCGTTGATCCACAATGCCGGCATCGTGTGTGCCCTTCACGCGGCACATTCAGTCGGGGCGTGTTTTGCCACCAGCCCCCCGGATACCGCGGCCTTCTTGCGGTTGGCGTCGACCGTAACTATCACCCACATGCTGATGACGCGACCGATCGCGCGTGTCATTGAGGCTGATACACGGCTGCGAGCGGCCCTGGCAGGGCTGCGCACGATCGCGTGGGCTGACCGCTCAGTGCCCAGCGCAGTGATCGACGAGTACGAGACCGGAGCGTGCAGGGTCATCCAGATGTTCGGTATGGGCGAGGGCATGTGCATGTTCTCCCCACGCGACGCATCGGCGGAGATCCGGCACGGCACACAGGGAACCCCAATCTCTTCCGGGGACGAGGTGCGGGTCCTCGAACCTGGCAGTGAGCGACACGTACCGCCGGGAACATCGGGGGAGCTGTGCGCCAGAGGTCCATACACCATCCGCGGTTATTTCGCTGCCCCGGAACGCAACGCCGAAGCCTTCACTTCCGACGGCTTCTACCGTACGGGCGACATCGTCACAGAGATCCTCGACGGCGACAAGTCCTACTACCGACTCGAGGACCGGATAAAGGACCTGATCAATCGGGGTGGCGAGAAGATCAACGCCGAAGAGATCGAGCTGTTACTACTCAGGCACGAGGGGATCGAGCGTGCGGCACTGGTGGCGATGCCCGACTCGCGTTTAGGCGAGCGGGCCTGCGCCTTCGTGGTCTTACGTCAGGGATCTGAGGCAATCGAGCTCGAGACCATCAAGCAATTCCTTTCGGATCAAGGCGTGGCAAAGTTCAAATGGCCTGAGCGCCTTGAAATCCGAGCTGAACTCCCGCTGACCAACATCCACAAGGTGAATAAGGCGATTCTTCGCGAAGAGATCGCGACATTGCTCACCGACGAAGGGTAATCGTCGATGAAATGGGTCACGCGCCAGACGGTGCACCTCGATCGTGTCGCCTCACCGTGGCTCATCAAACGCTTCGTGGATCCGGAGGCGCATTTCCTCTTTGTCGATGCCGACGGGCCGTGGCCCGAAGACGCCACACCGTTCGCACTTCCGGGCGCAGCGTTGGGGATGCATGATCACGACGGAACGACTTTCGACAAAATTCTGCGCGCTTACCGCTTGCAATCACCGGTCCTGGCGGATATGGCCGCTGTCATTCGCGCGGGCGTGCACCACGTCCTGCAAGAAGATCAGGGCGATACCCCGGACTCGGTGATCCAACTCGGCGTTGCATGGGCTCTCTTATCGGAGGGCCTTATGCTTCAGCGCGGCGACGACCAAGGGATCATCGATGCGTCGATGGAGGCATACGACGCACTTTTCGCCGCGTTGTGGGCTCGTCGACTCGATGCCAGGAGTGGTCGAGAAGTCTTCTGGGAACGTATGGCCTCGCTCAGATCGCAGTGGCAGCAGGAATCTCCACTGTCTTTCGGGCAAGCTTGACGGCGGCCAATCGCGAACCGTACCGGTGCTGGCGGGCGTTGCTCTGCTGGTAGGGGATCAGCGCTTTTTATCGGCCTCGTCGAGCAAGCGCTCGAGGTAGGCGACATCCTGACGGAGCAGCGACAACGCGGCTCGCGGTCCAGTCGCCGCTGTCGCCCGGTTCTCCGCCTGCAGCACGCTCGCCACTGCCATGTCGGCGACGTCGGTGGCGACCTGCTCAGCGCTGGCCGCGTCGTCTTCGTGGAACCACCACGCTACCCAGTTGCACATACCGATCACGGCCAACGCGGCGATCCGCGGATTCACCGGGCGAAACTGGCCTGCGTCAATGCCAGCTTGGATGACTTCGATGAGGTTGCGCAACATCTTGCGCTTGGTGGTCTCGTGAACCTTCGCCAGATCTTCGGGCAATTCGGCTTCGGAACGAGCCAGCAGTAAGAAGCGCGTGGGTTGCAGGGCACGGTTATGCGCCATCAGATAGGCGACCTCGGACAGTTTCTGCACAGGGTCGATCGTCTTGTTGGTTGTCACTTGCAGGATCTGCGCCGTGTTTCCCGCCGTGATCTCGGTGACGAGCCTGGAGAGCAGATCTTCCTTGCTCTTGACGTAGTAGTAGAGAGCCGGACGGGTGATGCCCATGGCGTCGGCGATATCTTGGAGACTGGTGCCGGCGAAGCCGCGCTCGGCGAAAAGCTTGGCCGCGGTTTCGTACATCTGGTTTTCGACTAGCTCTTTGCGCATGCTGGCTGCCGGCGGGGACTGCGCATTGCCGTTCCCGGTTGCCTCACGCGCCGCGGAACCCGACGCAGTCTCTGTAGCTTTCGCCATCGAACCATCTTAATTGCCGAAACGCTCAATCTTCGGAGATCTGGACGCGCGGTGCGCCAAGAGTCCCCACGCCACGCTCGCCGAAGACGCGCGGCACCCATCGGGTCATCCTGCGGGGCGGTGAACAGCCATCCGTCGGGTGTCTCGGAACCGCAAGCTGGTGTCGCGCCCGTGATCGAATCAACGATACAGTCAACTATCAGTCGTAGGTGTAAACTCATCTCGTTCACAGCTGCTCTGACTCAAGGAGTCGACACATGGCCATCGCCGTCCAAATGCCGACGCTCGGCGAGAGCGTCACGGAAGGGACAGTGACCCGGTGGCTCAAGCGGCAGGGGGACACCGTCGCCCTCGACGAGCCTCTGCTGGAGGTGTCGACAGACAAAGTTGACACCGAAATACCGTCCCCGGCGGCGGGCGTGCTCACAGAGATCCTCGCGCGCGAGGATGAAACCGTCGCGGTGGGCAGCGATCTGGCGCTCATCGGTGAAGCTGATTCCGTACCCACCGGCGTAATGGTCGACGACCGGCCGCCGCCGACTCGTGTCGGCGCGCCGCCCGAACCCGTCCAGGGGCCCACGCCCGACAGGAAGTCCGGATCGGAACTCGACGCCGCAGAGCAGGCCGCCAGCCCGGACGCTGAGACGTTGTCGGTGACCATGCCTGAGTTGGGCGAGTCGATCACCGAGGGCACGGTGACTCGCTGGCTGAAGAACGTCGGCGACTACGTGGAAGTGAATGAAGCGCTCGTAGAAGTGTCCACCGACAAGGTCGATACGGAGATCCCGTCGCCGGCTGCGGGGACGCTGTTGGCCATCACCGCCGCTGCAGACCAGGTCGTCCCAGTCGGTGCCGAGCTGGGCAAGATCGGCGCGGCGCGGACACTTTCATCCGCGCCACCGCGAGCATCAGAGGCGCCACCACAATCCCAACGAGAAGCTCAGACGGTACGAGAACCGGCACCGCAGTTCGTAGCGGCCGCGGAGCCCAGTGACGATCCCGCGCCCGGTGCCGATCCAGCAGCCAGGCTCGGCCCCAAGCCCGCCGCACCGCCCGCGCCGGCACCGGTGGACGGGCGCTCCACTGCCGGACACACCCACCCAGCAGACCGCAGTCAGCAAATCTCACCGTCGCGTGCCGATGCGCCGGTGCGCGGCACGGCCCAGAAGGCCAGCAGGATCCGCCAGCTCACCGCCGCAAAGACCCACGAATCGCTCTTGAGCACAGCGCAATTGACGCAGACCCACGAGGTCGACATGACGGCGATCGTGGGGCTTCGGGCGCGGGCAAGAAAATCCTTCGCCGAGCGGGAAGGAGTTAACTTGACGTTCCTTCCGTTCATTGCGACCGCCGCGATCGATGCGTTGAAAGCCCATCCCAACATCAACGCCAGCTATGACGAAGAGTCCAAAACCATTACCTACCATGACGCCGAACACCTTGGTTTTGCCGTCGATACGGCGAGGGGACTGCTGGCGCCTGTGGTGGCCAATGCGGGTGACCTCTCGCTGGGCGGGTTGGCCCGGGCAATCGTCGACGTCGCCGCGCGGGCGCGTTCTGGCGACCTGGCTGCACACGAATTATCGGGTGGAACCTTCACCATCACCAACATCGGCAGTGAGGGTGGGCTGTTTGACACGCCGATCCTGGTGCAACCCCAGGCGGCGATCCTGGCAACCGGAGTGATCCGTAAGGAACCCAGGGTGGTGCTCGACGCCATCGGCAACGAGTCAATCGGCGTGCGGTCGGTCTGCTACCT
>NZ_GG770556.1:165771-178903 GCF_000164135.1 Mycobacterium parascrofulaceum ATCC BAA-614 | reverse complement strand
GATGCCGGCCGTTTCTTGAGTACGGTCAAGCGTCGCCTCGAGGCTGCGGATTTTGCCGCCGAACTTGATCTAGAGCAGGGGCGCGGGTGACGGCTTGGGACCGCTTACGGACTGAGTCATCAAATCTGGCTCCACCGGGGTTCGCGCGCCGACTTGATCGGCGACAACCCTTGCGCCGTCGAAGTTTTCACCGCCGATGCCGCGGCGTGAATTGATCACCCGCCACCCGGCCACAGAGCATTTGAGCAACAATCGTTGGCAGATCTACGATGTAGTTGATTTATCAACGGAAACGTAGCAGGGTCTGTCGGGTGGCGCGCCACTGCCGATAGTGAGCGCCCTCGTCTTGGGTAGCGAAAGGTATGAAAGCAATGGCCGATCAGTTTGATAACCGTCCAACTCTGTTCGTGATCAGGCACCTCCCAGGCCCGAACTTTCGACCTGAGGTCGCGCCCACCGAACAGGACGGCGTCGCCGAACACTTTGCATACGTCCAACAACTCGAAGAGGCGGGGGCGATCCTGCTGAGTGGACCGCTGCTGGCGGAAGGCGCTGGTGGCCTGATGGTCCTCAGTCCCCGCATCGACGCGGCTGAGGCTTCCCGCATCGCGGAAAACGACCCGGCGATCAAGTCGGGTTTGGTCGTCGCCGACGTGCTGCCATGGATGATTACCGCGGGCGACTTCTCGTACCTGACCTAAACCGGTGTCAAGCCGGCTGGCGGTCAGACCTCTCACCTCACCTGAGGGGGCTCGGAATCCGAACAGAGACAGATAGTTTCGCCGTACGGTGTACGACCCCGATGCCTCGACGGGCTCCGGCTTTCGGCCTTGGGCGGTGGCGCCAATCTGCCAACAGAAATCACCGAGCTGCTGGCCGGAGCCGCAACCGCGCCCCGTCATGCACGCAGGTCCGTCACGCTCCAACTCGGGGACGTGCATTACGACACCGAAACCTCTCGGCCGCTTGCCTGCGGCGCGGATTATCAAGCGGGATGTTGTCGAGCTGGATTAACTCCCTACCCGGGAGTCACCGTGCGCTTGGTGAAGTCCAGAACGGTCCGAACAAGAGCGCCGGGTCACCGACCATCGGGACATGGCGAGGTGACGAACGCGTGCCGACCTGGCCATTCCTGCCATAACTTCGACGCCGCCGGACGCCGGGTTACGGTGGTGCCGAGTATTTGACAGCTGCGTTGGCGGACTATACTGTGACAGCCGTTACAGTCAGCGTTCGCGGTGGCACGGCGGTGCCTCTAAGGGCTGTCATGTGAGGAGTAGGGGTATGCCGCGCCTGGACCCGCAAGCAGCCGGTAAGTCCGCCCGCAAGGGCGTAGGGGGTGGCGCCGCGGCTTATCGGGCGCCCCGATGCGGCATCCTGTCCGAGGTGGCCGACGGTGACGCGATCGCTTCGTCAATGACACCCAGGTCCGCGCTGAGCTCCGGGTCACGCGAATGTCCTTGCCAATCAACGGAATCGACTCGTCTGACCTTCGGCCTTACTTCGTCTTGCGGGACGACTCGGGAACCGCTGCACGTGTGTCGGCGTCGCGCCGTCTCGTTCCTTGGAAGTTCTATCGAAAATTTTTGAGACTGCATTCAAAAATGCTCCGATGTGGTGTACCTTGCCTCAGGAGCAGCGTTGTGAGCCGGAGCACACGGCAAACGACAGTGGTCAGCGCGACGGGGAGGAGGCGAGTTTTCGATGGCAACAGAGACGCCGACGGTGGCGACTACGCGCGCCGGGTCAGTAAACGGCGACAGCGGGCACCGCGGCGCCCTGCATCGCGCGCCTTTCGGCAACGGCGCCGCGCCGGATGGCTGGCGCGCGGTACTGACGCAGCCCGGCGCCAGCGTGGCCAAGGCTGCATCGCGAGTCGGCGCGATTCCGGCGCGCAGCACGGCGACCACGGGTCGCGCTGTACTGATGGCGGCCGCGGTCTTGCGGTATGCCGTCCTCGACACAATTTCGATGCGGTTACCCGTCGGTGAGCTCATCGTGCAGGCCTGGACCCTGCTCAAGGTGACGGCAGTTCCAGCGGTGCTGATGGCGGTGCCCTTCGGCGCGATGATCGCTGTCCAGGTGTCCGGCCTCGTCAACGAGGTGGGGGCAAACTCACTCATCGGGTCGGCAATCGGGGTCGGTGTCGTTCGTCAGGGCGCACCAATGACCGCGGGGTTGCTGATGGGCGGCGCCGCGGCCTCGGCGATCGCCGCCGACTTCGGGGCCAGAGCGATCCGCGAGGAACTCGATGCACTGAGAACACTCGGTATCGATCCGGTGCAGCGTCTGGTCGTGCCGCGCTTTCTGGCCCTGGTACTCATCGCGCCGATCTTGTGCACCATCGTCATCGCGTCCGGCGTGGCAGCAGCCTTCACGATCTCGGTCACCGTCAACGACGTGACGCCCGGAAGCTTCTGGCTGTCATTCGGCTCGTTTGCGAAGATGGTTGACGTCTGGTTTGCGATGGGCAAGACCGTCACCTTCGCCGCGTTTGTCGCAATCATCTCCTCGATGCGGGGCATGGAGGCCAAGGGCGGACCGCGTGGTGTGGCGGATGCCGTCAACGCCGCTGTCGTGCTCAACGTCGTCTGCATCGTGACCGCGAATCTGGCGATCACCCAGCTGGAGACGATGTTCTTTCCCATGGCGGTGGCATAGTGGCGCCGCCGATACTGCCAGGCTCTCGCGCCGTCCCGTCAACGTATCTGAATTTTGGCCGGGCACCGGTCAGACTCGTTAATGGGACACTGAGAACCGCAGGCCAATGGGTGGTGTTCATCGCTCAGACCGTGTGGCTGCTACCGACAACTGTTCGGCGGTACTCACGGGAAACAGTGCGAGTGATGAACAGCCTGGCGTGGGGCCGGGGTTCAATAGTCGTCGACGGCGGCGTGATCAGCATCCTGACAATCCTTGGTGTGACCATCGGCGCAATGGTGGCCATCGAAGCTTATGCGACGCTCAACTTGATCGGCCTCGGCGCGCTGTCCGGAATCATCGGCGGGTGGGGAAACATCCGAGAGATGGCACCGCTGGTCACCGGCGTGGCGTTCGCCTCCCAAGCCGGTTGCCGGATGACTGCCGAAATCGGCTCCATGCGGATCGCGGACGAAATCGATGCCACCGAGTCGATGGGGCTGCGATCGATACCCTTCGTCGTGGGCACGCGTCTCGTCGGCGGAATGATATGTGTGGTACCCGGCTTTCTGCTCGAGTTGATGGTTGCTTTCTTCACCTCGGATCTGGTGATTCGCGTTTCTTATAATCAACCAGCCGGAACATACAATCACTATTTTGTTCAATTCCTCTCCCCGACAGACATCGGATATTCGCTCATTAAGGCGATTATTTACTGCGCCGCCGCAACGTTGATTCATTGTTATTACGGTTATTTTGCATCAGGCGGACCCGTTGGGGTCGGACAGGCTTCAGGACGCGCAATTCGCGCGAGTCTCGTCACCATTATGGTCCTTGACATTATGACGACGGTCATGATTTGGGGCTGGACGCCGAAATTCGAGTTCAAGGGCTAGGGGAGAAGCTTGCTATTCCGGATGTCGGAGGCTGCCGAAGCGCGCCGGCTGACCATGATCGGCGCGGTGCTCGCGCTGTGCTTGTTGGTGACGGGCGTGTTGATCGCCGTGAACCCGTTTCGTGGCCGTCCGGCGAACCGTATCTCGATCGTCATGGACCTGCCGTATCTGGGTCAGGGAGTCACCGCGGGTACCGCGCTGATCATGCACGGGGTCAACGTCGGCCAAGTCACCTCCGTGTCGAGCCTTGCCAGCGGTGGTGTCCGGCTCAACGCTGACGTCCGATCGGGACCCACTGCCGGTTTAACCGACAAGATGAACGTCGACTTTCGGCCGTCCAATTATTTCGGTGTCACCGCCATCAACCTGGTTGCCGGCACGGGCGGGGCACCGCTGCGAAATGGCTCGCGAATCGACACCGTTCCGAAGGGAAACTTCACCCTGCAGGCGTTGCTCTACCGGCTGGGTGAGATCACCGGCGGCGTAGTGACGCCGCAATTGGTGCGCGTAATGGACCGCGCCACCCGGTTCACCGACGGGCTCAATCCACTCATCGAGACGATCGTGGTCGCGGCCGAGGCGGTGACGAAGGTGCAGACGGTAAGTACCGAGCAACTTTTGAGAAATACGACCGGTGTGAGTGTGGCATTCCCAGGCACGCTGGACTCGATTACTTCTGCTGGCTATAACTTCGATCACAACTCTGGATTCGTGAGGTTCATGCAGACCGCCGACGGCTGCCTGCCCGGTCAAGATTTTGTCAACCTTGCCCCTTCCCTCGGCCAGTATCAAACAGATGAATATTGGAACAAGAGGTCTATAGCGACGCTTGACCTGCTGGCAAATAGATTCTTCGGTGCATTGGGCAAGCTATTGTCGTCCCACCCGCAAGACTTGATGCCTGCGGTCGATCTGGTCAAAACTCTGACCGATGTAGTGCCCGGTCTGATAACACCGGCCAACATCTCCTCAGACTTGGTGGAATTGCGAACTCGACTGGAAAATCTGTATGCGGGATCCCCTGAACAACGGGCGATACAGACACACATCGTTCTGGATGAATTACCCGGTGTGGCTGCGCCGCTCGGTGCGATAGGAGCCCAGTGATCACGCCCAAGGCCGCATTGTGGCGATTCGCGTTGGCCGCCGCCGCCGCACTGGCGGTGTTCATCGTCCTGGTCAATGTCCTGCGACAACCAGTTGCCGCACCCACACGCTCCTACACAGCTCAATTCACGGATGCGTCGGGCCTGCACGTCGACGCTGACGTGCGGGTCCGGGGAGTGCGGGTCGGGAAAGTCAAATCGCTGGCGCTCGAGCGTAGGGCTGGACAGAGCCTCGCAACGGTCGAGTTCAGTCTCGACAAGCGCTACGCAGTGGTGTCCACGTCGCGGTTGGCCATCAAATACCAGGCGCTCACCGGGTTGCGCTACGTCGATGTCGTCAATCCGTCCGAGACGGCGCCGGCGGCGAGCATTGTGTCGCATGTTCCGATCACCATGACGCAACCGTCGTTCGACATCACCACTCTGTTCAACGGGCTGCAGCCCGTCATCGCGACCTTAAGTCCCAGCGATATCGACACCTTCACCGAGAATGCCGCGACGTATCTGTCGGGCGAGGGCGGACTCAAGCCGATGCTCGACAGCGTCCGAAAGCTGACTCAGTTCGCGTCCGACCGCGAACAAGTCATCGCGACGGTGATGCGCAACCTCGACGCTGTGGCCGACACGTTCGGCGGGCATTCGAAAGATTTCGTCCAGGTCCTGAAGTGGCTGAATCAGCCGTTGGACGCGGCGATCTCGGTCATGGACGAGTTTCGTAAGTCGGAACTGTACGGACCTGCCTTCACCGCGCCCACTCTCCAAGTCCTTGCCAACGCAGGGTTTCCGCTCGGGCCCGCCACTCGGGTGCAGCAACCCGACGGCAGAATCGACGTCGTCGACTCCTCGCGGAGCGACATCGCCGACGGTCTCGACAAGGCAATCACGCGCTTCGACGACTACAGTCGCGACGTCCTCAAGCTGATACCGGTGATGTGGGACAACGTCCCCCCGCCAGGGGCGCCTGATACACCATTGCCCTGTTCGCGGGGTCGCGCGCAACTGCCCGACTCAATGGACGTGCTCTTGAATGGCCAAAGGGTGATCTTGTGCAATCGATGAAAATTCTCAAGAGTTCGACGTTCTGGGGTGTCACCGCGCTGGTACTGGTCGCCGTGCTGGCGCTCACCGCTGCCGAAATCAACATCAATCCTCCGGGCCAGAAGACGATCTCTTTCTACACCGATGATGCGGCGGCGATCCATCCCGGTGACACCGTGCGGATTGCCGGGATCACGGTCGGCAAAGTGAAAGATCTGTCAATCGAACCGAACCAGGTCAAGGTTCGCGCAACCGTGGACCACGACGCATTTGTTGGCGATCAGTCACAAATTCAGGTCCGGATGCTCACGGTGGTTGGTGGTTATTACGTCAATTTGGTATCGCTGGGCAGAAAGCCACTGGGTGCAAATCCCATCCCGGTAGAGCGCGTGACGATGCCATACAGCCTGATGCGGGCGCTGACCGATTCGACAAAAATCACCGAGCGAGTTAATCCGAAGCCGATTCGCGAATCATTGGATCAAATCCAGGAGGGACTCACCGGCACAAACGTGCAGACTCTTTCCGCCGTTATCGATGCGGGCAATGCCCTCACGTCCACGATCGAGCGTCAGCGGGGGCAGGTTACGTCGATCCTCAATCTTTCCGATGAGTACATCGAGGCGCTGCGCAATTTCACCGGCGAATTAAAGGTCCTGGTGAGCAAACTTGCCATCCTCGAGGAGACGCTCGTTCTGTACGGCAAGGGTTTCGGCGAGGCCCTGAAAGGTATGGGCGACGTCGGTGATGCGTTCCTGCGTCCCTTCGGCGACTTCTGGGTGAACCACCGCGAGGAGTTCATCGAGAAGGTTCGCGACTGGCAGGACAGAGTCACCCGGTGGAAGGACCACAACAGCCGGATCATTCCCAGACTTCGGCGGATCAGGAACAAGATCGAGCGGATGCTGGACGCGCAGAACGCACCACCTGAGTTGCTTGCCACAGATCTTTGCATCCCTATGGCGGGGAGTCCGTGCTGATGGCCTTCGGAATGGTTCGCCGCATATTTCGCGCCGCCGTAGCTACACTCACGGGCGCTGCAACCGTCGCTGGTGCCTCGTCGTGCGCCATGATGGGAGGCGAGAAGAGCGTCGCCTATTGCGCGATGTTCCCAGACACCATCGGCCTGTACGCCGGCAACCCGGTGACCCAGATGGGCTATCAGATCGGCAAGGTCACGTCCATCGCCGCTGACCCCACCCAGGTCCGGGTCGACTTCTCAATCACACAGAGCAGGCCACTCCCGCCCGACGTCAGGGCAGTCATCCGATCGCCATCGATCCTTGCCGACCGTTCGTTGGAACTGGTCGGCAACTACAGTTCCGGTCCGCGGCTCCAGGCCGGCAAGTGCATTCGGCTCGACCACTCGTTTTCGGCCAAGACGATTTCGCAGGTGGTCGGATCGACCTACACCTTTCTGAACTCGATCAACCCCAACGGGTCGACGAACGTCGGTGACACAGTTCGCGGACTTGACGAACTGGCGCACAACAACGGTGCCGGGATCAATCAGCTTGTGACCAGGACGTCAGCGCTACTTGACAGCCCAGACGAAGCGATCAGTGACATCGGCTCGATCCTCCGCAACACCGCCGAGCTGACCGGTGTCCTGCGCGAACTGATGCCGCCGTTGAAGCAGATCATGTACGACGCGCGCAAGACGACGCCGGACTTGGCGTTGGCGCTAGACGGTACGACAGGGCTCGCCGGTCCCGGCGGCGGAATGGGGACCCTCGGGCCACTGGCCGAGTTGGTGGCGATCCTGCAAACCAGATTGGGCGACGAGACACAGCAAGCGCTCGACACGGTCAGCGTCACGGTGCGGAAGCTGACTCCCCACGCGACCGCGTTGTCGGATCTTTTCACCCCGGTGCCGTGGTGGATCAACACGATCGCCAATCACTTCAACAGGCGTGATTTCCACACGTTCAACCTCGCCTATCGGCCCCCGTTGTATCGGGTTCGGACACACGATGGGCTAGCGCTCTGCGGCATGATGAACGCGTCGATGCCCGGCAGTTGCGCCGATGTCAATGGTCAGCCCTTTGCCGTCGACGTCGCGCTCCTGCAGTACGTGCTACAGCAGGCGGCGAAGCGATGAGGCGGCGAATATGGTCGGCTGTCGCCGTCGCGGCAAGTGCCATGTTGGTTCCGTCGTGTGCTTCCATGACCGTCAACTCGTTACCGCAACCGGGTAAGAGCTACGGCGACGGTTACGAAATCGTCCTGCAGTTCGCCAACGTCCTGAGCCTGCCCGACCGTGCGAAGGTCGTGCAGGACGGTACGACGGTGGGACTGGTCACCAAGATCAATCTGGCGAGCAATCACGTCGACGTCGTCACGCGGATCGACCCCGACGTGGTGGTGCCGGCAAATGTGCATGCGACGTTGCAGCAAGCCACGGTGCTCGGTGACACCTATGTCGCGCTCGAGCGTCCTGAGTCGGGTCCGCCGGCGCCGGCACTGCGCCCGGCCGGGACAGTTCCGTTGGCACAGACCACGTCTCCTCCCCAACTGGAGGACACGATCGCCAACTTGGCGAACTTCGTCGGCAGCGGATCCATTCAGCGTGCCCAAAACACCATCATCGGGATCAACAGGGTGACGCCGGCACGAAGCGGTGAATTCCGCGACCTGGTGAAGCGGGTAGACACCGACCTCGCGGATCTGAGCAACAACATGGACATGGTCGATCAGTGGCTTACGGGCGTATCCGGAACAGCCCAGGTCATGTATAACGACCTACCCGAATACAAGTACTTCTGGTCGACGGAGGGGATGCTGGGCTGGAAACGCTCATTCCAAGTCGGGTCTTACATCGCTACCGTGTTGCCCTCGATCGGCAGTATCTACAGCGGTGGCTACTGGCTTGTGCCCCTGCTCAAGTCGCTCGGCGGTGCGCTTGGAGCCCTGAAAGAGAGCAAATGGGCATTCGAGAACGAAGCGCCCGCGTGGCAGCGGCTACTCACGGACTACTTCCTGCCCGCAGATAAGTACCCGGCGATAAACATCACGTCGATAAAAGGGCCGGACGGGAAAGAGCTCATCGACAACGTGCAGGACGTGCTGCGGATTCTTGGAGCGACGCCATGAAATTAAAGGGCGCCTTATCGTTCGCGATGTTCGGAGTGATCATCGCTTTCGCCGTTAGCGTGATCTGGTCGTTCGGTGTTCGGACCGGCCCGCCTGCTCAGCGGACCAACCTGAGTATGGCGGTCCCCGACATCAAGGGCCTCGTTGTCGGTTCGAATGTGCTGCTCCGCGGGCAGCCGGTCGGCAAGGTGACCGAAATCAACACGGCGACTAGCGACGCTACCGTGCAGTTCTACGTCGACGGCAATCACCACATTCCCATCGACACCGACGTGCGGCTGGACAATCTGTCCGCGCTCGGTGAGGCCTACATCGGACTGGCGCCACGGACGAGCGGAGGTCCGGTATACAAGGACGGCCAACGTATCTCGCCGAAGTCGATAGAAGCGCCGCCGTCCATCTCGGAGTTGGCCACCAGCGTGGTGCGCGTGCTCAACCAGCTCGATCCCGGCCAGCTCAAACGAATTCTGGGCGAGGCCGACGCTGCTCTGCCCGCGCCGGAGCAGGTGCTGCCCAACCTGGCACACGCGAGCTCGCTACTTCGGAGTCAGGCGGCCAGCATGCATGGCCGGGGACAGGAAGTGATCGACAATTTCCAGGCGCTGCTGCGCAACGCGGGCTGGGTTGGCCCACTGCTCGGTGATCTCATTTCGCCCATTCGAGCGGCGGGTTTTGGGGCCGCCGGTACTTATCAAGGCATGATGCATACCCTGGAATGGAATAACCCGCGAGACATGGCGCTGTTCGGTGATTACCTGGACCGAATTCAGGCATTCCTGGACACGCGGGCTCCTGACCTCAAAGTTCTGACGGAGACGCTTTTGCCGCATTTCAAAGGCATTGGCGGAGCTCTGATGAATTTCGACAGTGGACAAATTCTTTCAAATATATTGAAGAGCATCCCGAAGGAGGGCGCGATTACACTGCACGTTGCCGTTCCCGACCGGTAGGCCGGGCAATCATCGAAGTTTTGAGGGGAAGCCGTGTCCATCACTGACCACGACATCGAGAACGCGTCGTCGGACGTCGTCGACGACGAGAAGCCAGAAGTGAACGAGAAGCCAGAAGCCGACAAGAAGCCGGCGAAGGACGAGAAGCCAGAGGAAACAACTTCAGAACCTGACGAAGCAGCGACCGTCAAGAGCAAGTCCAAGACGGACTCTGAGAAGTCCCGCGCGCGGGTGTCGATATCGGTGCGTACGTTGGTGATCGCGGCCGTTATTTGCGTTGCAGCCAGCGCGATCGGAGTGCTGGCGTGGCTGTACATCGGCGCGCAGAACAAATTGAGTGCGGAAGCCCGCGCTACCAGCAACAAAAGGCATGCGGAAGAAATAGCCCAGGACTACGCCGTGCATGCCGCCGAGATGAACTTCCAGGACCTCAACGCTTGGAAGGTGCGACTCGTCAAGGGCACCTCCCCTGAACTGAAGGAAAAGCTCACCAAGGCCGCGGGTGAGATGGAACAGATCCTTACTCCGCTGCAATGGGTTTCGACCGCGCGGCCCTTGGCCGCGAAAGTTCGCTCAGATGTGGGCGGGACCTATGTCGTCGACTCCTTCGTCAGCGTTCTGACCAAGACAATGCAAGCTCCTGAGGGACTGCAGTCGACCGCTACCTACAGTCTCACAATCGACAGCAACAAAGACTGGCAAATCAGCGACGTCGGCGGCATCGCCGCAGCTCTTGGACAGCAATAACAGGCGATGTTTCAAAGGATGTGCTGAGGGATGGAATCCGTAGCAACCGGCCGGACCGAAACTCGTCTCCGGAGCAGTCTCGTGATGATGTGCATGCTGCTCGTTGTCTCTGGAACGGCAGCTCTCATGGCTCGCGCCGGCGCTGATCCGCTCGATCCACCGGGCCGTGACACGGTGCCTCCGCCGTTGGCGGCGGTCAAGCCCATGGCAAATTGGCAGCCCAAATTTCCATTTCCGTTCGACCAGACTCGGGGGAACGTCACCGACGCGGATATCAATGCCGAGCGAGAAATGTGTGGGTGGTTCAATGCGGATTACGCGGATTTGAGGCTCCAGATCGAGAGATTCAACAACAGCGTATTGAGCAGGAACGGCAACTGGGATGCTGAGGGGATTCCGGAGCGGCAAGCTGCCATGACTGCGAATATTGATCAGTCGGTGGACTTCCTTGCTCCCCGTGCTCAGTCGCTGACTCAGAGTTATGACCACGCAGGAGATATGTATTTCCCGATTTACGAGGGTCAAAGCTTTTACATCCTCTGGCAGAACCTGTCGAACGTCAGCGCGGGCATAAAGGGCCATCAGCCGACCTGGTTCACCGGACCATCGTTTCAGCGGGTAATGCACTACGGCAGCAAGATTCAACGGTCCCATGTCTGCGACTGAACGTGGTCTGGTGGGCGGCATCTCGATGAGGAGGAGGCACACGTGTTGAGAATCCATGGCGGCACGGCTGTGCCGGCACGGGCACGTCAAGGTCGCGCGCCGGCAGTCGGCGCGACGTTGGTCGCGCTCGCCGCGGCGTTGAGTAGCGCCGTAGTGTGCGCTCCGCTGAGCACTGCCGATCCGTCCCCCGCGCTCCAACAAGCCGTCATGTCGGCGCGCGGTGGCACAAGTTGCCCGCCGCTGCGGTATGACCCGATCGTCGAGCACGCTGCGGAGATCGTGAATCACTCGACCGACGCCTACGTCAGCCACACGACGAGGAATTCCCCCGCGGACTCGCCGACAGGTGCACTGCCCATCCTCAAGGACCTCGGCAGCAGCGCGGGCAAATCGTGGTCGCTGCAGGGCGCCGGGCACAACAGCGACGCCGACGCGATCAAAGGCGCGATACTGGAAGGGACTACGCAGGGCGCCGGCGTTGGCTTGAATGTCAGCCCGGGTGTGTTCAAGACGCTGGAAGACACGGGTCCAGCGCCATTGGCGAATTGCTCCTACACCGATTTCGGTGTCAGCCTTCTCCACAATGCAGATACCGGACTCTCACTTGCTGTCGTCGTCCTGGCGGGCAAATGATCCCGGCGGCTGGTCAGCGGGCGCAACGGCGGGGTCGCGGTCTCCGGCGCGCCGCGGGGTCGATCGGTGCCTTGGCGGCGATCAGCATTTCCGCGCTCATAAACCCATCGACTGCGCGGGCTGATGAATCCGTCACCTATGAAGTCGTGTCCGACGTGATTACCGTGGCGAACATCGAATATGAGGATTCGTCAGGGCGGGTGGCGATACCGAACGTGCCGCTGCCCTGGCGAATTGACGCGACGATAGCCTCGGTAAAAGCTCCGCCGCCGAGTGGAAGCCAGGTTCGCGTGGATTGGCGTCCGAGCGCGGGCCCGTCCAAATGGGTAAGTGCGCGCATCTTTTACCAGGGCAAGCTCCTGTGCCAGAACACTCTTGATGTCGGTGATGCCGCTTGCTACGGCATTACGCCACGTATTACGTAGGCCCGCGATGAGACCCACCCTTATCGCCATAGTAGCCAGAGCAGATTTCCATCGTTTCGCTAAGTGGGCCGTGAGAGGTGGTCGGGAGAATTGGTGATTAGGTCAAAGCCAAGAACTGTTCGACGCCGACGCGGACTCGGTCGAGGGATCAGAGATGGCCTCTTCCGCACTGTGGCCGTTGTCGGGGTAGGCATGCTGGCCTTTAGCGATCCCGGGGTGGCGCAGGCCGATCCGGCACCGGGCGCCGGGCCTGACCCTTTTCCGGATATCCGGTTTTACGACGAGGTCAACGCTGAAGATTTCGCATCTCCGGGTGGAGTGTTTTTCTTGTCCCCGACAGGTCAGACGTGTGGGATCTGGCGCCGGGGCAGCTTCGGCTGTGCCGGCGATATTCCCGGCACCGGGCCGGGAATCGGCCATATCGGCTGGATCGAGGGAGACCGGGCAGTGCACTATGACTGGTCGGTAGCGGCGCGGTTTCCCGGCAACCAAGCCGACAAACCGTTGCCGCCGCACGCCCGCATCGACCACGAGGGAACGAGCTGCGCGGCAACTGGTGACAACAGAACCTACTGTGAGCGCGGGCCAATGAGGTTCGTCATCGAACCCACCAAGACCTGGCTGTCGGCGCCGTGGATAGACCTGGCCTGGGTTCAGCTCGGGCCGGCATCGTGTGCGCCACCCGGCGGCGGCCCGTGCTACTCGTAGTGACGAAGTCGCAAAGCTAGAACGCGAAATCGCGACTGCTGTCGGGCTCTGCTGCCGGCGCGCCGATGCTGGCGTTCGCCCTCGCCGGGATGGCCGCTGTTACGGGATCGTGTAGCCGCCGCTGACCGAGATGAGTTGGCCGGTGACCTGCCGTGCCGCCGTCGGCGAACAGAACCATGCCACTGCCTTCGCGACGTCCTCGGCGCTGGTCAAGCGGCGAAGCGGAGTGC
>NZ_GG770556.1:155111-165056 GCF_000164135.1 Mycobacterium parascrofulaceum ATCC BAA-614 | reverse complement strand
CGCGGTCGGTGTCGGTCGCGATGAAACCGGGCACACTCCAACCGGCATTGTTGACCAAGACGTCGATGCCGCCCCAACTATCGACCGAGACGCCAATTGCGGCCTCGGCTTGGTCGGGAGCCGTAAGATCACCTATCGCGACTTCGACCTCGGCGGCGCCCCTATCTTGCGCTTCGCGGCGAACCCGGTCCGCCTGAGCTTTATCGATATCGCTGATCACGATTCGAGCACCCTCCGAGGCGAACACATGCACGATGCCGCGTCCGATGTTCGAAGCGCCGCCGGTCACTACCACGCGGGCATCTTTCAGTCCAAGGTCCATTCCAAGCTCCTCAGTGGGGCGGCTGTTGTGACCGCCGTCATCTTAGTTTAACGTGGATTAGAAATAGGGGTAACTGGATTCGATAGAGAGAGGTCACGATGGCTGAGTCGTTGATCGACCAGTGCGCTCGCGCTACCACTGGCGGTGGCAGCGGCTCCGGCCGTCCGGCGCTACGACCGGGGATGGGGCTCGACGCCCACAGGGCGATAGCCGACGAGGGCGTCGGGTGAGGGGTACCGCTGATTTGGCCGAATTGACCGTTACCGTAATGCAGTTCACCGGAGGACCCAAGCGATGACGCTGGTGAGACGCGATGTCGTCGATGGAATAGCGTGGGTCACGCTCAATCGACCGGAGAAGCTCAATGCGATCAGCGTCGACCTGAACGAGGAATTGTCGCAGACCATCGTGGAGGTAGGTGACAACCCCGACGTCACTGTTGCCGTCATCCGGGGCGCCAACGGAAACTTCTGCGCGGGGGGCGATTTCGAGGAAGTAGAGCGCCTGCGGTCGAAGGGATCTGATGCGCTGCGGGAACTTTTCGTGGGGTTTCGGCGTGCGTGTGAAGCCATTGCCCGCGTCGAGGTTCCGGTCATCGCGGCGGTCGAGGGTGTCGCAATGGCCGGCGGTTTCGAGCTGATGCAAGCCGCAGACATTGCGCTGGTCAGCGACGACGCCAAAATCGCTGACAACCACATCAAGTTCGGCATGGTTCCCGGCGGCGGTAGCAGTCAGCGGCTGGCCCGGCTGGTGGGGCGTCAGCAGGCACTGGGACTGCTGCTCTCCGGCGATCGACTTTCCGGCGCCGAGGCGGTGCGCCACGGTTTGGCATATCGAAGTTTTCCGCAAGCCGGTTTCGACGAGGGCGTGAGACGGTTCGTCACCGCGTTGGCCGGGCGGCGCCGAGAGGCTGTCACGTCGATCAAGCGCCTCGTCTACGCCGGAGTCGAGGTGGCATCACCCCGCGGATTGGATGACGAAATCGACACGGTGGTCAACCACATCTGCGAGGGTGCCGGACAGAACGGGGCGGCCGCGTTCAGAGCGAGGAGTCAAACGATGAGCGTCAAAGAAACTGTGGCGCCGGTCGCCCTCGATGTCGCGGACGGCGTTGCCAGGCTGCGTCTGAACCGGCCAAAGGCGTCCAACGGGATGAATGTCGAGTTCCTCAAGGCCCTGCACGAGAAGGTGCTGGCGTGTCATGCGGATCCTGCGGTACGCGTGGTGTTGCTCACCGGCGAGGGGCGCAATTTCTGCGCCGGCGGCGATATTCACACCTTCGAGTCCAAGGGTGCAGATCTCCCCGATTATCTGCGCGAGGCCACGGCATGGCTGCAACTGGCCACTGCCGCGCTGATCCAGCTTCGGGCGCCGGTGGTGACGGCCGTCCAGGGCTTCGCTGCCGGGGGAGGCGGACTGGGATTGGTGTGCGCTTCCGACATCGTCATCTCGGCGCGATCAGCAAAATTCTTCTCCGGCGCGGTCCGGGTCGGCATGGCACCAGATGGTGGCTCATCAGTGACGCTGGCGCAATTGGTTGGTCTGCGGCAGGCGTTGCGGATCCTGCTGACCAATCCCACCCTGACAGCCGACGAGGCGCTTGATATCGGATTGATCACCGAGGTCGTCGACGATGACGAATTGCTCAATCGCGCAGAGGAATTGGCGGCCGAGCTGGCGACGCTGCCGAACCGCGCCCTGTCGGCCACCAAGCGCTTGGTATGGAGCGGATTGGGGTCGTCGGTCGAAGAACGCCTGGCCGAAGAGGCGCGCACGGTTTCCGAACTCTCCGGAACCGCCGACGCACTCGAGGGCCTGCGGGCTGTCATCGAACGCCGCAAGCCGAAATTCACCGGACAATGAACGCCGATTGTGTAGTCACCGAAGACCGCGGTGCGGTGCGGATCATCACCTTGAACCGGCCGGACAAGCGCAACGCCATCGATCTTCGGGTCCGAATCGAGCTTGCCGGCGCGTTCGAGCGCGCCGACGCCGACACCGCGATCCATGCAATCCTGCTCACAGGTGCGGGGCCGGCATTCTGCTCGGGTGGCGACATCACATCAATGCAACGTATGGAACCCGAGCCGGCGTTGGAACGGGCTCAGCTGGCACAGCAGGTGATTCGCGCGATTTGGAGAACCCCAAAGCCCGTCGTCGCCGCTTTGGAAGGCTCCGCCTACGGTGCGGGCGTCGCGCTCGCGGCCGCGTGCGACCGTGTGGTCGCCGCCCGAAACGTACGCTTTGCGACGACTTTCACCAATGTGGGCCTGGCGGGCGACATGGGCACCTTCGTCTCGCTGCCGGCCCGTGTCGGCGTGGCCCGCGCCCGGCAGATGCTGATGATGCCGACGCCGTTCGACGCGATCGAGGCATTGAGCATGGGTCTCGTCGACGCGCTCGCCGAGCCGGGATCTGCGTTACAAGCCGGATTAATCGACGCTGAGCGACTCGCCGCCGGTCCCACGCACGCTTACAGCGTAATCAAATCCCTACTTGCACACGGGTCTTCGATGGACCCGTTCGACGTCTTGGATCGCGAGGCTCAGCACCAGGCACAATTGTTCGGCACCGACGACTTCGCCGAGGGGATAGACGCTTTCCGCACCAAGCGACGACCGGAATTCGGAGCCCCGGCGCGGTGAGCGCGAAACTAGCGGGACGCCTCGACTGGTCGTACCTGGACGCCGACACCGGAACGGAGTTGGTGGACCACACCGTCGGCGGCCTGCTGACCGAACGTGCCCACACACACCACGATGTGGAGGCCTTGGTCGGCCCGCGTCATGGCGATGGAGCGCAGCTGCGATTCACGTACGGAGAGCTGCTCGATGAGGCCTCCCGGGTAGCGACCGCGCTGTCCCGGTTGACGCAGCCCGGTGATTATGTCGCGTTGTGGGCGCCGAATGTGGTGGAGTGGCCGGTAATTCAGTATGGCGCGGCCCTTGCCGGCGTGATCCTTGTCGCGCTCAACCCTGCGATGCGTGCCAGCGAACTGCGCTACGCGCTGCAGCATTCTGGTGCCTCGGTGCTGATCCATGCTGACCGCAGCCGCGACTACGACTGTGCCTCCGTCGTAGCCGAAATCGCCCAGTCGCTCCCGGCCTTGCGCACCATCAGCTTGTCGTCCCGACCGCAGTGGCGAGCTGACGCTGTCGACGGCGCGGTGATCGCCGCGGCTCCAACCGACCCTGATGAAGCAGTCATGCTGCAGTACACCTCGGGCACCACCGGCACGCCGAAAGGAGTACTGCTGCGCCACCGTTCGCTGATCAACGTCGCGAAGCTGACCGTCCAGTCTGCGGGCATCCCCGCCGGCGCAGTCACCGTGAACCCGCTGCCGATGTTTCACACCGCCGCCTGCGTGATCAGCACGCTGGGTCCGATGTGGATCGGCGGTACCGAGGTGCTGATCGGCCGGTTCGAGCCCACCGCGGTGCTGGAGACCCTGCGTCGCACACAGGCATCGGTGCTGTTCTTCGTACCCACGATACTGTCGAGTCTCGTCGCAGCGCAGCGCACCTCCACCAACCCTCCACCCCGCCTGTCCATCTGCCTCGGCGGGGCGTCCGCCGTATCGGCGGAGCTCATCGAGGCGACCGAACGCACTTTCGGCGCGGCAGTGGTGACCGTCTTCGGTCAGACCGAGCTGGCGTCGGTTCTCACTGCAACGCGGCCCGACGACGCCCGTGCCGACCAGCTCCATACCGTGGGTCGCGCACTGCCGCAGGTTGATTGCAAGGTCGTCGACCCGGCCACAGGTGCGGTCTTGCCGGTCGGGCAGCCGGGCGAGATCTGCGCGCGCGGCTACCAGCAGATGATCGCGTACCTGCACGATCCTAAGGCCACAGCTGCGACGGTTGATACGGACGGCTTTGTGCACACCGGCGATATCGGTGCCATGGACGAGCGTGGCTACCTGACCATCACCGGCCGGCTCAAAGAGCTGATCATCCGCGGTGGCGAGAACATCGCCCCAGCAGAAATCGAGGCATGTCTGTCCACGCATGACGCGAACGCCCGGGTGTGCGTCTTCGGTCTTCCCGATGACCGCTTGGGCGAAGTTGTGGGCGCGGTGATCGAGACCCAGGATCCGTCGCCGACAGATCTCGTTGATCGGTTGCATGCGCATGCGCGCAAACACTTGACACCGCACAAGGTTCCGCAGCGTTGGTTCTCCACTGAGGACCTTCCCAGAACGCCCACCGGCAAGGTGCGCAAGTTCGCCTTACCCGACCTCATCGCAAACGGTAGCGTGCGCGAGATCTCCCGAGAGGAGCCCCAAGAATGACTTCGTTGATCGAGTCAGCCTCCGCGACCGGCAGTCGCTACGACCAGTTGATCAAACGCGACAAGGTGCATGGATCGCTCTATACCGACCCCACCATCTTTGCCGAGGAGCTACGCAAAGTTTGGTATCGGTCCTGGGTTTTCGTCGGTCACGAGAGCGAGGTGTCCCAGGCGGGCGACTATGTGCGTAAGCGCCTCGGATTACAAGACGTCATCATGACCCGCGACCGCGACGGGCAGCTGCACCTACTGCTCAATCGCTGCGCGCACCGTGGCAACCAGGTCTGCGACGACGCCAAGGGCAACTCGTCAACCTTCCGTTGTCCATATCACGGATGGACCTACCGCAACGACGGTGAACTCGTAGGGTTCCCGTTCTTCAAGGGTTACGGCGAACGCAAGCTGGACTTGCCAATGGGCAGGGTGCCGCGAATGGATACCTACCGCGGGTTCGTGTTCGGCAGCTTCGCCGCCGACGGCCCCAGCCTTATCGAGCACCTCGGCGCAGCCGCCGGTGAGATAGACCGGCTAGTCAGGCTCTCGCCGGTGGGGAAAGTCCAGCTCACCGCCGGGTGGTTGCAGCATCAGACCCGTGCCAACTGGAAATTGTTGGCGGAGAACGAAACCGACGGCTATCACCCCCAGTTCGTGCACGGCTCGATCTTCGGCGTCACCGGTAGCCCGATCGGTCCTTTGTACAGCGAATCGTCGACCGCGGTGACCCGAGACCTGGGAAACGGTCATAGCGAAAACGACTTGCGGCCGGAGTTCCGCAAGTTCGCCCAGCCATTGCGGTGGTTCGGCACCAGCGAGGACCGGGTGCCCAACTATGTCGCGGCGATCCGCAAGCGATACGGCGATGCGGCAGATGAAATCCTCATCGAAGGTGGGCCGCACGTGATGATCTTCCCCAACCTGTTCATCGCGGAGATCCAGGTATTCAACATCCAACCGGTGTCGGTGGGTGAGTGCATCCAGTACTCCACGGCCGTGCAACTGGCCGGCGCGCCGGAGATGAACAAGCGCATGGTGTCGCAGTGCATGGGTTCGGTCGGGCCGGCCGGAATGCTGCTGGCCGACGACACCGAGATGTATGAGCGTAACCAACTGGGCCTGGAAAACCTGACGCCAGAATGGCTCGACGTTCGTCGTGGACTCAGTCGCGAAAGCGTCGACGAGAACGGCTTCACTATCGGCGGAGCCACCGATGAGACTGGGATGCGCGGGTTTTGGTCGCATTACAAGAGGCTGATGGAGACTGAATCGTGACGAGCACACGCGATGACGCCGCCACCGTAGGGCGACTGCCTGAGGGCTTCGACCGCTGGGAGGTCGAGCAATTCCTGTACCGGGAAGCGCGCTATGCAGACGAGTCCGACTACGACGCCTGGGAGGCGTTGTGGACCGATGACGCGCTCTACTGGGTTCCGGTCGCCTCGACCGACGATCCGCTGCGCGAGATGTCGGTGATCTACGACAACCGCAGTCGCATCGCGACTCGCCTCAAGCAGGTTCGCACCGGCAAGCGTTATGCCCAGGCGCCGCCGTCGAATCTTCGTCGTCTGCTGTCCAACATCGAAATCCTCGGTACTCAGCCAAATCCCAGCGGCGGAGTCGACTTGGAAGTGGGCGCCAACTTCATGGTGCTGGAATCGCGGGCGCGCGGCAATCACCTGTGGGGCGGCCGCGTCACGTACCGGGTACGTCGCCTGGACGGGGAGTTACGACTGGTGTACAAGAAGGTGGATCTGGTGGACAAAGACCGGCCGATTCCTACCCTCGGATTTCTGATCTGAGCCCTCGATGACAATTGAATTCGGCGACGGCGGTGCCGTCAGCGCGGCCGGTGTGGGTCCGGTTATCGCCAGTGAGTTCGCCCAAGTGTCAGTAAATTTCGATACCAGAGGTAATTCTCCGCGGCTGAGGTTGGAGGACCTTCGATCCGGTCGCGTGCGTTACCTCGATGCGTTGGAATTGGAGACCATCGTCTGGCTGCCTGAGGATCGATTGACCGCCCTGATGAATCCCTCGTCCGATCGTTGGCGGGGCGACGCGTGAGGCGCGCGGCGATAGTCAGCCCGCTGCGCACTGCCATCGGCGGCTTCGGCGGCACGCTACGGCCGTTGCGCGCCGAGGACCTCGCTGCGCGAGTGATCGACGCGGTCGTCGAGCACAGCGCCGTCGATCCGGCCGCCATCGAGGACGTCATATTCGCGCAGTCCTACGCGAATTCCGAGGCGCCCTGCATCGGACGGTGGGCCGCACTGCATGCCGGACTTCCGATCAGTGTCCCCGGTCTGCAGATCGACCGGCGCTGCGGTGGGGGACTGCAGGCGGTTGTCACCGCGGCGATGACAGTGCAGACCGGCGCCGCCGACGTCGTGCTGGCCGGCGGCGCCGAGTCGATGAGCAACATCGAGCACTACACCACGACGGCGAGGTGGGGATCCCGTTCGGGCAACCAGACTCTCTACGACCGCCTCGATCGCGGCCGCGAATTATCGCAGCCCCCCGCGCGATTCGGCCCGATCAGCGGCATGATCGAGACGGCCGAGAACCTGGCCACCGATTACAGCATCGACCGCGAAGCCGCCGACAGCTATGCCGCGCGCAGCCATCAACGCGCCGCGGCGGCCCAGCGGGCAGGCCTGTTCGACGAGGAGATCGTCGCGGTGCAGGTGCCGCAGCGTAAAGGCGACGCGCTGATTTTCGACCGCGACGAGGGCATCCGTCCAGACACCACATCGGACGCGCTGAGCCGCCTGCGCACAGTGATGCCCGACGGCACCGTTACCGCGGGCAACTCGAGCCAGCAGAACGACGCCGCGGCAGCCTGCCTGGTGGTGGCCGAAGATCGGCTGGACGATCTCGGCCTGGAACCGCTCGGCTATTTCGAGGGCTGGGCCGCCGTCGGTTGTGAGCCGTCACGGATGGGCATCGGCCCGGTCGGTGCAGTGGAAAAGCTATTCGGTCGAACAGGATTGAACTTCGATGACCTGGATCTGATCGAGCTGAACGAAGCGTTCGCGGTGCAGGTATTGGCGGTGCTGGCCGGATGGGGCGTCAAGCTCGACGACGTCGAAGACCGGCTGAACGTCAATGGCTCGGGCATTTCCCTGGGACACCCCATCGGCGCCACTGGGGTCCGCATACTCACCACGATGTTGCACGAGTTGCGCAGGCGCGGGGGCGATTTGGCATTGGAGACCATGTGTATCGGGGGCGGGCAGGGCATTGCCGCGATATTCCGCGGAGCGTCATCATGACCGGCGACCAGGGTGCGCGGCGAGTCGGCGTGAAGGTGGTGTGCCGATGAAGGGTCTGGTCGGCTACGCGGCATACCTGCCCCGCTACCGATTGGCCGGCGCCGACATCGGGCTACGTCGGGGAGACCGGGTAGTCGGTGGATTCGACGAGGACAGCACGACGATGGCAGTGGCGGCCGCAGCGTCGATACCCGGCGTACAGAACACCACTGCGCTGTATTTCGCTACTAGCACACCGGCTTACGCCGACAAGACCAACGCCACCGCGATCCACGCCGCGCTCGGTCTGGCCGAGGACAGCCTGGCCGTCGACTTCTGCGGGACGGGCCGAAGCGGGTTCGCGGCAGTCTTGGCCGCCGCGCGCGCCGGCGGCCTCGCGGTGAGCGCCGACATACGGGTGGGACGGCCCGGGTCGGCGGACGAGAAGCTTGGCGGCGACGGGGCGGCAGCATTGCTGTTCGGAGACAGCGATGAGGCTCTCGCCGAGGTCGTCGCTAGCACATCGCTGACAGCGGAATTTCTGGATCGTTGGCGCGCGGTTACTTCGGTGACTGGCGAGCAATGGGAGGAGCGTTTCGGTGCAGAGCGTTATGCGGCGCTCATCCGCGCCGCGGTCGAACGCGTTCTGAAAGCTGCCGGTGTAGCCGACGTTGACCACGTGGTGCTCGCCTGCCCGAATAGCGCGATCGTCAAGCGAGCGGCGACCCTGGTCAAAGGGGAGAAATCGGTGGTCACGTCGCCCATAGGCTTCTCGGGTGCCTGTGATGCCGCACTGGCACTGTGCAGCGTGCTCGATACCGCCGATGCGGGAGACACCATCCTTGTGTTGTGGGCAGTCGATGGCTGTGACGCGATGTTGTTGCGGGCGACGACCGCGCTGCCGGGCGCTCGTCAACCACAGCCGGTCACCCGGCAACGGGCCGACGGCCTGCCCGTCGCGCACTTGACGTACCTGTCATGGCGCGGGTTGGTGCAGATGGAACCCCCGCGCCGTCCGGAGCCGGACCGGCCCTCGGGCCCGGCGGCGCAGCGGTCTGCCTCGTGGAAGTTCGGCCTCAGCGGATCGTGCTGCGAGGCTTGCGGATTCGTTCATCTCCCACCGGGCCGCGTCTGTAAGAGTTGCGGCGCGACCGACCGGATGGGCACGATACCCGTTGCGGCCATGCGAGGGACCGTCGTTACCTACACCGTCGACCACCTGGCGTACTCGCCGTCGCCGCCCGTCGTGCAGGCCGTGGTAGACGTGTCCGGTGGTGGCCGATTCGCCTGCCAAGTTGCCGATGCCGAGCCGGAACGCATCCAGGTCGGCTCCACGGTGGGATTCACCTTCCGACGCCTGTACACCGCAGGCGACGTGCACAACTATTTCTGGAAAGCCCGATTGGACGGGAGCGGCGATGGCTAGCAGGGGAATAGCGGGCAAGGTCGCCGTCGTGGCGATGGGCTGCTCGCGATTCGGCGAACGGTGGGCCGACTCTGCCGACGACTTGCTGCTTGAGGCCTACAGCGAGTGCATGACGTCGGTTCCGGGCTTGAGCGCAAACGATATTGACGCCTACTGGCTGGGCACGTTGAGCTCGGGGATGTCGGGCCTGACGCTGAGCCGACCACTGGGAACCGACGACAAACCGGTGACTCGGGTGGAGAACATGTGCGCCAGCGGATCGGAGGCTTTCCGCAACGCCTGTTACGCGGTCGCCAGTGGTGCCTACGACGTGGCCATGGCCGTCGGGGTGGAGAAGCTCAAAGATTCCGGATTCTCCGGGTTGTTACGTCAAGATCCGCCCAGCGACGGCACCGCGCCCGAACTGTCGATGACGGCACCTGCGGCTTTCTCGCTGTTGGATCCGGCCTACTGCGCGAAGTACGGCACCCACGCCGACGAGATGCGTGCGGCGATGACTCACGTTGCCTGGAAGAACCACACCAACGGAGCCCGTAACCCCAAGGCGCAGTTCCGTACGACCGTCGCCAGGGAAACCATCGACAAGGCGCCGAAGGTGGCCGGACGGCTCGGCGTTTTCGACTGCTCTGGGGTGTCCGACGGTGCCGCCTGCGCAGTAATCG
>NZ_GG770556.1:144916-155061 GCF_000164135.1 Mycobacterium parascrofulaceum ATCC BAA-614 | reverse complement strand
AACGCGCGCATGAATACACCGAAACGCCGATGTATGTTCTCGGACTCTCACTGGTGGCCGGCTCGGGCCGCGGCGCGATGGATCCCGGCTACGACTACACCAGTTTCCCCGAGGTTGTGCGCTCGGCCCAGGACGCCTACCGGCAGGCGGGCATAGTGGATCCACGGACCGCATTCTCTCTGGCCGAGGTCCACGACTGCTTCACTCCCACCGAGATCGTGTTGATGGAAGATCTCGGATTCGCCGACCCCGGTCAGGCGTGCAAAGACGTGCTGGCGGGTGACTTCGACGCTGAGGGCCGGTTGCCGATCAACCCCGACGGCGGCCTGAAGTCATTCGGGCATCCCGTCGGCGCCAGCGGGCTGCGGATGCTCTACGAGGCGTGGCTGCAATTCCGCGGGGAGGCAGGCCAGCGACAACTGCCCGATCCGCACACCGCGCTTACCCACAACCTGGGCGGGCGCCCGGGCAGTTGTGTCTCTTTTGTTTCGGTGGTAGGCGCGACTCAAGGAGTCTAGAGCGCGACGCTGTGCTGGGCGTGTCTTTCGGCTCCGCGAGGACAGGCTGAGTCAGAGCAGCTCTTCAGCGGCCGTGCGAACGATGGTTTCGGCTTCGGTGGCTGGCACTCCGAGCGCCGCGAGAACGTGCTGGGCAAACGCCCGGTCAGCATCTGGACCGTGCCGTCCGTCGAGGACCTCGCGAATCAGAGCGAAGGCGCCGCCGATCACGGCAGTCAGTACCACCTCGATGTCGGCGACAACGAAGCGGTCGCTCGCGATACCGCGTTCGACAGCGACCCGAGCATGGGGGTGGACCGCTTCGCCGAACAGGGCCTCCGAATGGCCGAGGTTCACGATCAGCCGGGCGAAGTCAGGTTCGTCGTAGGCCAGTCGGATCACCCTGAGGTTGGCCAGCGCGACCACGATCGCCGGATCGGTGTCCGCGTTGACGTCACTGATCGTTGCCAACGCGAGTTTGGACAGGCTCTCGGTGATCACCGCCTCTAGCAGCTCTTCTTTGGAGGAGAAGTAGTTGTAGAAGCCGCCCAAGGCGATATCTGCTTCCTCGGTGATGTCCTGAATACGCACGCGGGCAACGCCTTTCACTGCGATCAGCGAGCGAGCGGCGTCCATCAGCGACTGCCGCGTGCGCAGTCGCTGACGCTCGACGCGGGTCAGCGTCTTGCTTTCGGGAGCAGAGGCCACGCCCGAATTCATACGCGCTGAATACGGATTCATGCTTGAAATCCTATTCACCTTCATGTTAGCTTTGGTTGGTGGCGCCGTGAACTGGCTCACATGAGTAGGAAGATTCCGATGGTTTCTCCGCTGCTGTAGGCGATCCCGAAGCCGACGATCTTTCGGCGAGGCCCAGGGCCGGCAAGGCAATCGTGGCCACCTTGGTGTCCGGCGGGGCGGCGTCCGGAGCACCGTCGCGCGTGCCTCGGGCTAGTTTCCGGACCCACCCGTCGGCGGGTGTCTGCCGTCAACCTGTTGATGTATAGGAGCTTTCATGCCGCTACACACTCATCCCGCCGAAACCGACCTGCTGTTACCGCTGCCTGCAGCAGGGGAGCAGTGGGATCCACACCTCATCCACACGCATTACTTCGGCTTCTCGGTTCCCGAGGCGGCGATCGGCGTATTCCTCTACGTCCGCTACCAGCCGGCGTTCCCGTTGTCACAGGGCGGCGTCTGCATCTTTCAGGGCACCGACAACATCGAATACACCGACATGGCTTTCCTGGACTACGAGATAACGATGCCGTGGCCGAGAGTGTCGGGGAACACGATCACCACTGACAACGGGCTGGCGATCGACTTCATCGAGCCCGGAAAGACCGCGCGGCTTACCTACGACAGCGGTGATGGAGCCGCCGCGATCGATGTCATCGCCGAGGCGGTGACCCCGCTTCTGGCGCGAGGGCATGTCATGCCGGGGGAAGAAGATCACCACGAAGCATCCCGGATGCCCGGCGGTACTGAGCAATTCATGCATGTGACCGGCGAACTACGACTGCGCGGCGAGGTTCACGCAGTCAACTGCTACGCACCGAGAGATCGATCGTGGCGCCAGATCCGGGTGGAACGTCGCGGCGCAGTCCCGGTTCCGCCGGTCGGTTGGTCACCGATGTACTTCGGTCCGGATTTGATCTTCAACCAGATCAGCTTTGAACCCCTGGACACCGATCCCGCGTGGGCCGGGCTCTACGAGGTCGGCGACCGCGCGTCACACCACTTCGCCTGGATTCAGCGCGGCGACGAAAGCCGGTCGATCAAGTGGGTACGCCGCAACGTCCTCGAATACCACCAGCGAACGTACCTGCCGATGCGTCAAGAGATCACCACCGAGGACGAACTCGGCGAGGTGTACCGGTTTCACGGCGAGGCGATCGCCTGCGCGTCGCTGCCGGCGTGGCCTAACACGTCTTTTCACGACAGCGTCTACCGCTGGACCGACGAACACGGCCGAATCGCCTACGCGACCTACCAAGAACTGTGGTTTCACGAGTACCAGCAACTGATGAAGCGCCGTGCGCTGGTCGCGGGGCAGTCGTGATGGGAGGGCAGAAAGTGTTTCATTCGAAGAGCAATGACTACGACGTCGTAGTGATCGGCGCCGGCCACAACGGGTTGACGGCCGCGGCCTACCTCGCCCGGGCCGGACTTCGGGTGGTCGTGCTGGAGGCCTCGCCCACGTCGGGCGGCATGCTGGGCACGAACGCCATCTTCGACAGTGCACCACAACATCTGATCAACGAAGGCGGTATCCAGGCTTCGCTGTTCCGCTCGAGCACCGTCGAGGCCGATCTGGACCTGCAACGCCACGGCCTGCGGCAGGTCATCGCCGATCCGTTCCACGTGCACCTCGATCCTGACGGACCATCGCTCGCTTTCTGGAAGGACCCGGCGCGTACGGCTGACGAGCTGAAGTATTTCTCGCGCAAAGACGCTCGCGCCTATCTCGAGTTCGCCCAACAGCTGGACGCGGCAATGGATCTCGCGCTGCCTTTTATGAACGGTCACCCGACCCACCCATCGGGTAAAGCGATCCTCAATGCGATACCCGTAGCGATGCGTCGGCGCAAGGATCTGCTTCCTCTGATCAGCTTCCTGACCCGGTCGCATGCCGAGATCATCACCGAGCGTTTCGACACTCCGCTATTGCGCGCCGCACTGGCTTCGATGCCGCCGTTTTGCTGGATGACGCAGGATGGCACCGGTTGGGCGTTGATCTATATCGCCATGTGCTTGCGTACCAACTCGTCTCGGATGGTCGGCGGCTCGGGCGCGTTGCCGGCGGCCATTCAGCGTTCGTTGGAGGCGCACGGTGGCAAGGTGAGGCTGTCCGCACGCGTGGAAGAATTGTTGCTCGACCGCGGTCAGATCAGCGGTGTTCGACTGGAAAGCGGCGAGGTGGTGCGGGCGCCTTATGTGTTGGCGTCGTGCAGCCCGAAACTCACGCTGTGCGAGCTATTGCCACGCGGGGTTCTCGACGACACCATGCAACGACGCGCGGACGCCATCCCGGTCGATGTGGTCGAGGCCGCGACGCTCAAGATCGATCTCGCACTCGACGGTCAGTTGTCCCTGCCGCGCCACCAGGCTTGGCGAGATGACGGCTTGGATCTGCGCGAACCGATCTGCGCCTGGCAGACATTCGAAGAGCATATCCGGGCGTGGGAGGACACCATCGCCGGTCGCTGGCCGGACCCGATCTGCGGCATCGGGATCATCCCGACAGCCTTGGATCCCAGCCAGGCACCGGCCGGCAAGGACACGTTCTGGTACTGGTCGGGCATCACGCCGGCGCATCCCGACGAGCCGTGGGAGGACGTCCGGGACAAAATAGGAGACCGCGCATTGAGCGCAGCAGCCGACTTCTACAAAGGGCTGGACTCGATGGTCATCGAGCGACGGGTGTTCAACATTCCGGACCTGGCGACGCGCTTCAATGTACCCGGCGGCAACGTGTATCACGTCGACCCAGCTGGGATGCGGTTCGGACCATTACGGCCCGCAACGGGTTTCGGCAGTTACGACACACCAGTTCCGGGGTTGTTCCTCAGCGGCGCCGGGACGCATCCCACGGGCGGTATCAGCGCCATTCCCGGTCAGCAATCGGCCAAATGGCTACTGAAGAAGATGAAGCGGTCCAACGGCTTGGTTGGTCGCGCCAGGCAGCGAATCTCGAACTCTCGTTGAGGAGATCTCATGGCACTGAAGAACGTGATCGACACCGATGTCGCAGCCGCCAAGCTGGCTTCCTGGTTGTCCTCGAAAATCCCCGAGGCCCAGCAGATCACAATCACCGACTTGCAGGTGCCCGGTGCCGGCGGGTTGTCGAACGAAACGGTGCTGTTCACCGCGCATTGGCAACAGGACGGTGCGGCGATAACGAGAGGCATGGTCGCCCGGGTGCAGCCCAACGGCCCCGGCGTATTCCCGGATTACGACCTGCACAAGGAGTGGGCGGTCATCCAGGCATTGGGCAAACACACCAAGGTCCCGGTCCCCGCGGCCTACTTCTACGAAGAGGATCCGTCCATCCTCGGTTCGCCGTTCCTGGTGATGGAGCGCATCGACGGACGCATCCCGGCTGACGACCCACCGTTTACGGCGGCCGGGTGGGTGCTCGACTTGACGCCTGAGGAGCGACGTCGGATGTGGCATAACGGCATCGACACGATGGCCGCCATTCACGGCGTCGACTGGCGCGGGGTCGGGTTGGGGTTCCTCGACGCACCCGAGAACCACAGCGGTCTGGCCGCCGGCCTGGCTTATTGGCGGAAGACATTCGACTGGGCGGCCGAGGGCGAGCCGAACCCGACGATCGAAGCGGCCCTTGCATGGCTCGACGAGAACCGGCCAGAGTCCGATACAGAGAAGGTGCTCAATTGGGGCGATGCCCGGGTCGGCAACATCATCTTCTCCGACAGCCTGGCGGCCGCGGCGGTGCTCGACTGGGAGATGGTCGTCCTGGCCAGCCGTGAGCAAGAAATTGGCTGGTGGCTGTTCCTCCAGCGCCATCACACCGACGGTGTGGGCCTGCCGCTGCCTGAGGGCATTCCCGATCACGCCGAAACGGTCGACTACTACGAGCAGATCACGGGTCACCGGCTGCAAAACCTGGATTATTACGAGGTCTTGGCCGGAACCCGGTTGGCGATCTTGATGGTTCGGGCCGCGCACCTGATGATCGGTGCCGGACTTCTGCCGCCGGATGCCACGATGGCGCTGAGCAATCCGGCTACCCAACTGGTCGCGAAGCTGCTCGGTTTGACCGCTCCGGACGCGGTCAGCATCAGCTTCATCGGTAATCGTGGCCAGTGAGGCGACGCGATCGCAGGCGTCATGCACCAGCCCGAAGTTTTTCTATTTAAGATAAAAATCTTGCTGCCACGTCGACGCAGCGAAGCTATGCTGGCCCCGGCGGACACGCTTGAGCGGTTTGCTCGCGCGCCGAGCGAACCGGCGATGAGCAAGTGTCGAAACGGGAGGGGTTTGGCGTGGGTATCGGTATTTCGGTTACGGGGCTGACGAAGTCGTTCGGCGCTCAGCGAATTTGGGAAGACGTGACCATGGACATTCCGGAGGGCGAGGTCAGCGTGCTGCTGGGCCCGTCGGGTACCGGTAAGTCGGTGTTCTTGAAGTCGTTGATCGGTCTGCTGCGCCCAGAGCACGGCTCGATCGTGGTCGACGGCACCGACATCACCCAGTGTTCGCCCAAGGAGCTCTACGACATCCGCACCATGTTCGGCGTGCTGTTCCAGGACGGCGCTTTGTTCGGGTCGATGAACTTGTATGACAACACCGCGTTCCCATTGCGCGAGCACACCAAGAAGAAGGAAGGCGAGATCCGTGACGTGGTCATGGAGAAGCTGGAACTCGTCGGTCTGGGCGGGGATGAGAAGAAGTTCCCCGGTGAGATCTCCGGTGGTATGCGCAAGCGTGCCGGCCTGGCCCGCTCGCTGGTGTTGGACCCGCAGATCATTCTGTGTGACGAGCCCGACTCGGGTCTGGATCCGGTCCGTACCGCTTACCTGTCGCAGTTGCTGATCGATATCAACGCCCAGATCGACGCGACCATCTTGATCGTGACGCACAACATCAACATCGCGCGCACGGTGCCCGACAATATGGGCATGCTGTTCCGGCGCAAGCTGGTCATGTTCGGGCCCCGCGAAGTGCTGCTGACCAGCGACGAGCCCGTGGTGCGGCAGTTCCTCAACGGTCGTCGTATCGGGCCGATCGGCATGTCCGAGGAAAAGGACGAGGCCACCATGGCCGAGGAGCAGGCCCAAATGGAGGCCGGTCACCACGACGGTGGTGTCAAGGAGGTCGAGGGCGTGCCCCCACAGATCACTTGCACTCCGGGCATGCCCGAGCGCAAAGCTGTGTCCCGCCGTCAGGCCCGGGTTCGGGAGAACCTGCACCTGCTGACCCAGGATGCCCAGGAGGCCATCCTCGAATCGTTCGCGAAAGCCGGCAAGCACGGCGCAGCTCAGGACTACGACGGTTACGCCGACCAGCGCGACGAGGCCGATACCGCATCGATCCCGATCCTGCGAGGGGCCTGATCTCTGCCGCAAGGGTGGAGGTCGGGTTGGTGACGAGGAGCGGCGCCTTACCATAAGTCAACTTATGGTATGGTCCCTGTGACGGGGGTCATAGACCACGCCGAGCATACTTCGTGGCACGAAAACCTGACTCGGCGACAATTTGAATCTTAATTAGAATAAACTGAGATTAAGGAGACGCGAGACAATGGGGTTCAAGGACTCGGCGGAGGTCACAAAATACATCGGCGGGATTTTCGAGACGGCCTTCGAGGATGAGGAAATCGGGCCGAAGCTGGTTGCCACCGGACTCGTGGTGGCGTTCGACTTCTCTGATCCCGAGGCGCTTGTGGTCATCGACATGGCGAACAAATCCGTGCGCGAAGGACTCGAGGGCGGGGCGCCACCGACCGCCACGATGTCCATGACGGCTGAGACCGGCAACGGGTACTGGCAGGGCAAGGTCAACCTGCCACTGGCAATGGCCAAGAAGAAGATCAAAGTCGACGGCAACGTCGCGAGCCTGCTCAAGCTGGCCCCGCTTGGAAAGAAGCTGTATCCGAGCTACATCGAGCGGCTCAAGAACGACGGTCGCGACGACCTGCTCGTCTAGGCCGATGTTCCCCGGTACACACGCGCAGTCTGCGCCGGACCGACCGGCTGTGATCATGGCTGAGTCGGGCCGGACACTGACGTACGGCGTACTCGACGATCATTCGGCCCGACTCGCGTCGGCGCTGCACGGAATGGGGCTACGCAGAGGCGACGTCATTGCCCTGGTCTCGGACAACGCGGCCGAGGCGTTCGAGATCTATTGGGCCGCATTACGTTCTGGCCTGTACATCACCGCTGTCAATTGGCACTTGGCTCCAGAGGAAGCGGCGTACATCCTGCAGGACAGCGGCGCGAGTGTCGTGTTCGCCTCGGCCGGGGTCCGGGAATTGGCCAGTCACCTGCGTGATCGGGCTTCAGGGGTACGACATTGGTACTCCTTCGGCGATGCGATCGCCGGCTATCAGCCCTACGACGACCTACTGGCTAGCGCGAACCCGACGATCACGGATCAGCCGCGCGGTTCGGAGATGTTGTATTCATCCGGAACCACCGGACGGCCCAAAGGCATTAGGCCGCACCTGCTTCCGATCCAGGTTGACGAGCCCGGGGATCCGCTGGTGGGGCTGCTGGCTCAGGCCTTCAAGATCACCAGCGATGACGTATACCTTTCGCCCGCGCCGATTTACCACACCGCCCCGCTGAAGTGGTGTGGCGGGGTTCAGGCATTGGGCGGCACCGTAATTCTGATGGAGCGGTTCAACGCCGAACAGGCTCTGGCCGCCATCGAGAAGTATCGGGTGACAGTCAGTCAGATGGTCCCGACGATGTTCGTCCGCATGCTGCAGTTGCCAGAGGAAGTTCGCAACCGCTACGACCTCTCGTCACTGAGGCTGGCCGTGCACGCGGCAGCGCCCTGTCCGCCAGACGTCAAAGACGCCATGATCGACTGGTGGGGCCCTGGGCTGGTCGAATACTACGGCGCGACAGAGCAACACGGCACCACCGTGATCACCGCCGCGGAGTGGAAAGACAAGCGGGGATCGGTGGGCAAATCCGCGCTGGGTGTCCTGCACATCTGCGACGAGGAGGGCCGTGAGTTGCCCCCGGGTGAGGTCGGGGCCGTCTACTTCGAGCGCGACGTGGCGCCCTTCGAGTATCACAACGATTCGGAAAAGACCGCTTCGTCGAGGCATCCGGCCCACGAGAACTGGACCACTGTCGGTGACATCGGTTATGTCGACGACGACGGCTACCTGTTCCTGACCGATCGGAAAGCATTCGTGATCATCTCCGGCGGAGTGAACATCTATCCGCAGGAAATCGAGAACGTCTTGACGCTGCACCCGAAGGTCTTCGATGTCGCGGTCATCGGCGTGCCCGATGCGGAGATGGGGGAACAGGTCAAAGCCGTCGTCCAATTACGCTCTGAGGCAACGCCATCTCCTGAATTGGCAGACGAGATCATCGCCTACGTCCGGGAGCGCATCGCGCATTTCAAAGCACCTCGCTCCGTCGACTTCGTCGACGAGCTGCCCAGGACAGCCACCGGAAAGCTCGCTAAAAGAAGTCTCAAGGACCGCTATATGGAGGCACCCGCATGACTACTGAGACACCAGCCAAAACCGACCGCCCGCCCTTCGACCCGGTAGACATCTCGTCACAAGCATTCTGGGCGCAAAGTTTCGACGAGCGCGAGAAGGCATTCAAGATCCTTCGCGACGAACGCCCCGTGAGCTGGCACCGGCCGATCGAAGGTTCCATGATGGAGCCCGAAATCGACGGTGTCTGGGTCGTGACCCGCCACGAGGACGTCAGCTATGTCAGCAAAAGCCCTGAGATCTTCTGCTCCGGGCAAGGCATTACGTTCGAGGCCGTTCCCGAAGAGATGCTCGATGCAACGCAGTCTTTCCTGGGTATGGACGGGGCGAAGCACTCGAGCTTGCGACGGCTGGTCAGTTCAGTCTTCACGCCCCGCCAGGTCGCCAAGATCAAAGAACAGATCGAGCACCAGGCGGAATCGATTGTCAGCGATCTGATCAAGGCGAAGGAAGGCGACTTCGTACAACAGGTGGCCAAACGCCTTCCGATGTGGACCATCTACGAGATGCTCGGGCTGCCCGAGGACGAGCGCGACGAGGCGGCGCATCTGGCAGAGGGCATGGTGGCATGGGCCGATCCCGATGTCGCGGCCGGTCGTGAACCCGGCGAAGTGCTGACCGACTCCCTTGTCGGGCTGCTCAACATCGGTATCGGTCTCGCCGAGAAGCGCCGGGCGCATCCGCAGAATGACTTGATGACCTCCCTGGTCCAAGCGGAAGTCGATGGACGGCAGCTCACCGACGACGAACTGGGGCCTTACTTCGTCCTGCTCTCGGTGGCAGGCAACGACACCACGCGCACCACCACCACCTTCACCACAATTGCGTTGCAGGAATTTCCCGAGCAGAAAGCCTTGCTGGCACAGGATTTCGACGGTCGGATCAAAGTCGCGATGGACGAGTTCGTCCGCTGGACGACCCCCGTCATGACGTTCCGGCGCACTGCCACTCAGGACACCGAGCTGCACGGCCAGCACATCCGCGAGGGCGACTGGGTGACGATGGTCTACTCCTCGGCCAACCGCGACGAGCGAGTGTTCGACAACCCCAACGTATTCGACATCACCCGCTCACCCAATCCGCATGTCGCATTCGGCGGAGGCGGCCCGCACTTCTGTATGGGCGCGTTCATGGCCAAGATGCAGCTGGAGTCGATCTTCCGCGAGCTGATCTTCCGGGCGCCGGGCCTGCGGGTCGGCGAGCCCGTGTATTTGACCGGAAATTTCATCACCGCAGTCAAATCCCTGCCCTACACGATCGACTAGGAGAGCTATGGCCGACTTTTCCGGGAAACGCTACGTCGTAACCGGCGCCGCATCAGGCATCGGACACGCGGTGGCAGAACGTTTGCTGTCTGCAGGAGCGGAGGTGCACTGCCTGGACCGCAACCAACCGACAGCGCCAGTGACCCGACACATCGAAGTCGATTTGGC
>NZ_GG770556.1:137826-144477 GCF_000164135.1 Mycobacterium parascrofulaceum ATCC BAA-614 | reverse complement strand
CAACTCGACGGAGAATTCGACGGCTTGATGAACATCGCCGGTATACCGGGCACCGCGCCGGCCGACCTGGTGCTGGCCGTCAACAGCCTTGCGGTTCGTCACGTGACGGAGTCGCTCTTCGAACGACTGAAGCCGGGCGCCGCGATCACCATCGTGTCGTCGACGGCAGGGTTCGGCTGGCCGGAACGGCTCAACCTGATCCGGGATCTGTTGGCGACCGACACCTTTGAGGAGGGCGCGGCGTGGTTCAAGGCCAACCCGCAGCAGGGTAACGCCTACAATTTCTCGAAGGAAGTTTCCACCGTCTACACCATGTCGATGGGTTTGGCGGTGGCAGAGATGGGTTTTCGGATCAACGCGGTGCTGCCCGGACCGGTCGAAACTCCGATCTTGGTCGACTTCGAAGAATCGATGGGCAAAGACACGCTCGACGGATTGAAGAATCTGCTCGGGCGTCACGCCGATCCGGGCGACGTTGCCGATGTGGTGCTTTTTCTGGCCGGCGACGACGCTCGCTGGGTCAACGGCCAGGCTATCGCGGTCGATGGCGGAATCAGCGGAGCGGTCGCGAGTGGCGTAGTCCCCGCGCCCGAAATCTGATACCGCCCAAAGAAGAACCTATACCGCTCAGGAGAATCTGTGACTATCTCGGCACCGAAGATCACCGCTGGCGCCAACGTGCTCGCCGATCTTCGGACAGTTTTCGACCGCGGTCGAACGCGGGGCTTGCAGTGGCGACTAGAACAGCTACGCGGCATCGAGCGGTTCGTCGAGGAGCGCGAGCCCGCGATCGCTGCGGCCTTGGCCGATGACCTCGGCCGCAGCCCTGCGGAGGCCTGGCTGGGCGATATCGCCTCGACCAAGGGCGAGGCCGTCTATGCGCGCAAGCACCTGAAGAAGTGGATGCGCCGGCGACGGGAATCGTTGCCGATGGCGCAGTTGCCTGGCCGGGCATGGGTGCAATACGACCCGTTGGGCGCTGTGCTGATCATCGGTCCGTGGAACTATCCGCTGTATCTGAGTCTGGCGCCGCTGGTCGCCGCGGTGGCGGCCGGCAACTGCGCCGTGATCAAGCCGTCCGAACTCGCGCCTGCCACATCGGCGTTGTTGGCGCGACAGCTCAGCCAGTACGTCGACTCCGAGGCCGTACGTGTCGTGGAAGGTGACGCCGCGGTCACCCAAGACTTGCTGGCGGCGGGCTTCGACCACGCTCTTTTCACCGGCGGAACCGAAGTCGGCAAGAAGATCATGGCCGCGGCGGCACCAACGCTCACCCCGGTCACGCTGGAGCTGGGCGGCAAGAGCCCGGTGATCGTCACGGCCGATGCCGATATCGATGTCGCCGCCCGTCGCATCGCATGGGTCAAACTGCTGAACTCCGGTCAGACGTGCATCGCGCCGGATTACGTGCTCGCCGATGACAGCATCGCCAACGAACTCGTCGGCAAGATCGTCGGCAACCTTCGCAACTTTCGTTCGGACGAAGGTGGTCTGGGGGTACCGATAGTCAACCAGCATCAATTCGACCGGCTGGTCTCGCTGATCGGCAGCACCGAAGGCGAAGTGGTCGCCGGCGGCCATTGGGACAGCAGCACGCTGCGCATCGAACCGACCGTCATCGTTGATCCGTCACCCAGCGACCCGGTCATGGCCGACGAGATCTTCGGTCCGCTTTTGCCGATCATCACCTACAGGTCAGTCGACCAAGCAGTCGATTTCGTCAACGGCCGACCGAAACCATTGGCGCTGTATGTTTTCGGCTCGGGACGCGCTAGCCGCGGCCTGGTTGATCGCATCCCATCCGGCGGCGCGGTGATCAATCACGTTGCTATGCATTGTCTGGTGCCGTCGCTGCCGTTTGGCGGTGTGGGCGCCAGCGGCATGGGCGCCTACCACGGTAGATGGGGCTTCGAAACGCTCAGCCACCGCCGCGCGGTGCTGTCCAAAACGGCGAAACCCGATCCGCGTCTGGTCTACCCGCCCTACAGCCGACTCGCCCTTAACATCATGCGGAGATTGTTCTGATGAAAGTCAAGGTTGACACCACCAAGTGTTCAGGAATCGGGTTGTGTGAGGTCACCGCACCGTCGGTGTTCGAGATCGGCGACGACGGCCAGGCGCACGCCATCAAATCCGAACCAGCGCAGGGCGAAAGGGCAGAAGTCGAAGAGGCGGTGAACAACTGTCCGACCGGCGCGCTGTCTATCGATGAATAGGGAGCATCCGCAATGACTTACGTCATCACCCAGAGTTGCTGCAAGGACGCCAGTTGCGTGCCGGTGTGCCCGGTGGACTGCATCAGGCCGGTGGGAGCGACGGGTGAAATCACCGGTACCGAGATGCTCTACATCGACCCGGTCACGTGCATCGACTGCGGCGCATGCGTCGACGCGTGTCCTGTCGACGCGATCTACTACGAGGAGGAGCTGCCGCCCGAGCTGGAGCGGTTCAAAGACATCAATTCGAGCTACTTCGAACACCATCCCTTGGCGATGGATTCGCAGCGAGCCGGTACCGATCATCCCGCCGTGGAGCAGGGCTCGTTACGGGTTGCGATCGTCGGGGCAGGACCGGCAGCCTGTTACGCCGCAGCGGAGCTGACCCGCGTCGCCGGCGTGGAAGTGAATATGTTCGATCGGCTTGCGACGCCGTTCGGTCTCGTGCGCACCGGAGTGGCGCCGGATCATCAGCACACCAAGGCGGTGGTCAAGCTCTTCGATCCCGCGTTCGCGAGCCCGCGCTTCGAGTGCCACTTCAACGTCGAGGTCGGCAAGACGATCACCCACGAAGATCTGCTGGCGCACCATCACGCCGTGATCTACGCGGTGGGGGCACCGAAGGGCCGCGACCTCGGTATCCCGGGGGAGAAGCTGCCCGGAAGTTATGCCGCCGCGGACTTCGTCGGCTGGTACAACGGGCACCCCGACCACGCTGACACCACCTTCGACCTGTCTGCAGAGCGGGCGGTGATCATCGGCAACGGCAATGTCGCACTGGACGTGGCCCGGATCTTGCTGATGGCCCCGGAGGATCTCGCGAAGACCGACATTGCACAGCATGCGTTGGATAAGTTGTCGGACAGCGCAATTGAAGAGGTGGTCATCTTGGCGCGCCGAGGGCTAAGGGAGGCCGCCTTCTCGGTCGGTGAGTTCCTGGCGCTGGGCTACCTGCCGGGGGTCGATGTCATCGTTGACAGCGACGAACTGGACGCGCACGACGACGACGACGACGTCGAGACACGCATGAAGTTGAAGATCGCGCGCGAGTTCACTCAACGGCCGGTGCAGCCGCAGAACAAGCGGATCGTGTTCCGTTTCATGGTCTCACCTGTGGAAGTGGGTGGCCAAGAGCATGCCGAGAGTCTTCGCGTGGTGCATGCAGGCGGGGAAAGCGAAGTGATCGAGAGCCGGCTGATCCTGCGTTCGATCGGACAGCGGGGTGTGCCGATCGACGGTGTGCCCTTCGACGACGCGAACGGCGTGGTATCCAACGAACACGGCAGAGTACTTCGCGAGGACGGCCAGCGCGTCCCCGGCGTATATGTCACAGGATGGATCAAGCGTGGTCCGCGCGGCGTGATCGGAACGAATCGGAGCTGTGCCGAGCAGACGGTCCAAAAGCTCTGGGAGGACTACGATTCGGGCTTGCTGGATCGTGAGGTCGCAGCCCGGGACGCCATGGTTGGTCTGCTCGCAGAACGAGGGGCCGAGCCCGTCGACTGGCAAGGTTGGCGTGCCATCGACGCCGCCGAACGCGAACGGGGTCGCGAAACTTCGCGGCCACGAGTGAAATTCGTTGACATTGCCGAACTGCTCAGCGCCGCCAACTCCAGCGACGCGGCCTGCTAATTTCCCTTGCAGATCACCGCCTCAACACAAGTAGCGAAAGACCATGAGCCATAGTGCATTAGTGATTGACCCGCGATGGGAGCCGCACACCGTCCGCGAGGACGTGGTCGTGGACGCTGGTCGTGTGGCGGCCCTGTCGGCCCTCTTCGACGACAGCAACCCGGCCCCGTCACCGGGTGACGAGTTGCCGCCGCTCTGGCACTGGGTCGCGCTACCGCAGTGGTGTTCATCCTCTGCGCTGTCGTCCGACGGCCATCCGCGACGCGGTAGGTTCCTGCCGCCGATCGACTTGCCACGGCGGATGTTCGCTGGTGGTGAGATCGAATTGCACGCTGCGCTCACCGTCGGTCGCGTCATACGACGCGAGTCGTGGGTGGATGGCGTTGAGGAGAAGACCGGCCGGTCCGGCTCTCTGGTCATCGTGCGGGTGACGACGCACTTGTACAACGATCATTCCGACCTGGCCGTCGTTGAGCGTCAGAACCTGATCTTCCGGGAGGCGGCGTCGCACACCTCCGGGGGTTCCGATCCCGCTGACGCTGCGATCACGCCTCCGACACCGTCGCCGCTGCGGCGCACCGGGGAGTGGGAGTGGGAGTTCGAAACGGATCCGTCGTTGTTGATGCGATTCAGTGCCGCAACCGCCAATGCCCATCGCATTCACTACGACTGGCCGTACGCGACCCGTGTCGAAGGATATCCGGGGCTGGTGGTGCACGGGCCGCTCGTGACGTTAGCGCTTGCCGAAACCGTGCGGTTGGAGACGCCGGGCGCCGGTGTGCACCGCGTGCGCCACCGGAATGTCGCGCCGCTGTTCTGCGGGCAATCCGCGCAGCTGAAGCGGTTGGCGTCGGACAGCACGTCTGTCGCCCTGTCGGCGACTGGCGACGACGGCCGCGACCGCGCCACCGTTGACATTGAATTGCGCTGAAGTTGCTCGGCATTCTGCTTTTCGCCGCTCTCGACGTTGCGCGCAACATATGTCATGCTGGCCATTAACCACCAAACAGCGTTAGGTATTCTTCGGATCCGGTGATGGTGCTGCGCTCGACGGTTTCGCGAGGAAAGGACAGTCCACGATGACGGCAACCGCACGAGAGGTCGGGGATCCGGACACGGCAGCGGCGCGGATCGTGGTGCGCTGTCCGGCGGATGGACGAATTGTCGGCAGTGTTCCCGAGATGTCGGCAGCCGAGGTGCACGAGGTGGCCGCCCGGCTGCGCGCCGCCCAGCCGGCGTGGGAGGAGCTCGGGCCGCACGGCCGCAAGAAGCATCTGCTCCGATTCCTCGACTGGATATTGGACAACGAAGACCGGCTGGTCGGCATCATGCAGGAGGAAACCGGCAAGTCGTGGGGCGATGCGGCGATGGAGATCGCGGTGGCCGTCGACACCGTCAACTACTTCACCAAGCACGCGGCCGACTTCCTTGCGGATCGGGCGGTGAAGCGTGACGGCCCGATGTCGTTGACGAAGAACCTTCGGGTGTTCATCCGGCCGCACCCACTCGTTGGCATCATCACACCGTGGAATGGTCCGCTGGCGACTCCGATCGTTGATGGCATGCCGGCACTGATGGCCGGGGCCGCGGTGCTCTTCAAGCCGTCCGAGGTGACCCCGTTGACCTGGTCAGAGGTCACTCGCGGCTGGATCGAGGAACTCGGCGCTCCCCCTGTGATCGCGTGTGCCACCGGTGGTGGAGCCGCCGGAACCGCGGTGCTCGACGAAGTCGACATGATCCAGTTCACCGGATCGATCGCGACCGGGCGAAAGATCGCCGCTCGTGCTGGCGAACGCCTCATCCCGCACAGCGTGGAGTTGGGCGGCAAAGACGCGATGATCGTCTTGGACGACGCTGACATCGATCGCGCGACCAGCGGCGCAGTCTGGGGCGGCCTGTGGAATTCGGGCCAGATCTGCGTGTCCGTCGAGCGTATTTACGTCCAGGAGCGGGTTTATGACGAGTTCGTCGACAAGCTGGTGGCCAAAGTCCGAGCCCTGCGGCAAGGCATGGATCCCGACGGCAGCTACAGCACTGAGATCGGTGCGATGGCCAACGAACGCCAAGTGCAGATCGTCGAGCGCCACGTCGGCGAAGCCGTTGAACGGGGGGCGGTCGCGGTTACCGGCGGCCGGCGTAAAGACCAGGGTCTGTTCTTCGAACCGACCGTGCTGACCGGGGTCGATCACTCGATGCTGTGCATGCGCGAGGAGACGTTCGGTCCGACGCTGCCGGTCATGATGGTCAAGGACGATGAGGAGGCGATCCGCCTCGCCAATGACTCGCCGTACGGGCTGGCGGCCAGTGTCTGGACCGCCGACAAGCAACGCGCTGACCGGGTGGCGCGCCGACTCGAGACGGGCGCGGTCAACATCAACAGCGCGCTGACGGCCACCATGCTGATCCCGTTGCCGATGGTGGGCTGGAAGTCCTCTGGCGTCGGTGGTCGCAACGGGGGAGCCGCGGGAATGTTGAAATTCTGCCGGCAACAGGCGATTGTCTCCGAGCGGTTCCGGCTCAAGTCCGAGCCGCACTGGTATCCCTACGTGCCTCGGATGAGTCGCCTGCAGAAGCGGCTGATCCGGCTCACCGGGGCGCACGACTGGCGTCGCCGGCTTGGGCTGCGCGGACCGAAATGATTCCTCAGGAGCGGAGATAGGCGTGTCACGAATAACGATCGATAGCGGCAAATGCCAGGGTCATGGTCGCTGCGTGCTGATCGCCCCGACCCATTTCGACATGGACGACGACGGCTTCGGCAAGGTATTGGACGACGAGGCCGGGTCATCGCCCGACGTCGACG
>NZ_GG770556.1:104218-137572 GCF_000164135.1 Mycobacterium parascrofulaceum ATCC BAA-614 | reverse complement strand
CGAAGCGGTCTACAGCTGCCCTGAGAACGCGATCCGGCTATCCGACTGAGAGTCGGTCGTCAAGCCGTCGTGGTGATGGTGCCGTCCGCCTGCAGCTCGCGGATCTCGTCTGCGGTGAAGCCGGCCTCGCCGAGTACCGCTGACGTGTCCGCGCCCCGGCTGGCCGGTGCCGGTCGCAGGCGTGCCGGGGTGCGGGATAGCCGCGGCGCCGGTGCCACGGTGACTGTCCCGTCGTCGCTTGCCAGGATCGTGTTGCGGGCCCGCAAGTGCGGGTCGTCAGCCAACTCGTCCAGTTCCAGCACTGGCGCGCCGCAGCCATCGATGTCAGCGAACACCGCCGACCAGTGCGAGCGGGCTTTGGACCGGAACGCCTCGGCGATCCGCTCCTGTAGCTGCCCCCAGCCGGTCGGATCCAGTTGAGCGGCTAAGGCGATGTCCTCGATGCCCAGCGCGGATAAGAATTGCGCGTAGAACTTGGGTTCGATCGCGCCAACGGCGAAAAATCGGCCGTCTTGGCATTCGTAAACGCCGTAGAACGGCGCCCCGCCGGACAACAGGTGCTTGCCGCGACCGGACCACAGCCCGCTATTCAGTTCAGCGAGGTGGATCGCGGCAAGCAGGGCTGCGCCGTCGACGATAGCGCCGTCGATCACCTGCCCTTTGCCGGTGCGGGTCCGTTCGAAGAGCGCCATCATGATTCCGAGGGCGGTGACCAGCGACCCGCCTGCCAGGTCACCTACGTAGGCCAGGGGGGTGACAGGCTTTTCTGAGCCGATGGTGCCGAGGGTGCCCGCTACCGCCGTGTAGTTGATGTCATGCCCGGCCCGGTCGCTGTATGGCCCATCCTGGCCCCATCCGGTCAACCTCGCATAGATCAGCCGGGGGTTTCGCCCGCACACTACGTCCGGGCCCAGCCCGCGCCGCTCCATGATGCCGGGACGGTTGCTCTCCAGCAGCACGTCGGCGTGGTCGGCAAGTCGGGCGATCACCTCGGCACCGCGGGGCGCGCGCAGGTCGATGGCCGCTGAGCGCTTGCCCCGGGACAGATTCGCGGCCGGATCGAAGCGGAGCGGGACGCCCGGTCGTTCGACGGTGACGACATCAGCGCCGAAGTCCGCGAGCAGCATGGAACAGAACGGGCCCGGCCCGAGCGCGCTGAGGTCGAGGACACGCACTCCGCTCAGCGGGGGAGCTTCGGTCGAAGTTGGGGAATCGCCTGTCACGCCATCAAAGTATCAAACTACGTTTGGTTGTGTGGTCGGACGGCGGCGCGTAGGTTCGCGCCGATGAAGCCTGGGACGGAGTCGGAGGATCCCCGGGGCAGCCGAGCACAGTCCGACGCGAGCAACCCGACGAGCGTCGAGGCGTATCGGGCGCTGCTCACGCAGCGGTTGCGTGCGGAAGGCGCGGTCGGTGCCGACGCTTCCGAGCACGCGGAGTTGGTGTTCAACCTCTCTCGGCTGCACACCCGCATCTCGCAGGACTTCGAGGTCTTGCACCGCCGGCGTGGGTGGACATGGTCGGGCTTTCGGATCATGAACGTGCTGTGGGTGTTCGGCACTGTTGAGCAACGCGACGTGGCCCGGCTGTCCGGCGGATCGCGTGCAGCGATCTCGAGTGCGCTGAACACTTTGGAGCGCGACGGCCTGGTGAACCGCGCCAGAGACAGCCACGATCGGCGGCTGGTCCGGCTGGAGTTGACCGAGCGAGGACGGACGGAGCTACGCGATGCGATCCGCGAACAGGCCGACCGCGAGCGGCAGTGGCTCTCGGTCCTGGACGCGTCCGAACAGCGCTTGCTCAGCCGCCTTTTGGCAATCGTCGCGGATCGACGGACCCCCATAACCAAATAGTGATTGTTAAAAACTTGACATATTCGTATGCTGCAGGGCATGAACATGCGAACCCTGATCCAGCACAGCAAGGGCAAGACAAGCCGGCAGGCCCATCGCGACCTGCCGGACTCAAGTTCGAACGGGACGTTGCTCAAAGACGACGAACTGACCCGGCACGGCTTCGATGGACGTGAAGCGGTTCTGTATCGCGCTAACGACCCGACAGTCTTTCGCGCCGAAGGCCGCTTCAAGTCCACCTCCGCGGTATTGACCGATATCAAGACCGACGACCTCACCGACGCCCGGGGCGCAGCGCAGCGGCTCTACTACAACGCCGACGCGACGATCTGGCTATCCCGGCGTTCCGAACCGATGCCCTTCTACCGGCGCAACGTCGACGGCGACGAATGCTGGTTCGTGCACCGCGGCTCGGGGGCAGTCGAGACTGAATTCGGGCCGATCAGCTACGAGCAGGGCGACTACGTCGTGCTCCCGAAGGCCGTCACCCATCGTTGGGTGGTCGATCCCGGTGAGACCATGTTGTTCGGCATCGAAACAGTCGGCGAGTTGCGGGCGCCGACGTACGTCGGCCTGGGCCGGCACGCTCCATTCGACCCAGATGTCGTGCGCGTACCCGAACCGGTGCCGGTGACATCCGACCAGCACGAGTACGAAATCAGGGTCAAGTACGACGGCGAATATTCATCGATCTACGCCGCCTCTCACCCGTGCGATGTAGAGGGGTGGAAGGGCGACTACTTCCCATTCGTGTTCAACATTCGCGACTGGAACGTGATCATGTCTGACAGCCTGCACCTCCCGCCGTCGATGCATTGCTTCCTGGTGGCAGAGGGCATCAACATCATCAATCTGCTGCCGCGACCCTTCGAGTCGGTGCAGGGTGTCGAACGCATCCCGTGGTTCCACCGCAACGCCGATTATGACGAGATCGCCCTTATTCACGGCGGCAAGTCTCTCGGTCGACCGTTGAAGGCCGGCCTGGTCAGTCACGATCCGCAGGGCATCCACCACGGCTTCCCTGATCGGGCCCGGATCAAGTCCCGGCGGGAGTGGGAGCAGCACCCGCGCATCGAGTGGGAAATCATCATGGTCGAGGCCTCGCGCCCACTGAAGCTCGACCCGGTGCTGCAGGGCTGACCTCTCATCGTCTTGACGAGCCACGTCACACCACGGCCTAGACGTGATGCAAGGCATATGGCATCGTGGCCAATTAATACCGAACAGTGTTTGAACACCGTGGCGGTAGTGACGAAGCTGTCGACCTTTGGGGAGCTATGCAATGACGTCTGCACGTACTGACCGCGACCTCGCCGCGCTGCTGGAGTCTTACGATCCGTTCGATCGCGACCACGTCGAGTGGAAGTACGACGCGTTCGCCTACGCGCGGCAGCACTGTCCGGTGGTGCGGACCGAGACCGAGCTCACCGGGCCGATGTGGATGATCACGCGCTACGAAGATGTCCGGCGAGTGCTCGAGGATCCAGAGACGTTCTCCTCGGTGGGCGGATCGCCGGCTCCCGCGCCGGTGCGGTTGGGTCCGCTGGATTCCGACCCGCCCGAGCACACCGGCTTCCGCGCGCTGCTCAGCCCATACCTGACCCGCAAGTTCGCGCTGACTTACGCCGACGAGATGCGCAAAACCGCCAATGAGCTAATTGACGGGTTCATCGAAAACGGCAAGGTCGAGCTGCTCAGCGAGTTTGCGAGCCCGTTCGTCTCCCGCATCTTGGCGCGGATGGTGTTCAACGAGAACGACATGTCCAAGATGGAACGCGCAAAAGAGATCGTGTACCGGGTCACCGAGGACGGCACCGAGGAGTCGTTCATGAACCTCGGGATGCTTTCGGCGGAGTACTTGTTTGCGGCGATCGAGAATCCGCCGGAAGAAGACGGCATCCTGCGGGCGCTGGCGACCGGGACTATCAATGGCGAGCGGTTGACCAACGAGCAGGCACTCGGTGCGATCTCGGTGTTGTTCCTCGGTGGGCTGGACACCACCCGGTCTGCGATCGGCGCCATCGCGATGTACATGGCGCTCAATCCCGAACTCGAGCAACGGGTCCGAGACCCCCGTTGGGTGCGCAACGACATGGACGAGTTCATCCGCCTGACGTCGCCGGTGGGGACGTTCGGGCGCACCGTCATGAAGGACACCGAGATCGCCGGGTGCCCGGTCAAAAAGGGCGAGCGCCTGCTCATCCGGTTCGATTCGGCCAACCGCGACGACGCCAAGTTCCCCAATGCCGACCAGTTGCAGTTCGATCCGCCCCGCGGTGGCAACGCCGGTTTCGGCCTGGGAATCCACCGGTGCATCGGCATGCACCTGGCCCGGGTGGAAATCGCCATCGCGTTCGAGGAATTGCTCGCTCGCGTCACCAACTTCCGGCTGGACGCAGACCCGGCCGACCTGAAGTGGGTGCCCGGAATCGCCAACTACCCAGACCGTGTTCCGCTGATTTTCGACAAGGTCTAGACACTCGCTGTCATCCCTCTTTCCCACAACACCTTTCAACGAGGAGAACCCTATGACCGGACGCGTCGGGGGCAAGGTCGCACTGATCACCGGCGCCGCCCGCGGGCAGGGGCGCAGCCACGCCCTGCGGTTGGCCGACGAGGGCGCCGACATCATCGCGCTCGACATCGCCGCCCAAGTTGAGTCTGCGCCCTACCCGTTGGCCACTCCTGCTGATCTGGACGAGACCGCCCGCGAGATCAAAGCTCGAGGCCGACGCGTGGTCGCTCGCCAGGTCGACGTTCGCGACGGCGAGGCGTTGACAGCGGCAGTTGGCGAGGGGGTGAGCGAACTCGGCCGTCTGGACATCGTGTCCGCCAACGCCGGCATCCTTTCCATCGGTCCGTCATTTGAACTGACGGAGCAGACCTGGACAGAGATGATCGACATCAATCTCAGCGGATCGTGGCGGACCACCAAGGCGGCCATTCCGCACATGATCGCTGCCGGAAACGGTGGCTCCATCGTGCTGACCAGTAGCATCGCCGGCCTGATCGCCCAACCCGGACTAGCGCACTATGTCTCGGCCAAGCACGGCGTCGTTGGGTTGATGAAGACACTGGCACTTGAGTTGGCGCCGTTCAACATTCGGGTCAACAGCGTCCACCCGACCAATGTCGACACTGACATGATCCAGAATGAGCCGACATACCGCGTGTTCCTTCCCGATGACCCGAATCCCACCCGGGAAAAGTTCGCGGTACCGGCTACCGAGATGAACGCACTGGCCATTCCGTGGATCGAAAGTATCGACGTCACCAATGCGGTGCTGTTTTTGGCCAGCGATGAAGCTCGCTACATCACGGGGGTGTCGCTGCCGATCGACGCCGGTGCCTCCATCAAGTGAGTGCCACCACGATCCGCTCGAGCGCCTCCAGTGTTCGACGGGTCCGGTGTTGGTCAGAGTAAAAACCGGCGTCGACGGCAAGTCCCCACAGCAGGTCGACCAGGACCTGCGTGGTGGCTTCGGTGTCGATGCCGGCGTCGACTTCGCCGTCGCGTTGCGCCGCTGCCAGTGCCGCAGCAAAGTGCTCGTGTACCGCGACCAGAGGTTGCATGGCCTGGTCCCGCAGATCCGGGTGATGGATCGCGTCGGCCGTCGAGGTGACGAAGAAGCGCACGAAGGTCTGGTCAATTCGGATGGTCGCCACCGCACGGTCGAAGACCGCCACGATCCGGCGGTCGATCGAGCCGGTCTGGCACAGCGCCGGGCCGAGGATCTCCGAGATCACCACCTCGTGCACGGATGTCAAAGCGGCCCGGTACAACTCGATCTTGCTCGGGTAATAGTTGGCGATCGCGTTGCGGGTGAAGCCGGCTTCCTCGGCGATCTGCCGAAGGCTGGCACGGTCGAATCCTATGGTGCTGAACACTTCTCGGGCACTGTGCAGAATCTTGAGCCGGGTTTCGGCTCCGTCGGCGCCCAACGGACGGCCGGGTCCGCGGCGAGCGCCAGGTTCAGTCATCCCAGCAACTTTACGACCTGCGGGAGGCAGTGATGACCAATCACGCAGAGAGCCTGGCGACCTACGACGCGATTGTGATTGGCGCCGGGGCCGGCGGAATGGCCGCCGCGGCCCGGCTGAACGCCAGCGGCTTCACGACGCTGCTGGTGGAACGATACGACCGTGTCGGCGGGCGGGCTTCCACCATTGATGTCGACGGATTCCGGGTCAACACCGGTGCCTTGATCGTCGAGCTCGGTGGTGAAAACGCCAAGCTGTTCGAGGATCTCGGCCTCACCATCAACGCGCGGACACCCAAACGGCCCCTGGTGCTGCGGCTGGGCCGCTGGGATGTGCCGATGATGAGCGGGCTGACGGGCCTGATTTTTCGCGCGCTGCTCGCGCTGGTCGGCGCCGTCGCTCGCCGCGCGCCACGGATGCGTCCGCAACGCGGTATCAGCACCGAGGCGTGGCTGTCCCGCCTGCGGGCCGGGGCCTTTGTCCATGGATTGGTTCGCAACCTCACCAGCGCGATGTTCGCCGCCGAACCCAGCGATGTCGAGGCAGCCGTATTCTTCGACTACCTCACCAAGCCCAAGGCGCTCGACACCTACGCCATGCATCCGGAGGGCAGCATCGGACCGTGGCGGCAGCTGGCAGATCACTTCGAGCACAGCGGCGGCACGCTCTGGCTTAAGAGCCAAGTCGTCGCGTTGACATTCGACGATTCGGGACAGGTCGACGGCGCCACGATCCGCCGGCCCGACGGGACGGTCCACGTCAGCGCCCGCGTGGTGGTCAGCAACGCCGGACCGGTTGCGACGGTACGCATGTGCGGCGACGCCAACTTGCCCGGTGGTTACGCCGACCATGTTCGGGCACAGTCGAATCCGAGCACCTTGATCACCGTCAATTTTGCCAGCGAGCAGCCGTTGGGCTCGGTCACCGGGCTGGTGTTCTTCGGCCCCACCCGCCGGCTGGCCTACGCCGCCAATCTCACCGCGACATGTCCGGAGATGGCGCCGGCAGGATGGAACCTGTACGCGGCGGCCTCCACGCCGCACCCTGCGACCGGCGATTTCGACGTCGAACACGAGGTCGCGTTGCTGAAAGCGGATCTGCGCGAACATTTTCCGGGCTTCGACTCCGCCCGCATCTTGTCGGTCGAGATCTGCGCAGGGGAGGACTGGCCCGCACAGCGAGCCATCGCCGGCCGCGATCTGCCGCAAACCACCCCGATCGCAAACCTTTTCAATGTCGGGGACGGCGTGCGTGAGTGGGCCACGGCGGGCCAGAGCGGCTGCGTGCAATCCGCACGCTTGGTGACCGAGCGGATCCGTGCCGCGATGTCGCCCTCGGCGCGAGGCGTCACCCGCGCCTGACTCCGGCACCCAGTGGCCGGTCGCGTCACCGTGACGACAGCGCCGGAATGTGTCCGGTCATCCCGCCGTCGACGACAAGAACCTGACCGGTGATCATCGCGGCGGCGTCGGACGCGAGGAAGACCGCGACGCGGGCGATGTCCGCCGGTTCGGCGAGCCGACCCACTACCTGGCCCTCGATGATCAGCCTGCGCAGTTCGTCAGAGACGTTCGCGCGCGCAGCCGGCGTGTCTACGACGCCCGGCGCGATCGCATTGCAACGCACACCTGACGGACCGTATGTCGTTGCGATGATGCGCGTCAGTGACTCAATGGCGCCCTTCGCCGACGAGTACGCGACCTGGCGGGTGGAACCCGAGCGCCCTTTGACCGACGAGGTGTAGATGATGCTGCCCCGGCCGGCTTCGATCATGTCCGGCAGGGTGTGTTTGGCACTGAGCATCGATCCGCGGGCCGCAACGGCGAACGCGCGGTCCCACGTCGCGACCTCCAACGTCAGTAAGTCGTTGTCGCGGTCGAAGATCGAGACATCGGCGGCGTTGCTGTGCAAGACCGTGACGGGCCCCAACCGAGCGCGCACGACCGGCATCGCGGCGGCCCAGTGTTCTTCGTCGGCCACATCGAGCCGCAGCGCGAGGGCCCGCCCACCGGTTCGCTCGATGGCTGCGGCAACGGCTTCGGCGGAGTCGATGTTGACGTCGGTGACCGCGATTGCCGCTCCCGCCTCGGCCAGCGCCTGCGCGCTGGCCGCGCCGATCCCGGACGCGGCGCCGGTGACAAGCGCGACCCGGCCGTCGAGCTCGCCGCTCATGCTTGGGGGACGCTCAACTCACGGCCTTTGAGGTGTTGGCGCAGATCTTCGATGAATTGCGAGTAGATCGCCCGGAAGGTCGCGGTCATCGTCTCGAGAACGGCTGGCTCGCAGTCGAACTCGCCGTACCACTCGAGAAACGTGGTGTTCGAGTCGGTCACTGGCAGCACGCGGATGGTGCCGCGATAGGTAGACACCGGAAAAGGTATCTCGCCGGCGAAGTCGTAGGAATAGCTGCGGGCGGGTGCGTCATAGCGCACCAGCCGTTCGCGGGCGGTGCCGCCGCCGCGCTCCAGCGTGAGGTTGCGCACCGAACCCACCGCGCCCGGTCCGGCACCGTTCTCGGGCGTGTTGGACCGAACCATCGTGACCCAGGCGGGCAACCCGTGGAAGTCGCCGATCACCGACCACACGGTGTCGACGTCGGTGTCGATGATGGTGCTGACGTAGGCAAGGCTCATGCGACCCTCCGCTCAAACCAAACATTGGTTGATTTAGAATTCAATCATAGCTGCGGTCGACCGGGCTACCGCCTAATGCCGACGCTATAGCAGCGCCGAGCCGCCAGATGGCCCTCCTGCACCACGACCGCGCCCTCGTCGGGGCAGCCGGTGGCCAACGCGGCCAGGCGTGTGGTTGTATAGAGAACCAATTGCCGTTTGGTTCGGTAGATAGGCGGATGAAGTATGAAAGCGCTCGTCGTCGGCGGGAGCGGCGCAACCGGGGTCCCGGTGCTGCAGGGACTTCTGCAACGAGGTCACGACGTGACCATGCTGCACCGGGGCGTGCACGAGCCGGCCGACCTGCCGGACGTTCCGCACATCCACGCCGACCCACACTTTGCCGAATCGATCACCGAGGCGGTGGGCGACCAGTCCTTCGACATCGTGCTGGCGATGTACGGGCGAGTCGCTGCGATCGCGGAGGTGTTCGCCGGACGGTGCGGGCAGCTGATCAGCATCGGCGGGGTGCCGGCCTACCGCGGTTGTCTGCAGCCCGAAACCGTCACGCCCTACGGCATGGCGCTCAACGCGCGTGAGGACGGCCCGCTGGCCGACGGCACCGAACCGGTGCCGCGTTTCGCCAAGCTGATCCGGTCGGCCGAGCGCGCCGTCCTGGATCGGGCGGCGTCCGGCGCGTTCCGCGGAACGGTGATCCGGTACCCCGCGATCTACGGCCCACGCAACCTGGTGCCCTGGGAATGGTCGGTGATGCGCCGTATCCGCGACGGCAGAACCCGAATGATCCTGCCCGACAACGGTTTATGGATCATCTCCCGGGCCGCTGGGCGTAACGCCGCCGAGGTCGTGCTAGGCGCCGTCGACAACCCCGACGTCGCCAACGGCCAGGCCTACAACGCCGGCGACGACGACCAATACACCGTGCGTCAGTGGGCCGAGGCGATCGCGCAGATCATGGGCAGTGAGCTCGAATTCGTCGGCATTCCCGGCGAACTCGCGGGTTCGGCGCTGATTGAACTGTTGCCGCCGACCGGGCGGCCGCACATCCTGCTGGACACCAACAAGGCGAAGCGCGAGCTGGGCTACCGCGAGGTCATATCCGCCCGCGACGCGATGGTGGAGGCCGTAGAGTGGCTCGAGGCGCACCCGGTCACCAGCGAGGACTACCCGCTGTATCCGGCGAGGTTCGATTACCCGGCCGAGGACCGACTGATCGAGGCCTACATGCAGGCCGTCAGCTGGGTGCGAGACCAGGCCCCGGACGAGGCGCCGGACGTGCGTCACCCGATGCCCCATCCGAAAACCGTTTCCGTTGGCCGTGACCAGGACGGCCGCTGATTTCTAGCAGGAGGAACCCATGACGACCATGTGGCGTCGTTTTCAGGACATGGTCGGGATCGAGTACCCGATCATGCAGGACGGCATGGGCCCGTCGCCGACCACTTTGCTGGCCGCCGCGGTGTCAGCGGCCGGCGGGCTGGGCACCGTCAGCTGCCCTTCCATCGTGAACAGCTCAGAGCAGTTCCTCCGCGAGGGATTCCGCGCGGCGATCGAGCACGTGGCGTCCAGCACGGACCGTCCGTTTGCCGTCAACGTCCCGGTCGGCCGGACGGCCAACGGCGAGCTCCTGCTGGTCAGCCGCATCTGCATAGACGAGGCCATCGCGGTCAAACGCGACGGCGGACGGACCGGCGACCAGCTGAGGGCCATCGTCACCTCGGCCGGCTTCGCCGGTGAGTTCGGCGCGGCCATCCGAGAATCCGGCCTGGTGCACATGGCCAAGGTCGGGTCGGTCCGGCACGCGCTCAAGGCCGCCGAGAGCGGTGCCAACGTCATCATCGCCTCGGGCTACGAAATGGGCGGCCACACGCACGCCAAAGGGGTGCACACCATGGTGCTGGCCCCGCAGGTGATCGACGCGCTTGACATCCCCGTCGTGGTATCCGGCGGGATCTGCGACGGCCGCGGGCTGGCCGCCGTGCTGGCGATGGGTGGCGCCGCCGCCGCAATGGGCACCCGGTTCATCGCCACCCAGGAGCACCAGTGGCACGCGGCGTACAAACAGCGCATCGTCGACGCGAAGGAGTGGGAGGATGTCGTTTACGGCGGCATCTACGCCCCCATCCGTGGCCTGCGCAACAAGGGTTTGGAGCTCATGGAGGACGTGCGAAAGACCATGTCTCCCGAGGACTTTCAGGTGTGGGAGGAAGAGCAAATCCGCAAGGCCCAGCGCGAGGGCGACGTGGTTGACGGCCTGATGGTGGCCGGTCAGGTGTCCGCGGCCATACACGACATCCCGACGGTCGCCGACCTGGTCGGGCGGATCGTGACCCAGGCGCGCGGACTGCTGGGCGAGGCAGGGGTGGCGCTGGGAGAACCTGCGTGCCGGTAACCGAGACCGTCCACGACAGCGGCCGACTGGCGGGTGTCGCGGAACTGGTCGTTGAAAGCCCGCCGGTCAACGCCTATTCGATCGGGGACCTGGCCCAGCTGACCGAACTGTTGGGCAGCTACGAGCGTCGCGAAGAAGTCCGGGCCGTGGTGTTGCGAGCGCAGGGCAAGGGGTTTTGCGGCGGCGGTGACCTCAAAGAGGTGCAGAGCCTGCCGGGATTCGACGGCATCCTCGGTCAGGCTCGGGGGTCCCAGGACACCAGCGTGGCCATTGCCGAGTGCGCGGTTCCGGTCATCGGCTGCATACACGGCTACTGCGTCGGCCTGGGGGTGCTGCTGGCCGGCACCTGCGACGTGCTGATCGGTTCCAACGGAACACGATTCGTGCTCGCCGAGGCGGACAACGGCGCGACGACCGGCGCGGTGCAGGCGCTGGGCCTGCTGCCGGAACGCCGGCTGCGTTCGGCGATGTTCACCTGCGAGCCGTTCGACATCGCCGAGTTGCACAGTTATGGCAGCGTGTACCACGTGGAAGCGACAGTCGACGCCGCGCTGGTCAGAACCTACGAGGTCGCGGCGACGATCGCGGCCAAAGCGCCCCGGGTGATCAGGGCCCTCAAGTTGACGCTCAACAACACCGCGGGCCGTGACTTGCGCCGGCTGTATCGGCAGGAACTGAGCTACACCTTCGAGCTGAATATGCTCGGCGACAGCAGCAAAGCCCGCCAGACTTTTCTGGACGGCACCCGCGACAGCTATATGAGCGACACCTCCACGTCGTCGTCGTGATCGCGCGGCGGTCGGAGTCAGTTCCCGTCGCCCATCATGCGGCCGACCAAGGGCAACCACATTCGCCGCGGGGCGTGGCTACCGACCCAGGCGAAGGCGCGAACGCTTCGGCGCGGGATGACGACGCGTTTGCTCTGTGCGAGCGCCCGTAACCCGACCTCGGCGATCTCGGCAGGCTCGGCCATCAACGCGCTCGGGGTGCGGCTCTCGGTTCCGAGCATCCCCGCCACCTCGGAGAACTCGGTTCGCACGCCGCCGGGACACAACCCGGTGACCGTCACCCCGTGGCGCCCGAGCTCCCAGTGCAGCGCTTCGGCCAGCGAGGTCACCGCCGCCTTCGTCGCGGCGTATGCCCCGAAGTTCGGCATCGGCTGGTTGCCCGCCATCGATGAGACCAGCAGAATCGCCCCTTCACCCCGCGCCACCATCGCGGGGGCGAGCGCCCGGGTGAGCAGGAAAGTTCCCTCCACGTTGGTCCGGATCAGCTCCTGGATCCGCCTGGGTTCGGCGTCGATGAACGGTCCTCCCATCCCGAACCCGGCGCATGCCACCAGCACGTCGATCTCCAAACCGGACTGCGCCAGGTCCGCGAGCAGTCCGGCGCGGCCGTCGGGATCGCTGACATCGGCGGCGATCACCTCGATGCGGCGCCGGCCGCCGGCGGACAGCTCGCGGGCATACGCCGTCAGCCGATCACGCCGCCGCGCCACCAAGATGGCGTCATGGCCGCGCGCAACCAGGCCGCGCGCCAGTTCGGCGCCGATGCCTGAGGACGCACCGGTGATCAGCGCCGCCGCGCCGCTTCGGGGAGAGGGGATCGCCATCGTCTCGCTCAGCTCAGTAGCAGCGCGTCCGCGCCGGTGTCGGCGACGATCGATGCCGAGTTGGTGAACATCTGCGCCCACATCTGATCACCCCGCTCGGTCTGCTGCAGCGTCATCGACACCGCGATCGTCAGCAGGAACGGATACAGCGAGCTCACCCGGTAGCTGTCTTGGCACTGGGCGAAGGAAAAGTCGTCGACACCGGCCGCCCGCAGTCGGTCGTGATACAGGTGCAGCAGGCGGTCCTGGTGCGCGCGGCGCTCGTCGACGCCCAGGCACGACCCCAGGTAGATCGCCACGTCGAGCAGAGGCGGCCCGAGCCGGGCGCCCTGCCAATCGATCACTGAGACCGGTGGCGCCCCGCCGAGTCGGGCGAACATCATGTTGTCCAGGCGGTAGTCGCCGTGGGCTATCACGAAGGGCGGACCCCACAGCCGCTGTGCACTGCCGGCCGCGGCGGGAGAAAGCCGCTTGGCCAACTCCAGATGAGTGGGGTCGACCCGGTTGTGGAATCGAGCGACGAACGCCTCGATCAAGGGCTCGACGGCGGCGAACAACAATTCGGTGCGCGCAAGGCCGGCCCACGGCAGCTCGGCCAGCCCCGGGTCGTTCCAGATCGGTGCCTGTAGCCCGGGCAGCGCTCCGATCGCCAGTTCGGCCTGTGTCAGGGTTCCGCCGCCGACCATGTCGCCGACGTCCGAGGTCGCCTGGAGATCTTCGAGCACCAGCGTGAACCGCCCGCTGGCCGGCTCGACGTCACCCCAGTAGATGGCAGGTATCGCGGCACTGAGTCTGGGCGCAACCTGCTGATAGAAGCGAACCTCGGATTCGTAGATGCCCATCGCCGCACCCATCTGCCGCGAACTGGCATCTGCCGAGGGCAGTTTCACGATCAGCGAGGCCGGACCGGCGGCGCCACCGGCGTACCCCAAGTGTGCGCGAGCAACGAACCCAGCCTGCCCGGTACCGATCACCCGGGCATCGACCCAGCCCACCGCGTCCTGCGCTCCGAGGGCGCCGCTGGTGCGCAACACCTGTGTGAACCATTGCGGGGTCAGCTCGTCGGTCGTGTCGACGATATGTGTCATCGGACTTCCTTAGTGTCGGCGTCGGCCCACAGGGGTCGAACGACGTCGGGTTCGCACCGCTCGTCGACGATCCACTTCACCATTCGACGCATCGGCTCGATTCCGTCTTGTGGCAGCGACACGCTCGGGTCGGCCGCGTACCCCAGCGACACCAGGCGCTGCGCTCCGTGCAACGGAAGTTGCTCCCGCAACTGAGCTTTGAGCGACTCGGGATAGATGCCAACGGTCTGGGTGTATGCGCTGATCCCGCGGATCGCGTCTGCCGGATCGTCGATGGGCACGATGTTGGCGACCCGGCCCGACAGCCGTCCCGAAAAGTCGACCGGCTCATCGAGCTGCGACACGATCACGGCCCCGTTGCCGCCGCGGCCGCCGATGACCCGGTACCAGTCGGGGCTGGACCGCAGCGCGTCGATCTCGGCGACGAGTTCGGGATCCGACCATTTCGCAGGCGTGCTGAGGTGCTCCGGCAACCGCTGCAGTTGTGCATAGATCGCCTCACCGAGCCGGTTGGCAAGCTCGAGCCCGTCGGGATCGGTGCCGCTGGCCACGTAGACAACGCGCGCGTTGACGCACCCGAGCTGGTTGAGGGCACCGATGTCGGTGGCCGTACGCAACGCGACATCGACGAACGACTCCTCGGACGCGAACGCCTGCGGCCCGATGATCGTCGCGCTGCGTTTCGGATCGAGCGAGATCAGCTCGAGCCCCGGCTGGACATAGCGGAGCACATGCGTGACCGATGCGAGCCCGCCCCAGGCGATGATCTTCTCAACGCCGGTGGGCTGGAAGAGCCGCTCCTCGAACCCGCTATCCCCACCCTTCCAGTACGCGACGGACAAATGACGGGTGATCGGGTGCGTCGGGTCGAGCTCGCGCATCGTGCGGGCGATCGCAAGCGCGGTCAGAGGGTCGTTGGACGGGGTTTTGATGATCGCGTCCGAGCGCCCGACCGCGTTGCGGATGATGCTCAGCGCCGCGATCAGTGGGCTGTTGCCGGCGATGATGTGTACGGTGCGGGCGCCGAACGCCCGGACCGACGCCGTCCGGCCGTCGGCCATCACCCGCGGGACCCAGCCCTCGAGGTACGGGATCCCGATTGTGGTCTCGGCAAGTTCGCGCACCGCGGCGGCGCTGAACAGCGCCGGCAGCTGTTCGAACGATGCGCGGACCAGCGAAGGGGTCATGTCGGAAAACTGCGCGGAGAGCTCCAGCGCCTCTTGCATGTGGGCATTACGGGGCAGCGCCAGCGCGTCACCGAGGGCGGCCAGGTAGGCGACGATCTCGCTGAACGGCAGGTCCTGAACCTCGCGCAGTCGGCTGGGGTCCGACAGCTCCAAAGAACCCAGCAGGCGGTGCGGGTCCGGTGCGCGAAAGGTGGCGGTGCCGCCGCGGCCGCCGAACATTACGAGGTCGTCGTCGATCAACTGCCCGCGGATGATCGCGGGTGCGGCGAATCCCGTCATGGTGTTGTTCATCGGCGGACGGTCACACGAGTTCGCCGGTGAGAAATTCCAGCGCCGCACGGTGCGCGTCCTCAGCTGCGACGCAGGTGATTTTGTCGTCTCCGTTGTGTTTGTCGCTAAAGCGCTCGATGGTCGGCGCGGCGTGGGCGGTGGTCCGCCCACATCCGCATGGCTCGAAGCTGAGGGTGAACTCGTCGCCACTGACGAAACCGCCCCAGTAGGTGGCGGCGAGCAGATCGAATACCGCCATCCGCCCGGTGTGCTCCCCGGTCCGCGGGAACGGCGCTCCGTCGACAGGATCGAGGACAAACGGGACGATCCACGGTTCGAAGTGGTAGCGGCCGCGTTCGCACATCTTGTTGAGCGCGGTGATCTCCGACATCACGTAGCTGTGCTGGATGTGTTCCACGCCGGAGAACCGCCGAACCGTCTGCTCCCAGTCATCGGGGACGACCTGGCCCTTGGCGCCACCGCCGGTGGTGATGAGCGAATCGGAGGCGAACACGTTCTCCAGGCCGACGTCGAGTCCGGCCTTGGAGATGTTGTACAGCACGTTCCAGGTCGCCAGCATCCAGATCCGGCGTCCGCGCATATCCCGGCTGATCTCATTGATGAACTTCGGCAGCGATTCCGCCATCTCGCGCTGCTCGCGTTCGAACTCTTCCCGCCGCACCCGCAACGCGGGGCTGATCTCGAGCTTGGCGAGCTCGCCGCGGGCCGCGGCCGCGCGTACCCGTCCGGCGAGATAGGCCGCGTCCGAGCTCATCCGCCCCGGGCGCAGCGCATGCAGCCGGTCCTCCGAACCGAGCAGATGGGGAAGGGCCATGCCAGGAAAGCGAGTGATTGCGCTGCGGCCCGAACGCCACAGCGGCCAGATCAGCTCGAACCATTCGCCGTCATGGCGGCCTCCCACGCCGAGTGGGTCACTGTATTGGAACAGCCCGCACCGCGACGCCCGGCCCATCTGATCCCACTCGTGTGTCGAGCGCGGCAGAAACGACATCGTCCCCGTGGTGCCCGAGGAGTGCACGGCCCGCAGGGGCGTGGCCGCCTCCAGGGTGTCGAGCCAGGCATCAATCGTCTCGCACTCGGAGACGTCGACGCCGGCGAGGTCGATCGTGGTCAGCCGATCAAGCCAGCGGGTGAGTTCGGTGAACCGGCTCCGCACCAGCAGCGCGGCCGGGTAGGACTTGTACACCGAATGCTGGAACAGCAGCGGCACAACGTCATTGAGCTGACCGACCGCGTCGATCCCGGCTTCGTCGGCGAGCCGGGTGAGCGTCGCAATGGTGTGACGGAGCTCGCCGAAGCGCAGCTGCAGTGCCTCGAGCTGCAGAGCAGCGAGCTCGTCGACCGGCACATGCTGCATCGCGTGCCATGAATGGCCGAAGAACTCGGCCGGGGCGTTGGCGAACTGCCGGGCGTCCGCCGCGACGGTCACGACGCGTCGGCCCGAGAGCCCGCCGCGACCGAGGTCGTCGCTTGTGGTCGCTCCCGCCATGCTGCGAGCAGCGCCGCGTTCTGCCGGGGAGTGGACCCGTATGTGGTGACCTCGTCGGCGCCGGCGTCGATGAAACGCTGCAGCGACGTTACGCACTCGGAGACGGTGCCGACCGCGCTGCAGTCGGTGATCCAGCTCCACGGCAGCACCGATGCCGGCCCCAGCATCTCGTGCCGATGAAACGTCAGGTCCGCGGCGCGGTTGAGATTTTGGAACTGCTCGTGGTTACGCATGCGGTTGACGGTCTCCAGATCCCAGTGGTTCGCGGTGGCCAGGACGTCGCCGTACAGCGGGTACTGGAGATAGGTCACCAGTCGCCCGGCCGATATGGACTTGGTCTCGATCTCGTCCATGTCCGGGGCGGTCACGACCGGGGCGACGATGCGGATTTCTGCGGGGTCGCGACCAATCCGCTCGCAAGCCGTCCGGATGCGCTGCACGGCGTCGGCGACGGCGTCAGGGGTCAGCATGGGCGGCAAGATCACCCCGTCGAACGCCTCGGCCGCGGCCGCCGCACCGCGTTCGTGGCAGAAGCCCGCGATCCAGATCGGCGGTTGCGGTCCGTGATAGGTCTCGGCGAAAGCCAACGCGGTGAACGAACCGAGTTGACCGGTGTAGGACACCGACTCGCCGGCCCACAGCCGGCGGGTGATCTTCGCGCTCTCGACCATTGCCTTGGTCGTGGTCATCGGGATACCCATGCCGCGGAACGCGCCGGCGTCACCGCGGCCGAGCCCGAGCACGAATCGCGGCCCGAAACACGAGTGCATCGTGGCCCCGAGTGCGGCCGGCATCCAGGGATGTCGCGTCGTCGGCACGATGATCCCGGTGACCAGCTCGAGGCGGGTCGTCAGCGCACCGATCCCGGCGAGGATGACGTCGGCTTCCTTCAGATCCCATCGTTCGGAGATGAAGACGCGTCGAAAGCCGATCCGCTCCGCTTCAACCCCGTCCTGGATGCCCTGAGCCGGGGTCCGGCCTTCGGTCTCGCGCTCGAACTTGCTGGCATCCGAACTCACCGCGCCGGCGATGATGAAGGCGCTGAAATCGTCTGTCACAGGTGGGAGTTCGGCGCTGGCCAGGTGTCCCTTATCTGCGGTCACGGTCATCGGTCCGGACTCCTCGCTGAGTATTGAACATATTACCGTATGATGTACGGCATTCCTGTCTCGGACCGTACTGTGTACGGTGTGGGAGTGTCAAGAGAGTCGACGACCCTGCCCGCAAAGCGGGGCCCGCGTCCGCGGCTCACCCGTGACGAGGTCCTGGCGGCGGCGCTACGGGTCATCGACTCGGCCCCGCCGAGCGCCTTTACGATGCGTCGGGTCGCCGATGATCTCGGCGTCGGGGTCATGACCCTGTACGGATACGTACGCAGCAAAGAAGAAATTCTGGAAGGCCTTGTCGCGCAGCTCATGTCAGACCCCCTTCCCACCGCGGGGACGGCCCCGACCTGGGATGAGTGCCTGCGAGCCGAGGCGCGCCATCTGCACGGTGTCGGCCGCCGCCACCCGAACCTGGTGATCCTCGTGCTGGGTCAGCACTCGGCGACCCCCGGCTTGTTTCGTCTGCGTGAGCGGATGCTGACCGCCCTGCTGGATGCCGGCTTTACCGAGGTGACCGCGTTGCACACCCTTGGCGTGCTGTGTAACTACGCGCTCGGCTTCGCGGGAGCGCAGGCGGCGGCGGCGCCGATCGACTTGCCGGAGCGCATCCGAGAGCTGCCCGAGACCGAGTTTCCCAGCCTGTCCGGCCTGGCAATGGACTACGCGATCCACCTGGACGACGAGGCCTTTACCTTCGGTCTTGAACTGCTGATCGCCGGTTTGCAGGCGGAACTCGCCACGGGCGGATGACGCTGAGCGGCGGTCGACGGCGCTAAGGCGCGGCCATTGCCGTCCGCGCGGCACGCGAAGCGAGTTCGACCGGAGTGTCATCGCCGACCCGCCGCTAGATCGGGAATCGCGCGCGCTGTCGAGGCATCGACAATCAGCCTCGTCCCACGACCTCGGGTTCCAGCCGAATCGGCAGCGCCTCGGCGTAGCCGCTCAGCACCCGTGGTCCCGGTGTGAATGTTGCCGGCATCGCGAGGTAGCCGTTGACCAGCGGAATCGTCGGATAGTGCCGGACCCGCTCCCGATCGATGCGGTAGTCCGGCAACCGGCGCAACACCTCCTCGAGGAGGATGGCGATCTCCACCGGAGCCAAAAACGCGCCGAGGCAACGGTGCATGCCGAACCCGAATGCCAGGTGCGTGCCGCCACGGTCGCGGTCGAAATTGATCCGCTCGGGATCGGTGAAGGTGTCGGGATCGGCATTCGCCGAACCAAGTGCGAGCCATACCCGGTCGCCCGGTTCGAGGTGCTGGCCGTTGATGTCGACCGGGCGGGCGACCGTGCGGGCGACTCCGGGACCGGGCGTGAAATAGCGCAGCATCTCGTCGATCGCGGCGGGGATCAGCCCGGGGTCCGCTTGTAACCTAGCCCGCTCGTCGGGGTGCTCGTCCAAGTAAAGGAACATGCTTGCGATCAGTGCAGTGGAGGTGTCAACACCCCCGTTGAGCAACATGAACACCATCTCGGTGACGGTTTCGTCGTCGATGGGCACGCCCTCGACCTCGGCATTGAGCAGCGCCTCGGTGAGATTGGTCGCCGGGGTGTGCGCCGTCGCGCGTCGCGCCTTGACGGTGGCGCGCAAGTCGTCCAGCAGCCCGGCAAGGTCGCGCGCAGAGCCCGGCTCACGGTAGACGGCCTTGTGCAGAATCGTCGCGTAGTCACTCCATTTCTCCAGCGACAAGCCGAAGTAGTCGAGCGAGACCATCGCGGGCAGCGGGTTGGCGATGTCGTCGACGAAATCGATCTCACCGGCCTCGATCACGCGGTCGACGATCCAGGTTACGATCTCCTGCATGCGGGGCCGGTATTTCTCCACGGCCTTGCGCGACAGCCACGGTGCCAGCACTTGCCGATAGGCCTGCGACTGCGGAGGATCCATCTCCATCATGCCCATTCGGACCGGGTTGGTCGGCACGGTCACCCCGCCCTTGACGACGGTGTCACCAAATGTCAGGTCGCGCCCGCAGACGAAAGTGTCGGAATCCCGCAACACCCGCTTCGCATCGTCGTAGCGGGTGAGGACATAAAAGCCCCCGTGCTCGTCGCTGTGCGCCACCGGGCATTCGTTGCGCATGCTGGCGTAAATCTCTCGCCAGTTCTGCGCAAAATCCTCGGAATGGTGGTCGAACTGCGTCATGGTGATCTCCGGTTATCGACAGGGCCTCTTCGTCCGGCGCCATTTGGGATGGACGATACCAATCATCGTTTGGTAAAACAACATTGCCCGAACCGCCGTGCGGCTTCGGAGTGAGCATGCGCACCATTTACTACCCTTCACACGTCGTTTGGTAACTCCGTCGCGATTGGAGCAAAATTGGCCTTCTTCGCCACCGACTGGGTGGATTACCACGCGCAGCACCGCCCGGATGCGCTCGCGTTCGGCTGCGCCGAAGACGGAATCCGAACGACGTGGGCCGAACTCGAGCAACGGGTGGCAGGCCTTGCCGCCACGCTGCGCGGACTCGGCGCCGGTCACGGTGACCGGGTTGCGCTGATCGGCGAGAATCATCCCCGGGTGTTCGAGGTGCAATTCGCGTGCATGCGCCTCGGGGCGCTGTTCGTCCCACTCAACTGGCGCCTGCATACCACTGAGATCCAAGAGATATGTCGGGACGCTCAGCCACGGATCATCGTTTACGACGGTGTCTGGGCAGACGTCGCTCTCGAGGTCGCCACCAAGGCCGGGATCCCGCGCCAGCTCTCCTGGGATTGCCCGCAAGGCCCGATCGACTATGAAGATGCGATCTGGACAGCCAGGCCGTTGCGGGCGACGGGTGAGATCACGATGGATGACCCGACCCACATCCTCTATACCTCGGGCACCACGGGAAAGCCGAAGGGTGCCATCTCGACCAACTCGACTTTGGTGTGGCAGGCCCTCAGCGCCGCGCACACCACCGGCTTCTCACAACCCGGCTGCCACCATCTCAACCCGATGCCGTTGTTCCACGCCGGGGGACTGAACGTGATGGCCAATTCGATTCTTTACTTCGGCGGGGCAGTGACGACGATGGCGCGCTTCGACCCCGAGCACGTGCTGCAGCAGATGCTGAGCCGGCAGCCGCCGATCACGCATTTCGCCGCGATTCCACTGATGTACCAGCGCATCGCCGACCTGCCCGGCTTCTCGAGTGCGAACCTGTCGCACCTTCGGCACGGGGTGATCGCCGGGGCGGTCGCCGGACCGGAGCTGCTGCAGCGGTGGGCCGACCACGGTTTTCCGCTTCAGCCCCAGTACGGCGGCACCGAGATGGGGCCGATGGCAACGGTTTTGGACAACGAAAGGGCGAACATCGGCGTCGCCAAGAAGGGGTCGACGGGCCGCGCGGCACCACACACCCAGATCAGGTTGGTCGATTCCACCGGCCGTGACGTCGAAACCGGGGTGACGGGCGAAATCTGGTTGCGCGGTCCGAGCATCACCGTCGGCTACTGGGGGCAGGACAAGGCCGCATACTTCACCGAGGACGGCTGGTTCAAGACGGGCGACGCCGCCTACCGCGACGTCCACGGCTTCTACTACCCGTCGGGACGCACCAAGGAGATGTTCAAATCAGGCGGCGAGAACGTCTACCCGGCCGAGGTCGAACAAGTGCTCGCTCTGCATCCGCACGTCCACGAAGTCGCCGTTGTCGGTGTCACCGACGCGACGTGGGGCGAAGTCGGGCTGGCGGTCGTGGTACCGGCCCCGGGCACGGCAGTGACCCTCGACGAGCTCAACGTGTTTGCCGCGCAGCGGTTGGCGCGCTACAAGCTGCCCAAGCGGCTGTCGGTGGTAGATCAGTTGCCACGCAACGTGACCGGCAAGGTGTCCAGGGCGCAGCTCAAGTTGGACTACGGCAGCAATTGAGAGTCGCCCGGCCGCTCCAGCGGTCGTGCCGCCGGCCGACATCAGGTCACGTGCTCTGCCGGTCGTGCGTTGTCCGACGTGCGTGTTCTCCCTTTGCGCAAGTCGCGCAGCAGGGTGCGGGCAGCTTGCTGACCGGGCAGGCCGGATACCGAGGGCCCCGGATGGGTGCCGCCGCCGCTGAGATATAGGCCCGGCACCGGTGTCCGGTAGCCCCCGAAACCCCACGCCGGCCGGAATGGGCCGAGGTGCATCATGGTCATGTCGACGTGGTAGACGTTGCCGGTCGGCACGCTGGTTCGTGCCATCATCTCCGGTGGTGACTCGACCCAGCGGGCGACCTCCAAAGACTCGAAGCCGTCCAGGTAACTCATTGCGTGTCCGACCAGAGCCTTCTCGGTGGCGGCCTTCATGTCGTCCCACCCTTCGGCGGGTTCCAACGGCACCCATCCCGACCACAGGCTCAGACAGTCTTGGCCGGCGGGCGCCAGGGTTGAGTCCATCGCGGTGTTGATCATGCTCGCGTAGGGCAGTGGGTCGGGCAGTCGTCCGCTGCCCGCGTCGGTGATCGCCCGGCAGATATCGTCGATGCTTCCCACGACGTGGGTGGGCACCCGTAGATCGAGGCCGTCGGTGCGTGCGGCGCTGTGCCGCTTCAACTGCAGCTTGCCGCGGAAAGCGATCTGAATCTTGAAGTGTGCGCAGTTGCCGCTACGCGTCGGTATGTGTGAAGCGCGCGCGGCCATGCGTTCTGACAATGCACCGTCCGGTAGCCATTTGTTCAACACCTGTGTCGGCTCGGTCGCCGTCAGCACGGTGTGGGCGCGCAGCTCCGCACCCGTGGTCAACCGCACGCCGGCAATGTGACCGCCTTCGACCAGCAGTTCTTGGACGCGGGCAGACGTCTGGACCTGGCCGCCGGCCGCGACCAGGGAACGTTCGAGCGCTCGTGGCAGCATGCCCATCCCGCCGCGCGGGCGTGCCATGCCGACACGCATGATCAGTGGGATGATCAGCAAGTTGATCCCGGTGTGCTCCATGGTGATCGGCGAACCGAAGTTGGCGAGCTGAGCCAGGCCGCTTTGCACTATCGGATGTTCGAACCGCTCCTGGATCGCCTGGGCGGCCGAGACGGTGGCCAACGAGGCGAGGGTAGGGATACCGCGTGGGCGGCGCAGCTTGCGCGCGGCGCGCAGCACGCTGCCCAGATCGGGCCGGGTCGGATTGGTCGCCATCAGTTCGATCGCGGCATCCGATATCGGCATCAGCTGCTCGATGAGCTGTTCGAACATCCGGGCGTCGCGCCGGGAGAAATGTGCTACCTCTGCCACGGTGCGACCGACGTCGCGCCAGAACGCGAGCGACCCGCCGTCGGGGGCGAGCGCTACGTACGGGGGATCGACGTCGATCTCGTGGTAGCCGTACCTAGCCAGCTCGAGATCTCGGGGCACCGTCGACGCGCGAAGCGATATGACGTCGTCGGCGCAGGGGCTGAACCAGTGCTCGGGCGCTTCGGGGATCAGGATCTCCGTGGTCGTACAGCCCCCGAGCACATCGCGGCTTTCCAGCACCAGGACGTCGAGACCGGCTCGAGCGAGATAGCACGCGGCCACCAGCCCATTGTGGCCGCCGCCGACAACGAGGACATCCGCGTCGTGCTCTCTGGACAACGGTCCGCTCACTGACTGTCTCCTCCCACGATGTGTTCGAGCAGCGTGTTGGGGGCTGAGGTTATCAAACAACGTTAGGCTCCTCAACGCCGTTTGATGCAGGAAACGTTGCGGACGGAGCCGACGCTTTCGATCTAAACCAATCGGTGTTAGCTTTACAGCCTGTGACTGCGGTCACCTGGCGCCCGGGCGGGCCGCATCGATTGCCTGCTACTTCACTCGAGAAAGAGAAGGCGAGAACTATGGTCGCGATGACGATCAACGGGAACAAAGTCCACGCCCAGGCAACCTTTGACGTGATCAATCCCGCGACGGGCGACGTGGTGGGTCAAGCGCCGGAGTGCTCCGTGGAGCAACTCAACGACACGCTGGAAGGTGCGCAAGCCGCCGGGCGGTCGTGGCGGCTGGACGAAGCCGAGCGACGCAAAGCGCTACTGCGGCTGGCGGACGCGATCGCCGCCGCCCACAGCGAACTCGCGACCACGCTGACCGCGGAGACGGGCAAGCCCGCCCCGCTGTCCGCCAGTGAGGTGCAGATCTGCGTCGCGTGGTTGCAGGTTTTCGCCCAGATGGAAATCCCGCGGCGGATCCTGCAGGACGACAGCAGCGCGCTCATCGAAGTCGCGCAGCGGCCCATCGGTGTCGTCGGCGCGATCACGCCGTGGAATTTCCCGCTGGGTCTGGCGATGTGGAAGATCGCACCGGCGCTGTTGGCCGGCAACACCGTCGTCGTCAAGCCCTCGCCCTTTACCCCGATGGCAACCCTGCTGCTGGGCGAGATCATGGGCGAGGTATTGCCGCCCGGCGTGCTGAACGTGATCTCGGGCGGAGACGATTTGGGACGGGCGCTGGTAGCGCACCCGATTCCCCGCAAAATCACCTTCACCGGTTCGATCGCCGGCGGCAAGAATGTCGCCGTCGCGGCCGGCGCCGACCTCAAGCGGCTGACATTGGAACTCGGCGGCAACGACGCCGCAATCCTGTTGCCCGACGCCGATCTGGCTTCGGTGATCCCGGCGCTGTTCGGCGTAGCTTTCTTCAATACCGGGCAGGCGTGCGCCCTGCCCAAGCGGATCTACGTGCCAGACGGGGTGTACGCCGAGGCGATCGAGGCCTTCGGAGCCGCGGCATCGGCGATCGCGGTCGGTGACCCGACCGATCCGGCCACGCAAATGGGTCCGCTGTCCACCCGACCGCAGTTCGAACGCGTCAAAGGCCTGGTGCAGGACGCCGTGGCCAGCGGCGCCCGGGTCGTCGCCGGTGGCGACGCGATCGACGGGCCGGGCTACTACTTCAAGCCCACCATCCTCGCCGATGTCGCCGAGGGTGTCGCCGTCGTCGATGAGGAGCAGTTCGGTCCGGTGCTGCCGATCCTGCGCTATTCACGGGTCGACGAAGCGGTCGAGCGGGCCAACGCGACGATGTACGGCCTGTGCGGTTCGGTGTGGGGCTCCGATGAAGTGGCGGCGCGTGAGGTGGCCGAACGCCTCGAGTGCGGTACAGCCTTCGTCAACACCCACGCGGCGCTGCTGCCGACGGTGCCGTTCGGTGGCGCCAAATGGAGCGGCATCGGTGTGGAGAACGGGGTCGACGGGCTGCTGGCGTTCACCGAGCCTCAAGTGGTGCATACCGCACGAGCCTGACGTCACGTCGGACGTGTCACGAAACCTGTTGATCAGCCGCATGGAAGGACATGCTCGATGACCCGAAGTTCCTCGCCGCCCTCGCGTGGCGACGTTCAGGTTGACTCGCTCGCTGATGTCCGCGCGTTCACACTCAGCGACGAGGAAGTCGCGCAACTGCTGGCAGAGCAATTCGAGTGCACCTTCTGCTGGACGAACCGCGCTGGCGACCCGGTCGCGCTGACTGAGGCTTTCATTCACGCTGAAGGCGCAATCTGGTTGTGCGCCGAGGAATCCCGCGTTCGCGTCAAAGCGATCATGCGCGATCCCCGCTCGTGCGTGGTCATCTCTTCGATGGGCACCTCGATGGGTCATTCAAAGTCGGTGTCCTTCAAGGGAATTAGCGAGGTCGTCCGGGACCGCGAACGCATTCTGTGGTTCCTGGCCGAGATCGCCCGGCGCTACGACCCGCACGACGAGCAGGCGCAGCAGGCCCATGCTCGCGCAGCTGATCACCCGGGGCGCGTCGTGATCAAGTTCGTGCCCACCGTGCGGACGAATGCCTTCGATGGCCATCAGGCACGTAGGAGAAGGGCGGACTGACGAAACATGCATTGTCCGTACATCGTTGCCACGACGCCGGCTTCAGACGGTCGTACGTGGTGACAATGCCGTCGAGGACTTTCCAATTTCCGGTATCGGATTGGGTCGCGCACCACGCTTCGGTTCGGCCGCACGCCATCGCGCTGGCCAGCGCCGACACTGGCGAGCAGGTGAGTTGGGCCCAGCTGGAGCAGCGAGTGGGCTTGGCCGCTGCCGCGCTGCTGGCACATGGACTGCGGCCGGGAGACCGGATCGCCGTCGTCGCCGACAACGCGCCACGCGCCTTCGTGCTGCAGTTCGCCGCGATGCGGGCGGGTGTGGTCATGGTGCCGCTGAACTGGCGGCTGGTCACCGCGGAGATGCGGCACCAGTGCATCGACGCCGCCGTGTCCGCACTGACCCACGACGCAACCTGGGCCGAACCCGCGCGCGACGTGGCCGACGCCGCGGGCGTGCAGACCATTCTCGAGCTGGAGGCATTGACCAGCGCCGAGCCCGGGAATGGACTCGTTCCGCTGCCGGCGCAACCCCACGACCCTGACGCCATCACGCACATCCTCTACACGTCCGGCACCACCGGTACGCCGAAGGGAGCGTTGGTCTCGCACGCATCGATGATGTGGAACGCCTTCAACATCCTCACCGCGGCTCAGGTCGCGGCCCCGGATGTGAACATGCTCAACCCTATGCCGTTGTTCCATGCCGGCGGGTTGAACGTGCTGGCCAACCCGATCCTGATGCATGGCGGTCAGGTCACCACGATGGCGCGCTGGAACCCGGCGGCAATCCTGGCTTACATTGGCGAGCAGACCAACGGGGTGACCCATCTGACCACCGCGCCGTCGCTGCTTCAGACCCTCGTCGACGATCCGACTTTCGGCACCACCGACTGCGGCACGATGCGCAAGATCGTCCTGGGCGGCGGTACCACCACTCCGCAGCTGCTGCGGGCCTTCGCTGCCAAGGGAGTCGCACTGCTCCCGCAGTACGGCGGCACCGAGACTGGCCCGGCCGCGCTGGTGCTCGAGGAGGGACTGGAACGGGCGTTGTCGGGGACGTGCGGCAAGCCGGTGCTGCATACCGCGGTGCGGTTGGTCGATCCCGACACGTTGACCGATGTCGCCGACGACGTGGTCGGCGAGGTGTGGCTGAAGGGGCCGGCGGTCACCCCTGGCTACTGGAACCTGCCCAACGAACAGTATTTCGTGGACGGCTGGTTCCGCACCGGCGATGCGGCCCGCCGCGATGCCGACGGCTATTTCTATATCGCCGGTCGCTACAAGGACATGTACAAGTCCGGTGGCGAGAACGTCTATGCGGCCGAAGTCGAAAACGTTCTCATCGACCTGCCCGAAGTCGCCGAGGTGGCGATCATCGGTGTCCCCGACGCGAAGTGGGGCGAGGTAGGCCTGGCGGTCGTGGTGGCGAACCCGGGCGCCGACGTGACCCTCGACGCTCTGCACTCTGCGTGCGCGGGCCGCATCGCCCGCTACAAGTACCCCAAAAACCTTGACGTCGTCGCGGCGCTGCCCCGCAATGCCACCGGAAAGGTGGCCAAGGCGGCGCTGCGTGAGCACTACCGCTCGGCTACGGCAACGCCCCCGCCAACCGACCACGAATCCCTGGTCACTCACCAGGAGGAGAGTCACGATGTCAGTCGCCGCTAATCGAGACATGCTGACCCGCTATTGGCATGCGTTCGCCGCCAAGGATGTTCCAGCGGCGCTGGCCTGCTTCACCGACGACATCAGCTACGAGGACCTCGCTGTCCAGCAGATCCACCGGGGAAAAGATTCGGTGCAGGCTTTCTGGGACCTCTACTTCGAGGCGGCGGGCGACTCCTTCAATGCGGTGCAGGAGAGCCTCGTGGTCGACGAGGACAGCTACAGCTTCGAGTGGACCGTGTCCGGGGTGATCGACGGCAGCTTCGGCATTTTCACCGGACAGGGCCAGCAGTTCACCATCCGTGGGATTTCGACCGGTGTCATCCGTGGTGAGTTGATCGCGCAGAACCGCGACTACTGGAATCTGGCCGATGTGCTGCGCCAGATCGGCGTCTCGGAGGTTCCCGCGCTCGTCTAGCGCGGGCGTTATTCCGCCGATCGGCTTACGAGAACGAAGGAGGCGGACACATGCTTGACGAAGAACGCCACACGCGGGACATGATCGCGCTGTGGGAATCCGGAGTCGACGGCATCATCGACGCATTCCGGCGCTACTGCGCCCCCGACGTCAAATGGATCAACACTGGAATTCCCAGCGTCGAAGGTCTCGATGCGTGCATCGAACTGCTGACTGCGCAAGCGCAAGCTTGGAAGTTCAGCAGTACCAGGGTGGACGTCCGCTCCCTATTGGCCACCCAGGGCCTGGTGATGGTCGAACGGATAGACCGGGTGTTTGACGCCGACGGAGAGGAGATCTTCGCCGCTCCCGTGGTCGGTGTCCTCGAATGGGCGGACGGCAAGATCACCCAGTGGCGCGACTACTTCGATCCGGGCCCGCTGCTGGCCGTCGGCCAGCTCGATTGAGGCGGCCGATGATGCCCAACGAGGAACGGATCGTGCGACACATCCTCGAGATGTGGGGACCGGGTGTTGAAGGAGTCAAGGAATCGTTCCGCCGGTACGGCACGGACGACTTGGTCTGGTGGAACAGCGGCCGTGGTGCCCTGACGGGTCTCGATGTCTGCTTGCGGGGGCTGGACGAGATGTTCGACGCCTTGCAGATCGCGACGGTCGAGTGCCCGATCCGGACCTTGCTCGCAACCTCGGGCCGAGTGGTCGTGGAGAGGTCGGACAACCTGTACCGCGCCGACGGCACGGTGATCGCGGAAATCCCGGTTACGGGAGTTCTCGAATTCGACGCAAACAAGGTCACCACTTGGCGCGATTACTGCGATGACTGGATTTCAAAGCTCGAGTTCGGCCAACCCGTAGTGTCAGCACCCACTGCGGCCGAAATGAGGCACGGGGTTTCCGAATGAGGGAGTCGGGGACATCACCGGACACTAGGCCGACGTCCACCGGATTCGACCACGGCGATCCGGAATTGCCACCGCGGATGCACCAGACTCTCGCGGATCTCCGCAGTCGCTGCCCGGTCGGGTGGAGCGACAACTATGGCGGGTTCTGGACGCTGACCCGTTACGACGACGTGGTCGACGCCGCACGCGATCACTCGGTATTCACGACAACGCAGGGGATCATGATCCCGCCGACCGGGGCATCGATGCGCCTGGTGCCGGCGGAGTTCGATCCGCCCGAGCATTCCGCGTACCGCAAGATGGTCATGCCGTTCTTCACGAACAAGGTCGTCGCGCTGAACCACGATGCTATCCGGGAGCTGGTGCGGGAGTGCTTCGACAAGTTCGTCGCGGACGGCCACGCGGACCTGGTGTCAGCTGTCTCCGACCCGGTACCGCCCGCGGTACTGGCGCACTATCTCGGCTTGGACCGCAATCGAGCCGACGAGATGCGCCAGCTGATGATGGAGTACCTCTCGTCGGCCAAGGTGAGTCTCGACGAAAAGATAGCCAGCGCCAAACGGTTCGAGGCGTTCGTCCAACGCGAGATCGACGAGAGAATCGACGAGCCCGGCGACGACACTCTGAGCAAGATCATCGGCGTGGCGTTGTCTGACGAGAACGGCGCCCCGCTCGAGCCCGCCGCGATCCTGGGAATGGTTCGCCTGATCATCTCTGCCGGCCACGAGACGACGGTGCACGGTATCAGCAGCCTCTGTTACCGGATCCTGGCCGAGCCGGGCCTGCGGGACCGGCTGCTAGCTGATCCGTCTCTGCGTCACGTGGCTATCGCCGAGGCCCTGCGACTCGATGCCCCCGTCATGCACATGGCCAGGACGGTGGTGACCGGCCATGAGAAGCGCGGGCAACACCTGCACAGCGGCGACAAGGTGATGCTCTGTTTCGGCGCAGCCAACCGCGACGACGAGGTGTTTCCGGAGCCCGACACGTTCAGCTTGGATCGGCCGCGCTCGCCGTCGGACGTGACGTTCGGCACCGGCCGGCATCGCTGTCTGGGCGAACACCTCGCGGTGGCCGAACTTTCCGCGGTGGTCGACGAGTTGTTGAGCAGGCTGCCCGACGCCCGGATCGCACCGGAGGCCGAGATCCGCTGGACGGGAGGCGGCAACACCCGGGGCGTCGAGTCACTGCCGATCGTGTTCACACCGGAGAAGACCGGTCCGTGACTGGATTTCCTACGCTGCTGTCCCCGCTTCGGGTCGGGACGGTGGAGTTGCGCAACCGCGTCGTCATGACCGCCACGAGCATCAGCGAACCCTGGCGGAACCCGTTGCTGCCTGCCGACTCGTACATCGAGTTCGCCCGGCAACGAGCTGCCGGCGGCCTAGGGCTGCTGATTGCCCACCCGTTTTACGTCAACCCATTCGGTGACTACCCGACCGAGCTCCAGGACCGGCACGCGCGCCTGGCCGAGGCGGTGCACCGGGAAGGCACGCCACTGATCGTGCAGCTGGTGCACTTCGGCGCCACCTTCCGCACCGACAACGATGTCGCCCGGCCGGCATTGTGGGGGTTCGACCACACCCAGACGCCCGAGGGCGAGCCGGTGCACAAGATGACCGGCGCAGAAATCGAGCAGGTCCTCGACGCCTATCGACGCGCTGCGCGGCTTGTCGCACAGGCGGGGTGCGACGGGGTGGAACTCCACGGCGGGCACGGGTATTTGATTCAGCAGTCCCTGACACCGTGGAACAACTCGCGCGAGGACCAATGGGGTCCGTCCGACGACGGCGATCGAACCCGTTTCGCCCGCTGCCTCATCGAACAGGTCCGCGCCGAAATCGGTGCAAACCGGATTCTCGGTTATCGGACCCCGACCGACGACCTACGGGCAACCGACGACGGGGGACAGGGCCCTCGAGGTATCGCAGAAGGTCTGCAACGCCTACTCGACACCGGCGAGATCGATGTGCTCAACACCACCGTCGGGTACGGCGGGCCGAGCTACGACCGTGCGATCCCGAACTACCGGCAGCCCGAGGGCGCCAACATCCGCTATCTGCGGCGGCTGCGCGAATCTCTAAACACAACCGTCCCGATGATCGGGACCGGGCGGATCGCTTCTGCCGGTACCGCCGAGGCGCTGCTGACTCAGGGGGAGTGCGAGTTGGTAGCCATGACCCGCGCATACATCGCCGAGCCCGCGCTGATACGCAAGCTCGAGTCCGGGCAGGCGCATAGGATCCGTCCCTGTGTGGCTGCGAACGTCTGCGTCGACCGCAAGCTCGCCGGTTCGCCGACCGCAAGCTGCTTTCACAATCCGGCGGTGCTGCGCGAGGAGGAGCTCCGCATCCGGCCCGCTACCCACCGCAAGCAGGTCTTGGTCGTCGGCGCCGGGCCGGCGGGTCTCAAATCCGCCGAGATCGCCGCGCAGCGCGGGCATCAAGTTCGCATCCTCGACGCCGGAACACGCACCGGCGGTCGGCTGCGCGCCGTCGAACTCACCGCGGCAGCCGACCTGGCCAGCTCGCTGGACCATCTGGTAAACGAACTTGCCGAAGCACAGGTCAAAGTCGAGCTCGGCGTGGAGGTCACCGCAGCCATACTTGCCGACCTCGCGCCGGATCACGTCGTTCTGGCAACGGGGGCGACGTTCGCGCCGGACCTGGTCGGCGCCGAACACATGATCAGCACCGCCGCGGCGCTCTCCGGCAGCGTGCACGACGACGTCCTCGTCTATGACGCGCTCGGCACCAATGAAGCGGCGCTAGTCGCCGAGGCGCTGGCCGCCGCCGGCAGGTCCGTCACCTTTGTCACCTGCTATGAGACGGTGATGCCCTTCGGCGGAACTCTGCATCGCTTCGAAGCCCCCCGTACCTGGCACCGCCGGCTGAAACGCATCATCACCCAGGGCATTCTCGGCTGCCTGGAGGACAGCGTGGCCACCATCGTGCGCCCGGACGGCGAGACGATCGATGAGCTGGCCGTCGGATCGGTGGTCGCCGCAGTGCCGATGCGGCCGGCGCTCAGTCTGCTTCCAGTCGTAGAGGCGATCAGCATTCCCCACTCGGTGGTCGGAGACGCCGTAGCACCGCGAACCGCCTTCGACAGCTTCAAGGAAGCCCATCAGGCCGCGCTGGCGATATGAGCGCGTCGCTCAGCTGCGCGGCACCGAAGAAAATCGGTCGAAGTCCAAGGCGTCGAGCAACTGGCTGACAATCCACTCGAGCGCGGCGGGGTCGGGAGGCAAGGTGGCCTGCTCGTAGCCCACCAGCAGGTAGACCGCCCAGTCGGCGAACAATTGCGCCTGCCGATCGTTACGCAGAATCTCGAATGCGCACTCTCGAAGAATCTGGTGGCGCTCTTTGTCGACGGCGGCTTGTACCGCATATACGTGGGCATCCACGCTGCTCCACGCGCGGATAGCCGCCTCAGCGCCGTGAGGCAAATTCAGGCCGATGTCGATGATGCGGTCGATGCGTCGGCGCGGATCGGGTTCGGTCCGAATCCACTCCACCAACCGAACAGTGTTTACCTGGCGCCAGTGCTCGACCAGTTCGCGGGTGTAGGCGGGCCAGTTTTCGAAGTAGTGATAGAAGGAACCGGTGCTGATCCCGAGCCGCTGACACACCTCGGCCAACTTCAGCCCGCCGTAACCCAGGTCGGAGAGGACGTCAAGACCCGTGTCGAAGTAGGCCCCGCGGGAGACGCCGTTCGCCATCATTGGCACTTTAGTCGGCTGCAGCGTCGCGGGGTGCGTGGGCGTGCGAAAGGCATTCGAAACCGCCAGATCTTCGCGACTCTCCGACGCCGGTTGACTCGAGTGAAAATTTGAATCTACATTAAACCAAGCTGTCAGCGTCTGAAACCGACTGGAGGATCATAAGTGCCCGGATTGCAGGACAAGGTTGTCATCGTCACCGGCGCCGGCGGGGGCCTTGGTCGGTCCTATGCGCACTTCTTGGCCGGCAACGGAGCGCTCGTCGTCGTCAATGACCTCGGCGGGGCAAGGGACGGCTCCGGATCGGGAACCAGCATGGCGGACAAGGTCGTAGACGAGATTGTCGGTGCCGGTGGCCGTGCGGTCGCCGACTATTCCAGTGTGGCCACCCGGGAAGGGGCCGAGGCGATCGTTGCGACCGCGATCGATAACTTCGGGGCTGTGCACGGTGTGGTGAGCAACGCGGGAATCCTGCGCGACGGCGCGTTTCACAAAATGACCGATGAGAACTGGGACGCGGTCATTCAAGTGCACCTCTACGGCGGCTATTACGTCACCCGTGCGGCGTGGCCGCACATGCGCGAGCAGAAGTTCGGCCGCGTCGTCATGGCGACGTCGACAAGCGGGCTCTACGGCAATTTCGGTCAGGCCAACTATGGCGCCGCCAAGCTCGGACTGGTCGGCTTGCTCAACACCCTGGCGATCGAAGGCGCCAAGTACGGGATCACCGCGAACGGGGTCGCGCCGATGGCTGCCACTCGGATGACCGCCGATATCGCACCCCAGGAAGTGCTCGACAAGCTCAACCCCGACCACGTCGCGCCGGCCGTCGGTTACCTGGTTTCAGAAGAGAACCAGGAATCCGGTTCGGTTTTCGTCGTCGGCGGCGGCCTGGTGCAGCGCGTCGCGCAGTTCCAAAACGACGGCGTCACATTCGGCACACCGCCGACTCTGGACGAAATAACCAAGCGCTGGGCCGAAATCAGCGACATGTCTCATGCAAAACTCGGCACCAACCCGGTGGGGTAGGGAAGCGGCCGAGATGGCGTGGGTAAGTCGTTGACCGCGAGCATCGCTGCGCGACGGGAGCTGCTTCGCGCGCGATTCCCCGTGTGGCGATCTCACACCCTATCCGGGTGGCTTGATTGGTGCGCTGCGCAGTACGGCGAGCGGCCCTTGGTGCTCACCGACGATGCAGAGCTCAGTTACGTTGCGGTAGCGGCAGAGTCACGCCGGCTGGCCGACGGCCTCGCGGCACTCGGTGTCC
>NZ_GG770556.1:92705-103682 GCF_000164135.1 Mycobacterium parascrofulaceum ATCC BAA-614 | reverse complement strand
AATTACCCAGAGTTTGTAACGGTCAAGTTCGCTATCGCTCGGGTCGGAGCCATCGCCGTTCCGGTCAACTTCTTCTACCAGCAGGACGAATTGCGCTTTGTCCTCAATGACGCCGGGTGCCGCGTGCTAGTCACCATGACCGGCTTCCGTAGCCTCGACTATCAGTCGATGCTGGACGCGATCATGCCCGGCTGGGATTCACCGCGGTCTGGTTCCGCGCTCGAAGTAGTGCTGCTCGATAACGACGGGCGGGCCCGCCCCGGCTGCCTGACGGTGCCCGGACTCGGTGGCATCGGCGACGAGAACCGCGGTGCTGCCGACGATTTAACGGCCCACCCGACCGATCCCGGCGACATGCTGTACACCTCGGGCACGACGGGTTCGCCCAAAGGCGTACTGATCACCCACGACGCGGTATTGCGTACCGCCTACGCGTCGGCGTTGACACGAGCCTATGAGGACGGGCGGCGAATCCTGTTCTCGTTGCCTTGCTATCACATGTTCGGTTACATCGAAGGACTGCTCTCGGCGATGTTCGTCGGCGGTGCGGTCATTCTGCAACCCACGTTCAGTCCCGAAGGGTACTTCGCCGGTGTCGACCGGCACCGCGCCAGTGACATCCTGTGCGTGCCGACCATGGCGGTCGCGTTGGTCGAGAGTGCCGCACGCCGCGATTACGACCTCACCTCCCTGCGGGCGATGCTCTGCGGATCGGCCCCTGCGCCGATCTGGTTGTGGCACAACGTCGAAGACCGTCTCGGTATCAGCGAGATCGTCACCGGTTACGGGATGACCGAGTGCGGCGGGGCGATGACACTGACACGACCCGAAGACCCGTTGAAATTCACTGCCGAAACCGCGGGGAAGGCGAAAATGGCCGGTGCCGCGTCTATTCCAGGCACCGATGTTCTGGTGCATTACGCGACAGTGCATCCCGAGACGCATAAGGATCTGCCGCCCGGCGAGGAAGGCGAGTTGGTGTCGTCCGGGCCGACGGTGATGCTCGGGTATTGGAATCGTCCACAGGAGACCGCCGCGACCCTGCGGCAGGGGCGGTTGTTCTCCGGAGACCTTGGACGGGTGCGGACCGACGGCTACCTACAGGTGACCGGTCGCAGCCGCGAGTTGTACAAGAGCGGAGGCGAACTGGTGATGCCCAAGGAGATCGAGGATCTGCTGGCATCCCACGACGAGATCAGCCAGGCTTTCGCTGTTGGCATGGTCGACGACCGCTGGGGTGAGGCCGGTTGGGTGGTCGTCGTTCCGGCGCCGGACGCGACAATTACCGAAAACGACGTAATCGACCTCTGCCGAGACAATCTGGCACGGTTCAAGGTGCCCAAGCGGGTGGTGTTCTACCGCGCCGAGGACCTGCCGCTCACACCGACCGGAAAAGTCCGCAAACACAAGCTGATCGAACAGCTCAGTTCCGCGATCAACCGTTGAGGCAGTGACGGTTTGGGTTACCCGGTCGTATCGGCTACCCGACTCAACGCCGTGGGCCCGGTGCCTGACGCCGCAGGGCGTCGATGATCCATCCGAGCCCGACGCGAAAGTTTCCTGGAGTGTCGAGACCCTCCCCGGCGGAGACCGACAATAGAGCCGAAAAGCGTTCCGGCTCCTCGGCGAGGCGACCGAAACGGCGTGCGCGGACATCCGGGGCGCGGCGATGCGCGGCACGCCGGTGCGCGTAGCCGGTGGCGAAGGCACTCAGTGTCGCCAGTCCACTTCTGACCGCGCCGTCGTCGAATCCCGCGGACCTCAAGGCTCGGGCGATGCGTTCCATCGCGTCCAACACCGCGGCGGCGTCGATCGGTTGAATTGCCAGAATCTCCGCTAGCTGTGGGTGCGCGTCGAATGCCGCCGCGACGGTCAGCACGACCCGTTCGATCGCTTCATCCCAGGGCAGGTCGTCCGTAGACGGCAGTTCGACGTCGGCGAGATAGCCATCCACGACGGCGTGCAACAGCTCCTCTTTCGTGGCGACGTGCCGGTACAGCGACATCGGCGCCGCTCCGCAGGCACGGGCCAGCTTGCGCATGGTCAACGTGTCGATGCCGTCGGATTCGATCAGCGCGATGGCGGTCGCGATCACGGTTCGACGGGTGAGTTGGCCTCCACCTTTCAGCGATGCCGGCATCTGCAAATTGTCGCACCGCCGCGTTGCGTACAAGTACTCTTACTGTTATTGATTGAATGATGATGCCGGTGGTCAATGGGATTGATCACGGCGACACGCGCCGACGTCACCGAGGAGCACAGCAAATGGCTACCGTGGATCACGACCCGAGCGGCCAACTCGCGCCGGTCGTCGACGACCTCAGCATCTACCTCATCTGCGGGCGGGTGACCACCAAGCAGGAGCGCGGCTTCACCCACATCAGCACCGCGCTGACGGATGCGCAGGCCGCCGAGCGCCTCGGCTTTCGCCGTGGCTGGCTCAGCGAACGTTTCGACCTCAAGGACTCCGGCGCCATTCTCGGCGGCATCGCCGCGCGCACCACACGTTTCGGCGTCGGCACCGGGGTGTGGTCGGCGTCCTCGCGCCACCCCATGGTGGCAGCGAGTTTCGGCGCGACGATGAACGCCCTCTACGGGCCGCGGTTCGTGCTCGGACTTGGGCGCGGCGTGCCGCTACCGGACATGCCGGAACTGTCCTACGACCACTTCGTTCACTACGCCGAGACCGTCAAAGCACTCTGGCAAGGCGGTGTGGTCGACTACAACGGCACCCAACTGCGGACCATCGATGCGCTGGGTGATGTTCCCAAGCCCGAGGTCTGGGCGTGCGGGTACGGCCGACCGAAGTTCGCCAAGGCCGTCGCCCACGACGCGTTCGACGCCGTGATGCTCTATCCCTTCCTCACCGTCGATGCCGTGCGCACGGTGGTGGAGCGGCTGCGCAACGCCTGCGCCGACCGCAATCGCGACCCGGCCTCGCTGCGTATCTGCCACCCGATCGTGGTGGCCGCCGAGCTGGACGAGTTCAGCACGCGTGCCTACGCGCACGCACGTGCGGTCACCTACCTCGAGTGGCCCGGACACGGCGAGGCGCTGACCAACTCCAATGGCTGGGACCAGTCGGTGCTGGGCAAGTTGCGGACGCACAAACAGCTGATGGGTAAGAACGCCGATCAGGATTTCCACCGTGCCGAGTTGATGGAGCCGGCACGGCTCGTACCCGACGAGTGGATGGCCGAGTCGTGTGCGATCGGTTCCGTCGAGCACTGTGCCGACCGGCTCGCCGAGTACCGGGCGGTGGGGGTCGACGAGATCGCGATCTACGGCAGCACGCCGGCCGAGAATGCCGCACTCATCCGGTGTTGGCGTGAACGCGCGGCCCGACCGGCCTCGGTCGGGGTCTGACTGCCGCCGAGCGCGGACGGCGGTTCCCGTGTCGTGACAGTCGAAGCAAGGCACGCCGGCGGCCGAGACTTGCTCGCGGTAGCCAATCATCGTTAGATTAATGGCGACTGTGATCTGGACTACTCCGAGACTGGGAGAGCCGGATCGCTGCACGCGGTCGGCATGCTCATCGGTTTGCCGCACAATGCTGCACCAGCAGCACAGCGAGAGGGGCCCGTTTCCATGACCGACACGGCGAATAGCGATGCCGAACTCGCGTCAGTGCTGACCGAAACTGAGATCGCGGCCCTACTACCGGATTTCGATTTCTTCGACAAAGAGCACGCGGACCGATCAGTACAGATTCTGGGCTACGCGCGCCGGCACTGTCCGGTCCCACCCACCTCGGCCAACGGCGGCTACCACATCGTCACCCGCTACGACGACGTCCGGCGCGTGCTGACCGACTCCGAGACCTTCTCCTCCACGGAATACACCAACATCGCCGGCAATGGCGGGGTGCCACTGCCTCCGCTGGATACCGATCCGCCGCTGCAGCACGGCTTTCGCCAGTTGCTCAATCCGTTCTTTCACCCCAAACGGCTCGCCGCCAGCGACGAGCGCGTCCGCGAGATCGCTCGCTGCACCATGGACACCTGGGTCGCGTCGGGCCGATGCGACGCCATGCAGGATTTCGCCGGACCGTTTGTCACCAACGTCCTGGCGTCGGTGATCTTCGAAGACGACGACGGCGAGCTCTTCCGCAACGCCGCGGAGTGCAACGAGCGCTTCATCACCGGCGACACCCAGGGCGTCTTGGACTTCTACCAGCTGATGGTGCAATTCGTCGAGAAACGCGCGGCGAGTTCGCAGCCAGGAGCCATCGTCGACGCCGTCACGACGGGAACGGTGCTGGGCCGCCCGTTGACCGGTGCCGAACGAATCGGCGTCGTGCAGGTGCTGTTCGTCGGCGGTCTGGACACCACGAAGGTCGCGATCGGCGACATGGTGCTCCAGCTGGCCACCGAGCCCTCGTTCGAGGAACTGGTGCGCGAGCCGGGCTGGGAACGCACGATCCTGGATGAGTTCCTGCGGTACACCTCGCCGGTCAATGCGATGGGACGCATCGTGACCCGCGACGTGGAGCTCAACGGCACTCAGCTGCACGCCGGTGACCGGGTACTGGTGCACTTCGGCAGCGCAAACCGTGACGCCGACGTTTTCGACCATGCCGACGAACTCGACTACACCCGGGAACGCAACCCGCATGTCGGTTTCGGTATGGGCGTGCACCGCTGCATCGGCATGCACCTGGCTCGCCAGCAGATTCGCATCGCCATCGACACGCTCCTGGAACGGATCACCAACCTGCGGCTTGCTCCGGGGGCCGAGATCGCGCGACGGCCCGGGATGAGCCGCGTCCTGTACGCCTTGCCGATCGAATTCGACATCCGGTAGATCCGCGACTTCTGCACGCTCCCTTACTTTTCAGTCACGAAGGAGAACCAGTGAAGACAACGGCGGCGGTCTTGTGGGAAGTCGGGCAGCAGTGGAGTGTTGAGGACGTCGAACTCGACGACCCGCTGCCCGGCGAAGTGCGGGTCAGGCTCGCCGCCAGCGGCCTATGTCACTCCGACGACCATGGTGTCAAGGGAGACATGCCAATTGGTCTTCCGATCGTGGGTGGACACGAAGGCGCCGGTGTCGTGGAAGAGGTCGGCGCCGGGGTGACGCGGCTCAAGCCGGGTGACCACATTGTGATGGCCTTCATGCCGGCATGCGGGCACTGCCGGTGGTGCGCGAGCGGCAATTCGGTGTTGTGCGACTACGGTGCCGTCATCATGGCCGGAATGCCGATCGTGGACGGCAAACCGCGCACCCATGCTCGCGGACAAGGTTTGGCCCGGATGTCGTTATTGGGCACTTTCAGCCCGTACGCCGTGGTTCACCAAGACTCGTGCGTCAAGATCGACGACGACATCCCGCTGGAGCTGGCTTCGCTCGTGGGATGCGGCGTGGCAACGGGATTCGGGGCGGCGGTCAATCGTGCACAGGTTGGTCCGGGGGACACCGTCGTCGTGGTTGGGTGCGGCGGCGTCGGGTCGAGTGCCATCCAGGGGTCGCGGATCGCCGGCGCAGAGGTCATCGTTGCGGTCGATCCGGTGCCGTTCCGCCGGCAGCAGGCCGAGTTGCTCGGTGCCACCCACTCGGTCGCGTCGATGGAGGAAGCGATGCCTCTAGTCACCGAGCTGACCCGAGGTGTCATGGCCGACAAAACCATCATGACGGCAAGCCTGATGAGCGGCGACATGCTGATGCCCCTCATGCTGCTGACCCGCAAGGGCGGCCGCGCCTGCCTGACATCGGTCGCGCCACCTACCGTGACGAACGTCGACGTCGTACTGGTCGACGTGATCCTCAGCCAAAAAGAGATCGTCGGCAACGTGTTCGGAGGCTGCAACCCGCACGCCGACCTGCCCCGTCTGCTCTCGTTGTACAAACGGGGCGAACTCAAGCTCAAGGAGCTCATCACCAAGACCTACCGCCTCGAGCAGGTCAACGAGGGCTACGACGATTTGCTCAGCGGAACCATCATGCGCGGCATGATCACGTTCTGACCGACGGAAAGCTGTTTCGCCATGGTGGCCCTAACCAAACGGTGATGGTTTAATCTGATTTACGCTCCCGCGTGAACTGCGCGGATGACTACGTGGCGATGAAGGGCGTGGTGATGGATAGTGTCCAACCCGGCGATTGATTACGAAGAATTGCTTCCGCACTTTGACATGTGGGATCCCGCGCACGAGAAGATCAAGTGGGATGTACTCGCATACGCCCGCGAAAAATGCCCTGTCGCGCACACTGATGCCGACGGCGGCCAGTACATCGTCTTCCGCTACGAGGATGTGCGACGAATCCTGGAAGATCCATACACCTTCTCGTCGAAGGGTGTGGCGCCTCGGCCATCTCCGGTAGGACTGAACCCACTAGACGCCGATCCGCCCTACCAACCTGATCTGCGCAAGATTCTCAACCCGCTTTTCACCCGCACCTTCCTGACGAAGTTCGAGCCTGAAATGCGCAAGAACGCAGCCGAGTTGATCGATGGATTTATTGGCAACGGTCGGTTCGATTTCGTCCGGGAATTCGCCGGGCCGTTCGTCGGAAATGCCTTGTCGCGCGCTGTTTTCAACGAAGACGACCCCGTGCGAATGGCGCATGCCCAAGACGTGGTGGTCCGCGTCGCGGTCGAAGGAACCGACGAGGCCTACGGCGAACTCGTCGCGCTGTCCGTGCAGTACCTCGCCGAACAGACAGAAAACCCCAATCCGGCCAACGAAGTGATGAACGCCATCTCCACCGGCACCGTCGAAGGCGGTAGACACCTGACCGAGATGGAGCGACTCGGCGTCGTGGCCGTGCTGTTCCTCGGAGGCCTGGATACCACGCGGGGTGCGCTGGGCGGTATCGCCCATCAGTTGGCAATTCATCCCGAGCTGGAAACGCGGCTCCGCGACCCTGCCTGGATCCGCCAGGACATGGATGAGCTCATCCGGCTGACCTCGCCGGTCGGCTGTCTCGGGCGAACAGCCACCAAGGACGTCGAAGTCGGCGGATTGCCGATCAAAGCGGGCGAGCAGATCCTGGTGCGGTTCGACTCGGCGAACCGCGACGAGACGCACTTCGAGGATGCCTCGCACCTGAGGTTCGATCTGCGTCGCGGCGGCCATGTCGGGTTCGGGCTCGGGTTGCACCGTTGCCTGGGAGCCCATTTCGCCAGAATCCAGATCGCGATCGCCTTCGACGAGCTCTTCAAACGAATCACGAACTTGCGCCTCGCCGACCCCGAGGCCGAGGTCCATTGGGCGGCGGGAATCGCGAACGGCCCGGAGAGTTTGCCTTTGGTTTTCGACGTGGTCCACTGACGCGGAGGTAGACGTGTGAACTTCCTTCCGGGGGAGGATGCCGAGGAGCTGCGCGCGGTAGTGCGTGACTTCCTCAACAAGCATTCGGACGAAGCGTCGGTGCGCCGGTGCATGGAGACCGAGGTCGGCTTCGACCCGGCGGTCTGGCGTCGCGCGGCCGACGAGCTGGGGCTGCAGGGCCTGGCAATTCCCGAGCGGTTCGATGGCAGCGGTGCGACAGCGGTCGAGCTCGGCGTGGTGTTCGAAGAGATGGGCGCCGCGTTGTTCGGCGGGCCGTTCCTGTCCAGCGTGGGCATGGCCGCGAGCGTCCTGCTCGCGCTGGATGACGACGCTGCCGCGGCTCGATGGTTGCCGGGAATCGCCGGCGGTACGACCATCGCGACCCTGACGTGGTCGGGCCCAGGCCCCGCGGACAGTACGTTGGCCGCGGCAGAGCACGCCGGTCAGTGGGAGGTATCCGGTACCGCCGCGATAGTGGTCGACGGGCTCGCGGCCGATGTGTTGTTCGTCGCCGCCCGCAGTGCAGCGGGCCCGTGCCTGCTGGCCGTCGGTGGTGATGCCGACGGGGTCCAGCGCAAGACGCTGAGCACCATGGACACCACCCGCAAGCTGGCTGAAGTCACCTTCGACCACGCGCGGGCTGACCTGCTGGGCGTCGATGGTGGCGCCGCAGACGCTCTGCAGCGCGGCGCGGACCTGGCGGCCCTCTATCTGGCCGCCGAACAACTCGGGGGTGCGACACGCGCCCTCGAACTCGCGGTGCGGCACGCAGCCACCCGGGTGCAGTTCGGCCGGGCGATCGGCTCGTTCCAGGCCATCAAGCATCGCTGCGCTGACATGCTCGTCGATGTCGAATCGGCGAGGTCGGTGGTTTACCACGGCTTATGGACGGCCGTGCACGATGTGGCCAACCTGTCGGTCGCAGCCAGCCTGGCCCGCAGCGTGTGTTCGGACGCGTATACGCGGGTGGCGGCGCACAATATCCAGATCCACGGCGGTATCGGGTTCACCTGGGAGCATCCCGCGCATCTGTATCTCAAGCGCGCCAAGAGCTCTCAGCTGTTATTCGGATCCCCGTCCAGCCACCGCGCCCGGCTTGCCGAATTGCTCGACATGGCTGGCGAGTCCGGACTGCCGGCCGCTGAAGTCACCTTCAACGAGACGGAGCCCGGTGATCCGTCGCCTGAAGTCGACGCGGTCGAAGAAGCTGTTGCTGATTTTCTGCGGCGACACCCGGTCACCGATCCGGCTGACGGCGAATCGGATCGCGCGCTCCGTGAAGCTCGCTTCGATGACGGACTCGCGGTCGTGAGCTTTGCCCCCGGGTATGGTGGGCGCGGCCTCGACAGCTCGCTGCAGTCGGTCGTCGATCGCGGGTTCGCTGCTGCGGGCTGTCCGGATCATCAGGCGCGCAATGTAATCGGGCTGGGTATGGCTTTGCCGACCATTCAGGCGCATGGCACTGAAGAGCAGAAGCGCCGCTATTTACGCCCCTGTTTCTCCGGCGAGGAGATCTGGTGCCAGCTGTTCTCCGAGCCGGGTGCCGGCTCTGATCTGGCCGGGTTGGCGACCCGTGCGGTGTGCGCCGGCGACGAGTTCGTCGTCAACGGCCAGAAGATCTGGACGTCGCTGGGCCACGTCGCTCGGTTCGGGCTGTTGCTCGCGCGTACCGACCCCGACGTTCCCAAACACAAAGGGCTCACGTACTTCGTCCTCGACATGCACACGCCGGGGGTTGAGGTGAGGCCACTGCGCCAGCTCACCGGTGAGGCCGAGTTCAACGAGGTGTTCCTGACGGACGTCCGCATTCCAGCGGCCAATGTGCTCGGTGAGGTCGGCGGTGGCTGGCGAGTCGCAATCACCACTTTGGCCAGTGAGCGGATCGCCATCGGCGCACGCACCACGCCCCGCGGACACGGGACGATCGCCCGAGCCGTGGCGACTTACCGTGCGGCGGCCGCGGCCGGACGGGTGACGGCCGTCGCCACCGAGCGGCTCATGCTGCTGTGGGCGCAGGCAGAAGCCGCTCGCCTGACGAACGTCAGGGCCGCGCAGGCCGGCCGGCAAGCCGGACCCGAGGGCTCGATCGCGAAGCTGCAGATGGCGGAGCTTAACAAGGCGATATATGAGTTCGGCGTTGACATTTCGGGCACGGCCGGACTACTGATCGACGGTTACGCAGAGACTGCGCCGACCGCATCGTCGGCGTACGGCGGCGACGATGTCCGCAAGGCCTATCTGCGCTCGTTGGCCAATTCCATCGAGGGTGGAACCTCGGAGATCCTGCGCAACATCCTCGGAGAGCGCGTTCTCGGCCTGCCTGGTGAGCCTCGGGTCGACACTGGCATCCCGTGGCGTGAGACGCGACGTTCGTGACCCGCGATTTCACAAACCAAACAATGTATGGTTACGATGCAGTGGTCGCCATGACCAGTGAAACGAGGGACGCGATGCGCAACATGCAGAAAGTGCGCTACTAATGACCGCCGAACCAGTCTCGGTTGAGCGGTCCAAGTACCGGCGGACGCCCTATCTGGTGGTGTCGACCGAACGGGCGGCGCGCAAGGACGTGTATGGGACTATCGGCGACAACGTCGTGCGCCAGGCCCAGCTACTGCGGGGGGACCGTGACTCCGACACCGTGATCGTGGCGTCGCACCCGATCGGCTCGCCGGCCTACCTGCCGTTCTTTCCCGAGTTGGCGCGGACTGGCCTGCATGTCATCGGCTGCGCGAATCGCTACACGTTGGGCGACTCGGCGCTGCAGATGGAAAACCATCTCCTCGATGTCGGCGCCTGCGTGCGCGACGCCAAAGAACGGCTGGGATACCGCAAGGTTGTGCTGGCCGGGTGGAGCGGCGGTGGCTCACCGATGATGGGCTACCAGGCTGAAGCGGAAAAACCTAGTATCACCCAGACCTCGGCGGGGGAGCCGACGCCGCTGGCCGAAACCACGCTGACGCCCGCCGACGGCGTGATGTTGCTGGCCGCCCCCCGCAGTCGCCACCGACTGCTCACCGAATTCTTGGATGCCTCGGTTACCGACGAATTGGTGCCCGAGCGAAATCGCGACGCCGAGTTCGATCTCTACGCTCCGGCCAACCCGAATCAACCGCCATACTCGGCGGATTTTCTGACCGCATACCGGGACCGGCAACGTGAGCGCAACCGGCGGATCACCGCGTTCGCTCAGGAGAAGTTGGACGAATTTCGTCGGAACGGCCGCCCACACGCCGAGCACGCGTTCGTCGTACACGGCACCATGGCCGATCCTCGCTGGCTGGACCCGACCATCGAACCCAACGGACGCCGGCCCCGCTGGAGCTACCTCGGCGACCCCGAGATCGCCAATACCAGCCCGGGCGCGCTGATGCGCTTCACCACCGCGCGCAGTTGGCTATCCCAGTGGGGCCTGGACACCGCACAGGTCGACGCAGGCGACGCCGCACCAAGGGTGTCGGTCCCGATCCTCATGATGTGCAACGGCACCGACGACGCCGTGCCCACCAGCCATCAAGAGCAGGTGTTCGACGCCATCGGCCACCAGGACAAGGAACGCATCGATCTGGTCGGCGCGAACCACTACTTCACCGGCAACGACCAGCGCTCCCACTTGTCAAAAGCCGCTGATCACGTCCACGACTGGATGCAGCGGCACGGCTTCGCCACTTCCTGACCGACCCTTTCTATTCTTACAGGAGGCCAA
>NZ_GG770556.1:77941-92174 GCF_000164135.1 Mycobacterium parascrofulaceum ATCC BAA-614 | reverse complement strand
GTCGCTGGGGGACGTGGTCACCGATCCTGTCACCGGTGAAACCGAGACCGCGGCCGAACGGCATCGCGGCATCGTCGAAGCTGCCGTGGCAGCTGACAGCGTCGGTTTCCACGGCGTTCATATCGGCGAGCACCACGGACTGGAATACACGACGTCGGCACCGCCGGTGATCCTGTCGGCAATCGGGGAGCGCAGCGAGCACCTGCGATTGTCCACCGCGGTCACGCTGGCCGCGAACCTCGACCCGATCCGGGTGGCCGAGGACTATGCGACCGTGGACGCGTTGTCCGGTGGGCGCTGCGAGGTGGTCGCCGGGCGGGGCAACTTCTTCGTCTCCACCTACACGCTGTTCGGCAAGCAACTCGACGACTCCCACGAGTTGTTCGCCGAGAACATCGAACTGCTCACCCAGTTGTGGGCGGGCAAGAAGATCGACTGGCCCGGATCGCGCCACCGTGGGCCGATCGACGACTTCGTGCTGCAACCCGCGCCGGTCGGCGCCGTACCGTTGTGGATCGGCGGTGGCGCCTCGGAATCGTCTACCGAGTTGGCCGCCCGGCTCGGTCTCGATCTGATGCTGCCCTCGGCTTTCGGCAATCCGGAGATGTTCAAGCCGGTCGTCGAAAGTTACCTGGAAAAGTTCGCCTCCTACGGCCACTCGCGTCAACCCCGAGTCGGTGCCTGCTGGCATGTGAATGTCGCTGAGACCAGTCAGGCGGCCAGGCAGCGGTGGGAACCGCGCTATCGCAACTACTTCGAGCTCATGAAGACCGTCATCTGCAGGGTCAACCCGGATCCGCCCCCGTTCATCAACAAGCCGTTTGACTTCGAGTTTCTCACCACTCGTGGCCCGGCGATCGTCGGTAGTCCGGCGGAGGTCGCCGATCGGCTCAACACCTGGGCGCAGCTGCTGTCCAGCACCACCAACTTGATTTACATCGACATGGGCGGACAGCCCGCGGGCGAATTCCGTGAGATGGTCGAACTCATCGGTAGCGCGGTCATTCCGCAGCTTGACTGACGACGCAGCAGGACGGGGATTATGAGCGTTCACCCTCTAGCCTCTGACGTGGTCGGCTACCACAGCCGCAGCAAGCCCGACGCACCTGCGCTCGAGGACGTCACGACCGGAGAGGTCATGACCTGGCGCGCGCTCGACGAGACTGTTGCAGGTCTGGCCGGCGCGCTCGCCGACGACCTAGGCGTTGGTCAGGGTGATCGGGTCGCTGTGCTGGCGTACAACGATCCGTGGGTGCTGGTCGTTCAGTTCGCCTGTATGCGACTCGGCGCGATCTTCGTCCCGCTGAACTTCCGGCTGGCTCGCCCGGAACTGGAATTCCTGTGCACTGATTCGGATCCGATCGTGTTGATCCACGACGCCGGCATGCGTGAGGTGGCTGTCGACATCGCAGCGGCGGCCGGGATCCCGCGGCTGGCATCCTTCCCCGGCGTCGCCGGAGCCGACGAGTATGGCCTTCCAGCCGATTCCGCGTACGACATCGTCGCCGGCGCTGCGGCCGCCGCACCTAGAGCCGCCCGCCCGATAAGCCGCATCACCGATCCGGTGCAACTCCTCTACACCTCGGGAACGACCGGCCGGCCCAAAGCGGCGATCTGCACGCATCAGACGTTGCATTACCAGCTGCTGAATTCGGTGCAGCCCTACGGGCTGTCGTCGTCCAGTCGTTATCTGGCGGTGTTGCCGTTTTTTCACGCGGCCGGTCTCAACAGCATGACGAATCCGGTGCTGGCACTGGGCGGAACGGTGGCGGTAGTACCCAGATTCGATCCGGTCGGAGTTGTCGAGTTGCTGGCCGACCGGGAAAGAGGTCTCACGCATTTCTCCGGGGCGCCGGTCATGTATCAGATGATGAGTGCTGTTCCCGCGTTCGCCGACGGTGACTTCAACCACATGGTGCACGGTCAGATTGGCGGCGGCTTCCTGAACTGGGAGGTCACCAAAGCCTTCCACGATCGTGGGTTGCCGCTGAGTGTCGGTTACGGTTCCACCGAGATGGGCCCGATCGTCAGCATCGTTCCGCCCACGGCCACGCTGACGAAGTTCGGCTCGTGTGGGCTTCCCGTGCAGTACACCGCTATTCGGATCGTCGGGCCCGACGGCGAGGACGTCGCGCCCGGCCAGACCGGTGAGGTGTGGGCGCACGGCCCGGCCGTCACGCCCGGTTACTGGCGCCGCAACCGCGACGACACCTCAGCATTCGCGGGTGAATGGTTCCGCACCGGAGATGCCCTCGTCCAAGACGAGGACGGATATTTGACGATGGTCGACCGCTACAAGGACATGTACAAGTCCGGAGGCGAGAACGTGTATCCGGCCGAGGTCGAGCGCGTCATTGCGGAGCATCCCGACGTGGCCGACGCCGCGGTCATCTCGATCGCTGACGAGCGCTGGGGCGAGGTCGGTCGTGCGCTGATTGTGCTGCGGCCCGGTGTGCAACTCGATACGACGGCCATCGCCGAACACTGTCGGAGCCGATTAGCCAAATACAAGGTGCCCGCCGACTTCCTGGTCGTGGAGCCGTTCGAACGCAACGTCACCGGCAAGATCCCGAAGGCCGAGCTGAAGCAGAAGTACGGTTCTGGACGTTCGACCGTGGCGTCAGCACAGCGGTGACGACCGGGTCCAACGAATCACCGCGACAATGCGGACCACTCCTTAGCGCGAGAGCCATCGTGATGACACCGCCGTTGCGGTGCTCAGCAGCGGGTACGGCGTTTGGTTAAGCTGTCAGCAACATCGTGGGAGGAGCACGCATGGCTCGACCGAAGGTGGCGCTGATCTCGCGGCGGAAAGTCTTGGAGACGGCCCTGGCCATCATCGACGAAGACGGACTCGAAGGGCTCAGCATCCGTAGGTTAGCCGACGCCCTCGGAGTCAACGGAGCTTCCCTGTATCACCACTTCGACAACAAGGATGAAATCCTCATCGGCGCAGCGGAATTCGCGCTGGCTGATGTCCGCGCTCCGGAGGAATCGGACGACCATTGGCGGCATTGGCTGCCCGAAAATGCCCGGAAGTTGCGTGCAGCGCTACTCAAGCACCCCGCGTTGGTCCCGCTGATCGTCGGCAAACGCTCGCTCGGAATGGGAGCCCGCATGCTTGATACGTCGGCGCAGCGGTTGGTCGAGGAGGGCGTTCCGGGTGCGGCGGTGATGCCCTTGCTCGATGCTCTCGAGCTCTTCGCCATCGGCAGCGCCTTGCACGAAACGCAGGGGTACACGCCCGAGAGTCGGCACGACATCGACGCCGGTCAATATCCGGCGTTGGCCAAAGCATTGTCGGAACGTGGACTGTCCTTCGACGAGATCTACGACCTGGTCACCAACAGCATCCTGGACGCGATCGACACGGCCGTGAAGGAACGTCAGGCACGGTGGTTGCCTGCCGCCGAGCTCGGTAAGCACGCCTAGCGTCACCGACCAACGAACGCGGGTTTGGCGCCCGGCCCTTGCGAGAGCATGGTCTCTAGCCCGATCGCCGCGTCCTCGCTGATGAGAACCGGTCCGGCCAGGTCCGGGGTGATGTCGTCGGCGGCGGCGACGCCGCGATCGCGGGCCACGGCGATGATCTGTTTCGCAATCGCTGTCGCGACGGTGGGGCCCGCGGCCAATTCATCGGCGAAGGCGCGGGCCTGGGTAAGGAGCTGGTCAGATGGCAGGACCTTGTCGACGACACCCCACTCGAGCAATCGCGACGAGTCGTAGGTTCGTCCGGTGTAAACCATCTCGGTGGCTCGTGCCACGCCGGCGCGCGCGACCAGGCGTTGGGTGCCGCCCGCCGCCGGCGTGATGCCAACGGTGGCCTCGACCAGGCCCATACTGACGTTTTCAGCCGACCAGATGAAGTCGCATGCCAACGCCAGTTCCAGACCGATCGTGAGGTTGAGCGCGTGGACGACCGCCACCGTCGGTATGGGCAGTTGCTCGATCCTGCGGATCAACGTGAGTAGGCGCCTGCTGAAATCCGTGCCGGCCCGGCCGTCCATGACGGTGAATTCCTGGACCCGAACCCCGGCGCAGAAAACCTTGCCCTCGGCGCGCAGCAACAGAGCCCGGATGTCGCTGGGCAGCCGGCCGAGGATCGCCTCGAACGCCGCGGCCACGTGTGGGGTGAACAAGTTCAGCTTGGGCGCTGCCCAGATGATCTCTGCGACGTTGCCGTGGCGCTCGAGTCGAAGGTCCCCGTGCTGGACTGTCATTCGTGCAGCTTATCGACGTACGCCCACCCTAATCAAGCAGCGATTGGTATTGGCGGGGACCGTCAATATCCAACGGTGAATCGTCGGCGCGGATATTGGGACTTCTCCATCTCGTCCACCACGGCGACGGCGAGGTCGGCGGCGGAGATGCGCGAGGCGCCGGCCTCGTCGACGATGAGATCGTCGTAGGCGGTTCGGTAGCTGGCCGTGCGCGGCCCGTCGAACTCGATAACGAGGGGCGGCGAGACCACGGTCCACACGAGGTCCTCGGGGGCGTCGTCGATCAGATCACGTAGCGCCGCACGAAATCCCAGTGACTCTCGCTTGGCGACTTCGGGAAAGGTTGGCGTGTCGACCACATCGACGCCTGAGGCCGTTCGGAGGCTGCCCGCACCGCCGAGCGCAATGAGGCGGGCGCCCGCGCAGCCGGCGGCGTGGGTGGCGCGACGTATCAGCGTCGCGGGTGTCCGCTCACGCTGGGCGTCGTCACGCAGCGCCACCGAGCAGAGCACGACTTCGGTGCCCTGCGCAGCGTCGTCGAGGAATGCGCCGTCGAAGACGTCTCCGATCCGGTGATGTAGGGACGCGTCCGCTGGGGGCAGTCGCGATCCGTCGCGAACCACTGCGGTCACCTCGTGGCCGCGCTCCCGCAATTCATCGCGGATCGGCGCGCCGACCTTGCCGGTTGCCCCTAACAGCAGCACATGCATCAGACGCTCCATTCATGTCCAGGAATGCTTGCGGTCCTCACCTAACGACGTTAGATTAGCGGTAGCTCGAATCGCAATGCCCTGCGCGGCCGGACATCCGCGAGGGCGCAGCGCGGCGAATGTGGCATCTGCCTCCTTCCGCGCTCCCCCTGGAACGACTCGAGGTGAGGAGTCCTTGATGACCACCGATGCCCCGGGGAGCGTTCGCTGCCCAGCGATCGACTACGACTTCGCCGACCCAACCGTGCAGTCCCACTTGCATGAAACCCTCGCGGCGATTCGGCAGACCTGCCCGGTCGGGTGGAGTGATCAATATGGCGGCTTCTGGCTGCTCGCCACCTATGACGATGTGCTCGAGGTGGCGCGCGACCACGAGCGCTACACCACTACGGCAGGCATCATGATCCCGCCAACGGGTGCATCGATGCCGGTCGTCCCGGCAGAACTCGACCCGCCGGGGCACACCCCGTACCGCAAACTGGTCATGCCGTTTTTCACCGCCCCTGCCGTCGCGGCTATGGAGCCGCAGTTACGCGAGATAGTTCGGGACTGCATCGCGACGTTCTCGGCCGATGGGCATACCGATCTCGTGCATTCTGTGGCAGAGATCGTGCCGTCGCTGGCGATCGGCCTCGCGCTGGGCCTCCCGCGCGAGGATTGGTCGGTGGCGCGCCGCCTGACCGGAAATTTCCTGTCGACGGCGAAGGTGGGCATCGAGGCGAAACGAGCGGCGGCCACGGAGCTGGAAGATTGGCTCGAAGAACTGATCCGCATCAGGCGTGCCAACCCGACCGATGACACACTCAGCAAACTTGTGAACGCCCGCATCGACGGTGCGGAGATCCCGCCCCAAATCGCTCTGGGCATGGTGCAACTGACGGTATTGGCCGGACACGAAACGACCGTCCACGGCATCGGAAGCATGTTATTCCGGGTTGCCGCCGAGCCCGGTCTCAAGGACCGCCTGCTCAGCGACGCCGACCTGATGAAAGCGACGGTGCACGAGTCGTTGCGCGTCGACCCGCCGATCATCCACATGGCCCGCACCGTCGTCGACGACCACGATCGAGCGGGCGCACGGCTACACCGCGGCGACAAAGTGATGCTCAATTTCGGTGCGGCCAACCGCGACCCGGCAAAATTCAGCGAACCGTTCTCCTTCAACATCGATCGGACGCCGAACCCCCACCTCACGTTCGGGTCGGGGCGTCACAGGTGTCTCGGCGAGCACCTCGCGGTGACGGAGATGTTGATCGTCCTCGAGGAGATCCTCGCGACCATTCCGGACTACCGGCTGTCCGGCGAGGGCGGCCCGGCCGATATTGAATGGCGGGGAGGTGGCAATACTCGTGGGCCCGCGAAGCTAGAGGTGGTCTTCACTCCGGTCCCGCGATGAGCGGCTACGAGCATGTGCTGAGCTCGACACACATCGGGCCCGTATTGCTGCGCAATCGGGTGGTCCGCACCTCCCAGGGCAGCGGGCTGGCGGTCAACCAATTGGTGAGCGATGACATGATCGCGTTCTTGCTGGCTCGGGCCCGTGGTGGGGTAGCGCTCGCATTCGCCGATGTCGCGCAGGTCCACTGGAGTTCGCCGGCCATGCTCGATTTGACCAGCGACCGCGTCCTGCCGGGCCTGATAAGGCTCACCACCGCGGTGCATGCCGAGGGGATGAAGCTGTTTCAGCAGATCTGGCATGGCGGTCCGACCCAGCTGACCCGGGACAGCTCAGCCCCGTGGGCCGCGTCGCACGTTCCCGATCCAGGCCTCGGGATGCTGCCTGTGCCGATGACCCGCATGATGATGGACGAGTTGACCGAAGCCTTCGTCGCATCCGCGCTGCGCGCGCGCGAAGGGGGGATTGACGGCATCGAACTACACGCCGGACATGGCTACCTCTTCTCGAGCTTTCTCTCCCCGGCGACCAATCTGCGCGATGACGAGTATGGCGGGTCGTTGGAAGATCGGTCCCGATACCTGGTGGAGGTTCTCCGCGCGCTCCGTACCGCGGTCGGACGGGACTATCCCGTTGGACTACGAATATCTCCCGACGGTCCGGAGGACCAAACAACACCGTCGCACCTCAGCACGCTCATCTCGATGCTGGAGCGTGAGTCTTTGGTCGATTTCTGGGACGTGTCGCTGGGATCGCATTACGCGCGCGACCTGCTGATCGGCGGCGCGCATCAACCACCTGGATACATGCTGCCGGTCAGCGAACGGATGACCCGCGTGACAACGCTGCCGACGATCGTCGCCGGTCGCATCGCGACTTTGCAACAGGCCGATCAGATAGTGGCTTGCGGCGTCGGAGATCTCGTCGCCATGGTTCGTGCCACCCTCGCCGAACCCGAGCTCGTAACCAAGACGGTAAGCGGTCGCGGCGCCGAGATACGTCCGTGTATCGCGTGCTTGCAGAGCTGTGCGGGCGGTCTGAACACCCGCGGTCGCGCCATGTGCACGGTCAACCCCGCTGCCGGTCGAGAACTGACCCACGATGACGGCACCATCGTCCGGCACGCGCCAGGCCTGAAGGTAGTTGTGATCGGCGGTGGCCCGGCCGGCATGGAAGCGGCCCGCAGCGCGGCGATCGCCGGTCACCGCGTGACTCTGTTGGAAACGGACGACGCACTGGGGGGACAGCTCCGGCTGGTGCCGCCCACCCGGCCGGAGATCGCAAGGTTGCTCGATTTCTACGAGCACCAGATGCGCTTGCATGCCATCGATGTGCGGCTGCGGACTCCCGCTGACGTCCAGACGGTGCGGCGCATGGCACCGGACGCCGTGATCGTCGCTACCGGCGTCAAGCCCCGCCGGGACGGATTCCAGACTTTGCAGCCACGCCTGCCGCTTCCCGGGATCAGCACGGTCAGCGTCCACACCGGTTGGGACGTGCTGCGCGGAGCCAGTCTCGGGCACACGGTGTTGATGCTCGACGAGATCGGCCATTACGAGAGCACTGACGTCGCACAACAGCTCGTCGACAGCGGCCGTCGCGTCCTCATGGTCAGCCGTTATTCGCTGGTAGCGGCGAACCTGGAAATGCGGTGGGAAATGGTTGGTAGCCCACTTCTATCGAAGCTTCTGAAGGGCGACTTCACGTTCTTCCCGCGAACGGTGATCCACCGATTGTCACCCGGTTCTGCGGAGGTGGCCTGTTTCGAGGCCCCGCACCGAGTGCAACGACTTGCTTTCGACGATGTGGTCTTCATGAGCGGGGGGACACCAGATCGGGCCTTTCAGCAGGAACTCGTCGGAATTTGCCCCATAGTGCGGGTGATCGGGGACGCAAGCTCACCGCGCCGGCTGGAGGTGGCGGTGGTCGAGGGGCGGCAGTCCGTCGACTCCCTTCAGCCGGACTGGATTAGGCCGGTCGCGGCATACGGCTGGGGTGGAAGTGCCACTTGAGCGGTCTCGTCGGGCAGCGTCACTCAGATGGCCGACGGACGCGGGAGCGAGTGCGGGCGCTGGTCGGTCGTGCCGATGTCGCGACACGCTTGGCAGAGCGTTGCGTTGCCGGCGCGGATGCCTTGGTCGCCGAGGTGAGACCACTTCGGACCAAAAGTTGAGCGTTGGCCACAATGGCGTCGACGGATCCGCGGCGAGGGTCCCACCATTCCGCAGTCCAGTTCATCGCTCCCATCACCAAGAATCGGGCCAACTGCGGATCCAACTCGGGATTGACTTCACCCTCTGCGACGGCGTCGGCGAACAGACCCTGCCAAATCCGGCCGTAGGCGGCCTCCTCTTTCTTCTGCCTCTTGCTCAGCCGGCTGGGGATCTGTCCTGAGTTCCGGATCGACGCGGTGGTGTAGTCGGACAGTTCGAGCGCGTGCCGCAGGTGAGCTTCGACCGCGACCATGATCCGATCCATGGGCGCCATGCCGGCCGGCAGTGCGTCCAGCGTCTTCTGTAGGTGCGTGCGCATATCGTGGATCCCGCAATACATCACCTCCTCGATCAGGTCCTCCCTGGACGGGAAGTAGTAGTAGATCGCCGGTGCCTGTATCTCGGCGGCATCCGCTACATCTGTCAGCCGCGTCCCGGCGAAACCTTTGACGCTGAGCACACGGGCGGCTGCGTCGAGAATTCGTGCCCGCGTGCGTTGCGACTTCGTGTTCGTGCTGTCAGCGTCGGCCTTCGTAGAGGAGGGGTTTCTAGGCACGGTTCAATAGTATTCAACACAAGTTGTAGGTTTCGCCGCCTTTTCCGGCCACCAAGCACCAACCATCGGCAAGAACCCTGCGGTAATGCCGCCCTCGTCTTGCTAACAGCAGCAACGAGCCGATGTGCCGAATTCGATGGCCCGAAGAGCCTGGGCGAGGACATGCAGCGTGGCTTGAACCCCCGCGAGACCCAACGGATGTCTCGTTGATGTCGACGTGGACCGGCGAGACCGGAGCAGTACGCGGTCACTCGCGAGGGTGGAGCGCATGATGATTCATGATGCTGGTCGAACGGTTTTGGTCGTCACGAGATTTGCCGATATCAGGGCGATTAGCCCGGCTCCCGTGGCCGAGTCATGCACTGTGGCCTGGACTTCCCTAGAAATCTAATCTTGTGTCAAAATTGCCGACACTCATCTAGAATCTAATCTCATGTCAAAAATAGGTGAGGGAGCGAGTCCCTCGGTCGTCGCGCTGGACGGCCGGGCCGGCCTTGGCCGTGAGTTGCTTGGAAGCAAGGGGTACGGCATCGATTCGATGCGACGGCAGGGGTTGCCGGTGCCGCCGGCATTTTGCATCACGACCAGCGTTTGCGCGGAGTTTTTCGCCGGTCGCACTCAGTGCATCGACCGGCTGTGGGCCGAAGTATGCGAGCACGTACGGGGGCTGGAGAATCAGACATCCCGCACGTTTGGTCGCGGCCCACGGCCGATGTTGGTTAGCGTGCGTAGCGGAGCCGCTCTATCGATGCCCGGGATGATGGACACCGTGCTCGACCTCGGGATCAATGATGACGTCGAGAAGGCACTCGCACTCGCCGCTTCCGCTGAATTCGCCCGCGACACTCGCCAGCGCTTCAACGAGATGTACCGGCGCATCGTGTTGGGAGGAAACCCAGAGGTCGAGGTACCGGCGGATCCGTGGAAGCAACTCCGGGGAGCGATCGAAGCTGTGTTTGCCTCATGGAATAGCCCGCGAGCCGTCGCGTACCGAAGACACCATGGCCTGGATGCCGACGCAGGAACAGCAGTTGTCGTGCAAACCATGGTGTTTGGCAATCTCGCGCGCGATTCAGGTACCGGGGTGCTGTTTTCGCGCAATCCTGTCACCGGAGCCGACGAACCGTTCGGTGAGTGGCTTGCCAATGGCCAAGGTGAGGACGTCGTCTCAGGCAACGTCGATGTCGAACCTATCGCGGCGTTGCGGGATGAGCAGCCCGCTGTCTATGACCAACTCATGATCGCGGCGCAGACCCTGGAGCGGCTCGCCGCAGACGTGCAGGACATCGAATTCACTGTGGAGGAGGGCAAACTGTGGCTGCTGCAGACTCGGGCGGCTAAGCGGTCCGCTCAGGCTGCGGTACGGCTGGCGCTGCGGTTGCGCCGCGACGAGCTGATCGACGACGCGGAGGCACTGCGCCGTGTGACACCGGGCCAGATCGAGACGCTTCTCTCACCGGCGCTTCTCCCTGAAACCCGGTTCGCCGCGCCACTATTAGCACGCGGACTGCCGGCGTGCCCCGGCGTGGTGTCAGGCAGAGCCTATTCCGACGTTGACGAGGCACTCGATGCTGCCGAGGAGGGGGAAGATGTGATCCTGGTGCGTGCAGCCACCAGCCCCGACGACGTTCAGGGCATGCTGGCTGCCCGGGGAATCGTCACGGAGACGGGTGGCGCAACATCGCACGCCGCGGTGGTGAGCCGCGAGATTGGTAGACCGGCCGTCGTCGGATGCGGAGACGGGGTCGTCGCGGCGCTCGAGGGCAAGCTGATAACGGTTGATGGGGCCGAGGGTGAGGTGCGCGATGGGATCCTGGAACTCACCGCGTGGTCCGAGACTGATTCCCCGGATCTTGCTGAGCTAGCCGAGATCGCGCGCCGTGTCAGCCCGATTCGCGGCCATGCAGTGGGCGACTACCCAGTGCTTAGCGATTCGTCTCCATCAGCGGTGGCGAAGGCGCTTGCTGCCGGCCTCACCGACGTCGTCTCCCCGCACCCGCTCATCACCATGTTGGTCGCGCACCAACTCGACAACAACACAAAGGTACTGACCGATGTCTGATTTGACTGTCCTGCAAGCGATCCGCCTCAAGGGTCGGGTGCGTGAGCCGGATTTGATCGCCACCGTCGGTGAAGATCCTGCAGCGGTCGCATCGACTCTGGCGCAACTGATTTCAGAGGGTCTCGTCGTCGAGGGAAAGACTGTCCGGCTCAGTCCTGAGGGACGCGAGCGGCTTCACGCTCTTCTGGCTGAAGAGCGGTCGGGCGTCGACCAAGATGTACTGGCCTTCATCTACGACAGTTTCCGTGACGCCAACAACGAGTTCAAGGCTCTCATAACAGACTGGCAGATCAGGGACGGTCAACCGAACTCCCACGACGACCTCGACTACGACGCAGCTGTGATTGCTCGTCTCGATGACGTCCATCGAATGGTGCGGCCCGTCATCGATTCTGCTGCAACATATCTGAGTCGGCTGAAGGCGTACGCAGACAAACTCGAGTCGGCCTTGGCTAAGGTCAAAGCCGGCGATACCAGTTGGTTGGCCAGGCCGATCGTCGACTCCTACCACACCGTATGGTTCGAACTGCATCAGGAATTCATCGAGGCCTCGGGTCTCACCCGTGAGGATGAGGCACGCGCCGGGCACGCCAGCTAAACGCGTCGCGTAGTCGGCTCGACCATCGATCACCGTTTAGCCCACGTCGTCATCTCCGGTCGACCGAAAGAAGGATGGGCATGCGTCAAGTGCTCGCACCATCGTTTAATCTAGAATAAAATCTGGTTCGAGGGGTGATGGCGTGAGCACTGTATTGAGCGATGAAGAGACCCTGCTCGTCGAGACCGTGCGCGGGTTCATCGATCGGGAGGTCAAGCCGACGGTTCGCGAGGTCGAGCACGACAACGAGTACCCCGAGAAGTGGATCGAACAGATGAAACAGATCGGGATATACGGACTGGCGATCCCCGAAGAATACGGCGGCTCGCCGGTGTCGATGGCATGTTATGTGCTGGTGACGCAGGAATTGGCCCGCGGTTGGATGAGCCTGGCCGGGGCCATGGGTGGGCACACCGTGGTGGCCAAATTGCTGACACTGTTCGGGACCCAGGAGCAGAAGCGAGCCTATCTCCCGGCGATGGCATCCGGCGATATGCGTGCGACCATGGCGCTCACCGAGCCCGGCGGCGGATCAGATCTGCAGAGCATGACGACCACCGCGGTCAGTGACGGTGACGACTTTGTGGTCACCGGTGCGAAGACCTGGATCTCCAACGCGCGCCGATCGGGTCTGATTGCTCTGCTGTGCAAGACCGATCCGAAGGCGACGCCGCGGCACACCGGCATCTCTATCCTGCTGGTTGAACCCGGCCCGGGACTCACGATCTCGCGCGATTTGCCCAAGCTGGGATACAAGGGCGTGGAGAGTTGCGAGCTGTCCTTCGACGGCTACCGCGTCGCCGAATCGGCGATCCTCGGTGGGGTGCCCGGCAAGGGTTTCTCGCAGATGATGAAGGGCCTCGAGACCGGCCGGATCCAAGTCGCGTCCCGTGCGCTCGGTGTGGCCACGGCCGCCCTTGAGGACGCGCTCGCCTACTCCCAGCAGCGGGAGAGCTTCGGTCAGCCGATCTGGAAGCATCAAGCCATCGGCCATTATCTGGCCGATATGGCGACAAAGCTCACCGCCGCTCGGCAGCTCACTCTCTATGCGGCTGACCGTTATGACAGCGGCGAGCGCACCGACATGGAGGCTGGCATGGCCAAGCTCTTCGCATCGGAGACGGCAATGGAGATTGCGCTGAATGCCGTCCGGATTCATGGCGGTTACGGGTACTCAACGGAGTTCGACGTCGAGCGGTACTTCCGCGATGCGCCGCTGATGATTGTCGGCGAGGGAACCAACGAAATTCAGCGCAATGTCATTGCAAGTCAGCTTGTTTCGCGCGGCGGTATTTGACACTCGACCGACCTTAGCGGTCGGCGCTCAGCGTCGGCGATTCGTAAGGGTGGCTTCAAGCCACTGCTGTGCATGGTCAAACCACGACGGCGCGTTGGACGGTAATCGATGCTGCAGCCCGCATCCGGCAAGACGAACGTCTGCACAGGTAGCCCCGGTCGATAGTGCCTGCGCTCGCGCGCCAGCAGCCGGATGGCCGTGCCGGGAGCTCCGCTGGACGGGCCACATTACCTTTTGCGTAGGGCCACGAGCAGGATGAGGACGTGAGCGGTGCGCGGCGACGTCACAGGAATGGAAGAGCTTCCCGCGTCAATCAACGATTTCGCACTATGCCTGCGCGGGACGAGCGCATATGATATTTCTAATCCGGATAAAAAAATTCTGTACTTCAGTAACGGGGGGCTCTCGTGGCGAAAGCGACCGGCGATGTGGCGGCGTCTGCCCTACATGCCGTTTCGCCTCCCGATGCGTCGTGGAGTTCGGTCAACCTGGCTGAGGCCGTCCCGGGTGTGATGACGCCGCTGTGCGCCAGCGTGTGGGTTCCGGCCAGCGAACTCGGACTGCGTGCCCCGTTCGTGGCCATGGGTGTGCTACCGGCCAATCAGGCGGCCATCCCAGAGCGCGACGAGCACCGGATCACTGGCGCCTTCTATGGCCGCATGGCTGTGCGGGTGGATTTCCTCTGCGCGATGGGTGATCTGATCCCTGGGCAGTCAGGCGAAGCGCTCTCCCGGGACTTCTTCGGATTTGTTCCCGATGACTTCGTCAGCAGGCCGTCTATCCGGCGGCTCCCGTGGATCGCCGTACGCTACCCTTGGACGCTGCTGCACATCGCGCGGCGAATCGAGCGGCTACGCATCGAAACTGACGCATGGTGGCGCAGCGCGATCGGCATGATCGATTCGCTGTCCGGCGAGCAGCTCCGATCGTTGATGGCAGAGGCGATCTCCCGCTTCGAGCAAACACTCGCCGTGCAGGCCGTGGTCAGCGCCTGCGCTATTCAGCCGTTGCACGAGCAACTGACCAACCTGGCCGCCATGGCCGGCGTGGATGCCACTGAACTGTTGCGCGGCCACGGCTCTCACGAGGAGGCCCGGGTTTTGGCCGACCTGTGGCGCGTCTCGCGCGGCAGCCTTGAACTTTCGGACTTCCTGCTCTGGCACGGCTACCACTGTCCCGGG
>NZ_GG770556.1:63269-77651 GCF_000164135.1 Mycobacterium parascrofulaceum ATCC BAA-614 | reverse complement strand
CTACCACTGTCCCGGGGAGGGCGAGCTGTCCAGCGTGACATGGCGGGAGAACCCTGAACCCGTGCGCAAGCTAATCGCGCAATACCGGGCGATGGACGATACGGCGGCGCCCGACAGCGATCCCGCTGCGCAGCGCCGCGCGGGCAAGCCAGCCGAGAGCCGCTTCTACGCGTCGTTCAGGGGTGCGCAACGGCTCAAGTCTCGGCTGGTCCTGCGACTCGCCCGCCGATTTCTGCCGCTGCGCGGTGTCGGGAAAGTTTCATACCTGCAAAGCCTCGACGTGGTGCGGGCCTGTGCCCGACGTCTCGGGGACCAGTTGGTCGTTGAAGGTGTCCTCGGCGATCGCGACGATGCATTTTATCTCACCGCAGAAGAACTGTCTGCCAGCCTGCCACCCGACGTCAAAACCATTGTGGCTCAGCGCCGAAAGCTTCGAGACGAGTACCTTCAGGGCGCGGTCCCGTCGTCGTGGAAGGGTCAGCCGCGACCGGTCGTGCGAACCGGCGGAGAGGCCGAGGATGTGACCAGCCTGGCCGGTGTGGGCGCATCCGGAGGCGTCGTCGAAGGTCGCGCGGTGGTGGTCGACGAACCCGCGGACGCCGAGATCAACGACGGTGACATCTTGATCGCGCGCACCACCGATCCGTCCTGGGTGTCGCTGATGTTCCTCGCCAGTGGGCTCGTCGTCGATATCGGCGGCATGATGAGCCACGCCGCGGTGGTCGCGCGCGAGCTGGGCATCCCATGCGTCATGAACACCGCCCGCGGCACGTCCACTCTGCAGACCGGCGACCTGATCCGCATTGATGGTGCCGCTGGAACCGTTGAAATCCTGCAACGAATAGGAGTTACCAGCTCATGACCGCTGTCGAAATCACCAAGGCGTGGGGGCCACTGGCCGAACCCATCCACGGCGACGCCGCCGGACCCACCGATCCGGTCTGGAAAGACAACGCCTACCTGTCCTTCTGGGACACCCATAACCAGGTGTTCGGCACATTCCATGTCTCCACATCACCCAATGGAACGGGTGCCCGGCGGGCCCGGTGCAGCGTCTCCGTGCGGGGCAGGGTTCTGGAAATCATCGAAGATCTGCCACCGGGCAGCTTTGAGAGCGCGTCGATCAAATTCGGGCTCGACGGCCGGATCGCAGTGCGCCATGGGCGGTTAGAGGCCGATTTGGTCAATGTTCCGCTGTTCGTCGCGGCCGACTATGCGGTGAATGGGGTTGTTCCCGAGTTGGTGCCCGGCAAGCCGCTGCAGCACTTCCAGCAGGCCTGCGAGATCAACGGCACCCTGGTGCTCGATGGCATGGAGTCACCGGTGCGGGCGCAGGGAATGCGCGACCGCACCTGGGGTTTCCGTGACGAGTCCGCGCAGTGGATCGAGTATGCGGGTTTGGTGGCCGTCATCGGTGACACGTTCGTCACCGTCATGAAGTTTTTGGGAGCAGACGGCTCGTTGCGGTCGGATGGGTTCCTTATCGACGCGAATAGATCGGTTACGATCGTGGATGTCGCATTCGGGCGCGATGCTGCCGGGCAATTCCGGTTGGCCCGTCTGCGAGACGCAGAGGGTCGCAGCCGGCTGGTCACGGTGTCGTCAAGGCTGGCCGGATTCTTTGTGCCAATGGGCGCAGACTCCGAGGGGCCGTCTTTTGGAACCTATGACGACTTCATGTCACTCGACAGCGAAAACAGTTCCGGTGCCGGATTTTTCGAGCAAGGCGTCCTGCACCGAGTGTTCTGATCGAGTGTTCTACGGATAGCCATCGAGCACCCGCGCCGACCAGGACGACCGGCAACGGGGCCGAGGACGGGTCAGCGGTGCCCGGTGATCCACCCGACGGCGCCGGTTGGTGCGGGCAGATCCAGCAGGGAGGCCAAGACCTGTGAGGCCGGATTGTTGAACGGCATTGGCGCGTCCGGGGGCAGCAGGCCCAGCTCGATCATCTGCTTGCCGACGCGCAGCAGCAGGATCGCGCCCCGCAGCGCAGCCCACGCTTCGAACCAGTCGATGTCGTGCATTGTGCGGCCGGTGAGCTGCTCGAAACGTGTTACGGCGGCACTACGGTCGGGAAAGCCCTCCAGGCGCGGCAGCCCGATCCCGGCCGAATAGACACGGTCGAAGAACAAGAAGTAGCCCAGGTCGACTTCGGGGCGGCCGAGGGTGGCCATTTCCCAGTCGAAGACACCGGTGACCTTCTGGTCGGGGCCGAACATGAGGTTTCCGAATCGGGCGTCGCCCCATGAGACGACCAACGGGTTGTCCTGTGTCGGTCGGGAGGCCACCAGCAGCTCGAAGGCCTTGTCGATGGTCGGGCTGAGTGTGTCGCCGGCGGCCCAGCTGTAGAAGCGTTGCCAGTACTGCAGTTCTTGCTCGATGACCGTGTCGCCCAGGTCGGCGTGCAGTAGCTCGGTCAGGCCGAGCGTCACCGGATCCGCCCGCTGGATGTCCGCGATAACCTTCAGAGCCTCGTCGAACATTGTCGCGCGCTGTTCGGCGGTCAGGTCGACCACCCAGCCCGCGGTCACAAAGGGCGGATCATCGCCAGGCACTTCGCCATACGCCCGCTCCAGCAATGCGAATGGTGAACCGAGAACGTCGCCGGTGGTCTCGTGGGCCACGACCCGGGGAATCGGGGCATCGGTATGCGCCGACAGCAGTGACATCACTCTGAGTTCGCGGCCCAGATCGTAGGTCTTGAACAATCCGCCGTCCTGAGGGGGGATGCGAACGACTAAACCCTCTTCGACCAGCTCACCGTGCTGCTGCCAGCTGGCCTCGAATAAGATTGTTTCACTAGACATTCCACTCGCCGAGGGAATCATCACGTTCGACACCTTGACCGGCCCGGAGGCGTCGAACACGGTCGGCAGCCAGGCGGCAAGGTGTTCACCGACGCCATCCGCGTCCAGTTTGTTCTTCAGCGCCACGATCACCCTCGATCTGATGTTGGTCCAACACAATTTAACCGCGATTAGAACATACTTCGAAAGTCAACCATGGGCTTCAGTCGCGGGCGGCATTCAGACCGCGTACAGGGTGCCTCGCCACATGGCCACCAGAACGTCGACCGCGCTCTCCTCGTCGCGAAGGCTCGACTCGACACCGAGCCCCGCGATGTGCAGCACTCTTTCGGTGCCCCAGAACAGGGTTGCCGCAAGCATTCTGCTCGGTATCGGCGAGGTGATCATCCCGGCGGCCCGTTCGCGTTCGATCTCCGCCGCCCCGGCGGAGATGAATCGTTCGGCTATCGCCAGCCACAGATCGCGCAGTTCGGGCTCGGCATGCCAGTGATGGTTGGTCGCTTGGAATACCGGTCGGTGTCGATGCCAGGCCCGTGTCACGGCCCGAATGCTGCGTTCCAGGGCAACCGTTGGCGAGTCCTCGGGGGATCGGGCAAGAAACGGCTGCACTGTCTGGAAGATGTCTTCCATCGCGCGCTCGAGTAAACCACTGACGACGGAGAACTTGGAGGCGAAGTAGAAGTAGAAGGTCGCCCTCGATACTTTCGCTTCTGTGAGAATCTGCGCCACGCTGATGTCTGTCAACGATTGGCGTGCGAGTAGGCGCGTGGTGGCGGCCAGGATGTTCTCGGCTGCTGAGGCGCTGTCGGTGTCTGCGACTCTTCGTCGACCGAGCGTTCGCCTCGTCGTTTCGGTCATCGCCGCCACCTTACTCCCGATTTGCCCACCTCAGCGGTGTCGTACGACGATTTTAAGCTGATTTCAAACCTGGTATACACGCTGTATGGACATTGTGTTAATGTGAGCCAGTCCACACCTGCGGGAAGCTGTCAGCGCCGTCACTGGCGCCCAGGGGGTGTCTCTCGCTGTTGCACAGAATGCCGATGGATAGGCGGAAAGGTCAGATTCGAATGAGTTCGATGATCAGCGTCAGCGCGTGGCCGCTGGTAGGTCACGAGGGATGGCCACCCAATATCGTTCCGAGCCCGGGCGACTTCGAATGCAGCGCCCCGGCGCAACTCGCCTTCTTCTTCATCGCCGGGGCCGCGGTCGTCATCTTCGCGCTCCCATGGGCCATCCGCGCGGCGATGCGAAGTCGGAATTACAGCCCACTGCTGGTGATCGGAAGCGGCCTGCTGTGCAGTCTGTGTGAGCCCATGCTCGACCTGCTGGGGCATCTGCACTGGGCAAAGAACTTGGTGCCGGCGTTCACCAACTTCGGAATCACAGTACCGGCCCTGATTCCGCTCTGCTACGTCGCCTTCCTCGGCCTCGAGTCCTACTTTTGCTACTTCGTGATCCGCAATGGGGCACACGCCCGGCACTTTGTCATGATGCTCGGATTGGGCATCGTCACCGATGCGTTGATGGAGACGATCGGCATCAACCTCGGCGTCTACACCTACTACGGCGTGCAGCCGTACAAGTTTCTGAACTTCCCTTATTGGTGGGGGTTCATCAACGGTGCGTCGTTTGTCACCGTCGGCGCGATCTTGGCGTATGCGGTACCCCGATTGAAGGGCGCTCGGAAGCTCTGGCTGCTGCTGGCGGCGCCGAGCGGCATGATGTTCAACTACTTCGGTGTCGGGTGGGTGCACATTCTGGCCAGCAACTCGACACTGCCTGTCGCGGTCCGCTGGGTGGCTACGACCATCATGATGGCGATGATGGTCGGCTGGATGTTCGTGCTTCACCATCTCGTCGGTCGGCCGAACGACCTGCCCGCGCCGCACTGGACACTGTGGCGGATCTTCGCCTACGGCAAGGTCACGCCCAGCCGGACGATGCGCCAAGCCATGTGGCAGAAGATGTGCGAGGAAGGCGGTGTGCGAGCCGGAGATGGGATTGCCACCGACCCGGAAGATCCGACTCAGGCGCTGCTCGTCGGACCGACCGTGGTGTTCCCGAACGGTGCGAGCCGGGATCCTCGGCGCGACAGAGCCGCCGTCTGACAGTCGTCGTGGGTCGCTCAGGTCAATCCTGGGCGACCCACGACTGATCCGTCGGCACGCCTGACGCGACCCGGCTTCCTAAGCCGGCGATCGGGGGAATGCCGCGATGATGCAGGGGTGTGCAGCGAACGATGGCCGCCTGCGGTGCGGTGTTCGTGCTCCTACTGTTTCCAGCGACCATTATGGTCGGTCTACTGCCACCGATTCTCCGACGCAGACCGCTGTCGAGGTGGCGCGCTTCTGGTCCACAACTATCGGCCTGAAGCGGTTCGGCCTGAATGTGACACACAGATCACCCGGGCGCTCAACGACTTAGGCCTGCTGTCATTCGTGATGACTGGCCTGCCGCGCCAATCCGATGTCTTGCCATTGGGATTGGCGATTTCGGTGCGACGCATGAGGTTCGGCCGCGGTGGCTGGGCTGCCTCAATGTCTCGTGTGTATTCTCTTCGCCGCCTGGGGTAGTTGTGCTGTTCAAAACGGGATTTTCGCGCGGAGGGTATCTGGGTTTTCGTGCTCGGCGACATGACGGGTGTTGCGCTAATCCCCACAACCTTCATGTACTCCCGGGGCAGGGTCCCCACGATTCGCGTGTGATCACACCGATCTCAACGGTTTTCAGGGCCGCCAACACCTTTCGTTCAGTGACGAGTTCACTACTCGTGGTGCTCGCCGTGCAGAAGGTACTAGGTGGACGTCGTGTCGGCGCGTGGCAACCGATTACGGTGGCACGTTGGTGCGGTGCGGGTTTCGTCGCTTTCGACGCCAATCTCATGGATTACGCTCTGCATCAACGGATTCGGGTCGAGTTTTAGATGGGTGCTGCTGATTGTCCTACCGGTTTCGGTAGCTTTTGACGTTTTCGTCAAGGCCAAGACCGCCGAAGCCGGCAAGGTGTTGCGTAGATTTAACCCAAATTATAATCTGGCGTCTGTGTCTCATCCCGTAACCGCTGAAAGCCGGTTACTCACTGGCAGTAACCCCTTCAATGTCGAACCCGAAATGGACCTGTTGCATACAGCGCCGGCTGATGCACCGGGCTGGAGCGAGACCATGTTCTTCCATGCATGGTCTCCCCGGGAGAAGGTCGGTGCATTCGTTCATACCGGCAGGTGGCCGAGCGACCTCGATCTGTGGTGGGCTCAGGTAATCGCGTTGCTGCCCAATGGTGAGTTGCTGGTCGATCGGTCGTGGGGGCGAGCAACAGACGATCGGGGTCCGGCGACGGGAAACCTGAAAGTCACGTGCACTACTCCGTTGCGCAGCTGGCGCTTGACCTTTGACGGGGCTGGGGCTATCTGTGACCTCGGCGCAATGGCGGCAGGCCCGGTGGGCGCCGGACCGGCGCGCCGGTGGTCTTTCGACCTGGAACTAGAAGCCGCCGCCCCGGTGTGGGACTTGCACGGAGCGCTGGGGATCGACCGCCTAAGCTGGGCCTCCTTCCACCACAACCAGGGGTTCCGAACGAAGGGCTCGCTGATAGCGGGCGCGCAGCGCTGGGACATCGACGGCGTCGCAATTCGCGACCATTCCAGCGGGCCACGGGACGTCGGGCAGTTGGGTGGGCTGCACTTCTTCTTGGTGGTGTTCCCCCAGAGTGGTCGCGTGGTCAACGGCCTGGTGAACTGGCGTCAGGACGGCACGGTCGACCATCGCACCTTCTGCACTCAGCAGGCGGGTGTCTGTGAGGTGGGGACCGATGTCCGAGTTACCGGTTTGCATTCGGTCGCGACCCACGAACCACGTTCGATGGACATCACCCTGCAGCGGGCGGACCAATCCTCCGAGGTTTTGAAAGCCACGTGGCTGCATGGCTATTCGTTGACGTATTTGCAGCCCAACGAGAACATCAATGGAGTCGACATCGTTACCCAGCCCGACCCTCTCGTCGTCACGCAGAGCACAGTTCGTGTAGTGGCGCCTGACGGCGAAGTCGGTTACGGCGTCGTCGAGCGTGACTACCGACCGTCTGCGCTTCCCTCAACCGAGGAGCGGTGAGGGTGTCGCTGAATCAGTCGGAATCCGCCCTAGACCTGTCCGAGGAAGAACTGGCCGAAAGTCCGGTTCATCATCCGGGAGCCAAGCGGCGATGGACCACCGCCAACGTCGATGAAGGCCTGCCGGGAACGATCACCCCGCTGACCTGGTCCATGTACTTCCCGCCCACCGAATCCACCATGCGCGGCTGCTGGGTGGATCTCGGTGTGCTGCCGGAATCGCAGCGCCCAATCCCAGACGACGTCGACGATCGCTTCCTCTCCGTGGCCTACGGCCATGCCATCGCCAACGTGGATCTGTTAGGCCAGATGGCGGCGGGTGTGCCGGGAGGCTCAGCGGCAACCATGGAAGCCCAGTTGTTCGGATCGATCGACCGCGATGGCGAGCCCGAGCCCACTGGATTACGCAAAATGCGCCGCTATCCGTTCGTCGCGGCGAAATTTCCCCGCGCACTGCGTCGCGCGATGCGCGCGCTTGAACCGTGCGCGCAGAATACAGCCCGCTGGTGGCGGGCCACCGTCTTTGAACCCGAGGCGCTGGTGGGCAATTCGGCTGTGCTGGCACTGGCCGAGGCACGCCGGCGGTTCGAGGAAATCCTGGTCACGCACATGGTGCTCTCCATGGCGTGTCAAGGCCTAATGGGCCGCGTTGAGGCATTGGCCGCCAAGTCCGGGCTCGACGGCGTGCAGCATGAACTCATCAAGAGCGATGAGGGAACTGCCGAGTTCGACTTGGTCCGCGATCTGTGGAGCCTGTCGGCCGACACGATCACGGTCCAGGATTTCCTGCATCGACAGGGCTTCCACGGCCCCCGCGAGGGGCTGGTGGAATCGACGGTGTGGCGGGAGAATCCCCAGCCCGTCGCGGACCTGGCCGCCGCCTACCGGTCCCGTCGCGGCGGTGAAGACATTGACGCCCTGGTGTTGCGACGGCGGAGCGAGCATGTGGCCGCAGTCCGCCGGCTGGAGCAGGCGCTCGGCCCGATCCGGTCGATCCCGGCACGCGCACTCATCCGATTCGCGGCGCATGCGCCGACGTGGCGCGAAACCGGGCGGGCCAGCATGTTGCAAGCCATCGACGTCGCGCGCGCGGCATCACGCGTCGTCGGTCGGGATCTTGCCGAGGCGAGTGTGCTCGACCATCCCGCGCACGTGATGTTCCTGACGATCGACGAGATCGTGCGTGGTGATCGTGGCGACTGGCCTGATCTCGTCCGTCAACGTCGATCCGACCACGCAACGTTCGACCAGATCGTTCTTCCGCACGTATGGCGCGGCGTGCCCGAGATTGCCGCCGTCCTTGCCGCGGCCACCGGGCCGGCACCCGAGCACCAGCCCGACGTCGTAGATGGTCTAGGGGTGAGCGCCGGTACCGCCGAAGGAATCGTGCGCGTGGTTCGCGATCTCGATGACGCCGACATCGACGAGGGCTCCATCCTGGTGTGCCGCGCGACCGATCCCAGCTGGGCATCGCTGTTCGCGCTCGCCGAAGCGGTGGTCACCGATGTCGGCAGCGCGATGAGCCACGCCGCCATCGTCTGCCGGGAATTGGGGCTGCCCTGCGTCGCCGGCACCCGCACCGGCACCACAACGCTGCGTGACGGGATGCGGGTCCGGGTTGACGGCACGACTGGGCGCGTGGAAATCTTGCACGACGTATCGTCTGTCGACACACAGCCGACTAGCTAGAGCGGCGTCTTTCGCTGAATTTGGCCTTGCCCAGACGAAAGTCGCGCGTCACCCCAGAATCTACTGTGGCTGCACTTGGACAGCGCCGTCCCGTCAGCGATCGGGACGGCGCCTCACATCAACGCGCTACCGGGAAGGGGTCGTTCTGACCGCTCGAATAGGGGTCGGTGTCTGTTGTCTTCCGTGAGCTCATCAACCCTCTCAACGCGCCCGCTATGCGCTCACCTTTTTTCTGAAGGTGGAAGTCCTTGAGCATGGTTCGCGCAGCGTTCTGGCCGGGCATGCCGCTGATACCGGCGACCGGGTGGGTGCCGGATCCGGTCAGGTAGAGACCGTCGATCGGTGTCTTGTACCCGGCGAATCCGGCGACCGGCTTGTTGGGGCCGAAGCGACTGATGGTCGGATCCACGTGGTAGACCGAGCCGTCGATCGCCCAGAACCGCTCTTCGATGTCTGGCAACACCAAGGGACGCACGGCCACCTGCAGGTCTTCGACGCCTTTGTAGTACTCGTCGGCGTCTTTGATGATGCTGTCGGTGATCTTCTTGCGGGCCACGTCCCAGCCATCCTCGGGATAAGACGGGGTGAGGCCGGTCCAGAACCACCAGAGGTCCTTACCGGGAGGCGACATCGACGGATCAAAAGAGTTCGTCACCTGGGCCAGGCCCGGGATAGCCTCCGGCACCTTGCCCCGCACGCAGGCGCGGGCGGCCTCGACGGCTTGTTCGTACGTGTGGTAGCAGTTGCACGCCTGCCGCATATCGATACCGTCGCCGCGCCACTTTTCATGCTTGGACATGTCGATGCGTCCGGACAGCGCGACGTTGACTTTTGCGTCGGCGATACCGCGTTTGCGGGTCGGGATGTGGTCGGCGGCGTTCTGCTTCTTCGGTTCAAGAACGCCACGCGGGAGCAACCGCGTAAGCGTCGTCTTCGGACTGCATGCGGTGAGAACGGCACGCCGAGCACGGATTTCAACCCCGCCCCTGACACGTACCCCCGTGCAGCGGTTGTTGGTGATGATCAGCTCTTCGACGGGGGAGCTGGTGATCACGTCACCATGATTGTCCTTGATCACGCTGATCAGCGCTTTCGGCAGCGATCCGGTGCCGCCGTGGAACATGGCCACGCCGTACTTGCTCAGCACCCCCAGGTAGATCAGCGACCAGCCAGACATATCAGCGTCGAAAGGCATGAACGGGAGACTGGCCAGCATCGGTGCACGGATCATGTCGTGCTCGAAGCTCTCCTCGACCGCCTCCATTTGAGAGCTCGACATCCACCGACCGAGCGCTGCGAGCTGTTTCCGGTTCTTCAGCACCGCGCGTGCCGATTTCAAGATGTTCTTGATCTCCGGCTCACGGACGTTGGTCTGCATCATGGGTAGCCCGATTTCGACGGCCGCGTCGATTACCTCGTAGAGCTCGAGCAGCGCGCGGGCGTCCTTCTTCGAGAAGTACTCCAGTTCTGCGGCGGTCTTGCGGGGGTCGCGCCACAATCCCAGCGACGCGCCGTCAGCCGAGAGTTGAAAGTGTGCGGGGTCGATAACCGTCTGCCGCAGCCCGTAATAACGCGACAGCCCAAGGTCGCGGTCGATCGTTGTGGTGCGGAACAACGACGCCTGAATCGAGGCCTCGTTGATCGTGTACTCAGGCGCTTCTGGGGCGAAGGAATTCGTCGATGTCATACCGCCGGCGGTCGGCGACGCCTCGACGACGAGAACGTCCAGCCCGGCCTTCGCGAGATACGCCGCAGCGACCAACCCGTTGTGCCCCGATCCCACAACCACAATGTCCGCTTCGCGCGGCGGGATAGCGTCCTTCATCACCAGTCCTTCGATCGTCCGAGAGCGAGTCACGCTCAGCGCTCTGAATCTAGCCAATATTAAATAGTGCTATCGCGGGCCCACGGTTGCGGCCGAAGTAGGTTGGCGCCCTGGCGAATCCCGCTCAAGTGCGTGCCTGCCCGAACACTCGAACAAGGATCGTCGGCAACGTGGCCATCGCCACGATTCTGCACACCATACACACTGTATGCTCAATGCGATCCAGAGCACAACCCGCTTTCGAAGCCCACTTGGGGGCGCACTGGCCGCAGGGTCGAGACGTGACCGCGAATGCCGTGCGCCATCGGCCCCCAAGACGGGACCCGGGCCCACGGTCGCATCGTCCGACCCGAGCCGCGAAGCATCATGACAGCAAATTCACCCCCAGAATCTTGCGCAAGGCTTTTTACTTGAATATAGATTCAATAAGCGAGAATCAACTCACGTCGCCGAAGCCGGGAGAGCTGCCACCATGGTCAACCCAACGTCAACCGTCGATGCGCAACGCCGACGCACGGGCATCATTGATTCTATTGATCAGGCAACGCCCGCCTGGCTCACCGGCACCCTGCAGGCCGCCGGCGTGCTGCACCAGGGCGAGGTCATGGAAGTGACCAGCGACCTCATGAACGTCGGTCAGCTGGGACTGGTCGCACGTTTGAATCTGGCCTACGACAGCGCGGAACCGGATGCACCTTCCTCCGTCATGCTGAAGCTGCCATCAACCGATGCCGGGAGTCGAGGCCTCGGCATGACCCTTGGCTTCTACGAAGCCGAAGTGGGGTTCTACCAACAGATAGCGCCCACCGTCGGCGTCCGAGTTCCGCTGGTCTACCAAGCTGACGTCGAGCCCGAGGCCGGGCGCTTCACGCTGTTGCTGGAAGATCTCAGCTCGATCGCTGCACCCGGAGACATGATCGCCGGCGGCACCGTGGAGCAAGCCGCGCAGGCGCTGGACGGGCTGACGACGCTGCATGCGCCGAGGTGGTCTGACCCGAGCCTGGCCGCACTGACGTGGTTGGCCAACCCGCAGCGCCTGCAGAACTTCTTCGCCGGCGTCGAGCCGATGCTGCCAAGCTTTCTCGAGCGCTTCGGCGACCGCCTCAACTCTCGCGATGTGGCTCTCGCCGAGCAGGTGGCACCCCACGCCAACTCATGGGCTGAGCGAACGAATCAGGGGCGCAAGACGGTTCTTCACGGTGACTACCGCATGGACAATGTGTTCTTCCCGACGGTGCCCGACCAGCCGGCCGCCGTGATCGATTGGCAGGCCGCCCAGCTCGGTCCGCCGCTGATAGATGTGGCCGTCTACCTGGGCGGTTGTCTTTCGCTGGAGGATCGGCGAGGGCACGAGCGTGATCTGCTACAGCGATACCAGGACGGGCTGGTGAGTGGCGGTGTCACAGACTTCTCCTTCGACGACGCATGGGCGAGCTATCGCTGGTGTGCCTTCTACGGCTTCATGCTCTCGATACCAATGGCCGTCCAACTCGAGCGATCCGACCGGGGCGACGCGCTGTTCGCCGGCATGTTCGCCGCATACGCCGACCAAGTTCGCGACCTCGACTCGAAGGAGCTGCTGAAATGAGCCGCCGACCTGTGACCACGGCGCTGGCATTCTCGTGTGATCGCTACACGCCCCCTGCGGTTTTCGGGCAGGCGGCCGGTGCCGCTTTGGACAGCGGCGCCGTCGACGAACTGCTCGTCTGGGATCAGATGACCAATTTTTGGCCGCGACAGCTGTGGCGCCCCGGCCATACCCCCATGGCGTCGGTCGTGCCCGACCTGGACTCATACTGCGACGCGTTCGCAATGAGCGCCTACCTCGCGGCGAAGGCTCCCGGCCTTGGCATGACGATCAGCACCGACGCCATCAGGCGCGGGCCTGCGGAGCTGACCCAAACCATGATGACTCTGGCCAACCTCACTGGTGGTCGCGCGAAGATCATGATCGGAGCGGGCGAGGCCAAACAGATAACACCTTTTGGGTGGCGTAGGTCAGAGGGTCTAGAACGTCTCGAAGATCAGTTCAAGGCCTTCGACGCGTTCTGGAATACCGACGGACCCGTCAACTTGGCAGGCAATCACTGGACTTTCAAAAACGCCTGGTTGGGTGAAGCGCGTGGTCACCGACCTACCGTCTGGGCGTTGGGGGGAGGCCCAAAGCTTCTCGACCTCGCCACCACCTACGCCGACGGATTTTCTGCCATCGTGCCCTGCGTCGCTCCGAACGTGGATTCGTGGGCTCAAACGGTTACCACGCTGAAGACCGACTTGGAGCGAAAAGGACGTGACCCGGAAGCCTTCGAATTCGGAATCTGGTTCATGTCATTGATCCACGAAGATGAGCAACTCCTCGAACAGGCACTAGACAATCCGTTGATGCGCTGGATGGCAGGAGTCTTCGGTCGTGTCGACCAAAGCGCATGGGACGCAGAGGGAATGGAACCGCCGTTGCCGAGGGACTGGCATTACGCCATCAAACTGCTCCCGGTTCAATGGACCGACGCCGAGATCGACGGTGTGCTCAGCCGCACAACACATGAGATCGCTCAGAAATCGTTCGTATATGGCACCCCGGCCTCCGTCGCGGATCAGGTGGCGCAATACGTGGAGGCTGGGGCCACCTGGGTCAGTGTCTGCGACATCCTGCCCCTCATCCTCGACCCCGCGGACGCACAACTCGGACAGCACAGGAACCTCGAAGTCTGTGCCCGTTTGAAGAAACACGGATGACGCGGAGGATGAGCAAGCAGTATTCCTACGAGGACGAGGGCAGCCACGAGCCCGCCAGCGACGACCCCGACTGGCAGGAAAGTGTGTTCGTGCACTGGTATGACCGCCACGCCGGGATCGGCGGAGTCAGCCGGATCGGCCACGAACCGAACCGACCGGACGGTGGCCGGTCGGCGCTGCACTGTTTCGTGGCGACCACCGAGGGCATCCGCTTTCGTCGCAACGATTTTCAACTTCCCTTCGAGCCGGCCGCATCACCACGTGGATTTCGCTCCGGCGGCTCGGAGTGGCATGTCGACGCGGCAGCACCCAGGCTGGTGATCAATGAACCCGGCGTGCACGTCGACTTGCGCATGGACAACTTCTATCCGTTGACGGACTTCTTCCCACCCCAGGGGAGCATGACTGAGGATTTCGCCAAGGACCACTACGAGACGTCGGGACGTATCCGCGGTAGCGCCCGCATCGATGGCCGGAGTTTCGACGTTGACGGGATGTACCATCGCGACCACTCGTGGGGTTTACGCAAGACGATGACCCTGAAGAGCCACCGGTGGATCTCTGGAACCTTTGGCCCGGACCTGTCTTTCGGTTCAATCATCTGGCATGCCGCCGACGAGTCGATGGTCAGGGTCGGCTACCTCGTCCGCGACGGAGAGGTCAACTACGCGGCTGACGTTGACGCCGTGACGTTTCTTGAGCCCGATGGATTGACGCACCGGGGCGGTGAAGTCCGCTGGTGGATGCCCGACGGAGATGTCTTCGAGCTTCGGGCCGAACCCGTCGACGCCGTCGTGGCCCATCTGCACAACGCCTACTACGTCGACTCCATCTGCGACGTCCGATTGCCCGGCGCCGACCGTTGGGGGATCTGCGATTTCGAAATCAGCAACAACGCTCGATTAGGAACCGCGCCCGTCGGCACTTCAATCAACGCTGCGCTCACTAGCGGCCTGACGAAAAGGCAATGACCATGAGCGCCTTCGATCGAAAGTCGCCGCGGTTGCCCGCCCGGACCGAGGTGACGACTAGCACGGACGCGAACGCTACGACTGAGGTGATGCCCTCTGCTACAGCAGGTTTCGCCTCCGAGAAATATGTGTTGGCGTTGCGAAACATTCAGCAGCACGCTGCGCGGGGGATTGTCAGGTGACGCGGGTAAGCGACATGCTCAAGACGCTGGACACGGAGGATCCGCGTCCGGGGGTGCGGTG
>NZ_GG770556.1:55230-62872 GCF_000164135.1 Mycobacterium parascrofulaceum ATCC BAA-614 | reverse complement strand
CATGACGTTCGCATTTGAGCCGATGGAGATGTCATTCCGGCGTCTTTTCGTTGACCTGGGGGTCTTCGCCCGTAACGAGCTGCGGGTGCCCGAGAATGTTGAGGACTGCTTCCTCACGGTGTTCTCCGGTTGGGGCGCAGGGAATATCGACAAATTCCGCGAAATCGCCAATGTGATGCCGGGGACTACCGCAAAAGCCGTCGAGCAGCAGCTTTTCGGGTATGCGCGGCCTCAGACCGTCGATGAGAACAGCCGGAAGCGCTACCCGGCGATCATCGTGAAAGCCCCGCTCTGGGTGCAGCGCACACCCAAGCGGCATAACGCGATGTTCGCCGAGCTCCGAAGATGGCGGCTCGATCAGCTGCCGCGGATCCCCAATCTCGACGAAAACGGTTGCTTGGCAGTGCTTGCCGAGTCGCGGCGCCGCTTCGAGGACATGATGAAGATTCACATGGGCGTTGCGATGATCAGTTCCTCGATCGCCGAGAAGGTTGTTGCTGCTGCTGCCGCCGCCGGTAAACCGGGACTGGAAGCACAACTGCTCTCCGGCGTCGGTTCCGATGAAAACGAGGTCGCACACGATCTGTGGGCGTTGGCGCACAACCAGATAACGGTCGGCGAATTTACGGACCGGCACGGCTACCACGGCCCCAACGAGGGGCAGTTGATCGGCGTCACGTGGCGCGAGAACCCCGCTCCAGTCCTGGCGCGCCTTGACGACTATCGGGCGATTGACGCCGCATGTCCGCGTGCACCACGCAACCGCAGCGCCGCGCAAGCGGCCGCCCGCCAGCGCGCGCTCACCGAACTGTTGGCCGCGACTCCTCGATTCAAGCGTCGCCTTACTGCGATGATCGTCAAACTGGCGGCCCGTTTCCTGGCTCTGCGGGAACAGGGTAAAGCCGGTTACCTGCTCACCTACGACGTGGCCCGTGCGACGGCTCGGAGACTCGGTGCGTTGCTCGTTGAACGCGGCATCATCGCCGACTCCGAGGATGTTTTTCACCTCTCGTATCACGACCTGTTAGCTGGAATCTCCGGCGATCAGCGTGCCGCGGTCGCCGATCGGGTGGCGCAGTACGCCGAACGTCAAGGTATTCGGTTGCCCAAGGCATGGTCGGGTAGCCCGGAGATCACCAAGCTTGCAACGGCTACCGGCGAACTGCTCGACGTCGGAGAGATAGTGGCCGGCGTGGCCGCCAGCGGCGGCATCGCCGAGGGGCGGGCGCGGGTGGTGCGTGACCCCGGCGACGTGGATATCGACGACGGTGACATTCTTGTGTGCGAAACCACCGACCCGTCCTGGGTGTCACTGTTCCTGGTGGCAGGGGCGGTGGTGACCGATCACGGCGGCATGCTCAGCCACGGCCCGATCGTCGCCCGCGAGATCGGCATACCATGCGTGTGCGGTACCGAAACCGGCACCAACCGCATCCCCGACGGTGCGCAGGTACGGGTCAACGGCGATGTCGGCACGGTCGAAGTGATTGGGTGATACTCCCAATAAGAGCGTTCCTGCTCGTGATGCGTGACGTCGTGCAGTCTTGCCGTGTATGCGGTTGAAGGGCGGCCGCGCCGTAAGACGCTTCGACTTGGGCTGCGGCGAGGTCAAACCGCCGGACCGCCACCGCGTGCCACTGTTTGACTCCAAGAGTGTCTTAACGTTGTTCGTCGCTCGTTTGGATTTCACACGAGATCTGCGCACAAGACCTGCCCGAAACACCCTGAGGAACCGCCTCATCCGCCGACTTGAATGGACCGTGTGGGACAGGTTCAGCATTTTTTGAGTCTATGTTAAATTATATGAGTGACTGAAGCCTTTATCGTTGACGCAGCTCGTACACCTGTGGGTAAGCGCGGTGGTGGATTCGCTGACGAGCACCCGGCCGACATGGCCGCCCACGTGATTCGTACCGTCGTTGATCGACACGACATCGACCCCGAGTCGATCGATGACGTCATCCTGGGCTGCCTGGATAACATCGGTTCCCAGGCCGGTGACATCGCGCGGACAGCGGCCCTTGCGGCTGGGCTGCCTGAGTCGGTTCCCGGCGTCACGATCGACCGCCAGTGCGGGTCCGCTCAGCAGGCCGTGCATTTCGCCGCGCAGGCGGTGATGAGTGGAACTTCTGATCTGATCGTCGCGGGCGGCGTGCAGAAAATGAGCCAGTATCCGATCTTGTGCGCTTTCGGCGCAGGTGAGCCTTTCGGCGCGAGCGATCCATGGACCGGATGCCGGGGATGGGAAGCCAGGTTCGGCACTCAGGAGATCTCACAGTTCCGCGGTGCGGAGATGATCGCCAGTCAGTGGAAGTTGAGTCGCGAGGACAACGAGAAATTTGCGTTAACCAGCCACCAGCGCGCCGTGGCAGCTATCGCCGACGGCCGATTCACAAGGGAAATAACTCCGTACGCGGGCGTCACGGTAGACGAGGGGCCGCGCGCCAACACCTCACTGGAGAAGATGGCGAGCCTGCCGACCCTGGTTGAGGGCGGAGTGTTAACCGCGGGGGTGGCCAGCCAGATTTCCGACGGGGCGGCGGCACTGCTGATCGCGTCGGCAAGCGCCGTCAAGCGGTTCGGACTGACACCGCGGGCCCGAATTCACCACATGTCCGTGCGTGGCGCCGACCCGGTGATGATGCTGACGGCCCCGATCCCGGCCACCCGACACGCACTCAAACGAACGGGACTCTCGATCGACGACATAGATCTCGTCGAGATCAACGAGGCGTTTGCTCCGGTGGTGCTCGCCTGGCTGGCAGAACTCGAAGCAGACCCGGATCGGGTCAACGTCAACGGTGGAGCGATCGCGTTGGGTCACCCCATCGGCTGCACCGGCGCCCGCTTAATGACCTCGCTGCTGCACGAGCTCGAGCGAACCGGCGGCCGCTACGGACTGCAGACCATGTGCGAGGGCGGCGGTCAAGCCAACGTCACGATCATCGAGAGACTCTAGGCGGTGCGCCGAACACTCTACGGCCCTGACCATGACGCCTACCGCGAAACGGTCAAGGAATTCCTAGCCCGAGAAGTGGTCCCGCACCAGCACGATTGGGACAGAGATCACCGGATCGACCGCGACGTGTTCGCCCACGCAGCCAAAGCGGGCATCTACGCATTGGAGGTGGACGCACGGTACGGGGGTGCCGGTGAACACGACTACCGCTACCGAATGGTGGTCTGCGAGGAGATCGCCCGAATCAACGCTTTGTCGTTCGGCTTGACCATCAGCCTCCAAGACGACCTCGTGCTGCACTACCTCCTCGATCTCACGTCTGAGGAACAGAAACAACGTTGGTTGCCGCGCTTCGCCTCCGGCGAATTGATCGGCGCCCTCGCTATGACGGAACCGGGTGCCGGCAGCGATCTCCGAGCGATCCGCACCAGTGCTCGCCGCGACGGCGACCACTGGGTTCTCAACGGGCAGAAAACGTTCATTTCGAGTGGGATCATGTCCGACCTCATCGTGGTAGCCGCTTGCACCGATCAAGAGGCGGGGTCGCGAGGCTTCAGCTTGTTCGTAGTCGAGCGCGACACCCCAGGATTCAGACGCGGACGCCAGCTGGACAAGATCGGGCTACCGGCCCAAGACACTGCTGAGTTATTCTTCGACGACGCCCGCGTTCCAGTCGAAAATCTGCTCGGCAAGGAAGGCAGCGGCCTCCAATACCTGATGAGCCATTTGCCGCGCGAGCGATTAGGTGTTACGGCACAGGCTATCGCGACCACACGTGCAATATTCGACCTCACGGTCGAGTATTGCCGACAGCGCAAGGCATTCGGTCAGCCACTGACTGCAAAGCAACACATCCGCTTCGAACTGGCAGAGATGTCAACGGAGCTCGATATCGCAGAGGCCTACGTCGACAAATCGGTAGAGGCGTTCAACGCGGGTGAACTTTCACCAGTTGATGCGGCAAAAGGCAAGTGGTACGTCAGCGAGCTTCAACACCGCCTTATCGACCGGTGCCTGCAACTCCACGGCGGATACGGCTACATGCTTGAATACCCCGTTGCCCGAGCGTATCTCGACACCCGAGCGCAAACAATCTATGGCGGCACGACGGAGATCATGAAGGAGCTCATCGGCCGCCAGATCGCCGGCTCAGACCCGACTTCCAAACGGAGATGAAGTGGCGCCGTTTCTTATCTCGGTATCCGCGCCTGCTATCGCTGCCACTAGCGAGCGGCTCGACGGACGTACTGGAACTTTGCCGTAGCGGGGTGACGTTGCCCCCGCTACGGCAATGCATATGTTGATCAACGGCGTTGAAGCCCGTGGTGCGCCGCAGACGGTGACCGAAGTTGCCGTGCGGGGGGCTTGCTTAATGGATTGGACGTGGGATCGCATCTCGCTCGCGCTGGAGACGGAAAGCCAAACGGCGAAGCGATACGCCGCAGGTTCGGTGACCTGGCCTGAAGCTGCAATGGCAGCCACCGGCGATCAAAGTATCAGCGCACCGACCAAAGTCGTTTGTGCTCAGGAGGTTATACTGCGGACGTGACTCGGCAGAAGATCCTTATCACCGGTGCGAGTTCCGGCCTGGGTGCCGGAATGGCCCACGCGTTTGCGGCCAAGGGGCGCGACCTGGCACTGTGCGCTCGGCGTACCGACCGGCTCGCTGATCTCAAAGCTGAACTTGTGCAACAACATTCTGATGTAAATGTTGCCATCGCGGCGTTGGACGTCAACGAACACGAGCAGGTGCCGAAGGTGTTCGAGGAGCTGTCGGATGCGCTTGGCGGCATCGACCGGGTGATCATAAACGCCGGCATCGGCAAGGGTGCACGTCTGGGGTCGGGCAAGCTGTGGGCCAACAAGGCGACTCTCGAGACCAACTTGGTGGCGGCGCTGGTGCAGATCGAGACCGCGCTGCAGATGTTTCATGAGCAGGGATCGGGGCACCTGGTGTTGATTTCCTCGGTGCTCGGCGTCAGGGGAGTGCCGGGCGTGAAGGCGTCTTACGCGGCCAGCAAGGCTGGGTTGAGTTCGTTGGGCGAAGCGTTGCGCCTCGAGTATGCGCGTGGGCCGATTAAGGTTTCGGTGATCGAGCCCGGTTATATCGAGTCGGAGATGACGGCCAAGTCGCAGAGCACGATGTTCATGGTGGACAACGAGACTGGGGTCAAGTCATTGGTTTCGGCGATCGAGCGCGAGCCGGGACGGGCGGCGGTGCCCTGGTGGCCCTGGAGGCCGATGGTGCAACTTATGCGGGTACTGCCGCTGCCGCTGATCAAGCGCTTTGCCTAACGCTTGGCGACCCGACACTGGGCGATGGCGCGCAGATACCAGGCTGGACAGCAGATTTTGGCATACTCACCGCATATTGCCTGACCTTGTGATGGACGACTATCGTGGTTCGCCGGTGATACCGCTCCTGCAAGAGCTCACCCGGACCTGACGCCGTTAGGGACTGCCCCCGGTTTTGTTGACTCCTGACCTGTGAGGATTCGTCCTTGCTGGAAGGATCAATCTCGTGCCGAAACCGCTTCCTGCCGAGCTCCGTGCCGATGTCGTCGCCGTGGCCCACAAAGGGGAGGCGCCGCTGCGCCAGATCGCGAAGGACTTCGGAATCTCGGAGGCCTGCGTGCATCGCTGGCGCAAGACTGCCGACCGCCCAGACGATGGCGAACGAGCCGGGTCATCATCGGGAGCCGACGATGCAGCCACGCAGCTAGGCGGGGCGCACAAGCGGATCAAGCTCCTCGGAGCAGGAGGCCGAGGTGATGCGTCTCGCATTTGGTTACCTGCCCCGGGACGCCAACCAAAATGATGTACCCGCTGGTCGTCGACCTTGCCGATGACGGCGTGCCCGTCACGAGTGACCTGCCGGGTCCTGGGTTTGTCCACCCAGGCGTTCTACAAATGGCGTAAAGAGCCGGTGTCGCAGCGTGACTGGGATGATGCGCATCTGATCAACGCCGCCCTGATATCCATGTCGACAATCCCGCCTTCGGGTACCGCTTCATCGCCGACGAGCTTCCCGGGCGCGGGATCGTCGCCGGGGAAAACCGTGTGGCACGGTTGTGTTCCCAGCAGTGCATCTGGTCGATCTTCGCCAAGAAACGTGGACTGAACCGTCGATCCGGGCCACCGGTCCACGACGACCTGGTCGAGCGTCAGTTCAGCGCCCGGGCCGCCGACCAGGTTTGGCTGGCCGACATCACCGAGCACCGCACCGATGAAGGCAAGCTCTACCTCTGCGCCAGCAAAGACGTCTACTCCAACCGGATTGTGGGCTACTCGATCGACTCGCTGATCAAGTCCTCACTGATGGTGGCAGCCCTGGATCACGCCGTGACAGTTGCGCGCACCCTTCGCGACGATTGTTATTCCCACAGGGGCACTCAGGTCACGAAGGTTCGTCCAAGCACTGTTGCACAACGGATTACACGGATCGATGGGGCGTGTCGGTGCGTGCGGAACAACGCCGCCATGGAATCGTTTCTTCGCCCTTCTGCAACGCCACGTGATCGACCGGCGACGCTGGTCCACTCGAGCCGAACTACGCCTGGCGATCGTGACCTGGATCGAGCGGACCTACCACCGGCGCCGCCGGCAACGCCCACTCGGCAAACTCACCCCGATAGAGTTCGAACTGCTCCACACACCAGTCGCAACCACGGTATGAACCGCCCCGGCATGTCCGGAGACTCCATTTGTTGGGAAGGTTGGAGTCGTGTCAGGGAGTACGTCGAAGCGTTACCCGCCGGAGCTGCGTGAGCGGGCGGTGCGCATGGTCGTCGAGATCAGCGATCAGCACGAGTCGGAGTGGGCAGCGATCTGTGAGGTCGCACGGTTGCTCGGGGTCGGCACGGCCGAGACGGTGCGCAAGTGGGTGCGCCAGGCCCAGATTGATGCCGGCTCACGACCTGGCACGGCAAGCGAGGAGTCCGCTGAGCTGAAGAAGCTCAGGCGAGAAGTCGCCGAATTACGAAGGGCCAACGCGATTTTGAAGACCGCGTCGGCTTTCTTCGTGGCCGAACTCGACCGGCCAGCACACTAATGACCCGGTTCATCGCCGATCATCAGGGCCACCGAGACGGTCCTGATGGTCTGCGGTGGGGTGTCGAGTCGATCTGCGCACAGTTGAGCAAGCTGGGTGTGCCGATCGCCCCATCGACCTTCTACGACCAGGTCAATCGTGAGCCCAGTCCCCGCCAGAGCCGCGACGAGGTCCTCAAGCGCGAGATCGCACGGGTTCACACCGCCAACTACGGGGTCTACGGTGCCCGCAAGGTGTGGCTGACCCTGAACCGCGAGGGTATCGAGGTGGCCCGCCGCACCGTGGAACGGCTGATGGCCGAACTCGGCCTGGCCGGGGTGCGCGGCAAGGCCAAGAAGACCACGATCGCCGACCCCGCCGCGGCCCGGCTCTCCGATCTCGTCGGGCGCCGGTTCGGTCCGCGAGCCCCGAACCGGCTGTGGGTAGCAGACCTCACCTACGTGTCAACGTGGTCGGGTTTCGCTTACGTCGCGTTCGTCACCGACGCCTATGCCCGGCGGATCCTAGGCTGGCGAGTTGCCGCAACGATGACCACCTCAATGGTCCTCGACTCCATCGAGCACGCCATCTGGACCCGCCAGCAAGCGGGTGTACTGGATCTCACAGGTGTTGTTCACCATACGGATCAAGGG
>NZ_GG770556.1:50063-53723 GCF_000164135.1 Mycobacterium parascrofulaceum ATCC BAA-614 | reverse complement strand
ACACGTCCATCCGGTTCAGCGAGCGGCTTGCCGAGGCAGGCATCCAGCCCTCGGTCGGGGCAGTCGGCAGCTCCTATGGCAATGCGCTCGCCGAGATGATCAACGGTCTGTACAAGACCGAGCTGATCAAACCAGGCAAGCCCTGGCACACCATCGACGACGTCGAACTGGCCACCGCACAATGGGTCCACTGGTTCAACCACAACCGCCTCTACGAATACTGCGGAGACATCCCACCGATCGAGCTTGAGGCTGCCTACTACGCATCCGGCCGCGCTGTAGTTAGGCGGACTCATTATTGATGCGGTACAGTCCCATCCGGTGCAAACGGAACTCGAGTTCTGTCTGTCGGTAGCGCCGGCACGACAAGGGGAGGGTGTGCGCGGGAATGTTGCGATTGATGAAGAGGGGGTGGATTCCGCTCCTGTTGGTCGTCGTTGTGGCACTCGGCGCTTACGCGGTGGTCCGGATTCGCGACTCGATCGGTTCGCACAAGACGGCGAGCAACGCCGACGCTAATTCAGCGCTGACCAAGCCCTTCAATCCCAAGCACATCGTGTACGAGGTCACCGGCGCCGCCGGGACCGTCAACGTGGACTACCTCGACGAAAACGGTCAACCGCACCGCGTCGACGCGGCGCCGTTGCCGTGGTCCTTCGAGATCGTCACGACCCTGCCGTCGATGTCGGCCAACATTGTCGCGCAGGCGGATTCGGGCCGATCGGATCTGCGCTGCCGCGTCGTCGTCGACGGTCAAACCCGTGATGACCGCAGCACGCACGATTACAACCCCTTCGTTTACTGCTTGGTGAAATCCGTATGAGCACTTCACACGTCGCGCCGTCAAACATGCACCGTCCGCGCTTCGCCCATCTGGTGCGTATCTTCGCGGTGCCTATCATCCTGGGTTGGGTGTTCGTCGCGGTGGCGCTGGCGGTGGTGACTCCGTCGCTGGACGACGTCGCGGACAAGCATTCGGTGTCCTTGGCGCCGCATGACTCGCTGGCGTTTCAGGGCATGATGAAAATCGGGTCCAAGTTCCAGCAGTTCGACTCGGACTCGAGTGCGATGGTTGTGCTCGTCGGCAACGACAAACTGGGCGACAGCGCCCACGAGTACTACAACAAGATCGTCGCTAAATTGGTCGCCGACAAGTCCCACGTCGAGAACGTCCAGGACTTCTGGAGCGATCCCCTTACGGCGGCAGGCTCGCAAAGTGCCGATGGCAAGGCGGCTTATGTGCAGCTGTTCCTTCGGGGCGCCCAAGGCACCACGCCCAGCCACGAGTCGGTGAAGGCGGTCCGTGACATCGTCGCCTCGGTTCCTGCCCCGCAGGGCGTTCAGGCCTACGTGGCGGGCAACACCGTGCTCAACGCCGACACGAGCGTGGCCGGACACAAGAGCATGGCCTTGATGGCACTGGTGTCAATCGGCGTGATCCTGGTGATGCTGCTGGTCATCTACAGGTCAATCCTCACGACCATCCTGGCCCTTCTCATCGTGGGTATTGAACTCTTTGCCGCACAGGGTATTACAGGAACGGCGGGCAACCTGAACATCATCGGTTTGACGCCGTACGCGGTCAGTATGGTGACCATGCTGTCGATCGCGGCGGGCACCGATTACGTCATCTTCTTCGTGGGTCGATATCAGGAGGCGCGCTCGTTCGGGGAAGACAGGGTGGATGCCTTCTATACGGCTTACCACAGTGTCTCTCACGTCATCCTCGGGTCGGGCCTGACGATTGCCGGTGCGTGTCTGTGCCTCCGGTTCACCACGCTGCCGTACTTCCAGAGCATGGCTTTGCCCTGTGCGATCTCATTGGTCGTTATCGTGGCAGCGGCACTGACTTTGGCGCCCGCCGTGGTGGTGGTCGCCTCCAAGATCGGTCTGATGGATGCCAAACGTGCGCTCTCGACCCGCGGTTGGCGCAGGGTGGGTACCGCTGTCACACGCTGGCCCGTGCCGATCATCGTGGCCACGTCGATGATCGCGATCATCGGATTCGTCAGCCTGTTGACCTACGTGCCGCGCTATAACGACGAAAAATTCACGCCAAAGAACATGCCGGCCAATATCGCCATGGCGCAGGCTGAACGCCACTTCTCCCAGGCTCGCATGAACCCCGAGCTGCTCATGCTCGAGGCCGACCATGACCTGCGCAATCCCGCCGACATGCTCGTCATCGACCGCGTCGCCAAGAGCGTTTTTCATCTGCACGGCATCGAACGGGTACAGACCATTACCCGCCCGCTGGGTGCGCCCATCGAACACAGCTCCATCCCGTTCCAGATCGCGATGCAGAACTCAGGCACGTTGCAGACAGCCAAAATCCAGAACGACAACACCGCGCAGATGCTCGAGCAAGCCGACGAAATGGGCAAGACGATCGCCAACATGGAGCGTATGTACGGCTACATGCAACAACTGGACTCGGTGACCCACGACATGACCCGCCAGACTCACGAGATCCAAGACACCACCAACGAACTGCGCAACGAGATCTCTGACTTCGACGACTTCTTCCGCCCCCTGCGCAGCTATTTCTACTGGGAAAGGCACTGCTATGACATTCCGATCTGCTGGTCGTTGCGGTCGATTTTCGACGCACTCGATGGCATCGACAAGCTGGCCGACCAATTCCAAACGCTGACGGGCAGCCTCGATCGACTCGACGCGCTGATGCCCAAGCTCCTGTCGACACTGCCGCCCACCATCGACTCGATGAAGCGTATGCGCGACTTCATGCTCTCCACCCACAGCACGATGTCCGGCATCCAGGCCCATCAGCAAGAACTGGCCGAGGGTTCAACGATGATGGGCAACTATTTCGACGAGGCCAAAAACGACGACTCGTTCTACCTGCCACCTGAGGTCTTCAAAAACCCCGACTTCATCCGTGGTCTCAAGATGTTCGTCTCGCCGGACGGCAAGGCGGTGCGCATCATCATCACCCATCAAGGCGACCCGGCCTCGGTCGAGGGCATCAAACACGTCACCGGTATTCGGGACACCGTCGCCGACGCCGTCAAGGGCACTCCGCTGGAGAACGCCAAGGTGTCGCTCGCAGGAACCGCCTCGCTGTATGCCGACATGCAGAACGGCGTCAAGGTCGACCTCACAATCGCGTGCATCGCGTCGATGATCTTGATTTTCGGCATCATGTTGCTCATCACGCGCAGCGTTGTCGCCGCCTTGGTGATCGTTGGCACGGTCGCCGCATCACTAGGCACCGCGTGCGGCTTGTCGGTGCTGCTGTGGCAGGACGTGCTCGGACTCGGTGTGCAGTGGATCGTGATCCCACTATCGATCGTCATCCTCTTGGCAGTCGGGTCCGACTACAACCTGCTGGTGGTGTCGCGGCTTCGCGAAGAGATCCACGCAGGGTTGAACACCGGCATCATCCGCGGCATGGGGGCCACCGGGCGCGTTGTGACCGCGGCCGGTCTGGTGTTCGCGTTCACAATGATGTCGATGATCGTGTCGGATCTTCGAGTGGTAGGCCAGTTGGGCACGACCATCGGGATCGGCTTGCTGGTGGACACATTGATCGTGCGATCGTTCATGACACCGTCCATTGCCGCGGCGCTGGGCCGCTGGTTCTGGTGGCCGCTCGACGTCTACCAGATCGTTGACCGGACCGCCGGTCGACGAAGCGGC
>NZ_GG770556.1:43863-48729 GCF_000164135.1 Mycobacterium parascrofulaceum ATCC BAA-614 | reverse complement strand
GCCCAACAACAACAGGTCGTCAACGCGCATAGGGCGCAGGATGCGCAGTTGGCGTCGATGGTCCGCTCGATGCTCTACGCGCGTCGTCGCGGCGGTATGGGCTCGATGCCGATGAGCGCAATGCCGCTAGGCGGCGGGGGTTTCAGTGGTGGCGGTGGCGGCTTGCCTATGTTGTCGGGGTTGGGCGGTTTGGGTGGGCATGGATCACGCGGCCCGCATGCGAGTCTGGTGGGTTCGTGGCGCGGGGCCAGCGATGTGCCGGGCGAGCCGGGTGTTGGCGCGGCCCAGGCGGCGCTCAGTAAGCTGGGCCGGCCGTATGTGTGGGGGGCTAAGGGTCCCAACAGTTTTGACTGTTCGGGCCTGACGCAGTGGGCGTGGCGGCAGGCTGGAGTGCAGTTGGGTAACGACACCTATACCCAGATCAAGCAGGGGGTCGCAGTGCCTCCGGGGCAGGTGCGGGCCGGGGATTTGATTTTCCCGCTCGACGCATTTGGAGAGGGTGGCCGCCGCGGGCCTGGGCATGTGCAGCTCGCAATTTCTGATCACCAAGTCGTGCACGCACCCACCACCGGCGATGTGGTCAAAGTGGCCCCGCTGCCTAGCCGCTATATCGCGCGCAGGCCGGTGCGCGCAGCGGCGTGAAAGCGCCCAAATTGTGCAGGGAGAGGTCGTTGCGTCACGTTAGGCTCGAACTACCTCCACGAAAGGACCGGCGGTGAACTCAGGTTTAGAGCATGAAGCCCAGCAAGTGCTGGGCGTTGTTTCTCGGGCACAGCACGTTTTTGGCGGTGAGGTGCCCCCCGCTGAGCCGCCGGCGTTCGTGCCTCGCCGGAATCTCGAAGACGATCTCGGCCGCGGCCATTTCTGATAGCCCAGATCGGGGGTTAGTTGATGGGCACCAAGCACTTCGGCGACAACACCTCGTGGGGAGTGTGGGACCGCAAGGGCGGCAACGAGGGATGGTCGGAGCCAGGTTGGGCGATGCCGTCCGATCACTCCCGCTACATCGGCCGGCATGACCCATACTGGGGCCGGGTGCTAGATCATGCGCGACAAGCCTATGGCGACCCCAACATTCATTACAGCACCGACAATGCGGGAAATGAGCGCCACCTGGTATTCGGTGACGGCACCAGGCTGCCCGACAACGGCACGATCGTCTATCACGATTCGGGCACCAACCAGACCTGGGCTCAAAACGATGACGGCACAGTGTCTTTGCTCGACTCTGACGGCAGGCAGGGGCCACCGACAGCGCCGGCTGGCTACCGCAAGGTGGGAGATCACTATGCGCCGGTGAACGCCAACGGTCAGCAGATCGGCCCGCAGCTGGGCGGTGTTCCTGGCAGCGACAACGGTTTTCACACCGACCCCAAGACTGGACTGTTGACGCCGAAAAACCTCAACGGCGACTACTACACTCTGGGCCCTGACGGCAAGAAGGCGTTCTTCGACAAGAACGGCACCCAGATCAGCGAGGATCAATTCAACAACGCCAACAAGCCACGCGAGCCCGCCGGGCCGCAGCCCGACGACGGGGGATTGACCACCGACGAGCAGCAATCCGGTAAGGCCGCCGACGCGGTGAAGAAGCTGCAAAACGAGCTGCACAACCACTACACCAAGATCAGCGACGCCGAGGAGAAGCTGTCCGAGGTGCTGCTCAACGCGCACGCCACCACCAGCGCGGGCCAGCAGAAGCTCAACGACATCCAGAAGAAGATTATTGACGCGGTCAACGACCCCACGATGGAGATAGATACACCGACCGGTGAGCGGGTGTTTTTGACGTTTCTACGCAACCAGGTCGCGGCGGTCAACGAGCTGGTTGCCGACGGCAGCCTAAGCGCTCAGGACCAGAGCAAGGCCGCCCATGCGCTGGCGGCGTTGTATGCGGTCGACACCAGGGCCGGCACCACCGATGATTCACCCAAGCCTGCTGACCCCAGCGCGGGCCAGCCCTCGGCCTCTACCGCCGACCCGGCCCCCGCCGTGACCGACCCTGCGCCGGCCGTGGCGCCAGACATGGCTGACCCCGGAATAGCAGATCCCGGGCTGTCGGACATGCTCGGTGGCGGCCCTTTGGGCAGCGACCCGCTGTCCTCGCTGGCGCCGATGCTGCCCGCACTGGGCGGTTTGGGCGGGGCCGCCGGCAACCCGCTGGATTCCTTGGGCGATTTGGCCGGCGCGGCAAGCCCGTTGGCTGGCTTGGCATCTGGGCTGGGGGATCAGGGCAACCACGAGCACCCCTCAGATACCACGGACAAGGCCGACGACAGTCCCGAGCACGCCAAAGACAGCAAGGACGCCAAGGCCGACGCCACCAAGACCGACACCACCACATCGCCCGATGCAGCGCAGACCGCGGCTGGCCAGCAGGCCCAAAACGCCGGCAACTCCACAGCGGGAGATCCCCCGAGCCCCGCCGCCGCCCCGGCCCCGGCATCGCCGACCGTCACGCTGCCCGACGGGTCGACCGCGACGGCCCGCAACCCGCAGACCGCTCAGGCCATCCGCGACTATCTTGCGGGTAAGACCGTCGACGCGGCATACCGCCAAAACAACATCCAACTGCCACCACCGGGCACACCGGTGACCAATCCGGTGGACCCGAGCCGTCTGGCGTGCGGAGACTTGGCCATGTTCAAGGATCATTACGTGCCGGTGTTGAGCTCGGTGAAGGCGTTCGTCAACGGTCAGGTCGTTCCGCTGGAATCGGTGTCCTCGAGCCCGGACTTTCTGGGGTGGATCGACCCGACCGCCGCGGCCGCTAGCCCGCATACTGGCCCACCGGCGGCACCCCAGCCGGCCGCACCCCCGGTCGCCGCGACGTCGCCGCCGGCAACCGCGCCGCCCTTGGCGGCCGCGGCAGCGATGCCCGGTGGCGGATAGCGGCAAAGGACGTCCGCCATCAGCCGCCAACAGGGACACTGAAAACACGAAAGTTGGGAAAGGAAACCACCAGCCATGACCGAGCCCATCCGCATCGATCCCGAGGTGCTCCACGAGGTCGCCGGCAACCACGACGAGGTCGTGAACATCATCGAAGCAGCACGCGAACGCGGCGCCGACATTCACGCCGCCGTGGAAACCCTCGGCCCGATCATGCATGAGGTCAAATCAGCGGTGGGCGATGTGTTGCTCGATCGCGACACCGCGCTGGCAGAACACGCCGGACGGCATCGCTTCGCCGGCGATGAACTTCGCCGCGCCGCCCACATTTACACTGACGTCGACGACCAGAACGCCCAGAACCTTCGACAGCTGTAGAAAAGCCGATGACGAGCGCCGACGACCGGGAATACACCGCTAGCACCCGCGATGAAACGGTGTGGGTACGGGTGTCGGGGCTGGGCCGGGTCTTGGGTGTGCAGCTGGAACCACCGGTGATGGACCTGCGGGGGCACGAGATCGCCGAGCGCATCCAGGCCTGCGCCGACGTCGCCTACCTGGAGGGGCAGATGGCACAGCGCGCCGAGTTCGAACGCGCCGGTGCTCTCGCCGAGGGCATCTCGTGGATGGCCACACCCGAAGACCTCGAGCGGGCCCGCGCCCGGCTCGCCAACCTGTAGGGCAGTGGCATGAAGGTCGACGCTCCCGGGCTGATCGCCGCCTCCCAGCGGCTACTGGCCGCGGTGGAGGGCCTTGGCGGCAGCGGAGTCCCGCATGCCCCGCTGGCCGCTGATCCCGCATCGCTCGGCGCGGCGACCCGGCTCACGACCGCCGGCGAGGAGTTGACGGCGGCGCTGACAGCCCATGTCGCCGCGCTGGTCGGAACTATCGAGCATCTGACCGGAACGGCCATCACGTTCGTTGAGACCGACGCCAACAATGCTGCCGCCCTGGCGAGCCTGAACGGCGCTGGCGCGACCGCGGCAGGTGTGGCCGGTTCAGCCCCGCCCGCTCCTCCGGTGCCCCCGGATGTGCGCGTGCCGATGGGGCCACCACCACCGATGCCACCGGAGGCCATCTCGGTGGCCGTTCACTCCGGGAGCCCCTCTGGTGGGGAGCCGTTCATCAACGCGTGGTCGCGAGTGGCCGCCGCCACGCACGACGCCTCACAACTGATCCGGGATTCGGTGCAGCAGCTGCCGGACACCTTGGACGGCCCGGTGTCCACCCCGGCGGTAAGCCATCATCTGATGACGTTCGCCAAGGGCCTTGATACCTATGGCCGGCGCGCTCAGACTCTGGTCAAGCAGGCAAATGACCACGCGGACAGCCAGTTTCAGGTCCGTCAGGCAGTCCCGACCCCGCAACAATTCACCACCGCCCAAAAGCGGGTGCAAACGATCGCGTTCGCGAACGCAGCCTCAGGAGGCAAGCACGCGGCCCAGCTGGCCCAAGCCGTGGCCGAGAAGAACAAGCTCGACACCCAGGCGGTGACCCACTATCCGCCCTATCACGTGCGCACGGTGGCCAACACCAGCGGCGAAGACCCAGACGCTGCAGCCACCGATCAGCCCGACGCCGATCCGCTAGACCAAGATCCGGCGGCGCCCAAGAGCCCCGGTGATCCGACGACCAGCGGCCCCGACGACGGCCAGGGCCCCGGCTTGACAGATCCGGCCGCAGATCCGTTGGCCGCACAAAGCGGGGGAGCGGCCGGGTTGATACCGCAACTGTTGCCAACGCTGCTCGGCAGCGCCGGCGGGCTCATCGGGGGCGCGTTGGGTGCGGTGACCAAGGGGCCGCAGGCCGTGCTCCAAGCTGGCGAGCAGGCGATCCAGGCGGCGACCCAGGGTCTGTCAAATTTGGGGGAGCCGAAGATGGATGCCCCACCGACGGGCAACGAGTCGGCACCCGCCGGGGGGGACCCGGCGGGTGGGGGTGGCGATCCGGCACCGACGACGCCGGCTGGCGGTG
>NZ_GG770556.1:19081-41002 GCF_000164135.1 Mycobacterium parascrofulaceum ATCC BAA-614 | reverse complement strand
TTGGGTGGCTCGTGGCCGATGACGGATCCGCAGAGCTTTCAGACCGCGTCTGAGGAGCAGCATGCCCATGGTGTGAAGCTGATCGACACGGCGGAGGGGCTGCGTCGACAGGCCGGTGGTGTAGCCGCCGAGCAATCGGGACAGGCCATTGATGGATTTTGTGATGCACTTCGCCGCTGGGCGGGCGATCACGACGCCGCCGCTGATGAGTTCTTCGCGATGGCCCGCGCCTCAGACGAAATCTCTCGACTGTTTTACGGCCTGCGTGAGGACCTCGACCAAATCGACCTTCACGCCCACGAAGAGATCCAACAGCTCATGAAACAAGAGCAGCTGTTGGGATCGGCCGCCATGTGGGCAGAAATCAATGCCGTGGTCGCGAAAGCCCGGGCGGCCGCCACGGCGGCAGCTGCGGAGACAGCCGCGGCCATAACTACCCAGGGCCAACACATAGGCGTTAACCCCAAGCCGGACCCCGGCGGGAACGGAGCGGGTAAAGACCCGGTCGACGCCACGCTGCGCGAGATGCAAAACCACGGCTTCGGTCCTGGTGGTGGTGGGCCTGGCGGCCCACGAGCAGCCAAGCCTGCAGGATTCACCAACGTTCCAGAATCACCGGCTCCAGCACCTCCTCCTGATAACCCACCGCCTAAATTCGGCAATGCAAGAGACGGCACCGGTCCTACCGGAGACGCACCGGGTGCGCATGGAGATCCGCTCCCGGGTGCCCGGAATGCAGTCGGCGATGATCTGCCCGACCCCCACAAAAACCCGCCGAAATTCGGAACTCAACGCAATGAAGTCGCGGGAAGCCTTCCAGGAGGCCCTCTGCCTTTCACCGGTACTTCCGGCGGCTCACCGATGCCAATAGGAAATCCTGGAGGTGGGGGTGGTGTTCCGGGGTTGTCGATGCCGTCAGGGCCTAGTGGTTTGCCGGCGCAGGGGTTGTCCGGGGGTGCTGGCCTACCTGGTGCTGCGGGGTTGACGCCTCCTACGGGGGTGGCCCCGCCCGCGGCGCCGACGGATTTCTCGCGTGGTTTGGGTGCGGGGTTGGGTGCTGGTCCTGCTCCGTTGGCGCCTCCGGTGATGCCGTCTTCTGCGGCGCCGGCGAGCGCGGGGCCGGCGGGCGCGTATGCGCCGGGCCCGGCTCCGGTGGCGGCGTCTGGGGGAGCGCTGGCCGCGCCGTCGCCGGTGCCGGTGTCACCTGTGGCGCCTGCCGCGCCGGGTGGCGGTGGTGTGCCTGCGGGGCCGGCGGGGGCGTTGCCGCCGTTCGGCTCGGATGTTCCGCGTACCGCTGTGGCCGCTTCGGGTGCAGCGGTGAGTTCGGCATCGGGTGCGCCGCTGGCGCCATCAGCAGCTGGCGGCGGCTCGTCAGCTTCGCCGTCGGTGACGCCGCTGCCGCCGGGTGTGGTGGGTTCGGGGATTGGGGCCAGTGCGGGCGCTGCTAGTGAGGGGGTGCGCTCGGCGCGGCCGGATCCGTTGTTGGAGTCGACTTCTCAGCTGGTGTATCAGTTGGTGCACGCCTGCCAGAAAACGAAGCACTTTGTCATGGACTGGTGCGTGGGGGTGTTCCACACGCAGTCGGGTGTGGAGACGGTGGTGGTCAATAGTGATGGCGCGGGCTACATTCCGTCCGGGGTGTTTGTGCCGCGCTCGGTGCGGATGCTATTCGCCGATGTCACCTTGAGCCCGGGTTTTCGGGAGCGGTGGTTTAGCTGGGCCAATCCGGCCGAGACCATGTTGGCTTATGCCGAGCTGGCCACCAAGAACAATCCCGGGGTGGAGTTGTGGGCGTTGGCGGTGTCGACCAGTTATGGGGGCTCCTCGGTGCCGGCTCGCGCCGCCGGGATCGCGCAGTGTGAGGACTGCCCGGTAGATCTGTCCCCGCTGAAAGACACCGATCCCGCGATGGCGCTCGATGAGAGCCACATGCACCGGTTAGAGACGGTGGATCGAGGACTTTACGCGCGGTTGACCGGCTTTGGGGATGGCCCGCTCCCGGACCCGTCGGAGGCCTGGCGGGTGACCCAGCAGGCTGCCGAGGCGGCATTGGGTCATGCGGGTGCGGTGCGAGACCTTGCGGTACCGCCGGTGATTCGCGAGATCTTGGCGACGTTGCGCGACGGTGTGCCGGTCAAAGCTGAACGCTGGGCCGCCCTAGCGACGGCGTACTTCGAAACTGTCGGCATGGGCACAGCGTTGCGCCCGGGCCTGTTCGGCAGCGACGGGCCGGCCTCTGCACATGTGCGGGCCCTGTTCGACCTGGCGCGGTTAATCGAGATCTTGCTGCGATGGAACCTTGATGACACCACCGACGGTCCGCGCATTAAATATCCCGAAATCGCTTATGCAGCAATGCAAATCACAGATTCGGTAGGCGCATCTCGTGGGTGAGGACCACCACGGCATCCTGGCGCCACCGCTAGCGCTGGCTGCTGCAACCACCTTCGCGGCGATGGCTGCCGAGACGACGGACGTCCGGCGTTCGGGGACATCACCGTGGGGGTGGTGGCGGCGACCAGCGCGCAGCTGGAGGAGGCCGCCGAGCAGACGATCGGCGGGTGGCGGCGTTGTTGTGGGTGGGCCGTGACCGTCACGGGGTCCTGGTGCATGTGGCCAGTGCCAGCGGCCTGACCGAAGAATTTGGCTCTGGGTCCGGGGCCCACCTGTTTCGCTATGACGCGACGGGCCTGCGGGGCAGACGGATGCGGTCGATGAACGATATGCCCGCCAGTGATGCGGGCTGGCCGCAAGAAGCACTCATCGGGATCACCGATGTCATCTGCTTGGATGACACCCCGAGTGTCCTGTACAACCTGCGCGTGCATCCCGTCGGCCGACCCGACATCGTCGCGGTGGTGGAATTTTCCCAGCTCGGTGTTTACGACGATCAGCAATGACCGGCCTGGTACCCACTGTTGGGGACAATGCGTCTGAGGACCTCCGCGGGACCTGGCGCGAGCTGTTGGCCCCGTTGACGAGCAGTCCCCGGATCGCTTCGGTCGGCCAGGCGTTACTCCGCTCTTGGGCCGAGCCCACCCGGCACTACCACACCGTGACGCATCTGCGCGACGTCCTTGACGGTGTCAACCAGCTCGGGCATGCCACGGACGCGGCCGCAGTGCACCTAGCGGCGTGGTATCACGATGCGGTTTACACCGGCGGACCCGACGACGAGACCCGCAGCGCCGCACGTGCCGAATCCGAACTCGCCGACGTGGGAGTGGCTTGTGAGGTGATCGGCGAAGTGAGTCGACTGGTCCGCCTGACCGCCACCCACCGTCCTGGCGCGGGCGATCGTAACGGCGAAACGCTGTGCGACGCCGACCTGAAAATCCTGGCCTCACCTGTCCGGCGCTACGCCGCCTACACCGCGGCAATCCGCGCCGAACATCCCGACCTGTCCGATGAAGCCTTTACCGCCGGGCGCATTGAGATACTGCGCGCCTTCCTCACCACCACCACGTTGTTTCACACCCCCTACGGTCGCCAACACTGGGAACGCCCGGCTCGGGCCAACCTTGCCGGCGAACTGCACACCCTCACCCATTAAGCGCAGCGGGTGTCCGCCAAAGCGTGAGAGAATAGATGCCAGTCATTCCCATGATCCGTGCGGAAACAGAGTGCCAAAAGTAGAGGCGTTTTAGTCGTGGCTGACTCCATCAAAGTCCAACCGTCAGCACTGTTGGAAGCGGCGGAGCAGGCAACGATGCACGCTGAGACCGCGGCGGCCCCTCGTCCAGGAGTAGTGCCGATCGCCTTGCCGGGATCACCCCCCGATGCCGCGGCCGCCACCATCGCAACCGGAATGGCGACCAAGTCAGCGACACTGACCGCCGACCTCGCTCGCAAGAGCCCCCAGCTGCAGGCAGCAACCCAACAAGGCGTGGCACGCCTGCAAGGCCAAGACGAGCACAACGCCAACCAGATCCGCCAGCTCGGTCAAAACCCGCCGCGCGACACCCGACCTCATAGCGGTATCTACGCCGCCGACAACCACACCTTCAAACAAGAACCACCACCATCCCCAAAACCACCGCCGCCGGGCGACCCCAACCCCGCCAACCAGCTCAATTTGCCCAACTACAATCCGGGCACCCTCTCGCCTGACGAGGCGCGCACCGTGTATCTGCAAGGCGAACAACGCATGCGTCAACTCAACGAGCAACTCATGCAGCAGGGCGTAAGCCCGCAACAACGCGCGAAAATGATGTTCGATCTACGAAACCAGCTCCGGTCGTGGTGTCGCGACCTGATGAGTGACCGAGCACTGGCCGGCCAACTTAACGCCAATGAACCCAACCTGACACTCGATCAGCTCATCGCCAAAAATCAGGCTAAGGGGCTTGCCGGAGACGACGTCTGGAACTCAATCATCGACAGCTCCACGAGGAGCCGAGGCAGCGTGAACGCGAAATTAGGTATCGACCCTGCCCATCCTCCTGATTTACCGCCGGTGCGTCCGGCACCGGTCGAGTCCGGGCCTGTCGGACCGCCACCAGCACCCGCCCCGGCCGAGCCACCCCCGCTCGCCAAGGCGCCGCCTGTCGAGCCAGCAGCCCCTAAGCCTGTACCCCCCATGGAGGGCGGTGAAGGGCCGATGATCGGGGGACCCACCACGCCTATTGGACCTCATGTCGTTCACCCCCCGCATAGCATTCCCCACCACATCCCAATCTTGGGGGAAGACGATCCGTGGGAAAACCCCCGAGACTTCGAGTAAAAAGCAGGTACTACCCGTGTTATCGGCAGATCTCAGCGGCCAATCACTGGTTGGCATCATCGGGCTTGCCGGTCACCCACTGTGTTCGGCCCCTCATGCAGATAGCGAACGACATGTCATCCGTGCGCCGTAGAATTGATCCATGTCAAGTCGTGATGAGTCCTCCGCGATGACCGCACCCGCAATTGACGAGAATGCACAGCCTCACTGGTTCCGCACGGGGTACAAGTTTTTCCCGTACGCCGCACACGAATCCGGCCAGTGGTGGGTGCTGCGACTCAACTATGGATTTCCCGAGCACGACATGTACACCCTCTTTGTCGACGGCAGGCCTGCTGCCGACATCACCGGCAGTCCTGACCACCCCAGCGCGCTGGTCCGCAGCATCGCTTCCCTGAGCCCATACGGCCCTGCAGCCGATGAACCGTCACTTGAAGAGGACATCGCCGCGACGGTGGTAGGCCCAGTGTCACGCTATGCCAGCTATGGCAGCGAGCACGACGACCCATGCATCTTCTGTTCGGTTGATCAAGACGGAATGACCCGTATCTAACGCGGCTCCTGGCCTGCGCCTTAGCCGGCCATAGTTTCAACGCTGCTCTAAGCAGCAATTACGCCATTGGATCGGCTCGTCGCTGGTCGGGCGGAAGTGTCCTCAACGGTGGGGTTGTGGCTGTCAAGGCCTGCCGGTTGGCCCCACGTTTGAGTACGCCATCCAGATCCGAGCACTCTCCGCTATAGCTTCGCGCAGCACGCGATTTGTCGCCGGCTGGTCGGCCTCCGTATAACCGCAGGCGGAAGGTCATATCGCGGGAACCGGCCATGGACCATGTGCGATGTCTGGGTGCGCGGATTTAACGCGGATTTGCGTGCACCGTCAGGTTAGGGTGGTCAGGTGACCACTCATCGATTTGAGCGCCCGGGTGATCCTATCCGCCCGCCGAAAACCGGTGGCGGAAAGATTAAGTTAGAGGCACCCATTGTGGCGCCGGTTCCGCCGCCGCGAAGCATTTGGGGCATTGTGCTGCCGATCGGGCTGTTGTTCGGCATCGTCGGCTTGATCGTGGTGATGTACGCCTCGGGTGCACGCCAATTAGCCGGTGGTTTCGGGCTTTTCGGTGGGATGGCGGCGTTCAGCGCAATCGGCATGGTGGTGCGCAACCGGGGCGCGTCACGCAAGATGTCGTGGGGTGAGCTCACTGCGCGACGCCGTAAGTGGTTCGCATTACAGGACGACACCCGCGATATTGTTGACGTGCAGCGCAGACAGCAATGGGAGCACCGCTGCCATTTCCATTGGGCGCCAGAGGATTTGATTTCAGTTGCGGGCTCGGTCCGGATGTGGGATCGCGAACCGGGAACCGACATGTTCGCGGTGGTGCGCGTCGGTGTGGGCAAGGTGAAACTGGCGATGACGCTGGAGAAGCCTGAGATCGCCCCGGCCGCTGACCTTGAGCCGGCGACCGGGCACGCGCTGCGCAAGTTCTTGAACGCACAAGAGTATGTCGATGGTGTGCCCAAAGCGGTGTGGCTGCAACGGTTTCCCGGCATCGGGATCGTGGGCGATCTTGAGCAAGGGCGTGCGTTGGTGCGCGCGATGCTGTGCCAGCTGGCCGCGTTCCACAGCCCTGCTGATCTGGAGATCATCGTGGTCAGCGCCGCACCGACGCAATGGGATTGGGCGAAATGGCTTCCCCACATGCAGCATTCGCGGCTGCGGGATGGGTGCGGTGAGCGGCGGATGCTGTTTTCGTCGCCGGCCGAGCTGGAGGCGTTCTTCGATGAGGACCCCGCCGGTGCGCGCGAGTCGTGGTCACGCCCGTCTAGCGGGATGTCGGCTGGCGGTGCGACACCACCGCTTCGGGTGATCGTCGATGACCACTGCGCGACCCCAGAGGACTGGGAAGGACTGACCGGGGCCACCGGGTATGCCAGCACGTGCTTTATCCGTTTGGCAGAGCGTGTCCCGCCGCGCCCGAGTCGTGCGGCGGGCGTGGGCGCCACACAGTGGGTGGGATTTTCACCGGAGACGACCTACCGCATCGAGGGGGGAGTGCTGCGCAAGCAGGTGCTGCTCAGTGATCAGCAGCAGCACGCCGCGGCCATGTATGGCGCGTCGGACACCAAGTCCGACGAGCTAGAGGAAGCGTTCTACGCGCTCGCTGACCAGATGAGCGTTGACGAGGCAGAACGGTTCGCCCGGTCGATGGCGCGCTACCGCGCGCACGGCTCGACGAGCGTGACCCTGGTCAAGGATGTCGAGCAGCGCTATGTCATTGACGCGCTGGGGATTCGCGACCCGCGCCACCTTGACACCGACCGGCTGTGGGCGGCTACGCGCGCCCAAGGACCGGGGTGGATGCGGTTCCCGATTGGGGTGTACGCCGACACCGGTGAGACGGTGTGGCTGGATCTGCGTGAGGGCGCCCAAGGCGGCATGGGCATGCACGGGTTGTTCATCGGCACCACCGGGGCGGGAAAGTCGGAAGGGTTGATCACCGAGGTCGCCGCGGCGTGCCTGACGCACTCGCCGGAGGTGCTCAACATCGTGTTCACCGACTTCAAGTTGCGCTCGGCGGCGGGCATGATCGGGCGCTTCCCGCATGTGGTGGCCGCGGTGAGCAACCTGGCCGAGGAAAGCCATCTGGTGGGCCGGCTTTATGAGACGTTGGATGGCGAGCTGGATCGCCGCGGTGAGATGATCGCCGCGGTCGATGACTGCCCTGATGTGACGACATATAACCGGCGGCGGCTGGTGGATCCCACCTTGCCGCCGATCCCGGTGTTGTGGGTGATCACCGATGAGTACAACGAGGTGTTCGCCGATCCGATCTGGGGGCCGAAGTTCCGCAAGCTGTATTTGCGGATAGCGCGGGTGGGCCGCTCGCTGCATGTGTTTTTGAAGCTGGTGGGCCAGACCAAGGACACCCAGAATCTGCGGGACATCACCAAGCTGCTGGGCTACAACGTGGCTGCGCGCACCGGCACGGAGGAGGAGTCCAAAGCGGCGATCGGCGATGCCCGGGCGGCCCACATTGCGCCTCACGGCGAAGAAGGCACCGCCTATCTGCGGGTGGCGTTGCGGGAGGCACGCAAGTTCCGATACTTCTTTACGTCAGCCGATTTCGTGCCTGCGGATGAGGGTGCGGGGACCTCGACGACGCCGCACCGGGCGCCCACGGAGTTCGTGCCGCGGCTGTTCACCGTCGATGAGAGCGAGGACGTCGACGGCCGTCTCGCCCCGGAGCCTGAGCTCGCCGAGCTGGCGAATCTGCCGGCACCGCGACGCGCCCCGGAGGATGAGCCGATCAAGATGGTGACGGCGATCGCCGAGTCGTTGCAGGCCTGCCCGGAACGCCCGCCGCGGCCGATCTGGCTGCCGGTGTTGGGGGATCCGACCCCGGTCGATGAGTTGGTGGCGCGCTGGCGGGGCCGCCCCTGGTATGTCGATTACGGCAACAATCCGGGACTGTTCATGCCGGTGGCGCTGGCTGACTATCCGCGGGGGGCCCGGCAAGAGCCGTACTGCATGGATTTGCTTCGTGACAATGCGCTGATTGTGGGCGCCCCGACCCGGGGGGCGACCACCGCGCTGATGACGATGGTGACCTCGGCGGCGCTGCTGTATCACCCCGATCGGGTGCAGTTCTATTGCATCGCGGCCAGCGGCCCGCAGCTCGCGCGCGTGGGCGATCTTCCGCATGTGGGCGCGGTGGTGGCCGGCACGGACAGCGAGGGCGTCAACCGCGTCATCGCGACGGTGGAAGCGATCGTCAACGAGCGCGACAAGGCGTTCACGACACAACGCCTCGACATGGATCAGGTTCGGGCGGCCAAATTCGGCGCCGATCGGTATTCCGAGGCCGCGCCGGTCACCGACCTCCAAGCGGCAAGGTCGGTGGAGGGCGGCGATGTTGTCCTGATCATCGATGGGTGGAAGAACTTCAGCGAAACCTATACGGATCTGGCGCCGCGGGTCGCCGCGCTGATGCGAGCGCGTAACTACGGGGTGCGGGTGGTCTACACCCACACCAGCACCTTGTCGGGGATTTCTACCGGGGTAAAGACCGAGACGGGTTTGACCTTGGAGTTGAAGTTGGTCCACGAGCATGACACGACGGTGAAACGCGATCGGGCCGACCCCGAGCGCAACCCGGCGCGCGAGGTGCCGAATCGACCTGGCCGCGGGTTGACCCCTGATGGGCATCATTTGATGGTCGGTTGGCCGGCGTTGGCTCATCCGCCCAGCGAGTTTGTTGAGCCGGGCGGGTCGAGTGGCCAGCTGGAGGGAGACCAGTTGAGTGCGGTGGTTCGCCGTGTCGCCGGTGTGGCCAAGGCGGTGGCGGTGGCGCGGCTGCCGGAAAAGGTGCTCCTGAGCGACGTGTTCGCCGGCATCACCGAACCTCTTCAGCCCGGTGTGGTGGCGTTTGGTCTTGCGGAGTCGAATCTGCCGGGCGCGCCGCTGATCCCGGCAACGATCGACTTCTCCGATCATCCCCATGCGGTGGCCACCGGGTTGGCGATGTGCGGTCTGAGCAGCTGGCTGCGGGCGATGATGCTGGGCATCATGCGCTCGTATCGCTCTGATGAGGCAACGATCGTCTTGTTGGAGCATCGCCGAGCCAACATCGGTGTGGTGCCCACCGAGGACTGGCTGTCGGCGTATGCGCAGAATCCCTCCCATATCGCTAATGTCGTCAAGGCGGTGGCCGCGGAGTTGGAACGGCGTCGCCCACCAAAGGACGCCTCGCCTGAGGATTTGGCCACCAAGCGGTTCTGGCAGGGCCGGGAATTGTTTGTGATCATCGACGGGGCCACGGCGTGGCCGGGCGGCACGAGTCCCTTGATGCCGTTGGCGCAATATGTGGCCGAGGCCGAGGATTTGGGGTTGCACATTGTGGCCACCGCCGACATCGCGCAATTCAGTTTTCATGCCCAATCCGGGCAAGGTGTGTTGGGCAAGGTGATGAATATGACGCCACCGGTGTTGGTGATGAACGGGGTGCGCCAACACGGCCAGGTCCTTCCTGGGGTGTATGCCGAGCCTCAGCGTGAGGGCAAGGGCCGCCTGGCTCGCCGCGCGGGCGTCCAGAACGTGCTCGTGGGGTGGTCGGAGCCGCCGTTTGTGGGCAGACGTCGTTGAGGTCCGAACGGACCGCGAGCCAGCCCGAACCAACCCAGGTAACTGTTGCCGCGCGACGATGTCGACTGATATGAATGGCGTGGGCGCCCTGCGTGGGCGTGCGCGGTGCGCCGGTCGCTCACCCGCGTTTCAGCCGCGCCTTAATGGACGTCATCGTGGGAAACGCCGCTTTATTCACGGTGACTGCCCAGCGGGGTGGAAACCCGCCCCAGGTTTGCTATTTCGCGATGCCGCGCCACAGTTCGGTGGACGTGCTGGCCTCCCGGTTTGGGGGCATTTACGTTCGGGGGCGGTTGTCCGCCCTGCGCGGTAACATTTGCGCTAAGCGTGTCCGGGCGGGGCGTAACTTGGATACGCACGACCATTTCTTTGGGGAGGCTGGATTATGACGAGTCCCATGCTCATCTCGGCTCCGGTATTGGCCGGGGCCTCAGCCGCAGAGGAATCCGGCGCCGCCACCATGGGCGGGACCATGGCCGGTGCCGCGGGCCCGGTGACGGCGGTTTTGCCGCCGGGGGGCGAGGACGCCTCGGCCGCCGCGGCGGCAGGTTTCGCCGCCCATGGCGCTATGACCGACGCGATGCTCACTCAGCTGACTCTCGTGCGCTCGCTGTTCGCGCAGACCATCGCCGCCAGCGGCGCGGCCTACACCGCGATGGACGCGGTGAACGAGGCGTCGCTGGTCATCTAGCCAGCTTTCCGGGGAGGGACGCGATGAGCGAGTTCGGGGACGCCGCAGCCGTCGCGCCGGAGATCAATCACACCCTGATGATCGCCGGGGACCTGGGGGCAAGCCTGGTGGAGGCGGCCGCGGGCTACGAGTCGGTCGCCGACATGCTGATTGCCGAACTGACGGCAATGGGGTTGACCACCTCGACCACCGCGATGGTGGGATGGCAGGGCCCTGGCGGTGAAATGATGGAAATGAGCGCCGCCGAATTCATGGCTGTGTGCGCGGCCGCGTCGGCGTGGATTCGCATCGGCCAGATTCAGGCGGCCGAGGTTGCGGCCGCCCACACCGCCGCGGTGGAGAACATGATCCCCGCCCAGGTGTGCCTGACCAATAGAACCACCCAGGCGGGTTTGGTCGGCACGAACTGGTTCGGCCAAAACACCCCGGGCATCATCGCCTTGGATGCGCAGTATTACGGCCATTTTTGGGTGACGAACGCGCTCAACCGCACGTATTACGGGGCCACGGTGTCGTCGGCACTGGCGGCGATCAGCGAGCCCAACCCGCTTTCACCCACGGCCGCCAACCCGTTGGGCCCTGCGCTCGGTGTCGCCCAGGACGCGGGGCAGACCGGGGGGCAAACCGCGTTTCAGGCGAGTGCGAAGACGATGACGACCGCAGCAGACCAAACCTCGCAGCAGCCCACATCGATCATGACGTCGATGGCCAGCCAGGCTGGCGGCCTGTTCGGGCAGGTGGGCTCGACGTTCGGCCAGTTCACCTCGGCTGGCCAGCAGCTCCCGTCGATGTTAGGGCAAGCGCCGCAGATGTTTTCGGGCATGCTGGGCCCTTTGAGTTCGATGAATGGTCTGAACGGCGCGGCTGCGGGCGGGCTGGGACCTGAGGCCGCCGCGGCGGGCGCCTCGATGGGCGGCATGGGCGCCGCCGGCGGCGGCGGTGGCGGACTGTTGAGCGGTTCGTCTGCGCTGTCAAGCACATTCGTCCGTCCGGCCAGCAGCTTCAGCACCCCGACCGCACCGACACTGCCGGGCGGTTGGCAGGGCTCCGCGCAGACGGCGTCCGAATCGGGGGCCCGGCCCGCCGGCGTCGGCGGCGGTGGGCTCTACGGCGCCCCCGGCGGCCGTGGGTCGTGAGACCGCCACCGCCGAGCAGCAACGCCCAGGCCGCACGATGCAGGTCACGGGGCGGCCCGGATCGAGTAGGGGGGAGCGGCAACGAGTCTGACGAAAAAGCGTCTGAGACCCCCTCTGCGGGCTTTTAGACTCAAAATCACCAGAGACGGCACAACATCTGTTGCAAGGAGAATTTAGATGTCACAACCCATTCACGTCGATCAGGCTTCGGTCAACAGCCTGTCGCGCCAGATGGACGACCTGTCCAGCCAGGCTCAGGATGTTCTGCACCGCTATTCCGAAAGTGTGAACCATGCCCACTCGGCCCAGTACCTGCGGGGCAGCGCCGGCACCACCAACCTGGTGACCGCCGAAGAGATCGCCGAGGCGCAGCGAAAGATTCATAACCGTTTCATGGCGGTCAACGAGATGCTGCGCAGTGGCGGCGCCACGTACCACAACAGCGACCAGGAGGCCCAGCAGCACATCGCATCGGTGGCGGGCCACCTGCGGTTCACCTGATCACCAGTCCCACATACGTTTTCAGCCACACAGAGCATAGGAGTTCATGATGACCGAAGGACCAATGATCTACCACCCGGCTGGTCTGGCCGATACGACCGCCAGCATGCACAGCTTCGCGCAGGAGCTGGAGACAATCCGCGAACAGGCCCAGAACTTGCTGGCGTCTTCGCGGGACTACTTCTCGGGGCCTCACGGTGCTGAGAGCTACGCGCAGGCCCAGCAGCTGATCAACGAGGGCATCCAGGACGGCAAAGACGTCATCTTTCGACATGGCGACGTGATCGATCAGGCGTCGATGGCTTTCCAGGCGGCTGACAGCACCGTCGGTCAGGGCTTCCAGTCCATCTAAGTCGGGGCCGTTCGCGCAACTGATTGAGGGGGGCCAGCTTCGGCGGCCCCCCTCATGCGCGTTGATTGACAATCGGGGGTGATGGCCGTGTTGAACGCGTCGGTCGAATGCGTGTGGGTCTTGCAAGCGCTCTTGGGCGTCGAGAGTATGCCGATTAGCCTGCGGCTCAAACCCTATATCCCCGCGGCGCATTCAGATTTCATCGTTGAAACGGACGCCGGAAAGGTTCCGCTGACCGGCACGGCGCAATACCAGAGCCTGGTGCAGGCGGGCGTGATCGATGCGAACGGCCGGGTCGACGACGCGGTGCGCGACTGGATGACGGTCTTGGGCCGCGCTGAGCGCGAGGTGGTGCTTACGATCCGCCGGCCGGATCAGCCTGCGACGCACGACAGCGGCGCAACCGTCCATGAGCGCGTGATGGTGGTGTGCCGTTACGGCCGCTATTTGGCGATGGCGGCGCGAGACGGCGAGGAGATGGTGATCGGCGGGGTCGGGGAAACCGATGAGCCCACCCGCCAGGTTGAGCTGATGTGCCAGATGCTGGTGCCGGCCTTCGGGGATCACCCGCCGGCCGATATTGAAGGCATCAACGTGCCCAAGGACATGATGCAAATGGCCATCGATGCTGCCGGCCACACGCCTGAAGGGATGGCGGGGGCGCTGCGCCGCCTTGGGCTGGGCCCGTGGGAGGTGGAGGTGGTGCAAGCGGCCGCCACCTTGGATCAGTCAGCCATGGCGGTGGTGGCCGTCATCGATCATTGCCCCGACGTGCGCCCGCATCCGCGGGTGTTGACGGTGGCCGATACGGAGTACGGGCGACTGAGTTTCACCACCACGACCGGCGCTGACGGCAAGGAATGGATGAGCATTTGGCCCACCACGGCGTCGGGTCTACGCGACGATCTGGCCAACCTGTTGTCGGCTCCCCAGCTGGTCTGACCAGGCGGGTGAACCGATGTCTTGGGGCAGGCAATTAGCGCAGATATCGTGCGATGAGCGCCGTAAGGTTGGCTCATGGCCCTAAACCTCACGTCGCGATTACAGGTGACGGCGCACTACTTTTGGAATCGGCGCAACGCGGCCGCATTGAGCCACCACGGGGTGCGCTTGGATTACGACCCCGAGCAACGCCGCATCGCGGCTCTGGTCTTGGGCTATACGCTGATCATCGTCATGATCGGGTTGGCCGCCCTGATGGCCTATATCAAACCCGCTGGCCAGGTAGGCAACTCGCAAATCTTGGCCGACCGCGACACCGGCGCGATCTACGTCATGGTCGACCACCGGCTGCACCCGGCCCTGAATTTGGTGAGCGCACGGCTGATTGCGGGAGAAGACGCCAATCCGACGTTCGTCAAAGCCGCCGAGCTGGCCAAGTACCCGCAAGGTCCGATCGTCGGGATCGTCGGAGCGCCAACGCAAATGCCCGTGCGCACCGGCCTGGAATCACAATGGGCGGTGTGCGACAGCGCCCCCACCGCGACGGCCACCAAGTCCGCGGGGCAGGCGCCCGTGGTGACCACGATCGCTGGGCCGCTGACCGGCCGGCGCTCGGCGCCACTGACGATGCCGAACGCGGTGCTGGCCCGCCACGACGATAAGACGATCGTGATCTGGGACGGGCACCGCTCCGAAATCGACGTCACCAACAAGTCGGTGGCTCTGGCGCTGGGGGTGGATTCCTCGTCGCCACAACCGATTCCCATGTCGACAGCGCTCTACGACGCGATCCCGGCCACCGATCCGCTGATCATTCCCACCATTCCCAACGCCGGCCAACCCTCACCATGGGATCTTGGCCGGCCCGCGCCGATCGGCTCGGTCTTGTCAGTCCACGACGTTCAGCAATCCGGCGATCAGCTATTTGTGTTGCTACCCAACGGGATCCAGCACATTTCGCCGTTCGTGGCATCGCTGCTGCGCTCAGCGAACTCGTTCGGCGACCTGGGCCCGGTGGTGGTGTCCCCCGACCGGCTGGCTGCTGTGCCGGTGGTCGAATCGCTGCCGGTGTCCTACTACCCCCCGACCCGGCTGCACCTGGTGGACACCAGCATCAACGGCACCACCTGCCTGGCATGGTCGAAAGGCTCCACTGACAAGGCCGCCAAGGTGACCGTCCTGTCCGGGCAGGGGCTGCCCACCCCGCCAGAGTCCGATGACCGGCTGGTGCATCTGGTCAAAGACGCGCGCTCGAGCGGCGCGACGGCCCAGGCCGAGGCCGACCAGGTCTACATCGCCCCTGACGCAACAAATTTGGTGATGACCACCAATGCCGACCCGGTGTCAGTGAGCCGCGATTCACTGTGGTGGGTGTCCGATCAGGGGATCCGCTATGGCATCGAGCTCGACGACTCAGCTTTGAAGCCACTGCACATCACCACCGCATCTGCGCGTCAAGCGCCGTGGGTGCTCATCCGTACGTTTGCGCCCGGCCCCGCACTCTCGCGCGCTGACGCCCTGACCCAGCATGACACCCTGACACCGGTAGCAGGCGCCGAGACACTGCCCACCAAGGCCCCCTGACCACCGCTAATGCCCGAAATCCAGGCCATCGCAACTAGCGCGGATATTGTGCATTTCCGCTGATAGGATACGAATCATGACCGAGCGCCCAGAGCCCGAATTCGACGAGAACGCAGCGCGGCCGGAGCCTCCCGGCGACACGACGGCCAGCCCGGCCGACCCGCACCCTGAACGCCCTGGGACCCCGCCGGCCAGCCCACCCGAACCGCCCGCCGCCGGCTCGGGGGTGTCACCACAACGCGCTGAGGGTCCCCGCTTCGATTGGCCCGACCGACCCCACGCCGGCCAGCCCGAGGAGCCCACCAACCCCGTTGACTCTCCCTTCGCGCCCCCCTCCGGCGCATCGCGCGCCGAGGGGTCCCTGGGCGGGCCGCCCAGGCCGATCCGGCCGATCCCGGGTGCCAGCGCATTTCGCTGGCCCGATCGCCCCACTGAGAGTGACGACGACGTTGACAGCGCAAGGCTGACGCGCCTGCCCTCCGAAGAAGTGACGTCGGTGGTCGATCTGTCCAAGACGAACGCCTGGGAGGCGTTGCAGCGCCGCCGCGGCGACGTGGCCCCACCCCCACCAGCGGGGGCACCCGCTTGGCGAGTCCAAAACGACCGCTACGGCCCCCCACCGGCGCTGCCCGCCCAGCAGCAGCCCTACAGCCCACCGGAGTTCCATCACCAGCACCCGCTGCCCGCGCCTGCTCCTGGGGGCGAGCAGGCGCCCATCCCGCACTGGCAGCAGCCGCCCGCCCAGACCGAGACCGCCGCTGCCGACGACGCCCACGGCTGGTCGCAGGCTCAAGGCTCGGGCCCCCGGTACAACTACACGGACAACATCCGCAGCAGTGAGCTGTTGCCTTCCAAGCGCATCCCGCCGACGCGAGGCTGGCGCAAAGTGCTCTACCGGGGCACCTTCAAACTCATTAACCCCGGCCAATCCCGAGATGAGCGCGAGCAAGACGACCTGCAAAGGCAGATCCAGTCCCTGCTGCGCGGCAAGTACAAGATCGGCGTCCTCGGCAAGGGCGGAGTAGGGAAGAGCACCATCTCCGCCAGCGTGGGTTCGGTGTTTGCCGATCTGCGCAAAGAGGACCGGGTGGTCGCCATCGACGCCGACACCGCTTTCGGCAAGCTCGCCAGCCGCATCGACCCCGATGTCTCGGGCTCGTATTGGGAATTGGCCGCCGACCAACATCTCGACAGCTTCGCCGACATCCGAGGGCGACTGGGCAGCAACAAAGCAGGCCTGTATGTCCTGGGCGGCGAATCAGCCACGGCGCGCCGCCGCGTCTTGGACAGTGCGATCTATCAGGCCGCGACCTATCAACTCGACAGGCATTTCACCCTGTCCATCGTCGACTGCGGCTCGACGCTGGATTCGCCGGTCACCCGGGCCGTCCTCAACGATCTCGACGCCCTGATCGTGGTGTCCTCGCCGTGGTGGGACGGCGCGTCGGCGGCCGGCCAGACCATGGAGTGGCTGGCTAACGAGGGGTACACGAGCCTGCTTAACCGAACCGTGGTGGTACTCAACGACTCTGATGGCCACTCACCGAAACGCGATCGTGCGCTGCTGGTGGAACGGTTCAGCAAGGGCGGCCAGAAGGTCATCGAGCTGCCCTTCGACGAACACCTGCGTCCTGGCGGGGTGATCGACCTCGTCGAGGACGTCAATCGCAACACCTACCGGGCCCTGCTGAAGGTAGCCGCGGCCTGCGCCGAGCATTTCGCCGCCACGACCGACGCGCCGAGGGGAACTCGTCAATGACCGCCACCGCTGACAAACCCGCGGCCACTGCGGCTGAGACACTGGTCCCGCCGTCGAGCCGGGTGTCACTGCTGGTGGGAGACAACCAAATTGACTTGCTCTTGCCCGCGGCGGTGCCGCTGGCCAAGCTGGTCGAGCCCACCCGTGACACCATCAATCGGCGGCTCAAGTCGATCGGGGCTAAGGAGCTGCCGGGCGGGGCGTTCGTGTTCGCCCGGGCGGCGGGCATGACCATGCTGTCAGGGAAGCTGTCACTGGCGGCTCAAGGAGTCAATGACGCTGAGCTACTGGCGTTTATCCCCGCGGCCTCCGCCCAGCGCTATGAACCCAACATCGAAAATGTCAGCGCGGCGATCGCGAAGTGGGCCAAACAACATTTCCCGGCGGTGACCGCGCTAGATGCCGCCCGGGTGGCTGTGGCGCTGAGTTTGGTCGCGCTCAGCGCCGCCGCGCTGCTGGTGTGGCGGCTGCGCTGGGCGAGTGCGGGCGGCTGGCTGGCGCCGACCATTTTCGGGGTGACCGCGCTCGTGGTTGCCGGCGCCGCGGTGCTGGCCTCCCGCCTGGGCGCCGACCGGTTCATTACCGCCGCGACCAGCTGGGCCGTGATCGCTGCGCTGGTCGCTACCGGCGCGACCACCCCGCCCGGGGCCCACCCTGGCGCCCCGCATGCGGTCCTGGCCACGGGTGTGGCACTGATTGCCGCCGCAGCGCTAGGCAAGCTCACCGGCCGCTACTGGGTGGCGGTCACCACGATGGTGACCGTCTCGGCGGCGGGACTCGGCTGTGCGGCCACACGGATGTTTTTCGCCGTACCCGGCCAGCGCATCGCTGTCGTGGTGCTGGTCGGGGTGTTGACGGTGTCGTTGGCGGCGCCGGGGATTGGGCGGCGGCTCGCGCGCGTGCCACGCCAAAGCTTCGAATCCATCACCGGCAAGGACATGTATGAGCGATCCCCCCACGACCCCGAGGACACCATTTCCCCGGTTGCTGACAGCCCACGCGATGTCACGTTGACCGGTGAGCAGGTCGGCGAAGTCGCCCTGCGGTCCAACCGGGTGCTGATGGGGCTGCTGCTGGGCACGGCGCTGACCCAGATCGCGGCGTCATGGGCCGCGATCCATCCCGGGGTGGGCACGCAGTGGACCTTTGTCGCTGTCAGCTCTTGCATCGCGTTGATCACCGTGCTGCGCGCCCGCGCCTTCCGGGATCGCCGCCACGCCATCACCTTGGTCGTCGGTGCCGCGTTGTCGCTGTTTGCCATCCCCACCCATTACGGGTTGGCGGCTAACCCGGGGTCCACGGCTGCGGTGTTGACTGCCGCCGGCGCGGTGGTGGGCATCGCGCTGGCAGCGCTGCTGGCCGGGGCGATCGTCCCCACCCACATGTTCTCCGAACCGGTGCGCGAAATCGTCGAGTATGCCGAGTATGTCGCCACCACCGTGGTCGTGGTGTTCGCCGCATGGACTATCGACCTCATTCAATTCGTGAGGTATCACTGATGGGCGTCAAAGCCGCCGCCTCAGCTGCCGCTGCGGCAGCGTTGTTGGCCGCAAATGTGGTCGCGGCGCCGACCGCGCTGGCGATCGCACCACCGGTGATCGACCCCGGGGCGCTGCCGCCGGTGGAAACCCCGGGGCCGACCGAAGAGATGCGCCAAAGCGAGGCGTGCATCTTGCCGGTGGTCATCGCCGATCCCAACGTTGCTCAGCCCGCGCCGGGCAACGTAATGCTCAATGTGACCCAGGCGTGGCAGTATTCCACCGGCGCGGGGGTGACGGTGGCGATCGTCGACACCGGTGTGACCCCGAATCCACGATTCCCCGCGTTGTTTGCCGGCGGCGACTACGTGCAGGGACTACCCAACGGCGGACTCACCGACTGTGACAACCACGGCTCCTTTGTGGCCAGCATCATCGGCGCCGCGCCGGCCAACCCCGCTGACCGGCCTGCACCGAAACCGGCCGGCGTGGGTGCACCCGCCGCGCCTCCGCCGGTGCCTGCCAATCCGGCGCCTCCGCCGCCGACACCCAAACCACCGCCGCCCTCGACGGTCACGGTGACCGCGCCGCCGCCACCGCCCCCGCCCCCACCGGGAGGTGATGCCCCCGCCGACGGCACGGGCGGGCCCAACGCGGGGCAACCACTGGTGGCCGGGCCCCCTCCGACTGGTCCCGATGGGGTGGTGGGTGTGGCCCCTGATGCCACACTGATTTCGATCCGGCAAGCCTCGGCGGCGTTCTCTCCAGCCCATCCCACCCCGGAAGAACAAGATCTGCACCGCAAAGCGGGCGACGTGCTTTCGCTGGCCAAAGCGATTCGCACCGCGGCTGATCGCGGCGCAAAGGTGATCAACGTGTCGTTGGCGTCGTGCACCAACGCCGCAGCACCGGTCAACCAGGACCCCCTCGGGGCGGCCGTACGCTATGCCGCGGTCGACAAAGACGCGGTGATCGTGGCGGCCGCCGGCAACCGCAACGACCCGATGCAACGTGACTGCGGCCAAAACCCGGTCTTCAACCCACTCAACGTCGACGATCCGCGCGACTGGGCCGGAGTGCGCACCATCGTGAGCCCGGCCTGGTTCTCCGATTACGTACTAGCCGTGGCCGCTGTCACCCCCGAGGGCCAGCCCATGCCTGATTCGATCAATGGGCCCTGGGTGGGAGTCGCCGCGCCCGGTTCGCGCATCATGGGGTTGTCCAGCGTCAACGGGGCAGCGGTGAATGCCTCACCGGGCAATGACCCGGGAACCGGGAACGGGGTGTGGGGCACCAGCTTTTCGGCGGCCTACGTCGCCGGGGTCGCCGCCCTGGTCCGCGCCAAGTATCCGAATCTTACTGCCCACCAAGTGATTCGCCGCATCATGGAAACCGCCCACAATCCCGCACACACCGTGGACAACCAGGTCGGCCACGGGGTGGTCGATCCGGTGGCCGCCTTGACTTTCGATATCCCCGCCGGAGACCCCAAACCGGTCGAGCACCTCAGTACGGCTTTGCACGTGCCACCCAAACCGCCGGCGCCGGATCTGCGGCCACGCAACGTGGCGCTGCTCGGCCTCGGCGCGGCGGTGTTGGCAACTGGAGCGCTATTCGCGGTGCTCGCTATCCGGCGGAGGATGTCGTGAAAGCCCGACCGGTCACCGTTCATCCCGCCTTGGGCGCTGTCTTGGGGGCCGAGGTGATCGGGATCGCTGCCTTCGCGACGCTGCCGACCTATCGCTACGGGTGGTGGCCGGCAACGGCGATCACCGTGGTCGCGCTGATTCTGTTGGCGGTCACGGTGCACCGGCGCAACGCCGCGATCTGGGTGCGTGACCGCTCGCGCTGGCTGCGCGGCCGTCGGCACACCACCGCAGCGGGAGCTGCGGTCGATATCAGCCACGGCGGCGGTGTCTACGGAGTGCGCACGGCCGACAATGAGGCCGTCACGATGATCGAAGTCGACGGGCGCGCGTATTCACCGACATACCTGCGCGGCTCAACGCTGTCGTTGACCGACAACCTGCTGCCGCTCAACGTCGTGATGGGCCTCATGGAGCAGCCCGGCGGTCTGCATCTGGGTGTCGACATCGTCAGCGCAGGCTATCGGGTGCGCCCAGGCACCGGCTATCCGCACCTCTACAGCACGCTGTTGGCCGATCGGGGCGCTGCCGGGCAACGAAGCACTCATTTGATCGTGCGCCTGGACATCACTGAGTCGGTGCGAGGGTTGATGTATCGCCGCTCGATCGGCTCTGCGGCCGCAGCCGCCACCGAGCGGATCGTCAAAGCCCTTGAGCAGGAAGGCTGTCGGGCCCGCGCGCTGAGCGCCCAAGAACAAGACGCCATGCTCGACAAGCTCAGCATGGGGCTGGCCCGTCCACCCGAGCGTCCTGTGGTTGTCGACGACGCTGAGGACAGTGAGGACCTTGAGACCGCCATGACCGCTACCTCAGCGCCACTCATCGCGGTGGGCAGCCGGCATCGGCGCAACGGGCGCGCTGAAGCGGCATCACCTCGCGCGCAAGTGGTTCGCCCGACGGCTGAGGTTGGCTGGAAATCCATCAACGCCAAACCGGGCTATGTGACGTCGTATTACTTTTCGCCCGAAGACATCACGACCGAGTCGTTCAACCAGATGTGGTCGCTACGCTCCGATGACCTCGTGCACGTGATGATGCTGCGCAAGAAGCCTGGCGGCCCGGTGGCGGTGTCTGCGCTGGTGCGTACCAACGACCCACGCCCGCCCGAGCAGCCCCCGACCCTGTTCCTAAATCCCTTGCCGGGCAGCCAGTACGACGCGGCGCTGCGGGCAGCACCGACCAGCCAACCCGCATCGGATTTGCCTGTGCGGGTGTTGAGCGGGCCTGAGGACTTGCAGTTGCCGGTCGGCCCGACCGGAATCTTGGTGGGTGCAGCGCTGCGCGATGACAAAGCGGCGTGGCCACCGATCCAGCGCGACGATCTGGTGATGTGGACGCTGACCGACCCCGCACAGCCCACCCGCATCGTGATGGATACGTCGGATTTCTACGTGCGCCAGCTGCTGATCCGGGCAGCCGCCGCAGGTGAACGCATCGCCATCTATTCTCGAGAGCCCGACCGCTGGTATTCGGTATCGCAAACCAATATTGCGGTGGTCGAAGCCCGCCGCCCGGCTGAATTTGTGCCCACCATGATCGTCAACGACCGCGCGACCATCGCACCGCAGGCCGGCCTGTCCTCGACGGTGATCACCGTGGGGCGCAGCCCCGCAGACGCCATGGTGCCCGATATCCGGTTCGACCAGACCTCGCAGTCGACGGTGCGCATCACCACGGCGACGCGGGCTGTCGATGTGTCCATGGTGGTGTTCCGCCAAGAACAAACCTGGACCGGCAGCGACTAACGGGCGCGGTGCCCGCCCGGCCGGCCGGCCCTTGACCACATCACCAGAATCCGCTGACTGCAAATGGCGTCCTGCATGCCGTGCGCAGGACTTAACCTTGGAGGTATGGCTGTGCAGGACACCGTGATTTCGTTGGACGCAGTGCGACAGCGCCACGGCGCGGCGGGTTCGTCGGGTCTGTTCACCATCAAGGAAGTGAGCCAGGCCTGCGGTCTGCCGGG
>NZ_GG770556.1:2311-18769 GCF_000164135.1 Mycobacterium parascrofulaceum ATCC BAA-614 | reverse complement strand
TCATTATGCAGCTGGTGCCGCGGACCTGGGTGGAACCGGTCGGCTGGCTCTACACCGGCGACCAAATCCGCCGCGCCGTCACAATTGCTACGGAGCTGCGCCACCCGGCCACATGAGCCGGGCGAAACGCTGTCGCGGTGTGCACCGCCGCTGACCAATATTGTGCAGTCACACCATCTGTGCAGCGTTTACCGTTGAGGCATGGCACTGTCGAACAGCACCGACGGATTTCGCCGGCCTGTTACCCCGTTTGCTGGTTGGACCCGCGACGCCCAAGGTCGGCGGGTTCCTTTGGAATCCGCTCCTCACGTCGGCGGATTCGCCCCACCAGGGACCGGCAAGACCCGGCGCTGGCTGGCCCAGTCGGCGGTTCTGTGGCCGGGCCCGGCGTTTGTGTCATCCAGCAAAGACGATTTGATGCAGATGGTCGCTTCCCGTCGTTACGGCCCCACAGCGTTGTTGGACCTGCGACCGATCAGCGCACCGTTTTACCCCAAAGACTATGTGCCGTATTGCTTTGACCCGACCGCGCTGATCACCAGCCTCAACGATGCGACGGCGACCGCGCAGAGCCTGCTGAGCACCTCGGCAATCGCGCTGTCGGGTAGCGCATTTCGGCAAGGAGCTGACCCCGGGCCGTGGGACCAGCTGGCCCTGGCCCCGCTGGTGTGCCTGCTGTACGCGGCCAGCCCGGCTGCGACCGGGTTGGGGATGCGCTGGACGCTGGAAGCCTCAGAAAACGTCGACATCGACAACCTCATGGGTCCCTATCAGACGTCGTGGAAACCGGGGTGGGCCTCGGCGGCGGCATGGACCGACGACCCGCTGTTTGAGGCACGCGTACGGTCGGTGTTGGACATGGAACCAAAGCAGCGTGATTCGGTGAAGATGACCGTCACGAAAGTGCTCACCGCTTGGCTTCTCACCAACGAGCGTGACCGCAACTTCCCGCCGCTGGACCTGTCGTTTCTTGATGCCGAAGACGCCACGCTCTACCTGCTGACCCCGGCTGATGGAACGGTCGCTGCGCAAGCGATTGTGTTGATGGATCAGCTGATTAATCGGCAGCGCATGAAAGTGGCGCAGTGGGAGGAGTTTCACCGCATCGGGTTGTTCCTCGACGAGATCACTAACACACCGATACCCCGGCTGCCGCAGTATTTGGCCGAATCACGGGGTCTCGGATGTTCGATTTGCTTTGCCGCGCAGGCTGGTTCGCAACTCGACGCTATCTATGGTCCATTACAGGGTAAGGCCATCCGCGATGTCACACCGGCGGCGATGATCATGTATGGCTCCCACGAGCGCGACGTCATGGAGTCGGCCGCCTTCTGGGCCGGAAAGGCAACGCGCAGCCACCAAAGCTACGATCACAACTCAGACAACAAAAACACCAGCCGGCACTTCGGAAATGCGTTGGAGCCCGCGGAATTATTGCCCCGCAACATCGGCGAGGCGAGGATCATCCCCAGGGGCACTCCGGGCGAGATGGTGGAGTTGATCGACTGGGAGGAATTCATTCACTACCTCGACGAACTGCGCGCCGCGCGCTCGCAGCAGCAGGAGGCGTTGTCGTCATCGACGAGGAAGGGTGTCCTGCGTGGCGGCGGCAAGCGGCCCGCCGCCTGAGGTTGTGCGGCAACGCCTGCTGTCGATTCTGTCCACGGCTTCGCCGGCGCCGACCACTAGGGACTTGAGGCGCTGTCTGGCAGCGGCATTCGGCCGCGACTTCGTCCACGAGCACGTCTACCACAACCGGGTTGTCCTCGAGCGTCGCGGCGAGGTCACGCGCGTTGCGCGAACGGCCGCGGGCGGCCGTCACACTCGGTGGACATTAGGCACTGTCGGCGCGGCGGCGGATCGGTAACGGTCGGAACGATCAGCCCAGGGCGCTGCCGCGTCGGGCATGGAGAAATTAGTGCAGGAGAGCGTCTTTGGGCGCCTTACGCTCGATATATGCCCATCCAGCTGCCCCCGGACCGCTTCGATGATGTCCGGCGAGAATGGATCGCCCACTATCAGGGGTGGTCGACCATTCAGCGTCGGCGCGCTGAGCATCTTGGGCGGGCGGTGCGCAAGCGTCAGCGTATTCGCACCTCGGCTGTGCCCGACCCGCACGATGACACCCGGATCGATCCTCTGGTGATGAGGGCAGCCAAGTCGCGTGCGGCTCGCGCCGAGTTGGCCGTTGTTGCGGTGGCTGCTGTGGTGGCGCCGATCGGCTGGGCAGCGGGCTGGGTGCTGAAGATGGCGTTGGTTCGACTGATTCCGCAGACGCTGCGGGGTTTCCCGGTGGCCGCGCTGCTGTGGGCGGGGGCCGGGCTGGCTGTGGTGACGCTGATTGTTTCTCAGCTCGTCTATGACCCGGCGGGAGCCTTCGGTCAAGTCGCGGTGTTGCCGTGGTTGTGCTTACAGCTGGTGATGATTCCCACGGTGGCCGGCATCTACGGTATCGCCGAGGGCTGGCTCGCTGTGGACGGATCCCACCAGTGGTGGCCCTTGACCCCGGTCAAGAAACCGATCACGGCCGCCGATGCCGCCGCAATCTTGGGTGCTTATGACATGACCGGGCCTGGCGTGGTCGATACCCGCCCGTTGCACGAGCCGGGGGAAAGGACACGGCCGTGAGCAGCCAGTCACGCGGTGTCGGCACCGGGAAGGGTTGCGGTGTCGCCGTATTCAGCCATGAGACCCTCATCGGGGTCGAGCTCGACGATGACGTTTCGCAGCAATTCGATGCGCCGCGCGACCGCAGCGCGGTCGTCTTCGAGTCGGTCGAGCTCCTCACGGAGCTGAGCGGTCAGACGTTGCACGATTTCGCCTTCGCCCATGGGCTGCAATGGTCGCTTCTGGGCTCGGGCGATCACCCGATTGCGGCGTGCGGTGAGGCTGAGCGGCCGCCCGCCGAGCATGCTGACCGCCGCGGAGCCTGGCTGCCACCCCATGAGGGCGTCCAGCAGCAGCAACGTACTCACGGTCGGGGTCTTTTGACCTTTGCGGCCGCGGGCCTTGATCAAGGTGTCCACGGCCGGTCCACCGCGGCGGGCGACCTCTTGTTTGGAGAGCTTCAGCTGAGCGAGCCGGGCCTCCACGAAGTAGATGAGCCGGTCGATCCCTTCAGCTGGAGCGGTCATATCTGGCACCCTACCGCACAAAATGCCTCATATCCGATACCTGTTTGCAGCCCCGGATTTCTGTCACATCCGCTCGATAGGGTTTCTTCATGAGAATACTGATCGCGTTCGTGTGCATGGGATTTGTGGGCACGGTGGCGATCGCGCTGGCCTTCGTACAGGTGTTGGCCAGAACCTGGCCGCTGGCCGTCGTCGTGGTCGGCATCATCGTCGCCGTGCGCTGGCATGAACGGCGCCGCAGGGCGATCGCATCGCCGCGAGCGCTGCCGGCACCCATCGCCAACACTTCCAGCAGGCCCCTCCAAAGCGGGCAACCGGTGGCGCCCCGGCCGTCGGCCTGGGTGCTCGTCCCGGTGTGGATGGACCCTCTTGACCGACAGGCGCCGCGTCACCGAGTCGTCGACGCGGACGTCATCACCAGGGATGGCCGCCATGGCTGACGGCACGTTGTCAACCCAGGATTGGATGCTCGAGCAGCTGCTGGATGACCGGCCGGCACCCAGCGTCACCGCGCAGCCCGCGCCGAGCACCGACGTCCCCGACAGCCACGACGATGCCGACACCGATGCCGAGGCGGACGATGATCACCATCCCAGCGCTGATGGCATCCCGGTTGAGGCTGCCGCGACGCCCCAAGCGAATTCCCGAACGCGGTCGGGAATGCCGTACGACCTCGATCAGGCCGCGGACGCGGCTGCACCGACCGATGCCGATGTCAATCGTGGGGCAAAACGCACGGCCATATGGTTGGGTTGCGGCGCGACCGCGGTCGCGGTGCTAATCGTTGCGGCCTTCGTCAGCTTCGGGGGCGGCCCGGCTCCGGTGCAACCGCCGCAACATCACGCCACCGCACCGGCGGCAGTCGTGACCGGCGCTCCGATGCCCAGCCGCACCGTGCCGCAACAGGATCAGGCCGTCCCGTTCACACCGAGCAGCGATAGCTGCACCCCAGACGACGCCTCAGGTGAGCAGCCCGCCGCGCGCTCACCGCTGGCGCTGACCGACACCACGACCGATTCGGCTTGGGTGTGCGGCCGCGGCCCTCAGGAGAGTCGCCTCGACGGCCAAGTACTACACGTGCAGTTCATCTGCGACCCATCACGTCCAAAATCGGCATGTAGCTACATGCTCAATGCGCTGTCAATCACTCCAGGGTGGGTAGCAAAAACCCAAGGCGGCAAGGATGACTGGCTACAGCACCGCGTGGTGACCCGCGTACAGTTCAACTTCTTCAACGGCAACCAACTCGTCGATGACCCGCTACCGGTCGACACCCACAGCGTCCACGGTCCAGTGTCGGTGACCCTGCCGCGACGAATCCTGGTCTCTCGCGTCGATGTGATCATTTTGCACACCGAGCGCCCGCCGGCCAACCCGCTGCCGTCCTCGCCGGCACCCACGCCGGGCAGCACCGGCACCGAACAACCGCCGACTGGACTGGTGGACTCCGTGCTCGGACCGGCTGGCCCCCAACCGGCGTCGCCGCCGCCAGCAGACCCCGCCGGTGGCGCCTCGGGCAGCGACCCAGTCGATGCCACCTTCGCGATAAGCCAACTGCAGTTCTTCGGACACGCACCCAACTAAAGGATCGCGCCCATGAGCACCATCACGATGTCGAGGACCTGGCAGGAGCGCATCAGCCGGGTCCGCGGCTACCTACGCACGGGGGCGTTCACAGTCGTGACGATCTTCGCCGTATTCGGGTTCGCCGCCGCGGTGAAGGTCTTTTTCACCGCATCCCATCCCGATGAGGGCGACGTCGCCGCGATCGCCCATCGTGTCGGTAATCAGCGCGACGCCGCAGGGCATTTCGCCGCCGATTTCGTCGCCGCCGTACTCACCACACCGAGTTGGAACTACGCCGCGCTGCAACGCTTTATCACATTGCCCGAGTCTGAGGCGGCGCCGGTCGCAGTGCAATCGGCGCCGCCTGTCCCGGCAGTGATTAACACTCCGAAGGTTTGGTCGGTGGTACCCAACGGCTCGGTCGGCGAGGTCAATCTTTATGCCGTCGTCGTTGTCGTGCAGCAACGCGCCTACGCCTCAGCGCCCCCCAACACCGCGTTCTACGGTGTGCCCGTGGCGATCTGGCACTACCAGCCTCGCGCGATGGACTGGCCGGCGCCCATTAGCGCTCCCGGCCCCGGCGCCAATGTGAAAGAGGGCTACGACCACCCCCTGAGCCCCAACAGCCCGGTCTATGCCGTGGTCAGCGGCTTCATCAACACTTACCTGACCGCCACCAGCGGCCTGGACCGCTACGTGGTGGCCGACTCCTGGATCAAACCCATCGGCGGCTACCAAAGCGCCCTCATCAAGACCGCTGACACCGCGTCCGAAATCCCCGACAACCCCGCCACAGGGACGCGCATCCACGTCCGCGCCCGCGTGACAGCACAGACATCACAGTTCGCCACACTGCAATTCACGTTCCCGCTGACCGTCGAAAATAACGGCGGAACGTGGATGGTGGCGGCCATAGACTCGATACCACAGGTCAGTAACGACACCGAAGCAACGCCGGCGACCACGTCGCACAGTTAAGAGGAGCGGAGAATATCGTGAACGGAGCGCACGCCCAGCTCCTGGCTGCGGGGCTGTTTAGCTCGGGAACCTCCCTGGCCTACATGCTCGAGGGGCTCTTCGCCGCGGTGTCACTGGTCGTGGGAACCCTTGCCACACTGGGCAAAGCGAGCAAAGAAGGCGCCGGTGCGGGCATGACGCATCAGTTCTTGGTGATCGGCTTGTCGGTGACCATCTTCTTGTCGGCGGGCATCGCCGCGCTGGTCACCCACGAGTTCCAAAGCCACGGCGTGAGCAACCACGTCAACGTGCCCAACCCGTGGGGTCAGTGATGGCCGATGACACCCCGGCCAAGGTGTGGTCGGATCAACGCGACCTCCCGATTCACCTAGGGGACTCAGGAGATGGATTTCGCCTGCCATTTAAGGAGAAATGGCGTCTTCCCGACGCCACCGCGCTGCTGGTCGGGTTTGTCGTCACCGCGTCGCTGGTAACTCTGAACCTGCAAAGCGGTAACGCCCTGCTCATCGCGGCCATCGGGGCTGCGCTGACCGCCGCTGCCGTGTGGGCGCTGTCCAAGCTGCCCGCGACCCGGCCCTCCATCGGTACTCGTCTACAGTTCTGGCTGGCCGACATCCGGCCGCAGGTGTCATGTTCACACCACGACGCGACGCCGAATGGCGCTGCACCGCAATGACTGTCGCGGCGAGCGAAGCTCCCCGAGAGGTGGTGGGAAACCTCCGCTTCACCACTAGCGGGGTCTACGCCGACTACCTGATATCGGGATTGCCGTTCATCTTCTTGCCCAAAGAATCACAGAACCTGGTCGCTGACGTGCATGCCGAGCTGCTCCGGACCTTGCCGTCTGGGGCGCTGTTGAGCGGTCTGACCGCGCCGGTGGCAACTCGCAACATCACTCGACGCATGATCTATGCCCACCCAGATCTGCACCCCGACAATGCCCTTGGCGCTGCGGCCATGCCCCAACACACCGAGCCGTGGGTGCAGCACTGCCGGCGGTGGGCGCCGGCACTGGATGCCCGCAGGTCGCGTCGGCGCATCTACTGGTTGAGCCTGCCGTTGGACTACGGGCTTTCAGGGACCACGGCAGCAGGCGGATGGCAGCGCCGCATCGACTCCGTCATCGGACGCGACAAGGACAGCGCCGAAGCGCTGGCCCACTACCGGCAGCTTGCGGCCACCATGGTCGCGAAACTGCCGCCGGCGCTGTTCACCAAACCGGCAAGCGTCGAACAGATTTGGTGGCATTGGAACTACACCGCAAGCCGCCACAGCTGGCAGCAACCCCTGCCGAATCAACCCTACAACGCCCATGCGCGCCTACCCGGATCGGCGTTTACTCCGGTCTGGAAAGACCCCGCGGCGGCCGCGCTGCGCAACCGCAGGTGGCGAGCAGCCCGCACCGAGGCCGAGGTTTTCCTGCGCACCTACCGAGATCAAGACGACGGTGTGGCCGACTCCTATCAGGCCATCGTCGGACTAGAGAAATATCCCGACGCTGGGCTGCGCTGGCCGCGCTCGACCATCTTCAAGGTGCTCGACGACCTGACCACACCGGCCACCACGCTGGATTGGACGATTCATCTCACCTTCGACACCGCTGAAGTCGCGGTGGCTACCGCGCACAACGTCATCACCAACATCAAAGATCAAGCGCGCCAACTCGGCCGCCACGCCGACAGCGATGACGAGCTGGTACGTAAACTCGTCTCTGGTCGGCAGCTGGCCTCCGCGCTCAAGCAGGGCAGCGCCGAGCGCGGCGTCAACGCCGCGGTCGTGGTGATCGCCGCCGCCGCAGACGCCGAGACGCTCGATACTGCGATCTCTGAGGTGATCCGCCGTTACCGGAGCCAGCGGCTGGAACTCAAGCGCCGCCGCGGTAGTCAGCCCACCCTGTGGCGTGCTCTGAACCCGGGCACCGAGGCCACCGCTGGCCTGCACGAAATCCGCAATCCCTCCACCACCAACGCCTTTGCCAAATTTGTGCCGCTGCTGGCCACCAGCCTGGGCAACAACGTCGGGGTGCCGCTGGGGGAGACCATCACCAGCCCCGGGCTGCGCGAGATCGTCCTCAACGATCTGATCGGCGCCCCGGGCCGCGACAACCCCGGCAATCTCGTCATCGGCGGGTCTCCCGGCCGAGGGAAATCCCAGTGCGCGAAGAACCTGGTTCGCTCCTGGCTGGAATTGGGCGCCGGTGTCCACCTCATCGACCCCACCGAGGCGCGAGAACACCAAACCGCACTATCAACGTTCGACGACGACAAAAAGGTCATCATCGATCCGAAGAATCCTCGATTCAGCCTCGACGGGCTGCGTGTTTTCCCGTTCGAAAGAGCCGCGGAACGCACTGTCGACCATCTGCTGCCCCAAATGGGATATTCCCCGGTAAGTCCGCAGGCCGCGCGGCTCAAAGGCCTGCTGGCCCCGTCCTCGCGCCAGGCGCTCGGGATCGGCAGTATCAACCAGCTGATCAGCCTTCTTGCCGACCGCCGCAGGCCGGATCGGGTCAGTGTCGACGACGACCTTCTCATCGCCTTGGAAGGCCTGCGGGCCGAGCGTCTGCTGGCGCCGATGTTCGACAACACCCTGCCGCTGCCCGACCTGTCCAAGCAGCTGGTCATCTGGAACTTCGGCGGCCTCAAACTGCCGACGGTCACCCAGGAGTACCAAGCCCACCTGCACCATCAGACCACGCCGAGCCAGCGCGCCGCCCAAGCCCTTTACGGCATGGCCGCCGAACTGGCAGAGTCACTATTTTTCTCCCGCGACACCCAACCAGACATCCTAGTTGTCGAGGAATGCGCCGCGTGGACCCATTCCCCCGGTGGGCAGCGCTGTGCGAATAACGTGATCCGGCAAGGCCGTAAGGCATGGACGTTATTTGTCGGGATCAGCCAGTCTCCCAGGAATGACTTCGGTGTGCTCGAAGACGAGTACATCGAGCAACGACTGTGTTTGGGCTTCAAAGAATCCCGCATCGCCGAGGACACACTGCTGTGGTGCAACCGCGACCTGGACCGGCACCCGGAGCTGCGCACCGATTACGTGACCAACACCAGCCCGGCAGCGATGCCTAACTACGGCGATGACTCGATCGACAGCCGACACGGCAAGGTCATCCCCGGCCGAGAAGGCGAGGCGTGGTATCTCGACGAGTTCGGCGGCTGGGGGAAAATCAAGCTATTCGGCGCCCCAACGCATGAGCTTGCCGAGCTCTACGACACCAACCCGCACCGCAAACGGATGCGCAACAGGATCAACGCATGCTAGGCCGGACCCAGTACTGGCTGCTGTGTCACCCGCGCGTGCGCCGGCCAGTGAAGGTCCTTGCGCTGCTGCAAGCGCTGGCCACCATTGCGGTGGCCCTGGCCCCAGGAGCCAGCGCCGCCACCAACGCCGCGGTACTGAATTGGACCGGCCTGCACGACAATTACGGAGTCCCCATCGGCGACTTCTACCTGTCGTTGGCCAGCATCCCCGACCAGATCACCCAAGGAGGGCCCGACGCGCAGGCCTGGGATCCCACGTCGTGGGGGCCATGGGTGGTGCACACCCTTGAGGTGATGTCGACTGGTTTCGCGGCCTCCACCGTCTTGACCGCCGAAGCGGGGGCATTCATCGGCATCATCGCCTTGTCGCTGTGGGTGATGAAGCTGACCATTTCGACCTACTGGCTGCTGGTGTTCGGTCAGCTCGCCAAAGCGGTCACCGCCGCGGTCATCACCGTCACCAGCCGGTGGGGTCTGGTGGCGCTCACGGTGCCCGCGGGGGTGTTCCTCGGGGTGTTGGCGGTACGCCGGGGAGAGGCCGGCCGGGGTTGGACGATGATCCTGTTGGCGATCATGATGCCCGCCCTGGCGCTGACGGTGTTCTCCGATCCGGCGGGAATGATGTACGGCCCCAATGGATTGCTGGCGTTCGGCCGTAGCATGGGATTTAGCACCGCCGAAGCGGTGACCCACAACGGAGCGATCGGCGGCGGCGGATTCACCGGACAAGTCGACACCCTCACCTCGAGCCTGATTACCCATGCTGGTCGAGAACCGCTGGAAGTATTCAACTTTGGGCACGTCATCGACACCAAGCCCGGTTGCGCAGCCCAATACACCGCCGCGCTGCAGCAAGGCGTTGCCGACGGGCCGATCAAAGCGATGGCCCGCTGCGGCGATTTCAACGCTGTCCACTACGCCCAAAACCTTGATGCCACAAACACCTTCGGTGGCGCCGTCTTGGTTCTGGCCGCGATCCTGTTCGGCTGGTTCATGATTTCCGCGGGCGCGTCGGTGTTCACGGTGTCGGTCAAAGCGATGTACACCACCGCTAAGTTGCTGCCCAGCGTCTTCGCCGGCGGCATCTCCGGGGCGGCCCAAGAACACGCCAAAGCCACCGTGTGGCGGTTCTTCAAACACCCGATCGAGGTGATGGTGTTCGTCACCTTCGTCAGTGTGATGGGCTTGGCGATCGAGCGGCTCATCTCCCGCCCATTGCCCCGCGAGCTGGGCGGCAGTAACCCCTTCGCCCATGTGCTGATCATGGCCGGCGGCTCCATGGCGGCGCTGTATTTGCTGCGTCATATCCGCGCCGACCTGCAAGGACACCACCCCGGCCGCGGGCTGCTCGGCCGAGCCAGCGACGTGGCGATGGGACTGGCCATGCACGCCGGGCTGCGGGGCGCTGGGTCGGCGGCGTTGAGCGGTCTGCGCGGCCAGCACGGCAGCGGCAAAACACCCTGGGAGCAGCTCGAGGAGCGATCAGCCAGCGACCCGCAAACGGTCCTGGGCCCACCACAAGATGGCTTCTCCGCAGTACCGGGTGCTGCAGCAGCACACAGCGATCGCGCGGACTCAAGCCCGGCGCCCACCGACCCCCACGGGGCGGCGTCACCGACCGCTATCCCGCAGCCGATCAGCGCACCCCACAGCTCAGGTGACGGGATCAATCAGGTGATCGACCAGGCCACCGCGACGATACAGCGACCTGGCCGCCGGCAGCGCCAGCCCCGCGCCGCCCAGGCCAACGCGCCCGGCCGAATGGTCCTCGACTCCGACTGGCCGAGCAGCGCGCACTCCGCCGAGGCGCAGCCGATTACCGCCGCGTCATCAACGCGGCCAAGCACGGGGTGGGAGGACGCACCACCGCTGTCGGCGTACGCCGACCACACCTCCACCGATGTTCCGCTCCCGCCGCCTCCGCCGCCCGAGGATCCCAGCGCACCACCGCCACCAGACGATGCATCCCCGGCCGCCTCGGTCGATCCGATCACGGGTCCCTAGCTAGCCGGCGCCGGCTGACGCGGTCAACGCCGCACACGAGCGATTACGATGAGCACGACGCAAAAAGGGGAGGGCAGACGGTGGTAGCGAGCCACAACGACGCAGTTAGGGGGCTCGGGTGACCACGACCTCTCCCACCGAACAACGCCGCGCCTTCGACGCGGCGATCAACCGCTTCCTCGCCGGTGACCCCGCGGCAGCCCGCCAAGCGTTCACCGAGATCACCTACCAGAACCCGGCCATGACCGACGCCTGGCTGGGACGGCTGGCCTGCGGCGATCACAGCCTTGACACCTTAGCCGGCGCCTACCGTAACTCCCGCGCGCTCTACCGGGAAACCCGCCGCATTGGCCAACAAGATGGCGCACTGCAGGCCGCAGTGCCCGCGCCGCTGTACCTACAGCTGCAAGTGTGGTCACGGGGCACGATCGCGCTCGCGTTCGCCGCCGTGCTCATCGGTGCCGGTGAGTTCGAGCAGGCGATGACGGTTCTCAACGACGCTGAACTTGCCGCCGATGGCCAAGCAGCGACCTGGCGACAGTTCATCACCGCCACGTTGTATCACCGCACACGGCGTTGGCCAGATCTGTGCGCGCTCACCGACGTATGCCCGCCCGCCACCGCCACCTACGTTCCCAACGAGGTGGTGGCCGCAACCCACACACTGCGCGCAATGGCGTTGGTATCGCTAGGACAAGCGCAGGCAGCGCTGGACTTAATCGACCAGGTCAGCACGCAAAACTCCTACATCACAGCGGATTTGGCGCTCACCAAAGGGTGGTGCCTGCGGGAACTCGGCGAGTTCGACGCGGCCAACGAAGCATTCCGCAGCGCTACCATTGACGGAGCGGTGATCCCCCAAGCACGAAAGGCGCTCGAACAACCCGACTACCGCATCGTGACGACCGACGCCGAAACGATCGCGACACGAACCAACAAATGGGACCCCGCGACCGAGACCAGCCGCGACGCCCGCGCAGCTGCCGCACTGGCCAGCGAACGCCAGGAAGTGCTCAACCGGGCCCAGGCCCGCGTTGACGAACTGATCGGCCTGGAAGACGCCAAGGAACAGATCGCGGTCTGGCGCACCGAGATTCAGATCGAGCAGCTGCTCGCCGAGCAAGGCGATGGCGGCGCCACCAGCAACGAAAACCACATGGTGTTCCTCGGCCCGCCGGGGACAGCCAAGACGACGTTTGCCCGGGTCGTTGGCGAAGTGCTCTTTGGGCTGGGCAAGATCGCCCGCCCCGATGTCAAAGAGGTGACCGAAGAAGACATCGTGATCGGCTACGTCTCCCAGACGGCCGCGAAGATGAAAGAGGTATGCGAAGAAGCTCGCGGCGGGGTGCTGTTCATCGACGAGGCCTACCGACTGGTCCCCAAGACCGAGGGCCACTCCTTCGGCATGGATGCGATCAACACCCTGCTCAAGTACATGGAGGACTACCGCGACGAACTGGTGGTCATCGTCGCCGGATATCCCAAGGAGATGCGCGACTTCCTCAAAGCCAACGCCGGCTTGGCCGGACGTTTCCACTTCACCTTGACGTTCAACAGTTACACGCCCGATGAGATCGTGGCGATCGGACGCCACCTAGCCGGCAAGGAACGCCTGGCCGTCGATGACGACGCCTGGGAAATGCTGCGCGCGGAAGCAACTCATCTGCGTTCTCTGCCTTACGAAAGCGGCACCATGCTTGACGTCGCCGGCAACGGCCGCTACGCACGCAAGGTGTCGGTGGCCTGCCGCCGGGAGCGGGCCCGGCGCCTGCATAGGCTGGCACCAAACCCGCAAGACCTGGACCGACTCGTACGCGCTGACCCGTCTGCGCTGAAGGTCAGCGTGGACGACATGCAGCGCGCGCTTGCCGAGGCTCGCCCCGCCACCGGATAGCCCCGGTGCGCGCAACGGGTAGGTGGCGCGCCGCGCCCGGGCATAGCCTCCGACGCTCAACACCTCGAATCCGCGCGTGGGGTGGCCGCTGTCACGTGTGTCTGCAGCAAGGGATAGCGGGCGACTGTCTAATGTTCTCGGCGTGGGGGTCACGTTGCGCTACGACGATCTCGATCGCCTCGCAGCCCAGACTATCGCCCAACGCATCACCCCATGGAAGGAAGCGTTGACCGCCGCGAACGCCGATCTGGCCCAAACGCGGTGGAAGAATTACGAGATCGGCTTGAAGACGCTGGGCTGGCTCGCCGGCGCAACCGAAGTGTACGGCTCGGGCGGCGCTCAGGCCGCACCCGCCTCCGCATGGATCTTCCCCGGCCAACTCTGGGTGGCGTGGCAAGCCAAGAGCGCGGCCGAACCTGACAGCAGCGTCTCGACCCACGACGCCCGCCACGCAAGCAGCCAGCTGCGCCTCATCGCCGAAAAGCGCGGGGAGCAACCGCCTGTCGGATCGTTCACGGCGCTAGCCACCCCGCAATCCACAATCAGCCACGCCGCGCGCGCGATCTGCCAAGACCACGTCTACCTGGTCCCGTTGCACGCTGCGGTCGATCTGCTGACCGCACTCGAGCGTGCTTGGACTCAAGCCAGCAGCCGGGGCTCGGCTATCGACGAGGCCGGTGTGCTGGCGACGTTGACGGCGGAGCAGTGCCTTCCCAGCCAGTGGATGCGCCGGCTGACGAGCCAACGACTCAACACATTGGGTGCTGACGGGGTCGAAGAGGCGCAGTGATACCGACTCGGTGACGGCAGGCACTGGGCAACCAGGAGCAATAAAACAGGTAGCTGCTGCCACGCGCTGACGACAACTGCCATTCCCCTGAGTCTTCCGGCGAAGGCAGGTTCCCTGCACTGCTGGCAGCACTGGGATAGCGCGTTAACCAGCTGAGCCTGCTCGTGACCGCCTGATCCTGAAATGACCTGTCCCCACTGCCTTTTCGCTCCAAGGATGGCGGGGCCGAGCCACATCGTCGGCGGTTGCGGTGGATACAGGTGGCCGTGGGGGTATAACCGACAGATGGTGAGCTTGGGTCAACTGGTGCCGTGCACCGAGGGCGGCTGGATGCTGTACCCGCCCCAGCGTTGCCCGCATGGGCACTCTCTGGGCCCGGGCAAGATGTTGGTCGGCTACCAGCCGTGCGCCGGCCAGTGCCGCGGTGGCCACACGACGTGGCGGTGCCTGCAGTGCGACGCCCGCGTCTTCTGGCCGGGCGTGGGAGCGGGCTGCCGCCTGCTAGATGCCGCCGCGTTCAAACGCTAGTGCTGCACCGATCACCGGGCGGTTGCCACCAGGTGTAGCTACGTGCTGACTGATGATCCCGTCAGACCACTTCTCCGCCAAGCTCATGGGCATGCGCAGAGGTTTTTCAATATTCGACGCCTCCTCGTGACAGCCCCTCCCATCGACGAATCTTTCTGCCCCGGTTCACGGACGACGTCAGAGGTAACATGGCGTCTGACGAGAAGCCGAAACACGAGTGGTGTCCGTTGTGACTGGCGTCGCAATGCTGATGATGGCAGCCATCGTCGGTCAGTGGATTGACCCCGAGGGATTTCTCGCTGTCTTCGTGATAACGGAACTGATTCACCTGCTGTCAGGACTGGTTAGGAAGGGAGGTCAGATCATGGCAATAGCTGCACATGCTCTAAAAAGCTTCGCCATCACAGCCTGCGACGCCGCTCCGTCCAGGGTTCCCCTGCCGACGAGCCCGTGAGAGTCGGGCGAAACGGAGAAAACGTCGACAGTCGATTGCGCCGACACACGAGTCCATGACTTGAGGCATCACGACGCGACCATCAAGGGTTGTGGTGACAACTCCTGGACGTCGCGGAAGCGGGCAAGCCGAACCTGAATGGTTAGCGCCAGGACTGGAGATGCCGGTATTGGATGCCCGCGCCAGATTGGACGGGCCTTGCGGCGCGCGGCCCGAGCGGCAGTTTGAGCCAGCGAGCGGTTGCAATGGTTTCCGGATCGATCCGCAGCGATGTGGGGCAGCGGACAGACGCCCCACTAGGCCTTTTCGGATTCCTGCTGATCGCCGTCCTCGTCCTTGCCTTCGGCGTCTTCGTCGGAGCTTGTTTCGGTCCGACCAGCTCCGCTTCATCCCAAATCAGCTCGTGCGCATCGCGAGTCGCCGCTTTCGCTGCCAGCTCCGGCAACGAAATCAGAGCTGTGTTCTTTTTCGTCACGCCATTGAGAGACGTGCCCAGCATCAGTACTTCGCCGCCCTCATCAGGGATGACATACCGATCGTGCAGGTCTATCGTCTTCCGCACCTCGATGTTGTTGCGTGGAAGACGGCCGCTGAAATGCGTCTCGATCGCCGGCAAGTTCTTGTTCTTGATTTTGCCTCGGCCTGCCAACACGAGCACGCTCGTTATCCCCGCGCTCAAGAGAAGTCTGTGCAAGATCTCGACATCGAAGTACGGATCGATCAGCAGACCGGCGCCGACGTTGGCAAGTGACTGACGAAAACCCATGCGACACAATCGGTTTTCGGTAGATAGCCGATGCAGCCGGGACAATGTCAGCCTCAGGGTTAGTCGCGGCTTCGACGGTGGTGAGACGAACGGTTGAAAGGCCCTGCGGCCGATGTGACGCAAGATGTCGACCTTGCCTGGTAAGGCGTGACGCGATCAGGTCGGAAGTATCAACAGCGCAACCCGCCGACGTTTGCCAGGAGGCGACTACAGTTTCAGCTTTAGATGTCATCGCGATCCGCCGATTCTGCCGGGGCCATGGGGGGCAGGCCGTGCAGTTTGCGAACCTGATCGACTATGGCCGCCAGGCTGCTGATGGCTTCGGGGGTCAGACCAGCGGTGCGCAGGGCCAAATCGCGTACCCCACTGTCGCGTATTGCTTGAATCAACGTCAGCTGCGCTTCGATCTGCTGATCGGTGTCGCGATCGATCAGATAGGAGGCCGGCACACCGAAGAAGTCGGCGATGGCGCGCAGGTGTTGGACGGTCGGGTTGGTCTTGATGCCGTTGCGCAGTTGCCAGATGTAGGCCGAGCTGATGGAGACTCCGGTCGCCTTCGTAATGGCCTCTGCGGCAGCGGCGTTCGATAAGGGCGGCTCGGTGGGTTTGCGCATGATCTCGAACAGCTTGTTGAGCTTGACCGCTAAATCAGAATCCTTGCTAGCGCCACCTGCTTGCTCTGGCGCACTGCCGCAACCCTCGACTCTCATTTCATCGAAACACCATTCGCATGTACTGAAGTTATCAGCCGCCTTGCGGCGAATCCTCCAAGCACGAAGGCTTTACCTTGCTGGTGGTCACAACTCGAGGCCGTCGCCGCGGTCGCGTTCGCGCCCGTGTCGCCTGCTGCGGTAGGTGGCATCGCGCAGTCGCTGATAGGCGGCGTCGCGGGCGCGGGCTTGGGCGTGGTGTTGGCGCCAGCCGGAAAGCCGATGCGCGCGGCGTCGGTCGTGGCGGTCCAGCAGGGCGCCGACGACTGGGGGAAGGAGGTCGCGGTCGGTGCGTTCGGCTTCAGCGTGCATGGTGCGGGGCCGGTGGTCGTTGGCCAGGATCATCCGGAAGAAGTGTGCGG
>NZ_GG770556.1:0-1641 GCF_000164135.1 Mycobacterium parascrofulaceum ATCC BAA-614 | reverse complement strand
GTCATGCCGACGTAGGCCATGGCGCGCGAGGCTTTGTCGCTGAGCACGGTGAAGCAGGCCCCAGGGGTCGTGGCGTTGCCGACGGTGATGCCTTGGGCGGCGTGCAGGGTGGTGGCATAACCCAGGGTGATGTGCTCGCGCAGATAGTCACCTTCGAAGATGGCTCGGGCTTGGTCGGTGAGCCGTTCGGCGGCTAGGCGGCCGCGCTCGGCATCGACGCCCACGACGCGCCAGCGGTTGCCGTTGCGGACCTGGTCGACCTGCCTGCCGGGGGTGTGGTTGGCGCCGGGTTCCACGGTCAGGCTGGCGTCGTTGTTGCGGCTGATGATGACGTCGCCGGCGCGCACGTCTTGGTCACGTGCGACCCGCACGGTGGCGGTCAGCAGTGTCGAGACTTCAGGTGTGCTACCGGGTGGGTCTGCGGCGGTCAGCGCCCCGTGCAGTTTGCGGTTGATGGAGTCCGCGATTTCCCAGCGGTCGCAGATGATGGCGGCGTCTTTGCCGTCGGCGCGGGCCTGCAGGTAGGCGTTGGTGGCGTCCTCGGCCATGGCGATGGGGTCACCGCAGTGCAGCCGCCCGTGGTTGCGGTACCAGCCGACGGCTTTGCGCAGCCGATTGCCGTGCGCGGAGCGCAGCGCCAACGACATATCGCGTTCTGCGGGATCGCGCATGCGCCATACTTCGCCGAGGCGCTGCGACCAGGGCAACTCGTCGCACAGGTTCTCGAACATGCCGCCGCGCGCTTTGACCGGCGACAGTTGGTAGGCGTCGCCGACGAGGACCATTTTGGCGCGGCCCATGACCGCGCACGCGAGCAGCTTGTGCAGTTCGGGGGTGCCGAGCATGGAGGCTTCATCGACCACGATCACGGTGCGCCGGCCGACGTCGAGTTGGTTGTCTTCGATCAGCTTGAGCGCTTTGGCCACCGTCAGTCCGCGGTCGCCGGCGCCGTCGCGCATCGCCTCGTCGACCGCTTTCCCGGTGGGCGCGAGCACGAGGACCTCTTTGTGTGCGCGGTGCGCGGCGCCGCGCAGCGCTTTGAGCGAGTGCGTTTTGCCCGCGCCGGCCGGGGCCTGCAGGGGCTGCACCAGATAGGGGGAGTGCGCGATGTTGGCGATGGCGCGCGCTTGGTCGACCGACAGGTCACCGAGGTCTAGGGTGCGCACATCGAGGCGGGTGCGCGGATCCTGGTCGTCGACCATGGCGAAGATGCGTTCTTCTTCGGCGATCACCGCGTCCACCGTGTACAGCTCGTGTCCTTCGCGGTGTTGCGCCTCCCGGGGCGCGCTGACGCGCACGGCCACGGTGTCGACGATCTTCTCGATCACGGTGCGCGGGTCATCGGGCGCGTCGACGGGCAGCAGCGCGCCGACGAGTTCCACCAGGTCTGCGCGGGTGAACGCGCTCTTGTCGATACCGCCCACCATGCGCGCCAACCGCGCGCGGTCAGTCAGGGTGCGCGGCGCGGCCCGGCGCGCGATGCGCGCGTCGGCGTGCGCGGCGCGGTCCAATTCCAGACCGCGCGCATCGGCGCGCCATTCCTCTTTGAGTTCGGCCCATGGCTTGGATTCAGGTTTGGACGGACGGGTGGCTTTTTGCGCGACGGCCAACTGTTGGGCGCTCGGTTCGCCGTCGACGACG
>NZ_GG770557.1:403611-421983 GCF_000164135.1 Mycobacterium parascrofulaceum ATCC BAA-614 | reverse complement strand
CGGTTTGGTTCCCGAGTGTTCGGGAGCGGGTCGCCGCGAGACGTCCGGTAGTCGGCCCGACTATGGGCCGGGGCCGGGGCCGCCCGGGCCGCCAGGCCCACCGGGGCCACCCGGACCACCCGGACCACCGGGGCCGCCAGGCCCCCCTGGTCCGCCCGGCCCATTCACGGCGGGGACCCAGGGAACGCATTGATGCAGGTCCACGCTCCACACAAAGCCTTCAGCGCAATTGGGGTCGGCACGGCTGATCGCGGGCGCCGAAATCGCGATCACCGGCAACGCCGTCAAAGCGAGCGCGAAGGCGCCAAAGGCGCGGCCGCGTAGCAGGTGCTTCATCGCCATGTCGGTCATTCTGCGACACGCGGCGCGGCGGCGGTGCTGTTATTCGTAACCAGCTCGAAGACCGGGATGACCCGGTCCGTGCGCTCCTGGTACTCGCCGAATCCCGGCGCCCGCTCGACGACGATGCGGTAGACGGAATCCCGCTCCTCACGCGGTAATTCGCGCACGGTCGCCGATTTGGGCGCCTCGGAGCCGATCTCGACGGTCACCCTCGGGTTGGCGCGGATGTTGTGCACCCACGCGGGGTTATTGTCGCGGCCGGCGGCGGATCCGACGATATAGATCCTGCCGTCGACATCGAAGTAGGCGACGGGGTTGACCCGCTGCGCGCCGCTGCGCGCTCCGGTCGAGGTCAGCAGCAGCAGCGGGAAGCCCTCGAACTGGCCACCCACCTTGCCTCCGTTGCGCCGGAACTCCTCGATATTGCGCTCATTGAATTCGCGCTCCGAACGCATCTCGTCGTCACCCATCGCCCCATCCTGGCATGGCGATCCGGCCGCCAGCGACCGACGATTGATCGAGGCCGGATCCGGGTATTACCTGCCAGTCCCGTCGGGGGGGCATCCACTTCCGCAGCAACGAAGTGAGCACGAGATGGTGGGTTGGCTGGACAGGCTGCAGCGACGAAACCGCGGCGCCGGCGTGGTGATCGCCGTGATCTACAAATACCTCGACGACCAAGGCGGCTACCTGTCCGCCCTGATCACCTACTACGGGTTCGTGTCGCTGTTCCCGCTGCTGCTGCTGTTGACGACCGGCCTCGGAGTGGTCCTCGCGGGACACCCCGACCTGCAGCAACAGGTGCTTCACAGCACGCTGAGCCAATTTCCGGTCATCGGCGACCAACTGCATCAACCCGCGGGCCTCAGCGGGGGAACCGTCGCCGTGGTGGTTGGCGTCGCGGGCGCGCTCTACGGCGGGTTGGGCGTCGGCCAGGCGCTGCAGAACGCGATGGACTCGGTGTGGGCCGTCCCGCGGAACAAGCGTCCCGACCCGCTCCGCTCCCGCCTGCGCAGCCTGCTGTTGTTGTTGGTCCTCGGCTCCGCGGCCCTCGCCGCCACCGTCCTGTCCGCGGCGGGCCAGGCCACCGGGGCGCTGGGCCTGTTCGGGAAGGTCGGCGTCGTGCTGGTCGCCGTGGGGATCAACGCGCTGATCTGTCTGGTCGCGTTCCGCGTGACGACCGCGCGGGATCTCACCTATCGCCAGGTGCTGCCGGGAGCCCTTGCCGCGGCCGTGATCTGGCAGATACTGCAGTGGGGCGGCGCCGGATACATTCGGCACACGGTGAAAACGGCGAGCGCCACCAACAGCGTCTTCGCTCTGGTGCTCGGATTGCTGGCGTTCCTGTTCTTGGTCTCGTCCACTCTCGTCCTGTGCGCCGAGATCAATGTCGTTCTCGTGGAACGACTTTACCCGCGGGCCCTGCTCACTCCGTTCACTGATGACGCGGAACTCACGCCTGCCGACCGCAAGACCTATACCAAGAAAGCAAAAGCCGAGCGGGTCAAGGGCTTTCAGCGCGTCAGCGTCAGGTTCGGCGACCTCGCCCGCAAGGCGCCCCGCTAATCAATTGCCGCGCCCCGTCTGTTGCTGCAGCTCGTCGATGAGCTCCGACGCCTGCGCCTTGGTCATGTCGTCGGGAACGTCTCGCCCGGCCTCCTGGGCCAGCGTGTGTAGGTAGCTGCGTTGCGGCCCGGTCATCGGCTCGTCACCCGTGACCCATTCCGACGTGTCCTTCTCCGGATTTTCCCCTGGCGCCTGTCGTGTGTCGTCAGCCATGTCTTTTCACCTCCGCGCCGAGGGATAGCCGTCGCACGTACGTTCGAAACATGGCGCGGATCAAACCCACCCCACAGGCATGGGACGGCCCGCTTTGGAAGAATCGTCGGCATGTCGCGTTCCTTCGACATCCAGATCGAATCGCCCGCCAGCGTGGAGCAGATCCACACCACCTTCGGCCGCGAGGACTACTGGCTCGCCCGCCTCAAGGCCAGCAACGCCCCGACAACCCTGGATTCGCTGGTCGTCGACGATGACGGCACGGTGACGGTGCGCGCCACCCAGCACGTGGCCCGGCAGGTGCTACCCATGCTCATCGCCAAAGCCGTCCCCGGCGAGCTGAAGATCGTCCACAGCGAGACGTGGCGGCCGGCCGATAACGGCGAAGTTCGCGGGCAGATCAGCGTCGTGAGCTCCGGTGGGGTGGGCTCAGGCCGCGCGGAGGCGTGGATGGCACCCAACGGTGACGGCACGCGCCTGCGCTTCGCCGTACAGGTGGCGGTGAAGATTCCGCTGGTGGGCCGCAAACTCGAAAAGTCGATGGAAGCGGATCTGGGTCAGAGCATTCCCGCGTTGCAGCACTTCACCAGCGCCTGGATCGCCGAAAACGCCTGATCCGGTCGGCTGGTCGTCAGCCCGCGGCCGGCGCGGGCTCGACGGCAACCAGTTCGGTCAGGCCGCTGATGGTGAGGATCGGCATCAGGATCGGATGGGCGATCAGATGAATGTGGTTGGCGTGGGTGAACAGCGCGTTGATGGCGGCGCTGTCGAGGTACTCGACTTCGCTGAGGTCGACGGTGAGCGGCCCGCCCCCGGTGGCCTCGCCGCTGGCGCTGGTGAGGGCCTGGACGAAGTGGTCGATGTTGCTCAGATCGATCTCCCCCGCCGCGACGAGCATCAGCTCGCCGTCGTCGCGGCGCGCGGTGTCGAGGGTGAGCGACGTGGGCATCATGTGATCCTCGCGGATAGGTGAACAGTCGTCCCGGCGGCATCGGGGCTGATCGTGACGTCGTGCATCAGCCCCCGCATCAGGGCGATACCCCGGCCCCGATGAGGGAAACTGGCCGGTTGCGGAGGCTTCCACGAGCCGGTGTCGGTGATGGTCAACTGCACCTGGTCGACCAGCGCCGTCGCGCCCAGGCTGATCGTGCCCTCGGGCTTGTCGCGGTGGCCGTGCTCGATCGCGTTGGCGACGGCCTCCCCCGCCGCGACGAGCACGTTCATCGCCTGCTCCGGGTCCAGCTGGGTCCGCGTCAACCAGGTCCGCAAGGCCGTTCGGGCCGGCGCGAGATGGCTGACGTCGGCCGGGAACGTGAGCTCCAGCGGCGCGGGGTGGCGATAAAGCAAAAGGACAACGTCGTCCTGGTAGCCGCCGCTCGGCGCCAGATGCGACATGATGTCGTTGGCCAGCTCCTCGAGCATGGACGCGCGCCCGTCCTGCACGAGCGCGGCGGCCCGCGAGATCCCCTGGCCCAGCGCGGCCCGGCGCCGCTCGACCAACCCGTCGGTGTACAGCAGCAGGGTCGCCCGCGCGGGGATGGTCACCCGGGCCTCGGGGCGGGTCCAGTCGGCACGCACACCCAACGCGATGGTGTGGCCGTCGTCGAGTATCTGCGTGGTCCCGTCCGAATGGACCAGGATGGGCGGCGGGTGCCCGGCACTGGAATACACCAGCTCACCGGTCTCGGGGTTGAGCACCGCGCAGACGGCGGTGGTGCACTGCGCGCCGGGCAGCCGCGCGGCGAAGCGATCCATCCCGGCGAGAGCGGCGCCGGGGCTGGGGTTTTCGAACAACAACGCGCGGCAGGCGCTGCGCACCTGGCCCATCACGGTGGCGGCGGCGAGGCCGTGCCCCACGCAATCCCCGACGACCATGGCGATGCGGCCGTCCTCGAGTTCGACGACGTCGTACCAGTCGCCGCCGACCTGCAGGGGCCGGCTGGCGGCCTGATAGCGCACCGCGAACCCGTGCGGCAGGTCGGCGGGGCCCAGGATCGCGTGCTGCAGCGCCAGGGCGGTTTCGCGCTGCTGGTCGACCTGATGGACCCGCTGCAGGCCCTGACCGAGGCGGCCCGCCAACACCGTGAGCAGGGTTTGGTCCTCGAGGGTGAACGGCCGTCGGTCCGCGAGATCGATCCAGACCACGAGCACGCCGTCGGGGTGCTGCAGCGCGATGCCGGCCGTCCCCAGCTCGCCGGTGCGCGCGGTGAGCAGGTCACCGTCACGCAACGAGCCCAGCATCTGTTGGGTCTGCGACGGCAGGTCACCCCACACCGCGGACTCGCCCACCGACACGACTTGCGGTGCGCCGTAGGCGGTTTCGGTGGATGAGCTGTGGGCCGGGAAGGTGACGGCCAGGACGCGGCGGGCCCGCCACAGCCGGCGCAATTCCTCGGCGGCCGCATTCACCGCGGCGTCGACGGTGTCGGCCTGGGCCAGCTCCTGGTTGAGCGCGTGTTCGCGACCGGCCGCCAACGCCAGGGCGATGGCCGCGTGCCGGGCGAAGTCGCTCACCAGCTCGAGGTAATCGTCGCCGAACGGCGACTGCTGGGGGTCGCGGGCGACGGCGATCACCCCGAGCACCGCGCCGTCGGCGATCAGCGGCATGACGATCGCCGAGCGTTCACCCACGTCGGTGAAGCCCTCGATCGGATATTGGAAGGACTCGGTGATCAGCGGCAGGCCACGGCGGGCAACGCCGCCGGTGGTGGAGCCGTCCATCGGCACCTGGCGACCGATCACCTCGGAGGAGTACCGGCCCGCCGTCGCGGCCACGACGAGGGTGTCGACCTCGTCGGCGGGCAGGTCGGGCTCCCGCGGGATCAGCAGGATCGCCTGCTCGGCGCCGGCCAACTCCAGCGCGCGATTCACGATGAGCTGCAACGGGCCGGTCTGGGGGTCACCGGACAGCAGCGCGGTGGTGATCTCGCGACTGGCCTTCGTCCACCGCGCCGTTTCACGCTCGCGTTCGAACAGCCGCGCATTGTCGATGGCGGCCGCCGCGGCCGTCGCCAGGGCCCGCACGGCGGCCGCCTGAGAGTCGGAGAACACGCGGCCCGGTCGGTCGTCGGCGAGATAGAGGCTGCCAAAGTCCGCTCCCCGCACCGTGATCGGCAGGCCGAGCAGCGCCCGCAGCGGCGGATCGTGGGACTGCAGCGCGCCGGCCTGCGGATGAGCACTCACATCGTCGAGGCGGAGGCCCTCGCCCACCGGAAGATCTCCGAGGAGGCGCGCGAGGTCGTCCTCGATACCCGCGTGGACGAAGGAGGCCAGGGCACCATCGGGGGCGCGGATACCGAGCGCCGCGTAGCGAGAGCCGGTCAGCTCCATCGCCCCTTTGACGATGCGGTGCAACGTCACGCCCAGGTCGAGATCTGAACCGATTTCGCTGATGACCCGCACCAGCTGTTCCATCTGGTCGCGGGCCTCCACCAGCTCGTCGAGCTGCTCGTGTATCTGGCTCACCAGCTCACGCCGGCCCTGCCAGGTGAACGCCGATCCACCCCCTTCGTTGCCCATGGCTATAAACCTAACGTCTTCGCTGCGCCGGCCATACGGTGCGTTGATCTTCGGGCCGGATGCGAGGCCTTTACTCGATCTTGACCGTCCATTGAATCGCCCTCCCGATGATTGCTGACGTGATTACGCTTCATCTGGTGGAACTGGGGGTTTTGGGGCCTCTTCAGGTCCGGCAAGGCGGAGCGCCCGTCGGTATCCCGGGCGCCAAGCCTCGCGCCATCCTCACGATGCTCGGGTTGCACAGCGGCTCGGTCGTGGCGGCCGACACCCTGGTCGAGTTGCTCTGGGGCGAGGATCCGCCCCGCACCGCGGCAAAGGCGCTGCAGACCCACATCTCCTCGCTACGTCGCACCCTGGGCGACGGCTTCGTTCTGACGGCGGGCGCGGGCTGGACGCTGGCCGAGGCCGAGGTCGACGCGGCGCGCTACAAGTCGGCCGCGCGGCAGGGACGCGACGCCGCTGCCGCCGGGGACATCGGCCAGGCGTTGGCCCGTTTCGAGGAGGCACTGACGCTCTGGCGCGGACTGCCCGAACTGCCCGACGGCCGGCGGGGCACCTCCGAGAAAACGCGCTGGATCGAGGGCCACGCGGCGCTGGTGGAGGATAGGGCCGACGCGCTCCTCGCGACGGGCCGGGCTGCGGAGATCGTCGGCGAGCTCGAGGCAGCGGTTGCCGAAGCGCCGCTGCGCGAACGGCGTTGGGGCCAGCTGATGCTCGCGCTTTACCGCGCCGGCAGGCAGGGTGAGGCGCTGGGCGCCTACCAGCGCGCGCGTGCGCTGCTCGCCGACGAACTCGGCGTCGACCCGGGGCCGGACCTTCGCCGGCTGGAGGCGGCGATCGTCGCGCAGGATTCGGCACTGGAAATGCCCGCCGCACAACAGGTCTCGTCGGTGACCCGCGCCGTGACGTTCCTGTTGACCGACATCGAAGGGTCGACGGCCGCATGGGAAGCGGACGCCGAAGCCATGGCCGTGGCGCTGGCACGGCACGACGAGCTCGTCGAGCAGGTCGTTACGTCGCGCGGAGGGCGGCTGATCAAGACCCGCGGCGAGGGCGATGCCACCTTCTCGGTCTTCGAGCGGCCGTCGGCCGCGGCCGCCGCGGCTATCGAAGTCCAAGACGCGATCATCCACGAGCCGTGGGGGCTGCGGGAGCCCATGCGCATTCGCGTGGCGTTGCACACCGGGGAGGTCGAACTCCGCGACGGCGACTATTTCGGTCGGGCGGTCAACCGCGCCGCGCGTCTGCGGTCGCTGGCCACCGGCGGCCAGATCCTGTGCTCGGGCGCGACCGCGGAGCTGGTGATCGACTCGCTGGCCGATGATGTCGTGCTCGCCGACCTGGGCAGCCGCCAGCTGCGCAATCTGGCGCGCCCGGAACACGTCTTCGAGCTCCGCTTGCAAACCACCGAGGAGCCGGGTCGGGCGGTCCCGCCGGAAGCGCCGTTGAAACGCCCGAGCCTGCCGGCGGTGCTCGCTGGCCGCGGGCCGTTCGTCGGGCGCGAGGACGAGCTGGAACGACTGGCTGCGGCGTGGCGGGCCGCGGTTGCCGGCGGCACCAACGCGGTGCTGATCGCCGGCGAACCGGGGGTCGGTAAGACGCGTCTGGCCGGCGAATGGTGCCGGCACGCCTATGACGACGGCGCGCTGGTCATTTACGGCCGATGCGACGAGGACCTTGGCGCGCCGTACCAACCGTTCGCCGAAGCCTTGCGTGCGTTGGTGCCGTGCCTCGGGGCGGGCGGGCTTGGCGGGCTGCGGGGCGTCGAAGCACTCCTCACGCTGGTGCCCGGGCTGGCCGATGTGGTCCCCGACCTGGCCGCGCCGACCCGCGCTGACCCGGACACCGAACGCTACGCGCTGTTCGACGCCGTCGTGGCGCTGTTGGCCATGGCGTCGGCGAGCGCTCCGGTCGTCCTGGTCCTCGACGACCTGCACTGGGCCGCCAAGCCCACGCTGCTATTACTGCGACATCTGCTGCGGTTCGGCGAGCACGCCCGCATGCAGATCATCGGCACGTACCGCAGCACCGACCTCGACCGCTCCCATCCCCTGGCGGCGATGCTCGCCGACCTGCACCGGGACGGCACGGCCAACCGGCTCGGCCTCAGCGGCCTCGACGAGGACGACGTGACCGCGTACGTCGCCGAGGCCGGCTACAACGACGAAGAGCTGGCCCGGGCATTGGCATCGGTCACGGGTGGGAATCCGTTCTTCCTCATCGAGGCCCTGCGCCACGTGGATGAAAGCGGCGGCCGCTGGGATCAGAGCACGCTGCCGCAGGGGGTCCGCGAGGCGGTGAGTCGCCGTCTTTCGCGGCTGCCGGCGGAGGCGAACAGGGCGCTTGCCGCCGCCGCCGTCGTGGGCAGCCGGTTCGCGCTGGAGCTCGTCGAACGGGTGGTGGGAGACGACCTGGTCGACGCGTTCGACGAGGCGTGCAGGGCCGGCATCGTCATCGAAGAGCCCGGCGGGCGCTACCGGTTCAACCACGCGATCGTGCGGCAGTCGCTGCTCGCCGAGCTGCCATCCGTTCGCCGCATGCGGCTGCACCAGCGGATCGCGACCACGCTGGAAGGCGAGCCGGGCGCCGAAGAGGAACTGCTCGCCGAACTGGCGTATCACTACTTCGAATGCGCGTGGGCGGGCAACGCGGCCAAGGCGGTCGAATATTGCCGGCGCGCCGCCGACCAGGCGATGACCCGCCTGGCCTATGAGGGCGCCGCCGACCTCTACGACCGTGCCCTGCACGCGCTGGAAGAGATCGACGAGGAGCTGCCCGACCGCGACGACCAGACGGCCGAGTTGCTGGTGGCGCGTTGCGAGGCCCTGCTGGCCGCGGGCGACGTGACGTCGGCGGCCGATGCGGTGTCTCAATTGCAGAGCGTCCCCATCGATTCGGCCCGCATCGCGGCATGGGCGACGTGCTTCGACGGCCAACTCTCGATGTTGATCCATCCGGAGCGGCTCGACGAGGTGGAGACCGCGGTCGGTGCTGCGGCCGCCAGGCTCGCGGAGTTCGGCGACGCCGCCGGAGAAGCCAAGGCGCACACCGTCCGTGCGGGATGCCTTGCCCGCCTTGGGCGGATCGGCGACTGCGAGATCGCCCTGGACGACGCGCTCACCGCGGCGCGGCGCGCGCGGGAGCATCGTCGGGTCAACGCCGTGTTGGCCAACGCACCCCTGGCCGCGCTGTGGGGGCCGAACCCGGTGCCGCGGGCGGGCGGACGGTGCCTGGACGTGGTGCGGCTGCTGCGGATCACGACGGACTCGCCGGCGGTGGAGGCGACGTCGACGCGGTGCCAGGCCGTGTTGGAGGCCTTCCGCGGGCGGGCCGCGGCGGCGCGCCGGATGATCGACTCCGCCCGGCGCACGGTCACCGATCTCGGGCTGCGCCACGCGCTGTCCGAGGTCGAGCAGTTCGCCGGCATCGTCGAGCTGGTCGCCGACGAGCCCGCCGCCGCCGAGGCGCATCTCCGGAAGGCCTACAACGGGTTTCGTCGCATGGGCCTGGACGCCGACACCGCCGAAACCGCGGCGCTGCTGGGCCGGGCCTGCCTCGCGCAAGACCGGGACGTCGAGGCCGTCGAATTGTGCGCGGAGAGTGAACGTCTCGCCGGCCACGCGCTGAAGGCGTCGATCGCCTGGCGCACGCTTCGCGCGCGGCTGCTGTCGCGGCGCGGCGACGATGACGAGGCGCGTCGGGTCGCCGAGGACGCCGTCGCCCTCGCCGAGCGCACCGACGCGCTGGTCGATCACGGCGACGCGTGCCTGACGCTGGCAACCGTGTTGGGTGCCGCCGGTGACTTCGCGGGTGCGCGGGCCGCCGCTGAGCGGGCGGTCGATCTGTACGAGCGGAAAGGCGCTGTCGCGCTTGCCGAGAAGGCGCGTCGGGTTCTCGGTGAGCGCGCCGTTCCGCGTGTAGCGACGCCACCAGGCGCGCGCATTGTCGAGCTCGACAACGCATGCGTTCGAGCGGGCGAACGCGTGACGGCCGCAATAAATCGTGAGGCCTGGGACGAGTTCGAGCAGCTGTTCGCGGCTGATGGATCCATCGAGAGTCGCCGCAAAATCGTCGGCTTTGGGCAGATCGACGTCCCACCGGGCGAGTTCCCACAGGTGAACAGGCGCGTTTTGGAGAAAGTCCCTATGCGGCTGACCCAAGTGGTTATCGCCGTGCGAGGCGAGCGTCTTGCGCTCGCTCGATTGGTGATAGGCGCGGACGACGTCAGCCCTGGGGCACCGCGGGACGAATTCCTCTTGCTTTACGGCATCGACGAAGACGGCCAGATATCCCTGCAAGTCTGGTTCGACGTCGACGACCTCGACGGCGCGCTCGCCGAGCTTGACGCCGCGCATGCCCGATTCGAGGCGAAGCACCCGATTCCGCGGCGATTGCAGAACAAGGCCGCGCGCGTATTTGAGGAGGAGTGGTCGCACTTCGCGGCGCGTGACTGGGACGCCCTGGCTGACCTCGTGGCCGATGACTACGTCGGCATCGATCACCGGCGCGTCGTGAGTGCCGAGACGCAACGCAGTAGAGACGCCGTGGTCAGAGACTTGCAGGCCGCCGCCGAAGTCGGCTTCGGCATCTCGATGGTCAGCGCAATTGCGACCCGCGGGCAGCGTCTCGTGCTGGCACGTGTTCGCGCGTCCGGCAGCGACCCCGACGCGATTCAAAACGACGCCCTCAACGTCGTCGAGATCGATGCCGACGACCGCATCGCGAACGTCGGCACCTACGACCTCGAAGACATCGACGCCGCCATTGCCCAGCTTGACGCCCGGTACCTGGCCGGCGAAGCGGCGCCCTATGCCGCCGCATGGTCGGTGGTCACGGGAACTTTCGCCTCGATCAGCCGGCGCGAATTCCCCGCGATGGCCCCCGACTGCACGACCGTCGACCATCGCCGGGTGGCGACGTTCGCTCGCAACCAGCTGCCCGCATACATCCGCGCCGGGTGGGACATCGGCCAGAACATCACCACCTACGTCGATGCCGTGCACCGGTTGGACGAGCGTGGCGCGATCGTTTCCTATGTCGCGCATGGAAAGTCGCACGAAGGGTTCGACGGCGAGTGGCACGAGGTCGCGTTGGTCACGGTCGAAGGCAGCTTGGTCAACCGCTGCGAGTTGTTCGATGAGGCGGACTTGCAGACCGCGCTTGCCAATTTCGACCAGCTGAGCCGCCCGGTGCCGCGTCTGGAGAACACGGCAACCCAAACGCGCGAACGCCTGCAAGCGTGCTTCGGAACCCGCGATTGGGACGCGATGTCCGAGATTCTGGCCGAGGATATTTCAACCGAGGATCGCCGTCGACCGGTGAATGCGGGCACGCGACAAGGTCGTAACGCCGTACTCGAAGAAATGTCGGCAACGCTCGAAATCGGCGTTGAAAGCTTGACCGCGGATATCATCGCCACCCGCGGCGACCGCCTTGCGCTGTGCCGCACCCAAACCTGGGGCCGCGACAAGCGGCCGGAGGCATTCCACACCGATGTTTTCGACGTCATTGAGGTCAATGCCGATGGTCAGCTGAGGGCGCGGATCATCTTTGATCTCGACGACATCGACGCCGCCTTCGGCGAGCTTGACACCCGCTACCTCAGGGGTGAAGCAGCGGAACACGCGCACACCTGGGCGCTCGTTACGGAGGCGTTCGCGGCGCTGAACCAGCGGACAATCCCGAAAACGACATCTGACTGGGCGAGCCTCGACCATCGACGCCTCGCACCAATCGGTGCGAATGATCTCGGCGCGTATCTCTCTGCCGCATGGGACCTCTCGCCGCAGTCCCGCATCTACATTGAGGCCGTACACCGGCTGGGCAATCTAGGCGCGGTGATTACCCACGTGGCAATCGGGACCTCCCCAGACGGGTTCGACGCCGAGTGGCGGGTGACCGACGTGGTGATGTTCGACGGCGATCGGGTCAGCCGCAGCGAGCTATTCGACGACGCGGAGCTCGGCGGCGCGATCGCGAGGTTCGATCAGCTCAGCCGGCCGACGTGTGGGCTGAGAAACGCGGCGAGCCAGGCGTACGAGCGCATTTTCATGTGGTTCGCGGCCCGCGACTGGGACGCGATGGCCGAAGTTGTGGCGGATGACTTTTCTAACGAAGATCGCCGCCGGGTGGTGAACGCCGGGATCCGACACGGTCGAGATGCCGGGATTGCAGACATGCGGGCGATCGCCGACGTCGGCTTCACCTTGACGATGGTGGGTGTCATGGCGACCCGTGGCGGGCGACTCGCGCTTTTGCGTGTTCGCGCGGCAGGGTCCGACCCCGGTGCGATTAAGAACGATGCCCTCAACCTCGTCGAGGTCGGCGCCGACGAACGGGTTGTGGCATCCGTCATCTTCGAACTAAACGATTTCGATAATGCCCTGGCCGAGCTCGACGCCCGCTACCTCGCCGGGGAAGCCGCCAGCCACGCACGCACGTGGTCGGTCATCGCGGGTAGTTACGCCGCGCTCAACCGGCGCGAGCCGCCGCTGGCCGCGCCAGGCTGCGTGTATGCCGACCACCGGCGGGAGACGGCGTTCGGGCCAGGTGACCTGACCGCATATTTCGGCGCCGGTGGGGCCAGTGACCAAGACATCAATGTCTATGTCGAGCAAGTGCATCGGCTGAGCGGTTTGGGAGCAATCGTTACCTACGCGGCGCGTGAAACGCGAGAGGGTTTCGACGCCGAGTGGCGCGGGATCGCCGTGCTGATGGTCGGCGGTGGGTTGGTCAGCCGCTGCGAAGTCTTCGACGAGACAGAACTCGACGCCGCCCTCGCCCGCTTCGACGAATTGCAGGCGCGGCCGCATCGCCTGGATAATGCGGCAAGCCAAGTCAATGAACGGTTTTGGAGCGGCCTCACGACGCGCGATTGGCCCGCGATGGCCGAGATACTCGCCGAAAACGTTGTGTCGCATGACAACCGTCGGGTTGTCAACTCCGGTGAACTCCGCGGGCGAGACACGAACCTCGCAAACCTGCGGGCAGTCGCTGACGTCGGTTTCGAGGGCGTTGTCTCGACGATCCTCGCGACTCGTGGGCAACGCCTTGCCCTTTCTCGTATTCGGTCCTCCGCCCACGGACTTGAGCCCGGTGAGATCAGCGCGGACATGTTCGGCGTCGTGGAGATCGACAGGGACAGCCGGATGATTGTTCACTCCATATTCGACGCCGACGACTTCGACGCCGCCCTCGCGGAGCTCGACGCGCGCTACCTCGCCGGCGAAGCGGCCTCCCACGCGCACACTTGGGCGGTCATCACACGCGTTCACGTCTCGTTCAATCGCGGGGAGCTTCCCCCAACCGACTGGGTCATGATCGACCACCGGCGGGGTACACCATTCACATTCAGCAATCCGATCCCAACCATCAGCGCCAAATGGGACCTCACGCCAGACCTCACCATTCACGTCGAGGCGGTGCATCGGCTCAGCCACATCGGCGCGGTCGTCACCCACACGCAGCGCGGGACTTCGCCGGAAGGCTTGAACGCTGAGTGGCGAATGCTCCAGGTTCTGACAGTCGAGGGTGACCGGGTCGACCGTTGCGAGCTATTCGACGAGGCTGACCTCGACGCCGCGATCGCGAGGTTCGAGGCACTGCAGCCGCAGACTCCGCGGCTGACGAACACGGCAAGCCTCGTGTGCGAGCGCTTTTCGGCACAGCTCGCGGCGGGTGACTGGAACGCCATCGCGGGGTCCTTCGTCGACAACTTCTCCTTGGACGATCGCCGACGGGTGGTGGGCGCGGGCCTCCGGCATGGTCTAGCCGCGGAGATCACGGACTTGCGGACATTGGCCGATCTGGGGTGGACGGGCATGACGTCAACGGTCTTGGCGACTCGGGGGGAACGCGTGTGCGTCGTGCGCGCACGCATGTCTTTTTCGGACCCGGAGCAAGGCTCCGAGGCTTATCTCGCCGAGTTGATCGGCCTCGTCGAGATCGACGCCGACGAGCGGATTGTCGCACTTGTCTCCTTCGACCTCGACGACTTTGAGCTCGCCCTCGCCGAGCTCGAAGCCCGATACATCGCCGGCGAAGCGACCGCCCACGCACAGACCTGGTCGGCGATCACAGGCATCTACGCCATGTTCAACCGGCATGAACTTCCAGCTGTGGACTGGGTCATAGCCGACCACCGGCGAGCCACACCATTCGCGTCAGGCGAGCTGTCCCCCGCCCTGAAGACGTTCTTCGATCTGACGCCGGAATTCAAGGTGATCATCGAAACGGTGCATCGAATCAACAGCGTCGGAGCTGTCGTCACGATCGATTCGCACGGACTCTCGCAGGACGGCTTAGGCGTCGAATGGCGAATGATTCAACTTCTAATCCTGGAAGGCGACCGACTCACCCGCTGCGAGTTATTTGACGAGAGTGACTTAGACACCGCCATCGCGCGATTCGATCAACTCGGTCGTCTGGCGCCCCAGCTGCAAAACGTGGCAAGCCGGGTGCTCGAGCAGTTCCTCGCACATTTTGCGGCCCATGCCTGGGATGCCATGGCAGATCTGATCGCAGAAGACTTCTGCTCGGACGACCGCCGCTCCGTCATCAACAGCGGAATCCGCCGCGGTCGAGATGTCGAGATGGCGAACTGGCGGGCCACCGCAGAGGTCTGGATGAGCGATGTGCAGGCGGCCATCATTGCGACCCGCGGAGAGCGGCTCGCACTCTTCCGTTTCACCTTCGCGAGCCAAGATTCGCTGCCTGAAGCGTTCCAGGCTGCGGCGCTCGGCGTCATCGAGGTCAACGCCGATAACCGATTCGCGTCGACCGCGGTGTTCGACCCTGACGACATCGACGACGCATTCGAGGAGCTCGACGTGCGGTACATCGCCGGCGAAGCAGCCGCTCACGCGCATACGTGGTCGGTCATCACGCGCGCCTACTCCGCGGCCAACCGCAACGAGCTTCCCGCAAGGACACCAGATTGGGTAAACGTCGACCACCGGCGAGGGAGAGCATTCGGGCCCGGTGAACTTGAGACGTATATGCGCTCGACCTGGGATGTAATCCCGGACACCAGAATCTACATCGAGTCAGTCCATCGACTGAGCGATCTCGGGGCGTTGGTAACACACGCAGTTCGCGGGACCTCGCGAGACGGCTTTGACGCCGAGTGGCGAGAAGTCAGCCTATCGATGGTCGACGGCGACCGCTTCAACCGCACCGAGCTATTCGACGAGACGGATCTCAACGTCGCACTCGCGAGGTTCGACGAACTACACCGACAGCGACCGTGGCTGGAAAACCCAGTGAACCAACGGTTTCTGGCGTACTTCGCTGACCGCGACTGGGACGCCACGGCCCAGCTGTTTGCCGAAGACTATTCCCTCGACGATCGCCGCCGGATCGTCAACGCCGGGGTTCGACAGGGTCGCGATGCCGCGATCGAAGATCTGCGGGTGTCCGCTGACGTCGGATTATTGGCGAACCTCGCCTCGGAAATCGTCGCTACCCGAGGCGAACGCCTCGTTCTCACCCGCGTTCAAGCGTCGGGCCGTGACCATCCCGCAATTCAACTCGACGTCCTTCAAGTCGTCGAGCACAACGGCGAACAGGTCACGGCAGCCGTCCTGTTCGACCCGGAGGAGATTGACTCCGCATTCGGCGAACTCGATGCCCGCTACCTGGCCGGAGAAGCCGCCCCCCACGCACACACCTGGTCGGTCATCGCGCGGAGCTATTCCGAGTCCAACCGGCACGAACTTCCCTGCATGACACAGGATTCGATTTGCATCGACCATCGAGCAGCCTTAACGGCCGAGCGTGAGGATCTGGCCGGGTATCTTCGTAGCTTGTGGGACCTCATGCCAGACACCCGCGCCGACATCGAGGCGGTGCATCGGCTGAATGACCTGGGAGCGGTCGTCACCCATGCTGCGCGTGGAACCTCGCAAGAGGGCTTTGACGCCGAGTGGCGGGTAATCCTCGTCGGCATCGTCGAGGGTGACCTGCTTAGCCGCGTCGAAGTCTTCGACGAGTCGGACCTGGACGCCGCGCTTGCCAGGTTCGAGGAACTACAAGCACGGGCGAGCCGGCTGGAGAACGCGGCAAGCCGAGCCGAAGGCCGGCTCTTCGCGCACGCAAGCTCCGGCGACTGGGCGGCCATGGCCGACGTCCTGGCCGGCGACAGTTTCGTCGACGACCGCCGTCGCGTGGTGAATATCGGCGTCTGGGACGGGCGCAACGTCGTGGTCGCGAACATGCAGGCCCTGGCCGAGGGGCTTGCGCGGGTATCTTTGACCATGATTGCGACCCGAGGTGAGCGCCTCGCCCTCAGCCTCATCCGCTCCTTCAACCCCGACTTAGAGCGCGGGGAATTCGCCGTAGAGATGCTGGCGATCGCTGAGATCAACACTGACGGGCGAATCGCGGCTCATGTTTTAATCGATGCCGACGACCTCGACGCCGCCTTCGAGGAGCTCGAGAACCGTTACCTCGCGGGGGAAGCGGCCGACCACGCGCACACGTGGTCGGTCATCGCCGCGTCGTATGCCGCGATGAACCGGCGTGAGCTTTTCCCGACGACACCCGATTGGGTCAACATCGATCACCGACGACCGGGCATCATCGAGGAAGGCGGGCTCAACGCGTCACCGATCTCGCTGTGGCAACTGACCGCGAACACCACCTTCCGGGTCGAGGCCGTTCATCGGTTGACTGACCTCGGAGCCGTTTGCTCCCATGTGGCGCACGGTGTCTCGCACCAAGGGTTCGCCGCCGAGTGGCGGGGCATCGAGGTCCAGACCGTCGAAGGCGACCTCATCAGCCGCTGCGAAATCTTCGACGCGGCTGATCTCGACGCCGCGCTCGCACGCTTCGCCGAGCTCACGTGCGGTGACTGACACTGTGCCACAACCGCAACCGCTGTACCTGCTGGCGGACAGCCAGCTGCTGTTCTGGAGGCGGCGCGACCGACCGCTGCTGGAGACGGCCCTCGATGGATTGGCGCGGGACACACCGCTGACCGCGGCGTACATCGGCGCTTCCAACGGGGATCGTCGTGAGTTCTACGAAATCTTCGAGGCGGCGCTGGACGAAGTCGGGATCACCGAGCGTCGCATGATCGATTCGTCATTCGGCCCCCAAGACCGCGCATTCCTGGAACGTGCCGACCTGATCGTGCTTGCGGGCGGCGATGTGCGACTCGGCTGGAACACGTTCGAGGCAACCGGGATGAAGGACGTGATCCTGCACAGGCACGCTCACGGGTCCGTCCTCGTCGGCGTTTCGGCCGGCGCCGTCCAGCTCGGACGGTACGGAATCGTCGAGGCACCGGAATCCGCGGCGCCCGGGCTGCTCGACGTGTTCGGCCTCGTCCCGCGGGTGATCGATGCGCACGACGAGCGGGGCGCCTGGGCGCGGCTGTCGCACGCGACTGATCTGCTTCGGGGATCGACCACCGGACTCGGAATCCCCTCCGGTGGCGGAGTCGTCGTGCACGCAGATGGCACCATCGAGCCCCTTCGTCATCCCGCGCACGAGTTCCGCTACGACGGCACCGGCGTCGTGCACACGGTGTTGCCCGCAGCTGAGGGGCACTGACGGCGCGGCCCGCCCGGCTGCGGGGTTAGGCTGGAATGCGGGGGCGATTCGCGACAGTCTGCGGGAGGGACGGTGGAAACCGTACTCGGTGTGTCGATGACGCCCGCGGCGGTCCACGCGATCTTGGTCGAGGGCGAACACGCCGAGGGCGCCACCGTCGATACGGACACTTTCGACGTGTCCCGAGGTCGGGCGGATCCGGCCGGACCGGATCAAGTGGTCTCCGCGATCCTGGGAACGCGGCAAGGGGCGACGGAGAGCGGCTGCCCGTTGGCCTCGGTCGGGGTGACGTGGACGGACCCCACCCAGGCCGCCGCGCTGCGCGACTTGCTGGCCGATCAGCGGATCGACAAGATCATGCTGGTCTCGGCGTTTCTGGCGGCCGCCGCGTTGACGCAGACGGTGGGTAGCGCGACCCGTTACGCGCACACCGCCCTGCTGTTCGTGGAGCCGTCGGCCGCGACGATGGCCGTGGTCGACACCGGCGACGGTTCGGTCGCCGACGTGCGCCGGCAGGCCCTCCCGGACGACGACCAAGCGGCGGTGGAAGCGGTGACCGCGCTGGCCGCCGGCGCCGAGGCGATGGAGCCTCGACCGGATGGCCTGTTCGTGGTCGGCTCCGACGGCGTCGACGTCGCCACCATCAGGATGCAGTTGGAGGCGGCCACCTCCCTGGTGGTGAGCACACCGGAGGAGCCGGAGTTGGCGCTGGCCAGGGGCGCGGCGTTGGCATCGGCGCATCCGCCGTTGTTCTCTTCCTCGACTGCCGCGATCGCGTACGCGCAAGATCCCGCCACCGGCGCGGCGATTCCGCACGCGGTCGGTCTCGGCTACGCGGCCGGTGCGGCGACCGTGGAACGTGGCGCCGAGGCGTTGGCCTACAGCGCCGACCCCGACGACGCTGGCATCGCGCCCGACGGCGCGTTCGGCGCCGCCGACGTCGACTCCCCATGGACCGGTTCCGCTGCCGCGCCGAACGAGCAGCGGACCACGAGGCCGTTTCTCGTGGCGATGAGCGTGTTGGGGCTGTTCGTCGGCGGCGTCCTGGCCCTCGTTATCGCGCTGGCGATCGCGATTCGACCGCACGTCGACACGCGGCCACAGATCGGCGCACACGCCGTCGCCCCCGCTGCGCCCCCGCCGCCCCCGGCCGCCCCCACCCCCGCCCCGGCGGCGCCG
>NZ_GG770557.1:397618-403293 GCF_000164135.1 Mycobacterium parascrofulaceum ATCC BAA-614 | reverse complement strand
ATCCCGGTGCCGCGTCCGCCGATCCCCGCCGGACCGCCGGCCGTGCCCATCCCGCACATCCCCCTGCCCGGCATCCCCCACCTCTAACAGGCGGCGGCCGGCGGGGTGAGCGATCGTAACCGCCGTTGCCGCACCCTATTTCGCGACCCCTGGGGCTCCGCGACCCAACGCTGCGCCTTTGCCGCCGAGCCGCGGTGTCCGGTCGCCCCCGAGGCCAACATCGGTGACGCTTGGCCGTTGGGGTAGTGACTTTCGGCCCGAGCAAAGGACCTCGCTCAGTGCCCAGAGTTAATCCCATGCCAACTGCTGCTCACCTCGGCTCGAACCGTGCCGGACAAAGGGGGCCCTCGTGTTGCCCGTAGATCTGATCCGCCGCCGGCTGCTGGTCGGGGCAATCGGTGCCGGCGCGGTGGCCGGCACCCTTGTCTGCTCCACCGCGGGGATCGCCGCGGCCGATCCCCCGCCCCCGCCGCCCAACTGCACGGCGGCGGACGTCGCCGGTGTCGCGGCCGGTGTGGCCGCGGCGCTGTCGACCTACCTCTACACCCATCCGGACTTGAACGGCTTCTACACCGGCCTTCAGGACCAGCCGAAAGATCAGATCCGCGAGGATGTGCAGCAGTACTTCAACGCCAACCCGCAGGAGCAGGCCGACCTCGAGAACATCCGTCAGCCCCTCGCGGACATCAGGCAGCGTTGCCACTGGACACCGCTGGTCGGGCAGCCCGGTGCCGCTCCAGACTGAGGGGGCGCGCTCGCGCGCATGCCCCAAAGCACGACCTGGATTGAGGAGAGCCAGATGAAGCTACGGTCCCGGACCGCAGGAGGGATAGCCATCTTGGCCCTCGTCGCGATTCCGGAGACGTATGCCGTCGTGCAGCCCTCCGGTGCTGCCAACGCGGACGTCTGCGCCAGCGTCGGCAGGCGCGTTTCGGTGAGCGGGTGCACCAACGTCGCCGATACGATCAACGCGAACGTTCCACCGCCGGACGCGTATGCGCCGCTGCCGCAGGACTTTCCGCCCCCGCCGCCACCGGTCAACGTGTGCGTGGGAGGCGGGCGCCGAGTCCATGTGAGCGGATGCTTCTGAACTGGCGTTCCGAGCCGGCGGTGGTCTCACCGCTCATCGGCTGGCAGTGCCACCGCCGCGCCGCGGCCGGTGCGCCTTGAGCACGTCGGCGTTCGCCAGCGTTTGCGCCTGAGCGGCCAGTGTCGACGCCCTGTTGGCATAGGCGATTGCTTCGCTGTCGTTGGTCGCTTGCCTGCCATGCGCCGCGGCCAAATACCGCTTGGCCTCGTCGACGCGGGCCCCGGCCTCGGCGCCGACGCTCTGGCGATGCCGGGCGACGTAGTCCGAGACCTGGCGCATTCGGGCGTCCGCGGTCGACAACGCCTGCGCCAGCGACTGTCCCTCGGGGTCGACCTGCCCGCCGCTGGTGTCGATCCCGCGCCGGCGGCGCCGCGCGCGATAGAGCAGGAGAAACACCACGACCACGACAACGACCACGACGACCACGACGAGGCCGCCCACGATCGGCAGCCAGATCGACTTCGACGAGGTCACCGACGCGTCCAACCCGTCGGCCGCGGCGACCGCTGCGCCGCTCCAATCCTTGGCGCCCACCGCGGGCTCAATTCGCTTGCTCCGCAGCGTCTCCAGCTCGGCCGGCGTCAGGCCGGGTACCTGCGGCGGCACCGCGAAAGCGTATGTCTTGGTGTTCGTGGCCACGGCCAGTAGCACGTCACGGCCGCCCAATCCGCTGGCGTTACGCGTCCGGTCGGCCCAGTTCTCCGGTTTGAACCTGGAGAAGTTGTCGATGTAGACCACCCACAGTTGGAGGTGCCGATCGCGGTACAGCCGGTCGATCGCCGAGCTGACCGCTGCCCGACCGGGATCCGTCAACACGCCGGCACTGTCGGTGATGTGGTCCGTGAGCTTGAACGGTTGCTGCGCGCCGGCGGGGGGCGCCAGCAGCACGGCCGCTGTGAGGATCGTCAGGACCGCACCGAACAGGCGACTACCGCGCATACGGGTAATTTAGCCGTCCGCTCACGACGTGGCGGACACTGCTGCCCGCCGAAGCGAACGGCCCGATGAGCCACGCGCGGCTACGCCTGTTCGGCCACGCCGTCGAGGTAGAACCAGCGGCCGGCGCGGCGCTCGAAGTGACTGCGCTCGTGCAGGCTGCCGGCGCGGCCCGCGGACTCGAAACGGGCAATGAATTCCACCTCCCCGCCGTCGTCTTCCGGGCCACCGGCGACGGCGTCGAGCACGCTCAGACCGGTCCAGGTGATGTCCGGATCGACCGTCACGTCGGACGGCCGCGTGCGGGGGTGCCACGTGCGGAACAGGTAGTCGGCGTCACCGCGGGCGAACGCCGAATACCTCGACCGCATCAATTCCTCGGCCGTTGCGGCCTGCACCTCGCCATCGTGAAGCGGTCCGCAGCAGGCGCGATAGTCTTCGTCACCGCCGCAGGGACACGGTTCGTTCATGCTCAAAGCTCCGGTCGCCACCTGAGTGGCACGTGAACCGGGAACCAGCCGTCGAAAACGTCGCTCGGTGACGCACTGTAGGGCTTGGGATACCAGGCTTTGGGGACCTTCCCGCTGTCCCAGTCGAACCAGAAGAACGGAATTCTGGCGAGCCACACTTCGAAGAACACGGTCAGCAGGTCGCGCGCCAAATGCGACGCCGGGCACCGGTGCGGGCCTCCGCCGAAGCTCCAATTCCGCTGCGGACCATCGAGTTTGATCTCATGACCGGACATCTCGTCGGCCTCGTCGCGGTGAACGAATCCGACGTACAACTCGACGTGGGATCCGGCCGGGATCGTCGTTTCGCCGATTGTCACGGTGCGGCTCGTGATGCGGGACACGGTCTTCGCCCCGCGGTCCAACCGCAGCAGCTCCTCGACGAACCGGCGTTGCCGGTCCGGGTTCTCGCGGAGCTCCCGCTGCAGCATCGGCTTTCGCGCCAGCACCGCCAGCCCGGCCCTGATCGCGAACGAGGCGAAGATGAATCCGCGGCCCACCGAGGCCATCAGTCCCAGCACCTCTTCGTCGGAGAGCGGTTCGGTGGCGAGGATGCTGATCACGTCGGGGCCGCCCTGCGGCGCTTGGCGAATGGTCCGCACCAGCTCCGTGTTGACCGCTTCGGGAGCGGTGTCCGTCGGCAGCCCGCAGACCGTGACGAAGGCTGCGCGCCAGACGACCTCGGCGACGCCCGCACCGTCGCAGCGGTCCAGCTGTGCCGCTACGGCGTCGACGCATTTTTCGATGATCGCGCGCACGGGCCTGAGCATGTCCCGCGAATTGCCGGGAGTGAACAACTGCTCGACCATGATCGTCCGGTACGGGCCGAACGGTGGATTCCCCGGCATCAGCTCGCCTTGGCGGCTGGCGAAAAGCTCGCCATCGCGGAGGGCTGCGAGGACGTCGTCGCGGCGCCACAGCACATACGCGCCGTCGGGCTGCCGCAGCACCCTGCGGCCGGCCCGCTCGGCGGCGGCCAGCCACTCCCTAAAACCCTTGGCGGCTTCCTCGTCGGAGCGCATGACTTCCAGCGCGGCGTCGCTACCCGGCTCGATCACCGCGCACCACCGACTTTCACGTTCGGCGGTCGCTGGGAAACCACGCATTACCGGCGCCGCCTGGGACTTCGACGACGAAGTTTATCCCCGAGATCGGCGTGACGTCGCCGCAACGTTCGCCGAACTGCGGCGCTTAGGTGTGGACTTTCCAGCCCGCCAATGGGGTGGGCGCCGCCGGGGCGTTGGGGTCATTGAACTCGATGTAGACGTCGCCCTGGTGGACGCTGCTGTCGTAGGCGATGTATCCGTGGGCGGTCTGGCCGTTGGTGACGCTGCCCGAACGCAGCGGCGGCGTCTTGTTGATCTTCTGGTAGTCAGCGGTGGATGAGCCGCCTTGTACGTCCCGGTAGGGGTCTTGCCTCCACGGAGAGGATGCGGCGGTCAGAGTGGTCGTGCTGTAGCTGAACGGTGTGTCGGACTTGCCGACGATGGTGAGCTCGACGACGTTGCAGCCCCCGCCGGTCAGGCCGCAGCCCGACGAGATCCAGGTCGCGTTGTTGAGCGTGACGTCGGCGGTCGCGGTGCTGTATTCCGTGACGTGGATGGTGGTGCCGGATTTTCCGGTCGGGAACGGCGACTGTTGGGGTGTCGGGTCCGCGGCGCCGAGCGGGGCGGTTACGCACGCCGTCACCGCAAAGAACGTCACGACCGCTGCGCTCACCGGAGTCGATATGGCCACCAGCAGACGATAACGCGGATTGCGCTCGTGGTAGCCCGCTATGGGACTGCTGGCATCGATGGCCCCTTCAGTGAAGGGCGTGCGGGGGGCCGGTCCGCGACCAACCGGTCAACAGTCGTCCGCCGGCCTTCAGATGGCACCGATCGCACGGAGGCGCGCGATTCCGGCCGGTTCGTAGCCGGCCAGGGCGGCGAGTAACTCCTCCGTGTGCTGCCCAACGTGCGGCGCGGCCCGCGGTGCAAAGTCTTCGTCGGGTTTGGTCTTGATGCACGTTCCGATGAATCGCTGCGAGGTTCCATCCGGCTGAGCCTGTTCGTAGACGAGCCGACGAGCCTTCGTGTGGTCGTCCTCGAACAGGTCCGCTCCTAAAAATGCCGGCGCCCCTGCGATGTCGGTCGCGATGAAGAAGTCGGTCCATTGCCTCCGGGTGCGGCTTTTGAATATCGCCGTCAACTGCTCGCGCAGCCGGGCCTCTGCCTCGGCATCCTCCCCCGGCTTCTGGCGCCCCGGTTCGTAGAGATCCATCCTGTCGAGTGACTCGCAGAATCTGCGCCAGAACTTGTCCTCCAGGGCGTTGAACACCACGTAGTTGCCGTCGCTCGTTTCGTAGTACTGGTAGCGAAGCGAAGCGCGGATTCCCTCGCCGTAGCCCGGCTGACCGTTCGCGAGCGCCGTGAGGTGCTGAAAGTTCCAGTTGATCGCCGCATCGACCTGCGCCACTTCGACGTACTGCGACTTGCCGTCGCGGCCGGCGGCGTGCAGCGCGGCGAGTACGCCGATCGCCGCGTACAGCGGTCCCGCCAGAACACCCGTCGTCCCGGTGGCCGCCCCCGAAAGTCGGGGTGTTCCATCCGTTTCGATGATCGGCGGACTCAAGCCGGCGAAACAGTCGAAGGACAGCCCGTGCGTGGGCAATCGGGTGTAGGGCCCATAACTGCCCATGCCATTGAGCACGCAATAGACGACTCTCGGGTTGACTGCGACGATGTCGTCGTAGCCGAAGCCCAGCCGGACCGCGGTTCCGTAGCGTAAACCGTCAACGACTACGGCCGATTTCGCGGCCAGGCGGCGAAACGCCTCTTGACCCTCACTGGTTTTCAGGTTTATCGCCACACTCTTCTTGCCCCGGTTCCAGTGCGAGTCCTGCAGCTCGCCGCCGGAAACCGCCGCACCGCGGAAACCGCCGCCGCCGGGCGGCTCCACCTTGATCACCTCTGCGCCGAGGTCCGCCAGATGCCCGCCCAGTGCATCCGTGGAGAAGAGTGACACCTCGAGGACCCGGACGTCCTTGAGCAGTTCCATCACGCGACCTTTCCCCACTACATCATGGTGATTGACTTCAGCTCGGTGTATTCCTCGAAACCCCAGCGCCCTTGCTCGCGGCCGAGTCCACTCTGTTTGAG
>NZ_GG770557.1:363508-395934 GCF_000164135.1 Mycobacterium parascrofulaceum ATCC BAA-614 | reverse complement strand
TTTGAAGCCGCCGAACGGCCCGCCGCCGTTGAACATGCCGCGCGCCGGCAGCGACCAGCCGGGACCCTGCCCGCCACCCGGATTGGCTCCCAGATCGGCACCGGGCGCGACGGTTTGCACCATGATGGTGCCGGTTCGGATCTGCCGGGCGACGTTGAATCCCCTTGCGGCATTGCGGGTCATCACCAGACCCGCCAGCCCGTAGACGGAGTCGTTCGCGATGCGGATGGCTTCGTCTTCGGAGCGATAGGTCATCACCGCGAGCACGGGCCCGAACACCTCGTCCTGACACAAGCGCATGTCGCTGCGGCACTCGACAAATGCCGTCGGCTCGTAGTAGAAGCCGCGTCGCAGGTGTTCGGGACGTTTGCCGCCGGCCACCAGCCGCGCGCCTTCCTGCAGACCCGACTGTACGAAGGACTCAACTCGCTGCCGCTGCTGATCCCTGATCAGCGGCCCGACGACGGTGGTGGGATCACGCGGATCCCCGACGGTGATCAAGGAAGCCATGGCTTTGAGGCCTTCGACGTACGCGTCAAGCAGGTGCTCGGGCAACAGAAGTCGTGACGTGACGGTGCATGCCTGGCCGGCATGCATCAGCACCTGACCGAATCCTATTCCCGCGGCGTCGCTTTCGGTGACGTCGTCGAGGACGATGTGCGCGCTCTTGCCGCCGAGCTCCAGCTGTGTGCGTTTCATCGTTGCGGCCGATACTTCGCGGATGCGTCGACCGGTCGCCGTCGAACCGGTGAACCCGATCATGTCGACGCCTGGGTGGGTACACAGCTCCTCCCCGATGTCCGCACCGCCGACGACCACGTTGAACACCCCGGGCGGCAGGCCCGCCTCCTGACCCACCTTGGCCAGCTCCAGGGCGTTCATCGGGGTCCACGGGTGGGGCTTGAGCACCACGGTGCAGCCGACGGCCAAGGCGGCCAGGCACTTCTGAATGTTGATCGAGAAGGGAAAGTTGAACGGCGTGATGACCCCGACGACCCCGACCGGTTCGCGGACCACCGTCACGCCGCCCAGGCCGGTCGGTGAAACTGTTGGTCCGCCCGGCGTCTCCACCCACGTCACATCGTGTTCGACGAACTCGCCGTAATAGTGGGCGGCCTCGATGGCGCCGCCAACCTGGATCAGGTCGGTGATGAAGCCGGTCGAGCCGATCTCGGCGACGACCAGCTCTCGAAGTTCCGCTTTGCGCTCGTCGAGGATCTCGGCGAACCGCTTGATGATCTTCGCCCGCTCCCGGACGGACAGCCACGGCCACGGCCCGTCGTCGAAAGCCCGCCGGGCGGCCTCGATCGCCATGGTCGCTTGCTTGGGTCCACCGTCGACGACTCGTCCGATCAACTCCTCGGTGGCCGGATCGATGACGTCGATGACGCCGACCGCGTTGTCGCTCAACCACTTACCGTCGATAAAGCTCTGGTACTCCCGCATCGAACGAATTCCGTTGGGCCGCTGACTACTTCGGCGTCGGATACGGGGCGGGCTCGAAGTCGAACACCCGGCGAGCATTGCCTTGCAATATTTTGTACTTGTCGAGGTCGGACCGGCCGTCCAGCGCCTTGTGAGCGGCCTGGAGCGAGTTCGGCCAGAGGCTGTCGGTGTGCGGATAGTCCGTTTCGATCATCACGTTGTCGACGCCGATGAAATCGAGATTCGCCGCCCCGAAGTCGTCCTCGATGAAGCACCCGTAGATGTGGTCGCGGAAGAGCTGGCGCGGAGACTCCGGGAATATCTCGGGGTCGGTGGGCACCGGGGTCAGGCGCATCGTGGCCGGGTCCACCGCCCAGTTGTTGGCGCGCAGGTATTGGTAGTCGGCGGCGACATGTTCGGCGCGCTCGATGAGGTAGGGAATCCAGCCGATGCCGCCCTCGGCCAGCACGATCTTGAGGTCGGGGTATTTCTGCAGCTTGCCCGAGAACAGCCAGTCGGTGGTCGAATTCGCCAGATTGAGGTTGATGTTGACCGCCTGAACCCCGAAGGGCGCGTCGGGCGACGTGGTCGGGCTGACCGAGGACGATCCGATGTGGGTGCACAGCGGCATCCTCGTCTCGTTCACCACCGCGAAGAAATCATCCCATGCTCCCGAATGGATGGACGGAAATCCCAGCGGGTGCATGTTCTCCGAGAAGGCAATGGCTTTGGCGCCCTTGTCGGCGCACCGTAGCGTCTCCTCGACGGCCAGTCGGGTATCCCAGAGCGGGACGATGACCATCGGGATGTAGCGACCCGGTGCCGCCGCGCACCACTCGTCGATGACGAAGTCGTTGTAGGCCCGCACGCACTTGAGGGCCAGATCGCGGTCACCGAGGTGGGCGAACATCTGACCGCAGAACCGGGGGAAGAAGGGAAAGTTCAATCCCGCGATCACGTGGTCCTCGTCCATGTCGGGGATGCGGGCCACCGGGTCGAAGTAGGCACGGGGCATCTCGTCGTAATTCACTGGCAGCGGGGAATACTCGGCCGGCCTTTGGTGAGCCGCGACCAAAATACCCATCACCGACGCGCGGGCTTGGTCGTAGATCCACGTGTCGACGCCGTCGATCCGCTTGACGTGTGGTACCCGGTCCCGGTCGGCGGCCGACGCGCGGTCGACCCACACGTTCGGTGGCTCGATGATGTGGTCGTCGACCGAGATCATCCATTGCAGATCTTGCTTGTCCACGGGGTCCTCCCTGATTTCGCTATTGCGCTGGCTGCGAGACGATATCGGCGCTCATTGGCCGACGCGGGCACCCGGCGCGAAGACGACTGGCAGGGCGCGGTAACCGCGGGTGACCGAGTTCCCATGAAAATCAACCTTCGCCCCGGGGGGGATGGCGTAGTCGGGTATCCGCTGCAGGGTTTGTTCGACGCCCACCCTGAACTCGAGCCGCGCGAGATTGGAGCCCAGGCAGCGATGGACGCCGGCCCCGAACCCGAGGTGGCGGTTTGTCTGTCGATCGAGAATGCACTTGTTCGGCTCGTCGAACTCGCGTGCGTCGCGGTTGGCGGCCGCATAGTTCACGACGACCGTCTCACCCGGACAGAACTTCCGGCCGCTCAGTTCAACCTCTTCCGCGACGGAGCGATGCAGTCCGTGGACCGAACCGGCGAAACGGATGAATTCCTCTATCGCCGTGGGCATCAACTCGGCATCACGTACGAGTCGGTCGCGCTCCGAAGCATGAGTGCCGAGATAGAAGAAGGCGAACGACATTGCACTAGAGGTTGTCTCGAGCCCCGCTTGCACCAGCAGCATCACATTCGCGACGACGTCGTCGAAGCTCAACTTCTCACCGTCGATCTCGGCGGCGAGCAGGACGTCGATCAAGTCGTCGCGCGGCGGTTGACCACGACGCCTGTCGATCTCCTCGCGTACGCGGAGGTAAAGGTTCGTCATCGAACCGTTTCGGACCTCTTCGCTTTCACCATTGATCGCAAGGTCGGCTGTCTCGATGTAGAGCGGTATGTCCTCAACGGGCATGCCGAGTACATACCGGAAGAACACGATCCCGGGTTGCTGCCAGGCGACGTCGGCGAGATCGCCGCGGCCCAATTCGATGAAGTTGTCGATCAACCCGTCGGTGACCGCCCGCACCTGGGGTTCCAGGTCCTTCATCCGGCCCGGAGAAAAGTACGGGTTGAGAACTTTGCGAAGCTGCTGCTGCCGCGGCGGATCCAGGGTGATCACGATGTCGCCGAATGACATCGGGTTGCCCTCCAGCATGGGCTTGCTGGAGAAGCTGCGCCAATCACGCAAGATCTCGTAGCAGTCGTCGTAGCGGGTGGCGATCCACGCTCCCCCCGGCGTGGGGCCGAGGAATGGCACGTCCTGGTGACTGAACGGTCCGTTCTCCCGCATCACCGAGTAGACCTCGTAGAGGAAGTCTTGGTCGTTGAAATCCTCGTGACGAAGATCGAGGTTCCGGGCGTGTTCCTCCGGTGATTTGCTCACCATGGGCAGTCCTTTCCGGCCCCGACCGCCGGCACGCCGGCCTCGAGACACCGCCAGCGGTCAGCCCGGCCAGGCATCCCCCACCGAGGGGCCGTCCACATACCGGCAACGCCGCAATCGTGCCACCGTCCATGTGCCATCTGCACCGGCCCTCGGATTTCTCGCACACGCCGAAATTCGCTTTCGCAGCACAGTAAATCGTCGACTGCGCGGAGTCAAGTCGCACTCGATAACTACCCGGGGCACTCGGGATCGCGCGCCCGCACGGTGCGCGCGAAGGGGCGGCACGCGCGCAAGCTTCCCCTCAGACAACGGGCGCTCGCTAAAGTATGTGGGATGACCACAAGCGCGCGGCGGCGAGTTCGCGACAAGGACGGCAAACAACGAGCCCTCCTTGAAGCGGCTGCCGAGGTCTTTGCCGAAGCGGGTTACGCGGTCGCGGCGACGAAGGAGATCGCCCGTCGCGCCGACTGTTCGGAGGCGATGCTGTTCCACTACTTCGGGGACAAGCGGGGCATCTTCGAGCAAGTCGTTTCCCGCCAGATCGCGGACCTCGTCAGTGAGGCCGAAGAGCAAGTCGTGGCGACCCTGCCCGCGCGCTTCGAGGACTACATCGAGCAGCTGTTCTTTGCGAGGCTGCGGATCGACGACCGGGACAGCGGCGTTCCCGGCTGGGACATTTCCGGTCGGGCGTTATCAGATCCGGACTTCTCGCTGCGGGTGCTGCAACCCAATCACGCACGCCGCACGGCCGTCATCGCCCAGGGCGTTCGCCACTACCAAGCCGCGGGCCAGATCAGGGCAGACGTCGACGCCGACCTGTTCGCCGAGCTGCTGGCCAATTTCATCATCTTCACGACGAGTCTCGGACCACGCTGGTTCGGTACGGCCGAGCCAGACGTCCGCGCGCAGATCGAACTGGGTACGCAAATCCTTGCGAAGGGCGTCAGCACGTCAACGACGAAGCCGCCCGCTAAACGTCGCGGGCGGGCCCAACGGGTGCCGAAGGTGCGTGCCGCCGACTAGAAAGTTCCGACGAACTCAACCGCGGCCATAGTTATCGAGTCGCACTTGACAGCTCAGCTTTCCCGTCGCTAGCGTCGTTGCCAGCCCACCCGCAGCCATGCGGATGCAGAACACCCTGCTCGATCGGCACGAGCGTGAGGACAGGAAGTGGCGTGTGTGCACTCATCGGCGCGAGTAACTCACTTCCGACGACATTGACGCGGAAAGCCGCACGGCGATGAACGCTCTGCGCGGGGTGCGTGTCATCGAGTGGGCGACGGAAGTTTCCGGACCGTACTGCACCAAGTTGTTCGCCGACCTCGGAGCAGAGGTCATCAAGATCGAATCTCCGGAGGGGGATCCGTTCCGCCGCAGGCCTTTTGGCGACCGGAGCGACGCCGGTGCGCTGTTCAAATTCTTGAACGCCGGCAAGCGTTCAGTCGTCGGCACTTCGCTGGCCGACCTGGAAACGCTGATCGCTTCCGCCGATGTGTTCGTCGATTCTCTCGGCCCCGGGGGGCTCGACCGCGAGGCGCTCCTGCGGCGCGCGCCGCACCTGGTGATCGTGGCATTGTCTGCGTACGGGTTGACCGGACCGTACCGGGACCGGCCCTCGACGGAGTTCACGATCCAGGCCGAGAGCGGAACCCTCGCGTTGCGAGGCCGTCCGGACCAACCGCCCATTCAAGCGGGTGGTCGAGTCTTCGAATGGGTGATGGCCAGTTATGCCGCCGTCGCGGCGCTCGGCGCATTGCATCGGGCTCAACTCGGCGGACCCGGCGAAATCGTTGACTGTGCGTTGTTGGAGACTTGCCACCTCAGCGCCAGCGGATTCGCTGACCTCTATTGCGAGTTGGCCGGTCGTCCCCCGTTGACCGTGCCGGCGCGACAGGTTGAGATCCCTTCCATCGAACCGACCGCAGACGGGTGGGTTGGCTTCAACACCAATACCCGCCAACAATTCGAGTCGTTCCTGGCAATGATCGGCCGACTCGACCTGCTCGACGACGACCCGGCGTGGGCACTGGCAACGACTCGGTGGGAACGCCGGGACGAATGGAATCAGATTGTGCGGGAATGGACGACGGGACGTTCCACACACGAGATCGTCGCGCTGGCCTCTGACCTGCGAATCCCCGTCTCACCGGTCAACAACGGCCAGACCGTGCTGGACCACCCGCAGTTCGCGGCGCGCGGCGTGTGGGGCACGCATGCCGACGGCAGCTTCACCCACCCGCTGGCGCCGTACCGGATCGATGGCCGACGGCCCGCGCCGGTCGCCGGCGCTCCCCCGCTCGGCGAAATGACAGAAGTGCCCGCCCACAACAGGATTACGAGCGCCGCCGGCCGCGCACCCGGGCTCCCGCTGGACGGCGTACGGATCCTCGACGCGACGGCGTGGTGGGCGGGTCCCTCCTCCACCCACATTCTCGCCGCACTGGGCGCCGAGGTCATTCACCTCGAGTCGACGAAACACCCGGACGGGGCGCGGATGGCTGCCGCCGCGTTCGCCAATCAGCCGCAGTGGTGGGAACGGTCGGGGATGTACCTGGCGACCAACACCAACAAGCGAGGACTCACCCTCGACCTGTCCTGTCCCGAAGGGCGGGATTTGTTGTTCGGGCTCGTCAAATGCTCGGACATTCTGGTTGAGAACTTCTCGCCCCGCGTCTTCGACAATTTCGCCATCACGTGGGAGGCCGTCAGGGAGCAGAACCCACGAATGGTCATGGTCCGCATGCCGGCGTTCGGGCTCGACGGACCGTGGCGCAACAACGTGGGTTTCGCGCAGACGATGGAACAGATGACCGGAATGGCGTGGGTGACCGGCCACGAATACGACCAGCCGCGAATCCCCCGCGGCCCGTGTGACCCACTGGCGGGAATGCACTCCGCATTCGCCATGCTCGCCGGGCTCCGGCGCCGCGACGAGACCGGCGAAGGGTCGTTCATCGAGGTTTCGATGGTTGAGTCCGCGCTCAACGCGGCCGCCGAGCAGGTCGTCGAATTCACCGCCTACGGCAGCCTGATATCGCGACTGGGAAATCGCAGCCGTGACGCCGCACCGCAGGGGCTCTACGAGTGCGCGGGAGCTGAGCGGTGGTTGGCCATTTCGGTCGCGACCGACGAGCAATGGCGCCAGCTGAAGAGGGCTCTGGGCAACCCGGATTGGGCAGACGACCCCGCGTTGGACACCCACCAAGGCCGTGCCGAGGCACATGATGTGATCGACAAGCATCTCGAGCAATGGGCTTGCCGCCACGAGTCCTCTTCGGCGGCAGAGCTGCTCGTTGAACACGGTGTTCCGGCGGCGGATCTGGCTGACGCGAGGGTCGGTTCGATGCACCCACAGCTGGCCGCACGGGGCTTTTTCGAAAGCCTCGACCATCCCGTCGTGGGACGGCATCACGTGCCGGCGATTCCCTTCAAGTACCGCAGCGTTGACAAGTGGCATCGGTGCCCGGCGCCGACGTTGGGCCAGCACAACGCGAGCATCCTCGGCGACCTACTCGGCCTCGACGCCTCTTCGATAGCGGCGCTGGCAGAGCGGGGCGTTATCGGGACCCGGCCGGGCGGATTGGACTGAACCGTGAAGCTTCGTGTCGACGCGGAACTCTGCCAGGGCCACAGCCGCTGTTACGCAGCATATCCGGAGATGTTCGATATCGACGACGACGGGACCGCCGTCGTCACCGTCGGAGATATACCGCCCGAATGGGAAGACCGCGCACACAACGCAATCGCGAACTGTCCCGAGCGTGCCATACATATCGTGAAGGAGTCGCCATGAAGACCAACGGAGCGGTTCTGTGGGGGCTGAACGAGAAGTGGTCGGTGGAAGAGATCGAACTCGATCCGCCGCAGGAAGGCGAGCTGCTGGTCGAGTTCGAAGCAACCGGCCTGTGCCATTCCGACCACCACATCCGCACCGGCGACATGTTCGGTGTGAGCTTCCCCTTGATCGGTGGACACGAAGGGGCGGGCGTCGTTCGAGAGGTCGGTCCGGGAGTGCGCGATGTGGCGGTGGGAGACCACGTGGTCACCTCCTTCCTGCCGGCGTGCGGTCGCTGCCGGTGGTGCGCCACCGGCCGTCAAAACCTCTGCGATTACGGGGCGATCATCCTGGCGGGAGTCCAGGCGGACGGCACCTTCCGGCGCCGCGCCAGAGGGCGGGGCATCGGAGCCCTCTCGGGCGTCGGCAGTTTCGCGCAATGGGGCGTGTTGTCGGAAGCCTCCGTCGTGAAGATCGACGACGATGTGCCGCTATCGCGCGCATGCCTTCTCGGCTGCGGCATCACGACCGGCTGGGGTTCGGCCGTCAATACCGCCAACGTCAGTCCCGGCGACGTCGTCGTCGTGGTTGGCTGCGGCGGGATCGGCAGCGGCGCCATTCAGGGCGCGCGGCTGGCGGGAGCGGAACAAATCGTCGTGGTCGATATTGCGGAGACAAAGCGCGACAAGGCGTTTCAGTTCGGCGCCACCCGCTTCGTCACCTCGATGGAGGAAGCGACCCAGTTGGTCGGCGAGATTACGCGCGGAGTCATGGCCGACTCGGCCATCCTCACTCCCGGCGTGCTCGAGGGCACGATGATCAACGACGCGCTCAACGCGGTGCGGAAGGGTGGCGCCGTGGTGGCCACCGCACTGGCGTCGATGTCCGACGTGACACCCACGCTGCCGCTGACGCTGTTCACGCTGTTCCAAAAGCGCCTGCTGGGAAGCCTGTACGGCGAGGCCAACCCGCGGGCCGACATCCCCAGGCTTGTCAGCCTGTATCGCAGCGGCAAGCTGCTGCTCGACGAAGCCGTCACCACCGAGTACAAGCTCGACGACATCAACGAGGCCTACGACGACATGCTCGCCGGCCGCAACATCCGCGGGGTAATAGTCCACGACCACTGAGTCTTTGGGGAAAGGCGGTCCGCATCGTTACCAGCCCGCGCAGTTCGGAAGGAAATGCGCTGGCTGTCCAATGCAACCTACAGCTCACGCTCAAGTCGATTCACCTACTCGTCGTGAAGGGATCCCACTCATGTCATCGCCAGCCGATATCGTCCGCAACTTCTGCGCCCTGATGGAGCAGCGGGACGCCGAAGCGTTGCGTCCCTTCCTGGCCGAAGGGGCCGTCTATCAGAACGTGGGGATGCCCGCCTTCGTCGGACCAGACGCCATCGCGGAGAACATGGCCGCCCAGTTCGCGATGTTCCCCGACGCCTACGCCTTTGAAGTCGTCAACCTCGCCAGCGAGGGTTCCGCGGTGCTCACCGAACGCCTGGACTACATCCAGGCTCCGGACGGAAGCAAGCCGGCCATCCCGGTGATGGGGACCTTCATCGTCGATGACGATGGGAGGCTCACTCGCTGGACCGACTATTTCGACCTGAACCTGACGATGAAGCTCCTTCAGGGCGAGGACATCAGCGCCCTGGTGCCGGCGAGCACCTGAGTTGGAACGTCCCCACCGATCTAGGATCAACGGTCGCTGTCGCAGCGGGGGCGGGACGCACCTCCGTCCCGTTGACGGCGCACCGGCAACCTGGGCGGCGTCGCTTCTCACGTCGGCCACTGCAATGGCATGGTCGTCGGGCCGAGTCGGGTGCTGTCGTCGCCGACGTTCAACTCGATGTGGCTCGATGCCACCGTGAAACTGGGGATGCGACGCACGAACTCGGCGACAAGGGCGCTCAGCTGCGCTCGCGCGACGTGCATTCCGAGACAGCGGCGCGACCCGGCTCCGAATGAATAGAAAGGGCGCCCGTGGACTTTGTCGTCGCTGTAGGTGATGAGATAACCGCCGTCCAAATTCAACGTGCGCAAGGAGAGTTCCAGTTCGGTGAGCGGCGGCAGGCTCACCCCGCCAACGGTGATCTCCTCCAGGGTGACGCGCGGGCAATAGCCGAGCGGCGAGTACAGGCGCACCACCTCGTTGACGAATGTTCCGATCTGATCGGGGTGCCGGATGAGCAGTGCCCGTAACTGCGGGTCGGTGGCAGCTCGAACAGGGCAAAACCGATTCCGGCAGTCGTCGTCTCGATTGCCGCCCCGAACAGCAGCAAGACGAAGCTGAGTATTTCCACCTCCTCGAATTCGTCGCGGAGGGCGGCGATGATCCCCGGCGGCCCGGCTGTGGAAATCGCTTGGCTGACGTATTCGACCAGGTCGGCCTCGAAGGGCGCGCTCCTGGGGAATTCCGCTTGCCGCGCCAGTAATCGCAGCAGCGTCTCAAGACTGCCATCCGGAAATCCGAGCAGCGTCAGCAGTGTCTGGGTCGCCAGCCGGCGGGCGATCTCGCCGACGGCCTTGCACTGGCCCTTAGCAGCGACCGCGTCGACGAGCGCCGCGGCGTTCTCCTGGATGGATGGCATGAGCCACGCCAACGCCCGCGGCCGGAACAGCGGGTTGAGGACCGCGCGGTACCTGGCGAGTTGGGCGGGGGCCGCGCCGGTGGGCACCCAGGGGTGAGTGTCGTCGTGGCCCCGCATCGGATGCGTGAGCCTGGTCGTGTCGCGCAGAAGCGCCACGATGTCCTCGGGTCGCGTCGGGCAGATCGCGCCGCGGCGGGAAACGACCAGCGGGCCAGCCAGACGCGCCTCGATCTGCTCGGCGCGCTCTGCGCCCGGCTCGACTGCCAGCTGAGCCGAGTGGTCATGTTGCGTCTCCATTGCGCCGCAAAGTAGTTCGGGTGCAGGTTCTCGCTGGCCGCGTCGCCTGCTGCGCGACGTTAGCCTTCGCGTGCGCCGCAGCGCGTGCCTGAGGAGACCGTAGAAATCCTCCGGACATGGCGCCGTCGACCTCTCGGCGGTTGTCGGACCTTCGGGTTGAGATCCGGAACCTTCGAGCTTAACGGCTGGTGAACCGCCCGGAGAGTAGTCCGGAGGCTCTGGACCTGCCGGCGTGTTGAGCCACGCTCGACTCCCACATCGATCGAAAGATTGGTCGCCGTCGACATGGCCCTTGTGCTTCACCAGCGAGGCGCGGTTCACGCACCTGCGTCGCGGCGCAGGCCGCTGCCGCGTTAGTTGGCCAGCAAGGCGACACCAGTGTCGGTGACCTCCACGTCCACGCAGGACAGATCGGCCACGACGACGTTGGCGTCTGCCAATTCGGACGCGCGGTGGGTGGTCGTGACGGCGAGCACTTGCGCCCCCGCGGCCCGCCCAGCGCCGACGCCCGCGGGCGCATCCTCGACGACTACGCACTCCCGGGCCTCGAGGCCCATCGCGGCTGCCGCTTTGAGGTAGCTCTCGGGGTTTGGCTTGCCATCCGACACATCCTCTGCACCAATCAGCAATTGCGGAGTCGGAAGCCGCGCTGCCGCCAGTCGGGCAGCCATCAACGACCGCGGCCCCGAAGTCACTGCAGCCCAGTGACTATGCGGCAGGGCGCCAAGCAGTCGGCGTGCTCCCGGTAACGCCAGGACACCATCGACATCAGCGAGCGCTTGAAGTGCGAGTAGCCGGGCTGTCGCCGCGACTCGGTCGCGCGGTGCGACGAATTGCGCGACGATGTCCTCGGTGCGCCTGCCATGACACACCTTCAGTACCGCTTCGTAGTCGACGCCGTATTCGTCGGCCCAGGCCCCCCAGGACCGTTCGACCGTGGCGGTTGAGTCCACCAGGGTGCCGTCGATGTCGAACAAGATCCTCTTGCCGTGCAGCACCGCCATAGGCAGGAACCTTAATGGGAGCAGGGCCCAAGCTCGGAGAGTGTGTCACTCCCCACAATCGGCTTCCGGAATGTGCTGGCTCACACGATATCCCGTTCAACTACTGCACTCGGCGCCGCGTAACCCACGATGACGGCTTCGTTGTGCCGACGCGAGAGTTTGCCCCTGACGAAGGTGCTCGATGACGGCCGGGCCGACGCGAACGCAGCAGCCGGGTCATCCACGGTGAGAACCGCACGTCAAACAGGCTTTGCTCAGCAGCATGAGCAAAAAGATGCGTCCCACCATTGCGGTGGCCGCCTTTGCCCTACGCGTGTTCAGCGTTCTTGTAAAGTGAAATCGGCCAAATTTGACTAACCTTTAATTTGCACCGTGCTGATACGATGCATTGAATCAATTGCCTTGGCCTCCGCCTGCCGCCACCCAACGATGCCGCGCCAGGCGTTTGACGCGTGCCTGACGGAAGGATTGTTGGTGCCACCAGCCACCAAACGAGCTCAATACGATTTCATTCACGAGACTTTCCAGCACGCAACCACCGCCCTGAAATTCACTTTGTCGGTGCTGGAACGCAGTTATGAATCCCATTTTACGAATTATTCCGGCGACGTCCGTGCGACCCTGGAACACGCCTGCAAGTACTTGCTGGCGGCCCGTAATGGGTGTGAACTCTATCAAGCAGCCCAAGACGTGCACGAACGATTCTTTACATCCGACGGCGACGGGTCATGGTTCAGCGAGGGCTACTCGGCGTACAAGTCGCAGCGTAAGCCGCTGCAGGACTTCAACAATTTCGCGGACGCCATCAGTGGTAGCAGGGTACTCGACTTCGGCACCGGTCGCGGTCATTTAGCCGCGCTGATCGCGCATGCCGGCTTTGACTGCTACAGCACGGACGTCATGGACTACCGCGGCGCGGAGGCTGCACATCTGCCGTTCCGGCAGATGGCTTCACCTGTCGACGTCCCCTATCCCGACGACATGTTCGACAGTGCGATCGTTAAGACCGTTCTTCATCATGTTGACGAACACGATTTGATTCCGTTGATGACAAATTTGCGGCGTGTCGCACGACGGTTGATTATCGAAGAAGACACTTACGCCGTCCCCGGAATGCCCCCAGGAGTCGCCGCACCGGGGCAGATCGACCTGACCGAGTTCAATAAGCTCGAGGAAAGCGATCAATTTCGGGCACTCGTGCTCATCGACTTCTTTGGTAATGCCGTCGCCCAGGGTCTTGTCGATATGAATTTCGGCTGCCAGTTCAAGCGGGTAAGCGAGTGGCATTCAATATTCGACAGCCTGGGCCTGCGAGTCGTAGATACCGACGTCGTGGGCTTCCGACCGGGCAACATTCACAAAGCTTGTCAGGTTCGCTTCGTGGTCGACCGCGAGGATTTGTAGGGATCAGGCTATTTAGCCGGTCGTTCAAGCCCACGGTGATCGCGCAATGTGGACGCGGTACCGACCCCCGGCGCCGCAGGATGGGCGCGACCTGGTCGACGAAGTCATCACGACGCGCGGCCCGACGGCAGCCAGAGCCGCAGAGCGCGACGTTAGACGGCGACGTGCTCGGCGTTCTGGCGACCAGCGAGGTGACGTTCACGATCGCCCAGATCCAGCGCATCCTGACCACCGCGTCAGGCGAAGGCATCCGCAAAGTCCTCACCCGCCTCACCGCCCAGGGTGTGGTCCTCCATGATCGAGTCGGCAGGACCAACATATACCGACTCAACACCGAACACCTTGCAGCAGAGCCGATCCTGGCGCTGTCACGGCTGACCGCAACGTTGCTGGAACGCCTCCAGGCGCACTTGGAAGGGTGGGGCGAGCCGCCCAAGTACGCCGCGGTATTCGGCTCAGCGGCGACGGGACGGATGACTCTCGACAGCGACATTGATCTGTTCTTGGTGCGCGCCTCCGACGCCGAACACGATGGCCGCCTGGGTGATACAGAAGCGTGGGAGCAACAGGTGACCGAACTCGCACGGTCGATCACCGCCTGGACGGGCAACGACGGCCGCATCGTCGAGTTCACCGAAGACGAGCTTCGCGCCGCGGCCGCCGCAGGTGAGCCGCTGCTAAGCGACGTGGCCAGACAAGGCTTGACCGTCGCCGGGACACGGGCATGGCTCAATAGGCAGCTGCGCCCGATAGGGAAGGCGCTGGATCGAGAAGGGCCTGATGGCGGGCACGCGTAAGTGCAGTTCTGCCGTCACCGCGGGACGCCTGTCCAAGGCGGTTGAGTTTTTCGACGCCGCTGAGCATCCGCAAGACGACATGCCCCATGCAGCGGCTGATCGGCGTCGGCCAGACTTTTTCGGATCACTCTTGATGCACAGCTCCCGCCGTCGGAGCCTCCTTGTTACGGTCCCACGAATGACAACCGATGACCCGTCCGACGATGGTCATTGGCCGATCCGATCGAGATAGTCACGGCGTCCGTCTGGGTCGAAGTGCCCCGGTGGGCGCCGTAGCGTCGCCAAGTGTTTGATGCGCTGCAGGAGCGGTTCGGGCGTTACCTCCTCGATCGTGCCGAACGGCGCGAGCCAGCGTGGCACGGTGACTTCGCTGCGCGGTTTGCGGGCGCTGTCGGCGATTGCGACGGCGATGTCGGCGGGCTGGCGGGTGGGTAAAAGGTCAAGAGACACCCCGGCGGTCAGCTCGGTGTGCACGGCGGTCGGAAACACGGTGGTCAATGTGACGTTGCTACTTGCGATCTCGGCCCGCACCGAGCGCGATAGCGCTGCGACGGCGTACTTGGTGGCGCAGTACACCGACATCCCCGGAGTGGTCACCTTGGCGGCCATGGAAGCCATATTGACGATGTGGCCGTGGTTGCGTTCCAGCATGCCGGGCAGGAATTCATGCATCCCGTTGATCACGCCGACCAGGTTCACCGCCACCTCGCGGTGATAGAGCGCCAGTTTCTGTTCCGCAAAAGGCCCCATGTACTGGATGCCGGCGTTGTTCACCAGCATGGCGACCGGCCCTTCGGCGACCGCTGCGGCGTGAAATGCCGCCATGCTCTCCGGACTAGTGACATCTAGGCGGGCTGCGCGGGCGCCGATCTCATTGGCGGTGTTTTCGGCTTCGGCCCCATCGAGGTCGCCGATCCATACCCGGGCGCCACGGCGGATGAGCTCAATAGCGGTCGCCTTGCCGATGCCGCGTGCACCCCCTGTCACGCAGACGACAGCGCCGGAAAGCTCGATCACGATGAGCTCTCGTCGCTGAAGTGACGCAGGGCAAAGTAGGCGATCAACCGGACTTCACCGTCTGGCATGGTGAGCAACGCCCGCCCCAGGTAGAGGCCAGGGGTCAGTTCGACGATCTCGTCGCGGGTGCGCTTGATCGGGAAGGTGCGCACGCTGGGGTTGCGGTAGGCCTCTACACCGTAGTCCAGGGCCCGCACAGTGATGAACGGTGCGGCGGCCGCGGTGTCGAGGCGGTGATTGAAGTCGAACCCGTCGATCTCGCGACCGACCTTACGCAAGCCGCGATAGCCGGGCGCGATGATCGGCATGGCAAGCCGGGCGATCGGAGCGAGTCGGTTGAACCCTGTCCCGGCCGCCAAGTCGAACGTCTTGCCGCGCCAGGTCGGTTCGATTTTGAGCAGTGGATTGGCCAGATGCGCCTCGGGTATGCCGAACAGTTTGCCGACGATCAGCCCCTCTAGCGCTCCGTCGATCGTCTCGGGTGCGCCACCACGGGCGAACAGGCCCGAGAGTTGATCCCGGCGGCCCAGGCGCCCCAGTTCGCGCAGATAGTCCCAGCCCTGGCGGCGGGCCAGCACCGGGGCGACCCGGGCCAGTTCACGCAGGTCGGTCAGCGCCGAGGTGTTGCCAGACGGATCCGAGGGCGGCGGGAATGCGCTGATCGACGAGGTGGTCACGTTTCTCCTTAAACTCGCATCTGTAACTATTCCGTACCAGATTATCTGGTTCGGAACCGTGCCAGATTGGCGCCACGACTGTCAAGACCCGTCGCCGCGCTAACAGATGGGATGATCAACCGGTGCCCGCAACACAACGCCGTTACGGCGGCCAGTCCGCCGAGGCGCGCCAGGGTGAGCGGCGCGAGCGTATGATCGATGCCGCCCTCGATGCCCTGGTAAGTGGCGACTGGCGCTCCATCACCGTCGACAAGCTTTGCGCCGCAGCTGGATTGAACAAGCGGTACTTCTACGAGAGCTTCACAGACCTCGATGCAGTCGCCGCTGGCGCCATTGGTGATATCGCCGACGAGATCCGCTCGCTGGCCACCCAAACGGCATCAGGCCTGGCGGACCAACCGTTGCCCGTGCAGGCTGTCGCCGTGGTCGGCGCCGTGGTAGGGGCCCTCGCCGACGATCCCCGTCGGGCGCGCGCGTTACTCGGCGCGGCGCCACTGTCGCCGACACTGCAGGACTACAGGAAAGAAATCATGCGTGGATTAACGGCCGTGCTGATCGACTACGCCCGCACCGTGCACGACGTCGAACTGGAAAAAGATCCCCTCGCTCAGGTTGCGCCATCGTTCATCATCGGGGGCACTGCCGATGCGATCCTCGCCTTCGTTGACGGGCAGGCCAGGGTCACCAGAGATGAATTGGTGCAGAGCATCGCCACACTGTGGCTGACCACCGGCAACGGTGCCGCGCAGGTTGCCCAGGCCAGGCGGGGAGCCTGAGGCGGGGGTGGCCGAGGTGATCGCCTACAGCTTCCGCAAGACGGTGGCGACCATCATCGACGACGAGGCGCTCTGACGTAGGGTGGGCGGGGCTCGAACCCGCGACCAACGGATTTGCATTTGGTCAATCTCGCCAAATCCGGAAAATGCGCAACTTGTTCTGTGCCACAAGATATTTGAGCAAATCGATAGCCTGAACAGTCCTCAACGATTCCGGTCGAATCTCGATCATTATCGATGAATGAACGACGACTGCCATCGACCGAGTCTGCGGTCGTCAACGGCGGCTGAAATCCCTTTTCGATGGGGCGGAACTCTAGCCAAGGTCGCAAACACCAACGGACTATTCGAGGTTAGCCAGCGGGCGCCTACCACTATTCCGCGAGCGACTGGGCTAACGGCGGAGCGACGCCCCATCCAGGCCGATGCCTGCGACTTTCGCGAGGCGGTAAACGTCGAGGTCGTGGGCAAGAAGGGTGGCACCGTGGCGCCACGCTACCGACGCGATCATGCAGTCGACCAGCCCGCGCGGTGTGATCCCGGCCCGGCGGCAGTTCCGGTAGATGCGGACTGCCGCGTCGAAGTCCGCGGCGGTGTCGAAGTGAAGCAGCTTGAAGCGCAGCAGCAGACGACGCAGATCGGCCTCGCGGTCGTCGGTTCGTGCGCCAGCCGTGACCTCCATAATGACGGGTTCCGTCACGGCCAGCGGCCCCTCGTCTCTAATGAGGCCGGTGAGACGCCGATCGACGGCGCTGCCGGTTGCCCGGTCGTATTCGACCCACGCCGACGTGTCGGCGAGGATCACGATGCCGACGGGGGCGCCGAGTCGCTCGGGATCTCGTCGATGGCTCGGACGCCGCGCATCGCCAAGGCCTCATCGCGCGTCATCGGTTGGCCAGCCAGATGGCGCAGCGCGAGATCGACCGCCTCCGTCTTGGTCCGAACACCATAGCGATCCATGATCGTCTGAATGTAGGTGTCCTCGAGCTCGATATTGGTACGGACCTTGCTCATACACAAAGTTTACACGTTGCGTGTACGCTACGTGTAAGCGTCCTGGTGGAAGCTCGAGGCCGTGTACCGCTTGTATGTCCGCAGCCGGCGGGGGCATCGCTAAGCGAACTTTGACCAAACCAGGACCGCATGATCTCGAGTCGTTTCAGTCCGTCATTGATCTGAATCTCATTGCCACCTTCAATATCAGCCGGCTGGCCGCCTTCCACATGGCTGAAAGCGCCCCTGAAGATGACGAGCGCGGAGTCATCATCAACACCGCATCCATTGCCGCTTTTGAAGGTCGAATCGGTCAGATCGCCTACAGCGCAACGAAGGCCGGAATTGCGGGCATGAATGGCTGCGTCGAGTCGGCAAACCAGCCCGGCTGATCGACATCGCTTCGCGCCTGCCGCGGACGAAGTCCCGGGTCCTGCGAGCATTGGAGATGCTGGGGTGAGTGCCGGCGATGCTGTGTTTCGCCGGATCCAGTCGGTCGCCCGCGTCCGCAGCGGCAAAGGACTGGACTGGCGACCGACGCAGGAGTACTTGATCCGGCATACTCTCGAATCGTTGCTGGATCGGCTCACCTGCAGTTCCCACGCAGGCGGATCGGCCGAAATGCGGGCCACTAGTTCGAGAATCACGGTTCCGAAAGCTGCAAATGGCTGTCGCGCCCAGCCCGGGCTGTCGAAATCGCTGGTGGGCGAAGATATTCAGGCACTGCTAGGGCTACAGGCCCGTTCTTGGCGGAGACCTACCGGCCTTCGGCTTTTCAAGCGGGAAGAATAGCCGTTGACCCCCCGGTTTGGTGGCGTCAGGGCAGTTTGATTGCCGACATGTACATCTCGACGATCGGCTTGTACAGGTCGATATCGTCCAGTTGGCTGCCCAGGACCACCGAATCGCTGGTGGCGATGAGAACGCTCGCAAATGAATGGGGCGGGATCAGCAGGCTGGCCCCTAGCCGGTCGAGTCCCTCGACGATGAAGGTAGTCAAGCTCTCGAGGACCTCGGCACGCTTGGCCGCGACCCGCTCGCGGGCGTCCGGGTTTCGCAGCAGGTACAGCGTGAATTCGTGTCCCAGTGCGGCGTGTTCGGCCCCGCGGTCGGCGCTGAGCTGACGCCACCGCTCGGCGATGCTCTCAAGTTCGCGGGCGCCGACCTCGTTCGCCCCACTGAGCACTTCGGCGAAATTGTCGAAGTAGCGGCGCCAGTAGCGGTCACTGACGGCGAGGAACAGGTCCTCTTTGGTGACGAAATGCTTGTAGATCGCGCCCTTGGTGTAGCCGGCCGCGTAGGCGATGTCGTCGAGACTCGCCGCGGTGAAACCCTTTTCGGCAAACACCTGCTCGGCTGCATCCAGCAGCAGCGAGCGGGTGTGCTCCAGGCGCTTCTCGCGGGTCCAACGCTCAGCCATCCCGCGATTCTGCCACGAATCGCAGAATCCGCTTTCGAGTTCAGATACTACTCGGTATATTCGCGACGAATCAGTAGCTAAAATGTCCGGAAAGGCACGCACTCATGAGTGATCTCTCCAGCAAGCCTGCACCGCCGGTGGTCACCGAGGTGGCGGACAAGATCAAGCCGGTCCAGGTCTGGGCCGTGGCAGGAGGGCTCCTCCTGGCATTGCAGATCTATGTGTGGACCCGCTGGGTCACTGGACCGTACTTCACGCGAGTGCCCCAGGGGCCCAGCGATCCGCCGATGTACATGAAGGTGGTCCTGACCGCCAATGCGGTCGCGATGATCGTCCTTCTGCCGACGGCCATATGGTGGTTCCTCATCCGGCCCTGGGTACGCGAGCGGCGCATCACACTGGACGGACTGATGCTGGTCTCGTGCGCCCTGTTCTTCTTCCAGGATCCGCTGCTCAACTACGTCAACACCTGGTGTACGTACAACACCTGGCTGTGGAATCGCGGCTCCTGGTCGCCGTACATCCCGGGTGCACTGTCGCCGGAATCCCCGGGCCACCAGGTCGCAGAACCTCTGCTGATCAACGCAACGGGCTACGGAATGGTGTTGTTCTTGGCCATCGCCGGTTGTTGGCTGATGCGCAGGATCAAGAACCGGTGGCCGGGCATCAGCAACCTTCGCCTCATCCTGGTCACGTACGCCGCCGCCATCGTCCTCGACTTCCTCATGGAGGGGCTGTTCATGCTCCCGGCCGGGCTGTACACGTATCCCGGTGCCATCCGGTCGGTGACGATCTTCGCCGACACCTACCACCAATGGCCCATCTACGAGGGACTGATGTGGGGCGGCGTCATGACCGCGCTGAGCTGCCTGCGCTTTTTCACCGACGATCGGGGCCGTGCCGCCGTCGAACGCGGACTCGACCAGGTGGGTGGCGGTTTCGCGCGACAACAGTTCGTCCGCTTCCTGGCGATCTTCGCCGCCGTCAGCGCCAGCTTCTTCTTCTTCTACAACGTGCCCGCACAATGGATCGGCCTGCACTCCGACCCCTGGCCGGCCGATCACCTCAAGCGGTCGTATTTCAACGGCGGCATCTGCGGCGACGGGACCGATGTGCCCTGCCCGGATCCCATCCTGCCGATGCCGACCAAGCGCTCCGGCTACATCGACACCGACGGGAAGCTGACCCTGCCCGAGGGCGCACAGCTGCCGAAGACCGTGCCCTTCGAGCCGGGCAACTGAGGTGCTGACGAACGGACAACCAGAGTCTGTCCAATCCGACTGCTCCACACCGTTCTACAGAGCCGTTGGCGACGAGGCGGAGGTCTTCCGCGCCGCCGCCCGCCGCGGAGTTCCCGTGCTGTTGAAGGGGCCCACCGGCTGCGGCAAGACCCGGTTCGTCCAAGCGATGGCACATGAGCTCGGACGCGAGTTGATCACCGTGGCCGGCCACGAGGACATGACATCGGCCGACCTGGTGGGCCGATTCCTGCTCAAAGGCGGCGAAACGGTCTGGGCGGACGGGCCGTTGACCCGGGCGGTGCGCGAAGGCGCCATCTGCTATCTCGACGAAATCGTCGAAGCGCGCCAGGACACCACCGTGGTCATCCATCCGCTCACCGACCACCGCCGCGAACTACCCCTCGACCGCCTCGGCACCACACTGCAGGCCGCACCAGGATTCCAATTGGTCATCTCCTACAACCCCGGCTATCAGAGCGTCTTGAAGAACATCAAGGAGTCCACCCGCCAACGCTTCGTGTCCATCGACCTCGACTTCCCGCCCGCCGAGATCGAGGCGGAAGTCATTGCGCACGAGGCAGGTATCGATGCGGCCACCGCGGGCGCCCTGGTTAGGCTCGGCAATGCGATCCGCGGACTGGAGGGCTCGCCGCTGCGCGAGGCGGCGTCCACCCGCCTGTTGATTCTCGCGGGCGTCCTCGTCGCAGAAGGGCTCACGCTGCGCAAGGCGGTCCGATCGGCGGTGGTGCAGACGCTCTCCGACGACCCGGAAGTCATTCGGGCATTGGGCGAACTGGCCGACGCTGTGCTCGCGTGATATGACGGACCCCGGACGGTTTCGGCTGCTGGCAAGTCACGTCGCGGGCCGGACCGTCGAGGTCGCAGTGGCGGCCGCGGGCCAGCCGGCATACACCGACCGTCGGGCGATCTTCGTGTCGGCGGAGCGGCCCGGTGATGAGCAGCGCCGGGAGGTGTTGCTGCAGGCGGCATTACTGAGCTGTGCCAGCTTGGACCCCAGCGTTATCAAGGTCCTGAGAGCCCGCCCGCGGCTGGCCCGCCGATACCTGATGCTGGAGGGACACCGCGCACTGACCGAACTTGCCGGCCGGCTAGCGGCCGCCGCCGCATTGTGTCTCCCGGGACAACCTGAATCATCCAGCAGCACAGACTCACTCGCCATCGCCAAGAGTCGACGAAAGCTGCCGGAGCCCCCGGGCTGGTTCGGGCAGATCAAACCCGCGGCACTGCTGCGCGCCGACGCCGGACCCACAACGACAGCTTTGGGAACTCAAGTTGCGCGTCTGTCCTTCGACCCGCCGGACGTCGCCTCTCCCGACGACGAGGAGGATGACGGGCCCGCCGAGCGCAGCAGGATCCTGAAACTCTTCGAGGCGCCGGCATTCTCATCGCGCGCGCTGTCTGAATACATTCGCAAACTGCTGGGTACTTCCCGATCATATGGCGATGATTCGGCCGGAGCCGAACTGGACCTCGGCTCGCTGCGGCGCGCCCGCGGTACCGCTGCCAGTGTTCGACCACTGCCCACCCGCATCCGGTTCACCGATGCAGCCAACCCAGGAGCCGCGGTGGGCGTCGGGGGTGCCCTGTACCCGGAGTGGGACGTGCACACCGGCCGCTACCGGCCCGAGTGGTCTCACGTCGTCGACTTCCCGCTCACCGCGGGACCAGATGCCGTCACCCTAGTCGCCGATGACGTCCTTCGCCGGCGGCTTGCACGAATAGGATTGGGCTTCATGGCATTTCGAGCGCGTCCCGAGGGCGACGAACTCGACACCGAAGCATTGGTGGATCTGTTCGTCGATCTGCGGTGCGGCTATGCACCGTCGGGCGATGTCTACCTGCAGCGCCGCAAAACCGCCCGCGACCTCGGCGTGCTGATCCTGCTCGACGCATCCGGATCGGCGACCGACACAGACCGCGAGGGCAGGGCGGTCCACGAGCATCAACGTCAGGCCGCTGCCACCCTCACCGCCACGCTGGAAGCACTCGGTGACCGGGTCGCCCTCTACGGGTTTCGCTCCAACAGTCGCCATACAGTGCAGCTGCCAGCCATCAAAACCTTCGACCAACCCTTCGGCGTTCGGGAACGATCGCGGCTCGCGCACCTGCTGCCGTCGGGCTACACCCGGCTGGGAGCCGGCATCCGCAGAGCGGCCGACATTCTCAGGACCCGGGCCGGAACACCGAACCGGTTGCTCCTCGTGCTGTCCGACGGCTACGCATACGATCACGGCTACGAAGGCACTTACGCCGAAGCCGACGTCGCCAAGGCCGTCGAGGAGGTGCGGGCCGACGGTATCGCCTGCCTGTGCCTCGCCGTCGGTGCGGACCCCGACGCCGCGGCGCTCGCGCGCGTCTTCGGTTCCGCGAGCCATGCCAGGGCGGCCACGCTGGCTGCGCTGAGTCCCCGGATGGACGAGTTGTTCAAGTCCGCCCTCGGCGAACTCGCCACGTCGCGCTAGCGCTTAGACCCGCAACTTGGCCAGGTCAAACGCGCCGCGGTCTGGAAGTCAGCGCGTTGGGCTAGCGGCTCGGTCCATCGACACCGGGCCCGGTGGCATCTGCCCGTACCAACCACAGTGACCCGGGACCGGATCGAACGCGACGGTTGGTCTTTGAGTTGGACAATCGCGGGGTTGCGCCGTCAAGCATCAGCCGAGGTCACACGCCTCTGGAGTGTCACGGATCAGCCGGAGTAGGTGTCACGCATCAGCCGAAACACTGTCACCCATCAGCGGAAGACAAAATGTCACGCATCAGCCGAGGTCATACACCTCTGACGTGGGGCGGGCGGGGCTCGAACCCGCGACCAACGGATTATGAGTCCGCGGCTCTAACCAACTGAGCTACCGCCCCTGGGATGTTCAGTAGGAAACGGTAGCCCAAGCGCACGGACCGAGCCCGCCGCGCTCCCCGAAGAGAGGCGCCGGGCTCGGCAGGGCGTCACACCGGCGCGGGCTGGCCCGGCAGTTGCCGCGCGGCCTGGTCCTTGAGCCGGGGAATGAGATCCGGCGCGTACACGTAGATCGCCGACTCGACCTCCCACTCGGCCTGCTTCTGGGACATCGACGTGGTCCTGGTGATCATGTTGATCAACTCCTGCGCCTCCCCGAACGGATTCGGGTTGGCCCGCACCTGACTGGCGAACCACCGCCCCTCGGCGGCCTCGCTGCAATCGTTGAAATCGGCGTTGTGCACCATCTTGTTCTGCGCCAGCAGCCTGATGTACTGATCGTCCGCCGGGCTCATACTGCACGACGCCGACGCTTGCGGCGCCGACACGACGGCACCACCGAACATCGTCGCCCCCAACACGACGGCGGCGGCCCCCGCCGCCAGCCCTTGCGCGCGCGATCGCGTAATCCTCACGTTTCCAGACCCCCTCATCATGGAAATTTGCTGGTTTCTCTTTCGCGCTGCACATCGGGTACCACCGACGCGAAGTACAGCAAACGAACGGCGACTGAAATATTCAATGAACAGCGGTTTGCCAATAACGTCAGTGCGCGTGAAAAACCCAGGCTGCTTTCAGCGGTAAATCGATCGATGGTTGGCGTCAACGGCAACCACATGTGTTGTGTCGAACGGACGCCCGCGGCGTGACGCCTCGGTTAGCCGATTCGGCCGTCCGCGAACAGTCGGCGCCCTACTCGGCCGGCCAGTTGAAGTGCGCGGCTTGATCCTTGATCTTGGGGATCACTTCCGGCGCATACACGTAGATCGCCGACTCGACCTCCCACTCGGCCTGCTTCTGGTTCATCGAAGTGGTGTTGGTGACCATGTTGACCAGCTCCTGGGCCTCCCCGAACGGGTTGGGGTGGTTGCGGACCTGGTCGGCGAACCAGCGCCCCTCGGCGGCCTCGGTGCAATCGCTGAAGTCGGCGTTGTGCACCATCTTGTTCTGCGCGAGCAGGTTGATGTACTGGTCGTCCTTCGGCGTCAAATTGCACGACGCCGAAGCCTGCGGCGCCGAGAGCACAGCGCCACCGAGCATCGAGGCGCCCAGCGCGACGCCGGCAGCCCAGACCGATGACACTCGCATCCGCGAGCGTGAACGAGTGGTTGTCATCCCCGGACCTCCCTCTGCGTGGGAGCGGTGTGCTCTCCGACGCAAGCCAAACTTTGTTGTGGCAACTACTAACCGAGACTGCAACCCAGGTCACGGCCAACAGTCACCCGGTCAATGGTCATCAACTCAGGCGGCGCTGCCAGCTGAGATCACCGTCACGTATCAGTTTCGGTGCCGAGCAATAAATTTAGCCAGTATCAGCCGCCCGAGCGACGAACTTTTGTTTGCGCGACCGTGTACGGATGGTTAACATTTCGTGCTTCGCGCCGGCCCGGGGCCGGTCGGCCGATCCCCGTCGACCGCGGCGTCGCCTCTAAAGACGCCGGCCCGACCAGTGGCTGAACACCCGCAATGGGTGCTCGGTGGCCATTCGAAGCGCCACCCGGGCCGTCAGCCGAAGACGGTTTGTCCGTCGGCCCCGAGCAGGTATCGCTCGGTACCCTGCTCGACCCGGGGGGCGTCGGCGCCCAAGGCGACGGCGATCTTGTTGCTTGCATTCCGCATGATGTCAAAGGTGAGCTCGACGGCCTCGGCCTCGGAGAACCGGGAGCGCACCTCGGCGGCATCGTCGGCGGCGAGGTGCGCAGGCGTCCAAATTAACGCATCGGCGTAGCGGAGCGCGGCTTTAACGCGGTCATCGAGCAAGCTCGACGACTCGAAACGATCGATCTCGTCGTAAAGCGTCTCCGAACCACCGGCGTCGAGCGCGGTGCCCTCGCGCAACGACTTGCACAATCGGCAATTGTGTTGAGCCGCGCCGCGCAACCGGACCAACTCGGAGGTGACCGGGTCGAGCGCCCGCATCCGGGCCACCGCGGGCAAGAAGTCGTCGAACACCAGACCCGACGGCTCGGTGGTGTGATCCCAGGCGAGGGAGCCGTCGACCCAGCCGAGGTACTGCGCGCCGACGCCGAGCGCTTCCAGCCCGGCCCGTACCCGCGGAACGAAATCCGCGATGTACATCAGGACGACCACGCCAAAGGCCCTGTCCCCCAGCCGCTTGACGAACCGGGACCGTTGCTCGCCGGTGACCGCGGAGACGTCGGCGCTGAATTGCTCGGCGAACTCGACGACGACGAGTTCGTCCTTCGACTCCGGCGCGCCAACCTCGACGGCGGTGGGCAACGGCGGCAGCGACAGCGTCTGGGCACACGTCCGCCGGATCAGCGCGGCAAGGCGAGCGTCCGCCGGGGAACCCGGGGACAGGGCCACAAGCCGTGCCAGCTGATCTTCTCGTACCGAAACCGGAGCCGCCATTCGTCACACGCTAGAACGCGGTTCACCCAGCGGCAATGGTCTATCGCGGGCCTATCGCGGGCCTATTGCGCCTGACTCACCGACGACATGTAGAAGTCCGGTATCCGCAGCGACGGCATCGCCGTGCGGGTGGCCCAGTCCGCCCACTCGCGGGGCAGGGTCTTTTCGCTCAGCCCGGCCTCGGTGGCCCGCCGCAGCAGGTCCAGCGGGCTCTCGTTGAACCGGAAGTTGTTGACCGCGGCGGTCACCTCGCCGTCCTCGATGAGGTAGACGCCGTCGCGGGTCAGCCCGGTGAGCAGCAGCGTGGTGGGGTCGACCTCGCGGATGTACCACAGGGTGGTCAGCAGCAGACCGCGTTCGGTGGCCGCGATCATGTCGGTCAGCCCGGCCGACCCGCCGGTCATCACCAGGTTGTCGGCGGCGACCGCGACCTCGGCCCCGAATTTGGCGGCCGTCGCCCGCGGGTAGGCCAGCGCGTTGATCACCCCGCCGCGGATCCAGTCCACCTGAGAAATCTCCATGCCGTTGTCGAACACCGACACCGTCTCCGACGAGCTGCTCGCCGCGACGAACGGTGTGCACGCCAGGCCCGGCGCCATCGGATCGGAGAACAGCGTCAGCGGCAGGTCGGTGAGCCGCTCCCCCACCCGCGTCCCGCCGCCGGGCGCCGAGAACGCGGTGCGGCCCTCCCGGGCGCCGCGGCCGGCCATCGACCACGCCAGGTACAGCATCATGTCGGCCACCGTGGACGGCGGCATGATCGTCTCGTACCGTCCCGCGGGCAACTCCACCCTGCGCTCGGCCCAGCCGAGCCGCGTCGACAGCTCGTCGAGCAGCGAATCCATGGGCACGTCGACGAAGTCGGGCGTCCCGATTCCCGCCCAGGCGCTCGCGTCGCCGCGCTTGCCGTTGATCTCCACCGCCCCGGCGGGCTGGCTGTAGCGCCGGCGCACCCCCGTCGACGACGCCAGGAACGTCGTCGAAACACTGTGGTGCGCAAACCCGTACAGCCTGTCGGTGCCGCGGAAGCCCCGGCTCAGGGAGTCGGCGACGTCCGCGAACACCAGGGGCCCGGTGCCCGGCACCGGCGCGTCCCAGTCAACCGGCACCCCGGTGTCGGCCAGCAGCGGCGCGGCGTCACCGGCCTCGGGCGCCGAGCGGGCCGCCTCCTGGGAGGCCGCGACCAGCTCGGGGATGACCCGCGGATCCACCTCGGCGGAGACCATCGTGCCGATCCGCGCGCCGGAGCCTTCACGGACGACGGAGATCACCGTGATGCTGCGGTTGACCGAAACCCCGTTGGTGGTCATCGAATTGCCCGCCCAGCGCAACGTCGCCTCGACCTTGTCGGTGACGAGCACCATGGTCTCGATGGCGCCGCCGAGCTTACCGGCCTCCTCGAGGACGAGGTTGACGACGTGCTGCGGGGTGATCATCGGCCGCCCTCGGTCCGGGTGTTGAGCACGTTGACGCCGCGGAACAACGCCGACGGGCAGCCGTGGCTGACCGGGGCGATCTGGCCGGGCTGGGCCTTACCGCAATTGAATGCGCCGCCCAACCGCCAGGTCGACGGGCCGCCGACGGCCTCCATGGAGTTCCAGAAATCGGTGGTGGTGGCCTGGTAGGCGACGTCCCGCAGTTGGCCGTCCAACCGACCGTCGCGGATGCGGAAGAACCGCTGACCGGTGAACTGAAAGTTGTAGCGCTGCATGTCGATCGACCATGACTTGTCGCCGACGATGTAGATGCCGTCCTCGACGCGGCCGATCAGGTCGGCGGTGCTGACGTCCTCGCGCGCCGGTTGCAGCGACACGTTGGCCATCCGCTGGATCGGCACGTGATGCGGCGAGTCGGCATACGAGCAGCCATTGGACCGCGGCTGCGCGAGGTCCTTGCCCAGCCTCAGCGCGAAGACCCGGTCGAGCTGATAGCCGACGAAGATGCCGTCGCGCACCAGATCCCAGGTCTGCGCCGCGACTCCCTCGTCGTCGTAACCGACGGTCGCCAACCCGTGCGCGACGGTGCGGTCGGCGGTCACGTTCATCACCGGGGAGCCGTACCGCATGGTGCCGAGCTTGTCCGGCGTGGCGAACGACGTTCCGGCGTAGGCGGCCTCGTAGCCGATCGCACGGTCGTATTCGGTTGCGTGCCCGATGGATTCGTGAATCGTCAGCCACAGGTTCGTCGGGTCGATCACCAGGTCCTTGCGTCCCGCCGTCACGCTGGGCGACTTGACCTTCTCAGCCAGCAGCGACGGCAGCTGCGCCAACTCGTCGGTCCAGTTCCACACCTCGTCGCCGGCCAGCACCTCCCAGCCGCGGCCGGTCGGCGGGGCCAGCGTGCGCATCGAGTCGAAGCTGCCCGCCTCGGCGTCGACGGTCACCGCCTCCAGCGACGGCTGCACCCGCACCCGTTGCTGGGTGATCGACGACCCGAAGGTGTCGGCGTAGAACGTCTGCTCCTTGACGGCGGTCAGCACCGCGGAGACGTGGTCGACGCCGTCGGCGCTGAGCAGCCGGCCGGAGTACTCCTCGAGCACGCCGATCTTGTCGGTCGCCGGGACGGTGAACGGGTCGATCCGGTAGTCGGAAACCCAGGTGGCGTCGGCGTACACCGGTTCGGGCGCCAACTCGACCCGCTCGCTGTTCAGCACCGCCAGGGTGGTGGCCACCTGCACCGCGTGCCGCGCGGTCTCGGCGGCGACCGCGGGCGCCAGCTCGGCGTGCGACGCGAAGCCCCAGGTGCCGTCGACGATCACCCGCACGGCCAGGCCGACCTCGCGATCGACGACCGCGGTCTGCAGCTCGCCGTCGCGCAGCTGGATGATCTCGGTCATGATCCGGTGAACCCGCAGGTCGGCGTAGCTGGCGCCGGCGGCGGTGGCCGCCGCGAGGGCGGCTTCGGCCAGCTCGTGGCGCGGCAGGTTCAGGAAGTCGGCATCGATCCCCCGGTTCGGTGTCACGGCTCCACCGTAACGGCCGCGCGCCCCAAACCCCGGCGCCGCCCGCTTTAATTACCTGCATGGCCAGCGGCGTCGGAAGGGCACAGCCCCGCTCCACCGCGCTGGGCTACGCCCTGCTGGCGCCGAGCCTGTTCGGCGTCATCGCCTTCCTGCTGCTGCCCATCCTCGTGGTGATCTGGCTGAGCCTGTATCGATGGGACCTGCTGGGCCCGCTGCGTTATGTGGGCCTGGCCAACTGGCGGTCGGTGCTCACCGATCGCAACTTCGCCAACTCGCTGATCGTCACGGCCCTGTTCGTGGCGATCGTGGTTCCGGCCCAGACGGTGCTGGGCCTGCTGGCCGCGTCCATGCTGGCCCGCCGGCTGCCCGGCACCGGCCTGTTCCGCACCCTCTACGTGCTGCCCTGGATCTGCGCGCCGCTGGCGATCGCGGTGCTGTGGCGCTGGATTCTGGCCCCCACCGACGGAGCCGTGAGCACCCTGCTGGGACACAGCATCAATTGGCTGTCGGACCCCAGCTTCGCGTTGCCGCTGGTGTCGGCGGTCGTCGTGTGGACCAACGTCGGCTACGTTTCGCTGTCGTTCCTGGCCGGCCTGCTGGCGATCCCGGACGACATTCACGCCGCCGCGCGCACCGACGGCGCCACCGCATGGCAGCGCTTCTGGCGGATCACCCTGCCCATGCTGCGGCCGACCACCTTCTTCGTCCTGGTGACCGGGATCGTCAGCACGGCACAGGTTTTCGACATGGTGTACGCGCTGACCGGTGGCGGGCCGGCGGGCAGCACCGACCTGGTGGCCCACCGGATCTACGCCGAGGCTTTCGCCGGCGCGGCGATCGGGCGCGCATCGGTGATGGCGGTGGTCCTGTTCGTCATCCTCATCGGCGTCACGATGGTGCAGCACCTCTACTTCCGGCGGCGGATCAGCTATGACCTCACCTAGCCGGATCGTCGTCTACACCGGGCTCGTCCTCGGCGCACTGATCACGTTGCTGCCGTTCACCCTTGGCCTGCTGACCTCGTTCACCTCGGCGCATCAATTCGCCACGGGGACACCGCTGCAACTGCCGCGGCCGTTCACGCTGTCCAATTACGCCGACCTCGCCGGGGCCGGATTCGGCCGCGCGGCCGCGGTCACCGCCGTCATGACGGCGGTGATCCTGGTGGGCCAGTTGACCTTTTCGGTGCTGGCCGGATACGCGTTCGCACGGCTGGACTTTCCGGGCCGCGACGCCCTGTTCTGGGTCTACATCGCCACGTTGATGGTGCCGGGAACGGTCACGGTGGTGCCGTTGTATCTCATGATGGCCCAACTCGGCCTGCGCAACACGTTCTGGGCCCTGGTGTTGCCGTTCATGTTCGGCTCGCCGTACGCGATCTTCCTGCTGCGCGAGCACTTTCGCATCATCCCGAACGACTTGGTCAACGCCGCGCACCTGGACGGGGCCAACACCCTGGACGTGATCGTGCACGTGGTGATCCCGTCCAGCCGCCCGGTGCTGGCCGCCTTGACGCTGATCACGGTGGTCTCGCAGTGGAACAACTTCATGTGGCCGTTGGTGATCACCAGCGGCCACAAGTGGCGGGTGCTCACCGTGGCGACCGCCGATTTGCAGTCGCGATTCAACTCCCAGTGGACGTTGGTGATGGCGGCGACGACGGTCGCGATCGTCCCGCTGATCGCGCTTTTCGTGGTCTTCCAGCGCCACATCGTGGCCTCGATCGTCGTCTCGGGGCTCAAGTGATGCGCTCGCGCGCCGACATTGCGGTGAGGGCCGCGATTCCGGGCGATTCACGACCGCCACGGCAATCTGGGCGGAGATCGTGACCCGGCCGCGGTTTTCCACGCTGATGGCCGGGGCGCTCGCGCTGGTCGCGCTCCTGTTGGCGGCGACGGCGGTCCTGCTCGACTACTCCGGCCGGCCGCCCGGCGGCAAGACCGTCGTGACGGTGCGCGTGTGGGCCGAGCAGATCGCCGCGGCCTATCGACGGTCGTTCGAGGCGTTCAACCGCACGCATCCCGGCATCACCGTGCACACCAGCGTGGTCGCGTACTCGACCTACTTCGACACGCTGCGCACCGACGTCGCCGGCGGCAGCGCCGACGACATCTTCTGGCTGTCCAACGCCTACCTGGCCGCCTACGCCGACAGCGGCCGGCTGATGAAGATCGATGTCGCCGCGCCGGCGTGGGATTCGGCGGTGGTCGGCCAGTTCACCCGCGGCGGCGCGCTGTGGGGGGTCCCGCAGCTGACCGACGCCGGCATCGCGCTGTACTACAACGCGGACCTGCTTGCCGCGGCCGGCGTCGACCCCGCCCGGCTGGACGGTCTGCGGTGGAGCACCGACGACCGCGACACGCTGCGCCCCACGCTCGCCCGGCTGACGGTGGACGCCGACGGACATCGGGGAGACGCACCGGGTTTCGAGCCCGGACGGGTCCGGCAGTGGGGGTACAACGCCGCGAACGACCCGCAGGGCATCTACCTGAACTACATCGGCTCGGCCGGCGGCGTCTTCCAGCGCGGGGACACCTTCGCGTTCGCCAATCCCGCTGCGGTGCAAGCCTTCCGCTACCTGGTTGGCCTGATCAACCGCGACCATGTGGCACCGCCCGCCTCGGATACCAACGACAACGGCGACTTCTCCCGCAATCAGTTTCTGGCCGGCAGGATGGCGCTCTTCCAATCCGGCACCTACAACCTGGCCCCGGTGGCCCGCGACGCCCGCTTCCGCTGGGGTGTGGCGATGATGCCGGCGGGCCCGGTGGCCCGGGTGAGCGTCACCAATGGCATCGCGGCGGCCGGCAACGCCGCGACGAAGCATCCCGGCGCGGTGCGCGAGGTGCTGGCCTGGATGGGCAGCAGGGAGGGCAACGAGTTTCTGGGTCGCGAGGGTGCGGCCATCCCGGCGGTCCTGACCGCTCAGCCCGTTTACTTCGATTATTGGTCGGCCCGCGGCGTGGACGTCACACCCTTCTTCAGCGTGCTGAACGGCCCGCGGATCGCGGCTCCCGGCGGCGCCGGCTTCCCCGCCGGCAGCGACGCGCTCAAGCCCTATTTCGACGAAATGTTCTTGGGCCGTGGCGATGTCGCGGCGACCCTGCAACGGGCGCAAGCGGCCGCGAACGCCGCGGCGCAGCGTTAGCCGGGCAGCACCAGCACCGGGACCGGGCTCTCCCGGATGATCTTGGTGCTGCGGGAGCCGAGGAAGACGCGCCTGATGTCGCCGCGCGGGCGGGTGCCCAACGCCAGGATCTCCCCCTCCTGCCAATCCGCCTTCTCGAGCGCCTCATTCCAGCTGCGGCCGGTAACCACTTGCAGCGCAACGTCTTCGCCGACGACCCCGGTCGTCTTCAGTTCCTCCAGGATTCCTCGCACCTGAGACGCCCAGGCCCGCAGCACCTGGTCCTCGACCTCGAGCCCGACCTCCGGTGGATACATCGTCTTGCCGCGGACCGCGAAGGTGATCACCCGCACCGGCACACCGAATCGTTGACCGAACTCGAAGCAGCGTTTCACCACGTCGACCGAGTCCGGGGTCGCCGAGTAGGCGCAGGTGAGGCGGGTCAGCTTGCCCTGGTGGGCACGGTAATTGCGCGGGCTGATGGCCACCGGCACGGGGGACGCGTGCAGCAGCCAGTCGGCGGTGGAGCCGATCAGGACTTGGCCGCGGCCACCGCTGGGCAGCGAGCCCAGCACCAGCACGTCGGCGTCGACCTCGTGGATGACGTCGAGGAGCCCGCCCGAGACCGATCCGTGCGCGCGGTGCACGTAGTCGACGGCTACCCCTTCCGCGACCGTGTCGAGAAAGCCGGCGGCCTCCTTCGCCGACTCCGCGGCCAGCGCGTCGGCCCACAACTCGAACTCCGCGTCGACGCGGGCGCGCGACGGCGTCAGCCACGGCTTGGGCACGATGGTCGCCACGGTGAGCGAGGTGCCGCGGGTCCGCGCGATGCGCACGCCCAGGTGCAAGCCGGAAAGCCCCACCTTGCCGGCCCGGTAGCCGACGACGACGGTCACAGCGCATCCCGTTGCAGCGATTCGTCGTTGAGCGCGCTGTGGTGGCGGCCCCACACGAAGTAAAAGATCAACGCCAGCACGACCCAGCCGCTGAACGCGATCCAGGTGTACCAGTGCAGGCTGGCGAGGATGTATCCGCACGCCAGCA
>NZ_GG770557.1:343629-362817 GCF_000164135.1 Mycobacterium parascrofulaceum ATCC BAA-614 | reverse complement strand
GGCGTGACGGGGTAACCGGGGACCTTGAAACCCCGCGGCAGGTCGGGCTCGCGCACCCGCAGGATGATCACCCCGACGGACACGACGACGAACGCGGTGAGCGTGCCGATGGACACCATGTCCGCCAGCTTCTCCAGCGGGATGAAGGCGGCCAGCGCCGAAGCCGCGACGGCCACGATCACAGTGTTGCCCACCGGTGTCATGGTGCGGGTGTTTACCCGCGCGAACCGCGCCGGCAGCAGCCCGTCGCGGCCCATCGCGAAGAGAATCCGCGTCTGCCCGTACATGCTGACCAGCGTGACGGAGAAGATCGAGATGACGGCGCCCGCGGCCAGGATCGTGCTGGCCCAGTCCCCGCGGGTGACGTTGTCGAGGATGGTCGCCAGCCCCGCCTCCTGCTGCGCGGCGAAATCCTGCCACGGCTGGGTGCCCAGCGCGGCCACGGCGACGAACACGTAGACGCCGGTCACCGTCAGCAGCGCCGCAATCAGCGCGCGCGGCATGGTCTGCTGCGGGTTCTTCACCTCGTCACCCGCCGTCGACACGGCGTCCAGGCCGATGTAGGAGAAGAAGATCGTGCCGGCCGCCGAGCCGATGCCCGCGACGCCGAACGGCGCGAAGTCGCGGAGATGATCCGCGTCGAAGGCGGTGAACGCGACGACCGCGAAGATGACCAGGACGCCCAGCTTGACGAGCACCATGATGGTGTTGACCCTGGCCGATTCGCTGGCGCCGCGGATGAGCAGCAGCGCGCACATCGCGAGCAGGATGATCGCCGGCAGGTTCACCAAGCCGGGTTGCGAATCCCAGGGCGCGGCGGACACCGCGTGCGGAAATTGGATGCCGAGGACGTTGCTGAGCAACTTGTTGAGGTAGCCGCTCCAGCTGACCGCGACGGCGGCGGTCGACACCCCGTATTCCAGCAGCAGACAGGCGGCCACCCCCATGGCGACGACCTCGCCCAACGTGGTGTACGCGTAGGAGTACGACGACCCCGAAACCGGGACGGCGGAGGCCAATTCCGCGTAGCAGATCGCCGCGAGCCCGGCCGCGAGCCCGGCGATGAGGAACGACACGATCACCCCGGGGCCGGCCTCCGGTACGGCCTGCGACATGACGAAGAAGATGCCCGTCCCGACCGTCGAGCCGACCCCGAACATGGTCAGCTGAAACGTGCCGATGCTGCGCTTGAGATGGTCCGCGGCGCCGTATGCGACGGGCGTGCCGGCGACCGGCCGGCGCCGCAGCATCTGCTGCTTGAGGCTGATCGACGTGGGTGGCATGCCCCTCCTTGCTCGATCAGCTGATTATGGGCCAGCCTCCCGCAACGCCATAGCGAACTGCCCGACCGCCCAGTCGATCTCCTGCTCCGTGACCACCAGCGGCGGCGCGAACCGCAGCGTCGAGCCGTGGGTGTCCTTCACCAACACTCCCCGACCGGCCAGCCGGAGGCTCATCTGCTTGCCCGTTCCGAGCGCCGGGTCGACGTCGACGCCGGCCCACAGCCCCAGCCCGCGCACCGCCAGCACGCCGTCGCCCACCAGCTCACGCAGCCGCGCGTGCAGGTGCGCGCCCAATCGCGCCGAACGGGCCTGGAACTCCCCGCGGCCCAGCATGGAAACCACGGTGGTGCCGATGGCCGCGGCCAACGGGTTGCCGCCGAACGTGGAGCCGTGTTCGCCGGGATGCAGCACGCCCAGGACCGCGCGGTCGGCGACGACCGCCGACAGCGGGACCACACCGCCGCCCAGCGCCTTGCCGAGCAGGTAGACGTCCGGCACCACGCCCCAGTGGTCGCAGGCGAAGGTGTAGCCCGTGCGGGCCAGGCCGGACTGGATCTCGTCGGCGATCATCAGCACGTTGCGCTCGGTGCACAACGCGCGGACGGTCGGCAGGTAGTCGTCGGGCGGGACGACGATGCCCGCCTCACCCTGGATGGGTTCGAGCAGCACCGCCACCGTGTTCTCGTCGATCGCGGCGGCCAGCGCGGCGGCGTCGCCGAAGGGCACGGAGCGGAATCCCGGGGTGAACGGCCCGAATCCGGACCGCGCCGCCGGATCGCAGGAGAAGCTCACGATGCTGATCGTGCGGCCGTGGAAGTTGTTGTCCGCCACGATGATGTTTGCCCGGCCGTCGGGAACCCCCTTGACGTCGGCGCCCCACTTGCGGGCGACTTTGAGACCGCTCTCCACCGCTTCGGCGCCCGAGTTCATCGGCAGCACAAGTTGTTTTCCGCACAGCCGCGCGAGGGTGGCGCAGAACGGACCGAGCGTGTCGGAGTGGAACGCGCGGCTCACCAACGTGACGGTGTCCAGTTGGGCGTGCGCCGCGGCGGTGATCTCCGGGTGGCGATGGCCGAAGTTGACCGCCGAGTACGCGGCCAGGCAATCCAGGTAGCGCCGGCCCTCCACGTCGGTGATCCAGGCACCCTCGGCGCTGGCCGCCACCACGGGCAGCGGCGAATAGTTGTGCGCGGCATGGCGTTCGACGAGGTCGATCGCGGCCTCGGTTCGGGTAACCGGACGGGCGTCGAGGATCGTCATGGAAACACCTCCAATGTGCAGCACTTGACCGAACCACCGCCCTTGAGCAATTCGGACAGGTCGACGCCGACGGGCCGGAACCCGGCGGCGCGCAGTTGCGCGGCGAAACCCGTTGCGGCCGCCGGAAGCACGACGTGCAGACCGTCGGAGACGACGTTGAGGCCGAGGACGAATGCGTCGGCGCTTCCCACGACGATCGCGTCGGGAAACAGCGCCCGCAGCTGGGCCTGGGCGGCGGCGCTGAACGCCGGCGGGTAGAAGGCGACGGTGCGGTCGTCGAGAACCGCGAGCGCGGTGTCGAGGTGGTAGAACCGCGGATCCACCAACTCGAGCGAGACGACCGGCAGCCGCAGGGCCGCGGAGATTTCGGCGTGCGCACGCCGGTCGGTGCGAAAGCCGTAGCCCGCCAACACCGTTTCCCCGACCAACAGCACGTCACCCTGTCCCTCGTTGACGTAGCGCGTGGACAGCGGCCGGTAGCCGAGCGACGACATCCAGTCGGCGTACGCGCGCGATTCGCCGGCCCGTTGGGCGAAGCGGAATTTCGCGACGATCGCGACGCCACGCGCGACGAGTCCGCCGTTGGCGGCGTACACCATGTCCGGCAGCCCGCGCACGGGCTCGATGACCTCCACCCGGTGACCCAGCCGCAGGTAGGTGGCGCGCAGTGCCTCCCATTGCGCGTGCGCGAGGGCGACGTCGACGGGCGTGGCGGTGTCCATCCACGGGTTGATCGCGTACTCGACCGCAAAGAACGCCGGCGGGGTCATCCCGTACCGGCGGGCGCGGGGCGTGCGGACGCCGGACACTCGGGCGGGGCCCGGCGCGGCGACGTGTTGTTCCGTCATGAATCAACGGTATTTGCGTGCCTCGGCACAAGCAAACGCTGGTTCTTGCGTGTCTACACGACATTTATTGCGTTAAAGTGACGTCAGCACCGATTTGTTGCGTGGAACCGAGGGGAGGCCGATGGAGCGCCTGGATGAGACCGACGGCCGCATCCTCGCCGAACTGACCGAGAACGCGCGGGCCACCTTCGCCGACATCGGTGAGAAGGTCAATCTGTCTGCGCCGGCGGTCAAACGCCGCGTCGACCGGATGCTCGACAGTGGCGTCATCAAAGGCTTCACCACCGTCGTCGACCGCAGCGCCCTGGGCTGGAACACGGAGGCCTACGTGCAAGTGTTCTGCCACGGCACGATCGCCCCCGACCGGTTGCGGGCGGCGTGGGTGGACATGCCGGAGGTGGTCAGCGCCGCGACGGTGACCGGCACGTCGGATGCGATCCTGCACGTGCTTGCGCGCGACATGCGGCACCTGGAGGCCGCCCTCGAGCGGATCCGGTCGAGCGCGGACATCGAGCGCAGCGAAAGCATCGTGGTGCTGTCGAACCTGATCGACCGGATACGGACCTAGCGGCGCGGCGTCAGAGCCTTCGAACGAAGCGCCTCAGCCGCGACGGCCGCGGCGTCGGGGGGCGACGAGAGGCGTAGGGCCACGGCCGGTTTCGCTCGGGTACGGCGTCGGCGCGCGCATGCTTGAGCCGCGTCCGCAGGTGCTGGCGCAGGGCGTGCAGCTCGGGGTCGGCCCAGCGGTTGATCGCCTCGATCGGATCGACGGTGAGGTCGTAGAGCTCCCACTGGTCGTCGAGCGGCGAAGTCCGGTACGCCTCTCCCCCGAGCCCGTTGGCCGCCAGGTGCCGCACTCCCGGTTCCGTCCAGGTGCTCGGGTCGTCGAAGGTGCGGACCAGCTTCCAGAGGTGGCCGGCACCGCCGCCGGCCGTCGCGTCGTCGACGCTGACGACCAGCCCCTCGAAGTTGGAGGCGGTGTGGGCGGGGACCCGAATCCGCAGTGGGGCCGGCGGGTCGACCGTCCGCTTCAGTCGGCGCGCCAATCCCGATGCGCCGCTGTCCCCTTCGAGCATGTTGTCGCGGGTCATCAGGTAGACGGCGCGGGCCTCGTCGGCCGGGGCGCCGTCCACGACGGCCATGAGGTCGCGGCCGGGCAGCCGGTGCACTTCCGAGAACGACCGGGCCAGCGTGTCGGCCACCGCCGCGACGTCGACGCCGGCCGCCGCCAGCAGCGTCGGGACCAGGTCGACGTGCGAGGTGGGCGCCGTGACCCGCCGTGGGCGCGTCACCCGGTCGCCGGAGCGCGCGATGACGAAGGGGACGCGGGTGGCCTCGTCGTAGAGGTTGAACCACTTCTGGTGCAGGCCGCCGTGCGCGCCCAGCAGGTCGCCGTGGTCGGAGGTGCGCACCAATACCGCGTTGGCCGAGCCGCCTTCGGTGACGGCGCGCCTGACACGGTCGATCGGCCCGTCCACCTCGGCGTGCAGCCGGTAGTACAGGTCGCGGTAGCGCTGCGCGTTGCGCCCGTAGGTTCGGTCGACCGCCGGTGCGGGACCGTAGCCGGAGTAGTAGGCCTCGCGAAAGGCGATCTGCGCCGCCGGTTTCGTGGACAGGTCTTCGTCGGCGGTGGGCGGGGCGGGTACCGCGGGCGGGTCGAGCGGCGACGGCTCGACCGGGCTCCGCCGCACCCAGGCCGGGAACAGCACGATGTCGTGGGGGTTGACGAAGCTGGCGACGAGGAGGAAGGGACGCAACGCCGCGGGATCGCCGTCGCGGCGGCGCGCGTAGCGGTCGGCCAGCCACGCGACCACCCGGTCGGCGATCAGCGGGTCGCGGCGGACGCCGGCGTCGGCCAGCGCCGCCCCGTGCGGCTCCGGGCCCACCCAGCCGGAGAAACCGAACGGCCCCAACGGGTCCGCCTCCAGGTAGCGCCGCACCGCCGCCGCGTCGACGGCCCCGTTCTTGTCGTTGGTGGCCAGCGGTCGGCCGGTCGCCGGGTCGGTGATGTCGGCGTGCGAGATGTGCCACTTGCCGTCGTAGTGGGTGTCATAGCCGGCGGCGCGGAACCAATTGCCCAACGTGGGCACCTCGCCCTGGCGCAGCCAGCGCATGCGCGAGTCGTCGGCGGTCTTGCCGATGCCGTCGGTCTGGGTGACCCCGTGCACGTCGGGGTAGTGCCCCGTGAAAAGCGTTGGGCGGCTTGGGACGCAGGCCAGCGAGCCGGTGTAGTGCCGGGCGAAGCTGACCCCGTGCTCCTCGAACCACCGGCGACCGGTCAGCGTCCGGGCGCGCCACGCCAGCACGTCGGGAGCCTCGTACGGCGGCGCCGCGCGTTCCTCGTCCGTCATGATCACGACGACGTCGGGACGATCAGACATACGCGTGCTCCAGTCGATTCGCCAGGCCCGCGAGCATCGCATCGGACTGCCGCGCGAGGAACCGGCACAGCACCTCTTCGGCCAGCTTTTGCACTGGGCGGGGCCCGATTTCGACGGTGCTGGTCAGCGTCACCCGCGTCGTAAGGCCCGCCTCGCCGGCGGTCGCCAGCGTCCAGCGGTTGGCCACCCTGCGCAGGCGGCTGGGCAGGCCTTCGATGTCGTAGCCGAGTGCGCGCGGCGGGTCGAATTCGGTGACACGCTCGAGGAGGGCGTCGCGCTTGACCTGCACGCGCCGGACGGTGCCGGGCACACCACCGCCGGGCCCGGGTAACAGGATGCAGGAATGGTCGACGTTGCCGGCCCACGAACTGATCGACCCGAAGTCGGCGAGTGTTTCCCAGATGTCGCCGATGCGAGCCGCGATCGTGCGAGTCCGGTGGATGTCGGCCACCCGCTCACGCTACGCGAGACTAGGCCGTCAGGTGGAATATCGTTTCGATGGCCACCGCGGCTGCGCTGACCGCGACGGTGATCGCGAGCGTCACCCAGTCCCCGAGTTTCGGCCGCGCCGGATCGGCGGAGAGCTGGCCGATGCCGCCGCGCGCGGTGATCGCGTCGCCCATCTCGTCGGCGCGGCGCAGGGTGACCACGATGGCGGCCGCAACCAGGTCGATCGAGTTGCCCGCCGTCTGCCGGACCCGGGCCCTGCGGCCCGTCGGCATATGGTTGGGCCGCAGTCGGCGGGCGGCGTAGAGGACCTGGAACTCCTCGATCAACAAGGGGAACGCGCGCAGCGCCAGCGCCAACGCCACCGCCCACTCGTCGACCGGAATCCGCACCAATTTGAAGGGCCGGCCCAAAATCGCCAGCGCCGGGGCGATTTCGGCGACGTTGGTGGTCCAGGACACCATCGCACCCAGCCCGAGCAAGACGACCGACAGCGTGGTGATGCGCAGAAAGTTCAGCGCTCCGCCGAGCCAGATGTGGATGCCGCCGATCGACATCATCGGGCTGCCGCCGGCCAGCGCGGCGGTCCCGAAACCCAACGCGAGCAGAATCCACAGCCACCGCGGAATGGAGGGGAGCGCACCCCGCGGGATGCGGGCGGTCCAGACCGCCGCCAGCACCAGCGCGGCCACCGACCCGATCGTCACCCAACCCGGGTACAGGGTGAGCAACACCGAAACGCCGAATACCACCAGGAGTTTGGTGCCGGCCCACAGGTTGTGGATCGGGGAACCGCCCGGCACCGGAACCAAGAGCACCACCGGCCGAGAGGAGCGCCGGCTCCTCCGGGGCGTGGCGGCGGAAGTTCCGGTCACGCCACACCCCCGGCGGAGGCGGTGGCCGACACCGCTTGCAGCGCGCCGTTTTGCAGATGCACGGTCCGCGTGCAGACCGCCTCCAAACCGACGAAGTCGTGGGAAATGACGACGACGGTCAGGCCTCGGTGACGGCGCAGGTCCGCCAGCAGGCGCAGCAGGCCACGCTGGCTGGCGACGTCCAGCCCCGCCAGCGGCTCGTCGAGGATCAGCACGCGCGGCGAACACGCCAGCAGGCCGGCCAGCACCACCCGTCGCATCTGGCCGCCGCTGAGCTGATCGATGCGCCGCTTGCCCATGGCGGGTTCCAGCCCGACCGCGGCCAGGGCGGCCGTCACGCGGTCTTCGTCATCGTCCGAAAAGCCCGCTACCGAAGCAAGTTCGAGTCCGACATGGCTGCGCATCAATTGCAGCCGCGCCGTCTGAAACGACAGCGCCACCGCACCGACGTGCTCCCGGATGGGCTCACCGTCGATCAGGCAGGCGCCGCTGGTGGGAACGGTCAGCCCGGCCATGATCCACGCCAGCGTCGACTTGCCCGAGCCGTTGCCGCCGTGGATCAGGATCCCGTCGCCCTGTTCAACGACGATGTCGATGTCGCGCAGGGCGGTCTTCGCCCACGGTGTCCCGCTGTTGTATTCGTGTGAGACGCCGATGATTTCGAGCACCGGCTTGGTCGAACCCCACTTGACCGCGGGCGCCGGCACCGGCGGCGGAGCCGTTTCGACCATGCCGGTGTTGTCCGGGGAATCGCTGAGGTTGATCGTCCGGTTCGCGGACGCGGCCTCGTTGTCGAAATGGGTGATGTGCACCAGGGCGGTCCGATGCCGTTGCGGGAGGCCCGACAGCACGTTCAACAAGACGTTGCGGCCCTCTTGGTCGATCATGCTGGTGAATTCGTCGGCGATCAGCAGCGCCGGCTCGCGGGCCAGCGCCGCGGCCAGGGCGAGACGCTGCAATTCCCCGCCGGATAGGCTGCCGGTATCCCGCTCCGCGAAACCCTCGAGCCCGACTTCGCGCAGCAGATGGTCGACGTCGACCGCGGTGCCCGGCGGCAGTCCCCACACCACATCGTCGGCGACCCGGGTCCCCAACACCTGGCTCTTCGGGTGTTGCAGAACAAGCGCCGTGCCACCCATCATGCCCAGCCCCACCGCGCCGGGGCGCTGCACGGTGCCCGACGTCGGCGGCCGGCCCGCCAGGATCAGCGTCAACGTGGTCTTGCCGGACCCGTTGGCGCCGATGACGGCCACGTGTTCCCCGACTTGCAGTTCCATGCTGAGCTCACGCAACGCGTCCTGCTGGGCGTGCGGGTAGCGGAACCGCACCTTGTCGAGCCGCACGGGCACGGGCCCGATCGGGGCGTCGGGAGGCTCGTCCGGAGCGTCGAGCTTGTGCACATCCGGGACGTTGCCCATCCGATCCAGGAGGCGAGAAAGCGCCCACCAACCGATCAACGACGAGACCATGACCCCGTAGGTGACATAGCCGAGCATCAGCCACGGCCAATAATGCAGCCCGAATTCGAAGACCCGCTTGACGTCGACGCCGAGCCACTGCAGGTGCACGTGGTCCAGGAACGCCACGAGACCGTCCACGTTGGCGGTCATCACCTGGAAGATCAGGTGCCGCAGTCGATTCAGCACCGCCAGCATGCCGACCGTCGCGACGGCGACGGCGAATCCGACGATCAGCGACGCAAAAGTCACGGTCGGTGTGCCCCTGCCCCTGCGTTTGACGACGCCGGTCAATCCGCCGATGTAGGCGCAGTTGACGACGGTCAAGAAACTGCCCAGTCCGGAGATGAGGAAGGCGAGGGTTCCGGCAGCAAACGTCGCGGCGACCAGCACCCGGAGCCGGTAACGGTAGGTCAGCAGCCCCATGGGCACGGTGCCCAACAGCGCCAAACCCTGCGCGAACGGAATCACCCCGGCGACGATCGAGATCACCGCACAGAGCGCCCCCATGACCGATGCCTGTGCCAATTCGGCCGGCTGTAAAGGCCCACCCCGACGACGCGAAAGGACGGGGCGACGGGCATTCACTTCACTGATTGTGCCAGGCCGCAGCGCCAAGTCGCGTCGTCACACTTCGCGACTTTCGACTCGTTCGGCCCGCCGCCACTCGTCTCCGTTAGCAAAGCTATGGAACGATGGGTACATGGACAGAGTTGTCGAGACCGCAAACGTCGAGGCCCAGCAGTTGGGCGCCGACCTGCTCGCCGTGGTGGCGCGGCTCAACCGGCTGGCCACCCAGCGGATCCAGATGCCCTTGCCCGCGGCGCAGGCCCGGCTGCTCGCCAGCATCGAAGCCCACGGCGAAGCGCGGATCGGTGACCTGGCCGCCGTCGATCACTGCTCGCAACCGACCATGACCACGCAGGTGCGCCGCCTCGAGGACGCCGGCCTGGTCACCCGCACCGTGGACCCGGGGGATGCCCGCGCCGTGCGGATCCGCATCACGCCGCAGGGGAAGCGCACGCTCAACGCGGTGCGCGCCGACCGCGCCGCCGCGATCGAACCGCAACTGGCGTTGCTGGAGCCCCGCGACCGCCAGGTGCTGACGGACGCGGTCGAGGTTCTGCGCCGGCTCCTCGACAACGCGTCGACGGCGGGCCGGCGCAACACGCTGTGATGGACACGGCCCCGGTGGGAAGCCGGCGGCCCGGGGGTAGACACTAGGTCGAGCTGACCGGTGTGACGAAAGGTGGCGGCCATGCGGCCCGAGGCTTCCGCGTTCAGGGCCTCCCCGTTGACCGTTTGGGTGGGGTCGATGAGGTTCGATTTCGCCCCCGGCCGCGACGTGATCGTCGGCTACGGCCCGGGTTGCGACATCGCGCTCGAGCGGCTCGGCAATCCGGCCTCGCCGCCGCCACCACCCCGCCCGGAGGTGGTGCTGCGGTTCACCGGCACCCAGTGGGTGGCCATCGACCTGAGCCACAACGGCATCTTCGTCGACGGCGCCCGGGCGGCGACGGTGAACATCCGCGACGGCCAGGCGATCGGCATCGGTGATCCGCAGCACGGTCCGCGGCTGGTCTTCGAAACCGGCCATCCGGCCGGTCCGCCCGCGCCTGGACGCCCGACTCCCCGACCCGCCGCCTATCCCCCGCCGCGTCCGCCGGCCGCGACCCGGGCCGCCCACCCAGCCGATCCGAACCTGGGGGCTCCAACCCAGCGCGAGACCCAGCGCATGCCGGTCCCGCCACTGCCACCCCCGCCGGCCGAGCGTCCCGCGGCGCCGCACCCTCCGCCGCCCCCTGTGTTGCCGCCACCGCCCGCGGCGCCGCCGCCCGCCCCGGCACCCGACAAGGGCGGCCCGGGCCTCATCGAGCGGATGGTCACCTCGAAACTGCGCGCCGCGCGCCCGTCTTTCCGCACCGCGCAGGCCAGCGCCACCTACCGGTTGCCGCTCACAGCCGACGCGCGGACCGTCGGGGTGGCCGCATATCAGGTCGGTCTGACCGTCGACGGGCGCGAGCTGCTCTCGGGGATCTCGTTCTCCGCCCGTCCGGGCGTCTTCACCGCAATCGCGGGGCCGTCGCCGGCCCGTAGCTCCGCGCTGCTCGGGCTGCTCGCCGGCACCAGGGGACTCGGCTCCGGGCGCGTCACGGTCGACGGCCACGACGTGCACGCCGAGCTCGACGTCATGCGGACCCGCGTCGGCGTCGTGGCGCGCGACGACCGGCTGCACCGGCAGCTCACCGTCGGACAGGCTTTGGGGTACGCGGCCGAACTGCGCTTGCCGCAAGACATCTCGCCGGAGCAGCGCGACCGCGTGGTGGGCCAAGTGCTCGAGGAGCTCGATCTGACCGAGCACCGGGGCACCCGGATCGGCAAGCTGTCGCCGGAGGCGCGGCGGTGCGCGGCGCTGGCGGTCGAACTCCTCACCCGGCCGACACTGCTCGTGGTCGACGAGCCGACCGCCGGTCTGGACGGCGAGCAACAACGCCACGTGATGGCGATGCTGCGGCGCCAGGCCGACATCGGCTGCGCGGTCGTGGCGGCCGTGTCGTCGGAGGCGTCGTTGACCAACGTCAACCTGTGCGATCAGGTCCTGATCCTGACCTCGGCCGGTACGCCGGCCTTCCTGGGGCCGCCGCTGCAGGTCGAGTCCGCGATGGGCACCGCGGACTGGTCGAAGGTGCTCGCCCGGGTGAGCGCCGACCCCGACGGCGCCCACCGCGCATTCACCGCCCGACAAACCTCCCCGGCGCCACCGGAGGTCGCCGCGCCGTCCCCACCCGCGCCCGAAACCCCCAAGGCGCGGCAGGTCCGGCTGCTGGCCCGCCGCGACGTGCGGCTGATCCTCGCCGACCGGCTCTACTCCGCGTTCCTGGTCATCCTGCCGTTCGTGCTGGCCGGTCTGACCCTGCTGATCCCCGGGGATTCCGGATTCGGCCGGCCCGCGGCCGGCAGCGCCCACCCGCACGAAGGCATCGAGATCCTCGCCGCGCTCAACGTGGCCGCGGTGATCATCGGGACCGCCCTGACCGTCCGCGCGGTGGTCCGCGAGCGTCGCACCTTCCGCCGCGAGCAGGCGCTCGGACTGTCGACGGCGGCCTACCTGGCCGCCAAGATCCTGGTGTTCGGCCTGGCCGCGGCCGTCTCGACGGCCATCGTGTTCGCCATCGTGGTCGCCGACAAGGGCGGCCCCGTGCGCGGCGCCGCATTGCTGCACAACGCCACGGTGGAGCTCTATGTGAGCGTGGCCATGACGGCCGTCGTGTCCGCGGTGATCGGACTCGCCTTGTCGACGCTCGGCTCGTCGCCGCGGGAAGTGCTGCCGCTGCTCGTCCCGGTGGTCTTGGTGTCCGCGCTGTTCAACGGGAGCCTCGTTCAGCTGGTGAGCCAGTGGGGCTTCCAGCAGATCTCCTGGTTCGTCCCCGCCCAGTGGGGTTTTGCCGCGTCGGCGTCCACGGTCAACCTGCGCAGGGTCGACGCGCTGGCCGCCGACTCCGAGGTGTGGACCCACTACAGCGGTTGGTGGGTGTTCGACATGACGATGCTGATGCTCTTCGGGGTCGCGGCCGCGGGCTTCGCCCTCTACCGGCTGCGGCCCGCCGGGCAGTCACATCGCGAGCAGTAGGAATTGGGTGACCTGGCTGGGTGAGAAGTTGTTGTCGCTGACCAGCACCACCGATTGGCGGCCGTCGGGCAGTTTCGGTCCCAGCGTGATGCCCTCGACGTTGTCCAGCGGGGACAGGCCCGGTGTGGCGGACAGATCGACCGCGAGGGTTTTGCTCATCGGGGTCACGGGCCCGTTCCGCAACGACGGGGAGGCCAAAACGTCGGTCGCCGCGCCGATCTCGGCGCGGTAGATCCGCACGGTCGGCGCGGGCGCCGCGGACCGCTCGATCACCAGAAACGTCGTGTCCGACAACGCGACCAGGTCCGAGACCCCGTTGACGTCGGCGGGCGGTGGCGGCGGCTCCATCGGATAGGCGTACTGGGCGGTGGGTGCGCCCGAGGCGACGTCGAATTTCGTGATCCTGGTGAGGACGGGCTGCCCGCCGTCGCGCAGCGGGCCGTCGTTGTAACCGGGGTCCTCCATTGCGGCGAACAGGGATTGGCCGTCGGGTGTCAGCGTCAGCCCCTCCAGCGTCTTGTTCCGGCGGGGACCCGTGCGCTGCGCGGACATCGCCAGGTTGGCGGGCAAGGCGAACTGGCCGAGGTAGGCGCCGTCGAGCGCGGCGGCCCGGACCCAGGGGTCGAGCAACACCGGCCCCGCGGTGCGCCGCTCGCCCTCGGACGACCAGTACAGCCGCTGCCGGCCCGGGTCGAACGCGATGCCCTCGGGGTCGGGCGGAACGACGGGCGGCGTGGCCTCCGCGGCGAGCGGGGGAAACGGCCGGCCGGAGGGGTCCAGGAACGGATGCGTCGCGGTGAACGCGACGTTGGTGATCCCCCCGTCCGACACGGACAGCTGCACGGTGTAGAACCGGGCCGGGTTCTTCCGAGAGCGGTCGTCGCTGACGACGTAATACAGCTGACGGCCCGCGTCGTAGCTCAGGGCCGACAACCCTCCGATGACGGTGCCGTCGAACCTGGCGTCGAAGGGGACCTGCCGCTGACCGAGATACGTCAGCATGGGGCGCGGCGCGGGCGGACGCCCGGACGCACACCCCGCCGCCAAGGCCAGGGCGAGACACGCGCACGCCGCCGCCCATCGCCTCATAACCGAGAAGGTAGCGCCGAGCGTGCACCCACCGCGAAATCCGGCCCGGACCTCGCGTTGAGGGCACGCTCGGTGAATATCGCGTTGTTGTTTTACGCGGCGCGAACCGGGGGATACGGTCGGTTTATGGCGCCACAAAGCACGACCATTGCCGATCAGCTGCGCAACGCCCTCGACGGGCGGTGGCGCGACACCAGGAATCAGCTGCGGTCCACCATGAGCGAGGAGCTGTTCCGGCCGCACTACACGCCGAACACGGTGATCGCGCGCACCAAGGTGGCCGAGCAGATGCGGATCATGGCCGCGTTCGGCGCCGCCGCCGACAACTTCCGCAAGGAGCATGGCGGCACCGGCGACATCGGCGCGGCGATCACGATGATCGAAATGCTCGCGATGTCCGACCTGTCGCTGATGGTGAAGGCCGGCGTCCAGTGGGGGCTGTTCGGCGGCGCGGTGGAAAACCTGGGCACCGAACGCCACCACGAGGCGTACGTGAAGAAGATCATCAGCCTCGAGTTGCGGGGTTGCTTCGCGATGACCGAGACCGGGCACGGCAGCGACGTCCAGTCGCTGGAGACCACGGCGACCTATGACCCCGAGACGGAGGAGTTCGTCATCGACTCCCCCACCCCGACCGCCCGCAAGGACTACATCGGCGGGGCGGCCGAAACCGCTACCGTGGCAGCCGTTTTCGCCCAACTGATCACCACCGAGGACGGCAAGCCGGTCAACCACGGCGTGCACTGCCTGCTGGTGCCGATCCGCGACGCCGACGGCAACGACCTGCCCGGGGTGACGACCTCGGACTGCGAATACAAGGGCGGCCTGCCCGGGGTCGACAACGGCCGCATCGTGTTCGACCACGTCCGCGTCCCCCGGGTGAACCTGCTCAACAAATACGGCGACGTGGCGCCCGACGGCACCTACAGCTCGCCGATCGAGAACACGAACCGCCGGTTCTTCACCATGCTGGGCACCCTGGTCCGCGGGCGCATCACGGTGGGTGGCAGCGCGGGCGCCGCCGCCCGCGTCGCGCTGGACATCGCCACGCGATACGCGTTGCAGCGCAAGCAATTCAGCGCGCCGGACGACGATTCCGAGGTGCTGATCATGGACTACCTGGTGCACCAGCGGCGGCTGTTCCCGTTGATCGCGAAGTCGTACGCCCTGCAGTTCGCCCAGAACGAGCTGGTCGGCAAGTGCCACGACATCCAGACCGCGGACGCGGTCGACGCCGACGAGCAACGCGAACTGGAGGCGCGCGCAGCCGGGCTCAAGGCGGCCAACACCTGGCACGCCTCCCGGGCGATTCAGGAGGCGCGGGAGGCGTGCGGTGGCGCGGGCTACATGGCCGAGAACCGGTTGATCGCGCTGCGCGGCGACACCGACGTGTTCACCACGTTCGAGGGCGACAACCACGTGCTGACGCAGCTGGTGGCCAAGGAGCTGCTGACCGCGTACGCCGACGACATCCGCAGCATGAGCCCCGTCGAATGGGTGCGCTTCGCCGCCAACACCGTCGGCGAACGCGTCGTCAAACGCACTGCGGCAGAGACGATCATCCAAACCATCGTCGACGCCCGCCAGGACAGCGAGGAAGAGGGCAGCCTGTTCAACCGCGGCACGCAGATCAAGATGTTCGAGGACCGCGAGGAATATCTGATCGCATCCGTGGCCCGTCGATTGCAGGCCAAGTCGAAGGAGATGTCGGAGTTCGACGCGTTCAATGCCGTGCAGGACCACGTGCTGCACGCCGCACAGGCGCACATCGACCGGGTGGTGCTCGAGGCGTTCGTCGCCGGCATCGAAGCCTGCCCGCACGAGGAAACCCGCGAGCTGCTGGGCATTCTGTGCGATCTGTACGCGCTGTCGGTGATCGAAGACGACAAGGCGTGGTACATCGAGCACCGCTACCTGTCCACCGATCGCGCCAAGGCGGTAACCCGCGGCATCAACGACCGATGCCGCGCGCTGCGGCCGCACGCGGAAACCCTCGTCGACGGTTTCGGCATCCCCGAGCAGCTGCGCTACGCCGAGATGCTGCACCCGGAGAACCTGGCGGACGCGGTCACGAGCTGACGGGCTGCTCACTCACCTTGTGACCCAACGTCATTGATTCGGGATCTTGCCGAGCGTCTTCAGTTTGCCGTCCGGGCCGATCTCGAACTTCACGGTGCCGATGCCGGTGGGACAGCACGGTTGTTCGCCGCCCTTCAGCCACCGGTACTGCACCGCGACGGCGTCATCGGAGGGCGGGAGCACGGTGATGTACGGCTTCGGATTCGGGGTGGGCGTGCCCAGTGGTTTGTTGTGATCGAAGAACAGCAGCTGCTGGCCGGTGGACTCGCTGGCGATGGTCGGGATGACCTGCACCCAGTACAGCCGGCACTTCTTGGCATGTCCGCGAGCGATTTCCACCCACGTCGTGCCCGGGACCGTGATCGGGACCGAGGCGATGGCCCGCTGCACCGTCTCGGGTGTCGGCCCGTCGGAATCCTTGCACTTGTCCGGTGCCGCCGCCGGCGGGCCGGCGTGCTTCCCGCCGCAGCCGCAGACCAGCAGGATCAGCAGAATCACCATCAGCCGACGCACTCGGTGAGCTTAGCGAAGGCTGTGAATGTCCCGTTTATTTGGTTGCAGACCCCGTTCTGATAGGGAACCCGTCGGGCCGCCCCGGTAGCCTTGAGCGGAGTCGGCGGGTCGACGATGACCCACGCTGACCTGGGGGTTCGCGGCTTTTCCGAGACTTCACGGGCGCTCTCCGACCCGTGAGAGGAAGCCGTAAAACGGGAGAAACTCCCGATACCCGGTGCCGAAACATCCTCGTCGGACCATTCAACGTAAGCCCGTTGCGCTCGAAGGAGGAAGTGCGTGGCCAGGGAGTCCATGGCGTCACTCAACGATGCTGTGAACACCGCGTGCGCATACTGCGGCGTCGGCTGCGGAATGGTGTTGCAGGTCACAACCGATCCCGAGAGCGGCCGGCGTCACATCGCGAAGTCCGTTGGGGACAAACAACATCCGGCCAACTTCGGCCGGCTGTGCACCAAGGGCGCCACCACGTCCGACCTGCTCGCCGCGCCCGGCCGGATGGCATCCGCACAAGTCCGCACCGACCGTGGCGAGCCCACCGAACCCGTCGACATCGATCGGGCGATCGCCCAGTGCGCGAGCCGGTTACGGGCGATCGTCGACGCGCACGGCCCGGACTCGTTCGCCATGTATGTGTCGGGCCAGATGTCCATCGAGGCGCAGTATCTGGCGAACAAGTTGACCAAGGGGTTCATCGGAACCAACCAGATCGAGTCGAATTCGCGGCTGTGCATGGCCAGCGCCGGTTCCGGCTACAAGCTGTCCCTGGGCGCCGACGGACCGCCCGGCTCATACCAGGACTTCGAACACGCGGACGTCTTCTTCGTCATCGGCGCCAACATGGCCGACTGCCACCCCATCCTGTTCCTGCGGATGATGGAGCGCGTCAAGGCCGGGGCGAAACTGATCGTCGTCGACCCGCGCCGCACCGCGACCGCGGACAAGGCCGACCTGTTCCTCCAGATCGCGCCCGGTTCCGATCTCGCGCTGCTCAACGGGCTGCTGCACCTGATCGTCGAAAACGGGCACACCGACCCCGAATTCATCGCCGAGTTCACCGAGGGGTGGGAGGCGATGCCCGGCTTCCTGCAGCAGTACACCCCGGACGCCGTCAGCGCGATCACCGGGATCCCCGAACATGGCATCCGCGCGGCGGCCCGCATGATCGGCGAAGCTGACAACTTCATGAGCTGCTGGACCATGGGCCTCAACCAGAGCACACACGGCACCTGGAACACCAACGCCATCTGCAATCTGCACCTGGCCACCGGCGCGATCTGCAAGCCCGGCAGCGGTCCGTTCTCCCTCACCGGTCAGCCCAACGCGATGGGCGGCCGCGAAATGGGTTACCTGGGACCGGGATTGCCGGGCCAGCGCTCGGTCACATCCGCGGACGACCGCGCCTGCACTGAAGACCTGTGGGGAATTCCCCGGGGGGCGCTGCGCACCGAAGTCGGCACCGGAACGATTGACATGTTCTCCCGGATGGCCGACGGCGACATCAAGGCCTGCTGGATCATCTGCACCAACCCCGTTGCCTCGGTGGCCAATCGGAAGACCGTGCTGGCGGGCCTGGAACGCGCGGAATTGGTGATCACCCAGGACGCCTTCCTCGAGACGGAGACCAACGAATACGCCGACGTGCTGCTGCCCGCGGCGCTGTGGTCGGAGACCGAGGGCGTGATGGTCAACTCCGAGCGCAACATGACACTGTTCCAGCCCGCGGTGACCCCGCCGGGCGACGCCATGCCAGACTGGCAGGTCATTGCCCGGATCGCTTGTGCGATGGGATTTTCCGAAGCTTTCGACTACGACTCCGCCGAGGAGGTCTTCGAAGAGATCAAACGATTCTCGAACCCGAAGACCGGCTACGACCTTCGCGGCGTCAGCTACGAGCGGCTCCGCCGCGGCCCGCTGCAGTGGCCGTGCGCGCCGGAGAGCCAGAACCGCAACCCGATCCGCTACCTCAACGACGGTGTCAGTCAGGACCGGCTGGTTCGCGAGGACGGCAGCGCGCCGCGATTGGCCTTCCCCACCGCGAACGGTCGCGCGGTGTTCTTCGCCCGCCCACACCTGCCGCCCGAAGAAATGCCCGACGACGACTATCCGTTTCTGTTGAACACCGGCCGCCTGCCCCACCAGTGGCACACGATGACCAAGACGGGCAAGGTCGCCAAGCTCAACAAGCTCAATCCCGGGCCGTTCGTGGAGATTCACCCCGACGACGCCGCACGGCTGAGCGTCGCCGACGGCGATTCGGTCGAAATCGCTTCGCGCCGCGGTCGTGCCGTGCTGCCCGCCGCGATCAGCGACCGGGTGCGGCCGGGCGATTGCTTCGCCCCGTTCCACTGGAACGACGTTTTCGGCGAATACCTGGCGATCAACGCCGTCACCAACGATGCGGTTGATCCGATCTCGAACCAACCGGAATTCAAGGCGTGCGCCGTCACGTTGGCGAAAGTCGCCGTCGCCGGGCCGAAGTCAGGCACCGATCCCGAGTCGGCGGTGGACACCGAAGCAGAACCCGCACCCACGGAGGTATCGGAAATCAGCGCGTCACAGGTGGATGTCCTCGCCGACCTGCTCGGTGTGGCGACAAAGCCCGTGCCCGAATTCGACGAGCTCGGCCGCTCCTACCTCGCGGGGATGATGACCGCGCTTCGGTCCGAAGCCGGTCGACGGGTGACCGGCGTGCCCACCCTGCCGCCAAGCGCGCCCTTCGACTCCGGCACGCGGCTGTGGGTCGACGGCCTCCTCGCGGGCCTGTTCTCGCGGCAGGACGGGCCCCGTCCCACGCCGACGCCCGAGCCCGCGGCCAGGCAACCGACGATCGAGCCGCCGGCAGCCAGAACCGCCCGGCGCGCGCCCGTTGTGGTTTTGTGGGCGTCGCAGACCGGCAACGCCGAGGAGCTCGCCGCCGGCATCGCGACGCGTCTGGGCGACAAAGAGTTGCCCGTCACGGTGCACGGCATGGACGACTTCCCGGTGGCGGAGCTGGCGACGACGCGGGAGCTGTTGCTGGTCACCAGCACCACGGGCGACGGCGAGCCGCCCGACAACGGCGCCGGGCTGTGGCGGGCGTTGACTTCCGATGGCGCACCGCGATTCACCGACACCCGTTTCGCCGTTCTGGCGCTCGGCGACTCGAACTACGACGACTTCTGCGGTCACGGACGCAAGCTCGACGAGCGTCTCGCCGAACTCGGCGCGACCCGTCTCGTCGACCGGGTCGACTGCGAACCCGACTATGACGACGCGGCGGCCGGGTGGCTGAGCGATGTCCTGCAAGCCCTGTCCCGCACGCCCGCCCCGGTGGGGCGGGACG
>NZ_GG770557.1:312798-343337 GCF_000164135.1 Mycobacterium parascrofulaceum ATCC BAA-614 | reverse complement strand
CTACACCAAGAAGCGTCCCCTGATCACCGACATGGCCCACAACGTCAAGCTGGGCCGGCCGCAATCCACAAAGGATGTGCGGCAGTTAGTGTTTCGGCTGCCCGAGGACACGATCAGGTATGAGGCCGGTGACGCGCTCGGGGTGTGGCCGCGCAACAGCGACCGGCTGGTCGACGAGTGGCTGTCGGTCACCGGGCTGGACGGGCAGACTCCCGTCGAGGTCGGCGAGCATGGTCTGATGTCGCTGCGCTCCGCGCTCACCGAGCGGATCGAGATCGCGCACATCAGCCGGGACCTGGTGCGGTTCGTGCAGGAACGGACCGGCGACGCCGAACTGGCCGACCTGCTGAAGCCGGAGAACAAGGCTGCGCTGAGCAATTGGGCGTGGGGACGGCAGTCGATCGACCTGCTGGCGCAGCACCCGGTTTCCGCCTCGGCGCACGAGTGGCTCCGGGTCCTCAAGCGGCTTCAGCCGCGCCTCTACTCGATCTCCTCCAGCCCCAAGGAGAACCCGGGCGAGGTTCACCTGACGGTCTCGCCCGTGCGCTACAACTTTAAGGGCGTCCCGCACCACGGGGTGTGTTCGACTTACCTCGCCGACCGCTCCCCCGGCGACCGGGTGGCGATCTACCTGCAGCCCTCGAGCAATTTCCGGCCGCCCAGCGACCCGGACACGCCGATGATCATGGTCGGTCCGGGCACCGGGATCGCGCCCTTCCGCGGCTTCCTGCAAGAGCGTCGCGCGCTCGGCCACTCCGGCCCGAACTGGCTGTTCTTCGGCGAACAGCACGCCGAAACCGACTATTACTACCGCGACGAGATCGAGCAGATGCAGGCCGAGGGGGTGCTCACCGAACTCGACCTGGCGTTCTCCAGGGATCAGCGCGAGAAGGTCTACGTGCAGCACCTGATGCGCAACCGCGGGGCCGAGCTGTGGCGCTGGCTGCAGGACGGCGCCCAACTGTACGTGTGCGGCACCGCCGATCCGATGGCCAAGGACGTCGACCGCGCACTCTGCGAGATCGCGGCCGAACACGGCAACCTCGACGCCGACGGCGCCAAGGAGTACGTCCGCTCGCTGAGCGCCGACAAGCGCTATCACCGCGACGTCTACTAGGTCCCGCGGCCGCGTCCCGACTCGTAATACGACGGAAACGTCGCGCGACCGTCGCTGAAACAACCTCGCTGCACCATTCCCTCATTGGTTGCGTCGAGGAGGGACGTAGGCATGGCTCTGGATTTCGACGGGCCCCTCGAAGACACCGCCCGGGCTGTCTGCCCATTGCAGTGCCGGCTGCGGCGCGGCGCCGCAGCTGACGACCAGCCCGAGGATCGGGTCGACTGGGCCGGGCTGCCGGTCAACCTGGACCTGGCGTTTTCGCCGCAGCAGCGGGACAAGGTCTACACCCAGCACCTGATGCGCAAGCGCGGCACGCAACTTCGGCGTTGGTTGCCCGCCGGCTCCCCGCGATGCGTCTGCGAGCAATCCAACGACGACGAGCGGCCCTAGCCCCAGCGAAAGCCTAAAAGCATTACCTGCGAAAGCAATTGCGGCCGGATACGCTGGGCCTGTGGCCGATAACCCGTCGTCATACCTGGTGCTGGCATCGCAACGCAGTGGCAGCACGCTGCTGGTCGAATCGCTGCGCGCGACCGGCGTGGCCGGTGAGCCGCAGGAGTTCTTCCAATATCTGCCTGCCACCAGCCAGGCCCCGCAACCCCGGGAGTGGTTCGCCGGCGTGGAGGACGAGTCGATCCTCAGCCTGCTCGACCCGCTGGACGCCGGGACGCCGGACCTCGCGCCCGCCGAGATCTGGCGCGACTACATCCGCACGGTCGGCAGGACACCGAATGGCATCTGGGGCGGCAAGCTGATGTGGAATCAGACGCCGCTCCTGCTCAAACGGGCGAAGAATCTGCCGAACCGAAGCGGCGACGGCCTGCTGGCGGCGATCCGCGACGTGGTGGGCGAGGAACCATTGCTGATCTATGTCCACCGGCCCGATGTGGTGTCGCAGGCGGTGTCGTTCTGGCGGGCGGTGCAGACCCGGGTCTGGCGGGGCAGGCCCGATCCGCTTCGCGACGCGCGCGCCACCTATCACGCCGGGGCGATCGCCCACGTCGTCACCATGCTGCGCGCGCAGGACGAAGGCTGGCGGAACTGGTTCGCCGAAGAGAACATCACGCCCATGGACATTCCCTATCCCGTGTTGTGGCGCAACCTGACTGAGGCCGTGGCCGGCATCCTGTCGGCGTTGGGGCTGGACCCCCGGTTGGCGCCCGAGCCGGTGCTGGAGCGCCAGGCGGACCAGCGCTCCGACGAGTGGGTGGACCGCTACCGGGCCGACGCCGAGAAGTACGGCCTGCCGACCTGACCGCGTCGCGCGGGGACGGCTTCGCCGCGCGTGAGACGGCCGGAAGAGTAACCAAAAGACCAGCTCACCGGCGAAATTTGCGGATGTCCTATAGTGGGCCTTATGCAACAGGCCACACAGCCGCGCCGTGTCCTTACGTGCCGCCCCGCCGCGCACTGTTGTTGTCGCTGTTGTTGATTTTCTGACGCCGCAGAAATCCTCGCTACCCCGGTTTGCGGGCGCCAGCACAGGCAAACTCCCGTGGCCGCGCACACGCGTCAGTCAATCCCCAGGAAGACCAACCCACCGATGACCACGTTGTCCACCCCGCGCCGCGCCGCCGTCGAATTCGACACCACCCGGCGGGCCGACGAGGCTGGTAATGACATCGTCGAGGAAGACAGATGAGCATCGCAGAGAACGTCACGCAACTGATCGGGAACACGCCGCTGGTCCGGCTGAACCGGGTAACCGAAGGCGCGGCCGCCGACGTCGTCGCCAAGCTGGAATTCTTCAACCCGGCAAACAGTGTCAAGGACCGGATCGGGGTGGCCATGCTCGACGCCGCCGAGCAGGCGGGTCTGATCAAGCCCGACACCATCGTCCTGGAACCGACGAGCGGGAACACCGGCATCGCGCTGGCGATGGTCTGCGCGGCGCGCGGCTATCGGTGCGTGCTGACCATGCCGGACACCATGAGCACCGAACGACGAATGTTGTTGCGCGCCTTCGGGGCCCAGATTGTCCTGACACCCGGCGCCGACGGCATGGCGGGCGCGATCGCCAAGGCCGAGGAATTGGCCAAGAACGACCAGCGGTATTTCATCCCCCAGCAGTTCGAAAACCCCGCCAATCCGGAGATCCATCGCAAGACGACCGCGGAGGAGGTGTGGCGAGACACCGAGGGCAAGGTCGACTTCTTCGTCGCCGGGGTCGGCACCGGCGGCACCATTACCGGTGTGGCTCAGGTCATCAAGGAACGCAAGCCGTCGGCGCAGATTGTGGCCGTCGAGCCCGCCGCGTCCGCGGTGCTGTCCGGAGGCCAGAAGGGGCCGCACCCCATCCAGGGGATCGGCGCCGGATTCGTCCCGCCGGTGCTCGATATGGATCTGGTCGACGAAGTCGTCACGGTCGGCAACGAAGAGTCGCTGGAGATGGCCCGGCGGCTGGCGCGGGAGGAAGGGTTGCTGGTGGGCATCTCCTCGGGCGCGGCCGTGGTCGCCGCGCTGCAGGTGGCCCGCCGCCCGGAGAACGCCGGCAAGCTCGTCGTGGTGGTGCTGCCCAGCTTCGGGGAGCGGTACCTGAGCACACCGCTCTTCGCCGACCTGGCGGATTAGCCATGCTCACCGCCATCCGCCGCGACATCCGGGCAGCCAGGGAGCGCGATCCGGCCGCCCCCACGACCTTGCAGGTGATCTTCGCCTACCCCGGCGTGCACGCCATCTGGGGACACCGGATCAGCCACTGGTTGTGGAACCGCGGCGCCCGCCTGGTCGCGCGGATACTCAACGAAGTCACCCGCATCCTAACCGGGGTCGACATCCACCCGGGCGCCGTGCTCGGCGCCGGGCTGTTCATCGACCACGCCACCGGGGTGGTGATCGGCGAGACCGCGGAAGTCGGCGAGGACGTGACGATCTACCACGGCGTCACCCTCGGCGGCAGCGGACGCGACACCGGCAAACGCCACCCCACCATCGGCGACCGGGTGACCATCGGCGCCGGCGCCAAGGTGCTCGGTGCGATCAAGATCGGCGACGACAGCCGGATCGGCGCCAACGCCGTCGTGGTCAAAGAGGTCCCGTCGAGCGCGGTGGTGATCGGAGTCCCCGGACAGGTCATCAGCCGCCACGGTCGCAACAGCCCGGACGACTCGATGATGCCCGACCTTGTCGGCGTCAGCCTCCAATCCCTGCTCACCCGGGTGTCCAAGCTGGAGGCCGCCAACGACGGGCAACAATCCGGGCGGGTCATCCGGCCGCCGGAGGCCGGGGTGTGGCACGGCGAAGACTTCTCCATCTGAGGCCCACTTGAGCACTCTTGTCATCGCGGGGACGGCGCTGGTCACGGCGCTCGGCGCGGCCACTGCCGCGGGCGTGCTGGTCAATCGGCGGTCCGGGGTGCTGCGCGAAACGGACCCCGGGCCGCGGCCGGACGCGGCGGCCATCGGTTTGCCCGAAAACCGCCCGACCGTCGTCCATTTCACCGCTGCGTGGTGCGGCCCGTGCGCATCGGTGCGGCGGGTCGTCGAACAAGTGTGCGGCGCCCTCCCCGACGTGGCACACCTCGAGATCGACATCGACGCCAATCCGGCGGCCGCCAAGCAGCTTTCGGTGTTGTCGCTGCCGACGACGTTCATCTTCGACGCCGCCGGCCGCCAGCGCTACCGCACCGCGGGCGTCCCCAAAGCCGCTGACCTGCGGCAGGCGCTGCAACCCCTGCTGGCGTGAGCGCCCGCGCCGGCGCCGCCGGCGCTCTTCGGGATGCGGTCGCGGCGATCGACGCTACGGTTGGCGTGACGGGCCACGGACGGACGGAGATTGCGATGAGCGACGCCCACGCGCCGCGGATACCGCCGGCGCTGGCGGCGCCGAGCCTGAACCGGGGAGTCGGCTTCACCCACGAGCAGCGCCGCCGGCTGGGGTTGACCGGGCGGCTGCCGTCCGCGGTGCTCACCCTTGACGAACAGGCCGACCGGGTGTGGCATCAATTGCAAAGCCTGGCAACGGATTTGGGTCGCAATTTGCTGTTGGAGCAGTTGCATTACCGCCACGAGCTGCTCTACTACAAGGTGCTGGAGAACCACCTGCCCGAGCTGATGCCGGTGGTCTACACGCCCACCGTCGGCGAGGCCATTCAGCGGTTCTCGGACGAATACCGCGGACAGCGGGGGCTTTTCCTGAGCATCGACGAGCCCGACGAGATCGAGCCGGCGTTCGAAACTTTCGGGCTGCAGCCCGACGACGTCGACCTGATCGTGTGCACCGACGCCGAGGCCATCCTGGGCATCGGCGACTGGGGCGTGGGCGGCATCCAGATCGCGGTGGGCAAGTTGGCCCTCTACACCGCGGGCGCCGGCATCGACCCGCGCCGCTGCATCGCGGTCTCCCTCGACGTCGGCACCGACAACGAGCAGCTGCTGCAGGACCCGTTCTACCTGGGCAACCGGCACGCCCGGCGCCGCGGCCGGGAATACGACGAATTCGTCAATCGCTACGTCGAAACCGCCCACCGGCTGTTCCCCGGGGCGATCCTGCATTTCGAGGACTTCGGCCCCCTGAACGCGCGGCGGATCCTGCACGAGTACGGCCAGAAGTACTGCGTGTTCAACGACGACATCCAGGGCACCGGCGCCGTGGTCGTCGCCGCCGTGTACGGGGGCTGCCATGTCACCGGGGTGCCGATGCGCGACCAACGGGCGGTCGTCTTCGGGGCCGGGACCGCCGGGATCGGGGTGGCCGACCAGATTCGCGACGCGATGGTGGCGGACGGCGCGACCGTCGAGCAGGCCACTGCACAGATCTGGCCGATCGACAAGCAGGGCCTGCTGTTCGACGACATGGACGACCTGCGCGATTTCCAGGTGCCCTACGCCAAGAACCGCGCCCGGCTGGGCGTGAGCCCCGGGGTTCGGGTGGGGCTGGTGGACGCCATCAAGCTGGCCTCCCCCACGATCCTGCTGGGCGCCTCGGCCGTGTTCGGCGCCTTCACCGAGAAGGTGGTGCAGGCCATGACAGCGGCCTGCGAGCGCCCGATGATCTTCCCGCTGTCCAACCCGACCTCGCGGATGGAGGCGATGCCGGCCGACGTCCTGCAGTGGTCCGCCGGCAAGGCGCTGATCACCACCGGTACCCCGGTCGCCCCGATCGAATACGACGGCACCACCCACATCATCGGGCAGGCCAACAACGTGCTGGTGTTTCCGGGAATCGGGTTGGGCATCATCGTCGCCGGGGCCCGGCTGCTGACCAAAGGAATGCTGCAGGCGGCGGCGGAAGCCGTTGTGCACCAGGCGAGCCCGTCGGACTCCGGGGATTCGCTGCTACCCGATGTCAAGGAGTTGCGCGCCATCTCGACGGCGGTCGCCGAGGCCGTGTATCGCGCCGCGGTCGCCGACGGGGTGGCCACCCGGACGCACGCCGACCCGCACCGGGCAGTTATCGACAACATCTGGACGCCGGCGTATGACTAGTGGCTTTGCCCTGCTCCCCCGCCTGGACTCGAACCAGGAACCTATCGGTTAACAGCCGAACGCTCTGCCAATTGAGCTACAGGGGATCAACACGATCGCGGGACGACTCTAGCGTACTGGCATAACCGCACCCAACTGGACAGGGACCGGCCTCGCGCCGGATCGGGCGCGCACGCACCGGGCCGGGTGAGGCAGGATGGAACGGTCGATAGTCGGGAGGAACGCTTTGATCCGGTATGTCGTGGTGCTCGGACTGGGTTACGTGCTGGGCTCGAAGGCCGGCCGCCGCCGGTACGAGCAGATCGTTGGGACCTATCGCGCGCTGACGAGCAGTCCCGTGGCCAAGTCGATGATCGAAGGGGGGCGTCGCAAGGTCGCCAGTCGGATCTCCCCGGACACCGGCTTCGTCACCGTCGCAGAGATCGACGACCAGACGGCGATCATGGAGCGCGGAGCCGAGCGAGCAGCCGACGAGGCCCTCACATCGTCAGATCGTCGCCGCTAGCCTGCTCCAGCAGGCTGCGCCGGTAGGCTTCCATCGCGACCAGGTCGCCGAACAGCGCGTGGTACTCGTCGCCCTGCTCGATCGGCGACATCCGCTGCAACTTGGACTTCACCTCGGCGATCTGCCGGCCCATCCAGACCTCCTGCAGCCGGGCCAGCACGCCGGCGATATAGCGCGGCAGTTTCTCGTCGTCGACCTGGACGGCCTCCACGCCGAGCTCGCTGACCAGGCCCGCGGTGAGGTCCGAGCCGGCCTTCTGGCGCACGGCGTCGATCCACTGCGCCCCGGTGACGCCGCTCGACGTGCCGCCGGCGGCCTCGATCGCCCCGCGGACGGCGGCGTAGCCGGGATGGGTGAAGCTCTCGACGGTCAGCGTGTCGAAGACCGGGCCGGCCAGCGCCGGGTACTGCAGCGCCGACTTGAGCGCCTCGCGCTGCGGCCACAACGTCGGGTCCCTGGGGTCCGGGCGGGTGGCGCCGGGCTGGGACCGAACCGCGGCGCGGGGTTGCTGCGCGACGCGGCGGGCGGCGTTCGCGGCGGTACCACCCCGGACGGGGGCCGGCGACTGCTTGGCCTGACTGCGCACCCGGTCGATGACCTGCGCCACGTCGTCCCAGCCGACCCAGCCGGCGAGCTGGCGGGCGTACTCGTCGCGCAGCGTGGGGTCCTTGATCTGGCCCACCATCGGCACGCAGCGGCGCAGCGCCGCGACCCTGCCCTCGGCGCTGTCCAGGTCCATCTCTGCCAGCGCCGTGCGGATCGCGAACTCGAACAGCGGGGTGCGCCGCGCCACCAGGTCGCGCAGCGCGCCGTCGCCGGACCTCAACCGCAGGTCGCAGGGATCCATGCCGTCCGGGGCCACCGCGACGAAGGACTGCCCCGCCAGGTTCTGCTCGCCGCCGAAGGCCTTGAGCGCGGCCGCCCGGCCGGCCGCGTCGCCGTCGAACACGTAGATCAGTTCGCCGCGGAAGAAGCTGTCGTCCATCATCAGCCGGCGCAGCATCGCCAGGTGCTCGTCACCGAACGCGGTGCCGCACGACGCCACGGCGGTGGTGACCCCGGAAAGGTGCATCGCCATCACGTCGGTGTAACCCTCGACGACGACGGCCTGGTGCCCCTTGGCGATGTCACGCTTGGCCAGGTCGATGCCGAACATAACCGAGGACTTCTTGTACAGCAGCGTCTCGGGGGTGTTGATGTACTTGGCTTCCATGGGGTCGTCGTCGAACAGCCGGCGGGCGCCGAACCCGATCACCTCGCCGGCCGCGGTGCGGATGGGCCACAACAGCCGGCGGTGGAAGCGGTCGATCGGGCCCCTGCGGCCCTGCCGCGACAGCCCGGCCGCCTCCAGCTCCTTGAACTCGAAACCCTTGCGCACCAAGTGCTTTGTCAGTGAATCCCACCCGGACGGCGCGAATCCGCAGCCAAATCGCCGGGCGGCCTCGCCGTCGAAGTTGCGTTCCGTCAGGTACTGGCGCGCCGGTGCGGCCTCGTCGGATTCCAGCGTCGCCGCGTAGAACTCCGCGGCGGCCGCGTTGGCCGCGACGAGCCGGCTGCGACTGCCGCGGTCGCGCTGCACGCTGGTCGCCGGGCCGGTGTAGCTGATGGTGTGGCCGATCCGGTCGGCGAGCAGCTCGACGGCCTCGACGAAGGTGACGTGTTCGATCTTCTGGATGAAGGCGTAGACGTCGCCGCCCTCACCGCAGCCGAAGCAGTGGAAATGGCCGTGGTTGGGGCGGACGTGGAACGACGGCGACTTCTCGTCGTGGAACGGGCACAGGCCCTTCAGCGAATCGGCTCCGGCGCGGCGCAATTGGACGTAATCGCCGACGACTTCGTCGATGCGGACCCGCTCGCGGATGGCGGCGATGTCGCGATCGGGGATCCGGCCCCGGCCCCGGGCCCGGGCGTCGCCGTCCGCGCGTGAACCTGCCGGGCTGGACATCGGCTCAGTCTAGAGGGCCCAGCGCGCCGGTTATCCCGTTCCGATGACGCCGCATGCGACCCGGTCCATCGCGTTGTCGCTGTACTGGGCGCCGTGCAGCATCAACGCTTTGCCCTCACCACCCACCAGCACGTCCCTGGTGAACGCGTCGGTGGTGGTCACCAGGTAGGCCGAGCCGTCCGAACGCACCTCGAGCGACGTCAGGTCGCCGCTTTCGGGCTTGCCGGTGTGGCCGGGCGCGTTGTAATGACCGCCGGCGGACAGGAAGTTTCCGGGCGGGCCGCCGGTCGGGGCGACGGAATTGGGCTCGCACTTGCCGAACTCGTGGACGTGCATGCCGTGGAACCCGGGGGTCAGAATGCCGCCGGCCACCGTCTTGACGGTGACGGTCACGTACCCGCCGGTGAAGTCGAACGTCGCCGTGGCGACGGACCGCCCGTCCGGCGTCTTTAGTTGCGCGCTCAGCGATTCGCCGCTGGGCGCGGGCGTCGTCGTCTCGCCCGACGACGCGGGTGGGGCGCTCTTCACCGGAGGGGTGGTGCCGGACTGGCTGCTCGCATGCTGGGGTGAGCTGCAGGCGGTGATGGCGACGACGGGAAGCCCCACCGCGAGGGTGGCGATGCCGCTGAATTTGGTCATGTCGGGCAGCCTAGCCCGCGACGGCGACGGCGCCGCCGAGGGATGACCCGCCGCTAACCGGCCGACTGGCGCGCGTCGACCCGCTCCAGCCGGCCCTCGGTGTACGAGGCGATCTGATCGACGATGACGCGGAGCCGCGCGCGGTCGTCGGCCGCGGTGCTGAATGCCGCGGCGAAGACCGGATCGAGCGTTTGCGGTGCGCCCGAGTACAGCCACTGCGCCACCCGGTGGATCCGTTCGCGCTGCAGGGCCTGGGTGCCCAGGTGCCGCGGATCGGACATGATGAACTGCAGCGCCAGGATTTTCAGCAGTGCGACCTCGGCGCGCACCACGTCGGGCACCAGCAGGTCGGCCCGGTAGCGCACCAGCGGCCCGGGACCGGCCGCGGCGCGGGTGGTGGCGATGGCGGCCGACGCGAACCGGCCGACCAACTCACTGGTCAGTCGCTTGAGCGCCACCGACGCCGCGAGGGTGGCGTCGTACTTGCCGACCGCGGCGACCACCGGCAACCCCGCGAGCCGCCCCGCGGCCGCCATGAAGTCGTCGGCGCTGACCCGGGAGAATTCGCTCTCGCCCAGCCTGGCCAGGGCCGCCGCCTCGTCGTCGTCGGCGAGCACCCGCAGGTCGATGCGCTGGGAGACGACGCCGTCCTCGACGTCGTGCACCGAGTAGGCGATGTCGTCCGCCCAGTCCATCACCTGCGCCTCCAGGCACATCCGGCCCTCCGGCGCCCGGCCGCGAACCCAGGCAGCCGGCCCGCGGTCTTCGTCGTAGAAACCGAACTTGCGCCGACCCGCACCGCGGAACCACGGGTACTTGGTGACCGCGTCCAGCGATGCGCGGGTGAGGTTGAGCCCCGCGCTATTTCCTTGCTCATCAAGCACTTTGGGTTCGAGGCTGGTCAGGATGCGGAAGTTCTGCGCGTTCCCTTCGAAACCGCCCGCGCCGGCGGCCACCTCGTCGAGGGCGCGCTCGCCGTTGTGCCCGTAGGGCGGGTGGCCGATGTCGTGGGCCAGGCCCGCCAGCTCGACCAGGTCGAGGTCGCAGCCCAGGCCGACGGCCATCCCCCGCCCGATCTGGGCGACCTCGAGCGAGTGCGTCAGCCGGGTGCGCGGCGTGTCGCCTTCGCGGGGCCCGACAACCTGGGTCTTGTCGGCCAGGCGGCGCAGCGCGGCGCTGTGCAGGACGCGGGCCCGGTCGCGGGCGAAATCGGTGCGGTGCTGACCTTCCGTGCCCGGCAAACCCGCAGTCTTCGGCGCTTCGCCCACCCGCCGCTGACGGTCGAAGTCGTCGTAAGGGTCTTGCCGATTCGTGCTCACCGCAGGACAGTCTGCCAGGGAACGACCGCCCCGACGCGCGGCTGTCTGCCCGCGTCGTCGCGGCGCTAAATTGGCGTAATGCGCATGCGCACTGCCCGCCTGCTCGGCGTCATCGGGGCGATCCTCGCGGTCGGTTTCGGCGGTGGCCTGCTCGTGGCGCCCGCGGCCGGCGCGCAGGCCCCGTTCCGGCTGGCGGATTACGTCACCGACAACGCGGGTGTCCTGTCGGACTCCGGCCGCACGGCCGTCACGTCGGCGGTGGGCACGCTGTACACGGACCGGCACATCCGGCTGTGGGTGGTCTACGTCGACGACTTCTCCGGGCAGGGCGCGGTGAACTGGGCGCAGCGCACGGCGCGGGCCAGCGACCTGGGCGACTACGACGCGCTGCTGGCGGTCGCCACCGCCAGCCGTGCCTACGCCTTCTTGGTGCCGACCGCCGTCAAGAGCGTCACCGCGCGCCAGGTCGATGACTTGCGGCACAACAAGATCGAGCCCGCCCTGCACAACGGCGACTGGAGCGGCGCCGCGGTGGCGGCGGCCGACGGGCTCAACACGTCGCCCGGTTCCTCGGGCCGCGTCGCCCTGTTGGTCACGCTGGCGATCATCCTCGCCGCGCTGGCGGTCCTGCTGCTGATCATGCGATACCGGCGCCGGCGCCGGCGCGCGGCCGACCTGGCCGCGGCGCGTCGGGTCGACCCCACCGACCCCCGAGCGCTGGCCGGCGTGCCGCTGCAGGCCCTCGACGATCTGTCCCGCGAGTTGGTGGTGGACGTCGACAACGCCGTGCGGACCAGCTCGAACGAGCTCGACCTGGCGATCGCCGAGTTCGGCGAAGAGCGCACCCGGCCGTTCACCGAGGCCGTCGAGAACGCCAAAGCCGCTCTCTCCCAGGCATTTACGATCCGACAGCAGCTCGACGACAACACGCCCGAGACACCCGACCAGCGCCGCGAGCTGCTCACCCGGGTGGTCGTGTCGGCGGCGGGCGCCGACCGCGAACTGGAATCGCAGACCGAGGCGTTCGAAAACCTGCGCGATCTGGTGATCAACGCCCCGTCGCGGCTGGACGCGCTGACCCAGCAGTACGTCGAGCTCACCAGCCGCATCGCCCCGTCGGAACAGCGGCTGGCGGAGCTGCACGGTCAATTCGACGCTGCCGCACTGAGTTCGGTGTCCGGCAATGTCGCGACCGCCGAGGAGCGGCTGGCGTTCGCCGACCGCAACATCAGCACGGCCCGGGATTTGGCCGGCGAAGCGGTCAGCGGCAGGCAGGCCGGCCTGGTGGATGCCGTCCGCGCCGCCGAGTCCGCGCTCGGGCAGGCCCGTGGGCTCCTCGACTCGGTGGACAACGCGGCCACCGACATTCAGCACGCCATCGACCGGCTGCCGTCGGCCGTGACCGACATCCAGGCGGACATCAAGCGCGCGGACGAGCTGCTGCAGAAGGCGCAGGCCACCAAATCGGCTCACGCCGGCGATCTGATCGCGGCGCGGGATGCCGCCGCCCGGGCCGCCGACGGCGCGCGCGCCGGGGCCGCCACCGACCCGTTGGGGGCGTTCGCCCAAGTCGCCAAGGCGGATGCCGACCTCAACGGCGTCCTGGTCACCCTGGCCCGCGAGCAGGCCACCGCCGAACAGCTCAACCGCGCCTTCGAGCAGGCGGTGTTCACCGCCGAGTCCCGGGTGCGGGCGGTGTCCGACTACATCGACACGCGCCGAGGCAGCGTCGGCCCGGAGGCTCGCACCCGGCTCGCCGAAGCCAAGCGGCACCTACAGGCCGCGCGGGACCAGCGGGCGGCGAACCCGACCGAGGCGATTTCGCACGCCAACGCCGCGTCGACGCTGGCGGCCCAGGCGCAGTCACTGGCCAACGCCGACGTGCAGTCGGCGCAGCGCGCCTACGCCCGCGGCGGCGGCAGCGACATGGGCGCGATGCTGGGCGGGATCATCATCGGCAACGTGCTCGGAGGCGGCATGCGGGGCGGATTCGGCGGCTGGAGCCCGACGTCATTCGGCGGCTCGTCCGGGGGCTCTTCCGGCGGTGGCTTCATGGGGGGCGGCGGCCGGTTCTGAGCGGGTCGCCCCCGTCCGGCGCTCAGCCGGCGGCCGGGGAATGCGGTATAACGCCTCCGCTGCGCGGCATTTCGAAGTGGGGTTCGGCTTCGCCCTCCCACCGTTTCCATTCGTTCCACTGGTTGGCGTCGGAGACCGCGGCCGGGGCCGGGGTGTCGGCCACCGGATCGCCCGCGTCGGCGTTCGCCTCTGTCTTCGGGGCCCAGTGGTCGTAGTCATCGGGCGGCACGGCCACACCCCACTTGAGCGGAACCGACAGGCCGCCCAACATCCCCGACTCACCCCGAGCCGCCGACACCGAGTCATCTGGTAGCGGCGGACCAAGAGGCAAAAGCATGTTGCCCCCTTCCACAGCCGATTTTCGGACGCTGTGGCCGAACCTAATAACACCAAGCAGCCACATCGTAAGCCAAACTACGGGGAAATACCCGAAAAACGTGGATTTGCTTTCACGCAGCGCGCGCCCGACCCGGCGCCACGAAAAGGCGAGGGTCGGCCCCTACCCGCCTTTGGTGCGCGGCACCACCTTGGGCCGCGACTGCACCACATGCGGGTTCTCCCCGCCGCGGCGCCCCCGCGCGTCCGTCTTGTCCTCGTCGGCGTTCCGGCCGTCCATCGCCATGGCCACGGCCGGCGTCGAACCGGCCGGTGCCGACGACGGGGACGACGCTCCCCCGGTCGCGAGCGGGGTGGGGAGTTGGGTGCCCAAGGCCGGCACCGCGAGGCTCGTCAGCACCGCCGGCACCGGCATCGAACCCTGCCAGGTCGGCGGCACCGTGATCGCCCCCACGAACCGCGCGGTGCCCAGTCCGGCCGTGGCGACGCCCAGCCCGCCGGCCGACTGCAGCCCTTGGAGCCCGCTCGCGGCGGCTTGCGGGGCCTGCGCGGCCACGGTGGTGACACCCGCCATCGCCGGCGCCGCCGCCGGGCCGACATTGTGGGCCAGCACCATCATCGGGGACATCAGCGCGCTCGCCGGATACATCCCCATCGGGGCGAGCGCGGTCATCGTGGTCACCGGCATCGACGACAGCAACGACGTCACCGACGAGAGGCCCGGGAAGAACGCCCCCAGCACCGACTGCAGGTCCGAAACGAAGCCGGCCCCCAGCGACGAGAACGCTCCGAGCGCCTGGGACGCGAAGCTCAGCGGCGCCGTCACCAGCCCCGACAGTCCACCCAGGCCCACCGGCGGGACGCTGAACGCCGGCAGCGACGCCGCCACCGTCTGCGCCCCGACGTGGTAGCCGACCATCGCGGCCACGTCCTGGGCCCACATCTCCATGTACTCGATCTCGGTCATCGCGATCGCCGGCGTGTTCTGGCCGAAGAAGTTCGTCGCGATCAGCGCGAGCAACCGGATGCGGTTCGCGAGCACCGCCGGAGTCGGCACCGTCGCCATGAACGCCGCCTCGTACGCCGTCGCCGCCGCCGTCGCCTGGGCGGCCGCGATCTCGGCTTGTCCGGCGGCCGAGATCAGCCACTGCAGATAGGGGGTCGCCGCCGCCACCATCGCCGCCGACGACGGGCCCGTCCAGGGACCGGCGGCCACCCCCGTCACGACCGACTCGAACGATGCCGCCGCGGCCGCGAGATCCGCCGCGAGTGCCTGCCAGGCCGATGCCGCCGTCAAGAGTGGGCCCGGGCCGGCGCCGCCATACATCAGCGCAGAGTTGATCTCGGGGGGGAAGAGCATAAAAGCTGGAATCATCACATCCCCAACCCACCGACCGCGTCAACGGCACCTACATCCACACGAACCGACACCCACCCCCGGCCACTAGACACGTGAGCAACATCCGTTTAAAGAGCCTAGGCCAATCGCGTACCCGACAGCGCTTTTTTACGAAACGTTTAATTGCGTGGCTTCGGGGTGTCCGCGCCGGTCAGCAGCCCTTGAGCCGCGCGGCCAGATAGTCGCCCACGGCGTTCATCGCGACCCGTTCCTGCGTCATGTCGTCGCGCCGGCGCACCGTGACGGCGTTGTCTTCGAGGGAATCGAAATCGACCGTCACACAGAACGGGGTCCCCACCTCGTCCTGGCGCCGATAGCGGCGCCCGATCGCGCCGGCGTCGTCGAAATCGATGTTCCAGCAGGTGCGCAGCTCGGCCGCCAGGTCGCGGGCCTTGGGACTCAGGTCGGCGTGCCGCGACAGCGGCAGCACCGCGGCCTTGACCGGCGCCAACCGCGGGTCCAGCCGGAGCAGCGTGCGCTTCTCCATCACGCCCTTGGCGTTGGGCGCCTGGTCCTCGGTGTAGGCGTCGATGAGGAACGCCATGAACGACCGCGTCAGGCCGGCGGCCGGTTCGATGACGTACGGGGTGTAGCGGGTGTCGGTCACCTGGTCGTAGTACGACAGGTCGGCACCGGAATGCTTTGCGTGCGTGGACAAGTCGAAATCGGTTCGGTTGGCGACGCCTTCCAGCTCACCCCAGGGATTGCCGGCGAAGCCGAACTTGTACTCGATGTCGACCGTGCGGTCGGAATAGTGCGAAAGCTTTTCGGCCGGGTGCTCGAACAACCGCAGATTCTCCGGATTGATACCCAGGTCGACATACCATTGGTGCCGGGTGTCGATCCAATACTGATGCCATTCCTTCGCGGTCGACGGCTCGACGAAGAACTCCATTTCCATCTGCTCGAACTCGCGGGTCCGGAAAATGAAGTTGCCCGGCGTGATTTCGTTGCGGAAACTCTTGCCGATCTGGCCGATACCGAACGGCGGCTTCTTGCGCGCGGTGGTCACGATGTTGGCGAAGTTGACGAAGATGCCCTGCGCGGTCTCCGGGCGCAGGTAGTGCAGGCCCTCCTCGGTCTCGATCGGCCCGAGGTAGGTCTTGAGCATCATGTTGAACTCGCGCGGTTCCGTCCACTGCCCCTTGGTGCCGCAGTCCGGGCAGACGATCTCGGTCATCGGCACGGAGTCGGGGTGGTCGATCCCCTTCTTGGCGGCGTACGCCTCCTGCATGTGGTCCTGACGATGCCGGTGGTGGCAGTTCAGGCACTCGACCAGCGGGTCGTGGAAGACCTCGACGTGGCCGGAGGCCACCCAGACCTGCCGCGGCAGGATGATCGACGAGTCGATGCCCACGACGTCGTCGCGGCCGGTGACCACCGAACGCCACCACTGCCGTTTGATGTTCTCCTTGAGTTCCACCCCCAGCGGGCCGTAGTCCCACGCCGACCGGGTGCCGCCGTAGATCTCGCCCGAGGGAAAGACGAAGCCGCGCCGTTTGGCCAGGTTCACTACGGTGTCGATGACGGACGCCACGGGGTGGTGCACTCCCTTTCCGGGTTTGAACGAGCACGCGCGCGGGTCGACCGCGGCGCGCAGAGCATTCGTCATGGTAACGATCGGTGCCGCGGTCTTTGACATGCGTCATCATGCATGTGACAGTGGAAGTCGACCGCCTCGCGGCGCGTCCTCCCCGCTACCTGGCACTTCTCGAGGTGATGACTCTCTCCATGGCGATGTCCCCGTCTCCGCCTTCCTCGCTGCCGGCCGCCGCCGGTGACGTGAGCGCGCCGCACGAGCACGAAGGAACCGGGCCCCGCGCGCTGGCCGATTACCCCGTGCCGCCGCCGCGGGAGATCCTCGACGCGGCCGGCGAGCTGCTGCGCGCGCTGGCCGCGCCCGTGCGGATCGCCATCGTGCTGCAGCTGCGCGAGTCGCACCGCTGCGTGCACGAGCTGGTGGACGCGCTCGGCGTGCCGCAGCCGCTCGTCAGCCAGCACCTGAGGATTCTCAAGGCCGCCGGCGTGGTCGCCGGGGAGCGCTCCGGGCGCGAGGTGCTGTACCGGCTCGCCGACCATCACCTGGCGCACATCGTGGTGGACGCCGTGGCCCACGCGAGCGAGGACACGCCTTGACGGGCGCCACCGTGCGGTCGACCCGGCAGCGGGCGGCGATCTCGACGCTGATGGACACCCTCGACGACTTCCGCTCGGCGCAGGAATTGCACGACGAGCTGCGCCGCCGCGGCGAGAACATCGGGCTGACCACCGTCTACCGGACGTTGCAGTCCATGGCGGCGGCGGGAATGGTCGACACGCTGCGGACCGACACCGGCGAATCGGTCTACCGCCGGTGTTCCGAGCACCACCATCACCATCTGGTCTGCCGCAGCTGTGGCTCCACGATCGAGGTCGGCGACCACGAGGTGGAGGAGTGGGCGGCGCAAATCGCCGCCAAGCACGGCTATTCCGACGTCAGCCACACCATCGAGATCTTCGGCACCTGCAAGGACTGTCGCTAGCCCCGCCCGACCGTCGAACTGGCTTCACGTTCGGCGAATGCCGAAACGTCACGACGTCAGCGAGCTACGGATCCCGGCGCCGGTGTCGAGCACCAATAGGATCAGGGTGCGCAGCGCGTCGTCGGTCAGGCCGCCGCCGGGGAAGTTGTAGCGCAGCATCACGTCGCCGGTTTTCGCCGCGCCCTTGCCCGAGTTGCGTTGCACGGCTTTCGGATCGACCTTTTCGACGAGCGTGATGCCGCCGAAGTTGCAGTCGCGGGCCTGCTTGGCGACCTGATCGCTGACCTTCTTGGTCAACGGCAGGTCCCACGCCACGACCTGGGTGAGCGAGACCAGGTCGAGGTCGTCGGCGATGGTCACCACCCGCAACGACGCGATGGTGCCGGCATGGCGCACCGTCAACGCCCCGTCGGGCTCCTTTTCGACTGAAAGGACATCGCCGAGCACCGACGCCAGACGCTCCTGCAGTGACGGCATCGGATCCTTCCCGTGCGGACCCGGTGCGCCCGGCTCCGCCGCGCTTCCGGTCCCCACTGGATCCTTCCCGTGCGGACCCGGTGCGCCCGGCTCCGCCGCGCTTCCGGTCCCCACTGGATCCTTCCCGTGCGGACCCGGTGCGCCCGGCTCCGCCGCGCTTCCGGTCCCCACTACGCGCTCCCGAATCTTCTGTTGCGAGAAGCATATTCCTCGCATGCCGCCCATAGGTCGCGGCGGTCGTAGTCGGGCCACAGCTTGTCCTGGAAGATGTACTCGGCGTACGCCGCCTGCCACAGCATGAAATTGCTGGACCGCTGCTCCCCCGACGTCCGCAGGAACAGGTCCACGTCGGGGATGTCGGGCCGCTGCAGGTGATGGGCCACCGTGGCTTCGGTGACGCGCTCCGGGTTCAGCCTGCCGGCGGCGGCCAGGCGCGCAATTTCCCTTGCGGCGTCGGCGATTTCGGCACGCCCACCGTAGTTCACACAGTAGTTGACGGTGATGACGTCGTTGTCCTTCGTCATGTCCTCCGCGATCGCCAGCTCGTTGATCACGCTGCGCCACAGCCGTGGCCGCGAACCCACCCACCGGATCTTGACCCCTATCGTCTTCAAATTCACGCGGCGCATGCGGACCACGTCGCGGTTGAAGCCCATCAGGAAGCGGACCTCCTCGGGGGACCGCTTCCAGTTTTCGGTGGAGAACGCGTAAAGGCTGAGCCACTTGATGCCGATCTCGATGGCGCCGCAGACGACGTCTATGACCACCGCCTCGCCCGCCCGGTGGCCGTCGGTTCGGGTCAGTCCCTGTTCGGTGGCCCAGCGGCCGTTGCCGTCCATCACGATGGCCACATGATTGGGCAGTCGATCCGCCGGAATGCGCGGCGCCGCGGCCTTCGAGATGTGTTGCGGCGGCCGGCAGGGACCGCCGTCCACGGACGGCGGCAGGTCGGGAAAGACGACCGGCCAGGTCGACCGGTCGGGAAAGACCGGGTAGTCGTCGGGCGCGGGGGGCAACTGCGGAAAGTCGGTCGGCTTCGGGGGACGCTCGGCCTTCCGGCCGGTGCCACCGGCGCGGACCCTAGCCACAGTCGAGGTCCCGCTCGGCCAGCGCCGCGCGCCGCTGCGCGATGGTGCGGTCGACGTGATACGTCCGTTCCACCAACGGCAACGTTTTGAGCTGCCGTTCCAGATGCCATTGCAGGTGCGCGGCCACCAGCCCGCTGACGTAGCTGCGGTGCGATTGCGGGGCCTGCTCGGCGAACTCCCACTCGCCGTCGTGCAGCGCGGACATCAGATCCAGCACGCCCGGCGGCGGTGTCGTCGAACCGGCCGGACGGCAATGGGTGCAGACGCTGCCCCCGGCGCCGACGTGAAACGCCCGATGCGGCCCGGGTGTGGCGCACCGGGCGCACTCGGTCAGCGCCGGCGCCCACCCGGCGATGCCCATGGCGCGCAGCAGGTAGGCGTCCAGCAGCAGGTCCCGGGACCGGCGGCCGTCGGCGACCGCCCGCAGCGCGCTGACCGTGAGCCGGTGCAGGGCCGGGGCGGGGGCCCGCTCCTCACCGGCGAGGCGTTCGGCGGTTTCCAGCATCGCGCACCCGCAGGTGTAGCGGCCGTAGTCGCTGACGATGTCGGTGGCGAACGCGTCGATCGAGACCACCTGGGTGACGATGTCAAGATTGCGGCCGGGATGCAGTTGCGCGTCGATGTGCGCGAACGGCTCCAGCCGCGCGCCGAATTTGCTGCGGGTGCGGCGAACCCCCTTCGCCACCGCCCGAACCAACCCGTGATCGCGGGTTAGCAGGGTGACGATCCGGTCGGCCTCGCCGAGCTTGTGCTGGCGCAACACCACCGCCCGGTCTCGATACAGCCGCATCACCATAGTTTTGCACCCCGCCGCGACAATGCTGGTATCCGCGCCGGTTAGTCTCGTACCCCGTGATTGGCGCTTCCGAGTCAGGTCTGGGATCCGTTTTCGGATCCGGTGGCCAGCGCCTGCCCACGCTGACTGACCTGCTCTATCAGCTGGCCAGCCGCTCGGTGACATCCGTCACACTGGTGCGCCGGTCGCTGCACGCCATCCACGCGAGCCAGCCGACGCTGAACGCCTTCCGCGTCGTGTTGACCGAGTCCGCTCTGGCCGACGCGGCCGCGGCCGATCGGCGGCGCGCGGCCGGAGACACGGCGCCGTTGCTGGGCATCCCGATCGCGGTCAAAGACGACGTCGACGTTGCTGGAGTGCCGACGGCCTACGGCACCGAGGGATACGTCCCGCCCGCCACTCACGACGCCGAGGTGGTTCGCCGCCTCAAGGAGGCGGGCGCGGTGATCGTCGGCAAGACCAACACCTGCGAGCTCGGTCAGTGGCCCTTCACCAGCGGGCCCGGCTTCGGGCACACCCGCAACCCCTGGTCGCGCCGGCATTCCCCGGGCGGCTCGTCCGGGGGCAGCGCGGCCGCGGTGGCCGCGGGGCTGGTCACCGCGGCGATCGGCTCCGACGGCGCCGGCAGCGTCCGCATCCCCGCCGCCTGGACGCACCTGGTGGGCATCAAGCCGCAGCGCGGCCGCATCTCCACCTGGCCGCTGCCCGAGGCGTTCAACGGCATCACGGTCAACGGCGTGCTGGCCCGCACGGTGGCCGACGCGGCGTTGGTGCTCGACGCTGCGTCGGGCAACGTCGAGGGCGACCGGCACAAGCCGCCCCCGATCACGGCGTCCGACTACGTCGGCATCGCGCCCGGTCCGCTGAACATCGCGCTGTCGACCCGGTTCCCCTACACCGGTTTCCGGTCCAAGCTGCATCCCGAGATCCTCGCCGCGACGCGCGCCGTGGCCGACCAGCTCGAGCTGCTGGGCCACACCGTGGTGCCCGGCAACCCGGACTACGGCCTGCGGCTGTCGTGGGACTTCCTCGCCCGGTCCACCGCCGGCCTGCGGGATTGGGAGGAGCGGCTGGGCGACGGCGTGATCCTCGACCCCCGCACGGTGTCCAACCTGCGCCTGGGCCATGTGCTGGGTCAGGCGATCCTGCGCACCGCGCGCCGGCACGAAGCCGCCGCCCAGCGCCGCGTGGGCTCGGTCTTCGACATCGTCGATGTCGTGCTGGCCCCGACCACCGCCCAGCCGCCGCCGCTGGCGCGCGCCTTCGACCGGTTGAGCGGGTGGGCCACCGATCGCGCGATGGTCGCCGCCTGCCCGCTGACCTTTCCGTGGAACGTGCTGGGCTGGCCGTCGATCAACGTGCCGGCCGGGTTCACCTCCGAGGGGCTGCCGATCGGCGTCCAGTTGATGGGCCCCGCCAACAGCGAGGGCATGCTGATCTCGCTGGCCGCCGAACTGGAGGCCGTGTGCGGGTGGTCGACCAGGCAGCCGACGCCGTGGTGGAACGCCGAGACGGGCACGCCCCCGGTCGCGGGCGCCCCGCCGCCGCGAAGGTGAAAACCGCACTGCCGGACGGTGACTTCCCTCGAGCGGCTACGGGGTTTGTCGACACCCGCACCGGGTGACTGACCGCGATGCAACGATCCGGCCGTCCGAACCTGGTCGATGGCGGTGGTACGCGAACACGGGTTTGCTCGAGGTGACCGGGGCGGTCGCGTAGGCACCGGCGACGCGGGTATTCCTTGCCCATGGATCAATCTGTTGCTCCACTGTTGGATGCCCTGGTCGATTACCGCCGAAAGGACCGGTACGGGTTCACCCCACCGGGGCACCGGCAGGGCCGCGGCACCGACGAGCGGGTCTTGGAGGTCCTGGGCCGGGAGCCGTTCGCCGACGACGTGCTGGCCAGCGGCGGGCTGGACGACCGCAGAACCAGCCACGAATACCTCAAGCACGCCGAAGACCTGATGGCCGAGGCCGTCGGCGCCGACGTCGCCTGGTTTTCCACCTGCGGCAGTTCGCTGTCGGTGAAGGCGGCGATGATGGCCGTCGCCGGCGGCGACGGCAGCCTGTTGGTCAGCCGGGACAGCCACAAGTCGATCGTGGCGGGGCTGATCTTCGCCGGCATGCAGCCGCGCTGGATCACGCCGCGCTGGGACGCCGAGCGGCACTTCTCGCATCCGCCGTCACCGCGGCAGGTCGAGGAGGCCTGGAAGGAACATCCGGACGCCGCCGGCGCGCTCGTGGTCAGCCCCAGCCCCTACGGCACCTGCGCCGACATCGCCGGGATCGCCGAGGTGTGCCATGCGCGCGGCAAGCCGTTGATCGTCGACGAGGCGTGGGGGGCGCACCTGCCGTTCCACGAAAACCTGCCGACGTGGGCGATGGACGCCGGTGCGGACGTCTGCGTGGTCAGCGTCCACAAGATGGGGGCGGGTTTCGAACAGGGTTCGGTGTTCCACGTGCAGGGCGACCGGATCGACCAGGACCGACTGTCGGCGTGCGCCGACCTGCTGATGACCACCAGCCCCAACGTGCTCGTGTATGCCGCCATGGACGGCTGGCGGCGCCAGATGGCGCACCGCGGACACGAATTGCTCGGCGCCGCATTGGATCTCGCCCGTCGGCTGCGCACCGACATCGAAGCCATCCCGGACGTCAAGGTGCTCGACGACGAACTGCTGGGTGTGCAGGCGTCGCACGACCTGGACCGGATGCAAGTGTTGATCGACGTGTCCGCGACCGGCACCTCCGGCTATCAGGCGCACGACTGGCTGCGCGAGCACGCGCACCTCGACATGGGAATGAGCGATCACCGACGCATCCTGGCGACGCTGTCGATGGCCGACGACGACCACACCGCGGGGCGGCTCATCGATGCGCTCACCTTGTGGCGCAAGGCCGCCGACGACTTCGAGCCGCCGCCGCGCATCGACCTGCCCTCACCCGACGAGTTGCAGTTGGAGACCGTCTGCCTGCCGCGCGACGCCTTTTTCGGGCGCGTCGAGACCGTACCCACCGGCCGCGCCGCGGGCCGCGTCGCCGCCGAGCAGTGCACGCCGTACCCGCCGGGCATACCCGCCGTGGTGCCCGGCGAGCGCCTCAACGACGCCGTGCTGGACTACCTGTGTTCGGGCGTCCGCGCGGGCATGAACGTTCCGGACGCGGCGGATCCGTCGCTGCAGACGATTCGCGTTCTCGCGTAGTCGCGGCGCCGGCCGTCAGCGCGGCCGCGACATCACCCGATTGCCAATGGCTTTGACGCTGTCGGGCAGTACCCGGTTCGCCACGCCCATCGCCTTGACGAGGACCGAACCGGCGACGACCTGCCGATCGCCGCGCATCAAGGCCTCGAAACCCTGCCGCGCGACCTCGGCGGGATCGTCCTTGGGGCCCTTGCCCATCAGGGAGTCGACCATCTTCGCGCGGGCGAAGAAATTGGTGTCCGTGGGCCCCGGCATCAGCGCGGTGACCGTGATGGAGGTGTCACGCAATTCGTCCTGCAGCGCTTCGGCGAAGGACTGGATGAACGACTTCGATGCGTTGTACACCGGCTGATAGGAGCCCGGCATCTGGGCCGCGATCGACGAGGTGAACAGGACCCTGCCCGCGTCGCGGTTCGCCATGTCGCGCAGCACCAGCTTGGCCAGGTGCACCGTCGAGCGCACGTTGAGGTCGACGATGCTCAGGTCGTCGGCGAGTTCGCTCTTGAGGAACATTTCGCCGCGCCCGATGCCCGCGTTCAGCGCCGCGGCGGCCAGCACGCGGTCGCCTTCGATCGCGCTCCGGTACAAGTGCTCCACCCCCTCCGGGGCGCGCAGGTCCACCTGGACCGGCTGTACGGCCGAACTCCACCGGGAGAGCTTGTCGGGGACGTCGCGGATGGCGTCGTCGTCGGCGGCGACGACCAGGTCGTAGCCATGCCGGGCGAATTGCTTGGCCAGTTCGAGCCCGATGCCGCTGGACGCGCCGGTGACTAACGCTAACTGTGCTTGGGTCATGGGCGACGGCTACCCGTCGCCCATGCCATCAAACCCGGCCGGGCGCCGGAAAAGTCAAGGAGCCGTTGGGCGTTTCTTCCCGACGGCCGATTCTCGGCATGTCGAGCGGCCGAGCGCATCCTGGTACGCCCGCGCGGCGAAACACCGTTGGTCCCCGCGCGTCAGAAGCCAAGCCGACCAAGCTGTTTGGGGTCGCTCTGCCAGTTCTTGGCGACCTTCACGCGCAGGTCCAGGTAGACCTTGGTGCCGAGCAGCTTTTCGATCTGGCCGCGCGCCGCCGTGCCCACCTGCCTCAGCCGGGCGCCACCCTTGCCGATCACGATGCCCTTCTGGCTGTCGCGCTCGACGAACAGCAGCGCGTGCACGTCGATCAGGTCGTCGCGGTCCTCGCGCGGGTTGACCTCGTCGATCACCACCGCCAGCGAGTGCGGCAGCTCGTCGCGCACCCCCTCCAGCGCGGCCTCGCGGATCAGCTCGGCCATCAGAACTTCCTCGGGCTCGTCGGTCAGCTCGCCGTCGGGGTAGTACGCCGGGCCGGCGGGCAGCGCGGCGGCCAGCACGTCGATCAGCACGTCCACCTGCTCCCCGGTGGCCGCGGAGACCGGGACGATCTCCGCCGAGTCGCCGACCAGCTCGCTGACCGCGACCAGCTGCGCGGCGACCCAGTCCCTGGGCACCTTGTCGATCTTGGTGACGATGGCCACCAGCGTCGTCTTCGGTGCGGTGGAACGGATTTGGTCGACGATCCACCGGTCCCCCGGGCCGATCGCCTCGTCGGCCGGGATGCACAACCCGATCACGTCGACTTCGCCGTAGGTGTCGCGCACCAAGTCGTTGAGCCGCTTGCCCAGCAGCGTGCGCGGCCGGTGCAGGCCGGGCGTGTCGACGAGGATGATCTGAAAGTTCTCCCGGTGCACGATGCCGCGAATGGTGTGCCGCGTGGTCTGCGGGCGCGTCGAGGTGATGGCCACCTTGGTGCCGACCAGCGCATTGGTGAGCGTCGACTTGCCGGTGTTCGGCCGGCCGACCAAACACACGAACCCGGAACGGAACTCGCGCATGTCGCCGTTCGGCGTCATAGCGGGTTCCCCTCGTCGGAGCCGTTGGTCTCGGGCTGGGCCGGGCTCAGCAGGACGGTGCCGATCCGGACCCGTCCCCGATGGTCGGCGCCCCCCTCGGCCTGCATCCGCAGGCCGTGCGAGACCACCTCGGCCCCGGGCAGCGGAACCCGGCCCAGTTCCAGCGCGAGCAGGCCGCCCACGGTGTCGACGTCGAGATCGTCGTCGAATTCGACGCCGTACAGTTCGCCGAGGTCTTCGATCGGCAACCGCGCCGAGACGCGGAACCGCTTGTCCCCCAGCTCTTCCACCGGCGCCGTCTCCGCCTGGTCGTATTCGTCGGCGATCTCGCCGACGATTTCTTCGAGCACGTCCTCGATGCTGACCAGGCCGGCGATCGCGCCGTACTCATCGACGAGCAGAGCCATGTGGTTGCGGTCGCGCTGCATCTCGCGCAGCAGCGTGTCCAGCGGCTTGGAGTCCGGCACGAAAACCGCCGGGCGCATCACCTGCGCCACGGTGCTGCCCCGACCGCCGTCGCCCGACAGAAAAGCCTGCTGCACAAGGTCTTTCAAGTACACGACGCCGACGATGTCGTCGACGTTCTCCCCGATCACCGGGATGCGGGAATGGCCGCTGCGCACCGCCAGCGTCAGCGCTTGGCTGGCCAGCTTGTCGCTTTCGATCCAGATCATTTCGGTGCGCGGCACCATCACCTCACGGGCCGGGGTGTCACCGAGCTCGAACACGGACTCGATCATCCGGCGTTCGTCGGCGGCGACCACACCGCGCTGCTGGGCCAAGTCGACGACCTCGCGCAACTCGATCTCGGACGCGAACGGCCCGTTACGCAGGCCCCGCCCAGGCGTCAGCGCGTTACCCAGGACCACCAGCAGCCGGCTGAGCGGCATCAAAAGCCACGAGAGGACCCGCAGCGGAACGGCCGTCGCCAACGAGATGGTGTAGGCGTGCTGGCGGCCGAGGGTGCGCGGACCGACCCCGATGACCACGAAACTCGTCACCACCATCGTGGCCGCGGCGCCGAACAACGCCCAGTTCAAACCCAGGTTGTCGTACAGGAACAGCACCAGCAGCACCGTCGCCGTGATCTCGCAGGTGATCCGCAGCAGCACAACGAGATTGATGTAGCGCGGCCGCTCGGCCATCACCTCGGCCAGCGACACGGCGCCGGGCCGCTCCTCGCGGACCAGCTCCTGGACCCGGGCCAGCGACACCGTGCTGATGGCGGCGTCGATCGCCGCGAACAGCCCGCCGATGGCGATCAGCGTCATCGCGCCGAGCAGCCAGGACAGGCCGGTCAATTGCCGGAAGACCTTGACGTGGTGGCGGGCTCCGCTACGTCGTCGTCACTCCGTTTCCGGTTGAGTGCCCAGGCGGTGAGGCCCACGACCACGCCCAGGGCCCCGTACCCGAGCGCCGAGGGCCACCACGGCTGGGGCGGCTGGGCGGGCTCCTCGTGCGGGCGGACGGCCAGCACCACCAGGAAGTTGCCGTCGTCGGTCGGCCCGGCGGACGGCAGCGACTGGGTCTTGGTCACCCTGATCTGGGCGTTGCTGCTGCTGGAGTCGTTGATCTCACCCCAGGCCATCGTGGAGTCGTCGAGCAGGAAGACGACCTGGCTCCCTCCGGGCTGGCTGTCGTCGCGGCGCACCACGGCGACTTGGGCGACCTCCAGCGTCTGGTTGGCCGCGGGAACGGAGACCAGGACGTTCTGGAACAGCTTCCCGGGCTGCGGCGGCTTGTAGTCCGGCGGCGGGGGGCCGTTGGAACCGTCCGGCGGCACCGAACCCCCGCCGTAGAAGCTGCCCGCCGCCACCCAGCCGTCGCCGACCGCGGTGAAGGGGACGACGCCGACGGTGGCGGCATCCAACACCATCCGGGCACCGGCGGGCAGGTACGCCTCCCGGTCGGCGCCGTTGTAGAAGTAGCGGAACGTCATCGCCTGGTTCAGCGGGTTGAACAGGGCGGGGCGGCGGTAGGCGTCGTCGTAGTCGACGTAGTCCCAGTGCCGGGGCCGGACCAGCCGCTGATCGTCGACCTTCAGGACGTCGACGTTCTCCCGGTGGGTGCTGACCACGTTCTGCACCCGCTGGTTGAAGTCGATCTGCTTCGGCGGCTTGGGCGGGTCGGCGGGGTTGGCCCGCGTCGCCGGTGCACCCTTCGCCGCGGCCACCGCCTGGGGCGACACGTCGAGCCCCCGCGGCGGTGCCACCACGGGGACGTTTCTGGGCGCATCGGGGCCCGCCGGGTTGATCGTCGGAGCCGTGTTGGCGGGCGGCAGGTTCGGCGGGGGTGTGGCTTGCACCGGCACCGGCTTCGGCGGTTCGTACGGCGGGAGCGCCGGAATCTGCACCTGGGTCGACGGCGGCTGAGCCCGGCGGGGCGGCGCGTCCTGGGAGCACACGTTGGAGGTGTGATACCGCGCCACCAGGTACTGACACCACTGGCAGCTGGCGGGGTTCGACCCCCCGCCGGCGCAGGGGGCCGCCTCGGCCACCCCGATCGTGGTGGCGACCAACGAAACCGGTGCGAGGGCGATGGCGGCGGCGGCCGCGATCCCGAGAAATTTACGTAGGCTCAATTGTCGAAATACCTTGACTTGTCCAGCAATCGGCGATCCCGCTCCTGCTGGCGATCCTGGCGGTAGGCCTCGACCTGCTCGGCGACCCACTCTTCGAGCAGCCGGTCCTGCAGGGCGAACATCTCTTTTTCCTCGTCCGGTTCACCGTGGTCGTAGCCCAGCAGGTGGAGCACGCCGTGGATGGTCAACAGCGCCAACTCGTGGCCCAGGCTGTGCCCGGCCGCGTCGGCCTGCCCGGCCGCGAACTCCGGGCACAGCACGATGTCGCCCAGCATCGACGGTCCCGGCTCCGGGGCGTCGGGCCGGCCGCCCGGCTCCAGCTCGTCCATCGGGAAGCTCATCACGTCCGTCGGCCCCGGCAGGTCCATCCACCGCATGTGCAAATCGGCCATCGCCGCGGTGTCCAGCAGCACCATCGACAGCTCGGCCGCCGGGTTGACGTCCATCCTGGCGATGACGAACCGGGCGACGCTGATCAACTCGGTTTCCGAGACGTCAACGCCCGACTCGTTGGATACCTCGATGCTCATCGGCCGCTCACGTCACCGGCGTCCGCGGGAGCCCGAGGCGCGCCGGGCGGCACGGTTCATGGTCAGGCCCGGCTCCTCGAACTTGGCGTAGGCGTCGACGATCTCGGAGACCAACCGGTGGCGCACCACGTCCACACTGGTCAGCTCCGCGATATGAATGTCCTCCACGCTGTCCAGGATTTCGATCGCCGACCGCAGGCCAGACCTGGCGCCGCCGGGAAGGTCCACCTGGGTGATGTCGCCGGTGATGACCATCTTCGACCCGAAGCCGAGCCGGGTGAGGAACATCTTCATCTGCTCGGCCGTGGTGTTCTGCGCCTCGTCGAGGACGATGAAGGCCGAATTGAGCGTGCGGCCACGCATATACGCCAGCGGCGCCACCTCGATGACCCCGGCGGACATCAGCTTGGGGATCAGCTCGGGATCCATCATGTCGTACAGCGCGTCATACAGCGGCCGGAGATAGGGGTCGATCTTCTCGCTCAGGGTGCCCGGCAAAAAGCCAAGGCGCTCACCGGCTTCCACCGCCGGACGGGTCAGGATGATGCGGTTCACCTGCTTGGTCTGCAGGGCGCTGACGGCCTTGGCCATCGCCAGGTAGGTCTTCCCCGTGCCGGCCGGGCCCACCCCGAAAACGATGGTGTTGGCGTCGATCGCGTCGACGTATCGCTTCTGGTTGAGCGTCTTGGGCCGGATCGTCTTGCCGCGCCGCGACAGGATGTCCAGGGTGAGCACTTCCGCCGGCGACTCGTTGTCGGCGCCGGTCAGCATGGCGACGCTGTGGCGGACCACCTCCGGCGTCAACGGCTGGCCGTTGCCGACGATCGCGACCAGCTCGGCGATCGCCCGCTCGGCGAGCGCGACCTCGGCCGGCTCGCCGGAGACGGTCACGGCGTTGCCACGCACGTGCAGGTCGGCGCTCAGGCTGCGTTCCAACGCGCGGAGGTTTTCGTCTGCCGAGCCCAACAAGCCGACGACGACATCGGGCGGAACATCGATGCTGCTGCGTACTTGGGCGTTGGCCTGGAGGCCTCCGGCTGCGTCAACAGCGCTGGTCTCGCGGGGCGTCACGTGGCTCTCGATGCCTGCTTTCTCGGCTTGTCGGTGGTGTGCTCAGCTGCCTAAGTCTACGCCGGGGTCCCCGGTTGGTCAGCTTCCTCGTCGCCGTCGCTTGCGGTGAGCGCCCGGATCAACCGGTCGATGACGGCGCCGGCTTCCCGGCGTGCGGTTGCGTGATCTTCGGCCCTCGCCACATAGAGGGTCGCCTCGCGCATCGCGCCGAGCATGGTGAGCGCGGTCGCCTCGACCGGCTGCGGCGGGATGCGGCCGGTCTCGATCGCGCCGGAAAGCAGCGCCCGCACCAGCCCGAGGTTGTAGCGATTGCCGATCTCGGTCCACCGCGCCCAACCGAGCACCGCAGGGGCGTCCACCAACGCGATGCGCTGGATTTCGTGATCAGAGCAGGCCTCCAGCCAATAGGCGGCGCCCAACCGCATCACCTCGATGGCGTCGGTTTCACCCGACGCCGCGATGGCCTCGCCCATGTGGGCGGCGACCTCCGCCTCAACCTGCTCGAACACGGTCGCGAACAGCTCGGTCTTGTCGGCGAAGTGGTGATAGAGCGCGCCGCGGGTCACGCCCGCCGCGCGCACGATCGCCTCGAGGGCCACCTCCGAGAAACCCTGGGCAGCGAACAGCGGCCGCGCCGCCGAGATCAGCGCCTCCCGCGTCTCCGCGGAGCGCTCCGCTTGGGTCCGGCGATCTTCGTTCACACCATTGCCTTTCATACATACTGTATGTAGGTTCATACATACCGTATGAATCTGGCTCTGAAGATAGCAGCGGGCCGGCCAAACCAAGGGAAGGGACACGGTTGCGATGAGCTCTGCGATACAGGCCGTCGAGGCGGACCGAGAGGCGCTGCTGACGATCCTTCCGTCGTTAGACGACTCCGGCTGGGCGCAGGCCAGCGGATGCCCGGGCTGGTCGGTGCGCGACGTCGTGTCCCACATGGCATGCAGTTTCTGGCTGGCGGTCGACCCGTCGCATCTCCCCGATCCGGGGGGCCTGCCGGCGGAGCGGGCGGCCGACCTGTATGTCGAGTCGCGCCGCGGCATGACGTGGCGGGAGATCGTGGACGACTACGAATCGGTCAGCTCGACCGGCCTAGAGGTCCTCGCGGCCACAGCGGGTCAGGACTTCGAGGTGCCGCTCGGCGATGTCGGGACGTACCCGGCGTCGGAGATACCGGCGGCGTTCGCCTTCGAGCACTACGTCCACATCAGATACGACCTGCTGCAGCCGCACGGCCCGCTGCGGGCCGAGCCCCCCGCTTCCGATGCGTTGCGGCTGGAACCGACGGTGGACTGGATCGAGGCGGCCTTGCCCCAACAGAACGCCAACCTCCTGCGGCGCTTGGACGCCACGGTGCAGATCCGCCTCACCGGCGGTTGCGATCGGACGCTCTCCATCGGCACCGGCGACGTGACCGCCCGCATCACTTCGGACGCCGACGCGTTCGTGCGATGGGTCACCCAACGCGGGAGCTGGGAAGCCCTCGGCGTGCAGGCCGAAGGAGACCGGTCGAACCTGGAGATCGCGCGGCAGCTGAGCGTCTTCTGATACCGGTGTCCGCGCGGGCGCGGCCGCCTCACTCGCCGCCCAGACCCGCGGCATCCCAGCGCGGTGTCAGCACGCCCAG
>NZ_GG770557.1:263466-312748 GCF_000164135.1 Mycobacterium parascrofulaceum ATCC BAA-614 | reverse complement strand
CGCCGGGTCCGCCCGGGTCACCGGGCGCGTTCGGCGGATGGATGCCCCCGGGCGCCGGCCCACCATGATTGCCGGCCGGCCCAGGCGGCGGCGCTCCGGGAGCGGCGTTGGCCGCACCGGCACCCACCCCCAGGGCGGCGGCGCTCAGTGCGCCGGCAACGGTTATCCCCCCGACAAGTTGCTTAAGTTTCATAGTCCTTCACCTGTCTAGCTACGAAGTGAATTCCTCAGAATCCCCCCTGACACAGACCGACCCTAGATAGCTTCCCTATGCAACGGCTGTGCGTGGACCAAGCACAACTTCTGGGACTCATCGACGCCGGCTTGACGTCGCGCACGGTGGACGGCCCGCGCGGGGACCCCGCGAGATATAAACCATTGCGATCCGCGTCGGCGTGTCGTCGCAAGGGTTTATGTGTCGCGAACCGGCGCGTGGCCCACGCATACGCAGCCACCGTCGACCAGGCGCCGCGTGGATCAGGCACAGGGCCACGAAGACATGCGGGTTGACGTCGCGCACGGTGGACGGCCCGCGCGGGGATCCCGCGAGATATAAACGGTTGCGATCCGCGTCGGCGTGTCGTCGCAAGGGTTTATGTGTCGTGCCCAAGGCGCGTGGCCCACGCATACGCAGCCACCGTCGACCAGGCGCCCACGCAGCCACGCGAACCGCAAAGGAAGGCCCTCGGCCGCTTTGGCAAGGCTATGTTTCCTAGTCGGGCGCGTTTCTGATGTATATCGTTGCCGCCGTGTCGAGTCGGTCGCATCCGCATCCGTCCGAGCCGCATGTGGGCTCGGTGTCGTCGAAACTGAACTGGCTGCGTGCCGGCGTCCTGGGCGCGAACGACGGAATCGTGTCCACGGCGGGCATTGTGGTGGGCGTTGCGGCGGCGACGGTCGAGCGCGCCCCGGTGCTGACCGCCGGCACCGCCGGACTGGTCGCCGGAGCGGTGTCGATGGCGCTGGGCGAATACGTCTCGGTCAGCACCCAGCGTGACACCGAGAAGGCGCTGCTGCACAAGGAGCGCCAGGAACTGCGCGACGATCCGGCCGCCGAATTGGACGAGCTCGCCGCCCTCTACGAGGGGAAGGGCCTGACCGCGGCGACCGCCCGCACCGTCGCCGAGGAACTCACCGACCACAATCCGCTCCTCGCCCACGCCGAGGTCGAACTCGGCATCAACCCCGAGGAGCTCACCAACCCGTGGCAGGCGGCGTCGTCGTCGGCGCTGTCGTTCGCCGTCGGCGCGCTGTTGCCGCTGGTCGCGATCCTGCTGCCGCCCGCGGCGTGGCGAATCCCGGTCACCGTGGTGGCGGTGCTCGTCGCGCTGGTGATCACCGGGGCGGTGTCGGCCGGCTTGGGCGGGGCGCCCAAGGGTCGCGCCGTGCTCCGCAACGTCATCGGGGGCGGTCTCGCGCTGTCGATCACCTACGTGATCGGCCACCTGGTGGGTACGGCCATCGCTTAGCCTGCTCGGCCGGCGAATCGGCCTGAGACGGGCGACCCGTTGAGACTGCAACGCAAACCGTAATATCTACTGTTGCCATCCTCATACGAGGGATTCCAATCTCTGGGCGGAGCGTCACGCATTGACCGAAACGAATGTTGTGCCGGATGACGTTGATGCAGCGGCGCAGACGCCGTACTTCCGGCGCGACGAAAGCCGTTTCGTGCCAAATTCGATCGCCCGCGGCGGGTGGGGGCCGTCGCTCAGCGGGCACGTGGTCGGCGGGCTGCTGGGCTGGGCGGTGGAACGCGCGGTCGACGACCCGGACCTGCAACCCGCCCGGCTGACCGTCGACCTTCCCGCGCCCGTCGCGCTGGAACCCATCGAAGCGCACACCACCGTGCACCACGACCGTCGGCGGCTACGGCTGGTCGAGTCCGTCCTCACCCAGCGAGGCACCCCGGTCGCGCGGGGGAGTGCGCTGTTCCTGCGCCGCGGGGCCCAGCCGGAAGGGCAGGTGTGGTCGCCGACCCTGCAGCTGCCGCCGCTGCCCACCGAGGACGGCGCCCAACCCACGCTGTTCATGCGCACCTACGGCTGGGGCACCGAACTGCAGAACCGCGACCCCGACTGGGCCGACACCTCCGGACCGAAATACACCTGGCTGCACGAGACACGCTCGCTCATCGACGGGGAACCCCTCAGCGCCTTCGTCCGCGCGGCCATGGCGGCCGATATCACTGCCTCCCTTGCTAATTGGGGCACCAGCGGCCTGCAGTTCATCAATGCCGACTACACGCTCACGCTGAGCCGGCTGCCGGAAGGACCCCACATCGGGATGGCCGCCCTGACGCATTACAGCCATGACGGGGTGGCCACCGGGTCGGCCGTGCTCGCTGACCGCAAGGGCCCCATCGGCAGCGGTGTCTCGGTCGCCATCGCGCACTCCGGATTCCGCCCGACGCTGGTCAATCCGGCGACCGAATGACCAGCGGAGGCGACGTCACCTACTGGACGTTGATCGCCCGCGCGGCGCAGGCGGCCTCGCCGCGGCCGCTGCTCGCCGACGACAAGGGGCGCAGCCTGACCGCACCGCAGTTCCACGACGCCGCCTGCGCTACGGCCGCCGCGTTCGCCGAAGCCGGGGTGCGCGCGGGGACTGTCGTGTCGTGGCAGCTACCGACCACGCTCGAAACCATGGTCGTCATGGCGGCACTGGCCCGGCTTGGGGCCGTGCAGAACCCGATCATCCCGATCCTGCGAGAACACGAGGTCGGCTTCATCACCGCGCAATTGTCCTCGGAATACCTTGTGGTACCCGAAGTCTGGCGCGGATTCGAACACGGCGATCTGGCGCGGACGCTGGCCGCGGCCGGGGGTTTCCAGGTCATGACCGTCGACTTGACCACCCCGCCGTCGGGCGGCGAGCTTCGGCTGCCCAGCGCCCGCGCCGACCGTCTCGCGCCGCCGCCGGATTGCGCACACGATGCGCGGTGGATCTACTACTCCTCGGGAACGACCGCGGCGCCCAAAGGGATTCGCCACACCGACGCCTCGGTGATCGCCGGCGCGACGGGACTGGTCGGCACGATCGGCATCACCGGCGACGACGTCGATCCCATCGCCTTTCCGGTCGCCCACATCGGCGGGGCGGTCATGCTGGCCGCCGCGCTGCAGACCGGCATGCGGTTGGCGCTGTTCGAGGTGTTCGACCCGGCGACGACGCCGTATGCCATCGCGGCGCACAACCCGACGTTCCTCGGCACGGCGACCCCGTTTTTCGTCGGCTTCCTCGAAGCGCAGCGGGCCCACGGCGAGCGGCCGCTGTTCCCCTTCCTGCGCGGCTGCCTGGCCGGCGGCGCGCCCATCACCCCCGAACTGGGCCGCCAAATCCGCGAAGCCTTCGGTCTGCCCGGCATCGCCAACGCCTGGGGGCTCACCGAATTTCCCGTCGCGGCCTCGCCGACGCTCACCGCCGCGCCCGAGGCGCTCGACCACACCGTCGGCGCACCGACACCGGGCGTCAGCGTCCGGGTCATCGGCGGCGACGAAGCCGAGCTGCCCGCCGGGCAGGAAGGCGAGCTGCGGCTCAAGGGACCGCAATGCTTTCTCGGCTACGCCGACGCCGCGCTCGACGCCGACGCGTTCGACGAGGACGGTTGGCTCCGCACCGGCGATCTCGGGTTCGTCGACGGGGACGGCAACGTCCGCGTGACCGGTCGCATCAAGGACGCGATCATCCGCAACGCCGAGAACGTGTCCGCGCTGGAAGTCGAGAATGTGCTGGCCGCCCACCCCGCGGTCGCCGACGTCGCGGTCATCGGCGTGCCCGACCCGCGCACCGGGGAGCGGGTGTGCGCGGTGGTGGTGCCCGCGCCGGCCGCCGACGTTTCGCTGGAATCGCTGGTGCGGCACTGCCGTTCGCGCGGCCTGAGCCGCTACAAACATCCCGAGCGACTGGTGATCGTCGATGTGTTGCCGCGCAACCAGTTCGGCAAGGTCGTCAAGAAAGACCTGCGCGAGGCCTTCGGTTGAAGCCCGGGCTACAGCCCCTTGGGTGCCTCGCGGACGGCCTGCACCGCCGACGCGTCGCCGTCGAACTCGACCCGCGCGGCTCGCCCGACCGCGAACAGCAGCAGCTCCTCCGGCGGGCCGGTCACGGTGACGGCCGGGCCACTTCCGGCGGTCAGCAGCGTCTTGCCCTCCGGGGTGCGCAGCGCCACCCGGCCCGGCACCTTGGCGAGCGTGAGCCGGGCCATCAGCGGCAGGGTGCGCCGCAGTCTGGCGCTCAGCTCGTGATCGAGCGTGCGCGGCTGCCAGCCCGGCTGGGCGCGGCGCACGTCCTCGTGGTGGATGAACATCTCGGCGACGTTGGCCACCGGGTCGAGCAGCTTGAACGGTGAGTACATCGGCGGGCCGGACGCGACCTTGTCCACCAGCTCACCCCACTCGGTCTCGGCCGTCCGGTCCTGCACCTTCTGGGTGTGCGAGGCGAAGAACGGGATCAGGATGCCGGGGGCGGCGTCGGGGCGGTACTCCCGGATCACCAGGTGGGCGGCCAGGTCGCGCGTCGTCCAGCCTTCGCAGAGGGTGGGCGCATCGGGTCCGACGCCGCGCAGGGTGTCGACGAGGGCGGCACGTTCGCGTTGAGCAACCGACATCCGTTCAGCGTACGGCCCGGCGTGATCGCTACGGGCGAACCCCCGGGCGCGGACGCTTCGCGGCTCGGTAAATTTGAAACGTCAATGTCCCGTGGGGACCTGGGAAGAGACGTAGGGAATGTCGATGAACGCGCGTGTCGAGCAGTTGGAGTTCCAGGCGGAGGCCCGACAGCTGCTGGACCTGATGGTCCACTCCGTCTACTCCAACAAGGATTCGTTTCTGCGGGAGCTGATCTCGAACGCTTCCGACGCACTGGACAAGCTTCGGCTCGAGGCCTTCCGCAACAAAGAGCTCGACGTCGACACCTCCGACCTCCACATCGAGATCGACGTCGACAAAGACGCACGGACGCTGACCATCCGCGACAACGGCATCGGCATGACCCGTGCCGAGGTGGTCAACCTGATCGGCACGCTGGCCAAGTCGGGCACCGCCGAGCTGCGCCAGCAGTTACGCGAGGCCAAGGACGCCAAGAACGAGGCCGCCTCGGAGGAGCTGATCGGTCAGTTCGGCATCGGTTTCTACTCGAGCTTCATGGTCGCCGACAAGGTCGAACTGCTCACCCGCAAGGCCGGCGAGAGCGAAGCCACCAGGTGGGAATCGAGCGGCGAGGGCACCTACACGATCGAAGCCGTCGACAGCGCCCCGCAGGGCACGTCGGTCACCCTGCACCTCAAGCCCGAGGACGCCGAGGACGAGCTGCACGACTACACCTCGGAATGGAAGATCCGCGGCCTGGTCAAGAAGTACTCCGACTTCATCGCCTGGCCGATCCGCATGGAGGTCGAACGCCGCCAACCTCCCACGGAGGAGGGCGGCGAGGAGACGGTCACCATCGAGACCGAGACCCTCAACTCGATGAAGGCGCTGTGGGCCAGGCCCAAGGACGAGGTCTCCGACGAGGAGTACAAGGAGTTCTACAAGCACATCGCGCACGCCTGGGACGACCCCCTGGAAATCATCGCGATGAAGGCCGAGGGCACCTTCGAATACCAGGCACTGCTGTTCATTCCGTCCCACGCGCCGTTCGACCTGTTCAACCGCGACGCCCAGACCGGGATTCAGCTCTACGTCAAGCGGGTGTTCATCATGGGCGACTGCGACCAGCTCATGCCCGAATATTTGCGGTTCGTCAAGGGTGTCGTTGACGCACAGGACATGTCGCTCAACGTGTCACGCGAAATCCTGCAGCAGGACCGGCAGATCAACGCCATCCGGCGCCGGCTGACCAAGAAGGTGCTGTCCACGATCAAGGACATCCAGTCCGAGCGGCCCGACGACTACCGGACCTTCTGGACCCAGTTCGGCAGGGTCGTCAAAGAGGGACTGTTGTCCGACTTCGACAACCGGGAGACCCTGCTGCAGATCTCCTCCTTCGCCTCGACGCACAGCGAGGAGGAGGCCACCACCCTCGCCGAATACGTGCAGCGCATGAAGGAGGGCCAGGAGCAGATCTATTTCGCCACGGGGGAGACCCGGCAACAGATCTTGAAGTCGCCGCACCTGGAGGCCTTCAAAGCCAAGGGCTACGAGGTCTTGCTGCTCACCGACCCGGTCGACGAGGTCTGGGTGGGCACCGTCACCGAGTTCGACGGCAAACCGCTGCAGTCGGTCGCCAAGGGCGAGGTGGACCTCGGCGCCGAGGGCGACGAGAGCCAGGCCGAGCGCGAGGAGCAGCAGAAGGAGTTCGCCGACCTGCTGACCTGGCTGAAGGAGACGTTGAGCGAGCACGTCAAGGAGGTACGGCTCTCCACCCGCCTGACGGACTCGCCGGCCTGCCTGATCACCGACGCCTTCGGAATCACCCCCGCGCTCGCACGGCTCTACCGCGCCTCGGGACAGGAGGTCCCGGTCGGCAAGCGGATCCTCGAGCTCAATCCGAATCACCCGCTGGTCACCGGCCTGCGGCAGGCGCAACATGACCGCAGCGACGACGCCTCACTCGCCGAGACGGCCGAATTACTCTATGGCACGGCGCTTCTCGCTGAAGGCGGCGCGCTGGACGATCCGGCGAGGTTCGCCGAGCTGCTGGCCGACCGGTTGGCCCGCACCGTCTGACCTTGGATTTGCCAGGTTTGCGCCAGCGGGATTCGCTGTCGGCGTTGCCCGTAATTGGACGATTAGCGCGATTGAAAAGCCGCTGGCAGGGATAATCACACCCATGGCTGAGTTTCGCGTCATCGACCCACGCGGGCGGGTCGTCGCGACCAAGGATTTTGCCAGCGCGGAGTCCGCTCACGCATGGTTCATCCATTCGATCGGCGGCAACACCGACCTGGGCTGGCGCATGGAAGTCAACGACGACGGCCAGTGGGCGCACTTCGACGACACCCAGGGCTTCACCGCCCCGGTGAGCCAGCGCCACCAGAAGCGCTGACGGTCGCCGGGTCCGCCGTCAGCCGCCCGGACCGATCACAAAGCAACGGCCGCTGCCGCTGACGAAAAAAACCTCTTGCACCGCGGACGCACCCACGTTGGGGAATGCGAAGCGGTGCACCTGTTGGCCGGCCTCGATGTCGGCGTCCCGGGATTCGTTGGTGCCGTCCTTCTTGCGCACCAACGCCGTGACCCTGTCCGGCTTGTTGGGGCCCTGCGGGTCACGGAAGTACCACACCTCGATCCCGGCGCCCGAGTTGTCGGCGCGCCACCCGTCGGCGTAGTAGCACGCCGGATTTCCCTCGGCGTCCGGCGGCGGTGGCGGGCATATCGACAACCCGATGCAGGCCGGGGCGCTGGTGCTGGTCGGCAACGCCGGCGGGGCGCTGGCACTCGCGGACGGTGCGGGTGGAGCTGTCGTCGTCGCGGGAGCGGCTTGGGCCACGGGTGCCACCGCAACCCCTGCGGCGGTTGCTCCGGCGATGAGCAATCCACGAAGCATGTTGGGGATCCTCCCGTTTACGAAGCATGATCGGTTGCTGATGACTCATCAGCTAACACCGTGACACGCTCGCCGAGCAAGAGGGAGCCCCACGTAGGCTCCGAGGAATGCACGTCGACGCGATGACGGTCCCGCAGCCGCTGCAAAAGATCGGCGACCTCGCCCGCCGAACGCAATCCGCGGGGTTCTCCGGCTTGTTGTTCACGGAAACGGGCCGCACGGCCTACCTCAACGCCGCCGTGGCGTCGCAGGCCGCTCCCGGGCTCGAGCTGTCCACGGGAGTGGCGGTCGCCTTTCCGCGCAGCCCCTTCGTCACGGCCGCGACGGCCTGGGAGCTGCAGGAAGCGACGGGCGGGAACTTCCGGCTGGGCCTGGGTACCCAGGTGCGCACCCACGTTGTCCGGCGCTACGGCGTGGCTTTCGAGCGGCCCGGCCCTCGGCTGCGCGACTACCTGTTCGCCGTGAAGGCCTGCTTCGCCGCGTTCCGATCCGGGACGCTCGAGCATCACGGCGACTTCTACGACCTCGACTTCATCACGCCGCAGTGGAGCCCGGGGCCGATCGAGGCGCCCGATCCGAAAGTCGATATCGCGGCGGTCAATCCGTGGATGCTGCGGATGGCGGGTGAAGTGGCCGACGGGGTGCACGTGCATCCGATCGGTGAGCCGGGCTACATCGCCCGCCACGTGCTGCCCAACATCGCCGAGGGAGCCGCCAAGGCGGGACGTTCGCCGTCGGACCTCGCGGTGATCGTGCCGGTGATGACCATCGTCGGCGACAGCGACGAAGAGCGCGACAGGCAACGGGAAGCGGTGCGGGCCAGCATGGCCTTCTACGGCAGCACGCCCAACTACGCGTTCATCTGGGACCAGGCAGGGTTCGAGGGCACGACCGCGCGCATCCGTGAGAAGCAGAAGGCCGGGGACTTCGCCGGCATGGCGGCCCAGGTGAGCGACGACCACGTCGCCGCCTTCGCCACCGAGTCGACGTGGGGCGGGTTGGCCGACGCGCTGATCGACAAATACGCCGGAAAGGCCACGCGGCTGGTGCTTTACAACGCCGTGGGGGATCCCGAGAATTTCGAGCGGTACGGCGAGGTGGCCCGCCGGATACGGCAAGCCGTCAGTGGCTGAGCTGTATCGCCTTGACCACCAATAGCAGTGCGCCGACGACCAGGTAGGCGCGCAGCGCGATCATGCCGAGCCGGGTGCCCGGTGACCAGACGACGGGCTCCAGCAGGGTCAGCGGGGGCATGCGCCAGGTGTTGCGGTCGACCCCGCGGGCCGGCAGTCGGGGGCCGGCCGCCGCCGGCTGGCGGCGGGCCATCCAACGCAGCACCGGTATGGCCGCCACCACCACTACGACTAGGGCGCCGGCGAGGTAACCGGCCACCGCCACGACGTTGAGGTCGCGGAACAGCGTGGTGGCCATCAGGATCCCGGACAGCACGAGCAGCGTGCCGACGATCACCCCGGCGACCCAGTTGAGCCAGGGACGATTGACCCACGGCCCCAGCACTTCCCGGTCGTTGCACAGCAGCAGCAGAAAGACGCTGGCGCTGGGCAACAGGAGGCCGGCCAGGGCCTGGACGGCCGTGGTGATCAGGCCCAGCGGGGCGCCGGGGATGAGGACGATGGCCGCGGCCACCGCCACCATCGCGGTGTAGGACAGGTAAAACTGCTTGGCATCGGCGAATCCGCGGTGCAGCGAGTGCTTCAGGCCGAACACGTCACCGAAAGCGTAGCTGGTGGCCAGGGTCACCGCGGCCGCGCCGATGATCGAGGCGTCCATCAGCACGATCGCGAAGATCCAGCCCAGCGCCCCCCGGTGCTCGCCGAGCAGGTGGGCCGTGGCGCCCGCGTCGGTGAAGCCGCCGACCGTGTTGGTGGAGCGCGCCGCCCATTCGCCGGTCATCACCAGCGCGGCGGCGCCGATCACCACGACGAAGGCGCCCAGCACGGTGTCGGCGCGCTCGTAACCGATGAAACGCGGGGTGATGCGCTTGTCGACGACGTTGGACTGCTGGAAGAACAGCTGCCAGGGCGCCACGGTGGTGCCGACGATCGCGATGACGAGCAGCACCGCGTCGGAGCTCACCCCACCCGAAATCCGGGGTATCACGAAGGATTTCGCCGCCTGTCCCCACTGCGGATGGGACATCAGCAGCATCGGTATCTGCAGCAAGGTGACGGCGATGAAGACGAACATGGCGCGCTCCCAGCGCCGAAAGCTCCCGCTCGCCATGATCGCGATCAGCGCGACCGCCGAGACCGGCACCACGACGTATTTAGAGACGCCGATGTACTGGGCGGCCAGGGTGATGCCGATGAACTCGGTCACGATCGTCAAGAAGTTGAGCAGGAACAGGTCGCCGACCGAAAACCAGCCCCAGCCGCGGCCGAAGCGTTCGTTGATCAGCCGCGCGTGGCCGACGCCGGTGACCGCCCCGAGCCGGACCACCATCTCCTGGTTGACGATGAGCACCGGCACCAGCAGCACCAGGACCCACAGCAGCGAGTAGCCGTAGTTCTGCCCGGCCTGGGCATAGGTGGCGACCCCGCCGGCGTCGTTGTCGCCGACCATCACGATGATTCCGGGACCGACGATCGCCAGCAAGGTCAGCAACCGGGTCTTCCAGGTGCGGGCGTGCTCGGTTTCGCCGACGCTGATGCGCCCGAATGCGCCCTCGATGTCACCCAGGTGCGCGCTGTCGAGCACCGCGCTGCGTCCGGGCGCGACGGGTTCGCCGGTGCCGACTTCGACCGCGGCCGCCACCGGCCGGCCGGTCTCTTCACGGGCCGGCGTCACAGCGCGTTACCTCCCGGCATACGCGCGGTGTGGTCACCGGGTTCGGCGACTTCGCGCACCGGACGCGGCGCGGGTTCGCGCCGACGCCAGTCCTCGGGGATGGTCGCCTCGAGCACGTCGTCGACGGTGACCACCCCCAGCACGCGGTCTTGGTCGTCGACGACCGGGATGGAGTACAGGTTGAAGTCGGCCATCAAGAGGGCGACGTCGGTCAGGTCGGCGTCGGCGGTGACCCGCACCGGGTCCGAATCCATCAGTCGCTCAAGGGTTTCACCGCCGTGGGCCTGCAACAGCGTGATCACCGAGGCCACGCCGTCGAGTCGTCTTTCCGCGTCGAGAACGTGCACCTTGATGAGCGCCTCGGGCTGTATGGTGCTGGCCGTCGTGATCAGCTGCAGTGCTTCGGCCGCCGTCGTGGTGGCCGCGCAGGCAACGAAGTCGACGTTCATCAGCCCGCCGGCGCTTTCGGGGTTGAACCCCATCAGGGTGATGACCTTGGTGCGCTGCGGGGCGGGCATGAGCTCCAGCACCCGCCGGCGGCGCGACTGGCGCAGGTCGGCGATCGCGTCGGCCGCGTCGTCGGCCCGCATCCGGCCCAGCAGCGCGGCGACCTCGTGGTCGGGCATGCCGTCGAGGAGCCGGCTGGCCTTCTCCGGCTCCAGTTCCTCGAACACGTCGGCTTCCAGCTCCGGGTCGCTGCGCACCCGGTCGAGGATCTCGCCGCCCTCGGCCTTGTCCGCCTCCTCGAGGAGGTCGGCGATCTCGGCGGCCTTGAATTCGCCGAACCGGTCCGACAGGCGGCGCACGGCATCGGAGCGCGCGTCGCCGATCAACGGCTCGAATGCCTTCCAATCGCGGGCCGCGTGCCCGCCGGACTGCTTGATCAGCCCGAACAACCGTGGCGGCCGCCGGGTGTCCACGCGCGTGAGCATCCATCCGGCGCCGGTGTCTTCCAGCTCCACGTCGTAGGCGCGGATGAGCTCCACGTTCGCGACGTCGATCAACCGGTGGCCCAACACGTCGGCGCGCAACAACACCTCGCCGTTGCGGCGTTCGAAGCCGCGAAGGTCGATCTTGTTCTTGGTCAACAGGACTCGGTCCGCGGCGTACTCGTCGATGGATTTGTCGCCGATGAACACCCGCCGCCCGCCGACCCCGGCGACGATCCCGGTCACCAATGGGTAGTCGTCGGCGCCCCGCAGCCGCACGATGACGTCCTCGACCCGGCCGACGGTTTCCCCGGCGCGGGCCAGCACCGGTGCGCGCAGCAACTGCGAGAGGTGAATCACCGGCCGTTCCGCCGCCGTCTCCGATGCGCTCATCCGTTCCTCCTCGGCACCCGGCGACCACCTTTCGAGCAACTGCACGAAACCATGTCGCGACATCGTGTGCAGCTACGGCTTACCGCCAGCATCGGTGGTGGCGCAAGTGTCGGCGCTTGACCGGGCTCGGCCGCAAGATCGTACGCCGCGGCGGCGGCGCGGAGCCACCGCCGATCGGTGAACGTCCGGTGGTGTTTACTTGCCGACCTTGCCGGCGATCTGGTTGGCGATGCTGACTCCGAGGTCCCCGACGTCCCTGCGGCACGCGTCGACGTCGATCACGACGTTGTTGCGGACGGTCAGCGCGCGCTGACACGGCATGGAGACGTTCCCGCCGCTTCCGTTAATAGTCAGGTTCACGGTGGTGCTGAGAATTCCGTTGGCGTTGTCGACCTGACCCACCTTCCACTGCAGTTCCGGGTGGTTGCTGTCGGCCGGAGCGGTGTCCAGGCGATTGGCGCACGCCGGCCAGCGCTGGGACGAGGTGTTGAAAAACGCGTTCGCCTGGTCGGGCGCGGGGAACAGCACGACAAACTGATACACCTCAGGGCTTTCCCGATTGTTTCCACCCGGGGGAGCGGGCGCAAGGTCGTGGTAGCCGTATACCGCGGTGTACCCGCTGTCGGCGTAGACGGGTGCCAGGGCCGCGTGGAGGGCGTACTTGCATTCGGCGGGAAGCGTGTAGTCGCTGCGCGTGGCCGTGTCTTCCTCCAGGGCGGTTTTCGGCGGGTCGCTGTAGGTTCCCGTGACGCCGAGCGCGGTGTCCAGCTCGGTCGGGCTGAGCATGAGGTTGGCCAGCTGGTCCTTTGTCAGCGGGCCTTTCGGCGAGGCCGTGGTGGCGGTGGTGGACGACGAGGCGGTGCCGCCCCCGTCGTTGTGGGCGCAGCCGGAGATCAGTATTCCGGCGGAGGCGGCAACGGCGACTGCGGTTTTCAGCTGGCGCATGTCGAGGACCTTTCTGCTCGAGTCCCCTCCCGAGCGTTTCGCGCACCCCCAGCGCGCCGTCTGTTCAGAAGTTATTGCTGAACGCAGCCTACGACAGCACGCCATGAGGTTTGCGCGAATTCGCCTGCGTCGGTCCGGATGCGACGGCGCAGCGAGCCGGCTCGCGCATCCGATCAGGTTGGCACCGCGGGCCTTTCGTCGGCCGGCGGGGCGGAGGTCGCCTGGCTGTGGGCCAGCGCCACCGTCGCCGCCGCCATCACCGCGACCGAGAATCCGAGTGCCACCAGGCCGGCGCCGTTGGTCCGCAGGGTCTCGCCCAGCACCGTGACACCGAGCACCGATCCGACGACGGGCTCGGCGACGGTCACCGCCGGCAGCGACGCGGTGAGCGGTCCCGCCCGGAACGCCGACTGCTCCCAGGCCGTGGCCGCGATCGCCACCACCACCCACACGTACACCTCGGGGATGCGCAGCAGAGCCGGGATGCCGCGGTCGAGCTGGTCGACCACGCCCTTGGTCAACACCGCAAACAATCCCCACAGCGAGCCGGACATCAGGCCGAGCAACAATGCGGCCACCGCACCCGGGAACATGCGCGCGCCGATCACGCACAGCACCAGCGCCGGGCCCATGATCAACGCCACGACGGTCCACGTCTGCAGCGACCCGCGCGGCGTCCCTTCCTGGGGGTCACCGACCGTGACCACCACCGCCACCGCGGCCGCCAGCAGCACGGCCCAAATGGCTTGCCGGACCGTGATTCTGCGATGGTTCGCCCGCGCGCTGATGAGCAACGCGAACAGCAACGACGTCACCAGCAGCGCCTGCACCAGCACCACCGAACCGAAGCCCAGCGCCGCCGCCTGGAACCCGAACCCGGCGCCGGCCACCAGGCTGCCCGTCCACCATTGGCGATCGCGCAGCAGCCGGCGAAACAGGGCGAGGGTGCCGACCGGTTTGTCGGTGACCTGCTGGGCGGATCGCTGCTGGATGACGTCCCCGATCCCGACCATCAGGGCGGCCGCGACCGCGAGAAGCGCTGCGATATCCGTTCTGCCCACGCGGACCTCCCGTGTGACCGGCGTTGCGACCTAGACTTCTGGACGGTACGCGACCGGCTCGCGAGAGGGCGTTTCGAGGAGATCCCACGCGATGAATGACACCAACTCCCGGATCGGCGTGCTGGCCACCGAGGCGATCGATCTGCTGATCGACGCCGTCGACCGGATCGCGCCGGCCAGCTGGGACCGACCCTCCGACCTCGAGGGGTGGAGCCTGCGCGATCTGGTGGGTCACGTCACGGGCAGCGCGGCGAAAGTCGTGACCCTCGTGGAGGACGGCGAACTATGGGACCGGCCCTCGCAGCCCGCGGACTGGGCCTGCGACGACCCGGCGGCGCGGCTTCGCGAGCTGGCGGCCCGGCTCGACGACGCCCTGCCGGGCGCCGACCTCGACGCGATGCGCGTATCGCCGGAAGGCGAGGTCCCGTTGCGCCGCGCGCTGGCCTATCCGGTTTCCGACCTGGCCATGCACGCCTGGGATATCCATCGGTCCCAGGGGCGGTTGATCGAGCTGCCGGCCGACCTGCTGGGGCTGTGCCGCGCACTGATCGATTCGGTGCCCGAGCAGCTGCTGCGCCGGCCCGGCGGTTTCGGGCCGGCCCGGCCCGCGCCGCAGGATGCGACGCCGACCGCCCGGCTCATGGCCTTCCTCGGGCGGTCGGTCGACGTCGGCGGATGACTTCGCCTGGCGCGCAACGGATCGCGAGAAGGGTCACGCCGCGTGACGAAGATGCGGGCGTCAGCTGTTGCGGCTGATCTTGAGGGCCGTCGTGATCATCGGGATCTGCAGCGGCAGCCGGGCCAGGGCGGCGATCCGCATCGGCCAGGGCTTGTTCCACCACAGCCGGCACATGTTGACGTTCGCCGGGAACACGCCGACGAACAGGGCGGCCGCCGCCAGCGCGGCCGGCCTGCGGGTGCGTCGGGGCAGCATCGCCGCCCCCACGCCCACCTCGGCCACTCCAGACGCGTAGGTGTAGAACCGCGCACTTCCCGGCAGCTCGGCGGGAACGATCGTGTCGAACGGTTGGGGCACCACGAAGTGCAGCGTCCCCACGCCGAGCAGCATCGCCGCGACTCGATAAGCGGCCAGTTCTGTGGCGTCACGCACGGCGATTGGTCCGGTTGTCATGGACCCATTGTGTCCTGAGTTCCGAAACCCTCACGCGCGGTCGGCGTCGGTGTAGCGAATGATGCCGCGGACGTTGCGGCCCTCGAGCATGTCGCCATAGCCGTCGTTGATCTGTTCGAGGGCGTACTCCCGCGTCACCATGTCGTCGAGGTTGAGCTGGCCCAGCTTGTACAGCTCGAGGATGGCCGGAATGTCGTGTTGCGGGTTTCCGCCGCCAAACAGGCTGCCCCGCAGGCTCTTCTGCAGCAGCGTCAACCCGGCCAGGTTCAGCGTGACGTCGGTGGCCAGCACGTCGCCCATCGCCGTCAGGACGCAGGTGCCGCCCTTGGCGGTCAACCCCAGCCACGCCTCGACCTCGCTGCCTTCGCAGTGGCCTACCGTCACAATCACCTTGGGGCACATCGTTCCCCACGTCGCCGCCGCGATCGCGTCGGCGGCGCCGGCCACGTCCGCGAAAGCTTCGGTCGCGCCGAACCTCAGCGCCCGTTCGCGTTGCGATTCGAACGGGTCGATCGCGAAGATGCGGCGCGCTCCGGCTAGCCGTGCTCCCTGGATCGCGGCGACACCGACCCCGCCGACACCGATGACCGCTACGTCGTCGCCGGGCCCGACCGCCGCGCTGCGCACCGCCGACCCGTAGCCCGTGGTCACGCCGCAACCCACCAAACAGGCCACCTCGAAGGGGATGCCCGGATTGACTTTGACCACCGAGGTCTGGTGCACCACCACGTACGGCGCGAAGGTCCCCAGCAGCGACATGGGAATGACGTCGTGTCCCTTGGCCGTCACCCGAAACGAACCGTCGCTGACCGATGCGCCCGACAGCAGCCCCATGCCCAGGTCGCACAGGTTGCGCAAGCCCACCTGGCACGGCGTGCATTTGCCGCAGGAGGGGATGAACGACATGACCACGTGATCGCCCACGGCCAGGTCCTGGACGCCCGCACCGACCTCGGTGACGATCCCGGCGCCCTCGTGGCCGCCCAGCACCGGGTAACTCGGGATCGGGAAGTCGCCGGTCAGCAGGTGATGATCGGAGTGGCACAGACCGGCCGTCTCCAGTTGAACGGTCACCTCGCCCCGGCGCGGCTCGCCGATCTCGATCTCGTCGATGCTCCACGGCTGGTTCCGTTCCCACACCAAGGCGCCTTTGGTTTTCAACGCATGGCCTCCGTCGCGTAGCCCATTACTATTGCCCATACGGTATTTGATACGATTCGCGTCGCGGCGTCTGACCGCTCATCCACCCGCGCTGCCGACCGCAGCCAGACCGTTCGAGGTTGAGAACATGGCCACACCCGTCATCGTCGGAGCGGTTCGGACGGCGATCGGCCGCTCCTTCAAGGGCACGCTCGTCAACACGCCGCCCGAGACGCTGATCACTACGGTGCTTCCGGAGGTGGTGCGCAGGTCCGGCGTCGACCCGACCGCCATCGACGACATCATCTTCGCCGAATCGCATTACGGCGGTGGCGATTTGGCGAGGTACGCGGCGACGGCCACGGGTATGGAGGACATCCCCGGCCAGTCGGTGAACCGGCACTGCGCGGGCAGCCTGACCGCCATCGGCAACGCCGCCGCCCAGATCGGCTCCGGGATGGAGCGCGTGCTCATCGCCGGCGGCGTGCAGTCGCTGTCGATGACGCCGCTGACCAACTGGCGCATCCCCGGCCCCGAGCTGAAGTTCCAGGAGCAGTGGATGCCGCCGACGCACGTGGAGACGCCCGATGCGCCCAGTCGGGACATGTCGATCACCGTGGGCTGGAACACGGCGCAGGCGGTGGGCATCAGCCGGGAGGAAATGGACGCGTGGGCCGCGCGGTCGCACCAGCGCGCGATCGCGGCCATGGATGCCGGCAAGTTCGTCGACGAGATCGTCCCGCTCAAGATCACCCAGCTCGACGGGTCGGTCACCGAGTTCTGCGTGGACGAGCATCCCCGGCGGGACACCACCGTCGAGAAGCTGGCCGCGCTCAAGGTGCTGCACCCCGAGATCGAGGGCTTCTCGATCACGGCGGGCAACAGCAGCGGCACCAACGACGCGGCCGCGGCGGTGGCCCTCGTCGACCGCGAGTACGCCGCCGCCGAGAACCTCAACGTCATGGGGACGGTCCGGGCCTGGGCCGCCGCGGGCGTGCCGCCCCGGGACACCGGGCTGGGAGCCGTCAAGGTCATCGGCAAGGTGCTGCAGCGGGCCGGCCTATCGGTCGGCGACGTGGCGCTGTGGGAGATCAACGAGGCGTTCGCCTCCGTGCCGATCGCGGCGTGCCGGGAGTACGGCATCGACGAGGAGAAGGTGAACTTCTCCGGGAGCGGCTGCAGCCTCGGCCACCCCATCGCGGCGTCGGGTGCCCGCATGGTCACCACGCTCGCCTACGAGCTGGCGCGCCGGGGCGGTGGCATCGGGGTGGCGGCCATGTGTGCCGGCGGCGGCCAGGGCGGCGCCGTGGTGATCGAGGTCTAGCTGTATCCGTTTAGCGGCGATCCCTAGTTGCAGTAGGTGTAGCCGATGAATTGGGTGCCGCGCGTGTCGCCGCTCGAGTAGTTGGCGAAGTGCACGGCCGGCTGCCCGTTGTATTGGGTGTTCATCTTCTGCACGGTGGGCGGGGGGACGCCTTTCGGGAAGGCCAGGACCATGTCGGCGAAGATCTGCAGGCCGGCCTGGCAGATGGCCTCGCGTCGCGGCGGCTGCGGGTTCCACGCGTGCACGACCACCGGTTCGGTGAGCTGATACCCCGCCGCGCAGTTCGGATCGCACACCTTGAACACCGCCGTGCCGGCCCCGTCGGCGCCCTGCGGACCCCACGAGCTCCACGACATGTCTTGCAGCGCAACGGCGACGCTCGCGCAGCCCAGCACGTTGAGCCGCTTCGGGCGCTCGACCGGCGGGACGGACAGGTTGTAGCAACCGGGGATGGCAAAGCTCTGCGGTGGTGGCGGCTGGGCGGCGGGGGAACCGGCGCCCCGGTTGCCCTCGGCCAGCTTCAGCCCGACGACCGCGAGCACGCCGCCGACCGCGAGTGCCGAGACGATGCCGACCAGGATCAGCCGCCCCCGTGGAATGCGTCGCAACCGGCTCAAGAAAGGAACGTCGCCCCCGCTCACGATGACCAGATTACGGCCGCCGCCTGTTCCTCGGGGGGTGTGCCCACCGGCGTGTGCTTCACAGGGTAAAGTTGGTCAACACTGCCAACTTAAGGGATGTGATGGCCTTGCAGCTGACTGATGACCACGAACTGGCCGCGCGGTTGGCCACCGACGCCGGGCGCCTGTTGCTCACGGTCCGGGACGAGTTCGCCGGCGCGGACGCGAGCGAGCGGAAAGCCGCAGGCGACAAGCGATCCCACGACTTCTTGATGGCGGCACTCGCCGAGGAGCGACCCGACGACGCGGTGCTGTCCGAGGAGGGCGTCGACGATCCGGTCCGGTTGCGCGCCCAGCGGGTGTGGATCGTCGATCCGCTCGACGGGACGCGGGAATTCTCCGAGCTGGGCCGCGACGACTGGGCCGTGCACGTCGCGCTGTGGGAGGCCGGTGAGCTGGTCGCCGGCGCGGTGGCGTTGCCGGCGCAGGGCATCACCCTGGCCACCCCCGACGTCGCCGCGCCGCCCGCGGCGCCGGGCAAGCCGCGCATCGTGGTCTCGCGCACCCGGCCGCCCGCCATCGCGCTGTCCGTCCGCGACGCCCTCGACGGCGTGCTGGTGGAAATGGGCTCGGCCGGCGCCAAGGTGGCCTCGGTCATCCAGGGGGTGTCCGACGTGTACGTGCACGCCGGCGGTCAATTCGAATGGGACTCGGCCGCCCCGGTGGCCGTGGCCCGGGCCGCCGGTCTGCACACGTCGCGCATCGACGGCTCCCCGCTGGCCTACAACCAGCCGGACCCGAAGCTGCCGGACTTGGTGGTGTGCCGGCCGGAGTTGGCCGAGGCCGTGCTGGCCGTGACGCGCTGAGCTCGCCCGCCTCGGTCGAACCGCCTGAGAGTGTAAGTGCCACAACCGAATTCGGTCCGGGTCGAGATCGAAGTTGGCGTGAACGGCGCGCCGAGAGCGAGCTACATGCGGGCGCCGATTTCGGCGCCCCAGGGCCGTCAGCTTCGCAGCGCCTGCTGCCAGGACAGGATGCGTTCGGCCAGTTCGGGTCCGGCGTCTTCCTGGATGAAGTGGCTGGCGTGAATGCGGGCGTGCGGCTGGCCGGCGGCGCCGGGGACGTGCTTGATCAAAGGCCGATCCGCCTGCCCGAGGATGGGGTCGCGGGCCCCGAAGATCGCCAGGAAAGGCTTCTCCCATTGGCCCAGAACCTTCCACGCGGCCCTGTTGGCCGGGACCGCCGGATCGTCCGGCGAGGTCGGCACCAGTTGCGGGAAGGCGCGGGCCCCGGCCTGATACGTCTTGTCGGGAAACGGTGCGTCGTACCCGGCCCGCACCCTGGCGGACACGCGGCGCACCGTTCCCGCGGCGACGATGCGGCCGGCCGGCAGCACGGGGGAGTAGCGCGCGAACGCCCGCCAGGCGTAGAAGGCGGGAGGGGTGCGCCGCTCCGCGGTGGGCAGGAAACCGTTCGCCACCACCAGGCGCGCGATGCGGTCGCCCCGTTCGGCGGCGATGCGCAATCCGATCAGGGAACCCCAGTCCTGCACGAACAGCGTCACGTCCTTGAGATTGAGGCGCTCGAACCAGGAGGTCACCCAGTCGACGTGCCGCTGGTAGGTGTAATCCTCCATCCGGCCGGGCTTGTCCGAGCGGCCGAAGCCGATCAGGTCGGGCGCGAGCACGCGGTTCCCGGCGTCTGCCAGCGGCTGGATCATCGTCCGGTAGAGATAGCTCCAGGTGGGCTCCCCGTGCAGCAGCACGATCGGCGGCCCGTCGGCCGGGCCCTCGTCGAGAAAGTGCATGCGCAGCGGCTGGGTGTCGCTTGCCGCGACGTCGAGGTAGTTCGCTACGAACGGATAGCCCTCCAGGTTTTCGAATCGGGAATCCGGGGTTCGCAGCACATGCATATTCAGCTCCTCCGATTGGCGGGCGCCTCTGCTAGCCTCTCGCGACAACGCGTGTTCGTCTAGGGGGAGATTTCCTTGGGCCAGGCGTCGTGCGGACATTAAACTGGTCTGCTCATGGCGATTCGGCGCGCGGTCCTGGTCATTGCCGACATCAGCGGCTACACCCACTACATGCAGTGGAACCGCACCCACCTGGCCCATGCCCAATTGACGGTGGCGGGGCTGCTGGAGTCGGTGATCGATTCCGGCAGAGGCCTGAAGCTGGCCAAGCTGGAGGGCGACGCCGCATTCTTCTGGGCGCCCGACGGCGACGCCAAAGTGCTCGTGTGTGACCGGCTGTCCCGCATGCGCGAGGCGTTCATCGCGCGGCGGGAGCGCTTCAAGAAGGACCTCGCGTGCGAGTGCGCGAGTTGCGCCCAACTGGACAACCTGTCCCTGAAATTCGTCGTACACCAGGGAGAGGTGGCCGAGCAACGGGTGAAGCGTCACGTCGAGCTCGCCGGCTACGACGTCATCGTGGTGCACCGGATGCTGAAAAACACGGTGCCCGTCATCGAATACGTGCTGATGACCGATCCCGTCGCGGCGTGCCTCGACGAGCCGGTGCGCTCGCTGTGCAAACCGCTGACGCACGTCTTCGACGACATCGGCGAAACGTCGACGCACTACCTCGACCTCGCGACGTCGCAGGTTTCGCTGGCGCCGCCCGAGTACAGCTTCCTTCGCCGGCTCGGGGCGACGGCCAAGCTGGAGCTGAGCTCGCTGCCGTTCGTGCTGGGGTTCAAGCAACCCGCCCAGGGCTTCCGCAACCTGGGTCGCGGTGCCAAGGAGATCCCCGCCTAGCGCGCGTTGCCGGGATCGGCGAGCGCGCGGCCCATCCGGGACACGGCCTCGGTGAGAATGGCCCGCGACGTCGCGAAGTTCAGCCGGACGTGCCCCGCGCCGCCGGTTCCGAAGACGTGACCCGAACTGAGCGCCACCCGGGCGTGGTCGAGGAACCACCGGGCGGGCCCGGACAGGTCGGAGACCACCGCGAGGCCCGCGGCGGCCTCCTCTTCCAGGCCGAGCCCCCGGCAATCGAGCCACGCGAGGTAAGTCCCTTGCGGCCATTGATATTTCACCCCCGGCAGGTGCTCGGCGACCAGATCGCCGAGCAGTGTCCGGTTGTCCTCCAGGCCTTGCAGGAGGGCGTCCAGCCACGCGCCCCCGCTGCGGAAGGCCTCGGCGTGGGCGATGACGCCGAGGTGGCTCGGCCCGTGGCTGACCTCCTCCGGCATGCGGTGCAGGTCCGCGACCGCCTCCGTCCCGGCGATCGCCAGGGCGGCCTTGAGTCCGGACAGGTTCCAGGCCTTCGACGCGGACGTCAGCGCGAAGGCGTTCTCCGCGCCGGGCACGGTCAGGAACGGGGTGAAACGCGCCCCCGGCAGGACGACGGGCGCGTGAATCTCGTCCGACACCACCCGGACGCCCGACCGGCGGGCGAGCTCGGCGACGCCGCGCAACTCCTCGGCGGTGTGCACCGACCCCGTCGGATTGTGCGGATTGCACAATAGGTACGCGACCTTGCCGCCCCCGGCGCCCGCACGCGCGAACGCTTCTGCCAAGGCGGCCAAGTCGATTCGGCCGTCGGCGTCCAGCGGGGCCTCGACGATCCGGCGGCCGTCGTGCGTGACGAAGGCGTAGAACGGGGCGTACACGGGCGGGTTGACCACGACCGCGTCGCCGCGGTCGGTGACCAGACGCAACAGCTCGACGGCGCCGAGCATGACGTCGGGAACGATCGCGGTGCGCCCGACAGCCAGGTCATGCCATTGCCAACGCCGCGCGGCGAATTCGCCGACCGCCTCGGCGAAGGCGGTGCCGCACGGGTAGCCGGTGTCGCCGAGGTCGATGGCGCGGCGGAGCGCGTCGGCCACCGTGGGCGCCAGCCGCACGTCCATCTCCGCAACCCACAGCGGCAAGACGGCGGCCGGATGCGCGCGCCATTTCATGCTGGTGCGCAGCCGCAACTGCTGCAGCGTGAGTTCCTCGAGTGGGTTAACCGTCACCCGGGCAGATTATGCGACGAACGCGTGCTTGGGGATCGTCAGTGGCAGGTCGACGGAGCTCAGCAGCCCGGGTTCTGCCGCAACGACATACGGCACGGCGTTGACGACGCGCATCGCGGTGGCGACCATCGCGCCGGCGCCCGAGGTCATTCCGCCCACCCCGGCCTTGCGCGGATCCTTCAGCGTCGCCGCCAAGGTGCAGTCGATGTCCGGGTCGCCGCTGATCATCACCCGATAGGACAAGTCGCCGATCCCCGTCGGCCAGTCCGGGGCGACGTCGTGGGCGAGCCGGGTGACGTGCTCGATGACGATCGCCTCCCGGCCGTCGACCACGCCGATCGCCCGCATGCGCAACGCCCCGCAGGTTCCGGCCTCGACGGTGCCCATGGCGACCTCGAGCGTCCGGTTGGTGACCGCGCGGTCGAAGAATTCGCGGACCTCCTGGATTTCGACGCCGAGCGCGTCGGCGACCAACCGGATCTGGCCCTGCCATTCGCCGGCGATCGCGCCGGGGAAGCCAATCCAGGGCTGGTAGTCGAGCGGCCGGCCGAAACCCAGCGCGTCGCTCATGATGTCGGGGACGCCGTAGTCGTCGTACAGGCCGATCTCGAACGCATGGATCTTCTCGATGGACGACGACTGGGTGGACAGCACCAGCGGCAGGTAGTCGGCGGCGAAGCCGGGCTCGATCCCCGACGCGTACAGCGACACCTGGCCCAGCTTGGCCGCGGCGACCAGCTGGTCGCGCCACTCCGCCGGTTCGTAGGCGTGCGGGTTGACCAGTCGGGTGGTGCTGGTCGTGACGACGTTGATGCCGGACTCGAGCAGCCTGGCGTAATCCGGGATGGCCAGCGCGTCGCGTTCGGGTCCGCTGGCGGCATAGATGACGCAGTCGGGCTTCAGCGCGATCAGTGCGTCCGCGTCGGTGGTGGCTTTCAGGCCGATTGGTTCGCCGCCGGCGAGCTCGCCGGCGTCCCTGCCGTCCTTCTCCGGGGAGTGCACCCACACGCCGACCAGTTCCAGATCGGGGCGGTGCTGGATAGTGCGGATGGCGATCGACCCGATGCCGCCCGTCGCCCACACCGCCACGCGATGAGCCGTCATCTTGGTCCTCCTCAGGTGCGGGCGCGTCGCGATGAAACCCGTGGCGGCCGTGGCTCTTACGTCGCAAGCTAACAGCCGCTCGTCAGCGCGGTCAAGAGGTTAAGAAAGCGCACACTATCTTATCGAACAAATTTTAGGTTATGGTGCTGCTGGTGTTCACCCTCAGGTTCGACATGCGCGCTCCGGGTTGGGCCGGGCCGACGGCCGATCTGTACGCCGCGGCGATCGACATGTGCGCGTGGGCCGAAAACCGGGGTGCCGTGCTGGCGGTCCTCTCCGAGCACCACGGCACCGACGACGGTCACCTGCCCGCGCCGCTGACGTTGGCCTCCGCGATCGCGGCCAGGACGCGCACGTTGGCGATCCTGCTTGCCGCGGTGCCGATCCCGTTGTGGGATCCGGTCCGGCTCGCCGAAGAGATGAGTGTGCTCGACCTGATCAGCGGGGGACGGGTGTCGTATGCGTTCGGCGTCGGGCACCGGCGCGAGGAGTATGACCACTTCGGCGTCGACATGGGCGTCCGGGGCCGCCTGGCCGACGAGATGCTGGCGGTGCTCGGGCGGCTGGTGCGCGGTGAGACCGTCGAATATCGCGGCCGCACAATCCGTGTCACTCCGGCGTGTGGCTCGCCCGGCGGGCCGATGATGCTGGTCGCCGGCGGCAGCAAGGCCGCGGCCCGACGTGCGGGGCGCCCGGGACTGCTGAGCTCGCTGGACATCCCCACCACGCTGCCGCTTTACGCCTTCGACTGAACGTGTAACGTACGTCGAACGAATAGCCTGGCTAGGAGTCTGCCGTGTACACACTGCGCTTCGACATGCGCGACCCCGAATGGGCCGCGTCTCCAACCGATCTGTACGCCGCGGCGCCCGACATGTGCGCCTGGGCCGAGGAGCACGGCGGTCTGGCCGCCGTGCTGTGTGAGCACCACGGGTCGGAGGACGGCTACCTGCCGTCGCCGTTTCTGCTGGCCTCGGCGCTGGCCGCGCGAACGCAGCGCCTGGCGTTGAGCCTGATCCTGATCCTTCCGTTCTACGAAACCGTGCGCCTCGCCGAGGACATGGCGGTTCTCGACATCATCAGCAACGGGCGGGCGTCGTACATCCTGGCGCTGGGTTATCGGCCCGAGGAGTTCGAGCACTTCGGTGTGCCGATCAAATCCCGTGGCCGCCTGTGCGACGAGAAACTCGCGCTGCTACGGCGGCTGCTCGCCGGTGAGACCGTCGTCGAGGACGGGCGGCGGATCACCGTGACGCCGCGCCCGCTGACTCCCGGCGGGCCGCAACTGATGTGGGGCGGCGGAACGGTCGCCGCGGCCCGCCGCGCCGGCCGGTACGGGCTGGGCATGCTGGGCAACGCCAACGCGCCGGGCATGCAGGAGGCCTACGAAGAGGCCTGCCGCGAGCACGGCCACCAGCCCGGGCCGACGATGTTCCCCAGCCGTGACACGCCCTCGGTGGTGTTCGTCGCCGACGACGTCGACCGGGCGTGGAAGGAGATCGGCGAGCACCTGCTGCACGACGTGCGCACGTACGCGGCGTGGAATCCGGGCGACGAGACGACCGCCGGCTTCTCGCATGTCGACACCGTCGACGAGCTGCGGGAGACCGGGACGTCGCACGTGATCATCTCTGTCCCCGAAGCGGTTTCGCGCGTGCGCTCCGGGCAGGTGCTCAACCTGTCACCGCTGTGCGGCGGGCTGCCGCCCGACATCGCGTGGCCGTACCTGCAGCGGGTGGGCGAAGTCGTGTTGCCCGAGGCGCTCGGGTGACGGTGATAGCTATTCGGGTTGGTTCGGCACGCCCGGGAACAGCTGCTCCGTCGGCCCGGCGGTCACCCAGCCGCCCAGCTTGGTGATCAGGTGGGGCGCGAAAACCGCGCCGTAGAGCACGTTTCCGACGACGATGACCGCGACGACGGAGAGCACCGACGATTGCAGCGGGGTCTTCGCCCTCTTGTCGGCCCACATCTCGATGACGTTGCGCCCCTCGGAGTCGGTTCGCCCCAGCAGGTAGGTGAACACCATCATCTGGATGGCCATCGCGAGGGAGTCGTAGAGCGGGTATTGGTGCACGGTTCCCTCGCGGATCGCCAGGCCGGGGATCACCCGGCCGTAGTAGAACACGCCGAGCTTGGCGCCCAGGAAGCCGTTGAAGAAGAGCGCCCAGCAGAAGCCGACGACGAGGCCGACGACCAATAGCGTTGGGGGCCTGCGCCATCCGAACCGCCCGCTGAGCCATCGCCCGAGGGCCGTGCCCGTCACGGCCGGCAGCACGAAGTAGGAGATGTAGCCGACGGGAACGAACAGGGGCAGCCCGCCCCACGTCACGTTCAGCGGCCACCACGACGGCATGCGCGGGATGGCCGGCGGGAATTGCGCGTACATCGCCCAGTCGTAGGGCGCCTCGATCCAGGAGAACGACATCGCCGAGATGCACAGCAGCAACAGTGGGTGCAGGCGGCGCCGCCGCACGCTCAGGTACACGCCGAGGGCGGTGAACGTGATGCCGCCGACGAGCGCGAAGTCGCTGGCCGCCTGCATCACGGGCGTCATCTGGGAGCTCACCGGTCGTCTCCCGGCGCCCGGCGCGCCTGTGGATCGAAGCGCAGCACCAGCCCGAATATCAGGACGATCAACCCGAACAGCGTGCCGAGCATGATGACAGCGCCCACTGTTGCACCCCTTTCGACGCTCGACTCGTTAGATAGTGCACACTATCCTAAAGGCAGTCAACCATCCGGATGGGAGCTCAACCGTGCCCCAGCGGCCACAGCCGAAGCGCGCCACACCGGCCGCTGCGTCGCGCCGGCCCCGCGGCGCCCCGCGCGGACTGCTGCTCGACGCGGCGCGGGCCCGCTTCGCGCGGCAGGACTATCGCAGCACGACGACGCGGGAAATCGCCCAGGCCGCGGGCGTTACCGAGCACCTGTTGTTCCGCCACTTCGGCTCGAAGGCGGCGCTGTTCCGCGAGGCGCTGGTCTTGCCCTTCACCGATTTCGTCGACGAGTTCGGCCGCACCTGGCAGTCGGTGATCCCCGAGGAGACCGACGAGCAGGAGCTGGCGCGACACTTCGTCGGGCAGCTCTACGACGTGTTCGTCGAACATCAGGGCCTGCTGTTGACGCTGATGGCGTCCGAGGCGTTGAGCGAGGAGGAGAAGGCCGACGCCGGCATCGCGGAGATCAGGCGAGCGATCAGGACGCTCGGCCGGATCAGCGCCGAGGGCATGCACCTGCGGGGTCTGCACTCCGAACATCCGGACCTGCCCGCCCACTCGACGGTGGCGATGATCGCCGGGATGGCCGCGCTGCGCTCCACCTATTTCGGGGGCAGGCCGCCCGCGCGAGCGGTCATCGTCGAGGAACTCACCCAGGCCGTCCTGCACGGCTTCCTGCATCGAAACGACTGAGAGCGAAGGGACTGACCATGCCGGGCACCAGCGCGGTCGACTTGTACTACGACCCGTTCGATTCGGACATCGACGACGACCCCTACCCGGTGTGGAAGCGGATGCGCGACGAAGCGCCGCTGTACTACAACGAGAAATACAATTTCTACGCGCTGAGCCGGTACGAGGACGTGGCGCGTGAACTGCCGAACTGGCAGACGTACCGATCCGGTCGCGGGACCACGGCCGACATCCTGTTCGCCAATATCGAAGTGCCGCCGGGCATTCTGTTGTTCGAGGATCCGCCGCTGCACGACCTGCACCGCCGCCTGCTGTCGCGGGTGTTCACGCCGCGGCGCATGCTGGCCGTGGAGGACCTGGTGCGCGGATTCTGCGTTCGGGAGCTGGACCCGTTGGTCGGTTCGGGCGGTTTCGATTTCATCGCCGACCTCGGGGCGATGATGCCGATGCGGACCATCGGATACCTGTTGGGCATTCCCGAAGAGGATCAGGCCTCGATCCGCGACCGCGGCGGGGCGTACATCGAGTTGTCCGAGGCGCGCGACCCCGCCGCGGTGAACGCGAAGCTCTTCGAGGACAGCATCGTGGTGTTCGCCGAGTACATCGAGTGGCGGGCGGATCACCCGTCGGACGACCTGATGACCGACCTGCTGCGGGCCGAGATCGACGAACCCGACGGCACGCGGCGGCGCTTGTCGCGTACCGAGGTGCTGGCCTACACGGCCATGATCGCCGGCGCGGGGAACGAGACCACCGCCCGGCTGATCGGCTTCATGGGCCAGCTGCTGGCGGATCATCCGGATCAACGCCGCGAACTCGTCGCCGACCCGTCGCTGATCCCCGGGGCGGTCGAGGAGACGCTGCGCTACGAGCCGCCGTCACCGGTGCAGGCGCGGTACGTGGCCCGCGACGCCGAACTCTACGGCCGGGTGGTGCCCGAGGGCTCGTACATGTTGCTGCTCAACGGGTCCGCCAACCGCGACGATCGTCACTTCGACGATCCGGACCGCTACGACATCCACCGCCAGGGGGGCCACCTGAGCTTCGGGCAGGGCCTGCACTTCTGCCTCGGCTCGGCGCTGGCCCGGATGGAGGGCCGGGTCGCCCTCGAAGAGGTCCTCAAACGCTGGCCCGACTGGGAAGTCGACTACGCCAACGCCCAACGGGCGCACACCGCGAGCGTGCGCGGATGGGCGCGCCTGCCCGTCGTCACGGGCTGAGCGGTAGTCGTGCGCCGCGCGCCCAGCGCTGGACGCTGAGCGCCGCAACTCTCCCCGAGTGTCACGCCAGCGTGGCGTGGGCGGTCGAGTGCCACGCTAGCGTGACGCTCGAAAGGCTGGGCGAAGGCTAGGACCCGCTTTGGTCCACCAATACCGCGCCGTCGGGCTGGTTGCCGAGCGTCTGCAGCGGGATATCGCCGCCCTGGGCCGTGAGGCGGACGATCTGGGCGAGCTGCCCGGGGGCGTCGCATTGCAGGTAGTGGTCGGCGCCGGGCACCACCCAGTAGCGGTTGCACCCGGGTTTGGTCTTCAGATACGCCTGCCAGACATGGTTGGGGACCCGCAGCGGCGCGATGCCGTCGTGCAGCCCCCACACCACGGTGGTGTCGACCGGGCTCTTGGAAAGCGCCTCCAGCCAACCCGTTTCGTCCGCGGCGCGCTCGTGCAGGTATTGGATGGTGTCCGGCAGGACCCGGATCCCGTCGTTGTGGGCGAAGCACTTCGCCAACGCGGCGATCTCCGGGTCGTCCGGCGTCCGCCTGGGCATGAAGGTGCTCGCTCCCAGACCGGCCGCCAGCATCTCCGGCGTCACCGCCGCCGCCGTCGCGCGCGCGGTCGCCGGGTCGAGCAGCGCGGTCTGAAACGCGGTGAGGTTGGACAGCGGCAGGTAGATGTTGGCGTTCGTCACGAAGAGGTCGATCGGTACGGCCGGCGGGTCCAGGGCCGCCAGCATCTCCAGCGCGATCATGCCGACGCTGCTGCCGCGGTCGTGGGTGAGCATGCGGTAGTCGGTCAGATTCCACACCTGGGTGATGGCGTAGACGAGCAGACGTGCGTCGTCGTAGAGCGAATACACGTACGGCTCAGGCGGTTTGTCGGACAACCCGTAGCCCGGGAAGTCCAGCAGGTAGATGTCGAACTCGGAGGCCAGGTCGCCTGCCAGCGCGAAATAGTCGATGCTCGACGTGGGGAAGCCGTGCACCAGCACCAGGGCGGGCGCGCCCGGTGTGCCGCAACGGCGACTGAATACCGCGACTTCGTGCGAGTCGTTGGCGGCGGTTGTCGACCGCCAACGCAGTTTCGTGCCGCCGCTTTGCCACTCCGCGAAGATGTCCAAGCTGCCAGCATCGCAGAGGCGATGGCGGGAGACAACCACGCGCCTACCGGAAGGTGACCACGACCTTGTCGGCGGCGCCGGGGGTGCCGGCCAGCTCGAGGGCTTCCCCGAGATTTTCGAAGGGGATGGTGTGGCTGACGATGAGCGCATACTTCTGCCACTGCGCGACGAGATCGTCGGTGACCTCGAAGATTTCGTCGGGGTAACCCATGCAGCCGACGATGCTGATCTCGTTGCTCATCACGTTGACGAATTCGACGGGAACCGGTTCCTTGTGCACCCCGACGATCGCCAGGGTGGCGCCCTTCTTGGCGGCCGCCAGCGCGGTGTTCACGACGGCGGGCGCGCCCGCGGCGTCGAGGTAGATGTCGGTGCCCGCCTTGCCGGGGAACACCGATTGCCCCTCGCCGTGCAGCTCGATCAGGCGGCGGACGACGTCCTCCTCGGCGGAATTGATGACGGCGTCGGCGCCGATGCGCAGCGCCTTTTCCAGGCGCGACGGGACGAGGTCGGCGACCACGACATGGCTGACCCCAACGGATTTGAAGGCCAGCGTGGCGCCCAGCCCGATCGGGCCGGCGCCGAACACCACGACCTTGTCCGACGGTTCGGGTTTGCAGCGGTTGACGCCGTGGCGCGCGACGGCCATCGGCTCGTTGAGCGCGGCGACCTCCCAGGGGATGTGGTCGGGGATGACCTCCAGGCTGGTGCCGCGGACGGCGTTCTCGACGAGCAGGTAGTCACCGAGCGCCCCGCCGGCCCCGCCGTTTCCGATGATCCCGCTCGCGGCGGCCATGGGGTTGATCACCACGTGGTCACCGACCGCGAGACCGGAGACCCCCGAGCCGACTTCGACGACTTCCCCGGCCGGTTCGTGCCCGAGCGGCATGCGGCCCTGACGAGGCGGGATGCCGCCGATGGCGATGTAGAACGCGTCCGAACCGCAGATGCCGCAGGCGCGCATCCGGACGAGCACGTCCCGCGGGCCCGCCTGAGGGCGGTCGGCGTCGACGACCTCGGCCTTGCCGGCGCCGGTCACCATGGCCAGCTTCATGACCCACTCCCTGCGGTTTACGGTGCGTGCCCCCGCCCGCAACCCTGTAGAACTGTGGCGGTCAAGTCAATACCCCGGGCTACCGACTCACGGACAGGTGACGTGCACCCCGAAAGTCACAGGCCGCGTGCCGCTTTGGCCCGGGGTGGTCGCCTGGCCGGTCCCGGTCACGGTGTAGCTCTTGTCCTCTTTGGTCGCCAGCACCTGGGTTGCCGACTTGGTCGCCTGATAGGGGAGTTGGTACTGCCCGGCCGGCAGCGTGAGCGAGATCGCGAATCCGTCGACCATCGGCGGCTTTTCGTCCGAAAGCGCCAGCGACACCGACGCCGTGTCGTCCTGCACGCGGATGCGGGTGGTCAGGTCGCCCGACTCCGGCGGCGACGCGTTCGGTTGCGCTGCCGAACTGGTGCAGTCGACCCGCGCGGTCATGGTGTGCTTGTTCCCGTCGATCATGACGGTGGTGGTCACGGAAACCGGGGTTGAACTCGTGGTGGACGCCGGCTGGCCGCCCTTGCCGGAACACCCGGCCAGACCGGCCACCAACACGATCCCGGCGGCCCCGAGGATGCACGGGTTCGTCATCTCACCTCCTTTGCCCGCGAGGACTATAGGTGCCATTCGTTTCGGGAAGGTCTCATCTCTCTGGCGGCGAGCCGACCGCACGGTTTACCGCCAGGCTTCCCAATTCACCATGCTGCGCAGGGGACCGGCAAATTGCGGGCGCACCGCGCCCGACCGCCACCGTTCCTCGATGACGGGGGCCAGCGCGTCGGTGGTGGTCAGCGGGTCGTCGTCAAGGTAGACGACGGTGATGTATTGGCGATCCGTTCGCCAGCCCCGCGGCAGGTGGCTCCAGCCGGCGCTGGAACCGAACGTCCACGCGCCGGCGGTGCCCGGCACGGCGAGCAGGCGCGGATGGTGTTCGGCGTGCAGCCATTGCAGCCACTCGTCCGGGCGTCGCCCGTCGGTGGGTTCTTCGACGATCAGCACGACGCCGCGGTGCGGCCGGAACGGCACCACCTCGGCGGAAACAAGCGCTCGCGGCGACGACCGCCATTGCAGCAAGCGCAGGCCCGCCACTTGCAGCGACGGGCGGACGACGGGGAACCGGCCGTTCTCGCGCAACGCGCGGCCGAGCGCGACGAAGTCGTCGAAGGTGTCCTCGACGGGCGCGCCGACCAGGTAGTGCACCGCGTTGCCCAGCTCGCCCAGCGGGCCGTCGGCCGCCAGGCGGTGCCGGGGGTAGTCGCCGTCGGCGATCCAGCGCAGGCCGTGCACGATTCCGGGCAGCTGGTACTGCTCGGGCATGTGATCGAGCAGGTGCCAGCGCAGGTAGCTGCCGTCGTCGTCCGGCGCGGCGGCGGTGAGGCTGAAGATGCCCGCCCTGACGCGTATCACGCCTCACCCCCCGGGGAGTGCAGTTCGGCGAGCGCCTGCAGGTTGTCCAGGTAATGCGTCAGCGAGGTGTGCCGGAAGACGGCGGGCACGATGGTGGCGCCGTGCGCGGCGGCCTCGCCGACGGCATCGCGGGTGCGCTCCGGCTCGTCGATCGGGTCCAACGGTGCCGGCGGCGGCAGCACGACCTCGAAACCCGGCCGAAGCTCGAAGCGGCGCAACCAATCTCGCGCCTGCTCCAGGCCGACGGCGAAGGGCGCCCAACCGTCGCCGAGCGTCGCGGCGCGGCGCAGCGACCGCAGGGTGCGCCCGCCGACCCAGATGGGCACCCGGGCTTGCACCGCGCACGGGTCGACGACCATGCCGTCGAACGAATAGAACGCGCCGTGGTAGGCGGGTTCGGGCACGGACAGCGAGGCGCGCAACGCTTCGAGGGCGTCGTCTGCTCGCGGGCCGCGGTCGGCGAAGGGCGCGCCGAGGAGGTCGAACTCCTCCTCGAGGCTGCCGACGCCGACCCCCAGGACGAGCCTGCCGTTGCTGACCCTGTCCAACGTGCCGTAGCGCTTGGCGATCTCGAGCGGATGGTGGTAGCCCAGCACCAGCACGTTGGTGGCCAACCGGATTCGTCGGGTGCGCGCGGCCAGGTAGCCGAAGGTGGCCAGCGGATCCCAATAGCGGGTGCCGCGGCGCTGCGCCTCGGCGGCGGGCAGCGCGACGTGTTCGCTGCACGTCAGGTGGTGATAGCCGAGTCGGTCCGCGGCTTCGGCGATGTGGGCCAGGTCCTCGATGGAGGCGTCTTTTTCCCAGGCGCCGCTGGCCCTGGGGAACATGGTCACCACGGGTGTCGCCACCGAGAGTCGAACGCCGCTCATCCCTGCATGTACCCCCCGGCGTCGACAGGGATCGATTGGCCGGTGATGGTCCGGCTCTCGTCGCTGGCCAGGAACAATGCCAGGTTGGCGACGTCGTCGGGTGTGGAAATGTCTTGCAGCGCCGTGCCTTTGAGGGCCTTGGCGCGCTGGGTGGTGAAGTCGACCCCCTGTTCGTCGGCGGTGCGCTGGACCCATCGACGCCACAGCTCGGTGTCGATGGCGCCGGGCACGATGCAGTTGCACCGGATGCCGTGGGGGCCGACCTCGAGCGCCACGGCCTTGGTGAACGCCCGAAGGGAGGCCTTGGCGGTGACGTAGTGGCTCTTGCGGACGACGCCGGAATAGCCTGCCGTGGAGGAGAAGTTGAGGATGACGCCGCGCCGGCGCGCCAGCATCGACTGGTTGAGCACCTCCCGCGTGCACAGCATCGCCGCGGTGACGTCGATCGCGATCGTGGCGTTCCAGTTCTCCAGCGTCTGCTCCCAGATCCAGCGGTCCTGTCCCGGCGCGGCGGCGTTGTTGCACAAGATGTCGACGTGGCCGAATTCGGTGACGGCGCGCGCCACCATGGCGGCGACGTCGCCCTCGTCGGTCACGTCCGCGCGCATCGCGACGGCACCGGGTCCGGCCGCCCGCGCGGCCTCGCGAACCAGCTCTTCGCGCCGCGCCGCCAGCAACACCCTGGCGCCTTCGGACACGAACAGCGCGCCCAGCACCGGTCCCAGGCCGGTGCTCGCGCCGGTGATGATCGCGACCTTGCCGGCGAGCCGGCCCGTCATCGCGCGGTCAACTTGCCGGAACGCATATTTCGATCCAGGCGTGGATTCGTTCGGCAACGGCGCGCCATCCGGGGTCGAGCATCATGTCGTGGCTCATCTTAGGGAAGATTTCGGCTTCGGTGCCGTAGGCGGCCGCCGTGGCCCGGACTTCCCGTGTGGTGAAGCACACGTCGTCTTCGGCCCCCAACACCAACAGGGGGGTGGTGACGCGGTGGGGTTGGGGCAGGTCGTGCCAGAGCATGTCGATCGCGATCCGCAGCGCGTACTCTTCGCCGAGTTCCGCGGTATAGCGCGCGACGTCGGCGTCGGCGGCAGACCGCGCGAAGAACGTCTCGCGCGCCAATTCCGGTGTGCCGCCGACACCGCGCAACGACTTGGCCACGGCCAGGCCGGTGGCGGTGTACCACGGGTGCCGTCTGAATCTGCGCGCCAGGAATCCCAGGATTCCGCTCGCGGGTGCCGAGGCGAGCAGCACGGCGGCCGCGGCGTCGTGCGACTCCAAAAACTTCTGTACCACGAAGCCGCCCATGGAGTGTCCGACGACGATGGGTCGTTCGGGCGGGCCGTCGGCGACCGCGGCGACGTCGGTAACGAAGTCCGCGATCGAGCAGAGTCGCATCGACCTGGGCGCCGGGCTCTTGCCGTGCCCGCGCAGGCTCAGCGCCACCGCCAGGTGGCCCCGATCGGCGAAGAAGTCGAGGAAATGCTCGTCCCAGCACCAAGCGCCATGCCACGCCCCGTGCACGAATAGCACCGGAGGCTTGCGGGATTCGCGCTGCGGCTTTCGTTCGATCACTTCCAGCATGAGCGTGCTCCTCGGTCGGCCGCGCCCCCGGGTTTGGCTGCAACGCCGCTGAGACTAGCCGCTGGCCCCGCCGTGCCGGACCGGAATCAGCAAACCTGGACCGAAGGGCGCCCGACGGGGTCGGCGTGGCGTTTACTGGGGCGGTGGGCGAGGCGGGTCGGCGCGAACGGCGCACCCTGGTGCTGTCCGCGTTCCCGGGCGAAGCCGACGCGGTGCTCTCGCACACCGCGCTCGATCCCGATCCGGTGGTGATCGCCGGCGGCCGCCACTTCTACCTGGGGGCGATCGCCGGCAAGAAGGTGATCGTCGCGATGACCGGCATCGGTCTGGTCAACGCCACCGACACCACCGTGGTCGCCCTGGCCCGCTTCGGCATTGGCGCCGTGGTGTTTTCGGGGGTCGCCGGTGGGGCGGGGCGCACCCGCATCGCGGACGTGGCGGTGCCGGCCCGGTGGACGCTGGACCACGGCAGGACGTTTCGCCCGGTCGACCCCGACATGCTCGGCGAGGCCGGAAAGCTTTCGGTCGCACTGGAAAGCGTCGTGCGGCGGATCGATCTGCGGCGCCGACCGCGGGTCGTCGTCGGCGGCGACGGCTGCAGTTGGGACAACAACAACGGTGTGGCGTTTCCGTGCATCCCCAATGGCGGCGACGTTTTCGGCTGCCAGCCCCGCACCGCGCCGGATTGGTCCCGCCGGTACACCGGCAACTTCCGGCAAGCGGGGGGCCGCTGGCTGCGAAGCGCCCTGATCAGCAACCTGAAGATCGTCTCGAGCTCGGACCCGGCCTTCGACGCGACGGACATGGAGACCGCGGCGGCCCAGGCTGTGGCCGACGAGTACGGCATCCCGTTCCTCGGCATCCGCGGCATCACGGACGGGCCGGGCGACCCGCTTCGCCTGCCGGGCTTTCCCTTTCAGTTCTTCTGCTACAAACGGATCGCGGCGGTCAACGCCGCCCGGGTGACCGCCGCCTTCCTGCGGAACTGGGCCGGCGCCTGATCGCTACTCGGGGCCGCGGGCGACCGCGCGGCCCGGATCCGAGCACCACTCGGACCACGATCCCGGAAACAGCGCCACCTCCCGGCCCACCGCCGCCAGCGCCGCGACCGTGACGCTGGCGGTCACGCCGGAACCGCAGTAGGCGGCCACGGCGCCGTCGTGGTCGATCCCGCGGTCGGCCAGCAGCCGGTTGAGCGCACCGGCGCCGGCGAACGTGCCGTCGGGCGTCAGGATGGCGGTGCTCGGCAGGTTGGTGGCGCCGGGGATGTGCCCGGCCGCCGGGTCGATCGGTTCGACCTCGCCGCGGAAGCGTTCGGGCGCCCGCGCATCGAGCAATGTCACGCCGGCCGCGCCGGCCTGCTCGGCCGTCAGGGTGGGACGGCCCCCGGCGTACAGATCATCATGCGGCACAGTGACATTCCCGGGCCGCGGGGTCACCTCGCCGGTTTCGAGCCGACCGCCGTCCGACCGCCAGGCGGCCAGGCCACCGTCCAGGATGCGCACGTTCGGCAGGCCGGCCGCCGTCAACACCCACCACGCCCGAGCCGAACCGGCGCGGTTCCAGTCGTCGTAGACGACCACCGGCGAGTCCTGCCGGATGCCCCAGCGGCGCGCGGCGGCCCGCAGGTCGGTCCCCGACGGCAGCGGGTGGCGGCCGCGTCCGGCGACCGAGTGATCGCTGAGTTCCTCCTCGAGGGACACATACACCGCGCCCGGCAGGTGCCCGGCCAGGTAGGCCGGTCGCCCGTCCGGTTCGTCGAGCCGCCAACGGACGTCGAGGATGCTGACCGCCTCACCGGCCTCGAGCAACGCAGCCAACTCCGCGACGGTGACCAACACCTGGTCTCGGGCTCCCACCGATTCGCCTCCCTGATCGTCTGCACAGAGCCTAGCGGCGTTCCCCATCAGCAAACGAAGGCGTAGCGTCTTGATGGGCGATAGGGCGGATCGGAGTGGGTCGTGGCGCGCATCAGCTACACATTCACCGCGGCCCTCGCGGTCGCGTCGGCCGTGCTGACGGCCGTCCCCGCCGAGGCGACGCCAAACACCCAGTGCGCGCTGACGACTCCCGTCCGGGAGGTGCGGCACGTGTCCCAGCTGCCACCCGAGCTCGTCAAGCTGCTTCCGCCCGTCGCCGACATCGGCGCGCCCTTCAACGCGACCGACTCGGTCAGCGATCCGACACTGCCGTTCCGCCGGCTGATCCGGGCCGGCAATCGCGACGCCGACTGGTTCGTGTGGTACGAGCACGGCGGTGTCGGTTACTTCTGGCAGGCGGTGGTCGCGCGAGTCGTGCCCGGCAGCGACCCGAAGGTATTGGCCAACGCCGGAACGATTTCCGACACGCTGTGCCGGCTCACCGATGGCGCATTCGCCGGCGTCGTGCCCCCTTACCCGCCCGGATCCTGGGCGGCCTCCGACTTTTGAGGAAGCACCGGCCATGAACACCCCCGAGCAATCGCACACCCGCACCCGCAACTTCGCCCGCGTGCTGGGCCCGTACCTCACCATCGTGCCGATCACGGTCGCCGTGCGCGGCTCCTACATGCAGACGCTGTTCACCGAGTTCAAGGCAAATCCCATGTGGCCCTGGCTGTATGGGGCCATCCTCTTGATGGGCGGCCTCTTCATCATCGCCTTCCACCAGTATTGGCGAAGCCTCGCGGCGATGATCGTATCGGCGGTGGGCTGGTTCTTCGCGATACGCGGCGTGCTGCTGTTGACCCTTCCGCGCGCCTACGACGCGGCCGGTGACGCCATCTACAGCTCGGGCATGTCCATTGCGATATGGGTGATGTTCGCCTGTCTCGCGTCCGCCGGCGTGTACCTGACGTACGTCGGGTGGAAGCCCGAGCGCGGCGCGGTGGCCGACGATCCGGACAAGCATTGACCGCGGCGCGGTGCCGTGGCCTTCGCCGGTTTCGGCAGCGACCGCCATATCGTTGACGGATGCCGCCCGAAATGCACGGTGAGGTAAGCGCGCATCGCCCGTCCGGTCAACTCGGGACCGCACAGCTGGTGGCCATCGGTATCGGTGGCATGGTCGGCGGTGGGATTTTCTCGGTTCTGGGCCTGACCGTGCAGATCGCCGGCGCCGGCGCCTATCTTTCGTTCGTCGCCGGTGGGGTGATCGCGGCGCTCACCGGGCGGTCGTATGCGTTGCTGTCCGTCCGCATCCGCAGCCGCGGCGGGACCGCGTTCTTCCTGGACAAGTGCTTCGGTACCGCCATCGGCGGGCCATTGAATGTGCTGCTGTGGCTCAGTTACTTTGTGATGCTGGGTCTCTACGCCGTCGCGTTTGGGAGCTATGGCGCCGCGTTGCTGGGCGCCGATCCCAATGGTCCTTGGCGCCGCGTCCTCGCCAGCGGCGTCGTGCTGGCCTTCATGGCGCTGAATCTCGCCGGCGCGCGCATCGTCGGGCGCGCCGAAGCCATCCTGGTTTACGGCAAGCTCGCGATCCTGCTGCTCTTTTGCGTCGCCGGGCTGGCCTTTGTACACGGCGACCGGGTTTCGCCGGCCCACTACCCGTCGATTGGTGTCATCGTCTACGCGGGTGCGCTGATCTTTTTGGGATACGAGGGCTTCGAGCTGATCGCCAACGCGGCCGAGGACGCGATCGATCCGCCGCGCAGTCTGCCGCGGGCGTACCTGATTTCGATCGGGGTGGTGATCCTCCTGTACGTCCTGGTGGCTTTCGTCGCGGTCGGGAATCTCAGTGTCGTGCAGATCGACCGCGACCGCGACTACGCGCTGGCCGCCGCGGCGCGCCCGTTTCTCGGGTCGGCCGGTTTCATTCTGATCGGCATCGCCGCGGTGATCTCCACCGCGAGCGCAATCAACGCAACCCTCTACGGCACGGGGAAGTTCACCTACCTGATGGCACGCAACGGCGAACTGCCGCCCGGCCTGGCCAAGCCCGTATGGGATCGCCCGATCGGCGGCTGCTCTCCACGACGGCCGGGACTTTGGCGGTGGTCAACGCTGTGCACATCGAGGGCATCAGCCTGATGGGGTCGGCCGGATTTCTGCTGATCTTCGCCGCCGTCAACCTCGCCGTGCTGCGGTTTAGGGTCCGCCGGACAACCAAACTGCTGGCGGTCCTCGGCGCGGCCTGCTGCCTGGGCGCCCTCGGTGCGATGACGACATACACCGCGACGAAGATGCCCGGCCAGCTGTGGGTCCTTGGCGGCTTCCTGCTCGGTGCGGTGGGCGTGGAAGGCCTGGTCCGGCTGCGTGGTCGAAGCGTCAGCCATCCGCCGCTGTCATTACCGCAGCGATAACGACCGTCGCGGATTGTCCTGACAATAGCTCTCCCCGATTCAGGGCCCGCAAATAATGCGCCGACTAATTGGCCGACGTGACTTCCAAGAAGGTTGAGGTCAAATGGCTCTATTGGGAAAGGGGCCGCGGTGGACACGATCAAGTCTCCAGAGTCGATTGGCGACGAATAATTCGTTGCACAAGCGAGTAGGGAGAAACACCAGTGAAGATCACAAAATTGATGGTGGCCGCGCTAGCAACCCTCGCCACTGCAATGGCTGGCATCACCGCACCGACCGCATCGGCCACTTATCCGGTCGTCGGCAAACTGGGCAGCGAGCTGACGATGACCGACAGCGTCGGCCAGGTTGTCCTGGCGTGGACGGTCAGCAACCTCCAGCCCAGCAACGACGTGACCCCCGGTTACACGCCGACCGGCAAGCTGTGGGAGGCCACGGCGACCGTCAGGTCGATCCGGGGCACTGTCACTCCCGCGATTTCGCAGTTCAACGCCATCGCCCCGAATGCGGCCGCGTACCGGGTTCTTTGGTATGTCGCGAGCCCGACGAACATCAGCGGCGCGACCATTCCTGACGGTGCGCAGGCGACCGGCAAAATCCACTTCGACGTCACCGGCCCGGCGCCGACCACGGTGACGATGAACAACGGGATGGAAGACCTGCTCATTTGGGGACCGTGAGACCGGCCTCCGTTAGATAACCGGGAAACGCGCAGGCGTTACGCGGTTTGTTCGGAATCGGCGCCCGGGTCGTCCAGCGCCGGCGCTCCCAACGACGCCAGCATGCCCGTCGCGGCCCGGTGCCAGGTGAAGTTCTCGGCGCGGCGCCGCGCGGAGACGCGACGGTAGTGCTCGGGACGACGGGTGACGGCGCCGACCGCCCGCGCGATGGCGGCCGGATGGTTGTCCGCCAGGGCGCCGCTGTCGGCGGTGATGATCTCGCTCAGCGCCGACGTGCGCGACACCACCGCGGGCGTCCCGCAGGCGAGCGACTCCAGCGCGGCCAATCCGAACGTTTCGTGCGGCCCGGGCGCCAGCGACACGTCGGCCGTGGCCAGCAGGCCGGCCACCGTGTGCCGGTCGGAGACGAATCCGGTGAAGTCGACCGGTAACCGGGCGGCCTGCCGCTCCAGCCGGGCGCGCAACGGACCCTCGCCGACGACGACGAGCCGCGCGTCGATCCCGGCGTGGCGCAACTCGCCGACCGCGTCGATGCTGCGGTCGACGCGCTTTTCCACCGACAGCCGGCCGCAGTGGACCAGCAGCAGCTGGCTGGGTGTGGCCCAGCGTCGACGCACCAGGTAAGAGTGCCGGCGCGGGTGAAAGGTCTGCAGGTCGACCCCCAGCGGAACGGTGACAGTGTTGGTCGCGCCGATGCGGTCGAACTCCTCGCGCGCGAAACCGGTGGTGCACACCACCGTGTCGTAATCGGCGGCGGTGCGCGCGTTGGCCAAATCGGCGAACTTGACGGCGGCCCGGTGTGGAAGTAGTTGCCCGACAAGCCGATCCAACCGCTCGTGGGAGATCATCACCGTCGTCGCGCCGTGGTCGCGGCCCCACCGGCCCAGTGACCGCAGCGTGAGCCGGTCCGACACCTCCAACGCGTCGGGCCGCAGCGCCTCCAGCAGCGTCTTGACCGGTCCGGGCATCACCGCGCGGTAGCCGCCGGTGAGGGGAATCAGCCGCGCGGGCAGCGTGATTCGCACCACGCCGGTACGCAGGAGGCTGCGCTCGGCCCGCTGGCCGGGAACGATCAGGAACACCTCGTGCCCGCTGGCGCAGTATTCGGCGCCCAGTCGGTCCACCGCGGTGCGAAGGCCGCCGGAGCGAGGGCCGTAGAAATTGGCGACCTGTACAACGCGCATAACGTGAGGACACGCGGCGCGCGTGTGCACTCAACAATGTGCGCTTGACGCGGGCCTGAACAGTCCATGAATTCCGGCGAACCGGCTATGTCTGGTCGGAGCCTTCGGCTTTGTCGATCCGCTCGGCGATGTCGGCGCCGGACAACTGGGCGCCGAGGAAGTCCCCGGAGGTGGGCAGGCTCAGATGCAACTGCGAAGCCCCGCTGACCGCGACGTCTCCGCGCTCGAGGGTGAAATCGAGGACGTGACCGCCGCCGGTGCGGTCCTCGTTGAGGAAGTGCAGATGATACCCGGCGACCGAGATGCCCTGCTCGAAGTCGGGGGTGCGGAACCCGACGACCGTGCCGGACACGTCGGTGAAGACGGTCTCGGCCTGCTCTTCGGTGGCCCGGGTCAGGGGCGGGTAGGGCGGCTTTTGCGCCATCACGGTGCGGGTGTGCAATTCGGCGAAATGCCCGGTGATCCGGATCGCGTAAATCAGGTTGGCGCTTTTGATTTGGCGGTCGATCGCGGCGGTCACCTCCGCGCGGGCGGTGCGCGCCCGGATCGCGATCTCGAAGTCGCTGTGAAACCGGGTCACCGCCGCGAAGGGGCTGCGGTCGTCGGGCGCGGCCCGGCTCGAGGTGCCGTCCGCGCGCAATCGGTAGCAGACGCCGTCGAGAATCACCATCTCGCCGTCGAGGTGGTTGAAGGTGCCCAGCCCGAAGTCGCCGTGGCGCAGGATCTCGGCGACGGTGACGTCCCCGTCGTACACGCCCTCGAGCAGGGCGCTGATCGTCGAGAACTGGTAAACCTCGGCCTCGTGTTGGTGGGTGAGAAGCGTTGCGGCCCAATGCCGGAAGCGCTCGTAGGCGCCTGAATGTGCGTCCATGCTATTCGAAGGGGTCGTCGTGCAGCTGTGCGGCCAGGTCGGTGTTGCGGCTGTAGTCCACGGGCACGTCGATCAGGGACGGTCCCTCCTCGGCCAGCGCCCGGCGCAGGGTGGCGGTGAAGGCGTACTGCACGCCCTGCGCGGACAGGACGTCGACGATCCGCTGTGCGCTGCGCACGGGCTCAGTGGGGTCGGTGCGGGCCATGTGCCCAGCCAAGCACTGGATGTCCCGTGCCGCGATAGGACCTGGCGTGCGTTCTTGGCTTTGCGGGTGCGTCCAGGGCGGCGACACGCCGAGCGGGCCCGCCGTGGGCGCACACCCGATGGGCGGCGTCGGGCCCGCGCCCCTTAACCGCTGGACTCCCGTCCGAACCAGCGCCGCAGCGCCGCACGCAAACCGGCCTGTGCGACCGGCCCGAATTCGCCGGCCGCCCAGGCGACATAGCCGTCGGGCCGGATCAGCAGCGCCGCGGCGGGGCGGTCGTCGAGCGTCGCGGTCACGACGTCGACCCGATCGGCCCAGCCCGACGCCGTGGCCCCGGCGCCGCCGTCGAAGTCGAGCAGCACCGGACGCGCGCCGTGCAGCAGCTCGGTGACCCGCCGGCCGTCCGCGAGGGTCAGCTCGGGCACGGACCAACCCGACAACGGATGGTCGTCGCCGACGTCATAGCGCACGTCGGTTCCGGCCAGCAGCGCGGCCATGTGCTCGGCGACGCCGGGCAGGGTGAAGAATTCGCCCAGCAGCGTGCGGAGCGCGGCGACCTCGGGGCCGGGAAACATGAGCGCCGTCTGGGCCTGCGAGTGCATCATCACGCGCTCGCCGACGGGATGCCGTTCGGATTCGTAGGTGTCGAGCAGTCCGGTGGGCGCCCACCCGTTGATCTCAGCGGCGAGCTTCCAGCCCAGGTTCATGGCGTCTTGCAGACCGAGGTTGAGGCCGGGGCCGCCCATGGCGCTGTGGACGTGGGCGGCATCGCCGAGCAGCAGGGCACGGCCGTCGCGGTAGCGCGACGCGTGCCGCGTATTCCAGCCGTTGATGCGGCGCAGGGCATGCGGCCCGGCGCCTTTCGGCTCCTCGAAGGGGAAGTCGGTACCGAGCACCCGCCGGACACTTTCGCGCAGTTCGGCCAGGCTCATCGGCTCGTCGTCGACGAAGGGCGCAAATTCGACGGTGCCCAGCAACGCCCTGCCGGGCTCGAATTCGGCGAAGATCAATCCGCCGCTGTCGAATCGGCTGTGGCCGAAGGGAAGCGGACCGAACCCGGGGATGTCGATGACGCCGTCGGGTCGGCGGAGCCGCTCGGGGATGTGCACGTGGGCGAGCCGGCCGACCGTCGCAGAGGTGCTGCCGGGAAAGTCGATTCCCAGTGATTTGCGGACCAGGCTGTGTCCGCCGTCGGCGCCAACCAGGTAGCGCGCGGCGATGCCGTATCCGCTTTGCGGCGAAGATACCGCCAGCGCAACGGATTCCGCACCCGGCCGGATGCCGGTGAGTTCGTGGCCCCAGCGAAGGTCTACCCCGAGATCGCGGGCCCGCTTCTCCAGCAGCCGTACCAGCTTGGGTTGAGGGATGAGCATCGCATACATCGGGTTGTCGGGTACGCCGGAGAAGTCCAGCGGCATGGCTGAGAACATCCAGCCGGGGCTGGGTTGGGGCGGCTGGTCGTCGCCGGTGAACGCCTGGTAGAGGCCCCGCATGTCGAGCGTCCGAACCACCTGGCCGACAAGGCCATTCGCCTTCGGCTCGTCGCTCGGCCCGGGCAACCCGTCGAGCACGACCGGACGGATGCCTGCGAGCGCGAGCTCGCAGGCCAGCATGAGCCCGTTGGGGCCGGCGCCGGAGACGACGATGTCGGCGTGTTCGTCAGCCACGGGTTTTCTCCTTACGCTTGGTGGGTTCGGGCAGGCCCGCGCTGACGGCGGCGAAGCCGGCGCGAATCAGGTCGGTGATGGCGACCGGCGGGTCTGCGCGCACGTAGGCCTCCGCCGCGGCGTCGCCGACCGCGCGCACGACCGCCACCACCAGTCGCGGGTACAGGTCGTGCTCGGGATCGGTGCCGGTGCGCTCGGCAATCACGGCCAGCCATTCGTCGAATACCCGCTTCGGCAATGCGTTTCGCACCTGTGGGTTCAGCAGCATCTTGCGCACCTCGACGAGTTCCTGGCGCGTCGGCACCAGGTTTTCCTCCCCGTGCGCCTCGCCGAAGTCGGCCTCCAGCGGTTCGAGCACGACGTGTGTGATCGACGTCCACAGCGGCTCGTCGGCCGGGCGCTGCCGTAACGCGGCGATGCTGCGGCGCATCCGCTCGGTCTGCCGGTAGGCGAGGGCCTCGTACTTGCCGCCGAAGTAGTTGTTGAAGGTGCGCAACGAGACACCGGCCAGATCGGCAATGTCCTCGCGCGTCACGTTGTCCAGTCCGCGCTCGAAGGCGAGGTTGAGCGCCGCGTCGCTGAGCGCGCGCCGGGTGTCGGTCTTCTTGCGCTCGCGCAGCCCGCGCGGCTGTTCGGTCATGGGCGCCACCCTAGGCAAAAATTGCCCGGTGGGCAAGATTGCCTATCGGGCAAGAAGTGTTGAGTGTGCCTTCCTGGCTTCGCGGGTGCGTCCAGGGCGGCGACACGCCGAGCGGGCCCGCCGTGGGCGCACACTCAACGGAAACTAGCGCCGGCCCCAGTCCCACGGTGGCGTGCTCAGCAGCCCCTGACCGGCGACGCGCGTCTCGCCCCACTCCTTGTAGAGCTCGATCTCGACGGCTCGGTCCGTTCCTTCGGCCTCGGCGACCGGCACGGTGTCGAGGAATTCGAGCAGCGCGCGCGAATGGGTGACCACCAGCACCTGCGTCCGTGCGGCGGCGGTGCGGATCAGCCCCGCGAGCGGGCGCACGAGGTCGGGATGCAGCGAGGTCTCCGGCTCGTTGAGCACCATCAGCGACGGCGCCCGCGGGCTGGACAGCGCGGCGGCCCACAGCAGGAATCTGATTGTGCCGTCGGACAATTCGGCGGAGCGCAGCGGCCGCAGCATGCCGCGTTGGTGCAGCTGCAGGTCGAAGATCCCGTCGTGCTCGGCGACCGACACCGTGGCGCCGTCGAACGCGTCGGCGACGGCGCGGCTCAGGTCGTCGAAACCCGCCTCGATGATCGTCTGGATGGCGGCGGCCAGGTCGCTCCCGTCGTCGGAGAGCACCGGGGTGCGCGTGCCCACCTGCGGATGCCGCGCCGGCGCCCCGGCGTCGACGCGGAAGCCGTCGTAGAACCGCCACCCGCGCAGCCGCTCGCGCACGGCGGCGAGTTCGGGCAGCGCGTGCGGGTGGGCGTACTCGGCCAGCACGCTGCGATACGGCGGCAACGAGCGGGACAACTCGTCGAACCCGCGCCCCGAGTCCGCGCTCACCTCGGCGAACTCGCGCGTGCGGCGCACCAGCGTCGCGCTGGCCCGCAGCACCGGCCCCGCGAACAGCGCCTCCCGCTTGATCTCGGGATCGCGCCCGAAGGCGGACTTGATCCCCGCCATCTGCGGCATGCCCAGGTCGACGAGGTAGCCGAAATCATCTGAGGCAAAACCCATTTCGAGGGACACCGGCCGGGTGCGCACCGTGCCCTCGGCCTTGCCGGTGCGGTGGGCGCCCTTGAGCTCCTCGGGGCCCGCCCACAGCGCCGACTGCAACCCGCCCTCGCGGGCGAGCGACGCGATCACCTCGCCGCGGCCGCAATCGGCCAGCAGCCGCAGCGCGCGATACAGCGACGACTTGCCGGCGCCGTTGGCGCCGGTGACGACCGACAGCCGGCCTAGCGGCAGGATCACCTCGCGCAGCGAGCGATACCCGCGGATCGCCACCGTCTGCAACATGGAGCCGACTGTACGGTCGAGGACCGACGCGCCCTACTCGTTGTCGGCGGCGTCCAGCAGCTGCACTTCCTCGAGGTCCATCTCGTTCTGCAGCTCGCGCAGCACGATGTCGTCGATGAGGTTGCGGTTGCGCAGCGCGGTGATCTCGCGGCGCTTCTGTTCCAGCACGCCCAGCCGCACCCGGCGCACCAGGTCCTTCTTCTTGACCAGATGGTCGCCGGTCGAACCGTCCTCGGTGGCCAGCGCCAGGGCGGCCTTCTCCTCGTATTCCTTCTGCAGCCGGCGCCGCAGGTCGTCGCCGATGCCGACTTCGTCGGCGACCGTCGGCAACGCGTCGAGGGCGGCCCGAACGCCGCGGGTGCGGGCCAGTTGCAACTCCTCCGCGTGGGCGAGGTCCTCGGGCATCTTCGCCCAGCGCACCACCGCGGGCAGCGTGGTGCCCTGGACCAGCACCGTCACCAGGATGACGACCACCACGACGAAGATGAGCAGGCTGCGGTCGGGGAAGGGTGCGCCGCTGAGCGTGGTGGTCGGGACGGCCAGCGCCGCGGCCAGCGAGACCGCCCCCCGGAAGCCGGCCCAGGCGGTGACGAAACGCTGACGCCAGCCGACGCGACGTTCGCGCTGCACCTCCCGGCGATCGATCAGCCGGATCAGCAGCACGGTGATCTCGCCCCAGAAAATGCGCGACAGGATCACCACGGCGGTGACGGCGAGCGCGATGAACAGGGCGTGCCGGATCCCGCCGTCCACACCGGCGATGCCGCGCAGCGCCCCGGGGATCTGGACGCCGACGAACACCCACAGCGACCCGTTCAGCAGGAACGTCGCGCTGTCCCAGAACGCGTAGGCCTGCAGGCGGGATCGCGCCCGGATCACCACCGGCCCGGCGTAGGCGAGCACCAGGGCCGCGACCATCACCGCGACGACCCCGCTGCACTCCATGCTCTGCGCCAGCAGGAAGGCCGCGAACGGCGTCAGCAGGCTCAGCGCGCCTTCCTCCTGCGGGGCGTCGATTCGCTTGCGCAGCAGCGTGACCGCGCCGCCGACCAGTAGCCCGGCGGCGATGCCGCCCAGGTACGAGCCGACGAAACGGACCACCAGGTCGGTCGGGCCGATCGCGGACCCGCCGATTGCGACGTGCACCGTGACGGCGAACAGGACCAGGGCCGTGCCGTCGTTGATGAGACTCTCGGCCTTGAGGACGGTGACCGACCGGCGGGGCAACTTCTTCGCCAGGCCGGCGACGGCCGCGGCGTCGGTGGGGGACAGGACGGCGCCCAGCACGGCCGCCGTGTGGGAGTCCATGCCCAGCGCCCGCGCGGTCCACGACACCGCGACCGCCGTCGCGATCACCAGGGCGACGCTGAGGAAGACGATGATGCGCGCGTTCGCCCGGATCTCACGGAAGCTGGTGTTCAGGCCCTCCCAATAGAGGATCGCGGGCAGGAACAGCAGCAGCACGATCTCGCCGTTGATGTGCACGTGGGCGAAGCTGGGGATCAGACCCAGCAGCGTGCCGAGCACGATGAGCAACACCGGGGGACCGACGCGGTAGCGCCGGCCGAGCACCGTCCCGACGATGACGGTGGAGACGAGCGCAACGATCAGGACGAGGCCAAACACCAGCCCATCCTGCCGGACACGCCCGCTGCGCGCCGATCGGGTGGTCGCGTGCCGGCTTTGTCACATCGGTCACTTCAGCCCCGTGCGGGGAGTGCCGGCGTGACTCTCGAATTTGATAGCGCCGGCGCTATCAAATTCGAGAGTGCGGTGGTGCCCACGGGCTCGGCGCGCGCGGGCCGGCCGGGAGCCGGTCCCGCAAGTGCCGCCCACACGCCGCACGCGCAACAGGCCATAATGGGCTCGATGACTGTCGGGAAGATCAGGCTCTTGGTGACCGTCGCCATGCTCGTTTCGCCGATGTTGGTGGGCTGCCACTTCGCTTCCAGGAACCCCCCGTCGACCAAGACGCTGCAGGTGCCGATGACCGACGTGCTGACCAAGGACACGGTCAAGCAGAGCATGACCCTGTCCGTCGGCAACACGCTGGTGGTGAAGCTGGGCTCGAATTACACCACCCCGTACCGATGGGCGCCGGACATGAAGGTCGGCGAGCCGGCGGTGCTCAAGCAAATCAGTCACGAGTTCGTGCCGCCGAGCTCCGACGCGCTGGGCGCGCCGGGCATGGAGGTGTGGAAGTTCACGGCGCTCAGGCCCGGGACCACGACGATCGGCACGTCCTACACCAGCTTCGTCGGCAAGGACCCCAAACCGGCGTGCACCTACACGGCCACCATCACCGTGCAGTAAACCGTTCCGCCACACAGCCTTTCGCCGCCGGGCGGACGCCCAGCGCGTGGCTGAGCACGCCGATCCCCGCGCCGAGGATGGGCCAGACCGGCCAGAAGTACGTCGCGTCGGTGGTGGCGGCGACGGCCGCCCACACGGTCAGCACGACGACGGTCATCACGAGGTAGGCGGCCAGGTGAAGGCGCACGCCGCGGCGGGCGGCCTCGACGCGGGCGGCACGGCGGCGCGGGTCGGCGCGCCGGATGCGTTCCAGCGGCAGGTCGGCGAGGATCCGGTCGAGTTCGCCGGTGGTGTGCGCGCCGAACACCGCCTGCGTCCGTTGCTCGTATTCGTCGAGATTCAGGTAGCCCTGCGCGAGCGCCTGGCCGAGGCGGTCGGCCGCCCTCTCCCGGTCGCGGTCGCCGGCGCGGGGGGTCATGAGCTGCTGGTCCATTTCGTCCCCTTCCAGAGATGTGAATGGCTTTAACATAGTCCGCAATGTTAATGTCGTCAACATGGCACGGGAGCGGAAATCGGCGGCGCACCGCGACAGCTACCACCACGGCGACCTCAAACGCGCCCTGAGCAGCGCGGCGTTGTCACTGGTGGCCGAGAAGGGACCGAAGGGCTTCACGCTGACCGAGGCGGCGCGGCGCGCCGGGGTCAGCGCCGCCGCCCCGTACCGGCACTTCGCCGATAAGGCCGCGTTGCTCGCGACGGTGGCCGAACAGGGCTTCCGGGACCTGCACGCCGCACTCGCCGCGGCCGGCGACGCCGCGCCCGACCCGAAGGACCGGGTGGCCGAGCTCGGTCGTGCGTATGTGCGCTGGGCCGTCGCCCACCCGGATCACTACCGGGTCATGTTCGGTGCCGAGCTGTCGAAGGCCGATCATCCCGACCTGGCGGCCGCCGGCGAGCAGGCCTTCGGTGACCTGCTCGGTGCGATCGCGACCTGTCAGGAGGCGGGCCTAGTCGGCGGGAACGACCCGCGCGAACTCGCCGCGCCGCTGTGGGCGCTGGTGCACGGCGTCGCGTCGCTGGCGATCGGCGGCGAGCTGCGCACGGTCGGCATCGAGCGGGACCCGGAGGCCATCATCGCCAGCGTGGTGACCCAAATGCTGGGCGGCTAGGCGACATTGGCCTGGCGGAGCGTCGCGTAGACCTCGGCCAGGAATTGCTCGACGGCGACGGCGCTGTGCACCGCGCGCGCCGAACCGAAGATGTCGAAAGCGTGCTGGGTGAACGGCAATTCGGCGTACACGACGGGCTGGTTGCTCACCTGCCGCAGCCGCTCGACGAACGCGCGCGCCTGCTCGACGGGCACCAGCGAGTCGTTGCGGCCGTGCAGGACGAAGAACGGGGGAGCGTCGGCCGACACGTGGTTCACCGGCGAGGCGGTGATGAACGGCTGCATGTTCGTCGACGGGCGTTGCTTGACAACGGACTTGACGAGCAGCGCGGGCATCATCGGGTGCATCGCGTCGTTGAAGCGGGTGAAGTCGTAGACGCCGTAGAACGGCACCGCCGCCTGCACCCGCGTGTCGGCGTCCTCGAAGCCGGGCTGGAACTGCGGGTCGTTGGGGGTGAGCGCGGCCAACGACGACAGGTGGCCGCCGGCCGAACCGCCCGTGATGGCGATGAATTCGGGGTCGCCGCCGTACTCGGCGATGTGCGCCTTCACCCACGCGAGCGCGCGCTTGACGTCGACGATGTGGTCGGGCCAGGTGTTGCGCGGGCTGTGCCGGTAGTTGATCGCCACGCACACCCAGCCCAACTCCGCCAGGTGGCTCATCAACGGGTGTGCCTGTCCGCGTTTGTTTCCCGTCGTCCAGGCGCCCCCGGGAATCTGGAACAGCACCGGAGCCTTGCCGGTCGGGTCCAGGTCGGGGCGGCGCCAGATGTCGAGGAAATTGGCGCTGCCGAATTCGCCGTAGCTGATGTTGGCGTCGTGCGCGTAGTCGCGGTAGATGCGCATCATTCGCAACAGCCCCGGCGTCTTGGCGGTGCCGCTGCCGGCCGGGCGGCGCCACAGATCCCCGGCTTCGGTGAGGCGCGACGCGCCCAGGCCGCGGTCCAGTGCCTCGGTCAGCGGCACGTTGGCCTTGTGCCCGGCGCGGCTGAAGTTCAGCAGGCCCAGCGCCGACACGCCCGCGACCGCCCACGCCGCGAACCGCACCGGCCGGGTCAGGCGGCGGGCGGTCAGCGCCAGGCCGCCGAGCTGGCTGACCAAGGTCTGCAGCGGCAGCTCGGTGACCACCAGCCCGAACATCCACGAGAACAGCGAGAGGTATCCGCTGCGCGCCAACGGCCGGTAGGCGTTGAGCGTGGACAGCGCGGTCACCGCCGTGACCACGAGCGACCCGATCTGCCGGATGACGTGGATGATTCGTGCTGTCCGCATGGGCTCACCTTAACGAGGCGCGGCGCGCCTCAGGCGAACACCGTCTTGGGCATCACGGTGGGCTTCACCCCGTACCGCGGGGTGCTGAAGCCGTAACCGCCCCTGCCGGCCGCCGCCATCGCCGGCATCCCCGCCGGCACCGCCGTGACCGGCCCCGCCTCCTCCGGCGCCA
>NZ_GG770557.1:230766-263250 GCF_000164135.1 Mycobacterium parascrofulaceum ATCC BAA-614 | reverse complement strand
GCCGTCGCCGAAGCGGCGGGGTCGACCGCCGGGGTGGCCGCCGACCAGGCGGCCGGAACCGAGAGGCGACCCACCGTGGACGCCTGACCCGCGCCGGCCAGCACGGTCGCCTGGCTCGCCCCCGTCGATCCGGCCTGCGCCACCGACCCCGCGAGCGTGGGGCCGACGAAGGGGCCGGCGGTGCCGAGGAAGAGCGACGGCACGCCGTTGACGGTGTGGCCCAGCAACACCGCGGTCGGGATGGTTTCCATGGAAAACCAAGCCGCGGTGTTCACCACCCCGTTGATGCTGTTCGACACCAGCGGGATGCTGAAGAAGTCGCCACCGGCCGCCTGCAGCGGGGCCGCGAGCTGCGCCGCCGCGTTGGGTGCGGCGGTGATGGTGCGCATCAGCCCTGCCTGCGTGTTGGTGGCGGCGTTGGCCCCGGCGACCGCGGCGGCCTGGCCGGCCAGCCCGCCGGGGTTGGTCAGCGATGCCGGCGGCGTCATCGGGGTCATCTTTCCGGCGACCGCCGACGAGGCGGCGTAGCCGTACATCGCGGCCGCGTCCTGCGCCCACATCTCGCCGTAGTGCGCCTCGGTCTCCATGATCGCCGGTGTGTTGACGCCGAGGAAGTTGGTCGCGACCAGCGCTGCCAGCTGCGCCCGGTTGGCGGCGACCACCGGTGGGGGAACCGTCATCGCGTATGCCGCTTCGAAGGCCGCTGCCGAGGCGGTGGCCTGCGCGGCGGCGTGCTGGGCCTGCGCGGCGGTGGTGTTGAGCCACGTGATGAAGGGCTGGGCCGCGGCGGCCGCCGACGCCGACGCGGGACCCATCCACTGTTCGCCGGTGAGTTCCGCGACCACCGACTCGTAGCCCGCCGCGGTGGTGTTCAGCTCGGCGGCCAGGGTGTTCCAGGCGGCCGCGGCGGCCATCATCGGGCCCGCGCCGGCGCCCGCGTACATGCGTGCCGAATTGACTTCTGGGGGTAGTGCGCCGAAATCCATGTCCTGCAGTCCTTTCCGCTCAATCCTAAGAAATTTCCGGCGTCAGACGACGGCCGGGCGGGCCATCACGGTGGGCTTCACGCCGTAGCGCGGCGCGCCGAGCCCGCCGCCCTTTCCGGCGGTCGCCACCGCGGGCAGGCCGGCCGGCACGCCGGTCACGGTCGGGCCCTGGGGCGCGGGGGTCGTCCAGCCGGCCAACGTCGGCGCCGGGGTAGGCGCGGCCGCCGCACCGGCCCCCGCCGCCCAGCTGGGGGGCACCGAGAGGCGGCCGATCAGGGCCGCCTGCCCGGGACCCGACACCATCGGGGCCGCGGCGGGGCCGCCGCGCCCGCGACGGGCTGCACCGAGTCCGTCAGGGTGGTGCCGGCCAGGGCGGCCGACGGCGGGCCCGTCATCGCGTCGGGCCTGATGAGCAGGCCGCCGCCCGCCATGGCGAGCAGGTCCGACGTCGCCGAGCCGAAGTTGCCGGCCCCGACGTCGGCGATGTTGGCCAGGCCGCTGCCCGGCACCGCCGCCTGCTGGGGCGCGGCGGCGGGGGCCGCGTAGGGCAGCGCCGTGGCGGCGGTATTGGCGGTCTCGGTGGCCTGGTAGGAGCCCGCGCTGGTGTTGAGCGTGCGCACGAATTGTTGGTGCACGTTCGCGGCCTGGGCGTTGACCGACTGGTACAGCTCGCCGTAGGCGGTGAACAGCGCCGCCTGCAAGGCCGAGATCTCGTCGGCGGCCGCGGGAGCTATCGCCGTGGTCGGGGGCGCCGCCGCCGCGCTTTCGGCGGCCAGCGCGGAGCCGAGGGTCTCGAGCTTGCCCGCGGCGTAGAGCAACGCCTCGGGTTGGGTGGTGACAAAAGACATCGGTGTCTCCTCGTGGAATTGGTCGGGCTCTAGGGGAGTGCCCGGACTCACGGCGGCTAAAGCCGCCAATTCCACTGGACGCCGATGCAGCGCGCGCCGAAAGGGCCTTAAGTCGCCTCGGCCCGGCTTTCCAGGGCCTTCACCGCGGCGGGGTCGTTTTCGGTCAGCCCGACCTTCGACGCGCCGCCGGGGGAGCCCAGCTCGGCGAAGAAGTCCGCGTTGAACTGCGTGTACTGGCTGTATTCGGCCGGCAGGTCATCTTCGTAGTAGATGGACTCGACGGGGCACACAGGCTCGCAGGCGCCGCAGTCGACGCACTCGTCGGGGTGGATGTAGAGCATCCGTTCGCCCTCGTAGATGCAGTCGACGGGGCATTCCTCGATGCACGCCTTGTCCTTGATGTCGACGCAGGGTTCGGCGATGACGTAGGTCATGAAAGTTGTCCTTCCATTTGGCTGTGGGCGATCCGCAGTAGCTCTGTCAGGCTGGCGACTTTGGCGCGGGGGCGTCCGTGCGGTTCACCGGCTTCTCTTTCGAAACGGTCGATGGCTTGCCAGTGCGCGGCGGTGATCAGGTGGGGCTGCCGCGACGTCAGCCACTGTGCGAGTTCGTCAGCATAATCGCTGCCGCGCACCGACTCCTGGCCGGCGAGGTCGCTGAGGACGGTGTCCACGGTTTCCTGGGAGCACTTCTTGTTGGTGCCGATGACCCCGGAGGGGCCGCGCTTGATCCAGCCGGCCACGTATTCGTTGCGGCTCCCCTCGATCCGACCGGCGGTGTGGGGAATGGTGCCGGACTTGTCGTCGAACGCCAACCCCGGGATGGCCACCCCGCGATAGCCGACCGAGCGGACCACCAACTGGACGGGCAATTCCTCGCGTGCGCCGGTGTCTTTGGCCACCATCCGGCCGGTGGGGTCGGTGACCAACTCGTTGCGGCCGAGCACGATGCTTTCGACCTTGTCGCCACCCTTGATCTCGATCGGAGAGGTGAAGAACCGCAACACGATTCGCCGGTTGTCGGGATTGTGGGGGCGGCCGGCGTAGTCGCGCAGGATCTTGATGTTGTTCTTGGTGATCTTGCCCGCGGCGGCCGCGTCCTCATCGCTGATGTTTTCCAGGTCGGCCGGGTCGACCACGACGTCGACCCCGTCGAGCTCGCCGAGCTCGCGCAACTCGACGGTCGTGAACGCGGCTTCCAGCGGGCCGCGACGACCCGCGAGGAGCACTTCCCTGACGCCGCAGGGCCGCAACGTTTCCAGCGCGTGGTCGGCGATGTCGGTCTGGGCGAGCACGTCGGGATCGGTCACCAGCATGCGGGCGACGTCGACGGCCACGTTGCCGTTGCCCACCACGACCGCACGGGCACACGAAAGGTCGGGAGCCATTTCGTGGAAGTGCGGGTGTGCGTTGTACCACCCGACGAAGTCCACCGCGGCGACGCTGCCGGGTAGATCTTCGCCGGGGATATTCAGGGGGCGGTCGGACTGGGCGCCGACCGCGTAGATCACCGCGTCATAGCGCTCGGCGAGTTCGGTGGCCGAGACTTGCTCGCCCACCTTGATGTTGCCGAAGAAGCGGAAGCGGGGGTCCTCGGCGGTCTTCTCGAACTGCTGGCTGACCGATTTGATCTTCGGGTGATCGGGCGCCACGCCCGAGCGCACCAGCCCCCAAGGGGTGGGCAGCATCTCGAGCATGTCGACCGCGACGCCGAACTCGCCGGCGTCGGCGGCCTTCAGCAGTGACGCGGCCGCGAAGAATCCCGAGGGGCCGGAACCCACGATCGCGACGTGGTATTGGGCTGTGCGGGTCATGTCTCCCATGGTGCTCGGGCGACCGCAAGGCGAGTAGAGGTTCCCCTGTTGTGGAGTCACAAGCTATGGTTGTGTCACGCCTACCGATTGTGACTGACCACCCATGCCCCTCAGCCCCCGCATGCCCGAACTCGCCTCGTTCGAGGCGTTTTTGGCGATCGCCGAGACGGGCAGCCTCGGGCGCGCCGCCCGCGAGCTCGGCATCACCCAGCAGGCCGTGTCGCGGCGACTCGCCGCGATGGAGGCCCAGGTCGGCGTCACGCTGGCCGTGCGGACAACGCGCGGTTCGGAATTGACGCCCGCGGGGCTGATCGTGGCGGAGTGGGCCGGCCGCCTGCTCGAGGTCGCCACCGAGATCGACGCGGGGCTCGGCGGTTTGCGCAAGGAGGGCCGCGAACGCATCAGGGTGGCTGCCAGCCAGACGATTTCCGAACAGCTGATGCCGCACTGGTTGCTGTCCCTGCAGACCGAGGCGGCGCGGCGCGGGGGCGCCGCACCGCACGTGACCCTGACCGCCACCAACAGCGAGCAGGCCATCGCCGCGGTGCGCGAGGGCGCCGTCGACCTGGGCTTCGTCGAAAACCCCGGCCAGCCCAAGGGATTGGGCAGCTGCGTGGTGGGCCACGACGAGTTGGTCATCGTGGTGCCGCCGGGGCACAAGTGGGCCCGGCGCGGGCGGGTGGTGACGGCCCGGGAGCTGGCCGAAACACCCCTGGTGGCGCGCGAACCCCATTCGGGCATCCGCGATTCGCTGACGGTGGCGCTGCGCCGGGTGCTGGGCGAGGACATGCAGCAGGCGCCGCCCGTGCTGGAGTTGACGTCGGCGGCGGCGATGCGCGCCGCCGTGCTGGCCGGCGCGGGGCCGGCGGCGATGAGCCGCCTGGCGGTGGCCGACGACCTGGCCGTCGGGCGGCTGCAGGCGGTCAGCGTCCGAGAAGTGGACCTGCGGCGCAAGTTTCGCGCCATCTGGGTCGGCGGGCGCACACCGCCCGCGGGGGCGATCCGGGACATGCTGAGCCACATCAGCAGTCGCACATCGAAACGCTAGGCGGCGGCGTGGTCGGCGAGCGCCTCGTCGAAGCGGTCCAGGACGGTCTCGGCGACCAGACGATGCGCGCCCAGCGGGGGCGCCATCGCAATCCCGTTGTCCCGCGCATAGGTTGACACGCCGTCGGTGATGAGCCCCGGCGCCAGGAACCACGGTGCGATGACCAGCCGGCGCGCGCCGCGGGCGCGCAGCCGGGCGGCGGTGTCTTCGACCGACGCCTCGGGCCGGGTGGCGAACGCCATCGCGGTGCCGGCCCACCGGGTCCCGGCGGACAGGCGGGCGGCGACCCGGGCGGTGCGCGCGTTGGCGTCGGTGTTCGACGACCCGATCGCGACCACCATCACCCCGACCTCGTCGTCGAGCGGGGAGACCCCGACCTCACCGAGCCGGTCACGCAGGACGGCCAGCAGCCGGTCGTCTTCGCCCAGGACGTCGGCCTGCCGGATGCCGTAGGCCCCGGCGCGCGCGATCTGGCCGGGGATGTCGCGGCGGGCGTGGTAGGCGCTGGCCAGCAGCAGCGGGGTGACCACCGCGTCGCGCTTGTCCGGCAGCCCGGACAGCACGTCGGCGAAGTTGGGCGCGCTGAGCTCCAGGAACGCCAGGCGCACGTCGAGGCCGGGCCGCATCCCGCGCAGCCGCTCGGCGACGGCCCGGGCGTTGGCGCCCGAGCGCGGATCGCGGCTGCCGTGCGCGGTGAGGACGAGGGTGCTCATGAGGCGTGCAGCCCGCATTCGGTCTTGTTGCGGCCCGCCCAGCGGCCGCTGCGCGGGTCCTCGCCGGGGGCGGGCTTCCGCGTGCACGGCGCGCAGCCGATGGACGGGTAGCCCTCCTCGACGAGCGGGTTGATCAGCACGCCGTTCTTGTCGATGTAGTCCTGCTCGTCCTCGTCGGTCCACGCGGCGATCGGGTTGACCTTCACCAGCCCGAACGACTCGTCGAAGCTGATCAGCGGGGCGTCGGCGCGGGTCGGCGACTCCACCCGGCGCAGCCCGGTGACCCAGGCCGCGTAGCCGTTGAGCGCCTTCTTCAAGGGGACGACCTTACGCAGGCGGCAGCACTCGTTGGGCTCGCGGGCGAACAGGTCCTTGCCCAGCAGCGCGTCCTGCTCCTCCACCGTGTGCTCCGGCTTGACGTTGAGCAGGTGGATGTCGTAGACGGATTCGACCGCGTCGCGGGTGCCGAGGGTTTCGGCAAAGTGGTAGCCGGTGTCCAGGAACAGCACCGGCACGCCGGGCCGGATGTTGGACGCCAGCGACACCGTCACCGCGTCCTGCATGTTGCAGGCCACCACCCATTTGCAGTTGGCCCACCCGCGGGGCGCGTCGGCGCCGCCGAATTGTTCGTCGGTCCAGCGCAGGATCTCGTCGGCGCTGGCGCCCTCGAGTTCGGCCGCGCCGCGCTGCGCGATCTGACGCAATTGCTCGCTGGTGAAGTTCATCGCCACCATGAGTGGTCCTCAGCTCCTAACGCAGGTCGGCTTCGTCGGCGCGCAGCGCCCAGTTGGCGAAACGCTCGCCGCTCTCGCGTTGTTCCAAGAACTTTCGCGTGACCCGGTCGATGTAGTCGCCCAGCTCGGCGCTGGTGACCTTGTGCTGGCGCAGCTTTCGACCGAAGCCGCTCTCCTCGCCGAGGCCGCCACCCAGGTGGACCTGGAAGCCCTCCACCGACGTCCCGTCGCCGTTGTCGATCCACTGGCCCTTGAACCCGATGTCGGCCACCTGGATTCGGGCACACGAGTTCGGGCAACCGTTCAGGTGCACGCTGATCGGCACGTCGAGGTCGTCGTTGACGTCGGCCAGTCGCTCTTCCAGCTCGGGAACCAAACTCTGTGCGCGAACCCGGGTTTCGGCGAACGACAGCTTGCAGAACTCGATGCCGGTGCACCCCATCGTGCTCTTGCGCCAGTTCGACGGGTTCGACGGCAGGCCCAGCTTGTCCAGCTCGGTGACCAGGTAATCGACCTTGTCGTCGGGCACGTCGAGGATGATCAGCTTCTGGAAGGGGCTGAACCGGGCCCGGTCGGAGCCGACCTGCTCCATCAGGTCGGCCACCGCCTGCAGGGTGGTGCCCGAGACGCGGCCGGCGATCGCGGCGACGCCGACGGCGTTCAGGCCGTTCTTGATCTTCTGCACGCCCACGTGGTCGATCGGGTGCTTGGCCGGTTCGGGCGCCGGGCCGTCGATCATCTTGCGGCCGAGGTACTCGTTCTCCATGACCTCGCGGAACTTCTGCACGCCCCAGTCCTTGACCAGGAACTTGATCCGGGCCTTGGCGCGCATCCGCCGGTAGCCGTAGTCGCGGAACACCTTGGTGACCGCTTCCCACACGTCGGGCACCTCGTCCAGCGGCACCCAGACGCCGACCCGCTGCGCCATCATCGGGTTGGTCGACAGGCCGCCGCCCACCCACAGGTCCATGCCGGGCCCGTGCTCGGGGTGGTTGACGCCGACGAACGCGACATCGTGGGTCTCGTGGGAGACGTCCTGCAGCCCCGAGATCGCGGTCTTGTACTTGCGCGGCAGGTTGGCGTAGTCGGGGTTGTTCATGAACCGGCGGATGATCTCGTCGATCGCCGGGGAGGGGTCGAGCACCTCGTCGACGGAGTCGCCGGCCAGCGGGCTGCCGTGGATGCCGCGGGGGCAGTCGCCGCAGGCTTCGATGCTGGTCAGGCCGACAGTGTCCAGCCGGCGCCACACCTCGGGGATGTCCTCGATCTTGAGCCAGTGGAACTGGACGTTCTCCCGGTCGCCGATGTCGGCGGTGTCACGGGCGAACTCGGAGGAAACCTGGCCCAGGACGCGGACCGTCTGCGCCGACATCGGCTTGCCGTCGGACCGCACCCGCATCATGAAGTACTTCGCTTCGAGCTTGTCGATGTTCTCGTCGCCGGTCCAGCTGCCGTCGTAGCCCTCCTCGCGCTGGGTGTAGAGGCCCATCCACTTGAACCGCATACGCAGATCGGACTTCTCGATGCTCTCGAAGCCTTCTTTGGCGTACTTGTTGATGATTCGGTCGCGCACGTTCAGCGGGCCGTCATCGTGCTTGATCTGTTCGGTGTCGTTGAGCGGTTCGCGATTGCCCAGCGCCCACTGGCCCTCGTTGCGGGTCTTGGCGGGAGGTGCTGTGGTCATATGGTGTTCTCCTTCGCGAACAAAGCTGGCCTGCTGTGCCGGCTGGCGGCCGAGGCTCGACGTCGGCGGCCGGCGCGCTTTTGGGCTGGGCTGCTGGACCGCTGGTGTCGACGGTGAAGTTGTTCCGGTTTCCCGTGGGTGCAACGTCGGACCCACGGGCCACGATTTCATGGTGCATTGCCCCCGGCGACAGTAGTAGAGGTGCAGAGGTTGTGAGCACACAACCGTTGGTTGTGTGCTCCGCTTCACGTTTTAAATGCCTTACCCGCCATTGAGATTCCCGCTTTGCCAAGATTGGTAATCTCGGGTTGTTTAGCAAACTTAGTCGCCATCGATTATGAGACGCGTTGTGCGCCAGCATTTCTCGCGGTGCCGCGCGCTAAATTCCATGGCTTCTAACGGGGATCGCGCCGCCGTTCACATGAGACTTTCAGCAAAGAGCGGTTAGGGTGGGCCCGAGTCGACACTGGCTGAAAGGTTGTTATGACTGTGCACGACGTGATCGTCATTGGTTCGGGTCCTGCCGGGTATACCGCGGCGTTGTATGCGGCGCGGGCGCAGTTGGCGCCGGTGGTGTTCGAGGGGACGTCGTTTGGTGGGGCGTTGATGACCACGACCGAGGTGGAGAATTTCCCCGGTTTTCGTGAGGGCATCACCGGCCCGGAGTTGATGGATCAGATGCGTGAGCAGGCGCTGCGGTTCGGGGCCGATTTGCGGATGGAAGACGTGGAGTCGGTGTCGCTGCAGGGGCCGGTGAAGTCGGTGACCACGGCCGAGGGCCGGACCGTGCGGGCGCGGGCGGTGATCTTGGCCATGGGTGCGGCGGCGCGCTATCTGGGGGTGCCCGGGGAGCAGGAGTTGCTGGGGCGCGGGGTGAGCTCGTGTGCCACCTGTGACGGGTTCTTCTTTCGGGATCAGGACATCGCGGTGATCGGTGGTGGGGACTCGGCGATGGAGGAGGCCACGTTTTTGACCCGGTTTGCGCGCAGCGTGACCCTGGTGCATCGCCGCGAGGAGTTCCGGGCCTCGCGCATCATGCTCGAGCGGGCCCGGGCCAATGACAAGATCACCATCGTGACCAACAAGGCGGTGCTGGGGGTGGAGGGTTCGGAGACCGTCAACGGGTTGCGGGTGCGTGACACCGTGACCGGGCAGGAATCCACCCTGGCGGTCACGGGGGTGTTCGTGGCGATCGGTCACGACCCGCGCTCGGAGCTGGTGCGTGAGGTCCTCGACACCGATCCCGACGGGTATGTGCTGGTGCAGGGCCGCACCACGGCCACCTCGATCGAGGGGGTGTTCGCCGCCGGGGACCTGGTCGACCGCACCTACCGCCAGGCCATCACCGCCGCCGGCAGCGGCTGCTCGGCAGCCATCGACGCCGAACGCTGGCTGGCCGAACACGCCGAATCCAGCACCCCCGCCCACAGCGACGCCACCGAGATCCCCGGCGAGGATTCCGACTCCGCCGCTTAGGCTTTGGGGTTAGCCTGGACGGATGTCCCGGCCGCCGCTGGACACGCGGGAGCGGCTTGCGCTCTGCGGTCTCTTCGACGAGCTCGGGCCCTCGGCGCCGACCCTGCTCGGCGGCTGGACGACGCACGACCTCGCCGCCCACCTGGTGTCGCGCGAACGCGACCCGTTGGCCGGACCGTGCATCGTGCTGCCCGGCTCCTTCCGACGGTTCGCCGAGCGGCGCCGGGTGGAGTTGGCCCGCGGCAACGACTTTGCGCGCCTCGTCGTGCGGATCCGCTCCGGTCCGCCCGCCGGGTTGTTCCGCATCGGCTGGGTGCGTGGCACCCACTTCGGGATGTGAGTCGGCCGGCGCCAATCCGAGCCTCAAAACCGGCGTCGCGCCCGATCCGGCGGGCGTAGCATCAGCTCACGCTCAACGGTGAGCGAGGAACGCATGAGCCACACCCACACCGACTCGACCGACGTCGACAAATGGGACCGCGGTCTGACCGAGCACGTCATCGCGCTGACCCGCCCGATCGTCAAGCACTACTTCCGCTCCGAGGTGCGCGGCCTGGACAACATTCCGCCGGGACCGTCGCTGGTGGTGGGGAATCATTCCGGCGGCCTCACGACGTTCGACCTGTCGGTGTTCGCCGTCGACTATTACGACGCGTACGGCTACGACCGCCCGCTGTATGCCCTGGGCTTCGACACCATCTTCGCCGGGCCCGCCGGCGACTTCTTCCGGCGCACGGGAGTGATCCGGGCGACGCGCGCGAACGCCGCCAAGGCCCTGGGCGCCGGCGGCGTCGTGCTGGTCTACCCGGGCGGCGACTTCGACGTCTACCGGTCGACGCTGCGGGAGAACACCATCGACTTCGACGGGCGAACCGGCTACGTCACCACGGCTTTGGAGGCCGGCGTGCCCGTCGTTCCGGCCGTCTCCATCGGCGGGCAGGAAACCCAGTTGTTCCTGAGCCGCGGGCGGTGGCTGGCGCGTGCGCTCGGGCTGAGCAAGCTGGAGCGCAAGCTCTTCCGCACCGACATCATGCCGATCTCCATCGGCTTCCCGTTCGGGCTCAGCGTCGTCGCGCCGGTGAACATGCCGCTGCCCACCAAGATCGTCACCGAGGTGTTGCCGCCCATCGACATCGCCAAGCTCGCCGACGCCCACGACGTCAAGCGGATCGACGCGCACGTGCGCTGGGTGATGCGCAAGGGGCTCAAAGACCTTGCCGCCCAACGCCGCTTCCCGGTGATCGGTTAGGCTCCCGCGAAGAGGACGTCGGGGTTGAGGATGCCCGCGGGGTCGAAGCTGCGTTTGATGCGGCGCATCAGGTCGACCTTGACCGGGTCTTCCAGCTCGAGGTAGTACGGGGTCTTGGCGCGGCCCAGGCCGTGTTCGCCGGAGATGGCGCCGCCCAATTCCATTGCCAGCGCGAAGATGTCGGTCATCAACTTCTTGCGGGTGTCGGGGTCCTGGCAGAAGATGGCCAGGTGCACGTTGCCGTCGCCGGCGTGCCCGCAGCCCGCCGCCGCGCCGCCCGCGGCCGCCGCCAGGCCGCGCGCGGCGGACAGGAACTTGGGCATCGCGCCGCGCGGCACCACGGTGTCGATCAGGTCGTCGGCGCCGACGGCCTTGAGCGTCCAGAACGCCTTCTCGCGCGCCTCGATCAGCTTGCGCGCCGAGCCGCCTTCCAGCACATAGGCGTCCACGGCACCCAGCTCGGCCAGCAGCTCGCCGGCCTTCTCAACGTCCTCGTCGAGCCGCGCGGCAGTCCGGTTCTCCAGCGCCACAACCAGATACGCGTCACAGCTGTCGCGCACATTGTCGGGGACGCCCAGCTCCAGGTTCTGGGTGTGCACGAGCGCGGCCATCGTCACGTTGTCGATGTACTCCAGGATGTAAGGGGCCAGGCCGCTTCCCACGATCTTCGGGACCGCCGCCATGACCTGGTCGAAGTCGGCGAACGGGGCGAGCACCGCGGCGTTGTGGTCGAGCCGCGGGTGCAGCTTGACGGTCACCTCGGTGGCCAGGGCCAGGGTGCCCTCGGAGCCGACGATGAGCTGGGTGAGGTCGTAGCCGGTGGAGATCTTGGCGATCTTGCCGCCGGTGCGGATGAGTTCGCCGGTCGGCAGCGCCGCCTGCAGCCCGAGCACGTTCTGGCGGGCGATGCCGTACTTGACCGCGTTCATGCCGCCGGCGTTGGTGCCGACGTTGCCGCCGACGCTCGACGACAGCTCGCCCGGGTGGACCATGTAGCGCAGGCCGGTGTCGGCGGTCGCGGCGTCCAGTTCGGTGAGCGTGACCCCGGGCTGGACGACGGCGACCTGGTTGGTGGTGTCGACCTCGAGGACGGCGTTCATGCGCTCGAAGGAGATCAGCAGCCCGTCGGACCGTGGGATGGCCGCGCCCGACAGGCCGGTTCCGGACCCGCGGGCGGTCACCGGCACGTTGTTATCCGAGGCGGCCTTCAGCAGCTGCGAAACCGCTTCCGCGCTAGTCGGTTTGGCGACGTAGGCGGGCCGTTGCGGCGGCTTGGTCAACACCTCGTCGTGCCAGTAGTCCTCGGGGATGGCGTCCCCGGTCAGCAGGTTGTGCCGGCCGACGATCTCGGCGAACCGCGCCGTCATGTCGCTCATGGGGATTCACCCTATCCCCGAGACGAGGTGATCGACGGGCGCTCGCAGCGCGCCGCGGACGATCGGCACGCAGTCGTCGGGGAGGTCGGTGGTGACCTCGACACCGGCGGCGTCGAGCTCGTCGAGAAACCGCGGGAGCCGGTCCATCGCGCCGGTGGGTAGGTCGTGCAGGACGACGACGGTGTGCCGGTGGTCGCGGGTGTCGGCGAGCGCCCGGTCGACCCATCCGTGGGGGTCGGCCCAGTCGCGCGGGACGCTGTTCCACAGGACGCAGGTGTACTTCTCGGCGACGAGGTGGTCGATCGCCGCCCGGTTCAGGCAGCGCCGGTCGAGCGCCCCCTCCGTGCCCCACGGCCGGAAGTAGCGGTCGGGGTCGCCGAGTGCGTCCAAAAGCTCTTGTGTGCCGGCTATCTCCCGAACGGTCTCGGCCGCGGAGAGCTCGCCGAGCGGCCGGCCATGGCGGAACGAGTGATTGCCGATCCGGTGCCCGTCGCGCGCGGTCCGCTCCAGCAGCCGGCGCCCCGGCGGGGACGAGACGTTCTCCCCGACGACGAAGAAGATCGCGGCCACCCCGCGCCGGGCGAGGGTGTCGAGTACCTGATCCGTGACCCCGGGGGTGGGGCCATTGTCGAAGGTCAGCGTGATTTTCCGTCGCATCACCCGCTAGCCTACCTTGCCTGACTGATCGGTCAGACAGTATGGTGGCCGGAAGCGGATTCGACGAGACGAGGCGACCTTGACCGCGGCAGTGTCCAAGCCCGAGCAGCCCACCGGCGACGCGCGGCGGCGCATCCTGCAGACGACCATCCAGTGCTTCTGCGCGTACGGCTACGAAAAGTCCTCCATGAAGCTGATCTCGACGAAGGCCGGCGTCTCGCAGACGCTGCTGCACTACCACTTCGAGACCAAGGAAAAGCTGTTCCAGGCGGCGATCGACGACATGGCCAAGCGCATGTTCGCCGCGGCGTCGGGCCAACTGCCGCACGGGGTGTCGGTGCGCGAGGGCCTGACCGAGGCGGCCGGCCTGATGTACGCGCTGTTCATCGACAACATCGACGCGGTCATGTTCATGGTGGAGTTCGCCGCGGCGGCCAACCACAACGAGTTCCTGCGGATCGCGTACGGCGACTATCGCGACACCCAGCGCCGGCAGCTCGCCGGGGCGCTGCGCGGCATCGTCGGTGACGACGCGCCGCAGTCCCTGATCGACGAGTCGGTGCGGCTCTTCGAAACCGTGCTGCTGGGCATGTCCATGCAGCGCCCGTTCGTCTCCAACGCCTCGGGGTTCCGTCGCGACTTCGACGCGTTCGCCCGCATCCTCGCCGACCGCATCACCGAAGGATTGGAACCCAGGCGATGACCCGCAACCTCACCGATCAGCCGATGGTCGAAGACGCCGTGACCGGATCCGGGGGCAGGCGAATCTTCGTGCGCCGCTACGACAACCCCACCGCCGACTACGTCCTGGTGCTGGTGCACGGCACCGCCGGCAACAGCGAGAGTTACGACGCGTTCGCCGAACACATGCGCCGCACCTACCGGGCGGCCGTCTATGCGTTCGACCTGACCGGGCATGGCCGCACCGAAGGCGAGCCGGGCGTGTTCCGCTTCGAGGACTTCCTCGAAGACACCCGGGCGGTCACCGATTACGCGGCGCGGCGCACGTCGCTGCCGGTCGTCCTGCACGGCGCGAGCCAGGGCGGGGAGGTGGCGTTTCACGCCCTGGACGCGTGCCCGGCCGTGACGGCGGGCGTGTGCATGAACATCCTGCTGAACCACGAGGTGCCGATGAGCCCGGCGATCCGGCTGTTCCGGTCGCGCCCGGCGACGTGGGCGGCCAAGGCGATCGGGGATCGGCTGCGGGTCCCGCTGCGCCGGGTCATCGACTTCGAGGCCGCCTACCAGGAGGACCCCGGGCTGCTGGACACCAAGAAGAAGGACCCCTTCTACGTCTGGCGCTATGGGCTCGAGAGCTACCACTCGGTGTTCAACTACGCGCCGCCAAAACCCGCCGCCGCCAACACCAAACCCGTCCTGGTCACCTGCGGGGAGCACGACGAGATCGTCGGCGCCGAGCACTGCCGGGCATGCTTCGAGCGGATCGGCGGAACCAAGGACTTCTTCGTGATGCCCGGCGGCGGGCACCAGCTGATGCTCTTCGACACGACCGTGTACAGCCGGGTGATCGACTCGTGGATCCGGGAACGCGTGCTCGGGCACGCCCCGTCGTGGGAGCCGCCGATCGGCCCCGAGGCGCGACGCTACTTCGAATTCCTCGAACGGGAACGGGCCAACGACGCGGCCGGCGAGCCCAAGTACCGCTATTCGATGATCGACCGCGCGGTGATGCGGATCAGCAACGGCACCATCGAGCGCGGGGTGCGGTACTTCTCCAACGCCGAGGTCAGCGAGCAGTGGCGGTTCACCGCCGATCTCGTCGGCGAGATCGACTACGCCGCTTGGGAGTTCCTGCGCGACTACCTGCCACCGGCGGATGGCGATCGACCGCGGATGGCCGTGGTCGGGTGCGGCGGCGGCGGGGCGATCGAAGGGCTGCTCGAACGCTACCCGGAGCTGGGCGACTGGGACGTCGTGGGCGTCGACGTCGACTACAAGTCGATCGACGCGGCCCGCGGGCGGTTCGCCGGCCGGGCCGGGGTGAGCTTCGTCGTCGGCGACGCGCGTGACCCGGAGGTGTTGGGGGAGAACCGATTCGACCTGGTGTACCTGCACGGGGTGCTCGACCACTGCACCGAGCACCGCCGCCTGATGGACAGCGTCTTTCGCGCGCTGAGGCCGGGCGGGCGGATGTTCTACGTCGCGCCGGACCGCAACGTCTGCACGTGGCTGTGCTTCGTGACGATCGGGCCGCTGTTCGTGTTCGGCCTGCACAAGCCGAACCACGACTTCCGGCGATTCCCCCGCCCCGCCGAATTGACCGCCCTGCTGACGCAGGCCGGCTTCGAGCAGCTGCCCCGGCGCGGGCGCCCGGGGGCCCCCGCCATGGTCGGGGTCGAATACAAGTCGGGGATGAACCCGTTTCCCGTCAAGAAGTCGGTGCGCCATCGCACCCTGGGCGAGGAGATTTTCGAGCACACCGAGCCCCGGTGGTGGCTGGGGAAGGGCTTCGTCGGCGAGTACGCGGGGGCGGTGCAAAAGCCGCGCGGGTGACGCACGGTCCGTCGGCGTTTCGATTTCCCGGTCCGCGGTTATCCCCGACCCGCAGGGGGAGTCAGCATTCCGACAGGAGATCGACACGGACCTCCAAGGAACTCAGTCGCACCGCGGCCAGGGCAAGGGCGGACTGCCGCTGGCGGCGGGTGAGCGGCTGGGCGGCGGCCGGTACGAGCTGCGCGGCGTGCTCGGCCGCGGGGCGATGGCCGAGGTGCGCGACGGCTGGGACCTGAAGTTGCACCGGGCCGTCGCGATCAAGCTGCTCTATCCCGGCGTGGCCGACCGCCCGGACAGCCGCGTGCGGTTCGACACCGAGGCGCGCGCGGCCGCGCGGCTGACCGGCCCGCACGTCGTGGTGGTGCACGACGTCGGCGAGCACTACGGCCTGCCGTTCATCGTGATGGAACGCCTGCCGGGGGTGTCGCTGGCCGACCACATCGCCCGCGGCCCGCTGACCCCGGCGTTCGTGCACGCCGTCCTCGACGGCGTCCTGGACGCCCTGGCCGAGGCGCACCACGCCGGCGTCCTGCACCGCGACGTCAAACCCGGCAACATCCTGTTCACCGCGGCGGGCGAACCCAAGCTCGCCGATTTCGGCATCGCCAAGACGTCCGGCGCCGCCTACACCCGGGCGGGCGAGGTGGTCGGCAGCATGGCCTATCTGAGCCCCGAGCGGCTGACGTCCAAGCCGGCCACGGTGCTCGACGATCTGTACGCCGTCGGCGTGGTGGGCTACGAGGCGCTGACCGGGCGGCGGCCGTTCCCGCAGGAGGAGCTGGGCCCGCTGGCCCACGCGATCCTGCACGAGTCGCCGCCGCCGCTGGCCGCGCTGCGCCCCGACGTGCCCCCGGCCCTGGCCGCCGCGATCGAGCGCGCGATGGCCCGCGACCCGGCGTGGCGGTTCGGCCAGGCCGCCGCGATGCGCGCCGCGCTGGCCGGCGCCGGCCCCGGAGGGAGGCCTGTGCGCACCCGGGTGATGGCGGCGCCGCCGCCGGCCGTGCTCACCTACACGCCGGCCGCCGCGCCCCCGGAGAGTCCCCGCCGCAAGTGGTGGATCGCCGCGATCGTCGCCGCGTTCGCGCTGGCGCTCCTCCTGCTGGCGATCGACCCGCCGTTCTCGTCGCCACCGCCGCCGGCGCCGACGACGACCACCACCACGCCGACGCCGCCCCCGACCACGACGACCACCACTACGCCGACGGCGGAACCGGCGGTGCCACCGGGGCCGCCGCCGCACCCGGGCAAACACAAGGGCCACGGCGGCTGACGCCCGGTGCCGCCGCACGTGAGCCGCCGCACGTTAGGTGGGCGCCGAATTCGGGAACCCGCCGGACTGGACGTTTTTCACCTGGCGAAAAGGATTGCCGATTGACCTCGCGGCTTGACACCCGGTTCGGCCCCTACGAGCTGCGCTCGTTGATCGGCGAGGGCGCCACGGGCGAGGTCTACCGGGCGTACGACACGGTCAACGACCGGACGGTCGCGGTCAAGCTGGTGTCTGCCGAGGCCGCCGCCGAACCCGGCTTCGAGCACCGCTTTCGCCGGGAGTGTGGCCTCGCGCAGCGGGTGCGGGAGCCACACGTCATCCCGGTGCACGACTTCGGCTCGATCGACGGGGTGTTCTTCGTCGACATGCACCTGGTCGAGGGCGGCAGCCTCGGGGACCTCCTGCGCGAGCGCGGGGCGCTGGAACCGCCGCGGGCCGCGTCGATCGTCGCGCAGGTGGCGCGGGCGCTGGACGCCGCGCACGCCGCCGGGCTGGTGCACCTCGGGGTTCGGCCGGAGCACGTGCTGCTGACCCCGGATCACTTCGCGTACCTGGTGGGTTTCGGCATTCCCGACGCCTCTGGTGTGTACATGGCGCCCGAGCGGTTCACCACGGGCCGGGTCGGGCCGCAGACCGACGTGTACTCGCTGGCGTGCCTGCTTTACGAGTGCCTCACCGGGCAGCCGCCGTTCGAGGGTGATGCGGAGGAGCTGAAGCGGGCGCACATGCTGTCGCCGGCTCCGCGGCCCAGCATCATGCGCCGCGGCGTGGGCCGCGCGTTCGACGACGTGATCGCGTGGGGCATGGCCAAGCAGCGCTCGACGCGGTTCGCGTCAGCCGGGGAACTCGCGCGGGCGGCCAGCGAGGCGGTGTCCGAGGTGTACGAGCCTTTGGCGGTCGGCGCCGCCGCGCCGCCTCTCGGCACCCGGCCGTTCCAGGCGGTCTATCCGAACCCCGACGACACCGGCTTCAGCCCGTATCCGATTGACGAAGTGCCTGCACGCCCGCCGCATCGGCCTTGGGGCGGCCGGGTGCCGCTGGTGTTGACCGGGGCGGCGATCGCGCTGGTGATCGCCGGGTTCGTCGTGGCGGTCGTGTCTGCGTTCGTCGACCACGGCGCGCCGCCCGAGGCGTCCGATACCTCGCCCGCGCCGTCGAGCACGCCGCCGCCGAGGACGCCGACGCTGTCGGCCCCGGTGCGCGGCGCCGACGGGCTGGGGTTCGTCGGCGAGCCGGCCCGCTGCGACCCGGGGAACCCGCCGGCCGCGGTGGTGCGCACCGCAAAGTCGCTGGCCGTGGTGTGTGAAAGCCTCAGCGGCGACTACTACTACCGCGGCGAGCGCCTCCGCGACGGCGCCCACATCGAGCTGTCGAACGCGGAGCGCGTCGGGGACGGGTTCGACGTCACGAATCCGGTCAACGGCGTGCGCTACGAGGTGCGGCCGAACCGTCTGCGGATTTTCAGTGGCAGCCACGTCGATTCGTCGGAGCCGGTGCTGCAGTACGCGACGGCGTCGTAATCATCAGGGCCGCAGCGCGGCTCGCTTCGGCGGCTTCCGGCGTCACGGCCGGAACGGGGCTTCTCCTCCGCCGCGGGGCGCGAACGTCGCGATGATCGCCTCGCGCGGCGAGCGCCAGGTCACCCCGAGCTCGGCCAGGGTGCGGGAGTCATCGGTCGGTGTCGCCGCGGTGAGCAGTTGGGCCGCTTCGAAACTGAAGCCGGCCCCGAGCGGCAGTCGGTCCCCGACGGCGTCCGCGATCCTGCCCAGGGCCCGAAACAGTCCGCCGCTCAGGGGAACTCGTCTGATGTGGCGTCCGGAGCCGGCCTCGAGCGCGCCGATCATCTCGTCGAAGCTCAGCATCACGCCGCCGCACACGTACCTTTTGGGGCCGCGGCCGGGCCGCATCGAGGCGACATGCACCTCGGCGACGTCGCGCACGTCGACCATCATCATTCCGGCGTTCCGCAGCCGCGGGGCCACCCCCGCGCGGATGATCGGCGCCCAGCCCTGTTCGGTGATGCCGGGGGCCGTCGCCAAGGCCGGTCCGACCACGCTGGACGGATAGGTGATGACCACCGGCGCCCCCTCGTCTTGCAGCCGCCGGGCGGCGCGATCGGCGTAGCCCTTCGTCCTGGCGTAGGCCGACCTGCCCGAAGCGGTGGGGGTGTCCGGCCCGATCACCGCGACCGCCGGCGAGAACAGGGAGCTGTAGCTGTTGATCGTGACGATCGGGTCCAGCCCGCGGTCGTGGGCCTGCCGCAGGACCGACTCGGTCGCGAACGCGTTGATGTCCCACATCAGGTTCTCGCGCCGGTTGTCGGTCCCGACCACGCTGGCGGCGTGCAGCACGGCGTCACAGTCGTCCAGGAGGGTCGCCACGGTATCGGACTCGCGAACATCGCCGGTAAGGACCGTTATCGAGCCGGATTCGGAAAGCCCGCGCAGCAGTTCGGGATTGTCCCAGCCGGGCTCGGCCAGCAGCCGTACCTGATGGCCGGCGTTCAGTAGGCCACGGACGACGTGCGCACCGAGATACCCGGTGCCCCCAGTCACTGCGATCTGCATGAGTTCGTGACTCTACCGGGCGGTGACAGGTGGCACGGACCGTGAGTCGATCTATGCCGGCCGGCTGCCGACCTCCAGGCCGGCCAGCTCGCAGGTGCCGTCGAACACCACCCGGCCGTACTCCCTTACCCTGCAATGCAATCGGCCGGCGAGGTGCTCGAAGTCGGTGTCGATGTTGCGCCGCTGCGCGGGCAGCGGCACCGGTAGGACGTGCGGATCGGCGCGGGTGCCGTCGCCGTCCAGTTCGATCTGGTAGCGCAGTGTGCGTCCCCGTATGCGCCAGCGTCCGTCGCCGACGTCCGATCGCACGGGCGCCGGCGGGGTCACCCGGATGAGGCGGTCGCCGAGTCGCACGACGATTCCGGTGACGTCCCTGCGGATCGGGCCGAGCTGAAGAAGGCCGCCCGAGAAGGCGACCGAGACGTCGGCGGCGGGGAAATCGTGGGCCTGACCCCACCACCAGCGCTCGGGGAAGCCGGCACCCCAGTTGCGTTCCGCGTACAGCCGGGCGTCACTGAACGACCAGTTTCCCTCGCCGAATTTGACTGTGCCGGTCGCCTTTCCGCCGAGCCGGTAGGGATGCCAGTATTGGTTCAGAAACGGGACCGAAGCGAAGACGCCGCCTCCGCCAAAGGCCTTGGGCCAGTTGAACGGATCCGTGAAACGCAGATCGAGGTGGACGCCGTCGAGGTCGATCTGGAGCCGATCGGGGCTCGCCGCCAGGAGGCAGTCGGGAGCTGTTCCCGCGCGTACCGAGAAGGTGGACGATTCGGCGTGGGCGCCATCCACGGCCGCGGAGCGCACGACGCCGCCGGGGTGCAGCGCGACCGCCACGGTGGCCCAGTCGCCGTCGCGGTGCCGGTTCACGCTGCACAGCGCGACTACGACGCGACCGGAGGCGGCGTCGGTGAGGCGCCAGAACCAGCCCTCCATTTCGGTGCCGTGCGACGGCACGGGGTCGCCGAAGGGCAGGTCGGCGCCGGTGCGCCGATAGGCGTGGACCAATGGCTTGGCCGCGTTCGCGGCGATCCAGCGCAGGTAGGAGGCGGTCATCTGTTGTGTGTGGTTACTGGCATCTGGTCCCGCTTCGTTCCGGGGGTGAAGGTGACCGGCAGCGTGCCCAGCCCGGTCATGCTCGGGTTGCCGAGGTATTGCTGGACGTTTTCGACGTCGACTTGGTAGTCGGGGATGCGGTCGAGGACGGCTCTGACCATGACCTCGGCCATCAGGCGGGCGAGGTGGGAGCCGATGCAGCGGTGCGGGCCGAGCCCGAAGGCGACGTGACGGTTGGGTGCGCGGTCCAGGATGATTTGGTCGGGCTGTGGGAATTCTTTCTCGTCGTGGTTGGCCGACAGCCAGCTGATGACGACTCTGTCGTTCTTTCTCAGGAGTTGGCCGTCGAGGTCGACGTCGTGAGTGACTGTGCGGCTGAGGGTTTGGTTGACCGAGAAGTAGCGCAGGAATTCGTCGGTGGCGGTGCGGTAGAGCTCGGGGTGGTCGATGAGTTGTTGTCGCAGGTTTGGATGGGTGCCCAGGTGGTGGAGTGTTAGTGCGGTCTGGGAGGTGGTGGTGTCGACGCCGCCGCCGATGAGGTTCCAGAGGATGTTGAGCAGTTGTTCGTCGGTGAGGCGGTGGCCGTCGAACTCGAACTGAAGCAGGAAGCTGGTGAGGTCGTCGGTCGGTTTGGCCCGCCGGCCGGCCGCGTACTCGAGGACCTCTTCCATCATCTTGGGGACCTTGGCGATGGCGTCGAGGTACTCCGGGCTGTCCTGCGGGACGGCCATGACGGAGTGGAAGAGATTCGCGTAGAGGTGCCAGTTGTCGAGGGGCAGGCCCATCAGCTTCATGGTGAGGATGGCCGGGACCGGGCTGGCGTAGTCCAGGACGAGGTCCATCCGCCCGTCTTCGATCTTGTGGTCGAGGAACTCATGGGCTTTCTGTTCCATGAACGGCTTGAGTTTCTGGACGGCGCCGGGGGAGAAGAACGGGGCCAGCGCGTGGCGGAGGGCCTGGTGGTAGGGGCCGTCGACCTCGCCGATGCCCAGGGCCGGCTGGCCTTCGGGGCGCGGGACGCCCATCTCGCCCTGGTAGTCGACGCCGTCTGGGGCGTGGGGCTCGTACTTGTGGGCGAAGGTGTCGCCGTCTCTGGCCGTCCGGCTGACCGCGTCGTAGCTGCTGAGGAACCAGAAGCCGCCGTAGTTCTCGTTCCAGGCGACCGGGCATTTTTGTCGCAGCTCGGCGTTGATGGCGTTTTCGTTGAGGTTGAACGCGTCGGAGTGGTGGTCGAAGTCGACGATGGCGTCGTCGGTGACGTCGGGTCGGGTTGTCATCTGGTCGGTCCTCCACCGCGCCGGGCGCTCGGCTATCTGCACTATCTTTGCATTATTACGCTCTTGGGTTCCGTCGAGAAAGGCCGCGATGAGTAGTCACCGGACGACCTTCAACCATGTCGGATTGTGTGTCTCCGATCGCGAGCGGTCGCGGCGGTTCTACGAGAACGTGCTGGGGTTTCGGTTTTGGTGGGAGCTGGATCCGCCCGACGGCCCCACCGCCAAGCTCGTCCAGCTTCCGGAGCCGCTCGGGGTCCATGCGACGTACTTGGTGCGCGACGGGTTTGTGCTCGAACTCATGGACTACTCGAAGCGTCAGGTTCGTGTTGGCGGGGAGCGCGTCATGGATCAGGTTGGGCTGACGCACATCTCGTTCTCGGTGTCCGATCTTCCTAGGGCGTTGGCTCGAGTGGCTGAGTTCGGGGGAGTCGTGGTTGATGGGACGGTGACCGAGGCGATGGCGATGATCCGGGATCCGGATGGGCAGCTGCTGGAGCTGCTTTCGGATGGGTGGCTGTCGGCGTTGCCGCCTCGGCCGTAAAACGGGCGGCCGGGCGCAACTCCCCGCCGCCGAGGATGCCACGCGAATGGCGAAGCGGCTGAGCATCTCGCCGAGGTAGCTGATGGTCGAGGCAGCGGCCCCGGGGTTGGCCGCCAGCCGCGCAGTGCCGCAACTGAACTCGAAGATGCGTCCGATCTCCGGTCGTAGACATGGCGGGCGTGGCTGAGGGTACCGCCGCACGTGGCCCGCCTAGAGTGGGTGGCCAGTTCAGGCTAACGCGGGGAACTAAATAGTGCTACCGTGTAGCACATGGAAAGGATCGGCGTCCGCGAGCTCCGGCAGCATGCGAGCCGCTACCTGGCCAAGGTGACCGCCAGTGGAGATTTCATCGAAATTACCGAGCACGGGCGTCCGATCGCCCGGCTCGTCCCCATTACCGACGATCCGTGGGCGGACATGGTCGCTGCCGGGGAAATCACGCCGGCCGCAGGTGGCGGCAGCGTTCGGGACATGGAGCCCATCGCAAGTGATTTCGACGCCTCGGGAGAACTCGCCGACCTGCGCGCCGCGGAGCGATGAAGACGTACCTCGACACCTCGGCACTGGTCAAACTCGTTGTCGCCGAAGATGAGTCGACGGCTCTGCAAGAGTACCTGCGTGCGGTCGCTGCCGACACGCTCTTCACCGCGGCACTTGCCAGAACGGAGCTCATCCGCGCGGTCTCCGGCGCCGGGGCCGGGGCGGTATCTCAAGCTCGCCGCATCCTGGACCAGCTTGACACCATCAACCTCACGCGGGGTCTGCTCGACGCTGCCGCCGACTTGCGCCCGGCCCGCCTGCGCACGCTCGACGCCATCCATCTCGCCGCAGCCCAACGGGCCGGAACGGATTTGCGCGCAGTTGTCACCTATGACACTCGTATGGCGGCAGCGGCCGCCGATTTGGGCATCGTCATCGAAGCGCCGGCGTAACGCGAGCTCGGCGGACAAGCGCGCGGAGGGCTAGCGGCTGCTCGAGAAGTGCCGGCGTCTGGCGCTTGGAGAGCCGCCGGTGTCAGCGTGGGCACTGTCGAGCGCCAGGAGTAGCGTCGACCCACGCAACATGGGACATGGGCACGACCCAAACGCCTGACAAGGAGAAAAGCCATGAGCCACAACGAGGTGCTCGAGGCCGCCATCGCGGCGGGTTTGCCCATCGAACAAGCGGTCGCGGTGTTCATGCTGCACCCCGAGACCCTCGCCGAAAGCACCGCGGCCGGATACCAGAACCCGATCGCCGGGTACGTCGCCGGCCGCGGCGGAGTGCTGGGGGAAGCCACCGCCGTCACGGTCACGTCGGTGTTCGTGGTGTTCGAGCCCAACCTCCTGTGGGGCCTGTGGGAGGAAGGCGTCGCGGTACGCGGGGCGGCCGCGGCGGCCGAGCTGTACTGGCAACAGATCGCCGGCTTCGGCCGTAGACATCTGGCCGGCGCCGCAGGCCTGGACCGCATCGCGGCGCTGGGGGAGAAGATCATCGCGGCGGCACCGGACGCGGGCCTGCCGCTGTATGCCGGATGGCGCACGATGCCGCTGGCCGACGACGCGCCCGCGCGGGCGCTGCAGGTCATGCAAATCCTGCGGGAGCTGCGTGGCGGTGTGCATTTCAACGCCCTCACCATTTCGGGTATCACCCCCGTCGAAGCGCACATGCTCAACAAGGGCCGCCAGTACGCCGCGATGTTCGGCTGGCCGGAGCCGTTGGCCGACGGCGCGGACAAGAGGGAGCGTTACGCCGAGGTCGAGGAGGCGACCAACCGCCGGATGGCCGAGATTTTCGCGGATGCGCTCACTCCAGATGAGGCCGACGAACTCGCCCGGCTCAGCGCCGGCGTTTTGAAGTCGCTGAAGGCTAGCGCCGCGACCTGAACGGCCAACCGATTGGCGCGATCCAAGCGGGGATTCCACGCATTGAGGCCGTCATCGTAGGCCGGATGGGTTGTCGTCCAGCTGAATCCGGCTGTCTGACCCAAGCACTCGGCGCGGTCGGGGTCAGACGGTTGGCATCGTCACGCCGGGTGGCGCGGAGACTTCCACCGTGGTGCCGGCGGCCGGGGGCTGATTGCGAAAAACCACTAAGGTCCCGGGTGCGTCGGTGTTCGACAGAGCAACGTCGAGCGACAACCGCGAATTATCCTCGGCGAGTTGTAGATTGAGGTACACGTAGGACCGGCGATCCTCGTGGCACTGGGTGACGAACTGTTCGGCAAGGTGTTGGCCCTCGTCAATCGTGGACGGGAGCGCGGCGACATCTTGCGGTCGGCCTTCAATGCGCTCCATGATCTCGAGCGCCATGAGTTGCGGTCCGACGACGCGCAAGCCGGCCGCTCGGAAGACTTCAGGCACGTAGGTGAGCATCTCGGCGAGGTCGGCTTCTGACTCGGTGTTGTCGATGACGTAGTTCAGCACAAATTCGCGCTCGGTGAACTCGCGCATGAACACGCCCGCACTGCCGGCGATGTAGTCGGCGACGCCCGATGACCAGCGGAATTCGCGGAAGAATGACTTGTAGAGATCTTCGACCATGAATACGGCCGTTGCGACGAGCCAGCTGTCGTCGAGTGTCCGAACGAGGGTGCGCACCCGGTCGCCGAGCTCCTCCAGCGAGCGCGCCCGGTCGGGCGGGGTAAGGGCCTCGAGCCGGTCAGCGCCCGCGATGATCGCCTTGCTTCGGTAGTCCCACACGTGAGCGAGGGTGGGGAAGTCCCAGTCGGCAGAGGTCGGTTCGCTCGGGCTGTTCATGTTGCTCCTTGCGTCGTGCTCTTCGAGTGGGGCCGATTGCTGTTTTGCTGGGTCTTTCGCCTGTCGGCTATGTGGCCCGTAAGAAGCCACCGTAATTCGCGTTTTACGTCCCCGGGCATTTTGGCCGAGGTCGGTGTTGATGGCCAGTTCGTGAAGGTTGAAGGCCGGAGTGGTGGTCGAAGTCGACTTGGCGTGTTTGGCCATTGGCCATTTCCGCCTACCTGGGCGGCCGGATCGACCGGGCTGGTAGGCGTTCGCACGACTCCACAGCCGACCGCTCACTTCCTCTTGCGTAACCGCTTTGGCAGCCCTGCCGCATAGCGCGTCGTCATGCGCAGGGGCGGCACATTCGTCGGTGCCGGCATGCGAGGAACAAGGTGGTCAGGGTTGGTAGTGCGGGTAACGGAGCAGCCGCGCTTTTCGTGTGCGGCCGCGAGGCTGAATTCGTTGCTCGCCCCGTCGACGAGCGTCCCGGTCGGCACCACGAGGAGGTGCCAACGCGGTTCCCACCTTGCCGATCCGCCCGAGTGCCGCAGCGCGGTATGGACCAGGGCCGGACGGTGATTCCACGCCACCACGCACAAGCCATTGCCCTCCAGCACCACCACACCGTCGTCATCGACGGATGCGGTCACTGGGATCACGGGTCCCGGGGCCCGGACCGAGAGCTTGTGCTGGATCCAGTGCACCCAATGCCCTGGGGCATACAAATCGCAGTGTTTGTCGGTGCCGGCGAGGCTCCACCAAATCTCGGACACGAAGACTCCTTGATGCCGAGCCTCCGCAGGGGAGGCGCTCTTGCCCGCACCGGTTTGGCGTAAGGCCGCTTCGTCATCCGAGCCACCCACGAGCGTGGGGTTGGCGTGCCGTCCAGTCGGAGCTTGGCGACGGCATCTCGTGAAGCAAGATCGAGGTTACATTGGCCGACCGACATGCGGACGCCGTGAGCACCGTCGGGTCAAACTTGCGGATGTCGATGGCGGTTCGGCCGGTTACCCCCGTCGGGGGTACGGTTCGACTACCCCCGTTGGGGGTCTGGGTGGTTACCCCCGCTGGGGGTGTAGATGGTGACCCCGCCGCGGGGTGCGGGAATCTCCGACGGCAGCCGCCGCTCAGTCGCTTGGCCGCCAGGTCCGCATGCCGTCCCGGATGGCGGCCATCGCCGCGGTGTCGTCCTCGTTGTAGGAGAGCAGCCACTGTTTGGCTGCGGCAATGTCATTGGGTTCGGTGGAGGTGTGCACCTGGGCCAGGTAGGTCTGCGAGACGGCGCCGCCCGGGTCGTCGACACGCCATTCGAACCCGAAAAGCGGGGCGACCTTCTTGATGCTGGATCCGCGCAACGACATGAAGTTGGCCGCGAACACCTTCTCCACATCCACGAACACCCCCGTGTCGGAGTTGGTGAGGTCGTCGACTTCGGCGGTCCCGAGGATACTGTTCAACTTGGACCATTCGGGGTGCGACCAGTGGAAGACCCGTAGCGTTTCGCCGGCGGATTCGACCGCGGTCCGTTGCGCGCGCAGCCACGCGGCGAACCGCGCGGCCAGCGCTCGTTCGGCCTGGTCGTCCAGCGGCTCCCAGTCCGTGAAGTCGCTGATGTAACGCGCGCTTGACTCGTCGGTGCCCCGCCGGACGCGGACGCCCCACATGTAAACCCGGTTGTTGAGGTCGTACTCGACGTCGAGGTCGATCTCGACGTCGGCGACCGGGACCTCGACGGGGCCGTCGCCGTTGCGCTTGAGATCGACTCCGCGGCAAATCATCTCCGCGCGCTCGACGGCCGCCGCCAGCCGTTTGCGCGCATTCTCGGGCGACAGGTGGGTGACCTCAACGACGTACTCGTCGAAAAAAGTCGGGTCGTCGGGATCGACCGTCGATAAGGCTTCCGTCGTGGTGACGCCCATGCTCCGCAACGTCAACCACTCCCGGGTGCCGAGCCGGCCGATGGTGATCGCGACCGAGGGGTCCTCGCGGCCCATTTGATCGGCACACCACTGCTCGTAGGGGCAAGTCCTGCACTCCTCCTGGCCGATGGGTTCGACGAGCGGGGTCGGGTCGGCGTCGGAACCCGTAATGCGGCAAGCGTTCTCGGCGACCTTCAACCGGAAGCCCTGCTCGTGGTCGTAACGCTCGAGCAGCGAGCGGCGCTTCTTGCCCTGGCTGCGGGAAAAGGTCTGAAATAGCGGCTCCTGCAGGTCGTGCCAGACGAATACCAGGCCCGGACTGTCACCTGCCGTCACCGCGACCGCGCTGGTGCCCAGCACCGCGCCCCATAGCAGTTCCGGGCCGGGATGGTGATCGCATGCCTGCAGCATGCGGGTGTAGTGGGCCAACTGCATGCCGTCCTCATACCGATGCGACGTCGCGGTCCACCCGCTCGCCTTGCGCCGCCGGTCGGGGGACTTAGGCGCGGACAGGACCGCCGTCGTGGTCTTGCGCGGCTCGACGGTCGCGTGATGCTTCACGTCGGCGGGAAGGTAGCCGCCGGCGACTCGGATCAACAGGTCGGGACGTCCGGTGCGCCCCCCGGCGACGTCGTCGGGAAGCCACCCGCCCAACACCAGCGGCGCACCGGACTCCATGGCGTCCACGGTCGCCGCGATCGCGTCGGCCTTGGCCAGTTGCGCGGCTACGGTGATCGCGGCCGGATGCAGAGCTGCCAGCTCGTCGAATACCTTGCGTTCGAACGTCAGACCGGCATCCAGCCGTGCCTGGATCTCCGGCGAGGGAACCCAATTGAGGGTCGGCACGAGCGGTGAGTAGTTGTTCTGCACGCGCACCGGGCATCGCTTCGCCGCGTACGCGTTAAGCAGGATGTGCTCGCTATCGCCCGCCACCGCTCCATCATCGCAGCACGGTCGGACATCAACGGCCCGAAAGAGGTGTCAGATCGTGCGTGGCGTTGCGGAGGTGCGCCGGGATCGCGGGCCCCACGTCCAGCCGGGCAACGCCTCGAGTCGCATCGCGCGGTTCGGGTCGAGTGTGCCTTGGGCGAAGCGGTTGCGTTGGTCGACGACCCAGGCGCCGAGCGGGCCCCCGTCGGGGGAGACGTGTGAGCGGGGAACGCGTGCATCGCCGTGGCGGCGGACGTAACCCAGGAGCTCACCGAAATGGTCCTGCCATTGCTCGTCGTCGGAGCGGGTTGCGGTCCGCGGCCGTGTCCCGCGGTCGTCGTCGGCGTCGTCTTTGAACCATCGGTAATGGGCGGGCTGGAGTTCGTCGGCACTGACGAGGATGCCGTCGTTGACCGCCCGTAGCAGTTGGCGTTTGAGCCTCTCGTCGGTCCGGGTGGTGGTGATGGCGACGTTCAGCGTCTGCGGGTTGTCGTACTCGACGTCGTCGGGGGAGACGCGGTGGCGAAACGATTCGGCGACCTCGTGGACGCGGTCTTCCAGCCGATCTCCGCCCAGGCAGTCGGGGTTTCGTCGGACGAAGTCGACGACCGGGTCCACCGATCGCAGCATCGTGACCAGGGCAGCCCGGCTTTCCTCCATCGACCGGGAAAGGTCGCGCAGGTAGGCGTCGAGGTCTGCCGTCGGAGCCAGGTCGTCGAGTCCGAACCTCAGTTCGCGGGCGATGGCGAGGGCTTCGCTGAGTCGCGGCTCCCGCTGGCCGGCCTCGATGCGGGTGATCGCCGAGGTGTCGAGCGAGTTGCCGAGGCGGTCACACAGCTGCTGCTGCGTCAGCCCCGCGCGTAGCCGTGCCGATTTGGCCCGGTCGCCGAAGGCGCTGCCAACGTCGGCCCTGCGCGCCGAGACTTCGCGTTCAGAGGGCTGCATAGTCGCAGCATACACTGCGCTGTTGCAGATAGCCTGGATGGAATGCTACTGTTATGCCACAGTTACCACTGCAACAGCGCAGTGGCTTCCGAAACGGATGCAGGACCAGTGCAGGTAAAAGGGTCGGCCCGACGCGCGTCGAGTTGTCGGTGCCCCGCTCTAATCTGACATTGCTTCATGAGTCGCCGTCGCCAAGCTCCGACTCGACGGCGCGCCAACCCCACGCTCGTGGGCTCCGACGACGAAGCGTCCTGGCACCGGCCGTTGCCGGCACGAGCGCCCCACGGGGGCGAAGGAAGGCGGTCCACATGATGTCCTACAGCGAGATCATTCGAGGCGCCCGCCCGTGGCAGGGCGTGTTGGACCCCTCCGTCATGGCCGACGAGCTGGTCAGCGTCGGTCACCGGCTCGCCGACGCCGCCAAGACCGGAGACTGGCCCACGGTGATGACGGTGCTCGACCACGAGTGGAGCTGGCTGGTGATCAACCAGTGGCGGCCGGGCGGGCCGGCGTGGTTCACCGCGTTGCACCAGGCCGCCTGGCACGGTGCGCCGGCCGAGGTCGTCACCGAACTCATCGATCGCGGCGCGCTGCGGTCGCTTCGGGACGCCAAGGGGCGCACCGCATTCGACGTGGTAGCCGAACACAGCCGCAAACCCGCGCTGCTGGATCTGCTGCGCCCGCCGCGCTCACCGCTGGATCAGGAGCAGACCCGGGCGCTTGACGCGCGACTGGCCGAGCTCATCGACGGACGCATTCGCGGCCGGGTTTTCGACGGCGACCTACGGAAGGCGCTGCGCTACCCGCCGGTCGAGGTCCTGCACGAGTTGCCGGGTCAGCGGGTGTGGTTTCCGATCCCCGGCAAGTACGCGTTCCACGTCGAGCTGCAGCGCGGGGGCCTCGAGGTCAAGAGCTGGTGCGGCTTCGTCGAAGGGTCGGGTCAGGCGCACCTGGTAACGCCTGAAGGCTCGGTTCTTGTCGACGACGGCTTCGTCTGACGCGTACGGGGACGGCGGTCGCGCCCGCCAAAGACCTATCTGGCTCTTTATTCAATCAACCATGCGCGCACGCGCAACGAGGGAGGCTATATATGGCTTTGACTGCGGCACAACGTGACCGGGCCTGCGGTGCCCTGCTTGGCTGCGCCGCCGGGGATGCCCTGGGCGCCGGCTATGAGTTCGCGTCGCCGCTGGGACCCGATGTCCCGGTCGACATGATCGGCGGCGGACTCGGACCCTTCGCGCCCGGCGAGTGGACCGACGACACGTCGATGGCCATCGCGATCGCCGAGACCGCGGCCACCGGAGCCGATTTGCGTGACGAGAAGGCACAAGACGAGATTGTCGAGCGCTGGCACTCGTGGGCCCAGACCGCTCCGGACGTCGGCAATCAGACTCGCTCGGTGCTGTCCGCCGCGGGTCGGCGAGGACTCACGGCGCAAAGCGCCCGCGACGCGTCGGCAGCGCTGCACGAGCGCACCGGCCACACCGCCGGCAATGGCTCGCTGATGCGCCCCGCCCCGGTGGCCCTGGCCTACCTGGACGACGAGGCGGCGCTAGTCGAGGCCGCGCGTGCTATCGGTGTGTTGACGCACCATGACCCCGACGCCGGTGATGCTTGCGTGCTGTGGTGCACCACTATCCGTCGCGCGGTACGGACCGGCGAGCTCGACGCGCGGGCTGGATTGCGGCACATCCCGATTGAACGCCGCGAGCTGTGGGCGTCGCGGTTGGACGAAGCCGAGGCATCGCCGCCGGCGGCGTTCGCCGCCAAGAACGGCTGGGTGGTCGCGGCGCTGCAGGGGGCGTTGTCGGCGATCGTGCATACCCCGGAGCCGACGGAGAATCCTGCCGCGGAGGTGTTCCGGGCCGACCGTCTGCGGCTGGCGCTGGAGACGGCGGTCCGCGGCGGCGGTGACACTGACACCGTCGCGGCCATCTCCGGAGCGCTCCTCGGCGCCGCCTACGGGGCCTCCGCGGTGCCCTCGCGCTGGCGATTGATGCTGCAGGGTTGGCCGGGACTTACCACCCGCGGCCTGATTCAACTGGCCGACAAGGTCATCGACCACGGCCGGCCGGACACGTTCGACTACACCTACAGCGGTTTCCCCGAAGCGCGTAAACCAGTGCGTCACCCCCACGACGACAACGTGTGGATCGGTGGCGTTGCGGGGCTGCGCAGCCTGCCCGAAGAGGTCGATGCGATTGTGTCGCTGTGCCGGGTCGCTGACGAATACTTACCTGCCGGTTTGCAGCACCTCGATGTACGCCTCATCGACCGGGTGGGGGAGAACGACCATCTCGACTTCGTGCTGCTCGACACCGTGCGGGCGATCGAGCAACTGCGGGCTGGAGGCCGGACGGTGTTCGTGCACTGCGTCCAGGCGGCCAGTCGCACGCCGACTATCGCTGCGCTATATAGAACTCGTCTGAAGGCTGTGGACAGCGACCGGGCGCTGCGCGACGTGGCAACGGTACTGCCGGGCGCCGACCCGAATTGCGAATTCCGCGGAGCGCTGAAGCGACTGCACTTTCAACCGAGAGGCGCATCGTGATAGGGGTTTCGTTGACCGACACGGCTGGTTCAGTGGGTCAGCACGAGCGAACGGCTATTTGTGCAGGCGAAAGCTAAAGCTGCTCGGAGACCGCGCAGTCTGGAGTCCTGGCAAACGATGTTCTGCGCAGTGAGCGCAGGCGGGCACCGGAATCATTCCGCCCGGCACCCCGTGAGATCCCTCGCTCGACGGCAAACTGCCGGTTCGGTTGCCGTCCTCCTGAGCCTGGTGAGGGCGCTACCAACAGCGGATGCCGAGCGGAATCTCCTCCGATGTCGAGATCACCCGAAACAGCAGACAAAGGCCGGGCGCCGTAGGATCATGATGCATTGGCGATGCAGTTGCTATGAGCCAGTCGGAGCACTCTTGCGGTGGCGTGTGGTATCCGGGATCACTGCACTCGTATTTCGATAGTTGATAAGCAAGCGTGATTCTCGAGAGGTGGTACCCACCTAATGACGCTCGAAGAATTCTCCGTCAGATTGCTGCAAAAAGGGCCGACCCCGGAACAGACCGAACATGCGGTCCTCGAGACGGAGCGAGCGCTCAATGACAGGCAAGCAGCCCATTGGCTGCACACCTACTACTCCGAAACGGGAAACTACGCCGGGAGCACGTTCCTCACGCTTGAGCCGATCGAACCTTTCCGTGTGACTCCAACAGATCTGTTCGCGGCAAGCCTGCTCAGCGTCAAGATACATCCGAGCGCAACTCGGAGGATTCTTTCGAAGGAGCTGCAGGACCGCCTGACTGAGCTTCTTCGCGCCATCCCTCCGGCAGCCGATCTGGCGACCGCCGACCTGAAGGTGTGGCGCGCGGCAGACGAACTCTATCAAACTTGCAAATATGCATTTGGCAAGAATCCGTGGGTTACTGCGTCCAAGCTTTGTTCCCGAAAGCGTCCGCAGTTTTTCCCTGTTCGCGATGAAGTGGTGACTATTAAGCGATTGGGCGCCGGAAAGGACCGGCTGACTGACTGGCAAGTCTATAAGCACCTCATGAAGACCGGGCCCATAGTTGAAAGACTGCATCAGCTGGAACGTGAGGTTTGTGCCCGCAGTGGTGTGCTGGCTTTAGATCCACCACTGAGGATTCTCGACGTACTGCTCTGGATGTCCACTCCAAAAGCGACTGACGAGGCTCGGCGGCTGCTGGATGGACAAGACCCCAGCAATTCAACACGCACACTGAAATTCGAGTGAACTGGAGGACCGGGCAACCGGTCGAGCACGAGAACACGCCACAACGGCAACAGTACGCACGATTCGGAGGCAATCATTGTCTGGAGCTCTACCGCAACTAGACCCCGTCGAAGGAATCCTGGCTGTCCTCGAACGCGGGTCTGCCACCGGCACAAACAAATTTGGCTTGCTGCTTGCCCTCATCGATCTCGCGCCCTCGGTCGCCAGTGACGCCATCCTATCGGTGTCGCGAATTGCCGAAAAGCTCATTGAGCTGCACTGGGACCACGCTCGACCGTATAGCGACGCACCGCTACGTCAGGTCAGGAGCCCAAATCGGGAGAACACAACGCTTCTTCTCGAGACCATGAAGCTCCACAACGTCGTTGGTTCGGGTATGGCCTTCGAACAGGCATGCACCAAGTT
>NZ_GG770557.1:229146-230089 GCF_000164135.1 Mycobacterium parascrofulaceum ATCC BAA-614 | reverse complement strand
GGGTCTGCTGCACGAACAGGTGGCATCTGAGTTGGCTTGTCCTGATGGGCGGGCTGGAAGGATGTTGCTGTGCCCAGGCCCTACCCCAGAGAGTTCCGCGACGATGTCGTGCGGGTCGCCCGTAACCGTGAGGACGGGGTGACGATCGAGCAGATCGCCGCCGACTTCGGCATCCACCCGATGACGTTGTCGAAGTGGATGCGCCAGGCCGATGTCGACGACGGCGCCAAACCCGGCACCAGCCGCACCGAGTCGGTCGAACTGCGCGAGCTGCGCCGGCGAAACCGGCTGCTGGAGCAGGAGAACGAGGTCCTGCGCCGGGCCGCGGCCTATCTTTCCCAGGCCAACCTGCCGGGAAAAGGCTCTACCCGCTCGTGAAGGAGCTCGCCGCCGACGGGATTCCCGTGGCGGTGACGTGCCGGGTACTCAAGCTCGCCCGCCAGCCCTACTACCGGTGGCTGGCGGATCCTGTCACCGACGCTGAATACGCCGAGGCGCATCGGGCCAACGCCCTGTTCGACGCCCACAAGGATGATCCGGAGTTCGGCTACCGCTACCTGGTCGAGGAGGCCCGAGAAGCCGGCCAGCCGATGGCCGAGCGGACCGCCTGGCGGATCTGCTCGCAGAACCAGTGGTGGAGTGCGTTCGGGAAGCGCAAGCGCGGGAAGAACGGCAAGGCCGGCCCACCGGTCCATGACGATGTGGTCGGCCGCGTCTTCACCGCCATCGCGCCAAATGCGTTGTGGCTGGCTGACATCACCGAACATCGCACCGGGGAGGGCAAGCTCTACCTGTGCGCGATCAAGGACGTATTCTCCAACCGCATCGTCGGCTACAGCATCGACTCTCGGATGAAGTCGCGGCTGGCCACCCAGGCCTTGGCCAACGCGGTCGCCCGCCGCGGCGAGGTCGCCGGCTGCGTGCTGCATAGCGACAGGGGAAG
>NZ_GG770557.1:202194-226165 GCF_000164135.1 Mycobacterium parascrofulaceum ATCC BAA-614 | reverse complement strand
CGTCGGCTGCCTCGAGACCTGTTGTGCTCAAGTCGCAGGTAATCCGGTCACCGGAAACCCCTAGAACTTCGTTGGATCGGTACCTCACGGACGCCGAGAGCTGACTCGATTCAGGCGCATGAGATGTAGGAATCCTTGGGCCGCTCGATACACCGTCACGGGCCACCCCTAAGTGGGTATCGTCAAGCAGGGCGACGCCTCACGAAGACAACGGTGGAGGGAACCGGAGGGAAAAGCTTCATGTCACTTCTCCCACTTGGCGGCGACAGTCCTCCGCAAGTGTTCGGAGCTCTCAAATTTGATCTCGCGCCCGAAGATCCAGGTATTTATGCATGGTACGCACGATTTGGACTCTCTGAGGACGACTGGGAACCACGCGTATGTGACGGCGTAGATCTCGCTTCGCGCGATATTGTCCGAGCAGTATCGGATTACGCCCGAGTGCATCAGCCAAGTCCAGTTGGATTCACTGGTACCGGCGATTACGACCTCTCATGGGATGGTCGCATCCGCCGTCAATCGATCTGCGATGTCAAGTCAGGCGACTCTGAAAGCATCGTGGCGAGATACCTCACGTCAGTGCGCGACGAACCAAAGCAGCGAAGGCGCCTGATTCAATTGCTAGGAAATTCGGTCCCCATTTTAGCAGTCCACTATATATCGGCGTTGCTCGGAACCTTCGTGAAAGACTGTCGGAACATATCGATGATTACGAAAGTGCGAAGTCGCTAATCAATAATCGACCTGAAGTTGCAGATGATTTCCGGTTCAATGGCGATACTTTCGGGGCTCGGTTGGCTGGAGCTGGGCTGCAGCTCGACCAAGTAGATTGTTGGGTGTTACCCGCCGCCAAGGAACTGGCGGGTGAAACAGGTACGGATGACGAGCTTCGCGTAAATGCAGCGAATGCAGAGTGGATTCTTCAGAGAATATTTCTACCAGTGCTTGGGAGGCGTTAAATCGATGTCGTTGAGCGATGTTGGAGCAGACCAATTGTTCCAAAACTATACCCAAGGGCTTATGGGTGAATTCAAGACGCCTGCGGGGGCAGTAAGCTACCTCATGACAAAGGCGCGATTAGGCAAAGATGCAACGGATCCCGAGCGCCGCCTCACGCAGCACCTAGTGCCGTTTAGAGAAGTTATACCGACTAAAGAGCTCGATTTCAACCAGCTTTTGCAACGGGACTTGGATGATCACCGCGTAGCGGTGAATCTTGTACCTTATATCCTCGAGCCAAGTCAGTCTGGACCCGCCTTCTGAATCGCCCTGGAAATCCCGGAGACTCTTGACCTTGGAAACGAGGATGCAGGGATGCCCACGGAATCGTCGTCAGGGAAAAAGCCGACCAGTCGCAGATACAGCCCCGAGGAGAAGGCCGCCGCGGTGCGGATGGTCCGCGCCCTGCGGGCTGAGCTGGGGACCGATCAGGGCGCGGTGTCGCGGGTGGCCCGCCAGCTCGGCTATGGCGTGGAGTCGGTGCGCTCGTGGGCGCGGCAGGCTGACATCGATGACGGGTATGAGCCCGGCGTGACGACCACGGAGTCCAAGAGGGTCAAGGAGCTTGAGCAGGAGGTGCGAGAACTCAAGCGCGCCAACGAGATACTGAAACGAGCGGCGAGTTTCTTCGGCGCGGAGCTCGACCGCCAACACAAGAAATAGTCGACTTCATCGACGCTCACCGTGAGGAGTTCGGGGTCGAGCCCATCATCACCGTCCTGCGCACCGCAGGGGTGGTGGTGGCCCCGAGCACCTACTACGACACGAAAGCCCGGCCGGCGTCGGCACGGGTCCGACGTGATGCCGTGCTGGGGCCAGCGCTGGTAGCGCTCTGGGAGGACAACTACCGGGTCTACGGGGCGCGCAAGTTGTGGAAATCCGCGCGTCGGGCCGGCCACGACGTCGGGCGCGATCAGGTCGCCCGGCACATGCGCGCCGCTGGCATCCACGGCGTACGGCGCGGCAAACACGTCCGCACCACCAAAGCTGATCCGGCTGCGCCACGGCACCCGGATCTGGTGCAGCGCAAGTTCACCGCGAGCGCGCCGAACCAGTTATGGGTCACCGACCTGACGTTCGTACCGACCTGGGCAGGAGTCGCGTATGTGTGCTTTATCGTCGATGCCTACTCACGGATGATCGTCGGGTGGCGCGTGGCGTCTCACATGCGCACCACCATGGTGCTCGACGCACTTGAGATGGCGCGCTGGTCACGCGGAAACACATTGCCGGGCTTGACATGTCACTCCGACGCCGGATCGCAGTTCACATCCATTCGATACGGAGAGCGGCTCGCAGAGATCGGCGCTGTTCCCTCGATCGGCAGCATCGGGGACAGTTTCGACAACGCGCTGGCCGAGACGGTCAACGGCTACTACAAGGCCGAGCTGATCTACGGTCCCGCCCGCAGCGGGCCGTTAAAGACCGTCGAGGACGTCGAGCTAGCCACCCTGGGATGGGTGCACTGGCACAACACCAGCCGTCTCCACAGCTACCTCAACGACGTCCCGCCGACCGAGTTCGAAGCCACGTTCTACGATGCACCACGGACCGACCAAACCCTGGTCGTAATCCAATAACCCGAGTCTCCGGTAAAACCAGGGCGATTCATTCTTTCCTCCAATTTTGACAATTATTCTACCGTTTGATTCTCAAGTGCCTTCTTCATTTCCTGAACTGGCAAAACCTCAACTCGTCTCTGACGATAATCTCTTTTGGAATGAAATTGACGTGGGAATTCTCTTCGCCTACGGCGATTGGCAACGAATTCTGGCGATCTCAGCCCAATACCCCTCGGTCAATTATGGTGGAATAGCGAGTTTTGCCGACTGGTGGTGGTCGACGGCCAGCACCGCGCCATGGCTCTACTCGCAATTGACCGCACAATCCGTAAGACATGGGAAGAGAGCGGACCGGGCGCACGTTATAAATACTTCTATGAGAACCGTGTGAAAGATTTATTAGAGAAGCATCCGACTGACTTCGGGCATATCGAAGTGCCAGTGACTATTCTTTGGTTTCCGGATCAATTCGGCCAAAGTCACACTACGCACAAATCGGCGCGTAAGTTATTTGTAGATGTTAATAAGCATGCAAGGACACCAAGCGAGTCAGGATAATACTCCTGTCTGACAGCGAACTCGTTAACATCTTCACCCGATCAACTTTGACTCATTTACGTAATGATGCGGAGGGAAATCTACTACCATTGTATTCAGTTGAGTATGACAATCCTGATACGACAAAAACTACATCGTCGCGATGGTCTGCCATTACAAATGTGCACGCGCTAAAACAAATGGTGAACCGTACGGTGTTTGGTCCTCCGAGGTACATTGAGCGGGTCGACGTTCCAATCGGGAAAAGAGAACCGAACGATGTACGTGACCTTTTCATGCGTAGTCAACTCGGAGTGAAGAATCTATTCAAAACCACGATTGTCACCGACGATGGTAAGGAATTTATGCGCGACCATCTGGGTAATACAAAATTTCCAGATGTATCCCTCCCGATACTCGTCGACGCTTACCAGAAGACTTGGGGAGCTGCAATCCTGCTGTTGCTAAGCAATATCAGCCCGTACCGTGCTCATGCACAAGCACTAGCCAAATTGTTTGCGGAATGGGTTGGCGGCGACGCGGTAGCAGATCTCGCCCGGGAGGCTTTGTTCAGCGGTGTTGGTATGTACTGGACCCTGCGAGACTCGGCGACTTTTTGGCAAAGCGTAAACACGAAAGGAACGACTAAGCCCGACGTTGTCAAAGCCTGGGACCTACTTGGTAAGAAGCAAACGGAGTTCGAGGGATTACGCGCGGCGGAGTTCTTAGGCAGCGCTACGAAGGTTGATGCATCGAATCAGTTGTACCAGGTGATAAACACGCAAGCGTGCCAGCTAGGCGTCGCGTTGACATTAGGCACCCTTCGTCAATTCGTGAAGCCTAAGGTGACGGTGGTCGACCTTGGAGGAGCTATGGCCGAGGGAATCAACACTTGGATGCTGAGTAAAACCACGGGTCAGTACGATCGTCGGCTGGCACTCGCCAGGCGTCTCGGAAATAAGCCGACACATCCTTGGAATCTCATCACCAATATGGACACGCCGAGAGCCATACAATTTAGATATTTTTGGCTAGAAATATTGTGCTCGGCGGAAGCGCGCCCGGCTCTCGACCAAGTGATAGATTATGACAAGGTCACACCGTTGCGGGATAAAGCACGATCGCATTATCTCGATTATGTCGTTAAAGAAAAGTTGCGCGCGATGAAAACGACTCATTCGAGCTTGACCGACGCACAACGCCGAATTGAAGCTCACACTACTGCTGCAAAAGAGCTCCGACAGGGCCTCCTCAAGTGGTTCTCGGTCTCTGGCGATGAACTTACTCACTGGTTTAATTCGGAGTCTGGCAGTACAGCCGCCGACAGCGACTATGTTGAGGCTGATGCGTTTGACGAAGAGAGCGAGGATAGCGACCTATCAGATGAAGACATTGCCGAAACTCTGTTGAAGTGATCCGAATTAATCTGACTGATTGTGCGCAGGCGCCAGGCGGTGTCCCCTCAAAGTTAAATTTGCAGCTTCAAGGGTTGCTTGCCACCCCATGAGGCTGCCGATACTCTCAGGCGATCGATACAGGCCAGCCCTTACTTCTGCCCGGGTCAGCTTCGCGTAAAGAGCTCGGCGAGAATTTTCCTTCCCCAGAAACTCCTCCTTGCGATGAAGCAAGGGTGGATTGGGCGATCGGCGATAATCTCGCCAGTCAACTGTCAATCGCCGGACGTTGACAGTGACCGACGACTCGAGCCGAGGGTGTGCGTCGCGATCGAACTGAGGATAAGTCAGGTATGAGACCTGGGGTTCCGTCACTGATAGCTTGACCAAGTTTGCGTGCTCGACGGTACCTGAAAGCGCACGTGCGCATCCTTCGTACACCTGAAGCACCGGCGGCAGTTCCCCGAGGGCGCTCTTATGTACATAAAGCGCGCTTGGCGTCTGCTTGCCAACCGGAGAGCTCCGTGCATTCACAAGGACGATCGCCGGATCCCCGCAGGCGAGTAGCAGCCGATCTGCCTGAGCACACGCGTCTTGGTACTTGCTGAAGTGTGTACGTATGTCTGTAGCGAGCGTGTATCCTAGTTGGGCGAAACGGGGTCGGCCAGTGAAGCGCGAAAGTGCGATGTATACAAGCAATTCTGCGCGCCGTTGGATCCTCACCTTTTCCCAATAGTCGTCATCCGTAACTCTACGGATGAGTTGTTGTGCGCGAGCGAGGGTGCCGACGGCTTCTCTGATGGCTCCAATGGTGTCGCTGTCAAGTTCGCCGGTTCTGGGCGGACGTCCGTGCAGGCTCAGGAAATCAAAAAGCGGCGCGAGAACTTCTTGATTCGCTTCGTACAGCTGGTGGGGATCGATGCGAACCCTGGGCCGATACGTGTGCACGCGGGTGGCCAGGAATTCCTGGGCCGCGGTGGAGTCTCGGAAGACGTAGTAGATCCCTGGAGCCGCGGCGTGCGCTTCGGTATTTAGGGTTGACTCGATCCATTGTTTGAGTTCTGCTTGCTCATAAAGCTTCTGGAACGTGCCCGTTCGCGTGACGAGACCGTCGCCAAAGGGTCGACCGGCAAGTCCTCGCCCATCCCAGGTAAGCCGCGAGGAAACGATGAGTAGGCGACGGGTCAATGCCCACGCACTCCTCAGTGTCTGCGCACGCTCTGCCGGGTGCTCAATCACGTTGATGACATAACCGAGATTCACCGTGTCCGCTGGTGTTCTGTGGGCGAGGGGCCGGTGCGTGGGATCCCACCCGCCGACGGAATACCCAAGCGCCTTGAGATTGCGAATGTCATCGCCGCGACCGCATCCGTAGTCGAATATCGACCTGGTTGTATCGAGCAGTGCATCGCGTAGTGCCGTCGCGATCGGTCTCGAAAGCGTCTCCCGACTCATCGCGGTCTTGTGTCGGGCGACCGGTTGAATCATGCAGCCGACTCGTCCGAAAAAGCAATATAGGCAAGCCCAATCACGTCGGTCACGCGGGGATCTCCCACTAGATACCCGATTCCGCGGTGGAGGTGCAAGCGAAGCTGGTTCGCCAGCGTCTCGTCGTCGAGCGGTAGGCCATCCGCATGACAGCGGTAGCGGATGAGGCCCCAATAGACGTCGCCGTATTCGCCAGAAAATACCTTCCAAGACATTTCGACGTTGCTGTCAAGAACCAGCTTCGTCAACGGCGGGGGAGCCGGCTCCGACAGGGACCGGCACAGTGCCCACCGGCAGAGCACGTTCCAATTGGCGATGCCAGTTCGGCGCTTCAAGGTGACGAGCTGGTCACGCGCGGTTTGCGAGAGTCGAACGGATTCGATTGCCATGATCACTCCCAGAAGTAACCGCTCATTACGGATGTCGCGTTTGTGGTTTGGTCGAACACAAGCCGGTATTCCCGGCCGACATATTTTGCAACGCGGGTGTACGCCTCCGCGTCAATCTCTGTATCCGTCGATAGCAGCAGAACCTGATGGCTCGCGTGCGGAAAGTAGCGTTCCAGCAAGTGCTCTCGATGGGATCCGTCTAGGCGGCCTAACGGGGTGTCGATGACGACCGGCAGCGGCTGGCCAGCTGCGCGCGCCAGTCCCCAGAGCAGTGCGACGGCCAGAAGTTGCCGCTCGCCGGCGGACAGGTTGGCAGGGGAGAGTGGTAGACCATCGCGGCCGGTGAGTTCGACGGCATGCGTCTTCGCGTCGACGGCTACATCGGTGATCAAGTTCTCCTTGCGCAAGAGCCTACCCAGCGCGTCCAGCACAAGTTCAGAGATGCGCCCGAGATGACGGCGGCTGGCACTCAATCGGAAGTCCTGCAAAGTTGCCCTGACGCGGTCGAGGTGATCGACGAGCCGGCGGTTGTCGTCGGCCGCGAGGTTCGCTCGCGCCACGGCTTCGAGTGCAGCTTCGTATGCGGCGTCGGCTCGTGCACGATCTTCTCGTGAGAATTTGAGTTTCTCTTCGGCATGGGTAAGGGCCGCTCGTCGACGAATAAGGTCGGCAGAGGCTTCCTCGCGGTCGGTAACGAGTGAGCCCAGTGCTTCATCGTCGGGGATGGCGACGAGAACCCGCTCGGCTTGTTCGTGCTTGTCTTTCGTCGAAGTGTGCATCTCGACGAGTTCGCGCAGCCGCTTTTCTGCATTCGGCAGCGTTGAAGACATCAGGTGGCGAAGGCCAGCGGCATCGGATACGCCCACGATGTTCTGGGCAACCGCCGCCGCTGCGCGAGCACCCCGGTCGCTCGCCATAAATTCGTCGACCTGGGCGAGTACCTCCTTCGGGACACTGGCCCTGGCGAGCAAGGCAGTGATTTCTCGGTCGCGACAAGCTAAGACGTCCGTGATCACTCGATTGCGTTGAGCATCTGATTCTGCATCAACCTGCCCTGACATCTCCTTCAGTACTTTTGCAAGCTGGAGGAGCGGTGCGGATTCCGCCATTTCGTGGCGAATGAGGTCTTCAATGCGAGTGACTTCGGCACGCAAGGCCTGTGCGCTACGCTCAGCCGATTCGCGGTGGTCGACCAAATTGCCGCCAGCCGACCGGTACCGCTCGTTGAGCTCGAACAGTGCTTTTTCCGCGCGCTCAACAGCGACCCGCAACCGTGCAACCTGGTTGGCGGCCAGCTCCTCTGCTCGCCTAGCGGCAGTGACTGCCTCTTGCCGTTCGTCGATGCTAGCGCACAGTTTGTCTGGTACCTGCGAGTTCTGATGGCGCTTGCGCAATACCGCCAGGTCGGTTGACAGTCTGTCAACGAGTTCCAGACCCATCAAAGAGGCCAGCGCGGATGAAAGAACCTCTTGGGAGCGATCCAAGTCCGCGAGCGCCTCGATCTGTTCACCGTCAAAGAAGAACAATCCAGCGATGCCGCGAGGCAGGAAGGACTCGATGTGCTCGCTCCAAGTCGACGTCAGCGCCTCGTCGTGCCGACCATCGACCGACACCAACAGTATTTCGCGGATCGATGCGCCCGTGCTTCGCCAACTGCGACGTATCCAATACTCCCGTTCGTTACCCTCCTGGTGAGCATGGAAGGTGAGTTCTATTGCAGCGCCTTCACTCTCGGGTACCCCTTTGTGAATGAGCCCGCGCAGGTAGTTTTCGTAGCCACCTGATTTGCGGGCGGCGGTCTGTGTCAGCGGTCCGTAAAGGGCCAGGTTGATAGCTTCAAGAAGCGTTGTCTTCCCTGCACCGTTGAGACCACCAATGAGGACGATTGGCTTGTTCGATGACGGGGGCGTGAGTTGAAGTGTGTTTCGTCCGGCGAAAGTACCCACGTTGTGCAGCATAAGCTGGTCGATGATCACTTGTCGGCTCCCGCCTGTGCTGGACGGATGAAGCCGTCCACCACATCAAGCGGATCCGGGACCATGTCGGGCGAGCCAGTGCCTGGCCGCTCCAGCGTTGCCTTCCGGGTATTGGCACGCGAGGTCGCATCGGCCTCGTCGTCGTAAAACCCACGTCGCAAAGCTTTTTCGAGAGAGTCGAAGAGTCCGGCGCGACGCGCTCTGGATCGGTGACGCTGTTCGATGTCCAGAAGCTCACGGACCAGCTCGAAGTGCAGGCGGTCGCCACCGATCACTTCCTTGAGTACTTCAATAGCCTCGGAGCCTAACGGAAGGTGCTCATCCAACGGCTTGCCCGGATATTCTTCACCGGTCGCGGAGCGGTAGATGCGCGGAAGATTGTCTTCGAATTCGTGCTTTTCAACAACCCAGAGTCGACGGATCTCCTCCAACTCCGCCAGCGTGACAAGCTCGAGTGAACGCACGTAATCCGGGCCGTTCAACCGAATCCAAGTCTGCGCTTCCAGAAGTTGCGTCAGCCAGCGCTCCCGAGATTCCTGGGTATAAGGCCCGGGGATCGGTTTGTCATTGAAGAGCTGAACAGATCCGTTCATCCGCCGGAAGTCTCGAAGGTGGCGGTCATCACCGACGTCAAGGGCATTTCGGAGTTCGAGAAGTGGGAGCATCCATTCTTTCTCATCATCGTTCTGGATCATGGCGGACATGGACTTGTCCTTGTCCACCAGAGTGCATGTCCAACAACCAAACCGACTGTCGCCGCAGCTTGGCGTCGTGGAATCGACGACCAACGGGCACTCCCCGTCTGGGGAGGCGCCCTGATACATGGTGAGAAGTTCCTTGTTCGAGTAGCCCCACGGGTTCGGCGTTTGCATCAAGAAGGTCCACACGTCATCGTTCGACCAGTTCTCGACAGGCGAGTACACGAGGCAGTTGGGCAGCGATTCGTTTGGGCTAAGTAGATCTCGTGATCTCTTGGCTTCAAGAGCGGTCATCCGGTGTGAGCGACCGCTGCTCTCGGCTTTCCGAGTCCCTAATACCAGGATTGCTTCGCCATGAGACCGCACCATAGCGCGGATGAAAGAGTTCGACGGCTTGATCTTTAGGCGCTCGGTGCACCATCGGAACTTTGGGCGCGGAGCTGGGTAACCCCGACCAATCAAGTTGACCCAGAAGGTGTCGGTCACGGTCGGTGTCAGGCGGTGGGGAGTGATCGGCAGATGTTGCGTATTCGCTTGTTCTGCGAGCACATCAAGCGAATGCGTAACCCATGCTGCCACAACCGGATTCTCGACGAGAGTATCGGTGCTGATGACGTGCACCGGTTTGGTCAACTTCTCTGGTGGCAGACCAGCAAGGGATAACCACACCAGCTGCAACACTGCAGTCGAATCCTTGCCTCCTGAGTAGCCCACTACCCAGGGAACGGAGTCGGCGAGATACAGCGCGCGCGTCTGCTCGAGGATGCGATCCACGGTGGCGGCATATCCAGACTCATCGAAGGCGGAGTGCCGGCGGGGACTGATCGGAAGTTGGCGCGTCACCTGTTCCCCCTTGCGAAGGCGTCTTGGGCTTGCTGCTCGTCCGGTGGTAACTCCAAGCCGAGAGCGGAGCGCATATACCCTGCAGTCAATAGGACATTGGAGGCGCCCTTGCTTACCTTCCCGCCCACCGTGGCTCGTCCCTCCCAAACCCCCGCGTTTGAACGGTGCCAATCAATCGTCGTCAAGTTGCTCAGTACCGCATGCCAGCGAGTCTCTTTGGTGGACTGGCGGATGAGCGCGTTTCCGATCTTCCCCAGGGCGTGCAGCACGATCCCGTGGCTGTGGATGAAGTCCCGTCGGACCTCTGCAGAACTGACGTCTCGGGCGCGCACTTGATGCCACTCGGGAAATTGATCTGCCACCACTTGCCAGTACCGACAGGCGACATCGACGCGCCGCTCAAGCGAGCCCGGCTCAATACCGTCGAGCAAGGCCCGGTTCGCGCTGTAGAGGGCGGAGAGCGTAAAAAGCTTGCGTGAGCGAGCGGAAAGATTGCTCGTTTCCATCTCGGTGAGGTCGGTAAAGAACGGAGATCGTGTCACCATAAGCTTTGTAATGACTGACATTTCGTCGCGATAGTCGTAGAGCACGCCGATCGACTTCGACGGGCGAATCGCGTGACGGTTGAGGTCGGCGAACATCTGTTGGCACCGGTTAAGGCCAACATCTAGGAAAAGGACAATTGCGATGCTCTCATCGCCGAGGTCGGGGTTTTCAATCAGTGCCTGTTGGATGGCAGCTCTGCGATGCTGTCCATCGTTGATCACAAACCGAGCTGACATCGGGATGGAGAGCGTCCCGACGCGCTCGCCCGGACTGTTCGTGCCGTCTAACGGGTCAAACCGCACCTCCGAGTTCACCGAGGCGGTCAAGGCAGAGAAGATGTAGCTGTCCGGATTTTCCACGATGTATCGGGAAATTTCCGGCACTCTTGCCTTATTGAGCGTCCGCTGCGCCCGCATCTCAGGGGGAAGTTCCTCTTCGTCGAAGAGGAACAGCCGAGGTATCAGTCTCAGCGGACACATCGTCACGTAGTACTCGCGGGCTGCTTGGACTCCGCGAATCGCCGGGAAGACGTATTCGTAGCCGCTGGAGCGTGGGTGTTCCCGGGATACTGCCGGTGCCGCGTCCACTCCAATCACCGCCATGCCCTCTCCTTCGAGTTGAACGTTGTACGGAAGTTTTCATCCGTACGAGGCGACGTGTCTTTCCGTACTGGTGTCGGAAGGTACACGTACCATCTGTCCCATGACGGTAACCACGCCCACCGACACGCGGCTGATCCAAGAATCTGGGGGGGCGTCGCGGCCTGTGTACTTGGACTGCAACGCGACGACTCCAATGGAGCCGCGAGTCGTTGAGGAGGTCCTGAGGTGGTCTGCCGAAGAGTTCGGCAACGCCAGCAGTCGCACGCACGAGTATGGCCGAGTCGCCAAGGCGCGTGTGAGCGCCGCGCGTGAAGAGGTGTCGAGTGTCGTTGGCGCCCAACCTGATGAAGTCACTTTCACCAGTGGGGCTACCGAGAGCAATAACCTTGCAATACTGGGACTGGCAGCATACGGCCGACGCGTCGGGCGACGTCACATCATTACGACGGAGATCGAGCACAAGGCGGTGTTGGAGCCGATTGAGCATTTGTCTACCGACGGGTTCGAAGTAACCAGACTGCAGCCCGAACCTGGCGGCTGGGTGGATCCTCAACAGCTTGCCGAGTCCTTGCGAACCGACACGCTGCTCGTCTCCATCATGGCGGTCAACAACGAGACGGGAGTGGTTCAGCCGCTCAGCGAGTGCGCCGAGGTCCTGTCGAATCATGACGCCTACATGCATGTAGATGCGGCGCAGGGATTCGGCAAAACGATCGACATGCTGAAGAACCCTCGCATTGATCTGCAATCTGTTTCTGCCCATAAGATTTACGGCCCAAAAGGCGTCGGTGCGCTGATTGCTCGAAGGCGACGGTTCAGTCGTCCCCCTCTAGAGCCGTTGATGTTTGGCGGCAGCCAGGAGAAGGGTCTCCGGCCAGGCACTTTGCCTGTGTCGCTGATCGCAGGATTAGGCACCGCATCATCAATGGCGGTGAGCGACGCGGCTAAGCGGCAGGAACGCTGTCTTCGCATTCGGGAATTTGCGCTCGCTCATCTTGAGTCGATCGGGGTTGTGTTCAACGGCTCAGTCGACAGAACTGTTGCGCATACATTGAACTTCTCATTGCCCGGTGTCGACTCCGAAGCCGCTATCGTCGCACTAAAGGGAGTGGCGGCAGTGTCCAACGGCTCGGCGTGCACGTCCCAGAGCTACTCACCGAGCCATGTGCTCATGGCGGCCGGGCTGCCAAACACACAAATCGAAGGCGCACTACGCTTTTCATGGAGCCACATGACAGATGATATCGACTGGTCGGGGATCGCCGCGGCGCTGTCCCTTCTTCGGAAGTAGCGCGCAGCTCGGTGGACGGCGATGACCATGACCACCAACCCTTACGGTGCGTGTTGTGAAAGGGATGGCTTGAATAGTAACGGCATTGCGTCCCCATGGGAGTTGGCGCTGACGGAGACAAGGGCGGCTCTCGAAGATGCTGCGCGAGCCGGCAAGCTTCTCACCTATACCGACCTAGCCGCGGCGATTAAGACGCTTTATCTCGAGCCGCGATCGCCGGAGCTGGCCCGGCTGTTGTGTGAATCGTTAATCGCTGACACTCGGGCCGGCCGACCGATCCTGGCCAGCCTCGTGATTGGTCAGCGTTCAGGTCGGCCGGGAAAAGGGTTCTTTAGACTCGCACGAAGGTTGTTACGGTTCGATGATGACGAGTCGTTCTGGCTGGGTGAGGTATCGGCTCTATTCAACCAATACGCCCGGGAATCAACTGCGCCGCGCCGCGCTCCCGCCCGGGCGCGCACCGTCGCACCACAACCTGTCGACCAGAAGGCGGTCGACCAGTACATTGCGTCTTTCTTCGATTGAGCTGATCGATGCCAGCCGTGCTTAAAGGTTGAGAATTTCGTCTGCAAGGTCGAGGGGGCCTTCGTTGCCATTACCCGCGAGAGCTTCTTGGATTGCGTTAATAAACAGCGTCTCTAATGATATCGCGCCCGCGGCGGACATCATTTCTTCCAACACTTGCAGTCCTCCGTGGGCATACTCCTCAAGCAGTTGAACGCGTTCATCCTGCCGCGCAGTCGCGAGAATAGAGGGGTCGTCCGGAGCGTCCGCAACGGCGATCATATCGGTAATATATTCGGTGCCGTGCCTATTAGTCATCACATCCCAGCGAATTGCTTCGCCTTTCAACTGAAGAGGAATTCTCCGGCTTTTATGCCAGCCGATCATCGCCGCGAAAAATAAAATATCGCGATACTCGGCAAAAGGCGACCCTTTCGATGTCAAATACTTGATAATATCGATCTTTTCCTTTGGTGGAGAAAATCGTGGTGGAGCCATTATTCGACCTCTGCAATCAGTGCGTATTCCGAGCCGTCGTCTGAAGGTTGCACGTAAGGGTATTCTCGACCTTCGATCGAGATAGTCTCCGGTTTAGTATCACTTTTTGGAGTCAAATACTGGATGACATATGAGCGCCCAACACGGTCCTTTAGGTGCTCATACGCTCCATCGCCGCCGGACTTAGAGACGATGACCACTACTTGTTCCGCTAGTCCCGGGAGACCCAATGCGACTTCGCGTCTATAATTTAAATCGAGTGATCCAAATGCGGCGTCCATGACAATGGGGAATATGCCACCGCGAACTTCCGTCTGTGCGGAGATTGCGCCCTTGGTCTCTTCATAGCGGTCTCGGGCAATCGAAGCCAATGCGCCCACAAAAGATAAACTAAGAATTTGATTCTCGCCTGTGCTTTTGGCGACGGGTTCCTGCGTAGCAATATGCATAAGATTTAGTTGAAACGTTGGGCTAACCTCAGGGGTGTAGGGTTTGAAGCTTATCTGCTGGTAAATGGACTTGATCTTTTCATCGAGATCTGAGCGAGTCTGTTCAGTTCGTATCGCGTACACCTTTTCCAGAGTATTGAGCGCCTCTCTGGTGACTGTGAGCCTGCGCTGTGCCAGTGCGGCCTTTGCTTCAACACTGGCTGCTCGCTTAAGGTCTGCCTCCAGCTGTTGCTTACGAACGCGGAGATTTTCGATGGAACGCTCGAGCCTGCCTTGTTGACGAATCTCGTCATCTTTACTCCGTCGAGCAGCGACCCGGTGACTCTCAAGTTCATCAATATTGTCTCTGGTTATTCCTTGCAAACTCGCACTTAGTTCGCTGAGCTGTTCCCGCAGAAGACGAAGTTGATCAACAGCTGACTGGCGGTCATCCAACAATGTGGCGAGATCACCCGCCATCGCTAGCCGTTGCCCCGTGTATGAGTCTGCGTACGCATATAACTCACCCCAGCGCTGCTCGACCTCGGCAAGACCGGCGCGTTCCTTCCATGTCATTATGTGGCGGTGCCCTTCAGTCCCCTCCGCGAGGGAAGCGCCACAAATACATGTTCCTTCCTCGAGCAAATCCTCTATGAAATCTCGTTTGACGGGCGCAGGTAGCTCTTTCTTTTCTCGTTTGTCAACGAATTGTTTACGTGTTTGCGTGAACAACTTCAAGCCGAAAGCAAGATAGCCTCGCTCTCTGATCAGCCGATGGATCCGTTCGTTGATCTTCTCAATGGAACCCAGTTGGTCGGACTCCTGTTTGATCAAAATGTCGCGACGCTTCTGTTGTTCACGCGCTTCCTCAGTGCCGCGTAACTTACTATCCACGGCATCGATCTCGTCCTGCCATTGCGTGGCACGCTTCTCGCTTTCGCTCCGCTGAGATTGGGCTTGCCCCAATTGGCCGTCGAGATCCTCTAGCTTCCGAGTGATATCGCGTTGTTCGTCGGTGCCATGCGCCTTTAATTCCTGCTCGAAACGTCTTGCTGCTTTGGGTAAATGGCTGATTGCACGTTCTACAACTTTGAGTCCGAGAATAGTTTTGATCGCGTCTTCGATTTCTTCGTAGGCAGAGGCCTGGACGAGATGTTCAATCCGTTCTCCATTGAAGAAGAAGAAGCTGTGCAGGCGTTCCGGGAGGATTTGTCTAATGTGGTCATCCGGGTTACCAGATACTTCGCTTCGCCCCGATTGATCGATGTATTGCAGACTGGGGCGGCCCTCCTCCTCGACTATTGACGAACCATCGTCCGCTTTTCGAAATATAGAGGTGCGCGTGGCCGTGAAGATCTGTTCTGCGTTCTCAAACTCGAGCTCCACAGATACCCGAAGTCGCTCACCCGGATTAAGAGATGCCCATGTATCTTGGTTGCCCAGAGACTTCGGCTTCTCGAAGTCTTTCGTGAACTGGCCATAAAGGACCCATGTGAAAGCGTTCAGCAGCGTAGTCTTACCAGCGCCATTCGCGCCCCAAATAAGTGTTACATTCTGCTGCTTATCTTGAGCAAATTCGATCTCGCTTATGCCTTGAAATTGCCGAAAATTTTCAAGCCGGATGCGGTGAAGCTTCATTTGACGACTCGCTCAATCAGATCCTGGATGTCATCATGGATCCCGCGTGGCAAGGCCATATGGATGTAGTTATTCTCTATCCTCAAGACGCCCGCAACCACGGCTTTGACTTCCTCGGTAGTTTCTTCGAGTACCTGATTGATAGCGCTTTTTGCGTCCAATCCTTCGCTACCTCCCCGGCTCGCTGGCTAGTTTCCGCATACAAAAACTAGCGACACTCGGCTAACGGCCCCCGTACCTATGCCTCTTGCTCGGCGCGTGGGGCCAGGCTCAACAAATCATACCGAGCCCGCAACGGCCGCAGGGTGGATAACGCATCAATGCTGTTCACCGCCGCATCGCACAGCTCGGTTGCTCGCATGAGTTCGCGTCCAACGAGCCGACGCTCCAGTTCGAAAAGTCGCGGGTCGTCGGAAAGGTCGGGTGGACTGACCATCAAGTCGTAGATGTCCGCGGTCGTCTTCCCAGGGGCTGGGCGGAGGACACGCCCGCGACGCTGAATGAACTGGCGAGGATTCTGGGAGGAAGCAAGGATGTAAGCGCGTCGTGTCGCCGGTATATCAACGCCTTCATCGAGACACCTGATAGCCGCGAGCGCTTGAAGCTCGCCGGAGCTGAAGCGCGTGAGCAGCTTTGCCCGTGTACTCGAGTCCTCCTCTGCAGTAAAAGTATTGATACGCATGCGTAGGTCACGGCCGAGCGCACGGACGACTTGGTCAAGCTGCGGGTCATCTCCGCAGCGATCAGCACAGTAGACGAGTATGTAGCTCTCCTGCACATGAGGTGTTATAGCGTCAACTAAAGCCGGTACTTTCCCTGAGGCAGAACCGATCAAGCGGGCTCGTTGAAACAACAGCATTTCAACGGCCGTCGGTGCGCCATCAGGATCCACATCTGATGCTATCCCAAGGAGTTGCGAGATCTTTTCTGTCAGCTCGACGTATTTATCGTGTTCTTCTGGAGTGAGCTCGACAATAATTGGGTGATAGCGATACGGGACTAGGGCACCCAACTGAATCGCCTGCTTCAACCCTAGTTGGTATACAGATTTTCCAAAATAATAGCGAATCGCTTGTGTGCCTTCCGGATCGAGATGGCGTTCCGGCGTGGCAGACAATCCAAGCCGAAACGTAATATCGTCAGGGAGTGCCGCGCGCATCTCTTTACTGCCCGCTGTATGTGCTTCATCGCAGATGAGCATCTTCGTGCACGAAGCAGCTCTGAGCCGGTCGATGAATTTTGAGCCGCAGAAAGTCCGATTGACGGCAATGACCAAGATCAATTTTCGGTTCGTTGGTGACAGCGCGGCCACCGCAGCTTCCATTTGGGGAATCCATCGTGAGGCGTCGTCGTAGGCCAGTATCGGGTTGGCCCCGAACTTGCGCGCTTCGGCTGCCCATTGTTCTGCCAAGTGCTTGTAGGGGACTGTTACGACAACCAGGAGGGAATCCTTATTCTGTTGCACTCCCCAAAGCGCTTCTACCGCTGCGAGCGCGGTGACCGTCTTACCTGTTCCCGTTGCCATTTCCCAGATTCCGCGCCCATTTTCCTTCCACCATGCGCGAATAGCGTCCTTTTGGTAGTCACGTAGCTTCAGCGTTGGTGGTCGACGATATCCGCCGTCATCGCTCAAGGCAGCGGCTCCTTCGTCAACGCCATCATCGATCGTGGCTATATCATCGGCTGGGGCATATTTCTGAAGGAGCTTACGTTGTAACGCTTCTGGGAAATCTAATACCTGCAGCCCGGGCGTGTTGTCGTTCCAAAGATTTGTAAAATCGCTGACCCGTCGGTAGACGCGCTCCCGTTCGCCGTCAATCCATGATCGGAATACTTCTATGGATTCGAAGTTGTTGAGGAGTCCGGATGCCGATTCATTAGATGACCCGGTGAACACCACAGTGTCGCCGTCGGTGTCGCGAAAAAGGCCAACCTTTTCGTGGTAAATACCAATACCTTGCTTGTTCGACACAACTGCAAGCTTTATCTCCAATCGGCCATGTGCGATTAGCCAGGTCAGAAGCTGTAAACGCTGCGACAGCGCGTCGGGAGCAGGCTGGTCTAGCTCTCGAAGCAAAGCCCGCTCGATAACTTCGCGGCGGTCGTAACCCGCCGCGATGGCGGTGGCATCTTCTTCGGTCAGAGCAGGGGACGCGATCAGCCGCATCTTGGTGTCCGGCCTGGAAACGAAGGCCTTCAATCCTCGGGCTGCGGCTGCTAGTGAGGTCGAGGTGAAGAAGCCGACTGCGCGATCGTAGGCAGACGCGGCACCAAGACACGGTAGGTAAAAGTCAGTACCAATGTTCTCTGACCCGCTTCTGTAATGCGTCGCGATTCCGAGGTCTCGTAGGCCCATGTCGGTGAGCATCCCACCTCGCGCTGACAGCGTCGACGATGGCCGGGACTAAGAGCTCCTGGCGGGCCAGCCGAGGCGCTCGAGTCTCCGGTTCTGTCCGATCCTTCGCTACCTCCTGCTAGTCGCATTGCTGGCGGCGACGGTCGAAGGGCTACACGGCGAAGTGAAACGCCCTGGAAATCCCGGAGGCTCCTGACCTTGGAAACGAGGATGCAGGGATGCCGAAGGAACAGTCGCCGGGGAAGCCCACGGCGCGTCGATACAGCCCGGAGGAGAAGGCTGCCGCGGTGCGGATGGTCCGTGCCCTGCGGGCCGAGTTGGGGAACGAGCAGGGCACGGTGTCGCGGGTAGCGCGTCAGCTCGGCTACGGGGTCGAGTCGGTGCGCTCCTGGGTGCGCCAGGCCGACATCGACGATGGGTATGCGCCCGGGGTATCCACTGCGGAGTCCCGGCGGGTCAAGGAACTCGAGCAAGAGATACGAGAACTCAAGCGTGCCAACGAGATTCTGAAGCGAGCGGCGAGTTTCTTCGGCGCGGAGCTCGACCGCCAACACAAGAAATAGTCGCCTTCGTCGACACCCACCGCGAGGAGTTCGGAGTCGAGCCCATCATCACCGTCCTGCGCACCGCAGGGGTGGCGGTGGCTCCGAGCACCTACTACGACACCAAGACGCGGCCGCCGTCACAGCGGGCCCAGCGTGATGCCGTCTTGGGTCCGGCATTGGTGGCGCTGTGGGAGGAGAACTATTGCGTCTATGGGGTCCGCAAGCTGTGGAAGGCGGCGCGTCGGGCCGGCTACGACGTCGGCAGGGATCAGGTGGCCCGGCTGATGCGCGGCGCCGGTGTCGAAGGTGCACGGCGCGGCAAACGGGTCAAGACCACCCGACCCGACCTCAGCGCCGAGCGGCACCCCGATCTGGTCAAGCGCAAATTCAGCGCGACCGCGCCCAACCAACTCTGGGTCACCGATCTGACGTTCGTGCCCACTTGGGCCGGGGTGGCCTACGTCTGCTTCATCGTCGATGCCTACTCCCGGATGATCGTCGGCTGGCGGGTCGCCTCGCACATGCGTACCACCATGGTGCTGGACGCATTGGAGATGGCGCGCTGGTCGCGCGGAAATACGTTGGCGGGGTTGACATGTCACTCCGATGCCGGATCGCAATTCACGTCCATCCGCTACGGCGAGCGCCTCGCAGAGATCAGCGCAGTACCCTCGATCGGTTCGATCGGGGACAGCTTCGACAACGCCCTCGCGGAGACGGTGAACGGTTACTACAAAGCCGAGCTGATCTACGGACCGGCCCGCAACGGACCGTGGAAGACCGTCGAGGACGTCGAGCTGGCCACCCTGGGCTGGGTCTACTGGCACAACACCAGCCGCCTCCACGGCTACCTCAACGACATCCCACCGGCTGAGTTCGAAGCGGCGTTCTACGATGCACAACGGACCGACCAACCCCTGGTCGAAATCCAATAGCCCGAGCCTCCGTCAGAACCAGGGCGTTTCAAAGCTCACCCCAAGAGCATCTTCGGCCGACGACTGAGATGTTCAGCGCCGCGAACCTGTTGCAGCCCACCCAACAAGAATCGGGTTGGTGTCCTCAGGTTCGGTTGAGCTAGCAGTCCAGAGGATGGTGTGTCTTCACACCGCAGAGCGCTCGGGCGGCGTTCGGCAGCTCGGCGCCGAGTCAACGACTTCCAGCCGACCTGATCGCCTCGGATTTGATCTAACTTCTTTGAGCAGCGTTCCAGGCGTCGTAGTGATAGCGAATGCCTTTGCCGGTCTTTCGCATTCGATTATTAAGAACGTCCGCCGGCGCGCGCCAGCCACGATGCCAGTAACTTTAGGGTCGCGGATGTTGTGAGCACATTTGCCACGGGTGACGAGTTCGTGGCTCTAGCTGCTACTCCGAGCGTCAGCTGCGTTTACCGCTGCCCGGCAGTCCGCCAGAAACAACTCTAATTGGAGGAGGTTTGCGCGGACGCTTCTTCGACGGGGCTCCAACTCGCGGCGATAATGGTCCATTTTGGCGTGTTCTATCTGTGCTGCTTTGGCGAATTTTCTCAAGAAGAGCGCGAATTTCACGCCGCTGATTGTCGGCATGCGCCTCGATCTTCTCGCACTGCGCCCAAAGCTTTTCGTATTCCGACCACAGCTTCTCGTATTCCGACCAAGCGTATTGGTTGTCTGCCGAAAGATCCTCGTAGTCGGCCCAGAGCTTTGCGTAATCTGCCGAAAGGCTCTTGAGCTGCTCCGCGCCTTCTTTAGCCGCTTTCTGCCACCATTGGGCTTCCGCTTGGGGTAGTAGAGCTTGGCAAGCCCGACAGACAGCTCTCGGCCGGCTTGCTCCCTTTAAGTCGACAGGATCTTTGTATCCGTGCCCACACAAGGCGTGGTCATGCCGATCACGAAGATAATCCCAATGATGGGCCACCGCGGACTTGTCACGAACATAGTGGTACCGGAGCTTCATAGCGCGACTATAGGGAGAGATAGAGAGGCCCCGCTTCACTATCAGCCGATGCGCTGGCATGACACTTCAGAGGCTGATACATCGGTGCGCCTACGTGGCGACCGGAGTTACGTCCAGAGAAGTGACGTACGGGACTACCTGTTCGGATCACGGCGCCCTGATACCTCGTCTGGCCAAACGCCTTTGAGATGTCCTCACGCAATCTTAGTCTCGTACCCGAGGAGGGGGCCATGAGTGAAGAGACACTGAAGAACTACGTGCTGGCGCTCGCTGACGCCGATGAATCGCTGAGCGAACCCGCGCGGCTGGCGGTGCTGGCCGCGCTGGAGGATCCGGCTGCCTTATCAGAGGCGCTGGGCGACGCCCCTAGGCCACACCTCGTCGATGCACTCACCGCAGCCGACGAAGCCTCGAAGGAGCCCGTGGGCGCCTACTTAGAGTCGATCTCGGTCGCAGGCTTCCGAGGCATCGGGCCTGAGGTCACGGTGCCACTTCAGCCCGGGCCGGGCCTCACGGTCATCGCCGGTCGCAACGGGTCAGGTAAGTCCACACTCGCCGAGGCCCTCGAATTAGCACTCACTGGCGTGAATTCCCGATGGAAAGGCAAGTCCGTCGTGTGGTCGCAGACCTGGCGGAACCTGCACTCTGGCGAACCGGCAGAGATTCGGATCGGCATCACTGAAGAGGGTTCGGGCACAACGACAATCGGAGTGGACTGGCCGCCTGGTGCCGACGTGCCGGTCGACGACATGCACTCGTGGGTGCAGCGCAAGGGGCACAAACGCGAGCCCGTCACTGCACTGGGTTGGGATGCAGCGCTGACCATGTATCGGCCGCTGCTCAGCTACGACGAGCTCAACGGCATCCTCGAAGGCAAACCCAGCGACTTCTACGACCAGCTCTATAAGCTCCTGGGCCTCGAGCAACTCACCGATGCCATCAACCTGTTGGACGCCGAGGTCAAGAAGCTTCGCCAACCTGGTGCCGAACTCAAAAAGGCCGCCGACCTCCTCAAGCCCGTACTCACAGGGCACGAAGACCCACGTGCCGCGACCGCGCTGACACAGGTCAAGAAAGGCAAGCCCGACCTGGACGCCATACGTCCGCTGATCACCGGTGGTCCGGCGCATGTTCCTCCTGCGTTGGATCAAGCCCGCCAGCTGACAGTGCCGACCGCCGAGGATGCCGAACCGAAATGCGCCGCGCTGCGATCCGCGGCCAAAGCCGAGCAGCGGGAACTTCAACGCGTGAACTCGTTAGCGGCCGACCGTGCCGCGCTGTTGGAGTCGAGTTTGGACTTCCACGAGGAGCACGGTGATCAGCCTTGCCCCGTTTGCGGTCAGGGCACGCTCGACCACGATTGGGCGCTCGCGGCACGCGCGGCCCTCGAGCGGGACCAAAGCGCGCTTCGAGACCTAAACGCCGCCCGAGCAGAGACGCAGCAAGCCCGCTCATCGGTGGCCGCGCTAATTCGGTCGGTGGTCCGTCCGCCGCTCGCGGACGCTGATCTGAGCTCGCTGAGTTCGGCGCGAGACGCCTACGACCGCTTCGTCGATCTGCCCGTCTGTGACGATCTCGCGCTTGCCGACCATGTCGATGCAGCCCTTCCGGGGCTTCGCTCCGCCTACTCGGCGCTGGCGCAGGAAGCATCGAATCTGATCCAGTCTCGGGAAGGCGCATGGAGCCCGGTGGCCTTGCGATTGGCGGAGTGGTTGCAGAAGGCAGAAGCGTCCCTGGCAGTGGTAGACCAGCTGGCGGTAGCTACGGAAGCCTTGAAGTGGCTGCTGGCCAACGCCGGTCGCCTGCGCAACGAACGCATTACCCCTCTGGCTGAGAGGGCCCGCAAAATATGGGCGGCGCTGCGGCAGGCGAGCAACGTCGAGCTGGGTGGCATCCGGCTGGAGGGACAAAAAACAAGTCGACGTGTCGTGCTGCAGGCTGCGGTCGACGGCTCCGAGACTGAAGCTTTCGGAGTAATGAGCCAGGGTGAGCTACAGGCACTCGCGCTCGCGATATTCATCCCGCGCGCGACCTCGGTGGAGAGCCCATTCCGATTTCTGGTGTTCGACGACCCGATTCAGGCTATGGATCCCTCGAAGATTGACGGATTCCTGGAAATCTTGACGGGTCTGGCCAAGAACCGGCAAGTGATCGTGATGACCCACGACAACCGGCTCCCGGCTGCGATCCGCGCTTCACGAGCGCCGGCGCGAATCGTCGAGGTGACGCGCGCGGCCAACTCGTCGATCAGTGTGGTTGAGTCCACCCGCCCCGCGACACGGCTGCTCGACGACGCCTTCGCGATCGCCGTGGACGATGCTGTACCCGAGGACATCAAGCGGTCCGCAATTCCGATCCTCTGCCGAGAAGCGTTGGAGGCAGCCGCATGGGACGCATACGCCTCGAAAGCCCATACGGCCGGCCGATCTCGGGAAGAAATCGAAGCGGCCTGGGAAGATGCCACGAAAACGGCAAAGCGGCTGGCTCTGGCACTTGGTCGAAGTGCAGATGACGATCTGGCGGTCGACAAGTGGAAGAATGGCGGCCGCGCTCGTCGGGACACACTCTCGGTGGTCAATAAGGGTGTGCACCAAGGCGTATCGGATTACAAGGGGGCGGTTAACGACGCGCGGTTGGCGGTCGGTGATTTGGTGGGGGGCGCAGCATGACCGGGCGTGCGGCTCTGTTGAACTACGCCGATGACGTGCTCGACGGGCGAATAGCTCTCGGACCTAGGGCGGCCCGAATTGCGGCTCTGCTCGCGCGTATGGCATTCGAGGACTGGCTCGACGAGCAGAACGCATCGTGGGCCGCAACTAGCGAGAAGCCGCCGACGATGATCTCGAAGCTCGTTGTTTTAAGCAGCTTCCGGGGACCGGATGTTGGCGAGCAGGCGAGACGGGTGTGGTATTCGCTCAGCCGGGCAGTACACCACCACGCTTACGAGCTGCAGCCTTCGTTGACGGAGGTCCGCCATCTGGTGGCCCAGACTCGGTCGCTGACCGAAGCCAATTCGGTAGCGGCGATGGTGTAGCTCAGCGGTGCCAGCAAATTGGTCAACAGATGAATTCGAGAGTGAAGCGTGGGCCGGTTCGGTAAACGTGTAGACGGTGTGTGATCGACGGGTGACGCAATGCGCGTGCTCAACTGAAACGTAGGCCATGGAGGAGGGCCGCGGATCGCCGCCATCTGCCGCTATATCGAGGATACGAATGCGGACGTGTTGGCAGTACTAGAAATTCAGACTCAAAATGAAACGTCGCTACGCGCCTGTCTACGACAGCTTGGCTATCGGCACATCGCGACCTCAGAGCCGGTGGGCTGTAGGGCATCTCAGCCGCCAGGCGTAAGTACCTCTTGTGGAATGTGCCGTTGATTCTGCCGTCGCCACAATGACCGCCGTGCGAACGAACGGCATGATTGAACGAGATTGCAAGGTTTGCCGTGCGGATCAGTTGAACGTTTTGATGCCTCACGGCTTGCACCACGCAAGGAACATAGATGAGCGGAACGGGCGACACCACCATCACGGTGAACGACTTGCACTCCTTCGGGCGCAGCGTAGAACGCCCAGAACATGTTGTGGTGACTGCCGACGGTCGGGTGTACGCCTCCGATAGAGGCTCGGCCGTCGCGGAACTCGTCGACGAGCACACCGTCCGACACCTGGGCCACGCGGGCGGCGAGCCGAACGGAATCGCGCTGGACTGCGACGGCCACTTTGTGATCGCCAATTGGGGCTTAG
>NZ_GG770557.1:192725-200505 GCF_000164135.1 Mycobacterium parascrofulaceum ATCC BAA-614 | reverse complement strand
CGTGTTGCAGGACCTCGACCCGGAGACCGACGCGATCACTGCGGTACTAAGCGGACAACTGGATGGGCGCCGCCTGAAGTGGCTGAACTTCGTTTGCGCGGATTCGACTGGTGCCCTCTGGTGTTCGGTGAGCACGGTCGCGGACGATCTCATGGACACTATCGCCCACGGCACCGCCGACGGGTTCATCTTCCGAGTCGTACCGGATCGCCAATCCGCGCGGGTGGTCGCCGACAAAGTGAACTTCCCCAACTGTATGGCCCTGGACCGCGACGAGGACTACCTGTATGTGGTCCGCACGCTCACCGCCGATGTGGTGCGGTTTCCGATCGAGGGCGAAACGCTCGGACCACAAGAACGATTCGGCCGGCCCCTGGGCGGCCGGCGCCCCGACGAGTACGGCCCCGACGCCGGCCGCCTGATGGCCGACCCCGAGGTCGGCCGCCGCTGGGGCATGGCCGACGGATGCGCGTTCGACGCCGCGGGAAACCTCTGGGTGACATTGGTTCTCGCCAATAAGATCGTGGCGATCAGCCCGGACGGCCGGGCGACAACCGTGATTGAAGACCCCGACGGAGCACTCCTAAACGGCCCGACCAGCATCGCCTGGGGCGGCAAAGACATGCGCGACATCTACATCGGCTCGATCACGGCCCCGTACGTCCTCAAGGGCAGAAGCTCGGTTCCCGGCCTACCGCTAATCCACCAGCGCTAGCCCGACGGCCCGGGCCGCATGAAGTCCGGCAGCGCCGCCTCCGGGTCTGAAGGGATCATCGACTCGCCCAGCCCCCACAGCTGCCGGATGGTGGCCCCGCCGTCGACGACGAGCGTCTGACCGGTGATGCGGGCGGCCAGCTCGGAGGACAGGAACAACGCGGCGTTGGCGATGTCGTGCGCGCGGGGCGCCGCCAGCGGGTTGATCCCGTTGACGTTGTATTCACCAGGCGGCTGGTCCTCGTTCCCGGTGCCCACGTTGCCGGGCGCGACGGCATTGGCGCGAATGCCGTACCGCCCCAGCTCATCCGCGAAGGTCTTGACTAACGAGATGACGCCGGCTTTCGCGGCGCCGTAGGCGGCATGGTAGGTCGCCGAGGCGATGCCGTCGACCGAAGCGATCGCCACCAGCGATCCGCCGCTGCCCTGGCCGATCATGTACTTTGCCGCGGCCTGAAAGAGGTAGAAGACCTGGGTCAGGTTGTAATGGATTGCCGCGTCCCACAATCGGGGCGTGAAGTCCTCGACCTTCGACCAGGTCGCGCCACCGATGATGTCGACGCACACGTCGACACCGCCCAGCGCTGCCTCGACGTCGTCGATCGCCCGACCGACCTGCTCGGGGTCGGTCATGTCGGCCACGATCGGGATGGCGTTTCCACCTCGGCCGACGATCTCGCCGGCGATTTGCTCCGCACGCTGCTCGTCGATGTCGATGCAGACGACCGAGGCGCCCGCTTCGGCCAGGGCCAACGACGTGAACCAGCCGTGGCCCGCGCGCTCGGGGATGTAGCCCGCACCCGACACCACCGCGCGCTTGCCGGACAGCCCCAAATCGATCACGCCGGCTGGTGTTCCTCAAGGCCGGTCGCCTGAGACGGTCCATCGCCACGCCCGCCCCGGAACGGCCCGACGACCTGCCCACCCAAGTACACGACCCCGCGGCCGGCGGCCACCAGCACGCGACCCGTCACGCTTCCGACGGCTTCCAGAGCCGCGACGGCGGCGTCGAGCACGCTCGGGATGTGGAAGTCCTCCCACGTCTCGACCTGGTGCTGGCGCGCCTTGGCGAAGCGGTCGAGCTCCTCGCGCAGCGCACCCCGTTGCCGAGAAAGCTCGCGCACCGCCCAGAACCGGAAGCCGTCGACGGCGGCGGTCTTCCCGAACCGGTCGAGCACCTCCTTGGCGCTGCGGTAGATGGCGAGGTCTTCGCGCAGGTGGTGGTCGACCAGCCCGCGCGCCTCGTCGATCGCCCGCAGCAGCTGCTCGGGCTCCTTGGCCTCGATGCGCGCCAGGTTCAGCCGCTGCCACTTGTGCAGCGCCTCCTCGGCGATCACCAGCAGGCTCAGCGTGTCGCCAAGCCGGTTGTCGTCGATGGCATTTCGCAGCTTGGCGGCACGCTGCTGCACGCCCAGCGTGTGATCGAACGAGGCCAGGATGCGGCTCACGTGGTTGCGCAGCTGCTCGACGGCGACGTTGAGCGCCGGCCCGAGGGCGGCCACGGAATCCCAGTACGCGTCGGGCAGCGACCCGTACTTCTCCAGCGAGTCGACCATCCGCGAGACCGTCAGGCTGTTGCCCAGGACGTCGCCGGCGCGCTGCGCCCGGGCCACCTCGAGCACCGCCTCGACCTTGTCCTCCACCCGCCGGACGGCGTCCTCCACCTCGGCCACCGCGGACTTCAACGCCATCTGCACGGCGAGCATCTGCGCCGACAGCATCACCTCGGGGGCGAGCAGTTCCGGTCGCCACTGCAGCTGCGCCAGGAGTTGGCCGGCGTCGACACCGGTCGTCAGCCGGAAGAAGCCGTCGGCGACGGGAACCAGGTTGCCTTCCTTGAGCGCGGCCACGGTGTCGCGATGCAACTGCACGTACGTGCCCGAGTCGGCCAGCACCGAGGCGAGCCCGGCGATCGCCGCGTTCGCGAGCGCGGCGCCGTCGATGCCGGCGACCCGCAAGCCTTGGCCGGCGGTCGCGCGCAGCCGGGCCAGATAGGACTCGACGGCGGCGGGGTCACCGCCCAGCAGCAAAGACTCGTCCTGCAACGCCACCACGACCTCGTCAACCCCGGTCGTCGCCGACACGTCGGACATCTCGGTTGTGCTCACGGCACCCCCTGATCCTTCGGCACCCCAGCAAGCATGCCAAGAGTTAACAGGAATTTGTCGGCTAGCAAATCCGGACATTACACGCATGCCGTAGCGGGACCCCACCCTTCGCCGCGTGTTTGGCAGGAATTCACCCAGGGCCAAAACTGCTCGACGCCGCGCGCGCGGCGCACCTCGGCCGGCCGGGCCGCGCCCACCCGTAACCTTGCACGATGTGGCCGCACGCAAGCCCCCGCGCCTGACAGTCGAGGACTGGCTGCAGGCCGGCTACACGCTGCTCGCCGAGCAGGGCGTGCGCGGGCTCAAGGTCGAGCGCCTCTGCCAGCAGGCGGGCGTCACCCGCGGCAGCTTCTACTGGCACTTCGACGACATGGACAGCTACCGGGCCGCGCTGGTCGAATCGTGGAACACCTTCCTGGAGAAGGATCGCCGGTCGCTGGCCGAACTCGACGCGCTGCCCCCGCGGGAACGCCTGTCCGCCATGATGGCCGCGCTCACCAGCCCCGGGCACTGGACGCTGGAACGCGCGATGCGCGAATGGGCCCGCACCGACCCGGCCGCCGCCGCCAACGTCCGCGCCGCCGACCGGCGCCTGCTGCGCGCGGTCACCAAGGCCTACGGCGACTACGGCTTCGGCCCCGAGGACGCCAAGCTGCGCGCCGAGTTGACCTTCGCCGCCGGCATCGGCCTGTTGCACCTGGCCGGCTCGGCCCAGCAGGCGCAGCAGATCGCGCAGCGGGAACGCTTTCTCGAGCTGATGCTCAAGGATTAGACCATCGCGATCGGGGAGATCTTGGCGCCAATCGCCAACGCCCCGGCCAATTCCCGGCTCACGTCGTAGTCGAAAACCACATGCCCGGCCGCGATGTCCACGTCGCGCTTGAAGCGTTGCAGCGGGTTGGACAGGAACTGCGCGCTGGCCCCGGAGGCGTCCAGCAGGTCGGCGATGACGGCCCGGCTCTCGTGGACCGTGTGGACGGCCGCCAGCCGCGCCTCGGCCCGCACCGCTCGGGGCACCCGCTCGCCGGCGGCCACCATCCGGTCGATGCCGTCGGCGGTCTCGTCGACCAGCGCCCGCAAGGCCCGCAGCCGCACCCGCGCGCCCGCCAGCCGGATCTGCGCGGCGGGCTGATCCTTCTGCGCCGCACCGCTATACGCCAGCACGCGCCCGCCCAGGCGCTCGGCGAACAGCTCCGTGACCCGCTCGGCCGCGCCGAGCACCGGCATCGAGGCCACCAGCGCCAGCGCGGGCACCATCGGCCACCGATACGTCGGCGCGTCATGGGCCCGCGCGCCCGGCGCCGTCCCGGCGTAGATGTCGGCCACCGCGACCATGCGGTGCTCGGGCACGAGCACGTCGGTGACGACGACGTCGTGCGAGCCGGTGCCGCGCATGCCCGCGGTGTGCCAGGTGTCGACGACCTCCACCTGGTCGGCGGGCACCAGCACCAGCGCCGGGTCGATCCGGTCCGGCCGCTCGACGAGCGCCCCGACCATCACCCAGTCCGCGGCCATCGCGCCGGTCGCCCAGGACCACCGGCCCGTCAGGCGCACCCCGCCGTCGGCCGGGACGCCGCGCCCGGTGGGGGCCAGGGGAGCGGGCGCCAGCACCGGCCCCGAGGCGAACACCTCCTGCTGGACCCGCAGGTCGAACAGCGACAGCAGCCAGTTGTGGAGGGCGTAGAAGCCCAGCGTCCACGCGCTGGACGCGCAGCCGTGCGCCATCCGCCGAATCGGTTGCAGCAGTTCGGGAAACGACGCCTGCAGACCGCCGAACCGGGCCGGCAGCAACAGCCGGAACAGCTCGGTCTCCCGGAACTCGTCGACCGTCGCGGCGGGGAGCCGGCGCAGCCGCTCGGCCTCCTCGGCGCGCTCGGCCAGGCGAGCCACGAAGTCGTCGGTGATCCCATACGTCGGGCGAGCGTTGACCGCGGACATGACGCCGACCGTACCATACCTTTTAGTACGGTCCTGTAAGGGGTTCGCGCAGAGCAACTCTCACCCAAGGTTGCCGGAGCCCTGTTCACCCGGGCCCGAAGGGACTACAACTTCCACCATGAACGCGCAAACGCTGGCGGCCGTGCCGGTCGTCGCGGCCATCGCCGCACTGGGCCCGCCGGCGGTCGCGAGCGCGGACCCGTTCTACCAGTTTCAGTCGCCCTCGGGCGACGTCACCTGCGTGATGGCGGCGTTCCAGGGCGAGGCTCTCCTGGCGTCGTGCGGCGTCGCGAACCCTACCTACGTCATGCCGCCCCGACCGCGGTCGTGCGAGGGGGCGTTCGGCGATCAGATCGACATGGTCCAGGGCAGCTCACCGGCCATGGTCTGCCACACCGACACCACCCGCGGCAACGGGCTGCCGACGCTCCGAACCGGCGAGACCCGTTCCGCCGGGTCGCTCACCTGCGCGGGCGAACCCGCCGCCGTCACCTGCACCGACTCCAGCACCGGCCACTTCTTCCGCATCTCGCGGGTGGCCTACACCCTGAAGTAGCCGGCTAGTTCGACCGCTGCTTGAGCTGCTCCCGTGCGTTTTTCTCCACGAGTAGCGGGACGAATTCGCGGACGCGGCTGTGCGCGAACCGGGCATGTTCTTCGCGGAGCAGCGCGTCGACGACCTTCGGCGGGACCCCGGGAAAGTCATCGACCAGTTGCCGCTCGATATCCGCCAACAGCACCTCTTCGTCGACCTCAGTGATCATGCGAAAAGGGTTCCCGACCCCCGCCCGTCGTCAAACCGGGGTGTCATAACAGAGCAAACGCTCTGTTATGACACCCGCATGCCGCGCCCCCGCGTCCACGACCAGGACCGGATCCTGGACGCCGTCGAACGGCTGGCGGTGCGGTCCGGGCCGGCCGCGGTCACGATCAGGGCCGTCGGCGACGCGACCGGCGTATCCAACGGCGCGCTCTACCACACGTTCGGTTCGCGGGCCGGCCTCGTCGGGCGTGCGTGGCTGCGGGCCGGACACCGATTCCTCGGCGCGCAAGGCGAATTGATCGACGCCGCGCCCGAGGGGGACGGCGTGGCCGCGGTGGTGGCGGCGGCCGAGGCGCCGGCGGTGTTCGCCGAAACCCACCCGGAATCCTCGCAACTGCTGCTCACCGTGCGCCGCGAGGAGCTGCTGGGGCCGCAGACGCCGCCCGACATCGCGACACAGCTGCGCGACCTGGACCGGCTGCTGGTGGACACGATGATCCGGCTCGCCCGCCTGTTGTGGGACCGCAAGGACGCGGCGGCCGTCGACGTCGTCACCGCCTGCATCGTCGACCTGCCCACCGCGCTCCTGTTGCGCCGCAACCGAATCGACGATCCCGATGCGCGAAAACGGTTGCGCGCCGCGGTCACGGCCGTGCTCGACGCCGGGGAGCCCCGGCGCAAAACCAGAGAGGAATCGACATGACACCGACGCTCAGCTGGGACGACAAGATCGCGATCCTGCACCTCGGCGAGGGCGAGAACCGGTTCTCCCCGGACTTTCTCGACGCGATCAACGAGCGGCTCGACGACATCGAGCGGGCCGGCGCCCAGGGCCTGGTCACCACCGCCGGCGGCAAGTTCTACACCAACGGCCTCGACCTGGACTGGCTGGCCGCCCACGCCGAGAGGACCCAGACCTACGTCGCGCGGGTGCAGGCGCTGCTGGCCCGCGTGCTCACCTTTCCCATGCCCACCGCCGCCGCGGTGACCGGGCACGCCTTCGGCGCCGGCGCCATGCTCGCCATGGCCCACGACGTGCGGGTGATGCGCGCCGACCGCGGGTTCTTCTGCTTCCCCGAGGTCGACATCCGCATCCCGTTCACCGACGGCATGGCGGCGCTGATCCAGGCCAAGCTCACCCCCCGCGCCGCGGTGGCCTCGATGACGACCGGGCGCCGGTTCGGTGGGGAAGAGGCCGCCGAACTCGGCATTGTCGACGCCACCGCGGCCGAGGGCGAGGTGGCCGCCGCGGCGGCCGACCTGCTGCGCCCGCTGGGCGGCAAGGACCCCGGCACCCTCGGCGCGATCAAGCGGACCATGTTCCGCGCCGCGGCCCGCGCCCTGACCGACGTCTGAGCCGTCCCGCAGCGCTGATTGTTACCATCGCGCGGTGACCGACCGCCCCGTTTCGCGGCGCGACGTGCTGCGATGCGCGCCGGCGCTGCTCGGCGCCGCGGCGTTCCTGGGGGCCCCGCGCGCGACGGCCGGCGTCGCCGGGTCCGCGGTCTTCCTCGACCCGGGCCACAACGCCGTCAACGACGCCTCGATCAACCGGCAGGTCCGCAACGGGCGCGGCGGGACCAAGGCGTGCCAGACGTCGGGCACCGCGACCGACGACGGCTATCCCGAGCACGCGTTCACCTGGGCGGTGGTGGCGCTCATCAGCGAATCGCTCAACCAAATGGGCGTCCGCACCCAGCTCTCCCGCCCCGACGACGACTCGGTGGGCCCGTGCATCGACCAGCGCGCCGCCGCGGCCAACGCGATGCGCCCCGACGTGATCGTCAGCATCCACGCCGACGGCGGACCCGCGTCCGGCCGCGGGTTTCACGTGAACTACTCGAGCCCGCCGCTGAACGACGCGCAGGCCGGGCCCGCCGTTCGGCTGGCCACCACGATGCGTGACGCGTTGGCGGAGGCGGGGTTTCAGCCGGCCAACTACATCGGTTCGGGCGGCCTGTACGGACGCGCCGACCTCGCGGGGCTGAACCTGGCCGCATACCCGGCGATCCTGGTCGAACTCGGCAACATGAAGAACGCCGACGACGCCGCGCGGATGCAAAGCCCCGACGGCCGGGCGAATTACGCCGCCGCGGTGACGCGCGGAATCGTCGCCTACCTCAACGGCCAAGCCGCCCAGTAGCCGAGCGGTCGCTCAGCCGCCGAAGTTGCCGCCGGGCGCCGACACCTGGGTCGCCGGGCCCCCGACGCCGAGGTGGCTGGAGGCGAAGGCGACGCCTTTGTCGATCATGGCGGC
>NZ_GG770557.1:186867-192048 GCF_000164135.1 Mycobacterium parascrofulaceum ATCC BAA-614 | reverse complement strand
CCGAGCGCCGACCCGGCGAGGCCGGACGCTGCAACCACGGCGGGAGCGAGGGAACGGATGAGGTGACGTGCAATCATGCCGCGACTGATGCCCATTGAAGCGCCTCCCAAACTGTCAAATTTACGAAATCTTCGTCATCGTTTCCTGTATACCCAGGCGCGACGACAGGCACCGGATGAGGCCCGCGTGTCGACGCACCAAATGAATCTATCTTGACAGACTCGGCGCGAGGCCACCTTCCGAAACGCCCGCGAGCCGTTGTTTGGCCTTGATGCCCCGGGGTAGCCGACCCGCGAACACGCTAGAGACACGGAAAGGTGACGACATGGCTACCGGTGAAACAGGTTTCGAGGACGTGACTTTCGACCTCATCTCGGTTCAGTACCACTCGCTCAAGGCCGGGCACGACTACGGCCAGTACGTGCGCGACGCGAAGAACGCGGGCATGGACGACGTCGCATCGTTCTTCAGCGAAGTGATGGAGCAGGACTCCGAGCGCGCGCGGCGATGCCACGAATTCCTGGGCCGCCTGCAGCAGACGGCCGCGGCCGGACCGGCCGCGCGGTAAGACCCGATCCCAGATTCGGCTCTGGGGCAGGCGTTGTGGCCCCAGGTGCTGTTGTTAGCTCGATGGCAGCGGCCGGCCCCGGAGCATTCGCCTGGTGAGCCGCACCCGTCCACGTCAGCGAAGCTTAACCGCATGGGTGCGGCCATGATTGGGCGACGACCGCGACGATTTGGAGGTTGCCAGGTTCGCGCGTATTGATGTCGGCGAGGTCACATGCTGGCAAACGCGGATGCGTCGTAACGCGCTCTTTATTAGAGTTACGTAAGGTAAGTCCAAGCATTCGTTAAGCACGTCGGGGCCGGAAGCACGGAGGATGTTGTGAACCGATACGACGCCGTCATAGTGGGCGCGGGTTTCGGCGGCATCGGCGCCGCGATCCAGCTCAAGCGTCTCGGCTATGACAACTTCGTCATCCTCGACCGCGAGGACGACCTGGGCGGCACCTGGCACGTCAACCACTACCCGGGCATCGCCGTCGACATCCCGTCGACCACCTACTCCTACTGGTTCGAGCCCAATCCGGCCTGGTCACGGTTGTTCGCGCCGGGCGCCGAGGTCAAGCAGTACGCCGTCGACGTCGCCGACAAGTACGACGTGCGCCGGCACATGCGGTTCAATACGACCGTCGAAGGCGCCCAGTGGGACGAGGACGCCGAGGTCTGGCGGGTGGCGCTGGCCGGGGGCGACACGCTGACGACCCGCTTCTTGATCACCGCGACGGGTTTCCTGTCCCAGCCGCGCCTGCCCGATATCGCGGGGATCGCGAGCTTCAAGGGCAAGGTCGTCCACACCACGGCGTGGGATCACGACTACGACTACGCGGGGCGCCGGATCGCCGTCATCGGGACGGGTGCCTCGGCGGTTCAGCTCATCCCGGAGCTGGCCAAACAGGCCGGGGAGCTGACCGTCTACCAGCGCACCGCCACCCACGTGATCCCGAAGCCCGACTTCGAGTTCCCGTTGGCGGTGCGCGGCCTGTTCGCCCGGCTGCCGGTGGCGCAGCGCGCGCTGCGCTGGGTGACCGACGTGATCCTGGAGATGATCATGGTCGTCGGGGCGCTGCACTTCAAAGAGTCCCGGGGGCGCGGCAACATCTCGGCCGCCGATCTGGCCAAGATCAACCGGTTCCGGTGGATCCGCGACAAGGAGCTGCGCGCCCGGTTCACCCCGGACTACGACTGCGGCTGCAAGCGGCCCACCATGTCCAACAGCTTCTACCACGCGTTCCGCAAGCCGCACGTGCGCCTGGAGACCACGTCGATCGCGCGGATCGAGGCGGACGGCATCGTCACCACCGACGGGCGCAAGACCGTCATCGACACCCTGGTGCTGGCGACCGGCTTCGACCTGTGGGAGGCCAACTTCCCGGCGATCGAGGTGGTCGGCCGCAAGGGCCGCAACCTCGGGAAGTGGTGGCGCGAGACCCGGTTTCAGTCCTACCAGGGCGTCACCATGCCGTACTTCCCCAACTACATCGGCCTGGCCAGCCCGTTCGCCTTCTCCGGGCTGTCCTTCTTCCACACCATCGAATACCAGATGCGGCACATGGACCGGCTGCTCGGCGAGGTCAAGCGCCGCGGGGCGACGACGTTCGAGGTGACCGAAGAGGCCACCGACGGGTTCATGGCGCGGATGACCAAACGGCTGGACAACTCGGTGTTCTACGCCGGCAACTGCGCCACGTCGCGGTCGTACTACTTCAGCCCCCGCGGTGAGGCGTCGCTGCTGCGGCCGACGTCGACGCTGAACTCGGTGCGGGAAGCCTCGACGTTCCCGCTCTCCGACTACGTGATCGCCTAGCGTCACATCCGCCCCCGGCCGGGGTGGCCTTCACGCGACGCGTGGGCCCCAGGGCTCTGAGGGATGCGGGGGAATTATGTCCGTGCCGTTTGCGCGGGCCCCGGCGGGGTAATCAGCTCTGAAGCACAGACGCGGACTCCGTCCGCATTTGATGCGAAAGATGATGTTACCCAATGGAAACCCTGTGCCGTGGATGCGCATGCCTGGCGATCACCTTTGCCTTCATGCTGGGGGGCCTCGACGCGCCCGCGCATTCCGTCGCCGACGCGAACACCCAGCAGGTGCTGCCCGGCGCCATGCAGACCCACTGCCCGGAAGGAACACTTTGACCATCGCCCCGGGGCTCGAGCAGCCCACCACGTTGCCGGCGCTCCTGCGGCTGCTGGGCGTCCAGAACGCATCCGCGTACCAGCACCGCCCGGCCCTGACCCAGTGGCTCGCGCACAACACCCCCGGCCCGGACCTGCGAGTCAGCCTGCGCGCCAACGGCTACGGGGTGCTCTTCCTGTCGTCGCTGCGCCCGATGCGGTCGACGGTTTCCGGGCTGCGGCCCACCGCCTAGCTTCGGTCGTCCGATCGGGCGACTACGTCGGCGGCATCAGCACCGTGTCGATCAGGTACACCGTCGCGTTGGCAGTCGGCACGCCACCGCAGACCAGGCCGGCGTTGTTGACCCGCAGGCCATCGCCCTGGCCGGTGACCGTCACGTTCGCGCCCTGAACCGTCTTGTGGGACCCGGCGACCATGTCCGGACCCAACTGACCCGGCACCACGTGGTAGGTCAGGATGCTGGTCAGCAGGTGGGAATCCGTCTTCAGCTGGTCGATCGTCTGCGCCGGCAGCTTGCCGAACGCGGCGTCGGTCGGCGCGAAGACCGTGTACTGCCCGTTGTTCAGCGTGTCGACCAGGTTGACGTTCGGGTTCAGCTTGCCCGACAGCGCCGAGGTCAGCGTGGTCAGCATCGGATTGTTGGCGGCCGCCTGCGTCACCGGTACCCGCGACATTCCGCTGACGGACGCCGGGCCCGTGGGGTTCGCGGCCGCGTACTCCGAGCACCCCGGACCCACCAGATCGGCCGCCGCCGCGTTCGGAGCCGCCACGACGCCCAGACTCACCATCGCCGCCGCCGCGAAGCCCTTCGCCGCGACCGACGTCTTGTCAACCTTCATCGCGTTATCCTCCATCGGTTGGTCTGACACCTTCGATCAGTCATTCGGAGCCGCCGCGACGACGGACGGGTGCCGTCGGGAAAAAGATCCGAGCCCGCTCAGCCCAGGGGCAATTCGGCCAGGATGGTCCCGGTCGGTTGGGGCGACCCGGTCCCCGGTTCGACAGTGAACGCCAGGGCTTTCGAGGATCCGAGGTTGGTAAGCGTCGCGGTCGTCGACGGCGCCACGGCCGCGGTGTTCATCGTTCCCGCCGAGGTCGCGCCCTGGTCGCCGAGCAGCCACATCTGGTAGACGGTCCCGGGTTTCGGCGGTGGGACGTTGTTCATCACCAGCACACCGGCGTTGCGGTCACGGGAGAAGACGACCGTCGCCGTACCGGTGCCGAGCGAACCGGAAACGGTGCGCACGTCCGGGGCCGCCAGGACCTGCTCGCCGATGTTCGACGGCGCGTGCGGCCGCATGAGCACGCCGACGCCGAACGCCGCGGCACCAACCACCACCGCCGCCGCTGCCGCCGCCAAGACCGCTGTGCGCCAACCGTATCCGCGTCCGTCGCCGGAGCGGATCGTCCGCAGCGTCGCATCCCGCAGGTGCGCCGGCGGTTCGACGGCCGTGCTCGCCGAAATGGCCGCCATCGTCTCGCGCACGGCACGGACCTCGTCGTTGAACGCAGCCGCGACCGACCGTGGGGCGGCCGCCACCCGGCGCTCGATCTCGGAGCGCTCCTCCTGCGAGACCGCGTCCAACGCGTACGGCGTTGCGAGCTCGAGAATCTCGAATTCGTTGGGCTCGGTCATGGCACTTCCAGGCAGTTACGCAGGGCGCGCAGCGCGTCACGCATGCGCGACTTGATCGTCGACAGATTCGCGGCCAACCGCTCCGACACTTGGCTATAGGAGAGGCCGTCGTAATACGCCAACTGGATACACTCCCGCTGCGTATCGGTCAACGCGCCCAGGCATTCGACCACGCGGCGGCGCTCGTCACCGGCGATCGCCGCGTCGGCGACGACGTCGCTGGCCGGGTCGGCGCTCGTGGCGGCGTAGCGGGACTCCCGCCTGCCGAACGCCTCTTCGCTGCGGACCCGGTCGACGGCCCGCCGGTGCGCGATGGTCAGCAGCCACGCCAGGGCCGATCCCTTGCTGGGGTCGTAGTCCCGCGCGGTCCGCCAAACCTCGCAGTAGATCTCCTGGGTGGTTTCCTCGCTGTAACCGGAATCGCGCAGCACCCGCATCACCATCCCGTACACCCGGCTCTTAGTGAGGTCGTAGACGGCCGCGAACGCGGCGCTGTCCCCGCGCGCGACCTTGTGCAGCAGGGCGTCCAGCTCGTGGCCGGACGGCGGCGGTCCCGTCATCGATCGGTAGCCTAGCGTCCGCCCGGCGCCCGCAAGGCCCGATCCGAGACCCTGCTGCGGCGTGGTAGCGACGTGTGCCCACTCCCGTTATTCGTAGCCGTGGGCCGGGCGGACGATCGTCGTCGCCGCGTCCGATGCGGTCGACGGGTTCCGGGCTTCCGCCTAGGCTTCGGTCGGCCAATCGGCCAGGGTGTCCAGATACCGTTGGCGCACACCGGCGATGCGGTCGCTCAACGTGTCGAGCGTCCAGTCGTCGACCGGGACCGGCGGAAGCACCGCGACATTAA
>NZ_GG770557.1:176905-185422 GCF_000164135.1 Mycobacterium parascrofulaceum ATCC BAA-614 | reverse complement strand
GGCCGGCGCCGGTTCCGCGAGTTCACCTCCGGCGGTCATCGCCGTCGCGCGCCCGCGACCGTTGACCGCGTAGCTTGTCGCGCAGCTTCGACGAGGTGAACCGCCGGTTGTCCACGTCGTAGAAGAACCGCCTCGCGCGGAAGGGGAAGTACAGCAGCAGCAGGGTGGAGATCGCCGTGTACGCGGCCGGGCTCCTGATGCCGTGCAGGTCGGTCGTCCGGGTGTAGTGCGTGACGTACCGGTAGAAATCGCGCGGCGACGATTCCACCCGGCGGGCGGACATGGCGGCGACCATGCCCGGCTCGTAGGCGATCTCGAAGTCGTTCTTGAACAGGGTCAGCGCGAGGTCGACCTCCTCGTGCAAGCGGTCCTCCAGGTCGAGATGCGTCAGCTGGCGCACCGACTTCCACGCCTGGGCGCGGATCGCCATGTTGGCCCCGATCAGGAACCGCTCGTTCCTGCGTACCGGTGCACCTTGCCGCGCAGGGTGGAGTCGACCCAGAACAGGAACCCCCGCAGCGGCATGTCGTGAAAGCCGATGGGGCCGCTGGCCGCGTCGACGGCCGGATCCTCGAACCGGCGGCGAATGGTCGCCGACCCAGTCGCGGGCGATGACGGAGTCGGCGTCGGTCCGGGCGATGATGTCGCTGCGCGCATGGTCGAAACCGTGGTTACGCGTCGGCGCGATGCCCTGGTGTTCGTTTTGTTCGAGCAGCTGAATGTCGATGTGCGGGTGCTGCGCCTGGTACCGGCGCACGATGGCCGCGGTGTTGTCGGTCGACTTGTTGCTGACGACGATGATCTCTTCGGGTGCCGACGTTTGGTCGATGCACGAGTCCAGGCATTTGCCTATATAACATTCTTCGTTATAGGCGGGAATGACGATGGTGACGGACGGCTGTTGGGGCATTGCTCACAGACCAATCTGGGAAGGCGCAGAAAGGGAATCTGGCATTGGCCCCCGGCCCTGCACCGGTGGAAGGTGCGCGCCGAATTGCCCGCTGCGGGAAATTCACCACGCCTATTGATTTGGACCCTATGGCAGCCCTGGCCCAGTCTTCCTCCGAATATCGTCGCTTTCTCGAAACCTTAACCGCGGAAGGGTGCCTTGTTCAACACATGTCTACGTTGAACACATGAGGCAGCGGTGTGACCTGCCACCGGAAGTCTTCGACGACCGGGACTTCAAGCGCGGCTTGGAATGTTCTTGTCGCCGGACGGCAAAGCCGCGCGCCTGTTCATCCTGCACCGGGGCGACCCCGCGACGCCCGAGGATTTCGCCCGCGTCGACGCCATCAAGACCGCGGCCGAGGAGGCGCTGAAGACCACCCCGCTGGAGAACGCCAGGATCTCCCTGGGCGGCACCGCGGCGGTGTTCAAGGACATCTCCGACGGCGCCCGATACGACCTGATGATCGCGGCGATCTCCTCGCTCTGCCTGATTTTCATCATCATGCTGGTGATCACCCGCAGTCTGGCCGCGGCCGTGGTGATCGTCGGGACGGTGGCGCTGTCGCTGGGCGCCTCGTTCGGGCTCTCGGTGTTGTTGTGGCAGCACATCATTCGCATGGAACTGCACTGGCTGGTGCTCGCGATGTCGGTGATCATCCTGCTGGCCGTGGGCTCCGACTACAACCTGCTGCTGGTCGCCCGGTTCAAGCAGGAGATCGCCGCGGGGCTCAATACCGGGATCATCCGCGCGGTTGGCGGCACCGGCAAGGTCGTGACGAACGCGGGGCTGGTGTTCGCCTTCACGATGGCGTCGATGGCGGTCAGCGAGCTGCGGGTGCTCGGCCAGGTGGGCACGACGATCGGCCTGGGCCTCCTGTTCGACACCCTGGTGGTGCGCGCCTTCATGACACCGTCCATCGCCGCGCTGCTGGGCCGCTGGTTCTGGTGGCCGATGGTGGTGCGTCCGCGCCCCGCCAGCGCGCTGCTGCGGCCGACGGGACCGCGCCCGGCCGTGCGCGCGCTGCTGGGCAACTAGAGCAGCTGGCCCACCGAGGTGACGACGATGAGGGCCAACACCGCCGTGCCGATGACGTACACCTGGTGCCGGGGCGTGAGTCGCCTCGGCAGGGGCCGCTGCTGCAGGGTGTGCTGGCGGTGCACCGCGATCAGGAACGTTCCCAGCGCGACGGCGCCGGCCAGCCCGGCGGGAACCAGGTCGGCCGGGCGGACCGAGCCGTGCAGGTTCCGGATCATCAGCAGGGCGCCGTTGGCCAGAAACGCGAACGACGTCCGAGTCCAGGCCAGCGTCGTCCGCTCGGCCTGGTCCCCGCGGTCGGCCGTCGTGCCGCTCACCCCAGCACCGCCTTGGCGATCACCAGCGCGAGCGCGATGAGCCCGACCACCGTGAGGCCCACCGCCAGGTACGTCGGTGAGGGATGCCGCGGCAGCGGGGTCCCGTGGCGCATGGCGCGATCGGCCTGCTGCCAGCGCAGCAACCCCATCCCGCTGGTGAGAATCGCCAGCAGCGCGAGCCCCCCGCCGAGCAGGCGCCGCGCACCCGGAACCCCCAGCTCGGGGACCAGCTGCACGAGCGCGACCGCCGCGGCCAGCAGCCCCAGCGCGGTGCGCTGCCAGGCCAGAAAGGTCCGCTCGTTGGCGAAGGTGAACCGGTAGTCGGGCTCTTGCTCTTCGGCGCTGTCGGTGTCGGCCACGACGCACATCGTTGCATGATGAGGGCTGTGGTGAAGGCGTTGCTGTTCGACGTGCAGGGCACGGCGACCGATTTCCATTCGACGGTGTGCGACGAGGCGCGACGGATCGGCGCCGGACGGCACCCGGAAGCCGACTGGCCCGACGTGGTGCGGCGTTGGCGCGCAGCGTACTTCGCGGCGCTGGAGGAGGCTCGGGGCCGCGACAGTGGGTGGGTGTCGGTGCACTCGGTGTATCGCCGGGCGCTCGACCGCGTCCTGGAGGAGAGCGGCGTCGCATTGGCGGACGCCGAACGCGACGAGTTGACCCTGGCCTGGCGGCGGCTGCGGGCGTGGCCGGACGCGGTGCCGGGGCTGACGCGGCTGCGCAGTGCCTACACGCTGGCCACGCTGTCGAACGCCGACGTGTCGGCGGTCGTCGAGATCGCCAAGCGCGCCGGCCTGCCGTTCGACGCGATCTTCGCCGCGGAGATGGCCGGGGCGTTCAAGCCCGGCCCGGCCGTCTACCGGATGGCGGCGACCTACCTGGGCCTGCCCCCCGGCGAGATCATGATGGTGGCCAGCCACAAGTACGACCTCCGCGCCGCGGCGGCGCTGGGGTTCCGGACCGCCTTCGTCGCGCGCCCGCTCGAGTTCGGCGCCGGCGGCAACGCCGACGTCGCCTATTCCGACGAGTTCGACATCAACGCGTCCGACTTCCTCGACCTCGCAGCGCAACTCGGCTGTTGATCAGCGGCGGGCCGACCCGGTCAGGGGTTGCCCGTTGGCCGCCTGCAACAGGCAGATGACGGTGCTGGGGGTGGGGTCGGCCCCGGTGCGATCCTGATTCGAGTCGATCAGGTAGGTGATCGAAAACGGGCTGCCCGCAACGGGCCGGCCGGTGTACGGGGCAAACCCGTCGGTGCAGTCCCGGTTGGCGACGATCGCGACGGCCTTGTCCACCGCCATCGGGGCGCGCAGGTACACCTCGGCCAAATGCGCCGTCGCGCAGTCGACTACGGTGACCGTCACGCGGCTCAGGTCGGGCGGGGGCAGGTCGGCCACGCACTCGCCGGGCTTCAGGTCGATCCACTTCTCGGTGTGTGTGCCCTGCGGCCAAGGGGCGGCAGTGGCCGTCGCGCAGGCACCCGCGATCGCCGCGGCGGTCAGGCCGCACACCGCATAACGGGCCCGCATGCAGTGCAGTCTAGGCAGGCAGGAAACTCGGCGGCACCGTATTCGTCAGCGCGGGGTCGGGCTTTTCCGAGGACATCGACAGGAAGCCGCGCGCGCAGCGCGCGGCCAGCAGCCAGTTCGCCGGCCTCTTCAGGTCCAGCCCGCCGAGGAGCTGTTTGATCATGGTCAGCGTGTCGAAGTAGATGCGTTCGCAGACAAGCGTTTCGGACTCGTCGAACACGAAGTAGGCGGTCATGCGGACCCGGAACCGGCTGCCGGTGGGCGGCACCTTGCCCAGGTAGCCGCGGTGCGTGCCCATCAACCAGAACTCGACGATCACCGCGTCGGCGCTGTGCCGCAGCGCGATGATCTCGTGGTCCTGGTCGGGGAACGCGGTCCGCGTGTAGGCGTAGTAGTCGCGCACCGCGGTGTCGCCGTCGTGCACGATCATCTGCGGGATCAGCTCGTAGCGCGGATGCGGGAAGGTCGACAGCACGTCGTCCCAGTCCTGGCGGACCTCGTCGTGGAAATGGTCGAGCACGAGCTTCTGGCGGGCGGCCAGCACCTCCGCGGAGGGGAACGCGGGAATCGTCATGCAGCTAACGATAAACCCGGCGAGCAGACGCAAAATCGCACAATTTGGCGCCTTGCAGTGCGATTTTGTGTGTCTGCTCGCGGGAAAAGGGGCGCGGGGAAAGGGGCGCTACCCGCGCGGTGGCGTCCAGGCGACCGGCAGGGTCTTGATGCCGTGGATGAACTGCGACAGCAGCCGCGCGGGTTCCCCGGTCGCGACGATGTCGGGTATCTCGCGGCGCAACTCGTCGAAGACGACCCGGATCTCGCGGCGAGCCAGGTTGGCGCCCAGGCAGAAATGCGCCCCGCCGCCGCCGAACCCGAAGTGCGGGTTGGGCGTTCGCGCCAGGTCGAAGAGCCACGGGTTGGCGAACGTCGCCTCGTCGCGGTTGGCCGAGTTGTACCACAGCACGGCCTTGTCGCCCTCGGCCATCTTGACGCCGCTCAGCTTGAAGTCGCGCGTCAGCGTCCGCCGCATGTAGACCACCGGCGAGGCCCACCGCACGATCTCCTCGACCGCCGTCGGCGCCAGCCGGTCGAAGTTGGCCCACCACTTGTCCCGTTCGTCGGGGTAGCGCGACAGGGCCAGCACGCCGTGGCTGATCGCGTTGCGCGTCGTCTCGTTGCCGGCCACCACCAGCAGGATGAAGAAGGACGCGATCTCGGCCGACGACAGCCGTTCGCCGTCGACCTCGGCCTCCACCAGGCTGGTGGTCAGGTCGTCGTGGTGGTTGACGCGGCGGTCCTCGGCAAGCTCCGTGGCGTAGGCGCCGATGTCCATCGAGATCTTCAGGAACTCCTCGAAGTCCGTGGTCAGGTCGGGGTCGCCGAACCCGAGAATCACGTTGGTCCAGTGGAAGATTCGCTGATGGTCGTCCTCGGGGATGCCCATCATGTCGCAGATGATCTGCAGCGGCAGCGGCCCCGCGAGCTCGGTGACCAGATCGGCTTCCCCGTTGGGGTGGTTGGCGATCAGCGACGCGACCAGCCGGCGGGCCCGCTCGCGCACCGACGCCTCGATGCGCGCCACCACCTTCGGGGTGAACGCCCGGCTGACGATCGAGCGCAGCCGCTGGTGCCGCGGGTCGTCGAGCACGATCATCGAGCCGAAGTACTCGGCGATCTCGGGCGCGTTGTCGTTGACCGTGATGTTGGGGCTGGAGCTGAAGATCTCCGGATGGCGGCTGGCGAAGTGCACGTCGTCGTGCCGGGTGAGCGACCAATAGCCCTCGCCCGCCTCGAATCCCTCCATCTCGATCGCCGGCCAGAACGAGAGCGGCGCCTCGCGGCGCAGCGTGGCGAAGGCGCCGTCGCGGTAGTCGTCGTCGAGGGCCCAGAAGTCCAGCGAATCGAGATGGATGTCGGCCAGCGGCACCTGCGGCGGTGGCGCCCCGTTGGTTCGTGTCGCGATGCCCGTCTTCAGACTCACCGAGGACCTCCGTTAGTGGGTGCAGACCGTCCGGCCGCCGGCCGACTGGGCGTCGGCGACGACGTTGCCGTCGAGCAGGATCCGGCAGCGCAGCGGGCCGACGCCCTGCGCGCTGACCACGAACACCTGCCCCCCGAACGAGGTGAACTCCGTCGACCAGGGCAGTGGCGCGTTGACCTGGTGCAGCTGGCCGGCGTCGGTCTGGTACGAGATGTACTGCGCGACGCCGGCACCGGTCACCTCGTAACGGGCGTGCGGCATCTGGGGGATCGCGTGGGCCACGCCGGGGGCCGCCACGACGCCGAGAGCGAACAGGATCGAAAGCCCGCGCACATGCTTCGTCATGATTTGCATCGTGTCACCCCCCGCGGGGCTAGGGGAAGCTTTCCGCCCAGACGAAGCCGCGCCGCTCTAGTGTGTAGTCCCACGGGGGCTGGGACGGGAAGGTGAGTATGTCGCAACACGGCTCGAAACGCGTGGTGGTCTGGGGCACCGGGTTCGTCGGGAAGATGGTGATCGCCGAGATCGTCAAGCATCCGCTGTTCGAGCTGGTCGGCGTCGGGGTCAGCAACCCCGACAAGGTCGGCCGCGACGTCGGCGACATCTGCGGTCTGCCCGAGCCAACGGGCATCGCCGCCACCGACGACGTCGATGCCCTGATCGCTTTGAAGCCGGACGCGCTGGTGCACTACGGCCCCACGGCGATGCACGCCAAGGACAACATCTCGCTGATCACCCGCTTCCTGCGCGCCGGCATCGACGTGTGCTCGACGGCGATGACCCCGTGGGTGTGGCCGACGATGCACCTCAACCCGCCGAACTGGATCGCGCCCATCACCGAGGCGTGCGAGCTGGGCCAGTCGTCCTGCTTCACCACCGGCATCGACCCCGGATTCGCCAACGACCTGTTCCCGATGACGCTGATGGGCCTGTGCTCGGAGGTGCGCCGGGTGCGCGCCTCGGAGCTGCTCGACTACACCAACTACGAGGGCGACTACGAGGTCGAGATGGGCATCGGCCGCGAGCCCGAATACAGCCCGCTGCTGGAAGACTCCAACATGCTGATCTTCGCGTGGGGCGCCACGGTGCCGATGATCGCGCACGCGGCCGGCATCATGCTCGACGAGATGACCACCACCTGGGACAAGTGGGTGACGCCCACCGAGCGCAACACCGTCAAGGGCGTGATCAAGCCCGGCCATGTGGCCGCCGTCCGGTTCACCATCAACGGGATCTACAAGGGCGAGACGCGGATTCAGCTCGAACACGTCAACCGCATCGGACTCGACGCCGCGCCGGACTGGCCGTCGGGCCACGACAACGACGTCTACCGGGTGGAGATCGAGGGCACGCCGAGCATCTTCCAGGAGACCGCGTTCCGGTTCACCGACGGTTCGGGCCGCGACGCCGCCACCGCCGGGTGCCTGGCGACCGGGATGCGGGCGCTGAACGCGGTGCCCGCCGTCAACGACCTGCGGCCGGGCTGGGTCACCCCGCTCGACCTGCCGCTGATCGCCGGGGCGGGCAACATCCGCTGACCGGCGCACAGCCGGCACCTAGGTACCGCTGAGACGCGATACAGGTTTCGGCGGCACAATAGCGGCTAACCGGGTCGCGGTGCTGCTGGATGTGGGGTTGTGAAGATGGCCAAGGGAACTGGGACCGCGCTGGGCTTGTCGATCGGCGCCACCAACCTGGCGGCGGTCGCCGCCGACCGCGCCATCACCCGCAAGCCCGTCCTGACGCTCTACCCCGAGCGCGCACCCGAGGTCGGCATCCCCGCCGAGAACCCGCGGCTCACCCAGCCGGGCCTGGTGCTCACCGGGTTCGTCAATCGCGTCGCCGACCCGCGCGGCGTCGTGGCCGCCGACGGCTCGGTGCGCCGCGCCGAGGAATTGATCGCCGACGCCATGCGCGCGCTGGCCTACGCCGTCACCGCCGGGCGGCCCCTACCCGAGAGTGTCGCCGTGACCTACCCCGCCCACTGGGCGTCCCCGGTGGTCGAGGCGCTGGGCACCGCGCTGAGTTCTGTGGCCGAATGGTCCCACCGCGCGCGGCCCCTGGTGCTCGTCCCGGACGCCGCGGCGACGCTGCTCGCCGTGCGCACCAACCCCGGCATACCGCCGCGCGGCACCGTGGCGGTGTGCGACTTCGGCGGCACGGGCACCAGCATCACGTTCATGCGCGCCGACGGCGACTACCAGGCCCTGGCCCCGACCGTGCGGCTGCACGACTTCTCCGGCGACCTGATCGATCAGGCGCTGCTGAGCGCCGTCATCTCCGGCATGCCCAGCACGGCCGCCTTCGACCCGGCGGGCACCGTAGCGATCGGCTCGCTGAGCCGGCTGCGGACCGCGTGCCGCACCGCCAAGGAAGAGCTGTCCTCGAGCATGGCGACCACGCTGAGCGACGGGCTGACGGGCGAGGTCCGGGTCACCCGCGGCGAGCTCGACGAGGCGATCCGCACCCCGCTGGACAGGTTCGTGGCAGTGCTGGAAAATGCCTTGGCGCGCAACGGGATTCATGACCTGGCGACGGTCGTCGCGGCCGGCGGCGGGGCGAACATCCCCGCGATCGCCACCACGCTGTCGCAGTACTTCCGCGTCCCCGTCGTCACCACGGCGCGCCCGGAACTGACGGCGGCCAGCGGGGCCGCCGTGCGGGCGGCGAACGGGCCCGGCGAGGCCGCCGCGACGGCTG
>NZ_GG770557.1:100784-176558 GCF_000164135.1 Mycobacterium parascrofulaceum ATCC BAA-614 | reverse complement strand
GCGCCAGCCGCGGGCGGCACGTCTTTCCGGTCCTTCCGGACCCGGTCGCAGACCGGCAAGCAGGCGCGGGTCGAGCCCGCCGCCGAGGAGCCCGCCGCCGACGAGCGGCCCGGCGATGCCCCGGGCGCGAAGCGCAAGCGCCGCCTGTTCCGGCTGCCGGTGCTGGCGGCGATCGTCGGTACGGCGGCGGCGGTGCTGCTGGTGGGGACGGCGGTCGCCATCGGGCTGAACTCGGCGAACCAATCCGCGACGACGCCGGCCGTGACGAAGAACCCGGCGCCCGCGCCGCCGGCCCACACCGCGACCGCCCAGCCGCCCCCGCCCACCGCGGAGGCGCCGCCGCCGTCGACCGCCGATACCCATCCGCCCGCCACCACCGAGACGCCGTCGAGCAGCGCCCCGTCAGCGAAGCCGCAACATGCGCCCCCGCTGGCGGCCGCGCCCGTCCGGCCGGCGGTCCCGCAAGTACCGCAGGCGCCGCCCATCCCGCCGGTCCCCGGCCTCGGCGAACCCATCCCGGGCATGGACCGGGTCAATCAGATCATTCAAGGGATCGCGGGCGACCTGGGAATCAGCGGCATCCCCCAATTGGGTCCGCAGCTGGGAACGACCCGATAGGTCAACCCTTTTCGCCCTTGTTCTCCGCGGTCGCGGCCTCTTTGAGCTTCTCGTTGAGGGCCTTGTCCTTCTCGATCTGGTCCTGCAGGTCTTGCTCGTCGCGGGAATCGTCGGCTTTCTGCTCCACCGAGCCGGCGTTGTCGGGGACTTCGTGCTTGGGATTGCCGTCCTCGTCCAGCCAGTCGTTCACCGCGGTGCCCGACACGCTGCCGCCGGTGCCGGGCAGCACGATGGTGGGCTTTTCTTCGTAGGCCTCCATCATCTCGGCGGCCTTCTCTTTGTCCTTCTCGTCCGGCTCCGGTTTTTCGGTCACCTTCTGCTCGGTGTCCTGGTCAGCCGACTTGTCGTCCTGCACGCTCATGTATCGAACCCCCTCGCAATCGCAGGTCGCGATCTTCAGCGGGGTTACCCGGTGCGGTGTTGTGTCGAAACTCTCATCAGCGGGATCGTTCGCGCTTGACCAGCTCGACCAGCGCCAGCGGGATGCGCATCGGTTCGGGCGCGCTCGCCAGCCGCGCCGCGACCGCCCGCTCCAGCTGGTCGACGAATTCCGCGGCCCGGGCGTCGCGGACCCCGTCGTCCAGCCCGCGCACCAGGGCGGGGAACAGCGCCGCCCGCGCAAAGGCCGCCCACTGCGCGCCGAAGGACTCGGCGTCGCGGTCGGCCTGGAAGCGGGCCCAGAACCGGTCGGCGGCGTTGAACATCTCGAGATGGTCGATCGAGAGGCCCTCGAAGCGGCCGCTGGGCGCGAACGGGGCGCGAAAGTCCTTCTCGCCGCGGGCGAACGTGGGGATGCTCATCCGCCGCACCTCGTCCTGGCGCAGCAGGCCGTCGCGGACGTGTTCGCGCAGCGCCGTGAGCATCGCGTCGAGCAGGGTCGGGAACCCGGAGGTGCCGTCCTCGTCGAGCGCGATCGTCATCACCACCAGCCGGCCGTCGGGGGCCAGTTCGCGGCCGCGGAAGGCCACGAAGTTCAGCCAGTCCAGGGCCGCCTGGTGAGCGTAGGCCGCGCGGGCCGTGTCGTCGTTGCTGTAGGCGACGTGCAGGTGGTCGTGCACTTCGCCCGGCAGCGTGCTCAGCCACTGCGTCGCCCACGACGACCAACCGAGGTTGACCGTCTTGGACGGCACGATCTGGTCGTAGAACGACCGGCCGATCGACGACGCGAACGTGGCGTTGTCCAGGTGCAGGTAGCTCTCCGGGTCGTCGGACAGAGTGTGGAACAGCGCCGAGAAGTCGTTGTCCGGGATGTCGGTGTGCGCCACCAGGATTGCGTGGTCGTGGCGGGTGCGGCGGCGCAGCACCGCGATGGCCGCCGACACCGGCTTCAGCGAATTGTGTCCGTTGGCGGCGCCGTAGTCGGCGATGACGATGGGCTGGGGCGGCTTGGGCAGGGGCACCTGCTCGGCGGCCCGCTCGAACAACGCGATGGCCGGCGCCAGGCCGGCGGCCTGCAGCCGCGACGACTGCGTGTAGACGGGCTCGGGCCGGACCACAATGCTCGATTCGGGCAGCCGGGGCTCGGGCCGCATGATCGTCAGTCCGCCTTCGGGTAACTGACGCCGGTGAGCCGCTCGGAAAGCTCCCAAAGTCGTTGGCAGTCAGCCTCGTTGCGGGCCCGCGCGGGCACCTTGGCCGGCCGGACCCCACCGCCGGCGGCCTCGTAGAAGCCGCGGGGCCCGTAGAACGCGCCGCCCTGGGCGTGCGGCGCGGCCGCGGCGTAGAGCGCCGGGAGGATGCCCTCGTCGATCTCCTGCCAGAAGAACGGCGTGAAGCGCCAGGACGCCTTGTACAGCCGCTCCATCAGCGAGGGCTTGTCGCGGCCGTGCGAGGGCCCCGCGATCTGCAGGTTGGTCTTGGTCAGGCCCGGGTGCGCGGCGTTGGACACGATGCCCCAGCGCGCCGCGCGGCTGCGCCGGTCCAACTCCAGCGCGAACATCAGCACCGCCAGTTTGGACTGGCCGTAGGCCGACATGGCCGCGTAGGACTTCTCGAACTGCGGGTCGTCGAAGTGGATCTTCCCGCTTTGCCGGGCGGCCAGGCTGCTCAGCGAGACGACGCGCGCGTTGCCGGCCGCGCGCAGCAGCGGCAGCAGGTGCCCGGTCAGGGCGAAATGCCCGAGATGGTTGCTGCCGAACTGCAATTCGAACCCGTCAACGGTGGTGTCGCGCTCCGGCGGGGTCATCACGCCGGCGTTGTTGATCAGGATGTCGACGGGGCGGCCCTCGGCGTTGAGTTGTTCACCCAGCGCGGCGACCGCGGCCAGCGACGACAGGTCCAGCGACTTGATGGTGAGCTTGGCGTCGGGCACCGTTTTGCGGATGTCGGCGATCGCCTGTTCCCCTTTGGCGCGATTGCGGATCGCCATGACGACGTCGGCCCCGGCGGCCGCGAGGCGCCGGGCCAGGCCGAAACCCAGGCCGCTGTTGGCGCCGGTGACGATTGCGAGCTTGCCCGACAGGTCGGGCACCGTGGCGACGAGGTCGTTGGCCATGCGTATCACTCCTTACCGGTAGAACCCATAGTGTGCGCCCTTGGCCGGGTGGGCGCGTCGGTGCGGCGCCGTTCGTGAGGCCGCTCCGCGGCGATGCGCTGCGGCCATCAGGCGGTCTCCGACCATAAGGCGCTCTCCGACCATGCGGCGACGCTCGGATTTGATATCACCGGCGATATCGAAATCGGCGGTCGGATGGTGGTTCCGGACTGGTGCTGCTGTGACGGATGTGGCTGGACGGTGGCGGCGCGGCCTCAGTGCCCGCGGGCCACCCACTCCTCGTAGTGCACGATCTCGTCGCCGATCAGGGTGCTGTCGCCGTGGCCGGTGTGCACCACCGTCTCGCCGGGCAGCTTGCCCAGCCGCTCGGAGATGGACTGCAGGATGGTCGGGAAGTCCGAATACGAGCGGCCGGTCGCGCCCGGGCCGCCGGCGAACAGCGTGTCGCCGCTGAACACGACGCCCAGGTCGTGCGAATACCAGCACACCGAGCCGGGGGAGTGCCCCGGCGTGTGCAGCGCCCGCAACTCCGTCCCGCCCACGCTCAGCGTCTCGCCGTCGGAAATGGACCGAAAGTCGCTGTCGGGGTGTGTCATTCGCCAGAGCACCTCGTCGGCCGGATGCAGCAGCACCGGCGCGTCGAGCGTCTTGCCGAGCTCCGGTGCGACCGTCACGTGATCGTTGTGGCCGTGCGTGCACACCACGGCAACCACGTGGCGGCCGGCCACGGCCTCGATGATCGGTGCCGCGTCGTGGGCGGCGTCGAACACCACGACGTTGGAGTTGTCGCCGATCAACCAGATGTTGTTGTCGACTTCCCAACTGCCGCCGTCGAGTTCGAACGTCCCGTGGGTGACCACCTTCTGAATCTCGACCATCAGAGCATCACCACCGAGCGCAGCACCTTGCCGCCGTGCATCTTGTGGAACGCCTCCTCAACGTCGCCGAGGCCGATGCGTTCGGACACGAACTGCTCCAGCGGCAGCCGGCCCTGCAGGTACAGGTCGATCAGGGTGGGGAAGTCGCGCTCGGGCAGGCAGTCGCCGTACCACGACGACTTCAGTGACCCGCCGTGGCTGAAGAAGTCGACCAGCGGCATGTCCAGCTTCATGTCGGGCGTCGGAACCCCTACCAGCACAACGGTTCCCGCGAGGTCGCGAGCGTAGAAGGCCTGTTTCCAGGTTTCGGGGCGGCCGACCGCGTCGATCGCCACGTTGACCCCGAAGCCGTCGGTGAGGTCCTGGATCGCCTCGACTACGTCGGCCTGGCGGGCGTTGACGGTGTGGGTGGCGCCGAACTTGCGGGCCCAGTCCAGCTTGGTGTCGTCGGTGTCGACGGCGATGATCCGCCGGGCGCCGACCAGCGCGGCGCCCGCGATCGCGGCATCGCCGACGCCGCCGCAGCCGATCACCGCGACGGTGTCGTCGCGGGTGACGCCCCCGGTGTTGATCGCCGCGCCGATGCCGGCCATCACCCCGCAGCCGAGCAGGCCCGCAACGGCCGGGTCGGCGGCCGGATCGACCTTGGTGCACTGGCCGGCGTGCACCAGCGTCTTGTCGGCGAACGCGCCGATGCCCAGCGCAGGTGTCAGCTCCGTGCCGTCGGTCAGCGTCATCTTCTGGGCGGCGTTGAAGGTGTCGAAACACAGGTGCGGGCGGCCCCGCTTGCAGGCCCGGCACTGGCCGCAGACGGCCCGCCAGTTCAGGATGACGAAGTCGCCCGGCTCGACGGCGGTCACGCCGGGGCCGACCGCCTCGACCCGGCCGGCGGCCTCGTGGCCGAGCAGGAAGGGGTACTCGTCGTTGATGCCGCCCTCGCGGTAGGTCAGGTCGGTGTGGCACACCCCGCAGGCGACGATGTCGACCAGGGCCTCGCCCGGGCCGGGGTCGGGCACGACGATGTCCACCAGCTCGACGGGTTCGCCCTTCTTGCGTGAAATCACGCCGCGCACTGTCTGACTCATGGCCCCCAACCTACGGTGTACCGTCGCTGACCATGACGGCACCCGAGACCGCGTCGGAAACCTCGAAGGAATTCGCCGGACGCATCGCCGCGGCCATCGACGGCGCCAGCCTGACGCTGCTGCTGAGCATCGGCCACCAGACCGGCCTGCTCGACACGATGGCCGGGCTGGCGCGGGCCACCAGCGCGCAGATCGCCGAAGCGGCCGGCCTCAACGAACGCTACGTGCGCGAGTGGCTGGCCGGCATGACGACCGGACGCGTCGTGGACTACGACGCCGAGTCCGGGACCTACTCGCTGCCCGCGCATCGCGCCGGCGTGCTCACCCGGGCGGCCGGTCCGGACAACCTGGCCCTGGTGGCCCTGTTCGTGCCGCAGCTCGCCGAGGTCGAACAAAAGATCATCGGCTGCTTCCGCGACGGCGGCGGACTGCACTACGGCGAATTTCCCCGATTCCACGCGCTGATGGCCGAGCAGAGCGGCGTCGTGTACGACAAGGCGCTGGTCGACACGGTGCTGCCGCTGGTCGACGGGCTCGTCGAACGTCTGCGCTCCGGGGTCGACGTGGCCGATTTCGGCTGCGGCAGCGGCCACGCGATCAACGTGATGGCCCGCGCGTTTCCGGCCAGCCGGTTCACCGGCGTCGACTTCTCCGACGAGGCGATCGCCGTCGGCGCCCGCGAGGCGGCCGACCTGGGCCTGGCGAACGCGACATTCGAGGCGCAGAACCTGGCGGAGCTGGACCGGCCGGACGCCTACGACGTCATCACCGTGTTCGACGCCATCCACGACCAGGCCCAGCCGGCCCGCGTCCTGGAGAACATCTACCGCGCCCTGCGGCCCGGGGGTGTGCTGTTGATGGCCGACATCAAGGCGTCGAGCCGGCTCGAGGAGAACGTCGGCGTTCCGATGAGCACCTACCTGTACACCACGTCGCTGATGCACTGCATGACCGTGTCGCTGGCGCTGGACGGCGCCGGGCTGGGTGCGGCCTGGGGGGAGCAGCTGGCCACCGCGATGCTGGGCGACGCCGGGTTCGACGACGTGCGGGTGGCCGAGATCGACTCCGACCCGATCAACAACTACTACATCGCCCGGAAGTGATGGCCGCCCTCGACGCCATCACAGACTGGCCCGTCGAGGCGGCCGCCGCGGCGGTGATCGGACCGGGCGGGGTGCTGGCCGGCCACGGCGACACCGAGCGGGCGTTCGAGCTCGCTTCGGTGACCAAGCCGCTGGTGGCCCGCGCCGTGCACGTCGCGGTCGAAGAGGGCGTCGTCGACCTGGACACCCCCGCCGGCCCGCCGGGCGCCACCGTGCGGCACCTGCTGGCGCACGCGTCCGGGCTGGCCATGCACAACGACCACGTGCTGGCCGCGCCGGGGGCGCGGCGCATCTACTCCAACCACGGTTTCACCGTGCTAGCCCAGACCGTCGAGCGCGAGTCCGGCATCGAATTCGGCCGCTACCTGGCCGAGGCGGTGTTCCAGCCGCTGGGGATGGCCTCCACCCGGCTGGACGGCGGCGCGGCGGCCGCGGGGTTCGGGGCGGTGTCGAAGGTCGCCGACCTGGCGAAATTCGCCCTGGAGCTGCTGCGGCCCGCGACGGTGTCGGCCCAGCTGCACGCCGAGGCGACGACCGTGCAATTTCCCGGCCTGGACGGCGTGCTGCCCGGTTACGGCGTCCAGCGGCCCAACGACTGGGGGCTGGGCTTCGAGATCCGGGACGCCAAATCGCCGCACTGGACCGGCGCGTCCAACTCGCCGCGGACCTACGGCCATTTCGGCCAGGCGGGCGGCTTCATCTGGGCGGATCCCGACCGGGACCTGGCGCTGGTGGCCCTGACCAACCGGGATTTCGGGGAGTGGGCGCTGCGGCCGTGGCCGGCGATATCCGACGCCGTGCTAGCCGAATACGGCTAAAGGAAAATGCACACTAGCGCAACATGGGTATCACAGGGCACAATAGACACGCACGACACACAAAATAGTTAGACATCCTGCTCGCCAGGTCCCGCCAGGTCGTTGGGGAAGACGTCCCTCGCGGAACCGAAGGAGCAGGAAATGCGTGCGTCGAATCAATTCGCCGACGTGACGACTGGCGTGGTGTACGTGCACGCCTCGCCCGCGGCGGTGTGCCCGCATGTCGAGTGGGCGTTGTCGTCGACCCTGGGGTCGAAGGCGAACCTCACGTGGACGCCGCAGCCGGCGATGCCCGGACAGTTGCGCGCGGTCACCAACTGGGTGGGCCCGGTGGGCACCGGGGCCCGGCTGGCGAACGCCCTGCGGTCCTGGTCGGTGCTGCGGTTCGAGGTCACCGAGGACCCCAGCCCCGGAGTGGACGGCCAGCGGTTCAGCCACACCCCGCAGCTCGGCCTGTGGAGCGGGGCGATGAGCGCCAACGGCGACGTGATGGTCGGGGAGATGCGGCTGCGCGCGCTGATGGCGCATGGCGCCGACACCCTGGCCGCCGAGCTGGACACGGTGCTGGGCACGGCGTGGGACGACGCGCTGGAGGCGTACCGCGACGGCGGCGAGGTCGGCGAGGTGAGCTGGCTCAGCCGGGGGGTCGGGTAGCCGCTGCGGCGGGTGACCGCCGCGCCGCTACTGGTCACCGGCCCGGCGCAGGATCCGCAGCGCGCCCGGAACCGCCGCGATGTCGGCGGGCAGCGGGCAGGCGAAGTCGCCGTCGGCGTAGACGTTGATCCCCGGGCACTCGACGTGAACGGTTCGGGCCCGCGCGGTGCTCACCTCGTCGAGGTCGACGTGGGTGCCCTTCATCACCGTGGGGAACAGGCGGACGAGCTTCGTCCGCGACGCCGAGTGCACCATGGTGATGTCGAGCAGGCCGTCGGTGTGATCGGCGTGCGGGCAGATCAGCATGCCGCCGCCGTAGCTGCGGGTGTTGCCGAAGGCCGCCAGCGTGATGTCGGCATCGATCTCGCGGGTGCCGTCGAGCACCAGGCGGAACGGCAAGAGCCGCAGCTGCGACAGCTCGGCGAGCATCGCGAGGTAGTACCGCAATCGGCCGTGCGGCCAGCTCATCCGGTTGGCCCGGTCGGTAACCAGGGAGTCGAATCCGGTCGCGGCCACCGTGCCGAACCACTTCTCGGCCCCGGCGGCGTCCCGAATCCGGCCCAGGTCGACGGTCTCGGCGAAGCCGTCGACGATGATGTCGGCCGCGGCTTCCGGATCCTTTGTGGGCAGCCCGAATTCGCGGGCATGGTCGTTGCCGGTACCCGCCGCGACGATGCCCATCGGGACGCCGGTGCCCGCGAGCACCTGCAGCGCGTTGGAGACGACGCCGTCGCCGCCGGTCACCATCACCGCGTCGGCGCCCTTCTCGAGCGCCGCGCTCACCAGGTAACGCGCGTCCTGCGCGTCGTCGCCGATGATCTCGACCACCTCGACCCCGCGACGGTGCAGTCGCGCGATCGCGACCTCCGCCGCCCGGATCGCGGCGCCGTGCCCCGACACCGGATTGGTCAGTGCGATGACCTTCCGAATCTCGCACCGGCTCGTCGTCATGGAATCAGCTTGCCGGGGTTCAGGATTCCGGCGGGGTCCAGCGTCGCCTTCACCGCGCGCAGGACCCGCACGCCCAGTTCGCCCACCTCGTCGCTCATCCAGGGCCGATGGTCGGCGCCGACCGCATGGTGGTGGGTGATCGTCCCGCCGGCGGCCACGATCGCGTCGCACGCGGCCTTTTTCGCGGCCCGCCATTGTTCGATCGGATTGCCGCGCTGCCCGGCGACGACGGTGAAGTACAACGACGCGCCGGTGGGGTAGACGTGCGAAATGTGGCACATCACCAGCGCAGGTGTGCCCGTCGCCGCTAGGGCGTCGGTAAGCGCCTGGGTGACAGCGGCTTTCAACGTGGGGATGTTGGACCAGTCGGTGGCGGTCTCGAGCGTCTCGCAGAGCGCGCCGGCCGACAGCAGCGAGTCGCGCAGGTACGGCGCGCCGAACCGGCCGTGTTCCCAGGCCCGCGCCGGCCCGTCGCCCAGCGACGTGCCGCCCCGCGCCGCGAGCAGGGTGCTGGTTTCGGCGTGCCGGCTTTCGACGTGTTCCGCGCTGCCCTCGAACACGGTGATGGCCAGGCAGCCGCCGGTGATCTGGCTTTCGCCGATCGCGTCGGTGGTGGCCAGGTTGACGCCCGTCTCGGCCTCGTCGGAGAGCCGCAGGACGGTGGGGCCGGTCGCCGTCTGGGTGACCGCGCGCAGGGCGTCGGCGCCGGTCTGGAAGTCGGGGAAGGACCACGCCTCGTAGCGGACGGCTTCCGGGACGCGGTGCACCCGCAGGCGCACGCGGGTGATGACCCCGAAGGCGCCCTCCGAGCCGATCAGCAGCTGGCGCAGGTCGGGGCCGGCGGCGGATTCGGGGGCGCGGCCCAGATCCAAGGTGCCGACCGGGGTGACCACCCGCAGGCCGCGGACCATGTCGTTGAACCGTCCGTAGCCCGCTGAGTCCTGCCCGGACGAGCGGGTGGCGGCGAAACCTCCGATGGTCGCGTACTCGAAGCTCTGCGGGAAATGCCCGAGCGAAAAGCCTTGGGCGCCAAGCAAGCGCTCCGCGTCCGGCCCGGTGACGCCCGCGCCGAACACGGCCTGGCCGGACACCTCGTCGAGCGAGAACAGTTGGTCGAGGCGGCACAGGTCGAGGGTCACCACGGCAGGGAACTCGCCGCGAATGGGATCCAAACCGCCGACCACGCTGGTGCCGCCGCCGAATGGAACGACGGCGATGCGGTGGTGGGAGCAATAGCGCAGGATTGTGGCGACGGCGTCCTCGTCGCCGGGCAGCAGGATGGCGTCGGGCGCGTCCTGCACCCCGGTGTCCTTGCGGCGCAGCAGGTCGAGCGTGGACTTGCCGCCGGCGTGCAGCAACCGGTCCCGGTCCTCGGTGCGGCAGTAGGCCGCGCCGACGAGTTCGGCCAGCGCCTCGCGGTGCGCCCGCGACAGCGCCGAGGGACGCAGCCGCACCCGGTCGGGTTCGAGTTCGGCCGCGGCGGAATCGTCCACTCCCACGGCCTGTTTCAGCAAAGTCCGGATGCCCTCGGAGAGCGGCTTGGCCGCGGCGGGGTCTCCCCACGCGTTCCACTTCATCGGGGGGAGGAGGCCCTCGGGCTGCGTCATGCGTTACAGTATTACACATGCTGTCAATCAGTAACGATCGCGCTCGGGTGGACACCGGGGAGCGCATCCTCGCGGCGGCAGCCAGCTGTGTGGTCGATTTCGGCGTCGACCGGGTGACCCTGGCCGAGATCGCGCGGCGCGCCGGCGTCAGCAGGCCCACGGTGTACCGGCGCTTCCCGGACACCCGGTCGATCGTGGCGGCGCTGCTGACCCGCCACGTCACCGAGGTGATGCGCGCGGCGCCGTTGCTCGGTGACGACAGGGAATCGCTGGTGCGGCAGATCGTTACGGTGGCCAACCTGCTGCGCCGGGACCGGCTCGTGATGTCGGTGCTGCACTCCGAGCTCGCGCCGATCTACATCACCGAACGCCTCGGAACCAGCCAGCACATGCTCATCGACGCCCTCGCCGCACGGCTGCGGGAGGCCCAGCGCAACGGCAGCGTCCGCGCCGGCGACCCCGTCCAGATGGCCACCATGGTGTTGCTGATCGCGCAGTCGACCATCCAGTCGGCGCAGATCGTCGAACCGATCCTGGACGCCGACACGCTGGCCGCCGAACTCGCCTACTCGCTGAACGGATACCTGTCGTGATAGCCGACCCCACCGCGCTGAACGCCGCCCGCCGGGCGGCCGACCTGGCGGCGCTCGCCGAGGGCGAGCCGCTCGACGTCGTGGTGATCGGCGGCGGCATCACCGGCGCGGGCATCGCGCTGGACGCCGCGTCGCGGGGGCTGCGGGTGGCGCTGGTGGAAAAGCACGACCTGGCCTTCGGCACCAGCCGGTGGAGCTCGAAGCTGGTCCACGGCGGCCTGCGTTACCTGGCGACCGGCAACGTGGGGATCGCCCGCCGCAGCGCCCTCGAACGCGGAATCCTGATGAGCCGCAACGCCCCTCACCTGGTGCGCGCGATGCCGCAGGTGGTCCCGTTGCTGCCGTCCATGGGCCGGGGCAAGCGCGCGCTGGTGCGCGCGGGGTTCCTGGCCGGCGACGCGTTGCGGATGCTCGCGGGCACGTCGTCGTCGACCCTGCCCCGGTCGCGGCGAATCGGGGCGGACCGCGTGGTGCAGATGGCGCCCACGGTCCGGCGCGACGGCCTCGACGGCGGCCTGCTGGCCTACGACGGGCAGTTGATCGACGACGCCCGGCTGGTCACCGCGGTCGCGCGCACCGCCGCGCAGCACGGCGCCCGGGTCCTGACCTACGTGGCGGCGTCGCACGCCACCGGCACCTCGGTGCGGTTGACCGACCGGCGCACCGGGCAGTCGTTCGACGTTTCGGCCCGCGCCGTGATCAACGCGGCCGGGGTGTGGGCGGCCGAGATCGACGGCCTGTTACGGCTGCGGCCCAGCCGCGGCACCCACCTGGTGTTCGATGCCGCCGCGTTCGGCAATCCCACCGCGGCGCTGACCATTCCGATTCCGGGCGAGCTCAATCGATTCGTTTTCGCCATGCCCGAGCAGCTGGGGCGGGTGTACCTGGGGCTGACCGACGAGGCGGCCCCCGGACCGATCCCGGAGGTGCCCACGCCGTCCGCGGACGAGGTCACCTTCCTGCTGGACACCGTGAACACGGCGTTGGGCGTCGCGCTCGGCCCGGCCGACGTCATCGGGGCGTACGCCGGGCTGCGGCCGCTGATCGACACCGGCGAGGGCCGCACCGCCGACGTCTCGCGCGAACACGCCGTCGTCGAATCGGCGTCGGGGGTCATCAGCGTGATCGGCGGCAAGCTGACCGAATACCGGTACATGGCGCAGGATGTGCTGGACCGCGCCGTCGGCCTGCGGCGCCTGCGGGCCGCGAAGTGCCGGACCCACAACCTGCCCCTGATCGGCGCGCCCGCCAACCCCGGGGCGGTCGACGCGGGGGCGGGCGCCGGGTTGCCGGCGTCGCTGGTGCAGCGCTACGGCGCCGAGGCCGCCAAGGTCGTCGCCACCGCCGCCTGCAAGCGGCCGACCGAGCCGGTCGCCGAGGGCATCGACGTCACCCGGGCGGAATTCGAGTACGCGATCACCCACGAGGGCGCGCTGGACGTCTCCGACATCGTGGATCGGCGGACCCGCATCGGGTTGGTGGAGTCCGATCGCGAGCGGGTGCTGGCGGTGGCGGAGGAGTTCGTGGCGCGGTTCGGCTAGGGCGCCAGGCCGATGTCCTCGTGCCACAGGTCGGGGTGCTCGGCGATGAAGGCCGCCATCATCGTTGCGCAGCGCTCGTCGTCGAGCACCGTGACGCTGATTCCGTTGGCGGCCAGCCAATCGTGCCCGCCGGTGAACGTCCGCGATTCGCCGACCAACAGCGAGCCGATGTTGAACTGGCGCACCAGGCCGCTGCAGTACCAGCACGGCGCGAGGGTCGTCACCATGACGGTGGACCGGTAGTCGCGCTGCCGACCGGCAGCGCGGAAGGCATCGACCTCGGCGTGCAACGAGGGGTCGCCCCGTTGCACGCGGCGATTGCGGCCGCGCCCGAGCAGCACGCCGTCCGCGGTGAACAGCGCGGCCCCGATCGGGATGCCGCCCTCCGCCAGGCCGGCGCGCGCCTCGTCCAGGGCGACGTCCATCATCGCCGCCGCGGGGAGAGTCATGGGCACATCTTCCCCTACAGGCCCTCGCGCTGTTTGTGACTGTGAATATCGAATGACAGAGACTATCATTTCATGCATGACCTTCACGCGTGTTCCCGTGCTCATCGTCGGCGCCGGGGCCGCCGGCCTGACCACGTCGGCGTTGCTGGCCCAACACGGCGTCCGCTCGCTGCTGGTGGAAAGACGGCGCGAGGTGTTCATCTATCCAAAGGCCCGCAACCTGAGCTTCCGCAGCCTGGAGATCCTGCGGGGTCTGGGTCTGCGCGACGAGGTCCATGCGGTGGCCGACCACGTTTCGGCCCTGATGGTCCGGCCGGCGCTCAACAGCGCCGAGGAGCGACTGGCCATCGACATCAACGCGATCTTCGCGGGCCTCGACGCGCTGAGTCCCGAGCCGGCGGCGCAGTACTGCCCGCAGAGCCGGCTCGAACCGATCCTGCTCGCCGACACGCGCCGCCGGGGCGGCGAGGTGCGGTACGGGACGGAGCTGGCGTCGCTCGAGCAGGACGGGGCGGGGGTCACCGCGGTGCTGCGCGACCGGGACACCGGCCAGTCCGAGACCGTCCGGGCCGATTACCTCGTCGCCGCCGACGGTGTGCACAGCCCGATCCGAAATCGGTTGGGCATCAACACGTCCGGCTACGGCGCGCTCCCGATCTTCGTCGTCTTCATCTACTTCCGCGCGCCCTGGACGAAGTACGTCTCGAACTTGGCCGACGGCGACGCCGTGCAGGTCAAGAACGCCGACGTGGACGGCATCTTCCTGTTGGTCGACGGGGAGCTGGGCATGTTCACCACCACGTACTTCCCCAACAAGGGCGAATCGGCCGAGGAGTTCACGCCGCAGCGCTGCCGCGAGATGCTCACCAGCGCGATCGGCGAGCGGATCGACATCGACGTCATCGAGGTCGCGGCGTGGCAGCCCTACGAGCAGGTGGCCGATCAATTCGGCTGCGGGCGAGTCTTTCTCGTCGGCGATGCCCCCCACACCATGCCGCCGTTCAAGGCAGGCGGGGCCAACACCGCCATCCAGAGCGCGCACAACCTGGCCTGGAAACTGGCCGCCGTAGTGGACGGGACCGCCGACCCGGCGCTGCTGGACACCTACCACGCCGAGCGGCACCCGATCGGGCGGTTCGCCGCCCGGCAGTCGCTGACCGGCCCGACGCTTGCCGTTCTTCCCATGAGTGACGACGGCCCGCGGCTGCCGGCCGACGAAGAGTGCTCGATGTTCGAACTGCTCATCGGCTACCGGTATGGCGCGGATACGGTGCAGCTGGTGGGGGAGTTGCGCGGCCAAACCGGCACCCGGGTCCCGCACGTCTGGGTGCGCGACGGCGTGTCGACGCTCGACCTGCTGGGGCCGGGGTTCACCGTGCTCGCCGGCGACGAACGGTGGTGTGCCGCCGCGGTTTCGGCGTCGGTAGCCGCACACCGGATCTATTGCGACGAGTGGGCGGCGGCCACCGGGCTCGCGCCCGACGGGGCGCTATTGGTCCGCCCGGACGACTTCGTCGGGTGGCGCTGGGAAGCGCTGCCTGCGGATCCCGAAGCCGAACTGCGCCAGGCGCTTACGGCGATCCTCTGCCGCTAACGCTCCGCGAGCAGACGCAAAATCGCACGGCGCGGGTACCGCGCGTGCGATTTTGCGTCTGCTGGCGGAGTTAACTAGCCATCGGTGGGCGATTTAGGTGGGTTGCGATGCGGTCGGCGAGGCGGTCGGGTTCCCGTCGTACGTCGTCGACGACGATCGGGATGATCGTCCACCCAAGCTCCTGGATCTTGGCCCACCGCGATTTGTCGCGGAGCATTTCCATGCGACCGACATGCCAGTCGATGCTCTCGTATTCAGCTGCCAATCGCATGTGCGGCCATGCGAAGTCGACGCGCCACAACTCGCCATCGCGGCCGACGATCGGATGCTGCAGCTCAGGGAGCGGTAGCCCTCGATCGAGCATCACCAGTCGCGCCTCGCTTTCCATGGCCGATTCCGCACGTCCATCCGCCAATGGCAGCAGTGCGCGCACAGCAACGATGCCCCGACGTCCTCGCTGCTCCTCAACGGCTTGACCAATTTCGTTGCGAGTGCACCACATCGAGCGCAATGCCGCGTCGAGCGTCGCCAGCGTCCTCGGTCGGCGCAGCTGCCTTGCGACCTCCACCGCGGTCCATGCCGGTGCCGTCGCCAGACGACCACCTATTCGTTGGAGCCGGGCTCCGGTGCGTTGGTGGACCATCAGGCCGACCGTAGGGCGCATGCGTACACCGGGATCGAGTACGTGGATAGCCGTGGAGTTCTCGGTGTCGAACCCGTACAACGTCGCGGCAGTGCCCATGCATGCGACCGCATGCCGACCCATGAAGACATCCAGTGCGGCCAAGCGTCCCAGTAAATCTGGCTGCGCTGCACCGTAAACTCCGTGCCACACGCGGACGAGTCCACCGTTTCGGACTTGAACGTCGAGCTGTTGACGAGTCATGACTGTCAGCAGCTGTGTGGTCGTCGCGAATCCGATTCTGTTCAGAAGGTTGAGCGCTTCAGTGTGCACCGCGAAAGCATGCGAAGAGCGGGCTCGAATGCGCCAGTCAGCCCTGGGGATTAGCCCGGCGAGCAGACGCAAAATCGCACGGCGGCGGGTACCGCGCGTGCGATTTTGTGTCTGCTCGCCGTTAAAGGTGACCTACAGCGGGATGTTCTTGTGGCGACCGCGGCGCGCCGGCGCCTGGGCCAGCGCCTCGGTGAGCTTGCTGCGGGTGTGCGACGGGTCGATCTTCTCGTCGACCACACCGATCTCGATGGCGCTGTCCACCCCGCCGGCGATCTTCTCGTGCTCGGCGGCAAGCTCGTCGTGCAGCGCCTCGCGCTCGTGGTCGGCCGCGGCGGCCAGCTTCTTCTTGTGCAGGATGCCGACGGCGGCCTTGGCGCCCATCACGGCGACCTCGGCGTCCGGCCACGCGTAGACCTTGGTCGCGTTCAGCGACCGGGAGTTCATCGCAATGTAGGCCCCGCCGTAGGTCTTTCGGGTGACCAGGGTGACGCGCGGGACCGTGCACTCGCCGAACGCGTGCAACAGCTTCGCGCCGCGGCGCACCACGCCGCCCCACTCCTGGTCGACACCGGGCAGGTAGCCCGGCACGTCGACGACCACGATCAGCGGAATCCCGAACGCGTCGCAGAGGCGCACGAAACGTGCCGCCTTCTCGGCGCTTTCGGAGTTCAGGCAGCCGCCCAGCCGCAACGGGTTGTTCGCGAGCACGCCGACCGTGCGACCCGACAGCCGGCCCAGGCCGATCACCATCGACGGCGCCCAGTTGGCCTGGAACTCGTCGAACGGCGTCTCGTCGTCCAGGATCGCGGTGACGATCGGGCGCACGTCGTAGGCCCGCCGGGACGATTCCGGCAGCAGCGCGTGGATGTCGGTGTCACCCGCTTCGGCCTTGGAGCGGTCGAAATGTCCCTGCTGGCAGAACAATCCGACCAGGCGGCGGCCACGCTCGTAGGCGTCGAGCTCGTCGTCGGCGACGATGTGGCAGACCCCGGACTTCTTGTGGTGGGTCTCGGGCCCGCCGAGGGACGCCATGTCCACGTCCTCGCCGGTCACGCTGCGCACCACGTCCGGCCCGGTGACGAACACCCGGCTCTCCGGCGCCATCACGATGACGTCGGTCAGGGCCGGGCCGTAGGCCGCGCCGCCGGCGGCGAAGCCGACCACCACCGAGATCTGTGGGACATACCCCGAGGCGCGGATCATCGCCTCGAACACCGTCCCGACCGCGTGCAACGCCTTCACGCCCTCGGCCAGGCGCGCACCGCCGGAGTGCCAGATCCCCACGATCGGGCTCTGCTCCTCGATGGCGGTGTCGTAGGCGTTGACGATGTGCGCACACCCCTCGACACCCATGGCGCCGCCCATCACGGTGCCGTCGGTGCAGAACGCGATCGTGCGCACGCCGTTCACGGTTCCCGAAGCGGAAAGCACACCCGAGCGGTCACGCTCGTGCAGCAGCTCCACGCTGCCCTCGTCGAAGAAGTTGCTCAGACGCAGCAACGGGTCCCTGGGGTCGAGCGACTCGCCGACCGACGCGGGGGCCATGATTGTCATCGCAGGTCTCCTGTTCTCCGGGTGTGCTCTCTGGTGGGAGGCGGTGCTCAGTACCGCCCGAACGCGATCGCGACGTTGTGCCCGCCGAATCCGAACGAGTTGTTGATCGCGTACTCGTAGTTGCCCGGCCGCGGCTTGCCCGCCACCACGTCCAGATCGATTTCTGGGTCGAGGTTTTCGAGGTTCAGCGTCGGCGGAACGACCTGGTCCCGCAGCGCGAGCACGGTCAGGATCGACTCGACCGCGCCCACCGCACCGACCGAGTGGCCCAGGGCCGCCTTCGGCGCGTAGACGGCCGCGTTGCCCCCGTGGGCGCCCAGGGCGTTGTTGATCGCCTTGCTCTCCGCCACGTCGCCCACCGACGTGCCGGTGGCGTGCGCGTTCACGTGGTGAATGTCGCTCGGGGACAGGCCGGCCAGCTGGATCGCCCGGCTCATCGCGTGTCCGGCCCGCAACCCGTTGGGGTCCGGCGCGACCATGTGGTAGCCGTCCGAGGTGATGGCGGCGCCCATGATGCGGGCCAGGATGTTGGCCCCGCGAGCCTTGGCGTGCTCCTCGGTCTCGATCACCAAGAGCGCCCCCGCCTCGCCGAACACGAAGCCGGTGCGGTCCCGGTCGAACGGGCGGCAGGCGCCCGCCGGGTCGTCGTTCTTGGTCGACATCACGATGCGCATCTGGGCGAACGCCGCGATCGGCACCGCCTCGATCTTGGTCTCGACGCCGCCGCAGATGGCGATGTCGGCCTCACCGAAGACGATGTTGCGCCAGGCCTGGGCCACGCCCTCGGAACCGGACGCGCACGCCGACACGGGCGTGATCACGCCGGCCTTGGCGTGCCGTTCCAGGCCCACCGCCGCGGCGGCGCCGTTGGGCATGTACTTCTGCACCCCGAGCGGCGAGACGGCCTTCATGCCACGAGCGCGCATGTCGTCGTAGCTGAAGACCATCTCCTCCGACGAGCCCAAGCCGGTGCCGATGGACACCATCAGGCGGTCGGAGTCGACCTCGGGCGAGCCGGCGTTCTCCCAGACCCGGCGGCTCAAGATGGTGGACATCCGCTGCAGGTAACCCGTGCGCCGCAGCTCGACGCGGGTCATCTGGCTGTCGAATTCCTCCTGCAGGTGCCCACCGATCTTGACCGGCAGGTCGAACTCCTCGACGAACGGGTCGTCGAGCTTGCGGATACCGCTTTGGCTGTCCAACAACAGCTTCCAGGTGGTGTCGGCATCAGTTGCCAGAGCGGTCGTCATGGCAACGCCGGTGACGACCACGTTCGGGAGTGTCTTCCCGGTAACTAGCTCTGTCATGGGTCTTGCGAACGTTCCTTCCGTGCTTAGTGGTGATCGCCATCCCGGCGAGGCCGGGGGAAGCGGGTCACCACCATCCAGCCTCAGTACCGCCCGAAGGCGAGAGCCACGTTGTGGCCACCGAATCCGAACGAGTTGTTGATGGCGTAACGGAAATCGCCGTAGCGAGGTTCGCCCGCGACAACATCGAGGTCGATCTCGGGATCTGGGGTTTCGTAGTTCAGTGTCGGCGGTATCACGCCGTCCCGAAGGCTCAATACCGTGAGAACAGATTCCAGCGCACCGACCGCTCCGATGGAGTGGCCCAGTGCGGATTTCGGTGCGTACACCGCGGCTTGCTCGCAGCCGGCGACGCGGATGGCGTTGGCCTCGGCCGTGTCACCGATCGGTGTCGCCGTCCCGTGGGCGTTGACGTGGTCAATGTCCTTGGGGGACAAGCCGGCCAACTCGAGCGACCGTTGCATCGCCCGGCCGGCGCGGACGCCGTCCGCAGCCGGCGCCACCATGTGGAACGCGTCCGACGTGATGCCGGCACCCATCAACCGGGCCAGCGGCTTGGCGCCGCGGGCCTTGGCGTGCTCCTCGGTCTCGATGAGCATCATGGCCCCGGCCTCGCCGAACACGAACCCGTCGCGGTCCTTGTCGAACGGCCGCGACGCGCGCTCGGGCTCGTCGTTGCGGGTCGACATGGCCCGCATCATCGAGAACGCCGCGATGGGCAGCGCCTCGATGGGGCCCTCGACGCCACCGCAGACGGCGACGTCCGCGTCACCCATGACGATCTGGCGCCAGGCGTGGGCGATCGCTTCGGAGCCCGACGAACAGGCCGACACCGGGGTGATCACCCCGGCCCGCGCCCCGAGCTGCAGGCCGACCACGGCCGCGGCGCCGTTGGGCATGATCATCTGAACGGCGAGCGGCGACACCTTGCGGGGCCCGCCCTCGTTCATCAGGTCGTAGCTCTCGACGATCCGTTCGGCGCCACCGAGCCCGGTGCCGACCACGACCGAGAACCGGTCGGGGTCGAGCTCCGGGTTGCCGGCGGTCTCCCACAGCTGAGTGCTGAGCAACTTGGCCAGCCGCTGGACGTAGGACATCCGGCGCAGGTCGAGCCTGCTCATGTGCTCGTCGATGGGCTCCTTGAGGTGCCCACCGATCTTGACGGGCAGGTCCCACTTGGTGACGAACTCGTCTTCGAGGACGTGGATGCCGCTTTCGCCGGCCAACAAACCCTTCCACGTGCTCTCGATGTCCGGCGCGATCGACGTCGTCGCCGTGACGGCGGTTACCACAACGCTGGGGTAACCGCCATTAGCAGTGGAAGGCTTGCTCACTTGTCCGCTTCCATCCTTGCCTTGACGTTCGCCACGGCGTCGGGGTTCTCGGTCTCCAGCTTGGCGCGCAGCGCCTCGGCAGCCTCGGGGTTCTCTTCCTCGAGCTTCTGGATGTAGGACACGACGTCACCAACGGTGCGCAGGCCGGCGAGGTCCTCGTCCGGGATCTTCACGCCGTACTTGTCCTCGGTCTGCACCGCGATCTCAACCATCGACAGCGAGTCGATGTCCAGGTCGTCCACGAAGGACTTCTCCGGGGTGACCTCGGACGGCTCGATACCGGTGACCTCTTCGATGATCTCCGCGATACCGGCGATGATTTCTTCCTGGCTGACGGCCACAGCGTCTTCCCTTCGTGATGTGTTGTGTTGATCGAACAGAGTGTTCTTATAGAGCGTTATGTGGTTGTACTGGATGCGGCTGTCAGAGTTCGGCCAGTGCGTCCAGGTCTGCGGGTGCCTTGACGGCGCGGGTGGCAACCCCCCGAAGTTCGCGTTTGGCGATACCGGTGAGAGTGCCCGCAGGGGGGAACTCCACCGCCGCCGTGATCTCCCGGTCACGCATGGTCGCCGTGCACAGGTCCCAGCGCACCGGCTGGGTCAGCTGGGCGACCAGCGCGTCCATCGCCGCGGCCGCCGAGGTGACGGGCTGTCCGTCGCGGTTGGACAGCAGCGTGGCGGTGGGCTCGGCGGTCGTGACCGCGGCCGCCGCGGCGGCGTAGCGGTCGAGGGCCGGAGCCATGTACTTGGTGTGGAATGCCCCGGCCACCCCGAGGGCGCGCACGCGGGCCTTGGCCGGCGGGTCCTCGGCCAGCTTCTCCAGCGCGGTCAGCGGGCCGGCGGCGACGATCTGGCCGGCGGCGTTGCGGTTGGCGGGGAACAGGTCGAGCTGCTCGAGACGGTTCAGCACCTCGGCCTCGTCACCACCGAGCACCGCGGACATGCCGGTCGGCTCGATGGCGCACGCCTTGGCCATCTCGGCGCCGCGGGTGGCGGCCAGCGCGACGGCGTCGTCGGCGGCCATCACACCGGCGATCGCGTAGGCCGCAATCTCGCCGACCGAGTGGCCCGCCACGATCAGGTCGGTGTCGGACAGCAGGCCGCGCTTGGTCATCTCCTGGTGGGCCAGCAGCGTGGCGGCGACGACCAGCGGCTGAGTGACCGCGGTGTCGGTGATCTCCTCGGTGGACGCGGTGGTGCCCAGCCGGACCAGGTCGAGGCCGCTGGCCTTCGACCACAAGTCGAGCTGGTCCGCGGCACCCGGCAGGTCGAGCCACGGCGAGAGCATCCCCTCGGTCTGTGAACCCTGTCCGGGCGCAAGCAATGCAATCACGTGTTTAAGAGAACACTGTGGAAACGGTTTTGGCGGGTGTAACAGATTATGAACCTGGTCTTAGGTTTTTGTGTAGTCCCCACAAAATAGCTCCGTAAGCTACGTGTTCGATACCGCGCCGCGACCTGTTGCCTGGATCACTATGACGCCGGTTGATCCGCGATTGCGGCCCTGACCGGCAGCGGAACGGGAGGCATCGTGGTGGCGCCGACGCTAGCGGGAGCGGTGGGGTAGTTCAGCTGGCCCACGGTCGCCGCCACGCGCAGGACATATGCGTCACGGGGCTGCGTGGGATCGCGTCCGGTGAAGTCGGTGATCCGCTTGAGCCGGTAGCGGACCGTGTTTGGATGAACGAACAACTTTCTGGCACAGGCCTCAATCGCACCGCCACAATCTAAGTAAGCGTCAAGAGTCTCGATCAGCGTGGGCCCCGCGTCGGCCAGCGGTCCCATGACGTCGGTGTGCAGCGCGACGATCGCCGACGCGTCGCCCATCAGGGCGCGTTCGGGCAGGAGCTCCCGCGCCTGAACGGGCCGGGGCGCCCCCCGCCAGCCGCCGACGGCGTTCATCCCGGAAATCGCCTCGCTGGCGCTGTGGTAGGCCGCGGTGAGCATCGGCGCCGTGGGCCCGATGACCACCGGGCCGTCGGAGAAGGCCTGCAGCAGGTCGCCGAGGAATTTGTCGGTTGGCGACAGTTGGCCGGACACGATGGCGACCAGCCAGGTGCCGTGCACGTCGGTGAGGGCGGCGCGGCCGTGCTGGGCGGCGATGTCGCGGACGTGCTGGCTGGCCCGCTGGTCGTCGCCCGGCCCGGTCGACCCGTCCCGCCCGGGTGCCGGGACGCCGACCACGACGGTCGCCGGGGCGGTGGTGTCCCAGTTCAGCGCGGCGGCCCGGGACAGCAACTCGGGGCCGGTGTCGCCGCGGACCACCGCGTCGACGACGCTGGCCTCCATCCGGCTGTCCCAGGTGCCCCGCGCCTCGGCCGCGTTGGCGTAGGCCGAGGCGGCGGTGAACGCCAGGTCGCGGCTGTACTTGAGGACGCCGACGGTCAGCGCGGTCAACTGCTCCTCGGAGCGCGCCACCAGGGGCAACACCTCTTCGAAGAACTCCATGGTGACGCGCACCATGTCCACGCTGTGCCGCAGCGCGATCCGGCGGGCCAGGTCCTGGGGCACCAGCTCGAAGGCCTGGGCGGTGTAGCTGACGTTGCTGTGCGGGTCCTGCATCCACTCGACGAAGTTGTTGATGGCCGTCTGCACCACCAGCGCCACGCTGGCCCGCTGCGAGGCTTCCAGGTCGGCGAAGAAGGGCAGCCGGTCCTGCATGACCGACACCGCCTCGGTGGCCAGCCGGCCGGAGTACTGCTTGAGCCGGCGCAACACCGAGTCCGGCACGGTGTTGAGCATTTCCAACGGCGACCGGGGCTGCTTGGCGAATGGGCCGGCGAACGGATTGTCATTCACCCCTAAAACCTACGCCACATTTTGGAAGTATCCACCAAGGCGGTGGGGGTTTGTACGGCCCCGCGGTGCCCGAGCGTCACGCTGGCGTGACGCTCGGGGGCGACCGCCACGCTGGCGTGACGCTCGGGGGCGACCGCCACGCTGGCGTGACGCTCGGCCGGGGAGGGGGCCTTGGGCCCTCAGGCCACGCCGGGGTCGGACGTCTGCTCGGGCGCGGCCAGGACGTCGTCGATGCGGTACTGGCGGGCGGCCGCGACCGGCACGGACGGGTCGATCTCGCCGTCGCGCGCCAACGCCTCCAGCACCGCCACCACCTGCGACTCGGCGTCGGTGTTGAAGTAGCGCCGCGCGGCCGGCCGGGTGTCGGAGAAGCCGAACCCGTCGGTGCCCAGCGTGACGAAGGTGCCCGGCACCCACGGCCGGATCTGCTCGGGGACGGCGCGCATCCAGTCCGACACGGCGATCACCGGCCCGCCGGCGCCCGACAGGGCCTGCGTCACATACGCCGTCCCGGCGGGCCGGTCGGGGTGGCGCAGCTTGGCCCTCTCGACGGATATGCCGTCGCGGTTCAGCTCGCCCCAGCTGGTCACCGACCACACGTCGGCGGCGACGTCCCACTCGGCGGCCAGCATCTCGGCCGCCTGCAGCGCCGACGGCATCGCCACCCCCGAGGCCAGGATCTGCGCCGTGTTGGCCCGCTGCTCGGTGGCGGCGCGGTAACGGTAGATGCCGCGCAGCACGCCCTCGGGATCGAGGTTCTCCGGCTCCGGGGGCTGCACGTACGGCTCGTTGTAGACGGTCATGTAGAAGTACACGTTCTCGGGGTTCTCCCCGAACATCCGCGCCAGCCCGCTCTCCACGATGTAGGCGATCTCGTAGGCGAAGGCCGGGTCGTAGGCGACCACGGCGGGGTTGGTGCTGGCCAGCAGCAGCGAGTGGCCGTCGGCGTGCTGCAGGCCCTCGCCGGTCAGCGTGGTGCGTCCCGCGGTGGCCCCGAGCAGGAAGCCGCGGGTCATCTGGTCGGCGGCGGCCCACAGGCCGTCGCCGGTGCGCTGGAAGCCGAACATCGAATAGAAGATGTAGATCGGGATCATCGGCTCGTTGTGCGTCGCGTACGACGTGCCGGCCGCGATGAACGAGCCCACCGACCCCGCCTCGTTGATGCCCTCGTGCAGGATCTGCCCGACTTCACTCTCCTTGTACGCCAGCATCAGCTCGGCGTCCACGGCGGTGTACAGCTGGCCGAGGCGGTTGTAGATCTTCAGCGACGGGAACCACGAGTCCATCCCGAACGTGCGCGCCTCGTCGGGAATGATCGGCACGATCCGCGGGCCAACCTCCTTGTCCCGCAACACTTCCTTGAAGGTGCGCACGGTCGCCATGGTGGTGGCGACCTCCTGGTTGCCCGAGCCCTTCTTCAGCGCCGCGTAGATGTCGCGGGCGGGCAGCTTGAGCGCCTTGGCCTTGGTGCGGCGCTCGGGCAGGAAGCCGCCCAGGGTGCGGCGGCGGTCGAGCATGTACCGGATCTCCGGTGCGTCGGGGCCCGGGTGGTAGTAGGGCGGCAGGTAGGGGTTCTCGTCCAGCTGGGCGTCGCTGATCGGGATCCTCATCGAGTCGCGGAAGTGCTTAAGGTCTTCCAGCGCAAGCTTTTTCATCTGATGGGTGGCGTTGCGGCCCTGGAAGTGCGCGCCCAGCGAGTAGCCCTTGATGGTCTTGGCCAGGATCACCGTCGGCTGGCCCTTGTGATCGACGGCCGCGCGGTAGGCGGCGTACACCTTGCGGTAGTCGTGGCCGCCGCGCTTGAGGTTCCAGATCTCGGCGTCGGTCATGTTCTCGACGAGCGCCTTGGTGCGCGGGTCGCGGCCGAAGAAGTGGTCGCGCACGTAGGCGCCGTCGTTGGCCTTGTAGGTCTGGTAGTCGCCGTCGGGCGTGGTGTTCATCAGGTTGACCAGCGCGCCGTCCCGGTCGGCGTGCAGCAGGGCGTCCCACTCGCGGCCCCACACCACCTTGATCACGTTCCAGCCGGCCCCGCGGAAGAACGACTCCAGCTCCTGGATGATCTTGCCGTTGCCGCGCACCGGGCCGTCGAGGCGCTGCAGGTTGCAGTTGATCACGAAGGTCAGGTTGTCCAGGCCCTCCAGCGCGCCGACGTGCGCCAGGCCACGGCTCTCGGGCTCGTCCATCTCGCCGTCGCCCAGGAAGCACCACACGTGCTGATCGGAGGTGTCCTTGATACCCCGATCGTGCAGGTAGTGGTTGAACCGCGCCTGGTAGATGGCGTTGAGCGGGCCCAGACCCATCGACACGGTGGGGAATTCCCAGAAGTCGGGCATCAGCCGCGGGTGCGGGTAGGACGGCAGCCCGCCGGCGGCGTGGCTGTGTTCCTGACGGAAGCCGTCGAGCCGGTCCTGGCTGAGCCGGCCCTCGAGGAAGGCGCGCGCATAGATCCCCGGCGAGGCGTGGCCCTGGATGAAGATCTGGTCACCGCCGCCGGGATGCGATTTGCCCCGGAAGAAGTGGTTGAAGCCGACCTCGTAGAGCGCCGCCGACGACGCGTAGGTCGAAATGTGCCCGCCCACGCCGACTCCCGGGCGCTGGGCGCGGTGCACCATGATCGCGGCGTTCCACCGGATCCACGCCCGGAAGCGCCGTTCGACGTCCTCGTCGCCGGGGAACCACGGTTCCAGTTCGGTCGGAATGGTGTTGACGTAATCGGTTGACGTGAGCGACGGAATGGCCACGCGCTGCTCGCCGGCCCGTTCCAGCAGCCGCAGCATCAGGTACCGCGCCCGCGCCGGGCCGGAGCGCTCCAGCAGGTCGTCGAACGACTCCAGCCACTCCGAGGTCTCCTCGGGGTCGATGTCGGGCAGGTACGACGCGACGCCTTCGCGGATCACCCGAACGCGGTCGGGTTCGCTTGCGCTGCTAGGGGTTTTGGCCAGATCGTGGCGCGCGAACTCGGTTGTCAACGCACTGCTCCTGTAGTTGGCGGGGCTTGTGCCCTCGGGGTGCTGTGCACCGTCTCCCCCTATGGTGCCGCACCGGCGTTTCGCGGGGCCAGCCGACGTCGGGTAGCCGACGCGGGTTCGCCCGGCGGACACGAACTCGTGCGTAGCGGAACGGTCGGGCAGGCCACCCGGTAACGTCATGAGCCGTGCTCATCGGATGGCGTGCCGTCCTTGCGGGGAGCTTCCCCAGGCGAGGCGCTCTGGCGCTCGGGTGTATCGCGGCCATGCTGATGGGGATCGTGGGGTGTACCACCGTCACCAACGGCACCGCCACGCCCGACACCCAGGTGGCCCCGGCCTACCGGCAGTCGGTGTCCGCGTCGGTGTCCGCGTCGTCGGCGACGTCACGGGTCCGCGAATCGCAGCGGCAACAGTCGCTGACCACCCGGGCGGTGCGCACCTCCTGCGACACCCTGGCCACGTCGAGCAAGGACGCGATCGACAAGGTGAACGTCTTCGTCGGCGCGTTCAACGCGGGCCGCAACACCGGCCCCACGGAGGGCCCCGCCATCGACGCGCTCAACAGCAGCGCCGACACGGTGGGCAACAGCGTCAACGACGCGCTGTCCCAGCCGCTGAAGGACGCGTTCAACGCGTACATCGACGCGGCCCGCGCGGTGGCCAACGCCATCGGCACGCACGCGGCGACGGGGGAGTTCAATCGGCGGGTGGACCGGCTCAACGACGCCAAGACGAAGGCGCTGAAACTGTGCCTGGCGGCCTTCTGAGGCGCCTCGTGAGGCGCGAGTGTCGACCCGGTCGGGGCTGTGCGACGATAATGCGCATCGCACGGCACAGATAGTGCGAAGAGATGCAAGGAGGCTCCACGGTGGTCGCGGCGGATCACGCCCCGGGCTACGCCCGCAAACTGGGCATCCAACGAGACCAAGTTGTCCAGGAATGGGGCTGGGACGAGGACACCGACGACGACATCCGCGCTGACGTCGAGGAAGCGTGCGGCGGTGACTTGCTCGACGAGGACACCGACGAGGTCGTCGACGTGGTGCTGCTGTGGTGGCGCGACGGGGACGGCGACCTGGTGGACACCCTGATGGACGCGATCGGCCCGCTGGCCGAAGACGGCGTGATCTGGGTGCTGACGCCCAAGACCGGCAAGCCCGGCCACGTGCTGCCGGCCGAGATCGCCGAGGCGGCCCCCACCGCAGGCCTGATGCCGACGTCGTCGGTCAACCTGGGCGACTGGAGCGCCAGCCGGCTGGTGCAGCCGAAGTCGCGAACCGGGAAGCGTTGATGCTGCCCGTCGGCGCCACCGCCCCGGACTTCACACTGCGCGACCAGAACCAACAGCGGGTCACCCTGAGCTCCTACCGCGGCTCCAAGAACGTGCTGCTGGTGTTCTTCCCGCTGGCGTTCACCGGCATCTGCCAGGGCGAGCTGGACCAGCTGCGCGATCACCTGCCCGACTACGAGAACGAGGACAGCGTGGCGCTGGCCATTTCGGTGGGGCCACCGCCCACGCACCGGATCTGGTCGCTGGAAAGCGGGTTCACCTTCCCGGTGCTGTCCGACTTCTGGCCGCACGGCGAGGTCAGCCGGGCCTACGGCGTGTTCAACGACGACGCCGGCTACTCCAACCGCGGCACGTTCGTCGTCGACCGGTCCGGCGTCATCCGGTTCGCCGAATGCAAACAGCCCGGCGAATCCCGAAACCAGCGGCTCTGGGTCGACGCGCTGGCGGCTTTGCGGGGCTGAAAGTTTTGGGTACCCGGGCGTGGTGCGTGTAGCCTGCCTCGGGCACGGGCGCGTAGCTCAGTGGTAGAGCTCTGGTTTTACACACCAGCGGTCGGCGGTTCGATACCGTCCGCGCCCACTCCCGGATTCCGGACCCGCGCGGGCGTCACGCCAGCGTGACGCTGGGCCCCGATTGTCGCGCTGGCGTTACGCTCGCGGCGTGAACGAACCCGTGCAGCCGTTTCGCATCGATGTTCCCGACGACGTCCTCGACGACCTGCGCGCGCGGCTGGCCCGCACCCGCTGGCCGGAAGCCGAATGCGTGGACGACTGGAGCCAGGGCATGCCGCTGGCCTACACCCGCGAGCTGGCCGGCTACTGGGCCGACGCATACGACTGGCGCTCCCGCGAGGCCGCGCTCAACCGGTTCGACCAGTACGTCACCGAGATCGACGGGCTGGGCATCCACTTCATCCACCAGCGCTCGCCGCACGAGGACGCCTTCCCGCTGCTGATCACCCACGGCTGGCCCGGCTCGATCGTGGAGTTCCACAAGGTGATCGAGCCGCTGACCACCCCGGCGTCCGGGCGCGCCGCGGACGCCTTCCACGTGATCTGCCCGTCGCTGCCGGGATACGGGTTCTCCGGCAAGCCCACCCGCACGGGCTGGGGCGTGGAGAGGATCGCGGCGGCCTGGGAGACGCTGATGCTGCGCCTGGGCTACGGGCGTTACGGCGCCCAGGGCGGCGACTGGGGCGCCGCCGTGACCACCCAGATCGGCCGAAACGGGGGGCACTGCGCGGGGATTCACCTCAACATGCCGATCGGGCGGCCCACCCCGGAGTCGCTGCAGAACCCGACGGACGAGGAGCGGCGGGCGATGGCCGCGATGGCCGAGCACCGCAAATGGGGCACCGGCTATTCCAAGCAGCAGTCCACCCGGCCCCAGACCCTGGGCTACGGGCTGGCCGATTCACCGGTGGGGCAACTGGCGTGGATCGTCGAGAAGTTCTGGGCGTGGGCCGATTGCGACGGGCATCCGGAGAACGTGTTCACCCGCGACGAACTCCTGGACAACGTGATGGTCTATTGGGTGACCAACACCGGCGCGTCCTCGGCCCGGCTGTACTGGGAGAGCTTCAGGGTGTGGGGGCAGCTGGACCGGGTCGTAATGCCCACGGGCGTGGCGGCTTTCCCGGGCGAGCTGCTGAAGGCGCCCAGAAGCTGGTGCGAACCGGTCTACAACATCACCCACTGGACGGCCATGGAGCGCGGCGGGCACTTCGCCGCGTTCGAGCAACCCGAGTTGTTCGTCGGGGACGTCCGCGCGTTCTTCGCCACCGTGCGCTAGACGATCCGCCGGCCCCGTCGCACCCGAAAACGCATGTCCCACAAGTAGATCTGATACCCGAGAAGCCAGATCCCGTGCGGCAGGAAGAGGTCGGCCAGCCGCAGCGCGGACAGCAGCCACTCGAACTGGCGCTGCTGGGCCGCCGACCAGTCCAGCCGCATCAGCGCGCGAAACTCCGGGGCCAGGAACCCCGTCGTCGCGAACAGGTTGAACCGGCCGGCCAGCACCCGCACCGGCCACGGCAAGAACGCCAGCGACGCCACGCCGCGCAGGTGCTCGCGCACCGGCGGGTCGATGCGCAGTTCGTCGAGCGTGCGTTTCCAGTACTCGTCGAACGCCGCTCGGTCCGGCGGCCACATCCGCTCGGGCACCTGCAGCGTGGTGCCCAGCCGCCTGGCGTTTAGGTAGACGGCGTCGGCGGCGGCCCCGTCCAGCGGTCCGTGCAGGAACTCGTGCTGGTCGACGAAGTAGCGGTACAGGCACGCGGCCACCCAGAGCTGCAGCTTGGGGTCGAAGGCGTTGTAGGGCACCGGGCTTGACGACGTGGAACGGACCTGCCGGTGGACGGCGTCCACGGCGCCGCGGATCAGCGCGCGGTCGGACTCCGTCCCGATGGCGGCGACGGCGAGGTAGGTGCCGGTGGTGCGCGCCCGCTTGAACGGATGCTTGTAGACGTTGCCGCTGTCGATCGGGCTTTCCAGCACGCCGTACCCGACGCCGGGCAGGGCCAGCTGCATGATCACGTTCGCGGCCGGGAGCAACAGTGCCGCCGGGTTCAGCAGGTCGGCGACCCGGGTCGCGGGCCGCTTCATCGCGGACGACGCCATGTCTTCGAGTCAACCACGTGTGAGACGCTGCCGGGGTGGTGGCGACGCGGACCAGGGCCGCCGGCGTGCTGGCCGGCTACCTGGCCGACCTCGCGCTGGGTGACCCGGCACGGGGACATCCGGTCGCGGCGTTCGGCCGGGCCGCCGCCCGGCTGGAGCGCGTGACGTACCGCGACAGCAGGGCCGCGGGGGCGGTGCACGTCGGGGCGCTGGTCGCAGCCTCGAGCGCGCTCGGCTGGATGCTGCAGCGCGCCGCCGACCGCGGCGGGCGGCCCTGGTCGGTCGCGGCGACGGCGGCGGCCGCCTGGGTGTCGGTGGGCGGAACCTCGTTGGCGCGCACGGGCTTGGCGATGGCGGAACTGCTGGAGGGCGGGGACGTCGAGGCCGCGCGCCGGCTGCTGCCGTCGCTGTGCGGGCGCGACCCGGCCTGGCTGGACGGCCCGGGCCTGGCGCGCGCGTCGCTGGAATCGGTCGCGGAAAACACCTCCGACGCACAGGTGGCGCCGCTGCTGTGCGCCGCCGTGGGCGGGGCGCCCGGGGTGCTGGCCTACCGCGCGATCAACACGCTGGACTCCATGATCGGCTACCGATCCGAACGCTATGCCCGATTCGGTTGGGCGGCGGCGCGATTGGACGACGCGGCCAACTATGTGGCGGCGCGGGTGACGGCGGCGCTGGTGGTGCTGTGCGCGCCGTTCGTCAGCGGGTCGCCCGCGGGTGCGGTGCGGGCCTGGCGCCGCGACGCCGCCCGCCACCCCAGCCCCAACGCCGGTGTCGTGGAGGCGGCCTTCGCCGGGGCGTTGGGCGTGCGGCTCGGCGGGCCCACCCAGTACCGGCACGAGTTGCAGATCCGGCCCACGCTGGGCGACGGTCACGAGCCGACGGTGGCCGACCTGCGCCGCACCGCCGCGCTGTCGCGGACGGTGCAGGCGGGGGCGGCGGTGCTGGCGGGGCTGGTGGCCTACCGGTGGCGGCCGTAGCGGTCGGCGAGTTTGGCCTCGACCGTCTTGGGGGGCGCGGGCGCCTCGGGGGCCGCGGTCTCGGCCTGCCGTTCCTTTTCCCGGCGGCGGGCGCGGATCTCGGAATACACGAAGTAGCCCAGCCCCAGCGGGGCGACGATGCCGAAGGAAATCCACTGGATGCCGTACGACAGGAACGGCCCGGCGTCCAGTTGCGGCACGCCGATCACGCCCAGCCCGCCGGGCTGGTCCTCGACCAACTGGAGATACGACCCGGCCAGCGGCACCTTCGTCAGCGCGGCGACCTGCGCGGTGCTGATCGAATACACCTGCTGCACGCCGTCCTGGGTGAAGGGGTCCTTGCCGGCGGCGACGGCCTGGGAGTCGCGCAGCCGCGCGGTGATGGTGACCGTGCCGCCGGGCGGGCGGGGGATCGGCGGGACGTGGGAGCCCTGGTCGGGCCGCACGTAACCCCGGTCGACGAGGACGGTGGGGCCGGCGTCGACGACGAACGGAGCCAGCACCTCGAACGCCGGCTTGCCCTCGATCACCCGCAGCCGGGCCAGCACCTGCACGTCGGGCAGGTAGTGCCCGGTGGCCGTCACGCGGCGCCACTGCGCGTCCGGCGCCGACGAATCCTGCTGCAGCAGTAGCGTTTTCAGCGGAACGGGCGCGGTGTTGAGGGAGTATTCGATCTGCCGGTTCTCCCGCGACGTCCGGTTGTGCTTGCCCAGCTGCCAGGGTGCGAGCACCGTGAAGCACAGGTAGGTGAAGGCGACGACCACCAGGCCCAGGGCTATCCAGCCGGGCCGCAGCAGGAACGCCAGCCGACGCATGTCAACCGGATCCGTTCCGGCCGAGCCGATCGTCGACCCAGTCGTGCAGGCCGGGCAGCGAGGCCTCGATGACGGTGAAGACGTCCTCGAAGTCCTGCGCGTCGCCGTAGTACGGGTCCTCGACGTCGAGGGCGTGGGCGCCCGAACGCGGGTCGAAGGACCGCAACATCCGCACCCGCTCCTCGTCGACGCCCAGCTGGTGCAGCATCCGAAGATGGTTGCGGCCCAACGCCACCACCAGGTCGGCCGCCAGGTGGTCGGCGTCGACCTGCGCGGCCCGGTGCTCGGTGGGGTAGCCGTGGGCGCGCAGGACATCGGTCGCCCGGTCGTCGGCGCACTGGCCGACGTGCCAGTTGCCGGTGCCGGCGCTGGTCACCCGCACCGCGTCCGCCAGGCCGCGGCACCGGAGCTGGTCGGCGAACATCTTCTCGGCCATCACCGACCGGCAGATGTTCCCCGTGCAGACGAACGTGATGTGCAGCTGCTCGCGCCGACGACGATGCGGGCCGTCCGACGGCCCGCTGAGGAGTGGCGCATTCGGCCCTTGCTCAGACACCCAGCACCGCCCGCAGTTCGTCGACGGTCGCGGCGTGCGTCACGGCCGTGCTCCCGGCGGCCGCCGCGCCGTCGGGGAAGTCGGCCCGCCCGTAGCCCCAGCCCACCACCACGGTGTCGATGCCGTGGGCGGCCGCGCCGTGCACGTCGTGGCTGCGGTCGCCGACCATGAGCACCCGCTCGGGCAGCGGCCGCAGCTGCTCCAGCGCGTGCGCCAGCACCTCGACCTTGGTCCTGCGCGAGCCGTCGGGGCTGGCCCCGGCGATCACCTCGAAGTGCCGATCGAGCCCGAAGTGGGCGAGGATCCGCCGCGCCGTCGGCTCCAGCTTCGAGGTGGCCACGGCCAGCCGCACGCCCGCGGCTTCTAGGTCGGCCAGCAGCGGCTCGATGCCGTCGAACAGCGTGTTCATCGCCCAGCCCCGGCTGCCATATTCGGCGCGGAAGGCCGCGATCGCCTGCTCGGCGCCCTCGCCCAGCATGGTGCGGAAGGTGTCGTCCATCGGCGGGCCCACGATCCGGGCCACCAGATCGCCGTCGGGCACCGCGACGCCGACGTGGTCGAGCGCGTGCAGGAAGCTGGCGACGATCCCCTCGGCCGAATCGGTGAGCGTGCCGTCGAGGTCGAAGATCACCAGCTGCGCCGCGGCGCGCGACGACGCCGCTTCGGCGCCGGAGGCGGGGCGATCCGCCGAGGTAGTCCCTGTCACCTCACCATTGTCCTCGATGGGGCCGCGGCCGGGTGTGACGGTGTCGATGTCACGCCCCCAAGCGGCCCACTAGTGTTTCTCGGATGGCGAGTCTGAACCTGAGCCCGCCTGCGGTGCGCTATCACGGCGATCAGGCCGTCGCACCCGGGATGCTGGATTTCGCCGTCAACGTTCGGCACGCGCAACCCACCGAGTGGCTGGTGGGGCGGCTGGCCGCCCGGTTGCCGGACCTGGCGCACTACCCGAGCGCCCAGGACGTGCGCGCGGCGCAGGACGCCGTCGCCGCGCGGCACGGCCGGGCCCGCCACGAGGTGCTGCCCCTGGCCGGGGCCGCCGAGGGGTTCGCCTTGCTGAGCAACCTGCGCCCCGCCCGGGCTGCGGTCGTCGCGCCGTCGTTCACCGAGCCGGCGGACGCGCTGACCGCCGCCGGGGTGCCGGTGCACCACGTCGTCCTCGAATCGCCGTTCGGCCTGGACGGGGTGGCCGTTCCCGACGACGCCGACCTGGTCGTGGTCGGCAACCCGACCAACCCCACCGCGGTGGTGCACACCCGCGAGCAGCTCCTCGCGCTGCGCCGCCCCGGCCGCATCCTGGTGGTCGACGAGGCGTTCGCCGATTCGATTCCGGGCGAACCGGACTCGCTGGCCGGTGATTCGCTGCCTGACGTGCTGGTGCTGCGCAGCCTGACCAAGACGTGGGCGCTGGCGGGATTGCGGGTGGGTTACGCCCTGGGCTCGCCGGAGGTGCTGGCCCGGCTGACCGCCCAGCGGGCGCATTGGCCGGTGGGCACGCTGCAGCTGACCGCCATCGCGGCGTGCTGCGGCCGGCAGGCCGTCGCCGAGGCGGCGGCCGGTGCGGTGCGGCTGGCGGAGTTGCGCGCCGAGATGGTGGCCGGCCTGACGTCGGTGGGCGCCGAGGTGGTCGACGGCCGGGCGCCGTTCGTGCTGTTCCGCATGCCGGGTGCCGAGATAATCCGAAAGAGTTTGCGGGACAAGGAGATTGCCATCCGCCGCTGTGATACGTTCGTCGGCCTGGACGAGAGCTACCTGCGGGCCGCGGTGCGCCGGGAGTGGCCGCTGCTGGTGCAGGCCATCGCGGAGGTGTGCCCGTGAGCGTGCGACTCGCCGACGTCATCGGCGTGCTGGACGAGGCCTACCCGCCGCGGCTGGCCGAACCGTGGGACTCGGTGGGCCTGGTGTGCGGCGACCCCGACGACGCGGTGGAGTCGGTGACCGTCGCGGTCGACGCGACGCCCGCCGTCGTCGACGAAGTTCCCGCGGGCGGCCTGCTGCTGGCCCATCACCCGCTGCTGTTGCGTGGGGTCGACAGGGTGGCGGCCAGCACGCCCAAGGGCGCGCTGGTGCACCGCCTGATCCGAACGGGCCGTTCGTTGTTCACCGCGCACACCAACGCCGACTCGGCGTCGCCGGGGGTGTCGGACGCGCTGGCGCACGCGCTCGGCCTCACCGTGGAGGCGGCCCTCGAGCCGCGAACGGTCGCGCCCGACCTGGACAAGTGGGTGGTCTACGTGCCGCGCGAGAACGCGCAAGCGGTGCAGGCGGCGATGTTCGGGGCCGGCGCCGGGCACATCGGCGACTATTCGCACTGCAGCTGGAGCGTCAGCGGCATCGGGCAGTTCCTGCCGCACGAGGGGGCGACGCCCGCGGTCGGCAGCGTCGGCACCGTCGAGCAGGTGGCCGAGGACCGGTTCGAGGTGGTCGCGCCCGCGCGGATCCGGGCGGCCGTGCTGGCGGCGATGCGCGCCGCCCATCCCTACGAGGAACCCGCGTTCGACGTCTTGGCGTTGCTGCCCCCGCCCGGGGACGCCGGGCTGGGCCGCATCGGCGCCCTGCCGCGGCCCGAACCGCTGCGCGACTTCGTGTCGCGCGTCGATGCCGCGCTGCCGCGGACGGCGTGGGGCGTCCGCGCGTCGGGCGACCCCGACATGCCGGTGTCGCGGGTGGCCGTCTGCGGCGGTGCGGGCGACTCGCTGCTCGCGACCGCGGCCGGCGCGGGCGTGCAGGCCTACGTCACGGCGGACCTGCGGCACCACCCGGCCGACGAGCATCGGCGGGCCTCCGGGGTGGCGCTGGTCGACGTGGCGCACTGGGCGAGCGAGTTTCCCTGGTGCGACCAGGCCGCCGACCTGCTGCGGTCCCGTTTCGGTGCGGCGCTGCCGGTCCGGGTGTGCACGATTCGCACCGACCCATGGAACATGGGTGGGTGCAGCGACGAGACCGGGGGTGAGGCGTGATGAAGGCCGAAGTCGCTCAGCAGCGTTCGCTGCTCGAGCTGTCGCAGCTGGATGCGGAGCTGTCGCGCATCACGCACCGGGCCGGCCACCTGGCGGAGCAACAGGCCTACGAGCGGGTGCGCGACGAACTCACCGCCGCGGCCGACCGCGTGGGCGCCGTCCGGATCGCGTTGGAGGACATCGACGGTCAGGTGTCGCGGTTCGAGTCCGAGATCGAGTCGGTGCGCCAGCGCGAGGACCGCGATCGGTCCCTGCTGGAGTCGGGCGCCGCCGACGCCAAGCAGCTCTCGGATCTGCAGCACGAGCTGGAGACCCTGACGCGGCGCCAGGCCTCCCTGGAGGATTCGCTGCTGGACGTGCTGGAGCGCCGCGAGGAGCTGCAGTCCCAACTGGATGACGCGCAGGGCAAGGTCGAGGCGCTGGAGGCCGAATTGGCCGGCGCCAGAAAGGCTCTCGACGACGCGCTCACCGAAATCGACGAGGCCCGCCAGGCCCATTCCGCGCGGCGCGAAACGCTGAGCGCGGCGCTGGATCCCGCGCTGTCCGCGCTGTACGAACGGCAACGGGCCGGGGGAGGACCGGGCGCCGGGCCGTTGCTGGGGCGCCGGTGCGGCGCCTGCCGCCTGGAGATCGACCGCGGCGAAATGTCGCGCATCTCCGCCGCCGCGGAGGACGACGTGGTGCGATGCCCGGAGTGTGGCGCGATCCTGTTGCGGGTCAAGGGGTTTGATCAGTGAAGGTGGTGATCGAGGCCGACGGCGGGTCGCGCGGCAATCCCGGTCCGGCCGGGTACGGCGCGGTGGTGTGGGCCGAGGACCGCTCGACGGCGCTGGCGGAGACGAAGCAGGCCATCGGCCACGCCACCAACAACGTGGCCGAGTACCGGGGCCTGCTGGCCGGTTTGGACGACGCCCTGCGGGTCGGCGCCACCGAGGCCGCGGTCTTCCTGGATTCCAAGCTGTTGGTGGAGCAGATGTCGGGGCGGTGGAAGGTCAAGCACCCCGACCTGGTGGAGTTGCACGGGCAGGCCCGGAAGCTGGCGGCGCGGTTCGACCGGATCAGCTACACGTGGATTCCGCGGGACCGCAACTCCTACGCCGACCGGTTGGCCAACGAGGCGATGGACGCCGCCGCGGCCGGCGACCCGGTGGAGGCCGAGCGTCCCGCGGAAGCCGCGGCGCCTTCGCCGCAGGCGCCCGGCTGGACCGGTGCGCGCGGCACCCCGACCAGGCTGCTGTTGCTCCGGCACGGGCAGACCGAGCTGTCGGTGCAGCGCCGGTATTCGGGCCGCGGCAACCCGGCGCTCACCGAGGTGGGGCGCCGGCAGGCCGACGCCGCGGCGCGTTATCTGGCGCAGCGCGGCGGGATCTCGGCGGTGTTCGCCTCGCCGCTGCAGCGGGCCTACGACACCGCGGCCCGGGCGGCCAAGGCGCTCGGGCTGGACGTGACGGTCGACGACGACCTGATCGAGACCGATTTCGGGGCCTGGGAGGGGCTGACGTTCGGCGAGGCCGCCGAGCGGGACCCGGAGTTGCACGGCCGCTGGCTGCGCGACACCGGCACGACGCCGCCGGGCGGGGAGAGCTTCGACGACGTGCTCGATCGCGTCGTCGCGGCCCGCGAACGGATCGTCGCCGCGCACCAGGGCACGACGGTGCTGGTGGTCTCGCACGTGACGCCGATCAAGATGCTGCTCCGGCTGGCGCTGGAGGCGGGCCCGGGCATCCTCTACCGCCTGCACCTCGACCTGGCGTCGCTGAGCATCGCCGAGTTCTATTCCGACGGAGCGTCTTCCGTGCGGCTGGTGAACCAGACGGCGTACCTATAGCCGGTGTAAGGAGGCGTCGATGGAGCCGTCTGATCCGATCCGTGAATCCGTGCCCGCGGAGGTCTGGGCGCGGGTGATGCCGGCGGTAATCGACGAGCTGACCCGTTGGGGTGTCGAGCGGTTCAGCATCGAGGCCCTGTCCGAGCGTCACCACCTCGACGCGGCGATGGTCTACCGGTACTGGGGAGATCGGCGTCAACTCATCGTCGATGCCGTGCTTGCCGACGTCGAGAAGGTGAGCTCGGGAACCGACACCGGCTCGCTGCGCGGCGACCTCTTGGCCTTGGCCAGTAACGTGACCAATCAGATCAACGGCGAACTCGGCCGCTCTCTCCTGCGCGCGCTGGTGATGGACCGCCGCGGGGGGCACGACGAAGCCACCCGAGTGAGGTTCTGGCGGCTGCATTTCGCCGCGATGCGCGCGGTGGTGGACCGGGCCAGGGATCGGGGCGAATTGCGCGAGGGCGTCAACACCCTGGCCGCGGTGCAGATCCTGCTGGCGCCGCTCAACATTCGCGCCCTGTATTCCGACGTTCCAATCGACGACGACTATTGCGCGGCCATCGTCGACCTGGCGTGGCATGCCCTGGCCCGCAGATGACGGTGATCGCGTCGGCCGCGTAGCATCCCCGTATGAGAAGGACATTCGTCGCCACCTGCGCGTTCGGTGTGATCCTCGCGTTGTTCGGGTTGATCTGGGCGCTTCAGGGATTCGGAGTGCTTGGCGGTAGCCCGATGAGCAACACCACGACCTGGTCCGTCATCGGCCCCATCACCGTGCTGGTCGGCGCCGTGATCGCGGTGGTCAGCTGGCGGAAACTCTCGTCGAAGTAGTGGGAGAAGGGTGCGTCACGTCCCGGCCACGGTGAAGTCGACCGTGTGCCAGCCGGTGGCGCCGTCGGGGACGGGGGCGGCCGTATCGGCGGTCTGGGTGGCTCCGGTGTTGTCGGTGGCGCGCACGGTGATGGTGTGCCTCCCGGGGGTTTTCGCCTCCCAGGGAAAGCTCCACAGCCGCCACGTTTCGTTGGAGTAACTCGCGCCCTGTTCGGCGGGCTGCCACCCGCCGTCGTCGATGCGGACTTCCACGGCCCGCACCCCACGATTCTGTGCCCACGCGACCCCGCCGAACACCACGGGGCCGATCGGCACCCGCTGACCATCCTTCGGCACATCGATCCGCGACTCGGTCTTGATGGGTGCGCGCGGCGCCCAGCCCTGCCGCGTCCAGTACGCCTCTGCTTTGTCGAAGCGGGTCAGCTCCAGATCGACGACCCACTTGGTGGCCGACACGTACCCATAGAGCCCGGGCACGACCAGCCGGGCCGGATAGCCATGTTCGATCGGCAGGGGCTGACCGTTGAGGGCGACCGCGAGCAGCGCGTCGCGGCCATCGGTGAGTGCAGCCACCGGTGTGCCGGCGGTGAACCCGTCGATCGACGTCGAGAGCGCCATGTCGGCGTCCGGGTGCACGCCGGCCGCCGCGAGCAGATCGGCCACTCGGTAGCCTGCCCAGATTCCGGTCGAGATAAGTGGGCCGCCAACGGGATTGGATACGCAGGTTAGCGTCACTACCTTTTCGACGACGTCAAAGCCGGCGAGGTCGGCGAGGCTGTATGTCGCTTCGCGGTTCACCATGCCGTGGATGCGCAGACGCCAGTCGCCGTGGCTGAGCTGGGGAACGGTGAGCGCTGTGTCCACCCGGTAGAAGTCGGCGCTGGGAGTGACGAAGCTCGGCAGCGCAACGCCTTTCGGTTGCACGTCGGCCGGTATCGGGGGCGCCGACAAGCGCGGCCGGGGAAGCGTGAAGCTGTTGCGGTCGGCGGCCACCGAATGCACCAACCGCGTGATGACCGCACCCGCCACGCCGCTCAGTACGCCGAATCCGAGCAGTCCCAGCACGATTAACCTTCGCCTGTCCGCCTCTGGTTTGTCGTGGTCATCGGTGTCTTCAGGGTCTCCCGGGCCGGGCTCGAACCGGCGGGTGAGCAGGCGCAGGGCCGCCACCCCGCAGGCTGTGCCCGCGATGGTGGGAATCGTGTCGAGTGGCGTCGCGCCCTGCCGCGACAGCACGGCGACGCACCCGAGCGCGCCGGCCGCGGCGATCGCGGCGCTGCCGAGCGGACGGCGCCGGGTCTCGAGGGTCCCGGCGATTGCGGCGATCGCGGCGATCACCACGAGCACGGCTACGGCTAGGAAGAGTTTGTCCAGAGAGCCCAGGGTTTGAATCGCCCATTCTTTGATGGGGCCCGGCGTCAGGTCGACGACCGCTGAGCCGATCGCGGCACGGGCATCAGCCCGCGCACCAAACGGGATGCCCACCAACTGGGCCACCCCGAGCGCGACGGCCGCGGCGGCGACCCCGGCGATCATCCGCTCGTTAGACGGCGCTTCGGCCATGGAAGTACGTTTCGCTTCAACGGGATAGGGAGATGGCGCCTTCGGGGCAGTTCCGCTCGGCGGTGACGGCCTGCGTCTCGAGGTCACCGGAGACCTCGGCGACGAGCACGACGCAGTGGCCGACCTCGTCGGCGTCGAAGACGTCGGGCGCCAGGGTGTAGCAGCGCCCGTGCCCGGTGCAGCGGTCGGCGTCGACGGCTACTTCAGTCATGGCGCCGCTCTCCCCCGCAAGCGGGAGGTGCCCCCACCTCATCGCTGCGCTCTGCATCGTCGCCGGCGCGGGTCATGGCGCCGCGAAGACCAGCGGCAGCGACTCCACCGACCGCAGTGCGGCGGTGTAGGTCAGCTGGGTGCCGGGCTTGATCTCGTAATCCGGTATGCGCCGGTGGAATTCGCGCAACGCCACCCGCAGCTCCATGCGGGCCAGGTGGGAACCGAGGCAGCGGTGCGGGCCGCCGCCGAATGCGCGGTGCCGGTTCGGGTTGCGGGTGAAGTCCACCAACTCGGGGTCGGCGAACTCCGCGGGGTCGGTGTTGGCCGCTCCCAGCAGCGGGCTGACCCGCTCACCCTTGCTGATCGGGCACCCGCCCACCTCGACGTCCTGGATGGCGACGCGGGCGACGCCGGGCACCGGTGTCTCCCACCGCAACAACTCCTCGACCGCGCTGGGCAGCACCTCGGGCCGCTCGACCAGCTGATGGCGGTGGTCGGGGTGGCGCGCGAGGTACACGAAGAAGCAGTCGAGCGAGTCGGTGACCGTGTCCAGCCCGGCGATCAAAAACAGGAAGCAGATATCGAGCAGCTCCTCGCGCGACAGCGGCTGGCCGGCGACGTCGGCCGCGATCATCGCCGACAGCACGTCGTCGCGCGGGCTGGCGATGTGCTCGTCGATCGCGCGGTCGAAGTAGTCGTAGATCTCTTGGGCCACCGCGGCGGAACTCTCGTGCCGGCGATCGAAGCCCGAGTCGCCCTCCGGCCGGATCACGCAGTCCTTCCATTCCAGGAACCGGTCGAGGTCTTCCAGCGGCAATCCGAGCAACTGCAGAAAGACGGTGCACGGCAACGGCACCGCGAACTCCGCGTGGAAGTCGCATTCGCCCCGAGCGGCGAAGCGGTCGATCATCTCGTTCACCAACTCGGTGACGCCGGGTTCGCGCCGGGCCATCTCCCGCGGGGTGAACAACGGGTCGAGCACGCGGCGGTACTTCGCGTGTTCGGGCGGGTCGATCTGCAGGGGGATCAGGGGCCGCACGTTGCCCAGATCGACCGCGTCCATGTTCGACGAGAACAGCTCGGTGTGCTTGAGCGCCATCTCGATGTCGGCCAGGCGGCTGAGAACGACCGCCTGCGGCGAGCGGAACACCGGGCTCGTTTCCCGCAACGCCTTGTACATCGGCTGCGGCTCCGCGAGGCCGGTCACCGTTTGGTCGACGAACCCTTCGGTATCTGTCATCTGGTCAGACTGGCACCAACGCTCCCGCCGGGCAATGGTCAATGCTAAGCGGTCGCACAATCGGCGCCGGGGCGGTCAACTGTGCAGGTGAAGCCGCTCGCCGTGCGGCCCGAAGATCACGATAGCCTCCACCGGGCCGTCGACCGCCCCGAACCAGTGCGGTGTCCAGGTGGAGAACTCGACCGCCTCGCCCGGCGCGATGGCGAAGTCGCGGTCGCCCAGCACGAGCCGCATCCGGCCGGACAGGACGTACATCCAGTCCTGGCCCTCGTGCACCGGCAGCTCCGCCGGCGGGGTGCGGCGCCGGGCGCTGACCCGGACCTTGAACGCGTGCAGGCCGCCGGCGGGACCCTGGCGCGTCAGCGGCCAATACGTGACCCCGTGGTGCGTGCGCGCGGCGCCGCGCACCCGCGGGTCGTTCGCCTCGGCGGGCTGCAACAACTCGTCGGTGCTGACGGACAGCGCCCGCGCGAGCCGCGGCAGGTGATCCAGCGCCAGCCGGCGCTTTCCGGACTCGAGGCGCGAAAGCGTCGAGATGTCGATCCCGGCAATTGCGCCCACCTCCTGCAACGTCATACCGCGCTGCATGCGCAGCTCCCGTAGCCGCCGGCGCACCTGGAGATCGATGTCGGGGGCGGTCTTTGCCTGCATGGCAAACAAGCTTGGCAATCAGGTCGCGGCTGGGCAAGCTCATGGGTATGGAAACTTCTTGCCAATCCGATGATGCCCGGCGGTTCTGGGAAGATCGCTACGGCTCGACCGAACGGGTGTGGAGCGGGCGGGTCAATCCGCGCCTCGCCGAGGTGGCCGCTGACCTGCCCGCGGGCCGGGCGCTCGACCTCGGCTGCGGCGAGGGCGCCGACGCGCTGTGGCTCGCCGAGCGCGGCTGGCGCGTGGTGGCGGTCGACGTCTCGGCCACCGCGCTGCGACGGGCGACCGAGGCCGCCTCGCAACGGAACCTGCTCGCGCAGATCGACTTTCAGTGCCACGACCTCAACGAGAGCTTCCCCGACGGGATGTTCGACCTGGTGTCGGCCCAGTACCTGCACTCGCCGGCCCGGCTCGACCGCGAGGAAGTGCTCCGGCGGGCGGCCGAGCACGTGAATCCCGGTGGTGCGCTGCTGATCGTCGACCACGCGGCGCCCCCGCCCTGGGCGGAGCACCACGACCACTCCTTTCCCGGCATCGACGAGGTCCTCGCGTCGTTGCGGCTGGACAGCGCCTGGACTGCGGCGCGTACCGAGACAGCGGAACGGGAGACGGTCGGACCCGACGGTCGAGCCGCGACCCTGCGGGACAACGTGATCGTCCTGCGGCGAGGCGGATAACGCTCAGGCCGCGTCGTGAAAGATCAGCCCCAGGGCATAGCGCTCGCCGGAACGCACCACCGACACACCGTGGCGCACCGGTGCGGCAGACCAGCCGCGGCTCGAGGCCACCGGCCGCTCCCGCGTGGTGAACACGAAGCCGTGCCCCTGCGGCAATTGCGTTGCGGTGCCCCGCGACTGCGCCCGGGGCCGCTGTTCGACGAGTAGGAACTCACCGCCGGTGTAGTCGGCGCCGGGGTCGCTCAGGTTGATCACCACCTGCAGCGGAAAGACCAAGTCCCCGTACAGGTCTCGATGCAGGGCGTTCCAGTCGCCCGGGCCGTACTTCAGCATGAGCGCGGTGGACCTGGTTTGGCCGGCCGCGTGGCAGGTCGCCAGCCAATCGTCGAGGCTGCCCGGCCAGGGCGCGTCGCGGCCCAGCTTGCCCCACCAGTCGCGGGCGATCGGCAACAGCCGCGGATACAGCGCCTGTTTGAGCTCCTCGATCGGCTCGGGATAGGGCGCCCGGAAGTAGCGATACTGTCCGGCGCCGTACCGCCGGGGCGCCATGTCGACGGTCGAGCGGAACAGGCCGTCGTCGCTGTAGAGCTTGCGCAGTCTCGCCGCCTCGCCGCCGGTGACGAGGCGCGGCAGCAACGCCCCGCCGTACTCGGCGACCGCGGCGGCGATGCCGTCCCAGTCGCCGGAGTCGACGCGCTTCTTCCAGCGGGACATCGGTGCCCTTCCGTGTGCCGGTGTGCGAGGTGCCGGCCTCGAGGTCCACGATAGAGGCGTCGCGGGGCCGGCCGGCAATGGTTGCTGGCCCCCGCATCGCGCAGGTAGTACCGTGGATCGTCGCGGACGAGTTGGCCGGGCGGCCGCGGACCGTCGCGAGGCGGTTCGAGGAAAGTCCGGACTTCACAGAGCAGGGTGATTGCTAACGGCAATCCGAGGTGACTCGCGGGACAGTGCCACAGAAAGCAGACCGCCACCCTCGCGGTGGTAAGGGTGAAACGGTGCGGTAAGAGCGCACCAGCGCCCCGGGTGACCGGGGCGGCTAGGCAAACCCCACCCGAAGCAAGGCCAAGAAGGCCGCACCGAAAGGTGCGGCCGCGCAGGCGTCCGAGGGTTGCTCGCCCGAGCCTGCGGGTAGGCCGCTCGAGGCACCCGGTGACGGTGTGTCCAGATGGATGGTCGCCGCTGTGCGCGTCCGGTCTCCGGAGGCGCACAGAACAGAATCCGGCTTACAGGCCAACTCGTCCGCCCCGCGCGATGCCTCCGCGAAACTGTATTCCGCGACGCGTTCGCCGAGTAAACCCGTCGCCAGTTACAGTCTCGCGGGGCTCAGCCGGCCTTGCGCACCGCCTTAGCGAGCTTGCGCAACGCGTCGTCGAGCTGCTGCTCGCACCGCTCGGCCAGGTCGGCCTCCTGTTGATACAGCAGGCCGTAGGTGAAGGTGTCCTCGCCGGCCGCGTACGCGGCTTCGGATTCGTGCCGCAGGTGTTCGCGGCTGACCACGCTGTCCTGGTGATCACCGAGCAGCGACTGGACGGCCTTCGCCCGCTCGGACACCTTGTCCGCGCCGGTGGCCGCCGCGGTGTAGCGAAGTCGCTTGGCCCGCTTGCGGATCCGGTGTATCGCCTCGTCGCGCTCGTGCGGATGGTCCGGATGTTGCGGGTCGACCCCGGCGGCGGCCCTGGCGGCCTTGCGCACCTTCTTGTAGGCGGCGTCGATGGTGACCGGCGCGTGTTCCTCGCCTTCCTCACCCGCGACGCTGCCGGGGGGCTGGGCGGCGATCGCCTCGAGGGCGTCGAGCAGCCGGAAGTAGCGCTGCGACCGCATCGCGATCAGCGACCGGCGCAGCCCGGTCTGGTAGCGACGCTGGGCGCCGCCGACCAACCGTTCGTGCACCGGTCCCCGCACCAAATCCGGTGCCAGCCCGTCCAAGTCGCGCTCGTAACGCTCGGCGAGCACCTCGGCGTCGCGCGCGATGCCCAGGATGCCGGCCAGCTCGCGCAGTTCGTCGAGGACCCATCCGTCGTCGGGCAGTCCGAACGCTTCCTGGTAGTCGCGCAGCAGGCTGCGCAGCTTGCGGGTGGTGACCCGCATCTGGTGTACGGAGTCGAAGGCGTCGGCCCGCACGGCGCGATCCCACACCAGCAGTTCGCGAATCTGCTCGGCCACCGCGCGCTGCAGCGGGTGCTCGGCGGGCTGGGTGCCGTTGGGCGGTGGCGCCGCGCCGAGCACCCGCGCGAGCTTGGAGGCGTGGCCGGCGGGCGCGGCGCCGGCGTCGAGCAGCCGGTTGCCCAACCGGTTCAGCAGGTCGGTGTCGGGGGTCCCGTTCGTCGCCTCACGTGTCTCGATGAGTTCGAGTTCCCACTCGCGCCACTCCTGCTGGGTGGGCTCCAAGTCGGCGTCGTCGGTGCGCTGGGCCGACCACGCGGTGACGTGGTCGTTGCAGAACTCCGCCAGCGGAGTGCCGTCGGCGGCGTACAACACCTGGGTTTCGCGCCGGGTGGTGATGCGCGCGACCGGTTCCAGCGGGCGGTCGCGGACGATCGCCAGCACGACGTCCACCAACTCCTCCGGCACGGTGTCGGGCCCGGACGCGTCCAACGGCACCCGGACCTCGGTGCGGACTTCAGGCCCGGCCGGCAGCTTCAGGTGCCACCCCGCGTCGGAGCCGCCGGTGCGGCGGCGCAGCGTGATCTTGTTGCGGGCGAGGTCCTGTGTCGCGGTGTCGAAGTACGTCGCGTCCAGCGTCTGAGTCGGCGTCTTGTCGACGCGCGCCACCGCGGCGATGCCCTCGAAAGAGGGTGACACGGTGGACTCGCCGACGTCGAACTTGCGCTCGACCTCGAGATGGCGCGAGGTTTGCGGCGCTTTTGCAGGCATTTTCGGCTCCGTTGAGGGCGCGTGGCCGCGGCCTTGAACGTCTGGACGGTGGTGATGGGCTCCCATAGCCTGCCATACCGCGGCGGCGCGAAGGGCGGCGACGGCCTCGGTGTTACGGCGGCGGGGGAGGAGGCGTGGTGTCCTCCGGCAGCGGCGCGTACGCGGCCGGCGGCGGGACGTAGCGGGCGATGGTGTCGCCGATGTCGGTGCAGCCGCTCACCGAGATGCGCCGGCCGGCGCCCACGCACACGGTCGCCTCCGCGCGGTCGGTGGAATGCGTGACGACGAGGATTCCCGGAACCGACGCCGTTGCCGCCAACACCAGCGCGATCCGGCGGCGGGCAGTCGTCCCCGAACTTCTTCTTGCCACCGTGAACCCCCTCGAGTCATCGCCGTGGGCGGACGAAGAATTGGAGTATATCGACGCCCCGATCGGAGGCGGTCGAAATTGATTGCCGGGCCCCGCAATTGTTCCGCGCCGGAATGCCGCATGCGCGGCCCGAAAACCGCTTATGGTTTTGCCGTACGGGTCGGCTTTCGGATGCGGATATGAAGGAGCGCTCCATGGTGTCATTTGCCCGCGGCATGTCGCGAGTATTTGCCGGCGCAATCGCGGCCGGCGCGGCCGGTGTGGCAATGCTTTTCACCGGCGCCGTCACCGCCGCCGGCCCGGTGGGTGCGGATGGGGGAATGGACGCGCCCGAGCCGGCCCCGGCGCCCTCGCCGGCGCCCAACTGCACGGCGGCCGACCTCGCCCAGGTATCCGCGGGTGTCGCCGCCGCGACGTCGGCGTACCTGTTCACCCACCCCGACGTGAACGACTACTTCACCAGCCTGCGCGGCCAGCCCCGGGCCGACGCCCGCGACCAGCTCAAGCAGTACATGGACGCCAACCCGCAGACGCACGCCGACCTGGAGGGCATTCGCCAGCCGCTGACCGATTTTCACAATCGGTGTCAGTAGCTCAGCTGGGCGGCGGGTCCTCGCGGAGATGCATCGCCAGCCCGCCCAGCCGGCGGATGGTCTGAATCTCGGGATCGCGGAACGGCCGTCCGTCGGGCGCGAGCAGGTCGTGGAACCACTCGGCGGGCATCGCCGTGTACGGGTGCTCCCATGAATCCCAGGGGAAGAACGTCTGGGTCTTCCCGGCGACCAGCCCCCAGTTGAACGCGCCGACGTTGTGGCGCTTCGCGACGGGCAGCACATCCGGCACGGTGCTGCCCAGCGGGCGGGCCATGTATTCGGTGCACAGGATGGGGCGCCCCTGCGGGGTGAGCTCGGCGATGCGGCTCTCGAATTCCGCCGGCCCGGCGTACGAGTGGAACGTGATCACGTCGGAGTTGTCCAGCTGGATGCCGCTGATCGCGCTGCGGCTCCCGGCATCGGCCCACTCGCCGTCCCACACGCCGCTCGTCAGCGGTTGGCATGGATCGACGGAACGCGCCCAGCCGAACACCTGGGGGAGGAGATCGGCCACCAGGTACAGTTTGTCGGCCCGCTCGACCGAGCGGTAGTACTTCGACGGATTGTCGGGCTCGTTCCACAGGTCCCAGCCCAAGACGCGGTCGTCGGAGCGGAATTGGGTCAGCACCCCGGTCACGTAGCTGCGCAGGGTCTTCAGGTAACCGCGGTCACCCAGGCGTTGCGCGCCCGGGCTTTGCACCCAACCGGAGTTGTGCACGCCGGGCGTCGGCGCGCGCTGCGGGCCGGCCTCGGGGTGCGGATCCCAACAGGAATCGAACAAGACGAACAGCGGCCTGATGTCGTGGCGGGCCGCGATGTCGACGAACTGGGCCAGGCGGATCTGCAGGCCCCGGGGATCTTGCGCCCAGAGCAGGTCGTGCAGGAAGACCCGCACCGCGTTGAGGCCGGTGGCCCGGGCCCAGCCCAGTTCGGTGTCGATGCGGCGGGCGTCGAACGTCTCGCGCTGAAACATCTCCAGCTGGTTGATCGCGTTCGACGTGATGAAGTTCGCCCCGACCGGCCAGCCCTGCGCCTCATACCACCGGTTCGCGCGCTCGGGAGACCAGCGGCTTGCCTGCGGCGAGGTGCCAGGCGCGGGTTTCGCGGCCGCGCGAGGTGCTCGGGCCAGTGCAGCGCCTCCTGCCAACAACAGCGGTAGCTTCAGCACCGTTCGGCGGTGCACGAAGTCACCAGGAATCCCCCGGTCGATGTGTTCACCCTTGCTCTCGAAGTCGAGACTCTATCCAAGGGCAATCGTACCCGCCTGCCACACAACGAGTTTCGCTTTTCGTCAGGAACGGGCAGGAGTGGGCCGGGCGCGGGGGTCAGAAGCAGTGTTCGTCGGCGGGGAAGGTCTCTTCGGCCACCTCTTGCGCATATTGCATTGCGGCCCGGCGCAATTCCCCGCCGATGTCGGCGAACCGCTTGACGAACCGGGCGGCCTTGCCGCTGCTGACGCCGGCCATGTCCTGCCAGACCAGGACCTGGCCGTCGCAGCTGGGGCCGGCCCCGATCCCGACGGTCGGGATGGTCAGCTTGCCGGTGATCTGGGTGGCCAGGTCGGCGGGCACCATCTCCATGACGACACAGAACGCCCCGGCTTCGGCGACGGCGATCGCGTCGGCGACCGTCTGCTCGGCGGCGTCCCCGCGGCCCTGCACCCGGAAGCCACCCAGGCTGTTCACGCTCTGCGGCGTGAAGCCGATGTGCGCCATCACGGGAATGCCCGCCGCGGTGAGGCAGGCGATCTGCTCGGCCACCCGCTCGCCGCCCTCGAGCTTGACGGCGTGTGCGCCGCCCTCCTTCATGAATCGGGTGGCCGACGCCAGCGCGGCCGCCGGTCCCGCCTCGTAGCTGCCGAACGGCAGGTCCGCGACGACCAGGGCGTGCCGGGCGCCGCGCACGACGCCGCGGACCAGCGGAATCATTTCGTCGATCGACACCGGCACCGTGGTGTCGTAGCCGTACACCACGTTGGCGGCCGAGTCGCCGACCAGCAGGACCGGAATGCCGGCCTCGTCGAAAATGCGGGCGGTCGAATAGTCGTAGGCCGTGAGCATGGCCCACTTGTGCCCCTCGGCCTTCATCTTCTGCAGGTGGTGGGTGCGGATCTTGGTGAGCGGCTGTGCCTTTTCGGACGCGCCCGCACCATAAATGTTCTGCTCAGACATCGTTGTCCCTAGTGGTGGTCGGTTCGATCCTCGTGGCCCTCAGGTGAAGAGTTCCTGGGCGGGTCCCCGGGTTCGTCTGACGGTGCCATTCTGCCATCTCCGCTGCGCGGTTGCACCGTCCGTGTGATGTGAGACATACCATGCAGGGCATGCAGCGGCTCAGCGGACTCGACGCCAGCTTCCTCTACCTGGAGACGTCGTCGCAGCCGATGCACGTGTGCTCGATCATGGAGTTGGACGCCTCGACGATGCCCGGCGGGTACACCTTCGACCGGCTGCGCGACGCGTTGTCGCTGCGGATCAAGGCGATCCCGGAATTCCGGGAGAAGCTGGCCAACAGCCCGCTCAACCTCGATCATCCGGTCTGGGTGGACGACGACAACTTCGCGCTCGACCGTCATCTGCACCGCATCGCGCTGCCCGCGCCGGGCGGTCGGGCCGAGCTCGCGGAGATCTGCGGTCACATCGCGGAGTCGCCGCTGGACCGGCGTCGACCGCTGTGGGAGATGTGGGTGATCGAAGGCGTGGCGGGCACCCGCTCGGGCGATCCGGAAGCGCGGCTGGCGGTGATGACCAAGGTGCACCACGCCGGCGTCGACGGGGTGACCGGCGCCAACCTGATGTCGCAGCTGTGCAGCACCGAAGCCGACGCCCCGGCGCCGGAGCCGGCCGGCGGGGTGGGCGGCGCGAGCGGATGGCAGATCGCCGCCGGCGGGCTGGTCCGGTTCGCGGCCCGGCCCCTGCAGCTGGCCAATGTCGTGCCCGACACCGTGTCCTCGGCGTTGGCGACGCTGCGCCGGGCGCGCGACGGCCAGGCCATGGCGCGGCCGTTCGCCGCGCCCGCCACCGTCTTCAACGCCCGGATCACCGACCGCCGGAACCTCGCGTTCGCGGAATTGGAGCTCGACGACGTCAAGCGGGTGAAGAATCGATTCGAGGGCGTCAAAGTCAACGACGTGGTGATGGCGTTGGTTTCCGGTGTGCTGCGCCAATATCTGGCCGACCGGAACGCTTTGCCGGGCTCGTCGCTGGTGGCGTCGGTGCCGGTTTCGGTGCACGGCAAATCCGACCGCCCCGGCCGCAATCAGGTATCGGCGATGTTTTCCTGCCTGCATACCGAGATCGCCGATCCCGCGGAGCGGCTCAAGGCCATCGCGCAGGCGAATTCGATTGCCAAGGAACACAGTTCCGCGATCGGCGCGTCGCTGTTACAGGATTGGACGCAATTCGCCGCGCCGGCCGTTTTCGGCATCGCGATGCGGCTCTATGCCAGGACGCGGTTCACCGCCAGCATGCCGGTGCACAACCTGGTGGTGTCCAACGTTCCGGGCCCGCAGGTCCCGCTCCACATGCTGGGCTGCGAGGTCAAGGCGATGTACCCGCTGGGGCCCATCTTCCACGGGTCGGGACTCAACATCACCGCCATGTCGCTGCAGGGCAAGCTCGACGTCGGGTTGATCTCGTGCCCCGACCTGTTGCCGGACCTGTGGGAGATGGCCGACGAGTTCGCGCCGGCGATGGAGGAGCTGCTCGCGGCCACCCGGTAGCCGGCCGGCGGTGCCGCTCACGAAGATCTCAGGTTTCCTCTGGCAGCATATGTTGGCATGGGTCTGTCTCGCCGCGTCACGTTTGCGCGCACGCTGCTGGTCTGGACGGCGTTCGCGGCCGTGGCGCTCCTGCTCGCGGGCTGCGTGCGCGTCGTCGCCGGGCGCGCCCTGCTGGCCGAACCCAAGCTGGGGCAGGCGGTGGAGTGGACCCCGTGCCGGTCGTCCAACCCGAAGGCCAAGATTCCCGCCGGCGCGCTGTGCGGCAAGCTCGCGGTGCCCGTCGACTACGACCACCTCGACGGCGACGTCGCGACGCTGGCCATGATTCGTTTCCCGGCCACCGGGGACAAGGTCGGCTCGTTGGTGATCAACCCCGGCGGGCCCGGCGAGTCCGGCATCGAGGCCGCCCTGGGTGTCGTTCAGTCGCTGCCGAAGCGGGTCCGCGAACGGTTCGATCTGGTGGGCTTCGACCCGCGCGGGGTGGGATCGTCGCGGCCGTCCATCTGGTGCAACTCCGACGCCGACAACGACCGCCTGCGTACGGAGCCCAACGTGGACTACACCCCGGCCGGCGTCGCCCACATCGAGGACGAGACCAAGGAGTTCGTCGGCCGCTGCGTCGACAAGATGGGCAAGAACTTCCTGGCCAATGTCGGCACGGTCAACGTGGCCAGGGACCTGGACGCGATCCGCGCGGCGCTGGGCGACGACAAGTTGACCTACCTCGGTTACTCGTACGGCACCCGGATCGGCTCGGCCTACGCCGAGGCCTACCCCGACAAGGTGCGGGCGATGATCCTCGACGGCGCGGTCGACCCCAACGCCGACCCGATCGAGGCGGACCTGCGCCAGGCCAAGGGTTTTCAGGACGCGTTCAACGACTTCGCCGCGGACTGCGCGAAGCAACCGACCTGCCCGCTGGGCACCGACCCGGCCAAGGCCGTCGACGTCTACCACAGCCTGGTGGACCCGCTGGTCGACCCGAACAACCCGATGATCGGCCGGCCGGTGCCGACGAACGACCCACGGGGACTGAGCTATAGCGACGCCATCGTCGGCACGATCATGGCGCTGTATTCGCCGACGTTGTGGCACCACCTGACCGACGGGCTGAGCGAACTGGTCAACCACCGCGGCGACACCCTGCTGGCCCTGGCCGACATGTACATGCGCCGCGACGCGCACGGCCACTACACCAACGCCACCGACGCTCGGGTCGCGATCAACTGCGTCGATCAGCCGCCGATCACCGACCGCGCCAAGGTGATTGACGAAGATCGCCGCTCCCGCGAGATCGCGCCGTTCATGAGCTACGGCAGCTTCACCGGCGACGCCCCGCTGGGCACCTGCGCGTTCTGGCCGGTGCCGCCGACGAGCAAGCCGCACACCATCTCCGCGCCCGGCCTGGCCCCGACCGTGGTGGTGTCGACCACCCACGACCCCGCGACCCCCTACAAGGCCGGGGTGGACCTGGCCAATCAGCTGCGCAGCTCGCTGCTCACCTACGACGGCACCCAGCACACGGTGGTGTTCCAGGGCGACAGTTGCATCGACAACTACGTAACCGCGTATCTGGTCGGCGGCGCCACGCCGCCCAGCGGCGCAAAGTGCTAGTGCCCGTACGGGTCTGACGCCGAGCGCAATCCAACGCGCCGGGCGGCCGCAGACGAGACCAAGGCGTAACCGTTTCGCGCCGCTTCGGGTACCCGCGGCTGACACGATGACTGCCATGTCGCGCCGGAGATCCTTGAGCTCGGCGCTGCTGTCATTCGGGTTGCTGGCCGCCAACTCGGCGGTCGGACTGCCGGTCGCCGGCGCCACCCCGGAACCCGGGGCCGGGCAGACGCCCGCCCCCAAGCCGTCGGCCGCGTTGCCGCAGACGTGGGGAAGCTGCGGCCAATTCGGCACGGACACAAGCGATATCCCCACGGCGCAGTGCACAACGGTGTCGGTGCCGGTGGACTACGACAATCCGGCCGCGGGGCAGGCCAGGCTGGCGGTGATCCGGGTGCCGGCGACCGGGCAACGGATCGGCTCACTGCTGGTCAATCCGGGCGGTCCCGGCGGGTCCGCGGTCGACATGGTGGCCGGGATGGCGCCGAACCTGGACGCCACGCCCATCCGGCGCAACTTCGACCTGGTCGGCTTCGACCCGCGGGGCGTCGGCCACTCCACCCCGGCCCTGCGCTGCCGCTCGGACGCCGAGTTCGACGCCTACCGGCGCGAGCCGATGGTCGACTACAGCCCGGCCGGCGTGGCGCACATCGAACAGCTCTACCAGCAGCTGGCCCGGCAGTGCGTGAGCCGGATGGGGACGGCGTTTCTGGCCAACGTCGGCACCGCGTCGGTGGCGCGCGACATGGACATGGTCCGCCAGGCGCTGGGCGACGATCAGATCAACTACCTCGGTTACAGCTACGGCACCGAGCTGGGCACCGCCTACCTGGAGCGCTTCGGCGGCCACGTCCGGACGATGGTGCTCGACGGCGCGATCGACCCGACCGTCGGCCCGGTCGACGAGAACGTCCGGCAGATGGCGGGATTCCAAACCGCTTTCAACGACTACGCCGCCGACTGCGCGCGCTCGGCGGGCTGCCCGCTGGGCACCGACCCGGCCCAGTTCGTCAGCCGGTACCACGCGCTGGTCGACCCGCTGGTCGCCAAGCCGGGCCGCACGTCGGACCCGCGCGGCCTGAGCTACGCCGACGCGACCACCGGCACCATCAACGCGCTCTACACCCCGGCGCACTGGAAGTACCTGACCAGCGGCCTGCTCGGGCTGCAGCGCGGCACCGACGCGGGCGACCTGCTGCTGCTCGCCGACGACTACGAGGGCCGGGACCGCGGCGGGCACTACACCAACGATCAGGACGCGTTCAACGCGATCCGGTGCGTCGACGCGCCCACGCCGAAGGATGCGGCGAGCTGGGTCTCCGCGGATCAGCGCATTCGCCAGGCCGCCCCGTTCCTCAGCTACGGGCAGTTCACCGGTGACGCGCCCCGCGATCTGTGCGCGCTGTGGCCGGTGCCGGCGACCTCGACGCCGCACGTGGCGTCGCCCGCGGCGCCGGGCAAGGTCGTCGTCGTCTCCACCACGCACGACCCGGCCACGCCGTATCAGGCCGGGGTCAACCTGGCCCGCCAGCTGGGCGCCCCGCTGATCACCTACGACGCGACGCAGCACACCGCGGTGTTCAACGGGGACCAGTGTGTGGACACCGCCGTCATGCGTTATCTGGTTGCGGGCGCGCCGCCGCCCGCGTCCTACCGGTGCCAGTCCTGACCGCACTGAGCAGCCTGTTTGCAATGTTCGCAATGGTCCCGATCGCGAGTCGGTAACACAGATTTAACAGCCGTTGCCTACTGTTCGAGATATGGATCGCCAGAAGGAGTTCGTCCTCCGCACCCTGGAGGAACGGGATATCCGCTTCGTTCGGCTGTGGTTCACCGATGTGCTCGGCTTCCTCAAATCCGTCGCCATCGCCCCGGCCGAACTCGAAGGTGCCTTCGAAGAGGGGATCGGCTTCGACGGTTCGTCGATCGAGGGCTTCTCCCGGGTCTCCGAATCCGACACCGTCGCCAACCCGGACCCGTCGACCTTCCAGGTGCTGCCGTGGGCCTCGGGCGGCCACCACCACTCCGCGCGAATGTTCTGCGACATCACCATGCCCGACGGCTCGCCGTCGTGGGCCGACCCGCGCCACGTGCTGCGCCGCCAGCTGCAGAAGGCCAACGACCTCGGCTTCTCCTGCTACGTCCACCCCGAAATCGAATTCTTCTTGCTCAAACCCGGCCCCAACGACGGGTCGGTGCCGGTCCCGGTGGACAACGCCGGCTACTTCGACCAGGCGGTCCACGACTCCGCCTCGAACTTCCGCCGGCACGCGATCGAGGCCCTCGAATTCATGGGAATCTCGGTGGAGTTCAGCCACCACGAGGGCGCGCCCGGCCAGCAGGAGATCGACCTGCGCTTCGCCGACGCCCTGTCGATGGCCGACAACGTGATGACGTTCCGCTACGTCATCAAGGAGATCGCGATCGAGAACGGCGCCCGCGCGACCTTCATGCCCAAGCCCTTCGGGCAGCATCCCGGCTCGGCGATGCACACCCACATGAGCCTGTTCGAGGGCGACGTCAACGCGTTCCACAGCCCCGACGACCCGCTGCAGCTGTCCGATGTCGGCAAGTCGTTCATCGCCGGCATCCTCGAGCATGCCTCGGAGATCAGCGCCGTCACCAACCAATGGGTCAATTCCTACAAGCGGCTGGTGCAGGGCGGGGAGGCGCCCACCGCCGCGTCGTGGGGGGCGGCCAACCGGTCGGCGCTGGTGCGGGTGCCGATGTACACCCCGCACAAGACGTCCTCGCGGCGTATCGAGGTGCGCAGCCCCGATTCGGCCTGCAACCCCTACCTGGCGTTCGCCGTGCTGCTGGCCGCCGGGCTGCGCGGGGTGGAGAAGGGCTACGTGCTGGGGCCGCAGGCCGAGGACAACGTGTGGGACCTGACGCCCGAGGAGCGGATCGCGATGGGGTACCGCGAGCTGCCGAGCAGCCTGGACGCCGCGCTGCGGGCCATGGAGTCCTCGGAGCTCGTCGCGGAGACGTTGGGCGAGCACGTTTTTGACTTCTTCCTGCGCAACAAGCGCACCGAATGGGCCAACTACCGCAGTCACGTCACCCCGTATGAGCTGAGCACCTACCTGTCGCTCTAGCCGGCACCGCCGTCGACGCCCAGCCCGCCTTGCCGCTGCAGGCCAGGGGGTTGAGATACGGTCGTGGGCGTGACCAAACCCGCGACGCAGCGCCCCCGGCTGCCCAGCGTGGGCCGGCTCGGCCTGGTCGACCCCACCGCGGGTGAGCGCCTGACGCAGCTGGGTTGGTACGGCCACGACGACCAGGCCCACGTCGACCTGCTGTGGTCGCTGTCGCGCGCACCCGACCCCGACGCCGCGCTGCGCGCGCTGCTCCGGTTGGCGGAGAACCCGGAGACCGACTGGGACGAGCTCAACGCCGCGCTACTCACCGAACGGCCGCTGCGCGGGCGGCTGTTCGCCGTGCTCGGCTCGTCGCTGGCGCTGGGGGACCACCTGGCCGCCCACCCGGAGTCGTGGAAACTGTTGCGCGGCAAGGCGAAACTGCCGACGCACGAGGAGCTGCGGGCGGCGTTCACCGAGTGCGTCGACGGGGCGCTGCAGGCGCCCGGCTCGGCGGTGGCCCGCCTGCAGACCCTATACCGCGACCAGCTGCTGGTGCTGGCCGCGCTCGACCTGGCCGCGACGGTGGAAGACGAACCGGTGCTGCCGTTCACCGTGGTGGGCGCCCAGCTGTCGGACCTGGCGGACGCCGCGCTGGCGGCCGCGCTGGGGGTGGCCGAGGCCGCCGTGTGCGGCGACCGCACACCACCGCGGCTGGCGGTGATCGCGATGGGCAAATGCGGTGCCCGCGAACTGAACTACGTCAGCGACGTCGACGTCATCTTCGTGGGCGAGCGCGCCGACCCGCTCACCACCCGCTTGGCCGGCGAGATGATGCGGGTCGCCTCGGAAGCCTTCTTCCAGGTCGACGCCGGGCTGCGGCCGGAGGGCCGCAGCGGCGAGCTGGTTCGCACCGTCGAATCGCACGTCGCCTACTACCAGCGCTGGGCCAAGACGTGGGAGTTCCAGGCGTTGCTGAAAGCCCGCGCGGCCGTGGGGGATCGGGAGCTCGCCGAGCGGTACCTGGCCGCGCTGATGCCGATGGTGTGGGTCGCCTGCGAGCGGGAGGATTTCGTCGTCGAGGTGCAGGCCATGCGCCGCCGGGTCGAGCAGCTGGTGCCCGCCGACGTCCGCGGCCGCGAGATCAAACTGGGCAGCGGCGGGTTGCGCGACGTGGAGTTCGCGGTGCAGCTGCTGCAGCTGGTGCACGGCCGCAGCGACGATTCGCTGCACGTGGCGTCGACGGTGGACGCGCTGGACGCGCTGGGCCGGGGCGGCTACATCGGGCGCGAGGACGCGGCGAACCTGACCGCCTCCTACGAGTTCCTCCGGCTGCTCGAGCACCGGCTACAGCTGCAGCGGCTCAAGCGCACCCACCTGTTGCCCGAGGCTGACGACGAGGAGGCGGTGCGCTGGCTGGCGCGCGCCGCACACATCCGGCCCGACGGGCGCAACGACGCCGCCGGCGTGCTGCGCGAGGAGCTGCGGCACCAGAACCTGCGGGTGTCGCAGCTGCACGCCAAACTCTTCTATCAGCCGCTGCTGGAGTCGATCGGTCCGGCGGGCCTGGAGATCGGGCACGGCATGACGGCGGAGGCGGCCGAACGCCAGCTGGCCGCGCTCGGTTACGAGGGGCCGCAGACGGCGTTGAAACACATGTCGGCGCTGGTCAACCAGAGCGGCCGGCGGGGCCGGGTGCAGTCGGTGCTGTTGCCCCGGCTGCTGCACTGGATGTCGTACGCGCCCGACCCCGACGGCGGGCTGCTGGCCTACCGGCGGCTGTCCGAGGCGCTGGCCGGCGAGAACTGGTACCTGTCGACGCTGCGCGACAAGCCGGCGGTGGCCAAGCGGCTCATGCACGTGCTGGGCACGTCCGCCTACGTGCCGGACCTGCTGTTGCGGGCGCCCAGGGTGATCCAGGACTACAGCGACGGGGCGGCGGGGCCGAAACTGCTCGAGTCGGATCCCGCCGCGGTGGCGCGGGCGCTGGTCGCCTCGGCCGGGCGCCACCCCGACGCGGTGCGCGCGATCGCGGCCGCCCGCACGCTGCGCCGCCGCGAGCTGGCCCGCATCGGCTCGGCGGACCTGCTCGGCTTTTTGGAGGTCACCGACGTGTGCCGGGGGCTCACCTCGGTGTGGGTGGCCGTGCTGCAGGCCGCGCTGGACGCGATCGTCCGCGCCAACCTGCCCAGCGACGGGTCCGGGAAAGCGCCGGCGGCCATCGCGGTGATCGGCATGGGCAGGCTGGGCGGTGCCGAGCTGGGCTACGGGTCCGACGCCGACGTGATGTTCGTCTGCGAGGCCGCGCCCGGCGTCGAGGACTCGGCGGCGATCCGGTGGTCGACGACCGTCGCCGAACAGGTGCGCACGCTGCTGGGCACGCCCAGCGTCGACCCGCCGCTGGAGGTGGACGCCAACCTGCGGCCCGAGGGGCGCCAGGGTCCGCTGGTGCGCACGCTGGGCGCCTACGCCGCCTACTACGAGCAGTGGGCGCAGCCGTGGGAGATCCAGGCCCTGTTGCGCGCGCACGCGGTCGCCGGCGACGCGGAGCTCGGCCAGCGGTTCATGTTGATGGCCGACAAGACGCGCTACCCGCCCGACGGGGTGTCCGCCGAGGCGGTCCGCGAGATCCGCCGCATCAAGGCCCGCGTCGAGTCCGAGCGGCTGCCGCGCGGCGCCGACCCCAACACGCACACAAAGCTGGGCCGCGGGGGACTGGCCGACATCGAATGGACCGTGCAGCTGATGCAGCTGCGGTACGCGCACGAAATTCCGGCCCTGCACAACACCTCCACGCTGCAGTGCCTGGACGCGATCGCCGCCGCCGGGCTGGTGGACGCCGAGGAGGTCGACCTGCTGCGGCAGGCGTGGCTGACCGCCACCCGGGCCCGCAACGCGCTGGTGCTGGTCCGCGGCAAGCCGACCGACCAGCTGCCCGGGCCGGGACGCCAGCTCAACGCGGTCGCGGTGGCGGCCGGCTGGCCGAGCGACGACGGCGGGGAGTTCTTGGACAACTATCTGCGGGTCACCCGACGCGCAAAGGCCGTGGTACGGAAGGTGTTTGGGAGTTGAGTCAGGAGACCGGCGCGTTGGACGCCATATTCGAGGTGCTCGACGCGGAGGAGGCGCAACGGGTGACTGCCCGGTACGCCCCGCTGGCCGACGCCGTCCGGGAACTCATCGACGCCACCATCCACACCGCGGCCGACGACGACGTCGTCGCCGACGCGCGCACCGCGATCGAGGCCGTCACCAAGTCGTTGCGGCAACGGACCCGGCCGATCGGGGTGAGCTACCGCGTCGACGGCGCGCGACCGCTGACGCTGGGCAACGCCGCGATCGGCCTGGGCAATCCGATCGCGCCGCCGCTCATCATCCACCACGACGGCGGCGGGCGCTGCTGGAGCGAGTTCGTGCTCGGGTCGGCCTACGAGGGCCCGCCCAAGCTGGTGCATGGCGGCGTCAGCGCCCTCGTGCTCGACCACATGCTCGGCGAGGCGGCCAGCGAAGGGCTGTCCAAGGCCCGTTTCACCGGGACGATCACGGTGAAGTACCTGCGCGGGACCCCGCTGGGCCCGCTCCGCTGCGAGGCGTGGGTCGACGGCAAGGAGGGACGCAAAGTCTTTGCGCGCGGCACCATTTCGGACGCCGCGGGCGTCACCGTGGAGGCCGAGGGCGTCTTCATCGAGCCGGCGTGGGCGCGGGAAGCGGAATGAAGTTCTACATCAGCAGCGCCTTTTTGAACACCCGCGAGATCATCGAGCTCGCCAGGGCCGCAGACGAACTCGGCTACGACGGCATCGGGATTCCCGACCACGTCGTCAACCTGGAGACGCTGGACACGCCGTACCCCTACACCAAGGACGGCGAGCGGCGCTGGCAGCCGTTCACCGACTGGCCCGATCCGTGGGTGCTGGCCGGGGCGCTGGCTCAGGTCACCACGCGCCTGCGGTTCGTCACCACCGTCTACATCCCGGCGATGCGAAACCCGTATTCGGCCGCCAAAGCCATTGGCACCGCGGCGGTTCTGGCGTCGGGACGGGTGGAGCTCGGCATCGGCGTCGGCTGGTGCCGGGAGGAATTCGCGTTGATGGGCGAACGCTTCGAGGCGCGTGGGAAGCGGACCGACGAGATCATCCACCTGATGCGGGCGCTGTGGCGCCCGGGCTGGACGGAGTTCGAGGGCGCGTTCTACACCGCGCCGCGGCTCGAGATGGAGCCGACGCCGCCGCCGATCCCGGTGTACGTCGGCGGGCTCAGCGACATCGCGCTGCGCCGCGCCGCCCGCAACGACGGCTGGATCGGCGACCTGATCAAGACCGAACGAGCCATCGAGGCGGTGGGCCGGTTGCGGGAGTTGCGGGCCGAAAACGGTTTGTCGATGGACGATTTCACCATCCTCACGCCGCTGACCGACGCGTTCACCACCGCCGACTACCAGCGCGCCGCCGACGCCGGCATCACGGGCATCATCACCATGCCCTGGATGTTCTACACCGGGCCGGACGCGTCGCTGGACGACAAGATCGATGGCATGCAGCGGTTCCGCAAGGACCTGGCGCTCGACGCTTCCTTCCCGGCGCGCCGCGACACATAACCTGTTGCGACGACGCGCCGCGGACGTTCGCAGAGGTTTATGAGTCGTCGTTCGCTTCGGAGCTCTCGCCTACCTGCTGTTCGTGTTTAGCCGAGACGGCCGCCCACCAAGGCGAAAGCGCCCGCGCGATACCGATCGCGCGGGCGCTTTCGTTGTTCAGGCCTAGACGTCGTAGTACAGGGCGAACTCGTACGGGTGCGGCCGGATCTGCACCGGCAGGATCTCGTTCTCGCGCTTGAAGCTGATCCACGTCTCGATCAGGTCCGGCGTGAAAACGCCGCCCTCGGTGAGGTATTCGTGGTCCTCTTCCAGCCGGTCGATCACCGCGGACAGCTGGGTGGGCGCCTGCGGGATGTTGGCGGCCTCCTCGGGCGGCAACTCGTAGAGGTCCTTGTCGACCGGGGCCTGCGGCTCGATCTTGTTCTTGATGCCGTCGAGCCCGGCCATCAGCATCGCCGAGAACGCCAGGTACGGATTGCCCGACGAGTCGGGGCAACGGAATTCGAGCCGCTTGGCCTTGGGGTTGCTGCCGGTGATCGGGATGCGGACGCAGGCGGACCGGTTGCGCTGGCTGTAGACCAGGTTGATCGGCGCCTCGTAACCGGGGACCAGCCGCTTGTAGGAGTTGACGGTCGGGTTGGTGAACGCCAGCAGCGACGGGGCGTGGTGCAGCAGGCCGCCGATGTAGTGGCGGGCGGTGTCCGACAGGCCGGCGTAGCCGGTCTCGTCGTACATCAGCGGGCTGCCGTCCTTCCACAGCGACTGGTGGGTGTGCATGCCCGAGCCGTTGTCGCCGAACAGCGGCTTGGGCATGAACGTGACGGTCTTGCCGGCCTGCCACGCCGTGTTCTTGACGATGTACTTGTACAGCTGCATGTCGTCGGCGGCGTGCAGCAGCGTGTTGAACTTGTAGTTGATCTCGGCCTGCCCGCCGGTGCCCACCTCGTGGTGGCCCTTCTCCAGGCTGAAGCCGGCCTTGATCAGGTTGGACAGCATGTCGGCGCGCAGGTCGACGTAGTGGTCGACCGGAGCGACCGGGAAGTAGCCACCCTTGGGGCGGACCTTGTAGCCGCGGTTGGGGCTGCCGTCGTTCTCGGTCGGCTCGCCGGTGTTCCACCAGCCCGAGATCGCGTCGACCTCGTAGAAGGAGCCATTGGTGCGCGAGTCGAAGCTCACCGAGTCGAAGATGTAGAACTCGGCCTCGGCGCCGAAGTAGGCGGTGTCGGCGACGCCGGTGCTGATCAGGTAGTTCTCCGCCTTGCGGGCGATGTTGCGCGGGTCGCGCGAGTACGGCTCGAGCGTGAACGGGTCATGCACGAAGAAGTTCAGGTTCAACGTCTTGTGTTCGGTGAACAGGTCGATCTGCGCCGTCGCGGGGTCGGGGAGGAGCAGCATGTCGGACTCGTGGATGGACTGGAATCCGCGAATCGACGAGCCGTCGAAGGCCAGGCCGTCCTCGAAGACGCTCTCATCGAAAAACGAAACCGGAATCGTGAAGTGCTGCATGATGCCTGGCAAGTCACAGAACCGGACGTCGACAAACTCGACGTTCTCGTCCTTGACGAGTTTGAAGACGTCGTCGGGCGTCGTTTCCGTCACAGAAATGCTCCTTTACTCGGTGAGATCCGCGGCCTGACGCTATGGAGCAGATGTTGCCCGCCAGTCAACCCCGTGTTGCGCGCAGGTTACGCGACCGGTGTCGTCCACAAAAGAGGCGGCACCGGCGGCGGTTCTATTGTGGGGCCATGGATCGCAAGATCGTATCTGGTCCCGCGCGCGGGCGCAGCGTTGTCTTCCCGCCCCGGGCCGGGCAGGTCGGGACGCCGAACGCCGGTCTCGGCCGATGACGCCGGAATCGCGATCCGCCTACCCGGGCGAGCGGCTGGGCCTGCCGGAAAACGGGCCGGGTTCCCTGGCCCCGATGGGACGGCGGCTGGGCGCTCTGATGATCGATTGGCTGATCTCCTACGGACTGGCGGCGCTGGCCCTGCGTTTCGGCGCGTTTTCCGAACACACGCTGTCGACGGCCGTGCTGGCCATCTGGTTCGTGCTGGGTGTGGTCTCGGTGCGGCTGTTCGGCTTCACGCCCGGGCAGCTGGCGCTGGGCCTGCGGGTGGTCACGGTCGACGGGCAGGGGGCGGTCGGCATCGTCCGGGCGGTGGTGCGGGGCGTGCTCGTCGGGACCGTCGTGCCCGCGTTGTTCACCGACTGGGACGGCCGCGGCCTGCAGGATCGGCTGACGGCGACGGCGGTGGTGCGTCGCTGAAGCGATGGCGGCGATCCGCCGCGTTACTTCCGGCGGACGGTGCGCTGCACCCCGCGCATCTTGCCGGCGTTGGGCAGCGGCCCCTTCGGCAGGACGGCGGCGCCGGCCCGCGTCCCCAGCGCGGCCAACCGGGACTCCAGCGTGTCCATCTGTTTGACGGTGATGTTGGCCGGCAGGCGGTTGAGGTGGCGCTCCAACTTGGCCAGCGGAACCTCGTCATCCCCGTTGCCGACGACGAAGTCGTAGATCGGCACGTCGCCGATCAGCCGCGCGGTGCGCTTCTTCTCCTGTGCCAGCAGCGGCCGGACCCGGGCCGACGACCCTTCCCCGACCAGGATGACGCCGGGCCGGCCGATGACCCGGTGCACCGCGTCGAGGTGGCCGGTTGCGGCCACGCCGGGGGTGACTCGCCATTTGCCGCGCAGGTTGTCCAAAGCCCATGCGGCCGCGCCGGTTTGGCCCTCGGCCTTGCTGTAGATGCTCTTCTGGGCGCGCCGGCCGAACACGATGAAGGCCGCCAGCGCGCCCAGCACCACCCCCAGCGGGATCAGCGTGATCATCGTCAGCCCGCCGGCCCACACACCGACCCCCACCGAGGCGGCCACGATCAAAACGAAGGCGCCGATCATGTAGGGCAGCAGCCGCTTGTCCTCGCGACGCTGCAGGTTGAACGCCTGCCACAGCTGGGCGCGGCGCTCCTTGGCGGCGGCCTTGCGCGCGGCCTGCGCCTGCGCCCGGGCGGCCTTGTTCTCAGCGGCGGTGCGGGGTTTAGCCATAGTCAAAGAATACGTACCGGCGGCGCCGCCACGGCGGCGCGGCGTCCTCAGGCGCGGGTACGCGCGGCTTGCTCGTAGAGCCGGCCCGCCCGATAGGACGACCGCACCAGCGGCCCGGCCAGCACCCCGGCGAAGCCCAGCCCCTCGGCATGCCGGGCGAACTCGACGAACTCCTCGGGCCGCACCCAGCGCTCGACCGGGTGGTGCCGCGTCGACGGCCGCAGGTATTGGGTGATGGTGACGATGTCGCAGCCCGCACCCCGGAGGTCGGCCAGGGCGGTGCGCACCTCGTCGGGGGTCTCGCCCAGCCCGAGGATCAGGTTGCTCTTGGTGACCAGCCCGGCGTCACGCGCCGCGGTGATGACGTCGAGGCTGCGCTGGTAGCTGAAGGCCGGGCGGACCCGCTTGAAGATGCGGGGCACGGTTTCGACGTTGTGCGCCAACACTTCCGGCCGTGATTCGAACACCTCGGCAAGGCGTGCCGGCTCGCCGTTGAAGTCGGGGATCAACAGCTCGACGCCCGTCGCCGGGTTGAGCTCCTTGATCGCGCGCACCGTCTCGGCGTACAGCCAGGCCCCGCCGTCGGGCAGGTCGTCGCGGGCCACCCCGGTGATGGTGGCGTAGCGCAGCCCCATGGTCCGCACGCTGTCGGCGACGCGCCTCGGCTCGTCGCGGTCCAGCGCGGCCGGCTTCCCGGTGTCGATCTGGCAGAAGTCACAGCGCCGAGTGCACTGGTCACCACCGATGAGGAAGGTGGCTTCCCGGTCCTCCCAGCATTCGAAGATGTTGGGGCAGCCGGCCTCTTCGCAGACCGTGTGCAGCCCCTCGCGGCGGACCAGGCCCTTCAACTGGGTGTATTCGGGCCCCATGCGGGCCCTGACCTTGATCCACGGCGGCTTGCGTTCGATCGGGGTTTGCGCGTTGCGGACCTCGAGGCGCAGCAGTTTGCGTCCTTCGGGTGCGACAGTCACATGGCTGATGCTACGCGCGTGCCGGGGTGTTCCCGGACCGGCAGGGCGCCGTCCAGGGCGGCGCAGACGGCGCCGGCGACGGCCGCGCGGACGTCGTCGACCGCCACCGGGCGTCCCAGCTCCGCCGACAACGACGTCACGCCGGCGTCGGTGATGCCGCACGGGACGATCGTCGCGAACGCGCCGAGGTCGCAGTCGCAGTTGAGCGCGAACCCGTGCAGGGTGGTCGCCCGCGAGACCCGGACGCCGATCGCGGCGACCTTGCGGTCGGGCCGTGCCCCGTCGCCCGCCACCCACACCCCGGACCGGCCGTGCACGCGGCAGGTGTCCAGGCCCAGGTCGGCGCACACCTTGATCAGCGCCTCTTCCAGGCGCCGGACGTAATTCACCACGTCGAGCGGTTCGCCCAGCCCGATGATCGGATAGCCGACGAGTTGCCCGGGGCCGTGCCAGGTGATCTTGCCGCCGCGGTCGGTGTCGACGACGGGGGTGCCGTTCACCGGTCGCTCGTGCGGCTCGGTGCGGCGCCCCGCGGTGTAGACCGGCGAATGCTCCAGCAGCAGCAGGGTGTCGTTGCCGCCGGCGACCCTGGCGTCGGCCAGCTCCCGCTGCAGCTGCCAGGCGGTGCGGTATTCGACGGTTCCGAGCTGGCGGACGTCGATCGCGGCCCGGCTGGACCGGATGGAAGCGATCACGTCCGCGACGGTACTCGCCGGGCGCTGACGCCGCGACGCGGCGTCACGCTAGCGTGACACTCGGGGGCGTCAGCCACGCTGGCGTGACACTCGGGGGCGCGGGGGCGGCAGTCACGCTGGCGTGACGCTCGGCGGCGTCAGCCACGCTGGCGTGACGTTCGGGGGTGCGGCGCCGCTAGTCGTGGTCGCGGCGGGCGGTGGCGTAGCCGAGCGCCTCGCCAATGGTGTTGTGGTGGAACTGGAAACCGGCCCGCTCCAGCGCCGACGGGATGGCCCGCTGGCCGACGAGCACGCCCTCGTCGGCGAACTCGCCGAGCGCGGCGCGCACCGCGAAGCCCGGCACCATGAACGGGGTCGGGCGGTTGATCGCTCGACCGAACGCGGTGGTGAATTCGGCGTTGGTGACCGGCGCGGGACCGGTCATGTTCACCGGGCCCGACAGCGCGGTGTTGGAGATGGCGAACAGCAGCGCGCGCACCTCGTCTTCCAGGGTGATCCACGACATGTACTGGCGGCCACTGCCCAGCCGGGCGCCGAGGCCCGTGCGGAACAACGGCCGCAACCGCCCCAGCGCGCCGCCCGCGGGGGAGAACACCAGCCCGGTGCGGGCCAGCACCACCCGGGCGCCGCCGTATTGCGCCGGCAGCGTCGCGGCTTCCCAGTCTTCGCACAGCTGGGCCAGGAAACCCTTTCCGGCACGGTCGTTTTCGTCGACCACCCGATCCTTGGTGTTGCCGTAGTAGCCCACCGCGCTGGCGTTGACCAGGGTCGCCACCCCGGCCTCGGCGACGGCGTGCGCCAAGACCTCGGTGGGAGCGATGCGGCTGTCCCGCAAGCCCTGCTTGAAGGCACCCGACCAGCGGCGCTGGCCGACGTTGACCCCGCACAGATTGACGACGGCGTCCACCCCGCAGATCGCGTCGACGTCGAACTCGCCGCTCTCGGGGTTCCAGTGCAGTTCGTCGGAGTTCGACGGTGCCCGGCGCACGACGCGCAGCACCCGGTGGTCGGCGGCACGCAGCGCCGCGGTCAGGGCGGATCCGATCAGGCCGGATGAACCCGCGATCGCGATGACGGGCTTGGCCACGGTTCGCCAGCCCCCTAAAGACCCAAGTCGGCCTCGAACGCGCCTTCTTCGAGCCGGTGCTTGATCGTGGTGAGGAAGCGCCCGGCGTCAGCGCCGTCGATGAGCCGGTGGTCATACGTCAGCGGGAGGTAACAGACGGACCGAACGCCGATCGACTCGTTGCCGAATTCGTCGACGATCACCCGGGGCCGCTTCACGATGGCGCCGGTGCCCAGCATGGCGGCCTGCGGCGGAACCAGGATGGGGGTGTCGAACAGCGCGCCCTGGCTGCCGATGTTGGTGATGGTGAACGTGCCACCGGACAGCTCGTCGGGCTTGAGGTCGCCGGACCGGGCGCGCGCGGCGATGTCAGCGATGGCCCGGGCCAGTCCGGCCAGCGACAGGTCGCCGGCGTTGTGGATGACGGGGGAGAGCAGGCCCTGCTCGGTGTCGACGGCGAAGCCCAGGTGCTCGGCGTCGTAGTAGGTGATCTCCTTGGTCTGTTCGTTGTAGCTGGCGTTGATGTTGGGGTGGATCTTCAGCGCGTCGATCACGGCCCTGGCGATGAACGGCAGGAAGGTCAGGTTCACGCCCTCGCGCTCGGCGAACGCGGACTTCGCCCTGGCCCGCAGCCCGACGATCCGGGTCATGTCGACCTCGTGGGTCTGGGTCAGCTGGGCGGTGGCCTGCAGGGATTCCCGGGTCTTGTTGGCGGTGAGCTGGCGGATCCGGCTGGCCTTCTGCGTGGTGCCGCGCAGGTGCGCCAGCGCCGGCGCCGGGGTGGGCGGGGCCTGCTGAGCCGCCTTGCCGTCGACGGCCGGCGCCTGCGGCGGCGCGGGCGCCTTCGGGGCCTGGCTCTGGCGTTGCTTCTCCTCCGCCGCCGCGAGCACGTCTTGCTTGCGGATGCGGCCACCGACCCCGGTGCCGGTGATCTGGGCCAGGTCGATGTCGTGCTCGGTGGCCAGCTTGCGCACCAGCGGGGTGACGTAGGGCGATCCGTTCGGGCCCGAGCCGGTGGGCTCGGCCGCCGGCTGCGCCTGCGGCGGTTGGGCTTTGGGTGCGGGCGCCGGTTCGGGCTGGGCGATCGGCTGCGGTTCGGGCTTCGCCTCGGCCTTGGGTTCCGGTTTGGGCTCGGGTTTGGGTTCCGGCTTGGGTGCGGGCGGGGGCGGGGGAGCGGACGCGGCCTCGGCGCCGCTGCCGATCCGGGCCAGTTCGCCGCCGACCGGCACGGTGGCGTCCTCCTCGGCGGTGATGCTGACCAGGACGCCGGCCACCGGCGACGGGATCTCGGTGTCCACCTTGTCGGTGGACACCTCCACCAGCGCCTCGTCGACCTGGACGGAGTCGCCGACCTTCTTCAGCCAGCGGGTCACCGTGCCCTCGGCCACCGACTCGCCGAGTTCGGGCATCAACACCGGCGTCGCGTCGCCGCCACCGGAACTCGGCCGGGCGGGCTCGGGTTCCGGCGCGGCCGCCTGGGGCTCGGGTTCCGGCTGGGCCGGCGGGGTGGATTCGGCCTGCGGCTCGGGCTCGCTGGGCGCCTGCGGGGCCGCCTGCGAACCGCCGGCCCCCGAACCGCCCTCCGCCGAGTCGCCGATGACGGCCAGTTCGCCGCCCACCTCGACGGTGTCGTCCTCCTGGGCGACGATCTTCGTCAGCACACCGGCCGCGGGCGACGGGATTTCGGTGTCGACCTTGTCGGTGGACACCTCGACGAGGGGTTCGTCGAGTTCGACCGTGTCGCCTTCCTGCTTGAGCCAGCGGGTGACCGTCCCCTCGGTGACGCTCTCACCGAGTGCCGGCATCTGGACGGAGAAGGCCATCTTTTCTGACTCCTCGATCGCTCGTGGGTCGGGGCGGGTCGAACATCTCGCTAGCCGTTCGAAGTAACTATCCAAAACTATCCTGTCACTGCGTCGGCGCCGGCACACATCCAGGGCGGACCGCGCGCGGCTGCCGGGGCGGCCCGAACCCCCTTGCTACGGTGTGGCCACTGCAGTTGAGGCGGGGAGGCGGAGATGCCGGCAACACAACAACCAACCCAGCATTTCGTCGACAGCGCCGACGGCGCGCGGATCGCGGTCTACGAGGAGGGCAACCCCGAGGGCCCCACCGTCGTGCTGGTGCACGGCTTCCCCGACTCGCACGTGCTGTGGGACGGGGTGGTGCCGCTGCTCGCCGACCGGTTCCGCGTCCTCCGGTACGACAACCGCGGCGTCGGGGCGTCCTCGGCGCCCAAGCCGGTGTCCGCCTACAGCATGGACCGGTTCGCCGACGACTTCGCCGCGGTGACCGGCGAGCTGAGCCCCGGCCGGCCCGTGCACGTGCTGGCCCACGACTGGGGCTCCGTGGGCGTGTGGCACTACCTGAAGCGGCCCGGAGCCGGGGACCGGGTCGCCACGTTCACGTCGGTGTCCGGACCGAGCCAGGACCAACTGGTCGATTACATCTTCAGCGGGCTGCGGCGGCCCTGGCGGCCCCGCACGTTCGTCAGGGCGATCAGCCAGGCGCTGCGGCTGACCTACATGATCTTCTTCTCGATCCCCGTGGTCGCGCCGCTGTTGCTGAGGCTGACGCTCTCGATCCCGGCGCTTCGGCGCAATGCCGTGGACAACATTCCGGCAGAGCAGATCCACCACTCGCCGCAGTTGGCCCGCGACGCCGCCCGTTCGGTGAAGACCTATCCCGCCAACTACTTTCGCTCGTTCTCCGGCCGCGGTCGGGGCGTCCACGTCGTCGACGTGCCGGTGCAGTTGATCGTCAACACCAGGGACAAGTACGTGCGGCCGTACGGCTACGACCACACGCCGCGTTTCGTCCCGCGGCTGTGGCGCCGTGACATCCGGGCCGGCCACTTCTCGCCGATGTCGCACCCGCAGGTGATGGCCGCGGCCGTGCACGACTTCGCCGACCTGGCCGAGGGCGGGCCGCCCAGCCGCGCGCTGCTGCGCGCGCAGGTCGGGCGGCCCCGCGGGCCCTTCGGCGACACCCTGGTCTCGGTCACCGGCGCCGGCAGCGGCATCGGCCGGGAGACGGCGTTCGCGTTCGCGCGGGAGGGCGCCGAGCTGGTCGTCAGCGACATCGACGAAGCGGCCGTCAAGGCCACCGCCGCCGAGATCGCCACCCGCGGCGGCGTCGCGCACGCCTACGTGCTCGACGTGTCCGACGCCGGGGCGGTGGAGGCGTTCGCCGAGCGGGTCAGCGCCGAGCACGGCGTGCCCGACATCGTGGTCAACAACGCCGGCATCGGGCAGGCCGGGGGATTTTTGGACACGCCGGCCGAGCAGTTCGACCGCGTGCTCGACGTCAACCTGGGCGGGGTGGTCAACGGCTGCCGGTCGTTCGCGCGGCGGATGGTCGAGCGCGGCACCGGCGGGTACATCGTCAACGTCTCGTCGATGGCCGCCTACGCCCCGCTGCAGTCGCTGAACGCCTACTGCACGTCGAAGGCGGCGACCTACATGTTCTCCGACTGCCTGCGCGCCGAACTCGACGCGGCCGGCGTGGGTCTGACCACGATCTGCCCGGGCGTCATCGACACGAACATCATCAACACCACCCGGTTCGACGCACCGGCGGGCAAGGGTGAACAGGTCGACGGCCGGCGCGGCCAGCTGGGCAAGATGTTCGCGCTGCGGCACTACGGCCCGGACAAGGTCGCCAACGCGATCCTGTCGTCGGTGCAGAAGAAAAAGCCGATCCGACCCGTGGCGCCGGAAGCCTATGCGCTGTACGGGTTTTCGCGTATTGCGCCGCAGGGCCTACGTAACTTCGCGCGGATGCGCGTCATCTGACGCTCAGGTGCCCGCCCGCGCCGCACCCTGACGGCCCGTCAGCAACGCCCCGCCGATCGCGATGAGCCCGACCACCGCCAGCGGGATCGACCACATGCGCCGGCTGCCCACCGAGGACTGGCACTGCGCCACGTAGTCGGTGTGCGGGACAACCTGATTCAGGATCGGGATGTTCGCCACGCTGTTGTTGTTCGCGCTTCTGGCCGCGGACAGGTCCGTGGCGACCGCGTTCCCGCAACCGATCGAATGGCCGTTGCCGTCCGAAATCGACACCGGCGCCAAGAGCCCGATCACGCCGGCCAGCAGGAGCACGGCGCCCACGCCCAGGATCAACCGTCGCACCGTCACGATCTCGCCTTTCTTCGTACGGGTTTTCGAACGGTGGGAGATTAGCCGCTGTACGGCGCCGGTAAACCCAGAGCCGGCCGGATTCACCGCACGGTTCGTGGGTATTCCGCCGCGGTAACCGAGAGGGGAACAGATCGTGGTGCTGAGTGCGACGCGGGACGTGCCCGTGCCTTGCGAACGGGTCTGGGAAGTGCTGGCCCAGGGGTGGACCTACACCCAGTGGGTGGTCGGCAACAGCCGCATGCGGGCCGTCGACCCGAACTGGCCGGAGCCGGGCTCCTCGATCAAGCACTCGATCGGGATCTGGCCGTTGGTGATCAACGACGCGACGTTGGTCGAGGAGTTCGAACCGCCGCACAAGCTGGTGCTGTGCGCCCGCCTGGGGCCGCTGGGCGCCGCGCGGATCACGATGTTGCTGCACGGAACCGCACAGGGCTGCCGGGTGGAGATGATCGAAGTGCCCGTGCAGGGCCCGATGAAGGCGGTTCCCAACTCGCTCGCGCTGGCCGCGGCCTACCCGCGCAACAAGGAGTGCCTGTGGCGGCTGGTGGCACTGGCCGAGCGCATGGAGCCGAGCCAGGTGAAGTGAGCGTGCGGGACTCCGCGGACGCCGTCGTCATCGGGGCGGGGCACCACGGGCTGGTCGCCGCCTCGATGCTGGCCGACGCCGGCTGGGACGTGCTGGTGCTCGAAGCGCAGCCGGAACCCGGGGGCGCCGTGCGCAGCGCCGAGCTGACGCCTGGCTACATCATCGACCTGTTCAGCTCCTACTACCCGATGACGGTGGCCTCACCGGCGATTGCCGCGCTCGCGCTGGAGGACCACGGACTGCGCTGGTCGCATGCGCCCGCGGTGGTCGGGCATCCGCGCAGCGCATTAGACGACGACCCGCCCGTCGTCTACCGCGATCCGGCCCGCACCGCAGCGGAATTCGCGCGGCGGGAACCCGCCGACGGCGAAAACTGGTGGCGCGTGGTGGACTTGTGGCAGCGGATCAAGGCGCCGCTGCTCGACGCGATGCTGGCGCCCTTCCCGCCCGTGCGCCCGATGCTGCGGCTGCTGACCAAACTCGGCACGGCCGAGGCGCTTCGGGTCGCGCGGCTGCTGGTCCAGCCCGCCAACACCATGGCGAGCCAGCTGTTCGCCGGCGAGGCGCCCCGAGTGTTGTTGTTGGGCAACGCGATGCACGCCGACGTTCCGCCGGACGCGCCGATCAGCGGCGCCATGGGATTCCTGATGACGATGCTGGCCCAGGACTGCGGCTGGCCGGTGCCGGTCGGCGGTTCCGGGCAGCTGACGGCCGCCCTGGTGAACCGTGCCCGCTCCGCGGGCGCCCGGATCGAGTGCAACCAGAACGTTTCTCGCATCCAGGTGCGGGGCGGCCGTGCCGTCGGGGTGACGACGGCCGAGGGGCGCACGGTCGCGGCGCGGCGGGCGATCGTGGCCGACGTGACCGCGCCGCGATTGTTCTGCGACATGCTGCCGCGGGATGCGGTGCCGCCCAAGCTGTTGCGCGACCTCGAGCACTTCATGTGGGACCCGCCGGTGGTGAAGGTCAACTACGCGCTCGGCGGGCCGGTGCCCTGGCGGGCTGAGAAGTTGCAGGGCGTGGGCACCGTGCATCTGGGCGCCGACGGTGACGGGCTGGTCCGCTGGATGGCAGACCTGAACACCCGGGTGGTGCCCGAGCACCCGTTCATGTTGTTGGGGCAGACCACCACCGCCGATCCCAGCAGATCGCCGGCGGGAACCGAAAGCGTCTGGGCTTACACGCATTTGCCGCGCAACGTTGCCGACGACGCGTCGGCCGACCGGCTCGCCGCGAGGGTGGACCACGTCATCGAGGAACACGCGCCGGGCTTTGGCGCGGCCGTCGTCGACCGGTTCGTGCAACGGCCGTCGGACCTGGAGGCCAACGACGCCAACCTGCACATGGGTGCGCTCAACGGCGGGACCGCGCAATTGCAGCAGATGCTCATCTTCCGCCCGGCACCCGGCATGGGCCGGGCCGAGACCCCGGTGCAGGGGCTGTATCTGGGCAGCGCGTCGGCGACCCCGGGCGGCTCGGTGCACGGCGCCTGCGGTCGCAACGCGGCCAACGCGGCGCTGGCCGCCGCCGGGGTGAGCGGCTGGCCGCGCCGGGCGGTCAAGCGTGCCGTGTTCTCTTTGCTGACGAAGTGAGGCGCTCGACGCTCACCGCCACGCTGGCGTGACGTTCGCGCGCCGGCGCCACGCTGGCGTGACGCTCGGCGGGAGGGCGGTACCCCCAGCTCGGCGGGAGGGCGGTACCCCCAGCTCGGCGGGAGGCCGGCGCCGGACAGCGCTAGCCGCTCACTAACCGTTCTCGGCGATGTCCTCGAGCACCGCGAACATGGTGCGGGTCGGCACACCGGTGCCGCCCTTGGGCGTGTACCCCCACGGGCTGCCGGTGTTGAACGCCGGGCCGGCCACGTCGATGTGCGCCCAGCTCACACCGTCGGCGACGAACTCGCGCAGGAACACCCCCGCCACCAGCATGCCGGCGAAGCGCTGCCCGCTGATGTTGGACAGGTCGGCCACCGTCGACTTCAGGTCCTCCTTGAGTTCGTCGGGCAGCGGCATCGGCCAGCCGTTCTCGCCCACCCGCTGCGAGATCGCGGCGACCCGGTCGCGGAACTCGTCGCTGCCCATCACCCCGGGAATCCGGGCCCCCAGCGCCACCGTCTGCGCGCCCGTCAGCGTGGATGTCTCGATCAGGTAGTCCGGGTTGTCCTCGCAGGCCCGCACGATGGCGTCGGCCAGGATGAGGCGGCCCTCGGCGTCGGTGTTCTGCACCTCGACGGTGATCCCGCCGTACTGCGTCAGCACGTCGCCGGGACGCTGCGCGGTGCCCGACGGCATGTTCTCGGCCATCGGCACGGTGGCGATCACGTCGATGGGCAACCCCAACTGCGCGGCCAGCGTCACCGTCGCGACGACCGCGGCCGCCCCGCCCATGTCGGAAGTCATGTGGTGCATCGACGCCGCCGGCTTGATCGAGATGCCGCCGGTGTCGAACGTGACGCCCTTGCCGACGAGGGCCACTCGCTTGGCCTGCTTGGGCTTCTTGGCCAGCTTCGAACCCCGGTGGGTCAGCCGCACCAGCCGGGGCGGCCGCGACGAGCCCTGCCCGACCCCGATCACGCCGCCGTAGCCGGCCTTCTGCAGCGCCTTCTCGTCCAGCACTTCCACCTCGAGCCCCACGGATTCGCCCAGAGACCTTGCGCGCTTGGCGAATTCGGCGGGAAAGAGGTGGCTCGGCGGGGTGTTGACGAAGTCGCGCGCGGTGGCCACCGCGGTCGCCACGGCCGCGCCGTGCGCGCTTGCGGCTTTCGCGTCCTTCGCAGTGGACAGCACGGTGATCTTGCGCAGCCCCTTGTCCTTCGGCGCGGTCTTGCCGCTGCGGAATTCGGTGAACCGGTAGCTGCCCAGGATCAGGCCTTCGACGGCGGCCGAACAGGCGTCGGCGCCGGGCAGGCCGGCGAGCGTGGTGAACACCGCCTCCGCGGTGCCCAGCGAGCGCGCGGCCACACCGGCGGCGCGCCGGATCGTGTCGGCGGGCCATTCGGGTCGCGGTTTGCCGAGGCCGATCGTCAGCACGCTGGACACCGGCAGCGACGGCACCACCAGGCGGTGGACCTGGTCGCTGCCGCCGGTGGCGTCCAGCGCGCGCAGGCCGGCCTCGATGTCGGCGACCGCCTCGGCTGGCAGCAGCGACTCGCCCTCGGCGACGCCCGCCCCGGGCCTGTCCTCGTCGCCGGTCGAGACGACCGGCACGATCAGCACCGAGGAGCCCGCCCCGCGTTTGGGCAGCGACGTGGCGACGGTGACGGACGGGCTGGCATAGCTCGGTTCGGTGCTCACGGGCAGTTACCCTAATCGCCGGGGCCCGGGCCGGGGTCGGCGGCGTCCCGGCCGTGCAGCTCGAAGGCGTCGACGGGAGCGTCAAAACCCTTGAGGTCAAAGGGGCCACGCGCCGCCGCCGGCCAGTCCGGCAACTGCTCGTGCAGGGCCGCGTCGGCCAGGATCTGGCCCGGGGCCGCGGCCCCGACCAGACGCGCCGCCAGGTTGACCGGACTGCCGAAGTAGTCCCCGTTGATCGCCAGGACGGTTCCGAACGCCAGGCCGGCACGGACCTGCAGGCCCTCCTCGCGCGCCCGCGGATGGTCGACGAGGTCGGCCGCCGCCGTGGCCAGGTGTTCGGGCGAGGCGCTCACCCACATCACCTCGTCACCGATGAACTTCACCACCCGGCCGCCGTCGCGATGCACCACGTCCGCGACCGTTCCGGCGAACTCGTTGAGCAGGGCCGAAAGCTGCGCGGGGGTGAGCGCGCGGGTGAGCACGGTGAAGCCGGACAGGTCGGCAAAACCGATGCCGCACACCACGCTTGCGGAGGTGTCGCGCAGGACGCCCTCGAAGTGGGTGCGGGCGCCGGTCAGGTGGTGCCGGTGGACGACGTCGATCAGCGCCGAGATCCGGGGGACGAACTCCGCGACCGCGCGGTACGCCTGCGCGGTGGCGAGCTCGTCGTTGGTGTAGGTCATCTGGATGTCCGGGGTCCCGGCCCGGATCGCCGTCGACTCGGCTTCGGCGAGCCGGGCCATCGCGGCGCCGAGCACCCGCAGCAGCCCGAACGCGCCGTCCTCACCCACCACCGTCTTCAGCGCGACCCAGGTGGCCAACGCGTCGACGTCGGCCTGGCTCAGCGTCGGGACGTCGGGACCGGCCACGGTCAGGCCGAGCAAACCCCACGCCTGGGCGACCTCGTCGGGGGACAGGCCGAGCTGTTCGGCGGCGCTGGCCATCGTGTGGACCGGTCGCCCCGACCATTGCAAGACATCCCCGGCGAGCCCGAACAGCCGCCCGCGCCGCTCGGCCTCCACCATTTCGTCGACGGTGAAGCCGAGTTCGTCCAGGTACTTGATCAGGTCGGCCCGCTCGCGCGCGCGGACGATCCCGGCGGCCTCGAGCGCCTCGAAGTCCGGGGAATCGACCACCCACCCAAGTGTGCCAGCACCGGCGATTAGGGTGAATCGTCGTGACCGATGACCTTCAGCATGGCCCGCTGGAAGACCGCCACCGCGAGTTGGGGGCCAGTTTCGCCGAGTTCGGCGGCTGGTTGATGCCGGTGTCGTACGCCGGCACCGTCAGCGAGCACAACGCCACCCGCAACGCGGTCGGCCTGTTCGACGTCAGCCACCTGGGCAAGGCGCTGATCCGCGGGCCGGGCGCCGCCGAGTTCGTCAATTCGACGCTGACCAACGACCTGAGCCGCATCGGGCCGGGCAAGGCGCAATACACGTTGTGCTGCACCGAGTCCGGCGGCGTGATCGACGACCTGATCGCCTACTACGTCGACGACGACGAGATCTTCCTGGTGCCCAACGCGGCCAACACCGCCGCGGTGGTCGAGGCGCTGCAGGGGGTGGTCAGGCCCGGGCTGACGATCACCAACGAGCACCGCTCGTATGCCGTCCTGGCGGTGCAGGGCCCGCGCTCGGCGGACGTGCTGGACGGGCTCGGGCTGCCGACCGGCATGGACTACATGGGCTACGCCGACGCCACCTACGCGGGCGTGCCGGTGCGGGTGTGCCGGACCGGATACACCGGGGAGCACGGCTACGAACTGCTGCCGCCGTGGGACTCGGCGGCCGTGGTGTTCGACGCGCTGGCCGGGGCGGTCGCCGCGGCCGGCGGCGAGCCCGCCGGCCTGGGCGCCCGCGACACGCTGCGCACCGAGATGGGCTATCCGCTGCACGGACACGAACTGGCGCTGGACATTTCGCCGCTGCAGGCGCGATGCGGCTGGGCGATCGGCTGGAAGAAGGACGCGTTCTTCGGCCGCGACGCGCTGCTGGCGGAGAAGGTGGCGGGGCCGCGGCGGCTGCTGCGCGGGCTGCGGATGGTGGGGCGCGGCGTGCTGCGGCCCGGCCTGACCGTGCTCGCCGGCGAGACGCCGGTCGGGGTCACCACGTCGGGGACGTTCTCCCCGACACTGCAAGTCGGGATCGCGCTGGCGCTGATCGACGCCGACGCCGGAATCGAGGACGGCCAGCGGGTCACCGTCGACATCCGGGGCCGCGCCGCCGAGTGCGAAGTGGTGCGGCCGCCGTTCGTCCAAGCGAAAACGCGTTAGTGCCGCAGGTTCGGGTGAAAAGCCCGGTCGCAGGCGGATATACAATCAGCGCCATGACCAGCGGCTCCCTCGAGTTCACGGTTTCCCGTTCGGCGCACCCGGCGACCGACGCCGAACGTGAATCCATCCTGGCCGAGCCCGGTTTCGGCAAGTACTTCACCGACCACATGGTGTCGATCGACTACGACGACGAGCGGGGCTGGCACGACGCGCGCGTCATCCCGTACGGCCCGATCGAGCTGGACCCGTCCGCGATCGTGCTGCACTACGCGCAGGAGATCTTCGAGGGGCTCAAGGCGTACCGCTGGGCCGACGACTCGGTCGTGTCGTTTCGCGCGGAGGCCAACGCCGCCCGCATGCGGTCCTCGGCGCGGCGGCTCGCGATGCCCGAGCTGCCCGACGAGTTGTTCATGGGCTCGCTGTGTCAGCTCATCGCCGTCGACAAGCCGTGGGTGCCCGCGGCCGGCGGTGAGGACGCGTTGTATCTGCGGCCGTTCGTCATCGCCACCGAGCCGGGACTGGGCGTGCGGCCGTCGAAGCGGTACCGGTATCTGTTGATCGCCTCGCCGGCCGGGGCGTACTTCAAGGGTGGCGTCAACCCCGTCACGGTGTGGGTGTCGACAGAGTACGTGCGGGCCAGCCCGGGCGGCACCGGGGCGGCCAAGTTCGGGGGCAACTACGCCGCGTCGCTGCTGGCGCAGGCCGAGGCCGCCGCGCACGGATGCGACCAGGTGGTGTGGCTGGACGCCGTCGAACGGCGCTTCGTCGAAGAGATGGGCGGGATGAACATCTTCTTCGTGTTCGGCAGCGGCGGGTCGGCGCGGTTGGTCACGCCGGAGTTGTCCGGTTCGCTGTTGCCGGGCATCACCCGGGATTCGTTGTTGCAGTTGGCCATTGACGCCGGATTCTCCGTCGAGGAGCGCAAGATCGACATCGACGAGTGGCAGAAGAAGGCCGCCGCCGGCGAGATCACCGAGGTGTTCGCCTGCGGCACCGCCGCCGTCATCACCCCGGTCTCGCACGTCAAGTACGGCGACACCGACTTCACCGTCGCCGACGGCCAGCCCGGCGAGGTGACGATGGCGCTGCGCGACACGCTGACCGGGATCCAGCGGGGGACCTTCGCCGACACCCACGGCTGGATGGCCCGGCTGGGCTGAGCCCCTAGAACCGCACCAACGCGGCGAGCGCCACGGCGCTCACCGTCGTCGTCAGCTCGACCGCGGCGCCCAGCACGTCACCGGTGATGCCGCCGAATCGGCGCACGCAGTGCCGCACCAACGCCGCGCCGCAGCACAGCGCGGCCAGCACCGCAACCGGCCCCTGC
>NZ_GG770557.1:89672-100550 GCF_000164135.1 Mycobacterium parascrofulaceum ATCC BAA-614 | reverse complement strand
CAGCCCCGGCCGGCCCGTGGCGCCCAGCGCCGCGAAGGCCAGCCCCTGCAATGCGATCACCAAGACGACGGCCGCCGCGCCGAACGGTCCGGTCGAGCCGTCGCGCATCACCGCCAGGGCGCGTTCCGGCGGGCCGTAGCAGCCCAGCCCGTCGGCCGTGTCGGCGACGCCGTCGATGTGCAGCCCGCGCGTCGCCGCCAGCAGCGCCGCCACCGCCAGCAGGCCCGGCAGCGCGCTGGAGATCGAGCCGGGCGGCCCGAACACGTGCGCCCCGCCCCACACCACGGCCGCGGCCAGCGCCCCCAGGGCGGCGCCCACCACCGGCAGCGCCGTCATGGCCCCGCGGCCCATCGGCGCGTTGCGCGAACCCGGGACGGGCAGAACCGTGCCGAACGCGAAAGCCGTTGCCAGCGAACGTATCACGGCGGGGGCGCGGTGCGGTCCGAGACACCGGCCTGGGTGAAGGTGGCCATCGACGACAGCGTGGCGACCGCGGCGCGCAGTACCGGCAGCGCGAGCGCGGCGCCGCTTCCCTCGCCCAGCCGCATCCGCAGGTCCAATATCGGCTCCAGCCCGAGCTCGGTCAGCGCCAGGGCATGGCCCGGCTCGGTGGACCGGTGACCGGCCTGCCACCACAGCCGGGCGCCGGGGGCCAGCCGCTCGGCGACCAGCGCGGCGGCCGTCACCGCCATCCCGTCGAGCAGCAGCGGGGTGCGCCGCACCGCGGCCTGCGCGCAGAAGCCCGCCATCGCGGCCAGGTCGGCGCCGCCGCCGCGGCGCAGCAGCGCGACCGGGTCGGGCAGCACCTGCCGCGCACGGAACAGGGCGTCGCGCACCGCGGCCGTCTTGCGGGCCCATGCGGCGTCGTCGATCCCGGTGCCGAAACCCACCACCGCCACGGGCTCGGCGTTGGTCAGCGCCGCCACCAGCACCGCCGCCGGGGTGGTGTTGCCGATCCCCATGTCCCCGGCGACCAGCAGGTCGGCGCCGGCGTCGACCTCCTCGTCGGCGATGGCCCGGCCCGCGGCGATCGCGGCGACGGTCTCGTCGTCGGTCAACGCGTCCTCGACGGCGATGTCGCCGCTGCCGCGCCGCACCTTGTGGGCGCCGATTCGCTCGGTCAGCGCGTCACCCGCCACCGCCAGGTCGGCGACCCGCACGGTCGCGCCCGCGAGGTCGGCCAGGACGTTGATGGCCGCCCCGCCGGCGTCGAAGTTGGCGACCATCTGGGCGGTCACCTCCGGCGGGTAGGCCGACACCCCGGACCGGGCGACGCCGTGGTCGCCGGCGAACACCACCACCCGGGCGCGCTCGAATTGCCTTGGCGGACAATGCCCTTGGCAGGATGCAATCCATGCCGACAGGTCCTCGAGGCGGCCCAGCGCACCCCTCGGCTTGGTCAGGGTGTCCTGGCGGGCGCGGGCGGCCGCGGCGACGCCCGCGTCGGGCGGCGATACCGGGGCGAATTCCATCACGTCCCCGGGGTCTTGATCGGCACCGCCTGGCCGGCCACCACCAGCACCACCCGGTCGCACAGCTCGGCGACGCGCTGGTTGAGGCTGCCGAGCTCGTCGGCGAACCGGCGCCCCGACGCGGTGGCCGGGACGACGGTCAACCCCACCTCCGGGCTGACCAGCACCAGCGTGGAGCCGAACGCGCCGACCGCGGCGAGCATGTCGTCGACGGGCGCCGTCACCGACCCGCCGTCCCAGCCGTGGTGGCGGTCCAGCGTGCCGGTCAGCCAGCCGCCCAGGTCGTCGACCAGCGTCGGGGTGCCCGGCGACCCGCGCAATTGGCTTGCGATGTCATCGGTTTCGACCGTCGACCAATGCCCGGGACGGCGGCCGCGGTGCTCGGCGACCCGGTTCGCCCAGGCCGCGTCGCCGTTCCCGGCGGGCCCGGGGGCCAGATAACAGACCGGCTGGCCGGCGGGCAGCGCCTCGGCGATCGCGTCCTCCGCCCACCGGGATTTGCCCGACCGGATCCCGCCGAGCACCAGCGTGCGCACCGCGCTCAGGCGACTTTCCGGCGGCGGCTATCCGACATCGCCGCCGCGCTTGACTTGGGGCCGCGGCGTGCGCAGCCGCCGCATCTGCGACGCCCGGCTGGCCGCGTACAGGCCGAGCTTCCAACGGCTTTCGGTGTTGTCGGGGAACTTCGCGTCCACCAGCTTGCTCACCTTGCGGCCCAGCAGGAGCCCGTCGGCCATCATCACGGCCATCAGCACCAGCATCGCCGGGGACACGTAGAGCTGCAGCTGCGGGGTGGTGAACATGGCGAACATCAGAAACAGCGTGGCCGGCATGAACAGGCCCAGCAGGTTGCGCCGGGAGTCCACCACGTCGCGCACGTAGCGCCGGATCGGGCCCTGGTCGCGCGGCAGCAGGTACGCCTCGTCGCCGGCCATCATGCGTTCGCGCCGGTTGGTCATCCGGGCGCGGTTGGCGACCCGGTCGGCCTTGCGCTCCTCGCGGCTCAGCTTGGGCCCGGCCAGGGATTTGCGGCGGGCCCGCGCCTCCGCCGCGGTCATCGGTGCGGGCGCGACCGGCCCCTTGCGCGCGGTGCGCCGCGCCTCGTTGCGCTTGGGTGTCGGCCGGCCCTTCGGGCTCGTCCCGCGCGATCCGCCGGACGGCGCCTCGGGGGTGCCGGTGGCGTCGAGCGCGCCCGCGCCGGCGTCGGCGTCTTCGTCCTGGCCCTTCTTACGGCCCATCAACTTCACAGAGGCCAGGTTACTTCGCGGCCGACCGGCCCCGGAATTGGCTTGGAATGCCTTGCTATTAGACCTGCGTCAGCGCCTCACTTGGCCCTACTCTTACCAGTGATGAACGGCTGCCTGTGATGGACGACGGCACCATGGCCTCGGACGATGCTGCGTTGGGCCTCGCTCCCGGCCGCCTGCAGCTGCCCGCCATGCTCGTCCTGGTCGCCCCGGATTGCTACGGCGACAGCATGACGGCCGTGGAGGCCGCCGCGGCCATCGCGACCGGGTGGACCCGGTGCCGCCCGGGCGACCGGTTCATCGTCGCCCCACAGTCCGACGGCGGCCCGGGATTCGTCGAGGTGCTCGCCAGCCGGCTGGGGGGCAAGACCCGGCGCCTGCGGGTGTCCGGGCCGCTGTCCACCATGGTCGAGGCCAAGTGGGTGTTCGACGCCGGCACGACGACCGCCTACCTGGAATGCGCGCAGGCCTGCGGGCTGGCCCTGCTGGGCGGCCCGCCGACCCCGGAGACCGCGATGGCCGCCCACAGCAGGGGAGTGGGCCAGCTGATCGCCGAGGCGCTGCGGGCGGGGGCGACGCGGATCGTGGTGGGGCTGGGCGGCAGCGCGTGCACCGACGGCGGGCAGGGGATGATCGCCGAGCTGGGCGGCCTGGACACGGCCCGCCGTCAGCTGGCCAACGTGGAGCTCGTCGCCGCGTCCGACACCGAATACCCGCTGCTCGGGCCGTGGGGGGCGGCCCGGGTGTTCGGGCCGCAGAAGGGGGCGGACACCGTCACCGTCGCGGCCCTGGAAGTCCGGCTGCAGGCGTGGGCGCTCATCCTGGAAGCGGTGGCCGGCCGCGACGTCAGCGCCGAACCGGGCGCGGCCGCCGCCGGCGGCATCGGCGCCGGACTGCTGGCGCTCGGCGGCCGGTGCGAGTCGGGCGCGGCGATCATCGCGCATCACACCCGGCTGGCCGACGACCTGGACATGGCGGAGCTGATCGTCACCGGCGAGGGCCGGTTCGACGAGCAGTCGCTGCACGGCAAAGTGGTGGGATACCTCGCGGACGCGGCCCGGCCGCGGGGCGTGCCGGTGATCGTGCTCGCCGGCCAGGTCGGCCTGGACAACGCGACGGTGCGCTCGGCGGGCATCATGGCGGCCCTGTCCATCGCCGACCACGCCGGATCGGTGCGGCTGGCGCAGGCCGACGCGGCCAATCAGCTCATGGGTCTGGCGTCGGTGGTGGCGGCGCGGCTCGGGAATAGCGGTCCCGCAAGGTACCGTTGATGCAGTGGGCTGTTTCCGGGCGGATCGGGCCGCCTAACGCCAGACCGGCGGGCTCGAGCCGGAACGGGCCCACCCAACGATGAGGCATGTAGGAGAAGCAATGACGGTGCAAAACGAGTCGAGCGCCAAGACGCACGGCGTGATCCTGACCGAGGCCGCCGCCACCAAGGCCAAGTCCCTGCTGGACCAGGAGGGACGGGACGACCTGGCGCTGCGTATCGCGGTCCAGCCGGGCGGCTGCGCAGGGCTGCGCTACAACCTCTTCTTCGACGACCGGACGCTGGACGGCGACCTGACCGCCGAGTTCGGCGGTGTGACGCTGACGGTGGACCGGATGAGCGCGCCCTACGTGGAAGGCGCGTCCATCGATTTCGTCGACACCATCGAGAAGCAGGGCTTCACGATCGACAACCCCAACGCCACCGGCTCGTGCGCCTGCGGCGACTCGTTCAACTGACCGGGTAGCCGCGCGCGGGGGCCGCGCTCAATACGAGCCCCCCGTGCGCAGCACGTACGAGCACACCATGATCTCGCCCCGCTGGAACAGCAGCTGGGCGATGCCCTGCAGTTCGCCGCGCAACGGGCCACCGGCCGCGGGGGCCGCCTTCATGGTGAACAGCGCCTGCGCCTGGTACTGCGACAGGTAGACGATCTTGTCGACCGAGGTCACCTCGACCTGGGAGAACTGCTTGCGGAACGCGTCGCTGCTCAGCTTCGCCAACGCCTGGTCGGACCGCTTGTCGCGGACGGCGTCGTACATGCCGCACAGCGCGTTGCGCTCGATCTCCGGGATGTCGCGGTGGTCGAGGGCGTCCAGGTAGCCCTGGATGGCCGTCTTGGCCGCCCCTTCGGAGAACGTGGCGCCGGTGTTGGCCCCGTTGGTGCGGACGCCGTAGACGATGGCCACGGTCAGGGCGGCCACCAGCGCGACGGCCAGCAGGATCCCGACGACCAGTCGCCGCTTGGACCGTCGCTGCGGGTAGGGCATCGACGGGGGCGGCTGACCGGCATAATTGGCCGGGCCGACGTCGACGGCGCGGGGGTCGGTGGGGAACTCGAGGGGCTGAGCTTCGGCCGGGGGCTGGGGCCCGCTGGGTCCGCCACCGCCGACAGTGTGGTTCGGCGAGTGCGGACCTGCCATCGTGGTTCTCCTACGGTGGTAGACGGGACGGTGGTAGACGGAACCTTTTGACGGGGTCGGTGCGGGATACCCCAAACCAGCGTCGTGGTCCCGGCGACTCGGCGAGTTCCCTAGGGAGGCTAGCGCACCGCTTCGCCTCGACCGCGGACACAACGACGGTCCAGACGCGTGCGTAAGCTAGATAACCTTACTAACGAAGGGCGGAGACATTCGTGACGATCGCGGTGACAGGTTCGATTGCGACCGACAATTTGATGCGGTTCCCCGGCAAGTTTTCCGAGCACCTGCTGGCTGAGCACCTGCAGAAGGTATCGCTCAGTTTCCTGGTCGACGATTTGGTGATCCACCGCGGCGGCGTGGCGGGGAACATCGCGTTCGCGATCGGCGTGCTCGGCGGGGACGTGGCGCTGGTGGGCGCGGCCGGGGCCGACTTCGACGACTACCGCCAATGGTTGCAGTCGCACGGCGTCAACTGCGACAACGTGCTGATCTCCAAGACCGCGCACACGGCGCGTTTCACCTGCACCACCGACGTCGACATGGCCCAGATCGCGTCGTTCTACCCGGGCGCCATGTCGGAGGCGCGCAACATCAAGCTGGCCGACGTGGTGTCGTCCATCGGTGAGCCGGAGCTGGTGATCGTCGGGGCCAACGACCCGGACGCGATGGTGGTGCACACCGAGGAGTGCCGCAAGCTCGGCCTGTCCTTCGCCGCCGACCCGTCCCAGCAGTTGCCCCGGCTGTCGGGTGAGGAGATCAACAAGCTCGTCGACGGCGCCGCCTACCTGTTCACCAATGACTACGAATGGGAGCTGCTGCTCAACAAGACCGGCTGGTCGGAGGCCGACGTGCAGGGCAAGGTCGGCCTGCGGGTGACCACGCTCGGCCCCAAGGGCGTCGACATCGTCGAGCCCGACGGCACCACCACCCACGTGGGCGTGGTGCCCGAGACCAGCCAGACCGACCCCACCGGCGTCGGCGACGCGTTCCGGGCCGGCTTCCTCACCGGGCGCAGCGCCGGCCTGAGCCTGGAGCGCTCCGCGCAGCTCGGCTCGCTGGTCGCCGTGCTGGTCCTGGAGTCGACCGGGACCCAGAATTGGGGCTGGGACCGCGCGAGCGCCGTCAGTCGGTTGGCCGGCGCCTACGGCGACGACGCGGCCAACGAGATTGCCGCGGTCCTCGCCTGACCCCGGCCACCAGACGCAAAATCGCATGGCGCGGCGCTGCCGCGCGCGATTTTGCGTCTGCTCGCGGCGGCGGGAGGTGCCCCCAGCTCGCGGCGAAACCGTCAGAGCTGCACGGGATATACCGGCTCGCTGATTTCCGGCACCACGCTGTGGTCGACGAAGATCGCGTGCCACAGCATGAAGATCAGCAGCGTCCACAGCCGGCGGCTGTGATCGCTGACCCCGTTGCGATGCTCGTCGAGCATGCGCCGGACCGCGACCAGGTCCACCAGCTCACCGGCCTGCGAGGACGCCGCCAGCCCGTAGGCCCAGTCCAGCAATTCGCCCGCCCGCAACCAGTGCCGGATCGGCACGGGGAAGCCGAGCTTGGGCCGGTGCAGCACGTGCGCGGGCACGATCGGCTCCAGCGCCCGCCGCAGCGCGTACTTGGTGGTGGTGCGGGTGATCTTGGCCTCGACCGGTAGCCGCGAGGCGACGGCGAACACCTCGGGGTCCAGGAACGGCACCCGCAGCTCCAGCGAGTTGGCCATCGTCATCTTGTCCGCCTTGACCAGGATGTCTCCGCGCAGCCAGGTGAACAGGTCGACGTGCTGCATGCGGGCCACCGGGTCCCAGCCCGCCGACTCGGCGTACAGGGCGGCGGTGACATCGGTGTGGGTCCAATCCTCGCGGAAGCCGGGCAGCACGTCGCGCAGCTGGGCGTCGGAGAAGCTGCGGGCGTTGCCGTAATAGCGCTCCTCGAGCGTCAGCGAGCCGCGGTGCAGCAAGCTCTTGCCCCGCATGCCCTCCGGCAGCGGCTTGGACACCTTGCCCATGGACCGCCGCAGCGGCCGCGGCAGATAGTCGAAGGGCTTGAGCGACAACGGTTCCCGGTAGATGGTGTAGCCGCCGAACAGCTCGTCGGCGCCCTCCCCGGACAACACCACCTTGACGTGCTTGCGGGCCTCCCGGGCGACGAAGAACAGCGGCACCAGCGCGGGGTCGGCCACCGGCTCGTCGAGGTACCAGACGATCTCGGGCAGGGCGGCGACGAATTCGTCCGGGTGCACCACCTTGGCGACGTGGCGGGCGCCGATCGCCTCCGCCGACGCCACGGCGACGTCGATCTCCGAGAAGCCCTCGCGCTCGAAACCGGTGGTGAAGGTGATCAGGTTGGGGTTGTGCCGGATCGCCAGCGCCGCGATCGCGGTGGAGTCGATGCCCCCGGACAGGAACGCCCCGACGGTGACGTCGGCGCGCATGTGCTTGGCCACCGAGTCCTCGAGCACGGCGGTGATCTCGTCGTAGCGGGCCTGTTCGGTGTCGCGGGTGATCGGGGTGGCGGCGAAGCGGGGGACGAAGTAGCGGGTGACCTCGGGCTCCCGCCCCGGCCGAATCCGCGCGGAACAGCCCGATTCGAGCCGGCGCACCCCGCGGTGCAGCGTCTCGGGCTCGGGCACGTACTGCAGCACGGTGTAGTGCTGCACCGCCCGCTCGTCGATCGCGGTGTCGAATCCGACCAACTCCGCCAGGTCCAGCAGGCATTTCTTCTCGCTGGCCACCGCGGTGCCGCCCGGGCCGGTCGCCATGAAGAGCGGCTTGATGCCGAACGGGTCTCGGGCGCAGAACAATTCGAGGGTGGCGGTGTCCCACAGAGCGAAGGCGAACATGCCGCGGAGCCGGGTGAGCACGGCCGCGCCCCAGTAGTGGAAGCCGGCCACGATGGCCTCGCCGTCGCCGTCGGTGGCGAACACCGCGCCGTGCGACGACGACAGCTCGTCGCGCAGCTCGAGGTAGTTGTAGATCTCGCCGTTGAACACCAGCACGTAGCGGTCGGGGGCCTCCGGCGGCCCCCACCGCAGCGGCTGGTGCGAATGGGCGATGTCGATGATCGACAGCCGGTTGAAGCCGAAGACGACGGTCCCGTCGGCGCCCGGGTCCGCCCAGGTGCCCGGTTCGTCCGGCCCCCGGTGGCGCATCAGGTGCGACGCGCGCGCGATGGCGTCGTCGGCGCGGGCGGCAGCCTCGTCGGTGGCACCTTCGGTGGCACCGTCGGGGGCAGCGACGAACGCCAGCAGACCACACACGGCGCCCCAGTATGCCGCACTTCGGGTGCGCGCGCGGCGGTCGCACCCGGCACGTCCCCGAATGGCCGGGCGGCCCGGCGGGCCGGGGTTTCGTCGCTCGGGTCAGCGGCGTGGTCTACGCTGCGTAGTATTCGATAAACGAGCAGGAGGCGCCGACGTGACACCTCGCGAGCAGGTCCGTTCGCAACGTTTGTCGCAGGGCAGGTTTCAGGGCCGTTTCGGCAGCCGGTCCGGCGGCGTTCGGCACGGTATGTCCCGTCGTCTGCGGCCGCTGGCGCTGGCCGCGACGTTCGGTGTGTTGGCGTTGACCCTGAGCGGATGCAGCTGGGAGGACGTCCTGGGCCTGGGGTGGCCCAAGGGCATCACCCCGCAGGCCCACTACAACCGCGAGCTGTGGCTCGGCGCGACGATCGCCTCGCTGGTCGTCGGCGTGATCGTGTGGGGCCTGATCTTCTGGGCCTCCGCCTTCCACCGCAAGAAGGCCACCGACACCGAGCTGCCCCGGCAGTTCGGCTACAACATGCCGCTCGAGCTGGTGCTGACGGTGACGCCGTTCCTGATCATCTCGGTGTTGTTCTACTTCACGGTGGTCGTGCAGGAGAAGATGCTGCATCTGGACAAGGACCCCGAGGTGGTGGTCGACGTCACGGCCTTCCAGTGGAACTGGAAGTTCGGCTATCAGCGCGTCGACTTCAAGGACGGCACACTGACCTACGACGGCGCCGACCCGGCGCGCAAGAAGGCGATGGTGTCCAAGCCCGAGGGCAAGGACGCCCACGGCGAGGAGCTGGTCGGGCCGGTGCGCGGCCTGAACACCTCCGACCGCACCTACCTGAACTTCGACAAGGTCGAAACGCTGGGAACCAGCGACGAGATCCCGGTGCTGGTGTTGCCCACCGGTAAGCGGATCCAGTTCCAGTTGGCGTCCGCGGACGTCGTCCACACGTTCTGGGTGCCCGAGTTCCTGTTCAAGCGCGACGTGATCCCGAACGCCGAGGCGAACAACTCGGTGAACGTCTTCCAGGTCGACGACATCAGCAGGACCGGCGCCTTCGTCGGGCACTGCGCCGAGTTCTGTGGCACCTATCACTCGATGATGAACTTCGAGGTTCGCGTGGTGCCGCCCAACGACTTCAAGGCTTACTTGCAGCAGCGCATCGACGGAAAGAGCAACGCCCAGGCATTGCAGGCGATCGGTCAGGCACCGCTCGCGGTGTCCACCCACCCGTTCGACACCCGCCGGGGCCAGTTGGCCGGAAGCCAGCAGTAGGTTAGGACACCAAATGCATATTGAAGCCAGGCTTTTCGAATTCGTCGCCGGGTTTTTCATTGTGGTTGCGGTGCTTTACGGCGTGCTGACCGCGCTTTTCGCCACCGGAGGCGAGGAGTGGGCGGGCACGACCGCGCTGGCGCTGACCGGGGGGCTGGCCATGATCGTGGCCACCTTCTTCCGGTTCGTCGCGCGCCGGATCGATACGCGGCCCGAGGACTACGAGGGCGCCGAGATCAGCGACGGAGCAGGTGAATTGGGCTTTTTCAGCCCGCACAGCTGGTGGCCGATCCTGGTCGCCCTGTCGGCGTCGGTGAGCGCGGTGGGCATTGCCCTGTGGCTGCCGTGGCTGATCGCCGCGGGGGTGACGTTCGTCCTCGCGTCGGTGGCGGGGCTGATCTTCGAGTACTACGTCGGCCCCGAGAAGCACTGATTCGAGAGTCAAGGTCACAATCCGATCACGTGATCTGTGGCCGGTTCGCCAGGACTTCTTTGCCCCCCTGTGTTCGGTAGTGTTTTGCCCAGGCAATTGACAATTTCTCAAGCGCGCGCGCAGCGACATGGCCGCGGCGCCCCGCGCGCTGGTGAGGCAGTCGGACAGGGCAGGACAGGATGAGCGGGCCGAAACCCCCGGAATGGGAACCTGAGGAACCCGATTCCGTGAACGAGGCTCCCCACCAACCGGATTCCGACGGCGAGCCCGCGGACGCCCACGTCGGCGCCGGGCACGAACCCGGTGACGAGCTCGAACCCTTCGACGGCGACGCCGAGCCGGCGGCCGACCAGACCGGGCAGACCGACGCCTATTCGCGCGCCTATTCGGCTCCGGAGTCGGAGCACTTCATCAGCGGGCCGTACCTGCCGGCCGATCTCCGGCTCTACGACTACGACGCCTTCGACGAGGCGGCCGACGCCGAGGACGAACACGGCGCACCCCGCTGGCCGTGGGTGGTCGGGATCGCCGCCATCGTGGCCGCCATCGCGCTCGTCGTCTCGGTGTCGCTGCTGTTCGCGCGCACCGACACCACCAAGCTGGCCAACCCCAACACCACCACCGTCCCGTCGACGCCGCCGATGCAGGACGAGATAACCACCACCAAACCCCCGCCCCCGCCGCCGCCACCGCCGCCACCGCCCACGACCGAACCGCCGCCCCCGACAGCAACGGAGACACAGACCGTGACGGTGACGCCTGCCCCGCCGCCGCCACCGCCGGCGCCCGCC
>NZ_GG770557.1:78591-89340 GCF_000164135.1 Mycobacterium parascrofulaceum ATCC BAA-614 | reverse complement strand
CCGACCACGACACCGACCGGGCCGCGTCAGGTGACCTATTCGGTGACCGGGACCAAGGCGCCGGGCGACATCATCTCGGTGACCTACGTCGATGCGTCCGGGCGGCGGCGCACCCAGCACAACGTGTACATCCCGTGGTCGATGACCGTCACGCCGATCTCACAGTCCGACGTGGGCTCCGTCGAGGCGTCCAGCCTCTTCCGGGTCAGCCGGCTCAACTGCTCGATCACCACCAGCGACGGCACGGTCCTCTCGTCGAACACCAACGACGCCCCGCAGACGAGCTGCTGATGGTCAGCAGATATTCGGCGTACCGCCGCGTGGCGGGGGACGACACCATTTCGCCCGACGTGGTCGACCGCATCCTGATCGGGGCGTGCGCCGCCGTGTGGCTCGTGTTGCTGGGGGTGAGCGTGGCCGCGGCCGTCGCGCTGGCCGACCTGGGGCGCGGCTTTCATAAGGCGGCCAGCAGCTCCCATAGCACCTCGTGGGTGTTGTACGCGGTGATCATCGTGTCCGCGCTGATCATCGCCGGGGCGATCCCGATGCTGCTGCGGGCCCGCCGGATGGCGCAGACCGAGCCGTCCGCGCGGGGGATGACCGCGCCGAACCGCCCCCCGGTGCGGCTGATGTCGCCGGCACCGCGGACCGCGGCGGAACGGGCGCGGCAACCCAGGGTGCAGGCGCCGGCTGCCGAGACCGACGCCGAGTGGTCGGGCGAGGCGGTCGATCGGGTCTGGCTGCGCGGCACCGTGCTCCTGGTGACCGCGATGGGCGCGGCGCTGATCGCGGTCGCGACGGCCACCTATCTGATGGCCGTGGGCCACGACGGGCCGTCCTGGACCGCCTACGTGGTCGCCGCGGTCATCACCGCCGGGATGCCGGCGATCGAGTGGCTGCACGTTCGCCAGCTGCGCCGGGCCGCCGAGGCGGCATAGCCGCGCAGCAGGCGCGCTACGACGCCTTGCCGTACCTGCGCACCAACTCGTCCTCGCCGAAGGTGCTGGTGTGCTGCGTGCCGTTGGCGTCGCGCCCGAAGAAGGTCCAGCGCCGGGGGGTGCTCTGCGGCCCGCTGATCATCTTGACGGTGTAACGCTGCGGCGTGGGACGCACCGTGCCGATGATGTCGCCGACGCGGATCTTCGAAGGATGGATCCCTGGTGCGTCGCCCCAGTCCTGTGTCGCCATTACGCCCGTCCTCACCGTGTCGGCCCCCCGCTCACCAGGACAGCGCCACGGTCAGGCCCTCGCCACTGTAGTGCACCGGCGGGGCCGGGGCAGGTCGTTGGCCATCGGGAGCGGTCGCCCGGTCACCCTGGCCGCGCCGTGCGCGCACCGCTGGCGTAGCGTCGAGAGCGAGCCGTTTCGTTGTCAGCGGTGTTGTGCGCGATCGAGCGGATGGCACCCACGGGCAATGCGATTCCTCCGTCCGCCCCGCGCTCGCCGGGGCGAACGACGCCGACGTGAAGGGATCCGCCAGTGGTCGTCGCGAATCTGCCCGGCCTCCTCAGCCAGGTCCTTCGATGATCGAAGTGTTCGAGCGCCGGCGCCGAGCCAACCCCGTCCGGCTGTCGGTGGCCCGCGAACTCGGCCGCGCCATCGACGGCGCGTGGTGGCCGCGCGCGGACCGCATCACCAACGAACTGCCCGAGCTGGTCGCCGTCCTGACCCCGTTGCTGGGCGGCATCAGCGCGATCAACGTCAACTGGCCGCCGCTGCAGCGGCCGCCCGACCTGAACTGGTCGGGCTGGGAACGCAAGCGGCAGCACGTGATGACGTTCGTCGGGGACGACTCGCGCATCAACCTGCTGGTCATCCCGTACGCGACCAACAGCGCGCTGGCGCTGATGGTGCTGCGCTGCGCGGCCAACCTGCCCGTCGAAGCTGGCGACCAGATGAAGCCGGCCTTCCTGACCGCCGGCTCCATCCTGCGGGCCGCCCTGCAACAGTGCGCCACCGCCGGCACCGAACCGGTGCGAGGCTAGTGGTGCTCGCCGTTCTCGCCGTTCTTGCCGTTCGACGAACCGACGATGCTTTCCTGATGCTCGCGCAGCGCGGTGAGGGCGCGTTGCTCGGAGCTGTGCGCGGCCTCGCGTAGCGCCGCGTCCTCCGACGCCGGGTCGGCGAACAGGAAGCTGCCGCTGCCCGGTGAACCCGCCGAGCCCAGCTTGTTCATCCGCTTGGGCAGCGCCGTGCCCTGGTACTCGAGCGGAATCGGGTGACCGTGGTCGTCGACGGGGCCGAGCGGCTGATGCAGCTCGATGTAGGCGCCGTGCGGCAGCCGCTTGATGATCCCGGTCTCGATCCCGTGTGCGAGCACCTCACGGTCGCTGCGCTGCAGCGCGATGCACCATCGGTAGGCGGCGAAGTAGACGATCGGCGGCAGGACGACCATCCCGATCCGCCCGATCCACGTCGTCGCGTTCAGCGAGATCTGGAACTTCAACGCGATGATGTCGTTCATCGCGCTCAGCGTCAGCACCATGTAGAACGCGATCGCCATCGCGCCGATCGCGGTGCGCACCGGCGCATCCCGCGGCCGTTGCAACAGGTTGTGGTGCGCGTAGTCGCCGCTGAACCGCTTCTCCAGGAAGGGGTAGATGATCAACAGGACGAAGATGAGCCCCATCAGCAGCGCCACCCAGACGGGGGCGGGGACGGTGTGGTGCCAGAAGTAGAACTCCCACGGCGGCCAGATACGCGCCAGGCCTTCCGTCCACATCATGTAGAAGTCGGGCTGCGAGCCGGCCGAGACGTGAGATGGCTTGTAGGGGCCCAGGTTCCAGATCGGGTTGATCTGCAACAGCCCACCCATCAGACCGAGCACGCCGACGATCGCGGCGAAGAACGCGCCGGACTTGACGGCGAAGATCGGCATGACGCGCACACCGACGACGTTGTGCTCGGTGCGGCCCGGCCCCGGGAACTGGGTGTGCTTCTGGAACCACACCATCGCCAGGTGCAGACCGATCAGCGCCAGGATGATCCCGGGAAGCAGCAGGATGTGCAGGGCGTACATGCGCGGGATGATGGTGCCCACCGTGGCGCACTCGTTACCCACACCGCCGCACGGGAAGTCACCACCGAACAGCGCCCAGTGCAGCCAGGTGCCGATCACCGGCATGCCCAGCGTGATCGAGGAGAGCGCCGCCCGCAGCCCGATGCCCGAGAGCAGGTCGTCGGGCAGCGAGTAGCCGAAGTAGCCCTCGAACATCGCCAGGATCAGCAACAGCGAACCGATGACCCAGTTGGCCTCGCGGGGCCGGCGGAACGCGCCGGTGAAGAAGATGCGGGCCAGGTGCACCATGATCGCCGCGGCGAAAATCAGTGCGGCCCAGTGGTGTACCTGACGCACGAACAGGCCGCCGCGCACCTCGAACGAGATGTCGAGGGTCGAGGCGAACGCCTTGGACATGTCCACACCGCGCAGCGGCTGGTAGGCGCCGTTGTAGGTGATCTCGGCCATGGACGGGTCGAAGAACAGCGTCAGGTACACGCCGGTGAGCAGCAGCACGATGAAGCTGTACATCGCGATCTCGCCCAGCAGGAACGACCAGTGGGTCGGGAAGACCTTGTTCAGCTGCCGGCGCACCGCCGCCGAGGGGTGATAGCGGGTGTCGATGTCTTCGCCCTGACGGGCCAAGACCTCACCGATCTTGGGCGGTTTCGGGGGACTCAGTTTGGGACTCATGATGTCGTCCTCTCCCAGAATGCCGGTCCGACGGGCTCGATGAAGTCACCGTTGGCGACCAGATACCCGTTGGTGTCGATCGTGATGGGCAGCTGCGCCAGCGCGCGGGCCGCCGGGCCGAAGATCGGCTTGGCGAAATGCAAGGCGTCGAACTGCGACTGGTGACAGGGGCACAAGATCCGGTAGGACTGCTCCTCGTACAGCGAGGCGGGGCAACCCAGGTGGGAGCAGACCTTCGTGTAGGCGAACAACTCGCCGAAGTTGAAGCTCTCCTGGCCCTGGCGTTTGACCACCCGCGGCATGTCGGACGGCCGGACCCGGATGAGCATCACGGGGTTGCGGACGCCCTGGTTGATGGCGCGGAGCTTTTCCTGCGACTCCGGGGTGGTGCCGTCACCGTCGGACTCGCGCCAGGGAAAGACGGTCTCCATGCCGCCGGCGTCGAGATCCTCCGGGCGCATCTTGATGAACGGCGACGCGCCGGCGGAGCCGGTGGCCCGGGCGAGGAAGATGGTCTCGCCGGCGTAGCGGGGCGTCCAACCGGACGTCCACAGCACCGCCTTCTTCCCGTTGGCGGTGGGCACCACCGGTTTCCACGGGTTCTTGATCAGCCCACCGGCGAACGCCACCAATGTCGACAGGCCGAACGCGCCCAGGCCCAGGCCCAGCGACATCCCGATCACCTTGCGTCGCCGGACGGTCGAGCCGTCCAGGGCGTCGGTCAGGTTGGCCACGACCGTCTTGCGGTCGATCTCCCGGGAGGCGCCGTCGTGCCGCTCCTGGATCGAAATCTCTTCCGGGATGAACCTTTTCTGGTACAGGATGGTGCCGACGGCGATCGACAGGATCGACATGCCGAAGGTCAGCCCGTACAGGGGAGTGGTCAGGTCGTACAGCAGGCTGCCGGGCGCGGCCTTCGGCTTGTACTCCCACGGCCAGAACAGGAAGATCAGCAGCAGTGCCAGGCCGAAACCGCCGCCGAGCAACAGCCACAGGGCGACCCCCCGCTCGGCGCGCTTCTCGGCCTTGGTGCCCTCGACGGGCCAACGGGGTTCCTTGACGATGGTCTCGACGCCGTCGAGCTTGCCGCCCAGCGCGACCAGCTCCTGCTGCGACATGGCGGCCAGGGCGGCCTCGTCCGGTTCGTTCGACGCGCCGCCCTTGTCGGTGTCAGAGCCGCGAAAGTCGTTCTCGCTCATGATGATCGTGCCCCAATCCACAGTGCCAAACCGATGGCGGCGACCATCCCGATGATCCACGCGGCCATGCCCTCGGGTGCGGGCCCGAATCCGCCGAGGCCGTACCCGCCGGGCTGGCGCTCTTCGGTGACCGCCTTGATGTAGCCGATGATGTCCTTCTTCGCTTCGAAGGACAGCTGGCGGTCGGAGAACTTCGGCATGTTCTGCGGGCCGGTCCGCATCGCCGCCAGGATCTGCTGCTCGTTGGCCGGCTCGAGGTTCGGCGCGTACTTGCCCGACGACAGCGCCCCGCCCTTGCCGGTGAAGTTGTGGCAGGAGGAGCAGTTCAGCCGGAACAGGTCACCACCGCGGCCGAGGTCGTCGCCGCGCAGCGACTTCATCGCCAGGCTGCCGTCCGGGTTGCGCACCGTGGTCGGGCCGCCGCCGTTGGCCTGCACGTACGCGCCCAGGGCGTCGACCTGCGCCTCGTCGAAGATCGGCTCCTTGCGCGGCGCCTGGGCCTCGCCCGTCATCGCGGGCATCCGGCCGGTCGACACCTGGAAGTAGACCGCCTCCTCGCCGACGCCGATGAGGCTCGGCCCGCGGTCGGCCACGCCCTGCAGGTTGGCGCCGTGGCACGACACGCACGACGTGTCGAACAGCTGCTTGCCGGTCCGCAGTAGCGCCGAGGACGACTCGTCGGCGACGGCCACCTGCGGGCGCGGCGTCAGCACGGCGGCCAGCCCGCCGGCGATGGTCAGCGCGATCAGCAGCAGCAAGCCGCCCGACAGGCGGCGGCGCAGCCGCCGTCGTGAGCGATCGCTCGCGGCTTTTCGCGCCTGCCCTTGTCGCGGCTTCCGGTTTCGCATGGACCCCAGTTTCTCCAACCGAGTACTCCTGTTCATTCCTTTATTCGGAGCCGCCGGCTCATCGGATGAAATAGATCACGGTGAACAGCGCGATCCACACGATGTCGACGAAATGCCAGTAATAGGAGACGACGATGCTCGCGGTGGCCTGCGCCGGGGTGAACTTGCTCATCCCGGTGCGGGCCAGCAGGAAGATGAAGGCGATCAGACCACCGGTGACGTGCAGCCCGTGGAACCCGGTCGCCAGGTAGAACACGCTGCCGTAGGCGCTGCCGGGGATGGTGGTGCCGTGCGTCGCCAGGTGGTAGTACTCGTAGCCCTGCCCGCAAACGAAGAACAGGCCCATCAGGAACGTGATCACGTACCAGCGGCGGAGCCCGAAGACGTCGCCGCGTTCGGCCGCGAACACACCCATCTGGCAGGTGAACGACGACGCGATCAGCACGAGCGTCACCGGCACGGCCTGATAGAGGTTCAATTCGGTCGGCGGCGGCGGCCACTTGCCGCCCGACTGGGCACGCGCGGTGAAGTACATCGCGAACAGGCCAGCAAAGAACATCAGCTCGCTGGAGAGCCAAACGATGGTGCCGACACTGACCATGTTGGGTCGATTCAACGAATGAACCCGCGACGTGATTGCAGTACCTGAGGTCCCTACAGCGCTGGTCACATCCGCAAGTATGACGCTTTGTAGTTGTTCAACTCCACCCGGGGCGGCATTTGATGTTTTCGCGTCGCGGCCGCGCCGTGAGCGGGGGGCCTTCCGCGCCGGTTGGGGGAGGTGCCGCCGCCGTGGGACCATCGGCGCGTGGCTCTGTCATCTGAGGCTTCCGCCCCCGGCGGTGGCGGCGCGGGCGCGACGCCGGCGGCGCCGTCGTGGCCGCGGATCCTGGCCCGGCTGATGGACGGCCAGGACCTGCTGCGCGGCCAGGCGGCCTGGGCCATGGACCAGATCATGGCCGGCGAAGCGAGCCCGGCCCAGGTGGCCTCCTTCGCCGTGGCGATGAAGATGAAGGTCCCCACGTCGGCCGAGGTCAGCGAGCTGGCCGAGGTCATGCTCAGCCACGCGCGCCCCATGCCCGCCATCCGCGACGACGCCGTCGACATCGTCGGGACCGGCGGCGACGGCGTCAACACCGTCAACCTGTCCACCATGGCGGCGATCGTGGTCGCGGCCGCGGGCGTGCCGGTGGTCAAGCACGGCAACCGCGCGGCGTCGTCGCTGTCCGGCGGTGCCGACACGCTCGAGGCGCTCGGCGTGCGCATCGACCTCGAACCCGACCGGGTCGCGCAGAGCCTGGCCGAGGTGGGCATCGGGTTCTGCTTCGCGCCGCTGTTTCACCCGTCCTACCGGCACGCGTCCGCGGCGCGCCGCGAGATCGGCGTCCCGACGGTCTTCAATCTCCTTGGGCCGCTTACCAATCCGGCCAGACCGCGGGCCGGTCTGATCGGCTGCGCGTTCGCCAACCTGGCCGAGGTGATGGCCGGGGTGTTCGCCGCGCGCCGGTCCAGCGTGCTGGTGGTGCACGGCGACGACGGGCTCGACGAGTTGACCACGACCACCACCAGCACGATCTGGCGGGTGCAGGCCGGAACGGTGGACAAGCTGACCTTCGACCCCGCCGGATTCGGTTTTGCCCGAGCCGATCTCGACGATCTGCTGGGTGGGGACGCGGTGGCCAACGCGGCGGAGGTGCGGGCGGTGCTGGGCGGCGCCACGGGCCCGGTCCGGGACGCCGTCGTGCTCAATGCCGCCGGGGCGATCGTCGCCCACGCCGGGCTATCCAGCCGCGCTGAATGGCTGCCGGCGTGGGAGGACGGGCTGCGGCGCGCCGGCGCGGCGATCGATTCCGGCGCCGCCGAACAGCTGCTCGCGCGATGGGTGCGGTTCAGCCAGCAGGTGTGAATCGTGTTGGGCCGCTTGCGCCGCGATCTGCTCGTAGGCCAGCCGCGCCGACCGCGCCGTGGCCGCCCACTGCGCCCACGGGCCGGCCGAGCGCAGCGGCGAAGCCCAGCCCGCGGCGTCGGGGGAGTCGTCGACGCGGACGATGCGCACCCCCGGGCCGGCCAGCCAGCGGGCGATCAGGGCGGATTCCTCCACCAGCGCTCCGCCCAGGGGCGCCGCCGTCGGCAGAATCGCTTGCGCCCCAGCCACAATCGCGTCGACCACCGGCATCGGGGGCACGCCGCGCCTCGCGGAGCCGGACGCGGCGAGCTGGCCGTGCCGGACCACGGCGAGGTGGTAGCCGCCCTCCCCGTCGGGCGCGGCGGCGATCAGCTCGGGCAGCGTGGCCAGGGTGCGCAACCGCTGACCGCGCCAGAGAATCTCCACCGCGGTGGCGGTGCGGTCGCGCAGGCGGGCGGCGTTCTCGAAACGGCGTCGTTCGGCGAGCGCGGTGACCTGATCGACGGCGGCCGACAGCGCGGCGTTGTCCATCCCGTCGATCAGCGCGGCCACCCGCGCCACGGCCGCGGCGTATTGCGTCGCGGTGATATTGCGCGCCGCGGGGCAGGGCGACACCTCCGCCTCGGCGCAGGCCGGTCCGTGCAGGACCGTGCGTCCCAGCCGGGCCGTGCAGGTCCGCAGGCCGGTGAAGCGGGCCAGCAGGGCGGCGGTGTCGGCGGCGTCGGCGCGGGACCGGAACGGCCCGACGGCGCGGTCGTGGCGGGGCGCTCGCACGACCGCGAGCCGTGGGAACGCCTCGTCGGTGAGCGCCACCCACCACCAACGGTGCGGGAACCTCGACCGGCGGTTGTAGGGCGGGGCGTGCGCGGCCAGCAGCCGCAACTCGCGGACGCCGGCCTCCAGCGCGTGGGCGCACTCAACGTGGTCGACGGCGGTGGCCAGGTTGACCATCTCCTTCATCCGGCCGCGCGGGTCGGCGCCGGTGAAGTACTGGCCGACCCGGCGGCGCAGGTCGACGGCGGTGCCGACGTAGAGCACCTCGCCCGACGGTCCGCGAAACAGGTAGACACCCGGCCGGCGGGGCAGGCCCTCGGCAAGGACCCGCTTGCGCCGCTGGGTCGGGGTGACGTCCGGCAGGTAGGAGCGCAGGTCGGCGTAGGTGTGTACGCCCTGGTTACCCACCCGCTCGATGAGCGCGTGCAGCACCTCGACGGTGGCGCGGGCGTCGTCGAGGGCGCGGTGGGTGGGCTGGGCGGCGACCGCGAACAACCGCGCCAGGGCGCCCAGCCGCACGCTGGGGGCCTCCTCGCGGCTGAGCACCCGGCGGGCCAGTCGCACGGTGCACAGGACCTTCGGTCGCGGCCAGGCGATATCGCAGCGCGCCGCCGCGGCGCGCAGGAACCCGATGTCGAACCCGGCGTTGTGGGCGACCAGCACCGCGTCACCGGCGAACTCCAGGAACATCGGCAACACCGCGTCGATCCTCGGAGCGTCGGACACCATCGCGGTGGTAATGCCGGTCAGCCGCACGATCTGCGGCGGGATGCTGCGCTCCGGGTCGACCAGCGTGGCGAACTCGCCCAGCACGACGCCGCCGCGGACCTTGACGGCCCCGATCTCGGTGATGGCGTCGGGCGCGTTCCCGCCGGTGGCTTTCGTGCGCCCGCCGGTGGTCTCCAGGTCCACCACCACGAAGGTGGTGTCGCGCAGCGAGACGCCGTCGTCAGCGGCGGCGGCGAAGGATGATCCCAACTCGGCGAAGCTGAGCTGAGTCGCGCCACCGGCACCCATGGCCGCGACGTTAAGCCCCGCCACCGACACCCGGGCGGGTCCCACGCCGAACGGGCCCGGCCGCGTGCCAGCGAAAACGCCGCGCGGCCGGGTTGTCGGTGGCTGGGGATACCGTTCGGGGAGTCCGACCTGACGTTCGCATTGCCTGACCGAGAGGACCGACCTGATGGCACGAAGCAGTGGGCCCGACAGCACCGGCGCGCTGACGCCGGACGCGGGGGCGCCGGTGGTGATCGACTGTGACGACTGCGCGGTCCGCGGACCCGGGTGCCGCGATTGCGTCGTCAGCGTGTTACTCGGGGTCCCGGAAACTTTGTTGGAGGACGAGTGCGCTGCGTTGGCGGTGCTTGCCGATGTCGGCCTGGCGCCGCGATTGCGGCTGGTGCCCATCCGCCGCGAGCGTGATTCTGGCGTGGCCTAAGACGCTTGCGTGCCAAAGGTTTACGAGGGGGTCGACGTCGTTCACACGATAATGACAGAAATCTTTCCAATTTCTTAACCGCTCGCTTTGGACAAACGTCGATATCGTTTCGTAACCTGTTTGAGACCTAAACCAGCTCGACGGCGCATGGCTCGTCGATGGCCGTTTAAGGAAGCAAAATCTTGAGGCTTGACTCTAGATACCCGTTTGCGCGTGTCCTCACACGATCTGCCATCGGGACGCTAGCGGGCTTCACGGTGTTATCCGGCGTCCTTGCCGCGCACGTCTCTGCCGACCCGGCCGATGACGCGCTGGCGAAGCTCAACCAGCTGTCCCGCCAGGCCGAGCAGACCACCGAGGCGATGCACAGCGCGCAGCTCGACCTCAACGACAAGTTGAAGGCCCAGCGCGCCGCGGACAAAAAGCACGACGACGCCCAGGCCGCCGTCGACGCGGCCAAGGCCCGCCTGGCGTCCTACCAGGGCGCCGTCAACAAGCTCGCCGCCGCGACCTACATGGGTGGCCGCGTCGACGGCATGACGGCCATGCTGACCGCGGGTTCGCCGCAAGGGCTGATCGACAAGCTGGCCATGCAGCGGCAGATGGCGACGCAGATGGCCGACCAGATGGCGAACTTCCGGGCCGCCGGCGCGCAGGCCGCCAAGGCCGAACGGGAAGCCGCCAAGTCCGCCGCCGACGCGAAGAGCGCCGCCGAGCAGGCCGCCGCGGTGCGAGCGAGCTTGCAGTCCAAGCAAAGCCAGCTGCAGGTGCAGATCGCGGTCGTCAAGTCGCAGTACGTTTCCCTGTCCCCCCAGCAGCGCACCGCGCTCGCCGAACCCGGTCCGGTCCCGGCCGGTCTCCCCGTACCCGGCGCGCCCGCGCCGGAGGCCGCG
>NZ_GG770557.1:73660-78110 GCF_000164135.1 Mycobacterium parascrofulaceum ATCC BAA-614 | reverse complement strand
GTGGCTCCTCCGCCAGGCGGAATGCCCGGACCGTTCGGCGGCGGTGACCGCGCGACCGTCGTGCAGGCGGCGCTGACTCAGGTCGGCTCGCCCTACGTGTGGGGCGGTGCCGCGCCCGGCGGGTTCGACTGCTCGGGCCTGGTGATGTGGGCGTTCCAGCAGGCGGGTATCTCGCTGCCGCACTCCAGCCAGGCGCAGGCCGTAGGCGGCCAACCGGTGGCGCTGTCGGACCTGCAGCCCGGGGACGTGATCACCTTCTACAACGACGCATCACACAGCGGCCTCTACGTCGGTGACGGCATGGTGATCCATTCCTCCACGTACGGCCAGCCGGTGCGGGTGGTCCCGATGAATGCCGCAGGCCCGGTCCACGACGCCCGTCGCTACTAGGTTCCCCGGCCCGCACCGCCGGCGGCTTTCAGCACTGCTGGCCTGGGTGTTCGTCCTGGAGTTGATCCTCGCGGCGGCGGTGCCCTTCGACGCCGCCCTCGATCGCCGGGCGCGACCCCCCCAGCTGGTCACCCCCGCACGCGCCCAGTTCAGCGCGACGTCGAGGTCGCTGGTCGTCGGCGATCGCACCGTCCGGCTCATCGGTCACGGCGGCCCGGCCGGCGACCGCCTGCTGTCCCGGGTGGCGTCCGCCGTCGGCGGCGCGATCGGCGCGGTCGAGGCCTTCTGGGGCGTCGACTGGTCGCGTGAGATCGCGTTGGTCGCGGCCCACACGGACGAGGAGTTCCGCGCCGCCGCCGGCGGTGGCCCCGCTGCGCAGTGGGCCGACATCGCGGCCGTGACCGTCGTCGACCGGGTCGACGCCGCGCGTCGCGTCGCCATCGGTGAGCGGATCGTCTTCGCGCCCGGGGCCGCCAACATGACCGCGGGAGCGCTGCGAATCGTGTTGATCCACGAGCTTTTTCACTACGCCGCGCGCGTGGACACCGCCCCGGATGCGCCCCGCTGGCTGACCGAAGGCGTCGCCGACTTCGTCGCGCGGCCCCAGGCCCCGGTGCCCGCCGACGCGCTGCCGGTGCCGCTGACCCTGCCCTCGGACGCCGACCTGGACGCGCCCGGGTCGCAGCGCTCGCTGGCGTACGACCGCGCGTGGTGGTTCGCCCGCTTCGTCGCGGACACCTACGGGGCGGCCAAGCTGCGCGATCTGTACCTGGCCGTCTGCGGCCCCGGGCACACCGACGTGCCCACCGCGCTCCACGACGTCCTGGCCACCGAGGTGCCCGGCGTGCTGGTGCGCTGGCACGAGTGGCTGACCCACGCGCGCTGACCGAGGCCCCGCACGAAGCGCGCGGGCCTCACGCTAGCCTGACGCAGTGAGCCGGGTCCTGCTGGTAACCAACGACTTTCCGCCCCGGCCGGGTGGCATCCAGTCCTACCTGAGTGACTTCGTCGGCCGGCTGGTCGACGCCCGGTTGCATTCGGTGACGGTGTACGCGCCGCAGTGGAAGGGCGCCGACGCCTTCGACGCCGCCGCCGAGGAGGCCGGTTATCGCGTGGTGCGTCATCCCGGCACGTTGATGCTGCCCGGCCCGGTGGTGGACGCACGGATGCGCCGGCTGATCGCCGACAACGACATCGACACCGTCTGGTTCGGCGCGGCGGCCCCGCTGGCGCTGCTGGCGCAGCGCGCCCGCCAGGCCGAGGCGACCCGGGTGGTGGCCAGCACGCACGGCCACGAAGTGGGCTGGTCGATGCTCCCGGTCGCGCGATCGGTGCTGCGTCGCATCGGCGATACGACCGACGTCGTGACGTTCGTCAGCCGCTACACCCGTGCCCGGTTCGCGCCGGCCTTCGGGCCCAATGCCTCGCTGGAATACCTGCCGCCCGGGGTGAACACCGACCGGTTCCACCCCGACGCGGCGGCCGGCGCCGCGCTGCGCGACCGGTACCGGCTCGGCGCGCGGCCCACGGTCGTCTGCGTCTCCCGACTGGTTCCGCGCAAGGGCCAGGACACCCTGATCAAGGCGTTGCCGTCGATCCGGCGGCGCGTCGACGGCGCCGCCCTGGTCGTCGTCGGCGGCGGCCCCTACCTGGAATCGCTGCGCAAGCTGGCGCGCGAATGCGGGGTGGCCGACCATGTCACGTTCACCGGGGGGGTGCCGGCGGACGAGCTCCCGGCACACCACGCGCTGGCCGACGTCTTCGCGATGCCGTGCCGCACCCGCGGCGCCGGCATGGACGTCGAGGGGCTGGGCATCGTCTTCTTGGAGGCGTCCGCGACGGGCAAGCCGGTGATCGCCGGTGATTCCGGTGGGGCGCCAGAAGCCGTGCAGCACAACAAGACCGGGTTGGTGGTCGATGGGCGTTCGGTGGACGCGGTCGCCGACGCCGTCGCCGAGTTGCTCGGCGACCGTGAGCGGGCCGCCGCGATGGGCGCGGCCGGGCGCGAGTGGGTGATGGCTCAGTGGCGGTGGGACACCCTGGCCGCCCGGCTGGCCGGGCTGCTGCGCGGGTGACGACCCTCGAGCGTCACGCTGGCGTGACGCTCGGCGCCCCGCGCCACGCTGGCGTGACGCTCGGCGGTCGAGGGGTCCAGGGGGCTGTGCCCCAGCTCGGTGCCCCAGCTCAACTCCCGGCGGGTCGCTAGTCCTTTTCGTAGATCGAGTCGATGTCGGCGGCGAACTTCTCGGCGACGACGTTGCGCTTGACTTTCATCGTCGGCGTCAGCTCGCCGGTGTCCTCGGTGAAGTCGACCGGCAGGATGCGGAACTTGCGGATCGACTCGGCGTGCGACACCGCCTGGTTGGCGTGCTTGACGGCCGCGTCCACCTCGGCGACCAAATCCGGGTCGGTGGCCAGCTCGGCCACCGACGCGCCGGCCGCCTTGTGGTTGCGCTCCTTCCAGGCGCCGAACGCCTCGGGGTCGATGGTGATCAGCGCGCCGATGAACGGCTTGGCGTCGCCCACCACCATCGCCTGACTGATCAGCGCGTGCGCCCGCAGCTGGTCCTCGAGCACGGCCGGGGCCACGTTCTTGCCGCCGGCGGTGACGATGATCTCCTTCTTGCGCCCGGTGATCTTCAGGAAACCGTCCTCGTCGAGCGCGCCGAGATCGCCGGTCTTGAACCAGCCGTCGGTGAACGCGTCCCGGGTGGCCTGCTCGTTGCGCCAGTAGCCGCTGAACACCACGCCGCCGCGCACCAGCAGCTCGCCATCGTCGGCGATGCGCATGCTGTTGCCGGGCAACAACGTTCCGACCGTGCCGATCCTGACGTTGCCGACCTGGTTGACCGTGATGGCCGAGCTGGTCTCGGTCAGGCCGTAGCCCTCGTGAATGGTCAGGCCCACGCCGCGGTAGAAGTGGCCCAGCCGCGCGCCCAGCGGCGCGCCCCCGGAGACCGACGCGTGGCATTCGCCGCCCAGCGCGGCGCGCAGCTTGTGGTAGACGAGGCGGTCGAACAGCGCGTGCTTGGCCCGCAGCAGCGGTCCCGGCCGCCCGCGGTCCTGCGCCTGGCTCCAGTCGACCGCGGCCTGTACGGCGGCGGCGAAGATCCGCCCCTTGCCGTCGTTGACCGCGTTCTGTTCGGCGGTGTTGTAGACCTTCTCGAACACCCGCGGCACCGAGACCACCACCGTCGGCTTGAACACGGCGAACATCGGCAGCAGGTTCTTGATGTCGCTGGTGAACCCGACGGTCACCTTGTTGGCGAACGCCGACAGCGTCAGCGAGCGCGCCAGCACGTGGGCCAGCGGCAGAAAGATCAGCAGCCGCTGCCCCTCGTCCAGCAGGGTCGGCAGGCACTCCTTGGCCCCGCGGGTCTCGTAGAGCAGGTTGGAGTGGGTGAGTTGGCAGCCCTTGGGCCGTCCGGTGGTCCCCGAGGTGTAGATGAGCGTGGCCGGGTCGTCGGCGCGCAGCCCCTCCTGGCGCGCGGTCAGCTCGGCGGGCTCGACCGACGCGGCGGCCTCGGCGAGCTGGTCGAGCGCCTTGGGGCCCGAGCCGTCGATGTGCAGCACGCGGCGCATGGCGGGCAGTTCGGCCGTGAGCTCGGTGACCATCGCGGCGTGGGCGTCGGTCTCGGCGAAGGCCAGCACCGCCTCGGAATCCTGCAGTACCCAGCGCACCTGCTCGGCCGACGACGTCTCGTAAATCGGCACGGTGACCGCGCCCACCGACAGGATCGCCAGGTCGACGATCGCCCACTCGTAGCGGGTGGCCGAGAAGATGCACACCCGGTCACCGGCCTGGACCCCGAGCCCGATCAGACCCAGCGCCGCGGAGCGGACCTGGTCGGCCACCTCCGCGCAGGTGACGTCGGTCCAGGCGCCGTCGATCTGACGTCGGAAGATGACGAAGCCGGGGTCCTCGCGCTCGTGCTCGAAGACCATGGCCGCGATGTTGTCGTGCTCGCCGACGGAGAAGCGGGCGGGGACACTGTACTCACGCACTCTTACTGACCTCGTTTTGGCTTGGCTGACGTTCCGGTGGCCGGGTTGTTGTCGT
>NZ_GG770557.1:53510-71960 GCF_000164135.1 Mycobacterium parascrofulaceum ATCC BAA-614 | reverse complement strand
GCGCATTCGCGCAGGAACGGTGGCAGCCCGCCCGCCCTCGGCATCGCCTTCCGCGGCGGTGTGTGAAGCTGAGATGGTGAACAGCATCCAGATCGCGGACGAGACGTTCGTCGCCGCCGACGGTGCGCGGGTCGGTGCCGCTGTCGCCGATCGGTCGTGCTGGCGCCGCTGGTGGCCGGACCTGCGGTTGCAGGTCGTGGAGGATCGCGGCGACAAGGGCATCCGGTGGGCGGTCACCGGCGCGCTGACCGGCACCATGGAGATCTGGCTGGAGCCCTCGCTGGACGGGGTGGTGCTGCACTATTTCCTGCACGCCGAACCGACAGGCGTGGCGGCCTGGCAGTTGGCCAAGCTGAATCTGGCGAAAATGACACACCGCCGTCGGGTGGCGGGCAAGAAAATGGCCTTCGAGGTCAAGACGACACTGGAACGGTCGCGTCCGGTCGGAGTTTCTCCGGTAGTTTAGCCGGGTCAGGTTTGCAGGGAGAGTACCGTTTCGGACCGGAGGCCCGGGGGTTAGACCCGCACGGTAGTTTCCCCGCCGGCGGCCTCGGCCGCCCGCGGGAGAGAGGGCAGCACCAGGTGGCGGAGAAGACGTCGCAGACCATCTACATCGAGGCCGACCCGGGCACGGTGATGGACGTCATCGCGGATATCGATTCCTACCCGCAGTGGATCTCGGAGTACCGGGAGGCCGAGGTCCAGGAGACGGACGCCGACGGTAACCCGAAGGTCGCGCGGGTGGTGCTCGACGCGGCCGTCCTCAAGGACACGTTGGTGATGTCCTACGAATGGCCCAAGGACCGGCAGTCGGTCAGTTGGACGCTTGTCTCCAGCTCGCTGCTGCGCTCCCTCGAGGGCACATATCGGTTGGCTCCCAAGGGTTCTGGCACCGAAGTCACCTACGAACTCACGGTCGATCTCGCCGTGCCGATGATCGGGCTGCTCAAGCGCAAGGCCGAGCGCCGGTTGACCGACACCGCCCTGAAGGATCTGAAGAAACGAGTCGAGGGCTGAGTGAGTCCAGCGAATTGCGGGCGCCCACCCCGGCCAGGATCAGTCTCTTCGTTGGCAAGGGCGGGGTAGGAAAATCCACGCTGGCGTGCGCAACGGCGGTCGGTGCCGCCAGCGCGGGGCAGCGGGTGCTGGTGGTGTCCACCGACCAGGCGCACTCGCTCGGCGACGTGCTCGGCGTCCCCGTCCCGCCGAGCCGGGACGAACTGGTCCGGGTCCTCGCCGATGACGCCCAGGCCGGCGGCGGCTTTCTCGACGCGCTGGCGTTGGACACCTTGGCCCTGCTCGAGGCCCGCTGGCGCGACCTGGTGGACACGCTGGATCGGCGATTCCCGGATTCCGAGCTGAGTGCCATTGCGCCGGAAGAGCTTTCGGCGCTGCCGGGGGTCCAGGAGGTGCTCGGGCTGCACGCCGTCGGTGAGTTGGCGGTCTCCGGGGGCTGGGATCGCATCGTCGTCGACTGCGCGTCGACGGCCGACGCGCTGCGGATGCTGACCTTGCCCGCCACCTTCGGGCTATACGTCGAACGCGCGTGGCCGCGGCACCGCCGGCTGTCGGTCGGCGGCGACGACGCCCGCTCGGCGGCGCTGGTGGAACTGCTGGAGCGCGTCAGCGCCAGCGTCGAGTCGCTCAGCTCCTTGCTCACCGACGGCGAATTGGTCAGCGCGCATTTGGTGTTGACCCCCGAGCGGGTGGTCGCCGCCGAGGCGGCGCGCACGCTGGGTTCGCTGGCCCTGATGGGGGTGCGCGTCGAGGAGTTGATCGTCAACCAGGTCCTCACCGAAGACGAGTCTTACGAATACCGCAACCTGCCGGAGCACCCCGCGTTTTACTGGTACGCCGAACGCATTTCCGAACAACGTGGTGTTCTCGACGAGCTCGACGCCACCATCGGTGAGGTGGCGCTGGTGATGACTCCGCACCTGTCCGGGGAGCCGATCGGCCCCAAGGCGCTGGGCGCGTTGCTGGACAGTGCCCGCCGTCGCGGCGGAACGGCCCCGCCGGGCCCGCTGCGCCCCACGGTGGACCTGGAATCGGGAACGGGGCTTGGTTCCATTTACCGTATGCGGCTAGCGTTGCCGCAACTCGATCCGTCGGGGCTGGCGCTCGGGCGCGTCGACGACGACCTGATCATCAGCGCCGGCGGATTGCGGCGCAGGGTTCGGCTGGCGTCCGTCCTGCGGCGGTGCACGGTGCTGGACGCGCACCTGCGCGGTAGCGAGCTGACAGTCCGTTTTCGACCAGACCCGGAGGTGTGGCCTAAGTGAGTGCGGGTCATCCCGAAATCGGTCCGGAGCTGCGCCGGCTCGCCCAGACGATCCTGGACGGAATCGACCCGGCCGTGCGGGCCGCCGCCGCGCTGACGGCCGGCCGTGGACCCGGGACCGGCAAGTGCCAGCAGGTGTGGTGCCCGGTGTGCGCGCTGGCCGCGGTGGCGACCGGCGATCAGCACCCGCTGGTCACCGTCATCGCCGACCACAGCGTCGCCCTGCTCGAGGTGCTGCGCGCCATGCTCGACGACATCAACGGCGCGCCCAAACCGCCACCCGGCGGTCCGGCCGGTGGTCCGCCCGCCGATGGCGTCACCGAGACGCCGGCTCCGGACGCCGCGACCAGGACCCGCTACCAGCCCATCCCCGTCACCGTCGAGGAGTGACCCGGCTGCGCCGGAGGTGGTCCCGGCCGCACGCGGTGGGTACAGTTGGCGCAGAACACCGGCGGGCGGGCGAGAGGGAGGGCCATGTGGTACTGGCTATTCAAGTACGTGCTCCTCGGCCCGCTGCTGTACTTGCTTGGTCGGCCAAAAGTTGAAGGCCTGGAACACATTCCGAGTTCCGGCCCGGCGATCCTGGCCAGCAATCACCTGGCGGTGATGGACAGCTTCTACCTGCCGTTGGTGGTGCGTCGCCGGATCACCTTCCTGGCGAAGGCCGAATACTTCACCGGAACGGGCTTGAAGGGCTGGTTTCAGCGCTGGTTTTTCACCGCCGTGGGCCAGGTGCCGATCGACAGGACCGACGCCGACAGCGCGCAGGCCGCGCTGACCACCGCCGAGCGGCTGCTGTCGGCGGGCAAGTTGCTGGGCATGTATCCCGAAGGCACGCGTTCGCCGGACGGCCGGCTGTACAAGGGCAAGACCGGCCTGGCGCGCCTGGCCCTGCACACGGGGGTCCCGGTGATCCCGGTGGCGATGATCGGCACCAACGTCGTCAACCCGCCCGGCACGAACATGCTGCGCTTCGGGCGGGTCACCGTTCGCTTCGGCGAGCCGATGGACTTCTCCCGTTTCGAGGGCCTGGCGGGCAACCGCTTCATCGAGCGGGCCGTCACCGACGAGGTGATCTACGAGCTGATGGGACTGTCCGGCCAGGAGTACGTGGACATCTACGCCGCCAGCATCAAGGAGAATCGCAACGGCTCGTCGGGCGAGGGATCGACCGGCGACGCGGCGCGGATCCCCGAGACCGCCGCCGGCTGAGTGCCTTTCCCTAACCCGCCGCTGTCACCGGCGTCAATTGCTCGGGCGCCGAACGACCCGACGCCGTGCGGGCGGTGACCGTCAGGCCGGCCGCCAACAGAACCGCCAGCGCCCACCACACATAGGACATCCCGGCGAGTTGGCGCCACCAGACCGCCGTCGCCTCGTGGTGCTTGGGCAGCAGGTCGATCGGCGACCATCGCATCAACGCCACCCCCGCGACGCCGACGACGGCCAGCGCCACGTTGCGGCGCCGCCACGCCAGCACGGCGAGCACCACGACCGTCGGCAGCCCCCACACCCAGTGGTGTGACCAGGAGACCGGCGAGACCACCAACCCGAACAGCGCGACGCAGACGACGGCCAGCACGGGCTCGTCGGCGCGCAGCATCCTGCGCATCGCCCAGACCGTGAGCGCGAGCACGAGCAGCGAGGCCCCCACCCACAGCAGGAAGCGCTGCTGCTCGCCCAGCCCGAGCCGGGCCAGGGCGCCGGCGATGTTCTGGTCGGTGTTCAACCCCGCCTCACCGATCCGATCGGTGTGATGCAGGGTGTGCGTCCAGTACTCCCACGAATCACTCCATGCCAGAACGAAACCGACCGCCGTCGCCGCCACGAAGGACGCCAGCGCGGTCAGGGCCGCGCGGTTGTCGCGGCGCAGCAGGAAGTAGAGCAGGAACACCGCGGGCGTGAGTTTGAGCGCGATGCCCAGGCCCAGCAGCAGGCCGCGCGGCCAGGGGGTGCGGCGCGGCATGCAGTCGGCGATCACCAGGGTCATCAGCACGACGTTGATCTGGCCGAAGGCGAAATTCGAGGTGACGGGTTCCAGCCACATCGTCGCCCCCACGGCGATCATCACGGCCAGCCACCAGCGGCGCAGCCCCGCCGGGCCGGGCAGCGCGGCGGAGGCGGCCCAGACGTCGAGGCGGGTCAGCACGACCACGGTCGAGACGACCAGCAGCACCAACGTCAACGCCGTGATGGCAACGCTGGCGGCCGGCATCTGCAGCCAGGCGAACGGGCAGAACACGATCGCCGCCAGCGGGGGATAGGTGAACGGCAGGTTGAGCCCGATCGGTGTGTGGAACAACACATCACCGTGGTACAGCGAATGCCCCTGCATCCAGGCCTGCGCACCCATCTGATACACGTCGATGTCGATGCGGTAGGGCGTTTGGCCGAACAGTTGCCAGGCCACGTAGCCCAGGCCCGCCGCGGCCACCAGCCAAAGCCCGCACCACAGCAGGACCTGCCCGGGTTTACTGCCCGCGCCGGGCGCCCGCCATCTACTCATGTCGGACAACAGCGTAATCGGTGCCGGGGCGTGGCAGGTGGCACACAGCGCGGCTCCCGCGGCCCCGGCGGCCGCAGGCGTACGTTTCAAGAGTGCTCCACTGGTTCGTACCGCGGGTGACGCGCTGGTTCGCGCACGACATCCTCGGTGGCGGCCGGTTGCCCCTGCTCTGCTGCCTGCTGGCCTTCATCCTCACGTTCTTCGTCACGCGAACCTTCGTGCGCTTCATCCGCCACCGCGCCGAAACGGGCCGCCCGGCCAGATGGTGGCACCCGCGCAACGTGCATGTCGGCGGGGTGCACATCCACCACGTGACGTTCGGTGTGGTGCTGGTGCTGCTCTCCGGGCTGACCCTGGTCACCCTGTCCATCGACGGTCACGAACCCGAATTCACGTTGTCCGCAATCTTTTTCGGGATCGGGGCCGCCCTGGTGCTCGACGAGTACGCGTTGATCCTGCACCTGTCCGACGTCTACTGGGAAGAGGACGGGCGCACGTCGGTGGACGCCGTGTTCGCGGCCGTCGGCGTGGCCGGTCTGTTGATCATGGGCCTGCATCCGCTGATGTTCTTCCTGCCGATTTGGGAGGGCGCCGATTCGTGGCCGCTGCGGGCCGCGGTGGCGGGCGCGCTGGTGCTGACGCTGCCGCTGGCCGTGGTCGTGGTGCTCAAGGGCAAGGTCTGGACCGGTCTGCTCGGCATGTTCATCGTGGTCCTGCTGGTGATCGGCGCGGTCCGGTTGTCGCGACCGCACGCGCCGTGGGCCCGCTGGCGATACACCACCCAACCGGACAAGATGCGCCGCGCGTTGCAGCGGGAGCGGACGCTGCGCCGCCCGGTGGTGCGGGCCAAGCTCTACCTGCAGTGCGCGATCGCCGGCACGCCCCGGCTGCCCGACGACCGCACCGTCGACGCCCAGCTCGACCACGAGGTGCACCCCGCACCGCCGCCGACCGGGCCCATCCTGATCAGCAGATAGGCGTTTCACAGGCTTTCAAGGTCATAGGCTTTGAAGGTGCGGTACTTCTACGACACCGAGTTCATCGAGGACGGCCGCACCATCGAGTTGGTCTCCATCGGGGTGGTCGCCGAGGACGGCCGCGAGTACTACGCGGTCTCCACCGAATTCGACCCCGAGCGCGCCGGCGCCTGGGTGCGCGCCAACGTGCTGCCCAAGCTGCCGTCCCCGGCCTCGCAGCTGTGGCGCTCGCGCCGGCAGATCCGCCTGGACCTCGAGGACTTCTTCGACGTGCGGGGCAGCGATCCCATCGAACTGTGGGCATGGATCGGCGCCTACGACCACGTGGTCCTCTGCCAGCTGTGGGGCACCATGCCCGAGTTGCCCCGGGCCTTACCCCGGTTCACCCGGGACCTGCGGCAATTGTGGGAGGACCGGGGCTGCCCACCGATGCCGCCGCGGTCGCGCGACGCCCACGACGCGCTGGTCGACGCCCGCGACCAGCTGCGCCGATTCCGGCTGATCACCGCGGCCGGCGGGACCGGCGCCGGGGAAGGGCCGGACGGGGAAGCGTCGGCCTGAGCCCGCCCGGGCGGCGTTCGCCCTGATCAGTCACCCTCGCGACCCGGTTACGATGGACCGATGAACTGGACCGTCGACATCCCGATCGACCAGCTGCCATCGCTGCCCCCGCTGCCCGGCGACCTGCGGGCGAGGCTGGACGCCGCGCTGGCCAAGCCGGCCGCCCAGCAACCCAGCTGGCCCGCCGACCAGGCGGCGGCGATGCGCACGGTCCTGGAGAGCGTGCCGCCGGTGACGGTGCCCTCGGAGATCGTCCGGCTGCAGGAGCAGCTGGCCCAGGTCGCCCGGGGTGAGGCCTTCCTGCTGCAGGGCGGCGACTGCGCGGAGACGTTCACCGACAACACCGAACCCCACATCCGCGGCAACATCCGCGCCCTGCTGCAGATGGCCGTGGTGCTGACCTACGGCGCCAGCCTGCCGGTGGTCAAGGTGGCCCGCATCGCCGGCCAGTACGCCAAGCCGCGCTCGGCCGACATCGACGCGCTGGGGTTGCGGTCCTACCGGGGAGACATGATCAACGGCTTCGCCCCGGACGCGGCCGCGCGCGAGCATGACCCGTCGCGGCTGGTCCGCGCCTACGCCAACGCCAGCGCGGCGATGAACCTGGTGCGGGCGCTGACGTCCTCGGGGCTGGCGTCGCTGCACCTGGTGCACGACTGGAACCGGGAATTCGTCCGGACGTCGCCGGCCGGCGCGCGTTACGAGGCGCTGGCCACCGAAATCGACCGCGGTCTGCGCTTCATGAGCGCCTGCGGCGTGGCCGACCGCAACCTGCAGACCGCCGAAATCTACGCCAGCCACGAGGCTTTGGTGCTCGACTACGAGCGGGCCATGCTGCGGCTGTCGGAGAGCGACGACGGCGAGCCGCAGCTGTTCGACCTGTCGGCGCACACCGTCTGGATCGGTGAGCGGACCCGTCAGCTCGACGGCGCGCACATCGCGTTCGCGGAGGTGATCGCCAACCCGATCGGTGTGAAGATCGGCCCGACGATGACCCCGGAACTGGCCGTCGAATACGTGGAACGGCTTGACCCGCAGAACAAACCGGGCCGATTGACGTTGGTGAGCCGGATGGGCAACAACAAGGTGCGCGACCTGCTGCCCCCGATCGTGGAAAAGGTGCAGGCCACCGGTCACCAGGTGATCTGGCAGTGCGACCCGATGCACGGCAACACCCACGAGTCGTCCAACGGGTACAAGACCCGGCACTTCGACCGTGTCGTCGACGAAGTGCAGGGCTTCTTCGAGGTGCACCGCGCGCTGGGCACCCACCCGGGCGGCATCCACGTCGAGATCACCGGCGAGGACGTCACCGAGTGCCTCGGTGGGGCACAAGACATTTCGGACCTGGATCTGGCGGGCCGCTACGAGACGGCGTGCGACCCGCGGCTGAACACCCAGCAGTCGCTGGAGCTGGCGTTCCTGGTCGCCGAGATGCTGCGCGACTGACGCTTCGCCCGGCGAGCGCGCGTGTCTGTACGAGCACACGCCGTTGGGAACGTGCATTTGCGCGCGCTCGCGAAGCGACGAGCCCTACAGCAACCCGTTGAGGTTGCTGCCGATCGTCCACGCCGCGGTGGCGACCAGCCCGGTGAGCGCCAGCACCGCCGCCACCCAGATCAGCACCATGCGCCGGCCGTGCTGGCGGGCGTATGCGAACTCGCCGATCGGGATGCCCGCGAATTCCCCCGTGACGGGCCGGTATTCGTCGTCGTCGGGTTTTTCGGGTTGGTGGTCGGGGCGTTGCGCGCCCGGCCAGTCGTCCCCGGGGCCGCGGGTCAGTTGGCGGGTGGGCTGGCGCACCGGCGCGGCGGCCGGCGCATGCTGCGCGGTGACCAGGGTCGCCGATCGGTGCTGCGCGGAGTTGCGCGGCGCGGGCACCCGAAAGTCCGGCAGGGCAAGTTCTTCGGCGATGGCGTCGAGCTCGGCGCCCATGTCGATCGCGTCCGCGTACCGGTCGGCCGGGTCGCGCGCGGTCGCGCGCTGCACGAACTCGTCCAACTGCGGGGGCACACCGTCGATCGCCGCACTGGGCGGCGGCACGTCGGCGTCCAGCCGTCGGTAGGCGATCGACAACGCCGAGTCACCGGTGAACGGGGTGCGACCGGTGAGGAGTTCGTAGGTGAGGATCCCGGCCGAGTACACGTCGCTGCGCGGGCTGGTGTCGCCGTGCCGCACCTGCTCGGGCGACAGGTAGGCCACGGTTCCCAAAATGACGCTGGTGGAGGTGATTCCGGCGGCCGCGACGGCGCGGACCAACCCGAAATCGGCGATCTTCACGTCGCCGTCGTCGGAGATGAGCACGTTCTCGGGCTTGACGTCGCGATGGACCAGACCGGACCGGTGCGCGGCGGCGAGCCCGCCCAGCACCGGGCGCAGCACGGCGGCCACCGCGTAGGGCGGCATCGGGCCGCGCTCGGCCAGCAACTCGCGCAGCGTGCCGCCCTCGATCAGCTCCATCACCAGAAAGGGGTGCCGGGCGTCCAAGCCCTGGTCGTAGACCGCGACCAGCCCGGGGTCCTTGAGCCGCGCGACCGCGCGCGCCTCGCGCTGAAACCGGGTCAGGAACTGCTCGTCGCCGGCGTACCGGGAATCCATCACCTTTACCGCGACGGGCCGGTCGAGCCGGGTGTCGAGGCCGCGATACACCGTCGACGTGCCGCCGCTGGCGATCTTGGACTGCACCAGGTAGCGGCCATCCACCAACGCGCTGTCCAAGGGGTCTCCCGCTGCGGGTCCGGCCACGGGGCCATCGTAGGTGTGCCCGTGCGATTGGGCCCAGGAACCGGGGTTCAAACCGTGTGCCAGGGCCTACACTTGCGCGGGTGAGCAGTATTCCTGCCGGCGACGATGTTTTGGATCCCGACGAGCCAACCTATGACCTGCCGCGGGTCGCCGAATTGCTCCGGATCTCGGTCAGCAAGGTGCAGCAGCAACTCCGGGAGGGGCACCTGGTCGCGGTGAAGCGCGACGGCGGGCTGGTGGTGCCGCAGGTGTTCTTCACCAAGTCCGGTGAGGTGGTCAAGAGCCTGCCGGGGCTGTTGACGATCCTGCACGACGGCGGCTACCGCGACACCGAGATCGTGCGGTGGTTGTTCACCCCGGATCCCTCGCTGACGATCACCCACGACGGCAGCCGCGACGCCATCAGCAACGCCCGCCCCGTCGACGCCCTGCACGCGCACCAGGCCCGCGAAGTCGTGCGCCGGGCGCAGGCCATGGCTTACTGAGGGGGCCTACTAGAGCGGCCGATTCCGCTTCCGCTGCCGCCGCTCCCGTGTCCCCCGATTCGGCGGCACCCGCCTCGGGGGTGCGGTAGAGGCTGTACCAGGCGAGCAGCGCGCAGGTGGTGGCCAGCGAAACGTGCAGCCATGAGTACATCCCGTGCGAGCCATCGGGTTTGAAGATCACCATCACCCACGTCGACAGGCCGCCGATGATCGCGACCGCTCGCCGTGACTGCGCCAGCGGGGCCACCACGGCCAGCGGCCAGGAGTAGTACCACGGCAGGGCCGCGGGCACGAACAGCACCACGATCAGCATCGAGACCGCGATGCCGGTCAGCGCGGCCCGGTCGTCGCGCCGGAACCGCCACCACAACATCGGCAGCGACACGGCGATGATCGCGATTCCCACCAGTCGGGTGACGCGCAGCAGTGGATAGAACTGCACCGCGAAAATCCCGCTGAACAGGGCGTGGACGAGGTTGGCGGCCGCGGTGGGCACGGTCAGCCAGTTGATGATCTTCACCGACCCGGCCAGCGCGGTCAGCCAGCCCAGGCCCACGCCGGCCACCGCCGACAGGATGCCGAACACGACGGCGAAGGTCAGCAGCGTCATCACCGTGGCCGCCGCGAAGGCCCAGGGCGGCCGGTATCCGCGGCGTTGGCGCAGGTGCCGGGTCCACACCCAGACCATGAACGGCAACGCGATCCCGGCCGTGGCCTTGACCGCGATCGCCACCGTGATCAGGGACGTGCCCAGCACGTGGCGGCCGGCGAAACTCAGCGCGATGCCGGCGGCCATCAGCCCCACCATGAGCATCTCGTTGTGCACCCCACCCATCAGGTGGATGAGCACCAACGGGTTGAGCACGCAGATCCACAGCGCCGTCGAGCCGTCGGTGCCCAGGTGCCGGGCCAGCCGGGGGGCGGCCCAGATGAGCAACGCCAGCCCCGGCAGCATGCACAGCCGCAGCAGCGCGGTGCCGGCCACCAGGTTGTTGCCGACGGCCATGGTGACGAACTTCGCCACCAGGATGAACGCCGGGCCGTAGGGTGCGGTGGTGATCGTCCAGATGGGACTTACGTTGTCCAGCAGGATATTCGGATTGGCGACCGGCCCGACCGCGTAGGGATCCAGGCCGTCGCGCAGCAGCGCGCCCTGGGCCAGGTACGAGTAGGTGTCCCGGCTGAAGACGGGGACCGAGAGCAGCAGCGGCGCCAGCCAGAATCCGGTGGTGGCCTTCATCATGAACTCGGTGAGCTCGCCGGCCAGCACGCGCCGGCCCAGCCCCAGCCACGCGATCAGCATGAGGCCCACGCCCGTCCACAGCACGATGGACGACAACACCAGGCCGTGGCCGAAACGCAGCCAGGACATGTGGATCGCCTCCAGCAGCGGGTCGTGCTGCCGGGTGCTGCCCGCGCCCAGGGCGCCCACGGCGATCAGCACCGAACCGAGCAAGCCGAGCTTCGCCGGGCGGGACTGCGCGGCGGCTAGGAACGCGCGCAGCTGCGAAAACCAGCCGGCACCAGATGAATTCGTGGCCGGCAAGTCGGACGGCGAACCGGACGGCGGGGTGTGCGTCGGGGTCGTCATCGGCTCAGGCCGACCGGTCGGTGGCCATCCTGGCCAGTTCGGACAGCCCCGCTTTGGCCGCCGCGCTGATGGGGGCGGCGTCCAGGGCGGCCAGCGCGCGTCGGGTCAGTTCGGCGATGCGTCGCTCCGCCGCGGCCAGGGCGCCCACCGACGCGATCACCTCGCGCAGCCGGTCCACCTCGGCGTCGGTCAGCCGGGCCCCGATCGAGCCGCGTAACAGCTTGGCCGCCAACGGATCCGACTTGTCCGCAAGCTCCACCGCCTCGGCCAGCAACACGGTGCGCTTGCCCGACCGCAAGTCGTCACCCGACGGCTTGCCGGTCACCGCCGGGTCCCCGAACACGCCCAGCACGTCGTCGCGGAGCTGGAACGCCACCCCGATGTCGGTCCCGAACCGGCCGAAGACGTCTTGCACGTCGGGTCGGTCCGCGGCGGCGGCCGCCCCCAGCTGCAACGGCCGCGACACGGTGTAACAGGCGGTCTTGTAGGTGTCGACGTTCATCGCCGACGCGATCGACTCCGCGCCGCTGGCTTCGGCGACGATGTCCAGGTATTGACCGCCCAGCACCTCGGTGCGGATTTCGGCCCACACCCGTTGGACGCGGCGCGCCGCCCCGGGCGACAGCTCGGCGCGAAACACGATGTCGTCGGCCCAGGACAGCGCGAGGTCACCGAGCAGGATGGCGGCCGACATGCCGAACCGCTCCGGCGAGCCGCGCCACCGTCGGGCGCGGTGCAGGTCGGCGAACCGGACGTGCGTGGTCGGCCGGCCGCGGCGCGTGGCGGAGTCGTCGATCACGTCGTCGTGCACCAGCGCGCAGGCGTGCAGCAGCTCCAGTGCGGAAAACAGCAGCAGCACTTCGGAATCGGGCTCCCCGGTGGCCACGGCGCGCCAGCCCCAGTAGGCGAAGGCCGGCCGCAGCCGCTTGCCCCCGTTCAGCACGAAGTCTTCCAGGGCGGCGACCAAGTCCTCGTAATCGCTGCCGATGTAGGCCGTGTCGGCGCGCCGGTCGCGCAGATACCGCCGGAGCCGATCGGTGATCGCGCCGGTCAACTCGACGGTTGCCGCTGCTGCTGGGGCTTTTGGGCTCAGCGCGGCGCCCCTTTCTGCTCGGTGTGGGCTCGGCGTGGGCTTGGTGTGGCGGGCCCGACCAGTGTATTCGGCGCGGCACCGCCGGTCTTTGCAACCCGGCGTCGGTCGCGGGACCGCGTTTGCTCCGACTGCCTCACTATTCCCCCGCAAGATTCCCCCGCAAGATTCCCCCGCAAGTGGGTGCTACCCCCGCGCCTATGCTGGCGGGGGTGTCGGGGCCGCCCACTGTCGTGCGGCCGAAAGACGCCCCACCCTTCGTCGGATGGAGAGAAGCCGCGTGACACTCAACACCATTGCGCTCGAGCTGGTGCCGCCCAACGCCGACGAAGGCCGGGAGCGGGCGCTGGAAGACGCGCGAAAGGTGGTGCAGTACTCGGCGGAATCCGGGCTGACCGGGCGGCTGCGGCACGTGATGATCCCGGGCATCATCGCCGAGGACGACGACCGTCCCATCACGATGAAGCCCAAGCTCGACGTGCTGGACTTCTGGTCGATGGTCAAGCCCGAACTGGCGGGGATGCACGGGTTGTGCACCCAGGTCACCGCGTTCTCCGACGAGCCGACGCTGCGCAAGCGGCTGACCGATCTGCGCGACGCCGGGATGGAGGGCGTGGTCTTCGTCGGCGTCCCACGCACGATGAACGACGGGGAGGGCTCGGGCGTGGCGCCGACCGACGCCCTGTCCATCTATCGCGACTTGGTGCCCAACCGCGGTGTGATCCTGATTCCCACCCGCGACGGCGAACACGGCCGGTTCAACTTCAAGTGCGACCAGGGCGCGACCTACGGCATGACCCAGCTGCTGTACTCCGACGCGATCGTGGGATTCCTGCGCGAATTCGCCAAGAACACCGATCACCGGCCCGAGATCCTGCTGTCGTTCGGCTTCGTCCCGAAGATGGAAAGCCGCGTCGGCCTGATCAACTGGCTGATTCAGGACCCCGGTAACCCGGCGGTGGCCGCCGAGCAGGAGTTCGTCAAGCGGCTGGCCGCCAGTGAACCGCCCCAGAAGCGCCAGCTCATGGTCGACCTGTACAAACGCGTCATCGAGGGCGTGGCCGAGCTGGGCTTCCCGCTGAGCATCCACCTGGAAGCCACCTACGGGGTGTCGGCGCCCGCCTTCCAGACGTTCGCGGAGATGCTGGCGTACTGGTCACCCGGCCAGGGGGCTTAGCCCGGTGGCGGCTGGTCGCCCGGCGCGGTGAACCGCGGCGAACGGTCGCGGTTCATCCAGGCCAGCAGCGCGACCACGCCGGCCGCCGCGAACGACGCGATGCCCAACCACACGCCCGCCCCGGTGAAGGAGCGCGTGTTCGGGTCGGTGTAGCGGGCCTGGGCGGTCATGGTGCTCACCACGCCCGGTTTGAGCTTCCAGGACACCACCGTGGACTCGACCCGGTCGCCGTTGGTAGAGGTCACCACGCCGGGGAAGGCGACGGTCAGCTCGACGTCGGCTTCGGAATCGGTCAGCGAGGTCAGGTCCGCCCGGCCCTCCAGCATCACCAGGTTGCCGTTGCGGCGCAGCGTCAGGTTCACGCCCTGCGCGTCGGAGTTCATGTTGGCCAGCTGCGGCAACTCGGCGAACGTCAGATCGGAGAACACCGCCTGCGATCCCACGTAGCCGTCGCTGTCGTAGTTCGACACCGCCACCTTCTGGCTGAACGGCAGGTTGTTGCTATCGAGCTGGGGGCCGGTGTCCTTGGGCGTCTTGGGTTTAGCCGCGGCGACGATCTCCCCGGACACCAGGTCGTCGGGGGAGATGGTGAGCGACGCCCGCACCCGCAGGCACCCGCTGAGCAGCGGCACCAGCATGAGCAGCAGCGCGATGGCCACCACCCGACGCCGCCGAGCGGTGAACCCTGGGGTTCGGGACGGGGCGAGGCGGGCGCGCACCAGGTCATCGTGCCAGATCCGGCGTGCCGCTTCCGCACCTCGGCCCGGGGCGCGCCCTCGAGCGGGCGGTCAGAGCGGAAGCTTGCGGCCCAGGATCGCGAACGCCCGTGGGTCGCCCGCGAAGTGGTAGCCGCGGATGACGTCGGTGAAACCCAGCCGGCGGTACAACCGCCAGGCGCGGTTGGGCTCACCGTTGGTCTCCGGCGTCGACAGCAGGACGTTCTCTTCGGGCCGCCCGGCGAGGAGCCGCCGGGCCAGCGCCTCGCCGAGGCCGCGGCCCTGCGCGCGCGGATGGATGTGCAGCTCGGTCAGCTCGAAGTAGCTGTTCATCAGGCCGGCGATCTCCTGGGGCGGCAGGCCGCCGCGTTGCAAACCGAGGATGACCTGCTGCTGCCACCACTGCCCGGGCGCCCCCGGGTAGCCGTAGGCCACGCCGAGCAGCGGCGCGTTGTTCAGATCGGCCGCCGGGGGGATCGGCGCGTCCGCGTCGGCCGGGTCGGCCTCCACCACGCCGACCCCCTGCCACCCGCTCCGGTGGATGTGCTCGAGCCACATCGGCGCCCGCTGGTTCTCGGTGCCCCGGGGGTACCGCATCGCGTCCACGTACACCTTCAGGGCCTCGCCGAGGCGGCGCTCCATATCGGTGGGCGGCAGATCGATGAGGAATAGCGCCAACTCGCGATGCCCTCCTCACCCTGTGCTCGGCCGCGTCGGGCCGCGCGGCCCCGCGCCGTCATCGCCATTATCGGAGCCATTATCGGACGCGGGACAGCTCGCCCGGCGAGCGGTCGCAGCAACCGGCCCACCAGCCGCCCGGGGTGGGGAAGCCGGTTGTAGCGCACGGCGGTTCCGGCTCCCGCGGGGGACGGGCGCCGGCCAGGATAGAATGGCCACCGAACCAGTGGTATGGCGCAGATTGACCTCGTATCATTTCGATTAGTTGCCCGCGCAACGGGCATCCGCGTGCTATCGATAGTTACGCGCCAACTGTCGGCAAGGAGGGACGAATGCCACTCTCCGATCATGAGCAGCGGATGCTCGATCAGATCGAGAGCGCTCTCTACGCCGAAGACCCCAAATTCGCGTCGAGCGTCCGCGGCGGAGGATTCCGTGCGCCCACCGCGCGCCGCCGCCTGCAGGGCGCGGCACTGTTCGTCATCGGCCTGGCGATGCTGGTCTCCGGGGTGGCCTTCAAGGCCACGATGATCGGAAGTTTCCCGATTCTCAGCGTCTTCGGGTTCATCGTGATGTTCGGCGGGGTGGTGTTCGCCATCACCGGCCCGCGGCTGGCCGGCCGCCCGGACCATCCCGGATCGGCGCCCGGTTCCCTGCGTCAGCGCCGTAACAAGGGCGGCGGGGGTTCGTTCACCAGCCGGATGGAAGACCGGTTCCGCCGCCGCTTCGACGAGTAGCGGCATCGCCAACGCACAGGGGTAGCCGGCGGCTGCCCCTTTTTTCACGCCCTTTTCGCTACCTGGTTCCCGCGCTGCGTCTTTCCCGCGCGGGTCGCGCCCACGGCGCGATCGTGACAGACCCACCGGGCCCGGCCCCGGATCGCCGGGCCGCCGTCGCCGTTTCGACGCCGGATCGTGCCCTAACCGAGCTTCGGGGCAGGTTATGGGCCCCACCCGGCCCCACTGGGCCGCCCCACGACGCCCCACCCGGCCGGTGCAAGCCGCGTGAACTGCGGTTTTTTCGCGTCCGCCGCGGCGCCCGACATCGCCGCCGAAGCCGGAATCCGACGACGACGGCCGGCCCGGGTGGCGGATAACCCGGAAAACCTCGCCACGACACTCCATGAATGGGGCGAAGTGGGGGATTGTGGGGTATGGTGGCTGCAGTGTTTGGGTGACCCCGAGCGGGAGGTGAGCTGGTGTTTCTCGGCACCTACACGCCCAAACTCGACGACAAGGGGCGGCTGACGTTGCCCGCCAAATTCCGTGACGCGCTGGCAGGGGGGTTGATGGTCACGAAGAGTCAAGACCACAGCCTCGCCGTCTACCCGCGGGGCGAATTCGAGCAGCTCGCGCGCCGGGCGAGCAAGGCCTCGCGCAGCAACCCGGACGCCCGCGCATTCCTGCGCAACCTCGCCGCCGGCACGGACGAGCAGCATCCCGACGCGCAGGGACGCATCACTTTGTCGGCCGACCACCGGCGCTACGCGAACCTGTCCAAGGACTGCGTGGTGATCGGCGCCGTCGATTACCTCGAAATCTGGGATGCCCAAGCCTGGCAGGACTACCAGCAGACCCACGAAGAGAACTTCTCCGCGGCCAGCGATGAAGCACTCGGCGACATCATCTGAGGCGCATGCCCGTGCAACGTGGCCTCTGCCCGAACCGACCCTGGCGTACTTCCCCAACGCCAGGTTCGTGCCTTCGGACAGGGACCTCGATGCAAGGGCGGCCCTGAGGGCCGCCGGGTGCCGCCAAACCCCGGGAGGCGTTGCGGTGGCTAACGATTCATCGGCCTTCGGGCATGTGCCAGTCCTGCTGGGCCGCTGCGTCGAACTGCTCACCCCGGCGCTGACCCGTCACGACGCCGACGGCTCGGGCGCCGTCCTCCTCGACGCCACCCTCGGCGCGGGCGGACACGCCGAACGGTTCCTCACCGACCTGCCGGGGCTGCGGCTGATCGGTCTCGACCGCGACCCCAACGCGCTGGAAATCACGCGGGCCCGGCTGGCGCGATTCGCCGACCGAATCACATTGGTGCACACGCGATACGACGGCCTCGCCGCGGCCCTGGCCGAATCCGGCTATGGGGCAATCGAGTCCGTCGACGGGATGCTCTTCGACCTCGGTGTGTCGTCCATGCAGCTGGACCGCGCCGAGCGGGGGTTCGCCTACGCCCAGGACGCGCCGCTGGACATGCGGATGGACCCGGAATCGCCGCTGACGGCGGCCGACATCCTCAACACCTACGACGAAGCGGCGCTGGCGGACATCCTGCACCGCTACGGCGAGGAGCGATTCGCGCGCCGGATCGCCGCGCAGGTCGTGCGCCGGCGCGCCCGCGCCCCGTTCGCCTCCACCGCGGACTTGGTGGCGCTGCTCTATCAAGCGATTCCGGCCCCGGCCCGGCGCACCGGTGGGCACCCCGCCAAGCGCACCTTCCAGGCCCTGCGGATCGCCGTCAACGACGAACTCAACTCGTTGCGCGCCGCGACCCCGGCCGGGTTGGACGCGCTCGCCGTTGGCGGACGCATGGTGGTGCTGGCCTACCAATCCCTGGAGGACCGGATCGTCAAGCGGTTGTTCGCCGCCGCGGTCGCGTCCCGCACGCCGGTCGACCTGCCGGTCGAACTTCCCGGCCACGAGCCGCGGTTCCGGTCGCTGACGCACGGCGCCGAACGCGCCGACGCCGACGAGGTCGAACGCAATCCGCGCAGCGCGGCGGTGCGGCTACGAGCTGTCCAACGGGTCCAGCAGTCAACCGGAAAGGCCGACGCATGAAAGCAAAGCGGGAGACGCCGAATCGCCGCGGCAACCGCGACGGTTCCGCCCGGCGCGGCAGGCGCTCGACGGTCGATCCCGGTTCGGTGCGCCGCACCCGGCCCGGGCGGACCTCGGCGCCGACCCGCGAAAGCCGCGCGCCCAAGTCCGGGCCGCAGACCAGCCCGATCGCCCGGCCGGCCGAGAGACCGGCGCGCCCCAAGAACACGAGTCAGGCCAAGGCGCGGGCAAAGGCACGGAAAGCCAAGGCGCCCAAAGTTGTTCGTCCTCGCCTGAGTGAACGCCTGGCGGCCCGGCTGGCTTTGATCGACCTGCGGCCGCGCACCCTGGCGAGCAGGGTCCCGTTCGTCGTGTTGGTCATCGGCGCGCTCGGCGTCGGGCTGGGTCTGACGCTGTGGTTGTCCACGGACTCCGCCGAGCGCTCCTACAAGTTGAGCCACGCGCGCGAAAAGACCCGGCTGCTGCAGCAGCAGAAGGAGGCGCTGGAACGCGACGTGCGTGAGGCGGAATCCGCACCGGCGCTGGCGGAGGCGGCCCGCAAACAGGGCATGATCCCCACGCGGGACACCGCGCACCTGGTCCAGGACCCGTCCGGGAACTGGGTGGTGGTCGGTACGCCGAAGCCGGCTGACGGGGTACCGCCGCCACCGCTGAACAGCAAGCTCCCCGAACAGGGGCCGCCACCGCCCCCGGCGCCGCCGGCGCCGCAGCTGGAGGTGCCGGTCCGGGTGCAACCGGCCCCAGGGGCGCCCGCGCCGGCGAGGTCCGGGCCCGAGGCGCTGCTGCGCGCACCCGACGGGGCATCGACGCTGGGCGGCCAGCACCTGGGACAGACCGGACCTCAGCTGCCGGGCGTGCCGGCC
>NZ_GG770557.1:48990-53088 GCF_000164135.1 Mycobacterium parascrofulaceum ATCC BAA-614 | reverse complement strand
CCCTGTTGTCGTCCCCGGCGCGCCGGCGCCCGCGCCACTGCCCGTGGCGCCGGGACCGGTCGCGACGCCAGGAGCGCCCCGGTGAGCCGCGGCGACTCCGTCCGCGGCCGCCGGACGCAACCCTCGCGCGGTCCCCGCAAGGCGCAGGACGGCAAGGCGGTTCGCCAGCCGAAGCGGCGCGCCAAACAGCAGCACGCCGGCGATGTCGGGGAGCCGAAGCGGTTCCGGAAGGCCAAGGCGGCCAAGAACGGCCGGCCCGCCGATCGGCCGGACGCGGCGGCGACCGGGCACTCGGCGCGGCAGCGGCGCACCCGGCAGCTCGTGCAGGCCGGCACGCGCGGCGCGTCGTTCGTCTTCCGGCATCGCGCCGGCAACGCGGCCATCGGGGTCTTGATCGTGGTGGCGGCGGCGCAATTGTTCGTCCTGCAGGTCACCAACGCCCCGACGCTGCGCGCCCAGGCCGCGAGCCAGCTCAAAGTCACCGACGTCGAGAAGGCGGTGCGCGGCAGCATCGTCGACCGCAATAAGGACCAGCTGGCGTTCACCATCGAGTCGCGGGCGCTGACGTTCCAGCCCAAGAGGATTCGCAAGCAGCTGGACGAGGCCAGGAACAAGAACTCGGCGGCCCCCGACCCCCAGCAACGGCTGCGGGACATCGCCAAGGAGGTCGCCACCCGGCTGGGCGACAAGCCGGACTCCGCGACCCTGTTGAAGAAGCTGCAAAGCGACGAGAACTTCGTCTATTTGGCGCGCGCCGTCGACCCCGCCGTCGCCAGCGCGATCTCCGACAAGTACCCCGAAGTCGGTTCGGAGCGGCAGGATCTGCGACAGTACCCCGGCGGGTCGCTGGCGGCCAACATCGTCGGTGGCATCGACTGGGACGGTCACGGCCTGTTGGGCCTGGAGGAGTCCCTGGACTCGGTGCTGTCCGGCACCGACGGCTCGGTCACCTACGACCGCGGCTCCGACGGCGTCGTCATTCCCGGCAGCTACCGCAACCGGCACCGGGCGGTCAACGGTTCGATGGTCCAGCTGACCCTCGACGACGACATTCAGTTCTACGTCCAGCAGCAGGTCCAGCAGGCCAAGAATCTCTCGGGCGCGCACAATGTTTCGGCCGTCGTGCTGGACTCGAAAACCGGCGAAGTGCTGGCCATGGCCAACGACAACACCTTCGACCCGTCCCAGGACATCGGGCGCCAGGGTGACAAGCAGCTGGGCAACCTGGCGGTGTCCTCGCCGTTCGAGCCCGGCTCGGTGAACAAGGTCATCACCGCGTCGTCGGTGATCGAGTACGGCCTGTCCAATCCCGACGAAGTGCTGCAGGTGCCCGGGTCGATCCAGATGGGCGGGGTGTCCATCCACGACGCGTGGGACCACGGCGTGATGCCCTACACCACCACCGGCGTGTTCGGAAAGTCCTCCAACGTCGGCACGTTGATGCTCGCTCAGCGCGTCGGCCCGGAACGCTTCTACGACATGGTCCGCAAATTCGGCCTGGGCCAACGCACCAACGCGGGCCTGCCCGGGGAAAGCGCCGGGCTGGTGCCGCCGATCGACCAATGGTCGGGCAGCACCTTCTCGAACCTGCCGATCGGGCAAGGCCTTTCGATGACGCTGCTGCAGATGACCGGCATGTACCAGACGATCGCCAACGACGGGGTGCGGATACCGCCGCGGATCGTCAAGGCCACCATCGCGCCCGACGGCACCCGCACCGAAGAGCCGCGCCCCGAAGGCGTGCGGGTGGTCTCGGCGCAGACGGCGCAGACCGTGCGCAACATGCTGCGCGCCGTCGTGCAACGCGACCCGATGGGTTACCAGCAGGGCACCGGCTCCGCCGCCGCGGTGACGGGCTACCAGATGGCCGGCAAGACGGGCACCGCCCAGCAGATCAACCCGGCCTGCGGCTGCTACTTCGACAACGTCTACTGGATCACCTTCGCCGGCATGGCCACCGTCGACAACCCGCGCTATGTCATCGGCATCATGATGGACAACCCGGATCGCAACGCGGACGGAACGCCGGGCCACTCGGCGGCCCCGCTGTTCCACAACATCGCCGGCTGGTTGATGCAGCGCGAGAACGTCCCGCTCTCGCCGGACCCCGGCCCGCCGCTGACGCTGCAGGCCACTTAGCCCGCCAGCCAGTCCATCGAAAGTGCGGTGACGGCGTCCGGTGTGCGCTCAGGGCGGCATTCGGGCTCGCATCACGCCCTCAGCGCACGCCGAACGCCCTCGACGCACACTCAATCGATGAGCCCACCTGGGTATCGGGTGCTCCTCGGTAGGGTGTCATGGCCGATCATGAGGATCACGTGCGTGGACGGGAGGTGTGTCGGTGCCCACTGGTTTGCGGCCCAGCGCCGGCGCGGGCACAGCCTTGCCCGCGCTGGCCGCGCAGGTCGGGGCGGTGCTCGCCGACCGGGCCGCGGCGGTGCCCGACGTGGCCGTCACCGGCGTGACGCTGCGCGCCCAGGACGTGCGTCCCGGTGACCTGTTCGCCGCCCTGCCCGGCTCGTCGACGCACGGCGCCCGGTATGCGGCCGAGGCGATCGAGCGCGGCGCCGTCGCCGTCCTCACCGACGCCGCCGGGGTCGCCGAGATGGGCGCTTCGGCCTCGGCCGTGCCGACACTGGTGCACCCCGCGCCCCGCGGCGTGCTCGGCGCCCTGGCCGCCACGGTGTACGGGAACCCGTCGGAGCGGACGACCGTCATCGGGATCACCGGGACCTCCGGCAAGACCACCACCACGTACCTGGTCGAAGCCGGGCTGCGCGCCGCCGGCCGCACGGCCGGCCTGATCGGCACCGTCGGCATCCGCATCGACGGCGCCGACGTTCCCAGCGCGCTGACCACGCCGGAGGCCCCCGCGCTGCAGGCACTGTTCGCGGCGATGGCCGAGCGCGGGGTGGACACCGTCGTGATGGAGGTGTCCAGCCACGCGCTGGCGCTGGGTCGGGTGGACGGCACGGGATTCGCGGTCGGCGCCTTCACCAACCTGTCGCGCGACCACCTCGACTTTCACCCCACCATGGCCGACTACTTCGAGGCCAAGGCGAAGCTGTTCGATCCCGCGTCGCCGCTGCGGGCGCGCCGGGTGGTGGTCTGCGTCGACGACGAGGCCGGGCGCGCCATGGCCATGAGGGCCATGCAGGGTGGAGCCGCCGCGATCACCGTCAGCGCCGCCGACCAGCCCGCGCACTGGCGCGCGATGGACGTCATCCCGCTGGGCACCGGCGGGCAGCAGTTCACCGCGATCGACCCCGCCGGTGTGCGCCACCGCGTCGGCATCCGGCTGCCCGGGCATTACAACGTCGCCAATTGTCTTGTGGCGCTGGCCATTCTGGATGCGGTGGGCGTTTCGCCCGAGCAGGCGGCGCCGGGGCTGCTGGACACCCGGGTGCCGGGCCGCATGGAAGAAATCGACTGTGGCCAGGATTTCCTCGCCCTGGTCGACTACGCGCACAAGCCGGGCGCGCTGCGGGCGGTGCTGACCAGCCTGGCCCGCCCCGGGCGCCGGCTGGCGGTCGTGTTCGGCGCCGGCGGCGAGCGCGATCCCGGCAAGCGGGCGCCGATGGGCGCGACCGCGGCCGAACTGGCCGACCTCGTCGTCGTCACCGACGACAACCCGCGCGGGGAGGATCCCGCCGCGATCCGCCGCGAGATCCTCGCCGGCGCGGCCGCCGGCGGCGGTGCGGCCGAGGTCGTCGAGATCGGTGACCGGCGTGCGGCGATCGAACACGCGGTGGCCTGGGCCCGCCCGGGCGACGTGGTGCTGGTGGCGGGCAAAGGCCACGAAACCGGGCAGCGCGCGGCGGGGGAGGTCCGCCCGTTCGACGACCGGCTGGAGTTGGCGGATGCGCTCAAGGCCCGGCGGGGTCCGGCATGATCGACCTGACCGTCGCGCAGATCGCCGACATCGTGGGCGGCACGCTGGCCGACATCTCGCCACAGGAAGCCGCCGAGCTGCGCGTCACCGGCAGCGTCGAATTCGACTCCCGCGCCGTGGGTCCCGGCGGGCTGTTCCTCGCGCTGCCGGGGGCCCGTGCCGACGGGCACGACTACGCGGGCGCGGCGGTGGAGGCCGGCGCGGTC
>NZ_GG770557.1:43304-48729 GCF_000164135.1 Mycobacterium parascrofulaceum ATCC BAA-614 | reverse complement strand
GCCGACGGCCTGGCCGGGGTGCTCGAACACGACGCCGACGGCTCGGGCGCGGCGGTGCTGGCCGCCCTGGCCAAGCTGGCCAAGGCGGTGGCCGCGGAGCTGGTGGCCGGCGGGCTCACCATCATCGGGATCACCGGCTCGTCGGGCAAGACGTCGACCAAAGACCTGGTGGCCGCGGTGCTCGAGCCGCTGGGCGAGGTGGTGGCCCCGCCCGGCTCGTTCAACAACGAGCTGGGACACCCCTGGACGGTGCTGCGCGCGACGCGGCGCACCGACTACCTGGTTCTCGAGATGTCGGCCCGCCACCCCGGAAACATCGCCGCGCTGGCCGAGATCGCGCCGCCGGCGATCGGGGTGGTCCTCAACGTCGGCACCGCCCACCTGGGCGAGTTCGGCTCCCGCGAGGCCATCGCTCGCACCAAATCCGAACTGCCCCAAGCCGTTCCGTCGTCCGGTGTGGTTGTCCTCAACGTCGACGACCCGATGGTGGCGGCGATGGCCCGCGTCACCGACGCATGGGTGGTCCGGGTCAGCCGGTCCAGCCACACCGATTCCGGACCCAGCGACGTCTGGGCCGACGGAGTGTCGCTGGACGAACTGGCCAGGCCGCGCTTTACCCTGCACGCGATGAATGCCCAAGGCACTGTGGAGGTCGGGGTGCAGCTGGGCGTGTACGGCGACCACCAGGTCACCAACGCGCTGTGCGCCGGGGCCGTGGCGCTGCAGTGCGGGGCCACGGTCGAGCAGGTCGCCACCGCGCTGGAGCAGGCCGGGCCGGTGTCGCGGCACCGGATGCACGTGACGACGCGCGCGGACGGGGTCACGGTCATCGACGACGCCTACAACGCCAACCCCGACTCGATGCGGGCCGGGCTGCAGGCGCTGGCCTGGATCGCCCACGGCGCCGGGGCCGGCGAAAGGCGCAGGAGCTGGGCGGTGCTCGGCGAAATGGCCGAGCTCGGCGACGACGCGGTAGCCGAGCACGATCGCATCGGCCGGCTGGCGGTGCGCTTAGATGTGTCTCGACTTGTTGTCGTGGGAACTGGGAGGTCGATGAGCGCCATGCACCACGGAGCGGTCATGGAAGGCTCGTGGGGAGCTTCCGGTGAAAGGGGGGCGGTCAGCGTGGCCGACGCCGACGCCGCCCTGGCGCTGTTGCGGGCCGAACTGCGGCCCGGCGACGTCGTCCTGGTCAAGGCCTCCAACGCCGCCGGGCTGGGGACGCTGGCCGACGCGCTGGCCCGTGACGATCGCGAGGGCGGCGAAGCCGGGCGAAGCGGGTCGTCACCATTGCCTGAGGGTTCCGCGAACAGCGACGGCGGGATGGGCTCGTGAGGCAGATCCTCATCGCGGTGGCCGTCGCGCTCGCCGTGTCAATCCTGTTGACCCCGGCCCTGATTCGGTTGTTCACCCGGCAGGGTTTCGGCCACCACACCCGCGAGGACGGCCCGCCCAGCCATCACACCAAGCGGGGCACGCCGTCGATGGGCGGGGTGGCCATCCTGGCCGGCATCTGGGCGGGATACCTGGGCACGCACCTGGCCGGGCTGGCGTTCGACGGGGAGGGCGTCTCGGCGTCGGGTCTGCTGGTGTTGAGTCTGGCCACCGTGCTCGGAGGCGTCGGCTTCCTCGACGACCTGATCAAGATCCGCCGCTCGCGCAACCTCGGGCTGAACAAGACGACCAAGACGATCGGGCAGGTGGCCGCCGCGGTGCTGTTCGGGGTGCTGGTGTTGCAGTTCCGCAACGCCAGTGGGTTGACGCCGGCCAGCTCGGACCTGTCTTACGTGCGTGAGATCGCGACCGTCACGTTGGCGCCGGGCCTGTTCGTGTTGTTCTGCGTGGTCGTCGTCAGCGCCTGGTCCAACGCGGTCAACTTCACCGACGGCCTGGACGGGCTGGCCGCCGGCTGCATGGCGATGGTGACCGCCGCCTACGTGCTGATCACCTTCTGGCAGTACCGCAACGCCTGCGTCACCGCGCCCGGTCTCGGCTGCTACAACGTGCGCGACCCGCTGGACCTGGCACTGGTCGCGGCCGCCACCGCCGGCGCCTGCATCGGTTTCCTGTGGTGGAACGCCGCGCCCGCGAAGATTTTCATGGGCGACACGGGGTCGCTGGCGCTGGGCGGCATCATCGCCGGCCTGTCGGTCACCAGCCGCACCGAGATCCTCGCGGTCGTGCTGGGGGCGCTGTTCGTGGCCGAGGTCACTTCGGTGGTGCTGCAGATCCTCGCCTTCCGCACCACCGGCCGCCGGGTGTTCCGGATGGCGCCCTTTCATCACCATTTCGAGTTGGCCGGCTGGGCCGAAACGACCGTGATCATCCGCTTCTGGCTGCTCACGGCCATCACCTGCGGTCTGGGCGTGGCGCTTTTCTACGGTGAATGGCTGGGCGCAATCGGTGCCTGAGCTGCCCGGGCTCGGCCCCCTGGCGCCGGGCGCGCCCGTGCTGGTGGCCGGGGGCGGCGTCACCGGCAAGGCGGTGCTGGCGGCCCTGTCCCGATTCGGCGCGGCGCCGACCCTGTGCGACGACGACCCGGCGACGCTGCGGCGCTACGCCGACACCGGGGCGGCGACCGCGACCATGTCGTCGGCCACGCAGCGCGTCGCCGAGTACGCCCTGGTGGTCACCAGCCCCGGGTTCTCGCCGGACACCCCGCTGCTGGTCGCCGCGGCGGCGGCGGGCGTGCCGGTCTGGGGCGACGTGGAATTGGCCTGGCGGCTGGACGCCGCGGGCCGGTACGGACCGCCGCGCCGCTGGCTGGTGGTCACGGGCACCAACGGCAAGACGACCACGACGTCGATGCTGCACGCCATGTTGACCGCCGCGGGCCGGCGCAGCGTGCTGTGCGGCAACATCGGCGATCCGGTCCTGGATGTGCTGGACAGGCCCGCCGACCTGCTGGCCGTCGAGCTGTCCAGCTTCCAGCTGCACTGGGCGCCCTCGGTGCGGCCCGAGGCGGGCGTCGTCCTCAACATCGCGGAGGACCACCTGGACTGGCACGCCACGATGGCCGAGTACACGGCCGCGAAGGCGCGGGTGCTCGACGGCCGGGTGGCCGTGGTGGGGCTCGACGACGCCCGGGCCGCCGCGTTGCTGGACACCGCGGCGGCGCCGGTGCGCGTCGGCTTCCGCCTGGGCGAGCCGGCGGCCGGCGAACTGGGCGTGCGCGACGGCCGACTGATCGACCGCGCGTTCGCCGACGACCTCGCGCTGCTGCCCGTCGACTCGATCCCGGTGCCGGGACCCGTCGGGATCCTGGACGCCCTGGCCGCCGCGGCGCTGGCCCGCAGCGTCGACGTGCCCGCCGAGGCGATCGCGGACGCGATCGCGGCCTTCCGGGTGGGCCGGCACCGCGCCGAGGTGATCGCCGTCGCCGACGGGGTCACCTACGTCGACGACTCCAAGGCGACCAACCCGCACGCCGCCGAGGCGTCCGTCCTGGCCTACCCGCGCGTGATCTGGGTGGCCGGCGGTTTGCTCAAGGGCGCGTCGGTCGACGCCGAGGTCGCCAGGATGGCCCCGCGGCTGGTCGGCGCGGTGCTCATCGGGCGAGATCGCCAAGAGGTTGCAGAGGCGTTATCGCGACACGCGCCGGATGTCCCCGTCGTCCAGGTTGTGACAGGCGAGGATGCTGATATGAATGCGACGGCTGTGGTTATTGATGTAGATGTGACAGAAGTGAAACCTTCCGGCGGGGATCTCGGCGCTTCCGTCATGTCCGCGGCCGTCGCCGCGGCCCGCAACCTCGCACGTCCCGGCGACACCGTGCTGCTGGCCCCCGCCGGCGCGTCGTTCGACCAGTTCAGCGGGTACGCCGACCGTGGCGACGCCTTCGCTGCCGCCGTGCGCGCGGCCACCCGGTAGGCGGGCGTGACTAACCCGCTGGCCCGGTTGAGACGCCGGGGCAAAGACACTTCCGAGGCCGCTTCCGGGGTCGCCCCCGAGTCAGCCTCGGCGGCCGGCGCCGAGAGCCCGGCGGAGCCGGCCGAATCCGGCGCCGGCGAGGCGGCTTCGGGGGGCGCCACCGGCCCCGTCGCGGGCACGTCGGAAGCCAAGCCCGCCGCGAAAGCCGCGGCCCCCGAGCGCAACCGGTTCGGCGCCTGGCTGAGCCGGCCCATGACCTCGTTTCACCTGATCATCGCGGTGGCCGGGCTGCTGACCATCCTGGGCCTGATCATGGTCCTCTCGGCGTCGGGCGTGCGGTCCTACGACGCCGACGGGTCGGCCTGGGTAATCTTCGGCAAGCAGGTGTTGTGGACGGTGATCGGCCTGATCGCCTGCTACGCCTCACTGCGGATGTCGGTGCGGTTCATCCGCCGGGTCGCCTTCACCGGCTACGTCGTCACCGTCATCCTGCTGGTGCTCGTGCTGGTGCCCGGCATCGGGAACCTGGCCAACGGCTCGCGGAAGTGGTTCGTCGTCGCCGGGTTCTCCATGCAGCCATCCGAGCTGGCGAAAATCGCCTTCGCCATCTGGGGGGCGCATCTGCTGGCCGCCCGGCGCCTGGAGCGGGCCTCGCTGCGCGAGCTGCTGATCCCGCTGGTGCCGGCCGCCGTCATCGCGCTGGCGCTGATCGTGGCGCAGCCCGACCTCGGGCAGACGGTATCGCTGGGCATCATCCTGCTGGCGTTGCTGTGGTACGCCGGCCTGCCGCTGCGCGTCTTCGCCACCTCGCTGCTGGCCGTCTTCATGGCCGGGGCGATCCTGGCCATGTCGGCGGGTTACCGGTCCGACCGGGTGAAATCCTGGATGAACCCCGAGAACGATCCCATGGACACCGGCTACCAGGCGCGCCAGGCGAAGTTCGCCCTGGCCCACGGCGGCATCTTCGGCGACGGCCTGGGCCAGGGCGTCGCCAAGTGGAACTACCTGCCCAACGCCCACAACGACTTCATCTTCGCCATCATCGGCGAGGAGCTCGGCTTCGTCGGCGCCTTCGGCCTGCTGGTGCTCTTCGGGCTGTTCGCCTACACCGGGATGCGCATCGCCCGCCGCTCGGCCGACCCGTTCCTGCGGCTGCTGACGGCCACCACGACGATGTGGGTGCTGGGTCAGGCGTTCATCAACATCGGCTACGTGATCGGGATCCTGCCGGTCACCGGCATTCAGCTGCCGCTCATCTCCGCGGGTGGGACCTCAACGGCCGCAACACTTTTCATGATCGGGATCATGGCCAATGCGGCCCGTCACGAACCCGAGGCGGTGGCCGCCCTGCGCGCCGGACGCGACGACAAGGTGAACCGGTTCCTGCGGCTGCCGCTGCCCCAGCCGTATGCGCCGACCCGGCTGGAGTCGTTCCGCGACCGCAAGCGCGGGGGCAACCCGCCGGGCCAGGGCGCCCGCAACGGCGCGCGGAAGGCGGCCCAGCCGCCCGCAGGCAAGGCGTCCCGCAAGGCGCCCCGGAAGGCCACCCGCACGG
>NZ_GG770557.1:28209-42967 GCF_000164135.1 Mycobacterium parascrofulaceum ATCC BAA-614 | reverse complement strand
GGCCGCCCGCGCGGCCACCCACCAGGACGGCGAACCGCTGCGGCCGGCGTTCTCGCGCACAGCCGCCCGGCCGGCCCGCAGGGCGGTGCATCATGGATCTGGCCAGCGCTCTGCCAGTCGGGGCGCCGGCCAGCGTCAGGCACGGCGCGATCGCGCATTGGAAGGTCAGCGTTACGGGTGAACGACACGGTCAGCATGCCGGCCGGCGGGCTGGGGGCAACCCCCCAGCCCGCCGGTGCCGCGTTGCCGGCTTTCGAGCCGCTCGAGCCCCTGTCGGTGGTGCTGGCCGGCGGCGGCACCGCCGGCCACGTGGAGCCCGCGATGGCGGTGGCCGACGCGCTGAGCGCGCTCGATCCGCACGTGCGCATCACCGCACTGGGCACCCACCGCGGGCTCGAGACCCGGCTGGTGCCCGAGCGCGGATACCACCTCGAGCTGATCACGCCGGTGCCGCTGCCGCGTAAGCCCAGCGGCGACCTGGCGCGGCTCCCCCCACGGGTGTGGCGCGCGGTCCGGGAGACCCGCGCCGTGCTCGACGCCGTCGACGCCGACGTCATCATCGGCTTCGGCGGCTACGTGGCGCTACCGGCGTACCTGGCCGCCCGCGGGATACCCCGCGGCCTGGGCCGCAGGCGCCGCGTCCCGGTGCTCATCCACGAAGCCAACGCCAGCGCGGGGCTGGCCAATCGGGTCGGCGCCCGCCGCGCCGACCGGGTGCTCTCGGCGGTGGCCGATTGCGGGCTGCCGCGCGCCGAGGTGGTCGGGGTGCCGGTGCGCGAGGCCATCACCTCCCTCGACCGCGCGGCGCTGCGCGCCGAGGCCCGCAAGCACTTCGGCTTCGCCGACGACGCGCGGGTGTTGCTGGTGTTCGGCGGCTCGCAGGGCGCGGTGTCGCTGAACCGGGCGGTGTCCGGGGCCGCCGCCGCCCTGGCGGCCGCGGGCGTCTCGGTGCTGCACGCGCACGGCCCCAAAAACACCCTCGAGCTGCCGCAGAGCCAACCCGGCGATCCGCCGTACGTGGCCGTGCCCTATCTCGACCGGATGGACCTGGCCTACGCCGCCGCCGACCTGGCGATCTGCCGGTCCGGCGCCATGACCGTCGCCGAGGTCTCGGCGGTCGGGTTGCCGGCCATCTACGTGCCGCTGCCGATCGGCAACGGCGAGCAGCGGCTCAACGCGCTCCCGGTGGTCAACGGCGGGGGCGGCATGCTGGTCGCCGACGCCGCCCTGACCCCGGAGCTGGTCGCCCGCGAGGTGGCCGGGCTGCTCAACGACCCGCCGCGGCTGGCGGCGATGACGACGGCCGCCGCGCGCGTCGGGCATCCCGACGCCGCGCGCCAGGTGGCGCAGGCCGCGCTCGACATCGCCAGGAAGGCAGCCGCGGGAGGACGACGGTGAACCCCGAACAGCTGCCCCCCGAGCTGCACAGGGTGCACATGGTGGGCATCGGGGGAGCGGGCATGTCGGGCATCGCCCGCATCCTGCTGGATCGCGGCGCGCTCGTGTCGGGGTCGGATGCCAAGGAGTCGCGCGGCGTGCACGCGTTGCGGGCCCGGGGTGCGTCGATCCGCATCGGCCATGATGCGTCGTCGCTCGACCTGCTACCCGGCGGCCCGACCGCCGTGATCACGACCCACGCGGCCATCCCGAAGACCAACCCCGAGCTCGTCGAGGCCCGCCGGCGCGGCATCCCGGTGATCCTGCGGCCGGCCGTGCTGGCGCGGCTGATGGAGGGGCGCACCACGCTGATGGTCACCGGCACGCACGGCAAGACGACGACGACGTCGATGCTGATCGTGGCGCTGCAGCACTGTGGGCGCGATCCGTCGTTCGCGGTCGGCGGCGAGTTGGGCGAGGCCGGAACCAACGCGCATCACGGCAGCGGCGACTGCTTCGTCGCCGAGGCCGACGAGAGCGACGGCTCGCTGCTGGAATACACGCCCAACGTCGCGGTGGTCACCAACATCGAGACCGATCACCTCGACTTCTACGGCAGCGCCGACGCGTACGTCGGCGTGTTCGACGCGTTCGTGGAGCGGCTCGCGCCCGGGGGAGCGCTGGTGGTGTGCGTCGACGACCCGGGCGCGGCCGCGCTGGCGGAACGCACCGCCGAGCTGGGCATCCGGGTGCTGCGGTACGGGTCCGGGCCGGGTGGGGACCACGCCGCCACGCTGTTGTCCTGGGAGCAGCAGGGCACGGAGGCGGTCGCGCACATCCAGTTGGCGGGCGAATCGCACCCGCGCGTGATGCGGCTGTCGGTGCCCGGCCGGCACATGGCGCTCAACGCCCTGGGTGCGCTGCTGGCGGCGGTGGAGATCGGCGCCTCGGTCGACGCGGTGCTCGACGGGCTGGCCGGCTTCGAGGGGGTGCGCCGGCGGTTCGAACTGGTGGGCAATGCGGGGTCGGTGCGCGTCTTCGACGACTACGCTCACCATCCCACCGAGATCAGCGCCACGCTGGCCGCGGTCCGCACGGTGCTCGAGCAGAGCGGGGGCGGTCGCAGCCTGGTGGTGTTTCAGCCCCATTTGTATTCGCGGACAAAGGAATTCGCCGAGCTGTTCGGTCGCGCGCTGGATGCCGCGGACGAGGTGTTCGTCCTCGACGTCTACGGCGCCCGCGAGCAACCCCTCGCGGGGGTCAGCGGCGCCAGCGTCGCCGAGCACGTCAGCGTGCCGGTGCGCTACCTGCCCAACTTCTCCGCGGTCGCCGAGCAGGTGGCCGCGGCGGCCGGCCCCGGTGACGTCATCGTCACGATGGGCGCGGGGGACGTGACGCTGCTGGCGCCGGAGATCGTGACCGAGTTGCGGATCCGGGACAACCGCAGCGCGCCGGGCAGGCCGGGAGTGTTGCGATGACCCAGCCCAACGACGCGACGCCCGCCGACCGCCCGGGCGACCTGGGCGTGCGGGAGCCGGCCGGTGAGGACGTCACCGAGCCGCTCTTCGTCGGTGGGCCCGCGACCGAAACCCCCGGCACCCCCGAAACGCCCGACAACCCGCCTGAGGCCGACGAATTCGAGGGGCCGCGCCGGCGGGCCCGCCGCGAACGGGCCGAGCGCCGCGCCGCGCAGGCGCGTGCGATGGCCATCGAAGAGGCCCGCCGGGAGGCCAAGCGCCGGGTCAGCGGGCGTGCGGTCAACGAGCCGAAGCCCGTCGCCCGGGGCATCGTCCGCGGCCTGAAGATGCTGTTGGTGACGGTGCTGCTGGTCGTCCTGGGTATCGGGCTCGCGCTGGTCCTCTATTTCACGCCCGCGATGTCGGCGCGCAGCATCGTCGTCGTCGGCACCGGGGCGGTGACCCGGGAAGAGGTGCTGGACGCCGCGCGGGTACGGCCCGGGACGCCGCTGCTGCAGATCAACACCAGCCAGGTGGCCGACCGGGTGGCGGCGATCCGGCGGGTGGCCAGCGCGCGGGTGCAGCGCCAGTATCCGTCGGCGCTGCGCATCACCATCGTCGAACGAGTTCCGGTGGCGGTGAAGGACTTTCCGGACGGCCCGCATCTCTTCGATCGTGACGGCGTCGACTTCGCGACCGGGCCGCCGCCGCCCGCGCTGCCGTACCTCGACGTCGCCAACCCCGGCCCCACCGACCCGGCGACCAAGGCCGCGCTGCAGGTGCTGACGGCGTTACGGCCCGAGGTCGCCGGCCAGGTGGCCCGGATCGCCGCCCCCTCGGTGGCCTCGATCACGCTCACGCTGGGCGACGGCCGCGTGGTCATCTGGGGGACGACCGATCGCACCGACGAGAAGGCCGAGAAGCTGGCCGCCCTGCTGACCCAGCCCGGGCGGACCTACGACGTTTCGAGCCCCGACCTGCCCACGGTTAAGTAGCGACGGCGGAGTCACGCGTCCCGTCGGCCCCGCCGTGTGACGGTCGCAACAGAAAAAATTTGCGAGCCGCGCGTCGGCGCGCCTGCCGGGTTAGGGCGCGCCATGCCCATACCGTTCTGGTTGCGCGGAACTACTTGACATAACTCTAACTCTATGGTTGAGGTTGAGGGTTTGCCAGGGAGGACCGCGAACGTTCGGGAGGACCCCGTCGCGAAGAACTGAGCCCACCATTGGGAGGAAAACGAATGATGACCCCCCCGCATAACTACCTGGCCGTCATCAAGGTCGTGGGTATCGGTGGCGGCGGTGTCAACGCCGTGAACCGGATGATCGAACAGGGCCTCAAGGGCGTGGAGTTCATCGCGATCAACACCGACGCCCAGGCGCTGTTGATGAGCGACGCCGACGTCAAGCTCGACGTCGGCCGCGACTCCACCCGCGGGCTGGGCGCCGGCGCGGACCCGGAGGTCGGCCGCAAGGCCGCCGAGGACGCCAAGGACGAGATCGAGGAGCTGCTGCGCGGGGCGGACATGGTGTTCGTCACCGCAGGCGAGGGTGGCGGGACGGGCACGGGCGGCGCGCCCGTGGTGGCCAGCATCGCCCGCAAGCTGGGCGCGCTGACTGTCGGCGTGGTCACCCGGCCGTTCTCCTTCGAGGGCAAGCGGCGCGGCTCGCAGGCCGAAGGCGGCATCAATACGCTCCGCGAAAGCTGCGACACCCTCATCGTCATCCCCAACGACCGGCTGCTGCAGATGGGCGACGCCGCGGTGTCCCTGATGGATGCCTTCCGCAGCGCGGACGAGGTGCTCCTCAACGGCGTCCAGGGCATCACCGACCTGATCACCACGCCGGGCCTGATCAACGTCGACTTCGCCGACGTCAAGGGCATCATGTCCGGTGCGGGCACCGCGCTGATGGGCATCGGCTCGGCGCGCGGCGAGGGGCGGTCGCTCAAGGCCGCCGAGATCGCGATCAACTCGCCGCTGCTCGAGCAATCGATGGAGGGCGCCCAGGGCGTACTGATGTCGATCGCCGGCGGCAGCGACCTGGGCCTGTTCGAGATCAACGAGGCGGCCTCGCTGGTGCAGGACGCCGCCCACCAGGACGCCAACATCATCTTCGGGACGGTCATCGACGACTCGCTGGGCGACGAGGTGCGCGTCACCGTCATCGCCGCCGGCTTCAGCGCGGCCGGTCCCGGCCGCAGACCGGTCACCGGGGACAACGCCGCCGAAAAGGGCGGCGCGCACCGCATCGAATCGGCGAAGGCCGGCAAGCTCACCTCGACACTGTTCGAACCCGTGGACGCGGTCAGCGTGCCGGTCCACACCAACGGCGCCACGCTGAACATCGGCGGCGACGACGACGACGTCGACGTGCCGCCGTTCATGCGCCGCTGAGGGTCTCGATCTGCTTGCCAGTGCGCGACAAACCGGCCACGAAAGACCAGGGCCGGATGGCGCTGCCCGCTGGCGGGCGCCGCCGTCCGGATACTGAACGGGTGAGCGTGCGCATCCGGCGGGTCACCACCACCCGCGCGGGCGGTGTTTCGGCCCGACCGTTCGACACCTTCAACCTGGGCGACCACGTCGGTGACGACCCGGCGGCGGTGTCGGCCAACCGAAACCGGCTGGCCACCGCGATCGGCCTCGGCCCGGACCGGGTGGTGTGGATGAACCAGGTGCACGGCGACCGCGTCGAGGTCGTCGACGGGCCCCGCGAGGCCGCGGTCGACCAGACCGATGCGCTGGTGACGGCCACCCCGCGACTGGCGCTGGCGGTGGTGACCGCGGACTGCGTGCCGGTGCTGCTCGCCGACGCCCGCGCCGGCGTCGCGGCGGCGGTGCACGCCGGTCGCGTCGGCGCCCAGCTCGGGGTGGTGGCCCGAACCGTGGAGGCGATGCTGGCGCTGGGCGCGCGCGCCGAGGACATCTCGGCCCTGATGGGCCCGGCGGTCAGCGGGCGCAACTACGAGGTCCCCGAGGCCATGGCAGACGAGGTGGCGGCCGCGCTGCCCGGCAGCCGCACCACGACGGCCGCCGGCACTCCCGGCCTCGACCTCCGGGCCGGGATCGCATGCCAATTAAAGGATTTGGGTGTGACGGCCATCGACGTCGACCCGCGGTGCACGGTCGCCGACCCGACGTTGTTCAGCCACCGCCGGGACGCGCCGACCGGACGGCTCGCCTCGCTGGTGTGGATGGAGTGACCGCGATGGCCGACAGGATGCCGGGCGCGGCGGCTCACAGAGACCGCGAAACGGAATTGACGCACGCATTGGCGGCCGTGCGCTCACGCCTGGCGGCGGCCGCGGAAGCGGCGGGCCGCAATGTGGGCGAAATCGAACTGCTGCCGATTACCAAATTCTTTCCAGCAACCGATGTCGTGACTTTGTCGCGATTGGGTTGCCGGGCCGTCGGCGAATCGCGGGATCAAGAGGCGTCGGCGAAAGTGAGCGAAGTCACCAAACTGTTGGCGGCCTCCTCGCGGTCGGACGGGCCGGCCTTGCGCTGGCACATGGTGGGCCACATTCAGCGGAACAAGGCCCGCTCGGTCGCCCGGTGGGCGCACACCGCCCACTCGGTCGACAGCTTGCACCTCGTCAGCGCGCTCGACAAGGGGGTGTCGGCGGCCATCGCGGAGGGCCGCCGCGCCGATCCGATGCGGGTCTACATACAGATCAGCCTCGACGGCGACGCGTCCCGGGGCGGGGTCGACATCTCGGCGCCGGGGGCCGTCGACCAGCTGTGCGCGCAGGCCGAAGAGGCAAAACACCTGGAACTGGCCGGGCTGATGGCCATCCCGCCGCTGGGCTCGGATCCCGACGCGGCCTTCGGGCGGCTGCGGACGGAGCACCTGCGGGTGCTGCAATCCCACCCGAACGCGGTCGGCCTGTCCGCGGGCATGTCCGACGATTTCGAAATTGCCGTCAAACACGGTTCCACATGTGTGCGTGTCGGTACCGCGCTATTGGGCCCGCGGCCGCTACCGTCACCGTATTGAGTCACTGTAGTCACATCTTCATCACTGACACCAAGCATCAGGGGCTGGAAGGGTCAACGCAATGAGCACACTGCACAAAGTCAAGGCCTATTTCGGTATGGCCCCGATGGACGACTACGACGACGAGTATTACGACGACCACGCACCCTCCCGCGGCTTCCCGCGCCCGCGTTTCGACGACGGGTACGGCCGCTACGAGGGCCGCGACTATGACGACCCGCGCGAGCCCGCCGACTACCCGCCGCCGGGCGGCTACCGCGGCGGCTACGGGGACGAGCCGCGCTACGGCGCGGTCCATCCCCGCGAGGTCCATCCCCGCGAGTTCGAGCGGCCCGAGATGGGCCGGCCCCGCTTCGGGTCGTGGCTGCGCAACTCCACCCGCGGCGCGCTGGCGATGGACCCGCGCCGGATGGCGATGATGTTCGAGGAGGGTCACCCGCTCTCGAAGATCACCACGCTGCGGCCGAAGGACTACAGCGAGGCCCGCACCATCGGCGAGCGGTTCCGCGACGGCACCCCGGTCATCATGGACCTGGTGTCGATGGACAACGCCGACGCGAAGCGGCTCGTCGACTTCGCGGCCGGGTTGGCCTTCGCGCTGCGGGGCTCCTTCGACAAGGTGGCGACCAAGGTGTTCCTGCTCTCGCCCGCCGATGTCGACGTGTCCCCGGAGGAGCGCCGCCGGATCGCCGAAACCGGCTTCTACGCTTACCAATAACCCCGGTTCGGCGACGCCGGTTCGCCGCCGCTCGCTGGTCGGCTGTCGTTCGCCGGGCCGGCTGAGATGTGGGCCGGGGCTCGGAGTCGGTACGCTGGCAGGCGCCGCGCATGCCCGCGGCGTTTGACATCTCATCGGTAAGGTCGGGGCTCTTCAGTTGGTGCTGTTCTTTCAGATCCTTGGGTTTGCGCTGTTCATCTTCTGGCTGCTGCTCATCGCCCGAGTCGTCGTCGAGTTCATTCGCTCGTTCAGCCGTGACTGGCACCCCACCGGCATCACCGTGGTGATCCTGGAGATCATCATGTCGATCACCGATCCGCCGGTGAAGCTGCTGCGCCGGCTGATCCCGCAACTCACCATCGGCGCGGTCCGTTTCGACCTGTCCATCATGGTGCTGCTGCTCGTCGCCTTCATCGGCATGCAACTGGCCTTCGGCGCCGCGGCGTAGGCCGGTTGGGCGAGCCCGCCGACCCAGCCTGGAGACGGTTCGGCCACGTTTTAGCGTCGGTTTGGTTCGTGCGATTTAAAAATTCTAAGGATTCGGATTTTATTGCCCTGAGCGTTTGAAATTGGTTCTTATTTATTGGCCTAAACAGCAACGGTCGCGCCTGGTGTGACAGGATGGACGGCAGTTGCACGACGGCTACCACTGCGTTCTACACTTTCCAGAACGTTAGACAGGAACTTGAGGGGACGAAACAATGCCGCTTACACCAGCCGACGTCCACAATGTGGCGTTCAGTAAGCCACCGATCGGCAAGCGGGGCTACAACGAAGACGAGGTCGACGCCTTCCTCGATCTGGTCGAGGCCGAGCTGACGCGGCTCATCGAGGAGAACAGCGATCTGCGCCAGCGGATCGAGGAGCTGGACCAGGAGCTGGCCTCCGGCGGTGGCGCCGGCACCACCCCGGCCGCCGCGGCTGCGCCCACCCAGGCGATTCCCGTCCCCGAGCCGGAGCCGGCGCCCAAGGCCGCACCGGCGGCGGCCGCATCTGCCGCCAGCAACGAGGAGCAGGCCATGAAGGCCGCCCGGGTGCTGAGCCTGGCCCAGGACACCGCCGACCGGCTGACCAGCACCGCGAAGGCGGAGTCGGACAAGATGCTGGCCGACGCCCGCGCCAACGCCGACCAAATCCTCACCGAGGCCCGCCAGACCGCCGAGACCACGGTCACCGAGGCGCGGCAGCGCGCCGACGCGATGCTCGCGGACGCGCAAACGCGCTCCGAGACGCAGCTGCGTCAGGCGCAGGAGAAGGCCGACGCCCTGCAGGCCGACGCCGAACGCAAGCACTCCGAGATCATGGGCACGATCAACCAGCAGCGCACCGTCCTGGAAGGCCGCCTCGAGCAGCTGCGCACCTTCGAACGCGAGTACCGGACCCGGCTCAAGACCTACCTGGAGTCGCAGCTCGAAGAGCTCGGTCAGCGCGGATCGGCGGCGCCCGTCGACTCCAGCGCCGACGCCGGCGGGTTCGACCAATTCAACCGGGGTAACAACTAGCCTCTCAGGCGGAGCTGCACGCTGTCCCGCTCGTCGCTTGGAGGATGACCGATGCTGATCATTGCGCTGGTACTCGCCCTTGTCGGGCTCGTTGCGCTGGTGTTCGCCGTGGTGACGAGCAACGAGTTGGTGGCCTGGGTCTGCATCGGCGCCAGCGTGCTCGGCGTGGTGCTGTTGATCGTCGACGCGCTGCAGGAGCGGCAGCGACGCGACGCGGGCGGCGCGGAGCCGGAGCACGTGGACGAGGTGCCGGAGGGCGAAGAGACCGTCGACTACCCCGAGGAAGCCCCGCACGAGGGCGTCCACGAATCGGGCGTCTACGAATCGTCGGAGGACCAGCCGGCGGTGCCGGCGGAGGGCCGCGGCGACGAGGCCGCCAAGTAACAGCTCAGCGGGTGGGGGAGGCGAGCGTCTCGCGCACCTCGTCGTCGCTGACCTGGTGGAAATCGGCGTAAACCTGCCCGACGGCTTCGAACCCCGGCGGCATCGTCACGCACACCAGGTCGTCGGCCTCGAGCGCGAGCACATGGCAGGTCGACGGCGGTCCCACCGGGACCGCGACCACGATCGATGTGGGGGCCGCGCCGGGCCTGCCGGCGCGCAGCGCCCGGACGGCGGCCAGCATGCTGGCGCCGGTGGCGATCCCGTCGTCGACCAGGATGGCCACCTTGCCCGCCGGGTCGGCCGGCGGGCGGCCGCCCCGATAGGCGTTCTCACGGCGGGCGAGTTCGGCGGCCTCGCTGTCGATCACCTCGCGCACCTGCTCGTCGGTGATGCCCAGACTGGCCACCACGTCGTCGTTCATCACCACGCAACCGCCGCTGGCCAAGGCGCCCATGGCGAGTTCCGACCAGCGCGGGACCCCGAGCTTGCGGACGAGGAACACATCGAGGGGCGCGCGCAGCGCCGCGGCGACCTCCCAGGCCACCGGCACGCCACCGCGCGCCAGCCCGAACACCAGCACGTCGTCCCGGTCGCGGTAGTGGATCAACTGCTCGGCCAGCGCGCGACCGGCCTCGCGACGGTCGCGAAACGTGCGCGAAGCAGTGTGGGGAGGGAATCCGTTGGGTGTCATCGGTCGCCACCCAGCCTACGGGCTGGCGCGCTGCCGGTCACCGCACTGTCGGTCACCGCACTGGGGTCAGCGCACGCGGGTTTCTCCCGGAGCGTTCCGGCCCCGGCGGTCGGAGCCCGCCGTCCCCGCGTCGGACGCGGCGACGAGGTGCTCGAACGTTCCGGTGACGTCGAGGATGCGATCCAGGAATCTCGGTCGGTTGTCCAGGTGCAGTCGCGCGCCCGCCTGATGGCTCCGGCGATGGACGAGGAGTAACCCGGACAGGCCGGCGGAATCGCAGAACTCCAGCGCGGCCAGGTCGAGGTGCAGGTCTGCGGGGGTCGGCTGTTGGCCGAGCAGCCGATCGGCGGCGTCGACCATGGCGTCCACGGTCTCGTAGACCAGGTCACCGCGAACCTGCAGGCGGGCCGTCCGCCCGGTGGTGACGACGTTCACTGAGAGGTTCATTCGGACGCTCCTGGGCCGGTGAGAGCAGTGAGGGCATCGTTTGCTGTCCGCAGTAGGCGCCGGCTGCGGGGAAAGTCATTGAGTTGGATCGTCAGCAAATCCAACGCCGGATGCAGCGACGCCGCCGGGACGCCGCGGGCGGCGAGGATCTCGGCTGTCCAGGTCACGAAGTCGGCGAACAACGCGTCGTCGTCGGTGTACAGGCTCACGGTGAGGAAGTCGACGATGTGGGCGACGTCCTCGACGGTGCGCTGATGCTGCTCCGCGGAATAGGCGCGCATGGCGGGAAAGCGATCCTCCAGGTCGGTGACGGTGGACTTGACCAGTTGTGGCGCGCTGCGACTCGCCAAGGTGTATTCCTGGTCGGCCAGGTGCGGCAGGTCGTCGACGGGTTGTCGGTTGGGAACGCGCCGGACGGCGGGGAATCCGCGGCGCAGGCGTTCCTCTGCGGTCCGGGCATCGGGCGCCCACGCGTCGGCGCCCAGCTGACGGGCGAAGCGGCCGTCGCGGCCGAAGGCGGCGCCGCCGGCCAGGACGGGAAACCCGGCGGACTGGCACGCGACGATCGCGGCGTGCGCGTTGGGCAACCGGGTGGGGATCGAGCAGGAGAGCGCCACCACGTCGGGGCCGTGCTGGTGCAGGTGCGCGATCAGATGCGGGGTCGGTACCTGCGCCCCGAGGAAGTCGACCTGCCAGCCGCGCAGCCGCAGCACCTCGGCCAGCAGGCGGGCGGGCAAAGCGTGCCACTCCCCGTCGACGCACGCCAGGGTGACCCGGCCGCCGTGGGCCGCGAATTTGCCGACGGAGTGATGAGCCAGCGCCGCGATAACGCGGTCGTTGATGGCCGTAGCGGCGTGTTCCTGCGCGACGCCGATGCGGTTGGCGGCCCACTCGGCGCCCACCCTGTGCTGGACGGGCGCGATCACCTCGAGCAGCACGTCCTCGGGTGTCATGCCCGAGTCCATCGCGGCGAACACGGTGGCAGCCGCCGCATACTCGTCACGGTCGGCGAGGGCGCCCCACAGCCGCTCGCGGACCAGCAATACGTCGGCGTCACCGGTGGCGGGCGAGGCCGTCGTATCGGTGTCGTAAGAAGTCATGCGACGTACCTGCCCCGGGTGTGGCCGTCGACGGCGCTCAGGTGCGTCCGCTGCGGGGCGGTGATGGCGACGACGGCGATGTCGTCGTGCACGCGCTGCCCCACCCACTCCGAGGCCAGCATCAAGACGCGTTCGACGACCGCCTCGGCCGGCATGCCGGCGCATCCGGTCAGCGCGGCCGCCAGGCGTTGCTCACCGAAGAAGTCGTTGCCGAGCGGGCCGCCGCGGGCCTCGGTGATGCCGTCGGTGTACAGCACGCACGTCTCGCCCGGTGCGAGGTGGGTCTCGAACGATTGCACGGTGATCCGCTCCAGGGCGCCGACCAGCGTGCCCTTGGTGTTGGCTTCTTCCACCTGCCCGTCGTGGCGCACGATCAACGGCGGTGGATGCCCGGCGCAGGTCAACCGCAGCGCCACCTGCCCGTCCCGGTAGGCGACCGAGGCCAGGACCAACGTGGCGAACCTGGTGTGGTCCGACGACAGCATCGCGCGGTTGAGCAGGGTGAGCACCCCCTCGTGGTCCTCGGCCAGCGGCGTCAGCGCCTGCAGCGTGTTGCGGATCTTGCCGGTCATCACGGCGGCGTCCAGGCCCTTGCCGCACACGTCGCCCAGCACCACCAGGGTCTCGTCCTCGGGACGCACCGCCGGGTGGAAGTCGTAGAAATCGCCGCCGACCACCTCGTAATCCTTCGAGGCCCGGTACCCGCCGGCGAACTCGATGCCGTGCAGCCCGTGCAGCGGCGGGGGCAGCAGGTCACGCATCAGCGTGCGGGTGATGGCGGCCTGCTCGGCGTAGAGGCGCGCGGCGGACAACGCCGCCCCGGCCCGCGCGGCGAACAGGCCGGCGAACATCTCTTCGTCGGCGCTGTACACCGGCCGATCGGTGCGCCGCAGCAACACCAACGCCCCCGCCGAAACGCCGTGGCCCGGCAGCGTCAAGATCATCACGGACCCCACCGAACCCGAGAAATGTTGTGGGACAAGCCAATCGGGCACACTCACCGGGTCGATCCAACCGGAGGAAACGGGCGGGAACCCGTGCAGGGCCTCGCTCAAACCCGCCACCACCGCGGGGTCGGCGTCGACGCTGCACTGCTCCACCGGCCCGGTCAGGTCGCTGTAGAACACCGGCAGCCGCCGGCCGCGGCCCGCCGGGGCCACCAACACCGCCGCGTCCGCCAGGTGCCGGGCGGCCATCTGCACGGTCGCTTCCCGGCAGCGGTCGACGTTCAGCGACGCGTTCAACACGGAGGATGCCTCGAGCAGGATCGCCGTGCGCTCCTGCTCCCGCGCCAGCGCTTCCTGCGCCTCGCGCAACAACTGGCCGGTGTCCTCGACCAGCGACCACGCCACCTCGCCGCTGGGCAGCACCGCGGCGTGCGCGTCGAACTTGCGGCCGCCCACACTTCCCGAGACGACACTTCCCGAGACGAGCGACGCGTCCCGGCCGGCCGCGCCGGGGGAAAATTCGACGAGATGATGGTGGGCGCTCGAAAGCCAGTCGACCGACTCGTCGATCCGGCCGCCCGGCACCGCGCCGGGCAGCAGGGATTCTGCCGACCCGCTCAGCGCCTGCACGATCCCCTCGCGATCGACGACCAGCGTCGGGCAGGGCACGGCCGCCCACAAAGCGTCCAGGTCGCTCTCGACGCCTACGTGGGCACCCTCATGCATGCAGTTGACCTGTCAACGCGGGGAATTCGATTTCGCTAACGCCATGCCGACTCTACGTGTGCTGGATTGCGGAAGAGGTTGGCTGGCGCTGGCCAAGCGTCGAACGTGCAGCGGAGGGGCCATTTCTCGACCCCTGTTGCGGGGAGTTCTGCGGGCCGTCCCACCGGCCTGCACCACGCGTGTCCGAGGGGGGACTTGGCCACCTGCGACACGGGTTGCGATCTTGCGATTGGGGCGCTGAACGCCAGCCGGGAGCTACTCGTGTGACGCGATTAAGTCGTCTGCACCGCGCATCAGCCGGACGTAGCGCATGTGTGGGTGCTCGATCGCCTGCTTGTAGAAAGCCCAAGCCCGATGTTCTGTCGTCGGACCGAACGTCGTGTCCAGCTGCCATTGGCCCTCAACGAAGTGCTCATATTGCACGTAGAAGTCGCCTGCCGGCCGTCCGGGCTGACGCTTCCAGTCGCTGCTGAACTTCCGAATCGCGGCGGCATCCCATACTGCACCTCCGCGCAGATCCGCCAACGGCGCAGGGAACATCGCAGTGCGGCGCAGCTGGTGCACGCGCTGACGGGAAATGCCCAGCTCTTCAGCGATCTCGGCGGCCGACATCAACTCTGGCAACGTCGGCTCGTCCGCCCGGCGCTGCCACTGCGCTTCCCGCATCACCTCCATGCCGACCGGCTCCGCATGAACGATGTGTATAACCTCGTTGGCCATCTTCTCGGCAGCTTCGATCACGGACATACCGCCCGATGCATACGTCGTCACATCGACGCCGTGGCCGGGGATCCGCGCGACCGAACCGTCGAGGCCCTCGAGTTGGGTCTCCCAGCGGTCCATCGTCTCCATCGACGGGTCGACGTTGAAGGTGAAGGAGATAACCCAATCGTCGTTCACTTTGTCTCTCCCTTCCTGCGTTGCGACCGCTGTTCTTTCTTGCTTGGGGGTGGGATCTGTAAGCCCGCCTTCTTCAGGTCCACCTTCAAGTCGGCCATCCGCCGATTCGGACGGCTCGGGCTAGCTGGGTAGTACGTCACGTAATTGCCCTGCGGATCGTAGAACCGGCTGTATCCCTTTGTGTCGTCGAGGACGGTCCAGCCCTGCGACCTGGCCCATTCGGCGATGTCTTTGACATCATTGTTCACAATGATCCCCTTAAGGCTTGCGGTGTGTCAAGAGTAACTAGAAACACGCTACAAAGTCAAGAGTTTCGGTCTTTCGGCGTCGCAGCGGAGCCACCTCGATCGTCGCCGCGGCCGACTCGGACTTCGGAAAGGCGATCATTGAAACTGCACTTCCGCTGGTGTCCTGACGGTGTCGTTCACGGAGTCCACGTCGTGGAAAACATTGCGGTCACGGCCCCGCGGCGCATCCGCCGTGGCCGACATCGATGACCGCTACGCTCCAG
>NZ_GG770557.1:25123-27538 GCF_000164135.1 Mycobacterium parascrofulaceum ATCC BAA-614 | reverse complement strand
TTGATCGCGCTCACTGAAATTCCCCACTGACGCTCATCGAAATTCCCCACCCGTGTGGCTCCGCCGAGAAGGGCGGGCCTCCTTCGATGCTGCTGGTGTCTGACGCCTGCAGCACTGCCCGAAGGAGGCCCGCTTTCTCATGCTCACATGGGAGAACGATATGGAAGTACATGCCCTGGCCAAGCGTGGTTGGACGATCTCGGCGATCGCCCGCCACACCGGCTTTGACCGCAAGACGGTCCGCAAGTATCTGGCCGGCGACGGCAAACCCGGGGTGCGTGCCCGCCCCGACCCCGATCCGTTCGAGCCGTTCGTCGACTACGTCACCGCCAGGTTGACCGAGGACCCGCACCTGTGGGCCCGCACCCTGTTCGACGAGCTCGAGGAGCTGGGGTTCGGGCTGTCGTATCAGAGCCTGACCCGCAACATCCGCGTCCGCAATCTACGCCCCGTCTGTGAAGCCTGCCGGACCGCCACCCAGCGCCCGAACGCGGTGATCCCCCACGCCCCGGGTGAGGAAACCCAATGGGACTGGCTGGAATTGCCCGATCCGCCGGCATCGTGGGGGTGGGGCAAGACCGCGCACCTGCTGGTCGGCTCGCTGGCCCATTCGGGCAAGTGGCGCGGCTTCCTGGCGCCCTGCCAGGATCAGCCGCACCTGGTCGCCGGCTTGGACCGCGCGACCCGCGGCCTGGGCGGGTGCACCCGGGTGTGGCGCTTTGACCGGATGGCCACGGTCTGCGACCCCGGCTCGGGACGGGTGAGCGCCTCGTTCGCCGGAGTGGCCAAGCACTACGGGGTCTGTGTGGCGATCTGCCCGCCGCGGCGCGGCAACCGCAAGGGAGTGGTGGAAAAGGTCAACCACACCGCCGCGCAACGCTGGTGGCGCACGCTGGCCGACGAGGCCACCGTCGAGCAGGCCCAAGCCAGCCTGGATCGCTTCGCCGGGGTCCGTGGCGACACCCGCATCCGCGCCACCGCTGAGGGCCGGTCCTCGGTGGCGGTGGTGGCCAAAACAGAGCCGCTACAGCCGGTGCCGGCGATGGCCTATCCGGTGATCCTGGCCGAGGCCCGCACGGCGTCGCGGCAAGCGCTGGTGTCGTATCGCGGTAACCGCTACTCGGTGCCTCCGGAGCTGGCCGCCGCCCAGGTCGTGGTGTCCCATCCGGTCGGGGCCCAGTTTTGTGACATCGCCACCACGAGCGGAATCGTGGTCGCCCGGCACCGCATGGCCGCCGACGGGCTCGGCGTCACGGTACGTGACAGCGGCCATGTCATCGCCCTGGACACCGCCGCGATGGCCACCGCGGCTACCGGACGCCCGCACCGGCGCAAGGAACGCATCCCACCGGGCCCGGCCGCAAAAGCCGCGGCCGCACAACTCCTCGGGATCAAACAAGCCGACAGTTCTGAACATCAACCCTCAACTCCGTCACCCGATTCCACCGTCATCGATCTGTCCGTCTACGAGCGGGCCGCCCAGAACAGGACCATCCAATGACCCCCAGCCCACGCACCGCCAAGACCACCACCATGACCGCCCAGGAAACACCGTCGGCGGCCGCTTCGCGGTATCAGCAGCTGCGCTCGCACCTGGCCGAACTGAAACTGGCCGCGGCCGCCGAAGCCCTACCCGCGGTCCTGGACCAGGCCACCACCGAGAACCTGTCGCTGACGGTGGCCCTGGAGCGGCTCTTGGCCGTCGAAGTCGAGGCCTCCACCGCTCGGCGGCTGGCCGGCCGGTTGCGGTTCGCTTGCCTGCCCACCCCGGCCACCCTGGCAGACTTCGACGTTGATGCCGCCGCCGGGATCGACCGCAAGCTGATCGACGAACTCGGGACCTGCCGCTACCTGGAATCGGCGACCAACATTTTGCTCGTCGGGCCCCCGGGTACAGGAAAGACGCACTTGTCGGTCGGATTGGCAAGGGCCGCAGCACATGCCGGCTACCGCACCTACTTCACCACTGCCGCCGATCTGGCTGCACGGTGTCACCGCGCAGCGATCGAGGGACGCTGGGCCACAACGATGCGGTTCTATGCCGGACCGACGCTCCTGGTGATCGATGAGCTGGGCTACTTGCCGTTGCCCGCCGAGGCGGCCTCAGCGCTGTTTCAGGTTGTCTCCCAACGGTATTTGAAGACCAGCATCGTCATCACCACCAACCGCGGCGTGGGAGCCTGGGGAGAGATCCTCGGCGACACCACCGTGGCCGCCGCCATGCTCGACCGCCTACTGCACCGCTCTGTCGTCATCAACCTCGACGGCGAGTCCTACCGCCTCCGCGACCACCACGCCGCCGCCGAAACGCTACGCCGAACAACCACCGGCACCCGCCAACCACTACACTGACCGCTGCTCACAGGTGAGGAATTTCGGCGAGCACACCTGGGGACTTTCGATGAGCGCGATCAC
>NZ_GG770557.1:4045-24545 GCF_000164135.1 Mycobacterium parascrofulaceum ATCC BAA-614 | reverse complement strand
ACTCACACACACAATGTCCGCGGCAAGTTCAGCGGCCGACAACACCATCGCCCCCGCCGACAATCCAATCTCTACCGTCCGACCATCACGCCCAACCCGAACCCGAACCAACCCCCCGGGGCTGACCGCGCCAAAGCATCCGAGATCTGCTGCCGCTGCGGACACCATGGTGGCCCCCTCACTAGTTTCAAGACTGCCTTGAATACTAGGCGGAACGCCTAATCCTTTCAAGGGCCCCTTGAAAGGATTAGGAGCGCAAGTTCCCCGGCTGCGTTAGCAGCGGATCGTCACATCGACTCCGCTTTACTACGCGCTGCGGCAAGGGCGTGATCGTAAACAACCGGAAAGTCGCGAAAAACCGCTTCACACAAAGCTTTTGGTATCCCGGCATCGGCCAAAGTCCGCATCCACTCCGCGATCACGTCGACGTCTTCCTCCGTGATGGCAGAAGCGTCACGAGCCCAACCCCGACCCCTGAACAGCATTCGGTTGTAGGAAATACCTACGGACTCAACGCATGCGCGCTCCAACGTCGCAACCGCGCGCTGTGCGGCCAATGAACCGGCCGCACTGTACGGCTCCAACTCCACCGCCGACGACAACGCAGACAGAAAATGCGGTGCAACGGCGACCTCAGTCGACCATGACTCACCTGCCGCCCGAGTCGCCGCCAGCAAGCTCAGCCCGAACCTGTCCTCGGCCGCAAACTCGACGAGTCCGGGATCAGGCGCCAACCACGGCCGCGACTTCTTGATCCAGTCTGATGGAGCTGAAGGCTGATCTGGTTGCAAAAAATCCCACGTCAGCCCTAGATCACAGATCGCGGCAGCGAACTTCATACCCGCCAGGCGCAGATCGCATGCGGCGCGTTCCAGGTCAGTTGCCCAGCCAGCCACCCGGGCGGTCGACTCGGGCGGGATGCCCAGTGTGGCAGTACCGACCGCCCACCGTGCGCTCTCTGTGAGTGCCGAGACCAGATCGCGATGACGTGCCCCCAGCACCGCGAGGTGTTCTACCCCACGGTACTTAGCCTGCCACTCCTGGTGCTGCTCTTGGCGCCATTGCTCGGCAAGCCATTGCAAATATTCGTGTTCACTCACTGTGGTGCTCAATATCGTCGCAGCCGAGCTCGGCTGCGACTGCGCGCAGCCTCATTTCGAATTGGTGGGCGAAATCGGCGGGATCGGCGTGGGCGGTCGCTGCGGCGTAGACCATGTCCGCTGCCTCGGCCAGGTCCTGCTCCCAGCCCTGCACGAATTCCATGGTGCGTGCCGTGACCCATTGCGCCTGATACGTCTGGCGCTCTCCAGTGGAAGACTCTAAGTGCGGTCTGGTCGCGCTTAAATTCACGAAATACACGCTGGTCGCGATCCGGTATTGGTTCCAGGTCTGCTGCGAAATGTCGTCGCCGGTACCCAACACATTCCACATCTCGCGCAGCTCGGGCGTCATCTGCTCGCACCTCGACACAGTCCACGTCATCTGAACGCCGAGCTGTTGCAGGGCTCGCTGCACCACCTCGCGCGGCGTCTGCACAATCCGGGCATACAACTGTGGATCGAAGGCTTCGAGTCGGTGCATGTGCATGTCGTCGAGGATCGGCCGCGAGTAGGGGCCATCATCGAATTCGCGGGGGCAGACGGCGTATTCGACACCGGGCGCGCGACCGAAGGGACTGTCCGCAGTGACCGCCATGGCAACCAGATGCGTGCCACCGCGCCCGCGCAGTTGTGCGTACTCGGCTAACACCTCGGCAGGGTCGGATGACCCGAACCAGCGTTCCCGAAATTGGTTGTCCACCCGCTCATCTGCCGCTAAAAGGCGTGCAGTCCGCGGCAAGAACACTCCCCACGGGATATAGCCGAAGCCCTCGTTGGACATCACCACACACTCGGTGGCACCACCAGCCTCACGCCGAAACACACCCACGGCCCACTCGATGCAGGCGTAATTAACGATGTCACTGTCACGACGGAGCTTGCGCACCAACGCTTTTGCGGCAGCCAACTCCGGTGAATCAGACCTTTCGCGCCGGGTGGACCCCGCTCCAGCGCTCACAGTGGCGGCCGGCACCACCACCGCCCCACCCGATCCGCCCGGCGAGCCCGCTGAGTTCGTAGCCGGCGCCGAACCACCCGCTGTGGCCGAATTGCCGGCAGGGGCCACCGGCGCTGCACCACTGGCGCCCCCAGCTACAGGAGCCGCCGGAGCGCCCATACCCGGCGGGGGAAGCATCATCGCCGCCGGCGCCGCACCCGCCGTCCCCGCAGAGTTGGCCACCCCGGCGCCCGCGGGATTAACCGTGGGCGGGGTCGCACCTGCCGCTGCCACCCCCGCCGAGGGCACACCCGCGCCCGACGTCAGTCCCGCCGCTGGAGTTGCGGCTGTCTGCCCGGCCGCCGGGGTGCCGGTCCCGGTCGCAGGCGGCAACGACCCCAATGCCGATCCTGTTGAAAGCCCTTGAGAGAAAGCCTGTGCCGGAGCTCCGGCGGTGGGTATGGCGTTAGCGGGCAGGTTCCCCAGCCCGGCAGCCTGAGTCCCGGGCAACTGCCCAAGACCACCAGGCAACCCCCCGCCCAAGCCTCCACCTGACCCCAAACCGCCGCCCATGCCACCCCCGCCGGGCATCGAACCAAGCCCCCCGGTCATCGACGTCAACCCCGGCGGAAACCCGACAGACTGAATCCCGCTCCCGCCGCCAGGTATCTGTTCGGCACCGCCCGCAAACGGATTTGCCACCGCCGGAGGCGGCAGCGGATTGTCTGTATCGTCCCCGGGGCGCCCGAGTCCGTTGCGATGGCCGGGTCCATGCTGGTTACTGCCCGCACCCTGAACACCGTTCTCACCGCCATCGGAAGATCCGCCATCTGGCGATCCACTGTCATCTAACGCTTTTTTGTCTCGCCCTGCAGGTACGGCGATGCCGCCACCGCCGCTGTGGGGCAGAACGGGATCTTGAGGCATCGGACCGCCCGAACGCGAAGTCAGAGCGGTGATATCCGCGCCAGCGGTCCCGTGAAACGCCTTGGCTTTTGTGAGCGCGGACTGGACAGCCTGGCTGGTCAGGTCTCGAGCGCGGGCATGAGCGGCGACCACGATCTCCTGTCGTTTTACCGGGTCTGCGGTCGCAGCGAGTTCCGCATTCGCGTCGTTGGCAATCCTGTTCTGAGTGTTGCGGGCGGTGCGATAGTCGCCCGCGACCCCGGTGAAATACGTTGCGGCCGCGTTGTATATCTCGACCATGCGCCCGTAGTCGGCCGCCAGCTGGCGGTTCTTTTCGTGACCGGCTTCCCACCCGGGCGACTGCGCGGCATCCTCACGCATCGCATTGGCGACCTTCAGCCGCTGCTGCAGTTCCGCAGTATTTTCGGCCAACGCCTTGTAATGCGCAGCTTGAGCCTCCAACGGCTCCGCCGCCGGCGGCACCATATCGAGAGTAATGATCATGTTGCCAGCGATGCTGACCGCAGGAACATCAGCCATCAATCCCCCTTATGCTGTTACCGGCACGCCGCGTTGACCTTGCCCTCGGCGGCATTCGCCCGATCAATCGCGGCATCTCGCGCTGTGCCTTTCCGGTGCGCGGTGGCGTTTTCCATATCCACGCTGGCCGCCATGTAGTCGTTGATCCCTGACCGGATCGCAACCGGTGTATTGGCAGGCAATTCGCGATATAGATACTCCCTTTCGACCAATGTCACCCGCGCCTCATTGGCCAAGGCATCCTGCACTGCAGGAGTGTTCCAATCACCCGGAGTGTGCGCCACCGCATTTGTGGCGCCATCCATCACCGATGCAGTTCTTCCCCACAGCTCACAGGCCTTCGCGCGGGCCGCAGCCACCTGATCAGCGGTTGGTGGCGGTGGCGACCACGGCACCACCACGGTGTTAACCGCACCTTTCGAGGAGGTCGCCAGCCCTATGCCGGCCAGCGCCACTGCGACCACTGCGGCCACGAATACGCCTGCCGCTCCCACTATGACTCCGCGGCTGGGGCCGGGAGTAGGCAGCCATGGCGGCGATGGTGCTGGCTGTCTTAGCTCAGGCGAGTGAAAGGGAAAGGTCACGTCAGCTACAGGCCTTGTTTAGTCGATCGCCGATGTTGTTTGCTCTGTCGACTAGCGCGTCTGCGTCTGGGTTTGACACTCCACGGGTTTCGCCGTCTGCCACTGCGACCAGCGCGGCGATGTAATCATTAGTCGCTTTGACGACATCGTTTGGGGTCGCCGGTGGCAGATGTTGTTGCATGTACTTAGTTTCAATCGCCACTACGAGCTGAAAATTCGCCAGTGCGGGACCGTATTGGGGCGATTTCCGATCACGGGCGGCGACAATTAAGTTCTGCTGCGAGTTGTTGACGCTCAAGGAGGCTGCCTCGCTTGCGTCGCAAGCTTCTTTTTTCGCCGACGCTATCTGCTCGGGGCTGTAGTTCGGCGGGGGCGGCGGTGGCGCCGTTACCGTCGTGATGGTCGCGGGTGGGGGCGACGCGGTCATTCTGATCACGCTCATAACGAGCGCACTTATAGCCAAGAGCGACGCAGCCAGCAGCACCAGCAGCACCAGGATCCAGCCCCTCCGCCGGGGTGGAGGTCCAGGAGGAGGCGCAGGCGTTTGAGGTGGCGGCAATACGGTTGCGCCCATAGGCGCTCCGGCCGGCGAGGCAGACAACCCCGCGGGATAGCCCGGCACCTGCGGATTCATGTGTTAAAGGGTATCGGCGACCGGCGACATACGGCTACCAATAACGAGCACTTTGTGCCGCACCCTGGGAACCCACCGAAGGAGATCACGCATGAGCATCACGCCCACCCCGCCACTGCGCCCCGGTTACGGCCCGAGCAGCCCCGACCAGGTGATCGCGCACGTGCACTCCGATGGACGGATGGCCATCACACTGACCGAGGGCACCTGCCTGCAGGTGCCAGACCTGGACGAGTGGCAGCTTCTGGGCCGCGTACCGATGCGCAACGACTGGCCAAGCGAGCTCAAGATCAACGTGGTGGCGTACCACCGCCACACCGGACGACTAGCACGCTTTTACATGATCCGGCCGCAGCATCCCGATGGGCTTGATGCTCTGGACTACAGTTCCGATCCCGATGACCTACCTGGTTATGCAGCCTGGAAGCAGCAGTGGGACCAAGAGAACGCCGCCGCGCGGTACGAGACCGATAAGCCGCTGTGGGACTTGGTATCCCGGCTACCCGAGATCACCGACGTGTTCATCGGCACCGTTAAGGATCTGCACAACAGCAACGAGAAAAACGCATGACCACCAACACAGACGTTCGTCCACGCGCTCCCAGCGCTGCGATCGGCACATCGTGCTCCACGAAGACGGCGACCCCCGCCTGATCTAGATGCGGCCTCGTCCTCGCAGGGACGGTCACCGAGGTTCGGAGACGGGTCTGTCGCTTACGCCTGGCCTCGGCAAGCCATAGCGAGCGCGAATCTCTTCTTCACCGAACGTGTGGCCGGCTGCGCGGTCGGCATCCGACTCTCGCAGCGACTGAAGCAGGGCTGCCACATCGATGGAGGGGTCGTCGAAGGGCCAGTCGTCGAGTTCGTCGATGGTCCACTCGTCGGGGGCTTCGCTGTCGCCCTGGTGGGCCGACGTGTCAGACGCTTCCCACACAGCGACATCACCGCGAGGTAGCGGCTTGTCGAAGTCATCTGAGACACCAAGGTCGGGCAGTTGACCGAAACGGCGGGACGAAGTCGGGGACGAAGGCAGCTCCGACCCGGTGTCACCGCACTCGCTCGTCACGCCTCCAAGGATAGGGACGTCGGGACATCCGGCCGTCACAACTGGGCCCGCTCTCCCGAGATAGCCATGTCCGCTGACAGTTGAGCACATTGCTCCTGTCGCACATCTAAAGAAACGAGACACCCATCGGGCGCTACTCCCCTGTCGCGTAACCGCTGGTCGTACTGTCTCATTTCTTGTCTCACACCGCGTGTCTCAGATCCGCATTGTCGGAGGGCAATGAGACGGTAGATGCTGTGACAGCGATTCTCGGGTACGCGCGGGTGAGCACTGTGGGCCAGGATCTCGATGCGCAGCTCGCCGCGCTCGCCGCCGAGGGGGTCGAATCTGGCCATGTCTTCACCGACAAAGTCTCCGGTGCAGTGAACACCGATCGGCCAGGCCTGACGGCCTTGCTGCACTACGCCCGCGAAGGTGACACCGTAGTGGTCACCGCCATCGATCGACTGGGCCGATCTGTCGTAGAAGTAACTCGCACCATCGCAGAGCTTGGCCAGCGCCGAATTCTATTGCGCGCCTTACGCGAAGGCGTAGACACCGGTACACCGACAGGGCGTGCGGTGGCCACTATTATGGCTACGCTGGCCGAGCTCGAACTCGAACTCGGCCGCGAGCGGCGCGCCGCATCCCGGGACTCCCGCCGAGTTCGCCAACTGCCGGCTACCAAGCCGGCCAAGCTGACCCCGGAACGCCAAGAACAGCTGCGCCGACTCGCCGCAACGGGGGAACCGGTCCCTGAACTTGCTCAAGCATTCGGTATCAGTCGGGCCACGGCGTACCGCTACCTGGCCAAACTCAGCTCGCCCTCAGGAGCCGCGTAATGACCAGCGCCGAACTGCACCCGTCGACTCATCTGCGAGCCGCGGCGTGGGTCCCCGATGACGTCGAAGATCGGCCGTATGAGGACGCCATCGCCCTGGCCGCCAATTGGATCTGGGAACGCGGCCAGGAGGAGGATCTAGCGCCGCTGCTGGTGAGCAACGCGCAAAATGCCGCGAGCTTCGGTTATGCCGACCTCGACGAGATCATCCGAGCGGGTGGGCACGCCACTCCGCAAAGCCGCAACCGGCCTGACCGCGGGCCGGTTCTCGCCTTCGTGCCAGATGAACGGTCGTTGCACTTCGCGATGGGCCTCGCCCGCGGTCATTCACTTGCTGTCGTCGAGGGCTCCACACCCTTGGCCGAGTGGGCTGCTGGCGCGGCCGCCATCAACTTGCTGACAGGAGAGGTCACCACCTCCGAGATGGACGATGACGTGCGCAAAGACCTCGATTCCGTCATTTTCTACGGCGGTCGCAACGGCTGGACCGGAGCAGATGACAAGGCCCAAGCACGGCGATTTCTCAGCGGCCACATCAGCGGCGGCCGTCTCACTCCCGATCAAGCCGCCGCCTACGTCCTATCGTCGCAGTCGGTGTCTGACCGCGGGGCAAAGCGACTACTCGAAATGCTCAGCCGCTAGTCGCGCGAAAGACCCCTTGAGGAGCCCCATGAATGCGATCCCCGCCCGCACCGAGGAAGAACTGCAGCGGCTAGCGCTGAATGGCCTGCTGGAAGAAACCCACTGGTTGGATCTCAAACGCGAGCTGGCATCCGGTAACGCCGCGAATAAAGACCTAGCCAAAGACATCGCTGCTTTCGCTCTTGACGGAGGAACGATCCTGATCGGCGTCGACGAGGACACGTCGCCGCCTAGTCTGTGGCCGGTCCCCCTAGCGGGGCTCGCTGAGCGAATCGAGCAGATTGCGCGGATGAGGGTCGACGAGGCAGTACAGATTCGGACCACCGTCATCAATTCGACAACCCACGCCGACCATGGGTACCTCGTTGTCCACGTCCCGCAGTCAGTCCGAGCGCCACACATGGCTGACGGGCGCTATTACGGCCGCGGCGACAAAACCAACCGTGTGCTGACCAACACCGAGGTCGTACGGCTCCTTGACCGGCGCCTGGCGGACCGCCGCGATCTGCGAGTTGAAGCCCGATCGATCCGTACCGAGCTCGTCGGCGACGGCGCGCCTCTGCTCGTCGTGCTGGCCGATCCGCTCAGTGCACGGGAAGACATGCTCGTCTCCCTCACCGAAGCCTCGCGGTGGGAAGAAGCAGTGCTCCAGCTCGTTCACGCGGCCACAGGTCCAGAACATGACACATACGCACCAACGCTGGCTCACGCTGGTGGTTTTGCTCGCCGCCCTGGCGGTGTCGCGTTGACCACCGGCATGTACGACGGGCAACGCTTCGCCGGCGAGGATCGCGCCGCCGAGATCGTGCTGTATGAGTCTGGCCGGCTCGTTCTGGCATCGGAGCGCGCCGTGACCACACGCTCATTCAGAAACGTGGCCCCTCCCCAACCCGATCTCACCGTCGTCTTGGAATTGTTGATCATCGGGCACGTCAGCTTGCTTGCCCGTCTGGCCGCTGCAGTGTCACACCGCTGGGGATACACCGGCAGTTGGCGGTTCGCCCTCTCGATGAATGGCCTTCGCGACTCGACGTCGTGGATGATCGCCGACCGGAATTTTGGCGACAGAGGGCCCGTCTACACAGAAGACATCTACGAGAGGGCAACCGAAGCTTCCCTGAGCGACCTCGATGAAAATCCCGACCAGGTCGTGGCAGCACTCACGGCTCCGCTTCTTCGCAGCCTCGGCAGCTACCCAGCCTGGGAAAAGCGCTTTAACCAGCCGCCAACCATGAACGTAGTGACGTAACGACGTATATACGTCACTACGTCAGTACGTCATTACGTTACGTCATTACGTTTTTTGGTTGAGGGGTGGACCGCAGTCTCGCTTAGCGCGGGCAGAAAAAACCCGTCCCCTGCCGGGAACGGGTGGTATTGCGCAATTATGCAACGCGCGTTGCGTCCACGCAATTCCCCTCCCTTGTCGGGTATGTCACCAGGGCTGAGGCTTAGAGACCCCACCAGCGGGGTCTGGAAGTTGGCAGGACTGGAAATCGGCGGCCACCAGCTGGTACCACCAGTGGTTGCCTACCCCGTCCGACGGTTTACCGCGCAGCTTTCCTGCGGTCTGGTTTTTGGTCGGGTTGATGGTGCCAACCGGGACGCGATCACGTGCGGCCTGAACGGGGAATTTCAGGTCGCTGTCGTTGCTGATCACCAGCGCGGCATCGATGCGCTTTTCGAGGATGTCGAGCAGCAGGTGAGCGGCCACATTCACATCGGAGCCCTTTTCCTCACGCCGCGCAACGGAGACGAAGAATCGCGCGTCGGGGGCGTTCAGTCCGGCGCCATCTTTGATGGTTACCGGCCAAGCTGGGGTGGTGAGAACCGGACGCCCACGTCGGTCTTTGGTGGCCAGGGGCGCGGAGGCGACGCGGTTGACGTAGTTGCCCTCTTCGATGTGATCCACGACAGCGGCACGGATCAAAGCGGCGAGGTAGGCGTCCTGTTCTCGACTGCCAACGCGGTTGTCAGCTCCTGAGATACGCGCAGTGCAGTACACGATGCGTTCAACGGTCGCGCCGCTCCAGGCGGATTGGTTGGCGATGAGCCGTGTCGCCAAGGCGCGCAGGTCAAGCCATCGCCAGCCGGCCGTGCCAGAGCCACAAAGGAACTTGCCGCCGTAGTACAGATTGAACCCATCGATGTACACACCCACTCGCATGCAACAGACGCTAACTGGCGGGCGTGCAATCGCCCGCCAGGCGTTTCCAACCGTGGCATGAAGTTGTGCGCGTAATGACGCAACAACGTATACGCGTCATTACGTCGTTACGTCTTTACGTCATCACGTCTTTACGTTTTGCGCCAACCACTGATCGGCCAGGTCAGTGAGGATTTTGCTCATGCTGGTGTCCTGATCTAGTGCAGCCTGCTTCAGTCCGCGCACCGTCGCGCGTGGCAGATAGACCGTGGCACGCTGCATATCGTCAGTGGGGGAGCGGAACGCCTCCGCCGCCCGCTTGGTCGGCTCTGTCTTCACCCGCGCGGCCATCTTCGAAGTCAAATCAGACATGAACCAGCGCCCCCAGCAGCTCGTCGAACACGTCGTCATAGCCGTACAGGTGATCCGGTGTAGCCCCGAACGCCCGGCGGATGCCCTCGCGGCGAACAATCCGCGTTTCGATCACCGGCACCCCTTCGTCCTCCAGCAGGGTCTTCACCTCGTCGGCTAGTCGGGTACGCAGATCCACGCCGGTCAACAACACGGCTGTGGGGCGGTGCGCGGTGATCTCCAAAGTCGGCCACACCCGGCGGACATCCAGTGGCGAAGCCCCCGTGGGCACCACGACCAGATCGGCCAGCTCAATCGCTTCTTGAATAACCTGCGCCGTACCCGGGGGAGTGTCCACGATCGTCAACTCCTGGGGACCACTGACGTCCAGGGGCCGGCGTGCCGGCACCACCGAAAACGGCAACGGGTCATCCTGGGCGGCCGCCGCCCATTCCAGCGCCGAGCCCTGCGGGTCGGCATCGACAAGTACGACATCGCGGCCGCGGCGCTGCGCAGCAGTCGCGAGATACACCGCCGACGTCGTCTTCGCGACGCCACCCTTGGTGTGGACCAAAGAAACCGTAGGCATGCCCCAAACATTACGTCACAGCGCAATGACGCATATGCGTCAACACGCTATTACGTCATTACGTCTACCCAGGTAAGCCGGTATTTGTACGGGTCGTTACCAAACCGTTACCACTCGGCTTGTCGGCAAATCGACCTTGCACAAGGCATTAGAGGTCGTGAATGCCAAACCCAGCACCCCTTCTCCTCGGCCCCGCACCTCATGACCCCGTCCGCCTGCACCCCGCCGGCGTATACCTCCCGATGAGTGCCAGAGAACTACCTACCGCACCGCGCGTGACGGAAAACAGCTCTCGCCCCGGTACTTCACTGATGACCGAGTTGCCACGACAAGAAAGGTGCGGCCAGTGCCCTGGAAAACAGCGCAGTTCCGCCCAGAAGAAGAGAGCGGAGCTCATACGCCCCGCTCCGGGACCCACTTTCCCGACCATCGCGAGAAAGAGCACCAACCATGAGCGGAACTGACCTGGCAGTGGGAATCGTTGCCATCCTCGGAATCGTGGCCATCGTCGTGAGCATCTGCGTTTTGGCTGATCGCATCCACGCCCGCAACCCGGACTCCAAGGTCACCATCGGGGACACCGGACGCGTCATCAGCGCCATCCTCAGCGTCATCATTCAAGCCGCCATTGCGATCCTCACCAGACGACCCTGACGCGATGACCCGCGGACTTCCGGTGCCCGTGCGTGGGGCTCTGCCCCTTCCTGGCCTGTCGCGTGAAGGTTTCTGTCACTGGACGCTCGGTTGTTGGGGGGTGTAGCCCAGGGCGCCAATCCTGGCAGATCTGGTCACGAAAAAATCACGCGCACAGCGCGTGTCTTGTATCAGATACAAGCGTCTGCCTGGCAGGCTGCAGACCATGCCTCGACCTCGTAAAGGCGACCGCGTTGAACTACTAACTCGCCCAGAGCGCGTCGTCTCCGACAAGATCAAGCACTTAGCCGCAGGGCACGGCATGTCTGTCTCTCAGTACGTGGCCGACCTTCTAGCCGTACACACCGGCTTTCCCGAACTTGTCCGCGAGCTCGACCATCACAAGGAGGTCCTGCCGCTGGCGATGTGAGACTCCAAGCCCGCAGCTTTCTTGTCCTGCTGGAACGGCCGGGCAGATGTGACATCTCAATAGCTGGGTAAGGGATCGATCCTCTGCTGACATGACGAAGGCCCCGCGTAGCGGGGCCCTGTCGGGGGGTTTGAACCGAGTTGGCGCTCGGTTCCGGGTCCGCACCCATGTCCCCGAAGGGATCTTGACTTTTGCAGGTCAGATCTCACGGTAGCGCATACCTGTCTGCCTTTCCAGACAACGGCGCGCTTCGTGATCAACTTTTGTCCACCCCGCCCGTGGACTTGCGTGCCATCGCATATCGAGGGTGTGCCGCCACTCGGCCGCTCGCGTCGCGGCCGCCGACGTATCGCGGTTGTAGCGCTGGTCGCCGTCGTCGCGGTGTCGTTCGTACCGCGCCGGTCGCTGATGTGGTGGCGATCCGCCGCGGCCGCCGGTTGCGCGGTGGCGATCTTCCGCCGGCCAGCATGTTCGTCAACCTCGAGCTCGAAGACGACGCCTACGCGGGGGTGCCGTGCTGGTCGGGGGGACCGGCGCGCTGGGCGCACGTCACCGTGGCAGTGGCCTACGACCTGCATTACCCTGAGATCCGGCCACGCATGTGCAACGGCGGCATCGCCAAACGAACGCTGATCGTGATCGCGGCCGCCATGGCGCACTACGCCGACCGCGACACTGGCCGCAACTGCCGGCCCACCAACACCCAACTGCACCACGACACCGGCTACAACGAGCGCACCATCCAACGCGCCCACGAATGCCTACGGCTGCTCGGGGTGGCCACCGAGGTCCTGCGCGGCCGCCAACGCACCTACACCGAACGCATGGCCTCCTGGCGCATGGGTGATCACCATCGCGGCTGGGCCTCAGTCTGGGTCCTCCACGACAACGCCCAGCTCAACCGCGCCATTAACAGCTTGTCACCCCACCCGGCACGGTCCCAAGTAACCACCACCACCTCACCTGGAGAACGACTGGTTACTACCCGCGGGCGCCACCAGGGCGCCCGGCACAGCGGCGCTGCGCGCCGCCGAGCTTCAGATCCCGGGGGACGGCGGCTGGCGGTGACTTGGCGTGCAGATCCGCATGCCCCACCATGGGCTCACCGCTTCACTCCGGCCAGTTGGGCGGCGATGCTGGCAGCGCCGGCGGCGGCCGGCTGGACCCCGCGTGACCTCAACCAGCTGATCACTGACTGGCTCGGTGTAGGCAGGCGCATCCCCGACAGCCCAGCACGCCCGATCGGCCTGCTGGGCGCCATCCTCGCCTGGCACGGTACGGACAACCTCGCCGAACGGCCGGCCGCTGCCGATCTCGCCCGCGAAGCTGAAGAGCTGGCCGCCGGCCAGACTCGTCGCGCCGCCGTGGCCGCCGAACACGCGGCCTACCTCGCCGCCCGCGACCAGGGCCAGGCCGCCCTTGCCGGTGCTGGTCGCGCCGCCGCGCGTGCCGAAGCCGTCCGTTTGTCCCGGCGCGCCGCTGAGCGCCGCACGGCGGCCGCGGCGGCCGATGCCGCCGCCCTCGACCTCGCGGTACGTCGCGCACGCTTCTCGGCATCGCGCCATGATGGATGTGTGGACGACGACGGGAGGGTGTGATGAACGTCGAAACCCAAGCCGATATCGAACGGCTGATGATCGAGCGCAATGTCTCGTTCGTGTTCACGCCCTCGGTTACCGAACAGCCCGACGGCACCTGGGTTGCCCGCTACCCCGGTGCGCAGTGGTCGGTGCGCGGCCGTGACGCACAACAAGCCCGCCAACTCCTGCACGATGAGCAGCTGGCGCGGATGCGCGATCCCGCCGCGCGGGATTGGAAGATTGAGGCTGTCCGCCAACACTTCTCTGAAGGCCCCGTCGAAGGCGTTTACGCCCTCGACAACAACATCACCGACCGTGTTCTCGACGTCGGCACCCCGGGCGCGCTAGAGGCCGCGGTGGCAGCAATCGAGCAGCAGCGCAGACACTAACCGTCGCGCCTGGTACAGCACTGCGGTGCCGAACAACCCACAACCGCGCCCGCCTAAAGGTGATGTCACCGGCGGCATTTCGCACCTAGTGGGTCTGGCTCCCGCGCGCACCGAACCCCGCTTCCACATTCGAATCACCGCCCGCAACCAGCCCCAACGTTTGCCATCACGCGACCGTTTCCCAGAGCGTGGTTCGCCGTTTCCTGAGCTGCCCGTCAGTGCACCCATCGCCTAGCTGACTCGTTCCTGCCAGCACCGCCCGTGAACCTGCGTTGCGCACTGTTGATTTCGTGGCGGCATTTCACCATGCCCGCACCATACGGCCAACCCGTTGACCTTCGCTACCAACACCGAGCAAAACATCAACTGTCGACATTTGTCCACCGTCCATGTTGCCCGATCCCACTGCCGCGCAACCTAAGCCGGCTCACACCCACAAGCCCCCGCACCAACCCCCAGCTGCACCAACCGTTCTCAAGCACCCCAGACACCACACACCTCTTGCATTAAGGTCACGGTTTCTTAAGAACCGGCCCATCTGTGTGGGACAGATCGTCTCTGAGGTCTCTAGCGTGCGCCTGGAAAGGGACGGCACTGCAGTGACGATGACGATGCATAAGCTCACTGCCGGCAACGGGTATGAGTACCTGATCCGGCAGGTCGCTGCTGTGGATGCTACGGCCCGCGGGCGGGCACCGCTGATCGATTACTACTCGTCGAAAGGTGAGTCTCCGGGCCGGTGGGTGGGGTCTGGTTTGGCGTCGCTGCAATCCACTGGGGCGCGCCAGGTTTCAGCCGACGATGTGGCCAAGGTATGGGCGGTGCCGGAGGGTTCCCAGGTCACCGAAGCTCAAATGAAGGCGTTGTTCGGCGAGGGGCTGCATCCCAACGCCGATGTGATCGCTGACTATGTGACCGCACGCGGGGTGCACGGTCTCGCGGCGATCGAGGCCGCCAAACTGGGTCGCAAGTTCTATATCCGCGACGGGGAAACCACGTTTGCCCGCGCCCTGGCAGTGGCCTACCGCGACCACAACGAACAAGCCGGTAGGCCATCAGCCGCGTCCATCGACGCGCCCACCCGCGCCGCGATCCGCACCGTCGTCGCGCGCAGAATATTCGCCGAGCAATACGGCCGCGCGCCCGCTGACGATCGTGAACTGACTGGCTTTATCGCGCGAGAAACCCGCGCCCGCACCACCGCGGTCGCCGGCTACGACTTGACGTTTTCGCCGGTGAAGTCGGTGTCGAGCTTGTGGGCGATCGCGCCGCGCGACGTCGCGAAAGTCGTGGAGGAATGCCACGACGCGGCGGTGACCGATGCGCTGGCGTGGCTGGAAACGCACGCCGCGCTCACCCGTTCCGGTACTGATGGTGTCGCCCAGGTCGACACCACCGGACTCATCGGAGCCGCGTTCACCCACCGTGACTCCCGCGCCGGCGACCCGGATCTGCACACCCATGTGGCGATCTCCAACAAGGTCGCCACCGTTGGCCCTGATGGGGTGCTGCGCTGGTTGGCATTGGACGGCCGGCCGATCCATCAGTTCACGGTCGCAGCTTCCGAGCTGTACAACACGCGGCTGGAGGCCCACCTGGGCGAGCGGCTGGCGCTGCGGTTCGCCGACGTGGCGAGCGAGGGCCGCGGCAAGCGCCCGGTGCGCGAAATCATCGGCATGTCGACCGAGCTGATGGCCGCCTGGTCCTCGCGGCGACTGGCGATCGAAGCCCGCACCGCCGAGCTCGCCAAGCAATTCCAGGTGGCCCATGGCCGCGAGCCCACGACCGTGGAAGCCATCGGGCTGGCCCAACAAGCGACCCTGGAAACCCGCGAGGCCAAACACGAACCCCGATCGCTCGCCGAGCAGCGTCAGACATGGCGCGGACAAGCCATCGAAGTCCTGGGCGGGGCGCGGGAACTGACCGCCATGCTGGGCAAGATTTTGTCCACCTCGTCCCGGCAGCTCGACGCCGTCGACGACGATTGGATCAAGGCGGCTGCGACGAAAGTTATCGCCACGGTGGCTCGGTCGCGGGCAACCTGGCAGCGCCACCACGTGCTCGCCGAAGCGCAGCGCCTCGTCCGGAGCAGCGGGCATGCCACCAACGCGACGTTGGCCGATCAGATCACGCAGGTCGCGTTGTCCGAGCCGCTGTCGGTGGCCCACATCGACCTCGACGACGGCGACATGGGTGAACCGGCGCCGCTGCGCCGCCGCGATGGAACCAGCGTCTACACCCGCCACGGCAGCACCACCTACACCTGCCATGAGGTACTGGCTGCTGAGCGACGCATCCTTGCTGCTGCCCGCCAGCTCGGCGGCCGCACGGTCGCCGACAGCGATGTCGAGCTGGCGCTGGCTGATTCGGCCGCACGCGGAAAACACCTCAACGAGGGCCAGGTCGCCCTGGTCCGCGAGATGGCCACAGGGGGGCGGCGGCTGGCCTTGGCGCTGGCTCCGGCCGGCAGCGGCAAGACGACCGCGATGGCCGCGCTATCGCAGGCTTGGCGCTCCTCGGGCGGTATCGTCCTCGGTTTGGCCCCCACCGCGGCGGCCGCCATCGAACTCGGCGCGGATCTGTCAGCCCCCACCGACACCATCGCCAAATATGTGTGGTCGGCCGCCCCAGGCGGTTCGTCTCGCCCCGCTGCGCCGCAGTGGTTCACCACGGTCGGCCCCGACACGCTGCTCATCATCGACGAGGCCGGCAAAGCCGGAACCGTGGAACTTGATGCGGTGATCGCCCACGCGTTAGCGCGCGGCGCCAGCATCATCCTCATCGGCGATGACGGCCAACTCGCGTCCATCTCCGCTGGCGGTGTGCTGCGCGACATCGCCCAGGAAACCGGCGCACTGACGCTGTCTGAGTTGGTGCGCTTTGGCTCCACCGCGGAAAGCGCAGCCACCCTGGCGATCCGCAACGGTGACCCCACCGGCCTCGGGTTTTACATCGACCACCAGCGGGTGCACGTCGGTGCTGATCAGACTGCCGCCGACATGGCCTACACCGCGTGGGCCGCCGACCTGGCTGCTGGCCGCGATTCCTTGCTGTTGGCGCCCACCAACGACATCGTCGATACCCTCAATGCCCGCGCTCGCCTGGATCGCCTCGCCGCCACTGGCGGGCGTGTGGGCCGGGAAGTCATGTTGTCCGATGGGCTGGCCGCCTCGGCGGGTGATGTGATCCGCAGCCGCGAGAATGCCCGCGGTCTGCGGCTGGGTCGCACCGATTACGTGCGCAATGGCTATCGCTACACGGTTCATCGGGTGCGCGCCGATGGGTCGGTGATCGCCACCCATCTCGATTCCGGTCAGCGCATCACCTTGCCCGCAGACTACGTAAAAACCCACGTCACCCTGGGCTATGCGGCCACCGTGGACCTCACGCAAGGCCTGACTGCCCAGTACGCCTGCCATATTGTCGGCGGCGGCCATCTCACCCGCCAACTGCTCTACGTGGCCTTAACGCGTGGTCGCGTCGAAAACCACATCTACCTATCCACCGCCGAGTCCGACCCGCATCGGGTGTTGTCCCCCAAGGCAACTCACCCCGAAACCGCCGTCGACGTCTTGACGAAAACCCTGGCCCGCGACGATGCCCAGGTCTCGGCCACCACCGCCGCACGCCAGGCCCGTGACCCGTTCGTGCGGTTGGGTCCGGCCGCGGCGATGTATCACGACGCCTTGGGTCGGGCGGCCCACCACGTGGCGTCCCCGGCGCTGCTGGCGCAACTGCACCTCACCGCCGATCAGCTCTACCCGGGTTTGACCCGCGCCGAGGCATGGCCGGTGCTGTGCCAACACCTGGCTCTCGTCGCCGCCGATGGGCGTGACCCGGTGGCCACGCTGAGCGAGGCCGCCAACGTCGGTGAGCTGTTTAGCGCTCACGATCCCGCTGCGGTTCTGGACTGGCGCATCGATCCCACCGGTGGACACTCGGCCGGGATCGGGCCGCTGCGGTGGCTGCCCGCCACCCCCGCATTGTTGGCCGACGACCCCGAGTGGGGCGATTACCTGGCCCGGCGCGCAGCGCTGGTCACCGAGTTGGTTGATGAGATCCGCGAGACCGTCATCCACCACTGGACGCCGGCGACCGCACCGGCGTGGGCCAAGCCCGTGCTGGCCGCCAACCGGCCCCTTGCCGCTGAAATCGCGGTCTTTCGCGCCGCCCACCACGTCGCTGTCGACGACACCCGACTGTTGGGGCCACCGCAGTACGCCGTGCGCGCCCGCGCCATCCAGGAACTGCTCGAAGAACGTGCCCAAGCGGTCGTGCGCACCCAGAACCCGCACACCCGCCGCTTTGAGCAGCTCATCGACTCCATCGACCCCCGTATCCGCGCCGACGGGTACTGGCCGCAACTGGCTGCGCGCCTGACCGAAGCTGCCATGAGCCGCCCCGATCTGCCTGTCCTGGTTCGCGCGGCCGCCACCGAACAACCCCTGCCCGACGAGCTGCCCGCCGCCGCGCTGTGGTGGCGACTTGCCGCCGAACTCACCCCCGCGGCCGCCCTCGACACTCCCGATGCCGGTCTACGCCCGGCCTGGATTACCGACCTGCACAACGTTTTTGGATCTGCGGCCGCCGAATCCATCATCGCCGACCCGGCCTGGCCCGGCCTTGTCTCGGCGGTCAATGCCGCCGACCCCACCCGCTGGACCCCCGCCGGCCTGTTGCATGTCGCCGCCGAACACCTCGCCGACGTCGACCCCGACCACACCATCCCCGCCCACCAATACGCCCGCGCCATCACCTACACCGTCGACCTGATCGGCGGCCACCACGACAACACCGAGCACCCACTCCCCGACCAACCCCCACTGCACCCCGAGGAAGAAGAACAACTTCCCCCCGACCCGCTCGGCGAGCAGCGCATCGACACCGGCGCCGCGCTGGCCGGCCGCGACGTCGACGAGCTGCCGCACCATCGTGGTGGCCAAGAGATCCCGTTGGGCGGCCGTGACGCCGGTCTGGACTTCGCCGACCTGCGACCCGACCGTCCGGTTGAGCCGTTACCGTTGCCGGCCGCGATGGCCGACGCGCGCGCACTGCGCAACGAATTCGTCGCCAGCACAGCGGACTTGGCTGCCTTCGTTGATGCAGTGCGCAACGACCGCGGCCCGGCGATGTGCGCGGCCGCCGCCCAGATCGTCGAGCTGCGGGCCCGCGCCGATGCCGACCGCCCCTATCTACTCGCGGTCCAAGACGTCGTCGCCCAATGGGCCGATGCCGAAGCCGACTACGAAGCCGCGCACACCAGCCTCGCATGGGCACGCACCCAACTCGCCGAACTGCAGGCCCAGCCCGATGCCGACCCGCTCGACATCGCCTCCGCCACACTCGACATCCAGCTACGCGCCATGGCCTTACCCGAGATCACGCCCGCCGAGCACTACCACGGGCCACTTGCAGAAGCACTCGCCGCCCGAGCCCAGGCCGCCGGCGGACCCGATCGCATCATCAGCGGCGCCGACGTCGACGCGCTGCTCGCCCGCACTCGCGACGTCGACCACCAGGCCCTGCAGGTGGCGCGCCGCCACCACCATCAGCTGCTCGCGCAACTTGACCGTGCTGAAGCGGCCGCCGCCCTGGCCTTCGCCGCCGCCGAAACCCGCTCCACTGAATATCTCAGCGCCCAACGCCACGACCTGGCCACCGAGCTACGCGTGCTCCAAGCCGCCAGCCGCTACCACCCCCAACGGCCCCTGCGCCTTGCCCCCGGTGCCATCGGCGACCTGCCCCCAACCACCGCCGCCGCGCTCACCAGAACAGCCCGCCTGCCCTTCGCTGTCACCGTCATCGACGCCCCACACTCGACCGAGCGCCGCGCGGCCCTACACACCCTGCACAGCGCAGCAGCAGCCGCCGACCGCAAAATCCTGTGGTGCAGCCCCACCCGCGACCAGGCCGAGCGTGCCGTCGCTGATGAGCTCGCCGACACCGCCGCCAACATCACCGAAGCCCGCACCCACATCACCACCAGGCAGTGGCAATTGCCCCCGGGCGCCCTGCTCATCGTCGAAGACGCCGCCACCGCCGACCCGGCAGTGCTGGCCGACCTCGCCGAACACGCAGCCACCACGCAGGCTGGCCTCATCCTGCTCGACACCACCGGCCGCCGAACATGGCCCCCGCAGCCCTCACAACGGCTCCTGGGCCTGCTGCACACCGAATTGCCCTGGACCACCACCCTCGGTGACCACACGCCATCTGACACCGCCCCACGCCCGTCTGCTCCGGACCTCGATGCCGCGCTCACCCAGCTACGGCGCGTGCACCCCGCGCTGCTCGACGACCAGCTGCGCGCCAGCCTCACCCGCGCAGATCAACTCCAGGCCACCATTCGCGGCGCCTACCAGCGTCACCTGGACGCAACCTGGCTTCGCGATCGCCATCAGGACCGCGATCGCCACATCGAGGACCGCGACCGCGGTATCGACATCTAGACCTGGCCGCGCTTTTTGTCTTGGCGCTCTTGGTATTTGATGAACCCGTCGACCGCTTGGGCGGTCACGCCGAGCTGGCGCGCGATCCAGGAGGTGCCGCGCCCCAACGCGATCAGCCGGCGCGCCGCATCGCGGCGGCGCTCACGCGCGGCGCCGATCTGCGCGGTCAGGTGCTCCATCTCCGCGTGAGCGGCCAAAAGTTCGCCCAGCGCTCGGCGCTCATCGTCCACACCGCCGATTGTTTCAGACTGCCTTGAAACGCTCCACCAGCAGCGCGAACAATTGAAATGTCAGGCCGGGATGGGTTGGCGGCGTCGGCTCACCGCAGCAGGCGTACTCACCGCACCCAACGTCCTGTTGAGCACTTCCTCGAGCTCGGCCGCGCGGTAACGGACCGTGCACTCAGGTGGCAACGACACACCCACCAGCCGGCCGGCCGAATCGACCGACACAACCACCTCGCCGGCATCCCTGGCCGATTCACCACTCACCGGCACGGCCGCCAGCAGCGCCTCAATACGCTTCACCCGAGCCAGCACCCGCCCGGCCAGGACGCCCCGAGCCAGCACCCGCCCGGCCAGGACGCCGCGCTCCTGCGGCGCCACGGCCGCCGGCCGCGCCGCATCCCGGGACTCCTCCCGTGCCGCCACCGGCCCGGTACCTCGCCGATGCCGCCCACAGCAGGTGGCGACAAAACGGGCATA
>NZ_GG770557.1:0-3716 GCF_000164135.1 Mycobacterium parascrofulaceum ATCC BAA-614 | reverse complement strand
CTGTGACAGCCTGATTTGGCCCCAGAGGGACGGCTTGATGTGGCTCCACCTGTGTGGGCGGCGGAGTGTCATCGTGACGGCCTGATCTGGCCCCACTGTTTCGACACGCCGTGGTGGTTGTGACGGTTTGAACTGGCCCCACTTCACCGTGATTCAGCGTCCGGATAGCCCGGATGGATGGTCACGAAGGTGAGGGTCTGGAAGGGTGAGGTCGAGGGTGGAGCTGTTCGCGGTGATCCGTCGAGATCACCGGGTTGACGGTTTGTCGATCCGGGCGTTGGCCGATAAGCATGCGGTGCACCGGCGCACCGTGCGCCAGGCGTTGGCTTCGGCGATCCCACCGCCGCGTAAGACTCCGCAGCGGGTCGCGCCGCGGTTGGAGCCGTTCAGGTCGGTGATCGACGGAATGCTGCGTTCGGATCTGGATGCCCCGAGAAAGCAGCGGCATACCGCGCGGCGCATCCATGCCCGGCTGGTCGATGAACACGGCGCGGCAGGCTTGTCGTATTCCACGGTGCGCGACCATGTCCGAAAACGCCGCCCTCAGATCCTCGCCGAGGCGGGTAGGCCGCTGGAGCTGGGGTTCGTCCCGCAGACACATGAACCGGCCGCCGAAGCCGAAGTCGACTTCCATGACCTGTGGGTGATCTTGCGCGGCGTCAAGACCAAGACCGCGTTGTTCACCATGCGGTTATCGCACTCGGGCCGTGCGGCGCATCGGGCATTTCTGACCCAGGGCCAAGAAGCGTTCCTAGAAGGCCACGTCTACGCGTTTGAGCGGCTGGGTGGCGTGCCGGTGGACAAGGTCCGCTACGACAACCTCAACAGCGCGGTCAAGCAGGTGCTATTCGGGCGTTCACGGCAGGAAAACGAACGCTGGATCACGTTTCGCTCGCACTACGGGTTCGAAGCCTGGTACTGCCAGCCCGGCCATGAGGGCAGTCACGAGAAAGGCGGCGTGGAGGGCGAGGGCGGCCGATTCCGCCGTAATCACTGCGTGCCCATGCCGGTGGTCGATTCGATCGACGAACTCAACGCGCTATTGCAGGCCGCCGATGACGCCGACGATCACCGCCGCATCAGCCACCGCGCCACCAGCGTGGGCCAGGACTGGGCATTCGAAAAGACGCTGCTGCGCCCCGTGCCCGACGAGCCGTTCGACACCGCACTGACCGTGACGCCGCGGGTCGACCGCTACGCCCAGGTGATGGTGCGCTGCAATCAATACAGCGTGCCGGCCCGGTTTATCGGGCATCGGCTGCGGGTCAAACTCTCGGCGTCGGCGGTGACGGTCTACCACCGCACCACAGTGGTGGCGCGCCATCAGCGCGCGATCGGCAAGGGCGCCAAAGTTCTTGATTTGGACCACTACCTGGAGATCCTGTATCGCAAGCCTGGTGCCCTGCCCGGGGCGACTGCGCTGGTCCAAGCCCGCGCCGCCAAGAAGTTCACCGCCGAGCACGATGCGTTCTGGAGCGCGGCGCGTAAGGCCCACGGTGATGCGGCCGGGACCCGGTCGCTCGTCGAGGTGCTGTTGTTGCACCGTCATCTGGACCGAGCCGATGTGATCGCCGGAATCACTGCGGCACTGTCGGTGGGATCCACCAGTGCCGATGTCGTTGCGCTGGAAGCGCGTAAGGCCGCCGAGCGCCGCGGCGCAGCGGCCCAACCAATGGGTGCCGGCGAGGGTGCTCGGGTGGTGGTCTTGGCTGAGCACCGCTCGTCGGGCTTGCTCATCGCCGATGAGCGTCCGTTGCCTTCGGTCGACAAATACGACATCTTGCTCGGGTGCGAAACCTCATGACGCGGCGGCGTCAGGTCACCGAGCAGGCCGCCACCGCGGCGATCGAGCAGGGCTGCCGGATGCTGCGCCTGCCTACCATTCGGGACCGATTCGCTGAGATCGCCGCCGCCGCTGAGCGTGAGCAGTTGTCCTACCTGGGATTCTTGTCTGAGTTGGTGATCGCTGAGTGTGATGACCGGACCCGACGTCGCGCCGAACGGCGTATCCGCGACGCCGGGTTTCCCCGCCCAAAGCGGTTGGAAGAGTTCTCCTTTGACGCTAACCCGGCCATCAACCCCGCGGTCATCGGACAATTGGCCACATGCGGGTGGGTCAAGGCCGGGCATCCGTTGTGTTTGATCGGTGACTCCGGCACCGGCAAAAGCCACCTGCTCATCGCGCTGGGCACCCTGGCCGCAGAGTCGGGCTATCGGGTGCGCTACACGTTGGCTTCCAAGCTGGTCAACGAACTCGTCGAAGCTGCCGACGATAAACAGTTGACCAAGCTGATCGGTCGCTACGGCCGTGTCGACCTCATCCTGGTCGATGAGCTGGGGTATTTGCAGCTGGACCGGCGCGGCGCCGAGCTGCTGTTCCAGGTCCTGACCGAACGCGAGGAACGCTCGGCCATCGCGATCGCATCCAACGAGCCGTTCTCTTCGTGGACAAAGACGTTCACCGACCCCAGGCTCTGCGCAGCCATCGTGGACCGGTTGACCTTCGCTGGACAGATCATCGAAACCGGCACCATCTCCTACCGCCTCGCCCACGCCCGCAACGCCCGACCAGCAAGCTAGCCATAAAACAGTCAACGCCTCAATGGAATTCACAGTCCTACTGAAGCGTCCCGGATGCGTTGTTGGCGTGGCGCCAGGCCTGCCAGATTTCGGGACGCAGCCGCCCGCGGTCGGGCACCGGCAGACCCGTCGAGCGTGCCCATGCCCGGACCTCGGCGGTGCTCGGCTCGGATACGGCGGGTTGGTCGAGCTCGGTGATATCGATTGCCGCTGACGAGATGCGCTGCAGGGCCGCGTGTTCGGTGAGTGCCCAGTCGTGCGCGGCGGCCAGGAACCGATACGTCCACTCCTGGGCGAGTTGGCGGGTCTCACAGAACACCATCGGCACGTTGGGCCAGCGGATCTGCAACTCGGCCAGCCCATCAGCCACCACGGCGGGGCGGACGCGATCGAGGGTGAACAACTGCGAATAGCGGTCCTCGACAACCAGGGCCGCACGTGGCAGCGCAGCCAGGTCGGCGACCTGATAGCGCAGCTTGCCGCCAGTGAGACTGGCGACCAGATCGGCCAGCGATTTGCGCTCCACCGAGGCGACCAGCTGCCCATCGATGACCAGCCCATAGTCCCCACACGGCAACGCCTGCCTGATCGTACCGACCTGCTGGGTGGGGAACCGATACGCGTAGCGCTCGTGGGAGTCGACGACGATCTGCAGCCCCACGATGCCCTGAGCGCGCGCCGTCGGGGTGCGCACATTCGGACGGGCCTGCTTACGCGTGCGCGGTGACTGCCAAAACACCGCATCACGCCCCCGAGCCTGCGTGAACACCAGCTGGGAGCGATTCTCCCGGGACCGATCCACGATCAAATCGATCGCCGCCCCGCGCCGCTGGCAAGACCGCAACCGCACGCGTTCGACGATCACTGCATCATCAGGCCACTCATGCAGGCCGACCGGATAGCAGTACAACGCCTTGACCCGCGGCCAAGTCCCCGACGTCCGGAACAACAGGTCACCGCTGGGCTGGGGGATCCGCAACAAAAACGGAAGCCGGGAATCCTCATCCGGGTTGACCGCAACCAACAACTGCGCCACACCCCCGAGTCTGCCGGTCCACAAAACCCGAGCAACCAACCCCCACGCATGGAGCCAATTCGAGCCGTCACCCCGGGGCCACTTCAAGTTGACATCGCCA
>NZ_GG770558.1:480751-482984 GCF_000164135.1 Mycobacterium parascrofulaceum ATCC BAA-614 | reverse complement strand
CGTCCAAGTTTCTGATCGGTCCGCCCCTTGCTTTCCCGGGGGGACCGTTTCGCACGAGCTGGCCTGTGAAAACGCCACCTGACATCGGGTGTCGGCGTTACGATCTGCGCGACCGACTACACAGATCCGAGTTACACCATGAATCGCATCCGACATCTCGTCACCGGATTCATCGCGGATATCGCGCTCGTCATCGCCGCCGCAACGTTCGCCGCCCCACCGCCCGCATCGGCCGACCCGATATGCGGGACACCGGGAACGCCGCCATGCGCGGGCCCCGGTCCGCTGACACCGGAACAGCAGTGCGCGCTGTTCGCGGCGCGCACGTGGACGCCATGCAACTGGATGGGTATGCAAGTACCCGCCGGCACCCCGGGGAGTTGGGACAGCCCGCCAGCTCCGCCGCCGCCGTGATCCTATGAGCACCGACGCCCAACACGGCGAGCAGCAGCCGCCGACTGCGGCTGTCGGTAGCGGTGACGAGACTGCGGTCGGGCCGTGCGCGGATGCGACGGAGATTGTGCCGCCGGTGGCCGACGCCGGGCGCGAGCTGGCTTGGTCCGACGACGAGAACGACAACGCTGCTGGGACCTCGTGGGGGGCTGCGGCTGAACGTGCCAGCATCATCGTGCTCGGCGCCGCGGTAGTCGCTGTCGTTATTGGTCTTTCGATCTGGCTTGCGTTCTACCTCTTTGACCAGAACCGACCGATGCGCGCCCCGGACGCTAAGGCTCCTACCGCGATCGCGCCGGTACCGACCGCGGGACCGCCGCCGCCGGCCACAGTGACGGTCACCGCGGCACCCCCGCCGACCGTCCCGGTGGAAGCATCCCCGCCTGCTCCTCGCCATGAGGATGGTGGTGCACCTCCGCCTGCCAACGGCACCGACGTCTTCACCATCTGCCCAGATGGACATGAAGGCGTCGTCGGCGGCCATACCAGCTGCGAATTCGCCTCAAGCGTGCGTCAAAGCTTCTACGCATCAGGCATGTCCACCACTGTCTTCGCCTACTCGCCCGTCACTGGCGACGGCTACGAGATGACTTGCGTCGGTAGGTATCCGGCATATTTCAGCGACGGGTCGACGAAGATTTCAACCCGCTGCTACGGGGGCGACAACGCCGAAGTCGTCATCTGGTGAGGTGATTTCACAAACCCGATGTAAATAAGGGCGCAAGCGCTTACGCTCCCATCGACGAATCGGGAACGTCATTCGTGCAGCTAAGCCTGGTTGGTATCTCGGCCCGCCAGGTACCGTCGGCCAGAGGTATTGGAATCGCAAGCAGTGGAGTGGCACCCTAGCCGTCGCGACCCGCTACAGGTCGCTGAGCTAAGGAAGCACTATGGGTTTCTATATACGCAAAAGCGCCAAGGCAGGACCGTTTCGGTTCAACCTGAGTAAGTCAGGCATCGGCGTGAGCGCCGGGGTTCCGGGGTTCCGTATCGGTACCGGTCCGCGTGGCAACTACGTCCACATGGGCCGGAACGGTATCTATTACCGGGCATCGCTGAACGAGCATCGTGCGCGCTCATCACCTCGGCTCGGACAATCGGTCCAGCATCCACAGCTCGCGTTCCGCCCTAGCGACGTTGTCATGGAAGACGTGACTGGTGCGACCGCTATGTCTCTGGAGCCGACCGGTCGAGGCGATCTTGTCGACCAACTGAATGCCGCGGCCGGGCGCTTTGCATGGTGGTGGCCGGCGGGGATCGCGGTTTTTTTGCTGGGCCTCATGACGATGCCGTGGGGACTAGCGATCTGGGTTGTGGGCGCCGTGTGCTGTGCTTGGCTGTACCTCAACGACCAGGCCAGACGCACTGTGGTCCTCTTCTACGACCTGCACGACGATGCCTTTTCGTGGTTCGATTCTGTTGTAACCCAGTGGTGCTGGCTGACTGAATCGCAACGAGTGTGGCGGGTCGTCCAGTGCGACTTCGGCGTGCCCGAGCCAACGATCTTGCGACCAGACGGCCAACTCAACGTTCACCGCCTGCACACCTCCCGCCGCGACCCGATCGCCGCCTGGGCCCGGCAGCTGGGCCTGACCGCATGGCGCCATTTAACCAATCGCGGGCGCTATCGTGAGAAACCTCCCGAAGGTTTCTCATCAGCGAACACCCAGATGATTCCGAAGATCATGCGGGAGGGGATGGCGGAGATGTCCAAGGAGGGCTCTGAGATGGACCATCCGCCTGGCCATTACACGTACACATCGACGCCGTACCGCTGCGC
>NZ_GG770558.1:451639-477732 GCF_000164135.1 Mycobacterium parascrofulaceum ATCC BAA-614 | reverse complement strand
GCCAACTCTTGCGCGAAGGCGATGACCGCCGCCACTAAGTGAAAGCCTTGGTGCGCGTCCTAAGACTTACGTCGTAGGCCAGTTTCCGGGATCCGAACCGCCCCGATAGACCAGCTTGTACTTGTCATCATCGAGTTGTCCAGGGCTATGAAAATCGCTGCCGCCGTCCGTTATGTCGATTGCTTTGCGTTTCCCATCGACGTCAGCGTCGGCCTGGATGCGCCAGTGAACTGCGTCACGCGGAAGTAGCGTTTTCACCTCTATTATCACAGTCTCATTTAAGGCAACATTAATTCTGAACCCACCCGAGAACTGGTTAGAGTCCGAGCCTGCATGGTTGCTGGTGTCCAGGTTTGTGCCCAGTGCTTCATCCGAGTTTGATCGCCCTAAATCAAAGTAGAAACCGGTGGCTGTCGCAGGCCCGCTAACGTCCGTCCCAAAGGGATGCGAAGGGGGGCCAGGTGGCGCGGGCGCTGGGGCCTTGCAACTCATTAGCGCGCCATTGGCTGCGGGAGCCCGCTCGGTGATTATTGCTCGCAGATTGGCGATTGAGACGCCACTTGTTGCCTTCCCGTGCAATACAACCTCATAGCGAGCGAAGTCAGGGTATACGCCGTGCGCTTGTTTGCCTGCCTCCCAAAGCTTCTCGCAATCCGCCCCCGGCGGAAATAGTGGCCTCGGCCCCAGGTTTGGCAGCTGATTTGTATCCTCGACTACCAACTTCCAGATATTAGGAGCGCGGGTCGGAAGCGCAGTCGAGACGATGATGTCGAGTGGGTCCCTCCCGGTCAACCATGCTTTGATGTGTTCGCCGACATTTACATCGAAAATCGTCGAGAACAGACCTCCGCAAATTGCGCCGAACAACCACGGCAATCCCCACCTTCTCCACCACGGTTTCTTGTCTTTGCCATCCGGACCAGTATTGGTGGGAGCTGGACCTGGCGCGGGAGCAGGCTGTGCGCCACTGGAAGCGTCAACCTGCTGGGGGGGCGGAGTCTCACCTTTATTTGCTGATTCTGACATCGTCGAAACTCCTCCGCTTGAGGCGAACGTGGCAGCGCGAACTTAATTAAACAAGCACGCGCAACTGCACGGAAGCCCACACCAGGAGTCAATACGCCACCCGCCTTCGACGACCACTACCACGAGCCAAACGTGGTCGCTACGCCTCTCCGATTTCCTCGAGAAACACTCGCGCCCAGTCGACGTCGGACCAGACGATCGTGTCGCCCGGCCCCATGACCGCCCGAGCCGGGTAGATCGTGGCGAAACCGAAGCGACCTTTCCGCCGTGGCGCTCCAGCTCTGGCCCAACCCGGCAACGACCCGGTCGGCACGTTAACCGGCCGCCCCGCCCGCAACGCCTCCAACCGCACCGGCACGTGGTTATACGACCATGGACCCTCACCGCCGAACTGGCCCTGACGCACACTGCCAGGGTCCCTGCTGGGCGTAAGCTTTCAGCTCATGATCAGGGGGAAGAAAATCTTGCTTGCAGTACTTCTCGCGTTCACCGTCTCGACGACCTCGGTGAGCTGCATACCCATCAACATTCCCACCTGCCCGGCGGGCGGCGGCCCGGTCGGCTGCTGACCACCAGCGCTGGTGGCCCCTCGTCGGGTGTCGGTGCCACCAGCCAACTACTTCGAGGGGTTGCGGCCTTCCTCGTAGCGGGCGGACGCCACCAAGGCCACGCCGAGCAGAACCAGCAACGGCACGAACACGAACGGGTACGCGGCGACCGCGGCCAGGCCGATGATCACGGCCGGCACCGTCACCGCCAACGCCGCCGTGGGATGCCGGTCGGTCAGGCTGATGATCCTCGTCAGGGCCGCGGACGCCGCGGCGGCCCGCTCGTAAAGATCCGGACGGCTCCCGTACGAGTAACGCGTTTCCAGGCCGCAACCCATGCAGGTGCGCCCGTACGAGTAGCGGGTTTGCAGGCCACAACCCAGGCAGGTTTGGGTGGTCATCCGCTCATGATCTCATCGCCGCGGGCTGGCTTCGCGCCTGACACTGCGGGCCGGCGTCGAAACGGGTCTTCCGCACGAGCGCAAACGCGGGATAATGCGGGGATGCGTTTCATCTATGTCGCGGCGGCGGTCGGCATGGCCGTCGCTGTGCCGCTGGGGTCGTCGCCGGCTCGGGCCGAGACGGGCGTCAACGGTTACGTTCAGTGCCTCGGGGGCGATGCGAAGCCGCCGCCGCCGGGGGTCAGCGCGGAGAACTGGTTTCCCAGCGTCCATGTGATGGCGACGGATATCGATGGCGGTGTGCCCCAAGAGCAGGTGGCTCAACGGCTGGTGGAGATGGGCGTCAAGCCGGAGGACGCCGTCAAGCAGGTGCAGTGCTTCATGGCCAACCGGCCCAGCTAGCCGCAAACGCCCCGCGAAATCGCTAGTTACCAGCGCAACGCGTTGTGCGCCAAGGTTTTTGACTAGACCGGCGCTCCCCGTTCACACGCGCTCGGCCTTCATGCCCATGTCGATGGTGCCCTGGCACGCGCCACTCAAGATGTCGGTGTGCATCAGCCCGTCCAGCGACCCGTCGGGCTGCGGCGTGTAGCGCACCGTGGCCCGGGCCGGATTCCATTCGATCGAGGTGTCGGGCATCATGCAGTCCCACTGGAAATCGCTGACCTGCGACCAGGACTTTCCATCCCAGGTGAACTGAACCGGCTGCGGAACCGTCGGGTTGCTCGGCGGCGGGCCGCTGACGATGGTGGCGACGCACTTGCCGTTGGTGCAGCTCGATCGGAAGCCGTAGGTCTCGGTGTGCTGCACCTCCGGGTTGCCGACCGCCATGCTGGTGCCGGCCTTGGGACCGACCATGAAGGTGATCGCGTACTGGCCGTTCCAGGACGGATTGTCGGCGAAGGCGGCCGGGCACAGCGGCAGGGCGACCGGGAGCGAGGCGGCGCATAAACCGGCGACGTTTTTCAAGCGGTCCGCGGCCATCGCACCCTCCTCCGAGTCCACGACCATTGCCCTCATCGTCGTACCCCGAGCCCGCGCCGACAAGGCCCTCTGCCTTCACCAACCCCACTCGTCGGGATCCAGGACGTCCACGGTGAGATCGTTGTCGGCGGGCGCCTTGGTCCCGTAGGCAAAGGTGAGCAGGGTGCGGCCGTCGTCGAGGGGCTCGGTCGCTACGACGGTGGCATGCCCGATCTTCATGCGGATCTTGTCTCCGGGCAGCAACTCGTCAACGCGTTTCAGAGGCACACTCAACCCATCGGCGGCACTGACGTCAGCGATCGTGCGGATTCGGCCATCGCCGCCATTCTTCCACGGCCCGCAACACCGTCCCCCGGCCGTGAAAGCGATCGTCAGGCGCACGGAAAGCCCGTCAGCCAAGGGCATTCGAAAACTCCGAGCCCCCGGCAGACTCTCAAAACTGGTTTCCTCAGTTCTCCACCAGGTCGGGGACCGGCTCGGCGTCGGTCAGCCAGTGGCGGCCGGTCCGGCGGGCCGCCTCCCACTTCGGGACGCTGATCGCATCGTCCTGGCCGAGGTCCTCGGGGGTCGGGCCGATGCGCTCGGCCAGCCCGGCGAGCGCGCCCAGATCGAAGTTGTACAGCTCGGCCGCCGCCAGGCCCAGCATCTGGCGGGTCTCCTCGACGGGGATGTCCCAGAACGAGCGCTGCAGCCACTCGCGGGTGTGCGGCCAGGTGCCCTCGGGATGGGGAAAGTCGTTGCCCCACAACAAATTGGACACGCCGATCTCGTAGCGCCGGGCCAGCTCCCTGCGCTCGGTGGTGGTGGCCCCGATGAAGCAGTTGCGGTCGAAGTACGCCGACGGCGGCATCGTCAGGTCGCCCTCCATCTGATGGCTCATCTTCTTGGCCGAGTGCTCGCGCAGATACCGCGTGTCCATCAGCCAGAGCAGGTCGTTCGCCCAGAACGCACCGCACTCCGTGACCCCCCAGCGCAGCCGCGGGAAGCGCTCGAAGACGCCCGACCACAACGCGAACCACAGCGGCCGGGCGCCCCACCAGCGCACCTCGGTGACATAGATGCCCAGGTGCCCGCCGTACTCCTCCTGCGGGGCGGGACCCGAGTGGGTGTGCACGGGCATCTGCAGGTCCTGGCAGGCGGCCCAGACCTTGTCGTAGCGACGGTCGTGGTACGGCGGGTAGCCGACCCAGCGCGCCGGGATCAAAATCCCGCCCCGCAGCCCGGATTCGGCCGCCCGCGTGATCTCGGCGACCGCCGCGTCGACGTCGGCCAGGATCGGCACGACCGCGACGCCGGCCCGCCGCTCGGGGCTGTGGCTGCACAGCTCGGCCAACCAACGGTTGTGCGCCCGCGCCCCGGCCATGGCGCGCCCGGGATCCAGGTCGCCCGACTGACCCAGCCCGGCACCGAAGGGCGCGCCGGCCACCCCGGTCACCGCGTCGGCGTCGGGAAAGATGACCTCGCCGACCACCCCGTCGCCGTCGAGCTCCTTGTCGCGCAGCGCCACATCCCATCCGCCCGCGATGCCCTCTCCGTTCTCGGAGAACCACTCCTGCGCGAACTGCTCGTCGATGAATCCGCCGGCCTGCGCCGCGGCGATCTTCTCGGCGAGGTAGGCCTCGAAGTCGTCCCGGTATTCGGGGTCGACGTATTCGCGGTATCGCTCGGTCGGGAGTTCGGCGTGGGTGTCTGCGGAGATGATGACGTACGGGTCCACTAGGGTCCTTTCGCTACCAGGTGCGGATCGGGTCGGGCTCGAAGGCGGTGCTACTCGCGCCGGCGGGCACGGCGGCCAGGGGCTCGGCGACCTCGGCGACGGTGGGGCCGATGCGGTCGGTCAGCGGCGCGAGCGCATCGAGGTCGAAGCCGTAGACCGCCGCGGCATTGCCGCCCACCATGGCCGCCACCTCGGCCGCCGGGACGCCGCTGAAGGTGTGCCGCAGCGCTTCTCGGCTGTAGGGGAAGGTCCCCTCGTAGTGCGGGTAGTCGCTGCCCCACATGATGCGGTCCACGCCGATGCCGTGGCGCTCGGCGCATTCCACCGGGCGCATGAAACTCGCACCGACGTAGCACTGGCGCGACCAGTACTCGCTGGGCTTGCACGTCAGCGAGCCGGCAGTGGGCCCGGCGAAGCGGGCGATCGCCGAACCCGCCCGCCCGTAACGCGCCGCCGCGACGTCGAGCGACTCCAGCGTTGCCGGTATCCACCCGGAGCCCTGCTCGGTGAAGACCACGGTGAGATCCGGATGGCGATCCAGCGCGCCGCTGAAGATCAAGTGCCACAACGCCCGGTGCGCCCACCAGTGCGTCTCGTACACCCACACCGCAAACGAGCTGCCCCACCCGTCGGTCGGGCTGGGGCCGGCGCTGCCGCCGTGGTGGTTGACCACCAGGCCCGCCTCCGCGCACGCCGCCCAGAACGGCTCCCAATGCTCGGCGTAGAGCGGCGGCAGGCCGGTGCCGGGCGCGATCCCGGGCAGCAACACCCCGCCGCGCAGGCCGAGCTTGGCGATCTGCGCCACCTCCGCGACGGCTTCGTCGAGATCGCCGAGCAGGACCTGGCCCACCCCGGCGCGCCGCTCGGGCGACAACGAGCAGAAGTCCGACAACCAGCGGTTGTGCGCGCGCAGGCCCGCCCAGCGCAGCTCGAGCTCCCGGGCGGTCTCCGGCGGCGGGGCGGCCAGGCTCCCGTGGGGAAAGAACGGCGGCACGGTGTTGGGGAAGATGACCTCCCCCGCGATGCCGTCGGCGTCCAGCTCCGAGTTGCGCCGGTCGCTGTTCCAGTTGTGCTCGGCGTCGGGCTCGGCGAGATCGCCGAAGGGGTTCACGTAAGCCTTTGCCCAGCCGTCGAATTCGTCGCGATAGTGCGGATCGAGGTAGGGGCGATAGTCGAGCAGGTCGGCACCGGCGTGGCAGTCGGCCGAGATGACCGTGTACCGCTCCATGGCGCTAGGCCCGCGCCGGCTCGGGGCGGAGCGCGGCCAGCAGGGCCGCATCGTCGTAGCGCTGGTGCACGTACGGCAGCAGCCACTCCTGCGGCACGCGCGCCGCGATCCGGCCCACCTGGATGGTGCGCCGGCGACACCAGGTGATGGACGTGATACGGCGAATCGCGATGTCGGCCACCGGATCCAGCGGCGACTCCCCCAATTCGACCGTGCCGTCGATGGTTTCCAGCAGCTCGTAGTGCCGGTGGTATTCGCCGTACACCAGGTGGGGGTCGGTGATGCCGTTGCCGTCCGGGGCGCGCAGGAACTTGAAGTAGAACTCGGTGTTCACCTGGTCGGGCGGAAGCTCCGCCGGCCCGGTGACATGCCCGGCCACCGTGATGAGCCGATAGCCCAGACGGTCGACGGCGGCGGTGACGCGCTCGCCGTCGCGCTCCACCTCGATGTGGGCCAGTTTCTTTGGCTCACCGAATGTTTCGCGTCCGCCGGTGACCGACTGTTCGGTGGACTGCGGCATGAACAGCGGATAGTCGCCCTCGATTTCACCGTGCCGGGCGGTCACCGAGAACACCGCCGACCCGAACGGCGCCATGCCCTCGATCCGGACCCGCTGCAGCTGGATCCGCACCAGGGGTTCGGCCGCCGGCTCCAGCGGCCTGGGCAGCACGGCGGCGACGATGTCCGGATCGGTGAGGTAGGTGACGGTCACCGCCTCGGTCGCGATCGGCGCCTTCGTGGCGTCGACCTCGTGGTCGACCTGCGCCTCGGGCGGGCGGGGTCCGTAGCGAATCACGTTGGTGTCCAACGCTTCTCTCCTTACTCTTCGGAGTCCGAACCGACGCTTCGGCCGAGGACGTCGACCAGGTAATCCGGCGCGCCCCGATTCAGGATCGAGGCCGCCTTGCTGCTCACGACCTGGTCGGCCGGCGTGGGCGGGCCCATCATCCAGAAGCAGTCCGCCCGGATCCCGTCCACCACGAGGTCGGCGACCGTCTCGAGCGGGGTGAACTCGACATGCGCGCCCGCGGCCTCGAAGCGGGCCACCACCTTCGCCAGGGTCTGGTCGGGGCTGCGGCGTTGCTGCGTCGCGGCGTAGCGCTGCGGCCGGTGCCGCCACGACTCCCAGATGCCGGTGTTCAGGAAGCCGCCGGGAAACAGGACGTGCGCGCGAACCCGCGTTCCCGTCATCTCCAGGTGGGTGTAGAGGCTCTCGGTCAGACAGAGCACCGCGGCCTTGGTCATCGGGTAGACCGCCGTCGCCGGTCCGCCCATGGCCCCCCGGGCGATCGGCGCGAACCCGCCGTTGCCCGAGCAGGTATTGACCACGTGGCCGTCGCCCTGCTCGAGCAGGAGGGGCACGAAGGCTTTGATGCCATGGATGACGCCCAGCACGTTGACGTCGATCCCCCAGCGCCAGTCGGCCAGATCGTGCTCCCACATGTAACCCTCGGAGACCCCGCCGGTGCCGGCGTTGTTGCACACCACGTGCACGGCGCCGAAGCGCGACAGCGCCTCCTTGGCCAGTGACTCGACCGAGGAATAGTCGGTGACGTCGGTGAGGACGCCGGCCACCTCGATGCCCTCGTCGGCGAGCTCGCGGGTCGCCTCGTCGAGCGGTTCGGCGAGGACGTCGGCCAGCACCACCCGCATGCCCTCGTGGCCGAAACGCCTGCCCATGGCCCGGCCGATGCCCCCGGCTCCGCCGGTTACGACCGCCACCTTGCCCGCAAGGTCCTTCATTGTGGCGATCGTCACATAGACGCTTATAACGGCGCAAGCGGTCGCATTATGCGACCATTGCGCCCATGGCTGCGCGGCCGTCCCCGCAGACCGAGCGGGTGGTGAACCTGTTCGAGCACCTGGCCGGCGACGGGAACCGGGGAATGACGCTGGCCGAGGTGTCCCGCCACCTGAGCGTGCACAAGGCCAGCTGCCACTCGATGCTGTCCGAGTTGCTGCGGGCCGGCTGGCTGCTGCGGGACCCGGTGCGCAAGACCTATCACCTCGGTCCGGCTCTGGTCCGCCTGGGCCGGGAGGCCGCGGGGCGCTATCCGGCCTTGGTGCTGGCCCGCTCGGCGATGGCCGAGCTGTCCGCCGCGACGGGCGCCCACTGCGTCGCCTTCTCGGTGAGCGACGACTACTCCACCGTCGTCGATCAGGTGCGCAGCCGCGGCGGCGGCGGTCACCCGATGCCCATCGGCACCCAGTTCCCCCATCGCCCGCCCTACGGAGCGTCGACGGTGGCCTGGGCCGGGCCCGCGGCGCGGGAACGCTGGCTGGCCACGCTGCCCGAGGACGTGCGTGACCGCTACCGCCGGGCGATCACCGCCGCCCGGCAGCGTGGCTACGCGGTCGGCCTGCACCTGCTGCCCGACGTGCGCCTGCAGGAACTGGCGCTGATCGTGCGCAGCGCCGAGGTGCGCTCGACCCGGCTGAGCCAGCTGGCGCAGGCGTTGACCGACGAGCTCATCCACCAGGAGGAGTGGTTTCCGGTCGAGCTGGAGCCGGACCGCACCTACGAGGTGAGCCACATCGACTCGCCGATCCTCGAACCCGGCTCCGGCATCGCCCTGATGCTCAGCCTGGTGCCCAGCGCCGAGCCGATGAGCGGCGAAGCGGTCACCCGGATGGGAGCGCAGCTCGCCGACGCGACCCGCCGGCTCAGCGTGGCCCTGGCCGACGAGGCGCCTCGTCCTGGCGCCGAAATGCGCTGACGGGCAGGGCATTCCGACGCGGTCGGCTAGTGGCGCTCGGAGTCTTCGGAGCCTTCGTCCTCGGCGTCTGCGTCGCCCTCGTCATCCTCGTCGTCCTCGTCCTCCCCGTCCCCGTCCTCGTCCTCTTCCTCGTCGTCGTTATCGAGCTTGTCCGCGAATTTCGTCAGCAGCTCCGCCAACTTGCGGGCCTCCCCGGAGTCCAGCGAATCGTCGAAGACTCGCTCGTCGCCGTCCGAGACCCGCTCGAGGTACACCGCCTTGTCCTTGATGCCGACGTCCCACCGGCCACCCTCTTGACGAACCATCTGTCGCCGCCTTTTCCATTCATGACCCGACTGCAGAACCGACGCGTCCCGGCCGCGTTACTGCGTCGTTTACCCAGATGTGGGTCGCGCCTCACACCGAAATCGACGCGGGCGCCGGGATTACGGCGCGACCGGCCGCTTGAAGAAGCAGGCGACGGAGAAGGCGCCGCGGTGGTCGGCGTCGAGACCCACCATCTCCCAGCCCTGACGGCCCAGCTCGTCCGCCCGCAACTTCATCTCGTCCATCGCGGTGTCCCCCTCCCGGTAATCCCACGTGTACTCCCACTGCTGCGGATACCACTTACCGTCGGAGGCCAGCCACCAACCCGGACCGGGCGAAGGATTGTTCATGTGGACGTGCGTACCACAGGCATCGGCGCGCCCGGGCGTCAAGGGCTACGGCGCGTACGCCCAACCGAGAAAGATGTTCTGCGAATCGTTGGGGCTCGGCCTGATCTCCCGAATGTGCGGCGGGGTGAAGTAATTGGCGGTCAGGTATTGGCCGTTACCCTCGCTGAGCATGACGTGCCCGGTGCCGTGGTCGAACCCCGGATTGCTCGTGAAAACGAGCGCCCCCTCCGGAATGCCATCGGCGTTGGTGTGGATCAGCCCCTTGCGGTTGAAATCGTTGAAAGCGTCCATCGCCGACGGGTACCTGAACGCGTGGTTGTAGGCCTGCTCCACGAAAGCCTCGCATTGCACCGTGTTGTCGGGATCGGCCGCCATCTGGCCGCGAGCCCACGCCATCGCGCGGGCGGCCTTGTCCTCACCGGCCGGGTCGGCGGACGCGGCCCGGCCACCTGCACCGCCGCAGTCGGGGCCCAGCGCGTCCAGGGTGCGCGTGTCGACGTCGACGTCGGCGACATAGTGGCCGTCAGTCGTCTTGTACCAGAGGCTGTCCCAGCCGCCGTTGGCGATCTGGTAGCTGAAGAAGCCCCGCACCGGCTCACCGGCGGCGTGGCACACCAGGCCCAGGACCTGCCCGGCGTTGTACACGCCGTCTTGGCCGGACTTCAAGTTGGAGCCATTCATGCGCGGAGTGGTCGGCGCTTTGACGGTGGCAGTGGTCTCGGCATGAGCCGGCGCGGCACTCGGCAGACCCAGAGCAAAAACGGCTGCCGTCGCGGCCGCGATTGCTGCTTTCATCGCTCGGTCTTTCTGCCACGTCCCGCTGTGAAATTGATCGGGACGCTACACCAGCATTAAAGGCCGTGTGATGCAAATGGCGGTAAGAAATGCCGGCGCAATTCCTTAAACAAACCCCGGCCATTGTTGTGGCGCGGGAGGACCGGCGCTGCCCCTTTCAGCAGTGCGCGGCCCAGCACCGCTGAAGGGGGCAATACGTCGCATGCGCGATGCTCACCATGGATTGCAGGTCGCCCAACGTCACGTTCCGCGGATCCAACTCGTTGTGGATGTTCTGGGCGATCTGGTCGTAGGTCCAGCCCCACCCCAGGTCGTCACAGATCAGGCGCCCCATTCCGACAAGGGCGGCATCGTGGTCCGGCGGCCAGCTGAAGCCCTGGGCACGCAGTTGAGCGAGGTAGGCGTCGTCGTTGGCATCGGCGGCCGCGATCGCGGGACTCGCCAGGACGGCGGCGCCGACCATGACGGGGACGGCCAGTCGGGACAGCCAGCGGGGTGAAGGCATGCGATCCGGATCCTTTCTTCGAGCCGTTGACGAGGCTCTCGGCGCCGACTCCTATGCGGCAGAGGAAGGAAGAATAGGGAACACAGGGAAAATGCAGCTTATGAAAAGCTGAATAATCGGCTTCGCGGCCGATGAACGCCGCCCGCCGGGTTCGGGACCATCGGTCACGGCGGCACCGGCGGACGGTTGCCCACAACCGGCGCCCCTGGCGAACCGCGTGAGACGGCGTGGACTACTAGAGTTCGCCCGCATGGACGCCCGGTGTGCCGCACAACGGCCGGCGATGCGATGCGGCTCCGGCTCATAAGCATCCCGGCGCTCGTCGCCGAAGCCGGCGGCGATCCGTGGGCGATCAACCGCGGACTGCAGACCGGACGCCCGTCGGAGATCTCGGATCTGGCGGCGGCTTTCCACCGTGCGGGCCGCTGCACCCGGGAGGCGAACGAGGCCTTCGAACGCGCCCGCCAGCGGTTCGACGCGGCCTGGACCCGCCAGGTTGGGGACCATCCGATCAACGACTCCGCCGAAGTGCGGCGCGTGATCAGGGCCCTGGGAGCGCAATCCCTCCAGTTGCCCAAAATTGGCGCCGACCTGGAGATCGTCGCCGCGGCGCTCGCGGAGGCGCAACGGGCCCAAGCCGGCGAGATCGAGCTCCTGGAAGCCCGGCTGCAAGAGCTCGACGACCTGATCGTCCGGGCCGTCGAAACACAACGGCGCGGCGCGACCGACGGGGCGGCGCTCGACGCCCTGATCCACGCGTGCGAAGACGACGCCATCGACGGCACCAAAGCCGCACTGGCCCAAGGAAAGTCACTGCTAAACCGGTACTCGGCGACGTTGCAGACGTCGCTGGGCGCCCTGCGCGCCGATGGCTACGACCCGGCGTCGCTGCGGCAAATCGACGCGGACACGCAGATCCCGGCCGCCGGCGCCGAGGACGTGCATCGGTGGTGGACTTCGCTGACCCCGCAGCAGCGGCAGCGCTTCATCGCCCAAAGCCCCGACCAGATCGGCAATCTCAACGGTGTTCCGGTCCTCGCGCGCAACGCCGCCAACACCGCCGCCCTGGCGCGGGACCTCGACCGGGTGCGTGTCACCGCCCACCGCGCCGGCGTCGCCGTGGACGACGTGCTGCGCGATCCGGCGAGATACGGCCTCTCGGCCGCCGACGTCACCCGCTACCGAAACGCCGACGAGGTCAGGCAGGGCCTCGATCACGACGCCGGTGACGACGCCCTGCATCCCAACCCGGTCTACCTGTTCGCCTACGACCCGATGGCGTTCGGCGGCAAGGGCCGCGCGGCGATCGTCATCGGCGACCCGGACACGGCGAAGAACACCGCGGTGATCGTGCCCGGCACCAACAGCAGCGTCCGGGGCGGGTGGCTGCACGACGGCCACAACGACGCCCTCAACCTCTTCGCCCAGGCCAACGCCGCCGATCCGGACCATCGCACGGCCGTGATCGCGTGGATGGGCTACGACGCCCCCGACCGCCCCTCCGACGCCCAGCGCATCTCCACGCCCCACCTCGCGCGGGCAGGCGGCGCGGCGCTGGCGCAGGACGTGAACGGCCTGTGGGCGACGCACCTCGGCGGCGACCAGCACGTCACGGTGCTGGGCCACTCGTACGGGTCGACGACGGTGGCCGACGCCTTCGCCGTGCACGGCATGCGCGCCAATGACGCTGTGCTGCTTGGCTGTCCGGGCACCGACGCGGCCAATAGCGCCGCCGACTTCCACCTGGACGGCGGCCACGTGTTCGTCGGCGACGCCTCCACCGATCCGGTGGGAATGATCGGGCAGCTCGACGGGCTGAGCGGACACTTCTTCGGCGGCGACATCCTTGGGCAGCTGACGGGCACCGACCCCGGCCTGGGCGCCGACCCCGCCGTCGACGGCTTCGGATCGGTGCGCTTTCGCGCCGAGGTGCCCGGCTCCGACGGCGTCGACCCCCGCGCCCATTCGCACTACTACGCTCCGGGCAGCGAGGCGCTGCACAGCATGGCCCACATCGTTTCGGGCCACGGCGACGCGTTGAAAGCCGACGGCCTGACCGCCGTACACCGCGTCGGCGCCGCTGGCATCCGGATCAAGGTCCCCGGGCTGCCCCCGGTCACGGTGGGCCCACGCACCCCGGCGATCTACGACCCGGAATGGAACCGCCCGGCGGGCTCTGTCACCGACGACCACTTCTTCGACGGCAGGCACCGCAACTGATGGCCGACAAGTCGCTTGCCCCGCAATGATTTTCGTCGAGGGAGTAGAGTCGCGGGCATGAATTTGGTCGAGTGGCTGAGGACCCCGCATCACCTGCGGACGCGGTTGATGATGGAACGCCAGCCGATCAGGAACATCGAGGTAGAGACGGTGTTCCTCGAGATCTCCCACCGCGACGCGCTGCTGCGGTTCCCGGTGATGCTCATGCTGCTGCCCAGGCGCTCCCGGCCGCCGCGCGATCGCGCCCCGCGGGACAAGTAGCGCGGGGCGAGGTGGAGGGCTTTCTCGCGCCGACACTCCCTGGCCGCGGCCGATCGCATCGGCCGGCTGGTTGCCGCCGCGCCGGCGCCGCGGATTCCCGACATGCACAACTTCACCTGGACGGCCCGGACCGCCTGAGCCGGTAACCCGGCGCGCTCAGTTGCCGGGCTGACCGTCCGGCTTCGGGCCGCGGCCCTCGCCGGTCACGTACTTCGGGCAGTAGTGAGCCGCCGACAGGTACGTGAACTTGGCCGCGCTGGCCCCCTGGAACGCCGGGTTCTGGTTGCGGAGCTGCGTCACGATCTCGGCGGACGACTGTCCGTCGTCGAGCAGCTCGCACACCGACTTGCCGATCGTGATCGCGTTGTCGCCGTTCTGGTAGGTGATGCCGGCGTCTCGCAGGTCGGTGAGGAAATCCTGATCGTTGTTGACGTCGGCGTGCGCCGGCGCGGCCAAGCAGATCGCGGCGGCGGCGCCGGCCAAACCCAGTAGGAATCGCATAACGCAGCGATTGTCGCAGACCTGTCCGCGAATGGCACCTCGTCGGGCGAACGGCGGGTGAACTCTCACCGGCCCCGCAGCGCTACGCGGCCGGCGCGCTGGAGGGGCGCAGCACCGGACGCCGCAGCGTCAGCGACTCGGGCAGCGCCCCGACCTGCCGACGCTCCGCGGGTTCCCAGATGTCGCCGTCGAGCACACCGGGCAGGCCGGCCCGGCTGGCGACGAAAACCGGCGTCATTCCCTGCGCGAACTGCCGGTGGTAGTCCTTGAGTGCCGCGAACGCCCACTTGCCCAGCAGGCAGATGGTGAGCAGGTTCGCGATCGCCATCACCGCCATGGTCAGGTCGGCGAGCGCCCACACCAGCGTCAGCTTGGCCAGGGCCCCGAAGGCGATGGACAGCAGCGTGACGACCTTCAGCACATTGGCCGCCAGCCGGCGGCCGCCCAGGTAGAACAGATTGGCCTCGGCGACAACGTAATTGCTCAGCACCGAGGCGAACGCGAAGACGAACACCACCGCGGTCATCAGCACGGTGGTCCACGACCCGAGATCGGCGGCGACCGCGGACTCGGTCAGGCTCGCCCCGGCGACCGCCCCCAAGCGGGCGGGGTTGTAGGTCTCGGGGCCCGACAGCAGCACGATGAAGGCCGTCGCCGTGCAGATCACCATCGTGTCGACGAATACGGCCAGCGCCTGAATCAGGCCCTGCTCCACCGGATGCGCCACGGTCGCGGCGCCCGCGATGTTGGGCGAGCTGCCCATCCCGGCCTCGCAGGCGAACAGGCCCCGCTTGACGCCGGTGAACATCGCGGCGAGCACACCACCTGCGAAACCGCCTGCCATCTGGCGTATTCCGAATGCCCCGCCGACGATCTCCCTGACGACCGCCGGCAGCTCGGTGATGTTGACGGCCACGATGCACAGCGCGAGCACCGTGTACACCAGGGCCACCACGGGCAGCACCGACCCGGCGAACTGGGCGACCCGCCGCACCCCGCCGAACAGCACGGGCGCCGCGAGCACCGCCAAAACGACTGTCGTCCAACCGACTCCGATGCCGTGCGAGGACTCCAGCACCCCGCTGATCGCGTTGGTCTCCACCATGTTGAACGCGGTGGAGAAGGTGAGCACCAGCAGCATGGCGAAGACGACCCCGCCCGCCCGCGACCGCAGGCCCCGTTCGATGTAGAACGCGGGACCGCCCCGGAAGGCGCCGTCGTCCGACCGGACCTTGAAGATCTGGGCCAGGGTCGCCTCGATCACCGCGGTGGCCATGCCGACGGCCGCCACCACCCACATCCAGAAGACGGCGCCGGGCCCGCCGACGGTGAGCGCGATTGCGACGCCGGCGATATTGCCGGTGCCCACGCGCGACGCGAGACCCACGCAGAACGCCTGGAACGACGAGATGCCGCCGTCGTGGTGGCGCGCCCTGCGGAGCTGGCGCAGCATGCGCCCGAAGTAGCGGATCTGGATGAAGCGCGTGCGCACCGTGAAATAGATCCCGCCACCGATCAGCAGATAGATCAGAACGTGCGTATTGAGGAGGTTGCTGAGGGGTTCGACCAACTGCCGTTGAAGAAAGTCCAAGCCCCTGCTTCCTTTCGGCTACGTCCGGTGGTCGTCGCCGAAATGGTATGGGCGAATTGTTGATTACAGGTTTCGTTCACCCGCCGTTAGTGGGCGGGTATGTAAAAAGCGCATCACGTCCGGCACCGCGGCCCGCCGCAGCGCACGGTTGCCAGACGAAGCGGCGCCGTGGGTCGATACCCACGGCGCCAACCCGCCCGGTCCGGGTGGTCCTGCTCAGGACGTGGAGCTGGCGGTCGTGGTGGTGGTCGACGAGATCGCGTCCGGGCAGTAGGCGCTGGCCGCGATCGCGGTGAACTTCTCCGCTTTTTCCTGGCTGAGTGCGGGCGCCTTGGACACCATCGCCGTCGCGATGTCCGCCATCGCGGTGCCACCGCCGGCCGCCGAACACACGTAGTGGCCGGCCTGGATGACCTGTCCCGGATCGTTATAGGTGAAGCCCGCCGAGTTCAGCGAGCCAAGGAACGCGTCATCGGTGTCGTCGGCGTGCGCGGGCACGGCCAACGCGATTCCGGCGACCACGCCGGCAATTGTCAGAACGAGCTTCATAACTACGAAATCGTCCCAGACCTGCGACGCGTCCGCAGGCGACGAAACAATTCGTAACATCGTCAACCCGCGGTTGACACCGGCGCTGCGTCAACCTACCGTTGACGATATGTCCGAGCCGACCCGCATCGCCTACCCCGTCCGCCTCGACGAGCTGATCGACGCGATCAAATCGGTGCACACCGACGCGCTGGACCAGCTGGCCGACGCCGTGCTGGCCGCCGAGCACCTGGGCGAGGTGGCCGACCACCTGATCGGGCATTTCGTGGATCAGGCCCGCCGCTCCGGGGCATCGTGGACCGACATCGGCAAGAGCATGGGCGTCACCAAACAGGCGGCCCAGAAGCGGTTCGTGCCCCGCGCCGAGCCCGCCACCCTCGACCCCGAACAGGGCTTCGGCCGCTTCACCCCGCGGGCGCGCGGCGCGGTGGTGGCCGCGCAGAACGCCGCGCACGAGGCGGGCAACGCCGAGATCACCCCCGACCACCTGCTGCTCGGCCTGCTCGACGACCCCGCCGCCCTGGCCACGGTGCTGCTGCACCTGCAAAAGGTCGACACCGAGGCGCTGCGCGCCGCCGTGCGGCTGCCGCCGGCGGGCGCCGATACCCCCGACCTCATCCCGTTCAGCGGGCCCGCGCGCAAAGCGCTGGAGCTGACCTTCCGCCAAGCACTTCGCCTAGGCCACAACTACATCGGGACCGAGCACCTACTGCTGGCGCTGCTCGAACTGGATGACTCCGCCTCCGACGAGGGACCGCTGCGCCGGTGCGGCGTGGACAAGGACCGCGTCGAGGCCGACCTGGTCAAGGCGCTCGAATCGCTCGGGGCCCGCGCGCAGGGCTGACCCCGGTGTGGTCCGACCCCTGCCGCCGTCGGCACCGCGTGTGCGATCATTCGAAGGTCCCTGGACAAGGGTGCCGAGGAGGCGAAGACGTGGGGAAGATGCACCGTTGGCTGGTTGTCCTGTCCGCCTTCTTCGTCGCCGCCGCGAGCGTCACCGCCGTCGCCGTCTCGGCGCCGCGCGCCTGGGCCGGTGACGCCCCGATCGGCCACATCGGTGACACGCTGCGGGTGGACACCGGCACCTACGTCGCCGACGTCACCGTCACGGGCGTGTCGCCGTGCGATCCGCCGCCCGGATTCGGCTACACGCGCGAAGGCACCTACAAGGGCTTTCCCGGCAGCAGCGTCGAGCGCGCGGACGTGGTCGTGCACGCGGTCCGGGTGCCCAACCCGTTCATCATGGCGACCAACTTCAGCTTCGACGGGGTGACCCCGTTCGCCGACGCCTACAAGCCGCGGGCCACCGATGCGCCCGACGCGCTGGACAACGTCCTGACCAACGCGCCCAACGGGGCGGTCGTGCGGGGCGAAGTGTATTGGGACGCCTACCGTGATCCCGTCTCCACCGTGGTCCTGCTGGACAAGAAGACGGGCTACCACCTCGCGCAGTGGAACCTCTGACCCGCACCGTACGCATCGTCACGTCGGACTCCGTTGACGTTGAAGAGCTTGCCGATATCGCCGCGCGCACCTTTGCGCTGGCCTGCCCGCCCTCGGTGGCGCCCGAGAGCGTCGCGGTGTTCGTCGACGCCAACCTGTCGGCCGCGCGCTTCGGCGAATACCTGGCCGATCCGCGCCGGGCGATCCTCACCGCGGCGGACGACGGCCGAATCATCGGCTACGCCATGCTGATTCGCGGCGTCGACGACGAAGCGGCGGAACTGTCCAAGATCTACGTTGCGGCCGAGCACCACGGTAGCGGGGTTGCGGCCGCGCTGATGGACCTCGCGCTGGCCACGGCCGGCGGATGGGGCGTGGCCCGGGTGTGGCTGGGCGTCAACCAGGCGAACCGACGCGCGCAAAGCTTTTACGCCAAGAGCGGCTTCACCGTCAGCGGCACCAGGACGTTTCAGGTCGGCGCCAGCCGGGAGAACGACTTCGTCATGACCCGCGTCCTCCGCTGACCCCGGCGGTCAGCGCCAGGAGCCGAGACATGGCCCGCAGGTACTTCTTTCGGTAACCGCCCGCGAGCATCTCATCGCTGAAGACGGTGTCCAGCTTCTCCCCCGACGCCACCAGCGGGATGCCGGCGTCGTACAGCCGGTCGGTCAGCGCCACCAACCGCAGCGCGACGTTCTGGTCGTCGATGCCGTGCACGCCGGTCAGGAAGACGGCGGTCACGCCCTCGATCAGGGTCAGGTAGCGCGACGGGTGCATGGTGGCCAGGTGCGCGCAGAGCGCGTCGAAGTCGTCGAGCGTCGCCCCGTCGACCCGCGCGGCCCGCGCGGCCACCTCGTCGTCCGACGGCGGCTGCGGCGCCGGGGGCAGGCCGCGGTGCCGATAGTCGGGCCCCTCGATCCGCACGGTGGTGAAAATGCTTGCCAGCGTGTTGATCTCGCGCAGAAAGTCCTGGGCGGCGAACCGGCCCTCGCCGAGCTGCTCGGGCAGCGTGTTGGAGGTGGCGGCCACCGACACACCCCGCTCGACCAGCGACGAGAGCAGCCGCGAGATCAGCGTGGTGTTGCCGGGGTCGTCCAGCTCGAACTCGTCGATGCACACCGCCGTGTAGCCGGCCAGCAGCTCGACGCATTCGGCGAAGCCGAACACCCCGGCCAACTGCGTCAGCTCGCCAAAGGTCGCGAACGCCTTCGGAGTTGGCGTTTGCGGCCCGTCACCGGGCAGCGCGTAGTAGGCCGACGCCAGCAGGTGCGTCTTGCCCACCCCGAAACCGCCGTCCAGATACAACCCGACGCCGGGCAGCACCACGCGCCGGCCCAACAGTTTTCGCCGGCCCGCGCGGCGTTCCACCGCCTGGCGGCAGAAGTCCCGGCACGCCGCGACGGCGGCGGCCTGCGTCGGCTCGGCCGGATCGGGCCGGTACGACGCGAAGCTCACGTCGGCGAACGTTGGGGGCGGCCGCAATTGGGCGATCAGCCGCTCCGGCGACACGGTGGGATGCCGATCCACCAGGTGCGCCACCCGCCCCGAAGTGGACCCGTCCATGCCAGCACAGTAGCGGCGTGCTGCAATCAATCTCATGCCCCTTCCCGAGACGCCGCTGTCGCTGCTCGGGTCGGTGGGCGAACTCGACGACGGCGCACTCCCCCGGCTCTACGCCTATCCCGAACGCGACGGGACCTGGGTGCGGGCCAACTTCATCGCCAGCGTCGACGGCGGGGCCACCTCCGGCGGCAGCAGCGGGACGATGGGCGGCCCCGGGGACCGGTTCGTGTTCAACCTGCTGCGTGAGCTCGCCGACGTCATCGTGGTCGGCGCGGGCACCGTGCGGGTCGAGGGCTATTCGGGCGCCCAGCTGAGCGTCGCGCAGCGCCAACAGCGGCAGGACCGCGGGCAGAGCGAGGTCCCGCCCCTGGCGATCGTCACCAAGTCGGGTCGCCTGGACCGCGACATGGCGGTGTTCACCCGGACCGAGGTGCCGCCGCTGGTGCTGACCTGCGCGGCGGCCGCCGACCCGGCGCGGCGGCTGCTCGGCGAGGTGTGCGAGGTGGTCGACTGCTCGGGCGACGACCCGGGCGCGGTCGACGAGGCCGTGCTGCTGGCGACCCTCGGCGCCCGCGGAATGCGCCGCATCCTGACCGAGGGCGGCCCGATGCTGCTCGACTCGCTGATCCGGCGCGACATGCTCGACGAGCTCTGCCTGACCGTCGCGCCCTACCTCGTGGGCGGCCTGGCCCGGCGCATCGCGACGGGCCCCAGCCAGCTGCTGACCCGGATGCGCCGCGCCCACGTTTTGACCGACGACGCCGGTTACCTGTACACCCGCTACGTCAAGGTCTAGCTACTGTGGTCGACATGAGTCGGCAGATCACGCTCGCCACGATCTTGATTGCGGCGACCACCGTGGTCGCCGGCTGCGTCCCCGGCCTGGCCGCCGACCCGCGGTTCGCCACCGATTCCGGCGCCCACCCCCAGGGGGCGAGCACCGCGAAGCCGCCACCCAGCGGTCCGCCGCCGCTTGCGGCCCCCAAGAACGACCTGTCGTGGCACGACTGCACGTCGCGGGTGTTCGGCGACGCCGCGGTCCCGCCCGCCGCCGGGGTCCGGCTGGACTGCGGGAACTACGACGCGGACCTGGATCCGGTCAACGGCGGCACCGGCACCGTGAGCGTCGGCGTGGTCCGCGCCCGCTCGGACAAGACCCCCCGCGACGCCGCCCCGCTGGTCTTCACCACCGGCTCGGACCTGCCGTCCTCGGTGCAGCTGCCGGTCTGGCTGTCCCGCGGCGGCGCCGACGTGCTGCAGACCCACCCGATCGTCGCCGTCGACCGGCGCGGCATGGGCATGTCGAACCCCATCGACTGCCGGGACCCCTCCGACCGCCAGATCATGCGCGACCAGGCGCAGTTCCAGGCCGGTGACGACCCCGTCGCCAACCTTTCGGACGTCGCCAACACCGCCACCACGAACTGCACCGACGCCATCGCGCCGGGCGCCTCCGCCTACGACGACGCCCACGCCGCCTCGGACATCGAGCGGCTGCGCACGCTGTGGGACGTGCCGGCGGTCGCGCTGGTCGGCGTCGGCAACGGCGCCCAGGTCGCGCTGGCCTACGCGGCCACGCGCCCCGACAAGGTCGCCCGGCTGATACTCGACTCGCCAGTCGCGCTGGGTGTCAACGCCGAGGCCGCCGCCGAGCAACAGGTCAGGGGTCAACAGGCGGCGCTCGACGCGTTCGCGGCCCAGTGCGTCGCGGTGAACTGCGCGCTGGGTCCCGACCCGAAGGGCGCCGTCAGCGGGTTGCTGGCCGACGCCCGCGCCGGCAAGGGTCCCGCCGGCGCGTCGGTGGCACAGTTGGCGGGCGCCATCACCGTCGCGCTGGGCTTCCCCGCCGGCGGCCGCGTCAACGCCACCAACGGCCTCGCCAACGCGCTGGCGGCCGCCCGCTCCGGCGACACCAACCAGCTGACCAGCCTGATCAACCACGCCGACGCGGTGCAGGACTCCGACGGCCAGTTCGTCAGCACCTGCAGCGACACCGTCAACCGCCCCACCCCGGACCGGGTGCGCGAACTGGTCGTCGCGTGGGCCAAGCTGTACCCGGACTTCGGCACCGTCGCGGCGCTCAACTTGGTCAAATGCGTGCACTGGCCCACCGGCTCACCGCCGGCGCCGCCGAAATCGTTGAAGGTCGACGTGCTGCTGCTGGGCGTGCAGAACGACCCGATCGTCGGCACCGACGGGGTCGCCCAGACGGCGGCCACCGTCATCAACGCCAACGCGGCGAGCAAGCGGGTCATGTGGCAGGGCATCGGCCACGGCGCCAGCATCTACTCCAGCTGCGCGGTTCCCCCGCTGATCGGCTACGTCAACAGCGGCAAACTGCCCGGGACCGACACGTACTGTCCCGCCTGATTTTCCGGCCCGGCGGGCGTGCGGTGTACGGTGCGCTGGTGACGGCAGCTGACTCGACCCGAACCGGCTTGCGTGATTGGATCCTGGCCGCCTTTCGTCCCCGCAACGGCCCGCCGAGCACCGCGACGATCCTGCGGTCCGCGTTGTGGCCGGTGGCCATCTTCTCGGTGCTGCACCGCAGCATCATCCTGACGCTCAACGGCAACATCACCGACGACTTCAAGCCGGTGTACCGCGCGGTCCTCAACTTCCGGCACGGCTGGGACATCTACAACGAGCACTTCGACTACGTCGACCCGCACTACCTCTACCCGCCCGGCGGCACGCTGCTGATGGCGCCGTTCGGCTACCTGTCCTTCACGCCGTCGAGATACCTGTTCATATTGATCAACACCATCGCGATCCTGATCGCCTGGTACCTGCTGCTGCGGCTGTTCAACTACACCCTCTCGTCGGTGGCCGCGCCCGCCCTGCTGCTGGCGATGTTCTGCACCGAAAGCGTGACCAGCACGCTGGTGTTCACCAACATCAACGGCTGCGTGCTGCTGGCCGAGGTGCTGTTTTTGCGCTGGCTACTGGACGGCAAGGTCGGGCATCAGTGGTGGGCCGGCCTGGTGATCGGCCTGACGCTCACGCTCAAACCGGTGCTGGGGCCGCTGCTGTTGCTGCCGCTGCTGAACCGCCAGTGGCGGGCGCTGATCCCCGCGTTCGTCGTGCCGGCCGTCGTCAACGCGGTGGCCTGGCCGTTGGTCAGCGACCCGATGGACTTCGTCACCAAGACGCTGCCGTACATCGGCGGCACCCGGGACTACTTCAACAGCTCGATCGAAGGCAACGGCGTGTACTTCGGCCTGCCGACCTGGCTGATCGTGTTCCTGCGGGTCCTGTTCGTGCTGATCACGATCGGCGCGCTGTGGCTGCTGTACCGCTACTACCGGACCCGGGACCCGCTGTTCTGGTTCACCACTTCGTCGGGAGTGCTGCTGCTGTGTTCCTGGCTGGTGCTGCCGCTGGCCCAGGGCTACTACTCGATGATGCTGTTCCCGTTCCTGATGACCGTGGTGCTGAAGAACTCGCTGATCCGCAACTGGCCGGCGTGGCTGGGGATCTACGGGTTCATGACGCTGGACGACTGGCTGATCTACAAGTACATGCGGTACGGGCGCGCGCTGCACTACCTGAAGATCACCTACGGCTGGTCGCTGCTGCTGATCGTCGCGTTCACCGTGCTGCTGTTCCGCTACCTGGACGCCAAGGCCGAGAACCGGCTGGACGAGGGCATCGATCCGGCGTGGCTGACGGCTAGGCGAGTTGGCGCTAGCGTGGATACATGACTAGCCCGAAGCTGCAGCTGACCGAGGACGAATGGCGCCGGAAGCTCACGCCCGAAGAGTTTCACGTCCTGCGCCGGGCCGGTACCGAACGTCCCTTCACCGGTGAGTACACCGACACCAAGACCGAAGGCGTCTATCAGTGCCGGGCCTGCGGCGCCGAATTGTTCCGCAGCACAGAGAAGTTCGAGTCGCACTGCGGCTGGCCGTCGTTCTTCGATCCGGCGAACTCCGACGCCGTGATCCTGCGGCCCGACGATTCACTGGGCATGCGGCGCGTGGAGGTGTTGTGCGCCAACTGCCACAGCCACCTGGGCCACGTCTTCGAGGGTGAGGGCTACCCGACGCCGACGGATCAGCGGTACTGCATCAACTCGATCTCGCTGCGCCTGGTGCCGGCGGGGTCGTAGTCCTCGTTCACGGCCCACCCACCCTGTCGCGACACATACGCCCCGCCCCTCTCGTCGCGACACATAACCAGTTGCGACGACACGCCGTGGCGGGTCGCAACGGTTTACATCTCGCGACATCCGCGACGGGTGAGCGCCGCGCCAACGCGTGCGACGACGTCCTGCGGCTTGTCCTCCGCGATCACCCGGACGACGATCCACCCGAGTTCTTCCATCTTGCGCAGCCGCCAATGGTCCCGGGCGTATTGGCGGCGGCTGGTGCGATGCTGGTCGCCGTCGTACTCGGCCGCGACTTTGTACCGCTCCCAACCCATATCGAGCACCCCGACCAACCGCCAGCCGTCGTTCACGGGTATCTGGGTTTCGGGCGCCGGAAATCCCGCGTCGATCAACAGCAGCCGCAGCCAGGTCTCCTTGGGCGACGCGGCGCCCGGGTCGACGAGTGGGAGCGCCGCGCGCAGTCGCTGCAGCCCCCGCGCACGCGGGTACCGCTTGGCCAGCAACGGCACCTCCTCGAGGCAGAAGGGGCGCGCCCGCAGCAGCGCGTCGAGCCGCGCCACCGCCTCATCCCTGGGGAATTGCCTGGCCACGTCGTACGCAGTCCTCGCCGCGGTCGTGACCGGCAGGCCTGCGGCCCTGGTGATCTCGTCGGGTTCAACCCGCTGATTGCGGGTGATCACACCGGTCGGGGCGTGCTGATTGCCCCAGATGAGCTCGATGGGCGCGTCGTCGTCGATCCAATCCGAGCCGTGCAATGCGGCCGCGGCGAGTCCGGCCACGATGCCGCGTCGTCCCGACCACAGCCACGCCCCGGCGCAGCGCGTCCGCAGCGACGGTGTCGCCGCCTCTCCCAGGTACACGTCGGGGTAGATCGCCCGAAACCCGACGCGCAACTGATAGGGGCTCAACCTGCCCTGCCGCACAGCCTCACTCCCGATGAACACATCGTCCACGAAGTAAGGACGTCAACCGGCTCCCGGCGGATCCACCAGACGTAAACCTCTGCGACAGATTGCGGCGTGTCGTCGCAAGGGTTTATGTGTCGCGGGGAAGGAGGGGCCCCGCGACCCAGGGGCCCGGGGAAGGAGGGGCTCAGTCCACCCGGGTGGCGTGCACTTCCCAGAACGGGGCGTGCACCCGGCCGCCCTCGAGCCACGGCTCCATCGCCCGGAATCGCTCCAGCAGCTCCTGCGCCTGCTCGGCCGCGTCGGGATTGCGCGCGGCCATCATCTCGATCTGCTCGACGCTGATGTTCACCAGGTAGGTCGTCGGCCCGAGATAGCTGATCTCCCAACCGCCCAGCGGCAGCACGTCGCGAAAGTCGTTCTCGGACAACGACCGCATCATCTTGAACCCGTTGACGTCATGGGCCCCGAACTCGAACATGTACAGCCGCGCCCCCGGCTTGGTGGCCCGGCGCAGCGCCTGCACGTAGGACCGCTGCAGCTCGGGTTCGGTGCTGAAGGTGTGGTAGAAGGCGCAGTCGACGACGGTGTCGAACCGGCCTTCCAGACCCTCGAGCCTGGTGGCGTCGGCCAGCTCGAAGTTCACCGAAACCCCTGCCCTGCGGGCGTTTTCGCGGGCCCGCTCCAGCGCGCCCGGCGAACCGTCGATGCCGGTGGCCGAGTACCCCTTCGCGGCGTAGTAGATCGCGTGGTGGCCCGGCCCGGTGCCCGGATCGAGCACCTCGCCCCTGATCGCGCCCAGCGCCACCAGCTGCTGGACCACCGGCTGGGGGCCGCCGATGTCCCACGGCGTGGCGGTGGGCAGCCCGTTCGAGGTCCGCTCGTCGCGGTACATCTCCTCGAAGCGGGCCGGGTCGGTCACGTCGGGGCGGGTCATGGCAGCGAGTTCACCAACTGCTCGACCGCCACCCGCGGGCCGGTGAAGAACGGTGTCTCCTCGCGCGTGTGGCGGCGGGCGTCGGTGGCCCGCAACTCGCGCATCAAATCGACGATGCGGTGCAGTTCGGGCGCCTCGAAGGCCAGGATCCACTCGTAGTCGCCGAGCGCGAACGCCGGCACCGTGTTGGCGCGGACGTCCTTGTACTCGCGGGCGGCCATGCCGTGCTCGGCGAGCATGCGGCGGCGCTCCTCGTCGGGCAGCAGGTACCACTCGTAGGACCGCACGAACGGATACACGCAGATGTAGTTGCCGGGCTCCTCGCCGGCCAAGAAGGCGGGGATGTGGCTCTTGTTGAACTCGGCCGGCCGGTGCAGCGCCACGCTGCTCCACACCGGCGCACTGGCGCGGCCCAGCGCGGTCGTCCGCCGGAAGTCGGCGTAGGTGGCCTGCAGCGCCTCGACGCGTTCGGCGTGGGTCCAGATCATGAAGTCGGCGTCGGCGCGCAGGCCCGCGACGTCGTAGAGGCCGCGCACCACCACCCCGCGCTCCTCCTGCTGCTTGAGGAACGTCGACGCCTCGTCGATCACGTCGTCGCGCTGCTCCCCGAGCTCGCCCGGCTCCACGGAGAAGACGGAGAACATCAGGTAGCGGATGGTGGAGTTCAGCGAGTCGTAGTCGAGCTTGGCCATGGCATCTATCGTGCCACTTCGGTGTCGAGGGCCTCGACCGCGCGCCCGGCCGCCCCGACGCAGGCCGGCACCCCGATGCCGTCGAGGTAGCTGCCGGCCACCGCCAGCGCGGGCGGCAGGCCCGCGCGCATCTCGGCCACCAGGTCCGCGTGGCCGGGGCCGTACTGCGACATGGCCCCGATCCAGCGCTGCACGCGGGCGTCGACCGGGTCGACGCGCAAGCCGAAGACGGTGGCCAGGTCGTCCACCGCCCACGCCAGCAGTTCGTCGTCGGACGCCGTTTCGGCCAGGCCGTCCCCGCACCGACCGAACGACGCCCGCAGCAGCTGGGCGCCGCCGCGGGCACCCCATTTGCGCGACGAAAGCGTGATCGCCTTGGCGTGCAACCGCTCTCCGGTGGCCACCAGCACGCCGGAGCACTCCGGAAAGGGGGTGTCGCCCGGCACCGCGAGGGCGACCACCACGGACGACGCGCTGGTGATCCGGTCGGCGGCCGCGGCACTCGCCGGCGCGATGTCGGCGAGCAGGCGCGCCGCCCGGGGGGCCGGGACGGCCAGGATCACCGCATCGGCGTGCCAGCGGGCGCCGGTGTCGTCGAGCAGCGCCCACCCCGGTCCGGCGGGCTCCAGACGCTGCACGCCGGCCTGTACCCAGCGCGGCCGGCCGCGCTCGACGAGCGCATCCAGCAGCACCTGATAGCCGCCGTCCAGCGCCCCGAACACCGGCGCGCCGGTTGCCGGCGG
>NZ_GG770558.1:439705-451372 GCF_000164135.1 Mycobacterium parascrofulaceum ATCC BAA-614 | reverse complement strand
GGGCGGCGGCGCGCAGGCCGATCGTGGCCGCCGACCCCGCATACACGCCGCTCAACAGCGGATCCACCGACCGCGCGACGACCTGCTCGCCGAACCGCTCCCCCACCAATTCGGCCGTCGCGGGGTCGCCGCCGGGCCGCCAGCGCAAGGGGCGGCCGGGTTCGGCCTCGATGCGCGCGACGGTCGCCTCGTCGACCAATCCCGCCACCGCGGCGGCCGACGACGGGATCCCGACCACCGTGCCGGCGGGCAGCGGGTGCACCGTCCCCCCGCTGTAGATCAACGGCCGCGCGCCGGTGGACACCAGTTGGCGCCCCGCCAGGCCCAGCTCGACCAGCAGCGCCGGCATCTCGGGCCGGCGCAGGATGAACGCCTCGGCGCCCAGGTCCATGGTCTGGCCGCCGACCCGTTCGGTGCGCAGGATGCCGCCGAGCCGGTCACCCGGATCGAACAACGTGATGGCGGCGCGGTCGCCCACCGCCGCCCGCAGCCGGTAGGCCGCCGTCAGCCCCGAAATCCCACCCCCGACAACGCAATACGAGGGGGCGGTCATAGGGAGTGGACCAGTGACACCAGGTCGGTCAGCACGCCGGGCTCGGTGTCCGGCAGCACGCCGTGGCCCAGGTTGAACACGTGACCGCCCGCGCCCGCGTCGACCGCCCGGCGCCCGTCGTCGACCACGGCCCGGGCGGCGCGTTCCACGGCCGGCCAGCCCGCCATCAGCACCACCGGATCGAGGTTGCCCTGCAGCGCCGTGCCCGGCGCGACCCGCGTCGCCGCGTCGGCCAGGGACGTGCGCCAGTCCACCCCCACCACCGTCGCCGTGGCTGGTTGCAAGGCCGCCGACATGGCGCCCAGCAGTTCCGCGGTGCCCACCCCGAAGTGCGTCATCGGCACCCCGTGCTCGGCCAGCGCCCCGAACACCCGGGCGCTGTGCGGCTGCACATAGGCGCGGTAGTCGGCGAGCGACAGCGCGCCCGCCCAGGAGTCGAAGACCTGGATGGCGTCCACCCCGGCCTCCAGCTGCGCCCGCAGGAAGCCGACGGTGATGTCGGTGAGCTTTTCCATCAGCGCGTGCCAGCTGCCCGGGTCGGCCAGCATCATCGCCTTGGTGCGGGCGTGGTGGCGGCTCGGGCCGCCCTCGATCAAATAGGACGCCAGCGTGAACGGCGCGCCCGCGAACCCGATCAGCGGGACCTCGCCCAGCGCCGCCACCAGCAGCGTGACCGCGTCGGAGACCGGCTGAATACGTTGCCGGTCAAGGGGTTTCATCGCGTCGACGTCGGCAGCGGTGCGCACCGGCGACGCGATCACCGGCCCGACTCCGGCGACGATGTCCAGGTCGATGCCCGCGCCCAGCAGCGGCACCACGATGTCGGAGAACAAGATCGCCGCGTCGACGCCGTGCCGGCGCACCGGCTGCAGGGTGATCTCGCAGACCAGCTCGGCGTCGAAGCAGGCCGCCAGCATGTCGCTCTGGGCCCGCAGCGCCCGGTACTCGGGCAGCGAACGGCCCGCCTGCCGCATGAACCACACCGGGATCCGCGCCGGTTTGCGACCGGTGACGGCGGCCAGATACGGCGACGCGGGGAGGTCGCGGCGAGTACTCATTGTCCTCAATGCTGCCACGACGGCGGGCCCGTCCCCTCGCTGCGTACTATCAACGACCGTGCCAGTCAGCCAGCCCCCCGTGAATTACGACGAGTTCCCCAGCCTGCGCTGCGAAGTCGGCGACGACGGCATCCTGACGCTGGTGCTCGACGCCCCCGGCCTCAATTCGGTCGGGCCGCAGATGCATCGCGACCTCGCCGACATCTGGCCGGCCATCGCCCGCGATCCCGACGTGCGCGTGGTGCTGGTCCGCGGCGAAGGCAAGGCCTTCTCCTCCGGCGGCAGCTTCGACCTGATCGCCGAGACGATCGGGGACTACGAAGGCCGGATCCGCATCATGCGGGAAGCCCGCGACCTGGTGCTCAACATGGTCAACTTCGACAAGCCCGTCGTCTCGGCGATCCGGGGACCCGCCGTCGGCGCGGGCCTGGTGGTGGCCCTGCTCGCCGACGTCTCGGTGGCGGGCCGCACCGCAAAGCTGATCGACGGGCACACCAAGCTGGGCGTGGCCGCGGGCGACCACGCCGCGATCTGCTGGCCGCTGCTGGTCGGGATGGCCAAGGCCAAGTACTACCTGCTCACCTGCGAGACGCTGCTGGGCGAGGAAGCCGAGCGCATCGGCCTGGTGTCCACCTGCGTCGACGACGACGACGTGCTGGCCACGGCCACACGGATCGCCGAGGATCTGGCCCGCGGCGCGCAGAACGCCATCCGCTGGACCAAGCACAGCCTCAACTACTGGTACCGCATGTTCGCGCCCGCCTTCGACACCTCGCTCGGCCTGGAGTTCCTCAGCTTCAGCGGCCCCGACGTGCAGGAAGGCCTGGCCGCGCACCGCGAGAAGCGGCCGGCCCGCTTTACCGGCGGAAACGCCCCCTGAGCAGGGTCGATACCCCTCGATGAGGTCTGGTAACGGCTTGGTAGCGGTCGGCGCGCCTGATTCCGCGTGTCGGCCGATAGGTCTACCGTCGGACCCTGTGACTCGTGCCGCGCCAACGCAGGACGGCCGGGATGAACAGGAGCGGCGCCAAGTGACCTCAGCTGAACCGGAGCCATTCCGCGAGGCGGTAGCGTCGATGAACGCCGTCACCGTGCGGCCGGAGATCGAGCTGGGCCCCATCCGCCCGCCCCAGCGCCTGGCGCCCCACAGCTACGCGCTGGGGGCCGAGGTGAAGCATCCCGACCGTGAAATCGTCCCCGAGCGGTCCGACGGCGACGCCTTCGGCCGCCTGATCCTGCTCTACGACCCGGAGGGCGCCGACGCGTGGGACGGCACCATCCGCCTGGTCGCCTACATCCAGGCCGATCTGGACCCCACCGAGGCCGTCGACCCCCTGCTGCCGGAGGTGGCGTGGAGCTGGCTGGTCGACGCGCTGGAATCCCGGATGGAGCAGGTCACCGCCCTCGGCGGCACCGTCACCGCCACGACGTCGGTGCGGTACGGCGACATCTCCGGGCCGCCGCGAGCCCACCAGCTGGAGCTGCGGGCGTCGTGGACCGCGACCACGCCGCAAGTCGGCGTCCATGTCGAGGCCTTCTGTGAGGTACTGGAACACGCGGCGGGCCTGCCGCCGACGGGCGTCACGGATCTGAGTTCGCGGTCACGCGCCTGACATGGGCGAACCGGAGGCCCACGGGCCCGGCGGCACCGCGCCCGACAGCGCCGAACCCCAGCCCACCCCGCTGCTGCGCCCGGCCGAGGGAATCCCGGACCTTTCGGTGACCGTGGGCGAGATCGAGGCGGCCGCTGAGCTGTTGGGGCGTGGCCGCGGCCCGTTCGCCGTGGACGCCGAGCGGGCGTCGGGTTTCCGCTACTCCAACCGGGCCTACCTGATTCAGATCCGGCGGGCCGGGGCCGGCACCGTGCTCATCGACCCGGTCAGCCACGGCGCCGACCCGCTCGAGGCGCTCCGGCCCGTGGCCGAGGTGCTCGACGAGGACGAATGGATTCTGCATTCCGCCGATCAGGACCTGCCCTGCCTGGCGGAGGTCGGCCTGCAGCCCCCGGCGCTGTACGACACCGAGCTGGCCGGGCGGCTGGCCGGGTTCGAACGGGTCAACCTGGCGACCATGGTGGAGCGGCTGCTGGGTTCGGGGTTGGCCAAGGGCCACGGGGCGGCCGATTGGTCCAAGCGTCCGCTGCCCGAGGAATGGCTCAACTACGCGGCACTCGACGTGGAACTGCTCATCGAGCTGCGCGGCGCGATCGCCGACGTGTTGGCCCAGCAGGGCAAAACCGGTTGGGCCGCAGAGGAATTCGACTATCTGCGACAGGTGGGTTCCCGGGATCCCAGCGCGGCGGCGCGACCGGACCGGTGGCGGCGCACGTCGGGGATCCACCGGGTGCGCGACCAGCGTGGGCTGGCCGCGGTGCGCGAACTGTGGTTGACCCGCGACCGCATCGCCCAGCGCCGCGACATCGCGCCGCGGCGCATCCTGCCGGACTCCGCGATCATCGAGGCCGCCCTCACCGACCCGAAGACGATCGAGGACCTCACCGCGCTGCCGGTGTTCGGTGGGCGCAACCAGCGCCGCAGCGCCGCGACCTGGCTGGGGGCGCTGGAAGCCGCCCGGCAGACCAAGAATCCGCCGGCCGACGCCGAACCGCCGAACGGGCCCCCGCCGCCGGCGCGGTGGAGCAGGCGCAAACCCGAGGCCGCCGCGCGGCTGGAGGCGGCCCGGGCGGCGCTGTCGGAGGTGTCGGAGCGGGTCAACGTCCCCACCGAGAACCTGGTGTCGCCCGACCTGGTGCGGCGGCTGTGCTGGGACTGGGAGGGCGCGCCCGACCCTTTCGAGGCGGTCGAGACGTTTCTGCGCGCCGGGCAGGCGCGGCCGTGGCAGCGGGAGTTGGTGGACCCGGTGCTGGCGCGGGCGCTGCAGCCGCCCGACGACGACGCCGGCGGCTAGTTCGGGGTGTTCGAGCGTTCAGCGTGAATCGTGGGCATCGGGTGTGAAAGCTGGGCGGACACATCGCCGAAATCCCGCCCTGGGCGCACACTCAAAGCCCTGAATGCATTGACGCCGGTGCCTAGTCGAGGTGCTCGCGGATCTCCGCTTCGGTGACGGCACTGCCCAGCGCGGCGACCCAGCCGGTGATGCGGCGGGCCACGTCCTGATCCGTCAGCCCCAGGTCGGCCAGCAGCTCGCTCCGCGAGGCGTGCTCGTAGAACCGCTGCGGCAGGCCGACGTCGCGGCACGGGACGTCGATCTCCGCGCGCCGCAGGGCCGCGGACACCGCCGACCCGATGCCACCGTTGACCCCGTTGTCCTCGCACGTCACGACGAGCTTGTGCTGCGCCGCGAGCTCGACGATCCCGTCGGACACCGGCAGCACCCAGCGCGGGTCGATCACCGTCACGCCGATCCCCTGGTTGTGCAGCCGCTTGGCGACCTCCAGCGCCATCGGGACGAACGCGCCGACGCCCACCAACAGCACGTCGTGGTTCAGCCCGGCGGCCGGCACGGCCAGCACGTCGATCGCCGAGATGCCGGTGCCGCGCCGCTCGATGGCCGGAATGTCTTCGCCCACATCGCCTTTGGGGAACCGAAGCGCCGTCGGGCCGTCGTTGACGTCCAGGGCCTCGCCGAGCTCCTCGCGCAGCCGGGTGGCGTCGCGGGGCGCGGCCACCCGCATGCCGGGCACGATGCCCAGCATCGACATGTCCCACATGCCGTTGTGGCTGGCGCCGTCCGAACCGGTGATCCCGGCGCGGTCGAGCACCATGGTGACGGGCAGCTTGTGCAGCGCGACGTCCATCATGATCTGGTCGAAGGCCCGGTTGAGGAACGTCGAATAGATGGCCACCACCGGGTGCATGCCGCCCATCGCCAGGCCGGCAGCCGACGTCATCGCGTGCTGCTCGGCGATGCCGACGTCGAACAGGCGGTCGGGGAATCGTTGCCCGAACGCGCTCAGCCCGGTCGGGCCGGGCATCGCCGCGGTGATCGCCACGACGTCGCGGCGCTTCGTTGCGTAACCGATGAGCGCGTCGGAGAAGGTGGCGGTCCAGCCGGGCCCGGCGACCTTGGTGGCCTGCCCGGTGACCGGGTCGATGACGCCGCACGAATGCATCTGCTCGGCCTCGTCGTCCTCGGCCGGCCCGAAACCCATGCCCTTGCGGGTGACGACGTGCACGATCACCGGCCGGCCGAAGCCGCGCGCGTGGCGCAGCGCCATCTCCACCGCGCGTTCGTCGTGGCCGTCGACCGGGCCCACGTACTTCAGCCCGAGGTCGGTGAACAGCAGCTGCGGCGACAGCGAATCCTTGATGCCGGCCTTCACGCTGTGCATGAACCGGTAGGCGAGGTTGCCGAAGAACGGCAGCGAGCGCACCGCGTCGCGGCCCCGCTCCAGGGCCTGCTCGTAGGCCGGCTGCAGGCGCAGGGTGGCCAGATGGTCGGCGACGCCGCCGATCGTGGGCGCGTAGCTGCGGCCGTTGTCGTTCACCACGATGATCACCGGGCGCTGCGACGCGGCGATGTTGTTCAGCGCCTCCCAGCACATGCCGCCGGTGAGGGCGCCGTCGCCGACCACGGCGACGACGTGCCGGTTGCGGTGACCGGTCAGCTCGAAGGCCTTGGCGAGGCCGTCGGCGTACGACAGCGCCGCACTGGCGTGGCTGGACTCCACCCAGTCGTGTTCGCTCTCGGCGCGCGACGGATAGCCCGACAGCCCGCCCTTCTTCCGCAGGCTCTCGAAGTCCTGGGCGCGTCCGGTCAGCATCTTGTGGACGTAGGCCTGATGGCCGGTGTCGAAGACGATCGGGTCGTGGGGTGAGTCGAACACCCGATGCAGCGCGAGCGTCAGTTCGACCACACCGAGGTTGGGCCCGAGGTGCCCACCCGTGGCTGCGACCTTGTGGATCAGGAACTGGCGAATCTCGGCGGCCAGTTCGCGCAGCTGCTGCCCGGACAGGTGTTGCAGATCAGCGGGCCCGCGGATCTGTTCCAGCATCCCGATAGTCTACGCAGCGACCGCCGGGCACAGCAGAACGCGACTGGAGGCGGCCGGCCTATGGCGGGCCGAAGAGTTCGGCCAGGGTGTCCCGCAGTTCGGGATCCGCCAGGACGACGACCTCGTCGCCGGCTTGCAGCTGGGTGTCGCCCCGCACCGGCACCACGCCGGTGGTGCGGACGATGATGCTGACCCAGATGTCACCGACCCGGTCACCGAGCCCCTCGACCGTGCAACCCTCGATGGCGGCCCCCTTCGCGACGCTGAAGCGATGAACCCCCTCCGGTTCGTCCGCGAGCCGGACACCGATCTCCCACGGCCGGGTCTCCACGGTGCGCATCGGCAGCTGCAGCAGGCTCGCCACGCCGGGCACCGCGCTGCCCTGCACCAGCACCGAGAAGATCACGACGACGACCACGATGCCGTAGAGGCGTTCGGCGTTGGGGACGTGCGCGGCGCGCAGCAACTCGCCGAGCAGGATCGGCACCGCCCCTTTGAGGCCGGCGAACAATATGAAGACGCGTTCGTTTCGCTTCAGCTGCACACCCAGCAGGCAGGCGCCCACCGCCAGCGGGCGAATCAGCGCCGTCAGGGCCACCGCGAGGGCGAGCCCGGGAACCCACACGTCGGGATGGATGAGCACGTTGAGGTCGACGGTCAGGCCCAGCACGACGAACGCGACGATTTCGGCGAGGCCGGCCAGGGCGGCGTGGAACCGCTTGATCTCCGGCTTGTAGGGCGCGCGGGCGTCGCCGATCACGATGCCGGCGACGAACACCGCCAGAAATCCCGAGCCGTGCGCCAACGCGGCGATGCCGTACAGCATCAGGCACGACGCCAGGGTTCGCAGCGGGTAGAGGCCCTCGCTCGGCAGTGCCACGCGGCGCATGAAGACGAGCAGTGCGCGGCCACCGATCACCCCGACGGCCAGGCCGATCGCCATCTGCAACGCGAATTGGGTTCCCACGCTGGCAAACCCGGCCGCGCTGAGGGCGCCGGCGGCGACCAGGCTGGACATCAGCGAGATGCCGACCGGATCGTTGGCGCCGGACTCGCCCTCCAGGATGGTGCTGCTGCGGCCCCTGATCTCGCGTTTGCCCAGGACCGAGAAGACCACCGCCGGGTCGGTGGGAGCCACCGCGGTCGCGACGAGCACCGCGGGGAACCAGCTGATCCCGCATGCGTAGTGCAGCATCAGCGCGGCGCCGGTGGCGGTCAGCTCGGTGCCCAGGACGCCGAGCGACAGGATGGGGGCGACCGCCCTGCGGAAACGGGCGGGCCCGATGTGCATGCCGCCGTCGAACAACACCAGCACCAGCGCGATGGTGATGACCCGCTCCACGATCCGCTCGGATGGCGGCTGCACCGCGGGCACGGCGCGCACCGCGACCGCCGCCCCGATCAGCACGAGCAGGGGCACCGGAATTTTGATCCGCTCGGTCAGCCGATTCGCCAGCACCGCGATCAAACCGACGGCGCTGGTGAACAAGACCATCAGCGCGTAACTGACGGTCTCGTTCACGACGGCCGCAATTCCAGGCGGCTGACGACCGACTCCACGGTCGCGGCCCGCTCTTCGGTGGAAGGCACCCAAGCCTTTCGGTCGGTCGACAGGGACATCGAGCACATCGCCGACCAGACTTCCCGGCACACCGCGACGGAGTCTAGCCGCTCACGGCAGGCATCACCTGCAAAGGCATCGTGGTCACCGCGGTCTCGTTCGTGCTCGCCGCCGGCTGCCTGTGGCTGCGCGACATCGCGATGGCCGCAGGCCTAGTATTTCGCGCGGAAACGGCTGAACAGCGCCCACGCGATCGCCAGGTTGTAGACAACACCGCCGATCAGGTACGGCCACCAGGCGCCGTTGCCGTCGGCCACCCAGAAGGCCTTGGCGGCCCAGTACGGCGGCAACACACCGAACGCGACGTTCCAGTTGGAGTGGATGAACCACGGCACGCACGGCAAGCCGGCGATGAGCATGCCCAGGGCGCGCACCACGGCCAAGCCCTGAATCTTGTTGCCGGCCATGTCAACGATCAGCAGCAGCGTCACCACCGCCGACAGCCCCGCCAGCAGCCCGATCGGAATAAGATCCGGCAGGAGCCCAGATCTGAGCAACCCACTGAACGACATGGTCGCGATGACGTAGACCGCGGTCACCCCGAGAACCGTGGCCGCCCGATACGCGAAAAAGGTCGACATCGACACCGGCGTGACCCGCAGCGCGGTCAGAGTGCCGGCGTCGACCTCGTCGAGCACCAGAAACGCGGCCAGCGCGCCGACAATGATGATGCTGGTCAGCAGAAGGAATGCGGTCAGGATCAGCGGGTAGTACCCAACCAGGTCAAACCCGTTGCGGTGCGCCAGCATGGCGGTCACGCGTGGCGTCAGCACCGCCACGGCACTGGTCCAGATGACGGGTGCGACGACGACCATGACCAGCAATGGATCGCGATAGGTACCCCGAATGTCGTTGCGCCCGAGTGCAACCAGTGCGCGTACCGTCCCCATCACACCCCGCCCGGCTTCGCGACGACGTACCGGGCGAACAAGGCCTTCGCCGCCCAGCACAACGCGGCGATGGAAAGCGCCGGATACGCGACGGCGTAGCCGGCTTGCCACGCCGTCAGGCGTATCTGATTGAAGGCGCATCCCAACAAAAGCAGCGGCCCCTGCGTAGGCAACAGGTACAGCACCGGATTCGGCCAGACGCCGGACAGATAAAGGACCGGCAGGTTCATCACAGCCAGGGGGATCGTGGCGGTGATGAACCAATCACTGATCGAGGCGAACGGAAGCGATGTGGTGAATCCCACCAGCAGCATGACCAGCGTTCCAAGCGCCACCCCCAGGAGCATGGGGACCGGATGGTACGCACCGCCGTGGGCGATCGAGATGACCACCGCCGCGACGCAGACCGAGACCGAGAGCAACACCGCGAGCGTGGCGGTCAGGTATTCGGTGAACCGCAGCGGAGTGGAGATGATGGCGCTCAGTGTGCGTTCCTGCCTTTCGAAGAACACCGTTCCTGCGATGAAGAAGAACCCGATGATGGTGGTGTCGCCCGCCAAGACGTACGGCTCGACGACCGGGCGCAAGCCAGCCGACATGGGCAAGAGCACCGCCAGCCAGATCAGTCCCGAAAAGACAGCGGCATGTAGAAAGCGTTGCCGCACTTGGAGGGTCAGCTCGAGTCGCATCATCCACACCAGCCGGGTCATGCCAACCGCCTCCCGGTGATCTCGACGAAGACGTCGTCGAGGCTGGCTTCCCTGCTATGGATCGTCTCGACGTGATGTTCACGCAGCACCGCGTGGAATGCCGGGTCGTCGACAAGACCGTCCATGGCGAACTCCGCGGCGTGCAGGTCACCGCCAGTTACCCGATATTCGACCCGGACGAGGCGCCTGCTGCGGGCGATCTTCAGTTCGGCGGGGCGGTCCATCGCGGCGATCGTTCCGTCGACGACAAACGCGATCCGGTCGCACAGCTCGTCGGCGACCGCCATGTCGTGGGTCGTCAGAAATATGGTGCGCCCCTGCGCCTTTAGGCTGGCGATCATCTCCTTGACTGCGCGGGCGTTCACCGGGTCGAGGCCCGACGTGGGCTCGTCGAGGAACAGCAGCTCGGGATCGTTGATCAGCGCCCTGGCGAACGTGAGCCGCATCTGCATGCCCTTGGAGTACTTGCCCACGCGGGTATGCGCGTCGTCAGCCAGCCCGACAGCGGCCAGCAGGCGCATCGGGTCCGCCGTCGCGCCGCTGTAGAGCGACGCGAAGAATCGCAGGTTCTCCAAGCCGGTGAGCTTCTGGTAGTGGTTGGGCAACTCGAAGGACACGCCGATGCGTTCGTAGTAATCGGGTCCCCAATCCCGGGGGTCGCGGCCCCACACCGCAATCCGGCCGCCATGTCCACGGAGTAGGCCGATCAAGAGCCGCTGCGTTGTCGACTTCCCTGCGCCGCTGGGACCGAGAAAACCGAAGATCTCGCCGCGGCGCACGAAAAAGTCCAGACCACGCAGCGCCGGCTCCGCAGCGCCCGGGTAGGTGAAGGTGGCCCCGCAAACCTCGATCACGTCGCCCCCGGCGCCCGGCGGCTCAGGTATTGGCACGGATCTCGCAATCCCTTCGCGGTGAGCCGTCTCCGATCGGGCGGCCGCCCCAGCCTAACAAGATTTCAGAAATGACTGAATAGTCCGAATCTACAAATCCTACGATAGTCTCCGAGGATGGCTACGGATAACGGGAACGCAGGCCGTCGCGACGCTGCCGAACAGCTCGCACTTGTGCTCGCCAACCACGGACTGCAACGCATGACCGCCCGGGTGCTCGCCACCCTGCTGTTCACCGAGCAGCCCAGCATGACGATGGGCGAACTGGCCGAGCGGCTGCATGCCAGCTCGGGCGCGATCTCCGGAGCGATCAAAATGCTCAGCTCTGTGGGCCTCGCCGAACGGGTGCCCGCCCCGGGCAGCAGGCGCGATCACTACCGGCTGCGCGACGACGCGTGGGCGACGCTTTTCACCAATCAGAACGTCGTGATAGGCGCCATGCAGGCCGCCGCCGAGGCCGGAATCGCGGCGACCGAACCCGACAGCCCCGCCCGGCAACGGCTCACGCGGATGCGGGATTTCTACGCCTTCATGCTCGACGAGATCCCGGCCCTGCTGGAGCGCTGGCAGCGATCAGCGGATTAGCGGGTCAGCAGCGCGACGCATTCGGTGTGGTGAGTCAGCGGGAACGCGTCGAACACCTTGATCTTCTCGACGGCATAGCCGTGGCCGCGGTAGAGCCCGATGTCGCGCGCGAAAGACGCCGCCTCGCAACCGATGTGCACCACCCGCGGAACGCCGGCGGCGGCCAGCAGGTCGATGACGTCGCGTCCGGCGCCCGTCCGCGGCGGATCCAGCACGGCCACATCGGCGCCCGACCGCTGCGCGCCCAGCGCCCGCCGCACGGAGTCGGTGACGACCTGCACCTGGGGCAGGTCGTCGAGCGCGGCGCGTGCCGAGCGCGTGGCGGCGCGCGAGGTGTCGACGGTCAGCACCCGCCCCGACTCGCCGACCGCGGCGCCCAGCGCCGCGGCGAAGACGCCCGCGCCGC
>NZ_GG770558.1:433510-439329 GCF_000164135.1 Mycobacterium parascrofulaceum ATCC BAA-614 | reverse complement strand
AGATCCCACGCGGTCGCGCCGGCGCGGGGGTCCGCCCAGTCGGCGACCAGCCGGCTGTACACCCCGGCGGCGCCGCGGTGCGCCTGCCAGAAGGCGGTCACCGGGATCTGCCAGCTGCGCGCGCCCACCCGTTGCACCGCCTCGTAGCCGCCCTCCACCACCTTGGTGGCGGTCCGCTTGCCCTGCCGCATGGTGCGCACCACATGCCGTGCGCCGTCGTCGTCGACGACGACGTGCAGGTGTGCGGCCGGCGGCCAGTCGGATTCGGCGAGCCCGTCGAGCATGCCGGGCGGCAACTGCGCGCAGCGCAGGTCGGTCACCAGCTCGTCGCTGTGATACCGGTGGAAGCCCGGACGACGGTCCGCGCCCACGTCGAGCCGGACGCGGGTCCGCCAGCCCGTCGGCCCGGCGTCCGACAGCGGTTCGGCCTCGCCGTCCCAGCGGTGCCCGCCCAATCGCTCCAACTGATTGGCCACCACCTGCGCCTTGAGCGCCCGGGCCGCCTCGGGCGTGGCGAACGCCACGTCGCAACAGCCGGCGCCACTTACCCCGGCGATCGGGCACAGCGATGCGATGCGGTCGGGCGCCGGGTCGAGCACCTCGACAACCTCTGCGTGCCAATACGATCCGCGGTCGGCGGTGACCCGCACCCGTACCCGCTCACCCGGCAGGGCGTAGCGGACGAACACCACGCGCCCTTCGTGATGCGCCACGCAGCTGCCGCCGTTGGCCGGGGCGCCGGTGACCAACGTCAATTCCTTCAAAGGGGCCGCCACCTCGTCGGGTGCGCGGGTCGATTCAGGCGTCAATCGAAGATTCCCCGTCGGGCGTCGCCGGGGGCGACGTGCGGTTGCAACGTCTTGCGCCGCTCCGACGAAGTCAATTGCCACGGAACCGAAGTCACCATCACGCCCGGCATGAAAAGCAGCCGGCCCTTGAGCCGGAGCGCGCTCTGGTTGTGCAGCACCTGCTCCCACCAGTGACCCACCACGTACTCGGGGATGAACACCGTGACCACGGTGCGCGGTGACTCCTCCCGCGCCCGCTTGACGTAATCCAGTACGGGGCGGGTGATCTCGCGATACGGCGAGGCGATCACCTTGAGGGGAACGCTGATATCGCTTTCCTCCCATTGATGGACCAGCTCGCGGGTTTCCCCGTCGTCGACGCTGACGGTGACGGCCTCCAACACGTCGGGCCGGGTCGCTCGCGCGTAGGCGAGGGCGCGCAGCGTGGGAAGGTGCAACTTCGACACGAGCACGACGGCGTGATTGCGGCTCGGCAGCACCATCTCGTTTTCCTGCTCGGCAGCCTGCTCGGCCAACTCGTGATTCACCGAATCATAGTGCTTGCGAATCATTTTCATCACAACGAACAAAGCGCTCATGGCGACGATCGCTATCCACGCACCCACGAGAAACTTCGTGACGAGGACGATGATCAGCACGGTGCCGGTGGATATCAGGCCGATCGTGTTGACGACCCGCGAGCGCATCATGGTGCGCCGGACGCGCGGGTCGGTCTCGGTGCGCAGCAACCGTGTCCAGTGCCGGACCATTCCGATCTGGCTCAACGTGAAAGAGATGAACACGCCGACGATGTAGAGCTGGATCAGTGCGCTCAGCTCGGCGCGGAACGCCACCACCGCCGCGACGGCCGCCGCCGACAGGAACAGGATCCCGTTGGAGAACGCCAACCGGTCGCCCCGGGTGTGCAACTGGCGGGGCAGGTAACTGTGCTGCGCCAGGACCGATCCGAGCACCGGGAAGCCGTTGAACGCGGTGTTGGCGGCCAGTACCAGGATGAGGGCGGTGACCCCGGCGATCAGCAGGAACCCGATGTGGAAGCTGCCGAACACCACCTGCGCCAGCTGCGCGACCAGAGTCTTCTGTTGATACCCCGGCGGAGCGCCCGTCAGCTGCGTGGCCGGATCGTCGACGACCTGGACCCCGGTCTGCACGGACAGCACGATCATGCCCATGAACATGCTCACCGCGATGACGCCGAGCATCAACAGGGTGGTTGCCGCGTTCCGCGACTTGGGTTTTTCGAACGCCGGCACCCCGTTGCTGATGGCCTCCACACCCGTCAGCGCCGCGCAGCCCGACGAGAACGAGCGGGCCACCAGGAACGCCAGCGCGAACCCGACGACCTTGCCGTGTTCGGCGTGCATCTGAAATCCCGCCGACTCGGCCCGCAGCGGGTCGTCCAGCACGAAGATCCGGAACAGGCCCCAGACGAGCATGCACGCGATGCCGACGATGAACGCGTAGGTCGGGATGGCGAACGCCAGCCCGGATTCGCGCACCCCGCGCAGGTTCATCGCCATGATCGCCAGGGTGGCGGCGACCGCGAAAATCACCTTGTGGTCATAGACGAACGGGACGGCCGAGCCGATGTTCGACATCGCCGACGAGATGGAAACGGCAACCGTCAGAACGTAATCCACCATCAGGGCGCTGGCGACCACGAGGCCGGCGGTGTCGCCGAGGTTGGTGGTGACAACCTCGTAGTCCCCTCCTCCGGAGGGGTATGCGTGCACATTCTGCCGGTAGCTGGACACCACGATCAGCAGGACGGCGGCGACGGCGAGGCCGATCCAGGGCGCCATGGCATAGGCGGCCAGGCCGGCCACCGACAGCATCAGGAAGATCTCCTCGGGGGCGTAGGCCACCGACGACATCGCGTCGGAGGCGAACACCGGCAAGGCGATCCGCTTGGGCAACAGGGTGTGGCTCAGTCGGTCGCTGCGAAACGGCCGGCCGATCAGCAACCGACGCGCTGCGGTTGAAAGTTTGGACACGAGAGCCAAGAGTAAGCCCACACGGGTTTGGCGGTAGCTTCGTAGGCGAGAATGTTTGCCGACCCGAATCGGCCCGCCGGCGTGGCGTTGCCGATTCGGGAGGCAGGACGCAGCCGAGAGGATCGGAACGTGCGAGTAGTGGTGATGGGCTGCGGCCGCGTCGGTTCCTCGGTGGCGGACGGGCTGTCCCGGATCGGCCACGACGTTGCGGTGATCGACCGCGACAGCACCGCTTTCAACCGCCTCAGCCCGGAGTACGCCGGGGAGCGGGTGCTGGGGCAGGGGTTTGACCGGGACGTATTGCTCAGGGCCGGCATCGAGGAGGCGGACGCGTTCGCCGCCGTGTCATCCGGGGATAACTCGAACATCATCTCGGCGCGGCTGGCCCGCGAGACCTTCGGCGTCAAGCGCGTCGTCGCCCGGATCTACGACGCCAAGCGGGCCGAGGTCTACGAACGCCTCGGCATCCCGACGATCGCCACCGTGCCCTGGACCACCGATCGCCTGCTCAACGCGCTGCTGCGGGACACCGAGACCGCCAAGTGGCGGGACCCGACCGGCACCGTCGTCGTCGCCGAGGTCGTCCTGCACGAGGAGTGGATCGGCCATCGGATAACCGATCTCGAGCAGGCGACCGGCGCCCGCGTCGCGTTCCTGATCCGGTTCGGGGCCGGCGTCTTGCCGGAGCCGAAAACGGTGATCCAGGCCGGCGATCAGATCTACGTCGCCGCGATCTCCGGCCGCGCCGCCGAGGCCGTGGCCATCGCGGCCCTGCCACCCAGCGAAGAACTCGGTTAAGGAGCGGCGAAATGAAGGTAGCTGTCGCCGGGGCCGGCGCGGTCGGCCGCTCCGTCAGTCGCGAACTCATCGGCAACGGCCACGACGTGACGCTCATCGAGCGCAACCCCGACCACGTCGACGTCGACGCGATCCCCGCGGCACACTGGCGGCTCGGCGATGCCTGCGAGCTGAGCCTGCTGGAGTCGGTGCACCTGCAGGAGTTCGACGTGGTGGTGGCCGCGACCGGCGACGACAAGGCCAACGTCGTGCTCAGCCTGCTGGCCAAGACCGAATTCGCGGTGCCCCGGGTGGTGGCCCGGGTCAACGACCCTCGCAACGAATGGCTGTTCACCGACGCGTGGGGCGTGGACGTGGCGGTGTCCACGCCGCGCATGCTGGCCTCGCTCATCGAGGAGGCCGTCGCCGTCGGTGATCTGGTGCGGCTCATGGAATTCCGCAGGGGGCAGGCCAGCCTCGTGGAGATCACCCTGCCCGACGACACGCCCTGGGGCGGCAAGCCGGTGCGCCGGCTGCAGCTGCCGCGGGACGCGTCGCTGGTCACGATCCTGCGCGGCCCGCGGGTGATCGTGCCCGAGGCGGACGAGCCGCTGGAAGGCGGCGACGAGCTGCTCTTCGTGGCGGTCGCCGAGGCCGAGGAGGACCTGCGCAAGCTGCTGCTGCCGGACGGCCCGGCGCTGACCGACTAGTCGCGAACGGGGCCGGCCTCGATCTGGCCCCCGGTGTCACCGGCGGCCGGCAGGGCCCGCTGCACGGACTTGATCGCCGCATAGGTCACCAGTGCGGCCACCACGGTCAGCGGCCACCCCATCGCGATCCGCGCGACCGCCAGCCAGCCGGTCTGGTTGGCGTCGTAGAGCAGGCGCTGGACGACGAACCGGACGGCGAAGACCAGCGCCCAGCACAGCGAGGCGATGTCGAACGCGTACACCGCCCGGGGCACCTCGCGCCAGCCCCGGCCGCGCCCGCTGGCCCAGCTCCACACGTAGCCGACCAGGGGCCGTCGGGCGACGACCGACACCGCGACGACCACCGCCCACAGCAACGACATCCAAATGCCGAGCAGGAAGTAGCCCTTGGACTCCCCCACGACGTAGGCGACCAGCGCGCAGATGGCGACGCCGAAGAACCCGGAGAACGCCGGCTGCGGGGAATCCCGGCGAATCAGCCGCCACAGCAGGACCAGTGCGGCCACCGCCAGCGCGGAGGCGATCGCCACCAACAACCCCGAGACGCTGGACGCGATGACGAAGACCACGACGGGCAGGGACGAATAGATGACGCCGCTGACCCCGCCCGCCTGCACCAGCAGGCGTTCCGGGGTGATCCGGCCGGTGGTCGCGCGTTCGGTGGAGCCCGACTCGTGCGGTTCCGGACCCGACCCCCAATCGCCGGGTAGCGTCACCGCTGGATTTCGTAGTGCGGGTTGTAGATGGCCTTGGCCCCGTTCTCCAGCTTGCCCAGCCGGCCCCGCACCCGCAGCTTGCGGCCGGAGTCGATGCCGGGAATCCGGCGCTGGCCCAACCAGACCAGCGTCACCGTGTCGCTGCCGTCGAACAGCTCGGCGCGGACACCGCCCGCACAGGCCTTGCCGTTACATTCCACGCTGCGCAGCGTGCCGACCATCGTGACCTCTTGGCCACGCTCACAATCGATCGCCCGATGTGCGCCGGTACTCGCGACCTCGTCGGACAACTCCTCGGAGTCGCGTTGCTCCGGCGCCTCCGTCAAGCGACGGGTGAGCCGGCGCAGATACCCTTGGGCCCCCATGGCCCCTCCTGACAATGCCGATAAGTCTTGGCGCTTCCATTTACGCCAACGGACACCGTAGACCTCTTGGTTCCCACGCGCCAACCGACTCAAACACCCATGTTGGAGCGCGGCTGACCGCCGGGGCACTATCGGGGGGTGACTGTCGATCTGCGGGGTGTCACGACCGTGTTGCTGCCCGGCACGGGGTCCGACGACGACTACGTCGAGCGGGCTTTCTCGGGTCCGTTGCGCCAGGCCGGCGCCCTGCTCGTGGCCCCGCCGCCGCGCCCGCATCGGTTGATCGACGGCTACGTGTCCGCGTTGGACGCCGCCGCGCGCACGGGCCCGATCGCCGTCGGCGGCGTCTCGATCGGCGCGGCCGTGGCGGTCGCCTGGGCGCTGGCCCACGCGGACAAGGTGGTCGCCGTCCTGGCGGCCCTCCCGGCCTGGGCCGGGCCGCCGGACG
>NZ_GG770558.1:419190-433149 GCF_000164135.1 Mycobacterium parascrofulaceum ATCC BAA-614 | reverse complement strand
CGACGACCAGCCAGATGCGCGCGTCGAGCCCGCCCTGGCTGGCCGACGAACTGGCCCGTTCGTGGCGCGGCCAATGGCCGCAGCTGCCCGGGGCGATGGACGAGGCCGCCGCCTACGTCGCGCCGAACCACGCCGAGCTGGCGCGGCTGGCCGCCCGCTGGCCGTCGCGGCCGCGGTCGACGACCCCATCCACCCGCTGCGGGTGGGGGTGGAATGGGTGGGCGCCGCGGCGCGCGCGGCGCTACGGACGGTGACGCTCGATGAGATCGGCGCGGACCCCGCCGCGCTCGGCGCGGCCTGCCTGGCCGCACTCGCCGACGCGGGCTGAGGGCTTCCGGTCAACCGCCGGTGGTGGTGCGCAGCTGCTGCATGGCCGAGCCGTCGGCGCTGCGGCGCGCCGCGGGCTCGTTGGCGCCCTGCTGCGCCTCGTCGTGTTGCTGGGCCTGCTGGGCGGCGGCGGCTTCCCGCAGCTGCTGCGCCATCGGCTCGGGCAGCTGCACGGTCAACGGCGTGCGCACCGGAAGGGGCGTGTCACCGCGGCGAACCACGGTGTCCGCCAACGCCGCTCGCGCCTCCTGCTCGAGCGCCTCCATGGTCTCGTGCGGACCGTTGATGACGCAGCGGATCATCCAGCGGTAACCGTCGACGCCGATGAAGCGCACCGCACCGGAGGCGGACCCGACCACCTCGCGGCCCCACGGGCCGTCCTTGATGCTGACTTTGGCCGAATCCTTGCGCAGCGAATCGGCGAGCTCGCCGGCCACTTCGCGCCACAGGCCGCCCGTCTTGGGCGCCGCGTAGGCGGCGATGGTGAAGCGCCCGTTGGGCGTGACCACCCAGATGGCGCTCGGGACCCCGGTCTCGGTCAGTTCGACCTGCAGCTGGCCCGCTTCCGGCATGGGAATGAGCACCGAGCCCAGGTCCAGGCGCGCGAGCTCCGCGACCGACGGGTCGTCGAAATCGTCGATGTCGAACGGGCCGTCGAGTTCTTCGATCTCGTCGGAGGCCTCGTCGCCGGCCGGCGTCACGACGTCGTCCGCCGCCGGGGTGGCCGCACCGGCGCCGGTCTCGTCGTTGTCGTCATCGCGTGCGCGCTTACCGAATGCAGCCATCAGCGCCGCCCCTCCTCATCGCTTCGTCCCCGCGGGCCGGCGGTGGCCCACCGCATCGCCGCCGGCGCTCCATCACAGACTCGCATGTCCGCCGGAGGAGCCGTGGCCGCCATCGCCACGGGATGTTTCGGCCAGGCCGGCCTGGTCGAACGACGACACCTCGACCAGGTCGACCAGCTCGACCCGCTGCACCAGCAGCTGGGCGATGCGGTCGCCACGATGCACCACGATGGGCTCGGCCGGATCGAGATTGATCAGCGCGACCTTGATCTCGCCGCGATAGCCCGCGTCGATGGTGCCCGGGCTGTTGACGATCGACAGTCCCACCCGCGAGGCCAGCCCCGACCGCGGGTGGACGAGCCCGACCATCCCGAACGGAATCGCGACGGCCACGCCCGTGCGGACCAGGGCGCGCCGCCCCGGTTCCAGCTTGAGGTCTTCCGCGCTGTAGAGGTCCACGCCCGCGTCGCCCTGGTGGGCACGGGCGGGCAGCGGAAGCCCGGGATCGAGGCGAACGATGGCCAGACTGGTCGACACGGGGGCACAGATTACCCTTGACTGCGTGTCCGGTACGCGCGTCGCGCCGCACAGTGTGCGATATCGCGAACGACTGTGGGTGCCCTGGTGGTGGTGGCCGCTGGGCTTCGGGCTCGCGGGCCTCATCGCTTTCGAAGTCAACATGGGTCTCGCGCCCGGACCCGCATGGCTGCCGTACGCAACGCTTTTCGCCGTGGCGGCCGGGGCGCTGTGGTGGCTGGGCCGCGTCGAGATCCGGGTCACCGCCGATCCGAAGGTCCCGGGCGGGGTGGAGCTGTGGGCCGGCGAGGCGCACCTGCCGGTCACCGTGATCGCCCGGTCCGCCGCGGTGGCCCCGTCGGCCAAGTCCGCGGCCCTGGGCCGCCAACTCGACCCGGCGGCGTTCGTGCTGCATCGGGCATGGGTCGGCCCGATGGTTTTGGTCGTCCTCGACGATCCGGACGACCCGACACCGTACTGGCTGGTGAGCTGCCGCCACCCGGAGCGGGTGCTGTCGGCATTGCGCAGCTGACCTCGAACCGATCAGGCCGCGCAGTCGGTACAGATCATCAAGCCGTTCTTCTCGCTGGCCAACCGGCTGCGGTGTTGCACCAGGAAGCAGCTCGAGCAGGTGAACTCGTCAGCCTGCTTCGGAATGACACGCACCGACAATTCTTCCCCGGACAGGTCGGCGCCGGGCAGCTCGAAAGACTCAGCGGTCTCGGACTCGTCGACGTCGACGACGGCCGAGGCCGCCTCGTTGCGTCGGGCTTTGAGCTCCTCCAGCGAATCTTCCGAGACGTCGTCCGTCTCGGTGCGCCGTGGAGCGTCATAGTCGGTAGGCATATCTCTTCCCCTGCCCTATTGCCTCTGCATGCCCTCGTAATCTCAGGCATCGCTTTGTACCAGCGTCGAACGCATCCACCAAACGATTCGTGCCCGTATCCCGGCCCGTTAATGTGTGATTTACGTCACACGACCATCTTGGCCCTTGCGTTCGCCTTTGAACAGTGCGTTTACCGTGCGACTAGAGTGCACCTGTGGTCGCACAAATCACCGAGGGTACCGCCTTCGACAAGCACGGCCGGCCCTTCCGGCGGCGCAACCCCCGGCCCGCCATCGTGGTGGTCGTCCTCCTCGTCGTGGTGACCGCCGTGGTGTGGACGATCGCGCTGACCCGGCCCGCGAAGGTGCACGAGGTCGCGGTCTGCAACCCGCCGCCGAAGGCGGACGGATCGGCGCCGGCCCAGCTCGGTGAACAGGTCTCGCGAAGCGCGATGATGGACGTCACGCCCGCCAAACTCAGCGACACCAAGGTCCGGGTGCTCAACGCCAGCGGCCGGGGCGGGCAAGCCGGCGACGTCGCGGGCGCGCTGAAAGACCTTGGCTTCGCTGCGCCGACCGCCGCCAACGACCCGCTGTATGCCGGCGCCCGGCTCACCTGCCAGGGCCAGATCCGGTTCGGTACCGCCGGGCAGGCGACCGCGGCCGCGGTGTGGCTGGTGGCGCCGTGTATGGAGCTGTTCAACGACAGCCGCGCCGACGACTCCGTCGACCTTTCGCTGGGCACGGACTTCACCGCGCTGGCCCACAACGACGACATCGACGCCGTACTGGCGACCCTGCGCCCCGGCGCCACCGAGCCGTCAGACCCGGCGCTGCTCACCAAGATCCACTCCAGCAGCTGCTGACCGACTCAGTCGAGAATCGGGTCCAGGCCGTCGATTTCGTCCAGGGCGGCGAGCAGCTCGTCGGCGATTCCCGGGGCGGCCGCCAGCACCAGCCCGGCACCCTCGACGTCGCGCGGCGGCAACGAGACGCGCGCTCCCGCCTCGGCCGCGATCAGCGCGCCCGCGGCGCAATCCCACGGCTGCAAGCCGTGCTCGTAGAACGCGTCCAGCCGGCCCGCGGCGACCATGCACAGATCCAGCGCGGCCGAACCGATCCTGCGGACGTCGCGGACCACCGGCAGCAGCCGCGCCAACAGCTCCGCCTGCGCGGCCCGGCGCTGACGGGAGTAACCGAAACCGGTGCCCAGCAACGCCATCGACAAATCGTCGACCTCGGCGCAGCGCAACGGGCTGACGCCCCGCTCGTCGATGACGTGCGCGCCCAGCCCGGTCGCGGCCGAGTACACCCGGCCGCCGACGACGTCGGCGACCGCCCCCGCCACCGACACGCCGTCGACTTGCACGCCGACCGACACCGCGTACGCCGGAATGCCGTAGACGAAGTTCACCGTGCCGTCGATGGGGTCCAGCACCCACGTGATCGCGTCCACCGGCGTGGCCGCCGGATCGGCCGGGCCGCCGCCCTCCTCCCCGAGAATCGGGTCGCCGGGCCGCAATTCGGCCAACCGGTCCCGCAGCAGGCGCTCCGTTTCGGTGTCGACGACGGTCACCGGATCGGTGGGGGTGCTCTTCGACCGCACCGCGCCGTCGCCGGCGGATGTCGGGGTCGCCCCGGCGGCGCCGAACACCTCGGCGCGCCGGCGCCGCACGAACGCGGCGGCCTCGGTGGCCAGCGACTCGGCCACGGCGCGCAACCGGTCGGGGTCGTCGTCTCGTCGGGTCACGGATCTATCGCATCACAAGCGCCACGGCCTCGCAGATACCCCATAGATACCCCTTAGCCACCCGCACGCCGGGCTAAGGTGGGCGCACAGCCCAAGGACCCGCAGGAGCTTCGATGACCAGCACCGACTCGACTACGGACACGCCCGCCGCCGGTGCCGCCGTCGGCACACCACAGCGTCGGGGTTTCGGCATCGACGTCGGCGGCAGCGGCATCAAGGGCGGCATCGTCGACATGGACACCGGGCAGCTGATCGGCGAGCGGATCAAGCTGTTGACCCCGCAGCCGGCGACCCCGCAGGCGGTCGCCAAGACCATCGCCGAGGTCGTCAACGCGTTCGGCTGGACCGGTCCGCTCGGGGTGACCTACCCGGGGGTGGTCACCCACGGTGTGGTCCAGACGGCGGCCAACGTCGACAAATCGTGGATCGGCACCAACGTGCGCGACGTCATCAGTGCCGCGCTGGACGGCCAGGACGTCACGGTGCTCAACGATGCGGACGCCGCCGGGCTGGCCGAGGAGCACTACGGGGCGGGCAGGAATCAGTCCGGCCTGGTCGTGTTGCTGACGTTCGGCACCGGGATCGGCTCCGCGGTGATTCACAACGGCGTGCTGATCCCCAACACCGAGTTCGGGCATCTCGAGGTCGGCGGCAAGGAAGCCGAACAGCGCGCGGCGTCGTCGGTCAAAGAGCGGAACGGCTGGAGCTACGAGAAGTGGGCCAAGCAGGTCACCCGGGTGCTGGTGGCCATCGAGAACGCGGTGTGGCCTGATTTGTTCATCGCCGGGGGCGGCATCAGCCGCAAGGCGGAGAAGTGGCTACCGCTGCTGGAAAACCGCACCCCAGTGGTGGCGGCGGCCCTGCTCAACACCGCCGGGATCGTCGGCGCGGCCATGGCCTCGACCTCGGACGTGACCCACTGATTTTCGCCCGGCAGAGCCGTTCGACCGCGCACTGTCGTTACAATGGTCATCGGCGACCGCCCGACCGATAGCGTGCAGATACCCACGCTGATCCAACGCCGACATCGACATAGCAGACACTTTCGGTTAACCATGCCCATTACCCACCGAAGGTGAGTCCAAACGAAGGGGTGTAAGTGGCAGCGACCAAGGCAAGCCCGGCAACCGACGCGCCGGTGAAACGGACCGCCACGAAGTCTCCGTCCGCCCCCGCCAAGCGATCGGCGGCCAAGGCCGCCCACGGCGCCGCCGCCCCGGCCAAACGCGCCGCCAAGGCGCCCGCGCGCACCGCCAAGCCCGAGGCCGACGCCGAGGCCGGCGCCAAGAAGCCCCGCGCCGCCAAGGCGCCGTCGGGCCGCGGGACCAAAGCGGCCAAGGGCGCCCCGGCGGGCGCCGACGTGGACCTCGAGGTCGTCGAAGATCTCGACGACGCGGAGCTCGACGCCGAGCCCGGTGAAGACCTCGAGATCGACGCCGGCGACCTGAGCCTCGACGACCTGGAGGACGACGTCGCGGCCGACGGCGAGGACGCCGACGTCGACCCGACCGAGGCCGAGGACGCCGAGGAAGAGGGGGCCGCCCCGGCCGCCGCCGCCCCCGAGGCTGCCGCCGACGACGAGGAGGAAATCGCCGAGCCCTCCGAAAAGGACAAGGCTTCCGGGGATTTCGTCTGGGACGAAGACGAGTCCGAGGCGCTGCGCCAGGCGCGCAAGGACGCCGAACTCACCGCCTCCGCGGACTCGGTTCGCGCCTACCTCAAGCAGATCGGCAAGGTGGCGCTGCTCAACGCCGAGGAAGAGGTCGAGCTGGCGAAGCGGATCGAGGCCGGCCTGTACGCCACGCAGCTGATGGCCGAGATGGCCGAGCGCGGCGACAAGCTGCCCGCCGCCCAGCGCCGCGACATGATGTGGATCTGCCGCGACGGCGATCGCGCGAAAAACCATCTGCTGGAAGCCAACCTGCGCCTGGTGGTGTCCCTGGCCAAGCGTTACACCGGCCGCGGCATGGCCTTCCTGGACCTGATCCAGGAGGGCAACCTGGGCCTGATCCGCGCGGTCGAGAAGTTCGACTACACCAAGGGCTACAAGTTCTCCACCTACGCGACGTGGTGGATCCGCCAGGCCATCACCCGCGCCATGGCCGACCAGGCCCGCACCATCCGCATCCCGGTGCACATGGTCGAGGTGATCAACAAGCTGGGCCGCATCCAGCGCGAGCTGCTGCAGGACCTGGGCCGCGAGCCCACGCCCGAAGAGCTGGCCAAGGAAATGGACATCACGCCCGAAAAGGTGCTGGAGATCCAGCAATACGCCCGCGAGCCCATCTCGCTGGACCAGACGATCGGCGACGAGGGCGACAGCCAGCTGGGCGACTTCATCGAGGACAGCGAGGCCGTGGTGGCCGTGGACGCGGTGTCGTTCACCCTGCTGCAAGACCAGCTGCAGTCGGTGCTGGAGACGCTGTCGGAGCGCGAGGCCGGCGTCGTGCGGCTGCGCTTCGGGCTCACCGACGGCCAGCCCCGCACCCTCGACGAGATCGGCCAGGTGTACGGCGTCACCCGCGAGCGCATCCGTCAGATCGAATCCAAGACGATGTCAAAGCTGCGCCACCCCAGCCGTTCCCAGGTCCTGCGCGACTACCTCGACTGAGATTTAGCACAGGAACGCAAGAGCCGCGAAACGCGCAAGTCCTACACCGCCGGCATGTACCAGTTCCTGGATTGGTGCGAAGCCAACGGCCACACCCCCGCGCTCGACCGCGACCTAGTGCGCGCCTTCGTCGCGCACCTGCTGGCCAAGGGTGTGCCACCGTCCACGGCGCGCTCCCGCCAGCTCGGCGTCCAACGGTTCTCGGCTTGGTGCGAGGAGGAAGCCGAGATCGACAGCGATCCGCTGGTCAAGCTCCGAGCACCCAGCTGGACCGCAAGATCACCAAGTCCCTCACCGACGACCAGTTGCGCGAGCTCATCAAGGCGTGCGCCGGACGCGACTTTCTCGACCGCCGCGACGAAGCAATCATCCGGTTGATGGCGGAGACCGGTATTCGCGCCGGGGAGCTGTACGACCTGACCGTGACCGACGTGGACCTAGTGCGCAGCGTCGTCGTGGTGCGCCGAGGCAAAGGCGGCAAAGGCCGGGTGGCACCCATCAGTGCGAATTGCGCGCGGGCGATCGACCGATACCTGCGTGCACGCCGCACTCACCGGCTGGCCGACTCCCCCGCGCTGTGGCTGGGTGACCGCGGAAAGAACCTGGCGTACTTCGGGCTTCGCAACGCCCTTTCAGCGCCGCACCGAACTGGCCGGCATCGAGGGCTTCCACCCGCATCTCATGCGGCACACCGCGGCGTCGCGGTGGCTGGCCGCAGACGGCTCCGAGGGTGGGTTAATGGCTGTTGCCGGGTGGTCCACCCGCGACATGATCGACCGCTACACCCGCGGCACCGCCGCCGACCGCGCCGCGGCGGAAGCCCGCAACCTGAATCTCGGGGAGCTGTAGCCGCAACGCAACCCAATTCCCCCCGGCACACGAAGCTCGCCTCAATTAGGTGGCTAAGCAGCAGCCCGCCATCGTCAGCGGCGCCGTCGACGAAAGCTCCTCGCCGTGACCCGTCTGCTGCGGCTACGGCGAGAGAACGGGGCGCGGGTGAAGCCGCCACCGATCGGGGGCTGGGCTCATGGAGCGGGCTCAGTCCTGGTGGCCACCCGCGCCCTACCCATAGAAGCTGTGCTGCGCGGTCACGACAAGTGACCGCATCCTCCGGCTGGTGGCCATCCTTGGTAGGCCGCGCAGCACAGTTCGTAGACCTAACTGGTCGAAACGATCGATTCGTCAATGATGCCTGCTGAATCGTCCGTCACTTCGTTTCGTCGTTACCGATATTCTCTCGTTTCGCTGGTTGCCGGGGACGGCGCCAGGTGACCTTCGCCACCCCTCCGAGATCAAAACTGACGGATTCAATGGCTAAGGACTGCTTAACGTTCTCCCACCAGTACTTCCAGAACCCTTCAACGCGCGCCTGGTTCAGGCGGTCTATGCGCTGTATCTCGCGATGCACTGCAGCCTTTAGAACGTCTAGGTCCTCGGCTTCGATCAGGTTTCCGGCCTTCTCAGCGATCTCAACAAGTGTCTTGAGCGTCTCGTGAGGTGTTTTGCGCGCGTTTCGCACCGCGAAGGACCCGGCGATGATCGCCGCGAGTACCACTCCAACGGTGCCGAGGACCGGCTGCCACCAGGGAGTCATATGCGGATCGTCTCAGATCGCAGACCGCGACCGCAGATCACCCACTCCAGCCAACCGACTGCTGCCGCAGTCACCACCGTGAGGCCGGTTTCACCGACCGGTCACCATGCAGCCGTGCGCAGGTGGGGACCGTCACCCTCAGCAAACGCCACCACCCCCGAAGCACCCACCGCCAGATGGGCAAGGAGGGGGTAGGGGGGTCAAAAGTCCCGGCGGCCAGCCGCCCCGAGACGCCCGGCTCGCGTCTTTTACCCCCGGCACAACTTGACATAAAAATCGGCCCCGAAAACCGGCGGATACCCTCCGAAACGTCCTAGGAGAAGGCTGTTTTCGGACTGAGGTAGTGGGCCTGATTTCCGGGGTGCGTCAAGTGTTTTATTCGACACGCCGAGTACTTCTTAGCCAGGGGCGAGTACTTTGTCGGCGGCGGCGTTACCGTCCTGTGGGAGAGGAGGACTCATGCCCCGCGTCAGCAACGATGCACGGCCCGACCGTGATGACCTGGTGGTGACGTCGTACCTCACCGGCCGGTCGTTCCGAGCCATCGGCCGTGACCCCCGCTTCCAATTGTCGGATCGTGGCGCGCGGTTGGCTGTCCGGCGCGGGCTGGTCACCTCCCCACCTCCGAAGCATCTTCTGGAGCGGCTGATGGCCGACGCCTACCAGGGCAGCGTGCGCGGCGATGTGCGGGCGAAGGAGCAGCTTCGGCGGTTGCAGCGCCTGATCGACGGCGGCGGCGTGCGCGGGGCACGTACCCCGGTCCGGGGCGCCTGTCCCGAGTGCGGCTGCACGCACAAGCACAGGCGGCGCTGCGCATGACCAGGTTCACTGTCGTGCGGCACGGCCTGCGCGACATGAGCCGGTATGACAAACGGTTGCTCGTTGGGGGGGTGTGCGGAATCGGTTTCGCGCTAGCCGCAGCCGTGTTGCTGCAGCACATACCGTGGACAAACCTTCGGCCACATCTAGACGTGAAGTGGTGGGCTACCACCCTGCAAGTTGTCGGGGCGGCGGTCGCGTTCGCCGGATTCTGGAATGCGTATGTGCGCGCCAAACACGATGTCACGGTCCCTGTTTGGCTCTGGGAGCACGCGCTGCTGCGGGCATGGCGACAGGTGCAGCGGTTCGTCGCGTGGGCAAAACGGATGTACTGGAAGCTCTTTCATATAGTCCCCCCGACCCAGCACATCATCCTGAGCCCGATGACAGGCACGATGGCGGCTACGATGGGCACGCCAACCGTCACGATGTTCGGTCGTGTGGGTGTCAACCCGGATTCGCCGTTGGAGCAACAGATGAGGCAAGTCGCGGCCCTCGCCGAAGACGCGATCGACCGAGTTTGGGCGTTGGAGAGGGACGAGCTGCCACGGATCGAGCGGCGTATCGACGCTGCGCAGGCCGGCGCCGAGCAGCTGGCCGCGGAAACCCTCGCGCAACTCCGAGACGAGATCACAGACTTGCGCAGGCTCACCAACCAAGCTCAGGTGCTGGACGTGCGTTGGGCCATCGGCGGACTGGGCATCACGGTCGTAGGCATCTTCCTGGGCTACTGGGCGTAAAGGGAAGGCGCGCTTGCCGATCAGCGGCCGGACTCGGCGGCGGCACGCCAAATGCGGCGGATCTCCTCATCGCGCTCGTCATCCATGCCCATCGGCGCGACCGCAACATTGCGGAACAGGCGTCGGAACCGGGTGCGCTCAAAGGGCGCCGGCCACTCTCGTTCAACGGATTCAGCCAGTTCTGCGCAGTACCGATTCGGGCTATCACTCATGCGATTCATCGCCTTCCTCGTCTCCTGGTCGATCAACTACCGTACCGTCACTTGGTGTGGGGGTGGGAATTACACGAATGAAGTTAACGCCCTTGCTGTACGTTGCCTGATAAAGGCCTTCGGCGTGTTGAGCGTATTCATAATCGCTCATGGGCTTGACGGGCAAGCCGAGTTCCTTTGCCTGATCCATTCCGATCACGAATCCATGTGTCGGGTAATCCTCCATCAACTGGCGAGGGACGGTTGCCGCCAGCTCCCGGGGGCAATCTTTTCGCGTGAGCATTAGGCGGCGACCGTACTCAACTGCAACGCGCAACAACGTATTTGACCAGTGGAGCATTGTCGGGTCCAGCTTCGCGACGACCGGAGCCAGAAACTTGGCGGCAAAGTCGAGCATCGCGGTAAGCGACTCAGAACGACTGAGATTGGTTGCCTGCAGCGCGGCCGCACCACCCTCAATCGCGATCTCCATCGCCGTCGATACCAGGTCGTCGATACCGCGTGTGCGATCGAGCGCAGAAACGAAAATGCCTTCCTGTTCGTAGCTGGTCTGGGCGTCAAGCGGCCCCAGCTCAGCGCCAGGCGCCATATAGATTTCGTCGGCCACGAGGCTCAACAATGTGGCCGCCGATTTGGCATAGTCGGGCACCACCATACGAATCCGGCTCGCGACGCTGCGGAACATCAAACCGATCTTGTAAGCACAGTCACCATCACCACCAGGTGACTCAAGCCAAACGTCCAGCGTTGTGGTCTCCCGGTCAGCCGGGATCGTATGGCCTGAGAGCTTCCCGGATTTGCTCGACGGTGGCTCGACTAATTGAGGGGCGCGGTCCGTTCTGCAGGAGCGCCAAAATGACGACTCTGACCTCTGGCGGTTGGCCCTCGTCGGCTGGAAGCTCGGACGCCTCGGCCGCGCGATGCTGGCTGTCACCGGCAGGCTTTGGCTCACCGTTCACACCTGCCGTAGCTGGGGCGCGCTTCCGCTTGTTTGGCGCCTCACGCAGCGCTGGTTCGCTCATGACATCCCCTCAGACCAGCCGCCTTATTCCTCACCTGGATCATGCCACGCCGCCGCCGCCATGAGATTCGCTTTCAGCGAAGCGCTGTGCGGCGCGATCTCTGTTCGCCAACGTACGCCTGACGCCGTCCGACCCTTCATCGACATGTTTGGCGCGCGAAGCCACTCATGCGTATACCGCACCCACCCCATAAGCAAACCGCCCCGACCGTGGGTGGGCCGAGGCGGTGAAGTGGAGCCTGCGCGTCCGGCCATGGGCTCCGTTTGGTGCAGACTGCCGCAGATGTGTGCGCGAGGTGCCTGAGATGCAACGGGGCAAGGTAGTGTCGCTGAGCGGACTTTTCGTACACGCTGTCAGACCAAAATGCCAAGCCGCACGATGCACCCCGATGAGCCAGTAACGAAGCCAAGGCTGAGTGCCCAGCAAACAGCCACCCGCATTCTCAGTGCAGGTATTTTGCGCACACAGCACGCTGACCAGCGGCGTCTATGCAGGTAGCGCACTTAGGTAGCACACCGCTAGTGCGCGACTACCTGGACTGAGCGCCCTCCGCGCGGCATCGCGGAACCCATTGCGGCGCAAGCTCGTTGACGCCACCAGCGAAAATGCGTCGCGCCGGCGGCGGCGCCGTCGTACGGTGAGGCGCATGTCAGCCAACCGCACACTGGTCTCCTCGGACTCGGCGTTCGAGGAGACCGTCGGCTATTCGCGCGCCGTTCGGGTCGGCCCGCACGTGTCGGTCGCCGGAACGACCGGCGCCGGGCCGGCGACCGACATCGCCGCCCAGACCCGAGACGCCCTGCGCCGCATCGAGATTGCACTCGGCCGGGCGGGGGCGGCGCTCACCGACGTGGTCCGCACCCGCGTCTACGTCACCGATATCTCGCGCTGGCGCGAGGTCGCGGCGGTGCACGCGGAGTTCTTCGGCGCCATCCGTCCCGCGGCGACCATGGTGGAGGTGTCGGCCCTGATCGCGCCCGAGCTGCTGGTCGAGATCGAGGCCGACGCCTACGTCGATCCCCCGGCCGCCGGGAACGTCCCGTCGGCCCCGGGGCGGTAATCGGTGACCCGAATCACCGCGCCGACGGGCAGCGGACCGTACAGGTGCGGGAACAGCATCGACTCCGGATCCGTTGCAACACCTGGCTCCCAACGAACTTCGGAGTTCAGCCGCGCCGGGTCGATGTGCAGCAGCACCAAGTCACCGCGTCCCCGATAGAGCCGGTTGGCGGGCAGGTGGACCTGCCCGGGCGCCGAAAGGTGGATGAAGCGGCCGCCGCCAGACGCGTCGGGGCGGATCTCGCCGGCCGCGCGGGCACGGGACCACTCGTCGCGCGCGCACAGATGTACCAGCAGGTCAGGAGCGAAAGCCACAAGTGATCACTGTAGAGAGCTTGCCGAAACCAAACGTTTACACGCCGTGAGAAACGACACACCCGATAACGATCGGGGAACAACGCAAAAACCCCATACGTCTGAGAGAGTGAATGAAAGCAAGAACGGAGAAGCCATGAATGCAACTCTGACCAGTCCCGAGCTCACCCGCGCGGACCGCTGTGACCGCTGCGGTGCCGCCGCTCGAGTCCGCGCCACGCTGCCTTCAGGAGCCGAGCTTCTCTTCTGCCAGCATCACGCCAACGAGCACGAGGCCAAGCTGACCGAGCTGTCCGCCGTCCTGGAGGTCAGCGGAAGCTAGGTCCGCCGACAACTCACCCGTCGCCAATGTGGGCGGCGGGGGCGGTCTTCGGTAATGCTGGACGGGTATGAGCGATCAAGTCGCAAAACCGTCCCGCCATCACATCTGGCGACTCAGCGTCCGGACGCTCGCGAAAAGCTGGGATGACTCCATCTTTTCCGAGTCCGCGCAGGCCGGTTTCTGGTCGGCGCTGTCGCTCCCGCCGCTGCTGCTGGGGATGCTGGGGAGCCTGGCCTACGTGGCGCCGCTGTTCGGGCCCGACACGTTGACGGCGATCGAGAAGAGCATCATCTCGGCGATCCGCAGCTTCTTCTCCCCCAGCGTCGTCAACGAGATCATCGAGCCGACGATCCGCGACGTCACCGCCAACGCCCGTGGCGAGGTGGTGTCGGTCGGCTTCCTGATCTCGATGTGGGCAGGTTCGTCGGCGATCTCGGCGTACGTCGACGCGGTGGTGGAGGCGCACGACCAGACCCCACTGCGGCATCCCGTGCGGCAGCGGCTCTTTGCCCTGTTCCTGTACGTGGTCATGCTGGTGTTCGTGGTGTGCGCCGCACCGGTGTTGGTGGTGGGCCCGCGCAAGGTGAGCGAACACATCCCCTACGACCTGGCCAACGTCCTGCGCTACGGCTACTACCCGGCGCTGATCCTCGGCCTGCTGGTGGGGGTGGTCATCCTGTACCGGGTCGCCCTGCCCGAACCCCTGCCGACGCACCGGCTGCTCTTCGGCGCCGTGCTGGCCACCGCGGTCTTCCTGATCGCCACGCTGGGCCTGCGGGTCTACCTGGGGTGGATCACCAGCACCGGCTACACCTACGGCGCGCTGGCCACGCCGATCGCGTTCCTGTTGTTCGCGTTCTTCGGCGGCTTCGCCGTCATGCTGGGGGCCGAATTCAACGCCGCGATCCAAGAGGAGTTCCCGGCGCCGAAGACGCACGCCCACCGGCTGCGCAAATGGTTGCAAGCCCGCATCACCGTGCCGAAGCGGACCGCGGGGGCGCCGCCGGAGCCGGCGCCGGCCGACAACGCCGTGACGGCCGAGCCGTCGGCGCCGATCTAGTT
>NZ_GG770558.1:406290-418111 GCF_000164135.1 Mycobacterium parascrofulaceum ATCC BAA-614 | reverse complement strand
AGTCCTTCTTCATCCGGTCGTAGATCTGCTTGCAATCCGGGCAGACCGGCGAGCCCGGCTTGGCCGCCTTGGTGACCGGGAATACCTCCCCGCACAACGCCACCACGTGATTTCCCATGACCGCGCTCTCGGCGATCTTGTCCTTCTTGACGTAGTGGAAGTATTTCGGCGTATCGCTGCCGGTCCCGTCGTCGACGCGTTCGTCGGTGTCGGTGCGTTCGATCGTCTGGGTTTGCATACCTGACATTGTGCCCCGAGACGCGCTCCTGCCGGAATCGATCGATTGTGGGAGAGTGGAGAAATGAGGCGCGGCGAGCGATGAAGCGCGAGACCCAGTTGGGGTTCGACGATGATGGCAGGCCGGTCCTGATCACCGCCGCAGCACCCTCCTACGAAGAGCAGCATCGCGCACGGGTGCGGAAATACCTGACGTTGATGGCGTTCCGGATCCCGGCGCTGATCCTGGCCGCGCTCGCCTACGGCGCCTGGCACAACGGCCTGATCTCGCTCGCCATCGTGGCCGTCTCGATCCCGCTGCCGTGGATGGCGGTCCTGATCGCCAACGACCGGCCACCGCGCAGCGCCGACGAGCCCCGGCGGTTCGACGATGCCAAGCGGCGCACCCCGCTGTTCCCCACGGCCCAGCGCCCGGCGCTGGAACCCCGCCGCCGCCCACAGCCCGGATGGCCTCCCGGCCCGGGCGGCGACATCGTTTCCTAGCCGGGTTTGCCAGCCGGGCGGCGCATCGCCCCGACTTCTCAGGACATTCTCAGGTCGACGGCACATTTCTGCACGTCAAGACGTGTGAGATGGCAAGGGCTTGGGAACTCTCAGGGCTGATCTGTCGTTGAACCCAATGACAGTACAAGCCGAACGGGAGGTCGCTATGGCGAACGCCAGCACGAGCAGATTTGATGGCGATCTGGATGCTCAAAGCCCCGCCGCGGACCTCGTGCGCGTATATCTCAATGGCATCGGTAAGACGGCGCTGCTGAACGCGGCGGGCGAGGTTGAACTGGCCAAGCGCATCGAGGCCGGGCTCTATGCCGAGCACCTGCTCGAAACGCGTAAGCGCCTCGGCGAGAACCGCCGACGCGACCTCGAGGCCGTCGTGCGCGACGGGCAGGCCGCGCGCCGTCATCTGCTGGAGGCCAACCTGCGCCTGGTGGTGTCGCTGGCCAAGCGTTACACCGGTCGCGGCATGCCGCTGCTGGACCTGATCCAGGAGGGCAACCTGGGCCTGATCCGGGCGATGGAAAAGTTCGACTACACAAAGGGTTTCAAGTTCTCCACCTACGCGACGTGGTGGATCCGTCAGGCCATCACCCGCGGCATGGCCGACCAGAGCCGCACCATCCGCCTGCCGGTGCACCTGGTCGAGCAGGTCAACAAGCTGGCGCGGATCAAGCGGGAGATGCACCAGAACCTGGGGCGGGAGGCGACCGACGAGGAACTGGCCGCCGAGTCCGGCATCCCGGTCGAGAAGATCAACGACCTGCTCGAGCACAGCCGTGACCCGGTGAGCCTGGACATGCCGGTGGGCTCCGAAGAGGAAGCCCCGCTGGGCGACTTCATCGAGGACGCCGAGGCGATGTCCGCGGAGAACGCGGTGATCGCCGAGCTGCTGCATACCGACATCCGCAGCGTGCTCGCCACTCTCGACGAGCGTGAGCACCAGGTGATCCGGCTGCGCTTCGGCCTGGACGACGGCCAGCCGCGCACGCTGGACCAGATCGGCAAGCTGTTCGGCCTCTCGCGCGAGCGGGTCCGGCAAATCGAGCGGGACGTGATGTCCAAACTCCGCCACGGCGAGCGCGCCGACCGGCTACGGTCGTACGCAAGCTAAGACCCCGGTGGATCGCGGCGCCCGGCTAACGCCCCGCTTGCGACCGCCGCCCGAGCCAGTACAAGACGGTATGCCCGCCGCGGACGCGGCGGGCATACTGCTTGTCGGGGAAGCGTTACACCCATTCGCGCAGCTGGCCAAGTAGACTCGGCGGCGATGGAAGGTGCTGAATGAACGACCTGGTTGACACCACCGAGATGTACCTGCGGACCATCTACGACCTCGAAGAAGAGGGCGTGACGCCGCTGCGTGCGCGCATCGCCGAGCGCCTCGAGCAGAGCGGGCCGACCGTCAGCCAAACCGTTTCCCGCATGGAGCGCGACGGGCTGCTGCACGTCGCCGGCGACCGCCACCTCGAGCTCACCGACAAGGGCCGTGCGCTGGCCATCGCCGTCATGCGCAAGCACCGCCTCGCCGAACGATTGCTGGTCGACGTGATCGGCGTGCCGTGGGAGGAAGTGCACGCCGAGGCATGCCGGTGGGAGCACGTGATGAGCGAGGACGTCGAGCGCCGGCTGGTGAAGGTGCTCAACCACCCGACCACCTCCCCCTTCGGCAACCCGATCCCCGGGCTGTTGGACCTGGGCGTCGGCCCGGATTCCGGCGCCGACGACGCCGACCTCGTCCGGCTGACCGAGCTGCCGCCCGGCTCGCCGGTGGCCGTGGTCGTGCGCCAGCTGACCGAACACGTGCAGGGCGACATCGACCTGATCACTCGCCTCAAGGACGCCGGCGTCGTCCCCAACGCCCGGGTGACCGTCGAGACCGGCCCCGCCGGCGTGACCATCGTCATCCCGGGGCACGAGAACGTCACCCTGCCGCACGAGATGGCGCACGCCGTCAAGGTGGAAAAGGTCTGAGCGCTCGCCGCGGGCTAGCACGCGGTGCGGCCGAACGGCCGCCGCGGCGGCAACCGCACCCCGAGTTCCTTGGCCAGCCGGTAGCCGGTGAGCGCCAGCTCCCGCACGTTCTCGGGCCGTAGCCCCGACTGCAGCGCGGTGTCCAGCATGCCCGCCATCCGGTGCTCGGGCCGGCAGCGCAGCGCGGCCTCCAGCGACACCCCGGCGAGCGGGCCGTCGCCGCGGGCGTACGCGCTGAACGCGAGCAGTACCAGCGCCTCGACCCGCCAGGGCGCCGGCAGCGTGCGCGCCAGCACCGCCCACAACGTCTCCGACTCGCCGGCGTTCTCGCCGACGGCCAGCGCGTAGAGGATGTCGCGCACCCGCGCGTCGCTCAGCGCGCAACCCAGCTTCGCCAGCTGGGTCCGCGTCAGCGTGTCGCCCGCGGCGACGCGGGTTGCGGCCGTCATCGCGTGCTTCACGTCGCCGCGGGCGCAGCGGGCCGGGTCCGCGCGGTGGGCCGCCCGGCGCCTGGCCGCCTGCCGTTCGATCACAGCGGTCAAGGCGCCGCTGCGCGCCTCGTCCTCCACCGCGATGACGGCCTGCAGGTCGGCGCGCCGCGCGTAGAGCCGCCGGCCGTCGAGCACCGCCGCGGCCGCCAGCGGCGACGCCGACGGATCGTCGACCGCGCCGCTCGACCCGCAGCCGTCCACGCAGTGCCAGCGCCCGCCGGGCGCCACCCGGTCCACCACGTGTGCGGCCCACAGCTCAATGTGGTGCCCGGACAAGGACTTCGCCAGCTCGTCGCACACCAGCCGGTACTCCTCGTTGCAGCATGCGCAGTGCGCCCCCTCCGCGTCGACGATCACCGCGATCGCCGCGTCGGGGCGCGCCGCGGCGGCGACCTCCGCCAGGTGGCCGACCCGGGCGGCGAGATCGTCGGAGAGGTCGACCCGCAGCACCGCGCCCAGGTCACCACCGTCCAAAGACACCAATACCAATGAATTTTCGGGAACGAAGCCCAGAACGGCGGGCAGCGCGGCGATGAGCGCGCCGGGTCGGTTCAGTTTGTAGTCAGGTCGATGCGTCGTCATGGGCACCACGCTGACGGCCCCCACCGTCAGCCGGTGCTCGCGGGAACGGGCGCCATCTCGGGCCTGTGCATGAACCCAGCACTGTGAGTGCTGCTGATCTACTGTTACCGCATGGGTTCGGCGCAAGAGTACGACATGGTGGTCATCGGCTCGGGGCCCGGCGGGCAGAAGGCCGCCATCGCCTCGGCCAAGCTCGGCAAGTCGGTCGCGGTCGTCGAACGCGGCCAGATGCTCGGTGGCGTGTGCGTCCAGACCGGCACCATCCCGTCAAAGACGTTGCGCGAGGCCGTGCTTTACCTCACCGGAATGAGCCAGCGCGAGCTGTACGGCGCGAGCTACCGCGTCAAGGAGAAGATCACCCCGGCCGACCTGCTGGCCCGCACCCAGCACGTGATCGGCAAGGAAGTCGACGTGGTGCGCAACCAGCTGATGCGCAACCGCATCGACCTGCTGCTCGGTCACGGGCGGTTCGTCGACCCGCACACCATCGAGGTCGAAGACCCCAACCGCCGCGAAAAGCTCACTGTCAGCGGCAAATACATCGTCATCGCCACCGGAACCCGCCCGGCGCGGCCGTCCGGCGTCGAGTTCGACGAGGAGCGGGTGCTCGACTCCGACGGGATCCTCGACCTCAAGTCGCTGCCCACCTCGATGGTGGTGGTGGGCGCCGGCGTGATCGGCATCGAGTACGCGTCGATGTTCGCCGCGCTGGGCACCAAGGTCACCGTGGTGGAGAAGCGCAGCGACATGCTGGACTTCTGCGACCCCGAGGTCGTGGAGGCGCTGAAGTTCCACCTGCGCGACCTGGCGGTGACCTTCCGGTTCGGTGAGGAGGTGACCGCGGTCGACGTCGGCTCGGCGGGCACCGTCACGACCTTGGCCAGCGGCAAGCAGATCCCGGCCGAGACGGTGATGTATTCCGCGGGGCGCCAGGGCCAGACCGACCACCTCGACCTGCACAACGCCGAGCTGGAGGCCGACAACCGCGGGCGGATCTTCGTCGACGACTTCTTCCAGACCAAGGTGCCGCACATCTACGCCGTCGGCGACGTGATCGGCTTCCCCGCCCTGGCCGCGACCTCCATGGAGCAGGGCCGGCTGGCCGCCTACCACGCCTTCGGGGAGCCGACCGACGGCATCACCGAGCTGCAGCCCATCGGCATCTACTCCATCCCCGAGGTCTCCTACGTGGGTGCCACCGAGGTCGAGCTGACCAAGGACGCCATCCCCTACGAGGTCGGTGTGGCCCGCTACCGGGAACTGGCGCGCGGCCAGATCGCCGGCGACTCCTACGGCATGCTCAAGCTGCTGGTGTCCACCGAGGACCTCAAGCTGCTCGGCGTACACATCTTCGGCACCAGCGCCACCGAGATGGTGCACATCGGCCAGGCGGTCATGGGCTGCGGCGGCACCGTCGAATACCTGGTGGACGCCGTGTTCAACTACCCCACTTTTTCCGAGGCCTACAAGGTGGCCGCGCTCGACGTGATGAACAAGGTTCGCGCGCTCAACCAGTTCCGCCGCTAACAGCTGTCGTCGAGTTCACCCGGAACCGGATCGCCGGGGCCGCCGGCGTCGGCGCGGGCGAGCAACTTCGCGGTCTGCGCGTCGAACGGGGCCGAATAGGACACGTTCGCGGCGCAGCCACCGCGCTCGAACCCGCCGATCACCCCGGTCAGCGTGGTGCCGCTGACCCAGGGGGCGCCGCTGGTGCCGTCGACCAGCCCCTCGCACGGGAACGACGGGAACCCGGCCTCGGTCAACGACGTGCTGGCCTGACAGCCGATCGGCGCCCCGCCCACGCCGGCCGGGTAGCCCATCACGGTGACGTGGCTGCCGGGCGGCGGCGTCGTGCCCAGCGTCAGCGCCAAACCGGCGTGCGACTCGATCGACCCGCCGGCGTCGTTTCTCAGCCGCGCGACCGCGTAGTCGGCGGTGGGATCCTTGCTGGCGGTCCAGCGGGGGTCGAGGTAGACGGCGTCTGCCGTCCACACGTCGCCCGGGGCGGGCGGCGCGTCGCCGGAGAAACCCGGCACGAAGGTGATCTTGGCGGCCCCGGCCAGGCAGTGCGCCGCGGTCATCATCAGGTTGCCGCCCGTCGAATGCACCACCGAGCCCGTGCACACGTGCAACGGCCCGCCGTCGATGAAGATCGCGCCGACGCGCTTGTCCGGGTCGACCGGCGCCGCCACCGCCTTCGGCTGGGGTTGGCCGAGCCGCTGCACCGGCGCGCTGCTGCGCGGCGGGGCCGCCGCCGGCGGGGCGGACGCGTGGTCGCCGGGCGGCCGCTTGCACGACGTCACCGACGTCGCCACGGCGACCACCAGGCACAGCATCACGATCGGAACGCGCATCGTTTTCATCATGCCCGACGCGCGCCGGGCGGGCGGATTCCGACGCGTGGCCCGGCCCGCCGGCGTTCGCCCGTGGATTAAACGCGAACTTCACACCGCTGTTTGATATTGGCGCCCCCCGATTCGGGGGACACTGGTAGGGCACCCTGCAGATACCCCCCGAGAGGAGGCGATCGGCGATGGCACACGAACAGGACCCGCACTATCAGCCGGGACAGGCGGGCATGTACGAGCTCGAGCTGCCGGCGCCGCAGTTGTCGACGTCGGACGGCCGAGGCCCGGTGCTGGTGCACGCGCTGGAGGGGTTCTCGGACGCCGGCCACGCGATCCGGCTGGCCTCGTCGCACCTGAAGGCGGCTCTGGACACCGAGCTGGTCGCGTCCTTCGCGATCGACGAGCTGCTGGACTACCGGTCGCGGCGGCCGCTGATGACCTTCAAGACCGATCACTTCACCAACTACGACGAGCCGGAGCTGAGCCTGTACGCGTTGCGCGACACCATCGGCACTCCGTTTCTGCTGCTCGCCGGCATGGAACCGGACCTCAAGTGGGAGCGGTTCATCACCGCGGTGCGCCTGCTGGCCGAGCGCCTCGGCGTGCGGCAGACCATCGGCCTGGGCACCGTCCCGATGGCGGTCCCGCACACGCGGCCGATCACGATGACCGCGCACTCCAACAACCCCGAGTTGATCGCCGAGTTCACGCCCTGGATCTCCGAGATCCAGGTCCCCGGCAGCGCGTCCAATTTGCTGGAATACCGGATGGCCCAGCACGGCCACGAGGTCGTCGGCTACACCGTGCACGTGCCGCACTACCTGACGCAGACCGACTACCCGGCCGCCGCCGAGGCCCTCCTCGAGCAGGTCGCCAAGATCGCGTCGCTCGAGCTGCCGCTGACGGCGCTGACCGAGGCTGCGGCGGTGATCCGGACCAAGATCGACGAGCAGGTCGAGGCGAGCGCGGAGGTTGCCCAAGTGGTGACCGCGCTCGAGCGCCAGTACGATGCCTTCATCGACGCTCAGGAAAACAGGTCGTTACTAACTCGCGACGAGGACCTGCCTAGCGGCGACGAGCTTGGCGCAGAGTTCGAGCGATTCCTCGCCCAGCAGGCGGAGAAGAAGCGCGACGACGACGACCAGGCCTGACCTTTCCACCGGCCTCTAGCCCGGCCCGACACCAAGGTTGGCGACATGACCGAGCGGAAGCGCAAGAGCACTCTCCGCCCGGTGCGAGAGGTGGCCGCCCCCCGGCTGGAGTTCCGCACCATTCACGGCTACCAGCGCGCCTACCGGATCGCCGGCGACGGCCCGGCGATCCTGCTGGTCCATGGGATCGGTGACAACTCCACCACCTGGAATACCGTGCAGGCCAAGCTCGCCCAGCGGTTCACGGTCATCGCCCCCGACCTGTTGGGCCACGGGCGATCCGACAAGCCGCGCGCCGACTACTCGGTCGCCGCCTACGCCAACGGGATGCGCGACCTGCTGTCGGTGCTCGACATCGAGCGGGTGACCATCGTCGGTCATTCGCTGGGCGGCGGCGTGGCCATGCAATTCGCCTACCAGTTCCCGCATTTGGTCGAGCGGCTGATCCTGGTCGCGGCCGGTGGCGTCACCAAGGACGTCAACGTCGCCTTTCGGCTGGCGTCGTTGCCGATGGGCAGCGAGGCCCTGGCCCTGCTGCGGCTCCCCCTCGTGCTGCCCGCGGTCCAGCTGGCGGGACGGATAGCCGGGCTGGCGATTGGATCGACCGGCCTGGGCCGCGACCTGCCCAACGTCCTGCGGATCCTCGACGACCTGCCGGAGCCGACGGCCTCGGCGGCCTTCAGCCGGACCCTGCGTGCGGTGGTGGACTGGCGCGGACAGATCGTCACCATGCTCGACCGGTGCTATCTGACCGAGGCCATCCCGGTGCAGATCGTCTGGGGCACCAAAGATGTGGTGGTCCCCGTGCGCCACGCGTGGATGGCGCACGCCGCGATGCCGGGGTCGCGCCTCGAGATCTTCGAAGGGTCCGGGCACTTCCCGTTCCACGACGACCCGGCCCGCTTCATCGACGTCGTCGAACGCTTCATCGACACGACGGCGCCCGCCGAATACGACCAGGCCGCCCTGCGCGCGCTGCTCCGCAGCGGCGGCGGCGAGAAGGCCGTCAGCGGCCCGGCACCCACCCGCGTCGCCGTGCTGAACGCCATGGGTTCCGACGAGCGCAGCGCCACCTGAACCACCTTGACCGGCGCGGCCCCGGGACGGGGCCGTACAGTCGGCCCATGGGTATCGACGTCACCGTGTTGCGGGTGTTCACCGACCGGGACGGGAACTTCGGCAATCCGCTCGGCGTGGTGGACGCCGGCCAGGTCGAACCCGGCGATCGGCAGCGGCTGGCAACCCGATTGGGCTACAGCGAAACGGTTTTCGTCGATCTCCCGGCGCCCGGGTCGACCACCGCGCACGCCACGATCTACACCCCGCTGGTCCAGATCGCGTTCGCCGGGCATCCCACCGTCGGCGCGTCGTGGTGGCTGCGGGAGCAGGGAACGCCGATCAACACGCTGCAGGTGACCGCCGGCATCGTCCAGGTGGGCTACGCCGCCGACTCCACCAGCATCAGCGCCCGTTCGGAGTGGGCGCCCGAGGTCGCCCTGCAGGAATTCGATTCAGCCGACGATCTTTTGGCCGCCGACCCGGGCGACTTTCCCGACGACACGGCGCACTACCTGTGGGCCTGGACCGACCGGAACGCCGGGTCACTGCGCGCGCGGATGTTCGCCGCCAACCTCGGCGTCCCCGAAGACGAGGCGACCGGCTCGGCCGCGATGCGGATCACCGACTATCTGAGCCGCGACCTGCACATCACCCAGGGCAAGGGGTCGATCATCGAGACGACGTGGAACGCCGAGGGCTGGGTGGGGGTGGCCGGGCGGGTCGTCAACGACGGTGTGACGTACCTGAACTGACCGGGCGCTCCCGGCTCAGCGCTGCCGGTGCAGCACCGCGGACAGGTGATGCTGCAAGGGTTGCCCGACCGCACCCATCCGCACCGAATACGACAGCTCGTCGCCGTCGATACGGAACGACCGACCGAGCGCGGTGACCTCCTTGGCGGTCGGCGCCAGCCCGACGTCCGTTGTGGACAGCGCGATTTCGATCCGGCCGTCCGTGACCGAATACGTGCCCACCTCGATTTCGGTGATGCCACTCGGGTGGGCCAGAACCAGTTCGACGTGGCCGGGCTGCGGCACGCGAAGGTATCCGGTCTCGGCGTGCAACGGCTTGCCGTCGGCCAGCGCCTTGGTCTTCTGCCCGTACGCCAGAAACGGCTTACCGACGTGGGCGAAGACCACTTCCTCGAAATAGTCGAACGGCTCGATCGTCGGGTACTCACCCGCGCCCTGGCCGGTCCAGGTTCCCAGGAGCGGTGCCAGGGCCTCGAGATCGGGATGCAAGTCGGTGGGCATGACCCCGAGCCTAGCCCGGAGCGGAGACCCCGCGGTGTTCGCGCAGCGCCTGGATCTCGCGCTCGAAATCGTCCGCGGACTCAAAGGAGCGGTACACCGACGCGAACCGCAGGTACGCCACCTCGTCCAGGTCGCGCAGCGGGCCGAGGATGGCCAGGCCGACCTCATGGCTCGGGACCTCCGGGGATCCCGCGGCCCGCACGGTGTCCTCGACCTGCTGGGCCAGCAGGTTCAGCGCGTCGTCGTCCACCTGGCGGCCCTGACAGGCCCGGCGGACGCCGCTGATGACCTTCTCCCTGCTGAACGGTTCGGTGACCCCGCTGCGCTTGACCACGGCCAGCACCGCCGTCTCCACGGTGGTGAAACGCCGTCCGCACTCGGGGCACGATCGGCGGCGCCGGATGGCCTGCCCCTCATCGGTTTCCCTCGAGTCGATCACCCGGGAGTCGGGATGACGGCAGAACGGGCAATGCATGACCGCTCCTTCACCGTGCCGACAACCAGGTACCGCAGCACTTCGAGCGTACCCGCGCGCCCGCCCGCGCGGGCAATGGTCGTCAGCCGACCGGGGCGATCAGGGTCTGGCCCGCCACCAGGGCCGGCGAGTGCATGTCGTTGAGTTCGCGGATGCGGTCGGCGACCTGCCGGGCCGGCGCGTCGGGCGCCACCCGGTGGGCGACGTCCTGCAACGACTCTCCCGCCTCGACGCGCACGACGGCCAACCGGTCCGGCACGTGCGCGGCCGAACCGCCGGAGCCGCCGTTGAGCACCTGACCGACGTTGCCGACCAGGCCCAGCCACAGGGTGATCGCGCCGGCGGCCAGCGCCAGCCAGACGGTGGTCGCCACGGTGACGGGACGCTTGCGATGCGGCGCTGCGGATACCCCGACGCCGGTGCCGTAGTAGCGGGTCGGCGCGCCCGAAGGCCGCGACGGGGCGGGACGGCGGGAACGGGCCAGCCCGTCCCGGCCGTAACGAAGTCCCTGGGCCGGCCCGTTGACCGGACGCCGGGGGCTGCCGGTACGCGGCGCCGGCGTGTGGATGGTTGTCATCTGCGTTCCTCCGGTCAACTTGATTCGCTCAGCTGTTCGACTGTATCGCTCGTGTGTTCGAAATCCGAACATGTGAGCGAAGCGTGTCGCACGAGTCGAACGCTAGACCACGCCACCGACAAGCTCGTGGTCGTTAGGGCTGACATGCGGCTGAAATACCCGATCTGCCGAAGAGTTACACCTTTGTGATTAACGAGTTCGGCGCGTAATTTCCGGCCGGCCGGCCGGAACGACACGCTAGTCGAACACATGTTTGATTCTTGGGCGCCGCGGGGTTACATTCAGTGCCATGAGCGACAGCAGCGACACCTCATCGGCCGGCGACGGCCGGTTGCACGCCGTGGATTCAGCGCTGACCGAACGTCAGCGCACCATCTTGAACGTCATTCGCGCGTCGGTCACCAGCCGCGGCTACCCGCCGAGCATCCGGGAGATCGGCGACGCCGTGGGCCTGACGTCGACGTCGTCGGTGGCTCATCAGCTGCGCACCCTGGAGCGCAAGGGGTACCTGCGCCGCGACCCGAACCGTCCCCGGGCGGTCGACGTTCGCGGCGCCGACGACGAGGTGGCGGCGCCGGCGACCGAGGTCGCCGGATCGGACGCCCTGCCGGAGCCGACGTTCGTTCCCGTCCTCGGCCGCATCGCGGCCGGCGGACCCATCCTCGCGGAGGAGGCCGTCGAGGACGTCTTCCCGCTGCCGCGCGAGCTGGTCGGCGAGGGCACGCTGTTCCTGCTCAAGGTCGTCGGCGACTCCATGGTCGAGGCGGCGATCTGCGACGGCGACTGGGTGGTGGTGCGCCAGCAGAACGTCGCCGACAACGGCGACATCGTCGCCGCCATGCTCGACGGGGAGGCCACGGTGAAGACGTTCAAGCGGGCGGGCGGTCAGGTGTGGCTGATGCCGCACAACCCGGCGTTCGATCCGATTCCCGGCAATGAGGCGACGGTGCTCGGCAAGGTCGTCACGGTGATCCGCAAGGTCTAACGGCGGCCGGCCGCTCAGTCGGCTTTGACGAATCCGTTGGCCTGCGCCACTTCTTCGCTGGACAGCCAGATTTCGGCGAGCGTGTCGTGATACAGCTCGCTGCCGGGCGTGTAGTAGAGCCCGAAGCGGGCGCTCGCCTTGATCGGGTATCCCTCGGGCACCTGGTAGGGGTCGTCGAGCGGCAGGTGAATGGT
>NZ_GG770558.1:399894-405921 GCF_000164135.1 Mycobacterium parascrofulaceum ATCC BAA-614 | reverse complement strand
CGGCTCCGGGGCCGTCGGCGACGTCCGCCGGGACGTGGGGTGCGGCCACGTCGGGGTACTCCGCCTCGGGGGCGGCGGCGTCCGAAGCGCCGGCGTCGAACCCGGCGTCCGGAGGTGTATGCGGCACGGCGACGTCGAGGTATTCGGCCTCCACGTATTCGTCTTCCGGGCGCTCGGCCTCCGGCTCACGCGCGTCGTCGGCGTACTCGGCTTCGGCGTAATCGCCGTCGACTTCCGCGTAATCCCCAGCGGCGTAATCACTTTCGGCGTACTCGGACTCGGCGTACTCGGGCTCGGAGTACTCGGGTTCGCCGTATTCGCCTTCGGTTTCGGCGTACCCGGCCTCCGACAGGGCGGCCGGCGAGACGGCCGCGAAGGAGTCGGTGTCCACCGCGTCGGGATCCTGTTCGGCCTCGAACGGCCCCTCGTCGGCGCCGCCCCGCCGCCAGCTGACCCGGCCCGCGGGCTCGGCACCGGGCGCCTCGGGCTGCCGCGCGAAATGGTCGGTGCTGACGTCGTCGGGCCCCCAGTGCCCGTCCCCTTCGGCGTCGTAACCGACGCCGAAGTCGCGGTGGGGCTCATACTCGGCCTCGGCTCGTGCGGCGCGACGCCGCCGCCAGCCGAGGGCCACCAACCCCGCCAAGACGATCAGCACCAGCACCGGGATGACGGCCAGCAACCACCACCACTGCCACGCGAACTTCTTCCCATGCGCGGGCATCGCGGAACTGCTCGGCTGGTTCTGGCCCGACACCTGCAGACCGGACAGCAGCGGAGCGAGATTGGCCGGATCCGTGCTGAACGTGTTCTTCGCCCGGTTCCACGAGATCTTGCCGCCGGTGAACTGCTGGGAGACGACGTCGCCGTCGACGGACTGATCACCGACGGGCGCGCCGAGCTTGCCGGTCGGCCCGCGGAGCTTGTCCCACGCCGCCTTCATGGCCCCGCGGACCACGAATGCGCCGTGCTCGGAGGTCCAGAAGATGACCGGCTTGTCGGCGCCGGAGAAGGTGACGACGCGGCTGGACGGGATGCCGCCGTCGGCCTCGTTGGCGGTGGGGAAACCCAGGTCGCTGCCCGCCGGCCCGCCCAGCGACTCGTACTTGGCCAGGATGTTGCTCTCGACGGCATTCGCGCCGGTCGCCGGGCTGAAATACACCTTCCCGTTGGCGAAGTCCTGGACGATCCCGTCCCCGCCGATCGGATACTGCGCGCCCTTCTTGACGCCCAGCGGCCCGTTGGGACCGCCGGCCGCGCGCCAGGCCATGTTGATGGCCGCGGTCGGATCGATCGCCACCTGCAGGCCCTTCAACTGGTCGGCCAACGCCGGTGGCTCGGTGGTGAACTGCTTCGTCTGCCGATTCCAGGAGACCTGGCCGCCGCTGAACTTCTGCGCCGACACCTCGCCGTTGTAGGTCTCGTCGCCGACCGGGACCCCCAGCACCCCGCCCGAACTGCCCAGCTTGTCCCAGGCGGCGTTGATGGCGCCGCGCACCACGAACGCGCCGTGCTCGGGCGTCCAGAAGATCACCGGCTTGTCGCTGGCCGAGAACGTGCTCACGCGGCTGTCGGGTCCGGCGAGCCCGGGCACCTCGTTGATGGCGGGAAAGCCCAGATCGCTGCCGGCGGGGCCGCCCAGCATTTCGTACTTGTCCAGGATGGGCCCGTAGACGAATTTGGCGCCGGTCGCGGGCGTGAAGAACATCTTGCCGCCGTCGAAGTCCAGGACGAAACCGTCGCCGGCGGGGTACACGTCGCCCTTCCGGGCGCCCAGGGGCGAAGCGTCGCCGCCGGCCTTCTCCCACGCCGCCATCATGGCCGCCTCGGCGTCGCCGATCGGCGACGCCGCCGCCGGGGGCGCCAGGAACGCGGCGGCGGCTATTGCTGCAGCGGTCAAGCCGACCAGCGCGCTCCCGACCAGCCTGCGCATGTGACCTCTCTGCCCGTTCACCAAGCCTCCCAGCCGGCGGTTATGCCCCTATCAGCGGCTGTGCCCCCACCTGCACGGCCGGCGAGCGGGCCGCAGTCCGACCGCAGGGAAACAACCCCGTTCCGATTCGCATTATCGCGAGGCTCGGATAACTTTGCTCCAGCCGGCGAAAATTGCGAAGTCAAATCACGCATATTACAAAAACGGATACCACGCCGATGTCGAAATGATGCCAAGCCACGCTCGAATCGCGACCGACGGCACCGGCCCCCACTTCGTGTTCGGGTTGTCGCGTGCCCGCCCGAATACGACGTGGGCACGGGCAAGGGCGGGCGGGCGTCGTCACGCCCGGCCGATCCGCACCCGTGCGTGCGGCCGGACGTGACCGGCTCGCCGGCGGCGTCGCGCTTTTCGGCTGGACGCAGCGCCATTGCGCGGGCGGCGTGCCCAAAACACATGCGCCGACGGTACGGGACGCCATCGACTCGGCAACGATTTACCCGAGAAAAGCGGCCGCGGACGGGGCATCGACCAGTTTGCCGTCGCCGCGCAAATTCGCCGGTTCCGACGGCGCTGCCGGCCAACGGAGTTGACGCGCTAGACCCCGAGGCTGCGGCCGATGATCTCCTTCATGATCTCGGTCGTGCCGCCGTAGATGGTCTGCACCCGCGCGTCCAGATAGGCACGGGCGACGGGGTATTCGCGCATGTAGCCGTAACCGCCGTGCAGTTGCAGGCAACGGTCGATCAGGTGCACCTGCTTTTCGGTCGAGTACCACTTGGCCATCGCCGCCTGCTCGGCCGTCAGCTGCTTGTCCAGGTGCAGCCGGATGAACTCGTCGACCATGATGCGCACCACGGTGGCCTCGGTCGCGAGCTCGGCGAGCACGAAGCGGCTGTTCTGGAAGCTGCCAATCGGCTTGCCAAATGCCTTGCGCTCCTTGGTGTATTGCAGCGTGTCCGCCAGCACCTGCTCCATCGCGGCGGCCGCCATGATGGCGATCGAGATCCGTTCCTGCGGCAGGTTCTGCATCAGGTAGATGAACCCCATGCCCTCCTGCCCGAGCAAATTCTCGGCGGGAACCTTGACGTCGGTGAACGACAGCTCGGCGGTGTCCTGCGCGTCCAGCCCGATCTTGTCCAGGTGGCGGCCGCGCTCGAAACCCTCCATGCCGCGCTCGACGACGAGCAACGAAAAGCCCTGCGCCCCTTTGTCGGGATCGGTCTGCGCCACCACGATCACCAGGTCGGCGTTGATTCCGTTGGTGATGAACGTCTTTGCGCCGTTGAGCACGTAGTGGTCGCCCTGCTTGACCGCGCGGGTCTTGATGCCCTGCAGGTCGCTGCCGGTGCCCGGTTCGGTCATCGCGATCGCCGTGATGATCTCGCCGGTGCAGAACTTCGGCAGCCAGCGTTGCTTCTGTTCCTCGGTGGCCAGCGCCAGCAGATACGGCGCGACGATGTCGTTGTGCAGCCCGAAGCCGATGCCGCTGTAGCGGCCGAAGGTGGTCTCCTCGGTGATGATCGTGTTGTAGCGGAAGTCGGGGTTGCCCCCGCCGCCGTATTCCTCGGGCACCGCCATGCCGAGGAAGCCCTGCTTGCCCGCCTCGAGCCAGACACCGCGGTCGACGATCTTCGCCTTCTCCCACTCGTCGTGATGGGGCGCGACATGGCGATCGAGGAAGGCCCGGTAGGACTCCCGGAACAGGTCGTGCTCCGGCTCGAAAAGGGTGCGCTGGTACTTGACGGCACTGCCCATGTGGATGACCTCCGGCGGCTGGGGACTTTGTCGCCCAACATATACCAACCAGACGGTTGGTCGGCAGCCGGCGGGGTGGCCCGGCGGCGATCAGCGGGCGGAGAACTCCTGCAGGCGCCCGGCCAGCGCCACCGGAACCCGGGCCTTGATCCGGGTGCCGTCGGGGTTGTGCTCCTCCTGCTGCACGCGTCCGTCGGCGTGCAGCCTGGCCACCAGATCGCCGCGGTGGTACGGGATCACCACGTCCACGGCCGTGTCGGCGGGAACGGCCAGCTCCGCCATCCGGGTCCGCAGGGCGTCGATCCCGTCGCCCGTCCGGGCCGAGACGAACACCGCGCCGGGCAGCGCGTGCCGCAGCTTGGCCAGCGTCAGGTCGCTCGCGGCGTCGATCTTGTTGACCACCAGCAGTTCCGGCGGCGGGTCGCCGTGGTGGTCGGCGACGACGTCGGAGACCACCGCGCGCACCGCGTTGATCTGGGCCAGCGGGTTGGCGTCGGAGCCGTCGACCACGTGCAGCAGCAGGTCGGCGTCGACGACCTCCTCCAGCGTGGAGCGGAACGCCTCGACCAGCTGGGTGGGCAGGTGCCGGACGAACCCGACGGTGTCGGTGATCGTGTAAGCGCCGGCCCGCTTGGAATCGGCGCCGAACTCGGCGCGGCGGGTGGTGGGCTCCAGCGTGGCGAACAACGCGTCCTGCACCAGCACCCCCGCCCCGGTGAGCGCGTTGAGCAGGCTCGACTTGCCGGCGTTGGTGTAGCCCACGATGGCGATCGAGGGCGCGTCGCTGGCCAGGCGCCGGCTGCGCTGGGTGTCGCGGACCTGTTTCATGTCCTTGATCTCGCGGCGCAGCTTGGACATCCGTTCGCGGATGCGGCGGCGGTCGGTCTCGATCTTGGTCTCACCCGGACCGCGCAGGCCCACGCCTCCCCCGCTGCCGCCGGCGCGGCCACCGGCCTGCCGGGACATCGACTCGCCCCAGCCGCGCAGCCGCGGCAGCATGTACTCCATCTGGGCCAGCGACACCTGCGCCTTGCCCTCCCGGCTGGTGGCGTGCTGGGCGAAGATGTCCAGGATCAGCGCGGTGCGGTCGATCACCTTGACCTTCACCGCCTTTTCCAGCGCGGTCAGCTGCGCGGGGGACAGTTCACCGTCGCAGATCACGGTGTCGGCGCCGGTCGCCAGCACCACCTCGCGCAACTCCTGGGCCTTGCCCGACCCGATGTAGGTCGACGGGTCCGGCTTGTCGCGGCGCTGGATGAGCCCTTCGAGCACCTGGGAGCCGGCGGTCTCGGCGAGGGCGGCCAGCTCGGCCATGCTGGCCTCGCTGTCGGCGGCGGTGCCGTCGGTCCACACGCCGACCAGTACGACGCGTTCCAGCCGCAGCTGGCGGTACTCGACCTCGGAGACGTCGGCGAGTTCGGTCGACAGACCGGCGATGCGGCGCAGCGCGGAGCGTTCTTCGAGGGCGAGCTCGCCGGTGCTCGGCTCCGGCACAGCGGGATTGGAGAAATCAGGATGTGTCATAGGCAATACAGAATGATGCACGGCGGATCGGCGTCGTGCACTCGAATTAACGCCCCTGCGCGTCCCACCATTCCCCGCTCACCTCCCCGTGCGCCACCAGGACCGACGGCCCCCGCAGGTAGCTGGTGGCGTCGGTGACGGTGACGACGACCTCGCCGCCCGGCACCCGCACCGCCAGCGTGCCGGTGTCCGTCCCGGCGGCGGCCAGCGCGGCCACCGCGGCCGCGACCGTGCCCGTGCCGCACGAGCGGGTCTCGCCCACGCCGCGCTCGTGCACCCGCATCCGCACCGCCCCGTCGGCCGGTGCCGTGAGAACTTCGATGTTGACCCCCTCCGGGAACTGGGCGTGGTCGAAGCTGACCGGCGCCGCCACGTCCAAGCCTGCCAGGTCGTCGGCGGTCAGCGCCGGATCCACGCACGCCAGGTGCGGATTGCCCACGTCGACCCCGAGGCCGGCGAACCGGCGCCCGCCGACCGTCGCCTCGAAGGCGGGCCCCCCGCTGCCGAGCGTGTTGGCCTTGCCCATGTCGACGGTGATGTCGGCGCGCGTCGCGTCGGCGCGGTGCACGGTGACCGGCCGCGGGCCCGCCGCCGACGCCACCACGAACTCGTCGCGGCCCTCCATGCCGCTGGCCCGCAGGTAGTGCGCGAACACCCGGACGCCGTTGCCGCACATCTGCGCGATCGAGCCGTCTGCGTTGCGGTAGTCCATGTACCAATCACCCGGGGCGACGCCGTCGGGCAGCCGGTCGAGCACCCCGGCCGACAGGGCGGCGCCGGCGGTGGTGACCCGCAGCACCCCGTCGGCGCCCACG
>NZ_GG770558.1:395330-399664 GCF_000164135.1 Mycobacterium parascrofulaceum ATCC BAA-614 | reverse complement strand
CGCCCACGCCGCGCCGGCGGTCGCACAGGGCGGCCACCCGGGCCGCGCCCAGGTCGAGCGCGGCCCCCGCGTCCGGCAGCACCAGGAAGTCGTTCTCGGTGCCGTGGCCCTTCGCGAAAATCACCTGCTCAGGATACGTGGCGCCACGCCCGCACGGCCTCGTCGAGCAGTTGGGCGCCGTCGGCCTCCCCTTTTCCGGCGTCCAGCCAGTGGACCCGGTGGTCACGGCGGAACCAGGATCGTTGCCGCCGCACGTAGCGACGGGTGCCCACGTACGTCTGTTCCCGCGCCTCCCGCAGCCGATCGGCGCCGCCCCCGGCGTCGAGCGCCGCGATCACCTGGGCGTAGCCGAGGGCGCGCGACGCGGTGACCCCGTCGCGCAGGCCCTCGTCGAGCAGCGCGCTCACCTCGCCGACCAGGCCCTGGTCGAACATCGCGTCGGTGCGCCGGGCCAGCCGCTGATCCAGCACCGCCGTCTCGCAGTCCAGGCCGACGATGGCGGTGTCCCACCTCGGGCGACCGATGCGGGGCGCGGACGCGGCGAACGGCCGGCCGGTCAGCTCGACGACCTCGAGCGCCCGCACGGTGCGCCGCGCGTCGGTGGGCAGGATGCTCGCCGCGGCGGCGGGGTCGCGGCGGGCCAGCTCGGCGTGCAGCCCGCCCACCCCGACCTCGGCCAGCCGCTGCTCCCAGCGCGCCCGCACGGCGGGATCGGTGGCGGGGAACGACCAGTCGTCGAGCAGGGACTGGATGTAGAGCATGGAGCCGCCCACGATGACGGGCACGGCGCCGCGGCCCGCGATGGCCTCCACGTCCGCGGCGGCCGCCTGCTGATACCGGGCGACCGTGGCGGTCTCGGTGACGTCCAGGACGTCGAGCTGGTGGTGCGGGATGCCGCGGCGCTGGCCGACGGGAAGCTTGGCGGTGCCGATGTCCATCCCGCGGTAGAGCTGCATCGCGTCGGCGTTCAGGATCTCGGCGCCGAGCCGCTCCGCGAAGTCGAGCGCCAGCTGTGACTTGCCGGTCCCGGTCGGGCCGATGATGGCCAGCGGTCGCACGGCCACCTCAGAGCTGCCAGGCGCCGGCGAAGTAACCCACGCCGTAGGGCGCACCCCGGTAGAGCTCTTTGGCCGATCGCGGTCCCGGTTCACCCAGGCCGGCCAGCACCTGGAAGGCGACCCGGCCCAGGATCTGCCCGGGCAGCCGCGCCAGGGCGGCCAGGTCTCCGGTCGCCAGCGCGTCGTCGAGCGCCAGCTGCGCCTCGGCGTTGCCCGGGTCGTGTCCGCCGGGGGCGGCGGGCGTCAGGGTGTTCGCGCCGTCGGCCACCACCAGCACCCCGGTCGGCTCCGGGGACCCGTCGAGCTCGGCGCGCAGCCGCCGGCCCAGGGCCAGCGCGGTCGCCGCATCGTGGTCGGCGGAGTAGAGGCGCGCCTGGGCGCTCGCCTCGGGCCGGACCTGGCCCCGGACCCAGGCGGCCACCAACGCGCACAGGGGCAGATCGGCGGGCGGCCCGTCGTCGACGCCCGGCGAAAGCCGGACGCGGACGTCCACGCCGAACCCCGCGAACGTGCCGGCCGTGTCGGGGCCCAACACGTCGTCGCGTTCCCCGACCCCGACGACGATCCAGCGCGCGGGCAGGAGGGCGGCCGCCGCGAGCACCGCACCCGCCAGGTCGGTCACCTCCGCGGCGGCCGCACCGGCGAGTTCAGGCACCAGCAGCGGCGCCGACGGAATGATGGCAATGCCGCTGAGCACGCCACCAAACTAACGTTTCGCCGCAGCGACCGGTCGACTCACCGTCGCGTGCCGTGACGGGTCGCCTACTACGGGCACTAACTACGGGCACTCCACCGCGACGACGGGGCCCTTAAAAGGGTCGGCTTCCGATCCCGCCGGGGCCGCGCTATCGGGGAGGGCTCCCACGTCACGCCCGGTCTGGGCCACCATCGTGGCCGCCTCGCCGCGGGCCAGCGCGACCGTCGCGACGATCACCACCGCCACCGCCGCGATCAGCAGGAACGCCTTCGGGCCGTCGGCGTTCAGCGTCTCCCCCAGCACCAGCACCCCGAGCAGACCCGCCACCACCGGCTTGGCCACGGTCATGGTCGGCAGCGACGCCGTCAGCGAACCGGCGCGGAAGGCCGACTGCTGGAAGACCATTCCGGTGAGGGCCACCAGGAGCCAGGGGATGAACTCCGGCGAGGTCAGCACACCCACCACGCTGTGTTCGGCCATCTCCACGATGCCCTTGGTCAGCACCGCGAACAGCGCCAACGACGAACCCGCGACGAGCGCGAGCAGCACGGCCGCGAACGGGCTCCCCGACCAGATGCGGGCCGCCACCACACAGAACACCAGCAGCGGCACCATCACCAGCGCGACGATGGCCCACGTCGACGTCGATGCCCGCTGCTGGCCCTGCGCCGGGTCGCCGACCATGATGACCACCGCCAGCGCCCCGGCCAGGACGAGCGCCCAGATCCACTCCCAGCGGCTCACCCGGTGGCCGGCGAGGCGGGCATAGATGGGCAGGGCGAACAGCAGGGCCGTCACCTGCAGCGCGGTCACCAGCACCACGGAGCCCCACGCCAGGGCCCCGGCCTGCAGGCTGTAGTTCGTGACGGCCGCCATGCCGCCCAACCACCAGCGGGTGTCCTTCAACGACATCCGGAACAGCTCGAGATGGCCGACCTCCTTGTCGGTGATCTCCTGCGCCGAGCGCTGACGGATCACGTCGCCGACCGCGGATGCCATCGCGGCGCACAACGCGATCAACGCCGCGACGTCAACTTTGGACATGGGCGACCCCTCACCTCACATGGTTTTCCACCAGGCGTTCCCCCGGAGAGCCGGAATACACGCGGCGTTTGCGGCCAGTTCAACTACAACTGTATGGGCCTGCGCCCCGCGCGGACGGCCTGGTAGGTAACCGTTTCATTGTTACTTCACAAAGCTGGGTAACGACTGTGCTAACTCTATGAATTCAAACCGCCCCCGTACGACAGCACGACGGTACCCGTCCCGGGCGCGCGGCACCGAGCCGACGCGCGGTGGTCACGCCGGTTGCACGGCGGCGTCCCCGAGCCGCGACGCGACCCTGTCGCGGGTGGCGGAGGCGTCGACGCGGGCGAGCTCGACGGTGGCGGCCGTCATCACCAGCGCCGCCACCGCCAGCGCCAGCATCCCGGCGCGGCCGGTGTCGAGCGTCTCGCCGAGGACGGCGACGCCCAGCACGGCCGAGACCACCGGTTGGGAGACCTCGAGCGTGGGCATCGACGCGGTCAGCGAGCCGGCCCGAAACGCCGCCTGCTCCCAGGCGAATCCCGCCAGCGCGACCACCAGCCAGGCGTAGAGCTCGGGTGTGCGGACCACCGCCCACCCGCCGTCGCCGATCCGGTGGACGACGCCCTTGGCGAGCACCGCGAAGACGGCCCACAGCGAGCCGGACACGAAGGCGAGCAGCACCGCGCCGAGTGCGCCGCCCCGGACCCGGGCGGCCACCACGCATCCGAGCAGCAGCGGCGCCAGCACCGCCGCCACGATGGCCCACGTCCGCAGCGGCGCGGTGGAACGGCCCGCCTGTGGGTTGCCGACGGTCACGATGACCGTCACCGCCGCCGTCAGCACGACGGCCCAGACCCACTCCCGGGCGGTCACGGCGCGCCGGGCCAACCGGGCGCTGATCGGCAGCGCGAACAGCAGCGAAAGGACGAGCAGCGCCTGCACGAGCAGCACCGAGCCCTGGTCCAGCGCGGCCGCCTGCAAGACGATGCTGACGACCAGCATCAGGGCGCCCCACCGCCACCGCTGATTGCCGAGCAACCTGCGGATCAGTTCGAGCTGCCCGGCCGACGTGTCGGTGAGCCGGTGGGTGGCGCGCTGCTGCAGCACGTCGCCGATCGCGACGCAGAGCGCGGACGCCAGCGCGAGCAAAGCGGCAATGTCCGCCTTGGCCATGGTTTCTCCGTCCGAGTCAGGGTGTGGACATCGGGGTACGGACAATTGTCATACCCGCTTGTCATACCCGCTGCCCCTGCGGCGACGCATCACGAGCGGGAAGATCTCAGGTGGCGGCGCACGGGCCGCCAAGCTGCTTGAATACTGTTAAGCAGCTGTTGGGAGAGCCGCCCCGGCCCGCCCATGGCTGCAGCAGACGGTGCCGCTACGCGCGGCAGGTGCGCGGAACAGCGACCGCGCGAAGGGTAGGTGACGAGCGCATGACGGCTGACGAACCCCGCGGCGCAGATTCGGTTGGGCCGGTGCCCCAACCGGTTTCGCGTCCGGTGCCCCGCCCGGGACCGCGTCCCGGGCCCCGCCCGGCGAGCCCGGGACCG
>NZ_GG770558.1:389091-394712 GCF_000164135.1 Mycobacterium parascrofulaceum ATCC BAA-614 | reverse complement strand
CGATCCGCATCGGTTCGGGCGGGTCGACGACGACGGCACGGTCTGGTTGGTGACCTCCGCCGGCGAGCGCATCGTCGGGTCCTGGCAGGCCGGCGACGCGGAGGCCGCCTTCGCCCACTTCGGCCGCCGGTTCGACGACCTGAGCACCGAGGTCACCCTGATGGAGGAGCGGCTGGCGGCGGGAACGGGCGACGCCCGCAAGATCAAGGCCCACGCGGCCGAGCTGGCCGAAACGTTGCCGACGGCGGCCGTGCTGGGCGACATCGACGCGCTCGCGCGCCGGTTGGCCGGCCTCATCGACCAGGTCGAGGCCACCGTCGCCGCGGAACGCTCCCGCCGCGAGGAGCATCGCGCCGCCCAGACCGCGCGCAAGGAGGCGCTGGCCGCCGAGGCCGAGGAGTTGGGCGCCAACTCGACGCAGTGGAAGGCCGCCGGGGACCGGCTGCGGGCCATCCTCGACGAGTGGAAGACCATCAACGGCCTGGACCGCAAGGTCGACGACGCGCTGTGGAAGCGGTATTCGGCGGCCCGGGAGGCCTTCAACCGGCGGCGGGGTTCCCATTTCGCCGAACTGGACCGGGAACGACTCGGCGTCCGGCAGGCGAAGGAACGGCTGTGCGAGCGCGCCGAGGCGATGTCCGACTCGACGGACTGGACCGCCACCAGCGCCGAATTCCGCAAGCTGCTCACGGAGTGGAAGGCGGCGGGCCGCGCGGCCCGGGACGTCGACGACGCCCTGTGGCGACGGTTCAAGGCCGCCCAGGACGTGTTCTTCACGGCCCGCAACGCCGCCACCGCGGAAAAGGACGCGGAGCTGCGGGCCAACGCGGAAGCCAAGGAGTCGCTGCTGGCCGAGGCGGAAAAGATCGACACCGGCAATCACGACGCGGCCCGCGCGGCGCTGCGCTCGATCGCCGAGAAGTGGGACGCGATCGGCAAGGTGCCGCGGGAACGCTCCGCCGAGCTGGAACGTCGGCTGCGCGCGGTCGAGAAGAAGGTGCGTGACGCGGGCGAGGCCGACTGGTCGGACCCCCAGGCGCAGGCCCGGGCCGAGCAGTTCCGCACCCGCGCCGAACAATACGAGCAGCAGGCTCAGAAGGCCGCGGCGGCGGGCCGCACCAAAGAGGCCGAAGAGGCCAGGGCCAACGCCGAACAGTGGCGGCAGTGGGCGCAGGCGGCCGCCGAGGCGCTGGCCCGCAAACCCTAGGCTTCGGGGTCGCGCGGCGCCCGGTCGGCGGCGTCGACCCCCGCCCCGCCGTCCAGCCTGTCGAGCAGGGTGATCGACTGCTGCTCGGCCGCCACCCGGCGCCGCTGCTCCTCAGCGGCGAGCTGGACGATGGTGCGCGACCACACCACCCGCGCCCATTGGTAGATCAGCGCCAGGACGACGATCCAGGCGGTGATCAGCCCCAGCCCGGGGCCCGGATGCCCCGCGGCGACGGTCTGGCGCGACCAGATGGCGAGCATTCCGGCCGCCCCGGCGAGCGCGGAACCCGCCAGCGCGACCCAGGCCAGCGCCCAGCGCCGCGTCATCAGCGCCAGCATCGAGAACCCGACGCCGAACACCAGCGCCAGCCAGGCGAACACCCGCGACGGCAACGCCACCGCCGCCGCGCCCGCCCCGTGGCTGCTGAACAGCACGTCCCAGCCCCGCACCGCGCCGGTGTGCGGCAGGATGAACGACCCCAGCAGCACGAAGATCAGGATCGCGACGACGAAGCCGCGTGGGCCTGGGTCGAATCCACGCGCCACGCGGCGCTCGGCGGCCTCGATCTCGGTGCGCAGGGCGTCGAGGTGGGGGTGTTCTTCGTTCATCGGGCACATCCAAGGGGTTCGGCGGGGTTTGCGGGTTCGGGGGGCGCTCCGACGGCGGGCATGCCGAGACCGATGCCGCCCGGGCGCAGCCCGGCGGCGTGCGCGTCCCCCGCGCGGGTGCGGCGATGGCCGAGGATGCCGCCGTCGGCGATGAGATGGTGGGGCGCGGCCTGGGTGATTTTTGCGGTGACGAAATCGCCCGGGCGCACCCGATCGTCGGCGCCGAAGTGCACCAGGCGGCCGTCGCGGGCGCGGCCGGTCATCCGGGCGGTCCGGGTGTCCTTGCGGCCCTCGCCGGCGGCGACCAGCAGTTCCACGGTCTGGCCGACCAGCGCGCGGTTGCCCTCCAGCGAAATCTGCTCCTGTAGTTCGATCAGGCGGTCGTAGCGTTCCTGCACAACGGTTTTCGGCAGCTGCCCGTCGAGCTCGGCGGCCGGGGTGCCCGGCCGCTTGGAGTACTGGAAGGTGAACGCGGCCGCGAACCGGGCCTGCCGCACCACGTCCAGGGTGGCCGCGAAGTCCTCTTCGGTCTCGCCGGGGAATCCGACGATCAGGTCGGTGGTGATGGCGGCGTTCGGCATGGCCGCGCGGACGCGGTCGATGATGCCGAGGTAGCGCTCGGCGCGGTACGAGCGCCGCATCGCGCGCAGCACGCGGTCGGAGCCCGACTGCAACGGCATGTGCAGGGCGGGGCAGACGTTCGGCGTCTGCGCCATGGCCTCGATGACGTCGTCGGTGAATTCGGCCGGATGCGGCGAGGTGAACCGCACCCGCTCCAGCCCGTCGATGTTCCCGCAGGCGCGCAGCAGCCGCGCGAAGGCGCCGCGGTCCCGCGGCAGCGCCGGGTCGGCGAAGGACACCCCGTAGGCGTTGACGTTCTGGCCCAGCAGGGTGACCTCGACCACGCCGTCGGCCACCAGCGCGCGCACCTCGGCCAGGACGTCGGCGGGGCTGCGGTCGACCTCCTTGCCCCGCAGCGACGGGACGATGCAGAAGGTGCAGCTGTTGTTGCACCCGACCGAGACGGAAACCCAAGCGGCGTAGGCCGATTCGCGCGCGCTGGGCAGCGACGACGGAAACTCCTGCAGCGACTCGGCGATCTCCACCTGGGCGGCCTTGTTGTGCCGGGCACGTTCCAGCAGCGTGGGCAGCGACCCGATGTTGTGCGTGCCGAAGACGACGTCGACCCAGGGCGCCTTGCGCAGCACCGCGTCCCGGTCCTTTTGGGCCAGGCAGCCCCCGACCGCGATCTGCATCTCGGGGTTGCCGCGCTTGCGCGGCGCCAGGTGGCTGAGGTTCCCGTACAGCTTGTTGTCGGCGTTCTCGCGGACGGCGCAGGTGTTGAAGACGACCACGTCGGCGTCCGAGCCGTCGACCGCGCGCTGGTAGCCGGCCGCCTCCAGCAGGCCCGCCAGCCGCTCGGAATCGTGGACATTCATCTGGCAGCCATAGGTGCGGACCTGATACGTCCGCGCCGAAACCACCAACGAAGTCACGGGGCCATGGTACGGCGACCCGTCGGCGGGCGAGAAACCGCACGTCACCGGGCTAGACCCGGCGGCGCTCCCGTTCGGCGACCAGCTCGGCGATCACCACCTCGCACGCCAGGTTCTGGCTGTAGCCACGACGCGCGAGCATCCCGACCAGCCGGCGGGTCACCTTCGCGTCGTCGCCGTCCAGCGTCTCCCGGCGCAGCTTGGCCCGCACCAACTGCTCGGCGCGGTCGCGTTCGGCGCCGGCGTCGATCCCCGACAGCGCGGTGGCGATCACGTCCCTGTCGACCCCCTTGGTGCGCAGTTCCGCGGCCAGCGCCCGCTTGCTCTTGCCCGCCGTCGCCCGGCGGGAGGCCACCCACTGTTGTGCGAAGTCGGTGTCGTCGACCAGGCCGACGGCGGCGAGCCGGTCGAGCACGGAGGCGCTGACGTCCTCGGGGTAGCCGCGTTTGGCCAGTTGTCCGTGCAGCTCGGCCCGGGTGCGCGCCCTCGCGGTGAGCAGGCGCAGGCACAGCGTCCGCGCCTGCTCCTCGCGGGAGGGCTCAGAAATCGACGGGGGCGGGCAGGACGCTGTCATCGGACAGACCATCGGTCACGACCGCGCCAATGCCGAGCTTTTCCTTGATCTTCTTCTCGATCTCGTTGGCCACTTCGTCGTTTTCCATCAGGAAGGTGCGGGCGTTCTCCTTGCCCTGACCGAGCTGCTCGCCCTCGTAGGTGAACCAGGAACCGGACTTGCGGATGAAGCCCTGCTCCACGCCCATGTCGATCAGCGAGCCCTCCCGGCTGATCCCCCTGCCGTAGAGGATGTCGAATTCGGCCTGCTTGAAGGGCGGCGACACCTTGTTCTTGACGACCTTGACGCGGGTGCGGTTGCCGACCGCGTTGGTGCCGTCCTTGAGCGTCTCGATCCGGCGCACGTCCATGCGCACCGAAGCGTAGAACTTCAAGGCCTTTCCACCCGTGGTGGTTTCCGGGCTGCCGAACATCACCCCGATCTTCTCGCGCAGCTGGTTGATGAAGATCGCGGTGGTGCCCGAGTTGTTCAGCGCGCCGGTCATTTTCCGCAGCGCCTGGCTCATCAGCCGGGCCTGCAGCCCGACGTGGCTGTCCCCCATCTCGCCCTCGAGTTCCGCGCGCGGCACCAGGGCCGCCACCGAGTCGATGACCAGGATGTCCAGCGCGCCGGAGCGGATCAGCATGTCGGCGATCTCGAGGGCCTGCTCCCCCGTGTCGGGCTGGCTCACCAGCAGGGAATCGGTGTCCACGCCAAGCTTTTTGGCGTAATCGGGGTCCAGGGCGTGCTCGGCGTCGATGAACGCCGCGACGCCACCGGCGGCCTGGGCGTTGGCCACCGCGTGCAGGGCGACGGTGGTCTTACCCGAGGATTCCGGGCCGTAGATCTCCACGACCCGGCCGCGGGGCAGCCCGCCGATGCCCAGGGCCACGTCCAGTGCGATGGATCCGGTCGGGATGACCGAGATCGGCTGACGCATCTCGTCGCCGAGACGCATCACCGAGCCTTTGCCGTAGCTCTTTTCGATCTGGGCCATCGCCAGTTCGAGAGCCTTCTCGCGGTCGGGGGCTTGCGCCATGGTGCCTCTCCTATGGTTCGGTGTGTTCGGTGACCGGTATCGGTCGGTTGGCCGTGACACTAGAGAAGGCCACCGACAAGTTGTCTCACCGAACGTTCCCCACAGTAGCCGAACACCTGTTCGATTCAAGCGGACACGCCGAGGTCGATCGCCGCGTATGGCAACATCTGCTCCCGCAGGGCGCCGACCGGGCCGTCCGGGGCGCCCACACCGAGCGCCCCGACCCCGGCACGTGCCCACCAAGACTTGCCCACCGAAACCGGGGCGGACTCCCCTTGCGAGACGCACACATGGACATCTCCGCCGAATTAGCCCAAATCTCTTCCTACGGGGGGTTTTTCGCGTTGACCGTGGGCGGCGGCGCGGAGGGATGGCACCCGGTCGGCCGGTCCTACGCCGACGGCTTCACTGACCTGGTCGACGCCACCGCCCGGCGCTACCGCACGACGGACTTGCGGGTGGCCGCCTCGCTGGTCCATCTCGGCCACGCCACCCGGCTGTGGTTGGTCGCCCGTGCTCGCCTGCGCCGTCGGTCACGGTGTCCTTCCCGACCTGCGCGATCTGCACCGCGCCGACGACGGCGCGCAACTGCGGTTGCCCGCCCCCGCCGGGAGCCCCGCCGACGCGCCGGAGGCGCTGTACCGGGTGGTGGTGGACGAACACATGCAACCGCTCGCCGCCGGCCTGCGGGTGGGCCTGGCGCCGGCCCTGCTCGCGG
>NZ_GG770558.1:381240-386130 GCF_000164135.1 Mycobacterium parascrofulaceum ATCC BAA-614 | reverse complement strand
CCGCCTCCGGGGTGGCGCCCGCGGCGGGCGCCCCGCCGGTCGGCAGCGCCTCGCCGCGCATCGACGCGCGGATCTGCTCGAGGCGGGAGTGACCTGCCATCTGCACCCCGGCCTGCTCGACCTCGAGCATGCGGCCCTGCACCGAACCCTGGGCGAGCTCGGCCGCCCCGATCGCGTTGGCGTATCGGCGCTCGATCTTGTCGCGCACCTCGTCGAGGCTGGGCACGTTGCCGGGGGCGGCGATCTCGCTCATCGACCGCAGCGACGCGCTCACCTGTTCCTGCATCTTCGCCTGCTCGAGCTGGCTGAGCAGTTTGGTGCGCTCGGCGATCTTCTGCTGCAGCACCATCGCGTTCTGCTCGACGGCCTTCTTGGCCTGGGCGGCGGCGTTGAGCGCCTGGTCGTGCAGCGTCTTGAGGTCCTCGACGCTCTGCTCGGCGGTGACCAGCTGGGCCGCGAACGCTTCGGCGGCGTTGTTGTATTCGGCGGCCTTGGCGGCGTCACCGGCGGCGGTCGCCTGATCGGCCAGCGTCAGGGCCTGACGGACGTTGACCTGGAGCTTTTCGATGTCGGCGAGTTGCCGGTTGAGCCGCATCTCCAGTTGGCGCTGGTTGCCGATCACCTGCGCCGCCTGCTGGGTCAGCGCCTGGTGCGTGCGCTGCGCTTCCTCGATGGCCTGCTGGATCTGCACCTTGGGGTCGGCGTGCTCGTCGATTTTCGCGTTGAACAGCGCCATGAGGTACTTCCACGCTTTGACGAACGGATTGGCCATGAGTGAGCTCCACCTTCGCTTCTATAGGCCGGATGGTCCCTGGATGGGCCGTCGCTTGTCGCTCAATTTAGTGGGTCGGCGCCGATCGCCCTACCCCTGGCGCTGGATCCCCGTCCGGGGCCGCGGTCAGGCGATCGCCAGGGACGCGACAGGCGGGATGACGACCTTGGTGTCGGCGTCGATGCTGGGTGCCCGCACGCCGTCGGCGACCGCCCCGTGGGTCACCCGCTCCAGGCCGGCCATCCGCTCGCCGGCGTCGATGAGCACGGACGACAGCGGCACCTCCAACGCGTCGCAGATCGCGTTGAGCAGCTCGCTGGAGGGCTCCTTGCGCCCGCGCTCCACCTCGGACAGGTAGCCGAGGCTCACCCGCGCCGAATCGGACACCTCGCGCAGCGTCCGGCCCTGGGTCATCCGAGCCTCGCGCAGCACGTCGCCGATCACCTCGCGCACCAATGACGGCATTTCTGCCCTCCTTCGTCCAAGTCAGCTTGCTCGGCGCGACGGTCGACCGCGTCCGGCAGGCGCTCATTACGTGCAACGCGGTCGGCGGGGTCTTGGTTCCCGTTCGGCGACCCCAGAATCAGTCGGCCGCGCGCCGCACTTCCCGCACGGTCGACACCACATAGTCGATGCCGGTGACGATCGTCAGCACGACGGCCGCACCCATCACCACGGCCGCCGCCACCCGGAACGGCCCCGACAGCGGCAGGATGAACAAGCCGATCGCCGCCGCCTGCACCACGGTCTTGACCTTGCCGCCCCAACTGGCGGGGATGACCCCCCGGCGAATCACGGCCAGCCGCAGCACGGTGACCCCGAACTCGCGAACCAGGATCACGATCGTGACCCACCACGGCAGCTCGCCGAGCATCGACAGCCCGATCAGCGCCGAACCGACCAGCGTCTTGTCGGCGATCGGGTCGACGAACGCGCCGAACTCGGTCGCCATGCCGTAGTTGCGGGCCAGCAGGCCGTCCAGCCGGTCCGTGATGGCGGCGACCGCGAAAATCACGAAAGCCAAGATCCGGAATGCGATCTCGTGGCCGTCCTTGGCGAACAGGGCGAGCAGGAAGATCGGGACCAACACCAGCCGCAGCAACGTCAGCGTGTTGGCGAGGTTTGCGATGTGGACGCGGCCTGGCGGTCCCATCAACGGACCCGTCTCCGGCTGCCCCGACACCGCAACAGAATAACCGTTGACCAGCGCACCCGTTCGCGATGCCGATACTGTTAGCCGTGACCGAAAGTCCGCAGGACCACCGACTGGTGGTGCGACGCGCGCGAACGTCCGACGTCCCCGCGATCAAGCAACTCGTCGACACCTACGCCGGGAAGATCCTGCTGGAGAAGAACCTGGTGACGCTGTACGAGGCCGTGCAGGAGTTCTGGGTGGCCGAATCCGGCGCCGACGTGGTCGGTTGCGGCGCGCTGCACGTGATGTGGTCGGACCTGGGCGAGATTCGCACCGTCGCGGTCGACCCGGCGATGACCGGCCGCGGCATCGGCCACGCGATCGTCGACCGGCTGCTCGCGGTCGCGCGCGAGCTGCAGCTGAAGCGGCTGTTCGTGCTGACGTTCGAGACCGAGTTCTTCGGCAAGCACGGGTTCACCGAGATCGAGGGCACGCCGGTGACCGCCGAGGTGTTCGAGGAGATGTGCCGCTCCTACGACATCGGTGTCGCCGAGTTCCTGGACCTGAGCTACGTCAAGCCCAACATCCTGGGTAATTCCCGGATGCTGCTGGTGCTCTGATCGCCCGAGCGTCACGCTGGCGTGACGTCCGCGCCCCAGCGTCACGCTGGCGTGACGCTCGGCGCTACTCGTCGGGGTCGCCGCCGTCGGCGGCCTCTCCCCCAGAGCCGCCCCGGATCAGCGCCAGCGTCCCGGCCAGCTCGTCGGGCTTGACCAGGACCTCGCGCGCCTTGGAACCCTCGGATGGGCCGACGATGCCGCGGGTCTCCATCAGGTCCATCAGCCGGCCGGCCTTGGCGAACCCGACGCGCAGCTTGCGCTGCAGCATCGAGGTGGAACCGAACTGGCTGGACACCACCAGCTCGACGGCCTGCAGGAACACGTCCATGTCGTCGCCGATGTCGGGGTCGACGTCGGCGCGTTCGCCGGTGGGTTTGGCCGCGGTGACGCCCTCGGTGTATTCGGGTTCGGCCTGGTCCTTGCAGGCGCTGACGACGGCGTGGATCTCCTCGTCGGTGATGAACGCGCCCTGGAGGCGCAGCGGCTTGCTCGCGCCCATCGGCAGGAACAGGCCGTCGCCCATGCCGATCAGCTTCTCGGCGCCGGCCTGGTCCAGGATCACCCGGCTGTCCGTGAGCGACGAGGTGGCGAACGCCAGCCGCGACGGCACGTTGGTCTTGATCAGGCCCGTCACCACGTCGACCGACGGGCGCTGGGTGGCCAGCACCAGGTGGATGCCGGCCGCGCGGGCCTTCTGCGTGATCCGCACGATGGCGTCCTCGACGTCGCGGGGGGCGGTCATCATCAGGTCGGCCAGCTCGTCGACGATCGCCACCACGTACGGGTAGGGCCGGTATTCGCGCTGGCTGCCCAGCGGCGCGGTGATGGCGCCCGAGCGCACCTTCTCGTTGAAGTCGTCGATGTGGCGGACCCGGGAGGCCTGCATGTCCTGGTAGCGCTGCTCCATCTCCTCGACCAGCCAGGCCAGGGCGGCGGCCGCCTTCTTGGGCTGGGTGATGATCGGCGTGATCAGGTGCGGGATGCCCTCGTACGGGGTGAGCTCCACCATCTTCGGGTCGATCAGGATCATCCTGACCTCTTCGGGGGTGGCCCGGGTCAGCAGCGACACCAGCATGGAGTTGACGAAGCTGGACTTGCCCGATCCGGTGGACCCCGCGACCAGCAGGTGCGGCATCTTGGCCAGGTTGGCCGAGATGAAGTCGCCCTCGATGTCCTTGCCGAGGCCGATCACCAGCGGGTGGTGGTCGCGGCGGGTCGACGGCGCGGTCAGCACGTCGGCCAGCCGCACCATTTCCCGGTCGGTGTTGGGCACCTCGATGCCGACGGCGGACTTCCCGGGGATCGGGGCCAGCATGCGCACGCTCTCGGTGGCCACCGCGTAGGCGATGTTCTTCTGCAGCGCGGTGATCTTCTCGACCTTGACGCCGGGCCCGAGCTCGACCTCGTAGCGGGTGACGGTCGGCCCGCGGGTGCAGCCGGTGACGGCCGCGTCGACCTTGAACTGGGTGAGCACCTCGCCGATGGCGTCGGCCATGACGTTGTTGGCGGCGCTGCGCTTCTTCGGCGGGTCCCCGGCGACCAGCAGGCTCATCGACGGCAGGGTGTAGGGCCCCTCGACGACCCGGTCCAGCACCTCGGTCTGCTTCTTGTCGCGGCGGCGGCTCTTCCCGACGGCCGGCTCCGGCGTCGTGGGAATGTCGTCCTCGTTGTCGCGCAGGGCGGGGGCCGGGTCCGCGGTCGGCCAGGCCGGTGGTTCGTCGTCGAGGGCGCTCTCGTCGTAGTAGCCGTCCGAAAAGTCCTCGGCCACAACGGAATCGTCGTCGTCGTAGTCGTATTCGTCGTCGTCGAGCAGCCGGGGGCCGAACATGGCGCGGACCGCGTCGGGCACCTCCCGGATGGTCGTGCCCGTCAGCAGCAGCAGACCGAACATGAAGCCGATGAACAGCAGCGGCGCGGCGATCCAGGCCGTCAGCCCGTCCGACAGGGGCCCGCCGATGGCGAACCCGATGAATCCGGCCGCGCGGCGGCGCGCCTCCGGGTCTTCCGGCGAGCCGGACCACAGGTGGCGCAGCCCGAGCACGGAGAGGGCGATCAGGGTGGCGCCCAGGATCAGCCTGGGACGCGCGTCGGGATTGGGCTGGGTGCGCATCAGCGCCACCGCCACCGCGGCGGTGACGGCGGGGAGGGCCAGGACGCCCGCCCCGATGAAGGTGCGCAACAGCGTGTCGACCCACGCGCCGACCGGCCGGGCGGCGTCGAACCACGAGCTCGCGGCGACCACGACGGAGAGGCCGAGCAGCATGAGCGCGATGCCGTCGCGGCGGTGTCCCGGGTCGATGTCGCGGGCCCGCCCGATCGACCGGGCCGCGCCGCCGGTGCTGCGGGCGGCCATCAGCCAGGTG
>NZ_GG770558.1:326629-380917 GCF_000164135.1 Mycobacterium parascrofulaceum ATCC BAA-614 | reverse complement strand
CGCCGGTCAGCCCGGCGGCCACCAGCAGCGAGTGGTTTCGCCGCCTGGCGGGCCTGCTCGGCCGCTTGCGGGGCGCCGCCGGCCGCGCGCGGCCCGACCCACCCCGCGGAGTGGCCTTTGACCTGCTCGTTCGAGCTTTGGAGCGGGCGGCGGTCTTGTTAGCCATGTCGGCCAGGGTAGTCGCATCGATATCATCTGCACCACCCGCCACACTGGTAACGGTTCGGTCATGTGACCCATCTGACGGGTGGCCCGCGGGGCCGCGTGAGTAGGGTGGCAACCGGTGACCTGGATTACAGAAGCCATGCGTGTCACCCACCCCGTTAGCCCCAGGAGGCCCCAGCATGCCCGTCGTCGTCGTCGCCACCATGACCGTCAAACCCGAATCGGTCGACACAGTCCGCGACATCCTCACGCAGGCAGTGGAGGAAGTGCACAACGAACCGGGCTGCCAGTTGTATTCGCTGCACCAATCGGGTGAGACGTTCGTGTTCGTCGAGCAGTGGGAGGACCCCGAGGCGCTCAAGGCTCACAGCACCGCGCCGGCCGTCACCAAGATGTTCACCGCGGCCGGCGACCACCTGGCCGGGGCGCCGGACATCAAGATGCTGCAGCCGGTTCCGGCCGGCGACCCGGACAAGGGTCAGCTCCGGTCCTGATGGCCCGGCCACTCGAGGGCAAGGTCGCCTTCATCACCGGCGCGGCCCGCGGCCAGGGTCGCGCGCACGCCGTGCGGCTGGCCGCCGACGGCGCGAGCATCATCGCGGTCGACCTGTGCGACCAGATCGCGAGCGTCCCCTATCCCCTGGCTACCCCGGACGACCTGGCGCAGACCGTCAAGCTGGTCGAGGACGCCGGCGCCCGCATCGTGGCCGCCCGCGGGGACGTGCGGGACCGGGCATCGCTGTCGGCCGCGCTGCAATCGGGCTTCGACGAGTTCGGCCGGCTCGACATCGTCGTCGCCAACGCCGGCATCGCCCCGATGCAGTCCGGTGACGACGGCTGGCGCGACGTGATCGACGTCAACCTCACCGGCGTGTACAACACCATCAAGGTGTCCATCCCGACCATGGTCAAGCAGGGCACCGGCGGTTCGATCGTGTTGATCAGTTCGAGCGCCGGCCTGGCCGGGGTCGGCAGCCCGGACGCCGGTTCGGTCGGCTACGCCGCCGCCAAGCACGGCGTGGTCGGGCTGATGCGGGTCTACGCGAATCTGCTTGCGACGCAATATATTCGGGTCAACTCGATCCACCCGTCCGGCGTCGAGACCCCGATGATCAACAACGAGTTCACCCGCGAGTGGCTGGCCAAGATGGCCGCGGCGACCGACACACCGGGGGCCATGGGCAACGCCATGCCGGTGGAGGTGTTGGACGTCGAGGACGTCGCGAACGCGGTGGCGTGGCTGGTGAGCGACCAGGCCCGCTACATCACCGGGGTGACCCTGCCCGTCGATGCCGGTTTCCTGAACAAGTAGCGCCGCATGGCACGAAACCCCGCCGCGCAGACCGCCTTCGGCCCTATGGTGTTGACGGCCGTGGAGCAGAACGAGCCCCCGGCCCGGCGCCTGGTGGACGACGACCTCGCCGAGCTCTTCCTGCCGACGCCGCTGCGCTGGCTGGTCGCGGCGACCCGCGCGGCGCCGTTGCGCCGCTTGATGATCCGCGGCTCCGAATGGTCCGGCCGCGGCCTGTGGGCGAACCTGGCCTGCCGCAAGCGGTTCATCGGCGACAAGCTGGCCGAGGCGCTCGGGGAGATCGACGCGGTCGTCATCCTCGGCGCGGGACTGGACACGCGCGCTTACCTCCTGACGCGGCAGGTACGCCTGCCCGTCTTCGAGGTCGACCTGCCGGTCAACATCGCCAGGAAGGTGAAGACGGTCCGGCGGGTGCTGGGCGGGGCGCCGATGTCGGTGCGGCAGGTGGCGCTGGACCTGGCGCGCGACGACCTGCTCACCGCCCTGGCCGAACACGGCTATCACACCGACTACCGGACGTTTTTCATCTGCGAGGGCGTCACCCAATACCTGTCCGAGGCCACCGTCCGGCGGACGCTGGAGGGCCTGCGCGCCGCGGCGCCCGGCAGCCGCCTGGTCTTCACCTATGTCCGGCGGGATTTCATCGACGGCACGAATCGGTACGGCACCCGCACGCTGTATCGGAGCGTGCGGGGGCTGTGGCACTTCGGCTTACAGCCCGACGAGGTCGCGGGTTTCGTCGACGAATACGGCTGGCGGCTGCTGGAGCAGGCCGGGCCCGACGAGCTGGTCCGGCGATACGTCGAGCCCACCGGCCGCAGGCTGAAGGCGTCGCAAGTGGAATGGTCGGCGTACGCGGAGAAGGTATAACGCGCCGCCGCGACACATAACCCTCTGCGGCGAAACGCCGAAAAACCGTGCAGCGGTTTATGTCTCGTGAGCCGGGTCAGACCTCGATGACCGTCGGGACGATCATCGGCTGCCGGCGGTACGTCTCGCCCACCCACTTGCCGACGGTGCGGCGCACGGCCTGCGCGATGCGGCTCGGGTCGGTGATGTTCTCGGCGGCAAGCGCTTCCAGCTCGGCTTCGACCCGGCGCCCGGCGGGCTCGAGCGCCTTGGGGTCTTCGGAGAAGCCGCGCGAATGCAGGTGCGGCGCGACCACCGGGCGCCCGGTGCCGCGCTCGACGACCACGGTCACCGCGACGAAACCCGACGACAGGATGAGCCGTTCGCCCAGCGTGATGTCGCCGACGTCGCCGCTGATCAGCCCGTCCACGAACATCTTGCCGACGGGGACCGCCCCGGCGATCGACGCCGCGCCGGCGACCAGGTCGACGCTGACGCCGTTCTCGGCCAACAGGATCGACTCCTCGGGCACTCCCGTGCTGGCCGCCAGCTTGGCGTTGGCGCGCAGCATCCGCCAGGTGCCGTGCACCGGCATGACGTTGCGTGGGCGCACGCCGTTGTAAAGGAACAACAGCTCGCCGGCGTACGCGTGGCCCGAAACGTGCACGCGGGCCTGGGCATTGGTGACCACGCGGGCGCCGATCTTGGCGAGCTCGTCGATCACGCCGTAGACCGCCTCCTCGTTGCCGGGGATCAGCGACGACGCCAGGACGACCAGGTCGCCCGCGGTGAGCGTGATGCTGCGGTGCTCGCCGCGCGACATCCGCGACAGCGCCGACATGGGCTCGCCCTGGGTGCCGGTGGTGATCAGCACCACCTGCTCGGGCGGCATCTCTTCGGCCGCGCCGATGTCGATCACGTCGGAATCGGCCACCCGCAGGAATCCCAGCTCGCGGGCGATGCCCATGTTGCGCACCATCGACCGCCCGACGAACGACACCCGCCGGCCCAGGGCGACGGCGGCGTCGATGATCTGTTGCACCCGGTCGACATTGGAGGCGAAACAGGCGACGATCACGCGCCCCTCGGCCCCCCGGATCAGACGATGCAGCGTCGGTCCCACTTCGCTCTCCGACGGGCCGACGCCGGGGATCTCGGAGTTGGTCGAATCGCACAGGAACAGGTCCACGCCGGCGTCGCCCAGCCGGGACATGCCGGGCAGATCGGTGGGCCGGCCGTCGAGGGGCAGCTGGTCGAGCTTGATGTCGCCGGTGTGCAGGACGGTGCCCGCGCCGGTGTGCACGGCGATGGCCAGCGCGTCGGGGATCGAGTGGTTGACGGCGAAGTATTCGCACTCGAACACGCCGTGGGTGCTGCGCTGCCGCTCGGTCACCTCGACGAACACCGGCTTGAGCCGGTGCTCACGGCATTTCGCGGCGACCAGCGCCAGCGTGAACTTCGACCCGACGACCGGGATGTCCGGGCGCAGCTTGAGCAGGAACGGGATGCCGCCGATGTGGTCCTCGTGCGCATGGGTGAGCACCAGCGCCTCGATGTCGTCGAGCCGGTCGGAGATGTGGCGCAGATCCGGCAGGATCAGGTCCACCCCGGGCTCGTCATGGGTCGGGAACATCACGCCGCAGTCGATGATCAGCAGCCGGCCGAGGTGCTCGAAAACCGTCATGTTGCGGCCGATCTCGCTGATGCCGCCCAGCGCGGTGACCCGCAACCCACCGGTGGTCAGGGGACCGGGAGGGGCGAGGTCTACATCCACTTACGGGCCACCCTCTGGCTCACCGGAGCACCGACGCCGCGCGCATGTCGGCGGCCAGCGCATCGATCTGCTCGGGCGTCGCCGGCATCTGCGGCAGCCGGGGATCGCCAACCTCGACGCCCTGCAGGCGCAGGCCCGCCTTGGACATCGTCACGCCGCCCAGCCGGCTCATCGCGTTGCACAGCGGCGCGACCGTGACGTTGATCTTCCGCGCCGTGGCGATGTCCCCGGAAGCGAAGGCGGACAACATTTCCCGGAGCTGGCCCGCGGCCACATGCGAAATCACGCTGATGAAGCCGGTGGCGCCCATGGCCAGCCAGGGCAGGTTCAGCGCGTCGTCGCCGGAGTAGTACGCGAGCCCGGTCTCGGCGATGATCTGGCCGCCGCTGTGCAGGTCGGCCTTGGCGTCCTTGATTCCCACGATGTTGGGGTGGGCGGCCAACGCGCGGATGGTCTCGGTCTCGATCGGGATCACCGAGCGGGGCGGAATGTCGTAGAGCAGCACCGGCAGGTCGGTGGCGTCGGCGACGGCGGTGAAATGCGCGACCAGCCCGGCCTGCGGCGGCTTCGAGTAGTACGGCGTGACCACCAACAGCCCGTGCGCGCCCTCGGCCGCGCACGCCTTGGCGAGCCGGACGCTGTGGGCGGTGTCATAGGTGCCGGCGCCGGCGATCACCCGGGCGCGATCGCCCACCGCCTCGAGCACCGTGCGGAGCAGCTCCCGCTTCTCGTCGTCGGTGGTGGTCGGCGACTCGCCGGTGGTCCCGGACACCACCAGGCCGTCGCACCCGGCGTCGACCAGGTGGTTCGCCAACTGCGCCGCCGCCGCGGTGTCGAGCGAGCCGTCGGGAGCAAACGGTGTCACCATCGCGGTCAGCACGGTGCCCAACCGTGCCGGGGCGTCGAATCCGACCGTGCTCACGGTCCTTAGGTTACCTGGCGGCGGCAAGCTATTTGGCAACGGCGCGAAGCTGCGGCCGCTCAGGCCTCGGTCGCCAGCGGGCTGGTGGCCACCTCGGTTCCGTCGGCCAGCGTCGAGATCTCGAAGTCGGCGAACACCGCGGGCGCGGCCTCGGCGAGCTGGCGCAGGCACTCGATGGCCAGCCGCCTGATTTCCACGTCCGCGTGCTCGCTGGCGCGCATGGCGATGAAGTGTCGCCAGGCCCGGTAGTTGCCGGTCACGACGATGCGGGTCTCGGTCGCGTTCGGCAGCACGGCCCGGGCTGCCTGCCGCGCCTGCTTGCGCCGCAGGACGGCGTTCGGCTGATCGGCGAATTTAGCCTCGAGCCTGGCCAGCAACTCGGCGTAGGTGGCGCGGCTCGCGTCGGCGGCCTCGGTCAGAATCCGCCGCACGTCGGGGTCGTCCTCCATGCCTGGCGGCACGACGACGCGCGAATCGCCCTCGGGCACATAGCGCTGGGACAGCTGCGAGTAGGAGAAATGCCGGTGCCGGATCAGCTCGTGGGTGAGCGAGCGGGAGATGCCGGTGATGTAGAACGACACGCTCGCGTGCTCGAGCACGGAGAAATGCCCCACGTCGATGATGTGCTTGATGTAGCCGGCGTTGGTCGCCGTCTTCGGGTTCGGCTTGGACCAGCTCTGATAGCAGGCGCGCCCGGCGAACTCGGTGAGCGCGGGGCCACCCTCGGCGTCGGTGGTCCACGGCACGTCCGGCGGCGCCAGGAACTCGGTCTTGGCGATCAGTTGCACGCGGAGCGGCGCGGTCTCGGCCACGGCGCTCACCTTAACGTCTCACCTCAACGTGATGGCCGAACGGGGAGCTCACCCGATATCAGCAGCGGCAGCAGCGCGTCGCGCCCCGCGGCCAACCGCGCGTTCTCGGTGCGGCGCGCATGGCACAGCGCCCCCAGGCCGGTGATCGTCCGCAACGCCGCTGCGGGCAGGCGACGGACGTCCGGGACCGCAACCTCCATGAGATCGCGCGGGCGGATCCGCTGATGGCTGCCCGAGGTCCCGGCGGCCCGCCGTTGCAGCCGTGCGGAGACGCCGGGTTGCCGCACGGCCGCCCACAGGGCCGAGGCGTCGACGGCCATCGGCGTCAGGACGACGAACTCGCTGCTGGCCAAGGCCATTTCCGGCGGCAGCCCCACCACGTTCCAGATGCGCGGAATCCGGGGGTTCAGCTTTGCGAACAACACGCACGGCCCCGGGACGACGAACTTGCCGCTCTTGATGGACTCGCCGCGCACCACGCGAGGTGTCGCCCCGGCGTCGAACGCCGGAAGGCTGAAGTGCGCGACCACGTCGTCGAACTCGGTCACGTCGCGGAACGCCGTCGACCGGCGCGCCAGGCTGGACAGCGGCGCGTGGGCGGGGGCGGATTCGGCGAGGGCCACCATCAGGTTCTCGGCGGCCCCGATCACCCGCTCGTTGGCCGACACCTTGTCGTCGAGGGCGCCGAGCAGCTCGGCGATCGCCGCGCGTCGCGGCGCACCCACGCTCGGCGCCGCGACGTCACGCAGGATTCTCTGGTTGAGCAGCGGCTGCCCCGATCCGGAGCGGTGATCGCCCAGCCGGCAGGTCTGCAACGCGTAGTACCAATACCGCGTCTCACGTGGGTCCTTCGCGCGGCAGACCAGTGCGTTCTCGGTGACCCACACGTCGGAGTCGCAGTACCGCAGGCTGCCGCACTGCGCCCCCATTGGCCGAGGACGATCAGCGGACCGGCGGCGTTGTGTTCGGCGGCATACCCGATGGCCCCGTTGGCGCCGTAGACGCGGACGGGTCCGCCCGGGGCTCGCCGCGGCGCGCGGCCACCGTTGCTGAAGACCAGGTGGTCGCCTAGCGTGGTCGTCACCGCAGGCGCTCCAGCTGTTGGCGTACAACACCTTCCAGGCGGGCGGATTCGTCGAGCGCATCCAGCAGGTCGCCGGTCAGCCGGGCGATCTTCTCCTCGACGGGTTCGCCGTCGTCCTCGCCGGCGGGCGCCCCGACATAGCGTCCCGGCGTCAGGGTGTAGCCGGCCGCGACGATGTCGTCGAGCGACGCGGACGCGCAGAAGCCCGGGACATCGTGATAGGTAAGGCCTTTCGCGGCGGCCGATGCGCAGCCCAGCCAGGCGTGATAGGTGTCGCCGATCCGGACGATTTCCTCGGGTGTCAGCGCCCGCTCAGCGCGATCCACCAGGTGGCCTAGCCCTCGGGCGTCGATGAACAGCACCTGCCCGGACCGCGTGCCCTTGTCGGTGTCGAAGAACCACAGGCACACCGGAATCGGCGTGCTGCGGAACAGCTGGGCGGGCAGCGCGACCATGCACGACACCAGGTCGGCGTCGACGATCCGCGCACGAATCTCGCCTTCGCGCAGCGCATTCGAGGACATCGACCCGTTGGCCATGACGACGCCGGCCTTGCCGCCCGGCGCGAGTTTGGACAGGATGTGCTGAATCCAGGCGTAGTTCGCGTTGCCCGCGGGCGGAACACCGAACCGCCAGCGCGGGTCGCGCTCGTCGCGGGCCCACTCCTTGATGTTGAAGGGGGGATTGGCCAGCACGTAATCCATCTGGATGCCGGCGTGCTGGTCGGCGAGCAGGGTGTCGCCCCACCGGGCGCCCAGGCCGGTGTCGTCGATGCCATGCACGGCGAGGTTCATCTTCGCCAGCCGCCAGGTCTGCTCGACGGATTCCTGCCCCCAGAACGAGATTTTCGCGGAGTCGCCGTCGTGTTCGGCGACGAATCGCTCGGTCTGCACGAACATGCCGCCCGAGCCGCAGCACGGGTCGTAGACCCGACCGCTCGCCGGTTCGAGCACCTCGACGATCACCCGGACCACGCTGGGCGGGGTGAAGAATTCGCCGCCCCGGCGCCCCTCCGCGCGCGCGAAATTGCCCAGGAAGTACTCGTACAACTCGCCCATCAGGTCGCGGGCGCCGCCCCGCTCGCCGAGCCGCGCGGCGTCGAGCAGGCACACCAGCTCGCCGACCCGCCGGGGATCGAGGTTTTCGTACAGCCGCGGCAGCGCCGCGACCTCCATCGCGTCGTCGACGAGCCGGCCGATGCCCGGCGAATCCGCATTGCCCACCAACGACTTCCACTCCGCTTCGCCGGCGTGCTCGAGGAACACCAGCCCGAGTACGACGTCCTTGTACTGGCCGGCCGACAGGGAGCCGCGCAGCTTGTTGGCCGCCTTCCAGAGCGTGTCCTCGAGCTCTTTGTCCGTTGCCCGCATCAGCTCACCGCCCGCAGATCGGCGGCCAGATCGCCCCGGGTGGCGACGCTGAACCCGCCCAATTCCAGCCACGACGCCATGGACCGCAGTTCGCCGGCCAGCGCCTCGATGACGCGGGGGCGCGGCACGTCGGGCTCGCCGAACGCGCCGACGACGCGCAGCGTGTCACCCGCCCGGTCGGCCTTGAGGTCCACCCGCGCGACCAGCCGCCCGTCCATCAGCAGCGGCCACACGTAGTAGCCGTACTGGCGCTTGTCGGCGGGGGTGTAGATCTCGATGCGGTAGTGAAACCCGAACAGCCGCTCCACCCTGGGCCGGAAGAAGATCAGCGGGTCGAACGGGCACAACAGCGCGGTGCCCCGGTCGCTGCGCGGCACGGTCCGGCCGGCCCGCAGGAAGGCCGGCGCGGACCAGCCGTCGACGTCGACGCGCTCGACCTCGCCGGCGGCCAGCAGGTCGGCGATGGCCGGCTTGACCTGCTGGGCAGTCAGCCGGAAGTAGTCGCGAATGTCGGCCTCGGTGGCCACCCCGAGCGCGGTGGCCGCGCGCAGAGCGAGTTCCCGGACGGCCTCGGCGTCGTCGACCTCGCGCGCCAGCACGCTCGCCGGCAGCACCCGTTCCACCAGGTCGTAGTGGCGGGCGAAGCCGACCCGGGTGGCCGTGGTCAGCACGCCGGCGGCAAACAGCGCCTCGGCTACCCACTTGGTGTCGCTGCGGTTCCACCAGGCGCCCTTCTTGCGGCGCGGTTCGGCAGCCAGGTGCGCTTCGATCTGCCCGGCGGTGCTGGGGCCGAGTTCGGCGACGGCGGCGACGATGTCCTCGGCGAGTTGGGGGTTGGCCTTGACGATGTGGGTGCCCCAGCGGCCGTGCCGGTATTGGCGCATCCGCCAGCGCAGCAGGGGCCAGTCGTCGACGGCCATCAGCGCGGCCTCGTGCGCCCAATATTCGGCCAGCAGCCGCGACGGACACGGCCCCCAGGCGGCGCGGTCCAATACGTCGCGGTCGTAGGGGCCCAGCCGGCTGAACACCGGTGCGTAGTGGGCGCGCACCGCAACCGAGACCGAATCCAGCTGCAGCACTTGAATTCTCGAAATGAGGCGCTTGAGGTGAGCGCGGGTGATCGGACCGGCCGGGCGCGGCTCGCTAAAGCCTTGGGCCGCAACGGCGATCCGCCGGGCTTGCGCGGCCGAGAGCCTGGGGGTCCGGATCGACACGGCGCCGAGAATACCGCCCGGGTGCGACAGCACCCTGCGGCGACGCGGCTAGCCCGTGGTGACTTTCCCGTCCAGCGGCACCACGACGCTGGGCTCGGGCGCGTTCTTCTGCTCCTGGTAGGCCGACTCGAGCGCGGCCGGGACCGCCTCGAGGTCGCGGTACACGCCCATCAGCTGCTCGAGGACGTTGATCCGTTGCTGGATCGCCTCGTCGGCCGCGCGGCGGGCCTGCTCACGATAGTGATCGGCCTCCCGTTGCGCGTCCCGCCATGCCTTGTCGATCGCCGCTTCGGTGTCGGCGCGCATCCCGGCCAGCTCGGCCTCGAGCTGCTTCTTGGCTTCCTCGTAATCGGTTTCCATGGCTTTCCGTTGCTCGGCCATCTCCGCCAACTCCTCTTCGTGCTTTCGCCGCGCGGCCTCGACCTCGGCCTCGGCCGCCGCGATCAGCGCGTCCGCCTCGCTGCGCGCCTCGGCCTGCATCTCCGACACCTCCTCGACCGCGCGTTGCAGCATCTTCGCCATCCGGCGCTGCATCGCGTGGGGTGAGGGCGAGGTGTCGGTGAGGGCGGCGACCTCCTTGCGCAGCGCGGCCGTCTGGTCGCCGGCTTCCTTCAGCCGCGACCGCAGGTTCTCGACGTCGTCGAGCAGCAACTGCTGCTTGGTGGTCAGCATCTCGATGTGGGCGTCGACCGCAGCCGGGTCATAGCCCCTGAACATCCGAGTGAACTGTTTTGCGGGTTCGGTTATCACTGCCAATTCCCCCTCCTGGCAACATGTGGTGACCTGGTGAGACCGACCCCCGCGTCCGAGTATGTCACGGTCGCGGAGCCGGAGCTCATGCCCGACGGTAGCTGTGCAGGCGGTACCGCAGCCCCGTGCGGCTGACCTGCCACTCCCCCGTCTCGCCGAGCCAGGCGTCGTCGAGCACCGGGGCCAGCGCGTCGTCGTCGTCGCGCCGCAGGTCGACGTCGACCTCGGTGACCTCACACCGGGTGGCGTGCGGCAGGGCGAGCAGGTATACCTGTTCGCCGCCGATCACCCAGGCCTCGGGCTCGCCCTCGCAGTCCGCGAGAGCCGCCTCGAGCGAACCGACGACCTGCGCCCCGTCGGCCACGAAGTCGCCTCGTCGCGAGAGGACGACGTTCTTGCGGCCCGGCAGCGGCCGGACCGCGGCCGGCAAAGACTCCCACGTGCGCCGGCCCATGATGACGGTATGGCCCATCGTCACCTGCTTGAAACGTGCCAGGTCTTCGGGGACCCGCCAGGGAATGTCGCCGCCGCGGCCGATGATGCCGGACGTCGACTGAGCCCACACCAGGCCGACGTCCGTCATCGGTGCCACTCCCGGGCCGCGGCCACACCGGCGCCGCGCGTCATACGGCGACGGGGGCTTTGATCGCCGGGTGCGGATCGTAATTCTTGATGACGACGTCGTCGTAGGTGTAGTCGAAGATCGAATCCCTTTGCGCCAGCACCAGTTCCGGGTAGGGTCGTGGCTCGCGACCGAGCTGGGTGCGCACCTGCTCGACGTGGTTGTCGTAGATGTGGCAGTCGCCGCCGGTCCAGACGAACTCGCCGACCGACAGGCCCGCCTGGGCGGCCATCATGTGGGTGAGCAACGCGTAGCTGGCGATGTTGAACGGCACACCCAGGAACAGGTCGGCGCTGCGCTGATACAGCTGGCAGCTCAGCCGGCCGTCGGCCACGTAGAACTGGAAGAACGCGTGACACGGCGGCAGCACCATCTGCGGGATCTCCCCGACGTTCCACGCCGAGACGATGATGCGCCGCGAGTTCGGGTCGGTGCGCAGCAACTCCAGCGCGGCGCTGATCTGGTCGACGTGCTCGCCGGAAGGCGTCGGCCAGGATCGCCACTGCACGCCGTAGATGGGCCCGAGATCGCCTGTCTCGCTGGCCCATTCGTCCCAGATGGTTACGCCGTGCTCGTGCAGCCAGGCGACGTTGGAGTCGCCGCGCAGAAACCACAGCAACTCGTAGACCACCGACTTCAAATGCACCTTCTTGGTGGTGAGCAGCGGGAAGCCGGCGGACAGGTCGTAGCGCAGCTGGTGCCCGAACAGGCTGCGGGTCCCGGTGCCGGTGCGGTCGGATTTGGCCGTGCCCCGCTCGAGCACCAGGCGCAGCAGGTCCTCGTAGGGCGCGGGAACCGGCGCTGCGATCGGCACGCGGTCAGCTTAGCGGCGATCGCAAGCCCGGCGAAGCCGGGCGCAGCGGGTCGACGCCAAAAAACCCCGCGGCGATCGCAAGCCCGGCGAAGCCGGGCGCAGCGGGTCGACGCCAAAAAACCCCGCGGCGATCGCAAGCCCGGCGAAGCCGGGCGCAGCGGGTCGACGCCGGAAAATCCACCCGGCGGGCCGGGGAGTAGAACGGTGCCATGCCGAACATCATCGACACCATCACCACCCCGGACGGGACCTGCACCGTCCATCTGTTCACCCCCGGAGGTCCGGACACCCAAGCCCCCCATCCGGGCGTGATCATGTATCCCGACGCCGGGGGCGTGCGCGACACCTTCGAGCAGATGGCGGCCCAATTAGCCGGCTACGGCTACACGGTGCTGCTGCCGGACGTGTACTACCGCAGCGGCGACTGGGCGCCGTTCGACATGGCGACCGTGTTCGGCGACCAGAAGGAGCGCAGGCGACTGTTCGGCATGATCGGAAGCGTCACACCGGACAAGATCGCCAGCGACGCCGCCGCCTTCTTCGACTACCTGGCCGCGCGCCCGGAGGTGTTGGGGGACCGCTTCGGCGTGTGCGGCTACTGCATGGGCGGGCGCATGTCGTTGGTGGTGGCCGGCCGCGTGCCGGACCGGGTCGCCGCCGCGGCCTCGTTCCATGGCGGCGGGCTGGTCACCGACACCGCGGACAGCCCGCACCTGCTGGCCGACAAGATGGCCGCCACGGTCTACGTGGGCGGCGCGAAGGACGACGCGTCCTTCACCCGCGACCACGCCGAACAGCTCGACAAGGCGCTGACGGCCGCGGGCGTGCGGCACACCATCGAGTGGTATCCGGCGGGCCACGGGTTCGCGGTCCCGGACAACGTCCCGTACGACCCCGCCGCGGCCGAGCGGCACTGGCAGGCCATGACCGAGGTCTTCGGTTCGGCGTTGCCGCGCTGACCCGGCGGTCGCGCGCACCTAATTCGGGGGCAGGTCCACCAGCTCGGCCAGCCGGGTGCGGTGACTGTAGGCGGTGCCGAAGACCAGCTGGTCGCTCTTGGCCCGCTTCAGGTACAGGTGCGCGGGATATTCCCACGTCATGCCGATGCCGCCGTGCAGCTGGACGCACTCCTCGGCCGCGTGCACGGCGACGCCGCTGCAATACGCCTGCGCGACGCTCGCGGCGATGTCGGCGTCTTCGTCGCCGCGGGCGCACGTGTCGGCGGCGTAGCGGGCCGCCGCCGTCGCGGCGCCGACCTCGAACCACAGGTCGGCCAGCCGGTGTTTGATCGCCTGGTACGAGCCGATCGCGCGACCGAATTGCTTGCGCTGCCTGACGTAATCCAGCGTGGTCTGCAAGCACCACTGGGCGACCCCGAGCTGCTCGGACGCCAGCAGGGCCGCCCCCGTGCGCAGCGCGTCGGCGACGGGCCCGGCCGCCGGCCCGACGGGCGAGGATTCCACCGCCGAAAAACTGACGTCGGCAAGCGGTCTGGTCATGTCCAGGGCCAGCAGCGGCGAGACCTGCACGCCGGCCGCGGCGCGCGCAACGGTGTGCAACTCGAGCCCGTCCCGGCCGGCGACGGGCACCACCAACACGTCGGCCTCGGCGGCGCCGGCGACGCTGGTGACCGATCCGCTCAGCCCGTCGGAGCCGCCGGTCACCGCGGCGACCGGATCCCCGGAAGCCGTCGACAGCGGCACCGCCAACGCGGCCGTCAGTTCGCCCTGCGCCAGTGCGGACACGGTCTCCGCATCGCCGGCCCGCAACAGCGCGACGGTGGCCAGCACCGCGCTGGACAAGAACGGCACGGGCGCGACGGCCCGGCCGATCTCCTCCATGACGACCGCCGCCTCGCGGGCGCCCGCACCCGCGCCGCCGAGCGACTCGGGGACCAGCAGGCCCGCCACTCCCAGCTCGCCGGCCAGCGTCCGCCAGACTTCCGAAAAGTCCTGCGGCGCAGGTTCGTAGGCGTGTGCCACCGATTCGGGCGGGCAGCGGTGGGCGAACAGCTGACGAACGCTGTCCCGCAGCGCCTCCTCGGTGTCCGAGTACAACAGGTCGCTCACCGGTCCAGATCCTTCCAGGCGACGTCTTTGTCGACGCGGTGCTCACCCGGCAGGCCCAAAATGCGCTCGGAAATGGTGTTGCGCAGGATCTCCGAGGTGCCGCCCTCGATCGAATTGCCGCGAGCACGCAGATAGCGGTAGCCGGGTTCGCGGCCGACCAGGTCGACCGTTTCCGGCCGGCGCATGGTCCAGTCGTCGTAGCGCAGCCCTGCCTCGCCGTGCAGCTCGATCTCGAATCCCGAAATCGCCTGGGCCAGCTGGGCAAAAGCCACCTTCATGCCCGCGCCCTCCGGGCCGGGCTGACCCATCGTGGCCTGCTGGCGCAGCCGCTCACCCGCCAGCCGCAGGACCTCCGCCTCCACCCACAGCCGCATCAGCTCGTCGTGCATCGCGGGATCGCGCAGCGCCGGGTCGTCACGCCAGGCCTTGGCGACCTTGCCGATGTGGCCACCCTCCCGCGGCGTCCCGGCCCGGGTGCCGATGGCGACCCGCTCGTTGTTGAGGGTGGTGGTTGCGACCCGCCACCCGCCGCCCTCCGGGCCGAGCCGATTCGCGTCGGGCACCCGGACGTCGGTGAGGAACACCTCGTTGAACTCCGCCTCGCCGGTGATCTGGCGCAGCGGGCGTACCTCGACGCCGGGCTGCGTCATGTCGCACAGGAAATACGTCAGGCCGAAGTGTTTGGGCACGGTCGGGTCGGTGCGGGCGACCAGGATGGCCATGGACGCGTGCTGCGCCTGCGACGTCCACACCTTCTGGCCGTTGACGATCCAGTCGTCACCGTCGCGGACCGCCCGCGTGGCGACCCCGGCAAGGTCCGAGCCCGCGCCGGGCTCGCTGAACAGCTGGCAGTAGATCTGTTCGCCGGTGAACAACGGGCGCAGGAACTTCCGCTTCTGCTCGTCGGTCCCGAACGCCGCGATCGTCGGCGCCGCCATGCCCATGCCGATGTAGTTCTTGACGGTGCCGCCCACCGGCGCGCCGGCGGCGGCCAGCTCGGCGTCCACGAGTTCCTGGGCCTTGCGCGGCAAATCCAGCCCGCCGAAGCCCCGCGGCAGGTGTACCCAGGCCAGGCCCGCGTCGTACTGCGCGCCAAGGAATTCGCGCGGGTCGGTGGTGGTGGGGTCATGCTCGTCCAGCAGCGCCCGCACGCGCGCCTGCAAATCCTCGGGGCTCACGGCTAGCCCTGCGGCCGGGCCTGAAAGCCCTGTGCGGCCCCGAGCAGCAGGCCGCCGTCGATCACCATCGTCTCGCCGGTGATCCAGCTGGCGGCGTCGGAGACCAGGAAGGCCACGGCACCGGCCACGTCGGCGGGCTCGCCGATGCGTCCGAGCGCTATCGACGACGCGAGCGGGTCCTCGTGGTCCTTCCACAGCGCCTCCGCCAGCCGGGTGCGCACCACCCCGGGGGCGATGGCGTTGACGCGGACGCGCGGCGACAGTTCGAGCGCCAGCTGCTTGGTGACGTGGATCAACGCGGCCTTGGTGGCGTTGTACATGCCCATGGCCGGCGATTGGTGCAGGCCGCCGATGGAGGCGGTGTTGACGATCGCGCCGCCGTGCTCACCCATCCACGATTTGACGACGAGCGAGGTCCACAGCAGCGGCGCCCACAGGTTGACGTCGAAGATCTTGGTGAAGCGGGCGTGATCCTGGTCGATCAGCGGACCGTACGCGGGGTTGGTGCCCGCGTTGTTGACCAGGATGTCCACGCTGCCGAACCGGTCCAGCGTGAGGTCCACGCAGCGGCGGGCGGCGTCCTCGTCGACCGCGTGCGCGCCGACGCCGAGCGCGTTGCCGTCCACCTGCGCGGCGGCCTCGTCGGCGGCCTCCTGCTTGCGGGCGGTGAGCACCACACTGGCCCCAGCCGCCGCAAGCTGCTGGGCGATCGCGAGGCCGATCCCGCGCGAGGCGCCGGTGATGATCGCGGTACGGCCGGTCAGATCCAGTGAGGTCATCGTGATGCGCCTTCCGTCGCGCGAAATCGAACGGTTTCCCGTTCGCTACATGGATGTTTTACACGTGTGTGCGCGTGGTATGCGACCCGCATGTTCTCGAAATTAACCCTTACGAAAAGACTGGCGGTGAGCGGGGCGGCGGCCGCGGCGATCGCCGTTGCGCCGGTCGCCATCACCGGTGCCGTCGCTTCGGTGCCCGCGCCCTCGGCGGCGCCCACGCATGTGGTCTTCAAGGACACGCCGGGCGGCGGCGGCTGCGACGGAAACGGCAACTGTGGTTCGGGCGGACAGAACCAGGGGCCGGGCGGCGGTCCCGGCGGCCAGGGCTGCGTCCCCGGCGTCGGCTGCGGTTCGGGCGGACAGAACGCGGGTCCCGGCGGGATTCCGGGCGGCCAGGGCTGCCTGCCCGGCGTCGGCTGCGGCGGCGGCCACGCTTGACCGGGCCGACACCCTCAGGCTGAACCCGGCGGCTCCCGGAGCCTGGCGATCCAGGCCCGGGAGTCCGCGGGGTCGATGACGTCGTCGAGCTCGAAAGTGGTGGCCGCCCGCAGCGCCTTGCCATGCTCGTAGGCCGCCGCCACGAGCTTGTCGAACAACTCCTGGCGTTTGACGGGGTCGCCCTCGGCGGCCAGCTCCTTGCTGAAACCGAGGCGCACGGCGCCCTCCAGCCCCATCCCGCCGATTTCGCCGGTCGGCCAGGCGACGGTGAACTGCGGGGCGCGAAACGAGCCGCCGGCCATCGCCATCGCGCCGAGCCCATATCCCTTGCGCAGGATGATCATTCCGACCGGGACGGTCAGACGCGCGCCCAGCACGAACATCCGCCCGAACCGCCGGACCGCCGCCTGAACCTCCGCGTCGGGTCCGACCATGAAGCCCGGCGTGTCGCACAGCGAAATGACCGGCAGCCCAAACGATTCGCACAGCGCGAGGAAGTCGCCGGCCTTGTCCGCCGCCTCGGCGTCGATGGCCCCGCCGAGGTGGTGCGTGCTGTTGGCGATCAGCCCGTAGGCCGCGCCCTCGACGCGCACCAGCCCGGTGACGATGCCGACGCCGTAGTCGGGCCGGAGCTCCAGCACCGAGCCGGTGTCGACGATCGCCTCGATGGCCCGGTGCACGTCGTAGGCGCGTAACCGGTTCTGCGGCACCACATGCCGGGCCAGCCGCGGATCCGGCGCCGACCACTCGGCCAGCGCGCCCTGGAAGTACGACAGGTACTGCTTGGCCAGCGACACCGCGTGCGCCTCGTCGCGGGCGACCAGGCTGACCACGCCGTTGCGCCGCTGCACGCCGATCGGCCCGATCGCCTCCGGCGGATACACCCCGAGCCCGCCGCCCTCGATCATCGCGGGTCCCCCCATCCCGATGTTGGCGTCCGGGGTCGCGATGATCACGTCGCACACCCCGGCCAGCGCCGCGTTGCCGGCAAAGCACCGGCCCGAGACGATGGATATCAGCGGCACCCGGCCGCTCAGCGCGGCCAGCATCCGGAAGGTCGGCACGTCCAGCCCCGCGAGGCCGCCGACGTCGGTGTCCCCCGGCCTGCCGCCGCCACCCTCGGCGAACAGCACCACCGGCAGACGTCTCCGGGCGGCCAGGTCGAACGCGCGGTCGGTCTTGGCGTGGTTGCGCATCCCCTGCGTGCCGGCCAGCACGGTGTAGTCGTAGGACACCACGACGGCCTCGGCCGCCGCCCGCCCGAAGCGGTCCGCGCCGATCGTCGCGAGGCCGGCGATGAGGCCGTCCGCCGGCGTGTTGGCGATCAAATCATCTTCCGAACGCCGGCTGCGCTGCGCCGCGATGGCCAGCGCGCCGTATTCGACGAAGCTGCCCGGGTCGATCAGATCGGCGATGTTCTCCCGCGCGGTGCGGCGGCCCTGCTTGTGCCGCCGCGCCACCGCGGCCTCGCGGCCCTCGTCGAGGGTCAGCAGATGCCGCCTGCGCACCTCGTCCAGGTCGGCGCGTGGCCGGTCGAGATCGGTTGCCACAGCGGCGGAGTCGCCGCGGTCGGCGGCTGCCGTGCGGGTGAAGACCAGCAGCGGGTCACCGGTCCCGACGACCTGCCCGGGTGACACCAGGACGCGCGCCGTCCGCAGCGCGTCCGGCGCGGCGAGCACATGCTGCATCTTCATCGCTTCCAGGACGACGAGCTGGCTGCCCGCACGAAAGTCCGCACCCTCCGGCACCACCTCGACCACGGTGCCCGCCAGTTGCGCGCGCAGCACGTCCTCGCCGGGATACAGCTCGACGGGCGCGATGGGGACGTCGTGGTGGTGCGACGACGCCGCAGCCGCCAGCTCGGGCAGCTTCTCGTCGAGGAAACCGGTGCTCACCCAACCCGATTCCACCGCGGTGTCGCTCAGCAGGGCGTGGAGGAAGTCGATGTTCGTGCGCACGCCCTCGATGCGGAACTCGGCAAGGGCGGTCCGGGCCTTGCGCAGCGCCGCCCCCGGTGACGACCCGTGCACGTGGGCCACCACCTTCGCCAGCAGTGAGTCGTACTGCGCGTTCACCACCAGCCCCGCCCGGCCGTAGGTGTCGACGCGGACCCCCGGCCCGCTCGGCGGCGAAAACACGGTGAGCGTGCCGGCCGCGGGCAGCACGGACAGGTCGGGGGCGAAAGTCTCCGCGTTCACCCGGGCCTGGACGGCGATCCCGCGATGCGCGGCGGGCTCGCCGATGACTTCGTTTCCGTCGGAGGCGATCCCGGCCGGTAGCCCGAGCTGATAGTAGGAGGCGCCCCCGGCGATGGCCAACTGGACGGCCACCAGGTCGAACCCGGTCGTCTCCTCGGTCACCGTGTGCTCCACCTGAATTCTCGGGTTGACTTCGAGGAACACGAATTCCCCACCGGCGAACAGAAATTCGACCGTGGCCAGCCCGTGCAGCCCGACCCGCGCGCACAACCGCGCCGCCGCCTGGTGCAGGTCGCGCCGCACTTCGCCGGAGAGGCCCTGGGCGGGTGCGACTTCGACGATCTTCTGGCGGCGGCGCTGAATGCTGCAGTCGCGGTCGCCGAGCGCCAGCGCGCGGGTTTGGTGCCCCGCCGGCGCGCCGACGACCTGCACCTCGATGTGCCGTGCGTCTTCGAGCAGCACCTCGGCGAACAGCGCCGGGTCCCCGAAGCCCAGTTGGGCCTCCGCGGCGCATTGCCGGTAGGCGTCGCCGATCTGATCAGCGCTGCGCACCGGGCGCATTCCGCGGCCGCCCCCGCCGGCGAGCGCCTTGATCATGATGGGGCCGCCCCGGGCCCGGAAGAAGTTTTCAACGTCCGCGACGCTGGCCGGCCCGTCGGTGGCGGGCAGCACCGGCACCCCGGCGGCGGCCGCGGCACCGCGGGCGGCGGCCTTGTTGCCCACCAGCTCCAGCGCGTCGGCGCTCGGTCCCACGAATGTGTAGCCCGCGCCGGCGCAGGCGCGGGCGAATTGGGCGTTCTCGCTGAGGAACCCGTAGCCCGGGTGGATCAGCTCCGCCCCCGAGTTCTTGGCCGCCGCCAGCATGGCGGGCTGGTCCAAATAGGCGCGCGGTCCGGCCCCGGGCAGGCCGATCGCTTCGTCGGCCGCGTGCACATGCGGGTTCTCGGCATCGTCTTCGGCGTAGACCGCGACCGTTCGCATGCCCAATTCGGTTGCGGTGCGGACGATCCGGAGCGCGATCTCGCCGCGGTTGGCGACCAGCACGGTCGCGGTCATCGCAGCGGTTCCCCCCACCGCACCTGGTCACGGAGTTTGCCCTTGAGCAGCTTGCCGCCCGCGTTGCGGGGCAGCGCGCTGTCGACCACCGTGACATACTGCGGCACTTTGAAGTCGGCGAGTTGCTCCCGGCAGTGGTCGAGCACCGCCGGGACGTCGATCTCGTCGGCGCCGCCGAACAGCACCGCGCCCACCTTCTCGCCCATGACCTCGTCGGGGACGGCCAGCACGCACGCGTCCGCGACGTGGGGCGCCGCCAGCAGGACCGCCTCCACCTCGACGCTGGAGACGTTCTCGCCGCCGCGGTTGATGATGTCCTTGAGGCGGTCGACGATCTGCACTCGGCCCGCATCGTCGACACGGACCACGTCCCCGGTGTGCAGCCAGCCGTCCACGATGGTCGCCGCGGTCGCTTCCGGCCGGTTCCAGTACCCGGCGGTCACGTTGGCTCCGCGGACCACCAGTTCACCGACGCCCGGCTCGTCGCCGGCGAACGCGACCAGCCCGAGGTCGACCGAGGGCACCGCGTAGCCGACCGAATCGGCGTGCTCGACGGCGTCCTGACTGGGCAGCACGGTCATCAGCGAGGCTGTCTCGGTCATGCCGTAGCCGTTGAACACCGTGGCCTGGGGGAAGGCGTCCTTCACCGCGCGCACCAGGGACGGCGCGATCGGAGCGCCCCCGTAACCCACCCAGCGGACCCCGGAGACGTCGGCATCGGCAAAGCCGTTGTGGCGCAACATCAATGCGTACACCGCCGGCACGGTGACCATCACGGAGACACGCTCCGCGGTCAGCGCGGCAATCAGCCCGTCCAGGTTGAGGGTGGGCATGACCACCGAGGCCCCGCCGAGCCGGGTGGCGGCCAGCAGCTGTGAGTTGCAGCCGGTCACGTGGAACAGCGGCACCGAGATGAGCGTGCGCATCGCCTCGCCGAGGTCGCGCGGCTGGTCGAGACAGCGGATGGCGTTCTCGGTGTTGGTCAGGAAGGCCTCGTGGGTGGTCGGCACCCCCTTGGGGTGGCCGGTGGTGCCCGAGGTGTAGAACAGCGCGGCCACGTCGGCGGGGCCGAGCCGCTCGGTCACGTACGGCTGGCCGTCGGGCAGCGGGGTGTCGGCCGCCAGGTCCAGCGTCGCGCCGGAGTCGGAGAGGACGAACTCGACTTCCGGTTGCGCCGAGCGCGTATTGACCGCCACCGCAATGCCACCGGCCATCACGATGCCCCAGAACGCCAGCACCCAGTCGTTGCCCGCGGGGTAACGCACCGCGACGCGGTCACCGGGCCGCAACCCGGCCGCGCGGAGCCCACCGGCGACGCGCGCCGCGCGGTCCCAGAGCTGGCGGTAGGTCAAGCGGCCGGCGCCGAGCTCGACCAGCGCCTCACTGTCCGGGCGCCGCTCGACCTGTTCGGCGAGCATGTCCAGCAGCGTGGCGGGCAGGTCGGCGTAGCGCGGGACGCCGTCGACGCCGCGGGTCACGCCGGTCGTCGGGAACGGGTTGCGGTCGCGCGGAATTTCGAGGACTCGTGGCTGCGTCACGTCTCGACCTCCGTCACACCGAACAGTTACGTCCCGGTTGTGAGCGTAGTCGGCAGCCTCGTCCCGAACTCGAAACCCCGCGGCCGGATCAGCGCAACGGTGCGGGCAACGCGACGGACAGACCGTCGCTGAGACCGCGGTTTATCTCGTGTTCCTGAACCGTGCCGCGCGTCGATGGCGAGTCCCGGCAGTCGCAGCCGAGGCCCCCGAACGGGTTGGGGTCGGGGCCGACCGGCGTTGCGACGCTGCAGCCCAGCGCGAGGACCGCGCTGAGCACTGCATTGGCGATCACATCGAGACCTCTCCTCACCCGGATCTGTCGCATCCGTGCCCTGTAAGCGAGTGGACGAAGACGCTTGTGCCAGCGGTAGCCGCGTCCGCCGCTTCTGACCGCAACACCATGTGGTTGAGGGCCAAGAAGGTGAGGACCGCTCCCGATCCGGCCATCATCGGTGGCAGCACCAACAAACACAGCTCCGACCAGCTCAATCCGGTGAGTCGAAGGCCCGCCAGCAAGACGGCCGCATTGACGGCGAATGTTCCGGCCACGTGGGCCACCCACCTCGTCGCATACCGGGCGCTCGACGCACGGATACTGATCGGAGCAGCCGTGGTTGTCTTCATGATCCCAGGCTCTCGCGTTGCGGGGCCTGAGTCGTCATTGCTGACACCCGTCTTGCGGGCACCGGCAGCCCGACCGCGGCAATACCTGCTGGCTGGAATTACGCTCGGCACTGCGGGCGCAGATCACACGAGAGGATCACGGTCGGGGTGGAGCCGGAGGAGGCGGGCGTGCGGGTGGTCGTCGCCGACGACGACGTGCTACTGCGGGAGGGCTTGGCCAGCCTGCTGGCCCGCTCCGGATACCGCGTGGTCGGTCAGGTCGGTGACGCCGCAAGCCTGCTGGGGCTGGTCCGTCGGGAAAGGCCACAGCTGGCGATCGTCGACATCCGGATGCCGCCCACGGGCACCACCGACGGCCTCGACGCCGCCATGACCATCCGCGAAGAGCTGCCCTCGGTCGGGCTGGTGATCCTGTCGGCCCACGTGGACGTCGAACATGCGATGCAGCTGCTGGCCAGCGGCCGCGGCGTCGGGTACCTGCTGAAGACCCGGGTCACCGATGTCGACGATTTCCTCGACACGCTGGGCAGAATCGCCGGCGGCGGATGTGTGATCGACCCCGCGCTGGTTCAGGAACTGGTCGAGGCGCGCACGCGCAACGATCCGCTCGCCGTGCTGAGCCCACGGGAGAAGGAAGTTCTCGGTCTGATGGCCGAAGGGCGGTCGAACGCGGGGATCGCCCGCCGCTTGTGGGTGACCGAGGGCACCGTCGAAAAGCATGTTCGCAACATCATGACCAAACTGGAGCTCCACGAAACGCCGGACGACCACCGGCGCGTTCGTGCGGTCATCACCTTTCTGGAAGCTCGCTGACCCGTGCCGAAAGCCACGCCCCAGCGGGTATCCCGCCCCGCCTCGACGTGGCTGTCGCGGGACCCACTACCCACGTCGCTGGGCCTCGCGGTGGCCATCGGGTGCATCGCGGTGGAAACGTCGGTCATGCTGCTGCTCAAAATGTTCGTGCCCGACAACGCCTTTGGCGTGCTTTACCTGATCGGCGTCCTGATCGTTGCAACCGGGTGGGGCGCCGGCCTGACCACCGGCACCGCCGTGGTGAGCGCACTCGCTTTCGACTACTTCCGTAGCTGGCCGGACACCGCGATGGGGTGGCCCGAGCCTCAGGACTGGACGGCATTGGCCGTCTTCGTCGTGGTCGGGCTGGTGGCTAATTCGCTGGCGCGCACCGCTCGAGCGCATGCCGTAGCCGCCGAAGGACGCAGGCGGGACGCCGAGGCGAGCCGCGACGAGCTCCGCGTCCTGGCCGAACAGCAAGCCGCGCTGCGCCGGGTGGCGACCCTAATCGCGCGCGGAGCCCGGCCATCGGACGTCTTCCCGGCCGTGGCTGATGGGCTGGCGAGATCGCTCGGGGTTGCCAACGCCGCGCTGTGGCGTTACGAATCCGACGGCACTGCAACACTTGTCGCGGCCCAGGATGACCCCGCGCAGGTGGCGCGGATGCCCGTCGGCGGCCGCTTATCACTGGACGGGGAGAACATCGGCGCCATGGTGGCCGACTCCGGTCAACCCGCGCGGATGGACAGTCATGACACCGCGATCGGTGACGTGGCGGCGCTGATCCGCCGGCTGGGATTGCGCAGCGGCGTGGGAGCACCGATCGTGGTCGAGGGCAGGCTGTGGGGTGTCGCGGTCGTCGGCTCCCCTACCGCGCCGCTCCCGTTCGGTACCGAGCAGCGGGTCGGCGAGTTCACCGAACTCGTCGCCACCGCCATCGCCAACGCCGAGGCCCACGCGGCGCTCACCGCGTCCCGAGCGCGCATCGTGACCGCGGCCGACGACGCCCGCCGCCGCCTGGAGCGCGATCTGCACGACGGGGCACAACAACGACTGGTATCGCTTGCCCTGCAATTGCGCTCCATCGAGGCGGGGGTGCCGGCAGAACTCGGTTGGCTGAAAGACGAGATTGCGGCCGTTGTGACCGGTCTGAGCACCGCATCGGCGGAGCTGCAGGAGTTCGCGCGGGGCATTCATCCGGCGATCTTGAGCAGCGGAGGGCTCGGTGCGGCGGTCAAGACGCTCGCCCGCCGCTGCCCGGTTCCGGTCAACATCAGCCTGGCACTGGCGGGACCGACGTCCGAGTCCGCTGCGGTCGCCGCGTACTACGTTGTGGCGGAAGCGCTGACGAACGCGGCCCGGCATGCGCAGGCCTCCCGGATCGACGTCGACGTCCGGGGCGACGGCTCGGAGGTGCGGCTCGCCATTCGCGACGACGGTGCCGGCGGCGCCGACAGCGGCAAGGGATCGGGGCTCGTGGGCTTGATCGACCGAGTCGAAGCGCTCGGTGGCCATCTCCAGATCGCCAGCCCGCCCGGTGGCGGCACGGCGCTGCACGTCACGATCCCCGCCCGCACCTGACAGCGCGCGGGCCCCCCTGTCGGGTGTCCTATCGTCATAGCGGTGACGATCGAGGACCCCGCCATCATGCCCGAGGCCTTCTTCACCGTCGACGGCGATTCCTACCTGCCGAGCCCGCTGACCCGCGGACCGTGGGGCGCGGCGATGGGCGGCCAGAACGTCGGTGGCCTGTTGGCTTGGGGCATCGAGCAATCGGGCGTCGAGCCCGCCTTTCAGCCGGCCCGGTTCACCGTCGACCTGCTGCGCCCGGCCTTGCCTGAACCGGTGCAGATCCGGACCTCGGTGCAGCGGGAAGGGCGGCGCATCAAGCTGGTCGACGGGGCGCTGGTGCAGAACGGCAACACCGTCGCGCGGGCCAGCGCACTGTTCCTGCGCCGAGGGGAACACCCGGACGGCGCGGTGTGGTCGGCGCCGTTGGCCATGCCGCCGCTGCCGGTCACCTCCGATGGCTTCCCGGCCGACATGCCTTTCCTGATCTGGGGGTACGGGGCCACCGCCGCGGGCAGCCCGGGCATCGCGGCCGGCGAGTGGGAGCAGTCCCATTCGCAGAAGTTCGCCTGGGCGCGGATCTTTCGCCCCATGGTGCACGGCTATCCGCTGACCCCGTTCGTCCGACTGGCTTTCGCCGGTGACATCACCAGCTCACTGACCCATTGGGGCACCGGCGGATTGCGCTACATCAACGCCGACTACACGGTCACCGCGAGCCGCTTGCCCGACGGTGAATACCTGGGCCTGGCGGCCCAAAGCCATTACGGCACGGCCGGTGTCGCGACCGGGGCCGCCACCCTGTTCGACCGGCACGGGCCGATCGGCACCAGCTCGGCGCTGGCCCTGGCCCAGCCGGCCGAGGCGTTCAGGCCGACCCACACGTAGACGGCCTATTCCATCAGCTGGGCGGCGACCGTCGCGCCGAGTTCCCAGCAGGCCTGCAGGTCGTCCTTGTCCGGCCTGCCCGAAACCACCACGGTCTCAGCGGCTTTCGCCCAGCCGAGCCCCGTCGTTATGGACATGACGCCGCGCTCGGCGCCCTCGGTCCCCTCGTTGCCGTGCAAGTAGAGGCCGAACGGGCGGCCACGCGTCGAGTCCAGCAGCTGGTAGTAGGCGCAGTCGAACGCGTGCTTGAGTGCCCCGCTCATGTAGCCCAGGTTCGCCGGGCTGCCCAACAGATAGCCGTCGGCCGTCAGCATCTCGGCCGGCGACACCGTCAGCGCCGGTCGCCGAACGACCTCGACGCCCTCGATCTCGGGGTCGGTGGCGCCCGAGACGACGGCCTCGAACATCTCCTGGCAATGCGGGGACGGTGTGTGGTGGACGATCAGCAGCGTCTTGCTCATCGACTTGCTCATGGGCGGCCCTGCAATTCGAGCGCCGTCTTCATGGCTTCCCGCGCCCGGCGCCGGTCCCCCGCATAGTCGTAGGCGCGGGCCAGCCGGTACCAGCGCCGCCAGTCGTCGGGGTGGTCTTCGACTTCGGTGCGCACGGTGGCGAACAGTGCGTCGGCGGCGTCCCGCTCGATGCGGCCGGACGCCCGCCGCGGCAGGTCGCTGGTGTCGAGCTCCATGCCGTCGGCCGCGATCAGGTTGGCCAGCTTCTGATGGGCGAACCCGAAGCGCAGGGTCGCCACCATCGCCCACAGGCCGATCAGCGGCATGATCAGCACCGCCAGCCCCAGCCCCACGGCGGCCGCGCGGCCCGAGGCGATCATCGCGAGGGCCATCCGCCCCAGCAGCACGAAGTAGCCCAGCATCGCGACGCACAGCAATGCGATCAGCAACTGGGTGCGCAGGGCGGCGTTCATCGCGGGTTCACCGCAGGTCGAGCAGGGCCTCGAGCCCGACGGTGAGGCCGGGCCGTTCCTGGACGCGCCGCACCGCCAGCAAGACGCCCGGCACGAAAGACGTGCGGTCCAGGCTGTCGTGGCGGATGGTAAGCGTCTCCCCCTCGGTCCCGAACAAGATCTCCTGATGGGCGACCAGCCCGGCCAGCCGCACCGAATGGACGGGGATGCCGTCGACGTCGGCGCCGCGGGCGCCGGGCAGGCCGGTGCTGGTGGCATCGGGGTTGGGCGGCAACCCTTTTCGCGCCTCGGCGATCAGCTTGGCGGTCCGCGCCGCCGTACCCGACGGGGCGTCGGCCTTGTGCGGGTGATGCAGCTCGATGACCTCCACCGATTCGAAGAAGCGCGCGGCCTGCTTGGCGAAATGCATGGACAGCACAGCGCCGATCGCGAAGTTGGGCGCGATGAGGACGCTGGTGCCGGGCTTGTCGGCCAGCCAGGCCTGCACTTGGTCGAGGCGCTCCTGCGTGAAGCCCGTGGTGCCCACGACGGCGTGAATCCCGTTGGCGATCAGGAACTCCAGGTTGCCCATCACGACATCGGGGTGCGTGAAGTCGATGACCACCTCGGTGCCCGACTCGGTGAACAGGCCCAACGAATCGCCGGCGTCCACCTCGGCGGACAGGTTCAGGTCCTCGGCGGCCTGCACGCCCGCCACCATCGCCGAACCGACCTTGCCCTTGGCCCCCAAGACGCCTACCCGCATGAGCTTCACCCTAGACCGGTGCGCACCCCTCGCCGATCGCCGTCCCGTCCCGTCACGACGACGGTTCGCCGGCCGGTGCCGGGGTACCCGTGGTTGAAAGTGGCGTTCCCGATTCAGTCCCGGTTCGCGGGCAGAGGCAAGGAGCAGCGATGGCAGGACACAAGCGTTGTGACCGATTGGCGAGTCTGGCGCTGACGAGCGGCCCCCTCCTCATCGCCGGATGCCTGTTGGCATCCCCGGCTCGGGCCGACGCCAATTCGTTCCTCAACCATGCGCACAACCTCGGTATTCACGACGCCCGGGGTGGTGACGCGGGGTTGTTGGCGGCGGGTCAACGACTCTGTCAAGAGTTGTGGGCCGGCGCCAATGCCGCGCAGCTGAAGGCGAGGGCGCTAGCGCGTTCCGACACCAACCAGGGTTCCGAGGGGCTCAGCCCCCAACAGGCGAGCAACCTGGTGGACGTCGCCTACGCCGATCTGTGCCCACCATGACTGGGCCCGCCATGACTGGGCCCGCCATGACTGGGCCCACCATGGCCTGATTCGTCCACAGTCCGGTATTCATCCACAACCGCCGCTTGCGGCGTGGCGCATGTCCGCCCACGCCAATACGCTTCGAACATGAGTTCGATTGAAGTCCCGGCTGAGGTCGGTGCCGCCCTGGACGCGCTGAACGCGGCCGACGCGGCGGTGCGCGGGCTGGACTTCGGCGCTCTGAGCCCCGCCGTGCGGTTGCACGTGCTGGAAGCGATGGAGCGCTCCCAACGGCGCCGGGTTGCCGTCGGCACCGACGTGATCGCCGGCTTGGCGAGCGAGGATCCCGGCGACGTCGGCGGTCCGATCCACAAGGTGATCGCCGACTGGCTGCGGATCAGCTATGCCGACGCGTGCCGCCGAGTTCGGGACGCCAAGCAACTCTCCCCGCGCCTGAGCCTCACGGGCCAGGAGCTCCCACCGGAGCTGCCGGCCACCGCCCTGGCATGGCGCGAGGGCTTCCTGGATGGACAGCATCTGCGGGTGATTCAAGCGTTCGTGCGCGACCTGCCGGAGGCCGTCCCCGCCGACACGGTGGAGGCGGCCGAGCGTTTCCTGGCCCAGCAGGCGGTGGGGTTGCGTCCCGACCAGCTGCAAAAGGTCGCCCACCAGTGCGCCCTGTGGCTCAACCCCGACGGGAAATTCTCCGATGCGGACCGCGCCCGCCAGCGCGGCTTCAGCTGGGGCGTGCAGCGGCCCGACGGGATGAGCGTCGGGAAACTGGTCGCCACCCCGGAGCTCCGGGCCAATCTCGACGCCTGGCTGGCGCGGTTCGCGGCCCCGGGAATGTGCAACCCGGAGAACGAAAAGCCCTGTGTCGAAGGCGAGCCCAGCGAGGGGTTGGCGACCGGCGACGTGCGCAGCCACGCGCAGCGCCAGCATGACGCGCTCAACGTGTTGGTCCGCAGCCGGCTCGGCGATCCGAAACTTGGCGCGCACAACGGCTTACCGGTCACGGTCATCGTGTCCACCACGCTGCAGGAGTTGACGGCGGCCACCGGGCGGGCGGTCACGGGCGGCGGAACCGTGCTGCCGATGAGCGACGTGATCCGGATGGCGCGCCATGCCTATCACTACTTGGCGGTGTTCGACGAGCACTCGGGCCGCCCGCTGTATCTCGGCCGCTCACGCCGAATCGCCACACCGGACCAGCGCATCGTCCTGTACGCGAAGGACCGAGGCTGCACGCACCCCGGCTGCGACGCGCCGGGCTACTGGTGCGAGGTCCACCATCTCGACGAATGGGCCACCGGCGGGCTGACCGATGCCGACAAGCTCACCTTCGCCTGCACGCCGCATCATAAGCTGATCGAAAAGGGCTGGCGGACAAGGAAACGCCCCGACGGGCGCACCGAATGGATCCCGCCGCCGCACTCTCCCGCAAGCTGGAAGTACCCCGATGAGCGCGGGCAGCGCACGAACGACTACCACCACCCCGAACGCTCCGGAGACCCGTGACCCCGGCTAGGTCTTGAAGCGCCCGGCGAACCCGCGCAGCGGCAAGTCGGCGCTGGTGATAAGCCCCGGCGGGGCCGCGACCACCGATTTGATCGACGCCAGCGCGGGCATGCCGGTGACGGTCATGCCGATGGAGGCGAAGTTGTCCGGATTGGACAGGTCCACGCCGGGTTTGGGGAAGATCATGTGCTTGTTGTAGATGCACGGGTCGCCCTTGATCTGGGTGATGTAGCAGCCCTTGATGTTCCAGCTCGGGTCGGTGTGCGGGGTCATCTGCCACTCCAGGTGCGTCTCGACCCGCGGCACCCCGTCGACCATGCCCTGATACTTGATGTAATTGCCGCCCAGCGAGCCCTTGGGCAGCGTGTACCACCCCAAATCCACATCCTTGGTGCAGGCGCCCAACTCGTAGCTGAACTTCACTTCGTCGAGGGTCAGGTCGAAGCAGTCGGCCATCATCAGCACGCTGTCGGCGAAGACGCGGGTGTACTTCTCCAGCTTGGCCGGGATCTCCGGATCGTCGACCGGCTGGCCGTAGCCCACCTCGATCCAGGTGTCCTTGGAGTGGTGGCAGGACACGTCCACGGACTCGATGGTGGTGACGTTCTCGATGTCGGCGACGTCGGCCGAACACACCACGCCCAGGATCTGGTTCAGGCCCGGGTTCATCCCGGTCCCGTAGAACGTCGCGCCACCCTTCTCGCACGCCTCGGCGAGCAGCCGGCTCACCGGCTTGCCCGACGGATGCGGGTGGTTCTTGTCGCGGTGCCAGCCGGTGATCCAGTCGGCGGTGGTGACGATGTTGATGCCCGCCTCGAGGACTTTGACGTAGAGGTCCTCGTCGGGGAACACCCCGTGGAAGGTGAGCACGTCCGGCTTTGCGGCGATGATCTCCTCGACGGTGCCGGTCGCCTTCACCCCGTTGGGGGCCGCGCCGGCGAGCTCGCCGGCGTCGCGTCCGATCTTGTCCGGCGAGTAGCAGTGCACGCCAACGAGTTCGAGATCGGGCTGGGTCGCGATCCGCTTGATCATCTCAGAGCCGACGTTTCCGGTGGCCACCTGGAACACGCGGATTGGTTTATTCACTCGGCGTCAACCTCCTGATAGAACTGCTTGGCCCACTTGCGGATTGCGGTGAAGCCCTGGTACTCGTCGGTGGCCAGCGCCGGCGGGTCCGAATAGCGCTGGTGCTGCCAGATCTCGATGTCCTGCTCGAACTGCCGGATCACTTCGCGGCCGAACTCGGCCCCCTTGCGCTCGGCGCGGGCCGGGTCCTTGCCCGGGGTCCGGCCGATGTAAACCATGAAGCGGACGTCGGAGGTGGACTCGTCGACCGGGGTGACCGCGGAGATGGTGCGGTTGTCCACCATTCCCCAGCTCTTGGTCACCGCGATGCCCAGCCCGCCGTTGACGGCCTCGACGCCGCTGTTGACGTCCTCGATCTTCTGCCCGTCGTCGCCTTCGAACGTGATCGTGAAGTCGACGAAGGACACCGGTTCGGCGAAGTCGTGGCGGGTGAACACCGGCACGATGGGCGTTTTGTGCACGAATTTGAAATGCGCGAAGTCGACGCCGTTTTCGAGCACATACTGCGGATGCAGTTCCAGGGCTTGCCGGTACAGGCGCTGCTGTGGGTAGTAGTCGTCCGCGCTGCTGCCGTCGCCGAACGCGCCGAAGACGTCCGGCGCGTCGAAGTAGGGCTCGCGCCGGTCGACGTCGTGCCAGATGTAGACCGACGCGTTGCGTTCCACCACCGGGTAGGTGCGGATGCGACGGCCGCGGTTGGGCCGGTCCTGGTAGGGGATGCAGACGTTGCGGCCTTCCTGGCTCCATTGCCACCCGTGGAACGGGCACTGCAGCACCTCGCCGACGACCGTGCCGCCGTAACCCAGGTGCGCGCCCAGGTGCTCGCAGTACGCGTTCATCACCGTGAGCTGCCCGGACTCGGCGCGCCACGCGACCATCTCCTGGTCGAAGTACTTCATCTTGTGCACGTCGCCGACGGCGATCTCGTCGGACCACGCAACCTGAAACCACCCGGTTGGTTTCATCGACAACGGCGGCTTAGCCATGCGGAATCCCTCCTTGGGAAGGAATGATAGGCCCCGCTCCCGCCATGATCAAAGTACCCTCTATGAAACATAAACCATTCCCCGCGATAGGCTCGGCTGATGACTCGGCAGGTGAGCGGGGCCGGAACCGCGAACCGGCGCCCCAACCGGCGTGGCAACGCCACGCGCGAGAGCATGCTGGAGGCCGCGCTCAGGTCGCTGGCCTCCGGCGACCCGGGCTCGGTGTCGGCCAATCGCATCGCCAAGGAGATCGGTGCCACCTGGGGCGCCGTGCAATACCAATTCGGTGACACCGACGGGTTCTGGGCGGCGGTGTTGCACCGCACCGCCGAGCGGCGCGCCGCGACTTTCTCGACGCTGTCGTCCCCGATCTCCCCGGATGCGCCGCTGCGCGAGCGGGTCGGCGCCATCATCGACACCCTCTACGGCGGGCTGGCATCGGCGGACTCGCGGGCGATCGAGAACCTGCGCGCGGCGCTCCCCCGCGACCCCGACGAGCTCGAGCGCCTCTTCCCGCGCACCGCCGCCGAACTGTTCTCCTGGGGCAAGAGCTGGCTGGAGACCTGCCAGAACGCGTTCGCCGGCCTGGACGTCGATCCCGATCGGGTGCGCGAAGTCGCCGCCCTGATCCCCGGCGCGATGCGCGGCCTGGTGTCCGAGCGCCAGCTCGGCTCGTATGCCGACCTGGACATGGCGCGCCGCGGGTTGACCAACGCGCTGGCCGCCTACCTGGAGCCATCCCGCCCGTGACGACCGGCGCCGTCACCATCCGGCGTGCCGGGCCGGGCGATCTGGCGAACGTCGCCGAGATGCACTATCCGGTCTGGCGGCAATCGTGGACCGGCGTACTGCCGGATTCCACGATCGACGTCCTCGGCTCGCCGCGGCGCTGGGCCGTGCTGGCGTACCCGAGAGTCCTGCAGCGCCGGGGCTGGAGCATGTGGATCGCCGAATCCGATTCCCGGGCAATAGGAATGACCATCTTCGGGCCCGATCCGGCGGACCGCGGGCGGGTAGAACTCGACTCGCTCTACGTCGCGGCGGGATGCCAGCGGCGCGGGATCGGTGCCAGCCTGCTCGCCACTGCCCTGGGCGAAAGCCCGCCCGGCGACGTCGTCCTGTGGTGCGCCGAACATAACACGCAGGCGCGACTCTTCTACGAGAAGAACGGCTTTCGCGCCGACGGCCGCACCCTGGACTGGCAGCCGCTGCCGGGTGTCAACGTGCCCCACGTGGGCTACCGACTCAGCCGGCCGGAACGTGCCGGCGCAGGTCGTACTGACCGAGGTCGGTCTTCGCCAACATCGCCCGGTGTTCGCCCGGCGTGAAGGGCCACACCTCGGGCACCCCGTCCTTGTTCAGGTACCAGCTCTGGCAGCCGGTTGTCCACACCGTGTCCGGCATCGCGGCGCGCAGCTTGGCGTTGAAGCGCTCGGTCGCCGGCCAGGTCGGTTCGACCGTGTCGAATTCACCGCTGCGCCAACGCTGAATCCAGCGCAGTATGTGGTCGGCCTGCGATTCGGCGACGGTCGTCAGTGCCAGGTTGCCGACGGGGCTGTGCGGCCCGAGCATCATGAAGAAGTTGGGGAAGCCGGGCAGGGCCACCGTCTGGTAGGCCCGCGGACCGTCGCGCCACACGTCGTCGGCTCTCAAGCCGTCGCGGCCCACCACCCGCATGGGCCGGAAGAACGCGTGGGTGTCGAATCCGGTGGCGAGCACGATGACGTCCGCCTCGTGCAGGACGCCGTCGCCGGTCACGATGCCGCGCCGCTCGACGTGGTCGATTCCGGCGGTGACCAGTTCGACGTCGTCGCGCTGGATGGCGCGGTAGAAGCCGTTGGACATCACCAGCCGTTTGCACATCGGCGTGTAGTCGGGCGTCAGGGCCCGGCGCAACTCGGGGTCGCGGACCTCGCGCAGGCTGGCACGGCACAGCGCCCCCATCATCTTGCGGCGCAGTCCCGGCTTGGTGAGCCCGGCGGCGAACAGGTCGAAGCCGAAGCTGTAGCAGCGGTACGCCATCCGGTCGAGCCAGCCGAACCTGCGATGGGTGATGTTGGTGAACCTGCTGTATCGGGGGTTGGGCAGCCGCAGCACCCACTGCGCGGTGCGCTGGAACAGCATGACCCGGCCCGCCACGCCGCTCAGCCCGCACACCAGCTGCACACCGGTCGACCCGTTGCCGATGATGGCGATCCGGCGCCCGCGCAATTCGACGGAGTGATCCCACCGCGCCGAGTGAAAAGCGTGTCCGCCGAAGTCATTCAGTCCGGGAATCGACGGCAGGCGGGGGTGATGAAGCACGCCGGTGGCGCAGATCAGGAAGTCGACGGTCGACTCCGCGCCGGCGGCGGTGCGCAACCTCCAGCGCCCGTCCTCGAATCGCGCATCGGAGATCTCGGTGCCGAACCGGATGCGGTCGCGCAGCCCGAAGCGGTCGGCGACGTCGCGGAAGTAGGCCTGGATCTCGCCGCCGGGCGAGAACAGGTGTGACCAGTTCGGGTTTCGCGAGAAGGTGTACTGGTAGACCCGCGACGGGATGTCGCACACCAGGCCGGGGTAGGTGTTCTCCCGCCAGGTCCCGCCGACCTCGTCGGCCTTCTCGTAGATGGTCACATCGTTGATCCCGTTGCGCAGCAACGCGATCGCGACGCACAGGCCGGACATGCCCGCTCCGACGACGGCTACGGCGGGATCGCGGCGCATGGTCGCGGGCTACTCGGACTCGGCGCGCTGCTTCAGGCGCTGCAAGGTGAGCCGGATGTGTTCGGTGTTGGCGGCCACCCGATCCGGGACACCGGTGGCCCTGCCGGCGAGCTTGCGGAACCACGCGGGCCTGCGGTCCCAGGTGCTCTCGGTGACCCGGCAGCCGCCGTCGGCCGCGACGATGTCGTACTGCCACCGCGCGATCGGCAGCACGGTATGGCGCACGTCGAAGGCGAAGCGTCGACCCGGGTCGGCGTCGGTGACCGTGCACTTGGTGCTCCAGCGGAGTTTGCCGTTTTCGTTGTGACCGGTGAACACCGCCCCGGGGCGCGCCGCGTCGCCTTTGCGCCACTCCATCGCCACCGCCTCCTCGGCGAGCGAGGCCAGCGTGGGCAGATCGGTGATGAGCCGATACACCACGTCGGGGCCCGCGTCGACCTGTACGGTGGCCGTCACGCTTGGGTCAGTCATTGGCCGATCATAGCCAGCACGTGCGCGGTTTCAGCGCGATTGCGGCCCATCCGAACTTTCTCCACACTTGAGGGCGAACCTCCACAGCAAGGGGCAACCATGCGAGTCGGCGTACCGACCGAGACCAAGGCCAACGAGTTCAGGGTGGCCATCACGCCCGCCGGCGTCGCCGAACTCAGCCGCCGCGGCCACGACGTGCTCGTCCAGGCCGGGGCCGGTGAGGGGTCGTCCATCCCCGACGAGGAGTTCAAGGCCGCGGGCGCCGAGTTGGCCGGCTCGGCCGAACAGGTGTGGGGCGAAGCCGACCTGCTGCTGAAGGTGAAGGAACCGATCGCGGTCGAATACGGCCTGCTGCGCCCACGACAGGTGTTGTTCACCTATCTGCACCTGGCCGCCTCGCGCGCCTGCACCGAGGCGCTATTGACTTCCCGCACAACGTCGATCGCGTACGAGACCGTGCAGTCCGCCGACGGCAGCCTGCCGTTGCTGGCTCCGATGAGCGAGGTCGCCGGCCGACTCTCGGCGCAGGTGGGCTCCTACCATCTGATGCGGTCCCACGGCGGGCGGGGCGTGCTGATGGGCGGGGTTCCGGGCGTCAAACCCGCCGACGTCGTGGTGATCGGCGCCGGCACGGCCGGCTACAACGCCGCCCGGGTCGCCAACGGCATGGGCGCGAGCGTGACTGTTCTCGACGTCAACATCGGCAAGCTGCGCCTGCTCGACGCGGAGTTCGGCGGACAGGTCCGCACCCGCTACTCGTCGGCGTACGAGCTGGAGGGCACGGTCACGCGCGCCGACCTGCTGATCGGGGCGGTCCTGCTGCCCGGCGGCAAGGCTCCGGAGCTGGTGTCGAATTCTCTTGTCGCACAAATGAAACCGGGTGCGGTGCTGGTGGACATCTCCATCGACCAGGGCGGCTGCTTCGCCGATTCCCGGCCGACCACGCACGACGACCCGACGTTCGCCGTGCACGACACGCAGTTCTACTGCGTCGCGAACATGCCCAGCGCCGTGCCCAAGACGTCGACCGTGGCGCTGACCAACGCCACCATGCCCTACGTGCTCGAATTGGCCGACCGTGGCTGGCAGGCGGCGTGCCGGTCGGATCCCGCTCTCGCCAAAGGGCTTTCGACGCACGACGGCGCGCTGCTGTCCGAACGAGTGGCCACCGACCTGGGTCTCCCGTTCACCGATCCGGCGGGCCTGCTCACCTAGTCCGCTTCCACCAGGCCGGCGATGATGTCGGCCGCCGGCCCGGGTTGGGCCTCCTTGAACGACGTTCCGGCCCACAGCGGTATCCCGTTGGGGTCCTCCAGGGCGGCCGCCGCCTCCCGGATCGGCGAGGTCATCTGGTTGACCTCGGGGTAGCCGAGCGGCGCCACGTTGTCGAGCAGGCGGGTGAAGTTGTTCTCCAGTCCGCGGGCGTAGCGGCCCGAGAAGGCGCGCGTGACGACGGTGGTCCCGAAGACCGGATTCTTCAGGGCGGTGCGGTGCGCGGTGCTGGTGCCGGCTTCGTCGCTGAGCAGCAGCGCGGTGCCGACCTGTGCGGCCACCGCACCCCGGTGCAGCACGGCGGCGACGTCACGGGCGTTGCCCAGTCCGCCCGCCGCGACGACCGGGACGTCGTGCGCGTGGCGGATGCGATCGATCAGGTGGTGCAGCGATTCGTTGCCGGGCTCCATGTCGGGCGCGAACGTGCCGCGGTGCCCGCCCGCGTCCGGTCCCTGGACGATCAGGCTGTCGGCGCCGGCGGCGACGGCCACCCCGGCCTCGTACGCCGACGTCACCGTGACCATCACCAGCAGGCCCAGCGCCCCCAGCCGGCGGATGACGTCGGGCGGCGGGACGCCGAAGGTGAACGACACCAGTTCGGGCCGCACGTCGGCCACCACCTCGAGCTTGCGCTCCCAGTCGTCATCGTCACCGTATTCCGGGTGACCGACCTCGACCTGGTAGTAGTCGGCGATCTCTTCGAGCTCTTCGGCGTAGTAGTCCAGCGCCATCCAGTCGGCGACGCTGGGTTGGGGAACGAACAGGTTGACGCCCAGCGGGCCGGTGGTGGCCGCGCGCGCGGCGGCGATGTCCTCGGCGAACCGCTCCGCGCTTCGGTGGCCGGCGGGAACGAAGCCGAGCCCACCCGCGTTCGACACCGCCGCGGCCAGCTCGGGCGTGCCCGGTCCGCCGGCCATCGGCGCACCCACGATGGGCACCATGATGTCCCAAAAGCCCAGTACCACGGAGCTAATTTACCATCGCCCGAAGTTGTTGGGGCAGTGACCGTTTGGAGGCGTACGGCCCCAGGACCGCGGCGCCGTAGGGCTGGCCGAGCAGCCGGCGGGCGACCGCGTTGACCTCCTCGACCGTCACTTCGTCGATCTTGCGCAGGGTGTGCTCGATGCTGCGGTGCTCGCCGTAGTTCAGTTCGTTGCGCCCCAACCGGCTCATCCGGGAGCTGGAATCCTCCAGTCCCAGGACGAGGCCGCCGCGCAACGACCCCTTGGCGATGCGGCACTCCGCCTCGGTGATGCCGTCGCGGGCCACCGACTCGAGCACCTCGTTGGTCACCTTCATCACCTCGGCGAACCGCTCGGGCTGGCAGGCCGCGTAGACCGACAGGGCGCCGCTGTCGGCAAAGATGTCCACCGTCGAATAGACCGAGTAGGCCAGCCCGCGCAATTCGCGAACCTCTTGGAACAGCCGAGAACTCAAGCCCCCGCCCAGCGCGCTGTGCAGCACGGACAGCGCCCAGCGATGCCGCCAGCTACGCCCGGGGGTGCGCACGCCCAGCGAGACGTGGGTCTGCTCGGCGTCCCGGTTGCCCAGCATCAGGCCGGGCCGCCCGGTCACCCGCCCGGCGCCCTTGCGCGGGGCGATGGGCCGGCGCCCGCGGACCAGGTGCGGCCCGAAGTGCGCGCGCACCAGCGCGACCACCTCGTCGTGGTCGACGTTGCCGGCCACCGCGACCACCATGCGTTCCGGGGTGTAGCGGCGCACGTGAAAGGAGTGCAGCTGGGCCCGGGTCATCGAGGACACCGACTGTGCGGTGCCGATCACCGGCCGGCCCACCGGATGGTCGCCGAACATCGCGCCCAGGAACATGTCCCCCAGCGCGTCCTCGGGATCGTCGTCGCGCATCGCGATCTCTTCGAGCACGACGTCGCGTTCCAGCTCCACGTCGTCGGCCGCGCAGCGACCGTTGAGCACGACGTCGGCCACCAGGTCGACCGCCAGCGCCAGGTCGCTGTCCAGCACGTGCGCGTAGTAGCAGGTGTGCTCCTTGGCGGTGAAGGCGTTCAGCTCACCGCCGACGGCGTCCATCGCCTGCGCGATGTCCACGGCGCTGCGGGTGGGCGTCGACTTGAACAGCAGGTGCTCGAGGAAGTGCGCCGCGCCCGCCACGGTGGCACCCTCGTCGCGCGACCCGACGCCGACCCACACCCCGACGGACGCGGAACGCACCGACGGCAGGTACTCGGTGACCACGCGCAGGCCGCCCGGAAGGGTGCTGCGGCGCAGCGCCGTCGAGGTTTCGACCTCAAGGGTTTGCTTGCCGCGGCGCAGGGCCGCGGCGCGGTCAGCTGCTGGCGGTCGCGGCATCGGCAGGTGCGGCCGCCGGGGCGTCGGCCGGGGCGGCGCTGTCTTCCTCGACCAGGACGAGGGAGATCTTGCCCCGCTTGTCGATGTCGGCGATCTCCACCCGCAGCTTGTCGCCGACGTTCACGACGTCCTCGACCTTCGCGATCCGCTTGCCCCTGCCCAGCTTGGAGATGTGCACCAGGCCGTCGCGTCCGGGCAGCAGCGACACGAACGCACCGAAATCGGTTGTCTTGACCACGGTTCCGAGGAACCGCTCGCCCACGGTCGGCAGCTGCGGGTTGGCGATGGCGTTGATCCGGTCGATCGCGGCCTGCGCCGAGGGCCCGTCGGTGGCGCCGACGAACACGGTGCCGTCGTCCTCGATGGAGATCTGCGCGCCGGTCTCCTCGGTGATGGCGTTGATGATCTTGCCCTTGGGCCCGATGACCTCGCCGATCTTGTCCACGGGGACCTTGATGGTGGTCACCCGCGGCGCGTAGGGGCTCATCTCGTCGGGGGCGTCGATGGCCTCGGCCATGACCTCGAGGATCGTCAGGCGCGCGTCCTTGGCCTGGGCCAGCGCACCCGCGAGCACCTGGGACGGGATCCCATCCAGCTTGGTGTCCAGCTGCAGGGCGGTGACGAAGTCCTTGGTGCCGGCGCACTTGAAGTCCATGTCACCGAACGCGTCCTCGGCGCCCAGGATGTCGGTCAGCGTGACGAAGCGGCGCTCGGTCTTGCCGTCCACCTCGACGTCGTCGGAGACCAAGCCCATCGCGATGCCGGCGACCGGCGCCTTGAGCGGCACGCCGGCGTTGAGCAGCGCCAGCGTGGACGCGCACACCGATCCCATCGAGGTCGAGCCGTTGGAGCCCAGGGCTTCCGACACCTGCCGGATCGCGTAGGGAAATTCCTCGACGCCGGGCAGCACCGGGAGGAGGGCGCGCTCGGCGAGCGCGCCGTGCCCGATCTCGCGCCGCTTGGGCGAGCCGACCCGGCCGGTCTCGCCGGTGGAGAACGGCGGGAAGTTGTAGTGGTGCATGTAGCGCTTGGAGGTTTCCGGCCCCAGCGAGTCGATCTGCTGGGCCATCTTGACCATGTCGAGCGTGGTTACGCCCAGGATCTGGGTCTCACCGCGCTCGAACAGCGCGCTGCCGTGCGCCCGCGGCACCACGGCGACCTCGGCCGACAGGGCGCGGATGTCGGTGATGCCCCGGCCGTCGATGCGGAAGTGGTCGGTCAGGATGCGCTGGCGGACCAGCTTCTTGGTCAGCGAGCGGAAGGCGGCGCTGACCTCCTTTTCCCGGCCCTCGTAGGTCTCCGCTAGCCGCGTCAGCACCTCGGCCTTCAGCTCGTCGGTGCGCGCGTCGCGCTCGGCCTTGCCGCCGATGGTCAGCGCCTTGGCCAGTTCGTCGGTGGCCACCGCGGCCACCGAGTAGTACACGTCCTCCTGGTAGTCCGGGAACGTCGGGTACTCACCGACCGGCTTGGCGGCCGCGTCGGCCAGCTCCTGCTGGGCGGTGCACAGCACGTTGATGAACGGCTTGGCGGCCTCCAGGCCTTCGGCCACCACGGTCTCCGTCGGCGCCTGGGCGCCGCCCTCGACGAGCTCGATGACCTTGTCGGTGGCCTCGGCCTCGACCATCATGATCGCGACGTCATCGTCGACCTTGCGGCCGGCGACCACCATGTCGAACACGGCCCGCTCGAGCTGCTCGACGGTGGGGAACGCGACCCAGGTGCCGTCGATCAGCGCCACCCGCACGCCCCCGATGGGGCCGGAGAACGGCAGCCCGCTGATCTGGGTGGACGCCGACGCGGCGTTGATCGCCAGCACGTCGTACAGGTCGTTGGGGTCCAGGCTCAGGATCGTCACCACGACCTGGATCTCGTTACGCAGGCCGGAGACGAACGACGGCCGCAGCGGGCGGTCGATCAGCCGGCAGGTCAGGATCGCGTCGGTGGAGGGCCGGCCCTCGCGGCGGAAGAACGAGCCGGGGATGCGCCCGGCGGCGTACATCCGCTCCTCGACGTCCACGGTCAGCGGGAAGAAGTCGAAGTGCTCCTTGGGGTTCTTGCTGGCGGTGGTCGCCGACAGCAGCATGTTCTCGTCGTCGAGGTAGGCGACGACGGCGCCGGCGGCCTGCTGGGCCAACCGGCCGGTCTCGAAGCGGATGGTGCGGGTGCCGAAGCTCCCGTTGTCGATAACGGCGGTTGCCTCGAACACGCCTTCTTCAATTTCAGCGACAGACATAGGTGTCCGTACGGCCTCTCTGGGTATTCAGCTTTTTCGCGTCGTCACGCGCAAGTAACCCGGGAGCTTCCTACGAAGCTTCCTACGAGAGGAAAAGTCTGAATGCGGCTACGGCCATCGATCGAAGCGGCCGACCTGCCCCAGATCCGGAGAGCCCGGCCGCCACTACCGAAGACCGCCCGATACAGACTGGGCTGCTCCCGTCGTGACACGCTGGAACGGCACACGCGGATCTGCGCGGCCGCACCATTGGTTCGGGCCGAATCGGCCCAGAACGCTCCTACTCTACACGGGCGGACGTAGCCCGAAAGAGGGCTGGGTCAGCGGCGCAGACCCAGGCGCTCGACGAGCGAGCGATACCGCTCCACGTCGATCTGCGCGACGTACTTCAGCAACCGGCGCCGCCGGCCGACCAGCAGGAGCAAGCCCCGCCGGGAGTGGTGGTCGTGCTTGTGCACCTTCAGGTGCTCGGTCAGGTCGGCGATCCGCTTCGTCAGCAGCGCGACCTGCGCCTCCGGGGAACCCGTGTCGGTGTCGTGCAGGCCGTAGGTGCCCAGGATTTCTTTTTTCTGCTCGGCGGTCAGCGCCACGAAAACATCTCCATCAATCGGTGCCGCGAAAAACTTGAACGAAAAACGTGTCCGTGGCCGCCGCGGACTGCAGCACACGTCATGCTCGGGGGGCGAGTCTATCAGCGGCTGCGATGTCCACCGAAATCCCAGGCCAGCGGCCCGCGCCGGCAGCAGCGGCGGATCAGTCCCGCGCCGAGAGCATCGCGCGGGCCCGTTCGGTGTCCTCGCCCATCGCGTCGATGAGGTCCTGCACCGAGTCGAACCTGGTCTGCCCGCGGATGCGGGCGACGAAATCCAGCGCCACGTACTGGCCGTAGAGGTCGGCCGTGGTGTCCAGGACGAACGCCTCGACGGTGCGGGTGCGTCCGGAGAACGTCGGGTTGGTCCCGACGGACACGGCGGCCTGGTAGCGCTCGCCCGGGACGACGGTGCCGGTCACCGGCCCGTGCCCGAGCAGGGTGAACCACGCGGCGTACACGCCGTCGGCCGGGATCGCCGAATACATCGGGGGCGCCACGTTGGCCGTCGGGAATCCCAGCTCCATCCCCCGCCCCTCGCCCCGGACGACGACGCCCTCGACGCGGTGCGGACGGCCCAGCGCCTCCATGGCCGCCACCACGTCACCGGCGTCCACGCAGGACCGGATGTAGGTGGAGGAAAACGTCACCGTCTCGTTGCTGTGGTGCTCGGACAGCAGCGACATGGACTCGACGGCGAATCCGAACCGCTCCCCGGCGCGCCGCAGCGTCTCGACGTTGCCGGCGGCCTTCTTACCGAAGGTGAAGTTCTCCCCCACCACGACCTCCACCACGTGCAGGTGCTCCACCAGCAGCTCGTGGACGTAGCGCTCCGGCGTCAGCTTCATGAAATCGCTGGTGAACGGCATCACCAGGAAGACGTCGATGCCCATCTCCTCGACCAGCTCCGCGCGCCGCGTCAGCGTCGTCAGCTGCGCCGGATGGCTGCCCGGGTAGACCACTTCCATCGGGTGCGGGTCGAAGGTCATCAACACGGTCGGCACGTTGCGGGCGCGCCCCGCCTTCACCGCATGCGCGATCAGCTCGGCGTGGCCCCGGTGCACACCGTCGAACACGCCGATGGTGAGCACGCATCTGCCCCAGTCCGTGGGAATCTCGTCTTGGCCGCGCCACCGCTGCACGCCCGCAAGCCTACGGCTCCGCGTCCGCCGCCGGGAGATCCGTGGGCGCGAGGGTGTCGAGGAGCACACGATCAGGCTTGGTTTGCCTAAACTTGCTCGGTGTGAGGGCTGACGAAGAGCGTGGCGGTCTCACCGCGGTCGGCCAGGACTACCTCAAGGTCATCTGGAACGCGCAGGAGTGGTCCCCCAAGGACGCGCCGCAGAAGGTCAGCACCAAGATGCTGGCCGAGAAGATCGGGGTGTCGGCCAGCACGGCATCGGAGTCGATCCGCAAACTCGCCGAGCAGGGCCTGGTCGACCACGAGAAATACGGCGCCGTCACCCTGACCGAGGCGGGCCGCCGCGCGGCGCTGGCAATGGTGCGCCGCCATCGGCTGCTGGAAACGTTCCTGGTCAACGAGCTCGGCTACGGCTGGGACGAGGTGCACGACGAGGCCGAGGTGCTCGAACACGCGGTGTCGGACCGGCTGGTGGCCCGCATCGACGCCAAGCTGGGCTTCCCGCAGCGCGACCCGCACGGGGACCCGATCCCGGCCTCCGACGGCCAGGTGCCCACCCCGCCCGCACGCCAACTGTGGGCGTGCGGCGACGGAGACGCCGGGACGGTCGCCCGCATCTCCGACGCCGACCCCGAGATGCTGCGCTACTTCGCCGACGTCGGCATCAACCTCGATTCACGACTGCGCGTGCTGGCCCGCCGGGAGTTCGCCGGCATGATCTCGGTGGCGATCGAATCCGGCGACGGCGTTCAGGTGACAGTCGACCTGGGCAGCCCGGCCGCCCGTGCGATCTGGGTGGTCGGCTAGCGGTGACCGCAAGCGCGGCGCAGCCGGGCGCAGGGGGTCTCCGCCATCGGGCTAGCTCGGGCTACCGCTCGGCGCGCTGATAGGCGGTGACGACGGCCGCGCCGCCGAGCCCGATGTTGTGCTGCAGTGCCGCGCTGACGCCCTCGACCTGACGCTTGTCGGCGGCGCCCCGCAGCTGCCAGGTCAGCTCGGCGCACTGCGCCAGCCCGGTGGCGCCCAGCGGATGCCCCTTGGAGATCAGGCCGCCCGACGGGTTGACCACCCAGCGCCCGCCGTAGGTCGTGTCGCCGTTGTCGATCAGTTTGGGCGCCTCGCCCGGCCCGCACAGCCCCAGCGCCTCGTAGAGCAGCAGCTCGTTGGCCGAGAAGCAGTCGTGCAGCTCGATCACCTGGAAGTCCTCGGGACCCAGCCCGGACTGGTCGTAGACCTGTTGGGCCGCTTGCACGTTCATGTCGTAGCCGATCAGGTTCTTGGCGCTGCCGTCGAAGGTGGACGCGAAGTCGGTCGTCATGGCCTGACCGACGATCTCCACCGACTGGCCGGCCAGCCCGTGGCTGTCGACGAAGCTCTCCGAGGCCAGGATCGCCGCGCCGGATCCGTCGGACGTCGGCGAACACTGCAACTTGGTGAGCGGGTCGGAGATCATCCGCGCCGCCAGGATGTCGTCGAGCGTGTAGGACTCCTGGAACTGCGCGAACGGGTTGTTGACGGAGTGCTTGTGGTTCTTGTAGCCGATCTTGGCGAAATGCTCTGCCGTGCTGCCGTATTGCCGCATGTGCTCGCGGCCGGCGGCGCCGAACATCCAGGGCGCGACGGGCATGGCGAACTCGTCGATCGCGGCCATCGCCTTGACGTGCTTGCCCATCGGCGATTCGCGGTCCTGGGCGCCCCCGCCCAGCGAGCCGGGTTGCATCTTCTCGAAGCCGAGCGCGATGGCGCAGTCGACGATCCCGCCGCGGATCGCCTGCGCCGCCAGGAACAGCGCGGTTGACCCGGTGGAGCAGTTGTTGTTGACGTTGACGATCGGGATCCCGGTCATGCCCAGCTCGTAGAGCGCTCGCTGCCCGGACGTCGAATCGCCGGCGACGTAGCCGACGTAGCCCTGCTGCACCTCGCGGTAGTCGATCCCGGCGTCGACCAGCGCGTTGGTGCCGGACTCGCGCGCCATGTCGGGGTAGTCCCAGCCCTCGCGGCGGCCGGGCTTCTCGAATTTCGTCATCCCGACGCCGACGACGTAAACCTTGTTGGACATTGCGCGCCCCTTCTTCGACAGGGTTTTCGACAGGGTTGAGGAGATCCGCGTCACAGCCTATTCCCCGAGCGTCGCCGGGCGGATCACCACCACCGACTTGGTCCGCGTGCCCTCGTCGCGCAGCAGCGCGATCACCCGGCCGTCGGCGTCGCAGGCGGCGTAGACGCCGTCGATGCCGGCCGCCGCGAGCGGGCGCCCGTTGGCCGTCGCGTCGGCCTCCTCGGCGCTTAGCTCGCGGCGCGGGAACATCAGCAGGCACGCCTCGTCCAGGGTCAGCGACAGCCCGGGCCGCTCGGCCAGGTCGTCGAGCGAGCGGGCCTGCTCCAGCGTGAAGCGACCGACGCGGGTGCGCCGCAGCGCCGTCAGGTGCCCGCCCACCCCGAGCGCGGCGCCGACGTCGCGGGCCAGCGCGCGCACGTAGGTTCCCGACGAGCAGTCCACCTCCACGTCGACGTCGACGAGCTGGCCGGCGGGCCGGACGTCGCACACCTCGAACCGGTCGATGCGCACCGGCCGGGCCGCGAGTTCGACGGCTTGGCCCTCCCGCACCAGCCGGTAGGCGCGCCGCCCCTCCACCTTGATCGCGCTGACCGCCGACGGCACCTGTTCGATGTCGCCCCGCAGGCCGGCGACCGCGGCGCCGATCGCCTCGCGGGTCAGGTGCGCGGCCGAGACGCTGTGCAGCACTTCGCCTTCGGCGTCCTCGGTGGAGGTGGTCTGGCCGAGCCGGATGGTGGCGGCGTACGACTTGGAGGCCCCCGTCAGCAGGCCGAGGATCTTGGTGGCGCGGTCGACGCCGATCACCAGCACGCCGGTGGCCATCGGGTCCAGCGTCCCGGCGTGCCCCACCCGGCGGGTGGAGAAGATGCGGCGGCACCGCCCCACCACGTCGTGACTGGTCATCCCGGCCGGCTTGTCGACGACGACTATGCCTCGGCCGCTGGGGCTTTGACTCATAGCACGATGGCGGTCAGCACCAGCCCCCGCTCCACCGACCACCGGCCGCGCAGCGCGGTCAGCGGCGGGCCATCGAGGGTCTGCCCGTCGATCAGGATCTTGGACACGAACGCCCCGGTGGTCACACCGTCGGGCGGGTCGAGGTCGAACACGATGTGGGCGTCCTCGAAACCCAGCCAGCGCTTGGTCAGCGGGAACCACGCCTTGTACGTTGCCTCCTTGGCGCAGAACAGGATTCGGTCCCAATGCAGGCCTTCGGGCAAGGTCGTCATCTCGTGCCGCTCCTCGGGGAGGCTGATCGCGTTCAGCACACCGTCCGGCAACACGTCGTGCGGCTCGGCGTCGATGCCCACCGAGCGCACCGCCTCGGTGCGGCCCACCACCGCACCGCGATAGCCCGTGCAGTGGGTGAGGCTGCCCACCACCCCGTCGGGCCAGCACGGTTCGCCCTTCTCGCCCTTGAGGATCGGCACCGGCGGCAGCCCGAGCTCACCCATCGCGACCCGCGCGCAGTGCCGCACCGTGACGAACTCGTTGCGCCGCTTGGCGACCGACTTGGCGATCAGCGGCTCCTCCTCGGGCAGCGGGGTCAGACCGGGCGGATCGGAATACAGCTCCGAATAGGCCAGCTCGCCCACGGCGGGCAGCACCGAGGAGACCAACGTGTCGTCGGTCATCGTGACTGCCGCTGCCGCAACCGTTCCCGGAACTGCTCGGCCTGCCGCCGCATCTCGGGAGTGATCTCGAAGTGACCGCCGAAGTCGTTGAGGTAGCCGGGGGCGTACTGCGGATCGGGCAGCACCTGGCGCAGCCAGCTGTGCGGCTTGCGGCGCCGCCATTCCCGGGGGTAACCCACCGACACCTCCTCGAAGCGCACGTCGTCGTACCAGGTGGTGCGCGGGATGTGCAGGTGCCCGTAGACCGAGCAGACGGCGTTGTAGCGGGTGTGCCAGTCGGCGGTCTTGGTGGTCCCGCACCACAGCGAGAACTCCGGGTAGAACAGCGCGTCGCAGGGCTCGCGCACCAGTGGGAAGTGGTTCACCAGAACCGTCGGCGTCATCCAGTCGAGCTCTTCGAGCCGGGTCCGGGTGAAGGCGAGCCGCTCCCGGCACCAGGCCTCCCGGGTGGGATACGGCTCCGGCGACAACAGGAATTCGTCGGTGGCGACCACGTTGCGCTCCCGCGCGATGGTCAGGCCCTCGGCTTTGCTCGTCGCGCCCTCGGGCAAGAAGCTGTAGTCGTAGAGCAGGAACATCGGCACGATCGTCGCCGGGCCGCCGCGCTCGGTCCACACCGGGAACGGGTGCTCGGGCGTGACGATGCCCATCTCGTCGCACATGTTGACCAGGTAGTCGTAGCGGGACTTGCCGAAGATCTGCACTGGGTCGCGGGTCGTGGTCCACAGCTCGTGGTTGCCGGGCACCCAGATCACCTTGGCGAAACGCCGGCGCAGCAGGTCGAGCGCCCACCGGGTCTCGTCGGTGCGTTCGGCGACGTCGCCGGCGACGATCAGCCAATCGTCCGGCGAGGAGGGGTGCAGCGACTCGGTGACCGGCTTGTTGCCGAGGTGCCCGGTGTGCAGATCGGAGACCGCCCACAGCGTGGGTTGCCCCCCATTGGTCGGGTCGTGCCCCGCGTTTTGACCAGCCACGATTAACCAGCCTAATGACCCGCAGTCATGGGGCGGTCGGCGCCGGCCCTTGCCCGCGCCGTTGGAACGTGTTCTTGTTTCCCTGTGGGGAGCGGCGGCGCGACTTGTAGACTCCCCGCAAGACCGCCGAGCCGTCAGGGGGTGTCGTGTTCGCCAAGGTGCGTCTGATCGGGGCGGTGGGTGCCCTGGCCGCAGCGGCGATAGCCGGCACGGCGGGGTGGCAGGGCGTCGCGCCCGGGCCTGCGGGAGGCGGGCGCGTCGAGCTGCGCTCGACCGCGGTGCCGATGGAAACCACCATGAAGAGCCCGATCGTGGCGACCACCGACCCGCGCCCCTTCGACGCGTGCGAGGACATCCCGTTCGATGCGGTGCAGCGGCTCGGGCTGGCGTTCACACCGCCCGAGCACGAGGACGGCCTGCGCTGCCACTTCGACGCGGGTAATTACCAGCTGGCGGTCGAGCCGATCATCTGGCGCACCTACGAGGCGACGCTGCCCCCCGACGCGGTCGAGACCACCATCGCGGGCCACCGCGCCGCGCAGTACTGGGTGCTCAAGCCGACGTATCACAACAGCTACTGGTATTACTCCTGCATGGTCGCGTTCAAGACCGGCTACGGCGTGCTGCAGCAGGCGCTCTACTACTCGACCGTCTACTCCAACCCGGAGGTGGACTGCATGTCGACCAATCTGCAGCGGGCCAACGACCTGGCGCCTTACTACAAGTTCTGACGGCCCGCCGGGCCTTAACCTGAGCTCCGTGAGTATCACCTCGACGCGAACCGCCCAGCCCACGCTGCACGCCCTGCGACACCTCGGCGGCAAGGCCGTCGGCCGGCTGCTCGGCCTGCCGCCGGCGACCACCGACTACACCGTCGCGCGCGTCCGGGTGCCCATGCGCGACGGGGTCGAGCTGGTAGCCGATCACTACGCGCCGCGGACGTCCTCCCCGGCCGGCACGCTGCTGGCGCGGGGGCCCTACGGGCGCGCCTTCCCGTTCTCCCTCGTCTTCGCAGCGCTCTACGCGGCGCGCGGCTACCACGTGGTGTTGCAGAGCGTCCGTGGCACGTTCGGGTCGGGCGGCGAATTCGAGCCGATGGCCAACGAGGCCGCCGACGGCGCCGACACGGTGGCCTGGCTGCGCGAGCAGCCCTGGTTCACCGGCCGCTTCGCCACCCTCGGGCTGTCCTACCTCGGGTTCACCCAGTGGGCGCTGCTGACCGATCCCCCGCCGGAGCTGGCCACGGCCGTCATCACGGTGGGCCCGCACGATTTCAACGCCTCGGTATGGGGCACCGGCTCGTTCGCGATCAACGACTTTCTGGGGTGGAGCGACATGGTCGCCCACCAGGAGGATCCGGTGCGCGCCCGGTCCGCGCTGCGCCAGCTGCAGAACCGCCGCCACGTCACCCGGGCGGCCCTGGGGCTGCCGGTGGGCGAGACGGCCCGGGCGCTGCTCGGAGCGGGCGCACCGTGGTTCGAATCGTGGGTCGAGCACACCGACCCGAAGGATCCGTTCTGGGACGCGCTGCGTTGCGGCGACGCGCTGGACCGCGTCGACGTGCCGGTGCTGCTGGTCGGCGGCTGGCAGGACATCTTCGTCAGGCAGACGCTGCAGCAGTACGAGCATCTCCGCGCCCGGGGCGTCGACGTCGCGCTGACCATGGGCCCCTGGACGCACACGCAGCTGCTCACCACCGGGCTGAGCACCTGCTTGCGGGAGTCGCTGGACTGGCTGGGCGCCCACCTGGACGGCGCAACACCCCTGCGCCGGCCCGCCCGGGTCCGGGTGAACGTGACGGGTCAGGGCTGGCGCAACCTGGCCCACTGGCCGCCCGCCACCACCGAGCGCGCGCTCTACCTGCGGCCCGGCGGCCACCTGGGTGAGACCGCACCGACGGGCCTGCCGCGGCTGGCCCCGGCGACCTTCCGCTACGACCCCGCCGACCCGACCCCGACCACCGGTGGGCCGCTGCTGTCGCCGAACGGCGGCTACCGCGACGACAGCCGGCTCGCGGCGCGCGACGACGTGCTGACGTTCACCAGCCTCACCCTCACGCACGACCTCTGCGTCTACGGGAGCCCCGTCGTCGAGCTGGCGCACGGCGCCGACAACCCGCACGTCGACCTGTTCGTCCGGGTCAGCGAGGTCGACGCCGGGGGCCGGTCGAGAAACGTCAGCGACGGCTACCGGCGGTTGCGCGCGGCCAAGAAGCCGTCGAAGGGGACCGTCCGGATCGAGCTCGACGGCGTCGCCCACCGCTTCCGGGCGGGCTCGCGCATCCGGGTCCTGATCGCCGGCAGCTGGTTTCCCCGCTACGCGCGCAACCTGGGCACCGACGAGCCGATCCTGACCGGCCGGCAGTCCAGGCCGGCCACCCACACCGTGCGCTACGGACGCTCCCGGCTGTTGCTGCCCGTCGGCCCGCGCGACCTGTCAGCCAACGGCGCCGCGGACGCGCCCGGCGACCTCGGTTAGCGACCCCGGGTCATGCACGGGCGGCCCCAACGGCGCACGTAGGGGCAACTCCACCCAGCTCTTGCAGCCGCCGTATTCCGACGTCCGGGTGATCTCCACCGGCTCGGCCAGCGGCTGCACCGAGACCACCAGCACGGCCAGCCGGTGTTTCGGGCGGAAGTCGAGCCGGTCGGCGCGCACCGACTCGGGGGTCCAGATGTGCAGGTCCTCGATCTCCGTCAGGCCTTCGGGCCGGTCAACCGGCACCGCCGCAACGACTTTGGCGGCCGCCCGGACGACCAGGCGGTCGTCGGTGCTGTCGGCGGCGGCCGCTTCCAGCAGGTCGCGATGCTCGGGCCGGACGCGCTCGGCGTGACTGTGAGCGACCGTCGGGAACAGCAGGAACTCGGAGGCCGCCAGCTCGAACCGCTTCTCCCCGATGCCCCCCTTGCGCAACAGCACCCGCTGGCGACCGTCCAGCAGGGCATGCACGGCGGCGCTCCACTCCTTGAGCGCGGGCGTCGTGGTGGGGCCGGTCGCGGCGAGCGTCATTGCGACCCGCCCAGCCGGGCGATCACGCCCCCGCGAGCGGGTGGCACCCCCACGGGCCGTCGCAGCGGCGGGACGGTCCTGGGCGGCTGACGCCGCGGGGGCAGCGCCGCCAGCAGCCGCGTCGTCGCCTCGGTGACCTCGGCGACGGCCGCCTCGAAGGCGTCGGCGGTCGCCGGAGAGGGCCGGGTGAGCCCACTGACCTTGCGTACGTATTGGCGGGCCGCCGCCGCGATCTCCTCGGCGGTGGCCGCCGGCTCCAGCCCGCGCAGCTCGGTGATGTTCCGGCACATGGGATCAACGATAGGCGCGCCCGGCGACCCTCTACGGTGAACTCCATGACCGACGACATCCTGCTGATAGAAACCGACGAGCGGGTGCGCACCCTCACCCTCAACCGGCCGCAGTCCCGCAATGCGCTGTCCTCGGCGCTGCGGGACCGGTTCTTCGGGGCGCTGGCCGACGCGGAAACCGACGACGGCGTCGACGTCGTCATCGTCACCGGCACCGACCCGGTGTTCTGCGCGGGGCTGGATCTCAAGGAACTGGGCGGCACCTCGGCGCTTCCGGACATCTCCCCGCGCTGGCCACCGCTGAGCAAGCCGGTGATCGGTGCGATCAACGGCGCCGCGGTGACCGGCGGGCTGGAGCTCGCCCTGTACTGCGACATCCTGATCGCCTCGGAGAACGCCCGGTTCGCCGACACCCACGCGCGGGTGGGCCTGCTGCCCACCTGGGGGCTCAGCGTGCGGTTACCGCAGAAGGTCGGCGTCGGCCTGGCCCGGCGCATGAGCATGACCGGGGACTACCTGTCCGCCGCCGACGCGCTGCGCGCCGGGCTGGTGACCGAGGTGGTGCCGCACGATCAGCTGCTGGGCACCGCCCGCCAAGTGGCGGCCTCCATCGTCGGCAACAACCAGGACGCGGTGCGCGCGCTGCTGGCCTCGTACCACCGGATCGACGAGTCGCAGACCGGCGGGGGGTTGTGGCTCGAAGCCATGGCGGCCCGCCAGTTCCGGACCAGTGGCGAGGACATCGCCGCCAATCGCGAGGCGGTGTTGCAGCGGGGACGGGCTCAGGTGCGTTAGGCCCACCGGCCGGCGTCGGGCCTGGTCAGCGCCGGTGTCTCGGTTTTCGTCGCCGCTGGACTGTGGGCGAACCGAGGACAACCAATACGATCAGCGCGTGCGTGCGGTCGTCGACGTCATCGTGAGGGTGCTCGCGGGCGCTGTGCCGCTCGCGGCGGCGGCCACGGTCGCGGGGCCCGCGCCGGGAGCGGCCGCGCTGCCACCGGCGGGATTTCCCAGCCTGGACGGCTTCACCGCCGTCCCGGCGGATGGCTACGTGACCGGCACCGGTCCCGGCACCCCGCCCCGGATCAGTTTCTCCACTCCGTACAACCTGGCGTGCGACTTCTACGGTGGGCCGGCGCCGGCGCCGCACCCGTCACAGGACATCCGATGCAAGGGCGACATGCCGGGGATCGAGGACGTCCCCGTCCTCGGCGGGCGCCCGCACCCGGGCGATTGCCTAGTGGGTTCCGTCGAGTTCAAGGGACCGGGCTACCAGTTGAGCCGCATGTCCTACGGCGGATGCGACGGCAACCCCGCCGCCCTGCCGCCGGGCGGCAAGTTGCTGGGAGCGGGTCAGAAGCTGACCTACCTGAACGTCACGTGCGCCGTCGGGGCCGACAACCTCGTCGCCTGCCTGGACACCACCAGCGGCGACCACGGGTTCGTGCTGCAACGCTCGGGCAGCTGGGCGTTCTAGCCCCGCGTCGGCGCTAACCCAGCGCCGCGCGCAGCGACGCCACCGCGTCGTCGATCGGGCCGCTGGTCGAATAGCCGGCGGCCAGCCGGTGGCCGCCCCCGCCGAACGCGGACGCGATAGCCGCCAGGTCCACGACGGCCTTGGCCCGCATCGACACCGACCACTGCTGCGGTTGGACTTCCTTGAACACCGCGGCCACCTCGGCCTGCTGCGTGGTGCGCACGACGTCGACGATGCTTTCCACTTCCTCGGGGCGCGAGGCGACCCAATCCTGATGGTGCACAACGGCGTACACCAGGCCGCGGCCGGCGGCCGCGTCGGGCAGCAGCTCGGCCGAACCCAGGACGCGCGACAGCAGCGGCAGCCAGGTGAAGGGGTGGGTATCCATCAGCGTCCTGCTGATCGCGGCGTTGTCGACGCCGGTATCCACCAGCCGGGCCGCCAGCCGAAGGGCGCGGGCGCTGGCCCAGCGGAACGAGCCGGTGTCGGTCGTCAGCCCGGCGTAGATGCAGTGCGCGACGTCCGGCTCGATCGGCTTGTCCCACGCGTCGAGGATGTCGGCGACCATCATCGTGGTCGAATCCGCCGACACGTCAACAAAATTCGCGGTGCCGAACAGGTCATTGGAGGCGTGGTGGTCGATCACCAGCAACTCCTGGCCGGGGCCGGCCAGATCGCTGAGGGCACCCAGCCGCTTGACGCTCGGAACGTCAACGGTGACAACCAGATCGACGTCGCGCCGCATCTCGTCCGCACCGACCAGCAGCCAGCAACCGGGCAACGACGACAACGACTCCGGCAGCGCCGCCGGCTCGGCGAAGCCCACCTCGACGCGCTTGCCGCACCTGTCCAGCACCAAAGCCAGCGCCAGGCCCGCCCCGATGGTGTCGGCGTCGGGGTGGACATGGGCGACCACCGCGATCGTCGCTGCGGCGGAGAGCAATTCGACCGCACCGTGCGCGTCGACGCGTGGCCTCGCTCCCGCGCTGCGGGAAAGCTCAGTCTTCGCGTCGGTCGTCGTCACCGGTGTCCTCGTCGCTCGAGCCGCTGGCACGGTATGGATCGGCATCCCCGGCCGGCTTGGCTCCCGAGCGTACGCGCGCCAGATCGGCGTCCGCGGCGCGGGCGCGGGCCAGCAGCTCGTCCATCCGCTGCACCGTGTCCAGGGTGGTGTCGCGGGTGAACGTCAGCGTCGGGGTGAAGCGCACGCCGGTGCCCGCCCCCACCATGGTCCGCAGCGCGCCCTTGGCCCGGTCCAGCGCCGCCGCCGCGGCGGCGTAGTCCGGCTCGTCGTCCAGGGTGCGGCCCATCACGGTGTAGAACACCGTGGCGTCGTGCAGGTCGGCGGTGACCTTCGTGTCGACGATGGTCACCCCGTCCAGCCCCGGATCCTTGATCTCGAATTCGATCGCCGAGGCGACGATCGTGTTGATGCGTTTGGCCAGTCGGCGCGCCCGGGCCGGGTCAGGCATCGTGATTCACCGCCTCCTCCTCATCACTTCGTTCTGCATCGTCAGCGGTGGGTGATTCACCGCCTCCTCCTCATCACTTCGTTCTGCATCGTCAGCGGTGGGTGATTCACCGCTTCCTCCTCATCACTTCGTTCTGCATCGTCAGCGGTGGTTAAGCGCGCTCCTTCTCGACGAGCTCGTAGGACTCGATGATGTCGCCCTCCTTGATGTCGGAGTAGCCCAGCGTCATACCGCACTCGAAGCCCTCGCGGACCTCGGTCACGTCGTCCTTCTCCCGGCGCAGCGAGTTGATCGTGAGGTTCTCGGTGACCACGACGTTGTCCCGCAACAGGCGGGCCTTCGCGTTGCGCCGCACCACCCCGGAGCTGATCATGCAGCCGGCGATGATGCCCACCTTGGAGGACCGGAAGATCGCGCGGATCTCGGCCCGACCCAGCTCGTTCTCCTCGTAGATGGGCTTGAGCATGCCGCGCAGGGCCTTCTCGATGTCGTCGATCGCCTGGTAGATCACCGAGTAGTAGCGAATCTCGACGCCCTCGCGGTTGGCCAGCTCCGTCGCCTTCCCTTCGGCGCGCACGTTGAAGCCGATGATCACCGCGTCCGACGCCGACGCCAGGTTGACGTTGGTTTCGGTGATGCCACCGACGCCGCGGTCGATCACGCGCAACATCACCTCGTCGTCGACCTGGATGCCCATCAGGGCCTCCTCGAGCGCCTCGACGGTACCGGCGTTGTCGCCCTTGAGGATCAGGTTCAGCTGGCTGGTTTCCTTCAGCGCCGAGTCCAGGTCCTCCAGGCTGATCCGCTTGCGGGATCGCGCCGCCAGCGCGTTGCGCTTGCGGGCGCTGCGCCGATCGGCGATCTGGCGGGCGATGCGGTCCTCGTCGACGACCAGGAAGTTGTCACCGGCGCCGGGCACCGACGTGAAGCCGATGACCTGCACCGGCCGCGACGGCAGCGCCTCCTCCACGTCGTCGCCGTGCTCGTCGACCATGCGGCGCACCCGGCCGTAGGCGTCACCGGCCACCACGGAGTCGCCGACGCGCAGCGTGCCGCGCTGAATCAGCACGGTGGCGACCGGCCCGCGACCGCGGTCCAGGTGCGCCTCGATCGCCACGCCCTGGGCCTCCATGTCGGGGTTGGCCCGCAGGTCCAGGGCGGCGTCGGCGGTCAGCAGCACCGCCTCCTCGAGCGCCTCGATGTTGGTGCCTTCCTTCGCCGAGATGTCGACGAACATCGTGTCGCCGCCGAAATCCTCTGCCACCAAACCGTATTCGGTGAGCTGGCCGCGAATCTTGGCCGGGTCGGCGCCCTCCTTGTCGATCTTGTTGACCGCGACCACGATCGGGACGTCGGCCGCCTGCGCGTGGTTGATGGCCTCCACCGTCTGCGGCATGACGCCGTCGTCGGCCGCGACCACCAGGATCGCGATGTCGGTGGCCTTGGCGCCGCGGGCACGCATGGCGGTGAACGCCTCGTGGCCCGGGGTGTCGATGAAGGTGATCGGCCGCTCGGTGCCGTCGAAGTCGACGGACACCTGGTAGGCGCCGATGTGCTGGGTGATGCCGCCGGCCTCTCCCTCGCGCACGCTGGCCTTGCGGATGGTGTCCAGCAGCCGGGTTTTACCGTGGTCGACGTGACCCATGACGGTCACCACCGGCGGCCGGGTCTGCAGGTCTTCCTCGCCGCCCTCGTCCTCGCCGTAGGTGAGGTCAAAGGACTCCAGCAGCTCGCGGTCCTCGTCCTCCGGACTGACGACCTGGACGACGTAGTTCATCTCGCTGCCCAGCAGCTCGAGCGTCTCGTCGCCGACCGACTGGGTGGCCGTCACCATCTCGCCGAGGTTGAACAGCGCCTGCACCAGCGAGGCCGGATTGGCGTTGATCTTGTCGGCGAAGTCGGAGAGCGACGCGCCGCGGGCCAGCCGGATCGTCTCGCCGTTGCCGTGCGGCAGCCGCACGCCACCGACGACCGGCGCCTGCATGTTCTCGTACTCGGCGCGTTTTGCCCGCTTGGACTTGCGGCCGCGTCGCGGCGCACCGCCGGGACGGCCGAACGCGCCGGCGGCGCCGCCGCGCTGACCCGG
>NZ_GG770558.1:317503-326058 GCF_000164135.1 Mycobacterium parascrofulaceum ATCC BAA-614 | reverse complement strand
CGGTCGCCGTGCCGGCGGGCGCGGCGGCGGCTTCGCCGTTGCCGATGGCCTTGTCGAGCGCCTGGTCAAGTGACTTGTCCGGGCCCTTGACGGGCGCTTTGGCCTTGGCCGCGGCCTTTTCGGGGGCCGCCTTGCCGCCGCCGAAGGACTCGCGCAGTCGACGAGCGACCGGCGCCTCCACCGTCGAGGATGCGGATTTGACGAATTCGCCCTGTTCGTTCAGCCGGGCGAGGACTTCCTTGCTGGTTACACCGAGTTCCTTGGCCAACTCGTGTACGCGGGCCTTACCTGCCACTACATCTCCTGTCTGAGAGGCGACAGTCGTGGGGCCGCGCCTCGGGTTTAGCTATGACGCATGGTCATCGGGACTTCACGGTGTGCTCATGTTCTTTGCTACCTGTTCTGTTGCCGGGCAAGTCGAGCGTCTCCACGTGCTCGACCAGCGCGGATGTGTCCGGTGGACGGTCGATGCGCAGCGCTCGGGTGAAAGCCCGCCGCCGAATCGCCTGCTGGACGCACTGCGACACGGGATGCAGCCACGCACCCCGCCCCGGCAGGCTACTCCTGGTGTCAACGACCACGGCATATTCGCCGTTCCCGTTCGACACCGCCACCACGCGAAGCAGTTCGACGGCCAACTCTCGCCTTCGGCACCCGACACACGTCCGGACTGGTCCGTCCACACGTCTGTGCACCCGTTTGGGACCGGGGGCCGAAGACTCACGCTGGATCACGGCTCAGTCTAGCGTCACTTACCCGATCGTCAGAACCGCCCGAGGGTGCCGGTGACTCTTGCCCGCGGCGGCCGGGCGCCGGTGGGTCTCCTTCGCTAGCGGTCGTGCGCCATCCCGCGCGTGGCGCCGTGTTCTGGGTGGCCCTCCGAATGCCCCTCGGACCCGCCCGGGGTGTCGCCGCGGATGTCGATGCGCCACCCGGTGAGCCGCGCGGCCAACCGCGCATTCTGGCCCTCCTTGCCGATCGCCAGCGACAGCTGGAAGTCGGGCACCACCACGCGGGCGGCCCTGGCGTTCGGGTCGATGATCGACACGGAGACCACCTTGGCGGGCGACAACGCGTTGGCGACGAAGCGGGACGGATCCTCGTCGTAGTCGATGATGTCGATCTTCTCCCCGGAGAGCTCGCTCATGACGTTGCGGACGCGCTGCCCCATCGGGCCGATGCAGGCCCCCTTCGCGTTCAGGCCGGGCACGTTGGATTTCACCGCGATCTTCGACCGGTGGCCGGCCTCCCGCGCCACCGCCACGATCTCGACCGACCCGTCGGCGATCTCGGGGACCTCCAGGGAGAACAACTTGCGTACCAGGTTGGGGTGCGTGCGGGACAGCGTGATCAGCGGCTCCCGCGCGCCGCGGGTCACCCCGATCACGTAGCACCGCACGCGGTTGCCGTGTTCGTAGCTCTCGCCGGGCACCTGTTCGGCCGCCGGGATCACGCCCTCGGAGGCTTTGGTCTCGGTGCCCATCCGGACGACGACGAGACCGCGGGCGTTGGCGCGGCTGTCCCGCTGGATGACGCCCGCGACGATCTCGCCTTCGCGGGTGGAGAACTCGCCGTAGGTGCGCTCGTTCTCCGCGTCCCGGAACCGCTGCAGCATCACCTGCCGCGCGGTGGTGGCGGCGATGCGGCCGAAACCCTCCGGGGTGTCGTCCCATTCGCTGATCACGTTGCCGTCGTCATCGGTTTCCCGGGCGACCACCTTGACCACACCGGTCTTGCGGTCGATCTCGATGCGCGCGTCGTTCTGATGGCCCTCGGTATGCCGGTACGCGGTGAGTAGCGCCGACTTGATCGTCTCGAGCAGCTCGTTGACCGAGATGCCGCGATCCACCTCGATGGCATGCAGCGCGGCCATGTCGATGTTCATCAGCGCCGCTCCTTTCCCCCGCGAGCGGGTGGGGGTACCGCCACTGCATCGTCGCCGGCGCGGTTCATGCTTCGGCCTCCGTCCTGTCGGCCCGGCCCGCCAGCTCCAACTCCGCTTGGGCTGGCGGCGAAAACTCCACCTGGACAACGGCTTTGGCGATATCCGCGCGCGCGATCTCGCGTAGCCGGTAGTCGCGGCCCGCCCGGACCACCAGCGCGACGGTGTCGCCTCGCGTTTCGCCGACGCGACCGGTCAGCCGTGAACCGTCCGAGAGGACGACATCGACCTTGCGGCCCCGGGCGCGACGGAAGTGCTTTTCACTGGTCAGCGGGCGGTCCACCCCCGGCGAACTCACCTCGAGCACGTACCGGTCGCCGACGTCGTCGAGGCCGTCCAGCAAAGCCGACGCCGAGCGGGACAGCGTGGCGATGGTGTCCAGGTCGAGGGCTTTGTCGCCGTCGGCGATCACCATGATGCGCGGCGGGCGCGCCCGGGCGTCGATGACCACGTCTTCGATCTCGTATCCCGCGCGCGCGAACTCACCGCCGAGTAGCTCGATCACCTGCGTCTGGGAAGGTAGCCCGGTGGTCACGGCGAGCTCCTCATCTTGAGTTGTCCGGTCAGCTGGAGGGCGTCGCCGCCCCGTTGGCTCGCGGGCGGCTCCAGTGTCCCGGCGGAACGCGAAGGCTGCCGTTCCGCGAGAGCAGCTATCAACGATACGCCAGGAATCGCCGCTGCCGGCGGGATCGCGTCCTGGCTTCGTGCCCACCTTCACGCCGATGGCAGGATGTGTTTGTGTCTAGCGATCCCGTCGTCAACCGGCGGGGTGTGCTCGCCGGCGGCGCGGCCTTGGCTGCGCTCGGGGTGGTCAGCTCCGCCTGCGGCGAGTCCCCGCCCAAGCCCCCAGCCGTCGAAGAGCTGCTGGGGCCGTTGGACCAGGCGCGTAAGGACAGCGCGCTGGCCGGTGCCGCCGCGGCGGCCGTCGGCAATCCGCCGCAGGTCGCGGCCGCGCTGACCGTGGTGGCGAGCCAGCGCGCCGCGCACGCCCGCGCCCTGTCCACGGAGATCTCGCGGGCCGCCGGCAAGATCACCACGTCGTCGACGAGCGAGACGACGGGCCCGAGCCCCAGCCCGGCCGAGCCGGCGGGGCCACCGCCGCCTCCCCCGCCGGTGTCCGACGTGATCAACGCGTTGCGCGCCTCCGCGGACAGCGCCAGCCGCCTGGTGGCGAGCGAATCGGGCTACCGGGCGGGGCTGCTCGCCTCGATCATCGCGTCCTGCACGGCGTCGTACACTGTCGCCCTGGTGCCCGGGGGCCCGTCGATATGAGTTCGGGGAAGGATGCCGACAACGCGGCGCTGTGCGACGCCCTGGCCGTCGAACACTCGACGATCTACGGCTACGGCATGGTGTCGGCGCTGTCGCCGCCCAGCGTGAACGACTTGGTGGTGGAGGCGCTGAACCAGCACCGCCAACGCCGCGACGACGTGATCGCGATGCTGACCGCCCGCAAGGTCAACGCGCCCGTCGCCGCGCCCGGCTACCAGTTGCCGATGCTGGTGGGCAGCGCCGCCGACGCCGCGCGCCTGGCCGCGCGGATGGAGAACGACGGCGCGTCGGCCTGGCGGGTGGTGATCGAGCACGCCGAGACAGCCGATGACCGCGCGTTCGCCGCGACGGCATTGACGCAAAGCGCCGTGATGGCCGCCCGGTGGAACCGCATCCTGGGCGCCTGGCCCATCACGACGAGCTTTCCGGGCGGAAACGACTAGCGCCGCAAGCCTTTTCGTTGCCAGCCGGAATCGCCGACCGGGCTCGCTAACCGGCCAGGGCGGCCACGACGTCGGTGGCCAGCGACGGGCCGACGGCCAGCTCGCGCGTCTGCCCGCCGAAGCGGTCGCGCAACTCGACCACGCCGTTGGCCCAGCCGCGCCCCACCACCAAAATCCAGGGCACGCCGAGCAACTCGGCGTCCTTGAACTTGACACCCGGTGACGCCTGGCGGTCGTCGAGCAGCACCTCGACGCCCAACCGGTCCAGGTCGGTGGCCAGCCCGGTGGCCCCGGTGCGCGCCTCCGCGTCCTTGTTGGCGATCACCAGGTGGACGTCGAAGGGCGCCACCGACGAGGGCCAGCGCAGGCCCAGCTCGTCATGGTGCTGCTCCGCGATGACCGCCACCATGCGCGACACCCCGAGGCCGTAGGAACCCATGGTCAGCCGGACCGGTTTGCCGTCCTCGCCGAGCACGTCGGCGGCGAAGGCGTCGGTGTATTTGCGGCCGAGCTGGAAGATGTGCGCGACCTCGATGCCCCGCGCCGACACCAGCGGGCCGGCGCCGTCGGGCGACGGGTCTCCGTCGCGCACCTCGGCGGCCTCGATGGTGCCGTCCGGCGTGAAATCCCGGCCCGCTACCAGGCCGACGACATGCCGGCCGGGCTGGTCCGCCCCGGTGATCCAGCTGGTGCCGTCTACCACCCGCGGGTCGACCAGGTAGCGAACTCCGTTGTCCTGCAGCGCTTTCGGCCCGATGTAACCCTTCACCAGGAACGGGTACTTGGCGAAGTCGGCGTCGTCGAGCAGCGCGTAGTCGGCCGGCTCCAGCGCCGCCCCGAGCCGCTTGTCGTCGACCTCGCGGTCGCCCGGCAGGCCGATGGCCAGCAGATCCCACTCCCCGCCGGGCTGGCGCACCTTCAGCAACACGTTCTTCAGCGTGTCCGCCGCGGTGACCGCGCGGTCGAGGCCGGCCGTGTTGGCCCACTCCACCAGGGTGGCGATGGTGGGGGTGTCACCGGTGTCGTGGACCACGGCGTCGGGCAGCCCCTCGATGGGCCGGGTCTCCGGCCTGGCGGTGACGACGGCCTCGACGTTGGCCGCGTATCCCGACTCCAGGCAGCGCACGAAGGTGTCCTCGCCGACGGGGCTTTCGGCCAGGAACTCCTCGGAGGCGCTGCCGCCCATCGCCCCCGACACCGCGGACACTATCACGTAGCGCACCCGCAGCCGATTGAAGATGCGCTGGTAGGCCTCCCGGTGCGCGTGGTAGGCCGCCTTGAGTCCGGCGTCGTCGATGTCGAAGGAGTAGGAGTCCTTCATCAGGAACTCGCGCACCCGCAGGATCCCCGCGCGCGGCCTGGCCTCGTCGCGGTATTTGTTCTGGATCTGGTAGAGCAGCACCGGAAAGTCTTTGTAGGAGCTGTATTCGCCCTTCACGGTCAGCGTGAACAGCTCTTCGTGCGTCGGCCCCAGCAGGTAATCGTTGCCGCGGCGGTCCTTGAGCCGGAAGACGCCGTCGCCGTATTCGGTCCACCGGTTCGTCGTCTCGTACGGCGCGCGGGGCAGCAGGGCGGGAAACAGGATCTCCTGGCCGCCGATGGCGTCCATCTCCTCGCGGACGATGCGTTCGATGCGGCGCAGCACCCGCAGGCCGAGCGGCAGCCAGCTGTACAGCCCCGGCGCGACGGGCCGGATGTAGCCGGCCCGGATCAGCAGCTTGTGGCTGGGCACTTCGGCGTCGGCGGGATCATCCCGCAACGTGCGCAGGAACAGCTCGGACATCCGGGTAATCACAGCGGGCCAGCCTAACTGGTGGGGGGTTCGGCGACGCGAGCCGAGGCGTGCGCGGCGGCGCGAACTCGATATCGCCGGCGCTATCGAATCCGGCGCAACGACATTGGAGTTGGCCGCGGAGGGCGACCGCCGGCGTTACAGCTCGCCGGCGTCGATCGCTTCCTTGACCTCCTGCGCGTGGGCCACCTGCGCCGGCGTGTAGCCGATCAACAGCGCCGCCCCGCCGACGATCACGGCGACCCCGGCCACCCACAGCAGGCCGTAGGTGTAGCCCTGGTCGAGCGCGTGCAGCTGGAGGTCGTTCATGATCTTCACCGGGCCGGTGGTGCCGCCCAGATACAGCGTGCGCGAGGTGATCACGGCCTGGATGACGGCCAACACCAGCGGGCCGCCGAGGCTCTGCAGCATCAACGCGATCGCCGACACCGGACCGATCTGGTCGAAACCCACGCCGGCGATGGCCGACAGCGTCAGCGGGACGACGCAGATGCCGATGCCGATGCCGCCCACGATGATGGGCAGCACGAGGTTGGGGAAATAGGGCACCCCGCGGTGCATGAAGCCCCAGCCGTAGAGCATCGCCCAGAACAGCAGGATCCCGCCGCCGATGGTCAGCACCCGCGGCGAAAAGCGCGACACCAGCTGCGAGGAGACGCCCAGGCCGATGCCCATCGCGATGACGAACGGGATGAAGCCGACGCCCGCCCGCAGGGCGCTGTAGCCGAGGATGTCCTGGACGTACAGGCCGATGCACACCGTCAGGCTGAACATGAGCCCGCCGGCCAGGAAGATCGCCGCAAAGGTGACCAGCCGGTTGCGGTCACGGAACAGCGAGAAGGGAACGACCGGGTTCTCGGCGGTGCGCTCCACGATGATGAAGGCCAGGGCGGCGGCCAGCGCGACCACGCCGGAGCCGATGGTGGTGATCGACACCCAGCCCTTCTCCGGCCCCATCGAGAAGGCGAAAACGGCGGCGGTGCACGCCAGCGTGGCCAGCATGGCCCCGGTCGCGTCGAGCTTCATCCGCTCGCGGTTGGTCTCACGCAGCGCGGTGCGGGCCAGGTAGATCATCACCAGCCCGATCGGCACGTTCACCAGGAACGCCAGCCGCCAGGACACCTCGGTCAGCGCGCCGCCGACCACCAGGCCCATCACCGAGCCGATGGCCGTCATCGCGGCGAACACGGCGGTCGCGAAGTTACGTGCGGGCCCCTTGGGGAAGGTGGTCGCGACCAGCGCGAGCCCGGTCGGCGAGGCGATCGCGGACCCCACCCCCTGCGACAGTCGCGCGATGACCATGGTCGCCTCGTCCCAGGCGACCGCGCACAGCACCGAGGAGATGGTGAACAGCGCGACGCCGACGATGAAGGTGCGCTTGCGCCCGATGGTGTCGCCGAGCCGGCCCCCCAGCAGCATCAGCCCGCCGAAGGTGAGCACGTACGCGGTGATCACCCAGCTGCGGCCCGCGTCGGACAGGCTGAGCTCGTTCTGGATCCTGGGCAGCGCGACGATGGCGACGGTGCTGTCCATGGTCGCCAGCAGCTGCATGCCGCCGATGGCGATCACGGCCGCGATGAAGCGACGGGACGGCAGCCACGCCGGGTAGTACTTGCTGATGCGGGTGGAGGCGGTCTCCGCCGGGCGCGTGGCGCGCACCGGGGCCGGACGATCGGGGCGCGCGGACGTGAAGTTCCGCACCGCGCGCTCACTGTCGTTGAGAGCCGTCATAAAGGGTTACCTTACAGTAATCTTAAGAACCGTTTAAAGCCCGAAAGCGGCCACCGGCCCGATCACGATGATCGCGGGAGGTCGGATGCCCTCGGCGCGGATCTTTTCCGGCGTGTCGGCGAGGGTGGCCCGCAAAGTCTGCTGAGACGCGGTCGTCCCGTGCTGCACCACCAGCACCGGCGTATCCGCAGGTCGCCCGCCCTTTATCAACGCGTCGGCGAAAAGCTCGATGCGTTCGACGGCCATCAGCAAAACGATGGTGCCCGACATCGCGCCCAGCGCATTCCAATTCACTAACGATTCGGGATGGCCGGGCGGCAGATGGCCGCTGACCACCACGAATTCGTGGTTCACGGCCCGATGCGTGACCGGGACGCCGGCCAGGGCGGGCACTCCTATGGCACTTGTCACACCCGGCACCACCGTGACCGGGATCCCGGCGTCGACGCACGCCTGCACCTCTTCGTAGCCGCGGGCGAAGACGAACGGGTCCCCACCCTTGAGGCGGACGACGAATTTCCCGGACCGGGCGCGGTCGATCATGACGTCGTTGATCGCGTCCTGCGCCATGGCCCGTCCGTAGGGGATCTTCGCGGCGTCGATGACCTCCACGTGCGGCGGCAGCTCGGCCAGCAGTTCGGGCGGCGCGAGCCGGTCGGCCACCACCACGTCGGCGTGGGCGAGCAGCCGCCGCCCCCGCACCGTGATCAGTTCCGGGTCGCCGGGCCCGCCGCCCACGAGCGCCACCCCGCCCCGCACGACGTCGGGGCTGGTCGCGCTGTCCGGGGTGATCACGCCGGTCTGCAACGCCTCCCGGATGGCCGAGCGGATGGCCGCGGAGCGGCGGTGCTCGCCGCCGGCCAGCACCCCGACCGACAAACCGGCGTAGCCGAACGACGCCGGTGTCACCGCGGTCCCCTCCACCGCGACGTCGGCGCGGACGCAGAACAGGTGGCGGCGTTCGGCCTCGGCGACAATCGCGGCGTTCACCTGCGGGTCGTCGGTGGCCGCGATCGCGTACCACGCCCCGTCGAGGTCACCGTCGCGGTATTCGCGCAGCGACAAGGTGATTCCGTCCATCGCCTCGACGGACCTGGTGGCGCTGCGGGAGATGACGTGGACGTCCGCGCCGCTGGCGATGAGCAGGGGCAGCCGGCGCTGCGCCACTGAGCCGCCGCCGACGACGACGACCTTCTTGCCGGCCAGCCGCAGTCCAGCGAGGTAGGCGTTCTCGGTCACCGGGCAAGCCTAGTGGCGACCGCGAGCGCGGCGGGACGCCGGGCGCTGCGGGTCGCCACCATCACGACCAGTGGCGACCGCGAGCGCGGCGGGACGCCGGGCGCTGCGGGTCGCCACCATCACGACCAGTGGCGAC
>NZ_GG770558.1:252496-317201 GCF_000164135.1 Mycobacterium parascrofulaceum ATCC BAA-614 | reverse complement strand
GGACGCGGCGTGCGCGACGAACCGCGCGACGGCGCGCGGCGCGGCGGCCGGATGGGTGTGCAGGTACGAGGCGTGCACGCCGGCGCGCACCACCCCGTCCCGCACGGGATCTGCCTCGTTGCCGCGATACACCCACGCGGGTTGGTAGCTTTCGCTGAAGGTGACTGCGGTGCGGTGAAACTCGTGGCCCACGGCCCGTTGCCCGGCGGAATACAGCGGCGAATCGGCCACCGCGACGGCGTCGCGGTAGGCCAGCGTCAGGTGCGGGGTGAACCGCGCCGAGCCGGCCAGCACCCCGCACATCGGGTGGCCGTCGAGTTCGGTGGCCAGGTAGATCAGCCCGGCGCATTCGGCGTGGATCGGCGCGCCGGCGGCGGCCAGCTCGTTGAGCTGCCGGCGCACGATGTCGTTGGCCGAGAGCTCGGCGGTGAATTGTTCGGGAAAGCCGCCGGGCAGCAGCACCGCGTCCGTGCCGTCCGGCAATTGGTCGGCCAGCGGGTCGAATTCGACCACGTCGGCGCCGGCCGCCCGCAGCAGCTCGACGTGCTCGGCGTAGGCGAAGCTGAACGCCTTCCCGGCCGCCATCGCCACGGTGGCCCGCCCGCCGGCTGTCTCGCCCACGGCCGTGGCCGGGTCCCACACCGGGCCGGGCCGGCTCGCGGCGACGGCCGCCACGGCCGGCAGGTCGACGTGACCGGCGACCAGGTCGGTCATCGCCTCCACCGCGGCGCGCGCCCGACGCCCGTACTCCACCGCGGTAACCAAACCCAAATACCTTGTCGGAAGCTCCAATTCGGCCCTGCGTGGAATGGCGCCCAGCACCGCGACGCCCGCCTGCTCGCAGGCCTGCCGCAGCGCGTGCTCGTGCCGGGCGGAGCCGACCCGGTTCAGGATCACGCCCCGGACCCGCGTCGCGGCATCGAACGTCGAAAAACCGTGCAGCAGGGCCGCGATGCTGTGGCTCTGGCCGCGCGCGTCGACCACCAAAATCACCGGCGCCCCCAACAGGCCGGCCACGTGCGCGGTGGAGCCCTCCGCGGGTCCGGCCACGGCGGAACCGATCCGGCCGTCGAAGAGGCCCATCACGCCCTCGATCACCGCGATGTCCGCGCCGGCGGCGCCGTGGGCATACAGCGGGCCGACGAGTTCCTCGCCGACCAGCACCGGGTCGAGGTTGCGACCGGGCCGCCCGGCCGCCAGGCCGTGATAGCCGGGGTCGATGAAGTCCGGGCCGACCTTGAACGGCGCCACGGCATGGCCCGCGCGCCGCAGGGCACCGATCAAACCCGTTGCGACGGTGGTCTTTCCGCTGCCCGACGCCGGCGCGGCGACGACTACCGCCGGGACGCTTACCACTCGATCCCCTTCTGCCCCTTGCGGCCCGCGTCCATCGGGTGCTTGACCTTGGTCATCTCGGTGACGAGGTCGGCCGCGTCGATCAGCCGCTGCGGGGCATCGCGCCCGGTGATGACCACGTGCTGGTGGCCCGGCCGGGCCGACAGCACGTCCACCACCTCGTCGACGTCCACCCACCCCCACTTGAGCGGGTAGGTGAACTCGTCCAGCACGTAGAAGTCGTTGCGCTGTCCGGCCAGCCGGCGCGAGATCTCCGCCCACCCGTCGGCCGCGGCCGCCGCGTGGTCGAGTTCGCTGCCCGCCTTGCGCGACCAGGACCAGCCCGCGCCCATCTTGTGCCATTCGACGGGCCCACCGATGTTGTGTTCGCGATGCGCCCGGTCGAGCTGGGCGAAGGCGGTCTCCTCGCCCACCTTCCATTTGGCGCTCTTGACGAACTGGAACACGGCGACGGAGAGCCCGGCGTTCCAGGCACGCAACGCCATTCCGAAGGCGGCCGTCGACTTGCCCTTGCCGGGCCCGGTGTGTACCGCCAGCACGGGGGTGTTGCGCCGGGCCTTGGTGCTCAGTCCGTCATCGGGGACCTGCAGTGGGCGGCCTTGTGGCATGAGCGGTTACCTTTCTCAGGCCGCGCGGCGCACGGCGCGCGTCAGGGAGTCCGCGTGCAGCTGCTCGAGGCGCACTGCCGGCGCGCCGAGATGGTGGGCCAGCCGCTCGGCCAATCCCAGCCGCACGTAGGAGGTTTCGCAGTCCACGACCACCGCGGCGGCGCCCTCGGCCACCAACCGTGCGGCCGCCGCGCGGCTGCGGCCCAACGGGTCCGGTCCCGCGGTGGCCCGGCCGTCGGTGAGCACCACCACCAGGGCGCGGCGGGCCCGGTCGCGCGCCTTCTCCCGAACGATCAGTTCCCGCGCGGCGAGCAGGCCTTCGGCCAGCGGCGTCTTGCCGCCGGTGTCGAATCGGGCCAGTCGCCGGCCGGCGATGTGCGCCGACGACGTGGGCGGCAGCAACAGCCGCGCCTCCTGCTGGCGGAACGTGATCACCGCGACCTTGTCGCGGCGCTGGTAGGCGTCGCGCAGCAGCGACAGCGTCGCGCCGCTGACCGCGGCCATGCGGTCGCGCGCGGCCATCGAACCCGAGGCGTCCACGACGAAGATGACCAGGTTGCCTTCGCGCCCCTCCCGGATCGCGCGCCGCACGTCGTCGGGCCCCGGCCGCAACGGGCCGGCGCCGGCGCGCTCCGCGGCCGACAGCAGGGTCGCGAACAGGTGCAGCCCGTGCGCCCCGGAACCCGTGTCACCGCCGTCGGCGGCCGCGACCACGCTGCCGGTGGCGTTGCGGGCCCGCGATCGTCGCCCCGGCGCTCCCGCGCCGACACCGGGCACCGTCAGCGCCCGGGCGCGGAAAGTCTTCGACGGCGGCGCGCTGGGCCGTGGCGGCTTCTGGGGCGTCGTTGAATTTGATTGCGCGGCAGGCGATTCCGCGGCCTGTCCGCCGCCCGGCGGGTCGGGCTCGGGCTCGGGCTCGGGGCCAGACTCGAGATGGTCCTCGCCGGCTTGCGCCAGCGCCTCGTCGAGCTGATCGCGGTCGATGCCCGGGTCGTCGAACGGGTCGCGGCGGCGCCGATGCGGCAACGCCAGCTCGGCGGCCACCCGGACGTCCTGCTCTTCGACGGACTTGGCCCCGCGCCAGGCGGCGTGCGCCGCGGCGGTGCGGGCCACCACCAGATCGGCCCGCATCCCGTCGACGTCGAACGCCGCGCACACCGCCGCGATGCGCCGTAACTCGTTGTCCGGCAACACCACCTCGCCGACGAGCGCCCGCGCGTCGGCGATCCGCCGGGCCAGTTCGGCCTCGGCGCCGGCATAGCTCTCGACGAACGCGTCCGGATCGGCCTCGTACGCCATCCGCTGCCGCACCACCTCGACGCGCACGTCGACGTCGCGCGACGCGTGCACGTCGACGGTCAGGCCGAACCGGTCCAGCAGCTGCGGGCGCAGTTCGCCCTCCTCGGGGTTCATCGTGCCGATCAGCACGAAGCGGGCCTCGTGGGAATGCGAGATGCCGTCGCGCTCGATGTGCACCCGGCCCATCGCCGCGGCGTCGAGCAACACGTCCACCAGGTGATCGTGCAGCAGGTTGACCTCGTCGACGTAGAGCACGCCGCCGTGCGCGCGCGCCAGCAGACCCGGCGAGAAGGCGTGCTCGCCGTCGCGCAGCACCCGCTGCAGGTCCAGCGAGCCGATCACCCGGTCTTCGGTTGCCCCGAGCGGCATTTCGACGAGACCGGTCCCCTCGCTGCCGTTGGCGGCGGCCAGCAACGCCGCCAGGCCGCGCACCGCCGTCGACTTGGCCGTGCCCTTCTCGCCCCGGATGAGCGCCCCGCCGATCTCGGGGCGCACCGCGCACAACAGCAGCGCGAGCCGCAGTTGGTCGTGCCCGACGATCGCGCTGAACGGATACGGCTTCACGGCAGCTCCGTCAGACCCGAGCCCGGGCGCGCGGGCTTGAGCATGGGTACGTGCGGAACGCCGTCGTCGACGAAATCCTCACCGGCGCGGACGAACCCGTGCTGGGCGTACATCTCGGCCAGGTAGGTCTGCGCGTCGATCCGGCACGGGTAGTCGCCCACCTCGGCCAGCGCCGCGCGCAGCAGCCGGGTGGTGTGGCCCTGCCCGCGCGCGCTGCGTTTGGTGCACAGCCGTCCGAGCCGGAACGCCTTGCGGCCGCCGGCGTGCTCCTCCATCAGCCGCAATGTGCAGATCACCTCCCCGTCGGGCATCTCCAGCCAGAAGTGCCGGGTTTCGGCCAGCAGGTCGCGCCCGTCCAGCTCCGGATACGGGCAGGCCTGCTCCACCACGAAAACCTCCACACGCAACTTCAGCAGTTCGTAAAGCGTCCGGGCGTCAAGATCTTTGGCCCAGGACCGACGCAACGCCTCACTCATCACCGAACCCCCGAATCGGACGTCAACCCGAGCACCCTGGACCCCCAGGACCACACCTCGTCGTACAACGCGGGCTCCCGGGACAGCTCCACCCCCAGCGACGGCACCATCTCCTCGAGCGTGGGCAGCCAGGAGCGATAGCGGCCGGCGAAGCACCGCTTCAACACCTCGAGCATGGCGGCCACGGCCGTCGACGCACCGGGCGAGCCGCCCAACAGCCCGGCGATGCTGCCGTCGGCGGCCGCGACGACGGTGGTACTGAAGTCCAGCACGCCACCCTTGCGCCTGTCCCGCCGGATCACCTGCACGCGCTGGCCGGCGACGGTCAGCTCCCAGTCGGAAGCCGCCGCGCTGGGGGCGAATTCGCGCAGCGCCCGGATGCGGTCCGGCGCCGACAGCCGCAACTGGCCGAGCAGGTAGCGGAGCAGCGTCAGCTGGGTGAGGCCGACGCCCAGCATGGACAGCGCGTTGTCGGGCTTCACCGAACGGGGCAGATCGCTGAGGCGGCCGTGCTTCAGAAACTTCGGCGACCAGCCGGCGTACGGCCCGAACACCAGCCACGACTTGCCGTTGACTAACCGAAGGTCCAGGTGCAGCGCGCCGAGCGGCGGGGCGCCGGGGGCCGGGACCCCATACACCTTGGCCCGGTGCGCGGCGGTGAGCGCCGCGTTGTCGGTGCGCAGGAACCGGCCGCCGATGGGAAACCCGGCGAACCCCCTGACCTCGCGGATGCCCGACTTCTGCAGCAACGGCAGCGCGTCGCCGCCCGCCCCGACGAAGACGAATTTGGCGTTGAGCCGGCGCTTCTCACCGGTGCGGCGATTGCGCAGCAGCAACGTCCAGCTGCCGTCCGATTGCCGGGTCAGACCGCGGACCTCGTGGCCGAACAGCGCCGTCGCGCCGTCGCGCACGCAGAAGCCGATGAGCTGGCGGGACAGCGCCCCGAAGTCGACGTCGGTGCCGTGCGGGGCCCAGTTGAGCGCGGTCGGCTCGGAGAAGTCGCGTTTGGCGGCCATGAACGGCAGCCGGCGGGCGAACTCCTGTGGGTCGTCGACGAATTCGGTGCCGGCGAACAGCGGATTGCCCGCCAGGGCCCGCTGGCGCCGGCGCAGGAACTCGACGCGCTGCGCGCCGCGCACGAAGCTGACGTGCGGGAGCGGGTTGCAGAAGCCGGTGTCGGTGAGGATCCCGTGCTCGACGGCGTGGGCCCAGAACTGCCGGCTCACCTGGAACTCTTCGTTGACGCGCACCGCTTTGGTGATGTCGATCGAGCCGTCGGGGCGCTGCGGGGTGTAGTTGAGCTCGCACAACGCGGAGTGTCCGGTGCCGGCGTTGTTCCAGGGGCTGCTGCTTTCCGCGGCGACCGCGTCCAGCCGTTCGATGACGGTCATGGACCAGTCGGGCTCGAGCCGCCGCAGCAACGCGCCGAGCGTCGCGCTCATGATGCCCGCGCCCACCAGCACGACGTCCGCGCGTGCGGTTCGGGCTAACGATGACACCTGCTCCGTGGTCCTTCCCTCGACTGCGCCGGTTCCCAGGCTATCCCGAGCCGAACCGGCTACGAACGGCGTGCGCCTCCCGACGGTCAGCAAAACCTCTAAGCTGGCTTCGTGAGTGGCGGGGTGACTGGCTGGGTGCCCGATGTCCTGCCCGGTTATTGGCAGCGCACCATCCCCCTCGGGCCGGACCCGGTCGGCGAGGGCGAGATCGTCGCGACGCTGATCCGGCGCGGCGAGCCTGACCGCCCCCCCGGCCCCCCGGGCGCCGCCCGCGCGGTGCTGGCCGTGCACGGCTACACCGACTACTTCTTCAACACCGCGCTGGCCGATCACTTCGCTGATCGCGGCTTCACCTTCTACGCGCTGGACCTACAGAAGTGCGGCCGCTCGCGCCGCGACGGTCAGACACCGCATTTCATCACCAACCTCGACGACTACGACGCCGAACTCGAGCACGCCCTGGCGGCCATCCGCGAGCAAGACCGGCCCGCCAAGGTCCTGGTGTACGGGCATTCCTCCGGCGGGCTGATCGTGTCCTTGTGGCTGGACCGGCTGCGCCGGCGTGATGCTGCGGCGCACGCCGGCATCGGGGGTTTGGTGCTCAACAGCCCGTTTCTGGACCTGCACGGCCCGGCGGTCCTGCGTCTGCCGGTGACCGCCGCGCTGATCGCCGGCCTGTCCCGGGTGCGGTCCAAGGGGGTGGTGCGGGCGCCGACCGACGGCGGCTACGGCACCACGCTGCACCGCGACTACCACGGCGAGTTCGACTACAACCTGCAGTGGAAACCGGTGGGCGGCTTCCCCATCACGGTCGGCTGGCTGCACGCCATCCGGCGGGGCCACGCCCGGCTGCACCGCGGGCTCGACGTCGGGGTGCCCAACCTGATCCTGCGTTCGGATCACACGGTCCGGGAAACCAGCGACGCGGCGTCCATGCAACGCGGTGACGCGGTGCTCGACGTCAATCAGATCGCCAGGCGGGCCGGCTGCATCGGCAATCACAGCACCATCGTTCCGATCGGCGACGCCAAGCACGACGTGTTCCTGTCGCTGCCGCAGCCGCGGCAGGCGGCCTACCGCCAGCTCGACCGCTGGCTGGATCACTACCTCGCCGCCGACCGCACGTCTTCGAAGAAGGGCTGAGCAGTGGAGACGTACGACATCGCGATCATCGGAACCGGTTCGGGCAACACCATTTTCGATGATCGCTTCACCGGTAAGCGTGCGGCGCTGTGCGAGCACGGCACCTTCGGCGGCACCTGCCTGAACGTCGGCTGCATCCCGACCAAGATGTTCGTCTACGCCGCCGAGGTCGCAGCCACGATCCGGGAGGCGGCGCGCTACGGGGTCGACGCCCACATCGACCGGGTGCGTTGGGACGACATCGTCTCGCGCATCTTCGGACGGATCGATCCGATCTCGATGAGCGGCGAAGACTACCGCCGCGCGTCTCCGAACGTCGATGTCTACAGCCGGCACACCCGGTTCGGGCCGCGCCAACCCGACGGGCGCTACCTGCTGCGCACCGATGCCGGCGACGAATTCACCGCCGATCAGGTGGTGATCGCGGCGGGGTCCCGGCCGGTGATCCCGCCCGCGATCCTGGACTGCGGCGTCGCCTATCACACCAGCGACACCATCATGCGGATCCCCGAGCTGCCCGAGCACCTGGTGATCGTCGGAAGTGGCTTCGTGGCAGCCGAATTCGCCCATGTCTTCTCCTCGCTCGGCGTCCGGGTGACCCTGGTGATCCGGGGCGGCACGATGCTGCGGCACTGCGACGACACCGTCTGCAAACGCTTCACCCGCATCGCCGCCGCCAAATGGGAACTGCGCACGCACCGCAACGTGGTGGGCGGCACCAACGAGGGCCCCGGTGTCGCGCTGCGCCTCGACGACGGGTCCACGCTGAGCGCCGACCTGCTGCTGGTCGCGACCGGGCGGGTCGCCAACGGCGACCTGCTGGACGCGGAGCAGGCCGGTGTCGACGTCGAGGACGGCCGGGTGGTGGTCGACGAGTACCAACGCACCTCCGCCCGCGGGGTTTTCGCCCTCGGCGACGTCTCGTCGCCGTACCAGCTCAAGCACGTCGCCAACCACGAGGCCCGCGTCGTGCGGCACAACCTGCTCTGCGACTGGGACGACACCGATTCGATGGTGACGACCGACCACCGCTTCGTGCCGGCGGCGGTGTTCACCGACCCTCAGCTCGCCGCCGTCGGCCTGACCGAAAACCAGGCAATCGCACGGGGATTCGATGTTTCGGTCGCGATACGCGACTACGGCGACGTCGCCTACGGTTGGGCGATGGAGGACACCACCGGGATAGTGAAGCTCATCGCCGAGCGCAACACCGGCCGCCTGCTCGGCGCGCACATCATGGGCCCTCAGGCGTCGTCGATCATCCAGCCGCTGATCCAGGCGATGAGCTTCGGACTGACGGCGCCGGAGATGGCCCGCGGGCAGTACTGGATTCACCCGGCGCTGCCCGAGGTGGTCGAGAACGCGCTACTGGACCTGTATTAGTGGCGATCGCCACCATCGGACTGAGCTCAGCGCCCTGATCGTTTGAGCGGCTTGGCGTCCTGGCACCGCGGGCACAGCCCGTGCAATGTCAGACCCGCGGCCTCGGACAGCGCGAAGGAACTGCCCGCCATCGCGTGTTCGAGCGCCGAACTGAGCTGCCGCGCGGGCACCTCGATGATCGAGCCGCATTCGGTGCACACGGCGTGGTGGTGCGGCGCGGTCGCCATTCCATAGGTGGTGACACCGCCGTCGAGGGTCAACGCGTGCAGCACGCCCTGGCCGACCAGGGTGGTCACCGTGCGATAGATCGTCGCCACGTCGGGAGCGTGGGCGCCGTGCGGCAGGCTGGCCTGAACCCGCTTGTGGATCTCCGCCACGGGCAGGTGCCCGTCCACCGGCTCGAGCACCGCCAGCACCTGGATGCGCGAGGACATCCGCCGCAGCCCCCGGGCGCGCAGGAGATCGCCGATCCGGGCGGTGACGGACGGGTCCAGTGCCGACGGCTTGGGCGTCACCCGTTCAGTGTCGCGCCGGTCACCCGGCCGCGCCAGTTTTCGGCCGAATCGGCCCCGGCCTCGGCCGGGCGGGTTCCTGCAACCGACTTGCATCTGGTCGACGGCCGCACATACAGTCGTGCCGGTTGTTTCCCCGCCCGAAGCCGTAAGGACCCCAGTGGCCGGTACTGAGCTCGATTGGCGCCCGTCATGGACGACCAAGCTTCGCAGCGCCCTGACGCCGGCGGAGTGGTGGCGACTCGCGGCCATGTCGGCGATCATCGTCGCGCTCCACGTCATCGGCTGGTTCACCCTGGTGGCCCTAGTGGCCCCCGCGCAATTCAGCCTCGGCGGCAAGGCGTTTGGCGTCGGCGTGGGGCTGACGGCCTACACCCTGGGCATGCGGCACGCGTTCGACGCCGACCACATCGCCGCCATCGACAACACCACCCGCAAGCTGATGAACGACGGCCAGCGCCCCCTGGCCGTCGGTTTCTTCTTCTCGCTGGGCCATTCCACCGTGGTGTTCGCACTGGCCGTCCTGCTGGCGTCGGGCGTCAAGACGATCGCCGGAGGGGTCCGCGACGACTCCTCGACGCTGCACCACTACACCGGGCTGATCGGCACCGGTGTCTCCGGGGTGTTTCTCTATGCGATCGCGCTGCTCAACGTCGTCGTCCTGGCCGGCATCCTGCGGGTGTTCGCCCGCCTGCGCCGCGGCGACTACGACCCCGAAACCGATGGAGCCGAACTGGAACGGCAGTTGGACAACCGCGGCCTGATGAACCGGTTCCTCGGCCGCTTCACCAAGTCGATCACCAAGTCGTGGCACTCCTACCCCGTCGGGCTGCTGTTCGGGCTCGGGTTCGACACGGCCACCGAGATCGCGCTGCTGGTCCTGGCGGGCACCAGCGCGGCCGCCGGGTTGCCGTGGTACGCCATCGTGTGCCTGCCCGTCTTGTTCACCGCGGGCATGTGCCTGCTGGACACCATCGACGGCTCGTTCATGAACTTCGCCTACGGCTGGGCGTTTTCCAACCCGGTGCGCAAGATCTACTACAACATCACCATCACCGCGTTGTCGGTCGTCGTCGCGCTGCTGATCGGCAGCGTCGAGCTGCTGAGCCTGTTCGCCGAGCAATTCGGCTGGCGGGGGCCGTTCTGGACCTGGATCGGCGGGCTGGACCTCAACGCCGTCGGCTATTTCATCGTCGGGGCATTCGTCGTCACCTGGGCGGTGGCCCTGCTCGTCTGGCGCTACGGCCGCCTCGAACAGAAGTGGGATCCGCAGTCCCCCTGACACTGCTGCGCGGCCGGGCGGTTCGGGTGTAGAACAGTGCTCATGGGCCTCCCTGCGGGCGGACGCCGGTGACCGGCGGTGCATGAGCTGTCGCTGTGCGAAGCGATCGCCGGCGTGGTCAAGACGCATGCCGACGGCCGGCACGTCGACGTGGTGCGGGTGCGGATCGGCGCGCTGCGCCAGGTGGTGCCCGAGTCGCTGTCGTTCTGCTGGACGCTCGTGCGCGACGCCGAGAACATGCCGGGGGCCGAGCTGGAACTCGAATGCGTGGGCGCCGAGGTGCGCTGCCGTGCCTGCGGCCGGCGATCGGAGATCACGTCGGCCTGGTCGATCTGGTGCCCGGAGTGCGACAGCCCCGACGTCGAGGTGTTGCGTGGCAACGAATTCTTGGTGACCTCGCTGGACGTCTCATGAAACGCCCTTTCTCCGAACGGATTTGACCATGGGCAGATTTCATCGGCATGACGATGGCACCGTGCACACCCACGACCACGACGATCCGGACCACCGGCACGGCGATCACGGGGGTTACCAGACCGGCAAGCAGCGCGTCGACGTGCTGGAGGCGATCTTCGCCGAGAATGACCTCCTCGCCGACGCCAACCGGGCGGCATTCGAGAGCAACGGCGTGCGCACCCTCAACCTGATGAGTTCGCCGGGATCGGGCAAGACGACCGTGCTGCAGGCCACGCTGGACGAACTCGCCGGCGAGCTGGCCATCGGGGTGATCGAGGGCGACATCGCCACCGACCTGGACGCCGCCAAGCTCAGCGGTCGCGGCGCCCAGGTGTCACTGCTCAACACCAGCAACGGTTTTGGCGGCGAGTGCCACCTCGATGCGCCGATGGTGAACCGCGCGCTGCCGGGGCTCGATTTGTCCGCGCTGGACCTGGTGATCATCGAGAACGTCGGCAATCTGGTCTGCCCGGCCGAATTCGACGTCGGCGAGCACGCCAAGGCCATGGTCTACTCGGTGACCGAGGGCGAGGACAAGCCGCTGAAGTATCCGGTCATGTTCCGGTCGGTGGATGTGCTGCTGCTCAACAAGATTGACTTGGTCCCCCACCTCGACGTCGACGTCGACACCTACATCGCCCACGTGCGCAAGGTCAATGCCACCGCGGCGATCCTGCCGCTCAGCGCGCGCACCGGCGCCGGGATGGCCGCGTGGTTCGGCTGGCTACGGCGGTTCGCCGCCGAGTCGCCGGCCTGACCCGCCCGCTCTTGCAAGCATTTTGCATGACCGCGGCAGGCGGGGCCGGCCCCGCGACGGGTTGCCCGGCGGCGCGAAAGACTTTGCAACGGTTGTCTAACTACTTTGTGCCGCACAACCGTTGACACGCCCGACGGTGAGGAGTAGACCCAAAAATTAGCGCTGCGCAAGTGGGCCGACGGTCGACTCCGGCGGCGCAGGGGTCTCAGCCCGGCCCCGGAAAGCTGCAGCATGCCAACAGAAGCAGCAGTCAAAGCAGAGGAAACGTTGATCCACGTCCTATGGATCAATGCGGGGCTCAGTTGTGATGGCGATTCGGTGGCGTTGACTGCCGCCACCCAACCCACAGTCGAGGAGATCGCCCTGGGCGCTCTGCCGGGACTGCCCAAGGTCGCCGTGCACTGGCCGCTCATCGATTTCGAGTGCGGACCCACCGGGGGGGCGGACGACTTCCTCTCGTGGTTCTTCAAGGCCGACCGCGGCGAGCTGGAGCCTTTCGTGCTCGTCGTCGAGGGATCCATCCCCAACGAAAAGATCAAGGACGAGGGCTACTGGTGCGGGTTCGGCAACGACCCGGCCACCGGCCAGCCGATGACCACCAGCGAGTGGCTCGACCGGCTGGCGCCCAAGGCCACCGCGATCGTGGCGGTCGGCACCTGCGCCACCTACGGCGGCATCCACGCCATGGCCGGCAACCCGACCGGCGCGATGGGGGTGCCCGACTACCTGGGCTGGGACTGGAAGAGCAAGGCCGGCATTCCGATCGTGTGCGTGCCCGGCTGCCCGATCCATCCCGACAACCTGTCGGAGACGCTGACCTATCTGCTCTACATGGCCACCGGTCAGGCGCCGATGATTCCGCTCGACGACGCGCTGCGCCCCAAGTGGCTGTTCGGCGCCACCGTGCACGAGGGTTGTGACCGGGCCGGATACTACGAACAGGGCGACTTCGCCACCGAATACGGGTCGCCGAAATGCATTGTCAAACTTGGTTGCTGGGGCCCGGTGGTCAAGTGCAACGTGCCCAAGCGAGGGTGGATCAACGGTGTCGGCGGCTGCCCGAACGTCGGCGGCATCTGCATCGGGTGCACGATGCCGGGCTTCCCCGACAAGTTCATGCCTTTCATGGACGAACCGCCGGGCGGGAAGTTCTCGAGCACCGCGTCGGGTCTGTACGGCACCGTGATTCGCAACTTGAGGGGTATCACGGCGCGCACCGTCGACAAGGAACCGCGGTGGCGCCACAGCGGTAACCAACTCACCACCGGGGCGCGCCGCACCTGGTAGATCACCTACCGGGTCGGCGCGCTTCGTTCTCACCAGAAACGAGCCGTCGGCCTCGAGCGCCTGCAGCGGGAAGAAGAAGTGCGATGACAACCATCATTCCGGAGCCCACCCACGCCAAGCGGGAACCCGGCCAACTGGTCGACATGGCGTGGGACCCCATCACCAGGATCGTGGGCAGCCTGGGTATCTACACGAAGATCGACTTCGAGAACCGCGAAGTGGTCGAGTGCCACAGCACCTCGTCGATCTTCCGCGGCTACTCGATCTTCATGAAGGGCAAGGATCCGCGCGACGCCCACTTCATCACCAGCCGCATCTGCGGCATCTGCGGCGACAACCACGCCACCTGTTCGTGCTACACGCAGAACATGGCGTACGGCGTCAAGCCGCCGCACCTGGGTGAGTGGATCGTCAACCTCGGTGAGGCCGCGGAATACATGTTCGACCACAACATCTTCCAGGAGAACCTGGTCGGCGTGGACTTCTGCGAGAAGATGGTCTCCGAGACCAACCCGAGTGTGCTCGCCCTCGCGGAGAAGACACCGGCGCCGCAGGCCGACGCCCACGGGTACCGCACGATCGCCGACATCATGCGCTCGCTCAACCCGTTCAGCGGCGAGTTCTACCGCGAAGCGCTTCAGGTCAGCCGGTACACGCGAGAGATGTTCTGCCTCATGGAGGGTCGCCACGTGCACCCGTCCACGCTGTACCCCGGCGGGGTCGGCACGGTGGCGACCGTGCAGCTGATGACCGACTACATGACGCGGCTGATGCGCTACGTCGAGTTCATGAAGAAGGTCGTGCCCATGCACGACGACCTGTTCGACTTCTTCTACACCGCACTGCCGGGCTACGAGAAGGTCGGCCTGCGCCGCACCCTGCTCGGCTGCTGGGGCTCCTTCCAGGACCCGGAGGTGTGCAACTTCGAATACAAGGACATGGAGCGCTGGGGCAACGCCATGTTCGTCACCCCGGGCGTGGTGGTCGACGGCAAGCTGGTCACCCACTCGCTGGTCGACATCAACCTGGGCATCCGGATCCTCTTGGGCAGTTCGTATTACGACGACTGGACCGAGCAGGAGATGTTTGTGCGCACCGATCCGCTGGGCAACGCGGTGGACCGGCGGCACCCGTGGAACCAGCACACCAACCCGCACCCGCAGAAGCGGGACTTGGACGGCGGCAAGTACAGCTGGGTGATGTCGCCGCGCTGGTTCGACGGCACGGACCACCTGGCGCTCGACACCGGCGGCGGCCCGCTGGCCCGCTTGTGGTCGACGGCGCTGGCCGGCCTGGTCGACATCGGCTACGTGCAGGCGACGGGCAACAGCGTCAAGATCAATCTCCCGAAGACCGCGCTCAAGGGTCCGGTGGAGTTGGAGTGGAAGGTGCCCAAGTACGGCAGCAACACGATCGAACGCGACCGGGCCCGCACCTACTTCCAGGCCTACGCGGCGGCGTGCGGGCTGTACTTCGCCGAGAAGGCGCTCGAGGAGATCCGCGCCGGGCGCACCAAGACCTGGGAGAAATTCGAGGTGCCCGACGAGGCCATCGGCTGCGGCTTCACCGAGGCGGTGCGCGGCGTGCTCAGCCACCACATGGTGATCCGGGACGGCAAGATCGCCAACTACCACCCCTATCCGCCCACCCCGTGGAACGCCAACCCGCGCGACAGCTACGGCACGCCGGGGCCCTACGAGGACGCGGTGCAGGGCCAGCCGATCTTCGAGGAGAACAGCCGGGAGAACTTCAAGGGCATCGACGTCATGCGCACGGTGCGCAGCTTCGATCCGTGCCTGCCCTGCGGCGTGCACATGTACCTGGGTAAGGGCAAGACCCTGGAGAGACTGCACACACCGACGCAGTCACCCGTCGGGGCGTGACGATCACGAGCTCGGCGGAGCCGGGCGCAGTGGGTCGTCACCATATGGGAGGAGAGCCGGTGGATCGCCCGGAAGCCCGAGACGACGGGGACGCGCGGTGGCGCACGGCGGGCGATCGGATCCAGACGCTGCTGGACTCCTGCGCGGCGGGTGGGGCGGCCGCGCAGGAACGGGCGAGGGAGTTGGTCCGGGAAGTGGTCGGGCTCTACGGGGCCGGGCTGGAACGGATCATGCTGCTGGCTCAGGAGGGCCCCCGGGACGGTCCAGGCCCCGGCCTGGCCGAGCGGCTGGCCACCGACGACCTGGTGGCCAGCCTGCTCCTTGTCCACGGCCTGCACCCGCACGACCTGCACCGCCGGGTGTCCGACGCCCTCGACCGGGTGCGGCCGTACCTGGGCTCGCACGGCGGGGACGTCGACCTGCTGGAGATCACCGATGACGGGGTGGTGCGGCTCGCCTTCGCCGGCAGCTGCAAGAGCTGCCCGTCGTCGGCGGTGACGCTGGAGTTGGCGGTCCAGGACGCGGTGTGCGCCGCGGCGCCCGAAGTCTCCTCGATCGAGGCGGTGACCGCGGAATCCGCGCCCGGCCCGGCCGTGATCCCCACCGAATCCCTGCTGGCCCATGTGCATTCGACCAGCTCGGCCTGGCACCCGGTACCCGAACTGGCCGAGCTGGCGCCCGGCGAGGTGGCGGGCTTCCTGGTGTCGGACGTTCAGTTGTTGGTGTGCAGGATCGGCGACCTGCCGCTGGCCTACCGTGACCACTGCCCGGTGTGTGCCGGCTCGTTGGCGGGTGCACGACTGCGCGAGACGCTGCTGGGCTGCCCCCGGTGCGGCACGCAGTTCGACGTCGTCCACGCGGGTGCCGGCGCCGGCGGAACTCACCTCGAGCCGCTCCCCCTGCTGGTTCGTGATGGGGTGCCATCGGTCGCGCTGGCCGAACCGATGGGCGCCCCGGCATGACGACGCCGTACGACGTGCTCACCCGCATCCGCACCAACCGGCCGGCCCCCGAACCGGCGGGCGAGCGGTGCGAGATGTGCTCGGAATGGATCGCCGACGAACACCAGCACGTGGTGAACGTGGCCGACCGCCAACTCATGTGCGTCTGCCGCGCCTGCTATCTGCTGTTCACCGACGCGCGGGCCGAGCTCCGCTACCGCGCGGTGCCGGACCGGTATCTGTCGTTCCCGGATTTCGCGCTGGACCGCCGCGCCTGGGAGGCGCTGCAGATCCCGGTGGGCGTCGCGTTCTTCTTCACCAACTCCGCCCTCGGCCGCACCGTCGCCTTCTACCCGGGACCGGCCGGCGCGTGCGAATCCGAGCTCGCGCTGGACGTTTGGGAAGCACTCCGCGGCGCCGACGCGCGGGTCGGCATGCTGGCCGACGACGTCGAGGCGCTGCTGGTCCGCGTCCCCGAAACCGGTCCGCCGCAAAGCTATCTGGTCCCCATCGACGCCTGCTACGAATTCGTCGGTCGGCTGCGCCTGCTGTGGCGCGGGTTCGACGGCGGGCAGGAGGCGCGGGAATTCATCGACGGCTTCTTCTCCCGCCTCGACGCCCGCGCCACGAAGCAGCCCGAAACGCCGCCATGATGGACGTCGCCTTCACGGTCCTCGACGTAGCGCCCGAGCCGTACACCGTCAGCCCGGTGCTGACCGCGCGCATCGCCGTGGACGCCGGCGGCCCCGACGGCACCGACCCGGTGCACGCGATCGCCCTGCGCTGCCAGGTCCGCATCGAGCCGCTGCGGAGGTCGTACTCCGACGACGAGGCCGCCGGGCTGGGCGACCTGTTCGGCCCCCGCGAACGCTGGGCGAGCACCCAGCGCACCTTCCTCTGGCAGCACTGCACCGCGATGGTCCCGGGGTTCACCGGCACCACGACGGCGGCGCTGCCCCTGGATTGCACCTACGACTTCGAGGTCGCCGCCGCCAAATACCTGCACGCGCTGCGCGACGGCGCGCTGCCGCTCCAGTTCCTGTTCAGCGGAACGATTTTCGTCAAGTCCGACCGCGGGTTCTTCGTCCAGCAGGTGCCGTGGGACTGCGAATGCCGCTACGACATGCCGGTCGCCGTCTGGCGGCAGCTGATGGCCCAGCACTATCCGAACGCCGGCTGGCTGCGGCTGAGCCACGAGACCATCGCCGCGCTGGCCGCCTACAAGTCGGCGCACGGGCTGCTGGACCTCGACCACGCCATCACCGCACTGCTGGACGCGGACCGGGAGACGGCGCGGTGACCGGGGATCGGGACCGGGCCCGCGCCGTCGCCGACGCGGTGCTCTACGAGGGCTACCTGCTCTACCCGTATCGCGGGACGTCGAGCAAGAACCAATCACGCTGGCAATTCGGCGTTCTCGGACCGCCGGGGGCGCTGGAGGCGGGCGTGGGCGAGGACGACACCCTGGCCGCGCAGTTCCTGGTCGACGGCGCCCGGGAGCTGCACCTCGTGGTGCGGTTCCTGCAGTTGCAGCACCGCCGGGCCGAGCGCGAGGTCGGCCCCGGCGAATACCGGCCCGTCGACGAGCTGACGACCGCCGGCGGGTCGTGGCTCACCTGGGACGAGGCGGTCGAATGCGAAAGGTCATTCGGCCCTGTCGCGTTGGACGGCGGGACGTGGACACTGTCGGTGACGGCGGACGCGGCCACCGACATCGAGCTCCTCGATGGCGGTCGCCTCGTCCGCCAACGACGGGAGGTGCGTGGCGTGCTGACGGTCGCCAGCGAGGCGGACGGCGACCTGTGCCGGGTGTCGGTGCGGGTCAGCAACGCCGGTGACGGAGCGGCAGACCGGAACGACGCGATCGCGCGGTCGATGATCGGAACGCACCTGATCGCCGAACTCGAGCGCGGCCAGTTCGTCTCGCTGCTCGAACCGCCACCGGGGGCGGCGGGTGCGGTGTCCCGGTGCGGCCAGCACCGCTGCTTCCCGGTGCTGGCCGGCCCGCCCGGCGCCCGCGACACGCTGCTGATCTCGCCGATCATCCTCTACGACCACCCCGAGGTCGCCGAGCAGAGCGACACCGCCCTGTACGACTGCACGGAGATCGACGAAATCCTCACCCTGCGCGTGATGACCATGACGGACGAGGAAAAGGCGCAGGCGCGGGCCACCGATCCGCGGGCGGCGCGGATCATCGACCAGTGCGACACCATGTCGCCCGAGGCGATGGCCAGGCTGCACGGAGTGCTGCGCGATCCCCACGCGGTGTGCGGCCTGGTCCCCGAGGTTCCCGACGGGGTCGACTGGTGGGATCCGCTGGCCGACACCGCGGTCCGCCCGGAAATCGACGCCGTGCTGGTGAACGGGACCCGGGTGGCGCGCGGCAGCCGTGTGCGGTTGCGGCCGCGGCGCAACGCCGACGCGCAGGACATCTTCGTCGCCGGCAAGACCGCGCGGGTCACCTCGGTGCACTCCGACGTCGAGGGCAACACGCACGTCGCCGTCGTCGTCGACGACGACCCGGCCGCCGACCTGCACGACTGGTACGGGCGTTACCTGTACTTCTCGCCCGACGAAATCGAGCCGGTGGAAGCGCAACGCAGCCCGGCAAACCCGTGAAAGGAGTTCGACATGGAGATCATGGGTTGGATATTCGTCGCGATCATCGCGTTGGTGGTCGCGATCGGACTGGTGCTGGGGGTGGCGTCGCTGCCCGACGCCCGCCGCTACCTCAGACTGCGGCGAATGTAGCCGGCCCGGGTGATGACGGCGCGAATCCTGGTAGCGGGCATCGGCAACATCTTCCTGGGCGACGACGGGTTCGGATCCGAGGTGATCCGCAACGCCGAGATCCCCCAGGACGATCCGAGCGTCCGGGTCACCGACTACGGCATCAGCGGCATGCACCTGGCCTACGACCTGCTCGACGACTGGGACACGCTGGTCCTCGTCGACGCCGTGCCCAGCCGCGGCAACCCCGGCACGTTACACGTCTTTCAGGCCGATCATGAATCGAATTCGGCCGCAACGGGTTTCGACGGTCACAGCATGGACCCCGCCGCGGTGTTCGCCAGCCTGCGCGCGCTGGGCGGCAGCCCGCCGTACACGGTCGTCGTCGGCTGCGAGGCCGGCAACGTCGAGGAGGGCATCGGCCTCACCGAGCCCGTGGCCAGGGCGGTCCCCCGCGCCGTCCGGGCCGTCGAGGAGATCGTTGCCGCGTTGCAGTCCCGCTCGGCCGCGACCAGCCGGGAGGATCCCGAGCCATGTGCCTAGGAATCCCCGGCCAAGTGATCCGGATGCTGGACGGCTTCGAGGGCCAGCTCGCCCTGGTGGACGTCACCGGCGAACAGCGCAGGGTCAACGTCGGCATGCTGCCCGACGAGACATTCTCGCCCGGCGACTGGATCATCATCCACATGGGCTTCGCCGTGGAGAAGACGGACCGCGCGGGCGCCGAGCAGGCGATGGCCGGTCTGCAGCTGATGGGCAGGGGCAACCTGGACCCGACGGACTTTCCGGAGGGCGGCTGAGATGACCCCGTCCCCCCTGCTGCTGCGGCAAGGCCCCGATTGCGCCCGGGTTCGGCAGCGCATCACCGTGACCGGTGTCGTGCAGGGGGTGGGCTTCCGGCCCTTCGTGCACCGCCTCGCGACCGAGCTGGGCCTGTCCGGCTTCGTCGGCAACGATTCCGGCGCGGTCTTCCTCGAGGTGCAGGGGGAACGCGCCCGGATAGCCGAATTCGGCCGGCGCCTGTGCGTCGACGCCCCACCCCTGGCGCGGGTCGGCGGCGTCGCGGTCAGCGAGGTCGCCTACGACGCCGGCTGCGGGCCGGGGTTCCGGATCGTGGCCAGCCGCGCCGTCCCCGGCGGCACGACGCCGATACCACCCGACATCGCGGTCTGCGACGACTGCGTCGCCGAGCTCTTCGACCCGCGCGACCGGCGCTACCGCCACCCCTTCGTCACCTGCACCAACTGCGGGCCGCGATTCACCATCATCCGCGACCTGCCCTACGACCGCCCGGGCACCACCATGTCGGGGTTCGCCATGTGTGAACGCTGCGCCACCGAATACCACGACCCGGCGGATCGCCGCTTCCACGCGCAGCCGATCGCCTGCCCCGACTGCGGGCCGTCCCTGTGGTTCCGGTCGAGCGACGGGCGCGTCGACGGGGCCGACGCCGCGCTGGGGGCCGCGCAGCGCGCGCTGGCCGCGGGCGCGGTGGTCGCCGTCAAGGGTGTCGGCGGCTACCACCTGGCCTGCAGCGTCGGCGACGCCGGGGCGGTGGCCGCGCTGCGCGCGCGAAAGGCCCGCGGCGCCAAGCCGTTTGCCATGCTGGTCCGTGATCTGAAGATTGCGCGCCGCTACGCCCACGTCGACGACACCGAGGCCGCGGTGCTGCTGGGTCCCGCCCGCCCGATCGTGCTATTGCGCCGCCGGCCGCACGCGCCCGTCGCCCACGCCGTCGCGCCCGGCAGCCCGCTGCTGGGTCTGATGCTGCCGTATTCCCCGATCCATCACCTGCTGCTGGCGCCCGTGCCCGGGCACGCCGGGCCGGTGCCCGACGCGCTGGTGCTGACCAGCGCCAACCGCTCCGACGAGCCGATCTGCTTCACCGACGACGATGCGCTGCAGCGGCTTCCGGCCCTGTGCGATGCCGTCCTGGACCACGACCGCCCGATCCACGTCCCGTGCGATGACTCGGTGGTACGGGTGTTGATGCAAGAAGGGCCCGGGTGCGAACTGCCGATCCGCCGGTCCCGTGGCTACGCGCCGCTGCCGGTCGACTTGAAGGTCGCGGGGCCCGCGGTGCTGGCCGTCGGCGGGGAGTTGAAGAACACCTGCTGCCTCACCGACGGCCCGCGCGCCTACCTGTCCGGGCACATCGGCGACATGGCCACCTGGGAGACGCTGCGCGCGTTCGAGCGGGCGGTGAGCCAGCTCAGCGAGATTCGCGGCGCCCCGGCCCGGTTGGCCGCCGACCTGCACCCGGGGTATCACACCCGGAACTGGGCCGAGCGGCGCGCGGACGGCCGGCCGCTGGACCTCGTTCAGCACCACCACGCGCACGTGGTGTCGCTGCTGGCCGAGCACGGCCGCATCGGCGAGCCCATCGTCGGGGTCGCCTTCGACGGCACGGGTTACGGGTGCGACCAGACCATCTGGGGCGGGGAGATCCTGCGGCTCGGCAGCGACAGCCACCGGTTCGTCCGGGCCGGCCACCTGTCGCCGGTGCCCCTGCCCGGCGGTGACGCGGCGGTCCGCAACCCGTGGCGGATGGCGCTGTCCCAGTTGTGGTCGGCCGGCATCGACTGGACCCCGGACCTGGCCCCCGTCGCGGCGGCGAGCCCCGACGAATTGCGCGTCACCCGTGCGCAATTGGAGACCGGCACCGGATGCGTGCCCTGTACGAGCATGGGCCGCCTGTTCGACGCGGTCGCCTCGCTGCTCGGCGTCCGGCACCGGATCGACTACGAAGGCCAGGCCGCCATCGAGCTGGAGGCGCTGGCGGAATCGGCGGACGCGGAAATCCTGCCGTCGCTGCCGCTCATGGTTCGCGCCGACGGGTTGATCGATCCCGCCCCCATGGTGCAGACGCTGGTGTCGGCGCTCTACGCGGGCGCGCGCCCGGCGGTTCTGGCCGCCGCCTTCCACGAGGCGGTCGCGGACGCCGTCGCCATGGTGGTCGGGCAGGTGGCCGGCGCCACCCGGCTGGCGGGCCTCACCGGCGGGGTGTTCCAGAACGTGATGTTGCTCAGGGCGTGTCGACACCGGTTGCAGCGGGCCGGGTTCGAGGTGCTGACCCACCAGACGGTCCCGCCCAACGACGGCGGGCTCGCCCTGGGGCAGGCCGCGATCTCCGTGCTGACCGCGCTGGAGGGGGGCCGACCATGACCACCACCGCCATCGATCGCGGGCTTGGCGCCGAATTGGCCGAAGACCTCGCCGCCACCGCGTTCACGCTCGCCAAACGCTTCGCGGCCGGCGCCACCATGTGGTCCATCGCGCCGTCGTGGGAACCGCACGCGCTGCACATCGCGGTCGAGTTCGTCCACCCGGTGATCATGGGCAAACGGGCCCTGCCGGCGGTGGCGCTGACCGGGCCCGAACTGGTGGATCTGGTGCGGGTATCGGTGCGGGCGGGCGACATCGTCGTCGCGGTGTCCGGGGCGGACGACGCGCAGGTGCGCTCGGTGCTGCGGCGCGCCCCCGCGTGGGGCGCCACCACGATCTGGATCGGCAGCGGGGAACGACCCGCCGCGGGCCTGGCCGATCACGTGCTGTGGCTCGACGACCCCGATCCGCGCGTGCCCGCGACCGGAGGCTTCGTGCTGTTCTACCACCTGCTGTGGGAGCTGACGCACGTCTGCTTCGAACACCCGGGGCTGCTCAAACGCGAACGCCCCGAGTCGGTTTGCGTTACCTGCAGCGACGAGGGACGCCCCGGCGAGGCGGTGACCGCATCGGCGGACGGGCACGCCACGGTGCGCACCGCGCGCGGCGTCGAGAGCGTGGTGACGACGCTGATCGACCCCGTCGCCGCCGGCGACCTGATTGTCGTGCACGCCGGCATGGCGATCGCACGACTGGACGAGGAGGACGGCCGATGAGCCCCGGCGGCGACGAGCCCACCAACTTCCTGTACCCCTTCATCGACGCCCAGGAGGACGATGCCGGGTCGCTGCTGGCCGACCTGGCCGCGTCGGCGCAGGCGAAGGCCGCCGAGAGCCTGGCGCTGCGGCGCTCGACCCTGGAAGCCAACGCCGCGTTGCTCGACCGGGCCGCCGCCGAGCTGGCGCGCCGCTTCGCGGCGGGTGGGCGCATGTTCACCTTCGGAAACGGCGGCAGCTGCACCGATTCCACCACTCTGGCGAGGCTGTTCGCCCGGCCGCCGGTCGGCAAGCCGTTGCCCGCGTGGCCGTTGACCACCGATCAGGCGATCCTCACCGCGCTGGGCAACGACGTCGGCTTCGAGCTGGTGTTCGCCCGGCAGCTGATCGCCCGCGCCAAGGCCGGTGACATGGCGATCGCCATGTCGACCAGCGGCGGTTCGCCCAACCTGCTCGCCGCGCTGGCCGAGGCACGCCAGCGCGGCCTGTACACCGTCGGGTTCGCCGGCTACGACGGCGGTGCATTCGCGAACAACCCGGATGTGGACGCCTGCTTCGTCGTTCGTTCGCAAAGCGTGCACCGGATACAGGAGGCGCAGGCGCTGCTGGGCTATCAGCTGTGGCTGGGCGTGCACGAACAACTCAGCGGCGACCAGGGTGCGGGGGCGGCATGAACAAGCCGATGGGTGAATACCTTTCGTCGGGACCGCGATTCGCCGAGGGCGAGGTGATCGAGCGGATCGAATCGTTCCGCAGGCGCCGCCCCCGCTTGCTCGACGATCATGTGACGCTGGCGCACGGCGCGGGCGGCAAGGCGTCGGCGGCGCTGGTGGACGCGGTGTTCGTGGAGGCGTTCCGCAACCCGCTGCTGGAGTCGCTCGGTGACAGCGCGGTCCTGACACTGCCCGGCGGCGAACGCCTGGCGATGTCCACCGACTCGTTCGTGGTGCAGCCCAGGCGCTTTCCCGGCGGCTCCATCGGCGCGCTCGCCGTGCACGGCACCTGCAACGACCTCGCGATGGCCGGCGCCGTGCCGTCGTGGATCTCGGCGGCATTCGTGCTCGAGGAGGGCTTCGGAATCGCCGAGTTGAAGGAGATCGCCGCCGATATGGCGGCGGCGGCCGCCCACGCGGGGGTGCGGATCGTCACCGGCGACACCAAGGTGGTGCCCAAGGGCGCCGCCGACGGCATGTTCGTCACCACCGCCGGGGCCGGGGTCATCCCCACCGGACGCACGCTGTCCGCGGCGTCGGTGCGGCCCGGTGACAAGCTGCTGCTGTCGGGTTCGATGGGCGATCACGGCATGGCGGTCATGCTCGCCCGGGGCGACCTTGCCATCGAGGCCGACATCGCGTCCGACACCGCGTCGGTCAGCCCGCTGGTGGAGCTGCTGATGGCGGCCGCACCGGCCACCCGCTGGCTGCGCGACGCGACGCGGGGCGGGGTGGGCACCGTCTGCAACGAACTGGCCCAGGCCTGCGGCCTCGGGGTGCTGCTCGAAGAGGAGCGGCTTCCCGTGGCGCCCACGGTGAACGGCGCCTGCGAGCTGCTCGGCATCGACCCGCTCTACGTCGCCAACGAGGGCAAGTTCGTCGCCGTCGTCGCGCCGGAGGAGGCCGACGCCGGGCTGGCCGCGCTGCGGTCGCACCCGCTGGGTGCCGACGCGGCCGAGGTCGGGGAGATCGTCACAGAACCAGCCGAAAGCGTGGTGCTGCGAACCGGATTCGGCGGTACGCGGATCGTCGACATGCTGGTCGGCGACCCGCTGCCACGAATCTGTTAGGGCGTGGCGATCGCACGCGCAGCGGATCGCCACCAGAAAGGAAGAGGGACCGCAGATGTGTCTTGGAATTCCGGGCCGGATCGTCGAGATCACCGATCCCGCGAACTATTTGGCGAAGGTCGACGTCAGCGGCGTGCAGCGCACCATCAGCGTCCGGCTGCTCTCCGACGACATGCCCGAGCCCGACGACTGGGTGCTGGTGCACGTCGGGTTCGCGATGGCCAAGATCGACGAGACCGAGGCGCTGCTCACCCTGGCCGCCGTCCAGAAGCTGGGCGATGCCTACGACACCGAGATCCAGGCCTTCGACTCGTCGGCCATTATCTAAGGGGACACACATGAAATTCGTTGACGAGTTCCGTGATCCGGCGGCGGCCCGCAAGCTGCTGCGCGCCATCGAACGCTTGGCCGGCTCCGACGGCGAAGGGTTCAAGTTCATGGAAGTGTGCGGCGGGCACACGCACACGATCTATCGGCACGGCATCGAGCACCTGTTGCCCGAGAACGTCGAACTGGTGCACGGCCCCGGGTGTCCGGTCTGCGTGATCCCGATGGGCCGCATCGACGACGCGATGTGGCTGGCCGGCCAGCCGGACGTGATCTTCACGTGCTTCGGCGACATGATGCGCGTGCCCGGATCCAACGGCAGCCTGCTGGACGCCAAGGCCCGCGGCGCCGATGTGCGATTCGTCTACTCCCCGCTGGACGCGCTGAAGATCGCGCTGGACAATCCCGACAAGCACGTGGTGTTCTTCGCCATCGGTTTCGAGACCACCGCGCCGTCGACCGCGGTGACGCTGGTGCGGGCGCGCGACCTTGGCCTGACCAACTTCAGCGTGTTCTGCAACCACGTGATGATCGTCCCGCCGATCAAGGCCATTTTGGAGTCCCCCGACTTGCGGCTGTCGGGGTTCATCGGCCCCGGGCACGTGTCGACGGTGGTGGGCAACCGCCCCTACCGGTTCGTGCCGGAGGTGTACCGAAAGCCGTTGGTGGTGGCGGGTTTCGAGCCGCTGGACATCCTGGCCGCCGTGGCGATGCTGTTGACGCAGATCCGCGAGGGCCGCTGCGAGGTGGAAAACCAGTACACGCGCGTGGTGCCCGAGCAGGGTAACCCCGCCGCGCTGGCGCTGATGGGCAGGGTGTTCGCGCTGCGTCCCCACTTCGAGTGGCGGGGGCTGGGATTCATCTCGCAGAGCGCGCTGCGCCTGCACGACGACTTCGCGGGGTTCGACGCCGAGCTGCGGTTCGCGATGCCGGGCGTGCGGGTCGCCGATCCCAAGGCCTGCCAGTGCGGCGAGGTGCTCAAGGGTGTGCTCAAGCCTTGGGAATGCAAGGTTTTCGGCACCGCGTGCACCCCGGAGACGCCGATCGGCACCTGCATGGTGTCTCCCGAGGGGGCGTGCGCGGCCTACTACAACTTCGGGCGCATGCACCGCGACGCGGTCAAGCTGGTGGGGCACGCTTGACCGGCGACACCGCCGGCCCTCACGCGGGCGTCGCGATGTTCGCGCGCTACGCCTACGCGCCCAACGCGCTGGGCTTTTGCGGCCCCCCGCTGGGAGCCACCCTGCGCGACGGCGCGGTCGAGGAGGTCCGCAGGGCGGCGGCCAGGTTCTCCGGGGCATGGCCGTACCTGCGGGTGCTGTCGACGCTCACCGGCATCACCGACCCGCTGGACTATCGGCTCGTCGAGTCGTACTGGCTGGGCGGCGGCGTCGGCGCCGGCCTGGACCCGGGGGCCTTCCTCGAGGGACTGCTGGCCATCATCGGCCCGCAGGCGGGCCGCTACTGGTCGCACCTGACGCCGGACCTGGCCCACGAGGCCGCCGCCAACCACTGCTTCCACGTGTTCGGGGTGTACCCGTGGACGCGGTTTCTGGGCCGCGGCATGGACGAACACCCCCTCGAGGTGCTCGACAACTGCCGCATCACCTGGGGCACCGTGCTGCGCCGCGAACGCGACCGGATCGAGGTGCGACACCGCAGGCTGACCCTCGACGGCGGGTCGCTCGCGCTGTCCGAGCCGTCGTCCGGCCGCTACGACGTCTGGACCGACGGGTTCAGCGCGGTGCCCGACGTGGCCGCGGGCGACGAGGTGGCGCTGCACTGGGGGCGGCTGTGTGGCCGGCTTTCGCCGGGGCAGGTCCGCGCCCTCGCCGAGGGAACCGACCGTCAACTGCTCGTGACCAGCCACCGACTGGCGCACGTCTAATTTCGTGCCAGACTGGCGCCCGTGCCCGGTTCCCTCTGCGACGTGCTGCCCGCCGTCGCCGCGCTGCTCGGCGCGCCGGGCGCCGTCGACAAGCTGACGCTGCATGAGTGGCTGGGCGGGGCCGACCGGATCGATCGCGTCGCGGTGGTGCTGGTGGACGGGCTGGGCTGGCACCTGCTCGGGGAGCTGGCCGGCAGCGCGCCGCTGCTCGCCGCCGTGCTCGCCGGGCAGACAGGTCGCCTCACGGAGCTCACCTGCACCTTCCCCTCGACCACCCCCACCAGCCTGGTCTCCCTGGGCACGGGCGCGCAGCCGGGCGAGCACGGAATCCTGGGCTTCACGCTCAACGTTCCCGGCACCGACCGGGTGCTCAACCACATCCTGTGGCGCGACGACCCCCCGCACGACGAGTGGCAGCCGCTACCCACCTGGTTCGGGCGGCTCAACGGGGCGGGCGTCAGCGCGCGCGCCGTGTTGCCGGCCGCGTTCCTGGGCAGTGGGCTGACCGACTCCGCGTACCGGGGCGCGGAGTTCCGCCCCCTTCAACCGTCGGACGACAACGCGCGGAAACTGGCCGACGAGTTGCGGGCGGCGCCGGGCCTGGTCTACGGGTACACCGCCGCGCTGGACACGGCTGCCCACGCCTTCGGCGTCGGATCGTCGCAGTGGCACGAGGCGGCGGCCCGGGTCGACGAGCTGCTGACCCGGCTCGTCGAGGCCCTGCCCCCGCGAGCGGCGCTGCTGGTGACCGCCGACCACGGCGGTTTCAACGTCCCGCCGGATGCGCGGGTCGACCTCGACACCGACCCGCGGCTGGCCGCGGGGGTTCGCGTCGTCGCCGGCGAGCCCCGGGTGCGCTACCTGCACACCGAGCCGGGTGCCGCGGCGGACGTCCAGGCCGCCTGGAGCGAGGTGCTCGACGGCAGGGCCCACGTTTACAGCCGCGAGCAGGCGGTGGCCACCGGGATGTTCGGACCGGTCCGCCCGGCCCACCTGCCCAGGATCGGCGACGTCGTCGCCGTCTGCACCGGTGATACCGCCGTGCTGGCAACCGCGCACGAGCCGCCGGAAACGGCCCGCCTCGTCGGATTTCACGGCGCGGCGACGCCCGCCGAAATGGCCATCCCGCTGATCGCGTTCACATCCCCTGCCGCCGCCCGCTAGTCGCGTCGTTTGCGGCCCTCACCGAGGCGCCCGCGAACGCACACCGGACTTTGACCGTTTTCACAGCTCACACGGCTTGGCGGCCCAGCCTCGTGTTGTAAATTCGGGCCACTGTGACAGTCGGATACGCCCACGGGACTCGACGATGGCGGTCAGCCATCGCGATCGCCGCGGCGCTCGGGCTGTTCTGTGCGGTCACCGCGGGTGGGGCGTCGCACGGAAAGGCGGTCGCCGGCCTGGAGCGCGCCGCGCCCCCGCTCGCCGTGCACGCCGGGGTGAATGCGGCGCCGAACTTTTCCGCCGGGTCCGCGCCGACGCATCACAAATCCACCAAGACTCCGTGGATGACCCAGGATCGGCCGCCGACGTGGGCCCGCTCGTCGCCGCCGTCGATCGGCTCGCCCTTGCCGGCCTCGTTCGCGGCCGCGATATTTCGGCTGCCGCGCGCGCCGTCGCGCACGCCCGAGATGATCCCGCCTGACGGGGATCTGTTGACGCGGCTCTGCGTCGCCCGCTGCTGAGGCTCACTCCGCGCGGCAGCCGCCGTACCCGCACTGCCGCCGTTGCAGGTGGGCCTGTAACCCCGGGCCTACGTCCAACAGAAGAGTCCCGTTCTCAGCACGGCCGAAGCCGGCCGTCGTTAGGCAGAGATAGCTATGAATTTCATGACACTTCCCCCCGAAATCATCTCCGGTCAACTGCACACCGGCGCGGGTTCGGAGTCGCTGGCCGAGGCCGCGACGGCCTGGGCCCGGCTGGCCACTCGGCTGCACACCGCGGTCGCCGACTACCGGGCGGTAACCGCGAAGCTGCTGGCAAGCTGCGAGGGCCGCACGCCCGCCCACGGCCACCCGGCGGCCTACATCGACTGGCTCGCCGACACCGCGATCCGGGCCGAGCAGGCGGCCACCCAGGCCGCCGCCGCGGTTAGCGCGCACGACGCCGCGCTGGCGGCGACGGTGCCGCCCGCGACCATCGGCGCGAACCGCGCGCAGCGACGGTCGCTCATTCTCGCGGACCCGCTCGGCCTGGCCGGCCCGGCGATCGCCGACACCGAGGCCGACTACGAACGGATGTGGGCCCAAGACGCCGCGGCCATGCACGCCTACGCCGAGGCGTCGGCCGGCGCCGCGGTCCTTGCGCCCTTCGCGTTGCCACCCGGCGGCGCGAGCCGGGACACGTGCGCGTTCGGGTCGGCGCCGGAGATCGTCTCGGCCGGAAGCCGGCTCGGCCGGAAGCCGGCTCATCTCGGCCGCACCCGGCGCGCTGCGCGCGCTGTCCCGGTCACCGCTGGCCACGTTCGACGTCTCCCTCGCGGCGGCCACCCGCCCCTTGTCGAAGCTGAGCTCACTCACGGCGCCATCCGGAGTCGCGATCGCCTACCTGAACGCGCTGAACAAGGCGGCGGCGCTGCGCTGCCTGCTGCCCGGCCGGCGCGGCGTGCGCGGCGCGGCGATCTCGGTGAGCGTCGGCCGCGCGACGCCGCTCGGCGCATTGTCGGTACCGCCGGGCTGGACGGCGGCCGCGGTGCCGATGGCCGTCTATCGCGGAACCGTCGCGTAGCCGGCTCAACTCGCGCCCGCGGCATACGACCGCGCGGCGTCGACGATCGCCGCGAAGAGGCGCAAGTCGTCGAGGGATTGCTCCGGATGCCATTGCACCGCAAGCACAAACGGCGCGCCGGGCAGCTCCAGCGCCTCGACCACACCGTCGGGGTCCCAGGCGCTGACCACCAGCCCCTCCCCGACTTTGTCGATCGCCTGATGGTGGTAGCACGGCGCGGCGGTGGACTCCCCGACCAGGGCGGCCAGGCGACTGCCCGCCGCGGTGCGCACCGGCAACCTGGTGAACACCCCGTTGCCGGTCCGGTGCCCGTCGTGCCCGAGCACGTCGGGCAGGTGCTGGTGCAGGGTGCCGCCGAGCGCCACGTTGAGCACCTGCGCGCCGCGACAGATGCCCAGCACCGGCAGGCCCCGGTCCAGCGCGCCGCGCAGCAAGGCGAACTCCCAGGCGTCGCGGTCGCCACGCGGCTGGTCGGTGCTCGGATGCGGCTGCTGGCCATAGGCGGCGGGGTCGAGGTCGTAACCGCCGGTGATCACCAGCGCGTCCAGGCTGTCGAGCACCGCGCCGACGGTTTCGGGGTCCACCGGCTGCGGGGGCAGCAGCACCGCGGCCCCGCCGGCCGCGACGACGCCCTGGAAGTAATCCGCCGGCAGGTAGCCCGCCGGAATGTCCCAGATCCCGGTCTGCACCCGCTCCAGATACGAGGTCAGGCCCACCACCGGGCGCCCAGGGGCGTTCACAGGCCAAGCATCCTTTCTGACCCCCGCGCGAAGGCCAGCGTGCTGAGCGACCGCTCCACGCCGGGGGTTTCGGGCTCCGCTGGACACGGTACAGCGCCGGGGTCTCAACGCCGCCCGCGAGGTGTCGGGCAATCGGACTGCGGCGGTTGGGCTTTGGACACCAACCGGGAACTACCAGGTGCTGGTGCGCAACACGATCTCGGCGGCCAGCTGTGCCGTCGATTCCTGAACCGTGCGCCGCCCCAGGTGCACCACGCGGTATTCCGCGTAGACGTACTGCTGGCTGGCGCGTGCCACCGCCCGCGCGGCCGGTGTGCTGACCAGGACGGTGGTGCCGATCTCCACCGGCGGACAGTGTTCGTCACGCACTACGCCGTCGCGATCGGCCGTGCGCGGATGGCCGCGGTCGATCACCACCAGGCCGACGAACCGGCCCAGCTTGGTCGCCGCCAATTCCCAGGCCAGTTCGCCACCGGCGCGGTCGCCGACCACCACGGCCCAGCCGATTCCCAGTGCGTCGAGGATGCCGACCACCGACTTGGGGGTCAGGCGCGGGTCGAGACCGATGACGACCGTCCGCAGCGAGGCGGTGTGCAGCCGCTCGCAGACCGCGTCGTACGCGGCGGGAGCGCGCTCCTCGTCACCCAGGATGACGACCACGACGCCCTGCTCCGGGCCAGCCACGGCTACCGGGACCGGGAACCCGTCGAGCGTGGTCATCATTGAGGGCATCTACGCACGCTACAGCCGATCGGCCCGCGCGCGCGACGAAATCTTGAATTCTGTGCGCGCGCAACGGGTTTTGCACCGCCGTAAATTCGACCGCCGAGCGTGCACATGCCGGCGAATGCCCTACGGCCGCAACCGCGTTGCGATCCGCGGTCGCCGCGGCCGCGGGCCGTCGAGCAGGCCCAGGACGGCGTCGACGTCGAGATGGGAAGTCAGCAGATCGGCGATCACGTCCAGCTGCGCGTCGCGTCGCGCGGCGACGTCGGTGTCGGCGGCGGCCACGAAACCGGCGCGGCCGGCCACGACCGCGACTCGGGTGAGCCATGCGCGGCGGAAGTCGTCGTTGTCGAGCAGGCCGTGCCAGTGCGTGCCGAACACCGCACCGTGCCGGACGCCGTGCGGTTGGCAGTCGCGCCCGCCCTCCACGCCGAACCAACTCTCCTCCGCACACCGCGACACCCGGCCGTGGTGGATTTCGTACCCGGAGAGCGGCTGTGGCCACCGGCGGAGAATCTTGGTCTCGCCGAACACGATGTCGGCGTCCAGCAGCCCCAGCGCGGCGACCTCGCCGGCCCCGGATTCGACGGTGTCATCGATGCGCCGGCACAGCATCTGAAAGCCCCCGCAGATGCCCAGCACCGGCTTGCCCGCCGCGGCGTGCGCGGTGATCTCCTCTGCCAGACCGCGATCGCGCAGCCAGTTCAGGTCGGCGACGGTCGATTTGCTGCCGGGGATCACGACCAGGTCGGTATCGGCCAGGTCGGCGGGGTCGGTGCTCCAGCGCACCATGACGCCCGGTTCGCACGCCAGGGCCTCGACGTCGGTGGAGTTGGAGATCCGGGGCAGCCGGATCGCGGCCACCCGCAGCCACTCGCTCCCGCGCGGCGGCGCCGGGGCGCCGACGACGCGGCCCGCCACCACCGACAACGAATCCTCGGCGTCCAGCCAGAGCTCCTCGGCGTAGGGCAGCACCCCGTAGGTCGGGCGGTCCGTAATCGCGTGCAACTGCCGCAGTCCGGGTTCCAGCAGCGCGGGGTCGCCACGGAATTTGTTGACGACGAAGCCGGCGATCAGCGCCTGGTCCTCGGGCTCGAGCACAGCGACCGTCCCGAACAGGTGGGCCAGCAGCCCGCCGCGGTCGATGTCGCCGACCAGGATCACCGGCAGATTGGCCGACCTGGCCAGGCCCATGTTGGCCAAATCTGTTGCACGCAGGTTTATTTCGGCGGGAGAACCGGCCCCCTCGCAGATGACGACATCGAATTCACCACGCAGGGAGGATAATTCGTCCGCAACGATCCCGGCGAGCCGCTCGCGGTGGCGAACATAGCTTGCCGCCGTTACCGATTCGGCGATCTGGCCCCGGATCACCAGCTGCGACGTCCGGTCGCTGCCCGGCTTGAGCAGGATCGGGTTGAACCGCACGCTGGGCTCCAGCCCGGCCGCCCTTGCCTGCAGCGCCTGGGCCCGCCCGATCTCGCCGCCCTCGACGGTGACCACCGAATTGTTCGACATGTTTTGCGCCTTGAACGGGGCCACCCGGACGCCGCGTCGCGCCAGCAACCGGCACAGGCCCGCGACCACCACCGACTTGCCGGCGTCGGAGCTGGTGCCGGCGACCAGCAGCGCCCCGCTCATCCTATAGCGGTGTTCGCCGGGCCCCGCCCGGCCACCAGTCGCAAAATCGCAATCTTTGGAGCCGAATCATGCGATCTTGCGACTGCTCGCGGGAGCAGCGTCACGGCAGCGTGAGGATCTCGACGCCGGTATCGGTCACCAGCAAAGTGTGCTCGAACTGCGCGGTCCACTTGCGGTCCTTGGTGACCACCGTCCAGCCGTCGTCCCAGATCTCGTAGTCCAGGCCGCCGAGGTTGATCATCGGTTCGATGGTGAACGTCATCCCGGGCTGCATGATCGTGGTGACCGAGGGCTGGTCGTAGTGCAGCACGACCAAGCCGTTGTGGAACGTGGTGCCGATGCCGTGCCCGGTGAAGTCGCGAACCACGTTGTAGCCGAACCGGTTCGCGTACGCCTCGATGACGCGGCCGACCACCGAGAGCGCCCGCCCCGGCTTGACGGCGTTGATCGCGCGCATCGTCGCCTCCCGGGTTCGCTCGACGAGCAGCCGGTGCTCCTCAGCGACGTCGCCGGCCAGGAAGGTCGCGTTGGTGTCGCCGTGCACGCCGTCGATGTAGGCGGTGACGTCGATGTTGACGATGTCCCCGTCTTCGATCACGGTCGAGTCCGGAATGCCGTGGCAGATGACCTCGTTCAGCGACGTGCAGCACGACTTCGGAAAGCCCTTGTAGCCCAGCGTCGACGGGTAGGCACCGTGGTCGACCATGTACTCGTGGGCGATCCGGTCCAGCTCGTCGGTCGTCACCCCGGGCGCGACCGCTTTGCCCGCCTCGGCCAGCGCGCCGGCCGCGATCCGGCCGGCGACGCGCATCTTCTCGATCACCTCGGGCGTCTGCACCCACGGCTCGCTGCCCTCCCGAACGCTTGACTTCCAGGCGTATTCCGGACGGGGGATGCGACTGGGCACCGGCAGAGTCGGGGACAACTCTCCGGGGGCGAGCGCGGTGCGAGCGGGCATGGGCCCAGCTTAGCGACGCGCACCCGGCGGCGCCGTCGCCCAGCCGGTAGATTGCGGCCCGCTTCCTCTGCGGGTTCAGGATCGGCGAATCAGGCTCGTCCGGCCGCGGATCAACGAGCGCCGCGGGCCCCGGATGATCACCGAGCCGCACACCACCCGTCCGGTCAGCACGACGTGCGGGCGGCCTTCGCCGGGCGCATCCTTGCGGCGATCGCTGGCACTGCCCACGTAGACCTCCACGTCGTCGATCGACGCGCTGGCGCCGTCGGGCAGCCTGACCTCCACCGACCCGAACCGCATGTCGAGCTCGATGACCACCACCGGCCCCGCGAACCGGGCCTTGGTGAGGTCGAGTTCGATCGAGCCCAGCCGGCGCACCAGCGCCAGTCGGGTGGGCACCGTCCACTCCCCCTGCCGCTTGAGTGAGCCGGCCCAGCCGCGCAGCTCGACCCGGTCGGTCGCCGAGGTGACGATCGCGCCCGGCCCGGGCAGGTCGCCGACGAGCCCGTCGAGCTCTCCCCGGGTGCGCGCGTAGGACACCTGCGACGAGCGCTGCTCGAACTCCTCGATATCGATCAGCCCGAGCGCGACGGCGTTGTGCAGTCGCCGCATCGTGCCGTTACGGTCGGCGTCCGAGACCCGCAACGCCACCATGTCGCCGCCGATATCCGTCATGTTCGCAATTTACCGCTGAAGCGGCCCCGCGGGCCGGGCGCTGGCCACATGGCGCCGCGCTTGCGAGCGGCGCTAGGCCACATGGCGCCGCCCCGCCGCGCCCGGCGCAGGCGCCGCGCTTGCGAGCGGCGCTAGGCGAGGAAGTCCGGCGGCAGTGACTCGAACATCACCTTGGTCATCCGGACCGCGTATTCCGAGCTGCCGCCCCCGACGATCAGCGAGGCGAAGGCCAGGTCGCCGCGGTAGCCGGCGAACCAGGAATGCGATCCGCCCGGGAACTCGGCCTCACCGGTCTTCCCGTACACCGCGCCGCAGCCGGCGATCTCCTTGGCGGTCCCGTTGGTCACCACCAACCGCATCATCGGCCGCAGGGCGTCCACCATCTTCGGGCTGATCGGGGTGGTGTCGCCCTGAACGGCGGTCGGCCGGCCCGCGATGAGCTGCGGCGTCGGGGTCTTTCCGGCGGCGACGGTCGCCGCCACCAGGGCCATGCCAAACGGGCTGGCCAGCACCTTGCCCTGGCCGAAGCCGTCTTCGGTGCGCTCGGCGAGGTCCACCGTCGGCGGCACCGATCCCGTCACCGTGGTAATGCCGTCCACCTGATAGTCCAGCCCGATTCCGTACCGGCTCGCCGCCTGCGTCAGACCGCGCGGCGGCATCCTGCTGCTGAGCTCGGCGAAGGTGGTGTTACAGGAACTGGCGAACGCCCGCGACATCGGCACCACCCCGAGGTCGAAGCCACCGTAGTTGGGGATGGTGCGGTGCCCGATGTCGAGATGGCCCGGGCAGCCCAGCATGGTGTTGGGGGTGGCCATGTCGCGGTCGACGGCCGCGCCCGCGGTCACCATCTTGAAGGTCGATCCGGGCGGAAACAGGCCGGTGGTGGCGAGCAGGCCGTCGGCGTCGGCGCCCCCGTTTTGCGCGATCGCGAGGATCTCGCCGGTCGACGGCTTGATCACGACCATCATCGCCTTGCCGCCGCGGGTGTCCACCGCGTGCTGGGCCGCGTTCTGCACCACCCGGTCCAGGGTGATGGAGATCGACGGCGCCGGTGACCCCGGCACCTCGTGCAGGACTTCGACTTCGACACCGTTCTGGTTGACGCTGACCACCCGCCAGCCCGGCTCGCCGTCGAGCTGGTCGGCGACGGCCTTCTTCACCTCGGTCACCACGGCCGACGCGAAATGCGGATCGGTCGGCAGCATTTCGGGCTGGGGCGTCACCACGATGCCTGGCAGCCGGCCGATGGCCGGGAAGACCTTGTCGTTGTCGTCGGGATGCAGCGTCACCAGGTCCACCGGCTGGGTCGCCGAGCTGGCCTGCTCGGCGAGCAGCTGCGGGTCGTTCAGCGCGCCGTTGAACGGGTGCAGGACGTCGACGATCGCGTGCGCCGTCCCGATCAGGGCGGTCCCGGAGCCGGCCTGCGTGGCGTCCAGCGTGTAGTGGTACAGGTAGCCCGGCACCAGCACGTCGCTGCCGCCGAGCTCGTTCACCGACGCGCGCCGCGGCGCGTCGGCCCGCAACGCGAACGTCTGATGCTCGCCCAGCTTGGGGTGCAGGCCGGTGCTGGTCCACCGGACCCGCCAGCGACCCTCGTCGCGCGCCATCTTCAGCTGGCCGTCGTAGGTCCACGTCCGGTTCTTGGGCAGCTGCCAGCTGAAGCGGTAGCCGACGGTGCCGGTGTCCTCCGCGTACTTGGCGTTGAGGATTTGCGTGTCGAGGTGATTGGCCTGCAGCCCCGCCCACGCCGCGTTGAGCGCCTCGCGGGCATCGTTGGGACTGTCGGTCAGCTGCGCGGCCGTCGCGGTGTCGCCGACGGCCAGGGCGCCGAAGAACTTCTCGGCCGCCGGGCCGGGGCCGTTGGGCCGCGGCGTGCAGCCGGACAGCGCGATCGCCGCCAGGAGCAACAGCCCTGAGACGGAAGAGGCCAATGTTCTTGTAGTTGCCATCGTTACTGATGTTAGGAACGGCGGCTGCAACACCTGCGCAGACACACCGAGACCGAACCGTTACGCACAGTCAGGGCGCCGAATGTCACGCCAGAGTGGCGTCGATCGACGAACGTCACGCCAGTGCGGCGCCCGGCCGAAGAAGGCGCGCTAATCCAGCAGCACGGTCGCGAAGTTGCCCACCTCGGCGAAGCCCACGCGAGCGTAGGCGGCGCGGGCCACCGTGTTGAAGCTGTTCACGTAGAGGCTGGCGGTCCGCCCGCTCCCGACGACCACGGCGGCCACCGTGGCGGTGCCCGCGGTGCCCAGGCCCAACCCCCGCCACTCGGGGTGCACCCACACCCCTTGGATCTGGCCGACGCCCGGCGACTGCGAGCCGACTTCGGCCTTGAAGACGACCTGGCCCTGCTCGAAGCGCGCCCAGGCGCGACCGGCCGCGATCAGGCTGGCCACCCGCCGCCGGTATCCCCGACCGCCGTCGCCGATGCGGGGGTCGACGCCGACCTCGCCGATGAACATGTCCACCGCGGCCACCAGGTAGGCGTCCAGCTCGTCCGGCCGGACCTGGCGCACTCCGGGGTCGATGTCGCAGTCGGGGTGCCGCGACAGCGCCAGCAACGGCTGGTGGTCGCGCACGTCACGGGCCGGGCCCCACGCCGACTCGAGGCGCTCCCACATCCGCATCACCAGGTCGGCCCGGCCGACCAGCGAAGAACACCGGCGCGCCCCGCTCATCGCCTCGTCGGCGAAGGCGTCCATGTCCTCCGGCGCGCCGCGCAGCGGGATCAGGTTGGCGCCGGCGAAGCACAGCGACTCCTCCGCACCGCGCAGGGTCCACAGCTCCCCGCCGATGGAGTTGGGTTCGATGCCGTGATCCGCCACCCGGGCCGCCACCATGCACGACCCGACGGGATCCTCGTCGAACACCCGCCAGACGGCGGCGGCGTCGCGCACCACGGACACCCGTCGCTCACCGACAAGGCGGAAGAGGGGCGGAGCCGACATCTGACGAACTCTCTGTGTTGCGAACTAAAGGACTTGCAGGCGGGAACCGGCCCCCATCAGCTTACGGTCACGATCGGCGAACCGCTGGATGTTGTGTCGGGACCGTGATCGATCCCCATCTCCGCGGCGAGCCGCATGGCCTCCTCGATCAGCGTCTCCACGATCTGGGCTTCCGGCACGGTCTTGATCACCTCGCCGCGAACGAAGATCTGTCCCTTGCCATTTCCCGACGCCACACCCAGGTCGGCCTCGCGCGCCTCCCCCGGGCCGTTCACCACGCACCCCATCACGGCGACCCGCAGCGGCACGTCGAGGCCGTCCAGCCCGGCGGTGACGGCGTTGGCCAGGGTGTACACGTCGACCTGCGCGCGACCGCAGGACGGGCAGGACACGATCTCGAGCCCGCGCGGCCGCAGGTTCAGCGACTCGAGGATCTGGATGCCGACCTTGACCTCTTCGACCGGCGGCGCGGACAACGACACCCGGATGGTGTCCCCGATCCCCCGCGACAGCAGCGCGCCGAATGCCACCGCGGACTTGATGGTGCCCTGGAACGCTGGGCCGGCCTCGGTGACGCCGAGGTGCAGCGGATAGTCGCACTGGGCGGCCAGCTGCTCGTAGGCGGCGACCATCACGACGGGGTCGTTGTGCTTGACGCTGATCTTGATGTCGCCGAAGCCGTGCTCCTCGAACAGCGACGCCTCCCACAGCGCGGACTCGACCAGCGCCTCGGGCGTGGCCTTGCCGTACTTCTCCATGAACCGCTTGTCCAGCGAGCCGGCGTTGACGCCGATGCGGATCGGGATGCCGGCCGCGGCGGCGGCCTTGGCCACCTCGCCGACCCGGCCGTCGAATTCCTTGATGTTGCCGGGGTTCACGCGCACCGCGGCGCACCCGGCGTCGATGGCGGCGAAGATGTACTTCGGCTGGAAGTGGATGTCGGCGATCACCGGGATCTGGCTGTGCCGCGCGATCTCGGCGAGCGCGTCTGCGTCCTCCTGACGTGGGCAGGCCACCCGGACGATGTCGCAGCCGGCGGCGGTCAGTTCCGCGATCTGCTGCAGCGTCGTGTTCACGTCGTGGGTCTTGGTGGTGCACATGGACTGCACCGAAATCGGATAATCGCTCCCCACCCCGACGTCGCGGACCATCAGTTGGCGCGTCTTGCGCCGGGGGGCGAGCGTGGGCGCCGGAGCGTCCGGCATGCCCAGGCCAACAGTCACTGTCTTGATTCCCTAACTATTGAAAGAGCCTGATCGGATTGACCAGATCAGCGGTCACGGTCAGCAGCATGTAGCCGACGACGAACACCAGCACCACGTACGTCGCGGGCATCAGCTTGAGGTAGTTCACCGGCGCCGCCGCGACCATGCCGCGGGCCGACCGGACGAGGTTGCGGATCTTCTCGAACACCGCGATGGCGATGTGGCCACCGTCGAAGGGCAGCAGCGGCACCAGGTTGATCGCGCCCAGGATCAGGTTCAGCTGGGCGAGGAAGAACCAGAACGCCACCCACAGCCCGTGGTCGACGGTGTCGCCGCCGATGATGCTGGCGCCGACCACGCTCATCGGGGTCTGCGGGTCGCGCTGCCCGCCGCCGATCGCGTGCACCAGCGCCCCCACCTTGGTGGGGATGGTGACCAGCGCCTTGCCCACCTCGCCGGTCAGGTCGCCGGTGAACGCGAAGGTGGCCGGCACCGCGGCGAGCGCCCCGTAGTGCGTCGGTGCGAGCCTGACGGCGGCGACGCCGATGGCGCCGACCGTCGACGGGGTCGCCTGACCGCCCTGCCCACCGCTCAGGAAGCGCTGGGTGGGCGTGACGTCGACGGAGGTGGTGATCGTCTTGCCTCCGCGCTCGACGACGACCGGAACGGTGCCGTGCACCTTGCGGATCGCGGCGGCCATGTCGTCGAAGGTGGACACCGGGGTGTCGCCGACCTTGACCACCACGTCGCCGGCGCGGATTCCGGCCAGCGCTGCCGGACCGGGGCCGGTGCAGTCGGCGATCTTGCCGGGGGCCACTTCCGGTGCGACACAGGCGGTTTCGCCGATCACCGCCCTGGTCGGCGGGTGCAGGTTCGGCAGTCCCCAGACCAGCGCGATGCCATAGATCAGCACCAGGCAGATGACGAAGTTCATGGCCGGGCCGGCGAACAGCACCGCGACGCGCTTCCAGACGTCCTGCTTGTACATCGCCCGGTCGGCTTCGTCGGGCGCCAGCTCCTCGACCGACGTCATCCCGGCGATATCGCAGAAGCCGCCCAGCGGCACGGCCTTCAGGCCGTACTCGGTCTCGCCACGCCGCGTCGACCACAGCGTGGGCCCGAACCCGACGAAATAACGGCGGACCTTCATGCCGGTGGCGCGGGCGACCCACATGTGGCCGCACTCGTGCAGCGCCACCGAGATCAGGATGGCGAGCGCGAACAGCACAATGCCGATAGCGAACATCATCAGGCTGCCAGGACCTTTCTCACACCATTCCGGAGACTCTGTGGGCGCTCGCGTCCGCGAGAGCACGCTGCGCCCGCTCCCGCGCCCAGCGCTGCGCGTCGAGTACCTCATCCACGTTAGCGGGTGAAACCGACCATTGGTCTGCGGCGTGCAGCACGTCGGCGACTGTTTTGACGATGACGGGGAAGCCGATGCGGCGTTGCAGGAACGCCTCCGCGGCCTCTTCGTTGGCCGCGTTGTAGACGGCGGTCATGCACCCGCCGGTCTGGCCGGCATACCGGGCCAGCTCGACGGCGGGAAAGACCTCGCTGTCCAGGGGCTCGAATTCCCAGCTCGAGGCGGTGCTGAAGTCGCACGCCGCCGCCACACCCGGGACCCGATCGGGCCAGCCCAGCGCCAGCGAGATGGGCAACTTCATGTCCGGCGGGCTGGCCTGGGCGATGGTCGAGCCGTCAACGAACGTGACCATCGAGTGCACAACCGACTGTGGGTGCACGACGACCTCGATGCGGTCGTACGGGATGCCGAACAGCAGGTGCGTCTCGATGAGCTCGAGCCCCTTGTTGACCAGCGACGCCGAGTTCAGCGTGTTCATCGGGCCCATCGACCACGTCGGGTGGGCCCCGGCCTGTTCGGGGGTGACGGCCTCGAGCTGGGCGGCGGACCACCCGCGGAACGGCCCGCCGGACGCGGTCAGCACCAGCTTGGCGACCTCCCCGGGCGCTCCGCCGCGCAGGCATTGGGCCAGCGCGGAGTGTTCGGAGTCGACCGGCACGATCTGGCCCGGTCGCGCCGCCCGCACCACCAGGGGGCCGCCGGCGACCAGGGATTCCTTGTTGGCCAGCGCCAGCCGGGCGCCCGATGCCAGCGCGGCCAGCGTCGGCCGCAGCCCCAGCGCCCCCACCAGCGCGTTGAGGACGACGTCGGCGTCGGTGTCTTCGACCAGGCGGGTCACCGCGTCGGGGCCGCGGTAGGGGACGTCGGCGACCCGCGCCGCGCGTTCGTCGGCCACGGCGATGTTGGTGACCCCGGTCTCGGCGCGCTGCCGTTGCAGCAGGTCCAGGTTGGCGCCGCCGGCGGCCAGGCCGACCACCTCGAAGCGGTCCGGATGAGCCGCAATCACCTCCAGCGCCTGGGTGCCGATCGAGCCGGTGCTGCCCAGCACCAGCACGCGCAGGCGGCCCCCGGGTGTCGCGTTTGTCACCCACTCATTGTGCCCCGCCCCGCGACGACGCGGGCCACGCAGCGGCCCGGGCGGGTATGCCACAATCGCTGCAGCAACGACGAAAGGGAAGCACCGTGGCCAGTACCGAGGTGGAACATTTCACCGGCGTCGACCCCGTTGAGGTGCCCTCGGCGGCGTGGGGGTGGAGCAGGATCAATCACCGCACCTGGCACATCACCGGCCTGGTCATCTTCGGATTCCTGCTCGCCATGCTGCGCGGCAACCATGTCGGCAACATCGAGAACTGGTACCTGATCGGGTTCGCCGCGGTCGCACTGTTCGTCCTGATCCGCGACCTGTGGGGCCGTCGGCGCGGCTGGATCAGGTAGGCCTCACCCGCCCGCTACGTCTTTTCGAAGGCCAGCTGTCCGCAGGCGGCGCCTCAATCGCCTGCGCTCCAGCTACCCGCCTTCGGCGGCCAGCTGTCCGCAGGCGGCGCCTCAATCGCCTGCGCTCCAGCTACCCGCCTTCGGCGGCCAGCTGTCCGCAGGCGGCGCTGATCTCCCGACCGCGGGTGTCCCGCACCGTGCACGAAACGCCCTGCGCCCGGACCCGCCGCACGAACTCGCGCTCCGCGGCCTTGGGGCTGGCGTCCCACTCGCTGCCCGGTGTCGGGTTGAGCGGGATCAGGTTCACGTGCACCAACGGGCCGAGCGCCCGATGCAGGCGCTTGCCCAGCAGGTCGGCGCGCCACGGCTGGTCGTTGACGTCGCGGATCAACGCGTATTCCACCGACACCCGCCGGCCGGTGACGTCGGCGTAATACCGGGCGGCGTCGAGCGCCTCGTCGATCTTCCACCGGTTGTTGACCGGCACCAGCGTGTCGCGCAGTTCGTCGTCGGGCGCGTGCAACGACAGGGCCAGCGTCACCCCGAGCCGTTCGTCGGCCAGTTTGCGGATGGCGGGAGCCAGCCCAACCGTCGAGACGGTGACCGAGCGGGCCGAAATGCCGAAGCCGTGCGGCGGCGGTTCGGTGATGCGCCGCACCGCCGCCACCACCCTGGCGTAATTGGCCAGCGGCTCCCCCATCCCCATGAAGACGACGTTGGACAGCCGCTGGCCAGGGGGGCCGAAATCGTCCCGCAGGGCCGCGGCGGCGGACCGGACCTGCTCCACGATTTCCGCGGTCGACAGGTTGCGGGTCAGTCCACCCTGCCCGGTCGCGCAGAAGGGACAGGCCATGCCGCAACCGGCCTGCGACGAGATGCACACGGTGTTGCGCTGCGGGTAGCGCATCAGCACCGACTCGAAGGTCGTCCCATCGGTCCCGCGCCACAACGTCTTTCGGGTCTGCCCGGCGTCGCAGGCCACATCGGCGGCCGCGGTGAGCAGTCGCGGGAACATCGCCTCGGCGACCCGCTCCCGCACGGCCGCCGGTAGATCGGTCATCGCGCGCGGATCGGCGATCAGGCGGCCGTAGTACTGATGCGCGAGTTGCTTGGCGCGGAACGCCGGCAGCCTCAGCTCGGCGACGGCCGCGGCGCGGCCTTCCGCGTCGAGGTCGGCCAGGTGCCGCGGCGGCCTGCTGGGGCGGGGTTCGGTGAAAACCAATTGTTGGACCATGACCAGTCCAGTATCGGTCCTCCTCAGGGCACGAGCGTCAGCACCGTCCACGCGGCCACCGCCGACGGCAGCACGCCGTCGAGGCGATCCATCAGGCCACCGTGGCCGGGCAGCAAGCGGCCCATGTCCTTGATGCCCAGGTCGCGCTTGATCTGGGACTCGACCAGATCGCCGAGCGTGCAGGTCAGCACCAGGATGACTCCCAGCAACGCGCCGATCCAGGGCGGCTTGCCGGCCAGATATGTGGCGGTCAGGATCGCCGCCGTGATGCCGAAGAAGAGCGAACCGGCGAAACCCTCCCACGACTTCTTCGGGCTGATCGCGGGAACCATCGGGTGCTTGCCGAGCAGCACTCCCACGGCGTACCCGCCCACGTCGGAGGCGACGACGGTGACCATCAGGCAAAAGACCCGGCCCGCGCCGTCCTTGGGGTAGACGAGCATGGCGCCGAAGGAGGCGAACAGCGGGACCCACGCGGCCAGGAACACGGTCGCGGAGGCGTCGCGCAGGTAGTTGGCCGACGGTGAGCCCGCGAACGGCTCGGGCCGCTTGCTGTTGTCCTGCATGAACAGCCGCCAGACGTTGCAGACCACCACGGTGGCGCCGAAGCCGGCCAGGGCGCCGGCGGCGTGGAACGGCCAGGTCAGCCAGACGGTCACCTGGCCACCGATCAGCAGCGGGATCAGCGGAATGACGTACCCGGCCTCGCGCAGGCGCCGCACCACCTCGTGGGTGGCGACCAGGATGGCGAGGGCGACGATGGGAACCCAGAACAGCGGCGCGAAGATCAACGTCACGATCAGCACACCGCCGATCCCCGCGCCCACGGCGATGGCGGCGCGCAGGTCGCGTCCCGCGCGGGACGTCTTCTTGGCGGGCTGCTGCACTATGTTCCTGCCCTCACGCGCCGGCTCGTCGGGCGGGCTGGCTGCGCCGGTGGTTGCCACGGACCTGGGTGAACTTAGCTGCTGAGCGGCCGCTAGACCTCCAGCAGCTCGCCTTCTTTGTGCTTGACCAACTCATCGATCTGGGCGGTGTACTGATGGGTGGCCTTGTCGAGTTCCTTTTCCGCGCGGCCGACCTCGTCCTCGCCGGCCTCGCCGTCCTTACGGATGCGGTGCAGCTCCTCCATCGCCTTGCGGCGGATGTTGCGCACCGAGACCCGGGCATCCTCGCCCTTGCTCTTGGCCTGTTTGACCAGCTCCCGGCGGCGCTCCTCGGTCAGTTGCGGCACCGCCACGCGGATCAGGGTGCCGTCGTTGGTGGGGTTCACCCCCAGGTCGGAGTTGCGGATCGCGTTCTCGATCGCGCCGAGCTGACTCGCTTCGTAGGGCTTGATGACGACGAGCCGCGCCTCGGGCACGTTGATGCTGGCCAGCTGCGTGATGGGGGTGGTGGCGCCGTAGTAGTCGATGACGATCCGGGAGAACATGCCCGGGTTTGCGCGGCCGGTCCGGATGGTCGACAAGTCGTCACGGGCCACCGATACGGCCTTCTCCATTTTCTCTTCCGCGTCGAAGAGAGCCTCGTCAATCATTCGTTCGCTCTTCCCCTCAGGTGGTGACCAGTGTCCCGATTTTCTCACCGGCGACCGCGCGGGCGATATTGCCATTGGTCAGCAGGTTGAACACCAGGATCGGCATGCCATTGTCCATGCACAGGCTGAACGCCGTCGCATCGGCCACTCGCAGTCCCCGGTCGATGACCTCGCGATGGCTGATCGCGGCGATCAGTTCCGCGTGCGGATTCAGCCGCGGATCCGCGGAGAACACGCCGTCCACCGCCTTGGCCATCAAGACCACCTCGGCGCCGATCTCCAGCGCCCGCTGCGCGGCCGTGGTGTCGGTGGAGAAGTACGGCAGGCCCATGCCGGCCCCGAAGATCACCACCCGCCCCTTCTCCAGGTGGCGGACGGCGCGCAGCGGCAGGTATGGCTCGGCGACCTGACCCATGGTGATCGCGGTTTGGACGCGGGTGACGATGCCCTCCTTTTCCAGGAAGTCCTGCAGCGCCAGGCTGTTCATCACCGTGCCCAGCATGCCCATGTAGTCAGACCGGGTCCGTTCCATGCCGCGCTGCTGCAGCTGCGCGCCGCGGAAGAAGTTGCCCCCACCGATCACGACCGCCACCTGGACGCCGTCGCGGACCACCTCGGCAATCTGGCGGGCGACCCGCGCGACGACGTCGGGATCGAGGCCGACCTGGCCCCCACCGAACATCTCGCCGCCCAGCTTCAGCAACACCCGGGAATACCTGGGCCGCACCCGCGGCTGCCCGGCAGTTGATCCGTTCTCCGGTGCGGTGGGCTGCGGCTGCGGAGCCGCCGCGCCGGCGGCTTGGGGCTCCCTGGACTCCGTCATCAGGCTCCTCGCATGAGAGTGCCATCCCGGGGTGAAAACATCCGGAACGGCATTTCACATCCTGCCTCATCGCAACACAACGCGGCGCCGGTGGGGTGCATTATGCGCAGAGTTGGCAAAGCGAACGGCTTTTCGTGGGGATCGGCCCAGGTGACGCCGGCGGCGCCGCCGACTTCGCCTCCTTTGGGCGGGCGATGTTTGAGCGAGGCCCGCCAGGGGGAATCCGCACCATCGCGGTGGGAATCACGGTCTTGAGAATAAGGGCCAATCTCGCCGTCTGACCGGGCCGGTCGCCTCGGCGATCGGCAGTGAGCGTGAACGCTCAAGGTACGCCTACGAGAGGAACTGATCCATGGCGGACAACAACTCGGGACCTGCTGAAGCCGTCAAGGGCGTCGTCGAGGACGTCAAGGGCAAGGCAAAGGAGGCCGTCGGTGCGGTGACTGGTCAGGATGACCTCACCCGCGAGGGCCAGGCCCAGCAGGACAAGGCGGAAGCACAGCGCGACGCGGCGAAGAAGGAAGCCGAGGCCGAGGCGGCGCGCGGCGGCGCCGAGGCAGCTGAGGAGCGCCAGAAGGCCAATCAGTAGCTTGCTGGGAGGATGGGCTCGGTCTGTGAAAACGGACCGGGCCCATCGACTTTTCCGGATAACCGGTCTGATTAAACGCGCCGCGAACGGGTAATCAGCGTTGCGCTGCAGACATCTCCGCGTGAGGTGCCCAGCCGGGGGGGGCAAAAGCAGATCCAACAGAAGTTCCGGGAGATGTCGTTGGACGTTCTAGTGCTGACCGACGCGGACGACTTCGATCGCGCCCTCCCGCTCCTGACTCCGTTCGCCCGAATCATGCGCCGTGCGCCGCTGACCGATGACCTTCGCGCGCCGGCCGACTCCGCCCACGTCGCCATCATCGATGCGCGCCGTGACCCGGCGGCGGCCCGGGCGGCCTGCCGTCGCCTGGCCTCCGCTGCCCCCGCCACCGCCGTGGTGGCCCTCGTCGCGCCGGCCGACGAGGTGGTGACCGACAGCGACTGGAACATCGACGACGTCGTGGCGCCCGGCACCAACCCGGACGACTTGCAGGACCGGCTGCGGCGGGCAATCGTCCAGCGGCGCAACGCAATCAACGGCAGCCTGCGATTCGGCGCCTTGCTGTTGCATCCGACCAGTTTCGCGGCGTCGCTCGAGGGCGAGGACCTCGGCCTGACGCTGACCGAATTCAAACTCCTGAGTTTCCTTGTGCAGCACGCCGGTCGACCGTTCACGCGCACCCGCCTGATGCACGAGGCGTGGGGCTATGACTGCAACGGCCGTGTCCGTTCGGTCGACGTCCACGTCCGGCGGCTCCGCGCCAAGCTCGGTTCCCGCCATCAGTCGATGGTCGACACCGTCCGCGGCGTGGGCTACATGGCGGCCACGCCACCGCACCCGGAATGGATCGTCAGCGAGTCGACGCCGACGCCGATGTGGGCGAATGCCGCCTCGGTCCGCGCGGTGACGCCCGCGCAATAATCTGGAACCGGCTGCCGCGCAGCGGTTTTACGGACCGATCAGCCGAAGAGCGGGAACGCGCGCTTGCGTGCCAGCGCGTCCATGCCCTCCTGAATGGCGTCTTGAACCTCTGAGTACTTGCGGTCGACGTAAGCCTCGTCCTCGGCGCGGGCGGGATCGTGGTCGAGCTCCACGGCCGGCATGAACCGGGTCCTGATCTTGGCCGGCAGCGGCAACTGCGGAAGCGCCGCCGGCGCGATCCCCCACGGCAGGGAGATCGCCAAGGGGAACACCTTGAGGCGCAGCAGGCGGTCCAGCTGTAGGGCCTTCGACAGTTTGTCACCTCGAATCAGCACGGGCATGGCGTCGGCACCGCCTACCGTGGCGATCGGCACCACCGGCACGCCGGCCCGGATCGCCATCTTCACGAAGCCTTTTCGCCCCGCCAGGTTGGCCCGGTCGCGCTCGGTCCACGGCCGCAGCGAGTCGACCTCGCCGCCGGGCCACAACGCAACGTCGCGGCCTTCGGCCAGGGCGGTGGCGATCGCGTCCGGGGCGGCGGGCAGCACACCCATGGAACGGAAGTACCGGCCGATCACCGGAATCGCCATCAGCGCGTCGTGGGCCGTGCCGTGCAGCGGGCGTTCCTGCCCGAAGCGGCGCCACCACTGCAGGCCGACTGTCCAGGCATCCCAGACGAACGGCGCCCCGGAGTGAATGCCCACCAACAGCGCCGGCGGCGCGGGAATGTTCTCCCAGCCGTCGATCTCCATGCGAAACCAGTAGTCCACCAGCACATTCCACAGATACTTCTGGCGCTGCAGGGTGGTTTCGTCCTGGCCGCTGAGGTCCCACCTGCCGGCGCGTTCGGCGACCCAGCCGGTCACTCCGCCGCTCTGGCCGCTGCGCCGGTCCTCCATGGTCGCCCGTGCCCGCTCGGCATTCCGTCGCGCCTGCCTGCGCACGTCGGCTGGCCTGTGATCCGGATTACTCATGGGTGCGGTGTACCCGATTCGTGCCCGCACGATGCAGCATCCGGCCGCAAAAACGACCTCCCCGCGCCGCACACGCGACGCGGGGAGGTATCCGCAAGGCCGGACTAGGTGTGGGCCGGGCTGGGCGGAGTGCCCGGAGCCGGGCTGGCATTCGGGGCGCCGGGCGCCGAGTTACCCGGCACGTTCGACGTCCAGATCAGGATGTCCTGCATTCCGTCGTTGTAGACGACGCCGTTCGGGGGCGCGCCAGTCACGTCGAAGTACAGCGTTCCGGTCGACTCGCTACCCTGCGGGATCGGCGCGGGGTTGAGGCCGTTCGGGGCGCCCACCTTGTCGATGACCCGGTAGTTCTGGCCGTTGGGCCCACGGGCGATGAAATCGTTGACCATGGGTGTCACGAGCCCGCCGTCCGACCGCGCGGTCACGTCCGCCTGGTAGAGGGTTCCCTTGGGCGTGTAGCCGGGAATCGTGGCGTTGCTCGGCTGCAGGTTGCTGACCGTGTAGTCGGTGATCAGCGGCCCGTCAACGAGTTTTTCGCTGGTGCCGAAGCCCTGAATGTTGGGCGGCGGCGCCGCGGCAGCCGACGAAGCGGCAAAAACACCTGCCACCGCAATACCCCCGGCAGCGGCGGCTGTCTTAACGGCCCTCATGGTGACCTTCATTGTTCATTCCTTTCGTATCGAACAATCGCCCCCCGGAAGGGCAATACGCACACACGCCGCAAATAGCCATTCGTGGGCGGCCCTAAACATATGCGTGCGCCTAAATCGGCGTTTTTTCTCTGCTAACTGCTCAAACGCGGTTGCTTTGCCGGGCAGCAACTTTCGCATCAGTGCTTAACATCTGTATCGATATTCACGCCCTGCACCATTCCTACGGCCACCGCCACGGTGGGCCGGGCGGGCGATTAGCGCCGCTTCTGACGGGTAGTCGGAGCCGAACGAAGGTCGACGAGGACGAAAGGGGCCGGCCATGGAACGCGGAAGCTCTAAGCACGGTCCGCGCGAGGACGACGAACTCAAGCACGAATTGGACGGCACGCTGCGCGGCAACCGCTCCAGCCGCGCGGAGGAATGGCGTGATCCCGAGCCGCCGGCCGACGACGACCCCGAGGTGCCGACGGCCGGTCCGCCGACCCGCGACTCCTAGGGCGCGGCCGCATTCTCGGAAACGACGCGATCACGAAAGAGGAGAAACATGGGCTTCGCGCCTCAGCAGCAAGCCGCCCCGGGCGTGCAGTCCCGGATGAATCCGGTTCCCGACTGCGGTGAAAACACTTACCGGGGTGCGGGAAAACTCACCGGCAAAAGGGCGATCATCACCGGCGGCGATAGCGGCATTGGCCGCGCGGTCGCGATCGCCTTCGCCCGCGAGGGCGCCGACGTACTCATCTCCTACCTCAATGAGGACGACGACGCCCGCGAGGTCGCCCGTTTCGTGCAAGAGGCCGGACGAAAATGCGTACTGGTGCCCGGCGACCTTTCGGATCCGGCGCACTGCCGGGCGGTCGTCGAACGGGCCGTTCAGGAATTCGGCGGCATCGACATCCTGGTCAACAATGCCGCCTACCAGATGATGCACAAAAGCCTCGAGGAAATCAGCGACGAGGAATGGGATTACACGTTCCGGCTGAACGTCGGCGCATATTTTCACCTTGCGAAGGCGGCCGTGCCGCACATGAACCCCGGGTCGTCGATCATCGGCAGCTCGTCGGTCAACTCCGACACGCCCAATCCCACGCTGGCCCCCTACGCGGCGACCAAGGCCGCCATCGCCAACTTTTCGGCCAGCCTCGCTCAGCTGCTGGGCGATAAGGGCATTCGAGTGAACAGCGTGGCGCCCGGGCCGATATGGACGCCGCTGATTCCGTCCACCATGCCCCCGGACAGCGTGGAGTCTTTCGGCGAGAACACGCCACTGGGGCGCGCCGGCCAGCCGTCCGAGCTCGCCCCCGTCTATGTGCTGCTGGCCTCCGACGACGCGAGTTACATCTCGGGCGCGCGGGTGGCCGTGACGGGCGGCCGGCCGGTTCTCTAGGAGGCCGAGCCTTGGCCGGCGCCCAGTGAGTTCTGCATGTCCGGCTTCATCGCCGAGAGCTGGGCGTCCCAGTAACCCCAGCTGTGCACGCCGTTCTGATCGATGTTGAACGTCGCGTTGTGGCCCCCGGCGGCCTCATAGGCGTTCTTGAAGGCGACATTGCTGTTCAGCACCGTCTGCTCGATCACCTGGCCGGGCAGGCTGCCCTCGCCGATCTCCGACGGTGTGCCGTTGCCGCTGTAGATCCACAGCCGCGTGTTGTTGGCCACGAGCCTGCCGACCTGGACGGTCGGATCGTTGCGCTGCCAACCCGGTCCGCCGTCGGGCCCCCACATCTCCTGCGGCTTGAACCCGCCCTCGTTGCCCATGGCCAACCCGATCAACATCGGACCCTGACCGCTCGAGGGTGTCAGGTATGCCGAAAGGGAAGCCGCATAACTGAATTGCTGGGGATGATAGGCCGCCAGGATGAGGGCCGACGACCCCGACATGGAGATACCGACGATGGCGTTACGCGTTCGACGGACGCCCTTGCTCGCCAGGTACCCGGGCAACTCGCTGGTCAGGAAGGTTTCCCATTTGTATGTTTGCGGCGGGCCGTCGTTGTTGGTGGCCGGCCCGTACCAATCGGTGTAGAAGCTCGATCGGCCGCCGACCGGCATGACCACCGATATGCCGGAGCCGGCGTACTGGTCGAACGCGTTGGTGTTGATATCCCAGCCGCTGCGGTCGTCGCGGGCGCGCAACCCGTCGAGCAGGTACACGGCCGGTGCTCCGCCCTTCTGAAACTCGACGGTGATGTCGTGACCCATCGACGGCGACGGCACGTGCAAGAACTCGGGTTGAGCGGCCCGCGCCGGGGCAACGCAGCCCACAGCGCCGGCCAAGCCGGGCAGGGCCGCAGCCGCGACCGCGGCGGCCATCAGTCGACGTGCCCAGTGATTTTTTGCCATCGTGGCTCACTTTCCTTGTTGCAGTGATGATTTGAGCGGTTAACCGCCGGGCCACGCCATGTCGATGTCGGCCTGGACGGCGTTTTCGGCCGTTTCGAGTGGATGCAGCAACAAACCGGACCACATGCGGTCGATCGACACGCTTTCGATTGATTGGACCCCGTACCTGCGGACGTCGCGCGCGAGCTCGTCGCGACGCAGGTCGGTGGCCAACCGGCCCGGCTTCGGGTAGCCGATCCAGGCCCGGCGGCCGGCGAGGGCCGCCACGTACACGGCGGCCAGCTGATCCAATTCCCCACGCCGTGCGGTGAACCCGATCACCGCGTCGGCGAGCTCGGGACTTGACCCGTCCACTCCGGGAAGCGTGTGGGCGTAGTCCGACGGAGCATTGATGAGCGCGACCTTGTCGCCCGCGCTTATTCCGAGCCTTCGTGCCAGCTCGCTGAACTCCGGCCACTTCATGTGAGGACCTCTTCGCTTTTGCGCCAACTCACGGCCGGCAGAAGCAGCTGCCGTCGGCCGATGGCGTCGGGCGCTGAACTGTTGCGCCGGCCGATCGCCACCATCCCCAGTCACTCGCGGCTAGCGGTGCCGCGACAGATTCAGCACGAAATCGGCTGAAAGGCACAGCTTTAGAAGAGGGGAAGGAGGCGGGCCGCAACGGCCCGTGATGGATGGCCGCCCTGCAGACTGAAGACAGACCTGACCTCTTCGTTATAGCAGAGCCGGTCTGCCGTGTCACTCTGGCGATGTCCTGCTGAGGCACCCCAGCTGCGTTTTCTGGCTTGTCCGGCCGATTCATACCCTGGTAAACAATCACTCAGTGCAACCGTTTCTAAGGACAACCGATGAACTCATGCGATGAGCTGCTTCGGCTGGCCGAACTTGTTCGGGAGTTGCAGCAGAAAACCCCACCCGATGGTCAGGCTTCGCTGGATGGACTCATCCGGCACGTCGCCGAATCCGTGCCCGGGGCGCGATATGCCGGCATCACGATTGCCGCGCGCCGGCGCCTCGAGACGCCGGCGGCGACGGGCCGGTACCCGATCGTGCTCGACGAGATCCAGAACCGGGAGGGTGAAGGGCCCTGCGTGGCGGACGCCTGGGACCACAACACCATTCGGATCGATGACCTGGCCAAGGCTGGCCGCTGGCCCCGTTACCGGCGGGGAGCCCTGAAGCACACCCCGATCCGCTCGGTCCTTTCGTTCAAGCTCTTCAGGGGCAGCCAGACGGCGGGCACCCTCAACCTCTACGCCGAGCAAGCCCGTGCGTTCGACGATGACTCGCTGCGGGCGGGGCTGGCGGTTGCCGCCCATGCGGCTGTCGCATGGGATATTCTGCAGCGCGCCAAGCAGTTTCGCGACGCGCTGGCCTCGCGCGACGTCATCGGCCAGGCCAAGGGAATCCTGATGGAGCGCTTCGAGATCGATTCGGTCGGCGCTTTTGACCTGCTCAAGCGCCTGTCCCAGGAATCGAACACGCCCGTCGCCGAACTAGCCGAAAAGTTGATCGACGCCGAGCATCCCCTACGCAGACGCCGCGGGGCCTAGCCGGGTTCTACCGCAGGCGCCGCGGCTCAGGAGCCCCGGTTCTCGCCCAGCTCGTCGGCGATCGGGCTCTGGACGGGGATGTCCTTTGCGTTCTCGGCGAGTCCCGGCTTGGTGTGGGAACGACGCGCGGCGGCCCTGTCGCCGTCCTGGACGTCGCGATCGTCGGCGATGGTGACCGACGCGGCGACCTGGGCGGCGTTGTTGTAGGTTTCGGGCGGAATGCCCCGCAAGGCGCGAACCGTGTCATCGTCGCAGCCGTTGCGACCGGCGGCGTCGAGCAGGTCCTGCTTGTTCGCCGGAAAATCCACATCGCTGAGGCACTGGCGCAATTGACTGGGGGTGGTGGACGCAACCATGGCCGTCGGGATGCCCGACGCGGCTGAGGATAAACGTCAAGGGCGGTGATTCAGCGCCAAGGGATTCCGGGCCATCCGGCCGTGTTGTTCGTCACCGCCTCGTCGACCTCCGGCGCCGCCCCCGCCGCACGAAGGCCCTTGCGGATCTCGCGGATTGCCTCCGCCGGCAGCCGCGACGGGCCGTCTCATGTTTTGCCGGCGCGATCACGGGTAGTACTTTTCCCAGGCTGGCCCGACGGCCTGTGCGGCCTTGCTGCGGCCGTCGGGAAACTGGCCCAGAGGCTTTCGTTGGCCCGCGCCGGCGGCGCTAACGGTGACGAGGCTGCGTCGAGGCATCTTCTGCACAGAAGACTTGACGGCCCTTGAACCGGCGGTTGTCCCCGACGGGAGGTTCGATGTCCGGAAGTAACCGAAAGACGGTGCTGATCACCTTCGGCCGGTCGTTTCTGTCATTGCACCTGGCCCGCTTGATGGCCGCCGCCGGACACGATGTGCTGATCACGGACTCGGTGCCGTTTCCCATCACGAGGTTCTCTTCGGCGGTCAAGAAGACGTTCCGCACACCGCGGCCGAGACACGAGCCGGTCGAGTGGACACGGGCCCTCGCGCGGATCACCCGCGAGGAGCGCGTAGACCTCGTCGTGCCGATCCACGAGGGCACCGAGATCCTGGCAAACACGATCAAGCGATTCCCCGACCTGTTCGACGAGAGCTGCATGTTGTTCTTTGCCGACTTTGGCCTCGGGGCCAGGCTGGAGAACAAATACGAATTCCAGGCCATGCTCCGGTCGCTGGGCATACCCACCCTCGACTTCAAGTTGGTGCGCAACCAACAGGAGCTCGAGGCGTTGGATTTCGACAAGCCGTTCGCGCTCAAGCCCGTCTATTCGCGCGGATCACAGGACATCCACAAGGTGACGCCGGGGCAGCTCCCCCGCGACGTGAACTTCGACGCAGGGAATCCGTGGATCGCGCAGGAGTGGGCAGACGGCGCCCTGTATTGCTCGTATTCCGTTTGTCACGAGGGTCAGGTGAAGGCCCGCGCCGTCTATCCGGTGCGCTACGCGATCGACGGCACCTCGGCCCTGACATTCGAATCCGTGCGGCACGACGGCATCACCGCGTGGGTGCACGACTGCGTCAAGGCGCTCGGGATCACCGGGCAGGCCGCGTTCGATTTCATCGAGGTGCCCGGACGGGGCCTGTTTGCTGTCGAATGCAATCCGCGGGCGACCAGCGGAATCCTGTTGTTCGATCCGCAAACCGGGGTCGACCGGGCTTTCTTCGGCGTCAACGACGACGTCATCGTCCCCGAGCCCGGCGCGCGCAAGATGCTGGAGCCCGGCATGCTGATGTACGGGTGGCGCAGGTCGTCCCTGCGGGGCAACACCTTCCGCGGGTTCGTGCGCGACTACCTACAAACCGACGGCGTCATCTTCACCCGCCGTGATCCCGCCCCCGGCCTGGCATTGCCCATCGCCATGGCAAACATCCTCGCCGAGGCCGCCCGCTATCGCGTCAACATTCCCGAGGCGTTCATGCACGATCACGAGTGGGACGGGGCGACGACCGACGAGGATCGCGCGAGCGAATGACCTGCGGGCGCTTGCGATTCGCGGCGAGACGCGGCGATCAACCGTCGCGGTGCGCGCGGCAGAACCCGGTGATGCGGGCGACGCTGTCCCCGGGCCCGGTGAAGATGCCGCCGTGACCGGCGCCCGGAATCGCCACGAACTCGGCCGCGGGGATGAACCGAGCCGCCTCCGCACACAGCGCCGGGGGGAAGAACAGATCGTATTCGAACGCCAGGGCCAGCGTGGGCACATCGATCGCGCCGAGCCGATCCCGCGTCGGCTCGCCGGCGGAGATCCATTGTTGCGACGCCGTCAGTTGCCCCGTGAAGCCGTCGGGTCCCGCCCACGCGCTTTCATAGCCGGCCGAGAGCGCCTGCTGCCAACCCCGCACGGTCGCCGGATCCTGCAACATCGGGAGGTGAAGGGTGGTCAACAACTGCTCCACCACCAGCACCTCGCGCGGCACCTCGCCGTAGCGCTCGATCAGTGCGAGCTCCATCTCTCCGACCATCGCCCCCACCGGCGAGGGCTGAAGCCCGGCGAACAAAACGAGCGCACCCACCAAATCGGGCCGGTTGCGCAGCATCATCTGCGCGGTGTAACAGCCCATCGAGTAACCGACGATGATGGCCTGCCGCACCTGGAAATGGTCGAGAATGGCTGCGGCGTCGGCAGCCAAGTCGGCCACCGAATACGGCGCCGGCGGCGCGGAGGACGGTGCCAGCCCGCGCGCGTCGTACGCGATCACCTGAAACCCCGCGTCGACGAGCGACTGGGGAAGTCCGCAGATGTCCCAGGTCATGCTCGGCATGCCCAGCCCGCCGACAAGGAGAACGGTGGCGCCCTCGCCGACTCGTTGCACCGAAAGCGCGACGCCGGGTTCGACGGCGACGAACTCGGTGGTTCGGTCCAGCATCTGCCTCCCACAGCCTCGGCATCGACAAGCCGATGACTACCCAGACGGCCGGACGACAAACGGGAGCTGCCCGCGAACCGCTGCAGCTTCTGGGCGCGCGGTGGGTACGACGGACGCACCCCGGGTAATTCTCCCAACAGATGAATAGCCGAATCGGATGGCCGGCGCCTTCGTTGACGAACTGAAGGAAGGGGCACCCGTGTCATTGCTCGATGTCGCGTTGTCGCCGTTGCGCACCGCGCTGCGCGTTGCCGGCGGCAACACGGACGAGGTGCGCGCGGACGCACCCGAACCGGGCCTCGTCGTCGAGGAGGGCATGCCGGAGGGCGTGCCGCCCGCCGCGCTGCGACCGGAACCGCGGTTGCCCGCGCCGGCCGGCTGGCCGTTCGGCGAGGATTTTCCCCGCACCTGCGGGACCGGCCGATTGGCCGGCGGCGCATTCTTCTGGACCGACTTCGTGTACGACGACCACGGTGCGGCCGGCACCAGGGTCAAAATGCCCGAGGGACGGGTGGTTCCGCCTAAGGGGACATACATCTACCCGGATGGGCCTGCCGCCGGCAACGGCGCCGACATCTTCCGCATCGCGATCGGGCTCACCGAAACCGACACGTGGTGGCGGATCGACTGGAACACGTTGATAGACCCCTCGGTACCGCTCGGGTTGTTCGCGTTCGACACCGGTCGCGATAGCGCCGCCTGCACGCAGTGGCCCGCCGGGGCCGGTCTTCGGTCCACGGGGATCGATTCGGCGCTTCTCCTCAGTGGCGCGGGGGCGAAGCTCATGGACCTGTCGACGCAGACCGCCACTCCGGTCCCCCACACGGTCGACATACAATCGCGGTCATTCCTGGCGCGGATACCGCGCGCGCTCGTCGAACCGACCGGGACCTGGACGGTGCGCATGGTGGCCGGTCTGGCGAACGGGTCGGGTGACGGCTTCGCCGACGTTCCGCGCGAGCACGGGGCGCAGTCCGGTCAACCCAACGTGTACAACGTCGCCTTCCGCAGGTGCGACCAAGAGGCCGCCTACCACAACTTCTTCTCGGAACGGGCGCAGGCGGCGGCGCTGGCGGATGGCGACATCTCGCAGTTCTCGGTGAACGTGTCCTGGTCCGACCTTGCCGCTGGCATGACCACCGACGAGCCCGTCGTGACCGGCACGTCGACCCGGTGGTACGTGTCCTCGATCGAACTGGGCCAGGGACTGGCTCAGACCGGTTTACTCGCCACCGAACCGCAGTTCCTCGGCCGGGTGCAACCGTATTCGGTGTGCCTGCCCAAGTCTTTCGCGCCCGGGAAATCGCTGCCCCTGACGCTGCTGCTGCACTCGATCGCGATGGGCCAGAACCAGTTCGCGGCGGTCAATCACCGCCTGCTCGACCAGATGTGCGACAAGCGGGACGCGGTGATCGCGAGTCCGCTGGGTCGCGGCCCGGCGTGTTGGTACTTCGACGAGGGCGAGCTCGACGTGTGGGAGGTCTGGGCGCGAGTCGCCGAACAGCTCGGCACCGACCCGAACCGGACGGTCATCGTGGGTTATTCGATGGGCGGCTACGCGGCGTATCGGCTGGGGCTGACGTATCCCGCCGTCTTCTCGCAAGCCGTCGTCCTGGCCGGTTCGCCGACCTGCGGTATCCGGCTACTGCCCGGCGTCGCCGTGCCCGCTGACGTGAACCCCGATTCGCACTGCGCATGCGAGGGCGAAACCTGGCCGCTGTTGCGCAACGCCCGATGGCTTCCGCTGGTGATCGCCCATGGTCTGCTCGACGAATTCGTGCCGTTTTTCGCCGTCGCCCAGCAGCTGCTCAAGCTTCACCGGCTCGGTTACCGCTACCACTTCACCCTGTACCCGATCGAAGACCACGTGGCGATGGCGGTGCAGGGCAAGTTCGCGGATTCGGTGGCCCAGATGTCGACCCGGCCGCGCAAGGCCGATCCCGGCCGGATCAGCTTCAGCTGGTACCCCCAGCTCGAGCGGGCGGACCTGGGCCTTGGGCCGCAACGGAATTGGTGGATATCGGGGTTGGCCGCCACCCCGGAAATCGCGTCGCGCCGGGGCGCTGTCGCCACCGTGGAGGCGCGCTCGCTGGCCCGCCCCGACCGCCCGCACCGGGTACGGAGACGCGGCGGATTAGTGCTCAGTTTCCGACCCATGCCCGGCACATACGCGGAGCAGACGTGGCGGCGGGGACGGGCGCCCCGGGCGCGGCCGCACATGACGCTGGAGCTCACGGGCGTCGCGAGGCTGACCGTCGACATCGCCCGGGCCGGACTTGCCGCACTGCCCCGTTCCACCATCACCATCACAACCGACGGCGCCGCCGAGGTCACGCTGGAAGGGGTGCCGCCCTCGACGGAGGTGCGCTGCGACGGCGAACGAGCCGGGCGAACCATCACCGTCGCCGAAGGCCGGCATCACGTCCGCCTGAGGGGATAACACCGGGCCGAGGAGGCCGCGGTTACTTGTTCCGGACGCGGCGGTTGTGCTTCTTGATCGCGTCGACCAACTCCGCCTTGTTCATCGTGGACCGGCCCCGGACGTCGAGCCGTCGGGCGACGTCAATCAGGTGCTTCTTGCTCGCGTTTGCGTCCACCCCCTCGGCGGTGGGCCCGGACGCTCGCGGACCGCCGCTCTTGGCGCGCTCGTCCGACGGGCCCTTCTCCTCCTTGGGCTCCCAATGGTCGCCGACCTTTTCGAAACTGTGCTTGACGGCGGAATACGCCACCCGGTGGGCGCGCTCTTCGCTGCCGTATTCGTCGGCGGCCGCATCGTGCGCCTTCGCAAACGTGCGTTGCGCTTTGGCGTTGGAACGCCGCAAAGTGCTGGGCAACTCGTCCTTCTTCGGCTTGCCGCTTTTCGTCGTCTTGGGCATCGAAACCTCCTGATCCTGCGGCCGACGTACTACCGCTGCCGGTTACCCCTTTGCCGGGGCGGCAATCAGAGTTTGTCCCAAGTGGGCGCCCGGGCGACCGCAATATGTCAATATGATTGACATGGTTCAGGCCGAAGACGCCCCACTGGGTTACCTGCTCTACCGGGTGGCGAGCCTGCTGCGGCCGGAGGTTTCCGCCGTGCTGGGCCCGCTGGGCCTGACGCTGCCCGAATTCGTCTGCCTGCGGATGCTTTCCATGTTCCCGGGGATGTCGAGCGCCGAACTGTCCCGGCAGGCCGGCGTCACACCGCAAGCGATGAACACGGTGCTGCGCAAGCTGGAAGACATTGGCGCCGTGGCACGTCCGACATCGGTGTCGAGCGGTCGCGCGCTGCCCGCCACGCTGACCGGTCAGGGCCGCGCCCTGCTGAAGCGGGCCGAGGGCGCCGTGCGAACCGCCGATGCCCGGATCCTGGCCAAGCTGACCGACACTCAGCAGCGCGATTTCAAGCGGATGCTCGACAAGCTGGGGTCCGACTGACGGCGACTAGGTGTTGTGGATCCGGGCCCAAGGCCGGGCCTCTTCGAGCTCGTAAGCCAGCTCGAGCAGGAGCGCCTCCTGGCCGAGGTCGGCGGAGAGCATCATGCCCACGGGCATGCCTTCGGCGGACTGCGCCAACGGAAGCGAGATGGCGGGCTCGCCGGTGACGTTCTGCAGCGGGGTGAACGAGACCCAGTCGATCAGCCGATCGAGCACTTGCCGGTAGTCGGTGGGCGCCAGATACCCGATGCGCGGTGTCTCGTCGGCCACCGTCGGTGTGAGCACCGCATCGTAGGTGCCGAAGAACCGCGCGGTGCGCCTGCGTATCCGGCGCAGCCGCATGATGGCCAACGGCAGCCGGTGGATGTTGCGCGCCGTGTGCCGTTCCAGTCCGAGTGTCAGGCTGTCCAGCCGGGTGCGGTCGAACGTCTTGCCGAACATGTGCCGGCCGCCGCGCACCTGGGCCAGCGCGAGGAAGCCCCAATACAGGACGAAATCGTCGACGAAGCTGGCCGGCACCGGGGGCTCCTCGACGTGTTCGACGCGGTGGCCCAGCTCCTCCAGCAGCCCCGCCGATTTCAGCGTCAGCTCCCGCACCTGCGGGCTGCTCTCCCGTTGGACCGAGCGGGTCACCACGGCGATCCGCAACCGTTGCCTGCCGGGACCGGTGACGTCGCCGATGGGCGCCAGCCGGTGGTTACGCCAGATGCGCTCGGCCTCCCGGTAGAACGCCGCGGTGTCGCGCACCGAACGGGTCAGCACGCCGTTGGCGACGATGCCCACCGGCATCCGGCGCAGCGTCGGGTCCAGCGGCAACCGCCCGCGCGACGGCTTGAGCCCGACCAGCCCGTTGCAGGCGGCCGGGATGCGGATGGAGCCGCCGCCGTCGTTCGCGTGGGCGATTGGCACCACGCCGGCGGCGACGAACGCGCCCGAGCCCGACGACGAGGCGCCCGCGGTGTAGTCGGTGTTCCACGGGTTGCGCACCGGCCCCAGGCGTGGGTGTTCGGCGGACGCGCTGAACCCGAACTCCGAGAGCTGCGTCTTGCCGATCGACGTCAGGCCGGTGGCCAGGTACACGCGCGCGAACTCGCTGTCGGCGGGCGCGTCGAACGGCGTCCACGCGTCGCTGCCGTGCATCGACGGTTGGCCCGCGACGTCGACGTTGTCCTTGACGAACGTCGGGACGCCGTCGAAGAAACCGGTCGCCGCGCCGCCGGCGGTGCGGGCCTGCTGAAAGGCCGCGTACGCCAGGCCGTTCAGGACCGGATCGACGGCCTCGGTGCGGGCGATCGCCGCCTCGATGACCTCCGCCCTGCTGACCCAGCCGGCCTGTATCGCGTGGGCGAGGCCGACGGCGTCCAGATCACCGAGGGCGTCGTCGCCGAACGCATGCACGTGTCGCATGTATCGACGCTAGCCCGCCCCCGTGCGGGGCTCAGGCCTGGCCCACCTCGAAGCGCACGAATCGCGTCACCGTCACGCCGGCCTCGTCGAGCAGGGCCTTGACCGTCTTCTTGCTGTCGGACACCGACGGCTGCTCGAGCAGCACCGCGTCCTTGAAGAATCCGTTCAGCCGGCCTTCGACGATCTTGGGCAGCGCCTGCTCCGGCTTCCCCTCCGCCTTGGCCGTTTCCTCGGCGATGCGGCGCTCGCTGGCCACCACGTCCTCGGGAACGTCCTCGCGGGACAGGTAGCGCGCCTTGAGCGCGGCGATCTGCAGCGCGACGGAGTGCGCGGCCTCGGAGTCCGAACCCTCGTACTCGACCAGCACACCGACGGCCGGCGGCAGGTCCGCCGCGCGCTTGTGCAGGTAGGCCTCGACGGTGCCGCCGAAGTAGGCGACGCGGCGCAGCTCGAGCTTCTCGCCGATCTTGGCCGACAGGTCCGCGATGGCCTGCTCGACGGTCTTGCCACCGGCGCTGGCGGCCTTGAGCGCGTCGAGGTCGGTGGCCTGGGCGTTGAGCGCGGCGTCGACGATCTGGTCGGCCAGGGCCTGGAATTCGGCGTTCTTGGCGACGAAGTCCGTCTCGGAGTTGAGCTCGATCAGCGCGCCGCCCTTGGCCGCGACCAGTCCCTCGGCCGTGGCGCGCTCGGCGCGCTTGCCGACGTCCTTGGCGCCCTTGATGCGGAGCGCCTCGACGGCCTTGTCGAAGTCGCCGTCGCTCTCGGCCAGCGCGTTCTTGCAATCCAGCATGCCGGCGCCGGTGAGCTCCCGAAGCTTCTTGACGTCGGCGGCGGTGAAGTTGGCCATATCAGCCTTCCGTGGGTGTGGGTTCGGGTGCGCCCGCAGCTGCGTCGGTGGGGGCGCTGGCGGCGGCGGAGGCCAGCAGTTCCTGTTCCCATTCGGGCAGCGGCTCGGCGGCCTCGGCCTCGGGCTTGCCGTCGCCGCGGCCGACCCCGGCGCGGGCCTGCAGGCCCTCGGCGACCGCGGAGGCGATCACCTTGGTCAGCAGCGCGGCCGAACGGATCGCGTCGTCGTTGCCCGGGATCGGGTAGTCGACCTCGTCGGGGTCGCAGTTGGTGTCCAGGATCGCGATGACCGGGATGCCGAGCTTGCGGGCCTCGCCGACGGCGATGTGCTCCTTGTTGGTGTCGACGACCCAGATCGCCGACGGCACCTTGGCCATGTCGCGGATACCGCCGAGGCTGCGCTCGAGCTTGTTCTTCTCGCGGGTCAGCATCAGGATTTCCTTCTTGGTGCGACCCTCGAAGCCGCCGGTCTGCTCCATCGCCTCGAGCTCCTTGAGGCGCTGCAGCCGCTTGTGCACCGTGGAGAAGTTGGTGAGCATGCCGCCCAGCCAGCGCTGGTTCACGTACGGCATACCGACGCGGGTCGCCTCGGCCGCGACCGATTCCTGCGCCTGCTTCTTGGTGCCGACGAACAGCACCGAGCCCCCGTGGGCGACGGTCTCCTTGACGAACTCGTACGCCTTGTCGATGAAGGTCAGCGTCTGCTGCAGGTCGATGATGTAGATGCCGTTGCGGTCGGTGAAGATGAACCGCTTCATCTTGGGGTTCCAGCGACGGGTCTGGTGCCCGAAGTGGGTGCCGCTGTCGAGCAGCTGCTTCATGGTTACTACGGCCATGCTTATGCCTTTGTGTGTCGGTTGTCGCCCGGCATCGGGTGAAGCCGGGCCCTGGCGCCTGCTGCGATGCCGGACCCAGTTAAGGGACCGCCCGGCACGCGATGCGAACTCCTAGTGGAACGGGAGACGCGGGGCGGACGCGCGAAGTCAGCCCGCGAACGAGCTGCGACCAGGAGTTTACACCGTCTCAGCAGGTGCTTTTTCCACAGCGCTGAGTGGCGGGGTCGCGCGGGCCCGGCTGTACTCGCCACGTGCGGCGGGCGATGCTCCTGATCCTGGCACTGCTGGGTGCCGCGCCGGCGCGGGCCGACGACGTGCGGCTGGAGTGGCCGCTGCGCCCGCCCCCGGCCATCGCCCGCGGATTCGACGCCCCCTCACCCGACTGGCATCCCGGCCATCGGGGCGTGGACCTGCGCGGCTCCCCAGGTCAGCCGGTCTATGCCCCGGGCGACGCGACCGTGGTGTTCGCCGGGGAGCTGGCCGGGCGGCCGGTGGTGTCGCTGGCCCATCCCGGCGGTCTGCGCACGAGCTACGAGCCGGTGCGGGCCGCGGTGCGCGTGGGTCAGCCGGTGACGGCCCGGACCGTGATCGGCTCGCTGGAGGCCGGGCATGCCGGCTGTCGGGCCTCGGGAGCAGGAGGGGCGTGCCTGCACTGGGGCGCGATGTGGGGTCCCGCGTCGGGCGCCCACTATGTGGATCCGCTCGGCCTGGTGAAGTCGACTCCGATCCGGCTCAAGCCGCTTCACGAATGAGTGTGCGTTCAGGGCTTTGCGCGTGCGTGCAGGGCGGGAGTTTCGCGGATTGCTCGCCGTGAGCGCACGCCCAAGGCCGTGAGCGCACTTACGCCCGCGGGTGGGCCTGCTCGTGCACCGCCCGCAACCGGGAGACGGCCACATGGGTGTACAGCTGGGTGGTCGCCAGGCTGGAATGGCCGAGCAGCTCCTGCACGACCCGCAGGTCGGCCCCGCCTTCCAGCAGATGCGTCGCCGCGCTGTGCCGCAGCCCGTGCGGCCCCATGTCGGGCGCGCCGTCCACCGCCGACACCGTCTGGTGCACGACGGTGCGGGCCTGCCGGACGTCGAGCCGCCGCCCGCGCGCGCCCAGCAGCAGCGCCGGGCCCGACTCCGCGGTCACCAGGGCCGGGCGTCCGTCGTCGAGCCAGGCGCGCAGCGCGTCGGCGGCCGGCATCCCGAACGGCACGGTGCGCTGCTTGTTGCCCTTGCCGAGCACCCGCACCAGCCGGTGTCCGGTGTCCACGTCGTCGACATCCAGGCCGCACAGTTCGCTCACCCGGATGCCCGTGGCATACAGCATCTCGACGATCAGCCGGTCCCGCAACGCCATCGGATCGCCCTGCTGCGCACCGGATTTCGCGGCGGCCATCGCGTCGAGCGCCTGGTCTTGGCGCAGCACCGCCGGCAGGGTGCGGTGCGCCTTCGGCACCTGCAGCCGGGCGCCCGGGTCCGCGGCCAGCAGGCCACGCCGCGCCGCCCACGCGGTGAAGGCCTTGACCGCCGAGGTGCGACGGGCCAAGGTCGTGCGGGCCGCGCCGGCCGCGGCCCCGGCCGACAACCAGGACCGCAGCAGGGGCAGGCTCAAACCGTCCAGCCCGGCGCCGCGGTCGGCGAGGAACGTCAGCAGTGAGCGCAGGTCGCCGAGGTAGGCCCGACGGGTGTGCGCCGAGCGGCCGCATTGCAGCGCCAGGTATTCGTCGAACTCCTCGAGGATGGCCTCCACGCCTGAAACGTTCGCAGCCGCCGCGGGTTCGGCTCAGTCGACGCGCCGGAGTGTGTCCGGGGTGAGATCTTTCAGTGTCGGATAGCCGTCGACGGCCATGATCAGGTCCGCCTCCGCGAGCAGCGAACGCAGCACATGCACGACGCCGTCGGTGCCGCCGAGCGCGAGGCCGTACGCGTAGGGACGGCCGACACCCACCGCGGTCGCGCCCAGCGCGAGCGCCTTGACGATGTCGGCGCCGCCGCGGATCCCGGAGTCGAACAGCACCGGCAGCCCGTCGGCCGCCTCGACCACCCCCGGCAGGCAGTCGAGCGCGGGCAGGCCGCCGTTGGCCTGGCGCCCGCCGTGCGTCGAGCAGTAGATGCCGTCGACGCCGCCGTCCTTCGCGCGCCGAGCGTCGTCGGGATGGCAGACGCCCTTGACGATGAGCGGCAGCTTGGTCAGCGACCGCAGCCAGGGCAGGTCGTCCCAGGTCAACGGGTTGCCGAAGGTCGTGACCCACTGCAGCACAGTGGCCTGCGGGTCCTCCTCGGGCGGGCGCGGCAGGCCGGCGCGAAAGACCGGGTCGCTGGTGTAGTTGCTCAGGCACAGCCCCCGCAACTGCGGAAAGTTCGCCGTGCTGAGGTCCCGCGGACGCCACCCGGGAATCCAGGTGTCCAGGGTGACGATGATGGCCTTATAGCCGGCGGCCTCGGCCCGCTGCACCAGGCTCGCGGCGAGCTCGCGGTTCTTCGGCGTGTACAGCTGGAAAAAGCCCGGGGTGTCGCCGAACTGGGCGGCGACGTCTTCCAGTGGGTCGGCGGTCAGGGTGGAGACGACCATCGGGACACCGGTGGCCGCCGCGGCGCGCGCGGTGGCCAGGTCGCCGTGGCCGTCTTGGGCGCAGATGCCGATCACGCCGATCGGGGCCATGAACATCGGCGACGGCAGCGTCATCCCGAACAGCTCGACCGACAGGTCACGCTCGGCGGCGCCGACGAACATCCGCGGCATCAAGCCCCAGCGGTCGAACGCCTCACGATTGGCCCGTTGGGTGCGCTCGTCGCCGGCGCCACCGGTGACGTAGGACCACACCGACGGCGACATCGCCCGCTCGGCCCGGGCCTCCAGCTCCGCGAAAGCCATCGGCAGCGCGGGCGCGACCCCACCCAGACCCTTGAAGTAGATCTCGTTCTGGTAGTCCCCGAAATGCGCCATGGAACTAGAGGATGCCAGCCGCCCGCCCGGCCCACGAACCGGCTACGACGGCCCGGCCTCGGCCTCGGCGAGTTCCCTCTTCCACTGCCGGAACGTCTCTTCGGTGCGGCCGCGCCGCCAGTAGCCCGAGATGGACGACGCCCACTTGGCGTCCACTTCACGCTCCTTGCGGATATAGGGCCGCAGGTTGTGCATGACGCTTTGCGCCTCGCCGTGAATGAAGACGTGCACCTGCCCGGGCAGCCACGGCGTGGTGGTGACCGCCTCGATCAGCGGGGCGTGGTCGCCGGCACGGTCCTCGGGGACCAGGTCGGCGCGGCCCCCGCGGTAAACCCAGTGCACCTCGACGCCTTCCGGCGCGGTCAGCGGGATCTCGTCTTCCTGGCCCGCCACCTCGATGAACGCCTTGCCGACGGCATCGGGGGGCAGCGCTTCCAGGGCCGCGGCGATGGCGGGAAGCGCGGATTCGTCGCCGGCCAGCAGGTGCCAGTCGGCGGCAGGGTCGGGCCTGTAGGCACCGCCGGGGCCCATCAGGAAGATCCGCTCGCCGGGCTCGGCCGCCGCGGCCCACTGGCCCGCGATCCCGTGCTCGCCGTGCACGACGATGTTCAGCGTGATTTCGCCGGCCGCCGCGTCGACGCGGCGGACGGTCATCGTCCGGACCGACGGCCTCTTCTCCGGCGGCAGGCCGGCGAAACTGTCCAGGGTCAACGGCTGGGGCAGGCCCGCGACGTCGACGTCGTCCGCGACGAACACCAACTTGACGTAGGAGTCGGTGAATTCGCTGGGCGCGAACGCGTCGAAATCCGTGCCCCTCAGCACCACCGCGACCATGTGCGGTGTGAGTTCCTTGGTATCGACAACTTCGAAGCGTTGCAGAGGTCGACCCGCCACGTGTCCTCCTGTCCCCACCCGACCCCCGTCGACTATACGAGGCGCGGGGTCGCTGCCGGTTGGCCGGCGACGGCCCGGACAAGCCGCCACCTGCCCTCCTGGCGCTGCACCAAGCCGGCCAGCTCGAGGATCGCCAGCGGCCCCAACACCCGCTCGGGCGCCAGGCCCGACGCGACCGCGAGCTGCTCGACGGTGGCCGCGCCGCGGCCGGGCAGCGCCTCATACACCCGGCGCTCGGCGTCGCCGAGCCCGTCGAGTGCTGTGGCCGGGCGGGGTTCTTCGACCGCCAGCTCGCCGATGCGGCCGATGAGCTCGACGACGTGGTCGGCCCGGGTCACGAGCTCGGCGCCGTTGCGCAGCAGCGCGTGGCAGCCGGCCGACGCGGACGACGTCACGGGCCCGGGCACCGCGGCCACC
>NZ_GG770558.1:223653-252162 GCF_000164135.1 Mycobacterium parascrofulaceum ATCC BAA-614 | reverse complement strand
GCCGCGCCGCTGCGCAGGCCCGCTTCCACCACCACCGCGGCCCCGGCGACCGCCGCCACCAGGCGGTTGCGCGTCAGGAATCGGTGCCGGGCCGGCCGCACGCCGGGCGGGTATTCGGTGAACAGCAGACCGTGTTGGCCGATTCGGTGCAGCAACGCCGAGTGACCGCTGGGATAGGGAACGTCCAGGCCGCCGGCGAGGACGGCGACGGTGATTCCGTCGGCGTTCAGCACCGCGCGGTGCGCCGCGCCGTCGATGCCGTAGGCACCCCCGGAGACGACGGCCACCTCCCGTTGCGCCAGCCCGGCCGCCAAGTCCTCGGCCACCTGCTCGCCGTATGACGTCGCCGCCCGGGTTCCGACCACCGCGGCCGCGCGCTGCGCCACCTCGTCGAGCCGGGCCGGACCCTGCGCCCACAAGACCATCGGCGCCCCGGCGCGAGCCTTCACCGAGGCGTTCGCGAAGGCGGCAAACGCCAGCAGCGGCCACTCGTCGTCGTCGGGCGTGACCAGCCGTCCGCCGCGCCGGGCGAGCAGCTCGAGGTCGGCCGCCGCGCAGTCGATTCCGCGCCTCGCCTCCGTGAGCCGCGCGAGGTCGTCGTCGACCAGCCCGTGGCGCACCCGCTCGGCCGCCTCCACCGGGCCGACGCGCCGCACCAGAATGGCGAGTTCGGCACAGGGCGGCTCGGCCACGCGCGACAGGTAGGCCCACGCGCGCAGCACGGGATCGTCGACCGCGCTCAGCGTCACGGTGTCACCCCCCGCATAGGTCCGCCAAGGATCCTTTTAGCCCCGCACGCGAATGTGTTGTCGTCGGGCCCCATTCGCCATCGCACAGCCGGCAAGGAACGGAGCGAACAATGATCATCTGCCTGCCGAACCAGCTCGCCGCGCCCGCCCGCCCGATGAACCCATGGGCGATCGCGTCGTTCACCCTGAGCCTGGTCAGCTGGTGCGGATTGCCGATTCCCGTGCTGAGCGGCGTCCTCGCGCCGGTCGCGTTGCGCGACATGGAACGGCGCGGCGAGGGCGGTCGCGCGACGGCGCAGTTCGCCAGGGCGTTCGCCATCCTGGTGACGGCCGCACTCGCGGTCCGGGGCGGGCACCACGACTGGCTGTCGAGGGCGCATTGGTGACCCCCGGCGGGCGCTCATCGCTGCGCCCCCGGCTGCCGGAAGCTCAGCGCGGCCGCGACCTCGGCGGGCCCCGGCGAGACGCCGCCGGCCAGGTCGGTGAGGCTCCACGCGACCCGCAGGGCGCGGTCCAGGCCGCGGATGCTGAGCAGCCCACGGTCGAGCGCCCGTTGCAGCGGGGTCATCGCGGCGTTGCCGGGGCGGAACTTCCGGCGTAACAGCGCCCCGTTGACCTCGGCGTTGGTGCGGAATCCGTACGGGCGCCACCGCTGCGCGGCGGCCGCCCGGGCCTGCGCCACCCGATCGCGGACCTGCGCGGTGGACTCGGCGTCGCCGCCGGTGAATGCCCCCGCGCGCACCGAATGCATCTGAACCCGCAAATCCACCCGGTCGAGCAGCGGCCCGGACAGCTTGCCCAGATAGCGACGCTTGACCGCCGGCGCGCAGATGCAGTCCTGCGGATCGGCGGGCGCGCACGGACACAGGTTGGCCGCCAGCACCAGCTGGAATCGGGCCGGGTAACAGGCCACCCCGTCGCGGCGGGCGAGACGGATCTCGCCGTCCTCCAACGGAGTTCGCAATGCCTCCAGCGCGCTGACGCTGATCTCGGCGCATTCGTCCAGGAAGAGCACGCCCCGGTGAGCGCGGCTGATCGCGCCCGGACGCGCCATGCCCGAGCCGCCACCGACCAGCGCCGCCACGGTGGAGCTGTGATGCGGCGCGACGAAGGGCGGCGTGGTGATCAGCGGCGTGTCGCCCGACAGCAAGCCGGCCACCGAATGGATCGCGGTGACCTCCAGTGACTCGCTCTCGGTGAGCGGCGGCAACAGGCCCGGAAGGCGTTGCGCCAGCATGGTTTTGCCGATTCCCGGCGGGCCGGTCAGCATGAGGTGGTGCGCACCGGCGGCGGCCACCTCCACCGCGAACCGCGCCTGCGTCTGCCCGACCACGTCGGCCAGATCCGCCGCGGGCTCCGGCGCGGTGGCCGTCGTGGTGATCCTGTTGTCCAGGGCGCCGGACCCGCTGAGCCACTTCTGCAACTGCCTGAGCGTGCGCACCCCCCAGACGTCGATGCCGTCGACCAGGCTGGCCTCGGCCAGGTTGTCCACCGGGACCACGACGGCCGGCCAGCCGTCGCGTTTGGCGGCCAGCACCGCCGGCAGCACGCCGCGCACCGGCCGGACCCGACCGTCCAGCGACAGCTCGCCCAGCAGCACCGTTTTATCCAGCCGGTCCCACGGATTCTTGCGCTGCGCCGACAGGACGGCCGCGGCCAGGGCGATGTCGTAGACGGACCCCATCTTCGGCAGGGTCGCCGGTGAGAGCGCGAGCGTGAGCCGCGTCTGCGGCCAGCTGTTGCCGCAATTGGCGACCGCCGCCCTCACCCGGTCGCGGGACTCCTGCAGGGCGGCGTCGGGTAACCCGACCAGATGCACGCCCGGCAGCCCGGAGGAGATGTCGGCTTCGATTTCCACGATTTGTCCGTCCACCCCGCGCACCGCGACCGAGAACGCGCGACCCAGCGCCATCAGCCGATCCCCTGCAGGTGGGTGATTTCGGGGGTGCGCCGGCGCCCGACCCGCACCCGGATCACGTCGATGCGCAGCGCCGCCCAGCGCGTGTCCTGGCCGGCCAGCCACAGCGCCGCCAGCCGGCGCAGGCGGCGAACCTTGCGCTCGGTGACCGCGTACGCCAGCCCGCCATAGCCGTCGCCGGTACGGGTCTTCACCTCGACGAACACCGCCGTGCGGGTGGCCTCGTCGCAGGCGATGACGTCGAGTTCGCCGTAGCGGCAGCGCCAGTTGCGGTGCAGGATCCGCAACCCCATCCTCGTCAGGTGGTCCACGGCGAGGGCCTCGCCCATCGCGCCGAGCTGCAGCCGGGTCATCGTCGTTTCGGTGGTCATGCCGGCCACTGTGCGAGAGGGCCCCGACAAGGCGGTCACCGCCAGGCGTCCGACGGGCCCATGAGCGGCGGTTGTCCCCAGTGCCGCGTTCATGCACAACCGGCCGCAACCGACTAGCCGACCCGGTCCACCCTGGTGTAGACGTTCATCGAGTCCTGTCGCAGGAACGCCACCAGGGTGATCCCCGACTCCTCGGCCAGCGAGACCGCCAGCGACGACGGCGCGGACACGGCGGCCAGCACGGGGATCCCGGCCAGCACCGCTTTCTGCGTCAACTCGAAGGAGGCCCGCCCACTGACCAGCAGTACCGAGCCGGCCAGCGGCACCCGCCGATTTTCCAGCGCCCAGCCGATGACCTTGTCCACCGCGTTGTGCCTGCCGACGTCCTCGCGGACCGCCAGCATCGTGCCGTCGACCCCGAACAGCGCCGCGGCGTGCAACCCGCCGGTGCTGTCGAAAACCTTCTGCGCGGAACGTAATCGGGCGGGCATCGCCTCGAGCGTGGCCGCCGCGACGGTCGCGGGATCGGCGCCGGGCGCGAATCGGCCGGTCACGCGGACCGCGTCCAGTGACGCCTTGCCGCAAACCCCGCACGACGACGTGGTGTAGAAGTTACGGGTCACGTCGAGGCTGGGCGGCGCGACGCCGGCGGCCAGGGTCGCGTCGAGGACGTTATAGGTGTTCGTCCCGTCGACGGCACCACCGCAATAGCGCATCGTCAGCACGTCGTCGCGGCCGGCGATGATCCCCTCGGTGAGCAGAAAGCCTTGCGCCAGTTCGAAATCCGCGCCCGGAGTCCGCATCGTGACGGTGACCGCGGCGCCGTTCACCCGAATCTCCAGCGGTTCCTCGACGACCAGCGTCTCCGGCCGGCTGATGGCTTTGCCGGCGGTGAGATGCTTCACCCGCCGGCGCGCAGTCACGTGGCGCACTAGGCGATTTCACCGTCGGCCGGGATCGCGCCGCAACACTGGTACCTCACGCAGCCAAACTACCCTGGTCGGCGACCGTCCGCCCCGGCAGGACGAGGGACGTCACACCGCCGAGGCCAGCGCGGCCAGGGTCTCCGCCGAGGAGTGGACCGGCCGCCAGCCGAGTTGGGTGCGCGCCTTGGTGGTGTCCATGACCATCGACGTGCGCGCGGTGTGCAGCCATTCCAGCATGGACGGGACCAGCGGCGCCCGCGACAGCGCCGCCGACGCCGCCGACGCCGCGACGGCCGGCACCCGCACCGGGCGCCCGCCCAGGGCCTTGGCCACGTCGCCCACCGTCACCACGCCGTCACCGGCGATGTTGTACGCCCCGGGCGGCGCCGGGGTGGTGGCCGCCAGCGCGATCGCGCTCGCGACGTCGTCGTGGTGCACCAGCTGCAACGGGATGCCCGGGTCCGGCACCACCGGCTTCAAGATCGGCACCGCCTTGACCACTGCGCGCATCGGGCCGGGCAGCTGGTTCCACGGCATGGCGTCCGCCAGGACGGTGGCATTGGGCCCCGCGACGATGCACGGCCGCAACACGAACACTTCCACCGGGGAGTCCTTGGTGATCCCGCCGAGCAGCGCCTCGCACGCCGCCTTCTGCGCCGAGTAGTAGTGCTCGTCGGAGCCCCGCGCCGGGACGTCCTCGGTCAGCGGGCTGGGGTTGTCCGCGTGGTAGCCGTAGGCCGCCACCGACGAGGTGTACACCAGGCGCCGCACCCGCTCGCAGGCGACCGTCGCCTCGAATACGTTGCGGGTGCCCTCCAGGTTGATGCGGGCGCTCTCCTCCCGCGAACCCATGATGATGAACGCCAGGTGGATCACCACGTCGGCCTGCGCCACCAGGGCATCGACGGCTTCACGGTCCAGGATGTCGCCCTGCTGGTAGGTCGTCTTCAGCCAGCCACGCGAGGACGGGTCGAACGGCCTGCGCGCCATCCCGACGATCGCGTCCACGGCGGGCTCGCGCTCGAGCGCCGTCACCGCGGACATGCCGATCTCGCCGGTCGGTCCGGTCACGGCGACGGTAATTCCCACCCCAAGGCTCTAGCCCGCCCGGGGCCCGCCGAAACCACGGGTGGGAAACGTCACCACCGGCGCTGGACCGACCGGCGCAATTCCTGAGCGCCGCACCCGCGGGTACCCGTATTGTCGGCGGAGGGTTTCCGCTGGTCCGGGGACTGACAGCCGAGGCGCCTGGATTTCATCGCAATCGCATCGAACAGCGTGTGAGGTCCGAGCCGAGGGCCGATAATCTACGGCGATCGAAGGCGGGGTCACACTGCTCGCGCAGGGAATGGGGCACAACGACATGGGGGACGAATCGACGGCCGCGGGCCGGCCGGCGCCCGGCGGGGAGAAGGCCGATCCGGGGACGGTGTTCGCCGCGCTGGCCGAGATCATCTACCAGGGCTCGGACACCAGCCAGATGTACGCGGCCATCTGCGTCGCCGCCACCCTGGTCGTCCGCGGATGTGACCACGCCAGCCTGTTGGTGCGCGACGGCGACCGCTACATAACCGTGGGGGCGAGCGACCAGCTGGCCCAGCAGATCGACGAGCTGGAACGGCGGTCCGGCGACGGCCCCTGCATCGACGCGATCGAGGAGGAGACCCCGCAGATCGACCCGGACCTGAGGACGCCGTCGCTGTGGCCCAAGCTGGCGAAGGTCCTGGTGGCCGAGACGCCGGTGCGCGGGGCGATGGGCTTCCGGCTGCTGGTGGACAAGCGCAAAGGCGCCGCGCTCAACCTGTTCAGCGACACCCCCAACGTGTTCGACGCCGAGGCGGCCGGGCGCGCGGCGGTGCTGGCCGCGTTCGCCAGCGTCGCCATCAACGCGGCCGCCAAGGGTGAGGACGCCACCAGCCTGCGCCGAGGGCTGCTGAGCAACCGGGAGATCGGCAAGGCGGTCGGCATGCTGATGCTGCTCCACGACATAACCGAGGAGCAGGCGTTCGACCTGCTGCGCAGCCATTCGCAGGCGCTGAACGTCAAGCTGGCCGATGTCGCGCGGGAGGTCATCGAGAAGCGCGGCGAACTGCCGTCGCCGGAGGACAAGGAGAGCGGCTAGCGCGGGCTATTCCGGCAGCCGCAGCTCGGGCTTCTCCACCTCTTCGATGTTGACGTCCTTGAACGTCACGACCCGGACCTGCTTGACGAACCGCGCCGGCCGGTACATGTCCCACACCCAGGCGTCGGACAGCCGCAGCTCGAAGTACACCTCGCCGTCGGCGTTGCGGGGCACCATCTCCACACTGTTCGCCAGGTAGAACCGCCGCTCGGTTTCCACGACATAACTGAACTGGCCGACGATGTCCTTGTATTCGCGGTACAGCGAGAGCTCCATCTCGGTTTCGTACTTTTCGAGATCCTCGGCACTCATCTGCTCAGACGTCCTTCTCGGAGAAACACTGCCCCGGCGTTACGCCCGGGGAATCCTGATCCCATCTTTCCTCACCGATATTCGCCGCGCGCGGGCGGAGGGTCCGGTCTGCATTCGGCCACCACCCGGCCGCCCGACCCTGTCGAGCCTAGGGCCACGCGACGGACGTTGATGAACGATCGGCGGTGTTCGGGGCACGGACCCAGCTGCGTCAGCGCCGTGCTGTGCGCCGGCGTGCTGTAACCCTTGTGCTCGGCGAAGCCGTAACCCGGGTGGTCCGCGTCCATCGCCACCATGAGCCGGTCCCGGCTGACCTTCGCCAGCACGCTGGCGGCGGCGATGCAGGCCGCCACCGCGTCGCCGCCGATGACCGGGAGCGACGGCACCGGCAGCCCGGGCACCCGGAATCCGTCGCTCAGCACATAGCCGGGCCGCAGCGACAGACCCGCCACGGCGCGCCGCATGCCTTCGATGTTGGCGACGTGCACGCCGCGGCGGTCCACCTCGGCCGGCGGGATGAACACCACGTGGTAGGCCAGCGCGTAACGACGGATCAGCGGGAACAGCTTCTCCCGGGCACCCTCGGTGAGCTTTTTCGAATCATCGAGCGCCGCAAGGCTTTCCAGCCTTCCGGGGCCGAGCACACAGGCCGCCACCACCAGCGGGCCCGCGCACGCGCCGCGGCCGACTTCGTCCACCCCGGCCACCGGCCCCAAGCCGCTGCGGTACAGCGCCGACTCGAGGGTGCGCAAACCCGCGGACTTGCGGATCACCGTCCGCGGCGGCCACGGCCCCCTCATATCGGAGCCACGGCTACTGATGCTGTTGCGGGTTCACCGAAGACACGCCACCCCACCGTCCCGGCGGCCACACGATGAACCTCGCCTTGCCGATCACGTTGGACACCGGCACGGTCCCCGACGTCGGGTCGCCCGTGCACAACACGCCCTTGAGCGCTTCGGCCGGGACACTGGTGCAGTGGGCACGGGAATCCGCCGAGTGCGTGCGGTTGTCGCCCATCACCCACAGCCGGCCCTGCGGGACGGTGACGGGCCCGAACTCACTGCCCAGGCACGGGTACACCGCGGGGTCGGCCATCATGGTGGCCGGGTCCAGGTAGGGCTCCTTCAGCGGCTTGCCGTTGACGGTCAACCCGGTGTCGGCCCGGCATTGCACCGTCTGCCCCCCGACCGCGATGACCCGCTTGACCAGGTCGTTCTCGTCGGGAGGAACGAAGCCGATGAAGGACAGCGCGTTCTGCACCCAGCGCAGCACGGTGTTGTTGGAGCGGATCGACTTGTACCCGAGGTTCCAGTTGGGCGGCCCCTTGAAGACGATGACGTCGCCGGGGCGCGGCGACTCGAAGCGATAGGTGACCTTGTCGACCATGATCCGGTCGCCGACGCAGCCGGAGCAGCCGTGCAGCGTCGGCTCCATCGATTCCGACGGGATCAGGTAGGGCCGCGCCACGAACGTCAACATGACGTAGTAGAGCGCCACCGCGATCACCGCCAGCAGCGCGAATTCCCGCAGCGCGGATCGCTTGGTGCGCTCCGGGCTGCCCGCCTCGGGCGCATCGGCCGAATCGGGAACCGGTTCGGCCGCCTTCGGCGACTCGGCGTCGGGCGTGTCCGGGATGCGGGTGGAGACCTTGGGCTCTGACTGGGCGGGCTGGGGCTCAGATGAGTCCGTGGGATCGGTCACGAGATCAGAGTAGCCAGCGCAGATTGTGGCGCTGTAAACCGACCGGGACTGCCGCCCGGCCGTCCCGGCTCAGCGCTTTTCCTTGATCTTGGCCTTCTTGCCGCGGAGCTCGCGCAGGTAGTACAGCTTGGCGCGGCGGACGTCGCCACGGGTCACCACCTCGATGTGGTCGATGTTCGGCGAATGCACCGGAAAGGTCCGCTCGACGCCGACGCCGTAGCTCTCCTTGCGCACGGTGAACGTCTCGCGGATGCCGCCGCCCTGCCGGCGGATCACCGCACCCTTGAACACCTGGATGCGCTCCTTGGCACCCTCGATGACCTTGACGTGCACGTTGATGGTGTCGCCCGGGCCGAAAACCGGGATGTCGTCGCGCAGCGACGCTTGGTCGACGAAGTCCAGGCGGTTCATCGTGAGAACACACTTCCTTGCGGTCGCGGCCTGCGGCAACAGCCCTCACCGAGGTGTGAGGCGGTCGCCAAGCCGATGGTTTTGGGCAACTTGCGCGTATCTCGCAGCAGGTGGAAAGCGGCCCGGCCGGCCTGCTACCGCTGGAGACAACTGGTCAATTGTGCCAGACGGGACGCGTGCGGAGAAAATCACAGCATCGGACGCGGTTCGCAGCGAGCCGAACGCGCTGGTGAATGGTACATATGACTGGGGCCTAACGCGCTACCGGACCTTGCGTGATGCCCGGGCAGGTGGCGCGGCGGGGCCCGCGCCTGTGCACCCCGGTGCGTCGGAGCAACGTCGGAGGAGAGGAATGCGCGTTCGGCCGCTGTTCTTGCTCACCGCCACCGCGGCGGTGGCGTTGGTGGTGGCCGCCGGGTGCGAGGCGAAGGTCCAGGCCAAGGCATACAACTTCCCGGTCTACGTCACGCCCGACCGCGACCTGCGCCAGCCGCCCCCGCAGCTGGCCGACCTGATGCTCGAGGCGACCAAGCCGACGCAGTCCGAACCCCGGCCCATGCGCGCGGGGCCCGTGGGCCTGCAGGCGCGGGTGCAGCAGGCGACCGACGAGGCCGCGGCCGGCGGCGCCGCGCTGTCGGTGGCGATCCTCGACCGCAAGACCCATCAGCTGGTGACCACCGGCAGTAGCCAGGTCATCGGCACGGCATCGGTGGCCAAGCTCTTCATCGCCGACGACCTGCTGCTGCACGAATCCGAGGGCAGGGCGGTGCTGACGGCCGACGACCGCCAGGCGTTGGACGTCATGTTGCAGTCGTCCGACGACGGCGCGGCCGAGAGGTTCTGGGCGCAGGACGGCGAGAACGCGATCATCAGCGCGGTCGCGGCCCGCTACGGGCTCACGTCGACCACCCCGCCCAGCGACGGCCGCTGGTGGAACACCATGAGCTCGATGACCGACCTGGTCCGCTACTACGACATGCTCCTCGACGGGACGGGCGGGCTGCCGGCCGACAAGGCGAAGGTGATCGTCGACGACCTCGCCCAGTCCACCCCGAACGGGCTCGACGGCTACCCGCAGCGCTTCGGCATCCCGGAGGGGCTCTACGCCGAACCGGTGGCCGTCAAGCAGGGCTGGATGTGTTGCATCGGCAGCGACTGGATGCACCTGTCGACCGGCGTGATCGGCGCGGACCGCCGCTACATCATGGTGGTGCAGTCGCTGCAGACCTCCGACGACGCCACCGCCCGCGACACCATCACCCGGGCGGTCAAGACGATCTTTCCCGAGGGCAGGGTCGACCCGCTGCGGCGCGGGCTCTAGTCCGGGCGCTCGGGCGCGTCCAGCAATTCGGGCCGGCGATCGCGGGTGCGCCGCAGCGACACCTCCCGGCGCCAGGCGGCGACGCGCGCGTGGTCGCCGGATAACAGGACCTCGGGAACGTCGAGCCCGCGCCAGGTCGGCGGCCGCGTGTAGCTGGGCCCCTCCAGCAGCCGGTCCAGCGCCGGCGAGTGGGAATCCTCCCGGTGCGACGCCGGGTTGCCGAGCACGCCCTCGAGCAGGCGCACCACGGCCTCGATCATCACCAGCGCCGCGGACTCACCACCGGGCAGCACATAGTCGCCGATCGAGACCTCCTCGACCCGCATCCGCCGGGCGGCATCCTCGGCGACCCGCTGGTCGATGCCCTCGTAACGACCGCACGCGAACACCAGGTGCCGCTCGGCGCTCCACCGCTGGGCGTCGGCCTGGGTGAACAACCGACCGGCGGGCGTGGGGACGACCAAAACGGTTTGTTCCGAGCAGATTTCGTCCAGCGCTTCGCCCCAGACCGGCGCCTTCATCACCATCCCGGGACCGCCGCCGTAGGGCGCGTCGTCGACCGAGCGATGCACGTCGTGCGTCCACCGACGCAGATCGTGCACCCGCAGGTCGACCAGGCCCGACTCAATCGCCTTGCCCGGCAACGATTGCCGCAGCGGGTCCAGGAACGCCGGGAAGATGGTGACGACGTCGATCCTCATGCCAGGTCCAGCAGCCCCTCGGGCGGGTCGATCTCCACGACGCGGTCGTCCAGTGACACCGACGTGACGATCGCGCCGACGAACGGCACCAGCGCCTCCCCGCCGTCGCCGCGGCGCACCGCGAGCAATTCGCCTGCGGCGGTGTGCAATACCTCGGCGACGACGCCGACGTCGTGGCCCGCGACGGTCCGCACGTGCAGCCCTTCGAGCTGGTGGTCATAGTAGGTGTCCGGCTCGTCGATGGGGGGCAGGTCGTCGGAATCGACGACGAACACGGTGCCGCGCAGCGCGTCGGCGGAGTCCCGGTCGGTCACCCCGGCCAACCGCAACAGCAGCCGGCCACCGTGTTCGCGCGCGCTCTCGACGACGAAGTCGCGCTCCCCGCCGCCACGGGAGGCCCTGCCGCGCAGCGTGTTACCGGGCGCGAACCGGGCGCCGGGGTCGTCGGTGCGGATCTCGACGACGACCTCGCCGCCGATCCCGTGCGCCTTCGCGACGCGCCCGACGGTCAACTCCAACGGAGTTCCATCAGCGGCTACTGGTCGGTGTCCACCACGTCGACGCGGATACCGCGGCCACCGATGCCGGCGACGAGCGTGCGCAAGGCGGTCGCGGTGCGCCCGCCGCGACCGATCACCTTGCCCAGGTCGTCGGGATGGACGTGGACCTCGACAGTTCGGCCGCGACGGCTGGTCACCATGTCAACCCGGACATCGTCGGGGTTGTCGACAATCCCGCGGACCAGGTGCTCCACCGCGTCAACGACGACCGTGCTCATCGCCGGGTCAGCTCTCGGCGCCCGGCGCGGCCTGCTCGCCGCCCTCGGCTGTGGCCTCCGCCGGGGCGGCCTCGGGGGCGGTCTCCGCGGGTGCCTCGGCGGCGGCCTCCGGCTCGGCGGCCTTCGCGGCCTTCTTGGCCGGGGCCTTCTTCTTCGGCTTCGCGGCCTCGGTGGTCGGGCCGCCCTCGGCCTCGGCCAGCGCCGCGTTGAACAGCTCGAGCTTGCTCGGCTTCGGCGGGGCCACCTTCAGGGAGCCCTCGGCGCCCGGCAGGCCCTTGAACTTCTGCCAGTCACCGGTGATCTTCAGCAGCTTGAGGACGGGCTCGGTGGGCTGGGCGCCCACGGACAGCCAATACTGGGCGCGCTCGGAGTTGATCTCGATGAGGCTCGGGTCTTCCTTGGGGTGGTAGCGGCCGATGACCTCGATGGAGCGACCGTCGCGCCGCGTGCGTGCGTCGGCGACGGCGATGCGGTACTGGGGATTGCGGATTTTGCCGAGCCGGGTGAGCTTGATCTTCACAGCCATGGTTAAGCGAACTCTCCTGTATGTGTCACGCTGCAATTCGGCGATCGGGGCGGGATGCCCGGATCCGGTTTTGCCTCGCGTGTATGACCACGAAGCGATGCGTAATCGCTCGGCGGACAGCCGCCCATTGTGCCAGAACGGGGGGCCGCGCCAGAAATCGCGGCGATCGCAAGCGCGGCGAAGCCGGGCGCCGCGGGTCGCCGCCATCGAGCCCGCGGCCGGTGGGCGCGCCGAGATTGCCGCCAAGGTCGTGGACGGGGCGTGCCAAGCAGCCCTGGCGGCAATCTCGGCGGCACCCGGGCCGGCTACATGACTTTCTGGAAGACCTTGGACTCGGCCCGGCGGGTCATCCGCCAGCCCTCGGGCGTACGGACGAACTCGTCGTCGTACCAGAGGCCGCAGAACAACACCTGCCCCTTCTCGCCGCCGAGCACCATCGGGTTGAAGCAGATCACCCGCGAGGAGGCCTTGTCCCCGTCGATGCGGACCGAGAAGTTGCCCAGCATGTGCGCGTACACCGGGAAGTTCGGCAACACCTCCGACAGCCATTTCTTGACCTCCGGATAGTGGCCCTCGATGCCGCCGAGCGCGGTGTAGTCGATGTACGCATCGGCCGTGAACACCTTGTCGAGGTCGTCGAATCGGCGCTGGTCGATGGCGGTCGAGTAGTCCACCAGAAGCTGCTGGATCTCTAAACGGTCGGAAATCTCGGCCAGGCTCAACATGCATCGGACAGTAGACGAAGATCGGCGCCGAAAAGGCCCGGAAGTTAGACTTTCGGCTCATGCGCAAGGTCATGGCCCTCAGGGTCGGCGTCGCGGCCCTGCTCACGGTCGGCGTGTGCGGCGCCACCGCCCCCGCGTCCCGGGCCGACAGCATGCAGCCGGTCGGCTCGGTGCCGATCCCCGACGGCCCGGCCCAGACCTGGATCGTCGCCGACCTGGACAGCGGTCAGGTGCTGGCCGGCCGCGACCAGAACGTGGCCCACCCGCCGGCCAGCACCATCAAGGTGCTGCTCGCGCTGGTGACGCTGGACCAGGTGAGCCTGGACTCCACCGTGGTCGCCGACGCCGCCGACACGCAGGTCGAGTGCAACTGCGTCGGCGTCAAACCCGGCCGCCTCTACACCGCGCGCCAACTGCTCGACGGCCTGTTGCTGGTCTCGGGCAACGACGCCGCCAACACGCTGGCGCACATGCTCGGCGGCCCCGAGGCGACGGTCGCCAAGATGAACGCCAAGGCCGCGTCGCTGGGCGCGACGAGCACCCACGCCGCGACGCCGTCCGGCCTGGACGGACCCGGCGGATCCGGGTCCTCGACGGCGCACGACCTGGCCGTCATCTTCCGCGCCGCGATGGCCAACCCGGTCTTCGCCCACATCACCGCCGAGCCGTCCGCGATGTTCCCCGGCGATCACGGGGATCAGCTGATCACCAACCAGGACGAGCTGTTGCAGCGCTATCCGGGCGCGATCGGCGGCAAGACCGGGTTCACCGACGCCGCCCGCAAGACCTTCGTCGGCGCGGCCGCGCGCGGTGGCCGGCGGCTGGTCATCGCGATGATGTACGGCCTGGTGAAGGCCGGCGGGCCGAGCTACTGGGACCAGGCGGCGACGCTGTTCGACTGGGGCTTCGCGCTCAACCCGCAGTCCAGCATCGGCTCGCTATAGACCCGCGTCCGGCGCCGCCGCGGACAGCAGCGTCATCAGCATCGGTATCCGTTGCTCGGCGATCTGCGGCTGCGGCAGCACCCCCTCCACCACCGCGGCCCCGTCGAACACATTGGTCAGCACCGCAACCAGGACCGGGAACGTCTCCTCGGGGAAGCTCTCGGCGCCGGGCAGCGTGCGCGCGGCCTCGTGGATCTTGGTGGAGTACTGCCGCAGCTCATGTTGCAAAGTGGCCCTGAGCTTTTCGTCGGTGCGCGCGGCGACCAGCAGCTCGTAGAGCACGGCGTTGCTCGGGGCGGCGGTGAGGTCGCGGAGGATGCCCAGGGCGGCCTCCAGCGCCGGCCGATCGGGCGGTATTTCGGCGACCCGCTTGGTGAAGGTCTCGAGCTGACGACGCAGCACCTCGGACGCGGTCGCCGCCATGAAATCGCCCATCGTCTCGAAGTGCCGGAACAGGGCGCCCACGGACACGCCCGCGCGCTTGGTGATCACGGCAGCCGACGCCCGGGCGTATCCGACCTCGATGATGGTGTCGATGCAGGCGTCCAGGAGCCGCCCCACGGTCTCTTCCCGGCGCTGCTGCTGGGTCCTGGCCACGTCAGGCTCCGATTTTCAGGCCGCTGCGGCCCCGGTGCCGCTCCCCTGCCCGCAGGTAGCGGCCCGATTTCACGGTCCGGCCGTAGCCGTCGCGGAACTGGCCCGCGCGGAAGACGACGGCGCCGCCCACACCGGTCGCGACGACCGCGTCGTCGTTGCGGTTGACCATGCGCCGCAGGCCGCCGTAGAAGGGCACTTCCTCCTCGTAGTAGCCCTCGACGGTGTCGTTGAGGCCGGCCGGGTCGATCACCACGAAGTCCGCGCGGTCGCCCTGGCGCAGGGTGCCGGCGTCGACGCCGAACCACTCCCCCAGCTCGCCCGTCAGGCGGTGCACCGCCCGCTCGGTGGACATGAACGGCGCGCCGGCACGCTGGGCGTCCCGGACGCGCTTGAGCAGCTTCACCGGAAAGTTGTAGAAGGCCATGTTGCGCAGGTGCGCGCCGGCGTCCGAGAAGCCCATGTGCACGCTGCCTTCGTTGGCGAGCGCGTCGAGCAGTTTGGGGCGATGGTTGGCGACGACGGTCGTCCAGCGGACATTGCGCTCGCCGTTTTCGACGAGCACGTCCAGGAATGCGTCGAGCGGGTGCAGCTTGCGCTCGTCGGCGATGGCCCCGAAGCTCTTGCCTATCAACGACTCGTCGGGACATTCCACGATGACGGCGTCGTGGAAGTCGCGGTGCCACAACGACGGTCCGAGTTTGATGCGGTCGAACTCGCGGCGGAACTTCCGCCGGTATTCCTTGTCGGCCAGTAACTCGTTGCGCTGCAACTGGTCCCGCAAGTGCAGGGCCGCCGTTCCGGCGCCGAACTCCTCGAAGACGGGCAGGTCGATCCCGTCGGAGTACAACTCGAACGGCACCGGGAGGTGCTGGAATCGCACGGAAGAGCCAAGGAGCTTGTTCAGCAGGCGGGTCCCGGGGCCGAAGACGTAGACCGACAGCGGCATCGACTTGGCGTCGGCGGACACCAGCATGCTCATGCGAACACCCTTGCCCCAGTTGAGTATCCGGCTGCTGGCCAGGAAGAACAGCATCCCGGTCGACGGCTTCGCCACGTCGGGCGCGCTCTGCAGGATGCGGCCGCGTTTGCGCAGCACCTTGATCAGCCTGCGCCGCTCGCGCCAGCTGGCGAAGGTGGACGGCAGCGCCCGCGACCGGAAGCGTTCACCGTCGAGCTTGTCGATGGCCGCGTCCATTCCCGACATGCCGAGCAACCCGGCTTCGAGCGCCTCGTCGAGCAGCTCCGCCATCCGATCCAGCTCGGCGTCGGTGGGCGAGACGGCGGCGTCGGTGGCCCGGTCGAGCCCCAGCACCGCGGCCCGCAGATCCGAATGACCGAGCAGCGAGCCGATATTCGGGCCGAGCGGCAGGGCGTCGATCGCCTTGACGTATTCCGCCGGGTTGGACCAGGTCTTGTTTTGCAGGGCCCCGTAGACGTATTCGCGCGGCACCGCCTCGACCCGGCTGAAGAGGTCGGCGGCGTCTTCGGAACCGGCGTACACCGTCGACAACGAGCAGTTCCCCAGCAGGACGGTGGTGACACCGTGCCGCACGGACTCGCGCAGACCAGGATCCAGCAGCACCTCGGCGTCGTAGTGGGTGTGCACGTCGATGAACCCGGGCACGACCCACCTGCCCGCCGCGTCGATCACCTCCGGGCAACCCGTCTCGTCCAGCGGCGCGTCCGACACCGTGGCAACCACGCCGTCGCGGATGCCCAGCGTGCGGGTTCGCGGCGCGCTACCGGTGCCGTCGAACCACAGCCCGTCGCGGATGATCACGTCGTACGCCACTTTTGCCTCCAGGTGGTCGGGTGACACGCAACGTAACATAGATAGCAAGCACTCGCAATCTTTCTGGAGGTGCGCGTGTCGGCCCGTCCAACGTCGAGTTATGCCGCCGGCCGGAACACCTTGCCGCGCAATATCACCAGGTCCGGACGGCGCAGCGCGGCCCGGCCCGACCGCGGGTCGTCCGAGTAGCACAGCAGATCGGCGGACGCGCCGTGATCGAGCCCGGGCCGGCCCAGCCAGCGGCGCGCGTCCCAGCACGCCGCGCCCAGCGCGTCGGTCGCGCTCATCCCGATGCGCTGGAGCGCGTCGACCTCGTCGGCGATCCGGCCGGGAGCGACCATGGTGCCCGCGTCGCTTCCGGCGTAGATCGGCACGCCCGCGTCGCGGGCCGCGGCGATCCGCGGCAGTCCGCGCGCGTGCAAGTCACGCATGTGGGCGGCGTAGACCGGATACTTCGCCCCGGCGGCGTCGGCGATGCCGGGAAAATTCTCGACGATGTTGACCAACGTGGGCACCAGGACGGTCCCGTGCTCGACCATCAGCGCGATGTTCTCGTCGGTGAGCCCGGTGCCGTGTTCGATGCAGTCGATGCCGGCGTTGATCAGGCCGGGCAGTGCGTCCTCACTGAAGACGTGGGCCGTGACGCGGGCGCCGTGGGCGTGCGCCGTCTCGATGGCGGCCTTGAGCACGTCGTCTGACCACAGCGGTGCCAGGTCGCCGACCGAACGGTCGATCCAGTCGCCGACGAGCTTGATCCAGCCGTCCCCGCGCTGTGCCTCCTCGGCCACCGCCTCGGGCAGTTGCCACTCGTCTTCCAGCTCCCGCGAAAAGCCCGCCGCATAGCGTTTGGGCCGGGCGAGGTGTTTTCCGGCGCGGATGATGCGCGGCAGGTCGTCGCGGTCGTCGAGGCTGCGGGTGTCGGTGGGTGAGCCGCAGTCGCGCAACAGCAGCGCGCCGACGTCGCGTTCGATTTCGGCCTGGGCGATCGCGTCGTCGAGCGGGATCTCCCCGTGATCACCGAGGCCGACGTGACAGTGTGCGTCCACCAGGCCGGGCAGGATCCAGCCGCCGTCAAAGACGGTGTCGGCCCCCGTGACCGGTTCGGTGCTGATGCGCCCGTCGACGATCCACAACTCGGTGCGGGTCTCGTCGGGCAGCCCGACACCTCGCACGTGCATGCGCACAGCGCGGCTAATTCCGATGGTGACGACCCGCGTCGCCCGGTCCCCCGCAAGCGGGTGGTCCCCCCACCGCCGCGCTCGCGATCGTCACGACTTCTTGCCCGGGTTGCCGGGGAACTTGAGCTTGGACAGGTCGAAGTCGGCCAGCCCGGGCGGCAGCTCGTTGAGCCCTTCGGGCATGTGCGACAGGTCGGGGAAGCCCGCCGGCATGCCCGGCATGCCCTGCATGAGCGGGTTCCTGGCCTTCGGCGGTGTCGGTCCCCGCCCGCCCTTCTTCCCCTTCTTACCCTTGGCGCCCTTGGCCTTTCGCGTCGCCGACTTGCGGCCCATGCCGGGGATGCCCATGCCGCCGAGCATCGACGACATCATCTTGCGGGCCTCGAAGAAGCGGTCGACCAGCTGGTTGACTTCGGACACCGTGACGCCGGACCCGTTGGCGATGCGCAGCCGCCGGGAGGCGTTGATGATCTTCGGGTCGGCCCGCTCCTGCGGCGTCATGCCGCGGATGATCGCCTGCAGGCGGTCGAGTTGCCTGTCGTCGACCTGGGCCAGCGCGTCCTTCATCTGCCCCGCGCCGGGCAGCATGCCCAGCAGGTTGCCGATCGGGCCCATCCTGCGGATGGCGAGCATCTGCTCCAGGAAGTCTTCCAGCGTCAGCTCGCCGGTGCCGATCTTGGCGGCGGCGGCCTCGGCCTGCTCGGCGTCGAAGACCTGCTCGGCCTGTTCGATCAGGCTGAGCACGTCGCCCATGCCCAGGATGCGGCTGGCCATCCGGTCGGGGTGGAAGACGTCGAAGTCCTCCAGCTTCTCGCCGGTGGACGCGAAAAGGATTGGGACGCCGGTGACCTCGCGGACCGACAGCGCGGCGCCACCGCGGGCGTCGCCGTCCAGCTTGGTCAGCACCACCCCGGTGAAGCCGACGCCCTCGCGGAACGCCTCGGCGGTGGTCACCGCGTCCTGGCCGATCATCGCGTCCAGCACGAACAGGACTTCGTCGGGATCGACCGCGTCGCGGATGGCCGCGGCCTGCGCCATCAACTCGTCGTCGATGCCCAGGCGCCCGGCGGTGTCGACGATCACGACGTCGTGGTGCTTGGCCCGGGCTTCGGCGAGACCCGCCGCGGCCACCGCGACCGGGTCGCCCGGCCCCGATTCGGGGGACTCGCCGGGATGGGGGGCGAACACCGGCACGCCGGCGCGCTCGCCGACCACTTGCAGCTGGTTCACGGCGGCCGGCCGCTGCAGGTCGCACGCCACCAGCAGCGGGGTGTGCCCCTGGCCGCGCAGCCAGGCGGCCAGCTTGCCGGCCAGCGACGTCTTACCGGAACCCTGCAGACCGGCGAGCATCACCACGGTCGGCGGCGTCTTGGCGAAGGCCAGCTGGCGCGTCTCGCCGCCCAGGATGCCGATGAGTTCCTCGTTGACGATCTTGACGACCTGTTGCGCCGGGTTGAGCGCGCCGGACACCTCGGCGCCTTTGGCGCGGTCCTTGATGCGGGTGACGAACGCGCGCACCACGGGCAACGACACGTCGGCTTCCAGCAGCGCCAGCCGGATCTCGCGGGTGGTGGCCTCGATGTCGGCGTCGGTCAGTCGACCCTTGCCGCGTAGTCCCTGAAGGGCACCGGTCAGCCGGTCGGACAGCGATTCAAACACCCCGCCAGCCTAGTGGTTGTGCCGGTCCGGCACGCCCCGGGCGCCGGCGGCCACGACACATAACTGGCTGCGACGACACGCCGAGCCGGGTCGCAATGGTTTATGTCTGGCGAGCGGGCGGTCCCATAATTTCGGCCCGGCGCGGGCGAACGCGCTATTGAATGGTCCCATGCTCGAGGTGATCGACCGGGGGTCCTGCAGCCGGGAGCACCCGGTGCCGCTGCTCTTCGTGCACGGCGGCTGGCACGGCGCGTGGTGCTGGGAGCACTTCCTGGACTTCTTCGCCGACGCCGGCTACCGCGCGGTCGCCGTGAGCCTGCGCGGACACGGCCGCAGCCCGACGGCCAAGCCGCTGCACAAGGTGTCCATCGCCGACTACATCGACGACGTCCGCTCGGTGGCCGACGCACTCGGCGGCGCGCCGGTGCTGATCGGCCATTCGCTCGGCGGCTTCGTCATCCAGCGCTACCTCGAAGAGCGGAGCGCCGCGGCGGCGGTGCTGGTGGGATCCGTGCCGCCGCAGGGTGTGCTCAGGTTGGCCGTGCGCGTGTGGCGCCGCCGGCCGTCGATGACCATGGAAGCGTGGAACGACCCCACGCTGCTGAAGTTCCTCGCCACCCCGGCGCTGGCCCGCGAGTACCTGTTCTGCGCCGACACGCCCGAGGCCATCGTCGAATCCTGTAGGCAACGCGCCGGGGCCGAAAGCGTCCGCGCCGCCATGACCGATCCGATGGTCCGCCGCGTCAGGACCCGGCGAGTCACCACGCCGATCCTGGTCCTGGGCGCCGAGTACGACGGTTTCGTCAGCGTCGGCGACGTGCGTGCCACGGCGCGCGCCTACCGGACCGAACCGGAATTCTTCGCGATGGGCCACAACATGATGCTGGAGCCGGGCTGGCCCGACGTCGCCGAACGCATTCACGACTGGCTTTCGGCCCGCGACCCGGCAAGCCGGGCGGGGTAACCCGTTCGAGTCGTTACTGCGCCGAAAAGCGTTGGCGTGCTACATTTCACGTCCGCCACTTAACCGAGCTGTCCGCGTCGAAAACTGCACTACGGGGGGAAATGTCCGTGCAACCGGTCGATCGCACGGAGGCCTCCGTCGACGACGGCGGCGGCCGGGCGCTGCGGGGCTGGCAGCGCCGGGCGCTGGTGAAATACCTCGCCGGCCAGCCGCGCGATTTCCTGGCCGTCGCGACCCCGGGATCCGGGAAGACGACGTTCGCCCTGCGGGTGGCGGCCGAGCTGCTGAGCCAGCGCGCCGTCGAGCAGATCACGGTCGTGGTGCCCACCGAGCATCTCAAGGTGCAGTGGGCGCTGGCAGCCGCGCGGCACGGCATCGCGCTGGACCCGAGGTTCTCCAACTCCAATGCCCACACGTCGGGCGAGTACCACGGCGTGATGGTCACCTACGCGCAGGTGGCCGCGCATCCGACGCTGCACCGGGTGCGCACCGAGCAGCGCAAGACGCTGGTGGTGTTCGACGAGATCCATCACGGCGGTGACGCCAAGACGTGGGGTGACGCCATCCGCGAGGCCTTCGGCGACGCCACGCGCCGGCTCGCCCTGACGGGCACCCCGTTCCGCAGCGACGACAGCCCCATCCCGTTCGTGGCCTACGAGGCGGGCGCCGACGGGGTACGCCGCTCGCAGGCCGACCACACCTATGGCTATGCCGAGGCCCTCGCCGACGGCGTGGTCCGCCCGGTGGTGTTCCTGGCCTACTCCGGGGAGGCGCGCTGGCGGGACAGCGCCGGCGAGGAACACGCCGCCCGGCTGGGTGAACCGCTGACCGCCGAGCAGACGGCGCGGGCCTGGCGGACGGCGCTCGACCCCGCCGGCGAATGGATGCCCGCGGTGATCGCGGCCGCCGACGAGCGGCTGCGCCAGAAGCGCGCGCATGTGCCCGACGCCGGCGGCATGATCATCGCCTCCGACCGCACCGCGGCCCGCGCCTACGCCACCCTGCTGACCAGGCTGACCGGCGAGGCGCCCACGGTGGTGCTGTCCGACGATCCCGGATCGTCCGCGCGCATCAGCGAATTCGCCGCCGGCACCAGCCGGTGGCTGGTCGCGGTGCGGATGGTCTCCGAGGGCGTCGACGTGCCCCGGCTGGCGGTCGGCATCTACGCCACCAGCGCCTCCACCCCACTGTTCTTCGCCCAGGCGATCGGCCGGTTCGTGCGGTCGCGCCGGCCGGGTGAGACGGCGAGCGTCTTCCTGCCGTCGGTGCCCAACCTGCTGCAGCTCGCCAGCGAGCTGGAGGCCCAGCGCAATCACGTGCTCGGGGAGCCGCACCGCCCGGCCGAGGACCCGCTGGACGGTGATCCCGCCGTCAGGACACAGACCGAGAAGGCCGACACCGACACGGGGTTCACGGCGCTGGGCGCCGACGCGGAGCTGGATCAGGTCATCTTCGACGGGTCGTCGTTCGGCACCGCCGCCCCGGCCGGCAGCGACGAGGAGGCCGACTACCTCGGCATCCCCGGCCTGCTCGACGCCGAGCAGATGCGCGCGCTGCTGCACCGCCGCCAGGACGAGCAGCTCCAGCGGCGGGCCGCCCAGGCGGTGCCGGCCGCGGTCTCCGCGCCGCCGTCGATGCACGGCCAGCTGCGCGAGCTGCGCCGCGAGCTCAACTCGCTGGTGTCGGCCACCCACCACCGCACCGGCAAGCCGCACGGCTGGATCCACAGCGAGCTTCGCCGCCGGTGCGGGGGCCCGCCGATCGCCGCCGCGAGCCGCGAGCAGATCCAGGCCCGCATCGAGGCGCTGCGGCGGCTCAACGCCGAACACTCCTGAGGACCGCTAGTCGCCGACGGGCTCCTCGAGCACCTCGACCGCGGGGCCGCCCAGCACGGCCAGCAGGCTCTGCTCGATCGCGGCCCGCGCGTCGGGCTCGGTGCCGGGCGGGACCGTCACGCAGAACACGTCGGCCGCCGTCGAGCCGAACGTGTTGACCTTGGCCCAGGCGATGTCCGCGTCCGCGCGTTCGAGCGCGCTGGTCAGCAGGGCGAGCAGGCCAAGGCGGTCCATGGCGCGGACTTCGAAGATCAGCTGCCCGGCGGTCGCGGGGTCCAGCCACAGGATGCGCGGCGGGGCGGTCGACCGGGTGACGGGCACCCCGGCCTGAATCTCGCCGGCCCGCGCCGTCGCGGCGCTCACGGCGTCGCTGTCGCGCCGCTCCAGCGTCCCGAGGATGTCGAGGTCGCCGGCGAGCGCGCCGTTGAATTGTTGGCGCAGCAAGCCCGATTCGGGCGGCGAGCCGAACACCGGCGACACGACGAACTCGACGATGGCGACGCCCTCGTGAATGTTGGCCAACGCCGAATGGATGCGCAACGAGTTCAAGGCCAGCACCGCCGCGGCCTTCGACACCAGCCCCCGCTGGTCCGGCGCGAGCATCACCGCCGTCAACCGCTCGCGGTCACCGGGCTTGATCTCCACATAGACCCCGCGGTCGGCCGCCAACGAAAGATAATGCGGGGCAATGGGTTCCGCTTCCGGAAGCGGCTCGCCGGCCATCACCAGCCGGCACCGGCGGACCAGGTCCTCGATCAGGGAAGCCTTCCAGTCGCTCCAGACCCCGGGCCCGGTGGCCTTCGAGTCCGCCTCGGCGAGCGCGTGCAGCAGTTCGAGCAATTGCGCGTCGCCGTGCAGGGCGTCGGCCACCGACTCGATGGTCTTGGGGTCGTTGAGGTCACTGCGGGTGGCCGTTATCGGTAGCAGCAGGTGGTGGCGGACCATGCCCGCGAGCGTCTCGGTGTCCTGGGCCGACAGCCCGAGCCGGTCGCCGATCGGGACCGTCAATTCCGCGCCCAGCACGCAATGGTCCGTGCCGCGCCCCTTGCCGATGTCGTGCAGCAGCGCACCGAGCGCGAGCAGGTCGGAGCGCGCCACGCGCGTGGTGAGCGGGGCGGCGTTGACGGCGGTTTCGACGATGTGACGGTCGACGGTCCACTTGTGCGAGACGTCGCGTGGCGGAAGGTCGCGCACCGCGTCCCATTCCGGGAACAGCCGGCCCCACAGCCCGGTGCGGTCCAGCGATTCGATCGTGTTCACCGCGGTGGGCCCGGCCAGCAGCACGACCAGCAGGTCGTCCAGCGCCTCCCGCGGCCACGGCGACGGCAGGTCGGGGGCGCTGTCGGCCAGCCGTTTGAGCGTGCCGGCACCGATGGGCAGGCCGGTGTTCGCCGAGGCGGCGGCGACGCGCAGCACCAAGCCCGGGTCGGTCTGGGGCCGGGCGTCGCGGGCGAGCACCACCTCGCCGTCGTACTCGACGACGCCCTCGTCCAGCGGTCGCCGCCTCGGGCGCCGCACCAGGGCGGAAAGGCCGCGCCGGGGCAGCGCGTTCTGCGCGGTCCGCAGCCCGGTCTCGGCGTGGTAGGCGATGGTGCGGCTGACGCTGGACAGCACGCGGGACAGGGCAAATCGGTCGCCGACGCCCAACGCGGCGCTGACGTCGTCGGCGAACTGCGCCAGCAGTTGATCCAGCCCGCGTTTGGAGACCCGGTGCAGTTCGGTGCGGACATCCAGCAGCGTCAGGTACGCGGCGTCCAGCGATCCCCCGGGGGCGTCCGGATGGCCCATGCCGCGGCGGTCGATGAGCTGCGCGAGGCCCAGCGCGTCAAGCAGTTGGACGTCGCGCAGGCCGCCGCGCCCCGACTTCAGGTCCGGCTCGGCCCGCTGCGCGATCCGCCAACACCGTTGCCAGCGTTCGTATGTCATCGCGACGAGTTCGTCCATGCGGGACCGGATCGCGCTGCGCCACTGCCGGCGCGCCCCGTCGATCAGTTCGGCCGACAGCCGCTCGTCGCCGGCGATGTGGCGTGCGTCCAGCATGCCCAGCGCGGCCACCAAGTCGCTGTTGGCGACGCCCAGCGCGCCGGACACCGTGCGCACGCTGTGGTCGAGCCGGACGTTAGCGTCCCACAACGGATACCAGAGCCCGTCGGCGGTGCGCTGCAGTACGTCGTCGGACTTGTTGTCGTGCAACAGCATCAGGTCGAGATCGGAGTACGGCAGCAACTCGCGGCGGCCCAGGCCGCCGACTCCCACGACCGCGAAGCCGCTGCCGTCGGTGACGCCGATCTCGCCGGCCTTGGCGACCAACCAGGATTCGTGCAGCTCCAGCCAGGCTTTTCGCAACTCCGCCGCGCCGAGATGACCCCCGTCGGCCAGCAGCTGGCGCCGGGCGGCGGCCAAATCGGTTGCCCCGCCTGCGCTTCCCGCTCCCGCTGCAAATGACCCGGACGGGTCGGGTGGGTTTGTCATCCCCTCCCGGCCCGTCCGGCCCGGTTCAGCAATGTGCGGCTAGCGGTCAGAGGGCATCGGTTCCGCGTTCACCGGTGCGCACCCGCACAATGGTTTCCACGGGGGTGACCCAGACCTTGCCGTCACCGATCTTGCCGGTGCGCGCCGCGCGGACGATGCTGTCCACGACCTTGTCCACGACGGAATCGTCGACCACGACCTCGATCCGCACCTTCGGCACGAAATCCACCGAGTACTCCGCACCCCGGTAAACCTCGGTGTGGCCCTTCTGCCGCCCGTACCCTTGGATCTCGCTGACCGTCATCCCCAGGACACCCGCGTCCTCGAGGCTGGTCTTCACGTCGTCGAGGGTGAACGGCTTCACGATTGCGGTGACTAGCTTCATGCCTGCTCTGCCTCCACTTTGTCGCCCACTCGATCTCCCTCCAGGCCGTTGCGGTCATCCACGGGAATCCGCGCCGCCGCCGGAGCGAGAACGGATCCTTGCCCACCGATCGTTCCGAAATCGTAACCGCTCTCCGCGTGCTCGGACTCGTCGATGCCGGTTGATTCCTCCTCGACGCCGACACGCAGACCGATGGTGTACTTGAGGATCAGGGCCAAGATCAGCGTGACGATGCCCGAATAGAACAGCACGGCGAAGGCGCCGACGGCCTGCCGTTCCAGCTGGGCCCAGCCGCCGCCGTAGAACAATCCCTTGGACACCCCGGCCACGCCGTTGATCGCCGGCGACTCCGGCGCGGCGAGCAGGCCGACCAGCAGCGTGCCCGCCAGACCGCCGACCAGGTGCACACCGACCACGTCGAGCGAGTCGTCAAAGCCGAGCTTGAACTTGAGCCCGACCGCGAGCGCGCACACCACCCCGGCCACCGCCCCGACGACCAGGGCGCCCAACACGTTGACCGACGAGCACGACGGGGTGATGGCCACCAGCCCGGCGACGATGCCCGACGCCGCTCCCAGCGTGGTGGCCTTGCCGTCGCGGATGCGCTCGGTGGCCAGCCAGGCCAGCATGGCCGCGGCCGTCGCGATCGTGGTGGTCACGAACGTCGTCCCGGCCGAACCGTTCGAGCTGGTGGCCGAACCGGCGTTGAAGCCGTACCAGCCGAACCACAGCAGGCCCGCGCCGAGCATCACGAACGGCAAGTTGTGCGGGCGGAACAGCGTCGTGGGCCAGCCTCTGCGCCTGCCCAGGACGATCGCCAACGCCAGCCCCGCCACACCGGCGTTGATGTGCACCGCGGTGCCACCGGCGAAGTCGATCGCGTGCAGCTTGTTGGCGATCCAGCCGCCGTGCTCGGCGACGGAACCGTCGAAAGCGAAGACCCAGTGCGCGATCGGGAAGTAGACCAGCGTCGCCCACAGCCCGGCGAACACCAGCCACGCGCTGAACTTCAACCGGTCGGACACCGCACCCGAGATCAGCGCCACCGTGATGATCGCGAACATCAACTGGAACGCCACGAACACCGTCGCCGGCATGCCGCCGACGAGCGGGATGTCGGTGGCGGCGGTGCCGGCGCTCGGATCGGCCTTCACCGCGTTCCCACCGATGAGGCCCTTCAGGCCCCAGAATTCGGCCGGGTCACCGGCGACGTTGCCTTTGTCGTCGCCGAAGGCCATCGAATAGCCGTAGAGCACCCACAACACGGTGACCACGCCCATCGCGCTGATGCTCATCATGATCATGTTGAGCACGCTTCTGGCGCGCACCATGCCGCCGTAGAAAAACGCCAGCCCCGGCGTCATCAGCAGCACCAGCGCGGAACTCGCCAACATCCAGGCGGTGTCGCCGGTATCGGGCTGGCCCATTATCGGGAAACTCACTCGCTATCACCTCCGGTCGGCCCTGTACTGGCCGTCAGACACATGCCTGATGACCTGATCCAGAACCATGCGCAATGGTTGTTTCCGCAGTGGAGCAAGCGTGTTTCGCGCGGATTAACGTCGCGCGCGGCGCGTAAGGCTTTCAGCCCAGCAGGGCGTCGACGAAGGCAGCCGGCTCGAACGGCGCCAGGTCGTCGGGACCTTCCCCGAGCCCGACCAGTTTCACGGGCACCCCGAGTTCCTGTTGGACGCGGAATACGATGCCGCCCTTGGCCGTACCGTCCAACTTGGTCAGCACGGCGCCGGTGATCTCGACGACCTCGGCGAACACCCGCGCCTGGGCCAGCCCGTTCTGCCCGATGGTGGCATCGAGCACCAGCAGCACCTCGTCAACGGCTGCGCGCCGTGTTACCACGCGCTTGACCTTGTCGAGCTCGTCCATCAGCCCGACCTTGGTGTGCAGCCGGCCGGCGGTGTCGATGAGCACCACGTCGGCACCCGACGCGATGCCCTTGTCGACGGCGTCGAAGGCGACCGATGCGGGATCGGCGCCTTCGGCCCCGCGCACCACTTCCGCGCCCACCCGCGACGCCCACGTCTGCAGCTGGTCGGCCGCGGCGGCGCGGAAGGTGTCGGCGGCGCCGAGCACGACGCGACGCCCGTCGGCCACCAACACTCGCGCCAGCTTGCCGACGGTGGTCGTCTTTCCCGTGCCGTTCACGCCGACCACCAGCAGCACCGACGGGTGATCGTCGTGCGGCAGGGCGCGGATGGAGCGATCCATGTCGGGGTGCAACTCCCGGATCAGCACGTCGCGCAGGATGGCCTTCGCGTCGGCCTCGGTGCGCACGGCGCCGCCGGCCAGGCGGCCGCGCAGCTGCGACATCACCGACTCGGTGACCACCGGGCCGAGGTCGGCGACCAGCAGGGTGTCCTCGACGTCCTGCCAGGCGTCTTCGTCGAGGTCCCCGCCGCCGATCAGGCCCAGCACGCTGCGCCCGATCGCGTTCTGCGAGCGGGCCAGCCGCCCGCGGAGTCGCTCCAGGCGCCCCTCGGGTGGCGCGATGGGCTCGATCTCGGGGGCCGCGGGGGCGGGCGGGGCCACCGGCGCCTCGGGGGCCGGCGGGGCGGCCGGGGGCGGGGCAAGAGTTTCCGGTTCGGGGAGCTCGACCTCGGAGATGGTGCGCCGCGGCGCGTCGCGCGGAATCGTGGCGTCGTCGCCGACGGCGGGCAGGCCGGTCGTGTCGAGCCGATCGGCCGGCGCGCTCTGGCTGAAGGTGATCCCGGCCGACGCGGTGTAGCCACCCGACCGGTCGATCGCGCCGGGCTCCGGCTTGGCGGTGAAGCTGATCCGCCGGCGGCGGTACCGCACCAGGCCCAGGACCAGCGCCGCGACGAGAAGCAGGACAGCGACGACCGCGATGGCGATCCAAAGACCTTGCGACACGCTGACATTGTTTCAAGCGGTCCGACGCTCGGGGGGCATCGGGTGTGCGTCCTGGGCGCCGAGTGTGATTCCCGGGCGGAAGGATCGCCGAAATCCCGTCGTCAGTTCACGCTGAACGCCGTCACTTCACCCTCGAGCATTCCCGACCGTTGTCGGGCGCCTAGGAGGAGCTGGAGACCAGCTGCTCCACCTGCTGCCCGCGCATCCGCTGCGAGATCACCGCGGTGATGCCGTCGCCCTGCATCGTCACGCCGTACAGCGCGTCGGCGACCTCCATCGTCGGCTTCTGGTGGGTGATGATGATCAGCTGCGAGCGGGCCCGCAGCAGCTCGAACAGGCTGATCAGGCGGCGCAGGTTGGTGTCGTCGAGCGCGGCCTCCACCTCGTCCATGATGTAGAACGGCGACGGCCGGGCGCGGAAGATGGCCACCAGCATCGCCACCGCGGTCAGCGCCTTCTCGCCGCCGGACAGCAGCGACAGCCGGGTGATCTTCTTGCCGGGCGGGCGCGCCTCCACCTCGATGCCGGTGGTGAGCATGTCGTCGGGGTCGGTCAGCCGCAGCCGGCCCTCGCCGCCCGGGAACAGCACGGTGAAGACCTCCCGGAATTCGCGTTCCACGTCGACGAAGGCGTCGCTGAACACCTGCAGGATGCGGGCGTCGACGTCGGCGACGACGTCGAGCAGGTCCTTGCGGGCCGCCTTGACGTCCTCGAGTTGAGTGGACAGGAAGTTGTAGCGCTCCTCCAGCGCGGCGAACTCCTCGAGCGCCAGCGGGTTGACCCGGCCCAGCTCGGCGAGCTCCCGCTCGGCGCGTTTGGCCCGCCGCTCCTGGGTGGCCCGGTCGTACGGCATCGGCGCGGGCGCGACGACCTGCTCGCCGCGCTCGCGCGCCTGCTCGAACTCGGCCATCTCGAGCTCGGTGGGCGGCAGCGCCACGTCCGGCCCGTATTCGGCGATCAGGTCCGACGGCGCCATCCCGAACTGCTCGAGCACCATCTGCTCGAGCTGCTCGATGCGCATCGCCGCCTGCGCGTTGGCCACCTCGTCGCGGTGCAGCGAGTCGGTGAGGGTGGCCACCCGGGCGCTGAGCGCGTTCACCTCGTCGCGCACGGCCGCCATCGCCGTCGCACGTTGCTGGCGTTCGGCCGTCAGCGCGTCGCGGATCTTCGACGCCGCCGCGACCACCCCGTCCAACCGCTGCGCCAGCAACCGCCCGGCGTCGGCCACCG
>NZ_GG770558.1:213207-222791 GCF_000164135.1 Mycobacterium parascrofulaceum ATCC BAA-614 | reverse complement strand
GCGGTCGGCCTCGGCCGCCTCGCGCTCGCGCTCGCCCAGTTCGGCGCGGGCGGCGTCGAGCGCCGTGCGCGCCTCGGCCAGTTCGGCCAGCAATTGTCGTTCGGCGACCGCCACCCGTTCGGCCTCGGCTTCCAGCGCCTCCGGGTCGGTGTCGCTGGGTGGTGCCGGCTCCACGTCGAGATGTTGCGCGCGTTCGCTGGCGATGCGCACCGTCGCGGCGACCCGTTCGGCAAGCGCGGACAGCCCGAACCAGGTCTGCTGGACCGATTCGGCCCGCGTGGACAGTTCGGCCACCGCCGCCTCGTGCGCGGTGAGCTCCTCGGATGCCACCGCCAGCCGGGCGGCGGCCTCGTCGTGCTCGCGACGGATGGCGGCCTCGGCCTCGAAGATGGCGTCGCGCTCGGTCTGCCGGCTGACCAGGTCGTCGGCGGCCAGCCGCAACCGCGCGTCGCGCAGGTCGGCCTGGATGGTCTGGGCGCGGCGGGCCACCTCGGCCTGGCGCCCCAGGGGCTTGAGCTGGCGGCGCAGCTCGGTGGTCAGGTCGGTGAGGCGGGCGAGGTTCGCCGACATCGCGTCGAGTTTGCGGAGCGCCTTTTCCTTGCGCTTGCGGTGCTTGAGCACGCCGGCGGCCTCTTCGATGAAGGCGCGACGGTCTTCGGGCCGCGACTGCAGGATCTCGTCGAGCTTGCCCTGCCCCACGATGACGTGCATCTCGCGGCCGATCCCGGAGTCGCTCAGCAGCTCCTGCACGTCCATCAACCGGCAACTGGCGCCGTTGATTTCGTATTCGCTGGCGCCGTCGCGGAACATCCGGCGGGTGATCGACACCTCCGAGTATTCGATCGGCAGCGCGTTGTCGGAGTTGTCGATGGTGACGGTGACCTCGGCGCGGCCCAGCGGGGCCCGCGACGAGGTGCCGGCGAAGATGACGTCCTCCATCTTGCCGCCGCGCAGGGTCTTTGCCCCCTGCTCCCCCATCACCCAGGCCAGGGCGTCGACGACGTTGGACTTGCCCGAGCCGTTGGGGCCCACCACCGCGGTGATGCCCGGCTCGAAACGCAGAGTCGTCGGCGAGGCGAAGGACTTGAAGCCCTTCAGCGTCAGACTCTTGAGGTACACGGCGAGCCAGACTACCGCTCAAATCGCCCGAGCCACCCGCACCGCGGGGTGTCGCCCGCGTGGAAATGCCGCCGGCGCTGAGAGCTTGCCGCACTGGTCACAGTGGCCACATCAGTCACGGGAAGCGAGGTGATGTCGCGCCCCGAAACGCGATAGCGCCGGCGCTATCAAATCTGCGGCCAGGGAGCCGTCTCAGCGCTCGACGAAGCCGTCGAACCGTTCCTGTGACGGCGACCAGTCCGCGACGACCTTGTCGACGCGGCCCGGCCTCGACGGCCACGAGTCGCCGCCCTCCAGCAGCGCCAGCAGCTTCTCGCCGGCCTCGCGGTGCCCCTGGGCGACCACCAGAACGCGGCCGTCGGCCTGGTTGGCCGCGTAACCGGTGAGGCCCAGCTCGAGCGCGCGGCAGCGCGTCCACCAGCGGAAGCCGACGCCCTGGACCTTGCCGTGCACCCAGGCGGTGAGCCGGATGTCAGGCTCCGACATCGGCGACCTTGAAATCGACCTCGGTGCCGGCTTTCAGCGTGCGCCCGACGGTGCAGACCAGGTCGATCGCCCGGTCGACCACCACCAGCAGCCGCTCCTTCTCCTGCGCGGACAGCCCCGACAGGTCCAGCTCGAGCGTTTCCTCCAGGCGCGGGTAGACCTCGCGCTCGCGGTCGGCGGCCCCGGACACCCGGACCACCGCCCGGTAGTCGTCGCCCAGCCGGCGCGCCAGCGGCTGGTCGCTGGACATCCCGGCGCAGGACGCGAGCGCGATCTTCAGCAGCTCGCCGGGGGTGAACACGCCGTCGACGTCCTCCGAGCCGACAAGCACCTGCGCACCGCGGGAGCTATATCCGGTGTAACGGCGCGATCCCGTGCGCTCCACCCACAGTTCGGTCATGCCCCCCTTTTTACCGGGCGGCGCGTGGCCTATGCCTCGTCGAGTGTGCGTTCCGGGTGAGGCCACGCGGTGTGTCGCCACCCCAGGGGCACACTCAACGCCGTGGACGCACGCCCGACGGCCGGGCCGCCGCGACAGCTTCGAATGAGAGCTCCCTCAGCGGACGATCAGCGAGAGCAGCCTTTTGCCCAACGAGATTGCGGGCGAACCAGTTTCGCACGACACCACGACCCGATCGTCGAACCGCCGCCGCAGTTCGCGTTCGAACACGTCGCGCAGCGTGGACGACGCGGCCGGACATCCGTCGCAGGCGCCCATCATGCGCACGGTCACGGTATGCCCCGCCACCGAGACCAGCTCGATCGACCCGCCGTGCGAAGCGGCAAGCGCGCCAACGGGTCCCGCGAGCAGTTCGGCTGCGACGCCTTCCAGATCCGGCGCGGCTGATTCGTCGACCGTCCAGCCCTGCGGCTCCAGCAGCGCCTCGCCGAGCGCCGCCCGTACGTCGTCCCCCAGCTCGCGCCAGCCGCCATCGCCGCCGAGCGTGATCAGCATGTCCCCGGTGCCCACCAGAATCTCGGCGATAGTCCCGCCGTCCAGCAAGGCGCCCAGCCTGCCGGGTGCTTGCCGGACGACGCCGCGCGGGGGCAGGCGGTCGGGCGGTACCACCCAGCGCAGCTGGCGCGGATTCGTGGTGGCGGTGGCGTGAAGGGGAATCATGCGCCCACCCCGACCGCGATCGAGCGGGCGACGAACGCCATCGTCCAGGCCAGGACGAACATGTAGCACCACGCGAACGCGGGCCAACGCCACGAGTTGGTTTCGCGGCGCATCACCGCGACGGTGGACATGCATTGCAGCGCGAAGATGAAGTACACCATCAAGGCGATGACGGTCGACGAGGTGAACACCTTGTGCCCGTCGTCGTCGGTCATGCCGACCAGGGCTTGATGGGGATCCTCGGGGTTGGTCGCCGCCGAGACCTGCCCGAGGGTGGACACGAAAACCTCACGCGCCGAGAAGGAACCGAGCAGGGCGACGTTGATGTGCCAGTCGAACCCCAACGGCTTGAACACCGGCCCGATCGCCTTCCCGACGTCGGCGGCGTAGCTGTGGTCCATCACATAGGCGGTGGTCTCCGTCGCCGACATGTGCGCGGTTTCGGCCTGCCGTGCGGGGAGATTGAGCAGCACCCAGAGCACCACCGACGTGCCCAGGATGATGGTTCCGGCCTTGCGCAGAAACACCTTGGCCGAATCCCACATGGTGATGAGCACGTTGTTGAGCGACGGGAAGCGGTACGGGGGCAGCTCCATCGTGAACGGCAGCAGGTCGCTGCGCAGGATCGTCGACTTGAACAGCGAGGCGGCAATCAGCGCGGAGGTGCCGCCGCACAGATACAGCAGGAACATCGCCACGCCCTGCGCGCTGAACCCCCACCACTGCGTCTGCGGCGACACCAGCAGCCCCACCAGCAGGGTGAACACCGGAAGCCGGGCCGAGCACGTCATCAACGGTGCCGTGATGATGGTGGCGATCCGGTCCCGCGAGGACGGCAGGGTCCGGGTGGCCATGATCCCGGGGATGGCGCAGGCGAACGAGGAAAGCATCGCCACGAAGGCGCGGCCCTCCAGTCCCGTCGCGGCCATCACCCGGTCCATCAGGAACGCGGCCCGCGCCATGTAGCCGACGTTTTCCAGCAGTGCGATCAACAGGAACAGCAACACGATCTGCGGGATGAACTGGAGCACCGTCCCGACGCCGCCGATGATTCCCTGGCCGAGCAGGCCGCGCACGACGTAGTTGCCTACATGGTCGCTGACCAGCACACCGAGCCAGCCGAGCCCCTGGCTCACCCGGTCCTGCAGTGGCGCGGCGACGGTGAAGACGACCTGGAAGAAGCAGAACATGACCGCGAAGAAGATGACGCTGCCCCAGAGCGGATGCAGCACGATGGCGTCGATCCCCCGCGTGCGCCGGTCCGGTTGCGGCGCAACGTATTTGGCCGCCTTCAGCACCGATCGGCCCCAGGCCTCGATCGCGTCGTCCTCGCCCGGCGGCAGGATCGGGGGCCGTTGCCACCGGTCGAAGGACGCCAGCTGGGCGCGCAGGGTGTCGATGCCCCCGCCCCGGTGCGCGATCACCGGGATCACCGGAATGCCCAGCGCCGTCGACAGGTCGTCGACGGCGATGCCGCCGCCGCGGGCGATCAATTCGTCGGTCATCGTCAGGGCCAGCAGGCACGGAACGTCGAGCCGCAGCACCTGGGCGACGAGCGTGATCGAGCGGTGCAGCGTGGTGGCGTCGGCCACCAGGACGATCGCATCGGGCCGGTCGGCGCCGGTGACGTTGCCGGCCAGGAGGTCGGACACCACTTCCTCGTCCGGGCTGATGGGCTCGAGGCTGTAGGTGCCCGGCAGATCCTCCACGGCGATTTCGACGCCGTCCATTCGTGTGAGGCCCACCCTGCGCCCGACGGTGACCCCCGGGTAGTTGCCCGTCTTCGCGCGCAGGCCGGTCAAGTGGTTGAACACCGACGTCTTGCCCGCGTTGGGGCTGCCCACCAGGGCGATGCGCGCCACGCCCGCGACCGCGACCGCGGCGCCGCCCTCCTCGTGACACGACGTCATGCGTCGCTCCCCGGGTCGACCTCGATCAGCCGCGCCTCGCGCCGCCGCAGGCACAGTTCGGTGTCCTGCACCCGGTAGATGGTCGGGTCGCCCATCGGGGCCCGCCGGATCACCTCGACGGCGGACGCCGGGCGGAACCCCAATTGCCGCAGCCGGCCCGCCACCGCCGGAGCCGCCGCCGCCACCACGCCCACGATGGTCGCCCGCTGGCCCGGCGCGAGCTGAGCGAGCACGGTCGGCGCATCCGGGACACGAACTGAGTTCCGCACTAGCCGCCTCGACACCACAGGTCCACCATGCCACCCAGGATAACGACGCGAGGTGAGGATAACCTCACCTTTCCTACTCGACGGCGCAATCGGCACCACCGAGTAGGCGTCCAAAGCCCGAGGCGCACACTCAACGCCGCGGTCGGGGCTGGCACTTGGGGCAGTAGAACGACGACCGGTTCATGAACTTCTCCCGGCGCATGACCGCGCCGCAGCGCCGGCAGTTCTGCCCCTCGCGCCCGTAGGCGTCCAGCGACCGGTCGAAGTAGCCGGACTGGCCGTTGACGTTGACATACAACGAGTCGAACGACGTCCCGCCTTGCGAAAGGGCGTCGCGCATCACCTCGGCGGCGGCGTCGAGGACGGCGCCGAGCCGGCGGCGGCTCAGCGTCGCGGCGATCCGGGCGCCGTTCACCTTGGCCCGCCACAGCGCCTCGTCGGCGTAGATGTTGCCGATGCCCGACACGACGGTTTGGTCGAGTAGTTGGCGCTTGATCTCGGAATGCTTGCGCCGCAACACATCGACGACGGCATCGCGGTCGAAACGCGGGTCCAGCGGGTCGCGCGCCAGGTGCGCGACGGGGGCCGGTACCACGCTGCCGTCGACTTCGACGAGGTCGGCGAGCATCCAGCCGCCGAAGGTGCGTTGGTCGGCGAAGCTCAGCACGGTCCCGTCGTCGAGCAGCGCGGAGATCCGCACGTGGTCGGCGCGCGGCACCTCCCCCAGCAGCATCTGCCCGCTCATGCCGAGGTGCACGACGAGCGCGGTGTCCGGCTGGCCTGGACCGTCCAGCACCAGCCACAGGTACTTGCCGCGCCGATCGGTGCCGGTGATCCGGGCGTCCAGCAGCCGCGCGGTGAGGTCGGCGGGCCCCGCCTCGTGACGGCGCACCGCGCGCGGGTGGTGCACCCGAACGGCAGTGATCGTCTTGCCCACGACACCGGCCTGCAAGCCGCGGCGGACCACCTCGACTTCGGGCAATTCGGGCATCTAGCGATGATCGCAAGCGCGGCGAAGCCGGGCGCAGCGGGTCATCGCCCATCGACCAGCGATGATCGCAAGCGCGGCGAAGCCGGGCGCAGCGGGTCATCGCCCATTGGCCTAGGCGGACGTTTTCCCCGCGGTGTCCAGCACTTCGAGGGCTTTCCAGGTCGCCGCCGCGGCCTTCTGCTCGGCTTCCTTCTTGGATCGCCCCACCCCGGATCCGTACTCGGTGTCCATCACCACGACGACGGCGGTGAATTCCTTGTCGTGGTCCGGCCCGGTGGAGGTGACGACATAGGAGGGCGCGCCCATGCCCCGCGCCGCGGTCAGCTCCTGCAGGCTGGTCTTCCAGTCCAGCCCGGCGCCCAGCGTCGGCGCCGCGTCCAGCAGCCCGCCGAACAGCCGCAGGATCACCTCCCGGGCCGTATCGATGCCGTGCTGCAGGTAGATGGCGCCCAACAGCGACTCCATCCCGTCGGCCAGGATGCTCGACTTGTCGGCACCGCCGGTATTGGCCTCCCCGCGCCCGAGAAACAGGTGCACGCCCAGGCCGTCGGCGGACAGCTTACGCGCGACGTCGGCCAGCGCCTGGGTGTTGACGACGCTGGCCCGCAGCTTGGCCAGGTCCCCCTCGGAGCGGTCGGGATGCCGGTGGTAGAGCTCGTCGGTGATGGTCAGGCCCAGCACGGCGTCGCCGAGGAATTCCAGGCGTTCGTTCGTCGGCAGGCCGCCGTGCTCGTAGGCGTAGCTGCGATGCGTCAGCGCCAGCGAAAGCAGTTCGTCGGGCAGTTCGACCCCGAGCGCCTCGAGCAGGTCTTCCCGCGACGTCATCGGTCACCCCGCGGCGCTTCGGGCTCGGGAAACATGCCGGCCAGCTTGGCCCACCGCGGGTCGATGCGGTCGTGGTGATGGCCGGGCTCGGCCGCGAGGGAAACGCCGCATTCCGGGCACAGTCCGGGGCAGTCGGGGGTGCACACGGGCGAGAACGGCAACTCGAGCCCGACGGCGTCGATGATCGACTGCTCGAGGTCGATGGTGTCGTCGACGATGTGACCGACCTCGTCCTCCTCAGTGGTCGCCTCCGTCGTGCTGTCGGGGTAGGCGAACAGTTCGGTCAACCGGACCTGCACGCGGCCGTCGACCGGGGTGAGGCAGCGCGAGCATTCGCCGACGGTGGGCGCGTCCACCGTGCCCGTCACCAGTACGCCTTCGGAGACCGATTGGACTTGCAGGTCCAGTTCCAGGGGGGCGCCCGCCTCGATCGCGATCATGTCGAGGCCGATGCGCGCAGGGCTGGGCACGGTTTCCCGCAGGGTCACCATCGCCCCGGGACGCCGGCCGAGCCGGGTGATGTCGATCGTCATCGGGGAGCTCAGACGGCGCCGCGAGGTGGTGCTGTGCTGCCGCGTCATAGGAGAAATCCTACGGCGCGCGCCGCATAATTCCAGGGCGCGCCCGCGCGGTGGAGGGGGTTAGCGCACCGCGTAGTCGTGCGTGCCGGCCGCCGTCCGGAGTTGGTGACGACCGCGGCCGACCGAGCGCAGCGTTCCGTTGAGGAATTCCTCGAACTCGGCGAGCTTGTTGTCGACGTAGATGTCGCACTCCCCGCGCAGCCGGTCGGCCTCGGCGTGCGCCGAGTCGATCAGGCGGGTCGCCTCGGCGTGGGCCGCCTCCACCACGCTGTTCTGCGACACCAGGCGTTGCTGCTCCTTGATGCCCTCTTGCACGGCCTTCTCGTAGGAGATGTTGCCGTTCTCGAGCAACCGGTCGGCTTCGGCCTGGGCGCGGCCGACGCTCGCCTCGTACTCGCGTTTTGCCGCGGTGGCGATGCGCATGGACTCCTCGCGGGCCTCGCCGACCATCCGCTCGCTGTGCTGGCGCGCCTCGCTCACCATGCGGTCGGCCTGGGCTTTGGCATCCGACAGCAGCCGGTCGGCCTCCGCACGGGCGTGGTTGAGCATCGATTCCGATTCGGTGGTCGCCGAGGACACCATGGATTCGGCGTGCGACTTGGCGTCCTGCAGCATCGAGTCGCGCGCGTCGAGCACGTCCTGGGCGTCGTCCAGCTCGCCGGGGATCGCATCCTTGATGTCGTCGATCAGTTCCAGCACGTCACCCCGCGGCACCACGCAGCCGGCCGTCATCGGAACGCCGCGTGCTTCTTCAACGATGGCGCTCAGTTCGTCGAGCGCTTCAAAGACTCTGTACACGGCCATATCCTCCTGGCGTCTGCAAACGTGTTGTTACCAGTGTGCCTGGTGTTGTCTCTGTGACAGCGGTGGCGAGGCCGGTGTGTCGGACATTTGACCACCGCGACGACGCGAAACGCCCCGACACAGCGCCCGCGACATCGCCGTCACCAGTGGAATCCATCGAAACGCCCGTCCGCGCCGCCACGGTTGGCGGCACCTTTGCGGCCATTCTAGGGAGCACGGCCACTCCAGGCCCTGGCCAGACCGCTGCGCAGCGCTTGACCTATACCCCTCAGGGGTATAGGTTTGGGTCTTCGCGGCAACCGATGGGGAGGATCAGGCGCTCGTGCTGGCAGCGATCGGACACGCCTTGGCGGTGGCGGGATCGATGACGTGGGAGATCCTGTGGGCGCTGATCCTCGGTTTCGCCCTGTCGGCCGTGGTGCAGGCGGTGGTGCGCCGCTCGACCGTAACGGCGCTGCTGGGCGACGACCGGCCGCGGACCCTGGCGCTGGCCGCCGGGCTCGGCGCCGCATCCTCGTCGTGCTCGTACGCCGCGGTGGCGCTGGCCCGCTCGCTGTTCCGCAAGGGCGCCAACTTCACCGCCGCCATGGCGTTCGAGATCGGCTCCACCAACCTGGTGGTGGAGCTGGGCATCATCCTGGCCCTGCTGATGGGCTGGCAATTCACCGCCGCGGAGTTCGTCGGCGGCCCGCTGATGATCGTGGTCCTCGCCGTGCTGTTCCGGTTGTTCGTGCGCTCGCGCCTCATCGACGCCGCCCGTGAGCAGGCCGACCGCGGAGTCGCCGGCTCGATGGAAGGCCACGCGGCCATGGACATGTCCATCAAGAAGCAGGGTTCATTCGTGCAGCGCCTTTTCTCCGCGGAGGGCTTCACGTCCGTCGCCCATGTCTTCGTCATGGAGTGGATGGCGATCCTGCGCGACCTCGTCATCGGCCTGTTGATCGCGGGGGCGATCGCCGCGTGGGTGCCCGGAAAGTTCTGGGAGACATTCTTTTTGGCGGACGACCCGGGCCTGGCGACGCTGTGGGGCCCGATCGTGGGGCCTTTCGTGGCGATCGTGTCCTTCGTCTGCTCGATCGGCAACGTGCCGCTGGCCGCGGTGCTGTGGAACGGCGGCATCAGTTTCGGCGGTGTGATCGCGTTCATCTACGCCGACCTGCTGATCCTGCCGATCCTCAACATCTATCGCAAGTACTACGGCACCCGGATGATGCTGACGCTGCTGGGCACGTTCTACGCCGCCATGGTCGCCGCGGGCTACCTGGTCGAATTGATCTTCGGCGCAACACGTCTCATCCCGCAGCAACGCAACGCCACCGTGATGGAGGCGTCGATCTCCTGGAACTACACCACCTGGCTCAACATCGCCTTCCTGGCCGTCGCCGCGGTGCTGGTCATCCGCTTTTTCACCTCCGGTGGCATGCCGATGCTGCGGATGATGGGCGGGTCCCCCGACGGCGGACACGAACACGAGTGCCA
>NZ_GG770558.1:195032-212301 GCF_000164135.1 Mycobacterium parascrofulaceum ATCC BAA-614 | reverse complement strand
GCGCCGCGACTCGTCATCACGCCCCATGCCCTTTGGCCCCCGCGACGGGACCGAACGGCCCTATCGAACATGTCGCCGGGCGCGGAGCCTTGGGATACACGGCTCCTCACAAGGCAGGTCAGGCATGTTCAAACACGTTCACCCGCAGTTGGGTGGTGCGATCGTCGCCGCGGTGACCCTCGTCGCCGCCGGGACGGCTGCGACCGGGACGGCCAACGCCGCCTACCCCGGCGTCGTCGAGTGGTATGCACAGGCCCAAGAGCACTTCACCAACACGGCCAAGTCCATGCAGGCGGTGGTCGACGCGATCAAAGCCAACGACATCGACGCCCTCCGGTCGGCATGCTCGGCGGTCCACGACGAACAAACCATCGGCCTGCAGGCCCACCTGCCTACGCCGGACCCGGCCCTGACCAAGGCACTGCAAGCCGAAATCGATGACTTTCACACCGCGACGCACATCTGCATGTCGCTTGGGCCCAACAGCACCCCGGCCGATCTGGATCAGGCGGACGCGTTCACGCAGCAGGCAATTGACGACCTGAAGACGGTCAACGACATCCTGGTCGAAGACCTCAGTTGAGACCTAGCGGGCTAGCTTCTCACGCAAGCGGCGGTTGACCGGTTCGGGCAGTAGCTCCGAGACGTCGCCGCCGAACAGCGCGACCTCTTTGGCCAGGGACGACGACACGAACGAATACCGCGGTGTCGTCGCGACGAAAAACGTGTCGACGCCGGCGATGTGCTTGTTCATCTGCGCCATCTGCAGCTCGTACTCGAAGTCGGTGCCGGTGCGCAGGCCCTTCACGATGGCGGTCATCCCCTGCGACTTGACGAAGTCGACCACCAGCCCCTGACCGGCCTGCACCCGCAGGTTGGGCAGATGGGTCGTCGACTCGGTGATCATCGCGATCCGCTCGTCGAGGTCGAACATGCCCTTCTTGGCGGGGTTGGCCAGGATCGCCACCACCACCTCGTCGAACTGGGCGGACGCCCGTTCGAAGACGTCGATGTGGCCCAACGTCACCGGATCGAACGACCCCGGGCATACCGCGCCACTCATGACGACAGACGGTACACGCCCGCCTCACAGTCGCTCGGCCATCTCCAGACGGGTGTCGCCGTAGCCGCGCGGCGGCCACGCGGACCAGCCCGCCGGCCAGGTCAGCGGCGCACCGGCGGCCGGGCGCTCCACCACGGCCACGGTTCCCGTGCGCACCCAGCCGTGCGTGGCCAACGCCGCCAGCACGGCTTCCACCTCGGCGGCCGCCACGTCGTAGGGCGGGTCGGCCAGCACGAGGTCGACCGGGTTGGCGGCCCCGGCCGCCAAAACGTTCGCGGCCGCGCCGCGCCGCACCGCGGCCGCACCGGCAAGACCGAGGGCGTCGGCGTTGCGGGCGATGACCGCCGCGCTGCGCGGATCCGATTCCACGAACAGCGCCGAGGCGGCCCCACGCGACAGCGCCTCCAATCCCAATGCGCCCGAACCGGCGTAGAGATCGAGCACCGCGATGCCGGTCAGGTCACGGCGGGCGGTCAGGATGTTGAAGAGCGACTCACGCACGCGATCGGTGGTCGGCCTGGTCCCTCGCGGCGGGACGGCGATGCGCCGGCCGCCGGCCACGCCGCCGATGATCCGGGTCACTGGCGGCCACCTACAGCAGCGTGGACCAATAGTCCCAGAACCGCGCCATGATCATCAGGAACACCGCGGTGAACCACAGCGCGGTGATGGACCACCGCCATTGGTACAGCACCCAGGCCACGCCGCGGCCCCGGCGCTGCAGCGCCGGACGGCAGGCGATCGACGCGACGACGACGAGCAGGGTGATGGTCGCCGCCCAGACCACCATGCAGTACGGGCACAACGCGCCGATGCTGTACAGGCTCTCGTAGATCAGCCAGTGCACGAACGCCGCACCGAGCACGAGCCCCGCCGTCAACCCGATCCAATACCATTGCGGCAAACCCACTTTGGTTACCGCCAGCAGCCCGGTGACCACCACCACGGTGAAGGCCACCAGCCCGAGGAGCGGGTTGGGGAATCCCAGCAGCGACGCTTGCGGCGTGACCATCACCGAACCGCACGACAGGATCGGGTTGAAGTTGCACGACGGCACGTACGCCGGGTCGAGCAAAAGGTCGATCTTCTCCACGGTGAGCGTCGCGGAGGCAACCAGGCCGATCACGCCGGCGATCAGCACCCACCACGCGCTGGGCGCCGGCACGCGCGTCTCGGGACGCGATTCCGGTGTCAGGTCGGCGGTTTGGGCTGACACCGAGGTGGTCACGTGGCCGCGGGGGCCACGGCGCCGTCGATTCCCGGCACGTCGCCCACGATGCTCTTGATCTTGGCGACCAGCGCATCGGGTGTGGAGGGGTCGTAATCGTCGCCGTTGATCTTGATGGTCGGGGTGGCGTTGATCTTCGCGGCCGCGGCCTCCGCCTTGACCTTGTCGATGTACTTGCCGCTGTTGATGCAATCGGGCACCTTGCCCACGACGCCCGCCTCGCGGGCGATTTCGATCAGCCGGGCGTTGTCCGGGAAGCTGGGGCCGCGTTCGCTGGGCTGGAGGTCGGTGGTGAACAGCGCGGTGTGGAACCGGCGGAACGCGTCGATGGATTCGTCGGCCACGCACAGGGCCGCGGCGCCCGCCCGCGACGAATAGTTCTGGTTCCTGGCGTTGTCGAGGATGGACACCATGGAGTAGTCGGCCGCGATGGCGCCCACGTCGATCAGCCTGGATACCGTCGGACCGAACGTGCGCTCGAAGTTGCCGCAGGCCGGGCAGAGGAAGTCCTCGTAGAACGTGACCACGGCCTTGGGGTTGCTGGTCCCGGGCTGGGTGACCAGCTTGCTCGACGTCACCCGCACGGTGTCTCCGGCGCCGATGGCGGCGGTCTTCTTGTGGTGTGTCACCACGATGTAGGAGACCAGCGCAACCAGGAAGATGACGACGACGGCGGTCCCGCCGATCTGCACGAGGCGACCCGATTTACCGTCGGCGGCCTTCATGTCAAAGCGCGGTGGGCGTTTGGATTTGTCGGCCACAGTCTGCGTGATCCTTCGGTACTCGGGTGATCGGTTGCCCTCGGTGGACGTGATTCGTTCGTGGGCGCCTCTAGATTACCGGCGCTGACGGCGCAGCACGTCAGACCCGGCTCAGGTGGGCGCGCAGGGCCGAGATCAGCTCGGTGGTGGCCGCCGCACTGCCGCCGCCGAGCTGGAAGAGGTTGGCGAAGCCGTGCGTCAGCGACCCCATGCACCGCAGGTCGACGGCCGTCCCGGCGGCCTGCAGGGCCGTCGCGTAGTTCTCGCCCTCGTCGCGCAACGGGTCGAAACCGGCGACCGCGATCAGGGCCGGCGCGAGCCCGGCCAAGGACTCGGCCAGCAGCGGCGACACCCGCGGATCGGCCCGATCGACGCCCGATCCCCGCAGGTATTGCGACTCGAACCAATCGATGTCGCGTTTGGTCAGCAAAAAGCCACGCGCGAAGAGCCCCAGGGAGCGGGTCTGCGCGGTGAAGTCGGTCCGCGGATAGATCAGCCACTGCAGGACGGGCGCGGGGGCGCCCTCGTCGCGCGCCTGTTGGCAGACGACGGCGGCCAGGTTGCCACCCGCACTGTCCCCGCCGACCGCGACCCGACCGGCCGCGGCGCCGAGCTCGCCGGCGTGGTCGTAGGCCCACCGGAAGGCGGCGTAGGCGTCCTCGACCGCGGCCGGCGCGGGATGCTCGGGGGCCAGCCGATAGTCGATCGACAACACGTGGATGCCGGCGTCGCGGCAGGTCAACCGGCACAGCGCGTCGTAGGAGTCCAAATCGCCGATCGACCATCCGCCGCCGTGGTAGAAGACCAGCAGGGGCGCGGACGCGCCGTTGGGCGGGCGGTAATGCCGCGCCGGGATCTCACCGCCCGGCCCGGGCAGCGACAGGTCGTCGACGTCGACGTGGATCTGGGGCCCCGGCAGCTCCAGGGAGAGCTGGCGCATCTGAGCGCGGGACGCCCCGGGGTCGTCGTCGACCACCAAACCGTCGATGCCGACGGCACGCAGACCGGAGAGCATGAGCTGAAGCGTGGGGTCCAGCGTGTTGCCGTCGATCGTCACCGAGCGGCCACCGAACAGCGCCCGTTTGGCGGGGGTCGGGATCCACGGAATGACCTTGACGCCGATCATGGAGACCGCGCCCTGCATGCGGCTGGCCAGGCGCATGGGGGTGTGTTTCACGCCGAGATGGAGGTCCGGCGCGGGCACGCTCTTGGTCATGGCCACTCCCTCGAATAAACCGTGCTGACGTTGGGGCGACGGCCGGTCGCTCGTTCCGCCACCGTCTCAGCGGCTCCCGAAAACCACCGAACGGGTGCATTCGGCGCCCCACCGCGTCGCTTGCCGGCCGGGCGGTCGCCGATTCCGGCGTGCGGTGTGACCAACTCTACGTGGTGACGAAAATGCGGTACGCCGACCAGGGCCGAATATCACCGGCCCCGGCGCGGTGTCGCTGAGGTGGTATTTTCCAGCCCGGTAATATCGTGATCCCCAAGCCGGTAACCGCCTCACGGATTGCGAGCAGCTTCGACGTGTTCGATTTCGAAATCACCGCCTCGAACTCAGCGCCGATGCGACGGCGTCGATCTCCTCGCTCGATGGCAACCGGTTCGGTCCACGAACCTTCAATTTCACAGGCAGGTGAATGACATTGGCTGGCGAGTCGGGCGCGGCCGTGCCCTCGATAGCTCTTAACGACGAAAACACGATGCCGGTGCTCGGCCTGGGCGTCGCGGATTTGTCGGAGGACGAGACCGAACGCGCCGTCTCCGCGGCGCTGGAGATGGGCTGCCGGCTGATCGACACCGCCTCCGCCTACGGCAACGAAGCCGCCGTCGGCCGCGCCATCGCGGCCTCGGGGATTCCGCGCGCGGAGTTGTTCGTCACCACCAAACTCGCCACCTCCGACCACGGGTTCCTGCGATCCATGGAGGCCTGCAAGGAGAGCCTGGAACGGCTCGGGCTGGATTATGTCGACCTGTACCTCATTCACTGGCCGGTCCCGGCACGAGGCGAATACGTGAACTCCTTCGGCGGCTTGATCCAGTGCCGCGGCGACGGGCTCGCGCGGTCGATCGGCGTCTCGAACTTCACCGAGCAGCACGTGCTGGACATCATCGACCTGACTTTCGTCACGCCGGCGGTCAACCAGATCGAGCTGCACCCGATGCTCAGCCAGGCCGACGTCCGCAAGACCGACACCGAGCACAACGTCGTCACCCAGGCCTACACGCCGCTGGCGCTCGGCAAGCTGATGGACAACCCCACCGTGACCTCGGTTGCCGGCGAATACGGCAAGACCCCCGCGCAGGTGCTGCTCCGGTGGAACCTGCAGCTAGGCAACGCGGTCGTCTTCCGGTCCGCCAACGCCGAGCACATTTCCGGAAACCTCGACGTGTTCGACTTCGAGTTGGCCGCCGAGCACATGGAGGCGATCAACGGGCTCAACGACGGCACCCGGTTGCGCCCGGATCCCAACACATTCGACGGCGTCTGAGCTCTTAGTCAGCCCGCCGGGCAGGTGCCGGCCGCCTGACGCAGCACACCCGTCGACGGCTGGTCCACCGGCAAGGCATAGCCGCGCAGCACGGCGATGAACTGCATGGCGTACTGGCAGGCAAACGCGGTGTTGGGCGGCATCCATTGTGCGGGCGGCGCGTCGCCCTTGTCCTGATTGGCCGGTCCGTCGACGGCCAGCAGGTTGGCCGGATCGTTGGCGAACCGCAGCCGTTCGTCGGCCGGCCAGGCGTAGGCGCCCATGTCCCAGGCGTAGGCCAGCGGGACGATGTGGTCGATCTGGACCGCCTCGCCGACCCTGGCGCCGCGCTGGAAGGCGATGGTCTTGTTGGTGTAGGGATCGTGCAGCGTGCCGGTCGCCACCGCGTCCGGACACCGTTTGGTCGACACATACGTCTTGTCGACGAGGTCGCGGTTCAGGATGTCGTCGCGGGTGTCGCAGCCGTTGTGTCCCAGCGGGGCGTCGTTATCGTCCGTCCAGGCATCGCCGAAGGCCGCGCGGCGATAGTCGTAGCGATGCAGCCGCAGCGGCACCACGGGAACACCCGCGAGCACATCGGTGCCGGGCTGCACCGTCGGAACGTCGGCGCGCGCGGCGTATTCGTCGGCATGCCTGGTCGCCGAGGAGCCGACCGTCTGATACGCCACCAGCAGCGCGAGCGCCGCGACGGCGGACAACCACAGCAGCACCCTGCGATTCACGACTTGTCCAGGTATTCGATCCGATCCGTGCTGACGAAAGGCACTGCCAGCAAAGCTAATTCGGGGTTGGCGGGATCCTCGGCGTAGGTCCGGACGCAGAAGTCGCGCGCGGCCTCGATGACCTCGCGGTGGTCGGCCAGCGACAGCAGGCGCAGATTGACGGCCCGACCGGACTGGTTGCGGCCCAACACGTCCCCCTCCCGGCGCTCCTTGAGGTCGAGGTCGGCGAGCGCGAACCCGTCCAGGGTTGCGGCGACGGCGGAAAGCCGCCGGCCCGCCGGTGAGGCCGGCGAAACCCAGCTCGCGAGCAGGCACAGGCTGGGATGCCGGCCGCGGCCGATGCGCCCGCGCAGCTGGTGCAGCTGGCTGATCCCGAAGCGGTCGGCGTCCATCACCAGCATCACCGTGGCGTTGGGGACGTCCACCCCGACCTCGATGACGGTGGTGCACACCAGCACGTCGATCTCACCCGCCCGGAAGGCCGCCATCGCGGCGTCCTTCTGCTCGGCGGACAACCGCCCGTGCATCAGCCCCAGCCGCAGGTTCGCCAGCTCGCCCGAACGCAGTCGCGCGTAGAGTCCCTCGGCCGTTTCCGACGGTTTGGCGCTCGGCTCCTCCTTCTCCGGCTCGTCGTTCTCGTCGATCCGGGGCGCCACCACATAGGCCTGGCGGCCCGCGCTGACCTCTTCGGTGATGCGCCGCCAGGCCCGGTCGAGCCAGGCGGGCTTGTCCTTGACGAAGATGACGTTGCTGGTGATCGGCTGGCGCCCGCGCGGAAGTTCACGCAGCGTCGAGGTTTCCAGGTCACCGTAGACGGTGAGCGCGACCGTGCGCGGTATCGGCGTCGCCGTCATCACCAGCAGGTGCGGTGTCACGCCGGGACGAGCCTTGGCGCGCAACTGGTCTCGTTGTTCGACGCCGAACCGGTGCTGCTCGTCGACTACCACCATGCCCAGGTTGTGGAATTCCACCGCGTCCTGCAACAGCGCGTGGGTGCCCACGACGATCCCGGCCTGACCGCTTGCCACCTCGTCCCGGACCTGTTTCTTCTGCGCCGCCGTCATCGAACCGGTGAGCAGCGCGACCCGCGTCGCGTTGTCGGCACCGCCCAGCTGACCGGCCATCGCCAACGGGCCGAGCACGTCGTCGATCGACCGAAGATGTTGCGCGGCAAGCACTTCCGTAGGGGCCAGCAGCGCACACTGGTAGCCGGCGTCCACCAGCTGCAGCATCGCCAGGACCGCGAGGATGGTCTTCCCCGAGCCGACCTCGCCTTGCAGCAGGCGGTTCATCGGCCGGGTGGCCGAGAGCTCCTTCGTGAACACCTCGAGCACCTCGCGTTGTCCGGCGGTCAGCTCGAAGGGCAACCGGGCCATCAATTCCGCGGACAGACCGTCGGGGCGCGGCGGCGCCGGTGGGCCCGATTCCGAGAGCTCGCTGTGCCGGCGGGCGACCAGCGCCCACTGCAGTCCGACGGCCTCGTCGAAGGTCAGGCGCTCGCGTGCCCGCCGCCGGGCCGACTCGTCCTCCGCCAGATGGATGTCGCGCAGCGCCCGGTCCTCGGACACCAGGTCGTACCGGCCGCGCAGCTCGGCGGGCAACGGGTCCGGCACCGGGTCGAGCACGTCGAGCACTTGGCGCACGCACCGGAAGATGTCCCAGCTCTGCACCTTCGTGGTCGCCGGGTAAATGGGAAAGAAGGCCCGCTCGAATGCCTCCATCTGCAGCTCGCCGGAGGTGGCCTGCGAGGCGATGGCGATGTTCTTCAGCGAACTCGTGCCGCGGTTCTTGCCGTCCGGGGAGTCGAGGATGAGGAATGCCGGATGTGTCAGCTGCATGACGTTCTTGAAGAAGCCGACCTCCCCGGACAGCATCACCTTGGCGCCCTTGGTCAGGTCCTTCTTCAGGTAGTTGGCGTTGAAGAAGGTCGCGGTCACCTTGTTGCGGCCGGAGCCGAGGGTGATGCGGTGGCAATCCTTCTTCGGGGTCTTCTTCATCGGCCAGGTCTTGGTTTCGGCGATCGTGTCGACGATCGTGATGTGCTCACCGGCCGGCGGGCGCTGGTCGTCGGCGTCCCAGCGGGTCGCGCCCTCGGTGTAGGTGCGCGGATAGTGGCGCAGCAGATCGTCGACGGTGCGGATGCCCAGTTCCTCGTCGAGCTGATCGGCGGCCTTGGCCCCCACCACGAAGTCCAGGCGATCGCCCAGCGACGCCACGGCTACTCGACCCCGATCAACAGCGCGTCACCGCGATGGCCGGTGCGGTAGGTGACGAGCTCGGTCCCCGGATGGTGGTCGTGCATGTGTTCTTCCAGGACGTCCACCAGTGCCGCGGCATCGTCCTGCGCGTAGACCCCCGCGCCCAGCAGCACCGTCACCAGGTCGCCGCCGGAGGCCAGCAACAGGTCGAGGAGGCCGATCGCCGCCGCGATCGCGTCGGCCGCCACGATCAGCACCTCGTCCCCCGCTATGCCAAGGCCGTCGCCCGGCTGGCAGCGGCCCGCCCAGGTCAACGCGCTCTCGGTCGCGATGCGCACGGAGCCGTGGCGGGCCGCACCGGCCGCGCGGGCCATGGTGTAGCCGTCGTCGACCGCCTGCCGGTCGGTTTCGTGCACGGCCAGCGCTGCAAGCCCCTGCACCATCGATCCCGTCGGTATCGGCACCACGTCGATCCCCCAGCCGATGGCCGCGGTGCACCCCGCCACCAGCTCCTCGGCCGGCACGTAGCCGTTGGGCAGCACCATCACCTGCGCGGCCCCGGTGTCGATCACCGCCCGCATCAGCTGGTGGGCGCTGATGCTGGTGACCGGGTCGCCCACGGCCGCGTCGCGCCGCAGCACGCAGGCGCCCTCGCCGCCGAACAGCTCGGCGGCCCCGTCGCCGTCGACGACGGCGAGCACCGCGCGTTCCCGCGTCCAGCCGCCGGCCGGCAGGCCCGTGGCGCCGGAGCTCAGCGCCGAGATCACGATCCGGCTCAGCCGCCCCGCGGCCAGCCCCGCCTCGACCGCGGCGCCGGCGTCGTCGGTGTGCACGTGCACCGAATAGGTGCGCTCGGCGGACGCCTGCGCGGCCGCGATGCCGACGGAATCACCCAGCTCGCCCAGCCGGTCCCGCAGCGCATCCGCCGCGGCCGCGTCGCAACCGTCCAGCCGGTACATCACCTCGAACTGCGGCGCGGGCCGGTCGGCGGCGCCTTCGGGTTGCGGCGCGCGCGGGGACAGCTCGTACACCGTCCGGGCGGGCGCCTGCCCGGTGACCGTGGTGCGCAGCGCGTCCAGCAGCACCAGCAGCCCGCGCCCGCCGGCGTCCACGGCGCCCGCGTCGGCGAGCACGTCCAACTGTTCGGGCGTCTTCTCCAGCGCGACGACCGCCGCCTCGCCGGCGGCGATGATCGCCGAGGCGAGCCCTTGCCCGGCCTCGGCGCATTCCGTGACAGCCTCGGCGGCCGCCCGCAACACCGAGACGATGGTTCCCGGGATCTCCTCGCCGCCCATCGACGTGATGACCAGGTCGACGCCGCGCCGCAACGACGCCCCGAGGATGGCCGCGTCGACGTGCGCCAGCTCACCGCCGGATTCGGCCGCCGCGACCGCGGTGACGTCGGCGACGCCGCGCAGGATCTGCGAGAGGATCACCCCGGAATTTCCGCGCGCGCCGTTCAGGGCACCGGCCGACATCGCCGCGGCGGCCCGTGCGGCGCAGGCCGGGCCGCCCTCGGAGTTGAGCCCCGCGTTGGCTTCGGCCAGCGCCGAACGCATGGTGAACAGCATGTTGGCGCCGGTGTCGGAGTCGGCAACCGGGAAGACGTTGAGCCGGTTGATCTCGTCGATGTGGGTGATGAGCTCGCTGACGGCGGTGTGCGCCCAGTCCCGCAACGTGACCCCGTCCAGCAGACGTTCCGACGGTCCCAGTGTCACCCACCTCCTCCGCAACCAGCCCCCGGTGGGCGCCAGCGTAGCTCGGCGACTCGCGCGGCGGCTCCCCGTGACCACCACCGACCGCCCACCACCGTCCGGTGGGCGGTCGGTGCCCATTGAGCCTAGCCAGCAGGGGCGACAGCGGCGGTGATCGTTTTGGCGGTTGCCAGGACGATCGCCTATTCTGGTTGGGCCCGGGCCACCCGGGCTGTCCCGGCTACGTGCCAGACCGCCGAGCCGGACCCCCGAGATTTGAGGAGCTTGAACCATGGCCGCTGTGTGCGACATCTGCGGGAAGGGCCCCGGCTTCGGCAAGTCGGTGTCGCACTCCCACCGCCGCACCAGCCGCCGGTGGGACCCCAACGTCCAGACCGTGCACGTCGTCACCCGCCCGGGCGGCAACAGGCAGCGCCTGAACGTCTGCACATCCTGCATCAAGGCCGGCAAGGTCGTCCGGGGCTAGTCCCGGCTAAATCACGGGCTACATCACCGGCTACATCACGACGTGCCCGGCGTCGACGGGGATCGACACGCCCGTCACGTAGCGGGCACGCGGACCGACCAGCCACAGCACCGCCTCGGTCACGTCCTGCGCCTCGACCAACGGCACGTCGGGCAGCAGCATCTGCGAGACGGCCGGGTTCGGGTTCTCCAGCATCCGGTTGACGACGAAGTCGTTGAGGATCATCGGCGTCATGACGCCGCTCGGATGCACCGAGTTGACCCGAATCTTGTGCGGCGCATAGGCATTGGCCGCCGACCGCATCAACCCCACCACGCCGTGCTTGGACGCGGCGTAGGCGAACATCGCCGCGCTGCCGTCGCCGCCGCGGCCGGTCAGCCCCTGCGACGAGCTGACCAGCACGATGGACCCGCCCTGACCCTTGCGGATGATCGACGGCACCGTCGCCAACAACGTGTGCCACACGCCCTTGAGGTTGGTGTCGACGATCGTGTTGAACACCGGTTGGGAATGGGCTTCCGGGTCACCGATCGCCACCACCCCGGCATTGGCGACGACGATGTCGACCTCCCCCAGCTCGTCGATTCCGCGTTGCACCGCGTCCTCCAATTGCTGCAGGTCGCGGACGTCGGCGACGACGGTCACCGCCTTGCGGCCCGCGGCTTCGACCAGCCGCGCGGTCTCGTCGAGATCCGATTTGGTCCCCAGCGGGTAGGGGATCGCGTCGATATCGGTGCAGATGTCCACCGCGATGATGTCGGCACCCTGTTCGGCGAAGGCCACCGCGTGACTGCGGCCCTGGCCGCGCGCCGCGCCGGTGATCACGGCGACCTTGTTGTTGAGTTCACCCATGGCTACACCTCCAGCTTCGTGCCGGTCTCGTGTTCGGCGAAGGCCACCAGGCGGGCGGCCGCGTCGTAGTCGCAGGCGACCGGCGACCGGCCGATCAGCACCGGCCCGCCGCGCAGGCCGAACCTACCGGTGACGCCGACGTAGCTGCCCGGCGGCAGCGGTTCGCTGATGCAGTACAGCGTGGGCGCCGCGCCCTCGTCGATGTCGTTGGCCAGCCGGTCGGCCACCACCTTGACCACCTTGTGCGCCAGCGCCATCAGCGGCGAGTCCCCGAGCTGCGACAGGTTCGACGCCACCCAACCCGGGTGGGTGAGCTGGGTGACCACCGGCGATCCGGCCGCACGCAGCCTGCGGTCCAGCTCCAGGCCCCAGAGCATGACCGCGAGTTTGGACTGCGCGTACGCGCCCAGCCGGGTCCACTTGTGCCGGCGCAGGTGCAGGTCGTCCAGGTGCAGCGTCGCGGATCGGTGCGCGTCGGAGCCGACGTTGATGATCTGCGAGCGCACCCTGGGCAGCAGCAGGTTGGTGAGGGCGAACGGGCCGAGCAGGTTGGTGCCCAGCGTCATCTCGAATCCGTCGACCGTGTCGGTGCGCCGGTCCGTCAGGGCGCCGGCGTTGTTGACCAGGATGTCGACGTCGTCGTCGATCGAATCCGCGAAGGCGCGCACCGACGTCAGGTCGGCGAGGTCGACCCTGGCCACCGCGGTGGAGCCGCCCATCGCAGAAATTTCAGTGGCGCGTTGCTCGCCCAGCTCGGTGTTGCGCACCGCCAAAATCACGTGCGCACCGGCTTTGGTCAGTGCGCGGGCCGTGCCCAGCCCCACGCCGTTGGTCGCTCCGGTCACCACGATTCGCTTGCCGGTCAGGTTGCCGAGCCGATCCGGGGTCCAAGTTAAGGTCACGGCGATCAAGAGTAATGGTCGGTTCTATGTAAATTCGGCCGGTTCTGCCACCATTGTTCGCGGAAGCGGAGAAGACGGGTTCGACAGGTGGTCCCATGAGTGACAGCGCGCGCGAAATCACGAACCTGATCTACACCTACGCCGAGCTTCTCGATGGCGGCGACCTGGACGGGGTGGCCCGGCTCTTCGAGCACGGCCGCATCTGCGGCGTCGAGGACGGTCCACCGGAGACGGTGTTCGCCGGGGCCGCCCGGGTGCGCGAGATGTACGACATGGCCACGCGCATCTACGAGGACGGCACGCCCAAGACTAAACACAACACGACCAATGTGCAGCTGCACATCGACGAGGCCGCGGGGATCGCGCGCAGCACGTCCTATTACTGCGTCACCCAGGCCACCCCCGACCTGCCGTTGCAGGTGATCGTGACCGGGCACTACAAGGACACGTTCGCGCGGGTGGACGGCGCCTGGCGGTTCGACACCCGCACCATGTTCGTCGACCAGGTCGGCGACGTCAGCCAGCACCTGAAGTTCTGAGCGCGTGCCGGCCTCGAGCCCGTCGGGCGGCGCCTTCGACCCGGCCGCCGTCATGGCCGAGGCCCGTCGCAAGGAGGCGCTCACCGACTGGGGCCCGGGCGAATTCGAGGGCCCGCTGCGGGTGCTGCTGGCCGACTACGCGCGCGCCGACCTCAACGCGGTCGGGGTGCACATCCTGCGCTCGGGCATCGTGCACAGCCTGCGCATGCGGCTCCGCGCCCAAGAATGGATCCGCCGCCGCCCGGAAATCCTCGACGAACGCGTCGCCGCGCCGATCGTCGTCGTCGGGATGATGCGCAGCGGGACGACGCTGCTGCAGCGATTGCTGGCCGCCGACCGGCGGTTCGTCTGCGCCTACGGCTGGGAGGTCGTGGAGGTCGCGCCCCGGCTCGACCATCGGTTCAGCGGTGCGGACCCCCGGATCGCCATCAGCCAAGCGCGCGAAGCGAAATCCCGCGAGCTGGCGCCGGAGCTGTTTGCCATCCATCCGATGTATGCCACCGAGGCCGAGGAGGAGATCGTCTTCCTGGCCGACGCGTTCCTGTCCCACGTGCCCGAATCCGGCGCCCCCGTTCCGGATTACCGGTCCTGGCTGGACGACCAGGACTTCTCCCCCGCCTACGATTACCTGCACCGCATGCTGCAATTCCTGCAGTGGCAGAAGCGCCGCCGCGGCGCCGTGGGGCAACGCTGGGTGCTCAAATCGCCTGCGCATCTCGGATATTTGGATCTGTTGCGGGCGCGATTCCCCGATCTGCACATCGTGCACATGCATCGCGATCCGCGCGCCACGATCGCCTCCGGAGCCAGCCTGAACGCCACCCTGCACACGATGCACGCCGACGCCGTGGACGTCCACCGGGTGGGCGCGGAATGGTTGCAGCGGATGGGCTGGACCAACGACCGGGCGATGGCTGTGCGCGACGGATGGCCGGACGACGGGGGCCGGGTCACCGACATCGGGTTCGACGCCGCGGTGGCCGACCCGATCGGCCAGGTGGCCCGCGTGTATGACGCTGTCGGACTTCCGCTGACGGCCGGGGCGAAGGACGCGATGCGGCGCTGGCTCGACGGGCGCCCGCGCGAGGCGGCGCGCCCCGCCTATGGCTTGCCGGCCTACGGCCTGCGCCCGGAGCAGGTCGACGAACGATTCACCTTGTACAACAAGCGTTTTGGACAGCAAATCGGAGGAACAGCGCATGCCTGACGATCCCGTCGCGACGGTATCCCAGCACGAACAGGAACTGGCCGCACTCGACCTGATCGAGCACCCGACCGTCAAGGCCGCCTATCGAACCGTGGCCGAGACCTGGCTGGGGCGGGCCAAGGCGTCGGAGGCGATGCGTGAGCGGTTCGACGACGCGTTCGCGGAGGTGATGTTCTCGGCGGCGGTGTGGTCGTCCAATCAGGACAAGCTGCGGCCGAAGGTCAGTTGCATCACCCGGCTGGCGCACCCCGTCGACGGCCGTCGAATCCCCGGATCACGTTGGGGCATCGACAATCCCGACAGCGTCTACCGGGTGATCCCGATCTCGGGCGACGAACGCTACGAGATCCACGGCCGGGTGGGCGAACACCGCATGACCGAGAACTACTTCACGCTGTGGGACGCCCACATGGGCACCGTCGACGTCCTCAACGGCCGCACCATGCAGGTCGACCCCGACGGCAGCTTCACCATCACGGTCGACGCCGAACCGGCCGGCGGCCGGCCCAACCACGTGCGGACCACTCCCGAAGCGCACGAGTTCTACATCCGCGACGTGCTGCTGGACTGGAGCCGTGACGACCCCAATCACCTTGAGGTGCAACGGCTCGGGGGCCCGCCGGCGACGCCGGCACGCACGCTCGACGAGCAGGCCGAGGCCACCGCGGCGATGATGGACTACTTCGCCAACTTCACCGGCAAGCTCAGCCACGGCGTGTACAAGATGCCGCCCAACCACTTCGACCTGGCCTGGTCGGCCGACAAGGTCGGCGCGATGCGCAACCAGGTCTACGTCATGGGCCGCTTCGACCTGGCGCCCGACGAGGCGTTCGTCGTGGACCTGCGCGACGGTGGCGCCGAGTACTTCACCGTGCCGCTGAGCAATATCTGGGGCACCACGCTGAACATCCTCGACCGCACCGGCAGCCTCAACAAGGCGCAGTCGGTCGCCAACGAGGACGGCGGCTACACCTACGTGATCGCGCCGACCGATCCCGGCGTGGCCAACTGGATCGACTCCGACGGCCTGCGTGAGGGCATCCTGACCCTCCGCATGGCGGAGTTCGGGGAGGCGGGCCCGCGCGAAGACCTGGGGGCGCGCGGGCGGGTGGTCAAGCTGGACCGGCTCGACGCCGAGGTGCCGCACCTGCCGCGGGTGGATCCGGGGGCCCGGGCCGCCCAGCTCGCCGACCGACGCGCCGCGTATCTGCGGCGCCTGCCGGAAGGGGTGGCCTGAGATGGCGCGCTGGCTGATCACCGGATGCTCCACCGGCTTCGGCCGCGAAATCGCCGGCGCGGCACTGGCAGCGGGCCACGACGCGGTGGTGACCGCGCGGCGGGCCGACGCGGTGCGGGATTTCGCCGAGGAGTTCGGCGACCGGGCGCTGGCCGTCGCACTCGACGTCACCGACGCCGGGCAGATCGCGGCGGCGCTGTCGGCGGCCGAGGCGGCCTTCGGCGGCGTCGACGTCCTGGTCAACAACGCCGGCCACGGCTACCTGTCGGCGGTGGAGGAAGGCGAGGACGCCGAGGTTCGAAAGCTGTTCGAGGTCAACTACTTCGGCGCGGTCAACATGATCAAGGCGGTGCTGCCGGGCATGCGTGCCCGCGGCTCCGGGCACATCATCAACATGTCGTCGATGACCGGCTTGGTCGCCAACCCGCCCAACGCGTATTACTCGTCGACGAAGTTCGCGCTCGAGGCGATCACCGAGGCGCTGGCCACCGAGGTACGCCCGCTGGGCATCAAGGTGACCGCGATCGAGCCCGGCGCGTTCCGCACCGACTGGGCTACGCGCTCGATGAAGGAGTCCGGCACCCCGATCGCCGACTACGTCGACGTGGCGGCGCGCAAGGACCTGATCAAACAGTTCGCCGACCATCTCCCCGGCGATCCGAAGAAGGTTGCCGAGGCGGTGCTGATGGTGACCACCCTCGACGAGCCGCCGTTGCGGCTACTGCTGGGCCGCGACGTGCTCAAGGCGATGCGCGACAAGATCGCCGCGCTGTCAGCGTCGATCGAGGAGTGGAAATCGGTCACCAAGGACGTCAACTTCGAGGGCTCGTAGGTCACTCGTCGAGGAACACGACGTGCTGGTCCACGGCGTCGCGCCCGATGCGCAGCCTGTTGGCGGGAAATTCGGGGTCGGAGTACCCGATCGCCAGGCCGCACAAGATGTTCAGCTCGGGTGGGATGTTCAGCTGCTCCCGAACGACGTCGGGATAGCCGGCGATCGCCACCTGCACGCAGGTGCCCAACCCGCGCGCGGTCAAGGCCAGCAACAGCGTCTGCAGGAACATGCCGACGCCCATGCTGTCGGCGTAGCCGAGCTCGCGGTGCATGCACACGATGCCGCCCAGCGGGGCGCGGAAGAACTCCCAGTTGCGCAGCACGGCGGTGCGCCGCGCCGCGCTGTCGTGGCGGGCGATGCCCATCGAGCCGTACACCTGCGCGCCGGTGTCGCTGCGGAAATGGGCGAACGCGGCGGGCAATTCCGGGACCTTCGGCGGTTCGGCGCGCGCCCTTTCCAGCATCGCGGCCACCAACCGGTCCCGGGCCGGTCCGGAGACGAACACCATGTGCCATGGCTGCACGTTCGAGTTCGACGGCGCCCGGATGGCCAGCTCCAGCGATTCCTCCACCAGATGGCGCGGCACCGGGTCGGGCAGGAACAGCCGGCTGGAGTGCCGCTGCCGGATGGCTTCCTCCAAGTCGTACATAGCCCCATGCTCTCAGGCGCCCAGCCCGGCCCACATCGCGCAGCCCGGCGCCGAGCGTCACACCAGCGTGGCAGCCGGCGCCGAGCGTCACGCCAGCGTGACCTCCGGACGGCCCGTCAAACGGGGTCGTCGTCGGTGTCGCTGAGGAATCTGTCGGGATGGTGATAGCTGTTGGTGCGGGGTTGGCCGCGGTCCAAGTGGGGTGGGGGGATCCATTCGGTTTCGCCGCGGGCGTTGGTGCGGGTGGTCCAGCCTGTTTCGGCGAGGCGGTTGTCGGGTCCGCAGGCCAGGGTGAGGTCGTCGATGTCGGTGCGTCGGGTGGCTTGCCAGCCGCGGACGTGATGGACCTGGCTGTGGTAGGCCGGTGCATCGCAACCGGGCTTGGTGCACCCGCGGTCCTTCG
>NZ_GG770558.1:121270-192979 GCF_000164135.1 Mycobacterium parascrofulaceum ATCC BAA-614 | reverse complement strand
TGCCCTCATTGTTACAGCTGAAGCTAAAGTGACACAAGGGATTACGTGGCAAGCGCGAGGCCGCCGAGCAGGGCACCTAGTCCCTGACGACGATCACCGTCTTGCCGGGGCGATGGCCCGGACGGTTCCGGCTTTCGAATGCCTCTCGCCCTCTCTCGAGCGGAAAGGTCCCTGCGATCTCGACATGCAACCGGTCGCCGTCGACCAGCCGGGCCAGCTCGGCCAGCTGTTCGCGATTCGGGGTGACGATGAAAAACGTTGCCGTGACGCCGTATTCGTCGGCCCTGCCCGCCGGCGGCGGCGCCGACAGCGTGACCAGCCGGCCACCACGGCGGAGCAGGCGAAACGACCGGTCCAGCGTCTCGCCGCCGACGGTGTCGATGACGACGTCGTAGGCCGCGTCGTCCAATTCCTCGGTGCGGACATCGATCACCCGGACGGCCCCCCATCCGCGGACGAGGTCGCCGACGTCGCTGCGCACGGTGGCAATGACGCGCGCGCCCAGCATCGCGGCCAGCTGTACCGTCAATGCGCCCACGCCGCCCGCCCCACCGTGAACCAGCACGGACTCGCCCGGCCGCACGCCGGCGTGGTCAACCAGCGCTTGCAGGGCGGTGAGGCCGGCCAGCGGCAGCGCGGCGGCGACGGTGTGTGACACCGTCGCCGGCTTGACGGCCAAATCCGTCGCGGGCACGCAGACGAATTCGGCTGCCGCGCCGTCACGGTCGAACCCGATCAGCCCGTACACCTCGTCGCCCGGCGTGAAATCCGCCGCGCCCGTGGCCACCTCGGCGACGACACCCGACACTTCGTGCGACGGGATCACCGGTGTGCGGCTCACGCGGGTCCAGGTTTCGTCCCAGGTCAACTCGTCGAACGTGGTGGCGGCGGCGTGGACGGCCACCAGGACCTCGCCCGCCGCGGGGACCGGCACCGGCGCCGGCTCGACGACCAGTTGTTCCGGGCCGCCCCGGCGGTGCGCCCGCAGCGCCTTCATCCCGGTCACGGCAGCCGCCAATCGATCGGGTCGGCGCCCATGCCCGTCAGCAGCTCGTTGGCCCGGCTGAACGGGCGCGACCCGAAGAAGCCACGAGACGCCGACAGCGGCGACGGGTGCGGCGACTCGATCGCCACGCAATTGCCTTCGGCCAGAATCGGTTTGAGCGTGGACGCGTCGCGGCCCCACAGGATCGCCACCATCGGCTGTGAGCGTGCGACCAGCGCACGGATCGCGCACTCGGTGACCGCCTCCCAGCCCTTGCCCCGATGCGAGGCCGGGTTGCTGGGCCGCACCGTGAGGACCCTGTTCAGCAGCATCACCCCGCGCTGGGCCCAGGGCGTCAGGTCGCCGCACGAGGGCTGCGGATGGCCGAGGTCGGCGGCGTATTCGTCGAAGATGTTGGCCAGGCTGCGCGGCAGCGGACGCACGTCGGGGGCGACCGAGAAGCTCAGGCCCACGGCGTGTCCCGGCGTCGGGTACGGGTCTTGGCCGACGATCAGCACGCGGACGTCGTCGAAAGGAAAGGTGAAAGCGCGCAACACGTTCGGGCCAGCCGGCAGGTACCTGCGCCCGGCGGCGAGTTCGGCCCGCAGGAACCGGCCCATCTCGGCGACACGATCGGCCGCCGGCTCGAGTGCCGCGGCCCAGCCCTGCTCGACGAGTTCGGTCAACGGCCGCGCCGTCATTGCCGGTCCTTTCGTAGCATCGACGCTCACCGCGCCACCCTAACCGTCATACGACTGCCAGCCGGCGTAGCCGGTCCACTCTTGCCCGTCGATGAGCACGTCGGCCTTCCCGTCCAGGACCCGCCCGATGATCCGCCATCCGGCGGGCGCCGGCCCGGCGAAACAGGCCACCAGGGCGTGGTCTTCGCCGCCGCCGAGCACCCACGACCAGGGATCGACGCCCACGGCGGCGCCCGCGGCGGTCAGTGCGTCGTGGTCCGCGGCCAGGGCCGCGGTGGACAGATCCATCGCCACACCGGATGACCCGGCGACGTGCCGCAGGTCGGCGACCAGACCGTCGGAGATGTCGATCATCGCCTGCGCTCCCCCGGCGGCCGCCGCCACGCCCTGGCCGTAGGGCGGCTGGGGAACGAGATGGCGGCGGCGCAGCGCATCGAAGCCCTCAACGCCCTTGCCCAACAACGAAAGACCGGCGGCCGAGCGCCCCAGCGCGCCGGCGACCGCGATCACAGAGCCCGCCTTCGCCCCGGATCGCAGCACCGGCGCGCGGCCGTCCAGGTCGCCCAGCACCGTCACCGAGACCACCCACTGCGGGCAGGCGACCAGGTCACCGCCGGCGATGCCGGCGCCGATGCGCTGGGCCTCGTCCCACATCCCATCGACCAGCGCGTCCACGTCCGCGGTCGGCGTGTCGCCGGGAGCGCCGAAAGCGACCACGAAGGCCGTGGGCCGTGCGCCCATCGCCTCGATGTCCGCGGCGTTCTGGGCGATGGCCTTGCGGCCGACGTCGTGGGGGGTCGACCAGTCCAGCCGAAAATGCCGGTCCTGCACGAGCATGTCCGTCGACACCGCGATGCGGCCGTCCCTGGCCTGCACCACCGCCGCGTCGTCGCCCGGCCCGACCGTCACCGCGGCCGGTTGACGGCGGCCGCGCACCAGACGGTCGATGACCGCGAACTCCCCGAGCTGCTGCAGTGTGGGTTCCGATGCGTCGTCGCGCACGCCACCTCCTGCGCATCCACGCCCTGCGCGGGCCCCTGACTGGTAGCCGACCTGCGGTAAGTTGGTTTACTGCCCGCGCGAGCGGCCCGCGCCAGTGTAGAACCCGGCATCGCTGTGCCACAGATAGGAGGTGCGCGGGCGGTGACGACCGATCCCGATTCCGGCCCCGCCGTCGACACGGGGCCACCGCCGGCGATGATCATCGCCGCGGTGGCGGTGGCCGTCGCGGCGATCGGCGTGATTTTGGTGATCGCGGCGAACCACGAGGCGCCGCCGCAACCCGTCACGGTGCCCGCCGCCCCGGCGCCGCAGGCCGACAGCGCGGCGTGCCGGGCGCTGGCCGGTGCCCTGCCGGAGCGGCTCGGCGACTATCAGCGCGCGCCCGTCGCGCAACCGGCGCCGCACGGCGTCACCGCCTGGCGGTCCGGTGCGCACAGCGAGCCGGTGGTGCTGCGCTGCGGGCTCGACCGCCCCGCCGAGTTCGTGGTGGGGTCCCCCATTCAGGTGGTCGACCGCGTGCAGTGGTTCGAGGTGCGCCCCGAACCGCAGTCCGCGGGGGACGCGGGCAGGTCGACGTGGTACACCGTGGATCGGCCGGTCTATGTGGCGCTCACGCTGCCGTCGGGATCCGGCCCGACGCCGATCCAGCAGCTTTCCGAGGTGATCGACCGCACGATCGCGGCGGTGCCGATCAACCCAGCTAGGCCGGGTTAGCGCAGGCCGGTGCCGCGCGCCAACGCCGTTTCGACCATGGTCGCCAACAGGGTGGGATAGTCCACGCCGCTGGCCGCCCACATCCGCGGGTACATCGAGATCGTGGTGAACCCGGGCATCGTGTTGATCTCGTTGAGCACCGGCCCGTCGTCGGTGAGGAAGAAATCGACCCGCGCCAGGCCCTGGCAATCGATGGCCTTGAACGCCCGGATCGCCAAATCCCGGATGGCGTCCGCGATGTCGTCGTCCACCTTGGCCGGCACGTCCAATTCGGCTGCGTCGTCGAGATATTTGGTGGCGAAGTCGTAGAACGAGTCCTCGCGTCCCCGCACGCCGGCCACCCGGATCTCGCCCAGCGTGCTGGCTTCGACTGACCCGTCGGGCATTTCGAGCACGCCGCACTCCACCTCGCGGCCGGTGATCGCCGCCTCCACGATCACCTTCGGGTCGTGCCGGCGCGCGACCGCGACGGCCGCGGCCAGGTCGTCCCAGCTCGAGACGCGGGTGACGCCGATCGACGAGCCGCCCCGTGCGGGTTTGACGAACACCGGCAGACCCAGCCGCTCGCACTCGTCGGGTCGCAGGGTGGACCGCGACGGGCGCAGCACCGCGTAGTCACCGACCGGCAGCCCTTCGGCGACGAACAGCTTCTTGGTGAACTCCTTGTCCATGCCCGCCGCGCTGGCCAGCACGCCGGCCCCGACGTAGGGCACCCCGGCGAGCTCCAGCAGGCCCTGGATGGTGCCGTCCTCGCCGTAGGGACCGTGCAGCACCGGGAACACCACGTCGACCGACGCCAGGACCTCACCGGCGCCCGTCGACAACGAGACCAGCTGGCCGCTGCGCAGCGGGTCCGCGGGGAGGGCCAGCTCGGTGCCCGACTGCGCGGTCACCTCGGGCAGCTGCCGGTTGCTGATGGCCAGCGCGTCCGGGTCGCCGTCGGTGAGCACCCACGACCCTTGCGGGGTGATGCCGATCGCGACGACCTCGAACCGCTCGGGGTCGAGGTTGCGCAGGATGCTGCCCGCGGACACGCAGGAGATGGCGTGCTCGTTGCTGCGTCCGCCGAACACGACGGCGACGCGCACGCGGCTTCCGCTGGCACTCACAACCTAAAGAGGCTACCGGTTGCGCGGCGCTCGAGCCGGGCGGCGGGCCGCTAGCTGCGGTTTCGGCCGCGCGGTCACTCCGGCTTGGTCCTGCGGCCCAGCAGCAGGGCCATCGCCTCGTCCACCGACAGCCCCTTGTGACAGACCCGGTGCACGGCGTCGGTGAGCGGCATCTCGACGTCGTAACTGGACGCCAGCGCCAGCACCGACTCGCACGACGTCACACCCTCCACGACGTGCCCGTCCCGGGCCTGCAGCGCCGACTCCATCGTCCCGCCGCGACCCAGGCGCTCGCCGAACGACCGGTTGCGCGAATACGGCGAGGTGCACGTCGCCACCAGGTCGCCGACCCCGGCCAGCCCGGCCAGCGTGGCACCCTTGGCGCCGAGCGCGATGCCCAACCGCATGATCTCGGCAAGACCGCGGGTGATGATCGCCGCCGCGGTGTTCTCGCCCAGCCCGACGCCGGCCGCCATGCCGCACGCGAGCGCGATGACGTTCTTGCACGCCCCGCCGATCTCGGTGCCGACGACATCGCTATTGGTGTAGGGGCGGAAGTACCCGGTGTTCAGCATGCGCTGCAGCGCGACCGCGCGCCCGGAGTCGCTGCACGCGACGACGGTGGCGGCCGGCTGGCATTCGGCGATCTCGCTGGCCAGGTTCGGCCCCGAGATCACCGCGACCTGAGCAGGGTCGACGCCCGTCACCGAGACGATGACCTGACTCATCCGCATCAGGGTGCCCAGCTCGATGCCCTTGGCCAGGCTCACCAGCGTGGCGCCGTCGGGCAGCAGCGGCGCCCACCCCTCGAGGTTGGCGCGCATCGTCTGCGCGGGCACGGCCAGCAGCACCGTCGAGGCGCCGCCGAGCGCCTCCGCCGCGTCGGTGGTGGCCCGGACGCCCGCGGGCAGCACCGTGCCCGGCAGGTAGTCGGGGTTGGCCCGGGTGGCGTTGATCCGGTCGGCGACGTCGGTCCGACGCGCCCACAGCGCGACGGCCGCTTCGCCGGCCTCGACGAGCACCTTGGCCAGCGCGGTGCCCCACGCCCCGGCACCCATGACCGCGACGGCGCCCGTCGAACTGGCAGGTGTGCCAGCCATCCACCACCCCCGTCCGTCGTCTCCTGCGTGTTGCAGCCGCTACACCCTAGATCAGCGGGCGTCGCGCGAGCTAGCGCGTCCGCCGGGAGCGGTCGCTGGCAGGATGGCATCCATGAGCGGCACACGAGCCGACGAAGGGGGCAGAGACGTCGCCCTGATTGTCGCCGTCAAGCGGTTGGCCGCGGCCAAGACCAGGCTGGCCCCGGTCTTCTCGGCGCGCACCCGGGAGAGCGTGGTGCTGGCCATGCTGATGGACACCCTGACCGCGGCCGGCCGCGTCGCGGCGCTGGGATCCATCACCGTGATCACCCCCGACGAGGCGGCGGCCGCCGCGGCGACCGAGCTGGGGGCCGAGGTGCTGGCCGACCCGACACCCGAGGGGCACGCCGACCCGCTGAACAACGCCATCGCCACCGCGGAACGGGCGGTGGGCGGTTTCTTTCCGAATGTCGTTGTGCTGCAAGGTGATCTGCCGGCGTTGCAGACGCAGGAGCTGGCCGAGGCGATCGCCGCCGCGCGGCACCACCGGCGCAGCTTTGTCGCCGATCGGCTGGCGACGGGCACCGCCGCCCTCTTCGCCTTCGGCGCCGCGCTCGACCCGCAGTTCGGCTCCGATTCGTCGGCGCGGCACCGGCGTTCGGGCGCGATCGAACTGACCGGTGCGTGGCCTGGCCTGCGCTGTGACGTCGACACTCCCGACGACCTCGCCGCCGCCCGCCGGCTCGGGGTGGGGGCGGCGACCGCCCGGGCCCTCGCCCAGCAGTGACTCCGGCCGCGGGGTGGCCTACCTGTCCTGATGGTGAACGTCATCCCAACGGCGAATGGATGTCCGCCGAGCGCTAGCAGCATCGGCGCGCGATAAGCGATGATCGCAGGGTGACTGAAACCGAAGCTGAGGCGCGCCCCGACGAGCATGTGTGGCATCAAGGCGACTCGGCCGTGGCAGCGCCGCCCGCCGCGACGCCGGCCGCGCTCACCGACCTGCCGGAAGACCGCTACCTCAACCGGGAGCTGAGCTGGCTGGACTTCAACGCCCGCGTGCTGGCGCTGGCTGCCGACAACTCACTGCCGCTGTTGGAACGGGCCAAGTTTCTGGCGATCTTCGCCTCCAACCTCGACGAGTTCTACATGGTGCGCGTCGCGGGCCTCAAGCGCCGCGACGAGATGGGGCTGTCGGTGCGCTCGGCCGACGGCCTGACGCCGCGCGAGCAACTGGCCCTGATCGGTGAGCAGACCCAGCGGATCGCGACCCGGCACGCGCGGGTGTTCCTCGATTCGGTGCGTCCCGCGCTCGCCGAGGAAGGCATACATATAGTCACGTGGGCCGACCTGGATCAGGCCGAGCGCGACGAACTGTCGACCTACTTCCACGAGCAAGTCTTTCCGGTGCTCACGCCGCTCGCCGTCGATCCCGCCCACCCCTTCCCCTTCGTCAGCGGGTTGAGCCTGAACCTGGCGGTCATGGTGCGCCAGCCCGAGGACGGCGGCCAGCACTTCGCGCGGGTGAAGGTCCCCAACAACGTCGACCGGTTCGTCGAACTCGGCGCCCGCGGCCACCTGGACGACGCCGAGGGACCCGCCATAATCCGCTACCTGCCAATGGAAGAGCTGATCGCGGCCTTCCTGCCGGTGCTGTTCCCGGGCATGGAGATCGTTCAGCATCACGCGTTCCGCATCACTCGCAACGCCGACTACGAGGTCGAAGAGGACCGCGACGAAGATCTGTTGCAAGCCCTGGAACGGGAATTGGCGCGCCGACGGTTCGGTTCGCCGGTGCGACTCGAGGTCGCCAACGACATGACCGAGAGCATGTTGGAGCTGCTGCTGCGCGAACTCGACGTGAACCCGGGTGACGTCATCGAGGTGCCCGGCCTGCTCGACCTGTCCTCGTTGTGGCAGATCTACAGCCTCGACCGGCCGGCGCTCAAAGACCCGGCATTCGTTCCGGCCACCAGTCCTGCATTCGTCGACCGCGAGACACCCAGAAGCATCTTCGCCACGCTGCGGGAAGGTGATGTGCTGCTGCATCATCCGTACGAATCGTTCTCGACCAGCGTCCAGCGCTTCATCGAACAGGCCGCCGCCGACCCGAATGTGCTGGCGATCAAGCAGACGCTCTACCGCACATCCGGAGACTCGCCGATCGTGCGGGCGCTCATCAACGCCGCCGAGGCCGGCAAGCAGGTGGTGGCGCTGGTGGAGATCAAGGCGCGCTTCGACGAGCAGGCCAACATCCGCTGGGCGCGCGAGCTGGAACAGGCGGGCGTGCACGTCGTCTACGGGTACGTCGGGCTCAAGACGCACTGCAAGACCTGCCTGGTGGTCCGGCGCGAGGGCTCGGCGATCCGGCGCTACTGCCACATCGGAACCGGCAACTACAACGGCAAGACGGCGCGACTCTACGAGGACGTCGGCCTGCTGACGGCGTCTCCGGAGATCGGGGCCGACCTGACCGACCTGTTCAACTCGCTCACCGGCTACTCGCGCAAGGTCGCCTACCGCAACCTTCTGGTCGCCCCGCACGGAATTCGCACCGGCATCATCGAACGCGTCGAGCGCGAGATCGCCGCCCACCGCGAACACGGTGGCGGCCGGATCCGCCTCAAGATGAACGCCCTCGTCGACGAACAGGTCATCGACGCGCTCTACCGCGCGTCGATGGCGGACGTGCGGGTGGAGGTGGTGGTGCGCGGGATCTGCGCGCTGCGTCCCGGCGCGGAGGGATTCTCGGAGAACATCGCGGTCCGTTCCATCCTCGGCCGCTTCCTGGAGCATTCCCGCATCATGCATTTCAATCGCATCAACGAGTTCTGGATCGGCAGCGCGGACATGATGCACCGCAACCTCGACCGGCGCGTCGAGGCGCTGGTCCAGGTGAAGGACCCGAGGCTGACCTCCTATCTGGACGACTTGTTCGAGTCCGCGCTCGACCCGTCGACACGGTGCTGGGAACTCGGGCCCGACGGTCAGTGGATCGCGTCGCCGCAGGACGGCCACAGCGTGCGCGATCATCAAGTGTCGTTGATGGAGCGGCACCGCAGTCCGTAACCCGCTGCGTGGTGATTTACGGTTGTTTCCGGCCGTACCGCCCACTGCGCGCGGCCCTCAACCGAATTGACCTGCAGGAGTTGATTTGCCGACCAAGAGCTCGCGTTCGGGAAGCCGGATCGTGTATGCCGCCGGCGCGGTGTTGTGGCGACCGACCGATTCGTCCAACCCCGGCCTGGAGGTCGCGGTGATCCACCGGCCACGCTACGACGACTGGTCGCTGCCCAAGGGGAAAGTGGACCCCGGCGAGACGGCGCCCGTCGCCGCGGTCCGGGAAGTGCGCGAGGAGACGGGTCACCAGGCCATCCTCGGCAGGCGGCTCGACATGGTGAGCTACCCGATCGAGGCCGGGGTCAAGAAGGTCTACTACTGGGCGGCGCGCAGCACCGGCGGGGACTTCACACCCGGCAACGAGGTCGACGAACTGGTCTGGCTGCCGATGGTCGACGCGCTGAAGAAGCTCAGTTATGCGCACGACCGGAAAATGTTGCGCCACTTCACAAAACACCCAGCCGATACGCATACCGTGTTGGTGGTCCGGCACGGCACCGCGGGCCGGAAATCGCGCTTCAAGGGCGACGACACCCAGCGACCGCTGGACAAGCGGGGCCGCGCGCAGGCCGAGGCACTGGTGCCGCAACTGCTGGCCTTCGGCGCCACCGAGGTGCACGCGGCCGACCGCCTGCGCTGCCACCAGACGGTGGAACCGCTGGCCGAGGAATTGGGCGTGACCGTGCACAACGAGCCCGCCCTCACCGAGGAGTCCTACGCCAAGAGCCCCAAGCGCGCCCGGCAGCGGATGCTGGAAATCGCCGAGCGGCAAGGCGCACCGGTCATTTGCTCACAGGGCAAGGTGATCCCCGACCTGATCGAGTGGTGGTGTGAACGCGACGGGGTGCGCCCCGACAAGTCGCGTAACCACAAGGGCAGCACCTGGGTGCTCTCGCTCTCAGCCGGCCGACTGGTGGCGGCCGATCACATCGGTGGCTCGCTGGCCGCCAACGTGCGGGCTTAACACGCGAATACCCTTCGGGTGCATCGCTGCGACCCGAAGGGTATTCGCGTTCAGAACTCGGCTGCTGCCTTAGCGGCGACCGCGACGCGCGGTGGCCTTCTTGGCGGGCGCCTTGCTGGCCGGCCTCTTTGCCGCGGCCTTCTTCACCGGAGCCTTGGTCGCGGCCTTCTTCGCCGCGGCCTTCTTCACCGGAGCCTTGGTCGCGGCCTTCTTCACCGGAGCCTTGGTCGCGGCCTTCTTGGCCGGAGCCTTGGTCGCGGCCTTCTTGGCCGGAGCCTTGGTCGCCGCCTTCTTGGCCGGAGCCTTCTTGGCTGCGGTCTTCTTCGCCGCGGCCTTCTTGGCGGGAGCCTTCTTGGCTGCGGTCTTCTTGGCCGCGCCGCTTGCCACTACACCACGCTTCACTGCAGGTCCTTCCGACGGGAGACGCTGTGCGCCAGAGACAACCGCTTTGAATTGAGCACCGGGACGGAACGCCGGGACGGAGGTCGGCTTCACCTTCACCGTCTCGCCGGTCCGCGGGTTGCGGGCCACCCGGGCCGCGCGGCGCCGCTGCTCGAACACACCGAACCCAGTGATGGTGACGCTGTCGCCCTTGTGCACCGCACGCACGATCGTGTCGACAACGTTCTCGACGGCGGCGGTCGCCTGCCGACGGTCGGTGTTCAATTTCTGTGTGAGCACATCAATGAGCTCTGCCTTATTCATCCAATCCCTCCGACGCTAGTGGTCCTCGATTTGAACCGACTAGTGCACACGGTAAACCCTCACCCAGCAAATTTCCAAGAGCCACGCGCAATTTCAGGGCCGGGCAATCGGCGGATTGGCAATCCGGTTGCCGCCCTTGACCCGTGGCGGGACTTGAAAATCGGCTCAGTTAGTTAGGTGAGCGAGAGGAAATTCCGGCCGTTCCCGACCGTTCAGGAGGTAGGCACAGTGCGCGGTTTCCACTGCGGATAACGGGCCTCGTACGACTCGATTTTGTCGAGTTTCCGCAGCGTAAGGGCTATATCGTCGAGTCCCTCGAGGAGCCGCCAGGCGGTGTGGTCGTCAATCTTGAACGGCAACACCGCCGTTCCGGCGGTGATATTTCGATCTTGAAGATTGACAGTGATTTCCAGCCCCGGGCTCTGCTCGATGAGCTTCCAGAGCAGTTCCACGCCGTCTTGGGAAACTTCGGCCGCCAACAGCCCCGCCTTGCCGGCGTTGCCCCGGAAGATGTCACCGAATCGAGACGAGATGACCACCCGGAACCCGTAGTCCATGAGCGCCCACACCGCGTGCTCGCGTGACGAGCCGGTGCCGAAATCGGGCCCGGCGACCAGGACCGAACCCCTGTCAAAGGGGCTGAGGTTGAGGATGAATGAGGGATCCGAGCGCCAGCTGGCGAACAACCCGTCCTCGAAACCGGTTCGGGTGACCCGCTTCAAATACACCGCCGGAATGATCTGATCGGTGTCGACATTGGACCGCCGCAACGGGACACCGATACCGGTGTGCGTGTGAAAAGCTTCCATGCTCGTCCCTATCTTCTCGAATGGATCAGTTCAAATCGGCCGGCGCGGACAATGTGCCGCGCACCGCCGTCGCGGCGGCAACGGCCGGGGACACCAAATGCGTGCGGCCGCCTTTCCCCTGGCGCCCTTCGAAGTTGCGGTTGGACGTCGCCGCGCACCGCTCCCCCGGCGCCAGCTGATCCGGATTCATCCCCAGGCACATCGAGCAGCCCGCCTGGCGCCATTCGGCGCCCGCGGCGGTGAAAACCTCACCCAGCCCTTCGGCTTCGGCCTGAGCGCGGACCCGCATGGACCCCGGCACCACGAGCATCCGCACGCCCGGGGCCAGCTTGCGCCCGCGCAGCACGTCGGCGACCACGCGCAGGTCCTCGATACGACCGTTGGTACAAGAGCCGACGAACACGGCGTCCACCGCGATGTCGCGCATCGGAGTTCCGGGGCGAAGGTCCATGTATGCCAACGCTTTCTCCGCGGCCTGTCGCTCGTCGTCGCCGGTCATCAGCTCCGGGTCGGGCACGGCCGCGGCCAGCGGCACCCCCTGGCCGGGATTTGTGCCCCACGTCACGAACGGGCTCAACGACGTTGCGTCGAGGTGGACCTCGGTGTCGAAGACGGCGCCGGGGTCGGTGTGCAGCTCCTGCCAGTAGCGCATGGCCGCGTCCCACTGCGCCCCCTGCGGCGCGTGCGGCTTGTCGCGCAGGAAGTCGAAGGTGGTGGCGTCCGGAGCCACCATGCCCGCCCGGGCGCCGGCCTCGATGCTCATGTTGCAGATCGTCATCCGGCCTTCCATCGACAGCGATTCGATGGCGCTGCCGCGGTATTCGATGACGTGCCCCTGCCCGCCGCCGGTGCCGATCTTGGCGATCAACGCCAGGATGATGTCCTTGGCCGTCACGCCTGCGGGCAAGTCACCATCGACGTTGACGGCCATCGTCTTGAACGGCCGCAGCGGCAACGTCTGGGTGGCCAGCACGTGCTCGACCTCCGAGGTGCCGATGCCCATCGCCAGCGCGCCGAACGCGCCGTGCGTCGACGTGTGACTATCACCACAGACGATCGTCATTCCCGGTTGGGTCAAGCCCAATTGCGGCCCGACGACATGCACGATGCCCTGCTCGATATTGCCCATCGGGTAGAGGCGAATCCCGAATTCGGCGCAGTTGCGGCGCAACGTCTCGACCTGGGTGCGCGACACCGGGTCCGCGATCGGCTTGTCGATGTCGACGGTCGGCACGTTGTGATCCTCGGTGGCCAGCGTCAGGTCGGGCCGTCGCACCGGCCGGCCGGCCAGCCGCAGCCCGTCGAAGGCCTGGGGGCTGGTGACCTCGTGCACCAGGTGGAGATCGATGTAGATCAGGTCGGGTGCCCCTGCTTGCTCGGGGTCATCCGCCCCGGACACCACAACGTGGTCGTCCCAGACCTTTTCGGCCAGGGTGCGCGGCTTGCCGGATCCCATCTGAAATTCGCCTCGATTCGCTCATCCGCGGCTCGCCGATCGATCATGGGCTGTGATCTCAGGATGCGAGACGCTAGTATCTCCTTGTGAGACAGCATAGCGGCATCGGCGTGCTCGACAAAGCCGTGGACATCCTGCACACGACCGCCCAATTCCCGTGTGGACTGGCCGAACTGTGCCAGCGGACCGGGTTGCCCCGGGCCACCGCGTACCGGTTGGCCGCCGCGCTGGAAGTGCATCGCCTGCTGGCCCGCGACGGCGAAGGGCGCTGGGGGCTCGGCCCAGCGGTCACCGAGCTCGCCGCGCACGTCAACGATCCGCTGCTGGCAGCCAGCGCGGGGGTGCTTCCCCTGTTGCGCGAGACCACCGGTGAGAGCGTGCAGCTGTACCGCCGCGAGGGCACCACGCGGGTCTGCGTGGCGGCCCTGGAACCCGCTGCGGGCCTTCGCGATACGGTCCCGGTCGGGGCGCGACTGCCGATGACGGCGGGATCGGGCGCCAAGGTGCTGCTCGCCCACAGCGACGCGGCGACGCAGAAGGCGGTGCTGCCTGCGGCGAAGTTCACCGAGCGCACGCTGGCCGAGGTGCGGCGGCGCGGCTGGGCCCAAAGCGTGGCCGAGCGGGAGCCCGGGGTTGCGAGTGTGTCGGTCCCGGTGCGCGACGGCCGCGGCGCCGTCGTCGCCGCGATCTCGGTGTCGGGACCCGTCGACCGCATCGGCCGGCGCCCGGCGGCGCGCTGGGCGGCCGATCTCCTATCCGCGGCCGAGGCCCTGACGCGCCGGCTATAGCGGCATCGGCTGTGCAGTGATGGCGTCGCGAGTGCAGCCAGGGCGGCGAAATCGCCGAAATCCCGCCGCACACGCACACTCGACGCCATCTGCGCACACTGAACGCGACCGGTGCACAGCGGGCCCCAAGCGGCCTGTCAGACTGACCGCCATGGGAACCAATCAGCGCGCGAGCATCGTCATGTCCGCCGACGAGATCGCCGACTTCGTCGTCAAGAGCCGCACCGGGACGCTGGCCACCATCGGCCCCGACGGCCAGCCGCATCTGACCGCAATGTGGTACGCCGTCGTGGACGGCGAAATCTGGCTGGAGACCAAGGCCAAGTCGCAGAAGGCGGTCAACCTCAAACGTGACCCGCGGGTGAGCTTCCTGATCGAGGACGGCGACACCTACGACACGCTGCGCGGGGTGTCCTTCGAGGGCGTCGCGGAGATCGTCGACGATCCCGAGGTTTCGCACCGGGTCGGGGTCAGCGTGTTCGAGCGGTACACCGGCCCCTACACCGACGAGATGAAGCCCTTCGTCGAGCAGATGATGAACAAGCGCGTCTGCGTGCGCATCGTCGCGCAGCGCGCGCGGTCGTGGGATCACCGCAAACTCGGGCTGCCGGCCATGCCGGTGGGTGGATCGACGGCACCGGCCGTGCTCGGCACCGGCCAATAGGCGCTTCGGCCAATGGTTGCTTTGTAGCCCCGATGGGATTCGAACCCACGCTACCGCCGTGAGAGGGCGGCGTCCTAGGCCGCTAGACGACGGGGCCAGACACGATCCGGAGTGCCAGCATAGCTCACACTCGAAAGCCCACCTAATCGCTTGAGGGGGCGAGATTTTGCTGGGGTACCAGGACTCGAACCTAGAATGGCTGAACCAGAATCAGCTGTGTTGCCAATTACACCATACCCCATTGGCCGCCTAAAACCGCTGGTCAGCGCCCATCCCGAGCCGTGTCACGCCGCCCGGAAGACCGCGGCCGCCAACCGTTGTCGGCCTTTGTAAGCCGCAGTGCAGACTACCAAAGACTCCGGCGACAATCCGCACGCGAGGTCTACGTCTACCCGGCGGCCGTCTCGCGCGCGGCGCGTAGCCGCAGCAAGCTGCGGTCACGGCCCAGCAGCTCCAGCGACTCGAACAACGGCGGGCTGACCGTCGTTCCCGTGGCGGCCACCCTGATCGGACCGAAGGCCTTGCGCGGTTTGAGGCCCATGTTCTCGATGAGCGTGGCCTTGAGAGCGGGCTCGATCTGCGCCGTGGTCCACTCGGTCAGCCCGTCGAGCGCGGCCAGCGCGGCGTCCAGCACCGCGGCCGCGTCCGGCCCGAGCTCCTTGGCGGCGGCCTTGGGGTCGATGGCGTATTCGTCGTCGTTGAGGAACTTCAGCAGGTCCCACGCATCGGCGAGCACGACGATGCGGGTCTGCACCAGGTCTGCGGCGGTGGCGAACGCGGCGTCATCCAGCCCGAGCCGATGGCCGTGGACATCGAAATAGTCACGCAGCCGGCCCGCGAAGTCGGCCGGCTCGAGCATGCGGATGTGCTCGGCGTTGAGCGCGTCGGCCTTCTTCTGATCGAACCGCGCCGGGTTCGAGTTGACGTCGACGACGTCGAACGCGGCGACCATCTCGTCGAGGCTGAACACGTCGTGGTCGTCGGCGATGGCCCAGCCGAGCAACGCAAGATAGTTGAGCAGGCCCTCGGGGATGAAACCCCGGTCGCGGTGGGCGAAGAGATTCGACTGCGGGTCGCGCTTGGAGAGCTTCTTGGTCCCCTCCCCCAATACCGTTGGCAGGTGAGCGAACTCCGGCACGCGCTCGGCGACGCCGATCCGGATCAGCGCCCCGTACAACGCGAGCTGCCGCGGAGTCGACGGCAGCAGGTCCTCGCCACGCAAGACGTGGGTGATCTTCATCAAGGCGTCGTCGCACGGGTTGACCAAGGTGTACAACGGATCTCCGTTGGCGCGGGTCAACGCGAAGTCCGGCACGCTGCCGGCGGCGAAGGCGGTCGGCCCGCGCACCAGATCGTTCCAGCCGAGGTCTTCGTCGGGCATCCGCAGCCGCACCACCGGTTTGCGGCCCTCCGCGAGGAACGCCGCGCGCTGGGAATCCGTCAGCTGCCGGTCGAAGTTGTCGTACCCCAGCTTCGGGTTGCGCCCCGCCGCGATGTGACGCGCCTCAACCTCTTCCGGTGTCGAGAACGCGTGGTAGGCCTCGCCGGCCTCGAGCAGCTTGGCCACCACGTCGCGGTAGATGTCTTTGCGCTGCGACTGCCGGTACGGGCCGTAGGGTCCGCCGACCTCGGGCCCCTCGTCCCAGTCCAGGCCAAGCCAGCGCAGCGCGTCGAGCAGGGCCAGGTAGCTTTCCTCGGTGTCGCGCTGCGCGTCGGTGTCCTCGATGCGAAACACGAAGGTGCCGCCCGTGTGCCGGGCGTAGGCCCAGTTGAACAGCGCGGTGCGGACCATGCCGACGTGCGGGGTGCCCGTGGGCGACGGGCAGAAACGGACTCGTACTGTCACGACTTTCCCTTACGGACCACGGGATTGGTGAGGGTGCCGATGCCCTCGATGGTGATGGAGACGGTGTCGCCGTCCTCGATCGGACCGACGCCGGCCGGTGTCCCGGTGAGGATGAGGTCGCCGGGGAGCAGGGTCATCACGGCCGAAATCCATTCCACGATGGCGCCGACGTCGTGAATCATCAGCGAGGTGCGGCTGTGTTGCTTCACCTCGCCGTTGACCTCGGTCCGGATCTCGAGATCGGCCGGGTCGACATCGGTGACGATCCAGGGACCCACCGGGCAGAAGGTGTCGTGCCCTTTGGCCCGGGTCCATTGGCCGTCGGCTTTTTGTTGGTCACGGGCCGACACGTCGTTTCCGATCGTGTAGCCGAGGATGCTGTCGGCGGCCTCGGCGGCCGACACGTCCTTGCAGGGCCGGCCGATGACTGCGGCCAACTCCCCCTCGAAATGCACGGGTGATGCATTGGCCGGCAACCGAATCGGCACGTTCGGCCCGACGATGGCCGTATTGGGCTTGAGGAAGATGATCGGGTCCGCCGCCGCCGGGCCGGTGAGATCGGTCATCTCGGCGATGTGGTCGGTGTAGTTCTTGCCGATGCAGACGACCTTGCTCGCCAGTATCGGAGCAAGCAGCCGCACATCGGCCAGCGGCCACGAGCGGCCGGTGAAGTTCGGCGTGCCGAAGGGATGCTCGGCGATCTCGCGGGCAATCATTGCGGCGGGATCGGCGAGTTCGCCTTCGATGCTGACGAAGGCGACACCGTCCGGGCTGGCGATTCGACCAAGGCGCATTTCGTTGAGCCTACTGATGGGCGCCCGCGCCGGGCATGGCCGGGCATCGCATCGGCGGCGGCCCCACGAGCATTACCAGCGGATTCCGGTGCGTGTGCAAGCATTGGGGATGCAGAATGCGGCGGCCACCGAGCGCGAGCTGGGCGCGGGAGCGCGCTGGTCCATCCTGGTCGTGTCGCTGGTGGCCACGGCCAGTTCCTTTCTCTTCATCAATGGCGTCGCCTTTCTGATCCCGTCGTTGCAAACGGCGCGCGGAATCCCGCTCGACGAGGCCGGTCTGCTGTCCTCGATGCCCAGCTGGGGCATGGTGGTCACCCTGGTGCTGTGGGGTTACGTGCTGGACCGAGTGGGCGAGCGGATGGTGATGGCCGCGGGTTCGGGGCTCACCGCGGTGGCGGCCTACGCCGCGGCGTCGACGCATTCGATGGTGCTCATGGCCGTCTACTTGTTCCTCGGCGGCATGGCCGCCGCGAGCTGCAACACCGCGGGCGGGCGGCTGGTGTCGGCATGGTTCCCGCCGCACCAACGCGGCCTGGCCATGGGTTTCCGCCAGACCGCGCAACCCCTGGGAATCGCGTTGGGGGCGCTGGTGATTCCCGAGCTGGCCGAACACGGGCCGAGTGCGGGCCTGAGGTTCACCGCCCTGGCGTGCGCGTTGGGCGCGGCGGCGAGTGCTGTCGGCATCATCGACCCGCCGCGCAAGCCGCGGGCGAAGGCCAGCGATGCCGAACTGTCCAGCCCCTACCGAGGATCGTTGACGCTGTGGCGAATTCACAGCGTGGCGGGTCTGATGATGGTTCCGCAGACCGTGACCGTCACGTTCATGCTGGTGTGGCTGATCAGGAATCTGCACTGGTCGGTGGCGGCCGCGGGCAGTCTGGTCACCCTCTCGCAACTGCTGGGCGCCCTCGGCCGCGTCATGGTGGGCCGCTGGTCCGACCGCGTCGGCTCGCGAATGCGCCCGGTGCGCATCATCGCGGTGGGCGCCGCCGTGACGCTCTTCCTGCTGGCCTGGGCCGACTTGCTGAACTCGGTCTACCAGGCGCCGCTGATGGTCGCCGTCTCCGTGATCGCCGTGCTGGACAACGGTTTGGAGGCCACGGCCATCACCGAATTCGCCGGACCGTTTTGGAGCGGGCGCGCCCTGGGCATTCAGAACACCACCCAGCGGGTGATGGCGGCCGCGGCGCCGCCGCTCTTCGGTGCCCTGATCACCGCCGCGAAATACCCGAATGCGTGGATATTGTGCGGCCTGTTCCCGGTATTCGCGGTGCCGCTGGTGCCGGCGCGCCTGCTCCCGCCCGGCCTGGAACCTACAGCCCGGCGGCAATCCGTTCGCCGACTTCGGTGGTGGCGGGCCGTTCGCTCCCACGCGTTGCCAGGTAAGCCTCGACGGCACGGTCCACCCGGCTAGCCGCATCGTCCTCGCCGAGGTGGGCGAGCAACAGCGCCACCGACATGATCGCCGCGGTCGGGTCGGCGATGCCCTGACCGGCGATGTCCGGCGCGCTGCCGTGCACCGGCTCGAACATCGACGGGTTGGTCCGGGTGGCGTCGATGTTGCCGCTGGCGGCCAAGCCAATTCCGCCACACACCGCGGCCGCCAGGTCGGTGATGATGTCGCCGAACAGGTTGTCGGTCACGATCACGTCGAAGCGGCCGGGGTCGGTGACCATGAAGATGGTTGCGGCGTCGATGTGTTGGTACGCGACCTCGACGTCGGGGTAGTCCCGCCCGACCTCCGCCACGATCCGTGACCACAGCTTGCCGGCGAACGTCAGCACGTTGGTCTTGTGCACCAGCGTCAGGTGCTTGCGACGGCGCTGGGCGCGTTCGAAGGCGTCGGCCACCACGCGGCGCACGCCGAATGCGGTGTTCAGGCTCACCTCGGTGGCGACCTCGTGGGGCGTCCCGGTGCGGATGGCGCCGCCGGTACCGGTATACGGGCCTTCGGTGCCCTCGCGCACCACCACGAAATCGATGTGCGGATCCCCCGCGAGCGGGCTGCTCACACCGGGATACAGCCGGCCCGGCCGCAAGTTGACGTGATGATCGAGCTCAAAACGCAGGCGCAGCAACAGCCCCCGTTCCAGCACCCCGCTGGGTACCGACGGGTCGCCGATCGCCCCCAGCAGGATGGCGTCGTGCTGGCGCAGCTCGCCGAGCACCGATTCCGGCAACAGCTCCCCGCTGGCGTGGAAACGCCGCGCGCCCAGGTCGTAATCCGTCTTCTCGACACCGGGCAACACCGCGTCAAGGACTTTGAGCGCCTCGGCTGTCACCTCCGGCCCGATGCCGTCGCCGCCGATAACAGCGAGTTTCACGACAGATCAACCACCTCGAGCTTGTTGGCGCCGACCGCCGCGCCGATCGCCGACCGCACCTCGTTCGGCACGTCCTGATCCAGCCGCAGCAGGATCGTCGCGCCCGGACCCTCGGCGTCCTCGGAGAGCTGCGCGGCCTGGATGTTCACGCCCGCCGATCCGAGCAGGGTGCCGATCTTGCCCAGCGCCCCGGGTTGGTCGACGTAGTTGATCACGAGGTTGGTGCCCTGAGCGCGCAGATCGAAGTTGCGGCCGTTGATCTGCACGATCTTTTCGGCCAGCTGCGGCCCCGACAGCGTGCCGGCCACGTTGACGGCGGTGCCGTCGTGGGCGACCGCGCGCACGTCGACGACGCTGCGGTGGTTCGGGCTCTCCGAGGCCTTGGCCAGCTCGGCGGTGACGCCGCGTTCCTCGGCCAGCGCGGGCGCGTTGACGAACGTCACCGGGCCCTCGACCACCGCCGAGAACAGTCCGCGCAGGGCCGAAAGCTTCAGCACCTCAACATCTTCGGCGGCCAGCTCGCCGCGCACCTGTACGGACACCGACACCGGCGGCCCGTCCGACAGCGAGGCGGCCAGCACACCGAGCTTGCGCACCAGGTCCAGCCAGGGCGCCACCTCTTCGTTGACCACACCGCCGCCGACGTTGACGGCATCGGGGACGAATTCCCCGGCCAGCGCGAGTTTCACGCTCGCCGCGACATCGGTGCCCGCCCGGTCCTGGGCCTCGGACGTGGAGGCGCCCAGGTGCGGGGTCACGACCACCTGCGGCAGCTCGAACAGCGGGCTGTCGGTGCAGGGCTCTTTGGCGAAGACGTCGATGCCGGCCGCCCGCACGTGTCCGCTGCTGACCGCTTCCGCCAGCGCGGCCTCGTCCACCAGGCCGCCGCGGGCGGCGTTGACGATGATGACGCCCGGCTTGGTCTTCGCCAGCGCCTCCTTGCCGATCAGGCCGGCCGTCTCGGGCGTCTTCGGCAGGTGCACCGAGATGAAGTCGGCGCGGGACAGCAGCTCGTCGAGGGGCAGCAGCTCGATGCCCAACTGGGCGGCCCGGGCCGGCGAGACATAAGGGTCGTAGGCGACGAGGTGGGTGCCGAAGGCCGTCAACCGCTGGGCGACCAACTGCCCGATCCGGCCCAGTCCCACCACGCCGACCGTCTTGCCGAAGATCTCGGTGCCGTTGAACGACGACCGCTTCCAGGCGTGTTCGCGCAGCGAAGCGTCCGCCGCCGGGATCTGCCGGGCGGCGGCCAACAGCAGCGCCAACGCGTGTTCGGCGGCGCTGTGGATGTTCGAGGTGGGCGCGTTGACCACCAGCACGCCCCGCTCGGTGGCGGCGTCCACGTCGACGTTGTCCAGCCCCACGCCGGCGCGGGCCACGATCTTCAGCTTGGGCGCGGCCGCCAGCACCTCGGCGTCCACGGTGGTGGCCGAGCGCACCAGCAGTGCGTCGGCCTCGGGCACCGCGGCCAGCAGCTTCTCCCGGTCCGGCCCGTCTACCCAGCGCACCTCGACCTGGTCTCCCAGGGCGGCGACGGTCGATTGGGCGAGTTTGTCGGCGATCAATACAACAGGCAGATTCACCCGGCCAGCCTATCGGCTGCGTTTGACGGGAATTGACGGGCTCACCACTGCCCTAACCTGCGCCGACGCCTGGTTGGCCATGGGTCGTCGCCGTCCTACGATGCGCTCGTGACCAAACTCGCGATCGTCTACTACTCGGCCACCGGCCATGGCACGACGATGGCGCGGCGCGTCGCCGCAGCGGCCGAGTCCGCGGGCGCCGAGGTCCGCCTGCGCCACGTCGCCGAAACGCGCGACCCGCAGTCGTTCGCCCAGAATCCGGCGTGGACCGCGAATTACCAAGCGACCAAAGACCTTCCGGCGGCGACCGGCGAGGACATCGTCTGGGCCGACGCGGTGATCTTCGGTTCACCGACGCGGTTCGGCTCTCCGGCCGGGCAATTGCGCACCTTTCTCGACTCCCTGGGCGGCCTGTGGGCCGAAGGCAAGCTCGCGGACAAGGTCTACGCGGCGTTCACGTCGTCCAACACCCTGCACGGCGGTCAGGAGACCACGCTGCTCTCGCTCTACATCACGCTGATGCATTTCGGCGGCATCATCGTGCCGCCCGGCTACACCGACCCGCTGAAGTTCGTCGACGGCAATCCGTATGGGGTGAGCCTGGTGTCCACCCACGACAACATCAGCGAGCTCGACGAGGCCACCGAGAACGCCCTCGACCATTTGGCCCGCCGGGTGGTCCTGACGGCCGCCCGCCTCGCGACGCGCTAGATGGCCGAGCGTCACGCCAGAGTGACCGTGGTGGCCGGGCGCCACTCTGGCGTGACGCTCGCGGTTACGCCGTCTCGGTGATCGGCCGGTCGACCCAGCTCATCAGGGCGCGCAGCTTCTTGCCGGTCACCTCGATGGGATGCTCGGCGTTCTCCTTGCGCAGCTGCTCGAGTTGCTTGTTGCCACCCTCGACATTGGCGACCAGCTTCTTGGTGAAGGTGCCGTCCTGAATGTCGCGCAGGATCTCCCGCATCCGCTCTTTCGTGCCGGCGTCGATGACCCGGGGGCCCGACAGGTAGCCGCCGAACTCGGCGGTGTCGGACACCGAGTAGTTCATCCGGGCGATGCCGCCCTCGTACATGAGGTCGACGATCAGCTTGAGCTCGTGCAGCACCTCGAAGTAGGCCATCTCCGGCGGGTAGCCGGCCTCCACCATGACGTCGAAACCGGTCTTCACCAATTCCTCTGTGCCACCGCACAACACGGCCTGCTCGCCGAACAGGTCGGTCTCGGTCTCGTCCTTGAAGGTGGTCTTGATGACGCCGGCCCGGGTGCCGCCGATGGCCTTGGCATAGGACAGCGCCAGCGCCTCACCCTTGCCGGTCGGGTCCTGGTCCACCGCGATCAGGCAGGGCACGCCCTTGCCGTCGACGAACTGGCGGCGGACCAGGTGGCCGGGCCCCTTCGGGGCGACCATCGCGACCGTGACGTCGGCGGGCGGCTTGATCAGATCGAAGTGAATGTTGAGCCCGTGCCCGAAGAAGAGCGCGTCACCGGGGTTGAGGTTGGGCTCGATGTCGTTCTTGAAGATGTCGGCCTGCGCGGTGTCGGGCGCCAGCAACATGATCACGTCGGCCCACTTGGCCACCGCGGCGGGGGTGTCGACCTCGAGACCCTGCTCGGTGACCTTGGCCCGGGACTTCGAACCCTCCTTCAACCCGACGCGCACCTGCACACCGGAGTCGCGCAGGCTCAGCGAGTGCGCGTGCCCCTGGCTGCCGTAACCGATCACGCCGACCTTGCGGCCCTGGATGATCGACAGGTCCGCATCGTCGTCGTAGAACATTTCTAGTGCCACTGTTGAATATCTCCTTGTGTGTAATTGGCGTAGCTATTTGGCGCCCAAGCCGCGCGGGCCGCGCGACAGCGACACCACGCCGGACTGGACGATCTCGCGGATGCCGAACGGTTCCAGCACCCGCAGCAGCGCCTCGATCTTGCCGCGGTCGCCGGTGGCCTCGATCGTCAGCGCCTCGGGCGACACGTCGATCACCTTGGCGCGGAACAGGTTTACCGCCTCGATCACCTGGCTGCGGCTACCGGCGTCAGCGCGCACCTTGATCAGCGCCAGTTCCCGCGACACCGCGTGACCCTCGTCCAGTTCGACGATCTTGATCACGTTGATCAGCTTGTTGAGTTGCTTGGTGATCTGCTCGAGCGGGGTCTCCTCGGCGCTGACCACGATGGTCATGCGCGACATGTCTTTCTGCTCGGTGGCGCCGACGGCCAGCGACTCGATGTTGAAACCGCGTCGCGAGAACAGCGCCGCCACCCGCGCGAGCACGCCGGGTTTGTCTTCGACCAACACCGACAGCGTGTGCGTGTGCATCAGGCGTGCCCTTCGCTCTCGTCGTCGAACAGCGGGCGAATGCCGCGGGCGGCCTGGATTTCGTCGTTGCTGGTGCCGGCGGCCACCATCGGCCACACCTGCGCGTCCGCGCCGACGATGAAGTCGATCACCACCGGACGGTCGGTGATCGCGCGGGCCTGATTGATCACGTCCTCGACGTCTTCCTCACGCTCGCAACGCAATCCGACACAACCCAGCGCCTCGGCCAGCTTGACGAAGTCGGGGATGCGATGCGAATGGGTGGCCAGGTCCGTCTGCGAATACCGCTCCTGGTAGAACAGCGTCTGCCACTGGCGCACCATGCCCAGGTTGCCGTTGTTGATCAGGGCCACCTTGATCGGCACGCCCTCGATCGCGCAGGTGGCCAACTCCTGGTTGGTCATCTGGAAGCAGCCGTCGCCGTCGATGGCCCACACCTCCGCCTCCGGGCGAGCCATCTTGGCGCCCATGGCCGCCGGGATGGCGAATCCCATGGTGCCCAGGCCGCCGGAGTTGATCCAGGTGCGCGGCTTCTCGTACGAGACGAACTGCGCCGCCCACATCTGGTGTTGGCCCACCCCGGCGACGTACACCGCGTCCGGGCCGGCGATCTGGCCCAGCTTCTCGATGACGTACTCCGGGCCGAGGCTGCCGTCGCTCTGCGGGCCGTAACTCAGCGGATAGGTGGCCTGAACGCTGTCCAGGTAGGCCCACCATTCGGTCATGTCTGGGATTGCCGCGGTGCCGGAATGCTCGTAGTGCCGCAGCATCGCGATCAGCTCGGTGATGACCGCCCTTACATCGCCGACGATCGGCACGTCGGCGTTGCGGTTCTTGCCGATCTCGGCGGGGTCGATGTCGGCGTGGATGACCTTGGCCTCCGGGGCGAAGGTCTCGAGCTTTCCGGTCACCCGGTCGTCGAACCGGGTGCCCAGCGCGATCAGCAGGTCGCTGCGCTGCAGCGCCGCCACAGCGGCGACGGTGCCGTGCATGCCGGGCATGCCGAGGTGCTGACGGTGGCTGTCGGGGAACGCACCGCGCGCCATCAGCGTGGTGACCACCGGGATGCCGGTCAGTTCCGCGAGCTCGCGCAGTTGCTCGCTCGCCTCGCCGCGGATGACGCCACCGCCGACGTAGAGCACCGGTTTGTGGGCGTCGCCGATCAGCTTGGCGGCCTCGCGGATCTGCCGGCTGTGCGGCTTGGTGTTGGGCTTGTAGCCGGGCAGGTCCATGCGCGGCGGCCAGCTGAACGTGCACTGCCCCTGCAGCACGTCTTTGGGGATGTCGACCAGGACCGCACCCGGGCGTCCCGAGGCGGCGATGTGGAAGGCCTCGGCGATCACCTGCGGGATCTCGTCGCCCGAGCGGACCAGGAAGTTGTGCTTGGTGATCGGCATCGTGATGCCGGAGATGTCGGCCTCCTGGAAGGCGTCGGTGCCGATCAGCGTCCGGCCGACCTGGCCGGTGATGGCGACCACGGGCACGGAGTCCATCTGGGCGTCGGCCAGCGGCGTCACCAGGTTGGTGGCGCCGGGTCCGGAGGTGGCCATCATCACGCCGACCTTGCCGGTGGCGTGGGCGTAGCCGCTGGCGGCGTGGCCGGCGCCCTGCTCGTGGCGAACCAGCACGTGGCGCAGCTTCTTCGAGTCGAACAGCGGGTCGTAGACCGGCAACACGGCGCCACCCGGGATCCCGAAAATGACCTCGACGCCGAGTTCCTCCAAGGAGCGGATCACCGACTGGGCGCCGGTAAGCTTCTCGGGCCCAATGCGTTTCGGCTTGGTGGTCGGCGACTTCTCGGCGGGCTTGGCCGCGTCCGTGGCGATGTCGGCGGCACGCTGCGGCTCGGTGGCGTGCGGCCTGGCGGGAGCGCTCACTGTCTTTGATCCTTATTCACTCTGGGAATCTCGCTCGGGGGCAACAAAAAACCCCCGACAGCTCATCTGCTGCACGAGGGTTGCGCGTTGGTCTGGATAGCTTCAAATGCCGAAGAGGCTAGTCAGGCACCAACGCGCCGACTAATTACTACGAGCATCCCGGGCTTTCCGGCGGTATCCATAACACCCGACGGTAGCCTTCGCACAGCTCAGCAGTCAAATCCGTGACCGTCGGCTCGCGCCGAGGTCCAGGGCCCCCGCGCCGGGTGAAATGATGGTCGGGTGGCTACCGGTTCGTCTTCCCACACACCCGTCGTGATCAAGGTGTCCCCGATCGCGCACCTGGCCGTCGGCTTCGTGACCCTGGGGTTGCTGATACCGGTGATGCTGTGGCCGCCCTCGGCTCCGCTGCTGCTGATCCCCGTGGTGCTGTCGGCGATGATCGTCCGCCTGCGCACCGTCGCCGACGACCGGGGCGTGACCGTCCGAACGCTACTGGGCGGCCGGGCGGTGCGGTGGGATGAGATCGACGGCCTGCGCTTCCACCGGGGCTCCTGGGCGCGGGCGCACCTCAGGAGCGGCGCGCAGTTGCGTCTGCCCGCGGTGACGTTCGCGACGCTCCCACAACTGGCCGAGGTCAGCTCCGGGCGCGTGCCCAACCCCTACGCGTAGCCGGCCTATGCGCAGGCGGATCAGGCGATCGGGTTGACCCCGTTGAGCAGCACCCACACCGCGACCCCGGCGGCGATGCCGACCAGGAGGGCGACGAACGACCCGATGAAGGGCCGGTGGGCCCAGCCGCGCCGCGCGTCCAGGCCGTAGCGGCCCGGCCCGCACAGGATGACCGCGACGGCCACGACGATCAGCGTGATTTGGTACTCGTGCCCGTCCGGCAGGAAGTAGGCGAAGGTGTGCGGGTGCGGCCGCGCCGAGATGGTGGCCAGCAGGCCGTTGATCAGGAACGCCAGCGCACCGGCCGCGGCCACCGGGGTGAACAGCCCAAGCACCAGCAGCACGCCCGCGACCAGCTCACCACCGGCACTGACGTAGGCGAGGATGTCGGCGTGCTGGTAGCCGACGTCCGACAGGGAGTTCTTGAACCCGCCCACCCCCGAGCCGCCCCACCAGCCGAACAGCTTCTGCAGCCCGTGGGCGGCCAGCACGAACCCGAGCCCGACCCGCAATATCAGCAAACCCAGGTGCTGGGTGCCGCGACGCCCGACGTCGTGCAGGCGGCCGTAGTGTTCGTCCCCGTCGATCTCGACGGGCTCGGCGGCCGCGTGCCGGGTGGGTTGCGGCTGGACGTAAGGCAGGGGCTCCTGCTGGTCGAGCACGTTGTAACCCGTCGCCCTGGGGCCGCCGACGGCGGCGTGGTCGCCCATGTAGGGGATGACGGTGGTGGTTCCGGTGGAGGGGTTGAAATCGCCGGGGTAACCGACGGGCGTCAGATCATCCTCGGGGTCAACCACACGCGCCGTGGCGGGGCGTCCCGGGGTCGGCTCCGGGGATTCGCCGGGCCGTTGCCAATGTCCGTCATTCGGTTGACTGGTCACGGGTGTCAGGGTAAGGGCATTTGGCGCTGAATTGGGGATTTGAGCGGCGCTTTCGCCAGGCAATCGGTGGTTTGCCTGCCGAACAAGCCCAGATTGGCCCGAAATGGGCTCGCCGGGGGCTTTGGCGGCGCCGTCGCCGCGGAATCGGGGCCGGAATGGTGCTTACCGGTGCGCGCGAAAATGGCTGCGGTGGAGCGGCGACGGGTAGGCGGGCCGCAGGCGTGTGGCGGGGGCGGGCGCACTGTCCGTAGCCTGTCGGTCATGCGACTACGGCGCTCGGTTCGGTGCGGGTTTGCCGCGCTTTGCGCGGTGGTGCTGGTCGCGAGCGGGTGTGCACGGTTCAACGACGCCCAGTCCCAGCCCTTCACCACCAACCCGGAACTCAAGCCGCAACCCAGCTCGACGCCTCCCCCGCCGCCGCCGCTGCCGCCCACGCCGTTCCCCAAGGCGTGCCCCGCCCCGGGCGTGATGCAGGGCTGCCTGGAGAGCACCAGCGGCCTGATCATGGGGCCCGACAGCAAAACCGCCCTGGTCGCCGAGCGCACCACCGGCGCGGTCAAGGAGATCTCGGTCAGCGCCGAGCCGAAGGTGAAGACGGTCATCCCGGTGGACCCGGCCGGTGACGGCGGCCTGATGGACATCGTGCTGTCGCCGACCTACACGCAAGACCGGCTGATGTACGCCTACATCAGCACGCCGACCGACAACCGGGTGATCCGGGTGGCCGACGGCGACATCCCCAAGGACATCCTGACGGGCATCCCCAAGGGGGCCACCGGCAACACCGGGGCGTTGATCTTCACCAGCCCCACGACGCTGGTCGTCATGACCGGCGACGCGGGCAACCCGGCGGCGGCCGCGGACCCCAAGTCGCTGGCCGGCAAGGTACTGCGCATCGAGCAGCCGACGACCATCGGGCAGGCGCCGCCGACGACGGCGCTTTCCGGCGTCGGCGCCGGCGGCGGAATGTGCATCGATCCGGTCGACGGCTCGCTCTATGTCGCCGACCGCACCCCGACGGCGGACCGGTTGCAGCGCATCACCAAAACGTCGGAGGTCTCCACGGTGTGGACGTGGCCGGACAAGCCCGGCGTGGCCGGCTGCGCGGCGATGGACGGCACCGTGCTGGTCAACCTGATCAACACCAAGATGACGGTGGCCGTGCGGCTGGCGCCGGCGACGGGTGCGGTCACCGGGGAACCCGACGTGGTCCGCAAGGACACCCATGCCCACGCGTGGGCGCTGCGGATGTCGCCGGACGGAAACGTTTGGGGCGCAACCGTCAACAAGACCGCCGGCGACGCCGAGAAGCTCGACGACGTGGTCTTCCCGCTGTTCCCGCAGGGCGGCGGCTTCCCGCGCAACAACGACGACAAGACCTAGCGCGGTCTTCGCGAATCCGATATCGCGGGCGATAGCGCTTTCGACACTCGCCAAATGATCGGCTGACGTCTCGCGCCCGCCGCGAAGCCGCGCCGGCCGGTCTAGCTCTGCCCGCAGGCGGCCAGCACCAGTTCGCGCACCCGCGCGGCGTCGGCTTGCCCCCGGGTGGCCTTCATCACCGCGCCGACGATCGCGCCGGCCGCGGCCACCTTGCCGCCGCGGATCTTCTCCGCCACATCGGGATTGGCGGCCAGCGCCTCGTCGACCACGGCCTGGGTGACCGAGTCGTCGCGCACCAGCTCGAGGCCGCGGGACGCCATCACCTGCCCGGGTTCACCCTCACCGGCCAGCACCCCCTCCACGACCTGGCGGGCCAGCTTGTTGGACAGCTTGCCCTCGTCGACGAGCGCGATCACCGCGGCGACCTGGGCGGGGGTGATGGCCAGTTCGTCCAGCGCGACGTTCGCCTCGTTGGCCTTCTGCACCAAGAAGTTTCCCCACCAGGCGCGCGCCTGCTCGCTGGACGCGCCGTGCTTGACGGTTGCGGTGACCAGGTCCACGGCGCCGGCGTTGACGAGGTCGCGCATCACCTCGTCGGAAACGCCCCATTCCTGTTGAATCCGCTTGCGGCTCAGCCACGGTAGCTCCGGGATGGTCTGGCGCAGCTGCTCGACCAATTCACGGCTGGGCGCGACGGGTTCCAGGTCGGGTTCGGGGAAATAGCGGTAGTCCTGGGCGGTCTCTTTGGCGCGGCCCGGGCTGGTGTACCCCGCTTCGTGGAAGTGCCGGGTCTCCTGGATGATCTGCCCACCCGACGCCAGGACGGCGGCCTGCCGCTGCATCTCGTAGCGGACCGCGACCTCAACGCTTTTCAGCGAGTTGACGTTCTTGGTCTCGGTGCGGGTGCCGAACTCGGTGGTTCCGGTGGGCATCAGCGACACGTTGGAATCGCAACGCATAGAGCCCTGGTCCATCCGCACATCGGATACGTCCAAGGCGCGCAACAGGTCTCGCAATGCCGTGACGTACGCGCGCGCGATCTCCGGCGCCCGGGCCCCGGCGCCCACGATCGGCTTGGTCACGATTTCGATCAGCGGCACACCGGCGCGGTTGTAGTCGAGCAGCGAGGTGGTGGCGCCGTGGATGCGGCCGGTCTCGCTGCCCAGGTGGGTCAGCTTCCCGGTGTCCTCCTCCATGTGCGCGCGTTCGATCTCGACCCGCCAGGTGGTGCCGTCCTCCAGCGGCGCATCCAGATACCCGTTGATGGCGATCGGCTCGTCGTACTGGGAGATCTGGTAGTTCTTCGGCATGTCCGGGTAGAAGTAGTTCTTCCGGGCGAAGCGGCACCAGGGCACGATCTCACAGTTCAACGCGAGTCCGATCCGGATCGCCGACTCCACCGCCGTGCGGTTGAGCACCGGCAGCGAACCCGGCAGGCCGAGGCACACCGGGCAGACCTGGGTGTTGGGTTCGGCACCGAACGCGGTGGAGCAGCCGCAGAACATCTTCGTCACGGTCGACAGTTCGACGTGCACCTCGAGGCCGAGGACCGGGTCGAAGCGCGCGATGACGTCGTCGTAGTCCATGAGATCGGCGCCGGCAGCAACACTCATGCCGTCGATCGTAGTGGTGACCGCGAGCGCGGCGGAGCCGGGCGAAGCGGGTCACCACCGTCAGGCCCGTGGTGACCGCGAGCGCGGCGGAGCCGGGCGAAGCGGGTCACCACCGTCAGGCCCGTGGTGACCGCGAGCGCGGCGGAGCCGGGCGAAGCGGGTCACCACCGTCAGGCCCGTGGTGACCGCGAGCGCGGCGGAGCCGGGCGAAGCGGGTCACCACCGTCAGGCCCGTGGTGACCGCGAGCGCGGCGCTGGGGGCGCCTCCCGCTTGCGGAGGAGGGCGATCTCAGGGCCAGTGCGGCGAGCGGGGCGCCGGGAACCGGCCGAGCTCCTCACCCCTGTCGGGGAACATGTCGGCCAATACTGCCGCCATCTCGAGGTAACTGCGCCGGTTTTCCTTGCTCAGTCGATCCAGCCCGATCTGTTTGCCCTCGTGGATGTGCCGATCGAACGGCAGCACCACCGTCGCGGCGACGCGCGCGGACAAGCGCTCGAGTTCCTTGGCGGCCAACAGGTCCACCCTGGCCGGCTCGATGTGGTTGATCGCCAAAACCGTCGACCGCACCAGCGGCTGATATCCGTTGTTGCCCAGCCAATCCAGCGTGGTGGCCGTCTTCCGGATCGCGTCGATGGAGGTGCTGGTCACCACGACCAGCGCCCGCGCCTCGGGCAGGACCGCTTCCATCACACCCGAATTGAGGGCCTTGGCGCAGTCCACCAGCACCACCGAGTAGTGGTTGCGCAACAGGGAGAACGCCTTGACGACATCGTGGCGCTCGAGTCTCCAGTCGGTCTGCGCATAGTCCGGCAGCGCGAGCACTTCCAGGCCGAAATTGTTCATGTACGTGTGAGCCCGGATGTCCGCATAGTCGGTGATCGCCTTGTCGGCCAGCAGCTCGGCCATGCCCGGCGAGTGCGGACGGCCGTGCCGCTCGGCGAGGTCGCCGGCGTCGATGTCGACGGCGATCACCCGATCGTGACGCACGTCGGCGAACGTCGACCCCAGTGCCTCCACGACCGCCGTCTTGCCGACACCACCTTTGAGGTTGAGCACGGCGATGGGAAATGCGCCGCCCACGGCCGCGCGGATACGGGTGCGCAGGTCCTCTTTGTACTGCGCCTCTTTGCCGACGCCCAGATCGACGCCGGTCACGCGATGGACCACTTCTCGCCAGCTAAACCGCGAGGAATCAGCCCGTTGCTGCTGGTCGAGCCCGTCCAGGGCCGTGCCGCCGGGCAGCCAAGGCCGCCGCGGGGGCGAGGATTCCCGCGAAGTCGCGACGGGCGCGGGCGGGGGCACCCTGGCCGGCGGCCGGCGCACGGATGGCTCCGAGCGGTGCGGCTGCGGCACCGTGGCGGCCGCTGGATCGGCGTCGATACGCCAACCCGGTGGCCGTGGCGGGTTTACCGGCGGGCCCGGTGGCCCAGCCGACGCCGCGGGGTGCTGAACGACTCCGCGAATCGAACCGCGGTTGCTCACACCCCCGGTATAACCGTTCGGAACCAGTCCGGAAACCACTAATTTGTGCCGATCGGCTTTAAGCTGGCCAATCGCCGGGCAAATTCAGGCCGCCGTCAGGCCGGGGCAACCCGCCGTTTGCCGAATCCGTGCGATCAGCCGAAGAAGGCGGCGGCGTCGTCGTAGCGGCTTTCGGGCACCAGCTTGAGCTGGCGCACCGCGTCGGCCAGCGCCACCCGGCCGATGTCCTGCCCCCGCAGCGACACCATCTGGCCGTATTCCCCCGCGTGCGCGGCGTCGGCCGCGTTGACGCCGAACCGGGTGGCCAGCACCCGGTCGTAAGCGGTGGGGGTCCCGCCGCGCTGGACATGGCCCAGCACGGTCACCCGGACGTCCTTGTTGATCCGCTTCTCCACTTCGGCGCCCAGCTGGGCGGCGACACCGGTGAACTTCTCGTGGCCGAACTCGTCAAGCCCGCCCTCGCGCAACGAGATCGAGCCCGCGACGGGTTTCGCACCCTCGGCGACCACGCAGATGAAGTGCGAATCCCCGCGCTGGAAGCGGCGTTTGACCAGCCGGCACACCTCCTCGATGTCGAAGGGCTGCTCGGGAATCAGCGTCATGTGGGCGCCCGAGGCCAGGCCCGCGTTCAGCGCAATCCAGCCGGCGTGCCGGCCCATCACCTCCACCAGCATGACCCGCTGGTGCGACTCGGCCGTGCTGTGCAAGCGGTCGATGGCCTCGGTGGCCACCGTCAGCGCGGTGTCATGGCCGAAAGTGACGTCGGTGCAATCGATGTCGTTGTCGATGGTCTTCGGCACCCCGACGACGGGAACGTTTTCCTCGGACAGCCAGTGCGCGGCGGTCAGGGTGCCTTCCCCGCCGATCGGGATGAGCACGTCGATGCCGTTGTCGTCCAGTGTCTGCTTGATCTGGTCCAGCCCGGCGCGCAGCTTGTCCGGATGCACGCGGGCGGTCCCGAGCATGGTGCCGCCCTTGGCCAGCAGCCGGTCGTTGCGGTCGTCGTTCTGCAGTTGTATGCGCCGGTTTTCCAGCAACCCGCGCCACCCGTCCTGGAAGCCGACCACCGACGAGCCGTACCGCGCGTCGCAGGTGCGCACCACCGCCCGAATGACGGCGTTCAGCCCTGGGCAGTCGCCGCCTCCGGTGAGAACTCCGATCCGCATGCCCTTATCTTGCCTGGGACGGCGGCCGGTGGCGCAATTAACCCGCGACTAGATCGCGCTCGGCAGCGGGCCGCGGGCGGCCTCGTAGGCGGCACCCACCCGGTAGAGGCGATCGTCGGCCAGCGCCGGCGCCATGATCTGCAGACCGACCGGCAGGCCGTCGTCCGGCGACAGCCCCGCGGGCACCGACATGCCGCAGTGGCCGGCCAGGTTCAGCGGCAGCGTGCACAGGTCGAACAGGTACATCGCCAGCGGGTCGTCGACCTTCTCGCCCAACGGGAAGGCGGTGGTCGGAGTGGCGGGCGAGACGACCACGTCGACGGACTCGTACGCCCTGTCGAGGTCGCGGGCGATCAGGGTGCGCACCTTCTGCGCCTGGTTGTAGTACGCGTCGTAGTAACCGGCCGACAGCGCGTAGGTGCCGATCATGATGCGCCGCTTGACTTCCGGTCCGAACCCGGCGGCGCGAGTCAGCGCCATCACTTCCTCGGCGCTGTGCGTGCCGTCGTCGCCGACGCGCAGGCCATAGCGCATGGCGTCGAAGCGGGCCAGGTTGCTCGACACCTCCGACGGCAGGATCAGGTAGTAGGCGGCCAGCGCGTATTCGAAGTGCGGGCAGTCGACTTCGCTCACCTCGGCGCCCAGTTCGGTCAGTCGCCCGACGGCGGCCTCGAACGAGGCCAACACTCCCGGCTGGTAGCCCTCGCCGCGCAGCTGCTTGACGACTCCCACCCGCACGCCCTTGAGGTCGCCGGCCGCGCCGGCTTTGGCGGCACCGACGACATCGGGGATCGCGGCCTCGACGGACGTCGAGTCGCGGTGGTCGTGCCCGGCGATCACCTGGTGCAGCAGCGCGGTGTCCAGCACGGTCCGCGCGCACGGGCCGCCCTGATCCAGCGACGACGCGCAGGCCACCAGGCCGTAGCGCGACACGGTGCCGTAGGTGGGTTTGACACCGACCGTCGCGGTCAGCGCGGCCGGCTGCCGGATCGAGCCGCCGGTGTCGGATCCGATGGCCAGCGGCGCCTGGAACGCGGCCAGCGCCGCCGCGCTGCCCCCGCCGGAGCCGCCGGGCACCCGGTCGAGGTCCCACGGGTTACGGGTGGGCCCGTATGCGGAGTTCTCCGTCGACGAGCCCATCGCGAACTCGTCCATGTTGGTCTTGCCCAGGATCGGGATGCCCGCGGCGCGCAGCCGCGTGGTGACGGTCGAGTCGTAGGGTGAACGCCACCCCTCGAGGATCTTCGAGCCGCAGGTCGTGGGCATGTCGACGGTGGTGAAGACGTCCTTGAGCGCCAGCGGCACCCCTGCCAGCGGCGACGGCAGCCGCTCCCCCGCGGCGACCGCCTCGTCGACGACGGCGGCCGCCCCCAGCGCCTCGTCGGCGGCCACGTGCAGGAAGGCGTGATACCGCTCGTCGGTCGCCGCGATCTGGTCCAGGCACGCGCGGGTGACCTCGACCGACGACAGCTCCTTAGCGGCGATCCGGGCGGCCAGGCTGGCGGCGTCGGACCGGATGACCTCGTTCACTCGCTGTCCCCCAGGATCTGGGGCACCGCGAAGCGGCCGTCGGCGGCCGCGGGCGCCTCGGCCAGCGCTTCAGCCTGGGTCAGGCACGGGGTCGGTTCGTCCGGGCGGGTGACGTTCACGTCCTTGAGGGGGTTGCCGGTCGCTTCGACACCGGTGACGTCGACCGCCTGCACCTGGCTGACGTGGGTCAAGATGGCGTCGAGCTGGCCGGCGAAGCTGTCCAGTTCGGCATCGGTCAGCGCCAGCCGGGACAGCCGGGCCAAGTGCGCCACCTCGTCGCGGGAGATCTGAGACACGACACGAAAGCCTAGCCGCGGGCGTGCGCGCGGGTTCAGGCCCGCCGGTTATCCGTAAAAATGCAGCCCCCGCATCACTGTGCAACAGTGTTGGCCGTGCCGTCCTATCTGTTGCGCATCGAGCTGGTCGACCGCCCGGGCAGCCTGGGGTCGCTGGCCGTGGCGCTGGGTTCGGTGGGCGCCGACATTCTGTCGCTGGACGTGGTGGAGCGCAGCTCGGGATACGCGATCGACGACCTGGTCATCGAGCTGCCGCCGGGAGCGATGCCGGACACGCTGATCACCGCCGCGGAGTCGCTTTCCGGTGTCCGGGTGGACAGCGTGCGTCCGCACACCGGGCTCTTGGAAGCGCATCGCGAATTGGAGCTGCTCGACCACGTTGCGGCCGCCGCCGACCGGGCGTCCCGGCTTCAGGTCCTGGCCGACGAGGCGCCCCGCGTGCTGCGTGTCAGCTGGTGCACCGTGCTGCGCAGCGCGGACGGCGCGCTGCACCGCCTGGCCTCCAGTCGTGGGGCGCCGGAGACGCGGGCGGATTCCGCCCCGTGGCTGCCGATCGAGCGGGCCGCGGCGCTGGACAGCACCGGCGACTGGGTGCCCCAGGCGTGGCGCGACATGGACACCACGATGGTCGCGGCCCCGCTGGGCGATCCGCACACGGCGGTGGTGCTCGGCCGCCCGGGCCCGGAATTCCGGCCCTCGGAGGTGGCTCGGCTGGGCTACCTGGCCGGGATCGTGGCCACCATGCTGCGCTAGCGCCGGCTACGCGGGCACCCGGTCCAGCAGGCTGTTGTAGATGGCGATGATCTTCTCGGTCTGCACGGATTGCCGGCCGCCGTCCCGGTGCCGCGTGGCGACGTCGGACATCTGCCGCAGTCTGTCGCGATCCGAGGCGAGCACACGAATCGCCGCCGCCACCGCGTACGGGGACGGATCGGCGGCGAGGATGCCCCCGCCTTCGGGAACGGTTTCGCTCAGCGCGGGGTCGCAGTAGATGACGGGCGACGACATCGCCACCGCCTCCAGCAGGACGAGCCCCTGGGTGTCGAAGTCATAAGAGGTGAACAGCAGGGCATCGCTCGATCCCATCGCGACCAAACAGGCTTCGCGGTCGACCCGACCGTGCAGGCGGACTCGTTGCGCGAGTCCGGCGGAGCGGATGAGTTTCCTCATCGCCGCCTCCAGGTGGCCCTGGCCATAGATGTCGAGCGTGCAGTTGTCGACCTGAGCGACGGCCTCGATCGCTTCGAGGGCCCGCTTCTCCGACGACAGGCGCCCACACCAGACGAGTCGCAACGGCTCGTCGTCAGACAGTCGGGCAGCCACGGCCGTGCGGGCCCGGTCGACGACGTCGTCGTCAAACCCGTTGGAAATCGCCGAGATCGGACGGGTGACCCCGCGCCTGGCCAGCGACCGCGCAAAATGCTGCGTCGGGGTGATCTGGTGGTCCACGGCCTGCGCGTTGGCCACCATGAACTGCCACGCCAGTCGCGAAGCCGCACTTTCCTTTTCGCGGGTCAGGTGGAATTTCTGTGCCAGATAGCGTTTCTGCACCTGGCTGACCAATACCGCCAGGAAGAGCGGGGCGGGGGTGGCTTGCTCGAAATAGGTGTCGTAGCGGGTGTGCTTGGTCTGAACCACCGGAATACCATGCCGGCGAGCGGCTTCCGCGCCGGCTATCGCCACCCCCAAGTCGCCCTGAGTGTGCACGATGTCGATGGGCCCGCGGCTGCCGAACGCCTCGTCGATGATCGCGCGGTTCGTCTTGGAGGGCCATACCAGGACAAAGTCCTCATGCCTGCCCAGCTTGCGCATGATCGCGTCGACGACGGGTACCGGCTTCAATTCGACGACGCAGGGGTCGGGGTCGACCGCGCCGGGCATCGGTGCCGTGAAGACCGTGACCCGGTGCCCGCACTGCTCGAGCGCACGACGCTGAGTGGCCACCGAAACCTGCGTCCCTCCGAGGCCGGCGGGGTGCAGATCGGTGAAAAGTGCGACATGCATGGAGAACCTCACGAAAGCTGAGTCGGATGACGATTGCCCATCGGATGTGGTCGGCAATCTACGATCGCCCGCCCGCTCTGCCACGAGGGATCGAGCGGTCGTCGGACGCATCCTACTGACCGACCCGGCGGCACCCGCAGGGTGTGGCGCCGCGATCGTTGCGCCGGCGCTAAATCAGTGCACCTGCTAGTTCGATCCCGCCAGCACCGCGTGGTCGTCGTCGTCCCACAGCAGCAGCTGCCGGACCGCCGGCCGCGGACCGTAGGGCCGCAACATCGTGCTCGCCGGACGCGGGCGCACCCGTTGCGGCCACCAGAACCACCGCCCGAGGATTTTCGCGACGGAGGGCGTCATGAACGAGCGCACGATCAGCGTGTCGAACAGCAAGCCGAGCCCGATCGTCGTGCCGATCTGACCGAGGACCTGAAAACCGCTGAACACGAACGCACACATGGTGACGGCGAAGACGATGCCCGCCGAGGTGACCACCGATCCGGAGCCGGCCATCGCGCGGATGATGCAGGTGTTCAGCCCGGCGTGGATCTCTTCCTTGAACCGCGAGATCAGGAGCAGGTTGTAGTCGGATCCGACCGCCAGCAGCAGGATCACCGCGAGCGCAAGCACGACCCAATACAACTGGATGCCGAACAGGTACTGCCACACCAGAACCGACAACCCGAACGAGGCACCCAGCGACATGGCGACAGTGCCCACGATGACAAGCGCGGCGATCAGGCTACGCGTGATGATCATCATGATCAGCAGGATGAGACTCAGCGCGGCGAACGCCACGATCATCAGGTCGTACTTGGCGCCGTCCTGAATGTCCTTGTACGTCGAGGCGGTCCCACCGAGATAGATCCCCGCCCCCGCCATCGGCGTGCCCTTGAGGGCCTCGCGGGCGGCCTTCGCCATCGGATCGATGTGCGAAATGCCCTCGGGTGTCGCGGGATCGCCTTCGTGCGTGACGATCATGCGAGCGGCCTTGCCGTCGGGCGAGAGGAACAGCTTCAGCCCGCGCTTGAAGTCGGGGTTGTTGAAAACGTCGGGCGGCAGGTAGAAGGTGTCGTCGTTCTTGGCGGCGTCGAACGCCCGCCCCAACGCCGTCGCGTTGTCGATCGCGGCCGCGGTCTGCGCGTAAATGCCGGACAGCGTGGCGTAATTGGCCAACGTCAGATCGCGGTTGGTCTGCTGGCTGTCAATCTGCGGAGGTATGAGCGCCACCAGTTTCGGCTGCAGCGCGTCGAGTTTGTCGAGCGAAGCGGTGAGACCCTCGAACTTCTCGGTGAGCTGGTCGATGCCGTCGAGCGCGTCGAACAGTGACCGGAAAGCGAAGCAGGCGGGAATGTCGAAGCAATGCCTCTCCCAGTAGAAGTAGCTGCGGACCGGCCGGAAGAAATCGTCGAAGTTGGCGACCTTGTCGCGCAGATCCTGGATGGTGCTGAGGGTGTCGTGGAAGCTTTGCGTCTCGTCTTGGGTGGTGGTGGCCAGCTGCTGCTGCAAGACGTACTGCTGCCGGAGGATGTTGATCGTCTTGTTCAGTTCGTTGGCCTGCTTGAGGGCATCGTCGGCCCGATCTCGTTGATAGGTCAGGTTTTCCCGCTGCACCGCACTGGAATTGCTGACCACGAAGGCGAGCGAGCTGTGGACCAGCGGGGTGCCCAGGGGACGGGTGATGGTCTGCACCTGCGCGACGCCGGGGACGTGAAACACGGCCTTGGCCACCTTGTCCAGGATGAGCATGCTTTCCGGGTTGCGCATGCCGAGCTGTCGGTGTCGAACTCTCCGAACTTTTCACCGATGCGCTTGATGGCCTTGAGCGATGGGGCGTCGGGCGAGTTCAGCGCCACATTGTGCGTCTTGCCAACCTCTTCCAATTGCGGGACCGCGATGTTGGTGATCGCGGCCAGCGCCACCCAGAACAGCAGGATGGGCAATGCGAGCCGGCGGATGGTGCGCGGGACGAAGGCCCGCGACTGTTCGTGGTTGCTCATCGGGGATTCATCCAGACTTGTCCGGGCAGAAGGTGTAGGCGTCGGCTTTGTCAACGGTGCGTTGGTCTTTCACTTCCCCTTTGACGGTGATGCGGCAGCCGAGGCTGTCCCCGTTGCCCTGCGCGACGACGTTGCCGATGACCGCGGGCTCTGTGGTGGTGATCGTGAACGACCACGGCAACGGCGCGTCCTTGACTTGCTGCGGCTGGGCGTTGACATCAAGGTAATTGATGGTCGCGGTGGCGCCCGGCCTGCCGAAGACCTCGAGCACCACGTGTTTGGGGTTGAACGGGACGATCTCGTTGGCCAGGCCGCTGTTGGCCGAGGTGCCGCTCTGGGAGCCGAAGATTCCGTTCAGGCGGTAGATGGCGAATCCCGCGAGCACGACGACCAGCACCGCAACGATCACCATCCACCCGCGTTTGACGAACGCGGCCAACGAAATCCCCTACACCCGTTCACCTTTCGATCATCGGGCGGCGCCGTCACCCCGAATCGGCGGCGACTTGCCGGCGGGACGGGCGTGATCGACACGTATGGCAGTACGGTACGGGACCGTACTGTACAAGAGACGCGCGCGTACACATTCCGTCTCGGCGATCAAGGCGGCGTTACGCGGTGGTTCTGGTCAAACCCGGGATCAGGAACCCGTCGACGAGCGCTTGCACGGTGCGGCGGGTGGGTGGCCGGCCCGGGATGATGGACCGGAAGATGAGGTACCCCGGCAGCAGGTCCCAGAGTTAGTCGGTGACGACGTCCTCGCTGATCTCACCGCGGTCGACGGCCTGGCGCAGCACATGCTGAATCAGCGCCTTGCGCTGCTTGAGGAATTGCTCCTGCAAGGCGTCGTTGAGCGCCGGGTGCCGCGACACCTCGACCATCACCGCGCGAATGGTGCTGGCGTGCTCGGCGCCGTGCTGGCCGCACGTCTCCCCCATGCTCAAGAGGTCGCCTCGCAAGGTGCCGGTGTTCGGCGGGAGCGCGACCTGGCGGACGCCCTCGATGAAGGCGGCCAGCACCAATTCGGCCTTCGAGGGCCAACGCCGGTACACCGTGGCCTTGCTGGCGTGGGCGGCGCCGGCCACGGCTTCGACGGTCAGTTGGTCATAGCCGTGTTCGTGCAACAGCCGCAGGGTCACCGCCAGTATCTCGGCCTCACGCGGCGACCACGGCGATGCCTGCGTGCACTCCTGCACCGTCTGGGTCCTAACGACCACGATAGAGCGGCTTGGGCGGTGCGCCCCAATTTCGGGCGAGCCCGTGCGTGCCTAGTCCGCCGGAGTGCCCGGCGGGCCCCCGGCCAACAACTCCCGGAAACCGTCCTCGTCGAGGACCGGAACGCCCAGCTTGACCGCCTTGTCGTACTTGGAGCCCGGCGCGTCGCCGGCGACGACGTAGTCGGTCTTCTTCGACACCGACCCCGCGGCCTTCCCCCCGCGGGCGATGATCGCCTCCTTGGCGTCGTCGCGGGAAAAGCCGGCCAGCGAACCGGTGACGACGACGGTCAGCCCTTCCAGGGTGCGGGGCACGCTGGCATCGCGCTCGTCGGCCATCCGCACCCCCGCGGCGCGCCACTTGTCGACGATCGCGCGGTGCCAGTCGACGGTGAACCACTCGGTGAGCGCGGCGGCGATCGTCGGTCCGACGCCCTCGACCGCGGCCAACCGCTCGGTCGACGCCGCCATGATCGCGTCCAGGCTGCCGAACTCGGTGGCCAGGGCGCGCGCGGCGGTCGGTCCGACATGCCGGATCGACAGCGCCACCAGCACCCGCCACAGCGCGACCGTCTTGGCCTTGTCCAGGTTGTCGAGCAACCGCCTGCCGTTGGCCGACAAGGTGCCGGCCTTGGTCCGGAAGAGGTCGGTGCGCAACAGGTCGTCCTCGGTGAGGGTGAACAGGTCGCCCTCGTCGGCGATCACGCCGGCCTTCAGCAGCGCGGTGGCCGCCTCGTAGCCGAGCCCCTCGATGTCGAGCGCTCCGCGGCCGGCGACGTGGAAGACGCGCTCCCGCAGCTGCGCCGGGCAGGACCGGGCATTGGGACAGCGGATGTCCGCGTCGCCCTCCTTGGCGGGGGCCAGCGTGGTACCGCACTCAGGACACGTTGTGGGCATGACGAATTCGCGTTCGGAGCCGTCGCGCAGGTCGACGACGGGACCCAGCACCTCCGGGATCACGTCGCCGGCCTTGCGGATCATCACGGTGTCACCGATCAGCACGCCCTTGCGCTTGACCTCGGCGGCGTTGTGCAGGGTGGCCAGCCCGACGGTCGATCCGGCCACCTTCACCGGCGTCATGAACGCGAACGGCGTGACGCGCCCGGTGCGCCCGACGTTGACCCGGATGTCGAGCAACTTGGTCTGCGCCTCCTGCGGCGGGTACTTGTACGCGACGGCCCACCGGGGCGCCCGCGAGGTGGTGCCCAGCCGGCGCTGCAACGCGAAGTCGTCGACTTTGACCACCACGCCGTCGATTTCGTGATCGATCTCGTAGCGGTGCTCGCCCCAGTACCCGATCCGGTCCTCCACGGCGGCGAGGCCACGCACGCGCGCGGTCTGTTCGGCCACCGGCAGTCCCCAGGCTTTCAGCGCCGTGTAGGCGTCGTGCAACGACGCGGGCGCGAACCCGTCGGTGCGGCCGATGCCGTGGCAGATCATCCGCAGCTTGCGCCGGGCGGTGACCGCCGGATTCTTCTGCCGCAGCGAACCGGCGGCGCTGTTGCGCGGATTGGCGAACGGCGCCTTGCCGTCCTCGACCAGGCTGGCGTTGAGCGCCTCGAAGTCGGCGAGCATGAAGAACACCTCGCCCCGCACCTCGAGCACGGCGGGAATCGGCAAATCGGCAGCGCGAGTTAGCCGCTCGGGCACGTCGTCGATGGTGCGCGCGTTGAGCGTCACGTCCTCGCCGACGCGGCCGTCGCCGCGGGTGGCGGCACGTTCCAGCCGGCCGTCGCGGTACACCAGCGACAACGCCACGCCGTCGATCTTGAGTTCGCACAGGTAGTAGGGGTCGCGACCGACCTCGTTCTCGACCCGGTTGTTCCAGGCCACCAGCTCGTCGCGGTCGAACACGTCGTCGAGGCTCAGCATCCGCTCGAGGTGCGCGGCCTCGGTGAAGTCGGTGGCAAAGCCCGCCCCGCCGACCAGCTGCGTCGGCGAATCCGGAACCCGCAGCTCCGGGTAGCGGTCTTCCAGCGCGAGGAGGTCGTTGAACATCGTGTCGAATTCGGCGTCGGAGACGATCGGGGCGTCTTTGATGTAGTAGCGGAACTGGTGCTCACGGACTTCGTCCGCCAGTTCCTGCCACCGCCGCCGGACCTCGGGCGACACCGGTTCAGCTTCTGCTGAGCTCACCCTCGCAGGCTATCGGAGGACGCCGACACCACGACGAGGCGGAGCTAGATGGCGTCGGGGTCCTCGGCGAACGCCTCGGCCGCCGTGCGGGCGAGCTCGATCGCGGTGCGCGCCCATTCGGGGGTCGCACCGGCCAGGCCACACGCCGGGGTGACGCCGATGCGGTCGCGCAGCGCCGATCGCCCGAAGCCGAGGCGATCCGTCACCGCAACCAGCGCGCCGGCCACCTCTTCGGTCGACGGCCGCCGCTGCGGGGCGCTGCCGGGCACCACGCCGAGCATGACGGCGCGACCCGATTCGACGAACGCGGCGACACCGTCGAGATCCGCCGCGACAAGGGTGCTCGAGTCCACCGAGACCGCACTGAAACTGCTGTCCTGCAACACCTTCCACGGCAGATCGGGGGCGCAACTGTGTACCAGGACCTCCCCGCCCACCGTGGCGACACAGGCGTCGAGCAGACCGACGGCCACGGCCTCGTCGATCGGCGCCACCGGGCTCAGGGCGGTCACCCCGGTCAGCCGTCCGCCCAATGCCATTGGCAGCGACGGCTCGTCGAACTGCACCACCACCGGGGTCCGCAGCCGGCGGGCCAGCGCCGCCCGGTGCGCGGCCACGCCCTCGGCCAACGACGCCGCCAGATCGCGCACGGCGCCGGAGTCCGTGATCGCCCGGTGGCCGTTGGCCAGCTCGAGCCCGGCCGCCAGCGTGATCGGCCCGGGGGCCTGCACCTTGACCACGCGGTCGCCACCGCGCAGGCCGGCGACCTCCCAGGCCTCCTCCAGCGCGTCCATGTCCTCGTCCAGGAGGCTCACGGCGCGGCGGGTGATCGCCCCGGGCCGGGCGGCGACGCGGTAACCACGGGGCACGGTGTCGATGGCCACGTCGATCAGCAGCGCGCCGGCCCGGCCGAGCATGTCGGCGCCCACGCCGCGGGCGGGCAGCTCGACGATGTGGGCCAGCGCGCCGGCCAACTCCCCGACGACGACCTCGGCGGCCTCCCGCGGCCGGCTGCCGGGCCACGAGCCGACGCCGCTGGCCCTCGCGAAAACACTCACCGGCCCAACCGTATTCGACGGCGCCCGACCCGGCGACGGCCAGGGGTGTCAGCCGCGCGTGTGCACGGGTAAGTTCGACGCGAGAAGGGTGCGAAACGTGTCGCGGATGACGAGATTGGCACGGCCGCTGCTGTTGTGCGGGGCGGTGGTGCTGGCTGCGGCATGCACCCGGGTGGTGGACGGCGCGGCGGTGGCCGGCTTCGGTTCCCCGCGCAGGGACGTGCAAGGCGTCAACGTCGACACGATCTTGCTGGACCAGTCGCGGATGCGCGCGATCACCGGCGCCGGCGAGCACCTGACGATCATCCCGTCGATGGACGGCACCAGCCCCGTCGACATCGACTCCCTCGCGGGCACCGCACCGCGCGAATGCCGGTTCGTCTACGCCGAGACGGCGACGTTCGGCCCCGATGTCGAAGAATTCCACAAGACGACGTTCCAGGACCCGCCCGACGGCGCGCTGATCTCCGAAGGGGCGGCCGCCTACCGGGATGTCGACACCGCGCGACGCGCGTTCGGCGCCCTGGTGGCGGCGGTCGGGGACTGCGCGAACACCGCGGACGGCCAGCAGTACGTCGGCGACTGGGCGGCCGACGCCGGCACGCTGCACCTGCGGCCGGGTGGCTGCGGCCGCGACTACCGGCTGCGGTCGGTGGCCATCCTCGAGGTCACCTCGTGCGGCTTTGCGCAATCGGTGTCCGACATCGTGATGACGAACATCGTCGCGAACATGCCGGCCTAGTGCGCGGTGCCGGCGATCGTCGCGCTGCCGAGCACCTCGTCGCCGTCCGGGTCGGGCCGGTACAGCACCAGCGTCTGGCCGCGCGCGACACCGCGCAGCGGGACGCGCAACCGCACGATGAGCTCGTCACCGACCAATTCGGCGACGGCAGGGGCGGTTTCACCGTGCGCCCGCACTTGTACCGCGCACTCGACGAGGCCCGACGGCGGTCGTCCCGCGGTGAAGACCGGCTCCCGACCGCGCAACTCGAGCACGTCCAGGTCGGCCGCGTCCCCCACCCGGACGGTCGCGGTGTCGGCGTCGATCTCGGTCACGTAGCGCGGGCGGCCGTCGGGTCCGGGCCCCGCGATGCCCAGGCCTTTGCGCTGGCCGACGGTGAAGCCGTGCACCCCGTCGTGTTGGGCGAGCACCGCGCCGTCGGCGCCGACCACGGCGCCTCGGCGGACCGCGATGCGCTCGCCCAGAAAGGCCCGGGTGTCGCCCGACGGGATGAAGCAGATGTCGTGGCTGTCCGGCTTCGCCGCGACCGCCAGGCCGCGGCGGGCGGCTTCGGCGCGAATCTGTGCCTTGGGGGTGTCCCCGATCGGAAACGTGGCATGGCGCAGCTGCTCGGCGGTCAGCACGGCCAGCACGTAGGACTGGTCCTTGTCGTGGTCGACGGCGCGGCGCAGCCGCCCACCGGACAGCCGGGCGTAGTGGCCGGTGGCCACGGTGTCGAACCCCAGCGCAAGCGCCTTCGCCGACAACGCCGAGAACTTGATCCGCTGGTTGCACCGCACGCAGGGATTGGGCGTCTCGCCGCGCGCGTACGACGACACGAAATCGTCGATCACGTCCGCTTGAAATCTCTCAGCGAAATCCCAGACGTAGAAAGGGATTCCGAGCACATCGGCGACGCGGCTCGCATCCGAGGCGTCTTCCTTGGAGCAGCAGCCGCGCGAGCCGGTGCGCAGAGCGCCGGGCGCGCTCGACAACGCCAGGTGCACGCCGACGACGTCGTGCCCGGCGTCGACCATGCGGGCGGCGGCGACCGACGAGTCGACGCCCCCGCTCATCGCGGCGAGAATTTTCATTTACGGGGCCCCCGCGGCGGCCAGCGCGGCCCGGCGGGCGCGGTCCACCGCCGCGGGCAGCACCCGCAGCACCGCGTCGACGTCGGCATCCACACTGGTGTGCCCCAACGACATTCGCAACGATCCGCGGGCGCTGGCCGGGTCGGCACCCATCGCGAGCAACACGTGCGACGGTTGCGCGACACCGGCGGTGCACGCCGACCCGGTCGAACATTCGATCCCGTTGGCGTCCAACAGCATTAGCAGCGCGTCGCCTTCGCAGCCGCGGAAGGTGAAGTGCGCGTTGCCGGGCAACCGCTGGGGGTACCTCCCGCTTGCGGGGGACGGGCCGCGGGCGCCGTTGAGGCCGACGTCCTCGATGCCGGACAGCACCCCGTCGATCAGGCGATCCCGCAACGCCCGCAGGCGCGCGCCGTTCGCCTCGATCCCGTCCACCGCGATTCGGGCCGCGGCGGCCATGCCGACCGCGCCGGCGACATCGGCCGTCCCGGAGCGGATGTCACGCTCTTGGCCGCCCCCATGCGACAGCGGTACGCATGTCACGTCGCGGCGCAGCAGCAATGCGCCCACACCGGGAGGTCCGCCGAACTTGTGCGCGGCCACGCTCATCGCCGAAAGCCCGCTGGCGGCGAAGTCCACCGGCAACTGGCCCACCGCCTGTACGGCGTCGCTGTGCATCGGGACCCCGAATTCGGCCGCGACTTCGGCGAGCTCGGCGGCCGGCATGACGGTGCCGACCTCGTTGTTGGCCCACATCACCGACACCAGCGCGACGTCGTCGTGGTTGGACAGCGCATCGCGCAGCGCGGCGACCGATACCGAGCCGTCGGTGTCGGTCGGCAGCCAGGTCACCTCGGCGCCCTCGTGTTCGACGAGCCAGTTCACCGAGTCCAGCACGGCGTGGTGCTCCACCTCGCTGGTGACGATGCGGCGGTGGCGCGGTTCGGCGTCGCGGCGGGCCCAGTAGATGCCCTTGACGGCCAGGTTGTCGCTCTCGGTCCCGCCCGCGGTGAAGATGACCTCGGACGGACGGGCGCCCAGCCGGTCGGCGATCAGCTCGCGGGATTCCTCGATGCGACGCCGCGCCGCCCGGCCGCTGGTGTGCAGCGAGGAGGCGTTGCCGACGGTGGCCAGCACCGCCGTCATCGCCTCGACGGCGGCGGGGTGCATCGGCGTGGTAGCGGCGTGATCCAGGTAGACCATGACCCGACCCACGATACCGGCAGGTGAAGGGCGTCCAGCGCTAGGAGGCGACCAGCACGGGCCCGTGAGCTGCGGGCCGGCCCGCCCGGGCGCCCAACACCGACTGGCAGCGGCTCGCCAGGGCTCGCCGATCGGTCCCCGGGAGCTGCAGGGATTCGACGTGCACCCGCGCCAGCGTGCGCCGCACGGTGAGCAGCCTGCGGATGGAGCCGAAGAGTGTCTCGTCGCCGACGAAGGCCGGCACCGTCGAGACGGAGCCGTCGGCGTGGTGGTAGGTCAGCCGAAGCGGCTGTACCGGACGGCCGGCGTCGATCGCGGCCTGGAACATCGCCGGGTAGAACGCCCCGCCGTCCCGGCCGCACCAGGTGGTGCCCTCCGGGAAGCACACGACCGTTTGGCCGCCGTGCAGCCGGCGAGCGACCGTGTCCACCACGGCGGGCAGCCGCCGCAGACTGGACCGCTCGATCGGGATGATCTTCAGGATGCGGGCCACGATCCCCGTGGCGAGTCCGGTGAACATGTCGGCCCGGGCGACGAACGAGCCGGGCAACACCGAACCGATCGCGAAGACGTCGAGCCAGGACATGTGCGGGCTGACCACCAAGACCCCGCTCAGGTTACGGATCGGGCTGCCCGTCACGGTGATCCGGATACCGAAGCAGCGCAGCACCATCCGGCAATAGATGCGCTGCACGCGCGTCCGGCCCGGCAGCGGCACCGCGAGCAGCGCCACCCCGGGTGCCAGCAGCAGCGCGAGCATCACGCGAAGCGTCACGCGCAGCGCCACCAGCAGCCGCGGCGACGCCGCGGCGTCGCCGGGGCCCACGCAGTCGGCGTCGCACGATGCACGGGGCAGCCAGGAGTGCGCGGTGCCCGCGGGCGCGTTCATCGGTCGCCGGCCAGCTGCGACGCCGCCGATACCGACCGGAGTCGCTTGAGATATCGGGTATCGGCGCGCCCCTTGTCCAGCAGCACGCAGAAGTCGCCCACCCCGAAGTCGGGATCGTGGGCGGGCTCACCGCACACCTGCGCGCCCAGCCGCAGGTAGCCGCGCATCAGCGCCGGGACGGACGGCCGCGCGGGGGCGGGAATGTCGTCGAGGGCGGTCCCGTCGATGACCACCGGCCGGTGTGGTCGCACCCGGTACTGCGGCGGAGCGGCGTGACGGCCGAGGATGAAGTCGCGGACGCCGCGCAGCTGGCGGCCCGGTACCTCGTTTTCGGGGTCGCCGGGCTCACCGCCGATGGGCACCGAGACGCAGCCGGTCACGTAGTCGTAGCCGTAGCGATCCAGATAGGCCAGGATTCCCGCCCACATCAGCAGCACCACGCCGCCGTTGCGGTGGCCGTCGCGCACCACCGCGCGCCCCATCTCGACCAGCGACGGCCTGAGCGCGTCGAAGGCGCGGATGTCGAACTCCGTCGCGGTGTAGAGGCCCCCGGCCGCGATGGCGCCCGCCGGGGCCAGCATGCGGTAGCAACCCACCAGTTCGCCGGTGCCGTCGTCGCGGACGAGCAGGTGGTCGCAGTACTCGTCGAACCTGTCGACGTCGCGTCGTTCGTGGTCGTTCGCCGCCAGGGCGAAGCCGGGCGTGCTGGAGAAGACGTCGTACCGGAGCCGCTGAGCCGTCTCGATCATGCCGGCGTCGGTGGACAGCAGGAGCGAGTAACGGGGCCCGCCGGACGACGCCGTCGTCGCTTCGTCGGACTTGTCGCTGGGAATCAGGACAGAAGCAATGCTCATGTCAACCAACGTTGCGTAGTCGATGAGCGAGTCGGCATCGTGGCTGTGACGTGTCCGTGCACGTCAGGTGACGAGATGTGGTTGTGGGGGACCCGGGCTCCCCCTCCAGAGCCCGGGTCAGGAATTCCGCAGCGGCGCGCTCCAGCGGACTCGGGTGCCGCCGCCGGGCGAACTGGTGATCGCGCAATCGCCGCCCAGGTCTTTGGCCCGCCGGGCGATCCGGTCCAGGCCGCCGCGCCGCCGGTGGCCGGGTGCGACCCCGCACCCGTCGTCGGTGATCTCGATGAGCAGTTGGTCGGTGACGGTGACCTCGACGGCGATGGTCGCGGCGCGCGAGTGCCGCACCGCATTGCCGAGCGCTTCCCTGACGACGGCTTCGGCGTGCTCGGCGAGTTCGTCGCCCACCGCGGTCATCGTTCCCGCCATGCGCAGGGTGGTGCCCTCGTTGCCGTCGTCGGTGAGCCGCGCGATCGCGTCCTGGACCCGCTCGGCGAGACTGCGCCGCCGGGCCGGCGGCTGCTGCAGATCGAAGACGGTGCGCCGGATGTCCTCGATGACGGCCTGCAATTCGTCCACGGATTGGGTGAGCCGCGCCGCGAGTTCCGGTGAGCGGAGGCGGGCGAGGACGCCCTGCAGGTCCATGCCGACGGTGAAGACGCGGCTGATCACCTGGTCGTGCAGATCGCGGGCGATGCGTTCCCGGTCGACCAACACGCTCAGGTCTCGCGCGTTTCGTCGCTCGGTGGCCAACGTGAGGGCGATTGCGGCGTGGTCGGCGAAGTCGCGAACGAGGTCCAGATGCTGTTCGTCGAACGGGCTGGCGTCGGTGTTGCGGGCCACCACGATCACGCCGAGCGTGTGCTGGTCGGACGTCAGCGGCATCAGGATCGCGGGTCGCTCGCCCACATCGGTGAACGCGGGGATGGGGCGGCGAAACGTCTCGGTGAGCAGGGGCCGGCCGGACCGGAACACCTCGCCGCTGGTGGATCCCCGCACCGGAACCTCTTGTCCGAGAACCCTCTTGGCGTGCAACCCGACCGCCGCGGACACGACCAGGCGGTCCACCTCATCGCTGGGCTGGTCGGGGTCGGCGGGGACCAGGACGATCGCCTGCTCGGCGTCCGTCAGCTCCGCCGCGCGTTCGGCGATCAACTGCAGCGGTCGTACATCCGGGTACGACTCGGAGAGCAGGGCGGTGCTGATCTCGCGGCTGGCGTCGGTCCATCGGGCGCCCGCGCGCACCCGGTCGAACAGCCGGGCGTTGTCGATGGCCACCGATGCCGCCGACGCCAGCGCCCGCACGGTGATTTCGTCGGCCTCGCAGAAGCCGCGCCCGGGCCGGTCGTCGGTGACGTAGAGGCTGCCGTACACCGCGCCGCGGATGATGACGGGCATGCCGAGGAAGGCCTGCATCGGTGGATGGTGCTCCGGGAACCCCACGGCGCTCGGGTGGTCCGTCAGCCGGCTCAGGCGCAGCGGCTCGGTGCGGTCGCGGAGGGCGCCGAGCACCCCTTTGCCCACCGGCAGGTGGCCGACCAGCGCCACCGTGTCGGGATCCATCCCGCTGTGCACGAAGGAGGTCAAGGTCCCCTCCGGCCCCCAGACGCCGATGGCGCCGTAGCGGGCACCCGTCATGCCGATCGCGGCGGCCACGATGCGGTGCAAGATCGCGTCGAGCTCGAGGTCGGAGCCGATCTCGATTGCCACCTGCAGCAGTTGTCCCATCTGCTGACGTTCGGCGACCAACTCGTCGAGTTGCTCGTGCATCCGGATCAGGAAGTCGGGTTGACGCAGCCCGAAAACCGATGTCCCCGGCTTCTCGCCCATGTCCCGACCTTTCCCGACTGTGCCCGGCGTCCGGACGCCCAAGTCCGAGCCGCTCCAAATTGTTTGCTGTACGTGCCGAATCCCTGTCGGGATTTCTCCTCATTCCGCCGGTGAAAGCCACTCTAGCAGCGGAAAGACGGCAAGGCGCCATAGTTGCTATGCGTTACGAATAGGCGTAACATGCCGTTATGGTCGCCCGCCGATTGCAGTGCTGGGAATGCGGCACTGCGTTCTACGGCCGCGCGGACGCGCGCTACTGCAGCGCGGCCTGCCGGCAGAAATCCCACCGCGCCCGCGCCCGACGCCGCGTCGCCGACGAGACGGTGGCCGTGCCTGGGCTGGGAGATGCCATTGCGCGGGCGCGAGAGGCGCGCGAAAAGGCGCGCATCGCCCGGGAACGCGCGCACGCCACCTGCGGCGAGGCATCGAAAGCCCGTGCCGCACTGGCCCGTTTGAGCGCCCGCGACGGCGGCGAGCCGGCCCCGGTGCGGCGCGCGACGCCCGATTGACACCCGCCCACAGATGGAAGGAATGATGCTTACCGTGGACCGCGCGGTCGACGCGCCCCCGGCGGCGGTCTGGGGCCTGCTGGTCGACCTGGACGCCTGGCCGAAGTGGGGCCCGACGATCCGGGGAGCACGGCTCGACGAACCCCACACCGAATTGGCGCTGGGGGCGACCGGTGTGGTTCAGACGTCGCTGCTGGTGCCGGTGCCGTTCGTCGTCACCGACTTCGAGCCGGGGCGCCGATGGGCATGGGAGGTGGCCGGAATTCCCGCGACGCGTCACTGGGTCGACCCCATCGGCGACGGGGCGCGAGTCGGCATGGCCGCTCCGTGGTGGGCGGCGCCGTATCTGACGGTGTGCGCGACGGCGTTGCGGCGCATCGACGCGATGCTGACCGGGGCGCGGTAGTCAGCTTCGGGATTAGCGCTTAGGACCGCCCGAATACGCTCGAGCCCCCGGCACCGGGGCGCCGGGGGCTCATGGCCGAGACGAACTCAGCCCTTGCGCTGCTTGATGGCGTCGGTCAGCTGCGGGGCGACCTTGAACAGGTCACCGACCACGCCGTAGTCGGCGATCTCGAAGATCGGCGCCTCCTCGTCCTTGTTGACGGCGACGATCGTCTTCGAGGTCTGCATGCCGGCGCGGTGCTGGATCGCGCCGGAGATGCCCAGCGCGATGTACAGCTGCGGCGACACCGTCTTGCCGGTCTGGCCGACCTGGAACTGGCCCGGGTAGTAGCCGGAGTCGACGGCGGCGCGCGACGCACCGACGGCACCGCCGAGCGAGTCGGCCAGCTCCTCGACCACGTGGAAGTTGTCCGCGCTGCCCACACCGCGGCCGCCGGACACCACGATGGTGGCCTCGGTCAGCTCCGGGCGGTCGCCGGCGACCGCCGGCTCGCGCGCGGTGATCTTGGTGGCGTTCTCGGCGGCCGCCGGCACCTCGACGGTGACCTGCTCGCCGGCGGCGGCCTGCGGCTCGGCGTCGATCGCGCCCCCGCGCACCGTGACGACCGGGGTGTCGCCGTTGGCCTGCGCCTCGACGGTGAACGCGCCACCGAAGATGGAGTGCACGAACTTGTTGCCGTCCTGGACGCCCACCACGTCGACCAGCAGGCCGGATCCGATCCGGGCGGCGAGCCGGCCCGCGACCTCCTTGCCGTCGGCGTTGGCGGACAACAGCACGGCGGCGGGCGCGTTCGACTCGGCCAGCGATGCCAGCACGTCGACCACCGGGGTGATCAGGTAGTTCTCGGCGTCGTCCGACTCCGCAACGTAGATCTTGGCGGCGCCGGCCTCCTTCAGCCCGTCGGTCAGCGGCGCGGCCGTTCCCGGCTTGCCGACCACGACGGCGGACGGCTCGCCCAGCGCGCGGGCGGCGGTGATCAGTTCGGAGGTGACCTTCTTCAGTGCGCCTTCGGCGTGCTCAACGAGCACCAAAACTTCAGCCATGGTTTATCGCTCTTCTCGTCTGTGGGATGTGCTCGTCTTAGATGATCTTCTGGCCGACCAGGTACTGGGCGATCTGGTTGCCGCCCTCGCCCTCGTCGGTGACCTTCTCACCAGCGGTCTTCGGCGGCTTCGGCGTCGACGACAGCACCGTCGACCCGGCGTTGTCCAGCCCGACCTCGTCGCCTTCGACGCCGATCTCGGCCAGGGTCAGCACCGTGACCTCTTTCTTCTTCGCGGCCATGATGCCCTTGAAGGAGGGGAAGCGCGGCTCGTTGATCTTCTCGGTCACGCTCACCACCGCGGGCAGCGACGCCTCGAGCGTGAACACGCCCTCGTCCGTCTCGCGCTCACCGGTGACCTTGCCGCCCTCGAGGGACAGCTTGCGCAGGTGGGTCAGCTGCGGCAGGCCGAGGTACTCGGCGATGATGGCCGGTACCGCCCCGCCCGAGCCGTCGGTGGACTCGTTACCGGCGATGACGAGCTCGGTGCCCTCGATCGTGCCCAGCGCGCGCGCCAGCGCCCACGCGGTCTGCACGACGCAGGAGCCGTGCATGCCGTCGTCCTTGAGGTGGACGGCCTTGTCGGCGCCCATCGACAGGGCCTTGCGGATCGCCTCGGTCGCCCGCTCGGGGCCGGCGGTCAGCACGGTCACCGAGCCCTCGCCACCCTCCCGCTCACGGATCTGCAGGGCCTCTTCTACTGCGCGCTCGTTGATCTCGTCCAGCACCGCGTCGGCGGCCTCGCGGTCCAGCGTGTAATCGCCGTCGTTCAGCTTGCGCTCCGACCAGGTGTCTGGGACCTGCTTTATCAGGACCACGATGTTCGTCATGGGTGTGGTTCGTCCTCCTCGAAGGGGCCCCGCAGCGTCGACTGCGAAACCTCGGTACGCGATTAGCTACGCACAGCCGTGTTACTACCCGGTAACTTTGTGCGGTCTGCCTTCACACCATAGCTGGTCGTAGTGCACGTTCTTGCGGGCCGTCTACCCTGGGCAACCGCGGGCGCGCCGCTCGCGGTTCGCGAATCCGACACTTCGCGTTAGCCTGCCTATGCGATGAGCGCAACCGTCCCCGACGTCCCCCGGCACAGCCACGGCGATCCCTTGCCGGCGGCTGACGCGGTGCTGACGCTGACCGGCGAGCGCACCGTCCCCGGCCTGGACATCGAAAACTACTGGTTTCGCCGCCACGAGGTCGTCTACCAGCGACTGGCCGGGCGGTGCGCGGGCCGGGAGGTGCTCGAGGCGGGCTGCGGCGAGGGGTACGGCGCCGACCTGATCGCCGGCGTCGCGCGCCGCGTGGTGGCGGTGGATTACGACGAGGCCGCCGTGGCCCACGTGCGCGCCCGCTACCCGCGGGTCGAGGTCACGCGGGCGAACCTGGCCGAGCTGCCGCTGCCCGACGCGTCGGTGGACGTTGTGGTCAACTTCCAAGTCATCGAGCACCTGTGGGATCAAGCACAATTCGTCGCGGAGTGCGCGCGGGTGCTGCGGCGCGGCGGGTTGCTGATGGTGTCCACACCCAACCGGATCACCTTCTCCCCGGGCCGCGACACCCCGATCAACCCGTTCCACACCCGCGAGCTCAACGCCGCCGAGCTGACCGAGTTGCTGGTCGACGCGGGCTTTCGCGAGGTCTCGGTCAGCGGGCTGTTCCACGGTCCGCGGCTCCGCGAGATGGACGCCCGCCACGGCGGCTCGATCATCGACGCGCAGATCGCATTGGCGTTGGCCAGCGACGAGGGGGTGCCGTGGCCGCCCGGCCTGGCCGCGGACGTCGCCGCCGTCACGTGCGACGACTTCGAGATCGTGGAGAGCGGCGGGCGCGACGTCGACGACAGCCTGGACCTGATCGCGATCGCGGTAGCGCCGTGACCACTTCGCGCGACCGGGTGCCCGGCATGTTCACCCTGGTGCTGCACACCCACCTGCCGTGGCTGGCCCATCATGGCCGCTGGCCGGTCGGCGAGGAGTGGCTCTACCAATCCTGGGCGGCGGCCTATCTCCCGCTGATGCGGGTGCTGACCACGCTGGCCGACGAGGACCGCCGCGGGCTGCTCACGCTGGGTGTCACCCCCGTGGTGAACGCGCAGCTCGACGACCCGTACTGCCTCGACGGCATGCACCACTGGCTGGCCAACTGGCGACTGCGCGCAGCCGAGGCCGCCAGCGTGCGGTCGGCCCCCCGGTCGAGGTCGGCGGGCTACCAGGCGTGCACCCCGGAGGCACTGCGCGCCTTGGGCATTCGCGAGTGCGCGGAGGCCGATCGGGCGCTGGAAGAGTTCGCCACACACTGGCGGCACGGCGGCAGCCCACTGTTGCGGCGCCTGATCGACGCCGGCACGGTGGAACTGCTCGGCGGTCCGCTGGCCCACCCGTTCCAGCCGTTGCTCACTCCGCGGCTTCGCGAGTTCGCCCTGCGCGAGGGGCTGGCCGACGCGCAGCAGCGGATCGCGCATCGACCGGGCGGGATCTGGGCCCCGGAATGCGCCTATGCCCCCGGCATGGAACGCGACTACGCCGCCGCGGGCGTCAGCCACTTCATGGTCGACGGCCCGTCGTTGCACGGCGACACCGCGCTGGGCCGGCCCGTCGGTGACACCGACGTGGTCGCCTTCGGGCGCGACCTGCAGGTGAGCTATCGGGTGTGGTCACCCAAGTCGGGCTATCCGGGGCACGCCGCCTACCGCGACTTCCACACCTATGACCACCTCACCGGGCTGAAGCCGGCGCGGGTGACCGGCCGCAACGTGCCCTCGGATGCCAAGGCGCCCTACGATCCCGAGCGCGCCGACCACGCGGTCGACACGCACGTCGACGACTTCGTGGGCGTGGTCCGCAACCGGCTGGCGAGCGAATCCGAGCGGATCGGGCGGCCCGCGCATGTGGTCGCCGCGTTCGACACGGAGCTGTTCGGCCACTGGTGGTACGAGGGGCCGACGTGGCTGCAGCGGGTGCTGCGGGCCATGCCGGCGGCGGGCGTGCGGGTGGGCACGCTGACCGACGCCATCGCCGACGGGTTGGTCGGGTCCGCGGTGGCGTTGCCGCCCAGCTCGTGGGGTTCGGGCAAGGACTGGCAGGTGTGGGCGGGCGACAAGGTGGCCGATCTCGTCCAGCTCAACACCGAGGTGGTGGACACGGCGCTGACCACGGTCGACAAGGCGCTGGCGCAGCGGGCGTCGCTGGACGGGCCGCTCCCCCGCGATCACGTGGCCGACCAGATCCTGCGCGAGACCCTGCTCACGGTGTCCAGCGACTGGCCGTTCATGGTCAGCAAGGACTCGGCCGCCGACTACGCGCGCTACCGCGCCCACCTGCACGCCCACGCGACCCGCGAGATCGCCGGGGCGCTGGCGTCCGGGCGGCGCGACGCCGCGGGGCGGCTGGCCGACGGGTGGAACCGCGCCGACGGCCTGTTCGGCGCCCTGGACGCGCGCAGGCTGCCGCGATGAGCGTTGCTTCGCCCGCGAGCGACCGTGTTTGTACGGCGACACGCCGCCGCGGCTGGCATTTTGGGGACTCTCGGGCGCCGGTAGCGGGATAGCCGATGAAGGTCCTGATGGTGTCGTGGGAGTACCCGCCGGTGGTGATCGGCGGGCTGGGCCGGCACGTGCATCACCTGTCCACCGCGCTGGCCGCGGCGGGTCACGAGGTCGTCGTGTTGTCGCGCCATCCGTCGGGCACCGACCCCAGCACGCACCCGTCCTCGGACGAGGTGGTCGACGGTGTCCGGGTGATCGCGGCCGCGCAAGACCCGCACGAATTCTCCTTCGGCGCGGACATGATGGCGTGGACGCTGGCGATGGGCCATTCCATGATCCGCGCCGGGCTGTCGCTGAAGAAGCGGGGCAGCAACCGGCCGTGGCGCCCCGACGTCGTGCACGCGCACGACTGGCTGGTGGCCCACCCCGCGATTGCGCTCGCCCAGTTCTACGACGTGCCAATGGTTTCCACCATCCACGCCACCGAGGCCGGACGGCACTCCGGCTGGGTTTCCGGCGCGATCAGCCGTCAGGTGCACGCCGTCGAGTCATGGTTGGTGCGCGAATCCGATTCGCTGATCACGTGTTCGGCCTCGATGGCCGACGAGATCACCGAACTCTTCGGTCCCGGCCTGGCCGGAATCACCGTCATCCGCAACGGTATCGACGCGGCGCGTTGGCCCTTCGCGGAGCGGCGACCGCGCACCGGCCCCGCCGAACTGCTCTACCTCGGGCGGTTGGAGTACGAGAAGGGCGTGCACGACGTCATCGCCGCCCTGCCGAAGATCAGGCGCACCCATCCCGGGACCACGCTCACCATCGCCGGGGAGGGCACGCAGCAGGGCTGGCTCGTCGAACAGGCGCGAAAGCATCGCGTGCTCAAGGCGACTCGGTTCGTCGGGCATCTCGACCACGCCGGGCTGCTCGCCGTGCTACATCGGTCCGACGCGGCGGTGCTGCCCAGCCACTACGAGCCGTTCGGGATCGTCGCGCTGGAGGCGGCCGCGGCCGGCACGCCGCTGGTGACGTCGAACATCGGCGGGCTGGGCGAGGCGGTGATCAACGGCCAGACCGGGGTGTCGTGCGCGCCCCGCGACGTCGCCGGGCTGGCCTCGGCCGTGCGGGTCGTGCTCGACGATCCGGGCGCCGCGCAGCGGCGCGCCCGCGCCGCCCGCGAACGGCTCACCTCGGCCTTCGACTGGAAGACGGTGGCCATGGAGACCGCGCAGGTGTATCTGGCGGCCAAGCGCGGTGAGCGGCAACCCCAGCCGCGGATGCCGATCATCGAGCACGCCCTGCCCAACCGTTAACCTGCAGTATGGGGCTGGAATATTCGAGCGTCGTCGACGCGCCGATCACCGATGTTTTCGCCTGGCATGCCAGACCGGGGGCCTTCGCCCGGCTGTCGCCGCCCTGGCAGCCGATGCGGCTGGTCACGGAGGCCGCCTCCCTCAGGGACGGGCGGGCGACGCTGGCGTTACCCGGCGGGCTGCGCTGGGTCGCCGTCCACCAGGCGGACGGCTACGACCCCCCGCGGCGCTTCGTCGACGCCATCGGCGGTGACGGGCTCGCCGCGCTGCCGGCCCGAACCGCGGTGCGCTGGCGGCACACCCACGATTTCGAAGACCTCGGCGACGGTCGTACCCGGGTCATCGACCGGGTGGACGCGCCGGTTCCCGGGTCGATGCTGCGACCGATGTTCACCTACCGGCACCGGCAGCTGGCCGACGACCTGGCCGCGCACCGGCTGGCCGCCGAGAACGGGCTGGCTTCGGCGACGGTCGCCGTGACCGGAGCGTCGGGCCTGGTGGGTTCGGCGTTGACGGCGTTTCTGAGCACCGGCGGCCACCGTGTCATCCGGCTGGTCCGGCACGACCCGCGCTTCGAGAACGAGCGGCAGTGGAAGCCCGACGACCCGGCGCCCGACCTGTTCGACGGGGTGGATGCGGTCATCCACCTGGCGGGCGCCTCGATCGCGGGGCGGTTCACCGAGAAGCATCGAAAGGCCATCCGCGACAGCAGGATCGGCCCGACCCGGTTACTCGCCGAAGCGCTGGGCCGCGCCGCGCACCGGCCATCGGTGCTGGTCTCCGCGTCGGCGATCGGCTACTACGGATACGACCGCGGCGACGATCTCCTGACCGAGGACAGCCAGCGCGGCGACGGCTTCCTCGCCGACGTGGTGGCCGACTGGGAAGCGGCGACCGCGCCCGCCGAGCAGGCCGGGGTGCGGGTGGTGCGGGCGCGCACCGGCATCGTGCAATCCCCGCGCGGCGGCACGCTGAAGCTGATGCGCCCGTTGTTCGGCGCGGGGCTGGGCGGGCGGCTCGGCGACGGCCGGCAGTGGCTGTCGTGGATTTCGATCGACGACCTGGTCGACATCTATCACCGCGCGCTGTGGGACCCCGGTCTGTCGGGACCGGTGAATGCCGTTGCCCCGCAACCCGTGCGCAACAGCGAATACACCGCCACGCTGGCCCACGTGCTGCACCGGCCCGCGGTGTTGCCGGTGCCGTCGCTGGGACCCACGCTGCTGCTCGGCGCGCAAGGCGCACGCGAACTCGCGTGCGCCAGCCAGCGGGTGCTTCCGCACAAGCTCGCCGGGGCCGGGCATCGGTTTCGCCAGCCCGACCTGGAACAGGCGCTGCGCCACCTGCTGGGCCGCGCCCAATAGGTGGTCCTTTTCGTTGAGCTGATCAGGCCCACCCGCCATGGCAAAATGGTTCAATTTCTGAATGATCTCGGGTGCGTCGGTGCGGCTTGGCCGTCGGACCGGCGCGGCCATGTTGGGCATCATCGCGGTGGCCGCCACGGTGCTCGCCGCTCCCGCCGCCCGAGCCGAGTCGACCGAGGCGGACAGCACGACCGAAGTCGTGTGCGCAAGCGCGACCCGGGCGATACCGACGACGTGGTACTTCCCGACCACCCCACCGCTCGGACTGGTCTGGCTACAGCACGGGTTCGTCGAAGGCAAGAAGGTGTGGTCGTCCTTCGCCACCGAACTCGCCGACGGCGGTTATCTGGTGATGGCGACCACGCTGTCCACCCTCAGCCCGCTGGGCTGCACCGTCGAGCACCTCGTCGACAACAGGGGCTTCCTGGCCAACATCGCCGATGTCTTTGCCCACCGGGACGATCCGACCGGCGCGCTGGCGACGTCCTTCGCGGCCGCGGCGGAGAGCGCCGGCCGGCCAGTGACGCCGTTACCCGACAGGCTGGTCTTCGTTGGACATTCGGCGGGGGCGGAGGCCGTCGAATACGTCGCCGAGCGCCTGCACAGCACGTACCCGGCCGCCTTCGCCCAACTGCGCGGCATCGTCAGCGAAGACGGCGTGAAATCGTTCATCGGGTCCAATACCGACGAGGCGCTGGCGGGCCTGGCGGCCACCGCGCTGCCCATCTACGCCACGTCGTCGCCGCATCTGCTCTGCAACTTCTTCCGACGCGGCACCAAGGCGATCGAACGGTATCTGCCGGACCGGCCGTTTCACGGGGTGAACATCACGACCGGGGCCCACGGTGACGCGCTGGGCCCCTCCGCACCCGGCTACGAGAACCTGGTGTGCGGACGTCCGAAACCGGCCAACATCGCGGCGGTGTGGGGACTGACGCGAGGCTGGATCGCCGACATGGTCGCGGGAACGACCACACCCGATTTCTACCCGGGCGGAAGCTATTACACCGAACTCGAGGCGGCGGGCACCATCACCACGCTGCCGTGACGCCTCACGGCACAGGCCGCACGGTGAGCGGACCCGCGGACGCGTCCCGGGCGACCGCCTCCGCGAACGACCGCGAATCCAGCACCGGGCTCGGCGTGCCGGACGTGTCGAGGAACCCGTCGATGACGTCGGCCAGGACTTCGGTCGACCGCCACCGCGGCGACCAGTCCAGCACGGTGCGTGCGCGCTGCGTGTCCAACAACGGCACGGAGAACATCAGGTCGAGCCAACCGCGATCGATGGGCTGTAGCCTCGTTCGCCACGACGCGTCGGCCAGCAGCCCGAGCACGGCCGCGGGGACGTGAACGGGCCAGGCGCGCAACGCTTCCGCGAGCTCCCCGCGGTGCACCGGCGGCTCGGCGGCAAGGTTGAACGGGCCGAGCGCGCAGCGCTCGACGGCCCGCACACACGCGTCCGCGACGTCGTCCGCGTGCACCATGGGAATCGCAAGGCCGCGGTCGAGCGGCAGCACCCGCAGCCACCGCACCCAGCGGGGATCGACGTAGGCCGGCAGAATGTATCGCCGCAGTCCCATCGCGGCGTCGCGCTGCCCGATGAAGCCGGGCCGCATCCGGGTGATGCCGACACCGTCGGGATTGCGATCCTCGTAGCCGTCCAGCATCTTCTCCACCGCCGACTTCGCCCTGCTGTAGGCGGATGACCTGATCCCGGCGGTCGACCAGGTCTCGTCGACGCGTTCCCCGTACCGGCCGGGGGCGTAGGCGCCCACCGACGACATGTGCACCAGGTGGGGCACTTTGGCGTTGTGGGCCGCGCTCAGCACCGCGGAACTGCCGTTGATGGCGACCGCATCCAGGTACCGGGTGTTGCGGGTGGGCTGAAATCCCCAGGCCAGGTGGACCACACACGCAGCGCCGCGGAAGATCCTGTGCAGCTGGATCTCCACGCCCGGCTCGGCCAGGTCCACTTGATGCCAATCGGCACGGGCGTAGACGCCCTCCTGAGGCGGCGGCCGGCGGCTGACGCCGACGATGTCGTAGTCGTGGCCGTCCCCGACGAGCCGGCGCAGCAACGCGGTTCCCACGTTGCCGCTGGCCCCGGTGACGACGATCCGCTTGGACACGACGACCTCCTATTCCGCGTCTCGCCCGTGTCGGCTCCGCCGGTAGGCCCGGGCCCGCAGGTCGGCGAGCCACCGCGGGTGCAGGTTCAGTCCGGGCGCCGTGTTGAGCACGGGGTCGAACGACACGTCGCCCGCTTGGTCCGGACCGAGGACGCGGTTCAGCGTGAGGCGACCCAGGGGGGTGAAATCCCCTCTGCCGCAAGCCTGATCGAGTGACATCTCGATCGTGTCGCTCTCGAGCCGCTTGCGGACGCTGCCCAGCGACAGGCCGAGACCATCGATCTGGCTGAGGATCCGCGCCCGCAGCCACCAGTTGTCGCCCTGATAGTGCAACGGCATCAGGGTGGTCAGCGTCTGCCCGCTCCACGACACCGCGGGCCGCAGCGCCAGCGCACGGGAGAGCACGCCTGAACCCGACGAGACCACCAGAATGTCCCACGGTCCCGTCCCCTGCGGCGGTGTCACCCGGAAGGCCAGGCCGATGAAGTCGGGCAGGGCTCCGGGGGTGCCACTGGCTTTGGACACCCGGGCCACGATCTCCGACGATGCGACGGGCAGCCCCTCACCGGCGGGGGCGGACCGTTCGACGAACCCTTCCGCCAGCACGCCGATGGGATGGAACAACCGTTTGCCCCGGATTGCGGAGCCCCACTGGAAGGGCAACGCGACAAGATCGGAAACGCTCACCGGCCGCGGATTCCCGTTTCCGGGCGAGGGAAACGCGATGCCGCGGCTCCGATATCGCGCTGTGCGCCGCGGCCGTCAGGCGGCCGCCCGCGCGGCAATCATGCGCGCCGCCACGGGCGGTCGTTGCTCCTGGTCATGCGACCGGCCGTCGATGTAGACCTGCTGCATCACGGCCTGCCACGACTCCATCGCCGGGGCCGATCCCCACATGCCCTCGAACAACCCCACGATCACCGCCGCGTTGTCGTCGGTCAGCGCGTAGACGGGACCGCCGAAGTCGCGGCTGTCCACGGCCACGTCGGCGATGATGAAACGGCCGTTGCCGACCGAGCTGATCGAGCCGCATCGCTGGCCGGCCGCCCTGCGGAACTGGCACACGGGCAGGCCCGGTTGCGCGCGCAGGCCGGGCGCGGACCTCAGTTGCCGGCCAGTCGGCAGGACGTCGGAGGCGATCACGCCGGGCCCAAGCGCGATGACTTCATACTCGACCGGCACCATCGCCTCGCCCGCCGCGGCCTCGTCGGCGGCCTGGCGGCGGGCGAGCACCACCGTGCCCACCGGGTTTCCGTCATGGTCGGTGACGCCCGATTCCCCGCTCCCGCACTGACCGCTGGTGATCGCAACCCGCAACCGCGGCTCGACCAGGCCCACCATGCAGACCGTGGCGCCTTGACGAATCTCCATGCCGGGAAAGACCGTGATGCCCGGGTCGGCGCTCGCCCGGCCCGGGGCTCCGACCGCCAGCACCGCGACCGCGAAGGCGATCGCCAGGCGACCGCACCGGCAGCTGATCGCTTCCATTGGGCCCCACCAACCCTCACGTCCATCCGAGGGATCTCGTCGGATACTGCGCCGCGGATACCCGGCGGCACCGCCGCCAAACGGGCCGAAAGTCACCCAGGATGCCCGGACGGTAGCGGCGGGCACCGATCGCCGGTCAATGCCGGGCGGCGCCCAGCTCGCCCTGAAATCGTTGCATCGCGTGGACCACCGCTCCGAGCACCCGGTGGGCGGCGATCAAGTCGGCGTCCGGCAATTCCTCGAGGGCGAACCGCGTGTGGTCGCCCAGCGGGGTGAAGAACGACCGGGCGGTGGACAGGCCGGATTCGCCGGGACGCAGGATGACCTTGCGACGGTCGTCGGGGTGTGAATCACGGCGGAGGTGGCCGGAGTCGATCAGCCGGTCCACCAGGTAGGTGATGGCCGAACCGGACAGCCCCATCCGCTGACTGAGGTCGCCCGAGGTCATCGGCCGCCCCGCCGCCTCCGCCACCATCACGTACATCAGGGCGCGGAAGTCGTTGGGCCGCAAGCGATGAGACATCGCGAACCAGCGGCCGATCTGATCGGATTCGGTTGCTATCTCCCGTAGATCCGCCGAGATCAGCGATTCCAGCGCCTCGCGGCGCGGGCGCTGCCCGTCAGGTTCCATAACGATGTGCAGCATATCCCCGAACCAGGGGACATTTCAGTTGGTTAATGGTTAATTGACTGAACCGCCCGGCGTACCGCCCCGTTATACGGGCGTGCGGCCACGACCGTCGCGGCGTAAATCACCGACAGGTCTGGCCAAGCACGATGATGTTCAGTAAGTTAATGTTTAAATTATTGAAGATAGTGGCATGTACGACCGGTGCGGGCCTGCCGGCGCGGTTTCGCCCGTCCGGGCGGCCGCGACGGCCCAGCGTGTTTGAGCCGTCCCAGCCCGGGAATGCCAGGCCGTTCAGGAGGGAGCGCGTGGCCAAGATGGGTGCTTTGTCGTTGACACCCGCCACCGAGTCGCCGGCAATCGCGGCGCAATGGCCGGACACCGGTCACTTCCACGAGTGGCGCTCCCGCCTGCGGCACGGGGTGCTCGCCCACCTCGTCGGCTTCGTCGGGCCGCGCCGCCGCGAATTGGACGACACCCGCGTCGACGCCGCCGGCGACATCCTGATGTCCTACGTCTCCGGCGGTAAGTGCCTGCGGTCGACCTTCGTGTACCTCGGATGGCTCTGCGGTGCGGCGCCCGGCGAGGCGGCGCTGCGGGCGGCGGCCAGTTTCGAATTGCTACACGTGTTCGCGCTGCTGCAGGACGACGTCATGGACGGTTCGGCCGAACGGCGCGGGCGCCCGTCCGCGCACCTGCGATTCGCCCGCTGGCACCGCGAACGCGGCCTGTCCGGGTCGTCGCGGCGGTTCGGCGAATCGGCGGCCATCCTGCTGGGCGACCTCTGCCTGATCTGGTCCGAGCAGATGCTGCGCGAGAGCGGAGTCGACAGCACGCGCCTGCACCGGGCGTGGCCCCGCTACGACACGATGCGCACCGAGTTGGCCGTGGGTCAGTTCGCGGACCTGACGAGCGATGTCCGGCAGATGCCTTCGCTCGAGGCCGTGCTGGACGTGGCGCGGCGCAAGTCGGGCAACTACACCGTGCGGCGGCCGCTCGAAATCGGGGCGGCGATGTCGGATTGCGACGATCGGACCCTGACGCAGCTCGGCCGCTACGGCGCCGCCGTCGGAGAGGCGTTCCAGCTGCGCGACGACGTGCTCGGGGTCTTCGGATCGCCGGCGACCACCGGCAAGCCGTGCGCGGGAGATCTGCGGGAACGCAAGGCCACCAGCCTCGTGGTGACCGCCCATCAGCTGGCCGACGCACCGGCCCGCGCCGAACTGGCCGCCCTGATGACGGGCCGTACCCTCGATGACGAGGCGATCGGCAGGTGGAAAGCGTTGATCGTGGCGAGCGGGGCCGTCGAGATGATCGAGGAGATGATCAGCGACCGGGTCGCCGCGGCGCGCGAGCACCTCGGCGGCGCGCCGATCGCCGAGCCGGTCCGCGCGGCGCTGGACCAAATGGCGACCGCCTGCACGGATCGCGCCGAATGAGCGCCACAAGTTTGGGAGCATGTTGAGATGCGGACCATCGAAGGACGCGGCGAGCACGTGGTGGTGATCGGCGCCGGCCTGGCCGGGCTGTCCGCCGCACTGCACCTGGCCGGCCGGGGGCGCGCGGTCACCGTGGTCGAGCGCCAGCCCTGGCCGGGCGGACGGGCCGGCCGGCTCGACATCGACGGCTATCGCATCGACACCGGTCCGACGGTGCTGACGATGCCCGACATCATCGACGAGGCGTTCGCGGCCGTGGGCCAGAGCCGATCGGGCCGGCTGGAGCTGCTGCCGCTCGACCCGGCCTACCGGGCGATGTTCGCCGACGGCAGCGCGCTCGACGTGCACACCGACGCCGAGCGGATGGCAACCGCCATCGAAGAGTTCGCCGGCTCCGGGCAGGCGGCGGGCTACCGGCGGCTGCGGGAGTGGCTGACGCGGTTGTACCGGATCGAATTCGACGGGTTCATCGCCGCCAATTTCGATTCGCCGTTGTCGTTGCTCACGCCGCAACTGGCGCGCCTGGCCGCGATCGGCGGATTCCGCAAGTGGGACCGCATGGTCAAGCGCCACCTCAGCGACCCGCGGCTGCAGCGCGTGTTCACGTTCCAGTCGCTGTACGCCGGCGTGGCGCCGCGCAACGCGCTGGCCGTGTACGCGGTCATCGCCTACATGGACACGATCGCGGGCGTGTTCTTTCCGCGGGGCGGCGTTCGCGCGCTCCCGGATGCGCTGGCCAAGGCGGCCGCCGACGCGGGGGTGCGATTCTGCTACGACGCGACGGTGACCGGGCTGGACCGCGCCGGCGGGCGGGTCAGCGCCGTGCGAACCGATCGCCTCGATCCCATCGCCTGCGACGCGGTGGTGCTGACCACCGAACTGCCGCAGACCTATGAATTGCTCGGCCGCACACCGCATCGCCCCGTCCGGCTGCGGCCGGCACCGTCGGCGGTGGTGGCGCACCTGGGCTGCCGTCGCGTCGCGTCCGACACGGCGCACCACACGATCCTGTTCGGCGAGTCCTGGGACCAGACGTTCACCGACATCATCCGCGACGGACGGCTGATGCGGGATCCTTCCCTGCTGGTCACCCGGCCGACCGCGAGCGACCCGGCACTCGCGCCGAACGGGCGCGACCTGCTCTACGTGCTCGCCCCGGCACCGAACCTGGCTCGCGGGCGGATCGACTGGGACGGCGCCACGGCCCGCTACGTCGACGAGCTCATCGGCGACGTCGCGGCGCGGCTGCTGCCCGGATTGCCCGACGACGCAACGATATTGGATGTCGTGACCCCCGCCGACTGGGCACGGCAGGGCATGGCCGCGGGCAGCCCGTTCGCGCTGGCCCACACCTTCGGGCAGACCGGTCCGTTCCGGCCCGCGAACATGGTGCGCGGCGTCGACAACGCGGTGCTCGCCGGGTCGTCGACGGTACCCGGCGTCGGTGTCCCCACCACGCTGATCTCGGGCCGGCTGGCGGCCGACCGCATCACCGGCCCCGATGCCGGCCGGGCCAACCGGATGGCGACGCACCACGACATGGGAGCCGGACTGACATGATCCGCAGTGAGCTGGACGCGGCCGGAATCGAGGATCCGCGCCTGCGCGAGGGGTACCGGCGCTGCCGCGAACTCAACGCCGCCCACGGCCGCACCTTCTTCTTGGCCACCCGGCTGCTGGCGCCCGATCAGCGGCCGGCGGTGCACGCCCTCTACGGCTTCGCGCGCTATGCCGACGACATCCTCGACGACCTGGACCCGCACCTGCGCACCGACATTCGTGCCCAGCGGCTGCAGGAATTGGCCGACCGATTCTTCTCCGCCGGGGACCACCTCGACGATCCCGTGTTGGCCGCGGTCACCGACACCGCGCGCCGGTACCGGATCGGCAGCGACTTGTTCGACGATTTCCTGACGTCGATGCGCATGGATCTGACGGTCACCGACTATCCCGACCGCGCGGCGCTCAACCTGTATATGCGTGGATCCGCCGAAGCCATTGGCCTGCAGGTGCTTCCGGTGCTGGGAACCGTGGTGCCCGTCGAGGAGGCCGCGCCCTACGCCGCCGCGCTGGGCAGGGCGTTCCAGCTCACCAACTTCCTGCGCGACATCGACGAGGACCTGCTGCGGCACCGGGTGTACCTGCCCGCCGACGAACTCGCCGCCCACGGCGTCGACCGCGAGCTGCTGACCTGGTGTCACCAGCACCGCCGCACCGACCCGCGGGTCCGCAAGGCGTTGGCCGCCCAACACCAGATCACCCGGGAGACTTACCGTTTCGCCGACGCGGGCATCGCCATGCTCAGCCCCCGCTCGCAACCGTGCGTGGCCGCGGCTTCGACCCTGTACTCGGAGATCTTGGACCGCATCGAGGAAAGCGGCTTCGCGGTGTTCAACCACCGGGCCACCGTCGGCAAGGCCCGACGGCTGCAGGTCGCCGGGATCGGGCTGTTACGGTCGTGGCGGGCGCGCAATAGTTCGCCCGGTGTTTCGGATCGCCCGGGGGCCGCATGACCGATCGCTGGCAATACCTGGTGGTTTTGGCCGCATGCCTGGCGATCACCGCTCCCCTGGAGCTCTTCGGCGCCGGCGTCTACCGGCAATGGCGGCGGCTCGCCAAGGCGGTCCTGCCCGTGGCCGCCGTCTTCCTGATCTGGGACGAGATCGCGATCGCCGCGCACGTGTGGACCTACAACCCCGCCTACATCACCGGCCTCGAGATCCCGTTCGGGGTGCCGATCGAAGAGGTGCTGTTCTTCGTCGTCATCCCGATCTGCGCGCTGCTGACCTACAACGCCGTCAGCACCATCCTGGAAAGGGTCAACCGCCGATGACCGGCCTGGGTTACACCGTGCCGGCCGTGGCGGCCGTGTTCGCGGTCTGCGCAGTGGAATTGGCGGTGCTGCGGACCGGGCTCTTCCGGCGGCCGGCCTACTGGCTGTCCATGCTGATCGTTCTCGGCTTCCAGATCCCGGTCGACGGCTGGCTGACCAAACTCAGCTCGCCCATCGTCAGCTACGAGCCTCGCCAGATCAGCGGCCTGCGCTTCCCGTTCGACATCCCGGTCGAGGATTTCTTGTTCGGCTTCGCACTGGCCACCGCGGTGCTGCTGGGATGGGAACGTCACCGTGCGCGTCGGTGAAGCCGGACCCAGCCCCGACCAGTTGTCGGCCGCCTTCGACGCGGGTGCGACGGAATACGACCGGCTGGTGGGCGCCAGCCCCGGCTACCACAAGCAGCTGCTGCTCTCCGCGCGCCGCATGCGAATCCGCGACCGCGGCAAGGGCTTACGGCTGCTCGACGCCGGGTGCGGCACCGGCGCCTCGACGGCCGCGCTGTTGGCCGTGGCCCCGGAGGCCGAGATCGTCGCCGTCGACGCCTCGCGGGGAATGCTCGACGCGGCGACCGCGAAGGACTGGCCGCCCTCGGTGCAATTCGTGCACACCCCCGTCGAGCAGCTGGCGGAGCACGGCATCACCGGACCGTTCGACGGCATCCTGGCCGCCTACCTGATCCGCAACCTGGCCGACCGGGACGGTCAACTGCGGAAGCTCCGGACCCTGCTGCGGCCGGGCGCCACCCTGGCGGTGCACGAATACTCGGTGCGCGACTCCGCCGCCGCCACCCGCATCTGGCATGCCGTGTGCTGGGGCATCATCATCCCCGCCGGCTGGTGGCGCACCCGCGACGCGGCGCTGTACCGCTACCTGTGGCGCAGCGTGCTGGAGTTCGACGGCGCCACCCGATTCCGGGCCCGCCTTGCCGACGCGGGCTTCACCGCGGTGCACAGCGAAACGATGCCCGGCTGGGAGGCCAACATCGTGCACACCTTCCTGGCGGACGCGCCGGCATGAGAGCCTTCGGCACCGATCGCCGGCGCGAAACCCTGCCCGCGCCAACCGGTTTGCCGGATGCCGCGGCCCTGGCGTCGCGCCCCCGGGTGGTCGTCGTGGGGGGCGGCATCGCGGGACTGACCGCGGCCACCGGGCTCGCCGAACGCGGCGTCGCCGTCGAGGTGATCGAGCGCGAGGACTACCTCGGCGGGCGGGTGGGCGGCTGGACCGACCACCGGGACGGGGCGGACCTCGCGATGAATCGCGGCTTCCACGCGTTCTTCCGGCAGTACTACAACCTGCGGGCCCTGCTCGGGCGCATCGATCCGCACCTGCGGATGCTCACGCCCGTCGACGACTATCCGCTCATCGACGGGGCCGGCCGGCGCGACACCTTCCGGGGCCTGCCGCGCACCCCGCCGTGGAACGCGGTCGCCTTCGCCGCGCGCAGCCCGACGTTCCGGCTTCGCGACTTCCTGCAGATCGACGCGCGCGCGGCCGCGCCGCTGGCCGCGGTGTCGGTGCCCGGCATCTACGAGCGTCTCGACCATTTCGACGCCGCGACGTTCCTCAAGAGCATCCGGTTTCCCGAGGCCGCACGGCATCTGGCATTCGAGGTCTTCTCCCGCAGCTTCTTCGCCGACCCCGCCAAGTTGTCCGCGGCCGAGTTGGCCACCATGTTCCACATTTACTTCCTCGGGTCGTCCGAGGGTCTCATCTTCGACGTCCCCACGTCGAACTACGACACCGCCCTCTGGGAGCCGCTGCGCCGCTACCTCGAGGCGCGGGGCGTGGTCTTCCGGTTGGGTACCGGCGCCGCGCGCATCGACACGGCAGCGGCGAATCCGTTTCGGGTGCAGACCGACTCGGGTGACACCGTGGCGGCGGATGCCGTGGTGCTGGCCACCGACGTGGCCGGCTTGCAGCGCGTCGTGGCCGCATCGGCCGGGCTGGGCACCGACGACTGGCGCGCCCAGATCGCGCAACAGCGCACCGCGCCGCCGTTCGCCGTGCACCGGTTGTGGCTCGATCGGCCCGTCTCCGCCGAGCGCCCGGCCTTTCTCGGTACGTCCGGCCACGAACCGCTGGACAACATCAGCGTCCTGGAGCGCTACGAACGGGAGGCCGCCGAGTGGTCGCGCACCCACCGCGGGTCCGTCGTCGAGCTGCACTCCTACGCCCTCGACTCCGCGCCGTCCCGCGCGGCCGCCCTGCGCCAACTGCACAGGGTATACCCGGAAACCGCGGCGGCGCAGATCGTTTCCGAGCGGCTGCTGCACCGCAGCGACTGCCCCCTGTTCTCACCCGGGTCCTATGCGCGGCGGCCGAAAGTGCTCACGCCGCAGCCCGGCCTGCTGTTGGCCGGCGACGCCGTCCGCATCGACCTGCCCGTGGCGCTCATGGAGCGCGCCGCCACGACGGGTTGGTGCGCGGCGAACCATTTGCTGAGAAGATGGGGGTTGGCCGGGCACCCGTTGGTCACCGTACCCACCCGCGGCCGGTCACCCGCGTTGCGATGGCTCGCTACCCGTGAAGGACCCGCCGAACGATGAACATCCGCGAACAGCTGCAGCACCTGTGGCCCGGCGCGCGGCCCAAAGACTGGCCACTGCAGGTGATCCCGCGTACGTCGTGGGCCGAGCAGCGCCCAACCTATCGGGACGCACAACCCGCCATCATCGACGGCGCGCTGCAGCGGGCGCGGCAGAGGCCGACCGGCAACTGGTTCGTGTTCGCCGGCAGCGCCGACGTGCGTGCCGGGCGGCCGTTCGGCGCGCGAGTCGCCGGAGTCGAGGTCGTCGCCTGGCGGGACCGGGCGGGCCGGCTTTGTGTGGGTCCCCGCAGTTGCCCCCACCTGGGGGCCGACCTGGCCACCGGAACCGTGCACGGCGGCACCCTGATCTGCCGATGGCACGGACTGGCGCTGGACGGTCACTCGCGGGAATTCGGCTGGACCCCGCTGCCGAGCCACGACGACGGCACGCTGGCGTGGGTTCGGCTCGACAACGTGGGCGGGGAGGCCCCCCTGGACAAGCCGGTGATCCCGGCCCGGCCGATCGGCGACACCGTGGCCGCCGTGGCCCGCATGGCGGGCGTGTGCGAGCCCGCCGACATCATCGCCAACCGGCTGGACCCCTGGCACGGCGCGTGGTTCCACCCGTATTCGTTCACCCGGCTCGAAGTGCTCACCACGCCAACCGAAGACGTCGATCGTTTCCTGGTGGCGGTGACCTTCCGGATGGGTCCCGTGGGCGTCCCCGTCGTGGCGGAATTCAGCTGCCCCGAGGCGCGCACCATCGTGATGCGCATCGTGGACGGCGAAGGGACCGGCAGCACCGTCGAAACCCATGCCACGCCAATCGGTTCCGGCCCCGACGGACGCCCCCGCACCGCGGTGCTGGAAGCCACCATCGCCCATTCCGACCGTCCCGGGTTCAGGCGGGCGGCTCGGGCCGCGCCCCTGATCACGCCGCTCATGCGCCTCGCGGCCAACCGGCTCTGGCGCGACGACCTCGCCTACGCCGAGCGCCGCTACCGGGTGCGTGCCGGCCTCGGGTGACGGCTCGGCCATGCGTAAGGGGTACGTCGCCGCCGTCGTGGCGACCGTCGGCGTGCACCTGGCCTACCTGGCCTACGTGCCGGCCGGCGGCTTCCTGGCCTTGCGATGGCCGCGCACCATCGTGCTGCACCGGGCGGCCGTCGCGTGGGGCGTCGCCGTCGTGGCGCTGAAGTTGCCCTGCCCGCTGACAGCACTGGAAGCGTGGGCACGCCGCCGCGCCGACATGGATCCCCTGCCGACCACGGGGTTCGTCGACCGCTATGTCGCGGGCCTGTTCGTCCCGTCCGGCCGCGTCGGCGTCGCGCAGGCGTTCGCGTTCCTGTCGGCCGCCGTCTCCTGGAGCGCGTTCGCGAGGCGGGCTCAGCCGCCCAGGCCGGCGCGGTCGGGCGGCTGGCCGCCCCATGACGGGTCCGTGAGGGGCGGCACCGCTTCGGGTTGACGCCGACGGGATTTGCGTTGCCACAACGCCCAAGCGATCGCCGAAAGCACAACGGCCGCCAGGATCACCGTCGGCCACAGGGCCAGCTGCGCAAGCCACAAGTCTCGCTGGAGCCGCATCACCTTGCGCCGACCTCGCCAGACTCGCTCCGGCATCTCCGTTACAGTCATTGCGAGCCAGTTACCCCACAACTGGCCGATTAAACGCGGGGGTCGCGTGTTTGGCCCGCCGCGCGGGGGGCTAGTCAGCGGCATGAGCACTAAGCCGCGCGGTTCCGCCGAGCCGTCTTCCCGATCGTTCACCCGCCTGGCGGCCGCGTGGTGGGCCTTGGTCTTCGGCCTGATCATCCTCATCGTTCTGCTGATCTTCGTCGCCCAGAACACCGAATCGATCACCACGCATTTCCTCGGCTTCCACTGGAGCCTGCCGGTGGGAGTGGGCTACCTGTTGGCGGCGGTGGCCGGCGCGACCACCACGTTGCTCGTCGGCGCCGCACGGATCATCCAGCTGCGCAGGGCCACCAAGAAACAGCTCAAGGCGGTGTGATCCGGAACCACGCAAAGCCGTTGGTCGACAGGCGTTCACGCGTGGACCACGGCGCCGGCACGGACGTTGTGGCGCTTACCGACGGCCACCGTCACGTCCACGAGGCACAACTGAGACGGCGGCGGCGCAACCCCGGGCGTCCCGCCCACGCCGCCACCCCCGACGACCACCCGGCAAAGGAGTGAATTGATGCACTGCGTCGTATTCGGCGCCACGGGGTACCTGGGCACGCGGCTCATCCCCCAGCTGCTCGACAACGGCCACACCGTTCGGGTGCTGGCCCGGGACCCCGCAAAACTCGACGACGTCGCCTGGCGCGGCCGGGTGGACGTCGTAGAGGGTGACGTCATCGACCCGACCGCGGTGCGGCGGGCGCTGGACGGTCAGCAAGTCTTGTATTACCTGGTGCATTCGCTGATGCGGTCCGATTTCGTCGACTTCGACGAACGCGCCGCCCGCAACGTGGCCGAGGGCGCGGGGCAGGCCGGCCTGTCACGCATCGTCTACGTCGGGGGCATCACGCCCGACGGGCAGAAGCTCTCCGATCACCTGGCCTCGCGGGCGCAGGTGGGGCGCCTGTTCCGGACTTCGGGCGTGCCGTCCGTCGAGTTGCGCGCCGCCGCCATCATCGGGGCGGGCTCGGCCAGCTTCGAGATGCTGCGCTACCTCACCGAGCGGCTGCCGCTGATCGTCGCCCCGCGCTGGTTGCGCACGTGCGTCCAGCCCATCGCCGTGCGCGACGTGCTGTACTACCTCGTCCGCGCGGCCGAGCTGCCCGCCGGGGTCAATCGGCCGTTCGACATCGGCGGGCCCGACCGCTTCACCTACACCGAGATGATCCGCAAATACTCCGTGATCGCGGGCCTGCCGCGGCGGCCCACGGTGCCGGTGCCCCTGTTGACCCCACGCCTCTCGGCGCCGTGGGTCGACCTGCTCACCCCGCTGCCTCGTCAGCTCGCCATCTCGCTGATGGAGTCGCTGGAAAACGACGTGGTGTGCGCCAATCACGACATCGCCCGCCACATACCGGATCCCGACGGCGGGCTGACGCACTACGAGGAGGCGGTCGAGCTGGCCCTGGCGCACGTGCGCGAGAAGGACTTGCGCACCCGCTGGGCCCGCGCCGACACGAACGGTTCACCGTCGCAGCCACTGCCCACCGACCCGCAGTGGGCCGGCGGCTCGCTGTATGAGGATGTGCGGCAACGTCAGAGCCCCGCGGATGCCGAAACGCTGTGGGGCGCCATCCAAGCCGCGGTGACCGAGCGCAACTGGTCGGCGCTCCCGCTGGAATGGCCCCTGCGCGGCTGGATCAACGGCGCGCTGGGCGTCATCCGGCCCCGCCGCCGGCCGCTCGACCGGGCGCAGTTGCACGAAGGCGAGGCGCTGGACTGGTGGCGGGTCGAGCGCATCGACACGCCCCGCTCGCTCCGGTTGCGCGCCGACATCCCGCTGCCCGGACGGCTGTGGCTGGAGCTGTCGGCGAGCCCGGACGGCAACGGCGGCTCGCGGTACCGCCAGCGGGCGATGTTCCAGCCGTACGGGCTTGCGGGACAGCTGTTTTGGAACGCGTCGGCGCCCTATCGGGATGTGGTGTTCGGCGGGATCGCGCGCGACGTCACGGCGACGGCCCGCGCCGGGACGACGCGCGCGGCGGCCCCCTCCCACTGTTGAA
>NZ_GG770558.1:116839-120881 GCF_000164135.1 Mycobacterium parascrofulaceum ATCC BAA-614 | reverse complement strand
AGCGACATGAGTGACAAGGAATTGCACCGAGGCGACAAGGTCGAGTGGAAGAGCCACGGCACCACCGTCCGGGGCACGGTCGAGGGAAAAATCACCTCCGACACCGAGGCCGCCGGACGCGTCGTGCGGGCGTCCGACGACGAACCTCAGTACAAGGTACGCAGCGACAAGACGGGCGCGGACGCGGTGCACAAGCCGGGCGCGCTGCGCCCCGCGGACTGACCCGCGACGAGCGTGTGGATGAGCGATGGCAACCGATGACGAGAAAGCCACCTGGGACCGCTTCCGGGAGACGGTCAACATGACCGCCGGCGAATTGGAGAAGTGGCTCGCGACCGACGAGTCGCGGGGTGTGGGACAGAAGCGCGGCGGTGACGAATCGACCGGTCATGCCAGCGGTCGCCGCATCGTCGACATTCTCCGGGCCAACCGGGGCGACCTGAGCGCCGACGACTACGCGCACATGCGCAAGGTGGTCGGTTACGCCAGACGCCACCTCGCGCAACGGCCCCGGGGCAACGTCGACGAGACCGCTTGGCGCTACTCGCTGATGAACTGGGGCCACGACCCGACGAAGTCCTGATCAGCCAGCATGTGCCCGCCCGACCTCCGATTCCCCGACCAAACGGAAGCGAATACGAGACACTTACCGGGGCTAGCGGGCCGCGCGCGGCGGCCGCCGATACGCTGGTCGGCGAATCTTGCAGAAGGACACAGGTAAGTGACCAAGCGCGGCGCCACCGATCGGCGATTGGACCGAGCCGAACTCGAGAAGTTGATGTCGGCCGACATGCGCGCACTCACAGCGCAATCGGACCGCATCGGCCGGCACTTCGCGCGTCAAAACGAGGTCGGCGGCACCGACTTGCACGCCCTGCTGCACATCATGGTCGCCGAAACGGCCGGAACGCCGTTGACGCCGGCACAGTTGCGGCAACGGCTGGACGTCTCCCCCGCCGCGATCACCTACCTGGTCGACCGGATGATCGACTCCGGTCACCTCCGGCGCGAGCCCGATCCCGACGACCGGCGCAAAACGCTGCTCCGCTACGAAGAATCCGGCATGGCGTTGGCCCGCTCGTTCTTCACCCCGCTCGGTGCGGAACTGCAAGCGGCCCTCGCCGGCGTGCCCGATCGCGATCTGATGGCCGCGCACCGGGTGTTCCTGGCGATGATGGAGGCGATGTCCACCTTCGAATCGCGCCTGGACGCCACGACCCGCAAAGCGCCGGAGGCCAACGGGAAACGCGCGCCCGCCAAGGGCCGGCGCCGAGCGGTGAGCAAGGCCGGCGACCGCCCGGCCTCCTAGCGCACCGGCCGCCGGGTCGCGGAGCCGAGCACCCGCTGCTCGATCAGGTCCGCCCCGCGCCGCACACCTCCGGTCGCGGCGAACCCGGCAGCCACCCGACGCGCCCCGTCGGCCATCGTCATCGCCGCGCGCACCTTCGCCCTCAGCCGCGCCGGGGTGAGGTGTTTGGCCGCCAGCCGGGTGCCGCAGCGGGCCACCTCGACGCGCCGGGCGACCTCGGCCTGGTCCCGGGCGAACGGCACGACACACACGGGCACGCCGCGGTCGAGGGCTTTGAGCGTCGTGCCCATCCCCCCGTGCGTGACGGCGCAGGTGGCTCGTTCGAGTACGGCGGCGTGGGGGACGAAGCGACGAATGGTCGCGTTGGCCGGCCGCGGGAGATCGGGCGGCACGCCCGCCGGGAACGTCGCCACCACGTGGACGGGCTCGTCCGCCAGCGCCCGCAACGCGATCCGCCCCAGGGCGGCGTCGGGTTGCCTGATCGAGGAGGTGTTCAGCAGCACCACGGGCCGGTTGATCGCGGCGAGCCACTCCGGCGTGGCCGTCTGCGCGGGTTCGAATACGCACGCGCCGATGTGGTGAACCAGACCGGCCCAGTCGGGGTGCCGATATTCGAAGGGCTCACCGCCGACGGCCAGCAGCAGCGGCGCGCGCCGCATGAAGTCGTCGACCGAACCGACCGGCGCCACCCCGAGGTCGGCGCGAATGGCGTTGATCCGCGGCAACATTGGCCGGTCGAAGAGATACCGGACGATCGGTCGGACCGAGGCGTCGCGGGCCTCACCGACGATGCCCGGCAGCGGACGCATCCCCGGGCCGAAGGGCGGCACCCCGCGGGACCGCAGGTACGGCGTGAACGGTGAGAACACCAGCCAGGGCGTATCCCCGGCGTCCGCGGCCGACATGGCCCCCCAGCAGTTGGCGTCCACGATGATCGCGTCCGGCCGGACGGCATCCACGGCGCGGCGCAAATCCCGGACCTCGAGCACCGCTCGCCGGCACAACACGTCGATCGTCGACTTCAGCACTCCCAGTGCGTTTCTGGCTCGCCAATCCTCGCCGACGATCGCCTCGATGTCGGGGGCGACCGGTTCGGCGTGCACGCCGACCGCGCGCATCGTCGCGACCCCGTCCGCCATGGTGCGGGCGTGAACCTCGTGACCGCGACCGGCCAGCTCGGCCAGCAGCGCCCCGGCCGGCAACAGGTGCCCCAGGGCCGGCGACCCGTAGGCCAGTATCACCGCCATGGCGCACGCACCTATGTGACGGGCGTCAGTTCGACGGCGCGCAGCCCCGCGAGGTTCGTGACACCGCAGCCGTGCAGGCAAACCCGTAGTTCGTCGATGAACGGCTGCAGCCAATCGACCACGGCCGCGGCGGATTCGATCGCGGCGGGCAGCAGCGGGCGAGCCACCGCCACGACGTCGGCGCCCAGCGCGATCGCCTTGGCCGCATCCATGCCGGTGCGGATACCGCCGGAAGCCACCAGCGGAATGCCGGGCAGCACCTCGCGCACCTCCACGATCGCCCTCGCGGTCGGGATGCCCCAGTCAGCCAGGTGCGGGTACCGCAACTCGCCGTAGCGGACGAACTGCTCGACCCGCGACCACGAGGTCCCGCCCGCACCCGCGACGTCGATTCCGGAAACCGGCAATTCCCCCTCCGCGCCGACCAGTTCGGCGGCCGCGGCGCCGCCGATCCCGTGACCGACCTCCTTGAGCAGCACCGGACATTCGATCGCGTCGGCCACCTCCCTCAGCCTGCCCAGCGACCCGGAGAAGTCGGTGTCCCCGTTGCGCTGGATAGCCTCCTGCAACGGATTGGTGTGCACCGCAAGGGCATCGGCGCCCACCCGGTCGAGCGCCTTGGCAAGATCGGGCACGGCGGCCCGGGTGAGCTGGGCCAGCCCGATGTTACCGAACAACAACACATCCGGGGCGACGTCTCGAACCGTGAAGCTCGCCGCCGCCTGCTCCCCCAGCGCGCTGTCCAGCATGATGCGCTGCGAGCCGAGCATCATCCCGACGCCGAGTTCCTGAGCGGCCGCGGCCAGGTTCTTGTTGATCGTGCCCGACAACTGCGCACCGCCGGTCATCGCGCCGATCAGCACCGGCGATCGGAGGCGGACACCGAAGAATTGGGTGGACAGGTCGATGTCGCCGAGGCTGGTCTGGGTGAGGGCGTTGTAGGGCAATTGGTAGCGGTCCAGCCCGGTGCTGAGATGCTCGTAGTTGACCTGTTCGCCCAGGCAGACGTCAATGTGTCGCCGCTTGCGGGTGGTCATGGGGCCGCCGTCGACCGGCACGGCAGTCACCCCCGGCGCAACGGAACCCCGGCCCCGCAGATCCATAATGTCCATAGTGCCCCTTGTTGCGTACCGTCGGCGCTCAATGCGTGAGGATGCGTAATTTCAGTTGATTAATGTTTAACATACTGAAAGACTTCTATTCGTGGTGTGGGATCGCGTGGCCGCAGCCCTGACGGGGCGGTGGTCGTGGCTGCTCGCCCTCGGCGCCATCCTGCTCGGCGCCGGTTTCATGGCGGCCGTCGGCGCCAACGGGGCGGCGGGACAGGCGCCGCTCTCGGTCCCGACCGGCTCGGATTCGGCCCGGGTCGACGCCATGGCCCGGCAGTTCCCCGGCGGGGACCGCGTTCCCCTGATCCTCGTCGTGAGCCGCGCCGACGGCGCCGCGCTGAGCCCCGCCGACGTGTCCGCCGCCCAAGCGGCCCGCG
>NZ_GG770558.1:74708-116385 GCF_000164135.1 Mycobacterium parascrofulaceum ATCC BAA-614 | reverse complement strand
GCGGCCCGCGACCGCGCGCAGGCCGCCGCACCGCCGGCCGGCGCGACGGGTTCCGCCCCTCCGCAAGTCTCGGGCGACGGCAGGGCCGTCATCGGGGTGGTGCCCGTCAGCGCCGACCTGTCCGGACTCGCGTTGAGCGACGTCGTCGGAAACCTGCGCAAGGCGGCGCACACCGGGCTGCCCACCGAGCTGCAGGCCCACGTCACCGGGGGTCCGGCGTTCGGCGCCGACATCGCCGGCGCGTTCACCAACGCGAACGTCACCCTGCTCGCGGTGACGGCATCGGTGGTGGCGCTGCTGCTGATCGCCACCTACCGTTCCCCGGTGCTGTGGCTGGTGCCGCTGCTGGTCGTCGGCTTCGCCGACCGGGTCGCGGCGGCGGTGGGGACGGCCGTGGCGTCGCTGACCGGGCTCAGCTTCGACGGGGCGACGTCGGGGATCACCAGCGTGCTGGTCTTCGGCGCGGGCACCAACTACGCGCTGCTGCTGATCTCCCGCTATCGGCAAGAACTTCGGCGCCATGACCAGCACCGGGACGCGCTGCGCCGCGCGGTGCGGATGGCCGGGCCGGCGATCGTCGCCAGCAACGCCACCGTGGTGCTGGCATTGCTCACCCTGCTGTTCGCCGCCACACCGAGCACGCGCAGCCTGGGCGCGCTGGCGGCCTGCGGGCTGGTGGTCGCGGCGGCGTCGGCCCTGGTGATTCTGCCGCCGCTGCTCGCGCTGTGCGGCCGGCGATTGTTCTGGCCGTTCATCCCCCGCCCCGAGGACGCCGACGGTGTGGACAGCGGCGCCTGGCACCGCGTCGGGGACTGGGTGAACCGGCGCCCCGCGCTGGTTGCGGTGGTGGCGGTCGCCGGCCTGGCGGCGCTGGCGACCGGCCTGCTGGGCACGCGCATCGGCTTGTCGCAGACCGAGCAGTTCCGGGTCCGCGCGGACTCGGTGACCGGTTACGACGTTGTGGCCAAACATTTTCCGGCCGGGCTGACCAACCCGACGCTGGTCATCGCCCCCAGCCTCTCGCGGGTGCCGGAGGTCATCAGGGCCACACCGGGCGTGGTGTCGGCGACCGACTCCGCCCGCTCCGCGTCCGGGTTGACGAAGTGGTCGGTGGTGATCGATGCGCCACCGTCCTCCGACCGCGCATTCAAAATCATCGCGGCACTGCGTGATACGACGAAGTCGGTCAGTCCCGCGGCGCTGGTGGGTGGGGCCGATGCGCAGGCGCTCGACGTCCGCGACGCGGCCACCCACGACCGGCATCTGCTGATCCCGGCGATTCTGGCGGTCATCCTCGCCGTCCTCTATGCCCTGCTGCGATCCGCGCTTGCCCCGCCCACGCTGCTGGCGGCCACGATCCTCGGGGCGCTTGCCGCCCTCGGCATGGGCGGCTTGGCCAGCAGCCACGTCTTCGGGTTCCCGGCGCTGGACAACAGCACGCCGCTGTTCGCGTTCCTGTTCCTGGCCGCCCTCGGCGTGGACTACACCATCTTTCTGGTCACCCGGGCCCGCGAGGAGGCCGCGCGGCGCGGCGCGCGCGCGGGGATGGTCGCGGCGGTGTCGGCCACCGGCGGCGTGATCACCAGTGCGGGAATCGTTTTGGCCGCCGTCTTCTGCGTGCTCGGCGTCCTGCCGTTGATCGTGCTCACCCAGCTGGGAACCATCGTCGGCCTCGGCATCCTGCTGGACACCTTCGTGGTCCGCACACTGGTCATCCCCGCGTTGTTCGCCCTCATCGGCGACCGCATCTGGTGGCCCACCGCGCCGCAGCACGCGAAAGCCGTTGCAGGGCAAGCAGAACGTCAACAAGAACGGAGCATCCCGTGAACAAGTCGATCCTGGCCGCCACGAGCCTGGCCGTCGCCGTCGCCGGCGGAACCGGAAGCATCGCCAACGCCAAGGCCATTCCCACCTGGTACGCGCGGCTGCGCAAGCCGCCGTACCAGCCACCCAACGCCGCCTTCCCGGCGGCATGGACCACGCTCTACGGCGACATCGCGGTCACGTCCGCGGTGGCGATCGACCGATTCCGGGCCGCGGGACAACACGACCAGGCGCGCCGCTACGCCGCGGCCCTCGGCGTAAACCTGGTGCTCAACGCGGCATGGAGCTGGCTGTTCTTTCGTTTCCACAAGCTCGGGGCGTCGGCGGCCGGTGCCGCCGTGCTGACGGCCAGCAGCGCCGACCTGGCGCGGCGGGCCGGGCAAGCCGACCCACGGGCCGGGCTGGCGCTGTCGGCGTACCCGCTGTGGTGCTCGTTCGCCACCGTCCTGGCCACCCACGTCTGGCGGCTCAACCGCTGAGAGAGCCCATGAATTTCGCATTGCTCTGGCTGCGTCGCGACCTTCGGCTGCGGGATCATCCGGCCCTTGTCGCCGCGGCCCAAAACGAACAGGTGCTCGCGTGCTTTGTCTTGGACCCGCGGTTGGAGGCGTCCTCGGGCGAGCGTCGCCTGCAATACCTGGGTGACGCGCTGCGCCGGCTGCGCAGCGACCTGGACGGCCGGCTGCTGGTGACCCGCGGGCTGCCCCACGAGCGGATTCCCCGCATTGTCAAGGAGATCGGCGCCTCGTCGGTGCATGTATCGACCGACTTCGCGCCGTTCGGGCGGCGCCGCGACGACCGGGTCCGCGCCGCTCTGGGCTCGGTACCGCTGGTCGCGACGGGCTCGCCCTATCTCGTGTCGCCCGGTCGGGTCACCAAGCAGGACGGCACCCCCTACCAGGTGTTCACCCCGTTCCTGCGGAAATGGCGCGAGGTGGGCTGGCGGTCGCCGGCGAAATCGGGTGCCGAGTCGGCGCACTGGATCGATCCGGACCAAGTCGCGATCCCACAGTGCGACATTCCCGATCCCGGTGCCACCCTTGACCTCGCCGCCGGCGAGCGGGCCGCGCTGTTCGAGTGGGAGGCGTTCGTCAACGACGGGCTGGAGCGTTACGCCGCGGACCGCGACCGGCCCGACCTCGAGGCCACCAGCCGCATGTCGGCCCACCTGAAGTTCGGCAGCATCCATCCCCGGACGATGGTCGCCGACCTCGACCTCCGCGAGCCCGGGGCGCAGGCGTACCTGCGCGAGTTGGCATTTCGCGATTTCTACGCCGACGTGCTGCATCACTGGCCGGCCAGCGCCTGGCGCAATTGGAACCACCAGTTCGACGGCATCCGCACCGACACCGGCGCCGAAGCCAAACGCCGCTTCGAGTCGTGGAAGGCCGGCGAGACCGGCTTCCCGCTGGTGGACGCCGGCATGCGTCAGCTGCGCGAGACCGGCTTCGTGCACAACCGGGTGCGGATGATCGTCGCGTCGTTCTTGGTCAAGGACCTGCACCTGCCCTGGCAGTGGGGCGCCGAGTGGTTCCTGGACCAGCTCGTCGACGGGGACATGGCAAACAACCAGCACGGGTGGCAGTGGTGCGCCGGCTGCGGCACCGACGCCGCGCCGTACTTCCGGGTGTTCAACCCGACCAGCCAGGCCGCGAAGTTCGACCCGTCCGGGGATTACATCCGGCGGTGGGTGCCCGAACTGCGCTCCGTCGACGATGCGCACCTGCGCAAGGGCGAACGCCCGGCCGGCTACCCGGCCCCGATCGTCGACCACGGCGCCGAGCGCGCCGAGGCCCTGCGGCGTTACCAGAGCATCTGACGGCGCCGAACGCGCCTCGCACAGCAACGAATTGTCGGGTGCGTGAATGTTTGCTCAATCGGCTGCCCGGGACTGTTTGGGATGCGATTATCAGCCGATTCACAGTTGTCAAGCCGCTCGGGAGGCCCCCATGACACCCTTCATCGCTCGGACGTTGCTGGTCTCCGGCGCCGCCGCGGGATTGCTCGCCGGCGTCACCGCCTGTTCGTGTTCCGTCGGCTCGTCGCACACGGTCAGCAAGAGCGATGTCGCCGGTCAGATCACCTCGACGATGACCGACGCCGCGGGCAACAAGCCCGACTCGGTGAACTGCCCGAACGACCTGCCCGCCAAGGTTGGGGCGCAACTCAATTGCGAGATGAAGGTCAAGAACCAGACTTTCAATGTCAACGTGACCGTGACCAGCGTCGACGGAAAGGACGTCAAGTTCGACATGGTGGAGACGGTCGACAAGGACCAGGTCGCCAGGATCATCAGTAACAAGCTGGCGCAACAGGTGGGCCGGCGGCCGGACGCGGTGACGTGCCCCGACAACCTGAAGGGCGTTCGGGGCGCGACGCTGCGCTGCCAGCTCGTGGACGGCAGCGACAAATATGGCATCGCGGTGACGGTGACCAACGTCGACGCGGGCGACGTCAAATTCGACTTCAAGGTCGACGACCACGCCGAACCGCCGAGCTAGCGGTGATCGCAAGCGCGGCGAAGCCGGGCGCTGCGGGTCACCGCCATAGACCTAGCGGTGAGCCTAGCGGGCGGCCTTCTTGCGTTCGATGTCGGCCAGCGCGGCGGCCAGTTCCGCGCGCTGGGCGGCCGTGCTCTCCCAGGCAAGCTGGCGGTTCTTGACCACCTTGGCCGGCGCACCGACCGCGATCGAGTAGTCGGGGACCACGCCGCGCACCACCGCGTGCGACCCCAGCACGCAGCCGCGGCCGACGGCCGTGCCGCGCAGCACCGTCACCTTCACCCCCACCCAGGTGTCGGGCCCGATCCGCACCGGCGACTTCACGATGCCCTGGTCCTTGATCGGTAGGTCGATGTTGTCCATGCGGTGGTCGAAATCGCACACGTAGCACCAGTCGGCCATCAGGACCGAATCGCCGAGCTCGATGTCCAGATAGGCGTTGATGACGTTGTCGCGGCCGAGCACCACCTTGTCGCCGAACCGCAGCGAGCCCTCGTGCGCGCGGATGGTGTTCTTGTCGCCGATGTGCACCCACCGGCCGATCTCCAGCTGCGCCAGTTCGGGCGTCGCATGGATCTCCACGTCCTTGCCGAGGAAGACCATGCCGCGCGTGATGATGTGCGGGTTGGCGAGCTTGAATTTCAGCAACCGCCAGTACCGCACCAGGTACCAGGGCGTGTAGGCGCGGTTGCGCAGCACCCACTTCAGCGAGTCCAGCGTGAGGAATTTGGCCTGGCGCGGGTCCCGCAAGTTCGATCCACGCCAGCGGCGATGGACCGGCGCGCCCCACATGCTCGTCATGGCCGGACAGCCTAGCGCGCGCGATCGTGCACCGAGAACCGCGGGCAATCCGCTGCGGCCGGGCCGCCACGGGTTACCCTCACCTGTACTCACCGGCCGCCCATGCCGATCGTCCCGCGGAAGGATCTGGGTATCGAGGTGCTTGACCGACATCTCCCGCGCGGGCTTCGGCGTTGGTCATCTGCGCTGCTGGCGGCCGGGATCACCGTGGGGCTCGGCGGGTGCGGCAACACCGACTCGTGGGTGGAAGCGTCGGCCGCGGCCGGCTGGCCCGCCCAGTACGCGGACGCGGCCAACAGCAGCTACACGGCCACCGGCGGCGCCACCCAACTGGCGTTGCGGTGGACGCGCTCGGTCAAGGGGAGCCTGGCGGCGGGGCCGGCGATGAGCGCGCGCGGCTATCTCGTCCTCAACGCGCAAACCCCGGCGGGGTGTTCGCTGATGGAGTGGGAGAACGACGACAACGGCCGGCAACGCTGGTGTGTCCGCCTGGTGCAGGGCGGTGGCTTTGCGGGCCCGTTGCTCGACGGTTTCGACAACGTCTATGTCGGGCAGCCGGGTGCGTTCGTCTCCTTCCCGGTCACGCAGTGGACACGGTGGCGGCGGCCGGTGATCGGAATGCCCGCGACCCCGAGGTTTCTCGGGCACGGGCAACTGCTCGTCGCGACGCACCTCGGCCAGGTGCTGGTCTTCGAGTCGCACCGCGGCGCGGTGGTGGGCAGCCCGTTGGATCTGGTGGAGGGCGTCGACCCCACGGATGCGACGCGCGGGCTGGCCGACTGCGCGCCGGCCCGGCAGGGCTGCCCGGTGGCCGCGGCGCCCGCGTTTTCGGCGGCCAGCCAGATGGCGGTGCTCGGTGTCTGGCAGCCGGGCGCGCCGGCCGCGGGCCTAGTCGGGCTGAAGTATCACCCGGGACAGACGCCGCTGCTATCCAAGGAGTGGACGAGCGACGCGATCCAGGCCGGTGTCATTGCCAGCCCGGTGCTGTCCGCCGACGGGTCAACCGTCTACGTCAACGGCCGCGACCAACGGCTGTGGGCGCTGCACGCCGCCGACGGGAAGGTGAAGTGGTCGGCGCCGCTGGGGTTCCTGGCGCAGACGCCGCCCGCGGTCACGCCGGCCGGCCTCATCGTGTCCGGCGGCGGGCCGGACACGCGGCTGGTGGCGTTCAAGGACGCGGGCGACCACGCGGACCAGGCGTGGCGCCGCGACGACGTCGCCCCCCTGTCGTCGTCGAGCCTGGCGGGCGCCGGCGTCGGCTACACGATCGTCAGCACCACGGCCGCCAACGGCGCCCCGGGCATGTCGCTGCTGGTGTTCGACCCGGGCACCGGCCACACCCAGGGCAGCTACCCGCTGCCCGCGGCCACCGGCTACCCCGTCGGGGTCTCGGTCGGCGCCGATCGCCGGGTGGTGGCCGCGACCAGCGACGGCCAGGTGTACGGTTTCGCCCCGGCGTGACCGGGCCATACTGACCCCATGGCCCCCGATGACGACGAGGTGCAGGCCGCGGTCGCCGCTTACTCCGGAAAGAGCGAGCGCAACCTGGCGGTGGACCGCACGGCGACCGTGGTGCTGCTGGCCGTCCACGCCTTCCTGATCGCGGTCACGATTGGCCTGCTGGGCCTGTTCGTCATGGGCACCGACCCGTGCGGCTACCAGAAGTGCGGCGACCCGGCGTGGATCGATCGCGCCATGTTCCTGGGAATCGGCGGTGGCGCCGTCGTCTTCGTCGCAGCCCTGATCGTCGCGATCCGCCGCCTCGCCCGGCGCCGCACCGCCTTCTTCGTCCCGCTGCTGGGTTGCGTCGCGCAGGTGGCGCTGGCGGTCGGCGCCGCGGCGATGGAGACGTTGGCCGGCCCCGTCTAGGACCTGATGATGGTGGCGACCCGCCTCGCCCGGCTACGCCGCGCTTGCGATCGCCACTCACTCGATGGTGGCGACCCGCCTCGCCCGGCTACGCCGCGCTTGCGATCGCCACTCAGAGGGCCAGCGGCGGGATGGCGTTGCGGGGCACCTCGGCCTGGACCGGCCCGGAGAACGCCGGCAGCATCTCACCGGGCGCGAAGTAGAAGATCAGCTGGTCGTCGGTGATGGCGAAATTCTGGTAGTGCGTCGGGTCGTGCCCGGTCGAGGGCGGAATGGCGGCGCCGAACGGGGTCTGACGTTCCAGGTCGCGCTGCACCACCGGGAAGATGCTGTCCAGGGGCGCGGTGCCCGGCGCGAACAGGCTGTCGAACGTGATCGGCTGCTTGGTCCCGAGGTTGTAGTTGAACGCCTTGTACCAGATCGAGGGGTGTGTTCCGCCGAGGTCCTGGAAGAACTTGAGCACGACGCTGCGGGTGTTGTGCGGCGGCTGACCGGAGGTGCGCTGTTCGGTGGTGGCCTCGAGCTGGTAGGGCTGATCGCGGGACCCGGAACTCTGCGCGACCGCGATGAAACCGTCCCGGTTTTGGGTGATGTAGTCGGCGAGCGCCTGCTCGTCGGGGTAGTCGGCGGGGAACGCCATGTTGAGCATGTAGGTGGGGCCGACGGCGCGCAGGCGACACATCTGGCCGTCCTCGATGGTGCCGCCCAAGCTGGCACACGTCGGTGGCGCGGCGGCCGCCGGCCAGGCCACCAGGGCCGCCGACGCGACCAGCACGGCCGCTATCAGATAACGCATTCTTTTATTGTCCTTGCAGGTTAGGCGGGGCTGGGCGCCTGGCGAAGCGATCGCACCAGCCTACCCGGCGCTATCGCGACGGACGGCAGACGAACGCCGTCGCGCGGGCGGCGGCCCGTGACCCGATGCGGGTGATGACGACCGACAAGGGCCGGCCACCGCGCGGCCGCATCCGGCGCCGCAACGCGTCGGGGTCCACGCGCACACCGCGCACCAGGACCTCCAGCGACCCGCAGTCCAGCGCCGACAAGGCCTGGCGCAGCCGCCGCTCGTCGAACGCCAGCTGCTCGAGCACCTCGAAGCCGCGGACGGCGGGCGGCAGCGCGTCCCCGGACAGGTAGGCGATGTCGGGGTCGAGCTGCCACAGCCCGTGCCGCGCGCCGTAGTGGCGCACCAGCCCGGCGCGCACCACCGCGCCGTCGGGGTCCACGATCCATCGCCCGGCCGGCCGCACCGGGCAGTCGTCGGGGTCGGCGTCGGTGATCTGCTCGCCGCGATCGAGGACGCTGGCGCGCCGGCGGACATCCGGTTGCGCCAGCCCGGCCGACCACAGGCACGCTTCGCGCACCGAGCCGCGATGTGACGTCACCTCGATCTCGCCGGCGAAGCCGAGTCGGCCCAATTCAGCGAAATCAATTCCGGGAGAGCACTTTACGACGATGTCGCGGCCCCGGTACGCATCGAGCACGGCGCCCAGGGCCGGCCGGTAGTCATCGAGGCGAAAGCGGCGGCGTCCGCCGCCGCGCCGGGCGGGGTCGACGAGCACCGCGGCGCCGCGGGTCACGGGGGCCAGTGCGTCCGCGCGGCACAACGCGGCGGCCTCCCCCAGGTTGTGCCGGGCCATCGCCAGCCGCACCGCGTCGAGGTCGCTGCCGACCGCCCGGACCCCCCGCCCGCGCAGCGCGGCCAACTCGGTGCCGATCGAACAGGTCGCGTCGTGCACGACGACCCCCGCCTCGGCGAGGCGCCCCGCGCGGTGCACGGCCACCGGGGCCGCCGTGGCCTGCTGCAGCGCCTCGTCGGTGAACAGCCAGTCCGACACGGGGATTTCGGCGCCCAGACCGCCGAGTTTCTCCGCGGCGCGCCGGCGCAGCAACGTCGTCTCCACCAACACCGCCGCCCGATCGCCGAACCGCGCCCGCGCCGCGGCGATGTCGGCGACCCGGGTGGCGTCGGTCAGCTCGAGCCGGCCCACCGCGGCCAGCGCCGCGGCGCCCGTTTCCGACCGCAGATAACGGACGTCCCCGGCGCCGAAGGTGAGGCCGTCACTCAGGAGGGCTTGACCCCGGTGATCATCACGTTGTAGAACCAGCCCTTCGGGGCGACGTGCCGCATCACGTTGGCGTCCAGCCAGCTCAACGCCTTCCAGCTGTTGAACGCGAACTTCGCCCAGCCCCAGCCCAGCCGCCCGGGCGGCACCGCGCATTCGAATGTGCGCAGCGGCCAGCCCAGCATCGCGGCGGTGAATTCGACGGTGGCCGTTCGCACTTCGGCGGCGCCCGCATTGCCGGCGATCCGCTCCAGGTCCCCCGGGGTAAAGGTGTGCAGGTCGACGACGGCCTCCAGCGCGGCCGCGCGGGAGGATTCGTCGAGCTCGGCCTGCGGCCGCCGCCAGCCGCCCAGGCCCGGCAACTTCGTGACGTTGGTCGCGGCGCGCCAGGTCAAGGTGGACAACGTGCGGGCATAGGTGTCGCCGACGGTGGTCGGCTCGCCGGCGAACACGAACCGGCCGCCGGGGCGCAGCACGCGGACGACCTCGCGCAGCGCCAGCTCGACATCGGGGATGTGGTGCAGCACGGCATGCCCGACCACCAGGTCAAAGGTGTTGTCCTCGTACGGGATTCCCTCCGCGTCGGCGACCCGGCCGTCGATGTCGAGCCCCAGCGACTGCCCGTTGCGGGTGGCGACCTTGACCATCCCGGGCGACAGGTCGGTGACCGACCCGCGCCGGGCCACCCCGGACTGGATCAGGTTGAGCAGGAAAAACCCGGTGCCGCAGCCTAATTCGAGCGCCCGGTCGTAGGGCAGCTCGCGCTGCACCTGGTCGGGAACGATGGCGTCGAAGCAATCCCGGGCATAGTCCACGCAGCGCTGGTCGTAGGAAATCGACCATTTCTCGTCGTAGGACTCGGCTTCCCAGTCGTGGTAGAGCACCTGGGCGAGCTTGCTGTCATGCCGGGCCGCTTCCACCTGCTCGGCTGTGGCATGCGGGTTGGGTACGGCATCGGTCGAACTCGTCGTCATGAAGGGCAGCCTAACGGGCGCCGGAGCCGGAGTCCTCGTCGCCGGTCTGACCTGCGGCGAACACGTCGACGTAACGGCGCCGCTCGGCGGCGGCCCGCTCGGCCGGGCCCGCCTCGAACACGTCGTTGATGCACGCCTTGGCGGCGGCCAGCGCGTGTCGCGGGCCGTCCAGGAAGCGGCGCGCCCACCCCGCCGCGGCGTCGTACACGTCGTCGGGGGCCACCATCTCGTCGATCAGGCCCAGCGCCAGCGCCTCCTCGGCGTCGAAGAACCGGCCGCTGAACACCAGTTCCTTGGCCCGGCTCGCCCCGGCCGCCCGGGTCAGGCGGGCCATGCCGTCGCCGCCGGGGATCAGTCCGGCCAGCATCTCGGTGGCGCCGAACTTCACGTTGTCACCGCTGACGCGCCAATCGGCGGCCAGGGCCAGCGTGAGCCCGGCGCCCAGCGCGTATCCGGTGATCGCGGCCACGGTCGGCTTGGGGATGGCCGCCACGGCGTCGATGGCTTGCTGGCGGGCCCGGGCCGCCGATTCGGCCTCCGGGGCGGTCAGCGTCCGCAGCTCGGGCATGTCGTCGCCGGCGGAGAAGATCTCGTGGCCGCCGAAAAGGATGACCGCGGCGACGTCGTCGCGCTCGGCCAACTCGGCGGCCGCGGCCACGATCTCCCGGTAGACCTGCCGCGTCATGGCGTTGGTCGGCGGCCGCGACAGCAGCAGCATGGCCAGGCCGGCGTCCCGCGAGCCGTCGCTGACCACCGTGCTGACGAACTCCCTCAATGCCGCCACCCCATCCCGCCGGCTTCGCGCGCCTGGTGGTAGCGGTCGGAGTCGAAGAACTCGAACACCCAGTTGTCGCCCTGGATCTCCAGGTGTGGCTGCACCGGCACGATCTGGCGCTCGACGGCCAGCACCTCGGCGACGGTCCGGCCCGCCAGCGAATCCAGCTGGGTCCACGTCGGCGGCAACAGGAAGCAGCGGCCGGCGGAGAAATCCTCGATGGCCGCCTGCGGCGTGGTCCACCCGGCGCGATCGGACTCGGTGTTCTCACCGTCGGCCCGCTGACCCTCCGGCAGGGCTCCCACAAAGAAGTACGTGTCGTAGCGGCGGGTGCGCTCGGCTTCTGGGGTGACCCAGTTTGCCCACGGCCGGAGCAGGTCGGACCGCAGCTCGAGGTTCTCGCGGCGCAGGAAGTCGGCGAACGACAGCGTGCCGTCGGCGAGCTCGCGGCGCGCGTCGGCATACACCGAGGCGTCGCCGACGATCCCGTCCGGGTCGCCGGCCGGCCCCGCGAACAGCACGCCCGATTCCTCGAACGTCTCCCGGGCCGCCGCGCAGACCAGCGCCTCGGCCAGGCCCGGTTCGATGCCGAACCGCCCCGCCCACCACTGCGGTGGCGGGCCGGCCCAGGCCCCGATGCCACCCAAGTCCGCGTTGCGGTCGCGATCGTCGACCCCGCCGCCGGGAAAGACCATCGTCCCGGCGGCGAACTCCATCTTGGCGTGCCGGCGCATCAGGAACACCGCGATCCCGCCGGGGTCGTCGCGGACCAGCATCACAGTCGCGGCCGGGCGCGGGACCAGCGGCGGCTCGGTCGGTGACGTCATAGCTGCCTCCGGTGGGCTGCGCGGGTGCGGATGCGTCGGGCGAAGTAGCGCCCGTCGACGACGTCGAGGGCGATCGACTGTCCGAACGCGGTGGACAGGTTCTCGGCGGTCAGCACGTCGGTCAGCAGCCCCGCGGCGACCACGCGCCCTTCCGACAACAGCATGCAGTGGCTGAAGCCGGGCGGGATCTCCTCGACGTGGTGGGTGACCAGTACCAGCGCGGGGGCGTCGGGGTCGGCGGCGAGGTCGGCCAGCCGCGCCACCAGTTCCTCGCGGCCGCCCAGGTCCAGGCCGGCGGCGGGCTCGTCGAGCAGCAACAGTTCCGGGTCGGTCATCAGCGCGCGGGCGATCAACACCCGCTTGCGCTCGCCCTCCGACAGCGTTCCGTAGCGACGGTCCGCGAGGTGCTCGGCGCCGAGGCTCTCCAGCATGTCGATGGCGCGGCGGTAGTCGACGTCCTCGTAGCGCTCCCGCCAACGGCCCAGCACCGCGTAGCCGGCCGAGACGACCAGATCAGACACCACCTCGTCGGTGGGGATGCGCTGCGCCAGCGCCGACGAGCTCAGTCCGATCCGCGACCGCAACTCCGAGACGTCCACCCGGCCCAGCCGCTCGCCGAGCACGAAGGCCACGCCCGACGACGGGTGCTCGGCCGCCGCCGCAATGCGCAGCAGCGACGTCTTGCCGGCCCCGTTGGGGCCGACGATGACCCAGCGCTCGTCGAGTTCGACCGTCCAATCCAGCGGCCCGACGAGGACACGCCCGTCCCGCAGCAGTGCGACGTCGCGGAAGTCGATCAGCAGATCGGGGTCGGCTGCCTCCGTACCGATTTCGGGCACCCGACCATCGTGCCGTACGGGGAAGCTCGGATACCTGCCGGGTCGTCAGCCCCCGCGACCAGTCGCAGAATCGCATGAGGTTGGCGAAGATCGTGCGATTTCCTGTCTGCTCGCGGGCAGCCGGCGGCTAAGCGTCGGGCGGGATCTCCACCCGGCGCACCTCGCCGTCCACCGCGTCGGCGGCCTCGATTTCGCCGCGGGTCACGCCCAGCAGGAACAACACCGTGTCCAGGTACGGGTGGCTCAGCGACGCGTCGGCGACCTCACGCAATGCCGGCTTGGCGTTGAACGCCACCCCCAGCCCGGCGGCGGCCAGCATGTCGATGTCGTTGGCGCCGTCGCCGACGGCGACGGTCTGCGCCATCGGCACCCCGGCCCGCTGCGCGAAGTCCCGCAGCGCCGTGGCCTTGCCGGCGCGGTCGACGATCGGGCCGACCACCCGTCCCGTGAGCTTGCCGTCGACGATCTCCAGCTCGTTGGCGGCGACGTAGTCCAGCATCAACTCCTCGGCCAACGGCTCGATGATCCCCCGGAAGCCACCCGAGACCACCCCGCAGTGAAAACCCAAGCGCCGCAACGTCCGCAGCGTGGTCCGAGCGCCCGGCATCAGCTCCAGCTGCTCGGCCACCTCGTCGATCACCGAGGCGGGCAGGCCCTCCAGGGTCGCCACCCGCTGTTCGAGCGACTGCGCGAAGTCCAGTTCCCCCCGCATGGCGGCCTCGGTGATCGCGGCGACCTTCCCCTCGGCTCCGGCCCGGGCGGCCAACATCTCGATGACCTCGCCCTGCACCAGCGTCGAGTCCACGTCGAACACGATCAGCCGTTTGGCCCGCCGCTCCAGCGTGTAGTCCTCGACCGCCACGTCGACGCGCTCCTCCGCCGACACCTGGTTCAGTGCGGTCCGCAACGCGGCATCCGAACCGGGCGGCACCGAGACCCGCAGCTCCAGGCCGGTCACCGGGTAGTCGGAGACCCCGCGGATCAGGTCGATGTTGACCCCCAGCCGGGCCACCGCCCGCGCCACCGCGCCGAACGCGCCGGCGGTGATGGGCCGCCCCAGCACGAAGATCGTGTGGGTCGAGGGATCCCGGATGATCGGCACGTCGTCGCTGCGCTCGATCCTCACGTCGAGGCCCACCGCGCGGATGGCCGACTCGACGTCCCGGCGCAGGTCCGGGCCGTCGGCGACGTCCGCGGGGCAGCACACCAGCACGCCGAGCGTCAGACGGCGCCGAATCACCACCTGTTCGACGTTGAGCAGCTCGACACCGTGCCGGGACAGCGCCTCGAACAGGGCGGACGTGACGCCCGGTTGGTCCACTCCGGTGACGGTGATCAACACCGACACCTTCGCTGTGCTCACGCGGGACAGCCGCCGATCAGGCCATCAGCTGCGAACCTGGACGTCGTCCATCCTGGTGACGTCCTTGTCCGTCGGCCCGTGCGCGCGGCCCACGTGCGCCTCGGCGCGCAGCCGCTCCACCATGTGCGGGTAGTGCAGTTCGAATGCCGGGCGCTCCGAACGAATTCGGGGCAGCTCGGTGAAGTTGTGCCGCGGCGGCGGGCAGCTGGTCGCCCACTCCAGCGAGTTGCCGTAACCCCACGGGTCGTCGACGGTCACGACCTCGCCGTAGCGCCAGCTCTTGAAGACGTTCCAGACGAACGGGAACATCGACACGCCCAGGATGAAGGCGCCGACGGTCGACGCGATGTTGTACGGCTGGAAGCCGTCGGAGGGCAGGTAGTCGGCGTAGCGGCGCGGCATGCCCATGTCACCCAGCCAGTGCTGCACCAGGAAGGTGGTGTGGAAGCCGATGAAGGTCAACCAGAAGTGCAACTTGCCCAGCCGCTCGTCGAGCAGCCGGCCGGTCATCTTGGGGAACCAGAAGTAGACGCCCGCATAGGTGGCGAACACGATGGTGCCGAACAGCACGTAGTGGAAGTGCGCCACCACGAAGTACGTGTCGGTGACGTGGAAGTCCAGCGGCGGGCTGGCCAGCATGACACCGGTGAGGCCGCCCAGCAGGAAGGTCACCAGGAAGCCCACCGAGAACAGCATCGGCGTCTCGAAGGTGATCTGGCCCTTCCACATCGTGCCGATCCAGTTGAAGAACTTGATCCCGGTCGGCACCGCGATCAAATACGTCATGAACGAGAAGAACGGCAGCAGAACGGCACCGGTGGCGAACATGTGGTGAGCCCACACCGCGACCGACAGCGCCGCGATCGACAGCGTCGCGTACACCAGGGTGGTGTAACCGAAGACCGGCTTGCGCGAGAAGACCGGGATGATCTCGGTGACGACGCCGAAGAACGGCAGCGCGACGATGTACACCTCGGGATGGCCGAAGAACCAGAACAGGTGCTGCCACAGCAGGACCCCGCCGTTGGCGGCGTCGTAGACGTGGGCCCCGAGATGGCGATCGGCGGCCAGCCCGAACAGCGCGGCGGTCAGGATCGGGAATGCGATCAGGATCAGGATCGACGTGACGAGGATGTTCCAGGTGAAGATCGGCATCCGGAACATCGTCATGCCGGGCGCGCGCATGCAGACCACCGTGGTGATCATGTTGACCGCGCCCAGGATGGTGCCCAGACCGGCGACGATCAGGCCGGTGATCCAGAGGTCTCCCCCGGCGCCGGGTGAGTGCACGGCGTCAGACAGCGGCGTGTAGGCCGTCCAGCCGAAGTCCGCGGCCCCGCCCGGCACGATGAATCCACCCATCGCGACCAGCCCGCCGAAGAGGAACAGCCAGAACGAGAAGGCGTTCAGCCGCGGGAACGCCACGTCGGGCGCGCCGATCTGCAGCGGCAGCACCAGGTTGGCCAAACCGAACACGACGGGCGTGGCGTAGAGCAGCAGCATGATCGTGCCGTGCATGGTGAACAGCTGGTTGTACTGCTCGTTCGACAGGAACTGCAGTCCCGGCGCGGCCAGCTCGGTGCGCATCAGCAGGGCCATCAGTCCGCCGATGAAGAAGAACACGAAACACGTGACCGTGTACATGATGCCGATCAGCTTGTGATCGGTGGTCGTGATCAGTTTGTAGATGAGGTTCCCTTTGGGACCGGTCCGGTCCGGGTACGGACGAACGGCCTCGAGTTCTCCCAAGGGGGGCGCTTCGGCTGTCAACAGCTTCTCCAAACATCCGGATAGGAAGGGGCCCAAAAACAGAGCTGCCACGAATCTTAGCGGCCGATCATGCCGACGTCAGGGCTGGTCCTACAAACTGTCGTAATTGGGTCGGCGGCGCGGCGTGTCGTTTCGGCGCGCCGGGCGTGGAGCCGGCGGGTGTTAGCGTCTGACGCGTGCTTTTCGGCGTGACCCGACCCGGGTCCCTGCGCGCGGCCGCCGCGCTGGCGGTGGCCGTCGCCGTCACCTGCAGCGGCTGTGGATCGGGCAAACCCGGCGCCAAGTCGGCGACCCCCTCGCTGGTCACCCCCACCACGCAGATCGCCGGTGCCGGCGTGCTCGGAAACGACCGTCACCCGGACGAGTCGTGCGCGCGGGAAGCCGCGGCGGCCGACCCCGGGCCGAAGACGCGGCAGGCGCACAACGCCGCGGGCGTCACCCCGGACGTGGTGCAGGTGCCCGCCGAGCCGCAGCGCATCGTCGTGCTGTCCGGTGACCAGCTCGACGCGTTGTGCGCGCTGGGCCTGCAGTCGCGGGTGGTCGGCGCGGCGCTGCCGGACGGATCGTCGAGCCAGCCCGCCTACCTGGGCAGCGCGGTGCACGGCGTGCCCGGCGTCGGGACCCGGAGCAAACCGGACGTCACCGCTATCGCGGCGAGCCATCCCGACCTCATCTTGGGGTCCCAGGGCCTGACACCCGCGTTGTATCCGCAGCTGGACGCGATCGCCCCGACCGTGTTCACCGCCGCCCCCGGCGCCGCCTGGCAGGACAACCTGCGCGGCGTGGGCGCCGCCACCGCGCGCGGCGCCGCGGCGGACGCCCTGCTCAACGGCTTCTCGCAGCGGGCCGGCGACATCGGCGCCCGGCACGACGCCTCCCATTTCCAGGCCTCCATCGTGCAGCTGACCACCGACACGATCCGGGTGTACGGCGCCAACAACTTCCCGGCCAGCGTGCTCGGCGCGGTAGGGGTGGACCGGCCCGCGTCCCAGCGATTCACCGACAAGCCGTACCTCGAGATCGGCGCCACCGACGCCGACCTGGCCAAGAACCCCGACCTTTCCGCCGCCGACGCCGACGTCGTCTACCTGTCGTGCGCCTCACCGGCCGCCGCCCAGCGCGCCGCCACCGTGCTGGACAGCAACCCGTGGCGCAAGCTGTCCGCCAACCACGACAACCGGGTCTACGTCGTCAACGACGAGGTGTGGCAGACCGGGGAGGGCCTGATCGCGGCCCGCGGCATCGTCGACGACCTGCGCCTGGTGAACGCCCCCATCAACTAGCGCCACGGCGGACCGCCGCCCGGCGCCCTAAGGTGATATCGGGCGGCCCCAATTGGCCCGAGAACATTACCTTAGCTAAACTTTTTCACGACGCGACCATTTCGAAGAGGGATATTCATGAGCACTGTCTCGGCGTACGCCGCCACGTCGGCGACCGAACCGTTGACCAAGACCACCATCGAGCGGCGTGACCCCGGTCCGCACGACGTAGCGATCGACATCAAGTTCGCCGGGATCTGCCACTCCGACATCCACACCGTCAAGGCCGAGTGGGGCAAGCCCAACTATCCCGTGGTGCCCGGGCACGAGATCGCCGGCGTCGTGAGCCAGGTCGGCTCCGAGGTCACCAAGTACAAGGTCGGCGACCACGTGGGCGTGGGCTGCATGGTGAACTCCTGCGGCCAGTGCAGCAGTTGCCGGGCCGGGCTCGAGCAGTACTGCAAGCCGGGCGCGACCTTCACCTACAACTCCATCGACAAAGACGGCACGCCGACGCAGGGCGGCTACAGCCAGGCGGTTGTCGTCAACGAGAACTTCGTCGTGCGCATCCCCGACTCGCTGCCGCTGGACAAGGCCGCGCCCCTGCTGTGCGCGGGCATCACGCTGTTCTCGCCGCTGCGGCACTGGAAGGCCGCGGAGGGCACGCGGCTGGCGATCATCGGCCTCGGCGGCCTCGGGCACATGGGCGTCAAGCTGGGCGCGGCGATGGGCGCGGAGGTGACCGTGCTGTCCCAGTCGCTGAAGAAGATGGAAGACGGGCTGCGGCTGGGCGCCAAGCACTACTACGCCACCGCCGACCCGGACACGTTCAAGAAGCTGCGCAACAGCTTCGACCTGATCCTGAACACGGTGTCGGCGAACCTGAAGCTCAACGACTACCTCGGCCTGCTCGACGTCGACGGCACCCTGGTCGAACTCGGCATCCCCGAGCACCCGATGGAGGTGGGGGCGTTCCCGCTGGCGTTGGCGCGGCGCAGCCTCTCCGGGTCGAACATCGGCGGGATCGCCGAAACCCAGGAGATGCTGGACTTCTGCGCCGAGCACGATGTGACGCCCGAAATCGAGCTGATCGAGCCGGATTACATCAACGAGGCCTACGAACGCGTCCTGGCGAGCGACGTGCGCTACCGCTTCGTTATCGACATCTCGAAGCTATGAGGCGACCTCTGACGTCTCATCGTGCGCGCAGCTGCGGGCCATTTCCTCGGCCGCCTCGGCGTGCTCGTCGTCGGGAACAACTTCGCTGACGTCGATGCCGGCCAGCGGCCAGCCGGCCGCGGCCAGCGTGGCAGCCACCCGGATGATGTTCTCCTTGCCGGCGTCGAACTGCGTCATGTCGGAGATGAATTCGGCGATCTCGTCGCGATCGATGACATGGTCGGCGAGCGCCGGGGATCCGTCCTTCGTGATTTCGCGCACCACCTCGCGGATCTGGTCTTCGGTCAGCGGGGTGCTGCGCAGCAAGGCCATCAGCGGCACGCGGTCCGGGCCCGGAACGCCGTTCGGGTAGCCGACCTGCAGCCACCGAATCACTGAACGGCAGAAATGGTGGCGGTGATCCTTCTCGGGGGAGGCGGGTTTCGTCACCAGAACAGTGTCGGGCAGCGGCATCACCGGCGCTAGCGAGGCGTCGATCCGTCCCCACAATTCACATGTCGTTCACTGCCTGAACATGTCGAAGGCTCGTTTGTCGCCGCCCGTCCCTACGATCGAGACGTGCTCACGGCGCTCGTCGTCATCCCCCTGGCCTGCGGGCTATGCGTCGGCGTCATGGAGCGCAGCCCCGGGACGGGCTTCGCGGCGTTCTACGTGCTGCTGCTGCTCGAGGTGCTCGTCGGCTGGGCGACCAATCGTCGATGGCCGCGCGGGGGCCGGTTGGACGCCAGCATGCGCGCGATCGACGCCATGGACGGGCTGGCGTTCGAGGGCTATGTGGCCGCCCGCCTGCGCCGCGCGGGCTGGCGCGTGACGTTCACCCCGCCCGCCGGGGACTACGGTGTCGACCTGATCGCCGAGAAGGACGGTCACTCCGTGGCGGTCCAGTGCAAGCGCTACGGCAAGTCGGTGGGCGTCGCGGCCGTCCAGCAGGTGGTCTCCGGCGCCCGCCACCACGGGTGCGCCAGGAGCATCGTGGTCACCAATCGGGAATTCACCAGGGCCGCAAGGCAACTGGCACACACCCACGGCTGCCAATTGATCGGCCGCAAGGTTTTGCAGGCCTGGGTGCCGCCGCCAGCGGGGAGCGACAGGAACCCGACGGGAAGAAACCCGGCGCCGCGGGTGTAGGAATAGAAGATCGGGCCGGCCCCAGTCCCTCCCCCCCGACGGTGCGGCCGGCCCGATTCTCAACCCATCTGCGGTGTCAGAAGTCCCAGTCCTCGTCCTCGGTGACGACGGCCTTGCCGATCACGTAGCTCGAGCCCGAACCGGAGAAGAAGTCGTGGTTTTCGTCGGCGTTGGGTGACAGCGCCGACAGGATCGCCGGGTTCACGTCGGTCTCGTCTCGCGGGAACAGCGCCTCGTAGCCGAGGTTCATCAGCGCCTTGTTGGCGTTGTAGCGCAGGAACTTCTTGACGTCCTCGGTGAGCCCGACCTCGTCGTAGAGGTCCTGGGTGTACTCCACCTCGTTGTCGTAGAGCTCGAAGAGCAGCTCGTAGGTGTAGTCCTTGAGCTCGGCGCGCTTGGCCTCGTCGACCAGCGCCAGCCCGCGCTGGTACTTGTAGCCGATGTAGTAGCCGTGTACGGCCTCGTCGCGGATGATCAGCCGGATCATGTCGGCGGTGTTGGTCAGCTTGGCCCGGCTCGACCAGTACATCGGCAGGTAGAAGCCGGAGTAGAACAGGAAGCTTTCCAGCAGCGTCGAGGCGACCTTGCGCTTCAGCGGCTCGTCGCCCTTGTAGTACTGCATGACGATCTCGGCCTTGCGCTGCAGGTTGGGGTTCTCCTCCGACCAGCGGAACGCGTCGTCGATCTCGGCCGTCGAGCACAGTGTCGAGAAGATGTTGCTGTAGCTGCGCGCGTGCACCGACTCCATGAACGCGATGTTGGTGTAGACGGCTTCCTCGTGCGGGGTCAGCGCGTCGGGGATCAGGCTGACCGCGCCCACCGTGCCCTGGATGGTGTCCAGCAAAGTCAACCCGGTGAACACCCGCATGGTCAGCTGCTTCTCACCGGACGTCAACGTTGCCCACGACGGGAGGTCGTTGGACACCGGCACCTTCTCGGGCAGCCAGAAATTACCGGTCAGCCGGTCCCAGACCTCGGCGTCCTTCTCGTCCTGCAGCCGGTTCCAGTTGATCGCCGAAACGCGGTCAATCAGCTTCATGTTTTCGGTCACCAGAACCCCACTTCACACGCCGTTTTGCCTGAGGGACGTCAGGCTCCAAACACTACCCCTGGGGTACGACAACACCGCGGAACACAAGAACTTGTGTTTGCGTGTCGTGGACGAACCCCGCATTCAATTGCACCTACCCCAGTATTCCGCGATTTCCGGGCCCTTGAAGCCCCCTATCCAAGGCCACCCGTTCCGATGTACCATTTGGTACATGCTTACCGAAGACAGCATCGAGATCGACGCGCCGCCGCAGCTGGTGTGGGACGTCTTCAGCGACGTGCAGCGCTGGCCCGAATGGACCGCCTCGGTGACCTCGCTGACCGGGCGCGACGGGCCCGCGCTCGAGGTCGGCAGGCGGTTCGCGATCAAGCAGCCCGGCATGGCGAAGCTGACCTGGACGGTCACCGAAATCGCCCCCGGCACGTCGTGGACCTGGGTGCAACGCTCCCCCGGCGTGCGGGTGAGCGCCCGGCACGACGTGATCGCCCAACCCGGCGGCCGCACGCTGGTGCGCCAGCGACTGGACCAGCGCGGTGTGCTCGGCGCGCTGGTCGGCCGGTTGATGGCCGAGAAGACCAAGCGCTTCCTCGAACTCGAGGCCCAGGGACTCAAGGCCCGGTCTGAACAGTTCAGCCGCGCCGATGGCTCGCACTGATTCCGAACGGCGCCGCGAACTGCTGCATGCGCTCTTCGACGAGTTCGCCGCGAACGGGATCGGCAACCGCTCGCTGCGCGATGTCGCCGCCGCTGTCGGCACCAGCCACCGGATGCTGTTGCACCACTTCGGTTCTCGCGAAGATTTGCTGATCGCGATCGTCGAGGAGGCCGAGCGTCGCCAGATGGCTCTCGTTCCCGGCTTGCCGGAGGATCCGGCCGAGGGCTTCGCCGCGATGTGGGCCGACCTTCGTCGGCCCGAATTGCGCCAATTGGAACGGCTCTTCTTCGAGTGCTATTCGCGCGCGGCCCAGGGCGAAAAGCCCTTCACGCAAATGGTTCCCGGCGCCGTCGACGGCTGGCTGCGTGAGGTCGAGTCGGCTTCCGCCGGCGTCGCCTACGACCGCGCGATGGCAAGGCTCGGGCTGGCCGTCACCCGCGGCCTGCTGCTGGACCTCGTGGCCACCAATGACGAGGCCGGCGTCGACGCGGCCGCGCAGGCCTTCGTGAGCCTGCTAGGCGGGCAAGGCCTTTCGGCCGGCACCTGAATCCGTCCCGAAGAACTGATACTCCTCGGGCTTGATGGACCGGGTGTCGCGCCAGTACTCCCAGGTGTAGCCGCCCCACAGCACGGTGTTCTTGCCGTGCTCGTCGAGATACCAGCTGCTGCACCCGCCGCTGTTCCACACCGACGGCCCCAGCCGGCGCTGCAACTCGTCGTTGAACGCGTCCTGCGCGGCGCGCGTCGGCGCCAGCGCCTGGGCGCCGCGTTTGTCACAGGCCTTGATCGCGCTGGCGACGTAGCGGATCTGGGACTCGATCATGAACACCACCGAGTTGTGCCCCAGCCCGGTGTTGGGGCCCAGCAGGAAGAACAGGTTGGGCATGTCGGCGACGGTGACGCCGTGGTGGGCGGCGATGCCCTCGCGGTTCCACCGGTCCACCAGGTCTTCCCCGTTGCGCCCCTTGATCTGGACGTAGGTGTAGGAGTCGGTGACGTGGAAGCCGGTGCCGTACACGATCACGTCGACCTCGCGCTCCCTGCCGTCGGCCGTGACGATCCCGCCGGGCGTGATCCGCTCGATGTGTTCGGTGATCAATTCGGTCTTGGGGTCCGCCACCGCCGGGTAGTAGGTGGAGGAGTTCAGGATTCGCTTGCACCCGATGCGGTAGTGCGGGGTCAGCTTGCGGCGCAGCTCGCGGTCCTTGACCGAGCGGCGGATGTTGTATTTGACGTAGGCCTCGATGAACTTCAGCGCGTTCGGGTGCTTGGTCATGCCGAAGGCCAGCGCCTCCTGCCCCCAATAGATCACCGCACGCACCAGCGCGCGCAGCCCGGGGACGTTCGCCATGGCCCGGCGCACGGCGACCGGAATCTCGGGGTTGGAGCGCGGCACCACCCACGGCGGGGTGCGTTGGTAGAGCTGAAGTTCGGCGACCTGCCCGACGATCTCGGGCACGATCTGGATCGCGCTGGCGCCGGTGCCGATCATCGCCACCCGCTTGCCGGTCAGATCGACGCTGTGGTCCCATTCGGCGGAATGGAAAGCGGGACCGCGGAATTCGTCGCGCCCCTCGATGTCGGGCATGGATGGAATGTGCAGCGCGCCCGCACCCGAGATCAAGAATTGCCCGACGAATTCCCGGCCGTCCTCGGTGAAGACGTGCCAGCGCTGTTCGTCGTCGTCCCAGTGGGCGCGGTCGACGTGCGAATTGAACCGGATGTAGCGGCGCAGCCCGTACTTCTCGGTGACGCCCTTGAGGTAGTCCCAGATCTCGGGTTGGTAGGAGAACGGGTTGTGCCAGTCCGGCTTGGGCTCGAACGAGAACGAGTACAGGTGCGACGGGATGTCGCAGGCGCAGCCGGGGTAGCTGTTGTCGCGCCACGTGCCGCCGACGTCGCCGAACTTTTCCAGGATGACGAAGTCGACGCCTTGCTGCTGCAGCTTGATCGCCATGCCCAGGCCGGAGAACCCGGTCCCGATGATGATGGCGCGCGCGTGCACGGGCTGGTGCGTGTTGGTCGGCTCGGCTTGTGTCACGACGTCGGTCACGGTGGATCGGTCTTCCTGTCAGCTCGCAAATACCCAGTACCCAGGGTATCGGATGGCACGAGTGTCGACGACCGCCGCAACGATGTCAACGTGCCGGGGTCCTTCGACGGGCCTCAGCCCGCGGCGCGGTTGGCCGGGACCACGCTGTGGATGGGCTGGTCGGGGTCCATGCGGATGCCGAGCGCCTCGGCGGTGCCGACGATGACCCCGACCATGATGGTCGTCAGGTGGGCGACGAACTGCTCGCGCGGCATGCGGCGGGGACTGTCGGCGTCGGGGCCCAGCCACCACTCGGTGGCCGACGACGCCGACCCGAAGGCCGCGTTTCCGGCCAGTTCGAACGCCGCGTGGTCGAGTTCCATCTCGCGCAATTCGTTGTCGAACATGTCGGCCACGGCCAGGGTGATCCCCCGGCCCTCGTTGAGGATCTGGGGGCTGGCCGCGGAGCGGCCCTGGATGAAGACCCGCAGCACGTTGGGGTGCTGGTCGACCAGGTTGACGTACTCCTCGACCGCGCGCCGGATCACCTCGCGGGACGAATCCGTCTTCAGGTCGATGGACGGGAAGATCGCCGCCCACAACATGTCCCGCAGCCGTTCCCCGATGGCCTGGAACAGGTCCGACTTGTCGTGGAAATGCCGGTAGATCTTGGGCTTGGCGGTGCCGGCCTCCTCGGCGATCTCCCGCACGCTCAGCTCGGGCCCCAGCCGGTCGATGGCGCGGAAGGCCGCGTCGACGATTTCGCCGCGCACCTTCTTGCGGTGCTCGCGCCAGCGCTCGCTGCGCGCGTCCAGTTTCACCCCGGGCGGTTTGACGCTGGGGTGGGGTGGTCGCGGAATTCTCACCACGTCAAGCACCATACCCCTCTGGGGCCGCCATGAGCCGCTGACCTGGGCAGACTGCGCGCCAGGGGCCCGGCGCGGCGGTCAGAGCATGCAGGACACGCAGCCCTCGACCTCGGTCCCCTCCAAAGCCATCTGCCGCAGCCGGATGTAGTAGAGCGTCTTGATGCCCTTGCGCCAGGCGTAGATCTGCGCCTTGTTCACGTCGCGCGTGGTGGCGGTGTCCTTGAAGAACAGCGTCAGCGACAGCCCCTGATCCACGTGCTGGGTCGCCGCGGCGTAGGTGTCGATGACCTTCTCGTAGCCGATCTCGTAAGCGTCCTGGAAGTACTCCAGGTTGTCGTTGGTCATGTAGGGCGCCGGGTAGTAGACGCGGCCGATCTTGCCTTCCTTGCGGATCTCGACCTTGCTGGCGATCGGGTGGATCGAGCTGGTCGAGTGGTTGATGTAGGAGATCGACCCCGTCGGCGGAACGGCCTGCAGGTTCTGGTTGTAGATGCCGTGCGCCTGCACCGACTCCTTGAGCCGCTTCCAGTCGTCCTGCGTCGGGATCCGAATCTCCGCGTCCGCGAAGAGCTGACGGACCTTGTCGGTCTGCGGCTCCCACACCTGGTCGGTGTATTTGTCGAAGAACTCCCCCGACTTGTACTTCGACCGCTCGAAACCGCCGAACGCCTTGCCCCGTTCGATCGCGATGCGGTTCGACGCCCGCAGCGCGTGGTAGAGCACGGTATAGAAGTAGATGTTGGTGAAGTCGATGCCTTCCTCGGACCCGTAGAAGATGCGCTCCCGGGCGAGGTAGCCGTGCAGGTTCATCTGTCCCAGCCCGATCGCGTGGGAATCGTTGTTACCCTGCTCGATTGACGGCACCGACGTGATGTGGGTCTGGTCGCTCACCGCGGTCAGCGCGCGGATCGCCACCTCGATCGTCTGGGCGAAGTCGGGCGAGTCCATCGTCTTGGCGATGTTCAGCGACCCCAGGTTGCACGAAATATCCTTGCCCACTTTGGCATACGACAGGTCGTCGTTGAACAACGACGGCGTGGACACCTGCAGGATCTCCGAGCACAGGTTCGAGTGCGTGATCTTGCCCTCGATCGGATTGGCCCGGTTCACCGTGTCCTCGAACATGATGTACGGATAGCCCGACTCGAACTGCAGCTCGGCCAGCGTCTGGAAGAACTCCCGCGCCTTGATCTTCGTCTTGCGGATGCGCGCGTCGTCAACCATCTCGTAATACTTCTCGGTCACCGAGATGTCGGCGAACGGCAGACCGTAGACCCGCTCGACGTCATACGGCGAGAACAGGTACATGTCCTCGTTCTTCTTGGCCAGCTCGAAGGTGATGTCGGGAATCACCACGCCCAAGCTCAGCGTCTTGATCCGGATCTTCTCGTCGGCGTTCTCCCGCTTGGTGTCCAGGAAGCGGTAGATGTCGGGGTGATGCGCGTGCAGATACACCGCACCGGCGCCCTGGCGCGCGCCCAGCTGGTTGGCATAGGAGAACGAATCCTCGAGCAGCTTCATGATCGGGATGACGCCCGAGGACTGGTTCTCGATGTTCTTGATCGGCGCACCGTGCTCACGAATGTTGGTGAGCAGCAACGCAACTCCCCCACCGCGCTTGGACAACTGCAGGGCGGAGTTGATCGATCGCCCGATCGACTCCATGTTGTCCTCGATGCGCAGCAGGAAGCAGCTCACCGGTTCGCCGCGCTGCTTCTTGCCCGAGTTCAAGAACGTCGGGGTGGCCGGCTGGAAGCGGCCGTCGATGATCTCGTCGACCAGCTTTTCGGCCAGGCCGGTGTCGCCGGCGGCCAGGGTCAGCGCCACCATGACCACGCGGTCCTCGAAGCGCTCCAGGTAGCGCTTACCGTCGAACGTCTTCAGCGTGTAAGAGGTGTAGTACTTGAACGCGCCGAGAAATGTCGGGAACCGGAACTTCTTCGCGTAGGCGCGGTCCATCAGCGCCTTGACGAAGTTGCGCGAGTACTGATCGAGAACCTCACGCTCGTAGTAGTTCTCGCGGATCAGGTAGTCGAGCTTCTCGTCCTGGTTGTGGAAGAAGACCGTGTTCTGGTTGACGTGCTGCAGGAAGTACTCGCGGGCGGCCAGCACGTCCTTGTCGAACTGAATCTTGCCGTCTGCGTCGTACAGATTCAGCATCGCGTTCAGGGCGTGGTAGTCCGTCTCGCCCGGTAGAGCGTGGGCGCCGGACGTTACAGGCTCTGCAGTGACGGTTGGTGGCACGTCTGTTCCTTCCAGAAGTCAGCCAGGCCCGCGCGGACGGCTTCCACGTCGTCCGGGGTTCCCATCAGTTCGAAGCGGTAAAGGTAGGGCACGCCGCATTTGCGCGAGATCACGTTGCCCGCGTAGGCGAATTCGGCGCCGAAGTTGTTGTTGCCCGCGGCGATGACACCGCGGATCAACGACCGGTTCTGCTCGTTGTTCAAGAATGCGATGACCTGCTTGGGGACATAGCCACCGGCGTTGAGGTCCGGGGTGGCCCGGCCGCCGCCGTACGTGGGCAGTATCAGCACGTACGGCTCGTCGACCTCGATACGGCCGTGCAGCGGTATCCGCGTGGCGGGAACACCCAGCTTCTCCACGAAACGGTGGGTGTTCTCCGACACGGAGGAGAAATAGACCAGTGGCGATCGCGAGCGCGGCGAATCCGGGCGAAGCGGGTCGCCACTCATCCAACTTGGGCTGCGCGACTGCACCGCAACCTCCTTACTTAGCTGACGTCCTGCTACGCGCTGAGCGCCGATTCCGCGAGCGCCTTGATGCGGTCCGGCCGGAAGCCCGACCAGTGGTCGTTGCCCGCCACCACCACGGGGGCCTGCAGGTAACCCAGCGCCATCACGTAGTCGCGCGCCTCGTTGTCCAGCGAGATGTCGACCTTCTCGTAGCCGATGCCCTGCTTGTCCAGGGCCTTGAACGTGGCGCTGCACTGCACGCATGCCGGCTTGGTGTACACGGTGATGCTCATGGAAGCCGCTCCTTTGCGGAAGGTGGGACTTGTTACGGACTGGCAACTACTCGGTACTACGTCTTCGCTGTGGTTCAGCGGCCCGCCAAGCTCCCACATTCCCGTCGTGCGACCGTCGGGGTTCAATGACCCATCGAGCCGATTTCGGGTGGTGAACCAGGCCCCGGTCGGGCTGGTGAACCTGGGATCTGCCGGTGCTCGAAACACTACACCTAGTGGCTGACAAGATGACCAGATACAAGATGTTCGGAATAACATTTCTGAAATTCGCTGGTCGTAAGCCTTCCGGGCGACACGCGCCCGGCGTGTCGCAGGTCACATTCTTCGCCGCAGCCGCCCATGCGCATCGTTGTATCACCGGCCACCGACAACTCCGGCCGAAACGGGCCGCCGCGGCCGGCCGGGTCGGCAACCAGCAAAGCCGCCAGCCGGGGCTGGCGGCTTCTGCTAGCCGGTTACGGCAAACCTCGCTGGTCACCCCGCGAGGGCTTGTTCGCTTCCGCCAATCAGCCGACCTCGGCCACCAGCTTTCCGACGACATCGCGCACGTTCTCCGAGAGCTCCGCGTGCTCCGCGGGGGCCTTGCCCTCCAGGGTTTTGAACGGCACGGAGAGCTTGATCGACTCGACCACCCGCGCGCCGGCGATCCCGAACGACTTGCGGGTCTCGTCGTGCGCCCAGACTCCGCCGTACTGGCCGAACGAGCCGCCGATGACCGCCAGCGGCTTGCCCTTCAGCGCGCCGTCGCCGAACGGCCGGGACAGCCAGTCGATCGCGTTCTTGATGACGGCCGGGATGCTGCCGTTGTATTCGGGCGTGACCACCAGCGCCGCGTCGGCGGCGGCCGCCGCGGAGTGCAGCGCGACGACCGGGTCCAGCGGTGGGGCACCGGCGGTCATGGCGTGGTCGATCTCCTCGTTGTAGAACGGCAGCTCGTTGAGCCCGTCGAAGATCCTGACGGTGACGTCCGCCGGCGCGACCTGGGCCGCCAGCTCGGCGATCTGCCGGTTCACTGACGCCGCGCGCAGGCTCCCCACGAACGCCAAGATTGTGATTGCCACGTTGAAGTCCCCTTCGGTCGTTGGTCTACATCCTCCCATGCCTAACCGGACTGCAGTCCGATTTATTTCGCCGGCGCTACAGTGCAGTCATGAGCGAGCGGTTGGACGCGTTGCCGGTGTGGGCGCCGCAGGCGGTCCACCAAGAGCGGGGCGACGCGGCGCGCAACCGGGCGCTCTTGCTCCAGGCTGCCCGAAACCTGATCGCCGAGCGCGGCGCCGACGCGGTCACGATGGACGACGTCGCCGCAGCCGCCGGTGTCGGCAAGGGCACCCTGTTCCGACGGTTCGGCAGCCGCGCCGGGCTGATGTTGGTGCTGCTGGACGAGGAGGAACGGGCGAGCCAGCAGGCGTTCCTGTTCGGCCCACCGCCGCTGGGCCCCGATGCTCCCCCGCTGGATCGGCTGGTCGCGTTCGGCCGCGAGCGCATCCGGTTCGTCCACGCCCACCACGAGCTACTGTCGGCGGCCAACCGTGACCCGCAGAACCGCTACAACGCGCCGGCCACGGTGCTGCGCACGCACGTGCGGGTGCTGCTGCAGGAGGCCCACACCTCCGGGAACCTCGACGCCCAGACGGACGCGCTGCTGGCGCTGCTCGACGTCGATTACGTCGAGCATCAACTCCACGAAGCGGGCCAGACCACGCAGACGTTGGGAGACGCCTGGGAAAGCTTGGCGCGCAAGCTGTGTGGGCGATAGCGCCATGACCGCGCCGGCACCGCTCTGGGTGCTGCACGTCGACCTCGACCAGTTTCTGGCGTCGGTGGAGCTGCGCCGCCACCCGGAGCTGGCCGGGCTGCCGGTGATCGTCGGCGGCAACGGCGACCCGACCGAACCGCGCAAGGTCGTCACCTGCGCCTCCTATGAGGCCCGGGAGTTCGGCGTGCACGCCGGCATGCCGTTGCGGGCCGCCGCGCGGCGCTGTCCCGAGGCGACGTTTCTGCCGTCGGACGCGGCCGCCTACGACGCGGCGTCCGAACAGGTGATGGGCTTGTTGCGCGACGTGGGGCACCCCGTGGAGGTGTGGGGCTGGGACGAGGCGTACGTCGGGGTCGCGACGGCCGATCCGACCGGGGTGGCCGAAGAGATCCGCACGGTCATCGCGTCGGAAACCGGGCTGTCCTGTTCGATCGGCATCAGCGACAACAAACAGCGCGCCAAGGTCGCGACCGGCTTCGCCAAGCCGGCGGGCATCTTTACGCTCACCGACGCGAACTGGATGACCCTGATGGCCGACCGCCCGGTCGACGCGCTGTGGGGCGTCGGTCCCAAGACGGCGAAAAAACTTGCCGCGCTGGAGATCACGACGGTGCGGGAGCTCGCACACAGCGACGCCGAGCCGCTGACATCCGCGTTCGGCCCGCGCACCGGCCTGTGGCTGTTGCTGCTGGCCAAGGGGGGCGGCGACACCGGCGTCAGCGCCGAGCCGTGGATCCCGCGCTCCCGCAGCCACGTCGTCACCTTCCCGCGCGACCTCACCGATCGCGCCGAAATGGATTCGTCGGTAACCCAATTGACCGAACAAGCGTTGACGGACGTGCTGGCGGCGGGCCGGGTCGTGACGCGGGTCGCGGTGACCGTGCGAACCGCGACCTTCTACACCCGCACCAAGATCCGCAAGCTGGAGGCGCCCACCACCGATCGGGACACCATCGTCGCCGCGGCGTTGCGGGTCCTGGACCTATTCGAGCTCGACCGCCCGGTCCGGCTGCTCGGGGTGCGCCTCGAACTGGCCATGCCGGAGTAGCGGCGCCGGAGCGGGCCGCAGCGCCCGCGTGAACACGACGTTGACCTGACGCATCGCCACGCTGTAGGGCCACCAGGCCAGCCGCTTGAAGGCGTACAGCGCCCTGATGTCCGGCGACGTGTAGATGAGGTAGCGGTTCTTGGCCACCCCGGCCAGGATCTTCTCGGCCGCCTTCTCCGGCGAGACGGCGTGCCCGCTGAACCGGTTCACCCAGCGGGCCACCTTCGGGTCTTCGCGGTCCACCCCGGCGATCTCGACGGTCTGCACCAGCGGGGTGTTCACCGCGCCCGGCACCACGACCGACACCCCGATGCGGTGGCGGGCCAGGTCGAAGCGCAGCACCTCGGACAGGCCGCGCAGGCCGTACTTGCTGGCGCTGTACGCGGCATGCCACGGCAGCGCGACCAGCCCGGCGGCCGACGACACGTTGACCAGGTGTCCGCCGTTGCGGGCCGCCACCATCGGCGGGACGAAGGTCTCGATGACGTGGATCGGACCCATCAGGTTGATCGCGATCATCTTGCTCCACTGCTCGTGCGTCAGCCGGTCGACGGTGCCCCACGCGGACACCCCGGCGACGTTGAGCACGACGTCCATGCTCGGATGGTCGCGATGGATGTCGGCGGCGAAGGCCGCCACCTCGTCGTAGTCGGCGATGTCGAGCGCCCGGTGCGCGGGCACGCGGGCGCCCAGCGCGCGGGCGTCGGCCACCGTCCGCTCGAGGCCGTCGCGGTCGCGGTCGGTCAGATAGAGCTCGGCGCCGTGGGTGGCCAGCCGCAGCGCGGTGGCGCGGCCGATGCCGCTGGCCGCGCCGGTGACCAGAGACCGTTTGCCTGCGTAGTACCCCTGCTGCCCCATTGCGGTGACGATACCGGCGGTACGCCCTAGCTTTGCCCGCCCCACAGCGCGTGCAGCCACAACCGCTCCAGCACCCGCACGCGGCGGTCGAGGTCGCTGTCGCGCCCGGCCAGGATCGGGTCGCCGGTCAGCATCAGCGCGGTGGTGCCGGCCAGGGTGCGGATCAGGGTGGGCAGGTCGTCGCTGATCGGGTGGGCGGTCCCGGCCTTCATCTCGGCCTCCACGATGGCGACGATCTGGCCCAGCACCACCTCGAACTGTTGGTCCATCAGGTTGCGGATCTCGACGTCGGTGTTGCGGGCCTCGTTGCAGGCGGTCATCACCGGGTCGTTGTGCGCATAGACGGCGGCCGCGCTGCCGACCATGCGTTGCGCGAACTGCTCGGGGGATTCCCCCGGCTCCCGCGGGGCGAAGTCCTGGGTCAGCTCTTCGAGCTCCCGGGCGGCCTCGGCCATCAGCTGGGCCAGTACGGCGTATTTGGAGTCGAAGTAGAAGTAGAAGCCGGACCGGGCCACCCCGGCCCGAAGGCTGATGGTGCTGACCGACAGCTCCGCGAACGGCTTCTCCTGCAGCAGTTCCCGCACCGCCTGCAGGATCGCCTGGCGCTGTTTGTCACCTCGCCGCTGCCCGCCGGGCTCCGGGGTGGCGGGGTGGCTGCTCATTCCCTGACCTTGCACCACGCCGGTCAAAAAGCAAACTTGACAGCCGTCAAGTTTTTTCGGAGGGTTATAAGACAGTGACGGCTGTCACCTCGGAGGGCACGCAAAGGAGCGTTTATGACCGCCACGATCAGCACCCCGCAGTACCTGCTGGACCAGGCGCGGCGCCGGTTCACCCCGACGTTGAACACGATCCCCGGGATGGGTGCGGTCGAGAAGCGGCTGCTGGCCCACGACTGGGACGTCAAGGTGCTGGCCGAACCGCCCGCCGGCAGCGGCCTCAAGCCGGTGACAGGCGATGCCGGCCTCCCGATCCTGGGGCACATCATCGAGATGTTCCGGGGGGGCCCGGATTACGCGCTGCACCTGTACCGAACCCGCGGCCCCCTGCACTTCCTCGACTCGCCGATCATGCCGGCGGTCACCGCGCTTGGGCCCGACGCCACCCAGGCGGTGTTCTCGAACAAGAACAAGGACTTCTCCCAGCGGGGCTGGCACCCGGTGATCGGGCCGTTCTTCAACCGCGGCCTGATGATGCTGGACTTCGACGAGCACATGTACCACCGGCGCATCATGCAGGAGGCCTTCACCCGCAGCCGGTTGACCGGCTACGTCGAGCACATCGACCGCGTGGCCAGCGACATCGTGGCCAACTGGCCGACCAACGACGCGCGCTTCCTGTTCCACCCCGCGATGAAGGAACTCACCCTGGACGTCGCCTCCCTGGTGTTCATGGGGCACGAGCCGGGCACCGACCACAATCTGGTCACGAAGGTCAATCAGGCGTTCACGATCACGACGCGCGCGGGCGGCGCGATCATCCGGCAGCCGGTTCCGCCGTTCAAGTGGTGGCGGGGGCTGCGGGCCCGCACCCTGCTGGAGGAGTACTTCGCCGACCGGGTCAAGGAGCGCCGCCAGGCCACCGGCAACGACATGCTCACGGTGCTCTGCCACACCGAGGACGAGGACGGCAACCGCTTCACCGACGAAGACATCGTCAACCACATGATCTTCCTGATGATGGCCGCCCACGACACCTCCACGTCGACGACCACCACGATGGTCTACAACATGGCCGCCAACCCGGAGTGGCAGGAACGGGCGCGCGAGGAGTCGGCCCGGCTCGGCGACGGGCCGCTGGACATCGAGGCGCTGGAGAAGCTGGAAACGCTCGAACTGATCATGAACGAGTCGTTGCGCATGGTGACGCCGCTGCCGTTCAACATGCGACAGGCCATTCGCGACACCGAGCTGCTCGGCCACTACATCCCGGCGGGAACCAACATCACCATCTGGCCCGGCATGAACCACCGGCTGCCCGAATTGTGGACGGACCCCGACAAATTCGATCCCGAACGCTTCGCCGAACCGCGCTCCGAGCACAAGAAGCACCGGTACGCCTTCGCGCCATTCGGCGGCGGCGCGCACAAGTGCATCGGCATGGTGTTCGGCCAGCTGGAGGTCAAGACCGTGGTGCACCGGCTGCTGCGCCGCTACCGGCTGGAGCTGGCCCGGCCGGGCTACGAGCCGCACTGGGACTACGGCGGCATGCCGATTCCGATGGATGGCATGCCGATCGTGTTGCGCCCGCTCTGATTCCTCGCGAGCAGGCACAAAATCGCGTTGTGCGGCGGCTCGGCGTGCGATTTTGCGTCTGCTCGGCACCGTGAACTAGGCGATCAGCCGGTTGGCGCAGGCGATCACCGCGCGCAGCGCCGACTGCGTCGAATCGTCCGACCAGCCCATCGCCCACTCGTCGCGGGCGCCGTTGCCGCCGCGTATGAAGGTGGCGGTGTCCCCGCCCGGCCGCAGCTGATGGAACTCGAGGATTTCCACCGGGACTCCGCGGTCGTGCAGCATCGCGCTGAGCGCCGCGATCGGTCCGCCCGCCGCGACCGTCGAGCTGCTGATGCGGTCGCCGACGGCGATCGTGGCCCGGAAGCCCCGCGCCTGTGGCCCGAGCCGCCGGTCGGCATCGGTGCATGTCCAGTTGCGCAAGCGCTCGGGGCCGGCCGGCTGGGCGTAGGTCGCGACGAACAGCTCCCAGGACATTGCGCCGGCCCGCTCCCGCAGGCCCCGGGGCAATGGGACGCCGAACCGCTCGGCGAACCACGCCGTGGCGGGAGTAGTGAACGGATCGCGCCGCTCGGGAAGGGCGCACCCGGGAAGGGTCTTGGGAAGAGTCACGGCGTCGGTCTTCTTCGGTCGAGAGGAGTGACCGACGGCGGTAGCTTCCGACCCACAGCGGGGGGTCGGTCTGGGTCAGACCCCGCTGCGGGTGCTAGCTACTACGGCTCGATCGAGAAGACGCACGAGCGACGACTCTAGCCGGATACCGCCCTGACGTGCAAGTTCGGCTGGATCCGAATTACGCTTCAGCCCGTTTCGAAATTGATCGAGATTTTTGGTTTACTCGTCTCGGTCAGTGGGTATGTGGCCGGAGCATGTGTCGTTCAACGGCTGTGCAATTACTCCCCTCGGAAGATGATGAAAGAAGGCTCATCATGAAGGAACGCACCATGAAAACCCTCAAAGCTGCCGCAGCAGCCACGGGGGTGACCGCGGTGTTAATACTCCCCACCGGATGCGCTTCCTCGGCGGCCGGAAGCGGTGGACTGATCGGCGGCAGCAGCAGCAGCGGTCTCGGCGGAGTCATCGGCGGCATTACTAGCGGCCTCGGCCTCTAGGCGGCTCTTACGTCAAGCAGCCCCCGGAACGTTTCCCGGGGGCTGCTCGCGTTTACCCCGTCGGCCCGGCCGACGGCTCGAATCGCAGATACGCCTGAATCGTCGTACCGCTGGGCGTGGTGTGGGTGCGCACCAGATCCGAGATGGCGTTCACCAGATACAGGCCGCGGCTGGCGGGGCCGCACGGTCCCGGGTCCATGCGGCCGACCAACGGATCCTCGAAGCATCCGGTGTCGCGCGCCTCGCACACCAGGTACCCATCGTCGCGCCAGAAGGCGAGCTGGCAGGCGCCGTCGGTGTACATCAAGCTGTTGCTGGCCAGTTCGGTGGCGACCAGTTGCAGGTCCTCGATACTGTCCGGGGACAACCCGACCCAGTCGGCGTAGTTGGTGGCGAACGACCGCGCCGGGCTGAGGTCCGTCGACTTCTGGACGAGATAGGTGACGGCCCCGGGATTGGCGGGCAGCGGGCGGTTGCAGCGCTGCAGGGCGGCATCGGGCGCGTAGTCGGCGCTGCGTTGCAACGCGTCGCCGCTCCACAGCAGCGGATGCGTCGCCCGCACGTCCAAGAGCACGTCCTCGCCGAGCCGGCTTCCGTCGTAAAGGCACAGACCCGTCACCTGGTAGCCGTCCATCGCCCCGTTGATCAGGGCCTCGTGCTCCACGCAGGCGACCAACTCTTCCTCGGTGCGCCCGGGCCAGGCGAGTTGGCTGACGATCCGCACCCGCCGGTCGGCGTGGTCGTCCACGAAGCAGCCCGCCATCGCCATGAATCGGCTCGGGTTGCGGGCGGCCTCGGTGATGTCCACCATCCGCAGACGTTCCGGCGTCTCGCCGCCGGCGCTCAGCGCGTCGTGAAGTAACGCCAACTCGTCCGGCGGCACGGCGACCAGCACCGCCTCGTCCATCGCCAGCCCTTCGCTGACGAAGCGCGTCACGGAGTCCAGATACTCCTGCCGGGATTGGTAGATGAGTGCCGAGTGGACGAAGCCGAGCCGTCCGATGTCGGTGCCCGCCGTCACTCCAGCACTCTCGCTCTCAATCACTAATGCCAACCCCCTGCTGGACCGGCCGTTCACTTCCTCCCTCCCCAGTACCCCCCGCGGGCCTCCGCTATACCGCGCTGCAGATCACATCTGAGAACTAGAGCCACCAGGAGGCGGCGGCGTCGAGGTGACGACGAACGCGATAGCGGGCCAGGCTCTCGTCGCCCGCCTTGATCGCGTCCACGATTCGCAGGTGGGCGTGGTCGACGGCCAGGACATCCGCCCAGGTCGGCGGCTCCTGCCCGGTGCTCGTCCAGTGCCGCCGGAACAACTCGACGATGATGCGCAGGAACAGGTCGAGCAGCGTGTTGCCGGCCAGCCGGGCCAGGCCCACGTGGAAGCGGAACTCCTCGACGGCGGCGTCCGCCACATCGCCGGGCCCGTCCGAGACCTCCGACCGGTGGGTCGCCAGGAAGTCGGCCACCTCGGCTTCGCCGCGCCGCTTGACCACCTTGGCGACGTTGTCGATCTCGATGGCGTCCCGCACGCAACGGAGGTCCTCGCGGCCGGGGTCGCGGTACTGCAGGTACAACGCGATGGTGTCGATGCTCGCCTGGGCCTGCGGTTTGGCGATGACGAGGCCGCCGCCGGGCCCGCGGCGCATGTGCGCGATCGAGTGATATTCGAGCAGCCGCACCGCTTCGCGGAATACCGCGCGGCTCACCCGGTACCGCTCCAGCAGGGCCGTCTCGGTGCCGAAGACCGAACCGACCTGCCAGCCGCCGGCCGCGATGTCGTCGCCGATCGTGGCCGCCAGCATCTCCGCCAGCTTGCCCCGGGGCGCCTCGACGGTGAGCGGTCGCGGCTTGCGCCGCCGGGTCACGTTGCCCGGGTGGTGGTGCTGCAGCCAGGCGGTCACCGCCTCGACGTGCCGCTCGCTGAGCGTCTTGGCCCGCGCCGAGTCGCCGGAGGTGACGGCCGCGACGATCTCGGAGTGGTCGACGTGCATGCGGTCGACCGCCTCGATGGCCTCGGTGGCCGTGTCCGTCCGCGACTGCAAGGCGTAGCGGGCGGTGAGCCGAATCAGGACGTCGATAAACAGTTGCAGGACCGGGTTTTTCGATTGTTCCGCCAGGGCGATGTGGAACTCGTCCCGCGGCGTCGGCAGCCCGGGTCTCCACTCTTCCTCGCCCCGCAGCACCGCCCGCAGCGAAGCGATGCCCGCCTCGTCGATCCGTTCCGCGGCCAGCGAAGCCGCCAGCGGTTCCAGGACCAGGCGTGCGTTGAGCAGGTCGCCGAGCGTCGTGCCCAGGTATTCGAGATAGATGACGACGGCGCGGGTGGCCGGGCCCGCATCGGGCTCGCAGATGATCAGTCCGCCGCCCGGCCCGCGGCGCATCCGGGCCACCTGATGGTGTTCGACGAGCCGGACGGCCTCGCGCAGCACCGAACGGCTCACCCCGAAGCGCTCTTGCAGCGCCGGTTCGGAGCCCAGCGATTCGCCGGTGGCCCAGCCGCGGCGGACGATCTCCGCCTCGATGTCCCGCGCGATCTTGGCAGCCAGCTTGTTCTCCGGCCCGGTGCTCATGTCAGGCCCAAGAACGCTGTCCGGCAAGCACTTTCAGCATGTGAGCAGCATGCAGCCGGCGACGGGCCCGCCGCCCACGGAAACGACGCCGACGTCCGGGCGCCGCGACACCTGCCGCTCCCCCGCCTCGCCGCGCAGCTGCAGGCATCCCTCGTGCAGCGCCCAATAGCCGTGCATCCGCCCGGCCGACAGTTGACCGCCGTAGGTGTTCAGGGGAAGCGCACCGTCCCGGGCGATCCGCGCGCCGCCTTCCACGTAAGGCCCGGCCTCGCCGTCGCCGCAGATCCCCAGGGCTTCCAGCCACGCGATGGTCAGGTAGGTGAAGCCGTCGTAGAGCTCGGCGACCTGGAGATCCGACGGCTTCAGGTCGGTGCGCGACCACATCTGCGCCGCCGCGTCCGACATCGCCATCTTCGGGTAGTCGTCGCGGTGGAACCAGCCCCCGGCGCCGTCGGACCCGCCGATCGCCTCCACCGCCACCGCGCGGTGCGGGCAGTCCGCGGCGTATTCCGCATGGGAAACCACCACCGCGATCGAGCCGTCGATCGGGACGTCGCAGTCCAGCAGGCCGAACGGGCTGGACACCGGCCGCGCGCCGAGGTAGTCGGCCATCGTCATCGGGTCGCGGTACACCGCGCGCGGGTTGAGTGCGGCATTGCGCCTGCCGTTGAGGGCCACCCAGCCCAGCTGCTCTTTGGTGGTTCCGTACAGCTCCATGTGACGGCGGCAGTTGAGCGCCAGCCAGTTGGCGGCGGAATAGGCGTTGGCCGCGACCAGGTCGTTGACGTCGTCCATCGCCCCGACGGCGGGACGTTCGGCGCCCTCCGCCGTCTCGAACATCCGCGCCAGCGGCGGCGCGGGCGCGTTCTCCTGCGGCTTGACCGGGACCGTGCCGCCCAGCATCTGGATGGTCCGGTACACCACCACGTGGCGCGCGCGCCGCTCCGCGACCGCTCGGCACGCCGACATCACGGGGCTGAGCAGTCCGCCGGTCCCGAAGCCGGACCCGCAGTCGGCCGCTTCGATCCGCAGTTGGGCGTTGACGTCACCGGCGGGGGTGTCGCCCAGCGTCGCGATGCCGTCGATGTCCGAGACGACCAGCCCGGCGTCCTCGATGGCGGCGCGCACCGCTTCCATGGTCAGGTCCAGGCCCGGGATGCCGGTGCGGCGCCCGATTCGGGAGATGCCGATGCCGGACAGGATCGCGTCTTTCTCGAAATGCGTCATGCACACCGCCCGTCAGCCCACCGCCCCGCATCGAACCAATTGAGTGTACTGTATTCGTCGTGCCGGACGAGCCGCTGCTCATCGAATACTGCGACGACTGTGCGCGCTGGGCGCATCCCGCGACCGGCGAATGCCGGGCGTGCGGCGGCAAGCTGGTCGCGCGGCCGGTGTCGGGGCGGGGAACGGTGTTCACCTACACCGTCAACCACCATCCCTACAACCCGGAGATTCCCGTGCCGTACGTGATCGCCATCGTCGAGCTCGCGGAGCAACGGGGCCTCCGGGTGGCCGCCAATATCGTTGGCTGCGAACCCGATTCGGTGAGCTGCGGGATGCCCGTCGAGATCCGCCCGGAGAAGGGCAGCGGCGGGGCGCCGCAGTTCGCTCCCGCCTGACCCACGCCGAGCGTCCGCAAAATGCCGCCGTGCGCGGCGTGTCGTCGTACAAACACGGACGCTCGCGGGATCAAGAAGGGCGTTAGTTGATCAGCGGATCGCGCGGCATGCCGAGGATCCGCTCGGCGATCTGATTGCGGGTCACCTCCGAGGTGCCGCCGGCGATCGCCATGCCGCGGGCCCCCATCGCCAGCCGGCCCACGATCGCGCCGGGTCCGTCCATCAGCGCGACCTCCGGGCCCGCCAGCGCCGCCCAGATCGCGGCCCCGTCCACCATGTGCTCGGCCAGCTTGAGTTTGGTGATGTTGCCCTCCGGGCCGGGCCCCGCGCCCTCGACGCTGCGCGCGGCGCGGCGCAGGTTCAGCAGCCGCAGCGCGTGGTCGTCGGCCAGGAAGGACCCGATCCGAACCGGCGCCCCGCCCAAGCGATCTGACTGCTGAGCCAGCTGCACCAGCGTGGGCGCGAGGGCCTCGTAGAACGATCCGCTGCCGCCGATGCTGACCCGCTCGTTGCCCAGCGTCGCGCGGGCGACCGTCCACCCCGAATTGGGCGCCCCGACGACGTCCTCGTCGGGGACGAACACGTCGTTGAAGAACACCTCGTTGAACTCCGAGCCGCCGGTGATCTGCCGCAGCGGCCGCACCTCGACGCCCGGGCCCTTCATGTCGATGATGACGGTGGTAATGCCGGCGTGCTTGGGGGCCTCGGGGTCGGTCCGCACGGTGGCCAGGCCCCGCGCGCAGTACTGCGCCCCGCTGGTCCAGACCTTCTGCCCGTTGATCTTCCAGCCGCCGTCCACCCGGGTGGCGCGGGTCTTGACCGACGCCGCGTCGGAGCCGGCCTCGGGTTCGGAGAACAGCTGGCACCAGATCTCTTCCTGGCGCAGCGCCTTCTCCACGAATCTTTCGATCTGCCAATCGGTTCCGTGCTGGATCAGGGTCAGGATGACCCACCCGGTGATCGAGTAGTCCGGGCGTTTGATGCCCGCCGCGCGGAACTCCTCCTCGATCACCAACTGTTCCACCGCGTCGGCGGCGCGGCCCCACGGCTTGGGCCAGTGCGGCATGACGTAGCCGGTCTCGATCAGCTTGTCGCGTTGCGCTTCCTCGTCCAGGGCGGCGATCTCGGCGGCGTCGGCGTGGATCCGGGTGCGCAGTTCTTCGGCCTCGGGCGGCAGGTCGAGGCTGTTCTCCCGGTTGCCGCCGGCGGCGGTGCGCTCGAAGACGTCCCGCGCCGGGCCGTCCCCGCCGAACAGCGCCGCGATCACCAGCGCGCGGCGCAGGTGCAGATGCGCGTCGTGCTCCCAGGTGAAGCCGATGCCGCCATGCACCTGAATATTCAGCTCCGCGTTGCGCGCGTACGCCGGGAATGCCAGGGTCGCGGCCACCGCGGCGGCCAGCTGGAACTGGTCCTCGTCCTCCGAGGCCGCGCGCGACGCGTCCCAGACCGCGGCGACGCCGGACTCCGCGGCCACCAGCATGTTCGCGCAATGATGCTTCACCGCTTGGAAAGTCGCGATGGTGCGGCCGAACTGCTGGCGCACCTTGGCGTAGTCGACGGCGGCCTCGACGCAATCGGTCGCTCCGCCCACCGCCTCGGCGGCCAGCAGCGTCCGCGCCCGGGCCAGCGCCGATGCCCTGGCACCGGTCAGGACGTCGTCGGCGCTGACGCTGACGTTGTCGAGGCGCACGCGCCCGGAGCGCCGGGTCGGGTCGAAGTTGTTGGGCACGTCGACCGACACCCCGGCGCGGCCGCGCTCCAGCAGCAGCACATCCTCGCCGGCCGCGATCAGCAGCAGCTCGGCCAGCCCGGCGCCCAGCACGATTCCGGCGTCGCCGTCGGCGACGCCGCCCTCGAGCCGCACCCGGCCGTCCAGGCCGATGCCCGCGGTGACGGTGCCGTCGATCAGTCCGGGCAGCAGCCGCGACTTCTGTTCGGCGCTGCCGTCTTTGGCGACCACCGCCGACGCGATCACGGTCGGCACGAACGGCCCCGGCGCCACGGCGCGGCCGAGCTCCTCGACCACCACCACGAGCTCGGGCAGCCCGAACCCGGAACCACCGTGCTCTTCGTCGACGTGCAGGCCGAGCCAGCCCAGCTCGACCAGGTTCTGCCAGAACGGCGGCCGGGATTCCTCGGCGGCGTCGAGCAGGGACCGCGCCGCCCAGCGGGCCTTCTGCGAGGTCAGGAACGCGCGCGCGACCTCGGCGAGTTCGCGGTGGTCGTCGGTCAGTGCGATACCCATGAGGGGCCCTCCTCGCTACCGGCTGGGTAGCCTGCCCCGCTTCGAGGGGAAGCGGGGCGGCTGCCTAAAGAGTGTACTTAATGCGAGGAGGGTCGCCCGTGGGGGTGGCTACTTGGGCGCGAACCGCTGACCGGCGTCCAGCCGCAGGCACTGGCCGTTGAGCATCGGGTTCTCCACGATCGCGGCCACCAGCTTGGCGTACTCGATCGGCCGGCCCATCCGCTTCGGGAAGGCGGCGTCCTTGACCAGCTGGTTGGCCATCTCGTCGGGCACCATCGAGGTCAACCCGGTCAGGAACAGGCTGGGGGCGATCGCCAGCACCCGGATCCCCATCGACCCCAGGTCGCGGGCCATGGTCAGGCACATGCCGGCGATCGCCGCCTTCGCCGCGGTGTAGGCGACCTGCCCGATCTGCCCCTCGAAAGCCGCGATCGACGCGGTGTTGATGATGACGCCGCGCTCGTCGTCCTCGGGCTCGTTCTTGGCCATGTGCGCGGCCGCGAGCCGGCTGATGTTGAACGTGGCGATCAGGTTCAGGTCGATGACCGACTGGAAGGATTCCAGGTCGTGGGGGCCGGACTTGGTCAGCGTCCGCTTGGCGATGCCGCCGCCGGCGGTGGTGACGGTGACGTGCAGGCCGCCCAGCTTGTCGACCGCGGTCTGCAGCGTCTCCTCGGTGCCCTTGAAGTCGGTGACGTCGACCGGATAGAACGCGCCGCCGATCCCCTCGGCCACCTGCTTGCCGTCGGAGCCCTCGCGGTCGAAGATTGCCACCTGGGCCCCGCGCTCGGCCAGCAGCTCCGCGGAGGCACGACCCATCCCCGACGCGCCGCCGATGACGACGACCTTCTTTCCGTTGATCTCCATCCGGCCTCTCCTTTTGGGTTATCAGATCCCTTGCAATCTGTAACGTTACGTAGGCACGCTAGCGCGTCGGTTTCCGAGGCTTGTCGGCGAGCCATGCCAAGCTGATTTCGTGCTCCTCCTCGACGTGGCGACCACCTCGCTTGACGTGGGCGCCACGCCGTCGCGGCTGGGCAAGGTCGCCCACATCGCCGCCCTGCTGGGCCGGGCGGCTGCCGACCCCGACGGTGTCGCGATCGTGGTGTCCTGGCTCTCCGGTGAGCTGCGCCAGCGCCAGATCGGGGTGGGCTGGGCATCGCTGCGGTCGCGCCCGCCCCCGGCGTCGCGGCCGACCCTGACCGTCGCGGGCGTGGACGCCCGGTTCTCGGCGATCGGGGCGGTGTCCGGCAAGGGGTCACAGGCGCGGCGCGCCGAGCTGGTGGCGGGCCTGTTCGCCGCCGCGACCGAGCCCGAACAGACCTTCCTGCTGCGCCTGCTCGGCGGGGAGCTGCGGCAGGGGGCGCTGGCCGGGATCATGGCCGACGCGGTGGCCCGGGCCGCCGACATCCCCGTGGCGTCGGTGCAGCGGGCCGCGATGCTGGGCGGCGACCT
>NZ_GG770558.1:66145-74469 GCF_000164135.1 Mycobacterium parascrofulaceum ATCC BAA-614 | reverse complement strand
GCCGCCGCCCTGGGCGGCGGGACCGGGGCGCTCGACGCGTTCGCCCTGCGGGTCGGCCAACCGGTCGGCCCGATGCTCGCCCAGACCGCGACCGGGGTGGACGATGCGCTGGAACGGCACGGCGGGACGACGATCTTCGAGGCAAAGCTGGACGGCGCCCGGGTGCAGATTCACCGGTCCGGCGGCGAGGTCACCGTCTACACCCGCAGCCTCGACGACGTTACCGCGCGCTTGCCCGAGGTGGTGGACGCGACGCTGGCCCTGCCGGTGCGCGACCTCATCGCCGACGGCGAGGCGATCGCGCTGCGGCCCGACAGCTCACCCCACCGCTTCCAGGTCACCGCGTCGCGCTTCGGCCGATCGGTCGACGTCGCGGCCGCCCATGCGGCGCAACCACTTTCGGTGTTCTTCTTCGACATCCTGCACCACGACGGCACCGACCTGCTCGACGCGCCGACGACCGAGCGGCTGGCCGCCCTGGACGCGCTGGTGCCGCCCGCGCAGCGGGTCGATCGGTTGCTCACGTCCGACCGCGCGGCCGCCGCGGATTTCCTGCGGGCGACCCTGGCCGCCGGCCACGAGGGTGTGCTGGCCAAGGCGCCGGCGGCGCCGTACCAGGCGGGCCGCCGCGGAGCGGGCTGGCTCAAGGTCAAGCCGGTCCACACGCTGGACCTGGTTGTCCTCGCGGTGGAGTGGGGATCGGGGCGCCGGCGCGGCAAGCTGTCCAACATCCACCTCGGCGCGCGTGACCCGGTAACCGGCGAATTCGTGATGGTGGGAAAGACTTTCAAGGGCATGACCGACGCCATGCTGGACTGGCAGACCGAGCGCTTCACCGAACTCGCCGTCGGCGGCACGGACGGCTACGTCGTGCGGGTCCGGCCCGAGCAGGTGGTCGAGGTGGCCCTGGACGGCGTGCAGAAATCCACGCGCTACCCCGGTGGCGTGGCGCTGCGCTTCGCCCGGGTGCTGCGCTACCGCGACGACAAAAGCCCCGCCGAGGCCGACACCATCGACGCCGTCCGCGCGCTGTATTAAGTCGGGCGGAGTTCGCCTCCCCCGCGTAGGGTTTTCGGCCGTGGCACTGCAAGGGCACGACGAGGACGTCAGCTACATCCACACCGACGCGGCGCTGCCGCCCGTCGCGATCGTCGACCGCTCCCCCATCTCCGCCCGGCACAAGATCGTCTTCGCGGTCGTCGCCGTGATCGGCGCCGCCGCGTGGGCGATCATCGCCTTCGCCCGCGGCGAGACGGTGAACGCGGTTTGGTTCGTGGTCGCGGCGATCTGCACCTACGTCATCGGTTTCCGGTTCTACGCCCGGCTGATCGAGATGAAGATCGTCCGCCCGCGCGACGACCGCGCCACCCCGGCCGAGGTGTTCGAGGACGGCACCGACTACGTGCCCACCGACCGGCGGGTGCTGTTCGGTCATCACTTCGCCGCCATCGCCGGGGCCGGACCGCTCGTCGGGCCGGTGCTGGCCACCCAGATGGGGTACCTGCCCTGCAGCATCTGGATCGTCATCGGCGCGGTGTTCGCCGGCGCCGTCCAGGATTACCTGGTCTTGTGGATCTCCACCCGTCGGCGGGGGCGCTCCCTGGGCCAGATGGCACGCGACGAGCTCGGCGCGACCGGCGGGGCGGCCGCCCTCGTCGGGGCGTTCGTGATCATGGTGATCATCATCGCGGTGCTGGCGCTGGTCGTGGTGCGGGGCCTGGCGCAGAGCCCGTGGGGCGTGTTCTCCATCGCCATGACCATCCCGATCGCGGTGTTCATGGGGTGTTACCTGCGCTTCCTGCGGCCGGGGCGGGTGGCCGAGGTGTCGCTGATCGGCTTCGCACTCTTGCTGGCGGCGGTGGCATCCGGCAACTGGGTCGGTGAAACGGCCTGGGGCGCAACGTGGTTGAACATCTCCCCGGTGACGGTGTCCTGGCTGATCATCGCCTATGGTTTCGTGGCGTCGGTGCTGCCGGTGTGGCTGCTGCTGGCGCCGCGCGATTATCTCTCCACGTTCATGAAGGTCGGGGCCATCGCCCTGCTCGCGGTCGGCATCTGCGTGGCCCGGCCGCTCATGCAGGCACCCGCGATCTCGCGGTTCGCCGCCAGCGGGGACGGGCCGGTGTTCCCGGGTTCGCTGTTCCCGTTCCTGTTCATCACGATCGCGTGCGGCGCGCTGTCGGGGTTCCACGCGCTGATCTCGTCGGGGACTACGCCCAAGCTGCTGGAGAAGGAAAGCCAGATGCGGCTGATCGGCTACGGCGGCATGCTCACCGAATCGTTCGTCGCCGTGATGGCGCTGATCAGCGCGTCGATCCTGGACCAGCACCTGTACTTCACCCTCAACGCCCCGCCCGCCCAGACCGGCGGCACCGCCGTCACCGCCGCCGACTACGTCAATCGGCTCGGCCTGTCGGGGACCCCCGCCACTGCCGACCGCCTCACCGCGGCCGCCCATGGGGTCGGCGAGAAGTCCATCGTGTCGCGCACCGGCGGAGCACCCACCCTGGCGTTCGGCATGTCGGAGGTATTGCAACGCGCCTTCGGCGGGGCGGGCCTCAAGGCGTTCTGGTACCACTTCGCGATCATGTTCGAGGCGCTGTTCATCCTGACCGCCGTCGACGCGGGCACCCGGGTCGCGCGGTTCATGCTGTCCGACGCGCTGGGCAACCTCGGCGGCCCACTGGCCAGGCTGCGCAACCCGAGCTGGCGCCCGGGGGTCTGGCTCTGCAGCCTGGCCGTCGCCGCGGCCTGGGGCGGCATCCTGCTGATGGGCGTGACGGATCCGCTGGGCGGAATCAACACGCTCTTCCCGCTGTTCGGGATCGCCAACCAGCTGCTGGCGGCCGTCGCGCTGACCGTCATCACCGTGATCGTCATCAAGAAGGGGCTGCTGAAGTGGGCGTGGATTCCGGGGCTACCGCTGCTGTGGGACCTGGCGGTCACGCTCACCGCGTCGTGGCAGAAAGTCTTCTCGGCGAACCCCCATGTCGGCTACTGGACGCAGCACTTCCAGTATCTGGCGGCCAGAAACGCCGGCAAGACGTCGTTCGGTTCGGCCAGGACCGCCCACCAGCTCGACGACGTCATCAGGAACACCTTCGTCCAGGGCACCCTGTCGGTGCTGTTCGCGCTCGTCGTGGTCATCGTGTTGATCGTGGGAATCGCCGTGTCCTACCGCGCCATTCGCGGCGGCGGCCGTCCTTTGACCGAGGACGAGCCGGTGCCGTCGAAGTTCTTCGCGCCGTCGGGACTGGTCCCCACGGTCAGCGAACGCGCGGTGCAGCGACAGTGGGATGCGGCCAAAACGGTTGCCGCAAGCAGGGATTGAGAGGTTCAGACCGGGTCGAACCCCGATATCAACCAGCGGCCGCCGACCTTGTCCATCGTGACCCGGACGCTGGACGCCGTGTACGCGGGCGCAGCGGCGCCGACGATCGTCGTCTGGTTGACGAACAGCAGGAAGACACCGTGGTCGGGCCCGGCCGACACCGACGCCGCGGACTGGACGGTCGCCACCGCGGAGACGCTCTTCTGCCTGGAACCGGGGATGACCACGTCGCGGGACAGCGACGTGTAGGCGTCTTTGAACCGTCCGGTCAGCCGGTCACGCGCGGCGCCGAGGTCGCGCTCGACCGTGTCGGGTCGGTAGGTCAGCAGGGCGGCGGTACCCTCCCGCGCGGCCTGCGTGGCCTCGATGCGACCCCGGTCGGCGTCGCCGGCCGACGAACCCTGCCACTTCAGGAAGCCGGCGGCCGACGCGAGCGACAACGCCAGCCCGGGTATCAGACCGTATGCCAGCGCCCGGGACCAGTTGATGCGGAGCTGCCTGTCCGTCACGGCACGAACTCCACATCCGACACCTTCACCACGCCGTCGATCTTCCGCACGGAGAGCCGCATCCGCCACGCGTGCGGCTCCTGTTGGGCCGCGGCCGCATTCGACGTGCGAACGGTGACCGCGACGAGGACTTCCGCCCGGTCGCCGGCCTGAGATTCGATGCCCGCTTCCGTCACGGTCCCGACCGACTTCGACTGCGTCCGCAGCAGCACGTCGATGAACGGCTGCGAGCGCTGGGAGAAGTTGTCGTAGAGCCGGCCCGTCGCCCCCGCCAGAATGCGCCGCACGTCCGCGTCGGCTTCGCGGAAGTCAACCGTGGTGAGGTTCAGCGCGCCCTGGCGACCGGCCTGCAGGAAAAGGGCGCGCTGCTCCTGCGCTTCGTGCGCCCGATACGCGCACAGACCGGCCCAGCCGGCCAGCCCGGTCAGCGCGGCCACCGTGACAAGCCCGACGGCCAACGCGAGCCGGACCGGAGCGAGCGGCGCCCGCTCCTCGGGCCCGTCGTCGACTTCCCCCGGGGGACCGGTCAATTCGGCGGTAGCAACATCGTCTGCCATGTGCGTTCCTTTCCACCGGGGGCGGCCAGGTCGGATTGCGTGTAGACATGCCCGTCCGGGCCGACGTAGGTGCCGGTGGCCGGGTCGTACTCGGCGGCCGCCAACGGCAGCGGAGCCGGGGGCGGCGCGGGCGGAGCCGGTGTGCGTGGCTGCGGGACTGGCTGGCCCGACAGCGTGGCGTTCGGGTCGCCCTTCCAGTTGTATCCGTCGTTGAGCGGTATGTAGCTTTCGTCGCCGTCGCACATCTGCACCGTCGGCGCGCGTTTGCCCGGCCGGCCCACGCACGGGGTGTTACGGACGCCGCGGACGTTTTGCGCGGAGTCCTGCGGCACCCGGCAATACAGGTCGCCCGCGGGCCGGTCCGGGTAGTCCTCCCACGACGGCACCCGCTGCTGCTGGGCGGGCAGAAAGCCGGTGAGACACGGCGGCGGCAGGTTCAGGCGCAGGTTGAAGCTCAAGAAGGCGCCCTTGTAACCCTGCTTGGTGTTCCGGTTCGGGACGTTGATCGCCTGAATCGTGGCCACCGCCTGGGGAAGCAGGACCAGCAACTGCTCGAGGCCGGCGTGATAGGTCAGCGCCACCTGCCCGACGCCGATCAGGTTGGCGAGCACGACCGGCAGCGTCGGATTCATCCGGTCCAGGAGGTCACGAACTTCCCCGACGGCGGGGCCGCCCTGCTCCAGCACGGTCCGGACGGCGGTGTCGTTCTGCTGCACCCCGCGGCTGAGGTCGGCCAGGTGCGCGGCCCACGCCTGTACCGCGTCCGGCGCGCCGGACTGCGCATCGAGCACCGGCTTGGACCCGTCGATCAGGGTCAGCAGCGCGCCGAGATTCTTCCGGGCGTCGGTGGACAGGGAACTCCCGCCGGCCACGAGCCGGGCGAGGTCGGGACCCAGCCCGCCGACGGCGGTGGAGGCCTCGTCGACGACGGTCTCGAGGTCCGCGCGCGGAACCGACTGCAAGCCCCGGTTCGCCGCGTCCAACATGGTGTCCAGGTCGGGCGGCACCGAGACGCGGTCCGGGCGGATCACGTCGCCGTCCCGCAGCGGCGGCGAATCGGCGCGCGGCAACAGGGCGACGTACTGCTCTCCCACCGCTGACTGGCTGTGCACCTGCGCATCGAGATCCGACGGGATGTCGATCCCCGACTTCAGCGAAAGCACCGCCGCGACACCGGTGTCGGTGAGACGCACACTCTCGACACGGCCGACTTCGGTTCCGCGATACGTGACATTGCCGCTGGGATACAGACCGGCGGCCTGCGGCAGCTCGACGGTGACCCGGTAGCGTCCGACCCCGAACATGGCCGGCAGCTGGATGTAGCCGAACGCCATCACCGCGCCACCGGCCAACGCGACGATCACGAAGACGGCTAGCTGGATGAGGATTCGCCTCGACAGGGGCGGCATGTCAGCGTCCCTGATCCCAGTGATAGGGCGCCACAAGCGGATTGCCAGCGGTGTACGGGCTCGGCATCTGACCGATCGTGCGGCCCCACTGCAGTTCGAGCTCCGTCAGATTGCCCTCGAACCGGGTGCCGGTGAGGAACGACGCGTCGAGCCGGCTCAGGGTGAGGTCGATGATGGCGGTCAGGTTGGCGTAGTCGCCGCGTGCCCACTTGCCGATGGTTTCCTTGGGGAAGGGGTAAGTGGCGAGCAGGCTCAGCGCGCGGGTCATGGCGGGGCCGGCGTTGACCAGCGATTCGAGCACCGGCGCCAAGTCGTTGAGCTCCTTGACCAGGGTGTCCTTGGTCTGACGTGCCGAATCGGCAACCAGCGCACTGAATTTGCCGAACTGATCGAGTGCCTCCACCAGGGTCTGCCGCTCGTCAGCCAGCGTGCGCAGCGCGGCCGGAATGGCCGTCAGCGCCCTGTCGACGACCGGCTTCTGGTCGGCGAACTGACCGACCAGGTTGTTCAGGCTCTCGGCGGCGGCGATGATGTCACCCGTCTGTTCGCCGACGTGGCCGGTGAACGTGTCGAGCTGGGCGATCAGGTTGCGCAGGTCGTCGGCTCGCCCGGCCAGGGCGGCGCTCAGCGACTGGGTGATGTCCTGGATCTGGCCGATCCCACCGCCGTTGAGCAGCAACGAGATTGCGGCGAGCGTCTGCTCCGTCGTGGGGTAGCTGCCGGCCGACGACAGGGCGATCAGCGACCCCTCCCGCAACCTGCCCCGAGGTGGGGCGCCGGTGGGTGGGGCCAGCTCGACATGCAGGGAACCCAGCAGGCTTGATTGGCCGATGGTCGCGGTCGCATTGGCCGGCAGGTCGACGTCGCCGTTGAGCCGGATCGTCAGCAGCGCGTGCCAGCCCTGCCGCTCGATCCGGGTGACGTTGCCCACCGTGACGTCGCCGACCTGGACGCGGGAATTCTGGTCCAGGGTGCCCACGTCGGGCAGCTGCGCGTGAATGGTGAACGACCCGGGTCCGCGTCCCGCGGTCCCCGGCAGTGCCACCGAGTTCAGGCCGCGCCAGCCGCAACCGGCCGTGGCGACGGCCAGAGCCGCCAACAGGCCGGCCACGGCCCGCCGCGTCACGACCCACCGCCGGGCGGCAACATCAAGCCGCGCAGGCCGTCGGCGGGGTTGACCGAGCGCACCTCCGGTGGCGCGGGTGGGCCCGGAGCGGCGGCCGGGTTCTGCTGCGGCGGAACGTAATCCGGCCGCATCCAGTCCTCGCTGTAGGTCACCTCGTTCGGGCGTGCCGTGGCGCCGACCACCAGGTTCTCGCCCAGCGGCGGGAAGTTGTACTGGCGATTCTTGATGATGGGCGCCAAGTACTGAACGCACAGCTTCGCCGACTGGTCCCAGCCCAGGCGCGACGCCGCCTGAATCGCCCCGCACAGGAAGGCGACGGGGTTGGCGAAGTTCGCGAACGCCGGCGCGCCGCTCAGCGTGCCCTGCGCGGGCTGGTAGATGTTCATGAAGTTCTGCAGTTCGGTGGGGGCGATGTGCAGGGCCTGCTTGATGTCGTCGAGGCTGGCGTTCAGCGCAGTCGACACCGACGCGAGCCGGTCCGAGCTCGTGCCCAGCGCTTCTCGGTTGTCGGCCACGAAGGTTCGGACGTCGCCGACGACGTCGGCCAGCGCGGTGACCGCGCCGGCGACCTCGTTGGGATCGTTGGTCAGCAGGGCGGTGACCGAGGCCAGGTTCTGATTCAGCTGCTGCATCAGGTCACCGCTGCTTTGCAGCGCCGAAACCAGGATGGACAGGTTCTTCACGGTGCTGAAGAGGTCGTTGCCGTGGTCGCTCAGCGCTGAAACCGCTTGGGAGAGCTTCACAATGGTGTCGCGGATACTCGCCCCCTGGCCGCGCAGGTTGTTCGCGGCGGTCGTCACGAGCGAGCCGAGCGGGCTCAGGCCGCCGTGGGTGGGCTGCAGCATCTCGGTGAGCTTTTCCAGGTCCTGACGAAGGTCGTCCCACTCCACCGGGACCGCGGTGCGCGCCTGTGGGATCACGGCACCGTCGTGCAACTGTGGGCCACCGGTGTAGGCCGGGGTCAGCTGGATCGCCCGCGCGGTGACCAGCGATGGCGACAGGATCACGGCCTTGGCATCGGCGGGCACCTGGTATCTGGACTCGTACCAGAAGGTGATCTTCACCCGCCGCGGTTGCGGCTGGATCTGCTTGATGTGGCCGACGGCAACCCCCAGGATGCGCACCTCGTCGCCCACGAAAATGCCGTTGCTGTTGGTGAAGTAGGCCACGACCGTCGTCCGCCGACTCGCGGTCGACGAGTGCCAGACCGTCGCGACGCCGGCGAGGAAGCTGAGCGCCAGCAACGCGGCCAGGCCGATTCGGGCGTTGCGCCGGGTCATCGTTCACCGGCCTTCGGCTGCTCCTGCGGTTCGCCCGGTGCGGGCACGTACACCGGCGACGGGGATGGCGGCGCGGGCGGCGGGGCCGTCTGGCCCGGGGCGAGCGGGGGCG
>NZ_GG770558.1:10835-65830 GCF_000164135.1 Mycobacterium parascrofulaceum ATCC BAA-614 | reverse complement strand
CCCCGGCGGCGGGCCGCCCGCCGGCGGCGCGGGGGGCGGCTCACGGTACGGGTAGCGCGGGTCGTCGGGCTTGCCGGTGATCGCGTCCGGCAGGTTGAGCCTCGGCTCGCCGCCCTGACCGGTGCGCGGGAAAGGTACCGGCAGGGCCGGTGTTCCGGGCTGACCGACCTGCGGATCGGTGAGCTGGGACGGCAGCAGCACATTCGGGTCCAGACCCAGGTCGGAGAACGCGGCGTCGACGAAGGGCTGGATGAATTGCCCGGGGATGAGGTTGGCGATGTAGAAGTTGAACCAGGGGCCCGTGGACATCGACTCGCCGAGCGACAGCGCGTAGTCGTCGAACTTCTTGATCGCCTGCCGCACTCGTTCTTTGCGATTGTCGACGATCGCCAAGACCTCGTTCAGCTTGTCCAGCGCCGGTTTGAGGGTTTGGCGGTTGTCGGCGATGAACCCTTTGATCTGCCGGCTCACCGCCGCGATGTTGCCGGAGATCTGGTCGAGCGCCCGGCTTTGCCCCTGCAGTTGCACGAGCAGCGCGTTGCTGTCCGCCACCAGCCGGGTTATCTGGTCGCTGCGTTCGGATAACACGGTGGTCGCTTTGTTGGCGTTGGTCAACAGCTTTCGCAATTGCGCATCACGGTCACTCAATGTCTGCGAGAACCGCGCAACGCCGGCGACCGCGATCTTCAGGTCGGCCGGGGTGTCGGAGAACGTGTCGGCCAGCACGGCCAATGATTCGGACAGCCGGTTGGTGTCGATCCCGCTGATGGCGGCGCCGAGGTCACCGAGCGCCTCGGGCAGCTGGTAGGGCGCGTGGGTGCGCTCGAGCGGGATCGGTCCGGACAGCCCGCCGTCGCCGCGGGTGGTGATCTCCAGGATCTTGGCGCCCAGCAGGCTCTTCGTCTTGATCGACGCCTCGCTACGCTCTCCGAGCCGGATGTGTTTGTCCACCTCGAAGGTGACCAGCACCCGCGGGCCGTCCAGCGCGATGCTGTCCACCGTGCCCGCCTTGAAGCCCGAAACCTGCACGGCCGCACCGGTTAACAGCCCGCCCGCTTCGGCGAAGTACGCCGAGTATTCCCTGCCCGATTTGAAGAAGGGCAGCTTGCTGTAACTCAGCGACGCCGCCACCACCCCACCGACGACCACGATTCCGATCGCGCCGACGGCCAGCGGGTTGCGTTCCGAGAAGTACTTCATCGCGGCGTGCACCTCCCCGAGGGCTGGCCGATCACCTTGACGTAAACCGGCTGCCCCCCTTTGCCGTTCAGCTTGAAGAGCATCTCGCAGAGATAGAAACTGAAGAAGTCGCCGTACAGGCCCTGCCGGTTCAGCATCTGGTAGGCGTCCGGCAGCGTGTTGAGGAAATCGTCGAAATAGTCCCGATCGGCCAGGATGAGGGCGCCCGCCCGGTCGCCCTCGGTGAGGATCTTCGTCAGGGGCGCATGGCCTTTCGCGATGAGATCTGCGATCGATCCGGCAGCCGCATTGGCGTAGGCGATCCCGTTGCTGATGTCTCGCTTACGGTCGGCGAGCGTTGCCAGCAGCCGGGACAACGAGTCGACGGCCGTTGCGAACTGAGCGCTCTGGTCTCCGAGGGAGCCCAGGACGGTGTTGAGGTTGACGATGACCTGCCCGATGAGCTGATCCCGGTCCGCCAGGGTGTTCGTCAGCGCGGCGGTGCGCGCCAAGACCGAGCCGATCGTGCCGCCCTCGCCCTGGAACGCCTTGATGAGCTCGCTGGACAGGGTGTTGACCTGGTCGGGATCCAACGCGCGGAACAACGGGCGGAACCCGCCGATCAGCGCGTCCAGGTCCAGCGCCGGCGACGTCCGGGACAGCGGAATGGTGTCGCCGGGCCTGAGTTGCCTTGTGCCGCCGGGGCCTTCCTGCAGCGCCAGGTAGCGGCCGCCGATCAGGTTCTGGTAGCGGATGACCGCCCTGCTCCCCTCTGTCAGCACCACGGTGTCGTCGGCGCTGAAGTCGACCACCGCCGTGCCGTCGTCCTGGATCGAGATTTTGCGGACCTTGCCGACCTCGACGCCCGCGATGCGGACGAAGTTGCCGGCCTCGAGGCCGGAGACATTGCCGAACCGCGCCTTGTACGACAGTTCGTTGCCGAATCGCAGTTGCGCGAAGATGGCCAGCATCGCGGCCAGGCCCAGGGTGCACACGACCATGAAGGCGGCCAGGCGCCAGATGGTGCCCGGCAGGTTCTCTTTCACGGTGGTTGGCTCCTTGGTTGCGTGGTCGGCCCGACCGTCACGGCGGCGGCGGTGCGGGGGTGGGCTGCAGCTGGGCGGGGGCCGGGATCACGGCCGGCTCGGATCCCGGCGGCGGGGGCCCCGGTTCGCGTGGCGTGCCGGGCGGCGGGGCGGGCGGCAGACCGGGATACAGGGGCGTTCCGTCGGGGGCGTATCGGGGGGCGCCATAGGGTGGCGCTCCCGGATACGGGATCGGTCCGGGCGCGGGACCGCCCGGATAGCGGATGCTGGGCGGTTCGGGGATTCCCCGGGTGACGGGCAGGTAGTCGGCGTATCCCGGGAACGCGATTCCGGGGTTGGGCCGGATATCCAGACCGGTTCCCCAGCCGGTGTTGGTGATCAGTTGGCGCAGTGGCCAGTTGGCGGCGACGTCCGGCAGCGATCCGCAGCCCGGCTTTCCGCCGGGGCCCCCCTTGGCGCCGACGATCGGCAGGTTCTGCGGGTACCGGTACTGGTCCGCGCCGAACAGCGGTGTGCTGTCGATGATCAGCGAGTACCCGTTGGCGCCGCCCATCGCGTCCCGGTACCCGGTATCGAGGGCCGTCTTGGCGCCGACCAGCATGCACGTCAGCCCGGGTTGGTATTTCATCAGCAGGCTGGTCGTCGGTTCGAGCAGACTCACGGCCCTGATGAGGTTGTCTTTGTTGGGGCCGACGAGGTTGATACCGCTGCGCGAGAGGCCGATGACGCCGGCGAGCAGCGAGTCCAGCGCGCCCGCGTCATCGGTGATGGCGCCGCTGGTGCCGCTGGCCGCATCGAGCGTCCGCAGGATGTCTTGCGCGGCAGGGCTGTAGGTGTCACCGACACGCTTGACGGCCCGAAGGTCCGCCGCGACGGTGTCGGCGCGCGGATTGATCGCGCGCAGCACCTCGTTGGCGTCGGTGAGGCCCTGACCCATGGCCGGGCCGCGCCCGCGCAGGCCCTCCGCGACCGCGGACAGGACGCTTTGAAGCTTCGCCGGGTCGATCTCGTCGAGCACCTTGACGAGATTGGCGAACAGCGTGTTGACCTCGGTGCCAACGTTGTCGACGCTGATCACCGCCCCGGCCGCCAGGCGCTTCGGGGTGGGCCGGCTCGGGTAGACGAGGTCGACATATTTGGCGCTGAAGAACGTGGTGGCCCTGATGCGGGCGTGCACGTTCGCGGGGATGTACTTGACCTCGTCCGGGTAGAGGTCGAGCCTGAGGACCACCCGGTCCTTCCCGCTGGTGATCTCGGCGACCCGGCCGACCTGGACGCCACGCATCTTGACCTTGCCGCCGCGGTCCATCACCAGGCCCGCGCGGTCGGATATCACCGTCACCGGCACATACGACTTGAACGAACCGGAGAAGAAGGCGGACGTCAGCACGATGGTGCCGAGGGTGGCGACGACCAGGATCAGCGTCCACCACGCGGGATGCAGGCCCTCCGGGCGCGATTCCGTCATGTCCCTACCCCGACAGATTGAAGTGGCCGGACTGGCCGTGTACGGAAAGCGAGACCGTCAGCACGATGAGCGTCAACACGATCAGAGACGTGCGGACCGAGTGACCGACGGCCCGGCCGACGCCGGCGGGGCCGCCCGAGGCGTTGTAGCCGTAATAGGTGTGCACGAGCATGACGGCGATCGCCGCGGCGATCACCGTGACGAACGACCAGAGCAGGTCGATCGAGTTGAGGAACGTGCGGAAGTAGTGGTCGTAGACCCCGGTGGACTGGCCGTAGATGCCCGTCGTCCCGAACCGGGCCGCCTGAAAGGCACACACCACCGCCACGCAGTACAGCGGGATGACCACGACGACGCCCGCGGCGACCCGGGTGGAGACGAGGTAGGCGACGGACCGCACCGCCATCACCTCCAGCGCATCGATCTCGTCGGCGATCCGCATCGCGCCCAATTGCGCGGTGGCGCCGGCGCCGATGGTCGCGGCGAGGCCGACTCCGGCGACCGCCGGGGAAATGATGCGCACGTTGACGTAGGCGGAGATGAACCCGGTCATCGCCTCGACCCCGATGCCGGACAGCTGGTTGTAGCCCTGTACCGCGATGACGGCGCCGGTCGACAGGGTCAGGAAGCCGACGATCACCACGGTGCCGCCGATCACCGCCAGCGCGCCGGTGCCCAGACTCATCTGGGCGACGAGCCGGATGATCTCCTTCCAGTACCGAAGGAAGGCGGTCCGCATTTCGGTTACCGCCGTGGCATAGAACTTCACCTGCGCGCCAACGCGATTCCACCCCGCGGCGACGCGGCCGGCCGCCTCCGCCGGCCAGGCGCGTCGCTGGGCCGCGTCGTCGGCGGTCACTGCGGGCCCGTGTAGTAGACGGCAGTCGCCACGATGTTGATGACGAACAGGGCGATGAACGAGTACACGACGGTTTCGTTGACGGCGTTACCGACACCTTGCGGGCCTCCCCCCACGGAAATGCCCTTGTAGCAAGCGATCAGAGCGGCCGCCATCCCGAACAGCGCCCCTTTGACCAGTCCGAGGACCAGGTCCGGCAGGTGGGTGAGCAGGGTCAGACCCGCCGCGAAGGCGCCGGGCGTGACGTGCTGGATGAAAACCGAGAAGAAGAACGACCCGCCCAAGCCCACCAACGTCACCAGCGACACCAAGGACACCGCGACGACGGTGGCCGCCAGCACCCGCGGCGCGGCCAGCCGGCGCACCGGATCGACGCCCATCACCCGCAACGCGTCGAGTTCGTCGTGGATGGCACGCGCGCCGAGGTCGGCACACATAGCCGTGGCCCCGGTCCCGGCGACGACCAGAACGGTCACCACGGGGCCGATCTGGGTGACCGATGCCGTCGCGGCCCCCGTGCCGGAGAAATCGGCGGCCCCGAACTCGACCAACAGGATGTTCATGGTGAACACGACGAGCACGGTGAACGGGATGGTCAACAACAACGTCGGAATTATCGACACCCGTGCCACGAACCAGGTTTGCAACAGAAACTCGCGCCACGGAAAGGGCAGCTTGAACATCGCCACGAATGTGTCGAGCGACATGGCGAAGAATTCACCGGCCGAGCGGAGGGGTCTGGTGACGGACTCCGAGGAAATCATCACAACCCCCTCCCACGACCCGGAATCAGCACCGTCGTCGCGAGCCGTGTGCTCCTAACCCGGGGTCGCTTGTGAGGAACCGTACAACACGCCGTTAACCCGTGTGGGCGAATTCGCGGTGTTTGCCACCGGCGCGCGAAATTCACTCTGGTCGAACAAAATCCGCGGTTATCGGAATGGCTGGGATAAGCCGTTGATGTTGTCATCGCGTCACCGGAGTGGGCGCGACGTATCCGGCGGCCGATTGCCGTAGCTGCCAGATCTGGGCGGGGCACAGCTCACCGACGGCCTGGCTTATCAGATACGACGCCTGATGCTCGTCGGTGTTGTCGAAGTCCTTCTTGACGTCCGTGACGATCTGCGCATAGCGCTCCCCCGACCGCACCTTGTCGCAAATGCCGTTCCCGTAGGCCAGAGCGGCGTCCGCGTCGGCGAAGTTGTAGCCCGGGCGCACCGTCACGTTGACGAGGTAGGCCACCGCATCAGCCCGCGCGGCGGGCGGCGCCGTGCACAGTAGGACCGCCGCGACCGCAGCCGGACCGGTCAGCCGCGGGATGTTCATCTCGGCGCCCCGGCGCCGGGCGCGCCATACATGGCGACGACCACGCTACGGTCCAGGCTGTTCTCGGACCACACCCCCATCTGCGTGTAGGCACAATTCCGCATGATCGCGAGGTAGCCGGGGTTGTCATACCACTGCTGGATCACCTCCAGCCCGCTGATCGCCAGCGCCGGGTTGATCGCCACGGTCTCGGCCGCGCTGCCCGTGTACCCCGCGGCGTTCGCCCGGTCCTGCGGCGTCGAGCCGTCGGAGCCGATGTCACCGTCGAGGGAGCGGTTGACGAGCACATCGTCGGTGTGCCACTGCGCCGCCAGTTGCAGTTGCGGGTTGATCCGCACGTCGTTGGTGCAGCCGGCGTTGTGCTGAACGGTGTAGACGTTGGCGACGACTCCGTCGTTGAGCCGTTTGTTGTCCGCGTTGGCCGGCGCGCAGGCGAGCGCCGTACCGCCGAGGAGAACGGCGCAGCGACGAACGGCGTCGTGCCCGTTCATGCCGCCCCGCGGCTACCGCCGGGTTCGGAAATCCATTCGCGCGCCTCGCCGGCATCCGCCTGCGAAAACGTGCGGTACCTCCCGGGCCACAAAAAGCCCAGAAGTTCGCTGAGTTTCGCCACGTGCTTCACCCATGGCACGTCGCTGACGATTGCGCACCGGTCCCAGTCGAAGTAGTGGTCCACACCGAATTTCGAATCGGCCCATATCGCACCCGGGCCGAGAACGGTTAGGTCCGGCGCGATTTCGCAATATATCTGGACCTTTCTGTGCCGACTCCGCTTGTCTTCGAAGGTCGGTATCAGCACCGTGTCGTAATCGGCCTTGGTCACGTGTCCATGAATGGCGAACGCGGCCACATCGTCGGGAAAGCCATTGAGCATCTCGATCACGAGGCCTCCTTGAACAAACGCAATCTCTCTCGATCCGGTCATCGTCTCCACGCCGCGCGCGGGCGGCCTAGGGGCCAAAGTCATCGGAAGAAGCGACCGGTGGCCGTTAACGCGGGGGCCCGGTCGGGCCGCGGCGCGCCGGGCAAAAAGCTTGTTCCAAGCCCCCGGCGCGGTCCTAAAATTGCGCGATGAGAGTCGGCATCGACTTTGGCACCACCCACACCGTCGTTGCGGCCGTCGATCGAGGCAACTACCCCGTCATCTCCTTCGACGGCGAGGACGCGTGGCCGTCGATCGTCGCCGCCAACGCCGCGGGGGAACTGCGGTTCGGCGCGGAAGCCGCCGCCGTGCGCCACGACCCGGACTGGTCGGTGTTGCGGTCGTTCAAGCGTCTGCTCAACGAGGCCGGGCCCCAGACCGAGGTGAGCCTGGCCGGCCGCAGCCATCGACTGGCCGACCTGCTCACCGGTTTTCTCGCCCAGCTGAAAGCGGACCTGCTGGGTCGCTCCAACGCCAGCGTCGGCGCGGGCGAAACGATCGAGGCGGCGATCAGCGTGCCGGCCAACGCCTCGAGCGCCCAACGCCTGCTGACGCTGGACGCCTTCGTCGCCGCGGGTTTCCACGTCGTCGCGCTGCTCAACGAGCCGTCGGCCGCCAGCCTGGAATACGCGCACCGGTACCGCTCGACCATCACCGCCAAGCGGGAGTACGTCCTGATCTACGACCTGGGCGGGGGCACCTTCGACGCGTCGCTGCTCAAGATGACCGGGCACGCGAACGAGGTCGTCGTCAGCGAGGGCATCCAGCGCCTCGGCGGTGACGATTTCGACGAGGCGATCGTCGAGCTGGTCCTGGAGCGGTCGCGGCTGTCCGGTGTGGACGCGGCGGCCCGCGACCTGCTGAGGGAGGAGTGCGCCGCCCGCAAGGAGGCCGTCGGGCCGCAGACGCGCCGCTTCCTGGTTGACCTCACCGGGGTCGACGGGGCGGACCGGCCGCCGTTCTCCTGCCCCATCGACGACGTCTACGCGGTGTGCGCACCGCTCGTCGACAAGACGATGGACCTGCTCGACCGCGTGCTGCACAATCCGGCCGACGGCGGCCGGGACGTGACGTGGTCGGAGGTCGCCGGCATCTACGTCGTGGGCGGCGCCGGCAGCTTCCCGCTGGTCTCGCGGATGCTGCGCACCACGTTCGGCGACAAGCGGGTCAAACGCTCGCCGCACCCCTTCGCGGCCACCGCCATCGGCCTGGCGGTCTTCCTCGACAAGGAATCCGATTTCGCGCTCTCCGAACGTTTCTCGCGTAACTTCGGCGTCTTCCGCGAGGCGGAGGCCGGCGCCGGCGTCGTCTTCGACCCGATCGTGTGCAAGGACGCCTCGCTGCCCGCCGACGGGCACACCCCGCTCGTGGTCAAGCGGACCTACCGCGCGGCGCACAACATCGGGCACTTCCGGTTCGTGGAATGCAGCCGCCTGGTCAACGGCCGGCCCGACGGCGACGTCACGCCCTACGATCCCGTCCTGTTCCCCTTCGACCCCGCCCTGCACGACCGCGACGACCTCGGCCGTCAGCCGGTCGGCCGGTGGCGCGACGGACCCGACGTCGAGGAGCGCTACGTCATCGCCCCCAGCGGCGCGGTGGAAGTGACCCTGACGACGCAGCCGGCGGGATTCCATCGCACCTTCCGCCTGGAGCGCCGCGCCCCCGCGAGCGCGTGACGCGGCCATGGAACTGTACGACGTCATGCGAACGACGTTCGCGGCGCGCGAATTCACCGATGACCCGCTGCCCGACGAGGTGTTGTGGCGCATCTTCGACAACGCCCGGTTCGCCCCCAGCGGCGGCAACCGGCAAGGCGCCCACGTCACCGTGGTCCGCGACCCGGACACCCGTCGCCGAATCGCCGAGCTGGGCACCCCGGCGGCCCGGCGTTACTTCGCCCAGCTGCAGGCGGGCGAAAACCCATGGAACTCAGTCCATCCGAGCGCGGTGCCGCAGGGGGTCATCGACCACACCGAGATCCCCGACACGTTCGTCGCGCCGATCGCCAAAGCGCCGGTGGTCCTTGTCGTTTCGGTCGACCTGACGGTCGTCGCCTCGGTGGATCAGGACCTGGACCGCGTCGGGCTGGCCGGCGGCGCATCGGTGTACCCGCTGGTCTGGAACATGCTGCTGGCCGCCCGCTGCGAAGGTTACGGCGGCACCTTCACGACCATGGCCGTCGCGGCGGAGGACCAGGTCCGCCGCCTGCTGGGAATCCCCGAGCTGCACGCGGTCGCCGCCGTTGTGCCCCTCGGCAAGCCGGTGCGCCAGCCGACCAAGCTGCGCCGCCGGCGGGTCGCCGAGTTCGTCACCCAGGGGCGTTTCGACGGTCCGGCATTCGGCGGATGAACCGCAGTAACGTCGGGTATGACACAAATAGATCTCGACGACCTGTCCACTCCAGAACACGGATACACCGTCGACGACGAAGATGACGACGACCCGGTGCTACTGGATCGCGACGGCAATGACGTCCAGACCTGGCGGGAGCGATACCCCTACGACCAGCGGATGCCGGGCGACGAATACGAGCGGCTGAAACGGCGGCTGCAGATCGAATTGCTGAAGTTGCAAAGGCATAGTAAGCGCACCGGCGCGCGGCACGTGATCGTGTTCGAGGGGCGGGACGCCGCCGGAAAGGGCGGCACCATCCAGCGATTCATGGAACACCTCAACCCGCGCAACGCCCGGGTGGTGGCGCTGGAAAAGCCGACCGAACGCGAACAAACGCAGTGGTATTTCCAGCGCTACATCACTCATCTGCCCGCCGGCGGCGAAATCGTGTTGTTCGACCGGTCCTGGTACAACCGCGCGGGCGTCGAAAAGGTGATGGGATTTTGCACCCCGAAGCAGTACTCCGAATTCATGGAGCAGGCACCGCCCTTCGAACGGATGTTGGTCGACAACGGAATCAGCCTGACCAAGTTCTGGTTCTCGGTATCACCCGCCGAGCAGCGCACCCGATTCGCCATTCGCCTGGTGGATCCGGTGCGGCAGTGGAAGTTCTCCCCGATGGACATCGAATCTGTGCACAGATGGGACGCTTACACCGAGGCCAAGGAGGCGATGTTCGACGCGACCGACACCGACATCGCTCCATGGATCGTGGTGAAGAGCAACGACAAGAAACGAGCCCGCGTCAACGCCATGCGCTACCTGCTCGCCAAGTCCGATTACGACGAGAAGGATCACGAGGTCGTCGGCGAGCCGGATCCCTTGATCGTGGGCCGCGCACTGGCCGATTGACTCTCGATCATTTTCGTTTGGTTCACATCGCCGGTTGACGAGCAGCACGGCGGGTAGCCGCGACGGAAGGGTGCGTTTCGTCGCCGACTTTCGCACTGTTCAACTCCGACAACGACGGCAATCAGGATGACCGGACAAGATTCTGCGGCACGCAGCGCGATCACGGGAAAAACGGTCCAGGAATACATTGACGAACGTCCCAAGTGGTCGGACGGGACCGTGACGCCGTCGACGCCCATGACCTCCATGCAACTGCGAATCTGGGCGCTGGCCTCGGCGGGCAAATTCTTCGAGGGCATGGTGGTCTTCATGACGGGAGCCGCCCTGCCGCTGATCTCGATCGAGTTTCACCTCGCTGCTACCGAGCAAGGTCTGGTCACCGCGGCATCGTTGGCAGGCATCCTGGTTGGGGCGAGCGTCCTCGGCGGCATGGCCGACAGGTACGGGCGCAAGCGCATGTTCATCGTGGAGATGGTCATTTTCACCATATTCCTTGCAGCGCTGACCTTCTCACCCAACTTCGTCGCGTTGCTGAGTTTCCTCTTCGGAGCCGGCCTCGCGCTGGGCTGCGATTACCCCACCGCACACATGGTCATCGCCGAGAGCACCCCGACGTCGCGGCGTGGGCGGCTCGTGTTGAGCGCCTTCGCGTTTCAGGCGGTTGGAGCGTTGATCGGTACGGCGGCCGGCTTTGTCATTCTCTACAAGAACCCGGACGTGACCGCCTGGAGGTGGATGTATGGTGTCGGCGTCTTACCCGCGGTCGCGGTCATTGTGGGGCGGTTCTTCGTGACAGACAGCCCGCAGTGGCTACTGTCCGCCGGGCGGACGGAGGAAGCCGAGAAGGTCACCTGCAAGCTGCTGGAACGCGACCCGCAGTACCCGCGGAACGTGACGCTGCGCCGCGGTGGCACCCGGAATCCCAACCCGGAAAGCGGCTACCGGGCGCTGTTCGCCAAGAAGAACCGCCGGGCGACCATCTTGGCCTCGGTACCGTGGTTCCTCCAAGACCTGGGCCTTTACGGCATCGGCATCTTCACACCGACGATGCTGGCAGCCGTCATCGGAGAGAAGTCGCCGGCGCAGACTCTGCCGGGCACGATCCACAACGACATCCTGGGCATCAAGGGTTCGGCCCTGATGGACCTGTTGTTCGTGGCCGGCATCGTCACCGCCATCCTCCTGGTCGACAAAGCGGGACGCATGCGTTTGGAGATCACTGGCTTCATCGGTTGCGCAGTCGGCTTGGCGTTGGCCGCCCTCTCGATCCGGCCCGCCGGCGGCCACAACGTGGCATTGCTCTTCACCGGCTTCACGCTGTTCTATTTCATGTCGGACCTGGGCCCCAACTCCATGACCTATCTGGTGGCCGGCGAGGTGTTTCCGACCCGGGTGCGCGGCAAGGGCGCCGGATTTGCCGCCTCGTTCGCGAAAGTGGCGGCGGTCATGACCGCCTTCTTGTTCCCAATTCTGCTGAAGTCGATCGGCACCACCGCACTGCTCTACGTGCTGGTTGGCGCGTTCGCACTCGGTGCCGCGGTGACCTACCTCTTCAGAATCGAGACAGGGGGGACGAACCTGGAACGGATCGGTGACACAAGTGACGCCGGCAGCGCATCGCTGGGCAATATCCAACCGTAGGATCGCCGCATGTCCACCTGGCTCATCACCGGCTGCTCGACCGGGCTCGGCCGCGCACTCGCCGAAGCCGTCATCGCGGCCGGTCACAACGCGGTCGTCACCGCGCGCGACGTGGCGAAGGTCGCCGACCTGGCGTCGGCCGCCCCGGAGCGGGTGCTGCCGGCCGCCTTGGACGTCACCGATCCCGCGCAGGTCGACTTCGCGGTGCGCCAGGCCGGCGACCGGTTCGGCCCCGTCGACGTGCTGGTGAACAACGCCGGCTACGGGTATCGCGCCGCGGTCGAGGAGGGCGACGACGCCGAGGTGCGGGCCCTCTTCGAGACGCACTTCTTCGGCACGGTGGCGATGATCAAGGCCGTCCTGCCCGGGATGCGGGGCCGCCGCCGCGGCGCGATCGTGAACATCTCCTCGATCGGCGCAACGGTGACACCGGTGGGGTCCGGCTACTACGCGGCGGCCAAGGCGGCCATCGAAGGCATGAGCGGCGCGCTGCGCGGTGAGCTTGCCCCGCTGGGCATCTCGGTGACCGTCGTCGAGCCGGGCGCGTTCCGCACCGACTTCGCCGGTCGCTCGCTCGTCCAGTCGAACACGGTGATCGACGACTACGCCGCCACCGCCGGGCAGCGCCGCAAGGAGAACGACACCATGCACGGCAACCAGGCCGGCGACCCCGCCAAGGCGGCCACCGCGATCATCGCGGCGGTCGAGTCGGGCGAGCCCCCGGGGTTTCTGCTGCTCGGCCCCGACGCGCTGGCCATCTACCGCCATGTCGCGGACGCGCGGGCCGACGAGATCGGCCGGTGGGAAGAGCTGACCACGGGCACCGATTTCGCGCCGTAACCCGCCGCGGCCCGATCAGGCCCGTCCCGCCGCCGCGGGCGGCACGACGACGGCGTAGACCCGCTTGGCCCGGTCATTGGCCATGTCGAGGTGCACGAACTTCTGTTCGGTGTACTCGTCGAGCGCGCCGGGCCCGAGCTCGCGCCCCAGGCCGCTTTGTTTCACGCCGCCGAAGGGATACATCGCGTTGACCATGTGCCAGTCGTTGATCCACACGGTGCCGGATTCCAGCTCGCGGGCGATCGCCAGCGCGCGTTCGTTGTCGGTACTCCACACGCCGGCGGACAGCCCGTACTCGCTGTCGTTGGCGATCGCGACCGCTTCGGCGTCGTCGGCGCACTTGATCACGACCAGCACCGGCCCGAAAATCTCCTCCCGCGCCACCCGCATGTCGTTGGTGGCGCCGGTCAGGATCGTCGGCGCGACCCAATGGCCGTCGGCGAGGTCGGGCGCCGTGGGCGTCGCGCCCTGGAACGCGATCTTGCACCCCTCCTCCTGCCCGAGCGCCACGTACTTCTCCACTCGCGCTTTCTGTTTGGCCGATATCAGCGGGCCGACATCGGTGGCCGCGTCCATCGGATCACCCACGACAAGGGTGGACGCGCGGGCGACCAGCCGCCGCACGAACTCGTCGTGTATCGACGCGTGGAGCAACAGCCGGGTTCCGGACTCGCAGGCCTGACCACACATCAGCAGGAATCCGAACAGCGTGCCGTCGACCGCCAGGTCCAGGTCGGCGTCGTCGCAGACGATGTTGGCGCCCTTGCCGCCCAACTCCAGGGTGACCTTCTTGACGTTGCCGGCGGCGGCGCGCATCACGGTCTTGCCGACTTCGGTTGAGCCGGTGAACGCCACCTTGCGCACGTCGGGGTGTTCGGCAAGCCGCGCGCCCACGACCGGGCCCGGTCCCGTGACAACGTTCAGCACCCCCGCCGGCAGGCCGGCTTCGTCCGCCGCCCCGGCGAGTTCGAGCAGCGTCAGCGGAGTCTGGTCGTCGGGCTTGAGCACGATCGTGTTGCCGGCCGCCAGAGCGGGTCCCAGCTTCCACACGGCCAGCAGCAGCGGGAAGTTCCACGGCACGATGCCGGCGCAGACGCCGATCGGCTCGCGGCGGAGCACGCCCGCGGCCAGCGTGGGCGCTTCGATCAAGGGCCCCGTTTCTTCGAACGCGTACGAGCGCGCCAGCGAGGCGAAGTATTTCAGGTGGGCGATCGAGTAGCCCAGCAGAAATGCGCCCGCGGACCGTGCGGTCGCGCCGTTTTCGCGGACTTGCAGGGCGGTCAACTCGTCGAACCGGGCGGCGAGATTGTCGGCGATCGCATCGAGGATGCGGGCGCGTTCGGCCGGGGGGGTCAATCGCCAGACACCGCGGACATGCGCTGCCGTCGCCGCGGCGACGGCCTCGTCGGCCGCGGTGGCGTCGCCCGGGCGACCGTCGCCACCAACCTGTTGGTCGCGGGATCGCGCACCTCCAAGCTGCCGGACGCGTCGCGCCATCGCCCGTCGATGTACATCGAATAGTGCGGAATGCCGGTCATGTCGTTCTCACTCCCGTTCGTCGGATCCGTCGGCCCCATCGCGCGCAGCTCCTGAACCGGTCGGCGGCATGGTGCGCCACGCTGACCCCGGCCGGGATGCCCAGCGGGGCAGCAAGAATCACCACGATGGCGATGAGACCCATGAAAGTTTCAGAACCGGATCAGCCCACGCAGATTCACCCCGGCGTGGAGATCGGCGTAGCCGGTGTTGATCTCCTCGAGGGTGTACTCGCGGGTGACGAGTTCGTCGAGCTTCAGTCGGCCGGCGCGGTACAGGTCGAGCATCCGGGGTATGTCGTGGCGGGGATTGGACGATCCGAAAAGCGAGCCACGGACCTGCTTTTCGTACAGCGTCAGATCGAACAGCGACATGTCGACACGGGTGTCGGTCGGATGCGGGATCGCGGTCATCACCACCCTGCCGCGCTTGCCGACCAGGCTGAGGGCCTGCGCGACGTAGCTTCCCTCGGCCGAGTCGGTGCTGACCACGCAGACGTCGGCCAGTTGTCCGCGCGTCAGGTCGGTGATCAGCGCCTGGGCCTCGCCGACCGTCGCGGCGGTGTGCGTGGCGCCGAACTCGAGCGCCCGGGTGCGCTTGTACTCGACGGGATCGAGGGCGACGATGACGCGTGCACCCGCGATCCGGGCGCCCTGCACCGCGTTCACCCCGATCCCGCCCACCCCCATGACCACCACCGCGTCGCCGTCGCGCGCCTCGCCGGTGCGCACCATGCTGCCGTAGCCGGTGGTGACCCCGCACCCGACCAGCGCGGCGGTGTCGAGCGCGGTGGACGGCTCCACCTTGATCACCGAGGCTAGCGGTACCACCGTGTATTCGGAGAACGTTCCCAACACGCACATCTGGCCCAGCGCTTGACCTTTGGCGTGGAACCGGAAGGTGCCGTCGAGCTGTGGTCCGGCGATGATGGCGGCGCCCAGCACGCACAGATTGCTCATCCCCCGCGAACACGGCTCGCAGCGACCGCAGGCCGGGATGAAGCTCAGCGCCACCGAGTCGCCCTCGGCGACTTCGGTGACACCGGGCCCCACATCGACGACGACGCCCGCACCCTCGTGCCCGCCGACCACCGGTAGCTGCATCGGCATGTCGCCGGTGATCAGGTGGTCGTCGGAGTGGCACAGGCCGGCGGCGGCCACCTTGATCAGCACCTCGTTCTGCTTGGGCCCGTCGAGGTCGACCTCTTCGACCTCCCACTTCTGGTGCAGACCCCACAGCACCGCCGCTTTGGTCTTCATCGTTCCGGCGTCCAGGTCGCCGGCAGGCTGTTGACGCCGTTGATGAAGTTGGCCAGGGCGTAGTTGGGCTGCGGTGCCGAGATGTCCGGGATGCGCGTGTAGACCTCGGTCAGCAACGCCTTCAGCATGGTGCGGGCCAGGGCCGCGCCCAGGCAGAAGTGCGGACCGCCGCCGCCGAAGGCGATGTGCGGGTTGGGGTTTCGCAGGATGTTGAACGAATGCGGATCGTCGAAGACGTCCTCGTCGCGGTTGCCCGAGTAGTACCACAGCACCACCTTGTCGCCGGCCTTGATCTCCGATCCGCGCACGGTGACGTCCTGGGTGGCGGTGCGGCGCATGTGCAGCAACGGCGACCCCCAGCGCAACACCTCCTCGACCGCGGTGCCGACCCGGCCCTCGACGTCCTCGACGAGCAGCGCGCGCTGGTCGGGGAACTTCGAGAGGGCGGCGATGGCGTGCGCCGAGGCGTGCCGCGTGGTGTCGTTGGACGCGACGCCCATCAGCACGAAGAAGGCCTTCAACTCGTCGTCGGTCATCTTCTTGCCGTCGAACTCGGCCTGCACCATCCAGGTCATCAGGTCGTCGCCGGGGTTGGCCCGCCGCTGCGGGATCAAGACCGTCGCGACCTCGTGCAGATCCATGACGGCGCCCATGAACAGTTCCAGTTCGCTCTGCTCGCCGCGGATGTTCGGGTCGGTCCAGCCGACGAGCCGCTGGGCGGCGGTGACGGCCCTGTCGCGCAGTTCGCCTTCGGGCAGCCCGAAGAAGCTGCCGAAGATGCGGCCGGGCAGCTTCACCGACACGAGTTGGACGAAGTCGCCCTCGCCGAGGTGGGCCATCTCGCTGACCAGGTCGTGGGCGTGGCCGCGGATCCAGCCCTCCAGGCGGCGCACGTTCTTGGGCTTGAAGGCTTCCGTCGTGATCCCCCGCAGCTGGGTGTGCCGCGGGGCGTCCATGGCGATGAACGATTGCGCGATCTCCACCGCTTCGGGGGCGAAGTCCTCCATCGTGATGCCCTGGGCCGAGGAGAAGATCTCCGGGTGGCGGCTGGCCATCCGGATGTCGTCTTGCTTGGTCAGCGACCAGAACCCCCGGGTGTTGAGCTCGGGGGGCAGCAGGTCGGATTCCGCGGGGCGGCTCCACGGCACGGGGTTTTCCGCGCGCAGGACGGCGAAGGCCGCGTCCCGCTCTTCCGGAGGTTTGGCCCAGAACTCGCGGGCGCTGAGGTCGATGCCCTTGTGGGTGGGCGCGGTCGTGGGTGCGGTCATCGGAGGGCCTTTCTGGCGGCGCGCGGTGGTGCGCGTCACCGCGACTTCGCACCCATGCTGGTCAGCGCGGCGACGGCGCGGCACAGACGCAGGTGCCAATTGCTGGCCTGCACGGGCCAGCGGAACGGGCCGGCGATCAGCCGATGGGCGCGCGGAAGGTGGCGACCAGCCCGCCGCCGTCGCGCGCGGCGAAGTCCACCCGGCCGCCCATCGATTCGGCGATCTGCTGCACGATCCACAGGCCGAGGCCAGCGGTCCCCCGTTGGCCGCCGACGCTGACGTACTTGGTCGTCAGCTCGCCAAGGCTGTCGGCGGGGATCCCGGGCCCGCGATCGGCGACCGCGCAGATCAGCTCGTCGCCCTGCCGCGAACACATGACGTCGACCGGGGCGCGTCGGCCATGCCGCGACGCGTTCTCCAGCAGATTGGTCAGCACCCGGCGCAGCCCTTGGGCGTTCACGGCCACGGCGGCCAGGTCGCCGCTGACGCTCAGCCGCAACCGCGGTGGCGCCAGCCCGACGGCGTCGGCGGCGCCGACGACGAGGTCGGCCACGTCGACGCGGCGGACCCGGCCCGCGGAGAATGTCGGGCGGCGGCTCAGCGCGACGTCGGAGAGCGCGTCGAGCATGTCGGTCAGGTGGTGCACGTGGCGGGCCACCAGCGCCAGACTGGTGTCCCGGTCAGCCCGCGACATCGGCTGTTCGGAAGTAAGCGCCTCGGTAAGCGCCTCCAAAGACGTTACGGGAGTGCGGAGTTCGTGCACCAGGACCTGCAGTCCGTCCTGTTGGGACTGGTAGGACCGCAGCAGGCGCGCCCGCAGGTCGCGTTCCTCTTCGGCGGCGGCGTGCTCGGCCTCGGCCTCCACCAGCGCCCGCAGGCGGGAGCGGTGTTCGCGCTCGGCGAGCGCGGACAGCCCCGCGGTGATGATCGCGATGAAGATCAGATAGACCGCCGACCAGCCGGCCTGCAGCGCCGGGGCCGCGGTGACCGCGAGGCGCGGCGACGACATCAGCGCCACGGGGATGTAGGCGGCGCCCAGCAGGACCGCGACCAGCAGGGTTTCGCGGAAAGAGAGGCGGGCCGCCGACGCGATGACCGCCAGCGCCAACACGGCGACCACCGGACTGTATACGCCTCCGCTCAGGGCGATGAGGGCCAGCGTGAACGCCGAGTCGAAACCGGTGACCAGCCACGCGTACCGGGTGCGCCGGACCTCCAGCTGCGGATAGGCCATCACGACGGCCGCGTAGACCATCGCGCCGCCCAACACCGCCACGGTGAGCACCGTGTGCTGACGGACCCACTGGGGTCCGATCGCCAGCAGCACGCCGATCGAGATGACCACGGCGACCCGGACCGGACGACGGTGCGGGCCAGCCCGTAGTCCCCGCCGTCGAAGTCCGCCGTGGTTCCCGGCTGATCGAGCGGTCTCACCCAGCTGACCATAGGGTTGGGGCTAGCATCGCGGCAATGACTCGCTCGCCGTATGTCGTGGTGATCGTGGACGACCATGAGCTGTTCGCGCAGGGCCTGGCCCTGTTGCTCACCCGCGAATGGGGCGAATCGTTCACCGTCGGCGGCCAGACAACCTACGTCGAAGAGGCGGCCGACCTGGTGGCCCGGTGCGACGCCGACGTCGCGATCATCGACCTGTCGATGCCGCCGCTGGGCGGGGTCGCCGCCATCCGGCACATCAAGGCGCGCCATCCGAAAACCCGGATCCTGGCGCTGTCGGGGACCGATGACCTGGCGCTGGCCGAAGAGGCGTTGCGGGCCGGCGCCGACGGCTTTCTGCCCAAAACCGCGCGGCCCGAGGCGCTGGCGGGGCCGCTCTGGACGATCGCCGAGGGGTTGCGGGTCGTCGACGGCGCGCTGCTCGACGCGCTGCTCAGCAACACCCGCAAGCCGCCGTCTGACCTGCTGGACAGCCTGTCCGCCCAGGATCTCCAGCTGTGGACGCTGCTGGCGACCGGTATGGAGACCGTCGACATCGCCCGCCGGATGCTGGTGTCCGAGCGCACCGCCAAACGCATGGTGGCCGCGCTGCTGCACAAACTCGGGGTCGGCAACCGCATCGCGGCCGCCGCGCTGGCCGGCCGCTACCGGTTGCTCGACGACGTGGCCGAAACCGGCCGGCTCAGTTGAGGATTCGGATCGCCTGGGCGGGGCACATCGCGGCCGCGCGAACGACGCGTTCGCGGTCGGCTTCGGGCGGCTCCGGCTCGAGCACCACCACTTGTTCGGCACCGTCGGGAATGTCGAACACGTCCGGAGCGGCCATGAGGCACTGCCCGTGCCCCTCACAGAGGTCGTAGTCGACGGCGATGCGCATGCGGCCCAGTGTCGGCGTCGGGCGTGCGCCGTAAGCGGTCCACCTGCGCCAGATCTGGCCCCTGCGGGCCAGCTCGTCGTGGGCCTTTCAGCCCTACTTTGCCGCGAGGCGGGCGTCGTAGCATCTGCTCATCCTGGAGACCCCCGGTGTCCCTGCCAGAGCCGAGAACCCGAACATGACCACCACACACATCCCGCCCGCCCCCTCGCTCGAAACGCCCGCGATCACCGAGCAGCGCAGACGCGAAGTCGACGCGATCGTCGACAGGGCGGCCGCGGCGGCCCGGGCGTTCCGCCAGCTCGACCAGCAGCAGGTCGACGCGATCGTCGAGGCGATGGTGCGGGCCGGGGTACGCGCCGCGGGGGAACTGGCGGGCGTCGCGATCGAGGAGACCGGGTTCGGCGTCTTCGAGGACAAGGTGGTCAAGAACTATGTGGCCACCGAGTTCCTGCACGACTACCTGCGTGACAAGAAGTCGGTCGGCGTCATCGACGAGGACGTCGAACACAACATCGCCTACGTGGCCGAGCCGATCGGGGTGGTGCTGGGCATCACCCCGGTGACCAACCCGACCTCGACGGTGCTGTTCAAGGCGATTGTGGCCGCCAAGACCCGCAACGCCATCCTCTTCCGGCCGTCACCGTACGCGGTGCGCTGCTGCGAACGCAGCCTCGAGATCCTCCGCGCGGCGGCCGAGGCGGCCGGAATGCCACCCGGGGCCCTGCAGGTCATCCCCGACGCCGCGCACGAGGTGACGCACTACCTGTTCAAGCACCCGGGAGTCGACTTCATCTGGGTGACCGGCGGACCGAAGATCGTCGCGCTGGCGAATGCGGCCGGCAAGCCGGGGCTGTCCGTCGGCCCCGGCAACGCGCCCATCTACGTGCACAAGACGGCGGACCTCAAGGGCGCGGTCGTCGACATCCTGATCTCGAAAACCTTTGACTCGTCGGTCATTTGCCCGGCCGAGCAAACGTGCATCATCGACGACGAGGTCTACGACGAGGTGCTGGCCGAGTTCGAGCGGATGGGCGCCCAACTGCTCACCCGCGACCAGGCCGACGCGGTGGCGAAGTTCGCGTTCGGCTGCGGTGACAAGATCTCGCTCGAGGCGGTCGGGCAGCGGGCGTCGGAGCTGGCCGCCCGGGCCGGCTTCAGCGTCTCGCCGACCGTGAAGGTGCTGCTGGCCCAGCTCCCCGCCGACCTGGACGAACTCGCTTCACATCCGCTGTTGGCCGAGAAGCTGATGCCGGTGCTCGGGGTGGTGCGCGCACGCGGGGTCCAGCACGCCATCGACGTGGCCGTCCTGGTCACCGAACACGGCGGGCTGGGGCATACCTCGGCGGTGTACGCCAACGACGAGGATGTCATCCAGGCGTACGGCCTGGCGGTTCGCACGGGGCGCATCCTGGTCAACGCCCCGACCGCGGTCGGGGCCCTCGGCGGGGTTTACAACAACCTGACGCCGACGTTCTCGTTGGGTTGCGGCACGTGGGGCGGGTCGAGCACGACGGAGAACGTCAACTACCGCCAACTGCTGAACATCAAGACCGTTTCCCGGCGCCGCACGCCGCCGCAATGGTTCCGCGTCCCGTCGAACACCTACTTCAACGAGGGCGCGCTGGACAACCTGCGCGAACTCGACTGCGAGACCGTCGTGGTGATCACCGACGCCCTGACCGAGGAGCGCGGTGTGGTCGAGGCGCTGCGCGGCAAGCTGCGCGCCCAGCACGTGCAGGCGTTCAGCGAGGTGACGCCGGAGCCCGACGAGGCCACCATCCGACGCGGCGTCGCGCTGCTGCAGCGGGTGCAGCCCGATCTGCTGATCGCCGTCGGCGGCGGCTCGGTGCTGGACGCGGGCAAGGCGATCCGGCTGTTCTACGAGCACCCGGAGAAGAGCCTCGACGAGTTGACGATGCCGTTCCTCGACCCCCGCAAGCGGGTGGCCGACTATCCGACGGACCGCCATCGCGTCCAATTGGTCGCCGTGCCAACGACATCGGGGACCGGGTCGGAGGTCTCGCCGGCGGCGGTGCTGACGGTGCGCGGGAAGAAGGAGACGCTGGTCGACTACAGCCTGGTGCCCGACCTCGCGATCGTCGATCCCGTCCTGACCTCGTCGATGCCACCGAAACTGACGGCCGACACCGGCGTCGACGCGCTCACCCACGCGCTGGAGGCGATCGTCTCCATCTTCGCGTCGCCGTATACCGACGCGTTGTGCGCCCAGGCGGCACGACTGATCTTCGACGCGTTGCCGAGGGCATACGACGACCCCGACGACCTCTCCGCGCGGACCGACATGTCCAACGCGGCAACCCTTGCCGGGCTGGCCTTCTCGAACGCTTTCGTCGGGACCAACCATGCGCTCGCCCATGCCGTCGGCGCGAAGTTCGGCATCTCGCACGGCCGGGCGAACGGCATTTTCCTGCCGCATGTGCTGCGCTACAACGCAAGCCTGCCGAGCAAGTTCATGCCCGCGCCGGGATATTCCGCGTATGTGGCGCCGGACAAATACGCACAGCTCGGCCAGCTGATCTTCGGCGGCCACGAGCCCGACGACTGCCGCGGCCGGCTGTTTGGCGGGGTGGACGATCTGCTGGGACGACTGCAGATGCCGCGGTCGCTGCGGGACCACGGCGTCGACGAGCGGGAGTTCCTGGCGGCGCTGCCCGCGCTGGCGATGACGGCGTTCGAAGACCTCAGCAACCGCACCAATCCGCGGATGCCGCTGGTCAGCGAGATCACCGCTCTGCTGCGGGCGGGCTTCTACGGCGATCCCGAAGCGGTTCAGCCGCGGACCTGAGGCAGCACGTCACGCTCCCACGCCCCGAAGAAGCCGTCCATGTCGGGCCCGATCTGCTGCACGTATACCTCGTCGATGTCGGCGTCGATGTACTTGCGGACCTGCGCGATGTGCTTCTCCGGATCCGGCCCGCACGCGACGCTCTCGGCGACCGTCTCCGGCGGCACCAATGACATCAGGGCGGCGAAGTCCTTGGGTCGCGGCAAGATCTGCGACGTCTGACCGGGCAGGCCCTCGTTGCCCCACAGACGATGCGCGGTCTTCAGCGCGGCGTCGGGATCCCGGTCCCAGCAGACTTTGGTGCCACCCTGAACCGGCTTGTCACCGCCGCCGGCGTCCCGGAACTGCTTGACCAGCTCGCCGTCGGGCATCGAAATGCTGTAGCCGTCGCCAATCCGCGCGGCCAGCTCCACCCCCTTGGGGCCGAAGCCCGAGACGTAGATCGGCACCGGCTGCTCGGGCCGCGTGTAAACCTGGGCTTCCTGCACCTCGTAGTGCTTGCCGTGGTGGCTGATTTCCCCACCCTCGTGCATCCTGCGGATGATCCCGACCGCCTCCTCGAGCATCTCCTGCCGCACACCGACGGATGGCCAATTGTCCCCGAGGATGTGTTCGTTAAGCGCCTCACCGCTGCCCACCCCGAGCACGAAACGCCCGTCCAGTTGCACGGCCGCGGTGGCCGACGCCTGGGCGACGACGGCGGGATGCATGCGCACGGTCGGGCAGGTGACGGCGGTGCTGACGGGCAGCGAGGTCGCCTCCGACAGGGCGCCGATGACGCCCCAGACGAACGGGCTCTCACCCTGCTCGTCGTTCCAGGGATGGTAGTGGTCGGAGATCCACAGCGCGTCGAACCCGGCCGCCTCCGCGCGCTTGGCCTGGTCGATGAGTTCCTTCGGGCCGAACTGCTCGCTGGACAGAAAATATCCGATCTTGGTCATGGCTGGCGGGCTACCCGGTGTGCGGCGCATTATGCACGGTGTTCGCGGGAGGTCTCGCGGCACCGCGCGCCGACCCACCGCTCGGCGCTGGCTTGCCCGAACTGGCTTGCCCCAACAACTTTCGGCACCGGACCCGACGTGCGCCGTGGAACGGGCGAGCCGGGCGCCCGCTACGGGATCTTCCGCGCGATCCGTCTGGCGATCTGAGCACCCCGATCACCGACGTGGTCGGCGCAGGCGCTCACATCGACGACGACGTTGTTGGTCGTCGTCAGCGCCCGCTGGCATGCCCAAGCCCCGGCGCCTTCCTCTTGGACCCGGGTTATCGTCAAAACGCCGTCGTCGTCGGTGGCCTTGCTCAGCGTCCAGTAGTGGGCGTTCGGGTCGCCCGGGTCGTGGAGATCGACACGCCGGTTATCGCAGTCGGCCCAAGCCTTCACCTGGCCGGCATAGAAGTCGTGTGCGGCGGATGCCCCGGGGAACGCCACCACCGCCTGGTAGGCGATGTGGTCCGGACGATCGGGGTGGTCCTTGAGTTCCTGCACGCGCACAGCCGTCCAGCCGCTGCCTTCGTAGGAGTATTCCTGTGCTTCGGCCCACACCAGGCAGCCGTCTTCGAGGGGACGGTTCGTGTACATCGTGTCGGCCGAAGCGACGACCGCCATGTCGGCGTCCATGACGGCGCCGATGCCGCCGGTGTCGAGCAGCAGGCCGGCCAGCGCACCGGGCGCCAGCGGTCGCGGGGCGTGACCGATCGTCGGAGCCGCCACCACCCTCCCCTCGGTGGTGACGGTGCATCCCGCCGTCAGCGCGGAAAGCGCCAGGAGCGCCAGCGCTTGCCGCTTGCCCGCAATCCTCATTCGCCTAACTTCACCCCCCGCCACCGCAGCGTCATCGAGCCTATGCGGCGACGCGAGAACCGCTTCGTCGATTCGGAAGAATATGGTTCTCCCTGACCGAGAGACGAATTACGATACCGGTGATCCGTAAGATCCCGCCCCCGACGATGGGAGTCCGTCATCGACGCCTGGATCCTCGATGCGGTGCGCACACCCCGCGGCCGGGGCCGCCCCGACGGCGGGCTGCACGCCGTCCATCCGCAGGCCCTGTTCGCCCGCTGCCTCACCGCGCTGCGCGAGCGGATCGGCTTCGAACCCGCCGACGTCGACGACGTGATCGCCGGCAACGGCATCCTGGGCGGCGACCACGGCGACGACATCGCGCGCCTGTCGGTACTGCTCGCCGGCTGGCCCGAGACGGTGCCGGGGATGACGCTGAACCGGTTCTGCGGGTCGGGCCAACAAGCCGCAACCGTCGCCGCGTCGTCGATCGCCGCCGGCAGCGAGGACCTGGTGATCGCCGGCGGAGTCGAATCGATGTCCCGGTGGGACGTCACCGTCGGGTCCCCGACGATCGACGGCCGAAACCCCGATTTTCGGGCTCGGTATCCCACTGTCCCCCAGGGCATTTCGGCCGACCTCATCGCGACGCTGGAGGGCTTCACCCGCGATACCGTCGACGACTACGCCGCGCGGAGCCAGAGCCGCGCCGCCGTGGCGATCGACGAGGGAAGGTTCGTGCGTTCGCTGGTCGACGTCCCGACGCCCGCCGGGCCGTTCGGGCGCGACGAGCATCCACGCCCGGGCACCACCGCCGAGGCGTTGGGGCGCCTCAAGCCCGCCTTCGCCGCGATGGGCGAAACACGCGCCGACGGTGAGGAACTCACGTTCGACGAGATCTGCCTGCGGCGCTACCCCGGCATCGGCCGGGTCGATCACGTGCACCACGCGGGCAATTCGTCGGGGGTGGTCGACGGTGCGGCCGCGGTGTTGGTCGCGTCCTCCAACTGGATGCACGCGCAGGGTGTCACCCCGCGCGCGCAGGTCCGCGCCACCGCGGCGATCGGCAGCGAACCGATCATCATGCTGACCGCGCCCGGGCCGGCGGCCCAACTCTGCCTGGAACGCGCCGGCATGACGGTGGCGGACATCGACCTGTGGGAAATCAACGAGGCCTTCGCCGCGGTTCCGCTCAAGACGATGCGCGACCTCGGCATCGATCCCGAGGTGGTCAACGTCAACGGCGGCGCCATCGCCCTCGGCCACCCCATCGGCGCCACCGGCGCGATGCTCATCGGCACCCTCCTGGACGAACTCGAGCGGCGTGATCTGACAACGGGATTGGTGACCATGTGCACCGGCGGCGGCATGGGTACGGCGACCGTCATCGAGCGGGTATGACCGTGCCGAGCACGCTGGAAATCGATCGGCCGGGCGACGGGGTCGCCGTGCTGCGCCTGAACCGCCCCAAGCAACTCAACGCCATCAACGAAGCGATGCAGAGCGAATTGCGCCGCGCGCTGGCCGATGTGGCCACCGACCGCTCGGTGCGCGCCCTCGTGCTGACCGGCGCCGGGCGTGGCTTTTGCGCCGGGATCGACGTGCGCGACTTCGGCCCCTCGATGCTGGACGCCAGTGCGCCCGCGCTGGAGCGGATGCGATTCCAGGAGCGGATGGCCGCCCTGGCGGAAGCCGTCCGCGCACTGCCCCAGCCGGTCGTGGCCGCGGTCAACGGCCCCTGCGTCGGGGCCGGGCTCGCGTTGTGCCTGGCGGCCGACATCCGAATATGTTCGGAGACGGCCTCGTTCGCCAATGCCGCCATCCTGCTCGGCCTCTCCGGCGCCGAGATGGGCATGAGCTACCACCTGCCGCGCATCGTCGGCGCCGGCGTGGCCGCCGACTGGATGCTGACCGGCCGCACGGTTTCGGCCGGCGAAGCCGACCGGCGCGGCCTGGTCAGCGAGGTGGTCGAGCCGGACCGGTTGGCGGACCGGGCCGTCGAGGTGGCGGCACTGATAGCGAGCCATTCCCCGCTGGGCGCACAACTGACCAAGCGCGCGCTGCAGGTCAACACCGACGCCGCGAACCTGTCGGCGGCGCTCGAGCTGGAGAACCGCAACCAGGTGATCGCGCACGCCACGGACGAGGCGGCCGAGCGCCGCAGGAAGTGGTCGTCGTGACGGGCCCGCTGCGCGGCGTGCGCATCGTCATGATGGGCGGCCTGGGTCCCGGCCCGTTCTGCGGAATGCTGTTGGGCGACCTGGGCGCCGACGTCATCCGGGTCGACGGCCTCGCCGCCGTCGACGGCCCCCTACCCATCGATTACCCGGTGCGTCGCGGCCAGCGGTCGCTGGCCGCCGACGTGAAGGATCCCCGCGGCAGGGACCTGGTCCTGCGGCTGGTGGCCGCGGCGGACGCCTTCGTCGACGTGTACCGGCCCGGGGTGGCCGAACGCCTGGGCATCGGGCCAGACGAGCTGTGTGAGCGCAATCCCCGCCTGGTGTACGCCCGCATGACCGGTTACGGCCAGGACGGCCCCCTGGCCGGCCACGCCGGTCACGACATCAACTACATCGCCCTGACCGGTGCCCTGCACGGCATCGGCACCGCCGAATCCCCTGTGCCGCCGCTGAATCTGGTCGGCGACTACGGCGGCGGCGGAATGTTGTTGGCCGTCGGCCTGCTCAGCGCCATCCTCGAGGCCCGCGAGTCGGGCACCGGTCAAGTGCTCGACGTCGCCATGGTCGACGGCGTCGCCACGCTGCTGGCGCCGTATTTCGGCATGGTGCCCGCCGGCACCTGGCGCGACCGGCGCCACGACAACCTGCTCGACGGCGCCGCCCACTTCTACGGCGTGTACGCCACGGCCGACGGCGGCCATTTCGCCGTCGGCGCGATGGAGCCGAAGTTCTACGCGGAGCTGTGCGAGCGCCTGGGTGTCGACGTGCCCCACGACGATGACGCGCCGGGGAACTGGGCCGCGCACCGTGCCACACTGGCCGCCCGCTTCGCGGAGAAAACGCGCGACGAGTGGGAGCGGATCCTCGCGGCCCCGGGATGCTGTGCGACGCCGGTGCTTTCGCTGACCGAGGCGCCGGGGCACCCGCACCTCGCCGCGCGCAGAACGTTCGTCGAGGTCGACGGCGTCCCCCAACCGGCGCCGGCGCCCCGGTTCTCCCGGACCCGGCCGCAGCCCCCCACCGCGCCGTCGCTGCCGGGCGATCACACCCGCGCGGTGCTGCGCGAACTGGGGATGGACGCGCGAGGCATCTCCGAGCTGGTCCAAGCGGGCGTGGTGGCCCAGAGCAACCGGGAGGAGCGTTAGATGTCGTGGGACTTCTCCACCGACCCCGAGTGGGCGCGGCAGCTGGGGTGGGTCGAGGATTTCGTGCGGGAGGAGTGCGAACCCATCGACTTGATCGTCAAGGAGTCGCACGACCTCAACGATCCCGTGCGCCAGGCGCTCATCCCGCCGTTGCAGGAGATCGTCAAGGACCGCGGCTTGTGGGCCACCCACCTCGGTCCGCATCTGGGCGGCCCGGGCTACGGCCAGGTGAAACTGGCGCTGCTCAACGAGATCCTGGGCCGCTCGGAGTGCGCGCCGATCGTCTTCGGCTCCCAGGCCCCGGACTCGGGCAACAGCGAAATCCTGGCGCACTACGGCACGCCGGAGCTCAAAGCCCGCTACCTCGAGCCGCTGCTCGACAACCGGATCGTCTCCTGCTTTTCGATGACCGAGCCGCAGGGCGGTGCCGACCCGAAGGTGTTCCGCACCACCGCGGTGCCCGACGGGGAGCACTGGATCATCAACGGCGAGAAGTGGTTCTCGTCGTTCGCCTCGATGGCGTCGTTCATCATCGTGATGGCCATGACCGACCCGGACGCGCCGCCCTATCAGCGTTATTCGATGTTCGTCGTGCCGGGCGACACCCCCGGCATCAACGTGCTGCGCGACGTCGGACTGGGCTACCAGCCGCTCGGCGGGGGGCGCGAGGGTTACGTCCGCTACGAGAACGTGCGGGTGCCGGCCGATCACATGCTCGGCCCGCGGGGTGGGGCCTTCGCGGTCGCACAAACCCGGCTGGGCGGCGGCCGGATTCACCACGCGATGCGCACCGTCGGGCTGGTTCGCCGGATCTTCGACATGCTCTGCGAGCGGGCGGTCTCGCGGTACACCCAGGGCGAGGTGCTGTCCAACAAGCAACTCGTCCAGGAGATGATCGCCGACTCGTGGATGGAGATCGAAGCCTTCCGGCTGCTGACGCTGCAAACCGCTTGGAAGATCGACCAATTCAACGACTACCGGGCGGTGCGTGCGGACATCTCGGCGGTGAAGGCGATGATGCAGAAGGTGCTGCACGACGTGTCGTCGCGGGCGCTGCAGTTGCACGGGTCGCTGGGCACCACCCACGAGATGCCGTTCGTGCAGTACCTGGTGGAGTCGTTCGTGCTCGGGCTCGCCGACGGCCCGACCGAGGTGCACAAGGTGACGCTGGCCCGCCTGCTGCTGAAGGACCGCGAACCCGCGCCCGATCTGTTTCCGTCGGAACATTTGCTGCGGTTGCGCGCGGCGGCGGAGGCGAAGTTTGCCGACAGGCTGGCCGGCATCCATCGGCCACGTGGCGATCGCTAGCGCGGCGGAGCCGGGCGAAGCGGGTCGCCACCATCGGCCACGTGGCGATCGCTAGCGCGGCGGAGCCGGGCGAAGCGGGTCGCCACCATCGGCCTTAGACGGATTTGGTGACGCCGACGTACGACAGCACCACGTCGGACAGGTCGGTCATCCGGGTCAGCACCGCGTACGAGCGGATGAACGACTGGCCCACGCACCCATCGATCTTGATGTGGAAGTTGCTGATCATGACCCAGGGGTTGGCACCCTTGAATTGTTTCTTGATCACCGGCACCGTGATGACGAGGCCGGGCTTCATCCCGACGCTCATCGCGCCGTTGACGGGCGCTGAAATGTAGGGCAGCAGGGGTGGCAACGTGCCGGTGGTGTCGAAGGTCGGGCTGACGCCCGGGATGAGGCCCGCGCCGCCCTCCATGATCACGCCGTTGGACGTACTCATGTCGATCCCGCAGCCGATCTGGTAGCCCACCTCCAGGACGCCGTGGGGTTCTTCGGATCCTTTCAGCGAGCCGACGAAGATCCCGCTGGCCACGTATTCGCGGGACGCGACGGAGGTGGTCAAGGGGGCCACGGGAACCTGCGCCTCGTCCTTGGCGCCGAGCCCCAGCGTCCAGCCGTCGGGAGTGTTGAGGATGACGGGTGGGTTCGAGGGCACCGCTCCGTCGGGCGGCGGCGCCGCGGCCGCACCGGCGGGCTCGACCTCGGGATCGGCGCCCGTCGCCGGCGCCGTGACCACGGACATGACGAGGCAAAAGGCGACCACCAGGGCGCGACGAACGACCACGGCTATCGGCCTCACGGACGACAACGTACGCATGCGCCGTCTCGCGTCGCGAAATTTGCTGGGCGGCCGAGCAAAGTCGTTGTCCGTTCGTAACTCTTATGCGATGTGGACAACGAAGGTAGAATGGATCGGCAGTTCGGGCAGCTGATGGAAGGGCCGCGATGATGATCAGCAGGTTCGCCGGTCTGCTTGTTGCGGGTTCGGTGGTCGCCGCGGTGTTAACGGGCGGCGCCGGATTTGCGACCGGAACCGCGCTCGCGTCTCCGGACCCCGCCCAACAGCCCGACATCTCCGACGCGATCGACGAATGGGAGATTCAGTACCCGACCATGCTCACGAACCCCCTCGATGAGAGCGGCCCGTCGGGCGACTGGGGTGGGGTCGGAATGTGGTGCCAGAATCTCCGCGCCAACTGCAGCTGATCAGCCGCATTGATCCAGGATTGATCGCGCCCGGTCCAGCAGCCCCGGAAGTGTCGCCGCCATGGCTTCCCAATCCGCCCGCGGTGCGCGCCTGCGCCGGTTGTGCTTGACGATCAGCGACCATGTCGCCGCCGACTTGAAGCACGCCAGCGCGCGGAACCAGCCCAGGTCGGTGACCCGACGGCGCAGCCGCTCCTGGTAGATCTCGGCCAGCTCGGCCACCGGCGGTGCCAGGCCCGCCGCGCTCGCGACGCGCCGGTAGGTGTCCGGGTCGCAGTTGATCAGGAACCAGCCGGCGTCGATGCGGGGATCACCCACCGACCAGATTTCCCAGTCGATCACCGCGTTGATGGCGGGCCCGTCGGCCAGCAGATTGCCCAGCCGGAAATCACCGTGCACCACGCTCGGTGCCATTGCCGTTGGCGCACAACCCAAGAGTGCGTCACGCACCCGCGTCCAACCGGGCACGAGCGCCGCGTCGACCGTCTCCAGCGTCTGAGACCATCGCCGGACCTCGGCGACCGCATCGACAATCGGTTCACCACCAAGGCCGATCTCGGCCGGCTTCACGTTGTGCAGCGCGGCCATGGCCCGGCATGCGTTGCGGTAGCGTTCGGGAAGCTCGGGGGCAGCGGCACAATCGTCGAAAAGCGGTTCCACACAGTCGCCTTCGACGCGTGACATCACGAACAGGGGCGGCCGCACCGGTGGGTCCCCCCTGTCCTCCCACAACACCTGCGGCACCGGAACCCCGCTCCCGGCGAGGGCTTTGACGATGCGGGCCTGGCGCAGCACGTCGCGATGACCGACCGGTTCGACCCCCGGCGGGGCGACCTTGATCACCACCGGCCGGTCGTCGAGGGCGCCTTCGAACGTGAGGCTGGAGGCGCCCCCGGGCAGGGGGGTGACGCCGCTGACGCCGGCGACCTCCAGCCGCCGCCTCAGCTCCCGCGAATCGAGCTCGGTCATTCAGCCGGCGGGGTTGGTCCAGCCGACCTCGGCGAGGAAGTCCTGGGTGTGCGCGATGCGCCCGGTCAGGACCTTCGGATCGCCGGTGCACAGCCGCAAGGCGGTCTCGGTGATCAGTTCGATGTCCTCGGTGTCGGTCTTGGCCAGGTCGAGCGTGCCGGCTCCCGGCGTGGCCACGGGATTGCTGGGGGCGGCGGCGTTGACGGCGATCCCGTCGTCGTACAGTTCGGCCGCAAGGCTTTTCGTCAGCCGGTTGAGTGCGGCCTTGACCGTCCCGTAGATGCCGAAGCCCGCGGTGCGGTCGAATTCCGAGAACGGGGGCCCCGGCGGCAGATCGCCGCCGACCGAGGTGAGGTTCAGGATCCAGCCCCGCCCGCGCTCGCGCATCGCCGGGATCGCCAGCTGGCTCAACTGCAGCGGGCCGAGAACGTGCATCTCCAGCATCAGGCGGGCCCGCCGTTCCGGAAACCCGTCCAGCGGCCGTAGGAACGTCACCGCGGCGTTGTTGACCAGGATGTCCGGGGCGCCGACGGCGTCGACCACCTCGGCGAAAAGCCGTTCCCTTTCCCCCGATTGGGACAGATCGGCCGGGATCGCGACGGCCTTGCCGCCGGCGGCCATGATCTCGTCGCGCGTCTGGCTCAGCGAGCCCTGGTACTTGGGATCGGGCTCCATCGTGCGGGCGGTCAGCGCGACGGTGGCGCCGCGCGCGGCGAGTCGTGCGGCGATCGCCTTGCCCAGCCCGCGGCTGCTTCCGGTGACCAGGGCCACCATCCCGTCACACCTGGGGGCAGCGCCCATCCTGAACCTCCTACGGAAATAGCTTCTCCGTATCAGAGAATGCCATTATCACCGGTGCGGGGGAAGTGCCCGCCCGCGCAGCGCGTCGATCGAGTAGCTCCCGCCGCCCGTGAAGACCAGCAGCAGGAACGCGAAACAGAACAGGATCGCCAACGCGCCGCCGTTGCCCGCCGGCGGATCGGCGACCGGCCAGAACGCCTGGGGTTGATGGATCCAGAAATAGGCGACCGCCATCTGCCCCGAGGCCACGAAGGCGACGGCGCGCGTGCAGAGCCCGGAGGCGATGAGCAGGCCCGCGATGACTTCGATCAAGCCGGCGTACCAGCCCGGCCACGACCCGAACTCGATGCGGACGGGCGAGGCAACGGGAAAATCGAACAGGCTCCTCGAGCCGTACGCGGCGAACAGCAAACCGTAGACGCAACGAAACACACTCAGCGCGGTCGGGGCGTGGCGTCCCAGTCGCCGGTCCCAATCCTTTGTCACGCCCCACAGGTTACGGACGCGGTCCAGTCGAGCAGGCGTCGCCAAAGCCGATGCCGACTCGACGCCATGTTGTGGCAGTGCGCGCTGTCGGCCAGGACGAGGGTGGTGATGTCCGGGCAACTGCGATACATACCGGCCTCGGCGCGCGGGTCCGGTGACACGTCGACGACGCCGTACCCGGTCAACACCGGGACATCGATCAGCGCGGCCTGCTCGGCAACCACGCCCGGGATCATGGCGGTACCGAACACGCGCGGCACCGTCGACTTCGCGACGACGCAGTCGGCCGCCACGACGTCGGCGGGGACGTCGGCAAGGTGAAACCAGCCGTGCAAGTGCTCGCGCGGGCCCTCGAAGTACGGCTGCGGCAGGGCCGAAAGGATCTCCCCCGCCAGCTCGGCGCGGCCCTGCGCCGTTGCCGACCGGGCGATGAAGGCCGGATCGAGGTTGAGCGGCGCGACGTGTTGATTGGTGCAGCCGAGCAGGGCCAGCGCGGCGAAGCTGGAAAACCGCGCTTGTTGGGTGATCGCCAGATAACCCCCCAGGGAATGCGCCATGGCCACCGGTGCCGCGTCGATCCCGGTTACCCCCGGCAACTCGGAGACGGCACGCGCGAGCGCGGCGGCAATCTCACCGAAGCCGAAATCGCATGCGGGTTGCGAGCTTTCACCGGTGCCGAGGGGATCGATCGTCACCACGGCGTAGCCGCTCGCGGTGGCGAAGTCGGCGAAGCTGTAACCATGCTGGCCGGGGATGCGCAGGTCCCAGTATTCCCTGCTGTAGGTGCCGCCGGGCAGGCAGACCAGCAGTCCCCGCGCCCCTGTTCCGGTGCGCGCGGGATGGTAAGTCGCCGCCAGGGACGCGTGCTCGCCGATCACGTCGCTGACGTCGAACGTCAATGGGCGCGCGGCAAAGGTCATACGGCGCAATCCTTCCACAGCATGTCCTGTACACAGTTACATGTACTTCGGTCCGCAAGGAGGCGTCTTGACCTATCTGTTTCTCTTCTGCGCCATCTTCGTGGAAGTGATCGCGACCAGCCTGCTCAAGAGCACGGACGGCTTCACCCGGCTGTGGCCGACCGTCGTATGCCTCACCGGTTATGCCATCTCCTTCGCGCTCCTGGCGCTGTCGATTGCGCGGGGCATGCAGACCGACGTGGCCTACGCCTTGTGGTCGGCGATCGGCACCGCCCTCATCGTGCTGATCGCCGTCCTGTTCCTGGGCTCGACCATCACGGTGGCGAAGGTGGCAGGGATCGCGTTGATCATCGCCGGCGTGGTCACGCTGAACCTGTCCGGTGCGCACTGATCGCCGTCAGCGCCGTTTCGTCGCCGGCCCGTGAGCCGGTGTTTACGTAACGGCCTTCAACTGCGCGCCTGATGTGCAAACATCGCTGCCAGACTGACGCTCTGCCGCCCGCGGGCGGCTCGGTTGAATTGCGGCAACCTCTAGGGAGCAGGACACCATGACCGATGTCGATCGCACGCCGCCGGACGGTCTCACTCCCGCCAGCCCCGCCCGGGCCGATCTGGTCGAGCACTCCCGCACCGGGATGGGCGCGGCCGCGCTGCAGCGGGCGATCAACGACCACCTGCGCTACTCGATCGGCCGCCCGGCCGCCGCTCGGCGGCCCGAGCACTACTACCGTGCGCTCGCGCTGGCCGTGCGCGACCGCATGCAGGACCGCCGCGTCGTGTCCACGCAGACCTCACTCGATCTGGGCCGCAAGGTGACCTGCTACCTGTCGGCCGAATTCCTGATGGGCCCGCAGCTGGGCAACAACCTGCTGAACCTCGGCATGGAACGGGTCGCCCGCGAAGCGCTGGCGGCGATGGGCCAGAACCTGGACACGGTGCTGGCGTGCGAGGAGGAGCCGGGGCTGGGCAACGGCGGCCTCGGCCGGCTGGCCGCGTGTTACCTGGACTCGCTGGCCACCCTGGAGCGGCCGGCCATCGGTTACGGAATCCGCTACGAATTCGGCATTTTCGACCAGGAGATCCACGACGGCTGGCAGGTCGAGCAGACCGACAACTGGCTGGACCACGGGAACCCTTGGGAGATCGCCAAGCCCGACGTCAACTACTTGGTCAAATGGGGCGGCTATGCCGCGCACCACACCGACGACGACGGCCACGACCGCGTGCGGTGGGTGCCGGGCCGGGTGCTGAAGGGCGTCGCCTATGACACGCCGATCCAGGGTTACGGCGTCAACACCTGCAACGTGCTGACGTTGTGGAGCGCCCGCGCGGTCAAGTCGTTCGCCCTGGACGCCTTCAACACCGGCGATTATTACGGGGCGGTCGAGGACGAGGTGATGTCGGAGACGGTCACCAAGGTGCTCTACCCGAACGACGAGCCCGAGGCGGGCAAGCAGCTGCGCCTGCTGCAGCAGTACTTCTTCGTGTCCTGCTCCCTGCAGCACGTCCTGCACATCATGGACGACCTCGCCGACGTTTCGGTCAGGGAGCTGCCCCAGCGTTTCGCCTTGCAGCTCAACGACACCCATCCCTCGATCGGCGTGGCCGAGCTCATGCGGTTGCTGGTCGACGAGCGCCGGCTGGGCTGGGACGAGGCGTGGGAGATCACCGTCGCGACGTTCGGCTACACCAACCACACGCTGCTGCCCGAGGCGCTGGAGACCTGGCCCCTGGAGTTGTTCGCCGAGTCGCTACCGCGCCACCTCGAGATCATCTACGAAATCAACCGCCGGTTCCTCGACGAGGTGCGCACGCGGTTCCCCGGCGACGACGAGCGCGTCGGCAGGATGTCGCTCATCGGCGAGAACGGCGGCAAGAACGTCCGGATGGCGCACCTGGCCACCGTCGGCAGCCACGCCATCAACGGTGTCGCCGCGCTGCACTCGGAGCTGCTGAAAAGCAGTGTGCTCAAGGACTTCTACGAGATGTGGCCGGAGCGGTTCAGCAACAAGACCAACGGTGTGACGCCGCGCCGCTTCCTGGCGCTGGCCAACCCGGGGCTGCGGGAACTGCTGGACCGCACCGTCGGCGACGGCTGGCTGACCGATTTGGGCCGGCTGCGGGGGCTCGAGCCGTTCGTCGAGGACGCCGCCTTCCGCCGGGAATGGCGCGACATCAAACGCAACAACAAGGCGCGCCTGGCCAAGTACATCCGCTCGGTGGCCGGCGTCGAACTCAACCCCGACTGGATGTTCGACGTCCAGGTCAAGCGCATCCACGAGTACAAGCGACAACACCTCAACGTCCTGCACGTCGTGGCCCTGTACCACCGGATCAAGCAGAATCCCGGGCTGTCGATTCCGCAGCGCGCCTTCATCTTCGGCGGCAAGGCCGCACCCGGGTATTTCATGGCCAAACGAATCATCAAGCTGATCAACGCGGTCGGGGAAACCGTCAACGCCGACCCGGACGTCAACCGGTTCCTGAAGGTGGCGTTCGTGCCCAACTTCAACGTGCAGAACGCCCACCTGATCTACCCGGCCGCCGACGTGTCCGAACAGATCTCCACCGCGGGCAAGGAGGCGTCGGGCACCGGGAACATGAAGTTCATGATCAACGGCGCCCTGACCGTCGGCACCCTCGACGGCGCGAACGTCGAGATGCGCGACGAGGTGGGCCCGGAAAACTTCTTCCTGTTCGGCCTGACCGAGCAGGAGGTCGAGGCCGTCAAGGCGGGCGGATACCACCCGGCCGACTACATAGACGGCGACGACGATCTGGGCGCGGTTCTGAAACTCATTGCCGATGGCACCTTCTCGCGCGGCGACACCGAGGTGTTCCGGCCGCTGGTGGACAACCTGCGCCACGACGACCCCTTCCTGGTCTGCGCCGACTACGCGTCGTACGTGGCCTGCCAGGAACGGGTGAGCGCGGCGTGGCAGGACACGGAGTCGTGGACGAAGATGTCGATTCTCAATACGGCTCGCAGCGGCAAATTCTCGTCGGATCGGGCCATCACCGAGTACTGCGACGACATCTGGAACGTGTGGCCGCTCACCGTCAAGATCTAGCGGTACCCCGGTAAGTCCGGCACCCCGCTGGCGGTCAGCCATCCGCCGCCGTCGACGACGAGCGTCGCCCCGGTGACATACGACGCCGCATCGCCGGCGAGGAAGAGCACGGCCTCGGCGACCTCGGTGGTCGAGCCCGGCCGCCGCAAGGGATTCTGCATGGTGCGGTGCGCGGCGTCGCCGGTGATCCTCTTGACCCCCTCGGTCCCTGACATCGCCCCGGGCGCAACGACATTGACCCGGACCCCGTCGGGACCCCACTCGATGGCACAGGCGCGGGTGAACGCATCGATGCCGGCCTTGGCCGATACGACGTGGGACTGCAACGCCATCCCGCGGTACTGGGTCGCCGCGCTGATGTTCACCACGGATCCGCCGTGATCGCGCAGCCAAAGCTCGTAGGCCGCCTTCGACACGTTGAACGTCCCCAGGAGGTCGATGTCGACCACGGCCTTGAATCCGCCCGGGCTCAGGTCGCTGATCGGCACGGGAAAGTTCCCGGCGGCGTTGTTGACGACAATGTCGAGGCGGCCGAACGCGCGTATCACCTCCCCGACCACGGCCGTCACGTCCTCGTGCCGCCGGACGTCGCAGACGCCGTAAACGGCTGCTATCCCCGCGTCTTTCAACGCCGCAACGGCCGCCTGGAGGTTCGCCTCCTTGCGGCTGCAGATGGCGATCCGGGCGCCGTGACTGCCGAGCACCCGGGCGGTTTCCAGGCCCAGGCCGGTGGCGCCGCCGGTGACCAACGCCACCTTGCCTGCCAGCAGATCGGGCCGAAACGGGCTGCGCCGGTCGCTCACGCCGTTCAGGTTACGACGGGCGACCGTCGCACGACAGTGGACGTTTTCCCGGCGCACGGCAAGGATCAGCATTGCGACCCCTGGCAGGAGGAAAGTGACCCGACGATTCCGTGGGCTTGTCCTGGCCCCGTTGACCGTGGCGCTGGCGATGCTGCTCGCGCCGGCCGCTTCGGCCGACACCTACACCGATCAACTGGTGGGCAAGTTCAACGCCCAGACGCACGTGGTGGCCGATCCGGGGGCGAGGCCGCCGTTGCCGGACCCGGACAGGCTGAACGACCAGATCCTGGCCAGCCGCTGGACGTGGAGTTCCGCGCCGCCGATCTGGGTGGCGGCGGTCGCCCCCCGCCAGACCGGGGTGACCACCCCGGACGCCATCCACGACGTCATCCTCGGACGCGATCCCGCATTCAGCGGGATCATTCTGGTGATCGACGCCAGGGGTTATCACGTGCGCGCCTACAACGTGCCCAAGGCGATCGCGGACAGCGTCGACCCGCTCATGAGCCAGTCGGCCAGGGCCCACCGGAACGACCCGCAGGGCGCGACGAGTGAATTCGTCGGCAGATTGACCCGGGTGGACGTGTCCTCCGCAGGGCCCGCGGCCACCACCTCACCTGCCGTGCACCAGAACCCCGACCGCTGGGCATGGCTGTGGAGCCTGCTGGTCTTCCTCGCTGTCGCGTCGAGCGTGGTCGCCTTGATCTGGTTCGGTGTCAGCCGAAACCGCAAGCGCCGCAACGACGCAGCGGCGCGCGAGCAGATCAAGCAGGAACTGATCACTGCGACAGCGGACGTCGGCGACCTCGACAACGCGGTGCTCACCAACAGCGAAACGGACGTCAGCGCCGAGTCGACGAAGGCCAACGCCAGCCTGTACGACGCCCGGAAGGCCTACGAGACCGGCGACTACGGCGCGGCGCGCGCCCACCTGCGGGTGGTGGAATCGACGGTGGCGAAAGCCAACCAGAAGCTGTACCCGGGGCGGGCCGCGGGAGACGCCGCCGCCGCCGGCGCGGTGCCGGAGGACGAGCGCAAGCAGGCTTCGGTGCGGACGAAGAACCCCGACACCGGCGAGTACGTGACGATCAACAACACCAACTACAGCACCACCCCGCAGCCCGGCTACCCGCACTACTACGGGGGCGGCTACTACAACGGCATGTTCTTCTATCCGGGTTACTACCCGTACGCCTTCTGGGGTCCGGGTTGGGGCTGGGCGCTCACGGACGTCCTGCTGATGGATGCGCTGCTCGACGACCACTGGGGCGGCGGCGGGTACGAGCGAGGGTTCGAGGCCGGCCGCGACTCGGCGTACGCGGATGCCGGCGATAACGGCGGCCAGAGCGCCGGCTATGACAGCTCGCAAGGCGATGTCGGGTTCGGCGGCGGTTACGACTCCGGCGGCGGGGACGTCGACTTCGGCGGCGGCTGGGACTTCGGCGGAGGCTCGGACTTCGGCGGAGGTTCGGATTCGGGCGGCGGCGACTTCGGGTTCTGATTTCCAAGAAGTAAGGTTGCCTAAATGAGTACCGACCGGACAAGGCCCATCGTCGGCGAGGTGGTCCGCGACCGGAATCGGTGACCCGAAGGAGTGCGATAGTGACCGAGGGTGCGTTCGGCCTGCTGACCGTGATCAGCCTGGGGCTCGCGTTGGTGCTCGCCGCCGTTGGCGCCGTGTACGTCCGGCGGATGGAGAGGCGGACAACCAGCCCGCTGAGCGAGGAAATCGGCAGCGCCAAAACGGTCGTCCGCAAACTGCGCAAACGTGAGCCGATGTCTGTCGAAGAGCTGGATTACGCGCGGCAGATCGTCGCCGACCGTGGCTCCTTCATGGCACTTTGCATCCCGGGCGCCTTGTTCATGCTGGGCTGCTTCTACGTCTTCGGCAGTCTTTATCACCTGCACGGAGCTACGCCCTCGGAGCGGACATTTCTCGGGTTGATCCCGATGTTCACCTCCACGAATCTCGCTCTACGGCTGCGTAGTAGCGCGCGGCTGAAGAGGCGTCTGCACAGCGCGCCCGTCGCGTCATGAGAGGTCCGCGACCGAGGTTAGGCCCACCCGGATCGCGCCGGGGTCCCGGTTGCAGTAATCTTTTTACCGGCTTATGTCAACCTGCTTGATATATGCCGGGCTCCTGGCCGTCCCGATGTGGGCGGAGGCGAAGCGAGAAGGTAACTAGGACCGGGGCGCGAAAGGTGATCGAGTGAGCCGTCGTTCATTCGGCAGGACTGCCTTGGCGCGAGGCTGGATGCCGTTGGTCACCGTCGTCGCGGTCGGTGTGGGCCTGCTGTGCATGTACAAGGTGCACCAGTTCTCCGAACCGGAGCCCGTCATCACCGTCAACGGCCCCCAGGCACCCGAGCAGTTCAATCTCAAACGCATCACCTACGAGGTGTTCGGCGACGCCGGAAACGGGGGCAAGCTCGTCTACATCGACATCGACGGCCACCCGCACCAGGTCGAGATCACCTCCCTGCCGTGGTCCCACACGGAGACCACGACGCTCTCGGTGGCGTCGGGAAGCATCTCGGTTCATGTTCGCAGCGGTCAGGTGAGTTGCCGGATGCTGGTGGACGGCGTCGTCCGCGACGAGCAGTCGGACGACCATCCGGACGCCGACGTCGAGTGCAGGGTGAAGTCGGCATGACCGAGCATCGCCTCGACGAGCCCCGGGTCAAGCGCCCGTTCATCCCCAGGATGGTGCGGGCCTTCGCGATCCCGATCATCTTCTTCTGGGGACTGCTCGCGGTCGCCACGAATACGTTTATGCCGCAAGTGGAACGGGTCGCAGAAGAGCTCGCCGGACCGATGGTCCCGCACTACGCGCCCTCGCAGCGGGCGCTGCTACACATCGGCGAAAAGTTCCACGAATCCAACTCGACCAACCTGACCATGGTGGTGTTCGAGGCGAACCGCCCGCTGGGCGACCAGGATCACCGGTACTACGACGATCTGATGCGTCGCCTGCAGCACGACACCCGGCACGTGCAATACGTGATGGACCTGTGGGGCAAGCCATTCACCGCGGCGGGCGCCCAAAGCGTGGATGGCAAGTGCACGTACGTGCTGTTGCGGCTCGCCGGCGACATCGGGCAGATCCAGGCCAACGAATCCGTGGCGGCCGTCCGCGACATCGTCAAGAAGGACACGCCACCGCCCGGCCTCAAGGTCTACGTCAGCGGCGCCGCTCCCCTCGCCTCGGACACGCTGGCCATCGCGAACGCGAGCCTGAACAACGTCACGATCGTCACGATCTGCCTCATCGTCGTGATGCTGCTGCTGGTCTACCGCGCCCCCTCCACCCTGTTGGTGCCCCTGCTCGGCGTGCTCATCGAGATGCTCGTCGCGAAAGGGGTCATCTCGACGCTCGGGCACTACGGATACATCGAGCTCTCGTCGTTCGCCGTGAACATCGTCATCGCGCTGACCCTGGGCGCCGGAACGGATTACGGCATCTTCCTGATGGGCCGCTATCACGAGGCCCGCCAGGCCGGCGAAAGCCGGGAGGACAGTTTCTACATCGCCTACAAGGGTGTCGCGCCCATCATCATCGGCTCCGGGCTGACGATCGCCGGCGCGTGTTACTGCTTGACGTTCGCGCGCCTGAACTACTTCCACACCATGGGGCCCGCCGTCGCGATCACCATGCTGTTCACCATCGCCGCGGCGATGACGCTGGGCCCGGCGGCGCTGACCGTCGGCAGCCTGTTCGGGATGTTCGACCCGAGGACGAACGCCAAGGGTTATCTGTATCGGCGCATCGGGGCGAGCGTGGTGCGGTGGCCGGTGCCGATCCTGGTGGCCAGTTCGGCCGTCGTCATGCTCGGGGCGATCTTCGTTCCCACCTACCGGCAGAACTACGACGACAGGCAGTACCAGCCGGCCGGCGCGCCCGCCAATCTGGGTTTCCAGGCGGCCGATCGGCACTTCCCCAAGAGCAAGCTCTTCTCCGAGATGCTGATGGTCGAAACCGATCACGACATGCGCAACTCGGCCGACTTCATCTCGCTGGACCGCGTCGCCAAGGCCCTGATCCGCCTGCACGGCGTGGCGATGGTGCAGGGCATGACCAGGCCCTTGGGCCGCGCGCTCGAGCACGCCAGCATCCCCTACCTGTTCACCACGCAGGGCAGCGGCAACGGACAGCAACTCCCCTTCAACCGGGAGCAGAACTCCAACACCGACGCGCAGGCGGACATCCAGGCGCACTCGGTCGAGGTGTTGCGCAAAGAGATCGGCTTTTTCCAGAAGGTGTCCGACGAGCTGCACCAGACGGTGCTCACCGTCGAAGACCTGCAACGGGTCAGCGACGACATCAGGGACGAGGTCTCCAACGTCGAGGACTTCTTCCGGCCGATCAAGAGCTACTTCTATTGGGAGAGGCACTGTTTCGACATCCCCATCTGCTGGACGTTTCGTTCGCTGTTCGAGACGATCGATCAGGTCGACAAGTTGGCCGACGACATCGCGGACGCCAAGGTCTCCCTCGAGGAGGTGGACAAGGCCTTCCCGCAGATCATCGCCCAGTTGAAGGCCACCGCCGACGACACCGAGGCCCTGCAGAAGAAATTGGTCAACAGCTACGGGTCCGCCGATCTGCAGACCATCCAGACCGAGCAGACGTTCGATGATCTGATCAACGTGGGCAACGACTTCGACAAGTCCCGCAGCGACGACTACTTCTACATCCCGCACGAGGGTTTCGACAACGACGACGTCAAAACGGGGATGAAGTTGATGATGTCACCGGACGGCAAGGCCGCCCGGTTCATCGTCACCCACGAGGGCGACGCGATGGGCCCCGAAGGCGTAGAACACGTCGAGCAGTTCCCCGACGCCATCAAGACGATCCTCAAGGAGACCTCGCTGGCGGGCGCGCGGATCTACATCGGCGGCTCGGGGTCCAACGACAAGGACATCAAGGAATACGCGATGTCCGATCTCATGATCGCGGCGATCGCCGCCTTCGTGCTGATCTTCCTGATCATGATGTTCATCACGCGAAGCCTGGTGGCGGCCTTGGTGATTCCCGGAACGGTGGCCTTCTCCTACGCCGGCGCCTTCGGCCTGTCCATCCTCGTCTGGCAACACCTGATCGGCCTGCATCTGCACTGGCTCGTGCTGCCGCTGACGTTCATCATCCTGGTGGCCGTCGGGTCGGACTACAACCTGCTGCTGATCAACAGGGTCAAGGAGGAGTTGCACGGCGGAATCCACACCGGCCTGATCCGCGCGCTCGGCAGCACGGGCGGCGTCGTGACGTCGGCCGGGTTGGTCTTCGCCTTCACCATGCTGGCAATGCTCACCAGCGATCTGCGCACCATCGGTCAGGTGGGTTCCACCGTGTGCATCGGCCTGCTGCTCGACACGCTCATCGTGCGTTCGTTCGTCGTGCCGTGCATCCTGCGCATCCTGGGCCCGTGGTTCTGGTGGCCGACCCTGGTGCGCGCCCGGCCGCTGCGGCAGGCGTAGCCAGTCAGCCGGCGCCCTTGCCGTTGTCGACGCGATAGAGGGCGCCGTGCACGGCGGCCGCGGCGTCGCTGGCCAGGAAGGCGATCACGTTCGCGACATCAAGGGGCCGCATCATGCCGCGCGGCGATGCCGTGCGCATGATCAGGTTGTAGTCGGGGTCCTCCGGTGCGCTGAAGTGTTCGATCTGCGGTGTCAGCATGCCGCCCGGGCAGATCGCGTTGACGCGCAGGCGATCCGCGGTGTACTCCACCGCCAGGGCGCGGGTGAGCCCGATCAGCCCGTGCTTGGCGGCGCAGTAGCCGGCCGAGTACGCCTGCCCCTCGACTCCGGCGATGGAGGCGACGTTGACGATGTTGCCGCCCCGCTCCAGCAGCCGGGGCAGCGCGGCCCGGCAGAGATAGAACGGCCCGTTGAGGTTGACCGCGAGATCGTGCGCCCAATCCTCGTCGGTCATCGACTCCGTCCGGCGCATCTGGTGGCTGCCGGCGACGTTGACCAGGATGTCGAGTCCGCCCAACTCGCGCACACACCGCTCGACCGCATCGCGACACGCCCGCGTGGAAGCGACGTCCACCGATGCGTACGAACCGTTTTGCACATCGGCGAACACCTCGGCCAGGCGCGCGGTGTCGCGCCCGATCCCGAAAACCGTTGCGCCCTGGCGGGAAAACAGCCGGGCCGTCTCAGCGCCGAGTCCCGACGACGCTCCGGTCACGAACGCGACCTTGCCCTGCAGTGCCGACATGTCGGTCCTCGTGGTCAGTAGGGGCGAATCCGCGCCACGCTACCGCGCAGCAGGCCCAGCGGTGCAACAAATCTCGGCGCCCACAGCGTCATCGCACGGCGCGCGGTGAACAACACGAGCAGACTGATCGCGAGCCGGCCCAGGGCGACCCGGCTCGTTCGCCTCTTCCAGCTTTGCGGCGTCGATCCCGCGCGCCGGCCGAAGTAGTACCCGACGCACGCTGCCACCGCGAGGGCCGCGATTCCCGCAAGCACCGTCATGATGATGAGCGTTTCGCGTCAGCGTCGCGGCGGGGTCACGCGCGTGACACACCTTGGCCACTACGCGCGACGAATGCGCGTCAAACGTTCTCGCTCACGACGTAGACGGCGACATACCCGATCGGAATGCCGGTCCAGGTGGCGATGCATTCGCGTGCCGCCAGCTCCACCGTGTTCCGACGGCCGGCGCGGGTGACCCTGCAGATCTCCGGGATCTGGATCAGCCAGCCGTCGGCGTCGCGAGTGACCTCGATATCGAAGCACTGACCGACCATGGGGCACTTCACGCGGGGAGCGACCCGCGAGGCACGGGCGCTGCGCAACGATTGACGGCGCAGCAGGGTGGGCTGAATGGGCATGGCTGCTTTCGGAGAGTCGCGATCAGAACCGCGGGAAAGAGTAATGCGCATTCAGGCGAAAACCTAATCGGTCGGGGGGCCGGTTCCAGGCCGGTGCGCAGTTTCTACCGAGTCGTTGCCGAGACTTAATGTTCAGTTCGAATCGCAGGCCGGTTCGTCGAAGGCCCGGCGTGCGCGCGAGACAGCCGAGCGCGCCGGCCGGGCGCGCATGTGATCGCGGGCGCGGCCCATGATGTCGCCGAGGGCGCGCACGTCCTCGCCGGAAAGCGCATCGAAGAGCAGGTCACGGACGACGTCGATATGTCCCGGCAGCACTTTGGCCAGCCGCGCCTGGCCCGCTTCGGTGATCCGAACGACCGTGGCGCGCTGGTCGGCGTCGCTGGCCTCGCGGGCGATCAGGCCCGCGCTCTCCAGCAGACCCGCCTGATGGGTGAGGCCGCTGCGGCTGTAGACCACGCCGTCGGCCAGCTCCGTCATGGTGAGCGGCCGGTCGGCATCGGCGAGCTTGGCCAGGATCTCGAACTGCACGTAGCTGAGGTCGCCCTCGGCCCGTAGTTGCCGTTGCACGGCGTACTGCAGCAGGCTGACCGACTCCATCAGCGCGAAGTACGCGCGCATCTGCCGAGGTTTGAGTGCGTGCGCCATGCCCAGATCATAGTGCTTCGAACTCGAAGCAATGTGGCGATCATCACCCGCGTCTTCGGGATTGCTTCGAACTCGGAGCAAGTTATGCGGGATGCACTGCTTCGAGATCGAAGCATCTAGGGAACGGAGAAGATGATGAAGGCTGTGCAATATCACCGTTACGGCGGCAGCGACGTGCTGCAGTACGAGGAGGTCCGCCGCCCGGCGCCCGGACCGGGCGAGGTCCTGGTGCGGGTGGCCGCGACCTCGTTCAACCCGGTCGATGCGGGCATCCGCGGGGGCTACCTCTCGGAGGTGTACGAGATTTCCTTCCCCCACACGCCGGGAATCGACGTCGCGGGAACGATCGCCGAACTCGGCCCTGAGGTGAGCGGCTGGAAGATCGGCGACGCCGTCGTGGGCATGCTCCCCCTGGACCGGCCCGGCGCCGCCGCCGAGTACGGGATCGTGCCGGCCGCGGTGCTCGCGGCCGCGCCGAAGTCGGTGCCGCTGGCCGACGCCGCCGCGCTGCCGACCGTCGGTTTGACGGCGTGGCAGGCCTTGTTCGAAATCGCCGAATTGACGGCGGGCCAGTCCGTTCTGATCAACGGCGCCGGCGGAGCGGTCGGCGGCTACGCAGTGCAGCTGGCCAAGCGGGCCGGAGCCGTTGTCACCGCGACGGCCTCCGCGCGAAGCGCGGAGCGGCTGCGCCGCCACGGGGCCGACCGGATCATCGACTACATCGATTACACGGTCACCCCGCTGCCCGTCGCCGGGCAGCCGTTCGACGTGGTGCTCAACCTGGTCAGCACCTCACCGGAAGAGACTGCGGCCCTGGTCGGCCTGGTCGCCGATGGCGGGTTTTACGTCGGCACCATGACATCTGGTGAGGAGGACGCGGCACGGCGGGTGCGCGCGCAGCGGGTATTCGTCCGCAGCGACGCGGCCCAGCTGGCCAAACTGGTCGGCCAGGTCGACGCCGGACAGCTGGCGATCGACGTCGCCGACCGCCGCCCGCTGACCGCCGCCGCCGCCGTGCACGACGACTCTGACGCCAATCGGCTGCCGGGGAAGACGATTCTCGTTCCTGGACAGTGACTTTCGCCGTCCACCGCTTGTCCCGCCGGCCACCCGCCGGCGGGACTTCCTAATCCGGTCGGCCCGGCGGAAACTCGGCGCGCTTCTCGATGGCCTCGCGATAGGCATGCACCCGACCGGGCATCGTCCCGAGCACCGCGATCGTGCGACCGCCGCGCCCGTAGGCGGCGACGAACTCCCCGGAGTTCTGGTCGCCCTCGACGACCTCGACGGCGTCGTAATCGGTCGGCACACCCAGCATCTGCAGCTTGACGTCGTAGTGGTCGGACCAGAAGTACGGCACTTCGTCGAAAACTTCGGCGCGCTCGGGCCCGGCCAGCAGGGTGCGCGCCGCGGCCGCACCCTGACGGCCCGCGTCGTCCCAGTGCTCGGTCCGCAGGTGCCGTTCGTAGAGCGGGTGCCACCAGCGCGCGACGTCACCGGCCGCGACGACAATTCCATCGCCGTCGTTGCCCTCGGCGACACCTTTCGCATCGCAGACCACTCCGTCGTCCAAGTGCAGTCCCGAGCCTTCCAGCCAGCCGGTGACGGGCGTGACGCCCAGGCCGACGATGACCACATCGGCCGGGACCTGCGAACCGTCGGTGAGTCGGACGGCTTCCACGTGCCCGTTGCCGACGAATTCGGCGACGCCCACGCCGACGCGCAGGTCCACGCCGTGCTCGCGATGCAATTTCGCCCAGCACGGCGCCAGCTCCGCGCCCAATGCTTGAACCAGCGGCCCGGATGCCTTCTCGACGAGCACCACATCCAACCCCAGCAATCGGCAGGTCGCGGCGACCTCACTACCGATGAATCCGCCTCCGACCACCACGACACGTGGATGCGAGCCGAGCCGTTCCCGAATGGTCAGACAGTCCTCGACCGTCCGCAGCAGGAACACGCCTTCGGGAGCTTGGCCGGGCCACCGGCGTGGCTCGGCGCCACTGGCGACGACGACGCCGTCGAAGTCCAGGGACAGGGTCTGACCCTCGTCGCGGACCCGGACGGTGCGCGCGGATAGGTCGAGCCCGACCGCCGTGGCACCTCGAAGTACCCGCGCATCCATGTCGAACTGCGGCGCCATGTCGATGCCGGCTCGGTGCACCTGCCCGCTGAGCAACTTCTTCGACAGCGGCGGTCGATGGTAGGGGGCGTGCCGTTCGGCGCCGACAATCGTCAGAGCACCGTCGTAGCCGTCCCGTCGTAGCGTCTCCGCCGCACCCATCCCGGCCACGCCGGCACCGACGACGACGACCTGGTTCAGTTGCCCGGGCATCGCGTCAGTCCTCCACCACGATCGCGCCGGTGGGGCACGACACTTCGGCAGCCTTCAACGGTCCGCGTAGCTCCCGTCGCGGCTCGTCTTGGAGCAAGTGCAACCCGTCCTCGCGCACGTCAAAAACCTCGTGGCACAGGCTCATACAGACGCCGTTGCCGTCGCAGGTGTCGAGGTCGACCGAAACCTTCATCGAACCGCGGCCTTTCCTTCTAACTGGGCCCGTTCGCGGGCGGCCTTGGCCGCCGGCGACTTCTTGATGTATTCGACCGCCATCTCCGTGACCGCTTCGGGACCCGGGTGATGATGGGGGCTCATGTACCTGGCGGGTTGCGTCACCATCAGCTGCCAGGGACCGGGCAACTTGTATTCGCGGGCCGCACGAAGCCAATCGCGCCAGCGCCATTTCTGATCGATGGTCGGGTCATGAGCCATCAGGTATTTGGCTCCGGCGATCCACCACCCGTAAAACAGCGGGGTGGTCATCACCATCGAGAAGGCCCTGATGAAGTAGTTGCCACACACATGCTGGTAGACGTCGAACACCAGCGAGCGATGTTCGACCTCCTCGGCGCCGTGCCAGCGCAGCAGATCCAGCATCATCGGGTCGGTGCCCGCATAATCCAGCCCTCGGTTCTGTAGCACCCATTGCCCCAACATCGCGGTGTAATGCTCCAGCGCCGCGACGTCCGCCAACCGGCGATACAACCACCAGCGCTTCATCGCCGGCGGGAAAAATTTCGGCGGATCACCCAGCGCAACCGACAGCATCTTCCGGAGCCGGGAGGTGTACGGCTTGGTGTCGATGCCCTGTTCGGCCAGGTGGTCGAGCACCACTTGGTGCGCCCACGCGTGCCAGGACTCCTGTTGGATAAACGGTTTGATCGCCGCCTCCAGCTCGGGGTCATCAACCAGCGACGACGCTTCCAGGACGGCCTTGATGAAGTGCCGCTCGCCCTCGGGGAGCAGCAGATGCAGAACGTTCATCATGTGGGTTGCGAAAGGGTCGTCGGGCACCCAGTGCAGTGGCGTCTCGGACCAGTCAAATCGCACCATCCGGCGATATCGTGGGTGTCCGTCGTGATGAAGTTGGACCTCGGGCATCGAAAGCTCCCTCGCGACTCGCTGCGAACAACCGTTCACTCGGCCGCGTACCCACACTGGTCGCCGGTTATGCGTACCGGCGGTACGAGGTTTCTGAGACTTCCGCCAGCGCTTCAGTCATGGACTCGACACGGTCAACCGCGGAAACCGATTTGATATCGACTGCTACGCGCCACTTCTGTTGACAAAAGTCACAAATTTAACATCACGCGATGCAGAAATTGCCGGCGAATGTGCGTCGGCCGCGCCCCATTCCCCGGCGGGACTTGTTGCGCTACGCGATTGCCATGCCCGCACTGCCAGGGTTGTATGCGGCATCGACCAGCGTCGCCGTCCCGACGGCGGCTGCCATCCCTACCGCGGCTGGCGCCACCCCCAAGCTGATCGATTTCGCCATGCGCCAGATTCCGGCGGAGCACATTCGCGCCGCCGGTTACTCCGGGGTCATCAACTACGTCTCGCAATCACGTCCCGGGTCGTCCATGGGCGCCAAGCCCATCACGCGGCCCTACGCCGAGCAGCTGACCGCCGCCGGGCTCGTGATCGTCAGCAATTACCAATACGGCAAGCCGGGCGGAACGGCACCGTCGGACTTCAGGCGCGGGTTCGAGGGCGGCGTTGCCGACGCGCGAACCGCCTGGGCGCTGCATACCGCCGCGGGCGGCGGTCAGAGCGCCCCGATCTTCTTCAGCGTCGACGAGGACATCAACCGCGACACCTGGAACAACTTGGCGCTCAAGTGGTTTCGCGGAATCAATTCGGTACTGGGGGTGCAGCGCACCGGCGTCTACGGCGGTATCGACGTGTGCCGATGGGCCGCCGCCGACGGCGTCATCGGCAATTCGCGTACCGCCGGCCACCGGTGGGCCTGGCAGACCAAGTCCTGGTCCCACGGCCAGGTCGACCCGGCCGCGGTTCTCTACCAACGCGTGGTGAGCACGGCGTCGAATCCGGGCCCGGTGGTCGGGGGGCTCGAAGTCGACGTCAGCGACGTCCTTGCCGGCGATTGCGGCCAGTGGAACCTGCATCCGTGAGCCGGGGTGTCGTCGAAGATCAGGTGGCGCTAAGGGACTCGAACCCCTGACCCCCACACTGCCAGTATCACGGGGCCTGTCCGGGTGGTGTTGGCACGTGGACCACAGACGCGGTTCGGCGGCGCAGCCACTTATCGAGGGCGACGACGCCGCTTGCCACGACCGCGATGCCGAAGATGCGTAGCCACGCGCCGAAGCCGATTGGCGCCGTGCCGAACATCGTATTCATCGCCGGCAAGTAGGTAATGGCTAGTTGTGCGAGGCCTTGGGCGGTGACGCCGAGAATGATCCACCGGTTTGAGAGCACGCCGATGCGCCAGGCTGAGTGAGTCAACGACCGGCAGCTGAATAGGTAGAACGCCTCGACGGCGACGAAGAGGTTCAGTGATGTCGCTCTGGCCTCTGGGAGGCTGGCGCCCCTGCTGATTTCCCACTCAAACAACCACCACGCGCTGGCGACAAGCAGCGTCGACACCAGGAGAATTCGCGTGACGAGCGCCCGGGTGAGCAGCGGCTGGCCGGGGTCGCGCGGCGAACGAGTCATGATGCCGGGTTCCTTCGGCTCGAATGCGAGCATCAGGCCGAGTGCGACGGCGGTGGTCATGTTCACCCACAAAATTTGGGTGGGCAGAATCGGCAGCGCGGCGCCAAACGCGATGGCCACCAGAATGACAAGCCCCTCACCGATATTCGTGGGCAAGGTCCAGGTAATGAACTTGGTGAGGTTGTCGAACACCCCGCGGCCCTCTTCGACCGCGGCTTCGATGGTGGCGAAGTCATCGTCGGTCAGCACCATGTCAGCCGCATCCTTGGCGACCTCCGTGCCACCCTTCCCCATCGCGACGCCAATGCTGGCCTGCCGCAACGCCGGCGCGTCGTTGACTCCGTCACCTGTCATTGCCACTACGTGCCCCCGGGCCTGCAGCGCCTCCACGAGCCGCAGCTTCTGCTCGGGCGACACCCGGGCGAACACGCTCGCGCCGTCCACCGCGTCGGGATAGTCCTCGGACTTCAGCGCGGCGAGGTCAGCACCCGTGAGAACCGTGCCCGGCGTGGGTTCACCCTCTACGAGCAATCCCACTTTGGTGGCGATGGAGGCAGCGGTCCCCGCGTGGTCGCCGGTGATCATCTTGACCGCGATGCCCGCGGTGTGGCAGACAGCCACCGCAGATTTCGCCGCCGTTCGGGGCGGATCGAGCATCGCCTGCAAGCCGGTCAACATCAGCGAACCCGCGAGCGCATCCTCATGGAAGTCCTGGCCATCGGTCGCGGGCCGCACACCGGTGGCCAGCACCCGAAGTCCCCGTGCGGACAGCATCTCGGCGGCTCGTGTGACCTCCGCACGATCCAGAGGTTGTGGCGCGCCGTCGGCGCCCATTTCACTGCCGCACAACTCGAGCATCCGCTCCACCGAACCCTTGGCCAGCACAACCTCCTCGCCGCCACCGTCGCCATGCAGTGTGGCCATGAATTGACGTTCGGAACTGAAGGGAATTGCCGCCAGCCGGGGCAGTTCCGCAACGAGCCGATCCCGATCGAGGCCCGCCTTGGCGGCGACCACGAGCATCGCACCCTCGGTGGGGTCACCAACGACATCCCAGCGTCGGCCATCATGGGTCAGCGCGGCGTCATTGCAGACTGCGCCGGCCAGCAGTGACCATCGCAGCGCCGCGTTGGCATCAACCGTCACCGGGACACCATCGCGGCCCCGCAATACGCCTTCGGGGACATATCCGGTTCCGCTCACCTCAGCGACGCCGGCCGGGGTCCAGATCGCCTGCACCGTCATCTGGTTCTCCGTCAGCGTTCCGGTCTTGTCCGCGCAAATCACGGTGGTACTTCCCAGCGTCTCCACGGCAGGAAGACGCCGGACGACCGCGCGGCGCTTAGCCATTCGAGCCACGCCGATGGCCAAAACGATCGTGACCGCGGCCGGCAGGCCCTCGGGGATCGCGCCGACCGCAAGCGCGACGGCCGCGGTGAATGTCTCGACGGCATCCTGCCGGCGCAACAAACCGACGGCGAAGGTGACCGCGGACAAGCCCAGGATGGCGATGGTCAGAACTCTGCTGAATGACGCGAGCTTCGAAGTCAGCGGTGTGGTGAGAACCTCCGCGGCACCCACGAGGCGATGGATTTCACCGAGCTCGGTTCCGGCGCCTGTCGCCACGACGACACCGGCACCGTTACCCGCCGTCACCAGGGTGCCCGAATACGCCATATTTCGGCGATCCGCCACCGGCGTTGCCGGCGGCAGCAGCACCTCGTCCTTGCGCACCGGTGCCGATTCCCCGGTGAGCGCCGATTCGTTCACCCTCAGCTCGCTCTCGCGCACCACCCGCACGTCGGCAGGGACCTTGTCACCGGCCTCGAGCAGCACCAGATCACCGGGGACCAGCTCTTCCGACGGCACCGTATGCTCGTGGCCGTCGCGCACCACTTTGGCCTGGGTCCGCACCATGGAGCGCAGGCTGTCCAGTGCGGCCTCCGCCTTGGACTCCTGGATGAAACCCACGATCCCGTTGATCACGACGACGCCGAAAATCACCGCGGAGTCAACGAATTCATGCAGACCCGCGGTAATTACGCCCGCGACGAGCAGAACATAGATCAGCGGGTGATGAAACTGACGCAGTATCCGAATCAGCAAGCCGGGGCCCGCGGCTGCCGGCAAGGCGTTGGGCCCGAAGCGCTCGAGTCGCTCGGCCGCCTCAGCGTTGGATAGGCCGCGGTGTGGATCCGTCTCCAACAGCAGCACCACTTCATGCGCCGGCAAACCATGATGACCCGTCGTCGGCGACACCGATACCGCCAAGAATCTCACCTCACAAGTGGCCACCCGACCCGATCACGTGATTTCCACACTGCTCCTGCGGGCGGGTGTCCATTAGAGCCGTAAGTCACCCGCCGCGTGGCCGGCGAATCCAGCAAGACGCGGGCCTACTGGCGAATCAAAACAAAAAACCCGGCCGACGGCCGGGGAATCTGTGACCGATGACGCGACTCATGTGTAACCCATAACTCGACTCATCACCTCGGTGGAGCTAAGCGGGACTCGACCCCTTGTGTGACCAGGCAACATGCGTCTGAACTGCCAATTCGTTTCGCCTCCGTCGGGTCCAGTCCCGTTGGTTACCTGCGGTTTCGTTTTGCGAGATTCTCCATCCTGAACACGTTCAAGGGGATTCGTGGAAACAGCGCCGAACCTAGGCCGTTTGATCGCAATCGCACCCGCACGGTGTGGCCGCACGAGGCCCATAGCTTCACACCGTGGCTGCTCAACAGCGTCGACGTTCTCAGCAACTTGCTTGAAATGGATCTTGAGCTTCAGGTAGCAGAGCACCCAGTCGGAGGTTTTTCGTTGGACCTCCTAGGCCGAGATCTCTCCGATGAGAGTGTCGTTATCGTCGAGAACCAGCTGGAACTGTCCGACCAGACGCACCTCGGACAGATCCTCACCTACGCGGCGGGAACCGATCCAAAAACAATCGTCTGGATCACCGCTGGATTCCGGCCCGAGCATCGCGGTGCGCTCGACTGGCTGAACGAACTACAGCACCGCGAACTCACTGTCCGGCAAGCGCCAACGCCCTTCCCTGTGTGATGGCTGGTACGACCACTTCGTGCAAATAGGCGCATTTCAGTGACGACCAGTTCCCACGCGACGGGTGTCGAAGTGACACCCACACAAATCGGTTACCGTCCAGGTCGCATGCGACCACATTTGCAGCGACTGACCGGGTGACTCCAAGGGTGGAGTAGAGCGTGTTGTCGAGGCCCGCACCCTGAGAAATCACAAGAGTTGGTTGGAGAATTTGGAGAGTTGCGCGCAGATGCCGTGAGCACGAAGTACGCATGATGCCGGTAGCCCGCGACTTAGCGTCCCGTGATCGACCGCTGAACACAGCAGGAGGTTGGTCATTGCGTATGCCTCAAATAGGTGCGCGCTCGATCCGTCGACGAACTGAATGTGCTCGGTGTCCGCGTCCACCGGGAGCCCGAACGCCAGGCGGAGCGCGAAGGTCACCCCTTTCATGTGCTGATTGCGTTGGTTGAAGGTGAGCTTGCCGGAATTGAGCACGTCCTCGGTGCGCTGCTCGACCGTCCGGTGCTGCTTCGGTTCGCCCGTTTCCATCGGCAGGACAACAACGCGGAGTGGAGTGCCGTCTACGCGCATGTCGTAGCACGGGCCGACCATGTGCCCTTGGCCCTCGTAGAAGCTGGCACCACCCTTTTCGGCAGACGAACGGCAGCTGACCGCCGACTTGCATACGAAGCCGTCATGCGGGTTCCAAACATTGTCCGACAGATACGACTCAAGGTCTGCCTTCCGCCGATCCGAGGCAATGCGATCAACCGAGAAGGCGCGCAAGTCGCTTTGCGGGGTATCGGCTTTGGGCACGTCGATGCCCGCACCCTGTGGAGCCTGTTGGGCGACGTCCGGCTCCCTATTTCGGTCGTTCATGTACTTGGCGTGCCTTATCGGCGGGACAAGATAAGGCGAGAACACCGACCGCCCTCGGAACACTCGCGGCATCGCGGCGTGCAGCCAGATCATCGTGATCACCAGCGGTGCGTCTGTTTCGAGGTAGGTCCAACCCGAGTAGTCGTTTCGGACGGTCTTCGAACCGTCCTCCTTCGTGATGCCGATCCGGAAGCCCATTGGGTTGTCGGGCCGGAGATAGAGCCAGACGCCCTTTCCAAGCACGCAGATGGCATCGAGCGGAGGCTGCGGAGTGTTCGCTGCATCTTGCTCCCCCGTCGGCTTGCCTACCGGCGGCGGGATCAGATCCGCCTCGCGTAGCCGATCACCAATCGTGTTGATGGTGACCTTGTTGTCGAACGCGACGACGAAGTACGGCGGCACCAAGCCGATCTGCTGCATGTACGCCTGTTCTTTGCTCGTCATGACGCGATCCGACTCGTTGATCGTCATCCGCAACCTCTTGAAGGCTGCGCCCTTCGCGATGCTGTCGGTGAGTGCAGTCCCGTCGAGACAGGACTTGACCTCCCCGGCGGCAGCGACACCGTCCACGACGTAGGTCCCCGACTTGCCCTCGGGAAACGACAGCGGATGATCGGGGGTCGTGATCACAACATCGGTCTGACGTGAGCCGTCGCCGAAGGCGTCGTAGACAATGCCCTTGCCGACGCTATAGCCCGAGGGCAAATAGCTGCGCAGCGTCTTGCGTACTGCCTCCTCGGCTCCGTCTCCGATCGTGGTGCCGTGATCGGATTCCACGCGGGCCTTCGCCAGGGCGGTCTGCAACTCCTGCTCGACGGTCTCGAGTATCTTGTGAAACCGCAGGTCAATGTTGTAGCTGCCCTCTTGGGACTGCTGCTCGGTCATGAGCGAAGTATGCCCCCGGGCACCGACATGGCGGGTGTCAGCTATCCCCCAATGCGACGGCGGAGATATTCGGGAATCGACGTGACCGGGCGGGCGCGCACCGTCGACAACTTTTACCCCCACGATTTCGGAGAAGCGGCCCAGTCGATTAGTTCATCCGTGCCAGTCCCTTGAGTCATAATCCCGATGGAACGGCGCGAGGTTCGCGCTCAACAGGGGGGACGATGTCGGGCATGGCCGCACGCCTGTACGAACCACTACTGCCACATGCTGAAAAAATCGCTGGCTCTGCGGACGCACAGTGCGTGCGTTATGTGCCTTCAACTTGGCGCACCTGGCTGGCTCTCGCCGGTTTGAGTAACGGCGTGACTGACCACGTCTTCTCAACGATTGGCCAAAATACGGTTACCCGATCCGAAATCCGAACCCTGGCAAAAGATGCCGCGTCAGCCGATGGACGACTCGCACTGCTCATCGCAGTTCTCGTGTGGGGGCGAGGCACTGCGAATGGCAGGATGCGCGATCCTATCGTTCGAGCCCTCACCCACCCAGACCGTGATCAAGTGCTTCACCAGACAGCCGAGCGGGCTCAGCGAGGCGCGGTTGCCGAGGCCTACGCCGCGTGGACCCTGCCAGGCCTACAGGCAGCCTTCTTCACAAAATGGCTGTGGGCAGCCAGCTCTCGCAGGCCGCAGACCTGCTGCCTCATTCAGGACAAGAGGGTGTGGAACAGTCTCGGCGCGCTTGGCTGGGACAGCCTAGAAGCTTCGGGGAGGAAGGACTGGCCGTCGCGCTACGCCGCCTACGTTGCCGATGTCCATGACTGCGCGGATCGAATGGGCAGCGGCGTCAGCGCCGAAGACATCGAATACACGTTGTTTCGAGCCAACGGGGACCTTGACCGTCTGTGACGACGAAAGACGCTCTTCTTGTGCGGACCGAAGGCCCGTGTATCACAGTCGGTGTCGATCTCGCATCACAACCGGACAACACCGCGGTTTGCGTCATCACCTGGAGCTACGAGTCGGCAGAAGTCAGCGCTCTCGCCTCTGGGTCCTTGTGCGGCAGGAAACTTGACGACTCCACCCTCCTGTCCATCGTGGGTGGCCTGACCCCGATCGGTTGATCCGCGGCTTATGAGAGTCTTGCGGCCCACGACGTGGGCAGGAAGGCTCAACAAGATCATGGCGACGAGGAAGCGGCACAGCCCCGAGCAGATTGTGCGCAAGCTGATGGCGGCTGATCGGCTTTTGGCCGAGGGCAAGGACACTGCTGCGGTGTGCCG
>NZ_GG770558.1:6603-9814 GCF_000164135.1 Mycobacterium parascrofulaceum ATCC BAA-614 | reverse complement strand
GTTTCGGAGGCGACTTATCACCGGTGGCGTAACCAGTTCGGCGGCTTGAAGGCAGAGGACGCCAAACGGCTCAAGGATCTCGAGCGTGAGAACGCCACCCTCAAACGGCTGTTGGCCGATGCCGAGTTGGAGAAGGTCGCGCTCAAGGAGATCGCGAAGGGAAACTTCTAGGCCCGGAACGCCGTCGGGCAGCCGTTCGTCACCTGCAGCGCGTGCTGGGGGTCAGCGAACGGTTCGCCTGCCGCGTCGCCGGGCAACACCGCGCCACCCAACGACACCAGCCGGTCTCGGACACGCCGGCCGATCCTGATGCGTCGTTGCGGGTCTGGCTTGGTCAATACGCCAAGGACCACCCGCGGCGGGGGTTCCGGCCCGCCTATCACGATGCCCGCGCCGAAGGCTGGGCAGTCAATCACAAGAAGATCCAACGCCTTTGGCGCGAGGAAGGGCTGCGCGTGCCGCAGCGTCGACGCCGAAAACGCCACGGCAGCTCCACCGCGCCGCCGACGGTAACCGCCGATGCGCCCAACCGGGTGTGGGCGGTGGACTTCCAATTCGATGTCACCACCGACGGGCGCCCGATCAAGATCGTCTCGATCGTCGACGAGCACACCCGCGAATGCCTCGGTGGGATGGTCGAGCGCAGCATCACCGGTGAACACCTGATCGCCGAACTCGACGGCCTGGCTGCCCAGCGCGGCACTTATCCAACGGTACTGCGGTGTGACAACGGCCCCGAATTAGCCTGCAGCGCAATGGCCGACTGGGCCAGCGGCCAGGTTGGGTTGCACTTCATCCCACCTGGTGAGCCGTGGCGAAACGGCTACGTCGAATCGTTTAACTCCCGCATCCGCGACGAGTGCCTCAACATCAACAGCTTCTGGTCGATGGCCCAGGCTCGCGTGGTGATCGGCGACTGGAAGCACGATTACAACCATCACCGACGCCACTCATCGCTGGGCTACCAACCACCAGCCCGCTACGCTGCCACCTGTACCCACCAATGAACGACTCTCGTTCGCCGTGGACCAGTTCACGGGGTCCGGTCATGGGGGCCGCCGACAAGGTCGCCATCGACGCGCCGTTTGGGTGGCCGGAACCCTTCATTCGTGCCATCAGCTCAGAGCCAGGAAGATGGCCTCTTGATCCTGACGAGATACGCGCTCCGCTGGAACGTCGCACAACTGACTTCCTTGTCCGTGATCGCACAGGAAAGACTCCGCTGTCGGTGACAACCGACCGCATCGCCTACTGCGCGATGCGCTGTGCGTCTCTTCTTGGGGCTCTCGATAGCCCGAGGGACGGGTCGGGCCGGGCCGCAGAGGCGTATCCCGATGCCGCGCTGCGTTGCTGGCTACCGACGCTTTTCACTGGATCTCTGCAGTCGTACAAAACCAAGAACAATGCTGCGGCACGCGGACGCCGGAGAATACTTCTTGCCGGATTGCTCGGCGAACTCGGCAATGACTTCAACATTACCGACGCGCAGCAGGCCGCTGTTGCCGACTCAGATGATTGTCTCGACGCCTTCGTCTGCGCGCTCCTTGCCCGTGCAGCGGCGGCGCATCGCACTGTGCTGCCGTCCACACCTGAGCACCAAGCACTGGCCATGATCGAAGGTTGGATTCATCTGCCCGAACCCGAGAGCCTTCGGCAGCTGATCGACCGACGAGTCCCAAGTAACCAATCGGAGATCCAATGACAACTCCCAACCTTGGCCGCCTGAAGGCGGTCGCACCGCGTGATGTGTGGCCGCACGAGGCCCATAGCTTCACACCGTGGCTGCTCAACAACGTCGACGTTCTCAGCGACTTGCTTGGAATGGATCTTGAGCTTCAGGTAGCAGAGCACCCAGTCGGAGGTTTTTCGTTGGACCTCCTAGGCCGAGATCTCTCCGATGAGAGTGTCGTTATCGTCGAGAACCAGCTGGAACTGTCCGACCACACGCACCTCGGACAGATCCTCACCTACGCGGCGGGAACCGATCCAAAAACAATCGTCTGGATCACCGCTGGATTCCGGCCCGAGCATCGCGCTGCGCTCGACTGGCTGAACGAACACACCGACCCAGACACCCGGTTCTTCGGCATCGAAATCGCGGTTGTTCAGATCGGCGGCTCCACCCCCGCACCCAACTTCAAGCTGGCGGTGGAACCCAACGACTGGGAGAAGCAGGTCAAGGCGGCCACCACGGCGGGCGCAATGACCGAGAGGTCGAAGCTCTATTGGGACTTCTGGGAGCAATTCCGCAGCCGCGTTGTGTCTGAGTATCCCGGATGGACTAACCGGAAGACCTCGACCCGCGACTCCTGGTACAGCCTTCCTACGGGCACCAGCGTGGCCTCTTTAGAATCGACTTTCACCCAGAAAGGCTTGGAGGTGCAGCTCTACTTCGGTGGTCCCGATCCGGAAGTCAACACTGCCCGCTTCGAGGCGCTCCACGCACAACAAGAACAGTTCGAGCAAGCCCTAGGCCAAGTCGCCGTGTGGGACGGGATGACAGGCCGAAAGGCCGCCCGGGTCTGCACCACTTCGGCTTTCAACGACGTTGCGAACGTCGAGCAATGGCCAGCGATGATCGACTGGCTGCTCGATCAGCATTTGCGATTCCGCCGAGCGATCCAAGCAATCGGAGGGCTGGCTTCGCTTGACCAGAGCGGCACACGGTAGCTGGCGCGTGAGATGGACTGTTAACACTCCCTATTGCGATTAGGTATCAACCGATGCCCACGCATGAATCCAGGTCTCGATGAAGTCTTCCCGCCGACGCCCGAAGTGTCGGCTGAGTTAGCCCAACACCAGATGGCAGGTGGTCACCAGTTCGGAAAGGCTGTCAGGTTTCTGGAACGGCACCGACCGCAACCTCCTGGCGGAGCGACTGGGCATCAACGTTGACTATGCCGATTGGCTGCTGAATCACGCTCGGAAGATGAAGAGCGGGATTATCCGCGTCGTGGTGAGTGAGAAGAACGACGGTCGCGAGACGGCGAGTGTACAGGCTCACCACTACCGCTACGTGTTAGACGACAACCTCACTCCCGACACGCGGCACTATGTCCAAGCGGTGATAGAGAGATTCAGAACCATCAGCCCTGACATACTCACGAGGCCAGGCTATCGAGAGTGGTCATTTTCGGTCCTCGTCGAGCCATTGCACGCGGTTGCCCCCGTCACCATCATCTAGGTACGGATTTGCCTGCCCTAGCATCGC
>NZ_GG770558.1:0-5470 GCF_000164135.1 Mycobacterium parascrofulaceum ATCC BAA-614 | reverse complement strand
TTTTCCATCACCTTCATACCGACCACGACACCCAAACAAAGCCTTGCCAACCGGCAGCGGCTTGACATAGGAGAAACGCATGCAATTCCTGAAGCGCATCTTCTGGGTGAATGACGCGAGGCACCTCGAACTTCAGATGGGCGGCCAGCGACTCAATTACCGTTTCCGACGCCGCGACCACGTCCGACACGGACCGGCCCTTGATGTCCCTTTCGAAGGACTGAATTAGCAGCGGCAACGAGCGCTTCGCATTGGCCTTCGCTGTTTGCTTCTGGCCACGCCAGTAACGCCTATCTTCGGCTGTGTCGCCGCTGACGGCTCTCTCCTCGGCGTATTGAATCTCCGTGAAGTCTTCGACGGCTGCATGAGCTTGTTGGTAGAAGGTGTCCTCCCAATTCTTGATGTCCGGGTCAGGTGCCACCGAGGGATGCATTCTTAGGTAACGGCGTATTTCCCAGTCGGCTCGCTTCTCCTCCGCCCAGCTCTTCACTGCCCTAGCGCGTTCTTTCCCACGCTGAATAAATTGGGACGAGCGAGTGACAGTCCGCTTTGCGCGTGGCTTTGCCGCATTGATCGCGCTCATCGAAAGTCCTCGGGTGTGCTCGCCGAAATTCCTCACCTGTGAGCAGCGGTCAGTGTAGTTGCTGGCGGGTGCCGGTGGTGGTTCGGCGTAGGGTTTCGGCGGCGGCCTGGTGGTCGCGTAAGCGGTAGGACTCGCCGTCGAGGTTGATCACGACCGAGCGGTGCAGCAGGCGGTCGAGCATGGCGGCTGCCACGGTGGTGTCGCCGAGGATCTCGCCCCACGCGCCCACCCCGCGGTTGGTGGTGATGACGATGCTGGTCTTCAAATATCGTTGGGAGACAACCTGAAACAACGCTGACGCGGCTTCGGCGGGCAAAGGAAGATAGCCGAGTTCATCAATCACCAGCAGTGTTGGACCGGCATAGAAGCGCATGGTGGTGGCCCAACGTCCCTCGATCGCGGCACGGTGGCAGCGGGCCGCCAGGTCGGCGGCGGTGGTGAAGTACGTCCGGTACCCGGCATGGGCTGCAGCCCTTGCCAATCCGACCGACAAGTGCGTCTTTCCAGTGCCTGGCGGCCCGATGAGCAAGATGTTGGTCGCCGACTCCAGATAGCGGCAGGTGCCCAGTTCGTCGATGAGCTTGCGGTCGATCCCGGCGGCAGCATCGACATCGAAATCGGCCAGGGTGGCCGGGGTGGGCAGGCAGGCGAACCGCAGCCGGCCGGCCAGCCGCCGGGCTGTGCTGGCCTCGACCTCGACGGCCAGCAGCCGCTCCAACGCGACGGTCAGCGACAGCCCTTCGGCGGTGGCTTGGTCCAGCACTGTGGGCAGCGCTTCGGCGGCAGCGGCCAGTTTGAGCTCGGCCAGATGCGAGCGCAGCTGCTGATACCGGCTCGCCGCGGCCGACGGGGACTGCTGGGCAGTGCTCGTGATGGTGGTCTTGCCGGTGCGTGGGGTCGGGGTCATTGGATGGTCCTGTTCTGGGCGGCCCGCTCGTAGGCGGACAGATCGATGACGGTGGAATCGGTTGGCGGAGTCACCGATTCGATAGCAGCGGTAGGTCCCTGCTTGATGTGAAGGAGTTGTGCGGCAGCGGCTTTGGCTGCTGCCCCGGGTGGGATGCGTTCCTTACGGCGGTGCGGGCGCCCGGTGGTGGCCGTGGCCATCGCGGCGGTGTCCAAGGCGATGACATGGCCGCTGTCACGCACCATGACACCGAGCCCATCGGCGGCCATCCGGTGCCGGGCCACCACGATCCCGCCGGTGGTGGCGATGTCGCAGAACTGCCCGCCGACAGGATGGCTGACCACCACCTGGGCGGCGGCCAGCTCCGGGGGCACCGAATAGCGATTGCCGCGGTAGGACACCATTGCCTGCCGCGATGCGGTGCGGGTCTCGGAGATGATCACCGGATACGGCAGCGCCGGTAGCGGGGCCAGAGGCTCCGTTTTGGCCACCACGGCGACCGAGGACCGGCCATCGGCAGTGGCCCGCAGCCGGGTATCACCGCGGACCCGGGCGAAGCGATCCAGGTTGGCCTGGGCCCCCTCGACAGTCATGTCATCACCCAAGGTGCGCCACCAGCGTTGCGCAGCGGTGTGGTTGACCTTCTCCACCACGCCCTTGCGGTTACCGCGCCGGGCCGGGCAGACCGCCACTGAGACGCCGTAATGCTTGGCCACCCCGGCGAACGACGCGGTCACCCGTCCCGAACCGGGATCGCAGACAGTGGCCATCCGATCGAAGCGCCACACCCGGGTCAGCCCACCGAGACCACGAGTGACGCGGTCCAAGCCGGCAACCAGGTGCGGCTGATCCTGCCGGACGGGCGGGCGGCGGCGACGGGGGCACCATCGCAATCTCACCTGACATCAGCCGCACAACCAGTAAGCGGTAGTAACCTTCACCGACATGGATGACCGCAAGGCCGCGATGCCACGGGCGGCGCGATGCAGCTCTTCTACCTGAGCCAAGCTGAGCTGATCGCTGCAGCTGGTGGTGATCCCTGGGCGGTCAACCATAGCTTGCAGGCTGGCAGCCCGTTTCAGATTTCGCGGTTGGCGGAAGCCTTTCACACCGCAGGCCGTTGCACTGCGGAGGCGGATCACGCATTCGAGCAAGCCCGTAACCGCTTCGACGCGGCCTGGAACCACCAGAACGGCGACCATCCGATCAATGATTCCGCTGAGGTACAGCGAGTGATGAAATCCCTAGGTACGCAATCCCTACAACTGCCCAAGATCGGTGCTGATTTAGAAGGCATCGCTGCCGCACTGGCTGAGGCGCAGAAAGCTGGAGCCCAGGAGATCGCGACGCTGGAACGGCAGTTACAGCTGCTCGACAAACTCATCGGCGCGGCGACACAGGACCTGCAAGATCCCGCCCTCGACGCGAAATCCAGGGGTGAGCTGCAGTCACTGATCAACGACGCGAAAGCTGATGCCGCCGACGACACCCGCGATGCTCTCGCTCAGCTCAAGTCCATCCGTAACGGCTACTCGGCGACATTGCAGAAGTCGTTGGGCAATTTGCATGCCGAGGGTTATGACCCGAAACCTCTCGCGCCGGTGGACGCACAGGACAAACCTGACCAGCTTCAGATTCCGCCACCGGGCACCAAGCCCGAAGATGTGAAGAAGTGGTGGAACTCGCTGAGCCAAGAGCAAAGAGACCAGCTGATCGCGCAACACCCGCCGGAACTGGGCAACCTCAATGGAATCGACGCCATCCCGCGCGATGAGGTCAACCAGGCGGTGATGAACGACGACATTAGCCGGGTTGAGGCGGCCGCCCGGCAGCACGGTCTGTCTCCGGACAACCTCACCCGGGACGCGCGCGGCAACCTCGACAACGATCTCTTCACCAATCCCGGCAAATACGGGCTCACAGCCACCGACGTAACTCGATACCGTAACGCCGTGAAAACCCGCGACGGTCTCGAATACGACCGGGCACACAACACCGACGGCTCAAGGCCGGTGATGCTGTGGGCCTACGACCCGGAAGCCTTCAACGGCTGGGGCAAGGCAGCAATTGCCATCGGCAACCCGGACTACGCCCGTAACACCGCCGTTATCGTGCCCGGTACCGGCAGCAGTGTGTATCAGGGGTGGATGTCTGGCCACGATGACGCGATCAACCTCTACGACCAGTCGCTGGCAGCCGATCCAAGCCATCACTACACCTCGGTGATCGCCTGGATGGGTTACGAAGCGCCGCACGGCTTTGGTGATATTCAGGGCGTCAGCACCCCCGGGCTTGCCCGCTCTGGCGGAGACCTACTCGCCGCCGATGTCAACGGTCTTTGGGTCACCCACAACGGCCTCACGCCCGAGCACATCACCGTCATCGGGCACTCTTACGGCTCGACCACAGTCGCCGACGCCTTTGCTCACAGCCACATGCAAGCCAACGATGCGGTACTACTCGGCTGCCCCGGAACAGATCTGGCGCACAGCGCCGCGGATTTTAATCTTAAGGGGGGCCACGTCTATGTCGGAGCAGCCTCCACCGACCCGGTCAGCTGGCTCGGTGAAGGCACCGGTATGCCCGAAGAGTGGCTCAAACAAAAGCTCAACGAACACGGTATACCGGTCCCGTTGGACGCCGGCCTTGGGCGAGATCCGGCGGGTGATGGTTACGGGTCAATCCGCTTCCACGCCGAAGTTATGGGCTCTCAGGACATCGACCGACACGACCATTCCCACTACTACGACATGGGCAGCGAGTCACTACGTAGCCTCACCGACATCTCCAGCGGCCACTCCGGCCAGCTACAACAGGATGGATTGATTGCCGATGGCCGACGCCAGCCCCACATCGGGCCATTCCGGGTACCGGGTATACCTGCTTTCATCGATCCAGAACATGACCGTCCACGACCCACCATCCAAAATGATCACCAGTACCTCGGCTATCGACCGCGCTAGGCATCGCTAATGTCCTCGTGGGCGGTCCGGATCTTGGCGACGGTATCGGCCTTGCTCGCCTTGGGAGGATGTTCGAAAATGAGTTCAGGTGGCCAGGATGTCGACAATCCGGTTAATCCATTGTCGGATCAACAAACACGTGATCAAGTCATCGAGCCAGCGAAGCAAATCGCTCAGTACGCGCAGTTGCACGATCCCGGAGGACGTTTCGACTACTCGTCCTGCAATGACCAAGGCGATCCGCCCTACAGAGGCGTCGTATCAATGAGTTTCAGCTTGCCAAGCGGCCAGACTGACGGTCCACAATCCACCGCCGACCCGAATACATTCTTGCAGCGGATCGCTGCGTCGATGGTGGCCCACGGATGGAACGACGGCCCCCCACCCGATTGGCATTCATACGGTCGTGTTCTGAACAAAGATGGAGTCGTCGCGGTCATGACGCAGGACCCCGTCAGTGGCAGAGGGAAGCTTCAGCTATACGGAGAATGCCGCAACATGACGAATCATCGACTTGACGGCCCGGATGCTGGCTTCAGAATCGACGAGCAGTTGAAGGGCGGATAAGCCGGTTGCAAGGCAGGACAGGTGATACGCCCAGTAGCGGACCCTCAGGCGGTCGGCGGCAAGTCCCCACCGGAGTCGACTGCCTCCTGCGGGTCGTTAAACGACGAGCTGCTCTGTCTGCCGTTGACCACATAGAGAACCGACCAATACACGGACCCGTCTTTCCGCTCACGCTGACGGATTGACGCCATGCGGCATCTTCGCGCGAAACCTTGACGGTCGGCTTGACGGGAGTTCTGCATCAGGTCGCTTTATCGCCCTGAACTGCGGTTATATGAGTGGAGCTAAGGGGACTCGAACCCCTGACCCCCACACTGCCAGTGTGGTGCGCTACCAGCTGCGCCATAGCCCCAAGTCGTGCCAATCGAAGCTACACCACGCGCCACCCTGGTTCAAAGTTGCTGTTCAGGCCGCCTCGCCGTCCGCCTGGGGTTCCGCCAGGCCGTGCTC
>NZ_GG770559.1:144076-145075 GCF_000164135.1 Mycobacterium parascrofulaceum ATCC BAA-614 | reverse complement strand
TGCCGGGCGCGCCGGCACCCTGGTGGGCCGGAAGGAAAAAGGGCGGCCCGGCCAACCCCGCCTGGCGGGAGTCGGCCGGGCCGGGCAAGGCGTCGTGTCAGAACAAGCGTCCGACGCGAAATGGGTCGCGGTGGCATGGGCAACCACACCGCCAGGTGAACCCTGGCAGGGACACTTTGAGCGTGACGCCGCCTTCCTGAGGCCCGCCAAGTCGATGTGGGCAGTCGTCGTGGCGGCCCTGGTCGCAGGATTTGGTGGGTGCGTTAACCGGCATGTCGACGATCACCTTGGTGCCCTTGATCTGATCGGGGTAGGTGATCCAGCGGATCCCGTCGACGTAGCGGATTTTGGCGTGTCGTTTGATGCGCTCGACGGGCCGGACGGTCGAACCGCACCACTGTTCCCAGTACTGCTCGCTGCTCATGGGTGGCTCCTTTCGTGTGGCGGTGGCTAGCGGGTGGCCGGCAGGGCGGCGCGGAGCTGGTCGGCGGTGATGGGTGTCCAGCCCACCCCGGCACACGCCCAGGCGGTTTCGCCGAGCACGACGACATCGCCCACCGATAGGCTGCGGTTCCCGGCGAGCCGGTAGCGCAGCGCCCAACTATGTTGCGGGCGTGCGATGTTGAGTTGTTCGAAGACAATCTCGAGTGCGCCGGGGATCACGATGTCGGCGGGCGCGCCGTGGAGCAGTTCAAGGTCGAAGTGGGCAGCTTGGTGCAGCCGGGCTGGCGCGTAGGTGTTGAAGCCGAAGAAGTGGTCTTCGCCCTCGTTGAGGTACACGGTGGTGGTGATGTGTGCCATGGTGTTTCTCCGTTTCGTGCGGTGGGTGGTGCGCCGATCAGCGCGGGGGGAGCGACCAATCGGGTGAGGGTGGGCGGTCAACCCCGCAGAGTCCGCGCCGAACGCAGCAGGGTTTTCGGGCCGCTCGCCGGGCGCAAAGCGCCCCGCGGTGAGCTGGCATGGGCCCGAAAAGGTCACTTGTCCTGCGTAGTTCGGCGC
>NZ_GG770559.1:137542-142334 GCF_000164135.1 Mycobacterium parascrofulaceum ATCC BAA-614 | reverse complement strand
CCCCGCCGTGCTTACAGGACGTGCGTCTTGGCGGCGATGTTGCCCAGGATGTCGGTGAGGCTGATGAATCGTCCGTAGTGGATGCCGCTGGCTTCGTTGTGCTCGCCGAGCCAGATGCCGATGACGGTGGCCGTGGTGTCGCGGGCGAACTGCCAGACCGGGCCGCCGGAGTCGCCGGGAATGCTTGGCGCCATTCCGGTGGTGAGGTACTGGTTGGCGATGAGGATGTCGCCCAGTGATCCGCAGGCGATGCCGGTGCTGATGCCGTCGTGGCAGACGGGGGTGTGGGGGTCGGGCGTGGAGATGGCGCCCACGCGCAGGCCGTACATGGTGCGCACCGAATGGTGGGCGCCGAAATCGATGAGGCCGTAGTCATCTTGGAGGTTGTCGCCGGGGGTGGCGACGGTGAGGATGAAATGTCCGATCGCGCCGGTGGTGCGGTCAAGCACGTGGTCGCTGCCCTTGTTGCAGTGGCCGGCCGTGATGCCGTAGTTGATGTTGGTGCCGGGGTCGGTGAAGGTGTAGCCCAGGGTGCACCGTGTGCCGCCGTGCGCTTGGATGGTGTCGATTTCATCGCCGGGGGATATCGTGGCGGCTCGCGCCTGGGCGGTGGCCGGGCCGCCTATTGCGGTGGCGGCCAGGGCGAGTGCACTGAGCATGGTTGTCAGCCCGACGTGGAGCGGGGCCTCGCGGCGTGCGCCGGCGCGCTCGGCCGCGGCGGTGGGCGGGGTCGGTCATGGCGTGAGTCCTTTCCTGAGCAGTCGTGCTGGCCTGCCGGGCGCCGTGTTCGTTCTATTGTCTGAGGCTGCGGCGGTGGCGTTCTGCACGGATTTGGGCGCGGGTGTGCAGGATGTCGATCCAGGTGTGCGCGGTGCGTGCCGCGCGTCCCAGCGGTTGGGCGTAGTCCGCGACGGCGGCGCTGGCGCGGTCGGCGATGAGAAGATCGGGGCTCGTCGGCGGGGCGGTCATCCTTGTTGGCTCCGTGGGGGTTTGGTTGCGGCTTCTGCGCGGCGCCATAGCTCGGCGAGCTCGTCGCGGATCATCGCGAACTGTTCGGTCAGGTCGTCACGATCAGCGCCGCTGGCCGCTAACTGCTGCATCCGGATTCCGTAGGTGTCGAAGGCCCTCCGGTAGGCCTCCTCAAGCACTTCGCGGGCATAGCTTCTGATCGACGCGCCGGGCGCGATGGCTTGGGAGTAGGCGTCGAACAGGTAGAGGGCCAGCTGCTTGTGCGTGTCGGCGCTGGGCGGCTCGCTAGGTTGCAGGGCGTGACGCGCCGATTGCCGGCGGCCGGCCGCTAGGACGCCTACCGGTGTGGGGTCTGCGCCGGAATCGACCAGGGCGCGGATCAGTTCATAGACCCAGCGGGCCTGGGGCCGCCAGATCGCGTCGTCGGGCACCAATTCCAGCATGGGGCGGGCACGCTCGGCGGTCAGCCACATCAGCGAGCCGATGAACTGGTGCTCGGGGCTGTACTCATCGATGACGGTGTGGGACCGCCATTCGTCGTCGAGATCTGGCGTGTCATCGGCGGTGTCGGTGACCACCGTCAGTGGGGTGCACAGGTTGTGCGCGACGGTCATGGTGCGTTCACCCCCCACAACAGCAGCGCGTAGTACCAGATGAGCGTGGCGGTCTGGGCTGGTGTGGTTTCAGCGGGGAGGAGTCGGTGCACCGCGGCGGTGATCGCGGCCGGGTTGTCCGGCGCGACAAGGTTGTCTACGGCGTTGTGACGCAGGGCTTCCACCGTGGCTTGGTCGGGTCTTGCCGTGCCGTCCGCCCCGGCCAGGGATGCGGCTTCGGTCAGCAGCGCCCCGGCACGCAGGTAGAAGCGGGCTTCCCCGCGGGCCATGGTCAGCACTGCGATGGGGTAGTGGTAACCGGGGTCGGTATCCGACCCGTATAACCACTTGCTGGCGTGGTCGCTGATCCAGGCCTGGGAGTCGCAGGCAACGAAATATGGTGCGGGCACTGCTGGTTCGTTGTCGGAGATGACCTCGATGGTGGCGATGCCGGCCACCTGGGGCTCGCGGGAGGGTCGGGGGTCGTCGAGATCGGTCAGCCGCAGCAGCTCGTAGCTGGTGTGGGCGGCGGTGTTGGGCACGGGCCGTAGGTAGTAGTCGGCCCCGACGGCGTACTTCAGCAGAGCTTGGTGGGCTGCCGTGAAGTCCAAGTGGTCGCTGACGGTGCCGGGCTGGGTGTCGTGGTTGATGGTGAGCTGGTGCATGGTGGGCTCCTTGAGGTGGTGATCGGGGTGCTCAGGCGACGTGGTTGGCGAGTTCGCGTAGCCGGTCCGGCCTAAAGCCGCTGTGGTGGTCGTCGGGCCCGGCGTAGATGACCGGGGCTTGCAGGTAGCCCAGCGCCATCACGTATTCGCGTGCGTCGTGGTCCACGGAAATATCGACTCGGCGGTATTCGATTCCAAGTTTGTCGAGGGTGCGGAAAACGGCGGTGCATTGCACGCATCCGGGCTTTGAGTAAACGGTGAGAGCATCCATTTCTGGTATCCTTTTGCGGGGTGGTTCGTTGTATCGATTTTATCGCTATTGCCCGACATCTAACAGCACTAATTTCGTGTTCGATAAGTATGTTTGTGTGTTATTGCGACACGTTCTTTGACAGATTTAGCACATGTCGACTCCCTCCGATCTGGTTGGCGCCCCGGACCATAGCCGGGCCGCAGTCTTTGTCCAACCTTTTCTCTCGCGCCTCATCGCCAGCATTGCGGCGGCCGTGATGCGGTCGGCGCGCAACGGTCCGGACGGAAAGTTTTCGCGGAGCACAGCGACGTCTTTTAGGCGAAAACTTTTCGGGCCGTCAGGCCTTTATCCGCGGCCTTGCGCAGAGACCGCAGCTGGCCATGCTGAAAAGGCGATGAGGGTGGAGAATAAATTGCCAGTAACGCCGTAGGCGTTTCCGCCGGCGCCACCGGCGAGGGCGCGGTCGCCGCCGTGCCACCCGCAACCACCCACCCTGCCCAGGGGAGGGGCCGGGGCTCCGCGGCCCCGGCCCCTGACTGGCGCTATCCCTTGACGGCCTCAGCGAGGTACTGCTCGTAGACCTCGTCAGTGGTCTTGGTTGCGGTGATGATCTCTTCGACTGCGGCCAACGGGTAGTCATTGTCAGCCAACCAGCGCAGGTATTCGGCGCTGCCCACGTGGTGGTTCCAGCTGGGCCTGCTGCTGCGCCAGGCGTCCTTGGGTGTGCGGGCTTCCAGGGCCCCCAAGACCAGCGCCAGGGTCAGCACCTGGGCGCGTGGGTCACCGTTGGCAGGCAATCCGGATGCCAGCTGGGCCACGGCCTCGGCGCTTTCCACGCCGAGCAGGGCCGCGGTCGTGTCCATCGCGTTGTGGTTGGTCAGCAGGTAGCTATCGCGGGCCAGCACGCGGCCAACGAAGATGGCCGCGCCTTTGGGCGGGGTCTTGCGGGCGAGCAGCTTGGCGACGAACTCTCGCCGCACCAGCATCGCCGCATCACCGAGTTTATTCAGTGCCAGCACTTTTCGGCGCTCCCGCTTCTCGGCTTCGGCACGCTCTTCGTCGGCCTTTTGGCGGGCCGCCTCACGCTGCTCGCCGTCCAAATCAACAGCAGCGCCGGTGTTGGCGTCCACCAGTGCGGTACGCCGGGCGAACCAGTCCACGGGTGTCAGCCGGGCAGCGCGGTAGTCAACGCAGTAGTACTCGGGAACGAATACCGTTGTCTCGGTGACTGTCTTGGCGTGACGTAGCCCCTCGGCGGGTTCGGCGTCGGGCTGATCTTCGGTGTTGTCCCAGTCAACGCTGTCCTCGTCGACGATCTCGCCGGTCTCGACGTCACACAGTGCGGTGTCCTCGTAGAGCAGCACCGCCCAATGGGCGGGGTTGGTGACAGCGGTGTCATCGGCTTCGGCCCCGTCTTCGGTGACCAGGTAGCGCAGCGGGATGCAGGCCGGATCCCATGAACCGGGCCGCTCGGCAAGGACCAAGAATCCCTTGTCGGTGTAGACCTGGGCGGCTTGGGCTTCGGCTTCGGCTGAGGCGCGTTCTTCGCGCAGCTGGGCAACGGTGTGCTCGAATCGACGGGTACCAGCGGCCTCGATGAGACGGTCCACCGCACCGGCCATGTCTTCAAACTCGGTGATCGCTGAGGCTTCGGTCAGGCTCAGTTGACCCCCGTCGAGGGCAGCCATGGCCGCAGCCGATTTGGCCGCGATCTCGGCGGCCTTGACGGTGTCCTTGGCCACCGACAGCTTCTTGGCGACTTTGGTCACCGACACGCCAGCATCGAGCATTTGCTGAATGCCGCGTGCTCGCTGGGCCTCGGTGAGTTGCTTGCGCTGGTCGTTTTCCACGAGCTGCTCTGACACTCGTTCGACGAGCTGGTCAGCCTCGTCGCTGGCGCTGGCGGGACGCACATAGACCGGAACGGTGGTGAGGTTGGCCGCGCGCGCGGCCAAGGTTCGGCGTTGTCCGGCGCGCACCCACACGGTGCCGTCCGCGCCGCGCACGGCGGCAATCGGAATGAGCACGCCGTGCTCTTTGATACTGGCCACGAACTGGCTGTCGAGGTCGGCTATATCTCGGACGTTGAGTTCCAACGTCAAGCTCTGCGGGTCAAGGTGTTCCAACGTTCCACGGGACTGCTCGCTGACACTGGCTTCGGTGGGGTTGATGGTGTCGGTCATGATTGAACCTTTCTTGGGTGGCGTGCGCACGGCCGCCTGTTCTGTTTGCCTTCTGGCAATGAAGATTTGGGCCGGCATGAGGGCCGCGGAGTGCAAGGTCCGGGCGTCGCGAGCGCGCCTGCGAGCTGG
>NZ_GG770559.1:116458-137214 GCF_000164135.1 Mycobacterium parascrofulaceum ATCC BAA-614 | reverse complement strand
GGGCCGCAGGCCCCTAACCGTGTCGATCGGGCAGCGCCGCAGGCGCTTCGACCTGTCACCGACGCACCCCGCATCGCGTCAGCAGCGGCCGACGGGATGTGCACGGTGTGCCTACGTCACAACGCAAGGTCAATAGCGCAACTGGGGCAGGGGTGGGGCACTGCAGTTGTCGAGTGCGCCGCACCGAGCGTGTGAGAAGCGCCCCCGTGCGTCTCCATCTCACTCGTGCCGAACCGAGCGGGCCGCCGCGTCAGCCCCGGTCCCAGCTGGTTCGGTGTGCGCCGCACGGCGATGGTGTCTATCGGGCCTCGGACTCGGCACCGGGGGTGCTGCGGCTATTCAGATAGGTGGCGGTGGTGACCAGCGCGGTGTAGGCGGCGAGGTTTGTTGGGATCAACAGTGCAACCGAGTTCCCGTGGTAGGCCGCCGTGAAGGCGAGGTCAAGGCTGTAGCTGAGGGCACCGGACAGCGCCAGCCCGACGAGCCAGCCCAGCGCCTGATTCGAGGGGACTCCGACGGCGACCATGAGCGCGTCCGCTAGTCGTGGCTGGCGGCTGATGAAGACCTGGGCGGCCCCTGTTCGGTGGCCGGCGTGGACTGCGGCTTGTCGTTGACGCTCCCACGAGCTGGCCCATCGGATGCCGGCGGCAAAGAGCAACAGGGCCGCGACGATAAGTCCCACTACGGCTGCAGGCGGGACGGAAGCATGTTGTCGACGGGGACCCAACAAGGAGTCGATGGCGCTCATCGCGACGACATAGAGGGGCATCAGCCAGATCAGCGGGCGGGTGGTTTTCACGGGCGCGCCGGTCATCGTTTCCTGCGCCATGATGCTCGTGCTTTGCATTCTGGCGACATTCCTACAGTCCTAACACCGAGCCAACACGGTTGGGGCGGTTTCGCGGACCGAGCCGGCAGCTGGCAGTCGTCTATGCGGCTCGCCGGGTGGCGAGGACGCGTCGGCAGCCCTGTGGGCTCGGTTGGCGCCTTAGGGTAGCGTCAGATGACCTGGTATCCGAGTCGACGCGCCGCTTCTGCAAGTCGGCCGCCCAGGCCGGGGTGGGTCAGGGGTAAGGAGATGACCGGTTGGGCGGGCATCGCTGAGCGCGCGGGAGCGAACAGTGCGAGACAGGCCATTCCGGCGAAGCGACTGTTGTAGCGTACGCCAGCAAGCTCGGGGAACGCCTCGACGATTGACCGTGCCCACCGCTGCGTAACCGCGTGCGGGGCTGTGGATATCGCGAAGGTGCCGCCGGCGCGCGTTGCCCAGGCGCCTGGACTGTCGACGGCGAGGTCCAATACGGACAGCGTTCGGGTGAACGACAGACCGGTCAGGTAGGGACATCCCCTGCGGCGGTCGATGGTTCTGTCGATCTGGAAAGCTTCAGCTAGCGCCGCACCAGGGGCTGATGCCCCGTACCACACGCAGTGTTTTGGGTGGTGTGCGCGAGGCGGGGGCTGCGGGTCAAACCGCAGGACGGGCCCGAAATGGCGAAAAGCGTTCCACGCGAGGATATGAGGGCCTTCGGTGCGATGGACGCGCCACCATGTCTCGGTTGTCTGTATGTGGCGGAGTTCGTCGTCGCGAATCCCGATTTCGCGTAGCTCGCCGGCAGGCGGGGGGTCGGGGAGGGTCGAGCCTGCGCTCACGTACTGGCCCAGTCGGCGATGTCGATGAGTTCGAGCACCGGCTCGACCGACCCCCCGCTACGCAGCCACTCCAGGATCGACAACGGCCTGCCATCGACTTCAAGCTGGGGTTGCGGGGTGCGCAATAGGCCGGCGACCGCACTAGGGTGTAGGCCTTCGGGGAGGGCTTGGAATACGCGCTCGAGGCCGCGAATTTGCCTGTCCGGCTTTCCGGTTTTGAGGTTGAACTCGAACTGGATGGCCGGATACACCCAGGCGCCGTCGTTTTCGATCGCCCACAACGTTCGGGCCAGCCGCCGTTGACGCACCCGTGACTCGTTGATACCCAGCAGGGATGCCACCAGGGAGGCCGGGTAGGCGGTATTGATCAACATCGCGGTATGGGCGACGATGTCAGCGGCCGACTCGGCGAACGCGACAGGATCTTCGACGAAGCCGGCTTCGTCGAGCAGCCGCGCCTGGTCTTCGGTCAGTGCCGCTGCGCCGGGCTTGATAGCCGGTAGCGTCTTAAGCGCGGCTAGTAGGTCGTCGCGGTGGAGATTGAACCGCTCCGAAAGCAGTTGGTCGAGTTCGTCAACGGCCATGGCCTGCACCACCCATCGAGTAATTAACGCTGACTAACGGTAGTATATACCCGTTAGCCGACGGTGGCTATGGTGCATGATCCAGGGGCGGGTGCGGGGGTCACGATTCGGCACTGGGGCGGGTGTCTCGCAGCGTTGGCGTGTCAGAATCCGGCTGTGCCCGACTGGACCTATCAGCCGCTGCGCCGGCCAGCCGCGGTGCTGCTCGGTGAGCGGCGCAGCCAATTGTTGGCGTTGCGAGCGCTTGCGGTACTGATCCGATATGCCGGCGGGCGCTGGTGGATCCCTGTGGTTTTCGATCACCCGCCTGCGCCGCCGCAGTGGTCTGGGCGTTTCGGCGCCTCGGTGCCGCCTTGGATCGCATCTGAAGCCGTCGCGGTCCTTCCGGTGCAGGGGGCCGCGGTGGTCGAGATTAACCCAGTCGGCGGCGCGGACGTCGCAGCCGTGCGCCGCGCGGCGGCCGGTCGCCGGTGCCGGGTGACCGCTGTGGTCGACGACGCCCAGACAGGCGCGGCGATCGCTGGCGATGTCGACGCCGTCAGCATCGGTGAACCCGCTAGCGCGGTGGTGCGGTTGAGCTCCCCGGATTTAGCGCCGGCGGTTGCTGCGCTGGCTGACGCGTCGACGGCGGTCCTCGCCGGCCCCGCTGTGCTGGTCGAAGCCGGACCTGGCTGGTTTAACCGGGTAATCGAGGTAGCCACGCCCACCTCGCCCTTGGCGCCACTGCGCAGCAGCCTCGGCGCAGACCCGCGGCGCTGGCCCAATTGGTGGTGGGCCGGCGTGACCGCGCTGGGTTTGATCCTCGCCGGGATTGGAGCGGGGGCGATCGCGTTGGGCCCGGCGCTTCTCGGCTATGACCGAGACTACCTCGGTGCAACCGTGTCCGATCTACACCACCTTAACGCCCACCTCGTCGGCTTCTTACAACACGACCGAGTCACCATGGCCGCCAACATGATCGGCATCGGAATCCTCTACCTCGCGCTGGCACAGGCGATGCGCCAGGGCTACCGCTGGGCGCGGCGCGCCCTGGCGATCTCAGGGGCGGTCACCTTCGGCAGCTACTTTTACTTCCTCGGCACCGGCGGGTTCATTGAGCCACTGCATACCCTGGTCGTCGTGGTGCTGCTGCCGCCGCTGATGCTCGCGGTGTGGCGACGGCCCGCCACCCCGCATTGGCCGCCGGTCGTTGAAGGACCCGAGGCGCAACGCCGACGGGCGCTATGGGGACAACTACTTATGGTCGGCGTCGGCGGCGGGCTGGCGGTGGCCGGCGTGGTCATCTCCATTGTCGGGTTCACTTCGGTGTTCGTCCCGACCGACCTCGCCTTCATGGGTACCTGTGCCCATCACCTGCAGCAGGCTGACAGCCATCTGTTGCCTTTTATTGCCCATGATCGGGCGGGTTTTGGCGGTGCGCTGGTCGGCGCCGGTCTGGCGGTGTTGTTGATCAGCATGTGGGGTTGGCGGCGCGGGCAACGCTGGGTGTGGTGGTGTCTGCTGCTGGGGTGCGCGTGCGCAACGGTGCCGGTCGTTGTCGTCCACCTCGCCATCGGCTACACCCATTTCGTGCACCTGCTGCCCGTCTACCTTCTCATCGTCGCGGTCATCGCGGCGCTGGCCTTAGCCAAGAGCTATATGACCGCACCGTTGACCCTCGAACCGCCGCATCGAGTCAAAAACACGGCCGACAGAACATGACTGAGCCTTGCATCGGGCAGCGGCCTGAGACTTATTGGTCGAGCTCGCTCAGTGACACCCAGAGGAATGGGCCGGCAGGGTTGATCACCATTCCGGCATGTCCTTGAGCACGGGCCATCTTCACGACTTCTTCGGTCGTGAGTGATATGGCCGCATCGGCGGGGTTGAACGCGAGAACCTCAGGGCCGCTGGTGAATCCGAAGATGCTGGTGGTGCCGTCTGGATTCGTGGTCGTACGAACTTCGACGTGTCCAGTTGTGTCGTCAGCGGCCAACGCCATCGGACCGTTCTGCCTCAATATCTGCACCACGGTGCGTCTGTCGATAATGCCCGCAGCGTGATCAGCCAACGCGCGCTTAAGTGCCTCGTTGTTGGCGTTGCGCAGCGCGAAGTCAATCTCAGGCGCCGACAGTGCGCAGGTGGGGCCGGCGGGATCAATGTAGAGCCAGGCGTTGCCTTGGCGAAGGGCCAGCTCCAGCGCTCCGGGGGCTGGCTGTACCAGCGACTGGGTGCGGGTGCCTGGCGGGTACAGCGGGGCGATCGCTTCGTTGCAGGTGAAGGCAAACAGCGCCGAACCGCCGTTGGGGCCGGTTCCCACGCGGATCTGCAGGCGCGATCCGGTGGCGAACGGTTCGCCGTTAAATGCATCCGAGCCGGTGATGTCGAGAAGCACTTCTCCGTACATGCACAACCGCAGTACCTCGAGGGCACCGCGCTGGTTGGGTTGAGCCGCGAACGCCGCGACGGCGCGTCGAAGCCCCACGTTATTGACCAGTCGGTCCGGATGGGGCGGATTAATTGGGTGGGTCATTCTCGGTGAGTTCCCCTTGCGTTGGTGCCCGCCTCGGTGAAAGCCAACGCAGCGGTCCCGAAGGGTTCGCTGTGTCTGGGTTCAGCATGGCGGCCGCGGCGGCCTCTGCTGGCCCGCCGTGGGGGACGTGCTCGCGTGGTTTGTCGTACCAGTCTGGCGCAGCGTTGTCAGTGAAGTGTGTCGGGGCACAGATCATGTTGTGCCGCGTCAACGATTTTCACGTTTGCGCCGTTGATGAGATTGAACCCGAAGAATCCGTCGTGTAGGGCGGCCTGCGCTGGCATCCCTGCTCGCATGTCTGTGCACACGTGATAGCCCGCCGCTAGTTTCGCGTTGGGATCCATGAACACGTCCTGGGTATCGTTCAAGAACGCTTGATCGTCGGCGTGCGCGAGAGGCGCTGCGATCAAGGCGATTACGGGCGTCGCCACGAGTGCCGCAATTTTCATCATGTTGGTTGACCGTCTCTCGACTTCGGTAGTGGACATGCTAGCCAGTTGAGCGCGGCAGCACCGGCGCTTTTGACCGGTGCAGACAGCACGGGCTTCGTCTCAGAACGCACCGCTTACGCGAACGCGGCTGGCAGCTATAGGTGCGAACAGCTGATCCGGATCCGACCCGGACCTTCTCACCGTGGCCGCGGGTAGGCTCAGTCCGTGATCAGGTCCGGCGCCCGCGGTGCAGTTCCGCTGCCACCTGCGCCGATGCTGGCGATGGCGGGGCAGCCGCCCTGCGGTCCGGAATGGGTTGTTGAGCCGAAATTCGACGGGGCGCGCTGCGCGGCCCGAGTCGGCGCCGGGCGAGTCGATCTTTTCAGTCGGCATTTCACTAACCTGTCGGCGTCGTTTCCTGAGGTGATGAAAGGGTGTACGGCACTGGGCCGCCGCGGCGTGATTCTCGATGGCGAAATCATCGTCTTGGACGATAAGGGGCGACCCAGTTTCGAACTGCTGCAGCGCAGGCTGCGCGTTGCCCGGCCACCCGCGAGCCTCACTAAACGACTGGCCGCGCGCCTGGTGGTTTTCGACATCCTCTACCTCGACGGTCAAGACCTGACCGGGATGGCGTACCGGGACCGCCGCGCCGCCTTGCAAGCCTTGGGTGCGGACGATCTCGCGATCGAACTGGCCACGTCGCCGGCGTGGAGCGACGTGGACGGTGCGCAGGTGCTCGCGGCGATGGTCGACGCGGGCATGGAGGGCATCGTCTCCAAGGATGTGACCTCGAGGTACCGGGTCGGCAGGCGCACCCGCCAGTGGATCAAAACACCTCACCGGTGCAGCAACCACTTTCTCATCGGCGGTTACACCCTCTCCCGAGGATCTAGCGCATCGGTGGGATCTGTACTTGTCGGCGCCTATGACCCCGGCGGTGTGTTGGCCTATTGCGGCCGCATCAGCGTGGGGTTGGGTCAGCAGGCGCGCCGTGATTTGCACGCCCGTCTATCCGGCCTGCATCAGACGGTCTCCCCATTCGGATTGATCGATCACCATGGCCACGACGATGGCGTGCTGTGGGTAAGGCCGGTGGTTGTCGGCCGTATCGAATACCGCGAATTCGTCGGCGGCCGACTACGTCATGCCGCCTGGAAAGGCGTGGCCGATGTCAACGCCGGCGATGTGTGTCTAGCACTCCTGGGATGACACGGAGAACTGATTTTTTGCGCCGAGCGACCCGTGGGAGCGCATTAGGATCAGGTCAGTGTCAGGGTGAGGTTGCCGCGTGTTGCGGTGGTTGGATCCTGAGCATCTGGTGTCTGGCTCGTAGGCTCAGTGCCGCCCGGTGGGGTTGGCGTGCATCCGTTTTGTCGGCATCAGGTGTGAAGGACCGACCGGCGTGACTTGATAGGAGCGTGGCATCGCCCCCGACTGAGATGTGTCCGCCGGCCGGTCCAACCGTCACCTCACAGTGAAGGAGGCAACCTCCATGGTTGTTGTTGGAGCCGACGTTCACAAGCGCACCCACACGTTTGTCGCGGTGGACGGCGTCGGGCGCAAGGTCGGGGAGAAGGTCGTCGCGGCAACGCGCTGCGGTCATGCCGAGGCGGTGATGTGGGCTCGGGAACGTTACGGGTCCGCGGTGGTGTGGGCGGTTGAGGACTGCCGGCACCTATCGGCGCGCTTGGAACGTGACTTGCTCGGCGCCGGTCAGCAGGTGGTGCGGGTGCCGCCGAAGTTGATGGCTCAGGTGCGGGCCTCAGCGCGCACGAGGGGTAAATCGGATCCGATCGATGCGTTGGCGGTGGCGCGGGCGTTTCTGCGCGAACCCGATCTTCCGATCGCGTCGCATGATGAGGTGTCACGTGAGCTCAAGCTCTTGGTGGATCGCCGTGAAGACCTTGTCGGTCAACGCACCTCGACGATCAATCGGTTGCTGTGGCGGGTGCATGAACTCGATCCCGAACACGCACCTAAGCCACGCTCGCTGGATCTGGCCAAGCACCGCCGACTTCTTGGGGAGTGGCTCGCAACCCAGCCCGGGCTGGTCGCCGAACTGGCCCGCGATGAGCTGGCCGACATCACCCGGCTTACCGACGCGATCAACGCGTTGGCCACACGGATCGGCGATCGTGTGCGCACCATAGCCCCGACGCTGTTGGCGATGCCAGGTTGCGGGGAATTGACCGCAGCCAAACTTGTGGGCGAGGCCGCGGGCGTGCCCCGCTTCAAAAACGAGGCCGCCTTCGCCCGCCATGCCGGCGTGGCACCGATTCCGGTGTGGTCCGGAAACACCGCGGGCCGTGTGCGCATGACGCGTTCTGGTAATCGCCAAATCAACACCGCACTGCACCGTATCGCCGTGACCCAGATCCGTCTTGCCGGTCTGGGCCAGGCCTACTACCGCAAACGCCTCGAGACCGGCGATTCCCCAACCGAAGCGCTGCGTTGCCTCAAGCGCCGCCTGGCCCGCGTGGTGTTCCACCACCTTCACACCGACCATCTAAACCGAATCCAGCCTTGCCAAACGGCAGCGGCTTGACATAGGAGAAACGGATGCCGAGAGCGATTTTCATCCACGATATGAGCCGCTATTTGCATCCGTCGTCGCTTGAATTGGTGGAGCTGGCCGACGCTGAGGAGATGGCCGCATACCTGCGCGCTCCATACCCGGGGGGCCGATATGTCGAGAGCTTCGCTACGGCGGGTCCTTTTGGGCGTCTTGTCTTTTGGTTCAGTTCGTGGCCCGGGCCGATACCTCGGGATGTGAACCGGCCGGCGACCGAGCTACTTGTGTCAGCAGCAAATTTTCGGCCACGCACGGTGCCGCTGCTTCGTGGCCAGGTCGTGCTGGCCGCGCACGCTGGCGACGGTGGCCTCGTGGGGGTCACCGACGATCAGATTCAAGCGATCGCAGTTCATGCGAACCGCTGGCGCACACCCATCACTCTCGAGTGGCGGTATAGCGCGGCGGCCCGGGCTCAGCGGCGCCGCCGCAAAGCCGCTCAGGCGGGCCGCGAAAGGCACTTGCGGGACCGGTTAGCTGTCCGTGGGCGGGGCCGAGCGGGCTAGGGCCGGATATGACTGCGCTGCTGATCGGCAAAGTGCTGCTGCTGGCGTTTCTCCTCGTGGCCTGCGGCGCCGTGGCCGTCGGCTGTGTGCGTAGCCGCCGGACCGGTGTGCAGCCATGGAAGGTTCCCAACGCTTCGCCGTATCTGGGTATGTACCGCCGCGGACTGCCGTCGACCCCGCCGCCTGACTGCACATTAGGGGAGAGTTCATGAGCACCGACCGTGAGGGTGAGATCACCCGAGACCTGGGCTCGTCGAGGTCGCAGAGTGCGGCGAACCAGGCCGACGGTGTTGGACCGGATACCGATGCAGAGCGCACGGTCGTCGTGCCCCCGCGGCAGTCACCCGCTGACGCAGAGCGCACCGTTGTGGTGGGCAAAGCACCGGCGCTCGACGATAACGAGCGCACCATGGTGGCGCCCACATCGCCAGGGCCACAACCCAGTACCGGCCAGAAGGGCGGCAATGAGGGCTCAGGCGACCCGTCGCCCCAGTCGGCTCCCGCCCAGCCGTATCGGGTAAGCGGGAGCCACCCCTCGACGTCTGCCGATGCGGCCTCGCCGGCGGGCCGGCCACTGGCGGGCCCGGCACCGCGGGGTGTGAGCGCCGGCTTGCCGGTGAGCTATCCACCTGCTGGGCAACACAATCCGCTCCCACCGGCGACCCCGCGCCAGCCCAGTTCGGGGGCCCCACCGGGCGGCTACGGGCCGCCCCACCCCTACGCTTATCCGCCGCCGGGGCCCTATGTCGCCCCAGGGCACGGCCCGGCTGTACCCACAGGCCGGGCGCGGCCCACCCCGCCGCGGATCGTGATGTGGGGCGGGCTGGCACTGGCGGTGTTGGTGGGCGGCATCGCGTTGGTCATCGGGCTGTCCCAGCCTGATTTGTTGTCCACCAAAAAGCTCGACGTTCAAGCCGCCCAGGCCGAAATCCAGCGCGTATTGACCGACGACATCACCGGCTACGGCGATAAGAACGTGGCCGACGTGAAATGCAACGACGGCGCCAACGTCACGGTGAAGCAGGGCAGCAGCTTCACCTGCCAGGTCAGCGTCGATGGCACCGCTCGGCGGGTCACGGTCACCTTCTTGGACAACAACGGCAATTTCGAGGTCGGCCGACCCGACTAGGAGCGGGGGCTGGTATCGCATAATGCACACGCCGACAAGGACATTGCAACAAAAGGGGTGGATTGTGGGGTGGTGGTTCAGCGGTTTCGTATTGGGTCGGCTTCGACGTGCGGCCGGGATGGCCATGACCGTGAGCGTGGTCGCCGCGATCGGCGTGACCGGATGTAGCGCGGTGGTCAAAGGGCACGGCTCGTCGATGCTGTATGACCCGTTTCATGTGGGCGGCTTGCCCGCGGTCGACGGACCAAGCGGACCTCGCAGCGACGCGCCCGAGCCCACCGGGTCGGTGAAAAACACCAACCATGGTGACGAGGACAAGCTGGCTTTGTTGTCGGTCAACGATATTCAGGATTTTTGGCAACACAACTATGGCCAGTTTTTCCCTGGCGAGTTTCGACCCGTCGAGGATCTCATCTCCTATGACTCCGACGATCCGGCCAGCCCCGTGGTGTGCCGTGAGCGCACCTACAAACTGATTAACGCGTTCTTCTCACCGCGCTGCAACCTGATCGCCTGGGACCGCGGGGTGTTGATTCCCACCGGGAAGGTCTATTTCGGGGCGATGCCGGTCACCGGCATCTTCGCCCACGAGTACGGTCACGCCATCCAGCAGATGGCCAAGATTGTGCATCGGGCGACCTCGACGATCGTGCGAGAACAGCAGGCGGACTGCTTGGGCGGGGTGTACATGCGCTGGGTTGCCGAAGGGAAGTCGCCGCGCTTCACCCTCAGTACCGGGGACGGGCTCGACCATGTGCTGGCCGGGCTGATCGACATCCGCGACCCGATCCTGACCCCTGAGGATCAAGAGTTGACCGACGAGGGCCACGGGACGGCGCTGGACAGGGTGAGCGCGTTTCAGATGGGGTTTGTGTCGGGGGCGTCGGCTTGTGCGGCGATTGATGAGAACGAGGTCAAGCAGCGCCGCGGGGATTTGCCGATCGCGTTGACCTACGACCGCTCTGGTCGATTAGAGACCGGGGAAGTCCCGATTGCCGAGCAGACGATGTCGGAGCTGATGGACACCCTGGGGTCGGTCTTCTCCCCGAAAAACCCTCCGCAACTGTCGTATAGCCCCGTTGCTTGTGCCGACGCGCAAGCCAGCCCGCCGGCATCGTATTGCCCGGCCACCAACACCATCGTCGTCGACCTGGCCCAGCTGCAGAAGATGGGCGCTCCCGCCGATGAACAGTCCGGCCATGTTCTGATCCAGGGTGATGACACCGCGATGTCGGTGGTGATGTCGCGCTATGTCCTTGCGGTGCAACATGAACGGGGCCTCAAACTGGACTCTCCGGTCAGTGCGCTGCGCACCGCGTGCCTGACCGGGGTGGCACACCGCAAAATGGCCGGCCCGGTGGCGGTGTCCTCGGGCAGCGGTTTGACCTTGACCGCAGGCGATCTCGACAAAGCGGTGGCGGGTTTGCTCACCAACCACCTGGCGGCCAGCGATGTGAACGGGCAGACCGTGCCGGCCGGATTCACCCGGATCACCGCGTTTCGCTCCGGGGTGGTCAGCACCAACGACGATTTGTGTTACCAACGCTTCCCCGACGCCACTGCATCGGCATAGCACCGGAATAGCCCCCAACTTGTGCGCCGTCGTTTGTGATCTGGCGGCACCCGGGTCCGGCAGTGCTCATGGCCGTGGTTCAGTCCTTGGGCAGTTTGTCGAGGGTCTTGCGCGCTTCCGTGCAGAAGATCTGGTGCTCGTCGTCGAGGTATTTGGCAACCGCGTCGCGGACACCGGTGGCGCGCTGGCGCACCAGGGCCTTCATCGCCGGGATCCGGGTGGCCGGGTTGGCAAGTTGGCTCACCGCAAGCTCTTTGGCTTCTTCGGTCTCGATGCGGCCGATCCATTGCACCAGCACCGATTTGGTGGGGAAGTCCTGTTCTGAGCGAATGAGAGCGGCGATGCGCGGGAAATCGGATCGGTCACAGATTTTGGCAAGAGCGAAACCAGCGGCCTCGAGCACATATCTACTGACGGGAGGATCGATCGCGAACTGGTCGAACAGCACATTGATCGCATCGCGGTTGCCTTTGGCGTGCTTGGTGATCAGGTTGCGAATGAGGCCTTCGCGCAGGATATCCCGATCTTCTCCGGCGGGAACGCGCTCGTCGATGTGGCGCAGCCAGTCCACCATGATCGGCACCGCCTGCGGGTAGTCCTGGGCAGAGTTGACGAGCTGCCAGACGGTGTCTTCGGGAATGCCCGCGGCATTGAGGTCACGCTTCATCGCCTGTCGCGGTGTGGGTTCTTCGGGCATGATTTGTACGATCCATTCGACCAGGACTGATTTTGTCGAGAAGTCGTGCTCGGACCGAATCAGGGCGGCGACGCGCGGGAAGTCGGAGTGCTCGCAGATTGTGGCCAGAGCCAGGCCTGCAGCCTGGAGTTCGAGATTACTCAGCGGTGGTTGGACGTCGAACTGGTCGAACAGGACGTCGATGGCGGCGCGGTTGCCTTTGGCGTACTTAGTGGTCAGCTTTCGGATCAGGGCGGTCCGCCACACCCGACGGTCTTCTTCAGGCGGGACGCGCTCATCGAGGTGTTGCAGCCAGTCGACGATGACGGGAATGGCCTGCGGGTAGTCGCTGAACGAGTCGGCCAGTTCCCGACCGGTGTCGCCACCGATCCCGGCGGCATCGAGCCGGCATGTCATCGCCTGCTCGGAGTCGGGCAAAGTACCGGACCTCATGACAGCTTTCCTCAGAACGCCAGGCCGTAGTCGAGCAGCAGGAGCAGCACCGTCGGGGCCAACGCCAGCAGGGTGACCGCGCCGATCAGCCGCAGGGCGGGGTGCGGCCGCACAGCGATGGCGCTGGCGGCAAGGCCGGCCGACACGACCATCAGTACGGTCGCGCCGATCACCCCGACCCGCGCCGATTGCACCTCCGCCGCCGAGCCGGCCGGGTAGACGCCTTCTTCGAACTTGACCCCGAAGGTAGGGCTGCCCAGCGGTTGCAGCAGCAGGAACACCGCCGATGACATCAGCAGCAGTCCCAGCAGTGCCAAGGATGCGCCCAAAGCGGTGCGGTTGGAGGGCTCAAGCGGACCGGTGTCGGGGCGCGCCTGCCAGTCTAGGTGGTCGTTGTTGCTCATCGTTAAACCTTTGTCCCGGTGCGGCTGATCTCGTAGTTGCCCGCGTCGTCGGTGAACGTGACCACGAACTGGTGTTTGATGTGGTCGATGGTGGCCTGACAGGTGAAGGTGGCGCCCTTGGTGACGGTGGGGTTGCGTCCGTCGTTGCAGATGACGTCGCTGACGTCCTTGGCGCCGTACCCTGCCGGGTCGGATAAGACGTGGGCAACGCCCGCCTGAGCTGCGCGCACATCGAGTTGCCGGGTGACGAAGAACCCCGGCGCCCAGAATCCGGTAATGAGCACCGCAGCGCCCGCACTGCCCGCTGCGCCCAGGACCAGCGGCAAGCGTCGGCGTCGCCGCGCTGCCGGTGGGGGACAAGGAACGAACGCCGTTGGCGCCCAACAGGTTGGGCCAGGGGGCGCTGGACGGTGCCGGTGCGCAATCGGGCCCTGCGGGGCGCCTATCGAGGGCAGCGGTGGCCGGGGGAGCGGCTGGGTCGGCGGATCGTCGTAGTACGCGCGAGACACCGGCGGTATGACCAGTGCATGCGGGTGGTGGTGCCGTTGCGTGGCGGGCGCCAGTCGGTGCTGCATGAGAGTGCCCTTCCTGATGTCCTGGGGCAGTTCCACCGCGCCCCGCTACGACAATAAACGAAGCGCCCCGGTTGTGCAACGTTTAGAAACGCTGCACCTGGCGCAGGTTGCTCGACACGCGCGGGAGACTGTCGGCGTTGAGCCGGCGGCACACCCTTGGCCACGTGACGACCCGTGCCGACAGCCCGCGAAAGACCTAGTGAACACCAGGAAAGTGGACCATGGGACGAGATGTTTTGGGGGGCAGCGTTGGGTGCGCGAAGAGCCGACGACACGAGATGAACATGGGCTTACCGGACCCGATGCTCGCCAAGTAGATGTAGCATGACCCTTAGTGCAGCGGCTCGGAACACAGCAGTCCGGGCCCACCGTGACCAGGAGCCAGCATTGACATCAGGGGAGATCACCACGACAGCGCCGCTGAGTGTGCGGGTCGGCAGGGCAACACACACGCTGCACCCTGAGGCGGGTGTGGCCATCATTGGTAGAGACAGCGCGGCCACGGTAGAGGTCGACGACGAACGAGTTTCGCGGCAACACGTTCGGCTCGAACCGCGTCGCGAGGGCTGGCGGGCCTTCGACACCAGCACCAACGGAATTTTCGTCGACGGGATACGCCGCAGCTCGGTCCTGATCAGCGGCGCGACCACCGTCTATCTCGGGGCGCCCGACGGGGTAGCGGTAGGCCTGACCCCGCAGCACCGATCGCAGGTGCCGCCTGAGGAATCGACGCAGGTCATGCGCCCGTTCGACGGTGAGGGCGAACAGTGGTGGGACAACGAAAGCGACCCCGGCGTGATCCGGGCCGGCAGCGCGGTCGCCGAGCGCCGGCAGCAGCTGGGCATCTCCCAGCGCAGCCTCGACCGCGACGGAATCATCAACGCGGGCGCCCTGATCAAGTTCGAGAAGGGCCGCAGCTGGCCGCGCCGCAGCACGCTGGAGAAGCTGGAGAAGGTGCTGGACTGGCCGACGGGCCACATCACCCGCATCCGGCGCGGCGCGGCTCCGGCGCCCACCAGCGGTGCCATCCAGACCGGCCCCGTCGCACCCGCCGGCGAAGAGGCCACCGAGGTGTTCACTGACTCCGTTCAGGCGCCGCTGATGGCCGAGACGGTGGAACTGGCCATGCACACCTTGCTCACCGCCATCTCCGAACTGCCGGAGCCAACCGATCCCGACTTCAGCCCCAAGGCCACCAAAACCCTGGCCGACCTGCGCAAGCTGGAGCGGCTGGCATCCAGCGCCGCGCGCAACGCCAAGGGCAGCCCGTCGGTGATCCTGGCGTTGAGCAGCGTGCGACGCAGCTACAACGACTTGATGATGCGTGCGGCGCGCTCACCGGCTGCCACGTTGGGTCAGCGGCTCTACGGCGCCCGTCACCGCGCGGAGCTGAGCCTGCAGGAGGCGGCCAACGGCGCTGGGCTGCCGGTATCGGTCCTCGAAGACGCCGAAGCCGAGCGCCCTATCGCCCCCGAGGCCGCCCGGGCGATCGACAATCTGATCGGGCAGCTGTCGATCGGTTGATGCCCGGGATGCTTTTCGGGCAATGCTTGGGAATCAGAAGCTGCCTTCACGCGGCTATCGGTTTTCAGGATTCTCTGCCTGTTTCGCGGCCTTTCCCGCGACGAGTGCGCTGTACAGGGCGAGCGGCAGGAAGGCGAATAGGCCGACGGCGCCAACGATCATGGTGACGCCAAATGAGGCCCACAGCGCGGCGACCAGCAGGGCGAGAAGGCTGATGGCGGTAGTGAATACGCACAGCGGGGTCAGTCGTAGTGCGGCGCGGTGGCCGGCTACCCAGGCCTGATCGCTGCGCATCGTCGAGGGGGTGCGGATTCCGGTCCACTGGTTGCGTTTCAACCGGCCGGTGGCGGCTCGCCAGTTCACGACAATAAGGACGGTCACTATCGCGATCTGATTGGCGGCCATCCACATCGACATCAGCACGCGTTGGTTCATGTCTGTCCTGAGGGGAGCGTCGAGATGGGTTGTGGTGCAAGGCGATCGGCTTCGTCCTTTGGGGTGCCGATTCGGCTCGGGAGGTGAGATGCGCGCTTTAGCGGCGGAAGCCGCGGGTATCAGCGGCGGTTGGCGGCGTTTGCCAGGCAGCGGGCTGTCGGCTGGCGTTGGCCTGGGCGGCTTGGCGCCGCAGAGTCACTCGCGCACGGTGGTTTTCAAAGAGTGCGATCCAGTTGCAGACCAGCAGGGAGGACACACTCCACCATCCCAAGGCCAGATTGTGCACGCGTGCCTCGCGCAGTGCCGCCTCGCATTGGGCGAACGTTCCCGTGACGGTGTATGTCTCATTCAACATCAGGATGGCTAAGCCGGCGTGCTTCCTGATCCGCACGGTGAACAACGGTTCGTTGGCGGCTGGGGGCGGGGGCGGGTAGCCCGCCGGCGAGACACCGTGGCCCGGCCAGGGCGCGGGTCCTAGTTGCTGCGGAGCCGGGGGGTAGGGCCGCGGATACCCGTAGGGCTGCGGGTAGTGGGGGTGGTGGGGGTAGGACATGGTTCCTCCGTAGTGATTGGGCAATCAGGTTGTGCCGAGCGGATTTCAGTTCGGTGGCCGCTATCGATGCTGCTGCGGTGGTGGGTTAGGCGTTCGAGATTGATGCGCTGATTTTGGAGACGATGTCGCTGGCTTGGCTGCTGGTGTCAAAGCCGCACCACAAGGTGTCGACGATGACGTTGTTGGCCAGTCCCATGGCGCGTTGACAGGTGAGGCCGCGGCCGTCGGGCTGGGTTTGAGTGGTGGCCAAGGTGGTGTCGGTGGCCTGGGCTGTGCCGAAGTTCCAGGTGACGGGGGCATGCCCGGGCGAGGTGACGGTGAGGGATCGGTTGGCGCAGCCCGACCAGCGTGTCTTGGCTTGGCTGAAGAACTGCTGGGCGGAGTCGGCGTCGCGGAAGCCGACCAGGACTTGCACCAGCGCGTGCTCGGGTCGAACGGGGGCAGCGTCGTCGAGGATCTGTCCTTGCGCGGCGTTCCAGTTGCTGCCTTGGTAGACGGTGGCTTCGGCCGGTGAGTAGCTGTCGAGGCAGTCGGGGTTGGAGACGACGTCTTCGTCATGCCACATCCGCGTGACCTGTTTGCGTATGGCCATGGCGCTGGTGTGTCCGATCGTGTTGACGTCGCTTTCCTTGAGCAGCAGATCCCCGAGGTGCTGGGGCAGGACGGCCGGCGGCTGCCAGCGGCCCAGGTCCGGCGCTGCCGCCGGGTGCCCGGTGGTGGTGGCGGTGCATCCGGTCAACAGCACGGCAAGAGCGACGCCCGCCAGCAGGGTCCATCGCCAAACGGGCGTGAAAAGCGCTCGGCGGGTGCCGGTGGTCGGCGTGGGTGCACCGCTTATCGGTTGCGGCTGGCGGCTCAGCGAAACAGCGCTCATGTGGCGGTCCCTCCTGACAGCTCGTTCGGGTATGACGCAGACGGTAGCAACAAAAACACAGCGGTGCAATGTTTAGAAGCGTTGCGCTGCGCTGCACGCTGTGTTTCAATGTGCGGCATGCGCGAACACGGTGCCGAGCCGCACAGCTTCCATAACCCACGCAGGGCGGCCCCCGCCGCGCTCGCCGAGCTCTCGCAGTCACCTCTTCCCGAAGGACGGCCAATGCTTGACCACCCGCTCTCGCCCTTGACCAACCCGACGCAACCCGCGCTGACACCACAGCGGGCCTTTCCGCGGCCGGCTACTCCGGCAAGCGCCGCCGCGCCACCGCACAGTGCATATCGGCCCGCCCAGACACCGTTCATGCGGCCCGGACCGGGCGAGGAGGCCACCGCGGTATTGCCTCGCCGCCCGTTCTCCGCGCCTGGTGGGCCTCCCGCGCCACCGGCACGCCCTGGGATGCCGGCCTGGGGGCCGGTTCCCGGGTCCCCGCCGCCGGGGTTCACCCCGGCTCGCCCGCGGCGCCTTCCCCAGTGGGGACGGATTGCCGCCGGGGCCGCAGTGGTGATCGCCATGGCGGGCACCGGCCTGACGATCCACGCCGCCAGCAGTCCTGATCACCACACGGCGAGCTCCCCACGAACGCCGGCGCCGACCTCCTCGACAGCGCCGATCGACCCCGGGCCGCCACCCCAGCCACCCACGGTGCCGTTGTCGGCGCTACCCGGGTTGATGCTGGATGTAGCCACCATCAACAGCATCGAAGGTGCGACCGATATCGCACCGTTTCCCGGGGACAGCGGCCAAGACGACTATGCGTTCACTGGCGTGAGCACCGATCGGCCCGAATGCGGCGAGATCCACCTGCCTGCTCAGGATGTCGAGCTCGACAACACCGGGTGGGTGGGAGTGCGCACGCAGTCGCTGGGGGATGCCAAGGCCGCCACGCACATCAACCACAGCGCCGCGATTTACTTCGCTACCGCCAAGGCGGCCAACGACTTTGCGGCCAAACAGGCACAGGCGTGGCCGAAATGCAACGGCGCCACCTTGCATGTGTCGGAACGGGGCTATCCGGGCAGCATTTGGATCGCGGGCACCGCCACCAACCATCAGGGGATGCTCAGCATCACCAACACCCAAGAGGGCGGTGGCGGCTGGCAGTGCCAGCGGGCCCTGACCGCGCGCAACAACATCGTCATCGACGTGCGCAGCTGTGGTGCGAACCGCACCGATCAAGCGATCACCATCGCCACCCGCATGGCCGAGCGCGTCACCCCCCACTAGGCGGCCCGGCGCCTGGCCGGACGCGTGAGCTCCGTCGCACTCCACATCGTGAGAAAAGAGGACTGATGATCAAGATGAGCTTGGCGCCCAGCGCTATTCGGTTGGCCCTGGTGGTGATGTGCTCGGCATTGGTCACGGCGGCGGCCGGCTGCGCCGACGTCGTGACCGGCACAGCACATCCAGCCGCCAACCTCAAGCCCCACCCGCTGACCGGCCCGGTCATCAAGGACACCATGCTGACCGACACCGAACTGTCACATGTGTTTGATCAGGCGTTCGAGATCGACCGCTCGCCGGTGTTCGGCGGGCCTGCGGAATTGTTCTGGGATTGGCCTGGCGCCAAGCAAAGCGACTGCGCCGGGCTCAGCAAGATCCTCATCGGTGAGACCTACACCAACGCCCAGGTGCTCAACGTCGCGCACGAAATGTGGTGGGACTCTCACTCCCACCTGTCGCCGGTAATCACCGTGATCAACCTTGAGGAGGGCGTGGTGGCGCTGCCGTCGATGGCCGCCGCTGATGGGATGTTCGCGAAGTTCACCCAGCAATGGCAACGATGTGTCGGCGCACGAATCCAGAGCGGCGCCAACGTCTACTACGAGGTTGGCGAGGTGCACGCCGAGGGGTCCGTGGTGGAAGCCACCGTGGAGAACCACGATCAAACCATCAATTTGCGCGAGTCGCACGCCTTGGGAGTCCGCAACAATTGCCTGGTGGAGGTCTCCATCACCTACTACCGCGACACCGCACCCGCGCCCGGCAAAACTGCCAGCGATATCGCTCGGCAGATGTTGAACAAAATCGGCGATCGGGCCTGAGGTGCTGGTAGCAGCGACTACCATTTCGGATCAGGCCGAGACCGCCAACCGACGCCGAAACGGGGGATCAGACGAGATGGGACAGCGCGACGTTGCCTGTCGCGACGGATCCGCGGGGGAACTGATGGCAGCGGTGTTGAGCCAACCACGGGCCCGCCGGCTGGATTCTGCTCAGCAGGCCCGCCTGCACCGCGCCGCGTGCGATGCCGAACTGCTCTACCCTGACGATCCCCACTTGCAGCGTTGCGCCGTCGAGGCCGCGATCGACTATCTGGACCACAGTGCAGACCTGAATGCTGCCGGCGCCGAGTGGCAGCGGATCCGCGAGCAGGAGAAGCGAATTCGCGCCCGGGTGCGCCAGCTGGCGGTGATGTCGGTGGCCGACCGGGTGGTCTCGGAACGTCGGGTCGCCCGAGTTATCGGCGTGGACCGCATGCTGCTGCGGCGCTGGTCGGGCAAACGCGCCAGCACACCCAAGGCAGAGGTAGCCCTGCGCCAGGGACCCCTGCGATGACGACGGCGGGGTGCGTGCGGCCACGTGCAGTGGCATCGCCGGTGTGGCGGCTCGCCGCGCTGGCCGCGGTGATCGCACTCGCTGGTGGCTGCTCCACCGTGGTCACCGGTAGTGCGGTCAAGTCGGGTGGCCCGGCGCCGGCGGCGGCCAATGTGGCGCTGCTCGATCCCGGTAACTATCCCCACCAGCCGCGCCCGGCGTTGGGCCCGGTGGCCGACGAGGCCACCGGGCGCCGGGTCGAAGCCCAGCGGATGGCCGACATGGTGGCCAGTCCTTGGCAGGTGGATTCGACGCTGATCAGCCCCTTGGGCGCCGAAATCGCGCCCACCACTGCGGTTCCCGATCCCGGGCGGCTTTCGGCGCTGGTGCGCGGTGATTCGATCGCCTCGATCGCCGCGGCGCATCACTTCGTGGCCGGCTTCGTTAGCGGCCGTCTGACCCCGCCACCCCCGCGCGGCCAGGCCCCCGCGGACAAGCCCAAGGTGTTGGACAACGGAGTGTTCCGCTTTCCCAGCCCGCAAGAGGCGACCGACGCCGCCGCGGCGATGGCCGCCGCTGATGCCGCCACCGTCCGGCCGGGCAATGTCTGGGCCACCCGCTTGCCCGTTCCACGCTCGCCGGCCACGGTGGCCTACGTGGCGCCACTGTCGGGCGGCTTTGAAGCCTCAGCGTTCACCGCGCACGGCCCGTATGTGTTTTTTCAGTTCGCCGGAACCAAAGAGAGCGCCGAGGCCACGGCCGAGCTGATCGCCAAAACCCTGGACCTGCAAGGCCCGATGGCCGATCACTTCCAAGCCACACCGGTCGACCAGCTGGCTACGCTGCCCGCCGACCCGACCGGATTGCTGGCGCGCACCGTGCCGGCCACCGACCCCAACGTCAACCAGGGCGCGGTCTATCCACCCCACGGCTCGCTGCATTTCCGCTCCGACCCGGTGGCCACCGAGGCGATGTACACCGACGCCGGGGTCGTCCACGTCGCCGCTGACCGCACCACCGTCTACGAGGCGGTCGATATCCCCGGTGCGCAGCGGGCCGCCGACGGGCTGGCCCGCATGGACGTGCCGTTCCTGGGCTACCACTCCGCACCCGGCATCAACGGATTGCCCTCGGCGCACTGTTTTGACCGCGGACCCGACAGCACCGAGCTGGGCGCGGTGCGCTTTTTGTGCATCACCACCGCGAACCGCTACGCGTTCAAAGTCACCGCCGCCCAGGAAGTAGAGGCCCACCAGATCGTCGCCGCCCAATACCTGATGTTGACCGCGCCATGACCCGCCGCGCCCGCCCCTTGGTCGCGGTCGGCGCCGCGGTGCTGGCGGTGACGGTGGCCTGCAGTACCACGGTCGCCGGGACTGCTGTCAAAGCCCCCGGGACCGAGGGATCTGATGGTGTCGACCTTGGTCTGCTTGATGTCGGGAATTTCCCCACCGCCCCACGCACACCGCTGGGGATTGCCGGCGATGCGATGAACGGCGGCTGGGCCGAAGGACGCCGCCTGGCCAGCGCTGTGGTGGGCCCCTGGGAGGTTGATGCCGACCTGGTCAACTACGCCCAAATCGATTCCGGTGTCGTCAAAGACACTGACGCGGTCAACGCCGAGCTGGGCGCCCCGCTAGGCGATGCGTTGGGCGGCCACAATCTGATCGCAGGATTCTCCAGCTCCCGTCACACCGACAAGGGCCG
>NZ_GG770559.1:101884-115973 GCF_000164135.1 Mycobacterium parascrofulaceum ATCC BAA-614 | reverse complement strand
AGCTAGCCAGCCCGGCTGATGCGAGCGCCGCAGTCGCCGACATGACCGCCAAAGACGCGGCGCTGACGTTGCCGTTCGACGATAAACCCGTTCCCACGCAGCCGTTTTCGATCCCACGCCATCCCGGGATTGCCGCGCTGACCTACCACTGGACCGCGCTCTACCCCGACCCCGGCGCCCCCCGATTTTCGGTGACCGCGTTGAGCGCCCACGGCCAATACGTGCTCGCGCAGACGGCGATATCGGCCGACAACGCCGATGTAGCAGGACAATTGATCGCCACCACCCTGGATTTGCAGCAGCCCGCGATCGACACGTTCAAGCCCACCGCCCGCGATCAGCTGGCCCAGCTGCCGCTGGATCCCGACGGGCTGATGGCCCGCACGCTGGCGCCCCGGCCCGAAAACGAGTCGATCAGCGACGGCATCTATGACGCCCACGGGGCGCTACACCTGGCCACCGGCGACCCGGTCCATCTCGCGGCGCTGTTCAAATCGGCCAACGTGCAGCAGGTCTCCTACGTCGTCGAGACCCGGGTCTATCAGACCCCCGACGCCGGCGCAGCGGCGCGCATCGTGGCGGACATGTCCGGGCCCCACCAAGTCGGGGGGGTCAGCGGCATGCCCAAGGCGAAATGCTTCAACGAAGCCTTGGGCTATTGGTGCGTGGCCCGCGCGGAGCGCTACGCCTACGAGATGCAAAACGAACAAGAGCATGCGTTGCATCAAATGATGGCCGCCCAATACCGCATGCTAACCGGGAAATGAGCAGCTGATGCCACTTGCTGTCGGAACGATCATCGCCGGATACCGCATCGAAGGTGTGCTCGGCTCCGGGGGGATGGGCACGGTCTATCTGGCGCGCCACCGCACCCTGCCCCGCAGCGATGCGTTGAAGATCCTGTCCGCCGAACTGTCGGTGGACCGCCAATTTAGAGTCCGATTCACCCGCGAAGCCGACCTGGCCGCCACCTTGAACCACCCGAACATCGTGCGGGTGTATGACCGCGGCGAAGCCGACGACGGGCACCTGTGGATCGCCATGGAGTACGTCGAAGGTACTGCAGCCAACGATCTGGACCGCGCCAATCTCACCCCGACTCGCATCGTGCGCATCATCACCGACGTCGCCGCCGCCCTGGACTACGCCCACTCCAGGCGGGTGCTGCACCGCGACATCAAACCCGGCAACTTCTTGATCTCCGCGCCCGGCAGCGACCACGAACGACTGTTGTTGGCCGACTTCGGGATTGCGCGCGCCCTCGACGAGGCCACCACGTTGACCGCCACGGGCTCGATGGTCGGGACCGCCGCCTACGCCGCCCCCGAGACGATCGAAGGCCGGCCGGCCGATCACCGCAGCGACATCTACTCACTGGGCTGCGCCCTGTTTCGGCTGCTGACCAGCCACACCCCCTACGAGGACAACTCCTTGTCGGCGATGCTGGCCGGACACCTGATGCGCCCCGTCCCGCGGCCCACCGACGTCAACCCGGCCCTACCGCCAGCGATCAACGACGTGATCGCCCGCGCGCTGGCCAAAGACCCCGCCGCACGCTTCCAAACCGCTGGGGCGCTGGCCGCCGCCACCGCCGCCGCGTTGACCAATCATCCTGCGCCGCCGACCACGACCGGCCCCAGCGGCATACCGGGAAGCCACCCCTCAAATCCCACCCTGACCTACCCACCAACCCCACCTCCCGGGGCGAGCTCCGCGCCACCGTGGCCGGCCTATGCCCCACACGGAGCAGCCGCGCCCGTAAACCATGGCGTGCCCCAACATTTCACGGGCACACCACCCTCGCCCGGCGGACCGGATTCCACGCCGCAACCCGCGCGCCGCAAACGCACTCGCCTCATCGCGGCCGCAGCCGTCCTGGTTGCGGCACTGCTTACAGCCAGCGTCGTGGTGGGTATCCACCTGTTCGGCCACCCCAGCGGGGGCCTGGGCCCCTATGAACCCCAAACGCTGAACACCAAATTCGGCGCCGTCAAACTCGAGCACCGCCCGGTGGCGATCGCCGCGCTAGGACCCGGCGATCCCGATGCCGTCCTGTCGCTGGGTGCCCAACCGGTCCTGATGAACGCCGCCGGCGCCACCGTGCCCAGCTGGCTGCAACCGCTCATCCAATCATCGCCACCGGTGTTCGCCGCCGCCGACCCCGCAGCGATCGCCGCGGCAAAACCCGACCTCATCATCGACACCGGCGACATCGACCAACCCACCTACAACGCGTTGACGGCGATCGCCCCCACCCTCACCCAGCCCGCCGACAATTCCCAGGACTGGAGCTGGCAGACCCAACTGAACTGGATCGCCACCGCCCTGGGCCGCGCCGACGCCGCGAAAACCCTGGTCGACAAAGCACAATCGGAGCAGAACACCGTCCGCTCCGAGCATCGCAGCTTCCAGGGCAAATCGGTCGTCGCGGTCAACTACACCGGCACCACCACCACCGCAGCCGCGACACCATCGCCACCGAGCAGCTACCTGGAAAGCATCGGCTTCACGTACAACACTCACTACAAGCGCAGCCCCGGCGGGCCGGCGCAAGTGCCGTTCAACATCAACGACGTCGACTACATCGCTCAACGCAGCGACGTCATGCTGCTACTGCGCAGCGACCCAGGAGCCGGGGGCGGGGGATACGCCGGCCTGCCCGCCAAATACACCAGTTTCGGTGGCACCCTGGTCATCATCGACGACCCCGCCACCATCAACGCGCTCACCACCGGTGGCCCCGCAGCCACCAGCTACCTCAACACCGCACTGGTCACCAAACTCGCCAACCAAATCCACTAAAGCTTTGCCGACAAGGCACGAGCAGTGCTAAACGGCCCTCCACTGGTCGGGCTTCTTCTTGTCGCTGAGATGGCGGACCCGAGCCACCAGCGGCGAATGGCCGTGCTGTTTGGCCCAGGCGATAGCTTCTTGCTGGGTCGAAGCCTGGTGCAGCTCGCTATCGGCGTGATCTTCAACGACGAAGTGCGAGATCGCGTCTCCTTCGCGGCCTTTGGGTCGCGGTTCGACATAGACATTGGCCATGGGCGGTTCTCCCTGCTACGTACCGGTCCGACGAATCTAGGCATACCCACAACGAGGCCGCGATCACACGGGATGCGATGGACGCCGATAGGCGGCCAAGCCGCCGAGTCACAGGATGCGGTAGCCGATCTCAGAGGCTGCTGCTTGCGTGATCGACCAGACGAGCGGGTGGTTGAGTGGGCGGGAGAACGACGGCATCGCGGGTAGCGAGTTTGCGGCGGCAGTCCACAGCACAATGTTCGGGCGGCCAGTCATCGTCGACGGGACGTATAGCCCGTCGAGTTCGGGCCAGGTCGTGTAGATCGCGCGGGCCCACCGCCGGCATATGGAGCGAGGTGCAGCTAGCAGCGCAGCTGATGCACCGTTGCGCAGCAGCCACGTTCCCGACAGGTCGAGCAGACGTAGTTTCCGTTGGGGCTTCCAGGCGGTCAGAGTTGGAGCGCCGGCCCGGGTGTCGATCATGCGCGTGGTCTGGTAGACCTCCGCGAGGCTGGTTGTGACATCGGCGGCCGCGTATAGGACGCCCTCTGCGCACATGCGGGGTTCAGCGTCAGGATGCGGATCCCAGCGCATTGAGGGCAGCGGCCCGAAGGTGCGTAGCTTGTTCCAGGGCAGTACGAACTCGCCTTCGGTGCGGTGGACCCGCCACAGCGTGCCGGTGTAACTGATGCTGTCGTCAGCGTGCCGGGTGAGCTGCTGGGGGGGCGTCTTGGGGACCTTGGGTGTGGAGCGCGGGCTCACCAGCGGCCGAGATCCCGGATGAACCCGGCGACCAACGAGGCGTCACCGCCGGCGGCCAAGTGTTCGATCGGTGTTCGGCCGTCAAAGTCGGGCTGCGGGGTATGCATGAACACATCGAGCACCGCGGGGGTGGTGCCAGGTGGTATCGCCGGGACGATCAAGTCCAACCCGGGAAGCAGTTCATTACCCAGGAACTGCCACTTGGGGATGCGCCGCGTTCCCTGAAGGTCGAAGGCCCACAACTGTTTTCCGGTGATCCGTCGTGACACGCGGGACCGGTCGACGCCGAGGAGGACGGCGGCTTCTTTGATGCTGACGGATCCTGAGACTGCACTCGTAAGTTGGCGCAACGCGACGCGGGCCCGAGCCTGCCGTTCGTCGTCAGCTGACCATCGGTCGATAGCCGTCGCCGTGCTGGGTTCGGCGTGCTCGCGGAGGAAGTCCACTTCCACCGCCGACAAGGTGGCCGCTGCAGGGATTGCCGCAAATGCAGAGTCAAGCTCGTGCAGGACCTCGTCGACGGTGAGACCGATTTGATGTTTGGCGAGTAGAGCGCCTAGAGCGGGAGCAGCCGACCCTTTCATAACGCACATCATAGCACGCGTATGCGTCACTGTGCGGGCGCGCATGGTGGCTCGAACGCAGCCAAGGCATCTCCGGCACGCTGCGCCAAGCACGACACCTGCACCTCCAGCTCGTGAAGGCCACCGACCTTGAGACCTGCACGACAGCTTTCCAACCGGTCTTGGGCGCTGGTGGGGGAGCGGTTGGCTCTCCGGTCACCGACCTTTGCGCAGGATGTGAACGCGCGCTTTAGGGGCGATGAGCGGGGCGCCTTTGGGGCCCTTGATGTAGTCGCCGATGTATTTTGGCTTGCGCCAGCTGTGGTTGGGACTCCAGGCCTGTTGGCGCCAGTGGCCAGACACTGGGAAGCGGTGGGTGTAGGTGCGGGCGGGCTCACCAACCGACTCTGAGCCCGCCGCCCGCGGCCGGAGCTCGACGATGGTCACCGTCGAAGGTTCGCGTGCTGGCCGCGCGGCTGGTGGGTGGTCGTCGGGGGCGTCGGCGGGTTGCGGCCCAGCGGGCGGGGGCGGTCCGATCGTTCGGGTCTCGGCGACATTGGCCTGCGCCATGAGAAGCCAGGCCGCTCCGACTGCGCTGATGAATGGGTGCGCGGTTTCGGAACCGTTGGCCTCGTCGGTGCGGGGGACGTCCGGTTTGACCATGATCGTTTGCGCGCCCCATACCGGGGAGGTGGTATGGGCCAGTCGCAGGACTTCGGCGTTTTGTTCTGCTCGTGAGAACGGCACAAGTTGGAGTGAGCCGTCGGGCCTGCTCCACCACCACACACCGTCCCACGGCACGTCGATGATGGTGGCGACGTCGGGGGTAAGGCGTTGGGGCATGTATGCCGGGTCGTTGAGTCCGGCTTCGACCGCTTCGGGAATGGGCGTACCGGCCGGGACGGTGCCCGCCGATTTGGTCCAGCACAGCATGCCGGTCGGCGCCGGCAATGCGGCCACGGGAGTCCATTCGGGTAGTGAGGCGGCTGCGTCCAGGACGACGTCGACCATGTCGCGCGCAACCCAGTACAGCTCTGCGGTGCGCAAGGCCTGTGCTTCAGCACGCATGGTGGCGGCAGCGCCGGCGAAGCTTGCGATCAGTCGTTGAATCTTTTTCGCGGCTGCGATGTCGTGAGCCGAGGCGTTGGGCGGCGGAGGAGTCTTGTACTGGTCGAATGAGAGGTCTGCACTGGCTTCAAAGGCGTTGCACCATTGGCGGCGGATGGTGGGGACACTGGTCGCCGCCCACGGCGCCGCGCTACGCCGCCGACTCATGGGATCCCTCGTTGACAGTCGAGGTGTCGCGCCTGGTCGTCGTCATAGGAGTATTTTCCTCCCTCGGCGGGCGCTGATCAGCGGTGATCTCGCTGCGGCGCTTCTCCCGATGGCGAACACCACTGTCCGTAGGGTCTGGCACACTCAAAACCCATGTGGCTGCGCCTTCTTGTCGCCCCATGGTGGGTGCGGTGGCTGATAGGTGCTGCAGTCACCGCGGCCACACTCGCCGCCATCGCGGCGTTACTGTTCCCGAGGGTTTTCACCACCACTGGTGCGTTGCGGGGTTGGTTGGCGGTCGCCGGATTCGGCATGATCATCTCTGCGTCGATGCTCTACGTCCAAGCCCCGCTGCAGCAGCGCCTCGTTACGCCCATCGTCGGGCTCGACCGCGAGCAGCGGGCCCAGATCTGGAAAGCGTGGCGCCGCGGCGAAATTCCTGCGGATTCGGGCGCACTGGCCGCAGCTACCACGATGGCTGCCCTCGCCCTGCGCTCTCTCCGCCGGCCACAGCGCGGGGCCTCAAAAGTGGTGTGGGTGGTGCCTGTTCTGTTCGCTGTGTTGGTGATCCTCGCCTTCGTCACCCATGACGTGCGGCATGGCATCTTCTGGGCCGGGTTCGTCCTGTACTTCACGACGTATCACACGTGGCTCGGCTATCGGCGGCGCCGCCTCACACAACATCTCGAGTCCTTGCGCGCAGCCGCACGCGACCGCGGGATACCCACCGAGTTGGAGGGCTCGGCATCTCTGCCCAGTCGACGGATCTGGGCGCTGGTCGCGTTGTTCGTCGTGGTCGGAGTCACTGTTGGCGCAATGGCATACCTGTCGGATCGGCCGGATCCGGACTGCCGCAGCGCCAATGCCGCCCTTGCGGACAGCTATCGCACCGATATCACCGGGGCATGGCTTGGGGTGATGAACCGCGGTGATGTTGACCGATATCGTGCTTGGTCGGACCAATTGCACAGCTATGCGCGGCAACCATCTAACGGGCCCGTCGGTGGCCATCTGCGCCGGATGGCGGATCTGTCCGGTCAGGCGGTCTCACTGCTCGAAGACATCGGTCGCGACAAAACATCAAGCGCACCAGCAGATGTCGTCGCCAGGGATCAGAACGCTTACTTGAACACGATTACCCAGATGCTCGACGAGCAAGAAGGTCTACTCGCAATCTGTCAGTCCACCAAGTGAACCCAGCCGCACGATCGCTGAGCGTCGAGATGCGACGAAGAGAGCGCAGCCATGCCGAGGGCGTGAGCAAGGCGACGACTATGTTTGCCGTGGAGGTCATCGCTCGGCGAAGCTGGCGGCTATGCTAGGCTAGGGCTCGGCCGCGGGACTGAGGAATACCGTTGTGTCGCTTTGGTTATGGGCAGCGGCGCGGTTGCGGTGATCGTCGCGTAGGCAGCCGAATACTTTGCGGACGAGTCGGCGTTCGACTCGGCGCATTGCTTGGGCGTGTGAGTCGCCGCCGTCACGGCGTTTGCGGTAGTAGGCCTCGCTGGGTCCGTTGTGTTGGATTTGTAGGAGCGCGATGCGGTACAGGGCGGCGTTGAGCTGCCGATTGCCTGACCGACGAGCGCCGCGGTGCACAACTTTCGCGCCCGACCAGTGCGGAACCGGCGCCACCCCGGCATGGCGAGCAAATGCGGCTTCATTGCGGAACCGCGACACCACAGCCACCTCGCCAATGATTTTCGCCGCGGTCAACCCCGCACAACCACGCAACTCGAGCAGCGAGGAATGTATCGCCTCAACCTGCGCCGTGATGCGTCGTTCCAGGCTGTTGATTCGCTGGGTGAGCGCAGTGACGTCGTCGAGCTCATCGCGGGCGAGTTCGGCGACAAGCCCCGGTTGGGTGGCCAGCCAGTCCCGCAGAGCCTCCTGATGCTTGAAGCGCTGCATCGAGCCGGTCGGTGGTGCGTGCGACGGGTCGAGCTCATGCACCCTCCACAGCAGGCGGTTGATCACCGCGGTGCGGAAGGCGACAAGATCTTCACGACGGTTGACCAACAACTGCAATTCCCGCGAGATCACATCATGGCTGGCCACCGGCAGGTCCGGTTCGCGCAACACCGCTCGGGCGACCGACAGGGCGTCGATCGGGTCGGATTTCCCCGGCGTCCGGGCCGAGGCACGGGTTCGGGCCATCAGGTGCGGTGGCACCCGCACGACACGTTGTCCTGCGCCCAGGAGGTCCCGCTCGAGCCGCGAGGTCACGCTGCGGCAATCTTCGATGCCCCACACCAGGTCGCTGCCGAAACGACGGCGTGCCCAATCCAAGGCTTTCAGATGCCCGTCGGTGGTGGCCCGTACGGTGAATTCGGCGAGTTTGCGGCCCACGGCATCGGCCGCCACCAGCGTGTGAGTGGCCTTGTGTGCGTCTACACCAATGACAAGCATCCGCCGGTCCTTCCTGACAGCGCCGAATGAGCCCGGCGACACTCCACGGTGGTCGGGGACGGGCAGTTGGGGCGGCCCCTACCCGGTGTCGGCACCTTTATGAAAAGCCGGGCGGACCGGCACGACAACGAACAGCCGGGCATCGGGTTTGGGTTGTCGACCACCGCGGCGCGGCAGTGGTGATCACCTCGATGTAAGTGACGCACCCTCGCTGTCCCGACACGTCGGCCAGCCCGTCACGCTGCGCGGTGGCACCTTCGTCCTTGGCGCAGCCATAGCTGGCAGGGAATACCGCGAGCCAGGCGCGCAACGATCAAGACTGCCTCAGCGTAACTCCGCACCCCCGCCGTCGGTAGACAGAATGTGCTTGGGCGCTACCCTCAGCCCGTGACGAGGTACGCCCGGCCGGCTGGCGCAGTAGCAGGGATTTCTTCGCCTTTGGGGCTAGTTTTCCGCGGAAAACTGCCGAGACAACGCAACGGAATTTGAGAGCTGAAATCATGGCTTGCAATGCGCAACGTGGCCGTCCCAGGTTGCGCGCTTGCCGATACGCAGGTCGCTGCAAACCTGTGACCAGGAATAGTGGATAACTTTCGTTCGCGGAACAAATCCTCCAAAACCAGCATAGTCGTACTTACAGTCGACGCCTGAGGCATTCGCAGGTGCGCCTTTGTAAATGAAATGAGTCTGGTCCGAAAATGTGCCGCCGGGAGTGCGGTTTTTGCAGAACTGATACCACTCCGGTATATCACCGCAGCAATTACTATTGCAGGTAGCTTGTGCGGGCGGAGCATCAATCAAGGTTGCCGCTGATCCGACCGTTAACGCCAAGACAAGCAAGGCAGCGAGCGTGCAAAGGTGTCGGGTACGACTCTTGAGCTGTTGCTGAAGGTTGCTCGGCGACACGCCGTAGATCCCGGTCTCGGTTGATGGGCTGTTAGTCATTTCGCTTTTCCTTGGTTCGCGCTTTTAGGGTCACCTAATAGGCTCTCTGAGCTCAAGGTATATGTCCAACATCTATATATGATCGGAGGTAGCATCATGAGTTATGAGTGCAGGTCAGCGCCGCCGATCGATCCCGGATCTGAGGCACCTGGAATATTTCGTTTCCGTCGTCGACGAGGGCAGCTTCACCAAGGCGGCGATGAAGGCCTACGTTGCGCAATCAGGAGTCAGCGCCCAAATTCGCCGACTGGAACGTGAATTGGGGGGAGGCGACTTGCTGGACCGCACCGGCACGACCGTGAGGCCGACCGCGGTGGGTGAGGCAGTGCTTCCCTATGCGCGCGCCGCGCTCGCCGCCGTGCGTGAGGCTCAACTAGTCATCGACGAGATGGTCGGACTGGTCCGAGGCCGCCTCGTCATAGGCAGTATCGGCTCGCGCCGAGTCAATATTGCGGAATTGCTCGCAGGATTTCACCGTACTTACCCCGCCGTCGACATAACCTTGACCGAGGCCGACTCGCTGAGCCTAGAGGAACGGCTGTTAACGGGCAGCATGGACGCTGCCATTGTTTCACGCGGACGCGACCGACCGAGCGGCCTTGCTTATCAGGACCTGGTTGACGACGAAATAGCGGGCGCCGTTTGCGCCGACGATTCGTTAGTTGGCCTGGCCAATATTGATATTGACGCGCTGCGTGATCGCGACATCGTGACCCTGCAGCCCGGTGCGGGAACTCGGTCCCGATTCGAGGCCGCGTGCAAGAAAGCCGGGTTCACACCACGCATACGGTTCGAGGTGTCCGATCCCGCAGTTGTAGCTGAATTGGCCGCCCACGGGTTGGGTCTGGCGATCCTCCCGGCCTCCTTCGCCACCAGTGTCGATGCCCTGCACTGCTTCACGATCGGCGAGCCTCCGTTACGAGCTCAAGTGGCACTTGCCTGGCGCGACGCGCCTGGCAGTCCGGCTTCTCGTGCACTGTTGGCGTACGCACGAAGTGTGTATGACCAGACCCTCATCTTCAGCTTGCAGCCGTGATGGTTCGCTGAGCGGGGGGCTACTCGCACGCTCCAGTCAAGGTGCCTCAAGCCGGGTATTCGTCACCGTTGACGAATGACCTCGCGCACGAGGATTCGGAGCACATCCCACCTACCTGGTGAGCAACGCGAAAGCGAAGGTGACTGCGCTGAGTCGGCGTCCACCGGAGTCGCATCCCGGACGGACCGACAGACCGATCAAGGTGCCGATCATGCTCAAGCGGGTCGATCGCGAGGTGTTCACCCGCTGGGTTCAGCCGGGGTAGCAGACGCGGCGATTGCAATCCGGGTGAGCGACGCGCCAGGTGTCGTACGGATGTGAAGAGCGCGTCGCTGCGCCTTGTCATACCTTTGTCAATGGCCAGGTTGAAGTATCCGCTGGTGGCCAGATAGAAGTATCCACCCCGTGCGGTAGTTCCTAAGTTGGCTGGGGCTGCTCCTTTCGGTGTCGGGCGTCTTTCATGCGGTAGGAGTCGCCGTCGGTGATGACGACGGTGGCGTGGTGCAGCAGGCGGTCGAGGATGCTGACGGCGGTGGTCTGTTCGGGTAGGAAGCGGCCCCATTGCTCGAAGGGCCAGTGCGATCCGATGGCCAGGGAGCGGCGTTCGTAGGCTCCGGCGACGAGGCGGAACAGTAGTTGGGTACCGGTGTCGTCCAGGGGTGCGAATCCGAGTTCGTCGAGGATGATCAGGTCGACTCGCAGCAGAGATTCGATGATCTTGCCGACGGTGTTGTCGGCCAGGCCGCGGTAGAGGGTTTCGACGAGGTCGGCGGCGGTGAAGTAGCGGACCTTGTGTCCGGCGTGGATGGCCGCGGTCCCCAACCCGATGAGAGTGTGGGACTTACCGGTGCCGGCTGGGCCGATGATCGCCAGGTTCTGTTGCGCTCGAATCCATTCCAAATTGGCGAGGTAGTCGAAGGTCTTCGGCTGGATCGAGGAGGCGGCCACGTCGAACGATTCCAGCGTCTTCGGGACCGGGAAGGCCGCGGCTTTGAGCCGGTTGACGACGTTGGAGGCATCCCGTGCCGCCAACTCGGTTTCGATCAGGGTCCGTAGGACTTCCTCGGGGGTCCAGCGTTGGGTCTTGGCGGTGATCAAGACCTCCGGTGCGGTGCGGCGCACCGCGGCCAGCTTCAACCGCCGCAGCCCGGCATCCAGATCGGCGGCCAGTGGTGGAACCGATGGTGGTGCAATGGGTTTGGTATCGGTGACTGGTGGTGGTTTGGTCATGAGATCACCTCGCCGTCGGATACGATCGGTGTGATCTTGTAGGCGTCCAGGGATCGGGTTGGGGCGATCGGTAGGTCCAGGATCAGCGCGTCGCCGGCAGGGCGGGGTTGTGGTGTGCCGGTGCCGGCGGCGAGGATCGAGCGCACGTCGGCGGCACGGAACCTCCGGAACGCCACCGCCCGGTGCAGCGCGCAGACCAGGGCGTCGGCGCCGTGGGCGGCACCGAGGGCGAGCAGGATCTCCAACTCCGAGGCCAGTCGGGTGTTGCCGATCGCCGCGGCACCGACGAGGAATGCCTGGGCGTCGACGCCGAGGTCGCAGAACTGCTTCTCGACCGTGGTCTTCGGGCGCGGTCCGCGACTGGGGGCCGCCCGCGGGCCGTCGTAGTGGTCGTCGAGGATCGAGACACCACCGGGTGCGACGAGTTCGTGTTCAGCCACGATCACCCCGGTGGCGGGCTCCAGCAGACAGATCGCGCCGTGGTCGACGACCACGGCCACCGTGGTGCCGATCAACCTCATCGGCACCGAGTAGCGGGCCGACCCGTACCGAATGCAGGACAGGCGGTCGACCTTGCGCAGCACCGACGGTGCCCCGATCTGCAACCTCAGCGATGGGAGTGGTTGCAGCAGTTCACGTTCGGCGATCAGCCGTTCGTCGGGGATCGCGCAGATCTCCGAATGGGTCGCGGCGTTCACTTCCGCGCACCACGCTTCGGCCGCCGCGTTGGCATCACGCAGAGTAATCGGCTTCCCGGTGACGGCGGCCTCGGTCAACAACGGGACAGCCAGATCGTCCTGCGCGTACCCGCACAGGTTCTCCACGATGCCCTTGGACTGTGGGTCGCTGGCGTGACAGAAATCCGGGGCGAACCCGTAGTGGCTGGCCAGACGTACGTAGTCCGGGGTGGGGACGACAACGTTGGCGACCACGCCGCCTTTGAGGCAGGCCATCCGGTCGGCCAGCACCCTCGCTGGGACCCCGCCGGCGGCGGCCAGGGCTTCGGCGATCAACGCCAACGTGGTCGAGGCACGCTCGTCGGTGGCGAAGCGCACGAACCGCCACCGGGAGAACGCCAGCACCGCACAGAACAGGAACAACCCCGGTGCGACTTGGGCCCAGTCGATCACCAGATACTCGCCCGGCTCCCACACCGCCGGACGACGGCCACGGTGATTAGTGCTGCGCCACAACGCTTTCGCATCCGCGACCAGCCGCCGAAAGTTACGGTCAGAACCCGTGTATCCGGCGGCTCGGGCCTTCGGGAGCAGCCGCTTGGCCGAAATCCGACCGTGCGACTTCTCCACGCGTTCGGCGACCAGATCGGCCACCGAGTCGTAGTTATGCGGCCGTTCGGCCCGCGGCGGCGGCGACACACCGGCCTGGTCAGCCTCGAACTTATCGACGACCTTCTTGACGGTGCGGTGGGTGGTGCCACACTCCTCGGCGGCGGCCCTATACGACCCGAGCTGTTGGTAGGCAGAAATGATGTCCATGCGGTCCTTCGCAGACTTCAATGGAACTCCCCGGTGGTGATGGCGATTGGTTGGCGCCTTCACCGTCACCATCGGGGCCCGCAGTTCCTGATCGACACGACGAACACGGGGTGGATACCTTTACCTGGCCAAAAACGGATACCTCTACTTGGCCGCCAGTGGGTACTTTTTCATCGCCACGGACAACCTTCGTGCTAAACCGGCATCATGACTCGGCTGTACACAAAGAACGGCAGACCGCTCCAGGTCTCCGGTTCCTCGCTCTACTCCTCATCGGGCCAGTACATCGGGGAGATCCAGGGCGATCGAGTTTTTGCTCCTGACGGCAACTACGCGGGCACCATCGTCGGGGGCCGTGTTGTCTACCGCAGCACCCACAGCGCACGGATCAGCAGCCCGAGCATTCGGGCGCCGCGGGCAGGATCGGCAGCGGCACCTCACGCGCCTTCTGCGATTTGGGGTGACGAACCGAACTTTCCGGACTAAGCAGGCCTTCGCCTTACCCGTAAGTTAACCGCGGCCAGCTCGCGAGCTGGAGCGCTTCGGTGCCGCCGCCGCGGCCACCCATTGTCACCGGTGAAAAGGGGGGCGGTGCGGGAATGGGATGAGTACTCGGCGGGCCAACGGGCGGCCGAGCTCTTCAGTGCGGCGAGTTTAGCCGTTATGCCTTGCCAGCCGGCTGTGGCGCTAAGCGTAGAACGTATCGATTGATCGACGCCCGCGTGGATGGCCTACTCTGCATCAACCGCTGCTGGAGTGGGCCGTCCTGGCACCCCGATCGGGCCGACCGTGACCCTGGTCGCCACCCCCGCTTATGCGCAGAGGTCGACCGCGACTATCTCGATGTCGCCCGGCAGCGCCTGCTCGGGCTACAACGCAATTCGTCACAGTGACGTAATACTCACAATATGGTAAATCCGCCGAGTGAGTGAAGATCCTGCGATACGCATGGTGAATCTGGTCAGCCGTGGGTGCGTCCAGTTCGGCACACCCGATGGGCAGCGCCGCCGTGTTCGTGGCGCCTCGAATCGAGGCTGACGGGACTCAATCACCTTGAGAAACAGTTGCTTTTATCCAAATCAGTCACATCGGTTTACGTACACGTGCGTCCGACGACGCCACGGATCCACAGCGAACAGCTATCCGGTAGCTGATTAAGAGCCTTGCTGCGACCAATCAGTTTGCACCGCAACATGATTCGCCGATATTTTATCTATGGTCAACTAGAGCACGCCAATGGGCCGCGCATGCTGCGACTATACGGCATCCACCGCACAGCCGTGGTGCAGATGACGCACCGACCGACGCCGGCAAGAAAATCAATAGCCCGCCGAAGTGTCCGTTGTCGTTCT
>NZ_GG770559.1:78065-96828 GCF_000164135.1 Mycobacterium parascrofulaceum ATCC BAA-614 | reverse complement strand
AAGCCCGCATTCGCCGCGTTGGCCCAGGGGGCTGCATGCAGTCGATACGTCACAGTGACGGTTTAACGAAGCCTATTCCTGTTGTGCACCAGTATCTTCCGTCCAGTTTCATGGATAATCGTGATTATCCATGAAGAATTGCCGCATGACTATTCAGACCCGAATGCGCCAACCGACCCGAGATCGAGTGGTTGTGACCGGCCTTTGCTTACCAAAGCTCAACATTGTGTCAGCTAGCGCGCAAAAGCGAGTAGAGAGAGAAACAATATGATTGGCTATCAAAAATGGGCAATCTGTTGGCGAACAACGCATCTTGTCAGAGTTGAGGAGATCTACATCAACAGCACCCTGCCGGTGCCATCGCGAATCCTAAGAGCTTCCAATGCTCTATGCGGAAGGGTGAACGGAATCTGCCATTACTCCGATCGTCAACCATTGCTCGCGGCTGCTACGTCGCGGCCGACACTTCACCCCAGCGAACAGTTTTGCAGCTGGTGACGAAGGCTGCCCCGCTCGGCGCGGGAGGATGGCCGCGCGGCTTGCGCCCGGACTATCCGATCGTCGTGAAGCGACCAACGAAGGCTTTGGCGGCGGTCGACGGCGCCGTTGGCATCTCACGGGGCAAGCCTGACAAAGCCCGGCGGCATGTGGGGCGCCGGTGGTGACTCCACCGGGCCGCCACCTCCGTTGCCACCACTGCCGCCTCCGCCGATGCCTCCACCGCCGTTGCCACCCCCGCCACCGCCGGCAGTGCCCCCCGGCTGAGGAGCGGCAGCAGGAGGTTCCACCTGCTGCGGTGGTGGCGGCGGCTCTTGCGGTGGCGGCGGTTGTTTTGGTGGCGGCGGTGCCGCGATTGGCTGGGGCGGTATCAGGTTGTGGGCCGTCGGCGGCGGTGGCGGCGGAATCTGCGGCGGGTTCGGTAAGTCGGAATCCCCCTCGGGAACCGCTCCGGTCACCGAGGCGTGCATTGTGCCAGGCGCGTGACGGTCCGACCGGTCGTTCCCGTAGCGGCCTGCCACGAAGGTGGCGCCGTCCATCAAGCGTGGCAGCCGGACCCCGCCGGTGCCCGTCGGTTCCTTCCGCGTCGCCTGCATGTTGATGATGTCCAACCGCGGCAGCGGCTCGCGCGGGCCGCTTGCTGAGTTGACGGTGTTGAGCGTGGACGCGGCAACCCGGTGCGTCGGTTCATTCGATCCAGGCGCGGGACTGGCCATAGCCGTGATGGAAGCTATCTTTTGTTGGTTGTACGGGCAGTAGGCCTCGACGGCCGCAGTGACGAATCGGGTGAGGGTGCGCGTGAGGCGTTCGGGGGGGTATTGGCGCTCGGGCGGGTCCACGTTGAACGCCGTATTCCTCATCAAGTCCACTACGTCGTCCACAGGCATGCCGCCATCGAGTTTGCGACAAACCTTATGGGCAGTGGCGATGAGACTTGGCACGTTCCGGCGGGCGGGGATCTCTTTTTTAACGAGCAACGCCAGAAACTGGTCGTCCTGGTCGGGGTCGGCCGCTACTGTGCCGGCGCCCACGATTGCGGAGCCGGCTAGCACCACAATGGCGGTAACCAGGGCGCCGGCGTGGTTAGTGATGCCGGCGAACATGGCAGGGGTTCCATTCTTTTGGGCCATCCCATCGCTCCCCTTGGCGAGGCCTTGGCTGCTCTCGGTGGAGGCGATATATACTGTCTACTATAGTACTTAGTAGCTCAGCACATTGGCAAGTGCGGCGCCGTCGCGGAGTGGGAGCCCAATGTCGACAGTTGTGATCCGCTGACCGCGCGGCGGGCATCCACGTCATCGAGGTCTCGGTGTATATCTCGGTGGCTCCTGAGGCCAGCCAGCCCGATGGATCAGCGATCGCGATCATCGTCACGGCGCCTTGTATGGACCGCTTACGAGCGTGATCGGTCATTGCGACCGCACTCGGGGTATGGACCCCTTAATTATCTTGCGGCACTGCAAGAAAAAACTTGACCAGCTTGGACGAGCTGAGCTACAAAGCTACGCTGACTCACTCAGCGCTGTGATCGTCAGGCGACTAACTCAACCTCAACGTCCCCGACCCACGTCATTGTCGAAGTACCCCCAACAATGCTGACCTATGATATGGCACCACTCCCCTACTCGGTGATAGCTACACGAGTATCGATGACGATGCAATCGCCACGTCCGTCGCGAAAACACCTATCCCGCCATGCTTCCAGGGCCCGCTGGAGCGGGCGGGCGAGAACGGACTATGAGGTATCGTGATAGTTAGTATCCGTTGCTCCGCTTGAAGCAGATGGTGATAGCTGATGACGTTACCGCGCAAACGATTTGGGCCCGAGGCCGGTTCGCTTGTCGGCGTCAGTTTTCCGTAATGGCGCCGTAAGGGCGGGCCCTGTCGCGCGAGGGCCTCGGCAGGCGGCGTTCCGACGGGCGCGGTTGTCCCCGATCTGGTGTCGCAACTCGGTATTAGGTAGATAAGCGTGCTCGGCCGACGTTCGCCTTTAGATGGCTGCCGGGTAGCACCACATTGCGCCGACTGCAGTGAGGGCGGCGAGAACCAGCGGCCCCCCAGTGATGAGAAGGGTTGCGGCGGTAAGCAACAGCCGGTTGCTCCATCGATTTCGAGTGGCGGCCGGCGCGGCCAGACGTTCGGCGCGGGCCAGCACATCGATTCCGGTGGCCCCGAAGGCGCCCTGCGGCGCCAGGGCATCCATGGACAAAGCCAGCAGCGCGTCCAGCAGTGTCAGCGAACCGTATTTGCGGGCCGCGGCGTCATCGGCGGCCATCTCCAGCAACAGGGAGATCTCTCGATCGGCCGTGCTGAACAGGGGCACCCCGGGAATGGCTACCGCTAGGGCGCGCGCGAAGGCCAGAACATAGTGGTGGCGCCCGGCCAGGTGGGCTCGTTCGTGTGCCAGCACAGCCTGCAGATTGCGATCGGTGAGCGAGTCCAGCGCTGCGCTGGTCACCACGACGGTGTCGGGCCGGCCGGCTACGCAGTAGGCGGCCCGTTCGGCAGCGTCCACCACGACGGCATCCACTCCATCGATGCGGCGGCCGATCACCCGAGCTTTTTCGGCGTGCCCGCGGCTCTGCACACGTGCTCGCCGCAGAGACCTGCCCGAGCCGCCAACCCAGCGTGCTCAGCGCGCTGACCGCGGCCGCGGCCAGCACGAGCAAGGCCACCTGCAGCACTACCGCGGCGGCGCCGTCGACGAGCCGCCGCAGCGACTCGAAACACGCGGAGGCGAGTCGACCTGGCTCATGCCAATAACGCACGAGGGACACGATGAGGAATGCGGTCGCGGCCAGCCACGAAGCGACAACGCTGACCATCACCGTCAACCACGCAACCACTCCTAACCGCGGGACGGTGCCCGTATGGGTCAAGCGAGGCAGCACCCACGGTGAGAGCGTCGCGACCGCGAAGCTGTACAGCAGCAGGCAGACTGCGGCGCTCATCGTGCCGTTGGGTTCTCGTCGAAGCTCATCAGACGCAGCGGATTGGCGCCCCCGCTGACCGAAGAAAATCTCATTGCCGCGCCCGTGAGGATCGGGTTGAGGAAACAAGCCGCGGCCAAGTCGGGGCTCGCAGGTGAGTTCGTGGGTTCCGTCATCGCGTCAGCGATCGCGCACTTGCAAGCAGCACACGAGGTTTCGAGCACCGAAGCGACTGTTGTGCTCACCGCCAGTACCTCCGATCCGTGGCGTACCACCCAGTCTTATCCTTCCAGTGCACTGGAATGTCAAGGACGGTGGGATGAACGTTTGCGAGCTGGCCAAACTCACCAACGCCACCGCCAAGACCATCCGCTCCTACGAGGACTCGGGTTTCCTATCACCCTCGGCGCGAAGTGCTTGCGGGTATCGTGACTATGGGCGCGTAGCTCACCTCCGAGGGGTAACCCACACAGCTTCTCCAGAGCTTCTCGGCCACATCCAGTACGGTAGCGGCCATCTGATGGATCTCCGCGAACTTACGGGCTTGCACAAAGGCTCGACATCGGTATTGCCAGTCGTCAGTGCTGTATCTACTATCTGCGTACATAGATAGTAGCCTCGGGTAGTTGGCTGGATCTGCTCAGCACGCCCGCGGCATGTCATGGGACTGCAAAGAAGCGTGGAGACCGGCAATGACAGGACTTGTATTGCTTGAAGGATGGCGCAATGCGACGAACTCGGCGATCGTTTACTCCTGAGTACAGGTTTAAGGCCGCACATCGTGTCATCGACGGGAAAGAGCGTGTCGTCGATGTCGCACGGGAGCTCAATCTGAATGACAGCGTGCTACACACATGGGTGCGTGATGAACGGTGGCGGATGTCTGCGGATAGTGCTGGCGGGTCGCTGGATCATCCCAGTGGCGGTGAACCGCTTTTACCCAAGGAGCGGGCGGAGTTGGTGCGCCTCCGCAAGCAGGTGGCTGAACAGGCAGAAACTATCGCCGTCCTAACCAGCGCCTCGGCGTATTGCGCATCGCAACTGAACAGTCCCGAGTTTCGTGCGCACTTTCTTGCTTGGGAAGGATGGCGCGATGCCCAGCAAGTACGACGAGAGCCTCAGGGCCAAGGTGGGTTTGACGGTGGCACATATGACCGATGGCTATGACCTGTACAGGCGACGATGCGCACGATCTTAGCCTGCAGCCCCGTGCACCGGACACGGTATGCGGCGAGGTATCGCGGCTCGGCTTGCGTTGTCGAGAAGTCCTGGACCGTGCGCGAATCGGCGACCAACCGTGCGATCGGAATGCTCTACGCGGTGGCGCCACGTCGAGAGTGGCGAGCCTGGCGCGTGCTCGTGACACCCGCGTGACTAGCAAGCTCGGACGACAAAAATGACCACTGGCGCCCTCTGTGACGTCGACATCGGGGGCGGCTCGGTATCGCATGATTCATGACTTGGTGCTGCGTTGGGTCGTCACCGCATTATTCGCGCTGACCGCCGCCGAATGCGTGCTGGCGATCGCCACCAAGCACCGACCGTGGACCTGGGTCGTCAGCCACGGGCTGCATTTCATCATGGCAGTGGCGATGGTGATGATGGCCTGGCCCTCGGGCGCACAGCTGCCTTCGACCGGACCTACAGCGTTTTTCCTGCTAGCGGCCATGACGTTCGTGACGATGGCTGTCGTTGTGGCCCGAACAACCGCCCTGCGGATCAGGTATGGGTATCACGCGTCGATGATGCTGGCAACGGGCTGGATGTACGCCATGATGAACGCTCGGTGGTATCCAGCCCCAACGAGCACCCAGCATCGCGCTCAGCCAGCTATGTCGTCTATGCCGGGCATGGACATGGCTGGCACGGCCATGCCGGCAAGCAGCGGGTCGCCCACATGGTTTAGCGCAGTGAACTGGCCCGCTGCCGTTGGTTTCGCGGTTGCGGCGCTTTTCTGGACCTACTGGTACTTCGTCAAACGCCAGCATGAGCCGTCCCGCTTCAGGTCGCTGGGTAACCTGAGTCAGGCGGGGATGGCCATCGGCATGACCATCCTGTTCTCCGCCACGCTATTTCGGATCTGAGCTAGTTTCGCGGCCATCCAGGCATCAAACGACTTCACCCTCAAAACGCTGCTACCGTTGTCAAACCTGGCAGGCAGCAGGCATCGCCGCGAAGATCCACCGCAAACACACCGACTACCGACGAGCACATCAGACGCCGTCATGCTTACCGCGCGAAGGTCGAGCGTTTCGCTGAGCCCGCCGTTATTGGCGGAACGGCCGAGCTATGGCTACGAAATCGCGGAATCGCTAGAGGGCCTGCTTGGGGAAGGAAGGGTCAATTTCGGCAACCTCTACCGGCTGTTGCGTTCGCTGGAGGCCGAAAGGCTCGTCGGGTCGTCGTGTAACGGAGAACTGCCAAGACCGCTCAAGCGCACATGCGAACTCACCGGCGAGGGCGCTGCCATGCTCGGAGCATGGGCTGCGTCGCTGGGTGTGGGAGTGAAGACGATCGAAGCATTGCTGCAGCGCTACGACGCTGTGGTAAGCGCACCGAGGAGATCCAGAGAGGAGAACAACCATGACAACGATCCAGCGAGACTACGCCCAGCACGGGCTGGGTGATCGTGGGTCCAGTTGCTGCGGCCGACCGGGCCGCCGGAACGGATCTGATTACGGACCAGGCTGGCCCGTCGAGGACACAGCGATCACCCGGCGCCGCACACTCGAAGAGCACCAGCGCGACCTCGAGCAGGAGCTGGCCGACGTCGCTGAGCAGATTCGTGATGTGCCGGCCGACGAGCCCAGAGCAGGTACTGATGCTCGGTCGCAACGCCGGCATGGCAAGCCTGCATCGTCTTGCCTAGCCTCGAAGTTTCATGTCGTTGGGGGTTTTCACGGCGTGTAATGCACGGAAGTGCCTGTCCTGCAGGGGATTCTTGGGATTGCTGAAGTCTCAAGATCTCCGAGCTGGAAGGCACTCCGTAGGTGAAGCGTAACGCAGTTGCTGGTCTGGTTGTCGATCATCGCCGCGAGTCGTTGGTGACGTCGTCGGGGGCGGTGATGATCAACGAGACGATCCGGGCCGCGGGTCTGCGACCCGCGCTGTCGAAAGTCCTGTCCGCGTGGTGCCCGTCTCGGGCGCGCCACGATCCCGGCAAGGTACTACTCGATGTGGCGATCGGCGTTGCGCTCGGCGGTGATTGTCTGGCCGACGTGGCCGCGGTGCGCGCGCAGCGTGATCTGTTCGGCAGCGTGGCGTCTGACCCGACCGTGTCGCGGTTGTTTGCGGCGTTGGCCGTGGATACCGCCACGACCGATGCTGCGGTTGCGGCGCTGCGCTCGGCGCGCGCTGCAGCGCGTGAGCGGGTCTGGTCACGGTGTCGGCCGCTGGCGGGAACGCCTGGAACCCGCGATGGCGGGCAGGTCATCGTCGACATCGATGCCACCGTGGTGACGGCACATTCGGATAAACAGGGCGCCGAGGCGACCCACAAGATGTCCTATGGGTTCGCCCCGATGTGCGCCTTCGTCGACCATGGCGAGCACGGCACCGGAGAAACTTTGGCACTGGATCTGCGCCCGGGAAAGGCCTCGCCGTTCAACAGTGCCGATCACATCACAGTGCTGGGCGCCGCGCTAGACCAACTGCCCTTAGTCGAGCGGGGCCAGGTGCTCGTTCGCGCCGATGCCGGTGGGGCATCCAAAGCATTCCTGCATCACCTCACCGACGCCGGTCTGCAGTACTCCATCGGGTTTCCCGCCCACGGACCTGTGCAGGCCGCCATCGAGACGATCCCCGAGCAAGCCTGGGTTGCGGCACTCGACAGCGACGGCGCACCTCGTGAGGGCGCCCAAGTCGCCGAACTCACCAACTGGATGCCAACCCCGGTCAAACCCACCCGTTCGCCAGCCAAGTACGGCCCCCAGGAATGGCCGCGCGGTATGCGGGTCATCGCCCGCCGTGAACGCCCCCACCCCGGCGCCCAGCTACGACTGACCGACCACAACGGCTGGCGAATCACCTGCTTTGCCACCAACACTCGCGCAACCGGCTGGACGCTGCCGACCCTGGAAGTACGCCACCGCCAACGCGCCCGCGCCGAGGACCGGATCCGCTGCCTCAAAGACACCGGCCTGCGCAACCTGCCCTTCCACAGCTACCAGGCCAACCGGATCTGGCTCGAAATCGTCGCCCTGGCCAGCGATCTGATCGCCTGGACCCAAACCCTGGCCTTCGCGGATCATCAACCCGCCCGCAAATGGGAGCCGAAACGGTTCCGCTTCCGCCTGCTCGCCGTGGCCGGTCGCATCATCCGCACCGGCCGGCGACGAAGACTCCGCCTGCCCCAGCACTGGCCCTGGAATCACCTCATCGACACCGGCTGGGCCAACCCCGCACCACCTGAACAAATCCCCCGCCCGACCATTCGACCAAGGACCCGGAGAACCGGCGAGCACAGCGCCGGCGAACACCGCTGCACCACAGCACGACAACTCCAACGACCACCACCAACGCGCTAACCCCCAACGACATGAAACTTCGAGGCTAGGGCCTAAGCGGGGTCAATCATCCTCCCACACAGGGGTTTCGGTGTCAGGTAGTTCGAAGGCGTCAGGACTGAGAACTTCTCGAGCTGGCTGAATCGCCGACTCCGCACCATCACCCACGAATATCTCGTTGTGGCTCAACAGGACACGAGGGCGGCCAGCGCAACCCACCGCGAGCTCGCCGGGCTCTGAGGAACCCTTTCGTTCGAATACCCCCGCAAGGTAGTCATGGTAGCGGCGGCGGGTACGGGTGCGCGAAAGCCGCTTCCGCTAGTCCGCCAGGCCGGTAGCCTCGGGGAGCTCGCGACCCGGAGGTAAGTGCCTCGACGCGTGGAAGCCTGGTCTTCGCTGGCGAATCACCGAATCCAGGCGTTCTCCTGCAGCAGTGGATGGTGTCTAACTACTGTTCCAGGTTTTGACGGAGCGAGAGGAAAAGAATGTCATCGCGATCGCCTCGAGCGAGTCCTTTTCGGCTCAGACGAGAACGTTCACCGACCCTCGCCTGTCCGCCATCGTCGATCGACTCACGTTCGGTGGCAACATCATCGAAACCGGCACCCACTCCTATCGGCTCGCCCACACCAAGGACGCCCGTGCCCTAGTGGACAACACATGAATATCGGCGGCGGACACCTCCTGTCAGCACGGGAGTCACGCAGTGGTGGTGGTTTGAATGTCCTCGCCGTTCGAGGCGTGCTGTGGTGTCTCACTGGTGAAGAACCGCAGGGCGATGACCGCGGTGATTACCGCCCCCATACCGAATGTGGCCAGGGCTGTGCTGAACCCGATGCTGAGCAGTGCTTGGAAGAGGAGGCTTCCGGCGCCGAAGCCGATGAACAGGATGCAGACGTTGAGGCCTATGGCCTGGCCGCGTTGGGCGGACAGTTGGGTGACGATCCCGGCCAGTAGCGGCTGGGTGAGGTCGTAGCCCAGGAACAAGATCCCGACAGCGAGCCCAGCGAGGATAAGCGGAACAGGCAGCGCGAGGAGCAGCGCCGCGGTGGCCGCGACGGCCAGCCCGAGGGGGATGAATCCGGCGCGACCGTATCGGTCGGCGAGACGACCGATAGCAGGACCGAATAGGAAACCGGGCACCCCGTAAAGCAGCAACGCCACGCCGATTCCCACCAGCGTCAGACCGAAGCGCTGGCTGAAATTGACGCCGAGCCACGTGTAGATGCCGGAGTGGATCACCGCGTTGATCGTGACATAGCCGTAGGTGCGGCGTGCACGCTGCTGCCGCAACAGCGTGAGGTAGCCGGCCGCGACTTGCCCCATGCTTCGGCGTTGTGTCGCCGACCCACCCGCCAGCAGCGAGCGGTGGGCCGTGAGCATTGCAAGCACGATCGTGCCGAGAGCGGCCACGCCGAGAAATAGGCAGTGCCAGCCGATCAGCGGCTCGAGCAGCGCCCCGGCACTGGACCCGAACGCCATGCCCCCGGCCATCGCGCCGAACAGCCAACCCAGGGCGTGACCTCGCCGCTGGTAGGGGAACTGGTCACCGATCAGGGCCAGGGAGATGGGCACCACCCCGCTGGCGCCCAGTGCGGTAAGCGCGCGGAACGCAATGAACGTGCCGGGATTACCCGCTAGGGCGGTCAGCGCGGTGAGGACGACGAACGCCGCAGCAGACCCGAGGATCACCGCTTTTCGGCCGATCCGATCCGACAACGGACCCCCCACAGCAGGGTCATCGCCCCGTAGGGCGCGAGGTAGGCGGGAACAGTGAGCCCAAGCAGATCGGTGGAGCTTCGGAACTCGTGCGCGAGTTGGAAAATGAGCGGTGCCACCATGAACGCCTGGAAGAAGATCAGAAAGGTAGCCGCGGCCAATGTTCGTAACAACCATTCCCGTGGCGGTTGCGTCGGAGCTGGGGAAGACATCGAGTGCCTCCTTATCAGATTGCTGAGAGGGGCGTGAGGGCGTCTGTTCGCCGGTCGTGACCGTCCGAAATCGATGTCCCGCCGGCCAGGAACCGGGGTGAGGTCACTTTGGGTGCCCTCACCCCGGTGCTGTGGGTGCCTAGCTGACTTTCTCCATCGTCTGCCCGCAGCAGCACGTCGGATTCTGCTGACCCTGACAGTCCGGTGGGGCGCTCTTAGTCACCGTCACCTCGCATCCGCATTCCGGCAGCGGGCAGCGATATACTTCACCTTCACGAAATGGCATGATCGACCTCCTTGTGGTGTTCTTCCTGCTAGACGACACTAAGGCCTGGCCCTTGGGGCCAGGACAAGTCACAATGGAGGCGATCATGCGATCGGACACATTCACCGCCGGACAAGCCGCCGCACACGCCGGCATCACCCGCAAGGCGCTGCGGGTGTACGAGGCCAAGGGCCTGGTGGACGAACCCCCGCGCACCGCGGCCGGCTATCGCCTCTACAGCGCTGATGACGTCGCCGTACTCACCTTCATCCGTCAGGCCCGCACCCTCGGCCTACGCCTCGATGACATCGCCGCGATCCTCGACATCCGGCGTCACGGCGCGGCACCGTGCGCAGCGGTACGCACGCTCATCGATGCCCGCATCGACGAGATCGACACCGCGATCGCCGACCTACGTGCCCTACGCCGCACGCTCGGCACTACCCGAGATGTCCCACATACGGTCGAGCGCGCCGCCGAGACCCAACCGGCAGCGGCGGTGTGCCCCATCGTCGAGCACACCACAGCAGGTCGACCAACATCACTCCGAAAGATCATCAGCCCGACCCCCCGAGGACACCACGCTCTCTGAGCAGATAGTCCCCCCGGATCGCCGCCAGGCGTACGCAACTACCGGTGGGGCCAGATTTCGTCAGGGTGTGGGCCAGATGGGGTTGACAGAGCCAAAAGTTACAACCCCATCGAGACTCGTGACACAGAGACAGACCACGTGCGCCACTCCGCCCTCGGCTACCAGGTCCCGGGCCGCTACGCTGCCGCCTGGAGCCTCTGATGAACGACTCTCACAAACCGTTGATCTGTCCCCCGTCGTTTTGAGCCGTGGCTATCCGAGATGAGGCACTGAATAGGCGGATGTCCAGAGCGTTTCAAACTCTGCGGGGCTGATGTTACCGAGGTAGCTGTGGCGGTCGACGTTGTAGAGGTTGTCGATGTAGTCAGCCATCGCTGCGGCCAGTTCTAGAGTGGTCGCCCATTTGCGAGTGTTGAGCAGCTCGACCTGCATCCTGGCCCAGAACGGCTCCATGGCGGCGGCGTCATAACATTGACCGACGGTGCCGAAGGAGGCTAGCAGTCCGCAGCGGCCGACGTTTCCCCGAAGCTCCCAGGAGGTGAATTGCGACCCGTGATCGGACTGCAGATTTCGTGGATGAATTCTCGGGGTCCAGCCAGTCGCCTACGTAGGATCTCCACTTCCTTGTCGTCTCAAGCGTGAAGTGACATTTAGCTGATCGGTCGCGAGGATACCGGCGGAGTGCGGAATATAACGAACAAGGTCGCTATTCGACGGCGACCATCTCATCGCCGCATGTACACCGATATGGGTTGCCCGCCTCAGCGCCCCGGCATTCGATCTCGATGCGCGCCCTGCACCTGCGGTCGTGGCATATCGGCAAGGTGCCTGCTTCGTGGTCCGCTCATTTGTTCCCCCTCAGTCGTCTCAGGGCCTCCGGTGAAGGGAGGGATCTGTTGGATCGGCTTATTTTGGGTTGTCCCCGGTGTGGTACCGCCAAAGCACGTCAGGTTAGTTCGTGCGGATAAGTCGATGCCGCCACGAACCGGACCAGCGCCAATACGCGGATGCCCACAGGCTGCATCGTTCGCGAAATATTGCGCGCCTGGCGACACCTCGGTAATCCGCGAAACGCGTTGCAGACCAGTAGAAATCGCGGCAAAGTCGAAACGGCGTGGCGAAACCGCTTGTCACACGACACCGAAATCCCAGACTACGCATCGTCTTTCGTGATCGCCGGGTCGCGGATGCGACGACTGGCGTCCTGCACGGTGGCTTCTGAGGAATCCGATTTCGTGGCTCCTCATTTCAGAGCGACCACTGGTCTGTGTGCGCCCAGCTGGGCCTCGCGACCGAAGCGGCGGAGCCGCAGCGAGTTGGTGACCACGCTGACCGAGGAGAACCCCATCGCGGCACCCGCCACGACCGGGTTCAACATGCCGAGCGCGGCGAGTGGGATTGCGGCGGTGTTGTAGCCGAAGGCCCAGCCGAGGTTCTGGTAGATGGTGCGCAGGGTCTGCCGGGAGAGCCCGATCGCAGACACAACCCCGTCGAGCTGCTCAGACATCAGCGTGATATCGGAGGCCTCGATGGCCACGTCGGTACCGGTACCGATCGCAATGCCCAGATCGGCCTGCACCAGGGCGGGGGCGTCGTTGACGCCATCGCCGACCATCGCGACCACCTGGCCCTCGTCCTGCAGTCGCCGCACCTCGGTGACCTTGTCTTCCGGCAACACCTCGGCCAGCACTTGGTCGATGCCGACCTGCTTGGCGATCGCGTGCGCCGTGCGGGTGTTGTCTCCGGTGATCATGGCGACCCGCAACCCCATGGCATGCAGTTGACGGACTACGTCGACGGCGTCGTCCTTGACGGTGTCAGCCACCGCGAGCACACCGACAACCTGGTCGTCTCGCCCGACGAACACCGCGGTGCGGCCCTGCTCTTCGAGCTCGGCGGCCGCCGCAGCCAGGTGCTCAGACAACAGCAAATCCTGCTCGGCGACGAGCTTGCGCCGCCCGACCACCACCGATCTGCCGTCGACCTCGGCGCGCACCCCGTGCCCCGCGACGTTGGCGAACGCCGTGGCGGCCGGAATCTCCAGCCCCTGCTCACGCGCACTGGCGACGATCGCCGCGCCGATGGGGTGTTCGGAACCCGACTCGACAGCGGCGGCGATCCGCAACACCAGATCGGGCTGGCGCCGCTTGCCGGCAATAACGTCAGTCACCCGCATCTGGGCACGGGTGAGGGTACCGGTCTTATCGAACACCACCGTGTCAATCTTCTTCGAAGCTTCCAGCACCTCGCCGCCCTTTACCAGGATCCCCAGGTCCGCGCCCCGGCCGGTGCCGACCATGATCGCCGTGGGGGTGGCCAGGCCCAGCGCACACGGACACGCGATGATCAGCACCGCGACCGCCGCAGTCATTCCGGCGACCGGGTTGCCGGCAAGCAGCGTCCACCCTGCAAACGTCGCGACGGCAACACCAATGACGGCCGGAACAAACACGGACGAGACACGGTCGGCCAGCCGCTGCACTGGGGCCTTGCCGCCCTGCGCCTGCTCGACCAGTCGCACAATCTGCGCCAGCGCGGTATTCGCCCCGACCGCCGTGGCGCGCACGGTCAGAAGCCCATCGGTGTTGACTGTCGCCCCCGCAACATGGTCACCCACCGTTTTCTCGACCGGAACGGATTCGCCGGTCAGCATCGACTCATCGACGGCGGCGCGCCCGTCGATGACTTCGCCGTCGACCGGGATCTTCTCCCCCGGCCGCACCCGCACCAGGTCTCCGACGCGGACCTGCTCCACCGGCACGCGGCGCTCCTCACCGTCCACAAGCAGCGTGGCTTCCTTGGCGCCCATCTCGAGCAGCTTGTTGATGGCCTCGCGCGCCTTGCCTTGAGCTCTGGCCTCGAAATAGCGGCCCAGCACCACGAACGCGATGATCAGCGCCGAGGTGTCGAAGAACAGAGGTCCACCGGCAAACAACTGGTAGGTGGAGTAGACGAACGCGGTCAACGTGCCCAGCGCGATCAGAGTGTCCATGTTTGATGTCAGCTCCCGCGCCCGCTGTACCGCCTCCTTGAGGAACGGCCACCCGGCGACGAATTGCACTGGCACCGTCGCGGCAAACGCCAACCACCCCGCCCACGGGTAGGCGCCGAAGAACATTGTCGAAGCCATCGCTACTAGCCCCAACGGGAAGGCCAACCACACCCGCCGCCACCACTTGCGCCGCTCGCGCCGACTCTGCTCGTCTGGCGACAACTCGCGCCCCGTGGCTGGCACGGACCCGCAGCCGCCGCAAGCCGCGCCGTCCGGCGCACGGTCTTGTACGCCACGGCGCAGGCCGAACAGCGCCAACCCGATCCCGCTGGCGATTCTTCGCACCACACCGGTCTTGGGAATATCAGCCGAGCGCGGGGCACGCGCGGGCACCAATTCGGCAGGGACATGCTCGGCTTCGGCGATCGCCGATAGCACGTCAGCGGTCTCGCAGTCTTGGTGCGAATACCAGATCACCACCGATGCCGTTCGCGGATACGCTTGCACGGCCTCCACGCCGGTCACTTGGGAGACCGTCTCCTCGATCGCGACGGCCCGAACCGCGTCCACACCAAACCCGGTGACGTGCACGCGCATCCGCCCCGACGCATCGGATACAACCTTCAGCGCGACGTCGCCGTCAAGGACACCAGTGGTCATTTGTCGTCGCCCGAGTCCACCACGGTCAGCGGTCCAGCTTCCTCCCCAGCGCGCTCTTTGGCCTCGGCCACCACGTCGGCGACCGTCAGTCGCGCCTGCTCGGCGCTTGCCCCGGCCGTGCGCTCGGCCTCGCGGACAACGCGTATACCCCAGGCGGTAGCGATGACCGTCGCCTTCCGCAAAGGAGCCTTCCCCGCCACTTTGCACAGTGCCTCATACGCGGCAACCCCGACTACGCCGGTCAACACCGTCGGCGCCGCCTTCACCAAGAATCCATGCAACACCATTCCGAATGCTCCTTCATCTCGTTCAAATCGTTGAGCCGTCGGTGGGTTCACCTTGGCTGGTTTTCCGCCATGGATGACGCGGACTGGCGACCGTCAAGCCCGTACCGCCGGCAGCCGGCGGTTGCCACGAACTCAGTGTTATCCTTCCAGTGCACTGGAAAGTCAAGGAGGGCCGCATGAAGATCGGCGAGCTGGCCAAACTGACCAACACCACCACCAAGACCATCCGCTTCTACGAGGACTTGGGGCTACTACCGCCACCGGCCCGCAGTGCCTCTGGGTACCGCGACTACGGACCCGAGATTGTGGATCGGTTGCGGTTCATCCATCGGGGTCAAGCGGCCGGATTGACCTTACAGAAGGTGCGCCAAATCCTGGCGATTCATGACCGCGGCGAGGCGCCGTGCGGGCACGTCCGCCAGGTCCTGCACAGCCGACTCGACGAAGTCCGCGCCCAGATCGCCGAACTCGTCGCGCTTGAAGGCCACTTGCAGACCCTTCTCGACCATGCATCGCACCATGCGCCCACCGAACACGACCATTCGATGGTGTGCTGGATTTTGGAGAACGACCTGGGCGTCCCAGCCAGCGACGAACTCGCGGACGCCCGCGACTAGGCCGCTGGCTGTAACTCTCGACAGGTTGTGAAGGGCGTGGCTAAACAGCCACGCCAAAATCGGGGGTCAATCGTGCGGAGTTGATATTCACAGTCCGACAAGCAGCCGGACGTCGTTGGTGGGTGATCGAATGCCGAGAAATGAATGCACGTTACGCCCAGCCCGGACGGCGACCGTAGAACACCTAGCGCTTAGTTGCACACCCAGTTGACGATCTTTCCGCCGCCCAGCCTGTTCAATGCGTCGTCTGCTATTTGGTGCGTGTAGCCGTTTGCTGCTGCCTGATTTGGGTAGCGCCACGATCTACCCCACGCGCCGCTAGGTGCATAGGCGATCGCGCCGTAGCGCATGACAAAGGGTACGCCGCCCGTCGGCATACCCATCTCGGACGGCACAGCATTGTCGATACCGGCGCTTACCTGCGGAGTCAGCGGAAAGCGACATGATCATCATCCCCCACCGTGCCCCCAAGGCTGGCGCCTGCCAGCGCGATTCGATGGCAGCGCTTTGTCGTCATTGTCGTAACCCCTTTCTGAGGTTCGGTAAGCGGAGCGGCTCTGAGGGTTGATGTGACATTCAAATTGGTTGCACCAAAGGCGAACTTGCTAGGCGCCGCCAGTTCTGGCTTGCCCTGCAGTTGCGCGGCGTACGGGTGCGGCGTCGGCTGGGATGTCGGGGTAGGCGTTTGCCGGGGGTCTACCGGTCCGCCCGGGCCCATCGTGCCGGGTCCCATGTCTTGGCCGGATTGCATCATCGGGCATGTACCGTCACGCCCCCCGCGCGGGAATCCGGTATCCGTCGTCTGAGGCCCGGCCCAGCCCGAACCCCGATAAAAAGACCACGGCCACAACGAACACGACACCCGCGGCGATGCGCAGCACGGCCAGGAGGTTGATCCCACCAGCTATGCCGATCAGATCGACTCGAATATCCGGGCTGCCCTGCCACCGTGGGCGGTTCAGTGGATTCCGGTGATTGCGTCATACTTCTAGATGATGCCGACATATACCCTGTGGGGGTAGTCGTCAAAGTTTATGGACACTACCACCTCGTAGACAGTGCCGGCCGACCGTTAGTGGTCCTAGTCTCGGCCTGGCAATCCCACGACCGCGCTGTCATCGGACAATCGCCATCTGGCTGCCCCATTTGTCAGACACACGTAGACCGCCACGGCGGCGGGCGCCGGCACGGCTTGCCGAGAGTTACTGCGCGGTTTGCGGATTGCAGGTAGCAGTGGGTTTCATCGAGTCAGCCACGGCATATCTTGCCGCGGAAGCTGCTGGACGTTAATGGTGCTGCTGATCGCCTTTGGCACAATACAACTGGCCTGGATGCTTGCGCTGGCGGTCCTGATCTGGCTGGAAGGAGTCACCCCTTTCGGCGATCGGCTGAGAGGCGTTACGGCGGCGATGCTCGTACTCCTTGGTGTCGTGTTACTGGTGCACCCCACTTTATGTTTCATCTCATTTGGCTTCGCATAGGTTCCAGCGCCCACACTCGATGATGTAGTCACGACGTCACCGCTCCGTCGGCAATATTGGAGGTTGGCGGCGGCCTGCGCAGTGGTCCAACCGCGGCAGTATTAGCGCTCGATCACCGCCCGACTTTTCGGCTGACGGGTGAGTCGTCACGTGGGTGATCGGCAGTGGGCCCAGCGCGACGTCCGTCTCGTCCGGCGTGAATTGCGGAACCGTGCAGTCTCTGTCGTTCGTCGATCGTTAGGTGTAGCACGAAAGTGAACAGCCACGTCAACGCCGGCCACCTGCGCGTGCTGCGACTTGGAATGCTGGCGGCCCGTTTAGCGTCGTGGGTAAGGTCTCCTGCGATGGCTGGATCAAACTATACCGGCGCGAAGGATCCATAGAATTGAGCCAAGCACGTTTTTCGTTGCTGCGGGCAGGATTTCGGAGCGGTGCGGCCGCGGGAGCCTGGCTCGCGGTTCCTAGGCTATTCGGCTATGGTCGCGGCGTGCCCGGGGCCGAAGGATTTGTCGACGTCGACGACGGCGGTTGACCGGGACCCATCGGTCCCATGCCACCGGGCCCCATCATGCCTCCCATTCCGCCCATTCCGCCGCCAGGCCCGCCCATCTCGCAGCGCATCACCTGCGGTCCGTTGTGGTGTTCCCAGCGGGAGCCAAGGAAAAAGCCGGAAAAAACACCGCGCCTACGATGAAGACAACACCGACGGTGATGCCCACCACTGCTGCGGCCGGACCGAGGCGGCTGGACCGCTGAAGTGCCGCCCTTTCGGCCGTGGATTCACTTGGGGTTTGGGGTGTTTCAGTCATGTGTCCCTCCGGGTTTCGCTAGTTACATTACGACGCTTTGGGAAAGCAGTTCCACCTTGACGTTCGGCCGCCAGCTGGTCGGACCGCTCGGAAATGGTCGTGGACTCGACCCGTATTCCGATCCACCACCAGCGCATCGACATATCCATATGCGAGCGGCGACACGGTCAACCCTTCCTGTCTGGTCATCGGCACTGTGAGGCGCCCGATCGCTCAAGCCGTCAACGACGATGCACTTTCTACGTACAGACATAGTAGATGATGGAACGATAATGCGCACAGGCTTCCCAGCTGAGTAACCGGCCAGCCACCACTGCGGTCTCAGCGGGACACTTCCGCCTTGGAGTACTGCGTCCGATGCAGCTGCCGCGATGCACGCGCGCGCCCGGGCTGCTGGCGACGGAAGACACGGCGGGCCCTTCCTTAATGGGCAATCCCATCGCCGCCAACCCTGCGGCAGAACTTCGCGGCGCGCCTGTAGCGCTGCGCCTCGGATAACAATTGGTGCGGCTACGGTCGAGACTAGATCGAGCGCTGGAGCATCACGTGGCCGTTGTCGGCCAAAACCACTTGTACCGTGGCGATCTGGTCGACCGGTTTCGAAACGCTGCCGGTGGGTGTCGCCGTATGGCCAGGGATCGCCACCCACGTCGCCAGCCGGGTCTGGCTGCCGTCGCGGCCCACCACGACCAATGCCACCGTATCGTGGGGGGAATCGGGTGGAGCCAGGCACATAAACTTTAGCGCGATGTTTGTACCCCACTGCTGGCCGCTAAGCGACACTGTCGACGCCAGCAGGGTCGTCCCGACCTGGTCCATCGGCAGCGCCGACACTGCCGCCTGTGGCGGTGATGTTAGGAAACTGCCATGAACCCCAACCAGCACACCGATCGTCAGGATGACGGCAGCGGCAGCCGAGCCCATCCAGGTCATCGCGCGGCTACGAACGCGGCGTGAACGCACCGCGGCCAGCAACGACGGCAGCAATTCCGGTGGCATCTCCGTTGCCCCGGATGGGCGGTCTGCCTCGTTGATCGCGCCAATGTCATTGCGGTCGAGCCGCGCCAGCATGGCTGGAATGCCGCTGAGCTCGGCAACGGCCTGACGGCATTCCAGGCAGCAGGCTATGTGCGCCTCGAAGTCGCGCCAATCGGTGGCCGACAGTGATCCCAAGACGTACGCGGCATCCCACATCG
>NZ_GG770559.1:74337-77186 GCF_000164135.1 Mycobacterium parascrofulaceum ATCC BAA-614 | reverse complement strand
TTTTGGTCTCAAGCCAATCGCCTTGCACCATTTGGCATTCGCTGCCGACGGGCGTCGCGACGACCGGTAGCGCGGTCAACGTGTCACCCCATTTCTCGTGCGGCGTGAGCCGGCGCGCCCGAGCGGCATAGCGCAATCGGGACTTGACCGTTTCTTCGGCAATTCTGAGGTCCCCCGGAGTAGCGTCTCGCAGACGACGTCTTCGGCACGACTCGTGGGGCCCATCAATCGCAACGCATATCGTCACAAGACGGCGGCATGATCGTCGTCGCGAGCCGTCATCGCCGCCTGCAGTTCCGATCCGCCGATGACCCTTGGCACTCCATCACCTCCTGCTATGACACGAGTGGAGCACCTGGCAAGTTCACCAGCCGAAGCGTCACCACCTTGATCATCTACGACAGACCGATACGTAGATGTGCAATTTCATATCTGGTTGTAGTCACGACTGATTCGTCTGACTCCTCGGCAACGCATGGCCGAACGCGTTCATCGACGCGCGATCGGGTTGGCCGCTGACATGAGTAGCCGGCCGCGGCCAGGGCCGCATCACCTCTGGTCGTTGCCGGTGTTCCCGAATTAATCTACTATCTGTGTACATAGGTAGTAGAAAAGCATATGAATGGTTGGTTGTCGTCGGACCGATTCTGACGGGTCGCGGCGCAGTCTAGGTGGGCGATGCGGTTGGGCAGTATCGGTTTTTCAACCCCGTGGTCGCGTGGTGATCGGTGATGAGACGGAGGTAGCGCGGTGATGATGTCGTATGGCGGCGACAGCTGGGTTTGGTGTGGCGCGTTATTCAACGTGTTGGCGGTGGTGGTGTTTTTGGGTGTCATCACCGCGGCCGTGGTGCTTGCAATGCATGTTAGCGGCGCGGGACGCAGCGGCCCGTCGGCGGGAGCGGACGGCGGTTTTGGTCGGGCCGGGCACGTGCCGCCGTCGCCTGGTGCGCGGGGCGATGCGGAAGAGGATGATTTCTACCACCCCGCGATGTAGGCGGGCGAGATGCGGTGACCGCGCTAGTTGATTGACCGGGGACAAATGATTGAGGTGTCCGGGAAGATATCAGATGGGTAGGCTCACCCTGCGCGCTGGGCTAGCGGCGCTGGCCGCCAGCGCGGTAGCCGGTCTGGGGTGTGCGCTGCGCGGTGTGCCGGTGCCACCGGTGCTGTATCCGGTTGACCGACGGCGGCGTGAGGGGTGCCAGTGCGACCAACATGAGCGGTTATATGGAGATGTTCCGCCAGCACAGGCGACCAATCGCAGGGTCGAGGAGATCCCCGGTGGGGTACGTACCACCACCGAGTCGAACTCGCCGGATCTGGCCTACCGACTGCATGGCCGCGTGTCGCGCGTCTGCTCCCATCTTGACCACGGCGCGGAGTTTATTCGGTAAGAGCTCGACCCTGCCGACGCTGTACCGCGACGCCGGGGGCGACTGCCGCCAGTTGACGTTGACACCCGGGGGTCGTCATCGCCGTGAAAACCTCTGATCCCGCATTGGCCGGCGCCATCCGAGCTCATGCGGGCGAGGTGAGCGGCTTCGTGCACGACGGGATGCCCGCGATGATGGAGGGCATGATGGGGGTCGGGCGGTATGATGGGACCACCGTAGCGGCCCGCGACCACGAGATGACTTTGAACCAATACCGCTGCGAAGCAGTGATATTCGACGCGGTAAAGGCAGGATCCGATGCCCCCCGTAACGGTTACTTGCGTCGGTTTCGTCTGGCTAGCCGCTGCAACGCAGCACGCAAACGCGCGGATTCCTCGGGACTGATCTGTTCGAGAAAGTGGCTGAGCACCAGTTCGGAGCTCCCCCCGGCGTCAAACACCTCGCGCATGAGTTGGGCACTGTGTTGCTCGCGGGTCAACGTCGGCCAGTACCGGTAGGCCTTGCCGTCTCGCTCACGCCCCAGCCACCCCTTGGTGTGCAGGTTGTCCATGGTCGACATCACTGTCGTGTAGGCGATCTCGCGTTCAGCGGCCAGCTCGTCAAAAATCTCGCGGACCGTCGTCGTTGCATTCCGGTCCCAGATGCGGTCCATCACCACCACTTCCAACTCCCCGAACCCGCGCACCTGCACCGTCACCCTCCGATCCGCCCAGCATTCCGACGCCGGTCACCGTCATACACTAACTACGTACACACATAGTAGGTTACCCATGGCCCACATACAATGTCGGATGTCTGACCACGACGGGGCGGCAGAACGCATCCACATGGTGCTGGCATGTCGATTCCTGGCGTTGGGAGACCGTCGAACGTGATTGTTGCACCGACGCAACACTTTTGATGATCTGCGTCAGATTTGCCAGAAGCGCGCTGACCAACTCAGCCGGCCCGTGCGGGCGCGTCCGAGGATATGGGAATGCGTCGGAATGAACCGCAGCCGAGCGTAGGAGAACCGGTCGATCTGTTCGATCCCGAAACCGGCGGCTGCTATCGCTGCCCGGTATTTCGGTTGGGTGACAACGGCCGCCCACACGCGACCACCGCGGGGTGTTCGCGTCGTGCAGCATGCCGAACACCACGTGATTAGCGCGCGTGCTAGTAGAACCCGGCTCGGCGCGGGGCTTAAGCACCCCGCCGGATCTTGGCCAACAAGTCGCCAACGTCCGACGCCGAACACTGCACCAACGATGAGACCGCCGCGTCGCAGCTGGCGTCGCCGACGAGAAGTGCGGTCCCATGGCCAGCGACCACTTGCGTGGGCACGCTCCCCGTGTCGGCGGTGGCCTCGGGCATTGTGCGCAACGTGTCGTCGGACTCGCCCGCTGCCATTTCGGCGGCGGTGTCGGGTTACGGTCTGATACACGCTTATTCGGTTACGGAGAAACAAGCGCAG
>NZ_GG770559.1:67793-73001 GCF_000164135.1 Mycobacterium parascrofulaceum ATCC BAA-614 | reverse complement strand
TCGCTGTCGTATCGTGACCGTCAGCTGCGTTCTGCTGCTTCCCCCCTCGCCGGCCCGGTCCGGGTCCCAGGTGCACGGCACCATCGGCATGGTCGGGGCGCCACCGAACTCATCGCCGGCCAGCGTGGCCAACCCCGCCGTCTGCCCACTGCCCTCGTCCACTCCTTATGTAGCCACAAACCAGCCGACATGGGGTTTCGCGCTACGAATGTGCATCGATGTCAGCCATTTAGGGTGGTCCGTCCGCGTTTCGGAGTCGGCTGGTGGTCCGGGAACGGCCGGCGTTGTCAGTGTGCCTTCCCCAGATCAGGTAAGCGTCGACGATTCCAGATTTTTCCCACCATCCCGGGTGGTTCAGACACGTCGTTGACGCGCCAAGCGGGGCGATTCGGGCATCGCCGTGTGGATCTCGGAGACAGGCAAACGGAGCGTGGCTGCCTCGGCGGCTCAGGTTTGGGTGCAGGTCCTGGGCTATATGGGTGGCAAGCATGCGGCGCACCAATAGCACATCGCCGAGAATGACAAGTGTCGCCGCTGTCAGGCACCTCAGCTGGTCGCCGAAAGGCCCCTTTTTACAGCCAGATGACAATAGAGAGCGCCAGCATCCACGCCAATTGCATTGTGCCGAAGGAGATCAGCACCATGATCAGTATTCAACAAAATCGAGGCATTAGATCCCGTATCGGCTGCACAGCGCCTCATACGCCGCAACGTTTCGATTGGAAGACACGATGACGCCGCGGTTGCAACGTCGAGTGCCCGTGCCTTGCGCTGCTACATTTGGGGGCACTGTGCATAGCGACCTTCTTAAGCTGCCCTTGCTGCGATGGGCCATCGCCATCGTCGCGGCACTCTGGTTGCTGGGCGGTGCCGCCGAGCACGCCTGGCACACGGCCGTCACGGTTGAGGCGGCTCAGCAGTCGGGTAGCTCATCAAGTGGTGCACTCGCGGTTAATGCCGATCACGCCCGATGTGACAGCGGGTCGCCGTCGTGCCTCGTCGCGATGGCGGTGGTGGATGTCCCGCGCTGGGACGACGCGTTTTGGACGTACGCCGGGCTCGCGGCGGTGGCCGCTATCGGTTGCCGCTTTGACTTAACGCGGCAGACCAAACGAGGCCCACCTCGAGGGCCCGCGACACCCGTCGCCGGTCAAGACCTGCTAACACGATTTTGTCTCGCACGGCGCTGATAGGTCGGCGTCAGATCACACGGCGTTGCACGGTCTACCGGTAATCCCTGCCCGCTTGACAGCTTTCTTAGCAGCGGAATGGGTCGATCACCCGTCGATACTTCGATAAGTCGGCCCGGCAGCGGAGCTGCGTCGAGTTATCTGACCTCCGCGCTCACCACGCGGCAAAGGGCCAGTCGGCCGCGTCTGAGAACAGTGAAGCGACGCCACCTGAGTCGTTTCGTCAAAACCTACGTCGTTCGGGAGAATTTTCATGCGCCATCACACCCTCGAGCCCAGTCACCGGATGCAATTTGTGACGCCAACCGTCAGTGCGCGGTTGAACCCAATAGTGGGCGGCGGCGTGACGCCAGTCAGGCGGTTGCAGGATCGGGTGGACCTGCATGCGCAGTCGCGGCCCAACGCCGCGATTGACGCCAGCCCGGGTATCTGCTCGAGCGCCTTACAACCTCACAACCAGCAGCCATGGATAGGGGCCATTCTGGGGGCACACGACTGCGCGTTTGCACCGCCCGCGACGCTTGAGGGCGCGAAGAAGCTCAGCGCACTCGTGGAGCGAGTCTCATGACAGCGTCCGATTCAGCTGTAAGCCAAGCGGCTGGCGACGACATCTGCTGCACGGCAACCACTTCGGCGTTTACGGTGGTAGTTCACCGCGATTCCCGCTGGCACGGCGCCGCGCGATGGGCGCGACGGCTGGCTTGGGTCAGCCTGGTTTTTGTGGTCGCCGAAGGGGCGCTCGGCTTGTGGCAGGGCGTGGCCACGGGGTCTGTCGCGCTGACCGCATGGGCGTTAGGAAGCGCGCCTGAGGCGATGGCCAGTCTGATCGTGATTTGGCGGTTCAGCGGCGCGCGAACCCTGTCTGAAACCGCCGAACTCCGTGCGCAACGCGGTGTGGCGGTGTCGTTTTGGCTCAGCGCCCCCTACATCGCCGCTGAATCCATGCACCACCTGCTCAACCAACACGCCTCGCACACCACGCTGATCGGCGTTGTGTTGACCGCGGCCGCGTTGGTGCAGATGCCGATCCTGGGCCGCGCGCAGCACAAACTCGGCGCACGGCTGGGCTCGGGCGCCACGGTCGGCAAAGGCATCCAGAACTATCTGTGCGCCGCCCAGGCGGCCGCGGTTCTCCTCGGCTTGGTGCTCACCCTCAGGTGGCCCGGGGGATGGTGGTTGGACCCCGCCATCGGGTTGTGCATCGTCGCCGTTGCCCTCTGGCAAGGGTGGCGATCGTGGCGCGGCGAGGACTGCGGGTGCTAGAGGTCGGCGCGGGTAAACAGCACCGGAACACTCGGCACCGTAATTGCACATATCGCGATATACGCATAGCTTATGGGCATGGATCGGGCAGCCAGGGTGCGTCGATGAACGCGGGCCATCGCCACACACACGGGAATGCCTCGGCGGATTCTGACCGGCGATGGCTGGGCGGTGCGCTGGCAGTGATCGCCGCGTTCATGCTGGGCGAGGTGGTGGTAGGCATCATCGCCGGGTCATTGGCGTTGCTCTCTGATGCGGCACATATGCTCACCGATGGGGCCTCGATTGCGTTGGCGTTGTGGGCGATTCGACTCTCCGCGCGCCCGGCGTCGGGGCGGATGACCTACGGGTGGCGGCGCGTGGAAATTTTGTCCGCGCAGGCCAATGGCGTGACCTTGCTGGTGCTGGCGGCATGGCTGGCTTACGAGGCGATCAAAAGGCTGATTCATCCGCCGCAAGTCACCGGCGCACTGGTGCTCGTCACCGCGCTGGTCGGTGTGGTTGTGAACCTCGCGGCCACGTGGATGATCAGCCGGGCCAACCGGGCAAGTCTGAACGTCGAAGGCGCATTTCAGCACATCCTCAACGACTTATTCGCGTTCATCGCCACCGCGGTGGCCGGGGTGGCGATCCTGGCCACCGGGTTCGGGCGGGCGGACGCGATCGCCACGCTAGTCGTGGTGGCGCTGATGCTGCGAGCCGGCGTCGTGCTGGTGCGTGCGGCCACCCTTGTTTTCCTCGAAGCCGCCCCAGCGGGCATTGAGCCGAGCGCGATCGGGCAGGCCATGGCCGCCCACGATTCGGTCGTGGAGGTCCATGATCTGCACGTGTGGGAAATCACCTCAGGTGACCCGGCCCTGTCGGCGCACGTGATCGTCGCCGCGGCCCGCGACTGCCACGCCACGCGAAACGACTTGGCGCACTTGCTGGCCCACGAGCACGGTATCTCCCACGCCACATTGCAGCTCGACCACGACACCTCCGAAATCAGCAAGCAGGATGCAGCCGGCGTGTGTGCGCACTGCGACGACCCACACGGCCCGACGCATCGCACCACCGGCGCCTGACACGCCGATACAGACCATAACCATGCCGAGCATCGGACACGGAGAAACCATGCCGCACACGCCAACCGACGACAATTGCCGGCTGCGGGTACTGGTGCTCGGCTACAGTGGGCTGCTGGCCGGAATCGCCGGGTTCATCAATTCGGTCGCGCTGCTGGTCCTGGCGTTTCCGGTGGGCAACCTGACCGCGCTGAGCACCCAGCTGGGCATGGATTCGGCCAACCCCCTGCTGTATGAGAGCTGCATGGTCGCGCTGATCGTGGCTGGTTTCCTGGCCGGAGCCGCCGGGGCTGGAGCTGTACTGGCCCCTGTGCGAACCCACACCAGCGCGCGCCACGCCGTGGTTCTGCTCACCGAGGCCGCGCTGCTGCTGGCCGCGGTCGGCATCGAAATTCCTGGATTCAAGGCCCTGCTAGCAGCGGCCGCGTGCGGGCTGCAAAACGCGATGACCTCAAACTCTCCCGGAATGACAATCCGCACCACGCACTTCACCGGTACCATCACCGACCTCGGGTTGATGCTGGGCCGCAGCCGCCACCATGAGGTGGACAGGTGGAAGGCCACCGTGCTGACGACAACCGTGGTGCTATTCGTCGGCGGCGGTGCGACGGGAGCCCTCATCGGCGGCCGGCTCGGCCACAATGCGTTGCTATTTCCGGCCGCCGCTTGCCTGGCTATCGCCGTGGCCAGCCTGCAGAATAGCCGCCGACGCAGCACCCGAATGGCCCACGCAATATCGGCCCCCGAGCCCACGCATACTTCCCTTGCTGACCGGGCGCCGGCGGGTTAGACACCACGCCCACTCGCATTCGTACATGCGCATACCTTTATTATTTGGTAGCCTCGCGGGTAGGCGAATGCGGTGCCTGACTAGGAGGCCAAGTGCGAGACGAGCGTGAATCGACGGAGACCAGAGAGTCGACGCTGCTATGTCCGCGGTGTGTGTCGCAGATGTTGCCGGTGCAGCGCTTTGGGGTGACGATCGATCAGTGCACCGGTTGCGGCGGCGTTTTCCTTGATCGGGGCGAACTGGAGCAGCTCTCCGAGGCCGAGGCCAAGTTTTACGCCGCCCAACAGCAACCCCAACAGCTGCCGCCGGCAGGGTACGCGCCTCAGCAGTATCCGGCGCAGCCGATGTACGTCGAAAGTCCGCGCCCGAGAGGCTTTTTGGGTGGATTGTTCGGGGAGGGCTATTACGGTGGTCGACACGGAGGCTATCGGGGCGGACATCACTGATGATTGAGCCAGCGGCACTTTCTTCAACTGCCGCGCCACGCCCAACCCACAGCCCTCCACATCCCGACAATCCCGCACCGGCACAAGTGCGCCCAGACCACACGTGGAGTCGCCTGCAGCGGCCGGTGACGATCACCAGCCGCACTCGCAATTGACCGAACTCAAGCTGCACGCCGCCGCGAAGCCCTCCCGGCCGTAGTGAATCGGCTAGTGCCCTGGGGCCTCACGCTGACCAGCGCTGGAAGGACGCCTGGCGGTCGCAGCCGATGCCGGCGCAGCACGGCTGGCGGCTGCGATTTGCTTACCTGCCCACCCCAGCGACTGCATGCAGGCGGCTCCAAACGTCAATACATAGTGATATTGCGATGTATCTATGTTAAGCTCCGGAGCGTACGTAGCGAAGATGTGCCCAACTGGGGCCAAACACGAGGAGGAACCTGATGTTTCCGCAC
>NZ_GG770559.1:60544-66246 GCF_000164135.1 Mycobacterium parascrofulaceum ATCC BAA-614 | reverse complement strand
GTCGCTGCTGCGTGCCGAAAAGGTCCGCGTGTCCAAGAAGGCAACCGAGTGGGTTGACAAACTGCGCCGCCAAGCCGAGACCCCGCTGTTGCTGGCCGTCGATGGCAAGCTGGTCGGGCTGATCAGCCTGCGCGACGAAATCCGCCCCGAGGCAGCCGACGTGCTGAACAAGTTGCGCAACAACGGCATTCAGCGCATCGTTATGCTCACCGGTGATCATCCCGACACCGCCGAGGTGGTCGCCGGCGAACTCGGCATCGACGAATGGCGCGCCGAGGTGCTACCCGAAGACAAACTCCAAGCGGTCCGCCAACTTCAAGACGAAGGCTACGTTGTCGCGATGATCGGCGACGGCGTCAACGACGCGCCCGCGCTGGCAACCGCCGACATCGGCATCGCCATGGGTTTAGCCGGCACCGACGTCGCCGTGGAAACCGCCGACATCGCGCTGGCCAACGACAACCTGCAGCGCCTGCTTGACGTACCCGATCTGGGTGCGCGAGCCGTCGCGGTGATCCGGCAAAACTATGGCATGTCTATCGCCGTCAACTCCGTCGGACTGCTGATGGGCGCCGGAGGAGCGCTCTCGCCGGTGCTGGCCGCCATCCTGCACAACGCGTCCTCGGTCGCGGTGGTCACCAACAGCTCTCGACTGATCCGCTACCGCCTGATGAACGGCCAAACCACCACCCTCAACGGGCACCCGACCACAGCGCCTGCTGCGACCAATGGTCACCAGACCGCAGTAGCGCCCTTGCCCGGCAAGTGATTGCTCATGTCGCCGCTGGGTCGCACAACAGAGGAGCTTCCATGATGCCGGTGACCGCGCTGGCGCTCTACCTCCTCTTCGCCGCACTCGGATTCGGCTGGCGCAGCTGGTCCCAGCACAGGCGCACCGGGTCGACAGGATTTCGCGGCGTCAGTGGGCGTCCCGGCTCGCTGGAATGGTGGGCCGGCGTCGGATTCGTCGGCGCCATCCTCGCCGGTGTGGCCGCCCCGCTGCTGCAACTGGGTGGGATGATCACCCCGATCCCGGTCCTGCACAAACCCGCCGTCCAAGCCATCGGGTTGGTGGCGGCGATCGCAGGACTCGTCGGCACCCTCTACGCCCAACACGGCATGGGTGAATCCTGGCGGATCGGGGTCGACCCCGGCGAAACCACCGCCTTGGTGCGCACGGGCGTGTTCGGCCGGGTCCGCAATCCCATCTTCGCTGCCATGCTCGTCGTCGCCGCCGGTATCGCTTTTATGACGCCCAACCCGCTGGCCCTGGCCGCGTTCGTGGTCCTGCTGGCGGCCATCGAGGTGCAGGTCCGTGTTGTTGAAGAGCCGTACCTGGCCCGTATCCATGGCCACGCCTACATCGATTACCGCGCCAGGGTTGGGCGGTTTGTGCCCGGCATCGGACGCAGCTAGACACCGACACCGACGACGGGGGACAGTTATGACGCCGACCGATGACCACACTGCCCGGTGGAACCGGTACTGGGACAAGAAGTCCCGGACATATGACCGGGAAATGGGGTTCTTTGACCGCCACCTGTTCGGCGATTCACGCGACTGGGCGTGTGGGCAGGCCACCGGCACGGTGCTGGAGGTTGCTGTGGGGACCGGCCTCAACCTCTGCGCCTATCCCGACGACATCACCCTGACCGGGATCGATTGGAGTCAGGCAATGCTCGACATCGCCCGCCGCCGTGCTGATGAGCTGGGCCGTACCGTCAGCCTACAGCGGGCCGACGCGCACCAATTGCCCTTCGACGACAACACCTTCGACACCGTCGTCTGCACCTTCGGGCTTTGCGCCATCCCCGACCACAGCCAAGCACTCACCGAGATGACGCGAGTACTGCGTCTCGGCGGGCGGCTCGTCCTTGTCGATCACATCGAAAGCAGCCGCGCCGCAATACGACTCGTTCAGCACCTCCTCGAGGCGTACACCGTTCCGGTCGGCGGCGAACACTTCCTGCGCCGCCCGCTCAACCACATTCGCGGTGCCGGCATTCTGAGCGTCGAACACGCCCAACGCTTCAAACTCGGACTCGTCGAACGCCTAACCGCCCGCAAACCAGACACAAATTAATCGCCAGCAGGCCGCCGATCGCAAACAGCCATCATGTCCAGCAACACAGCCGATTATGCGTGACCCGCCGCGGAATTCACGAATCCGTCCAATGCATACTGCCGCCACGGATCAACATGCGAGGCCGAGGTCCGATACGAACCATAATTCAGCCGTTGCTGTTATATCAGCGGTGGCTGTACTGTTGGGGCAATGCTGACGTGTGAGGTGCGGGAATCGGCGCTGGCCCGGCTGGGCCGGGCGCTGGCCGACCCGACGCGGTGCCGAATTCTTGTCGCGTTGCTGGATGGCGTTTGCTATCCGGGTCAGTTGGCTTCGCACCTCGGATTGACCCGATCCAATGTGTCCAACCATCTGTCGTGCTTGCGGGGCTGTGGCCTCGTCATCGCTGCGTATGAGGGCCGCCAGGTTCGGTATGCCCTGGCCGATGGTCACCTCGCGCGTGCCCTGGGTGAGTTGGTTCAGGTCGTTCTCGCGGTGGACAGCGACCGGCCTTGCGGTGGTGAGCAAGCCACGTTCGAGGAAGTCCGCGGCGGGGCGCGCTAGTCGATGAGCGGGCTCGCAGACCCGCGACGAGAAAGCAGAACATGAGGAGGATCAGCTGTGGTTGCACATGGACTACTGGCCAAGGCGACCAGGACGGTGTTTACCGGGCTAGTCGGTGTGAGTGCCTACGAGGTGGTGCGCAGGGCGGTGGGAAACGCTCCCGTTCACCGCGCGGCGGTGACCGCGACGGAATGGGGGTTGCGGGGAACCCGGCGCGCCGAGGTGGCGGCCGAGGCCGCTCGGCTGAAAGTCGCCGACGTGGTCGCCGAAGCTCGCGATCGGATCGGTGACGACGCCTCCCTTCCGGTTGACCCCGTAGCCGAGGACTGCTGCAGCTGACATCGCACGCTAGACGCCCCCCGGCGGAGAGGAAAACTTTCCATCCGCGGTAAGCGAGGCGCTCCGGTACACCACTAGAAGGGCTGATGATGCTGACCACCGATGCGCACCCCGATTCCGGTCTCAAGTTAAGCGTTGTGTCTGCAACGGCCCGACGGATGCGGGTGCACGCCAGCGGGTTTCGATTCGACACGATCTGCGCAGTCGCGATCGAGGACGCGGTCGGCATGGTCGCTGGTATCGAAGCCGTGCGGGCCTATCCGCGCACCGCCTCGGTGGTGATTTGGTATGCGCCTGAGCGCTGCGATACTGCCGCCGTCTTGTCGGCGATCGCCGACGCCGCGCACATCCCGAGAACGTCGGTGCCCCCGCGCACCCAGCACTCTGCGGACTGGCGCAAACCCGGTGTGGTGCAACGAGTCGTCGACTGGAGCACGCGGGTGCGGTCGGGTTCGTGCGATGTGGAACAAGGCCGTCCGCCCGGTACGGTCGGCGTTGACTGCTGCGACCACGACAACGAGGACGCGCCGGAGCGGCTCTGGCACGTCGTCAAGCTGCGACGCGCTGCATTGTCCGGAGCGTTGCTGACGGGGTCGGTGATCACCGCATGGATCACTCCAGTGGGGCCGGTCGCTCTGGGTTTTAAAGTCGTCGCGCTGGCGGTAGGGGCCTCGACGTTCGCGCCGTCGGCCGTCAAACGACTTGCGCAGGGCCGCATCGGTGTTGGCACGTTGATGACCATCGCTGCGGCCGGCGCCGTCGGTCTCGGCCAGGTCGGCGAGGCTGCCATGCTGGGGTTCTTGTTCTCCATCAGCGAGGGCTTGGAGGAATACGCGGTGTCGCGTACGCGCCGCGGGTTGCGCGCGCTGCTGTCGCTGGTGCCGGATCAGGCCACGGTGCTGCGCGCGGGCAGCGAAACGGTGGTGGCCGCAGCCGACCTTCGGGTCGGTGATCAGATGATCGTCAAACCGGGTGAACGTCTGGCCACTGACGGCATCATTCGTGACGGGCGCACCGCGTTGGACGTCTCGGCGATCACTGGTGAGTCGGTACCGGTCGAAGCCGGACCCGGTGACGACGTGTTCGCCGGGTCGATCAACGGTTCCGGCGTGCTGCTAGTGCAGGTAGCCGCGACGGCAGAGGACAACTCGCTGGCGCGCATCGTGCACATTGTGGAAGCCGAGCAGGCGCGCAAGGGCGCCAGTCAGCGACTGGCCGACCGCATCGCGCGACCGCTGGTGCCGGGCATCATGATCGCTGGGGCGGCGACCGCCGCGGTGGGTAGCGTCTTCGGTAGCCCGGCGGTCTGGATCGAACGTGCTCTAGTGGTATTGGTGGCCGCCTCTCCGTGCGCGTTGGCCATCGCGGTCCCGGTGTCGGTGGTGGCTTCCATTGGGGCGGCCGCCAGGTTCGGTGTACTCATCAAGGGTGGCGCCGCCCTGGAAGGCCTAGGCACCATCGGCGCAATTGCCCTGGACAAGACCGGAACCCTGACGGCCAATCGGCCCGCGGTCATCGAAATCGCCACCACCGGCGACGCCACTCGCGAAGAGGTGCTGGTGGTGGCAGCCGCGCTGGAAGCCCGCAGCGAGCACCCACTGGCCGCAGCCATTCTCACCGCGACCCAAACACCGGTCGCCGCGGCCAGCGATGTGCAAGCCATCCCCGGTGCCGGACTGACCGGCCGGCTCGACGGCCACGATGTCCGATTGGGACGACCCGGCTGGCTGGATCCAGCCGACCTCGCCGAGCAGGTAATGCGCATGCAACAAGCCGGGGCCACAACGGTTCTCGTCGAACGCGACGGGCGTCAGCTCGGGGCCATCGCCGTGCGCGACGAACTACGCCCGGAAGCCGCCGAGGTCGTTGCCGAACTGCGATCCGGCGACTACCACGTGGCGATGCTCACCGGCGACAACCATGCCACCGCTGCCGCTCTGGCCGCCCAAGCCGGAATTGAGCACGTGTACGCCGAACTGCGTCCTGAGGACAAAGCACACCTGGTCACAGAGCTACGTGCCCAGCGGCGGACCGCGATGGTTGGCGACGGCGTCAACGACGCTCCGGCCCTAGCCGCCGCCGACCTGGGAATCGCTATGGGCGCCATCGGAACCGACGTCGCCATCGAAACCGCCGACGTCGCGTTGATGGGCCAAGACCTGCGCCACCTTCCCCAGGCGTTGAACCATGCCCGTCGTTCCCGGCAGATCATGCTGCAAAACGTTGGGCTATCGCTGGCGATCATCACCGTGCTGATGCCGCTGTCGCTATTCGGGACCCTGGGTCTGGCCGCGGTGGTGTTCGTGCATGAGCTTACCGAGGTCGTCGTCATCGCCAACGGAGTGCGCGCCGGACGCATCAAACCTCTTGCCGGATCACGCAATACACGTGATCGTGGTACGGCTCGACGTAACGGTACGACGAATCTATGGCCAGCCTAGGATCGGCAAGTACTGCCCTGGCGACGGTATCAGGACGCGACGTTGGCCTCGGTCGCCAATTAATTTCCCATGGTGTCGCGGCTCTCCACAGCGTCATCCCCGAAGGGCGCCCGTCTGGACTCGCGGGGCTACCCGTTCGAATGGGGCTACCCCATTAGATCTAAGGCAGCAGACGAGCGCCCTGCAGGAAAGGTAAGCAACAAGTGAGTGGACCAGAGACGCCGGCCGAGCCGGTCGGGCCGCCCCCGATTATGCATCTCTCAGAGTTGCTGCACGCGCCGGTCCTGGCCCGA
>NZ_GG770559.1:55843-60101 GCF_000164135.1 Mycobacterium parascrofulaceum ATCC BAA-614 | reverse complement strand
TTCGGGCGAGGCTGTGGGCCGGGTGCAGGACGTGATCGTGCGGCTGCGCGGTGCCGAGGAGTATCCGCTGGTGAGTGGGATCGTCGCCGTGGTGGGGAGGCGGCGGGTGTTCATCGGCAGCCCCTCCATTTCCCAGTACGCCCCGGATCGCGTGGTATTGGCGACACACGAAATCGATCTGCGCGGTTTCGAACGCCGCGACGGCGAGGTGTTACTGCGTACCGATGTGCTCGGACACCGATTGATCGATGTGGCCGCCGTGGAGCTGGTGCGCGCATATGACGTGGAGCTCGAAGACAGCGGCGCCGGATGGATCCTTGCCCGCCTGGATACCCGCCGCCCGGCGCGGTTCTTCGGACTAATCAAAAGCCGGAGTGGGCACGCGGCCCGGGATTGGAAGGCATTCGAACCACTGATCGGACACGCCCGCTCTGGTGCCTCGCGACCTCAGTCAGACCGGCTCGGCGGGTTCAAACCCGCCGACATCGCCGATCTTCTCGAAGACGCTGACAAAGCCGAGGGCGGCGAGATCCTCGACCGGGTCCGCACCGACCCGGAATTGGAAGCCGACGTGTTCGAAGAACTCGACCCCGATAAGGCCAGCCGGCTGCTCAATGACATGGCCGATGACGAGGTCGCCGCACTGTTGGGCCGGATGCGCGCCGATGATGCCGCCGACGCGATCGCAGACCTGCGACAATCGCGACGCAGGCGTGTGCTCGAGCTGATGTCGGGCCCGCAGCGCACGAAGGTGATCACCCTGATGGGCTTTAACCCCGACAGCGCCGGTGGCCTGATGAATGTCGACTTCGTGTCCTGCGCGGCAAGCACCACTGCGGGAACGGCGCTGGCGCTGATCGCGGGCGCCACGACCATACAACCCGAGGCATTGGTCAAGATGCATGTCCTCGATGAGGAGGACCGCCTGGCCGGTGTCGTGTCAGTGATCGAGCTGCTGCAAGCCGAACCCGGTCACACCGTTGAAGCACTGATGGATTGCGACCCAATCCGGGTCGGCGCCGAAGCCGACGTGACCGACGTCGCCCTATTGATGGCCGACTTCAACCTCTACTCCATCCCCGTCGTCGATGGCCAGGACCGCGTGCTCGGGGTTGTCACCGTCGATGACGTGCTGGAAGCCACCATCCCCGAAGACTGGCGCCGTCGCGAACCCGCCCCCCGCCCGGTCCGCGAAATCACCCCGCCAGATGACGGTCGCGACGCGCCTGCACCCGAGAGTGAGGCGCCGTGAGCTCCGGCGAGGAGAACGCCACCGGCCACCCAGCAGGCGAATCGCCGTGCCGAACCAGCCACAACGCCGCGCACCGCGGTGCTTGACTCGGCTCACCTCGGTGATATCGAGGGCGCCTTCGGGCGCATCAACGTCGGTGAAACCGAGCATCCCCGCACGTTCAAGACGCGGCTGCTGACGCTGCTGGTCATCGTCGGTCCTGGGATCATTGTGATGGTCGGCGATAACGATGCCGGCGGGGTGGCCACCTACACTCAGGCTGGCCAAAATTATGGCTACTCCCTGCTGTGGGTGCTACTTCTGCTCATCCCGGTGCTCATCGTCAACCAAGAAATGGTGGTCCGGCTCGGTGCGGTTACCGGGGTCGGACATGCGCGGTTGATCAACGAACGCTTCGGCCGCGGCTGGGGCTGGTTCTCCGTCGGCGACCTGTTCCTGCTCAACTTCCTCACGATCGTCACCGAGTTCATCGGCATCACTTTGGCCGCTGCCTACATCGGTATCTCCAAATACATCGTCGTTCCGGTCTCGGCGGTCGCGCTCATCGCGATCATGGCCAGCGGCAGCTTCCGCCGGTGGGAGCGGGCCATGTTCGTCTTCATTGCCATCACCCTGATTCAGATCCCAGTCCTGCTGATGTCGCACCCACAGTGGGCCCAGGCCGCTAAATCATTTGTGGTGCCGAATATCTCCGGCGGCGTGACCTCGGATGCGGTGCTTTTGATCATCGCCATCGTCGGCACCACCGTGGCGCCATGGCAGCTGTTTTTTCAGCAGTCCAACGTCGTCGACAAGCGCATTACCCCTCGATTCATGGGCTATGAGCGCGCCGACACCGTGTTGGGGGCGTTCATCGTGGTGATCGGCGCCACCGCACTGGTCATGATCGGGGACTGGGCGGCGCGCTCCACTCACACCGCCGGCGGTTTCACCGACGCCGGCGCCATCTCGCACCTGCTGGGCCAACACAATTCGATGCTCGGCTGGTTGTTCGCGATCGTGCTGATGGACGCCTCGATCCTTGGCGCTGCCGCAGTGACCCTGGCCACCAGCTATGCCTTTGGCGACGTATTCGGCTTGAAACACTCGCTGCACCGGGGGTTCGCCGATGCCAAGCCGTTCTACCTTTCCTACAGCGCGATGGTGGCGTTTGCGGCGGCGATCGTGCTGATTCCCGGCGCCCCACTCGGGTTGATCACCACCGCCGTGCAGGCCCTCGCCGGCTTGTTGTTGCCCAGCGCCAGCGTGTTCCTCCTGCTGCTGTGCAACGACCGGGAAGTGTTGGGGCCCTGGGTGAATCGGCCCTGGCTCAACTGGGTTGCCGGGCTGATCGTCGGCGTCCTGCTGCTGCTGTCGGGAATCTTGATGGCAACCACCTTGTTCCCCGGCCTCAATGTGATCGTTGTCGCCGGGTACCTAACCCTGACGTTGGTCCTACTCGCCGCTGCCGCGGTACCGACACTTCGTTGGATGGGCCGCCACCAGCCCTCACCACCGGCCGCATCACGCCCTGTGCGTCCCCTCGACAATAGCTGGCGAATGCCACCGCTGACCTTGCTAGAGCCCGTGACCTGGTCGCCGGGGACCCGTTTGGGCATGATTGCGCTGCGCGGCTACCTCGTCGTCGGCGCCGTCCTGCTCATCGTCAAAGCGGTCCAACTCGGCGGCCGATGAATCACGGCCAATCCGGAAGGTCACCAAAATGAGCACGCCACGCAACGCGCGATGGGCCGCAGAAGCCAACTACCTACTGCACTACAGCGACATCCAGCAGATCACCGGAACCGCCATCCTCGCCACCATTGCGGTCGCTCTGGCAGTGGCATTCATCATCATCCAATGTCGACGACGCCGCGCGCGCACCAAACGAAATCATGTCGGTGCTTCGCGACGCTCCCGCGCTTCACGACCTTTCGACACCGGAAGGGAAAACTAGTGGCCCAAACGAATATGTCTTGTGTGAAGTGGTTGGCGACCAGCGTGATCCTGCTCGCTGCTGCGCTGCAATTCGCTACGCCAGCATCGGCGGATCAAACTGATGATGACTTCCTCGCCGCACTCAAGAAACACGGGATCGTCTTTGCCAACCGCGATGCCGCGATCGCCACCGGCCATAGGGTGTGTACCGGGCTCGATGCAGACCAGACGCCAGCCAACCTGGTTTTATCGCTGGTTAAAGACACCGACCTTTCGGCGCATGTGGCCGGCTATTTCTTCGGCGCCGCGGTGAATTCCTACTGCCCGCAATACCGCCCCGATACGCCCTAGCCGGGGGCATAGACGAATGGAGACGGACAAATCGCGCACCACTGGCGGCCCTCGGGGTCTCCGCGGGCGGCCTAGCTTTTGCGCTGGCACCCACCGTCGCCAACAACGCATCGCTAGCGATAACAAGGCTATTGCTGCTGTTTCTGCGAAGTGACGTGAGTGAAGCTGGCGCCGGGCCGCGGTCGATGGACGGATTTGTGAAATTCGACGGATCACGAAATGGCTTGACGCCCATCCTCGATTCCGCATCTAGTTCACCCCGACATACTCTTCGTGGCTCAACCAGGTTGAACGGTGGTTTGGGTTGCATACCAACCAGAAGCCCGCCGGGGCGCACACCGCTCAATCCAGGCCCTCGAGAAAGACATCTCAGACAATCTTGTGTAGCACGGCTAGCGACATCGGGATCACCCTAGCCATGTTGAAACTGATATTCATAATGAGTCTGGTAGGACGTGGGTGGCGCGTTAGCGAAGTGCCGACGTCGCACCGCGCCCGCCGGGCGTGGCGTTCGGCGCTGACACACATAAGCGGCCAGTGCGGCCGGCGGTGTTGCAGCTGCAACTGTCAGCTACTGACCTACCCTGGCGCACGAGACAAGATGCTGACCTCGTCCATCCTGTGGCTCAGCCGGTGTCTTAAGCAGGCGCCACAAGTTCCACCGGGCCATCTATCGACGGGTCACAAATGCGCCTCCCAGTGCGACGTCAGCCGATTGCGAGCGTTTGGCGGCGTCCG
>NZ_GG770559.1:46821-55516 GCF_000164135.1 Mycobacterium parascrofulaceum ATCC BAA-614 | reverse complement strand
GTGATCCTGCTCTGTGCTGCTGCGCTGCAATTCGCTACACCTGCATCAGCGGATCAAACTGATGATGACTTCCTCGCCGCACTCAAGAAACACGGGATCGTCTTTACCAACCGCGATGCCGCGATCGCCACCGGCCATAGGGTGTGCACCGGACTCGATGCAGACCAGACGCCAGCCAACCTGATTTTATCGCTGGTTAAAGACACCGACCTTTCGGCGCATGTGGCCGGCTATTTCTTCGGCGCCGCGGTGAATTCCTACTGCCCGCAATACCGCCCCGATACGCCCTAGCCGGGGGCATAGACGAATGGAGACGGACAAATCGCGCACCACGTGCGGCCAAGGGGCTCTCCGCGGGCGGCCCACGCGCTGCGCTGATACCCACCACCTATTCCTTCGTGTCAACATGGTCCCGAAGCCGACTCGTTGACTCATCCATGGTGCGCGCGTGCAGCGGGGCTGGTTCGAGCAACGGGTGGATCCGACCTTGGCATTGGGTTAGTTGCCGGTGACCCCGGCCGTTGAAGGTGATGGCAAGCGCGTTGAGTGGGGACTTCAAACTCATTCCCCCATCGTGCCTTGCCGGCTCCCGCTGCCCCAACGGAACTCCAGTCGTAGTTCTTCCGTTTCCTGACATGGCTACCCGTTATAGCTGATACCTTCGCGACCTCGGGGGAATCTCAGCTTTGTGGCTGTCGTCTCTGATCGGTTGCCCCTCGCCTGAACTAGTGATTGTCTGGCGTTGCCGCAGCGCACCGATCGCGTGCCGTTCAGCGGATTGCGCGGCGCGGGCGAGTGCGTCGCTTTCCTCGGCCGGATCCGGACGCAGGAAGCTGCCGGTGCCGGGGGCGCCGCCGGCACCGAGTTTGTTCATCCGTTTTGGCACTGCCGCGCCCTGATATTCCAATGGAATTGGGGGCCGTGTTCGTCGACGTCTCCAAGCGTTTGATGTATTTCGATGTAGGCGCCGTGGGGAAGGCGCTTGATGATGCCGGTCTCGATGCCGTGCTGAAGCACCGCGCGGTCGCCGCGCTGCAGCCCGATGCACCACCGATAGGTGATGTAGTAGATGATCGGCGGCAGCACCACCATGCCGATGCGACCAATCCAGGTCGTGGCGTTTAGCGAGATGTCAAACTTGTAGGCCAGGATGTCGTTCATGCCGCTGAAGGTCAGCACCAGGTAAAAGGAGATTGCCATCGTCCCGATGGCGGTGCGCACCGGCGCGTCGCGCGGCCGCTGCAGCAGGTTGTGGTGAGCGTTGTCGCCGGTGATCTTTTTCTCGATGAGCGGATAGGTCGTCAGCAGGGCGAATAGCATTCCCATGAGCAGCGCCACCCAGAACGCCGCGGGGACGGTGTGGCCCCACACGTACAGTTCCCACGCCGGCCAGAGCCGGGCCAGTCCCTCGGTCCACATCAAATAGAAATCGGGTTGGGAACCGGCCGACACTTGCGACGGCGTGTAGGGGCCGAGGTTCCAGATCGGGTTGATCTGCAACAGCCCACCCATCAGACCCAAAATCGCAACCGTCATCGCAAAGAACGCGCCGGACTTGACCGCGAACACCGGCATCACCCGCACACCCACCACGTTGTTCTCGGTACGGCCGGGACCGGGAAACTGGGTGTGTTTCTGAAACCACACCAACGCCAAGTGAACGCCGATGAGCGCCGCAAAGATCGCCGGGAAGATCAGGATATGGATGGCGTACATGCGGGAAACGATGATGTCGCCTGGAAAATCGCCGCCGAACAGCGCCCAGTGCAGCCACGTGCCGATCACCGGGACGCTCATCGTGATCGACGACAACGCGATCCGCAGCCCGGTGCCCGACAGCAGGTCGTCGGGTAGCGAATAGCCGAAGTAGCCCTCGAACATGGCCAGGATCAGCAGCAGCGCGCCGATAACCCAGTTGGCTTCGCGCGGCCGCCGGAACGCCCCGGTGAAAAAGACTCGGGCCAGATGCACCATGATCGCCGCGGCGAACATCAACGCCGCCCAATGATGGACCTGTCGGACGAACAACCCGCCGCGCACCTCGAAACTGATCTCCAGCGTCGACTGGTAGGCCTTCGACATCGCTACGCCGCGCAACGGCTGATAGATGCCGTCGTAGGTGACCTCGGTCATCGACGGGTCGAAAAACAGGGCCAAGTACACCCCGGTGATCACCAGCACGATAAAGCTGTATAGAGCGACCTCGCCGAGCAGAAACGACCAATGCGTGGGAAATACCTTATTGAGCTGACGCCGTACAGCCGCCGAGGGGTGATACCGCGAATCAATCGCATCGCCCTGATCGGCGACCAGGTCGTTGAGTGTCGGGCTCATCGACAACGCCGATGCCACGGGAGTAAGCAGCGACCGCATGGCTTCACGGCGAAAGTGTTTACCATTTCTCGGGCGGCTAAACGGGCAGCGGCGATCTTTACGGCGGCGTCAGCGGCGAACCCGCAAGAGTGGACCGAGGCAATGGTCGGGGTCGTTGGCGGCAGAACCCCATGCTTTGAGGCGCGCACATACTGCTTACCAACGGCGAAGCACCGCGGCAGGCAGGGTCGATTGTTCGGGTCGTCAGTGTCGCGGCTCCGCGCCACGCCAACGGGTCGTGGGTGTCTGGCCCGCGGGTGTGACGCGGTTAAGTCGCTTCAAAAGTGCTCACTTGCAGTGCAATTGCGCCCAGCAGCAGCGCTAAACGCCGTGACGGCTCACAAATTCGTGCTATGGGGTGATGCCGGCGGACTGCGAACATTGGCGCCGAAATGGGGTTTACGTACGAGTGCGAAGACGCCGCAGCCCAGCAACGTGGATTGCGCACGCCAGTAGCCGGTTCTTCATGTTCTAACACCTGGGCTTGGAGGTTGGTGTTATTCGCCCAGTTCACCAATGGTTCCATCGATTTGCTCTCAAATTTACGACTACGGCTGGGCACCAGGGATACGACCTGGCTTGCGGTCATCGACCCGGAAGCGTTCCGCCGCGTGGATGGTGGCTGCTACGATCAGGCACCGTGGCCCGCTACGGATCTCCGAACAACGGTGGCGATGACCAGATAAACTATACAGATCTCGGTCAGAGTCGAAAACAGTCACATTTCACCCCTTGGTATCGCAGGCCTGTGGTGTTGTTAGGAGCGGTCCTCGCGATCCTCATCGCGCTGATTACCTGGGGCATCGTCGCGCTGTTCACAGGCGGCCAGGGCGGCAGCCCCTCCATAACGACAACGACAACTACCGCGCCGACCACCAGCACGTCGGGCGGCTTCCGACTGCCGTCGCTGCCGTCGGGAATTACCCTCCCATCACTGCCGTCGAAAATCACGCTGCCATCGGAGATCACGCTGCCGTCGCTGCCTTAGCCTGAATCCACCGACGGGGCTGGTGTTGAGCTGATGCCGCCTGGTTTGATCGTGATTTTCAACAGACGACGTGTTGCATCCGCTGGTCTGCCCAGCTTTCCGTATTGCTCCAATCCGGCCTTATTGCTCCGATCCGGCCTTTCGGCGATGGTCGGGCGGTGAGCGGTGATGGGTGCTGTCCGATGATGTTGCGCTACAACGTAAGCCACGCGTCAGCCCCAGTGGCTGGGCAGATGCAAGAGGTCGACGTTGCGGTCGGGTCAGGCGGCCGGAACGTTGACGACCTTGTGGCGCCGTCTAGCATCGCGCGCCGACGGAGTTGCGTTTGACCCTCTACCCGTTGCGCGGCGCGCAACAGGTAGCCGAGCGTTTGCGGTGGGTGATATCGGCGACTGGTTCGTGAGAATTGGTAAAAATGGGTAGTAGCGGTGTAGATCGGCGAGAGCGCCTTGGCGATCGCGTCGCGGTGCTGGCGCCCGGCGCAGAGGAACTTGCCATGAACCAAGCATGGTTTAGAGCGGATCTGTGCGGTAGGCGGATACCCGTCGGGCGCGTTGGTGGCGTACGTGCGCACAGTGAAGACCATTTCCGGGCCCCACGGCGGTGCAGATCGTGTGGTCGTCTCGGCGCGGGTCGCGCTCGACCGAGCATCTGGGGCATGCAACTTCGGGTTTAAGATCGGCGCCGCCGAACCTCCTACCATTGGACTTGCTGAGACGCGTTGTGTAGGAACGTGCGCGTAGGCTTACCGGTCAATTGCTCGGCTGCCTGACTCGCACTGCTGATGTGGCAGGTCGTTGAGGCTGCGCGGTGTAAACCGTTTTCCGCGTCGCGCGAGCTTGGTTCACGATAGATGCAAGGTATCGTCAGCGCCTTCCCCAGACGCGGGTGTGGCGGCTTCGCTTCGGACGCCGGTTTGCTCGCTCCAATCAGAAGCCGACGTGTTGTTCGACGTGGCCGGCAGGCTCAACCTCGATTGTGGAATGGGTGACCCCGTAGCGTTCTGCAAGGAGTCGGCGGCTCGAGTCCAGCACGGCGTGCCAGTTAGCGCCGTCGGTGATCACCACGTGTGCGGTGGCGGCCTCCATGCCGCTGGTGACCGTCCAGATATGCAGGTCGCGAACCTCACGGACACCAGCAAGCGCGGTCAGGTCGCGGGTGGCGGCGTCGACGTCGATTCCGGGAGGTGCGATCTCCATGATGATGCGCAGCGCCTGACGCATGAGTTGCCAGGTACGAGGCAAGATGAACAGCCCGATAGCCGCGGCGACGATGCCGTCGATGTAGCGAAATCCGGTGACCGCTATCACGATGGCCCCGACGATGACCCCGATCGAACCGAGCATGTCGGAGAGCACCTCCAGGTAGGCGCCCTTGACATTCAGGCTCTCCTTTGCGCCAGCGGTGAGCAGCCGGAAGGAAAGAACGTTGACCGCCAGCCCGACCGTGGCGACGATCAACATCGGCACACCCAGAACCTCTGGCGGTGCCAGGAAGCGCCGCACCGCCTCGTAGAGGACGTAGAAGGCGACGCCGAATAGCAGCAGCCCATTGATGATCGCGGCCAGCACCTCCAACCGGTATGTGCCATAGGTGCGCTGGTCTGCGGCCGGCCGCTTTGCCATGTAGATCGCGGACAAGGCGAGCCCGAGTCCGAGCACATCGGTACCCATGTGAGCAGCGTCGCTGATCAACGCCAAGGAACCGGTGACAATACCGCCGATGACCTCCACGATGGCATAGGTGGCGGTCAACGCGAATGCGATCATCAACGGTTTCTGGTGGCGTCCACCGGCGCTGCCGATGCGCGGGCCGTGCGCGTGCCCCTCGCCATCGGGCCGGTTGGCAGTGGGCTCGACAGTGTTATCGCGCTTGCTGGATGAGCTCATCTCGATGTCTCCCGCGTTTAGCTAAATGACCACTACATGTTTCACGCTGCCGAGCTGAAAGCTCGTCGCCTACACCATCTTGGCGCAGTTCAGGGCCATACTGCCAGCGCGGGCCGCAGAAAGCAGGTTGTGCCTACGGTGGTGAGCGTCAGCCCGGTGCGCTGCGCCACTCAGCAAGCAATCCAGGAAATAGCTGACTAGCCCGCCGCTTGATACCAGTAAAGAAAGTCCTCACCGCCGAGGTCAGACATTATTTTCAGGAGTCGGCCGTGACCTGATCTGCGGCAGCGGGGGCGACTCGACGGTTGCGGCTTGCTGACACCGTGCATGGTCATCGCTGCCCGTTGTCTGGACGGCGGAAGTTCTCCCAGGGCTCACTGGTGGGCTGGTCTCGGTGGCGGGCGGCGGACGCGGGGCGCAGTGCAGCGACCGGCGCGGACGGGAGCGTCAGCGGACGGAAGCAGAGGGAGCGCAGCGGAGCCCGGAGGTAGCCGCCCGTAGGGCAGGCACGATCAGCTCGGGTAGGCGGTGAGCTGTTGGAGGGGTGCTGCGATGGCCAAGGCGGCGGGCACGCAGCGGCCGTGTCGGGGGATCGCGGGAGTAGGCAGTTACCCGTAGAGGCGTTGCCGGAGTTCACGCAGACCGGACAAACGCGGGCGTCGGTTGAGGGCTTCGATGTCGTCGATGAGTTCGGCGACGCGGGGTGATTCGGCGAGTTCTTCGACAGCAATCTGTTCGGCTTTGATCAGGGCTCGTAGTGCCTCACGCCCGGAACGCGTGAGGAGGTGGGCGCGGGCCATGTCGACCAGGTAGCGGGCTTGGCGTTCGGGCGAGAGCTGCTCGGGGTGGCGGACATATGCGGCGCGGTCGAGGGCTTGTTGGCCGTTGCCGAGTTCGACGGCGACACCCACGGCGTGCATAGCCACGTTGGTGGGTCCGAATTCGGTGTCGTGGTGGTTGCGGTCGCCGCCCAGGACGGCAGCGAGCTGGCGTGCCACCATGAGGCACTGCTCGGCGGATTCGGTGTTGGCGTCGCGGGCGTGCAGGATCGCCAACAGCAGTGCGCTGGAGCCCACCAGTGAGATCAGGCTGTGATCGCCGCCGGCGATGATGGTTTCGTGTCGTTGGGTTGCTTGGGTTAAGACGTGGCGGGCCAGTGCTTGTTCGCTGGAGTCGAGCAGAGTGCGGGCCATGCGCAGTTGGCCGGCCAGGATCAGGGCGGGGTCGTGGGTTCGTTCGGCGGCGGCGATGGCGCGGTCGGCGGCGACCCATCCCGCACCGCGGTCTCCGACTTTGACCAGCATCGCCGCGGCGGCTTGATAGGTCTGGGCGAGCAGCGAAAGGACTTCGGGGCGTTGAGTTTTGGCGGCGGTGCGGCTGGCGTTTTCCAGCTCGCCGGTCAGGGCGGCGATGGCTGGCCCCATCTCGCGGTAAGCGCTGGCGTGGATGCGCTCCCAGATGTGCTGGGTGCGCTGTCGCAGTGATTCCACATCGCAGGGTGGGCCGTCGGTTACCGGTGTGATGATGCTGTCTGGGGCGGGGTGACCGGCGATGGCCAGACGAAGCCGCTCCACGTAGGGCCGGTTGCGGACGGTTTCGGTGTCGGGTCCAAGCGTGGCTTCGATGAACTCCTGTAGCGGCGCGCCGAGCACCGCGGCCAGACGTTGTATGACGGTGAGGTCGACCAGCGGCAGTTCGTTGCGTTCGGTCCGGGCGACCCAGCTGACCGATTTGTGCATCTGGCCGGCCAAGCGCTCGCGTGACCAGTTCTTCTCGTTTCGGTAGCGGCTGACCAGTTCGCCGGGTGTGGGGTCAGCGCGGGGCACCGTGGCCTCGAAGTGGCCTTCCGTTGATCGCCCCGGCGATGGGCGCAAGCGTCCACACCTCCGGTGGGCTGGCCAGGTGCTGGGTCCGCTCGGCGAGGAACCGGCGGATGTGCGGCGCGGCCTCGTGCGCCTCGAACGCGTCGTGGTTTCGGTAGCACTCGTAGAACACCCGCACGCTTGGCTCATCGACCGCGGTGTGGCTGGCATAGACGATCGTGTCGGGTTCGTCGGCAGTGATCGCGGCCAGTGTGTGGGCCACGAGTGCGTCGAAGGCGTCCTCGTGTCCTGGGCGAACGCTGAACCTGACCAGCAGTGCGAACAATTTCACCCCCACCTGCGACACCGCCCGCGGCGCGCCGTTGTCGTCCTCGTGTGCGCGGTTGCCGCACACCCTACCCGGCTGCCACGTTGGCGGCGTTGACAAGCCGCGCAGGCACCGGCGGGGGCGGTACCGACCCGTGAATCAGCGCCCGACAGTGGGGACAGCGCACAGTTTTGCACACCCGCGGTGTGTGTTTTAGTCCGCCGTTGGTGGCCGCGGCTGGTGTCGGGCTGCACTGGGTCATGCGTCCAACGAAACCGTTGGGCCGCCTATCGAGAAGACAGGACACACCATCATGAAGTTGCGAATCGAGACCACCGGCGTGACGTTCCTCTGCACGCGGATTCCCGAGCAGCGCACCAATTTCGACACCGGTGCACCACGGATCGACAAGGCGACCGGGCAGGCGTTGTGGCAGGTCCAGTTGATCGCCTTAGATGCCACCGGCGGTGAGGTGCTGGCGGTGACCGTGGTTGGTGAGCCGAAAGTCACTGTCGGCCAACCCGTTGCGGTCTCGGGTCTGGTGGCGTTGCCGTGGTCGCAGGACGGCCGCTCGGGCATCGCGTATCGCGCCGAAACCATCACCGGTGGGGCCGACCCGGCAGCGGCCGCCGCGAAGGCGGGCCAGCAGGGCAGGTAACCGTCGGTCTGGCCCGGCAGCACCCGCATCAGCGCGGTGTGGCTGTCGGGGCAGCCTCCCCGGAAACACCCCAACCCGTCGCAATGGAAAGCGTGGCATGATGTCGAGCACTTCAAACCGTAAGAACCACAACACTAGTCAGTCATCTGATGATGACTGGATCGGCGAGCTGATCTGGGCAGTCGTTAAAGCCGCCGGGCAGCTGCTGTGGTGGGCGGTCCTGTTTCCGGTCCTCAGTATCCCGGTCATCGTCTCGGTCTGGGTCGCCATCGCCCACGGCCCCCGCGCGAGCCTGCTGAGCGCCGCCCTAGCTGTCGCGGCCTATATCGGCTGGGCAGTCGTGGAGCCGTCCTCGTTCACCGCGTGGGTGACCGACCCGGTGCGGCAGCGCTGGCTGTCGTGGTGGCGGTATCACCGCAATTGGGAGTCGGTGTGCACCCTGCACGGTCTGAGCGCCCGGCTCGGTGATCGCACCCTGGTCCCGGCACTGCGCTCGGTGCGGATCGGGCACCACGCCGACGTGCTGATTCTGCGGGTGGTGGCCGGCCAGTCGATCGCTGATTGGCACAAACGCGGCGACGCGCTGGCGGCGGCGTGGCGGGCCGAGCGGCTCACGATCCGCGCCACCACCCCCGGCGAGCTGCGGATCATCATCAG
>NZ_GG770559.1:40798-45528 GCF_000164135.1 Mycobacterium parascrofulaceum ATCC BAA-614 | reverse complement strand
CATCCCGCACATCCACGCCCTGATCCGCCTCGACCCACCACCTGCCGACAACGACACCACCGGATCGCGTGACCCGCATTGTCACGGCCCCGCCGCCCCGTGGGGTGGTGGGGAGTCCCGCCCGATAGCCGATCAGCACACCGCCTGGTCGTCACCGATCACCGGCACCGAGCTGGCCGCCCTGATCCAGCGCGCCGCGCGTCACGTCAACATCGACGTAGCAAGCGGCGACGAGCCCGACCAGATTGTCATGCGGACGCTGCGGTTCGGCACCCAGATCGACACCCACCCGTTGACACCCGAAACGTCACTAACCGCAAGCGATTCCGAAGCCGACGACACCGCGCGCGCTACGGTATCGCGGTTGTCGCCGCGTCGGGTCGCGGCATACCTGGCCAAATACGTCACCAAATCCCTGCACGACTTCGGCATCACCGCACGGCGCCTCTCAGCAGAAGCCATCCGCGACCTCGACATCAGCGAACACATACGCGCCATCCTGGCCACCATCGCCGAACTCGCCGAACACACAGCGGAGGGAATGTCTTTGGCGGGGATCGGACGCTGGCTGCACACCCTGGGCTACCGCGGCCACATCACCACCAAATCGCGGCACTACTCAACCACCATGGGTGCCCTGCGCGGCGCCCGCGCCACCTGGACCCGTCAGCAGATGACTAAACATTCAGGGCGGCATGATGCTACACAATCCGCCCATTCCGCTGACGACGTGACAGCGAGCACAGGCGGGCGACACCAACCGATCGACACCGATCAGGTGCTGTGGGAGTTCGATCGCGCCGGGCACGCCAGCGCCGGCGACCGCGTCTTGGTCATCTCAGCAGCCCTGCGCCACATTCACGCCCGCATCGTCGGTATCACCGAATCCCGACCAGACGCCACCCGCATCCCGCCAGCGCCACGCGGGCCAGGGTGATGGCCACGACACCCCCGGCAGCGGCCGGCAACCACGATGCTGGTGCGGTCCCGTTGCATGAGCGCCCCGAGTTCATTGCGTGGCTGACCGCCTCATGTGAGCGCCAGAACGTGCCAGTCACCGTGACCGATCCGACCGTCATCGCACGCATCGCCACCCTGCTCGGAGCAAGCCACCCGGCGCGGCCCTCGGCTCACACCCGCCAAACGGGCAGCACCCGGCCGATGTCGAGGCTGCGCGACCCAGGGGTTCCCGGAGCGATGACGGCGTGATCGAGCACCGATTTGATGACTGCTTGTTGGCGGTCGATGTCCAAGCCGCCCCACTGCTGGCGTAGCAGACGCCCGGTGCCGGCCAACTCCTGCACATCAGTGGTATCGGTGGCAGCCGCGATCGCTCGGCGCGTTTCAGCGATACGAGCGGTGATCGGGTCACGCGCGGCGATCCACTCCCGCGCCGTCACGGTTCCATTCGCATACAGCGCGGCTAACTCATCCAAGCGGGTGGTGTCGGTGTCGAGCTGGGCCGACAACGCCGCCACATCGGCATCCACGCTGGCCTTGCCCGCCAGCGCATCGGCCAGCGCCGGGGAGTCCAGCCGGGTCAGCACCGCGTCCGTCAACAGCTCCTCCACGGGGTGGGCCACCACAGTCAGTCGCCCGCAGCCGCCCTGATCCGGGCCGCTCAAACACACATAGCGGCGCACCCGATTGTCCGGATTAACATGGCGGGCTTGGGAATACAACCGGTTGCCGCACCGCCCGCAGCGCAGCAACCCCGACAGCAGGTAGGTGCGCGGTGCGCGAGTCTTCGTCAACGCGCGGCCAGCCATGCGGGCCAACACCTGATCCCGCTGTACGGGGGTGATGATCGCCGGCCACGCCGCCTCACCAATCACCTGGCCGTGATGCTCACGCAGCCCGGCGATGCGCCCCGAGCAAAGGATTTGGCGCACCGCCGAGGTCCGCCACGCCTTCGACGCCGCCGGAGCCACACCAGAATCGTTGAGCCACATCGTCAATGACCGGATCGAAGCGCCCGCCAGATAACGGTCCACCATCTCACGCACCACCGCGGCCTCATCGCAACGCACCGTGACCTTGTCGGATTCGTAGCCGAACGGGCGCACCGAGCCGTGCGGCAATCCATGTTCGGCGTTCTGCAACATCTTGCGGCGGATGCGCGCGGATTTGCGCCCGGACTCTTTGGCCGCGAACGCCGCGAAAATCCGGGCCATAAACAACCCGTCATCATTTCCAAGATCAATATCGGCGGTCACCGTCGCGACATCACGCACACCCACCGACTCACACAAGGCCACGAATTCTTCCAACTCCACCGGACGCCGATGCAGCCGGTCCAGGTTGTAGACGATCACCCCATCCCGAGCACCCGATTCCAGGTCGGCCAACATCCGGGCGTACTGCCGGCGGGGCTTGCCCGAGAACGCCGACACGTCGTTGTCGACATACTCACCACCAACCGGCCAACCCCGATCAGCAGCCAGCTTGCGGCAATCCTCCAACTGCCGCGTCACGCCCAACCCAGTGCCCTCAACATCCGCCGAGATCCGGGCATAAATCGCCGCCGACCGCACCCCAACCCGCTGACTAGCCGGTTTCACCTTTGCCATAGAGGGTAGTTTAGCAACATGTTAGCTTCGTCAAGTAGTTCGGCCCCCTTGATCGGCATGAATTTTGGAACCACCCGCCAGGTGTCGGCGGCGTCGGCATGGGTTGAGCTCGAAGCCCCGCGGTTTGATGGTTAGCGATTCGGCAATGTTCAGCTTGTAGCTGTCGGTGGGTGTGAAATGGTAGCGGTGCAGCATTAGCGCCAGCGCCAGTACGGCTTCGTGCAGGGCGAACTGGCGGCCGATGCAGGCCCGTTGCCCCGTCCCGGATGGCTTGTAGGCATGCGGGGGACGGGATTTGGCTTGGCCGGGAGCGAACGAGCGAACTGGTCGGGATCGAACCGCTCGGGATCGGCCCACACCCGCGGGTCGCGGTGCAGCAGCGGCAGCAGCACCATCGCCCAGTCGCCCTTGTTCATCGGGTACCGACTACCCAGCACGGTATCGGTGCGGGCGGCCCGTAGATAGGCGGGCGCGGTCGGCCATAGCCGCAGCGCCTCGTCGAGAGCCGCGCGCACATACCGCAGTTTGGGGATATCGGTGAAGGCGGGGTCGGGCTCGTCGGTCTGGCCCCACAGTGCGTCGACCTCAGCTTGCGCTCGCGCCAAGACCTGCGGGTCTCGCGTGAGGTAGTACAGGGCGAAGGACAATGCGCCCGAGGTAGTTTCGTGGCCGGCGACCACAAAGGTGATGATCTGCCGGCGGATGTTGACCGGGTCCAAGCGGTGGCCGGACTCGGGGTGCGCGGTGCGCAGCATCCGGTCGAGCAGGTCAGGCGTGGCGGGAGCCGTGCCGCCGCCACGCGCCGCCATCACCTCGTCGACGATGCGCTCCATCGTCGCGACATCCTCTCGGTGCCGGCGGGCAGAGCCGGCCAGGACCCGGTGCACCAAAGGCGGCGGCATCGATAAGTTGGCGTAGCGCAGCGAGCGGATCATGGCGGTGACGAACGGATGCGGCCGGTCGCCGTCGAAGGAGCCGAACCGATAACCGAATCCGACGCGCCCGATGGTCTCCAACGTCAACCGCGTCATGTCGGCGCTGACGTCGACCCGCGCTCTGCGATCGGCCGCGGCGTCCCAGCGGGCCAGCAGATGGCGGGCCACCTGCACCATGGTCGGGTGGTAGCCGCTCATCGCCTCGCGGGTGAACGCCGGGGCCAGGATGTCGTGCGCCAGCTGCCAATTCGGTTCCTCGTTCTCTGCGGTAAACAGCGCGTCACCGACGATCGCGCGCAGCGCCGAAAGGTGAAACCCCGCGTATTTGGTGAAGCGGGTGTCATCGTTCAATTCTGCGACTAGGTCGGCTTCACCCACCGTGACGATCTCGGTGTCGAATATTTTGCGGACCGAGATCGGTCCCAGGTCGCGCACCTGCCGCAGCATCGACTGGATAGGTCTACTGGGATTCGTGCCCAGCACGTCGCCCAGAACCGGCAGGCGGTGCTGTCCGTTGTCGTCCTATCTGGGGCACCTGTAGCCGACCTGCGGTGCCTCAGATCAAGTGGCAATCCCGCGGGGGTGTTTTTGTCATTTGATCTGAGGCAAATCGTGTTTCGAGTTTGGTGGGGTCGGTGTTGGTCAGATCAATCGGGTGCTTGGCCACCGGGTAGCAGTTCGGCGACGAGGGCTTGGACATGGTCGGCGATGTTGTCGCGGATGCTGCGTACGGTGTCGAGGGGTTGGCCGGCGGGGTCGGGTAGTTTCCAGTCGCGGTAGGTGACGCCGGGAAAGTAGGGACAGGTGTCGCCGCAGCCCATGGTGATGACGACGTCGCTGGTTTGCACCGTGTTGGCGGTGAGCACGGTGGGGGTGGCGGCGGTGATGTCGATGCCCAGTTCGGCCATCGCGGCCACGGCCATTGGGTTGAGCTGATCGGCGGGTTCGGTGCCGGCGGAGCGGACTTCGATGCGGTCACCGGCCAGGTGGGTCATCAGCGCGGCCGCCATTTGGGAGCGTCCGGCGTTATGAACGCAGACGAACAGCACGCTGGGTTTATCGGCCATCCGCGGGAACTCCTGGGGTGGCGGCGGCGGGAGGTGAGAGTCGGGGGCGCAGGGCTAGGGAGACGTAGACCAGGCCGACCAGCACGGGCACTTCGATTAGCGGGCCGACGACGCCGGCGAGTGCTTGCCCGGAGGTGGCGCCGTAGGTGGCGATCGCT
>NZ_GG770559.1:28089-37381 GCF_000164135.1 Mycobacterium parascrofulaceum ATCC BAA-614 | reverse complement strand
TCTGCACCGCGGGCCTCGGCGGTGCGTTGCGCGGCCATTGCCTCCAGGGCCGCGAGGGGCGCGTAGTCCGTGAACGACTCGAGAAACAGTTTTCCGTAGTTGACGCCGGTGACGGTGCCGAGAGCCTTGATGCGCCGTTCGGTCATGGTGGCGTTGACGGCGTATCCGCCGCCGCCGCAGATGCCGAGCACCCCGATCCGGTTTTCGTCCACATACGGCAGGGTGACGAGGTGGTCGATGACGTGGCTGAAGTCCTTCACCCGAAAGGTGGGGTCCTCGAGGAAGCGCGGTTCCCCGCCGCTGGCGCCCTGGAAGCTGGCGTCGAAAGCGATGACGACGAATCCTTCGCCGGCCAACGCGGTGCCGTAGACATTGCCCGACGTTTGTTCCTTACAGCTGCCAATCGGGTGTGCACTGACGATCGCCGGGTACTTCGACGAGTCGTCGAAGCCGGGTGGAAAGTGGATATCGGCGGCAATATCCCAGTACAGGGCCTTGACTTGGACAGTTTCGACGTTCATGTCGGCGGCGGTCATATCCTCACAACTCCTTATCGGGCGGCGGCCTAGGTATCACAACCAGTCAACGCCGCAACGACCACAGATGCCAGGGCCCAACGCGCCAGCCGGCCACGGTCCTTCGACGGGCTACTGATCACCGGTATGTCGCTTCTGTTTTGCCGGTGCTTGAGCTGGCTCGAGCCAGTGCTTCCTCGGCCCGCGTCGCGAGAGCGTCGACAAGGTCGGCCGCCGGCTGGATGTCGTTGATTAGGTCCAAAGCCTCGCTGGCCCATACCGGCTGCGGCGGAAATTCACCGCTGGCCACCGCCTGCTGATAGGCGCGCTTGGCCGCTTCATCCGCAGCCAGTTCGGCTTCTCGGCCCCGCCACTGCTCGAGAAAAGGATGGCCCAGGGAGCGGCCGGGGTATTTTGCTGGCCATGGGGCGCCGCGAGCGATGTCTAGCACCGTGCTGCGTTGGGTGTCTTGTCCGTGGCCTTCCAGGATCGCCTTGGTGATCGCCGGATCGACCAGTGCCTCGATCGCGGCCTGAAAGCGAGTCCCGATCAACACGCCCGCGGCCCCGAGCGTCAATGCGGCAGCCAGGCTGCGCCCGTCAGCGATCCCGCCGGCGGCCAGCACCGGCGTCGGAGAGGCCAGATCGACAACTGCCGGGACGAAGGGCAGTGTCGAGCGTCCGCGGCGGGCGCCGTGACCGCCGCCCTCGGTGCCCTGCGCAACGATGACATCGGCGCCGATGTCCACAGCTTCTCGGGCCTCATCGAGGTCAGTGGCCTGGATGATCAGCGCGGCACCAGCGTCTCGAATGGGTCCGATGAACGGTCGTGGGTCGCCGAAGGACAGCATGACCGCCCGCGGCTGGTGTCGCAGCGCCCGTTTCACAGTGTTGACGTCGGCCGCCCAGGACAGAAATCCGACACCCCACGGCTTATCGGTTTGCTCGGCCGCGATCACGAGTTGGGCCTCGACCCAGTCGACGGGTTCCATGCTACCGCCGACTAGTCCCAAGCCGCCGCCGTTGGAGACGGCTGCCGCTAATGCGCCGCCCGCCGATCCGCCCATCGGCGCAAGAGCAATTGGGTGTCGCAAACAGAAGAATTTCGTGAACGGCGTGGATAACGTCATGGCCGACATCATCGCTCACACCCGACGCCGCCGAGCAACCCCCGGGCGCGACGCTGGTGGTGCCACCACTGGCGAAACGGGTGGTCCGATGACCGCGGCTAACCCACGGCTAACGCAGCTCAAACCGGGACCGCCACCATGGCGGTCCACGCCCGGCTGTTGTCTGTCCACACGGCCGACATAGCGAGCGGATCCCTGGTATCCGCGAACTTGGTGCGAACATTGGATCTATGGTGAAGACGTCTCGTAGGTCGGATGACCCCGTGTTCCCGGAAGCGGGCTTTCCGCAGTGGTTCTCGGCGTTTCTGGCCGATCGCGCGGTCCGCAAGCCATCGACCCACACCGTCACAGCGTACCGGCAGGACTTTGCCGCGATCGCCGAGTTGTTGGCCGGCGACCGCGCACGGATCGGCGAGCTGACACCAGTCGCGATCACCAAGGAGGCGATGAGCGCGGCGTTCGCAGCCTACGCCGCCACCCACGAGGCCGCATCGATCCGGCGCTGTTGGTCGACATGGAACACGTTGTGCGCCTTCCTCTACACCGACGAGCTCATCCCGTCCAACCCGATGCCGTTGATCGGTCGCCCCAAAGTCCCTAAGTCGCTGCCCAAAGGACTTGGCACCGAGACCGTCTCAGGACTGCTGGCGGCGATCGATGCCGACGCTGGTTCCCAGCGGCGCAGCGACTGGCCCGAACGCGACGCGGCCCTGGTGTTGACCGCGGTGCTGGCCGGATTGCGGGCCGATGAGCTGCTTCGCGCCAACGTCGGCGACATCCGCACCACTACCGAGGGCGGCGTCATCCATGTCCGTGGTAAGGGCAATAAGGATCGCCGAATCCCGGTGGAGGAGGCGCTAATCAAGGTTCTCGAAACCTATTTGGACTCCCGGGCAGTCCGATTCCCCGCCGACACGAAGCGTCGAGGGGCGAGTGTCGGTATCGGGGCGTGGCCGACGACCGCGGCCCTATTCGTCGGCAGCACCGGCGACCGAATTACCCGCGGTGTCCTGCAATACCGGGTGCTTCGGGCGTTTAAGAAGGCGGGCTTGAACAGTCAACGCGCGCGCGGCGCCATGGTCCACGCACTCAGGCACGAGTTCGCTACACAACTGGCGAATAGCGACACTAGTGTTTATGTACTGATGAAGCTGCTCGGACATGAGTCGATGGTGACATCGCAGCGCTACGTCGACGGTGCCGGCGCCGAAAATCGTGCTGCGGCAGCTCGAAACCCGCTCTACGGCCTTCTGTCTTGATCTGGTGTGCGGTTTTGGGATTTGATGACGCGTCGCAGGCTTTCTCGCGCGGCGCTGAGTTCGTCTTGCAGTTCGGCAATATGCCTTGTGGCGGTGTCGGTTTCGATGGTGCGAGCGTCGCGCTCGGCGACGAGTCGACGGTTGACGGTTTCTAGGTCGGCGACGCGTGCGGTCAGATGCGCTCGATCGGGTGCCTCGATTTCGGCGCCGAGTTGCAGGCGCAGGCGCTGTTGGAGTTTGTCACGCTCGGCGCGCAGTGTTTTGATCTGATCTCGGGCGATGGCGAGGTCGGTGCGAAGGCTGGCCGGTGTCGTGCTGTGTGTGCCCGACGGCGTTGGCATCGGGGCGGCGCGGTGGTCTGCCTGGCGACCTCGAGCGGCGTCGATGTGTTCGCGGATTCCTGGGGCGTAGACCAGCCAGGTGGACACCCCGGCGGTGTTGGCCACCGCGGTGAAGGTGATCGATGCACCGCTGGCTTCCATCGCCTCAAGAGCGGCCAGTGTCCGTCGCCGCTTGAGCTCACTGTCTTTGGCGCGGGCCGCTTTCAGCGCTGCGGCGCGAGCCTGGTTGGCCGCGGCGGTGCTCATCCGGTTTGTCTGCCCGAGGTGGACACGGCGGTGATTGGGATGCGCCGGGCGGCGCGGGCGCGGCGCAGGATCCGGCTGGCGTCGTCTATCTCGGCGCGCTGCTCGGGGTCAAGTTCGCTGAGGCGCCGGCGCAAGGTGTCGACCACGCGGGTGAATGCGTCGATTTCGCTGCTCATGTTGGCGATCACGTAATCAGCGGCTTCCATCGCCCGGGCGGTTTCTCGGTCGGCCTTGAGCGAGTGGATGTGTTCTTCGATCACGGGAAGATAGGAGGGATCCGGGCGATAAAAGCCGCAGCCCGCGCACTGGAATCTGATCGGGCAGGCACCACCGCCGGCTTTGACGTTGGAGGGTTCGGTGCAGTTGCCGAACGGCACCGACACCGAGGCCCGTTCGTAGGCCAGCGGGTCGGCGAACGAACTCGGGTTGCCCGAGGCGTCTACGGCCAAGGATCCCACGGTGCGGATAGCCTGCTGCTTGCGCTTATAGGTGATCTTGTAGTAGCCCATCGTCGCTGTGATCGAGCGGTGATCGAGTAACTCCTTGAGCACGTCGACGGGTACGCCGGCGTCGGCGTGGCGCTGAGCGTAGCTGTGCCGCAGCACATATGGGGTGATTAGAGAGCGGTCGAACGGTAGCGGGGTCCCATCGGGGCCCAGCAGTTCGCCGTCGATGTTGGGGATCGATTCTGTCCAATACCGAAACGACACCCCGATGCTGGAGGCGATCAGGTGACCGCGAGCCTGGCGGGCACGCAGCAGCGGGGAGGGGAACAGCCACTGGCGGGTCGACGGCGCGGTGAGCAGCTGTGCGCGGCGCTGCTGCCAGGCCGTGATGATGTCGGCGGTCTCGGCGGTAATCGGCAAACGTCGACGCAGCCGGCCAGCCTTGTGGTTGTCATAGATCAAGTTGTGTTGGCCGTCGATCACCTCAACGCAGCCGATCTTGAGGCTCACGATCTCACCGGGGCGCCGGCCGGTGTCACGCAGGATCTGGTAGATGGTCTGATGCATTGCCCGCAGGTCCGCGGCGCTCATCGAACCGTTTGGCCCTGTCGGGCCCAACAGGGATAGATGCTGGTCGAGTTGACGAATCACCTTCTCGGGCAGCGCTTTGCCCAACTGTTCCTCGTTGGTTTCCTCGATCAGCCGGTAACGGCGCTGCGAGGGCCGGAACGGGTCGGGCACCTGGCTCATCAGCGCGTTGGTGCGGCCGTGCTCGATCACCTGGTCAAACACCCGCAGCAGCTGAATGCGGTATTTCGCGGAGTACAGAGAGCCATCGGCGCGGCGGTGTTCGGCGATGGCCTGCTCGACGAACACGAAGTCACCCGCGCCCAAGCTGGCCGGGTCCGCGCGCCCGGATGCCACCAGCGCTTGGGAGCCCACCTGGCAGGCCCGCAGCGCTTGCCGCAGCCCTTGCACGTAGGGACGGGTGCTACGGGCCCAGTCCTTGAGCACCTCACGCAACCAACCCAACTCGACCGCACCGAAGTCGACGGTGCCCTTGGTAGCCGGCCAGCGGCGCGAACCATTGGACTGCAAATCCAGCAGCTCGAGATGCCACACATCACCGGCATAGGGATCGGTGCCGCTGTATTGAGTCCAGGCCCGTTCCAGATGCCGGCGAAGGTCACGGTAGAGGCCCTTGATGGTCCCGTTGTATTGCACGCCACCGCTTTCACACACCGCTTCGGGATCGGCGCGGCGCACCGAGCTGGCCCCTTCTAAGCGGCTGATGAGGATGCGCACCTGCACCGGGTCCAGCGAAGGTGGCGCCTCGTCGCGGCGTTGCAGCGCATAAAGCAACTCAAGTCGCACCAGCTCCGGTAGGTCAGCCAAGTAAAACTGGTGGCCGGCGATCCTGGGCTTCTCGTTTGCTATCCATGCAGCCAGTTCCTCGCGCGAGGGCCGAGCGCCGCCGCGCTCCCGATATAGCCGAATGCCGTGAAACTTGCATAATCCGTGCCGGGCGACGCCTTCACGGGCGCAGCCGGCCACCACACACGACGCGCGGCGCCGCAGCGGCTGGGCCGAGGCGATGAACACCTGCACCGGCCCGCCGCCAGCCTTGCGCCAGTCCAGCGCGTGCCGCCGGCACAAGCCACGACAGTCCCGCTCGCACTCGCAGCCGGGCACCGTACACACGCCCGGGGCAACCAGGCGAGTCGATCGACGGCGGGGATGCCGATCGAACTCCTCCTCAGAGACACCAGAAGCGGACAGGGCATGCCGACAACCAAAGCAGCGGCCGTTGTAGGTCCGTGTCGGTATGGGACAGCCCGGAGAACGACAGCGCCACGCAGCTGTGCGTTCGCTGTCCAAATCGCCGGTGAACAACCACACCCCTGCGTCCCACTCACCCGGTCGCCACGCGGGATCGATACGGGTAGACAGCCATTCCAGCCAGCCGGCGTCGCTCACCGACCCTCGATCGGCGTCGACGCCACCCGTGGGACGCAACGCCGATGTGCTCACCGGTAGTGCTCCCCGGCGGCAACGGCCTCCACGGCTCGGCGTTTGTCCTCGTCTCTGGCATGCAGATACACAGCGGTCGATCCTAGTGCGGCGTGACCTAATAGCCGCTGTACGACATCGAGGTCAACTCCGGCGCGCACCCAGTTCGTGGCCGCGGTGTGCCGAAACATATGCGGTCGCACCGCAAAACCGCACTCGGTGGCCAGCCGTTCGAAAAACGCTTTCGCCGCGCGATAGGTCATCGGTGCACCCAGCGGCTGGTGGTAGAGGTTGACGAACACCATGTCGCAGTCGTCCTCACCGAGGATTTCGCTGCGCTCAAACTGATAGTCGGCGTAGGTTGACAGCACGGCCTGGCTGGTCGGCACGCTTCGAGGAAACGGCGACTTGGCCAATGCCCCATTGGGATTGGCTCGATGGCGAATATGAATGTGAGCGCCCAGCACCGCGCAACCCAGCGTGCGAGAGTCGGGAAGCAGGTGCAGGTCACCCCTGCGCAGTCCCAGGGCTTCCCCGATTCGCAACCCACTTTCATGCATCAGCGTGGCGATGAAGCGTTCTCGAGGCCGTCGACAACATGCCAGGACCCGTTGGGACTGCTCGGCGCTCAGCGCCTCCGGAAAAGTTGCCTGCGCCCTGGCCTTGAGCATCCGCGCTCGCACCATGCGGAACTGGCCGGACTCGCCAGCATCGAAGCCGGCCGGGGTGAACCGCAGCCAACGCGGCTCGGCCAACCGGTCGGCCACGGCTTGCTCGATCACCCCGGTTCTGGCGCAGAATCGCAGAAACTCGCACACCGCGGTGAGCGTGGCGTTGACCGTCGTACCCGAGCGCAGCCGCCCGCCTCGGTGCGGCGTTACCGCCAGGAAGTGTTTGAAACGCGCCAAGTTCGCCAAGCTGATCGAGGACCACTCGACCCCTTGCTCGGCGCACCACCCGAGGAAGGCTGCGACCCGGCCGGCATAGACGCGGATCGTGTGCGGCGAACGGTCCGCTCCATGCAACGTGCGCAAGAAGTTACTGGCTTCCCGGTGCATCACCAACTCGGAATCGAGGATCACCCACAGTTGGGATCCGTCGAGAGGCGAGACCGCCCGTTCGGCCCTAAACGATGTCATCGCACCCAACGTAACTGTCGTGCCTCGAATTACCGGATATTCGTAAGGCACCGGCGTGTCAGGCCGCTGAACCGACGTACCTCATGCGGTCGGAAGCAGTACAGATAACAAACGTGTGGCGCAACCCGTGTACAAGGGCGCCTGATGACCGTTCGCTGTCGATGCCGGCCGCCTTGAAGGCACGCAAGATACGGTACTGGAGGGTGCCGCGGGTGATCCGCTCCCCGTCTGCTCCCACAAATAACGGGGCCTTGGGAGAGAAGTCGGTCAGCGCATCAGACCCCTGTGATCTTCTCCGCGACTGCGGGAATCGGGCAGCGCGGCTTTCAAGATACTTCTCTACGACCTTGAGAAGCTCTCCACTGACGGGGATTCGACGGTCTTTATTGCCCTTGCCGCGGACGTGCAACACGCCGCCGCCATCGTCCGTTCGGCGGATGTCACCGACGTCGGCGCCGATGAGCTCCTCGGCTCTCAAGCCGGCCAGTAGGGCGGTGAAAACGATGGCGCGGTCGCGTTCCGGCCAGGCGTTACGACGAGTGGAATCTCGACCGGAGTCGATCGCGGAGACCAGCTGAGTGACTGTTTCGGTGCGATAGCTCTTGGGAAGGGATTTGGGCACCTTCGGACGTCCGATGAGCGGCATAGGGTTCGCGTCAAGCAGCTCGGCCATAAACAAGTAGGTGCACAACACGTTCCACGTCGACCAGCACCGCCGAATCGAGGCCGGCGAGTGCGTCTCGGCGTAGAGCGCGAACGCCGCGCGCAAATGTTCTTTGGTCAGCTCGGTTGTTCTTAAGGTCAGGATGCCTTCGCCAGAGCCGACCATGAGCATCGCGATCGCTTCGAAATCTTGGCGGTAAGCCTTTGCGGTGTGCGGCGATGGCTTGCGAATCGCCCGATCAGCGAGGAAATCGGTGAACCAGCCCGGGTACGCGACAGGGGAGGGCCTGTCACGTGGCTCAGTCCTAGGCACCGCCCTAGCATGGCACCTGTTTGATGGATATCAGCAGTTATCCACGAAAAAATGCAGCATGAGAAGGGTTCGGGGGCCGGGTTTATCTCGCTGGCTCGGCTTGATGTCCTGGCAACCAGGCAGACAACCCCTCCCGCAGACCTCGGTCTGTCTCTTGCCCTAGGGCTGGGCTGCCCGCTGGAGCTGTGTCTTGGCAGCTACAGCTGAGGGTGCCGAACGGACTCGGGTCGGCACTGGCCGGTGCGGCTTCCCCGACGGAGCCGATAGCTATAGCAGCGCTGACCAGTACCTTGATGATCATTTAGGTCTCACCTACCGGTGATAGTCGTCGCATCTGCAACTCGATACGCCTCAAGGCCGTCGAGTTGGGCGCAACCACCGCACGTGCTAGCCGGCGGATACAGCGGCATCAGACCAACATCTTTTGATGTAGTTAACACTACCCCCGTATGGTACCGAGGTCAATACTCCAGCTTCACGTCCCACGTATAACGGCGCACCCGAAATCAGGGCTGTGGCCGGGGCGGTGGACGCCTGATCCACAGCCTCTGCTGGCGGGCTCGTCGAAACCGCAGAAACCCGCCAGAAAACCTGACGCCAACCTTATTGATTCCCCAACAATCCCAAGTTCCCATCTCGCGCCCGACGGGCGCTGCAAGGTGCAGGCTCCCGACCAGCGCCCGTCGTTCGCCTTCGCCGACCCGTTAATGCACATCGACTTTGGACGCCCGGGGTTGGGTAGACCCTGCGTATGGATATCACCGTCGCGTTCGTCGGGGATCCCACCGCACTGATTTCCGCCGGTGGCTGACGGCCTGCGCCGGCTGGCGCCACGCGTGGACACACCCGCAAGCTGCGCGTACACATGGCCTCGCTGGAGATCCGATCGCGTGGAGGGCTGATCGTTATGCCCGGGTCTGCTGCACGATCAGGTGACAGTTTCGGTCACGCGGCCTGACTGGCCGGTGTGGTCATGATTGCTTCGAATTCGATGGGGGTCAACCGCCCGAGGCCGGTCTGACGCCGGCGCCGGTGGTAGGTCCGTTCGATCCACGTGACGATGGCGATCCGGAGTTCGGCCCGAGTGTCCCAGCGCCGGCGGTTCAGAACATTCTTCTGCAGCAGACTGAAAAAGCTCTCCATGGCGGCGTTGTCGCCGGCCGCGCCGACCCGGCCCATTGACCCGACCATCTCGTGGCGGCTCAGAGATTGCACGAATCTCCGTGACCTG
>NZ_GG770559.1:21974-26582 GCF_000164135.1 Mycobacterium parascrofulaceum ATCC BAA-614 | reverse complement strand
TCCACGATCGGAGTGGACAATGCAGCCAGCCACATCGCCGCGCCGTGCCACCGCACTGTGCAGGGCCGTGGTCGCCAACCGGGACTTCATCCGCGAGTCGATCGAGTAGCCCACGATCCGGTTGGAGAACACGTCCTTGATCGCACAGAGGTACAGCTTTCCCTCGCCGGTGCGATGTTCGGTGATGTCGCTGAGCCACAACTGGTTTGGTGCATCGGCGGTGAAGCTCCGCTCAACAAGGTCGTCGTGCACCGGCGGCCCGGGCTTACCGTTTTTGCCACGCTTCTTGCCGAATACGCTCCACCACCGGTTGTCGGTGCAGATCCGCCAGGCGGTGCGCTCGGCCATCGGCTCACCGGCATCCCGGGCCTCTTCGACCAGGTAGCGGTAGCCGAACTCTGGATCCTCGTGGTGGGCGTCGAACAGGGCGTTGGCGCGGTAGGCCTCGACGATCTCCGCCTCGGTCACGGGGTTGGCCCGCCAGCGGTAATAGGGCTGTCGGGCGAGCTTGAGTACCCGGCACGTCACCGCGACGGGAATTCCGTCGGCGGCGAGCTCGTTCACGAGCGGGTAGATCCTTTTCCCGGCAGGTTGGCCTGCGACAGATAGGCCGCGGCCCGGCGCAAAACTTCATTTTCCTGCTCCAACAACCGATTACGGCGTCGCAGGTCCCGTAACTCCGCAGAGTCGCTGGTGGTCTTGCCGGGCTTGGCTCCCTCGTCGATATCGGCTTGTCGCATCCACTTCCACAGGGTCATCGGATGCACCCCGAAGTCGGCGGCGATCTGTTCGACCGTCACACCGTCCTCGCGGTTGCGGGCGACCCGCACGACGTCGTCGCGGAACTCTTGGGGATAGGGCCTGGGCACACTGACATCCTCTCAGCCCACCCCTCCGGGCAAGCCAACTCAGATGTCACCTATTCGTGCAGCAGACCCCCCTGCCCTGACTGTTTGTAGGCGGCGAATCTGCTGCGGCCCACCAACAGCCAGCCTCAGGTGAGGAAGACTTCAGAGTGAGCAGGCTGCAGGCGGCGGGTCCGGTCCAGGCGGTGTAAGGCCACAGCTGCAACGATTCCGACGAGAATCAGTCCTGCCCATGCCAGTTCGCCCAGGCCCATTTGTCGTGCGGAACCCATGACGGCGCCGGTGGCCAGATTACCGACGAGGATTCCGACCCCGATGATGGTGTTGTATAGGCCGTAGTGGGTGGCGACCAGTCGGCCGCCCAGCGAGACCACAATGTCCATCTCGAACGGGAAGATTGCCGCCGAGCCGATGGCCAGCAGGCCCGCAGACATCAGAAGCGCCGCGATCGCCGGAGGAGCGCCGAAGGGTTCGCGGTCTGGGACGACGATCAAGGGCAGGAACGACGCTGCCATTATGGTCAGGCCGACGGCCAAACTGCGTCTGGTTCCCCACCTCTCGGCGAACCAGCGGGTGATGCGCAGTTGTCCACCGACCGCGGTAAGCCCTGAAACGGCGAAAAGCGCTGCGACTAACAATGAATGAGAGCGTGGCGCCAGCATCGATGCCTGCAACGGCAGTGCGAGATTGATTTGAAAAGAGAGCACGTAGGAGCCGGTCATCGCCGCGGCGAACAACAGGAAAGAGCGGTTACCGACGACGACCCGCCAATCTTGCAATATCGAGGTCTTCTCGGGCGCTGGGTCGGCGCGGTGGCGTGGCAATGCCAGTAGTTGCACCACTGTGAGCACGGCGAAGACTACCGCCGCGCCGGCCGCGGTGACTCGAAAGTCAATGGCCATCAAGGCAAGTCCAACAAGTGGGCCAAGCAAGATGCCGGCATGATTGAAAATGTTGAACATCGCGAAAGCGTCGACACGGCGGACGCCGACGTCGGCGGCCAGATACGCGCGGATCGCTGGGTTGAACAATGCACCGGCGAAACCGGTGGCTGCCGCGGCGATCAACACGGTGGGCAAGGACTGAGCCGCCACCAGTAGCGCGAACCCGGCGGTGCGCAGTAGACATCCGGACACGATCAGCCACTTGTAGCCCACCCGGTCGGCCAGCGTACCCCCCACGATGAACATGCCCAGCTCAGAGAAATCCCGGGTACCCAGGACCAGCCCGACAGCCCACGCCGCCAGCCCGAGCGGGCCGGCGAGGTAGCCGGCCAGATAGGGCATCAGCATGTAGAAACCGACGTTGATGCCGAACTGATTGATCAGCAGAATCCGGCTGGGCTTGTCGAACCCGCGGAACCGCTTCACAAAACCCGCCACGGCCGCACCCTATACGTCAACTCCGGCTATCCAACGCAAGCGCCGGTCAGACTGCTTGCGGCAAATCCTTGCGGAATCGGCGCAACAGCAGCGCTGCCGTCGCGGCGAAGCCGGTGCTAGCCCGATCCACACTCCGGCCCCGTGCAATTGTGCGGGGAACGCCAGCAGCAGCATGGCGGGTAGCCCAACCAACCAATACCCGACCGTGGTTGCTCGCAATCCGGCTTTGGTGTTGCCGATGCCCCGCAGCAGTCCCACGGCGATGTTTTGGGTGAAGTCCACGATTTGCTGGATTATCGCGAAGCAGAGGAAGAATTTGGCGATCATAATAGTTGCCGCATCGGCGGGATCTAAAAATGGCCGTAATACCCAGTATGGCGCTACCACGTAGAGCAGTCCGAGTGTCACCGTGCTAATTACCCCAAGGAGTAGCGCGACGACCGCTATCTGCTCGGCCTGCCCTTTATCCCCTTTGCCGGTCGCACGGCTGATGAGGATGGATGATCCATGGGATAAGCCGATGCTGATTTGGAAGGCGATGCGAGTCAATTGAGTCACCACATTGTGCGCAGCCAGCACGATAGGGCCGAAAATTCCCATCACCACGGCGGCCAGCGACGTGATTCCGGCCTCTGAGCCGTACGTCAAAGAAATTGGCACCCCCAACCGCAGAATCTGGCGTGCCATTTCAGCGTCGGCATTCCAGCCGTCGATCGACAGTAGCGGGGCGAGGTGATTGTCACGGCGCAGGATGAAGTAGAACGCGGCAACGGTGAGTACCTGCACCAGCGTCGTTGCCAGCCCGATGCCCGCCAAGCCCAGCCGGGGGATGCCCAGCAGACCATAGATGAACACCAAGTCCAGCGCCGCGTTCAGTGCGATGGAGGCGATGCTGACCGCCAACAGGGGACCCGGGCGGCGCATACCGACGGAGAACTGCCGCAAGACATTCAGCCACACCATCGGGACCAGCCCTGGGGCTAAGGCGATCATCATGGGTCGCGCGAGGGTCAGCACGTCTTTGTCCACCCCGAAGACTGGCAAGACATAGCCTAAGGCGATCAGCGCGGCACCGAGAAGGACAGCCGCCATCGTGGCCACAAAGAAGGCCGATCGGTTGATCTGGCGGATCTCCGTGTGCGCCTTGGTGTCTGGGCGGTCGCTTCCTGAACGTGCCTCGCCCTGAGCGGCTGCAGTGGCGACCAGGTTTCCCACCGCGGTCACTACACCGACGCACATGGTGCGCATCAGGTTGTACAGGATCGCGGCTAGCCCGCCGGCGGCGATGGCTTGCACTCCGATCAGTCCCATCATGGCCAAATCGGTGGTGGTCAACGCAACTTGGGCGAATTGCACACCCGCGATGGGGGCCGCCAAAGCGGTGAGCTGTCGGCCGGTGTGCATCAGCGCAGCAAGCCGCACCCGGTGGTTTTCACCCACGGGCGCCTGGCTCACCAGCGATCACCGTTGTGGTCGGGTCGCCAGCGAAGCCGGCCCTCGTCGTCACGGGTCACCTCGAGTTTCGGCGGCAAGGGGAGTCCATGGAACTCGGATTCGTTCTTGTCCATCTGGTAGCCGGCCGTGTTGGGGTAGATCAGCAGGTCACCATAACGTGGCTGCCGCGGTAGCTTCACTTTTCGCCAGGTCAGCATGTCATAGTCCAGGCAGCTAGCCCCGCCGACGCAACATCGGACCGGGCCTGCCGGCTGGAGCTCGTCCGAGGCTTCTTGCGGCCACAGCGTCGGGTCCGGGAGGAACTCGCTGGATTTCCACTGCTCCGACAAGCTCATGCTCAGCCCGAGAACGGTGATGATCCCGTAGTCGCCGCGCCGCTTGAATCCCTGCACGGGAAAAACGGTGAACCCTGCGCCGTCGAGCAACGCGCGGCCGGGCTCGAGCAGCAGCTTGGTTCCCGTCGTGGCGAACCGGTCGCTGACGGTGCCGCCGCCGCAAGTGGTTTCGCTGGCGAGGATCGCGGCCAGCATGTCGGCCCCGGTCGGCGCCTGATGATAGGGGTAGAAGTGGGTGAACGTCTTGCCGGCGTGAAAGTCGCTTTCGGTGCTGTCGCGCAAAAACCGGTCCCACGTCTTGGCGTCGAGGTAGCTCACCGCGAATCCGCCACCGATAGAAATGGACGTCGCCGCCAGCCCTTGCGCTCGTGCCTCCATGAGACGGTCAACGAGCTGGGCTGCCAGCTGCGCCCGTGGCGCGACCTCGTATCCGTTGAGGTGAAACGAGAATCCTTCCATTGACACGCGCGACCGTTGCTGGGCGCATTGCTGTAGCGCGGCATCCAATTCAGTGGGGCCCAAACCAAATCTGCTGTGCGGGTTCACCTCCGGAAGCACGCGTAACAGGAT
>NZ_GG770559.1:18542-20417 GCF_000164135.1 Mycobacterium parascrofulaceum ATCC BAA-614 | reverse complement strand
CGCCGCGATGGGCCAGCGCGATAACCCTGTCGAGTTCATCCAGGGCATCCACGGCGATCAAGCAACCGTGGCGGGCGGCTAGCCAGAGCAGCTGTTCGCTTTTGGCGGGCCCGGTGACCACTATGTCTGAACCGCGCACACCGCAACTAAGCGCGTGAACCAATTCCGGGGCGCTGGCTGCATCGACGCCGGCGCCGACCTGCGCGCAGACGCGTAGCCAGCACCCCGCCTTGTTGGCTTTCTTGGCGAAAAATACTTGCCCTTGGATCCCGGCCGAGTCGATCACATCGGTAAACGCCTTGAGGTTTTGGGCGAACCGCGGCGCGAACAGCACGTGAAACGGGCCTTCGACCGCATGAGCCATATCGGCTAATAACGAACGATCGGATTTGACTTCCCGGAACCATTCCGGCTCTATCGCCGGCAGCGACAACGGCATCTGTGCTAGCTCCACAGCCTGATTTCCTGTCCGCGCCCACGGGCGATCGCTTGGGTGGCCAGTTCGTGTGCCACCGGGATGTCGGTGATGGCCATGCCGCTGTTGAAAACGAAGACCCGGTCATCCTTGTCTCGCCTGCCCGGTGCTTGTCCGGCGAGGATGTCGGGCAGCTCGGCGTCCAAGCGTAACGAGCCGTTCTTGTCGGCGAAGCGGGTGCCCGTGACCGCCAGTTGGCCCGCGCTCGTCGCGACGGCGTAGTCGGCGTCGCGCAGCGAGGACGAGTGCACGCCGGTCCCGTTGACCGAGACGAACAGCGCCCCTGGCTTGAGCCAGCTGGTGCGGAACTTGACCTCGGTGGCCGGCCCAGCCGACGTCGCGACCAGAACATCGGCTTCGTTGGCGGCTGTCTCGGGATCGGCGACGACTTCGATGTCTCGGTCTGGGTGCTGCTCGCGGACATACGCGCGCACGGCGGCGATGCCGTCGGGATGGGTGCCGAACAGCAGCAGCCGATCCAAGTCCGGCAGAGCGCTCAGTAGGTACGGGAAGGTGTATCGGCCTTGGGCGCCGGAACCGGTCACCAACGCGGTGCGGGCTCCGGGCGGTGCGCAGGTGTCCGCGATCAGCGCGGTGTTGGCGGCCGTTCGTAGCGCGGTGACTCGGAAACAGTCCATAAACGCTATCGGCAAACCCGCCTTATCGTCGTAGAGCGTGATGGTGATGTATTCTTTTTTCCCTTCGTCGTTTTGCATGTAATAATCTTTAAATGCGGTGATTTGTGAACCGCCGTCATAGCCGGGCATCGCATAGGCCGCCGAATCCCGGTAAGGCGATCGCATCATGATTTTCGCCGGCGCCCGAGATGAACCGTCGGCCACTCGCAGGTAAGCGCCCTTGACCAGTTCCATCACTTTATTGGGACTGATCGCAATGTCGGCGATATCGCTGCGTGTTAGCACGCGCAGCGCAACGTCCTCGCGGTCCAGAATCTGCTGTACCGGTTGGCTGCCTGTTGCTGCAGAAACCATTTATTGTGTTCCGTCCTCTCGTATTTTTGATACAGAGCAGTGGCCCAGTGGGAATCCTGCTGCGTGCAATTCTTGCAGCGCGGCTATGCCGGAATTTTCACCTCGAGTGAGCCATTGCCCGGCTGAATCCCCGCAGCCGCTTTCCGGATCGGTACCGCCCCGCGCAGCAGTGTGGGGTTGGTGATGGTGGTGGTGCGGGTCCAGGAGGTGATGATGTGTTGGTTGGGGTCGGTGAGGGTGGTGGGTTGGGGGGTGGGTTGCCAGTCCAGCAGCTGGTGTTGGTGGCAGTAGTGGTCGTTGTAGATGGTGTCGAAGTAGCGTTGGGGTCCGTCGGGGAAGATCGCGGCGATGCGGGTGTCTTTGGCGAGGGTGCGCGCGGCCCACCCAGCGACCAGCGCCACTGCCCCC
>NZ_GG770559.1:6412-16798 GCF_000164135.1 Mycobacterium parascrofulaceum ATCC BAA-614 | reverse complement strand
GTGTGAAAACCCGTCAGCGCACCGGCGATGTCGAAGGGAAGAGCAATCGTCGCCGAGGGTGCTGCAATACCGAGTCCAGAGACGCTCGCCGGCGCGTTGAGAAAGACCGCGATCAGATCGCTCTCCAAACCCAGCACGTCCATCACCGACGGGTCGACGGCACTTGGACCTACGGCAGCTCTGGTCAGCATGTTGGGGACGGCTGAGAGTGATTGCTGGGTAACGGCGTTGCGCGTGCTCCCGGCGGCGATGCCGGTGGCCTGGGCTCCGGCGCCGGATTGATCGGCGCCGGAGTTGGTGGTCTGTTCCGGCTGGGCGAACGGTGTCAGCCTGGTCGCCGTGGCCGTGGAACCCGCGTAGCCGAACATCGCCGCGGTGTCACGTGCCCACATCTCGGCATACTCGGTCTCGGTCGTGGCGATCGCCGGCGTGTTCTGCCCGAGGAAGTTGGTCGCGACGAGGGTCGCCAGCAGGGTGCGGTTGGCCGTGATCACCGGCGGCGGCACCGTCTCCGCAAAGGCCGTCTCGTAGGCGAAGGCCGCGCCCCGGGTCTTGGTGGCGGTTACTTCGGCCTGGGCTCCGGTGGTCCGCATCCACTCCAGATAGGGGGCGATCGCCGCGACCATGGCCGCAGCCGACGGGCCGACCCACGGACCGGACGTCAGGGCCGTGATCTCCGCCTGGTACGAGTTCGCCGTCGACTGCAGCGCCGCGGCCAATTCGTCCCAGGCCATCGCGGCGGCCAGCATCGGTCCCGACCCCGGACCGGCGTACATCCGCGCGGAGTTAACCTCCGGCGGTAGTACTGCGAAGTCCATGTCGTTCTCCTCCGATCGCCTTCATGGCCGCGAGAGCAGCGACGGCGTCGGTGCGCGTCGTATGGGGGTAGCCAGCCGAGCAGCAAACAAATCGCAATCCTTCGGGCAGTGCCGGTACCACGAAGGAAAGCGACCTAATGAGACCGTCCCGACTGCTGAGGGATCGGTCCCACACGTTTGCAAGTGCTCCGCATCAAACGAACAGAGCGAACTCGTCGATAGGTTACTTGCACATGACACAAGAACCCACAAGGGTTCGGCGCGTGGGTCCGACAATTCACGTCCAGCCGTCTTCGAGGCGTCGCTCAGCGCAATCCATGATGGGTTGTGAGCCGTCGATCTTCTCACACAGCTATTGGTGGCGCAGCCGCTGATTCGCTGACAAGATTGGCGCCCGCCGCCGCGACTCGGTATCGGGCGATTCCCTGGCTCGGATCGAGCAGCGATAGCTGCAACGTTCGACAGAGCCACAACGCCGCGCGCGAGGCAGTGGCAAAGTAGGAATCTTGGGACCTCTGGTCGAGAGACGTTCTGTGAGGCTCAGCCGAACTGGCGCCTGGGGCTGCTAGGGGCTAACGCACTGGTGCTACCGGGATGCGGTAGAAATACGAACGACTCCTCAGGAACGTCGTCAGGATCGTGACCTCGGATGCGGTCTGTCTTAGGTTTCGTCGAAGCGTCTGGTTGAGCCCTAGCGGCCATGGGCAGACTGGTAGCGGTCGAGAATTAGCGCACCGTCGGGGCATTGGAGGGGACTGGCCGCGAAACCGAGGAAAGGGCTTGTTGTGATGAGAATCAGGACTCTGGCGGCGGCGGTCGCGGCGTTGGCGGCGCTGGTCGGCGTCGGCGCATGTAGTAACTCCCGCAATGACCAGGCAGGCCCCACAAAGGGCGCACCGACTTCAGCGTCGGCCCCGGATGGCCATAGGCAGGCTGATGTCGTGTTCGCGCAGCACATGATTCCGCATCATCAGCAGGCCATCGAGATGAGCGATATTGTGTTGGGCAAGCAAGGGATCGATTCCCGTGTGGTGGATCTGGCAAATCGGATTAAGGCAGCTCAAGGGCCAGAGATTCAGCAAATGCAGACTTGGTTGGGTCAGTGGGCGATGCCGAGCCAGACGATGATGCCCAGCCAGGGCATGACGCCCACTCAGAGCACCATGCCGGGTATGAGCGGGATGTCCGACGAGGACATGGCCGCTCTAAAGAACACCCAGGGTGTGGAGGCCAGCAGGCTGTTCTTGACGCAGATGATCCAACATCATCGGGGCGCGATCACCATGGCCCAGGACGAGATCAATTCCGGTGGATATCCTGCGGCGACGGCGATGGCGCGCTCGATCGCCGCCAGCCAGCAGCAGGAGATCGACACCATGCAGAAGCTACTGGCCTCGCTGTAACTGTCAATGCGCCCGTGGCGGTCACCGGATGCCCGGCTGAAACCGGCGGAGCCGCAAGCTATTACTGACGACGAACCCCGACGAGAGCGCCATCGCGGCGCCGGCCAGCATCGGGTTGAGCAGCCCGGCGACCGCGAGCGGCAACGCGGCAACGTTGTAGGCGAAGGCCCAAAACAGGTTTCCCTTGATCGTGGCCAACGTCTTGCGCGACAGCCGGATTGCGTCAGGAACCGCGCGCAAGTCCCCGCGAACCAGGGTGAGGTCACTGGCCTCGATAGCGACATCGGTGCCGGTACCCATTGCCAGTCCGAGGTCGGCCTGGGCCAGCGCGGCAGCGTCGTTGACGCCATCGCCGACCATAGCCACCACCTTGCCGTCGGCCTGCAGCCGCCTGATGGTGTCGATCTTGTCCTGGGGCAGCACCTCCGCGATCACGTGGTCGATACCGACCTGACGGGCGACTGTGTCGGCGACGGCCTTGTTGTCGCCGGTGAGCATGATCGGCGTCAAGCCAAGCGCGCGTAGTTGGCTGATGGCCTCGGCCGACGTCGGTTTGGCCGTGTCGCCGACCACGAGCACGCCGCGTGGCCTGCCGTCCCAGCCGACCGCGACGGCGGTTTTACCCTGCGACTCGGCCGCGTGCATGGACTCAGCGAGCTTCTCCGTCAGGTGCTGCGACCAGTCCGCCAGGAGCCGTTCGCGGCCCACCATCACAGCGTGGCCGTCGACCACACCTTGGACACCGAGTCCCTCGCGGTTGGTGAATTCTTCGGCGGCCGGAAGGTCGCCGAGCTTCTCGCGTGCCGCTTTGGCGATCGCGTTCGCGATGGGATGCTCGGATGCGGCCTCTAGCGCGCCGGCCGCCCGCAGCACCTGATCGGGCTGTTCGCCGTCGCCGGTGATCACATCGATCAGGGTCATCGCGCCGGTGGTCACCGTGCCGGTCTTGTCGAGGACAATGGTGTCGATGCGTCGTGTTGATTCCAGCACCTCGGGACCCTTGATGAGGATGCCGAGCTGGGCACCGCGGCCGGTGCCGACCATCAAGGCGGTCGGCGTGGCCAGGCCCAGTGCGCACGGGCAGGCGATGATCAGCACCGCGACGGCGGCCGTGAAAGCCGCGCCGATCGATCCGCCGACGACTATCCACGATCCCAGTGTCGCCACCGACAACGCGATGACGATGGGCACGAAGATGGCCGAGATCTTGTCGGCCAGCCGCTGCGCATTCGCTTTTCCGGCTTGCGCCTCCTCGACCAGCCTTGCCATCTGTGCCAGCTGGGTGTCGGAGCCGACCCGGTTGGCGCGCACCACGAGCCGGCCGCCGACGTTGACGGTGGCCCCGACCACTAGGTCGTCGGGCCGGACCTCCACCGGCACCGATTCGCCGGTCAGCATCGATGCGTCCACCGCCGACGCGCCCTCAACGACCACGCCGTCGGTGGCGACTTTCTCTCCGGGCCGCACCACAAACTCGTCACCGACCGCAAGTTGCTCGATCGGAATGCGTTGCTCCACACCACCTTTACGTACCGCGACATCCTTGGCGCCAAGATCGAGCAGCGCGCGCAGCGCCGCGCCGGCCCTCCGTTTGGCTCGGGCCTCGAAGAACCGGCCAGCCAGAATGAAGGTTGTGACACCGGCGGCGGCCTCAAGATAGATGTTCCCGGTGCCGTCGGTGCGCGTGACGGTGAACTCGAACGCGTGCCTCATCCCAGGCATGCCGGCGGTGCCCCAGAACAGCGCATAGACGGACCAGCCCAAAGCGGCGAGCGTGCCCATCGAGATCAACGTGTCCATGGTGGCGGTGCCGTGCCGCAGGTTGGCCCACCCGGCCCGATGGAACGGCCATGCCCCCCACACGACCACCGGAGCCGCAAGCGTCAGCGACAGCCATTGCCAATTGGTGAACTGGAGCCGCGGGACCATGGCCATCAAGATCACCGGCACGGTCAGCACCAGCGAAATCAGGAGGCGCTGCCGTAGCGATGCGGTGGGGTCGTCGGGCCGCCCGTTCAGCCCGCTATCGGTCGCCTGGGACTGGGGAACTGCCGCCGCGTAGCCGGCGTCCGCGACAGCGGCCACCAGCTGATCGGGCGAGACATCTCCGACGTAGGCCACGCTGGCCCTCTCCGTCGCGTAATTGACCGTAGCGGTGACGCCGGCAAGCTTGTTGAGCTTTCTCTCAATTCGGGCCGCGCACGACGCGCAGGTCATGCCGTCGATCAGCAGCTCGACGTGGCCGTTGGGTGTTGTCTCGATGACGGGACGCACGATGTTCTCCTTCTGGGTGCCCGGCGGCGTGAAGTCCGCCGCGCGACGGGCACGGGATGCTGGGAGGCCGGTGCCCGCAGGCGGTCGGCAGACCGTTGACGGGTTTCTCAGCCGGCGAGCTGGTATCCCGCCTCTTCGACAGCGGTCTTGAGCGCGTCGTTGTCGACTGGGCTGTCGCTCTCGACGGTGGCCTTGCCGCTGGACAAATCGACGTCGACTCCGGTGACGCCGGGGATGCTGCCGAGCTCATCGTGTACTGAGGACGCGCAATGGGAGCAGGTCATGCCGGCAACTTTGACTGTGACGGTGCTCATGTCGGCTCCTTTCATGTGGGAGTAGTCGTTCCAGCTCGTAATATACCCCTGTGGGGTATATGTGCCAAGTGGCAACATTCCGACAAGCGTCCTGCTGAGCTGACCGAAATGAAGCTTCAATTGGCATAACCGCGTATCGCCGAAAATATTGCCCCGATCGGAAGCTGGCAGGGACCAACAACGGCAGGTTGACGTCCTGACTGCGAAGCGAAGCGGCATTTCCGCCGAGTCGCATCGGGCCGGCATGCAGTCCAGGGCCGTATCGACGCGGCGCCCAGGAATTAGTTCCCGGCCAGGGTGAAGCTCACTGTGCGCTTAACTGCGCCAGAACGTCTGCCAGGGATGACATCGGGACGACACCGATAGCGGCCAGTTGCGCCATGCTGGCGGCATCGAGGTCAAAATGGACGGTCCACTGTCCCCACTGCACGGACACGCAGTCCAACCCCTGGGCTCGCAGCCGGTGCGCCATGGCGTCGAGCATCCGATTGGCCGCCGCGTAGACGACCTGAGCATTGCTGCGTTTGCGTTTGCGTTTGTGGCCGACCGATCACCGACCGATAGAGACGATGCCAGCTTGGCCGATTCCCGAAAACTGGATCCCGCGGGTGGTCTTGCTCGGCTATAGCGGGCTGCTCGCCGCGGTCGCGGGGTTCGTCAATTCGGTGGCCCTATTGGTGTGGGCATTTCCGGTGGGCCACCTCACCGCCTTGACCACCAAGGCGGGCATGCACCGCCCTAATCCTCTTATCTACCAGGGCCGCATGATCGCGGTGATCGTGTTCGGATTCCTAGTCGGAGCCGTTGCCGCGGGCGCGGTGCTGGCTGCCGTGCGGACTTTTGCCGGCCCGCGTCACGCCGCCATCCTGCTGGCCGAAGCCGCGCTGCTGCTCGCCGCGCTGGCGTCGAGCACTCTATCGGCAGGGCGCTGCTTGCCGCGTGCGCATGCGGGCTGCAAAACGGAATGACGTCCCATTTTCCAGGGATGCCGGTTCGCACCACGCACTTCACCGGCACCATTACCGACCTTGGTCTGCTCTTGGGTCGCAGCCATCGCCATCGGATGGACAAGTGGAAGGCCACCGTGCTGACGACGACCGTGGTGCTGTTCGTCGGGGGCGCAGCCGCCGGCGTGCTGCTTGGCAACCGGATTGGTGACCACGCGCTGATTCCCCCCGCCGTCACCTGCCTAGCCCTGGCCGCGGCCATTGTGCTGCAATACCGCCATCGCGGCGCCCGCGAGGTTCTAGTGGCAGCCGTAGCCGAGCCCGCGTAGGCGGTCATCTCGACGGGCGACCACGCGGGTCCCGACTCCGTCTCGGTCAGCTCTTCTTGCCGTCCGCCTGGAATACGCCACGCTGCGCGAGTCGCGTCGAGGGTCCGGTGTATGAGGCCGACGAACCCGAACGAGTCGGCCAGTCGCTGCGACCGAAGGTGAGCTGGCTGAGGGCATTGCCGCATCCGGCGAGCATCTAGTCCGTACTCCAACGGCGGTCGGCGAACCGCGGGCTCAGAACTGGGGCGGTGCGAATCAGCCTTGAGGCTACGCGGACAAACGGGGTTGGTTGCCGACTGGTGAGCAAGACGATCCACCTCCGCGGGCTACTTCAGCGAATCCGGGAGCATTTCCCAGACGGCGCCGGCTGCGATGCCGAGCCCCAGACTCACGCCCGCCGCCACAATTGCGGTGCGTGCGGACCATTTCTCCGCCGCGACGATGTCGTTGCTCATACCTTCGGCGGGCCGCTGGAACGACGGGATGATCCAGCGCAGGTAGTAGAAGAGACTAACCAGGGAGTTGACGAAGACAACCACGGCGAGCCAGGCCTGACCACCGTCCCACGCCGCCGTCGCCGTGGTGAGCTTGCCGATGAAGACCGCGGTCGGCGGTGTTCCGACCAGCCCGAGCAGCGCGACCACCAGCGCACCGGCCAGCCAGGGCCGAACGTAAGCAAGACCCCGGTAGGAGTCGACGTGACGTCGGTCCGGCAGCGCCGTGCTCACCGCGAAGGCCGCGCTGTTGGTGACGGTGTAGCCAGCGAGATAGAACAGCAAAGACGGAAGCGCGAGCCCGCTGCGGCCGGCGACGGCGATCGGTACCAGCAGGAAGCCGACCTGGCTGATCGTCGACCAGCCCAGAAGCCGCCGCGGATCGTGCTGCCAATAGGCGGCGAGGTTGCCCAATGTCATGGTGGCGACGGCGATCAGTGCGACCAGAAACGGCCAGGCGGTCTCTCCGGGCAGCACCTCGACCAAGCGGTACAGCGCGGTCAGCGCGCCGACTTTGGGCACCGTCGTCAAGAACATGGCGGCGGTGCCGTTTGCCCCTTCTGCCGCATCGGGAACCCAGAAGTGCGCGGGCACACCGCCGGCTTCGAACATCAGCCCCGCGACGACACCCAGCAGTCCTGCGGCGACTGCAGCAGTTGGTGCACCGCCAAGACCGGCCGCCAGGTCGACGTAGCGTGTGCTGCCGGAAACCCCGTAGAAAACGGTCACGCCGAGCATCAGGACGATCCCGAATAGTGCGCCGATCAGGTAGGCCTTCATCGTCGCCTCGGCGCCCTTCGCGGAGCGCACCAACCCGATCAGGCCATAGAGCGGAATGCCGGCCAGCAGATACCCGGCAACCAGCACGAGCAGATCGTCCGCTCCGGCCAGGACCAGGATCCCGGCGGTGGAGAACAGCAGCAGCGCATACGTTTCGCTTTCGCGGACCGAGCCGGCGATTTCACCGGCGGCCACCGCGAGAACCAACAGCGTCCCGACCATGACCACCACCCGCGCCACGCCGGTGGCGGCGTCGACGGCGAAGGTGCCGTCAAAAGCCGTCCGATCCGGACCCGTCACACCGACTACGGCGACCGCAATCGCACCGCACAGCGCGGCGGCGGCGACTCCCCGGGTCCACCACTGCCGGCGCCGCGGCAGAAACGAACCGCTGATCAGCACCACCAGCCCCCCGCCGAACACCAGCATCTCGGGCAGCATCAACAGCTGGTGCATCCCGGTTTCCGCGTCCACCGGCTACCGCCCGACCAGCCCGGCGAGCGCGTGAGCGGCCGGTTCGATCAGGTCGAGCAAGGGCCGTGGCAACACGCCTATGACAACCGATAAGGCGAGAAGCATTCCGACAGAACATGTTTCGGAAGCGTGAAGGTCGGTAAATCCCACCGAGTGGCCGCGCGCCTCACCTGTGAATAGGCGCTGCAGCGCAAGCAGAAACAGCGCCGCGGTGATCAGAATGCCGGGCAGCGCGACGGCGGTGATCGGTGCGGCGGCGATGCTGCCGGCGAAGATCTGGAATTCGGCGATGAAGCCCGAGAAACCCGGCAAGCCCAGGGAGGCGAAAGCACCGACCGCGAAGAGGCAAGCCAATTTCGGGGCCGGCCCGGCGAGCCCCCCGTAGGTGTTCATGTCGTAGGTTCCCGAACGCACGTAGAACACGCCGGCGATCAGGAACAGGGCACCGGTGATCAGGCCGTGGCTGACCATCTGGGTGACGGCACCGGTGATCGCAACTCCGCGAGCCTGGGCGTTATCACCCGCGGTCAGGCCGGCCGCACCGACGGCGAGCACGATGTAGCCCATATGGTTAACCGAGGTGTAGGCGACCATCCGCTTAAAGTCATTCTGGGCCAACGCCACCAGCGCGCCGTAGAGCACCGACACCACGCCGACAACGATGATCACCCACGCCCAGGCTCGCCAGGCCTGCGGCAATATCGGCATAGCGATCCGCACGAACCCGTAGGCGCCCATCTTCAGCAGGACCCCGGCCAGCACCGCCGAGCCGGCCGCGGGGGCGTCGGTGTGGGCCGGCGGCAGCCAGGTGTGGAACGGGACGGTGGGGGTCTTGACTGCCAGGCCCAGCAGGATCGCCGCGAGAACCAAGCCGCCGGCAACGGGGCTGCCACCCAAAGGTGTGGTGGCGGCCAGGGTCACCATGTCGAACGTGTGCGGCTGGGCCGCGACATACAGACCGATGAAACCGACCAGCAGCGCCAGCGAACCCAGGAAGGTGTAGAGGAAAAACTTCAGCGCTGACCGGCCAGCGTCGCCGTGACCCCAGCCAGCGATGACGAAATACATTGCCACAATGGACAAGTCGAAGAAAACGAAGAACAGGATCAAATCGGCGGACACGAACAGGCCCAGGCTCACCGTCTGCAGGAACAAGAATAGCGCGGCCAGCGGTTTAGGCCGGTCCCGGCCGCGCAGGCTGTAGACGGCACAGGCCAGGAAGATCACCGCCGTCATGACGATCAGCGGTAGCGACAGCCCGTCGACCCCGAGGTGGTAGCTGCTGTTGACCCCGGGTATCCATCGAGCCTTCTCCTCGAACGCCAGCGCACCCGGTCGGGGCGTTTGATAGAGCGCCCACATCATCGCGGTCAACGCCAGATCGGTGGCGGTGACTGCGACCCAAATCCATTGGGCCGCAGTATCACTGAGGCGTGGCAGCGCCAGCAGCGCCAGGGCTGCGGCCAGCGGCAGGAAGGCGATCACACTGAGCATGGTTACCTCACTACGACCAGGAGCAGGACGCCGAATGCCAGCACCAACACGGCTGCGAGGTAGTACTGGTGCAGCAGTCCGGTTTGCGGTCTGCGGGCCAACTCGCCGAGCCGGCGCATCCACCCCGCGACCGCTTCCACCGCACCGTCGATTGCGCGAATGTCGATGTGCGCCACACGGTGTGCTGCCCGCACCGAACGGGTTGCGGTTGCCTCCACGACCCGGTCGAGCATGCGGTCGTCGAATCGTGCCAGGATGCGTGCGAGGCCGAATGTGGGCCGGACGACGAGGATGTGTGCGGCCCGTTCCAGGCCGAGCCAGCCGCCTGCCCACCGGGGCTCGGGTACCCACCAGCGCGCCACCGCGGCGACGACGACGATCGCCAGCGCCGCCGAGGCCGCCAGCTCGAGCGCCGTCGCGGGTGGGCTGGGGCCGTCGTGCAGCGCCCGGGTGAGAGCCGGGCCGGTTGGCGGCAACGCCAGCACTCCCGCCACCGCGGCGCCGACCGCGAGGACGACGATAGGGGCTTGCTGGAAGCTGCTGGGGCTGAGGGCTTCTCGCGTGATGTTGGGGCTGCTGTCGGTAGCTTTGGAGCGCCACAGCACGACCAGGACCTTTCCGGCGTAGGCCGCCGAGAGGGCCGACGCGGCCAATCCCACGGTGTAGAGCGCGGGGGAGTAGTGCAGGGCGGCGGCCAGCACCGTGTCTTTGGTCGCCCAAAGCGACAGCGGCGCAACCCCGGCCAGAGCGAGGGCGCCGATGGTGGCCGACCAGCCCAGGAGCCGCCACCGTCGCGCGACCCCCCCAAGGTCGTCGAGCTGCTTGCTGCCCAGTACCGACAACCAGGCGCCAGCCGCGAGGAATAATGCGGCCTTGGTGACTCCGTGGGCGATCAGCTGCGCGGCGCCCCCGCCAACAGCGCCCAGACCCGCGGCCATCACCACGAATCCGAGCTGCGCTGCGGTCGAGGCCGCCAACAGCTGTTTGAGATCACGCTGCGCCACCGCGACCACGCCCAACAGCAGCGCGGTACCCCCACCCACCCATGCCGCAGCCTGT
>NZ_GG770559.1:3043-5888 GCF_000164135.1 Mycobacterium parascrofulaceum ATCC BAA-614 | reverse complement strand
AACCATGGCGGCCGAGTGCAGCAGCGCGCTGACCGCGCTGGGGCCCTCCATGGCCCGAGACAGCCAGAACGAGAACGGCAGCTGCGCGGCCTTGCCGAGGGCCGCGACCAGCACCCCGAACGCGATCACGTCGCGCCAGCCACTACTCGCGGCAGGCAGGTCGGCCAGCGCCAGCCCCGCGCCGCCGGCCAGCGCTGCCGCCGCGGCCAGGTAGAGGCCGAGGTCGGCGGTGCGGGTGGTCAGGAAGGCGGTGAGCCCGGCCGACATCCGGTACTCGTCGCGCCACCAGAATCCGATCAGGGCATACGACGCCGCCCCCATCACCTCCCACGCCAACAGCAACGTCGGCAACGTCGCTGCCGTCGTCGTCACGACGACGGCCGCGGCGAATAACAGCATCAACCCGTGGAATCGGCCCGGCGCTTCCCGGATGTCTCCGGCGGCGAACAGCAACACCAGCAGCGTCACCGCCGCAACGGCGGGAACCACAATCGCGGCCAGCGCATCAACCCGCAACGCGAAATCCGTGCCGGCCATGAACGCCACGGCCAGTCGGGGGCGGGTAAAGCTCACGACGATCGACAACACCAGCATGACGGCCGCTGTGGTCACCGCGATCGCCGCAGCAAGCCGCTCGATGCGGCGGCCCAGCAGTAACGTCGCGCCAACCACCGCCGGCGCGAGCATCAGCAACCACAGCGAAAGCTGCGCCGGTGTGCCCACTACCACGGTCAGCCGGCCAGCTCAGCGGCCATGTCGGTCATGTCGGCCCGGTGTTCACGGTGCAGCAGCGTCGCGACCGCGAAGCCCATCGCCATCTCCACGGTCATCGCCGCGATGATCACCAGCAGCAAAACCTGACCGGTGGGCCCCGGTGCGAGGAACCACCAAAAGCCTGCGGCTGCAAGGATGATCGCGTTGATCATCAACTCCAGGCCCATCATCACCATCACCACGACCTGCTGGGAGAGCGCACCGTAGAGTCCCACGCTGAACAGCGCCGCCGCCACCAGCAGCACCGTGTCGAGGGTCATCGCCCGACACCTCCGGGCTGCGGGTCGCGGGCGGGTCGTTGTTTCAAGTCATCGCCGAACCGGTCATAGCGGCTCCGCTTGGCAGCCAACACAATCCCGGCCACAATGGTAGCCACCATGATTGGGCTGATCACGGCCATCGCAAGCATCTTCGGTCCCATCAACTCCTGCCCGAGGGAGGCGGTGACATCGGGTGGCGGCGCACCGCGCCGCGACGGCCAGTCGACCACCAGGATCCCGGACGCCAGCAGAACGAAGGTGCCCACGGCGGCGGCGAGGGCCCGGCGCTTGTCGTGCACCATGCTCATCGGCATCAGCGCCGGGTTCATGCCCATGAACATGACCATATAGACGGCCATCACCGCCATCTCCATCACCATCATCAAGATCGTCACCACGCCGATGTAGTTCTGCGCCAGCACCAGCACCACAACACCCACAGCGACGAACGACACCGCCAGCGCATACGTGGCGCGTGCCATCGAGGTCACCCGGAAGACCGCCGCGCCCGCCAGCACGGCGATCACGGCGCAGATCCAATAGACGACGTCGACGATCATGTATCAGCTCCTCCAAACCGCGACGACAGCCACGACCAGGTCTTGCAGGAGGACGGCCGGCAGCAAAATCACCCAGCCGAGCTCCATAAACTTCTCCGGCCGAAAGACCGAAACCCGTCGACGCAGCCACACCAAAACCGTGAGCAGCGCAACGGTTTTCACCAACACCCACAACCAAGGCGGCAGCAGCGGCCCGGCGCCGCCGCCGAGGAACATCGGCACCGCGAACGCGGCACCGGCGGCCAGCAGCGCATACCGGCCGGCGTAGAACACCAGCCGGTCCACACCGGAGAGTTCGGCGGTCACACCGCCCGCGACATCGCCGCCGAGCGCTGGCGTAAAGGGCCCCCACACCGAAAATGCCACCACCCCAAGGCAATACACGAAAAACGCGGCCGGCATCCACACCGCGAACCACAATCCAGCCTGGGACGCGGCGACCTCGCCGACACGCAGGCTCTGCGCGGCAATGGCCGGCGCGACGAGCGCGAACATCAGCGGCAGCTCATAACCCAGACCGTGGGCCAGAAAGCGGTAGCCGCCGATGAGCGAATGCGCCGAGTTCGGGCCCCAACCGGCGAGCCACACGAACGCCCACACCATCACGTCCATCGCGTTGAACCACACAACGCCGACATCGAGATCGAACAGCGTCCATCGCCCCAACGGAACCACGGTCACCATCAACATGGCGGCGACGATTAGACCGGTAACACCGATCCGCCACAGCAGCGAGTCCGCCGCGACGGTGGTGCGCCGACGCTGCCGCATCAGCCGCGCCACCTCCCAAAGCGGTCTGGCCGCTCCGGCCGTGCGGACACCGTCGCCGCGCGTGCTCAGCACACCATCGAGGGAGGCAGCATAGAGGCTGAGCGCTCCGAGCAACCCGGCGGCGCACAGCGCCCAGACACCTGGCACCGTCGTAACCGTCGGGTCACCCATGAGGGATGCTTTCGTCGGTGCGCGCGGTGTCGATGCCGAGACTGGCGACTACCAGCCGGGCAGTGGCCACGTCCAGACCACACACCAGCCCGGGCAGTACGTCGCTTATCTTTGTCGAACCGAGTACAAATACACTGGGGCTTAGGGGTTCTCGCAAGAGAGTGCGCGCTAGATCGACTCGGGTGAGTAGCCGGTCGTAGGTATCGCCGGCAAGCGCGGTGGGAAGCTGACGGTGGTCGGGAGTCTCAGCGGTCAGCGGCGCGAGGTCACGCAATGACCAGCGCAGCAACCTGGACTTGCCGAGCATCT
>NZ_GG770559.1:0-2491 GCF_000164135.1 Mycobacterium parascrofulaceum ATCC BAA-614 | reverse complement strand
CATCTCGAGGCCATCGCGGTCCTCCCCGCCTTGGGCCAGAGCAATGCCGGCGGGCGCCATGTCCGTGTCGCCGTGGTCCATCCCAGCGTGGTGGCCGCCGTGATCCATGTCGCCGTGGTCCATGCCGTCTTGATCGGCGGTAGTGTCGGGCGATTGTGCGCGATCACGGGCGTCATCTCGCTGCTGGCGGGAATCGAGCAACTCCGCAACTGCGCGGTCCAGCACCGAATCGATTGAATGCTCGTCAGCAACGTCGGTGCGTACCCTCGGGCCGGGCAGTTGGTCCCAGATCCTATCGACGGCTTCGGCCAACTCAGGTCCGGGCATACCGCACACCGCTAACACATCAGCATCCGCCGGAGACATCGCTGCGCGCCACCCCCGAGCCGCAGCACAGCGCTCAAGCGCCGCACGCAGCGCCCAATCTCCTGGCACCTCCGCGGTCAGGACGTGGACCCGGCGGGCAGCAGATCGAGCCAAGAGGGCGGTCATACCCATCGCAGCGCGCCTTCCCGCCATGCCCACGCCACCGCGACGAACAACGCGGCCAGGAACAGGAACATCTCGATGACCGCGGTGGTGCCCATCTGTGCGACGACCCTGGCCCACGGGTACATGAACAGCATCTCGACGTCGAAAGCGAGAAAGACCAGCGTCGCTGGATACCAGCGCACGTGATACCGGGACAGCGCGTGCTCCTCGGGTAGCCACCCCGACTGGAAGGGTAGCGACGTCAACGCATCCGGCCGCACTGTCGTCAGCCGATGCAGGCCATACATCCCGGCGACGGCCGCTAGGGATACCAGCAGCGTCGAGGCCAGACCGGCATACATGGCTGCACTCCTTTCACCCGTGCAGGGCGCCGAGTCTTGTCCACGTCCGATATGCGGAGCACACCAGATTATGGTCTACCACGCCTAGGTGACCCAGCGTGAACCGATTGCTGCCCTGTTACTTCCCGGCCGCGTCACCGCCGCGGGCGACCTCACGCAGTCCAGGAGTTGACTCGTGATGGGTGATGCACCCGAATGAGATTGGGGGTCGGGTTGTTTCGGCTAGCCCCGTGAGGTCCAGACTGAAAACTGTCTGTTCGGAATTGGGCTGAGTGCTGCTTGTGCAGTAGAGGTCACCGGGTGGTGGCTGCCAGTCCTGGCCGATCCAACACCGCCTGTCGGTGTTGGTGGTTGAACTCCCACCACGAGTCGGTCCACGGCGGCCCGTGTCGGCGGTGACCACGCGATGCCGCCTCTTGACCGGCGAGCGGCGCCGGCGGCTACCGCTGCATCGAAGCCATCGCTTCAGTCAGCGGGCTCGCAGCAGCGGCACCGGCACCGATCCGCACAACAATCGCAACAGCACTTGCACTCCGCACACCGAATTTCCATACCCATCAAGATACTTCGCAGCAAATTTTCTGCTTCGATCGAGGTGCGGCTGGCGCCTGTGGGTGGTGGATGTTAGGCCCAGCTGGACCCGACGGCGCTGTCAGTGGAGGCCATGTTGGCCCCGGCGGTTTGCACCTTTTGTCCGTGGGCGTTGGCCTGTTCGTAGATGACCTGGAAGTTGCGGCCGAGTTGGGTGATGAACTCTTGGCAGGCCAGCGAGCCCGCACCGCCCCAAAAGTCGCCGGCGGCAAGCACATCGCGGATGATGGCTTTATGCTCGACCTCCAGGGAGGCGGCCTGGACGCGGATCAGCGCGCCATGCCCATCGACGTCGCCGAATTGGTAGTTGATGCTCATCGTCGGTTCTCCTAATTGCTGAGGATCTGCTGCGAGGCCTGCTCTTGGCTCTCGTAGTTATTGGCGTCGCGGATCAGCCCGTCGCGCACCCCGTTCAGCATGGTGACGATGTTGCGGAACGCGGTGTTCATCTGGCCCATGGTGTCGTAGGACGTGGCCTGAGCGGTTCCACTCCATCCGGCACCGGCGATGTTCTGCGAGGAGGCCCACATCTTGCGGGCTTCATCTTCGATGGTTTGGGCGTGCACGTCGAAACGGCCTGCCGTAGCCCGCATCTCGCTCGGATCGGTCATAAAGCGTGTGGTCATTGAAATGTCTCCTCATCTCGAAATCATCAGTTGTGCTCGGCGTGGCCGACGTCAGAGCCGGCCGCCTGAAATAGGTTGGTGTACCTCCTTTGTTATCCGAGGGTCGTCGAGGGCGGTACCACCGTCAGGCGGGGCATAAACCGGAGGTCGGCTTCCCCGACGTTGCCTATGCCGCGCCCGGCCATACTTGCCAGCGGTGCGCCGAGCATGCTTGCGGGAGCGCCTGTCGTGGCCCCTGGGGCAGAGGCCAGGCTAGAGCTCGGCCGCTCCGCCGCAGGACTCATTGCCGGGGCCGCCGAGGCCCAGGTCTGCGGCACCGACAACGCGCCGACCGTGGCCGCCCGGCCTACGCCCGCTGACGCGGCCGCTCCGCCGAGTCCTGCTGTGCCGGGTGCTCCCAGCGCGCCGGAAGCGAGCGCGCCCGTCAGCCCCGATTCCGAA
>NZ_GG770560.1:303102-316178 GCF_000164135.1 Mycobacterium parascrofulaceum ATCC BAA-614 | reverse complement strand
ACGACCCGGTTCCTGCTGCGGGCTGCGCCCCGCAATCACCCGCCTGGGATGTTTGCGAATGGTAATTGGGCCGGCGCGGGAGAACCCGTCGCGCTGGGGCCCGGCCTCCGCACTGTTGTACCCCGAAGCACCGACTACCAGCCGGGCGCGGGGTATACCCGATGGATGCGAATCCTGATGCTGACCGTCTTGTTGTGCGCAGCCGCCGTGACTGCGCCGAGCGCCGCGGCCGCGCCACTGTCGTGCGCTGATGTGGGCGGGGTGTTCGTTGCGCACGGCACCGACGGTCGCGGCGATTGCGAGTCCGCAGACCCGCGCCACAAGTGCCACATACCGCCCGACGAGCAGGATGTGTTCGACCCGACAGGCAATTACGTCGCCGGATTCACGATGAGCCCACCGTTTCCCGGCGGCTCACTATCGTTTCCAGAGATGGTGCCGGGGATGATTAAAGGGGCCAGCAACGCCGACTGCTGGAAGCTACCGCCGAGCTGACGATTCCGGCCCTGGTTATGACGAGCCACCCTCGGGAGAGCGATTCCGGCCCGATCAACTACTTGGACGCCTACGCGCTAGCTTTGCGGTCGCTGAGGCTTGGACCCGTTTTGTTGCTGTGGTCGGGATTGGTTCGCTTGCTGCTGCGCCAGCTTTGCGGCAGCGATCGCCTGCGCGTGCTCCATGCTCGGCTTTCGGCTGCGTGTCTCAATGTCGGCAGACCTGCCGGTGTCCTTGTGCTCGACCATGCCTGTGCTCCCCTCGCTAAGGATCTCGCTAGCTGACCCGCATCACGCTGTCGTCATCATCAATCATCGTCGAGTCAGGCGTGATGATCCGACGTATGAAATCTGCGACATCCTTGCGGTGCGTGGGGTCGTCTGGACGCCGATATATCCAAGAATACAGTCGTGAACGGCATATTCGCCGACGCAGCTTCGTGCGGCATCTCCGCCGCCACCGGATCAATCCGCAGAGCCGACGGACTCCACGCGTGCGCTCGCCCCAGCGGTAGGCGGGCCGACAGCGGTTCCGGCAGAATGCCCTCGGGTACAGCACCCAACGGTGCATCCGTCGCCATGTTTTCCAGCGACGACGCCACCGCCAACTCGATGAGTTCCAGGCTAAGGAGAGCTCTAGCTTGGCGATCGCTGGACGTCGGCCAAGTTCCAACATCAAATCGTCGGTAACTGTTTCGCCGGGCTCAATCCAGTTACATTCCTCGAGGACGGCGAACGCCCCAACTTGGCTCGGGTCTGTGCGCGATGCCAGGTAATTTTCCCATTCAACAATGTCCGGAAGCTCCGACTGTCGCCCGCGCAAGAAGCTAACGTCCAATGCCGTGTAGTACTGCCTCAGTGTGATGGCGGCGGCGCTGATGTTTGTGACACGAACACGCACATGAAGGACATACGCTGTCGCATCGTCGATTGGGCGCCACTGGCCGAGGATCTCATAGGAAATTCGGGGATTGAAGGTCCGCCCTCGAATGAATTTGAACCACGCCCAGACGCCGCCGATAAGCAACGCCACGGTTGTGGCAATGCTGGCGACGCCGGCCGCGATGTTCTTGAAGGTTTCGCCGGCACCCGCAGCCGCGGCCACGCGGGCCGTAGAGGCCGGAAGCCATACCTCAAGGAGCATGAAAACCCATTATCCGGGGCACGGTCAGCGCCCCTGCGTTGGAGGGCCCGCGAGGGCCAACGCGACCTCGTCGGCCGCCGCGACGAGCACTGCTGCGAGCTGTCGCGTCGAAGTCTCAGCGCCGGCCGGTGCGCCGGGATGATGGTGGGGGCGAGCGCAGGGTTCGACGGATGTCGGGTCGGGCCGCCCCCGGGGAGATCGATGGGCGGCCCGATCAACTACTTGGCGTCCGCTATTGCGTTCCGGCTCCGCACGCTGCTTAATTGCGCTGCTCAGCAGCCCAAACTTCGCAGTACTTACGGGCAGCTTCGGCATCATCCCACTCAAACAGGCTGTGCAACGGGGAATCTGGCGAGCGTGCCGCGTCGACAGCGATCTGTTCTATTAGCTCGTCGCCGTACTCGGCGGCGAGCCGTTCGAGCTCGCGCTGCTGCTCTGGAACTGAGGTCCGGCATCGCGATTCACTTCCTCTCGATAATGTGAATCCAGACGTAGTCGTCGGCCTTTACCGGGACGCCGGGGACGTCCTCGACGAACTTCACATGCCTGTCGGTGGGCTCATCTCCGAATTCGCGCGGCAGCACCTCACTGATCAGCAATGCGGTGCGCTTGTCTTCGGCATCGGTCCACGACAGGTACACGGCATGGCCGGCTGCGACCATGCCGTTGACATTTGACAAATCGTCGCCTTTCACGCGCTGCGAAATGAGCCGTACCGGTGTCTGGCGCGACGTCATCGCGCGGCCCACCCCTCGATCTCGTCAGCGGCGGCAACCAACGCGGCCGCCAAAGCGAAACCGTCAGCGGCAAAATCAGGATCGGCAATCTCTTCGATCTGCGCCGCAAGGTGCATCTCGTCAGCGAGCCGGCGCGCCGCGGGGACCTCGTACTCTGCGGGCTCACTGTCCGGCGGCCCCACTATCACCCAGCGACCTATCACTGCCCCGTCGAGTCGTTGCGCTCCCATGATGTCGATGCGGACGTCGGCGGCTTCCCGGTGCGTTCCGTCGAACAGGCGTACCTGGCTCCGCCCGTCTGTGGTGGCTATCCAGTCGCTGACGCGCGTGGCATCCAGGGGAACACGGACGTTGCGACGAAAGCCCTGATCAGGTGCGATACTCATCGTGTCGAATCTCCTATCAGATTTCGGCCATGCCCCGGGGCCGTGTCAGCGGTCGCCGGGGCCTTGATCCTCCTACATTCTTTGTGCCCGTCGACCTGTGGCCACAGCCGAAAAGTCTTTGGTGGGCGGGTAGTCGCCGTAGATGCCACGCTCGTCGCCGGCCAGATACGGCTGGTTCTGTTCGTCGGCGCGCCGCGCGATCTCCGCGCGCCGAAACCGCGCCGAAGCGCGCCGCGCTTCCCGGCGCGTGAGGATCCGATCGAGCCAGCCCATGGACTTCCACAGCAGCACCAGCGCGACGACTACGCCGGTCGCGACCGCGATCCACAGCCAGTACCGCGCCGCCAGGAACACCAGCAGCACCAGGAACAGAAAGCCGCCGTAACGCATGTCAGTAGCCGCTACCGGGTGAGGCGGGGTAGCAGCGGTACGCGCGCGGATCGCACATCGTCGGGTCGCCCCCGGGCAGCCCATAGCCGCCCGGCAGCTCCCACGTTGGCATCAACGGCCCGTTGTTGTACGGGTTCGGCATGTACTGGCAGACGTTGTATTCCGCGCACGGGGGAGCGGCGTGCGCCGACCCCGCGGCCGCGAGTACGCCGGCGCACATGCCGCCGACGATCAGCAGGGCGCCGATCAGCGGTCTCATGGTTGCGGACACTGCCGGGCCTTCCTGTCGGGGGAAGTCCACTGTGGCACCAGGCACCGACAAGGAATGGCACTCAGACGGGTTGCTAGCTCGGTGACCACGTGGCCCATATTTGGCCCATGATCTCCGATCCAGGTTAGAGATAGTGGCTATAACCTGCGTCAAAGCTGGTGCGCGATACTGGGATTGAACCAGCTCAATGCGTTTGCTGACAGATATAGGCTGACCTCGCATTTTCCGCTTTCACCTGCGTAGTTGCCCTCTATTCTGGACGGAGCTACACGGAACCATGCGGAAGCAATGTTAGCCTTGTCAGGTCATGCCGAGGTCATGACCTGACAACTGGGAAGGTGACAGTGGCGCGAGGAACTGGCCGCAAGGACCGCGCCAGCGGCACGTTCGGCAGCGTTGACAAGCTCGCAACCGGGTACCGCGCTCGCTACTACGGACCCGACGGACGCCGGTACAAGGCGCCCACGCTGTTCCTGACTAAGCGAGACGCGCGGTCCTGGCTGTCGCTGCGGCAGGCGGAAATAGTCGCAAGGGCGTGGATGCCGCCAGGAGCTGATGCGGAGCCGGCGCCCAAGCTCACGTTCACCGAATACGCGACCCAATGGCTCGCCACGCGTCAGGTCGGCGGACGGCCACTCAAGGACCGGACGCGCGAGCACTACCGCAAGCTGCTCGACGAGCACATCGAACCGACGTTCGGGTTGCTGCCCATCGCGTCGATCACCGCCGACGACGTACGCGCCTGGTACGCGGCGACGTTGACCGACAAGCCGACGATGCGCTCGCACGCCTATGGGCTGCTGCGCACGATCATGGCGACTGCCGCGAGCGACGGGAAGGTCGGCGCGAACCCTTGCGTCATCCGCGGCGCCGGGACGGCCAAGCGCGTTCACAAGGTGAAGCCTGCGACCGTCTCCGAGATTGGCGTCATCGCGGACGCGATGCCGGCGCAGTGGTCGCTGATGGTGCTGCTCGCGGCGTGGCTGGCGATGCGGTTCGGGGAACTGACCGAGCTTCGCCGCAAGGACATCGACCTGACCGACGAGGTAGTCCGCGTGCGGCGCGCAGTGGTCCGCACCGACGACGGGTTCGTCGTGACGACACCCAAGAGCGATGCCGGCGTCCGCGACGTGGCGATACCGCCGCACCTGATCCCGGCGATCGAAGCGCACCTGTCCAAGCACGTCGGGGCCAAGTCTGACGCGCTGCTGTTCCCGGCGGTCGGCGGTGGACACCTGGCGCCGGCGACGCTGTATCGGCGGTTCTACACCGCCCGCGCCGAAGCCGACCGCAACGATCTGCGCTGGCACGATCTGCGGCACTCCGGCGCCGTGCTCGCCGCGGCGACCGGCGCCACGCTGGCCGAACTTATGGCGCGCCTTGGACATTCGACGCCAGCCGCGGCAATGCGCTACCAGCATGCCGCGCAGGGCCGCGACCGAGAGATTGCGGCACTGCTGTCTAAGCTCGCGGCGAACGGATGACGACTCTTAGACGGAGGTTCGTTGCGTTCTTACGGAAGTTAGGTAATCTCTGCCGGAGCGTAGGTAATTCGCCGGTGGAGTCGAGAGACTATGAGCCCGGAGAAAAGGCCTATCTGACTCGCGCGATGGCACACTCTCTCCGAGGCGTACGTCGCAACAGTTTGAAGCCGCCTTCCTGACGTCCGCAGTCCCTATACGGGGGTCGTCGAGCGCACACAGCCGGGAAAACCAAGGCATCCCGAAATACAGCCACCGAAAGGGCTTATTTCGCAATGCCTTCAAACGAACCCGTCCCACCCAACCGACAGGAACGCCGACCTCCCGAAGTCAGGCGGCGATATGCCAAGCTGATTGAAGCTGCCGAATACCTCGGCGTCACCGATCGCACGATCCGACAGATGATCGCCGACGGGCGAATCACCGGCTACCGCAACGGCCCCCGCCTCATCCGCGTCGACCTCAACGAAATTGACGACGTTGTGATGCAGCCGTTCGGCGGTGGCGCATGAGCCCCCCGAATGAAGTCAGCCCCGGCACGGAGTCCGGGGCCGACCAAGCTGCTCAAGCTGAAAACGACGATAGCGCACCTTCGCGACAGGGGCGCGGTGCCGCGCTGCTGGCGCAGTTGCGTCGCCGCAACGATGCCGCCCGCCGGCTACCGCCCTCGCCCTACAGCGGCGGGCGCGACCCGCTGTCGCCGCGGGAACGGGTCGACGGATGGCCGCGACCATGACCGACGTCGACCGCTCCGACGAGTACGCCGAGTGGATCGCCGAGGAAGAAGCCGAGCAGCAGCGGCACCAGCTGGCGGTCCACAACGGCTGGCATCCCGACGACCCTGGCCCAACTGAGCCCGCCGGCCAGTCGGAATCCGCCGGCGAAGACCCCGACGCCGCGACAACCTGGGAGCCGGTCGAGCTCGGGCCTTACCTGCGCGGCGAGGTCGAACCCATCACGCCGTCGGTCGGCGCGTGCCGCACTGACGGTCAACGGCTGCTCTATCCCGGTCTTGAACACGCCGTCATCGCCCACACTGCCGCCGGCAAGACCTGGTTCGCGCTCGCGTGCGCAACCGCCGAACTTCTCGCCGGCAATCCCGTCGTGTATCTGCACTTCGAAGAATCCAGTGCAGCGTCGACAGTCGAACGGTTACGACAGATCGGGCTTTCACCAGACCTGATTCAGCGGCAGTTGATGTTCGTCACGCCGAGCAAGCCGCTTCGCCGCAGCTGGCTCGACGAACTACTGGCGCGCCGGCCGACCCTGGTCGTCATCGACGGTGTGAACGAAGCGATGGTGCTGCAAGGCCAGAAGATCGACCTCGAAGGCTGGTCGGTGGTGCGGCGAACGCTGATCGTGCCGTTCAAGGAGGTCGCCGCGGCCGTGCTTGAGTGCGATCACCTGCCGCTGAGCGCCGACCCGCTGCGCGGAGACGCCTACGGCACGGTCCATAAGGGCAACGTGGTCGACGGCGTGCGCTTCGCGCTGGTCCGTAAGGAACGGTTCGGCCGGCGCCGGCGCGGTCGCGCCCTGCTGTATTCAACGAAGGACCGAAACGGCCAGGTCGAACTTCACGGCAGCGACAACGACAGCGGCGCCGTGTACCTCGGGACACTTGTGGTCGACGACACCGACACCACGCCCGACTTCCTGACCCTCTATGCGCCGAAACCCGAAGAGGACACGCGACCGGACGCATCGACAGCCAAGCCGGCTGACGCGGTGTACGAAGTCGTCGCCGCGCTTCCCGAGCATGAGGTCCGTTCCAGTGACCTGCTCTACGCCGAAGTCCGCAAGGCCGGTCACCAGATCAAGGACAAGGCCATCCGAGACGCTGCCGCGGATCTGGTCGTCGCCGGACGGTTCATCGAAATGTCAGGCCGGCGGGGCGCCAGAGGTTATCGCGCAGTTGTCCCGACCTCGGCGCGGGACTCGGACGAATGAGACAGCCATCCGAGCGCGTGCCGACCTCGGCGCTCGACCCCAGCCCGGCGGCTCCCTACGGGAGGTCCGCCGGGGTGGGCCGAGGTCCGAGCCGTCTGGTCGGCGCACATCGGCGGCCGAGGTCGGCTGAGGTCGGCCGAGGTCGAACCAACGCAGCAGACGCCCACGGAAAGGGGCGCATGACGTGACCGACAACGCCGGCCACTTACTCGACTACGACCGCTCCGTCTGTCTCTGCGACGTCGGGCAGGCCGACTATTCCGCTGCCGTAGCGATCACGGCCGACGGCGACGAGCACCTGGTCCTCGCCAAGCACTCCGCGATCGGTGACCCCACCGTCTGCTACGACAGCAGCTGCCGCGAGGTCGCGCACGAACAGCTGGGCGCGCTGCCGCTCGAATACGTCCGTCGCATCACCGTCAGCAGGCGCACGCACCGCTGCGGCCGGCGGACACAAGCAGGCCGACCCTGCCGAGCGCTGGTCGCTGTTCACGGCCACCCATGCCCACGACACCGAGCGCAAGCGACGTGAGCGTCGTCGCCGCGCTGGTGTGCCACCGCAGCACCGAGACCGGGCCCATCACCGTCGAGGCGACCTACTGGGACACCACCGGGCAAGCACGACAGGCCGAAGCCGAACTCACGCCGTGCGGCCCGCTGTGCATCGGCGTTCACACCGTCGTACGCGTCGACGTCGGAGAGCAGGACTTATGAGTGGCCTTGCGCCGCAACACATCAGCGCCGCCGCTTACCTGATCGGCCAGGTGCTCGACGAGCGGCGCCGATTCGGGCATCCGATCCCGTCATGGTTGCGCGACCTCCACGAAGCGTTTTCCCGAGCCGTGTCCGCAAACGGACACCAAACGTGCCAAACCGGCTCTACCCCTTCACGCTTGGAGACGACCGCAGAACAAGCCCAACGGCTCGGCGTCAGTGAGCGCACGATCCGGCGCCGAGCAGCCCGCGAGGGCGTCAACCGGACCGCCGGCCGATACCTGTTCGAAAGGCACGACGCATGACCGACAGCACCAACCGCGACCGCAAGTTCGCGCACGCGTTCTTCACCGGAGCAGACATCCAGCCCGAGGACGACCAGGACACCAGCGAGTTCACCGACGAACAGCGGCAATGGGCGAGAGAGCTTTTCGCCGACGACGAGGACAAGCCGCTCCTCGCTGGCCTTGCCGGCGGACGCACCCACGGCCGGACCTCATCGCCCCGGGTCGAGCCCGAAGACAAGGGGCCCTGGTTCGACCGCACGCCGATCGTCGACGACTAACCCCCCGGCCCAACGGAATCACTGCTCCTCGCAGAAAGGAAAACCCAGCAATGCAGCACCTAATTTCGGCGCGAACCCACGCGCAGAATGTCGCCAAAGCCGCAGACGTACTCGGCGCCCCGCTGCCCGCCGCCTACGCCAAACAGGTCAATAAGGCGCAAGCGTTCAGCGATGCCGCCAACCGAATCGGCGTAACGACAGGCGATCTGCACGGCGCCGTCTTCGCAGCCATCGAAGCCGGAAAGGATTACCACGACGATCCCGACGTCACGCGCCTGCTGCTCGACCGCGTGCTCTCTACGCACAACATCGGCGAGTCCGCCCGCCGCCGCGGCGATGACCTGCTCGCAGCCGCGCTCGCCGACCACGGCGACGACATCCTCGCCGGCTTCGCTGACGCGCTCGACGAGCACTCGGATGGGCTCGCCGCCGCCGCCGAAGCGGTGCCCGCCATGGACCTTCGCCGCGGCGACAATGCCGCCACAAAGGGCGGTGAGGTGCTGCGGCACTGGGCAGCAGCACGCACCGCCCTCGACGCATGGAGAGCGGCTGAGCGTGGCTTCTACGCCTTGGCCACCGTCGCCGGCGTCAACTACAGCGGCCGAGGGGCCCTCGCGCTGACGCCGGCGCGGAAGGCTGACCTCGAGCCCGCATACGAGCTGGCCCGCAACGAACGGACCGACGTCGATGTGTGGGTGCTGGCGCGCCGCGGACTCCCGCTGCGGCTCGCGACATTGGGCGAGTTCATGTCGCGTTCGGCTCAGTACAGCGCCGACAAAGCCGCCGAAGACCGCGCCCGCGAACAACGCCGCCTCGAAGCCGGGTTCAACCGCTAGACCGCTTGGGCCGGCGCGCATCCCGGTGGCGTTGTGACGTAGGGCGCCAGCGCCGGCCCAAGCCCACCACCGCGACGAGGACCAGGACGTGACCGCTAACCCTCGCTACGCCAACGGGTACAGGCGGCGCCAGCTCCGGGCCCGGATCCTCCGCGAACAGGACACCTGCTGGATCTGCGGCGAAGACGTCGACGTAACAATCCCAACACCCGACCCGCTGAGCCCCGAAGTCCACGAAATCATCGCGGTGAGCCAAGGCGGGGATCCACTCGCACGAGACAACACAGTCCTGACACACCGCGCATGCAATCAGTGCGTCGGCGCCACCGGCCAGCACCGCGGAACCTGCATCCTCTGCCAACGCGAAGGCGCCAGCATCGCAGACAGCTACTACTGCACCGACGCATCCGGACGCCGCGGCCACATCAACCCAGCACCAGGCGTCCACTTCGTCACTTGGAGGACTTGGTAGCGCACCTGGTGAACCAGCCCAAGCCCCTGACCTGGGCGGGTGACCCGCCCCCGGGGCCCCCCGAGGCGACCCCATGGCCTAGCGCCTTCTGCTCCCCCCTCAGGAAAAAAACAACCGCGGATCGCGTGGGATCCGCCGCTGTGGGCCCTCGGCGAGGCTCAGCCGCCCTAGGCCCACTTGGTGGGGCGGGTGAACTGCTTACGCGTGGCCGCGTCGATAACGACGGGCGGTAGTTGGCTGTTACGGATCTTGCCCATACCGATATGGAACGAGTTCGGCATCAGAGTCTTTAGCTCGTTGCAGACCCGCCTCGGAGGGAAGGCAGCCGCAACGAACAGGTTCGGGTTGAGCTTCCGGGCGAGTTTGACTCCGGGCGCGAGGTCGCTGTCGGCCGAGATGATCAGTGCCGCGTCGGTGAGCTTGATGGAGGCGTCAGCGACGAGATTGATGGCGATGTTGACATCAGTCTCTTTTTCCTCGTAGGTCCGCCACGTGTTGCCGCACTTCTTGCAGGTCTTGTTTTTCTGCTGATAACGGCCCTCGACGATCTCAATGACCCCGGGGTTTTGCGCCTTGAGCGCGTTGAGATACCGCTGTTGGCGAGCCAGTCCGCCGGAATCATTGAGCACCGGGGCGGTGAAGTACATCACCTTTGCCAGCGAGCTCTGCGGTCTCAGGTTCTGCGCGAGGGCGACCACGTCGAGCCAGAGATGTTTCCGGCCGGATGCCTCATGCAGCCCGTGATAGAGGTTGAAACCGTCCACGTAGACGGCCAGCGTGTCAGCCACGGCGATCACCGCCCCCACGGCCACGCCCCAGGTTGGGAATGACTTCACCCTGTAGATCAGTTATAGTGTTCACGTAACCCCGCCGCCGTCCTCGGACGGTTGGCCCGACGGCCCTTCTTCGGAAGGGCCGTTTTTGTTGGTATCGCCGGCCAGCCCGTTGATCTGGTGTTTCTCCGCGTAATCGGCGAGCTTGTCGACGATCTCATAGAAGAAATTGCGGTCCTCACCGCGCAGGTTGAGGGGGTTGACGTTGACCGTCAACGACATGGTGCCGCCCGTTTGCAGCTTGACGCTCGTCTCGTACTCGGACTTCGGCGGCGGCGGAGTATTGCCGAGCTCGGCCGCGTTACCGACGCTGGTGCTGCTGGTCCGTTTCTTCGGGCTTTTGCGCTTCTGACCTGGCGAGCCCGACCCGGCTCGGGTACTCGGGAAGTGCGGGCTGAGTGGGATTTCGGCACGCCGTGCTGCATGCAGAAAGAACGTCACGGCCTTCCGTCGGGTGTCGGCGCCGTCGACTCCATACTTGTCGCGGAAGCAGTCATGGAGCTGTTGCTCTGTGCCGTTCTGGGAGGAGACGTTGAGCGCGTCGGCGTAGTACTTCTCGACCAGCACGCGCAGGTATTCCTTGCGGGCTACCTCGTTAGCGGTAGCGAATTCCACAAACTCTGGCTGGACCTTGTGGTCGTCGTCGATCAGACCGAAGGTGCGCAGCGTGGCCATCAGATTAATCTGATCAGAGCCAGATTTCGTGCCCATGAGTGACCGATCAATCGCTGGTGGCAGCGGATGCGCAGCCAGCTCGCTGACGAAGTTCCAGAGTGTGGCGAACGGCAGGTATGGCGGCTTGAAGCCACCGCGGTCCTCGTCGGCCATGTCGCACATCCTTCCCTGCATCCCGTCTGGCAGAGATCCACCATACATGCCATAAGCACATGCCACAAGCCATGCCGCAGCAGATTTTTCTTTACCAGCGCGCTGGCATGCGTCACGCTCTGCACTATGAGCATTCACGCAGGTATGAGGGTGCAGGTCACGACCGCAAGCGGCGAACAGGTGCCGATGATCTCGGTGAGCGACGTGGTGCCCGGCAGAGATATGCCGGTGGTGTGGGTGTCTTCCGTCGACGAGTACCGGGTGTCTCGCGACGCCGCATACCGAACTCCCTGGCCCTCACAGTACGTAAGGCCCGATGAGGCGGCCTCCTGAGCTATTCCGTCAGCGCCGACATCATCGCGGCCCGTATCTCGTCGTCGTCGACCGCGGTGTACCGCTCCACGACGGGGGCGGCGGCCAGGGCGCACGCGACGATGGATTCACAAACCCGCGTCATCAACGTTGGCGCCTAGACGCTTTTCGGCGACCGCAATCTGGGCAGCCGTGCCCGCCCCTCGCTCGGCTGTACACGTAAGCCGACCAGCTATGCCCGCAGTCGGGACAGATCCACCAAGCCCGCTCACCGCTACCTGCTGTCACGTCCTCAGGAGTCATCGCGCCGTTCTTGTTTGGATCCCATTGCGCCGCGATATCGGGGTTCAGGGTTGCGAGAGACTTGTCGACCCGTCGCCGCTTGATGTAGCTGGACGCGTCACTGCTGCCCCAAGGGTGGTTTGTCGTGAGGTAGTTGTCGTGTTCGGCCACTTCATAGCCGAGACTTCTCAGTTGCATCAGGACTGCCTTGGCCCGCGTGACCTCGCTTGAGTTCAGAGGTACAACGACATCGTGCGCGCCGATCGCCGGCAGGTCTTCGCGCACACGAATCACGATCCAGTCCTGCTCCACAAGCGATCGGGTCTTGCGCTCGTCCTTCTCGACGCTATCCGGGAGCTTATGAAATCTGTTGCCGTCAAACTCAATGACTACGTTCCAAGCCGAACACACCATGTCGCACTGCAAAACCCGTCCAGATGCTTCGTGGATCACTTCGTGGTCTGGGTCGATGGGTACGCCAGCGGCGAGCAGTTCATGGCGAAGACGTATTTCCTCAACGCTTGTTCCCCAGAGCGTGCACTTCGGGCACCCCCGAGCTTTGCGCCGGTTATTGATCATGGCCTGCCACTCATGACCTCTGTCGCAGAGCCACCAGACTGTCTGACCACTGTTGGCCGTGACGTCTGACGCGCGGAGCGCGCCGTTCCGGCTGGGATGCCACTGCGCGGCAATCTCGGAATCTCGCTCGGCGAGGGACTGTCCCGGTTCCGCGGCGCCGAAGTCGATCGCTCGCTTTCGGTCGGCGCAGGATCGGCATCCGTGACCTGTTGCGCGACTGTATATTGCAGCTTCCCACTCGTTGCCGCACGTCGAGCATTTCCACCACGCTTTGCGACGGCTTTTGGCTGCCACCTGATCAGGCGTTAGCGGTCCGTTGCGTGTCCGGTGCCATTCAGCAGCCGGGGCGGGGAACTTTTGGGCGAGCGAGCATTCGGGCTTGGGCATGGCATTCGCCCGCCCGGCTCGGCGCCGGCCGCACCGCGGGCAACCGGCGCCACCTCTGCCGCGACTCTGGATGATTGCGTCCCATTCGTGTCCGCATGTGCGGCATAGCCACCAGGCTCGGCGATTGCTTGCTCGCGCAACTTTCTCGGGAGTCAGTTCACCGTTGCGTGTGGGATGCCATTCGGCGGCAGCCTCGGGGAAGCGGTCTGCGAATGAGTCACCGGGCCGCGGCAGGCCTGTCCTCGCCTTGCTTGGCGCCGGCTGAGGCTTCGCCGGACCGGGAGTGCGAGAGCGGCCGCGGAGCGCTCGGCCGCGAGCGGCATAGGCGCACGGCGGACACTGCGCCCCTCTTGCGCGATTACCTATTGACGCCTCCCACTCATGCCCGCAGTTTGCGCACAGCCACCAGGCCTTGTCC
>NZ_GG770560.1:296597-301052 GCF_000164135.1 Mycobacterium parascrofulaceum ATCC BAA-614 | reverse complement strand
TCCTTTCGTGAGAAGGCAACATCGGCCGGCGCCAGGTCACCATTCCGCGTGGGATGCCATTCCGCGGCGGCACGTGGGTTCCTTTCAGCGAGCGAGTTTCCCGGTTTCGGTAGAGCCGTGGTCCGGCTGGCGCACTTTTTGCAGGATGCGCCGGCAGAACGACTAGCGACCGGTACTTGCCACTCGTTACGGCAGTTGCGGCATAGCCACCACACTTTTTTGTTACTCGCGTAGCCGACGTCGGCTGGCGTCAGCTCTCCGTTCAATGTGGGATGCCATTCGGCCGCTATCTCAGGAAGCTTCTCAGCCAACGACTCACCCGGCCGCGGAGCGCCTTTAGCCTTTCCTGCGGCAATGCGCCCGCACGCGGGACAGCCATGGCCGCCGCGCGTGCGAGTACCGACGCGAGCTTGCCACTTGTGCCCGCACTTCCCGCAGATCCAGGCGACTTTCTTCTTACTGCCAACAGTGATCATCGCCGCGGTCAGCGGCGCATTCGCCTCTGCGTCCCACTCGCTCGCGACTTCGGGATACAGGGCGGCAAGCAAGTTGTCGCCGCTCGTTAGGTCGGTTGCCATGCATTATCCGAATTTGCCGGGGGGAGGTCGGGTGGTTCTTATCAGTACAACATTAGGCCCGATCACATCACGGCCAGCACTGTCGCGGCGGCGTCGAGCGCCTGGGCGATGCCAGCGGGATTGGCGCAGCAAGGGCGGCGGCCGGCGCGCACCGCAGCGGCACGGCGGCGCAGCGATCCGACCGGATCCGCCGCAGTGCAGACGTCAAACGACACCGCGGCGGCGACCAGCTGAGCGTCCGCCCACGCAAGGCCGGCGAGTGCGTCGTCGGCGTGGAGTAGGCCGGCGAGGTCTTGCAGTACGGCGCGAAACGCGGTGCTGCCCGTCGCGTCTTCCGCGGCTTGGACGAGGAGGTCCAGCGCGGCGGATTCAGGGTCGGCCGGCGGGGTGCTGGAGGCGGTTGTCATGCACCGAAGCTAACCCTATGTGAATCCAATTGCCAAGGGGTGCAGGACAATTCGTACATATATCGCTATCAGCGCAAATGCCGGAATCGGACATATGTCGGGACCGGAACAAACGCCGCGGCTCGCCGGACTCCCTCGACGTCGACGCTGTCGTCGACGCGCTGAACGCGACCCCCGGTGGACAGGTGGCTTTGCTGTTGTCGTCGAGTTGCCAACGAGCACGGCAATGGCGCCAACGGGTGCGGGGACGGCAAGCAGCAAACTGCGGTTCGTCGATGAACGAATCGCGCGATCTGGTCGCGTTGGTCATCGGCCGTGGATCACGAGTAATGAACGGCCACGTGACACAACCGCTATCGGGTTTTGCACCCACTCAGGTCATATCTAGGTCACGCAGGCCAATCCTGCGGACGAAACCGCAGGTCAACCGTGGTGCGCGATACTGGGATTGAACCAGTGACCTCTTCCGTGTCAGGGAAGCGCTCTCCCGCTGAGCTAATCGCGCCGGGGTTCCAAAGCTGGAGGTGGAGACGGGAATCGAACCCGTGTGCACGGCTTTGCAGGCCGTTGCCTCACCACTCGGCCACTCCACCGCTGGGATTGATGCCACTTGCACCTTCGAGCGGATGACGGGATTCGAACCCGCGACCCTCACCTTGGCAAGGTGATGCGCTACCAACTGCGCTACATCCGCGCGCCTCGGACGAGATCGTCGCCCGGTGCGAAGCACGACGATAGTCCACGTGAGCGGGCACATACAAATTTCTCCGTACAAGCCGTGTCCAGGCTAACGCAGAGCCGTAGAGGGGCATATGGGCCGGTACTGTCGACACCGGGCTCGTGCTAATCTTCGACGTCGTTCGCCTCTCGGCGCCGGTCCCGTGGCTCAGTGGGAGAGCGTCCGCTTCACACGCGGAAGGTCGCTGGTTCGATCCCAGCCGGGACCACAAGTAAAGACGCAGGTGGGCCCGTCGGACCGCCACTCAATCCCGCAGCCGCAAAACCTCGCTGAGCGGCCGTCGCGGCGTCAGCGCGGGCGGCTCGGCCGCGGGCGCCAGCCCCACCCGGACCAGCACCTGCGGCCGCCTGCCCTCGTCCAGCAGGTTCGCGATCATCTCGCGCGTGACTTTGAGCTCGGTGACATGCGTGACCGGGCAGGTGGCCAGGTTCGCCATCGTGCATTCCAGTAACACCGCCGACAGCGCCTCGCCGGACACCAACGCGGCCAGGCGAGTGTCGTCGTCGGTGGACAGCACCAGAATCGTCGACTCGTCCCGCGGGACCTCGGTGCGCCGTTCGGGGTCATGCGTCGTCGGGAACGTCCGCCCCACGTCGACGCGCTCCCGTTCGGCCGGCGACACCAGCGCACTGTACGGAACACCCTCCGTCGCCTCGAAAGGCGCTGTCCACCAGTGCAATTCCTCTTGGTAGGCCTGGTCGTAGAGGCGCACCGATTCGGCCACCGACGACGCCTGCGCCAGCATGTCGCGCATCTCGTCGGCCATCACGTCCAGGTGCACGGCATCGCCGTCGATGGCACCGCGCAGCGACGGCTCGAACGCCTCCCAGTTCATCGGCGCGACGAACGGCAGTCGGTCGGTCCGGCGAGTCCAGATCGCGCCGGCGCGGCGCCTCACGTCGTCGGTGACGTCCTGGGCCGGGATGACGTCGACGGACGCCAGGTGGTTCGGGTCCGCCGGGTCGGGGAACCGGGAAATCCGCGCCCGCCACCCGGCGGCCGCGAGCGCCACCCGAAGGTGATCGAGCGCGGCGCCGCAGCTGATCAGCGCCTCCCGGCCGGACCGGTCGGAGACCATCGCCCGGCTCGCATCGAGGAAGAGGTCCACCCGACCGCCGCCGGCCACCCACTGCCAGGGCTGGCTGTTGTGCAGCGACGGCGCGCGGCACGCCGAGCGCACCGCGTCCTCGAGGAGACCGGTGTCCACCAGGGGGGCTGGCATGTCGACCTCAATTCGTTGGCTGGCCCCGAGCATGTCACTTCCGCAGCCTATTGTCGGCCGAGTTTGCCCAGCGCGAACGTGAACAGCCCGTACCGGCGACAATCGGTAGGCAACCAATCTGGCAAGGACGGTGAACCATGGTCGGCAACTCCGAAGGCATCGGCACGCTCAAACTCGAATGCCCGCAGGGCCACCCCGTGGGCCGGATCCTCAAGGACGCCCCGCACCAGGCCGTCCAATTCGATCCCGGCGCCATGGTGGGGCCGCGCCGGTTCTGGCCCGACGAAGACGAGCAGCCGCAGTTCACGACGAGCTGCCGATTCTGCGAGAAGCCGGTGGGGGAGGCCACGGCCACGCTGCAGGTGAAACTGGCCGAGGTGATCGCCGACGCGTCCGCGATCACCGGCACCGCCACGCTGACGTATCTGTAGCGGGCCGCCGCCGCTACTGTAAGAGCGACAGTAGCGACCGACGTGAGAGGAATCCCGTGGCCCAGGTTCCCCCGACCCGCGACACCCCCCGCCCGCCCGAGGGGGATTGGCTCGGCACGCCCTACCTCGCCTTCGAGCGCCAGGGGTCGATCGCGGTCTGCACCATCGATCGCCCGGACGCGCGCAACGCCCTGACGCCCGCGATGTATTTCGGAATCCGTTACGCGGTGGGCCGGGTCAACGAGGATCCCGATCTCGCCGGCCTGCTGATCACCGGGACCGGGGACGTCTTCGCGCCCGGCGGCGACATGGGCGGCGGGGGCGCCACCGACAACTGGATCACCTTCGGCGGCGCGCTCGGCATGGACGTCACCCCGTTCGACACCGTGCGCACCTCGGCCAAGCCGATCGTCTCGGCGGTCAACGGCCTGTGCCAGGGCGGCGGGTTCCAGATCGCGCTGTGCAGCGACCTGTCGGTGGTCAGCGACCGGGCCACCTTCCGCGTGCCCGAGCTGTTCCGCGGCTACGCCGACACCTATTACAGCCAGATGCTCACCCGGGTCATCGGGCCGGTGCGCACCCGCGACCTGATGTTCACCGGCCGGGTGCTCACCGCCGTCGAGGCGCTGGACTGGGGCCTGGTCACCCGCGTCGTGCCGCACGAAAGCCTGCTCGACTCGGCGAAAGAGCTACTCGCGCAGTGCTGCCGCACCGCGCCGCGCGCCCGCGGGGTGATCAAGTCCAGCATCGACAGCTACCTGGGCCTCTACGACCGCATCGGCATGACGAGCAGCCTCAGCGACGCCGAGGCGCGCGAGGGCTTCCGCGCCTTCAAGGAACGCCGCTCGCCGGACTGGGTGCATCCGGACCTGCGGGTCGAGGGGCGGCTATAGGTCGATCCACTCCCCGTGGGGGGCTACCCGCAACCGGCCGCCGATCCCGGCCTGGTCGAAGGCCGCGGCGAATTCGTCGACGCCCTCGGTGAAATGGGCCCACCCGTCGACGTGGGCCGGTATCACCACCCGTGCGCCCAGCACCTCGGCGGCGGCGGCCGCGCGCGCCGCGGTCAGCGTCAGCG
>NZ_GG770560.1:292279-296213 GCF_000164135.1 Mycobacterium parascrofulaceum ATCC BAA-614 | reverse complement strand
CGCGCGCGCCGCGGTCAGCGTCAGCGGCCGCCCGCGCTCCTTGGCCGGCACGCTGGCCGCGCCCGCGAACAGCACCGCGACGTCGATGACACCCACCCGGTCGGCCACGTCCTTGACCGCCGCCATCGAAGCGTTGTCGCCGCTGAGGTACACGGTCGGCACGCCGGACCCGGACAGCACGAACCCGGTTACCTCGCAGTTGACGTGACCGCTCGCGTCGCGCTGCCCGTCCGCCGGGCCGTGCACCGCCGGAACCGCTTGGGCCGCAAGCGATCCGGACAGCTGGTAGCTCTGCCAGGGCGCCACCCCCACCGCGGGCGGCCCCAACCGGGCGGCGGCGCCGGGGTGGGTGAGCACCAGCGGCGCGGCCAGCGCCATCCGGCGGCCCTCGTCGTCCAGGTTGTCGGGATGCTGGTCGTGGCTGATCAGCACCGCGTCCACCGCGCGGAGCGCCTCGGCGCTCACCGCGGGCCCGGCGAGCTTGGTCAGATACGCGTGCACCCCGGGCGGGTCGAACGTCGGGTCCATCACGATCCGCAGGCCCGCGATGTCGACCACCGTGGTCGGGCCACCCAGCACACCGATCGCGCAGGGGCGCCGCCGCGCATCCACCGATACGCTCATATTCCCCGCGCCCGGTCACGCCAATAGGGCTCGCGCAACTGGGTTTTCAGGATCTTCCCGCTCGCGTTACGGGGCAGCGAGTCCACGAAGTCCACGGTCCGCGGACATTTGAAGCCGGCCAGATGCTCACGGCAGAAGTCGATGACGCCCTGCGCGTCGACGTCGCCCCCGGCCACCACGATCGCCTTGACCGATTCGCCCCAGAAGTCGTCGGGCACACCGATCACCGCGGCATCGGCGACCGCCGGGTGCTTGAGGAGCACGCTTTCCACCTCGGGCCCGTACACGTTCTCGCCGCCGGTGATGATCATGTCCCTCAGCCGGTCTTCGATGTAGACGTAGCCGTCGTCGTCCAGGCGCCCGACGTCCCCGGTGCGCACCCACTCGTCGTCGGTGATCGTCTCGGCGGTCGCCTCCGGCCGGTTCAGGTAACCGCTCATGTTCTGGTTGCTGCGCACCCAGATCTCGCCGGGCTGCCCGGCGGGCACCGGGGCGCCCGTCTCGGGATCGACGACGCGAATCTCGGTGCCCAGCACCGCCTTTCCCGCCGCCAGCTGCAGGTGCGGGCGGGCGGAATCGCGGTGATCCGCGTCGCTCAGCGCGGTGACCGCCCCGCACAGTTCTGTCTGCCCGTACACCTGCACGAACCGGGTGTCGGGCCAGGTGGACAGCGCCCGATGCAGCAGCGGCAGCGGCATGGGGGCGGCCCCGTACACGATGTAGCGCAGGCCCGCGATGGTGGCGTGCGCCGCTTCGCCGGCGTCGAGGAACCGCGCGATCACCGGCGGGACGAAGAACGCGTGCGTAGCGCCGGCCCGCACCGCGCCCATCAGGGCGGCCGCGTCGGGTTCGCGGGTCATGACGGTGGGCACCCCGGCCCGAATCCCGAAGAGCGCGTAGCCGATTCCGCCGACGTGGAACAGGGGCATGGCCACCAGGTTCGCGTCCCCCTCGCCGAACGGGAACGCCGGGGCCAGATTCGCCGCGTGATTGACCAGCGCGCGCTGGCTCAGCAACACGCCCTTGGGCCGCCCCGTGGTGCCCGAGCTGTAGATCACCAGCGCGGTCTCGCCCTCGTCGACGTCCGCGTCGCCCTCCACGGGCGCCGCCGCCTCCAGCAGCGACTCGTACTCGTCGCCCACGACGACGATGCGTTCCACACCGGGCGCCCGTTCGGCGGCCGCCTCGGCCGCGGCCCGCAGCTCGGCGCCGGCGAAGACCAGCCGCGCCCCGCTGTCGGCGAGCACGTGCACCAGCTCGTCGCCGATGACCCGCCAGTTGACGATCGTCGTCACCGCCCCGATCGACGCCGCCGCGAACAGCACCTCGAGGCACGCGGGGTGGTTCTTGTCCAGGAACGCCACGCACTCACCGCGCCGCACACCGGCGTCGCGCAGCGCACCGGCGGTGCGGCGGATCCGCGCCGCCCAGTCCGCCCAGGACCACTGCCGTTCCCCGTAGCGGATCGCGACGGCGTCGGGCCGCTGCTGGGCGTGCCGGTCGACGAATCCGGCGAGCGTCTCCGTCGTGTCCGCCGCGGCGTCGGCTGGTGGCATGAATTCCTCCGGGTAAGTGAGTTCGTTCCTGTTGAGTGTGCACTGAGGGCTTTGACCGTGCGCTCAGGGCGGGCGCCGGACCGCTTTTCCGCCGTGGACGCACCCGCAAAACCCTGGTCGCACGCGCAGGGCCCGGGGTCCCACCCAACAGCCGTGGCCACCCGATCAGAGCATCGACTCGATCATCGCTCCGCCGTCGCTGGCGGCCTGCGCGGTCGCGTTGTTGTCCTGGCGGTAGTCGACGAACACCGACTGCCGGCTGGATGTGTTCAACAGCTCGGTGAAGGTGCCGATGACGGGAATCGGGCCCTGGGGCGCCAGCACGTCGGCGGTGTAGTCGATGGAGGCCCGCTGCTGGAATTTCGGACCCGACAACGTGCTGGTGTGCGGCTCGCTGACGTCCCGCACGTTGGTCAGGACGGCCGAGGCGCTGCCGGCCAACTGCGCTTTGTCCGCCTGCAGGGCGGCGACGACATCGGTCCCGCCCGCGGGTTTGACCGTGACCCGCATCTGCGCGCTCAGGTCGGCGTTGCTCAGCGCCACCCAGTTCGGGCCGCGGTGGCCGAGCGTCCAGCCGGGGGCGGGCACGATCGAGACGCCGTCGGCGATCGGGATCGCCTCGGCCGAGGCGAGCCGCACCGGCGCCGGCGCGCCCGCCGCGCCGATCGGCAGAAGGGCCGCCGCCACGGCGGTGGCCAGGACCGCTGCGACGGCGCCGGCCCGCCGCGGACGTATGGGATTGAGGATCGACGAGAACATGCGTGAGCTCCTGTTCCGGGCCTGGGCGAACGGGGGGATTCGCCGCTGGTTTCCACGATCCGCCCAAACGCGGGCGCTGTCCAAGACGGGATCGCTATTCGCTGATCGCTGCCCGTTATCAAACGATCGCCCGGCTACGGTGTTCGCCCACGCGTCCGCCGCCGGTGTGTCAACATGTCTGCGGCATAACACGATCCGAAAAGAGGCCCGACGTGGTGAACCCCGAACGCGTCCGCGCACGCACCTTCGTCGTGACCGGCGCCGCTTCCGGAATCGGCCTGGCGACCGCGCGGCGCCTCCTGGCCGAGGGGGCCACGGTGATCGGAGCCGACCTGGCCGCCGCGCCCGACCTGGGGCCCGGGTTCCGGTTTGTGACCGCCGACGTCACCGACGAGGCCGCGATCGCCGACGTGCTGGCCGCCGTGCCCGACCGCCTCGACGGCGTCCTGCACGCCGCGGGCGTCGCCGGGGGAGGCCCGGTCCACCTGCTCGACCGGACCGAATGGGATCGGGTGATCGGGATCAACCTGACCGGCACCTTCCTGGTCGCCAAGGCGGCGCTGGCCCGGATGATCGAGCAACCCCGCGTCGACGGCGAACGCGGTTCGCTGGTCACCGTCGCCAGCGTCGAGGGCCTGGAAGGCACGGCGGGCGGCAGCTCGTACAACGCGGCCAAGGGCGGCGTCGTGCTGCTCACCAAGAACATCGCGCTCGACTACGGGCCCAGCGGCATCCGGGCCAACGCCATCTGTCCGGGGTTCATCGAAACCCCCATGGCGCAAAGCGTCTTCGGCCTCCCGGGCATGGAGGGCCCGCTGCAATCCATCACCACCGAGCACGCCCTGCAGCGGCTGGGTCAGCCGGAGGAGGTGGCGGCCATGGCGGCGTTCCTGCTGTCGCCAGACGCCTCGTTCGTCAGCGGGCAGGCGATCGCCGTCGACGGGGGGTACACCGCCGGCCGCGACCACGGTGTGGTCAAACTCTTCGGCTTTCCC
>NZ_GG770560.1:284917-291285 GCF_000164135.1 Mycobacterium parascrofulaceum ATCC BAA-614 | reverse complement strand
TTAAGATTCGCCCATGGTCACTCCCGACGAGGCGATCGAGGCGATCCGGGGCGCCGGCGGTGCGCAGCCGGGCTGCCGCGCGCTGCACGCCAAAGGCACCCTCTACCGCGGCACGTTCACCGCGACGCCCGACGCGGTCATGCTCACGCGCGCAAAGCATTTCGACGGATCGACGGTCCCGGCGCTGATCCGGTTCTCCAACGGCGCGGGCAACCCCAAGCAGCGCGACAACGTGCCGGGGGTCCGCGGGATGGCGGTGAAGTTCACCCTGCCCGACGGTTCCACCACCGACGTGTCGACGCAGACCGCGCGCCTGTTCGTCTCGAGCACGCCGGACGGATTCGTCGATCTGCTCAAGGCGATGCGGCCCGGCCTGACGACCCCGCTGCGGATGGCCAAACACTTCCTGCGCCACCCGCGGCTGCTCGGAGCGCTGCCGGTGCTGCGCGACGCCAACAAGATCCCGGCGAGCTACGCCACCATCGGGTACCACGGCCTGCACGCGTTCCGCTGGGTCGCCGACGACGGCAGCGCCAGATTCGTTCGCTACCATATGGTTCCGGCCGCCACGGAAAGCTACCTGTCGGCGGCGGCGGCGCACGGCGAGGCCCCGGACTTCCTCACCGACGAGCTGAACTCGCGCCTGGACGGCGGGCCGGTGCGGTTTCACTACCGCGTGCAGATCGGCGGGCCCACCGACTCGACGGTCGACCCGTCGGCGCCCTGGCAGAGCACCCAGATCGCGACCGTCGGCACGCTCGAGATCACCGGCCCGGAGACCGAGCGCGAGCACGGCGGTGACATCGTCGTGTTCGACCCGATGCGGGTGACCGACGGCATCGAGCCGTCCGACGATCCGGTGCTGCACTTCCGCACGCTTGCCTACTCGGCTTCGGTCAAGCTCCGCACCGGCGTCGACCGCGGCGCCGAGGCGCCTCCCGCCTGATCCGCGCTCCTCCTGCGCGCCGAAACCGGCGGCACGCTAGGGTTTTTCTTCAGTGTCGCCTTCCCACATCGTCCTGATCTGCCTGGCCGGGTTCGGCGCCGGCGCCATCAACGCGCTCGTCGGGTCCGGCACCCTGATCACGTTCCCCACCCTGGTCGCGCTCGGCTTCCCGCCGGTGACGGCCACCATGTCCAACGCGACCGGCCTGGTCGCCGGCAGCGTGTCGGGCACCTGGGGCTACCGCGCGGAGCTGCGCGGTCAATGGAATCGACTGCGCTGGCAGCTGCCGGCGTCGCTGGCCGGCGCGGCGCTGGGCGCCTTTCTGCTGCTGCACCTGCCGGAAAAGGTCTTCGCCGAAGTGGTGCCGGTGCTGCTGGTCCTGGCGCTGGCGCTGGTGGTCACGGGTCCGCGGATCCAGGCCTGGACGGGGCGGCGCGCCGAGGCGGCGGGCCGCTCGCCCGAGCACATCACGCCGGGCCGCATGGCCGTGCTGGTGCTGGGCACGTTCGCCGTCGGCGTGTACGGCGGCTATTTCACCGCGGCGCAGGGGATCCTGCTGGTCGGGCTGATGGGCGCGCTGCTGCCGGAGTCGGTGCAGCGGATGAACGCGGCCAAGAACCTGCTGGCCCTGGTGGTGAATGTGGTTGCGGCGGCGGCCTATACGCTGGTGGCCTTCGACCGGATCAGCTGGCCGGCCGCCGGGCTGATCGCGGCGGGGTCGCTGGTCGGGGGATTGGCCGGGGCGCGCTACGGGCGCCGGTTGTCGGGGAACGCGCTGCGGGCGACCATCGTGGTGGTGGGCCTGATCGGGCTGTACCGGCTGCTCGCGGTCACGTGACCGGAAGGGCTGCGCCGCAAGGGTTCAGCCCAGCGTGGCGGCGGCCACCTCGTCGATGACTTCCATCACCTCGCCGCGCCTGCGCCAGGCGCGCAACTGGCGCATGGCGCCGTTGCCCCGCGCGGCGACGCGGTCGAGTTCGCCCACGACGCGGTCGTATTCACCGAGCGTCTGCAACGCCGGCCGCAGCCGTTCCACGAAGGCGTGCAAGTGCTCCCGCGCGGGCACCGCTCCGCGGCCGTGGATCAGGTCGATCGTGCGCCCGGCGAGCCCGTCGTGGGCGGCCTTCCAGTACGCCGCGCGCAGCGCGGCCGGCGGAAGCCGGCCCGGCTCGTCCGCGCCGGCGTCGAGCGCCGTCATCACCGCGGCCCTGACCAGCGTGGCGAGCAGCACGGTCTCGGCGACGGTGGCCGGCACGTCGGCCACCCGCACCTCGATCGTCGGGAAGTTCTGCGACGGGCGCACGTCCCAATAGATCATCTTCTCGTCGAGGATCACTTCGCTGTCGATCAGCATCCGCACGGTGCGGTCGTAGTCGTCGGGCGACAGGAAGAAGGGCGGCGGCCCGGCCACCGGCCAGCGCCGCCATAAGACGCTGCGCCAGCTCGCGTAGCCGCTGTCGGCGCCGCGGTAGACCGCCGAATTCGCCGACAGCGCAAGCAAAGACGGCAGCCACGGCCGCAACCAGTTGCTGACTCCGATGGCCGCCGCGCGGTCCGGAACCTGCACGTGCACATGGCATCCGCAGATGCCCTGCTCGTGCGCGACCATCCCGTACTCCTCGCCGATCCGCCGGTAGCGCGGGGTGTCGGTGACGGGAAACTCGTGCGGCGTGGCGGGCGGCAGCCCGGCCGCCAACAGCCGCAGCCCGGCGGCGTCGGCCGCCTGCGCCGCCGTGCGCCGCAGCCGGGTCAGCTCCTCGCCGAGTTCCGCGCTGGTCGCCACGACGCTCGAGGTCGTCTCCACCTGGCAGCTGCTCAGTTCCAGCTGTAGCTCGACGCCGCGGTCCTTGGCCTCGGCGGCCACCTCGGCGTTACGCGGCGCCGGTTCGCCGGTTCCCGGGTCGGCGAGGAGGAATTCCTCCTCCGCGCCGAAGGTGGGAGGTTCGCTCATCCGGCCGGGGAGCGCCGATCAGTGCCCGGGCCGCCCCGTCACCAACGGGCCGCGGACGCGAGCGCGGAATCGGCGGTCGGGTAGATGGGCAGCAGCCCGGACAGGCCGCACGCGTCGACGATGCGGGCGACGATCGGCTCGCGGCTCACCAGGCGCAACTCGATGCCGCGCTCCTTGCAGCGCTTCGCCTCGTCGGCGAGCACCGCGAAGGCGCAGCAGGCCATGAACTCGAGTCCCGTGACGTCGATGACGAGGGGGCCGGGCGCGATGGCGACGCCGGCGACCTCGCCGAGCAGCTGGCGCCAGGTGTGCTCATTGCACGCGTCGACCTCCCCGCCCGCGTAGATCAGCACCGCCGGGCCGCTGCGATCGGCCGTGGCGCGCAGCGTGCTGGTCGGATCGCCGAGCTCGTAGACCAGCTTCGTGCTCAGCATCAGATGGGTGGTTGTCATGGGTTCTGCAATGGCCGAGCACATCGTGGACTCCTAATCGACCGGCGTCTACGACGCTGCGATGGATGCCCGTCCTGCCCTCTGAAGACAGACTCTTCGCGGAATGCGAATCTCATTTCTATAACAAGACAGGTCAGTCTGTCTACATGTCGCGGCTAAGAGTATGTTGTGGCTTGTCATGCCAACCCCCGATGTTGGAACGCCCGCCGCATCGGCTCGCGAACGCATCTTGACCGCGGCATACGAGCTGTTCAGCCGGCGTGGCATCCGCGCTGTCGGCACCGAAGAGGTGATCGACCGCGCCGGCGTCGCCAGGGCCACGCTGTACCGCCACTTCGCCACCAAGAACGACCTCGTGCTGGCCGTGCTGCAGCGGCGCGAGGAACTGTGGACGCACGGCCTGATCGAGGAACAGTCGCGGCAGCGGGGCGAGACGCCCGAGGAACAACTGCTCGCCATCTTCGACGTCATGCACGACTGGATCCAGCTCCGCGACGGCTACGAAGGCTGCTCGTTCATCAACGTGCTGATCGAGCTCGGGCCCGATTCCCCCGCGGGACGGGCCTGCATCACCCACATCGACCACGTCCGTGACATCGTGCGGCACCGCGCCGCCGCGGCGGGGCTGATCGACGTGGAGGACTTCGCCTCGTCCTGGCACATCCTGATGAAGGGCGCCATCGTGCTGGCGGCCGTGGGCGACGTCGACGCCGCGCTGCGCGCCCGCAGGATGGCCGTCGGCCTCATCGACGACCACCGGCCGGTCGCGCCGGAGGATCTCGGCGAGGCGGCCAGTTAGCCGGAGCTCAGGCGGCGTCGGCGGCGGCGCTGCCGGCCTTGCGGTAGTGCTCGGCCTCGAGTTCGGCGATGGCGCGTGAGGTGCGTTCGCGCAGCGCGAAGGCGGCGATGAGCCCGAACACGATCGCGACGACCAGGGCTATCCACGAGAACCGTTCCAGCCAGCGCTCCGCGGCCATCCCGGCGAAATACACCAGCGCGGTGGTGCCGCCGGCCCAGCAGAGGGCGCCCGAGACGTTGGCCGCCAGGAAGCGGGGGTAGTGCATCTTCAGCGCCCCGGCGAGCGGGCCGGCGAATATCCGCAGCAGCGCGATGAAGCGGCCGAAGAAGACGGCGCGAACTCCCCAGCGGCTGAACAACTTTTCGGCCAACGCGACATGTCCGGGACCGAAATGCTTGGGGAACCGCCGGCCGAGGCGGTCGAAGAGCGGCATGCCGAAGCGGCGCCCGATGGTGTAGCCGATCGAGTCGCCGACCACCGCGCCGATTACCGCCGCGATGCCGACACCGACGGGGTTGACCGGCAGGTCGTCGTGCGACGACATCAGCGCCGCGGTGACCAGGATGATCTCCCCGGGCAGGGGGATGCCGAGGCTCTCCAGCCCCACCACGCCGCCGACCACCAGGTAGACCGCGAGCGGCGGGATCGCGTGCAGCAAAGCCTCCACATCCATGCGTCCAGAATGCCTGACCCTCCGGCGACGCGCGCCCTAAACCCGCCGGTTCGCGTCCGCGGGCCTGCTCGGCGTGCTCAGGCTCTCCAGCCGCGGGCGTTTGGGTTCCCGCCCGTCGGCCGACGACAGGCCGCGCAGCCGGCGCCAGATCCACGGGAAGAAGCTGTCCTGCGTCCAGCGCAGCTGCTCGTAGGCGCCGGCGGTGACCGACCGCCGCCGCGCGTCCAGGCGTCCGTACGCCCAATCATGGTTGCTGCCAGGCAGATTCAGGGCCTCAGCGGCCGCGGCGGCGAACAGCATGTGCCCCTTACTGGAGGCGTGCACGCGGTCGATGGCCCAGGTGTCCAGCTCGCGCATCGACGGCGCGTTGTACAGGTCGACCAGCCCGAAGCCGTAGCGCTCGGCGGCCGCCGTGATGGCCGCGTTGATGCGGGCCAGGCGGCCCGAGACCAGCCGCCCCAGCGGGAGGAACTGCGCGACGTTGGGGAACGTGGTCGTCACCACCGTGGCGCCCGACCTGGCCAGGGCCGCGTAGAGGTACTCGAGCTCCACCAGGGCGGGCCCGAACGACCGCCCGGGCTGGATGACGTCGTTCATCCCGACGCACACGGTGATCAGGTCCGGCCGCATCGCCAGGGCCTGCGGGACCTGCTCGTAGAGCACGTCGGCGATGCGTTTGCCGCGGATCGCGAGGTTGGCGTAGTGCAGCCCGGGGTAGAGAGCGTCGACCATGGCGGCGAGCCGGTCAGCAAACCCGAGGAGGCCGACGACGTCGTCCCCGTCCCACAAGCCCTCGGTCTGGCTGTCGCCGATCGCGACGTAACGGCGATATCCAGACGGAACAGCCCCGCTCACGAAGCCGAGAATAATCGGGATCGCCGTCGGAGTGCGGTAGGCGTGGCGACCCACTCGCCTGCACGCAGGCCCAGCTCGTGGGCTAGCCTCGTTGCTCATGGCTATGCCTTTGGAAGGCAATGCAATTCACAGCGGGGGCCGGCGAACCGTCGCGGTCGGCGTCGTCGTCGCCGCCACCCTGTTCACGGCGGGGTTGCTGTGGGCGAAGTGGCTGCCCTACGTGGCGAAGGCCGCCACCGCCCATCGGACCCGCCACTGGGCCGGATCGAGCATGCTCGCCGTGGGCGGCGTGCACGCCGGGGACCGCCCGACCTGGCACGCGGCCGCGACGTTCTTCCACGCGTACGTGTCGTCGATCTGGCCGGCGCTGGTCGTCGCGCTGCTGATCAGCGCGTCGGTGCAGGCGCTGCTCCCGCCGCGGTGGCTGCCCCGCGCGTTGAACCGGCGCGGCCTGATCTCGAGCGCGCTGGCCGGCGGGGCCGCCGGCATGCCCTCCATGATGTGCACGTGCTGCGCCGCCCCGGTCGCCGTCACCTTGCGCCGCAACGGCATCACTCCCGCGGCCGCGGTCGCCTACTGGCTGGGCAACCCGCTGCTCAACCCGGCCGTGCTGGTGTTCCTGTTCTTCGTCGCGCCCTGGCAATGGACGCTGACCCGGCTGGTCGTCGGCGTCGCGACGGTGCTCGGCGTCG
>NZ_GG770560.1:250400-284585 GCF_000164135.1 Mycobacterium parascrofulaceum ATCC BAA-614 | reverse complement strand
CCGCCGGCGACGGCGCGGGCATCGGGGGGCCGCGCGGGTTCGTGCGGGCGCTGTCGTGGCTGGCCCTGGTCTTGCTGCCCGAGTACGCGGTCCTGGTGCTGCTGGTGGGGGCGCTCCGCGGTTGGCTGCTGACCCTGGCGCAACCGGCGCACCACGGCCTGCTGTGGGCGCTGCTGCTCGTCGTGGTGGTCGCGGTCGCCGGCACGCTGATGGTGATCCCGACGGCGGGGGAGATCCCCATCCTGCAGGGGCTGGCGCTGCTGGGCGCGTCTTCGGGCACGATCGGCGCGCTGCTGATCACTTTGCCGGCGGTGAGCGTTCCGGGGGCCGCGATGATCGCCCGCAGCTTCGGGTGGCGCGCCGTCGCCACCGCGACGGCCGCGGTGACGGCGGCGGGATTGCTCGGTGCGGCGGTCCTCAGCGTGCTGTGAGTTCGGCACCCGCGCGGGTGGTCCGCGGGTACCTTCACTGTCATGCCGGGTAAGCGCGGACGGGACGCCGGGGACGCGGAAGCGCCGGGCGCCGATTCGCTTGCGCCGCAGTATCCGATCGAGTCGGTCGACAACGCGCTCAAGCTGCTGCTGTTGCTGGGCGAACGGCCCCAGATCCGGTTGAGCGAAGCCACCCGCTACCTGGGTGTGGCGTCGTCCACCGCGCATCGGCTGCTGGCGATGCTGGCCTACCGCGGGTTCGTCCGGCAAGACCCGGTGTCGAAGGCCTACCTGCCCGGGCCGTCGCTGACCGGTGTGGCCTTCGCGATCTTCGGCCGCACCGACATCCAGCGTTCGGCGGCGCCGATCATGCGCGGCCTCGCCGAACAGCTGCGCGAGACGATCCACGTCGGGATGCTGGACGGGGCCGGCGTCCGCTTCGTCGCCGCCGTCGAAGGCCCGGCCGCGGTCCGGGTGGCATCGCGCTTGGGCCGCAGCATGCCGGCGCATTGCACCTCGACGGGCAAGGTCATGCTGGCCCAGCTGCCGGAGGCGGAGCTGCGTCAGCTGCTGCCACACGAGAAGCTCGACCGCATCACCTCGTCCTCGATCGGCAGCCGCACCGAGCTGGAGGCCGAGCTGGCCGCCATTCGCGCGCGCGGGTACGCCGTCAACCGCGAGGAGAGCGAGGAAGGCGTCGCCTCGGTCGCGGTCCTCATCCCGACGCGGGCGCCCGGCCTGCGCCTCGCGCTCAACGCGGCCGCGCCACGGAGCCGGCTGGACGACGCCCGGTGCGCGACCGTTGCCGCCGCACTCGTCAAGGCCGCCAAGGAGATTGGCGATCAGCTCGGCTGAGGCGCCGTTTGGCCGGAGGCCAGGTGCGCCGCCACCGTGCCCCCGGCACATTCGGCGGTGTTCGCGCACCGATGCGAACCCGTGCCGCAACCTCACTCGGCCGGCAGCCGCGCCACCTCGTGGCGCCAGGCGGCCTCCGCGGTGAATGCGGGCCCCAGGTCGGGCAGGTCGTCCCAGTCGGCGTCGTCGATCTCGCGCAGGGTCCCGCCGGCGGCCCGCACCCGCAGCGACATGCGGGCCAGCGCGTCGAGGCTGATCGCCTGCAGCACCGCCTGCTGCACGGTGGCGGCCGCGCTGGTGATCCCGTGCCCGCGCAGGATCACCACCGGCCGGTCGCGCATGGCCGCCACCATCTCCTTGCCCAGCGCCGGGGTGCGGATCAGCACGGCGCGCTCGTAGACGGGCACGCCGGCGCGCGCGAGCCGGGCGCCGGGAATGTCGAAGGCGCCGTAGATCGGCCGGATCGCGATGCCGGCCAGGTCGGCGGCGACGACGGCGGGCGGATGCAGATGGGCGACGGCGCGGTGCCGCGCATCGGCCAGCATGGTTTCGACGTGGATGGGCAGTTCGTTGGGGACGCGGTAGCCGTCGAGTTCGCCGGCGGCGCCGGCGCCGCCGGCGAAGGTGATCAGCCGGATGTCGCCGGGCCGGGTGTGCGCCACCCCGGCGTCGGTGTCGCTGCGGCAGCGGATCAGCAGGCGCTCGTCGTCCACCCGCAGGCTCAGGTGACCGAGGATGCCGTCGACCAGGCCGCGGGCGGCGGCCACCCGGCAACCCTCGGCCACCAGCGCGCGCTGCTCGTCGAGGGCCGTCATCGCGGTGCGCCCAGGCCGAATCCGCCGTCGGGGCGGACGGTTTCGCCGGTGATCCCGCGCGCGCGGTCGGAGGCCAGGAACACGAAACTCCACGCGTGGTCCTCCCCGGAGAGCGCCACGTTGAGCGGGGAGCGCGCGGCCACTTCCCGGGCCCGGTCGGGAGTGTCGTCCAGCCGGACACCGTCGAGCCCCAGGCTGGCCAGGCCGCGCAGGTCGGTGTTCAGCGTGCCGCCCGGCGCCACCCCGTTGACCCGGATGTGCGGCGCCAGCTCGTGGGCCAGGGCGGCCACCAGCCCGCGGACGGCGAACTTCGACGACACGTACAGCGCACCGCCGCGCCCGGGATAGAACGACGACGCGGACCCGGTCAGCACGATCGAGGGCCCCGCCCCGGCGCGCAGCCGGGGGAGCGCCGCCCTGACCGACTGCAGGTGGCTCAGCACGTTGGTGCGAAACATCTCGTCGAACGCGTCGGCAAGGTCGCCGGCGTCGATGTCGCCGACGCCCCGGTAGAAGTCGAAGATTCCGACGCAGTTGACCAGCGTGTCCAACCCGCCGTGGGCGTCCACCGCGGCGGCGACCGCTCGTTCGTTGGCGTCGCGGGTGATCGCGTCGCCCTCGACGACCGCAACGCCGGGCAACTGCTCGCGCAGGCGCTCGCACTTTTCCGGATCACGTTCCAGGGCAGCGACTTTCGCCCCCTCGGTGCGAAACGCGTCCACCACCGCCCGGCCGATCCCCGAACCGGCGCCGACGACCAGGGCGCGCTTGCCCTCAAGCCAGCCGGTCATCGCCGCCCTCGCCCTCTTCGGCCAATAACGGCGCGCCGCACTTGCCGACCATGGTCGCCAGCGTGCGGGCGTTCTGCCACGTCAGCGCCTCCAATTCCAGCGCGTCGAGGCTGATCGACCGCCCGGTCTTGGAGGCGCTGATCAGCAGCCGCGAGCCGTTGCGGGTGTCCACCCGCCGGACCTCCACCTCGGCGAATTCGTTTGCCACCACGATGGGTTCGTTCATGGGGTCGCTCATGGGTTCGTTCACAGGAACACCGCCAAGTTTTGCATCCGCAGCACCGACTCGTCGACAAAGATCCTGCGCCGGGCCAGCTTCCAGCGATCATCACACCAGCGCAGCAGGTCCTCGCGACCGCACGACAGCACAGCGCTGTCGGTCACGTCGCCGCGGCTGCGGAACAGCAGTTCGGCCGACTCGACCAGCAGGTGTGCCGGGTCGTCGCCCTCGAAGGTGCGGACGTTGGTGATGAAGTGCCGCAGCCGCGACGGTGGATCCTCGGCCCAGGCATGCTCGGTGCCCAGCCGCGCGACCCGCTGGCTCAGCGAGTACTTGTCCTCGTCGAAGTGCGCCATGCCCGGCGCGCAGTCGAACCCGGCGCCGCGCGCGGTGGTGACCCGCACGGGCATCACATAGCGGACGTCGTCGGTGAGCGTCTCGAGCCACGCCTCGTACTGCTGGGCGTCCAGCAGGTAGGCCTCGTCGACCAGGAACTGGTGGGCCTGCAGGTGCCGAGAATCGTTGAACGGCAAGGGCTTCGTCATGCGCCGGCCCCCTGGAGGTAGTCGGCCCACAGGTTCAGCAGCGCGCGCTGGTTGTGCTCGTTGTAGCCGACCTGCGCGCGCCCCGGCCCGTGGAACGCCTCGGGCGGCAGCGGTTCGACCACCGGGCTGCCGTCGGGCAGCAGGCCCATCCGGCTGTTGAGCCGCAGCCGCCGGGCCATGGATCCGCCGGCCGTCGTGGTCAGCGAGACCCAGTTCTCCACGTCGTCCTGCTCGAACATGCCGGTCGAGCCGAAACACATCAGGTACGCCTTGTACGAGTCCTGTTTGTAGTGCGGGGGAGCGGCGGAGTCGACCGCGAACCACGAGCAGACCTCGGTTTCGTTCTCGCTGATCGGCTGCCAGAGCCGGATCGAGATGAACGGCAGGGTCTCGTCGGCCCGACCGTCACGCACCTTCGGCCAGTTGTGCACGAAGCTGAGATTCGGAAAGCAGGTGGCGGCCGAGATCATGAAACCGTCCTCACCGACCACCCGCTGTTGCCGCGGCGTCCACACGCCTTTGATCCGGCCGATCATCTCGTCGGGATAGCCGACGTAGCGCATCTTTTCGTCGAAGCTGCCCGGGGGAAGTTTGTAGGTGGTGCCGCCGCCGCGGTGCGCCCAGTAGGTGGCGCCGTCCTTGCGCTTCTGCGCTTTCGGCTCGCGGAACAGGCCGATGTCGACGATCGACGCGTGGGTGTGCGGCGTGTGGTACATGTCGCCGGCGAAGTTCTCGGCACCGATCTTCCAGTTGGCCTTGATGCGCCAGCGCTGCGGCCCTCGCACTTCCAGGCCGCCGGCACTCTGTTTGGTGTAGAAGTCCAGATAGAACCTGAAGTCGCCGAGGAAGTCGTCGAGCGGTTCGGCGTCGGCGTCGAGGTTGACGAACAGCAGGCCGTTGTAGCTCGCGAACTTCGGTGCAGGCAGCAGGCTTTGGGCGCTTCTGGCGTACCCCTCCTCGCCGCCGTAGGCCTCCCGGTGGAACGGCAGGCCGGTCAGCCGGCCGTCGTTGCGGTAGGTCCAGCCGTGATACGGGCAGCGGAAGTTCGAGGCGTTTCCCATCTCGGCGCGACACACCTGCATACCGCGGTGCAGGCACATATTGAACAACGCCCGTACCTTGCCCTCGGCGTCGCGCGTGATGATGAAGGAGTCGTCGAGGACCCGGCGCACGACGTAGTCGCCGTCGTGCGGAATCTCGGACTCGTGCGCCACGAACGTCCACGCCCGGCCGAACAGTCGCTCCTTCTCGAGCGCGAACAGCTGTCTGTCGTTGTAGATGTGGGCGGGGATCATCCCCTCGCGCACGCCGGCGAAAACCCGGTCGAGACCGTCGCCGGCGTCGCGCTGGACTGTCACGGTAACCGCCTTAACGCCGTTGAATGTCTGCTCTGCAGAAATGTCTTCCGCTAAGTAGAATCTCGCATCCACCCCCGGCCGGTCAAACACCCGCGCAAGTGCCGCTCAATCGGCACTGACCCGCCGTCAGGCGTTTACAAGAATGCTTTGTGGTAACTCACAGGTTGCTACCAATCACGCGGCCAGAATGCCGGGATACGGTGGTCACGTCAGCTCTGCTGCGCATGTGAGCGCGCGGTTAACCAAGGGGTAACGAGTCGATTTTGCGTGCGTTGCTGGCCGTTAGCGGCGCATCTGAGGGAGGACTGGTGCAATGGCTGCTCGATCACTGGATGGTCGATTGCAGAAGTTCGGAACGCGAATGGTGTCCGCCATCGGGCGCCAAGAGTGGCTGGACCGGCCGAGCTATCGGTTCGAGCACCTGCTGAGCTTTGCCTTCAACGGCTTGGGGAGCGCGCGCAACACCGTCACCAACGCGCTGCACGGCGTGTGGCTCGGCCACCCGGTGCATCCGCCCCTGGCGTCGCTGACGAGCGGGGCCCTGGGCACCACCGTCGCGCTGGACGCGCTCAGCCTGCTGCCGGGCCAACCCGCCACCGAGGTACGCGACGCGTCGAAGTTCGCGTCCCGCGCGCTGGGGGTGGGCATCCTGGCCAGCATCGGGTCGGCGGTCACCGGCGTCACCGACTGGCAGCACACCCATGAGGCCGATCGCCGGGTCGGCGCCGTGCACGGCCTGGTGAACCTGGCCGCCACCGCGCTCTACGCGCGGTCCTGGTGGGACCGCCGCCGGGGCCGGCACGGGCGCGGCATCGCGCTCACCGCACTGGGTTACGGCATCACCGTGGCGGGCAGCTACCTCGGCGGGGCATTGGTGTTCGAGTCCGGCATCGGCATCGACCAGTCGGGCACGCGGCTGCGCACCACGCAATGGACGCCCGTGCTCCCCGCGAGCTCCCTGAACGGCAAGCCGGTGCGGGTCGAGGTCGACGGGGTGGGGCTGGTGGTGTGCCAGACCAAGCCGGGAGAGGTCGCGGCGTTCGGGGAACTGTGCCCGCACCTGGCGGCTCCCATGGCCGACGGCTGGGTCGACCGCGGCCGGCTCGTATGCCCTTGGCACGGTTCGTGGTTCGCGATCGAGTCGGGAGACGTGGTGCGCGGCCCGGCGGCGGCCCCGCTGCCGTGCTACCAGGCCAGATTGGTCAACGGAATGGTCGAGGTTCGAGGCGAACCCGAGCCCGCGCTCGGTGGAGCGACGGGAATCGGAGAAGGGGAAGGCAAGTGAACGCTTACGACGTCCTGAAAGAACACCACATCGTGATCAAGGGCCTCGGTCGCAAGATCAGCGAGGCGCCGGTGAACAGCGAAGAGCGGCATGCCCTTTTCGACGACATGCTGATCGAGCTCGACATTCACTTCCGCATCGAGGATGACCTGTACTACCCGGCCCTCAAGGACGCCACCAAGCTGATCGCGGTCGCCCACGCGGAACACCGCCAGGTGGTCGACCAGCTCTCCGTACTGCTCAAGACCCCGCAGAGCGCGCCGGGGTACGAGGACGAATGGAACTCCTTCAAGACCGTGCTCGAGGCGCACGCCGACGAGGAGGAGCGCGACCTGATCCCGGCTCCCCCCGAGGTGAAGATCACCGACGCGGAGCTCGAGGAGCTGGGCAACAAGATGGCCGCGAAAATGGAGGAATACCGGGGCTCCGCCCTGTACAAGATGCGGACCAAGGGGCGCGCGGCGCTGGTGCGCTCGCTGTAACGCCGCCCGCGCCGCCGAATTCCGGAGCGCACGGGGCCATCGAGGGTAGCGTCACGACTCATGAACCCCGAGTGTGTCGCGTCTCAGGGTGACATCACGGCCGAGATCGCCGCCATCGCAGCCGAATACCGGGGGGACGAGGCGCTGCCGCGGCTCGACTACCCGCCCTACCGCGGCACCGCCCTGCGCCACCCCAACCGGCCCCCGGTGCCGGTCGATCCCGAAGAGGTCGAACGCTGGGCGCCCTGCTTCGGCTACCAGGACGTCGACCCGCTCGAGGCCGACCTGACGGCCGGCCATCCGGGCCAGCCCCTGGGGGAGCGCTTGATCGTCGCGGGGCGCCTGCTCGACGGATCGGGCGGACCGGTGGCGGGGCAGCTGATTGAGATCTGGCAGGCCAACGCCGCCGGCCGCTACCGCCACCAGCGCGACCGGCACCCGGCCCCGCTCGACCCCAACTTCACCGGCGCGGGGCGGTGCCTGACCGGGCCCGACGGCTTGTACCGCTTCCTGACCATCAAGCCCGGCCCGTACCCGTGGCGCAACCACCGCAACGCGTGGCGCCCCGCGCACATCCACTTCTCCGTCTTCGGGACCGCCTTCCCGCAGCGCCTGGTCACCCAGATGTACTTCCCGGGCGACCCGCTGTTCGACCTGGACCCGATCTTTCAGTCCGTCCTCGACCCCGCCGCGCGCCGACTCCTGATCGCCCGCTACGACCACGACCTCACCGAGCCGGAGTTCGCGACCGGCTATCGGTGGGACATCGTGCTGGGCGGTGGCACCCGAACGCCGACCGAGGCCGACGATGCGTGAATGTGCTTGCACCCCAGGGCAGACGGTGGGCCCCTTCCTCGGCCTCGGGTTGCCCTATCCCGGTGACAGCGCCCTGGTCGGCGGCGGGCACCCGGGCGCGCTCCGGCTGTACGGCACGGTCTACGACGGCGCCGGCGACGGCGTTCCGGACGCCCTGGTCGAGCTGTGGCAAACCGACGGCAGCGGACGCATAGTGCGACAGCACGGTTCGCTGCGCCGCGGCCATCGAGACGATGCCGCGTTCACGGGGTGGGGTCGCTGCGCGACCGATCCCGCCGGTCGTTACGGCTTCACCACCGTGGCGCCCGGCCCGGCGGCCGCCGGGCGGCCGCCGTTCTTCGCCCTCACCGTGTTCGCGCGGGGCCTGCTGGACCGGTTGTTCACCCGGGCCTACCTGCCCGGCGTCGACCCGGGCGCCGATCCGCTGCTGGCGGGCCTCGACGCCGAGCGGCGCGCCACGCTGCTGTGCGTCGCCGAAACAGATTGCCCGGGTTACCGTTTCGACGTCCACCTGCAGGGCCCGCGCGAAACGGTGTTCCTGGCGTACCGGGACGGCCGGCGATGACCAACCTGTTGTGGCCGGGAGACCATCGCGCCGGCGAGCACATGACCGACCGGGCGCTGCTGGAATCGATGGTCGCGGTGGAATCCGCCTGGCTCGACGCCCTGGTGGCCGCCGGCCTGGCGCCCCCGGAGTGCGCCGGCGCCGACCTGCCAATGCTGTTGACCGCCAACGATTGTGAGGCCCTGGCGGTTGCCGCCGAGGGCGGCGGCAACCCCGTCATCGGCCTGGTCGCCCTGTTGCGCGAGCGCGCCGCGCCGGCCGTGGCGCCGTGGATTCATCGCGGCCTCACCAGTCAGGACGTCCTGGACACCGGCCTGATGCTCGGCGTGCGCGAGGTGGCCGGCGAGCTGGCCGCGCAGCTGAGGGGTCAGGCCCTGACGCTGACCGAACTCGCCGCCCTGCACCGGGGGACGCCCATGGTGGCACGCACCCTCACCCAGCACGCGGCGCCGACCACGTTCGGGGTGAAGGTCGCCGGCTGGCTCACCGGCGTCGTCGATGCCTTCGAGGGGCTGTCCGCGCTGGCCACGCCCGTCCAGATCGGCGGGGCCGCCGGGACATTGGCGGCCACCACCGAGCTCGCCGCGCTGGTGACCGGCGCGGCCGACCCGGCCGGGGTCTCCGCCGGTTTGATGCGCGACGCGGCGACGGCGTTGGGTTTGGTGGCCCGGTTGCCCTGGCACACGACGCGCACCCCGGTCACCGCGGCCGCGGACGCCTTCGTCGGCTGCACCGACGCGTGGGGCCGGATCGCAGCGGACATCGTCACCATGGCCCGCCCGGAGGTCGGGGAACTGAGCGAACCGGCCGGGGCAAACCGCGGGCGTTCGTCGTCGATGCCGCACAAGCGAAACCCCGTGCTGTCCATCCTCATTCGCCGGGCCGCGCTGTCCGCGCCGCAGCTCGCGGCGACCCTGCACACCGCCGCGGCGCTGGCCAACGACGAGCGGCCGGACGGCGCCTGGCATGCCGAATGGGACACCCTGCGCGCCCTGGCGCGGCGCACCGTGGTCGCCGGGTCGCAGTGCGGCGAGCTGCTGGCGGGACTGGCGGTGCACGCCGAGCGGATGTCGGAAAACCTGGACGCCGCCGACGTGTCGGGGGAGCAACAGGCGATCGCCGAACTGGCCGGAGGGCCGCCGTCGCCGACCTACTTCGGTGCGGCGGACCGGCTGATCGACGAGAGCCTGGACCGCGCCCGGCGGACGCTCGGTCAGCGCTGGTAGATGCTGGCCAGCCAGATGTGCAGCAGCGTGTCGACCGCCCGGTCCTCGGGCATCGCCTCGTCCTCGGCGGTGAACGTCGCGGCCATCACCCGCTCGCTCAACATGTTGAGGGCGACCGACAGTTGTTCGGCCGGGACGGTGTCGGGGGCGGCGCCCCGGCCGCGCTCCGCCTTGATGGCCGCCGTGGTCAGCGAGATCCACCGCTGCATGAGCGTGGACCACAACTGCCGCACCTCCGGGTTGGTCGCCTTCGCCGCGGCGCCGGCTACGGCGACCGCCGGGTGCGAACCCGACACCTCGAAGAACGCCTCGATGCGCGCGCGCCACAGCTCAGCCGGGTCGCCGGAGGAGATGCCGCCGAGCGCCCTGAGGGCCGCCTGCGCCTTGCTGTTCATCTGGTCGAGCAGCGACAGCAGCACCGCGTTCTTCGACCGGAAATAGAAGTAGAAGGTGGGCCGCGAAATCCCGGCGCCCTTTGCTAGGTCGTCCACCGAAAAGTCGGCGAGCGGCCGTTCCTGCAGCAGGCGCTCCGCGGTGGCCAGGATCGCCCGTTCCCGGTCGTCACCCGAGTGCGGCGCCGACCGGCGGCCCCGCGAGGCATGCAGGTACTTGGTCTGTGTCGGGAGGTCGGACACGCCCGCTACTGTTGGGCACGCCGATATACGCGAATGAAACTGTCGATTACGCCCAGCAAGAATGTCGATTAAGTTCGACGCCATTCTTCGCGGCCGCCGAGGCGTTTGCTGACCCGATTCCCCCCGCCGGCCCGTCCGACGAACGACCCCGCGATTCGGGACTTCCGCCCCTACTCCGGCCCGTGGGCGGAATGGTCGCATCTGGTGATGACGAAGAGCGACCAAGGCACCAAGTCGTGCCACATCGACGTGCTGGTCGAAGAGCGCGAGGAGAAAACCCGGGCCAAGGCGCGGCTGTCCTGGGCGGGCAGCACGCTCGTCGGCGTGGGCGTGGCACGCCTCGACCCGGCCGACCCGCCGGTGGCCGCGATCGGTGACGAACTCGCCGTCGCGCGCGCCCTCTACGACCTGGCGAACCAGCTGTTCGCCGCGACATCCACCGACATCCAGGCCAGCACGCACGAACCCGTAACGGGTCTGCACCGCTGAGCGACGGCGACGAAGAGCGAGAGCCAGCATGAGACGACGCCCCGACCTACCGGCCGTCCTCGACGTCCAGGTAACGACGCACGGGCAATTGCCCGGCGCCGACGACTACGCCCGCACCAAGATCGGCGAGCTCGGCCACCTTACCCACGAACCGGTCCTGCACGCCCACGTCAGGCTGAGCGAGCACGGCGACCCCGCCGTGGCCCGCCGGGTGATCGCGCAAGCCAATCTCGACGTCAACGGCCGACCGGTGCGCGCGCAGGTGGAAGGCGTCACGGCGCGGGAGGCGATCGACCGTCTCGAGGCGCGGCTGCGCCGGCAACTGGAACGCGCCGCCGAACACTGGGAGGCCAAGCGGGGCGGCGTGCCCAGCCGCGGGCCGCACGAATGGCGGCACGAAACCGAGCCGACGCACCGGCCGAAGTACTTCCCCCGGCCGGAAGGCGAACGCCGAATCATGCGGCACAAGTCGTACAGCCTGCCCACCTGCACCGTCGAAGAGGCCGCGCTGGAGATGGAGCAACTGGACTACGACTTTCACCTCTTCACCGAGGAAGCCACCCGGCAGGACAGCGTCATTTATCGCGAAGGCCCCACCGAATACCGTCTGGCACAGGCCAACCCGGGCGCCACCGACGAGCTGGCGCCCTTCCGGCTGCCGCTGACCATCAGCCCGCAGCCGGCCCCGCGACTGACCGTCGACCAGGCCATTGAACGGATCGGGCTGCTCGGGCAGCCCTTCCTGTTCTTCGTCGACACCGGCCGGGACCGGGGGAGCGTGTTGTACCACCGCTACGACGGGCACTACGGGCTGATCACACCGGCCAGCTGAATACCACTAGACCAACTGAATCCGCGGCGGTCCCGGCATCCCCCTGTCCGGGACCGCCGCTCCAAACTCCGGGCGGCTCAGTAGTTCTCGTTTCTACGGGTCTCGTTCTTACGCGCCGCGGCGGTGCGCCCTGTCGCCCGCGGCGTAGCGCAGCAGCGCACCCACGCCGTCCGCCGGGGTGATCAGCTCGCCGGTCCGGGCCAACGAGGCGCCCACGGCGATCGCGGTGAACGGCAACGCCTCATCGGCCCGTGCCACCCGTCCCACCGGCTCGCCCAGCTCGGACAGCACATCGGCATCGGGCGCGACGGTGGTCAGCGACGTGCCGGTGACCACGGTGGCGTCGCCCAACTCGCCGACGATCAGCGTGGCGACGTTGCCGTCGCGCAGCGCGCGGCAGACGTCGGGGAGGCCTTCAGCCGCCCGCCCCGAGCCGCGGCCGACCTCCGCCTCGAAACGTTCGGTGAGGGCGGACATCTCGAGGCCTCGGCGGCGCGCGAACTCCGCGCCCGTCAGCTCGCTCAGCTCTTCGTCGTCGCAATGGCTCTTCCGCGTCCCGGCGTGCAGCTGCGCCACCCGTTCGGCGACCCGCTCCGGCAGTTCGGCAATCAGGTCCGCAAGCGAACGCACCTCGCCGCACAGGAACACCACTTCGGGGTCCGCGTCGTCCACCAGGCGCGTGAGTTCGTCGGCGACCGCACGGCAGTTCATCCGGATGGCTTCCTCGGTCGTGTGTTGCAGGTCGCCGTAACCGTTCCAGCCGGCGGTGACCGGCTTGTGCACCGGATAGCCGCCGCCGTCAACGCTTTCGGAACTGACGGTGCCCCCGCGATGCAGGCTGATGTCGGCCCCCGCGCGGTCGATCGAGGCGAACACGTAGGTGGGACGCCGCATTTCGCCGTCGATCAACGGCACCAGGTACGGGTAGTCGGACAGCCGGGCCACGGTGGCCGGCGGCGGGCTGAGCAGATTCTCGTTGATCAGGACCTGCTCGGCCGTCGCGATCACCGCGCGGCCGCGCCGCCCAACGGTCGGCCGATGGTGCCACACGGCCTGCTCCACCATGCCGACGACGTCCTCGCCGGCGCCCATGTCGTGCAGCTGCTGGCGGATGCCGTGCCACTTGGCTTCCAGCTGCTCGGTGGCGTCCAGGGTGTCGTGCGAGTCGTCGAAATACACCGAGGCGAACGGGCCTTTCGCTTTGACCAGCCATCTGAGGCGATCTGTTTGCATGTCATCCCTCTCCACTGCTGCCATTGCCGCTATGTGCCAACCGTAGGAACGGCGGGCGCGCCTCCACGAGGGTCGTTAGCCCCGAGACTGGGGTCTTAGGTCCCGGGCCACGCCATCCCCCGAGCGTCACGCCAGCGTGACTAGCGCCCGCCGGGGTCACGCTGGCGTGACGCTCGGCGAGGCGCGAGCGCGTGACGCTCGGCGAGGCGCGACCGCGTGACGCTCGGCGAGGCGCGACCGAGTGACGAAGGCCGACCGTCACTGCGCGTAGAGGGCGTCGAGGCGATCGGCGAATTTGTCGATGACCACCTTGCGCTTGAGTTTCATGCTCGGCGTCAGATCGCCCGATTCCACCGTGAATTCGCGGTCGGCGATCGCGAATCTCTTGATCTGCTCCCAGCGATTCAGCTCGGCGTTGAGGGCGTCGATGTATCCGGCGATCAGCTCCTGTGTCTTGTCGTCGTGCGCGATCTCGGCGAAGGACTTGCCCGCCAGACCATTCTTGTTGGCCCAGTCGGTGATCGCCTCGGTGTCCAGGCTGACCAGCGCGACACAGTACGGCTTGCCCTCCCCGTAGACGACGATCTCGCTCACATACGGGCAGGCGCCCTTGAAGCGCGCGTCGATCGCCGACGGCGCCACGTACTTGCCCTGCGACGTCTTGAACATGTCCTTCTTGCGGTCGGTGATTCGCAGGAATCCGTCGGCGTCGATCTCCCCGATGTCGCCGGTATGGAACCATCCGTCCCCGTCCAGCGCCTCGGCGGTCGCGTCCGGCATATCGTGGTAGGCGGTCATCACGCCGGGCCCCCTGAGCAGCACCTCGCCGTCTTCGGCGATCCGCACATCGGTGGCGGGAAACGGCCACCCGACGGTCCCGAACCGATAAGCGTTGGGGCGGTTGATAAACGACGCCGCCGCGGTTTCCGTCAGCCCGTAGCCCTCGAGCACGATGATGCCGACGGCGTCGAACCACTGCGCGACGTCGCGGTCCAGCGCGGCGGCGGCGGAGACGAAGAAGCGCAGGCGGCCGCCGAAACGCTCCCGGATCGTGGTGAACACCAGCCGGTCGGCGACCTTGTAGGCCAGCGACGACGCCAACGACGGCTTCTTGCCGGCCTGCCGGGCCTGCGACACCTTGATGCCGACCCCGATGGCCCAGTCGAACATCATCTTGGTGACCTTGCCCCGATCGGCGGCCATGTCCTGGATTCGGGCGTGGGCCTTCTCGAAGATGCGCGGCGCCGCGCCCATGATGGTCGGCCGCAGGGCCGCGAGGTTGTCGATGATCCGCTCGACGCGGCCGTCGATGGCGGTGGGGAAGCCGATCTGCAAGGGCAACGCCAGCATCACCTTGCCGAACGCGTGCGCCAGGGGCAGCCAGAGGAAGTTCAAGTCGTCGGGGCCCAGGATGTCCAGCGAATCGATGGCGGCGGCGGTGTACGTCCACGCGCCGTGCGTCAGGCGCACGCCCTTGGGCCGTCCGGTGGTTCCCGAGGTGTAGATGAGGCTCGCCAGCTGCTCGGGGCCGACGGCCGCGACCCGCTCGTTGACGGCGTCGGGCCTGTCCGCGAGCAGTTGCTTGCCCAGCAGGTCCAGATCGGCCAGCGAGATCACCCAGTCACCGTCGCCGTTGCCGTCGATGAGGACGACCTTGCTCACGTCGGGCAGTTCGGCCCGGTGCTCGAGCAGCTTGTCCAGCTGGGTCTGGTTTTCGGCGACCACCACCCGGCTGCCGGAATTGGCGACGATGTAGGCGACATCGGTGGCGTTCGTCGTCGGATACACCGTGGTGGTCGCGCCGCCTGCGCACATGATCGCGAAATCGGCGAGCACCCACTCGTACCGCGTCGCGGAGGCGAGCGCGACACGGTCCTCGGGCCCGATCCCCAGCGAGATCAGCCCCGCGGCGAGATTGCTGACGCGTTCGCCGACTTGCTGCCAGGTCACGCTCGCCCAGGTGTGGTCGAGCGGATACCGGAAGGCCTCCGCGTGGGGGGTGGCCGCGACGCGATTGACGAACATCTGTGCCACCGACGGGGCGCGGTTCTCGATCTTGCGGAAGTCGGGCCTCTCCATTGAGGCCAGCGGTGCTTTCATGACGCGATCCATTGTTGCCGAACGGATACCGGGACGTGGTCGACCCGGTAGGTACCGTTCGATCCTGCGAAGGCGCTGGGGTCACGCGGTAGAGACGAAAGTCACGTGGGGATCGGCAAACGTCCCCGGACGGGCGTCAGTCGGCCAGGGCTATCTCGATGGACAGGCACTCACCGAGGGCGTGTGCGGCGGACCAGTCGCCGCCGCGGACCGCGCGCTCGAGGTCGTCGACCAGCGGGCTGTGGGCGCCCAGCTCGGCCAACCAGGCCGACACGGTCGCGGGTATCTGATTGGCGGGTACGCGGGCGACATGTCCCTCGTGCAGGCGGTCGGTGAGCTGATAGATCGTGGCTGCCGGCCTGCGCTGTGACCAGTGCTGCCGCCACTTCGCTGTCTTCATGTTCCCTCCCCGCTAGCCTCAACGGTCCATCCGACCAGACCCAGAGGTCCGGCCGTAGAGGCCAAGAGCACGATCGCCCAAAGGCTTTGGTCTCGCTTCCGGCCTGCCGAGGTCCCAGTCCGGCAGGGTCTTATGTCACTGCGGTCACCTACCTACTTCTCCCGCGAGGACGGCGCTGGTCGCGTACCGTACATCGGGAGATGGTGCATCGCCACGCTACTCGTTTCAAGGGCGCCGGATCGCCAAATCGGCGAGAAGACCGATTTAGCAACGGATTCGCAATCGGGGCGTGATTCGGGCCGCAGTCTCGGGCGGAGAGGTGGGCAGACGTGAGGGCTGTCAGCACCGACGAGCTGGCGGCGCTGCCCGTTTTTGCCGGTGTTCCGGCGGAGGACCTTGCCGGGTTGGCCGGCCTGCTGGAGCCGTTGCATGCGATCGCCGGTGAGGTGCTGATGCGGCAGGGCGAGCGAGCGGAGTCGTTCGCGATCATCGCGTCCGGCCGGCTCGTGGTGAGACACGTCGGGCCGAAGGGCCGGGTCACGACCACCGAGCTGGCGTCGGCGACGATCATCGGCGAGATCGCGTTGCCGCGGCACGCGCCCCGAACGGCGACGGTGACCGCGCGCGAGGACGTGCGGGGTTACACCGGATACGGCGCCGCCTTCGACTGCATCCTGGCGATGCCGGTCCTTGCCGACCGGATGCTGCGCACCGCGCGGCAGCGGTTGGCCGCCTTCATCGCCCCCATTCCGGTGTCGACCAGAGACGGCGCCCCGCTCTCGCTGCGCCCCGTCCTGCCGGGCGACGCCGAGCGGTTCAAGAGCAGCGGTTCCTTCTCCCGGGAGACCCTGTACCGGCGGTACCAGGGTGGCGCCCCGACCGATGCGCGCCTGGCCTATCTGTTCGAGGTCGACTACGTCGACCACTTCGTGTGGGTCGTCACCGACGGCGTGGCGGGGCCGGTCGTCGCGGACGCCCGCTTCGTCCGCGACCAGGACGACCCCGCATCGGCCGAGGTTGCGCTCACCGTGGCGGACGGCTACCAGGGTCGCGGGATCGGGACGCTGCTGCTCGGTGCGCTGGCCGTCGCGGCGCGCGTGGACGGCATCAAGCGGTTTCACGCCCGGGTGCTGTCCGACAATCCGCCCGCCCGGGTGCTGGGAGACAAGGTGAACGCGCGCTGGGCGCACGAGGAACCGGGGGTGGTCACCACGACGGGCGAGATACCGCGCTTTCGCGATCTGCCCCTCGATCGCGCCGTCTATCAGCAGATCCGGGACGTGGCCCGTCAGGTGATCAACGCCTTCGACTAGCGGTCGCAAGTGACGAATGCCCCGCGATTCGATGGCTTTGCGCCCTTCCCGGACGCGCCGATGCACCCGCAGCATCGACGTGTTCGCCAGTTCAAGGAGCCGCCCCGTGGAGTCGCTCACCGTCTGCGCTGTGAGGCCCGCCGGCCACGCCCGCCCGGTGGCCGACCGGTGCGCTGGATGAACGATGGCGACCCAAGATTGCGCCCCTCCGGTCCTGGCGCTGGTGCGCGGTTTGGTGGCGGAGGTTCATGCGCAGGCCGCGCCGCCCCGCGTCACGCTTGACAGCTCGTTCGACACCCTGGGAATCGGCAGCCTGGAGCTTGCCGAACTGCTGCTGCGCGTCCAGGACAAATTCGGGGTGACGCTGCCGCCCCACATCCTGGCCAGCGCGGAGACGCCGCGCGACCTGGTGGCCGCGCTCAACCCGGCCCTGGTTCTCAGCCGTCCCGCGGTGCGGGCGGACCGTGGCGGCGTCGCACCGCCGGCCAGCGCGTCGACCGCTGCGGAGCCGGAGTCCGCGCTGACCCTCAACGACGTTCTCAACTGGCACGTCGGCGCGACCCCCGACCGCACCCACCTCCGCATCCTCGACGATGCGGGCGGCGCCCCGGACGGCGCCGACATGACCTACTCGGCCCTGCACCGGGGGGCGGCCGCCGTGGCGTCCGGGCTGATCGCGCACGACGTCATGCCGGGCCAGGCGGTCGCGATCATGTTGCCCACCTGCCGGGAGTATTTCGTGACCTTCGCCGGTGTGGCCCTCGCCGGTGCGGTGCCCGTCCCGGTCTACCCGCCCTCGCGACCCTCCCAGCTGGCCGATCACCTGCGCCGCACCGCCGGCATCCTCGCCAACGCGGGCGCCACGATGCTCGTCACCGTGCCGGAGGCCGTCACCCTCGGCCACCTGCTGCGCTCGAACGTGGAAAGCCTGCGCCACGTCGTCGTCGCCGAAACACTGACGCGCGCAGGCGAACACGCCACCACACCCCTTCCCCGTCCCCGCGCCGGGGACCTCGCGCTGGTGCAGTACACCTCGGGCAGCACCGGGCAGCCCAAAGGCGTCGCGCTCACGCACCACAACCTGCTCGCCAACATCCGGGCGATGGGCCGGGCCGCGGCGGCCACCGGGGCGGACACGTTCGTCAGTTGGCTCCCGCTGTACCACGACATGGGCCTGATCGGTGCGTGGTTGGGTTGCATGTACTTCGGCGTCCCCCTGGTGGTGATGAGCCCGCAGGCGTTCCTGATGCGCCCGTCGCGATGGTTGTGGGCGATTCACGACAACCGTGCCAGCATGTCGGCCGGCCCGAACTTCGCCTACGAGCTCTGCCTGTCGAAGATCCGCGACGACGAGATCGAGGGGCTCGACCTCAGTTGCTGGCGACTGGCCTACAACGGCGCCGAACCGGTGAGCGCCGCGACCATCGAACGATTCGGTGATCGCTTCGCCCCCTATGGGTTTCGCCGCGAGGCGATGACGCCGGTCTACGGGCTGGCCGAGTCGTCGGTGGGTCTGGCCTTCCCACCGTTGGGCCGCGGTCCGCTGATCGACCGAATCCGCCGGGACGCATTCGCCCGGTCCGGCCGGGCCGAGCCCGCCCGGCCGGGGGAGCGGGACCTGCGATTCGTCGCCTGCGGCCGGCCGTTGCCGGGGCACGAGATCCGGATCCTCGACGCGGCCGGCAACGAATTGGGCGATCGCCGTGAGGGCCGCGTCGAGTTCCGCGGTCCGTCGGCGACCGCGGGCTACTTCAACAACCCGGCGGCCACCCGCGCGCTGTTCCACGGCGACTGGCTCGACACGGGCGATCTCGGATACACGGTCGAGGCCGACCTCTACGTGACCGGCCGGATCAAGGACGTGATCATCCGGGCCGGACGCAACCTGCACCCCGCGGAACTCGAAGAAGCGGTGGGCAACATCGGGGGCGTCCGCAAGGGATGTGTGGCGGTGTTCGCCTCCCCCGATCCCTCCGGCGGCCCCGAACGGCTCGTGGTGCTGGCCGAGACCCGAGCGATCAGGGACGACGCCCGAGCCGCGCTACGCTCCGAAATAGCCTCCGCTACAGTCGATCTGCTGGGCGTTGCACCCGACGAGGTGGTGCTGGCGCCGCCGCGCACGGTGCTCAAGACGTCCAGCGGCAAGATCAGGCGGGCCGCCAGCCGCGGGCTGTATCAGGCCGGCAGGATCGGCGCGCGACCGCGCGCGGTGTGGTGGGAACTGGTGCGGCTCCGCCTCCGTGGGGCAGCGCCGTCGCTGCGCCGCGCTCGTCGGGCGGCGGAAGACGTGGCCTTCGCCGGATACGCCTGGGCGGTGTACACGGTCCTCGGGTTGCACGTCGCCCTCTTGCTGCTGCTGCTCCCGCGGGCGGACTGGCGCTGGCGGGTGGCCCGCGCGGCGGTCCGGCTGCTGGCCCGCCTCACTGGGACGGCGATCAGCGTGCACGGCCTCGACGGCCTCCCGTCGGGCGCGTCGATCGCGGTGGTCAACCATCCCAGCTGGATCGATCCGTTGGCGCTGGCGGCGGTGATGCCGCGATCGTTTCACTTCGTCGCCGCCGAAGTCCTTGAACACCAAGGCCTCAACGGGTTCGTGCTCAGGCGGCTGGGCCACCAGTTCGTCGAGCGGCACGAGCGTGAACACGGCGTGGCGGACACCGACCGCCTGACCGGCCTGGTGCGCGCCGGGCAGTCATTCGTCATCTTTCCCGAAGGTCGCCTGGCCCGTGCCCCGGGGTTGCGGCCGTTCCACATGGGTGCGTTCGTGGTGGCCGCCCGAACCGGCGCGCCGGTGACCCCGGTGGGGATTCGCGGGACCCGGACCATCCTTCGTCCCGAGCACCATTTCCCGCGGCGCGGAGCCATCGACATCACGGTCGGTCGGCCGATCGCGCCCGCGGGCGACAACTGGGCAGCGGCGGTCGAACTGCAACATGCCGTGCGGGACGCCGTGCTGCTGCTCTCGGGGGAGCCGGACGTCGAATGATCCGGGGTGCGGATTATTCGTCGTGCTTACCGACCGCCTGGCCGGCACTTCGCACCACGCTGCGGAAGAATTCGATGCGCGCGGTGACCAGCTCGTCGGCCAGGTCCAGGGCGGCGTCCACGACGGTCTTGCGTCGTGACTGCTCGGGGAGCACCGGGCTGATCTGGTCGACGAACTTGCGGACCGCCTCGATCGCGTGTTTGCGGCCGGTCTCGACCGATTCGAGCACGTCGTCAGAGAGTTCGGCCCAGCGCGGCTCGGACTTTTGCGGTGCCTCGCTCATGATCCCACTCCTAATCGACAAGGGGGCGTCGGAAATGCCTGCGGCCGCTCCGACGTTACGACCGGCCGGGCGCCGGCGCGAGTGACGAAAGACCCTTCGGGCCCTGTCATATGGCCCGGGGCGCTGCGCCGCCGTCGGCTTGCCAGCCAAGGACTTTCGCGGCCGCTGCCGGGCCGTAAGTCCCTAACACGCCGATTTGGGCGCCTGCTAGTTTGCCCACATGGCGGTATCGACCAACGATGGCGGTTCCCGGCGTCCGGGTGTATTGCCCTTGAGCCCGCCCGGTGGCGTCGGCCTGAGCAGCGCCGTCAAGCCGTTCACCAGCACCGGCCGGTACCTCGCCGAGTCGTGGCGCGACTACCTCGGGCAAGCGCCCGACGAGCTTCCGATCGCCCGGCCCACCCTCGCCCTGGCGGCGCAGGCGTTCCGCGACGAGGTCGTCCTGATGGGCCTGAAGGCCCGGCGTCCGATCAGCCGGCCGGAGGACTGCGAGCGCATCACGGGCGAGGTGGTCGCGGGGCTGAAGTTCTACGGCGACCGCGGCTGGCTCGACCATCCGAAGAGATTTTTCCGCCCGCCCCCGCCCCTCACGGACGTCACGATGCGACAGGTCAAGAAGGGCAGGCGAACCTTCTATCGGATGTCTTTCGACAGCGGATACCTGCCCCGGCCGGGTGAACCCGGCGCCCAGCGGTGGACGAGCTACAGCGCAAACAACCGCGAGTACGCGCTGTTGCTGCGTCACCCGCAGCCGCGGCCCTGGCTGGTCTGCATCCACGGCACCGAAATGGGTCGCGCCGCTTTGGATCTCGCGTTGTTCCGGTCCTGGCGGCTGCACGAAGACCTGGGGCTCAACGTTGTCATGCCGGTGCTGCCGATGCACGGCCCGCGCGCCCGGGCCCTGCCGAAGGGCGCGGTGTTTCCCGGGGAGGACATCCTCGACGACGTGCACGCGACGGCGCAGGCGGTGTGGGACATCCGGCGGTTGTTGTCCTGGATACGCCGGGAGGAGCCGGAATCGCAGATCGGGCTGAACGGCCTGTCGCTGGGCGGCTACATCACCGCACTTGTCGCCAGCCTCGAACAGGGCCTGACCTGTGCGATCCTCGGTGTCCCCGTCGCGGACCTGGTCGGGTTGCTGAGTCGGCACTCCGGCCTCGCCGCCGACGATCCGCGCCGTCAGACGATCGAACTGGCCGAGCCCATCGGGCGGATGACGTCGCCGCTGTCGCTGGCGCCCCTGGTGCCCCGGCGGGGCCGCTTCATCTACGCCGGCGTCGCCGACCAGGTGGTGCACCCGCGCGAGCAGGTGGTCCGCCTGTGGGAGCACTGGGGCAAGCCCGAAATCGTCTGGTACCGCGGCGGTCACACCGGCTTCTTCCGTGCGCGACCGGTACAGCGGTTCGTCGAGGCGGCGTTGCAGCAGTCCGGCCTGTTGAACGGGGCCGCGGCGCAGCGCGACCTCCCCGCCTAGTCACGGCGGCCGACGGTGAACCCGCTGGATCCGCTGGACGCAGCGATGATGACCGCGGAGGCGGTGTCCAACCCGATGCACGTCGGCGCCGTGCTGATCCTGTCGCCCCCCGCCGGCGCCGGGCCGGACTACGTCGACGAATTGCACCGGGCGACGCTCGCCGGGAACGACTCGATCGATCCGCGGCTGCGCCGGTACCCGCACCGCGGCGTGGACACCGGCGGCATGTGGGTGTGGCGGCACGCGGATTCCGTTGACGTGAGCCGGCATTGCCAGCGCCGGACCGTGATCGGGGACGGGTTCTGGCGGCTGATCGGCGAGCTGGACGCCCTGCGGCTGGACTGGAGCCGGCCGATGTGGATGTCGTATCTGATCGACGGCCTCGACGGCGGCCGCTTCGCCTTCTACATCAAGGTGCATCACACCGTGACCGACGGGGTGGCGGGTTTCCAGATGATCACCGACGCGCTGAGCGCTGATCCCGACCGCCGGTCGATGCCACCGTTTTACGCGGACCGCCGCCCGCACGCCCCGCCGGCGCCGGGTGGGCTGGTGTCCCGTCTGGTCGCACCGCTGCGCACGCTGACCGGCGCGGCGACGTCGGGCGTGGGGCTGATCGGGCGGGTGGCCACCGGCGAAATCGCGACGGTGCTGGACAGTTTGGTCGGGCACACCACCGTGCTGCCCCTCGGGGCGCCCTACACCCGGTTCAACGGCCGCCTGGGCCCCGAGCGTGCGGTCGCCGCGGGCAGCTGGGCGAAGGATCGCATCCAGGCCGTGCGGCGGGCGGCCGGCGTGACCGGCAACGAGGTGCTCACCGCGATGGCGGCCGGTGTGGTGCGGCGCTGGCTGCGCGACCGCGGCGAGCTGCCCAACCGCCCACTGGTGGCCGCCTGCCCCATCACGGTGCGCGACCCCGCGCACGACACACCGAACGACCAGCACGGCAACAGGTTTGGACTGTGGATGTGCCCGCTGGGCACCGACCTGGACGATCCGCTGGCCCGGCTGGATGCGATCCATCGGTCGATGTCGGAGGGAAAGCACTGGGTGGCCAAACGGGGAGCGGCGGCGTCGCTGCTGACCAACGCCGGAAGCATCGCCGCGACGGCAATCGGCCCGCTGCTGCCGTTCACCCCGAAGATCCGCACCGGATACAACCTGCCGATTTCGCACGTGCGCGGCCCGGCGACCGAAATGTATTGGAACGGCGCCCGTATCGAGGCGATGTACCCGGTGTCGACGGTCTACGACGGTCACGCGCTCAACATCACGACGTGCTCGTATGCCGACCGGATCGGGTTCGGTTACGCCGCCGGCCGCGAGGTGGTGCCCGATGTCGAGACGTTCATCCCGATGACCGAGGAGTGCCTGGCCGAGCTGGAACGCGCGCTGGGCTAACCGGGGCACCGCGGTTCGCCGGGTGCACGCGCCGGCGCCGAACGAGGACGAACGGCCCTAGAGGGCGGCGCGCCCGGGCCCATAGGTTGAGCATCGGGCGCCGGTAGATCGGGCGTCCCGGCGCGAGCAATCCGGACCTCGGTTTCAGCGGATACAGGTGGCAAGGCTGTGGCGTTTTTCAAGGTGGTGGCGGTCGACTTCGACGGCACCCTCACCTCGAGCGGCAGCCTGGACCGGGCGACCCTGCACGCCGTCGACCAGTCGCGGAGCGAAGGCCTGGCGATCGTGGTGGCCACCGGCCGCATCGGCGCCGAATTGCACGCCGAGTACCCGCAGTTGGCCGACCACGTCGACGCGCTGGTGTTGGAGAACGGCGCCGTCGTCGTGTTCGACGGGCAGGCGCACGCGCTGGCGCCGCCGGTCGGTCCCGACCTCGACCGGGCGCTGGACGAGCGCGGGATCCCGTACCGGCGGGGCGAGGTGCTGGTGGCCGTCGCCGGCGAGCACCTGTCTGCCGTCGTCGAGGCGATCGCCGAGCTGGGGATGGACTACCAGCTGATCCGAAACCGGTCCGCCCTGATGGTGCTGCCGGCGGGCATCACCAAGGGGACCGGGCTGACCGCGCTGCTCGAGATGATGAATCTGTCCCCGCACAACACCGTGGCGGTGGGCGACGCGGAGAACGACCTGTCGTTGCTGGCCGTCGCCGAGGTAGGTGCCGCGGTGGCTGACGCGGTCCCGTCGCTGCGGCGCTTCGCCGACGTGGTCCTGGACGCGCCGGGGGGCGCGGGCGTCGCGGGGTTGCTGACCGGCCCGTATCTGTCTGGGGCGCAACGCTTTTGCCCCCCGCGCCACTGGCTCGAGATCGGCGAATTCGACGACGGAACCCCCACCAGGGTGCCGGGGAGTCAGGCGCGCATCCTGGTGACCGGGCCCGCCGCGTCGGGAAAGAGCTACCTCGTCGGCCTGATGGCGGAGCGATGGCTCTCGGCCGGCTACTGCGTCCTGGTCATCGACCCCGAAGGCGATCACCTGCAGCTGCAGCAACTCAGCCATGTGCGGGTCGTGGACACCGGCCACCACCTGCCGGAACCGGCCGAGCTGGTCGACGCGCTGCGCCCGAACTCCGGCCTGGTGGTGGACTTGTCGGGTTTGGCCGAACCGAGCAAGAGCGACTACGTGCGCCGGCTGCGGTCGACCGCCGAGGCGCACCGCGAACAGTACGGATTTCCGCACTGGGTCGTCTACGACGAGGCCCATCTGCTCGGCAACGGGGAGGAGGCGCACTGGGCGCGTCGGGGCGGTTACGTGCTGTGCTCGTTCGTCCCGGCGTCGTTGCCCGCCCACGAGCTCGACAGCAGCGACGTGGTGCTGGCGCTGACGAGGCCCGACACCGCGACGGACCTGGGGTCGCCCCGCGGCGCCAGCGTCCGATTCGGCGCGGGACCACCGCGCGACTTCACGATCGGCGAACGCCACACCAAGCACGTGCGGCACCGCCACAAATACGCCGATATCCGCCTCCCCGCGGAGCGGCGGTTCTACTTCCACACCACCGACGGCCTCCCCATCGCTCCCGCCGCAACGATGCACGACTTCACCGTCGCGCTGCGGCGGCTCGACCAACAGGCGCTCGAATACCATCTCGAACGCGGCGACTTCTCGCACTGGCTGGAAGGCACCATCGCCGACAAGGAGCTCGCGGCGCGGGTGGCGGCCTGGGAGGACGACCTCGAGGCCCGTCGCGCCGCCGACGTGGAGCGCATCCGCCAGCAATTGGTGCAGGCGGTGGAGAAACGTTACCTGCCTTCCGAACAACGCCGGTGAGCCGACCGGCACGGGGCCGCGCGGCCTAGTTCGTGATCCGGGCGGCCCGACGGCTTTGCCTGGGCTGCACGGGCTTTCGCGACAGGGCCCGGGTCACCAAGCGTGCGACGCCGAGTTCGATGCCGCGGGCCAGCTCGTCGACGTCCGGTGTGGCGTCGTAGTCGGCGGTGACGCCGATCGCCAGTTCGTCGACGTAGCTGAGCATGCTGATCACGGTGCGCAGCTGCAGGGCGATGGGCGGAATCGGCAGCAACTGCTCGACCGGACGGCCCAGGACCTGGAGCCGCTGGCGCGGACCGGGCACGTTGGTGGCCAGCGTGACGACGCTGCGCTGCGGGAGCCGGGTCAGCACCCGCACCGTCCACGCGTTCACGGCGAACGGCAGGTAATTGGTCAGCGTGACAAAGGCTTTGGCGGCCTGCCGTTCACCGCTTGCCTTGAGCCTGCCCAGCCGCGCCTGCACCGTTTTCAGCCGCCTGACCGGATCGTGTTCTTCGACCGGCAGTGACGAGAGCATCGCGGAGACGCGGATGTCGGTGCGGTCCATGGTGTTGGGCGAACGCACCGACACCGGGATCATGGTGCGCAGGGAGTTGCGCCGAAGTTTCTCCCCGCGGCGCAGCAGCACGGTCCGGAAGCTGTCCGTTATCGCGGCCAGCGCCACATCGTTGAGTGTCACGCCGAAGGCCTGACAGACGGTCTCGACGTCCTTCATCGAGACCCGCGCCGCGCTGTACCGGCGCATGGTGCTGACCGGTCCGCGCAGCGACGACCCTCCCGCCGGCGCGAGCAGGCCGGCGATGAATTCGGTTGCCCCCATGGCGGTGTGCGCGGCGGTACTGGTGGTGGCCACCGACGCGCGCCACAGGCCGCGGGCCCAGGTCCGCGGGTCACGACGCAGTCCCGCCGACAGCACGATGGACGGTGGCGGTTCCTTGGCGGCGCAGATGTCGCCGGCGTACGTTTCGCCGGTGCCCGGGTCGGCAAGGCGGGTGATCATCCGCACGATGGCGATTCCGTCGGCCAGGCAGTGGTGAATCTTCACCAGCGTGGCCCACCGCCCAACCGGCAGGCCCTCGATGATCCAGCACTCCCACAGGGGATGATCGCGGTCCAGGCGGCGTTCCATGAGGTCGGCGATCAAGCGGAACATCGCCGAATCGTCGCCCGGGGGAGGCAAAGCCACCATGCGCACGTGGTGGCCGATGTCGAAGTTGGTGTCCTCGATCCATCCCGGCGCCGCCAAATCGAAGGCGTGCTTGTGCACGAGTTGGGTGAACCGGGGCACGTCGCGAACGCGTTCGGACAGCGTCGCGGCCAGTTCCTGTGGGTTAGGCACCGGCCCGTCGATGACGGCCAGTGTGCCGATCGCCATACTCACGTGCCGGTCGGCGTCCTCGGCCTCCAGGAAACTCGCTTCCAGGGTGGTTAGCTGTTCCATGCCCCGCTCATCTCCGCTTCGCACTGATCGGGATCACTATCCGTCGCGCGGCGCGAGTGCCGATAGTGCCGTTGGTCCCGAAGCGGTGGGACCGGTCTACCGCCGGGCCCGCCGGTTACCGCCGGGCCGGGCGCGAAGCGCGGCCCACCTGGCCCAGAATGCGTTCCAGGACGGTGTTGGACAGGTCGCCGTCGTCGGCGACGCGCGCCAGCCCGCGGCGGCGAAGGAACGTGTCGAGGCGTCGATCGGGCGACCAGTCCGCATAGATCGGGCCGAGATAGCGCGACTGCAGGAACTCCCACGCCAGTGCGTCCACGTCAGAGTCGGTCAACAACAACGGTGGGGTACCACCCATGGCCGTCATACTCCCTTGTTCAGCCGCAACCGGCACCAGCCAAGTTACGTCAGACGGCGCCCCCATTCCGTCACGCGCAGATTGCGGATCGGGTCCAAAGTCATCACCGGATTCGGCCGTGCGGGCCCGGGCCACGCTGCCCGGGCCCGTGGTCCGGCCGACTACTTGGCGGCGATCTTTACGTGCTTCTCCTCGGGCGCGGGCTGCGAAACCGGCACGGACACAGTCAGAATGCCCTTGTCGTAGGTGGCCTTGATGTCGTCCTCGTTCGCTCCCGACGGCAGCGCCACGGTGCGCACGAACGAGCCGTAGGAGAATTCCGAACGGCCGTCGAATTCCTTCTTCTCGCTGCGCTCCGCCTTGATCGTGAGCTGACCGTCGCGGACGGTGACATCGACGTCCTTGGCCGGGTCGATGCCGGGGATCTCGGCGCGCACCTCGTAGTGGCCGTCAACCATCTCGTCTTCCAGTCGCATGAGCCGGGTGTCGAACATCGAACGGATTCCGGCGAACGACGGGAATCCCGAGAAAAAGTCGGAGAACTCGGGGAACAGCATGTGCGACTTCTGCGTCGCGGGCACGGTGGTGGTCATGGTCTTGCTCCTGAAATGTCTGTTGCTGAAACCGACGCCTCCGATCCGACCATGCGGGCCGGCTCCGCGGTAGGGACGGAAGTCCCTATCACGTTTTGGGCGATGACTTTTGGCCCGGCGGGGATACTCGAGTGATGGTCGGGACAGCGCGGTCCGCGCGGTGGCCGTCGAACGTCCGGCGCCGGGACGGGCGCCTGGTGCCCTTCGACGTCGCCCGCATCGAGACGGCGATCGGCCGGGCCGCGCGGGAGGCCGGGCACCGTGACCCGCAGCTGCCCGCGTTGCTGGCCCGGTCGGTCGCCGACGCCCTGGTGGGCCGGTTCCGCAGCGGGATCCCCACGGTCGAGGGCATCCAGGACCTGGTCGAGGCGCGGCTGACGGCGGACGGGCTGGACGACGTCGCCCGCGCCTACGCCGTGTACCGCCGGCAGCATGCCGAACTGCGCGCGACCAAAGAGCTGCTGGGCGTGCGCGACGAACTGAAGCTGAGCGTGGCCGCCGTGACGGTGCTGGGCGAGCGCTACCTGCTGCGCGACGACCGTGGCAGGCCCGTCGAATCGACCGGCGAGATGATGGATCGCGTCGCGGACCACGTCGCGGGCGCCGAGGAGAAGTTCCGGCCCGGCTCCTCGGCACAGTGGGCCCAACGGTTTTCGGCGCTGCTGCGCGGCCTCGAGTTCCTACCCAACTCGCCGACGCTGATGAATGCCGGCACCGAACTGGGGCTGCTCTCGGGATGTTTCGTTCTGCCCGTGGACGATTCGCTGCATTCGATCTTCACCGCGCTCGCGCAGGGCGCGGACATTCACCAGGCCGGCGGGGGGACCGGCTACACGTTCAGCCACCTTCGGCCCACCGGCGATCTGGTCGTACGCACCGGGGGAACGGCCAGCGGGCCGCTGTCGTTCCTCCGCCTGTTCGACTACGCCGCCGCGGTCATCTCGATGGGCGGTCGCAGGCGCGGCGCGTCGATGGCGGTGCTCGACGTGTCGCACCCCGACATCTACGACTTCGTCACCGCCAAATCCGGCTCGCAGACCGAGCTGAACCAGTTCAACCTGTCCGTCGGCGTGACCGACGAGTTCCTGCGCGCCGTCGGGCGCGGCGGCAGCCACCGCCTGGTCAACCCGAGGACGGGCAAGACGGCCGCGACGGTGTCCGCGGCCGACCTGTTCACCGCGATCTGCGAAGCCGCACACCGGTGCGGCGACCCCGGGCTGGTGTTCCTCGACACGATCAACCGCGCCAACCCGACGCCCGCCCTCGGCCGGATCGAGGCCACCAACCCGTGCGGCGAAGTCCCGCTGTTGCCCTACGAATCGTGCAACCTGGGCTCCATCAACCTTGCCCGGATGGTCGGGGCGGGCGGCGTCGACTGGGAACGACTCACCGCGGTGGCGGAGCTGGCCGTGCGTTTTCTCGACGACGTGATCGACGTCAGCCGCTTGCCCTTCCCGGAGGTGGAGGCCGCCACCACGGCCACCCGCAAGATCGGCCTGGGGGTGATGGGCCTGGCGGAACTGCTGGCCGGGCTGGGCATCCCGTACGACAGCGAGCGCGGGGTGCGGCTGGCCGCCCGGATCGCGCGCACCGTCAACCGGGCCGCGCACGCCGCCTCCGAGCGGTTGGCCGAGGAACGCGGACCGTTTCCGGCCTTCGGCCACAGCCGGTTCGCGGGCTCGGCGCCGCGGCGCAATGCCCAACTCACCTCGATCGCCCCGACCGGCACCATCTCGCTGATCGCCGGGACGAGCGCCGGGATCGAGCCGATGTTCGCGATCGCCTACATCCGCGCCGTCATCGGGCGGCGCCTGCTCGAGGTCAACCCGTGCTTCGACCGGCTCGCCCGCGACCGGGGTTTCTACCATCCCGACCTGATCGCCGAAATCGCCCGGCACGGCGGCGTGCGCCGGGACCCACACGTGCCCGCCGAAGTTCGGGCGGCGTTCCCCACCGCCGCGGAAATCGCCCCGGAGTGGCACCTGCGGATGCAGGCCGCGGTGCAGCGGCACGTCGACGCCGCGGTGTCCAAAACCGTCAACCTGCCGGCGGAATCGACCGTCGAGGACGTCCGCACGATCTACCTGGCCGCGTGGCGAGCGAGGGTGAAGGGCATCACCGTGTACCGCTACGGCAGTCGGGCCGGGCAGGTGCTCAGCTACGTCGGTACCGACGAGGCGCTGCTCGCCGCCGACGCCACGTTCAGCGGCGGCTGCCTGGGGCGCCGGTGCGAGTTTTGACGCGTCCCACGCGGACCGGTCGGCCGCAGCGGCCCCGGGGTCCAACGACCCTAGCGGCGAGCACGGCGTCGCCCTACCGTCGGTGAGGGGCGGCAGTCAACCGCCCTGTCGCAACGACTTCGGAGGTTCTGCGGTGCGCGATGCCATTCCGATTGGGCGGATCGCCGGTTTTCCGGTGAACGTCCACTGGAGCGTGCTGGTGATCCTGTGGCTGTTCACCTGGAGCCTGGCCAGCACGCTGCCCGGCAGCGTCAAAGGGTATTCGCACGGCGCCTACTGGCTGGCCGGGGCGTGCGGCGCGCTGGTGCTGTTGGCCTCGCTGGTGGCGCACGAACTCGCGCACGCCGTCGTCGCCCGCCGCGCCGGGGTGTCCGTGGGCAGCGTGACCCTCTGGCTGTTCGGCGGGGTGACCACCCTGGGTGGCGAGGCGAAGACACCCAAGGCCGCCTTCCGCATCGCGATCGCCGGCCCGGCCACCAGCCTCGCGCTGGCGGCGATCTTCGGCGGCCTGGTTGCCGCCCTGTCGACCGTGGGCGCCGCCCCCATCGTGGTCGGCGTCGCCTCCTGGTTGGCCGGCATCAACCTGCTGCTGGGCCTGTTCAACCTGTTGCCGGGCGCGCCGCTGGACGGTGGCCGCGTGCTGCGCGCCTTCCTGTGGCGACGCCACGGGGACAGCGTCCGCGCCAGCATTGGCGCGGCCCACGCCGGACGGGTGGTGGCGTTCATCCTGATCGGGTTGGGATTGGCCGAATTCCTGCTGGGCGGGATGGTGGGCGGCGTCTGGCTGGCCTTCATCGGCTGGTTCATCTTCGCGGCCAGCCGCGAGGAGGAGACGCGGATTTCGACCCAGCAGATGTTTTCCGGGGTGCGTGTCACCGACGCGATGACGGCCCGGCCGCACACCGCCCCGGGATGGATCACCGTCGACGATTTCGTCCAGCGCTACGTGCTCGGCGACCGGCACTCGGCGTACCCGGTCGTCGACCCGAGCGGTGCGGTGACGGGCCTGATCACGTTGCGGCAGTTGCGTGACGTCGCGCCCGGGCGGCGCGCCACCACCACCGTGGCGGAAGTCGCGCAACCGCTGCACGAGGTGCCCTCGGGCGCGCCGCAGGAACCGCTGACCGCGCTGCTGGAGCGGATGGCGCCCGCCGGTCCCCGCAGCCGCGCCCTGGTGTTCGAGGGCGGCCAGGTCGTCGGCATCGTGACGCCGACCGACGTGGCGCGGCTCATCGAGGTCTACCGGCTCGCCCACCCCGGGGACGCGAAACCGGCCTCGACGCAAAGCGTTTAGGCAATGCCGCTTACCGTCAGGGTTTGTGGGCGACGATGGCGACGGCGGCCAGCTGCTTGCGGTGCCGGCGGAACGTGCGGCGCATGGTGAGAACCCGCTTGCGGGCGTCCCGGTGCACGAGCACGTTCCGGGCGAACCGCAGCGCCCCGAGCAGCCCCTCGTCGGCGACCAGTCGGCGCGGTTGCAACAGGGCCATCGGCGCGGTCGCGACGTGGTCGACCACCAGCCCGTGTTCGGCCAGCAGCCGGGACCATTCCGCGATCGTCAGCGGGCGGGCGTTGACCTTGATCGCCCGGGCCAGCGATTGCCGGATGTCGGTGCTCACCTCGTCGGAGACGGAGTCCGGAGTGAGGGCCAACTCGTGGATCGCGTAGCGGCCGTGCGCGCGCAGCACGCGCGACGCCTCGGCGACGATCGCGTGCTTGGTGGCGTCACCCTGCATGGTCAGCATCGCCTCCCCGATGACGACGTCGGTGCTGGCGTCCGGCAATCCGGTCGCCGCCGCGTCGGCGACGCGGACGTCGCCGTTCTTGACGCCGAGTTCGGCGAGCACGCCGCGAACGACGTTCGCCGCGTCGGGATCCGCCTCGGCGCCGACGTACGAGCGGGGGTGGCGGGCCAGGATCTCGGTGGCGGTGCGGCCCAGGCCCGGGGCCAGCTCGACCACGTCCGCGTCGGCCAGCCCGGCGCGGGCCAGCAGCGTGCGCGTGAGTTCGACGCCGCCGGGGCGCAGGACCCGCTTGCCGAGCCGGGCCAGCAGCCAATGGCCCGCAACGGCGTCGTCGGCGCGAGCCGCCGAGGGCAGGGGAGGCCGCGCATCGGCGGGTGGCTTGGTCATCAGACCGCCTGTCCCGCAGTGCGTTTCAGCGGCTCCAGAACCAGCGCCTGGCGCCGCTGATGCACGGTGAGGTAGCGCAGTCCCTCCGCGCCCGCGGTGAATTGCCGCCGCGAGCGGCGCGGCAGCCACAGCAACGCGCCCGGGAAGAGATCGATCGTGCCCGATTCGGTGGTCAGCCGGCCGCTGCCGGACAGCACGTGGATCAGCACGTCCAGGGCGGGTCCGGTGTGCGCGTCGATCGAGCCGCCCGGCGGCAAGGCGATGACGTTGGAATCCAGGTCGCGTTCCCGGGCCTCGAGCTTCCACACCGCCCCGGACGCGTCGGCTCCCGCCGCGGCGAAGTCGTTGGTGTCGGCCAGGATTCGGGGCGGCGGGGTGGAGGTGAGCTTGGTGATCCGGATCCGCCAGACCTCGGGCCCCTTGTCGAGGTATTCCCAGTCGTATCCGCCGGGCAGGTCGGCGTCGAATTCGGCCCGCAGGTGCTTGGGGTCGTGGTTGTTCACCAAGACGAACGACTCACCGACCGACAGGGCGGCGTAGGTCGCGAAGATCGTGGGGTGCTTGTCCGGCTTGCGCAGCTGCCGGACGTCAAGCTCGTTGACGGACACTGGTTCTCCCAAACTCTCGTTTTTACAAGTGAGGTTGTGTAAACTCTAGCGCATGACGTACGTGATCGGGAAGCCATGCATCGACGTGATGGACCGCGCTTGTGTCGACGAGTGTCCGGTCGACTGCATTTACGAGGGCGGTCGGGCGCTCTACATTCATCCCGACGAATGCGTGGACTGCGGGGCGTGCGAACCGGTGTGCCCGGTCGACGCGATCTACTACGAAGACGATCTGCCCGATGAGCTCAACCCGTACCTGGCCGACAACGCGGCGTTCTTCGCCGAAACGCTGCCGGGACGCGATGCGCCGTTGGGATCCCCGGGTGGAGCGGCGAAAATGGGTCCGCTCGGTGTAGACACGCCTTTGGTGGCCGCTCAACCGAGGGCCGACCAAGCGGAAGGAGCGTGAGGGTCCCGTGAAGTTGCCGCCCACGTCGATCGGGGAATCAGCGAGCCGCCGCCGCGAGGTGCTGCGGGTGTTGCGGATGTCGCCCGATCCGATGAGCATCGCCGCGATCGCCGACGTGTTGGGCGTGCACCCCAATACCGTCCGCTTCCACCTCGACAGCCTGGTGGGTGACGGGCAGGTGGAGCACGTCGAACTCGACCGCAAGGGGCCGGGGCGTCCTCCGCTGATGTTCCGCGCCGTCCGGCAGATGGACCGCGGCGGCACGCGGCACTATCGCCTGCTCGCCGAGGTGCTGGCGACGGCGTTCGCCGCTGAGCCGGACGCCGGCGCCAAGGCGGTGGCCGCGGGCCGGGCCTGGGGGCAGAAGCTCGATTCCAGCCTGGAAGCGGTGCCGGCCGGGACCACCAGCGCCGAGGAGGCCATCGACCACCTGGTCAACATGCTCGACGAGCTCGGCTTCGCGCCCGAACGCCGGACCGCCGACGGGGAGCAGCAGGTCGGCCTGCGGCACTGCCCGTTCCTGGAGCTGGCCGAAAACCGGACCGCCGTGGTCTGCCCGGTGCACCTCGGCCTGATGCAAGGCGCGATGGATGCGTGGGGGGCGCCCGTCTCGGTCGACCGGCTCGACGCGTTCGTCGAGCCCGATCTTTGTGTGGCGCACCTGGCGTCGCAGCCGGCGGCCACATGAGTGCGCCGGCGGCGGTCGCCGTCGCGGTCACCTTCGTGTGGCTCGGCATGGTCCTGGCCATCTCCTTCTTGGAAGCCCCGCTGAAGTTCCGCGCGCCCAACGTGACGCTGCAGATCGGGCTCGGCATCGGGCGGCTGGTGTTCCGGGCCCTCAACACCGTCGAGGTGTGCTTCGCCCTGCTGGTCGTGGCGATCGTGGTCGCCGGCCCGGCGCCGGTCGGCAGCACCGCCGCGATCCTCGTCGCCGCCGGCGCGCTGGCCGTGCAGCTGATCGCGGTGCGCCCCAGGCTGACGCGCCGATCCGACAGCGTCCTCGCCGGCTCCGACGGACCGCGCTCCCGGGCCCATTACGTCTACGTCGGCTTCGAGGTGGTCAAGGTCGTCGCGCTGACCGTGGCCGGGATACTGCTACTGACGGCCTGATCTCCTCCGCCCAACCGCAAAGGACTCAGCTATGGAATCGATCTCGTTGACCAGCCTCGCGTCCGAAAAGCTGGCCGAGGCCAAGGAATCGCACAGCGGCCGGGCCGCCCACACCATCCACGGTGGCCACACTCACGAACTTCGGCAGACCGTGCTGGCTTTGCTTGCCGGCCATGAACTCGCCGAACACGACAGCCCCGGTGAGGCGACGCTGCAGGTGCTGCAGGGGCACGTGCGGCTGACCACCGGCGGTGACGCCTGGGAAGGCAAGACCGGCGACTATGTCGGGATTCCGGCCGAGCGGCACGCCCTGCTCGCGGTCGAGGATTCGGTGGTCATGCTGACCGTGCTGAAGACCATTCCCTCGGCTCACTAGCCGGATGCTTGCCACGCCCTGGTCGAGGGGATTCGGGCTGCGGGTACCGATCGTCAACGCGCCGATGGGCGGCGTCGCCGGTGGCCGCCTAGCCGCGGCGGTCACCGCGGCCGGCGGGCTGGGCATGGTCGGGATGGGCAGCGTCGCCACCCGGGAACTGCTGCAGGCGCAGCTGCAGCACGTGCGCGGGACGTTCGGCATCGGCCTGGTCGACTGGGTGATGCGCACCGAGGCGGGTCTGCTGGAGGATGCCCTGGCCGCGCGGCCGGCCCTGTTGTCGGTCAGTTTCGGCACCGACTGGTCCTGGGTCGCCAGGGCGCACGACGCCGGGATCCCCACCGCCACGCAGGTCTACGACAGCGTCGGGGCGCGCCAGGCGGCCGACGCCGGCGTCGACGTCCTGGTGGCCCGCGGCTCCGAGGGTGGCGGCCACGGGGAGACGAAGCTCGCGACCCTGCCATTGCTCGACAGCGTGCTGGACGCCGTGTCGGTGCCGGTCCTGGCGGGCGGCGGCGTCGCGTCGGCGCGCAGCCTGGCCGCCGTGCTGGCCGCCGGTGCG
>NZ_GG770560.1:245305-249980 GCF_000164135.1 Mycobacterium parascrofulaceum ATCC BAA-614 | reverse complement strand
AGCGGGGCGTGGGTGGGCACGCGCCTGGCCGCGTGCCCGGAGGCGCTCTCGGGCGAGGGCAGCCGCCGGGCGCTGATCGCGGCCCGCGCCACCGACACCGCGGTCACCCGGGCGTTCGACGTCGCGCAGGCCCGGCCGTGGCCCGCGCGGTTCCCCTCGCGGGTGCTGACCAACGATTTCGTCGAGCGCTGGACCGGCAAGGAGGACGCGCTCGACCCGCAGGCCTGCGACGAGCTCGCGGCCTCCATCGCCGCCGACGACCGCCGGGTGGCCCCCGTGGACGCCGGGCAGGGCGTCGGGATGATCCGCGACGACGCTTCGGTGGCCGAGGTGATCGACGAAATGTGTTCGGGCGCTGAGCGTTTGCTGACGGCCTGGGGTTCGTAGCGCCCGGGCGATACACCGGGCGTCGGCGCCCGGCGATCGCGCCCGGCCGTCACGCCCGGCCGTCACGCTGGCGTGACGCTCGGCGCCGAGCGCCACGCTGGCGTGACGCTCGGCGGCCGGCGAAGGGCATGGACGCGACGATCAGCCCGGCGGCTCAGACCCCGAGCAGATAGCGCTTCGCGATGACGCGCTGGGCCACCGACACCACCGGCCTCGCGGCCTTGCTCCACCAGGTCGCGGGCCGGGAGAACGCCGTCACCTCCGCGAACACCGCGGAGGTGACGGGGTCGCGCCGGACGACGAAACGCTCCTCGCCGGATTCGGGATGACCCGGCAGCGTGCCGTAGGCGAATCCGCGGATGTCGGGCTCGTCGACGACGTACACCACCCGGCACGGCGCGGGCAGAAAACCCATGCGCACCACCACAACCGTGTCGAGCGCCGCGATCTCGGAGCTGGCCCGCACCCCGAGGCCGGCCCCGCGCTGCATGCCCCAGCGCATCACGGCGTCGGCGGCCCGCTCGAAGCGCTCCCGCCCGGTGCCGATCTGCTTCTCCGTGTGCAGGTGGCCGTATCCCGCGGGCAGCTTGCCGGACGCGGTCGCCCCCACCTCGGCGTACGTCAACGGAAGTTCCTCGAGCGCCGCTAAGTCCACCCACCCAGCTTGCCACGCCGGGATACCCGCCGACATTTCCGGCGTACGGTCGTAAAAGTGACCGCACAAAACTCGAAAACAGTTGCAGAAGCGTCCGGAACGTTCACACTCGGCGGCGACCTGACGGTCAATCGGCTCGGCTTCGGCGCCATGCGCCTGACCGGTAAGGGCGTCTGGGGTCCGCCCGCCGACCGCGACGAGGCCGTCCGGGTGTTGCGGCGGGCCGTCGAACTCGGCGTGAACTTCATCGACACCGCGGACTCCTACGGCCCCTACGTCGCCGAGGAGATCATTCGCGAGGCGCTGCATCCCTACGACGGATTGGTGATCGCGACGAAGGCCGGGCTGCTGCGCACCGGACCGGACGTCTGGATCCCGCTGGGCAACCCGAGTTATCTGCGCCAGGAATGCGAGATGAGTCTGCGCCGCCTGGGCGTCGACACCATCGACCTGTTCCAGCTGCACCGCATCGACCGCGACTTCCCGCTGGCCGACCAGGTGGGCGAGCTGCTGACCCTGAAGAACGAAGGAAAGATCCGCCACATCGGCCTGTCCGAGATCAATGTCGATCAGCTCACCGAGGCCCAGCGGACCACCGAGATCGTGTCGGTGCAGAACATGTACAACCTGTCCGCGCGGGGCGCCGAACCGGTGCTGGACGCCGCGACCAGCCAGGGCATCGGCTTCATCCCGTGGTTCCCGCTGGCCGCCGGCCCGCTGGCCGCGGCCGACGGCCCCCTGCAGCGCATCGCCGCCGAGCACGACGCGAGCCCGTCGCAGCTGGCGCTGGCCTGGTTGCTGAAGCGCTCGCCGGTGATGCTGCCGATCCCGGGCACGTCGAAGGTGGCGCACCTGGAGGAGAACGTCGCCGCCGCCGAGATCACGCTGTCCGACGAGGAGTTCGAAACGCTGTCCAAGGCCGGGGCCCAACAGACGGTGTGACTCTGGCCCGCGAAACGGTATTCCACGACGCGTTTCGCGGGTCGAGCCGTCGGTAGTTGCAGTCTCGCGGCCCGGATACGGTGTCCGGGTGACCAGCGAACAGGCCAGGCACCCTGGCGGTGGGTTCAATCCGCCGGAGCCGACGACCAAGGGCGGTCCCGACTACGGCCGGTTCATCGACGCCGTGCGCAAGCTGCAGGACCACGCCCGGGCCGTCGACGCCCCCGACGAGGTCATCACCGAGGCGGCGAATCAGCTGGAGAAGCTGTCGGCGCTGCTCGCCCCGTACAACGCCGACGAGTGGGCGGCGCCCTCCGGCCGCCGCATGGACCTGCCGATGCGCGGCAACGTCCTGACGATTCCCATGTCCGCCCGCAGGGGCGACGACGGCCGTGTGCACGGGTGGGCCCGCTTCGCCCGGTTCCATTTGGGACGCAACGGCGCGGTGCACGGCGGCTCACTCGGCATGCTTTTCGACACCGTGCTCGGCCTGACGGCAGTCCTTCTCACCGGGAGCCGGCGCCAGCGCACCGCCTACCTCAAGATCGATTACCGCAACATCGTGCCGATCGAAAAGGAGTTGCAGTTCGACGCCGGGGTGGACAAGGTCGACGGGCGCAAGATCTTCGTGTCGGGCCGGCTGACCGACGGCGATACGCTGCTGACCGAGGCCGACGCCCTGTTCGTGCGGCTCAAGCCGGGCCAGCCCTGACGGGTCGCCGCGATGCCGCCTCGAAAACCGGTGAGCGGGTGAGCGTTCGGACCCCTATTGGCCGCGCCGGTCTTGCGGCGTGCTCACCGGCAGCGTCACCTCTTCATGGTCGAGTTCGCGTTCGAGCACGCGCAGACTCCGGTCGGGCAGCATGCCCGCGTCGCGCCAGCGCACCAGCTCGTCGCGCTCCGCGTTGATGGCCGCCCGCCGGATCGCCACGGCGGCCTCGTATTCGGGGTAGTTGGGCAACTCGTCGGCGTCCGAGAGCAGATCGAGCCGGTGTTGATACCGCTCCAGCCGGATGCACAACTGGCGTCGCACCGCCTCGACGGCCCGGGCGTCGGCATCGTCGTCGGCCTGCTCGCCCAGCTCGTCGAGTGTGTCGAGGGCGGCCCGGACGGCGGCCGTCCGCGCCCGATTACGCAGCCGCACCTCGTCGATGGCCCTGGCGTGCACGCCGAGGGCGCGCACCACCGGGCCGAAGGTGCTGCCCTGCCCGATCAGCGTCACCAGCACGACCACCAGGGTGCAGAACAACAACAGATCCCGCACGGGAAACCGCTCGCCGCCGTCGGTCGTGAAGGGCACCGCGAAGATCGCGGCGAGGCTGACGACACCGCGGGTGCCCGCCCAACTCAGAACGAAAATCTCGCGGCCGCTGAGCCGCTCCGCGTCGCGGTCCCGCCGGCGGCGGGCCGCGGCCGGGTCGTCGGCGTCGTCGTCGGCGGTCCCCGAGACGTTCCCCAGCCGGGTGTGCAGCGACCCCGGCAGCGACTGGGTGAGCAGCAGCCACAGCGGCCGCACCAGCAGCACCACCGCGGTGGTGACGGTGGTCGCCACGACGATCGTCGACACCGGGTAGCCACTCAGGCCGTCGAGGATGGCCGGGAACTGCTGACCGATCAGCAGAAAAACGAGGCCCTCCAGCAGGAAGTTGGCCAGTCGCCACACGGCGCGGGTCTGTAACCGGCTCGCGCCCGACTCCGACCGGGGCGAGTCGTGGCCCACGATCAACCCGCACACCACGACCGCCAGCACGCCCGACGCGTGCACCTTCTCGGCCGCCAGATAGGTCAGGAACGGTGTGGCCAGCGAGATGGCGTTGGCCGTCATCACGTCGTGGGGCAACCGCCGCAACAGGCGGCGGCCCCAGGCGAACGCCAGCCCGATCACCAGGCCTCCCACGGCCGCCAGGGCGAACTCCCGGATCGCCGACGGGAACGAGAACCCGCCGCCCCTGGCCACGGTGATGGCCACCGACAGGGTGGTGAGCGCGGTCGCGTCGTTGAGTAAGCCCTCACCCTCGACGAGGGTGACGATGTTGAGCGGCAGACCGACCTTGCGGGCGACCGCCAGCGCGGCCACCGGGTCGGTGGGCGCCACCGCCGCGCCCAACACCGCGCCCGCCGCGAGCGTCGCACCGCTGACGAGCAGCGCGACCGCGACGCCGACCGACGCGGCGGTCAGGAGCACCAGGATGACCGACAGGCTGATCACGGTGCGCAGGTTGCGGCGTATCCCGACCAGCGACGACTCCAGGGCCGCGTTGTAGAGCAGGGGCGGCAGGATGCACGTCATCACGATGTCGGGCCGAAGCCCGACGTTGGGCCCCGGCAGCAGCCCATAACCGATCCCGACGAGGCTGAGCAGCGCCGCGCTGGGGAGCCCGGTGCGTTCGCTGACCCAGTTCACCACGACGATGGCGCCGACGGCGGCGAGCAGCAATGCCAAAGCCGTCTGCGCCCCCATCGTCCCCATTCTGCCTTGACGCCGGTGGGCCGGTGCCCGCGTCGGGGCGCAGTGGCGGCCCTGCTCGGCTCGCGACCACCCCGATAGCATGGTCGTCGACCCGACGAGCCCTGGAGACCACACCATGACCGCCCCCGCACACCCCGCCCCGGGAGCCGAGGGCGGCGACCCGCAGCGCCCGGCCGCGCCGGGCCTGCGATCGCCGCAAGCCCCGATCCGGGTGCCCGCCG
>NZ_GG770560.1:239183-244736 GCF_000164135.1 Mycobacterium parascrofulaceum ATCC BAA-614 | reverse complement strand
GATCGCCGCAAGCCCCGATCCGGGTGCCCGCCGGGACCACCGCGGCCGCCGCGGTGCGGGAGGCGGGGCTGCCGGGCCGCGGGGCGCCCGACGCGATCGTGGTGGTGCGCGACGCCGACGGCAAGCTCCGCGACCTGAGCTGGGTGCCCGAGGCCGACGCCGAAGTCGTCCCGGTCGCCGCCGACACCGACGAGGGGCGCAGCGTCATCCGGCACTCCGCCGCGCATGTGCTGGCCCAGGCCGTGCAGGGCCTGTTCCCCGACGCCAAGCTGGGGATCGGGCCGCCCATCACCGACGGCTTCTATTACGACTTCGACGTCGCCGAACCGTTCACCCCCGAGGACCTGGCGGCGCTGGAGAAGCGGATGCGCCAGATCGTCAAGGAGGGGCAGCTCTTCGAGCGGCGCGTCTACGAGTCCAAGGACCAGGCGCGCGCGGAGTTGGCCGGCGAGCCCTACAAGCTGGAGCTCGTCGACGACAAGTCCGGCGACCCCGACATCATGGAGGTCGGCGGCGACGAGCTCACCGCCTACGACAACCTCAATCCCCGCAGCCGGGAACGTGTTTGGGGCGACCTGTGCCGCGGGCCGCACATCCCGACCACCAGGCACATCCCGGCCTTCAAGCTGACCCGCAGCTCCGCCGCGTACTGGCGCGGGGACCAGAAAAACGCCAGCCTGCAACGCATCTACGGCACCGCGTGGGAGTCGCAGGAGGCGCTGGACCGCCACCTCGAGCTGCTCGAGGAGGCCCAGCGACGCGACCACCGCAAGCTGGGCACCGAGCTGGACCTGTTCAGCTTCCCGGACGAAATCGGTTCGGGGCTGGCGGTTTTCCACCCCAAGGGCGGCGTGGTGCGCAGGGAGCTCGAAGAATACTCGCGGCGCAAGCACATCGAGGCCGGCTACGAATTCGTCAACACCCCGCACATCACCAAGGCGCAGCTGTTCCACACGTCGGGCCACCTGGACTGGTACGCCGAGGGGATGTTCCCCCCGATGCATCTCGACGCCGAGATCGGCGACGACGGGACGGTGCGCAAGCCGGGGCAGGACTACTACCTCAAGCCGATGAACTGCCCGATGCACACGCTGATCTTCCGGTCGCGGGGGCGGTCGTACCGCGAACTGCCGTTGCGGCTCTTCGAATTCGGCACCGTGTACCGCTACGAGAAGTCCGGCGTGGTGCACGGGCTGACCCGCGCACGCGGGTTCACCATGGACGACTCGCACATCTTCTGCACCCGCGAGCAGCTGCACGGCGAGCTGGCGTCGCTGCTGCGGTTCGTGCTCGAGCTGCTCGGCGACTACGGGCTGGAGGACTTCTATCTGGAGCTCTCCACCAAGGACCCGGAGAAGTTCGTCGGCACCGACGAAATGTGGGAGCAGGCCACCAACTCACTGGCCGAGGTGGCGGCCGAGTCGGGCCTCGAACTGGTTCCCGACCCCGGCGGCGCGGCGTTCTACGGGCCCAAGATCTCGGTGCAGGCCCGCGACGCGCTGGGCCGCAGCTGGCAGATGTCGACGATCCAGGTGGACTTCAACTTCCCGGAGCGCTTCGAGCTGGAGTACACCGCGCCCGACGGCACCCGCCAGCGGCCCGTGATGATCCACCGCGCCCTGTTCGGGTCGATCGAGCGGTTCTTCGGCATCCTCACCGAGCACTACGCGGGGGCGTTCCCGGCCTGGCTGGCACCCGTGCAGGTGGTCGGCATCCCGGTCGCCGACGAACACGTGCCCTACCTGGAAAGCGTTGCCGCGCAGCTGAAATCGCACGGCGTGCGGGTGGAGGTGGACGCCAGCGACGACCGGATGGCCAAGAAGATCGTCCACCACACCGGCCAAAAGGTGCCGTTCATGTTGCTGGCCGGCGACCGCGACGTGCAGGCGAAGGCGGTGAGCTTCCGCTTCGGCGACCGCACGCAGATCAACGGCGTGCCCCGCGACAGCGCCGTCGACGCCATCGTCAAGTGGATCGCCGACCGCGAGAACGCCACGCCCACAGCCGAACTCGTGAAGGTAACCGGCGGTGAGTGATCCCGAGGACCGCGCCGACGACACCATCCTGGACCGCGGCGTCGGCGAGAGCGACCACCTGCAGCGGCTGTGGACCCCCTACCGGATGACGTATCTGGCCGAGGCGCCGCTGAAGCGCGACCCCAACGGGTCGGGCAAGAGCGAGCAGCCGTTCACCGACATCCCGCAGCTGTCCGACGAGGAGGGCCTGGTGGTCGCCCGCGGCGAGCTGGTCTACGCCGTCCTCAACCTCTACCCGTACAACCCCGGCCACCTGATGGTGGTCCCGTACCGGCGGGTGTCCGAGCTCGAGGACCTCACCGTCGAGGAGAGCGCGGAGCTGATGGCCTTCATCCAGAAGGCAATTCGCGTCATCAAGAACGTGTCGCGGCCGCACGGCTTCAACGTCGGCCTCAACCTGGGCACGTCGGCTGGCGGGTCGCTGGCCGAACACCTGCACGTGCACGTCGTGCCGCGCTGGGGCGGCGACGCCAACTTCATCACCATCATCGGCGGGTCGAAGGTGATCCCGCAGTTGCTGCGTGAAACCCGCCGGCTGCTGGCCACCGAGTGGGCCCGGGAGCTATGAGGCGCTCATGAGTAAGGTGCCGTTCCTGTCGCGGGCGGCGTTCGCGCGGCTCACGACGCCGACCGCCAGGGCATGCCTGCGGATCGGGTTGACGCCGGACGCGGTCACCATCTTGGGGACCGTCGTCGCCGTGGCGGGGGCGCTGACCCTGTTCCCGATGGGCAAGCTCTTCATCGGCACGCTCGTGGTGTGGTTCTTCGTGCTGTTCGACATGCTCGACGGCGCCATGGCCCGCGAGCGCGGCGGCGGCACCCGTTTCGGCGCCGTGCTGGACGCCACCTGCGACCGTGTCAGCGACGGCGCGGTGTTCTGCGGCCTGCTGTGGTGGATCACCTTCGGCATGCACGACGCGCTGCTGGCGGTGGCGACGATGATCTGCCTGGTCACGTCGCAGGTGATCTCCTACATCAAGGCGCGGGCCGAGGCCAGCGGGTTGCGCGGCGACGGCGGCATCATCGAACGGCCGGAACGGTTGATCATCGTGCTGGTCGGCGCCGGGGTGTCGGACTTCCCGGTGGTCGCGTGGCCGCCCGCGCTGCCGGTGGCGATGTGGCTGCTGGCGGCGGCCAGCGTGGTCACCTGCGTGCAGCGGCTGCACACGGTGCGGACCTCGCCCGGCGCGACGGAGCCGATGCCGTGATCCCGGGACGGGGAGTGGTCACCGCACCGCGCCGGCTGGCCGGCCGGCTGATGTCGGGCACCGCGACCGACTGGTCGTACGCGGCCGGCTGGATGGCGGTGCGGGCGATGCCGGAATTCGCCGCGCGCTCCGCGTTCGACGCGGGAGCCCGGTACGCGGCGCGCGGCGGCGGGCCGGAGCAGCTGCGCAAAAACCTGGCCCGCGTCATCGGCGTCCCGCCGGCGGAGGTGCCCGACGCGCTGATGCGGGCCTCGCTGGCGTCCTACGCCCGCTACTGGCGGGAGGCGTTCCGGCTCCCGTCGATGGACCTGCCCGCGCTGGCCGGCGAACTCGACGCGTCGTTCCGGGGCGCCGACAACCTGGACGCGGCGCTGCGCGCGGGCCGCGGCGCCGTGTGCGCGTTGCCGCACAGTGGCAACTGGGACATGGCCGGGGTGTGGTTCACCCAGACGCGCGGCACCTTCACCACCGTCGCGGAACGGCTCGAACCGGAGTCGCTGTACCGGCGTTTCGTCCGCTACCGCGAGAGCCTGGGCTTCCAGGTGCTGCCGCTGTCGGGAGGCGAGCGGCCGCCCTTCGAGGTGCTGTGCGACCGGCTGCGGGACAACGGGCTGGTGTGCCTGATGGCCGATCGCGACCTCACCCGCACCGGCGTCGAGGTCGACTTCTTCGGCGAGGTCACCCGGATGCCGGCCGGGCCGGCCAAGCTGGCGATCGCGACCGGGGCGGCCCTGCTCCCGGTGCACTGCTGGTTCGACGGCGACGGCTGGGGCTTTGAGGTTTTCCCGCCGCTGGATTGCGGCAGCGGCGACGTCGGCGCCGTCACCCAGGCGCTGGCCGATCGGTTCGCCGCCAACATCGCCGCCCACCCCGAGGACTGGCACATGCTGCAGCCGCAGTGGCTGGCCGACCTGTCCGACGCCAGACGGGCGCGGCTCGGGGAGGCCTGATGCGGATCGGGATGGTCTGCCCGTACTCGTTCGACGTCCCGGGCGGGGTGCAGTCGCACGTCCTGCAGCTGGCCGAGGTGATGCGCCGGCGCGGGCAGGAGGTGAGCGTCCTCGCGCCCGCTTCGCCGCACGCGGTGCTGCCCGACTACGTCGTCTCCGCCGGCAAGGCGGTGCCCATTCCCTACAACGGCTCGGTGGCCCGGCTGCGGTTCGGCCCGGCGACCCACCGCAAGGTCAAGAAGTGGCTCGCCGAGGGCGATTTCGACGTGCTGCACCTGCACGAGCCCAACGCGCCGAGCCTGTCGATGCTGGCCCTCAACATCGCCGAGGGGCCGATCGTCGCGACGTTTCACACCTCGACCACCAAGTCGCTGACGCTGACCGTCTTCCAGGGCATCCTGCGGCCGATGCACGAAAAGATCGTCGGCCGGATCGCGGTGTCCGACCTGGCCCGCCGGTGGCAGATGGAGGCGCTGGGCACCGACGCGGTCGAGATCCCCAACGGGGTCGATGTCGACTCGTTCGCCTCCGCGCCGCCGCTCGACGGCTACCCGCGGCCGGGCAAGACGGTGCTGTTCCTGGGCCGCTACGACGAGCCCCGCAAGGGCATGTCGGTCCTGCTCGACGCGCTGCCGGGGGTGGTCCAGCGTTTCCCGGATCTGCAACTGCTCGTCGTCGGCCGCGGCGACGAAGACCAATTGCGCGGCCAGGCACGCGAATTGGTGCGGCACATCCGGTTCCTGGGCCAGGTGGACGACGCCGGGAAGGCCTCGGCGATGCGCAGCGCCGACGTGTACTGCGCACCGCATCTCGGGGGTGAGAGCTTCGGCATCGTCCTGGTCGAGGCCATGGCCGCCGGCACCGCCGTAGTGGCCAGCGACCTGGACGCCTTCCGGCGCGTGCTGCGCGACGGCGAGGTCGGGTGCCTGGTGCCGGTCGGCGACGGCGCTGCGCTCGCGGACGCCCTGGTTTCGGTGCTAGAAAACGATGTGCTGCGCGAACGGTATGTGACGGCCGGTACGGCGGCGGTCCAGCGCTACGACTGGTCGGTGGTGGCCAGCCAGATCATGCGGGTCTACGAGACGGTCGCCGCGTCCGGCGCCAAAGTCGAAGTGGCCGGCTGATGACCTGGCTGGTCGTTGTCGTCGCGGTGCTCGTCGGGTTGCTGGCCGTCCTGGGCGCCTGGGCCTTTCGCACGGCCAACCGGTTGGACCGGCTGCACGTCCGCTACGACCTGTCGTGGCAGGCGCTCGACGGCGCGCTGGCCCGCCGCGCGGTGGTCGCCCGCGCGGTCGCCATCGACGCCTACGGCGGCGCCTCCGAGGGCAGGCGGCTGGCCGCGCTGGCCGACGCCGCCGA
>NZ_GG770560.1:218139-238053 GCF_000164135.1 Mycobacterium parascrofulaceum ATCC BAA-614 | reverse complement strand
GCCACATTAGTCGACGACGCCGTCGTCGGAGTGCTTTGCAGTTGGCTTGCCAGGCTTGCGCTTTCGGTCACCGTCTGCTGCGCCGGCAGCGCCGGCGCCAGTTGCGTGGCGGCCGCGTTGGAGGCCTCCGCCTGGGCGTAGGAATCGCTGCTGCCGACCAACGTCTGCACCAACTGCGCATGGAACGCCTCCGCGCGCGCGGCGATCTGCTGGTATTGCTGGCCGTACGCGGCGAACAGCGCCGCGGTGCGCACGGATACCGCGTCCGCGGCCGGCGGGAACACCGCGGTCGTCGGGGTGGCCGCCGCCCCGTCGGCGACGGCGATCGCCGAACCGATTCCCTGCAGGTCGCCGGCGGCCGCTGCGAGCGTGTCCGGGGCCGTGATCACGAACGACATCGCGCGGCCGCCCGACTAACCGACCACCGGCCGCACCACCGCGGCGGAGCGCTGCGCCTCGCCCGCCGGGGTGAGGCCGGCCAGGCCCCGCCCGCCCGCGCTCACCGGGGGCTTGAACGGCACCCTCGGCACACCGGATGCGACCTGGCTCACACCGGGGGTCGGCAACCCGGCGACCGGAGTCGCCGGCGCGGGCGCCTGCACCTCGGTGGCCCAGCTCGGCGGAACCGACAGCGGCCCAACGGAACCCGCCCTGCCCGCATCCGCCAGCACCGCCGGAGCGGCCAGCTGCGCCGACGGCGGCGCCCCCATCGCCGAGCCTGCTGACGCCAGAACCGAGCCCATCGACGGCATGCCGCCGACGGCGCCGCTCATCAGCGGGTTGGCGCCGCCCATGAACTGGCCCAGGACCTGGCTCACGAGCATGCTGATGGGCTGCATGGCGAATTCGCCGGACATCGACAGCATCTCCAGCGGCGAGAGCCCGGACGCCGACGACGGGGAGAGCCCGAACGACTGGAACAGCGACGACATCAGCTGCGCGTCCGACATGGCCGATTGCGCCTGGGTCGCCACCGACGCCGCGGCGGTCGGGACGCTGTCAACGGCCTGAGGCGTCCCACCGAGGCCGTCGGGCGGTTCGGCGAAGGACGTCAACTGCGCGGCCGCCGCCAGCGTGCCGGCATCGTAGGTGGTCATCGCGGTGGCGTCCTGGGCCCACATCTCGGCGTAATGCGCCTCGGTGGCCATGATCGCCGGGGTGTTCTGGCCGAAGAAGTTCGTCGAGACCAACGCCATCAATTGAGCGCGGTTGGCCGCGATCACGGGCGGCGGCACCGTCATCGCGAACGCGGCCTCGTAGGCGGCGGCCGCCGCCATCGCCTGGGTCGACACTTGCTCGGCCTGCGCCGCGGTGGCCGCCAGCCAGGTGACGAACGGGCTGGCCGCGGCCGCCATCGCGACGGCCGACGGACCCAGCCACGGCCCGCTCGTCAGCGCCGAGACGACCGTGGCGTACGACGACGCGGCCCAGCCCAACTCGGCGGCCAGCCCGGCCCAGGCGGCCGCAGCGGCCAGCATCGACCCCGAACCCGGACCGGCATACATCAGTCCGGAATTGATCTCGGGCGGCAACAGCCCAAAATCCGGCACCATCCCGACCCTCCTCAGCCAGGGCGGCGGCCGCCGTTACCGCAACTGGGTGGCCACGCTGTCCGTCGCATCCGAATCAACGGTGTGAGCAATGTAACGATGAAGTGTGTAGCAAGGGGTCGATTTACGGGCCTAGGGCCAATCGGCCCTTTGTGCGTCCCATGGTGGGAAGACTCGTCTCCGGCCCCCACTAGACTGGATCGACAACGGTTGAAGGAGATCAGCAGTGGATACCGCCGCTTCACCCAACGGCAGCGGACGAACGGGAACAGCGCGCGTCAAGCGCGGCATGGCCGAGATGCTCAAGGGCGGCGTCATCATGGACGTCGTCACCCCGGAGCAGGCCCGCATCGCGGAGGCCGCCGGCGCCGTCGCCGTGATGGCGCTGGAACGGGTGCCCGCCGACATCCGCGCCCAGGGCGGCGTGTCCCGGATGAGCGACCCCGACATGATCGAGGGCATCATCGCCGCGGTCACCATCCCGGTGATGGCCAAGGCCCGCATCGGGCACTTCGTCGAGGCGCAGATCCTGCAGAGCCTCGGCGTGGACTACGTCGACGAGTCCGAGGTGCTGACCCCCGCCGACTACACCCACCACATCGACAAGTGGAAGTTCACCGTCCCGTTCGTCTGCGGCGCGACCAACCTGGGCGAGGCCCTGCGGCGCATCAGCGAGGGCGCGGCCATGATCCGGTCCAAGGGCGAGGCCGGCACGGGAGACGTCTCCAACGCGACCACGCACATGCGGGCCATCGGCGGCGAGATCCGCCGGCTGACCTCGCTGTCGGAAGACGAATTGTACGTTGCCGCAAAGGAATTGCAGGCGCCCTACGACCTCGTCGTGGAGGTGGCCCGGGCCGGCAAGCTGCCCGTCACCCTGTTCACCGCGGGCGGCATCGCGACCCCCGCCGACGCGGCGATGATGATGCAGCTCGGCGCCGAGGGCGTCTTCGTCGGCTCCGGCATCTTCAAGTCGGGCGACCCGGCGCAGCGCGCCGCCGCCATCGTCAAGGCCACCACCTTCTACGACGACCCCGACGTGCTGGCCAAGGTGTCGCGCGGCCTGGGCGAGCCCATGGTGGGCATCAACGTCGAGCAGATTGCGCAGCCCCACCGGCTGGCCGAGCGCGGCTGGTAAGAACAGTCCGTGGCGATCGAAGAGATCCTTGATCTCGAGCAACTCGAGGTCAACATCTACCGCGGGCGCGTGTTCAGCCCGGAGTCCGGATATTTCCAGCGCACCTTCGGCGGCCACGTCGCCGGCCAGTCGCTGGTGTCGGCGGTGCGGACCGTCGACCCGCGCTACCAGGTGCACTCGCTGCACGGGTATTTCCTGCGGCCCGGGGACGCCAACGAGCCCACGGTTTTCATCGTGGAGCGCACCCGCGACGGCGGCTCGTTCGCCACGCGGCGGGTCAACGCGATCCAGCACGGGGAAATCATCTTCAGCATGGGTGCGTCCTTCCAGACCGACCAGGAGGGCATCCACCACCAGGACGCGATGCCCGCCGCGCCGCCCCCCGACGGGCTGCCCGGCCTGGACTCGATCAAGGTGTTCGACGACGCCGGGTTCAAGCAGTTCGAGGAGTGGGACGTCTGCATCGTGCCCCGCGACCAACTGCGGCTATCGCCCGGCAAGGCCTCCCAGCAGCAGGTGTGGTTCCGCCACCGCGACCCGCTCCCGGACGATCCGGTGCTGCACATCTGCGCGCTGGCCTACATGAGCGACCTGACCCTGTTGGGATCCGCGCAGGTCAACCACCTCGACGTCCGCGAGCATCTGCAGGTGGCGTCGCTGGACCACGCGATGTGGTTCATGCGGGCGTTCCGGGCCGACGAGTGGCTGCTCTACGACCAGTCGTCGCCGTCGGCCAGCGGCGGCCGCTCCCTGTGCCAGGGCAAGATCTTCACCCAGTCCGGCCAGATGGTGGCGGCGGTCATGCAGGAGGGGCTGACCCGCTTCCAGCGCGGATTCCAGCCTACCGGGCAGTGAGCGCGCCGCGCATCGGCGTGCTGGCGCTCCAGGGTGACACCCGCGAGCACCTGGCTGCGCTGCGCGAGGCCGGGGCGGAATCGATGCCGGTGCGGCGCCGCGGCGAGCTGGAGAAGGTGGACGGGCTGGTCATCCCCGGCGGGGAGTCCACCACGATGAGCCACCTGCTGCTCGACCTCGACCTGCTCGAGCCGCTGCGCGGGCTGCTGGCCCACGGGCTGCCCGCCTACGGCGCGTGCGCCGGCATGATCCTGCTGGCCAGCGAGATCCTCGACGCCGGCGCGGGCGGCCGGGAGGCGCTGCCGCTGAGGGCGATCGATATGACCGTGCGGCGCAACGCGTTTGGGCGACAGGTCGATTCGTTCGAGGGGGACATCCCGTTCGCCGGTCTGGACGGCCCGGTGCGCGCGGTGTTCATCCGGGCTCCCTGGGTCGAGCGGGCCGGCGCCGGCGTGCGGGTGCTCGCCGAGGCGCAGGGGCACACGGTGGCGGTGCGGCAGGGCAGGAATCTGGCCACGGCGTTTCATCCCGAGATGACCGGAGACCGGCGCGTCCACCAGCTCTTCGTGGACATCGTCAACGGCATCGCCTGACTGCCCGGCCCGCCTGACCGCCACGCTGGCTTGACGTTCGGCGGCGACTGCCACGCTGGCGTGACGCTCGGCAGCGGGCGGTGCCCCCCAGTTCGGCCGCGACTGCCACGCTGGCTTGACGTTCGGCGGCGACGGCCACGCCCCGCCTGGACGGCCACGCTGGCGTGACGTTCGGCGGCGACGGCCACGCTGGCGTGACGCTCGGCGACGTGCGGCGGGCACGCTGGCGTGTCCCCCGCAAGCGGGCGGTGCCCCCAGCTCGGCGGCGACTGCCACGCTGGCTTGACGTTCGGCGACGACGGCCACGCTGGCGTGACACTCGCAGGCGGGCGGTGCCCCAGCTCGGCCGCGACGGCCACGCTGGCGTGACGTTCGGCCGCGATGGCCACGCTGGCGTGTCCCCCGCAAGCGGGCGGTGCCCCCAGCTCGGCGGCGACGGCCACGCTGGCTTGACGTTCGGCGGCGACGGCCACGCTGGCGTGACGCTCGGCGACGTGCGGCGGGCACGTAGACTCGTCTGGCGAACTTTCGAAGACAGAAGAGGTAAGAGACACCGATGAGCGGCCATTCCAAGTGGGCCACCACCAAGCATCAGAAGGCCGTCAAGGACGCGCGCCGAGGCAAGGAATTCGCCCGGCTGATCAAGAACATCGAGGTCGCCGCCCGCACCGGCGGCGGGGACCCGGCGGGCAACCCGACGCTCTATGACGCCATCCAGAAGGCCAAGAAGACCTCGGTGCCCAACGACAACATCGAGCGCGCCCGCAAGCGCGGCGCGGGCGAGGAAGCCGGCGGCGCCGACTACCAGACGATCATGTACGAGGGCTACGGGCCCAACGGCGTGGCCGTGCTGATCGAGTGCCTGACCGACAACCGCAACCGCGCGGCCGGCGAGGTCCGGGTGGCGGTGACCCGCAACGGCGGCAACATGGCCGACCCGGGCTCCGTGTCGTATCTGTTCACCCGCAAGGGCGTCGTCACGCTGGAAAAGAACGGCCTGACCGAAGACGACGTGCTGATGGCGGTGCTCGACGCGGGCGCCGAGGACGTCAACGACCTGGGCGAGAGCTTCGAGATCATCTCGGAGCCAACCGATCTGGTGGCCGTCCGAACGGCCCTGCAGGACGCCGGCATCGACTACGAGTCCGCCGAGGCCAGCTTCCAGCCGTCGGTCAGCGTGCCGGTGGACGTCGACGGCGCCCGGAAGGTGTTCAAGCTCGTCGAGGCGCTCGAGGACAGCGACGACGTGCAGAACGTCTGGACCAACGTCGACCTGTCCGACGACGTGCTGGCCGCCCTCGACGAGGACTGACGCAAGCCTAGTCGTCGATCGCAAGCGCGGCGTGCAGCGCCGGGCGCTGGGGGCACCTCCCGCTTGCGGGGGACGGGTCGGCGACCATCGGAGCTAGTCGTACCCGTGCCGCATGTCCTCGACGATGCGCGGATTGTCCAGCGTCGAGGGTTCCAGCGGGCGCGGCCGGGTGTCGTCCGGAAACACCGTGGCGGCGTCCAGGACGTGCTGGTTGAGGAAGCGCAGCGGGGGCGCGTCGGCCGGCACGGTGGGGGTGGGCGCGCCACCCCCGCGGCGCGCCAGCGCGAAACCCCAGTCGCCGAACGTCGGCACGTAGACGTGGTACGGCGTGACCGCATAGCCGGCGGCGCGGATCGACGAGGCGGTGCGCCAGAACGCGGTCTGCGTCGAGAACGGGCTGCCCGCCTGCACGACCATCAGCCCGCCGGGGGCGAGCGCGTGCCCGACGAGCGCGTAGAACTCGGTCGAGTACAGCCGCCCCAGGACCGGGGTGTCGGGGTCGGGCAGGTCGACGATCACGGCATCGAAGCCCCCGGCCGGGACGACGTCGGGGTGCGGTGCGCGCAGCCAGCGCATCGCGTCGTCGATCACCACCTCGACCCGCGGGCTGTCCAGCGAACCGCCGTTGGCCCTGCGCATCGTGGTGCGCGCCAGCTGGATCACCGCCGGGTCGAGCTCCACCTGCACGATCCGGTCGATACCGGGCCGGCGCAGCAGTTCGCGGGCCACCAGCCCGTCGCCGCCGCCGAGGACCAGCACGGAGCGCGCGCCGGCCCCGAGCGCGGGGTAGACGAGGCTCTCGGTGTATCGGTATTCGTCCCGGGTGGAAAACTGCAGCCCCCCGTCGAGGTAGAGGCGCATGTCGTTGCCCCGCTGGGTGACGACGATCTCCTGGTAGGCCGAGTGCTGGTAGGCGATGATCGGGTCGGCGTAGAGCCGCTGCCGGCTCGTGGTCTCGATGTCGGCCGACCGGGCCAGCAGCGTGCCCAGCAGGGCCAGCGCGGCGGCGAGGGCGCACAACGCCGTCGCCAGCTGCCGGGCCGACACGACCCCGCGCAGCACGAACAGCGCCACGACGGCCGCGGCCAGCAGATTGACGATGCCGGTGGCGGCCGCGCCGCGGATCATGCCCAGCTGCGGCAGCAGCAGGAACGGCCACACCAGCCCGCCCAGCAGCGCCCCGAGGTAATCGGCCGCGTTGAGGTTGGCCAGCGTCCGGCCGGTGTCGGGCGCCGCGCCACTGCGGCCGCGCTGCAGCATGGTCATCAGCAGCGGCACCTCGGCGCCGACCAGCCCGCCGATCAGGGCCGTCCCCAGCGCCAGCATCCACATCGACTCGTCGTCGATGAAGGCGAACACCGTGTAGAGCGCCGCGGCGGACAACCCGCCGACGATGCTCAGCAGCACCTCCACCGCGACGAACGCGATGGCCGCGTGCCCCAGCAGCGGCTTGACCAGCAGGGCGCCCAACCCGAGCGCGGCGATGTAGCCCGCGACGATCAGCGAGGTGGCGACGATGCCGCCGCCGTCGAGGCTCGCCGCCAGTGTCAGCAGCGCGAGTTCGTAGATGATGCCCGACGCCGCGCACGCCGCGACGGCGGCCAGCAGCACGGCCCGCCAGCGCACCGACGGTTCCGCGGGCCGGCTCACGTCCGACCCGGGCAACCCCACTGCGGTCATGACACGGCGGCGGCCGTGACGCACCCCACCGCGAGCAGGATCAGCGCCACGGCGAACGATCCGGGATGCAGCTCGGGCTCGCCGATGTGTTCGTGGAAGCTGCCCGGTATCAGCAGGTGCATGGCCAGCATCGCTATCCCGAGCAGGATCACCCCCATCAGCCCGTACACCGCCACGCCGACCAGCCCCTGGCCCAGCTGGCTGTAGCTGTTGGCGATCGCGCTGACGATGACCACGGTCAGGGCGATGTACATCGCGCCCGCGACGATGACGGCGTTGGGGCGGCGGTCGATGAACACCAGCCGGCGCAGATTCCCGGGGGTCAGCACGTCGACCGCGTAGAACCCGACGAGGAGTACGGCCATGCCGACACAGAAGTACAGGATCGTCGCGACTGCGCCTTTCAGGACCGGATTGAGGTCGACGGTGCCGATCTCGACGGCGAGGTACATGGTTTTCTCCTTCTGTGGTGGGCCGTCACTTGGTTCCGCCGGGGCCGCCGGGACTGCCGCCGGAACCGCCCGAGGGCGAGCCGGGGGTGAATCCGGGGCCGAGGAAGACGAAGGCGCCGTGGCTGTATCCGGCGTTCAGGCTTTCCAGCCGAATGCTGCAGGGCCGGTTGCCGTCGGGGCCGACGATCACGATGTTGTTGCTGTAGCGCAGGTACTCGCTGGCGCCGTTGGCGGCGCGCGCCTGGGGCCCCTGGTACTCGGCCAGCGTGTCGGCGACGTCGTCCGCCGGCCCGCTGCACTCGTAACGCGTCCCGTTCGCGTCGCGGGAGTACTCGTGATAGTGACCGGCGATGTAGGACCCGATGTTCTTGTGCAGCAACATAATTCCGGGCACCAGGCAGGCGACGGCGGCGACGGCCAGCGCACCGGCGACCACGAACAGGCGGTTGCGGCTCACGGGTGCCACCGGCTCGCCGTGTGGACCACCTCGCCGCCGGACCCGCCGGACCCGCCGGAGCCAAAAGCGTTGCGGGGATACAGGTGCCAGGTCCGCCAGTGCCATCCCGGGCCGTCGGGTTCGGCGGCCAACGCGGTCAGCGCGGCGTCGTCGCCGGGGAAAGAGCCACCGAGCCAACCGTTTTCCCGCGCGCACCGCTCACGCAGGTCGCGCGCCATGCGGCGGAAGGATCCCTCGTCGTACGTGTCGATCCAGGATTCCAGCGAGTAGCCGTCGGCGGCCGTGCGTTCCGGCAGGGCGCCCCCGAAGCCGCGCGCGGTGCACGAGACCTCCTCGGAGAACCGCCCCGCGGCGTGCTCGACCGTGACGACGTGCGACGCGCCGAGCACCCCGAGCGACAGGGCGCCGCCGTCGGGGTGGTGCAGGAGGCAGGTCGCCAGCGGTGGCGGCGCCGGCGCGTTGAGCGCGAGCCCGAGCCTTCGCCCGGACACGTCCGAAGGAGCCACGGCGAGCTGATGAAGCGGCACCGGCGCGCTCCTAAGCGGAGGAGGGCGGGGGCGCCGGATAGACGGTCAGTTCGCCGGTGAGCACGGGCTTTCCGGTCGAGACCTCCCACGGCATGCCCGGCGCCCAGCGCTCGAAGGAGAGCAGCACGGACTCGTCGGAGTTGGCGCAGTCGACGAATTCCATCTCGCCGCCCGCGGGCAGGCCCGTGGTGCCCTCGGTGGTGAACGAGGCGCGACCGCGCTCGGACTCGTGAAACGTCACCCCGTCGACGACGTACTGGTCGCCCGGCTGCAGCCGGACGTCCTTGCGGCTGACCCACATCGCCAGCTCGAGGCGCCCGTCGTCCTCCTCGACGCTGAACCAGATCGGCTGGTCGCCGCCCTCCAGCAGGTGCTCCCACCACACGAACGGGCCCTCGCGGTACGTCACCGAGCCCCGCACCACATAGTCGACCCCGCCATAGCTGACGATGGCCCCGGGCCCGAGCTGGCGGGGGCCGAACTCCGGCATCGCGTTGAACGAGAGCGGGTCCTGGCGTCCCCGCGGGGGTCCCGGCTGCTTGGGGCGCCGCAAAGCGATGACGAGCACAACGATGGACGCGATGAACAGCACGATCGCGATAATGACCAGCAGTGATCCCACGCGAACCCTTCCGTTGCCACCTTGCTTGAGCGAACGTCGGCTAAAGCTAACAGCTTTTGTGAGCATTCGGCGCTGTAACCTCGCGACCGCGAATCGGCGGCGCCGCCGCGTGTCCTCCGCGAACCGGTCGGTCGCGCCCGCTAGGGTATCGAACAGCTGTTCTACAGGTGGGAGCGGGCAAATGCGCGTGATGGGCGTCGATCCCGGGCTGACCCGTTGCGGACTGTCGGTCGTGGAAAGCGGGCGCGGGCGCAGCGTGGTCGCGCTGGACGTCGATGTGGTGCGGACCCCGTCGGACGCGCCGCTGGCCAAGAGGTTGCTGGCCATCAGCGACGCCGTCGAGCATTGGCTGGCCACGCACCAGCCGGACGTGGTCGCCATCGAGCGGGTGTTCTCCCAGCTGAACGTCTCGACCGTGATGGGCACCGCGCAGGCCGGCGGGGTGGTGGCCCTGGCGGCGGCCAAGCGCGGCGTCGACGTGCACTTCCACACCCCGAGCGAGGTCAAGGCCGCGGTGACCGGCAACGGCGCCGCGGACAAGGCGCAGGTCACCGCGATGGTCACCAAAATCCTTGCGCTGCAAGCCAAACCGACGCCGGCCGACGCCGCCGACGCGCTGGCCCTGGCGATCTGTCATTGCTGGCGGGCGCCGATGATCGCCCGGCTGGCCGCGGCCGAGACGCTGGCCGCGCGACAGCGCAACGCGTACCTGGCCAAGCTGAAGGCCGCACGATGATCGCTTCGGTGCGCGGCGAGGTGCTCGGGGTGGCGCTCGATCATGCCGTGATCGAGGCCGCCGGCGTCGGCTACCGGGTGAACGCGACACCGTCGACCCTGGCGACGCTGCGCACCGGGACCGAGGCCCGGCTGATCACCGCGATGGTGGTGCGCGAGGACTCGATGACGCTGTACGGGTTCACCGACGCCGAAACCCGCGACCTCTTCCTGACGCTGCTGACGGTGTCGGGCGTCGGGCCCCGGCTGGCGATGGCGACGCTGGCGGTGCACGACGCCGCGGCGTTGCGGCAGGTGCTGCACGACGGCGACGTCACCGCGCTGACCCGGGTGCCCGGGATCGGCAAGCGCGGCGCCGAGCGGATGGTGCTCGAGCTGCGCGACAAGGTGGGCGCCGCCGCGGCGGCCGGGGGAGCGTCGGTGGTCAACGGGCACGCGGTGCGCGGCCCGGTGGTGGAGGCGCTGGTCGGGCTGGGTTTCGCCGTCAAGCAGGCCGAAGAGGCCACCGACAAGGTGTTGGCCACCGAGCAGGACGCGACGACGTCCGGCGCCCTGCGCGCCGCGCTGTCGCTGCTGGGTAAGTCCAAATGATGGACGACGCCGAACGCGAATTGTCTCCGGCGCTGGCCGTCGGCGAGGGCGACATCGACGTCAGCCTGCGGCCGCGTTCCCTGCGGGAGTTCATCGGCCAGCCGCGGGTGCGCGAACAGCTCCAGCTGGTGATCGAGGGCGCCAAGAACCGCGGCGGCACACCGGACCACATCCTGCTGTCGGGTCCCCCCGGGCTGGGCAAGACGTCGCTGGCCATGATCATCGCCGCCGAGCTCGGCTCGTCGCTGCGGGTGACGTCCGGTCCCGCCCTCGAGCGCGCCGGTGACCTGGCGGCGATGCTGTCCAACCTGGTCGAGCACGACGTGCTGTTCATCGACGAGATCCACCGCATCGCCCGCCCCGCCGAGGAAATGCTGTACCTGGCGATGGAGGACTTCCGCGTCGACGTGGTGGTCGGCAAGGGCCCCGGCGCGACCTCGATCCCCCTGGAGGTCGCCCCCTTCACCCTGGTCGGCGCCACCACCCGGTCCGGCGCCCTGACCGGCCCGCTGCGCGACCGGTTCGGCTTCACCGCGCACATGGACTTCTACGAGCCCGCCGAGCTGGAGCTCGTGCTGGCCCGCTCCGCCGGCATCCTGGGCATCGAGTTGGGCGCCGAAGCCGCCGAGGAGATCGCCCGCCGCTCGCGCGGCACCCCGCGCATCGCCAACCGGCTGCTGCGCCGGGTCCGGGACTTCGCCGAGGTCCGCGCCGACGGGGTGATCACCCGGGACGTGGCCAAGTCCGCGCTCGCGGTCTACGACGTCGACGAACTCGGCCTGGACCGGCTTGACCGTGCGGTGCTGACGGCGCTGACCCGCAGCTTCGGCGGCGGCCCGGTGGGGGTGTCGACGCTCGCGGTGGCCGTGGGCGAGGAGGCCACCACCGTCGAGGAGGTGTGCGAGCCCTTCCTGGTGCGCGCCGGGATGGTCGCGCGCACGCCGCGCGGCCGGGTGGCCACCGCGCAGGCGTGGACGCATCTGGGCATGAGCCCGCCGGCGAGCGCCACCGGGCTGGGCCAGGCGGGCCTGTTCGACTAGCGGTGAGCCGCCCGGCGCGGTGCGCCAATTGCGGCCGAATCGTGACCTTTCCGCCGAGCCGGCGCGCGCACCGTCGCCGGCCTGCCCAAACTGCGCGACAGGCCCGGCGCCACGCCGCACAGCAAACGCGCGGCGGGGCCCGCGGCCGGTTATTCGGGTGCGCCGCAGGGTAACCAGCCTCACAGCAGCGATACCTGTTGAAGGAGATTCTGATGAGGACCAAGCGCAACGACTACGAACGCCCTCGCGCGCTGTACATGCCGCGCACCCGCGGCGCGCTGACCGGGCTACTGCTGATCCTGTTGGGTGCCTGGGGCGCGCTGGTGCCGTTCTTCGGCCCGAACATCGATTGGGCATACGCGGGCGGGCCTGCCTGGACCTGGACCGCGGCCAAAGCGTGGCTGGAGGTGCTTCCCGGGGCCGTGACGGTGGCGGGCGGCCTGCTGGTGCTGTTGTCCGGCAATCGCGCCAACGCCGTGCTGGGCGGCTGGCTGGCCGTCGCCGGCGGCGCCTGGTTCGTGGTCGGTCAGGCGTTCGCGCCGACGCTGGGCGTCGGCGACCGCGGCCTCCCGGTGGCCTCGACGGACCTGAAACGCGCCCTGCTCGAGGTCACCTACTTCACCGGCCTGGGTGCGCTGATCGTTTTCCTGGGCGGGGCCGCGGTGGCCCGGTTGGCGGTCCGGCACGCGCGCGACGTGGTGGCGAGCGAACCGGCGCCGGTGGCGGCGGACGCCGCGCCGGCGGGTGAACCGGCCATGTACGACGAGACGCACGGCGCGACGCATGCGCGCACGGACCGGGAGGCGGCCGAGCCGGAGCACCGCGGGCGCGGCCTGTTCCACCGGCGCCACCACGCCGGCGTCTAGGGACTGATAACGCGGCAGGCGCCGGTAGCCCCTCGGCTACCGGCGCCGTTTCGCGTTGAGGGGCGGCCGCAGATCGGTAGAGTCCACCGCGCAGGCCTCGACCGACCAGGGGGAGCGATGATCATCGCCGGACTGGTATTCGCCGCGCTGGCGGCGTTATTGCACGTCTACATCTTCGTGATGGAATCGTTGACCTGGACCTCGGCGCGCACCCGCGCCACGTTCGGGACCACGGCCGAGGAAGCCGAGACCACCAAGCTGCTGGCCTTCAACCAGGGCTTCTACAACCTGTTCCTGGCGGTCGTCAGCGCCATCGGTATCGCCGCTATTGTCATGCGCCACAACGCGGTTGGCGCCGCACTGGTTTTCGCCGGCGTGGGGTCGATGGCCGCGGCCGCGGTGGTGCTGCTGTTGTCGGCGCCGGAGAAGGCGCGGGCCGCGGTGACGCAGGGCGCCTTTCCGGCGATCGCGATCGTGCTGCTGCTGCTCGGCCTCCGCTAGTAACACCAGCCTCACCAGTCACAACCGCCACCGGCGGGGGTGGCTTTCGCCCGCCGCATGGGTTACGAGTGGAAACCGCCGGGTACCCATCTCCGGCCGGAAATAGGCCCGGTATTCAACGAGGGGAAATCATGAAATACGCAGAAGACGGCCAACCCCGCGGGCTGAGCATGCCGCGCTCGCGTGGCGCGGTCAGCGGATTGCTCCTGGTCATCCTGGGAGCTTGGGGGGCGTTAATACCGTTTGTCGGACCGCGCTTCAATTTCGCCTACACACCCGACCGGGCGTGGGCGTGGAGTTCGGCGCGAGGGTGGCTCGAGGTCCTGCCGGGAGCCGCCACCGTGCTGGGCGGTCTGTTGTTGATCGTCGCGGGCAACCGCGTGGCGGCGATGCTGGGCGGCTGGCTGGCGGTGCTGGCCGGCGCGTGGTTCGTCGTCGGTGGTCAGGTCGCCCCGCTGCTGGGGATCGGCTCCGCCGGTGACCCGGTCGCCGCCACCGAGCGCAAGCGCGCGGTGCTCGAAGTCACCTATTTCTCCGGACTGGGTGCGCTGATCGTCTTCGTCGGCGGCGTGGTGCTGGCCCGCACGGCCGTGCGCCTGGCGCGCGACGTCCAGCCCCTGGCGCCGGCAGAAGCCGCGGCCGCGCCGGCCGTCGAACCGTACCGGGAGCCGGCGTACGAACCGGCCGAGGTGTCCTCCGGCGCGCTGACCAAGCCGCGTACGGCCGCCGACCCGCAGCAGAAGCGCGGGTGGCGCCGTCACCGCCCGGCGTCGGGCGCCAACGCCGCGTACCTGCGCTGGCCGCATCCTCAGCAGTAGCCCGGCGCACAACCAACGGCAATCGCCCAGTCCCGACGGGACTGGGCGATTGCCGTCTTGCCGTTACAGCAGGCCGAGCAGCTGCAGGTCGGTGGCGTACTTGACGATGATCGGCGGCGAGACGTGGGGAATGTCTTTGTCCGGGCCGATTTTCGCCTCCTGCACCGCGGCGCGGAAGCGGTCGGTCGGTGCCATCGATCCGTTGATCGGCTTCTCGGGCTGCTGGTAGTTGTGCAGCAGCGGCAGCAGCGAGTACTGGCGCTGCCGCTCCGGCAGGCCCCGCATGGTGCCCTCGAACCGCCGCAGCCATTCGCCGTAGTCGGCGATGCGCTGGATCCGGTGGCCGGCGTCGATCAGCCAGTCGACGTACTCGTCGAGGCCGATGCCGTCGTCGTACGGGTTCATCACGTGGTAGGTCTGGAAGCCGTCCCCGCGGGGGGCGTTGTCCAGCACCTGCGTGCCCAGCGTGGAGATCGCCGCGGCGATGAACTCGACCGGCAGGCCGTCGTAGTGCGAACGCTGCCGGTTGCCGTCGGCGTCCAGTTCGTAGAACGAACCGGGCGCGACACCGGTGGCGACCAGGCTCAGCATCAGCCGGGTGAACATGTCCGGCAGGTTGAGCTGGCCGGCGTAGGTGGTGTCGGCCAGGATCATGTCGCAGCGGAACACCGCGACCGGCAAACCACACAGGTCGTGCGCCTCGCGCAGCAGCACCTCGCCGGCCCACTTGCTGTTGCCGTAGCCGTTGGCGTAGTTGTCGTTGACCGCGCGGGTCGCGCTGACCTGCCGGATGTCGGCGTCCTCGACGAACTGGCCGGGCGTGATCTGGTCACCGACGCCGATCGTCGACACGTAGGTGTACGGCTTCAGCTTGGTTGTGAGCGCGATCCGGATGAGTTCGGCGGTGCCCAGCGCGTTGGGACCGAACAGCTCGCTGTACGGCAGCACGTGGTTGACCAGGGCGGCGGGGTCGACGATTAGGTCGACCGTGTCGGCCAGCCGCTGCCAGGTCTGCTGGTCCAACCCCAGGTTGGGCTCGCCCTTGTCGCCGGCGATGACCTCGAGGTGGTCGGCGGCCAGTTCCCGGTAGTGCGCCAGGAGCTTGGGGTCTCCACTGTCGAAGGTCCGGTCCAGCCGGGCGCGCGCCTCGTCGTCGGACTTGGCCCGCACCAGTGCGATCACCCTGCCGTCCACCAGGTCCATCCGCTCGAGCCACTCGAGCGCCAGGTAGCGGCCCAGGAAACCGGTCGCGCCGGTCAGCAGCACCGTGCGCACCTCGGCGGTGGGCTTGGGCAGGCTGGGCGCGGCGGCCAGCGTCTCGGCCTCGAGGAACTTGTCCAGGGTGAGGTCGGCGGCGCGCACCTCGGTCGCGTCGCGGCCGTGGACGGCCGCGAACGTGGGCCGCTTGCTGCCCCGGCGCTCACCCTCGATGTAGTCGGCGATGGCCTGCAGGTCGCTGGCCGGGCTGACGATGACGCCCACCGGGACGTCGATGTCGAAGATCTCGCGCAGCAGGTTGCCGAACGTCAACGCCGACAGCGAGTCCCCACCCAGATCGGTGAAGTGCGCGTCGGGCGTCAGCTCGGTGGCGGCGGTGCCCAGCATCGCGGCCGCGGCCCGGCTGACGGTCTGCAGCACCGGCGCGTCGGCGCCGTTGCGGCGCAGCTCGGCCAGCTCGTTGGCCTGGCCCTCGGCGAGCTCGGCGTAGAGCTGCTCGAGGCGCTCGCCGTAGTGCTGCTTGAGCTTCGGCCACGCCAGCTTGCGGATCCCGGTCAGCAGACCGTTCTCCAGGCTGAACGGGGTGGTCTCGATGAGGAAGTCGCGCGGCACCTCGTAGGACTGCAGGCCGGCCTGGCGGGCGACGTTCTGCAGCGAGTCGGCGATCTTGCCCTTGAGCGCCTCGGAGTCCCAGCGCCCCAAGGCTTCCTGGGTCGGCACGACGACGGCCAGCAGGTAGGGCTGGGAGCTGTTGCCGTAGACGTAGATCTGGCGGACCAGCGGGCTGTTGCCGAACTCGGCCTCCAGCTTGGCCAGGGTCACGAACTCGCCCTGCGCCAGCTTCAGCACGTTGTTGCGGCGGTCGACGTAGACCAGCTTGTCGGGTGCCACCTCGGCGAACACGTCGCCGGTCCGGTAGTAGCCGTCCTCGTCGAACACGTTGGCGGTGATCTCGGCCCGCTTGTAGTAGCCGGGGAACATGTTCTCGGTCCGCAGCAACAGCTCACCGCGCGGGTGGGGCCGGTCCGTCCCGAAGTAGCCCAGGTCCGGCACGTCGACCAGCTTGTAGTCGATCACCGGCGGGCGCTGGATCTCGCCGTCGAAGAGCACCATCCCGGCCTCGGTGGAGCCGTAGCCGTCCATCAGGTGCATCTGCAGCAGGGACTCCACCCAGTTGCGCAGCTCCGGGGAGGTGGGCGCCGAGCCCGTCATCGCGAAGATGAACCGCCCGCCCAGCAGGTACTCGCGCTGCTCGGCCAGGACCTCGGCTTCGACCGCGGCGCGGTCGCCACCCTCGGACAGCCGCCGCGCGACCTGGCGCTGGAACTCGCCGAACAGGGTCTCCCAGATGCGGGGGACGAAGTTCAGCTCGGTGGGGCGCACCAGCTCGAGGTCCTCGAGCAGCGTCGAGAGGTCGCTCTTGGCCGCGAAATAGGCCGTGCCGCCGTTGCCCAGGGTGCCGTACAGGATGCCGCGGCCCATGACGTGGCTCATCGGCATGAAGTTCAGGGTGATCGACGCGGCACTCTCGCCGAACCAGTTCCGGCTGCCGCGGCGCCAGATCTTGCCGACGTTGCTCTGCGGGTACATCGCGCCCTTGGGCGCGCCGGTGCTGCCGGAGGTGTAGATCAGCAGCGCGAGCGGGTCGGGCTCATCGCCGGCCGGGAGTTCCGTGTCGGGCAGCGCCTTGCCGCGCTCGAGCACCTCGGCGAGCGTCTCGACGACCACGCCGGTGTCCGCGAGCCGCGTGCGGGCGGTTTCGACGGCCTCGCGCTCGTCGTCCACCTCGGGGTGGTAGTCGAACACGACCAGCTTGGCGGGCCGCTGGCCGGTGAGGATCAGCTCCACCGCGTCGGGCAGCTGGTTCGCGCTGGCCGCGATCACGGTGGGCTCCGTCTCGGCCACGATCGGCTGCAGCGACGTCAGCGACGCGCTGGTCTGCAGCGGGACCGACACCGCGCTGATCGTGGCCAGCGCCATGTCGATCGTGGCGTAGTCGACGCTGTTGAAGCCCAGGATGCAGACCCGGTCACCGACGCGCACCTCGTCGTGGGCCCATGCGCGGCCCAGCGCACCGACCCGGTCGCCGAGATCGCGGTAGGTGAGGGTCTCGAAGCGGGGGAGTAGCTCGAGCGTGGTGCGACCGCTCGCCGAGTCCGCGACGAACTCCACCGCCCGGTGCGCCAGCGCGGGCCGGTCCGCATACCCCGCGAGCACGGTCCGGATCACCTGCGGGAGCCGCAGTCCGGGCTTCTCGAGGGCCGCCTCGATCGCCGGGTCCGGTCGGGCCGCGGCGAACTGCGGGTCGTTGGCGGTCAGTTCCTCGATGCGGCGCTCGAGCCGCTCGTCGTGATCGATGGTCGACATAAACAAGTCCCTCGCAATGAAAGTTAGTGAGTCATTTAGCGCCACTGCGCTGACGGTTAGAACGTTAGCTAAAGTAACGGTATTCCACCACGGACGGGCCGCGGCGGGGGTTGTGAGATTGGCCACGTGTCGGGGGGAGTCCCCAGGTCCTACAGGTCGCCGAGCAGCCCGCCCAGAATGTCGAGCCCCTCGTTGAGCAGCTCGTCGCCGATGGTCAGCGGCGGCAACAGCCGGATGATGTTGCCGAACATCCCGCAGGTCAACACGACGACACCGGCCGCGTGCGCCGCGGTGGACAGCTTCTGAGTCAGCTCGCGATCGGGTTCGGCCGTTCCGGACTTCACCAACTCGATGGCGATCATGGCGCCGCGGCCGCGCACATCGCCGATCCGGTCATCGCCGGCCTGCAGCCGCAACAAGGGTTCGGTGATCAGCCGTTCCAATTGCCTGGCCCGTTCGATCAGGCCGTCACTTTCGATCGTGCCAATGGTGGCCAATGCTGCCGCACAAGCGATTGGGTTGCCGCCGAATGTGCCGCCCAAACCGCCGACATGGGATGCATCCATGATCTGCGCCCGGCCGGTGACCGCCGACAGCGGCAGCCCGTCGGCGATGCCCTTGGCGGTGCAGATGAGGTCCGGCTCCAGACCATTCGGGCCCTCGTGCTCGCAGGCGAACATCGCGCCGGTGCGCGCGAACCCGGTCTGCACCTCGTCGGCGATGAACACCACGTCGTTCTTCCGGCACCAGTCGAGCAGGGCGGGCAGGAAGCCCTCGGCGGGCACGATGAATCCGCCCTCGCCGGCGATCGGTTCGATGATGACGGCGGCGAGGCTGTCCGCGCCGACTTGGCTCTCGATCACGTCGATCGCGCGGGCCGCGGCCTTTTCCCCGTCGGTGGCCAGCTCCTTGTCGAGCAGCCCGTCCCGGTAGGGGTAGGACACCGGCGCCCGGTACACCTCCGGCGCGAACGGGCCGAAGCCGCTCTTGTACGGCTTGGACTTGGCGGTCAGCGCCATCGCCAGGTTGGTCCGGCCGTGGTAGGCGTGGTTGAACGCCACGACGGCGGGTTTGCGGGTGTACGACCGCGCGATCTTGACGGCGTTCTCGACGGCCTCGGCGCCGGAGTTGAACAGCACCGAGCGCTTCTCGCCCGATCCCGGCGTGATCCGGTTGAGCTCCTCGGCCACGGCGACGTACTGCTCGTACGGCACGACCATGAAGCAGGTGTGGGTGAACTCGGCCACCTGCGCGCGCACGGCTTCCACCACCCGGGGAGAGGAGTTGCCGACGGTGGTCACCGCGATGCCGGACGCCAGGTCGATGAGCCGGTTGCCGTCGACGTCCTCGATGATGCCGCCGAAGGCGCGCGCGACGAACACGGGCAACGACACGTTCACCCCGTGCGACACCGCCGCGGCGCGCCGCTTGGTCAGCTCCAGCGAAGCGGGACCGGGGATTTCGGTGACCAGCTGGCGTGTCTGCTCGAGGCCGGCCACGATTTTCTCCTCACCGCGCGCGCCTTTCGCGTCGCCACTCAAGCCTATCGGGCCCGGCGGCGGCGGTCCTCCACGCACGCGGCGCTCGGATGCTACCTGCGGCAATGGCACACTGGCCGATACGAGGTGCGCGGCCCGCGGGGTCGCCTGGCGCCGAGCGAAAAGAAATGCCCGAAGACCACTACGAAAAGACAGGCCTTTTGATGGAGAGTTTGATCCTGTTCCTGCCGTTCCTGCTCATCATGGGTGGGTTCATGTACTTCGCGTCGCGGCGCCAGAAGCGCGCGATGCAGGCCACCATCGACCTGCACGAGTCGTTGCAGCCGGGCGATCGCGTGCACACGACGTCGGGCCTTCAGGCGACGGTCGTCGCGATCACCGACGACACCATCGACCTGGAGATCGCGCCCGGCGTGGTGACCACCTGGATGAAGCTCGCCATCCGCGACCGGATCCTGCCCGACGACGAAGACCTGGCCGACGACGACCTGGCCGACGAAGACGGCGCCGACGACATGGCGGCATCCGACGAGGGCCGGCTCACCAAGGATTCCTGACCGGGATTCCTGACCGCTTGCGCAGCGGGCGGGGGCGCGACACTAGGCTCTGTCCGGGGTACGAACCGATACTCGAGGAGATAGAAGGAACGTGGCATCGTCTTCGGCGCCGGTGCACCCTGCCCGCTACCTGTCGGTTTTCTTGCTGCTGCTCGTCGGCGTCTACCTGCTGGTCTTCCTGACCGGGGACAAGCGCGCAGCGCCCAAGCTCGGCATCGACCTGCAGGGCGGCACCCGCGTCACGTTGACGGCCCGCACCCCGGACGGCTCGCGCCCGAGCCGCGACGCGCTGGCGCAGGCGCAGCAGATCATCAGCGCGCGGGTCAACGGGCTGGGCGTCTCCGGGTCGGAGGTCGTGGTCGACGGCGACAACCTGGTGATCACCGTCCCCGGAAACGACGGCAACGAGGCCCGCAACCTGGGACAGACCGCCCGGCTCTACATCCGGCCCGTGCTCAACTCGATGCCCGCGCAGGCGGTCCAGCCCAAGCCCGCGCCGCAGGCGCCCCCGCCGTCGGGCCAGCCCGCACCGCCGC
>NZ_GG770560.1:209507-217826 GCF_000164135.1 Mycobacterium parascrofulaceum ATCC BAA-614 | reverse complement strand
CACCGCCGAGCCCCGCGCCACCGCCGGCGCCCGCGGGTAACGCCCCACCGGCCGATGTGCCCCCAGCCGAGCAGCCGGCACCGCCGGACCCGCGCAAGGAACTCGCCGAGCGCATCGCCGACGAGAAGAAGTGGCGGCAGAGCACCCGCCAGGGCGTCCAGTTCCTCGCGCTGCAGTTCCAGGCCACCCGGTGCGACAAAGAGGACATCCTGGCCGGCAACGACGACCCGAACCTGCCGCTGGTGACGTGCTCGACCGACCACAAGGTGGCCTACCTGCTGGCGCCGTCGATCATCAGCGGCGACCAGATCGCCGACGCCTCCTCGGGCATGAACCAGCGCGGCATCGGCTATGTCGTGGACGTGCAGTTCAAGCCGGCCGCGGCCAACACCTGGGCGGACTTCACCGCCGCCCACATCGGCACCCAAACCGCCTTCACGCTGGACTCGCAGGTCGTCAGCGCCCCGATGATCCAGGAGGCCATCCCCGGTGGCCGGACCCAGATCACCGGCGGCGACCCGCCGTTCACCGCCGCGACGGCCAAGCAGCTGGCCAACGTCCTCAAATACGGTTCGTTGCCGCTGTCCTTCCAGTCGTCGGAGGCCCAAACCGTCTCGGCCACGCTGGGATTGACCTCGCTGCGGGCGGGCCTGATCGCGGGCGGGATCGGTCTGGTCCTGGTGCTGCTGTACTCGCTGCTGTATTACCGGGTGCTGGGTCTGCTCACGGCGCTGTCGTTGATCGCCTCCGGCGCAATGGTTTTCGCCATCTTGGTGCTGCTGGGCCGCTACATCAACTACACCCTGGACCTGGCCGGCATCGCCGGTTTGATCATCGGTATCGGCACCACGGCGGACTCGTTCGTGGTGTTCTTCGAGCGCATCAAGGACGAGATCCGCGAAGGCCGGTCGTTCCGGTCGGCGGTGCCCCGCGGCTGGGCGCGGGCGCGCAAGACGATCGTCTCGGGCAACGCCGTCACCTTCCTGGCCGCCGCGGTGCTGTACTTCCTGGCGATCGGCCAGGTGAAGGGCTTCGCCTTCACGTTGGGGCTCACCACGATCCTTGACCTGGTCGTGGTGTTCCTGGTGACCTGGCCGCTGGTGTATCTGGCCTCCAAGTCCCCGACGCTGGCCAAGCCCGCGTACAACGGCCTGGGAGCCGTGCAACAGGTCGCCCGCGAACGTCGGGCCTCGGCGCAAGTGAAGACGGGACGGGGATAGCGCATGAGTGCCTCCAAGGCATCCAAGGACGCGACCGAGCTCACCGCAGCTTCCGAGGGGACCGTGCAGCTCACCGACGGCGGCGCGGGCCAGCCGCGGCACAGCTTCCTGTCGCGGCTCTACACCGGCACGGGCGCCTTCGAGGTGGTCGGGCGGCGCCGGCTGTGGTTCGGCATCAGCGGCGGCATCGTCGCGGTCGCCCTCGCCAGCATCATCCTGCGCGGCTTCACCTTCGGGATCGACTTCAACGGGGGCACGACGGTGTCGATGCCCGCCGCGGGCGCGACCGGCCAGGTGCAGACGTCGCAGGTGTCCGACGTCTTCCGCAAGGCCGTCGGCCGCGACCCGGAATCGGTGGTGATCGTCGGCAACGGGGCCTCCGCCACGGTGCAGATCCGCTCCGAGACGCTGTCCAACGACCAGACGGCCAAGCTGCGCAACGCCCTGTTCGACGCTTTCGGGCCCAAGGGCACCGACGGCAAGCCGAGCAGGCAGGCCATCAGCGATTCGGCGGTGTCGGAGACCTGGGGCGACCAGATCACCACCAAGGCGCTGATCGCGCTGGTGGTCTTCCTGGCGCTGGTCGGCCTGTACATCACCGTGCGCTACGAGCGCTACATGACGCTCGCCGCCATCGCGGCGATGTTCTTCGACCTCACCGTCACCGCCGGTGTGTATTCGCTGGTGGGCTTCGAGGTGACCCCGGCGACCGTCATCGGGCTGCTGACGATCCTCGGTTTCTCGCTCTATGACACCGTCATCGTCTTCGACAAGGTCGAGGAGAACACCCACGGGTTCCAGCACACCACCCGGCGCACGTTCGCCGAGCAGGCCAACCTGGCGATCAACCAGACGTTCATGCGCTCGATCAACACCAGCCTGATCGGGGTGTTGCCGGTGCTGGCGCTGATGGTGGTCGCGGTGTGGCTGCTGGGCGTCGGGACGCTGAAGGACCTGGCGCTGGTGCAGCTGATCGGCATCATGATCGGCACCTACTCGTCGATCTTCTTCGCCACCCCGTTGCTGGTCTCGCTGCGCGAACGCACGGAGCTGGTGCGCACCCACACCCGCCGCGTCATGCGGCGCCGCTCCGCCGGCGCCGAGCCGGTCGAGGAGGCGAAGGCCACCGGGGACGAAGCGGCGGCGGACGCCGCCGCGCCCGCAGCGTCCGACAAGCCCGCACCGAGCAAACCGGCGCCGGGCGCGCGCCCGGTGCGGCCGACCGGGACCCGGCGTCCGAGCGGCAAGCGAAACGCCGGCCGGCGGTAGGCGCCATGGCCTCCAGGTATCGCCTCGCGGGAGGCGCTATCGCTTTGGCCGCAACGCTCGTGGCGGCCGTCGGGCTCGCCGCCTGTTCCGGCAGCACCGCCGCCCAGGTCGACTACGTGGTCGACGGCCCGCTGGTCACGTACAACACCAACACGGTCGTCGGAGCGGCGTCGGCCGGGGCGCAAGCCTTCGCCCGCACGCTGGCCGGCTTCAGCTACCACGGTCCCGACGGGCAGACCGTCGCCGACCGTGACTTCGGCACCGTGTCGGTGGTGGGCGGTTCCCCGCTGGTGCTGGATTACCAGATCGCCGACAACGCCGTCTATTCCGACGGCAAGCCGGTGACCTGCGACGACCTGGTACTCGCCTGGGCGGCCCAGTCCGGCCGGTATCCGGAGTTCGACGCCGCCACCCGGGCCGGCTACCTCGACATCGCCAACGTCGAGTGCCTGCCGGGGCAGAAGAAGGCGCGGGTGTCGTTCATCCCGGACCGCGGCGTCGTCGACTACAACCAGCTGTTCACCGCCACGTCGATGATGCCGTCGCACGTGATCGCCGACCGGTTGCACGTCGACGTCACCGCCGCCCTGCTGAGCAACAACGGCGAGCTGGTGCAGCAGATCGCCAAACTGTGGAACACCATCTGGGACCTCAAGCCCGGCCTCGACCTGAAGAACTTCCCGTCGTCGGGGCCCTACAAGATCGAACGCGTCCTGGACGGCGGCGCGGTGGTGCTCGTCGCCAACGACCGGTGGTGGGGCCCGAAGGCGGTCACCAAGCGGGTCACGGTGTGGCCCCAGGGCCCCGACATCCAGGACCGGGTCAACAACCGCAGCGTCGACGTGGTGGACGTGGCGGCGGGCTCCTCCGGAACGCTGACCACGCCGGACAACTACGACCGCGCCGATTCGCCGTCGGACGGCATCGAGCAGCTGATCTTCGCGCCGCAGGGCCCGCTGGCGCAGCCCAAGGCCCGCCGCGCGCTCGCGCTGTGCACGCCGCGCGACACTCTCGCGCGCGATGCCGGGGTGCCGGTCGCCAACTCACGCCTGAGCCCGGCGCTCGACGATCCGGTCACCGCCAGCGTCGGCGCCGCCGAGGCCGGCCCGTTCGGCAAGGCGGACCCCGGCGCCGCCCGCGACGCGCTCGGTGGCGCGCCGTTGACGGTGCGGATCGGCTACCAGGGGCCCAATGCGCGGCTCGCGGTCAACGTCGGGGTGATCACCAAATCCTGTGCCGCGGCGGGCATCACCGTCGCGAACGTCGCCCTGGACACCTCGGGGCCGCAGGCGCTCAGGGACGGCAAGATCGACGTGCTGCTGGCCAGCACCGGTGGGGCCGCCGGCAGCGGGTCGACGGGGTCGTCGGCGATGGACGCCTACGAGCTGCACAGCGGCAACGGCAACAACCTGTCGGGCTACGCGAACCCGCAGATCGACAGCACGATCGGGGCGCTGGCGGTGTCGGCCGACCCCGCCGAACGCGTCCGGTTGCTGGGCGAAGCGGCGCCGATCCTGTGGGGCGACATGCCGACGCTGCCCCTCTACCGGCAGCAACGAACCCTGTTGATGTCGAAGAAGATGTATGCCGTGAGCAAGAATCCGACCCGTTGGGGCGCCGGCTGGAACATGGACCGATGGGCCCTCGTGCAATGAGGCTCCGGTGACGAGCGAAGGCGGGAGCGCGCCCGTGGCGGCCGTGATCGCCGCCCTGCTGCGCGAGGTGTCCGACTTTCCCAAGCCGGGGGTCCAGTTCAAGGACCTCACCCCGGTGTTCGCAGACCCGCGCGGGCTGACGGCGGTCACCGACGCGCTGGCCGAGATCGCAGCCGGCGCCGACCTGGTGGCCGGGATCGATTCCCGCGGGTTTCTGGCCGCCGCGGCCGTCGCCGACCGGCTGCGCACCGGCGTGCTGGCGATCCGTAAGGGCGGGAAGCTGCCGCCGCCGGTGCACGCCGAGCACTACGACCTGGAGTACGGCAGCGCCACCCTGGAAATCCCGGCCGACGGCATCGACCTGCGCGGACGCCAGGTCGTGATCATCGACGACGTGCTGGCCACCGGGGGCACCCTCGCCGCCGCGGCCCGCCTGCTGGAACGCACCGGGGCCACCGTGATGGCGGCGGCGGTGATCCTCGAACTGACCGCGCTCGGGGGCCGGCAGGCCGTCGCGGAGTTGCCGTTGCACAGCCTCAGTCGCATCTAGCCCGGTGACGATGCGCGCCGCACCGCGGCGCGGGTGGGGACACACCCAGCCGCGAAGCGGCGCGAGGTGGGGGCGGGCGATCGAACGTAGCCCGGTGCTCGGCCAGTTGCGGGTGAACTGGCGGCGTCGAGCGTGTGCTGACGGCGCGGATTCCGCGATTTCGCCGCCCCTGGCACACCCGCAAAGCCCTCAGCGCACACGCAACGCGGCCGGGGGACGAGACTCGCGCGATATCCTCGAGGGCGGAGGTGACCAACGTGGCGGACGACAAGAGCGCGGCGCAGGCGCTTGACGCGCCCGGCGACGTCGCTGACGCCCTGCTGGTCGGGGAGCCGGTCACGGCTCAGGCCGACCCGCCGGAGCCGCCGACCGAGACGCTGAAGACCCCCAGCAGCGCGTCTCGCCGGGTCCGGGCCCGGCTGGCCCGGCGGATGACCGCCCAGCGCAACGCGCTCAACCCGGTGCTCGAACCGCTGGTGGCGGTGCACCGCGAGATCTATCCCAAGGCGAACCTGTCGTTGCTGCAGCGCGCCTTCGAGGTCGCCGACCAGCGGCACGCCACCCAGCTGCGGCACTCCGGTGATCCCTACATCACCCACCCCCTGGCCGTCGCGAACATCCTGGCCGAATTGGGCATGGACACCACCACTTTGGTGGCCGCGCTGCTGCACGACACCATCGAGGACACCGGCTACACGCTCGAGCAGATGTCCGAGGAATTCGGTGACGAGGTGGCGCACCTGGTCGACGGCGTCACCAAGCTGGATCGGGTGGTGCTGGGCACGGCCGCGGAGGGCGAGACCATCCGCAAGATGATCACCGCGATGGCCCGCGACCCCAGGGTGCTGGTGATCAAGGTCGCCGACCGGCTGCACAACATGCGCACCATGCGCTTCCTGCCGCCGGAGAAGCAGGCGCGCAAGGCCCGCGAGACGCTGGAAGTCATTGCGCCCCTTGCCCATCGGCTGGGTATGGCCAGCGTCAAGTGGGAACTCGAGGACCTGTCGTTCGCCATCCTGCACCCGAAGAAGTATGACGAGATCGTCCGGCTCGTCGCCGGCCGCGCGCCGTCCCGGGACACCTACCTGGCCAAGGTTCGCGCCGAGATCATCAACACGCTGAACGCCTCGAAGATCAAGGCGACCGTCGAGGGCCGGCCCAAGCACTACTGGTCGATCTACCAGAAGATGATCGTCAAGGGACGCGACTTCGACGACATCCACGACCTGGTCGGCATCCGCATCCTGTGCGACGAGATCCGCGACTGCTATGCCGCTGTCGGCGTGGTGCATTCGTTGTGGCAGCCGATGGCGGGGCGGTTCAAGGACTACATCGCCCAGCCCCGATACGGCGTGTACCAGTCCCTGCACACCACGGTCGTCGGGCCGGAGGGCAAGCCGCTGGAAATCCAGATCCGCACCCGGGACATGCACCGCACCGCCGAATACGGCATCGCCGCGCACTGGCGCTACAAGGAGGCCAAGGGCCGCAACGGAGTTCCGCATCCGCACGCCACCGCCGAGATCGACGACATGGCCTGGATGCGTCAGCTGCTCGACTGGCAGCGGGAGGCCGCCGACCCCGGTGAGTTCCTCGAGTCGTTGCGCTATGACCTTGCGGTGCAGGAGATCTTCGTGTTCACCCCCAAGGGGGACGTGATCACCCTGCCGAACGGGTCGACGCCGGTGGACTTCGCCTACGCGGTGCACACCGAGGTCGGCCACCGCTGCATCGGCGCCCGGGTCAACGGGCGGCTGGTGGCGCTGGAGCGCAAGCTGGAAAACGGCGAAGTCGTCGAGGTTTTCACGTCGAAGGCGCTCAACGCCGGGCCGTCGCGCGACTGGCAGCAGTTCGTGGTGTCGCCGCGCGCCAAGGCGAAGATCCGGCAGTGGTTCGCCAAGGAGCGCCGTGAGGAGGCGCTGGAGGCCGGCAAGGAGGCGATGGCCCGCGAGGTCCGCCGCGGCGGACTTCCCTTGCAGCGCTTGGTGAATGGCGAATCCATGGCCGCGGTGGCCCGGGAACTGCACTACGCAGACGTGTCCGCGCTCTACACCGCGATCGGCGAGGGCCACGTGTCGGCGAAGCACGTCGTGCAGCGGCTGCTCGCCGAGCTCGGCGGCATCGACCAGGCCGAAGAGGATCTCGCCGAGCGGTCCACCCCGACGACCATGCTGCGCCGCCCGCGCAGCAGCGACGACGTCGGGGTCTCGGTCCCCGGCGCCCCGGGTGTGCTGTCCAAGCTGGCCAAGTGCTGCACGCCGGTGCCCGGCGACCAGATCATGGGGTTCGTCACCCGCGGCGGGGGAGTGAGCGTGCACCGCACCGACTGCACCAACGCCGCGTCGTTGCAGCAGCAGTCCGAGCGCATCATCGAGGTGCACTGGGCGCCGTCGCCGTCGTCGGTATTCCTGGTGGCCATCCAGGTCGAGGCGCTCGACCGGCACCGGTTGCTCTCCGACGTCACCCGGGTGCTGGCCGACGAGAAGGTCAACATCCTGTCGGCCTCGGTCACCACCTCCGGGGACCGGGTGGCGATCAGCCGATTCACCTTCGAGATGGGGGACCCCAAGCACCTCGGGCATCTGCTCAACGTGGTGCGCAACGTCGAAGGGGTTTTCGACGTCTACCGCGTGACGTCCGCCGCCTGAGGCGGCCTGACCGGCCGGACGGCGGGGTTAGCCGACGCGGACCGAGGTGAGGGTGACCGGGTTGGTGGGCGCCCCGCTCTGCCGGTTGCCCGCGATGCCCGCCTGGGCGATCTTGTCCAGCACTGCCAGGCCCGCCTGCGTGATTGTGCCGAACACCGTGCTCTGCGGCGCCAGCTCCGAATCGCGGAAGACCAGGGAGAACTGGCTGCCGTTGGTGTTGGGTCCGTCGGTGGCCATGATCACCGTGCCGCGCGGGTACATCACGGTCGCCCGGAGGGCGGGATCGCCGGCGGGGTACTGGTCGGTGGGGTATTCGTCGGCGAATTGATAGCCGGGGCCCCCGGAGCCGTCCGACTCCGGACCGCCGCACAGCAGCGATCCGCCGTCGCTGGCGTCGATCAGCCGCGCGCACTGCGTGTTGTCGAAGAATTGCTGCTTGGCCAGGCTGACGAAGCTGTTGACCGTGCACGGGGATTCGTAGTTGGTCAGCTGGATGCCGATGTCGCCGAAGTTCGTGGAGAGGGTGGCCGGGATCTGCGGGGGGTCGGTGGAGACCCGGCCGGACGGGGGCGGGCTGACGGGCTTGACGATGGTGTCCGGGGCGCTCGGATACTGGCAGTTGGCGCCCAGGTCGGCCGGCGGCGCGAACGCCGGCAGCGGTGGCACCGTCCCGGTCGCCTGGTCGGTGGGCCCGGGGTTGGAACCCGGCCTGCCGGGCACCCGGGCGCGGGTGGGTGTGGTCGGCGCCGCGCTGTTGGCCGAGTCGTCATTCTGCGTCACCAGCGCGACGACCAACGCCACCACCGCGGCCAGGGCGAGGGCCGACGCGCCGACGATGCCCAGCAGCAGGCGCCGCGATTGGGTGGGCGGCTGATACGGCGGTTGTGGCGCCGGGTGTGGGCCCGTCGGGGGGAAGTCCTGCGTCGGGGGCGGCGCCGCCGGTGGGGGCGGGGCCGGCGCGGGGTGCGGGGCCGCTG
>NZ_GG770560.1:205019-209138 GCF_000164135.1 Mycobacterium parascrofulaceum ATCC BAA-614 | reverse complement strand
CCGGCCAGCGCCGCCCGCGCGGCCTCGGCGAGTTCCATCGCCGACTGGTAACGATGTTCGGCGTCCTTGGCCATGCCCCGGGCGACCACCGCGTCGAGGGCGGGCGGCACGCCGGCCGCGGTCGTCGACGGTCGCGGCGGCGGGGTGTTCAGGTGCGCGTTGAGTTGTTCCTCGAGGCTCTCGCCGGCGTAGGGACGCTTGCCGGTCAGGCACTCGTGCAGCACGCAGGCCAACGAATACACGTCGGCGCGGTGATCCGTTGTGCCCCTGAACCGCTCGGGCGCCATGTAGGCGACGGTGCCCATCGTGTGCCCGGTCTGGGTGAGCGACGTGTCGGCCAGGGTGCGGGCGATGCCGAAGTCGATCAGGTAGACGAAGTCTCGCGCGTTGGTGACCAAGATGTTCTTCGGCTTGATGTCGCGATGGATCAGCCCGACCTGGTGGGCGCTATCCAGCGCCGCGGCAACCTGTTCGATCACCGCGACCGCGCGCTCGGGGGACAGGCGCCCGCCGTTTTCGTCGATGTACTGCAGCAGGTCGCGGCCCTCGATCAGCCGCATGTCGACGTAGAGCCGGCCGTCGATCTCGCCGTACCCGTGGATGGGCACCACGTGGGGGTCGTTGAGGCTCGCGGCGATGCGCGCCTCGCGGCGGAAGCGTTGCTGAAATTCCTGATCCTCGGCCAGGTTCGGGGGCAGCACCTTCAGCGCGACGACGCGGTCGGTGGCGTCGTCATAGGCGCGGTAGACCTGACCCATGCCGCCGCGCCCCAGAACGTCCAGCAATTGGTAGTGCCCGAAAGACTCTGTCCCCACGCAACGACCTTAAGCGGTGGACCGCCGGTAGGTCGCGCGATTCCCGTCGAATCGGCGGCGTTGCGCCGCTTGGCTTTAGTCGAGCGACTGCTAGTCGAGCGACTGCTAGTCGAGCAGCAGCGAGGTGATGGTGACCTCGGACGCCGGTGCGCCGTCCTCACCGCCGCCGGCGACCCCGGCTTTGGCGATCTTGTCCAGCGTGGCCAGGCCGTCGGCCTGGATGGTGCCGAAGACCGTGTACTGGGGCGGCAGTTGGGAGTCCTTGTACACCATGAAGAACTGGCTGCCGTTGGTGCCGGGCCCGGCGTTGGCCATCGCCAGCGTGCCCCGCGGATACAGCACCGGCTGTTGCGCCTTCGGGTCGTTCGGTGGGTACTGATCGGTCGGGTACTCGTTGGCGAACTGGTAGCCCGGACCGCCGGTGCCGTCGCCCTTGGGGTCGCCGCACTGCAACACGCCCAGGTCCGCCGAGGTGGTCAACCGGTGGCATTTGGTGTTGTCGAAGTATTTCTGGCCGATCAGGCTCGCGAAACTGTTTACCGTGCAAGGTGATTCGTTGTTCGCGAGCATCAGTCCGATGCGGCCCTGATTGGTCACCATGCTGGCGCTCACCTGAGCGGGGTCCGTCGGCACCTTGCCGGTGCGCGGCGGCTTCACCGGCTTGGCGGCCGGCTCCGGCGAGGCCGGGTACTGGCAGTTGGCGCCCAGGTCGGCCGACGGCTTGAAGGCCGGCAACGGCGGAACGGGTGGCGTCGGCCCGGCGGGCGTCGTCGACTCCGGGGAGCCGGTCGCGGCGGACGAGGTGGTGCTCGCCGCGGTGTTGCTCTTGTGCTCGTGCTTGTTGTTGACGACCGCGAGCGCCACCGCGACGACCACGGCCACGGCCACGATCGCGCCGGCGGCGATCAACACGATCCGCCGAGTCTTGGCCTGCTTGGCGCGGCGCTCCAGCTGCCGCTCGAGCTTGCGCTTGGCGTTGGCGCGTCGTTGTTCGTTGGTCGGCACGGCCGTATGCCTCCATGGTCGGTGGGTCGGGGCCCGCAAAAGGCGTCGGTGGCCAGCCCAGGCTAATGTGGGCGCCGCGACCAGTGTCAAGTGGGGCCCGTGGGAAACTGGGAAACGTGTTGATCACCGGATTTGCCGCCGGCATGTTGCAGTGCAACTGCTATGTGCTGGCCGAACGGCAGGGAACGGACGCCGTCATCGTGGATCCGGGGCAGCGGGTGATGGGCCCGTTGCGGCGAATCCTCGACGAAAATCGGCTGACCCCGGCCGCGGTGTTGCTCACCCACGGGCACATCGACCACATGTGGTCGGCGCAGAAGGTGTCCGACACCTACGGCTGCCCGACCTTCATCCATCCCGAGGACCGGTTCATGCTGAAAGACCCGATCTACGGCCTGGGCCCGCGGGTGGCGCAGCTGGTGGCGGGCGCCTTCTTCCGCGAGCCCAAGCAGGTCGTCGAGCTGGACCGCGACGGCGACAAGCTCGACCTGGGCAGCGTCACCGTCAACGTCGACCACACCCCGGGCCACACCCGCGGGTCGGTGGTCTTCCGGGTGTCGTCCGACAAGGACGACAAGGACTATGTGTTCAGCGGCGACACCCTGTTCGAGCGCTCGGTGGGCCGCACCGACCTGCACGGCGGCAGCGGCCGCGACCTGCTGACCTCGATCGTGAACAAGCTCCTGGTCCTCGACGACGACACCGTGGTGTTGCCGGGGCACGGCAACGCCACCACCATCGGCGCCGAGCGGCGTTTCAACCCGTTCATCGAGGGCCTGAGCCCGTGAGCGAGTTCGTCGCACCCAAGGGGGTGCCCGACTACGTCCCGCCGGACTCGGCACAGTTCGTGGCCGTGCGGGACGGGCTGCTGGGCGCCGCCCGCCGCGCCGGCTACGGCGACATCGAGCTGCCCATCTTCGAAGACACCGCCCTGTTCGCCCGCGGCGTCGGCGAGTCCACGGACGTGGTGTCCAAGGAGATGTACACGTTCGCCGACCGCGGCGACCGCTCCGTCACGCTGCGGCCCGAGGGCACCGCCGGGGTGGTGCGCGCGGTGATCGAGCACGGCCTGGACCGCGGCGCCCTGCCGGTCAAGCTCTGCTACGCGGGGCCCTTTTTCCGCTACGAGCGTCCGCAGGCGGGCCGTTACCGGCAGCTCCAACAGGTCGGCGTCGAGGCGATCGGTGTCGACGATCCGGCGCTGGACGCCGAGGTGATCGCCGTCGCCGACGCCGGCTTCCGCTCGCTGGGCCTGGACGGGTTCCGGCTGGAGATCACCTCGCTGGGCGACGATAGCTGCCGCCCGCAGTATCGGGAACTGTTGCAGGAGTTCCTCTTCGGCCTCGACCTCGACGACGAGACGCGCAGGCGCGCGGAGATCAACCCGCTGCGGGTGCTCGACGACAAGCGGCCCGGGGTGCGGGCCATGACGGCCGACGCCCCGGTGTTGCTCGACCACCTGTCCGACGTCGCCAAGCAGCACTTCGACACGGTGCTGGCCCACCTCGACGCGCTCGGCGTGCCCTACGTGATCAACCCGCGGATGGTGCGCGGCCTGGACTACTACACCAAGACCACCTTCGAGTTCGTGCACGACGGCCTGGGCGCGCAGTCCGGCATCGGCGGCGGCGGGCGCTACGACGGTCTGATGCGCGAGCTCGGCGGACAAGACCTGTCCGGCATCGGGTTCGGGCTGGGCGTGGACCGCACCCTGCTGGCGTTGCGCGCCGAGGGCAAGAGCGTGGGGGAGACGGCCCGCTGCGACGTGTTCGCGGTGCCGCTGAGCGAACAGGCCAAGCTGCAGCTGGCCGTGCTGGCCGCGCGGCTGCGCGCCGCCGGCGCCCGGGTCGACATGGCCTACGGCGACCGCGGCCTCAAGGGGGCGATGCGCGCGGCCGACCGTTCCGGCGCCCGCGTCGCGCTGGTCCTCGGCGACCGCGACATCGAGGCCGGCACGGTCGGGGTGAAGGACCTCACCACGGGTGAGCAGGTTTCGGTGCCCGCCGATTCCGTTGCCGCCCAAGTTCTTTCGCAACTGCGCCGGTAGTAGGCGCGCGGTACGGCCGCCGCGCTATTTCTTGCTCGGAATGACGATGACGACGATCAATGTCAGGATCGAGAAGAACAGCCCGAGAAGGCCCCAGCCGAGCGGATTGCGGCCCTTCGTCATGGCGATGATCGCGCAGACAATTGCGGCGATCACGCTGCCGATGGCGACGAAAATCCCCTTGATGCCGCGCAGGATAAAGCCCGCCGCGACGGGGTCCGCACTCGCCAAGATCACTTGGTGCAGCATGCC
>NZ_GG770560.1:184672-204047 GCF_000164135.1 Mycobacterium parascrofulaceum ATCC BAA-614 | reverse complement strand
TGAGGGGCCCTGACCTGATACCCGCCCGAGTCCGCGACAAAACCGCGGTGGGATTTCAGCGGTTACCCGAAAAACGGCTTCATCCGCGGGGATAACCCCGCCGAACCGTGCGATCCAGAATTCCCAGCGTCGCCCGCAGTGCGCCCTCGGACAGAATGGGGAAGATTCCGGCCTCCCGCCACTTCGGGTCGATGTTCGACCAGTCGTAGAAGGAGGTGACCACCGTCGCCGACCCGTCTTCGGTGGGCTCGAGCCGATAGCCGTACACGTGGCCGATCGGCGGCTGTATCTTGCCGAGAACCGTCCACGCGATCAGGCGATCCCGTTCGAATTCCGTGATGTCCACGGTGACGTCGTATTTACCGAATTCCGGAAAGTCGTTCAGCGCTTCCCGGTCCATGTGCACGACGAATTGGTCACCGACGCCGCCCACCGGGTCGCCTTCGGCGCTTTGCAGCATCCCGGACGAGTCGATAGCCACGTGGCCCTGCGGGTCGCACAGCACGGCGAAGACGTCCGGCGCCGCCGCCGCGATGGTGCGCTGGACTTCGATGCGTTCGGTCATGGTTCCTCGCAGCCGCCGTAGGTACGACACGATCCTCGTTTACTGTACGACCGTTGCGGCGCGTTGGGTTTCGCGATTGTCGCGCTGGCTCGTCGCGCGCCCGCGCGGGGTCGGGTTCATCAGCCGGCCGTGCGCGATCACGGAGCCGTGTTGCTTGAGACGCTGGGTGCGGACGTTGACCTCGTAGGTGAGCACCTCCTCGATGGCGCCGAGCTGATGGGACAGGTAGGCGTACAGGTCGCGGACGTCACGGCAGATGACCACCGCCATCAGGTTCTTCCTGCCGCTGACGGCGGCGGCGAAGGCGACTTGATCGTGCGCCGCGATCCGTTCCCCGACGCGGTGGGTGTGCCGGGGTGCCACCGTGAGCCAGAGCATGGCGCTGAGGTGGTAGCCCAGTCGCTCGGGAAGGACGTCGACGTCGTAGAGCAACGCCCCGGCCGCTTCGAGCGCCGCCAGGCGCCTGCGGACGCGCGCCACCGACCAGCCGGTCCGTTCGGCCAGCCGGGACTGCGGGGTGCGGCCGTCCTCGGCCAGCGCGTCGAGCATGGGCCGGTCCTCGAGGGTCGGCCGGCACGGCGGGCCGGCGGCCGGGCGGTCGGCGGCGGCAAGGATCCGTTCGGCCTGTTCGCCGCTGAGGGTATGGCCGTAGCCGGTCCACGGCGCGCTGGGGGGCTCCCCGAAGGTGTGCAGCACCGCATCGATGTCGACGTCGATGACCGAACCCGTTCGCGGAAGCCGCTTCAGCAACACGTCGTCGCGGCTGTCGCCGAGCGGCGCCCGGATGGTGCACACCAGGTCGGTCCAACCCGACAGAACGTTGGCGTGGGAGACATCCGGGTTTCGAATCAGCGCGTCGGCCAGTTGCGGTATGCGGTCGGGCTTGGCGTGGATCCGGCAGACCCACTGCGCCCAGTCGGCGTCACCGTCGACCCATGGGTTCTCCAACCCGACGACGCGGACGACTCCGTTCCGGCGCAGCCTGTGGTAGCGGCGGGCCACCGTCTGCTCGGTCGTTCCGACGACCTCGGCCATCCGGCGAAACGACACCCTGGGCGATATCTGCAACGCATGCAGAATCTGTCCGTCCAGCGCATCGATCATGAGCAATAGTAGGCAAATTTCGGTCATAGATGAGTACTTGTCAACACTTTGGGCAGTGCGGTGGTGGTTCCCTCACCGCCGCTGTCAGCCTTGCACCATGAAGCTCACGCGCAACGTCGTCCTGGTCACCGGCGGAGGCAGCGGCATCGGCCGCGGCCTGGCCGAATCCCTGCACCGCCTGGGCAACCGGGTGATCATCGCCGGTCGGCGCCGCGAGGTACTGCACGCCGTCGCGGCCGCCAACCCCGGCATGGCCTGCCTGCACCTGGATCAAAGCGACCCGAGCAGCATCACCCGGCTGGTCGCCGAGGTGACCGATCGCCATCCCGGGTTGAACGTCGTGATCAACAACGCGGGCATCATGCGCACCGAGAACCTGCTGACCGGCGACACCGCCGCGGCGGAGGCGATCGTGGCGGTCAACCTGCTCGGGCCCATCCGGCTCACCGCGTCGCTGCTGCCCGCCCTGCTCACCCAACGCGACGCCGCGATCATCAACGTCACCTCCGCCCTGGCGTTCGTGCCCAAGGCGGTCGCGCCGACGTATTGCGCGACCAAGGCGGCGCTGCACTCCTACACCGAGGCTCTGCGCCACCAGCTGCGCGACACGGCGGTTCGGGTGATCGAGATCGTCCCGCCACGGGTGGAGACGGAAATGCGGCGCGGCCCCGGAAACGTCCCCCATGTCCTGACGCCGGACGCCTTTGTCGCCGAAGTCATTTCGTTGCTGCGGTCCAGCCCGGACGCCGACGAGCTGGTGGTCGATGCCGCCCGGCGTGTGCGGTTCGCCGCGCGCGACGGCTGCTACGACGCGACCTTCGATGCCGTCAACGACACGGCCCCGACAACGAAGTAGACAACGAAATGCCGGAGGACGTCATGCAACTCGTCATCGGATTGCCCAGCCACATCTCCCACGCGCCCGGGTCATCGACGGTGCAGTGGGCCCGCCGGGCGGAGCAACGGGGATTCGCCGGCCTGGCCACCATCGACCGGCTCGTCTACGAAAGCCTCGATTCGGTCGTCGCGCTGTCCGCGGCGGCGGGCGCAACGAGTCAAATCGGTTTGGTCACAAACGTTCTGCTCGCTCCGCTGTACCCGGCCGCGCTGCTTGCCAAGCAGCTCGCCTCCGTCGCATGCATCGCGGGTGGCCGGTTGACCGTGGGGTTGGGCGTGGGCAACCGGACCGACGACTACGCGGCGGTCGGGGTGGACTTCGGCCGGCGCGGACGCGTTCTGGACGAGACGGCGGGATTGTTGCGTCAGGCGTGGCGCGCCGCGCCGGTCGCCGGCGACAAGGCGCTGTGCCCGGCCCCGGTGCGCGTCCCGATCCTGTTCGGGGGTCGGTCGGAGGCGACCATGCGCCGGGTCGTGACGATGGGTGACGGCTGGTCGGCCGGCGCCCTGCGCGACTACGAGAATCAGGCGTCATTCGCCGACCGGGCGTGCGCGGCGTGGCGGGCGGCGGGCCGGTCAGGGCAACCGCGGCTGCACGCCAGCGTGAACTTCGCGTTCGGTGGCGAGGACACCGTCCGGCGCGGCCGGGAGCACCTGCGGCGCTACTACGGATTCAAACCGGACTACGCGGCCCTCAACGTCGCCGACATGCTGACCACGCCGCGGGACGCGGCGGCCACCGTGCGCGCCTACCGCGACCTGGGCTTCGACGGGCTCGTCTTCCATCCCTGCGTGGAAACGATCGATCAGGTCGATCGCCTCGCCGATGCGGTGCTCTGAACCGGGGCGCGACTGCGCCGCGCCGCCCCGCCCGCACGCTTGACTGTGGATCGAACTAATGTTCGAATAGGTCATGCGCTGGGCGGACCAGGCCGTCGCGGTCAACGGGGCGCCCGTCGAGGACGGGGCGCTGCCGGGGCTGCAGCGCATCGGCCTCGTCCGCAGCGTGCGGGCGCCGCAGTTCGAAGGCATCACGTTCCACGAGGTGCTGTGCAAGTCCGCGCTCAACAAGGTGCCCGGCGCCTCGGCGTTGCCCTTCCGGTACACGGTCAACGGCTACCGCGGCTGCTCGCACGCGTGCCGCTACTGCTTCGCCCGGCCGACGCACGAATACCTGGACTTCAACTGCGGCAACGACTTCGACAGCCAGGTCATCGTCAAGACCAACGTCGCCGAGGTGCTGCGCCGCGAATTGCGGCGGCCGTCGTGGCGGCGCGAGACCGTCGCGCTGGGCACCAACACCGACCCCTACCAGCGGGCCGAGGGGCGCTACGCGCTGATGCCCGGCATCATTGCGGCCCTCGCCGAATCCGGCACGCCGCTGTCGATCCTGACCAAGGGCACCCTGCTGCGGCGCGACCTGCCGCTGATCGCCGATGCGGCGCAACGGGTTCCGCTGTCGGTCGCGGTGTCACTTGCGGTCGGCGATCCGGACCTGCACCGCGACGTTGAGCCGGGCACGCCCACGCCGCAGGCGCGGCTGGGCCTGATCGCCGCGATCCGCGACGCCGGCCTGGACTGTCATGTGATGGTGGCGCCGGTGCTGCCGCACCTCACCGACTCGACAGAACACCTCGACCGGCTGCTCGGCCAGATCGCGGCGGCCGGCGCCACCGGCGCCACGGTCTTCGGCCTGCACCTGCGCGGCTCGACCCGCGGCTGGTTCATGTCCTGGCTGGGGCGCTCGCACCCCGAGTTGGTGGCCCCCTACCGCGAGCTGTACCGGCGCGGGGCGTACCTGCCGCCCGGCTACCGCGAGACGTTGCGTGCAAGGGCGGCGCCGCTGATCGCGAAATACCGGCTGGGTGGCGAGCAACGCTCGTTCCGCCAGCCCGTCGCGCCCCGGGCCGAGCCGGAATGCGTTCAGGCGACGCTGTTTTGAGCTAGGCCGGCCTGTCCCGGCGCGGCTTGGTCAACGTGAACCGGTCCACCACGGTCACCGCGCCGAACGGGCCGCTCAGCGCGTAGTGCGTGGCCGCGATCGAGGTGTTGCCACCGGGTTGACCCGGGTCCACGTCGAACGCCGCGAAGCCGTACGGATTGTCCCGGTCACGGAAGGCGGACCACGGGGCGTCCTCCAGGACGTAGATCGGCGCCTTGCGCCCGAGGCCGGGGTCGAACGCGCCGACGCCGGTCAGCACGCGGCAGCGCGGCTCGGCGAAGAAGAAGCCGTTGCTGGGGGCGGAGGTGCCGCCGCCGCCGATGACCACGTGCACCGTGCCCTTGGTGGAGTCGATGACGTCACCGCGGGTGTCGACGGGTATCGGCGTGCGGGTGTCGGTCTGCTGCGTGCCGCGCACCGGGTGGGACCGCTCGTAATGGTGTTCGTGGCCGCACACCACCAGGTCGACCTGGTACTGGTCGAACAGCGGCAGCCATTCCTCGCGGATGCCCAGGTCGGCGCCGTTGGCGGGCCGATCGGCGGTGGAGATCGCCGTCTGGTGCATGCACACGACGATCCAGTCGATGTCGCGATCGCGTCGCGCGGCGGCCAGTTCCGTTGTCAGCCAGCGCCTCTGCTCGCCGCCCGAGTAGCCGTGCACGTAGAAGTTGCCGCCGTCCTGAAACGCCACGTCGTCGTTGTTCAGGCTGATCACCCGCACCGAACCGGCGGTGAACGAGTACCACAGGCCGCGGGTCTCGGGGGCCGATCCCGAGTCGGGCACCGTGAAATACGTCTGGTACGCGCCGTAGCCGATGGGCCCGTTGCCCCACTCGTTCTCGTGGTTGCCCGCCGCGGGCATCCAGGGCCGGTAGCGCGCCGATCGGGTGTTGTTCTCGAACCAGGCCGACCACGTGCGGATCCGGTCCTGGGCGAGGTTGGCATAGCACAGGTCTCCGTTGACCAGGTTGAACAGCGGCGCCATCCGCTCGACCGCCAGGGTGGTGTCGGCGGAGGCCGGCGACCCGATGTTGTCGGTGCCGTAGCTGCCGTCGGGCATCCTCTCCAGAGTCGGCGTGGACTGGTCGCCGAAGCTGGTGAAGCGGAACGGTTTTCGCCCCGACGGACCGGTCCGGATGGTGCCCATCTCCGGCTCCGCGCCGTCGTGCACCGCGGCGTACACGTAGTCGGTGTCCGGGGTCAGGCCGGTCAGGCGGGCGTGGTTCACGCGGACCTCGGTGTCGGACTTGGCGTCGCGGTAGGTGCGCGTCTCGGCCGCGACCGTGCGCCCGAGCCCCGACGCCGGCGTGCCGACCAGCACGCGTGGGTTTTGGACGGCCTCGACGGTGTGCCAGGAGACGACGACCTCGGTGCCGGCATGCCGGCCGAATTGCAGGTGCAGCCCGGTCACCGGCGGCGCGCCGTTGCGGCTCGGCTGATACCAGAACGCGGGCGCGCCGGGGTGGGACCACAGCAGCGCGGCCCCGCCGCCCACGCCCGCCCCGAGCGCGGCCGAGACCGCGCCGGTCGTCAGCAGCCTGCGGCGGCTGAAGCCGGGGACGGGGTCACCGTCGCGGGGCGGTGCGGGCTCGTCGACCACACCTGTTTCATACCCGAGCGCGGTGAACGCCGCCGGAACGGCCGCCGGTCAGTGCCGGTGCGGCTCGAGCAGTCCGGCCTGGCCGGTGGCCGGCGGGCGGGCCGCCAGCCATTCGCGGGTGGCCGCATGCGAGCGCTCGATGAGCGTCGCCGCCTGGGAGAAGTCGGTCCCGGAGGTGGCGACCGGGCACAGCGGGCGGATGACGCGCAGGTCGACGGCCCGCTCGAAGCGCTCGACATCGACGGCCAGCCGATGGTTCACGGCGAGGGTCATGGCGTGCAACGCCATGTTGACCGCCGTCTTCGGCGCGGCGGGAAGTGCGCACGAATAGCCGGTGGGCAGCACCCAGACCCGGTCCGCGCCCAACGCGACGGCGTGCGACACCGGTGTGTTGTTCACCACGCCGCCGTCCATCAGGTCGCGCCCGCCGACCCGCACCGGCGGGAACACGCCGGGGATGGCGGCGCTGGCCGCGATCGCGTCGACGCCGTTCCCCGACGACAGCAGGACGTCGCCCCCGGAGACCACGTCGGTGGCCACCACGTGCAGCGGGATCGGCGCCTCCTCGAGCCGGGCGAATTCGAGCCTGTCGGCCAGCAGCCGCCGTAATCCGGTGTTGGGGACCAGGTGCGAGCGCCGGCCCAGCACGCCCATCGCCCCGGCGAGCGGGCGGGCGGGGAAGATCTCCCTGCGCGACAGCGAGGTCCACAGGTCGGCCAACCCGCGGATCCCCGCGCGGTCGGGCCGCGAGGCGATCCATCCGCCGTTGACCGCGCCGACGGACGTCCCGACGATCAGGTCGGGGCGTTCGCCCTCGTCGGCCAGGGCGAGCAGCATTCCGACGTGGATCGCGCCGAGGCTGGCCCCGCCGGACAACACGAAGGCCGTGGGCACAGATGCATCGTAGGGACCTTTTTCACGCGTGGCGCCGTAACGAATTAGGTAGCGTTTTCGATATGACGAACGTGCGAATAGTGACCACGGGGGTCGCGGTGGCGACGTTTGCGGCAGCCGCAGCGGTGGCCGTCACGCCCGCGACTTCATCTGCGGACCCGGCCGGCCACCAGGTGACCTACACCATCACCGCCACCGGCAACCTCACCGGCAACGTCCGCTACATGAACTCCGACCCGCCCAGCCAGGCGGCCTTCAACGCCAACTCGTCGCAGTACTTGAACAGCGTGCAGACGGCGTTCGCCGCGGGGCAGCCGCTCGTGTACAACACGACGTTGAACGACCCGAATCAGTGGGCGTTCGTGAACGCGAGCGGCGGCTGCCACTGGCCGGACTGCGATTCGTCGAACACCCCGCAGATCCAGTGCCAGATCGCCGTCGACGGCCAGGTCGTAGTGACGCAGAGCGCCACCACCGGCGTGACCTGCTCGACGCGCCCCTGGTGATCCGGTAGAGCCGCTCGGCGGCGCACGCCGACGCGAGGTAGTGCGTTCCCGCGTGATGCCCGACATGCGGGGCAACGCTCGGGACACCCACCCGGCGCGCGCACGACGGTGTCTCGTCAGCGCAGTGTGCGGCCGCCCGGTTCGTGGGCGACGACCAGGACCTCGGCCGGCCGGGCGCCGACGGACCGGATCGTGTGGGCGACCGACGCGTCGAAATAGGCGCTGTCGCCGGCGCCGAGCGTGATCGTCTGGTCGCCGTACCCGAGCTCGACGCTGCCGGCGTGCACGAACAGGAACTCCTGGCCGCCGTGCTCAGGGTGAGGGTCGTCGGCGGGGCCCTCGGTCGGCCGAACCACGAACGGCGACATGGACTTTCCCAGCAATGACGACGCCAGCACCCGGTAGCGCTGACCGTCGGCTCCCGCGGGCGCCCGGTCGACCGCGATCTTCTCCCGCGCCTCTTCGTCGGAGAACAGCTGGCCGACGTCGACGTCGAGCGCCTTGGCCACCTTCAGGGCCACCGCGATCGACGGGGTGCTCTGCCGGCGTTCGATTTTGGACAGGTAGCTCTTGGTCAGCCCGGTCCGCTCGGCCAGCGCCTCGAGGGTCAGGCCGCGCTGCGTGCGGACCGCGCGCAGTAGTGCTGTCACCGGCCTCCCGTCACGCACGGTGCATGACACAGGGTCATGACACAAAGTGTCCTATTCTGTTACATTGTGTCATATGGGCGGCACGTTCACCGATTCCAAAGCCGAATTGATGCGGCGCGCCGCCGGGCAGCTGGCGGCCTCCCAGGCCGACGAAGCCGCCGCCCACCCGCTGACCACCCGCCAGAAGCTGGCGCTGACCTGTCGCGCCCTGTTCGACGCCGGGCACGACTCGGGGCTGGCGGGGCAGATCACCGCCCGGGCCGAGGCCGACGGGACCTACTACACCCAGCGGCTGGGCCTCGGGTTCGACGAGATCACCGACGCCAACCTGCTGCTGGTGGACGAGGATCTCAACGTCCTCGACGGTGCCGGAATGCCCAACCCCGCCAACCGCTTTCACAGCTGGATCTATCGCGCCCGCCCGGACGTGCAATGCATCGTGCACACCCACCCGTTCCACGTGGCGGCCCTGTCGATGCTCGAAGTCCCGCTGGTCGTCTCCCACATGGACACCACGCCGCTCTACGACGACTGCGCGTTCCTCCCCGAATGGCCCGGCGTGCCGGTCGGCAACGAGGAGGGGGAGATCATCACCGCCGCCCTCGGCGACAAGAAGGCGGTGCTGCTCGCGCATCACGGCCAGGTGGTGGCCGGCGCCAGCGTCGAGGAGGCGTGCTCGTTGGCGGTCCTCATCGAGCGCGCCGCCAAGCTGCAGCTGGCCGCCATGGCCGCCGGCGCCGTCAAGGAACTCCCCGAACAGCTGGCTCGCGAGGCCCACGACTGGACGCTCTCACCGCAGCGCAGCCGCGCCAACTTCGCCTACTACGCCCGCCGGGCCCTGGCCCGGCACCCGGATGCGCTCACCAGTTAAGGCCCCGTTCAACACGATTCGAGGAGTCCGCCCGTGCCCGACATCCACGGCATCATCGCCTACCCGGTGACTCCGTTTTCGGACGCCGCGGGCGCTCCGAACGGAGTGGCCACCGAGCGGCTGGCCGCGCTGGTCGGCCGGCTGGTCTCCTCCGGCGTGCATGCGATCGCGCCGCTGGGCAGCACCGGCGAACTGGCCTACCTGGACGAACCCGAGTTCGACGCCGTGGTCGACACCACCATCGCGACGGTCGACGGCCGGGTCCCGGTGATCGTCGGCGTCTCAGACGTCACCACCGCCAAGACCGTTCGGCGCGCGCAGTACGCGCAGCGGGCCGGCGCCGACGCGGTGATGATCCTGCCGGTGTCCTACTGGAAGCTGTCCGAGCGCGAGATCGTCGCGCACTACCGCAGCGTCAGCGACGCCATCTCGATCCCGATCATGGCCTACAACAACCCGGCCACCAGCGGCGTCGACATGCCCCCCGAACTGCTGGTCCGCATGTTCGACACCATCGAGAACGTCACCATGGTCAAGGAGTCCACCGGCGACCTGACCCGCATGCACCGCATCGACGAGCTGTCCGGCGGCCGGCTGCCCTTCTACAACGGCAGCAACCCGCTGGTGCTCGACGCCCTCAAGGCCGGCGCCTCCGGCTGGTGCACCGCCGCGCCGAATCTGCGGCCGCAGCCCTGCATCGACCTCTACGACGCGGTCCGCGCGGGTGACCTCGACAGGGCGCAGGCCCTGTACGACGACCTCAAGCCGCTGCTGCAGTTCATCGTCGCCGGGGGCCTGGCCACCACGGTCAAGGCCGGCCTGGAACTGCTCGACTTCCCGGTCGGGGACCCCCGCGCGCCGCTGCTGCCGCTCGACGAGGAGGGCCGTGCGCGGCTGAAGGACCTGCTGGCCCGCTAACCCAGATTGGGGGCGTCGAAGGTGTCGCACTTCTTCGGGTCGCCCGTCTGGTACCCGACGGTGAACCAGTGTTGCCGTTGCTCCGACGACCCGTGCGTCCACGACTCCGGGTTGACCCGCCCGGTCGCTTCCTTCTGGATGCGGTCGTCGCCCACCGACGCCGCGGCCGAGAGGGCGTCCTGGATGTCCTGGTCGCTCAGCGGCTGCAGGTAGGGCACACCCGTGCTTTCCTGCTTGACCGTCGAGGCGTAGTGCGCCCAGATGCCGGCATAGCAGTCCGCCTGTAGCTCCGTGCGCACGCCGTTGCCGCCGGCGCCCTTCGCCCCCTGCTGGGAACGGCCCAGGACGCCCTGCAATTGCTGCACGTGGTGGCCGTATTCGTGCGCGACCACATACTCCTGGGCGAACGGCCCGCCGCTGGAGCCGAACTTGTCGACCAGCTCCCGGAAGAAGTCGGTGTCGAAGTACGCGGTCTGGTCGACGGGGCAGTAGAACGGCCCGACCGCGGTGGTCGCCGGCCCGCAGCCGGTGTCGACCGAGCCCGTGAACAGCCGCACGTGCGGGCGGGTGTATCCCCGCATCAGCTGTTTCCACACGGCGTCCACGGAGTTGCCGGTGGCGACCACGCGGCACTGCACGTACTTGTTGGCGTCGGCCCCGGTCTTGCACTGGCTCAGGTCGAACCCGGGCGCCGAGTAGCCGCCGGTGTTCGAGCCCTGCTGGTTCAGCACGCGCCCCGGGTCCACGCCCAGTAACAGCGCCCCGACCAGGATGAGCAGGCCCAGGCCGCCGCCCCCGATCGCCATCCCCATGCCCCCACCCGACGAGGACGCGGTGCTGGTGTCGATCTGCATTCCCTCGTTGAAGCTCATGGCACGCTCCTAGTGTTGCTCGGTCGTGGAGTAGCGGGCGTCGGTGTAGCTGCGCAGGTTGCGCAGGAATCGGCGAAGCCCCAGGTTCAGCAGCGGCCCCACCACGTACATCGCCAGCCGGGCGGGGCCCGCGGGCTGCTGCGCCATGGTCCAGGTCAGCCGGCAACCGCCCGGGATCACCTCGACCCGGTAGTCTTCGGCGAACGCGGCCACCGCCTGCGTCGAGCAGTCGTTGAACCGAAAAGCCATGTGGCTGAAGGGCTCCCAGGCCAGAAATTCTTCGTTACCGACGATCCCGCCGCGCATCTCGACCACGCGGGTGGTGCCCACGCCGCGTGGCTCCGGGCTGGTCCAGGTCACCTTGGTGATCACGCTCGCCCAGCGCGGCCACGCCTGGGCGTCGGCGAGCACCTCGAACAGCTGCTCCGGCGTGATGGCGAGGTCGACGCTGTTGCGGAACACGAAAGGCGCGCTGTCGATGAAGCTCAGGTCGACGTGCTCGCAGGGGAACATTGGATCAATCTAACCGGGGCCGTCGCTGGCCGCGGCCAGTAACGGCACCACCACGTCGCTGACCGGCGTCGGCAGGCCGTGAGCGCGCGCCTTGCGGATGATCACCCCGTTGCGGATGTCCCACTCCATCCGCCGGTGATTCTCCCGGTCGGCCAGGATCGAGGTGCCCATGTCCTCGGGAACGTGGCGGAACATGTCTCCCAGCTCGTCGACGATGGCGTCGGGGAGCCTGGCGCCCTCGGCCCGCGCGACCGCCAGGCACTCGGCGACGTAGCGGCGCGACAGGTCGGCGACGTCGTCCCGGCGGAACATGCCGGACCGCCGCCCGGCGAGCGCCATGAACCCGGCCAGCGCGTTGGTGAGCAGCTTGCGCCAGGCGGCAGTGACGAAGTCGGGGTCGCAGTCCACCCGGCATCCGGCGCCGCGCAGCAGCTCGGCGATCGTCTCCGCCGACGGCCCGCTGGGCAGCACCAGTGCGGGGTCGGTGCGCAGCCGCACCCACCCCTCGGGCTGGGTCTCCGCGGAGTACCACACGATCCCGGGGAGCACGGGCGACGACGGGCAGTGCGGCTGCACCTGCTCGACCTGCTCCACGCCGTTCTGCAGCACGACGACGATCGTGTGCGCGGCGCAGAGGCGGGCCAGCCAGCCGGCCGCCGCCTCGTTCTGGGTGGCCTTGACCGCCAGCACCACCACGTCGGCGGGGCCGGTGATCTGGTCGGGGTCGGTGCGCACCGGGCCGGGCACCACGATCGGATCCGCGCCGTCGGGCCGCAGTTCGATGCGCTCGCGGGGGGTGTGGCCGCACACCAGCACCGGATGCCCGGCCTTGTGCAGCAGCGCGGCGACCGTGGTGCCGACGGCGCCCGGGCCGACGAGTGCGATCCTGGCTGGGGGGTTGGTGGCAATAGGTCCGAAGGTACCTCCTCTAGACTGGTCACTCGTCCCAAGCCTGCTGAAGAGGAGTTTTTGTGCTGCGCAGCCACGCCGCCGGTTCGCTGAGACGCAGCGACGCCGGGCAGCAGGTGACGTTGGCGGGCTGGGTGGCTCGCCGCCGCGACCACGGCGGCGTCATCTTCATCGACCTGCGGGACGCCTCGGGCGTCGCACAGGTGGTGTTCCGCGAGTCTGACGTGCTGGCCCAGGCCCACCGGCTGCGCGCCGAGTTCTGCGTCGCGGTCACCGGCGTGGTCGAGGTCCGCCCGGAGGGCAACGCCAACCCCGAGATCGCCACCGGCGACATCGAGGTCAACGCCGCGGAGCTCACCGTGCTCGGCGAGAGCGCGCCGCTGCCGTTCCAGCTGGACGAGCCCGCCGGCGAGGAGTTGCGGCTCAAGTACCGCTACCTCGACCTGCGCCGCGACGGGCCGGCCGCGGCGCTTCGCCTGCGCTCCGATGTCAACGCCGCGGCCCGCGCGGTGCTGGCCCGGCACGACTTCGTCGAGATCGAGACGCCGACGATCACCCGCTCGACGCCGGAAGGCGCGCGCGACTTCCTGGTGCCGGCCCGGCTGCATCCCGGCTCGTTCTACGCGTTGCCGCAGAGCCCGCAGCTGTTCAAGCAGTTGCTGATGGTGGCCGGGATGGAGCGCTACTACCAGATCGCCCGCTGCTATCGCGACGAGGATTTCCGCGCCGACCGCCAGCCCGAGTTCACCCAGCTCGACATGGAGATGAGCTTCGTCGACGCCGAGGACATCATCGCGATCTCCGAGGAGATCCTGACCGCGCTGTGGGCGTTGATCGGCTACCGGCTGCCCACGCCGATCCCGCGCATCACCTACGCCGACGCGATGCGCCGGTTCGGCTCGGACAAGCCGGACATGCGGTTCGGGCTGGAACTCGTCGAGTGCACGGAGTTCTTCAAAGACACCACCTTTCGCGTCTTCCAGGCCCCCTACGTCGGGGCCGTGGTGATGCCCGGCGGGGCGTCGCAGCCGCGGCGCACGCTGGACGGCTGGCAGGAGTGGGCCAAGCAGCGGGGCCACCGGGGGCTGGCCTACGTGCTGGTCGCCGACGACGGCACGCTCGGCGGCCCGGTGGCCAAGAACCTCAGCGACGCCGAACGGGACGGGCTGGCCGCGCACGTCGGGGCCCAGCCGGGGGACTGCATCTTCTTCTCGGCCGGCCCGCCGAAGTCCTCGCGGGCCCTGCTGGGCGCCGCCCGCGGGGAGATCGCCGCTCGGCTGGACATGATCGACCCGGACGCGTGGGCGTTCGTCTGGGTGGTGGACCCGCCGCTGTTCGAGCCCGCCGACGAGGCGACGGCCGCCGGTGACGTGGCCGTCGGGTCGGGCGCGTGGACCGCGGTGCATCACGCCTTCACCTCGCCCAAGCCGGAGTTCGAGGACGTGGTCGACACCGATCCGGGCCGCGTGCTGGCCGACGCCTACGACATCGTCTGCAACGGCAACGAGATCGGTGGCGGCTCGATCCGTATCCACCGCCGCGACATCCAGGAGCGGGTGTTCGCCGTGATGGGTCTGGACCGGGCCGAGGCGGAGGAGAAGTTCGGATTCCTGTTGGAGGCCTTCACCTTTGGCGCGCCGCCCCACGGGGGGATCGCGTTCGGCTGGGACCGGATCAACGCGCTGCTGTCCCGGGTGGACTCGATCCGCGAGGTGATCGCCTTCCCCAAGACCGGCGGCGGCGTCGACCCGCTCACCGACGCGCCCGCCCCGATCACCGCGCAGCAGCGCAAGGAGTCCGGCATAGACGCCAAGCCGGATCGATGACCGGCACGTCGCGCATTCGTGGCGAGTGGGTCGCCGGCGCCGCCAGAAACTAGTTGTCGACTCGTGCTCGTACCGTTAATCATCTTTGCCGAGCAGTGACTCAAGATTCACGCCCGATTTGTAGCGTTGATGTCATGAACAGGTTGTCAGCCGCAACTGAGCCTTTCGCGACCGAGCCCTTCACCGCATTGGCATGCGCCGGGCCTGCCGACGGGACAATCGCGGCCCGTGCGCTCGCGCCGGTCGGCAGGGGCGCGGCATATGCGGATGCGGGGTTCTTTTGGGGCCAGCCCCACGAATCGGAGACGGGCCCCCGTACCGCAGCGTCGGCCGTCGCGGCCCTGGCAGAGGCATTCGCGGCCCGGGTCAAAGCTGCTCTGTTCGAATTCAAGCCCGGCTGGCGGGTTGGCGAGGAGGAAGTCGCGCGAGCGGCGATCGTGGTGATCTTCTTCGCCCTCATGACGATCATTTCGCTGGCCGCAGGGGCGATCTTGACGATGGGTTAGGCGAGGGTTAGGAGAAGGGTTAGGAGAGCCCGGAATAGATGCCGAGCGGGAGAAGGTTTGACCGGCTATGACCGACACGCCCGACACCCAGACGATCAACGCGTTCAACAAGACGATCATCGACGAGTTCCGGACCAACGGCGGCAAGGTGGGCGGCCAGTTCGCCAACGCCGACTTGCTGTTGCTCAGCACGACCGGCGCCAAGTCGGGGCAGCAGCGGGTCTCGCCGCTGGCCTACTTCCGCATCGACGGCAAGCTGATCATCATCGGCTCGTTCGCCGGCTCGCCGGTCAGCCCGGCGTGGGTGCACAATCTGCGCGCCAACCCGCAGGCCAGAGTTGAGATCGGCGCCCCCCGGGGAGTGCAGGAGTTCGCCGTCACGGCGCGCGAACTGCCGTCCGACGAGCGGGACGCGCTCTTCGGCAAGGTGACCGCCGCGGCGCCCGGGTTCGCCGAGTACCAGTCCAAGACCAGTCGGGTGATTCCGCTGTTCGAGTTGCAGCCGGCCTGACTCCGTGAACGCCGCGCGTGCGGGCAGCAAGCGGCTGCGCGTGGTGTGGTTCAACCTGGTGCAGACCGCGACGGCCGCGGGCCTGTCGTGGTACCTCGCCCACGACGTACTCGCTCACCCACAGCCGTTCTTCGCGCCGATCGCCGCCGCGGTCTCGCTCTCGACCAGCAACGTGCTGCGCGCGCAACGCGCCGTCCAGATGATGGTCGGGGTGACCCTGGGGATCGGGCTCGGCTCCGCGGTGCAGGCGTTGCTGGGCCCGGGGGCGGTCCCCATCGCGATTGCCGCGTTGGTCGCGCTGGGCGCCGCGGTGTTCATCGGGGGCGGGTTCATCGGGCACGGCATGATGTTCGCGAACCAGACCGTGGTGTCGGCGATTCTGGTGCTCGCCCTCTACCGCAGCGGGGTCGGCCTGGAGCGCATCTTCGACGCGCTGATCGGCGGCGCGGTGGCCATCGTCTTCGCGGTCCTGTTGTTCCCCGCCGACCCGATGACGGTGCTGCGCACCGCGCGCGTCGGCGTGCTGGGCGTGCTGCACGATGTCCTGGCGCGCGCCGCGGACGTCGCCGCCGGACGCACGGCGCCGCCGCCCGACTGGCCGTTGACGGCCGTCGACCGGGTGCACGAACAACTCAGCGGACTGCTCGAGGCGCGCACCACCGCCCGCCACGTCGTCGCCATCGCCCCGCGACGGTGGGGCCTGCGGGACACGCTCGAGGCCGCCGACCACCAGGCCGTGCACGTGGCCCTGCTGGCCGGTTCGGTGCTGCAACTTGCCCGGGCCGTCGCGCCCAATGTCCCCGCCAACGGGGTCGGCGGCGGTGAGGGGTTTGCCCAGCCCGTGCACACGGTTTTGGTGGTGCTGGCGGCCGCGACCGCCCTCGCGGACCGCGATCCCGCCGGCGCGTGCGCGTACACCGCGTCCGCGCGCCGGCACGCGTCGGAACTGCAGTCGGGCGTGCACGGCAAAGCGCAGTCGACCCTCGCCGACGCCGTCAGCGCCTGCGTCGACGACCTGCAACGGGTCATCGACCTCCGGCACGTCTGAGGGGGGTCAGCGGGAGTCGGCCAAAAACTCCTGGACCAGCTTCCGCGGCGCCTGCGTCAACCAGGCCTCGGTGATCAGCTCCTCGAGCCCGCGAACCGAGATCGCGCCCAGTCTGACCAGCACAACCGGGTAGCCGTCGAAATGCGGGGTGGTGAAGTAGATGTCCGGCTCGTCGGCGATCAACCCGAACTTGACCCCCTCGTCGGACACCCGCACGCCGAGGATGTCGCCCTCCGGCGATCCCATCCCGTCGCGGTCCAGGGCCTCGCGCTCGGACGGGCGCAGCGGCCGCTCCCAGGCCAGCAGCTTCTTGCCGACCCGCCAATCATGCGGCGACGGTTCCGAGGTGAGTGCCAGCTCACGAACGATGCGGGCGACGTCGTACCACGTGGCCACACTCCGATTGTGCTCCCGCTTCGGCGCGCGTGCCGTCGTATCGGCAAACGGTTCGCGTCGCGGACGGCGCGCAACGGCCCGGTGTGTGATGTGATCAGCCTTGTGTCTGAAGCTGACGCCGGGATCGCCCGCCGCCATCGAGTCACCCACCGCACTGAGTACCGGTACTCCGACGTCGTGACCAGCTCCTACGGCCGCGGGTTCCTCACCCCGCGCGATTCGCTGCGGCAGCGTTGCGTGGTACACCGGCTGACCATCGATCCGGCGCCCGCCGACGTCTCCACCAGCGGCGACGTGTACGGCAACATCAGCTCCTACTTCCACGTCACCGAGCCGCACCACACCCTGACGGTCACCAGCGACTCCATCGTCGACGTGTATCCGCCGGCGCCCGGGCTCTACACCAGCGGCCCGGCGGTGCAGCCGTGGGAGGCCGCGCGCCCGTCCGGCGGCGACGGAGCGCTCGCCGCCGAGTTCACCCTGGACCTCGATCCGCCCGAGATCACCGACGAGGTCCGCGAGTACGCGGCGCCCAGCTTCGCGCCGGGGCGCCCGCTGGTCGATGTCCTGCGCGACCTCGCGTCGCGCATTTTCGCCGACTTCGCGTACCGCTCGGGCTCGACGACGATTTCCACCGGGGTAAATGAGGTTCTGGCGGCCCGGGAAGGGGTATGTCAGGACTTTGCGAGGCTGGCAATCGCCTGCCTGCGCGCCAACGGTCTTGCGGCCAGCTACGTGTCCGGCTACCTGGCCACTGACCCGCCACCGGGGAAGGATCGAATGATCGGTATTGACGCCACCCACGCCTGGGCGGCGGTGTGGACACCGCAGGAGCCCGGCCAGTTCGAATGGCTGGGGCTGGATCCCACCAACGACCAGCTGGTCGACGAGCGCTACATCATCGTGGGACGGGGCCGCGACTACGCGGACGTGCCGCCGCTGCGGGGGATCATCTACACCGACTCCGAACACAGCGTGATCGACGTCGCCGTCGACGTGGTGCCGTTCGAGGGGGACGTGCTGCATGCGTGACTTCAACTGCCCCAACTGCGGCCAGCGCCTGACGTTCGAGAACTCCACGTGCCTCAATTGCGGTAGCGCGCTGGGGTTTTCGCTGGACCAGATGGCTCTGCTGGTGATCGCCGAGGAGAACGCGGGTGAACACGCCGGTTTCGTCGACGCCGCCGAGTATCAGCTGTGCGCCAATCTTCTGTTGGCCGAATGCAATTGGCTGGTGCCGGTGAACAACCCGCGGCTGCTGTGCGCGTCCTGCGCGCTGACCACGGTGCGCCCCAACGACGCCGACCCGGCCGGGCTGGCCGAGTTCGCCCGGGCCGAGGCGGCCAAGCGGCGGCTGATCGCCGAGCTGCACGAGCTGAAGCTGCCGATCATCGGCCGCGACGAGGACCCCGAGCAGGGGCTGGCCTTTCACCTGCTGTCCAGCGCGCACGAGCAGGTGCTGACCGGCCACGACAACGGCGTCATCACCTTGGACCTGGCCGAGGGCGACGACGTGCACCGGGAACAGTTGCGGGTGGAGATGGAGGAGCCCTACCGCACCCTGCTGGGGCACTTCCGGCACGAGATCGGGCACTACTACTTCTACCGGCTGATCGCGCCGTCCGGCGAGTACCTGGCGCGCTTCAACGAACTGTTCGGCGACCCCGACGCCGACTACCAGGCGGCGCTCGACCGGCATTACAGCGAGGGGCCGCCCGAGGACTGGCAGGAACACTTCGTGTCGTCGTATGCGACCATGCATCCCGCCGAGGACTGGGCCGAGACGTTCGCCCACTACCTGCACATCCGCGACACCCTGGACACCTCGGCGTGGTGCGGCTTTGCGCCGGCGTCGGCGACCTTCGACCGGCCGGCGTTGGGGCCCAGCGCTTTCCAGACCATCATCGACATGTGGCTGCCGCTGTCGTGGTCGCTGAACATGGTGAACCGGTCGATGGGCCACGACGACCTGTACCCATTCGTGCTGCCGGTCGCGGTGCTGGAGAAGATGAGGTTCATCCACACCGTGATCGACGAGGTGACGTCGGAGTCGCGGGGGCCGGCCGCCATCGCGGGCTAGCCGGGGGATTGGCGGCCCCACAAACGGGCACACTGCAACGGTGTGCTTTTCGGCGACGGCGGACCTGGTCGCGGGCACGGCGTTGATTCCGGTCGCGGTGGCGACCCTGCGCGAGGTCAGGCATTGGCGCGAACTGCCGTTCGCCTTACTGCCGACGGTGTTCGCGGTCCACCAGTTCCTCGAGGCGGCGGTGTGGCCCAACGGCGTTGTCTCCGCCGGAATGGCGCAACTGGCCGCGCGGGCATACGTCTTCATCGCGCTGCCGTTGCTTCCCCTGCTCGTCCCGTGGGGGATCCTCATGCTCGAGCCGCGCGGCGCCCGGCTGCGGGTGACGCCCTTCGCGGTGCTGGGCACCGTCGTGTCGGCCTACCTGGCCGTCGCGGTCCTCACCGAACCCGTTGGGGTGAAGACGCACCGACACGCGCTGGAATACCAGACCGGCGTTCACAACGGCTACCTGTGGGCGGTGCTCTACGTCATCGCCGTCATCGGCCCGGCGGTGATGTCGGGCTATCGCTCCATCGTGGTGTTCGGTGTGGCGAACCTGGTGGGGCTGGTCGCGGTCGCCCTGCTCTACGTGCAGGCGTTCGCTTCGCTGTGGTGCGTCTACGCCGCGATGCTGTCGATCCTCGTGTTGGTGCACATGGTGCGCCGTCGGCGTCTTCCCGATCCGCACCGCCTGCGCGGTGTCGCCGGGGATCGCGCGACGTCGAACGTGTGACTGACTGTGTGACTGACCGCCCTTCGCGGGACGGCGCCTAATTTTC
>NZ_GG770560.1:126484-183364 GCF_000164135.1 Mycobacterium parascrofulaceum ATCC BAA-614 | reverse complement strand
GGCCGACGCCGGCCGGCGCATCGCCGACGCCCACGACCTGGGGCCGCGCCGTGCGCTAAGCGGTGCGCCGTTGGCCCCGCAGCTGAGCGCGACCGCGACCGGGCAACGCGCCGGGCTCATCGGTGATGGACACATCAACGTGATCCGAAGCTTCCTGGCCCAACTCCCGGTTGAAATCGACGCGCTCACCCGCGCGGCCGCCGAGGCCGACCTGGCCGGCAAGGCCGCCGGCTATCGCCCGGAGCAGTTGGCCAAATACGCCCAGCGGCTGATGGATTGGCTGCACCCCGACGGGGAATTCAGCGACGCCGAGCGGGCCCGCAAACGCGGCATCACCCTGGGCGCCCAGGAGTGCGACGGCATGTCCCGCCTGAGCGGGCTGATCACCCCGGAGCTGCGCGCCGCCCTCGAGGCCATGCTGGCCAAGCTCGCCGCGCCCGGGGCCTGCAACCCCGACGACCAAACCCCGGTGGTCGACGCCACACCGGACGCCGACGCGGTGCGCCGCGACGCCCGCAGCCAGGCCCAGCGCAACCACGACGCGCTGCTGGCCGGGCTGCGCGGCCTGCTGGCCTCGGGGGAGCTGGGCTGCCACAACGGGCTGCCGGTGTCGATCGTGGTCACCACCACCATGGCCGACCTCGAGGCGGCCGCCGGCAAGGCGCTGACCGCCGGCGGCACCCTGGTACCGATGTCGGATGTGATCCGCTGGGCCGGCCACGCCCACCATTATCTGGCGATCTTCGACCAAGCCCGGCCGCTGGCGCTGTATCACACCAAACGCCTGGCCTCCCCGGCACAGCGAATCATGTTGTACGCCAAGGACCGTGGCTGTAGCAAACCGGGCTGCGACGCACCCGCCTACCACACCCAGGTCCACCACGTCCGCGGCTGGCAAGCCACCCGCCGCACCGACATCGACGACCTCACCCTGGCCTGCGGACCCGACAACCGCCTCGCCGAAACAGGCTGGACCACCCGCACCAACGCCCGCGGCGAAACCGAATGGATCCCCCCACCCCACCTGGATCGCGGCCAACCAAGAACCAACACCTACCACCACCCCGAACGATTCCTCCGCGAGGATGGCGACGACGACGGCGACGAACCTCATTGACCCACAACGCAACTGCACTGGTTGAGGCCACTAGGCCGGCATCACCCGGCGGACGTCGGGGCCCCACAGGGGCTGCATGCCACCCGGCAGCGCCAACTGCGTGGTGGTGATGACCTCGGCCAGCTCGCGCAACCCCGCATGGACCGAGCCGAGCAGGTCGTCCAGCTCCGCCCGCAGCCCCTCGGCGCTGACCGCCTCCAGCTCGGCGGGATGCGAGCGGCGCAGCAGGGTGCCGATCTCGTCCACCAGCCGCTCCGGGCGCGACGACCCCGACGCCCCCGGCAGGTCCTTGAGGTTGGCGCGCAGCCGCTCCACCTGATACAGCAGCGAACGCGGATTCTGCGCGTCGAACAACATCAGCTCGGCCACCGCGGCGACGCTGACCTTGCCGGCGGTGCGGCGCCGGTAGATCACCGAGGACTCGCAGGCCACCAGCGTCGCCTCGATGATCGTCTGTTCGGCGGCGGTGCGGCGCACGGCGGTCAGCGTGGCGCGCAGCAGCGCGGTCAGCCACAGCCCGCGTTCGATCCGCTTGCCGATGTCCATCATCGTCCAGCCCGCGTCGCGCACCATCGACTCGCCGGCCACCCCCGACAGCGTCAGCATCCCCGACAACGTCTGCACCTGGGCCGACGCGAGCACCGCGTCCGCCTCGGCGAGGGAGTCCGGCGGCTCCCGGCGCTGCGCCAGCGCGCGCTCCACCCCGGCGAGCACCATCCACGTGTCGTTGGACATCTGGTCGCGCACCGCCCTGGCGGCCAGCGCCAACCCTTCCACCGACTGCACGAGGGAGCCGGGCCGGTCCGGATCCACGGTGAGGGACCACAGCGTCGACGGGGCCACAGCGATGACCTCGGCCCCATCCCCGTCCCCGGCGATGTCGCCGTCGGTGTCGGTCCCGGTGATGCGGCCGAGCGCGGCCATCAGCACCGGCACGCACTCGCTTTCCTCGGTGTGCTGCTGATGGCGGTAGACGTGGAACCGGTCCCGGGCGACGAGCAGCAGCCGCGCCATGTTCTCCGCGCGCTCGCCGTAGCGGCCGATCCAGAACAGGTCGGACAGCACGCGCGGCGAGCTGACGCCCCAGGTGCCCGCGGCCGTCTTCGCCGGGGGCAGGGGCGACGGCAGGCTCACCGCCTCGGCGCGCGCGCGTTCCGTCGGTCGCACCCAAACATCCTTGGCCGCAACGGTTTGCAGCGTGTAGGCGGCCGGGCCGGGCGCCAGGACGTAGCCGACCCCGCCGATCATCGGGGCGTACCCGCTGCGCTGGGCGACGTTGAACAGCCGGATCCCGACCGCGGCCGACGACAACACCCCGGCGTGATCGGTGGGCGCCGACGAGAACTGGGGCAGCTCCTGGCCGATCCACTGCCAGGGCATCTTCTCGATGCGGGCGGCCAACTGCGCCAGCTGATGCGACGAAAGGGTCGGGCCGACAAGGGTTTTCCCACCGATGGTGGACTTCACCAAAAGCGAGGAAAGATTGGCCAGCAGGTGCGAGCGTTCGGCGGGGATGCCGCCCCAGTGGACCGGCGCGGTCTGCAACAACGGTTCCTCGCCGCGCAGGCGTTCGGACAGCTGCGGCAAAAACCGAAGCAGCCCAGGGTTTTCCAGGATTCCGCTGCCCAGGGTGTTGACCACGGTCACCGTCCCGCGGTGAGACGCCTCCACCAGGCCGACCACGCCCAGCCGTGAGTCGGCGCGCAGATCGAGCGGGTCGGCGTAGTCGGCGTCGACCCGGCGGAGGACGACGTCGACGCGTTTCAAGGTGCCCAGCGAGCGCATCCACAACTTGCCCTCGCGCACCACCAGGTCCGCGCTCTCCACCAACGGAAAGCCCAGCAGCGTGGCCAGATACGCCTGGTCGAAAGCGGTTTCGGAGAAGATGCCGGGGCTGAGCACCACCACCACCGGATCCTGCGCGTCGTCGGGTGCGGCGTCGATCAGCGCCAGCCGCAGCGCCTGGGCGAACGGCGTCGTCGGCCGCGGCACGATCCGCTCGTACAGGTCGGGCACCGAGTGCGCGACGACACGCCGGTCGGCCAGCGCGTAGCCGGCGCCCGACGGTGCCTGCGTCCAGTCGGCGTTGACCCCGAAGGTGCCGTCCGGCAACCGGCTGACGTCGCACGCGTGCAGGAAGAGCTGGTGATGCCCGGGCACTTCGATGCCGTTGGCGGCCCGCACATATCCGGGATGGGCGAACAGCAGCTCCGGCGGCAGGATGCCCTCGGTGAGCAGGCTGCGCGGTCCGTACAGGTCGGCGAGCACCGCGTCGAGCAGCCGGGACCGCTGCACCAGGCCCGCCTCCAGCACCTCCCACTCCGCGGCGGACAGCACGATCGGCAGCGTGTCCAGGATCCACGGCCGCGGCTCCAGGCCGTGTCCGCCGGGTTCGACGTCGGTATAGGTGTCGGTGTAGGTGATGCCGTCGCTGTCGATCAGGCCGCGCACCACCGAGCGCAGCCGGTCGAGCCCAGCCCGGCCGCGCTCCGCGATGGTGTCGGCCAGCTCAGTCCAGGCCGGCCGCACGTTCCCGTCCCCGTCGACGAACTCGTCGTAGCCCGCGACCGGACCGTGCCGCAGGTCGAAGAGGGCCTCCTGGGCGCGCGCGGCCCGGTACCCGGCCAGCAGCCGGTCGGCATCGTAGCGGCCTTCGTAGCGGTCTTCGTGGCGGCCACCCGCGGCCGGCGGGGCCGCGCCGGTGCCGAACGTCATGTCCGCGTACGCCATTACCGCTGCACGGTACGCACGCGGCGCAGGTCGAGGATGCCCGGCGCGCCGATGTCGGTGAAGATGCGCGCCTGTTTCTCGCGAATGTCGGACAGGTCGAGCTTGCCGGGGGTGAAGCCGGTGGCTTCGAAGCGGCGGGCGCGCCGCGCCTCGGCCTCGACAGCGTTCACGGGCGGCTCGTCGTAGGCCCGGCCGCCCGGATGCGCGACGTGATAGGTGCAGCCGCCGCGCGACGTGCCCGTCGTCAAATCCACCAGCTCGAACTGCAACGGGACGTCGGTGCTGATGGTCGGGTGCAACGCGCTCGGCGGCTGCCACGCCTTGAACCGCACCCCGCCGACGTGGATGTCGGGATTGTCGGTGGCCAGCAGCGGCGCCGGGTAGCCGTTGACCGTCACCACGTAGCGGTGGCGATCGGCGCCGATGATGCGGATCTGGATGCGCTCGACCGACGAGTCGACGTAGCGGGCGGTGCCCGCCGCGGTGGCCTCCTCGCCGAGCGTGTTCCATGGCTCGATCGCGCCGCGCAGCTCGATCTCCACGCCGTCGAACACCGCGGTGCCGATGCGGGGGAAGCGGAACTCGGTGAACGGGTCCAGCCAGCTGGTCTCGAACGCGATGCCGTGCGCGCGCAGGTCGGCGGCCACGTCGGCGATGTCGTGAATTAGGAAGTGCGGCAACAGGTATCGGCCATGCAGGTTGGCGCCGTGGCGGATCAGCGGGGCGCGCAGCGGCTCGTCCCAGAACCACGCCACCAGCGAACGCACCAGCAGCGACTGCACCATCGCCATCCGCAGGTGCGGGGGCATCTCGAACCCGCGCAACTCCAGCAGGCCGAGCCGGCCGCGGGGGCTGTCGGGGCTGTACAGCTTGTCGATGCAGAACTCGGCGCGGTGGGTGTTGCCGGTGATATCGGTCAGCAGGTGGCGCAGCGCGCGGTCGATCATCCACGGCCGCGGGGCGTTGCCGCCGAAAGGCCCTGCCAGGCGGATGATCTCGGCGAACGCGATCTCGAGTTCGTAGAGCGCCTCGGCGCGGCCCTCGTCCACCCGGGGGGCCTGCGAGGTGGTGCCGACGAACCGGCCGGCGAACAGATACGACAGCGACGGGTGCCGCTGCCAGTACGTGAGCAGCGAGACCAACAGGTCGGGACGCCGCAGTAGCGGGGAGTCCGCGGGCGTGACGCCGCCCAAGGTGATGTGGTTGCCGCCGCCGGTGCCGCCGTGGGTGCCGTCGACGTCGAACGACTCGGTCGAAAGGCGCGCCAGTCGTGCCTGCTCGTAGAGCGTTTCGAGCTGCTCGCGCTGCTCGGCGAAGCTGGCCGTGGGCGCGACGTTCACCTCGATCACCCCGGGGTCCGGGGTGATCGTCGTCGAGCGCAGCCGCGGGTCGGGCGGGGGGTCGTAGCCCTCGATCACGACCGGGCAGCTCGCCTTGGCCGCGGCGGCCTCGACGCGGGCGACGAGGTCGACGAAGTGTTCCAGCGCCTCGGTGGGCGGCATGAAGAGGTGGAGCAGCCCCCCGCGCACCTCGGCGACCATCGCGGTGGGCGGCGCGGTGTCGGGGTCCTCGACGACCGCGCTGCCCGACTCCGGCGGCCGTCCCTCTCCGGCGGCCTGGGGATCGGCGTCGAACGTCGGCCGCGGTGGCCGCCAGCTGATGGAGTCCAGCGGCAGGCGCAGGCCCGCCGGAGAATCGCCGGGCAGCAACACGATTCGGCCGCGGCGCAGCCGCCAGTCGGCGCTCGCCCAGCCCAAGCCGTCGGCGCGGCGGTGCAGCGGAAGCACGAAAGCCGCCGGCGCCGTGACGGATTCGTCGAGCCGGGCCAGCAGGGCGGCGCGGCCGTCGGGGGTGTCCGGGGCGAGATCGTCGGCCGGGTCCGCCGGGTCGCCGTCGGGCAGCCGCGCCTTGGTCGCCAGCCGGTGCAGCGGGTCCTCGTAGGCCGCCCGCACCTGGGAAGGCGGCAGCCCCAGGCCGTCGGCGACCCCGGCGAGCAGGTGGTAACCCGCGTCGCCGTCGACCGGGGCCGAGCCGTCCGCCCAGGGGTCGGCCAGCAGCGTGTCGTCGGTCCACAGCGGCCGCCCGTCGGTGCGCCAGTACAACGCAATCTGCCAGCGCGGCAAGGGTTCTCCCGGGTACCAGCGCCCCTGCCCGCGCTGGATCAGGCCGCCCGGTGCCCACGCGGCCTTGAGCCGCGCGGCCAGGTCGGAGGCGCGCCGCCGCTTGTGCGGTCCGTCGGCGGCGGTGGTCCACTCCTCGGCGACCTGATCGTCCACCGACACGAACGTCGGCTCACCGCCGATGGTCAGCCGCACGTCGGCGGCGGCCAGCCGTTCGTCGACGCGGCGGCCGACCTCGCAGATCGTGTGCCACGCCTCGTCGGTGTAGGGCAGCGTGACGCGCGGATCCTCGTGGATGCGGGTGACGGTGTTGGAGAACTCCAGCACCGATTCGCACGGCTCGGTGCCGCCGGTGATGGGCGCCGCCGACGCCGGCTGCGGCGTGGCCGCCAACGGGATGTGGCCCTCGCCGGCGAACAGCCCGGACGTCGGGTCCAGCCCGATCCAGCCCGCGCCGGGGATGTACACCTCGGCCCAGGCGTGCAGGTCGGTGAAGTCGGCGGCGGGACCCGACGGCCCGTCCAGCGCCTCCACGTCGGACGCCAGCTGCACCAGATAGCCGGACACGAACCGGGCGGCCAGCCCGAGCTGGCGCAGGATCGACACCAACAACCACGCCGAGTCGCGGCAGGAGCCAACGCCGGTGCGCAGCGTGTGATCCGGCGTCTGGACGCCGGGCTCCATCCGCACGCTGTAGGCGACGTCGGCGTTGACGGCGCGGTTGAGGGCGACCAGCAGGTCGATGGTGCGCGTGCGGTCGGCCACGGAGAAGTTGTCGAGCCACGCCCGCACCAGCTTGCCCGGGCCCGAACCGTCCCCGTCCTCGTCGACGGGCCGCAGGTAGGGCTCCAGGTCGTCGGCGAGCTCCTTGGGGTACGTCAACCCCTGCGCCGGCCACGTCTCGGCCCAGTCCTCGATGAAGAAGTCGAACGGGTTGATCACCTTCAGGTCGGCGATCAACCCGACCGTGATCGTCAGTCGCCGCGTGGGGGTCGGAAACACAAGGCGCGCAAGGAAATTGCCCACCGCATCCTGTTGCCAGTTGATGAAGTGCTCGTCCGGCTCGATGCGCAGCGAGTACGCGTCGACGGGCGTGCGGCAATGCGGCGCGGGACGCAGCCGCACGACATGCGGATACACCCGGACCGGCCGGTCAAAGGTGTAGCTGGTGCGGTGCTCCAGCGCGACTTTGATGCTCATGACATGGTGATCTCATCACAGGCGGCACACGGCCGCAGCGCACCGCGGCCCCGGCTTACAGCGCCGTAACTTCGGCCGGTGGTCGGCGCCGGCTTGCTACGCGCCGGCTCTATGCCTGTCGTTAAGCCGACTGCGGCCCCGGCGGCGGACCGGGCTGATAGCCCGGCTGCGGCACGGGGGCCACTTGGCCACCGCTCAGCCTGCGGTAGGTGTAGACGATCAGCAGCGACGCGACCGGGGCCGCCACCAACAGGCCGACGCCGCACAGCAGGAACCCGACGATGGCGGACGCGAAGACGATCAGCCACAGCAGCAGGGCGTTGACGAAATTCGACCCGGCGAGCGAGAAGCTGGACGTGAAGCCCTTGATGGCCGACTCCGAGCGATCGATCACGAACAGCGCGGTGAACTGGGTGAAGATGCCCAGCACCAGGCCGGGGATGAAGCACGCCGCCGACGCGATCGAGGTGAGGACCTCGACGAGCAGGACGGCCAGAAACACCATCCCGACGTTGCGCGGCCTGAAGAACGAGCCGATGGTCACCGCGCGGCCGTCGGCGAGGTCGAGGCAGCCGGACAGGAACGCCGCCTGCGCGAACGCGCTCACCGCATAGGCGACCAGGTAGCCGAGCGCCAGCAACCCGTACCCGGGGGCGGTCAGGTTGGTCGTGAAGGTGAAGTCGTAATCGTCGGAAGTCGTTCCCGCGGTCATGTTCTGGCTCAGGGTGATCAGCCCGCCGGCGACCGCGATCAGCAGTCCATAGACCAAGGTGGGGACGATCAACGCCACGGCGTTCCTGGTGAACGTGTTCCACGCCCAGCTGAACCCGTCGAGCACGATGATCGGGCGCTTGGGCGGGGCGCCGTACCCGGGCGGCGGCCCGTAGCCGGGTGGCGGGGGAGGCGGTGCGCCGTAGCCGGGGGGCGGCCCGTAGCCGGGTGGCGGGGGAGGCGGTGCGCCGTAGCCCGGCGGCGGAGCGCCGTAACTGGGGGGCGGCGGGTAGCCCGGGGGGTTGTGCTCGCTGCCGTGCGGGTCGGCCGGGGTGCCTGGATATTCGGGAGGCTGGCTCATGTCCGTCCTAGCTGTTGACTCAACCTGTGGGCACGCGCACACGGGAACTTAGCAAAGATGTCGGGGCGGCGCCCGGATTCGTTTTCGTGGTATGCCTGAAGCCGTGTCCGACGGTCTTTTTGACCTGCCCGGCGCGGCGCCGGCGAGCGATCACGGCCTGGGCGTGTCGGCCGGCGCGCCGTTGGCGGTGCGCATGCGGCCGGCCTCGCTGGACGAGGTCGTCGGCCAGGAGCACCTGCTGGCGCCCGGATCGCCGCTGCGCCGCCTGGTGGAGGGCTCGGGCATGGCGTCGGTCATCCTCTACGGCCCGCCGGGCAGCGGCAAGACGACGCTGGCCGCGCTGATCTCGCAGGCCACCGCGCGCCGGTTCGAGGCGCTGTCGGCGCTGTCGGCCGGGGTCAAGGACGTTCGGGCCGTCATCGATGTGGCGCGCCGGGCCCTGTTGAACGGCGAGCAGACGGTGCTGTTCATCGACGAGGTGCACCGGTTTTCCAAGACCCAGCAGGACGCGCTGCTGTCCGCCGTCGAGAACCGGGTGGTGCTGCTGGTGGCGGCCACCACCGAGAACCCGTCGTTCTCGGTCGTGGCGCCGCTGCTGTCCCGGTCGCTGATCCTGCAGTTGCGCCCGCTCGACGCCGACGACATCCGCGCCGTGGTGCGGCGCGCGATCGACGACCCGCGGGGGCTGGGCGGCCGGGTCGCGGTGACCCCCGAGGCCGTCGACCTGCTGGTGCGGCTGGCCGCCGGCGACGCGCGGCGGGCGCTGACCGCGCTGGAGGTGGCCTCCGAATCGGCCCAAGCAGCTGCCGAGTCGGTCACCGTCGAGACCATCGAGCAGTCACTGGACAAGGCCGCGGTGCGCTACGACCGCGACGGCGACCAGCACTACGACGTCATCAGCGCGTTCATCAAGTCGGTGCGCGGCTCCGACGTCGACGCCGCGCTGCACTACCTGGCCCGCATGCTCGTCGCGGGGGAGGACCCGCGCTTCGTCGCGCGCCGGCTGATGATCCTGGCCAGCGAGGACATCGGCATGGCCGATCCCAGCGCCCTGCAGGTCGCGGTGGCGGCCGCACAGACCGTCGCGCTGATCGGGATGCCCGAGGCGCAGCTGACGCTGGCGCACGCCACCATCCACCTGGCCACCGCGCCGAAGTCGAACTCCGTCACCACCGCGCTGGGGGCGGCCATGGACGACATCAAGGCGGGCAAGGCGGGCATGGTGCCACCGCACCTGCGCGACGGGCACTATTCCGGCGCGGCGGCGCTCGGCCACGCGCAGGGCTACCGGTATTCGCACAACGACCCCGACGGCGTCGTCGCCCAGCAATACCCGCCGGACGAGCTGGTGGGCGTGGACTACTACCGGCCGACCGGCCGCGGCGCGGAGCGGGAGATGGCCGGTCGGCTGGAACGGTTGCGGGCGATCATCCGCCGGAAGCGATAGGAGGCCGGCGACGGTCATGAAGGCCTTCACCGACGAGGAGATGGGCCGGCTGCTGGCCACCACCAACGAATACAGCGTCGTGATCCTCAAGCGCGGCCCGAAGTTCGGCGACGAGTCGTCACCGGGGGTCATCTGGGAGCACGGCCGGCGCAACTTCGGCCTGCGCGACGACGGCGTCCTGGCCGTGGTCTTGCCGGTCGCCGACGGTTCCGAGGTCTGCGGGATCGCGGTGTTCGCGGCCACGGTCGACGACACCGCCGCGATCATGGCCGAGGATCCCGGCGTGGCGAGCGGCGTCTTCGCCTTCGAGGTGCACCCGTGTCGCGGGTTCCCGGGCGACGCGCTGCCCTGAGCGCAGCCAAGCGCAGCCCCAACGCCACCCCAGGCGCGCGAGCGTCACGCCAGCGTGGCGCTCGACCGTCGCCGCCACGCTGGCGTGACGCTCGAGGCGGCGGCGGCGGCGAACGTGACGCTCGAGGCGGCGGCGGCGGCCAACGCTCGCGGCGAGGTGGCGGCGAAAGCAGCCAAAGCCGCCGAAGCCCGCGGGCCTCAGACCAGCTCGGGCACCCGCAGGTGGGCGATCGCCAGCTCGAACTCGGCCACGTCGACCACCTCGGCGCCCAACTCCCGGACCCGCCTGCTGCGCAACTCGGTCGCGCGGTCGCGGTTGCGGGCCATCGCGTCCATCGAGTCGAACGTCGAGCAGGACACCGCCCGCCGGCACGCGGGGTGGTCGACTAGCAGGCTGGCGCTGCAGAACCCGTCGAGATCCCGCATCTCCGGCAGCACCGACATGCGGTAGAAGTCCACGGATCGGTTCAGCTGGTCCGGTACCACCTTGAGCCAGGTGGCCCGCACGCAGGCCCCGGGGCGGGAGCGGTGATCGCGGTGCAGCAAAGCGATGTCCCACTCCTCGACGCGGGCGCTGCCGTCGAACATGAGCGCCGCCCGGTCGCGGATCGGGGCGACCCGCTCGGCGCCGGCGCGCATGGCGTCGATGCTGTCCCACGAGCTGGTGGCGATGCAGGTTCCGGACTGCCGGTCGACCAACAGTGACAGTCCGACGCACCCGTCGATCTCCATGAGAGCCGGCATGACGACATCGCGCACGTGCGCGATCCCGATGTCGACCGACAAGGGTTGCGCCTGGATGGTGGTAGAGCGTGCGTACACGGCCAACCTCCTCTGTCGGGGCTGATATCCAATGCGCCCCGGTGGCGCCACCGGGGCACACCAGTTACCTTCCTCCTGCCCGTTGCCCGCCGCAATGCCCCGATGTGGCCGGCCTCACACCGACTGGCCGGTCTTCACCGGGGCCCGCGGGCGCGCCGTAGGCTTGTCCGGATGCATACCGACGTGCTGGACGTGGACACCTCGCGGCGCCGCATCGTCGATCTGACCGAGGCGGTGCGGGGCTTCTGTTGGTCGCGGGGGGACGGCCTGTGCAACGTGTTCGTCCCGCACGCGACGGCCGGGGTCGCCATCATCGAGACCGGGGCCGGCTCCGACGACGACCTGGTCGAGACGCTGGAGAGGCTGCTGCCGCGCGACGACCGGTACCGGCACGCGCACGGCTCCCCGGGCCACGGCGCCGACCACGTGATGCCGGCGCTGGTGGCGCCGTCGGTGACGGTTCCCGTCTCGGGCGGCGAGCCGATGCTGGGCACCTGGCAAAGCATCGTGCTGGTCGACCTCAACCGGGACAACCCGCAGCGCTCGGTGCGGCTGAGCTTCCTGGAGGGTTAGCCGACCGGGAGCCCACCACTCCAGCGAATAGGCTGGGATAGACGTCCACGCAAACGAGCAACCAGGGAAGAAGCGGACCCAACAGTGCAGACACACGAGATCAGGAAGCGGTTTCTTGATCACTTCGTGACGGCGGGCCACACCGAGGTGCCGAGCGCATCGGTGATCCTCGACGACCCCAACCTGTTGTTCGTCAACGCGGGCATGGTCCAGTTCGTGCCGTACTTCCTGGGCGCGCGCACGCCGCCGTACCCGACGGCCACCAGCATCCAGAAGTGCATCCGCACGCCCGACATCGACGAGGTGGGCATCACCACCCGGCACAACACGTTCTTCCAGATGGCCGGGAACTTCTCGTTCGGCGACTACTTCAAACGCGAGGCCATCGAGCTGGCGTGGACCCTGCTGACCAACGGCGTCTCCGAGGGCGGCTACGGCCTGGACCCCGACCGGATCTGGACGACGGTCTATTTCGACGACGACGAGGCCGTGCGACTGTGGCAGGAGATCGCCGGCCTGCCGGCCGAGCGGATCCAGCGCCGCGGCATGGAGGACAACTACTGGTCGATGGGGATCCCCGGGCCGTGCGGACCGTCGTCGGAGATCTACTACGACCGCGGGGAAGAGTTCGGCGTCGGCGGCGGCCCGATCGCCAACGAAGACCGCTACATCGAGATCTGGAACCTCGTGTTCATGCAGAACGAACGGGGCGAGGGCACCGGAAAGACCGACTTCGAGATCCTGGGCCCGTTGCCGCGCAAGAACATCGACACCGGCATGGGCGTCGAGCGGGTCGCGTTCATCCTGCAGGGCGTGCACAACGTCTACGAGACCGACCTGCTGAGGCCGGTCATCGATCTCGTCGCGGCGCGGGCCCCCCGCGGCTACGACGCGGGCCGCCACGACGACGACGTGCGCTACCGGGTGATCGCCGACCACAGCCGCACCGCGGCCATCCTGATCGGTGACGGCGTCACCCCCGGCAACGACGGCCGCGGGTACGTGCTGCGGCGGCTGCTGCGCCGGGTGATCCGGTCGGCCAAGCTGCTCGACATCGAGGGGCCGATCGTCGGCGACTTGATGGCCACGGTGCGCGACGCGATGGGGCCGTCGTATCCGGAACTGGTCGCCGACTTCGGCCGGATCAGGCGCATCGCCGTCGCCGAGGAGACCGCGTTCAACCGCACCCTGGTGGCCGGCTCCAAGCTGTTCGACGAGGTGGCCGGCACCACCAAAGCCGCGGGCGCCAAGGCGATTTCGGGCAACGACGCCTTCACGCTGCACGACACCTACGGCTTTCCCATCGAGCTGACCCTGGAGATGGCCGCCGAGGCCGGCCTGCAGGTCGACGAGATCGGCTTCCGGGAGCTGATGGCCGAGCAGCGCCGCCGGGCCAAGGCGGATGCCGCCGCCCGCAAGCACGCGCACGCGGACCTGACCGCCTACCGCGAGTTGGTCGACGCCGGACCCACCGAATTCACCGGCTTCGACGAATTGTCCTCCGAGGCAAAGATTCTGGGTATCTTCGTCGACGGCAAGCGGGTGCCGGTCGTCACCCACGGCGCGCACCCGGACGGGGCCGGCGCGCATCAGGTCGAGCTGGTGCTGGACCGCACCCCGCTCTACGCCGAGTCCGGCGGGCAGATCGCCGACGAGGGCACCATCAGCGGAACGGGGGCCGGCGAGAGCGCCCGCGCGGCGGTCACCGACGTGCAGAAGATCGCCAAAACCCTCTGGGTGCATCGCGTCAACGTCGAGTCCGGGGAATTCGTAGAGGGTGACACCGTGGTCGCCGCGGTCGACCCGGAATGGCGCCGCGGCGCCACCCAGGGCCACTCGGGCACCCACATGGTGCACGCCGCGCTGCGACAGGTGCTGGGCCCCAACGCCGTTCAGGCGGGGTCGCTGAACCGCCCCGGCTACCTGAGGTTCGACTTCAACTGGCAGGGCCCGCTGTCCGAGGAGCAGCGCACCCAGGTCGAAGAGGTCACCAACCAGGCCGTCCAGGCCGACTTCGAGGTGCACACGTTCACCGAGCAACTCGAGAAGGCCAAGGCGATGGGCGCGATGGCGATGTTCGGCGAGGCCTACCCGGACGAGGTTCGGGTGGTCGAGATCGGCGGGCCGTTCTCGCTCGAGCTCTGCGGCGGAACCCACGTGCACAACTCGGCGCAGATCGGGCCGGTGACCATCCTGGGCGAATCGTCGGTCGGTTCCGGGGTCCGCCGGGTGGAGGCCTACGTCGGGCTCGACTCGTTCCGCCACCTGGCCAAGGAACGCGCCCTGATGGCCGGGCTGGCGTCGTCGCTGAAGGTGCCGTCCGACGAGGTGCCCGCGCGGGTGGCCGGCCTGGTGGAGCGGCTCAAGGCCGCCGAGAAGGAACTCGAACGCGCGCGGCTGGCGGGCGCGCGTGCCGCCGCGGCCAACGCCGCGGCCGGCGCGGAGCGTATCGGTAACGTCCGTGTGGTGGCGCAACGGATGTCCGCCGGGATGACGGCCGGTGACCTGCGCTCCCTGGCGGGCGACATTCGCGGCAAGCTGGGCAGCGACCCCGCCGTGGTGGCGCTGATCGCGGAGGGCGAGGGCGGCAGCGTGCCGTACGCGGTCGCCGCCAACCCCGCCGCCCAGGAGCTGGGAATCCGCGCCAACGACCTGATCAAGCAGCTCGCCGTGACGGTCGACGGCCGCGGCGGGGGCAAGCCGGACCTGGCGCAGGGCTCCGGAAAGGACCCGAGCCGCATCGACGCGGCGCTCGCGGCGGTCCGCTCGGAGATAGCGCGGGTCGGTTGAGTGGTCCCCACACAGCATCGGTTGCCCGACCGGCCCGGCGACCCCGACCAGGACCCGGGGCGGGGACGACGGTTGGGCGTCGACGTCGGCAGCGTGCGCATCGGCGTCGCCTGCAGCGACCCCGACGGCATCCTGGCCACGCCCGTGGAGACGGTGCGGCGCGACCGGTCCGGCAAGCACGTGCGGCGGCTGGCCGAGCTGGCCGCCGAGCTCGGGGCGGTCGAGGTGGTCGTCGGGCTGCCCCGGACCCTGGCCGACCGCACCGGTCCGTCGGCGCTCGACGCCATGGAGCTCGCTGACACGCTGGCCCAGCGGCTCGCGCCCACTCCCGTGCGACTGGCCGACGAGCGCCTGACCACCGTCAGCGCGCAGCGATCGCTGCGCGCGGCCGGCGTCCGCGCCAAGGAGCAGCGGGCGGTCATCGACCAGGCGGCCGCGGTGGCCATCCTGCAGAGCTGGCTCGACCAGCGGCGCGCCACGCTGACGGCCGGGGAGCCCGCCGATGGTTGACAGCGGACGGCGGGAACGGGCCGAACCGGAAGCGGTCGGCCCCCGGGGCAGACGGAGCCGGGTCAACCGCAATCGGGCCGAGCGGGTGCTTCGCCGCCGGCGGTTCGCCGGCAAGGTCGTGCTCGCGGTCGTCGCCGTCGTCGTGCTGGTGGGCGTCTTCGTCGGCGCCAAGCTGTGGCACACGATGTTCGGCGCCGGGGACGACTACACCGGGAACGGCAAGCGCGACATCGTCATTCAGATCAAGGACGGCGACTCCACCACCATGGTGGGGGAGACGCTGCAGCACGAGCAGGTGGTCAAGACCGTGCGGGCGTTCGTCAACGCCGCGCACGGCAACAGCAAGATCTCCTCGATCCAGCCCGGCTTCTACCGGATGCGCACCGAAATCCCGGCGGCCGACGCCGTCGCGCGGCTGGCCGACCCGGAGAACCGGGTGGGCCGGCTGGTCATCCCGGAAGGCCGTCAGCTCGACGACACCACCGACATGAAGACCAACAAGGTCAATCCCGGGATCTTCTCGCTGATCTCGCGCGCCACCTGCGTGACCCTGGACGGCAATCAGCACTGCGTCGCGGTGGAGGAGCTGCGGGCGGCGGCGACCAACAGCACGCCCGCCGCGCTGGCGGTGCCGCCGTGGGCCGTCGAGCCGTTCACCGAGCTCGGCAGGGACCATCGCCGGATCGAGGGGCTGATCGCGCCGGGCACCTTCAACGTCGACCCCGCCGCCTCCGCCGAGACGATCCTGTCCACCCTGATCAGCGCGGGCGCGGTGGAGTACATGAAGTCGGGGCTGGTGGACACCGCTCAGACCATGGGCCTGTCGCCCTACGACATCCTGGTGGTGGCGTCGCTGGTGGAGCAGGAATCCAGGTCGCAGGACTTCGCGAAGGTGGCGCAGGTGATCTACAACCGCCTGCACGCCCACCACACGCTGGAATTCGACTCGACGGTCAACTACCCGCTGGACCGCCGCGAGGTGGCCACCACCGACGCCGACCGCGCCCAGAAGACGCCGTGGAACACCTACGTGTCGCAGGGGCTGCCCGCGACGGCGATCTGTTCGCCCGGCGTCGACGCCCTGCACGCCGCCGAGCATCCCGAGCCCGGCGACTGGTTGTACTTCGTCACGATCGACGCGCAGGGGACGACGCTGTTCACCAAGGATTATCAGCAGCACCTGGCCAACATCGAGCTGGCCAAACGCAACGGTGTCCTCGACTCCGCGCGGTAGGGCGCCCCGCCCCGGCGCCGCGCGGAGAGCGGCGGTGCTCGGCAAGCCGATCGCCCACTCGAAGTCCCCGCAGCTGCACCTGGCCGCCTACCGCGCGCTGGGCCTGCACGACTGGACCTACGAGCGCATCGAGTGCGACGCCGAGCGGCTGCCCGCCGTGGTCGGCGGGTTCGGCCCCGAATGGGTCGGGGTGTCGGTGACCATGCCGGGCAAGTTCGCCGCGCTGCGCTTCGCCGACGAGCGCACCGAACGCGCCGGGCGGGTGGGCTCGGCCAACACCCTGGTCCGCACGCCGGCGGGCTGGCGGGCCGACAACACCGACATCGACGGGGTGAGCGGGGCGCTGGCGTCGACAGGGGTGGCGGCCGGCCCGGCACTGGTGTGCGGCTCGGGCGGCACCGCCCCGGCGGCCGTCCTCGGGCTGGCTGAGCTGGGTGTCACCGCCATCGCCGTCGTCGCCCGCAACCCGGACAAGGCGGCCCGGCTGGTGGACCTCGGCGCGGGGGCCGGGGTGTCGACGCGGTTCGTGCACCTGGACGGCGACGAGTTGGCCGGCGCGGTGGCCGAGGCGGAGGTGCTGGTCAGCACGATCCCCGCCGACGTCGCGGCGCGGTACGCGGACACCCTGGCGGCCATCCCGGTGCTGCTCGACGCCGTCTACGACCCGTGGCCCACGCCGCTGGCGGCCGCCGTCGCCGCCGCGGGCGGCCGCGTGATCAGCGGCCTGCAGATGCTGCTGCACCAGGCGTTCACCCAGGTGGAGTTGTTCACAGGGCTCCCGGCGCCGCGAGAGGCGATGGCGGCCGCCCTGGGCTAGCGTCCCCCGGCATGCGGGTGACGGCGACGGTCGTGGTCCTGGTCTGGCTGGCGGCGCTGAGCGGCTACGACGTGCGCGAACGCCGGCTGCCCAATCCGCTGACGCTGCCCGGGGCCGGGGTGATCCTGGTGGCGGCCACCGGGGCCGGGCGCGGCGGGGACGCCCTGGCCGGGGCGGCGGCGCTGGCCGCGATCTACCTGCTGGTGCACGTCGTCGCGCCGGTGGGGATGGGGGCCGGAGACGTCAAGCTGGCGGTCGGCCTGGGCGCGCTGGCCGGCAGTTTCGGCGCGGGGGTGTGGTTCCTGGCGGCGCTGGCCGCGCCGCTGCTGACGGCGCTCTTCGCGGTGGTGTGCCGCGCGCGAACGGTGCCGCACGGCCCATCGATGTGCCTGGCCACCGCCGCCGCGGTCGGGCTGGCCGTCGGGATTTAAGCCCGCGCCGGACCCCGTGGGAAGATGTTCGGGTGTTGCGTTGGATCACCGCCGGGGAGTCGCACGGCCGCGCGTTGGTGGCCATGCTCGAGGGCATGGTGGCCGGCGTGGAGGTCAACTCGACCGATATCGCCGACCAATTGGCCCGCCGCCGGCTCGGTTACGGCCGCGGCGCGCGGATGAAGTTCGAGCGCGACGCGGTGACCGTGCTGTCCGGGGTGCGCCACGGCATCACGCTCGGCGGCCCCATCGCCATCGAGATCGGCAACACCGAGTGGCCCAAGTGGGAAACCGTGATGGCCGCCGACCCCGTCGACCCCGCGGACCTGGCCAACCTGGAAAAGTCAGCGCGCAACGAACCCCTCACCCGCCCGCGCCCCGGCCACGCCGACTACGCCGGCATGCTCAAGTACGGCTTCGACGACGCCCGGCCGGTGCTGGAGCGGGCCAGCGCCCGGGAGACGGCCGCCCGCGTCGCCGCGGCCACGGTCGCGCGGTCCTTCCTGCGCCAGGCGCTCGGCGTCGAGGTGCTCTCCCATGTCATCGCGATCGGCCCGTCGGCGCCCTACGACGGCCCGCCGCCGCGCCAGGAGGATCTGGCCGCCATCGACGACAGCCCCGTTCGCGCGTTCGACAAGGCCGCCGAGGCGGCGATGATCGCCGAGATCGAGGCGGCCAAGAAGGACGGCGACACCCTGGGCGGCGTGGTCGAGGTGGTGGCGCTGGGCCTGCCCGTGGGCCTGGGCTCGTTCACCAGCGGTGACAACCGGCTGGACAGCCAGCTGGCCGCCGCCGTGATGGGCATCCAGGCGATCAAGGGCGTGGAGATCGGCGACGGCTTCGAGACGGCGCGCCGCCGCGGCAGCCGCGCCCACGACGAGATGTACCCCGGACCCGACGGTGTGGTCCGCTCGACCAACCGCGCCGGCGGGCTCGAGGGCGGCATGACCAACGGGCAGCCGCTGCGGGTGCGCGCCGCCATGAAACCGATCTCCACCGTGCCGCGGGCGCTGGCCACCGTCGACATGGCGACCGGGGACGAGGCCGTCGCCATCCACCAGCGCTCCGACGTGTGCGCGGTGCCGGCCGCCGGCGTCGTGGTCGAGGCGATGGTGGCGCTGGTGCTGGCACGGGCGGCGCTGGAGAAGTTCGGCGGCGATTCGCTCACCGAGACCCGCCGCAACATCGAGGCCTACCAGCGCGCCGTCGCCGACCGGGAAGCGCCGGCCGCCCGGGGTACCGCGTAATGGCGCCCAGGGCGGTCCTCGTCGGGTTGCCGGGCTCGGGCAAGTCCACCATCGGGCGGCGCCTGGCCAAGGCGCTCGGCGTCGGGTTCCTCGACACCGACGCGGCGATCGAGCAGCGCACCGGCCGCACCATCCCCGACATCTTCGCCGCCGACGGCGAGCGCGAGTTCCGCCGGATCGAGGAGGAGGCGGTGCGCGCCGCGTTGGCCGATCACGACGGCGTGGTGTCGCTCGGCGGCGGGGCCGTCACCAGCCCGGGGGTGTGCGAGGCGCTCGCCGGCCACACCGTCATCTACCTCGAGATCAGCGCCGGCGAGGGCGTGCGGCGCACCGGCGGCAGCGCCGTGCGGCCCCTGCTGGCCGCGACGGACGAGGCGGAGAAGTACTCGAAGTACAAAGCGCTGATGGCGCAACGGGTCCCGCTCTACCGCCGCGTGTCGACGATCCGGGTCGACACCAACCGCCGCAACCCCGGGGCGGTGGTGCGCTACATCGTGTCCCGCCTGCAGACACCCGAGAACGCCCACGCGGAGGCCGCCACATGACCGCGCCAGTCACCGTGCAGGTGGCCGTCGACCCGCCCTACCCGGTGGTGATCGGCACCGACCTGGGCGACCAGCTCGTCGAGCTGCTCTGCGACCGCCACCGGGTGGCGGTCGTGCACCAGCCGGTGCTGGCGCAGACGGCCGAGGCGATCCGGGGCCGGCTGGCGGACAAGGGCGTCGACGCGCACCGCATCGAAATCCCGGACGCCGAAGCCGGCAAGGACCTGCCGGTCGTCGGCTTCCTCTGGGAGGTGTTCGGCCGCATCGGGATCGACCGCAAGGACGCGGTGGTCAGCCTGGGCGGCGGCGCCGCCACCGACGTCGCCGGGTTCGCGGCGGCCACCTGGCTGCGCGGCGTCGACGTGGTGCACATTCCCACCACGCTGCTCGGCATGGTCGACGCGGCCGTCGGCGGCAAGACCGGCATCAACACCGACGCGGGCAAGAACCTGGTGGGCGCGTTCCACCAGCCGCTGGCGGTGCTGGTCGACCTGGCCACCCTGGAGACGTTGCCGCACAACGAACTTGTCGCCGGGATGGCCGAGGTGGTCAAGGCCGGGTTCATCGCCGACCCGGTGATCCTCGACCTCATCGAGGCCGACCCGCGGGCGGCCGTGGACCCCACCGGTGACGTGCTGCCGGAGCTGGTCCGGCGCTCGATCGCGGTCAAGGCGAAGGTGGTCGCCGCCGACGAGAAGGAGTCGGAGCTGCGCGAAATCCTCAACTACGGCCACACGTTGGCGCACGCGATCGAACGCAGGGAACGCTACGAGTGGCGGCACGGCGCGGCCGTGTCGGTGGGGCTGGTGTTCGCCGCGGAGCTGGCCCGCCTCGCCGGGCGGCTCGACGACGCGACCGCGCGGCGCCACCGCGCCGTGCTGTCCGCGCTCGGCCTGCCCGTCAGCTACGAGCCCGACGCGCTGCCGCAGCTGCTGGAATTCATGGCCCAGGACAAGAAATCGCGGGCCGGCGTGCTGAGGTTCGTGGTCCTCGACGGGCTGGCCAAGCCGGGGCGGCTCGCCGGGCCCGACCCGTCGCTGCTGGCGGCGGCGTACGCGGGGCTGTCCGACGAGGGGGCCCGATGAGCGCGGGGAACGTGAACGTGCAGGTCATCAACGGCCCGAACCTGGGCCGGCTGGGCCGGCGCGAGCCGGACGTCTACGGGGACACCACGCACGAGCAACTGGCCGCGCTGATCGAGCGGGAGGCCGCCGCGCTCGGCCTGAAAGCCGTTGTGCGGCAAAGCGACAACGAGGCCGAACTGCTGGACTGGATCCATGCGGCCGCCGACGCGGGCGAACCGGTGGTGCTGAACGCCGGCGGCCTGACCCACACCTCGGTGGCGCTGCGCGACGCGTGCGCGGAGTTGCGCGCACCCCTGATCGAGGTGCACATCTCCAACGTGCATGCGCGCGAGGAATTCCGGCGCCACTCCTACCTCAGCCCGGTCGCGACGGGGGTGATCGTCGGGTTGGGAGTCCAGGGCTACCTGCTCGCCCTGCGCTACCTGGCGGAGTCCGCCGCGGGCTAATCCTTGCCGGCGTCCGGCTTGGTGTGCTCGTCGCCGACGGGGCGGATCACCTCGGTCTTGGGGTCGTCCTCGGTCTTGGCGATCGTTTCGGTCGGGGCTTCCTGCTCCGCGGTGCCCACGGCTTCGGTGGGCGCCTCCCGCTCGGCCGTGGCGACCGCCGCGGTCCGCTCCTCGTGCTGCGCCCCGGCCGCGGGAATTTCGCCGGTCGGCGCGTCGTCGCCGCGCACCGCGGAGAACACGTCGGTGTCGGCCCGCTCCTCGTCCGTCCCCGGCCGGCGGGGCGGGGGATTGCGGTCCACCCGCCACCGGCCGACGGTCACGCCGATGATCCCGGGCAGGAACACGCACAGCGCGGTGAACGCGGCGAACGTGGTCAACTCGTTGATCAGGCCCCCGGTGTAGAGACCCTTGTACACCAGCGCGATGAGCCAGGACACGGCCCCCGACAGGACGCCGGCCACCAGGCCGGCCAGCAGCCACGTCATCGCCAGGTCGCGCCGCCGGTCCGGGTCCGGGTTCGCGATGGCGTCGGCCCGGCCGTCCAGTACCCCCCAGACCGCCACCCCGATGATGAACAGAAGCAACAGCACCACACTAAAAAGCCCGGCCTGCGTCTGCCACGCGTTGATCAACGCCCCCTGGAACAAGCGGACCACGACCATCGCCGCGGCGTACACCAATCCGCGCAACATCCAGCTCCTCATGGGCAATCAGCGTAGCGAGTACCGTCAAGGGTCGTGACACATTCTCAGCGCCGGGACAACCTGAAAGCGCAAATCCGGGCCGGTGGGCTGGATGCGATGCTGGTCAGCGACCTGAACAACGTTCGCTACCTGTCCGGTTTCACCGGATCGAACGGCGCGTTGCTGGTGTTCGCCGACGATCGCGGCGCGGTGCTGGCCACCGACGGTCGGTATCGCACCCAGGCCGCGGAGCAGGCGCCGGGGCTCGAGATCGCCATCGAGCGCGCCCTGGGCCGCTACCTGGTGGGCCGGGCCGCCGACGACGGTGTGGGGCGGCTGGGCTTCGAGAGCAACGTGGTCACCGTCGACGCCTTCGACGTCCTGACCGGCGAACTCGGCGAGCGCAAGGCGGCCACCGAGCTGGTGCGGGCCGCCGGGACCGTCGAGGCGCTGCGGGAGGTCAAAGACGACGGCGAGGTGGCCCTGCTGCGGCTGGCCTGCGAGGCGGCCGACGCCGCGCTCGCCGACCTGGTGGAGCGGGGCGGTCTGCGGCCCGGGCGAACCGAACGCGAGGTGAGCCGCGAGCTGGAGGCGCTGATGCTCGACCACGGCGCGGACGCGATCTCGTTCGAGACCATCGTGGCCGCCGGCCCGAATTCGGCGATCCCGCATCACCGCCCCACCGACGCCGCGCTGGCCACCGGCGACTTCGTCAAGATCGACTTCGGCGCGCTGGTGGCCGGCTACCACTCCGACATGACCCGCACCTTCGTGCTCGGCAGGGCCGCCGACTGGCAGCTGGAGATCTACCAGCTGGTCGCCGACGCCCAGCGGGCCGGGCGGGAGGCGCTGCGGCCCGGGGCGAGCCTGCGCGACGTCGACGGCGCCGCCCGAGGACTCATCGTCGACGCGGGCTACGGCGAGCAGTTCGGCCACGGGCTGGGGCACGGCGTGGGGCTGCAGATCCACGAGGCGCCGGGAATCGGGGCCACGTCGACCGGCACGTTGCTGGCCGGTTCGGTGGTGACCGTCGAGCCGGGCGTCTACCTGCCGGGCCGTGGCGGCGTGCGCATCGAGGACACCCTGGTCGTGCCCGGCGAGGCGGCGGCGACCCGCGGGCAGGCGCCGGAGTTGCTCACCCGGTTCCCCAAGGAGCTGGCGATCCTCGACTAGGGCCAACCGCGCGGTTCGGCGGCCCGGCCGTCCGGGGTAAAGTCGGGTGGCGTGAATGGGGTGGAGCCGATCGAACGTGGGCTGGCGCGCCTGCGGGATTTCCGATGGGAGCTGAACGCCCAGCCCTTGCGGGAGCTGCGGCTGGAGGTCGACATCGTCTATTTCACCGTCCCGGTGCCGTTTTTCGGCGGGAAGAAGCTGAGCGTGCCCTTCTTGACGATGATCAAGCGGGTGCCCCCTTCGCCAAGCGAGCCGACCGAGCCCGGCCGGTAAGGCGGGAGCTTTCCGCCTCACCGGCGCGGGCGCGACCCGCGAGACCGGGCCGCGGCGCGCTCTAGACTGACGGACAAATTGCAGACGGTCGCGAACGACCGTCCATCCTCTAGGAGATACACCGAACCGTGGCAAGCACCGCCGATTTCAAGAACGGACTGGTGCTGGTGATCGACGGCCAGCTCTGGCAGATCGTCGAGTTCCAGCACGTCAAACCCGGCAAGGGCCCGGCCTTCGTGCGCACCAAGCTGAAGAACGTGCTGTCCGGCAAGGTGGTCGACAAGACCTACAACGCCGGGGTGAAGGTGGAGACGGCCACCGTCGACCGGCGCGACACCACCTACCTGTACCGCGACGGCTCGGACTTCGTGTTCATGGACAGCCAGGACTACGAGCAGCACCCCCTGCCGGAGTCGCTGGTCGGCGACGCCGCTCGGTTCCTCCTCGAGGGCCTGCCGGTGCAGGTGGCGTTCCACAACGGGGCGCCGCTGTACATCGAGCTGCCGGTGTCGGTCGAGATGGAGGTCACCCACACCGAGCCGGGCCTGCAGGGTGACCGGTCCAGCGCCGGCACCAAGCCCGCCACCGTCGAAACCGGGGCCGAGATCCAGGTGCCGCTGTTCATCAACACCGGCGACAAGCTGAAGGTGGACACGCGCGACGGCAGCTATTTGGGGCGCGTCAACGCGTGAGCAGGCCCGCGCGACCGGTTAAAGGCCGCCACCAGGCCCGCAAGCGTGCCGTTGACCTGTTGTTCGAGGCCGAGGCCCGCGGGCTGGGCCCGGCCGAGGTCGTCGACGTGCGCGCCACCCTGGCCGCGGCGAACCCCGACGTGGCGCCGCTGCAGCCCTACACCGTCGCGGCGGCCCGCGGGGTCGGCGAGCACGCCGCCCACATCGACGACCTGATCAGCTCGCACCTGCAGGGCTGGACGCTGGACCGGCTGCCCGCGGTGGACCGCGCGATCCTGCGGGTCGCGGTGTGGGAGCTGCTCTACGCCGACGACGTCCCGGAGCCGGTCGCCGTCGACGAGGCCGTGCAGCTGGCCAAGGAGCTGTCCACCGACGAGTCGCCGGCCTTCGTCAACGGCGTGCTGGGCCAGGTCATGCTGGTGACGCCGCAGATTCGGGCGGCCGCCGCGGCGGTCCGCGGCCACGCGGCCGCCGCGCCGGAAAACGAGGAACACCAGGCGTGACCCGGCTGGAACTGCGCGCCGTCGTCGCAGGGTTGCTGGCCGCGACGGTGGTGTTGGGTGCCGTCGTGTGCGCCGCGTTCGGGTGGACGATCGTCGCGTCGGCGCTGTCGATCTACGCGCTGGCGGTGGGCGCCTGGCTGTATCACTGCGTCGAGCGGCTGATCGTGGCCCGCCGCATCAGCACGGTCCGCACCGCGGCCAGACCGCTGCAGCCGCTGCTGCCGGTGATGGCCGCGCTCATGGGCCTGACCCAGGCCGTGGTGCGATCGCTGTCCGACGTCACCGAGCTGCCGGCGCGTCGCTGGGACCTTCCGGTGCTGCGCTGGGTGGACGGCACCCGCCCCGGCCGGCGCCTCGTGGATGCCGACGTGGACGCCGACGAGGATGACGACGAACTGAACAGCTGAGGGGAGCTGATGCGAAACGATCACGTCGGCACCGCGGCGGGGTGAGAATACAAGTCGCTCAGAAGAACAGGTGAGGTCATGATTCGATACACCACCCAGCCGCGACGACTTCGGGTCTCCGCGCTCGCGGCGGTGGCCAACCCGTCCTACGCCCGCGTCGACACCTGGAACCTGCTCGACGACGCGTGCCGCCACCTCGCCGAGGTCGACCTGGCCGGCCACGACAAGACCCACGACGTGGCCCGGGTGAAACGCCTGATGGACCGCATCGCCGCCTACGAGCGGTACTGGCTGTACCCGGGCGCAAAGAACCTGGCGACCTTCCGCGCGCATCTGGAGAGCCTGTCCACGGTGCGGCTCACCGAAGAGGTCTCCATGGCGGTGCGGCTGTTGAGCGAATACGGCGACCGCGCAGGCCTTTTCGACACCTCCGCGCCGCTGGGCGACCAGGAGCTGGTGGCCCAGGCCAAGCAGCAGCAGTTCTACACCGTGCTGCTCGCCGACGACGCGCCCGCGACGGCCCCCGACTGCCTCGCCGAATGCCTGCGCGCCCTGCGCAACCCGTCCGACGACGTGCAGTTCGAGGTCCTGGTGGTGCCCAGCGTCGAGGACGCCATCACCGCCGTCGCGCTGAACGGAGAGATCCAGGCCGCGATCGTCCGCGACGACCTGCCGCTGCGGTCGCGCGACCGGTTGCCGCTGATGAACTCCCTGTTGGGGGCCAACGAGGACGTGGATATCCCCGACCGCGCCAACGACTGGGTGGAATGCGGCGAGTGGATCCGGGAGCTGCGGCCCCACATCGACCTCTATCTGCTGACCGACGAGTCGATCGCGGCGGGCGACGACACCGAGCCCGACGTCTACGACCGCACGTTCTACCGGCTCAACGACGTCACCGACCTACACAGCACCGTGCTCGCCGGACTCCGCAACCGTTACGCCACACCCTTTTTCGACGCGCTGCGCGCCTACGCGGCCGCGCCGGTCGGCCAGTTCCACGCGCTGCCCGTCGCGCGCGGCGCCAGCATCTTCAACTCGAAGTCGTTGCAGGACATGGGCGAGTTCTACGGCCGCAACATCTTCATGGCCGAGACCTCGACCACCTCCGGTGGCCTGGACTCGCTGCTCGACCCGCACGGCAACATCAAGAAGGCGATGGACAAGGCCGCGCACACGTGGAACTCCGACCACACGTATTTCGTCACCAACGGCACCTCGACGGCCAACAAGATCGTCGTGCAATCGCTGACCCGCCCGGGCGACATCGTGCTGATCGACCGCAACTGCCACAAGTCGCACCACTACGGGCTGGTGCTGGCCGGCGCCTACCCGCTGTACCTGGACGCATACCCGTTGCCGCAGTTCGCCATCTACGGGGCGGTGTCGCTGCGCACGATCAAGCAGACGCTGCTGGACCTGGAGGCCGCCGGACAGCTGAACCGGGTGCGCATGCTGCTTTTGACCAACTGCACCTTCGACGGCGTGGTGTACAACCCGCTGCAGGTCATGCTGGAGGTGCTGGCCATCAAGCCGGACATCTGCTTCCTGTGGGACGAGGCGTGGTACGCCTTCGCCACGGCCGTGCCCTGGGCGCGGCAGCGGACGGCGATGGTGGCGGCCGAGCGCGTCGAGCAGATGCTGGCGTCGCCGGAATACGCCGCGGAATACCGGAATTGGGCCGCCGAGATGGAGCGGGTCGACCGGTCGGAGTGGGTCGACCGCCCGCTGTTGCCCGACCCGGCCCGCGCCCGCGTCCGCGTCTACGCCACGCATTCCACGCACAAGTCGCTGTCGGCGCTGCGCCAGGCGTCGATGATCCACGTCCGCGACCAGGACTTCAACGCGCTGACCCGCGACGCGTTCGGTGAGGCGTTTTTGACCCACACCTCGACCTCACCGAACCAGCAACTGCTGGCGTCGCTGGACCTGGCGCGGCGGCAGGTGGACATCGAGGGCTTCCAGTTGGTCCGGCAGACCTACGACATGGCGCTGGTCTTCCGGCACCGCGTTCGGCGAGACCGGTTGATCAGCAAGTGGTTCCGCATCCTCGACGAGTCCGACCTGGTGCCCGAAGAGTTCCGCGCGTCGTCGGTGAGTTCCTACCGCGAGGTCCGCCAGGGCGCGCTGGCCGAGTGGAACGAGGCGTGGCGTTCCGACCAGTTCGTGCTGGACGCGACGCGGGTGACCCTGTTCGTCGGCAAGACGGGGATGAACGGGTACGACTTCCGCGAGAAAATTCTGATGGAGCGCTTCGGCATCCAGATCAACAAGACCTCGATCAACAGCGTGCTGCTGATCTTCACCATCGGCGTCACATGGTCGAGCGTGCATTACCTGCTCGACGTGTTGCGCAGGGTGGCAATCGATTTCGACCGCTCCGATGACGCGGCCAGCGTCGCCGACCGGGCGCTGCACGCGCGCCACGTCGAGGAGATCACGCAGGACCTGCCGCACCTGCCCGACTTCAGCGAGTTCGACGTCGCCTTCCGGCCCGTCGACGCGTGCATCTTCGGCGACATGCGGTCGGCCTTCTACGCCGGATACGAGGAGTCCGACCGCGAGCACGTCCTGATCGGCATGGCGGGGCGCCGGTTGGCCGAGGGCAAGACGCTGGTGTCCACCACGTTCGTGGTGCCCTACCCGCCGGGGTTCCCGGTGCTGGTTCCCGGTCAGGTGGTCTCCAAGGAGATCGTCTACTTCCTGGCCCAGCTCGACGTCAAGGAGATCCACGGATACAACCCCGACCTGGGGCTGTCGGTGTTCACCGAGGCCGCGCTGGCGCGGATGGAGGCCCAGCGGAACGCGGCGACGGCCGCCGTCGGCTCGGCGGTGGCCGCCTTCGAGCTGCCCTCGGACGCCAAGGGATTCAACGGGGGGCGCAACGGCGACGGCGCCGACCACGTCGTCAGCGAGGACGCCTCGGCCTAGCGGCTGGGCGGTCAGTTGTGTGGCGGACCCTGGGGCCAGCCCAGTTCGCCTTGCCGGATCCCTCGCTTGATCTCGTCGCTGCGGGCGGGGCTGCCCGCCGGGGCCGTCTCCGGACAGCTGCAGCTGAGCGTATTGAACGGGCTGGTGTCGGCGCCGGCCGGCGCCGCCCCCACCAGCCCCAAGCCCGTGACGATCGCGAGGAAGGCCAGTATTCGTGTGGTCGCGCGGTTGGTGCGGCGCGCAAGGCGTGCAGTACCTGACATGACGGGATTCAGCCTAGGCGGGAGTCGCTGAGAGGGCGCTGAGAAGCGCGCTGAACTCGGTGTTTCCCGCCGGCCCCCTGCCCTGCAGAATCGGAGGCGTGCAGTTGCCTCGCCTCCCGCACTGGGGCATCCCCGCCCGCTCGGCCGCGGTGGCGGCGGGCGTCGTGCTGTGCGCCCTCGCCCTCGCCGGCGCGGGGTTGGACGCGATCCTGTATCGGTCGCTGCTGGCCGGCGTCGACTATGCGTCCGCGGAAAGGGTCCGCGACGTGGCGAAGGAATTGCAGTCCGATCCGCCAGCCGCGCTCGACGGCACCCTGTTCAGCACCGACCAACGGGTGGTCGCCGTCCAGGTCGTCGCCCCCGACGGCAAGGTGATCAGGCGGTCGCGGTCGGCGCCCGCCACGGCGCTCGTTCCCGTCACCGCCTTCGGCTACGGCCTGCGGCGGGGGTTGTCCGACGACGCCGTGGCGGGTGACGACATGCGGGTCAGCGGGCAGCGGGTGGCCACCGCATTCGGCGACTACACGGTGCTCGTGGGGGGTGGCAGCGGAACGGTCGAGGCGACGGCGCGGACGGTCGCGCTGCTGCTGGCGGGCGGTGCGCCCATCGTCATCGCGGTGGCGGCGGGCGCGACGTTCTGGCTCGTGCGCCGGTCGCTGCGATCCGTGGACGCGATCCGCGCGCGGGTCGCCGAGATCTCGGCATCGGATCTGGCCGAACGGGTGCCGGTGCCGAACGGCCGCGACGAGATCGCGGCGCTGGCGGTCACCATGAACCGGATGCTGTCGCGGATCGAGGCCGGCCACCGCGCGCAACAACGCTTCGTCGGCGACGCGTCGCACGAACTGCGCAGCCCACTGGCCACCATCATCTCCGGGCTGGAAGTCGCCGAGGCGCACCCGGACCTGCTCGACGCGGAACTCGCGATCAACACCCTGCTCCCCGAGGCGCAACGCATGCACACGCTGATCGAGGATCTGCTGCTGCTGGCCCGCGCCGACGAGCGCAGCCTGCTGCGCCGCCAAGAGGAGGTCGCCCTCGACGACGTCGCCCGGGCCGAGGTCGCCCGGGCGCGCCGGGACGCGCCCTGCGCCGTCGAGGCCGACACGTGCCCGGTGCGGTGCACCGGCGACCCGGTGGCCCTCTCGCGGATGGTCCGCAATTTGATGGAAAACGCCGTCCACCATGCCAGTTCGTTTGTCCACCTGGAGGTCGGCAGCCGCAACGGCACGGCGATCCTCACCGTCAGCGACGACGGCCCCGGAATTTTGGCGGCCGACCGGGCCCGGGTGTTCGAACGCTTCGTGCGGCTGGACTCGGACCGGGCCCGCAGCGGCGGGGGAGCCGGCCTGGGCCTCGCGATCGTCGCCGAGGTCGCCGCCGCGCACGGCGGCACGGTCACCATCGACGACCGGCCGGGCGGCGGGAGCCGGTTCATCGTGTCCCTGCCGCACCGCGGGCCTCATCCAGACAGTCGGTAACCGACACCCCGGATCGTTTCGATGGTGTTGGTGCCGAACGGTATATCGATCTTGCGGCGCAGATATCCCACGTAAACCTCGACCACGTTGTCGGGCCCGTGATAGTGCGCGTCCCACACGTTGCGCAGGATGTCGGCCTTGGTGACGACCATGTCCTTGTTGCGCATCAGGAATTCGAGCACACCGAACTCCCGGGGGGTCAACGTGATCGGGTTGGCGCCGCGCTGCACGCTGTGCCGCGCGGGATCCAGCAGCAGCGACCCCGCGGTCAGCACCGCCGGCCGCTGCGGCACGCCGCGGCGCACCAGCGCGCGCAGCCGCGCGACGAGCACCCGGAAGGAAAACGGTTTGGTCAGGTAGTCGTCGGCTCCCAGGTCGAACGCGTCGGTCTCGTCGTACTCCCCGTCCTTGGCGGTCAGCATGAGCACCGGTGTCCACACGTTGCGCGCCCGCATCCGGCGCAGCACCTCGTACCCGCTGTGGCCGGGGAGCATGATGTCGAGGATCACCACGTCGAAGTTGTTGTCCACCGCCTCCCGCAGGCCGTCGACTCCCGTGCCCACGGCAACCACCACGAATCCCTCCGCCTTGAGCCCCCTGGCGAGGGTCGCCGACAGCCGCGCCTCGTCCTCGACCAGCAGGACCCTCATGCCGTCACGCCTCTTCGGCGACGGCGCCGGGGTGGCGCCCCGGACGCTGCGGCAAGACGACGACCAAGGCCACCATGATCGCCGCGATCACCGCCGAAGCCAGCGGGCGGCTCAGCGCCAGGCCGCCGTCGGTGACCGGCTTGTCGATGAAGTCGCCGACCGTCGCGCCCAACGGCCGGGTCAGAATGAACGCGACCCAGAACAACGCGACGCGCGAGACGGCGGTCCAGTAGTACAGCGCGACGACCACGGCCAGGCCCGCGGCGAACACCAACGCCCCGCGCTCGTAACCGAAGTCGCGGGTGTCGGCGAGCCAGTCACCGAGCGCGGTGCCCAGGGTCTGCGAGAAAGTGATTGTCGCCCAATAGAAGGCCTCCACCTTAGGTGTCGAGACGGTGGTCACCGAGACGGTGCCCTCCGACCAGCGCCACAGGCCCAACGTGGCCAGCAGGCAACCCAGCAGCACCAGCGACCCGCCGGTGTAGCCGATCCCGAGCGATCGGTCGGCGAAGTCGGCCAACGTCGTGCCGAACGTCGTGGAGGCCACGATCGTCGCCCAGTACAGGGCGGCGTGGAAGCGCTCGGCGAAGATCTGAGCGGCGACCAGCGCCACCAACGCGACGCCGAACAGCGCGACCCCCGCCGCGTATCCCCAGTTCAGGGTCATCGTGACGGTGTCCCCGCCCGTCTCGCCCAATGTGGTCGCCAGGATCTTGACGACCCAGAAGCCCAGGGTGACCGCGGGCACCTTCGTCAGCGCCTGCCGCGAAACGTCACTCATCAACAGCCATCTTTCCGGTGTCGCATCATCCAATGTCGTCGTTGGGGTATTTCTAGGGTAGCCGCGCTGAGAAAACGCTGAGTCCGCGCATGAGAAGTTCCTGTGTCCATCCTGTGCGCGCCCGTCGCGCGCAGGTCCACGAAAAGTGAAGTCGCACAACGGATAACGTGATCCGGACGCGTCCTGCCATACCCGACCGCCGCCGATTCGTTATCAAAAACCTTAAGGTTCAATGAGTTACGGCACGCCGCCGGCGTCGTGCAGCCGAGCGCCCGGCGAAGGTCGTGCCACCATGGGGTGATGTCCCTCGAGCCCAGGAGCGCCGACGAACTCGGCGCAGGCACGCGCTGGTCGCTCATGGTCGTCTCCCTGGGGGTGACGGCGACGTCGTTCCTGTTCATCAACGGCGTCGCGTTCCTGATCCCGTCGCTGCAGGCGCGCCGCGGCATTCCGTTGGCCGAGGCGGGCCTGTTGTCGTCCATGCCGAGTTGGGGCATGGTGGCGACGCTGGTGCTCTGGGGCTGGGTCCTGGACCGCGTCGGGGAGCGGATCGTGCTGACGGCCGGGTCGGCGCTCACCGCGGCGGGCGCCTACGGCGCGGCGTCGTCGCATTCGATGTTGGCCATGGGCGCGTTCCTGTTTCTCGGCGGGATGGCCGCGGCCAGTTGCAACACCGCCGGCGGCCGGCTGGTGTCCGCGTGGTTCCCGTCGCACCAGCGGGGCCTGGCGATGGGCATTCGCCAGACCGCGCAGCCGTTGGGCATCGCCCTGGGCGCGATGGTGATCCCCGAGCTGTCCGAGCGGGGCCCCCGTTCGGGGCTGATGTTCCTCGCGCTGATGTGCACCGTGGCGGCGGTAGCCAGCGCGCTGGGGATCGTCGACCCGCCGCGGAAATCGCGCAAGATCGCCACCGACGCGGAGCTGGCCAGCCCGTATCGCGGGTCGTCCGTACTGTGGCGGATCCACGCCGTCGGTGCCCTGCTGATGGTGCCGCAGACGGTGACGGTGACGTTCATGCTGGTGTGGCTGATCGATCGCCGCGGCTGGTCGGTGGCCGGCGCGGGCGGGCTGGTCATGGTCTGCCAGCTGCTGGGTGCGGTCGGACGGATCGCGGTCGGACGTTGGTCGGATCGCGTCGGCTCCCGGATGCGGCCGGTCCGCGTCATCGCCGCCGCCGGCGCGGCGGCCCTCGTCCTGCTCGCCCTCACCGACAACGGCGGGTCGGGCTACGACGTGTTGCTGATGGTCGCCGTCGCGGTGATCGCGGTGCTGGACAACGGGCTCGAGGCCACCGCCATCACCGAGTTCGCCGGGCAATTCTGGAGCGGCCGCGCCCTGGGGGTGCAGAACACCACCCAGCGGCTGATGGCCGCCGCCGGGCCGCCGCTCTTCGGTGGGCTGATCGTGGCCGCCGGATACCCGCCGGCCTGGGCGCTGTGCGCGTTGTTCCCGCTGGCGGCCGTCCCGCTGGTGCCCGCCGAGCCGGGCAGGCCACGACCATCCGCACGCGCCTCGCCGTCGGGACCGGGCCGCGAGGTGGTCGGCGCTCCGCGATCGCGCTGAGGCGCCGGATAGCCCGAGATCGCCTGTGCACTCACGGTTTCGAGTGTGCGGGTGCGGCGGCGACACGCCGAGGATTCCCGCCCTGGACGCACACCGGAAGGCGATTGCTGGGCGGGGCAGCCCCATGCGGGTCGTTTGCTACCGTCCCGCGCAGCGTGTACTCGGTGAACGATTTGGCGACGAAGACGGCTCCTGTACGAAAAACCTGCGGGTGGATCGGCCGTCTTGCTGGGCGGCTAGATCCGATGCTCGGACTTGAGCATTTGGGCGGCACGCTCGCCGATGATCACGCACGGCGCCATGGTGTTTCCCGTCGTGATGCGGGGCATGATCGACGCATCGGCGATACGCAGGTTCTCGACCCCGTACACCTTCAGCTCGCCGTCAACCACGGACACCTCGTCGCGTCCCATCTTCGCGGTGCCACACTGATGCCAGAAGGTCCGCGTCGCGTTGCGGACGAACGATTCCAGCCGATCGCCGTCCAACTCGCCTGGCATCACCTCGCGCTTGACGAACGGTCTCATTTCCACGGAGTTGCCGATCTCACGGGACAGCGCAATGCAGGCCAGCGCCACGTCGACGTCGGCGCGTTCCGTCAGCGCGTTGGTATGGATGCGCGGCGGTGCCAGCGGATCGGCGCCCGAAAGCCGTATCCGCCCGCGGCTGCGGGGGTGCGCGATCGCGGAGAACAACGTCCACCCTGACTCCGGAAGCCCGTATCGGGCGATGTTCTCCGGTGTGGACAGCGGCGCCTCCGCCTGCCAGATGAATATGTCCGGGGCGTCGCTTGCGGCAGTGATCCGCTCGAACACAACCACTTCCGATCCGTTGTTGCGCAGTGGCAGCGCGCCATCGGGGTATTCCCAGACGCAGTCGAACGCGGTGTGGTCCTGGAGATTCTTCCCGACGCCGGGTAGGTGATGCTTGGCGTCGACGCCGGCGTCGCGGAGTTCATCACGGTCGCCGAGCCCCGACAGCATGAGAACCTTCGGGGTGTTGATCGCACCCAGCGAGAGCACCACCTCCGCGGCGGCCGAGATCGTGTGCAGCTGCCCCCGGTAGATGATCTCTACACCAGCCGCCCGGCGGCCGTCGACGACGACCCGTGTCACCAACGCGTTGGGCAGCACCGTCAGATTCGGGCGGTCCATCAGCGGATAGGTGTAGGTGCGGAACGTGGACAGCCGCTGCCCGCCGCAGAGACGCAAATCGCCGAGCGCCACGCCGCGATTGGACTCCATCATGCGGCCGTTCGCGTTCTCGTAGTGCGGTATCCCAATCGCCTTGGCCCCCTGCAGCATCGCCAAAGCGACGGGATGAGGATCGGGCGCCTGCTGAACGAAAACCTCCCCACCCGTGCCGCGCCGCCGCGGATCGGGATCGCCGCACCAGTCCTCGATTCGTCGATAGACGTCCAACACCGACTGGTAGCTCCATGAACGGTCACCGGACTCGGCCGCGAAAAGGTCCCAGTCCCGGGCGTGCCCACGTGACCACACCATCGCGTTGATGCTGGATCCGCCGCCGAGCACCTTGCCCATCGCCATCTGGAGGCGGCGGCCGCCGAGGCTGGGTTCGGATTCACTGGTATAGCCCCAGTCCCGGTCGCCCCCGATGTTCGTCGGCCAAGCGGTGGGGTCGACGACGGCCGGCACGTTGTCCGCGCCGCCGGCTTCAATCAGGAGGACCTGAGTGGTGGGATTTTCGGCCAATCTGCGAGCGACCACCGAACCCGATGAACCCGAGCCGCACACCACGAAGTCGTAGACGCTGCGCAACGCGGCACGCAGGTGACGTTGGTTGGCCTGCACCGTGCGGTCGAATTCGCGGTCGGTGTAGCGGGCAATACGGTCGACGTCTCCCTCCTGGACACTGGAACGCGTTGTCATCAAACGACTCCATTCGTCGCGGCTTCGCCCCGTCATGCCGCCACCCCGGTGGGTTGGGCCGGCCCTCGGGCGCCTTGTGAACTCAAAGCTAGGCACGCGGAGGTTCTTAGTCATGCGTCTGTCCGCTCAGCGGACAGCGACCACACGGGAGAGGCGGGATTTACTCGAAAGCGAATCTTCCTGTTCTTGACGCGCGCGAAACATGCTCCCGCCGTTAGGAATTCGATGCTGCTGACAGCTGTTGTGCGACACGTTCCGCGGCACGGCGAATGAGGACCGCAAACCGGCTGGATGGCCTGTCGGCCGGAGTCGAGATCTGCAGGGCAGCTTCGGTACGTCCGGCCACACGAATGGCCGACGCATAACACGTCAACCCGGCATGCACCCGCGCGTCATCGTGGGCCCAGCCGTCCACCGGGTTGGCCCGTTCCGGCGCCGCGCTCGGGTCGAAGATCAGGGCCGCCGCGGAGGTGCGCGGCATCGCGATGCCGGCGTAGATGGGGGTGGGGAGGGTAACTCCGCCTGGCACCACTTCGAGCGCCTTGGAGCCGTGCGCGGTGGGGACAACGAGCGAGACCGTCGCCCCGGTACGGCTGCGCAGGGCATGCATGATTTGCAAGCCCTGCGCCCGCAGCGCTGCGTGCGGATCCGCATGGCGCGCGATGTCCGAAAGGAGCGGCGCCGGCACGTAGTGCCCGTCGGCCAGACGCTCCACCGCGCCGACAGCCTCCAATTGCGACATCAGACGGTAGACCGACGAGCGCGGAATCCCGGTGATACGCGCCAGTTCACTGTGTTGATGTTCGCGGCCGCTCTGCGGCAACGCTTGCAATAGGCGGAAGGCGCCGTCCAAGACTCCGCGCCCCGAGCTCCAGGTTTCCTGAGGCCGCTCATCGGGTTCGCCGCCGCGCCGCGGCGACGATGGTTTGCGATTCGTCACACCACCTCACTCGCCACCGGTCATCCTGAGTGAACGCTGCTACCCCTCCGAATAGTTCAACGGCACTGGCTCGATGCGGCGCTCAGCGCAGGATCCGCGCGTACAGCAGGCTGTCCTGCGGCTCGACGCCCAGGTTGGGGTAGACGGCGTGGCGGGCCAGCCGTCCCTCCAGCACGAAGCCGGCGCGCTCCAGCAGCCGCGCCGACCGCACGTTCTCGACGTTGCAGGTGGCCCATACCCGGTACACCCCCCGGTCGCCGTCGAGCGCGTCCAGCAGCATGTCGAGAACCTCGACCATCAGGCCCTTGCCCCACCACCGCCGGCCCAGGCAATACCCGATCTCGACCGAGTGCGGCACCGGGCGCCGGCAGCTGGCCAGCCCGATCACGTCACCGCTGTGCCGCAGCTCGATCACCCACGTCCGCTCGTCGGGGGTGGCGTTGAGCTTCTCGGTGATCACCCGCCGGGTCGCCGCCACGTCCGGGTGCGGCGACCACATCAGGTACCGGGTGACCTCGGGATCCCGGGCCACCCGCTGGAAGAGCGCGCCGGCGTCGTCGAGCACGGGCCGGCGCAGCACCAGCCGGGGCCCCGTGATGCGGTCGGGTGGGTAATCGACCACGTCAGAGGCCGAGCGCTTGATAGGTGCGGCGGACGAATTTCGGTTGCGCGGATTGGAGTTTCGCCAGCGAGGTGTTGCCGGCGACGGCCGCCGCCACGTCCGCGGACATGTCGGGCATGTTCTGCACCAGGTAGATCAGGACCAGATCGGCGCCCGGGTCGGCCTGCCACCACGTCCCGTAGGCGCCCGGCCAGCTGAACGTCCCGATCCCGCCCGGCCCGAACAGCGGCGCGCTCCTGGCGGGGTCGGTCACCACCGACAGGTTCAGGCCGAAGCCGCGGCCCACCCAGTACGGCGCCCCGAGGAAGTGGTGCCGCTTCTGTTCGTCCGTCAGCCGGTCGGTGCGCATCAGGCGGGCGGACTCCGGCGACAACACGCGCACCCCGTCGATCGTCCCGTCGCCGAGCAGCATCCGCACGAACCGCAGGTAGTCGTCGGCGGTCGACCACAGCCCGCCGCCCGCGTTGGGGAACGAGGGCGGCGTGATGTGCGGCGGCCCCATCACGTCGTGGTGCAGCCGGCCCCGGTCGTCGAGCCGGTACATCGTCGCGGCGCGGCGGCGCGCCTCGGGGGACACGAAGAACCCGGTGTCGGGCATGCCCACCGGGCCCAGCACGCGTTCGTCGAGCACCTCGTGGAACGGCTTGCCCTCGATGCGTGCCGCGATGACGCCCAGCAGGTCGATGGAGTGGCTGTAGGTGAGCCGGTCGCCGGGCTGATGCACCAGCGGCAGCTTGGCCAGCTCGGCCAGCCAGGCGTCCGGGCCCTGGTTGAACGGCAGCCGGATGTAGGCCTTGGCGATCGGCCCGGAGACCGAGAAGCCGTAGGCCAGGCCGCTGGTGTGGGTGAGCAGGTCCTCGATCAGGATGGCGCGCCGCACCGGGTGCGTCCGGTCCAACGGGCCGTGCGGGTCGTCGAGCACCCGCAGGTCGGCCAGCTCCGGCGCCCAGCGCACCACCGGGTCCTTCAGCGTGAGCTTGCCCTCGTCGACCAGGCTCATCACCGCCGCCACGGTGACCGGCTTGGTCATCGAGGCGATCCGGAACAGCGTGTCGCGCCGCATCGGCAGGCCGGCGTCCACGTCGCGATGACCGATTTCGTTGACCTGCAGCACTTCTCCGCGCTGCCACACCATCGTCAGCGCACCGGCGAGCAGGCCCGCGTCGCACACTTCGCGGATGGAGGCGCCATTGACGTCGAGATTCACCCGATTGAGGTTAGCGTCGTGCCCGGGCCGCGCGATCGTCACGCTAGGACTGTCGCCCGTCCAGCGCCTCGGCGACGGTGGGATAGAGGTCGATGAACTCGTCGAGGCCCACGATGCGCAGCGGCCGGCTGGTGGCCGAACCGTCGGCCGCCACCCGCAGCGAGGTCGGGCTGTTCTCGGTCAGGCGATGCACCTCGACCAGCACGGTGATGCCGGCGGAGGACAGGAAATCCACCTCGGTGAGGTCGATGACCAGCACCGCGGGCGTGCCGGACAGGGCGACGTCGATGTGCGTGGCGAGCGAGGGCGCGGTGATGATGTCCACCACCCCGTTGACCTGCAACACCACCGCGTCACCGGCATCGCGGCGGGTGACGAAGAACTCCTCGCTCACGGTTCGAACGTACTGTCTTCTCCGCGACGCCCGACCACCCGGGCCGGATCAGCGCCGCCGCGCCCGCACGGACCAGAACGCCATCTCCACCTGCGCGCCGTCCACCTCGCGACGCATCGTGGCGGGCTCCAGCGATTCGATGTCCCAGGCCGCGCCCCCGAGCACGTCGCGCAGCGTCTGCTCGGACACCGACGGCCGCGGCCATCGCTCGTCGGGGCCATTGGCGTCGGAGAAGCAGCTGATCAACAGCGTCGCGCCGGGCCTGGTCGCCCGGTGCACCGCCGCGGCGTAGCTGCGCTTGCCGTCGTCGTCGAGGCAGTGGAACATGCCGCTGTCGATCACCGTGTCGAACGCGTCGGTGAATCCCTCCAGTTTGGTGGCGTCGGCCACCGCGAACGTCACGTCCGCCCCGGCCTCGTGCGCCCGCCGCTGGGCGGTGACCAGCGCGGTGGCCGAGATGTCGAGCCCGGTGACCCGGAACCCGTTTCGCGCCAGGTAGATCGCGTTGTCGCCGAGCCCGCAGCCGATGTCCAGGACGTCGCCGTGGACCCAGCCGCCGCCATGCCACGCGACGACACTGTCCTTGGGTGCCTTGGTATCCCACGGCGGCGTGGCCATCGGCGGGATCCCCTCGCCGGGGCTCTCGCCGCGGTAGAGCGCGTCGAAGTCCATCCGCTGCAATCCCGAGAATCCCGAGCCGGTCATTTCCGCCAGGGTAGCGTCCACCGCGCTCGAGGGCGTTGACGCCGTGAATCGGCCGGTCAGCGACGTTGGGGCGAGGCCAAAATTTCATGACGGTTTCGGTTGGGCAAAGGTACGGCAGCGTGCCCGCGATGCGGGCGCCGATCTCGCCGGTCCGGTTTTACTGTTGGCCGCATGGCCGAACCGGACGATCGCGTGAAGCGCTGGCGCACAGCGCTTCACGTCGCGGTGTCGGCCCTGATAGTCGTCGTCCTCGGATTCGCCGTCAGCCCGGTAGCTCATGCGGCCGCGGCCAGGGCGACGTTGGCGGTCGAACATGCCTGGCAGACCGGTTTCATCGCCAACTTCACCGTCACCAACCTGAGCACGGTGCCGCTCACCGATTGGCGGCTGGACTTCGACATGCCGGCGGGACAATCCGTGCTGCACACGTGGAACAGCGCCATCACCCAATCGGGCACCCACTACGTGCTCACCCCCGCGAACTGGAATCGCAGCATCGCACCCGGTGGATCGGCCACCGGTGGTCTCCGTGGCGTGCTGACCGGCTCCTTCTCACCGCCGTCGAATTGTCTGCTCAACGGGCAATATCCGTGCACCTAGGGGCGGCCGCGCGCTGAAGGCTCGACCCGTGGCCGCCGACGGTCCGGTCGATCGGTGGCGCCGCCCGCCCGTGCCTCCCGCCGGCGCTCCCCGAGGAGGTGCTACGCTGCCGGGCAGTCGACATCCTTTAACGATCCGTCCGGCGAGGCGGAGAAGGAGGTCAAGTCTCGCATGGGTGCTGTGGACGACAGCGGCTCAGGCCGTGGGTCCCGGGAACTGATGTCGGCGGCCGACGTCGGTCGCACCATTTCCCGCATCGCGCATCAGATCATCGAAAAGACCGCTCTGGACGGGCCCGACGCCCCCCGGGTGGTGCTGTTGGGCATCCCTACCCGCGGCGTGATCCTGGCCGAGCGGCTGGCCACCCACATCGCCGAGTTCAGCGGCGTGGAGGTCGGCCACGGCGGTCTGGACATCACCCTCTACCGCGACGACCTGATGCAGAAACCGCCGCGGCCGCTGGAGGCCACCTCGATCCCGGCCGGCGGCATCGACGACGCGCTGGTGATCCTCGTCGACGACGTGCTCTACTCCGGGCGCTCCGTGCGCTCGGCGCTGGACGCGCTGCGCGACGTCGGTCGCCCGCGGGCGGTGCAGCTGGCGGTGCTGGTCGACCGGGGCCACCGCGAGTTGCCACTGCGCGCCGACTACGTCGGCAAGAACGTGCCCACCTCCCGCAGCGAGAGCGTGCACGTGCTGCTCGGCGAGCAGGACGGGCGCGACGGGGTGGTGATCTCGCGATGACGCGTCACCTGCTGGCCGCCGGGGACCTCAGCCGCGACGAGGCCACCGCCATCCTCGACGACGCGGACCGGTTCGCCGAGGCGTTGGTGGGCCGCGAGATCAAGAAGCTGCCGACGCTGCGCGGGCGCACGGTGATCACCATGTTCTACGAGAACTCCACCCGCACCCGGGTGTCGTTCGAGGTGGCCGGCAAGTGGATGAGCGCCGACGTGGTCAACGTCAGCGCGGCCGGGTCGTCGGTGGGCAAGGGTGAGTCGCTGCGCGACACCGCCCTGACGCTGCGTGCGGCCGGCGCCGACGCGCTGATCATCCGCCATCCGGCCTCCGGCGCAGCCCACCTGCTCGCCGACTGGACATGCGCCGACGACCACGCCGGCCCCTCGGTGATCAACGCCGGCGACGGCACCCACGAGCACCCGACGCAGGCGCTGCTCGACGCGCTGACCATCCGCCAGCGCCTCGGCGGCATCGAGGGCAGGCGCATCGTGATCGTCGGCGACATCCTGCACAGCCGGGTCGCCCGCTCCAACGTCATGCTGCTGAACACCCTGGGCGCCGAGGTGGTGTTGGTCGCCCCGCCGACGCTGCTGCCGGTCGGGGTCGACGGCTGGCCGGTCACCGTTTCCGGCGACTTCGACGCCGAGCTGCCCGCCGCCGACGCCGTGCTGATGCTGCGCGTGCAGGCCGAGCGGATGAACGGCGGCTTCTTCCCGTCGGTGCGCGAATACTCCTCCCGCTTCGGGCTTTCGGATCGCCGCCAGGCGATGCTGCCCGGCCACGCGGTGGTGCTGCACCCGGGTCCGATGCTGCGCGGCATGGAGATCGCGTCGTCGGTGGCCGATTCTTCGCAATCGGCTGTGCTGCAACAGGTTTCCAACGGTGTACATGTGCGGATGGCGGTGCTGTTCCATGTGCTGATCGGCGCTGAGTCGGCCGGAAATGAGGGTGCGGCATGAGCGTGATGATCCGCGGGGTGCGGTTGTACGGCGAGGGTGACCGGGTCGACGTGCTGGTCGGCGGCCCCGGCTTCGAAGGCCAGATCGCCGAGATCGGTCCCGGGCTCGCCATCCCCGAAGACGCCGACGTCATCGACGCCACGGATCACGTGCTGCTGCCCGGCTTCGTCGACCTGCACACCCACCTGCGCGAGCCCGGGCGCGAATACGCCGAGGACATCGAAACCGGCTCGGCCGCTGCGGCTTTGGGCGGATACACCGCGGTGTTCGCGATGGCCAACACGAATCCGGTCGCCGACAGCCCCGTGGTCACCGACCACGTCTGGCACCGCGGCCAGCAGATCGGACTGGTCGACGTCCACCCCGTCGGCGCCGTCACCGTCGGGCTGGCCGGCGCCGAGCTCACCGAGATGGGCATGATGGCGGCCGGGGCCGCGCAGGTCCGGATGTTCTCCGACGACGGCATCTGCGTGCACGACCCGCTGGTGATGCGCCGCGCCCTCGAGTACGCCACCGGCCTGGGGGTGCTCATCGCCCAGCACGCCGAGGAACCCCGGCTGACCGTCGGCGCCGTCGCGCACGAGGGACCCACCGCCGCCCGGCTGGGACTCTCGGGCTGGCCGCGGGCCGCCGAGGAGTCGATCGTCGCCCGCGACGCGCTGCTGGCCCGCGACGCCGGCGCCCGCGTCCACATCTGCCACGCCTCCACCGCCGGCACGGTCGAGCTGCTGAAGTGGGCCAAGGGGCAAGGGATTTCGATCACCGCGGAGGTCACCCCGCATCACCTGCTGCTCGACGACAGCAGGCTGGCCAGCTACGACGGGCGCAATCGCGTCAACCCGCCGCTGCGGGAATCCGCCGACGCGGCGGCGCTGCGCCAGGCCCTGGCCGACGGCGTCATCGACTGTGTGGCCACCGACCACGCCCCGCACGCCGAGCACGAGAAGTGCGTGGAGTTCGCCGCGGCGCGGCCCGGCATGCTCGGGCTGCAGACCGCGCTGTCGGTGGTGGTGCAGACGATGGTTCGACCCGGGCTGCTGGCGTGGCGCGACGTCGCCCGGGTGATGAGTGAGAACCCGGCGCGCATCGTCGGACTGCCCGATCAGGGCCGCCCGCTGGAGGTGGGGGAGCCGGCCAACCTGACGGTGGTCGACCCCGACGCCACCTGGACCGTCTCCGGGTCCGGTCTGGCCAGCCGGTCGGCCAACACGCCGTTCGAGTCGATGGAGCTGCCCGCCACCGTGACGGCGACCCTGCTGCGCGGCAAGGTCACCGCTCGAGACGGGAAGTGCCCGGCATGAATTCGGGGACCCTTGTGGGGTCGCTCATCTTCGCGGCCGTGCTGGTGGTGGTGATCGCGGTGGTGATCCAGCTGATGATGCGCAGCTGGCAGCGTCGCTCGCAGCGGCAGACGGAACTGATCGGCGACCTGCCCGAGGTGCCCGATCAGGTGGGCGCGGCGATCATCACCACCCACGGCCACTACTGCGGTTCCATGATGGGGCCGGACTGGAAGGAGCGGATCGCGGCCGGTGATCTGGGTTTCCGCAGCAAGGCGGTGCTGACCCGCTACTCCGGCGGAATCTTGGTGGAACGCCAACGGGCCCAGCCGATTTGGATTCCCAAAGACGCGATCACCGATATCCGCATGGAGCGCGGCATGGGGGGCAGGGCCGTGGCCCGGATCGGCATCCTGGCGATTCGGTGGCGGCTGCCGTCGGGCGTCGAGCTCGACACCGGCTTTCGGGCGAACCACCGCGACGAGTACGCCGAGTGGCTGGAAGAGGAAGCAGCGTGACGAATAAGGCCCTACTGGTACTCGAGGACGGGCGCGTCTTCGCCGGAACGGCGTTCGGAAAGGTCGGCCAGACGCTCGGCGAGGCCGTGTTCTCCACCGGCATGTCCGGCTACCAGGAGACGCTGACCGATCCCAGCTATCACCGCCAGATCGTGGTGGCCACCGCCCCGCAGATCGGCAACACCGGGTGGAACGACGAGGACGCCGAGAGTCGCGGCGACAAGATCTGGGTCGCGGGCTACGCCGTGCGCGACCCGTCGCCGCGGGCGTCGAATTGGCGCGCCACCGGCACGCTGGAGGACGAGCTGGTGCGCCAGCACGTCGTCGGGATCGCCGGCATCGACACCCGGGCGGTGGTGCGCCACCTGCGCACCCGCGGATCGATGAAGGCGGGGGTGTTCTCGGGTGCGGCGCTCGCCGACCCGGCCGAGCTGGTAGAGCGGGTGCGCGGGCAGCAGTCCATGCTGGGCGCCGATCTCGCCGGCGAGGTGAGCACCCCGGAGCGCTACATCGTGGAACCCGAAGGGCCGCCGGGGTCTTCGAGGTTCACGGTGGTCGCGCTGGACCTGGGGATCAAGACCAACACCCCGCGCAACTTCGCGCGCCGCGGGGTCCGCAGCCACGTGCTGCCGTCGTCGACGAGCTTCGCGGAAATCGCCGAGATCGCACCCGACGGCGTGTTCCTGTCCAACGGTCCGGGCGACCCCGCCACCGCCGATGACGTCGTCGCGCTCACCCGCGAGGTGCTGGGCGCCGGGATCCCGCTGTTCGGCATCTGTTTCGGCAACCAGATCCTGGGCCGGGCGCTGGGCCTGTCCACCTACAAGATGGTGTTCGGCCACCGCGGGATCAACATCCCGGTCATGGACCACGCCACCGGCCGGGTGGCGGTGACCGCGCAGAACCACGGCTTCGCGCTGGAAGGCGAGGCGGGCCAGTCCTTCGACACGCCGTTCGGCCGGGCCGTCGTCAGCCACACGTGCGCCAACGACGGGGTGGTCGAGGGCGTCAAACTCGCCGACGGGCGGGCGTTCTCGGTGCAGTACCACCCCGAGGCCGCCGCCGGCCCCCACGACGCGGAATACCTGTTCGACCAATTCATCGACCTGATGGCGGGCCACCAATGACAACATCTCCCGCGAGTGACCGCGTCTGTACGGCGACACGCCGTAAACGGTGTACAAACGCGGTCGCTCGCGCCAGAGAAGGAGGGTGCTAGTGCCGCGGCGCACCGACCTCAACCACGTGCTGGTGATCGGCTCGGGGCCGATCGTCATCGGCCAGGCGGCCGAATTCGACTACTCCGGCACCCAGGCCTGCCGGGTGTTGCGGGCCGAGGGGTTGCAGGTCAGCCTGATCAACTCCAACCCGGCCACGATCATGACCGACCCGGAGTACGCCGACCACACCTACGTCGAGCCCATCACCCCGGCGTTCGTCGAGCGCGTGATCGCCCAACAGGCCGAGCGCGGCAACAAGATCGACGCGCTGCTGGCCACGCTGGGCGGTCAGACCGCGCTCAACACCGCGGTCGCGTTGCACGAGAACGGGGCGCTGGAGCGCCATGGTGTCGAGCTCATCGGGGCGGACATCGACGCCATCCAGCGCGGCGAGGACCGGCAGATGTTCAAGGACATCGTCGCCAAGGTCGGCGGCGAATCCGCCCGCAGCCGCGTGTGTTTCACCATGGACGAGGTCCGCGAGACGGTCGAGGAACTCGGGCTGCCGGTCGTGGTGCGGCCCAGCTTCACCATGGGCGGGCTTGGGTCGGGGATGGCGCGATCCGTCGAGGAGGTCGACCGGATGGCCGGCGCGGGCCTGGCCGAAAGCCCCAGCGCCAACGTGCTGATCGAGGAATCGATCTACGGCTGGAAGGAATTCGAGCTCGAGCTGATGCGCGACGGCCACGACAACGTCGTCGTGGTGTGCTCGATCGAGAACTTCGACCCGATGGGCGTGCACACCGGCGACTCGGTCACCGTCGCCCCCGCCATGACGCTGACCGACCGGGAATACCAGCGGATGCGGGACCTGGGCATCGCGATCCTGCGCGAGGTCGGGGTGGACACCGGCGGCTGCAACATCCAGTTCGCGGTCAACCCGCGCGACGGCCGGCTGATCGTCATCGAGATGAACCCCCGGGTGTCGAGGTCCAGCGCGCTGGCGTCCAAGGCCACCGGCTTCCCGATCGCCAAGATCGCCGCCAAGCTGGCCATCGGGTACAGCCTCGACGAGATCGTCAACGACATCACCAAGGAAACGCCGGCCTGCTTCGAACCCACCCTCGACTACGTGGTCGTCAAGGCGCCGCGGTTCGCGTTCGAGAAGTTCCCCGGGGCCGACCCCACCCTGACCACCACGATGAAGTCCGTCGGCGAGGCGATGTCGTTGGGCCGCAACTTCATCGAGGCGCTCGGCAAGGTGATGCGGTCGCTGGAGACCACCCGCGCGGGTTTCTGGACCAAGCCCGACGACGAGGGGGCCGCCGACGAGGTCCTGGCCCGGCTGCAGACCCCCACCGAGGGCCGGCTCTACGACATCGAGCTGGCGCTGCGGCTGGGGGCATCGGTCGAGCAGGTCGCCGAGGCCAGCGGCGTCGACCCGTGGTTCGTGGCCCAGATCGGCGAGCTCGGCGAGCTGCGCGCCGAGCTGGTGGACGCCCCGGTGCTCGACACCGACCTGTTGCGGCGGGCCAAGCACAGCGGGCTGTCGGATCGCCAGATCGCCGCGCTGCGGCCGGAATTGGCGGGGGAGAACGGGGTGCGCTCGCTGCGCGAGCGCCTCGGCATCCACCCGGTGTACAAGACCGTGGACACCTGTGCGGCGGAGTTCGAGGCCAAGACGCCCTACCACTACAGCAGCTATGAACTCGACCCGGCGGCCGAGACGGAGGTGGCCCCGCAGGCCGACCGGCCCAAGGTGCTGATCCTCGGGTCCGGTCCCAACCGCATCGGCCAGGGCATCGAATTCGACTACAGCTGCGTGCACGCGGCAACCACGTTGAGCCAGGCCGGTTTCGAGACCGTGATGGTCAACTGCAACCCCGAGACCGTGTCCACCGACTACGACACCGCCGACCGGTTGTACTTCGAGCCGCTGACGTTCGAGGACGTTCTCGAGGTGTTCCGCGCCGAACAGCAGTCGGCCGGCGACGGCCCCGGCGTGGTCGGCGTCATCGTGCAGCTGGGCGGCCAGACCCCGCTCGGGCTGGCGCAGCGCCTCGCCGACGCCGGGGTCCCGATCGTGGGCACCCCGCCGGAGGCGATCGACCTGGCCGAGGACCGCGGCGCCTTCGGGGACGTGCTGGCCGGGGCCGGCCTGCCGGCGCCAAAGTACGGCATGGCAACGACTTTCGCGCAGGCCCGCCGGATCGCCGACGAGATCGGCTATCCGGTGCTGGTGCGGCCCTCGTACGTGCTGGGCGGCCGCGGCATGGAGATCGTGTACGACGAGGCGACGCTGGAGGGCTACATCACCCGCGCCACCGAACTCTCGCCCGAACACCCGGTCCTGGTCGACCGCTTCCTCGAGGACGCGGTGGAGATCGACGTGGACGCGCTGTGCGACGGCGCCGAGGTCTACATCGGCGGCATCATGGAGCACATCGAGGAGGCCGGCATCCACTCCGGCGACTCGGCCTGCGCGCTGCCGCCGGTCACGCTGGGCCGCAGCGACATCGAGAAGGTGCGCCGCGCGACGGAGGCCATCGCGCACGGGATCGGGGTGATCGGGCTGCTCAACGTGCAGTACGCCCTCAAGGACGACGTGCTCTACGTCCTCGAGGCCAACCCGCGGGCCAGCCGCACCGTGCCGTTCGTCTCCAAGGCCACCGCGATCCCGCTCGCCAAGGCGTGTGCCCGGATCATGTTGGGCGCCAACATCTCCCAGCTGCGCACCGAGGGCATGCTGGCGGCCTCGGGGGACGGCGCCCACGCGCCGCCGCAGGCCCCGATCGCGGTCAAGGAGGCGGTGCTGCCGTTTCACCGCTTCCGCCGCATCGACGGGGCCGCCATCGATTCGCTGCTGGGCCCCGAGATGAAGTCGACCGGCGAGGTGATGGGGATCGACCGGGACTTCGGCAGCGCCTTCGCCAAGAGCCAGACCGCGGCCTACGGGTCGCTGCCCGCCGAGGGCACCATCTTCGTCTCGGTCGCCAACCGGGACAAGCGGTCGCTGGTGTTCCCCGTCAAGCGCCTCGCCGATCTGGGCTTTCGCGTCCTGGCGACCGAGGGCACCGCGGAGATGTTGCGCCGCAACGGGATTCCCTGCGACGAGGTGCGCAAGCACTTCGAGGACCCGCAGCCCGGCCGCCCCGAGATGTCGGCGGTCGACGCGATCAAGGCCGGCGAGGTGGACATGGTGATCAACACGCCCTACGGCAACTCCGGCCCGCGCATCGACGGCTACGAGATCCGCTCGGCGGCGGTGTCGGTCAACATCCCCTGCGTCACCACGGTGCAGGGCGCGTCCGCCGCCATCCAGGGCATCGAGGCGGGCATCCGCGGCGACATCGGCGTCCGGTCGCTGCAGGAGCTGCACAGCCTCATCGCGCCGGACAAGGGCGCGCGGTGACGAGGTTCGGCCTCCGGCTGGCCGAGGCCAAGGCGCAACGCGGCCCGCTGTGCGTGGGCATCGACCCGCATCCGGAGCTGCTGCGCGCCTGGGATCTGCCGACCACCGCCGACGGGCTGGCCGCCTTCTGCGACATCTGCGTCGAGGCGTTCTCCGGTTTCGCGGTCGTCAAGCCCCAGGTGGCGTTCTTCGAGCCCTACGGCGCGGCCGGGTTCGCGGTGCTGGAACGCACCATCGCGGCCCTGCGCGCGGCGGGCGTCCTGGTGCTGGCCGACGCCAAGCGCGGCGACATCGGCACGACGATGGCGGCGTACGCCGCCGCCTGGGCGGGGGATTCGCCGCTGGCCGCCGACGCGGTGACCGCGTCGCCGTACCTGGGGTTCGGCTCGCTGCGGCCGCTGCTGGAGGTCGCCGCGGCGCACGACCGGGGCGTGTTCGTGCTGGCGGCCACGTCGAACCCCGAGGGCGCGACCGTGCAGCGCGCCGCGTTCGACGGCCGCACGGTCGCCCAGCTGGTCGTCGACCAGGCGGCGGTGGTGAACAAGTCCGCGACGCCGTCCGGGCCCGGGTACGTCGGCGTGGTGGTGGGCGCGACGGTGCTCGAGGCCCCCGACCTCAGCGCGCTGGGCGGCCCGGTGCTGGTGCCGGGCCTGGGCGTGCAGGGCGGACGGCCCGAGGCGCTGGCCGGGCTCGGCGGGGCGGATCCCGCGCAGCTCCTGCCCGCGGTGGCCCGCGAGGTGCTGCGCGCCGGCCCGGGGATTCCGGAGCTGCGGGCGGCCGGCGAGAAGATGCTGGACGCCGTCGCGTACCTGGGCACCCTGTAGGCCGCTTGCACGCCCCCTGCAGGCACCTCGCGGGTGAAGTCTTGGCTTCCGGTGTGCGCTCAGGGCGCGAATCCGGCCGTTTTTGCGCCGCCAGCGCACCCGCGCAGCCGTCAGCGCACCCGCATCGCGCGGCCTCAGTCCGACGCCATCGACGTGCTGGGCCGGGAGGTCTCCACGATCACGGTGGTGGCTTTCACGACGGCCACGGCGACGCTGCCGGGCCGCAGCTGCAGCTCCTCGGCGGCCTCGGTGCTCATCAGCGAGACGACGGTGAACGGGCCGCACTGCATCTCCACCTGCGTCATCACCGTGTCGCTGGTGACCTTGGTGACCAGCCCGACGAACCGGTTGCGCGCCGAGCTGCCGATACTCAGCGGGTCCGGCGGCGGGGCGGGCGCGTTCGACCGGGAGAACCGGGCCAGATCCTCGCTGGCGATGACCTTGCGGCCGGCGGCGTCGTGGCCGACCGTCAGCGATCCCTGGTTGATCCATCGCCGGACGGTGTCGTCGCTGACTCCGAGCAGCTCAGCGGCCTGACGGATCCGCAGGTTCGACACCGCTAGATGGTAACCCGGCAAGGATCGCCCGCGGGCCGTACCGGCAATCGGCGCCTGATCGCGCCGCCCGGGCGGCGCGGGCGCGACACGCGCGACACGCGACGAAAAATGCGTGATCCCCCGCACGAGGAGTTTCGGTCCGCCGGGGCGGCCCTTCACCGCGATCCCGGCCGCGGCGCCCACACCGGCGAGCTGGGATAAAACCGCAGTTCAGAGCCCATATTTTCGAGCCCGACAAGGTGTCGCGCCGCCCGCGGCGGCGACGATCGCGGGCGCCGCGGGCGGCGCGCGACGGAGCGCAATCGAGGGCCAAACTCCCGTCGCATGCTGGGACTTTGCCCCCCGAACCAGGGGGTCGGGTTAGATTTCGTCAGGAGGCCTGAGTACGGTCGTCTCCGCTGGCAGAAGAACCGGCGAGACAAAATGAGATCGATTGAAATTGATTGATCAGATACGGAGGAATCGTGGCCCTTCCCCAGTTGACCGACGAGCAGCGCGCGGCCGCGTTGGAGAAGGCTGCTGCCGCACGTCGAGCGCGAGCAGAGCTCAAGGACCGGCTGAAGCGCGGCGGCACCAACCTCACCCAGGTGCTCAAGGACGCCGAGACCGACGAAGTCCTGGGCAAGATGAAGGTTTCTGCGCTTCTCGAGGCGTTGCCCAAGGTGGGCAAGGTCAAGGCGCAAGAAATCATGACTGAGCTGGAGATCGCCCCCACCCGCCGCCTGCGCGGCCTCGGCGACCGCCAGCGCAAGGCCCTGCTGGAAAAGTTCGGCTCCTAGCCCGGCCCCGGCCAACCCGCGCTATGGGCGCACCGGCCCAGGAGCGCCAGTGAGCGCAAGCGGGGGACCGGACGTCGAGCACGGCACGCGTCCCGCACCACCAGGTAAGGGGCGTGTGGTCGTGCTGTCCGGTCCCTCCGCGGTCGGCAAGTCGACGGTGGTCCGGTGTCTGCGCGAGCGGATCCCGGACCTGCACTTTTCCGTCTCGGCCACGACGCGCGCGCCGCGGCCGGGTGAGGTCGACGGCGTCGATTACCACTTCGTCACCCCGGCCCGCTTCCAGGAGTTGATCGACGACGGCGCCCTGCTGGAGTGGGCCGAGATCCACGGCGGACTGCACCGGTCGGGCACCCTGGCCGAGCCGGTGCGGACCGCCACCGCCGCCGGGATTCCGGTGCTCATCGAGGTCGACCTGGCGGGCGCCAGGGCGGTCAAGAGGGCCATGCCCGAGGTCGTCACGGTGTTCCTCGCGCCGCCCAGTTGGCAGGACCTGGAGGCCAGGCTCGTCGGCCGCGGCACCGAAACGCCGGAGGCCATGCAGCGACGCCTCGAAACCGCCCGCGTCGAGATGGCGGCGCAGGACGACTTCGACGAGGTCGTGGTCAACCGTCAATTGGAGTCTGCGTGCGCCGAATTGGTATCCTTGCTGCTAGGAACTGCGCCGAGTCCGCATGACCCGCCTGGCCAGACCGGCCAGACCAAATCCGATCGAGATTGAGCATTCGAATTGTGAGCGGTAGCCAATCCGTTTCGGGGCTCTGACCGCCTTCACACGTTGAGGAGTTTGACCTAAGTGACTATTCCGCAGTCCGACGCGGCGCTGGCCGCCGTTCCCGACCGGTTCGACCCGTCGACCGGGGGCCACGGCGGCTACGACACCCCGCTGGGCATCACCAACCCGCCCATCGACGAGCTGCTGGACCGCGTGTCGAGCAAGTACGCGCTGGTGATCTACGCCGCCAAGCGGGCCCGCCAGATCAACGACTACTACAACCAGCTCGGCGAGGGCATCCTCGAATACGTCGGGCCGCTGGTCGAGCCGGGGCTTCAGGAGAAGCCGCTGTCGATCGCGCTGCGCGAGATCCACGCCGACCTGCTCGAGCACACCGAGGGCGAGTAACAGGGCAGGGCCGGGCGCGCTGTGGACGACCGTAATCGGGTCGCGAAAAGGGTCATAGTCGGCGTCTCCGGTGGCATCGCCGCCTACAAGGCGTGCACGGTCGTCCGCCAGCTCTCCGAGGCGGGTCATCTCGTCCGTGTCATCCCCACCGAGTCCGCGCTGCGGTTCGTCGGCGCCGCCACGTTCGAGGCGCTCTCCGGCCAGCCGGTGCACACCGGGGTCTTCGACAACGTCCCGGAGGTGCCGCACGTCCAGCTCGGCCAGCGGGCCGACCTGGTGGTGGTGGCGCCGGCCACCGCGGACCTGCTGGCCCGCGCGGTGCACGGCCGCGCCGACGACCTGCTGACCGCCACTTTGCTCACGGCGCGGTGCCCGGTGCTGTTCGCGCCCGCGATGCACACCGAGATGTGGCTGCACCCGGCCACCGTCGACAACGTGGCGACGCTGCGGCGCCGCGGGGCGGTGGTGCTGGAACCGGCGTTCGGCCGGCTCACCGGCACCGACAGCGGGTCGGGCCGGCTGCCCGAGGCGGAGGAGATCACCACGCTGGCCCAGCTGCTGCTGGAACGCCACGATGCGCTCCCGTACGACCTCGCCGGCTGCAAGGTGCTGGTGACCGCCGGCGGCACCCGCGAGCCGATCGACCCGGTGCGCTTCATCGGCAACCGCAGCTCGGGCAAGCAGGGTTATGCGGTGGCCCGCGTCGCGGCCCAGCGCGGCGCCGAGGTCACGCTGATCGCCGGGCATACCGCCGGGCTCATCGACCCCGCCGGCGTCGAGGTGGTCCACGTCAGCTCCGCGCAGCAGCTCGGCGACGCGGTCGCCAAGCACGCACCCGCGGCCGACGTGCTGGTGATGGCCGCGGCCGTCGCCGACTTCCGTCCGGCGCAGGTCTCCGCCGCCAAGATCAAAAAGGGTCCCAACGATCAAGAGGCGGCGCCACTGATCGAGCTGGTCCGCAACGACGACGTGCTGGCCGGCGCGGTGCGGGCCCGCGCCAACGGCGAGCTGCCCAACATGCGGGCCATCGTCGGGTTCGCCGCGGAAACCGGCGACGCCAACGGCGATGTGCTGTTTCACGCCCGCGCCAAGCTGCGCCGCAAGGGCTGCGACCTGTTGGTGGTCAACGCGGTGGGGGACGGCCGGGCGTTCGAGGTGGACAGCAACGACGGGTGGCTGCTCGCGTCCGACGGCACCGAGTCCGCGCTGCAGCATGGCTCCAAGACGTTGATGGCCAGTCGTATCGTGGATGCGATCGCCACGTTCCTGCACGGCGGCGGGTAATCCGGTTCGGCTTTCCTGCGGCGCGAGGCCAGGGGCCGGCCGGCCCGATGCCAGCCGATATGATTCGGTTAACTAATTATTTGGAAGGATTGAGACTGTGAGCGAAAAGGGTCGCCTGTTTACCAGTGAGTCGGTGACTGAGGGACATCCCGACAAGATCTGTGACGCGATCAGCGACTCGGTCCTCGACGCCCTGCTGGCGCAGGACCCCCGCTCACGTGTCGCGGTGGAGACGCTGGTCACCACCGGTCAGGTGCACGTCGTCGGCGAGGTGACGACGACGGCCAAGGAAGCGTTCGCCGACATCACCAACACCGTCCGGGCGCGCATCCTCGAGATCGGCTACGACTCGTCGGACAAGGGCTTCGACGGGGCGTCGTGCGGCGTGAACATCGGCATCGGCGCCCAGTCGCCCGACATCGCCCAGGGCGTCGACACCGCCCACGAGACGCGCGTCGAGGGCGCGGCGGACCCGCTGGACTCCCAGGGCGCCGGCGACCAGGGCCTGATGTTCGGCTACGCGATCGCCGACACCCCCGAGCTGATGCCGCTGCCGATCGCGCTGGCCCACCGCCTGTCCCGGCGGCTGACCGAGGTCCGCAAGAACGGCGTGCTGCCGTATCTGCGCCCGGACGGCAAGACGCAGGTCACCATCGAATACGAGGACAACGTCCCGGTGCGGCTGGACACCGTGGTGATCTCCACCCAGCACGCGGCCGATATCGACCTGGAGCGGACGCTGACCCCCGACCTTCGGGAGAAGGTGGTCAACACCGTGCTCGACGACCTCGCGCACGACACGCTGGACACCTCGTCGACGCGGTTGCTTTTCAACCCGACCGGCAAGTTCGTCGTCGGCGGCCCGATGGGCGACGCCGGGCTGACCGGGCGCAAGATCATCGTCGACACCTACGGGGGCTGGGCCCGCCACGGCGGCGGCGCCTTCTCCGGCAAGGACCCGTCCAAGGTGGACCGTTCCGCGGCGTACGCGATGCGCTGGGTGGCGAAGAACATCGTGGCCGCCGGGCTGGCGGAGCGGGTCGAGGTGCAGGTGGCCTACGCCATCGGCAAGGCCGCCCCGGTCGGCCTCTTCGTCGAGACCTTCGGCACCGCCACGGTCGACCCGGTCAAGATCGAGAAGATCGTCCCCGAGGTGTTCGACCTGCGGCCCGGCGCCATCATCCGCGACCTGGACCTGTTGCGCCCGATCTACGCGCAGACCGCCGCTTACGGCCACTTCGGCCGCACCGACATCGAACTGCCGTGGGAGCAGCTCAACAAGGTCGACGAGCTCAAGCGCGCCGTCTAGGTTCCTCGTCTGCTCGCGGCACCGGCGTCAGCCGGTGAACGTGTAGTCGTCGAGGTCGAACCGCCGGCTGCGCCAGTAGGCCTCCACCGTGGTGGTGGGGCGCAGCGGCACGTCGCCGTTCTTGTCGAAGTAGTAACTGTTCGCCAGTCGGCAGCTGTCCTGCCAGAAGATCTGCCGGTGCCGCCGGCGCATCATCTCCGCGAAGTACCGGCCGTTGGCTTCCTCGGTGACCTCGACGCGCGTCGCGCCCTCGCGCCGGGCCCGTTTCAGGCACCGCACGATGTGGTGGGTCTGCGTCTCGATGAGCGCGAAATACGACGAGCCGACATAGCCGTACGGCCCGAACACGGTGAACAGGTTGGGAAAATCGGGCACGCTGACGCCCTCGTAGGCCTGCAGCCGGTGTTCGTCCCAGAACCGGCTCAGGGATTTGCCGCCGCTTCCGGTGACCGCGAACGTCGGGACGTCGTCGGGGTCCATCACCTTGAATCCGGTGGCCAGGATCAGCACGTCTATCTCGTGGCTTTCGCCGTCGGTGGTGGCCACCGCCGTTCGCGTGACCTTGTCGATCGGCTCGGTGACCAGCCGCACGTTGTCGCGGTTGAAGGTGGCCAGGTACTCGTTGTGGAATCCGGGTCGCTTGCAGCCGACCCCGTAGCGCGGGGTGAGTTGGTCGCGCACCGCCGGGTCGTGAACCTGCTTGCGCAGATAGGCCAGTCCCGCCGACTCCATCCGCTTGGCCAGCGGCAGGACCGTGAAGTAGTGCGCCGAGATGGGGAAGGTGACCTCGACGAACGCCTGGCTCAGTAGCCGCTGCAGGACCTTGCCGCCGGGAATGCGCATCGCCCAGCGGGCCGGCGCGGGCAACGCGACGTCGAGCTTGGGGAAGCACCAGATCGGCGTGCGCTGAAAGACCGTGAGCTGCTTGACGATCGGCGCGATTTCGGGGATGACCTGGACGGCCGAGGCGCCGGTGCCGATGATTGCGACGCGCTTGCCGCTCAGGTCCTGGTCGTGGTCCCAGCGCGCGGTGTGCATCGTCACGCCGCCGAACGTGTCCACGCCGTCGATGTCGGGCTGGTTGGGCACCGTGAGCACCCCGCAGGCGCTGATCAGGAACCGGGCGGTCACCGTGCCGCCCGGGTCGGTCTGCACCCGCCACAGGGACTGCTCGTCGTCGAACTCGGCGGCTTGCACCTTGGTGTTCAACCGGATTCGCGATCGGATGCCGTATTTGTCGACGCAGTGTTCGGCGTACGCCTTGAGCTCGCGCCCCCGCGCGTAGGTGCGCGACCAGTCCGGGCTCTGCTCGAAGGAGAACTGGTAGGAGAACGACGGGATGTCCACGGCGATACCGGGATAGGTGTTCCAGTGCCACGTCCCGCCGACCCCGTCGCCGGCCTCGACGACCAGATAGTCGGGCAGGCCGGCGTCGTCCAGCTTGATGGCGGCGCCGATGCCGGAGAAGCCGGCGCCCACGATCAGCGTGTGAAAGTCGGGGGTCTCGGTCATCGGTGCCGCCTACGGGTGCAGGGCCTTCTTCAGCGCGGCCAGCCCGCGGTCGGTGGCGGCACCGGCCGCGGGAATCACCAGGGCGAAGCTGGCGTAGCCGTGCACCAGGTCGGGCTCGTTGCTCAATTCCGCGGGCACGCCGGCGGCGGCCAGCAGTTCGGCGTAACGCGCCCCGTCGTCGCGCAGCGGATCGTGTTCGGCGGTCCCGATGTACGCGGGCGGCAGGCCGGACAGGTCCGTCGCGTTCGCCGGGGCGAGGGTGACGGGCAGCGCCCCGGGGTCGCTGATGTCGATGTCGGGCAGATACCAGGACAGGAAGGCGTCGATCACGTCACGGTCCAGGATGGGGGCGCTGGCGTTCTCGGTGAACGACGGCAGCGACAGGTCGGCGGTGACGACCGGGTACCACAGCAGCTGGAAGCTGAGGTCGGGGCCGGCGTTCGCGCTGGCCAGGTGCGCCATCACGGCGGCCAGGTTGCCGCCCGCCGAGTCGCCCGCGACGGCGATCCGGCCCGGGTCACCGCCGAGCTCGGCGGCGTTCGCGGCCACCCACTGCAACGCCGCCCAGGCGTCGTCGACCCCGGCCGGGAACGGATGCTCGGGGGCGAGCCGGTAGTCGACGGACACCACGATGGCCTCGGCGCCGACGGCGTGCGCGCGCGCCAGCGGGTCGTGGGTGTCCAGGCCGCCGAGGCAGAACCCGCCGCCGTGGTAGAAGACGACGACGGGCAACGCCTCCTCCGGTTCCAGGGGCGGCCAGTAGATGCGCACGGGAATGTCGGTGAGTGCCCCGTGACCGATCGTGCGGTCCTCGATCCGCAGGTCCGGCAGCATTTCGGGGGGCACCTGGAGCAGTCGCAGCCGCTTGCGCGCGACCTCCACGCCGTCGGCTGCGCTGAAGGTCATCGGGAAGGCGTCGAGCAACGCCTTGAACGTCGGGTCGATGCCCGGTCGGGCGAAGGTGGGCTCCGTCATGGATTCACCGTACGCTCCGGGTTCACCCGCGCAGGCCGGTTCGCAGGGCCGTCAGCCCGCGCTGCATCGCCGCGGTGGCCGCGGGCACCGCGGCGGCGTAGCCCAGGTAGCCGTGCACCAGGGTCTCGGCGTTGTGCACCTCGACGGTCACACCGGCGTCGGCCAGCCGTTCGCCGTACCGGATTCCGTCGTCGCGCAGCGGGTCGTAGCCCGCGACGGCGATGTAGGCCGGCGGCAGGCCGGACACGTCGTGCGCCCGCCCCGGCGCCATGCCCGGCGGCGGTGCGGACAAGTCGACTTCGCCCGCGTACCAACGGGAGAACTCGGCGACGGCCTTGACGTCGAGGATCGGCGCGTCGGCGTTTTCGGTGAAGGACGGCAGCGACGCGTCCCACATCGTCGACGGATACCACAACAGCTGGAACGCGATCGGCGGCGCACCGTTGTCGCGTGCCCGCTGCGCCATCACGGCGCTGATCGTTCCGCCGGCCGAATCCCCGGCCACGCCCAGCCGGTTCGGGTCACCGCCCAGTTCGGCGGCGTGCCCTGCGACCCAAAGCGTTGCGGCCCAAGCGTCTTCGACGGCGGCGGGGTAGGGGTGCTCCGGCGCCAGCCGGTAGTCGACGGACACCACGATGGCGTCGGCGCCCGCCGCGTGCTGGCGCGCGGTGCCGTCGTAGCTGTCGAGGTCGCCCACCACGAAGCCGCCGCCGTGGAAATACAGCACGACTGGTGGCGCGGTGCTGCCCGTGCTGGTCCCGGAATCGATTGGCGGCCAATAGATCCGGACGGCGATCGACCCCGCCGGGCCGGGGATGGCCCGGTCCTCGACGCGCAGCTCGGGATGCAGCGGCCGGCGGGGGAGGTCGCGAAACCGCTGCCGCGCCGCATCGACGCCGTCCTCGGTGGATAGCCGGAAGGGAACCGCATCCAGTACCTTCTGCAGGATGGGGTCGATAGCGGGCTTTTCGTCGGCGGTGTTGTCCAAGCTGGGCATGGACGTACCGTACGCACCGCGGCTGGTGTTCGGCGGCTGGGTGGTCGCCGGCTGGGCGGCCCTGGCTTACGGCGTCTACCTGACCGTGCTGGCGCTGGGCTCGCCGCCGGGGACCGAGCTGACCGGGCACTGGGTGCTGCAGCCGCTGTTCAAGGCGTCGATGGCGTTGCTGTTGACGGCCGCCGCCGCGGGCCACGCGGTCGTCCGCGAGCGGCGGTGGCTGATGCCGGCGCTGCTGCTCTCGGCCACCGGCGACTGGGCGCTGGCGATCCCCTGGTGGACGCAGTCTTTCGTGGTGGGACTGGCCGCATTCCTGTTGGCGCACTTGTGTTTCCTGGGTGCGCTGGTGCCCCTGGCCGCCAGGCGCCCCCCGAAGCCGCGCATCGCCGCCGTGGTCGCCATGTGCCTCGCCACCGCGGGGTTGCTGGCGTGGTTCTGGCCGCGCCTGGGCAAGCTGACGCTGCCGGTGACGTTTTACATCGTGGTGCTGACCGCGATGGTGTGCGCCGCACTGGTGGCGCAGCTACCGACGATCTGGACGGCGGTGGGGGCGGTGTGTTTCGCGGCATCCGATTCGCTGATCGCCATCGGCCGCTTCATCCTGGGCAACGAGGCGCTGGCGGTGCCGATCTGGTGGTCGTACGCCGCGGCACTGGTCCTGATGACGGCCGGGTTCTTCTTCGGCCGTGAGGCACCGGTCGACGCCGGCGCCCCGGGCCCCGCCGAAAGCTGACCGCCGTTCGAAAGCGGACGTAAAGACATTGAGCAGCAACCCATTACGGGCCCCGGGGCTGATGTGACCGCCGCCGCGCGCACGCCCGTTCAGGTCGAACCCATCGCCAGGGTGTTGCCGATGCTCTCGGTGCCGCACCTGGACCGCGAGTTCGACTACCTGGTGTCGGCCGAGCAGTCCGACGACGCCCAGCCGGGGGTCCGGGTGCGGATCCGATTCCACGGCCGGCTGGTCGATGCGTTCCTGCTGGAGCGGCGCAACGACACCGACCACCCGGGCAAGCTGGGCTGGCTGGACCGCGTCGTGTCGGCCGAACCGGTGCTGACGCCCGAGATCCGCCGGCTGGTCGACGCCGTCGCGGCGCGCTACGCCGGGACGCGGCCGGATGTGCTGCGCCTGGCGGTGCCGGCCCGGCACGCGCGG
>NZ_GG770560.1:115643-126183 GCF_000164135.1 Mycobacterium parascrofulaceum ATCC BAA-614 | reverse complement strand
GGTGCCCGCGCGCGTCGACCCGGCGGCGTGGGAGGTGTACGGCCGCGGCGCCCAGTTCCTGGACGCCCTGGCCGAGTCCCGGGCCGCGCGGGCGGTCTGGCAGGCGCTGCCGGGGGAGTCGTGGGCGGACCGGTTCGCCGAGGCGGCCGCGCAGACCATCCGCGCCGGGCGCTCGGTGCTGGCGATCGTGCCCGACCAGCGCGACCTGGACGCGCTGGCGCGGGCCGCGACCGCGCGGATCGACGAGGGCGGCGTGGTGGCGCTGTCGGCGGGGCTGGGACCGGCCGCCCGCTACCGGCGGTGGCTCGCCGCGCTGCGCGGGCAGGCGCGACTCGTGATCGGCACGCGCAGCGCGGTTTTCGCGCCACTGAGCGATCTGGGCCTCGTCATGGTGTGGGCCGACGCCGACGACAGCCTGGCGGAGCCGCGGGCGCCCTACCCGCACGCCCGGGAGGTGGCGATGCTGCGGGCGCACCAGGCGCGGTGTGCGGCGCTGATCGGGGGCTACGCGCGCACCGCCGAAGCGCAGGCGCTGGTGCGCAGCGGGTGGGCGCACGACATCGTCGCGACCCGGGCGGTGGTGCGCGCCCGCACGCCGCGGGTGATCGCCCTCGACGACACGGGCTACGCCGACGAGCGCGACCCGGCGGCCCGCACGGCGCGCATCCCGTCGATCGCGTTGCGCGCCGCCCGGTCGTCGCTGCAGGCCGCGGCGCCGGTGCTGGTACAGGTGCCGCGGCGCGGTTACGTCCCGTCACTGGCCTGCGCGCGCTGCCGCACCATCGCGCGGTGCCGGCACTGCACCGGGCCCCTCTCGCTCACCGAGTCCCCGCAGCGGGGCGGCCCGGCGCTGGTCTGCCGGTGGTGCGGGCGGATCGACCCGACGCGGCGGTGCGCGCGCTGCGGGTCGGACGCGGTGCGCGCGGTGGTCGTCGGGGCGCGCCGCACCGCCGAGGAACTCGGGCGGGCCTTCCCCGGTACCGCGGTGGTCACCTCGTCGGGCGACGGCGTCGTGCCGGAGGTCGCCGCCGGCCCGGCCCTGGTGGTGGCCACCCCCGGGGCGGAGCCGGTCGCGGCGGGCGGCTACGGGGCGGCGCTGCTGCTGGACACCTGGGCGCTGTTGGGCCGGCAGGACCTGCGTGCCGCCGAGGACGCGCTGTGGCGGTGGATGAGCGCGGCGGCGCTGGTGCGCGCGCGCGGCGACGGTGGGGTGGTGCTGGCCGTGGCCGAATCGTCGATCCCCACGGTGCAATCGCTGATCCGTTGGGATCCGGTGGGCCACGCCGAGGCGGACCTGGCGGCGCGCACCGAAGTGGGTCTGCCGCCAAGCGTGCACATGGCGGCGCTGGACGGCGCCGCCGAGGCGGTGGCGGCGCTGCTCGAGGAGGCGGGGCTGCCCGACGGCGCCGACGTGCTCGGGCCGGTGGATTTGCCGGCCGGTGTGCGCCGGCCTGCGGGAACGCCGGCCGGTACGCCGGTGACGCGGATGCTGGTGCGCGCCCGCCGTGAGCAGGGCCTGGCGCTGGCCGCGGCGCTGCGTCGCGGGGTGAGCGTGCTTTCCGCCCGTCAGGCCCATGAGCCGGTCCGGGTGCAGATCGATCCCCTGCACATCGGGTGACCTCGCCAAATCCTGCCCGAGGAGATAGTATGCGTCGGAAATAATTCGTGACTACGACGTTGGAAGGCCCACATCCTTCCCGTTCTTTAGCCGCCGATACGCCGGAGACAGTCCGGAGAAGGGGCGAGATGGCAGCGGACAAAGCGACGACGGCGGACGAGTCGCTCGACGTAATCACCGACGCTTTGCTGACGGCTTCCCGGTTGCTGGTCGCCATATCGGCACGCTCGATCGGGCAGGTCGACGAGACCATTACGATTCCGCAATTCCGGACGCTGGTGATCCTGTCCAATCGGGGCCCGGTCAACCTGGCCACGCTGGCCGGCCTGCTCGGGGTGCAACCCTCCGCCACCGGGCGGATGGTCGACCGCCTGGTCGCGGCCGGGCTGATCGACCGGCTACCGCACCCGACGTCCCGGCGCGAGCTGCTCGCCGCGCTGACGAAGCGCGGGCGGGAGGTCGTTCGTCAGGTCACGGCGTACCGGCGCAGCGAAATCGCGGCCATCGTGGAGAAGATGCCGCCGCCGGAGCGGCACGGCTTGGTGCGGGCCCTGACCGCGTTCACCGCGGCCGGCGGTGAGCCGGACGTGCACATGGACGCCGACATCGATCTCTAACGCTTCTCGGCGGTGATCAGCAGGTACTCCCACTGCATGGTGCCGTTGGTGAGGTGGCGCTGCGCCAGTTCGAGAAGTTGGGCGTCGAGCTCGGCGGACAGCACGCGGTTGTGGCCGATGTTGGCGTAGGCCTCGATCGTCGGGCCGTAGTGGTTCTTGAAATACGCGTGCACGGCCTCGGCGCTGTCGAACCGGTTCACTTCCAGCATTCCGCGCACCGCCGTCATCCGGCCGACACGCCGGCCCAGCAGGCCGGTGACGTAGCCTTTCCGTCCCCACAGCGCGGCGGGTGGCACCGCCTGCGACAGGCTGGGCCGGTACGGGCGGATGGTGGCGAGCATCTGGCCGAAAAATCCCTCCGGGGTCCAGCTGATCACGCCGATCGTCCCGCCCGGTTTGCAGACGCGGACCAGTTCGTCGGCCGCCCGCTGCTGTTCCGGCGCGAACTGCACGCCGATCGCGGAGATGACGACGTCGAACTCACCGTTGCCGAAGGGCAGCGCGTGCGCGTTGGCCTCCCGGTAGTCGATCGCCAGGCCCTGGGCGGTGGCCCGGGCCCGAGACCGCTGCAGCAGCTCGGGGGTCAGGTCGCTGGACACGACGTCGGCGCCCGTCGCGGCGGCGGGCAGCGAGATGTTGCCCGAGCCGGCCGCGACGTCGAGCACCCGCATGCCGGGACCGATGCCCATGGCCTTGACCAGGACGGGGCCCAGCGGGGCCATCACTTCCTCGGCCATCAGGGCGTAGTCGCCGAGCGCCCATACCGCGCGGTGAGGGGCGGCTTCGCTGATCGTGGTGTCGAGAGTCATCAGACCTCCTTGGGGGTAAGGAAAGGGCTGCCCACTCGACCTCGTTGTCACTAGCACGGCAGTGCGGTCGGGCTCATCAGAAAATGGCCTTCAGCAACAGTATGCATCAGAAATAGTAAACGTGCGCAACTTACGGCCGCGTGGCGGCCGCGGCTTTCTAGACTGTGCCGGTGCGTCTCGTCTTCGCCGGCACCCCCGAACCCGCGCTGCCCGCGCTGCGCCGCCTCCTCGACTCGCCCCGCCACGAGGTGATCGCCGTGCTGACGCGGCCCGACGCGGCGGTCGGCCGGCACGGCAAGCCGCAGCCCTCGCCGGTGGCGCGCGAAGCGCTCGAGCGCGGCATCCCATTGCTGCGGCCGGCGCGGCCGAACGCCGACGAGTTCGTCGCCGAACTGTCGGCGTTGGCACCCGACTGTTGCGCGGTGGTGGCCTACGGTGCGTTGCTGCGCGACGGCCTGCTCGGCGTGCCCCCGCACGGGTGGATCAACCTGCACTTCTCGCTGCTGCCCGCCTGGCGCGGGGCGGCACCGGTGCAGGCGGCGATCGCGGCCGGGGACACCATCACCGGGGCGACGACGTTCCGGATCGAGCCCAGCCTGGACTCGGGCCCCATCTACGGAGTCGTCACCGAGACCATCCGGCCGACCGACACCGCCGGCGAACTGCTTGAGCGACTGGCCGTTTCGGGTGCGGCGCTGCTGTCGACCACGCTGGACGGCATCGCCGATCGGACGTTGACGCCGCGGCCGCAGCCCGCCGACGGCGTCAGCATCGCCCCGAAGATCACCGTCGAACAGGCCCGGGTGCGCTGGGATCTGCCCGCGCTCGTCGTCGAGCGCAGGATCCGCTCGGTCACGCCGAACCCGGGCGCCTGGACACTGATCGGCGACGCGCGCATCAAGGTCGGCCCGCTGCAGATCGATCCGGACGCCCCAGAACCGTTGGCGCCCGGCGCGATTCACGTCGGTCGCAAGCACGTCTGGATCGGGACGGGTTCGCAAGCCGTGCGGTTGGGCCAAATACAGCCCCCCGGAAAGAAACTCATGAACGCCGTCGATTGGGCGCGCGGCGCTCGGCTCGACCCTGCGGCGCGCGCGACATGAGCCCGCCCCGACCGCCGAACCGCGGGCGCGGCAAGCGGCGCCGGCCGCTCGACCCCGCGCGGGCCGCCGCGTTCGAGGTGCTGCGGGCAGTCAGCGAGCGCGACGCCTACGCCAACCTGGCCCTGCCCGCGCTGCTGCGCGAGCGCCAGATCAGCGGCCGCGACGCCGCGTTCGCCACCGAGCTGGCGTACGGGACCTGTCGCACCCGGGGCCTGCTCGACGCGGTCATCGGAGCCGCCGCCGGCCGCTCGCCGGACACCATCGACCCGGTGCTGCTCGACCTGCTGCGGCTCGGCACCTATCAGTTGCTGCGCACCCGGGTCGACTCGTACGCCGCGGTGTCCACCACCGTCGAACAGGCCGGTATCGAATTCGACTCGGCCCGAGCGGGATTCGTCAACGGCGTGCTGCGCGCCGTCGCCGCCCGCGACGAGAAGTCCTGGGTCGAGGAGTTGGCGCCCGACCCGTCGCGCGACCCCGTCGGGCACGCCGCGTTCGTGCACGCGCACCCGCGCTGGATCGCGCAGGCCTTCGCCGACGCGCTGGGGCCGGCCGCCGGCGAGCTGGACGCGGTGCTGGCCAGTGACGACGGGCGCCCCCAGGTGCACCTGGCCGCCCGCCCCGGGGTGTTGACCGCCGCGGAGCTGGCCGAGGCGGTGGGCGGCACGGTCGGCAGGTATTCGCCCTACGCGGTGTACCTGCCCGGCGGCGATCCGGGGCGGCTGGCGCCGGTGCGCGACGGCGTCGCGCTGGTCCAGGACGAGGGCAGCCAGCTGGTGGCCCGCGCGCTGACGCTGGTACCGGTCGACGACGCCGGACGGTGGCTGGACCTGTGCGCCGGGCCGGGCGGCAAGACCGCGCTGCTGGCCGCGCTCGGCGCCGGATCCGGGGCCCGCGTCACCGCGGTGGAGCCGGCCCCGCGCCGGGCCGACCTGGTGGTCGAGAACACCCGCGGGCTCGCGGTCGACGTGTTGCGGGTCGACGGGCGGCAGACTGGGCTCGAGCCGGCCTTCGACCGGGTGCTCGTCGACGCGCCCTGCACCGGCCTGGGGGCGCTGCGGCGCCGGCCCGAGGCCCGGTGGCGTCGCCAGCCCGCCGACGTGCCCGCGCTCGCGAAGCTGCAGCGCGAACTGCTCGGTGCCGCGATCGCGCTGACCCGGCCCGGCGGTGTGGTGCTTTACGCGACCTGTTCGCCGCACCTCGCGGAGACCGTGGGGGTGGTCGCCGACGCGCTGCGTCGGCACCCGGTGTGCGCCGTGGACACCCGGCCGTTGTTCGAGCCCGTCGACGGGCTGGGGGACGGGCCGTACGTCCAGCTCTGGCCGCACCGGCACGGCACCGACGCCATGTTCGCGGCAGCCCTGCGCCGCGAGGCGGGGTAGGGCGGCTGCGAACCGCTGGGTGTTGCCGCGGCAGCCCTGCGCCGCAGATAGTGTGGCGCACATGGCTGGCAACCCCGGTAGGCCGCTCATCGCGCCGTCCATCCTGTCCGCCGATTTCGCGCGGCTGGCCGACGAGGCGGCCGCGGTGGTCGGCGCCGACTGGCTGCACGTCGACGTGATGGACAACCACTTCGTGCCCAACCTGACCATCGGCCTGCCGGTGGTCGAAAGCCTGCTGGCCGCGACCACCATCCCGATGGACTGCCATCTGATGATCGAGGACCCCGATCGTTGGGCGCCCGGCTACGCCGAGGCCGGCGCCTACAACGTCACCTTCCACGCCGAGGCCACCGACAATCCGGTCGGGGTGGCGCGGGACATCCGCGCCGCCGGCGCCAAGGCGGGGATCAGCGTCAAGCCGGGAACCCCGCTGGAGCCGTACCTGGAGATCCTGCCGCAGTTCGACACCCTGCTGATCATGTCCGTGGAGCCGGGCTTCGGCGGCCAGAGCTTCATCCCCGAGGTGCTCAGCAAGGTCCGCACCGCACGCAAGCTGATCGACGCGGGGGAGCTGACGATCCTGGTCGAAATCGACGGCGGCATCAACGACGACACCATCGAGCAGGCCGCCGAGGCCGGCGTCGACTGCTTCGTCGCCGGCTCGGCCGTCTATGGCGCGGAGGACCCGGAGGCCGCCGTGGCGGCGCTGCGCAGGCAGGCCGCCGCCGTGTCACCGCACCTGCGCCGATGAGCCAGCCCGCCCACGGCCTCGACGCGGCCATGCGGCTGGCGATCGAGCAGTCGAAGCAGGTCAAGGGCACCACCTATCCGAACCCGCCGGTCGGGGCGGTCGTCCTGGACGCCGGCGGCGTGGTCGTCGGCGTCGGCGGCACCGAGCCCGCCGGTGGCGACCACGCCGAGGTGTTGGCGCTGCGACGGGCCGGCGACCTGGCGGCCGGCGGGACCGCGGTGGTCACGCTCGAACCCTGCAACCACCACGGCCGGACGCCGCCGTGCGTCAACGCCCTCTTGGAGGCGAAGGTCGCGACGGTGGTCTACGCCGTCGCCGACCCCAATCCGGCCGCGGCGGGCGGCGCGGCCCGGCTGGCGGAGGCGGGCGTGCAGGTGACGGGCGGGGTGCTGGCCGACGAGGTGGCCGGGGGCCCGCTGCGCGAGTGGCTGCACAAGCAGCGGACCGGATCGCCGCACGTGACGTGGAAGTACGCCAGCAGCGTCGACGGCCGCAGCGCGGCCGCCGACGGCACCAGTCAATGGATTTCCAGCGAGGCCTCGCGGCTGGACCTGCATCGCCGCCGCGCGACCGCCGACGCGATCGTGGTCGGCACCGGGACCGTGCTGGCCGACGACCCGACGTTGACCGCCCGGCTGCCCGACGGCTCGCTCGCCGCTCGGCAGCCGCTGCGCGTGGTGGTCGGCATGCGTGAAATCCCATCGGAGGCAAAGGTTCTCAACGACGACTCGCGGACCATGGTGATCCGCACGCACGATCCGATGGAGGTCATCAAGGCGCTTTCGGATCGCACCGACGTGCTGCTGGAGGGAGGCCCCACCCTGGCGGGCGCCTTCCTGCGCGCCGGGGTGGTCAACCGCATCCTGGTCTACGTCGCGCCGATGCTGCTGGGCGGCCCGGTCTCCGCGGTCGACGACGTCGGGGTGCCCACCATCGCGCGGGCGTTGCGCTGGCAGTTCGACGGGGTCGACCGGGTCGGCCCGGACCTGCTGCTCAGCCTGGTGCCGCGCCGCGACTAACGCCCCGACTAGGGGGTTTAGCGCTCGCCTAGCGAAACGGCTTGGGGTTCGGGAACTTCGGGCTCCTCGGCGTGTTCCTTGCGGCCGCCGATCAGCAGGCCGAGCAGCGCACCGACGATGCAGATGACCACGGTGGCGCTGAAGATGTCGCCGTACATCATCGCGAACGCCTTGAGGTACATCGTCCCCTGGGCCGCGATCCGCTCCAGCAGGGAGGCGTTGGGCGGTATCGCGGCCGTCAACCCCGCGACGATCTGGTTGAACCGGTACAGGCCCCACGCGCTCAGCGCGGCGACGCCGATCAGCATGCCCGTCATCCGGGCCACCACCACCGCCGCCGAGGCGATGCCGTGCTGGGCCGACGGCACCACCCGCAGGGCGGCCGACGTCAGGGGCCCGATCACCAGGCCCAGGCCCACACCGGCCACCAACAGGTCGGCGTGCAGCACCGGGACGCTGAACACCCCGAAGATGTCGTGCTTCTGGCTCAGCACGTCCTGGCGCCAGTAGTGAATCAGCCAGTAGCCGTACGCCGCGATCAGCAGGCCCACGAAGGTCATCACCCGGTCGCCGACCCGGGTGGCGATCCAGCCGCCCAGCACGGCCCCGATCGGCAGCGCGATCAAGAACCACAGCAGCAGCCCGGCGGCCTGCGTCTGGTCCATCTGCAGCACCCCCTGGCCGAACAGCTCGACGTCGACCAGGGTCACCATCAGCGCCGCGCCCGCGGCCAGCGATGCCCCCAGCGCGGCCAGGAAGGGGCGGAAGTGCACCCCCGCTGGCTCGATCAACCGGGTGCGCGAGAACCGTTCCCAGAGCAGGAACAGCACCGCGACCACCACCGCCCCGATGACCAGCGGCAACCCGTAGCTCGGCAGGATCTGCTTGCCGTCGGGCTGGGGGTTGTAGAGGCCGATCACGGCGAGGCCCAGGGCGACCGCGAGCAGCACACCGCCGACCAGGTCGACCCGCTCGGGGTCCTCGACGCGCTCGTGCGACGGCAGGCTGAACTGGATCATCGCCATCGCGATCAGGGTTAGCGGGACGTTGATCCAGAACACGTAGCGCCAGTCGTGGAACAGGTACACGATGAAGATCCCGTACAGCGGGCCCAGCACGCTGCCGAGTTCCTGCGCGGCGCCGATGCCGCCCAGTACGCCGGCGCGGTTGCGCTGTGCCCACAGGTCGGCGCCCAGGGCGAGCGTCACCGGCAACAGCGCGCCGCTGGCCACACCCTGGATGGTGCGGCCGCCGATCAGCAGGTGGAAGTCGCCCCAGTGCCCGGCCAGCGCGGTCACCACCGAGCCGACCATGAACAGGGCGAGGCTGACCTGCAGCACCAGCTTGCGGCCGAACCGGTCGGAGGCGCGGCCCAGCAGCGGCATGGCGGCGATGTAGCCCAGCAGGTACATCGTGATGATCCAGGTGATGCGCTGCAGCTGGTTGATCGGGATGTGAACGTCGCTCATGATGTCGCGCATGATCGTGACGACCACGTAGGCGTCCAGCGCGCCCAAAAGGACCGCCAGGCTGCCGGCGCTGATCGCGACGCGGCGCCCGGTCTGCGAACTCATGAACTCACCGGGGGCTTGGTGACCTGGACCTGCTCGCCCCAATTGGACAGGGTGACCTGGACCGAATTGCCCGAACTCTTCTGCAGGTTGGCCTGAACCAGCTGGTGGTCACCGGTTTCCTGGACCCACACCGTGCTCGGGACGGGTTGCGTCGCGTTGAACTGCGGCATGATCTTGTTCACCGCGTCGGCCGACACGTTCCCGCTGACGCGAATGGTGTTCTGGCCGTTGATGGTGTCGCGACCCTCGGCCTTGGCGTTGCTGAAGTTCGCCAGCGCGTTGCCCAGCCCGGTGTCGGGGTTGAGCAGCACCGACACGTCGTAGATGTCGGATGCCTTGCCGAAGTCGCTCCACTTGTTGGGCGTCAGCGTCGCGTAGAGGTTGCCGTCGACGACCACGAAGTTCGCGTCGATGTCGGAGCCGCCCAGGGTGATCGTGGCGTTGCCCTTGGCGGCGGTGGCCGGCGCGGTGGTGAGGTCACCGGTCAGCGTTTTGATGGGCAGCCCCTGGATCTTGCCCTGGATGCTCAGCACCAGGTGCACGCTCTTGACGGCCTTGGTGGCGTCGGCCGACTGCTTGACCAGGGTCGTGGCGTCGGGTAGCGGTGCGCTGCTCTGCTTCGAGCCCGACGAACAGCCGGCGATCAAGGCGGTGGCGAGGGTCAGGGATGCGAGGACGGCCGATAGACGGCGGCGGGTCTGCATACCTTGCATCGTAGAGGGTCCCGGCGACCGGCTCGGGAGACACAGGGCCGCCGCGTCGGACCTTGGCCTGCTCACCGGCGCGACCGCGGCCTCTCGGCCGCCGATTAGCCTGATGGCATGTTCACCGGAATTGTCGAGGAACTCGGAGAGGTGACGGGCCGCGACGTGCTCGCCGACGCGGCACGGCTGACGATCCGCGGCCCGGTGGTGACCTCGGACGCGGGGCACGGCGATTCGATCGCGGTCAACGGCGTCTGCCTCACCGTCGTCGAGTTGCTGCCCGACGGGCAATTCACCGCCGACGTGATGGAAGAAACCCTCAACCGGTCCAACCTGGGCGCCTTGCAGGTCGGTAGCCCGGTCAATCTCGAGCGCGCCGCGGCGGTCAACAGCCGGCTCGGCGGGCACATCGTGCAGGGGCACGTCGACGGGACCGGCGAGGTGGTGGGCCGGGCGCCGTCCGAACACTGGGAAGTGGTGCGCATCGGGATCCCCCCGGCGGTCGCCCGCTACGTCGTCGAAAAGGGGTCGATCACCGTCGACGGGATTTCGCTGACGGTCTCCGGGCTCGGCACCGGGCCGGGGGACTGGTTCGAGGTATCGCTGATCCCCACGACGCGGGAGCTGACCACGCTGGGGCGCGCCCCGGTAGGAACGCAGGTCAACCTCGAAGTGGACGTGATCGCGAAATACGTCGAGCGGTTGATGACGCATAGTGGCTAGCCGCCGCCGTACTGCTGCGGCGCACGCTCAGGCTTACAAGACACCCGACTGGCATTTAAATCGGTTGCAACACAGTGCGATTGAACAACCGACATCGAGCAATGTCCAACGTAGCGGTTATCCGATTGGAGCGCGCCGCCCACGCCGACCGGGGTGGGCAAACCGAAATGACGAAGCCGTCCACCAGGGCCGGCTATCGCGCTGAACTCGACTCTTCACGCTCTTGGTGGCGTTGGGGGC
>NZ_GG770560.1:109098-114113 GCF_000164135.1 Mycobacterium parascrofulaceum ATCC BAA-614 | reverse complement strand
TCCCTGGTCTCGGCGGCGCGAAAGAGGTAATACCACGCGGGGGAAACTCCATACTTTTGGACCTCTGGGTTCCGGTACTTCGGCTCGGCATGACAGAGGTGGTAACCATACTGTGCGAGTAGCGGATTGATATCGGTACCGTCGTCCAACCGTACGGCGTATCGCCCCTCGTCGTCAGCGTTGGGAACGATGAAAAGGAACTCGATCTGGAGTTCGGCGCACCGGGCGGCCCAGTAAGCGACGGCCTCGACCGCGCATTCAGAGAAGCTATGGATGTTGACCGCTAGTTCGATCGTTCCGGGAACGAGGTCCTGTTGGTCGTCCAACGCGACGACACGTGTACGTTCCGCGCCTTTTCTCGACAGGTAATACGAGGAGATGAACGTCGACTCGGGGATGGCGTCGATGCAGAAATAGGTATCGATGGTGCCAAACGCCGTTACAGCGCGGTAGGCGAGCCTGCCGTATCCCGCGCCGATGTCGAGCACTTTCAACCCCGGCCGGCGCGAGATCCGCAGCGTACGTTCCAGAAACAGCAGCTCACAAACCGAGTCGAGGAGGTCGCGGCTGACGATCCTCTGATTCCCGTCGCGGTCTGTGTCGGATGTCGGAAACGTAAATACGCCGAAGTCGCCGTCTTCAGTGAAGATGTCTAGAAGACCGAGCGTGTCAATGGTTTTCAAATACGAGTATGTCAGCGCATGTTTCTCGGGCGTGTTGTTGGCCTGGAACTGCCAGACGTAGCAATTGTCGCCTCGGAAATAGAGCAGATCCTCGGGCGTGACGTAACCGGGAGCCCAAACGGGCGGTGTGCCGCTGTTGACGCCGGCATAGCGCTGGCGTAGCGCTTGGAGCTCAGGATTTGTCGCGCGGAGGGCGGCGTAATCAACGGAAGCAACGCCTTGACCCGAGTGCCCTCGCCAGTCGAGAAGCCATGGACGCTTACCGTCCTTGATGCGCTCGAAGTCCTCACTTGACAGGGCCTTCAGCATCTGCCGTGTCGCAGGGTCGAACTGCGACAGGGCCACATCGTCGGGAGTGTCCTGCGGCCAGCCGGAAAACACCATGCCGCTCCTCATGTACGTCCGGTTTTTGTTGCTCTTGAGCGTTCCCACGGTAGTGCTCCGGGAACCGAACTTCGCCGGCGTGTAGGGAGGAAAGGAGTCGATGGAGACGTTCAGCGGCTGCTCACCGCGCTGGGCCGCGTTCGGGGCGGTGCGCCCCCGGCTGGTACGTCAGCAGGGCTGGCCCGGCGGCGTCCAGTACGGCTCGCCGGACGGGGTGTAGCACGGCGGCGGTGCGTCGGGCGGCGGGGTCGTCATCGCGTCGGCCGGCAGGACCCAGTTACCCCAGCGTCCCGGATCGGTGCACCCGCCGACGCTCACGTGCCGACCGCCGACGTCGGCGCACGCGTCGGCCGTCGCCCGTTGCGGGCAGGCGATGCCCGCCGCAAATCCGGCCGCGATTATCGAGGTCACGACCGGTACCGCCAGTCTGGATGCGATTCTCATGCCGCTCAGCGTAGATTGCTGGCGCTGGATGAGGAGCGGTTTCGCCGCACAGGTGCGGGACCTGGATATGGCGGCGGAACGCCCGGAGCGCGCGGCGTTGCGCGGCCGGCTGCCTGGGGGTGGACCGGGTCACGGCATTGGCCGTCCGGCGGCGTGGGCGCCGGGTCCACGGTGTGGACGCCCGCGGCAATAACGTGGCCCGGGCGGTGGTTCATACTGAATGCAAGACTTGGGCTCTTCCTGCGGACCCCTGAGACAGCAAGGTAGCGACGATGACGAGGTTGGACTCCGTCGAAAGGGCGGTTGCCGACATTGCGGCGGGTAAGGCCGTGGTCGTCATCGACGACGAGGACCGCGAGAACGAAGGGGACCTGATCTTCGCCGCCGAAAAGGCGACGCCGGAGCTGGTGGCGTTCATGGTCCGCTACACCTCGGGCTACCTGTGCGTCCCGCTGGACGGCGCGATCTGCGACCGGCTGGGGCTGCTGCCCATGTACGCGGTGAACCAGGACAAGCACGGCACCGCCTACACCGTCACGGTCGATGCGAGAAACGGTGTCGGCACCGGCATTTCGGCGTCCGACCGGGCCACCACCATGCGCCTGCTGTCGGACCCCGCCAGCGTCGCCGACGATTTCACCCGCCCCGGCCACGTGGTTCCCTTGCGCGCCAAGGACGGCGGCGTGTTGCGCCGCCCGGGCCACACCGAGGCCGCCGTCGACCTGGCCCGGATGGCGGGGTTGCAGCCCGCGGGCGCGATCTGCGAGATCGTCAGCCAGAAGGACGAGGGCTCGATGGCGCAGACCGACGAGCTGCGGGTGTTCGCCGACGAGCACGACCTCGCGCTGATCACGATCGCCGACCTGATCGAATGGCGGCGCAAGCACGAGAAGCACATCGAGCGGATCGCCGAGGCGCGCATCCCGACCCGGCACGGGGAGTTCCGCGCCATCGGCTACGCCAGCATCTATGAGGACGTCGAACACGTGGCGCTCGTGCGCGGGGAGATCGCCGGGCCCAACGCCGACGGCGACGACGTGCTGGTCCGGGTGCACTCCGAGTGCCTGACCGGCGACGTGTTCGGCTCCCGCCGCTGCGATTGCGGGCCCCAACTGGACGCCGCGATGGCGATGGTCGCGCGGGAGGGGCGTGGCATCGTGCTGTACATGCGCGGCCACGAGGGCCGCGGCATCGGCCTGATGCACAAATTGCAGGCCTACCAGTTGCAGGACGCCGGTGAGGACACCGTCGACGCCAATCTCAAACTCGGATTGCCCGCCGACGCACGGGATTACGGGATCGGCGCCCAGATCCTGGTGGACCTTGGGGTGCGCTCGATGCGGTTGCTGACCAACAACCCGGCCAAGCGGGTGGGGCTGGACGGGTACGGCCTGCACATCATCGAGCGGGTGCCGCTGCCGGTGCGGGCCAACGCGGAGAACATTCGCTACCTGATGACCAAGCGGGACAAGATGGGCCACGACCTCGCCGGCCTGGACGATTTCCATGAATCCGTCCATCTGCCAGGCGAATTCGGTGGAGCCCTGTGACCGCCGGCGACAGGACGATGCGGTGCGGGTGTCACCCGCGTGGGGGACGGCGCAGGTGAGCGGTAGCGGGGAGCCGGAGATCCCGGCGCTCGATGCCACGGGTCTGCGGCTTGGCATCGTCGCGAGCACCTGGCACGGCAAGATCTGCGAAGCGCTGCTGCAGGGTGCCCGCAGGGTGGCCGCCGAGTCGGGCATCGACAACCCGACGGTGGTCCGCGTCCTCGGCGCGATCGAGATCCCGGTGGTCGCACAGGAACTGACCCGCAATCACGACGCGGTCATCGCGCTGGGCGTCGTGATTCGGGGCGAGACGCCGCATTTCAGCTACGTCTGCGACGCGGTGACCCAGGGCTTGACCAGGGTGGCGCTGGACGCGTCGACACCCGTCGCCAACGGGGTGCTGACCACGAACACCGAGCAGCAGGCCCTCGATCGCGCCGGACTGCCGGAATCGGTCGAAGACAAGGGCGCCCAGGCGGCCGCGGCGGCTCTGACCGCGGCGCTGACCCTGCGTGACCTGCGCGCCCGGCCGTGACCGATCGCGAGGGGTGGGACGTCGAGTTGCGTCCGCACCGCACAACGATATTCGTCTACGGCGCGGCGTTCGTCATCGCCGCGGTGCACATCGCGATCGGATTCCTGCTCAAGGTCGGGTCCACCGGGGTGGTCTTCCAGACCAGCGACCAGGTGGCGATGGTGCTGCTCGGCCTGGTGCTCGCCGGCGTGGTGTTGCTGTTCGCGCGGCCCCGGCTGCGGATCGGAGCGGCCGGCATATCGGTGCGTAACCTGCTGGGGGACAAACTGATCGCGTGGCCCGACGTGGCCGGTGTCTCGTTCCCGGTGGGCAACCGCTGGGCGCGAATCGATCTGCCCGACGACGAGTACATCCCCGTGATGGCCATCCAGGCGGTCGACAAGGAGCGCGCCGTCGACGCGATGGAAACCGTGCGGTCGCTGTTGGCCCGTTATCGGCCGGACCTGCCGTCCCGCTGAAACGGGCTGCCCGCGCTTTCGTGGACAGCCCGTTCAGGTGGACGGGTCAGTACCTAGTGCAGTCGGTCATCATCTGCTGGAAGATCGGCAAAGCCTGCTGCGCGCCCTGGTTGTGCTCGATGGCGTGGAGCAGGTTCACGCGCTGATCCGGCGACGACGCCAGGTACTGCTGCAGGAACTGCTGGTTCGGCGGCGACTGGTCCAGGTACTGAGCGGCCATCGGGTTTTCCGCGTGCACCGCCCGCATCGCCTGGTCGTAGCTGCAGGTCGTGTGGATCATGGGGCCGTAGTCGGGGGCAGCGGATGCGACCCCGGCCGCGGCGGTCGACGCCAATGCCAGACCGCCAACCCCCAGCGCGAGCCTGGTCAACGAGCGCTTGAACATCTGTGGACTCCCTCCATTGATTGCCACCACTCTAACGTCCAGCTACGACCTAGGTAACCGGATTGGGCGGCCCGCAAACCGTCCGCGTTCAGGCTCAGTGGCCATCCTCGCTGGTCACCGGCCCTCCGGCGGCCGATCCGCCGGTTTCGGGCGCCCAGCCGTTCGGCAGCATCGGAACGGTCGGTCCGCGGCCCGAATCGTCGCCGGTCAGGGTCGCCAGGCCGGCCGCCGGCCCGGCGCCGGCCGAGCCGGCGGCGCCCGACCCCCCGATCGTTCCCGCGCCCTGGGTCGAGGCCGCCGTGTACGCGGCGTACCCGTCGGAATCGAGGTATTCGTAGCGGCGGCCGGGGTCGACCAAACCCGGACGGGTGCGCCTGCGGTGCCGGCTCTGCTCCCGCCGGCCCGAGGCGGCCGGCGCGGCGACGGCGTCGGGCACGGCCGACCGCTGGTCGACGGGCGAGCCGAGCCTCATGTCCGTGCCGGCCCCGAGGCCGGGAGGCCCGACCACGTAGGGGTAACTGAAGGCGGGGGCGCCGGGGGCGGGCGGCGCCGGCGCCGTGGCGGATACCGATGCCG
>NZ_GG770560.1:31124-108760 GCF_000164135.1 Mycobacterium parascrofulaceum ATCC BAA-614 | reverse complement strand
TATGGGACGGAGCCGGCGCGCCGGCCGCTCCGGGCAGCGTGGGTGCGGGTTGGCCCGCGCCGGCCAACCCGGCCAGACCCGCCAGGCCCGCGGCCCCCGCGGCGGGGATGGCGACGAAGGGCGCGATCAGGGCGACGGAGAGCTGCGTCAGCTGGGGTACCTGGGGGAGGAACGTGTACAGCGCCTCGCCCGCCCAGTGCGGAACCTGGGCGGCGAGCATCGGGTCGCCCATCAGGGTGTTGAGGACCGTGGATGGGTTGGACCCGGACTGGCTGAGGTCCGCGTTGAGTTCCTGGGCGACTTCCTGCACGCGCGTCACCCACCAGCTCAGCTGATCGGCGCCCCCGCCCGCGTCTTGGTTGGGGGGGTTGGCCAGCTGGATCGGCGGGGGCGGGGCGGTCGGTGGGACCCAGGTCTGCGCCGTCTGGGACACCGCTTCATAGATCGCCATCGTGGTGGCCGCCTGCAGCCACATCCGCAGGTAGTCCATCTCGTTGAGCGCGATCGGAATCGTGTTCACGCCAAAGAAATTCGTCGCCACCAGTTGCGCGAAAGCGACGTGGTTGGCTTCGATTTCCTGCAGGGTCGGCATGGCGGTCAGTGCGGCGGTATAGGCCGCGGCGACGGTCTCGGCCTCGCGGGCCGCCGCCGTGCTGTTGGCGCTGTTCTGCAAAAGCCATGCCAGATAAGGCACGTGGGCGGCCACGTAGGCCTCCGCGCTGGGGCCCTGCCACGTCCCCGCCTGCACCGCTGCCAACAAGTCGCCGAGTTCCTGTGCGGCCGTGTCGTATTCGGCGCTCAACGCCTGCCACGCCTGCTCGGCCGCCAGCAGGGATCCCGGCCCGGGGCCGCTGGACAGCGCCGCCGAATGCACCTCGGGCGGGAAGGCGGCCCAGATCGGCATGGTCATCGCCGGTCACTCGCGGGCGTCCGTGCGGCCATGTTGCGCTCCTCCCGACGAACCGGTCAGCGCTCCCGCGTGGCCGGCGGGTGGCGGCCCGCTCGGCCAAGCGGCTGTTCCCCGGTCCCCTAGTGGTTGTCAGTGCTTCGGCAATGCGACCTGGCGCGGTGTCGGCGGGGGCTGAGCGCCGATATCGCGTCGTCGGTCAACTGGCGCGCCCACGTGGCGCGACGGTCGAGCCATAAAGACAGCGGAAATCCGCACGTACCGGAGGCTACGCCGAAAAACTCCGCAAATGAGGAAATAAATCGGACTTCACCGGAGATGTGAAGGTAATTGTCAGCGGTTGGACAGCCGGACCAGGAAGCCGTTCAGGATCAACGTCTGCGCCAGCCCGACCTGCTGCGCTGCGCTCAGCCCGGGTAGCTCGCCGACCCGAAACGGCTCGGTACTGCCGGCGAGGAACAGCATCGCCGCCTCGTGGTCGGCGCCGGCGGCCACCGACAGCTGCGCGAATCGCAGGACAACGCGGTCGTCGACGTGCGCCACCCGCGCATAGAGCGGTTCGTATTTCGCCACCAGCGTTCGCCCGTCGATCGCGACGGTGTCGCTGACCCGCCCGACCGGCGGGCATCGGCCCCGCCGGACCAGGACGTCGGCCAGCGCGTCGAGGCTCTCGGCGAGGATCGCGGGGTCCGCGAGGGCCCGCACGCAGTCACGCACGAGCTCACCCAGACCGGCGCGGGCGGTTGCGTCCTCCAGGTGTCGTGGCGACAGGCGCGCGTGCACGCGGGCGTCGCGCAGACTCAGCGCGTGCAGCTGGTGCGTGAGCAGCGTGAGGACGGTGGGCGCGTGCAGCCCGATCGTCAGGTGGACCGACGGCTCGGAGCGCGTCTCGGCCGAATGCACTTGGCCGCGAGGCAAATACAGCACGTCGCCGGGTTGCAGGTCCACGTCGGTCGACGACGTGAGCCCGTCCGTCCCGACGCCCCTGCGGCGCTGGATCTCGTGCGGCGGCACGGCGGCCGCGTCGGACACATGCCAGGTCTTGGACCCCTCGATCTGCAGGACCAGCACGTCGTGCGGGTCGTAGTGCGGGACAAAGCCGGTCGACGCCGGGGGCGTGACGTAGGCGTTGACCCGGGTCGGGAAGTTCAGCTCGACCTCGATGGAGTGCGACATCGACGCGATCGTGCGCAGATAGCGCTCGACCCCGTTCACCACGATCGTGTAGCCGGCGGCCAGGCCGTCGCGCACCGCGACCGGGTCCAGCCCGCCGTCCGCGCGGCGGTAGGTCGCCGGATCCCTGTCCTGCCCGCCCTTGACCAGCCGCACGGCCGACGCTTCCGGCTGCACATGGTCCAGGAGCGCGTCGACGGCCGACGGCCCGGGAAGCAGCCCGTCGAAGTAGCCCGGCCGGCGGCGCCGGATGTGGTGGTACCGGATGGCCCAGATCTCGTCGAGGAAGGTTTCGACGCCGACGGGGTGCAGCAACCAGGCTAGGGAAGACTCGACGGTGATCCCCCAAACGTAGTGACGACCGGTGTGCACCACACTAGACCGGGTCCCGCACGCGCCCCGCCTTTCTGGGCGCCCCGGCGACGACCACTAGCCTGGATGAGTGCCCGATCCCGCCACGTACCGCCCCCCGCCCGGGTCCATCCCGGTCGAGCCGGGCGTCTACCGATTCCGGGACACCTACGGGCGCGTCATCTACGTCGGCAAGGCCAAGAGCCTGCGCAGCAGGCTGACGTCGTACTTCGCCGACGTCGCCGGCCTGCACCCGCGAACCCGCCAGATGGTGACCACCGCCGCCAAGGTGGAGTGGACGGTGGTCACCACCGAAGTCGAGGCGCTGCAGCTCGAATACAACTGGATCAAGGAATTCGACCCGCGCTTCAACGTCCGCTACCGCGACGACAAGTCGTACCCGGTGCTGGCCGTCACCCTGAACGAGGAGTTCCCCCGGCTGATGGTCTATCGCGGCCCGCGGCGCAAGGGCGTGCGGTATTTCGGGCCGTACTCCCACGCGTGGGCCATCCGGGAAACGCTGGACCTGCTCACCCGCGTGTTCCCCGCCCGGACCTGTTCGGCCGGTGTGTTCAAGCGGCACAAGCAGATCGACCGTCCATGCCTGCTCGGCTACATCGACAAGTGCTCGGCGCCCTGCGTCGGCCGGGTCAGTGCGGAGCAGCACCGCCAGATCGTCGACGACTTCTGCGACTTCCTGTCCGGCAAGACCGATCGCTTCGCCCGCGAGCTGGAACAGCGGATGAACGCCGCGGCCGAGCAACTCGACTTCGAGCGGGCCGCCCGGCTGCGCGACGACCTGGGTGCGCTCAAGCGCGCCATGGAGAAGCAGGCGGTGGTGCTGGGCGACGGCACCGACGCCGACGTTGTCGCCTTCGCCGACGACGAGCTGGAGGCGGCGGTGCAGGTGTTCCACGTGCGTGGCGGCCGGGTGCGCGGGCAGCGCGGCTGGATCGTCGAAAAGCCGGGCGACCCCGGCGATTCCGGGGAGGAGCAACTGGTCGAGCAATTCCTGACCCAGTTCTACGGGGAGCAGGCCGAACTGGGCGGGGCGGCCGACGAATCGGTCAACCCGGTTCCCCGTGAGGTGCTGGTGCCCTGCCTGCCGTCCAACTCCGAGGAGTTGACCAGCTGGCTGTCCGCCCTGCGCGGCTCCAAGGTGGCGCTGCGGGTGCCACGCCGCGGCGACAAGCGGGCGCTGGCCGAAACGGTGCAGCGCAACGCCAAAGAGGCGCTGCAGCAGCACAAGCTGCGGCGGGCCGGCGACTTCAACGCCAGATCCGCTGCGCTGCAGAATATTCAGGAGGCCCTGGGTTTGGCCGACGCGCCGCTGCGCATCGAGTGCGTAGACATCAGCCACGTGCAGGGCACCGACGTGGTGGGTTCGCTGGTGGTGTTCGAGGACGGCCTGCCGCGCAAGTCGGACTACCGCCACTTCGGCATCCGCGAAGCGGCCGGGCAGGGACGTTCCGATGACGTCGCTTCGATCGCCGAGGTGACCCGCCGCCGGTTCGCGCGGCATCTGAGCGAGCAGAGCGACCCGAATATGCTTTCGGCCGAAGGCAAGTCGCGGCGGTTCGCCTATCCGCCCAACCTCTACGTCGTCGACGGCGGCGCGCCGCAGGTCAACGCGGCCAGCGCCGTGCTGGAAGACCTCGGCATCAGCGACGTCGCGGTGATCGGGCTGGCCAAGCGGCTGGAGGAGATCTGGGTGCCGTCGGAGCCGGATCCCGTCATCATGCCGCGCAACAGCGAAGGGCTCTATCTGCTGCAGCGGATTCGTGACGAGGCGCATCGGTTCGCCATCACCTACCATCGCAGCAAGCGATCCAAGCGAATGACCGCCTCGGCGCTGGACTCGGTGCCAGGATTGGGGGAGCATCGCCGCAAGGCACTGGTAACCCATTTCGGATCGATAGCCCGCCTCAAGGAGGCCACCGTCGACCAGATCACGGCCGTTCCCGGTATCGGTGTGGCCACCGCCACCGCCGTCCTGGAAGCGTTGCGGCCCGAAAGCAGTCCGGAGAGGCCGAATGACGGGTGAGTTGGCGGAGGGCCGCCCGATGGACGCCCGCCCCGAGGGCGGGGCGGGCATCGACGTCGTTCTGGTGACCGGATTGTCGGGCGCCGGCCGGGGTACTGCTGCCAAGGTGCTCGAGGACCTCGGGTGGTACGTGGCCGACAACCTGCCGCCCCAGCTGATCACCCGCATGGTCGATTTCGGGCTGGCCGCCGGTTCCCGGATCACGCAGCTGGCGGTGGTGATGGACGTGCGGTCGCGCGGCTTCACCGGCGACCTCGACGAGGTCCGCACCGAGCTGGCCACCCGCAACATCCGCCCGCGCGTGGTGTTCATGGAGGCGTCCGACGACATGCTGGTGCGCCGCTACGAACAGAACCGGCGCAGCCACCCGCTGCAGGGGGACCAGACCCTGGCCGAGGGCATCGCCGCCGAGCGGCGGATGCTGGCCCCGGTGCGGGCCACCGCCGACCTGATCATCGACACGTCGACGCTGTCGGTGCGGGGCCTGCGCGAGAGCATCGAGCGCGCGTTCGGCGGCGACGCCAGCCCGTCGATCAGCGTCACGGTCGAATCGTTCGGCTTCAAGTACGGCCTGCCGATGGACGCCGACATGGTGATGGACGTGCGGTTCCTGCCCAACCCGCACTGGGTCGACGAGCTGCGCCCGCTCACCGGACAGGACCCGGCGGTCAGCGAGTACGTGTTGAGTCAGCCCGGCGCCGCGGACTTCCTCGATGCCTACCATCGGTTGCTGTCGTTGGTCGTCGACGGCTATCGCCGGGAGGGCAAGCGCTACATGACGGTCGCCATCGGCTGCACCGGCGGTAAGCACCGCAGCGTCGCCATCGCCGAGGCGCTGATGCGGCTGCTGAAGGACCAGAAATTCGACGCCCAGCTGTCGGTGCGGGTGCTGCACCGGGATCTGGGTCGCGAATGAGCGCGCCGGCGGGCCCCCCGAGCATCAACAGCATCGTCGCGCTCGGCGGCGGGCACGGCCTGTACGCGACGCTGTCGGCGGCCCGCCGGCTGACCCCGCATGTCACCGCCGTGGTGACCGTCGCCGACGATGGTGGTTCGTCGGGGCGGCTGCGCAGCGAATTGGACGTGGTGCCGCCGGGTGACCTGCGAATGGCGTTGGCGGCCTTGGCATCCGACAGCCCACACGGTCGGCTGTGGGCGACCATCCTGCAGCACCGCTTCGGCGGCACCGGGGCGTTGGCCGGGCACCCGATCGGCAACCTCATGCTCGCCGGGCTGTCCGAGGTGCTGGCCGATCCGGTGGCCGCCCTCGACGAGCTGGGCCGCATCCTGGGCGTCAAGGGCCGGGTGCTGCCGATGTGTCCGATCGCGCTGCAGATCGAGGCCGATGTGTCCGGCCTGGAAACCGATCCGCGAATATTCCACCTGATTCGCGGCCAGGTGGCGATCGCCACCACGCCGGGCAAGGTGCGGCGGGTGCGGCTGCTGCCGAGCGACCCGCCGGCGACCCGGCAGGCCGTCGACGCGATCATGGCCGCCGACCTGGTCGTGCTGGGTCCCGGCTCGTGGTTCACCAGCGTGATCCCGCACGTGCTGGTGCCGGGGCTGGCGGCGGCGCTGCGGGCCACGACGGCCCGCCGCGCGCTGGTGCTCAACCTGGTGGCCGAGCCGGGCGAGACGGCCGGCTTCTCCGTCGAGCGCCATCTACACGTGCTGGCCCAGCACGCGCCGGGGTTCACCGTGCACGACATCATCATCGACGCCGAACGGGTGCCCGGTGAGCGGGAGCGGGAGCACTTGCGCCGCACCGCGACGCTGCTTTCGGCCGAGGTCCACTTCGCCGACGTGGCCCGACCTGGTACACCTTTACATGATCCAGGCAAACTCGCGGCGGCCCTGGACGGGGTCCGGGCGGCCCACAAGGGTCCGGCCACGGCCACCGCGGACATTCGGGTCGACGGTGCAAGTCCACAGAACGGTGGGAATGGGCCGGCCGGCAGCGGACCGAGGAGTGACGACGCGTGGCGATGACGACCGAAGTCAAGGACGAGCTCAGCCGCCTGGTCGTGAAATCGGTCAGCGCGCGTCGCGCGGAAGTCACGTCGCTGCTGAGGTTCGCCGGCGGGTTGCACATCGTGGGCGGCCGGGTGGTGGTGGAGGCCGAGGTTGACCTGGGCAACGTCGCGCGGCGGCTGCGCAAGGACATCTTCGAGCTGTATGGCTACAACGCGGTCGTGCATGTGTTGTCGGCCAGCGGGATTCGCAAGACCACCCGCTACGTGCTGCGGGTGGCCAACGACGGCGAGGCGCTGGCGCGCCAGACCGGCCTGCTGGACAACCGCGGCCGGCCGGTGCGCGGGCTGCCCGCCCAGGTCGTCGGCGGCAGCGTCGGCGACGCCGAGGCCGCCTGGCGCGGAGCGTTCCTGGCGCACGGGTCGTTGACCGAGCCGGGGCGGTCGTCGGCCCTGGAGGTCAGCTGCCCCGGCCCAGAGGCCGCGCTGGCGTTGGTGGGCGCGGCGCGCCGGCTCGGGGTCAGCGCGAAGGCCCGCGAGGTGCGTGGCGCCGACCGGGTGGTGGTGCGCGACGGCGAGGCGATCGGCGCACTGCTCACCCGGATGGGCGCCCAGGACACCCGGCTCATCTGGGAGGAGCGGCGGATGCGCCGCGAGGTGCGGGCGACGGCCAACCGGCTCGCCAACTTCGACGACGCGAACCTGCGCCGCTCGGCGCGGGCCGCCGTCGCGGCGGCCGCCCGGGTGGAACGCGCGCTGGAGATCCTCGGCGACACCGTGCCCGACCACCTGGCCTCGGCCGGCAAGCTGCGCGTCGAGCACCGGCAGGCCTCGCTGGAGGAGCTCGGCCGGCTCGCCGACCCCCCGATGACGAAAGACGCTGTGGCGGGCCGCATTCGCCGGCTGCTGTCGATGGCCGACCGTAAGGCGAAGATCGAGGGCATCCCGGACACCGAGTCGGCGGTGACACCGGATTTGCTGGAAGACGCGTAACTGGTCGCGCGAATCGCTGTTCGCAACGGGTAGACGGGGGCTACGGTCGGGGGATGAAACGGCTTTCGAGCGTTGACGCGGCGTTTTGGTCGGCCGAAACCGCGGGCTGGCACATGCATGTGGGGGCACTGGCGATTTGCGACCCGAAGGAATCGCCCGAGTACAGCTTTCAGCGCCTGCGCGAACTGATCATCGAGCGGCTGCCGGAGCTGCCGCAGCTGCGGTGGCGGGTCACCGGCGCGCCGCTGGGGCTGGACCGGCCGTGGTTCGTCGAGGACGAGGACCTCGACATCGACTTTCACATCCGGCGCATCGCCGTTCCGGCGCCGGGCGGCCGCCGCGAGCTCGAGGAGCTGGTGGGCCGGTTGATGTCCTACAAGCTGGACCGGGCGCGGCCGCTGTGGGAGATGTGGGTGATCGAGGGCGTCGAGGGGGGCCGGATCGCGTCGCTGACCAAGATGCACCACGCCATCGTCGACGGCGTCTCCGGTGCCGGCCTCGGCGAGATTCTCCTGGATGTCACGCCGGAACCGCGTCCGCCGCAACAGGAAACGGTGGGATCGCTGGTGGGCTCGCGGATTCCGGGTATCGAACGGCGGGCGGTGGGGGCGCTCATCAACGTCGGCGTCAAAACGCCCTTCCGCATCGCGCGGCTGCTCGAGCAGACCGTGCGCCAGCAGGTCGCCGCGCTGGGAGTGAGCAGCGGCCGGCCCCCGCGCTACTTCGAAGCGCCCAAGACCCGGTTCAACGCTCCCGTGTCGCCGCACCGGCGGATCACCGGGTGCCGAATCGAGCTGGCGCGCGCCAAGGCCGTCAAGGACGCTTACGGCGTCAAGCTCAACGACGTGGTGCTGGCGGTGGTCGCCGGCGCGGCCCGCGAGTACTTGCAGAAGCGCGGCGAGCTGCCCGCCAAACCGCTCATCGCCCAGATCCCCGTCTCCACCCGCACCGACGACGACAAGGACGACGTCGGCAACAGGGTGAGCTCGATGACCGTCTCGCTCGCCACCGATGTCGACGACCCCGCCGAGCGGCTGCGGGCCATCCACGAAAGCACCCAGAACGCCAAGCTGATGGCCAAGGCGTTGTCGGCGCACCAGATCATGGGGCTCACCGAGACCACGCCGCCGGGGTTGCTGCAGTTGGCGGCGCGGGCCTACACGGCGAGCGGGCTGTCGCGAAATCTGGCCCCCATCAACCTGGTTGTGTCCAATGTGCCGGGCCCGCCGTTCCCGTTGTACATGGCCGGCGCCCGGCTGGATTCGCTGGTGCCACTCGGGCCGCCCGTCATGGACGTCGCCCTGAACATCACCTGCTTCTCCTACACCGACTACCTGGACTTCGGCTTCGTGACGACGCCCGAGGTGGCCAACGACATCGACGACATGGCCGACCGCATCGAGCCGGCGCTCACCGAACTCGAGAAGGCCGCCGCGCGGGAGTGAGCCGCTCGGGGCGCTCCGCGCGTCCCCGCGCGTCTCCGCCGAGCGTCACGCTAGCGTGGCGGCCGCAGGCGAGCGTCACGCTAGCGTGACGCTCGCCTGGCCAAGGCGGCTCGTACCCGGCCGACGATGTCGGCGGGGCGATCGTTTACGACCACCCGAATGACGATCCAGCCCAAACGCTCGAGCGTTTCGCGCCGTCTGATGTCCCACGTGTATTGCCAGCGGTCCCGACGATGTTGCTCGCCGTCGTACTCGGCAGCGACTTTGCAATCCTCCCAACCCATGTCGAGGTAATACGTCAGGTCGCCGCACTCGTCACTGACCGGGATCTGCGTTTGCGGTCGGGGCAGCCCCGCCCGGATCAGCAACAGTCGTACCCACGTTTCCTTCGGCGACTGAGCGCCGGCGTCCGCGAGATTGATTGCATCACGCGCCGACTGAATGCCGCGTCGGCCCGGGTGCCGCTCGGCGAGCATCTGAAGCTCAGCCACCTTGGAGTCGGTAGCGCGAAGCAGGTCGTCGATCGCGGCCACGGCGTCGTTTGTCGGATGCCAACATCCCACGTCGACGGCAGTCCGGGCCGGCGTCGTCACGGGGACACCGTCGATCAGCGTGAATTCGTCGTCTTCGAGGCGGTCACTGTGAATCCGCAATCCCGGCAACGGGTTTCTGTTGCTGTGCAGCATCTCAACCGGTGCCGCGGCGTCCACCCACTGCGCGCCATGAACAGCGGCGGCCGACAGCCCCGCGACAATGCCTCGCCGACGCGACCACAGCCATGCCGCGCGGGCTCGGATCAGCGGAGTCAACTCGGCGCCCGGGTCGACATACACATCGCGGAACAACTTCCTGTAGCGCGTTCGCAACGCGCTCTTGACGAGTTCTCCGTTCGCGACGGCCTCGCTGCCGATGAATGGCTCTGCCATCGCGGCAGCGTCGCATAAACCGCAACGAACGTCAGGTCAGTGCGGTCCGCTTATCCACACCCGTCACGCTGGCGTGACGCTCGAGCGCGGGTGCCACGCTGGCGTGACGCTCGAGCGGGGGCGCCCATCCCGCCACGCTGGCGTGACGCTCGAGCGCGGGTGCCCATCCCGCCACGCTGGCGTGACGCTCGAGCGCGGGTGCCACGCTGGCGTGACGCTCGCGGTGACGCTGGCGTTACGCCCGGCGCAGAGCACCGAACTAGCCGCGGTCCGGCGGGTTCGTCGCGTACACCCAGGACAGGAAGCGGGCGACGGCCTCCGCGGACCGATGCGCCCGCGGGGAGCTGAAGATGTCGAAAGCGTGCTGCGCGCTGGGCAATTCGGCATAGGCGACCGGCGACTTGGACACCGCCCGCAGCTCCTCGATGAACTCCTGGGCCTCGCCGACGGGGATCAGCGAATCGTCGCAGCCGTGCAGGACGAAGAACGGCGGCGCGTCGGCCCGCAGCCGCCGGATCGGCGACGCGTCGACGTACACGTCGCGGTGCGCGTCGTAATCCCGCTTCACCACGAACTTTTCCAGCAGGGAGACGAATTCGGGCCGGCCCTCGCCCTCGGTGGAGAACCAGTCGTAGCGGCCGTAGATCGGGACGGCGGCCGCCACCGACGTGTCGGCGTCTTCGAAGCCCGGCTGGAATTGCGGGTCGTTGGGGGTCAGCGCCGCCAGCGCGCACAGGTGCCCGCCCGCGGAGCCGCCGGTGACCGCGACGAAGTCGGGATCGCCGCCGTAGTCGGCGATGTTCTCCTTGACCCACGCGAGCGCGCGTTTGACGTCGACGATGTGATCGGGCCAGGTGTGCCGGGGGGAGACGCGGTAACCGATCGACACGCACACCCAGCCGCGGGCGGCCAGGTGGCTCATCAGCGGGTAGGCCTGCGGCCGACGCATGCCGATCATCCACGCGCCGCCCGGCACCTGCAGCAGCACCGGCGCCTTGGCGTCGCGCGGGAGGTCGCGGCGGCGCCAGATGTCGGCGAGGTTGGCGCGGCCGTTGGGGCCGTAGGACACCACGTTGGTCTTCTCGACGTAGCGCCGGCGCGCCACCGTGTTGCCCAGCGGCAGGCTGCGCCGGCCGCTGCGCGTGGGCTTGGCGTGGGGCAGCGCGTCGAGCGCCTCCTCGTAGTCGTGTCCGAGCTGCTCGCGCAGCCCCGCCTCCAGCACCGGTCCCGGGGTGGTGACGCCGCGGTAGCGGATCACGCCGAGGATCGCCCAGGAGGCGGCGGTCATGGCCAGCGCCGCCTTGCCGCGCCGCCCCGCGAAGTGGCCGCGCCGCGCGCGCCGCAGCGCGTCCAGCAGCGAGATGGAGAAATAGATGCCCGGCACCTCCGACGTCGGCCAGCCGAACCAGAAGACCAGCACGGTGCTGTAGCCCTTGCGGGCCAGCGGCCGTAATCCGTTGGCGGCGTTGGCCAATTCCAGGGCGGCGCGCGCCAGCGGCCGGGGGCGCCGCAGTTCCGAGAGGCGCCGGCGCATCAGCCGGTGACCCGGGACTGCAGTTCGTTGCGCTGGATCTTGCCGGTGCTGCCGCGGGGGAGTTCGTCGAGCACGGTGATTTCGCGCGGCACCTTGTAGCTGGCCAGGTTCTCGCGCACGTGCTGCTTGAGCGTGTCGACGGTGGCACCCGAGCCCGGGTTCAACACCACGAACGCCGCCAGCCGCTGGCCGTACTGCTCGTCGTCGACGCCGATCACCGCGGCCTCGGCCACGTCGGGGTGTGCCGCCAGCGTCTTCTCCACCTCGATCGGGTAGACGTTCTCGCCGCCGGAGACGATCATCTCGTCGTCGCGGCCGACCACGAACAAGCGGCCCGCCTCGTCCAGGTAGCCGACGTCGCCCGACGACATGAATCCGGCGTGGAAGTCTTTGGTGGTGCCCGACGTGTAGCCCTCGAACTGGGTGTCGTTGCGGACGTAGATGGTGCCCACCTCACCGGTCGGCAGCTCGGTGAAATCGCTGTCCAGGATCCGGATTTCGGTCCCACCCGCCGGCCGGCCCGCGGTGTCGGGCGCCGCGCGCAGGTCTTCCGGGGTGGCGGTGGCGATCATGCCGGCCTCGGTGGCGTTGTAGTTGTTGTAGATCACGTCGCCGAATTCGTCCATGAACGCCGTGACGACGTCGGGGCGCATCCGCGAGCCGGACGCCGCCGCGAATCGTAAAGACTTGCAGCTGTATCGCTTTCGTACTTCCGGGGGCAGTTCCATGATGCGGTCGAACATCACCGGGACCACCGCCAGGCCGGTGGCCCGGTGCCGGTCGATGAGGTCGAGGGTGGCCTCCGGGTCGAATTTGCGGCGGGTGACCACCGTGCACGCCATCGACGCCGCGAAGATCAACTGTGAAAAGCCCCAGGCGTGGAACATCGGCGCCACGACGACGACCGTCTCCTCGGCCCGCCACGGCGTGCGGTCCAAAATGGCCTTGAGCGTGCCGATGCCGGCGTTGCCGCCGGTTTGGTTGGCGCCCTTGGGTGTTCCGGTGGTGCCGGAGGTCAGCAGGATCATCCTGCCCTTGCGGCCGGTGCGCTCGGGCCGTTGTCCGGGGTGATCGGTGATGAGCTTCTCGACCGTCGGCCCGGCCCGCTCGCCGGAATGCCAGGCCACGATGCGGGTGGCGTCCGGCTTGTCGGCCAGCGCCCGATCCACCGTCTCGGTGAACTCTTCGTCGTAGATGACGGCGTCGACGCCTTCGCGGTTGACCACCTCGGCGAGCGCCGGCCCGGCGAACGATGTGTTCAGCAGCACGACGTCGGAGCCGATCCGGTTGGTGGCCACCACCGCCTCGACGAAGCCGCGGTGGTTGCGGCACATGATGCCGACCACCTTCGGCTGTCCCGAGGGCAGGCCCTGCAGCGCCGCCGCGAGGGCGTTGATCCGCTCGTCGAGCTGGCGCCACGTCAGGGTGCCGAGTTCGTCGATCAGGCCCGGCCGGTCCGGGCAGCGCTGGGCCGCGCTGGCGAAGCCCACGGTCATGCCCATGCCCTCCCGGCGCATGGCCGCGGCCATCTTCAGGTAGCGGTCGGGCCGCATCGGCGCGATCATGCCGGCGCGCCGCAGCGTGGTGACGACGCCGAGGGCGTCGTTGACGGGACCAAGGAGAGAAGCCACGGCTCAGCCCAGGATGGGGAAGCGTCGCTTGGCGGCCAGGTCCTTGAGGGCCTGCTGCATCACCGACCGCACGTGCTCGTCGACCTCGTCGACGTCCGGGTCGTCGCCGAATTCGGCGGCGACGTCGATCGGATCCAACACCTGCGTGACGATCTTGGTGGGCAGCGGCAGGTTCGGCGGGATCACCGCACTGAAGCCGAAGGGGAAGCCGAACGACAGCGGCAGGATGGCGCTGCGCAGCAAGCGCTTGACGCCCAGCCGCTCGGCCAGCCAGGTGCCGCGCGACAGGTAGAGCTGCGTCTCCTGCCCGCCGATGGAGACCGCGGGCACGATGGGCACGCCGGATTCGATGGCCGTCCGCACGTATCCCTTGCGCCCGTTGAAGTCGATGACGTTCTCCGAGAGCGTGGGCCGGTAGGCGTCGTAGTCACCGCCGGGGAAAACGATCACGACCCCGCCGGACCGCAGTGCCAGGGCCGCGTTCTCCCGGTTGGCCCGGATGTATCCGGTGCGCCGGAAGAACTCCCCGGTCGGGCCGGTCATGAGGATGTCGTGGCTCAGCGTGTAGACCGGCCGGTCGTAGCCGAACTTCTCGTAGAAGTGAACGCTGAAGATCGGGACGTCCATCGGGAACATGCCGCCGGAGTGGTTGCCGACGACCAGCGCCCCGCCGGGCGGGAAGGAACCCAGGCCGTGCACCTCCGAGCGGAAATATGCCTTGAGGAACGGGCGCATCACGCCCACCATGCGCTGGGTCAATACCGGGTCGAACTTGCCGATGTCGCCGGCATCCGGGTGATCGCTGTCGGTCACGTTCCTCCCTTGACGCTCCCGCCGGGCCGCTTCAGGTTGAGCCGGCCGCGTGAAGTTCCTCGATGGTAGCGACCCCGGCGCGCCGGCGGTCATGGTGTTTATCTCTTTCCGCGTCTGCGGATATGGTGCCGGCCGAGTCCTGGCGCTATTGTTACGACGCCCTTCAGTGAAATCTCGAGAAATGGGAATCCGATGGACGTTGCCGGTTTGTCCCACGAGCGCAGCGCCCGCCCGGCCGCCCCACGCCCCATCAACTCCCGTGACCGGCGCGCCCGCCGCCCCCACGCCAACGTCGTCCGGCCCGAACCTGCCCGTCTCGGCCAGGGGCGCTCCCCGCTGGCGCCGTCCCGCGACGCCGACCCTTCCGCCCCGGACGCGGCGGACCAGAGCCAGGCCGACTACTTCATGCGCTTGCTCTTGCAGAACCGCAGGCTCATCGAGCAGCGCCTCGACGACTATCAGAAGGCGATCATCGCCGCGCAGGCCGGCGGTGACGTCGAGGCCGTCTGCAACCTTCGCCGCATGGCGCGGATCGAGGAGCAGGACCGGGACAGTCTGGACGGCATGCTCGAAAAGTTGCGCCGCCGGTTCGCCCGGCCGCTGGTCCAGCCGACCGGCCTTTCGCCGCGGCCGCGCTCGGCGGTCCGGTAGCTCGGGCCGGGTTGAGTTCGCCTGCGGCGCAGCGGTTTTCACATATCGGGCACCGCTGCCGCGCTGAGCCGCGCGAAATCGGCCCCACCCGCATCGCGGTGCCGATACATTTGACGGGCCAACTGGTTTCTTCCGACACCGAACGAGGCCGCCCATGGGATTCATGACACCGGACCTTCCCGACGTCGATCGCGAGACCTGGCCCACTCTGCCCCGGGCCACCCGGCTGCAGATCGTGACGCGGCACTGGGCGGAACACGGCTTCGGGACACCGTCTGCCGTGTATCTGCTGTACCTGACCAAGATCGCCCTGTACATCGCCGTCCCCGCCGCGATCATCTCGCTGACCCCGGGCCTCGGCGGGCTCGGCCGCATCGCCGACTGGTGGACGCAGCCGATCGTTTACCAGAAGGTCATAGTCTTCACGCTGCTGTTCGAGGTGACGGGCCTGGGTTGTGGGTCCGGCCCGCTGACCGGACGGTTCATGCCGCCCATCGGCGGAATCTTGTACTGGTTGCGGCCCAACACGATTCGGTTGCCGGCATGGCCTGGAAAGGTGCCATTCACCGCCGGTGACAACCGGACCATCGTCGACGTCGCGCTGTACGCAATCGTTTTGGCCGGCGGGCTGTGGGCGCTGCTGTCGCCCGGCCACGGCGGGCCGGCCACCGCGGCCGGTGACGTCGGCCTGATCGACCCCGTCCGCGTCATCCCGACGATCGTCGCGCTGGCGGTGCTGGGCCTGCGCGACAAGACCATTTTCCTGGCCGCGCGCGGCGAGCACTACTGGCTCAAGCTGTTGGTGTTCTTCTTCCCGTTCACCGATCAGATCGCGGCGTACAAGCTCATCATGCTGTTGTTGTGGTGGGGCGCCGCAACATCCAAGCTCAACCACCACTTCCCGTATGTGGTGTCGGTGATGACGAGCAATAACGCGCTGCTGCGGCCCAAACTGTTCAACCCGATCAAGCACATGCTGTACCGCGACCACATCAACGATTTGCGTCCCACCTGGTTGCCGAAGGCGATGGCCCACGTCGGCGGCACCACAGCCGAATTCGTGGTCCCGACGGTGCTGGTCTTCTTCGCCGGCGATCACCCGTGGCGGTGGTTCCTGATCGGATTCATGGTCATCTTCCACCTCAACATCATTTCCAACCTCCCGATGGGAGTTCCGTTGGAGTGGAACGTCTTCTTCATCTTCTCGCTGTTCTACCTGTTCGGGCACTACGCCTCGGTCCAGGCCACCGACCTGCGTTCGCCGCTGCTGTGGGCCCTCGTCGTCGCCGCGCTGGCAGTCGTGATCGCAGGGAACATGTTCCCCAAGAAGATTTCGTTCCTTCCAGCGATGAGGTATTACGCCGGCAACTGGGCCTCCAGCGTGTGGTGCTTCCGCGCCGGCGCCGAGGAAAAGGTCGACGCCGAGGTTGTCAAGAGCTCCGCACTCGTCATCAACCAGCTGGCCCGGCTTTACGACCCCGAGACCGCGGAGATCATGGCGGACAAGACCGCCGCCTTCCGGGCCATGCACGTGCACGGCCGCGCGCTCAACGCCCTGGTACCTCGCGCCATCGACGACGAAGCCAATTACAAGATCCGCGAGGGTGAAATCGTCGCCGGGCCGCTCGTCGGCTGGAACTTCGGCGAGGGCCATCTGCACAACGAGCAGCTGCTCGAAGCCGTGCAGCGCCGTTGCCATTTCGAGGACGGCGACGTGCGGGTGATCGTCCTCGAGGGACAGCCGATCCACATCCAGAAGCAGTGGTACCGCATCTTCGACGCCAAGGCTGGACTGATCGAGGAAGGCTATGTCAACGTCGCGGACATGCTCGCGCGCCAGCCGTGGCCGGAGCCCGGTGACGAGTTGCCCGTGCATGTCATCGATGGCGGCGGCCGCCCGGCTTCGCCCGGCTCGACCGAACGCAACGCCCTATGACCCGGGCGGTGGTGGTCGGCGCCGGCCCCAACGGCCTGGCCGCGGCCATCCACCTGGCCCGCAACGGCGTCGACGTGCAGGTGCTCGAGGCCCGCGACACCGTCGGCGGGGGAGCCCGCTCGGGCGAACTGACCGTGCCCGGGGTCATCCACGACCACTGCTCGGCCTTCCATCCCCTGGGTGTCGGTTCGCCGCTGTGGAGGGAGATCGACCTGCAACGCCATGGGCTGCAGTGGAACTGGCCCGAGGTCGACTGCGCGCACCCCCTCGACGACGGCAGCGCCGGCGTGCTCTACCGGTCGCTCGACGAGACGGTCGCCCGGATGGGGGCCGACGGCACCCGGTGGCGGCGGGCGATCGGGGACCTCGCGGCGGGGTTCGACGAGCTGGCCGAGGATCTGATGGGGCCGGTGCTGGGCATCCCGCGACACCCGGTTCGCCTGGCCTCCTTCGGGCCGCGGGCGCTGCTGCCGGCCACCACCATGGCCCGCTGGTTTCGGACCGAGCAGGCGCGCGCGTTGTTCGGCGGCGCCGCCGCGCACATCTACACCCGGCTGGACCGCCCGCTCACCGCGTCGCTGGGGCTGATGATCCTGGCCAGCGGGCACCGCTACGGCTGGCCCGTCGCGCAAGGGGGATCCGGCTCGATCAGCCGGGCGCTGTCGGCCGCCCTGACCGAGTACGGCGGCACCGTCACCACCGGGGTGCGGGTCGACCGCCGCAAAGACATCCCGGACGCCGACATCGTCATGCTCGACCTCAGCCCGGCCGCGGCGCTGACCCTCTACGGCGATGCCATGCCGGGCCGGATCGTGCGGTCGTATCGCCGCTACCGCGAGGGCTCGTCGGCGTTCAAGGTCGACTTCGCCATCGAGGGCGACATCCCGTGGACGAACCCCGACTGCGCCCGGGCCGGCACCGTGCACCTCGGCGGCACGTTCGCCGAGATGGCGGACACCGAACGCCAACGCGCGCAGGGCAAGGTGGTCGACCGCCCGTTCGTCCTCGTCGGACAGCAGTACCTGGCCGACCCGTCCCGCTCGGCGGGCAACGTCAACCCGATCTGGGCGTACGCGCACGTGCCGTTCGGCTACGACGGGGACGCCACCGCCGCCGTCGTCGCCCAGCTCGAGCGGTTCGCACCGGGCTTCTCCGAGCGCGTCGTCGCGACGGTCAGCAAGGGGACCGCCGAACTGGAGGCCTACAACGCCAACTTCATCGGCGGTGACATCATCGGCGGCGCCAACGACGGGCTGCAGGTCATCTTCCGCCCCCGCATCGCCGTCGATCCCTACGCGATCGGCGTGCCGGGCGTCTACCTGTGTTCGCAGTCCACCCCGCCGGGGGCGGGAATCCACGGCCTGTGCGGTTACCACGCAGCCCAGTCGGCGCTGAGGTGGCTGAAGAAGGGCGGCTGAGCAAGCCGCGTCGCTGACGTCACACCGGTCGCGGGAACCGGGGCGGCAACGGCCCGGGTTGCTGATCTAGGCTGACCACGAGCGCGTAATCAGCAGGCTCAGTAACGACATCGCCAAGACAGGGAGAGATCAAGTGACGGTCCGAGTAGGCATCAACGGCTTCGGTCGAATCGGACGAAACTTCTACCGGGCCCTCCTGGCCCAACGGGAGCAGGGCACCGCCGACATCGAGGTGGTGGCGGTCAACGACATCACCGACAACCACACGCTGGCGCACCTGCTCAAATTCGACTCGATCCTGGGGCGGCTGCCGTTCGACGTCAGCCTGGAGGGCCAGGACACCATCGTGGTCGGCCCGCACAAGATCAAGGCCCTCGAGGTCCGGGAGGGCCCGGCGGCACTGCCATGGGGTGACCTGGGTGTCGACGTCGTCGTCGAGTCCACCGGGCTGTTCACCAACGCGGCCAAGGCCAAGGGCCACCTGGACGCCGGCGCCAAGAAGGTGATCATCTCGGCCCCCGCCACCGACGAGGACATCACCATCGTCCTGGGCGTCAACGACGACAAGTACGACGGCAGCCAGAACATCATCTCCAACGCGTCGTGCACCACCAACTGCCTCGGGCCGCTGGCCAAGGTGCTCAACGACGAGTTCGGCATCGTCAAGGGCCTGATGACCACCGTCCACGCCTACACCCAGGACCAGAACCTGCAGGACGGGCCGCACAAGGACCTGCGCCGGGCGCGCGCCGCGGCGCTGAACATCGTGCCGACCTCGACCGGTGCCGCCAAGGCCATCGGGCTGGTGCTGCCGGAACTGAAGGGCAAGCTGGACGGGTACGCGTTGCGGGTGCCGATCCCCACCGGCTCGGTGACCGACCTCACCGCGGAGCTGTCCAAGTCCGCCAGCGCCGACGAGATCAACGCGGCCTTCAAGGCCGCCGCCGACGGCAAGCTGAAGGGCATCCTGAAGTACTACGACGCCCCGATCGTCTCCAGCGACATCGTCACCGATCCGCACAGCTCGATCTTCGACTCCGGCCTGACCAAGGTGATCGACAACCAGGCCAAGGTGGTGTCCTGGTACGACAACGAGTGGGGGTACTCCAACCGCCTCGTCGACCTCGTCGCGCTGGTCGGCAAGTCGCTCTAAGTCCAAGGCAGTCGTGACAGTTCAAACTCTGAAAGACCTGCTGGCCGAAGGGGTTTCGGGCCGGAGCGTGCTGGTGCGCTCCGACCTGAACGTCCCGCTCGACGAGGAAGGCGTCATCACCGACCCGGGGCGGATCACCGCGTCGGTGCCGACGTTGCAGGCGCTCGTCGACGCCGGCGCCAGGGTGGTGGTCACCGCGCATCTCGGCCGGCCGAAGAACGGGCCCGACCCGAAGCTGTCGCTCGCGCCGGTCGCCGCCGCGCTCGGTGAGCAGCTGGGCCGGCACGTGCAGCTCGCCGGTGATGTCGTCGGCGGCGACGCGCTGGCCCGCGCCGAGGGCCTCACCGACGGCGACGTCCTGCTGCTGGAGAACATCCGGTTCGATCCCCGGGAGACCAGCAAGGACGACGGCGAGCGGCTCGCGCTCGCCCGAGAACTCGCCGAATTGGTCTCGCCCGGAGGGGCTTTCGTCTCCGACGGGTTCGGGGTGGTGCACCGCAAGCAGGCCTCGGTGTACGACGTGGCCACGCTGCTGCCGCACTACGCCGGCACGCTGGTGGCCGACGAGATCCGGGTGCTGGAGCAGCTGACCAGCTCGACCACCCGCCCCTACGCGGTGGTGCTCGGCGGGTCGAAGGTGTCCGACAAGCTCGGCGTCATCGAATCGCTGGCCACCAAGGCCGACAGCATTGTGATCGGCGGCGGGATGTGCTTCACCTTCCTTGCCGCGCAAGGGTTTTCGGTGGGCAAATCGCTGCTCGAAGAGGAGATGGTCGATACCTGCCGCCGGCTGCTGGACACCTACGTCGACGTGCTGCGGCTGCCGAAGGACGTCGTGGTGGCCGAGCGGTTCGCCGCCGACGCGCCGCCGCGGACGGTGGCCGCCGACGCCATCGGCGACGACATGATCGGCCTGGACATCGGTCCGGAGTCGGTCAAGCGCTTCGGCGCGCTGTTGTCCAACGCCAAGACGGTGTTCTGGAACGGCCCGATGGGCGTGTTCGAGTTCCCGGCGTTCGCCGCGGGCACCCGCGGTGTGGCCGAGGCCATCGCCTCGGCGACCGGCAAGGGCGCGTTCAGCGTGGTGGGCGGCGGTGACTCCGCGGCCGCGGTCCGCGCGCTGGGCATCCCGGAGGGCGACTTCTCGCACATCTCCACCGGCGGCGGTGCGTCGCTGGAGTACCTCGAAGGCAAGACGCTGCCGGGCATCGAGGTGCTCGGGGAGCCGCAACCAGGTGGAGGAGACGCGTGAGCCGCAAGCCGCTGATCGCCGGCAACTGGAAGATGAACCTCAACCACTTCGAGGCGATCGCGCTGGTGCAGAAGATCGCGTTCGCGCTGCCGGACAAGTACTACGACAAGGTCGACGTCACGGTGCTGCCGCCGTTCACCGACCTGCGCAGCGTGCAAACCCTGGTCGACGGCGACAAGCTGCGCCTGACCTACGGCGGCCAGGACCTGTCCCAGCACGACTCGGGCGCCTACACCGGTGACGTCAGCGGCGCGTTCCTGGCGAAGCTGGGCTGCAGCTTCGTCGTCGTGGGCCACTCCGAGCGGCGCACCTATCACAACGAGGACGACGCGCTGGTGGCCGCCAAGACCGCGGCGGCCCTCAAGCACGAGCTGACCCCGATCGTGTGCATCGGCGAGCACCTGGACGTCCGGGAGGCCGGCGGGCACGTCGGCCACTGCGAGGAGCAACTCCGCGGCTCGCTGGCCGGGCTGTCCGCCGAGCAGATCGGCAAGGTGGTCGTCGCCTACGAGCCGGTGTGGGCGATCGGCACCGGGCGGGTGGCGAGCGCCGCCGACGCCCAGGAGGTGTGCGCGGCGATCCGCGAAACGCTGGCGTCCCTCGCCTCGTCGCAGGTCGCCGACACCGTGCGGGTGCTCTACGGCGGCTCGGTGAACGCCAAGAACATCGGCGACATCATCGCCCGCGACGACATCGACGGGGCGCTGGTCGGCGGGGCGTCCCTGGACGGTGAGCAGTTCGCGACGCTGGCGGCGATCGCCGCCGGCGGGCCCCTTCCGTAGGCCGTCAGCGGCGGCGCGAGTCGATCCGCAGATGGGCCGTCAGTACGATGTCGTCGTACGCGGATCGAAGCGGGTGGACGTCCCGGCGTGACAGCGCCAGGAACTCCCTGACGATTTGGCGTGCGAGTGGTCGCAGCTTGACGTTGTTCTCCTGGGACCGCCATTTCAGGAGGACGAACGCCGTCGATTCGTCGATTCCGTAGATCACCATCAACATGCCCTTGGCCTGTTCGATGACGGCTCGGTTTTTGCTGAACTTCTCCACCTCGGCGTTCAGCGCCTGCTGCTGCTCGTCGTCCAACGGCGTCACGTCGACGTAAAAACCCTCGGTGCCAACGACTTCGCCCGACGCATCGAGCAGCTGATTGGCGACCACGACCACCTGGTGGATGTTGCCCTGGACGTCGACGATGCGATGCCGGGTGCTGAATGCCCCGTGGTTGCGCCGGATGTCATTGAGGGACGCGGCGATCTGGTTGCGGTCGTCGGGATGTTTGTGCGCGAGCACCAATTCGGTCGTCGGGGTCACAGTGCCCGGTTCGTAGCCATGCAACCGCGCCACCTGGTCGCACCACTCCCAGCGTTCGTCCTCGAAGTGGAACCGGAATGTCCCCATGCGCTGCGGTGCGCCACCCACCAACGCCTGCGCGACCGGGTCTTCGCCGTTCAGACCTTCAAAATCAGTCACAATCGCCACGTCTTCGTGTTGGGCACGTAGCAACTGTGCGAAATCAAATAGCGACTGTAGCGAGGAATCGCTCGATGCCAGGCGCTTCACGGCTCGGCCGAGCATCTCGCTTTGAGCCTAACACGAGGCCCTGGGACTGAGGGATGGCACCGCAGCGCGCTGATCGGACCCGGTATGCTGCCGGGCATGGAGTTGGCCCTGCAGATCACCCTGGTGGTCACCAGCGTGCTGGTGGTGTTGCTGGTGCTGCTGCACCGCGCCAAGGGTGGCGGCCTGTCGACGCTGTTCGGCGGCGGTGTGCAGTCCAGCCTTTCCGGCTCGACGGTGGTGGAGAAGAACCTGGACCGGTTGACGCTGTTCATCACCGGCATCTGGCTGGTCTCCATCATCGGAGTGGCCCTGCTGATCAAGTACCGGTGACCCGCCGGCGGGCGGACCGCGTGATCCGCACCGATACTGGGACGCATGGTTGACGTTTCCGACATCGCGCTGGAACCGATCGGCGCCGTGCAACGGACGCTGGTCGGTCGCGAGGCCACAGAGCCGATGCGCGCCGACATCAGGCTGCTGGGCGCCATTCTGGGCGACACCGTGCGCGAGCAGAACGGGGACGAGGTCTTCGATCTCGTCGAGCGCGCCCGGGTGGAGTCGTTCCGGGTGCGCCGCTCCGAGATCGACCGGGCCGAGCTGGCGCGGATGTTCTCGGGCATCGACATCCACCGCGCGATCCCGGTCATCCGGGCGTTCAGCCACTTCGCGTTGCTGGCCAACGTGGCCGAGGACATCCACCGCGAGCGCCGCCGCGCGATCCACGTCGCCGCGGGCGAGCCGCCGCAGGACAGCAGCCTGGCCGCGACCTACGCGAAACTCGATGGCGCCGAACTAGATTCGGCCACTGTGGCCGATGCGCTGCGCGGTGCCCTGATCTCCCCGGTGATCACCGCCCACCCCACCGAAACCCGCCGACGCACCGTCTTCGTCACCCAGCACCGGATCACCCAGCTGATGCGGCTGCACGCGGAGGGGCACACCGAGACCGACGACGGCCGCGACATCGAACGTGAATTGCGACGCCAGGTCCTCACCCTGTGGCAGACGGCGCTGATCCGGCTGTCCAGGCTGCAGATCACCGACGAGATCGAGGTGGGGCTGCGCTACTACGCCGCCGCGTTCTTCCAGGTCATCCCGCAGGTCAACGCCGAGGTCCGCGACGCGTTGCGGGCGCGCTGGCCCGGCGCCGACCTGCTCGCCGCGCCGATCCTGCGGCCCGGTTCCTGGATCGGCGGCGACCGCGACGGCAACCCCAACGTGACCGGCGACGTGGTGCGCCAGGCCACCGGCAGCGCCGCGTTCACCGCGCTGTCGCATTACCTGGCCGAGCTCACCGCGCTCGAGCAGGACCTGTCGATGTCGGCGCGGCTGGTCGCCGTCACGCCCGCGCTGGCGGAGCTGGCCGAGGGCTGCGGGGAGAAGGCCCGCGCCGACGAGCCGTACCGGCGGGCGGTGCGGGTGATCCGCGCCCGGCTCACCGCGACGGGCGCCGAGATCCTGGACCGCCGCCCGCAGCACGAGCTGGACCTCGGCCTGACGCCGTATTGCGCCCCGGCCGAACTGCAGGCGGATCTGGACACGATCGACGAGTCGCTGCGCGCCCACGGCAGCGGGCTGCTGGCCGACGACCGCCTGGCGCTGCTGCGAGAAGGCGTGAGCGTCTTCGGGTTTCACCTGTGCGGCCTGGACATGCGGCAGAACTCCGACGTGCACGAAGAGGTGGTGGCCGAGCTGCTGGCGTGGGCCGGGGTGCACCCGGACTACGCCTCGCTGCCCGAGGACGAGCGCGCCGCGCTGCTGGCGAGCGAGCTGGCCACCCGCCGCCCCCTGGTCGGTGATCGCGCCCAACTGACCGACCTGGCCCGCAAGGAGCTCGAGGTCGTCGGCGCCGCGGCGGATGCCGTCGGGCGCTACGGCCCGGCCGCCGTCCCGCACTACGTCATCTCGATGTGCCGCTCGGTGTCCGACGTCCTGGAGGTGGCGATCCTGCTCAAAGAGGGCGGGCTGCTGGATGCCTCGGGGCCGCAACCGTATTGCCCGGTGGCCATCTCGCCGCTGTTCGAGACGATCGACGATCTACACAACGGCGCGGCCATCCTGGAGGCGATGCTGGCGCTGCCGTTGTACCGGGCGGTCGTCGACGCGCAGGGCGGCCGGCAGGAGGTGATGCTCGGCTACTCCGACTCGAACAAGGACGGCGGTTACCTGGCCTCCAGCTGGGCGGTCTACCGCGCGGAGCTCGCGCTGGTCGAGGTGGCCCGCAAGACCGGAATCCGGTTGCGGCTCTTCCACGGTCGCGGCGGCACCGTCGGCCGCGGGGGTGGGCCGAGCTATCAGGCCATCCTGGCGCAACCGCCGGGCGCGGTGAACGGCTCGCTGCGGCTCACCGAGCAGGGCGAGGTGATCGCCGCCAAGTACGCCGAGCCACAGGCGGCCCGGCGCAACCTGGAAAGCCTGGTGGCGGCCACGCTGGAGTCGACGCTGCTCGACGTCGAGGGCCTGGGCGACGCCGCCGAGCCGGCCTACGCCGTGCTCGACGAGGTGGCCACCCTGGCGCAGCGCGCGTATGCCGAATTGGTGCACGACACACCGGGTTTCGTCGAATACTTCATGGCCTCCACGCCGGTCAGCGAAATCGGTTCGCTGAACATCGGCAGCCGCCCGACGTCGCGCAAACCCACCTCGTCGATCTCGGACCTGCGGGCCATCCCCTGGGTGCTGGCCTGGAGCCAATCCCGCGTCATGCTGCCCGGCTGGTACGGCACCGGGACGGCGTTCGAGCAGTGGATCGCCGCCGGACCCCAGAGCGAGGACGAGCGGGTGGAAACCCTGCACGAGCTGTACGAGCGGTGGCCCTTCTTCCGCAGCGTGCTGTCCAACATGGCGCAGGTGCTGGCCAAGAGCGACCTCGGCCTGGCGGCCCGGTACGCGGAACTGGTGGAGGACCAGGAACTGCGGGAGCGGGTGTTCGACAAGATCGTCGACGAGCACCGGCGGACCATCGCGATGCACAAGGTCATCACCGGTCAGGACGATCTGCTCGCCGACAACCCCGCGTTGGCGCGGTCGGTGTTCAACCGCTTCCCCTACCTGGAGCCGCTGAACCACCTGCAGGTGGAGTTGCTGCGCCGTTACCGGTCCGGCGACGACGACGAGCTGGTGCAGCGCGGCATCCTGCTGACGATGAACGGTTTGGCCAGCGCGTTACGGAACAGTGGGTGATGGGCATCCCTAGGCCATGTCGGACATCGTGTCGCCGGGCGCCGCGGCTGAATTGGCCCAGAACGGCGTCTTCGAACGGCTGGCCCGCGTCGGGTACGTCGTCAACGGGGTATTGCACCTGATCGTCGGCTACCTGGCCATCCGCGTCGCCTGCGGCGACGGCGGCACGGCCGACCAAACCGGTGCCCTGGCGACGTTGGCGGCCAAACCGGGCGGCCCGCTCGCGCTGTGGATCGCCGCGGCCGCCCTGTTCGCGATGGGCCTGTGGCGCCTCGTCGAGACGGCCCTCGGCCGGTCATGCGACCGCGACTCGACGGGCTCGTCGTCGGACGCGTCGTCGCGGGCGAAGGCCCTGGGACTGGCGGGGGTCTACCTGGTGTTCGCGTACTCCGCATTCGGGTTCGCCCGGGGTGCGGGAAGGCCGGCCGACCAACAGAATTCGAGCATCAGCGCGCGCCTGATGGCGACGACCGGGGGCACCGTCGCGCTCATCGCCGCCGGCGGGGTCATCGTCGCGGTCGGTGGCTACCACGTCTACAAGGGCGCCAGCCGCAACTTCGTCGACGACCTCAAGGGCGAATCGGGCGACCTGGTGCGGCGGGTCGGCGTGGCCGGATACATCGGGAAGGGGGTCGTGATCGCCCTGACGGGCGCCCTGGTGATCGTCGCGGCCTGCCGCTCGGAACCGAAGAAGGCCACCGGGCTCGACGGGGCGCTCAAGACGCTCGGGGCCCAGCCCTACGGCGCGGCGCTGCTGATCGCCGCCGCCGTCGGGATCATCACCTACGGCCTGTACAGCTTCGTGATGGCCCGCTCCACCAAGATGTAGGGCGGTGACGGCTCAGCGGTTGCGCAGCCGATCCAGCGCACCGCGCACCGCGTGCTCGGTCATCGCGAGCGGCGTCATCATCGTCTCGCCCACCTTCACCATCTCGTCGATCCGGCTGACGATCGCCTCTACCGGCTCGACCAGGACGATCAGCCGGCGCGCCAGATCGTCCAGCCGCGACAGGGTGCCGTCCAGGTGGTCCAGTCCGCTCTCCATGCGTTCGACCGTGGCGTTCAGCCGCGAAAGGGAGGCGTTCAGGTCCTTCATGGTCGTGCTGAGGCCGTCGAGGACGTCTTCGACCTGCTCCACCGTCTTGTCGGCGTTCAACGCAGCCTGGGTGAGGGTTTTGATCCGGCTCCGCTCTTGGCCGCCGCGCACGGTTCTGTCTGCCATGACCGTCATTATGACCCGGACGCGACCGGGCGGGGGCTAGCCGGGGCGGGACGGCAGCTTGGCCGCGGCCTCCTCGTCGAGCAGCCAGAGCGTGGTTTCCCGGCCGATCGCCCCGGCGGCGGGCACCGAGACGGGCGCGGCGCCGCCGACGGCCGCGGCCACCGCGTCGGCCTTCGCGGACCCGGACACCATCAGCCAGACTTCGCGGGAACGCTGAACCGCGGGCAGCGTCAGCGTGATTCGTTGTGGCGGCGGCTTGGGGGAGTCCTCGACGGGGACCACCATGCGGCTGGTCTCCAGCACGGCCGGGGTGTCGGGGAACAGGGAGTTGACGTGGCCCTCCGGGCCCATGCCCAACAGGTGCACGTCGAAATTCGGCACCGGTTGGCCGGCCGCGGCGTTGGCCGCCAGGAGCTGCTCGTAGGCCAGCGCCGCGGCGGCGAGGTCGGTGCCGAACTCGCCGTCGCTGGCGGGCATCGTGTGCACATGGCTGGACGGGATGTCGATGCGGTCCAGCAATGCCTCCCGCGCCTGCTTGTCGTTGCGTTCGTCGTCGTTCTCGGGGACGTAGCGTTCGTCGCCCCAGAACAAATGCACCTTGGGCCAGGCGATGTCGTGCCCGGCCAGGGACTTGAGCAACCCGATGCCGTTGCTGCCGCCGGTCAGCACGACCAGCGCCCGGTCCCGGGCCGCCACGGCGGTGCGGATGCTGTCGGCCAGTCGGCTCGCGGCCGCGTCGACCAGGGCCTGAGCCTCCGGGAAAACCTCGATGATGGTGCTCACACGTACTGCACTTTCTCAATGCCTTCCAACGCTGTCTGGTAAATCTCGTCGGGGTCCAGCCGTCGCAGGTCTTCGGCGAGGCACTCGCCGGTTTCCCTGCGTGCCAAGGGAAGCAGCGCGTCCGGCTTGGCGGTGCGACTCAGTGTCGCCGTCCTGCCCTCTTGGGGCCGGCTCAAGACGATGGTCTCGCTCTTGCGCACGAGTTCCACCTTCAGCTCGCCGACCGCCCGGCGCACCGGGCCCTCGATCCGGCTGGCCAGCCAGCCCGCGAGGATGTCGAGCGCCGGTTCGGTTTTCAGACCCGACACCAGGGCCGACTCGATCGGTTCGTGGGGCGGCAGGTCGACCGCGGACGTCAGCAGCGCCCGCCAGTAGGTGATGCGGGCCCAGGCCAGATCGGTGTCGCCGGCGGTGTACCCGGGCAGCCGGCCCTTGATCGCCGACAACGGATCGGTTCCCTTGGTGGCGTCGGTGATGCGCCGGATCGCCAACCTGCCCAACGGGTCCTGGGCCGGAACGGCCGGAGCGATGTCGGGCCACCACGCCACCACCGGAATGTCGGGCAGCAGGAAGGGGGTGACCACGCTGGCGGCGTGCCCGGCCAGCGCCCCGGACAGGTTGAGGATCACCACCTCGGTGGCGCCGGTGTCTCCGCCCGCGCGCAGTTGCGCGTCCAGGCGGGGCTCGTCGGCGTACGGGTCGCCCCGCATCGTGACGATGATCCGGCTGGGATGTTCGTGGCTGGCGTTGTTGGCCGCCTCGAGGGACTCCTCGAGGATGGCGTCGCTGTCCGGCGCGATGATCAGCGTCAGCACCCGGCCCATGGTCACGGCGCCGACCTTCTCCCGCAGTTCGTCGAGCTTCTTGTTGACTGCGGTGGTGGTCGTGTCCGGCATGTCGATGATCACGGCCGCCGCCATTCGCGTCCGGCCCGGCGCAGCATCTCGAACGCGGACTCCGGGCCCCAGGTGCCCGCCTCGTAGGGCTCCGGTTTGCCGTCGGCCGCCCAGTTGTCCAGCACGGGATCCAAGATCTGCCAGGCCAATTCGACCTCCGCGTTGACCGGGAACAGGGACGGCTCGCCCAGCAGCACGTCGAGGATCAGCTGTTCGTAGGCCTCCGGTGACTCCTCGGCGAACGCCGAACCGTAGGAGAAGTCCATGTTGACGTCGCGGACCTCCATCGCGGTTCCCGGCACCTTGGAGCCGAACCGCAGCGTGATGCCCTCGTCGGGCTGCACCCGGATCACCATCGCGTTGGTGCCCAGCTCGTCGGTCATGGTGGCGTCGAACGGCAGGTGGGGGGCGCGTTTGAAGACCAGCGCGATCTCGGTCACCCTGCGGCCCAGGCGTTTTCCGGTCCGCAGATAGAACGGCACGCCGGCCCACCGGCGCGTGTCGACCTCGAGCGTGATCGCGGCGAACGTCTCGGTGGTGGAGTCCTTGGCGAACCCCTCCTCGTCGAGCAGCCCGACCACCTTCTCGCCGCCCTGCCAGCCGCCGGTGTACTGGCCGCGGCTGGTGGTCTCGTCGAGCGGCTGGGCCAGCTGGGTCGCCGAGAGCACCTTGATCTTCTCGGTCTGCAGCGCCGCCGGGTTGAAGCTGACCGGCTCCTCCATCGCAGTCAGCGCCAGCAGCTGCATCAGGTGGTTCTGGATGACGTCGCGGGCGGCGCCGATGCCGTCGTAATAGCCGGCGCGCCCGCCCAGCCCGATGTCCTCGGCCATGGTGATCTGGACGTGGTCGACGTAGTGCGAGTTCCAGATCGGGTCGAAGAGCTGATTGGCGAACCGCAACGCCAAGATGTTGCGCACCGTCTCCTTGCCCAGATAGTGGTCGATGCGGAACACCGCTTCCTCGGGGAAGACCGCGTTGACCGCATGGTTGAGGGCCTGCGCGCTCTCCAGGTCGTGCCCGAACGGCTTCTCGATGACCACCCGGCTCCACCGGTCGCCCTGCGGGCGGGCCAGCCCGGACCGGTGCAACTGGTCGCATACCACCGGAAAGGACTTCGGCGGGATGGCCAGGTAGAAGGCGTGGTTGCCGCCGGTGCCACGCTCGGCGTCAAGCTTGTCCAGGGTCTCGGCCAGCCGGCCGAATGACTCGTCGTCGTCGAAAGACCCTGGGACGAAACGGAATCCCTCGGCGAGGCGCTCCCAGTTCTCCTCCCGGAACGGCGTCCGGCAGTGATCCTTCACGGCCTGGTAGACCACCTTGCGGAAATCCTGCGTTTCCCAGTCCCGGCGGGCGAAGCCCACCAGCGAGAAACTCGGCGGCAGCAGCCCGCGGTTCGCCAGGTCGTAGATGGCCGGCATCACCTTCTTGCGGGCCAGGTCGCCGGTGACCCCGAAGATCACCATGCCGCAGGGGCCGGCGATCCTCGGCAGCCGCTTGTCGAGCTTGTCCCGTAGCGGGTTATGCCATTGTGCTGCGGTACGAGCCGGACTCATTTCGAGGCGGAACCCAGCTGCTTCTGTGTCTCCTCCAGCAGCTCGGTCCACGACTCCACGAACTTCTCCACGCCCTCTTTCTCGAGCACCACGAACACGTCGGTCAGGTCGATGCCGACGCCGGCCAGCTTGTCGAACACCTCTTGCGCGGCCGACGCGGTGCCGGTGACGGTGTCACCCTTGATCTCGCCGTGGTCGGCGACGGCGTCGATCGTCTTCTCCGGCATGGTGTTCACCGTGTTCGGCGCCACCAGCTCGGTGACGTAGAGGGTGTCGGAGTAGTCGGGGTTCTTGACCCCGGTGGACGCCCACAGCGGGCGCTGGACGCGGGCCCCGTCGCCCTTGAGTGATTCGTAGCGATCGCCGCCTTCGAACACCTCCTGGTAGGCCGCGTAGGCCAGCCGCGCGTTGGCCACCCCGGCCTGGCCGCGCAGCGCCTGCGCCTCCTCGGAGCCGACCTTCTCCAACCGCTTGTCCACCTCGGTGTCCACCCGGGACACGAAAAACGATGCCACCGAATGGATCTTGGACAGGTCGTGCCCCGCCTCGCGGGCCTTTTCCAGGCCGGCCAGGTAGGCGTCCATCACCTGACGGTGCCGCTCGACCGAGAAGATCAGCGTGACGTTGACCGAAATCCCTTCCGCCAGAACGGCCGTGATGGCGGGGATGCCCGCCTTGGTGGCCGGGATCTTGATGAACAGGTTCGGCCGGTCGACGATCTTCCACAGCTCGACGGCCTGCGCGACGGTCTTGTCGGTCTCGGCGGCCAGCCGCGGGTCCACCTCGATGGACACCCGGCCGTCGACGCCGTCGGAGGCTTCCCATTCCCGGCGCAGCACGTCGCACGCGTTGCGGACGTCGTCGGTGGTGACCGTGCGGATGGTGGCGTCGACGTCGGCGCCGCGCTCGGCCAGCTCGGCGATCTGATCGTTGTAGGTGTCGCTGTCGGCCAGCGCCTTCTGGAAGATCGACGGGTTGGTGGTCACTCCCACAACGCTTTTGGTGTCGATCAGCTCCTGCAAGTTGCCCGACTGCAGGCGCTGGCGCGACAAGTCGTCCAGCCAAACGGAAACTCCCGCGGCGCTGAGCGCGGCGAGGTTAGGGTTCTGAGTCATGTGAATCACCCTTTCTCAGTTGTCCACTACCTGTTCCGCGGCGGCCGCGACGGCTTCTGCGGTGAAACCGAATTCACGGAACAACGTCTTGTAGTCGGCGGATTCGCCGTAATGCTCGATGGACACGATCCTGCCGGTGTCGCCGACCAGCTTGTGCCACGGCTGCGCGACACCCGCCTCGACGGCCACCCGGGCCGACACCGAGGGCGGCAGCACACTGTCGCGGTAGTCCTCGGGCTGCGACTCGAACCATTCCACGCACGGCATGGACACCACCCGCGCGACGATGTCCTTGTCCGCCAACAGCTCCTGCGCCTCGACCGCGAGCTGAACCTCCGAGCCGGTGGCGATCAGCACGACGTCGGGGTCCTCGGTGCCCTCGTCACCCAGGATGTAGCCGCCCCGGGTCACGCCCTCGTAGTCGGTGCCTTCGAGGATCGGCACGCCCTGACGCGTCAGGATCAACCCGACCGGGCCGCTGCCGTTGCCGCGGGCCAGGATGGTGCGCCAGGCGTAGGCGGTCTCGTTGGCGTCGGCCGGCCGCACCACCGAGAGCTTGGGGATGGCGCGCAGCGCCGCGAGGTGCTCGATCGGCTGGTGGGTCGGCCCGTCCTCGCCGAGCCCGATCGAGTCGTGCGTCCACACGTAGATGGTGTCGATGTCCATCAGCGCGGCCAGCCGCACCGCCGGGCGCATGTAGTCGGAGAACTGCAGGAACGTGCCGCCGTAGGCCCGGGTGGGGCCGTGCAGCACGATGCCGGACAGGATCGCGCCCATCGCGTGCTCGCGCACACCGAAATGCAGCGTCCGCCCGTACCAGTCCGCCGTGTAGTCCTTGGTCGAAATCGACGGCGGGCCAAAGGATTTCACATTGTCCATGGTGGTGTTGTTGCTGCCGGCCAGGTCGGCCGAGCCGCCCCACAACTCGGGGAGTTTGGGACCCACCGCGTTGAGCACCTTGCCGGACGCCGCGCGGGTGGCCAGCGCCTTGTCGCCCGGTTCCCAGCGCGGGACGTCGGCGTCCCAGCCGTCGGGCAACTTCTCGGCGGTCAGCCGGTCCAGCAGCGCCTTGCGGTCCGGCTCGCGCTGCGCCCACGCGTCGAAGTCCGCCTGCCACTTCTCGTGCGCTTCCTTGCCGCGGTCCACCAGCTTGCGGGTGTGCGCGATGACCTCGTCGCGCACCTCGAACTTCTTCTCGGGATCGAAGCCCAGGATCTCCTTGACGGCCGCCACTTCCTCGTCGCCCAGCGCGGCGCCGTGCGCCTTGCCGGTGTTCATCAGCTTGGGCGCCGGGTAGCCGATGATGGTGCGCAGCGCGATGAACGACGGCCGGTCGGTGACGGCCTTGGCGTTGGCGATGGCCTCCTCGATGCCGACCACGTTCTCGCCGCCCTCGACCCGCTGCACGTGCCAGCCGTAGGCCTCGTAGCGCGCGGCGGTGTCCTCGCACAGCGCGATGTCGGTGTCGTCCTCGATCGAGATCTGGTTGTGGTCGTAGAAGACGATGAGGTTGCCCAGCTGCTGCACGCCCGCCAGCGACGACGCCTCCGAGGTGACGCCCTCTTCGATGTCGCCGTCGGAGGCGATCACGTAGATGAAGTGATCGAAGGGGCTGGTGCCCGGGGCGGCGTCGGGGTCGAACAACCCGCGCTCGTAGCGCGACGCCATCGCCATGCCCACCGCCGACGCCAGGCCCTGCCCGAGCGGACCGGTGGTGATCTCAACGCCCTTGGTGTGGCGGAACTCCGGATGCCCGGGCGTCTTGGACCCCCAGGTGCGCAGCGACTCGATGTCGGACAGCTCCAGGCCGAAGCCGCCCAGGTAGAGCTGGATGTAGAGCGTCAGGCTGCTGTGCCCGCACGACAACACGAACCGGTCGCGGCCCAGCCAGTAGGTGTCGCTGGGGTCGTGTCGCATCGTTCGCTGGAACAGGGTGTAAGCCAGCGGAGCCAGGCTCATCGCCGTTCCGGGATGCCCGTTTCCGACCTTTTGGACCGCGTCGGCGGCCAGCACCCGAATGGTGTCGACGGCGGCCGAGTCGATCTCGGACCAGTCGTCGGGGAGGTGCGGTTGGGTCAGCGTCGAGATCTCTTCGAGTGTGGTCACAGACTCAGTCCTTGTGGGTCATCAAGCTGATCAATCCCACCCTAGTGCGGGAGGGCCGGCTCTTGCAGTGCAGGATTTCGGGTACCCGCCGCCGGCTGGTGTGAAAATTACGCGGTGGCCGTCGGCCCCTGACATTCAGTTCGGATATCTGGGAGAAATCTGGGTGAATGGACCCTGCGGGCGGGCCATCACCGGCCCGCGGTCTACCATCGTGTGTAGTAGATGCTGCGCGCTGCTGCGACCCCAAGGAGTTATTGCGTGAGCGTTCGCGGGCGCGTCGCCCCGACCCAAGTACCGAGCCGAGTGCACGGCACGGTATTGGCGTATCTGGCGCTCACCAAGCCACGGGTCATCGAGCTGCTGCTCGTCACCACCATCCCGGCCATGCTGCTCGCCCACCGCGGCACCGTAGACCCGCTGCTGATCCTCAACACGTTGATCGGTGGGATGCTGGCCGCCGGGGGAGCCAACACCCTCAACTGCGTAGCGGACGCCGACATCGACAAGGTGATGAAGCGCACGGCGCGCCGGCCGCTGGCCAGGGCCGCGGTCCCGCGCAGCCACGCGCTGGTGTTCGGGTTGGCGCTGTCGGTGGCGTCGTTCTTCTGGCTCTGGTGGACGACGAACATGCTGTCGGCACACCTGGCCGGCGCCACCATCGCCTTCTACGTGTTCGTCTACACGCTGCTGCTCAAGCGCCGCACGTCGCAGAACGTCGTGTGGGGCGGCGCGGCCGGCTGCATGCCGGTGATGATCGGCTGGTCGGCGGTCACCGGCACCATCGCCTGGCCGGCGCTGGTGATGTTCGCGATCATCTTCTTCTGGACGCCGCCGCACACCTGGGCGCTGGCGATGCGTTACAAGGACGACTACAAAGCGGCCGGCGTCCCGATGCTGCCCGCCATCGCGACCGAGCGTCAGGTCACCAAGCAGATCCTGATCTACACCTGGCTGACGGTGGCGGCGACGCTGGCGCTGGCGCTGGCCACCGGCTGGCTGTACGCGGCCGTCGCCCTGGTCGCCGGGGTCTGGTTCCTGGCGATGGCCCACCAGCTGTACGCCGGGGTGCGTGCCGGCGAGCCGGTCAAGCCGCTGCGGTTGTTCCTGCAGTCGAACAACTACCTCGCGGTGGTTTTCTGCGCGCTGGCGGTCGACTCGGTGATCGCGCTGCCGCACCTGTTCTGACGCCTACGCCTCACACTCGGCGCCAGCGAGTTCATTCAGGGCAGCAGCACGATCGAGCCGGCGGTCTTGCGGCCCTGCAGGTCCTGGTGGGCGCGCGCGGCTTCGGCGAGGGGATAGCGCCCGCCCACCTCGATGTTGATGGCGCCGCCGGCGATCGCGTCGAACAATTCCTCTGCGCGCCAGCTGAATTCCTGGCCCGTGCGGATGAAGTGGGCCAGCGAGGGCCGGGTCAGGAACACCGAGCCGGCGGCGTTGAGGCGCTGCGGATCGAACGGCGGGACGGGTCCGCTGGCCGCGCCGAACAACGCCAGCGTGCCCCGCACGGCCAGGCTGGCCAGGCTGGCGTCGAAGGTGCTGGCGCCGACGCCGTCGTACACGGCCTCGACGCCCGCTCCGTCGGTGAGTTCACGAATCCGCCGGCCGAATTCGTCCGCGTCGTCGGGATAGGACAGCACCTCGTCGGCGCCGGCCGCCCGGGACATCCGCGCCTTCTCCGGCGTCGAGACCGTGGTGATGACCCGCGCGCCGAGCAGATGCGCCCACTGCGTCAGGATCAGTCCCACCCCGCCCGCACCGGCGTGCACCAGCACCGTGTCGCCCGCCTGCACCGGATACACCGACTTCAACAGGTAGTGCGCGGTCAGGCCCTTCAGCAGCACCGACGCCGCCACGTCGGAACTCACCCCGTCCGGCACGTGGGCCGTCAAAAACGCTGGGGCAGAGGCGAACTCGGCGTAGCCGCCGGACGCCGACGCGCTGACCACGCGGTCGCCGACGCGGAAGCCGTCGGCGCCGTCAGCGATCTCGGCGACGGTGCCGCACAGCTCGGAACCGAGGATGAACGGCAGTTCGCGCGGGTACTGGCCCGAACGGAAGTAGGTGTCGATGTAGTTGACACCGATCGCCTCGGCCTTGATCAGCACCTCGCCGGCCCGTGGCGCGGGTTGGGGCGCGTCGACGTAGCGCAACACCTCGGGGCCGCCGGTTTCGCTGACTTCGATTGCGTGCATGTGCTTATCATGCCCGGGCATGAAACTCGCCCGTCCGGACGTCTTCCATCCCCGCATCGTGCTGGCGGGGACGGGCGACGACGCCGGGCTGGTGCCCGCGCTGCGCGCGCGTGGACTGCACGCCCGCTGGTTGGCCTGGGACGATCCGGAAACCCTGGACGCCGACCTGGTGATCCTGCGCGGCGTCGGGAACGCGACGGACCGGCGCGCCGAGTTCGTGGCCTGGACCCGGCGCGTGCGTCACCTGCTCAACCCGCCCGGCGCCGTCGCGTGGAACCTCGGCGCGCGGTATCTGCGTGACCTCGAGCACGACGGGGTGCCGACCGTGTTTGACGGGCCGTCCGGCCGGCCCGTGGCGCAGGCGGCGTTGGTCTTCCTGGGCGGCGAGCAGTCGCACGCCTGGCCGGTCGAGCCGGAGTTCGAGGCGTGGGACCTCGGCCGCGCCGCGCTCGCGGCGGCCGCCGGCCGCGCCGGCATCACCGCGCGGGAACTGCTGTACGCGCGCGCCGACGTGGCAGGGGACCGGCTGGTGGCGCTCGACCTGGTCGCGCCGTCGCTGGGCTGGTCACACCTCGACGCCGCCACCCGCGAGCGCGTAGAGCGGGAGTTCGCGCTGGCCGTGGAGTCAGCCTGCGAGCGGCTCGGGCTGGGCCCGCTCTCGCATCGAGGCCCATAGCGCGGCGGTCGCCGCGGTGCACGCCGCGGCGCCGGCCACGTGCAACGCGACCAGCGCGGCGGGCACGCCGGTGAAGTACTGGGCGGTGCCGACGGCGGCCTGCGCGCACACGAGGGCGAGCAGCACGATCAGCCGCCGCAGGATGCGCCGCGCGGCGCGCACCGCCAGCAGCCCGAAGCCCAGCCCGACCACCAGCGCGAGGTAGGCGATCAGCAGCGACGAATGCGCGTGCACCAGGGTCTCGACGGCCACCTCGAGCCGCGGCACCGTCCGCGTCGGGCTGCGGTCGCCCGCGTGCGGGCCGGCGGCCGTCACCAGCGTGCCAGTGACCAGCACCGCGGCCAGGTCCAGCCCGATCAGGGCCGTCAGGGCGCGCAGCGGCCGGGCGACGCGCCGGTGCACCACCCCGTCGTCGGGCTCGCCGACCTTGACGTAGAGCAACACCGACAGCCACACCATCGTCATCGAGGTGAGCAGGTGGATCGCCACCGTCCACCACAGCAGCCCGGTGCGCACGGTGATACCGCCGATGACGGCCTGCACCACGGTCGAGACGGGCATCAGCCACGCGTACACCAGGATTTCCCTGCGGCGCCGGGCCCGGGTCACCGCCAGCACGGCCAGCGCCGCGGCGATGACCACCGCGAAGGTGATCATGCGGTTGCCGAACTCGACCGCCTGGTGGATGCGCGGCACCTCGGCGTGCGCGACCGGGACGAAGCTGCCGGGGAAGCACTGCGGCCAGGTCGGACAGCCCAGCCCGGACGCGGTGACGCGGACGATCGCCCCGGTGACGGCGATGCCGCCCTGGGTGAGGATGACGGCCGCGGCGATGACGCGCTGGACACGCACGCTCGGGTCGGGGAGTAGGTCCACCAACCGCATCAGCGTTCGTCCGAGCATGGCCCGATGGTAGGCCAACGAAAACTACGTCCCGTAGTAAGGCCTGGGCGTCGCCGAGATTGCCGTGATGGCTGTGCCGGCGGCGTCAATCACGACCATGGCGGCAATCTCGCCGCGCGTCAGGTGAACCGGAACCAGCGCAGCGCGGCCAGCGCCGCGACGGCGCCCCACACCGCCAGCACGACGATCCCGAACCAGTCCACCGACAGGGCCATCGCCCGCGACAGGGCCTCGGTCAGCGCGCCCGACGGGGTCAGCCGGGCCGCCCACTTGACCCCGGTGGGGATGATCCCGCTCTCCACCGTCAGCGCGCCGAGCCCCGCGAACACGAACCACAGCAGGTTGGCGACCGCGAGCACGATCTCGGCGCGCAGCGTCCCCCCGAGCAGCAGGCCGAGGGCCGCGAAGCAGGCGGTGCCCAGCGCGATCACCGCCGCGCCCAGCGCCAGCGCCGGCGGGGCGGGCCGCCAGCCGAGTGCAAACCCGATGGCGCCCAACAGGATCGCCTGCAGGAACACCACGGTGACCACGGCCAGCGACTTGCCGGCGATGATGCCCCAGACCGGCAGCGGGGTCGCGCCCAGCCGCTTGAGGGCGCCGTAGCGGCGGTCGAAGGCGACCGCGATGGCCTGGCCGGTGAACGCGGTCGAGATCACCGCGAGGGCCATGATGACCGGGACGAAGGTGGCGGCCCGGTTGTGTCCGAAGGAGCCGAAGGGCAGCAGCGTCAGGCCGACCAGCAGCGTGATCGGGATGAACATGGTCAGCAGCAACTGCTCGCCGTTGCGCAGCAGCAGCTTGAGCTCCAGGCCGAACTGCGCGGCCAGCATCCGCGGCACGGCGTTCGGCCGCGGGTCGGGGGTGAAGGTCCCCGCGGGGAAGACGTTCGATTCGGTCACTGCCGCAACTTCCTGCCGGTGAGGTCGAGGAACACGTCCTCGAGGCTGCGCTGCTCGACGCGCATGTCGGTGGCCAGCACGTCGATGCGCGCGCACCACGCCGTCACGGTGGCCAGCACCTGCGGATCCACCCGGCCCTCGACCATATACTCGCCGGGCGTCACCTCGCTGGCCCGGTAGTCCTCCGGCAGGGCGGCGGTCAGCAGGGACAGGTCGAGCCGCGGCGGCGCCGTGAACCGCAGCTCGTCCTTGGCGCCGGTGCGCATCAGCTCGGCCGGCGTGCCCGCGGCCACCGTCGCGCCGTGGTCGATGATGACCAGCCGATCGGCGAGCTCCTCGGCCTCCTTGAGCTGATGGGTGGTCAGCAGCACCGTCACGCCGTCGCGGCGCAGCGCGTTGATCAGTTCCCAGACCAGCAGCCGGGCGTGCGCGTCCATGCCCGCGGTGGGTTCGTCGAGGAAGACCAGCTCGGGGCGGCCGACCAGCGCACAGGCCAGCGCGAGCCGCTGTTGTTGCCCGCCGGACAGCCGCCGGTAGGTGGTGCGGGCGGCGTCGGTGAGGCCGAGGGTGTCCAGCAGCCACGCCGGGTCCAGCGGGTCGGCGGCGTACGAGGCGACCAGGTTCAGCATTTCGCCGGCCCGCGCGCTGGGGTAGCCGCCGCCGCCCTGCAGCATCACGCCGATGCGGGTGCGCAGGCGGGCGTTGTCGGCGATCGGGTCCAGCCCGAGCACCTCGATGGTGCCGGCGTCCGGGCGCACGAAGCCCTCGCACATTTCGACCGTGGTGGTCTTGCCGGCGCCGTTGGGGCCCAGCAGGGCGAGCACTTCGGCCGCGTGCACCTCGAGGTCGAGATCGTCGACGGCCGTGGTGGTTCCGTAGTGCTTGGTCACGCCGCGCAGTCGCACGACTGTTTCAGGAACGTCCGAGCTCACGAGCGCCGCTCTCCCCCGCTAGCGGGAGGTGCCCCCACCTCATCGCTTCGTCCCCCGCAAGCGGGCGGTACCCCCACTGCATCGTCGTCGGCGCGGCTCACGTGGAATCAGCGTAGGCGTCAGGCGCCGCCTCCGAACGAGGGGTGGCTCGGGCGGTCTGCGCCGCCTCGGGTGCCGGTTCGCTCCCGGCGGGCCCCGCCGGCATTTCGGCGCCCTCGGCCGGGAGCCGCCGCCACGGCAAGCGGGTGTAGGTCAGCGCGATGAGCGCGGCCACGATGACGGTGCTGGCCAGCGTGGCGTCCACGATCTGGAACAGCGCGAAGCGATCCCCGTTGGCCGTCGGCCCGAAGATGCCGACGACGAGGGTGATCACGATGACCGCCGCCCGGAAACCGCTGCGGGTCGCCCAGGCGGCCAGCGGAATGATCGCCCACAACAGGTACCAGGGCTGCACGACGGGGAACAGCAGCACGGTGACGCCCAGGGCCACGCCCAGCCCACCGATCGGGTGCAGCCGCCCGCGGAAGACCGCGATCAGCAGCCAGCCCACCATCACCATGATGATCAGCACGCCGATCGCGCGGGTGAGCCCGAGCACCGCGGTGGTGTGATCGCCGAGCCCGAGCAGGATGCCGACCTGCCCGGTGCCCAGCGCCAGCAGCGTCGGGGGGGACATCCAGCTGCGCACCACGTTGGCGGTGCCCAGCGTGTAGATCCAGCCGAACCCCAGGCCGCTGGCCCAGCCGACGGCGCCCATCACCGCCAGGGCGAGCGCCGACATCGCCCCGCCCGACAGCAGCAGCGCCTTCAGCGTGCCCCCGCAGCGGCAGGCCAGGGCCATCGTGACGAAGCCGAGCGCCAGCAGGGACGGCAGTTTCACCTGCGACGACAGCACGATTAGGACCGCGCCGGCGACCAGCATGCCCAGCGGTTCCCAGTCGGGACCCGGCTTCCAGGAGGGCGGAAACAGCCGTGGCGAGCTGATGCCGCGCAGCGCGAACTCGGCGCCGGCCAGCATCAGCCCCAGCATCAGCGCCTCGTTGTGGACGCCGGCGACCAGATGCATGATCAGCAGCGGGTTGGCCGCGCCCAGCCACAGCGCGCTGACCTCGGCGACGCCGCAGCGCCGGGCCAGCCGCGGGGTCGCCCACACGATCAGGGCCACGCCGACCAGCTCGACCAGCCGGTGACACAACACGGCGGCGACGATGTTCTCCCCGGTGATCGCGGAGATGCCGCGGCCGATCCACAGGAACAGCGGGCCGTAAGGCGCCGGCGTCTCCCGCCACAGGGTGGGGACCGACAGCGTGAAGACGTGCGAGAGCCCGAGCCCGGACGCCGGACCCACCCGGTAGGGGTCGAGGCCCTCCAGGGAGATCTGGCTCTGCGCCAGGTAGGAGTAGACGTCCTTGCTGTACATCGGCGGCGCGATCAGCAGCGGCAGCGTCCACAGCAGCAGGGTGCGGTCCAGGTCGCCGCGGGACATCCGCCTGCTGCCCAGCGCGAACCGGCCGAGCATCAGCCAGGCGAGCGCCATCATGACCGCGCCCGTCGTCGTCATCGTCAGCGACACCGTCTGGATGCGGGACGGCAGGTTGAGCAGCCGCACCCCGAACGTGGGGTCCTGCACGACGGGCCGGGCCCCGGCGCCGAGCGCGCCGATGGCCATCAGGATCGTGCCGGTGGCTCCGAAGAGGCGGGTGCGCTGCAGCGCGGTGAGCTCGGTATGGTTCAGCGGCGTGCCCACCGCCTGCTCGTCGCCATGCAAGCTGGCGATCGACGAGCTCAGCGCGTGGTGGCGGGCTGCCATCAGAGCAGCGTAGCCGCCGGGGTCGCCGGGCTCGCCCGCCAACCCGGCGGCGATCGCAAGCACGGCGCAGTGGTTCGCCGCGCTGTACCGAGTGTGACCAGCGCAACGCCCGATCAGGGCACCCTTGGTAGACCGATCCCCGGAATTGCGTCACACTGGTGTTGTGAAAATCCAGACCGGCTTCGACGACGCTGCCGTGGGCGCGGCGGCCGCCGCGGTGCCGGATGGTCACACCCGTCGCGCCATCGTGCGCCTGCTCGTGGAGTCCGGAACGATCACCGCCGGCGAGATCGGCGACCGGCTCGGGCTGGCGGCCGCCGGCGTGCGGCGTCACCTCGACGCCCTGATCGAGGCGGGCGACGCCGAGTCGGTGCCCGCCGCGGCCTGGCAACAGGCCGGGCGCGGCCGTCCCGCCAAGCGCTTCCGGCTGACCGCCGCGGGACGGGCCAAGCTCAACCACGCGTACGACGACCTGGCGTCGGCGGCCATGCGGCAACTGCGGGAGATCGGCGGGGAGGACGCCGTGCGCGCGTTCGCCCGGCGCCGCATCGACGCGATCCTGGCCGGTGTGCCGGCGGCGGACAGCGCGGACGACGCCGAGGTCGAGGCGGCCGCCGAACGGGTGGCCGGCGCGCTGACCAAGGCCGGCTACGTCGCCACCACGACACGTGTCGGCGGCCCGATCCACGGCGTGCAGATCTGCCAGCACCACTGCCCGGTGTCGCACGTCGCCGAGGAATTCCCCGAGTTGTGTGAAGCCGAGCAGCAGGCCATGGCCGAGGTGCTCGGAACCCACGTGCAGCGGTTGGCGACCATCGTCAACGGGGACTGCGCCTGCACCACGCACGTGCCTCTCACGGTCCCTAGTTCGAAGGCGCCCAGCCCGCGCCCCCACCCCACGAGCATCGAAGGAGCGTCGCTATGACCCTCACGCCAGAGGCCCAGAAGACTGCGGCCGAGCCGTTGACCCAGGAGCAGACGATCGCCTCGCTGGGTCGCTACGGCTACGGCTGGGCGGACACCGACGTCGCGGGGGCCAGCGCGCAGCGCGGGCTGTCCGAGGCGGTGGTGCGTGACATCTCGGCGAAGAAGAACGAGCCGGACTGGATGCTGCAGACCCGGCTCAAGGCGCTGCGCATCTTCGACCGCAAGCCGATGCCGACGTGGGGCTCCAACCTCGGGGGCATCGACTTCGACAACATCAAGTACTTCGTGCGGTCCACCGAGAAGCAGGCCGCCAGCTGGGATGACCTGCCCGAGGACATCCGCAACACCTACGACAAGCTGGGCATCCCGGAGGCCGAGAAGCAGCGCCTGGTCGCCGGTGTGGCCGCACAGTACGAGTCCGAGGTGGTCTACCACCAGATCCGCGAGGACCTGGAGGCCCAGGGCGTCATCTTCCTCGACACCGACACCGGGCTGCGGGAACATCCCGAGCTGTTCCAGCAGCACTTCGGCACCGTGATCCCCGCGGGGGACAACAAGTTCTCCGCCCTGAACACCGCGGTGTGGAGCGGCGGATCGTTCATCTACGTGCCGCCCGGCGTGCACGTCGACATTCCGTTGCAGGCCTACTTCCGGATCAACACCGAGAACATGGGCCAGTTCGAGCGGACGCTGATCATCGTCGACGAAGACGCCTACGTGCATTACGTGGAGGGCTGCACCGCCCCCATCTACACGTCGGACTCGCTGCACTCGGCGGTGGTGGAGATCATCGTCAAACCCGGCGGCCGTTGCCGCTACACCACGATTCAGAACTGGTCGAACAACGTCTACAACCTGGTCACCAAGCGGGCCCGCGCCGAAGCCGGCGCGACCATGGAGTGGGTCGACGGCAACATCGGCTCCAAGGTGACCATGAAATACCCGGCGGTCTGGATGACCGGGGAGCACGCCAAGGGCGAGGTGCTGTCGGTGGCGTTCGCCGGCGAGGGCCAGCACCAGGACGCCGGCGCCAAGATGCTGCACCTGGCGCCGAACACGTCGAGCAACATCGTCTCCAAGTCGGTGGCCCGCGGCGGCGGCCGCACTTCCTACCGCGGCCTGGTCCAGGTGAACAAGGGCGCGCACGGATCCCGATCCAGCGTGAAATGCGATGCGCTGCTGGTCGATACGATCAGCCGCAGCGACACCTACCCCTACGTCGACATCCGTGAGGACGACGTCACGATGGGGCATGAGGCCACCGTGTCCAAGGTCAGCGACAACCAGCTGTTCTACCTGATGAGCCGCGGCCTGACCGAGGACGAGGCGATGGCGATGGTGGTGCGCGGCTTCGTCGAGCCGATCGCCAAGGAGCTGCCGATGGAATACGCCCTCGAGCTCAACCGGCTGATCGAGCTGCAGATGGAAGGTGCGGTCGGCTAGTGACGGGATTGACTGAGGCGGTTGAGGGTTCGGCCCTCGCCGCGGCCAACAAGGGCGAGCTGTTCGCGTCGTTCGACGTGGACGCCTTCGAGGTGCCCAGCGGGCGGGACGAGATCTGGCGGTTCACCCCGTTGCGCCGGCTGCGCGGCCTGCACGACGGCTCCGCTCGGGCCACGGGCGTGGCGCGGATCGACGTCAGCGAACAGCCCGGGGTGCGGGTCGAGACCATCCGCCGCGGCGACGAGCGGCTCGGCCGTGGCGGTGTTCCCACCGACCGGGTTGCCGCGCAAGCGTTTTCGTCGTTCAATTCCGCGACGCTGGTGAGCGTCGGGCGCGACACCCAGGTCGCCGAACCGGTCAACATCACCGTCACCGGCCCCGGGGCCGGCGCGGTCGCCTACGGGCACCTGCAGATCAGCGTCGCCGAGCTCGGCGAGGCGGTCGTGGTGATCGACCATCGGGGGAGCGGAACCTACGCCGACAACGTCGAATTAATCGTCGACGACGCCGCCCGGCTGACCGTGGTGTGGATCGCGGACTGGGCCGACGACATGGTGCACCTGTCCGCCCAGCACGCCCGGCTGGGCAAGGACGCGGTGCTGCGGCACGTGGCCGTCACCCTGGGCGGCGAGGTGGTGCGCATGTCGGCCAACGTGCGGTACGCCGCGCCGGGCGGGGACGCCGAGCTGCTCGGGTTGTACTTCGCCGACGACGGGCAGCACCTCGAGTCGCGGCTGCTTGTCGACCACGCGCAACCCAACTGCAAGTCCAATGTGCTGTACAAGGGTGCGCTGCAGGGCGATCCGGCTTCGCAGCGCCCCGACGCGCACACCGTCTGGGTGGGCGACGTGCTGATCCGCGCCGAGGCCACCGACACCGAAACCTTCGAGGTCAACCGCAACCTGGTGCTCACCGACGGCGCGCGCGCCGACTCGGTGCCCAACCTGGAGATCGAAACCGGCGAGATCGTCGGCGCCGGACATGCCAGCGCCACCGGGCGTTTCGACGACGAGCAGCTGTTCTACCTGCGTGCCCGCGGCATCCCCGAAGACCAGGCCCGCCGGCTGGTGGTGCGCGGCTTCTTCGGCGAGATCATCGCCAAGATCGCCGTGCCCGAGATCCGGGAACGCCTGACCGCGGCCATCGAACACGAACTGGAAATCACGGAGAAGACAACAGCCCTATGACCACACTCGAGATCAAAGACCTGCACGTCAGCGTCGAAGACCCCAACGCCCCCGAGGGCAGCCGCGAGATCCCGATCCTCAACGGCGTCAACCTCACCGTGAAGTCCGGTGAGACGCACGCGGTGATGGGCCCCAACGGCTCGGGCAAGTCCACGCTGTCCTACGCCATCGCCGGTCACCCGAAGTACACGGTGACCTCCGGGTCGATCACGCTGGACGGCCAGAACGTGCTGGACATGAGCGTCGACGAGCGTGCCCGCGCCGGGTTGTTCCTGGCCATGCAGTACCCCGTCGAGGTGCCCGGCGTGTCGATGTCGAACTTCCTGCGCAGCGCCGCCACCGCCGTCCGCGGCGAGCCGCCGAAGCTGCGGCACTGGGTCAAGGAGGTCAAGGCCGCCATGTCCGACCTCGACATCGACCCGGCGTTCGCCGAACGCAGCGTCAACGAAGGGTTTTCCGGCGGCGAGAAGAAGCGCCACGAGATCCTGCAGCTGGGGCTGCTCAAGCCCAAGATCGCCATCCTCGACGAGACCGACTCCGGCCTGGACGTCGACGCGCTGCGGGTGGTCAGTGAGGGCGTGAACCGCTATGCGGAGTCCGAGCACGGCGGCATCCTGCTGATCACCCACTACACCCGGATCCTGCGTTACATCCGGCCGCAGTTCGTGCACGTGTTCGTCGGGGGCCGGATCGTCGAATCCGGCGGTCCGGAGCTGGCCGACGAGCTCGAGGAGAACGGCTACGTGCGCTTCACCGAAGCGGCGGCTGCAGGAGCGTAAGCATGACACCACTGGACGTCGACGCCATCCGCGCCGACTTTCCGATCCTGAAGCGCACCATGCGCGGCGGAAAGCAGTTGGCGTACCTGGATTCCGGCGCGACGTCGCAGCGGCCGCTGCAGGTGCTCGACGCCGAGCGCGAGTTCCTGATCACCTCCAACGGGGCGGTGCACCGCGGCGCGCACCAGCTGATGGAGGAGGCGACCGACGCCTACGAGCAGGGCCGCGCGGACATCGCCGCGTTCGTCGGCGCCGGCGCCGACGAACTGGTGTTCACCCGCAACGCCACCGAGGCGCTCAACCTGTCCTCGTATGTGCTGGGCGACAAGAGGTTCGATCGCGCCGTCGGCGAGGGAGACGTCATCGTCACCACCGAGCTCGAGCACCACGCCAACATCGTTCCGTGGCAGGAGCTGGCCCGCCGCAGCGGTGCCACGCTGCGCTGGTACGGCGTGACCGACGACGGGCGCATCGACCTGGACTCGCTGGAGCTCGACGAGCGGGTGAAGATCGTTGCTTTCAGCCATCATTCGAACGTGACCGGCGCGGTGGCGCCGGTGGCCGAACTGGTCGGGCGCGCCAAGGCGGTGGGCGCCGTGACGGTGCTGGACGCCTGCCAGTCGGTGCCGCACCAGCCGGTCGACCTGCACGCCCTCGACGTCGACTTCGCCGCGTTCTCCGGTCACAAGATGTTGGCCCCCAACGGTGTCGGCGTGCTCTACGCCCGGCGCCAGCTGTTGTCGGAGCTGCCGCCGTTCCTGACCGGCGGGTCGATGATCGAGACGGTCACCATGGAGTCGTCGACGTATGCGCCGGCGCCGCAACGCTTCGAGGCGGGCACACCGATGACCTCCCAGGTGGTCGGGTTGGGCGCGGCCGCACGCTACCTGGGCGCCATCGGCATGGCGGCGGTGGAGGCGCACGAGCGCGAGCTGGTCGCCGCGGCCATCGACGGCCTGTCGGGCATCGACGGCGTGCGGATCGTCGGCCCGACCGTGATGGAAAACCGTGGTTCGCCGGTCTCTTTCGTCGTCGACGGTGTGCACGCGCACGACGTCGGGCAGGTGCTCGACGACGAGGGTGTCGCGGTGCGTGTGGGGCACCACTGCGCGATGCCGCTGCATCGCCGGTTCGGCCTGGCGGCCACCGCCCGGGCGTCGTTCGCGGTATACAACACCGCCGAGGAGGTCCAGCGGCTGGTGGCCGGCGTGCGGCGGGCCCTCGAATTCTTCGGGAGAGACTGACGGTGCGCCTCGAGCAGATGTATCAGGACGTGATCCTGGACCACTACAAGCATCCGCAGCACCGCGGGCTGCGCGAGCCGTTCGGCGCGCAGGTCTCCCACGTGAACCCCGTCTGCGGCGACGAGGTGACGCTGCGGGTCGCGCTCTCCGACGACGGTCAGCGCGTCGCGGACGTCTCCTATGACGGGCAGGGCTGCTCGATCAGCCAGGCGGCCACCTCGGTGCTCACCCAGCAGGTCATCGGTCAGACGGTGCCCGAGGCGCTGCGCACCGTCGCGGCGTTCACCGACATGGTGTCCTCCCGCGGCACCATCGAGGGCGACGAGGACGTCCTGGGGGACGGGATCGCGTTCGCAGGAGTCGCCAAATACCCGGCCCGGGTGAAATGTGCGCTGCTGGGCTGGATGGCGTTCAAAGATGCGCTGGCCCAGGCCTGCTCGGACAGGGGCGCGGACTTCGAGGAGGAGAAGGATGAGCGAGACCGCCGCACCGGGTGACGAATTTCTTGCCGACCTCGAGGAGGCGATGCGTGACGTCGTCGACCCCGAGTTGGGCATCAACGTCGTCGATCTCGGACTGGTCTACGGCCTGAACGTCGAGGACGGCGACGAGGGAACCGTCGCCCTGATCGACATGACGCTGACCTCGGCGGCCTGCCCGCTGACCGACGTCATCGAGGACCAGTCGCGCAGTGCGCTGGTCAGCAGCGGGCTGGTGGACGACCTGCGGATCAACTGGGTGTGGAACCCGCCGTGGGGCCCGGACAAGATCACCGAAGACGGGCGCGAACAACTGCGCGCCCTCGGCTTCACCGTCTGAACCGCTCCGCCGCTAAAGGTGGAAGGGCAGGTGCGGCAGGTGCAGATGGTGGTGGTGGTGGCGCCCCATCGGCGGGCAGGTTTGCAGGCTGATGGTGACCGCATGCAGCACGCCGGCATCCTGAATTCCCTGCGCCCCCATGCACTTTCCGTTAGCGATCGCACGAGCGTCCGTCGGCGTCTGCAGCTGGTATGACGTGGAGTTGGCGACCGTCACATTGGTGGGGGCCGCCCGCGCACCGATGCCGCTGACCGCGATGGTGTCGCCGGAGACCGAGGTGACCGTGCCGTAGAAGCCGACCGGCGGCGGGCACTTGCCGTCGACGGCGGAGGTGATCGTGACCGACTGCGCCGTGATCGCGCCACCGGTCGGGGCGCTCTGCGGGGTGGCGCGCACGTTGACGCAGCTGCCCGGGGTGACGTCGGTCAGCTTGGCCGGGGCTGCCTGCACCACCCGCGTCGACGGCGCGAAGTCCACCGTCGCGCTCCCGGTTCGGGTGCGGAGCTGGATCGTGCCGCCCGACACCGACTCGATCAGCCCCTCGACGTGGTCCTTGGCCGCGGGCGGGGGCGCGGGGGGCGGCGCGGCGTTCGGCGCGGGGCCGGCCGGCGTCACCGCCGGCTTGGCGGGACTCGTGGTCGTTGTGTCGTTCGAACCGCACATGGCGACGCACAGCGCGATCACCGCGACGACGGCCACGAGCGCGAGCCGGGCGAGCCGGGGCTTCACCGACGTGGCTGGCATCGTCACATCTCCGATCGCGCGGTTAGTCGTCAACGGATACCCAGGTGAGCGCGGCCATCACGACCGCGCTCACCTGGGTGACGGTGATTTCAGTGTCCGGTGCCGCGATCAGCCGCCCTGCCCGGGAGGCTTGGGCTTGCCGCACTTGCCGTCGTTGGCCTGCCGCACGTTGATGCTGGTCGCCTGCAGCGCGCCCGCGCTGTCCATCGTTCCGCGCGCCCAGACGCACTTGCCCTGCGCGATCGCGTCCGTGGTGGCGGAGGACCGCTTCATGTACTTCGTCTTGTCGTCGACCGTCACGGCCGTCTGCGTGGTATTGCCGCTGGGGTCGGTGCCGGTGACGTTGATGGTGTTACCCGACACCGACGCCACCGAACCCCGGATGGCGGCCGGCTTCGGGGCCGGCGCCGGTGACCCCGGGGGCGGCGCCGGCGTGGTGGAGCTCGGAGCCTGCCCCGCCGGCTTGGCCGGGCACGCTCCGTTGACGGACGGGCTGATCTTCACGGACGCCGCGGTCACGGGCTGACCGCCCTGGGCTTCCCCGGCGGGCCGCACGGTCACGCAGCTGCCCGAGGTGACGTCGGTCAGCGCGGCAGGCATGGTCTCGGTGACCTTGGTGGTGGAGGTGAAGTTCACCGCGGCGGTGGAGTTGTCCTGCTTGGTGACCTGGATCGAGTTGCCCGCCACCGACGCGATCATGCCGCTGACCCGGGCTTCGCCGGTGGCCGGCGCCGGCGATGTGGTCGTCGAAGTCACCACCGACGTGGACGTCGATGTCGACGTGGTCGGACTCGACTTGTTGGACGAACCGCACGCGGCGAGGGACAGCGCGGCGACCCCGGCGACCCCGAGGATCGCCACCCGGGTGAGCCGAGGGGTTGGACAGCTGGCAGACATCAACGTTTCTCCCATCGTGGTTGGACCCGACGGAATGGGTATTACCGGTTGAAGCTGTAAGTAACCTGTGTGTAACGCCAGGGGGATCAGAACGCCTGCTCGGGAACGCGCATGACGTCGTCGTCGATCGATTCGATGACTTTGCGCAGCGACACGAGTCTCGGCAGCATGTTCTTGGCGAAGAACGCCGCGGTCGCGACCTTGCCCCGATAGAACGCCGCGTCGTTCCCGGACGCTTCCGCCAGCGCGGCGTGCGCGACGCCGGCCTGCACCAGCAGCCGCCAGCCGATGAGCAGGTCGCCGACCGCGAGCAGGTACCGCACCGATCCCAGCCCGACCTTGTAGATCTCGGTGGGGTGCTGCGCGGCGGACATCAAGTAGCCGGTCAACGCGCCGGTCATCGCCGTGACCTCGTCGAGCGCGGTCTGCAGCAGCTCGGCCTGCGGTTTGAGCGCCTCGTCGCAGCCGTCGATCGTCGCGGTGATCTGAGCCGTCACGAACTGCAGCGCCTGGCCGCGGTCGCGGACGATCTTGCGGAAGAAGAAGTCCAGCGCCTGGATGGCCGTGGTTCCCTCGTAGAGCGAGTCGATCTTGGCGTCCCGGATGTACTGCTCGAGCGGATAGTCCTGCAGGAAGCCCGAACCGCCGAGCGTCTGCAGTGACTCGGTCAGGACCTCGTAGGCCCGTTCCGAGCTCACCCCCTTGACGATCGGCAGCAGGAGGTCGTCCACGCGGTGCGCCATCTCGTGGTCGGCTCGCGAAACATGTTGTGCCACCGTGTCGTCCTGGTGTGCGGCGGCGTACATGTACAACGCGCGCAACCCCTCGGCGTAAGCCTTCTGCGTCATCAGGCTGCGCCGCACGTCCGGGTGGTGCATGATCGTCACCCGCGGCGCGGTCTTGTCCGCCATCTGCGTGAGGTCCGCGCCCTGCACCCGCTCCTTGGCGAAGGCCAGCGCGTTCAGGTAGCCGGTGGACAGGGTTCCGGCGGCCTTGACGCCGATCGTCATGCGCGCGTGCTCGATCACGGTGAACATCTGCGCGATCCCGTTGTGCACGTCGCCGACGAGGTACCCGACGGCGGGGACATCGGTTGCGCCGAAGGTCATTTCGCATGTCGGGGACGACTTGATGCCCATCTTGTGTTCCAGCCCGGTGGCGAAAACCCCGTTGCGGGGCCCGAGTTCGAAGGTTTCCGGGTCGAACAGGAACTTCGGCACGTAGAACAGGCTCAGCCCCTTGGTTCCCGGTCCCGCGCCCTCCGGCCGGGCCAGCACCAGGTGGAAGATGTTCTCGGCGGTGTCGCCGACGTCACCGCCGGAGATGAACCGCTTGACCCCCTCGATGTGCCAGGTTCCGTCGGGTTGCTCGATGGCCTTCGCGCGGCCGGCGCCGACGTCCGAGCCCGCGTCGGGCTCCGTGAGCACCATGGTGGCCGCCCAGCCGCGTTCAACGCCCTCGGCCGCCCAGCGCCGTTGCTCCTCGTTGCCCTCGACGTAGAGGGCCTGGGCCATCAACGGTCCGAGGCAGAAGAAGTTCGCAGAAGGGTTGGCGCAGATGATCATTTCGTTCACCGCCCACGCGAGCGGCGGTGGTGCGGCCATGCCGCCGATTTGTTCGTCCAGCATCAGCCGCCACCAACCGGCCTCCTTGATCGCGTGCACGGTCTTGGCCAATTCCTCCGGCACGCTGATCGAGTGCTCGGCCGGGTCAAAGACCGGCGGGTTGCGGTCGGCCGAGGCAAAGGTTTCCGCCACCGGGCCCTCGGCCAGGCGCGCGGCCTCGGCCAGGATGGTTCGGGCGGTTTCCTCGTCGAGGTCGCTGTAGTGTCCGTCGCCCAGCACGGCGCCCACCCCGAGCACTTCGAACAGGTTGAACTCGAGATCACGGACGTTAGCGATGTAGTGGCCCAACGCGATTCCCTCACTGGTCTCCGAGGCGGCGGATCGTCCGCCTCAGTGTGTCCGACGTGGGAAAACGTACGCAACCGTAACCTACGGCGGGCCGCGGGCGGGTTACGCGCCGATGTCGTCGCGGCGAACCGGCCGCAAGCCCGCTTCCGTTGCGCGCGAGGCAAACCCGGCGGCGGGGCCCGGCTGAGCCGGTCGCCCCCGGGTCTGTGCCGGCGTCGCCCGGGCGCGGCGGGTGTCCGCCCCGGGAACATCACGCCGCGTTCCGGCGTTGTGGCAAATGTGACAACACTCGATCTCACTGCTGAGAAATTCAACGAAACCATCGAGGGCAACGACATCGTGCTCGTCGATTTCTGGGCGTCCTGGTGCGGGCCATGCCGCCAGTTCGGGCCCACTTTCCAGGCGTCCTCGGAGAAGCACCCCGACATCGTGCACGCCAAGGTCGACACCGAGGCCGAGCAGCAGCTGGCCGCCGCCGCCCAGATCCGGTCCATCCCCACGCTGATGGCCTTCAAGAAGGGCAAACTGCTGTTCAACCAGCCCGGCGCGCTGCCGCCGGCGGCCCTCGAAGACCTGGTGCAGCAGGTCAAGGCGTTCGACGTCGACGCGGCGATCGCCGAGCAAGGCGAGTAGCAGCCCCCTGGCTTCCCGCCGTCGAAGACGGCGGGAACCGGCTAGCGCCGGTCGCCCCGTCGGTGTCCGACGTGACTCACATGCCCACGGCGGCCGGCAACGTTTCGCCGGAAACTGACCCGCCGCGGGGCCCCTCCGCCCTATGGGCGACGCGGCAGCTGAGCCCCAACTGGGACGCGGGCAGAGCTGCCAGCGCGCCGAGGAACAGCAGGCAATCTTCTTTGAAGCCGTCGAGGCGTGCTCGGAGCATGGGCTTCCTTAAAACGAGGGGCATTCATAGATACCCGGCCACCCGCGCCGGCAAACTTAGAGGTTTCTCCAAACCGTGAGCCAGAAACTGGAGGATCCCGCCAGCATCCGGGCCCTCCGGCTCACGCGCTAGGTTGCTTTAGTGAGTCTGGTACTGGTGGAGCACCCGCGGCCCGGCGTCGCGCTGATAACCCTCAATCGGCCCGAGCGGATGAACTCCATGGCCTTCGACGTCATGGTGCCGCTCAAGGAGGCGCTGGAGAAGGTCAGGTACGACAATTCGGTGCGCGTCGTCGTGCTGACCGGTGCCGGCCGGGGGTTCTCGTCGGGCGCCGACCACAAGTCCGCGGGCTCGGTGCCGCACGTGGAGGGGCTGACCCGCCCGACGTACGCGCTGCGCTCCATGGAGGTCCTCGACGAGGTCATCCTGGGTCTGCGCCGCCTGCATCAGCCGGTGATCGCTGCGGTCAACGGCCCGGCCATCGGCGGCGGGCTGTGTCTGGCGCTGGCCGCCGACATCAGGGTCGCCGCCACCGGCGCGTACTTTCGCGCGGCCGGCATCAACAACGGGCTGACCGCCAGCGAGCTGGGGCTGAGCTACCTGCTGCCCCGGGCCATCGGCTCCTCGCGCGCGTTCGAAATCATGCTGACGGGCCGCGACGTCACGGCCGAGGAGGCCGAGCGCATCGGGCTGGTGTCGTGCCAGGTGCCCGACGAGCAGCTGCTGGACACCTGCTACGCGATCGCGGCGCGGATAGCCGCGTTCTCCCGGCCGGGAATCGAGTTGACCAAGCGCACACTGTGGACTGGGCTGGACGCCGGTAGCCTGGAAGGGCACATGCAAGCCGAAGGCTTGGGTCAGCTGTTCGTTCGTCTGCTCACCGCCAACTTCGAAGAGGCGGTTGCCGCGCGCGCGGAGCGACGCCCGCCGGTGTTCACCGACGACAAGTAGCCAACGACAAGGGAGAAGATGTGATCACGGCCACGGACCTCGAGGTCCGCGCTGGTGCGCGCATCCTGCTCTCACCCGACGGCCCGGACCTGCGCGTGCAGCCCGGCGACCGGATCGGTTTGGTCGGCCGCAACGGAGCCGGCAAGACGACGACTCTGCGCATCCTGGCGGGGGAGACCGAACCGTATGCCGGGTCCGTCGCGCGCGCCGGTGAAATCGGTTACCTGCCACAGGATCCCAAAGAGGGCGACCTCGAGGTCCTGGCCCGCGACCGCGTGCTGTCGGCCCGCGGCCTCGACGTTCTGCTCACCGACCTGGAGAAGCAGCAGGCGTTGATGGCCGAGGTCGCCGACGACGACGCGCGCGACCGCGCCATCCGCCGCTACGGGCAGCTGGAGGAGCGGTTCGTCGCGTTGGGCGGCTACGGCGCCGAGAGCGAGGCCAGCCGCATCTGCGCGAGCCTCGGCCTGCCGGACCGGGTCCTGACCCAGAAGCTGCGCACGCTGTCCGGTGGTCAGCGCCGCCGGGTGGAGCTGGCGCGCATCCTGTTCGCCGCCTCGGACACCGGTGCCGGTTCGTCAACGACGCTGCTGCTCGACGAGCCGACCAACCACCTGGACGCGGATTCGATCGGCTGGCTGCGGGACTTCCTGCGGTCGCACACCGGCGGGCTGGTGATCATCAGCCACAACGTCGAGCTGCTCGCCGACGTGGTGAACCGGGTGTGGTTTCTGGACGCCGTGCGCGGCGAGGTCGACGTCTACAACATGGGTTGGCAGAAATACCTGGACGCCCGGGCGACCGACGAGCAGCGGCGCCGCCGCGAGCGCGCCAACGCCGAACGCAAGGCCACCGCGTTGCGCACACAGGCCGCCAAGCTGGGCGCCAAGGCCACGAAAGCCGTTGCGGCCCAGAACATGCTGCGCCGCGCCGACCGGATGATGGCCGCACTCGACGACGAGCGGGTCGCCGACAAGGTGGCCCGGATCAAGTTCCCCACCCCGGCCCCGTGCGGGCGCACGCCGTTGGTGGCCAAGGGGCTGAGCAAGTCGTACGGGTCGCTGGAGGTGTTCAGCGGTGTCGACCTGGCCATCGACCGCGGCTCGCGGGTGGTGGTGCTGGGGCTGAACGGCGCCGGCAAGACCACGCTGCTGCGCCTGTTGGCCGGCACCGAGGAGCCCGACACCGGCGGCCTGGAGCCCGGACACGGTTTGCGGATGGGCTATTTCGCGCAGGAGCACGACACCCTCGACAACGACGCCAGCGTCTGGGAGAACATTCGCCACGCCGCGCCCGACTCCGGCGAGCAGGACCTGCGCGGCCTGTTGGGCGCGTTCATGTTCAGCGGACCGCAACTCGACCAACCGGCGGGCACCCTGTCGGGCGGTGAGAAGACCCGGCTCGCGCTGGCCGGCCTGGTGGCGTCCACCGCCAACGTCCTGCTGCTCGACGAACCGACGAACAACCTCGACCCCGCCTCGCGCGAGCAGGTGCTAGACGCGCTGCGCAGCTACCAGGGTGCGGTGGTGTTGGTGACGCACGACCCCGGGGCGGCCGAGGCCCTCGACCCCCAGCGCGTCGTGCTGCTGCCCGACGGCACCGAGGATTTCTGGTCCGCCGAATACCGGGACCTGATCGAGCTCGCCTGATTTGGGCGAAATCGCCCGCGGCCGACGGCGGGTTCCTACTCTGGGTGCTTGCGATCGTGTTCGGGCGCGGAGGGCATCCATGAAAAGGACACTGCAGAGGTCGAAGAAGACGCGCGAGCAGCTGTTGTTCGAGCTGCGCAACGCCTACGAGGGCGGGGCCAGCATCCGCACGCTGGTCGCGTCCACCGGCAGGTCATACGGATCGATTCACAGCATGCTGCTGCAGGCCGGCACCACGATGCGCGGCCGCGGCGGCCCCAACCACACCTCGCGATCCGCAGGAGTGTAGCGCCGGAGCGCAGCTATTCCTGCGGCCCAGAATCGTTGCGGCGCACCGACTTCTCCACCAGGTCGAGCACCGCGGACAGCCGCCGCGGGTCTTCGCCTGAGGCCAGCCGGGCCACCAGCCCGTCGAGCACCAACTCCAGATAGCACTGCAACACGTCGTCGGGCACGTCGTCGCGCACCCGCTGCGCCTCCTTCTGCCGGCGCAACCGATCGGTCGTCGCCGCCGCCAGTTCCGCGGACCGCTCCGCCCAGCCGCGGCTGAATGCGGGGTCGTTGCGCAGCTTGCGCGCGATCTCCAGCCTGGTGGCCAGCCAGTCGAACTCCTCGGGCGCGGCGAGCATGTCGCGCATCACCTGGATGAGACCCTCGCGCGACGCCACGTCGGCCATCCGCTCGGCATCCTCGTGCGCGAGCGCGAAGAACAGCGCGTCCTTGTCACGGAAGTGGTGGAAGATCGCGCCCCGCGACATCCCGATGGCCGTCTCCAGCCGCCGCACCGTGGCCTTGTCGTAGCCGTATTCGGCGAAGCAGCGGCGGGCGCCGTCGAGGATCTGGCGGCGGCGGGCCGCCAGATGGTCCTCGCTGACTTTGGGCACCGGCGGTGACGGCTACGACTTCAGCATGTTGCGCAGCACGTACTGCAGGATGCCGCCGTTGCGGTAGTAGTCGGCCTCGCCCGGGGTGTCGATGCGCACCACGGCGTCGAACTCCACCGGATCGCCGGATTCCTTGGTTGCCTTGACGTGCACCGTCTTTGGCGTCTTGCCGTCGTTGATTGCCTCGATGCCGGTGATGTCGAACACCTCGGTGCCGTCCAGTCCCAATTCCTTGGCGGACTTGCCCTCGGGGAACTGCAGCGGGATCACACCCATGCCGATCAGGTTGGAGCGGTGGATGCGCTCGAACGACTCGGCGATCACCGCGCGCACCCCCAGCAGCAGCGTGCCCTTGGCCGCCCAGTCCCGCGACGACCCGGAGCCGTACTCCTTGCCGCCCAGCACCACCAGCGGAATGTTCTGCGCCGCATAGTTTTGCGCCGCGTCGTAGATGAACGCCTGCGGGGCGCCGTCCTGGGTGAAGTCGCGGGTGTAGCCGCCGGAGACGTCGTCGAGCAATTGGTTACGCAGCCGGATGTTGGCGAACGTTCCGCGGATCATCACCTCGTGGTTGCCGCGCCGCGAACCGAAGGAGTTGTAGTCCTTGCGCTCGACGCCGTGTTCGTCGAGGTACTGCGCGGCCGGGGTGCCCGGCTTGATCGCGCCGGCGGGGGAGATGTGGTCGGTGGTCACCGAGTCGCCCAGCAGCGCCAGCACCCGGGCCCCTTCGATGTCTCTGACCGGCTCGGGGTCGGCCGACATCCCCTCGAAGTAGGGAGGCTTGCGCACGTACGTCGAATCCGGGTTCCACTCAAAGGTGTTGCCGCTCGGGGTGGGCAGGTTGCGCCACCGCTCGTCGCCCTTGAACACGTCGGAGTAGTTCTTGGTGAACATCTCCTGGTTGATCGCCGAGGCGATGGTGTCCGAGACGTCCTTCTGCGACGGCCAGATGTCCTTCAAGAAGACATCCTTGCCCTCTTTATCTGTCCCGAGCGGCTGCTGATCGAAGTCGAAGTCCATGGTTCCCGCCAGCGCGTAGGCGACCACCAGCGGCGGCGACGCCAGGTAGTTCATCTTCACGTCGGGGTTGATCCGGCCCTCGAAGTTGCGGTTGCCGGACAGCACGGCGGCCACCGACAGGTCGTTGTCGTTGATCGCCTTGGAGATCTCGTCGGGCAGCGGACCGGAGTTGCCGATGCACGTGGTGCAGCCGTAACCGACCAGATAGAAGCCGAGCTTCTCCAGGTACGGCCACAGCCCGGCCTTGTCGTAGTAGTCGCTGACCACCTGCGAGCCCGGCGCCATCGAGGTCTTCACCCACGGCTTGGACGCCAGCCCCTTCTCGACGGCGTTGCGGGCCAGCAGCGCCGCACCGAGCATCACCTCGGGGTTCGAGGTGTTGGTGCACGACGTGACGGCGGCGATCACGACCGCGCCGTGGTCGAGTTCGAATTCGCCGCGCTCGTCGGACTTGACGCGGACGGGGCTGCTGACCCGGCCCTTGGCGTGTGCCGCAGCCGATTCGAACTTCGGCGCGTCGTCGGCGTGACCGTTCTCCAGCGCCCCGGGGTCGCTGGCCGGGAAGGACTCGTCGACCGCCTCGTCGAGCTTGGAGTACTCCTTCTTGTCGGGGTCGTCACCGACGTAGTCGCCGATCTGGCCGCGGAAGGTGGACTTGGCGTCCGACAGCGGAATCCGGTCCTGCGGACGCTTCGGCCCGGCGATCGACGGCACCACGTCGGACAGGTCGAGTTCGAGGTATTCGGAGAAGGCGGGCTCGTGCTTGGGGTCGTGCCACATGCCCTGCTCTTTGGCGTACGCCTCGACCAGCGCCAGCTGCTCGTCGGAGCGGCCGGTGAACCGCAGGTAGGAGATCGTCTCCTCGTCAACGGGGAAAATCGCTGCGGTGGAACCGAATTCGGGGCTCATGTTGCCCAGCGTGGCGCGGTTGGCCAGCGGCACCTCGGCCACGCCCTCGCCGTAGAACTCGACGAACTTGCCGACCACGCCGTGCTTGCGCAGCATCTCGGTGACGGTCAGCACGACGTCGGTGGCGGTCACGCCCGGCTGGATCTCGCCGGTCAGCTTGAACCCGACGACCCGCGGGATCAGCATCGACACCGGCTGCCCGAGCATCGCGGCCTCGGCCTCGATGCCGCCGACGCCCCAGCCCAGCACGCCCAGGCCGTTGACCATCGTGGTGTGCGAGTCGGTGCCCACGCAGGTGTCCGGGTACGCCACGCCGTCGCGCTCCATCACGACGCTCGCCAGGTACTCGATGTTGACCTGGTGCACGATGCCGGTGCCGGGCGGCACCACCTTGAAGTCGCGGAAAGCGCCCTGGCCCCAGCGCAGGAATTGGTAGCGCTCGCCGTTGCGCTGGTATTCGATCTCGACGTTGCGCTCGAAGGCGTCTGCGGTGCCGAACAGGTCGGCGATCACCGAGTGGTCGATCACCAGGTCGGCCGGCGCCAGCGGGTTGACCTTTTCCGCCTTGCCGCCCAGGTCGCCGATGGCCTCCCGCATGGTGGCCAGGTCGACGATGCACGGCACCCCGGTGAAGTCCTGCATGACGACGCGCGCGGGGGTGTATTGGATCTCAATGCTGGGCTCCGCCTTGGGATCCCAATTCGCGATGGCCTCGATGTGGTCTTTGGTGACGTTGCTGCCGTCCTCGTTGCGCAGCAGATTCTCGGCGAGGACCTTGAGGCTGTAGGGGAGTTTCTCGGTGTTGGGGACGGCGTCGAGGCGGTAGATCTGGTAGCTCTTGTCGCCGACCTCGAGGGTGTCGCGTGCTCCGAACGAGTTCACAGAATCTTCTTTAGTCACTTCAACTCCCGGGATTAAGTTCTTCCGCCGACGGGCCGTGCCGGCGGTGCGGTGCTACTTTAACAGTACGCTTGTCCTGCATTACGACGGGGCGTCCGTAGGTCCAGTCTTGTCGCGTACGTCGGTGGTTTAAACCCCCCGCGACCCCCCAATACGCGGCGACCGTCACGCTAGAGTGACCGCGGTGGCCGAGCGCCACGCCAGCGTGGCGCTCGAGCAGGACGGCGGAGCAGGAGACAAACATGACGTTGCACCCGGTGCTACCCGTCTACATCCCGCAGGACGTCGACATGACGGCGGTCAAGGCCCAGGTCGCCGCCACCGGCGTCAGCGCGCCGGCGGCGGATATGCCGGGCCTGCTGCACATCGTCGACGAGGCCCATGCCAAGGGCATCAACCTCAAGATCGTGCTGCTCGACCACAACCCCCCGAACGACACCCCGCTGCGCGACATCTCCACCGTCGTCGGCGCCGACTATCACGACGCCACCGTCCTGACGCTGAGCCCGAGTTACGTCGGCAGCTACAGCACCCAGTTCCCGCGCGTCACCCTGGAGGCCGGCGAGGACATCGCCAAGACGGGCAATCCGGTGGTCTCGGCGCAGCACTTCGTGAACGAGCTCAGCACCCCGGAATTCCCCTGGACCGGGCTGACCATCTTCCTGTTGCTCGCCGTGTTCGCCGCGGCCGTCGCGACCCGCGTCCTGCAGGTGCGCAGCAGGCGTCCAGCAACCCCGACGGATTCGCCGGGAGCGCAGGAAGTGACGCCCACCAACACGGCGTAGCCACCCGTATCCTGGGGAGCGGGTTCCGTCGCTCGTCGCCCCGTTCGGCCCGGCGGCAAACACGGTAGGTCACCGTTCGGTCACATTAAACGCACGTAGAGAGTGCGATTTCTGCGGAGCGTTTGCGCGCCCAATAGTGTGACGTACGGTGCAAATGATGCTGGTGTTGTCTTTGGCGCCGTTAGTGAACTCTGTGGCCGGCGCCGCCCGTCGCGTTGAGCCGTAGGAGACCTGAGTCGAATGAGACGCACACGCCGGGGCTCCGCTGCGCAGCCGGTCGCGAGGCTGGTTCGGCCTGTCGTGCCCTCGGTCCTGAGCGTGGCACTGCTGCTCTGCACGCCGGGCCTCGCGCATGGTGACCCCGCCGCCGACAGCCTGGCCGGGCTGATCGCCAACGTCGCCAAGGCCAACCAGCGCCTGGAAAACCTCAGCGCCGAAATCCAGACGGAACAGGAGAGCGTCAACAAGGCCCTGGTCGACGTCGAGAGCGCGCGGGACAACGCCGCCGCGGCCCAACACGACCTGGAGGCCAGCCAGCAGGCGGTCAAGGACGCCAACGCCGCCATCGCCGCGGCGCAACAGCGGTTCGACACCTTCGCGGCGGCCACCTATATGAACGGCCCGTCGAGCAGTTACCTGACCGCCGCCAGCCCTGACGACATCATCGCCACCGAGGCCGCCGCCAAGACCCTTTCGGCGAGCTCCCAAACGGTGATGGCCAAGCTGCAGCGGGCGCGGACCGAGCAGGTGAACAGGGAGTCGGCGGCCCGGCTGGCCAAGCAGAAGGCCGACAAGGCCGCGGCCGACGCCAAGGGCAGTCAGGACGCCGCGGTGGCGGCGCTGACCGACTCCAAGCGCAAGTTCGACGAACAGCGCGAACAAGTCACCCGCCTGGCCGCCGAACGCGACGAGGCGCAGGCCAAACTTGAAGCGGCCCAACGGGAATGGTCGACCCGCCGGGGCGGGCCCGCTGCACCCGCGTCGGGCGACCGGTGGGAGACCGGTTCGCCGGGCGCACCCGCACCGCAGGGCGGGGCGCGGCGGTGGGACGGCGTCTGGGACCCGACCCTGCCGATGATCCCCAGCGCCAACGTTCCCGGCGACCCGATCGCGGTCATCAACCAGGTGCTGGGCATCTCGGCCACCTCGACTCAGGTCACCGCCGGGCTGGGCCGCAACTTCCTGCAGCAACTGGGCATCCTCAAGCCCGACGACACCGGCATCACCAACGCGTCCCCCGGTGCGACGGCCGGGCGGATCCCGCGGGTGTACGGGCGGCAGGCCAGCGAGTACGTGATCCGGCGCGGGATGTCGCAGATCGGCGTGCCCTACTCCTGGGGCGGCGGCAACGCGGCGGGCCCGAGTAGGGGCATCGACTCCGGGGCGGGCATCACCGGCTTCGACTGTTCGGGCCTGGTCCTCTACTCGTTCGCCGGGGTGGGCATCAAGCTGCCGCACTACTCGGGCTCGCAGTACAACCTGGGCCGCAAGATCCCGTCCTCGCAGATGCGCCGCGGTGACGTCATCTTCTACGGCCCGGGCGGGTCCCAGCACGTGACGATCTACCTCGGCAACGGCCAGATGCTCGAGGCGCCCGACATCGGGCTGAAGGTCCGCGTCGCGCCGGTGCGCACCAGCGGCATGACGCCCTACGTCGTCCGCTACATCGAGTACTGAACGGGGAGCCATGCGCCGCAAGCGGATTCGCCTGATCAACTTCGCCTGGATCACCGCAGTGGTGGCCGGGCTGACGCTGGCTGTCGCCGCCCCGACGCCCGTCGCCGTGGCGGACCCGGGCTGGGACCCCACCCTGCCGGCGACCATCAGCGCGGGCGCGCCGGGCGACCCGCTCGCCGTCGCCAACGCCTCGCTGCAGGCCACCGCGCAAGCCACCCAGACGACGATGAACCTGGGCAGGCAATTCCTCGGCGGCCTCGGAATCAACATCCTGGGGGATCCCGCGCCCACCGCGGCCGCCCCGACCAACCCCGGCGGCAAGATCCCGCGCGTCTACGGCCGGCAGGCCATCGAGTACGTGATCAAGCGGATGGGATCGCAGATGGGCGTCCCGTACTCCTGGGGTGGCGGCTCGCTGGACGGCCCCAGCAAGGGCGTCGGCGACGGCGCCAACATCACCGGTTTCGACTGCTCGGGCCTGATGCGGTACGGCTTCGCCGGCGTCGGCGTGCTGATCCCGCGGTTCTCCGGTGACCAGTACAACGCCGGCCGGCACATCCCGCCGGACCAGGCCCGGCGCGGCGACCTCATCTTCTACGGCCCGAACGGCGGCCAGCACGTGACGATGTATCTGGGCAACGGACAGATGCTGGAGGCGTCCAGCCTGGCCGGTCACGTCACCGTCAGCCCGGTTCGCAAGCCCGGCATGACGCCGTTCCTGACTAGGATCATCGAGTACTGATCCGGGTCCGGTCGCCCGGCTGTAGCCCGGGGCCGAACCACCAGCGTCGACGGAATCCGGCGGGCCTGGAATAGTTGGACGCGGGCACGTCGCGGCCCCACGACGGTGGTGGTGCAAGCAGTCGTGTCCGAATGAGCTGTGGAGGGTTATTGATGACAGCAGCAGGTGGGCCGCCTCCGGGCGCCAGCGGTTACTCGGGCCCGGGAGGTCCTGCCGGCGCGCCGGCCCATGAAGCGCCGTCCGGCGGCGGTAACGGCCTGGCCGCCGAGGTGCACACCCTGGAGCGGGCCATCTTCGAGGTCAAGCGGATCATCGTCGGCCAGGACCAGCTCGTCGAGCGGATGCTCGTCGGCCTGCTCTCCAAGGGCCACGTGCTGCTGGAGGGTGTTCCCGGCGTGGCCAAGACGCTGGCCGTCGAGACCTTCGCCAAGGTCGTCGGCGGCACGTTCGCCCGCATCCAGTTCACGCCCGACCTGGTGCCCACCGACATCATCGGTACCCGCATCTACCGGCAGGGCAAGGAGGAGTTCGACACCGAGCTCGGCCCGGTGGTGGTGAACTTCCTGCTCGCCGACGAGATCAACCGCGCGCCGGCCAAGGTGCAATCGGCGCTGCTGGAGGTCATGCAGGAACGGCACGTGTCGATCGGCGGCAAGACCTTCCCGCTGCCCAACCCCTTCCTGGTGATGGCCACGCAGAACCCGATCGAGCACGAGGGCGTGTACCCGCTGCCCGAGGCGCAGCGCGACCGCTTCCTGTTCAAGATCAACGTCGGCTACCCCTCGCCCGAAGAGGAGCGGGAGATCATCTACCGGATGGGCGTGCGGCCGCCGGAGCCCAAGCAGATCCTGAACACCGGTGACCTGTTGCGGCTGCAGGAAATCGCGGCCAACAACTTCGTCCACCACGCGCTGGTCGACTACGTGGTGCGCGTCGTGACCGCCACCCGCCATCCCGAGCAGCTCGGCATGAACGACGTCAAGAGCTGGATCTCGTTCGGTGCGTCCCCGCGTGCCTCGCTGGGCATCATCGCCGCGTCCCGGTCGCTGGCGCTCGTGCGCGGCCGCGACTACGTCATCCCGCAGGACGTCGTGGACGTCATCCCCGACGTGCTGCGGCACCGCCTGGTGCTCACCTACGACGCCCTCGCCGACGAGATCTCACCGGAGATCGTCATCAACCGGGTCCTGCAGACCGTTGCCCTGCCGCAGGTCAACGCCGTTCCGCAGCAAGGGCAATCGGTGCCCCCGGTGATGCAGCCCGCCGGCGCGGCCAGCGGTCGGTGACGCAGCCCCAGCAGCCGGCGGTGCCACATCCGCCATCGATGCAGCGCGGGCAGATCGTGGACCCGAAGCTGGCGGCGGCGCTGCGGCAACTCGAGCTGACGGTCAAGCGCAAGCTCGACGGTGTCCTGCACGGCGACCACCTCGGCCTGATCCCGGGGCCCGGCTCGGAGCCGGGCGAGTCACGCGAGTACCAGCCCGGCGACGACGTCCGGCGGATGGACTGGGCCGTCACCGCGCGCACGATGCATCCCCACGTCCGGCAGATGATCGCCGACCGCGAGCTGGAGACCTGGATGGTCGTCGACATGTCGGCGAGCCTGGACTTCGGCACCGTCGGGTGCGAGAAGCGCGACCTGGCGGTCGCGGCCGCGGCGGCCATCACCTTCCTCAACAGCGGCGGCGGCAACCGGCTCGGGGCGCTGATCGCCAACGGCCAGACCATGGTCCGCGTCCCGGCGCGTTCCGGGCGCCAGCACGAGCAGACGTTGCTGCGCACCATCGCCACCACGCCCAGGGCGCCGGTCGGGGTGCGCGGGGATCTGGCGACGGCCATCGACGCGCTGCGGCGACCCGAACGCCGCCGCGGCATGGCGGTGATCATCAGCGACTTCCTGGGTCCGATCAACTGGATGCGGCCGCTGCGGGCGATCGCGGCCCGGCACGAGGTGCTGGCCATCGAGGTGCTCGATCCCCGCGACGTCGAGCTGCCTGACATCGGCGACGTGGTGCTGCAGGACGCCGAGTCCGGCGTCACCCGCGAGTTCACCATCGACGCCCAGCTGCGCGACGATTTCGCGAAGGCGGCCGCGGCGCACCGCGCCGAGGTGGCGCGCACCATCCGCAGCTGCGGGGCCCCGGTGCTGACGCTGCGCACCGACCGGGACTGGATCGCCGACATCGTCCGCTTCGTCGAGTCCCGCCGGCGCGGTGCATTGGCGGGGCGGCAGTGACATTGCCGCTGCTGGGCCCGATGTCGTTGTCGGGCTTCGAACATGCGTGGTTCTTCCTGTTCCTGCTCGTCGTGGCCGGGCTGGCCGCGCTGTACATCGTCATGCAGCTGGCGCGGCAGCGGCGGATGCTGCGGTTCGCCAACATGGAGCTGCTGGAAAGCGTCGCCCCCAAGCGGCCGCCGAAGTGGCGGCACGTGCCGGCGATCCTGCTGGTGGCGTCGCTGGTGCTGCTCACCATCGCGATGGCGGGGCCGACCAACGACGTCCGCATTCCCCGCAACCGCGCGGTGGTGATGCTGGTGATCGACGTGTCGCAGTCGATGCGGGCCACCGACGTGCAGCCCAACCGGATGGCGGCCGCGCAGGAGGCGGCCAAGCAGTTCGCCGACGAGCTGACCCCGGGCATCAACCTGGGGCTGATCGCCTACGCGGGGACCGCGACCGTGTTGGTGTCGCCGACCACCAACCGCGACTCGACCAAGCGCGCCCTGGACAAGCTGCAGTTCGCCGACCGCACCGCCACCGGCGAGGGCATCTTCACCGCGCTGCAGGCCATCGCCACGGTCGGCGCGGTGATCGGCGGCGGCGACGCGCCGCCGCCGGCGCGCATCGTTTTGTTCTCCGACGGCAAGGAGACGATGCCGACCAACCCGGACAACCCGAAGGGCGCCTTCACCGCGGCGCGCACCGCCAAGGACCAGGGCGTGCCGATCTCGACGATCTCGTTCGGCACGCCGTACGGCTTCGTCGAGATCAACGACCAGCGCCAGCCGGTGCCCGTCGACGACGAGACGCTGAAGAAGGTGGCCCAGCTCTCGGGCGGGAACGCCTACAACGCGGCGACGTTGCAGGAGCTGAAATCCGTGTACGCGACGCTGCAGCAGCAGATCGGCTACGAGACGATCAAGGGCGACGCCAGCGTGGGCTGGGTGCGGCTGGGTGCGCTGGTGCTGGCGTTGGCGGCGCTGGCGGCGCTGCTTATCAACCGCCGCCTGCCGACCTAGCGTTGCCTGACGCGTCACGCTTGCTCCCCGAGCGTCACGCCAGCATGGCCGTCGCCCCCGAGCGTCACGCTTGCTCCCCGAGCGTCACGCCTCGCTCCTCGAGCGTCACGCCAGCGTGGCTGTCGCCCCCGAGCGTCACGCCAGCGTGGCTTTCGGCGGTCGAGCCGAGGGTGCCGCCCACTGCCGGGGACCTGTCAGCGTGGCTGTCACGCCTCGCTCCTCGAGCGTCACGCCAGCGTGGCCGTCACCCCCGAGCGTCACGCCAGCGTGACGCGGGCAACATGGCAGGGGGAGATTTCAACCAAGCAAACCCCAGGCGATAGGTTGACGGGGTGACTGACACGGCCACCGAGAACACCACCGAAAGTGCCGCCGACGGCGGCAAACCCGCATTCGTATCCCGTTCGGTCCTCGTGACGGGCGGAAACCGGGGGATCGGTCTGGCGATCGCACAGCGGCTGGCCGCCGACGGCCACAAGGTGGCCGTCACGCACCGCGGCTCCGGGGCGCCCGAGGGGCTGTTCGGCGTCGTCTGCGACGTCACCGACAACGAGGCCGTCGACCGCGCGTTCAAAGAGGTCGAGGAGCACCAGGGTCCGGTCGAGGTGCTGGTGTCCAACGCCGGCATTTCGAAAGACGCCTTCCTGATCCGCATGACCGAGGAGCGCTTCGAGGAGGTCATCAACGCGAACCTCACCGGGGCGTTCCGGGTGGCCCAGCGGGCGTCGCGCAGCATGCAGCGCAAGCGGTTCGGTCGCATCATCTTCATCGGGTCGGTGTCGGGCATGTGGGGCATCGGCAACCAGGCCAACTACGCGGCCGCCAAGGCCGGCCTGATCGGCATGGCCCGCTCGATCTCCCGCGAGCTGTCCAAGGCCAACGTGACCGCCAACGTGGTCGCCCCCGGCTACATCGACACCGAGATGACCCGCGCGCTGGACGAGCGGATCCAGGCGGGCGCACTGGAATTCATCCCGGCCAAGCGCGTCGGCACCGCCGAGGACGTCGCCGGGGCGGTCAGCTTCCTGGCGTCCGAGGATGCGGGCTACATCGCCGGCGCCGTCATCCCGGTCGACGGCGGCATGGGCATGGGCCACTGAGCTCAACCACGACAAGGACCTCAACCCCGACATTTTAAGGACGGACATGGCAGGACTGCTCGACGGCAAACGGATTCTCGTCAGCGGGATCATCACCGACTCGTCGATCGCGTTTCACATCGCCAAGGCGGCCCAGGAGGCCGGGGCGCAGCTGGTGCTCACCGGGTTCGACCGGTTGCGGCTGATCCAGCGCATCGCCGACCGGCTGCCGGAGAAGGCCCCGCTGATCGAACTCGACGTGCAGAACGAGGAGCACCTGAACAGCCTGGCCGAGCGGGTCACCGCCGAGATCGGTGCGGGCAACAAGCTGGACGGCGTGGTGCACTCCATCGGCTTCATGCCGCAGACCGGCATGGGCATCAACCCGTTCTTCGACGCGCCCTACGAGGACGTCTCCAAGGGCATCCACATCTCGGCGTACTCGTACGCCTCGCTGGCCAAGGCGCTACTGCCGATCATGAACCCCGGCGGGTCCATCGTCGGGATGGACTTCGACCCCAGCCGCGCCATGCCCGCCTACAACTGGATGACGGTGGCCAAGAGCGCGCTGGAATCGGTCAACCGGTTCGTCGCCCGCGAGGCCGGCAAGTACGGGGTGCGTTCCAATCTCGTTGCGGCGGGCCCCATCCGGACGCTGGCGATGTCGGCGATCGTCGGCGGTGCGCTCGGCGAGGAGGCCGGCGCCCAGATGCAGCTGCTCGAAGAGGGCTGGGACCAGCGCGCGCCGATCGGCTGGAACATGAAGGACCCCACTCCCGTCGCCAAGACGGTGTGCGCCGTGCTCTCGGACTGGCTGCCCGCCACCACCGGCACCATCATCTTCGCCGACGGCGGCGCCAGCACTCAATTGCTCTAGGCAACAATGGAATTCGACGCCGTCCTGCTGCTGTCCTTCGGCGGGCCGGAAGGACCCGAGCAGGTGCGGCCGTTTCTGGAGAACGTCACCCGCGGGCGTAACGTGCCGCCCGAACGCCTGGACGACGTCGCCCAGCACTACCTGCATTTCGGCGGGGTGTCACCGATCAACGGGATCAACCGCGCGCTGATCGCCGAGTTGCAGGCGGAACTGGAGCTGCCGATCTATTTCGGCAACCGCAACTGGGAACCGTATGTCGAAGACACGGTCATTACCATGCGCGACAACGGCGTTCGTCGCGCCGCGGTGTTCACCACGTCGGCGTGGAGCGGCTACTCCGGCTGCACACAGTACTCCGAAGACATCGCCCGCGCGCGCGAGGCGGCGGGGCCGGGCGCGCCCGAGCTGGTCAAGCTGCGGCGTTACTTCGACCACCCGCTCTTCGTCGAGATGTTCGCCGACGCCGTCGCGGCCGCGGCGCAGACCGTGCCCGCCGGCGCGCGGCTGGTGTTCACCGCCCACTCCGTCCCGGTGGCCGCCGACCAGCGCCTCGGCCCACGGCTCTACAGCCGCCAAGTCGCTTACGCCGCAAGGCTTGTCGCGGCCGCCGCCGGGTATGCCGACTACGACCTGACGTGGCAGTCGCGTTCGGGGCCGCCGCAGGTGCCGTGGCTGGAGCCCAGCGTCGAGGACCATCTCGCGGGGCTGGCCGCCTCGGGCACCCGGGCCGTCGTCGTCTGCCCGATCGGGTTCGTCGCCGATCACATCGAGGTGGTGTGGGATCTCGACGAGGAGTTGCGGGCGCAGGCCGAGGTGGCGGGGGTGGCGTTCGCCCGGGCCGCAACGCCCAACGCCGACCGCCGATTCGCCCGGCTCGCCGCGGATCTCATCGACGAACTGCGCACCGGCCGGCCCCCGGCGCGGGTGAGCGGCCCCGACCCGGTGCCCGGTTGTCTGGCCGGCGTGAACGGCGCGCCGTGCCGTCCGCCGCACTGCGTCGCGGCCGAATCCGCCTAGCGGTTCACGACCAGTCGGCCCAGGCCGAGTGCAGGATCGCGGTGACGGCGGCCATGCGTGCCGAACGCACGACGGATGTCAGCGGCCGCAGCGCGTCGCTGGCGATGCGGGCCTCCGAAGACGATCGGGTGCCGAACGGCTCGGGCCCGGCGACGATGGGCGCGGTGAACCGTTCCGGCGAGTCGGGTGACCGGCTGAGCCCGGCGCTGACCGCGATGATGGCGTCGACGTGCGCGGCGTTCTCCAGCACCCGCAGCGCGCGGGACGGCGCGTGGTCGGGAACGCGGTGCTGGCGTGCGGATTCCAGCAACTGCTCGACGAGCCCCCGGGGATCGTCGATGTCGGCCGCGGCCGACCCCAGCCCGATGGCGCCCAGCGCGTCGGCGGCCGACCGCACGGCCGACCTCAGCGTGTATTCGGCATCCCCGAGCTCGTGGTGGTCGAGCACCGGCGCGCCCGGCAGCGAATACACCGTCCAGGACAGCGCGCACAGCTCGGGGAAGTCCTCCTCGTCGTCGTAGGAGAACTCGGGGACCAGGCCGACGGCGGCGGCGGAATCGTGGGGATTGGCGATGACGATCGCCTCGCCCGCGGCCAGCGCGTCACGCTCGAACTGCGTGCCCGGGGCCAGCCCGCGCACATCGCCGGGCACCGGCAAAAGCACGTTGATCGTCCCGCAAAGCCGGCCCGAACCGTCCGCGCCGGGCGTCGACCGGCCAACCGCGGCGCGCAGCGTCTGCAGCAGCGTCACCGCCCCGGCGTCGTTCACATCGGGCCACGGCAGCCCGGTATGGCCGGCGGCGACCGCATCATACGCGGTGACCGATTGCTTTGGCGCCCATACTGATAACGCGTCGAGGACGTCGTCGGGCGCGGCCTTGCCTGCGAGCCAGGCGTTGGCCCACAGGGACAGCGAGACACTGGGACACCACACGATTCCGCAGTGTAGTTGTTTTGCCCGGCAAAGGCGGATCACGCGTATTCTGGCCGCATGCACGCCGCGGTGCTTTGGCTGATATTCGCGCTGGTGCTCGCCGGTGCGGAGGCCCTTACCGGCGACATGTTCCTGCTGATGCTCGGCGGCGGCGCGCTGGCCGCCTCGGGGATCAGCTGGCTGACGGATTGGCCGGTCTGGGCCGACGGAACCGTGTTCCTGATCGTCTCGGTGCTGCTGCTCGTGCTGGTTCGGCCCGCGCTGCGCCGCCGCCTGACACCCGCGCACGTGCCGCGATTGGGCATCGAGGCGCTGGAGGGCAAGAACGCGCTGGTGCTGGCGCGGATCTCCCGCGACGAGGGCCAGGTGAAGCTCGACGGCGAGGTGTGGACGGCGCGGCCGCTCAACGAGGCGGATGTGTACGAACCGGGGGAGTCGGTGACCGTCCTGCAAATCGACGGCGCCACGGCGGTCGTCTTCAAGAGCGGTCCGTAACGACTGCGAAAGACGCTGTGAGAGAGAGGAACTCGGGTGCAAGGTGCGGTTGCTGGTTTGGTGTTGCTGGTCGTCTTGGTGATATTCGCCATCGTGGTGGTGGCCAAGTCGGTCGCGCTGATTCCGCAGGCGGAGGCCGCGGTGATCGAGCGGCTGGGCCGATATAGCCGGACGGTCAGCGGTCAGCTGACGCTGTTGGTGCCGTTCATCGACCGCGTCCGTGCGCGGGTGGACCTGCGGGAACGGGTGGTGTCGTTCCCGCCGCAGCCGGTGATCACCGAGGACAACCTGACGCTCAACATCGACACCGTCGTCTACTTCCAGGTCACCAATCCGCAGGCCGCCGTCTACCAGATCAGCAACTACATCGTCGGCGTCGAACAGCTGACCACCACCACGCTGCGCAACGTCGTGGGCGGCATGACGCTGGAGCAGACGCTGACCTCCCGCGACCAGATCAACGGTCAGCTGCGCGGGGTGCTCGACGAGGCGACCGGTCGCTGGGGGCTGCGGGTGGCCCGGGTCGAGTTACGCAGCATCGACCCGCCGCCGTCCATTCAGGCCTCCATGGAAAAGCAGATGAAGGCCGACCGCGAGAAGCGGGCGATGATCCTGACCGCCGAAGGTATGCGGGAGTCGTCCATCAAGGAGGCCGAGGGCGCCAAGCAGGCGCAGATTCTGGCCGCCGAGGGCGCCAAGCAGGCCGCGATCCTGGCGGCCGAGGCCGACCGGCAGTCCCGGATGCTGCGCGCCCAAGGCGAGCGTGCCGCGGCCTACCTGCAGGCGCAGGGGCAGGCCAAGGCCATCGAGAAGACGTTCGCCGCGATCAAGGCCGGTAGGCCCACCCCGGAGATGCTGGCCTACCAGTACCTGCAGACGCTGCCGGAGATGGCCCGCGGCGACGCCAACAAGGTCTGGGTGGTGCCCAGCGACTTCAACGCGGCGCTGCAGGGCTTCACCAAGCTGTTGGGCACCCCGGGCGAGGACGGCGTGTTCCGATTTGAGCCGTCGCCGGTCGAGGACGCACCCAAGCACAGCGCGGCCGACGACGCCGACGTTGCCGACTGGTTCTCCACCGAGACCGACCCGGCGATCGCGCAGGCGGTGGCCAAGGCCGAGGCGATCGCCCGCCAGCCGGTGGACGGCCCACCGCCGGGGGCGCCGCCGCGATTGGGCCAATAGGATTGCTCCATGAGCGTTTTCACTTCGCCGAAGACCTACGCGGCACTCGGCGTCTTCCACGCCGTGGACGCGGTGGCGTGCGGTGTTCAGGTGGCCCCCATCAAGAAGGTCCTCGACGACGTCGGCCTGCCGGAGAACGTGCGGCCCGTGCTGCCTGCGGTGAAGGCGGCCGCCGCCGTGGGCCTGTTGTCGGTCACCCGCTTCCCGGCGCTGGCGCGGGTGACGACGGCGATGCTGACGGTCTATTTCGTGTTGGCGCTCGGTGCGCACATCCGGGTGCGCGACAAGGCCGTCAACGCGCTCCCGGCGGCGGTGTTCCTGGCCACGTTCGCGGTGATGACGGCGAAGGGCCCCGACCGCAGCTAGTCCAGTCGCAGCTCGACCATGGGCAGCGGGGTGTTCGTCTCGGTGATCGGCACGCCGAGCGTTTCCTCCAGCGCCGGCCTCATCTTTTCCCACGCCTTGCGGTGCCGGCTGAGGTAGGTCGCCAGCGCGCGGTCGGCCTCGTGCTGGTCGAGGATCCGCGCGGTGGCGGGTCTGGGCGCGTGGCTGCCCGCGTAGACGCGCACCCGCGGATTGGCCTCAATGTTGCGGAACCACTGCGCCTTTCGGCCGAAGCCGGAGGCGACGACGTAGGTGTCCGGCGACGAGTGGCCGACCACTTCCAGCACCACGTAGCGCGGCTCACCGGATTTGCGGCCGATGTGTTCGAGCATCAGCAAGCGCGACCCGAACAGCGCCCCCGCGCGGGCCTTATAGATCCAGATCGGCGCGCGCATCAAGCGCGGGGACCGGAGCAGACGCGCGCCGGTTTTGGCGAAAATGTTTGTGCTGGACATCTTTACCTCCGATTCTTTCTTCACCCGTTGACAAGTCCTTCCCGATAGATCGCGAACACCTCGCCGGCCCAGCGCCGCATGCCCGCGTCCGAAAGCGGATCCACGCCGAGCACCTCGGTCAGGCGGGGGCGCAGCGTCAGCACCGCGAGGTCGTTGACGAGCAGGAACGCCGCCCGCACCGCGGGGTCCGCGCCGGCGCTGGCGGTTCCGGCGGCGACCATCGCGTCGAGCGTGGTCCGGCTCAGCCGGAAGAGCCGGTCGAACAACGCCGACCCCGCCCTGCCCCCGGCGATCAGCAGCCGGCTCAGGTACGCCGGGATCGGCGAGTCGGGCGGCAGGTGGGTGGCCAGGCCGTCGAGCAGGCTCGGCACCGCGGTGGGCTCGAGCCCGGCCACGGCGGTCTGCTCGGTCATCGTCGACAGCAGCACCTCGAAGGTCTTGACGACGTGATCGTCTACGGCGTCGACCAATCCGTCTTTCGAGCCGTAGTGCCGAATCAGCAGAGCCGGTGACACGCCCGCCGCGGTCGCGATGTCGCGCAGGGTGACCGAGTCGGGGCCGCGCTCGGCGAACAGCCGCAGCGCTTCGTCGCGGATCCGTGCGCGGGCCGTCCGGTCGTCCGGGGGTGGTGAATGCACGTTTACAATTGTAAACGATTGTTTAGTCGAGCGTAGACGTGGGGGTTGTGGGTAGCCGTCGCGCGATGAGTCCCCAAGCAAGCAAGAGCCGCCGTACGTGGTCTCGCGACGAGATCCGCGTCGCCGACAAGGGCGCGACGCATCGGGCCGTCAAGGGCACCGCCATCGGCAATTTCATGGAGTGGTACGACTTCAGCCTGTACAGCTACACGGCCACCATGCTGGCGCAGGTGTTCTTCCCCGGCAGTTCCGGTTCCGGGAACCTGATCGCGACCTTTGCCACGCTGGCGGCGACGTTCTTGGTGCGGCCGGTGGGCGGCATCATCTTCGGGCCGCTCGGTGACCGCATCGGGCGCAAGCGGGTGCTGATGTTCACGATCCTGCTGATGGCGGTGAGCACGACCGCGACCGGTCTGCTTCCGGGCTACCGCTCGATCGGGATCTGGGCGCAGGTCCTGCTGGTCATCATCCGCATCGGCCAGGGCCTGTCGACCGGCGGCGAGTATGCCGGCGCCATGACCTACGTCAACGAACACGCCTCGGATCGCCGGCGCGGCATGATGGCCGGATTCCTGCCGCTGGGCACCCTGACCGGCTACGTGGTGGGCGCCGCGCTGATCACCGGCCTGCAGGTCGCGCTGCCGGTAGCCGACATGACGAGCTGGGGCTGGCGCATCCCGTTCGTCCTCGGTGGGCCGCTCGGCGTGGCCGCGATGTTCATGCGGTCGCGCCTTGACGAGTCACCCGATTATGAGAACCAGGACAAGGGCGAGCAGGAATCCGGCGGCGAGCAGTTCGAAGACACCGTCGTCAAACAATGGCGGGGGCTGGTCATCTGCATCTGCCTGGAGATGACGATCGCGCTCACCAGCTACACGCTCAGCGGATACCTGCCGACGTATCTGAAGAAGACCGTGGGCGTCCCGGACAACCCGGCGCTGATGATGATCCTGCTGGTGCTGTTGGTCATGCTGGCCGCCGTCGTATTCGTCGGCAGGCTGTCCGACCGCATCGGCACCAAGCCACTGATGTGGGTCGGCTGCGCGTCACTGATCGCGGCGTCGGTGCCGGCGTTCGTGTTGATCCGGTCCGGCGGTGGCTACCTGGTCAAGTTCCTCGGTGTGCTGATCATCGGCGTGACGCAGCTGTGCTTCACCGGCGTCGAGCCGCGGGTGCTGCCGGCGTTGTTCCCGACGAAGGTGCGCTACGGCGCCATGTCCATCGGCTTCAACATCTCCGTGTCCTCTTTCGGCGGGCCCACGCCGCTGGTCGCCGAGTCGTTGGTGTCGGCCACCGGCAACACCCTGGTGCCGGCGTACCTGTTGATCTTCGCCGGCGTGGTCGGCGCCATCACGCTGATCTTCACGCCCGAAGTCGCCGGAAAACGACTGCCGGGATCGGGTCCTTCCGCCGAAAGCAAGCAGGAGGCCCGGGAGCTGGAAGGCGAAGAGCGCCGTTCGCGACCTCGCCCGCGCTGACCGCGAGCGCCGGGCTCAGGGGCGGGGCGGCGGCGGCAGGACTCCCGGACCCGGCGGGGCGCTGGGCGACGGCGGAGAGGGGTAGATGCATCCGCCCCCGGACTGCGACGAGAGCGGGGGTGGGTATGGCGGCGGCGGGAGTTGGACCCGGACCGTGAAGACCAGCCCGGTGATCGCGAAGGCGGCCAGCGCGCCGACCACCAGGCCGGCCAGCCCGGCGACGACGGCGACCGCGGTGGGGAAGCGGCGGGTTCCGATGTTGTCCGAGGTCATGCGGTTCTCCACGGTCGTCGGCGGTCGGTAACCCGAGACGCTACTGGCCGGACGGCCGCCGCCGCCACGATTTGCGGATCGTGACGGCGGCAGTCCGGTCAGCCGTGCGGGGACGATGCCGGGGACGGCGGTGGGGGCGGGACGGGCGGCGGCGCGGGCGGGCCGGGCGGCGGCCCGAAGCCGAAACCCCCATCGGGCCGCCCATCGGCGGGGGCGGCGGGCCGTGATGGAACGCCATCATTGGCGGGGGCCCCGGCGGCGGCCCAGGCGGTCCGGGCGGGCCCGCGCTGATGAGCCACGCGAAGGCGATCGCCGCGATGATGCCGAACGCGCCGATCAGCGCGCCGGCCACCCCGGCGCCGACCACCACGGCGGTGGAGTGGCGGCGGGGCTCGGGTGGCCGGGAGGCGGTCGGGGGCGGCGCGGGCGGATTGGTGTCGATGTGGTCGTCAGTGGTCATGTCGGCGACCGTAGGAGCCGCAACTGAAGTGGACCTGAAGAAACCGGGGCGCCGCGACGGATGGCCCCAGCGAGCGGCTTCAGGTTCGTTTCAGCCGCGGCGCCGACAATGGGGTCATGACGAATTGCCCGCGGACGGCCGCCGGCCGCTATTCCGTCGGCACGCCGCGGGTGCTGGTCGTCGAAGACTCCGAGACGATCCGCGAAATGGTCAGCGAGGCGCTCACCGATGTCGGCTATCACACCGTCGGCCGCCGCGACGGCGACCGGCTGGAAGAGGCCCTGGAAGGGTTGCGGCCGGACCTGGTGGTGCTCGACGTCATGTTGCCGGGCCGCGACGGCTTCGCGCTGATCGACGTGATCCGGGACTGGGGCGAGGTCGGGATCGTGTTGATCACGGCCCGCGACGGGCTGGAGGACCGGTTGCGCGGCCTGGACGGCGGGGCGGACGACTACGTGGTCAAACCGTTCGAGCTGGCCGAACTCGTGTCGCGGGTCGGGGCGGTGTTGCGCCGGCGCGGGCGGCTGCCGCAGGTCATCCAGTTCGGCGACCTGATGCTCGACACCGACGCCGGCGTGGCCGCGCGCAGCGGGCGTCGCCTCGACCTGACCGCAACCGAGCTGCGGCTGCTGTCCTTCCTCGTCGAGCAGCGGGGCCGCATCGTCAGCGCCGGCCAGATCCTGAACGCGGTGTGGGGCTACGACGCCTACGACCCCAACCTGGTGCAGGTGTACGTGAGTGGCTTGCGGCGCAAGCTCGAGGCCCACGGGCCGCGGATACTGCACACCGTGCGCGGCATCGGCTACCGGCTGCAGCCCCAGCGATAATGACGACTCGCACCCCCTCCCTGCAGCGCCGGGTGACGCTGGTGGTGGTGGCGCTGCTGGCGCTGCTGCTGGTGGCGCTCGGTGTCACCATCGACGTCAGCCTGGGTGTGCTCGCCCGGAGAAACCTGCACGACCGGCTGCTGGCGGCGGCGTCGCGCGCCGAGGCGTTGGACGCCGCGCACACCTCGCCCGACCTGCTGGCCGCGGAACTCAACGGCGGCGGGGTGCGCGCCCTGCTGGTCACCGCCGACGGCGCGACCTACGGCGACCGCGGCATCAGCCCCGACACCGTCGCCGGTCCGACGGCCCCGCCGCCGCCCTTTGCGCCCCCGCCGCCCTGGGCGTCCGGCCGGAACTTCCCGCCGCCCGGCATGCCGCCGATGCCGCCCTGGCCACCCCCGCCACCCCCGCCGCCACCGCCGCCTGCGGACGCCACGGCGACGGCCCTGGTGCTCCCGCTGCCCGACGGGGGACGGGTGATCCTGGTCGCCGATACGACGCAAACCACTCAGGTGACCCACCAGCTGCGGCTGCTGATGATCGGGGCGGGCGTGGCGACCCTGGTGGTCGCCGCGCTGCTGTTGATGGCGGTGAGCCGGGTGGCGTTGCGCCCGCTGGATCGGCTCACGACGCTGGCCAACGACATCAGGACGGGTGATCGCGGGCGACGGCTGCGACCGGACCGCGCCGATACCGAATTAGGGCGCGCCGCAACGGCTTTCGACGGGATGCTGGACGCCCTGGAGGCTTCCGAACGCCGGGCGCAAAAGGCCGCCGACGCGGCCCGGCGCGCCGAGACGGCGACCCGGCGCTTCCTCGTCGACGCCGCCCACGAGCTGCGCACCCCGATCGCGGGCATTCAGGTCGCCGCCGAGCAACTCGCCAACAGCGCCTCCCAGCAGCACGCCGACGGCCAATATCGCCGGGCCGGCCTGTTGCTCTCCGATGCCCGCCGCGCCGGTCGGCTCGTGTCGGACATGCTCGACCTGAGCCGCATCGACGCCGGGCTGCCGCTGGACCGCCACGACGTCGACCTGGCCGCGCTCGCGGATGCCGAAGCCGACCGGGCCGCGATGCTGGCGCCGCAACTCGCCGTCACCCGCACGGGCGCCGCCACATTGACCGTCAACGCGGACCCCACCCGGATCGCCCAGATCCTGTCCAACCTGCTCGACAACGCCCGTCGCTATACCCCGCCCGGGGGCGCCATCACGGTCGACGTCGGCGTGCGCGACGGAACCGCCGAGGTGACCGTCACCGACAGCGGCCCGGGCATTCCCGACGGCGAGCGGGAGCGGATCTTCGAGCGCCTGGTGCGCCTGGACGCCGGGCGCGGCCGCGATCACGGCGGAGCCGGGCTGGGCCTGCCGATCGCGCGGGCGCTGGCGCACGCCCATGGCGGCGAGCTGGTGTGCCTGCCCCACGAGGGTGGGGCGAGGTTTCGGCTCACGCTGCCGGCCGCGGGATCGGCATGCTAACCGAGCGTTAACTTCACCACCCGGTTGTGTCCGGCATCGGCGACGTAGACACTGCCGGCGGAGTCGACCGCGACTCCATTGGGAGCGTCAAGGGCGCTGAACGGCAACACTTTCGGTGCCCGCGAGCCTGCGGCCAACTCCACGACCCAATAGCCCTGGCCCTGGAAGTTGTCGGTGACGAAGACGTCGCCCGCGGGATCGACCGCAACCGCGAACACATGGATCTGGTAAAGGTCATGGTCGAACGACAATTCGCGCTGCCGCCCCGAATCTGCCGCAAGCACCCGAACGCGGTCGGTCCAGATTTCGGTGACGTAAACGTTGCCGGCGGGATCGACTGCCACGTCGCCCGGGTAAAACAGGTCAGAGAAGCCGACGACTTGCTGGGTGTTGGAGGCCGCGACCAACTTCACCACCTGGTTCTTGCCGGTGTCCGCGACGTAGACGTTTCCCGCGGAATCGACGGTCAGACCGCCCACGCTGGAGAGGCCGTTGAACGGCAGCACCTGCTGTGTGCTGCGGCCCGGCGCCAACTTCAGCACCCGTTGGGTGTTGTCGACGGTATATACCGCGCCGTCGGCGTCGACGGCGACCCCAAACGGTCGGTTGAGATCAGCGAACGGTATCACCTCTTGGGTGCCCGACTCCGGCGCCAACTTCAACACCCGGTTGTTTCCGGTATCGGCGACGTAGACGTTTCGAGCCGCGTCCACCGCTATTCCGGTGGGATGAGACAGGCCGGTGAACGGCACCACGGATGCCGCCGGGGTCGCAGGCTTCGCACGGCTGGAGGGCGCCGTGGGTGGCGCGGGTGCGTGCCGGTGGATCGGCGCGTAGACCAGGACACCGGCGAGGAGGGCCATCACGATGGCTACAACGACCAGCGCCCACTTCCTGCGACGCCACCATGAGCGCTCGGGATCGGAAAGACGGGCGTCGGTGCTCAGTTCTGCGGCGCCTGCCGCCCTGCGCGCGTCTTCCTCATACGCGGGCTCCACGGGCTGGTCGTTGTTCACTCAGTTACTGATCCGTCGGGCCACAGTATTTTCGCGTGGGTATGGTCCTGGTCCCATACGATCTTGACTCCGCATTCGGTCAGATCTTTGTAGAGGCCTGCTCCCTCATTTTGAAGACGTCTTCCTTCGTCGCGAAGCTCATGTTCCTCTTGGACGTAGAGTTCGTATGCTTTTTTCTGCTCCGGATCGTTGATGTTGTAGTCACGCGGTTTCCGGTTGTGGTCGGCCACTCGGCGCAAATAGTCTTTGTCGCGGCGATTGAAGTCATCGACTTTTGCTTGCAGCTTCGCGATGTCCTCTGGCTTGCATTGCGGCGGTGGCTCGGTCGGGGAGGTGGTGGTCGTGGTGGGAGTATCCGCAGGGAAGACGTTGCCGACGCCTGCCATGGCCGCATTGACTTTACTGGCGACCTGTTCATCCAGCCCGATGAGTTGCACGGCACGCTGGCGGATATCGGCGGCAAAGGCCTGCGCTTGAGCTTGCCGGGCGGACCGAGCGGCGGAAGACCCGCCCGTCGACCGATCGGTGACCGAGAGGTCTTCGCCCACGGCGAAGCCCGCATCGCGCGCGTCTTCGACCGCGTATCGCACCCGTGATCTGGCGGCATACAAATCGGAAGCTCCGGCGCGAGCCACTTTTGCCGCTTCATGTAATTGATCGACTAATCCGCTGACTTTGAGTTTGTCCGCGTAAGTGCGCGTTTGCAGCGCGTCGGCGCCTGTTCCCCTCCAGTCGACGGAAAGACTTTCATGCCATGTCTGGGCGAAAACGTCGTACCACCGGTTGCCGGTGCTGGACCAATAATCGGCCGCGTTGGTGAGATGCTCGGTCGGCCAAGCCATGAGGCTCGACAACGTGGGAGCCGATGCAATCGCCGTTGCCATCGCTAACTGCCTGATCGGTGAATGATCGCTACGAATTCTGCAGCTGAATTGGTCTCATTGGCCGCATAGCCGGAGTTGGCGGCGGCGACTTTCGCCGCGCTGTCCCGCATTCTTCCCATGAGCGACGTGGCGGCCAGCCCGACCGCGGCGTGCCCCGCCCTGACCGCCCCGGAGCTTGGCTGACATGCCAATCCCAACGCGGGGGGAACGGCCGCAACAAGCTCGTCGACCTGCGCACGCCAGCGAACGCTCATCAGCTGTACGGCCGGCACGGCCACCCTCAGCTGTTCCATGAGCGGAAGTTTAGGACGCGTCAAGAATTTTTGTGTGCAGCGAAGTCGGTGGCCGCCCCGGCGCGAGGCGGCCACCGCGCAGCACGGCTAACCCCGCGTCAGAATCCCGGCGGGGGCGGGCGGAACGGGTCACCCGGCCCCGGCGGTGGCGGCGGTCGCCCCGGTCCCCCCGGTCCCATGGGGCCCATCGGTCCCCCCGGTCCCGGCGGCCCGCCGAACGGACCACCGGGCGGGTGCGGCGGT
>NZ_GG770560.1:0-30745 GCF_000164135.1 Mycobacterium parascrofulaceum ATCC BAA-614 | reverse complement strand
GGCGGGTCCGCGCTCGCCGCCGCGACGCCGAAACCGGCGACGGCCGCCCCAGCGCTCCCGCGAGCAACGACCCGGCAATGAGTTGGTTGATCTTCACTCGGCCCATCTCTCCTCTCTGTCGGCGGCGCACACACCCGCGCGGAGAACCCGCGGATCGCCGCGATCGGCGACAGTAGGAAGCCAGCCTGAAGCCAGCCTGAAGAAGCCTCAGCCGGATGCGGACGGCGCGGTCACGGCGGTCAGCTGCCACCGGTCCAGCCACGGCTGGACCAGTTCGGCGACCGAGAATTTCGCCGGGGCCGCGCACCCGGGCCTACGGAGGTAGGGGTCGCCCCCGCGGATGAGGATGCCGACGCCGTGGAGCGTGCCGTCGCCGTGGTCGAAATAAACCGGACCGCCGGAATCGCCGCATTGGCCGGGCGCCAGGAACACCACCTTGCTGCCGGTGACCTCGGTGACCCGTCCGCAGGTGGCCTCGCCGGAACCCATCCCGAATTTGCAGAGTTCCTGTCCGACCCGCACGTTGGCGGCGATGCCGGAGACCGGCAACGACGCCCCGATGGCCGGGTTCTGGGGGACGTTGTCGCCGTCGAGCAGGATGAGGCCGATGTCGTGCTGTTCGTCGTGGACTCCCTCGCTGACGGTCTGGCTGAACGTGCCCAGCGTCGCGTAGGGGAGGACCCCGCCCAGGTTGATCGTCACCTTGCTGGGTCCGCCGGCGCGGTTGCAGTGGCCCGCCGTGAGGACCCCGGGCTGCCCGGTCCTGGTGCGCACCAAAAAGCCTGCGGTGCAGCCCATTCCGCCCGACCCGTCGGCGTATTGGACGTAGATCCCCGCACCGGGGTCGACCGCGGTCGACGCGGGCAGATCGATCGGCGACAGCAGCGGCGGTGGGCCGGGCTCGCGGGCGGGGTTGGCGTGCCTGGACAGCAGGCCGGCGGCGGCGACCAGGGCGGCGGCGCAGCACAGGGACGCGATCACCAGCAACGCCGAATGCATCTTGGAGCGTTGTGGCGGCGGGTACGTCACCTGGGTTCCGGCCAACACCCCCCCTTTGAGCGCGGTGCCGGTATGTGTGTGGCCCCAGCTTGCCAGCTTCGGCGCGCCGGCCGTCGCGATTGGCCGAATTTGCTAGCTGACGGCGGCCGGCTCGGGGGAGGGGTCGTCGGCGGCGGGGCTGTGCGCGCGGCGGTGGTGCCGGCGGTAATGGCGAATCTCGATGACCAGGCCCGTCAAGCCCAGGGTCGCCGTGCACAGCGACACCAGGTACAGCAGCGAATTGGGGTGACCGGCGAGCGCGTCGCCCAGGATCACCACGGCGGCGGTGCCGGGCAGCAGACCGCCCAGCGTGGCCAGCGTGTACGGCAGCACGCGCACTGTCGACGCACCGGCGGCGTAGTTGATCGCCGAGAACGGCACGGCGGGAATCAGCCGCAGCGACAGGATGGCCAGCCAGCCGCGTTGCCGCAACCGCTCGTCCACGGTGTCGATCGACCGGTGCCGAACCAGCCGGTTCAGCCGCCACCCCACCGCGCGCACCAGCAGTAGGGCGATCACCGCGCTCGCGGTGCTGGCGACCACCGCGATCGCCACGCCGGTGAGCGGGCCGAACAGCAGGCCGGCGGCAAGGGTGAACGCCGTCCGCGGGATCGGCACCACGGTGGCCACGACGTGTGCGGCCAGGAACGCCAACGGGAACCACGGGCCGACCGACTCGGCCCAGTCGCGCATCTGCACCGGGGTGGGCAGCGGAAGCCAGGATGCCGCCGCGATCAAGACTGTGATACCGACCACTGTGGCGATCGCCCGGGGACGCGACAGCAGACGCGCGGTCGCGCCCAGCGCGGCGCCGAGGTCGCGCAGCGTCCGGTTGATTCTGCAGGTGGCCGAAGCCGTCACGCCTGTAAAGGTTACGGCCCGCAGGTGAATAACTCGTTTCCCGAGGCTGGCGTTTCACCGCCGCGCCGTCCCGCTCCCCGGGCCGCGCGGTTTTCTGCCGACCGGCCCGATCAATTAGCCTCATTAGTAAGTCGCAGGCCCCATTTGCTGGGATAAAGGGAGCAATCGGTGTCCATTGATGTACCCGAACTCGCCGAACTAGAACAGGTTCGCGGGCGTTGGCGCAGTGCGGTTACGGGCGTGCTGTCGAAAAGCACCCGGAAGGACCCCGGGGAGCTCGGGGACGAGCCCGAGCGGCTGCTGGAGACCCCGACGTACGACGGCATCGCCGTCCGGGCGCTGTACACGGCGCTGGACGAGCTGCCGGAACCGCCGCTGCCGGGCGAGTGGCCCTATGTGCGCGGCGCCGACGCGTTGCGCGACGTCAAGTCCGGCTGGAAGGTCGCCGAGGCGTTCCCGGCCGATCGCGTCGCCGGTGTGGCGGCCGGCGACGTCAATTCGGCGGTGCTCGAGGCGCTGGGCAACGGGGCGAGCGCGCTGGTGCTGCGGGTGGGGGAGTCCGGTGTGACGGCCGGCCAGCTCGAGGACGCCCTGCAGGGCGTGCACCTGAGCATGGTGCCGGTGATCGTCGACGCCGGGGCTGACTACTGCGCCGCCGCCGACGTGATGCTGGCGGCGGCGGGCCGGGTCGAGGCGGATCAGCGCGGTCTGCTGTCGATCGACCTGGGCGGCGACCCGCTCACCGCGGCGGTCAGCGACCGTCCCGCGCCCGCGCTCGACGAGGTCGTCGCGGTCGCCACCCGCGCGGCCCGCGAGCATGGGGTGCGGGCGATCACCGTCGACGGGCCCGCGTTCCACAACCTGGGCGCGAGCGCGACGTGGGAGCTGGCCGGCACCGTGGCCGCCGGGGTGGCGTATCTGCGGCGGCTCACCGAGGCGGGCATGCCGGTCGGCGAGGCGCTGCGGCAGATCAGTTTCCGGTTGGCCGCCGACGACGACCAGTTCGTGACGCTCGCCAAGATGCGGGCCGTGCGTCAGCTCTGGGCGCGGGTCGCCGAGGTCCTCGGCGACCCGGACGGCGGCGCCGTCACCGTGCACGCGGAAACGTCGCTGCCGATGATGACCCAGCGCGATCCGTGGGTGAACATGCTGCGCTGCACGCTGGCCGCCTTCGGCGCCGGCGTCGGCGGCGCGGACACCGTGCTGGTGCTGCCGTTCGACGTGGCGATCCCGGGCGGTTTCCCCGGCACGGCAAGGAGTTTCGCGCGCCGCATCGCCCGCAACACCCAGCTGCTGCTGCTCGAGGAGTCCCACGTCGGCCGGGTGCTGGACCCGGCCGGCGGCTCGTGGTTCGTCGAAGACCTCACCGCGCGGCTCGCCGAGCAGGCCTGGGCGCACTTCCAGGCCATCGAGGCGCGCGGCGGGTTCGTCGAGGCGCGCGACTACGTCGTCGAGCAGATCGCCGAGGTGGCCGCGCGGCGCGCCGACGACATCGCGCACCGTCGCACCGCGATCACCGGTGTCAACGAGTTCCCGAACCTCACCGAACCGGCCCTGCCGCAGGCGGATTCGGGTACGCCGCTGCCCGCCGGCAACCTGCGGCGCTACGCCGCCGCGTTCGAGGCCCTGCGCGACCGCTCCGACGCCTTCCTGGCCCGCACCGGCGCGCGCCCGCAGGCGCTGTTGCTTCCGCTGGGACCGCTGGCCGAGCACAACATCCGGGCGACGTTCGCCGCCAACCTGCTGGCGTCGGGCGGGATCGAGGCCGTCAACCCGGGCACGGTCGACGCCGCCACGGTCGCGAAGGCCGTCGCCGACGCCGGATCGCCGAGCGTCGCGGTCATCTGCGGCACCGACAAGCGCTACTCCGAGGAGGCCGGGTCGATCGTCGAGGCGGCCCGAACCGCCGGCGTGTCGAGGGTCTGCCTGGCCGGGCCGGAGAAGGCCGTCGGTGACGCCGAGCACCGGCCCGACGAGTTCCTGACCGCGAAAATCGATGCGGTCGAAGCCCTCTCGAACCTGCTCACTCGACTGGGAGCGTAGCCGCGATGACCACAACCGCACCCGTGATCGGCAACTTCGCCGAGGTCCCGTTCAACGGCGACCGCCCGCTGCCGCCGCCTACTGAGGCCGCCGTGGAAAAGCACGTTGCCGCGGCCGCGAGGGCGCACTGGTACACCCCCGACCAGCTCGAATGGCACACGCCGGAGGACATCGCCGTCAAGCCGGTGTACATCGGCGCCGACCGGGCCGCCGCGGTCGCCGGCGGTTACCCGCTCAACACCTTCCCCGGCGAGCCGCCGTTCCTGCGCGGCCCGTACCCCACGATGTACGTCAACCAGCCGTGGACCATCCGCCAGTATGCGGGGTTCTCCACGGCCGCGGAGTCGAACGCGTTCTACCGCCGCAACCTGGCGGCCGGCCAGAAGGGCCTGTCGGTGGCCTTCGACCTGGCCACCCACCGCGGCTACGACTCCGACCATCCGCGGGTGCAGGGCGACGTCGGGATGGCCGGCGTGGCAATCGATTCCATCCTCGACATGCGGCAGCTGTTCGACGGCATCGACCTGTCGACCGTGAGCGTGTCGATGACCATGAACGGCGCCGTGCTGCCCATCCTCGCGCTGTACGTGGTGGCCGCCGAGGAGCAGGGCGTGCCGCCGGAGAAGCTGGCGGGCACCATCCAGAACGACATCCTCAAAGAGTTCATGGTGCGCAACACCTACATCTATCCGCCCAAGCCGTCGATGCGGATCATTTCCGACATCTTCGGCTACACCAGCGCGAAGATGCCGAAGTTCAACTCCATCTCGATCTCCGGTTATCACATCCAAGAGGCCGGTGCCACAGCCGATCTGGAGCTGGCGTACACGCTGGCCGACGGCGTCGACTACATCAAGGCCGGCCTGGACGCCGACCTCGACATCGACAAGTTCGCGCCGCGGCTGTCGTTCTTCTGGGGCATCGGGATGAACTTCTTCATGGAGGTCGCCAAGCTGCGTGCGGGCCGGCTGCTGTGGAGCGAGCTGGTCGCCCAGTTCCACCCGAAGAACCCCAAATCGCTGTCACTGCGCACGCATTCGCAGACCTCCGGCTGGTCGCTGACCGCGCAGGACGCCTTCAACAACGTCGCCCGCACCTGCATCGAGGCGATGGCCGCCACCCAGGGGCACACCCAGTCGCTGCACACCAACGCCCTCGATGAGGCGCTGGCGCTGCCCACCGACTTCTCCGCCCGCATCGCGCGCAATACGCAGCTGCTGCTGCAGCAGGAGTCGGGCACCACGCGGCCGATCGACCCGTGGGGCGGCTCGTATTACGTGGAGTGGCTCACCCACCAGCTCGCGCAGAAGGCCCGCGCGCACATCGCCGAGGTCGCCGAGCACGGCGGCATGGCGCAGGCCATCAGCGAGGGCATCCCCAAGCTGCGCATCGAGGAGGCGGCCGCGCGCACCCAGGCCCGCATCGACTCCGGCATGCAGCCGGTGATCGGCGTCAACAAGTACCAGGTCGAAGAGGACCAAGAGGTCGAGGTGCTCAAGGTCGAGAACAGCCGGGTGCGGGCCGAACAGCTGGCCAAGCTGCAGGAGCTGCGGGCCAGCCGCGACCAGCCCGCCGTCGAGGCCGCGCTGGCCGAGCTGTCGCGGGCCGCCGCGGCACACGGGCGCGCCGGCGAGGACGGGCTGGGTAATAATCTGCTGGCGCTGGCGATCAACGCCGCCCGGGCCAAGGCGACGGTCGGGGAGATCTCCGACGCGCTGGAAAAGGTATACGGGCGACACCAGGCGGAGATCCGCACCATCGCCGGCGTCTACCGCGACGAAGCCGGAAAGGCCCCCAACATCGCCACCGCCACCGAACTGGTCGATAAGTTCGCCGAGGCCGACGGCCGCCGGCCCAGGATTCTGGTGGCCAAGATGGGGCAGGACGGCCACGACCGCGGCCAGAAGGTGATCGCGACGGCCTTCGCCGACCTCGGCTTCGACGTCGACGTCGGCTCGCTGTTCTCCACGCCGGAGGAGGTGGCCCGCCAGGCCGCCGACAACGACGTGCACGTGGTCGGCGTCTCGTCGCTGGCCGCCGGGCACCTGACGCTGGTGCCGGCGCTGCGCGACGCGCTCGCCGGGGTGGGGCGGCCCGACATCATGATCGTGGTCGGCGGGGTCATCCCGCCCGGCGACTTCGACGAGCTGTATGCGGCCGGGGCCGCGGCCATCTTCCCGCCCGGGACCGTGATCGCGGACGCCGCGATCGGCTTGCTGCACAAGCTCGCCGAGCGGCAGGGCTACACGCTCGAATGATTTGCGCGAGACTGCAACTGCCGACGGCCGCACTCGGGAAACGCGTCGCCAGTTGCATTTTCGCGGGGCAGCCGTGATGACCGTCGAGGAGCTGGCCGACGCGATACGCCGCGGCGACCGCGCCGCGTTGCCGCGGGCCATCACACTGCTGGAGTCCACCCGCGCCGACCATCACGAGAAGGCGCAGCGGCTGCTGCTCGAGCTGACGCCCGACTCGGGCAACGCGCACCGCGTCGGCATCACCGGGACGCCCGGGGTGGGCAAGTCCACCACCATCGAGGCGCTCGGCATGCACCTGATCGAGCAGGGCCATCGCGTGGCGGTGCTGGCCGTCGACCCGTCGTCGACGCGCAGCGGGGGGTCGATCCTCGGCGACAAGACCCGCATGGCGCGCCTGGCGGTGCACCCGGATGCCTACATCCGCCCGTCGCCGACGTCGGGCACGCTGGGCGGCGTAGCAAAGGCGACCCGGGAAACGGTGGTGCTGTTGGAGGCCGCCGGTTTCGACGTGATCATCATCGAGACGGTCGGCGTCGGCCAGTCCGAGGTGACCGTCGCCAACATGGTCGACACGTTCGTCCTGCTGACCCTGGCGCGCAGCGGCGATCAGCTGCAGGGCATCAAGAAGGGCGCGCTGGAGCTGGCCGACATCGTGGTGGTGAACAAGGCCGACGGCGAACACCTCGCCGAGGCGCGGGTGGCGGCCCGCGAACTGTCCTCCGCGATCCGGCTGATCCACCCGCGCGAAACGCTGTGGCGCCCGCCGGTTCTCACCATGAGCGCGATGGAGGGGACCGGGCTGGAGGAGTTGTGGGAGACCATCGAACGTCATCGCCGGGTGCTCACCGAGGCCGGCGAGTTCGAGGCGCGCCGGCGCGCCCAGCAAGTCGACTGGACCTGGCAGATGGTGCGCGACACCGTGTTGGACCGGGTGCTGACCAACCCAAAGGTGCGCAAGATGCGCGCCGACATCGAACGCCAGGTCAAGGCGGGGGAGCTGACCCCGGCGCTGGCGGCGCAGCAAATATTATCGGCGGCGTCAGAATAACGGATAGATAAACAATCCGATTTCGCTCCGGGACGGTGTGAAATCCAAGTAAATTCGAAATTGTGACGGTGGAAGCCCGAGTCGATCGCCGCGCGGTCCCTGTCCACGATGACCTTGACGCAGGTCACCGTGTGTCCGGCGCGGCGGACTCACACTTCGGATGCGTCGTTCGCAGCTTCTCGACCATGTTTCCCGCCCGCCGGTTCGGCGGCGGCGCGCTCGCGGTCTATCTCGACGGCCAGCCCGTCGTGGACGTCTGGAGCGGCTGGTCCGACCGGGGCGGCCATCGGCCGTGGTCGGCGGACACCGCGCCGATGGTGTTCTCGGCGACGAAGGGGATGGCCGCCACGGTTATTCACCGGCTCGCCGACCGGGGGCTGATCGACTACGAGGCGCCCGTCGCCGAGTACTGGCCGGAGTTCGCGGCCAACGGCAAGGCGAAGCTCACCGTCCGCGACGTGATGAGGCACGCCGCGGGCCTGTCCGGCCTGCGCGGCGCCAACAGCGAAGACCTGCTGGACCACGTCGTGATGGAGGAACGGCTGGCGGCGGCGGCGCCGGGGCGGTTGCTGGGCAAGCCGGCGTATCACGCGCTGACCTTCGGCTGGCTGATGTCCGGGCTGGCCCGCGGAGTCACCGGGAAGGGCATGCGGGCGCTGATCCGGGAGGAACTCGCCGAGCCGCTGGGCACCGACGGGTTGTATCTGGGTCGCCCGCCGGCCGGCGCGCCGACGCGGGTCGCCCAGATCGTGGCGCCGCAGAACCTGGTGCGCAATCCGGTGCTCAGCTGCGTGACGCGCAAGGTGGCCAACGAGCTGTCCGGAGGATTCCGGTCCATGTACTTCCCGGGCATGGTCGCCGCGGTGCAGGGTGACACCCCGCTGCTCGACGCGGAGATCCCGGCGGCCAACGGCGTGGCGACGGCCCGTGGGCTGGCGCGGATGTACGGGGCGATCGCCAACGGCGGCGAGGTCGACGGCATCCGGTTCCTGTCCCGCGAGATGGTCGCCGGACTGACCGGCCGGCGCAGCCTGCGGCCCGACCGGAACCTGTTCGTGCCGTTGGCGTTCCACCTCGGCTACCACAGCCTGCCCATCGGGAACGTGATGCCCGGGTTCGGTCATGTCGGGCTGGGCGGGTCGCTGGGCTGGACCGACCCGGCCAGCGGGGTGGCGTTCTCGCTGGTGCACAACCGGCTGCTGACCCCGTTCGTGATGACCGACCACGCCGCGTTCGTCGGCATCTACGCGCTGATTCGCAAGGCCGCCGAGAAGGCGCGCAGACACGGCTTCTCACCGGTGACCGAGTACGGGGCGCCGTTCTTCGAGCCGGGAGCCGCCGCGGGCTAACACGCCCGACCATCGCGTTCACGGTTGAGTAAACCGCACTCAAGCATGCCGCCGCGGTGGCCGGCAAGACATAAGCGCAGGTCAGCGGATTGCTAAGCGGTCTGATTAATGTGCCGTGCACAAGGGTTTTACATAGTTGACATGTGTTTCATAAACCAGGCCCGCAAAGTCAAACAATCGGTAATAATGCCGCGATACACCTGGCATCGATGCCGACACATGACTGGAAGGCTGGAAGCTCGATGAAATGGGCCCGCGCCACGAGACCCGCCGAACCCGCTGCCGCGTCCGCCAATCTCTCCGGGGCTGCAACCGCGACGCGCCCACTCGCCCTGGTCGTTCTGGGAATGGGCCGGTCGGGCACGTCGGCGCTGACGCGGGTTCTTTCCCTGTGTGGTGCCACGCTCCCGGCGGGCATGATGGGCGCCGACGAAATCAACCAGCGCGGTTATTGGGAGCCGCGCGCATCCCTGCTCCTCAACCGGTCGATCCTGGAGCGCCGCGGCAGCGCCTGGTGGGACCCGTCTCTGCGGGTGCTGGAAGAGGGCGCCTTCACCGAGGCGGAGCGGGTGGCGTGCACCGCCGAGATCGCGGCCTATCTGAAGTCGCTGCCGGATGCGCCGCTGCTGGTCATCAAGGACCTGCAGATCGTGGTGCTCTGGGAGATGTGGTTGGAAGCGGCGCGCCAAGCGGGTCTCGACGTCGCGGTTGTGATCGCGGTGCGACACCCGCAGGAGGTGATCGCGTCGCTGGGTAAGGCCACCGGGGCGTTGCCGGAACTCGCGAGCGCCTTGTGGTTGAAGGGGAATCTGCTGGCCGAGCGCCACTCGCGCGGCGTGCCAAGGGTGTTCGTCGAGTACACGCAACTCCTGGACAACTGGCGCCGCGAGGTGAAGCGGATTTCCGCCGCGCTGGATATCGACCTGTGTGCCGAGGACGAAAGCGCCGTCGACGAGTTCCTCACCCCCGATCTGCGGCGCAACCGGGACAGCGGCCCGGTGGTCGATCGCTTCGGCGCCGGCTGGATGTCGGCGGTCTACGAGGCGATGCGCGCCGCGGCGCTGGACGGGCCGCCGGACGTGGCGACGCTGGATCATGTATTCGAGGCCTACCGCGCCAGCGAACATGATTTCCGGCTCGCGTTGGAAGACGCCCGCAGCCACTCCAACAGTCTCACCGCCAGGCTGCTTCGGCCGTCGCTGATGAAGCCGGTGCTGGAGCTCGTCGCGCTGGCGCACCGGCGAAAGGGCACCTGGGCCTAGCTGCTGTGTGGCTTTCGGCACGCAAGTGCGCGAAGTCAACCAAACATCAAGTAACCAAACGAATATCCAAAATTGACGCCATAGTCACTGCAATCGCGTTAGGGTATTCAACGCACCACGATCCGATCATTCGCTTGTCCGGGGAGAGCCTGATCCCGCAGGGGGTGCACGGGGAAAGTGTCGTCTTTGTGCCAGAGCCGTTGAGATAGAGCCGGTTTCGCATCTCAACCTCGTCGTGCACATCGGGCAAGGCGGTGACGGCTGTGACGGCGTTGCCGTGCGTTGACAAATGCGGACGCACGGGCAATCGGAACGCCATGGCCAACAACCGAATCCGCATGTAGCCAGGCGCATGACATCGAAAGGTTTGCGTTCGCGATGAGACCTGCCCGGACCGCCCAGTTCGCCGAAAGCCCTCCCCGCGCCGTCCGTCGTCCCAAGCATTCCGGCCACCGGGAAGCCGGGAGTCGCCCGGTGATCCTGTTCGTACTGGGCCCGCAACGCTCGGGTACCTCTGCGATCACGCGGGTTCTCTCGCTCTGCGGTGGCACGCTGCCGGCCGGGATGTTGGGCGCCGACACGAACAATCCGCTCGGCTACTGGGAACCGCGGGCGGCCATCACGCTCAACGAGTCGATCCTGCGCAGTCACGCCAGCAACTGGTACGACCCGTCGCTGCGCCTGCTGGAGGGCGATGCCTTCCGTGCCGACGAAAAGGCCGCCCACATCGCCAAGATCGGGGCGTATCTGGCCACCCTGCCGGCCGCGCCGCTCGTGGTGATCAAGGAGCCCCGGATCACCGCCCTGTCCGACCTGTGGTTCGAGGCCGCACGCCTGGGCGGATTCGATGTCGCGACCGTCATCGCGGTGCGCCAGCCACAAGAGGTCGTCAAGTCCATCGCCGCCTCCTGGCATGTCTCTCCCGCGCTCGCCAGCGCGATCTGGCTGAAGTACAACCTGCTGGCCGAGCGGCAGACGCGGGGTGTCTTGCGCGTGTTCGTCGAGTACGCCAATCTCCTTGACGACTGGCGCCGGGAGGTCAAGCGGATCTCCGTGACACTCCCGGATGAACTCAGCCCCGAGGAGGAGCAGGCGGTCGAGGACTTCCTCAGGCCTGACCTGCGACGCCAACGACACGCCGGCCCGGTGGCAGACCTTTTCGGCGCCAATTGGATGTCCGCGGTGTATGAAACCTTTCGCGCGGCCGCGCAGGACGAGCCCGTCGACGGAGCCACACTGGACGGCGTCTTCGAGTCCTACCGGGCGTGCGAACGCGACTTTCGTCAGGCATTCCAGGACTTTCACGGGTTGTCCAACAGCATGCTGTTTCGCGCCTTCCCGCCCGTGGTCGCGGGACCGGTGATGGAGGTCCTTGCGATGGCCCATCGGCGCAGGGGCACCTGGGCGTAGCCCGGGCCGCCCGGCAAATGTGATCAACGCGCGTTCAGCCAAGCGGACCGGTATCGGGAATCCGGCTGCCCCGCGACGGTCCCCGATATGATCGACCGGACCGCGCTCTCGGCAACTTGTGCCGGTCAGCGACCTGCACACCAATGGGAGGCATCGGCTCGTGTCAGCATCCGTGCTCATCACCGGGGGAGCGGGATTCATCGGGTCGGCGCTGTCGCATCGCCTCGTCGAGGCCGGTTACGACGTGGCGGTAATGGACATCCTGCACCCGCAGGTGCACGGCGCGGGGCGGCCGCTGGACCTGCCGTCGTCGGTGCGGTTGCTGACCGGCGACGTCACGCATGCCCCCGATTGGGACGCGGTGCTTCGGTTGTGCCGTCCGTCCCAGATCGTCCACTTGGCTGCCGAGACGGGGACGGCGCAGTCGCTGTCGGAGGCGACGCGCCACGGCTCGGTGAACGTCGTGGGCACCACCCAACTGCTCGACGCCTTGAGCCGCTCCGGCATCGTTCCCGACCAGCTGGTGCTTGCATCGTCGCGCGCGGTCTACGGAGAGGGAGCGTGGCAAGCCGGCGACGACATCTTCTATCCGCCGCCCCGCAGCCACGCGCAGCTGGTGGCCGGCCAGTGGGACCCGCAAGGGCCCGCCGGTGAACCTGCGGCGCCGCTGCCGAGTTGCGCGAGCACCACCGAACCCCGGCCGACCAACGTGTATGCGGCGACCAAGCTCGCCCAGGAGCATCTGCTGGCGGCCTGGACCGCCGCGCACGACACCAACCTCAGTGTGCTGCGGCTACAGAACGTTTACGGCCCCGGGCAATCGCTGACCAATGCGTACACCGGAATAGTGGCCCTCTTCGCGCGGCTGGCGCGCGAAGGGCAATCACTCGAGGTGTACGAGGACGGCCGGATCGTGCGGGATTTCGTCTACATCGACGATGTCGTCGAAGCGTTGTTCGCGGCGCTCAAGCGAGCCGCGACCGGATCCCGGCGACTGGACGTCGGATCGGGCGACGCCACCACCATCCACCAGCTGGCCGACAAAGTCGCCGCCCTGTGTGACGCCCCCGATCCGACCGTCGTCCCGAAATTCCGCGATGGTGACGTGCGCGCCGCGAGCTGCGACATCCGACCGGCCGGCACCGAACTGGACTGGCGGCCGAAGTGGACCCTCGACGAGGGCCTGCCCGCGTTGCTGGAGTGGATCGCCAGGGAATCCGAATCTCCCGCCGGGTGATCGAAGGGCAGTAACGGCTTTGCCGTGCCCGCGGCGGTGAGCTGGCGGCGAATCCAGCAAACAACGTCAAGCCGTGTCGCCGGGGCGGTGTCTTCTGCGGCATATGATGGTCCACAGTGGTTGACCGGCGGTCAGGCGGCGGGGCGTCCGGTTGGCTACCCGGGTCGAATCGAGAGGTCGAGCGGTGACGAGGTCGACGGAATCATCCGAAACGCGTTGGTGGCCTCGGCGGGCGTCTAGGCTGATCAAAGGGAGGAATTTCGCGCGAACTAGGGGGAAGCCTTGACCGTTGCCGGTCGCGATGCGCGCTCATCATTCGTGGACACGCGATCGGCCTACCTCGATCTGCTCCGGCGCAACCTCACCCGGTACGGCAGCGACGAGTTGGTGCCCGTCGGTTGGAACTACTTCGGACGCGCGGTCTTCAGCACCCGCAAATTCATGCTGGTGCGCAAACGACCTTTCAATCCGCACGCACGCGGCCTCGGCCTCGATTGGCCCGCGGACGCCCTGACGATGATCGGCATGGAACGGCTGACGAGTTTGCAGCGCTGCGTGGAAACGGTGCTGGAAGACGGCGTCCCCGGCGATCTGGTCGAATGCGGCGTGTGGCGTGGCGGGGCGTCGATCCTGATGCGGGCCGTGCTGGCGGTCTACGGCGACAAGAAGCGCAGCGTGTGGCTGGCCGATTCGTTCGAGGGGGTGCCGCCCCCTGACACCGCACACTACAAAGCGGACAAGGGGATTCGGCTGCACCGGGCCGCCGGCGTGCTGGCCGTGTCGGAGCCACAAGTCAGGGCGAACTTCGAACGCTACGGGTTGCTGGACGAGCAGGTTCGGTTTCTCCCCGGATGGTTCAAGGACACGCTGTGCGACGCCCCGATCGACCGCATCGCCGTCCTGCGGCTCGACGGCGACCTCTACGAGTCGACCATTCAAGGGCTCGACGCGCTCTACCCGCGCCTCTCTCCGGGTGGGTTTTGCATCATCGACGACTACCACGCTATCGACGCGTGCCGGCAGGCCGTCACCGATTACCGGACGAAACACGGTGTGACGGCGGAGATCGTCGAGATCGACGGCACCGGGGTGCTCTGGCGTAAGGGGTGAACGCGCTCGCCGCACTGATACCCGCTGAAGTCGGCCGGGTCGAAGTGGGGATTCGTCGATATTTACAGTGATCTCCGGGCATCATTGCCGCCGATGGGGTAACTGAAGGGCTTGGATTTTCGCGATGAAACTTGTGCTGGCAAGCTACGGAACTCGCGGCGATATCGAGCCTTCCGTGGTGGTCGGACGCGAGCTGCTCCACAGGGGGCATGACGTGCGCATGGCGGTTCCGCCCGACTCCATCGCCTTCACCGAGGCGGCGGGGTTGCCGGCCGTTTCGTACGGGCTGGAATCGCAGGCCTGGCTCGACCTGTACCGCAACTTCTGGACGTCGCTGTTCAGCACGTTCTACAGGGTGCGGGAGATGAGAAGCATGTGGCGCGAAATGTGGGACCTCAGCGACCAGTGCTGGTCGCAGATGAGCACGACCCTGGTCTCCGTGGCCGGGGGAGCCGACCTGCTGTTGACCGGGCAGAGTTATCAGGAACCGGCAGCCAACGTCGCGGAGTATTACGACATGCCCCTGGCCACGCTGCATCACGTTCCCATGCGGCCGAACGGTCAGGTCGTCTCGATGCTGCCGGCGCCGCTGGCGCGTTCGGCGATGACTGCGTTCGACTGGTTCTCCTGGCGCCTCAACAAGAAGGTCGAGGACACGCAGCGCCGCGAACTCGGGCTGCCGCGGGCGACGTATCCATCGCCGCGACGCGTCGCCGAGCGGGGATCGCTAGAAATTCAGGCATACGACGAGGTTTGCTTTCCCGGGCTGGCGGCCGAATGGGCGAAATGGGAGGACCAGCGGCCATTTGTCGGCCCGTTGACAATGGCATTGACCACGGGCGCCGACGACGACGTCGCGTCGTGGATAGCCGCCGGAACGCCGCCGATCTGTTTCGGGTTCGGCAGCATGCCGGTCGAATCCCCGGTCGACACGGTCGAGATGATCGCCGGAGCCTCCGCGGAATTGGGCGAGCGGGCGCTGATTTGCGCCGGCTGGAGCGATTTCAGCGACGTGCCACTTCCCGGCCACGTCAAGGTGGTGGGCGCGGTGAATTATGCGACGGTGTTTCCCGCCTGTCGCGCGGTCGTCCACCACGGCGGTTCGGGCACCACCGCGGCAAGCCTGCGCGCCGGAGTGCCCACGCTGATCTTGTCGATGGACGCCAACCAGACCATCTGGGGCGCGCAGCTGAAGCGACTGAAAGTCGGTACGACGCGCCGCTTTTCGGCCACCACCCGCCAGACGCTGGTAGCGGACCTGCGCCGGATACTCGACCCGGGCTACGCCCTTCGGGCGCGCGAGATTGCCAGGCACATGACCAAACCCGCCGAGAGCGTCGTCAAGGCTGCCGACGTGGTGGAGAAGTTTGCCAGCTCGCGGAGCCGCGCCTGACCGCCCAGTCCCGGGGGCCCCGCTGCGTGCGATTCGACCAGCGCATTTGCCCATCGCGCCCACGCCACGCCCAGTTCGTCCTTCTGGAGACATCGAACCAATCCTCTGGCAGACTGATGTCTGATCAGGCGACGACGCCTGGGCTCGAGTCGCGGCGCCCGGGGTCGTCATAGTTCGAGGTCGGGGGGATAGGGCCGATGCAGTTGGCTTCGTCGTACCTGGCTACGCCCGCTGATCGTCATTATTCCGCCCGCTCGCGGACCGCCGACCGCAGTCCGATGCGGCGAAAACGCAGTCGATCCCAATCGGGAAGGGAGAGGCCGGAATTAGGGGCTAAAGACTCTATCTCGAGAGTGCCCACGCACGGGAAAAGTGATTAAGGTTACAGGGCGATGAAATTTGCTGTGGCAAGCTATGGGACTCGTGGCGATATCGAGCCGTGCCTCGCTATCGGCCGAGAACTAATGCGCAGGGGCCACGAAGTGCGCATGGCCGTTCCGCCGAATCTCGTTGAGCTGGCTCAGGAAGTGGGGCTTTCGGCCATCGCGTACGGCCCCGATATGCACGACTTCTGGAGCGACGAATTCATCCGCGACTTCTGGAAGAATTTCGTCCGGGGGCCGGTCAAGTTGATGCGCGACGCCTGGGAGCCCGTGCTGCGCAACTGGCAGGAAATGAGCGCGTCGCTGATGTCGGTGGGTGCGGGGGCCGATTTGCTGTTCAGCGGCCAGCTCTATCAGGACCTCGCGGTCAACGTCGCGGATCATTACGGGATCCCGATGGCCACGCTGCACTACATCCCGATGCGGCCCAACGGCGAGCTGATTCCCAGGTTGCCCGGGCCGATGGTCCGCACCGGAATGTCGGTGTACGACTGGATGTGCTGGCGGATGAACAAGAAGGCCGAGGACAGGCAGCGCCGGGAGCTCGGCCTGCCCACCGCCTCGGTGGCGTCGCCACGACGGATCGCCGAACGCGGGTCGTTGGAAATCCAGGCCTACGACGAAGTGTGCTTCCCCGGTCTGGCGGCCGAGTGGGCGGAATGGCAGGGCCAGCGGCCGTTCGTCGGCTCGTTGACGATGGAGTTGACCACCGACGCCGACGACGAGGTGCTGTCGTGGATCGCCAAGGGCACGCCGCCGATCTGCTTCGGTTTCGGGAGCATGCCGGTCGCCGAATCTCCGGCGGACACGGTCGCCTTGATCAGCGCGGCCTGCGCGGAGCTGGGGGAGCGGGCGCTGGTCTGCTCCGGCTGGAGTGACTTCAGCGGCGTGCCGCAGCCCGACCACGTGAAGGTGGTGGGCGTGGTGAACTACACGAAGATCTTCCCTGCCTGCCGGGCGGTCGTCCACCACGGTGGCTCGGGCACCACGGCTGCGGGCTTGCGTGCAGGGATACCTACGCTGATCCTGTGGACGGCGGGCGACCAGCCGTTCTGGGGCTCGCACATCAAGCAGTTGAAGGTGGGCACGTCGCGGCGTTTCTCGGCAAGCACCCGCGAAACGCTGGTCAAGGACTTGCGCAAGATCCTCGCCCCCGAGTACACCGCGCGCGCGAGAGAGATCTCCAGCCGGATGAGCAAGCCCTCCGAGAGCGTGGGGCGCGCCGTCGACCTGCTGGAAAGCTTCGCCCGCTCGGGCCGCTGTGATCGCGCAGGCGCGGAGCGTGGTCGCTGAGCTGTTGCGGTGGTCCGGAGAGGTAAGTTGGCGATTCGGGTCTGATTGGTGGATAGACTGCGAAACGCATTGACGGCCCTGGCGGCCGTCTAGGCTCATGACCGGGATTATTGACTTGCGGGATAAGGGGCACTTTTGGCCGTGACTGATCACGACACGCGGTTCGCATACCTCGACTTGCTCCGACGCGACCTGACCAGGTACGGCAACGACGAATTGGTGCCGGTGGGCTGGTACCGCTTGGGACGCCCCTTGTTCAGCACGCGCAATCTGATGCTGGTGCGCAAGCGGCCGTTCAACAAGCACGCTCGCGACCTGGGACTGGACTGGCCGGCGGACGCCCTGACGATGATCGGCATGCAGCGGCTGACCAGCCTGCAGCATTGTGTGGAGACGGTGCTGGAAGAAGACGTCCCCGGCGATCTGGTCGAGTGTGGGGTGTGGCGCGGCGGCGCGTCGATCCTGATGCGCGCAGTGCTCGCCGCCAACGGGGACGAAAAGCGTTGCGTGTGGCTGTGCGACTCGTTCGCCGGCGTGCCGCCTCCGGACGTCGCAAACTACAAGCAGGACAAAGGGATTACGCTGCACCGGCACGCGCGCATCCTCGGCATTCCCGAATCCGAAGTCAAGGCCAATTTCGAGCGCTACGGGCTGCTCGACGACCAGGTTCGGTTCGTCCCCGGCTGGTTCAAGGACACGCTGCAGGATGCGCCGATCGATCGGATCTCCGTGCTGCGGCTGGACGGCGACCTGTACGAGTCGACGATCCAGGCGCTCGATGCGCTCTATCCGCGGCTGTCGCCCGGCGGATTCTGCATCGTCGACGACTACCACGCGATCAAGGCGTGCGAACAGGCGGTGACCGACTACCGCGCAAAGCACGGCGTGACCGCGGAGATCGTGGAGATCGACGGCACCGGCGTGTTGTGGCGCAAGTAGGCCGCAGTGGGCTGACTGCCTGGCGCGCGCACGGGTGGCTGAAATTTCCTGGATTTCAGCAGCTTTGCTCATCCGGCTGGGTGAACAGGTGAGCCCGTCGCGTTTGTCGCAGATGAGCTGTCCGCCAGTGTTATGGTTGCCGCCGTGGCAACAGGGCTGACAACCGGAACCCGCCTGCGGATGTGGTGGGTGCGCACCGAGTACTGGCTCGCGCGCACCATTCTTCCCGACGTTTACGCCAACGACGCGCTGGTCACGTTCAACAACTATCACGCGTTCCTGGACGATCCGGACTTCCAGCGCGCCTACCGGCGCGGCGCCCGCTCCCTGGGCAAAGAGGATTGGTACCGGTGGCAGTGGCGCGTGCACGTGGGTCTGTGGGCGGCCGCCAGCGCCAGCAAGCTCGACGGTGACTTCGTGGAATGCGGCGTGAGTTACGGGTTCTTGAGCAGCGCCATCATGGAGTACCTGGACTGGGACCGGCTGGGCAAGACGTTCTATTTGCTCGATACGTTCGCCGGGATCGACCCGCGCTTTGTCACCGAGAACGAACGCCGGGCCGGGGCCTTGGAAGTCAGCGAAGACCACCTGCGCAACGGGATGTATGCCAGCGGGGTCGAAAGCGTCCGCGCGAATTTCGCGGAGTGGCAGAACCACCGCATCATCGTGGGCGCGGTTCCCGAGACACTCGACGAGGTCGACGCGACGGCCGTCGCCTACCTGCACATCGACATGAACTGCGCCCCACCGGAAGTCGCCGCCCTGCGGTATTTCTGGCCGCGGCTCACACCCGGAGCGTTCGTGCTCCTGGACGATTACGCCAATCGGGGCCGCGACGAACAACGTCGCGCCATGGACGCGGTGGCGAACGACCTGGGCGTCAAGATCTGCGCCCTGCCCACCGGGCAGGGCTTGCTGATCAAGCCGGCGCGCTGAGGACGCGCTTCAGCCGGAACCCTTCTCCCGCGCGGCCTTTTCCAACAGATCGGCGGCCCTTGCGACACTGTCGGCGGGGGTCGTCATCCGTCCGGCGAGTTCCCGGGCACGAATTGCGTACTCCCGGGCGAGGATCTCGCGGAGGTCCGACACAAGCGATTTCTCTGTGGTCCGCGAGAAGCGCCGGGCGGTTCCCACCTTGAGTCGCTTGACCTGATTGCCCCAGTACGGTTGGTCGGCCGAACTCCACAGGATCAACGTGGGGACGCCGGCACGCAGGCTCGCTGCGGTGGTGCCGGAACCCCCGTGGTGAACGACCGCGCGGCAGGCTGGGAAGATCGACGCGTAATTCACCACCCCCACCAGCTTGACGTGCTCGGAATGTGACACTTCGCTGAAGTCGGTTCCGCCGAAACACAGCAACGCCCGCTCGCCCAACGCCGCGCACGCCGAGCTGATCATCTCGACTGTGGCGGAGGGCGATTCGAGAGGGATGCTGCCCGAGCCGAAGCAGATCGGCGGCGACCCGCCGGCGATCCACGACGCCACGTCCTCGTCGGCGTCGGTGGTCAACTGCATCGTCAGCGCACCGACAAAGGGCCGTCGGTCGCCCCATTTCGCCCATTCGGCGGCCAGGCCGGGAAAGCAGACTTCGTCATAGGCTTGGATCTCGAGCGAGCCGCGTTCGGCGATCCGTTGCGGCGAGGATTTCGTGGCCGCGGGCAGGCCGAGTTCGCGGCGCTGTTCGTTTTCGACCCGCTTCGTCGAGCGCCAAAACAACCACTCGACCGTTTTCATGCTGGAGCGGAACAGCGGCGCCGGCACGCGCGGGACGAGCTGTCCGTTGGCCCGCATCGGGAAGTGATGCAGAGTGGCCAGTGGAATGCCGTAAAACTCGGCGACGTTGGCGGAGGCCTGCTCGAAATTCAGGCCGGTACAGAGCAGGTCGGCGCCGGCCGCGAGCGATGTCAGCGTCGTACTCACCTCGCCCCAATACCGGATCAGGGGCTCCCACACCTTGCGCATCAGTCTGATCGGGCTGCGGACCGTCCAGATGCTCCGGAAGAACTCCGCCCACATGTTGCGAAGGAACTCTTCGTCGAGAAAATCATGCAGTTCCGGGCCGTACGGGACAGCCGCGAGCCCGGCGGACCCGGCGAAATCCGCCAATTCCGGCGGGACCGCCATGGCCACCTCGTGCCCTCGGCGCAGCAGCTCGCGGCCGACAGCTGCCAAAGGCTCGACGTCACCGCGCGTTCCGTAGCTTGCCATGGCAAATCTCATTAGGCCCTAGCCTCGCAGTCGCCGCGCGTTGGCGAGGTGGGGGGTACCGGTCGTCACCTAACCCGTCCCGATCGCGCGAAGTTTTCCAGAAGGTCAGCGGTCTTGGTGATGCTGTCCGCGGGCTTCGTCATCCGAGCGGCCAGCTCGCGGGCGCGGGCGACGTAGTCGGGGGAGAGGATCTGGCGCAGGTCGGCCACCAGCGACTCGCGCGTGGTTTGGGAAAATGGGCGGGCGACACCGACTTTCAGCCGGTCCACCTGGCCGGCCCAGATCTTCTGATCGCTCATGCTCCACAGGCTCAGGGTGGGCACTCCGGCGCGAAGGCCCGCGGCCGTGGTGCCCGCGCCGCTGTGGTGCGCCACAGCCCGGCAAGCGGGAAACACCGCAGCGTAGTTGACCACGCCCACTACCTTGACGTGGTCTGGATGAGCGACGCCACTGAAATCGGTTTTGCCGGAGCACACCAGCGCCCGCTCGCCCAACTCCGCGCAGGCCTCGCTGATCATGGTGATCGTCTCGGCGGGTGAATCGACCGTTGTGCTGCCAAAGCCGAAGCAGATGGGCGGTGTTCCCGCCGCGATCCACGATGCGACCTCGTCGTCGACGTCCGTGTTCAGCTCCATGGTCAGCGTCCCGACGAAGGGGCGTTGGCCGTTCCACTTCAGCCATTCGTCGGCCAGCCCGGGGAAGCACACTTCGTCATACGCCTGGATCTCCAACGCGCCCCGGGCGCCCATCCGTTGCGGCGCCGGGCCCTTCGCCTTGGGCAGTCCGAACGCCCGGCGCTGCGCGTCCTCGGCCCTCTTCGTCACCCGCCACTGGACCCAGTCCAGCGCAGCCATCCCCGAGCGCACCAGCGGCGCCGGCAGGTTCGGGGCGAGCTGGCCGTTGGGCCGCATCGGGAAGTAGTGCATGGTGGCCAGCGGAAGGCCGAGGTATTCGGCCACGTCGGCGGCGATTCCCGGGAAGCCCGGGCCGGTGAACACCAGATCGGCACCCTCGGACAGCGATGCCAGCGTCGCGCTCATTTCCGCCCAGGAGCGGACAAGCATGTCCTGGGCTTCCCGCCATCGCCGTCTGCCCTCGGGGAAGTTCCAGAACTTGGCGAGGAAGTCGGTGTCCCAGAAGCCCTCCTGCTGATCCGGTCCGTAGGCGGCGGCCGTCAATCCGGCTGACTCGACGAGGGCGACCAGGTTGGGCGGGACGGCCATGCCGACTTCGTGCCCGCGGCGACGCAGCTCGCGAGCGACCGCCGTGCAGGGCTCGACATCGCCGCGGGTGCCGTAGCTTGCTAGGGCGAACTTCATAACGAATCCTTTCGGCGGTCCCGCCCGTCGGCTGCGGCAGGGGCAATCATCTCTGGTTTGTATTCCTTGGGCCGGCTGTTCGTCACTGATCGAGTAGAAGTTTCATGTGGCTACCGCCTTTAGTCGACGCCGCCACCGCATACCCCTACATGGCTTATGCGCCCACCCGCCTGATCACTTCAAATTGCGGAAGAACATGCCGCGAGCCGTTTGCTATAAGACTGCGCCATCAAATCACGATTGTTCTGCTCGGGGCAGTGTTGCGTTTGTGCATCTTAAGAGAGCTTTCTTTCTGCCCGAAGGGTAGACCGCTATGAGCCCTTACCGCGATGAGTCCTGAAACGCTGGGCTATGTTGCCAGCGTGTTTTACTGTTCTTCGCAAAAGTACCTTGATTGCGAGGAACCTAAAAAACACACCCAGCATTCCCCTTGTGTGGTAAGCAAATCGAAGCTTAGCCTCGAGTTGGTCTTTATCATAGCTTGCCAAGACGGTGGCTGGATGCCTGAGCGGCAGAGATATCTCTTCCGCTCTCAAGGTTGCGTATATCTGGTCGTACTTTGTGTTTGTATGCGTTGCTTCGGAATCTAGACCGATATTCCTCGCAAGGTTTTGAGCTGGAGTCACGCAAAGTCCCGAATTGGCCCACATGCTATAGAACCACTGGTAATCCCATGTATCTAACCGGCCATTGAAAATAGTGAACTCGATGACGGATTCCCAATAGTAACGCTCACGCATCTTCGGAAAATATTGGTCGAATAAATTTCTATCTCTGATCTCGGGCCAGTGCGTCATTTCCAGGTCATAGTTTAGCCAAGCCCGCCTCCAGGTTGCCCAGCCCCACATTACGTGCGGATACCGCGAGAAGTAATAGCTATCGGTTGTTTCGGCTTGTCCGAACAGGTGATTCTGACCCGAGATCATCATAATTCGCTCGTCATATTCATAGCGATCTAGGAGGTCCGCACAGTAGTCGAAGAACGACGACGAGGGTAAGCAGTCGTGCTCTAGGATTATCGCTCTGTCTACGAGCTCAAAGGCCCAGGTTAAACCCGACGAGATCCGGAGGCGGATGGTCATATTGGTGTCCGCGAAGTTCCTGTGGACTTCGCAGTCCCAGTCAACTTCATCAATTATCGAACGCGTTGCTGCGCATCTTTCCGCCTCTCCTGGCCTGTCTGGCCGTGGACCATCGGCGATCACAAGGAGCTTCCTGGGCTTCGCCGCTCTGATCTTCTCAAACACCTGTCTGGTGGTGTCTGTTCGATTGAAGATTATGAAGATAACTGGGGGCGTTGTCATCACTGCCTCATCCCTGCAACGGCTCTGTCTGAATCGGTGGATGGAAATTCGCTCCGCGAACCTATGATTCACGAATAGGCTAGACTTTATCGATGCGTGTCGTACACGGTCAAGGCGTAAAGCCGGTTTTGCGGCAGAAGGTGGGATAGGCGCTTTCTCGCAGTGCTGGCGGCTGGCGCGATAATACAAGTCTTCGCCGCCGGGCCGTGGTTTTACCGCTTGTCGAATAGTCTAAGAGCAGATCTGAAGAACATTCTTTCCCTAACATCAAGTCAGAGATTCTCAGAGCTGAGTTGCATTCCCAAGTATGGACGGCCCCAGGAGAGATTCACGACGTCCCGCATCCGAAGGGCGGCGATGTGTTTCTTCCATGGAGCGGGGATTTCGATTACAATGCTAATCGGTCTCCAAGGGTTCGGAATTCGGAGCGTCAATTGAACTTTCCCACCCCAAGGCGGCGGATTCTGAATGATGAGTACGCTCTTACCGGCCACGTCCTGGGTGCCATAGTTAATGAAATTGTGCTGCGAAGCGGCCCAGCGCGTCAGATCCGCGCGCATTTTCGCTGCGACTTCCGGACTCCACGAGCCATAGAATTTTTGTTCAGAGATGCATATGGGCATCAAATCGTCGTTGCACACTGCGGCCCATACTGCAGCGGCTACTCCCGGGGTGTGAACGGCGCGGAAATCATCGATTGCGACCACGCCAAAGTCATTCATTAGCCTTCTGGTGTTGGCAACGTCCATGCCGACTACTTCAAATAGATGGCTACCATCCACGTGAGCAAAACGAAGCGACTTTGTCTCAACCCGCTCCGTAATATTAGAAGATAGCTCGTTGATGATTTCCGGTAGTTTTTCGACCCACTTTAGATAGTTTTGTTCAAATTTCGTGCGATTGAGACCTTTATAGGACTGCGAGTTTTCCTCGGCATTTTCGGGATTGGCGCCCGAATAGTCAAATATATCGCACACGATTGCTTTTTCTTGCGGCTTAACGTGTCGCCCTAGGACGATAGCGCTCTTACCGAAAAGCGCCCCGATTTCAAGTAGGTTACCGCAAATTCCTCGACTGCTCTGCATCTGCAAGATTTGATCGAAAAGCAGAAAGTCTATATCCCAAAATGCACCTGGGACTGAGCGTCTGTTTCCCCAGTAGGTTTGAACGCATTGAGATGGAATTTGGGTCTTCATCATCGTAAACTCTCACTGTTCGTGGTACGGCCGGTCCGTAGTTGCATTGAATCAATGGGTATGCTGGATGGCGCGCCGCTTGATTGCTGCCTGAGTGGGGCGATCTCCATGGAGACCAACTGCCCGATCATGCCAAAGACTCGGTGCTGCTGGGGCTGAAACAACATCGGCTCAGCGTTGTCAATACTGCTCCCATCGCAGGATTCAGGGCGTTGGGCTTCCCGCGTTGGACGCTACACCTTTCTGGAGGCCCAAATCGGCAACTTGGGCGGGGCGCGTAGGGGCGGTAAGCCCCGTCCGAGGCAGCGGGTCTACCTCCGATGTATTGACCATGCTGACGGCGCACTCGCGCAAGGATCAAGTGGTGCAGCTGTGGATTCCCATGACGGATCGGCGTGCATCGCCGTTGACGCAGCAGCTTGAAGGTGGCGCTGCCGGCTGGGGCGCCTTCGAGTTTTGTGCTTCGACGTCACGGCCGCCTTACTGCCCAGAGCGCACCGACTGGCTGCGCAGGACAGGGCAAACCCGGGGTTTCGGCAGAACCCCATCGGGGCCCATAGTGTGCACCTCTTCTGCACTAGTATTGAGCGATGCCGACGCTCGGTCGTAGCACCCAACCAGGTATGTCATGACGCCACTGATGCCGTGCCCAATGCGCACGGATGAGCGTTCACCTTCAGAAATGGGAGCCCGGTGAGACGCGCGCTCATAACCGGCATCACAGGCCAGGATGGTTCTTATCTCGCCGAACTCCTCCTGAGCAAGGGGTATGAGGTGCACGGACTCATCCGGCGAGCGTCGACCTTCAACACGTCGCGAATCGACCACCTTTACGTCGACCCCCACGACGCGAGCGCACGGTTGTTCTTGCACTACGGTGACCTCACCGACGGCACCCGTCTGGTGACCTTACTCAGCACAATTGATCCAGACGAGGTATACAACCTTGCAGCACAGTCCCATGTACGCGTGAGCTTTGATGAGCCAGTGCACACCGGAGACACCACGGGCATGGGATCAATCCGGCTGCTAGAAGCGGTCCGCCTTGCAGGGGTCGAGTGCCGTTATTATCAGGCCTCTTCTTCGGAGATGTTTGGCGCGTCGCCGCCACCGCAAAATGAGCAGACGCCCTTTTACCCTCGCTCTCCTTATGGAGTGGCCAAGGTCTACTCGTACTGGGCGACACGCAACTATCGAGAAGCTTATGGGATGTTCACCGTAAACGGTATTCTGTTCAATCACGAATCGCCCAGGCGTGGTGAAACATTTGTGACACGGAAAATTACACGGGCCGTAGCACGTATCAAAGCCGGCTTACAGCCAGATGTTTACCTGGGGAACCTGGATGCCGTCCGAGACTGGGGATACGCACCCGAGTACGTCGAAGGGATGTGGCGGATGCTGCAGGCCTCCGAGCCCGAAGATTTTGTGTTAGCGACGGGTCGTGGTTATACCGTGCGAGAGTTTGCTCAAACAGCTTTCGATCATGTTGGCCTGGACTGGCAGGAGTACGTCAAGTTTGACGACCGCTACTTGCGGCCTACCGAGGTCGATTCGCTCGTAGGAGATGCGACTAGGGCCGCCCAGTCGCTCGCGTGGAAGGCATCCGTACACACTGCCGAACTGGCGCAAATTATGGTGGACGCCGATGTCGCGTCGCTCGAATGCGATGGAGAGCTATGGATCGATAAGCCGATACTTCCGGGCTGGAATTGATTAATAATGACCGCGTCGTTTGGAGTCCTAAACCGCGAATCACCGATATATATAGCCGGGCACGGGGGACTTGTTGGCTCCGCCCTCATGCGTAAATTTCGCACCGAGAAATTTACCAATCTCCTGGTGCGGTCACACGGCGAACTCGACCTCACCGACAGGGCCGCGACATTTGACTTTGTTCTAAGGTCGCAGCCGCAAGTCATTATCGACGCAGCGGCCAGGGTCGGCGGCATCATGGCCAACAGTACATATCCAGTCGATTTTCTCTCCGACAACCTCCGGATGCAGGTCAACCTGATGGATGCGGCTGTGGCCGCGCGAGTACCGCGACTGCTGTTCCTCGGTTCCTCTTGTATCTATCCGAAGTACGCCCCGCAACCTATCAGCGAGAACGCACTACTTACGGGGCCCCTCGAGCCGACAAACGACGCGTACGCGATAGCCAAGATCGCAGGGATCCTGCAGGTCCAAGCGGTTAGACGTCAGTACGATTTGGCGTGGATCTCTGCGATGCCAACTAACCTATATGGGCCGGGTGACAATTTCTCCCCGTCAGGCTCTCATCTACTGCCAGCGTTGATCCGCAGATATGAGAGCGCCAAGGCCAGTGGCACCCCAAAGGTAACGAATTGGGGCACCGGGACTCCGCGGCGTGAGTTGCTCCATGTCGACGACCTTGCTAGTGCGTGCCTGTACCTCTTGGAGCACTTCGACGGCCCAAACCACGTCAACATTGGCACAGGTATCGACCATACCATCAAAGAGATCGCAGATATGGTTGCCGCTGCAGTCGGATACAGCGGTGAAACGCGTTGGGACTCAACCAAGCCAGACGGTACGCCGCGGAAGCTTCTGGATGTTTCTGTTCTACGAAACGCGGGCTGGTTGCCGAAAATCTCGCTCAGCGACGGCATTGAAGCAACGGTCGCGTGGTATCGCGAGAACACCGACGCAGTGCGGCAATAAACATGCGCAACTCGCCCGACCGTATGACTGGTTTTGAAATCAGTAGGGCAGGAACGCTGGGCCGGTCTGCGCTGGGCAGATAGGAAGCTAAGAACCCCGAGGCGAGGCAGGCAGCTTAATCACATGTTAGTCTGTCTTGGTGCAGTTGTTTCGCCGTGGTGGTCTGATCGCACGTAACACAACCTTCCTGGTGTCACGCCCCTATTCCGAAAGCGGTCTGAAACGCCAGTTTGTGAAGCAGCTTGAATCACGGAATATAGATCTCGTTTTGGACGTTGGTGCAAATTCTGGACAGTATGCAAGCGACCTTCGAAGAGCAGCTTACACTGGTCGCATTATTTCGTTCGAACCTTTATCAATGCCCTTTTTGCAGTTGCAAAACAATGCATCAAAAGATCCGTTATGGGACTGCTGGAAATGTGCCCTCGGCGACGCTGATGGCATCATCACGATAAATGTCGCGGGTAATGCTGGCGCAAGCAGTTCGGTTCTACCTATGCTGAAAAGCCATCAAGAGGCTTTTCCGCCAGCTAATTATATAGGTACAGAAGACGTGCTGATACGACGCTTGGATTCTGTGGCACCAGACGTCTTAGGATCTGCTGATCAGTTTTTCTTGAAGATCGATGTTCAGGGATTCGAGAGGCAGGTGCTCGCTGGGGCAAAATCAACCGTGGCTGATCGCTGTGTCGGCATGCAGCTCGAACTATCGTTTTTTCCTTTATACGAAGGAGGCATGCTCTTCCGTGAAGCGCTTGATCTCGTGGAATCTTTCGGCTTCACGCTGATGGGCTTGATCCCTGGCTTCGCGGACCCGCGCGACGGACGGATGCTCCAGGCGGACGGCATTTTCTTCCGAGAAGCCGGTTGACTCACAGGCCAGTCCGGCACTTCGTAATAATGAAGGCGCGGCGCGGAGCTACGATCAAATCCGTGCGACAGATTGTATGTATACAGAGATGCGCCGGGTTAGCCGCTGATAACGGGATTGAGTGATGACTGCACCAATGTTTTCGATCGTCGTCCCGACGTTCAACGCGGCGGCGACCCTTCGCGCGTGCCTCGACAGTCTAGTCCGACAGACATGCGACGACTTCGAAGTAATCCTGGTCGATGGCGAATCGACTGACGGAACGCTGGGGGTCGCGGGCAGTCATGCCGACCAGCTCCGTGGCCGCATGGTTGTTCATTGTGGTCCCGACCGGGGCGCATATGACGCCATGAACCATGGTATTGGCATGGCTAAAGGCCAATGGTTGCTCTTCCTAGGCGCCGACGACACATTGTATGAAGCCGAGACCCTGGAGAACGTGGCGGTGTTTATCAACGAATGTGGCTACAGTGACCTGGTTTACGGCGACGTAATTCTGTGCTCAACAGGTTCTCGACTCGGTGGTGCCTTTGATCTCGATCGGCTTCTATTTGAGACAAACATTTGTCATCAAGCGATTTTCTATCGGAAGGAGCTCTTTGCCGGCATCGGGCCGTACAATCTCCGCTACCGTCTTTGGGCGGACTGGGACTTCAACATCCGCTGCTTCTCTAATCCGGCGCTCATCACACGCTATATGAGCGTCGTCGTCGCAAAATACAACGACGTGACTGGGCTCAGCGTTAGTGAAGACAAGGAGTTCAAAAAGCGACTGCCGAACTCAACGCGGTTCGTCTTGAGAGTTCCGTTGACGTCACGTCGGACACTGGACCTGAGGTGGGGCCGCCCCTATGCACGGAGCCCGTGGCGGACAAATTGATCTGCAGGACCTGTTGAGGGCCCCAACTTCGAGTTTCGACGGGACCTCGACATGCGGAGCGACTGGCCGTCGACCGGCTCTGGTAATTGAGGATTGGCACGCCAGAAGCACCTATAGACACCTATAGAAATGCGCGCATTACTCCCGTATCAGCTAGTGGTAAGCGCGCGGCCGGCCAAAACGCCCATTGCCGGTGCGAGCACCCGAGCATACTCGGGCGTCAGATGGAATTCGTCCCCGTATACCAAGGAATTGCCCACGATGGGCGGGCAACGGGTGGCGGTGCAGAATAGCTCGGTGATGTTCGCGTATCGCCCACCTGCGGCTCTGGTGGCGGCGCTCTCTGCCGCCATGCCGGATTCGTTGACCGCCGTGGATCTTGCTGCCGAGCAGACAGTCGCGTCGTCTAGGTGGAGTGACAAGCAGTCCGGCACCATCGACTGCAGATCCGGCGTCGGCCCCAACACCAAGGCATCGGCGCCAGTGCCACGAAGCTGCCCCACCAGACGGGTTAGGCTGTCGAGCCATGCCGGCCCATATGGCGGGAAGCCTGATCCGCCGTCGTGGCGCAACATGCTCACCACTATTAACCGCGGATGCTCATTCCGGAGTCGGGCGACGATCTGACTACGCCAATGCTCGCACTCGGTGTAGTTCCGCTGAACGAAGACTTTGAGAGGCAGGTCCAGCATTGGGCAGGCGCCCTTGGTGAGAACCTCCAGCCGCCAGTGCCGCTGCTCGGCAACTTGCTGGAACGCCCAACTCCAACTGAATGCGTTCGAGTCGCCCACCAGGGCCACCGTGGTATCCGAAGCGGTGTCGCCCGTCGCACATTCGGGTTGGTCGACTTCTATTAGGTTGCGGAGGCAACTCGCTAACCCAGGTGGCACTCTTTCGCGTGCTGCATCGGCAAGCGGTGGGTCCAAGTTCGACGGGACTGCTTTCATGTCGACAGACGCGGCAACCGCAGCTTGGACCTGCGCAAAAACATTCTGAATTGCCGCGTCGTAGAGCTCAACATTAGAGCCCGTCGGGGGAGGCCCCGCCGTAACACGCAGCGCCGGGGCCGAGGGGCCGTGACCGACCGGGTTGGGCACGATCACCAGCAGCGCGACGCTCACACAGACCGCGAGCGCGGTCGCGCCACCGCCGAGAGCGAGACTGCGGCCCGCCGATCGACGCAACGAAGCGGAGTATCGGAAGGGATTCTCGATCAGGTGCAGTGTGAGCACTGCCAAGCCCAGGGAAACGACGACAGCTGCCAGCCCGTCTAGTGGCCCCATCGGGCGGCCCAGCAACGGGGTTGCGAGCAGCAGCACCGGCCAGTGCCAGAGATACCATGAGTACGACACTCGGCCAACGGCTCGCATCGTCCGCGATGCCAGGACGCGGCCGCACCCGAAAGAGGTTGGGGCGCACCCGGCGCCGATCACCAGCGCGGTGCCCATAACCGGCAGCAGTGCGGCGATACCCGGATATGGTGTGGTCGCGTCCACCTGGTTGCAGGCGAGCAAGATCAGTACCAGACCGCCCCATCCGATCATTGCTGCCGCGAATACCGGTAGGCGCTGCCACCAAGTTGTCGTTAGCGTGACAATGCCACCCACGGCCAATTCCCACGCTCGGGTGTGTAGGGAGAAGAAAGCGACGGGAGGTGCCTCGGAGGTGGCTACCAACGAGAAGGCGAACGACACGGCTCCGACAAGCGCGAGGACCAATAGGTAGGCCCTCGCCGAGGGCATGACGCGCGCGGCGCTGGGGCGCCGCCGTGCACGGCGGACTAGCCACGCCGTTGCAATGATCAGCGCCGGCCACACCAGGTAGAACTGCTCCTCGACGCCCAGAGACCAGTAATGCTGGAAAGGCGAAATCGTGTTCTTGCTTATATGGAAGTAGTCAACTCCTTCTCGAGCGAACCGATAATTGCCGACATAGAGCGCGCTGGCGATGCCGTCGAGGAGGACGGGCTTGACTTCCAACGGAGATAACAACATGGCTGAAGCGATGGCGGTGACGACCCCTACCAAAGCCGACGCCGGCAGGAGTCGGCGGGCCCTAGCGCCGTAGAAGCGGCTCAGCCGGACGGTTCCGGCGGTGGTCGCCTCACGCCAGAGCAATCCGGTAATCAAAAAGCCCGAGATGACGAAAAAGACGTCCACACCGACGAACCCGCCGCCCACTCCGGGGGAGCTGCAGTGATATAGGACAACGGCCAACACCGCGACGCCGCGTAACCCCTCGATGTCGGGGCGAAATCCCGTATGCTGCGGACCCGTCGTGGGACCGGAAGGATTCGTTTTACTGTCCGGCACGGTCAAAGGAGAGCTTCGGGATCGAGGATTTTCTCGAATCCGCCGCTCACCGCTTGATGTCAACGGTTCCGGCAATCTGCTTGTCCCTCTCCGTGACCCCATCGTCGATCTGTGCTTCATGCTGAGGTGCTCGGCTCACCCGCTTGAGAGCGGCCCATAGACCATAGCGCTCAAGGGAGAGGAAGTGTCGGCAACCGCAAAATTGGCGCGGTCCCGATGACTGGCGATCTGGCGGCTTGCAGACTCCATATGGCCAACCGCGATTGCCTTGAGCAGTGCGTTCTCCATTGCAGCGACCAGTCTCGCAAGACAGGATGCCGCATGGGAGACATCCTCGTCCTCCCGT
>NZ_GG770561.1:156070-160801 GCF_000164135.1 Mycobacterium parascrofulaceum ATCC BAA-614 | reverse complement strand
CCACTCCCGATCCGTGTCTCCGGCACATCCACTCCTCGTAGTGTATGCCTCTACGGTTCAGGGCAGGTTCAGCATGTCGGCGCCGCCAGCCGCCCGAACTGGGAAAGCGACCGCTTAATTTGCCTCGGCCGATGACTCTAGCTTCGTGTCAGGAGTGAGGTGCACCCCACGCACTTCCGCAATTGCCGAAAAGGCGCCCCACAAAAAAGCGGTCAACTCTTCGACAAGGGCATCCTTGCTGACGGTCGGGGAATTCAGCCAGCGCAGCACACCAAGTCCCACCGCTCCCAGAGCAGCATCCACAACATATTCAAAGTTGGCGCCCTCGCCACCACGCGCCTCGATAGCGGCTGACCAAACATCCACCGTGGCGTCCGAGAGCGGCCTGCCGCCCTCGATCAAATCCGCGGGCGAACGCCCGTCCCTGAAGTGGGAATTCACCAGGAAACGAAAAAGATTAGGCCGCTTATCCACGAGCCCGACGTAAGCGGCCACCGCGGAGCTGACCAGCTCCAGCGCCGTGGTGGCGGCATCAAACTGCGGCACGACTTGCTCGATGATCATCTCCTGCACCCGCTGGCCGACCGCGGCGAATAAGGCGTCCTTATCCGCGAAGAATCGATACAGCTTGGGCCTGGGGATCCCCGCGGTCTTTACGACATCGTCGATGGACAGGTCAGGCCCATACTCGTCGATCGCGCGAAGCGTCGCTTCTATCAGCTCCGCCCGCACAGCAGCTCGATGCTCGCGCCAACGATCGGCTCGGGCATCTCCGGTCAACTCCGGTAGCAGCCGCCCCACGGCACCCAGGTTCATCGACACCCCGAAATTCTAATCTAAAAGCTAAAGCTACTGCACAAGCCAACGGTGCGTCAGGCAACTCCTCACGCGTTGAGCCTCTCGGTGCCCGCCTGGAAGCGCCTGAACGTCGCGCCGCGCGTGACGATCCGTCTTCACCATCATGAACGCGATTCATCGTAGCGGCCGGCCGACCCACCACGAGGGAGATTCGAAATCCAATTCTATTGACGGGTTGTGACGGTGATGCCACCATCAACCCATGCGCACTGACTGCAGGGATCATTCTGTAGGCGATGCCACGGCGGAGTCTTTGGCCTGGGCTGGTGGCGCATGACGATGGTGTTCGCGTCTGGCACTCTAGAATTGCCGGCTGAGGCGGTTTTCGACTACGCTGTCGACTACCGCCGGATGCCGGAGTGGGTCTTTGGGTTGCGCACCATTACGCCAATCGGCGAACTATCAGACGGGGTCGGCGCCGAATTTCGAGGAACCGGCAAGATCGGCCCAATCGCGATGACCGGAACGAGTCGCATCACCGAGTGGGAGCCGTGCCGGCGCATCACAGAGGCCTTGGTGACCAACAACGGCATAGTTGCCTTGGCAGCCGTTGCCACGACGCCGATGGGATCAGCAGTGACCCGCGTTGACATAACTGCCGACTACAAGTTCCCCGGTGGGCTCGCGGGCAAAGTCCTCCAGCGCGCTATCGAGCCGTTGCTTGGTTCAGGTATCCGACACACTGAACGAGCACTGCGTCGGCAATGTCTACGCACCTGCTGAACAGCTCCCACACACTGAGCCGTCCCGGCGTTTCCGGAGACTCCCGATCTTGGGAGGATTCGAGTTATGGCACGCCCGAGCAAGTATCCCGACGAGCTTCGTGAGCGTGCAGTGCGCATGGTCGCTGAGGTGCATCCGCAGTACCCCTCGCAGTGGGCGGCGATCACCGCAGTAGTCGAAACCCGGAACGAGGGCCCCCATACGTCTGGACCAAGACCGTCGACCAAATCTTGATCAGCATCGTCGGCAACTACTGCACCAAAATTAATGACTCAGGGCACTAGTTCGTTTGGGTGGCGTCCGGAATCCGGTGTAAATCGGCCTGCGGAGGTTCTGGCTTCGGTGAGTGATGCTACGCGGTGGCGCTGACGGTTTCGGTGGTGCTGCTAGCGAAGTCCGGGGTGTGCTGGGGCCACAGTTGCCGGGGTGGTTGCAGCAGGCTGCGGCGCAGGTCTTGGAGCTGGCGCAGCCCGGCGGGGGTCATGGTGAGTCCGCGCCAGCCGCGGGATGCGCGGTCGAGCACGGCCCAGGCGATGCTGTTACAACTGGTCTCGCCAGGGAAGCGGCCGATAACCTTTGCGCGGCGGCGGGTTTCTCCGAAGGTGCGTTCGATGAAGTTCGAGTGGCGGATGCGGTGATGATGTTCGGGCGGGAACCGCAGATAGGCGGTCAGGCCCTCGCGCTCGGTCAGCATGATCTTCATCGCTGCCGGGTAGGTGGTCGTGTAGCGGGTAGCGAACGCGGTCAGCCGGGCGTCGACCAGTTCGACCAGCCGCGGACCGGGCTCGGTTTTGAGGTCCTCAGTGTCGAAGCAGGCCCAGTAGCCGTCGCGGATCTCGGCCTGCATCCCGGCCGGGATCTTGGCCAGCACGTTGCGTAACCGCTGGATCAGGCAGCGTTGCCGCAGCGCGGTCGGGAAGACCTGCTCGATCGCGGCGATCAGGCCGCGGGCACCGTCGGAGATGACCAGCAGCGGGCACGCTAGCCCACGGTCGGTGAGATCGGTCAGGAAATCGGCCCAGGCCTCGGTCGACTCCACCACGCCGGGGGCCAGGCCAACAAAGACGGGCTTGCCGGCGGTGGTGACGCCCCACGCGGCCAGGATCGGCTCGGCCGGCGAGCCGGGATGCATCCGGAAGAAGGAGGCATCCAGGAACAGCTAATCGAGCACGACATCGCCCAGGGGCGCCGCGCCCAGGTGTTGTACTCGGTTTTTATCGCTTGGCATACCTGCGAGACAGTCGATTTCGAGATCGCGGCCTGATCACCGAGCGCATCGGCAAGGGTGGCCTCGACATCACGCACCGACAGTCCGCGCACGAACGAGGCGATCACCAGCGATTCCAGCGCATTGGTTTTGGTGACGTGCTTGCCGAACAGGCGTGAGACGAACGCGGCGGTCGTGCCGCGCAGCTTGGGCCGCTCCAGGGTGACTGGGCCGACGGTGGTCTTGACCGTCGCTGGCCGATAACCATTGCGCGCCCCGGGGCTGCGCATCCGGCGCGGCCGCGGCGCGTTGGTAGCGGTCACGGCCGAGGAACTCGGTCACCTCGGCCTCCAGCGCGGCCTGCATCAGCAACTGTGCGCCGAGCCGGGCCACCTCCTCCAGAATCTCGGGCAGCTCACGATCGGATGCGAACAGCTCGTCGATCTTGGCGCGAACACGATCAGTCGGCGATACTCGTGCAGGCACGGGCATAGGTCCTTTCTTCGATGACTTGGTAGGTCTCGAAGCAGAACCTATGCCCGGCCCATTTACACCGGCTTTAGGACGCGACCGTTCGTTTGCCTTTTCTTCCCAGACTGCGCCGGACGCCGAGGCGACGCCGCCCTCCCGCCGCCTTGACGACAAGTGCTAGTGTGGCCGTGCCCAGCACAAGGTAACGGCGCCACCCCAGCGCCTCCACGACCATTGCTACCGAGGCCGTGGCCAAGACAAGCACTACAACGCCCGAACGGCGAATCGAATCTAATCTCATGGCCAATAACTATAGCGTTCGTCGCGACCGTCTGGAATGCAGGCCATGGCCTTTAAGAGCTCCACACTGAATCGCCCCGGCATGTCCGGAGACTCCACTTCTTGGGAAGGTTGGAGTCATGTCAGGTGGTTCATTGAGGAGGTATCCGCCGGAGCTGCGTGATGAATCGCCCTGGTTCTGTCGGAGGCTCGGGTTATTGGATTCCGATCAGGGGTTGGTCGGTCCGTTGTGCATCGTAGAAGGTGGCTTCGAACTCGGTCGGAGGAACGTCGGCGAGGTAGCTGTGTAGGCGGCTGGTGTTGTGCCAGTACACCCAGGCCAGGGTCGCCAGCTCGACGTCCTCGACGGTCTTCCAGGGCCCGGTGTGAGCCGGCCCGTAGATCAGCTCGGCCTTGTAGTAACCGTTGACGGTCTCGGCCAGAGCGTTGTCGTAGCTGTCCCCGATGGTGCCGATCGAGGGCACCGCACCGACCTCGGCGAGACGTTCACCGTAGCGGATGGAAGTGAACTGGGACCCGGCATCGGAGTGACATGTCAAGCCCGGCAATGTGTTTCCACGTGACCAGCGGGCCATCTCGATCGCGTCGAGCACCATGGTTGTGCGCATGTGGGAGGCCACCCGCCAGCCCACGATCATCCGGGAGTAGGCATCGACGATGAAGCACACATACGCCACCCCAGCCCAGGTCGGCACGAATGTTAGATCCGTGACCCACAGTTGGTTCGGCGTAGTCGCCGTGAACTTCCGCTTGACCAGATCGGGGTGGCGAGGCGCTGTCAGGTCGGGTTTGGTGGTGCGGACCCGTTTGCCGCGCCGCGCTCCTTGGATGCCGGCTGCGCGCATCAGTCGGGCGACCTGGTCTCGCCCGACGTCGTGGCCGGCACGGCGGGCGGCTTTCCACAGCTTGCGGGCGCCGTAGACCCGGTAGTTGTCCCACAGCGCCACCAGGGCGGGCGCCAGCTCGGCGTCTCGACGGGCCCGTGCCGACAGCGGCCGTGCCTTGGTGTCGTAGTAAGTACTCGGGGCCACCGACACCCCTGCGGTGCGCAGGACGGTGCAGATGGGCTCGACCCCGAATTCCCCACGGTGGGTGTCGATGAAGTCGACTACTTCTTGTGTTGGCGGTCGAGCTCCGCGCCGAAGAAACTGGCCGCTCGTTTCAGAATCTCG
>NZ_GG770561.1:146668-153064 GCF_000164135.1 Mycobacterium parascrofulaceum ATCC BAA-614 | reverse complement strand
ATCGCCCGCTTCAGTTCTCGTATCTCTTGCTCGAGCTCTTTGACCCGCTGTGACTCCGCAGTGGACACCCCAGGTGCATACCCGTCGTCGATATCGGCCTGACGCACCCAGGAGCGCACCGACTCGACCCCGTAGCCGAGCTGGCGGGCTACCCGTGACACCGTTCCCTGCTCGGTGCCCAACTCGGCACGCAGTGCCCGCACCATCCGCACTGCAGCGGCCTTCTCCTCCGGGCTGTAACGACGCGCCGTGGGCTTCCCAGACGACTGTTCCTTCGGCATACCTGCATCCTCGTTTCCAAGGTCAGGAGCCTCCGGGATTTCCAGGGCGATTCACACCTCGGCAGTCTTGCCGGAGAATCCCGGAATGCTCATCAGCAGTTCCCGGGTGAGGCGAAAGGGCGCCATCGCTTCCTCGATGCGCTCATCGAGGCGACCGATATCGGCGGTGTGAGCATCGATGCGGTCAAGGAACAACCGGGACATAAACGCGTGATGCTCACTGAACCGGCCGATCAACGCCTCGGTCAACGCCGGGATCTTGCGGCGCAGCGTCCGCTTGGCCAGATCGGCAATCATGGCTGGATCGTTCTGGCCGGCGATCAGCGCCTCGAGCATCGCTCGTCCGGACACTCCGGTGATGTCGGTGGCCACCGAGGTGAGTTTGATCCCGGCGTCTTCGAGCAGCTTCTCCAACCGCATTACCTCGCGCGAGCATTCCCGGGTGATGTGCGTGCGTGCGTGGGTCAGATCCCGCAGCGCGCGAATTGTCAACGGCAATCGAAAACTGATCAGGAGTCGGCAAGCACTGGTCAGTATTCACTTGCCGCCGACACGAATCGGCGGCGGCGGCACCAACGACGCCGTCACCAGCCCGTGAGCCCCGAGATCGGCCAGCCACGCAGCATCAGACACATCGGTCTTGCGGCCGGGCACATTGCGCACCCGCGACGCATTGATCAGCATCATGTTCAGCTCATCGTCGAGCAGGTAGTAGAACGGTTTCCAGTAGTCGCTGGTGGACTCGATCACCACACACGTGACCTTCTGCGCGATAAGATGCTCACGCAACGCCAGGATCTGTGATGTCATGGCACCCCATGTCGTCACTGTCGACGACGCTCCTCTGCGTCCATGGCCCTGAATCCGCACACAGACCTTCGCGTCTTTCTTCGAGCAATCGATTCCCGCGCACCGCGGGTGCACCACATCCATCGAACTCACCGCCTCCCAACAGGATTGACAAAGGGGCGTGTTCCGGGGAGATGTCGGCGTCGTCTGAAAACTGACCCCGTGTCGCCGTTGACAGGAGAGCGGGATGAAACAGAATTCTGACACTCGTGCTCGACGGCAACATTCCACGGTCCCCGTGGATGGGGGGCTCTCCACCCTCAGGCTAATTTGCGGGCTCACAGGCAACATAGTGCAACCGGGGTCAACCGAAACACCTTCCAGCATGAACCGTCGGCCGCCTGGACGCTGAACCCAGCGCAGGCCCCGTTCGGAACCGCAACTGGCTCGCGGAATTTTCGATCACCACGGTGAGAGCGAAGCGCGCCCGAGAAGCTAGTTTGATAAAGTCGGGTCGACCGCTCCGGCCGTGGTGAGCACGGTTTTGCGGCCGTGACCGCGCTCGCTGAAATTCCCCACTGACGCTCATCGAAATTCCCCACCCGTGTGGCTCCGCCGAGAAGGGCGGGCCTCCTTCGAAGCTTCTGGTGTCTGACGCCAGTTGCTCCATCGAAGGAGGCCCGCTTTCTCATGCTCACATGGGAGGACGATGTGGAAGTACATGCTCTGCGCAAGCGTGGTTGGTCGATTTCGGCGATCGCCCGCCATACCGGTTTTGACCGTAAGACGGTCCGCAAGTATTTGGCCGGTGACGGTAAGCCCGGGGTGCGAGCTCGGCCTGATCCTGATCCGTTCGAGCCGTTCGTCGACTACGTCACCGCGCGGCTGACCGAGGACCCGCACCTGTGGGCCCGCACCCTGTTCGATGAACTCGAGGGGCTGGGGTTCGCTTTGTCGTATCAGAGCCTGACCCGCAACATCCGCGCCCGGGATCTGCGCCCGACGTGTGCGGCCTGTCGCAGTGCCACCGAGCGCCCCAACGCGGTCATCGAGCACCCGCCCGGAGACGAAACCCAGTGGGACTGGCTGGAGTTGCCCGACCCACCGGCATTGTGGGGCTGGGGCAAGACAGCCCATCTGTTGGTTGGGTCGCTGGCCCATTCCGGGAAGTGGCGTGCGGCGCTGTCGCCGACGGAGGACCAACCCCATCTCATCGCCGCGATCGACCACGTGACCCGCGGTCTGGGTGGGGTGTCACGGGTGTGGCGGTTCGACCGGATGGCCACGGTGTGTGACCCGGGTTCGGGGCGGGTGACCGCGTCGTTCGCTGGGGTGGCCAAGCATTATGGGGTGTCGGTGGCGATCTGCCCGCCACGCCGCGGTAACCGCAAGGGCGTGGTGGAGAAGATCAATCACACTGCCGCGCAACGCTGGTGGCGCACCCTGGCCGACGACATGACCGTTGAGGCGGCGCAGGTCAGCGTGGATCGTTTCGCGCGGGTGCGTGGCGATACCCGCCTGCGTGCCACCGCCGAGGGCCGGTCCTCGGTCGCTGTGGTGGCCAAGGCCGAACCACTGGCCTCGGTGCCGGCGCTGCCGTATCCGGTGATCGTGGCCGAGGCCCGCACGGCATCACGGCAGGCGCTGGTGTCGTATCGCGGCAACCGCTACTCGGTGCCCCCGGAACTGGCGGCCGCCCAGGTGGTCGTCAGCCATCCCGTCGGCGGACAGTTCGTTGACATCGCCACCACGAGCGGGATCGTGGTCGCCCGCCACCGGATGGCCACCGACGGGCTCGGGGTCATGGTGCGTGACAGCGGCCATGTCATCGCCCTAGATACCGCTGCGATGGCCACCGCGGGCACCGCCCGCCCGCATCGCCGCAAGGAACGCATTCCGCCCGGGACCGCGGCCAAAGCTGCTGCCGCACAACTACTCCGAATGGCGCAAGCTATCCCTACCGTCAATGAAACATGCTCTCCGTCAACCGATTCCACCGTCATCGACCTCTCCGCCTACGAGCGGGCCGCCCAGAACAGGACCATCCAATGACCCCCACCGCACGCACCACGAAGACCACTACCACGACTACGGCTGCGGAGTCACCGTCGGCAGCGGCGAGCCGCTATCAGCAGCTGCGCTCGCACCTGGCCGAACTCAAACTGACCGCCGCCGCCGAAGCCCTGCCCGCAGTGCTCGACCAGGCCACCGCCGAGAACCTGTCCTTGACCGTGGCCTTGGAGCGGCTACTGGCCGTCGAAGTCGAAGTCAGCACCGCTCGGCGGCTGGCCGGGCGACTGCGGTTCGCCTGCCTGCCCACCCCGGCCACACTGGATGATTTCGACGTCGACGCCGCTGCCGGAATCGACCGCAAGTTGATCGACGAACTGGGCACCTGCCGCTATCTCGACACCGCCACCAACATCTTGCTCATCGGCCCACCAGGCACCGGCAAAACCCACCTCAGCGTCGGATTGGCAAGAGCCGCAGCACATGCCGGCTATCGCACCTACTTCACCACCGCCGCCGATCTAGCCGCCCGCTGCCACCGCGCCGCGATCGAGGGACGCTGGACCACCACCATGCGTTTCTACGCCGGCCCCACCCTGCTGGTGATCGATGAACTGGGCTACCTGCCGCTACCGGCAGAGGCCGCTTCGGCATTGTTTCAGGTTGTCTCCCAACGGTATCTGAAGACCAGCATCGTCATCACCACCAACCGCGGGGTGGGAGCCTGGGGCGAGATCCTCGGCGACACCACCGTCGCCGCCGCCATGCTCGACCGGCTCCTGCACCGCTCGGTCGTCATCAACCTCGACGGCGAGTCCTACCGCCTACGCGACCACCACGCCGCCGCGGAAACCCTGCGCCGAACCACCACCGGCAACCGCCAACAACTACACTGACCCCTGCTCACAGGTGAGGAATTTCAACGAGCACACCTGAGGACTTTCGATGAGCGCGATCAGCCGCGCCCGTTGCGGGAGTTGCCCGAGCCATAACCAGCCGGATCGCCGTACTCATAGCCCAGGTGATCAGCGATCTCGACATCCAAAGCGCGTTGGAGCACCGCCTTGGTCATCTGCGCCAACAGCCCCTCAGGTGGAGGCGTGGTGGTCGAACGAGCTGGCCACCGCACGGCGGATCGACTGGTTCAACCACCGCCGCCTGTATGAATACTGCGGCGATGTTCCGCCAGCCGAACTCGAGGCCGCCTATTACGCTCAACGCGAGAGAGCAGCCGCCAGCTGAGCTCTCACATCAGAAAGTCTCCGGACTCACCGAGACAGTCCCCGTTGGATTATCCGGCGATGAGCGGATTTGTGCGGTGCTCACCGTTTCCTCGGTTTGAGCCAGAAGCCATTTCGGAAGTGCTTTGGTGTGATGTCGAGGCCGGCAGAGTTGCCGGCCGGGATGCTTTGGTCGTGAAGCGCAGACCGTCATCGATCTTGCCGCGGCGTATTTGACGGACATCGAAGAGGTAATTCTGCTTTGCTTTCCATGGACCGCGGGATCCAGACTTAGGGAGTTGATCCATCGCGCGTTGGAAGTAGCCGGGCGCAAAATCCGTGAACGGCAGTTCCTCGACATCCTCGCCAGGGTGGGGAGCTACGACGGTGTCGTAGCCGTGCGCATCCATGTAGTTGAGTAAGCGACAGACGTATTCAGACACCAGGTCTGCTTTCAGTGTCCAGGACGCGTTGATGTAACCGATAGTGAACGCCATGCTCGGGACGTCGGATAGCATCATGGCCTTATAGGTCATCGACTTCGCGACGTCGACGACCTGGCCGTTACGGGTAATCTTGGCGCCGCCGAACAGCCGCATGTTCAAACCGGTCGCGGCGACAATGATGTCGGCCGTCAACTCCTGACCCGAGGAAAGCTTGATCCCGGTCCTGGTGATGTGGTCGATAGTATCGGTGACTACATCGGCCTTGCCGTCCCGAATGGCCTTAAAAAGGTCGCCGTTAGGGGCCAGGCATATCCGTTCATCCCACGGGTTGTACTTCGGCCCGAAATGCTTATCCACGTCATAGCCTGCGGGCAGCTGGTGCTTAGCCCAAGCGATCAGCGCTTTTCGCATGGAACGGGGAAAGCGACGCGCCAGTCTGTACTGCGCCACAGCTAACAGGATGTTCTTCCAGCGGTTGACGAAGTCCGCGCTCCTTGTCGGTAACCACTTGATGAGCTGCACGGCAATGGGGTCGATGTTTGGCAGCGATCCGATGTAAGTCGGTGAACGCTGCAGCATCGTTACCTGGCCAGCGCCTGAATCCACGAGGGACGGAATAAGGGTCACTGCGGTAGCACCGCTGCCGATGACGATGACGTTCTTACCCGCATAATCGAGGTCTTCGGGCCAGTTCTGCGGGTGAACAATAATTCCTTCGAAATCCTTCTCGCCCCGGAATTCTGGACGATACCCCTGGTCGTAGTCGTAGTAGCCGCTGCACGCAAACAGGAACGCGGCCGTGATCTCGGTCGTCTTTTGGCGGTCCCCAGCCACCTTGATCGTCCAGCGCCTGTCGGCGTCCGACCAGTCCGCAGACAATACCTGGCTACCAAACCGGATGTGGTTGTCGATGCCGCTCTCGGCGGCAGCTTCCCAGAGATAATCCTTGATCGTGGCGCCATCAACGGTAAAGCGCGGCGAGTGCCACGGCTTGAAACGGAACCCGAAGGTGCACATGTCGGAGTCCGATCGGATGCCCGGATACTTGAACAGGTCCCATGTACCACCCAGATCAGCTCTGCGCTCTAGAACTACATAACTCTTGTTGGGACAGCGCTCCTGCAGATGCCAGGCAGCGCTGATACCGGAAATACCCGCACCCACAATCACAACGTCAAAGGATTCGGACATAAAACTGCTTGCTCCCTTCTTGGCGACGGTCTCGGTGAAATTCGGTTCACTTCAGGTAGCCGACCAGGGCCCCCTTGGTGCCGAAGAGTTCCTCCTGCCATTGCTCGAGCAACGCGTTGGTGTCGATGTCGTCGGGATGAAATCCCGGTCGCAAGTATTGCCTGAGCTCTGGGATCAAACCCCGAAATATCGGACCGCGGTAGACCCGATAGGTCTCACGCACCAGTCGCACTGGCTGACGGCACGCTTCGGGATCCCGCGCCACCGAATACGCCAGCGTGCCACTCATGAGGAGGAGCAGAAGGGGGATCATTACCGCCATCACACGTCGACGCACCCGCTCGGTACCCCCCACCGAGCGGAATACGTCAAAGGCAACCGACTTGTGCTCAAGTTCCTCCAGCGCATGCCACTTCAGGAGATTCCACACCTCCGCATCACCCGGGATCGCCCGGAAGT
>NZ_GG770561.1:140969-146342 GCF_000164135.1 Mycobacterium parascrofulaceum ATCC BAA-614 | reverse complement strand
ACAGGTGGCTGAAGATGATGTCGTCATCGAAGAAATACTTGCTGCCCTCGCCAAAGGGGAAACGTATCCGCCGGGTTCTCGGATACCGAGACCCCACACTTGCCGCACTTGCAGTGGTCACTGCCCCTTGTCCTATGTCTCCGTCGACCATGACAGGCTGCCCTTCCTCGAACATCCAGTTTCGGATACCGATAGTATCGGGTGTAGACGTGGTGCTACAAGTCAAATGTCCCGCTCGCTCGCTTGGGGAGACGCGGGCGCAGAAAGCGCCATGCCCGGGGTACGCAGATGCGCCTGAAGCGGGTGTGGCTGTTGACTTCCATTTCGATGGCACCACTGACCGCCGCCAGATCAAAGATCGTCTCGATCATCGACGAACACACCCGCAAATGCGTCGACGGTCGGGTGGCGCGCGGCATCACCGGCGAGGACCTGGTCCTCGAATTTGACCGCCTGGCCAGACAGCGTGATACCCGCCCGACGGCGCTGCGGTGGAGCAATGATCAGGAACCTAATAGCTTTGTAGGGCACTGGACGATTCCTGATCAGAACTCGGGGCTAGACCCCCTTCCACAGGCGGGAACGCCGGCTGCTCTGCGACCTTCCGAGTGAGCGGTCGGCCAGCGAGTGTCGACGGAACGCCTGACCGATACCGGGGTCGGCTAGACCTGCCGGGAGAACGGCGAGGTCGGCGTGTCGTGACCGGCTGCTCCTCGGAAGGGGTTGGGGTGGGGAACGTGGTTCGAGCCCGCCTGCACGATCGACACCTCATCGACGGGGAGCCGTTGAGCTCTGACAAAGACTGGGGGTCGTGCGGGTTGCTGGGGTCGCGAACGGCTCAATCGGAGGTCAGGCCATCAGAGCCTTGCTATTAGGGCGCCGCGCGTTCTCACAAAGGGTCACGCACCCAACACATTTCGACAACCAAGGAGGTAAATTTGTCCATGGTCACGTGTGGGATCGACTGGGCCCAGGATCATCATGACGTCGCGCTGGTGGATGCCGACGGTCGGCTGGTCGCCAGACGGCGCATCCCCGAGTCGGTCGCCGGATTCGCCGAACTGACCGCCATGCTGGCCGATGCCGACGACGACCCTGAGGATCCGATCCCGGTCGCGATCGAGACCCCGCGCGGGTTGCTGGTCGCCGTGTTGCGGGCCAGCGGTCGACCGATCTACCCGATCAACCCGATGTCGGTGGCCCGCTATCGGGAACGGACGTCGATGTCGGGCAAGAAGTCTGACCACGGCGATGCGGTCACGCTGGCCAACATCCTGCGTACCGACATCGACCAGCATCGTCGGTTACCCGCCGACACCGAACTGGCGCAATCGATCACCGTGCTGGCCCGTGCCCACCAGGACGCCACCTGGCGGCGTAACCGGGCCGGCAACGAACTGCGGTCGCTGCTGCGGGAATATTTCCCGGGTTTCCTGCACGCCTTCGCCGACCGTCCCGGCGGAATCACCGCACCCGAAGCTCGTGCGGTGCTCGCCATCGCTGCCACCCCGGCCAAGGCGGCGCGGCTGTCAAAGCCGCAGATCACCGCCGCCCTGCGCCGCGCCGGACGCCAACGCGGCCTGACCACGCTCGCGGCGACAATCCACCAGCAGCTGCGGCTGCCGCAGCTGCGACACCCCGCCCCGGTCGAAGACGCCTTCGGTATCCAAGCAGTCGCATTGCTGGCCACCCTCGACGCTGAGTGCGCCAACGTCGACCGGCTGGGCGAGGCCACCGCCGCCACCTTTGCCCAGCACGCCGACCACAGGATCATCACCTCATTTGTGGGGGTCGGCGACCTTACCGGTGCCCGCCTGCTCGCCGAAATCGGCGACGACCGAACACGATTCGCCGACGCCCGAGCATTGAAGGCGTTCGCCGGGTCGGCGCCCGTCACCAAAGCCTCTGGGCGCAGCATCCGCATCACTCACCGGCACGTGAAGAACAACCGACTTGCCGCCGTCGGATTCGTCTGGGCGTTCATCGCGGCCGGCTGCGAAGGACCCACCCGCGCTCACTACCTGACACGCCGCGACCACGGCGACCGCCACCCCGCAGCCCTGCGCCACCTCTACAACCGCATGCTCGGCCAGCTCTACCACTGCCTGCAAACCAGCCAAACCTACGACCCAATCAAGGCATACCGACCACCCCCGACGCACCCCACACGAGCCGCCGCTTGACTGTTAACAAGATCGGAGGTCTGTGGGTGCGACGCGATGTCGCGCATGTGAGTGAGCTCGTGGAGTGGAGGTCGGCGATGCCGGTCGCGTAGTTCTCGGTTGGTGTTCGTGACCGATCCCCGCCCTGACGTGCGTCGACGGGTCCTGCCCGTGGGCGTGCGAAGCTCAGGGAAGAAGCCCAAGGGCCCCCGTTCCGTCTGGGGGAACGACCGGGCGAGGGAAGGCCGGACGGGCGAATGCGAATGAACCCTTGATGACGCCTCGTTATTTGAAGCCCGGGAAGACGGGTTGAGAACCCGGGTGATAGGACCCGGCCGCTGGCAGTGGCGGCAAGCGGCGACCGGAGGCCACAGGCCGGTCGTGCGAACACCGCTGGTCTCGGGGTATAGAGGGCGCCCTCCCCGGCCGTATCTCGTATGCGCGGAACGTGGAAACCCCGTCGGGTCCGGCCTTCGGGCCGGTAGGCCGATCGTGAGAGGGGCGGAATCCCTCGGCGGGAACAGGATGCTCAAGAAGCGAATGCCGATGGCCGAAAGGCAGCGGGACCTGTGGTCGTGGTGCCGCCGCTCCTCCTGGGCGGCGATCATGGGGAACCGGTCGGATACCAGCGTGGTGGCTGGGCTCGAAAGGGCGCTGACGTGGGCAGGTGAGCCTTTGAAATACCGAGACCGAGGGCCTTGCGAACCGGAAGGGCAAGTTGGACACCGTAGAGGTGAACGGACCGGAGGGCGTTTTCGATTGGACCGTCGTGGATTGGCGTGTCCATGAGGAAAACGTAGCGAGGTTGCGGCGCAGGATCTTCAAGGCGACGCGGGAGCAGGACTGGGCCTCGGTCCGGTCGCTGCAGAAACTGATGCTGGGTTCCTGGTCGAACACGTTGGTCAGTGTGCGACAGGTGACTCAGCGCAATGCTGGGCGTCGAACGGCCGGGATCGATGGGGAGGTTGCCCTGTCGCCCGAGGCGAGAGCGAATATTGCGGTGCGAGTGCATGATTCGCGGTCGTCGTGGGAGCCCTTGCCGGTTCGGCGTGTGTATATTCCGAAGGCCAACGGAAATCAGCGTCCGCTCGGTATCCCCGTGGTGATGGACCGCTGTCATCAGGCGCGGGTACGCAACGCGCTGGAGCCCGAGTGGGAGGCTCGGTTCGAGGCCCGTTCCTACGGGTTTCGCCCGGGCCGTAGCTGTGCCGATGCGATCCAGTCCCTTTTCCTCACGCTCAAAGGGCCACGAGCCCAACGGGCATGGATTCTGGACGCCGATTTGTCGGCCGCGTTCGACAGAATCGACCATCCTCGGCTACTCGACAAGCTGGGGTCGTTCCCGGCCAAGGAAATGATCCGAAAGTGGCTGAAAGCCGGGGTGATCGAGAACGGCGGGTTCGCGCCGACCGAGGAGGGTTCTCCGCAGGGCGGGGTGATCAGCCCGTTGCTGATGAACGTGGCACTGCATGGCCTGGAGGAGGCCGCGGGAGTTCGTTACCGCAGTTCGACCGGTGTTTACGCCGGCGCGGCGATAGCGGGCAACCCGGTTCTGGTGAGATATGCCGACGATATGGTCGCCTGCTGCCATTCACGTGAGCAGGCCGAACACGTCAAGGCGCAGCTTGCCCGGTGGCTGGCTCCGAGGGGTCTGGTCTTCAACGAGGATAAGACGCGCATCGTCCACCTCGAAGAGGGATTCAGCTTCCTCGGATTCAACATCCGCTGCTACCGCCACGGTAGACGGCCGGGCAAGTTGTTGATCAAGCCGAGCCCGGAGGCGATCGAGCGTATCCGCAAACGGTTGGCCGAGGAGATGCGCAGGCTGCGCGGCTCCAACGCCAGGGCGGTGATCGCCCGGATGAACCCGATTATCCGGGGATGGTCCGCCTACTATCGAGGTGCGGTGTCCAGCAAGGTTTTCAGCTCGCTGGACCACTATATGTGGCGGCTCACCTCCGGGCGGGCGCGCCGACCGCATCCGAAGAAGCCGAAAAAGTGGATCGCACGCCGCCACTGGGGTCGGTTCAACAAGTTCAGGAACGATCAGTGGGTGTTCGGCGATCCCGAACGGCCGTTGGATGACCGCCGTGAAAACATCGCGTGTCTGGTCAAATTCTCCTGGACTCACATCGTCCGACACACGCTAGTCGCGGGCCGGGCGTCTCCCGACGCCCCGGAATTGGCCAGCTACTGGGCCGAACGACGGCGCAAGGTCAAACCCGCGCTGGACAGCTACAACCTGCGCCTGCTCGCCAAGCAGGACGGACGGTGCCCGCTGTGTGGCGATCATTTGTTGACCGTCGATCAACCCCCGCAGTCGCCCTCCGAATGGGAACGGTGGTGGTTAGGAGTTGTCAAGCGAGCCATCGCCGCCGAGCATCTCACCCACCACGGGCGGCTGGCCCGGTTGGACGAGACCCACCTGGTACACGCCTCCTGCCATCGCAGCCTTCGGGCTAAGTTGCGCGGGAGCCCAACGAATTACGCAGTTCCCGCAACGTCCTCGGGGCTTGCTTGAGCCGTATGCCGGGACGACTGGCACGTACGGTTCTGAGGGGGGACCGCCGCAGCAATGCGGCGGTCCTACCCGACATGAGCCTCGGTGAGGCAGCCTGAAGGGGCGCCGCCTTCCCGAGGGTGCTCTGAATTCGGTTTGTCTGATCAAGGACCGGCGTTGGCGCGCTGGTTGGGAAGGTACGCCCATGCTCACGGTAGTTCACGACGTCGACGAGTCCAACGACAACACCGGTTCGGGTCGCTCGTTACTCGATGAGGTCGTCCGCGATGGCGCCCGGCAAATGCTTGCGGCGGCGCTGGAGGCCGAAGTCGGCCTATATCGCGCAGTTCACCGATCAGGTTGACGAGAATGGGCATCGCCTAGTGGTGCGCAACGGCTACCACGAGGAGCGGACCGTGTTGACGGCCGCTGGGGCGGTGCCGGTCAAGGCCCCGCGGGTCAACGACAAGCGCATCGACGCTGACACCGGTGAGCGGTGCCGGTTTTCCTCCCCGATTTTGCCGGCGTGGGCGCGCAAGTCGCCGCAGATGACCGAGGTGTTGCCGCTGCTGTGCCTGCACGGGCTGTCCAGCGGGGATTTCGGCCCGGCGCCGGAGCATTTCCTCGGCACGGGCGCGGCGCTCTCGGCGACCGAGATTACTCGGCTGACCGCGCAGCGGCAGGACGAGGCCAAAGCCTTCGGCAAGCGTG
>NZ_GG770561.1:124648-140130 GCF_000164135.1 Mycobacterium parascrofulaceum ATCC BAA-614 | reverse complement strand
CACTCACGGATGTCGAAGAGGTAATTGGTGTTTTACCTGCCATGGCCCTCGAGATCCCGCCTTCGGTAGCTGGTCCATCGCGCGCTGGAAGTAGCCTGGTGCGAAATCGGCGAAGGGTTCTTCTTCGACATCTTCCCTGGATGAGCGGCTACGACGGTGTCGTAGCCGCGCGCGTCCATGCAATTGAGCAGGCGACAAACGTATTCCGATACCAGGTCGGCCCTCAAGGTCCACGATGCATTGATATAGCCCATGGTGAACGCCATGGTGGGCACATCGGACAGCAACATCGACTTATAGGTCATCGACTTGCTGACGTCGACATCCTGGCCGTTACGACCAAGCTTGGCGCCCCCAAAAGCCACAAGTTCAATCCTGTTGCGGTAGAAGATGATATCGGCCGCCAACTCGTGACCCGTTCTGGTGAAGCGGTCGATGTTGGCGAACGTTGCAGCATCGTTATGTGCCCGGCGCCGCTGTCGATAACGACGACGTTCTTTACCGGCATAATCAAGGTCTCTGGGCCGGTGCTGAGGTTGCAATATGGGCCCACCGAAGTTCTCCTCGCCGGGAAAGTTTGGTCGGTAACCCGCGTCGTAGTTGTAATAGCCGCTACACATGAAGACGAACCGCGCCTCGAGCTCTAATTCCTCAGCCGTTCCGAACCGCCTTGATGGTCCAGCGCCGGCTGGCGTCCGACCAAGCGGCAGACAAGACCTGGGTACCGAAGTGAATGTGCTCATGGATGCCGTTCTCGGTCGCGACCTCACGCAGATAGTTCTTGATTGTCGGCGCGTCGACAGTGAACCTGGCCGAGTGCCAGGGCTTGAAGGAATCCGAACGTGCACATATCTGAGTCCGACCTGATGCCCGGATACTTGACCAGATCCCACGTGCCACCCGGATCACTTCTGCGCTCTAGAACTACGTACCTATTACCGGGGCAGCGATCCTGCGGGTGCCAGGCAGCGCTGATACCGGAAATCCCCGCTCCCACGACCACCACATCGAACAACTCTGACATGTTAATCGAGGTTAGCAACCCGATGACCTTGTCGCCAAACCGCTCGATCGACTCCGCATCTACTCCGTCGGACCGCCTTGATGCGGCGCAGAAGGTCCGCGCCGCAACGCATCTGCGTGCCACAACGTGTTCTGACCACTTCACTTCCTAGTGAAAGAGGACCGGCATCGTCCTAGCCTTCCCCAAGGACCGTTATTGCCAAACGCAAGCTCGGCTGTCACTGGGGGACTGCACCCCACCGAGATAGTCCCAGAGGGAAATGAGTAGTTTCATGCGAACCCGAAGGTCGGCATCGATCGATGCGGCAGCGCACTTTGTGTGCGAGATCGCCGTGTCGCTACCGTGGTCCGGGTCGCGCGTGCAGCTGGGAGGCCGGAGGCATATTGGGCGGGGCGCAATGCTTGATGAGATCATCGACGTTCTGTCCGACCCGCTCAGGCGCGGTACCTACCGACGGTGGGTAGAGCATGATGTGGTCTAGCACGCCCTCGTAGCGGCGTAGCCCGTTGCGAACCTCGTCAGCGGTGCCGGCGACACCCATGACGTCGATCATGTCATCGGTGACGGCGTTGAACATGGCCTGAAAGTCGCTGCGGGTGAAGGCTTCTCGGATGACGGCACCCTGCTTGGCGAATCCGCAGAAGTCGAGCAGCGGTTCGTAGGTCCTGACCGAGGCGTAGAATGCGATCTGCTGCGCTACCTCGCGACGAGCGATCTCGGGGTCGTCGTGGATGGAGCACATCACCATCGACACGATCTCGACGCCGTTAGGGTCGCGCCCGGTGCGTTGTGCGCCCTTGGCCACCGCAGGCCGCACGACTTCCTCCACATACGCGGTGGTGAAGAGTGGATGCCCGGCCAAGCCGTCAGCGACCCGTCCGGCGGCTTCACACATTCGCGGCCGCACGGCGGCGGTGACGATGGGGATATTGCGCGCAGGGGGTTCTACCGGCCCGGTGGGGACGAGATTCATATTGTAGAAACGGCCCTCATGGCGGACGGGTCCTTCGTGCAGGTTCCAGATGCGCCGGATAAGGGGTACGAGTTCCTCGACGCGCAGGGCGGGGGCGCTGGTATCGGTGACAGAGTGCCAATCGCTCATCATCCGTTTGGTGCCGTTGCCGATCCCGAGCACGACCCGACCACCGGACAGTTCGTCGAGGTCGCGTGTTTCGGTCGCCAAGACCAGCGGACTACGTCCGATGCCGTAGAGGATTGACGACCCGATGCGACACCTGTTCGTCGAGGTTGCCATCGCCGCCATCGAGATGGATCCCGACCGGGTGTAGAACTCGGATGCCCAGACGGCGTCGAACCCGGCCTGGTCGGCAGCCGCGGCGGTGGCCTTCATCGCGGCAAGTTCAGGGGCGACGACTGAAAGTCCATAAGTACTCATAAGTGACGGCTCCATCGTGTGGTAGGTGACAGACGGTGTCAGCGGCTAGTTGACCCGAAGGCGAAAGCCCATCGCCGCCGACAGCAAGCAGGTGTGTCAGCGTTGCCTCAGGACCGCGGTCTCAGTCCTCGACGGCGAGAGCGCCTGTGGGGCAGCACGATACTGCTTCTTCGATGAGTGATCTGTGGCATTCCGGTGGCTCGGGGTTCACGATATTGAGTTGGCCATCGTGCCTGACCTCGAAGAAGTCAGGAGCCAGGCCTTCACACATTCCGATTGACGAGCATCGGTTGCGGTCGACTCTGATCTTCATACCACGCCGCCTTACGCGTTCGGGGTGAAGCGGACGGGAAGGTGATTCACGCCGTGGAAGAACGTGCTGACGGTGTAGCTGGGTGGCCCGCAGACTTCAATATCAGGCAGGCGGTGCAGCAGTTCTCTGAAGAGCGCAGCGAGTTGCTGCCTGGCCAGCTGGTTGCCGAGGCAGTGATGGATTCCCCCGCCTCCGAAGCTCACGTGCGGGTTAGGGTCGCGCGACAGATCGAACTTCTCCGGGTTAGTGAACACGGTGGTGTCCCAGTTGGCCGAGCTGTAGAAAAGTATGATCTTGTCACCCTCGGTGATCTGCTGCCCGCCCAGTTCGCAGTCGCGAGCCGCCGTCCGGCGAAATGTCATGATTGGTGTGGCCCACCGGACGAATTCTTCCACGGCCCCTTTGATCCGTCCGTCGAAATCCTCCATGAGCCAAGCTCTTTGGTCTGGGAAGTCCGTCAATGCTTTCATCGCGTGACTGGTGCTTTGGCGCGTGGTGTCGTTCCCGGCGATCGTGAGAAGTATGAAAAACGAGACGATCTCGTCGTCGGTGAGTTGTTCGCCGTCCACTTCAGCTTGAACGAGGTTCGTCATAAGGTCATCTTCGGGCTGCCGGCGACGTGCGGCGATGATTTCGCGGGCGCCATCGCCCAAGAATCCCATCGCTTGGAACAGGCGAGGTATGACCGGGTCTTCGCCCATCACCTCCGGGTCGCTCCACCCACCGGCATACCGTGACTCCCACGCGATGTCGCGGCGCATCGAGTCCGGCACGCCCATCATGTCGAAGATGTTGTGCATCGGCAGCAACGCGGCGCACTGGTCGACGAAGTCAGCCTCGCCTTGCGGGGCAAGGCCATCGACGACCCGTTTCGCGTTGGCCTCGATCTGGTGACTGGTCAGCCGCATTTGCTTCGGTGTGAATGCGGATGCCAGCAATCGTCGAATCTTGGTATGCCGCGGCGGGTCCATAGCGATGAAGCCTTGCGCGGTGTCGAGCAGTTCCTGCGGGATCGACTCCATCACAATGCCTTGACCAGACAGGAAATCGTCGTGTCGCCGGGTCGCCTCGACAAGTAGCGGGTGGGTGACCACGGCCCAGAAGCCTTGGTCGTCCTCGTCGTCGATCATGGTGTGCTCGACGCGCGGGTGCCAGCTGATGGGGGCGCGTCGGCGCAGCTCCGCGTAGGTCTTCTCACGGTCAGCGGCGGTGCCAGCCCAAAAGGCAGTCGAGGACAGGTCGGCAGAATCATACGAACGTGCTGAACGACGCTCCACCGACGACTTCGGAGCGGAAGCGCTGACAGTCATGAGGGTCCTCCCGAGCTAGTGTCTCCACGCCAGTGTTTACACTTTTCTCTATAAAGTCAACATCCAGACAAAAATCTGCGTTGTGTAAACGGCCTCGCGGGATCTGCGCCCAAATAGCGAAGGGCGATCCGCGAGATCCGCTCACCGGTCAGACTTGCATCGGCAGAAGGAAGCACGACATGGCTCACAGTGAGCCTCACCAGCGCATCGGCGACTTCATGCACGTCATCGGCATCCAGACCTGGAAAGTGCTCGTTGAACCAAGTCACGAGGGCTGCCGAGGATAGCTCCAGCAGCGATGCCGAGGTCGGCAGGAGCGGCAACATACCGGTTGTCTCGGAAACCGTTTTGTCTGTAGGCCGATTTGACGTCAACACCGCCTTCAAGAGCGGGCTCGCTTCCGCTTCCTCGAGGGTGTACGACACCGCGGCGGTGATACCCCCGCGGACATCTCCGGCGTGTTGTGCCGAAACTGCGTGAATGCCGTTCAAGAATCGTTCGCCTTCGGACACAACCAGCGCGTCACCCAGTCCCTGCTTATCGGTGAATTCCTTGTAGAGCGTCGGGCGGGACACGCCGACAAGCTTGGCGACTTCACTCATGCGAACCCGATGCCAGCCCTTCTCGATAGTGAGGTCACGCGCAGCCCTGAGAACTTGCTCACGCATGTGCTGGCGAAACGAGAGGCGAACGGACTCTGTGGACATGGTGAGCAGGATATGCGTCTTGCACAAGTGTTCCGTCCGGGCGGTGGAGGACCACACCTGCTTGCTGTCGAAGATGACCAATCGCCGGTCCCTGCATGATTTCGTTGATGCGGTTCTAACGCCGGCTCGGAGCGTTCGATGGCTTAGTCGGCAAACGCCGGCGTGATAACGGTGGGCGTAAGCGTTGCCAGGACAGTGGCCACGCTTGGTCGTCACCACCAAAGACCACGCGAAGTCGTTCCCCATTCCATGGGCGTCGTAGCGTCCTCGCTCCGAATTCTGCCGCCGCCTGATCCGAGACGCTTGCGCTCGCGTTAGGGCCCCAAACCATCTTCACCGATGACGTGCATGGCACCAAGCGCGACAGGATCCGCGCGAAAAGACCTTGATTGGCTTTCGATGCGCGTCTCATCGGAGTTCGAAATCTGCGATCTCAGGTGCACGCAATAGTTCTCGGTGCCGCTCGGGTGTCCACGGAAACAATTCGGGAAGCCCATCTTTGCCTAGGTACCAACTGTTGCAACCGGTAACCCAAATTGTTTGTGGCATCGCTGCTTTCATGCTGTCGTTGTAGCCCTTGGTGGCCAACTTGGTGGGCGCGGCGGCGACGATGCGGCCCTCACGGATCCGGTTAATCCACCACAGCACATAATCAGCCTGGTCCTCGGCGACCGGTATCAGTGACTGGTTGCCGATCGGCGAATGCGGACCCATCAGCATGAACAAGTTTGGGAATCCGGGCACCGCGACCGACCGATACGCCGTGGGGCCATCGGCCCATGCCTCGTCGAGGGTGAGCCCACGCTCCCCGACCACTGTCAGCGGGCGCACGTAGGCCCGGGCGTCAAACCCGGTGGCATAGACCAGCAGGTCGAGTTCGTGCAAGGTACCGTCGGCCGTGATGACGCCGCGAGGCTCGATGTGGTCGATCGTCTCGTTGATCACCTCCACACCCGGTTGTTGGACCGAACGGTAGAAATGTCCCGCCATAATCTGGCGCTTGCACATCGGCTGATCTTTCGGGGTGAGTTTCGCGCGCAACTGCGGGTCGCGCACCGAGAGTCGCAGGTTCCATCGACATAGCGTCTGAACCAAGCGGCGCTGAAATCCCGGACGGATCGGCGCGCGGCCGAAGATGCGCCTGACCACCAATCCCCAGAACCAATAGCCCAGGCCGTTCAACCTCGGCCACCGCGTCAACGCGGCCTGGATCAGCGGTGAGTAGTGCGGATTGGGCATCGGAAAGACCCACTGCGCAGTGCGTTGGAAGACGGTGAGCCGACTGACCTTGCCCCCGAGTTCGGCAATGATCTGTATGCCTGTCGAGCCCGTCCCGATCAGTCCGACCCGCTTGTCCCGCAAGGTGACGGAGTGATCCCATTCCGCGGAGTGGAACACCGGCCCGGCAAAACTCTCCTGGCCGGGAATGTCCGGATAGCGCGGCACCCGGAGCACGCCGGTCGCGGTGACAAGGACGTCGAATGTCTCTTCGCTGTCGTCGGTCGTGATCCGCCACCGCTCGTCGTCGTATCGGGCGGATATGACCTCGGCGCCGAACTTGATGTGCGGGCGGATGGCCCGTTCGTCGGCCACCTGCTGGAAATAGGCCTGGATCTCCGGCCCCGGCGGCAGCAGGTGCGACCAGTTCGGGTTGGGCCGAAACGAGTAGGAGTAATACCGCGATGGGATATCGCAGGTTAGCCCCGGGTAGGTGTTGTCTCGCCATGTGCCGCCGACATCCTCGGCCTGTTCGAAAATGGTGTACGAGTCAATGCCGGCGTCCTGCAGCTTGATCGCCATGCACAGTCCCGACATGCCCGCACCGATGATTGCGACTTTGACTGACCGTTGTTCCGTCATGTTCATCACTCATTCTTGAAGTGCTACTTGTACTCGGCACTGCCGATCACGCCGATACCGGCGCCGCTACGCACTAAGGCATTGATGCGCGCTTCCGCTCGTTGTCGGCACACGACCAGCCGTCCTACCCGCGCACGCCGGTGCGGCGACCCTTGTTCCGTGCACCAAGCGTTCCCTCCTGCTGCCCCAGTTGCGGACCGCTACACGTGTGGAGCCACCAACAGTGTTAACCGTCGTTAGCGTACCCCTCGAAAATGGCTCCGGTGGGTCAAAAGCCGCGCTGCGTGGACGTTCGGCACCCAGATGCCAAGCTGAATGCAGCGGCCGGCCCAAGGCGGAAATTGTTACGTCAGAGCCGCTCCGGCGGCGAAGAGCGATTCCGTGAGCCGCTTTTCGGCGTCAGGCACACGCTCGGCTGCGGCCGCAGTGGCGGCGGCGCGAGCCCGCAGTGGGGTGCCTGGGTTGTAAGCCATCCGGGCTACTTCGGTCCAGGCGGTCGACACCTCCCGAGCAGCCCTCGACGCCTCCAGGGCGGCTTCGGAATGCAGCAAGTTGGCGATGCTTCGACAGCCGTCGGCCTGCAGGGCCCTGAACAACCCCCCTCCCGTCCCCGCCTTCTCAATGAACGCCCACAGCGCAAACAGGGCGCTTTCGAGGTTGTGATCGTCCAGGGCGTCAGGCCACGCCGCCACGTCGACGGCGAAATGCTCGACACCATCGAGTCCATCCTTCTGTGCCTCAGGGTCGCGAGTGACTGTAAGACCCCGGCTGTCGGTGATTGCCGCCATCGCCTGCGCGCTTCGGATAAGGGCGGGACCGGCGATCGCCGCCAAGTCCGGCGCCGTAGTCGGCCAGTCGACGATGTAGGCGGTGTGACGGGTCGGCACGGGAAAGCCGGTCGAAGACCGTGCCCGACGGAGATCCTCGTAGGGGACCAGTTGGACCGAATCTCGGTCGTTGTCAACGACCAAGGCCACGCCTCGGTCGTCGTCGTAGCCGGTGATGACAATGTCGTGGCGGCTCATGCTCAACCGTGCGCGCAGATAGGGCAGATGAGCAATGTCGGCCCAAACCATCACGGGGGTGCGGCGGTCGAGTTGATCGGTCACCCACTTCCACCCGAGGTCGCCGTCATCGGTGGCGCGAATCTCGAACTGTGCACCGACATTAGTGAGGTATTGCTCTTCGAGATCGGGGCCCCTGCCAACGAGGTACACCGGCGGAAATAACTCGTCGGAACGGGCATAGGAAAAATCCAGCGTGCCGCTCAGCGCGAAAACCAGTCCTTCGCGGGGGGCGTGCACACCCCAACGGAGTCCGGCCCACTCGGTCAGATCGCGGAGGGCACCGGACCCGCAGTGGCCGCCGAGCTCGTGTCTGTAAGGCACCTCTACGCGCGCCATGACGATCCCGTCCTGACGGCCTGCCCAGGGCGTCTAGGGAAATCCTTTGGAGGCAGCCGCGTCGATGGCCGCGGGGCGCGCTGCAAGGGCACCTATCGACCCCGGCTAGTGCTTGTGCACTCTTGCCGGAACTGTTTTCGCAGTTCGCGTTTGAGCACCTTGCCAGCACCTGAGAGAGGGAGCGCATCAACGAACGAGGCTGTACGGGGCGCCTTGTATCCCGCGATCTGAGTCTTACAGAAGTCTCTGAGCTCTTCGGCTGTCACCGAGGAGTTTTCGGTCAAGACGACGACCGCATGAACGCGCTCGCCCCAATTTTCATCGGCAACTCCGATGACCGCGCACGCCGCCACCTCCGGGTGCCTGGACAGAACATTCTCGACTTCCGTCGAGTAGACATTCTCGCCACCCGAGATAATCATGTCTTTGATGCGGTCGACGACGAACACATAACCCCGCTCGTCCATGTAACCGGCGTCACCGGTGTGCATCCACCCATTGCGCAGCGCGGCCGCTGTCTCGTCTGGTTTATTCCAGTAGCCCAACATCACGTTGCCGCCACGCACGACGATTTCGCCGGTATTGCCCGGCGGCACTTCCTTATCGTCAGCATCGACGATTTTGACCTCGGCGCAGGGCGCGGCGCGGCCGGCTGAACGCAATAGGTCCGGATGCTCGTGGTCCTCAGGACGCAGGACTGTGGCTAGGGGGGACAGTTCTGTCATGCCATAACCCTGCATGAATCGCGCCGACCGCACGGTCTTCATCGCGCGCGACAGGACCGCCTCGGAAATCGGCGATGCCCCGTACATCACGTTTCTGAGGCTGGAGAGGTCGTAATCCCTGACGGCGGGATGGTCGACGACCATCTGCAGCATGGTCGGCACTAAAAGGACGTCGGTGACCTGGTGGCGTTCGATGGTCTGGAGAATGGCACTGGGCTCGAAAGTCGAGAGCATCACATGTGTGCCACCCAGGGTGGTTTGCCCCGCCCAGGCGGCCAAGTCCGCGAGATGGAACAACGGCGCAACATGAAGCAGTCGAGCCTCCGAACTCAGAAAGCTTCCCACGCTGAGCATTCCCAGCACGGAGGTCATCAGGTTCGCGTGGCTAAGCATGACGCCCTTGGGTAGACCCGTGGTGCCACCGGTGTAGAACACACCGGCCAGTTGATCGCCGCTGCGCCGCACGTCATCACCGACTTCGCCGCCGGCTATGAGTTCCTCATAGCAGAACATTCCCTCCGGGGTCGGGGCGTTTCCGCAATGAACGACTGCGCGCAGGTCAGGATATGACGCGCGAAGTGCGGGGACTGCTGGACTGAAGGCGTCATCGACAAATAAGACATCGGTTTGGGAGTCGCGCAGGGCGTAGGCAATCTCCGGAGGGCTCCAGCGGATATTGATCGGGTTTAATACCGCGTCCGCCCACGGCACCGCCAGCAGGTACTCATGGTAACGGTCGGAGTTGAGCGCCAGCATGCCGACGCGATCCCCGCGGTTAACGCCAATCGTCCGTAATGCGCTCGCCAACTTCGCGATTCGTTGTGCGGACTGCGCATAGGTCCGTGTTCGATCCGCGTCGATGGTGGCGAGGCGGTCCGGGTGTTGTTGCAGTGCTCTGTGCAAGCCCTGCGTGAGGTACATCACGTCTCCTCCTGAACTCTCAACCGGTGCGGGCCCGGCAATGACACATCCAGTGGCCCCGAGCGCCCTCACGTTATCAGTGGTTAACATTACTGGGGCGCCGATGGATAGCACAATCGTCCTTTGAACTCGACAACTGAGAGCCCACCCAGTCACCCGCCTGCATCGAATCGTCGTCACGTCCCACAATCGTGAATGCTTAGTCACATATGCTGCGACTTGTGGCGGGAACGGTGTTACCAGTCCCCACTTCCAAGTCGACTACTCCAATTAGGTGGCGTTGGAGGCGATAAAATCGAAGACCCCGTCGCAGCCCAGACCTGCACGCCCCGCAGAAGGTGTCGCTGGGACGTCCAAGTGGTCGCCGATGGGACGCCGGCATTGTCGATGGAGACAGTGCCCAGAACACGCGGAAGGACTACCTTGGATGATCCGGTGATTTATGACGTCGTCGATGGGGTGGCCTGGCTGACTATCAACCGGCCCCACTCTCGCAATGCGCTCAGTGTCGCCGTGCGCCAAGGATTATGGGATGGCGCACGTCGGTTCAATGAGGACGCTGACGCGCGCGTACTCGTTTTGACCGGCGCGGGTGAAAAGGCATTCTGCGCCGGCGGCGACCTTAAAGAGATGGCGCACCAGGCGCTGGCGGTTCCGCCACTGGACTTCGCCCCGCAGTTCGGCCGCAACATCGACATCGCTAAACCGACCATCGCGGCGGTCAACGGTGTTGCATTCGCCGGCGGGTTCCTGCTCGCACAGCAGTGTGACCTGATCGTCGCCGCCGAGCATGCCCTGTTCGCGATCACCGAAGTCAAAGTCGGCCGTGGAGCTCCCTGGGCCGCTCCTCTTTCGTGGCTCGTTCCACCGAGAATCGCTCTGCAGATGATGCTCACCGGCGAACCGATCAGCGCGGCCCGGGCGTTCGAAGTGGGTCTTGTTAACGAGGTGGTGCCCGCCGCTCGGCTTAGGGATCGAGCCCAGAAGCTGGGCGCTCTAATCGCTGGAAATGCTCCGCTGTCGGTGCTGGCCGCTAAACAGACTGCGTATCTATCGGCGCGACATCGCCTTGAGGAGGCATACACGCTGGCTGAGAAGATCTGGGAACCCGTGTACCACTCCGCGGACGCGCAGGAGGGCCCACGCGCATTCCGGGAGAAACGGGCACCTGTATGGCGGGGACGCTGAACACGCCGGATGTCTGCGAATGCTCGTGCCAAGGACCGCGCGGCGAGACCGCCGGCTGACTGGCGCGGCGTGCGGGCCCGCCAAGCAAGCCGATTGGCGGCGTGCTTAATCGTGGCCAGGGAGCCATCGACACGAAGCAAATCATTGACAGCCTCTGCTCAGCGAAATCACCCTCCCGAGGACACGCCGAGGCGAGGACACTCCGAGGTTGCGCCTACCGTCGACCTCGGCGCTGCGGCAACGCGTGGCTTGCCCGATCCTCACTGTGCGACTCGCACGGTGGAACGCCGAGAACAGCGTGCCCCATCCGCGCGAGCAGCACCGAGACGCGCTCGGGAGGCATCCCCGTATCGCGATATTGCAACGTCGATTGGATGGCACCGATCGCGCCGTGAACAACGGCGCGCAATTCCGTCTCGTCCAACTCCGGCCTTAACTCGCCCAAAACGTGCACCCACTCTTCAACGTAGAGGCGCTGTTTGCGGCGCAGGCGACTACGTCGATGGTCAGGCAGATTATGGACTTCTCGGTAGTAAACAATGGCGAGTTCGCGCTTCTCCATCACCAGGGCAACGTGGTCGGCTACTAAGGCAGTCAGCGCCTCGCGATCATCTCGGCTTTGTTCAACGATCGCCGACGCCCGTCGCAGCAGCGTGTCAATCACTTGTTCGAACAGTGCCGCCAGCAAGCCCGCCTTGCTGTCAAAGTGCCGGTAGATCGCTGGACCGACGACCCCTGCCGAGATGCCGATATCGGCCATAGAAACAGCGTGATAGCCACGGTCCGCGATGAGTTCGGCGGCGGCCGCCAGAATCCGCTCGCGACGCTCGCCTCCTCGCGTGCGGCCGACGGTGACTGTGTCGGTCACGGTCGACCATCCTTTCGCAGTCGAAGCAGCAATACCTCTTCCGTTCGAAACGCCCACACGTTCCGGGTGATCTACGAACGTTAACACTTCTTCACGATGCCCACTCCCCACGCACAACTGCCGCGCCATCCAACGTCCATACTGGGAGAGGCCCCGGGGTACCTCCAAGCGCGGCGCGGCTGCAACCACCAAGACAATCAACCCGGATAGATTGCAGTGATCGGCGGACGAGACCTCCTTCATTCGCATGAGTCGTAGATCTGGTGCACCGGAGCGCGACATCTACGCGATGGGTGTTGCAAATCCTTGGGCCTCGCACGTAACGTTAGCCACCAGTAACTGAGGCTGTTGAGCTTCGACGGTTTCTGGACTAATCGGGGCACGCGAAGCACTCCTTGAGGTGGCCACTTGCACGCGACGCCCGAGCCTTGCATTGACTTAAGTCGCGGTCGCGAGTGGGTAGGAAGGGATCGGTTTGAGAGATTCAGTGCCGATCCTCGCGCGAGGAGCCTGGCTGACCGATGCCGCCTATGCGCTTGATCGTGTTGGTGGGCGGCGCAGTCATGCTCCAGGACAATGCTTTCGGCGCGTGCGCTGGGAGGCGAAGACAAAGTTTCGCTCCGATTGTTTCGGAATTCAGCACACGGGCCGCTCGCCCCGTTGGGCGAATGCTTTCCGAATCGTCCGACTGCACAATCGAATTGAGACACCTTGCACCTGCGTGCAACCGCTGTTCGGTTGCCGACGCAATTCGATCCGGGAGCCATCATGACGGATATCGAAGCAACCACCAAACACATAGCCGGGACGGAAGGCTGCGCTGTGCCCAACGATCCGTGGACCACGCCGGAGCGGCTAGCACTGAGCCAGTTGGCGCGATCTTTCGTCGCTCGCGAGATAACACCGAAAGTGACGGATTGGGAGGAGGCAGGTGAAATCCCGCGCGAGCTGCACCGTAAGGCTGCCGATGTGGGACTTCTCGGGGTTGGATTCCCCGAGAACGTGGGAGGCAGCGGCGGCGACGCGATCGATTCGGCGTTGGTAACCGAGGCAATTCTGGCGTGCGGTGGGTCTACCGGCGTGTGCGCCGCGTTGTTCACCCACGGCATCGCGCTTCCGCACATCGCCGCGAATGGATCGGATGCCCTGATCGACCACTACGTTCGCCCCACCCTGGCCGGAGATATGATCGGCTCGCTGGCAGTCACCGAGCCCGGAGCGGGCTCAGATGTGGCGAACCTACGCACACGAGCAGTCCGCGATGGTGACACGTACGTGGTCAACGGTGCTAAGACCTTCATCACGAGCGGTGTCCGCGCCGACTTCGTGACTACCGCGGTGCGTACCGGGGGACCCGGGTACGGCGGAGTTTCGTTGCTGGTTATCGACAAGGGCACACCGGGGTTCAAGGTTGACCGCCGGCTGGACAAGATGGGATGGCGTTGCAGCGATACCGCAGAACTCTCGTTCTTTGACGTTCGCGTTCCCGCTGCGAACCTGGTGGGGGCAGAGAACGGCGGATTCTTGCAGATCATGCAGCAGTTTCAGTCGGAACGACTCGGCATTGCCGTGCAGGCATACGCGACGGCGGAGCGCGCGCTCAAATTAGCCAAGGGTTGGGCGCGCGAACGCCAGACTTTCGGGAAACCTCTGACGGCTCGTCAAGTGATCCGCCATAAGCTCGCGGAAATGGCCAGGCAGGTCGACGTCGCGCGCGCCTACACCCGCGCCGTGATGCAACGGTGGCTGGCCGGGGAGGATGTAGTCACTGAGGTGTCGATGGCCAAGAACACCGCCGTATACGCGTGCGATTATGTGGTGAATGAGGCGGTTCAAATCTTTGGTGGGATGGGTTATATGCGCGAGTCCGAAGTCGAACGGCATTACCGAGATTGCCGCATTCTCGGAATAGGCGGTGGCACCAACGAGATCATGAACGAGATCATCGCCAAGCGCATCGGCTTATAGCTGTTCGGCACTGAATCGGCCCACGACGACGTGTCTGGGCGACCGGCTCCGAAGGAGTTCACATGGACAGGGGTATTGGCAGTTGGGCGACGAAACGGGCCTTCCTGTCCGGCGACCGCACCGCCCTCGTTGACGATAACCGACGGATCACCTTCACTCAGCTCGATGAACGGACCAACCGGCTTGCGCGTGCCCTGCGAGCGCTCGGTGTCCGCAAGGGCGACAGGGTTGGCGGTCTCTTGATCAACAGTCCCGCGTTCATAGAAACGATGCTGGCGGCCGCGAAACTAGGCGCGATCTTCGTGCCCATGAACGTGCGGTTGGCGCCAGCAGAGGTGGCTTACCAGCTGGCCGACTCAGGCGCAGACGTGCTCGTGTATTCCAACCCGCTGGCCCCGGTCGCCCGCGCCGCGGTGTCAGAGGATGGGGTGCGGGTCCGCCACCAAATGGCCGTCGGCGGTGAATGCCTTGCCGGTGAGCTTTCCTACGACGACGTTGTGAACAGTGAAGCGCCCACAGCTGTGGGCTCCGACGTGGCGGGCCATGACATTGCAAATCTGATGTATACGTCCGGGACTACGGGGCGTCCCAAAGGTGTGATGCTCACCCACGACAACCATCTGTGGAACGTCATGAACGCGCTGACAATCGGGCGCGGGCTGCGTGAGACGGACGTGACCGTCGCCGTGGCTCCGATGTTCCACATCGGGGGACTCGGAGTGCACACGCTGCCGCTGCTGCATGTCGGCGGTTGCAGCGTGCTGCTGCCGTCCTTCGATCCGCGACAGACGCTGGCGATGATGGCCCAAGAGCATGCGACAGTGCAATTCATGGTTCCGGCGATGTGGGCCGCGCTGATGAACGTCGATGGATTCGAGGACCACGATTTGTCGGCTCTCGAACTGGCGGCTGCGGGTGGCGCACCGTGTCCGTTGACCGTCATCGAATTCTTCCAAGGACGCAGTCTGCCGTTCCAGGAGGGTTTCGGGATGACCGAAACCGCGCCTATCGTCTCATTCCTCGACGCTGAACACGTTAAGGAGAAGGCCGGATCGATCGGTCGGACGGCTTTTCACGTCGAAGCTCGTATCGTCGACGACGCCGACAACGACGTCCCCGTCGACGAGGTGGGCGAGTTAGTAGTGCGCGGCCCTAACGTATTCGCGGGCTACTGGGGTCTTCCCGAGGCGACAGTGCAAGCTTTTCGTGGCGGCTGGTTTCATACTGGCGACTTGGGCCGCATTGACCGAGAAGGTTTCATCACTCTGGTCGACCGAAAAAAAGACATGATCATCAGCGGTGGTGAGAACGTTTACCCGATCGAGGTGGAGCAGGTCCTCTACCGTCACCATGCCGTGCGCGAGGTCGCGGTTGTCGGTGTGCCGCATCCGCGTTGGGGCGAAACTCCGGTGGCCGTCGTGGCCCTTCAGCAGGATGCCGCCGTCAATGCAGAGGAGCTTATCGATTACGCTCGAGAACGCCTTGCCCACTTCAAATGCCCGTCACGAGTACATGTCGTTCCCGACTTGCCGCGAAACGCCACCGGCAAGGTGCTCAAGACGGAGCTTCGCCTGCAATTCGGCGGGGAGGGGCTTTCAGTTCTGCGTTGAAACGCCGTTCTCTCGGCCAGACGCACATTTGCTTTTCGCCACACCTCGACCACGTTGCGGTACGCAGAATGCGGTCAGCGGCAGCATGGACGTAAATCTTCGCACGCCTGCCGAATCGCTTTGGGTGAGAGTCGTTCATGGGTGGATACGAGTGGCAGCGCAGCGGGATGGCGGATGATCCGACGGTTC
>NZ_GG770561.1:117467-123867 GCF_000164135.1 Mycobacterium parascrofulaceum ATCC BAA-614 | reverse complement strand
GAGTTTTCGCGTCGGCTCGTCACGCAGTTGACGTGACCCGTCGGAACTGCGGAAGTGCCAGGTTGCCTCGTGATTCGAAGACCACCTCGACAGCCATACCGACCCGCACTTCATCGACGTTGCATTCGATCACGTTGGTCATCATTCGAGGTCCTTCTTCCAGCTCCACTATCGCCAAGACGTAAGGAGCGGTGAAAGCTGGCGACGGGGCCTGACGGACGACGGTGTAGGTGACGATCGTCGCTTTTCCCGAAGGTTCTTGCCAATCCAGATCCGCAGCCCAGCAGTATGGGCACCAAGGGCGGGGATGATGATGGAATCGCTTGCACTCCCGACATTTCGGGAGCACAAACCGCCCGACAGCTGCCTGCTGCCAGTACACGGCCGTGCTGTCAGTCACGGTGGGCATGGGAGCAGTTGTCACGGCGTCCTCCCCAAGAGTACGGTCGAATGGTCTGCCATCATGCCGCCGTAAGTGTGTACCAATGCTATTTCTGCAGACACTTGACGATCCGCAGCCTTCCCCATCACTTGGCGCGCAGCTTCGATCAGCATCGACATTCCCGACGCGTCGCCGGTGTGTCCGAATGACAGCAGACCCCCGTAGGTGTTCACCGGAAGGTCACCGCCGGGCGCCCCCCGCCCATCCAGGAAGAAGTGGCCACCTTTAGCTGCCGCCACCAGCCCCGTTTCCTCCAACAGCAGTATCGGGTTGATCGTGAAGGCATCGTACAGTTCGGCCACCTGCACGTCCGAAGGCGAAAGATCGGCCATTTCGAACGCGGCACGCGCTGACACGCTGGCACCCATTGTTGCGAAGTCGCTGGTGTGGGTGATGTTGCCGTGATCGTGGTGTTCACCGAAGCCCAATACATAGGCCGGTTGGTCGGTGATTTCCCGCGCGCGGTCACCATGGGCCACTAGGAACACGGCGCCACCTTCACACGGTACTGAGCAGTCCAGCAAATTGAACGGCCACGCGATAGGTCGTGAAGCCAGAACCATCTCGACGGTGAGCGGACCCGCGTTGCGCATCAAAGCATCTGGATGCCGTAACGCCCACTCGCGGCTCGAGACCGCCACGGCGGCAAGAGCATCGCGGCTCGTTCCGCGTTCGGCCATATGCCGCGTGGCGGCTAAGGCGTAAAGGGCTGGGATGAAGCTGCCGTATGGGTACTCAAAGTCCGGGTGGCTGATCATGCGCGCCATTGCGTTGGCGCCGCCTCCCCGCCCCACCTTGGGGAATTTCCCCGCACCGATACAGAGCACCGCGTTTGCAAGGCCGGCGCTGATTGCAAGTGCAGCCCGCGACAGCATGATCGTGTAGGTCGCCCCACCGACGTTGACAGTCTCACAAAAGCGCGGCCGGATGCCCAACACGTCATTGAGGCGCTCGTGGACGAAGATGTCGGCACCCGCACCGCTGGCCATGCCGGACGGGCAAACCAGCAGGCCGTCCACATCGCGGGGACCAAGTGAATGGCTCTGCAGAAACCGACGAAGCACCAACTCCTGCATGCCCGCGCCGTCGTGGCCTTCGTACTTTCCTGGCGGTAGTTCTTCTACTGCGGCGATAGCCGGCTCGCTGGCAAGTGCCCAAGTTCTCACGTTGACCTCATGGAAGCAGCCACCCAAACCTAGTCGACGTTCAGTATGACCGTGGAAGCGCGAGACTATGCTGCGCAACATAATTGAGGATCATCTCCCGGCTGATCGGTGCCGTCCGCATCAACCGCGCCGGTCCCCACAACGTCGCCAACCCGTACTCCGTAGCCAGACCGTTGCCGCCATGCGTCTGAATCGCTTGGTCCAGCGCAAGGATTCCGGCTTCAGCTGCCGCGTACTTGGCCATATTCGCCGCCTCGCCGGCCCCTGCCTCGCCGGCATCGTGTAAGGCGGCCGCCCGTTGGGTCATCAAGCGTGCGAGTTCAACCTGAATTTTGGCGTGCGCCAGCGGATGAGCGACTCCCTGATGTGCCCCTATAGGGGTGTCCCACACCCTGCGCTCCCGGGCGTAGGTACATGCCTTGTTTAACGCGTACCGGCCGATCCCATTGCCCAGCGCCGCCCCCATTATCCGTTCCGGATTCAGACCAACGAATACCTGCCGCAGTCCCTCGTCCCGAGCGCCGATCAAGTTGTCACCGGGAACACGTACATCGTCGAAGAACAGGGTGAACTGTTTCTCCGGTGTCACGGCTTGCACGGGAATCAGAGTCTTCTGCAGGCCGGCAGCGTCCGTGGGAACCACCATCAGCGACAGCCGGCCGCGCCCACGCTCGTCAGTACCCGTTCGGGTGACCACCAAGATGGCTTGCGCCTCGTCCACTCCCGAGATGTAGTACTTGGTGCCACGCAGAACCCAGTCGGCGCCGTCCCGCTTGGCGGTCGTCGCTATGTTGTGCGAGTTTGAGCCCGCGTCGGGCTCGGTGATCGCAAACGACATTATGATCTCGCCGCTCGCAATGCCCGGAAGCCAACGCCGTTTCTGCTCGTCGGTTCCGAACGCTTGGATGATGGTGCCACAAATGGCCGGCGACACCACCGTCATCAACAACGGGCACCCCGCCGCCGCCAACTCCTCTCCCACGGCATGCAGTTCGTAGATACCCCCACCGCCACCGCCGTACTCCTCGGCAATATTCACCCCGAGAAAACCTTGCTTACCTACCTCCTGCCACAGTTCCGTAGACTTCTCGCCCCCCAGGGATTTGGTCAGGTAGTAATCGTGGCCGTACGACTTCCCGATGGCCGCAACCGCCGCCCGCAGATCCCGCCGTTCCTGGCTCTCTGATATCTCCATACCGCTCAACCCCTTGAATCACCCGCAGGTCCGGGTTTGCACCGGCCACGACAAACTTCAGGCGACACACCGAGGAATTCGAGGGAAGCTTCCGTCACCGCTCGACAGCAGCGTAATCGCCCGGTGATACGTTATCGGCCGTTAACATTGACGCGCAAGTCCGCGTGTCGGTAGTGCGTCGACTTCCAGTGACCGGCTTTACGCCACGCCGGATACGTGATTTCTCGGCAGCAGCCGGAGTCGTTCTAATCCCCAGCCCATGAGCAGAAAGGCAATCTCGCCCCTCTGGCGTGGCGCAACGTCGACAACTTCGGGAAGCTCGATTCGCTTGACCCGGACGCCGGGCCTCGGGTCACTGCCGAGCGGTGTCAAGACAGCGTACGCTAACGCCAATTAACAGGCCCGCGGCCAAGAGCTTTGCGGTCGACGGCCGGGGACAGAGAGGAGGAAAACACGATGCCCGGAACGATGCTGATTGCTGCGGGGGTCACCGGCAAAGGACGGCTGGCCGGGCGCGCCGCATTCGTGCCCTTTGTCGATCCGGCAGTCGGCGGGATACCGCCAAGCGCGCCGCCGCCTAGTGCCGACATCGCGGCGGCAAGCGCCGAGGCGGCGCAGGAGTGCGCATGAGTGCCAGCGTGCGGATCGGTGCTGGTGCCGGCTATTGGGGTGACATGGTGGATCCCGCGGTGGAACTCATTGAGCAGGGCGGTGTCGAGTTTGCCTGCTTCGACCTGCTGGCCGAGTTGACCGTTGCGCTCCTTACCCGTGCCAAGATGCGTGACCCGGGTAAAGGGTACGTGCCCGATGTCGAACCCATTCTGCGTCAGGCGCTGCCCGCTGCCCGCCGTAACGACGTCGGCATCGTGACCAATGGGGGCGGAGCGAACCCGGGTGCCGCCGCACTGGCCGCTGCGCGAGTGGCCTGTGACGCCGGATATCCCGACACCCGCATCGGAACCATTGAGGGCGACGACTTGACGGGGAGAATCGCCGAAATCAGGGATTCGGGTTGGCAATTCGCGCACCTTGAGTCCGGCGAAGAAGACATCGACCGCATCGCCGACCGGATCGTCGCTGTCTCGGCGTACACCGGCTCCGACGGGATCATTGACGCACTTGACGGCGACGCCGATGTCGTGATCGGCGGCAGGCTTGCCGACTCTGCGCTTTATTGCGGGCCGCTCATGCGCCACTTCGGGTGGATATTTGAGCGTAATCCCGACCTGATCGGCGCCGCGCTTACCGTCGGTCATGTACTGGAGTGTGCGGGCATCGCGACCGGCGGCATGTCCTCGCAGTGGCGGCTGTCGCGTGATCCGTGGCGGCTCGGGTTCCCGATGGCCGAGATGTCGGCTGACGGCACCGCTGTGATCAGTAAGGTGCCGGGCTCGGGTGGGGTGCTCAACGAGTGGACCATCAAAGAGCATTTGCTTTACGAAGTGCACGACCCGTTCTGCTATTTGCTGCCCGACGGTGTCGTCGACATGGGCGGTGTCGAGGTCAAAGAACTCGGCCCCGACCGCGTGCAGCTCACGGGCATGACCGGCCGCCGACGGCCGGACACGCTCAAGGTGCAGATCGGCTACGAGGACGGCTACCTCGCCGAGGGGCGCACGATGATCCCCTGGCCCGATGCTCTGGAGAAGGCCGACTTCTGCGAGAGGCTAGTGCGCGGCCGCATCAAGTACCTGGGTGTCATTCCGCAGGAGATGCGTTTCGACCGTGTCGGTTGGGACGCGCTGGCCGGCCCGGTGGCCCCACGACCGGCACCCGACGCCCAGCCCAACGAGGTCGAGCTCCGGATGGTGGCCAAGTGCCGCACCCGCAGCGAGGCCGAGGTCGCCCGCCGCGCGATGCTGCTGCCAGCGACGGCCGGTCCGGTGGGTACCGCCTTCGGCGCGCCGCTGGCGGTGCGCAAGGTGATAGCGCTGTGGCCGACCCTGGTACCGCGTGAGTTCGTCCCACAGCACGTCCGTGTCCAGGCCGCCAAGGAGATGCTCGATGCCCACCATTGACGAGTTGGCGTTCGTGCGTTCAGGCGACAAGGGTGACATCTCCAACGTCGTGGTGCTCGCCCGCGACGCCGAGGCTTTTGCCGCGCTGCAACGCGGACTGCGGCCGGAGGCCATCACCTCCTTCATGAAGGGTCTGGTCACCGGAACCGTGACGATCTACACGCTGCCTCGCCTGCATGCGTTCAACATCGTCATGCGGGGAGCCCTCGGCGGCGGCGCAACCGCAACACTGCGCTTCGACGAGACCGGCAAGTCGATGTGTTCGATCCTGTCCCGCATGCCCCTGCCCGAACCCGCCATCGAAGGGAAGGCAACACCGTGAGCTCCCACACCAACGATGTCACCGGGCTCGGGATGGCGTTCGGCACTCTAGAGGAGGGCCGGTCCTGGGTCGGTCGTCGCTCCGAGCCAAAGCAGGCGTGGTTTCCGATCGACCGATCGATGATCCTCTACTACTGCTCTCTGGTTGAGGACGCCAACCCACGGTACTGGGAGGGCGACGAGTGCCCACCGGGCCTGCTGATGACCCTGGGCATGAACCCGCAATGGGCGCCCGCGCACCTGCACCGCGAGGACGGGCTTTTCGCGCTCAACGTTCCCCTGCCCGGCCACCACATCATCAACGCCTCCACCACCACCGAGCTGGAGCGCCGACCCCGAGTCGGTGACCACGTTTGGATAGTCGAGGAGATCGTCTCGCTATCCGACGAGAAGACGACTCGGCTGGGAACCGGCGTCTTCATCACATCGCTTACCACCTACACCGACCAGCACGGCGAGAACATCGCCCGCAACACCAACGTCCTGTTCCGCTACGACACAGCCCAGTAAACCCGGGGGCGCTCATGACCAAGATCAGCACTGCAGACATCAAAGGCCTTACCTTCGATGACGTCATTGTCGGCGACGAGATCACGCCGGTGTCGATTCCTATCACCTACAAGCGGGTCTGCATGAACGCCGCGGCGACGTGGGACTGGTTCCCGGGCCATCACGATCCGGAGTACGCACGCAGCCAGGGCCAGCGAACGATCTACCTGTCGACGCTGTTCTTTCACGGCTTCATCGACCGGGGCCTCACCGACTGGGCGGGCCCCGACGCGCTCCTGCGCCGGCGCAAGATATCGATGATCAAGTCGATCTACCCGGGACAGACCGCGACCCTTACCGGGCGGGTGGTGGCCAAGCGCCAAGACCGCGGAATGCGCCTGGTCGACCTGGAACTGGCAGTGTCCAGCGAGGAGGGCATATGCGTGCCCAGTGAGGCGACCTTGCAACTGCCGGCCGGTCGGCGGTAATCGAGAACTTCGACAGCCGTCGCTGCATCATCGTTGCCTACGTTCCTGCGCCAGCTCGACCGGGGGACGACCCGCTCTGGATCGCGTAGCTCTGCGGCTCTGGCGACGACGGCGCGCGTCGCTTTGAAGGCTGCCGGTAGATCAGTAACAGTGGTTCCTACAAGGCCTGCTTCCTTCTTATACCCACCACTTCAAAGACGACGTGGCCCCGCGCCAGCGACCTCGATCCGCTATACGCGGGCTTTGGGATGCTACAGGGGGCCGCACCAACGAAAAGCTGT
>NZ_GG770561.1:111423-113871 GCF_000164135.1 Mycobacterium parascrofulaceum ATCC BAA-614 | reverse complement strand
TTCGCTCGTCCGCGCGCCGCTTCCCGGTACCCGCTATCGCGCCGGGGTCCGCGGCCGACGGGTGCTTGAGGAGTACTTCGCCCGGCACTTGCCGGCCGCCCGGGCCGGCGACAGCAATGACCTGTTCTCGGCGCTGTGCCATGCCAGCACCGAAGACGGGCAACGTTTCAGTGACTCCGATGTCATCAACCACATGATTTTTCTGATGATGGCCGCTCACGACACATCGACGATCACCACCACCGCGGTAACTTATTACCTGGCAAAGCATCCAGAATGGCAGGATCGGGTTCGCGCCGAAAGCGATGTTCTCGGCGACCGGTCACCGGAGATCGATGATTTGGAAGGGCTCAGGTCCCTCGATCTGGTGATCAAGGAATCCATGAGACTCGTGGCGCCGGTTCCGCTAGTGATGCGCAAAACAGTGGAAGACACCGCAATAGACGGCCACTACATCCCCTCCGACACGCTTGTGGCGATCACTCCCGCCGTCAACCATTTCGTCCGCGAAGTCTGGCATAACCCGGATCGCTTCGACCCCTTACGTTTCGACGTCCCACGCCGCGAAGACCAAGCCCATCGCTTCGCGTGGCTGCCGTTCGGGGGTGGCGCGCACAAATGCATCGGTATGCATTTCGGCACCCTCGAGGTGAAAGCGATCCTGCACCAGATGCTGCGCACGTTCACCTTCGGCCTCGACACCGATTACCGCATCCGTTGGGACAACACATCGCTGCCGATCCCGGTCGACGGGTTACCGATCAGGCTCCACCACCGATGAAGTTAGAGTTCGCGCGGTTCCTTGCACCCACCGAATTCCTCGACTGGAAACACGATGCCGTGCAGCAGTTCACCGAATCGGCGACGCGTAACGCCATTGATTCCGTCGATAAGGCGTGCCGCATCTTCACCGCTGTCCGTGATTCGATCTGGTACGACCCGTATTCCGTCTCCGACGACCCGTGCCAGTACCGAGCCAGCGCGGTCGCCGTCGCCGAGCGCGCCTACTGTGTCCCCAAGGCGGTGCTCTTGACGGCTGCGTGTCGCGCCGCGGGGATTCCGGCGCGGTTGGGTTTCGCCGACGTCCGCAACCATCTGCAGACCCCGAGTCTCCGTGAACGGATGGGTGGCTCGGACGTTTTCGTCTACCACGGCTACAGTCAAATGCTGCTGAATGGCCGGTGGGTCAAGGCCACGCCGGCGTTCAACCGCGAGTTATGCGCGCGCTTCGGGGTCCCTCCTATCGAATTCGACGGTCAGCGAGACGCCATGTTGCACGCTCACACAGGCGACGGCTCCCAACACATGGAATACCTCCATGACCGTGGCGTTTTCGACGACCTTCCCCTCACGGAAATCATCGACGCGCTGCGCGACAACTACAGCGAACTCATCTACGAACCTCCGCCCATATCAGACTCGTTCACCAATTAACAGTTTGAAAGATTATGCTTGTGCAAAGCACTAATGCGGGATATCTCACGGCAGCTAACCGAAAGGACGCCTCCCTATGACAGCCGCCTCACCCTGGCTCAACCCGGAATTGGAAGCGCTTCGTGATCTCGCCGCAAAGTTCGTTGCCACTGAGATTGCACCCCACTCAGAGCGCTTCGCCGAGCAACACCATGTCGACCGGGCGGTGTGGGAACGAGCAGGCGAGCTGGGCCTGCTGTGCATGTCGATGCCGGTCGAATACGGCGGCGGCGGCGGGACATTCGCACACGAGGCAGTTCTGCTCGAAGAGCAAGCTCGAATCGGGGACAGTTCGTGGGGCGCCGGCCTGCACAGCGGCATCGTCGCACACTACATCCTGCACTACGCCCGGGAAGACCTGAAAAGGCAGTGGCTGCCCAAGATGGCGTCGGGCGAATTGATCGGTGCCATTGCGATGACGGAGGCCGGAACCGGATCTGATCTTCAAAGCGTGAAGACGCGCGCCGTCCTCGATGGGGACGAGTACGTCATCACCGGCTCGAAGACGTTCATCACCAATGGTCAGCAAGCCGATCTCATTGTCGTCGTGGCCAAGACCGACCATACTCAAGGTGCCAACGGTATTTCGCTGATTGTCGTGGAAGCCGATCGCCCCGGGTTCCGGAGAGGACGAGTCCTCAGCAAAATAGGTCAGCGCGGTCAGGACACATCTGAATTGTTTTTCGACGGCGTGCGCGTCCCCAAGACGCATCTGCTAGGCGACACCGAGGGGCAAGGTTTCATCCAGCTGATGACGCAACTGCCGCAGGAGCGACTAATCGTTGCGGTCGGAGCGGTTGCCGCCATGGAATTGGCCTTGCAGCAGACGGTCAAATACACGCGCGAACGAGAGGCCTTCGGACGAACGATCTTCGGGTTCCAGAACACCAAGTTCACCCTGGCCGAAGCGGCCACTGAAACAAGGATTGCGCGAGTATTCCTCGACCACTGCATCTGCCTACACCTCCAGGGCCA
>NZ_GG770561.1:107323-109212 GCF_000164135.1 Mycobacterium parascrofulaceum ATCC BAA-614 | reverse complement strand
GTTGATGGGCACGCACGTTGGTCGAATCGACTGATAACAGCTTTTCGATGTCGGCGTGCACGTCGGCGTCGAACCCGAACGAGGCCGCGACCCGGGCGAACATCTCGTCGTACGTGCCGTCCAGCGACCACCGGTGATGGCGTTTCCACACTGTTTGCCACGGCCCGAATTCGGCGGGCAGGTCCCGCCACGGGCATCCTGTGCGAAAATGCCAGGCGATCGCTTCCAGGATCAGCCGGTGATCACGAAACCTGTTGCCTCGCTTACCGTCATGCGACGGCATCAACGGCTCGACCACCGCCCAAAACTCATCACAAATCACACCCGTCCGTGTCACGAGATCGATCTTGGCTGCGGGCGGGTTGATGACGCTCGAAGGCCAGGGTTTGAGTCCAGGCGATCAGGTCGCCAGCCAGGGCGACGACTTCGAGCCAGATCCGGTTGGCCCGGTAGCTGTGGAAAGGCAGGTTACGCAGGCCGGTGTCCTTCAGACAGCGGATACGGTCTTCGGCGCGGGCGCGTTGGCGGTGACGCACTTCCAGGGTCGGCAGCGTCCAGCCGGTTCCGCGAGTGTTGGTCGCAAAGCAGGTGATTCGCCAGCCGTTATGGTCGGTCAGCCGTAGCTGGGCACCGGGGTGAGGACGTTCACGGCGGGCGATGACTCGCATCCCGCGTGGCCATTCCTGGGGGCCGTACTTGGCCGGCGAACGGGTGGGTTTGACCGGGGTCGGCATCCAGTTGGTGAGCTCGGCGACCTGCGCACCCTCACGAGGTGCGCCGTCACTGTCGAGCGCAGCCACCCAAGCCTGCTCGGGAATCGTCTCGATCGCGGCCTGGACAGGGCCGTGAGCGGGAAACCCGATGGAATAGTGCAATCCGGCGTCGGTGAGGTGATGCAGGAATGCTTTAGACGCCCCGCCGGCATCGGCGCGCACCAGCACCTGGCCCCGCTCGGCGGCGGGCAGTTGTTCCAGCGCGGCGCCCAGCACTGTGATGTGATCAGAACTATTGAACGGCGAGGCCTTTCCGGGCGTAGGTCCAGCGCCAGAGTTTCTCCGGTGCCGTGCTCGCCATGGTCGACAAAAGCGCACATCGGGGCGAACCCATAAGACATCTTGTGGGTCGCCTCAGCGCCCTCCTTATCCGAATGCGCCGCCACCAGGGTGGCATCGATATCGACGATGACCTGCCCACCCTCTCGTGTTCCCGGTGTTCCCGCCAGCGGCCGACGCCGTGACCAGACCCGGTCACGGGCTGCAGCGTGTGCCGAGCGCAGCGCCATGACCGCAGCATCGGTGGTGGCGTCATCGACGGCCAACGCCGCAAACAACCGAGACACAGTCGGGTCGGAGGCCACGACTCCGAACAAGTCGCGCTGCGCACGGACTGCGGCCACATCGGCCAAACAGTCACCACCGAGCGCGACCGCGATCGCCACGTCAAGCAGCACCTTGCCCGGATCATGGCGGGCCCGCGCCAGCCGCCACGGCCCCAGCGCCCTCGATAGGACAAGCCCCAGGCCCGCAACCCGGATCGTCTCGTTCATCATCGCCGCGCCCGATGACGTCACCAACGACTCGCGGACATCATCGACGACCAGCCCACCAACTGCGTTACGCTTCACCTACGGAGTTGCCTTCCTGCTTGAGGATCTTGAGACTTCAGCAATCCCAAGAATTCCCTGCAGGACAGGCGCTTCCGTGCATTACACGCCGTCACAACCCCCAACGACATGAAACCTCGAGGCTAGCATTGTGAAGTCGGCGATCTGGGCCCCTCCCGTCCGATCGCGAGGGGTCTGTCGAACGTGCAGACCGCTACCGTCCTCACTCCTTCGCGCGTTACAGCGGACCCCATACAGATAGTATCTAATACATGCGGTACCTGAT
>NZ_GG770561.1:33176-103507 GCF_000164135.1 Mycobacterium parascrofulaceum ATCC BAA-614 | reverse complement strand
CATTGCTGAGGTGCATGCAGTCCCGACCGCGGCGGGACTAGGGCGGGGTTAGCTCCAGTTCCAGACCGACATTTCCCCGGGGAAGGTAGTTGTTGCACACGTGGGTGGACTTGGCGACAACGCCCTTGTTGTTGCAGAAGATCTTCATGTGATTGGGCCACGCGAACCAAAGCGGATCGCCGTAGACAGCCTCGGAGAACACGCGAGTTTTGCAACATCCAACGCACCTTTCTCAATAGCGCCCGACGGTCGCTAAGACATCGACCTAAACGCCTACTTTCTGCTGCACCCCGCACCAGAAGACACTTCGGCGACATAGGCCCGCTGGTGACGTTGGCGGTTGGTCTATAGGGAAACCATCAAAGACCTCACCGTCGAGCATGAAGTCCTGAAGTCTTGGAGGACAAAGTGAAGCGGCTGCTGCGGAAAGAGGGGTTTGCGGACGGTGGCCTACGATGCGGGCTCATCGGCCTTGCGGCGGTGCGCGGCGAGGAAGTCATCGACGATGCGCTCACAGTCTTGACGATCGATGGCACGCAGCCCGGTGAGTCGGGCAAACGCCACTGGCCCGACGAGTTGACACAGGATGAGCTCCGGGTCGAAATCGTCGAGGTCGGCGCGGGCTTCGGGGCTTTGCAACAGGGCATCGAATGGCTGGCGATACTGGTCGATGATCCGTGTGCGCAGCGCGTGCCGGTCGTGGGTTTCCTGGGTGCCGTTTGGTGTGCGGCCAAGCGCGACCCAGGCCAGGGTGGTGACGTGCAGCGGTGCCTCCTGGAACAGCGTGGCCTGTCGGCTCAACAGTTCGATGAGTTGGTCGCGCAACGATCCCGTCTCCGGTGCAGGGTGGACCTGCGGCAGCAGCCTTTCAAATGTGGCGGCAAGCAGTTGAGTGGAGCTGCTGAAGTGGCGATACAGGGTCGTGCGCGCGACTTTGGAGGCTTTGGTGACCGCGTCGATGGTGACGGCTTCGATGCCGCCGGCGCTCAGGAGTTTGGTGGCCGCATCCAATAGCCGGGTTCGTGAGCGCAACAGGCGCGGGTCGACGTCATCATCGTCGTCGACCGGGAATTCCAGGGTGTCGCGCTCCATGTAGTCACCGTAAACCTCGCGCGTAGCTGGCCGGCACCGAATCGCGGCTGCATCGGTCGATTGATTCGACCCCTAGACGGCTACGCTACTACTAGTAGCGTAGCGATACCACTAGTACACTTGTCTGTAAGGGTCTGTGGGGCGAAGGAGGACGCATGATCGGGCAGCGGGTCGGACGATCCCTGGTTGAGCAGCTCCAGGGCGCGGCCACCACAGGCCGGTTCGTGTGGCGGACGAACGAACTCTGCCGGCGGGCGCGAGGGGGAATCGCACAGACGGGCGGGGCTGGTCGGCGATGAATGTGCCGCTTGGGCTAACCAAGACGCATGTGTGGGCGCGGGGGGTTCGCGATTTCAGGCTGGTCCGCCGCGGTATCACTCGGCGCCTACACCGACAGCCGCCGGTTGATGACCGCGGCCGCGTTCGTCCCCGTCACTACCCTCCTCGCTCCTGCTCCTACTTGGACGACGAGTTGATGAACCGGGAAATGTATGACCACGTGCGCGACGAGCCGATCAGGTTGATCTCCCGGCTGGGATTTCGCCTGCGCCGTTCATGAAGCGGTCACTGTTTCGGAGTCGGTGCATCGTCATTGTCAAACCGCCTGTGCGCAAAGGGATCACGTGTCGCTGTACCGGACATGCTGGACCGTCGACGGCGCGTTGGTCACCGCCTGAAGCGGCTGGTTGCGCGGCGGCGATCAGAGAGCTTCGGACACCGGTGGCGGTTTCGCCGGGCAGGTAGAAGGGTACTGGTAGTACTGTTGCGATACCGTTGATTTCTTTCGAAGTAGCGGGGCGGGGGATGGCAGACAACGGGTGGGTCTCTTCGGGCGTGGCGACCTTGAGTCGCCCTGTTCGGGAGCGACTTCAAAAGGTTGCGGCCGGTGAGGGCGCGTACAGCGATCGGCTAGCGCGCTTGGCGGGTTTCAGTATCCGACATAAGGTGCTGATCATCGGCATGTGGGTGGTGAGCGCCGCTGCCCTGGCGGTGCTGTTCCCGCAGCTGGAAACCGTTGTTAGACAGCAGTCAGTGAATCTCATACCGCGCGATGCGCCATCGCTTCAGACGGTAGACCGCATGGGCGCGGCCTTCGGCGAGCAGGGATCCAAGACGACGATATTTGTCGCGATGGAGGATCCGGCGGGCCTGACTGCGCCGGTGCGCGGACGCTACAACGCGATGATTTCCCGGTTGCGTGCCGATTCGGAGCATGTGCGCTTGGTTCAAGACTTGTTGGCCGACCCAGTCACCGCAAGCCAGGCAGTCAGCCAAGACGGCAAAGCCTGGTATGTGCCGGTGGGAGTGGCCGGAACGCTGGGCGATCTCAAAGCTGCCGAATCGGTCCAGGCGGTCCGCACGATCGCCGCCCAGGCATTTAGCGGCTCACCCACCGATGTTCGCGTCACCGGGCCCCCGGCCACCTTCCGCGATCAAATCGCTTCGGCCGAAGAGGATTTGGTTGTCATCTCGGTCGCGACAGCAGGCCTGATCGCGATGATTTTGCTGGTCGTGTATCGGTCGGTGTTTACCGCCTTGCTGCCGCTGCTGGTCATCGGCGTGAGCCTGGCGGTGGGGCGCGGAGTGCTATCAGCGTTGGGCGAATCGGGCATGCCGGTGTCGCAGTTCACCATCGCCTTCATGACGGTGATCTTGCTGGGTGCCGGCACCGATTATTCGGTGTTCTTGATCAGTCGATATCACGAGCAGCGACGCCAAAACGTCCCGCCGGATCTGTCGGTGATCAACGCGACCGCCACCATCGGGCGCGTGATTTTGGCTTCGGCCGCCACCGTGGCGTTTGCGTTTCTGGCCATGGTGTTCGCGAAGTTGAGCGTGTTCGCCGCGTTGGGTCCCGCGTGCGCAATCGCCGTCTTTGTCGGATTTGCGGCCACGGTGACTTTATTTCCCCCGGTGTTGGCGCTGGCGGCCAAACGCGGCATCGGTGAACCCAAGGCCGACCGCACACGCCGCTACTGGAACTGGATCGCCGTGGCCGTGGTGCGTCGACCCGTTCCACTGCTGGTCGCCAGTCTGGCCCTGGTGCTAGGCCTGGCGGCCGTCGCGCTGACTATGCACATCAGCTACGACGATCGCCAAGGACAGCCGGCGACCACCGCCAGCAATGAGGGGTATCACCTGCTGGACCGCCACTTTCGCAAGGACGTCATCATCACCGAATTCATGCTGGTTGAATCGCCCACTGATATGCGCACCAGCAAGGCCCTGGCCGACCTGGATGAAATGGCGTCTCGGGTCTCGCAACTGCCTGGTGTCACCAAGGTCTCCGGTGTCACCCGGCCCACGGGCGCACGCCTGGACCAGGCTCAACTGTCGTGGCAAAACGGCCAGATCGGTAACAAGATGGCCGGCGCGGTCGCCAAGGGAGACGCCCATAAGGATGACCTGGCCAAACTCACCCACGGCGCCGACCAACTCGCCGGCGGTCTCGCGCAACTGGACACCACCTTGCGCACCGCGTTGACACCGTTGACCGGGATCCTCACCCAGGCCCAATCCAGTGGATCCCAAGTCCAGCGGTTCCGTCCGCTGCTACAGCAGCTTTCGGCTACCGCCCCGGCCGTCGACCAAGCCATCCGAACCGGTCCGGGACTGCGCCAGCAAGCCGACCAAGCCCAAAACGCAATCGCCGCCATCGACCCGCTCGTCGGTGCGCTCAACACCTCCCCATGGTGTGCGACCACACCGGAATGCGCCCAACTCCGCGACCAGGTGCAGATCCTGGTGACCCTGCGCCATACCGGCTTCTTCAACCAGCTCGCCAACCTCGGCGACCTTTACCAGCCCGGCAGCGACACCGCGGCCGGCACCGTGGCCGACGTCCAAAACGCAATCACGTCGCTGGACAAGGCTTTCGGAGCACTCGGCGACCCTGCCGACCTGGCCGGCAACATCCGCCGCCTCCAAAGCGGCATCAGCCAACTCGCCTCCGGCGCACAGGCCCTCGCCACCGGCGTGCACACCCTGGCCGACAGCAACATCGAAATGCTGTCGGGCATGAGCCAAATCGCCACCCAACTGCAGAATTCCGCACGAACCACCGCCGGCTCAGACAACGCCAGCGGCTTCTACCTTCCCACCAATGCCTTCGAGAACCGCCAATTCGCCGACGTCGCAAAGCATTTCCTGTCGCCCGACGGCAAAACCGCGCGTTTCGCCATCGAATCCAGTTACGACCCCTACAGCAGCGACGCGATGAACCTCGCCCACAAAATCACCGAGATCGCCGATGCCGCACGACCCAACACCTCGCTGGCCAACGCCACGGTGTCGATGGCCGGATTCCCCGCCGTCAACTCCGACATCCAACGCCTGCTTTCCGCCGACTTTCATCAGCTGGCCTTTGCGACCCTCGTCATCGTCGGCCTCATCTTGGTCGTATTGCTGCGCGCCCTGGTCGCCCCGCTCTACCTGTTGGGTACCGTCGTGCTCAACTACGGCGCCGCGCTCGGACTGGGAACCCTCGTCTTTCAATATGGCCTCGGCAAGGAAATCGCCTGGCCCGTACCGCTTCTAGCGTTCATAATCCTGGTGGCCGTCGGCGCCGACTACAACATGCTGCTCATCTCGCGACTACGCGAAGAATCGACCCACAACATTCGCGTCGGCGTCCTGCGAACCGTCGCAAATACCGGCTCAGTCATCACTTCGGCCGGGCTCATCTTCGCCGCCAGCATGTTCGGCCTGATCGTCGGCTCCATCGCGATCATGATCCAAGCCGGGTTCATCATTGGCTGCGGCCTACTTCTGGATACCTTCGTCGTTCGCACGCTCACGGTTCCCGCGATCGCCACACTGCTGCGCGAAGCGAGCTGGTGGCCGCAACGGAAACCCCTGACTCACAACGGCCGACCACATCGGACCACATGACAATTAGCCAGGAGCGCATCCGCACCAGCGACGGGATCACTCTCGTGGCCGACTGCTACCGGCACGCCGCGACTCGCCCCGTCGTGCTGCTCCTCCATGGCGGCGGTCAGAACCGTCACGCGTGGGCCACCACCGCTCGTCGACTCCATTCCCACGGCTACACCGTCGTCGCCTACGACACACGAGGTCACGGCGACAGCGACTGGGACCCGATCGGACAATACGACGTCGAACGGTTCGTATCCGATCTGATCTCGGTACGAGGACACGTCAGCGCCGACAGTCCCCCCGCCGTCGTCGGCGCGTCGCTGGGTGGGCTGATCATCCTCGCTACCCATCTGCTGGCCCCACCCGACCTCTGGGCAGCCGTTGTCCTGGTCGACATCACCCCGCGGATCGAATTTCATGGAGCCCGTCGCGTCGTGTCATTCATGGCCGCCCACCCCGACGGATTCGGCTCACTCAATGACGCCGCCGACATCATCGCCGAATACAACCCCCGGCGCGCGCGACCCGAAAATCTCGACGGCCTGCACAAGGTCCTGCGGCAACGTAGCGACGGACGATGGATCTGGCGCTGGGACCCAGCGTTCATCAGCTCCAACTTCGATGTCCTGCAAGGCAATCTCATGACAGGCAGCGAGGAGTTCGACGCCATCAGCGGATTTCTCGCCGAAGGAGCACGTCGAATCACGGCCCCAACGCTGTTAGTACGCGGCGCACTGTCAGACGTAGTCTCCCAGGAAACCGTCAACGAATTCCTCCAGCTCGTCCCGCACGCCGAAACGACGGACGTCACCGGCACCGGTCACATGGTTGCCGGCGACAACAACGACGCGTTTACCGCCGCGGTCACCGACTTCCTCGACCGCACCACAAGGACCCCGACGTAAGCATCCAGCGAACCTGCACCCGCCCCGGCTGACACGTCGGACACCCATCGAGATGGCTCGATCTATCGTTCGCACGCCTTCGGCGCTTGTGCCGTCCTGTCGCCAGGCGCGCGGCTACTGATGCGCCATGGCCACTGATTGTGTTGCGTCTAAGTCATTCTCGTCAACAGGAAGGTCGTGCCGAATCACCCGGACTCGACCCCGCGGCAGACACGCCATGTAGCCGTGGCACTTGCCATAGAGCTCCCACGAAGTCGCCGCCGCATCCGGGTCGACATCGATGCGGTGGCCGCGGGAGAAACACAGATGCAGCGCACCGTCGTCGTCGCACCAGGCACGCGTGCAGATCGCTCCGGCCAGGTCCAACAGTGGCCGCTCCTCGGCCGAAAGATTGATAGGGTCGATCAACACTTCTTCCTCAGGCCAGCCTGCTGCCGGAGGGAGGGTCAGCCGCATCGGTCGGGAAATCACCAGCTGGTTGTGATCGTCCAGGTCGACTACCAGCCCTTCGTGCAGCGAGACTCGTTGCACGGTGCACTGCTCGATCCATTGCGTGTACATAACCACTCCCTTCGACGCACCAGCGAGTCGCCTACCTATGCTACCGCTAGTAGCGCACCGATACTATTAGTATTGCTATGCGCTCTTGCTCGCGTTCCACGCAGCAAGAATGCGCTGCAGACCTCGATCAATGCGCTCGCGCGCCTCCGCTGCTGTCGCCCGTCCGACGACGAAAGCCATTAGATTGGCCAGCCAGATATCTGCGATGACTCCGGCGATCTGTCGCTCGCAAGCTCCCTGCGTCGGCCCACCAACCGTGCGCGCCAGCATGCTTTCGACGACGTCGGCGGCGTGTTGCACTGTCAAGGCTTCGTCTGTGCCCGCCATAACGAATGCCCGAACCACGGCCTCGGTGAGCTGCAGGTTTTGCTGCCACTCGTCGTGGAGCCGCGCTGTCAACGATCCCAGTCGGTCACTCGGGGAAGCGGCGCACGTGCTCCAGTCGCGTTCCTGATTCACCCGCTCGAACTCACGGGCGAGCAGCGTCACCAGCAGGTCGGTCTTCGACGCGAAATGGTCATACAGTGACCCGACAGTGATGCCAGCTTGCTTGGCCACCGTCTTGAGACGCACGGCCTTGAAACCGCCCGCCGTTGCGACCGCTCGGGCAGCATCGAGGATTGCGGTGCTGCCCCCGGTACCGGTCTCGGAATCTGGCGCCGCGCGGAACGGTACGTCAACCGACACTACGACTTCACTTCGGGGATAGACCTTTCGACGAGGAGGTGGCGGGATGACATTCCTCAAATCCCCCTTCGGGGAAGACGATGTCTTTGCAGACCGTTGGATATGCGTGCAGCCGCAAGCGCAACTGCAAGAGCCGCGAGTGCGGTAAACGGGGCTAGCACGAGCGTACTGGTGACACAGCCATGAGTGGGTACTGAAGCTGTGCCGTCCAGACCGCGGTGCGAAACGCGGACCCGATCGGCGGACGCTTCCGGGCGCACTCGGCAGCGAATACTCATGCGGGTAGCCGCAATTCCCCACGCAACCCACGGCACCCGACGCTGCGACACCGGCAAGGAAATACCCCCAGTACTTTCGGTTTCGCTACGCTACTGTTCGTACCATAGCTCATAATGCAGTTGGAATGTCACATTGACGAAGGTGATGGCATGCCGTCAGCAAACATCCGCTCGTTACGGGACCGACGCCGCGCCGAGTTGATCTCCGAGATCCAGAACACCGCACACCAGCTTTTCGCCGAACGCGGATTCGCTGCCGTGACAACCGAGGACATCGCGGCCGCGGCCGGAATCTCGATCAGTACCTACTTCCGCTACGCACCCACCAAGGAAGACCTGCTTGTCGCACCCGTCCGGCAAACGGTCGCCGAAATCGTTGCGTCCTACCGCGCCCAGCCGTCCGATGCATCAGCAACCGAAACTCTGATGCGTCTGCTTATCGAAACCGCTTGGGACAAAGCAAATCAGAATCTGCAATACTGGCGAGAAGCCATCCGGACCGCCCCCCACCTACTGGGCGAATCGGCGCTGATCAGCGAGAACGATAACCACCGGCTCATCGAACTGGTCGCTACGCATATGGACGTCGACGCGGTGACCGACATCCGCCCCTCGCTGCTGGTCCACACGGGTTTGGCCACTGCACAATTCATACTTCGGCGCTGGCTTAGCACGGACACCAAAACGAGTCCACCGCTCCACATTCAACTGGAACAAGCCTTGAGAATCACACTAGCCGGATTCGACTAATCGCGGACCGCGATGAACCATCGCGCTCGGCGGCAGCCGCGGCCGTTGCCACGTCCACAGCCCGGAGGACCCGGCCGGTAACCCGAAACCCCACACCATATTTGTAACGGCAACCACCGGTGATCAAATGGGCTAACCCTAGTGGGGCAGGCGCAATTGCTAGGTAGAGCCCGCTTTTCGGGTGGCAAGATACTGATTCCAGTCGCGTTTGGCATATGCCGCCCAGCGGGTCGCGGTGACGATATCGATGGCGAGTAGGTCGGCCAGAACTGCGCCCGGTAACTCGGCTGCCATTGTGATGAGGCCGGTGTTGCGACCGCCTCGGATTGTCAGGCCGCTATGTTTGAGTCGCTTGCCGAACACGCCCGAGTTGACTGGGCGGTCTGGTGTTCGTCCGGGAAACAGGAGCCGGTCCGGTGTTGAGGGTTCGGGCAGGGTCGAGCGCCGGGTTGGACGCGGCAGTTGTGCGAGCAGTTGGGCGAGCTTAGGAGGCAGCACCATTTCGTGGTCGCGCAGGGTGAGGTAGGTGTGGCCGTCCTGGGTGTGTATCTGGTTCTGTCGTAACCCGAGTACTCGCATGGTGGTGATTCCGTACAGCAGGATGAGCGCACCACTGGCGCGCACATCGATGTCAATGGTGTTGTCGTTGAGGCATCGGCGGAGTTGCTCGAGGTGCGTGGCTTCGTCGATGAACACCGAGGGCGGGCTGGGTCGGTTGGCCGGCGCGGAGGCGCCGTGGGTGATGCGACGCTGAGTTGTCCAGTGCAGGAAGGGCCGGATCTCTCGGTGTCGCCAGGTGCCGTGGGCCAACCAGTTGTCGATGTCTGCTTGGTCCATGGTGGCGAGGGTGCGTCCCCGGGTCTCGAGCCAAGCGAGGAATTCCAGTGCGACGCACACCTGGCGGCGAATGCGTGCTGCCCCGGTGTCGGCGTCGTCTGAAAACTGACCCCGTGTCCCCGGGTGGTTTCTAGGGGCGGTCGCAACACTTCTCTAGGTTCTGGAGGTTGTGTTGTCATCGTCGCGTCGCGTGAAAAAAGGCCCGGGCCGACGGCCACAGTCCGCCAAGCGTGAGCGATTTACGGAGCTGCGCGCCCGGGGCTGGTCCATCTTGGCGGCGGGTCGTGAAGTCGGTGTGTCCCGTACCGCAGCAAACAATTGGGCAAGGGGGTACAAAACCTATCGGCGTGGCGAGGCCGTGGGATTCGTGCCCGCACTCGATCGTTTGGCTGTGCGCCAGATCAGCGATCGCTATCTATCCGAAGAGGAGCGGATCGGCATCGCCGATCTGCGCCGCACGGGCATGGGTGTTCGGCAGATCGCCACCACGCTTGGCCGGGCACCATCGACCGTATCGAGGGAGTTGCGCCGCAACAGCCGCCGCGACGGCCAGTACCGGCCGTTTGAAGCCCACCGCTGGGCGGTTCAGCGCAGAGCGCGTCGTCACCAGCGGCGGGTCGACAAGAATCCCGCCCTGTGTGACCTGATCGCCGAGCTCCTCGCTCAACGGTGGAGCCCGCAGCAGATCGCCCGACACTTGCGGCGCGAATACCCCGAGGACCGATTGATGTGGTTGTGCCACGAAAGCATCTACCGGGCTGTGTACCAACCCCATTCGCGCTTGATACGGCCGCCACAGGTCAGGTCGTCACACCGGGGTCCGTTGCGCACTGGCAGGACCCATCGCCGCGCGCACCAGCGGCCGGGTCGGCGGCGTCCGAGGTTCGCCCAGCCGATGTTGTCGATCCATCAGCGGCCATTCGCTCCCGCCGACCGCAGCCAGCCGGGGCATTGGGAAGGTGACCTCATCGTCGGCAAGAACCAGCGCTCGGCGATCGGGACCCTGGTCGAGCGCCAGACCCGCCTGATTCGGCTGATGCACCTTCCCACCCGTGACGCCGACTCCCTGCGTATCGCGATCGCCACGACCATGGGTGGCCTGCCATCGAACTTGATCCGATCGATCACCTGGGATCAGGGCATCGAAATGGCCCGACACACCGACATCACCGCAGACCTCGGCGTGCCGGTCTACTTTTGCGACTCCCGCTCGCCGTGGCAGCGCGGCAGCAACGAGAACGCGAACGGGCTGCTACGCCAATATTTCCCCAAGGGCACCAGCCTAAGCACCTACACACCCGACCATCTGCGCGCTGTCGAATACGAGATCAATAACCGCCCCCGCCACACCCTCGAAGACCGCAGTCCCGCCGAACTTTTCACCGCGCTGCTAACCTCACCAGACCATCAACTGTTGCGACGTTGACTAGAAGCCACCCCGCCGTTGACACCCGGGATTGCTTAGTGGTTGTTTGGCTCGGCGGGCTCGGTGCAGGAGGTACCAGATGGTGTAGCTGCGGACCAGCCGTGCGTGTTCGGCGGGATAGTTGGCTAGGTGGCGATCCACCCATGGCTCGATACGTTCGAGGTATTCGTTACGCGGCGTCAATACTGCTGTGCGAACGAGGATTTCACGTACGTAGTTGACATGCCCACCGGGTGGGAGCTGATCGAGTGCGTGGTGAGTGATGGTCTGTCCGGTGCGCGCCAGATTCATGAGGAGCTCCGCGGCGGCGCTCTTGCCGAGCCAGACGGCGACGCTGCGTGGATCATTGGCGTTGGCAAGAGCGTCCGCCAGTGGCTTCAGTTGCGCCGGTATCTGGCCATCCGGCCCGGCTAAGGCGTTGTGCAGTAATTCGGCGGTGTGGCAGCGGCTACATCGATTATGCGCGCGAATACCCGGTTGACCGCAATTGGCGCAGCGGTAGTCGAGCGTGGAGCCAGAACATGGCCCGCAGATTTGGCGCTCGTCGGGGTCAAATCCGATCAGCACCGCCTGCTGGCCGCACGCCGCGCATGGTGACGGGTACATCTTCGCCTTGCGCACGCACGGTGTGCAGACAGGCCCCGCTGGCCAATGGCGGGCTACAACGCGCCGTTGTCGGCAGAACGCGCAGGTGGATTTCGAGTGTGGTGAACGTATCCCGGAATAGGTCCTCGTTGTGATGGCGCGGCAGGTGCCGCACAAGTGCGGGCCGAGGACGCTGCTGCTTTGGCGGCGCCGGGTGGCTCCGCATAATCCGCATACCCACACGGTGCTGGCTTTGGCGTAGCAGTTCGTGCAGATGCGTCCTTCCGATGCCACGTACGGGGCGCGGCGCCGTTGTCCGCATCCCGAGCAGGTGTATAGGCGCGGTGGCGCGCACGTGGGACACAGCACGCCGCCGTCGACGAGTCGACGTGCCCGGGGACGGAGGCGTCCGCAGATGCTACATTCCTTGCGCGACAACGGGTCGCGGCTGTAACAGTTCGTGCACACGGGTCCGTCGGGAAGATTGACGCGTCTGCTGACAGAGGTCTTTGCGCATCGCGCGCACGTGAACGATCGATCGAGATCTCTGCAGCGACCACAAATGCGGCCGGTCGGACCGATCGCGGTCAGAGACACGCGCTGTTGACAATTCGTACAGGCCGGCGGCTTCACCGACGCGTGGCCATCAGCCACCAGTACGTGCGTCAAGCGCATAAGCCCCCGCGGGCAGGACGCGTCCGGGTTGAGCACTCCGTCGCCATGAGCGGCCAGGTACGCGTCGACCTGATTGAGCGTTTTCGGCCGGTCGACACGAGCAGCTTTCAGGAGGCGGTCGGCATCTGCAAGCGATAGGTCGCCAAGAGCGCGGACTACGTGAGCGCGGACTCGATCCCACGCGTCGGGCCTGAAGTTCGCCGATCCTCTCATGAGCTGCGGTCAGGTCGACGCACAGTCGTGCGCCGCACCTTCGGCACCTCCCGCGGTGAGTCCCCGGCCGCCTTCTTCACCGATTGATTGACGGCTTCGATTTCGATCAGGTCGTTGGGCGAGCATTCCAAGATGTCGCACAACGCTGCCAGCACGTCCATTGAGAGCCGTTGGGGAGGCGCAGTGACCAGGCGAAACACTTGCTCTCGCGACAGGACCACGCCACGTTCGGCCAACAGCGGAACCAGATCAGTCGTCTGGTACAGCTCCCGTTGCGCCATCAGCGCCCGCAGCCGCCACTGATAACCCATCTTCTTGATCACGGTTGATCCTCCCCGACGGCAATGCCGCGTTTGGTGAGCGCTTCACGGAGCAAACGGTTGCGGTACTCGTCAGACGTGGCTATAGATCGACGTGGTGCTCGCATAGGAATGTCCGACTTGGTGTTGAATTATCTTGAGCCGCTGGCCTATTCGGGGCTTTGACCTGCGGTGTTTCGTTGTGGACGTTGTCGTCGACGTTTGAGGTGGGGTCATGGGGGAGGCCTTTCAGCAGGGACCGATCGTTATCGAGCTGAGACGTTTCCGGGGGGTGCGGGTTGACGTGGTTTCGGATGCGGTGCGCTGCTGGCCGAGTGCTCGGGCGAGTTGGTCTCGGAGCGTGCGGTTCTCCTCGGCCAATTTCCGGTTGCGCTGGTTGGCGGCTTCGAGCCTGCGTAGCAGTGAGGCGTCCGAGGTTCGTTGCCGCGCGGGGACCGGTGTCGCGGGTGCTCGACGGTGGGCAGCGCGAAGCCGTTCGATCTCAGCTCGGACGTCGGATTGCGCGTAGAGCCAGGACCGAGACACCGCCGCTGCTTGAGCCACGGCCTCGAAGGTGACCGGGCGCCCTTCGGCGTCGAGGGTCCTCAATGCCTGGATCGCCTTGGCTCGGGTGAGTTCGTGGCGTTGTCGGGCGGCGACGATGAGGTGCCGGGTGTTGTCAGCCCGCATCAGCAGAATCCAATTCCTCTGAACCGGAGTCGGTTTCGAGTGTGGTGATGATGGTGTCGAGGTTTCCCAGGACTTGTTGGTTCATCTCGACGAGGCGTAACTGACCGCGCGCCTCGGCAGCGGAGATGATCTGCAGGACTTGCTGACGGTGTTCGTGGTGTTGCGGCAGGAACTCGGGCGTAGTCACGAACATCGGACATGTCAGACAAGCATTGGCATGCGGGCAGGTCTTTTGAACTGGCAGCCCGCAGAAGCCGTTGGGCAATGCTTGGGTCACGCGCCCGAGCCGTTGCTTGGCCCAGTTCGCTTCGGCCAGTGGGCCGTCGGGGTCGATCGCAACGGTTTGGCCCCTGGCATCGACCTTGCGGGCGGACTCCCAGTGCCGGCGGACGGTGGTGTCGTGAAGGCGGGCGTAGTGAGCTGTCATCTCACCGCTGGAGTGATCGAGTAACACCCGTACGACTTCTTGCGGCACGTCCCGGTTGATCAACCGTGTTCCAAAGGTGTGCCGCCATTGGTGCGGAGTCAGATGCACTGGACGGCCGTGCTCGTCGCGGATCTCGCAGCGCGCCAGCCAGTCCCGTAGCTGGCCGCGGTAGGAGGGCGTAGTCAGCGGCCGGCGGCCGTCTGGGTTCATCTTCGGAGCGGCGAACAGCCAGGGGCTGCCGTTGGTCCAGCGGCGCAGGATCCGCTGTTGTTGCTCGGCGATGGCCTGCTCGACTTCCTCGTCGATCGGGACGAGAGCTTCGCGTTTCATCTTGCCGTTGGTGTAGCGCAGATAGGGAGCTCCGTCGCCGCCACGGATGACGCAGTCGAAGGCGATCTTGGTGGCGTCACCGACGCGCAGTCCGCAGCGCATCAGGATGATCGTGAGCAGCCGACTCTCGGGGTTGTTCCATCCGTCGAGGTTCGCGGGCTGTTCGACCTGGGCCATGATGTGCTCGGCCAGCCCGCGGGGCAGGCGTTTCGCGGGTTTGGGGAAGTCGTCGGGATAGAACGCGGCACTCGCGGGCAGGTCGTGGTCCCACTCGTGGCGGCGGATCGCGTCGAGGAACGCACCGAGCGAGCTGATGTCGCGGCTGCGGGAGTGCAGTGCCCGGGGGTCGGTGGACAGGTCGGCCAGGTAGCGCTCCAATACCGCGCGGTTGATGCCGGCCAGGCTGGTGATGTCGACCGGCGGGGACGCCAAGAAGCCGGCCAAACGCGTCACCGCCTGGACGTCGATGTAGGTCTGGTTGGGGCTGCGTCCGATGCTTAACCGCCAGCGGGCGAACCGCTTGGCCAGATCCCGCAGCCACGGTTGCGCAATGCCGTCGAAGCGCAGCCGCTTGCGGCCCTCGACGCCGAGCCGGTGCAGCTCCCACACGTCGCGCGGGAACTCGGCCTCCCACCCGCTGCCGCAGTGCAGGTCCTCCAGACAGCGATAGGCGTAACGCAGAAACGCCAGCTGTCCGTTCTGGCCGTGTTGCGCAGCGTGGTTGGCGTCGAAGAACTCGATCCAACGTGCCATCGGCCAGTCCAGCAGCGAGGCCACCCCACTGGCGGCCGTGAGTGCGATGACAGGACGCGCGACGGCAGCGGGAGTCTTGACCTGGCGTTCATCGTGCCGGCACTGCAGCGCGTACTGCATCTCCAATTTGAGCTGTCGGCGATCACCGAACGGTCGGAAGTCGAACCGGTCGTCGCCATAGGACTCGCAGAGCACGATGAACTCGTCGATGTCGGGACATCCCACCGCTGCCCATCGGGACCGATGATTGACGCAGAACGGCGACCGTCCCTGCGTCCATAGCGTGCAATAGGACAACGCGCAGACGGGATGATCGGGATCATCCACCGGAGCAACGGCAGCCAGCCATACGTCTCGGTCGGCGATGCCGGACCGTTCCCAAAACCCTTGGTGGCGTGGGCATAAACCCCGGCGAGCACCTCCGTACCGGCAGCCCTGGACGGCGCAGACCGTGAGCTCTTTGCGCCCGAGCCCTTCCGGTGCTGCAGTCGTGGCGAACACGTCGATGTCCGGGCGGCCTTCTTGCTGCCAACCGACGTAGTGGCCTTTGCAGAGCCCGCGGGTGCGCGGTTGGCGCACGCAGCCCGGCACCCGGCACGGCGCGGTGTCGAACACCAGCGCACCACGCTCGGGAACGAGGATGTCCACCCGGAACTCCGGTCGAACCGCGGCCACCAGCTTGCGCAGCAAGCCCGGAGCCGCAGCCGACGGTAGCGGCGGGACTGCCGCGGTCACCACTGCACCTCCTGCCCGGTCAGGAAGCCGGCCGCCTCCAGAGCCCGGCGGGCGTCCTCGACGGACAGATGCCCGTAAATGTCCATCGTGGTCGCGATCGAGGAGTGTCCCAGCAGCGTGCTGACGACCTCGATCGGGGTGTTCTGGCGGAGCAAACGCGTGGCGTAGGTGTGCCGATACCAGTGGGGATCGAAGTCGATGCCGGTGCTCCGGCGCAGCCGCAACACCAGGTCGTAGACCGCGGGATAGCCCCACGGGTGCCCGAACGGTTCGCCCCAGAGGTTGACGAACACGTAGTCGGAGTCCAGATCGCCGTATTCGTCGTGCAGGTAGTCGGCGTAGAGGCGGATGAGCTGCGGGCTGATCGGGATGGTGCGCGGTGTCGCCGACTTGGCGCGCGCCCTGTTGTCGTTGGATCGCGGCGCGACCGTCAACTCACCCTCGGCAGCGGCCACGTCCTCGTGACGCAGACCTAGCGCTTCACCAATCCGAATCCCTGTGTCCCACAACAACGCCCACAACAAGCGATCCCGCAGGTGGATGCAGGCATCTAGGATCGCCTGCACCTGACCGGCGGTCAGAATGGTCGGATGCTGACGCGGGGTCCGGAGCTTGATCGTGCGCCGCCGCTCCGGCTGGCCGCTGCTCAGGTGGTAGAGGAACGGCTTCCATCCCGAGCGCCGGCGCCGACCTGGGTGCAGTTCAGTGACCAAGTCGCCGAGGTCGACTCCGTGCCGGGCGTGAAACGTGTAGAGGCCGCTGATCGCCGCCAGCTTCCGGTTGACGGTTCCCGCAGAGCAGTGATGCTCAGCCGAGGGCAACAGCACCACTGCGCCAGCCCGGCCAGCCGGCGGCAGCCGCAGCCAGGACACGAACTCCCCGAGATCCTCCAATCGGACCTCGCGCCAGTTCAGGCTGCGAGCGTCGAGGAAGACGAACCAGTCCTTCAGGTCGTGCGCATAGGCCTTGACCGTGTTCGGGGACCGCTCGATGTCGGTCAGATAGGCCAGGTAGCGCTCGATTGGCTCCACCGAGCCGCCTCCGTCGCCGAGGACCGTCCAGGATTCAAGCGACGAAGTGGGCATCAGTACCCGTTGCACAAGCATCAAACCTCCGTGGAATCTGCGTGATGGACCGCTGCAGATAACCACCTCCGCCACGAAGATCGCCGCCAACGCCACGTGCGTGTTGCACGTCGTGGACACCCCTGTGCGGGCTCGAGAGAACTTGCACGAAGCGCTCCGGGTAATCGAATTCGGTCAGGTGTGTGACGTAGGGTCTGGCGCAGCGAATGCAGGTCCAGCTCCTGCGGCAACCCCGCGGCGTCACGCGCAGCCACAAAGGCCTCGTTCGCGGCGCGTCTGGAGAGACGGCCGCAACGTTCGGTGACCCATAACGCCGGATGCCGGCCCGCTCGAAAGCATGGACGAACCTCCTCCAGGTAGGACTCGAAAACCTGGACAATCCAGTCCATTTCCGGCACCGTCAGCACGACGCGTCGCTTCGGCGAACTACCGCGGGACGCTTTTCCGAATCGGACGAATACGCCGCCAAAACGCCCGTAGGACGGTAGCTTTGGATTCGATCTCAGATCCACCAGGTCTAGCCCCACCGCCTCTTGGCGCCGCAAGCCTTCTCCGGGGGTCTGCGACCTGTTGCATGACGTCGCTCGTAGTGGGTGATCTGGTGGGCGGTGCGGCGTTTCTCCGTGGGTGTGGTGCTCGTGGCTGGTAGTCGTTTCTGACTGTCGACTTGAAAGCGAGGGCCCATGCGAGCGTTTCCGGTGAGTTTGCCGTCCGGGCAACGGTATTGGACGGTGCTGGATGAGGATCTGCAGGTAGTCGGCATCGCCGATGAGTATCTGCGGCATCAGCGGTTCGGCCGCGACGGCGCGGAATCCACGACGAAGGCGTATGCACACGCGATCGCGTTGTTCCTGCGCTGGTGCGCCAGGACGGGCCGGTCCTGGCAGGCCGGTGTCGAGCAGTTCGCGTTGTTCATGACGTGGCTGGCCCATGCCGGACCGCTGGCCAGCGGGCGTCGATGACGTCGCTTCGGGAGTGGTGTTGGCCGGTCCGGGGGCCGCCCCGGCGCGGGGCCCATCGCGGATCAACGGGGTGCTCACCGCGGTGCGGGGGATGGTGGTGCACGCGGTCGCGACCGGCAACGGCTCGGCGGGTTTGGTGTCGATGCTGTACGAGGTGGCCGATGACCGAGACCTGCCGGCGGAAGCCCGCAACGACGATGGCCACCTGGCATGGCGGATGCGGGCCCGGCACCGGTTGCGGGAACCGGAAACGACGATCGATCGGGCCAGCGATGAGCAGATCGTCGCGCTGCTGCGGGCCTGCCGGTCCACGCGGGACAAGCTGATCGTGCTGCTGATGGCCAGGGGCGGGCTGCGTCGGGGCGAGGTGTGCGGGCTGCGGCGCAGTGATGTGCACCTGCTGGTGGATTCGCGCCGGTTGGGATGCGAGGTCGCTCGGGCGCATCTGCATGTGGTGCGCCGAGACGACAACCCGAACGGGGCGTGGGCCAAATCGCGCCGACAGCGGGTGGTGCCGCTGGATTTCCTTGTCGTGCAAGCATTCGACGTCTACGAGTTCGAGCGCATGCGAGTTCCGGCCGCGGCGGGTAGTGATTTCGTGTTCGTCAACCTGTTCCGCGGCCGCGTCGGCGCGCCGATGCGGCCCGACGCGATCGGCGAGCTGATGGCAGCGGTCTCCCGCCGGGCCGGATTGGACACCCCGGTCCGCCCGCACCAGCTGCGACACGCCTACGGCAGCAACGTCGTCGACGCCGGGGCCGGTATCGACGTGGTCGCTGATTTGCTCGGACACGCGGCTGTCTCCTCGTCCCAGATCTACCTGCATCCGGACGCATCTCGACTGCGGGCCGCGGTGGACGCGGTGCCCAGCCCCCGCGAACAGACCGGAGCGAGCCGGTGACCGCCGTGACGTCGGCCAGGACGATCCCGGGCGATGAGGAATCCTGCAAGTTCGCGCATGTGTTGGACGGGGCCGCCCTGAGTGGCGCGGCCACGCACCTGGCCAGGGCGCTGGACCAAGGACTGCTTGACGAGGCCGGATGGGATCCGGTGACCCGGGTGCTGTACTTGCCCGCGCAGCATCGGCTGCTCGGCCGGAAGGTGTGCCGGGTGGAACGATGCGTCGGAACCGTCCACAACGACGCCCCCGAGATCTGCCACCGATGTTTCACCAGGCTGACCGGCATGGGCATGAGCGTCGAGGACATCGCCGCTGCCGAAAGCCTGCCCGCCGCACCGGTTCCCGCGGAACGCTGCGCCGTCCCGCAGTGCCGGTGCACGCCGACGGTGCGGGACGCGGTGATGTGTGAACCGCACGCCCAACAGTTCCGGGGCAGGCGCATCCCGATCTCGCTGGAACAGTTCGTGAGCGATCCGCGAGTGCGGCCAAGGCCGCCGCTGCCGGCATGCCTGGTGCCGGCGTGCACCCGCACGGCCGACGGCGCGATCGGCTACTGCACGACCCACTATCAGCGATGGAGCGTGGACCAGCAAGAGCATGCCGAACTCGATGAACAGTGGTGGCGGGTCCGGGAATCGGGCGTGGCCGAGCCGGGGCAGGTCAACCTGCGGGCGCTGCCTTCCCTGGTAGTTGTGGAAGTGCTGACGGGCTTGCAGACCCGTGTTAGGGATGGCTTGCGGCTCACCGACGTTGTGCTGCGAGCGGTCTGCGACACGCTGCGTCGCCACCAGGTCGGCTCGATCCACGACTGCGATCCGGGCCTGGCTCCCGGCAAGCGTGCACGCTCGGTGCTGGCCTCGTTCGCCCGCGACGCCCGCCGCGTGTTGGCCGATCCGGGTGTCGAGCAGGATAAGGACCGCTGGGATCTGGCGATCTTCGGTACCCCGGCACGCTGTCGTTCACCAAGATCACCCAGCCCTGGCTGGCCGGGGCCGCGAAGCGGTGGGCTGCCGAGCAACTGCCCCAGCACCGCGGCAGCGGCGCCTCTCGCGTTCGCGGCAAGATCAACAGCATCGGGCTGCTGTCCGAGCACTTGCATCGCCGACCCGATCACGGGCTTGACCCGACCGCGCTGGGCCGGACCGACTTGGAGGGATTCCTCAACCGGCTCGGCCATCTGGAGTTCACCGGCCAGATCGGTCGCTACCGCCGCAACATGATCTGCCGTGACATGCGGCAGGTGTTGGCCGGGATCCGATCCCTGGGGCTGACGAGAACCGGACGGCCGGCGGCCGGGTTGCCCGGCGACTGCGCCATCGAACGCGCCGACATCCCCGCCGACCCCGAACGCGGCGAGCCCGGCCGATGCCTGCCACCGGAGATCATGGCCGTCCTGTGCGCCAACCTCGACTCCCTCGAACCCGTCGAGGTCAGGGTCGCCACCCAGATCGGCATCGACACCGGCCGCCGCCCCGAGGACATCCTCAATCTGCCGCTGGATTGCCTGGCCCGCGACAAAGACGGCGGCGACGTACTGGTCTACGACAACATCAAAGCCAACCGGCTCGGCCGACGGCTGCCGATCAGCACGGCCACCGCCGCGGTGATCACCGGCCAACAACAACGAATCCGTCAACGCTTCCCCCACACCCTGGCCGCGAAGCTGAAGCTGCTGCCCACGCCCTATCGAAATCCCGACGGGCACAAGGCAATCAGCAGAACCACCCTGCAGGCGCGCCACCGCGACTGGGTGGCCGACCTGCCGACACTGCGCACCCGCGATGGAGTCGAGTTTGACATGACCAAGATCGTGCCCTACGCCTACCGGCACATTGTCCCCGCTTAGTTCCCGTGTTGCGATTGGCCTGAAAGGCCCGGGCGTGCTCGGCGTTTCTGCTTTGGTGAGGCCGTGTGGTGTTTGTATGGTCTCCAGTCGTGATCTTGAGCTTTTTCTCGTCGCAGGGCTGGCAGTCCTGGGGTGTCGAGCACCGGCCGGTGATCCCAGAGGGGATGCCGGTGCTGATCGATGACGACTTGCTGTTCGAGGACGGCCCGGCCGTGCCGCGGCCGACGACGGTGATCAATCGGTGGTTGCGGCTGCTTCCGGCCAGCGGGGCTCCGGCGCCGAGTTCGTGGGAGAACTACGCGCGGGCGGTCAAGGAATGGACGGAATTCCTCGCCGAACACGGTGTGGGCCTGTTCGATTCGCGAGACCGGCTCAAGGCAGGGCTGAGCCGATACGCCGAGCACCGCGCCGCCGGAGCAATCCGGGCGAGATTCGCGGCGACCACGTGGGCGCAGCACATGAGCATCCTGTCGCTGTTCTACCGGTGGGCGATGGACGAGGGATACGCCGAGGCGGAGCCGTTCACCTACCGATCCGCGCGAGCGGTCTTCGCCGGCACCGGCCGCGATGTCCGGGTGAACTTGGCGGTGCGCCGCACCCCGAAACCGCATGTGACCATCAAGTATTTGGAGCCGGACTTCACCGACCTGTTCCGGAAGGGGTTGCGCGGTTTGGCGCCGGATGGCACCCGCGACACCGGGTTCGCGGGCCGGGAGATGACCCGCAACGCCGCGATCGGGGACCTCGCGCTGGCGACCGGGTTGCGGCTGGGCGAGTTCACACATCTGCTGCCGTGGGAAATCCCGGCTCTGCCGCCGGCGCCGACGGTGATCCCGATCCCGTTTCCGGTGCCTGCGGGAATCACCAAGGGCCGCAAGTTCAGAACCACCTGGATCTCCTACGACGCCTTGGCCGGGCTGCACGACTACCTGCAGCTCGACCGCGCTGCCGTCACCGACGGATCGGCCTGGCGGCCACCACGACGCCGGGGCGAACCGCTGCAGGTCACCGAACCGGACGCCCGTGGCGGCCGGATCAACGGCGTCCGCCGGTCCTGGGAGTCGCTCACCCCGGCCGAGCGACGGCGGCTGGTGGCACCCGAGGGCGGGTCGTGCCTGCTAGCGGTGAAGGGTGATGGTGGCCCGTTCACGGCGTGGGCGACGGTGTTCGAACGCACCTCCGACCGGATCCGCGCACGGTTCGAACCACGGTTCCCGCACGTCCACCCGCACCGACTCCGCCACTCGTTCTCGATGCAGACGCTGGAATATCTGGTGACCGGCTATTACCGACAGGCAGCGAAGCTGGTATGCGACACCGACGCCGACGCAGCGCTGGTGTTCTACCTGACCAAGGCCGACCCGCTGCTGGTGCTGCGCGATTTGCTCGGGCATTCCACGGTTCTGACGACCGAGAAATACCTGAAACGTCTTGATACGACGCGGATTTACCGGCAAGCCTACGAAACCGCCGGAGCCGCAGCGGGACTCACCGAGGATACCGCCGCACAGCGGGAAGCCGACGCCGAGTTCGACGACGACACCGAAGAGGAGCTGTGATGCCGACGACGGTGCTCGATGATCCGCTGCGTTTGGCCTGCGTGTTCAGCGACGGCAGCAGAGCTGCATTCGATCTCACGGGGTTGCCGAACCCCGGGTTGGTGCGTGATCTGGCCACCGGGTTGGTGGAGCTGATCCATCCTCACGGCAGCGTCGATACTGCTGGCACCGTCGACCAGTACGTGCGTGGGTTGCACAGGATGGTGCGAACACTTTCTGATCAGGGTTTCACCGGCGGTGTCGGCGATCTGCGGCGCGGACAGCTGGCGCAGTTCTGGATGGCGGGCCCGAACTGGCTGGAGGCGCTGACTCGGTACTTGGTGGAAGGTTATGCGCGATCCGGCGGCCGTCTCGGCGAGGGGGTGCTGGAGCTGGCCGCAGGGCGGCACTTCAACATTCAGCGCAATCGGCGCCCGTTGCCGCCCTATTCCGAGGGCGCATGGCAGCGGCTGACCATGGCCTGCCGACAGCAGGTCGACGACTCCTACGCGGCACATCGGCGCGCGCTGGCGTCCGCCGCCGGAGGGCGGCATCCGGGCACGGGTGCGTGGACTCATCAGAACTTCTGCTGGCTGTTGTCGACACTCGGCCCGCTTGGCAGCAGCGAAGCTGCTGAGGAAATTGGCATGTCCATCAACGTTTTCCGTCATCGAGGAGTCATCGCTGTCTTCCACGAGGCTGCGCTGGCGATGTTCCCGCATCTCGAGGTCGTGATCGCCTACCGGCTGCTGTTCGGGATCTATTCCGGCATCGTCCCCGACGGCATCGCCGACTTGGACATCGGGGACATCGACTGGGCCGGGGATTCGACTGTTCTGCTGTCCTATATCAAACGGCGCACCGCCGCCGAGAGCGCGACGTTGCCGCGGCCGGCGGTGCGGTTGCTCGAGCAGTGGCTGGCGCACTCGGCGCTGTTGCGCAGCTTCGTGCCGCCGGACGAGCGCACCACGCTGTGGTTGGGGATGAGCCAGCCCGGCTACTCCCGCCGCCTCGATGACGTGAACCGGTCCGCGATTGGCCGGTGGATGCGCCGCCATGGCATCGTCGGCGACGACGGTCAGCCGATGAAACTGCACCGGTCCCGCATCCGCACCACCCATCACGCGATGCGGGACAAGAAGTCCTGGACCGGGAATGCGCGCGCCACGATCGACCCGAACCACACGCCCGCGGTCGAGGGTGACCACTACCTGTCGGCGACGACTCCCGGTCAACGCCACGCCGTCGAGACGATCATCGCCGACGCCCAGCACGACATCCTCCGCCGCGCGCACCCTCCGGCCGTGATCACCGAGGAAGACGCGGCGGCGCTCGCCGAGGGTTACCCGCAGCTGCTGGCGGTGATGAAGCTCGACGAAGGCGTGCTCGCCGAGCTGGTCGGTGGCGCGCGGGATGTGTTCACCGCAGCCTGCGCCGATCAGCTGGCCGGGTTACACGGGCCGGCAGGCAAACCATGCCCGGCACGTCCCTGGGTCTGCCTGCTCTGCCCGCTGGCGGTGTTCGCTCCGCGGCACGCAGTGAACCTGCTGCGGCTCAAGGCATTCTTCTCGCGCCAGTGGCAGCAGATGCCCGCCGCCCACTTCATGACCGTCTTCGGCCCCTACGCCGCCCGGATCGACCAGATCCTCGACCGCTTCGACCCCGCCGAACTCGCTGTCGCAGCCGCACGCGTCACCGACAGCGACGACGAAATCCCCTTGCGCCCAGAGGAACGCACCGCATGACGAGCACAATCGCGACCGCAGCACCCGGCGTTCAACCACGGTCGCCGTTCACCGGCGCGGACATCTGCCGCGACGCCGGGCTCACGCTGCCGGGCGGCACGCCACGACCGGTATTCGACGACGACCTGTGGGATTTCACCGACGTGGTCGGGCTCCCGGTCCAAATGGCCCTTTACCGACGCCGATTCGACTTCACCACCATCACCGACACCCGCTGGCGGCTGGTCGCCAAGGAGCTGATCCTGGCGCTGCTGGCCCCGAATCACAATGCCGTGGTCCGTCTGCCACGCGCCTACCGCACCCCACTGCATCTGACCAGCTGCTACAGCCGCCTCTACGAGGCCGGCAAGTTCTTCGGCTGGCTCGATCAGCGGGGCATCACTGCCCTCACCGAGCTCGACACCCACCTCTGCGAGGAATACCTGGCGTTCCGACGCTACGTGATCGACCCCGACGGCGTCATCGTTGGCGAGCAGAGCCCAGGCGTCCGGCGCGCAGCCGCGCAGATGATCGTCGATCTGGTCGACTACCGTGACCTGTTCACCGCCGACCGGGTTCCGGCCGATCTGCGCCCCTGGGGCGGCGCAACAGCATCCGCGGTCGCCGAAATGCCTTCTGGTCGCGACGGAAACAAGACACCTGCCGTTCCTGCCGAAGTGCTGCAGCCGATGCTGGCCGCGGCCCTGCACCTGGTGCAGATCCTCGGCCCGCACGTTGTCGAGCTGAACGAGCAGATCCGCAAGATCGACCGTGTCTGGGCTACCGGAGCCCCCGGGCTTCGTCACGGCTCCCCGGCGATGGTCAGCGACATCACGATGCTGCTGGCCGACCACAGGGCGACCGACACACCGCTGCCGATGCTCGAAGAACACGACGTCAACCGCAGACTCAAGGCTGGCTGGGACGCGAACGACCCGCTGCTGCCGGTCTCCACCGGGACCCTGGCGCGGCAGGCCGGATACGTCCAGTTCTGGGCGAAATGGATGCCCACACTGCGCAAACCGCTGATCGACACCCTCAACACCGTCGGAGTCGAGAAGATCTTCGGCCGCAACGCCGCCGAAGTCCCGGCCGCCGATGGTGCGACCTTGCTGCCTTGGACACTGCCAGTGCACCGGTCCGAAGCGGTCGCCATGGTCGGCATCGCCCGCACCGCAGCGATCGTTGTCCTGGCTGGCGCGTCCGGAATGCGGGCCAGTGAGCTGATGGAACTGCGGGTCGGCTGCCGCCGGGTCGAGGAACCGATCTCCGGCCTGAAGTGCTATCGCATCGCCAGCAAAATCATCAAAGGTCAGGGCCTCGGCGGCACCGACGACGAATGGGTCGTCATCGAACCGGTCCACCGCGCGATCGAACTCATCGAGCAGCTCCACGACGACCCGCGTGACGGTGTTCTCCTGCTGTCCCGGTTCAGCTTCCGAGTCCGCTACCTCTGGTTCCGCGCCTGGGTGAATTCCCCGGCCGGAGCCCGTCTCGGACTCGTCCCGATCCCCGACGAACCAGTAGCACTGCGTATGCTCAGAAGAACGGTTGCCCTGGAGATGGCTTACCGGCCTGGCGGTGTCCTCGCCGCAAAACTGCACCTCAAACATATCGCCGCGGCGACAACGGAAGGCTACGCGGCTCGACCGGGCGGCGCTCAAGCAGAGTTGCTGGCCGAGGTCAACAAGCTCGAGGCCGACCACATACTCAAGCTCGTGCTGGCCGAGTTCCGCAACTACCAGCAAGGCATCCTGCCCGCCGGACCCGGCGCCCGCAGCCTGACCGAATTCTTCGCCACCATCGACACCGACCCGAACACCAAAGCCACTGCGGCGCCGAAGATCCAGCGCAACGACCGCGACATCCTCAACCTGCTGTCCAAACGCGCCACGGCGCTGCACCTCGGCCCAGCGAACTACTGCTGGTTCACCGACCCCTCCCGCGCGCTCTGCCTGAAACTTGCAGGCACCCTGACCGCGGACCGGCCGATGATCGGCATGTGTGACTCCGCACGCTGCCCGCAGGCCACCCACCACCAGCACCACCGGCCCGTCTGGGCCGAGCACGCCGAACGCACCAAAACCTTCCTCGGCCAACTCGGCAAAACCCGAACCGCCGAACGCGCTCGTCTGCAGGCCGACTACGACCGCGCCGTCCAGGTCATCACCAGCATCGACACTGCCACAGGAACCAGCGCACCCGAGGAACAGGCATGAGAATCACTGCCGCCCAACGCATCCACAACGAGAACCGCATCCGCGCCGCCATGGACCGGCTTCTGCGCGGCGAGATCTCACCCGGCGGCAACTGCGATATCAAGACCCTCGCACTATCAGCCGGGGTCGACCGCACCGCCTTCTACGGCACCCGGCCCTACGCACACCTACGCGCCGAATTCGAGCACCGCCTCCAGCAGCTTCAGCAGGCCGGAGAAACCCCGGACCCGAAAACCGCACAGATCGAACGCCTCAAGACGGAGGTCGAGAAGCTGAAAAACAACCTCGCCCACGTCAACTCGACAATCCAGGAGCTCACCAACTTCCGAAGCCAGGCCCTGGCCCGGATCGCTGCCCAGCACGACGAGATCCTTCGGCTCCGCACGGCCAACGACCCGGCGGCAGGCATCACCCGCCTCGCGTCGAATCGCCCGAAATACCAGCAGAGGGTAATGGGACCATGCTGACCGACCCGGCAGTGACGTCCATCACAATCGGTTTCGCGTTATCGCCACACGAACGGCGATCAGCGTCACGAACTCCACGCCGAGAATCGGCCACGTCAAACGCAACACGAACCCGACCGCACACAGCCACTGCGGAGACAAGCCATTCCTACGCCCAACGCCACGCCGACGCCGGCATCCCGATCGACGTCCTGGCCGAACTGCTCGATCACCGAAGCTATTCGGTGACCCGCCGCTACTACCGCATCGGCGAGGACCGCCGCCGCGACGCCGTCGACACGGTCACCACGCTCAGCTTCGACCGGCACGGCAACCGGATCTGGCGTGACGCACACGCCCTGCTGGACTCCGAGCGCGCCCGCCACGCCATCGGCGAGGTCGCCGTCCCCGACGGCACCTGCACCGAACCAACCAACGTCAAGGCCGGCGGCGGTGCCTGCCCGATCCGATTCCGCTGCGTCGGCTGCGATCACTTCCGCACCAACATCGCCTTCCTGCCCGACCTGCAGGCATACCTGGACGACCTGCTGCGCACCCGCGAACGGCTGGCCGCCACCATCGACGGAGTGGACGAATGGGCCCGCGCCGACGCCACCCCCACCGAGGAGGAGATCACCCGAATCCGGCGACTGATCAACAGGATCAAAGGCGACATCGCCGAACTCGACGACACGGAGCGAGCGCAGATCAACGACGCGGTCGCCATCGTGCGTCGTCATCGTGCGGCCCACACGGTCCCGCTCGGCATGCCCACCCTCGCCGCCACCCCACCCGCACCAGCAACCCCCGCTTCGGAGGCCACCGCATGACCACAACCACCGACACCACGTCGAATCACACACGCGCACAATCTGTCTCGTCGAGCACACGCACCCGATCGATGCTCGACGGCCGTCGCGGCGACTCGATGCGCCGACGCCGGCGCGTGCTGGCCGCGATCGACCAAGCCGCAGCCGCCGGCGACCGGCTCAGCGCGGCCGCGATCGCTCGTGCGGCCGGAGTCGACCGCACATTCCTCTATCGGTACCGCGACCTACTCGAGAAAATCCATGCGCTGCAAACAGATCCAGTCCCCGACGAACACACCGGCCCCACGGTCACCCAAGCCTCACTGCAGGCCGACCTGCTCGCCGCCCACGAACGCGCCGCCCGGCTCAACGCCCGCATCCGCCAACTCGAGCAGCGGCTCTCCCAAGCACTCGGCGAACAAACATGGCGCGAGTCCGGGCTCGACGCCCCAACCGACATCGATGCACTCCACCAACGGATCACCCATCTCGAACAGCAGGTCCTCGACCAACAACAACAACTCGACGAACGCGACGAAGACCTCGCCGCCGCCCGCGCTACCAACCGCGAACTCATGGCCCGACTCAACGCGCCAGGCCGGCCCCGCTGAAACCGCGAGTCGACTTGCACCACACCTGTTGCAGCAGATAGCATCCCAACATCAGCTTCTGAACTGCACAAACTCAGAGAATCACGCCGCTGCATCTGGTTGAGCCCCGGAGAGCAGCCCATACGCGTAGACGGTCTTCAGCAGCGTCGAGTCCCGCAACGCTGACAACGCTCCCTTGCGGTGGCGAAGTCGCGCCTGATCTACCAAGCCATCGGCGGCATCGAAGAGCTCTTGAACCTCGTCATAGCTCAGCGGGCGCCGTCCCGGCCGCCCCTCAAACTCGTTGACGTGACGCACGGTGTTCCAGTCATGCAGGATCTGTGCCGGGGCCTGCCCGAACCGCTCAGCGCACAAAGACGCCCATCCATATCGCGTGTCAGTAACGAAGTCGCCGAACAACCGCAATGCGTTTTGGTATCCCCGTACCGTCGAGTCAGCTTTTGGCTCCGCACCGGAAAGCAGTTGGGAGAAAAACGCATCCGCGTCATCTGCTTGCCACTGCCAGGGATACGTCCCGGTGAACTCGGCGAAACGGCGCACCACGCTCGCCCGCGCCTGCACCGTCGGTGGCTTGCACACCCGGGCTCGCTGCTGATCAGCCCAGCCAGACAGCATCGCGGTGAAGACCGTGGCTTCTGGATCCAACGGAAGCACTTTCGACACCAGCGACAGCGCTGCTGACCCCGGCAACTCGACGCCCACCATCCTGTTGTACTAGATGCGACAATGATGCGCCAGACGTAAGTGTCGAGACAGCACCCTTTCTGAGGTGTGATCCGATGTCCGCGGGACGCGCTTTACTGGGCGCTATACTCGCTCTCAACCGAGCAATTATGTTGCAGCAGATGCAATTCCGCTCGTCCTGCGGCAGAAGTGAGTACGGTGCATCGACCCGCAAGTGCACTGAACTAGTCCGACAAGCACCCTGTTGGCGCCAAGCGTCGCCTCACACCGCCCACAGCGCCCCGGCCAGGGTTCTTCCCAGCCCCGAGCAGTGCGCCGCAGCCGCATACGGTGAAGCAATCCGGCCGACGTGCGGGCCCGTCTTAGCCAGCGTGATACCCGGGGCCAACATCGTCGCCGTCTACTGGGCGATGCATACCGCCGTCTATCGGCTGGATCGCATCCACCCCGTTCCCACAGCAGCGCAGCACGACCGGCAGTACTCGCCGGCTAAATCACCAACAGTGCTTACACCCTCACCACAACATCGGCATATCACCGAGGCGCGCCGCCTCCACTGCGGCCCGATCCCAGCCGCGTTCCCGCAACACCGTGTGCAACGCGACCGAGCGCTCCCGCCGAGCCCATAACCCATCACTGGGAATCGACCTGCGGCCTCCTCCGCGCCGCATCCGGGCCATTCGTCGCATATTTTCACTCTGAGTGCCGATTACCACATGCTGGAATGTCGCCTCGGCCGCACAGACTTTCACGCACAGCGGGCTATCGCACTCGTGCAGGCCCAACTCGTCTGGCTGAAGGAGCACACTGAGTCGACGCGCCAGCGCGTACCGGTGCGGCCGCACGCAAATCCCTTTACCCCCACGGTAAATGAAGAACCGGCCATATCCGTCTTTACCGATAGCCCCCGTGAAAAAATCGCAGTCGTCAGCGCCGGGTCCTTGCACCACGTCGGAGTCAAAGCGCCGGCATTCGTCGGCGTGCACAACAGGATCGACCCACAGCGGCATCCCCAGATGAACACGCACGCGCCCACGCTAAACCCGGCCACCGACACCTTCGTCATGCGCCGCAGCGCCATTCGCACCTAGTGCTTGCGCCGCCGCGCCATCGTCATGCGCAGTAACGCCGTTCGCACCTAGTGCCAACGGCGCCGCGCCAGGGGCCGCCGCGCCGTTGCCCTCACCTAGTGCTTGCACCGCCGCGCCAGTGTGCGCGCTCGCCGCCTTTAACATCATCCGAACGCTACCGACTTTGACCCCAGCCAATTCCGCTATCGCCGCGAGTGATTCGCCGCGACCCTGCATTCGAGCCACCGCGATGCCGCCGGCCTGGCGGTGCGTGTGCCGACGCCGCTCTGCCTCTGCCCGAATCTCGAGGATGCGAGTTGCCTCCCACTCCTCCACGGCCGCCAGGCGACCCAGCTCAACGAGTAACGACGCCGCGTCATCGACGTTTTGCCGCTCGCACTCCACGCGTGCCTCGTTCGCTCTAAGCTGCGCCTCGCGAACCCGCCTACGCGCCGCTGATTTCGAGTTGATCGTTCCCATCGCCGCACCATACGACGAACCGGCTGTCCCGCTCTACCACACTGACCAACATCAGTGCGTCCACATTTGTCCACCACCAATGTTTCCCGATCCCCCAGTCCCACAACATAAGCCGATCCCACCCTCATGCACCACACACCAATGACCACCGGCATCAACCGTTCTGAACCACCCCAGACACCACACACCTCTTGCATTAAGGTCACAGTTTCCTAAGAACCGCCTGATCTGTGTAGGACAGATCTGCGGTGTCGTCTCTAACGTGCGCCTCGAAAGGGATTGCACTGCAGTGACGATGACTAGCCACAAGCTCACCGCCGGAGACGGTTACCAGTACCTGATCCGGCAAGTCGCTGCTGTCGACACCACCGCGCGCGGCCGGGCCCCGCTGATCGACTACTACTCGACCAAAGGCGAATCTCCGGGCCGATGGGTGGGATCGGGTCTGGCATCGCTGTCCTCGACAAGGGCACGTCCGGTGCCCCCCGAAGACCTCGCGAAAGTTTGGGCCGTACCGGTTGATTCGCCGGTCACCGAGGCCCAAATGAAGGCCCTGTTCGGGGAAGGCTTGCACCCCAACGCCGATGCGATCACCAAGTATGTCGCCGAATGCGGCGTGCGCGGCCTCGCGGCCGCCGAAGCCGCCAAACTGGGCCGCAAGTTCCATATCCGCGACAGCGAAACCACCTTTGTGCGCGCCCTGGCAGTGGCCTACCGCGATCACAACGAAGAAGCCGGCCTGCACTGGAACGCGCCCATCGCCGCGCCCACGCGCGCCGCGATCCGCACCGTTGTCGCGCGCCGAATGTTCGCTGAGCAGTACAAGCGCGCGCCCGCCGACGATCGCGAACTCAGTGGGTTTATCGCGCGGGAAACTCGCGCGCGCACGACCGCGGTCGCCGGCTACGACTTGACGTTTTCGCCCGTGAAGTCAGTGTCGACGCTGTGGGCGATCGCACCGCGCGCCGTCGCAACAGTGGTAGAGGAATGTCACGACGTAGCGGTCGGTGATGCGCTGGCGTGGCTAGAAACTCACGCCGCATTTACCCGTTCAGGTAAGGGTGGTGTCGCCCAGGTCGACACCACCGGGCTGCTCGGGGCGGCGTTCACCCACCGCGATTCACGCGCTGGCGATCCTGATCTGCACACCCATGTCGCGATCTCCAACAAGGTCGCCACGGTGGGCCCTGACGGTGTGTTGCGTTGGCTGGCGCTTGACGGGCAGCCTGTGCACCAGTTCACCGTGGCCGCCTCCGAGCTGTACAACACGCGCCTGGAAGCCCACCTTGGACAGCGACTGCAGCTGCGGTTCGCTGATGTGGTCGGCGAGGGCCGCGGCAAGAGGCCGGTGCGTGAAATCGTGGGAATCTCAGTCGAGCTGATGGCCGCGTGGTCGTCGCGGCGGCTGGCCATCGAAGCCCGCACCGCCGATCTGGCCAAGCAGTTTCAAGCCGCCCACGGCCGCGAGCCGACCCACGTGGAAACCATCGCGTTGGCTCAACAAGCGACCCTAGAGACCCGCGAAGCCAAACACGAACCCCGATCATTCGCCGAGCAGCGCCACATGTGGCGCGGCCAAGCGATCGAGGTGCTCGGCGCTGTGCGGGAGCTGACCGCGATGCTGGGCACCGTCTTGTCCGCGCCGGCGCCCCAAATCGATGCTGTCGATGACGACTGGATCACCGCGCGCGCTGCCCAAGTCATCGCCACGGTTGCCCGGTCCCGCGCGACCTGGCAACGCCACCACGTGTTCGCCGAGGCGCAGCGCCTCGTTCGTGGCAGCGGGCACGCCGCCGACGAGACGCTGGCCGACAAGATCACCGAGACTGCTTTGGCCGAGCCGCTGTCGGTTCAGCACATCGATATCGACGACGGTGAAATGGGAGAACCTGCGCAGCTGCGTCGCCGCGATGGAACCAGCGTGCATAGCCGCCACGGCAGCGCTACCTACACCTCTCAGGAGCTGCTGGCCGCTGAGCGACGCATCGTTGCTGCCGCCCTCCGACGCGGCGGGCGCACGGTCGAGGACATCGATATCGAGCTGGCGCTGGCAGACTCGGCCGCACGCGATAAGCAACTCAACGAGGGCCAGGTCGCACTGGTCCGGGAAATGGCAAGCAGCGGGCGCCGAGTGGCGTTGGCGCTGGCCCCGGCCGGTACCGGGAAGACCACGGCGATGGCCGCGCTGTCGCATGCGTGGCGCTCCTCGGGCGCGACCATCGTCGGCTTAGCCCCCACCGCGGCGGCAGCCATCGAACTGGGTGAGGATCTGTCGGCCCCGACCGACACCATCGCCAAATACGTCTGGTCGGCCGACCCGGCCAGCGGGTCGAGTCGCTCTGCCCCACCGCCATGGTTCACCAACGTCGGACGCGACACGCTCATCATCATCGACGAGGCCGGCAAAGCCGGAACGCTCGAACTTGATGCGGTGATCACCCACGCCTTAGCCCGTGGCGCCAGCATCCGGCTGGTCGGTGATGACTGCCAACTCGCGTCGATCTCAGCCGGTGGCGTGCTGCGCAACATCGCCCACAAGACCGATTCACTGACGCTGTCTCAGTTGGTTCGCTTTGGCTCCACCGCCGAAAGCGCAGCGACCCTGGCGATCCGCAGAGGAGACCCCTCTGGACTCGGGTTTTACATCGACCACCAGCGTGTGCACGTCGGTGCCGATCAGACCGCCGCCGACATGGCCTACACCGCGTGGGCCGCCGACCTCGACGCGGGCCGCGATTCCCTCCTGTTAGCACCCACCAACGCCATCGTCGATACCCTCAACGCCCGAGCCCGACTCGATCGCCTCGCCGCGGCTGACCCGGCAACACGGCGCGGCCACGAAATCACCCTTTCTGATCGGCTTGCCGCCTCTCCCGGCGACCTTATTCGCACCCGCCGCAATGCCCGCCGGCTGCGCTTGAGCCCCACCGATTACGTGCGCAACGGCTACCGCTTCCAAATCCTGGAAATCCACCGAAACGGCAGCATCAAAGCCCGCCACCTCGGCAGCGGCCAAACAGTGCGCCTCCCCGCCCACTACGTCATAAAGCACGTCACCCTCGGCTATGCGGCAACCATTGACTCCGCACAAGGACTCACCGCCGGACACGCCTGCCACATCGTCGGTGCCGGGAGTCTCACTCGCCAACTGCTCTACGTGGCATTAACTCGCGGCCGCATCGAAAACCACATCTATCTATCCACCGCGGAATCCGACCCGCACCGGGTGTTGTCGCCCAAAGCAACTCACCCCGAAACGGCCGTCGATGTCCTGACCAAAACGCTGTCACGCGACGGCGCACAAGTCTCGGCCACCAGTGCCGCACGCGAAGCCCGCGACCCCTTCGTGCGGTTGGGCCCGGCCGCGGCGATGTACTACAACGCCTTGGGCGACGCCGCCCAGGCCCTGGCTTCCCCGGCCCTGCTGGCCCAACTGCACATCACCGCCGATCAGCTCTATCCAGGGTTGACCCGCGCCGAAGCATGGCCAGTGCTCTGCAAACACTTGGCGATCATCGGCGCCGACGGGCGCGACCCGTTCGCCACACTGACCGAGGCCGCCAGCGTAGGCGAGCTTTTCAGTGCCCACGATCCCGCCGCGGTGCTCGACTGGCGCATCGACCCCACCGGCGGACACTCTGCCGGTATCGGGCCGCTGCGCTGGCTGCCCGCCACTCCCACTTTGCTGGCCAACGACCCCGCATGGGAGAACTGCCTGACCGGTCGCGCCGTGCTGGTTGCCGAGCTGGCAGACCAGATCCGTGAAACCGTCACCCACCAATGGACACCGGCGACCGCGCCGGCCTGGGCCAAACCCGTGCTGGCCGCCAACCCCCAACTCGCCGCCGAAATCGCGGTCTTCCGCGCCGCCCACAACGTGGTTGCCGAAGACACCACCCTGCTCGGCCCACCCCAATACGCCGTGCGCGCCCGCACCATCCAAAAACTCCTCGAAAACCGGGCTCAAGCGGTGGTGCGCACCCAAAGCCCGCATGCTCGCCGCTTTGAGCAGCTGATCGACTCCATCGATCCGCGCATCCGCGCCGACGGGTACTGGCCCCAACTGGCCGCCCACCTCGCCCAAGCCGCCACCAGCCGGCCCGACCTGCCCGGCCTCGTTCGCGCGGCCGCCATCCAACGTCCGCTCCCCGACGAGCTGCCCGCCGCCGCGCTGTGGTGGCGTCTTGCCGCCGAACTCACGCCCGCGGCCACCGTCGATGCCCCCCACACCGGCCTGCGCCCTGCCTGGATCGCTGACTTGCACAACGTCTTTGGGTCAGCAACCGCGCAATCCATCGTCGCCGATCCCGCCTGGCCCGGCCTCGTCTCAGCTGTCAATGCCGCCGACCCCACCCGCTGGACCCCCGCCGACCTTCTTCACGTCGCCGCCGAGCACCTGGCCGACGTCGACCCCGACCACACCATCCCCGCCTACCAATACGCCCGCACCATCACCTACACCGTCGACCTGATCGGCGGCCACCACGACCACGCCGACCACCCGCTACCCGAACAACCCCCACTGCACCCCGAGGAAGAAGAACAACTTCCCCCCGACCCCCACGCAACCAGGATTGACATGCCTGCCACCGACCTGTCTACGCAACCGTGGCACCCCGAACTCGTTGAGCCCGACCCGACCAACACCCCGCTTGAGACCGCCGACGAACTCGCCGGCCTGGACTTCGACGACCTCCCCCGCCACCGCGTGGCACCCCCGCCACTGCCGGCCGCTCTGCTTGACCTCACCAGCTTGCGGACCCAATACCAGCAGGCGCTGGCCGACCATCAGGCCCTGCATGCCCGCGCCGCAATTGGTGACGGACCGGCAATGCGCCAAGCCACCCCGCGCATCCGCGAACTGCGCCAGCGCGCCGACGCCGACCGCCCCTACTTGATCGCCGTTCACGACGTGACCGCCGAATGGGCCGACGCCGAAGCCGAATACGAGACAGCGCTAAGCCATGTCGACTGGGCGCGCAACCAGCTCGACGAGCTGCAGGCTCAACCTGACGTCGACCCACTTGACATCGCCTCGGCCAAACTCGATGTCCAACTGCGACTCATGGCACTCCCCGACACTGCGCCCGCCGAGCGCTATCAGGCTGCGCTTCGCGAAGCACTCGCGGCGCGTGCAAAGGCCGCCGGCGGCGCGGACCGCGTCATCAGCGGTGACGACGTCGACAACGTCATCGCCGAAGCACGATCCGAAGACGATCGCGCCGTGCTGGCCGCCCGCCGGCGCTCCAGCCAGCTGCGCCGTGACCTTGACCGCGCAGAACTGGCTGCCGCCGCCGCGTTCGCGGCCGCCGAAACCCGTTCGGCCGAGCACATCACCGCCCAACTCGGCCAACTGGCCATCGAGCTACGCGTGCTCGAAGCCGCCAGCCGCTTCCAACCGCACCGCCCCCTCAGCCTTGCCAACAGTGCCGCCGCCGACCTCTCCCCCGCCATAGCCGCCGCCATCACCAGCACCGCAAGGCTGCCCTTCGCCGTCACGGTCGTGCACGCCCAACCCTCGCCCGAGCGCCGCGCCGCCCTGCACACCCTGCACAGCGCGGCTGCAGCCTCCGAACGAAAGATCCTGTGGTGCAGCCCTACTCGCGAACAAGCCGAGGACGCCGTGACCAACGAGCTCGCCGACACCGCTGCCACCATCACCGAAACCCACGCCACCATCACCAACAAAAAGTCGCAGTCGCCGTTACCCCCCGGCAGTCTCATCATCATCGACGACGCCGCCAGCGCCGACCCTGCAATAATCGCCGACCTCGCCGAACACGCCGCGGCCAACCAGTCCGGCCTTGTCCTGCTCGACACGACCGGCCAAACGTGGCCACCCAAGCCTGCCCAGCGGCTCCTGCGACTCGTCGCCACCGAATTACCCTGGACGACAACCATCGGCGCGCCCCCAACGTCGGCTGTCATCAACCGCGGGACCCCGCCCGACCTCGACCCCGCGCTCACCCAGGCAGGGCGCCTGCACCCAGCCATACTCGACGAGCGACTGCGCGACAGCCTCGCACGCGCCGCCCAGCTCCACGCCACCATCCACGCCGCCTACCAGCGACACCTTGAGGCCACCTGGCTTCGCGAACGCGGCCCCCACGCCAAGCAACAATCTCCAGAAATCGGCATCACCGATGACTGAGTGATCTGCTTAGAACAGGGATCCGTTCCGTTCGGGGTCTCTCGCAGCCAAATTACCGACTCGTCGTCGTCCCCACCGTGCTACGACGCGCGGACGTGGGCAACCGGTTTTGTCGCCGCTCGGCGACGACGCGATAAATAGTTGAGCCAACCACAACCAATTCGGTGTTATACTTGATTTGAGAACAACTATTTCTGGAGGCAACCGTGCGTCTTGGCGGAATATCGGAGGTGGCCGAGGAGCTCGGCGTGAGCACTCAGCGCATCGCGACACTGCGGCAGCGAAACGACTTCCCCGACGCGGTGGGGGAGATTGCGCAGGGCCCTATCTGGGACCTCGATGTTGTCGCTGGATGGAACAGCTCAGGCCTCCGTCAGACCAAGGCCGGCAGGCCGAAGTCGGACGAGAAGACCCGCACGCTGGGTGGGCGATTCCTGCTGGAACACGCTCGGATCGGTGGTGGCGGCTTCGCCGACGTCTTCCGTGCCACCGACCGCAAGACCAGCGAACTGGTCGCCGTCAAAGTGCTGAAGGACACCGTCGCGGTTGACCCCGAAGCCATCAAGAGGTTTCGGCGTGAGCTTCGGCTCCTCGAAGACCTGCACCACCCCAACGTTATTTCGGTGCTTGCCCACGGCGAGACCGACGACGACAACATCTGGTATGCGATGCCGTTGGCGCAGGGCAGCCTGACCGACTACGTCGACACGGTGGGCGGCCAAGCGCGATTGATCGTCGACATCATGCGTCAGATCTGCACGGGGCTCGGTTACGTCCATGATCGGGGCATCTATCACCGAGATCTCAAGCCGGCCAACGTTTTGCGGCTGAGCAACGGCGATTGGGCGGTATCGGATTTCGGGCTTGCCGTTGAGGCCGAGCGGCACACCGACCCGCTGACCTCAACGCTGCGACAAGGGTTGGGCACGTGGGTCTACACAGCACCGGAGCAGTGGCAACGGGCCCGAAGCGCCGACCACCGTTCCGACATCTACGGTCTGGGCAAGATCCTGCAGGAGCTCGTGACTCAGGACTTCCCAGTGAACAACGAGGTGGAGCCCGGCCCGCTGCGACCTGTCATCGAGACCGCGATCGCCAACTCGCCTGATCGCCGTTACCAGTCGATCGAGCACTTCATGAATGCACTCGAGCGTGCTGTTGATGCACACGAGGAATACGTGGCCAACGAGTCGAAGGAAGAGGCAGCGGAGCGCCTGCAGGACCGCATGCGCAGTCCGTCGGTCGCCGACGCGGACTTGATCGAGATGATCGAGTGGGCAGCCGCGTTGGATGAGTCCAGCCACGACGACATGCACGTGCTGACCCGAGTGCTGCCCTGGTGCACTCGAGGGTCCGTCAAATTCCTCTGGAGCGAACAGCGGGGCGCGTTCCAGCGCGTCTACCAGCGGTTCACCGACTTTCTGAGGCATGGGAACTTCTCGTTCGAGTACTGCGACGTGCTGGCTGACTTCACCCGCATTGTCGTGGCCGAGACGAAGGACTCCAGCGTGATGCGGATGAGCGTGGGCGCGCTCGCGTCGCTGGGGCCCCGCCACAACCGGTGGCACGTGCGTGACGTCCTGGTCAAGATCCTGCAGGAGGTCAAGTCTGACGAGATGGCCTCGGCAGCAGTGGAAGCGTTGCGGGCGGCCGACGCCGATGACGTCGAGTGGTCGATCAGCGATTTCGCGATCCGCACGCTGCCCCCCGCGATCCGTAGCGGCGTCGAGAAGCTGCGGCCTCCGAAGAGTTCCGCATCCTGAACCAGATCGCCTTGCCGACAACGTTTTCCACAAAAGGGGTAGCTTTATGAAAATCGACCAGTACGTCACCCTGCGACCCACCGTGACGGGCAATGCGTCCTTGCGCGAGCCGCAGATCGAGGCATACGAAACGCTCACCGGGCACGACTTCGACGCTCCCGAGGGCCGCGAAGTCTCCGTCGTGCTGCCGGTGGGCTGCGGGAAGTCAGGCCTCCTGGCTCTCACGCCGTTCGCCGCACAGTCTCACCGCGCACTGCTGGTCGCACCGAACCTCAAGATCGCCGACCAGCTGCTGAAGGATCTGACACCTAGCGACCCGAAGTTCTTCTACCTTAAGCGCAAAGTGTTGGACTCCGCGCCGTTCCCAGAGCCCGCAGAAATCCGAGGCACGTCGACCAACGTCACCGATCTCGAAGTGGCTGACATCGTGGTGACGAATATTCATCAGCTCCAGCGAGCCGAAAACACCTGGCTTGCAAAGCTTCCTGCCGACTTCTTCGATCTGATCATGTTCGACGAAGGCCATCACAACGTGGCCGAGAGCTGGGACACTCTGCGGCGGCACTTCCCGGACGCACGCATCGTGAACGTGAGCGCCACCCCCGGTCGTGCCGACGGGCGAATCATGGCCGGTGAAATCATCTACAGCTACCCCATCTCTCGCGCGGTGGAGAAGGGATACGTCAAGCGCATCAACGGCTACCGCCTCAACCCGACCACGCTGCACTACGTCCGGCGCCCTGACGACAACACCGAAGTCGAGGTGTCCTTGGAAGAGGTCCGCCGCCTCGGCGAGCGCGACGCAGGCTTCCGGCGCAGCGTCGTGAGCTCAGACGCCACCCTCACCACCATCGCCGAGGCCTCCCGCCAGAAATTGTTCGAGCTGCGGGAAAAGACCGGCGAGGCCAGGCTTAAGATCATTGCGGCGGCGTTGAACATGGAGCACTGCAAACAGGTCGTCGCCAAGTTCCGCGAACTGGGGCTCCGCGCCGACTTCGTTCACAGCCTGATCGAAGGCAAGAGCAAAGCGAACGAGCGAGTTTACCAGCGGTTGGAGAACCACGAACTCGACGTGATCGTACAGGTGCGCAAACTCGGTGAAGGATACGACCACCCGTATCTCAGCGTCGCCGCTGTCTTCAGCATCTTCAACAACCTCAGCCCTTTCATGCAGTTCGTGGGGCGCATCATGCGGGTGATTCCAGATGTTGACCCCTTCGATGCCGTCAACGATGGCGTCGTCGTTTTTCACGTCGGCGGCAACATCACCGGGGTCTGGAACGACTTCCAGGAGTTCGCCGAAGCAGACCAAGAGTTCTTCGCGCAGCTCATCGACGAGACCGTTGTTGAACCCCTGCCCACTCGCGAACCCCCACCTGGAGGTGGCCAGAACGCTCCGCTGCCGGTGATCACTGGCCAGGCCGACATCCAACTCGAAAACCTGACCCTGATCGCCCTCAGCGCCGACCCAGATGTTGCGCAGGCCCTGACCGTGCTCAAGGAAAAGGGTATCGACACCGGAGTCAAATTCGATCAGCTACAACGCGTCCAGCCCACCAAACAACAGACACGTCGATCCAAAAAGACCCTGCTCGACGATTTGGTGAAGAACGAGGCTGGCAAGTTTCTGGCCAAACACAGCCTCAATCGCGTTGGCCGCGAGCTGGACCGCACCCGGGAGAACTTCGTCACCGTGAAATCGGCCATCGACAGGCGGATCAAGACAATGGTTCCCAGCGGTGCCACCAATAGGAAGGATTACACCGCGGACGACTGCGACTACCTCATCGCGCGGTTGCCTCAGATCGTTGCTGCGGTCGAGGAGGAACTGCGACATGGGTAAGCCCCGCTCACTGCTGCGAACGCTGTCGATTGGCACGGCAGGACGACGGCACCCGTGTCGGTCAGACAAAAACCACGTGCTCAATAAGGGCGACCCGATACTTATCGTCAAGGTCGACCGTGACACTGCCCACTACTGCAGCGATTGCGCTCGAACGTTCATCAACACCGCCCGACAACAGCTGTCTGCCCTTGAAGAAGAGCTCGGGCGAACAACCCCGCCAAGCAGCTGACATCCAGAGTCGCACTCAGGATCCCGTCCACCTCTCTAATCGTCGGGGACAGCCTTACAGACCTCCGATGGTTCTGGCGTGCCAAGGCGGTAGTCCGTGATGTCGGGCTCGTCGACCACAGGTCCCATCGCAGTCGCGACTCTCGGCAGCGCGGAAAGCATTGTGAGAGCGTCGAAGCGGTCACGGTCGCGACTCATATCGTCGTAGACGATCTGAAGGTCCGAGGTGGGCAGTTGTTGCTGCAGTTCTTCGAAGGCTGCGGCTGCCGCGCCCGGCTCGGGCAGGCCCGACCGGACTACCCAGACATCTAGATCGCCAGGTGTGATAGCGGATGCAGCCAAGTGCGAGGTAGTCGATGAACGTCGCACCGACGAGCTCACGGCCGGCGACCACCACGAGGCCATGCTGACCCACGTCCACCTGGACAGCATCCCCAGCATCAGTGTGGCCTACAACGATCCGCATTTCAGCGCCCACGATGGGCTTAGGGCGTGACGAGCTCAAAGGCCGCCAGGACGTCGGTGAGGGCAGCGTCCATGTCTGCCAGCGTGATTGTGCTAATGCTGCTCAGGTCGGCGGTGAGCAAGTCCACCGTCGGGTCCGCTGCGATGCGGGCTTTGGCTTTGCGCAGGGCTTGTTCAATGACGGTTCGGGCGAACCGGCCGTTGGCGGCGACATCGATGAGCATGTGTGGTTCACCGGGGCGTGTACTTGGCGTGTTGCATAGCCACTCAGCGTTGCTGCTGAAGCGCGAAAGAGCGGAGGGTTCGATGGCCACATGGAACCGCGCTGCGAACAGCTCAGCGATCCGTACCAGGTCGTCGGTGTCGCAGGAGGTGAATTCGAGCTGGAACGGGAACCGTGACCGCAGTCCCGGGTTAGCGCTCAAAAGCCGGTTCATTGGGCTGGCGTAGCCAGCCATGGCGATCATTGTGTCGTGGCGATGGTCTTCTGCCCACTTCATGATGACGTCAACGGCGATGTGGCCGAAATCGCGCTCATTATCCGGTTTGTAGAGTTCGGGTGCCTCGTCGATGAACAGTGCACAGCCTTTGGCAGCTTGCAAGATCGCTGATGTTTTCTTCTCGGTGCCACCGATGTGCTCGTCGACAAGATCCTTGCGGGAGACTTCGATGAATTCTGGCGATTCGAGGATGCCCAGGCCGAAATACATCTCGCAAATCAGCCGTGCTATCGAGGTTTTCGCGGTCCCCGGCGGGCCGACCAGAGTCATGTGCAAGGTGTCGCGCTCACCGATCTGGACGCCGCGCTCGGCCATCTTCTGGTCGTAGACCTTGACGAACTTGAGTTCCTTGACATGCTCTTTGACGCGGCGGAGCCCAATGAATTCGTCGAGTTCGCGTTCGGCGCGCTCCAGCACACGTACGGCTTCCTTGCGTTGCCGGGCTCTGCGCAGGTCGGCCACGCTCGGTCCAGAATCCGGGTCCCACCGATTGGACCGGGCGGCAATCACGTCTGGGGTCGTGACGGTGACGCCGTAGCCGGGGTCATCGAGCGCGGCGGCGGCGTCCGGGCGCAGTTGACCGTCTACGCTGGCTGCGCTGAACTCTTTGCGGGCGGCGGCCTCGTCCCCCAACGCGCGGTGGCACAAGCCGCGATATACGGCCGCCTCGGCCAGCAGGTGCGAGGTATCGATGCCGCTCTGGTCGAGCTTGGCCTGGTCGGCCTGCGTCACGACGGATGTCAATGTGGCCAGCGCCGCCTCGAACTGTCCCAGCCCGGTTTGGGCGATTCCTTTGAGCAGCCGTGTGGCGGCCTCCACGATTCCACCGCTGCTCGACGAGGCCTGCGAGGTCCACGTCAACAAGTCTGGCCAGCGGCGCGTCAGGAAAAACATTGTGGCCCCGATGAACCGGTGTATCTGCGCTTGCGCGGGCTCGACGGTGAGGTCAACCCCGTCGAGGATCTTTTCGGCCTGGTCGTAGTCGCCTTGGCTAACAAGTGTCGCCGCGTAGGCGATGGTGATCCCGGTCGGAGTGTGCGGGTAAAGGTCAATGAGGAATGGCGTAGACACGGTTGGCGCTAGCGCAGAATCTGCCAGGCCAATCCGACGCGTTTCGCGATGCAAAGTCGATAGCGCATCATATGCGCCGCGCATGGTGTTAAGGCTGACGTCGCCAGCAACCGCCAACCCCATCCACGCGTCGCACATGCCGGGATCCATGTCGGTGGCCTGCGTGAAGGCTTCGCGCGCTCCCGCGTGATCGGCCACGGGCCCACCGAAGCCCAGGCGGCTAATCCCGATGTCGAAATAGTCACGGGCACTCACTGGTGATAGTCCCTTGCTCGTGGTCGAGGTGGTGACGGAAATTCTACGGGCGACTCAGACAGCTCGAACGATCGCTGCTGCTCAGATGATGTATCTAGCGGCAGGCCGGGGTCCTCATCAGGGGTTGCCGACGGGGGCGCCTGGTGGCGACCCACGCCCTGGGCCGGGCGGCGCGGATGGCTCGGTAGCGATGGCAGCCCATCTGAGCCGGCCATCGGCGCCACCTCGCCTTGATCTGGTTCCCCTGGCTGGCCGTTGCTGAGGGCATTGGACGCCGCCAGGTGCGGGCTGGTGTCGCTGTCCGGGACGCCTTGTTGGGACCCGGGGTCTGAGCCGTTGCGGTGGTGGTGTCCGCGGATGTGCTGGACGGTCTTTTCGGTGATGACGGCGGGAATCACCACCTCTGGCGCGGCGGCCGCGGCGGCGCCTTCTGCCGCTGTGGCGCCGGCCCCCTCTGCTGCCGCAGCCGCGGCATGTCCACCTGCGGTCGCCGCGGCCTCGCTCGCCCCGGCCTTTTCTGCTGCCATCCGGGTGGTGGTGGCCCCGGTCGTCCGGGTCGCCGTGGTCTCCTCCTCACCGCGCATCCGGCTGGGCCGAGGTTTGACCGCATCGAACCCCGGCGTTGAGGTGTCGGCGTCGCCGTTAGAACCGTCATCGTCGCCGGCGCCATCGCTATCGCCGCGTCGCGCGACCCGTCGAAACAGCCCGCGCGCTTTGCGTCCCGCCTCGGCGTAATCGTTGTACTCATCGCGCACAGCGCCGCTTGTGGAGCACCACGCCCCAGTGATGTGGTGGGCGATCGTGCCCAAACTGTCTGTGTAGAAATGCTTGTCGATGTAATGGAACAAGAAGATGCCTACGACCGAACCCAGGCTCACCAACAACAGGCGCGGGACCGCGGTGGCGCCATGCCCCAGTTGCGGCGTGGTGAGCGCCCACCCCATCCCGACCGCACTCAACGCCAAAAAGACAGTGAAGATCATCATCTCGACGCCATGCAACAACACCTGCGAGACGCAGCGCACCGCGTATTTCTTGCCGCGCTGCCAACCGCTCATGCCGACCATCGCCGCGGGAACCACCACGATGCAGTAGTAGGTGGCTTTGGCACCGACCAGCAACGTGCTCACCCCGACGTACCAGATGAACAGGCCGATCCAAAACGCGGCGAACAAGAACACCAGCCCCAGCACAAAGTCGTTGGCCCCCAATTGTTGAGCGTGCGCCAAGGCTTGGGGAGCACCGCATCCGGCCATCGCGTGCGCCGGTCCAGGACCTTGGCTATGCGCGGCCAAGATGGCCTGGGACCAGGCCTGGCGGCAGGTGCCCACATCATCAACGACCATGCCGAAGTTCTGTAACTGTAGAGCTGGTCGCGCCGTCGAAGACACCAGCTGCGCCAGCAGGGCGTCGAGCTGGGTATCCAATGACTGGCCCGGAGCGTACGAACTCTGGCGGGCGTCCTGGGCGATCTGAAAGCCTGTCGCTCGACCCATGCCCAGCAGGCCGTGATCGCTGACTAGATCGTCAATGGGGTCACGAAAGACCGTCCACACCAATGCAGCTAGCACCGCGGCGGTGCCTAGCAGATTGCGGGCCTGGGCCGGCCGCCCTCGCTGTTGGTGATACCCCGCCAACACCACACAAACCGCGACCGCCAATGGCCCCAGCCACATCTGGTTGACGAGCATGTTCACTGTAGCGAAAACGGGGCGCCCGATTTGAACGAGGGCCAAGAGCCACGAGCTCGACATTGCAAATCGCAGAAGCCACAGCGCAATCCCGATAGCGAATACGACAAGAGCAGCTTCATTGGTCAGCCACCAGGCTGCGGTGGTATGCGCGATCGCGGTTTGGGTGGCTTTGACGATCCACGACCCCCACGATTCGGGATCGAACGCGCTGACGTGTTGGCCGTTGTTGAAGGTGGCTTCGGTGGTATCGACCATCGAGAGGAAGTAGTCAGCGATCGGCACGTTGTCCAAGTCATGCAGTCCCGTCCACCCCAGAGCAGCGGCACCCACCGCCGCCGAGGCTTTAGGTGCGGCCACCACCGCCCACAGACACAGCACGTAGACACCTGTCATCGCGCCGATCACGCGGCGCAACCGTGGGTGCTCAACTAGCCAGACTGCGAGGGAATCGCTGGCAGTCATGCGATCACCGATGCGGTGCTATCGAATGCGCGTGCCTGCTCTTCGGTTGGCGCGCCGAAAAATTGAACGCGTGCGGGACGTCCAAGTTCGTCGACTAAGAATCCCTCGCCGAGTCGGGCACGATCGACCGCCCCGGCCTCGGTGGCGTAGCCGCCCCATTCCCCGCGATCAGAGAACACGTCTTCATCAGCGGTGGAGCCAGGACTGGTGTCCTCGCTTAGTGCGCTGACAAGCTCTGGATACATTTCTGGGTCGATGCGCGCCCACTTCAGTGTCGCGTAGGCCAGTTCAGGGTCTTGAACACGAAAGATCCATTTTTGTGTGACAAACTCATCCCCCATGCGGGCAAGGTCCCTGAAATCCTGTGTGATGAACCAGATTCCACTCGCGTGCTTACGGCCCCGCCGAGTGAATTTGTGCGCAATGCGTGCCGTGGTGGGAAAGGCAAGCAGTTCGGCGCACTCCTCGAAGATCATGACGTCGAATACGTCGAGGCGGTCGAACATGTATCGCTGCTCTAGCTCAATGAGCAGGCCATAGATAGCCATTCCGGCGCGCTGGGTCCCCGACAGTTTCGCGTAGAGATCGGCGTTGGTGAGATCCTCGGTGCTGGGCAAGCCCAGGTTGCCGGTCAGGTAGACCGTGGCCGGGGAGTCTTCTGGCCGGTAGGGCGGCAAGTGGTCATCGAAAAGCCCGGGAAAATCCTCCTGGGCTGTTTCTAAGCGCAGCAGCAACTCGTCGTTGTCGGCGTCCGGCTGTGAACGCAGATAGTCCAGCAGTGTGCGGTGGCTCGTAATCCCTTGCCTGGCCCGGGTTTCCGGTCGCACCAAACGTCGGTAACGCTTGGCAAGCAGGCTGTCATAAGACAGCCCAATCCAGGGCAGGATGTGCGAGGCCGCGATGCGCCCTGCCAGGTGCGCTGGGAAGATCACCAGCGGGTCATACAAGTACTGCGGCGTTGTCGGGTCGATGAACCGTACACCCTCGATGGGTGTGAGGGCCTGCTTCCATTCAGCGATTGTGTCTGGCTCGAACACCACAACGCGTCCGCCACGCAGGATCAGTTCATACGCCGAGAGTTTGGTGCGGTTGGACTTCCCGCCGCCGGGATCGCCGACGACGGCCAGCCCGGTGTTCTTGTTTCGGCGCGCAGTTCCCTCGGGATCGTGAAGGATGATCGCCGGTCGCATCGTGGTCTGGTCGATGGCCAGCGCACTGCCCTTGACGTTGCCCACGCGGCCCGAAATCAGCGGCAAGAACAGCGACCACTTATGTGCGCTGGTGGGATTGCGAAATTCATCGAGCGGGCAGGTGTTTTCACTTCCGGTATTGAATGCCTTCCACAGCAACGCCTGGGCGCCACGGTGGCGTTTGACAGCGATGCCGACTGTGTCAAGCTCCTGGCGGACCTGTTTGACCGCATCCTCCAAGACCCGCGGTGAGTCGGCACCGACCGCAATCATCACCGTGTGGTCAAGCTCGCGTTCGGCGGGATTGCCGTTCAGATGCGATGTGTAGGCCCGCGTGCGCGCTAGCTTCCTTGGCAATTCGTCGTTTTCAGCTCCGCGGTGACCACGCTGACGCATCTGGTCTTTGATGTTTTTGGTGTAGCGGAAATTGCGGGCTTGCGCATCCTGGGGTGTGCGAATGTAAATATGTTGGGTCCACTCAATACTGGCCTGGGTGTTCACGTTGAGCAGCGCATTCAGATACGAAGCGCGTGGAAAGGCCAGGCCTGTCTCCGGGAAGTGCTCGACGGTCAAAAACGACTGGTAGCTCGATCTGCAGGTGGGCTCGTGGGGATCATAGACGCGAACCAAGGCTTTGAAACTGGGTCGCCACCATGGCCGCCCGGCGTTGTCGCCTTCATCGAAAGCGATGGTAGGGAAATCGTGAGCGCTCAGTGAGGACGGCCCCGTGCTGGCCGCTGGCATCGGCTCATGGATGACGCCGAGCATGGCGCGATGTCGCCGATACCAATGGATTTGCGCTGGACTAGCCGCGCGAACGTGAAACTCATCAGGTAGGGCACCACAGATCTGGCGGGCAACACTGGCGTAGTGCTGAATCGATGTGCTTGAGTCTTTGTCACGCCCGCTGACCCAGTCCCAAGCCCGCCTGCCCTGTCCGAGCGGTGTGCGTCCCGCGGTGCCAGCATCGACTGGCACCGTTAGCCAAAACCGTGGGCGCACGGGACCGCGATATCCCTTGGTGATCCACTTGTTCGCTTGGGCGATAGTTGGGACCCAGTGCTTGCACTGCCCAATCCATGTCGACTTGTTGGTGTGCGGACCCACCATTGCCCGCATGATGGCGTTTTGGTCCTCGGCGACCAGCAACCCGCGCACTTGCGAGCCTGAGGGCAGGTAGCGCCCCAAGTTCCGCGTCAGCCTGGCGGCTCGCCGGTGGACGTCAAGCGAGCGCATATTGACCGACAAACCATCGATCAAGAATTCGGCATAGACGCCTCCGCCGGTGAAGACCAGATTGTCCTCGACACGTTCAGGAGGGTCAAAACTGGAGTCAACACGCAGCTTCCTCTCAGCGGCACGAGGCTGCGAGGTGATCAGGTGAGGTGGCCGAATAGTGTTGCGGGCAAAAACGAGACGTGCTGAAAGAGATGGACGTCCCTTGGGCAAAAGTAGCCGCATCAGCCCAACGGTCACCACACAGAGCACCACCCCGCCGGCGAGGACCGGAAGCGTGGTTCCGGCGGGCTGGCTGTCGACCCATAGCAGCGTGGGACCCGCGATCGCGGCAATGGCCACCCATTCCACCCCGCGGTAGGGCCCGCCGGGCCATTCCTGCCCGGGAGCGGCTTCCCCGATCTGGATGTCGATGTCGCGGATGCCCGACCACGCTTCGGCCTTGTCGACGGGCCGTGGTGGGGCAACTGGGCCGGTGGTCACCATCCGCGGGTATTGGAGTGGCCAACGCTGCCGGGCAGGTGCTCAAATTCCTGGTTACCGCGCTGATACAGCCCGACGATGTGGGCTACGACAACTGCAAGAGCCACCCCGCCGGCGATTGCCGACAATCCGGCACCGGTGCCGCGCTTCCAATGGTCTCTCATACCGCGCACGATGCCGCTGCCCAGGAAGTATGTGCCGCCGACTGCGACGATGATGTAAAGCACTTCGTGGCTCATGTTGATCACGCCGGCCCCGGCAGCCACATTTGTCGTGTGGGTAGCCAACGTCTGTAATGTTAGCTGTCTAATCATGATCAATCCCTCTTTCTCTCAACGTGAGTGATGGTCAGTGCGGTGCTACCGCCGTGGTGGGCACCGGTGTCGGTGTCGCGTCAGCCAACAGCGGGATCGCGTCGATCTGGGCAACAAACCAGGTGCCGCCCACCGAACGCAGCGTCAGGGAATAAGACAGCGATACGAGGGTGTAATCGGATCGGCGCGCCGAAACATCGATGTGCGTGGCTAATTCGTTGTTATCGGAGGGAGCATCGGGTGGAGTGTTGTCGGCCTGAGCAGCAGTCACTGTGGCCGAGGAGTACGACCCTACGGCTGTGATGCCCGAGTCGGTGGTGATAAACCGTTCCAGTCCACCCGAGGTGGTTAAAAACGACGTCGCAAACCCAGACAGCATCGTAAAAAGTGGGCTGTTGGCAGCGATTGGTGCTGAATAGCCCAGCGGCACATAGGCTCCCGGAGGCGGCATATCGACTCTGCTGATCCGATCAAGAGCCTGAATGCCCATATCCCGGTATACCGCCACCGGCAGCTGGTAGAAAGCCGTCGTCGGCGGCGCCGACGGGTAGGGCAGTTCGTCGATTTGAACCTTCACGCTATAGAGCACGATGTCGTTGGAAGAGGTCTTGCGCTTAGATGCCCACGCCGCCGGGTTCGACACCGTCATCGACGATGTCGTGGGCAACTCGTACTTTTGTCCCCCGGGAAAGCAGCGTGTCAAATTCGAAGCACCCGAGGTGGTTCCGACAAGTAGCCCTTTCACGCAATTCACGGCGAAAGCCTTCACGGGATCGGTCTCGTTGATCACGTCGCGGGCCACCGCCGCCACTGGTGCTGGTTCAGGGGGAAAGACAAACCCCCACAGCAGGGCGATACCGTTGATGGACGAACTGGCCACAAGAATCACAAGAGCGACCCGGCCGGCGCTGTGGCCCAGCACCGTGATGCGCTTCTTCCATACGTTGCTGATTCTCACCACATCGTCCTCATGTCGCCTGGTGCCCAATGACTTTGATGCTCGACACCGCGAAGGTTCCATCACTGGGATCGGTGTCGTGTCCCGACCCAAAGCCGGTCGGGTCAGGCCCGTTGGTCGGTTCCGGGCCGGTGGCCGGGGTGGGCCCACCCAGGATTCCGCCGAACGGTCCGCCGTCTGGGGCCGACACGCTGGGCTGGGGGGCTGCGACCGGACGGCTGGTGTGCCGAATGATCACAGTGATTTTTGAGGCGCTGATCCCGGGAATCAGTTTGACCGCTTCGCCGTGAGCATTGCCGGTGTCCTGGTCGACGACCGTGTGCGCAGTGTCATTGAACTGCCACTGCAGCAACGTGACCACCCGATGCTGTAGCCATGGGTCACCGCCGGACCCCTGGGCCGCAGCAGTATCCCCCGGCACGATACTGACCGCCGTGATCACGTAAGCGCGTTCGATTCCGGCGGGCCCGAGCGTGATATAGAGCGGTTGTCCATCCGTATGCCGCACGCAGATCCACGGCGATGGCTTGTCGGGATCGGCAATCGATTTCGCCGAAGTTGAGGCGCCCGCCGGGCAGTCGGCTGAGGCGGTAAACGGCAGTGGGTGATCGCCGCCATCAGCAGGAGTCGGCGCTGGTGCTGCCGCCATTGTCGGTGCGGGGCCCGATTTGACTGCGTGCTGGCGCAGACTCGGCGAAGGGTTGTCGGGACCTGAGAGTGTGACGCCCAGCGTGGTTATCACCGTTGCCAACAACACGACGCCAGCGAACGCGCCGAGTACCCACGGCGTAAATCGGCGCGTACGCCGCTCCGCCTCGTGATCTAAATCAGCGTCGGCACCGGGGCTTTCGTTTTCTGCCGAGTCGGTGTGGTCGTCGCCGTCGGAAACGAACGCACCCGCAAAGGCGTCGGCACTTTGATCCTCGCCGAAGGGTGCGGCGTCGTTGTCGCTGATCGCGCCATCATCATCGGGATGCTCGTCGGCTGACTCCCCGGCCGCGCCGCTGTCGAGGGTGTCTTGGTCGTGTTCTGCATCGGCGTCGAGATTCACCCCAATCTGACGCAGCCATTGCTGATCAGAAACCGAGCTCACGGCCGCCGCCGCCCCGAACGGTGCCCGCTAGCCCGGCGCGGCGTGAATTTGCGCCGGTGATGGTAGGTGGCCGGCAAACGCTGCACACGCGGCAATGCCGTCGCCGAAACCTTGACATAGCCGTCGTCGCGGTCAGAGGCCAAGCCGGTGTCCTCACCGCGCACCACATACATGCGTTCGCGATGAGCAATTACCGGCGGCAGCGGTGTGGATGGCGCCGCCTGCGGTGGGCCTTGGGGAGCGGTCCGGCTCCAGTCCTGCTTAAGACGCTCCTCGTCGGCCGCCCCTCGGGCGCGGTGTGCGCCTATTAGCTTGGCCGCTCCCCACAAGCACGCCGCCGCGACCAGCAACGGAGCGAGTTTGATGAGCAGTTCGACGATCGCCAACACGATCGCGGCGATGACTGTCATCAGCACTGCGGCCGTCGCCACAAGCCCCTTCATCGCGGTGTCCCTTCGTCGTCTCGGCGCCGCTAAATCGGGTGGGCGCCTATGCACGCAACCGTAAGCGGTAATAGGCAAGGTTGTCCACATGGTTAGACGATAATGGTTGCGTTTAGGTAGTTTTGTGGGCGTGATTGCACCTAATGATGGGCCAGCGCGACTCGACTACTTCGTCTCTGAACGGCTGGCGGTCCTGCACATGTCCCGTGTCGAACTGGCCCGCCGCGGCGGACCCAACCGCTCGACACTGCACAAATCCAGTAACGGCTCACGCACCATGTCGCTGGCCACGCTGGCCCGACTCGATGAGGCGCTCGGGTGGGCCCACGGGTCGTCAAGGGCGATCCTTGACGGCGGGGTCCCAGCCACACCACCGCCCCAAGACACCCACGTACACACCGTTTTGCACGCCGTCGAAGGCCTCGTCGAGCAATGCCACTCAATCTTGGCCGACGCCCGTCAGCTGCTCACCGAACTCCTGACAAGCCGGGACCCGGCCGAGCATGCCCGCTGACATTTTCGACGACCAACGCCGAGCATGGATAGCCGCACACGCTGGGATATTTGTCTTCCAAAAGCGTCGCGCCGAGCTGCTCGCCAAAAAGATTCGCGCTCGCACACGCAGCCATGTTGGTGCCCGACCCGACCCACACGACGACGTCGTCGCCCTGCCACTACCGATGCGCTCCGCCACCTCAGCCAGCGGATCATTTGAAGTCGCACTGGTGCTAACCTGTGCGGCCATCGCGCCGCTGGGCTGGTTGGCCGGCAAACTCGCCTACGGACTAATCGTCACGCTCATCCCCGAGCGGCTCCGCGCTTACCCGATACCGGCACTGCTCTGGGGCGCCGCGCTCGCAGCGCTGCCCTTGCCGTTCTATAACCCCTCCCCTAGTCTCTGGGGCGAGCTGATCATCCCCTGGCTTCTAACACAACTGCCCGCAACCCTGCTCACCGCAGCCGTCTGCGGGGTCCTCGAAGGCTGGCTAGCCGTGGAAGGATCCAGCGACTGGTGGCCACTGACACCCCAAGCTGTCGAGGTTGACGACGACCTCATTCTCGGGCCGACGCTGCCCATCACCACCGTCTTAGATCCACTCCCCGAACCGGGCTCCGCCCGCCGCATACCGCCATCCCTGCACGCGCGCCGGCGAACCCCACCACCTATCCACTGGGTCCCCATCCTTGGCGGGACTGCGGTCATCGCAGCGATCTCCATCTGGTGTCTCATTTGCGCAATCAGCGTCCTGTTCGGCTCCACCAACCAGCACCTCGACACGGTCAGCTCCCGGTCAACCTCGATGCAGCTATTCGCGAACTGAGTTCGCTGCTCGGGGCCAACTCTGGCGCGCTGATGCCTACACCGCTTTGCAAAAATTGGGGTGTGAGCGGGGGGTGGCGGCACAGATACGGTTCAAGGTATGGATCGGGGTACGACCGTAGACGCAGTTGTGCATCGGGTGTTAGCCGCGCTCGAGCGAGCTGGCCAGGTTTGTGACACGCCGCCGGGTTCGCAGTCGCTCGAGGCGATGCGGCAACAGATCATTGCCATGCTCAGCGATCCGCCGTGGTATCTCAACACCTCGGCCGGGCAAGTGCTGTTCTTGAAGATCCTGCGTCAAATCGCCTCAGACGCAAGCGATATCGTGAAAAACACGCGTCAGGACCCAGGGTCATGTGAGGGCAACATTCGTCGGTAGGTCCGCAGCTGGAGTGCTACTGCGGACACGGCCAGCGTCGAGAAACGCTTGATCGCGTCGACAGCAAATTAGTTGCAGCACAGGCAGATTACACGGTGCAGCTACCCGGAGCTGCCCAGCGGTCGCACTTGGGAAGCTGGACGCGAGCACCGAGACCAATGCGTCAGTCATAGATTGCGCCCGTCGCGGCAACCGCCCGTCAACCCCACTGCGCCTTTTTGATTCGCCGCTGAACCGCCTGGTCGAACAGAGCCAGGAACTCGGTCCAGTCTGGAATATGAACTCGCTCGCCAGCCGTGCCGCGCTGCAACAGCTGGGCTTCTTCCCGGCTTTGGGGAAGCAGTTCCTGCCAACCGATCGCCTGGCCGAATTGCGACGATTGGCCCCGACTCCCCCCTGTGGGCTCATAGGCTTCGGTACGTCGGGTTGTCTCTCCCAGCCAATGTGAGGCCTGTTCGAGCAAATGGCGCTCGTGAGCTCCATACATGATCAGCGTGCCCGGAAACATCTCCCGCAGCGCTTCAGCGTACTTGGACCCAAATACAACGTCGAAATGCGCCGACGCCTGCACCGTCGCCAAGATGTTGACACCCAGTCCCGCTGACTCCCCCACGTAGGTCAACAGATCCGGCAACGGACATGAGTTACATACCTCGTCGAGTTCCAGCAGCAGCGGATGCGTCAGTTGATGATTGGCCATCTTGCGGCGGAAATGACGCACGATGGAATCGATCAGAGCCACCGCGGCTCCGGCGACCGAGCCGGTGTTCGGGGCGATCACAAACAATGTGGCGTCCGGCTCATCAAGCATGTGGACGTCGAATGACTCCACAGCGACACGTTCGACCGCGCTCAAGTACGGTGCTCCCTCGTCGGCGCTCAAACCCAAGCGCAGCCACGGTGTTACGGCCTTGGACACCGTGATCTTGATGCTGTCACGCAGCCGGGAATCCATCCCGGCGATAACAGAATACAGCGGGGCCGCGAGTTTCGGTTGTTCGCAAAGCCCGTAAGCGGTCAGCCACGACGGGCGTCCGAGCTCGGGGATGGGTTGGTCGCCGCCGGTTTCGTCGATACCGAAATCCTGCACGGCATCGAGCACCCAGGGCATTCCCAAACTGTTGCCCTGCGGGCTGGCCGCGTACAGCAGGCATGCCAACGGCGGTGCGGCCTGACTTTCCCAAAGCCCGCCCGCAGCAACAGCGTTGCCGCCCGATGCGCCACTGAAACCCACGCCCGAGGTCGCGAGCATGGTCTCAGCAACGGTCAGTGCTTCATGGGCGCTGGCGATCGTGCGGGTCGGGTCGGTGACCATACGCCTAACCCCGGCCGGCCATACCTCAGTGTGCTCAGGCCGCAGATCAATCACACCGGTAATCCCGATATTGCGTCGTGTTAGAACAAGCTCTGCCAGGTCGGGTTTCGACGACACCAAAACTTCCGGCCCAGGATGCACGAGCGCCGCCGGGGCCAAAATCCTGCGTGTTTTACCCGTACGTGTTGGTGCGCTTACCAGAATGTGAGGTGCTGTCTCCGCACGCACGGCAACGTTTTGGCGATTGTAGGTGAGGCCGCAGTACGGGGTGTACGGTTCGTTGACCACTACGTCATCATGGGCGCCACTGGCCGCGAACGTCTATCAAAGCAGCGACATTCGCGATCGCCGGACGTAGGTCACTGCGGCGGAAGCTTCGGGTTTACACCGCCGCTGCCGAGTGGAGCGCCGTCGCCAGTATCCGGTTCACCGTTGTGTGGTGCAGCTTGAGTTCCTCTGAGATTTCACCCGGCTTTTGCCCGTCAGCGTGGCGGCGCAGCACAGCGTCAATGATTTCTGCAGGCTGCTTGGTTCTTTTCGATGCCATCACTGTGCGTACGGCGTGTTCATGACGCTCTCGCGGGGGCACAGCGGCGTCCACTCTTGGAACCGATGACAGCGACCGGTCCGGCTCGACCGCCACCATGGCCCTATCACGCTCACCTGCTGAGGACCCAGCGACTGGCAGAGGTGTCGCCGACAGGGACACCGGGACGTCCTCCTCGACGAGGGCCGGCGGCGCCTCGGCGCGGCTGTGTAGGAGCCGGGTCAGGGCTACCAGCGCAACGGTGGCCTGCGCGGTCGTGACGTCAATGATCAGCGGCCACAACCATGCCAAGCTTGGGCGGATACCGCACCGGATAGCCAAGCTGCACAACGCATCAAATGACAGGCGAAACGCACCGGCCCCCAGTAACAGCGTCATGATCACCGCCGCCCAGAACGTCAAGGTGGGCCGGCGGTGCACCTTGATGAGCAGCGAGAGCCCTTCCGTGGACCCGAGCAATACCAGAGGTGGGGCCGTGGCCACCGCGGCCGCCAGCGCCGGGGCGACGTGATCGGCCTGCACGATCGCGTGTAACGCGTTGCCAGCGATCGAGGCCGCGCTTGCTCCTATCAACACCACCCAAAAGAAACGCACTGCGCGCCGGTGGGTTTTCGGATCGGTATCGGCGGGAGTGCTGCGGGCGCTATCGCAAGCCATACCCGCAATCGTGCACTCCCACCCCGGTATTCGTCTACCAAAGTCAGCCACATTGGGAGGATCGATTACCGCAGATAAGCATCCTCGTTGCGGAATGTCACAGACCTCAACGTGGTGCGAAAACGCTGTGTTTTCACGGTGATTCGCTCGCCCCGCTGTTCGATACGGATATCGGGTGCAGCGCTGGCGGGCACATCGCCGACCGTGATCGATGTGCGCGCGGGTGGGTAGTTGTTGACGCGACCATTGTGTACCACCATCGTCGGAGGACGTGGCGGCTGGGCTGTGACGTCGCGCGTCGTCCAGATCCGTGGGGAAGCAGACGTCATTGTCCAACGCCCAGTGGGGTCGTAAACGGCGACCTGTTCGCCTGCTGCGGCCGCCCGGCGAATCAGCCGTTTCACCGCCTGGTCATCATCGGCGTGCAGAGCAATTCGGGTGGGGGCCGCGGGATCTGATATCGGCATCAACAGCATAGCGTCTCGCAGTTCACCCAGCAGAACACCCGATGCGCCGGCTACGACAGCTGTGTTGAGTTCGGTAGTTACTGGCGTTGATGGCAACCTCAGCCGCCTGCACCCAGGCAAGGTCAGCGCCAACGCTTCCCACTGTCGGCCCGCCATCGGGTTGAGCACCAGCCGCGGCGAGCTGGCAAGCGGTTGCACGGTGGTCAACCGGACGAGGGCTGAAGCCCGCACGCCGGCAGGATCGCTGCGCAACGCGATCACCAGGGTCGTGTGGTCGCTCTGGTAGGCCCACACGTCGTCGAGTTGAGCAGAGCGCACGTCACTGGCGCTGAAGAAATACGCTGTGACATAGGCCTTCCCGCCGCGCTGCAGATTCGTCCAGCGGTCCTGGTAAGAAGCTGTCGCGTTTTCGGGCCCACCCAGGCTGGCCGCTACCGCGTCGTTCATCTGCGCTGCGGTCAAAAGCCTTGCACGACAGTTTGTTTGGCACAGCGCTCTGGTGATGCGCTGAGAAGCCGCCACCGCCGCGCCGATCGTGTCTCGCCGCCACAGCAGTCCAGGCAGAATGCGGTCGCTGCGCGTATCGAAGCGGACTACCAACGTCACGCTACGCTGACCGGCCGCCGGCAGCCCCCGTAGCGCCGCTTCATACAGTTCGGCATAGTTGTCTCTGGCTGTGCGGCTGCCCTCGCAGATGATGTCGACATCAACACTCAACCCGCAGCGCTGCATCTCTTGTGCGATTACGCTAATCGGCACGGTATTAAGTGTTTTGGTGTGGTCGGCGTGCAATAGGGTGGGGATGTAAGGCTTGCCCAGCACAGTGATCATCGTGGACACGGTGTGCCCGTCGATCACAACACCGACTGTGTGCTCGTTGAGGGTGACATCGACCGGTTGAGGCAGCTGGAGTCTGCGCACCCGGCGGCGCGTCCAGGACATGGCCCGCCACGCCCACTGCCACACGGTGCGCTCCCGGAAGGTCAGCACACAGATCACCAGTCCGGTCGCGGCGCCGCTGGCGACGGCGATCGGCCACGAATCCAGCGTGGCGCTCAGTGCCAGCGCAACCAGACCTGCGACCACTTCGCCGGTGACCACGGCGCGGGGTGCGATACGGGCCGAGACAAACCGTTGCTTCATCAGATTCGCTCCCTGCGACGCGAGACGGTCAGGCCCACAGCAAGTCCCAATACGCTGACGACGGCGAGACCGGTGATGGCCATCGCGACCCAGCCCGGACGTGCGTCGCGTGGCGGGGGCGGGGCCGGCACTTTCAACTGGGCGCGCTGAACCCCGGGGGCAAACGTCTCACCCGGCGGCACATCCCAGGTCAGCGCCGCAACGGGGTCCACAGTTCCATAACCGACCACGTTGTCACGTCCACCAGCGGGAGGGTGCGCGGTGGCCTCTAACCGGTGGATCACTTGATGGGCTGTCAGGTTGGGAAATTTGGCCCGCACCAAAGCCGCCACTCCCCCGACGAACGCCGAGCTAAACGAGCTACCAGCGATAGGGTGCAGCTTGTCGTCATCGACTGAACCGTTGATCACCTGCCCGCTCGTCGACAGCCCCACGATGTCGGCTCCCGGCGCAGCCAGTCCTACCCACGGGCCGTGCAATGAGGCGGCGTCGCCGCTGGCGGGAACGCCGGTCGAATCGGTGGCCGACACCGCCAACGCGTAGTCGCTAAACCATGCTGGGGTGGCGATCGTTTTGACTGACGACCACCCCCGAGTGGGATCACCCGGTAATGGGTCCGGGTTTTGCCCATTGCAGCCCTGGGCATGAACGTTGCCCGCCGCGGTCACGATCACCACGTCGCGGTCAACCGCGGCATAGTGGACCGCGTCGGCCAAGGCGCTTTGATCCTGGGGCTTGGCTGTCGAGATGCACGACACCACACTGATGTTGATCACTTTGACGCCCAGATTCGCCGCGTGCACGATCGCGCGAGCCAACGAATTGATGTCACCGGCGCGGCGAACATCCTCGGGGTTGTCGACCACGCCGGGATCAACCAGGCCGAAAGTCTGCGCGGTCTGGCGAATCGACAGCAGCACCGCGTCTGGGGCGATGCCGATCAGCCCGTCTGGACCACCACCGGGCGACGGTTCCAGCGGCGCCGGCCCGCGAGCGTGGCCGAGAGTAACCGGAGACGGCGGCATACCCACCCATGATGGCTCGTCGGGCGGCGGCGGCGGCGGCGGTGGTGGCGGCGGCGGCGCCACCGTTTGGGTCACCGTGACCGTCGGCGGAGGCGGTGGCGGTGGAATCGCGCGCGGCGGCGGAGCCCCGGCCGGCGGGGCCGCAGGCGCCGCCCACGCCGGCTTGGGGACCAGTGCGAGCCCTGAAGGCGCCGCCCCAATCAGTGAAGCCACTACTGTGCCGTGCCCGTCGCAATCCGATAAGCCGTCGCCAAACGGGCCCATGACATAGTCCCCGCCAGAAACTAGGTGCGGCAGCCGAGGTTGTGCAGCCACGCCGGTATCGATAACCCCGACGACCACGCCAACACCGGTGGATTCTTTCCACGCTTCTGGCATGTTCATCAGCTGCAGCGCCGCGGGCAACTCACGCAAATCACTGCCGGGCAACACGCCGGTTGTTGTGCACGCCGCGATCTGGCGCATCGGCTGATCCGGCCCGGGTGCGGGATCGGGCGGGGGTGGCCCAGGCGGCACCACCGGGGGATCAATCGCGCCGGCCACGCCGCCAGATACGGCAACCAGTGCTGCGGCGAGCCCGATCGCGCCCAGCGTACTCACGGCTTTAATCATCAGCCGTGGACCGCATTTCGTACCACCCACAGCAGATTCAGCAGCCAGATCGCCCATGGCACAACGAAAATCAGCAGAATGTACTCGCTGACTTCGACGGCGCGGTTTACCGGTGCGCTGATCCGCGCATTGGGCACCACCAGCGCTCCAAGCAGGCCCGCCCCGGCCAACATTAGCGCTGCGCCAACACATATCAGGGTGACAACCGGCGAAGCCGGGTTGGGAGCGCTTGCGTATCGTCCGATCACCACCGCTACCGCGACGACCGCACCAACGGCCAGCATCACCGATTGATTGCGATCAACAAACGAGCGCGCCCGGAGCAGAAAGATTGCGCAAATCCCCAACGTGAATGCCAAAAACCGCCACCCGCCGCCAGTTTCGGGCATCACTGCATAGCGCGCGGCCGCCACCAACACCACAGCGCCGCCAGCCAGCAGACCCGTCACGATGGCGGTGCCGCGCCGAGCCCACGTCGCGATCTGCTCAACGGTTTCATTGCCCGGACGCTCCACCGGCGACACCGTGTTTAGGGCAGCGCCTTCTCGAGTCTCAAACACCCCCCGGTTAGTGACCGAAGGAAACCATGGCCCGGGCACTCCGGCCCCCACGATCCCGATGCTGGTTGCAAACGTCACTAGCACCAGGTCCGCTACCAAGAAGACGACCGCCAGATGCGCTGGCAGCACTCGCCAACCGCTGGCGTGGATCGCCGCCACCGCGCCCGCAGATAACCCGACCACAGCCATCCCCGCAAACACAGTCAGATAGCGGCCGGTCAGCATCGTCAATGCCGCCACGCCGGCCAACACGGTGGCCGTCGCGGCCACCACATGCCAGCCACCGGGTGGTCCCGGCACCGACATCGCCGCGCCTGCACCGGCGCAAATCAGCGCCGACCACACCAGGAAGTCCGCCGATCGGCGTCGCTGCTCATCTCGTGCCCGCGTCGCCGCCCTCGCCGACACCAAGAAAACGGCGGCTAATCCCCACGACACCGCCGCGGGCAGCCAGCCGTGCTGTTGCCACCACAACTGCGCCAACATCACCTCGGCCCACGCGACCAGCGCTGCGAAAAGCCCCCCGGCTACCCGACGCGCGACCGTGACATCGACTGTGGCGAACTGCTGGCGTGCTGAACGAGCCAGCGCCGTCGACACCTCCTCAATGACAGGTGCGAAGCGTTCGGTGGCGTCAGTAGGCAAGAGACACAACAAGTCCCCGTCGTAGACACGGCTGTCATCAAGGGATCGCTGCGGATCGAGCGGAGTGGCGTCTGCACGGCACAGTTGAAAGGTCAACGTGTCATCAAGAGGTGCCCGCCCGCGATCTTTGAGAATCGCATTGACCCGCGGGATGAGGTCCTCGATCACCGCAATCAACGCCACCCCAGCAGGCAGGACGTAATCGATGAGCGTGTCATCCCCGACCAGCAAATGAACCTTGCACAGCCGAGGGACTTCCGGCGCCTGTTGTGCGGAATTGGCGGTGGTCATCGGGCATCGGCCGCTGTCGAGAACCCTGCCGCCAATGCGGCGGCGGTCTTAAGCACCGCCCTGGCGGTCTTAGGGTTGACCCTTCGAAGGTCCAACTCGCCCGCCGAGGCGATGTGGGGGTCAAAGGGTACCTCGATAATGCGATCGTTTTTGACCCAGCTCCCGAAATGCTCCCTGAGTGTGGCGACCAGTTTGGCCGCCTCCTTACGATCCTTCCGATTGCGCGCCGGGCGAATGTGGTTGATCACCAACACTGTTCGCGACAGCAACTGGTGATAGCCTTCGTCGCGCAACCACTCGAAATTGGTGCTCGCGCCTTCGGCGCCGTCCGGGACGGCCGAGGCCACCATCAACACCGCATCGGCGCGCTCGAACACACCCTTCATCACCTCGTGTTCGAGATCGACACCGCAGTCAACGAAAAGCACACTGTAGAACCGTTGTAGACGCATATGGCCCTTGCTGAACTCATCAGCGGTCAACCCCTCCCCGCGAGCGCCTCCATGGCGCGGGGAAGCCACAACGTCTAAACCAACTTGGTTGTGGCCCGTCAAGGCCCCAACATCGGCGTAGCGATGAAGATTAAGGTCGTCGTTAATCGCACGCAGCGATGACGCCTTGGGATCCACCCGAGCCGCCAAATTTGCGGCCTGTGCCGGATCGGCGTCGACAGCGACCACTTGGTCGTTACGATTGCGTGCAAACTCACTGGCGGTCGCGACAGTCATCGCGGTCTTGCCCGAACCGCCCTTGCCACCAAGCACCACGACGGTATAAGTGCCACGCAAATTGGCCCCGATCGCAGCCTTGAGGCCACGCACTGTGCGCTCGTCGCTGGACTCACCGACGTTAATCAGCCCACCAGAAACCTTGAGCAACGCCCTGCGCCACCCCTTGGATGGCGCCTCCTTGTGTGGGGCAATCAAGTCCGTGGCGCGCAGGTGCTCTCGCAGCGCGTCCGAAGACCGTGGCGTGCCCGCGGTGCGAGGCGACGGTTGGGGTGTTGGCGCACGCCAACCATGTTCTTCTGCCGGCGGATACGGACGCGCAACCTGGCTGGGATCTGCGTGACCGGCTGGCTGCGGTGCGCCGTGACGCCCACCGAGCGCCGCCTCCGACACTCCCTGCGGTGGGCGGCCCAATTGACTTGAGGAACCGTAGCTTTCGCTGGGCGTCCCCTGCTGATGGGGACCGGCCTGCTGCGCCCACGGAGGTGGCGGAGGGGTGTCTTGGCCCTGGGGTGCCAAGGTGCCCTCCGGGGGCGAAAACCGCGGCGGCTGCCAACCCGGGGCTTGTTGGGGCGCCGAAGACGGCGCCGGCGTCGCATCCTGGGCGGGGAGCCCAAGAGCGGCCTCCGGGGGTGAAAACCGCGGCCGCCCATCATCGCTCGTCGGTTCGCCGCTGTTGTTGGGATGGCTGGGCTCAACTGCGCCTGGCGCGGGCTGCGTCTCGGGCGGCGGACCTGCCGCCAGGCCATTGAAAAAGTCGCGTTCCTCACGCTCATGCGGACTTGTCATACCGTGTCCCCTCGTCACCAGACGTATTCGAATTTCGCTTAGCGCCACATAATTTGGCCACAGCGCGACAGTAACAACCACGGTTTTCATCCGTCTACAACGGACACCATATTCGCCTGTATCGAAATTTTATGTCCGCTGATGAGTCGCCCAGCCGCGTCCCGAGGGCAAAGTTTCGAGCAGCTCGACCACAGCCGTGTGGATTGCGTGATCGGCGCCGGGCAGCAGTGTGGTCCATTGCCTGCCGTCAGGACCAACGCTGTTGCTGACAACGACGCGGCCGATCAAGGTGTCAGCCACGGTCACCGCCATCGGCGCCCGCGCCGGGCCACTGATAGAGAATTCGGCCGCGCCGATAACCGCGCGGGTGGTGCCCCGGTCGGCGACCGCTTCGACTAGCCGCGCCTGGGGAACTGAAAGTCCAACCTCTACGAGGCCCGCGATGATGTCGATGGCGGGGTTGGCCTGCCAGGCCGACAGAACTGTATTGAGTACCGCTGCTTCGCTATTGATGCCGTGGAATTGGGCCGGGTCGGCCGGCCCTATCGTGTCGACGACGACGTGCGCGATCTCGGTCCCACCCAGCGGGGTGACCACAACCTCATCGCTGGTGTCTTGGCCCGGGCGCCAGAGCCGCGCGGCGGCCACCCACGCGTTATCGCGCCGGCACAATGTCACAACTCGCTGGGGAGGCCGCTGGGCGTACCACCGTGCCAGCGCCTCGGCGGCCTCAATCGCGTCCTCCGGGGCGGTGAAGACCGCTGGTGGGCCTTCAAGCCGCTCCGGTCGGATCTCGGGGCGGGTAATCGTCACGTCAATCTCGACGTCGGGACGCCCCAAGGCCCGCACCCAAGAGGCCACGCTGGGGTCAACCTCGCCGCCCTGACAAATCCCCGCGTTTTCGAGCACCTCCATCCCGGGGTGAGCCGCGATGGTGGCCTGCACCGCCCCAATGGGCCGGATCTTGAGGGCAGGTGGCAATTGAGCCACACCGCAAAGCGCGGCTGTCAACCACAAACCTTCCGACGTGGTCGACAGCCGCGCTGCAACCGCGGTTCCGGTCTCGGTCACAAGCCCCGGAAACCAGCCTGGACCGCGTGGTCGGTGCCCAGCGCATTCGTCGACGCGTGCCCCTGGGCCTGTCCATGGCGCTCGATCGTGGTGAACACCGCCTGGAACGCCTGATCGATCTCGTGCATGGCGACCTGGGCAGCGTCAGAACCATGCTGCGTCCAGACTGTGGCGACCTGGTTGATTGTTCCCATGGCCCGGGTACGCAGATCGTTCATGTGAGCGACCAGCTGCGCCTGGGCCGACACGTGATCGGCGATCATGGCGTGGTCGTAACGCATTGAATCCATAACCATTCTCCTCTGAAAGTCGTTCGATGTCTGAAAGATTGGCCGCGGTCAGGTCGACTGGATGGAGCCCAGCGCCGCGCGGTTCTGCGCGTTCGTTTCTTGGTACTGGTGCGCCGAGCGCTTCATTATGTCGATGACGCTCTGAAACCGCTGGCTGACCTGTTGGCCGGTCCGGTTGATGTCCTCGGTGGTGGCCATGGAGGCCAGCGCCGCATCACCACTAAACCCAGTACCGGTGAGGTTCTGGTTCATGGTGACATAACGGCCCAACGCCGACAGCACCTCTTGTTGAATGTTCGACAATTGACTTGCGCCCGAAAGCATCTGGGCGACATCGGCGTTCAACGCCATGATGGTGTATCTCCTTCACTAGCAAGTGGTTACCGCTGGTTCGATCAGTTCAGCAATGACCCGGGCCCCTGCCGGGAGTTATCCTCCCTGCCCGACGTGGACCACGCCCTCAGACGTGAGCACCGGCGCCGCATGCGCGGAGGCCGGTAGCGTGATCGTCTTATCCTGCTCGCTGACATCGGCATATTCACTGCCGCGTCCGGAGCGCCCCGTTGCCGCCATGGGTCCATACATTCCGGGCGCCATGGCTCCTCTGCCCGCTGCCGCGCCGCTTCGCAGTCCCGCAGCCGGTTGCTCGTCTGTTTCAGCGCCATCAGCCACGTCGGCCCACCAGCCGCCCGGCACGCCCACAGGCCCACCTAGCCCGCCAGCAGACGGTTTCGTCAACGCCGCGGCAACCGCTGACGCGCCCCCGGCGAAGCCGCCGTTGGCGCCACTTAGTCCCGACCACGGTGCACTGGCTGCGCTGAATCCCGGTGCTCCCCCGGCTGGGGGCCCACCCAATCCACCGGACATTCCACCGGTCAGCGCCGACAACGGGCCCATCAGGCCGCTTAGTTGGCCACTGGCACTCGACGGGAGCTGCCCCAGTGACTCCAGTGGTGAACTGAGCGAACTCATCATTTCGGTTGGCGCCTGGGTGAGTTGGCCGAGCAACGACTGTCCAGACTCTTCCAGGGGCGGCTGACCGCCTTGACCCGCCTGCAACGGTGGAGCTTTTCCCTGCGGCGCGTTACTCGTGACGCCCTGGCCGGTGCCCGTCGTTGCGGGCACGCCCTGCCCCGCGGTCGTGCCGGTGGTCGCTGGCTGCGGTGCCGGGGTTTGCCCACCAGTGGGCGACCCTGCGGCCTGCACGCCTGCTCCCGTGCCGTTGAACACGCCGCTCGAGATCCCAGTGGCCACGCCTGTGCTGATCCCACTGCCAGCCGACACCACTCCCCCACCGGCGCTAATGCCCGACCCTAAGGCCTGCACGCCAGCACCAACCCCGTCGCCGACCAACCCTGCCAAGCCGGCCGTCGCCCCCAGCGGATTGCTCATATCAGGCAACGTCGGCAAGGGAACGGTCAGCGCGCTCACGACAGGGGCCATAGCGCCCAAGTAGCCGACCATGGCCCCGGCGTTCTGCGACCAATACTCCCCATATTCAGCATTCGCCTCGGCGATCGCTGGGGTGTTGATCCCCATGAAATTTGTTGATTCCAAAGTGGCCTCGCGGACCCGGTTGGCCACCACCACTTCATGAGGAATGGTCGCGGACACGGCCGCGCTGTACGCAGTCAACCCAGTTTGGATGGTGGCCGCCGCAGTCTCTGCATGCAGCCCGGCGGTCTGCTGCCAGGCCGCCATCGGCGTGGCACTATCGAGCATCCCCATTCCGCCAGAGCCCTGGAAAACCGGCGCGGTCGCGATCGCGGTCACCGACTGCTGCATCCCTTGCTCGAAGTGCGTGGCCGCAGCAGCCGTGTAGGCGGTGATCTGTGGGACGTGCGCCGTTGGACCCGCGCCCATCCTGGTCAACCGAAATGCGTTGATCTCTGGTGGGATACCCCAGTACATCAGTGCACCGCCGCGCTACAGCGACAGCAGCGCCTTGCCGACCGCATCCATAGCGGTGTAGGTGGCCGCCGACGTAGCCACGGTGGCTGCGAACGCCTCCCGCTGAGCCACACCTAGAGCACCTGCCGCCAAGAACTGCGCGCCGTGCGCGGCGATAGCTTGAGCGAACATTGCCGACACTTCCTCGCCGCCCATCGGCAGCACAGCGCCCATCGCTGGTGCCCCAGCGGCAAGAGTGGCCGCCGTGGTCGCCCCGCCTGCGCCCTCTGATGCTGCCTGCGCCGCCAGCGCCGGCGCCTCAATGAACATCATTGCAATCCCACCCCTGTCCACATATCCCATTCGCCCCACGAGCAATAAAGCCGCCGTTTGATGCGACGATAACCGCCCCCAGGGACACCGGCAACCAAACCTCCGACATTCCACACAAGGCAACACCCCCTGTTTCCCGACACCCTCTACGGCGCCGCTCACCTGGCGAAATACCGCCACGCATCACCGAGCGACAAAGGCCCATGCCGACGCATGAATCGGTCCAGATCGACCGCTTAATCAGCTACTGAACCGCCCAGCACGAACTGCGCAGCCGCACGCGCACGCTCCTCGATGGTTTTCAGCCGCAGAATCGACTGCTCGGCAGCACCGGCGGCCGACCGCGCCTCCTCGGCAATCTCGGTGAGCCGCGCTGCGACGAGCTGGGCCGAGCGAGTCACCGGCGCGCGTGGACCCGGTAGGGGTTGGCCGGCCAACAAGGCCGCACACGTCCCGGCCTCCCAGCCCAGCGCCGAGCCGATCCTATCCAGCGTGGCCGCACGAGACGGGACCATGCCATGGTTGATCAGCCGCGAGATCGTAGGCCGCGCCACGCGCGCCAGGCGTGCCAGATCATGTTTGGACAACCCCTGTTCTAAGCGGGCTTGTTCCACCGCGTGGACGAGCAGCCACGCGGGGTCATCCTCGCTCAATGGGCGCTCGCCGGGAACGCGATCTGCACCGGCGCCACCATCCGGTCAGTGACGTACAGGCCACGACCGGGGTCAGCTGGCACGGCTTTCGTTTTGCCGACGATCGGCCCTTCATCAGGGTCGCCGTCCATTACCACGACAGGTGCTTTGGCCTTGAGCAACTCCCCGATTATCGGATTGGTCAGCGTGCGGCCCCACTGAGCGATCCGCCGCGACACGACCAGGTGCAGGCCGACCTCTTTACCCCGCGCAATAAACCGCGCCAGCGGGCCCAACGGGTATCCGGTTCCTGCCACGAACCCACCAGTGTCCCAACTAGCAAGGGTCTCTTCACGATCGATGAAGACAAAGATCTCTGGCCCGCTCCAACGCCGCGTCCCCGCAGCCAACTCCGCCTGGCTTAGGTCTGTCATCGGCATACGTTCAGTCAGGATCGCCCCCAGGCTGTCACCCAAGGCACGCACCTGGTCCTCCCGGAAAACGTAGGCGCCCAAATGTTCACCTTCGACCACGCGCAGCAACTCATTATGAGGGTCCACCACATAGATCTGGGCCTGCTCGGGCCCGTACACCCGCATCACAGCTTGGGCCACCGTGGCCAACCCGCTCGACAATCCACATTCAGGCCGACCGGTAAGCAGCAGATGCGGGGTCGCAGCGAAGTTCGCGACCGCCGGCTCCAAACCGATTTCTGAAATCCCGAACGGCACGACACCACTCCAGTCGACCCCACCCGGCCCATGCTCACGCTGCTCCCATTGCGCGAAGACCTCGTCGATACCGACGATTTTGGGCAGCATCCGTACCCGCGCGGCCGCACTGTCAGGTCCAGCGAGCCGCTGAATTGGCTCAACGGCTGCTGCCACGTCGGCGCGCCGCCCTTGCACGGTTATCTCCGGTAACCCGGCCTGAAAATGGTACCCCTCCATCGTCGTGCCGCGGCCCCTGATCTTGACCACGTTGACCTGCTCGACCTCACCGCCAGTGTCGTCCTCTTCGTCGAGGAACATCTTCTGCTCCCCGAAGGGAACGTCGCGCGCGACCTTCACATTGTTGACCGTCATGTCATCGTTGTCACCGAGCTTGAGCTCCACGTTGCTGGTGAAATTCTTGGTCATTCCTGACGGGAATTTGTTGGCCACCCAGCCACTGGTCGACACAATGGCGTGCACCCCAACATCGGGTCCTTTAGCCAAGATTCGTTCCACGTCAGAAACCAACAGCTCCCAGTTCTTCACAAACGTTGGCCAGCCATCGATCACCAAAAACACATCGCCGAACGAGTCTTGAGGCACCTCACCTGGCACGCCGCCAAATTTGCGTTCACGCAGCTTGGTTAGCGTCAGACCTAGCTTGGTGAACGCCTGCTCGCGCTGATCGATCAGCGCCAGCATCTCGGCGATGATTCGTTTGACCTGCTCGGGGTCCACCTCGCGTGCGAAACCACCGACGTGCGGCAAACCAGCTACCAGGTTGAGGTCCGGCCCGCTGAGTGCGATGACGTAGAACTGAAGCCGCCGAGGATGATACAACAAAGCGGCACCCGAGATCATCGTCGCGATGGCCACCGTCTTACCCGATTGCCCCATACCAATGACCGCGCAGTTACCTTCGGCCAGATTGGGCGCATAGACAAGCTGGCGGTGGTCGCGCGGCCTGTCTTCGATCCCGACCGGAAACATCAGCCTCGAGAGCTCGCTTTGGGCCGAGCCATAGTCGACATCCCACGGTTGGCCCCGCAACCGCCGCACCAGCTCATCAGCAGGGACCGGCTGCAGCGGCGGCAGCCACATCGCTTGCAGTGGAGGAAGATTCAGCCGATTCAAGCAATCCACCGTTGCCTGCACCTGTTTGACGGTGCGGCCATCGGCGCCAATGATGGCGCGTGGTTCCGGGATTTTGGTCTGCTCGCCCTCGCCGTCGCGGGCCATCTGCAGAGCAGGCATACCGACCGCCTGGAACTCTTGTGGCTCAAGGTAACCGGCTTCCTGCCTGGCCGCAGCAGCTGCTGCCCGTTGGGGCGGTACATAGCTCTTGAGCACGAACGCCGTCTGAAACCTCGTCAGGTTCTTGTTGGCACCTACCTTCAAAAGCCCAGCCCCAGCAGGTTTTTTGGGCAGATGATTGGCCTCATCGCTACCCAACACCTCGTGGGAATCGGTGTCGCCGACAGTTCGCAGCGCCACCCGCACCGGGATGTTACTCATGATGCCGCCCTGCATCTGGTGGCCCAGCCGCTGCGACCCCATCACGAGGCGAAGCCCCTGCGAGCGGCCCTGGCGGCCGACCTCGTCCATGACCGCTTTGGCTCCGTCATGTTCAGCGAACATCTGCGTGAACTCATCGACAATCAGCAGCAGGTGCGGCATCGGCCGCAACTTCTCCTTCTTGTGAATGCGCAAATACTCATATTCAGCGATGTCACTGACCCCAGCCCGGTCAAGCCAAGACTTGCGGCGCTCCATCTCGCCGTAGAGGACATCTTCCATCCTCACAATCCACAGGCGATCGTTACGCAAGTTGCTCATCGCCGCGACGCAGTGCGGGAATCCCGCCACCAAATGCGCCAACGCACTACCCTTAAAGTCAAACACCGCGACCTTCAACGAGTCTGGCGAATGCGTCAAACACGCCGACGTAATCAACGCCGTCAAAAACACCGATTTACCACTCCCAGTCGTGCCGACGACGACGACGTGATGGCCCATCCCCTCGAACTCGTGAGTCTCCTTCAAGTCGAGGGCCACGGGCTGTCCATTGCGTGGATCAATACCGATCGGGAACCGCATCCACTCCCGACCCCACTGCAATTCGCCCTCGTCGTCTTGCAGCGGCGGACCCAGCCGCGTCGCCGCCCAGGCCTCCTCCACATCGATATCGCCCGGATCAGCGTGGCCGAGAATCTCATACAGATCCACGACCTTCGATGCGGCGGCAGTCGAACTTTGCGTTACCCGCGAATCTGCATGGTATCTAGCCATTTTGCGCGCAAACGCGACCGCGGACGCCGTGTCCAGCGTATCGGGGAGCGCGAAAAACCCCTCCTCGTCATATGCCCCGTCGCGCTTGACATGCAATGTGAACTCAGTTGTCATCCGCCGCGCCCTCCTTGACCACTACACGCACAAAGGTCACGCCCGCGACCCCCCCAACGCCCCTGCGATTCAACGTGTCCCATTCACTATCCACACGGAGCTGGTCGTTGATCACAAGCCAATGCGGACGTACCCCGTCCGCGGCGCCAGGGTCCCCGTAATTCTTTCGAGCGCCATGCAATTCGTGACCAACCGCCGCATCCATCGCCGTCGGCGACGTCCACACCATTCGCAACGGCCCGCCACTATCAAAGAGCTTGTCGTGTTGGCAATGCGGCAACCACTTGACCCAATCCCATCGTGCTGGTTCGTCGGTGACGACCATGACTTTCAAGTCCTGCGGTGAATGGAAGCAGGCCGCCTGACAAATCATCGCCCGCACCACACCGTGGACTGTGTCCGGACCATCCTCACCCACCAACGTCATCAGCGGAATCACCTTGAGCGACAGCGGTTTAGCGATCCCACTAATCTTGGACTGCTCCAACAAAAACTTGCGCAGCGCGTCATAGCAGACTGGCTCATAATCGGCCGACTCCCCCAACCGAGGCTTAGCCAGCTTCTTCGCCAAATCCGAAGTACCGGTTCCGAAACGGACAAAACCAAAGTGCATCGCCAAGTCCTCAGCAGAACCCGATCGCTCCCACATCCGCGGCGACCCGACCAACCCACGCAGCATCGCCGGTTCGGGATGCAAGAACTGGTAATTGGCGAACTGACGCTCGGCGTCACTTTGAATCACATCACGTGTCTGGTCGAGCTCGTCCATGTAGGCACGGCGCTCTTCTTCCAACGCCTGCGGAGACAACGCCTTATCACCGCCACCAAAACGGCCCTGCATAAACACCCCGGCGAACGACACAATCATCATCACCGGCACAAACAACGAAAACAAACTCATCGGCCCCGAGCGCAGCCCCGGTTGAGTCAAGATCATGGCCATCATGCCCAAAAACGCCGCGCCCATGACTGCAGGCAAAATGATCTGCGCCTTCGTCATCGGCAACCGGCGCGGCGCGATCGGAGAATCGCGTACCGACTGCATGCCGCCATCAACTTTGGGCGCCCTCAGCCGCCGAGACGGGCTGAAACGAATCGTCGACAACCTTCTCCCCCTCCTATCCGCCGGCCCGTACGTTGGTCTTCGTCGGCAACACAGCCACCGCGTCCGACGGGCTATGCACCGTCAACGCGGCCGCCCGCGACAACTCCGGTCCCGCAGGCCACACCTGCAGCATCGACCACGGCGCCGGACGAACCTGAGATAACACCAGCCCCAACGCCTGCACGCTATTGTCGTCAAACGGCACACCATAGCGCGACCCGGTGGAGCTAGTCAGCCACATCGTCTCGCGCGCAGGCGAATCCAATGCCTGACCAGTAGTGCTAACAAACGTCGATGCACCATCACCGACCAAGACCTGATTCGCTTGCACCCCGCCATTGCCGGCACCCACCAACGGCACCATCTTCGCCCGCTGATCCGCGCGGATGGGCAACCCCCGACCCGAAATCACCGCGAGCCGCGCCTGACGCTCGCTCACACTCCACTGCCACGCCACACACGAAACCGGCCGACTGCCCGCATCAACCAGGCGCACAGGCGACCGCGGATAATAATCCACATCAAGAACATGACGCAGCGGAATATGCGCCAAATGATCCGGCGATATCTGCGGCGGCGTGGCTAAACCAAACGAATCATGCTGGCGCAGCATCGAAGCCACCACAGGCGAGACCTCTTGAACCCCATCTGCCAGCACCACATAAAAGCGGTCCGACTGTGCAGCCACATCCCGGCTCGCCACCACCGCACCGACAACAACCCCCGCCCCCAAATCCACCTGACCGGGCCCACCGGCGCCAGGCACCGCGGGAACAGCCAGCGGTCCCCCCGCCGGCAACGCGTCAAAAAGGGCCCGCGACATCCCCGTCGCCTGCGCCCCGGGCGCAATCCCCAGGGGCCCGGCGACCGCGGACTGAGACAGATCAATCGGCATCCGAACACCATTAGTCACCAGGTGTACCTGCGGCCCATAAGACAACAACAAGGCCTCGCTGCCGGCGAGCTCTCCCGCCGCCTCCCCGAGCAACAACTGCCCATTGATGCCCGTCACCAACGGCGAACCACCAACCGTCGTCGGCGCCGTGTCGCACACAGCCCAGCGCGAAACCTGCGGAGACACCACCGCCGGTGTCTCCACCGGAGCGCCCTGGATCCCCACCGTCGGCCCTTTGGGCCACTTCGCAATCTCCCCCGATGCCACAAACGTCGGCCGATCCGGCGACCCAGCAATCAGCTGCGCCGACACCAGATTCAACGCCGGATACAGTCGCTTGTCGACCACCACAAACAACGCCCCCGACGAACGATCAGCAACGATCTTCGACGAGTCGTCGATCACCCCCGCCGGGCGAAACCACCCGTACACGAACGCCCCCACCACGAGCACCACACCCAACACCGCCGACAACATCAACAGCGTGCGGTGCCAGCGAACCGGATTGATCTCCATGCTCACCGAACGGCGCAGCAACGCAAACGACAAGCGTCGCCGAACAAAGAAATGACCCGAAACCTGCGTCTTAGACGCCAACTTCAACGGCACACCGGCACCGTACCGCCCCCCGCTACACCCCCGCTACCAGCACGTCCAAATTGAATGAAAACCCAGAACACCGCAGTGGCGCCAGATCGCTACAGGTACCGGGCTTTCAGGACCTTGACCGCCAGCGATCGGAGTCCGCCCCAAAAGCGAAGTCGCCCTACCCATCAGGATCGCAGCTCACTCCTGGCCGCCGACCATCTCCTCGAGTTCGGCCATCGACTTAGTAAGGCTCGCCAGCCCGGGACGACGGCCCTATCCCGTG
>NZ_GG770561.1:20417-30632 GCF_000164135.1 Mycobacterium parascrofulaceum ATCC BAA-614 | reverse complement strand
ACCGTGCGACGGCCGCCATGAGGCGGCGCGCATTCTCACGCGAACCTAGCAGGTACACCGTTTCGCGCCCCGAATCGTCGTCATCGGCGTACATGGGCCCGTCCGTAACCGTGACTGGCAAGCTGAATCTGTGGTAGGTCGTCCTCGCACCATTTAACGCAACCTGCGTCGGCGCCACCAGCCGGAGTACCCTCACGACAACTGTCCTGCTCAGAGTAGGATAAATGGTATGGCGAAAGCCAAAGTGTCCGTAATGATTGAAGAGGCCGTGCTGGCGGCGGCCGATGCGGACGCCCAGGCGGCCGGGCTGAATCGTTCAGAGATGATCGAACGAGCCCTGCACAACGAGCATCTCCGAATCTCGCTCGAGAACTACACAACACACACTGTGCCAACGCTCGACATCGACGCCTACGCGGAGAAGGTCTATCAGGCGAACCGGGCCGCTGGCCTGTGATCACACCCGGAGACATCACGCCAGGCCGCGACACCAACCAGGAACTGTACGTTGTCGTACTATCTAACACGATTCACCTCGCAGCCGCCACCGGCCAGGTGATCATCTGCCCCTTCATTCCCGGTGAAATCCCCAGCAGCACAATGGCTATGATCGTCACAGTGCTGCAACCCAAAGGGGTTGTCTTACCGGAGCTCATCCAGTGGCTTCCTGTCGCGGCCCTCGACCAACCCATCGGCAATATCGGCGGCATCGCGCTCGCTGACACGACCACGACCGCCGTCACCGCGCTCATTTCCTGACCCTCAACGTACTATCCCCGATCGCAACTTGCCCCCAATCCGATAAGAATGTCCCCGAGATTGCGTGAGAACAGACACCAATTTCTCGGGCAACCCTGCGCGCGTGGCCGCGGCGGTGGATGGATGGGTGCTTCCAGCGAATACCGCTTATTTCGTCACTGTGACGACTCGGCGTCTCTCCTCCAACGATCCGGCCATCACCTCGATCGCCAAATCGAGGCCCAGCTACCACGTACTTATAAGGCGTGCTCCTATAACGGTTTTCGCCAGCGCTCGGCGGTCAATCCTGATCACTGCATCCCACGTCGCACGCCGCGGCACCTCACGCTACGCCGCAGCCGAGCTCGGATTCGACCACGCGCCATAACAATTCAAATTTGGTGCCAAAATCTCCATGGGTAGGCCGTCGCCGCAGCGTAGACCATATCCGCTACGTCGACCGGTCGCCGCTCCCAACCCTGCAGCAACTCCATCGTGCGTGCGGTGACCCACTGCGCCTGATAACGCTCGCGATCTCCTGTGGAGGCCTCCGGCCGAGGCCGGTTCGCGCTGAGGTTCACGTAGTACACGGTTGAGGCGATCCGGTACTGGTTCCATACCTCCTCCGAGATGTGGTCGCCGGTGCCCAGCACATCCCACATCTGCCGCAGATCGAGCGTCATCTCCCCCGACATCTTCACAGCTTCGATCATCTGCACAGCCAGCGGCACAACGACCTGATTTTCAACCATGCGCGTCTCAGGTTCAGTGGAGGTCGTCTGCTGAACCCGGGCATACACCTCCGGGTGCAACGCTTCGAGACGATGCATATGCATATCGTCGAGAATCGGGCGGATGTAAGCACCGTCATCGAATTCGCGTTGACAAACCGCGTATTCGACCCCTGGCACCCGACCGTAGGGGCTGTCCGCGGTTACTGCCATGGCAACCAGATGCGTTCCGCCGCGGCCGCGCAGCCGTGCATATTCGGCTAGCACCTCGGCAGGATCGGATGACCCGAACCAGCCTTCCCGAAATTGGTTGTCTACCAACTTATCTGCCGTCAACAGACGGGCAGTACGTGGCAAGAACACTCCCCGCGGAATGTAACCAAAGCCTTCGTTGGACATCACCACGCACTCGGTGGCCCCGCCAGCCTCGCGGCGAAATACGCCCACGGCCCACTCAATGCACGCGTAATTAACAATGTCGCTGTCACGACGGAGCTTGCGCGCCAACACTTTTGCGGTTGCCAGTTCGGCTGACTCCGGTCGTCCACGGTTGCGGGCGCCAGCTCCGGCGCTGACAACACTTGCCGGCACAACCACCGCCCCACCCGATCCGACCGTCGATCCAGCTGCCGGCCCGGTTGTCGGCGCGGAGCCACCCGGTGTGGCCGTGTTGCCAGCAGGGGCGACGGGGGCTGCAGCACTTGCGCCACCCGCAGCTACGGGGGCCGCGGGAGCGCCCATACCCGGGGGCGGAAGCATCATCGCCGCCGGTGCAGCACTCGTCGGCCCGCCAGACGTGGCAAGCCCCGGCGCTGCGGGGCTGACTGCCGGAGGGGTCGCACCTGCTCCTGTCAACCCGGCCGAAGGAACGCCCGCACCCGAAGTCAGCCCTGCCGCTGGAGTTGCGGCTGCTTGCCCTGCGGCCGGCGTTCCAGTGCCGGTCGCAGGCGGCAGCGACCCCAACGCCGATCCGGCTGAAAGTCCTTGGGAGAACGCCGGTCCCAACTGTGCCGGTGCCCCGGCTGCTGGTGCGGCATTAGCGGGCAGGTTCCCCAGCCCGGCAGCCTGAGTACCGGGCAGCTGCCCCATACCGCCGGGCAGCCCGCCCAAGCCCCCACCAGAGCCCAGGCCTCCCATGCCACCCCCACCGGGCATCGATCCAAGTCCCCCCGTCATCGACGTCAACCCCGGCGGGAAACCAACAGACTGAATCCCGCTGCCACCACCACCCGGCATCGGCATCTGCCCGGCACCCGGATAAGGGCTCCCCATCACCGCAGGAGTGGATCCTGGTCCCGTCGTCGCCGGCTCGCCGTCCTCGCCCTTCGCTGCACCACTGTGGCGCGGCGTGTGCCCATTACCTATTCCCTGCGGATTGCCAGTGCCGTTGGGGTTCGCGGGGTCGCCGTTGTCATCACCTAGTCCGGAGCCCTCTTTGCCTGTGGGTACGGCTATTCCGCCTCCGCCGCTATGGGGCAAGACGGGGTCTTGAGGTGCCGGACCGCCTAGGCGTGAGGTAAGAGCCGTGATATCGGTGCCTGCAGTGTGCTCGAAAACTCCGGCCTTGGCTGTAGCGGCTCCTACCGCGCTGGTCGTCAGGGCTCGGGCGTGCGTGTGCCAGCGCGCCGCGATCTCCTGCTGTTGTATCGCGTTCTTGGCCTGCGACAGTTCAGCATTGGCTTTCATCAAGACGTTCCGTTGGGCGGTTTGCGCGTCGCGGTAAACGCCAGCGACTCCGTTGAAATAATCTGCCGCCGCGTTGTATATCTCGACCATCCGGCCGTAGTCTGCGGCCAATTGGCGATTCTTTTCGTGCCCAGCTTCCCAACCGGGCGATTGTGCGGCCTCTTCGCGCATCGCATTGGCGGCTTTGAGCTGCTGCTGCAGCTCACCGACTTTCTCCGCCAACGCCGCGTAGTGCGCCGCTTGGGTCTCCAACGGCTCTGCTGCTGGCGGCACCATATCCGGGGTGATGATGATGTTCCCAGCGATACTGGTTGCGGGCACATCCGCCACGGCTCCCTCTTCCTCACACTACCGGCAAGCGGCGTTTACCTTGTCTTCTGCGGTGTTTGCACGACCGATCGCGGCGTTTCGCAAGCTGCCCTTGCGATGCGTGGTGGCGTTTTCCATGTCCGAGCTGGCCGCAAGGTAGTCGTCGATCCCTGAGCGGATCGTTGCCGGTGTATCGGCGGGCAGTTCACGGCGCAGGTATGCGCTTTCCACCAGGATTACCCGCGCCTCGTTGGCCAAGGCCTCTTGGGTGCCAGGGTCATTCCAGTCGGCTGGAGCGTGGGCCACCGCGTTCGTGGCCGCGTCCATTGCTGTCGCGGTAATCCCCCACACTTGGCATGCCTTTGTGCGTGCGGCTGCCACCTGGTCGGAACTCGGGGCAGGTGGTGACCACGGCGCAACCACCGTACTGACGGGAACTTTGGATGGCGTCATCCACGCTACTGCGGCAAGGACGGCGGCTCCGACCGCAACGACTAGCGCCGCCGCCGTGCCCCCCACCGCCCCGCGGCCGGGCCCCGCCGGTGGCGGAAGCTGACGTGGCGGGAAAGCGGGTGGGAGCGGTGTCCCCGCTTGGGGCGAGTGCAGGGTGGCGGTCATATGCTCACCACCGGTGTCAGGTCCTGAGCGTTCTGGTTGTCGGTCTGAAGGTCTGCGGTCAACGATTGATCGTTGCGTTGAGCCACCTTTCCACCGCGTGGCGCCAGCGCGGCACCGGCTCCCGCGACTTGCTGGTTCACACCTGCGCTTGCTGCCACGCTCGGCGCCCACATTGAAGCCGCGTGAGCCCCCCCGGCTGCCGTGGCCGCCGCGCCATGGGCCGCGTGCTCGGGCACGGTCGTAGCAAACTCGACCGTTGCCGAACCGGTCAGCATGTTCGCCGACTCCGCCGCAGCGGGAATGACCTGCAGAATGTCATCGGTTCGCATCACTCACACACCTTGTCGAGTCGATCTCCCGCACTTCTAAGCGCTAACACGAACGGCTGGGCATCGTGGTCGGACAGCTCGCGGGTATTGGCGTCGACCAACCGAATTACTGCGGTGACATATTCATTGGTCGCGTCTAGCACGTTCTTCGGGGTAGCCGGCGGAAGATGCTGTTGGATGTACTGCGTCTCCAGTATCACCACAAGCTGGAAGTTGCCCAGTGCAGGATGGTATTGAGGCGATTGCCGGTCTCGCGCAGCGTCGAAGAAGTTCTTTTGAGCAGCAATTATCGATTTGTCCGCCGTATCGCTGGCGTCGCAGGCTTCCTTCTTGGCCGCCGCCACTTGCTCCGGGCTGTAGCTCACCGGCGGTGGGGGTGGCGCCATCACCGTGGTGGTTGTCGCGGCCGGGTTTGATGCGGTCAACTTCATCGCACTCATCACCGTTGCGCTTAACGCCAGTAGCAGCGCGAGCGCCAGCATTACCCATACCGCCAGCCAGCCCGGCCCGCGTCTGCGGTACACCGGTGGCGGTGCAGGAGCTTGTGGGGGTGGCACGTAGCTGGGCGGTGGTGGCAACACCGCGGCACCGGTCGGCACACCGACCGTACTCGTGGAGGTGGGCGGGCCGCCGGTCGCAGCGGGGTAGCTCGGCTGCCCAACTGCCTGCGGATTCATGCAATCAGCGTACTGTCCTGCGGCGACATCGGGCTACCGTTGGACGCGAATCCAAGACGAAACCGGTGCTCAGGTGGCAGTCCAGATCTCACTTTCGGGATTGATGAACGCTTGCACAGCAGCGTCGAGCGCTTCCTGGTCTTGGCCGCCTCCCACGCTCGCTGTTTCCTCGGCCGCGGCGTTGACTGCCTCGTCGATCGTGGTGTTGATCAGCTCGGCCAAAGCCCCGTGTGAGTAGCGGGTGGTGCAGCCCTGCGCCAGCGACAGCGAGGTGAGTTGTCCTTGGGAGTTCACCGACAACACGACGTCGCCATCGCCGCCGATGGCTTCCAGGTCGATGCCATCCATCTCCTCGAGCAGCTTGGAAAGCATCGTCGACACCCGTTCCATGCGCGCTATGACACTGGCGGTTAAATTCTTATCCGCCTGGTAGCCGTCATACTCGTACACCGTCACGGGGCCTCACCATCGTCGTCGGACGCAATTTCATCCTGCAGGTCGGGCAGGGCCATCGACACCGAATCGAGCTGGGCCATCACTTCAGCGACCAGATTCTGATCGGACTGATAGCCGACGCACCCATTCACGCTCACTGGTCATCACCGCTGCCCGGGTCGCGGTCGACGCGTCGGCTGCGTGACCGAACGGTCACCGTGCGCTTCGGCCCGTCTTTGGGGTAGGCAGCGGCGTCAACGGTGGCCGTGTGCCGAATTGGGTCTCCCCGTTCGCCTTTGATCGGCTCGGAATTAGGGCGCGATGGCATCTCGATCGACTTGTCCGGGTCCTTTACCTTGCGCTTGGCCGCCCCGGCGCCAGCGCCCATGCCCCCCATCGGGGGCATGAACATTGGGGAGCCGCCCATACCGCTCTCAGCGGCGGCAGCGGTGGGACTCGGGGTGGCGCTGGCCCCCGCCAACGGGGGCGAGGTGGGGGAACTCATTCCGGAGATCGCTGAAGCCGCCGGCTTGAGATCTGCGCCGCCGCTGGCCGCCGGGGCGGTAGCGCCGTCGTCACCACCGCCTCCGCCGGCACCGCTGCCCAGGGAGTCTGCTGGCTCAATTTTGGCCGCGTCGTCCAGCCCGTTCTTGCCTGCCATTCCTTGTGCCAAACCTGCAACGCTCTGGGTGGCTTGCTGGGCCAATCCCTGCAGCTCTTGGCCTAATTTCTGCGGTATCTGGGTGGCCATCCCGACCCCGGCGCCCAGCAGGCCGGTCAACATCGGCGGCAAAGATGAGGCCATTCCCGGCATCGCACCCGTTCCCGCAGGCGCTAGCGGGTTAGCGGCGGGATCACCATCGCCTGCATTGAGACTCTCGTCGAGGCCGGCGGGGTCGGTGTCGGGGTCGACGTCGCCGGCGTGGGTGGTGCCCGGGTGATCGCGTGTCGGTTTTGGATCCGCTCCCTGCTGAGTTGGAGACGGCGGGGTGTCCCCTTGTCCGGCACCAGGTTCCACGATTGCTGGGGCTGGCGGTGGCCCCGGCGGAGCCTCCGGTATCGTCTCGCCGGTGTGGTAGCCAGCGGCCACAACCTGGGTGTGGTTCGTTAACTGGGTCAAATTCGTGTGTGCCTTAGACACCGCGGCCGCCGATCCCGGACTGGGATAAGAGCTGTTGAGTGCGATCGCGTTGTGGAGCTCGCGGTGACGGTTAGCGAACTCCGTGGTCGTCGGAGTCGCCTGCTTGGCTTGTGTAAATCTGTTCTTGTGGCTGCCGGCGAGCTTTCCAACGGTGTCGGCATGGCGGGCCATCTCCTGCGCCCAGTCCGCGTAACGATTCAACGCCGCCGAAATACGCGGTCCTGCTTCCCCTTTGAGATGTTCACTGACCGTGGCCGCCCCGCGGCGGGCCGATCGCGCGGCAGCGCTAAATCCTTCTGACAGTGCCGCACAGTCGGCCACAAACGCATCCCCGGCAGCGGGCTGACCGGCTTCCATGATCGCCGCCGTCGTTTCGGCTGGGCGGGGTCCCGGCGGGGCGATCGGCACATCAGGCGCAACAAGATTCACCGTCACCGCCGGGGTGAAGCCCGGCGTGGAGGGTGCAGGGTTACCTTGCAAGCTCACCACCGCTTGATTGGCCTGGTCCATCTGCCCATACGCGACTGCTGACTGGGTTATCGCCTTGGCGCCGGCCGCAAGGACCGTCGACCCGTCAGCAGCTCGCGATGCCATCACCGCCGCGTGCTCACTGAGGCGGGCAGCCACGCTCGTTGATGTCTCATCGGTGGCCAGCGGAGGGTGCACCGGCGACTGCGCGCCGAGCCTGGCAAGGCTGTTAGCGGCGGCGACCAGCCCCGCGACCGCACTCTGCAGTCCGGCAACATCGACCTGCAGCACTGCGGTCCTCCCTCCGTGTTCTAGCTGACGTTGCGACGAGTTCTCTCAGAAATCGATCAGGGCCTCATAGCTGGCAACCTGATCCTTGGTGGGCAACGCACTGGACACGGTCACGTGTTGAGCCTCCCACTCCTGACGCAGCGCCAACTGCGAGCGTAAATGAGCCAGCGTGTTCAATTTGATGATGCGGTTAGCCAGTTCGGCGTCGCTGAGCTGCATCGCCGCCGCCTGAAGCTCCACGCCTAACGAGTTGCCGCTGCGGCCCACCGCCACCACGATCGACTCATCGCGGCTTGCGACCTCGAACACCACGGTGTCGTAGTCGGTCGACGGCGCTTCAGACATGTTGCTAATCCGTGGAAATCGTCAAATTGGCACGGTTGTCAGCGTTCATCTCCGCCATGCGCGCCGCGGCGGCGCGAAGCTGCTGCGCCATGGCCCCGTGCCGCTCTTGTTGGTCGCGCAATGCGGTCTCGCGGTCGTTGACCGCGGCCACTGCAGCACGACGCGCCTCGTAAAACAGCGGTCCCCACGATTCGGCCGCAGCCACGGTGCGGGCATGGTCAGCACGGGCCTGCCCGCACGCCTCGGCGGCGCGTTCGTGGGCGATCGCCCATCGGATCAGGTCATCGGTGTTGACCTGCAAGGCCTGCTCATTCACGGTCATTACGGTACTCCCTCACGTTGCAGTAAAAGTTCGCTTAAGTGGTCGGCGGCGCCGGTGCGGGCGCCACGGCCGGTGCCGGGGCGACGGCCGCCGAAGTCACCGTTGTCGCTGTTGGGGCCGACACGCGTGTCCACCCCAAGAAATTCGGGCCAGTGTCGAGCTGGTCAATCGGCGTGACCTGGCCATTGAGCCAAACATGGTCTTTGTCTAGAGCCATGACCCGATGATCGGTGTATTGGCCCACATCGCCGAATTGCAGCCGCGAGGGTGCCATGGGTGAACTCACCGGCGAACCCAGCGGCGGCAACTGAAGATTGGCCCCTGCAAACGCGTCGTCGATGCTGTCACCGGAGAGCACCGCGCGTCCGGCCTGCGCGAGTGCGCCATTGGCCGCGGTTCGCACCGATTGGTCGGGCAGCTGGACCTGAGTCGACGGTGTTGGCGTCTGACCTGGCGCTGCCGGCGCTGACGGCGGCGGGGTGGATCCGCTGCCAGCGTTTTCTGTCCCCGCCTTGTCCCCTTTGTCTGCTTTGTCCCCTGGGTCGTGCAGTCCGGCCGGCTGGGTGCCATCTCGCGGTTTGTCGTCACCGGTGTGCGATCCGGACGGGTCTTTCAACGAATCGACGTGCTCATCAGAGGCCTGGTCCGGATCGTGGCCGCCATCGCGTAGCGCCCCACCGATCGCCGAACCCAAATCCCCCAGCCCGCCGCCACCGCCTCCGCCGAGCGAGGGAATCGCTGAACCGAGCGCACCTGGCAGCGAGCCAAGAGCGCCCATCGCAGGCCCGCCCATCATGCCCAACCGCGACATCAACGGATCTGAGGCCAGCCCGTCCAGTAGCGGGTCATTGCCACTGCCAGTGCCGTCACCGGTCCCGGCCGGAGAATCGGCACCACCACCCGGTGTAGTGCCGGTTGAGTCCGGGTTGCCGCTGCCAGTGCCGTCGCCGCTCGAACCCTTGGTGTGCGGGTCATCGCCGGGTTTCTTGTCTTGCAACGCCTGATAGCGCGCCGAGAGACCATCCAACACCCGCGCTTGTGAATCTGAGTCCAGCCCAGCGTTTTTCAGGACGTTGAGGATGTCGTCGGTTTTTCCCTGCAAGAACTCTGCCAGCTGCTGTTGGCCGGTCGCAGTATCCAGCGATGACCCCAGCTTGTTGACCTGGTCGATGATGTCTTGCTGCAAAGCTTGGAGCCGCTGACGACCATCAGCGCTAGAGCTCGACGCTTTAAGCAGAGCGTCGGCCAGTTTGTCGTCAGCGTCATTGAGCGCCGAATGATTTTTGGCCAGTGCCTCGTCGAGCCGTTTGGCTGCTTCTGCCCCTGCCCCGCTCAGTCCCGGTGGCGGTGGCGTGCCCGCCGGGGAGGTCGGCGCCGGCGACTCCGGCGGGGGCGGCGGGGGCGGAGGCGCTGCGGGTTGGTCGCGGCCCAGCGCCTGGTTGATTTCGGGCATCGGAGCCGTATCCGGGTTAATGCCCATGTAAGTGAGCTTGGCTCGGTCGAGCTTGGTGAGCTGATCGCGTGAGGTGACCGGAGCCGTTGGGGCCGGGTCTAGTGGCATCGGGCCGCCGGGCGCCGGGCTTTGAGGGAAGGGTGACCCCAATACCTCGGATACTCCGCCGAGCACCTGGGACAGCGCTACATCGGTCCAGCCCGTCATGTTCGGGACGATAAGTCCCGAGTCGCTTTAGCCGCTACCAACAACGCCACATTCACCAAAAACCGGCTACGCCAGCATGTCCACACGGCTTGTCGACTTTTGTTTTCTTTCAAGACACGCCGCACCAGATGCGTCCTGCAACTTCGCACACCTGCGTCAATCAGTCCGGAGATACGGCACACAGGAGTGCCTTAAGCCGGGGAGCCTCGCGACTGTGAGCGTAGCCGGCGAGCCAATCGGCGATCTTAGCTGCAAGCTCCACCGGCAACGATCGCGTGCTCTACATCGGTAGCATCGAGCACCGCGCGCATATCCATCGGCGGCAATGACTTTCGGGTTCGCAGCGGGCCCATCACGGGTTGCGCCTCCTCGATACTTCTCGCCGCACGCCCCTTCCCCGCAGTGGAATCCCCGGCTGCACAAGCAGTAGCCGCCAACACCGACATACGCGCGCGAAAGCCGACT
>NZ_GG770561.1:4633-15842 GCF_000164135.1 Mycobacterium parascrofulaceum ATCC BAA-614 | reverse complement strand
GACGCACCTCTAGCAGGACCAGCCTGGACAAGAGCAGGGTCAAATTGTCACGGTGACGAATCAGCCTGGCGCACGGGGCGCTATTGCAACCCGGGCGGGCGCCGATCATCTGACCGGTGGCGCCGAAGAAGCGGCCTTGCGGCTGGCAGTAAGTACGTCCTGGATTTCCGCAATCTTCATGTCGACGTCTTGCACGACTGCGTGCGTGATGCCCGGATCGTCGGCTAGCTTAGCGGGGATACCGTCGCGCAAGCTGGCCAGCTCGTCGGCGATCCACTTTATTCGACGCGATGCGAACTGGTCGCCTTCGACAAGTGGCATCGCCCGCGAGGCCAACCTGACACCTCTATCAGCGATCCGGGCGCTGCACCCCTTTGGTTCCAATGTTAAATCCCTTCGAGCGCTGCACTTTCCACCAACGCTAGGGCAACTTATCGGCCTAGGCGACGGTCACGGTCAAAATTCCCGCCAGAACTTTGACGCGCGAAGGTTGATCGCCGGCCTTGGGGTAGATCTGCATCGCGACGGGCCATGGGGGCTGTACGCCGCCCGTTGTTGGCAGGCCGTCCCCCGGGTGTGGCTTCTAGTTAGTAGTTAGTGGCCTTCCTGCGGATAGGTTGGTGGCCCCAGAGGACCGGAAGGGTTGTACGGTTCGGGGGTTAAATCGCTGTGCCACATATAAATCCCGGACCCTGGTAACCATTCGTCGTATCCGTAGGGTGGCAGTGGGTTAGAGCCAGGCGGATAGATTTTCGCTCCCGGAAAGGCCGACTGCGGTACCCACACGCCTGTGTTTGGGCCCAACTGGACATATGGGTCTGGATTGCCGCGTTCGTCGACGACCGTTGGTGGCCCTAGGGCTCCGGGCGGATACACCTTGTAGCCGGGGATTTCATCGGATCTGACAAAGTAGTGCGGAACTTTGTCGGGGTCGTCTGCTCCTGACCGGTCCCATATATCAACCCACGGCGGCGAATCAGGAAAGTTGGGCGGGCCCATCCCACCCGGGCCGGCGTCATAGGGCATATGCCGCTTATCACCCGGCTTCCACGTGCGCGAATCCAGCGGCGCAGCAGGTGGTGACTCCTTGCCGTGGCTACCGGAAAGGCGCCCGTAGTCAGCGCTTTGGATGGTGCCGGCTATTTCAGCGTTGCGCTGCTGGAAGTTTTGCAGCAATCCCTTCGCCTGGTTGAGCTGACCCTGCAAAAAGCTGGCGAGTTGCTGCTGCCCTGCGGCGCTACGTGTGCTGGGGGCCAGTGCGCTAACCCCCGCGCGGGTCTGAGCGATCAGGTTGTCCATGCTTCGTGCTCCCGCCGCGGCGGCCTGTCCGGCATGGGTCAGCGCCGGATTGACTTGGCCATCGGCGGCTACCGTGCGGTCTAACGCATGGACCTGATCGGCGTTGGTCGCAGCGTAGGTCGTCGCTGCCTCGCCTTGCCAATTGGCAGCTGCGGCCTGCCCCACTGGCGCTACAGCTGCTCGGCCCGCCATCAACTGCTGCGCCGAAGGCAACGACGCTTCGAGGGGCGCCGCGCCGAAAAGCCGGCGAGCATCACTGAGCACGCGACCTGTCTCGGCCACCAGTCCATCGAGTGACGACATACTGGCCAGTATTACCCAGATCCAGTGCGGCTTCTATCGCCGTCTCCGACTTCGTGCTCATGTGGTGTGCGGGGCGTCGGCGACCGGATCGGCCAACTGCTCGTTCATTCGGTCTCCGGCATGCACGTGCTGGCGTACGAGCGGCGTCGCAGCTTTATTCAATGCTGGGGCTGCGATCCAGGTCAGGGGTGCTGGGGTGCGCGGCGTGCACAGGTCGCTAGTGAGTGCGCGCGCTTGTCTGATATCGAGCCGGACGGCGGACTTTTGTTCGGGCGTGCTCGTGGCATCCAGAAGGAGGGCCCGCGCGCGTTGCTGGACGGCATGGACGTGCTCGCGGCGGGCGAGATTGTCGGGCAAGGCTTGCGCGGCGCGGATGTCTTGTTGGGCTTGAGCCGAAGGTCCGGATTCGGGCATGCCGCACAGTAAACCGCGGGGCTGTGCCGCGCGACAAAGGCTGCGAGGTTTCGCCATGTGTCGGCATGCGGTGGCGACGGCTCGAATATGCCGCGATGAAAGGGCACGGGGAACTTCAGCGCCACACAAGGGACCGTTCGAATGTAGTGTCTAACTTCCGGTTTGGATATTCAGAAGTCGTGCTCGGGACCGGCGAGGCCTTGCTGGTGGTCGTGTTGTTCGAGGGCGAGGCGTTCTCGGGCGCGGACAATTTTGCGTAGGGCATCGGCGCTGGGGTAGCCGAGTTCTTCGACCAGGGCCGGTGTGGGGTTCAGGAGCAGGCTCCATCCGGGTTTGCGGCCGCGGGCGGCCATGCGTTGTTCGGCCGCGGCGGCTTTGGCTTTGGCTTCGGGGCTTTGGGCGGCCATGCGCAGCTCGAGGGTGAGGGCTTTAAGTTCTGCGTCTTTTGTGGCCAGTTCGTCGGCGTGTTCGAACGGTGCTGGGGGGTTGGTTACAAAGTCGTCGAGGGCGGCCTGGTCGCGGTCGCGTTCGTGCTGCAGTCGTGCGTGGTGTTCGGGTAGGCCGGTGTAGAGGTTTTCCACGCGGCGCAGCAGTCCGAGTTGTTTGGGGCCGTTGACGTCGGAGCCTGGACCTGCGCCGGTGGATAACAGTTCAAGGCCGGAGATTTCTGCGGTGCGCGACGGCACGGCTAGTCGTAGTAGCAGTTGGTCGTGGGTGAGGTCGCGGGCGGCCAGGATGTCGATGCCGTAGATGGTGGCGCCGATGGGTTCGAAGCGGCTGGCGCCGCGGTCTTTGCCGGCGGTGTAGGCGCGCCGGCAGGCCGCAGCCAGTGCGTGGGAGGCGGGGACGCGCTCGGTGTAGGTGGTGTCTGCGACGGTCAGCCGTGGTGGCCCGCCGGCGGAGGCATGCGCGGCGGCTGCCCTGGCGAATGGAGTGAGCTCGTCGATGGCGCGTTGTTTGTTGGGAATCGCGCGCTCGAGCACACTGACTTGCCAGTCGCGGTTGCGCACCGATTGACTGTGTGCGCGCTGCAGGGCGGTGAGGCGTTTGACGGTGTCGTCGAGTTCAACTTGGTGTATGTAGCGCGGGTCGCCGGTGGCGATGGCCTTGGTTTCTGCGGCGGCGGTCCCGATGTCACCGCCGGAAAGGTCGTCGATCTCGATATCGAGGACCTCGTTGCGGCGCATCTGTTCGATGAACAGCGTTTTGGCTTGGACTTTTTGCCACATGACGGTGTCGTAGGAGCCTTCGGTGACGTAGATGAAGATGTCGATGCCGTCGAGGTTTTGGTTGCCTTGGCGCTGAATGCGGCCTTCGCGTTGTTCAAGGTCGCGCGGGCGCCATGGCACGTCGACGTGATGCAGGGCGGCGGCTCGGGCTTGCACGTTGACCCCGGCGCCGATTTTCTCGGTGCTACCGATCAGCACTGAGACGTCTCCCCTAATGCACTGGGCGAACAGCGTTTTGATCTCTTGAAGATTTTTTGCCTCGTGGACGAAGCGGATCGCGGCTGCGGGCATGCCGCGCGCCACGAGTTCGTCTTTGATCGCCTGATAGATGGTGAACTGGGCGGGGTCTTTGGATGGGGTGCCGCGGTCGCAGAACATGATCTGCAGTGCCCCGGTGCCGGCCGGCGCGCCGGTGTCGGGATGGGTATAGGCGCGATGCGCGTGGCGGTAATGGACACGCATGGCTGCGTCGGCGACTGCGCAGGCGCGGCTGTGTCGGGGTTTGGGCAGGTGGGCCAACCGTGGATCCAACGACACGTTGCGCCCGTCGTTGCTGATTTTGAGTGGGTTGTCGCGTCGGGGATTGCGTGAGTCGAGATGATCGAGGCGGTAGCCCAAGTCGGTAATGAAGTCGACGACTTCGATGTCGGGGTGCAAGCTGATGATTTGGCGTTGCCCGGTGCGAAGCGGCGGCAGCTCGACGGGGACTTGGTCGCGGGTGACGACGTCGGTGTAGACCGAGGACAGCGCCAGCAGGGCGGGCAGGTTGGTGAACTTCCCTACTCGCGTGACGGGCCGCAGCTTAGTGCCCGTGGTGTTGACCTCGATGGTGGTGGTGGTCGCGGTAAACGCCGCACCCCAGTCCCCCAGGTCAGCGACCCCGGCGTGCTCTAAAAGGTCTGGCCGCAAGTAGGTTTGCATGACCCATAGCTCGCCTAATGAGTTGCTGATCGGTGTGCCGGTGGCGAAGGTCGCGACCCGTTCGACAACCCGGTGCGCGGGAATGCCTTTGGCCAGCGCCTCGTCGCGGCGCCGCTGGCGCAACACGGTGAGTTTGAGGGCGAGGTCCTCGGCACGTTGCGATGCGTTGGGGCACGATAATTCTTCAATGTTGCAGGTGCGGCCCAAGTTCTTGTACGTGTCGGCCTCGTCGATCATCAGATAGTCACAACCGGATTCCTCAAACCGCAACCCAGTGTCTTTGGTGTTGGCGGCTACAAGTTTTTCTAGCCGCGCCTTGGCGCTTTTGATGGCGAGTTCGATGCGCTTTTTGCTGCGGTCGGCTTCGGCGGATTGGAGTTGTTCGCGCAATGTATCGAGCTGGTTTTCGATGTAGTCGACGCGCATATCCGTGGAGACGTTGATCGCGGTGAACGCCGACTGCGGGATGACAACGAGATCCCAATCACTTGAGGCGGTTTGGGCGATGAAGCGGCGCCGTCCATCAGCGGTGGTGGCCGCTGAGCCGAGCAGAATCTTGGCGGCCGGATACCACTGTTGGGCTTCGCGGCCAACTTGTTCGGTGATCGCATTGGGTACCACGAGCCAGGGTTGGCGTACCAACCCCAGGCGCCGCAGTTCCAGCGCTCCAGCGACCATGCTTCCCGTCTTGCCCGCTCCGACAACATGATCCAAGAGAACGGCGGGCTCGGAGATGATGCGCGCGGCGGCGTTGCGCTGGTAGAAGTGCGGCGTGAAGTGATCCGACATGCCAGGAAAACGCATGTGTGAGCCGTCGTAGGCAGGCGCGCGCCGCGAGTTGAAGCGCCGGTTGTATTCGGCGACCAGGGTGTCGCGGCGGGTCTCGTCAGACCACAGCCAGCGGGTGAATTCCTCGCTGATTTTGGCCATTTTGGCTTGGGCGGCGAAGGTGGCCTGCAGGTCGAGGACACCGTCGTCGTTGTTGACGAGGACGGCTTTGGAGTTGCAGGCGGCCTCGAGCAGGCTGACCGCGTCGCAGCCGCGTCGGTCGGTTCCCCATTCGTCGGTCATCAGCCGGCCGTGGCGTTTGTAGGAGGCAACGTCGACGACCCAGCGCCCGCCGATGTGTTCGGCGACCACACCGGTGGCGTCGAATGTTTTCTCGGCGAAGGCGGCGACGACTTGGGCCGGGATCCACGGTGCCCCGGGGCGCATTTTGATGTCTTGGGCTTCACGCTGGGGCGGCAGCACCTGTTGCAGGGCGGCGGCGTAGTCGTTGTAGATCGGGTTGGTTTCGGCCGCATCGAGCGCGCGGGCGAGTTTGGTGCGCACGTTGCCGGACAGGGCACTCACGGCGGGGACGAGTTCGTCGGGGTCGTCGAGGCTGGGATAGACCAGTCCAGCGATCAGGTCACGGGCGTCGTCGACTTCGACTTCTAGCAGGTTGGCGATTAGGTCGACGTCGACGCGCTGGGTGCGGTCCAGGCACACCGCCAACGCTTCTTCGGGGGTGTCGGCGGTGGCGCGCTCCAGCGGCGGGGTGAGCAGGTCGGTGGAAAAGATGGGCGATTTCTGGGCGGAGCCGGTGTCTTCGTCGAAGATTTCCAATGAGGCGACCAGTGCCCATCCGGGGTCGTGGCGCATTCCGCCGTCGAGGTGACGCCGCTTCTTGTAGGGCGCGGGCGCTTCGGAGGCCTCGGTGTCCCATTGCGCGGCGACGTCGTCGGGCACGGGCCCGGTGTAGGGGCGCTCGGGGGTGCCTTCGGCGGTGCGCCAGGCGGTTTCGGCGGCGGCCAAGCGCTGATCGTGGCGTTCTTGGGTGACGGTGGGATAGACCCAGGTGAACCGGTTGAGGGGGCCATGCTGGCGCACGTAGTTGTCGTAGAGGGTGTTGAGGTGTCCGCGGAGCTGGTCGCGCTCGGCGGCGGGCTGGCCGTCGCGTTGGGAGGCGATGAGGCTGACGGCGACGTCGCGCAGGCCGATGAGTTCGCGGGTTTCTGCTAGCAGCGTTTTCGGGGTTTTGTGGGGTTCCCATTGGTGTCCGGCCCAGTATTCGATGCCGCGGTTGGCCTCGCTGTAGCGCAATGTGTAGAGCGGGGTGTCCTCACCGCGGTCGGCCGCGGTGATCAGGCCGGGGTCGAAGACGTCTGCGGAGACCTCGGTGAGTTCAGCCGGCGTGGCGGTTAATCCGAGCCCGTGCTTCATGGCCGAGTCGATGAGCAGGTGTAGCCGGTCGTGCAGCTGCTCGGCGAGCTCGGTGCCGCTGGTGCCGCTGGTGCCGCTGGTGCCGCGCACGACGAGTTGGTGGGAGCCGTTGAGTCCGCGGCCCAGGTGCATCTGGCCGAGCACGTTGTGGGGGTTGGCGACGAAATGGGAGTTGATGTGCAGGGTTTCGCCGGCGCCGGTGTCGGGGTCGGTGAGTTCGATGGCTTCGGTGTTGATCCAGGCGGGCAGTTCGTCTGGGGAGGGGGTTCGGGGATCGCGGCGGCGCAGGATGAGCAGGTCGGTGACGACCTCGGTGCCGGCCACCCGCGTAAACGCCTTCGACGGGAGCCGGATCGCGCCGATGAGGTCGGCTTTGGCCGAAATGTCACGCCGGGCGACCGATTTCGCCGCATCCAGGGTGTAGCGGCTGGTCAGCACAGCCACGTATCCACCGGGGGCAATCAGCGCGAGGGATTTGACGATGAAGTGGTTATGGATGGAGTGACGGGCGGGGTTGTGGGCGGGGTCGGTGACCGCGTAGCGGCCGAAGGGGACGTTGCCGACGGCGGCGGCGAAGCTGTTTTCGGGGACGTGAGTGGATTCGAAACCTTCGTGGCGGATCTGGGCCGATGGGTAGAGCAGGGCGGCGATGGCTGCGGTGGTGGCGTCACTTTCCACACCAACCATGACTGCCTCATCGGGGGCGTGAGCGATGAATGTTCCTGCTCCGCAACCTGGTTCGAGGACCTTGCCACCGCTAAACCCGGCCCGACCTAGTGCTTCCCACACCACGGCGGCGATGGCGGGATCGGTGTAGTGGGCGTTGAGGATGGAGGCCTCTGCCTGGCGGTATTGGTCGCGATCGAGCAACTCGGCCAGGGTGTCCCGTTCGGCGGTGAGGTCGCTGGCGCGGGGGTCGAACACCTGGGGTACCGCACCCCAGCCTGACCAGGTGGCCAGGACACGTTGTTCGGCTGGGGTGGCCGGCCGCTGCGCGTCTTGCAGGGCGCGCAGCAGCTGGACGGCGGCAATGTTGGCGCGGATGCGTGCTTTGGACCCCGATGGCACCAGGGTGTCGAGGCTTGCCGGAAAATCGGTGGGGCTGGTGAATTCTTCTATCCGCTGCTCGGCGGCCGGAGTCGGTTCGTCTGATACAGCCGGGCTTTGTACGGTGCCCGCCGGCGGGTCGATTGGCTGGTGGGCTGGTGTGCGCGGGTTCGGCCGCGGCAGCGGGGCGCCGCCGGGGTCAATCGAGCGCGGATCGGTGGGCTGATCGGCCTCATCGAACAGTGAGGGCTGGGCGTTTACCGCTCGGGTATGCCGTCGTCGCGCAGATCGGTGTAGACCATCTGAGCCAGCGTGCTCGTGAGCGGATCGTCCGGGCCGCTCGGTAGGGGCAGGCCATCCTCGGCCCGGGCGGCTAGCAGGTATCCGGCCTTGATCCGAAACACCGCCGAGTAATTCGGGTCCGGCCACAGATCCGCGATCAGCGCCTCGATGTTCTGGCTGGGGTCGCTGCGATACTGGGGCCGGGTCCAGCGTTGATCCCAGGGCACCTGACTGCGATCGGGCGCTGGGTCGTTGTGCTCCCCCCACAGGTTGCTGGGCTGGCCGTCCTCGGTCGGGATCTGCTCGTAGAGCTCGTTGTTGAGCACGATCTCCATCGCCTGGCTGCGTGCGGTGTTCAGCATCCCTGCCTTGGTCAGGTAATCCGGATGCTCGCCGCGGCTGCGGGTCCACGCCCCTACCGCCTGGGCGCCCATCTCGGCCGCCAGCTCGGCGACCTGGTAGCTGATCCTGGCCGCCTGGCTGTCCAGGAATGTCTCGCGTTGGGCTGGGCTCCACTGCGGGGGCAGCTCGAGCGGGCCCGCGTAGGCCTCCGCCACGATCTGGCGTATCTCTGGGCTCGTCACCACCACCGTCCCCGCCGAAGATGTCGAACAGACCCGGCTGGTGTGGATCTGGCCGCGTCCTCCGTGCCATATTGTGCGCTCCGATCGGCTCGAGTCGGGGTCGGGGTAACCGTGGTTAGCCATAAACTGGCGCAGCCGACGCTCAGCGACCCGTCTTCGTGCCGCAGCCGAGCGTGCATCGGGGGAGGTCATGTCGTTGTGCCGCAGTCGAATAATGTCGGGGTGAAGATCTTCCGGTTGGACCACGAGACCTCGGTACGCGCCGCGTAGGCGCCGCTTTGCGATGTGGCAGATAGGATTTCGACTCGGTCCCAGTCGCGCAGCTCGATGTCATACAGGGTGTTTGCGCTCATTGGGTTGCCTTTCGGTTACTGGGATCGGGGGCAACTGCCTGGTGGTGCAACCATGGGGGCACGATTTGCGCCAGTGGCGGTGCGGATGTGAATGCTGCAGGAGGTCAGCTGCCGGACAAGGCGCAAGTTGTGACCAACCTTGCCTAGTGCGCGCGCATAGTCATCGGGGTTGACGTAAACGCGGATGCGGCGCTGTTCAGGGTTGATGACTTCGGCGATCGCAGACTTGATTCCCAGTGCGTTGATCACGTACCTGGCAGTGTCGCTGTCGTAGGCGATGATGCTGACATGTTCGCCGCAGAGGCGCTTTTCGACGTCGGCGATACGCAGGCCGCCCCACCCGATACAGACGGCGACCGCGTTGATCCCGCGAACACGTGATCGGACCGCGACTTTAGCCAACAGTCCGGGCTCGCGTGCGACCGCAATGATTTCGACGGAGCCGTTGGCCAGTTCGGGCACCCGAGCTGTCAGCGCCGCTCGAACGGGACATGTGATCATCGGATGGCGCCCTTTCAACGTGGCGCCGGCTGGCCGTCCGAGGCGCTGAAAGCGGCTTCCAGGGCGGCGATTTCGCGGTCGGCGGGGTTGGCGGCCGCCGTCCAGGTGACCTCGCGGCCTTCACGGCCACCGCGGGTCAGCAGGCCTTGACGCTCAAGGCCGCACAGCACCCGGTAGATCTGCTCGTGGATCGGGGCGCAGGATATCGCGACCCCCGCGACCGGCACGTCAGGCGCGTGCAGGCGCAACTGTGCCGTCGTGAGGGGCCGTTGCGCGATGCGGAGTTGGGCGAGCAGGTCGTCGCGCAGGACGCGGGTGGCTGCGCTGCTGCTAGGCACTGGCCTTCTCCCTTAGCGTCGCACTTGCCCTGGACGCGGGTTTAGCCGCTTGTCGGCGGCGCAGGTCGCGCTGGGTGGCCGCGAAGTGCACGGCCTGACGGATTTGCAGGGACCGCAGCCGTAGCGCTGGGGGTTGGTTTCGGTAGCGGGCGATGACCTCGCGTAATTGCGCTCGAGCGGCCTTGAGGGCGGCGACGTCACGGGCGCCGGGCATGGCCACGCTCGCCCACACCCCATCGGTAGCGCCAAATCTGAGGGCGTTCTGGGCGCAGGCGACGATGATGGGGCAGTTGGTGCAGATCGCTGCCGACTCTCGCTCCCCGCTATATCCCCTGAACCAGGTGTCGGGGTCTTCGTACTCGCACAGGCCGGTGTCGGCTCGCAAGGGTCGGATGGTGGTCACGGCGCTCTCCATTCCTAATTATACCTGTGCATCATATTGTGTATGTTGTGTACTGACTACGTTTATAGCTGCTCATGCGCTGATAGGCAACATCAGTGCAGATGAAGGTTTCGGCAGAGTAAGTCGACACAGTTCAAGGGCGTACAGCGTATTGGCACCCCTGCGCATCTGCTGCGCGAAACCATGCTTTTCTGCCTTAAACAGGCTATTTCTGTGCATCTCTCGCGTGGCACATCTGTTGGGATCCCGTGTCCGACCGTGGCTGAACGTGGTCAACTTCTATAGTTAACTTGCAAGTATCCGAGAGGTCGTCGGTCGACGACGGCGGCGACGATGGCGAAGGACACGGTGAGCACCAAGGCGACTCCACCTGGCGAGAGCCCGCTAGAGCGGGTCGGCAAGGCCGTTGCCGACCGCCGAGTCGAAGTTGGGCTGGAAACGCAGCGAGAGCTAGCTGACGCGGCGAATGTGTCGCTGAACACGGCCGCGTTGCTTGAGCGCGGCAAGTCATTTCCTCATCGGATCAACCGCGTGAAGTTCGAAGATGCCCTGCAGTGGCCGCGCGGCACCCTCGATGCGCTACGCCGCGGTGAGCCCATCCCGCAGACCCAACCGCGCCCGGCAGCGGCGCTCACGGCGCAGCCCTCGTTCGAGTCGGTGTCGACCGATCCGCGCACCACGTTGCAGGCCTTGGGAATCGCTAAGGCGATAGCGGCGATATCTGCGATATGCGCACAGATTCTGGTGCGCCACAGCAACAGTGCACAGGCGAAGGCAACGCTGCGCGACCTCGACGATCAACTGTTGCAGTTAGAGTCGCTCATTGTCGCGAGTCTGCCGCACGTGCGCGGAAAGTCGTTTAGCGAGACCATGTCGGCGCTGACCGAGCTGCACGAGTATCGCGACGTCATCCGCGACGCCGCCGGGGACGCGCAGGCCTCGACCGAAACTGCTACGCCATCGGCCGGCGCGCCACGTACGAGGCTGGCATCGGCGAAATCCTGACCGGCACACCGGATTGCTGGGCTTCTACGCACTGCGTTGGGCTGATGGCGAGCATGACGTGCCCTGCTTCGGGAAAGATCAGGTCTCCGGCTTCGACGTTTCCATGAGCTACCTTGGCGCCCTGGTGAATCTGGGTGTATGTGTCGGGACCCAAGGTGATGCCGGCCTGAGCGTAGGACCAGTGAACCAGGCCGGAGCAGTCAAATTGGTTGGGCCCCTTGGCCCCCCAGACATAGGGGCACCCCAAGCGGGTTAGTGCGGCTTTGACCGCGATGCGCGCTAATGGCCCTCCCCCAGCGATCGCGGCGTCGTGGTCACCGGCGAG
>NZ_GG770561.1:0-3051 GCF_000164135.1 Mycobacterium parascrofulaceum ATCC BAA-614 | reverse complement strand
CGCCTCCCAGCGCTCCCAGCTGTGAGCGTTGCCGTGGGGTGCGTTTGGCTTTCGGCTCGCCGGTGTTGACGCCGACAACCACCACCTGCGATATCGAACGGTGCCACCGAAACCGCTTGACGCCCAACATAATTGAGTGTGGCTGAGCGTGCAGTATGCCACGCCACCTCGATGGATGGGTCAGCTTTCCACGGAAAACTGACCCTCGCGATGCTATGTGAGCAACTTCCTGAGCTGGCCGACCAGTGTCCTGGCTCCTTTATCGCCAAGTTGATCGCGCAACGCTATCGCCAGGGCGCGTGGATCCGCGTCGAACTTTCGAAGCGCCCGCGTCACCGAGCGCAGCGGCGGCGCCGTTGGTTCGTCTCGTGCCGCCGAATCCGAATTGCCGTCTTCGGTTTCATTGGCGGTGTTGGCCCCTTCACTGCGCCGGCCGCGAGCGGCCTTCCACCGGGCCACCTGCTGTGCGAGCGGAACCTGGGCAAGTGAACGCGCTTCGCGAATCGCCAGATCGCCCCTGCGGGTGGCTTCCTGAAGATCGGGTGCCAGTTTGAGTAGCGCGCGCCGATGTGACACCCACGTCTTGCTCTTACGAAGATGTTCGGCCGCGGCGTCAGCGCTGCCGTACTCCCCCACTAGCCTCTCGACAGCTTTGGCTTCCTCGATCACGTCGAATCCCGAGCGGTCGACGTTCTCGGAGATTACAGCCGTGAGCAGCGTTGCGCGATCATTGGCGAGTTCGTCTTTGATCACGATGTCGAGCTCGGGTCGGCCGAACTTGTGCGCGGCGGCCAACCGCCGGTTGCCGATGATTACTACCCACCGCGCCGAAATCGTGGTCTCGGGGTAGATGTTTTGAAATGCTCCTCGGGTGACAACAACTACGGGCTGTAGTTGGAAGTCAACGATGGAGGCCAACTCGTCGAGGTCACCGACCGAATCGCGCGGGTTGTGTGGGTTGCCGACCAGGTCTCGTAGAGCCACCGACCGCGACAGGCCCGACCGTGGGGCGACGACGGGAATCTTCGCGTTTCCGTCAACAGATGAGTTGTCGCCAACAGCATCGACGAGATCATCGAATGTCTTGACACCACCGCGCCCCATTACCGGACTCCTACCATGTTCAGTTCGTCGGCGAGCTTGTAGAAGTCAGCCGCCGCGTTGGCCGCCGAGCCACTCTTCTTGTACTGGGTGACCACGACGCCCTCGCTGCAGGCATTCGTGTGAATCTTGTAGTGCCGCACTACCGTCTCGGCTAAGGGCCATCCCTGTCCGCGAATGAACTTCTGCGTTTGCTTTAACCAGTGTTCGCCATCGCGCGGGTCCCAATCATTGATGAAGACCCGGTAGGGGATGTTGCGCGGTTCGAGAAGCTTACGGATCGTGCGCGCGGTTGGGTCGAAGCACATCGGCGCCGGCAGCACCGGGACGATCGCTTCGGCGGTGACGTCGAGGACGGTCCGCAGTGCATCGGCGGAGTATCCGTCACCTAGACCATCTCGAGAGGAGTCCGCGTCGAGGTCGAACCAGCCGGCGGTATCGACGTAGACCTCGACAATACCGGGCAGGTTGTTGAGCTGCTGCAGCCATTCGAGGGGATCGTCGTGCGCTTGGACAAGATGGAAGGGGAGTGCGTCGACCCGGTTGGCCCACCATTTTGCCGACCCCTGCGGGTCTATCGAGACCGCAGCCACCGGCGAGAACGCGTCGGGCTCGAGATATGCGGTCAGTTTTTGGGCTCGTACGGCGGCCAGATTGACGGTCGCGGTGCTCTTGCCGACACCGCCTTTTTGGTTCAAAACAGTGACAACTTTAGTCATGGGGAGAAGACCTTGGTGCGCTTGGGCCGCGGCTGCGGCCCACTCCGGGAACCGGCCGCCAGGAAATACGTCGCTGACCGAACGACCGCCCCTCAGACACGCTGAATTGTGCATTACATCTCGCCAGTTTTCCGCGGAAAACTGCCCAGATCCAACCGGAGATCGCATGCCGTCTTTCGCGCCTTCCCGGTCCGTCAATCACATCAGCGAGTCCATGACTTGCGTCGATTGACGAGCGACAGGCCAGTTTTCCGCGGAAAACTGGACATGCCGGGCTCAGATCATCACCCCAAAAGTCACGCGATTCCGCCGCGGCAGTGAGTTGTGCGCGCGCCTCATCGACTCGCCGCTCCCGATGGCATCCGGCCACATCATGACGTTGGCCGGCAGCCGCCGCCGAGAGGGTGACCACTTCCTCGGGCACTCGTGGATCGGGGCGTTGATTGCGCCGGGGCCCCGCACGACGTAGGAGTCGAACCGGCGGCATCCGCTGGCATGCACAACCGGGTCCACCCACAAAGCGCCCCCATAGTCGTTCGCACGTGCACCGACGCTTGACGACCTCACCGACACCGTCGGTCGACGGTTCACGGCGCACCAGCACCTAGTGCTTGTGCCGCCACGTTGTTGGGCACGCCACCGCCGACCTCTCGCGCGGCGGCGTCTACCGAACCTAGTGCTTGCGCCGCGGCGTCGGTGGCTGCGCCACCGCCGGCTTCCGGCACCGCGCCCTCTCCTGCGCCCCGCGCCGCGCTGCCTTCCGCGCCTAGTGCATCCGCGCGTGGCGCTGCCTGCGCGTCGGCAGACTTCAACACCGCGCGCACCTCACCGACTTTGACTCCCGCCAGTTCAGCGATCGCAGTGAGGCTTTCACCACGGCCTTGCATCCGGGCCACCGCTGTCGCGCCAGCCTGGCGGTGTTCGTGACGGCGCCGCTCCCCCTCTGCGCGTATCTCGAGGATACGGTTGCGCTCCCACTCGTCGACGGCGACCAGCCGCCCAATCTCGACGAGAAACGACGCAGCGTCATCGACATTTTGACGCTCACGCTCCAGACGTGCCTCGTTGGCCTTATGCTGCGCCTCCCGGACACGCTTGCGCGCCGCCGATTTCGAATTGATGTTCACCACGTGGGAACCATAGGACACACCCATCGTCGCGCTCTACCAACCTGACCAACATCATCTGTGTCCCCATTTGTCCGCACCCACTGTCGCCAAATCAACTGCCC
>NZ_GG770562.1:44024-51274 GCF_000164135.1 Mycobacterium parascrofulaceum ATCC BAA-614 | reverse complement strand
CAAGCGGCAATACGACCGAATCGAATATGGCGGGTTACCAGTGAGTTTCCCGTGAGTTCAGCCGGATTGAAGCGATTTCAGTTGGAACCCACGGCCTTTCGGCTGTGAAGGTTCATAACTGCGGCGGGTTCGCGGGCCCTGAGTCTGGCGGCGTTGGGTGGCACTACGGTTCTACCGGCTGCTCGAGTTCGTCGCTGAGCAGCCGTTCGGCCACGGTGGTGTAGCGCCGTGCGGTGTTGTGGGAGATGCCGAAGACGAGAGACAGGTGCAGTGGGTCCGGGCCTGCGGTCAGCGCTTCGTGAAGGATTCGGTCGGCACGGATGCGTTCGATCGTGAATCCATTGTCGCTCAACGATGGTTTCACCGATTTTTGACTGACCGGCGTTGTGCGCAATGCAGTTTTCGTCGTGAGTAGAACGTGCCGGTTCGGAGTGTGGGGCCATCTGTCCCGGCGGTGGTCGAGCCATGTGTTCAGCGCGATGTGGGTGAGCTCACCGAGCCGTTGGTTGTGTCCGGCAAGGGTGATCCGCCGGTTCGGCAGGTCGATGTCGTCGAGCGTGAGTTTGCGTATAACGGCTGTGCGGCAGGCATGTTCGACGCTCAGCGCCACGACGAGGCGTTCAAGCGGTTCGCTGGCGAGCTGTTCGATCGAGCGCACCTCGTCATCGGTGATGGGCAGGAGGTCCTGGTCTACTGGTTGGCTCTTCAAACCCGCTGTTGGGTTGCTGAAGACCAGAGCATTCTTCTTGGCGTGCCGGAACAGCGACCGCAGCGCCTTGATCAGATTGTGGCGCTGGTTTCCCTGAAACGGCCGCAGCGCCGCGTCGACGTCGGCCCTGGTGACCTCCCTGAGATGCTCGTAGGAGGTGGACCAGTGCGCGAGAAGGGGCTTGACCGAGCCGAAGTAGCTGTAGAGCGTCCTCGGTGATCGTGGGCGAGCACGTGCGCCGCCGACCAACAGGGTAAGGAGCCAGTGGTGGGCCGGCTCGGCGAATCCTGGCGGAAGTTCCGCGGTGACGCGGTCGATCCAGGCACGGATCGGAGGTTCGGTGTCGTCTTTCAGCAGGTCGAAGTGGGATAGGATTTCGACGAGCCTGCGACGGGACGCGAGCCGATGCGGCCGGGTTCGAACCTCGGTGAGCGGCACGCGATCACCGGTGGGCCGACCGGCCAGAAGGGTGAGCAGGGCGTCGAGGCATCGGTTTGTGGTCTCACCGCACCAATCGTGGGCGGCACCGAGTTCCCGGGCGTGTATCGCGGCGGCCGCGAGCACGGGGTCGTCGGATTCCAAGGCTGGATGCCGCCGGGGCGGGCGAGGAGGCAGTCCCGCCTTTCTGCGTTGGTAGGACGCTCTTCTTGAACAGCTTCTGCCGCAGTATTTTTGGTCGCGGCGACTGTTGGCAGGCAGCGCAGTCCCGCAGTGCAGGCAGTTCATCGCGGCGGCAGCGACCTGCCGGCGCGAGTGCGCGGCGTGACCGACCGGGCCTCACCGACCGCCGCTGACTCGTCGTCGGTGACGGGCGTGGCCGCTGCCACGGTTTCGGGTTCGGGAATCAGCAACTCGTCGACCCCGCAGCCGAGGACGGCGCAGATGACGTCCAGGTCGTTCAGTTTGATGGCGTTGGGGTTGCCCGACCACAGGCCCGACATCTTGCCGGCGCTGATGACCAGACCGCGGTCGGCGAGCATCCGCTGGAGTTCGCTGGCCTTCCAGATGCCGCGATTGGCCGCGGCCAATCGCAGGTTCCATTTCATCGAGCGAGTCCTTTCCATCGATCGGCGACCCGGCGTTGCCCGGTGACCCAGGCATCTTCGACGTGGGTGGCGTGCACGTGGATATACCGAGCCGTTGTGCCCGTCCAGGCGTGACCTAATAGTTCCTGGATCGCGAATAGGTTCATACCGGCCAGATAAAGCTGGGATGCGCAGAAATGCCGCAGCACATGCGGTGTCAGCTTCCCCGACCACCTCGGCAGATATCGGTCGGTGGCCTCGGCCAGGGCGCGGCGATAGACGTCGGCGGTCGCGCGCATACACGTCCCGTCGATGTTCTTGCGTTCGGACGGAAACAGCGGCGCAGCATGGTTTTTCGGGTCGACATCGAACAGGCCCAGCACGTCTTCGATGAACCACTGCAGGCTGCGGTCGGCGCCGTTGATCAGTGGCACTACCCGCGGCTTGGGACCTTTGCGACGAGATCCCTTGCCATGACGGACGTTCAGCTTGCCGAACCGGCCCAGCTCCCAGCGCACGTCATCCAGGTCGAGCATCCGCGCCTCGTTGATCCGCAATCCGACATCGGCCACCAGGCGAGCCACGGCGTAGTTTCGGGCGGTCGGGGCGAACTTGCGGCAGGTGACCAGCTCCCCGCGCCACCCCGCGAACAGCTGCTCCACCTCGTCGGCGGTCGGCGGGATGCGCAGCTGCGGATCCACCCACGCCCGCGGTCGGTTGATCTCATCGAGCGGGCACTCGATGACCCGGCCGCTGAGATTGTGCAACTCGACCTTGTGACGCAGTTCGAGGAACTGAAAGTACACCGTCAGCGCGGCCGCCCGCCCGGTCCGAGTCGACGCCCGGGCATCACGCAGCACCTTGCCGAAGTAGGTGTCGGCGTCAGCAGGCTGGATCTCCCACAGCGGCCGACCGAACCAGTCCCGGATCAGCTCAAGGTGATTCACGTCGTTGCGGATGGTCGAGTCGACCAACCCGGCCGATGCCCGGGCAAGGACGAATCCGGCCAGCACATCGGTCTCGAAGCCGGCGAGCTCATCCTCGGTCGCCGGTGCCCGCTGCTCCCTCAGGTCCCGCACGACAGCCAGAGCCAACCCACGCCTCCTCAACTTCACCCACAGTGAAGAATCATCAGCTGATCAGTTATCCAGTCGGCAAAGATGATGCCACTTCATTCGCGGGTTTTGCAGCAGGGACACGCCCACAACAGCTGGTCCAGGCACTCGACGGGCTGGCGCACACCACTCGGTGGCTCAGGAACCCGTCGACTGTTGGTTAACTACCGCATATAGCGCAATCGGTTGTACTTCAACGTAGTCGAGCGCCACTATACATTCCCGATAATCCGCCGCCATACGCATCGCACGCTCTTGCAACCGGTTTCGACGTGATGCAGCGAGTGTGGCACTAACGCATTGTGATTCACTCGATGAGTCAATTCCTAGGGCCGATAACCGGGCGAGCGGTCGAGCGGGCGGGCGTTTCCAGCAAACGCTCCTGCCTGTGGTCCTACTGCGCAGCCGCTCCCCCGCCGGGGGATTGGAGCCTGCTTTGGCCCGCCAACCCGAAGCCCAACAACGCATGTTCGTGCCCTTCCTCATCACGGTGGGCCTCGTCGAAGCAGCGACCTGGGAACGTCTCCCTACGACAAGGTGGAGACCGTAGCCACCGTCCGCCGACACCGCGGACCGCGAGGGGCGCAGCGTTGATCAATGAAATTGACCACCGCTGCGAAAATGCCGAAATGCGCCCCATGCTGCGGCGATCGCCCTATCGTTTGTGCCATGACGGGGGTAGGCATGCCGGCGTGGCCGGCAACAATGGCAGCATTCGTGCTCGAACTCGCCGGGATCGTGCCACCGCTAGATCCAAGAGTGCGAAATGAATTGGCTCAAGACGAAGAGAGTGTCGAGCTCGCGCAGCGTCTAGCGGAAGAACCCTCGCTACAAGATATCGTGTTCTCGGATGCGGATCATCCGTCGCTCCACACCCCTACCGTATTGTCTTTCACCGCAGAATCGTGGGCTCAGGCGCGCTCAGGTCTGGGCATCGTTGAGCGGGGTCAGGGCGAGCGCATCGCGGCCATCTGGCACACGGCGGTTCCGCTGGTCAACGGTGACTACCTGTTGACCCCGGATCCGGGTCACCCTGAAGCGGTGTCGTTCTATCGAGCCACGCGCAATGACGACGAGGGTGCGATCGATTTTCGCGTGGGCACTGCGTCGAGGGGCCCGTATGAGGTCGTGTGGGAGGACAACGACGACCGCTGCCATCTCAGACGATTCTTCAACGGCCTCTTGCAATGCAAGGTGGTCGGGTGCAGCGAGGTGTGTCATAGAGGCATCGAGGTGGACCCCATAACGGGCGCACAGTCATTTCCGTGCGGGTGTCCCTGATGTTCGGCATCGACTGGATTATTTGGGGCGTCATCATTGCCGCCGCCACGTTGGGGGCCGCAATCGGCGTGCCGGTCGTCCTCTACATCCGTCAGAACCGCGCCAACATCACGGTGACAAGCGAATTCGACAAGACCGGGTTCGTGGAAGTCGTCCTCGCCAAGGAGGGAAGCGGGGCCGCGCAAGTCGATTCGGTTGAACTCATGGCAGCTGGCACCAACACCAAGCTGCCATTAATCGGACGTTCCAAAACTGGTGCCGGGCCAATCAACTTCGATGGCGGCAAAGCCAAGATTCGCGTCTACTTCACACTCACCAGCGGGGCGAGTGCAACCGATGCCATCGAGGTACACGTCGAACACAAAGGCAAATCGTCGAGGGTCAAGTCCACCTGGACGACCAAGACCATATCTCCCCAGGCTGGCACCGAAATGATCGATCTGCGCGACCCGATTGAACCCGAAGCAGACACCACTACGAAAAAGGCGCCTGGCACTGCTGGTACTGGCACGACTGGGGCGAATCCGCCAGCAGCTCAATCAAATACACCCGCGCCAGGACTTTCCAACCCGCAGCGTGACACAGACGATCCCGACGTCAAGACGTAGAGCGTCCATCACGTCGAGGTCTCCCCCGGCGCCTCCAAGGAAGCCCGGTCGCGGAGGTTCGCGGCTGTGGCCCACACAACGGAAGGCCGTCGGGGACAGCCTTCGGGTGAGGATCCACCGGCGATACCGAATATCGCGATGTGGACATCCCACGTTGCCGAGACGCGGGTCGGATTGGCCATATCTGACTATTGCGGCCGCCGCCCGGCGGAGCCATTCGAGACCTGGATGCTTCGAGGCTGTGCCACGCCTCCGTAGCCCTGGCAAGTCCCCCGTCTGACGCTAATTTTGCCCGCGGCCACGGGCTACTTGACCCGTCGTGTGCGGGCGCATGGTTGGTGTGCGACGACCATCGAGACTTTGCACAGTGCACGAAACACCAAGGGGCGGTGTGTAAGTCGTGTGTTGGCACTGTGCTGGTGGAGTGGTCGTATTCGAAACCTGCGGTATTGCCGTGGTGGGCTAGCGGTTTTCGGGTCCGACGTTCTGGCTGCACTGGTCAGGTGCCCGGATCTCGCCGGCCGCGAACCTCCATCGGACGCGGGCGTTCTGGGGGTGAGCTGTTGCGGTAGGAGATGTTCAGAAATGCTCAAAGTCGTTGACTATCGAGCACACGCGTGGTCGCAGATTGGTCTGCGGGGGGAGCTAGCGTGGCCGTATGCCGGTAAACACGACGTCGTGAATTGTTCGTGCGATTAGATCTTCGTCGAGCGTATCGTCGGTGATTAGGTAGGTCAGTGCGCTGGTGGTGACTGCACCGAATAGCGCGATGGCGGCAGCTCTGGGGTTGTCGAGAGCCTCGAGTGAACGGTCGTTAGCGCCCGCGCGAAGCAAGGTCTCGACGGGTTCGAAGTAGGCAGTGCTGATCATGTTGGCGATGACGGGCATGCGGGCGGCGCGGCCCAGTTCTCCTATGAGGGCGCGACAGACAGCGGGCCGCTGGGCCATCACGCGCAGTTGGGCACTGATGACGTCGTGCAGGCGTTGGGCGGCGGCGCCGTCTGCCTCGACGATCGCGGTGACCTCGTGCGCGACGTGTTGTAGGGCGTCTTCGAGGAGGAAGGCGAGTATTTCTTCTTTGCCGGCGAAGTAGTAGTAGAGCGTGGCCTTGGCGATGCCCGTGGTCGCGGCGACGTCTTCGATCTTTGTGTCGTTGAGCCCGCGCTCGGCGAAGAGTTCGGCCGCGGCAGGCAACCGGTCGGCAATCTGAGCGGGAATCTTCCGCATAAAGTCCTCCCCTCGGTTTAAACTCTCAGTCTAAACCGACGTTCTGCAATGTGGCAGGAGACGCTATGTCGACGGTACAACTTCGCTACGATCCCTTTGACGCGGAAATTCAGGACGACCCCTACCCCGTCTACCGGCAGCTACGCGACGCGGCACCGGTCTATCACGCCGCCGATACCAACACCTGGGTACTTAGTCGCCACGCGGATGTCATCAGCGCGCTGCTTGACCATCACAGCTACTCGTCGGTCGACGGAGTATTTCCGACTCCACCGGGCTCGACTTTTCGCGAATCGCTGCTGCCGATGATGATTTTGATGGATCCCCCGCGACACGATCAGCTGCGGGCATTGGTTAGCAAGGCCTTCACCCCGCGACGAATCGCGGCGCTGACGTGCGCGATCGAGGACCTCGCTGATCAGTTGACGGCCGGCCTGATCCAGGAAGCCAGTTCGGCCGATTTCGTCGCCGACTTCGCAGCTGTACTACCAGCGATGGTGATCGCTGATTTGCTCGGTGTGCCGCGCGAGGACCGTACACAATTTCGGCGATGGTCGAACGCGTTGGTGCAGTCCAATCCCACCCACGGCGAGACCGGCGAGGCTTTGGCAGCCGCGGCCGCGATCTATGGCTACTTCACCGATTTCCTCGCCGACCGCCGCGGCCAACCGCGCGACGATTTGATGTCAGCGTTGGTGTGTGCCGAGATCGACGGAAAGCACCTTAGTGACGACGAACTGCTTGGCTTTTGCCTGCTGCTGCTGATCGCCGGTCATGAGACGACGTCGAATCTGCTGGCCAACGCCGCGGTGGTACTGGCCGACTATCGCGACACCCGCCACCGGCTGGCTGGCGATGAGAGCTTGCTCGGGGCAGCTGTTGAGGAGCTGCTGCGGTATGACTCACCGGCTCAAGGACTTTCGCGAACGTTGACCCGCGACGTGACAGTGCATGGCGTCACAATGTCGGCGGGTGATTCGGTGCTGTTGTTGTTCGGCTCGGCTAATCGTGACGAACGCGTGTTCGCTGATCCCGACGTGTTTGACATCGGGCGCAAACCCGAACACCAAGTGGCATTCGGCCGAGGCATTCACTTCTGTCTCGGTGCGTCCTTGGCCCGGATGGAGGCCCGGATCGCGTTGCGCGCCTTGCTGGCCCGCGTGCCCAACTGGGAAGTCGACTTGGGCCGCGCGCAGCGCCTGCGGTCGGGCCCGATCCGAGGCTATTTGTCGTTGCCGATCTCCTGGTCGGCGAACTAGCCGCGCTGCGGTCCAATTGGCTGTGA
>NZ_GG770562.1:36715-40594 GCF_000164135.1 Mycobacterium parascrofulaceum ATCC BAA-614 | reverse complement strand
CCATCACCGCTATCGCCGCCCAGTCCTTTAGCGGCACATCCACGACGGTCCGCGTAACCGGCCCTCCCGCGACGTTCAGCGATCAAATCGATTCGGCTGAGCAGGATTTGATTGTCATCTCCGTCGTGACCGCCGGGCTGATAGCGCTGATCTTGCTGGTCATCTACAGGTCACTGTTTACCGCGTTGCTGCCTCTGTTGGTTATCGGGGTCAGCCTTGCGGTAGGGCGCGGAGTGCTCTCGGCGCTGGGCGAAGCGGGAATGCCGGTGTCGCGATTCACCATCGCGTTCATGACGGCGATTCTGTTGGGCGCCGGCACCGATTATTCGGCATTTTTGATCAGCCGGTATCACGAGCAGCGCCGCCAGGACGTCTCGGCTGACCTCGCGGTGATCAACGCAACCGCCACCATCGGCCGGGTGATCCTGGCCTCCGCCGCGACTGTGGCGTTTGCATTTCTGGCCATGGTTCTTTGCAAAGCTGAGCGTTTTTGGCGCGCTGGGCCCAGCGTGCGCGATAGCCGTCTTCGTCGGAGTCGCGGCCACCGTGACATTGTTCCCTCCGGTATTGGCGCTGGCCGCCAAACGGCGGCATTGGCGAACCCAAAGCCGACCGCACACGCCGCTACTGGAACTGGATCGCCGTGGCCGTAGTCCGCCGACCCACCCCACTGCTGGCCGCCAGCCTGGCCCTTGTATTAGGGCTAGCGGCTGTCGCGCTGACCATGCGCATGAGCTACGACGACCGCCAAGGAGAGCCGGACACAACCGCCAGCAACGAAGGTTATCACCTGCTGGACAGGCACTTTCGCAAAGATATCGTCATCACCCAGTTCATGGTCGTGGAATCACGGACCGATATGCACACCGGTAAAGGCCTGGCCGACCTGGATGAGATGGCGTCTCGCGTGTCGCAATTGCCGGGCGTCACCAAAGTATCCGGCGTCACCCGGCCCACCGGGGCACGACTCGATCAGGCACAGCTCTCTTGGCAAAACGTCCAGATCGGCAACAAGATGGCCGATGCCGTCGCCAAAGGAGACGCCCACAAGACCGATCTCACCAAACTCACCGGCGGTGCCGACCAACTCGCCAGCGGCCTGGCGCAACTTGACACCACCCTTCGCACAGCGTTGACTCCGCTGACCGGTATCCTTAACCAAGCCCAGTCCAGCGGCTCGCAATTTCAGCGCTTTCGCCCTCTGCTGCAGCAACTTTCGACTACCACACCGACCATCGACCAAGCTATCCGAGCCGGACCTGGGCTACGTCAAGAAGCTCAACAAGCTCAGAATGCGATCGCCACGATCGACCCGCTGGTCGGTGCGCTCAACACCTCCCCCTGGTTTGCCTCCACACCCGAGTGCACCCAGATCCGCGACCAGGTACGGATTCTGGTGACCTTGCGCGATGGCGGCTTTTTCAGCCAGCTCGCCAACCTCGGCGACATGTACCAGCCGGGCGGCGATACTGCGGGGGGCACCATGGCAGACCTGCAGAACACGGTCACCTCGCTGAACAAGGCGTTCGGAGCGCTCGGCGACCCCGCCGACATGGCCGGCAACATCCGCCGCCTCCAAAACGGCATCAGCCAGCTCGCATCGGGCGCACAAGCCCTAGCCACCGGTGTGCATACCCTTGCCGACAGCAACATCGAAATGTTGTCCGGCATGAGTCAGATCGCCACCCAACTACAGAATTCCGCGCGGTCCAGCGCCGGTTCGGACAACTCCAGCGGCTTTTGCCTCCCGGCTAACGCCTTCGAGAATCGCCAGTTCTCCGATGTGGCAAAGCACTTCCTGTCCGCTGACGGCAAGACCGCACGCTTCGCCATCGAATCCAGCTACAACCCCTACAGCAGCGAAGCGATGGATCTCGCTCAGAAGATCACCCAAGTTGCCGATGCTGCACGCCCAACACCTCCTTGGCCAACGCCAAAATATCGATGGCCGGATTCCCCGCCGTCAACTCCGATATCCAGCGCCTTCTGTCGGCCGACTTCCATCTGCTGGCCATTGCCACGCTCGTCATCGTCGGACTGATCCTCGTCGTTCTCCTGCGCGCCTTGGTGGCCCCGCTCTACCTGCTCGGTACGGTCGTGCTCAACTACGCAGCCGCACTGGGCATCGGGACGCTCGTTTTCCAATACGGCCTCGGTAAGAAAATCGCTTGGCTGGTACCGCTTTTGGCGTTCATCATCTTGATCGCGGTGGGCGCCGACTACAACATGCTGCTGATCTCGCGGTTACGCGAGGAATCCGCTCACAACATCCGCGTCGGCGTACTGCGCACGGTCGCAAACACCGGCTCAGTCATCACTTCCGCCGGGCTCATCTACGCGGCCAGCATGTTCGGCCTTATGGTCGGTTCGGTCGCGATCATGATCCAAGCCGGGCTCATCATCGGCTGTGGCCTACTACTCGACACCTTTGTTGTCCGCACTCTCACGGTTCCCGCGATCGCCACATTGCTCCGTGAGACCAGCTGGTGGCCGCAACGTAAACGTGAGGACGCTTGAAACTCTTGCATTTTGACTAAAATACCGACGATTACGCACCTTCATCTGAGTCATGAGCGGTGTTGGGTCCAGCGAAGCGGACGAGCTGGTCAAGAAGCTCTCCGAAACCGGCGATGTCGCCGTGGGCGGCGAAGTGTTCGGGTTCTACCGTGATGAAAACCGCTGTTGCGGTGAAACGAATGACGCCATCTTCACCGACCCCCTCGCCAGTGTAAGGCACGTCCTTGCCGCACGCTGATACGTGCGCTAATGCGGTGGGGCTGGTGTAGCGGAACCGGCGCTAGATACTCGATCGCGAGATTGCGCGTGACCGCAGGCGTGCCGGCGATCCACAGGGTGAAGCCCAAAAGGTCGTCGCACGCCGCCGCGATAGCCCCGCCGTGCGCCAAGCCGGGCGCACCGATATGACGCTCATCGAATGCCACATCGGCATATACCTCATCGTCCAGACGATAGACCTCTAGCTGCAGGCCACTGGAATTCTCGGGTCCCGCAACCCATACAGGTAGGCGTGTGTGACGGCAGGCGTTGCGGTTCAGTTGAATTTGGAGCATCCAAGGTTGCGGCCTCGTTTCCGGTTGGACGTGTTCGATAACTTCGGCCATTGCGGCCTTAAACGACGAGAAATCCCGCATTAAGGTGCCGAACGCAGCAACTTGGCGTATGCCGACCTGGCAAAGTGCAGCTCATGGTCACGGCGAGCCGCGCCGGGCGATCCAAGCGCCAGTACGGTCCGCTTCGGCGCGATACCGTTAGCACGGTACCGCAGGCATTTTGGACACGCTGCGTCACGATGGTCGAACACCGTCAGGGGGCCATTCGTCGACGCCGTCTTCGAGCGGCACATCCAGAGATCGCAGGAGCGCAGAAAAGAGTCGCCAGTTGCCAATCGCCGCGACAAGTTCTACAAGGAGCCCCGGGTCTGCTTGCAACGCATCTCGGCACACAGCCCACGTGCCATCCGAGATGGTGCCGTCACGCAGTGTCTCATCGGTCGCCGCAAGTACAGCACGTTCGGCATCGCCAAAGTGGTTAGCATTCTGCCAATCTCGCACCGCGAGCAGGTCACGCTCGGACACGTCGAGCATTCGTGCGAGTCGCCAATGTTGCGTCCATTCATAGACCGAGCCGGTGACCCAGCCGATTCGCATGATGATCAGCTCTCGCAGCCGCGCGTCGAGGTCCCCGGTCCACAGCAACGCCTCCAGCAGTCCGTTCAAGGCCATTGCCACACTAGGCTGGTGAAGCGCGATTCGGAATATCGACAACTCCGCTATGGCTTCGGGGATGCCACATTGAGCAGCGCGCCGGCGCGCGTCTGTCAGGCCGAGCATTTCGACGCGGTTTCCACTGCCCACAGTC
>NZ_GG770562.1:31578-35479 GCF_000164135.1 Mycobacterium parascrofulaceum ATCC BAA-614 | reverse complement strand
CACTGCTGGCACGTCAGGCCATCGGTACGAAGACGTTGTGCAAGGCCGGAATCGTGCCCGGCTCGCCATCGGCTAAGACGTCGAGTAATCGTGGTAGGCCCGCGAAACCGGCGACGTCCCGGGATAGTTCATCGAAGGGCCAACGCCCAGAGACGAGCAATTCGATCGCGCTCTGATAGGCGGGGTAATCGACCCCCAGCGAGCCGAGGACGCGTAGTTCTTTGAAAACGAGGAGGTCTGGCTCGAAGCCTGGTGCTCCGCCGCCGCCGCGGGTGCCGGCGATCACCACGCGTCCGCCTGGTCGAGCAAGTGCGACGGCGTCAGCGAATGCACCTGGCGCTTTGGCGGTGACGTCGACGACGACGTCTGCGAGTTGACCGGTCGCTCGTTGCAGGGCCTTGACCGGGTCTTCACGGGTCACGTCAATGGTCAGGTCCACGCCGAACTTGGACGCTGCGGCTAACCGTGGTCGATCGCGTGGTCCGAGTCCGGTCATAGCGACGAATGCCGCTCCGGATTCCTTCGCTGCTACGGCCGAGCAGATGCCGCGGATGCCTGGCCCCAGGACTGCGACGACGTCGCCTGACGCGGTCTCCGGCAGCGTGGCAGCCCATTTGATTCCCGCGCCCAGCGGGTTGAACAACGTAGCGACAATCGGGTCGAGTCTGTCTGGAATCGACAACAGCATGGAATCGAAGGGCAGATGCAGGTGCGTTGCGTACCCTCCCCACAGGCCGGGATCGATGTTTACGTCGACGAAGCCGAACATCGTGGCCAGTCCGTTGCGCGAGCACCTGCGATACTCACCTCGGCGGCACGCGTCGCACTCCCGGCACGATCGAAAAACCTCGACCGCAACCCGATCACCTGCCGACACACCCCAACGCGCGCTTGCGGCGTCACCGACTGCCTCAACGACACCGACGATTTCATGTCCCGGGACGAAGGCGAAGCCCGCTGGTAGGTGACCGCTGTACTGCTCGTGATCGGTTCCGCAGAGCCCGCACGCCTCGATCCGAAGGACTCCGGAGTGGCCGTCGACGGGCGGTACCGCAAGAGTGCGCCGCTCGAGGGCGCGCGGCTTGGTCAGCACGAGCGCATCGGCCTTCATGGCAGTTCGAATTCGACGCGCTGATCAGCGGGCCGCACAGTTACCTGACGTCCGACCATCATCTCTTTTGACATTTCCTTCGCCACCTTCGCATCGTCGTTGCGAGCCGCGACGCGCCGGCCGTCGGGTAGACGCGCGAGAACAGGCACCCACGAAGGGCCAACGTCGCGGTCGTGTACCACCGTGTAGCCGTCGATCGTTGCCCTACCGGATGTGTCGGCGGCAGAAGCGACTGGAACCGCAGTCGCATCAATCGCGGCCTGCGCTTCCGCCATGTCCGGTGTCTGCCACCCAGTCGGCGGCGGCGTCGCCGACCATAGGCCCAACGAGTGCTTCGTGATGTACCAACCTAATCCGGAAACCAGTCCTAGGGCGTCCGGTTCGCTTCGGCAGCGTCGAACCATCTCCACAATCGAGTGGCTGACATAGTTGTTACCCGGTCCTCCGTGGTAGGGCAATCCACCGGTCACCGTGAACCCGCGTGGATCCGCTGGATCGAGATCGAGCGCCTCGATCGCAACTTCGACCGCGGAAGGGAAGCAGGAGTACAAATCGAACCATCCGATGTCATCGGCGGAAAGGTCGCAGGCAGCTAGGAGCGCCCGTCCGACAGCGCGAATTCCCGCGGACCGACTGAGATCGGGCCGCTGAACCGGAAAGTACACGTCGTTGCAAGTGGCCGCGCACCATGGGAAAACCCATCGGTCACGAGGAACACCGATTTCGTCGGCGACTTCGGCAGCCATCATGACGAAGGCGGCTGCCATATCGACGGTGATAATGCTGTTGAGCATCTTGGGATATGGCTCGCACACCATCCGGTTAGTTGGCGAGACCGAGCTGAGCTCACTGGCAGTGCGCGCGCGCGGAAACCATGCCTGGCCGGGATGCCTCGATGCTTCGAGCGTGAAGGGGGCCATCAGGTTTCCCAGCCAGCGACGCTGCTCATCGAAGGTCCGGCCCGATCGAGCCGCAATCGCCGATTCGAAGACCGGGTACACCTGGTGCGGCCAACGCAGTCCAGCACACATCTCGGCCGCGCTCAGACCGGGGCGAGTATCGCCAAGTGACTCATCCCGGCCCTCAACGGGTTTCGGGTCTCGTCGCACCTGACCCGATCCAACCCTACGAGCTGACGCGCCGCTCTCCGCTCCGACGACTAACACCGCGTCGCTGACACCGCGCGCGATGCGGGCGCCGAGCACCTCAACGAGGTACTGAGGCGTATTACCGCCAACCGGACAACTGATGCGCCGTATTGGCGCCAGCCCAGCCGCTTCGGCAATCCTCGTCGCAGGATTGTCACGCGGAATCATCAAGATTCCGGGCGTCGCCACCATATCGATTCGATGCCCGATAGCAGCGCCCGAGTCCTGCAATGCTCGACGCACGGCCTCGGAAGCCAAATCGATGGGGTCAACGACACCGTCGTCGCGGTGCGTGATCTCACCAACTGCGACGACGACCGGAGTGCGGCGTGGAATCGGCAACGGTCAGGCCGCGGTCATCGTCGACGCCTTTGCGACATATCTGCGATATTGTCACATAAGGTGCTATACGACAACTGCTTCGATCGTCAGCCCACGAACGGCACGGGACGGCATACTTGAATGGTGACGAAAAAATCGTTGCGATGGGGCACGGCGACCGCCGCGAGCCGCGACATCGCCCGAGACCATCTGCTCGATGCCGCCGCAACGTCCCTCGAGAACAAGGGGCTACCGGGCACCACGATGGAGGACATCGCCAGGCAGGCCGGGGTGTCCCGCGCCACGGTGTATCGCTACTTTCCGAGTCGTGAATCCGTCATTTCCGGTGTTATCTTGCGGTCAGCCGAACGCTACCTCCGCCGCATTAGTGCGCGGATCGCAGCGCATGCCGATTTAGGCTCGGCGATACTGGATTTCGTCGAGGTTACACTCCGTGCGGCCCACCGTGAACCCATAATCGGATTGCTATTCGGCAGTGACGACGAACTCGCCGGCGTAGGGCTGGCCAAGGGTACGTCGGTGGCTTTGTTCGAACTCGTCGCCGAGTTCCTTCGCCCTGTCTTCGCCGCGCACTGGGATCAACTTGAGCGTGGGGTGTCGGTCGACGATGCATCCGAGTGGATACTGCGGGCTATCCTCAGCCTACTCACGGTCGAAGGCCCAAGGCAGCGCAGCCCGGAGGGCCTCGATGCTTTTCTACGAAGATTCCTGCTTCCTCCTCTGCTCACCACCACCCGGTCTTGCGCTGATGCAACAAGTACGAAGTAATGTCTCGTTAGTGGCAGCAGTATCGGTGAACGACGAGGGGCTCTAGACATGAAGTTCGAGCAGTTCAGCCAAGAGATTGCCGACGAGTTGCAGAATGCGGCGGCAACCGCGGGTGGGCTGTCCAGCTACTTGGGATTTCGGCACACCGAATTCGCCGCGGGACGTCTGGTTGTGGAGATGGATGCTCGGGACGACCTGATGACGCCGTTCGGCAACCTGCACGGCGGATGCTTGTCGGCGATGGTAGACCACTGTCTGGGCGTGGTGTTCTATCCGGTTATCCCAGCGGGATCATGGGTGGCCACAACGGAATTCAAGCTAAATCTGCTGCAGCCCGTGTCGAGCGGAGTGTGCGTTGCGGTCACCGAGATCATCGCGCTGGGCAAGCGTAGCGGTGTCGCCAGAATCGATGTCTCCAACGCGGGGCGCGCGGTATGCGCGGCGCAGGGAACCGTGACGGTGGTTAGCCCGAGGGGGTATTCCGGTTGATGGCGAGACTGAGCACGAGTGCCGTCCGAATTGGCTATCGCGG
>NZ_GG770562.1:27056-29882 GCF_000164135.1 Mycobacterium parascrofulaceum ATCC BAA-614 | reverse complement strand
AAATGACTGTTACCTGCGAGCGAATCCGCACCGAAGACGGCGTCACCCTCACGGCGGATTTCTACCGGCACGACACCGCCCGCGCCGTCGTACTTCTCCTGCATGGTGGTGGTCAAAATCGCCACGCTTGGACCACCACGGCGCGCCGGTTGCATGCGCGCGGTTACACCGTCGTCGCCTACGATGCCCGAGGCCACGGCGATAGCGGGTGGGACCCGACTGGGCGATACGAACTCGCAGGACTCACATCCGATCTGCTGGCTGTGCGCGAACATGCGAGTGACGACCGCCCGCCGGTGGTCGTTGGTGCGTCGTTGGGTGGCATGACCATTTTGGGAACCCATCTGCTGGCACCAGCCGATTTGTGGTCAGCAGTCGTTCTTGTCGACATCACCCCGCGAATGGAGTTCCACGGTGCACGCCGCGTCGTGTCATTTATGGCCGCCCATCCCGACGGATTCGGCACGCTCGACGACGCGGCCGACGTCATCGCCCAATACAATCCGCACCGCGCTCGTCCCGAAAGCCTGGACGGACTGCGAAAAGTGTTGCGCCAACGCGACGATGGCAGGTGGATTTGGCGATGGGATCCGGCTTTCATCACCTCTAATTTTCAGTTCCTGCAAGGTGACCCCGCCACTGGTGCCGAACAGTTCGACGCGATCAGCGAACTGCTTGTTGAGGGGGCCCGTCGCGTGCAGGCACCAACGCTTCTGGTGCGCGGCGTCCTCTCGGATGTGACATCGCAGCAGTCGGTCGATGAATTCCTCCAGGTTGTCCCGCACGCCGAAGCGGTGGACGTTTCCGGCACAGGTCACATGGTGGCCGGCGACGACAACGACGCCTTCACTGCAGCAGTCGCCGGATTTCTCGACCGCACGATAGCCAATTCGGCCTGAGAACCTCTGAGCTGTGTGGCGCAGCCCAAAGCTGGCCATAGTTAAGGGCAGCCGACAGCTACCAAAACCAAGATATGCGTGACATCCATCCACTTAAGCAGGATGTGAATGGCCATTAGCTACAGTCGAGCGATGCACCTTCGTACCGTCTGCACCACAGTAACTTCCGGCTTGGTCGAGGGTTTCTCCCGAGACGGCGTGACCAGGTGGCGATCCATCCCCTACGCCGAGCCGCCCGTCGGGGCGTTGCGCCTAAGAGCCCCCCGGCCAATCGAGCCGTGGGAGGGAGTCTTGCCGTGTCACCGTTTCAGGTACTGTGCACCACAGCCGCGCAAATACACTTTTGTTGGCCTCGGCAAATATCAGCCGATGAGCGAAGACTGCCTGACGCTGAACGTCGTCGCGCCCGACACCAGATACGAGCGGCCGTTACCTGTGATGGTGTTCATCCATGGCGGCGCATACTTCCTCGGCAGCTCCGCGACACCGGTATATGACGGGGCATCGTTGGCTCGCAAGGGGTGCGTGTTCGTGTCAGTTAATTACCGGCTGGGCGCGCTTGGAGCAGTTGACCTCTCGTCTCTGTCTACCGACGCCTTCCGCATCGACGACAATCTTTATCTGCGTGATCTGGTTATGGCGCTCCGTTGGGTGCGTGACAACATCGCAAGCTTCGGCGGCAATCCCGACGCTGTGACGATATTCGGCGAGAGCGCAGGGGCACACGCAGTGGCGACGCTGTTGGCTGTTCCAGCTGCTAAAGGGCTGTTCGCTCAAGCCATTTCTGAGAGCCCCGCGGGAGGTTTGGCTAGTTCCCGTGAACAATCTGAAGAATACGCCGCAAGGTTTGCGGCGATTCTCGGAGCTCGGAGGCGAGACGCTGCCGCGGTCTTGCTGACCGCGCCGCCGACCGACCTCGTAGCGACTTTGGATCATCTGATCATGCAGGAAAGCCGCAACGCGCCGGGCGTATATCCGGTCGGTCCCACATATGGAACCGACTACCTGCCGCTGGATCCAATGGATTCGTTGCGCTTGGGAAAAGCACACCGAGTGCCTCTCGTCGTGGGTAACAATGCGGAAGAAGCCAAGCTGTTCACCCGCTTCCTGAAACTACTGCCAACGAACGAACCCAAGATCGAGCTGCTGCTATCGACTGTGGAATCTGCTGACCGTGAGCGGATTACGGCGGCGTACCCCTCTTATCCGAAAGCCGCTGCTTGTATTGAATTGGGAGGCGACTTCACGTTCGCATCGGTCGTATGGCAGATCGCCGACGCGCACAGCGCACACGCTCCGGTATACGTGTACCGCTATGACTACGCTCCGCGCACGTTGCGATGGTCCGGGCTGGGGGCCACTCATGCTACCGAATTGCTCGCAGTTTTCGACGTCTACAGAACGCGGTTGGGTCGGCTGCTCAGCGCGGCAGGCGACAAATATACGGCGCTGCGCATTACCGAGGATGTCCAGTCGCGGTGGTGCGCCTTCGCCCGCACAGGCGTGCCTGGCGCGGGTTGGCCCAGCCACGTCAGTGCCGACCATGCGGTGATGATCTTCGACAGGACATCGCGGGTCGAGTGTGACCCGCTTGCGGTTCGGCGCCAGGCGTGGGAGGGATTTACCTTCCGCCGCCCCTGACCGCATTCTGTGTGCATCTCGTTCCCGACATGCCGCGAACTGCCGCGGGCGAGGTATTCAAAGACAGAGCTTCGCCCGTAATTCGGCGGGGAGCGGCGTTCAGCCCTACGTTGAACCGCTGTTCGTCGCGTCAGCTGCTGATTACCACCACCACCTGGGAATGGAACCAGACGCCCAGGTAGTTGCGCGCGGAGCGCTTGAGCTTCAGCCTATCGGCTCGCGCTACGGCGGCGGGCCAAAAGTTTCGATAGTGGGATGGCCCACTCGGGTCAGAGTTGACCCTGCT
>NZ_GG770562.1:17572-24503 GCF_000164135.1 Mycobacterium parascrofulaceum ATCC BAA-614 | reverse complement strand
ACCTTACACGCGATGTGAGCGGCGCCATACGCTGGCGCTACGAATGGATTAGGTCACTAATGTGAAGGATCACCACATGACCGAGATGCTGACCCAGATGCAGGCGCTTCCCAGTGAAACTCCGCTCGAAGACGAGGCGTTGGCGGCTTACGAGAAGAAGTTTCGGGAGGACAACACGATTTGGGCTGAGTTGTTGCAGGAGAACCTCGACCGGCTCGGGCGCGGCTCGTTTTCGCTGCACTGGATGAACACCGACAAGGCCAATTGGGGTGTTCGCGCGCGCCCGAGTTCGCGGGGGTTGACCTATACCGACATCAACCGCCCGCCAGCCTACGGCACGCTGCCCGAGCACACGACGTGGCGCAACTTCGCCCCGCGCGGCTCTGTGCGTGAGCCCTATGTTGACCAGATGCCGACCATCGACGCTTATGACATCCTCGACAAGAAGGAGGCCTGGGCGGACAACGTCATGACGCTGTATGAGGAGGCCAAGGCACGGCAGTGGAACTCCACCAGCGATATTCCGTGGAACGAGCTGGAGCCCGCCAGTGAGGATCTGGAGAAGGCGGCGTGCCAGCTGGCTACCTCTTTGACGGAGGTTGAGTTCGTCGCCGGTGACTTTCCGTCGCGGTGGGTGTATCGCACCTCACCGGATTTCTACGAGGTTAAGAACTTCCTCGTGACGCAGATGATGGACGAGGCCCGCCACATGGAGGTGTTCCGAAAGCGTGCCCTCGCCGGCGGGGGAGGCTTGTTGCACGCCAGCCCGGCCCTGGAGTGGGCACTGAAGGCGATCCTCGAGTCGCCGAGCCACACCCAGGGCACGTTCCTGCTGAACGTGCTGGGCGAAGGGCTTGTCCTTACGATTTTCCGGGCCGGGGAGTACCTGTCCAAGACGCATGTCGACAAGGAGATCTTCCGGCGCTGCATGCAGGACGAGGCCCGTCACGTGTCGTACGGGACCCTGGAATTGAAGAACTTCCTCGACAGCTCGACTGATCGGGAAAAGGCGCTTTCGGATATGCATCGCTTCGCCGATCTTGGCGAGCAGATCATCCTCACCGCACTGAGCAGTCCCGGGCTGTTGGAACCGCTGGCCGTTCTTATGGGCGGTGGAGTGGACAAGATCGACGAAGGTATGGAGGGTGTGTCGTTCCTGTGGGGGACGATTATTGAGGAGTACCTGCAGCGCTGTGAGCGGGCCGGGTTTGACCGTCGCGAGAAGGTGACGATCCCCTTGGAGATGCCGTGGACGGCGTAAGTACGAGCGCAGATCTTCCTACCGTTGAGTGGTTCACCAGGCTGGCGGAGGTCAGTAAGGCTGACCTCGCCGAGTTCCGTAAACTCGGCGAGGTCGACTGCCGGTTTGCCGTCAACATCTTCGATGGCGGCCCAGATGGGTCTGCGTTGATTGTCCAGCTCACGTTCGACGGCTTCGAGGTGAGCGAGATCAAAGAGATCAGCGACACAGGGTTGGAGTCGATGGATTTCGTCATCGAAACCGACCGTGATTCGTGGCTGGACATGGTGGACAACATCCGCGCCGGAGACGGCCGACCGGACCTCGATCACACCCTCAACGCCTTGAGCATGGCGTCGACGCCGATACGGGTCTGGTCATCTGATCCTCTGGGCAAGGACATGTTTTTCCGCTACAACCAGAGTTTGCAGCATTTCATCAACAAGAGCGCTCGGCTGTGAGTCGCCGCTGAAGAAAAGGAAAGAGCATGAGCGGCACTCGGCGAGGCCATTTCTACATCGATGACACGTGCATCGGGTGCGGAGCGTGTGAGCACTCGTGCCCGGGACGGGTCGATGCCATATCCAAGAAGGCCGACGATTTCCTGGGCCGATTCGTCATCGACCTCGATGAATGCATCGACTGCGGGAAGTGCGTCCCGCTGTGCCCCGTCGATTGTATTCACGACGGGCGGGTCGAGGCGGCATTTGTCCCGGACAATGGCTACACGAAGATCGGAAAGCTATACGACTGGGCAGCGCGCAAAGATAGCTGATACATCAAAAGATCCAGGAGCTGAGGGATTGGCATCAGATTGGTGGCCGGGGCCACGTGTCGCGCGGCCGCTTGGCGCGGAGGTTGATTCTGACCTCTCTGCCAAAATTCGGACAGGCGATAGCTGTGGCTTCGACCCACAATGTCAGCTGCCGCATGAGCTCCCGCCGCGTCGCCGTCAGCTTTGCCGATCTATCACGACATCATCATCGTGGTTTTTCGGTCAGACCTCGCGGCGTCCCGACCATCACCACCCCATCAAATGACTAGGAGTTGTGTCATGGGCGTTTTCAAAGACGGCGTCGAGGCAACGAAGTACATTGCCGGGATCTTCGAGGAGGCGGTGGACGATGAGTCGATCGCCGATCAACTAGCGGCATCCGGTGTTGTGCTGCAGCTCAACTGCTCTGACCCGGATATCCAGGTTACGGTCGACATGCCTAATAAGAAGGTGTTCACCGGGAACTGTGACATCAAGCCTACCGTAGCGATGTTCATGACCTCTGACATGGCCAACCGGTTTTGGCAGGGCAACCTCAATCTCGCTGTCGCGCTGGCCAAAGGCCAGGTCCGCGCCAAGGGGCCGGTTCCAAAGATCCTGAAGCTTATTCCCGTCGCCAAGAAGCTTTTCCCGCGGTACGAGGAGCTGCTGCGGGCTGAGGGCCGTACTGACCTGCTGGTTGTTTGACGCGCGTCGACAAGTCGTCAAGCTGTATGGCGTACATCAAGCTCCTCGAGCGTAGATGTTCGAACGGGCCGGATAAGCGTCGGCCTGGTCGCTGCGACCGGCGTCTTGGTCCGCGCCGCACTTGAAGCCCTGCGCTACTAGGGTCCTGCGTCTGAAACCCGTTTACGGGTGTGGGGCAGGATTTCGTCGGGGTCATTTTCCATACCTGGGACTGTCTGAACAACGGTGGATCTGATCTTGGTCTGACACGCCGGGCGTGAGCTTGGCGGGAAGGACTGATGATGTCGGAAACACTCGACTTCGGAATGGCCATTGATCGTCAGCAGACTACTTTCCCGTGCTGACGACCGACGCCGCCGAATCGGCTCGACGGGGGACAAGTTTGTCCTGGTTCGTGGCGCGCTGGGTGCTCAACAGGCGAGTGCCCAGCCGCTGCAACGCCTCCACTGAGAATGGTTGTGTCATACGGCGGTTGACAGCGGGGGCAATGCGGAGCATGAAATAGCCCAGCCAGGCCTCGGTGCGCACCGGTACGACCGCGAGATCAAACCGTACAGCACGCACGGCGGCGCGAGCGACGAGGTCGGGACTCATCGGTGAGATCGGAAACTTCTCGCCAAATTCCTGGAGCTTCTTGGTGAACTGTTTTCCTTGTTCGATCAGTTCGTGGTTGACGCCGACAACCACCGCGCGATCACCTATATTGGTATTGATCACACCCGGGCATATCGCGCTGACGCCGATGCCTTTCGGTCCGAGCTCGAGCCGCAGGCATTCGGTCAGCATCTTCACGCCCGCTTTGGAAACCGAGTACGGCGACATAACCGGGGTGGGCGTGAATGCCGCCGCCGAGGCGATATTGACGATATGGCCACCGCCGTGTTCAACCATCTGGGCGCCGAAGAAACGGCACCCATGAACGACGCCCATTAGGTTCACACCGAGTTGGCGTTCCCAATCCGACGGACGCAGCTCTAAGAACGGGCCGCCCACCAAGATTCCTGCGTTATTGACCAGCACATCGGCGTATCCGTAATCGGCTAACACGCTGCGAGCGAGCGCCTCCCAGGCATCGGGGTCGATAACATCCAATTGCGCCGCCGACGCGCTGCGGGCATGACCACGGATCATCGCCGTGGTCGCTTGTGCCGCATCCAGATCGATGTCGGACACCACGACATGGGCGCCGAGCTTGGCAAACCTGATCGCTGTCGCCCGGCCAATACCGCTTGCAGCCCCGGTGACCACCACCACGCGTGGACGCAACCGATTGACCTTCACGCGTTCTCCTTCCTCATGGCCCCGATCGCACCCGGAAGCTTAACGCCCGTACTGTAGCGGTAGACATCAAGGTTGTAATGTCGGTTCTGCCAATACATTTCGCCATGCGTCGACGGCCGAAACGGTGAATCGCCCTGGCTGTTGATATAGTAGGTATTCGAATCCGCGCAGGTCGGAGTGAACAGAAAGTTCTTTTCCTGGCGCTTCAAACACTTCCGGAAATACTCGTCGTGGACTTCCTGACGTATCTCGCAGACCGTCGCGCCGCAGCGCTTCGCCTCGGCTATAGCGCGGCTCAGATGAGCCGACGTCGCTTCGATCATCCACAGATATGATCCCAGCACGAAGCCATAAGGCCCAGTGATGGAGAACATGTTCGGAAATTTGGGAACAGACACGCCTTGATACGACTGGTATCTCTGCTCATACCAGAACCGCCCGAGATCGATGCCGTCGCGCCCGATGACGGGAAAGGGTGGCACTGCACCCGTATCCCACAGCTTGAACCCGGTCGCGCATATCAACACGTCGACCTCGTGCTCTACACCATCCACTGTCCGCACCCCCTTCCTGGTTATGCACTCGATCGCATCGGTGACCAGGCTGACATCTTCGCGGTTGAATGTGCGGAGGTAGTCGTTTGACATCGATGGGCGCTTGCAGCCCAAGCCATAGTGTGGGATCAGCTTCTCCCGAATTACTGGATCCTCGATTTGCCGACGCATCCAGCGGCGTGTAGCTAGCTCGAGCAGCTGGCGAGTCCCGTTCACTAGCCACCCTGGACCGACCCACATCCCCGCCATCCCGATCTCAGTTGCGACAGTGCCCACCGTGCGGATAGCCGAGCGGATTCGTTTACGGCCCAGGACCCATCGGCCGACGGACTTGATCTCCATATCCGGTTTGGGGAACACCCAGATCGGCGTTCGCTGGAAGACGGTCAGATGTTCGACCTCGTCAACGATGGCCGGGACAAGCTGGAGCGCCGTGGCGCCCGTGCCGATCACCGCGACGCGCTTACCGGCCAGCACCACGTCGTGATCCCATAGCGCGGTGTGCACGAGCGCACCCCCGTACTCGTCCAAACCTGGGATATCGGGCATCTTCGGGCGTTCCAGGCCGCCGACCGCCATTACGACATATCGGCTCGTGATCTCCTGGTTGCCGGCGGCGGTCAATCGCCATAGACTGTTGTGCTCATCAAACACCGCCGAGGCGACGGTGGTGTTCAACCGAAGCTTCTCACGCAGGCCGTATTGGTCCACGACGTCATCGGCGTAATCCCGAAGCTCGTCACCCGGAGCGAAGATCCGCGACCAATCACCGCGCTGCTCGTAGGAAAAGCTGTAGACAAACGACGGAATATCCACCGCCACACCCGGATATGTGTTCGCATGCCAGGTGCCGCCCACCCGATCCCACTTGTCGACGATGACAAAGTCGTGAATACCTCTCCGTTGCAAGGCGATACCGGCGCCGATACCGCCGAACCCAGCGCCCACAATGACGACGTCATGGTCAGGAGTGACACGCTCGGCAGCAGGTAACTGTTCAATCTCGACTTTTGTACTCAATTCGGGCTCGCCGGACTTGCTGCTACTTTTGGTAACCCACAAGGGTGCCATGGGTCCCGAACAGTTCCTGCTGCCACTTGTTCAGCAGCGCACGGGTGTCGACATCGTCGGGATGAAAGCCGGGTTTCATGTAGATGCGCAGGTCGGCCATCAAACCCTTGAGCAGCGGGCCTCGAAACACAGCACGCGCTTGACGCGTCACTTTGATCGGATGCCACCCTTTAGGGTCCGTCGCGATGGACAGCAACACGCCGATCGTTATCACCGGGATGGCCAGAACGTATAAAACCCCCATCACACCGATGCGAAGCCACTCCGGCCCGCGGACCGACCGGTAAACGTCGAAGGCAACCGATTTGTGCTCCAGCTCTTCCACCGCGTGCCAGTTGAGCAGGTTTCGCACCTCGGGATCACCAGGGATCTTCTGTAACTCCTCGCCTAGCATTCGCTCAGCCAGCGTGGCAGTGAAGTGTTCAGCCGCTGCAGTGACCGCCAGGGGTACCCGCGCGGGCAGCAGGTTTTCGATCCGCACCAACAGCCGCTGCCGCCGACTATTGGCATCGAACATGAAAAAACTGACCAGGGGATAGCCCCTGTCCACCAATTGCTCGTTGAGCCGGCGGTGTTCCTGCCCATGCACCGACTCCTGACCAATGAATCCGGCCACCCGCTTCTTTAACTCCGGATCGGTCACCCGATCGGCGAAGCGCCGGACCGACCTGATAAATAATTCCTCGCCGGGCGGAAATATGCCCGACAGCAACGCCACAAGGTGGCTAAGCACGATGTCGCCCTCAACGAAGTGACGCTGCATCGGCTGCGGATCACCGAATGAGAACCGAATCCGGCGAGTTTTCGGATACGCCTTTTTTGCTGGTCTTTCCGGTGCCATTCCTGTGTTCGCAACTGCTGCGTGACTAGCTACCATGACACTCTCCTTTGTTTTGAGTGTGGTGGTCGGTCACTTCAGGTAGCCGACCAGGGCCCCCTCGGTGCCGAAGAGTTCCTCCTGCCATTGCTCCAGCAACGCGTTGGTGTCGATGTCGTCGGGATGAAATCCCGGTCGCAGGTATTGCCTGAGCTCTGGGATCACGCCACGAAGAATGGGGCCGCGGTAGAGCCGATAGGTCTCACGCACCAGTCGCACTGGCTGACGGCGCGCTTCGGGATCCCGCGCCACCGAACAAGCCAGTACGGCGGTTATGAGGAGGAGCAGAAGGGGGATCATTACCGCCATCACACGTCGACGCACCCGCTCGGTACCCCGCACCGAGCGGAATACATCAAAGGCAACCGACTTGTGCTCAAGTTCCTCCAGCGCATGCCAGTTCAGCAGGTTCCACACCTCCGCATCACCCGGGATCGCCTGGATCT
>NZ_GG770562.1:0-17223 GCF_000164135.1 Mycobacterium parascrofulaceum ATCC BAA-614 | reverse complement strand
GTCGTTAACGAAATACTTGCTGCCCTGGGCAAACGGGAAACGTATCCGCCGGGTCGTCGGATACCGAGACCCCTCACTCACCGCATTTGCAGTGGTCGCTGCCTCTTGCACTATGTGGTCGCTCGTCATAACAAGATACCCCTTCCTCGAACACCCGGTTTCCGATACCGACAGTACTAGGTGTTTAGTGAGACGTTACTGCGGATCGACAGGGCGCGCAAGACTCCGCAATGACGTGTAGAAGCGCTGCGTTTGAGAGCCGCATCACACCGCCGCGTACGCTGTCACCTCCACGACTCCTGCCTTTAAACTGTTTTGACAATCGGCCCAAACCGCAGTACATAGTACTAGTCGTTACGTATACTGTTTGTTCGGAAAATTGCTTACTCGGAAGCAGGGAGCGTTCAAGCTGGATACCGGCATCGAGGCTCTCAGCAACCACTCGTACGGCGCGTAACAGGGAGGCTCGCGTTTCATGTTCCGGGATACCTAGCGGTTCTAGCTGCTCTACGGGCGCCTGTGGCGACGGTGAACATCCCGGACGGGATTGGCACCCAGCGCCATGCCGTGTAGTGCAGTGGACTCTGGTTGTTACAGAAGAGGATGGGGGCGGTGTCAACGATCTGCGGAACCGGCCGTCGGCCAGTCCAAATACATTCGGAGGCGATCAGTTTATGAAGGACTTCACCAATAAAGTGGCAGTAATCACCGGCGCTGGCTCAGGTATCGGCCGTAACCTGGCGTTGAGCTTGGCTGAACAGGGGGCGCAGCTGGCGCTGTCGGACATCGATACGAGCGCGCTGGCCGATACCGCTGGTCGATGCGAGAAGGTCGGAGCTAAGGCGGTGCCGTTCGAGCTCGATGTAGCCCAACGGCCGGCAGTTTACGAACACGCAAAGAATGTCGTCAGTGAATTCGGCAGAGTGAACCTTGTTTTCAACAACGCGGGTGTGGCACTCTCGGCCGACGTGGCCGACATGGATTGGGACGACTTCGAGTGGCTGATGGGCATCAACTTTTGGGGGGTGGCCCATGGCACCAAGGCATTCATGCCGCACCTGATCGCGTCCGGCGATGGCCACATCGTCAATGTGTCATCGGTTTTCGGGTTCGTCGGGATTCCGTCACAAAGCGCCTACAATGCCGCCAAATTCGCCGTCCGCGGCTTCACCGAGGCCCTACGCCAAGAACTCCGGGCCGCCAGGCATCCGGTAGGTGTGACCTGCGTTCACCCGGGCGGGGTGAAGACCAACATCGCCGGTCACGCCCGAGGGCTGCCCGACGGCTCGGACCCCGAAACGCTTAGCCGCCTTTTCCATAGGATCGCGTTCACCAGCCCCGAATCAGCCTCGAGGGCGATACTGCGTGGGGTCAAGAAGAATAAGCCGCGGGTGCTGATCGGTCCTGACGCAAGAGTTTTCGATGCCATTCCCCGAATCCTCGGCCCTCGCTACGAGGACATCATGGCGTCGTTCTATCGCACCGGGCGCTACGGTGCGGGGCGTCGACTCGCCGAACGCCTCGGCCTGCCCAGGTAGTAAGAGCCAACCCTGACGACTGGCGAAATGATTTGCTGGTGGAGCCACAACGTTGGCATACCTGCATCCTCGTTACCAAGGTCAGGAGCCTCCGGGATTTGCAGGACGATTCATCTGGAACGACAATCCTCGACCCTACGTCTGGATCAGAACCGCCGACCAAATCCTGGCAGCATCAGCTAACTACTGCTCCAAATTAGTGACTCACAACGCTAGGCGACCGCGACCAGGTGCTGGCGCTGCGGCTCGCAGCGATAACGCGACGGCTTGCCGTTGATCTTGCAGATCCGCCACACCATTCGCGCGATCGGGTTCATCAGCCCGGTGTCGTAGCACAGCATCCGCACGTCACCGAACATGTCACGCAGCGCCTTGCGCGACTCCAGGGACCCGAAGAACACCTGCTTGCGGACCTCGCGCGGGATGTCGAATTCCTGCCAGAAGGCCTTCGGCGGGACCACGATCGCCGAGCATGCCACCCGCATAATCACCGGCACGTATAACGACAGCCAAAACCGCTTACGCCGCGGTAAGTGCGGCACACGCTTACGCAGATACTCGTGAGCAAACGAGATGTGCCGAGCCTCTTCGGCCACGTGGATGGACATCACCCGCTCCATGATCGGGTGCAGTTCCTTGCCCTCACGTAACACGTTCTTCTGAGTGTGGTCGATGGGTTCCTCACCGGCGAGGATGCCGAACCAGAACGGGATCGGCAGAGGGCTAGCGACCAGCGGGATCAGCGGCGAAAGCCACTTCAGCTGCCGCCGCATCCCAGGCACGTCGGCGCCGATGTGGTTCACCATCTCCTGAAACATCATGGTGTGGTTGCACTCTTCGACCGCCTCGTGCAGGCAGTACCGGTACTCCGGGGACCCGTTCGGCACCCAGAACGCGTACCCCATCAGGCCGCGGATGAGGACCGACTCGAAGTGCAGCCCCACCTTGGCCACATTGGCCTGACGCCACATGCCGATCCTGATTTGGCGTTCCTCCGACTGCGCCTGATACCACGGGTGCCGGCCCAGCGGGTCAGTCGCCGGCAACTTCCAGCGGGGGTCGTTGTCGACTACCGCGTACTCAGGTGCGGTCCAGTCGATGTCGATGTATGGGTTGAAATTGCGTCGCACTGAGCCCTCAGACAGGACGCGCAGCACGTCGGCATACTCGGCGTCGTCCAGCACGTCCATGTTGCGGCGCCAACGCCGCACCAACCTCGTCCGAGCGATCTTCTGGGCCATCGCCAGCCTCCTACCGAAAGTTCACATCAGAAAAGCTACTGATACGGTACCGCTGGTATCGCCAACTTTTCAAAAGCCTGTCCATTTAAGGGCTTGTACCCGCCGCAACAGGTTCGGGCCGTCGCGCAGCCACGCCACCACGAGCCTATTGAAAGTCATTTTCATTACGATATCGCCCGCTCCTAGCTCGCTTGGCAGGGGCGCGGGCACCGATGTCGCCGGAGCCGAGGTTGGGGGCATCAGCGATCAGTAATTTGTACACTATCCCGCTCGTCGCGTCCTCGAGGCACGCTCCAGCCGCTGTGTTCAAGCAGTGCGGCCGAAGTGAACCATCCTATGCACCCTCGGGGTTCTGTGAGCCGGCCGGTTGGTCGGTCACGTGTTGGGAATAGTACTGGGCTTCGGCTTCGGCGCGTGGGACTCGTCCGAGGCGGTGCATGAGCCGCTGCTGGTTGTACCAGGCGACATAGTCGGCGGTGACGTGTTCGACGTCGGACAGGGTGTTCAGCGGGCCGCGGCGAAACGGGGAATCCGCGCGCCATCATCTCCTCACTGCACACTCACACCTGTTCATCTCAAGGTGCGGCCGCCCGCGGATAACGCATGGGGACAACGATTCTGATCCTCGTGCTCAACTAGCGGCAACAGTGAAGGGCCCAACAGCGGCATCCGACGCCCGGCTCGATGCACGGCCTCGTAGGACCACAGTTGTTAGACGGCGTCGACAGGCGACCACTGCATAATTTTCATCTCCTGAGGGCGAGCGCCAGGTCAGAATGGCTCGTCCGCTGAACTACCACTTGGGCCTCCCACAACTGTGGCTCTACCGACCAGGACCAACTTTCTGACGGCAACCCACGTTCACATGTGAGCGGAGGCCCCAGCCCCCCATACCCGTCTAACCCGCCCAGCATAAGGCGGCAGTCGTCTGCCGCCAGCATGCCCTACAATTCCCAGCAAAGGTCAGCACCGCAAGGACTTCGGCCCATTCTTTGGCGGCTGCGGCCGTCTTTTCGTGACGACCTTCGGGCGCAGCGTGTCCTTGAGTGCGTTACGCACGTGATTGCGACGCCAGCCGGTGATGGCGCACAACTGGTCGAGATTCCGGCCATTGCCGGCCCTGTCCGTCCCCACGTAGCGGTTACGATCGCCTCAGCACCACCTTGCGTTGACTCACCTTCAGTACCACCAGCTGGGCCTATCCAGCGCGTTATCCTTGGCTGATCAGGTGCGCCGCACGCGCGCATTCTTAGCTGACGCGACGAGCGGGTCTACCCACGCATTTGCTGAGTCCAGGCGGCGTCTTGACAAGGCGCCCGGAGCGGCACAAAACTGGTGTCATGCGCCCACACTTAGGGCCAGTGCCACCAGTTTGTGGTTGCGGATCCTGCTGGCTCCCGCGCGTGCGGTCGCCGATGAGGCTGGTGCCATTCGGCGGCTCAGATGTGCTCACTCATGGTGCTGTCGCTGTAGTCACGAGAGCTGGCAGCGGCATTGGCCGCGGCTTTGGCGTTGAGCTTGCTCGTCGGGGTGCGCGGGTGTCTGCGCCGATATCGATCCGGGACGGGCTAAGGAGACCGTTGGACTTGTCGTCCAAGCTGGTGGTCAAGGTTCGGACATTACCTGTGATGGCAGGCCGAGAGAATGGCGCCCAGGAGCTATACCGGTGGGCTTGGTGTCATCGAGTGGGTCGCGCGGTAAATAGCCACCGGGCGATTTGAAGAACCAGATCGGAGTAGGGAAATGGCGTTCGAATACAGCGATATGCTGCAAACGATTAAAGACCGACAGTGGGCGCTTGCCGACATCGATTGGGAAGCCCCAGGCGCGGAGTTGATTACCGACGAGCAACGGCCCCACCTCAAACAATTCATGTCAGATGTGGTGTGGATCGAGCATGTCGGAGCGCGTGCTTTCGAGGCGATGGCGCCTAAGGCGCCGTTCGAGGCGTTAAGAGAGATCTACCACTACTTCCACGCCGAGGAGCAGCGGCACGCTAATGCCGAACTTGCCCTCATGCATCGCTGGGGAATGCTCGAGCCAGGAGAGACACCTGTGCCGAATAAGAATATTCGGCTGGGGATCGAGTGGATCGACCACTATAGCGATGCGCTCCCGTTGACGGTGATGAGCTCTGCGATCCCGGCGTTGGAATGCGCCCTCGACGGCGCGTTGCTGAAGTTCCTTCTAGACGAGGTGGCAGACCCGTTGTGCGGCGAGGTCTTCAGTAAGGTCAATAGTGACGAATCTCGCCATCTTGCAGTGGGTTTCCAAGTTCTCAATGACCTCGGCGCCAGCCCGGTGCGGGTGCACGTGATCGAGACGGTGGGGTCCATTATTGATCCGAGAATTCTCCTCGGCTCCCTAATGTATATACCGCTGCTCACCAGGATGATGGCTAACCTCACTGCGTGGGGCCTCTCGGAGGAGAAGCTATACAACGCGGTCACACGCTACTCGAATATCGGCGATCGAAGCGAGTTCACCCGCCGAATTCCCGCTTATCACATCCTTCGGACGCACATGTCTGCGACTATCAACCGCGCTCAACCTTTCCATTTCTTTTCCCAGGGGCTAGGTACCCTTGTCGACCATTTCCCCGTCCAGGTGTTCGGCAAACTGCCCTCCTGGGCTGGGGACATGACATACGAACCGGTTTCCAAGTGACCGATCAATCGACCGTTCTGATCGTCGGTGCCGGCTGGGGGTCAGCGAACCGTTTGCCGGCTCTTCCGGAAATGGAGTGCAGGTAAACGCTGCGGCGACTTGTTGATTGGGTCGTGTCGGTGAGCTAATACGGGCGGCGGGCAGAGGATGCAGGTTCCTACACCTTTGTCGTCTGCCTTCTGGGGAGTCCTGTGTCCGAGCCTACGTCTTGTTCTGCTGCTGTTGTTGCCGACACGATCGTGCGCACGGTCGAACTTGGGGTGACGATCACCGATGCTGCTGTCGACGGCGAGGCCACGGTGGTGTTTTGCAACTTGCTCGATGATGGCCAGCGGCATTGTCCGGGCTGCCGTCGAGACGTCAACCGTGACACTGTGATCCGCAACGTGACTGATGTGCCGGTGGTCGGGCATCCACTTCGCCTGCGGGTGCCGCGCTACCGCTGTGTCGACACCGCCTGTGAGCGGGAAGTGTTCGCCCACAACACCTCTGCGCTAGCGCGGCCAGGATGGTCGACCACCCGCAGATGCGCCCGCTACATCTGTCACCGGCTGATGATCGACCACGCCACCGTCGCCGCGGTCGCCCGCGAGCTCGGCCTGTCCTGGGACACTGTCAACACCATCGCCATGGACGCCACCCAGCTGATCGTGGCCAACGACACCGGCCGACTCGACGGCGTGCGGGTCATCGGGGTTGATGAGCATCGCTGGTCACATGTGCGTCGACCCGACTCAGAGGGCTACGTCACCGTCATCATCGACCTGACTCCCGTGCTCGATGGCACCGGCCGTGCGCGGCTGCTCGACCTGGTCCCCGGACGTTCGGCAGCCGCCTTGAGCAGCTGGCTGTCTGAGCAGAGCTAAGCGTTTCGCGAACAGGTGCAGGTCGTGGCGATGGACGGGTTCGGCGGCTACAAGACCGCGGCGACAGATCAGCTGCCTGAGGCCACCGCGGTCATGGACCCCTTCCATGTCGTCGCGCTGGCCGGCGCCAAGCTCGACCTGTGCCGCCAGCGCATCCAACAACAGACATGCGGGCACCGCGGCCGCACGGGTGACCCGCTTACCTTGTGCGGGGCACGTTGCGCACCCGCTATCCGCTGCTCAATGCGCACCAAAAAGCCCGACTGGAAGCCGTTTTCACCGATGAGGCCCACCTCGCGGTCCAACTGTGCTGGAGCTTCTACCAACGCCTGATCGCCGCCTACGCCCACCCCGACCGCCGCCGCGGCAAAACCATGATGACCACGATCATCAACACCCTGCGCCATGGCGTCCCCGACGAGCTCGAGGAACTGGCCCAACTCGGCCGCACTCTATGGCGCCGCCGCAACGACATCCTGGCCTTCTTCGACCACCACGCCTCAACGGCCCCACCGAAGCGATCAACGGCCGACTGGAAGCACTGCGCCGCAACGCGCTGGGATTCAGAAACCTAACCCACTACCGATGACGCTCACTGCTGCACAGCGGAGCCCTGCACTCACTCGTCAACGCACTCTGAATTACGAAGAGCCGCTTTGGCGTGAAGAAGGACTGCGCGTACCGCAGCGGTGACGACGCAACCGCCGCGGCAGTTCCACCGCGCCGACCACGGTCGCCGATGCGGCCAACCGGGTGTGGGCGGTCGACTTCCAGTTCGATGTCACCACCGATGGGCGGCCGCTTCACCGAGGTTGAGGTCCTAACATCTCCTTCCAACCGTCGTCTCCTATTTTGGCCGAATCTTCGATGGTGTATTTGACGCCATCGGGCCCTAGGAACTCGCCGCTTTGCGGACTATAGATAGCTGCAGCACCGCTAGGAATGTAAATGCACGGGTTCGGCTGCTGACCGTTGCACTGGACGCTCCCAGAACCTGGCCGTTGCAGTGGATCGCTTCGTGGAGGAGGCGTCCCCGTCACCCGGTCGGAAGGAAGCGGATTGATGCCGGTATCGACCGACGGAGCCGGTATGACCAAGCCGGGTTTCACCGGCTGATCACAGCGCGCCGCAGGTGCGGGGCAGCTTAGAATCTGGTTCGGATCCCCGTACCAAGGATTGGTCCCCAGCGGGACATACGGCTCTTTGCTGCGGCATTCGCGCGGCGTGGCCGCGCGCTTGCCGGGAACATCGACACAGGGATAATTACGCGCGCCGCGGACCGCGTTTTGTGCCTCCATCGGAATCTTGCAGTATCGCGTGGTCAAAAGCCCGGGAGTCTCGTCCACAAAGGATCGCCATTGCGATGCCGGCAAGAACCCCGTCAGGCAAGCAGGGGTCATATTTATTGGCGTTTGGAACGAAAGAGAAAACGTATGTGGGTAAGCAGCGGTCACTGTCTCACCGAATGCGGGAATTTGCGGAAGTATGACCAGCAATTGCTCTACATTCTTGTTGTACCGCTTGAGCAGATCGGCCACAATCGCAACATTTGCTAGGGTCTGCGGCAAAGTTTCGCGAACGTCGCCGAGCACGGCTTTAATCTGATCGGCGGTCGGCGCAACCTGGCCCAGGATGCTCTTGAGCTGTTTGTCCTTTTCCGCGGCCTGCGCGTCGAGAGTATTTAAGTTGTGCGCCCACCGCTCGATGGGATCACGCGAGTTGGCCTGGCTGTCGATGATCGGTGCTGCGTTTTGGACGATATCGTTGACGTCGCTAAGGTTTGTTTTGAAATCCCCAACGATCGATTGGGTCGAGTCGACTAGCCGCTGCAGGGCTGGGCCCAGGCCGCCGACCGCTTGAGCTGTCTCATCGAGTAGTCCGGCGATCTTGTCTTTGGGCAGGACGTCCAATGTATGGTTAACGGTATCCAGGGTCGGGCCAATTCGTTTAGGCACCGTGCTGTTAGTGATGGTCTGGCCGGGCGAGAAATACTTGGCCGGATTCTGCGCGGATACTAGGTCTATGTATTGTTCGCCGACCGCCGACACCGAATGCACGTTCGCCGAGGAGTCAATTGGGATTTTGTACTGGTCGCTGATACGCAATGTGGCCCGAACTCCTTGTTCGGTCGGCTCTACCCGAGTTACCTTTCCCACGGTGATTCCGCGGTAGGTGACGTTTGCAGTGGGATAAAGCCCTCCCGACGTGGGTAAATCCACCTCCAAACTGTACTGGCCCATCCCAACGACGCTCGGCAACCTCAGATAATGCCACCCAAGAACGCTCATGGCGAGCATCGTGACGATAGTGAACACGGTTAGCTGAAGGCGAAGGCGTCGAGTCAACATGCTGCCTACTCCTCGTCACGCTCGGGGGGTTCGTCGGCGGGGTTGGGTGCGAACCTGACATCGGGAAGCATGGTGTTCGGATCGCGGCCCCACGATTGCTCAAGCGCTCGCAGTGCGCCGGAGAACCCGGTTCCGGTGAGGAGCGCATTATCGATTGCACTCAAGGTGAGGTCCAAGGTTATCGAAACATTCATTGAGTCGCCGTGTACCACCTTCGGGATGGCGTCGGCGCTGAACGGGAGGGTCAAGGCAATCTTTAGCGTCTCGACCAGATCCATCGAAGCCCGGCTGAGTTGTTTCAGGGGACGCTGCAGTTGGCGCACGTCTTTATCCAAGTCGGGACGCGCCGCCGTCAAGGTCTGATTGAGGACGTCGCTAAACCGGCCCAACGCATTGGTCGCATCGAGGAACGGCTGTCGTTGTTCAGCGAAATGCTTTGCCAATGGGGGAAACTCGGTGAGAACGTGGTCCAGGGTGTCTGATTGCTTGGCTACATAAGTCAACAGCCGGTCTGTGGAGTCGATAGCGCGAGTGATGTCATCACGTTGCTCGTTTAGTCGGGCGGTGAAGGTGTCGAGCTTCTTGAGGAAATCATGTATCTGATCGGCCCGCCCAGTCAGCATGTTACGGACTTCACTTGCGATCACTTCGACGTTAGGGATGCCGCCACCGCGCAGCACCGCGGCAAAACTGGCCAGGACCCGCTCGGTGGTGGGATAGGCGGACGCATTCTGCAGCGGGATGATGTCGCCGTTCTTCAATAGTTGCGGTGATGGGTTGGCTGGCGACGCCAGCTCCACATGCTGTGAGCCGAGCAGGCTGGTCTGCCCGATCTTCGCGGTGGCGTTCTTCGGTAGCTTGACGCCCTTTTCTAGATCCAAGGTCAACGTCGCGATCCAGTTTTTCAGGCCGATTGCGCGTACCCTGCCGACAAAAACGTCGGCGACGCGTACCCGACTATTGGCATTCAAAGCCAGCGTTTCCGGCATCTGCACATAAATCGTATAAGAGCCGGATTCGCTTCCCGGGCCACCAGGCAGTGGCACATTAGCGATACCTCGCCAGCTAGCACACGAGGTAAGTACTGTAGCGGCCGCAAATAGCGCCACGAACCGTGACATTCCCGCCCGCATGCTCACTGGCCGGATCCTGTCGCGACTGATGCTGCGTCAGCGGCGGGTGGCGGGCCCGGCGGCGGTGGACCCATATTGGAATAGGCGTTGGGCGGCCCCGGCGGCGTCTGAAACCTTGATGGCGGCGGTGTCGTGTCCGGGCCTCCCATCAGCTCAGCGAGCGAGTCCGGTGTCAGCAAGCTTTCGGTAGCCGGTCCCACTGTGAGGCCTTGCTCACCGGGCGCTACGACCCAGCCGGGCTCGTGGTTACCATGTGACAACGGCGAGTCCGGCGCCCAAATCCCGGGGACCGTGGTGTCCTTGAACCCCGGCGGAGGCTGTAACCGAGGCTCGGAATATGCGATATGTTTGGGCAGTACAGCAGGAGTTTGGTACAGGTTGATGCCAGCCGGGGGTCCATTGAACTTGATCGCATCCAAAACCGGCGTCAAGTATTGTGCGCACAGTTCGGCAGACTCTTGGTATCCCATACGGCTGCCGGCCTGCATCGCGCTGCAGATGAACTGCAATGGGTTGGCAAAGTTTGGCAGGGCTATTGCACCTGTCAGCGCGCCGTGCGCCGGCTCATAGATTGCGAGGGCGTTGGCGGCAAAATGGGGGAAGACATGCAGCGCCGTTTCAAGCGCATTCAGCGGCTCGGGTTGAACCAGCGCGGTGGTCACATCGGCGAGGGTGTTGATGTCGTGGGTTAGCCCATCACGATTGTCCGCTAGAAGCTTTCGCAATGCGGGAAGCATATCGTCTACCTGTTGCAGTGCCTTCGCAAGCCCGGGATCTGAGCTGGTAAGTGAACTGGTAAATACGGCGAGGTCCTTATTCAAAGCGACGAAATTCCGATCATCTTTATATAGCGCGTTGACGAATAAGGCCATGCTGCGCAGCACGGCAAAGAAATCGGCACGCCCGTCATTTAGCGCGGTCAACGCTTGCGAAAGCCCGGTCAAAGTACTGTTGATCTCTTTGCCTTTGCCGGCCAAGCCGTCCGCGAAAGATTCGATGACTTCGCCGAAAGGCCCCTTGGGCTGCTCGGGCGTAGGTCCCAGCTTCGAGATAATGTCCGTGATACCATTGCGCAACTGATCCCATTCCACCGGCACCTGTGTTCGTTCGATGGGGATCACCGCATGATTTCCTAGCGATGGGCCGCCTTCATAGGGCGGTTCCAGCTGAATGACGCGCGAGGCGACCAGCGCGGGATTGAGGATCACCGCAGAGGCGTCAGCGGGCACTTTGTATTTTTTCTCGTAGTGGAAAGTCACCTTCATCTTGTCACCCGACGGCTCGACCTTGTCGATCGCGCCCACTCGCACACCCATTATCTGGACCTTGTCCCCGACATAAAGCGCGTTTGCCTCCGGGAAATACGCAACCACCGTGTTATTGGTCATTTTTTCGTAGAAATCCCGAGCAGCCAGCGTCGTAATAGACGCCAGCAGTATCACCAAGGACCCAACGATGATTGCAGTTCGCGAAAACTTCGGGAGTTGAATTTTGCGTATATCGAAAACAGTACTCAATTCTGGCTGCCTCCCGTCGCAGCGCCGCTGCCTCCTGTTCCGCCCGGGGTGATGAATGGGCCCGGCAGCTGCGGGCCCGGGCCCGGCGGGAATGGTGGTCCCGGGGGGAGTCCTGGCGCGAAGGTCGACGGCGGTGATGTCGGGCCGGCCGGCGCCAGGTTCTCGGTACGCGCGCCTGGTGGAGCTTTTACGGGAAGCCGCACCGGAGTGCCTGGCACATTCGGCGGGGGCTCGTCAGGTCGTCCGGCAATCGGGATACCGGGTGTTGGTGGCAGCCCATTAGGGTCGGGAGGTGACGTTTGGACGTCAAACGGCGCGATCGTCGACGGGCCACCGAAAGGGCCGGCGCCCAAACCCATGCAGGGAAGCGGGTTCCATGGCCGCGGCAAACCGTCCTCTGCGGGGGTGTAAGCGCACGACGCGCCTGGCGGAACCGCCGGTCCTGGATGGTCCGGGGTGCCCTCCCTTACCGGCGGAGCTGGCGGTGGCGCGCCATTGGGAAACCGGGTGCCGTTAGGATCGGGGAACTGGTAGGCGGGCAAACCAGCGCTGCGCCAGAATTGTTCAGGGTCGATCCCACGTTTCTTGAACGCCGCGTCGACCCAAGGCTGAGTCATCCAAAAAGGTGCAAGATTCAGCAGAGCCACCTTAAAGTAGGGACCCGACGCTACCGACTCCGCCAAAGCCGACGCATAATAGCTTACGTTAGGCGCCCACTCGACGAGATCTTTTTTGTGTTTGAGTAGCAGATCGCTAATCGTCCTCAATTGCTCGACAACGTTATGCAGATTCGGGTTGTCATCGATCAAACCCTTCAACTGGGCGGAAACGGCGGCGATATTGCCCAGCAAGCCGTCGATGGCACTCTTGCGCTCGTTGAACGCCGCCAGAACGATCTGCGTGTTAACCAAAATCCGATCGATTTGCTTGCTGCGATCACCGAGTATGCTTGCCACCTTCCTAGCGTCAGCAAGCAGCCGTTGGATTTGCTCGTCGCGTTTCCCTAGCGTGTCAGAGAACTTGGCCACACCATCCAGTGCTGCACTCAGATGCGGGTAAGTCTGCTCAACTGTCTGCGACAGCACATTCAGGGAGCGTTTGACTGTATTGATGTCCCAGCCGGTAGCCGCCTTCGTGACGTCGAAGAACGCGTCGTAGATCTGGTACGGGCTGGTGGTTTGCCCAAGCGGGAGTGTCGCATTTGGTTGGAGCACGCGGGAGCCTTGGGGATCGATCTCGAGCACTTTCTTCCCCAGGATGGTATCGGTACGGATCGCAAGACGGCTTTTAGATCCGATTGTATTGGAGCCGATGGAAAACTTCATGACTACATGGTTGCCATTGATCGTAAATCCCTGCACTTCGCCGACATTTACCCCAGCGATGCGAACTTTATCGCCCTTGTTCAGCCCGCCTGTGTCTTTGAACTCTCCGTAATAGGTTGCCTGGGCAAACAACATCGGAATGCTGGTGAAGCTTTGCCCTACTCCGGTCACCACCGCTGCAACGATGATTCCCATCGCCCCCATCCGATACGGATTGATTGCTTGAAGGGTTCTCACTTCGGAGTGCACCTCCCCGTCGGCTGACTCCAAAGCTTCACGGTACGGACGGGCCCGCCAGGCTGCAGGCCATCAACCTTCAGCGTGACGTCGCACGCGTAGAAATTGAAGAAGTCGCCATAAAGCCCCCCGATACCCGCGACACGCTTCGCAGATTGTGGGGCGTCCCGTAACACCCCGTCGACGTAGTCGAGCCGGTCAATTAGCGGTTGGAGGGTATTCTGCACATAGCCAACGGCCTTCTGCAGCAGTGGCCGATTGTCTGACAACAGATCCGCCAGCGTGCCGGCCACATTACCGATGTGCGCGACATTGGCCGCGAGCGGATCGGCTTGATTGCTCAACCCGGTGATCAACTTATCGACGTTGTCGATCGTTTGGTCGAATTCCTTGCGATGCTTGACCGTGGTCTCTAGCACGACGTTAAGGTTTGAGATGACTTCACCGATTGCCTGGTCACGTCCAGCGATCTGCGCGGTTAGTTGCGCCGTCTGGTCCAAGATATCGTTGATCGTGCCACCTTGGCCCTGAAACACAGTGACGATCGCGGTCGCAATCGTATTGACTTTGTCGGGATCGAGCGCGCGAAACACCGGCTTGAAACCACCGATCAGTGCATCTAAATCCAGGGCTGGCTCCGTACGTGACAGCGGGATAAACCCACCCGGCGGCAACACCCGATCCATCCCTTCACCGTCGCCGCGCTTAAGTTCTACGTAGCGCTGCCCAAGTAGGTCGGCATAGCGAATGGACGCGGTCGTCGACTGATAAAGCGGCACCGAACGGTCTACTTCGAAGTCCACACGCACCCGATGACCGCCCTCCGTGATCCGTACGCTGCTTACTTTGCCGATCTCCACCCCGGAGGCACGGACAAACTGGCCGGCGCGCAAGCCGCTCGCAGTACTGAATTCGGCCGTGTAGCTGGAGGTCTTGTTAAAGCGCAACTGGGCGAACACCACGACAATGATGACCGTCACGGCAATTAAAGTTAATACGGCAGTACTAAACTTCACTGCCGTAGCGGTGATTTTTTTCATGGGTTGATCGTGTTCTCCCCCCACTGGCGGCCCCACACGTATTCATTGGCCTGCGGTTGCGGGATTCCAAAGTGGGTGTATGGCGCGATGCTGGAACCGCTATCCGTTACCAAGTACGGAGCAGGCCACAGATCGCGGGTAATGGTCTTCCAGCATCCCGGTTTCCCGCCCGGTCCGCCGTGAGCATTCACTCGCGGCAAGTTGTCAGGATAGACGTACGCATTTGTTCCTCCCAAGATCGTGCCTGTTAACCTTACCGAGTAACCGTTGCCGCTCTCCCCATCCGTCACTTTCGGTAGCACATTAGCGCCATGGTGAAAAAGGCAGTAAAGCTCCGGACTGTAGGTGTCAAGCAGTTGAGTCACCGGCACCAGGTCGCTGACCGCATGCTGCAGGTCCGATCTGCTCTGGTCAATGATGTCGGCACCGGTGTTTCCAACCCCCACCGCGGCCAAGAGTGCGGCGTCCAGATCCTTCTTTTGCTGGTTGAAGGTACGCGCCGTGGTGACTGCGTTATCGAGGGCGCTCCAAAGATCCGGCGAGGCATCCCCGTAGATATCGGCTAAATCCGCCAACCGTTGAATATCATGGCGGATTTGAGGCATCTGCGGGTTGATGTCATCGAGTATGGTGTTTCCATTGATGATCGAAGCCCCGAATTTATCGCCTTGCCCATTTAACGCTGCAGCCACCGCCGAAAGCGTTAAGTTCACCTTGACCGGATCCACCTTCTCTGAAATCTGCATGACCGTCTCGAACAACGTGTTAAACTCCGTTGTTTCCGACCTCACCACAATTATGTCAGCCGGTGTAACCTTCCGGGCCACAGGTTGTTTGGGCGAACTCAACGACACGTACTTGTTGCCAAACACCGTGGTGGCTGTAATTTCGGCATTTACGTTTAGCGCGATCAGCCCGGCGTATTTTGGCGCAATTTCCAGCAGCAGCTTGGCCGCCGGCTTTCCGTCACGCTCCACCTCGCTGATGCTGCCCACCCGGCCGATCTCCACCCCGTTGTAAGTGACTTTCGCCCCCCGATCCAAGACCAAACCCGACCGGCTAGCCAATGCTGTTAAGGTTATCTTGGGTGTGAAGCCACCCCGGAACTGGACCCAGACGACGATCAGCACGACCGCGGTGATGAGCCACAAAGCCAGCCCCGCTAACTTTCGGACCGAAATAAGTCGCCGTAGCCGCTTGCTTGTGGTTGCCATAATAATTTACACCGTGAGATTGAAGTTGGGGTTGACGCCGTAAATCGCTAACGAAGCCATTAGCACGACCATTACGATGGCGATTAGCGATGCGCGCATCGATCTCCCGACTGCCACGCCGACTCCAACCGGACCGCCGCTGGCGTTGTATCCGTAGTAGCAGTGGTTCAACATCACGACTGCCGAAATGGCGACCGTCTCCGCAAGAGAGTACCAGAAGTCGTTAACCCTCAGGAAAGTGTTGAAGTAATGGTCATACGTTCCGATTGATTGCGCATAGAACAAAGTTGTCACCAGCTGGGCGGAAAAGAACGAGAGGAGGACCGCGACCGAATATAGTGGGATAGTGACGATGAAGGCGCCAATAACTCGGGTAGATACCAAATACGAAACTGATTTGATTCCCATCACCTCAAGCGCATCAATCTCCTCGCTGATCCGCATGGCGCCCAATTGCGCTGTAGCACCGGCCCCGACGGTCGCGGCTAAAGCAGTGCCAGTTACGATTGGCGCCACCACACGCACATTCGCTAGCGCGGCGAAGAAACCGGTGAACGCCTCAACGCCGATATTGCCTAGCGAGGCGAACCCTTGAATCGCAATCAGCGAACCGGCCGATAGCGTCACAAAGCCGATGATCGCCACCGTGCCGCCGACGGCGGCCATTGCGCCAGTGCCCATGCCGATCTCGGCGATCAGGCGCAAGACTTCCTTTCGGTAATTCTTTAGGGTAAACCCGAGATAACGGAGCACTTCGCCGACGAACAGCGCGACATCACCAGAGGCGTCGAGCGCACGGCCAGGAGCGCCGACCCATCCGGCGCCTAGCTTCCAAGCGCGTGGGAAACGTGATTGCACGACCGTCGGGGAAGCCAATCTCAACGCCCCGTTCCGAACCGCACACCAATGGTAGTCAGCACCACGTTGACCGCAAATAATGCGACCACCGCAAGAACCAACGTTTCGTTGACTGCTGTGCCCACCCCTTTGGCTCCCCCGCCGGCTGTCAACCCGCGGTAGCAACCCACCAGCCCGGCAATAAGCCCGAATAAGGTGGCCTTCACAATCGAGATCAGCACCTCGGGCAATCCAGTAATCAAGGTTAGGGTCGAAACGTATGCGCCGGCCGAAACATTCTGGATATACACACCGAACAAGAACCCGCCGACCAGCCCGATACTGATCACCGCGCCATTGAGCAGCAGGGCTACAATGGTCGATGCAACCACCCTGGGAACTACCAGTCGATGAATCGGGTCGATGCCCAACACCTCCATCGCATCGATCTCCTCGCGAATAGTCCTAGCGCCCAAATCCGCACAAATCGCAGTAGAACCTGCGCCAGCGACCACGAGCACCGTCACAAGGGGGCCCAGTTGAGTGACGGCGCCGAGCGCAGCCCCAGCGCCGGAGACGTCGGCGGCCCCAAATTCGGCCAATAAGATATTCAGCGTAAAGATGATTAGCACGGTGAGCGGAATTGCGACCATAACGGTTGGCAGGAACGACACACCGAGTAGAAACCAACCCTGTAGGATGAATTCGCGCCATTGGAACGGACGTGCAAGCGCCTTGCCGGTTAGCACACACATCTGAGTGAAGCTGGCCACCTGCCCTAGCGGTTTCCGCAGTTGTTCACGAAGGTATACCGACAAACCGTTGGATGCCGTCACCGATGCCCCTCGACAACAGCACCACGTGCGTCGCGCTGCAGCAGCCGATCAACGTACAGCGCGACCGCCGAAACCGTGACCAGCAGACCATACTGGGTGGTAGCGCTCAACCCATCGCTCGCGCCAGAGATGTCCGTTGTGCCGACGTTGCACAACAACACGTTGAGCGTGAAGATGCTTAGCGCCGCCAGGGACGAAGAAGCTGCGATGGTTGGCAGGGTCGACATCTGCATCAAAAACCGCAACTTGGACGATGAACTCAAACCATTGGAACGGCCTCTCAGCACGGCCTTTTGCCGAATTGAAATGGCATCTGCGAAAACACGCCGCCAGCTCCCAACGCTGGAAAAGGTCTGATCCCGGACGTCTTCGACGAGAATGACTCTGGCCGTGATCACCGGGTCATCCATAGGTCGCGAACCCA
>NZ_GG770563.1:104541-105475 GCF_000164135.1 Mycobacterium parascrofulaceum ATCC BAA-614 | reverse complement strand
TCAGCGGACCGGAAGAAAAGGGGGGCCCGGCCACCCCCTCGTGGTGGGAGAGGCGGCCGGGCCCGGAGAGGTCCTTGGGTTAGGTCAGGCCTGCCGCGCGGATGCGGTCGCGGATCAGCGCCAGGTCGACGCTCCGTTTTATTGGACTCACATAGTGACTGGCCCAATTTTCAAATCCGTTTATCGCGGCTTCCACTTCGCTTATTTGGACCTCAGGGCGGGTGATCGCGATTTCGTCCCCGTTCTCGCGGTCGTAGGCCTTGGCCACGACGGCGACAAGTTGTCCGATTCCGTCGACAGTTTGTCGGAACCGCATCTTGCGGCGCTTGCCGTCGGCGGGGTCAATGAAGTACCAGCCTTGGCAGTAGTCGATGTCGGTCATGTCGATCAGTCCTTTCTGGTCGGGATGGTACGCGGCCGGGCCGACGTTCACGTGTGACGCTGGCCCGGCCGCGAAAGTGGGGTTAGGCCGCCAGCAGGGCGGCGGCGGCAATGTGGTCGAGGGCGGTGTCGAGGTCCTCGTGGACGACGGAGGGTTGGTTGTCGACGGTGACGGTCCACATCGGCTGGTCGCCGATTCCGGCGGTCAGAGTGCAGGTGTGGCCGGCGTGGGCGGCGCGGTAGGACCAGTCGTGGCCGGGGACGGCGTGAAAGGTGAGTTCACTGGCGCGGACCTTGAGGATTCGGGTGTGCGGCTCGGTGTTGAGGTCAGGTGCGGTCGCCTCGACGGCGGCCATCTGACCGTGGGCATCGGTGGCGAACAGGACCAGGCGGTGCCCACTTTCGCGGGTGTAGTCATGCACGGTGGTGAGCCCGATGTCGCCGTGGTTGTGAAAGAGAATTCGGGTGATGCCGTACTGCTGGTCCTGGATGCGTCCTGCGGCCTCGTCGACGAGGTTGAAGGCGAGCTCGAATTCGTGATCCATGATGTTTG
>NZ_GG770563.1:102533-104002 GCF_000164135.1 Mycobacterium parascrofulaceum ATCC BAA-614 | reverse complement strand
CCACTATCAGCACCCCAGACCCATGGGCCATCACCGGCCCAGACGAAGCCCAAGCACTGTCCTCCCCCGAGACGTCAGCACACGACCCACACAGGCACGAGCGGCACCGTGAAGACGACCGAATGGCCGACGTCGACGAGCTTGCTGTCCTGCAAGTCGCCAACGACGGGTTACGCCTGCCGCTGCGCGGCAAAGACCGTGACGAAGCCGTGCGACGCATGTATGGCCGAATCGACCCAGAGCTCATCGCCTGGCGCCTTCACACAACCTCGCGGACCGTGGCACGCGTCGCCTCGCGACTCGGGTTGACCCAAGGCAACGCCAGCCGAAACGTGCACCGACAACTCGTCACAGCGTGACAACGCCCTCACCACGAACTCGGGGCCCGGCCTGTTTCCGCATCACTCAGAAGCCGGCCGGGCTCTTTTCATCCCAACAACCCCACCCCTCAACCCGAAAAGACCAGGAGCACAACACCAATGACTATCGAAATCACCCACACCGCCGCTGAAGGAACCCTCGTACACGGCACCGCCCGCGGAGACGGCACCAACACCATCCTCAAAGCCGCCGGATTCCGTTGGTTTCGCACACTCGGTGTATGGGGTATCGCCGGCAGCCGCGATCGTCAACCCAACCGATACAAAATCGAGCGTGCCGCCGAATCGCTGCGCGCCGCCGGCCACACGGTAACTGTCGACGTCGACGACACTCATCGCCCCACAGCCGAGGCCGAAGCCGACCGCGCTCACCGCCAGGCGCAGCGCGCCGACGCCCTGGCCGCCAAAGCCGACCGCAAAGCCGCCGCCGCCTCGGCCGCCTGGGAATCCGAGCAGCGCGCCGTAGAGGCCCTGCCTCCCGGTGGAGAGCCGATCAAGATCGGCCATCACAGCGAGAGCCGCCACCGTAACGCGATCACCCGCGCCCACGACGCAACCCGCCGCGCGATTGACGCGACCGATCTCGCCCACCAGGCACAGGGCCGCGCACAGGCCGCCGCGACCACCACCGCTCACCGCTACAACCCGGTGACGGTGAAGAACCGCATCGAGAAGTTGGAAGCCGAGCAACGTGGCGATCAACGCATTCTCGATGGTTACCGTCGCGTCGTCGCGCGCACGGCCACCTACGAATACGTCGACGAGTTCGCCCCCGCCTCCGGGTCCTACCGTGAACAGGTGATCGCGCGCATGGCCCAACGTGGCGATCAAATCGCCTACTGGAAAGCGGTTTACGCGGATCTGCAAGCATCCGGCGCCGCCAACCCGCACAGCCGCGACAGCATCACCAAAGGTGACCTCATCAAGTATCGCGGCCACTGGTACCCCGTGGTTCGGGTCAACTCCAAAACCGTGTCGGTCCGCCGGCACGAGCTGGCCTCGTGGACCGACAGGATCGGCTACCACGAGATCTCCGGCCATCGCCCCGCCGGCGATACCACCATGACTGACGGATAACGGCATTCAGAT
>NZ_GG770563.1:48421-102483 GCF_000164135.1 Mycobacterium parascrofulaceum ATCC BAA-614 | reverse complement strand
GTGTGAGCTGGAAGAAAAAGGGGGGGCCCGGCCAACCCCTCGTGGTGGGAGAGGCGGCCGGGCCCGGAGAGGTCCTTGGGTTAGTACGGGTGCAGCTCGGCGTTGACTTCAGCGGCGGCCTCGGCGACGTCGTTGAGCAGGTCGACTTCCGCTTCGTCGAGTCGAGCGACGTCGCAGGTGCTGTAGTTAGCGTGATCGAGGACCGCGCTGCGTTCTTCTCGCAGCGTGTGCAGTCGTTTGAGGGCCTGGTCGAGCTCAAGGCGGGGATGGGTTTCGCGGCGCACGTGCGCGATGACGTGGCCGAGGTAGTCGAGGATTTCGCGGCGACTTCCTTGCAGGGCGAGACCGTCGCCGTTTCCGTTCCACAGTCCCAGGACGAAGGGCCCGCTGACTGCATCTTCGTCCTCGGGGTGGAATTTCTCGATTGCCCGCTCGCGCGGGTGCAGGGTGTAGAGGCTGTCCGCGGCGTGGCCCCATTCGATGTGATTACTCATGGTGGATGCCTTGTGTGAGGTAGGTGGTTTCAGGCGACGACGTGGGTCAGGTGCGCTTGGATGCGGTGGTCGAGTTTGAGAATCTCGATCATTGCCGGCGTCTCGGTGTGCTCGCGGCGGACCGCGACGTCGACGCGGGTGATGATCGTGGCCGCGATGCCGGGATTGCCACCTTTGAGGGCGAACGCAGCGGCCAGGGTGAGGGCTTCGATTCGGGCCTGTCCGCTGAGGTGATCGCCGATACGGCCCCACAGCAGTGCGGCCCGTAGCGGCCGGCGCTCGGCGATCTTGTAGAGCAGGGTCTTATAGCTGTCGTCGACCAGGAGTGGGGCGGCGAGCTCGGCGAGGCCTCGGCTGGGGTTGCAGGTCCCGTTGACGAGTTGGTTACGCAGATCAGCCAGGATCGCGATGCGGTTGTAGCACATGATGTTTGTCCGTTCTGTGCGGTGATGTGGTGCGCTGGTCAGCGCTGGGGGAGTGGGCTAATCGGGTGAGGGTGGGCGGTCAACCCCGAAGAGTCCCGCGCCGAACGCAGCAGGGTTTTCGGCCCGCGCTCGCCTGGCGCGAAGCGCCATGGGGCGAGCTGGCATAGGGCCGAAAAGGTCACTGGGCCTGCGTAGTTCGGTGTGGGCGTGGGTTGACCGGTCGGGGCCCCCGGCCGATTAGACTGCGACCCCTGCTGACGGCAAATAAGGTGAGGGGCTACGGATTTGGTGGCCACCGGCAGGTGGCCAGTCCGGTCGCGCGGGGCGCGCCGGCACCTCAGCGGACCGGAAGAAAAGGGGGGCCCGGCCACCCCCCGATGGGAGAGGCGGCCGGGCCCGGAATGTGTTCAGGCCGCTCGATAGTCGGCGTCGGTGGGATCGGCTTTGTAGCGCTCACCGTCTGCGAAGACCGCGATCGCCACTCGGTGGACCTGTCGAAACGCGTCGATCATCGACAGGATCGCGGCGCGGTCACGCAATTGCCAGGTGATCGGGCCGGTGTAGAGCTCGACCCAGTGCAGTTTCGCGGTCTTGAGCTTGTTGAGCGCCGACTGTGCCACGACAGCGTAAGCCGGTGCCCTCGTCCACTCGACGCCGAGCACTGCGCGGCCGGCGGGCTCCTCGGCCACGGCTCCAGCGGTGGGGATTTCCGCGGGGACATGGATCATCTGAGTGCGCGCAGCGACGAAGGCCTCGAGCAGGCCCTGGGCTGTCTGGCAGTTCTGCAGGCTCATGTGCATGCCGCCGACCGTGATGCCGATACGGGCGGACGGGGTGCGGGCGTGGTGCACGGTGATGTCGGGTTCGAGCTGGCCTTTGATGGACACGATGCTGTGAGTAATGACGCCGGCCGGCGTGACGTAAATGGGTGTGGCGGATTTCGTCATTGGTGTGTTCTCCGTTTCGGATGGTGATGTGGTGCGCTGGTCAGCGCTGGGGTGCGGGTAAGCGGGTGAGGGTGGGCGGTCCACCCCGACGAGTCCCGCGGCGGGTGTTCGCCGGGTTTTGGGTCCGCGCTCGCCGGCGCGAAGCGCCCTTCGGCGAGCTGGCATTAGGACCCAAAACAGTCACTCGGCACGGCGAGGCCCGGTGTGGGCGTGGGTGGACCGGTCGGGGTCCCCACCCGCTTACCATGAGCGCCCCGCTGACGGCTTAAAAGGGTGAGGGGCTACGGATTTGGTGGCCACCGGCAGGTGGCCAGTCCCAGCGGCTGTACGCTGGTGTGATGTTTGAAGAGGCCTTCGCGCGTGACCTCATGAAGGGGCCGCAGGGTGTTGCGGTGCCGGCGATGACCTGGTTGGTGACCGGGCAGTGGCCGGTACCGGAGTTGAGCTTCGACGTGTCGTATCCGCGAGCTGATTACTCGGGATTGCTGGCGTTTTGACCGGGTCGTTCGGGCGCGCTAAGTGCGCGAAGGCCACTGGATAGTGAGGCGAAGCGGCCGTACTGTTGGCCGGCGGCGGTGGTTTTTTCACCTAGCCAAATCCCGATGATTTGCGCGTAACCCTGTGAGGTTGGCGTCCACACCGGGCCTCCGGAGTCACCGGGGATGCTGGGCGGCATCCCTGTGGTCAGGTATTGGTCTCGGCCTTGGGCGGCCGCGATTTGTCCGCAGTGCTGTCCGCTGGAAACTCCGATGCGGCAGACAGTTTCGCCGACTTGGGGTTCGGGATGGTCGTCGGTAAAGAGCGTGTGGTTGGCGTCGATGAAGGCCGATGCCATGGAGTTGGTGTTGAAGTCGATCAGCGCGTAGTCGGCGCCGCCGCTGCGCGGCGACTCGAAAATGGTGCGCACGAACTTGCCGGTGAGTCCGCTTCGCTTGTCGCGCGCATAGCCTGACGCGGGGTCAGAGCGGCAGTGGGCGGCGGTGATGGCGTAGGTGTGCAGGTCCGCGCCGGTGTAGACGTAGCCGATGGTGCAGAACTGGTTGCCTCCGGTGGGGTTGATGTAGTCGACCTCTTCGCCGGGGCTGACCACGGCTAGCGCGGCGTGTGCCGAGGGTGGACCGGCTAGAGCCAGAGTTGCTGCGGTGAGCACCCCTGCGGCGGCGGCGAATCGGCGGGTGATGGCGTGCATGAGTGGGGTCACCTTTCCGGGGGTTAGGCGGCGCGAGTGTGGCGCAGGCGACGCTCGGAGCGTAGTTGGGCGCGGGCGGTCATGCTGTCGATCCAGGCGCGGGCGGTGTTGGCGGCGGGCCCGGGCCGGCCCGGCGCTGCGGCGATGGCTGCGGCCGCGCGGTTGGTGATGGCGATCTCGAAACGCGTTGTCATGCAGACTCCTTCAACCGATCATGGCCAGCGTGTATCGCTGGCCTGCGTGTGTTGTTCCGGTAGTCAGTGGTGAGCTGCTCGAGGAGGGCATCAATGGCGGCCGCCTCGGCGCGCTGCCTGGGTGAGGGCTGCTCGCCGATGTCGTGGTGCAGGTCTTGGTGGGTGTGTTGCACTGTGCGCAGTTGTTCGGCGGCTTCGGCGAGCCATCGTGCGGCGTTGCGTGCGCTGCCGGGTACCAGGCCGCGACGGTCCTGGTGCGCGCGGGCTTCCTGCAGGGCGACGTCGAAACGCTCGGCGGCCACCCGGGCTTTGGCGGCCGCGGCCAAGGTGTGCAGTTCGGCGGGCGTGATGACGGAAAGGCCTCCGAAAAGCTCGGCGCGGTTCCACAGGCCGGCGTTGACGTGATCGGTGACGTCGGCTTTGTCGACGTCGAGGGCGGGTAAGAGCACCACGACTTGGGCAGTGATGCTGCGTAGGCGTGCATAGAGGTTGATCGCCCGCTGATAACCGGCGAGGTCTCGGTCGGCGACGATGGCGACCTTGAGTCCGGCGAAGTCGTCGACGAGTTCGGCGGGGAAGTTGGCGGCTCCTTGGGCGTTGGTGGTGGCCAGCCGGCCGAGTGCAGTCAGGGTGTCGGCGTCTTTTTCACCTTCGGTGACCCATATCCATGCGCCGCGTGTGGCTGCGGCCGCAATTGCGGCGGGCCGGTATAACACCGGGGTGAATCCGTACGGCTTGCGGTACACCCACTGGCCTCCGTCGCGGTAGCGCTGCCGGAACTGTTTGTGGGGTCGACCAGTGCATGCGCATTCTTCGCGGACGACCTGCTGCACCGGGGTTCCCGTGGGGGTCAGGTAGGTGTAGACCCGGGCCCGGCGCCAGTGGTGGTTGGTGTCTTCGCGCCCCGCGGTGATGCGTGCGGGTAACGGCCCTGGCCCAGGAGTTCGCCTGGCCCTGGGCTGCGTGACGCGAGGCCAGCGTTGCCCGGTTGCGGGGCTGGGGTTGTCGAACAGATCGGCCAGGCGCAGACCCAGTGCGGCCGCGATGGCGGCCGCGGGGGCTTGGCAGCTAAAGCAGTGCAGCAGGACCGCACCGCCAGTGCCGGCGCGGGTGTTTTCTCGCCACCCAACCGACAGCGAGGGGCAGTGGTCGGTGTGCAGGGGGCAGCTGGCCATGAAGGCCTCCGAACCACGCGGGCGGATGGCGTGCCCCGCTGCTTGCAGGGCGTCCCGCACGTGGTCCAAAGCGGCTCCGGGACTGTGGAGTTGGTGTGCGCTCGCCATCACGGTGTCTCCTGATCGATAACGGTGTGCACCACCGCGTAGGCCGCACGGGTGTGGCGAATGCTCTCGTCGAGGAAGGTGGCAACATCGCGGCCATCGCGACCCTCCACAAACTCGACGTCGTAGACGCTGTTGCTGCGCAGCTGCGCCAAGGCGCCACTCGCGTCTTGCAGGGCCTTGACTGCCGTAGAGATGTGGGAAAGCAGATGGCTTCGCGTTTCAGCGATTCGCTCGATGGCGTCGAGCTCGGTGAACTCGGCGACGGCTTGCTCAAGCGCGGTGTCGGTGTGCATGGGTGTGAGTCCTTTCGGTCAGGGGTGCAGCTGTTAGGCGGCGGCCAGGCCGGCCAAGCGATCCGGGCGGAACCCCGACCAATGCACCGTGGGCGAGACATAGACGACGGGTGCGCCCAGATAGCCCAGACTCATGACGTATTCGCGGGCCTCTGGGTGCTCGGTCACGTCGACTTTCTGGTAACTGATTCCCTTTTTATCCAGCGCCCGGAAAGTCGCGTTGCACTGCACGCAGGCAGGTTTTGTATAAACAGTGATCGGGGACATTACGAGCCTCCTTCGCAAATGGTTGGTGCTGCGATTGATAATTCAATATTACTGCCGTGATTGTCCTTATGCCATAGCCGGGAGAAAGAAATTCGACCACTTATCGACATTCTTTGGAGCTGCTTCCCGACACGTATGCGCCATTCTCTTGGGCGGTGAGCTCTGCTCAACATCGGTGAGGAGAAAGCGTGTACTACCAGCCTCGTTGAGGCGGCCAGCGCCGACTACGGCTCGCCTTTGAGCCAACCGGAACCCTACATACAGATTCAGGCTGATTCTCGCCCAGGACGATCTGGCGGTAACCGTAGCGCGACAACATACTCGCCAGTGATGCCTATCCACGTTCGCCTTTCATTCACCATGCGCCAACCACAGATGTGACTCATTACCGTATTCCTTCGATAGCGCTTCCTGTTATTTGATGCCATTCTTTTGCCCTTCTGGCATTGGGGATATAGACCGGCCCGCGGGTCGTGGAATGCAAGGCCCGGGCGCGAAGTTTTCCCAGTGAGCGCCAGCGAGCGGCTTGGGGAAAAGTTCGCGAGCCACCGGCCCGCAGCAGCGCGGAGGCCGGCGCCTTGCAAGTAGCGACCCGGCCGGTCAGAATCGAAAGCCCAGAAGGCAGAACGTGTTTAGCCGCCAACGGCGGGCATCGTGATGCTGCTGCCGCCGCAGCGAACACGCAGCAGGGCATGACGGGGGCGGATCGCCATCGCCCAAGGTGGGGCCAGAGCCGCAGCCCTGACCCCACCCGAGCGGCGCGCTACTCCTTTACCGCATCAGCCAAGTACTGCTCATACACCTCGTCGGTGCTTTTGGCCTTGGTCACGACTTCCTCGACGGGAGCCAGCGGATAGTCGTTGTCGGCGAGCCAGCGCAGGTACTCAGCGCCGCCGACGTGATGGCCCCACCAGCCGCTGTTGTTGCGCCAAGCATCCTTGGGGGTGCGCGATTCGAGCGCACCGAGAATCAGGCCCAGCGTGATCACCTGCGCGCGTGCGTCGCCGTTGGCGGGTAGCTCGGCCACGAGCTTGGCCACGGCCTGGCCGCTGTCGAGTCCGAGCAGTTCGGCGGTGGTGTCCAGCGCGTTGTTGTTCGTGAGCAACGCACTGTCACGGGCCAAGCAGTCCGCCACGAAGAGACCGGCGCCCTTGGGAGGTGTCTTTCGCGCCAACAGCTTCTTGACGAAATCACGCCGCACGCCAAGGGCCGCATCACCGAGCTTGTTGAGCGCCAACACTTTACGGCGCTCACGCTTTTCGGTCTCGGCCCGCTCGATCGCCGCCTGCTGGCGTGCGGCTTCGCGGGCCTCGTCGTCCAGGTCGACTGCTTCGCCGGTGTCGGTGTCCACCAGCCCGGCTTGCCGCGCGAACCAGCTCTGCGGCGTCAGACCGGCGGCGCGGTAGTCGAGGCAGTAGTAATCGGGAGTGAACACCTGCGCCTCGGTGACCGTGTTGGCGTGGCGCATCCCCTCTGCGGGTGTGGCGTCCGGCTGATCCTCGGTCTCCCAGTCCACGCTCTCTTCGTCAATCACTTCACCGGTTTCCACGTCGCACCATGCGGTGTCCTCAACGAGCAACACAGCCCAATGGGCGGGGTGCGTCACCGCGTCGTCGTCGGCTTCCTCCCCGTCAGCGGTCACCAGGTGATGCAGCGGGATGCAAGCCGGGTCCCACGAATCCGGGCGCTGCTCAAGGAGAGTGAACCCCTTGTCGGCGTAGGCCGGGGCCACTTGGGCGCGGGCCTCGTCAGTGGCACGTTGCTGGCGCAGTTGGGCGACCGTGTGCTCGAACCAGCCGCTGTCAGCCGCACTCATCAGCCGCTCAACGGCACCGGGCATGTCCTCAAACTCGGTGATCGCCGCCGCTTCGACCAGGCTCAGCTGGCCACTAGCCAGCGCATCCATGGCCGTCGCCGACCGCGAGGCCGTGTGGGCGGCCTTCACAGCGTCCTTGCCCACAGACAGCTTCTTGGCCACCTTGGTCACCGACATCCCCGCATCGATCATCTGCTGGATACCGCGCGCCCGTTGCGCGTCGGTGATGTCGAGCTTTTGATCGTTGGTGACGATCTGGTGCACGATGCGGTCGATGGTTTCCTGGGTGGCATCGGCAGCAGTGGACGGCAGCACATAGACGGGGACGCTGGATAATCCCGCTTCGCGGGCAGCAAGAGTGCGCCGCTGTCCGTTGCGGACACGGATGACCTCGGGCCGTTCCGCGTCGCGGACAGCCGTAATCGGCACCAGGACGCCATTTTCGGCGATGTTGGCGATGAACGCCTTGCTCAGCGCGGCATCGTCGCGAACATTGTCACCAATGTCGAGCAACGCCGGATCAAGGTGTTCCAAGGTGCCGATCGGCTGGTCAGTGGCATTGCCCGCAGTGTCGGTGCTGGTGATGTCGGTCATGGTTGAACCTTTCTGGGTGGGTCAGGCGTCCGCATGGCCGCCTGTTCTGTTTGCCTTCTGGCAATTGAGATTTGGGCCGGCATAGGGACGCGGAGTGCAAGGTCCGGGCGCACAGTTGGCCGCCGCGAGCGAAGCGAGCGTGCCGGGGAACTGTGCGAGCCTTGTGCCCGAAGCGAAGCGCAGGCCGTGGCCTTGACGCGAAGCGGACCGCCGGCATAATCGAAAGCCAGAAAGGCAAACAAACATGGGCTTGGGCAAGGCCCAAGCCATTCAGCAGCGCCGCAGGCGCTTCAACTTCAATTCCCCGCTACCATCGCAAAAATGCGGCTTGTGCAGACCCGGCGCGGGTGGGAAGAACACCGCCCGTCGCACTGTCCGGAATGCGGCGCGCAACTCGGAGCGCACCAGGTGCTCGTTGGCATAGCACACTGCCGTTGCGAACGACGAATGCACCGCTCACACCGTTGCCAGCACTGCCAGTACACGATTTACACGCCGTCCCTTGGTGATTCGTGCACGCTGCAAGCTCTTGATGGACGTTAAAGGCGGCGCCGGAATGTCTTAATTGCCCAACGCTTATGAATGGAGCTGGGATAACAGGGGCATGAGGTACTTGCCGACAGGGTCGAAGATGAACATGGCGGCCCAGACCATGGCGTCCATCACGGCGGTGGCGATGAGAGCCGAGACCGGCGCCCGCATGATGCGCAGGATCAGCAACGGCGCCATGATGCCGGTGACGTTTATCAGGATTAGTACCAGAATCTGCATTCGCTCGGCCTTCACCATTTCAGCGCTGATTGCGGGTTCGCCTTAGATTACCGACCGGGTCTGACACAAGCCGTCCTAGCCGCTGTTGGTCCAATTCTCCCAGCTGGCAGTGCGTTGTGCGATGGCCAGTGCGAGGTTATTGCGTCGAATCTGCGGGCGAGGCCGCTGGGCGATCGCCGTCGCCCTCGACTGTGGGAGCGAGTAGTTCATAGAGTGGGTTTTGCGCGGCGGCCGAGCGGGTTTCAGAGCCAGCGGCGGTGACGTAGCGTTGCGAGGTGGCCATGGATTCATGGCCTAGCAGCTTCATGAGGGTGTAGACGCTGATGTTGGCGCCGGCGAGCTCGGTGGCGTAGGTGTGCCGGAGCGCGTGAACCATCGCGCCGGGGGTGCGCTGGGCGTCGGGCCCGGCCAGGTTGAATGCGCGCAGCACACGGTATTGCAAAGCGCCGCGGGTGATTCGGGCGCCATCGCGGCCGACGAACAGAGCCGCGCTGGCTGGCCACTGTGGCCGCGGATTTTGGCCCGATCGCCCGCGGGTGGTGGCGGGGAAGCGGGCCGCCCGGGTGGTGAGGTAGCTGTTGAGGACGTCGACGAGGGCTTGTTCGATAGGAACTGAACGGTGCTTGCCGCCTTTTCCGCGTACCCGAAGGACCCCACCGCCGTCGCTGAGACGTAGGTCGCCGATGTTGGCGCCCCGGAGCTCGGCCGCGCGCAGCCCGGCCAGCAGGGCCGTCAAGATGATGGCGCGGTCGCGCTCGGGCCAGTCGGTCGCGCGTTTGTTGGCCGCCGGCGCCTCTATCGCGGTGATGAGTGCTTCAGCGGCCTCGGCGGGAAGTGATCGGGGAAGGGCCTTGGCCGGTTTGGGTTGGCCGATCACCTGCATAGGATTTCCGGGGAGCAGTTCGGTGGTGTAGAGGTAGGTGCACAAGGTGTTCCATGTCGACCAGCAGCGGCGGATCGAGGCTGCTTCGTGGGAGCCAGCGTAGGCCGCAAAGGCTTGGCGCAGCGCATCTTTGGTGAGGTCAAGCGGGTCGAGCCTTGACAGGTCTTGTCCTGGGTCGGCGCCGGTGATGGCGCTGGCGATCGCGTCGAAGTCTTGTCGGTAGGCCTGCAGGGTGTGCGGCGATGGCTTGCGGGTAGCGCGGTCGGTGAGGAATGCGCGGAACCAGCTAGGTCGTTGGGCATCAGTGCGTCCACGGCTCGGGCTCGGGGTCCGTGGACGTGTTTCACCCGCCACGGCGAGCCGGTCCGGGCATGCGCCACTTGATGAGGAATTCGGCCCACCCGTGGGTACGCCGCTGGGGCCGGCCGAGTGCTACCCAGTCGGCATGGGGTGCGTCGAAGGTCCAGCGGAATACGTCACGCCATCGCGCCGTGCGGGTGCGGGTTGGAGTCACGTAGCCAGAAAGATAGCTATGGCCCGCTGAGACAAGCACTTTGGTGAATGTGGACCACTCGCCGTCATCCTCCCACCACAGCGCGGGAAGACGACCGGTGTTTTGCAGGGCGGTCAACTGTTCGGCTTCGGTGTGGGTGTCGACCGCGTGGACGAAGCGCATCCACGTGGGATCGTCTCGGCGAGGCTTACCGAGCTTCTCCCACAACGCATGTGCATTGTCCCAATCCCAGGGCTTTTCCCAGAACGCCCACGAATCACCCGACCACGCGACAGCGTTCGTGTCGGAAAGCACCTGCGCGAACTCGAACACGGGTCGGCTGAAATCACTCCAGCTCCACCCGTCCCTGGGAAGATCGTCGATTGACGCTGGTGGCGGCCACGTGGCCTGGCTGGTCATGTCTCACATTCCTTGGTGCGCGGGTGGGCGAGTGCGGCTGGTCGCCGACATTGTTCATGCATAATAGCTGTTATGCATGAGAATGACGGCTGGTGTGGCAAATTTCGCGGTTTGGGTCGAGCCTGACCGCCGCCAGCGGGACTTGCCGTTTGCTATTTGAGGGTTGAGGCACGAGCGTGGCGATGAGTTGGTGTCTCTGCAGCGGCTGCTGACATCGCCGAGCCGGCCGGCATATGTTCCGGCGTTGGTGCCAACTATTCACCCCGGGTGGCCGTAGGGGCCGTCGCCGCAGCTTTCGTCACAGTGACGGGGGGTTTGGGCCGCGTCATCGGCGCGCAGGCACCGCGCGCCGCAGCAATCTGACCATCGCTGCCCGGCACACGCGTGTCCGGCGCGATCCGTTTCGTAGTTTCGTTTCGTATTTTCGTTTCGTTTCGTTGCGTCATTGCTCTGTGGCGACGAAAGCGGTAAAATGACGGAATGAGCGAAACTGCCCCGACGGACGACTCCGCGCCGCGGGATCGCTGTAACTACCCCGGCTGCACACGCACTAGCCGGCCGGACCCAGCCACGGGCCGTCCGTCGCGATACTGCGAACAGCCCGACAGCTCCGGCGGGCCGGTGCATAACCGCGCCAACGCGTGGCGGGCCCGCCGCGCGCAGCGTGGTTCGGTCGCGACGCAGGAGGACGCTGGGCTGGCCTCCGGGGTGTCCCTGGCCCGGGCCACCTTGGAGCAGCGGTTGGACGAATTACCGGAGAAGGTGGCGGACCTGCGCGTGTACCTCGATGACTTGGTGGTCCAGCTGCGGGCGGCCGGCGACGTCGAGGCTGCGGGCGCCGAGGTTGAAGATGCGCACCGGGACGCGCTCGCGAAGGTGACTGAGGCCGAGCGACGCAGCGCGGCCGCTGAGCGCGCCGCCCGGCAGGCTAACGAGCGCGAACAGACCGCCGAGCGTGAACGCGAAGAAGCCGATGCGCTGGCCGAGGACGCGATCGCCGAAACGGCGCGTGTGCGCGAGGAGCTGCAAGCCGAGATAGCCCAGGTTCGCGCCGAGGCCCAGAGCGCGGTAGCAAGCGCGCAGGAGCAGTTGGCGGCAGCGCAGGCCGAACACCAAAACGAACTCGCGCACCGCAGCGCCGAACTTGACCAAGCGCGCCGCGACGCCAATGCCGCCCAACTTGAGGCCGCCTCGGCCCAGGCCGCCCAACAGGCCGCCGACGAGGCGGCCGAGCGTGAGCGCCACACCGCTGCCGCGGTGCGTCGTGAACTCGACCAAACTCGCCGCGCGGCCGAAGAAGAACGTCAACGCCTCCAGGCCCAGGTCGACTCCGCACGCGAGGCCACGCAGCAGACCGCAGCCGAGTTAGCCGGTCTGCGCGCCGATCTCGCCACTGCGCGTGCTGAGGCCACGGCCGCACAGCGAACGATAGAAGCCGAACGGGAAGCCTTGGCATCGCTCAACCAAGAGCTCGAGCGACTACGCGACGACGCACGGGCAGAACGAGAAAGGCTTCGTATCGACCACACCGAACAGCTCACCCAAATGCAACGTAGCGCCGACGAACGGGTGCACACCCTCACTGAGGCCTTGGCACTCGCCCGTGAAACCAGCGCCGCGTATCGCGCCCAACTCCCTCAAACAGCACCGCCGAGCAGCTCTCCCCGACCACCGTCGAAACGATCATCGCGTCCAGCCCCCGAGAAGAAATGATCCGAGGACCTCGACGATGGTCCACCGATTCGTGATCCGCCGTCTGGGCTCGTTGCCTTGGCCTTCGGGCCTGGGCAAGAACGCAGGCCCGAACCATCCGTACAAGCAGCTCGAGCGCCAGCTGCGTGCCTACCTCGGCGACGACCGCCATTTCAGCGCCGCGGCCCACAAACGCGCCTACCTGACCGACGATCCTGAGTATCGACGGATCGTCTTGTACGCGCTCACTCAGACGTCGTGGAGCTCAGGCCTGCTCGATGACGTGGAGGCCGCCACCGACCTGTCCCGATCAGCGCCCCTGCTTCAATGAGCCGCTGGCCTTCGATTCTGAGTGGGACGACTGGGCGCGGCCTCACTGCGGCGACGTCGGTCTCTCGCGTGCCTGGCTGGCAAGCCCGCTGCGCATCGCAGGCCAGGCGATCGTGGACGGCCGGCATCGCCTCACATACTTGCGATTTCACCGCCCGCCCGAGTACGAGATCTTGGTACGCGTGGACACCTAGACCAGTCGAGTTTCAAGCTGGTCAGTAGTGGTATCGGGCTTTGAGGATCTTGATTTCGTGATCATCTGCGCGGTAGACGATCCGGTGTTCGTCGTCGATGCGCCGCGACCAGTACCCGGATAGTTCACCCTTGAGCGGTTCTGGTTTTCCAATCCCAGCAAACGGGTTGCGCTGGATTTCTGCGATGAGTCTGGTGATGCGCCGTGCTGTTTTGCGGTCGGAAGCCAGCCAAAATAGAAAGTCCTCCCACGCGGCGGGATCGAAGTTGATGCTTCTCACTCCTGGCCGCCGGCCATCTCCTCGAGTTCGTCGATCGACTTGGTGTAGCTGCCGGGGGTGGGCCGGGTGGCGTTGTCTCGGGCGACGGCCTCCATGAGTCGGCGGGCATTCTCGGGGGAACGCAGGAGGTAGACCGTTTCTTGCCACGAATCGTAGTCAGCGGCCGACATGAGCACTGCATCTCCGGCCTTGGACGTAATTCGCACAGGCTCGTGGTCGGTGTTGACTTGTTCAAGCAGCGGAAAGAGGCGCTGCCGGGCCTCACTTGCACTGATAGCCATGACCTCGGCCCTTCCAACCGTACCAATACCCAGTACCGTTATTGTACGGCATTATCGTACGGCGTTTGGGGTTCGTGTGCCTCAGGGCGAGGTCTTCTTGAGAGGCGGAAGAAAGACGTCCAAGGCAGCAGCGACCATTTCAGACCTGTTGGTTTCGCGTGTTCCGGGGCGCTGTTTGGCGATGCGAGCGCTGGCCCAGTCGGTAAGGGTCTTCATGACTGCAAGTTCGCCTTTGGTCGGGCGGATGCGTACCGGGAGGGGTGTGTCCTGGGACGTGCGGCCCGGGGCTTCACGGAAGGGGAAGAGGTCGCCGGGTTTTGGGCCGGGTCGGCGGTTGAGGATGAGCGTTGGAAGTTCCTGGGCATGTGCGCGGAGCGCATCGAGCACGAGGGCTGTGTGACTGGGGGCGTGGGCGCGGGCGCGTTCGAACCGTTTGACGATCGAGGCCGGGATGCTCAGGACAGTCGGCGAAACGATGTGGGCGGTGGGGTCGTCAGGATCGATGTCCAGTGTTGGCATCGCGCCGGGGTCACTGTCAGCCTTGTCGTGCGAGACATCTTCGATGGCGTCGTTTTCTGCCGTGGCGCGGTCGTGTGATTCGGCCGCCGGCTGGGATTCTGCTGGCGCTGTGGCTTGCGGCTCGGCTGGGGGCGGTGAGGGCGTTGGTGCAGGCGGAGTCGCCGCCGTGGTGGTGGTGGTGTCGCTACGGCCGTCCTGGGCGGTGAGTGGTTGATCGAGCGCTTCGGCCGCCCCGAGCTTGGGGTGGCGCGGCTGGGGGGCTTGGCGGGTGCGGCGAGCGCGACGCTCGTGGAGTTGATGGATACCGCCGAGGTTGTCGCTCATGGTCAGCCTTGGGCTTTCTGGGTGTAGGTGATTACCGCCCGGGCGACGTCGGTGATCTCGTCGACGAATTGGCGGTTCTTGGCGGGCACGGGAGTGCGCGCTGCGACGGCCATACGTAGGGATCGGCGGCTGAGCCAGCCGTATTTGCCGATTGATGGGCCTACGGGGACGTTGTAGGTCTCGCTGATGCGTTGTAGCCAGTCGACCATCTTGCGCGGAGCTGCGTCGACCATGTTGGGGATGATGAGCAGCGGGAAGGCGCGAAGTTCGTCGGCCATGCCTTCGAGGGCTTCCAGAGGCCGGGTTTCCAGGACGATCGGTACAACGATGACGTTGGCGGCAGCGATGGCTCCGGAGGCGCTGGGGTTGGCGTCGTCTCCCCCACCAGGGTGGGTATCGATGACGAGGGGTCGGCGCCATTCGGCGGACCATTTCTCAAGCTGGGTCGTGACGTGGTCTTGCGGGGGCTGGTTATTGCCCCAGTCGGGGTGGGATGGGACCAGATCAGCGCGGAAAGGGCCTCCGGTGAGCGGGCGGGGTGTTCGGCTGTTTTCCATGGCATCAAGCAGCGGCGCATTGGTGCGGGTTTCGTAGCGGTATCCCCAAGCACGGGAGGCGCCGCCGCGGTCCCAGTCGAAGTCGATGAGGATGCCGGCGAGCAGCCAGGCCAGCTCTTTGGCGATTTCGGTTTTACCCACTCCCCCTTTGTGCGCTGCGACCGCCACTATGAGGTCTTGCAAGGTCGCGAGGAGTTGCGGGTCCGGGTCACTGACAGCGAGGCGCCGGGCTGCCTCAAGGGTTGATGGATTAGACAAGGGAAACCTTCTCTCCTTCACAGGGGGGCCCTACCTGGGGGGGTCGTGCCGAGAAGCGGGGCCCGAAAAGGGGCCCTCCGCCCGCTACGTCCAACTCCCCCGCGTGCAGCTACGCGAAGCATAGCGCGTAGCTGCACGCGCGCGCTACTGCACACGCTGCGGCGTGTCAGGATGCGTGAGGTAACGCGTGCGATGGGCCGCACCATCTGCCGTTGTCTATCCCGTGGCGCAATGCGTGTGCTGTTGTCTGCAATAAGTCACGCATGATCGCGTGCACTGATTCTCGCGTTATGTGCCATGATACCGCGCGCCCTGTCGTGCGCGACCCCTCTTGCGGTACCTCGTACGATAGTACGACCGCTATCTCACGCACTATCGCACGCGATATGTCAGCTGTGCTCGCACGGGATGTCTCGCGGATTGTCTTGCGCCACAGTTCGGGGTGCGCAGCGAAGGGCCCCAAATTGCATCGCCGCGAGCAGCGCGTAAGCGCTTTGGGGCCGGTAGGTTTCCCTGTGGAGCGTTTCTTGATCATTTACCAGCTTAACGGCGCGGAGGGGGGGATATACCGAGGTGACGACCGTTGAAGCCCGCCGCAATGGCGCAGTGATCCCGGGCGACCGTGACCTCGAGACGAGCACGGTCGGCAGTCCGATCGAACCGCGGCAACCAACCGGCAGTGGTGAGCTCCATACGGAATCGCGGTCGCCTATGCCTGCCTCCCGGAGGCGCGAAGAGGCGCACGACGACGCCGAGCGGACCTTGCGCCTCGTGATCCGAAGCCGCACCGCATCCGTGTGGCTCACGGTGTTTATCGCGACCATCAGCTTCGTCTTGTCGTTCAATTCGCTGCGAAGTCTTGCCGCGATGACGGCGTGGCCGGGCTGGCCGTCGTGGTTGTCGCCGCTGCTTGTTGACGGTGTGATCATTCTCGCGACCCTGGTAATCGTGTCGTTGGCGCCGTATCGCGCGCAGTTCTGGAACCGGGTTTTTCTGTGGACAGTGTTAGGTGTTGGGGCGTTGGTGAGTGTCGGCGGTAATGGCTTGCACGCGTGGCTATCTACCGGGCATCTGGTGTCGTGGATGCGGTGGGGGTCAGCAGGGTTGGCGTGCGTAATTGGTAACTGGCGTTATTGAAATCGTCCGAATAGCGCGTTCGGGCAGATATCCCGGTACTGGCATGGCCGTGTCGGCGGACTCCGCCCTTCGTGTACAACCTGCTAACGGTGGGGCGTGCGGTTATGGCCATCGATGTTATTGTTGCACAACGGATTCAGAGCACCGTTCGGCAGCCGGGTTACCTGAAGGCGTGGATCCGCGACAGCTGAGCGTGGAGCGTGTGTAGCGGCACCCGCGGTCCGAGGATCGGTCCGGGGCGGCGTTCCTTGTGACCTCGGCGCTCGAGGCTGCACGGTGATCGTTGCCCGCACCGCCGAACTCGCCGAGCACCTACTCGCCGACGGCGAACTACGCTGCCCGCGCTGCCGCCCCGGCCAGCTGGTCGCCTGGGGATACGGGCCGGCGGCGCACCCTGCGCGACCGCGACAGCACCACGGTGACGGTGCGACCCCGCCGCACCCGATGCGATCGTGCTCATCAACGCATATCGTGATACCCGCAGCCCTGCAACCACGTCACGCCGACACCACCGCGGCGATCGGAACAGCATTGCTGCACAAGCCAAATGGACTTCGACACCCGGCGCATCGCGGTCGCCGTCGATCGGCCCGTGTCCACAGTGCGGCGCTGGCTGCGCCGCCTACCAGCGGCACACCTGGAACGCATCTACCAAGGCGGCACCCGACAGCCACTGGAACTGGATTCTGACGTTCGCTGCGCAACACCGCAACTGCTGCATCACGCGTTGTCGATCCTGTCGACAGCCGCCTACTGTGAACGCCACCGCTAGGGCATCGACGACCCGCCCTGGACCCTGATCGGGCCTACACCCGAGGTCGCCTGTTGTCGCCACCGGCCTGAGCCTCATCGCGGCCCCCGCGAGCCATCGGGAGCGCCGTTCGGCACGCCCGCCGACGCCCGTCACCACGACGACCATCACGTCGCCGCGCCGACCAACCCGTCACTTTCAGACCAACTCCCGATATCACGTCCGCGCCGACAGTGACGGCATCATCTGCATACTCAGCGACGGCCAACAGAGCGCAACGCCCGACGGTAACAGCATCACTTCGTTTGGTGGAGTACGGGTCCGCGCGTCCGCGGTCAACAACGTGGTCACCGGGCTTCGCGGTTCGCCGCGGCGATGTTGTCGAGGAGGTAATAGTCGCGTTCGGTGCTGCCAGGCGCCACCGGGTGCGGCGGGGCCGCCATACCGGGCTGCAGTGGCGCCAGCAGCTGGTCCTTGCCGTAGATCAGGTCGGCGCGGTTGTCGTCGGCCATTTCGTAGTCGTTGATCATCGTCAGGGCCCGCGTCGGGCAAGCCTCGATGCAGAACCCGCAGCCGATGCATCGCAGGTAATTGATCTGATACGCCCGCCCGTAGCGCTCGCCCGGCGAAAAACGTTCGGCCTCGGTGTTATCGGCGCTCTCCACGAAAATCGCGTCGGCCGGGCAGGCCCACGCGCACAGCTCACACCCGATGCACTTCTCCAACCCGTCGGGCCATCGGTTGAGCTGATGGCGGCCGTGGTAGCGCGGCGCCACCGGGCCCGGCTTCTCCGGATACCCCTCGGTGACTGGCTTCTTGAACATCGCCGAAAACGTCACGCGGAAACCCGCGATGGGTTTGAGGAATGTAAACATTTGTGCCCTCCTGGGATCGGGCCGACTTCGAGTGCGCCGGGCCTGCTGCGCTGCCTGCCTCCGAGCTTGGCCACGTCCACATGAACCTGAGACCCAGACTAGGCCGTGTCATCAAACGGCGTTCCTCGAAACAGCCCTGCCGCATCACCTCGACGAGCGGGAACATCAATACACACCCGAATCTGAGAGGCTGGGACTGTCTAAATAGCGGTGGATCCGACCTTCATTGTCTGGTGTGCGTCATCGAGGTGGTCAGGTTTGTGGGCGTCCATTCCGTCAGCATCGGGGGCGGGAAGCCGATCCGGGAGTGCGAGCTTGAAGATGGTGCGCACGGTCCCTAGGTATTGGCGTGCGAGCGGACCGGTCGTGTACGGCAGGTCGAAGCGCGCGCATATGGACCGCACTTGTGGTGCGATCTGCGCGTAGCGGTTGCTCGGGAGATCCGGAAAGAGGTGATGCTCAATCTGGTAGCAGAGGTTTCCGCTGAGGAATGCCAACACCGGCCCGGCGCGGAAGTTCGCAGTGCCAAGCATTTGTCGCAGATACCATTCGGATTTGGACTCATCGTTCAGTGCGTCGGGCGCGAACTTCTGTGTGTCCGTCCGCAGCAGATCACCACGTAAGCCCACACATTTCGCAGCAGGTTGGCGGCCGCGTTCGCGGTGAGCGTGCGGCGCCATCGTCGAAGACTCAGCGCGGGAAAGATCAGATAGTCCTTGCCGGCCTGGCACGCCACTTTCTGCACCAAGGCTCGGGTGAGCGCGGACTTGGCGGCACGCTTCTGCTGCGACTCCCAACCCTGCAGCGCGATGCCCCACTCGAACATGATGGCCAGCAATACGCTTCGTAGCGGCTGCAATAGATTGCTGCACCGCCACTGCTGATCACGGGTGACCCGCATGATGCCGTATCCGAGGTCGTCGTCCTCGCCGATGACGTTCGTAAACACGTGGTGGCGGTAGTTGTGGGCATAGCGCCACTGTGAGGAGACGCCGACCATGTCCCACTCCCAGGTGCTGGAGTGGATTTCCGGGTCGTTCATCCAATCCCATTGACCGTGGCAGATGTTGTGACCGAGCTCCATGTTCTCGATGCTCTTCGCGGTGGCCAGCGCGGCGGTTCCCAGTGCCCAGCCGGGCCCGCTTCGGCTGGCGGCGATCACAAGCCGTGCCGCGAGGTCGAGGCCGCGCTGAAACGCGATGGCCCGCTGAATGTATGTCCGATCTTGTTCACCACGCGAATTCTCGATGTCGCGACGGATTGCCTCCAGTGCGACACCAAGCGCCTCGAGGTCCACCTCCCGCAGGTGAGCGTATTCGGCTGCGTCTGTTATCGCCATCGTCGTCTTGCCCAAGTCTGCAAATAGTTTGGGGGTCATACCTATTCGCACAGAACGACGGTGAGTTTGGAAAGCTTGCTGCGTGTCATCGAGGTCACGTCCGTTCGTGGTCGCCTTGTTGAGGCTCGGTGGTGTCCGCGGGAGCGGCGCCGGGGATCGTGAGGCGCACGGCCAGTCCGCTGAGCAGAATGTCGAGTCCGCGGTCGAGTTCAGCCAGTGGGTCGTAGGAAGCCCAGACCGGTGCGAGTTCGCGTAGGTGCCCAAACTGGTCGATCGGAAGCCGGTGTAGACCCAGCCGCAAGACGTGGTCGGTTTCCTCCGGCCGCTCGACGATTTCCTGCAGTTCGGTAAGTACGTGCCCGTACAGGAACCCGAACAACGCCCGGTAGACGTGCAACGCGTCCTCCCCGGTGAACCCGGCCCCGATGAGCAGGGTCAGAACCTCTTCGAGATGCCGCAGGATTCCCGGTGGGCGCATCCCAAGCGGTGTGGCCAGCGGCCGGGTGACCAACAACGGCACCACGTTGGGGTGCGCACGTGCCAGATCTCGGAATTCGTGGCCGAGCTTGCGTAGTGCAGCGGCCCAGTCCGGCGTTGTGGTGTCCAGCGAAAGCCGTTCGAAGACCATCTCGACGACGCCGTCGAGCACCGCGGCCTTGTTCGGCACATGCCGATACAGTGCCATCGGGTCGCGCCCGACGGCCTCGCCGAGCCGCCGCATCGAGAGCCCGTCGACGCCGTCGCGGTCAATGATCTCCAGGGCGCTGGCCAGGACCGCCGCACGGGTGATCGGCCTGCTCTCACCGTCGGCCTCGTTGTTGCGGGATTCGGGCGCGGAACTTGCAAGGCCTGCTGGTGGTTGGGTCATGGATGCTGCCGCCTTCCGGGCGTGTCTCCAGTGTTGATCTCCACCGTAGACCTACACTGTAGACATCGCAATGCCGAGTCACCTCCAGGCTGTTGACACAGTATGTCTATGCCGTAGATATACACCGTTGACAAGCTGGACGATGTGGCGTGTACTGGACTTCTAAGCATCAGTAGAGGCGCCGCCATGATCGACATCGTTGGACCGGTTGCCTTGCTCGCCGGTGGTCGTGGGGTTCACCGGGGTGCTGACCAACACGGGCTCGCTGGCCTATCGGCCGCGAATGGCGCCGCATTCGGCGATGACATCACCGCGCCGACGCGCACCCCTCCGTCCTCGGGGTCTTCGTTGGCGCATTTCGACGCTCGGCTTGAGCGTGCAGCCAGCCGGTGTACGGCGTTCCGCGGGACAGGGCGAGCCGCCCGCCACGATCTGGAGATGTCGCTGGCTCGCCCGGCAACCAGTCTCGCCCATGTCTTCATCCCGCGTTCGCGGGTTATGAACACCGAGAACCCAAGGAGTCCGCAATGAGAGTGGCTGCAAAGATTGCCCACAAGTTCGAAGCCGCCAAGGTCAGCGCGAAGAAGGTCTTCGGCCGCGCCACCGGCAACACCGGCATGCGGGCCGAGGGACGCGCCGGCCAGGTCAAAGGCAACGCCAAACAGGCAGGCGACAAGCTCAATGACGCTTTCAAACACTGATCCCGGGCACATCCGCCCCGATCATCTCCACGAGACTTAGGTAACTATCATGATCATCTTCGGACTTGTCCTTATTGTTTTGGGGCTGCTCCTCCCGAGCCTTGCCCCCACATTCGCGTTCGCCCATGTTGTCCTGGTCATCGGGGTCATCCTGCTGGTCGTGGGCCTGCTACTCATGCTGATGGGGCGCACCGGTCACGCCATCGGCGGCCGGCGTCACTACTACTGACCGTGGTTCCGTGGCCGACGGCATCGAGTCGACGGCCACGATCGGCCCCGTGACCCGACAGTCGAGCACTACCACTTCGAGACTGCACAGCCGCAGATGGCACCGACCAAACCGCCACGCTGCGTGCAGAACTCATGCCTCACCAACTCGCAAGGAGCCGATATGTCCACCAGCAGTGCCGTTTTCGTCGTACTCGTCGTGTTCGCCACGACCGTGCCCATCGCAATCTTCGCATGGGTAGCGGGCAAAAAACACCGCAAAGTTCGCCCTGCGGCGCCCGACAACACCCACCAATCCGTCAAACAGGGAGACCCACCGCGATTTCGACAGCGCGAGGCGTGGGCTGACGAGGCCGCCGACCTCAGCACTGCGCGCGGTCAGAAGCCGACATCTGAGCGACCCCAGCATGGGGCCTGCCTCAACGGGACGGCGTCCGCCACAACGCGTCGCCGAACCTCCCTGAGCAGCTCGACGACCCAATGGGACCGAGCGGACACGATGGATACTTTCCGACATGCGCCCCATGAGCATGTGAATGCCGATCACAAGGAACGCCAAGACAATTGACATTATCCACGATGCCCCGGACGGTCGGCATAGAGGAAGAGTTCCACCTTGTCGACCTCACCACCCGGCGGCTGGCACCGCGGGCACCAGAGCTGCTTGGACTGCTGTCTGACGGTTATGTGGCCGAATTGCAGAGCTGTGTCGTGGAGACCAACGGCAGTGTGGTCAGTACGCTTGCGGAACTGCGGGCCGATCTGACTGAGCGGCGTCGAGTCCTCGTCGATACCGCCGCTACGCTCGGGTTGGGCGTGGTTGCCGCTGGGGCGGTTCCGTTGTCGGTGCCCAGCGAGATGCACGTGACCCAGACTTCCCGTTATCAGCAGATGCTTGCCGACTATCAGCTGTTGGCACGCGAACAACTGATCTGTGGAACCCAGATACACGTGGGAATCGACGACCGTGATGAATCTGTCCTGGTGGCCGGTCGGGTAGCCGCCTATGTTCCCACTCTGCTTGCCTTGAGCGCGAGTTCGCCGTTCTGGTCCGACGGATCTGACACCGGCTACAGCAGCGTCCGAACATTGGTATGGCAGCGATGGCCGACCACCGGATTAGCGCCTCCGGCCACGTCAGCCGCGGAGTACGACACGTTGATCTCCAATCTCATTGCGACCGGAGTGATCACCGATGCGGGGATGTCGTATTTCGACGTTCGCCCCGCCCTGCGAACTCCCACCTTGGAGCTGCGCGTGTGCGATAGCTGTCCACGCGCCGACACCATTGTGCTCATCGCGGCGCTATTCCGCGCGCTCGTCGAACGCGAGATCCAGGGACTACGCACCGGAGTGCCTGCCGCCATAGTGGTGCCCCCGCTCGGCCGTGCCGCGCTGTGGCGAGCCGCCCGGTCAGGACTGGAAGGTGACCTGGTGGACTTGATACATCCGGCGAGTCGCCCCGCCGGCGATGTGGTTACCGACTTGGTCCAGATGCTCCGCCCACAGCTGGAGGCATCCGGGGATTGGCAGGCCGTTGAGGGCCTGGCGCGCAAGGCTCTTACGCAGGGCAGCTCTGCGGCCAGGCAGCGTGGCGCCATGCGCACGCGCAATGACCTGTTCGACGTCGTGGATCACCTCATCGCCGAGACCGCCGCCGTCGCGCCCGGCGCCCACGGTACGTTGGCAACCCGTCGTAATGGATCTGACGGGGGCTGAGAGCCACCGTCGGCACGGCGCAAACAAATCGCTAGACCGCGGCCTCCATTCGGAGCTGGACCGGCGTAGGATCAACACCATCGGTGGTATTTCGTACACACAGCCAGTTCGAGTGTGGCATCGCTGATTCGAAGTGATATGGCCGCATCACGCGGTCCAGATGGGAGCGTCGCCATGACGCCACAGCAGACACGCAGAAACGATCAGAACACCATCGTGCCGGCGCGCACGCCGCGCCTCCGGTTAAAACCCAAAGCACCCCAAAGCGGCTATGTCGATGGCGCCTGGTGGCCCCGCAGCGATGACCTCAGCGCAGAGTTGCCAGACCTGTTGGCAGTGCTCTCGGTGCGCCTGGGCCGCATCGACCGAGTGCTATACCATTTGAACGCCTGGGCGGACGCGCCACGAAAGCTCGCCACTGGAGGACGGGCGGTACGCCTAGACGGGTACCGGCTTCAGCCGATCAACACCATCGAAGTTCTCGGGCTCGAGGGTGACCGACTCACGCTATTGGTGATTCCGCCCGACACCGACGCGAACGACGCCCACCGCACCATGATGACCGCGGCACAACCTCGCAACGCCGCGACCGTCGACGGATTGCTCACGATCAGCCAGCGAGACCGGGACAGCCGCACCCAGGCCTCCACCGCACAAGAACGCTGGGAATCAGAAGGCGGAACTACAGCTTCCCCACGGCTGGCGCAGCTCCCCGGCTGACGCCGGAACCTCGCCCGCGGCCCCGCATCCGAGGGAGGACATGCCGGGCACTATGAGCGGTGACGAAACAGCCCGTGCCGCTTCCGCTTCTCGTCACCGGCCACCTCAGTCCAGCCGCCCACCGGATAGGTCACGGGCTGCATTGTTCCAGCACGGACAACCTCCAACGACCCGTCGGCGTGCTTGACGTAGCGGTCACCGAAGCGCGCAAACTCATCAGTGAGCCCATCGTTGCGGGTTACTTGCACAGTCATGGTCAAATCCGATCCCTGGCGATATCGCCAGCATCCCATTCTTCAGAAGCCTTCGCCGGATGGGAATTCGGGAAAGCACTGCGTGGTTTGGAGATCCCTGAAGCCCAGCGCTGCTGGGCAACGCCAGCCCGATCCAAGCTGATTCGGACGCGCGGTTGGATCCCCAGAAGCCGATCTACACACGTCTCGTCGCTGGGATGTGCGGCCCTCATCATCGTCGCATGCGCATCGGAGGCATCCGCGCACACAGCCACGACCAGCAGATCGAGTCGACGGAATCCTGATCCTAGCAGGCTGACGGTTGAGATAGGTTGGCGCTCATATCCATCCAACTTGACCGGACCGCCACCAGCGTCGAGTTTTCGCGGCGCAGACCGCCAGTCAGACAATCGATAGAGTACCCGTTCGATGCGGCCCAGGCGCACCGAGAGCACTGCCAACAGGTCTGGCAGCTCTGCGCTGAGGTCATCGCTGCGGGGCCACCAGGCCCCATCGACATAACCGCTTTGGGGTGCCGTGGGTTTCAACCGAAATCTCGGAGTACGGAACGGGCCCTGCTTCCGTTGCGGATTCTCGACCGCTCGTAGCGTCATATGAACGCTCCCATCTATGGCCGAGCCAATCGACCTATGAATCGATGCTCCAAACCCCATGGGCAATCTGCACGACCGAACACCAACATGTTTAACGATACTCGCAGTCACACAAAATAGCGATAGGCGAGGACGCATATGACGGATTGCGCGAAGGAACCACGAAGGGCGCCTTACAAATAGCTGTTGGCGTCAGGCGGGCTTGACCCTTCGACTACCGCGACGCCGCCACCGTAGCCACCCCCCTCAACACCGCGTCGCGCTGGTGCCGGCCGCGGTGCACACCGACCGACCAGCCGACATCCACTTTGGCGCACGGCAGCTCACCCATCAAAGGCCACACTACGCCGACGCCGCCCTGCCGACTCCTCGACAACGGCCCACCCTGAGTGCGTCGCCGCAAGTGCCCAGGGAATTCAGATCACCCATCCACACAGGGAGAGTCCGATGAATACGGTGTCGGAGAACACCTTCCGTTAACACATCCAGAACAGCCGGCGGCGGATCACCGGTTCAGGACACGGGCGCCGGACTGGCGTCGCCGCTGCCCGTCCCCTCAACGTCGGGATCGGTCACCCGGGCATCAACACCGTAGGCCTCACGAAACTTCACTCCGAGAACGACCAGGCGCATCCACACCGCCGGCGGATCGGTCTCCTGGCCCTCGACCCGTTTTGAGTTGCCCCGCAAATTGATGCAAATCATCGATCCGAGCACCTGCTCCGCAGTAATGGTGGCCTCTGGTGCCGCCGCCTGCGAACCGCGCCGATAAATGCATCACTCGATGATAGGCGAGCAAACAGCTCCGACTGCACGTTGAACACACTGTTCAGTTGTTGCTGCCGTCAGCCAACACCCCAAATCTAGACGCCAAGCAAACTCCTGGACCCTACTCGTCGAACAATCCCGGCAGCCCAACGTGAAACAGTGCGACATCGCGCGCAGTGTCCTGTTCTCCAAGATGTATTGCGAAGCAGCGATTCCCAGTCATCGCCGGTACTATCCCCGGGCCCAGCCAGGCGCAACCAGTCAACCAACGGTCCGGCCCACCGGGGCCGACTCTTCTGGCACCGGCCCCGGTTGACTGACACGTTGTGCGACAGCGACCGCGACATTCAAGTGCGACGCCACAGAACCGCGCTGACTGCTTAACCCGAGGTCGCTTTTTTCTGTGACGCCTAACGGCGAACTTCGATTACGACCACTCATCCGCCGCTGCACCACGGGTTCCCGCCGACACCGGCCCCAAACCAATCCGTCGTGTCGGTCGTGCTCATGCCCTACACAGGCGGGTCAGGGCCGGACGCTGCGGACAGCGCTCAGCATCGCACCGCGTCGGATTCCCCTGGCATGTCGACGAATCGCCTAGCGGATCTTCTCAGGAATTGAGTCCAGCGCACGTAGCACCTGGACGGCGAGCTTGCCAGCACTATCGTCGTCGAATATCGCCGATGTGATCAGTGTTTGTTTGACGAGTTCAACGCGCTTTTCGTAGGGCGTGCGAAACGTCGTGGGGCCGTTCATGATTTTCCCATTCCGTCAAGCGTGTTCACTCAACCGAGATGCCGCTCAACACCCTCCACAGTACCCTGCGCGCGCCTCGGAGCGGTGCGGCCAGAGACGACGATCCCGAGGCTGCACTTCGTCGGGACTGTCGGAACAGAGCCATCCGCTTAGGAGGAGGTGGCTGATAATCGGCGCCTGCCTTGCGCAAGGGTTCCATTCCCGGGGACGAGGCCCAGTCCGTGGCGGCCTTGACATCGCGTCATCACGAGTTGCGGCGGGCGACCTCGGCGGCGTAGCGGGGGCGAGTGTTGCCGGCTTCTTCGCTCCAGGTGACGGCGCGTTTGATGCTGAAGCCGAGGAGTTTGGCGAGCACGACAGCGGGCAGTTCGCCGGCGAGGTCGATCAGCGCGGTGTTGCGGGCGATCCGGGGGGAGATGCCAATTCGTTTGAGCCGCAGCCCCACTTGGTTGGCGGACAGGTGCCCACCGGAGCGTCCTCCGGGAAACAGCCATGGATTGGTGCCCACGGTGACCGCGGCGTATCCGCGGCGCTGCTGTACGAGATCGGCGAGCAGGCGGTCGACGGGGCTGGGCACGGTGAGCGGGACGGCGCCGAGGGTGAGTTGGACCGCGTCGTCGGTGATGGTGACGTCGGCAACCTTGAGGGTGACCAGGCGGGCGGCGGGTTGGCTGTAGAGCAGCACGAGCAGCCCGGCGACCCGATCGCGCGTCTCCAAGTCGGGGTGTTCGATCAGGTATTGGATCAGGCGCCATCGTTCGTCGTCGCCGGGCAGGGTGTGGCGGGTGCGGCGGGTTTGCGGTACGGGAGCCGCGACGTCGTGGGCGTAGCCACGGTGGACCGCCCAGGCGAGGAATTGGTGGATCTGGCGGCGAGTGGGGTTGCGCACCAACCAGTCGTCGACGAACGCCTGCTGGCATGAGGCCAGCGCCAGTCCGTGCGCGTTGAGTTCGGACACGAAGTCGGTGATGGCGGCAGTCATGGCTTGGGCGGCCAGCCCGTGGTTGCGTTTGAGTGGTCCTTGGTCGGCGCGGGCCCGCAGTTTACGCAGGTGATTCCATTCGGTGAATGCGCGGACCGCCGCGCGATCGTCGCGGTTGCTGATAGTGGCCAGCCGGGCGGCGATGTACTGCTCGGTGCGGTGCAGATAGGGGTCGCGGGGTGGCAGCACCTCGGCGTTCACCAGGATGTTGCGCAGCCATTCCACGGATTTGCTGGCCGGTAGGTCATCGAGGTCGTGGTGGCTGAGGGTGTCGCCGAGTTCGGCGAGCTGCGCGGGCAGTTCACTGTTCGATCGCATGCGCCTGACCCATCGCAGCACCGGCATGGCGTCACATTGCAGCAACGCCTCGACGATGCGGCCCGCGGCGCCGCTCAATTCGCCGTTCTTGGCGAACAATTCGCGGAGCTCACCGGGACAGGCGCAGGCCGGGCACAGCCCACGGTGGTACGTGCGTCCATGGGCGCCGCATTGCGCACAGTCGGTGAAGTAGGCGGGTTCACGTAGTAGGCAGGCCGAGCACAGCGGCCCGACCCCGGCAAGCCGCGCCGAGACCGCCAGGGTTTTGCCGCACCGCGCGCACGGTTCCCGACTTCGTGCGCACGGGTTACACACCGGCTCACCGGCGTCAGTCCGGGTGTGCACGGAGCGGATGTTGCCGCATACCGAACAGGGTTGGGGTGGGCGCTGTTTGGCCGAGCAGGTGCCGCAGATGGGCTTTCCCGTCCGGGTGCGGGTGCATGGGCGAGTACGTCCGCACGAGCTGCAGACCGCGGTGGGTGCCGGGTAGCAGCGCCGGCAGAGCTTCGCCTGCCCGTCATGGTGGTTGATGAAGTCCACACGACCGCACCGTGTACACGGCTCATGATTGACCGGATCATGCTCGAAACAACGGTGACAGAGGCGCTCGCCGGCACCGTGATAATTGATAAGGTGACGCTGGCGACCGCAACGAGCGCAGGTGCCGCGGCTGAAGTGGTGACCCCAGCACGTATGGCAGCAGCGCAACCCGTCAATCTGGCTGCCGAGCTTCACGGTGCGCAAACACAACGGGCACTGCGGAAGGCGCACATTGTCGGCACCGGCAGCGACAAGTAGTTCGGCGAGCCGCACCGAGACCGCCGAGCGGTGGGCGATCTCACCGCGAAACACTCCGGGGGTGTCCTGCAAGATCCAGTTAAGCTCGCGCTGCGCGACCGCCGTGCCGAACACCGACGCCACCCGGTCAATCTCAGTGGCCGACAACCCGGTCCGCAGTTGCGCGATACCGTCACGAACCTTGGCGGCGTGATCGACGTCGGGTTCGGGCTTGCACCTCCGACACAACAGGCCATCGCCGTACCGCGGCCGGTAGATCAACTTGTCCACCGCGCCGCAGCCCGGGCATTCACCGACAGCCGGCTGCCAACCCTGCATCGAACAGGCTCGGCAGATGCGCTTCTTGAGCTTGCGCGAATAGATTTCCGAATCATTGCCGCACAGGGCACACCGCGGCGCTCGAACACGCATGGCGCCGAGTTGGCGCAGACACAGGATCAGCGGCTCGATGTCGGCGGCGCAGTCGCTGCCGCCGGGCCCATCCCCTCGATCGCGGTGCGGACATCGTCGTGGCTCAGGTGCGGCTCGATCGCGCCCACTGCAGTGACGATCACCGTCACGAACTCGCTGCGGTTTCCGCGCATCCGCCGGCCTAGGAATCCGCGTCGACGATCTTGGCCCGGACGGGGCGGTGGCCACCAAGTTCACGCGTCCTGACCGGTTTGCTGCGCTCCGCTGCGCCCGCGGCCTTCTTCGCCGAGGCAGCTGTGGCGGGCACGATCTCGATCAACTCGTCCATCGCACACCCCAAAATGTCCACCAGTGCCACCAGGGTGGGCAGGCTCAACCGTTCCGGCTTCTCGGTCACGAGCCGGTAAACCTGGCTGGCCGACAGCTGCACCCCGCGTTCGGCCAGCAGTGGCCGCAACGCTGTCGTGTTGAACAGTCCGCGTTCGGCCATCAGCCTGCGCAGATGCCAGTGGTAATCGGCGGTCATTGGTGTCCCTCTCCAAAGCTGGACACCCGCCCCAGCGCGTCGGTGAGCATCTTGTTCATGAACTCGCCGGTGACATGGGTATAGATGCCGGTGGTACTGGCGAACCGGTGACCGGAAATTTCCTGCAGGAACCGTGGATCCACGCCGTCCTCGGTCATGTGGCTGATGAACGAATGCCGAAAACAGTGCGGGGTGAGCTTGCGATCCAGGCCCACCTCATCCCGGATGTCGTCGAAGGTGCCCGTCAACGTCCGCACCTTCACCTGCGAGCGCCGTTCGGTCAGCCACAGCGCCTGCTTCTGCCCAGGCTCATACAACGGCCGAATGTTGTTGACATAGTCCAACAGTGCCTCCGCCGCCCACGGCATCAACGTCGGCACCGTCCGCCTCTTGGGCGGCGACCCTCGCGAGGCCTTCCCGTACCGGACATGCAGAAACCCACACGGCCCCAACTCGGGAGCGTGCGGATTGCGATACATGTCGGCCAGATCCAGCCGACACAGCTCGTTGATCCGCAAACCCCAGCCGTACATCACCTTGAACATCGTCGTGTCCCGATAGGCGGCCAACGTGCCCTTACGCCGCGACCGGCGAGCCTTCTCGACCTGCGCGTCGGCGCAATCAAGGAAATCCTGAAGCTCCTTGCGGGTGAACGGCCGACGGCCCGGATCACCCTCGTAATCGACAAGATGCGCCGAGGTGTTCCACTCGTGACAGATCTGCGTCGGATGATCGCCGAACCACAGTTCACACTGCGTCGGCCAGTCGTAATAGGGCGAGGTGATGAAGCTACAGAACAGCCGGACCGCGCCCTGCTTCTGACGGATCGTGGACTTCGCCCGAGACAGCGACCCCACCAGATGCGCGCTCCACTCATCCATCATCCGGGCCGTCCACTCCCACGGATACGCTCCCGAAAACTCGATGAACTCACCGACGCACGAGGCCCGTACCTTCACCGTGTTTTCCGCACACAACCGCCCACCCAACTGCTGCTTGGCCCACCCCGACAACATCGCCCGCACCATGTCGTCCTCGGGATGAAGATGCCGCACACCAGGCGCCAACTCCAGATGCGCCGAACCGGGCGCCGGCAATTCGCGTTTCCTGCCCACCACCCCCAACCTTCCAATGCACTAAACGTGCATCACATGCAATCTACGTCAGAAACCCGCAGTTCGGAAGCCCCCGTGCACATCACGCTGGAGTACGCTCCCTATGTCGAACATCGACTTCGCATCCCAAGCACATCATGCATCTGATGCAATTCCGCGTGGTTCCCGCCGGTGGCGCTATTGGCGACCACGCACATTCTGGGGATCTTGTGGCGGTTTGATCCGGTGCCACCGCCGGATGCGCGCTCGCAGGTGCGTGACCGGGCGCTGGAGCTGGCCGCGCAGCGAATGGACCGGTGGGAGGCAGCGGCGGCCAAGCTGCACGAAGAGGGGTACTGCCCGAGTGTGCCTACCGACAAGATGGTGCAGGTGCTGCGGTACTTGTATGAGTCTCGGCCAGCGCTCTCTCTGCGCGCGATCGGGGCGAAGCCGGAGGTCGGGCTGCACCACGACACGGTGGGAAAGATTCGCGACGCTGCCGGTGCGGCGCTGGGCATGGCGACCGGCGAGGTGTAAGTCCGCACCTCAAACAGGGAAATTCCACGTTCGCAAGCTGGATGCCGCTATGTCGTGCGCTATCTGCTGCGTTATCTCATGGAATATCTCACGCGCTTGCTGACCGGTCGGGGATGGGCGGCGAATCGATCCAAATCGGTGGGGCGCGACCGTCGCATAGTGCCGGCAGGCGGCGGTAGCGTTTTGCCCAACGACCTGCACTTAGAGGGGATTCGGCCGCGATGGGCTTATTTGACGTCTTCGATGACCTGTTGGATGACCTGACGGGCATATTCGACGGGGATGATGATGGCGGGGACGGCGGCGATGATGGGCCACCCGAGCAGTGGGGGCCGGGTCCGCTGCCCAACGCAGGCCCGCCGTGGGGGCCGGCGCCGCAAGTTCCCAACGGCCCCAGTGGTTTACAGCAGGGCGTCGATCAGGCCGGAACCACCTATCAGCAGGCGAGCGGGGCGGTGAATCAGACGGATGACAAGCTATCTGACCTGCTGAAACAGATCTTCGCCGCCAATGATGCGGCCCGGTCGAAAATTAGTGGGATCGTGGGCAACATTGAGACAGCGCGCCGCGCGCTGGCGGCGAACCCACAGATGGCCAATGATCCGCACGCGATGGCGTTGTTCAACCAATTCTTGGATGGTCAGCTGGCCGAGATTCAACAGGTTCTGGACAGCTCGAAGGTCGATAGCAAAAAACAGGCTGAGTTGCTGGCCGCCCTGGGTGATGAGTACCGCGGTACCGCGGGTGGGGATCATCCGAAGAAAAAGGGCGCAGGTGGGGCGAACGGCGGCGGCGGTGATGGCGGCAACGGTGACACGGGCGGTAACACCACTGACGGCGGCGGTGGCGGTGGTGATGGCGGCAGCGGTGGTGGTGATGGCGGGGGCGCCGGTGGGGGCGGAACCCCTACGGGCAGTGGGGGATTGACCGACCCGTTGGCGGGCTTGGGGGGAGCGGGCATGGGTGATCCGCTGTCGATGTTGGGTCCTGCGATGGCGGGTCTGGGTTCGATTCCGGGCGCCTTGGGTGGGGCGGCAGGCTCACTGCCGATGGACGCCCTGGGCGGCCTGGGCGGCCTGAGTGGGCTTGCCGGTCAGGGCGGTGGAGACGGGTTTAAAGACACCGGCGCTCACGATCACGGCAAGTCCGACGATTTCGAAGACGGCCCGCACGGCAAGGGTGACAGTGATGGCGGGAAAAACAATGACGGGGCGGCTGGTAAGGACGACACCGGCAGCAAGAACGGGCAGACTCAGCCCGCGGGGACGACGCAGCCTGCGCCGAGCACCCAGCCTGCCCCGCCGGCCGCGGTCCCGGCCAGTGCGGGTGGTGACCCAAGCCAGGTGGTGCAGATGCCGGACGGTTCTCCGGTGACGGCAACAACGGCCCAACACGCCGCGGCGGTGCGTGGGGTCCTCAACGGGCAGACCGTCACTGATGCCTGGAAGCAGGCTCATGTGGAGCTGCCGCCTCCAGGTACACCGGTGACCGCTCCGGCCGACCCGAGTCATTTGGTGCCCGGTGAAATCGCGCAATTTAAGAGTCGTGACCCGGTGATGTACATGGGTAATGGCAAAATCTGGCTGGATGGGCAGCTACAACCACAAAGTGCCCTGCCGACAGGTGATTTTTCGGGCTGGATCGACCCACCTGGGCTGGCGGGTACTCCCGCTGCGCCGCCTGCGCCGGGCAGCCCTGCTCCGGCGGGCCAGCCGACGACAACGAATACCAGCGGTACCTAAATGTGGGGCCTTGATGCGGGAGTCGCGGTGACCGACGAACAGCTGCCAGAGGAAGGTGCCATTCCCACTGTCGCGGAGTGGTCGGCCGACGGCGCCTTGATGGTCGCGGTCGACTGGCAAGGGGAGGGGCTGCAGGTCCAGCTCGAACCCGAGGTCACCCGGTCGTGGACCGCAGAGATACTGGCGGATCGGATTATGCGTCTGCACCGGTTGGCGTTGATGCGGGCCCGCGCCGAACAGCGCCAGCGTGTCATCGAGGAATACGGCACAGCGCTGCCGACGACCCCGGGGTGGCCCAGTTTGACCGACGTCGACGAATACCGGCACACGATCGATTTTTAGCCAGCGCCGACCGATGCGTAGCCCGCTAAGTCGTTGTTAGGCTTAGCAAACAGCCAGTTCAATGGGAGGTATGCGGTGGCCGGCAATAGTGCGACGCTGGATTTCGACGAGTGGCATCAGCACGCGCAATGGTGGGATCAAGAGGGTCCGCGGGTGCGTGAGCGCCTCAGCGTCGACCCTGGCACAGCGCAAAGCGTGGGACAACGCTTCGGCGACATCGGATGGGAAGTGCGTCAGGCGTTGAACGAGACGCTGCAGGCACGTGCTGAGGCCGGTCAGGCGCTGGGACAATACTGCGAGGGTGTGGCTGGCCATATTCGGTCCAGCCTGGCCTCCTACCAGCAGACCGAAGCCGACAACCAGCAAACCCTGCAAACCTAACCATAGGGCTTGCGCGGTGGCGGATTCAGTACGGGTTGACACCGACGTTGTCCGCTCGGCGGGCCGTCAGGCCGACGCGGCGGGCGGGACCGCAACGCCCGGTTCGGGTCAGGTGCAGCCAAGCGCCGCGGACATGGTGTCGGTGGGCGCGAGCACCCGTTTCACCGCACAGGTGAGCTTGGCTCGCAAATACACCACGATGGCCAACACGATGGCGCGCCAGTTCGGGGTGAAACTCGATGCCAGCGCCGGCGCTTACGACGAGCAGGAAGTGCAGTCCGCAGGGACGTTGGGCAGCGCGGGATCGGGTGGGGCTGTGCGGGCGGTGTCGGCTACGCGGTCCCTACCGGCCGCGCCTGTGGTGCCCGCGGATCTCGTGTCAGGCGGGGCAGGTGGCGGTCTGCCCGCCGGTGAAGTCCCCACCAGCCCGCGTGACATCGCCAGGTTGATTGAGACCGGCCGGGCCGGCACGGGCAAGCAGACCTGGCAGGCCATGGAAACCAGCCTGCGCGGCGAAGCCAAACAACTGCGTGAGGCTGCCGATCAACTGGGCACCGCGATCAGCACGGCCGGTGATGGATGGCAAGCAAAATCCGCCGATGCAGCCACGACCAAGATGCGGGCACTTCAGACCTGGTATGAAGGCCATGCCCACTATGTCGACGGCCTGGCTGAGCAGGCCAAAGCCCACATTCAGAACTTCTCCAAAGTCGTCACTGATGTCCCGCCGTATCGCCACGTGCTGGACGCCGAGCGGGAGCTCAAAGCCGCGTTGCAGTCCAATGCCCGCGCCGGCGGCGCCCACCGGGTGGCCGTGGTCAATGCGCAAGTGAAGGTCAGCAAGCTCTACTCGGCCTCGACGGCCGGGTTCACCACGTACACGTTCTCCGAAGCGGCGCCACGACAGCCCGACGTACCCAAGCCGCCGCCGGGCCCAAGCCCAGATGTTGCGCCGGTTACCCCGCCGACCGGAGCCGGTGACGGCCCGGTGGGACCACGACAACCACAGCATTCACCCAAGAGCGCACCGGTGGACCCGGTGCAGGGAGGTCCTGGTCTAGGAGAGAACCTGACACCGGGGCCGACATGGCCGCCCGGCGCCCCCGACCCGGCGGCCCCCGCGGACCCACTGACCGATGCCCTACCGGCGACGGCAAGCTCACTGCCTTCGGAAGTCATCCCGGGAATCATGGGCGGCGTCGTCGGCGGCCTAGGTGGGGTTCTGGGCGGCCTGACCGGCGCGGGCCAAAAGGCACTACAGGGCTTAGAACAGGCGGCCGGGCCGGCGATGAGCGGTTTGGGCCAGCATCCCGGCGGCGGTGAACCGCAGCACGGCGGCGACCAATCCCCCCAGTCACCGGAGCCTCCCTCGGCCGGCGATCTGTCACCACCCGATGATCTGGGCGCCGGCGGGGGTGGGGGTGACACCGAGCCCGCGGGCGGGGAGAGCCCTATGGCCGCACCCCCCGAAGTCGCTGCACCGGCGGCGGCCGCGCCGGCGTCGGCACCCTCGGCGCCGGCGGCAGCCGAAGCACCGGCCCCGGCGATGGGCGCCATGGGCCCGATGATGCCACCCATGCGCGGCGGCGGTGAGGGATCGGGCCCGGACAACAAGCAGCTCTACCAGGAGCGCAAGCTGAAAGTGGTGGCGCCGCCCAACAGCGAGCCGGTCAAAAACCGTCGAGAAGGCCGCGCCAGACCCGATGATCGGAAGAAGCAGTGAGCACCCCTCAGGAAAGAATCGCCGACGTCGACCAGGGGCTTCGCGTCACGCGAGCGTTGCTGGCCGAACTCAACGCTGCCGCCCACAACATGCGCGAACGCGACCCGATCAGCGACGTGGTGATAGCGTCCTTCGACTCCGACGGGTATCTGAGCGACCTTTTCATCAAACCGACCGCACTGGCCGATTACACCCACACCGGGCTGGAAGATCTGATCACCGACGTGCTACGCGAAAGCTTCGATCGTTTATTCGAGGCCAGTAATGCAATCATCGACCGGTACTGGGGCCCGGAATCATCCTGGCACGAGCTCAAGGCACTGCGCGACGACTGGTAGCCCACCACTCGGCGCGCTATCGCATCAAATATCTCGACGACTATCTCATCGCATGTCTTGCCGGTGTTCACCGCCGCGACGATGGGGAGGTACGGGCGCGCGTCACCGCAGGTTAGCGCCACAGGTCGTGTCGAGTCGCGTCCGGGGTGGGAGTGCCGGTGCGGCGGGCGCGGTCGATGAGCGCTTCGATGCGTGCCTGTTCGGCGGCAGCCTCAGCGGTTCGACGCTGCGCGGTGCGCTGTCGGGCGGCCGCCAGGGCGGCGAACACGTCAGCGTGGCCGGGACCAGACTGGGCGGCCTGGCCGGCGGCCCGGCCGGCCAGATGTGCGCGGTGCTCGGCCGCACTGTGGGCGCGGCGCCGTTCTTCGGCGGCGCGGGCTTGAGCTTCGCGGGCCTCGTCGAGAGCGGCCGGGCGTTCGGTCAGGTTGTCGGTGCCGTGCCAGGCCAGGATCGCCCCCAGCAGCCCTATCGGTCGTGTGGGGCTGTCGGGGATGCGCCGGCCGACGCCGAGCCAGTCGGTGATGAGCTGGTTGAGGTCACGTGGGGTCCAGCCGGCGGCCGCCGGCGCGGCGAGCATGGCCGCCCAGCTGGTCGGGGTGAAGCGGCGTGCCCACGGTGGGGCGTGCGAATCGGCTCGCCAGTCCGCCGCCAGCCGCCAGCCTGCCGCGTCTGGAGCTGGGCGGCGCGTAGCGACGCCGTGCCGGGCGCCCTTGTGGCGCCCGTGGGTAGTAACCAGTCGTTCTGAAGGTGAGGTGTGGGTGGTTACTGGGGACCGTTCCAGGTGGGGTGACACGGTGTGGATAACCCGGTTGACCTGGGCGTCGTCGTGCAGCGCCCACACCGAGGCCCAGCCGCGGTGGCGATCGCCCATCCGCCAGGACGCCATACGTTCGATGTAGGTGCGTTGGCGGCCGCGCAGGACCTCGGTGGCCACCCCAAGCAGGCGCAGGCATTCGCGGGCCCGCTGGACGGTGCGCTCGGTAAACCCGGTCGCGCGCTGCAACTGTTCGTTGGTCGGCCGGGCGTTGCGGCCGGTGTCGGCGTCGGCAGTGCGGGCGAAGGCGGCCGCGATCGCGACCAGGGTGCGTTTGGCGATGCCCCCTGAGGTCATCTGCGACCGGATCTCGGTGTAGCGCAGGTCGTAGGCCGCGGCCACGGTGACGTGCGCCCAGTAGGCGCCCCCACCGGACCAGCACGGCACGCCTGCGTAGGTGTCCTCGGCGAGCTCGAGGTTGACGAACACGCTCGCCGGCGGGGGATCGCCACCGTGCAGTCGGCGGCCGCGGCGGATCTGCAGCACCTCGGCTACCGGGGTTGTGCGCACGACACCGCGCCGCGGGCGAACAGCGCTACAACCGCGATACGTTCGGGGCCGCGTAGCAAACGGCCGACTAGGAGCTCGGCCGCGAGAAATGTCACGGTTTACACACCGTTCGCGCGGCGGATCTGGAACCGCGGCAAGGTATGCGCTACCGTGAGACGAGCTGTCCAAGCTACGTCCCTTTCAGGGGCAACGGGTGCGGACCCGGAACTGAGCTGCCAACTCGGTTTGAACCCTCTAGACAGAGGCCCCGTTAACGCGGGGCCTTCGTCATGTCAGCGGGTAGAGCCGCACCGCCTATTGAGATGTCATATCTGCCCGGCAAGAGTCAGCCAAGACGAAAGGGAGGCCGGGCTAGGGGGTTTCACATGGCCAGCGGCAAGCCCTCCTCAACGCAGGTGGGGGTTCGGGCATACTCGGGCAACCCGACGTGGACCGCGAGGACGTCCGCGATATAGGGGGCCACTTGGCCGCGGTGCGAACCCGACTGGGCCGCCTGTCGAGCAAGCCGTTCAGAAACCTCGCGATGCGGCCGCGTCATGATCCTGTTGTCCCGCGAGTCACCCCGCAGGCCGTCCAACTTCCGGGTCGCCGCGATCGGCAGCTGATTGAACTCGCGAACATGCTCAGGTAGGCCGACATAGAGAGCCAGAACGTCAGCGATGTACTGAGACATCGACGACGAACCCGCCTCTTCTGCCATGGCGATGAGACGTTGCGTAACGGCTGGATGGTTTTTCACCATGTGCGCGCCGCGATCACCTTTGCTTGGAGGAGCCATAGAAGTTCACCTTGCCAGGGGGTTCGGTTGCAGCAACCGTGACACGCCGAAGGATCGACGATTTGTCAATAAGGTCTGGAGCAGGGAGTATCGGGAATTCCCGATTAGCAATGAATCAGCGAGAATTCGGGTGCGGGGGTCCGCGCCGTCGAACGCACGCTCACGCCGCATTGACCTGTCGGCCGGGGGCGTCGCTGTTCCAGACCCAACCGGGCAGCGCTTGCAGGCGTGCGGTTCGGCGCGGGTCCAGCGCGCCTTGCCGGTAGGTGTAGCGCTGCGTGTTGACCCATTGACCCAGCCGGAACCTGTCGGCGCTGATGTGGCCGTGCGGGACACGGGCGTGGCCGTGCTCGTCGACGAACTGGGTCAAGGCGGTGAAGCCACGTTCCCAGCGCTGCTCGCCGCTGGCGCCCCATACCCAACCCGGCAAGGCTTCCAGCCGTGCCGCACGGTCGGCGTCCAGCGCGCCTTGCCGATGGGTGTGGCGCTGTGCGTTGACCCATTGGCCTAGGCGAATGCCGTCACCGGTGATGTGTGCTGACGGGACGCGAGCGTGGCCGTGCTCGTCGACGAACTGGGTCAATGCGCGGAACCTGCCGTCCCAGCCGCAGTAAACGCCTGGGGTGCGGTCGCGCCGGCGCCATACCCAGCCTGGTAAGGCTTCCAGTCGTGCGGCGCGGCCGTCGTCGAGCTCGCCGCGGTGGTGCTTGCGGCGTTGGGCGGACACCCAGTCACCGAGGTGGAAGCTGTCGCTGCAGGTATGCCGTGACTCAACGTTGGCGTGGCCGTGCTCGTCGACGAACTGGGTGAGGGCGGTGAAGCCGCGTTCCCACTGCTCGTCGAGCCTGTCGCTCCAGGTCCAGCCGGGCGTGGCTTCTAGCCGTGCGACACGCTCGGCATTGACGCGGCCTTGGCGGTACTTGCGGCGCTGGTCACGCGCCCACTGGCCAAGTTTGATCCCGTCGCTGGTGATGTAGTCGTTGGGGAAGCGGGCGTGACCGTGCTCGGCCACATACGCCCCTAACGTGGCGTAGAGCCGTTCCCACAGGTCCTCGCGGCTTTCTCGCCATACCCAGCCCGGCAATGCTGCTAGCCGCGCGGCGCGAGCGGGGTTGAGCCGGTTGTCCTGATGGGAAGCGCGTTGGTTATCCACCCAGTCGCCGAGGCGAAAGTTGTCGGTGGTGATGTGAAGTCGAGCCACGTTGGCGTGGCCGTGTTCGGCAACGTACTGGGTGAGCGCGGTGAAGCCGTGTTCCCAGCGCTGCTCGAGCCACTGCTCGTGGCCCGCGTTCCCGTTCCAGGCCCAGCCCGGCAACGTTTCTAGACGTGCCGCGCGTGCGGGGTCGAGGCGGTTTTTGCGCTGGTCTCGCCGCTGGTCTGTTACCCATGCGCCGAGGCGGTGACCGTCATCGGTGATGTGGGAGCCCGGGACGCGGGCGTGGCCATGTTGGGCGACGAACTGGGTCAGCGCGGCAAAGCCGCGTTCCCAGCGGTCTGCGCGGCTGTCGCGCCATACCCAGCCGGGCAACGTTTCTAGACGTGCCGCGCGTGCGGGGTCAAGGGTGTTTTGTTGGTGGCGGGAACGTTGGTTGCCCACCCATGTTCCGAGCGGGGTGCCGTCTCGAGAGACATGGTTTTGCGGGACGCGCGCATGCCCGTGCTGAGCGACGAACTGGGTCAGCGCGGCGAACATGGCATCCCAATAGGCCTGGTGGGGTGTAGCCCAGCGCGGGCCGAGCAACGCGGCAAGCTGCGCTGCCCGCTCATCATCAAGTAGGTTGGTGCGGTGGGCTTTTCGCTGCTCATTAAGCCAGCGGCCCGGGAAGCGACCGTTTTCAGTTCGGTAGTCCTCGGGTATGCGGGCGTGGCCATGCTCGGCGATGAACGCGGTCAGTTCGTCCAGCATGTCAGCCCAGCGAGTCGGTGTGCGATGCTGCGGCCCAGCGTGCTGCGGTTCGGGGTGATCGCCGGCGGCCGGCGATGCGGGAGTTTGTGGTACCAAATCCTGTGTGGCCGTGGTCATTTGGTGTCCTTTCTGCGTCGGGTGATCCGTGATGTTTGTGCACATGTGTGAATCACAGGCTGGGAGAATGGGAGTCGCCCCTATTTAGGTGCGGGACGGCCCTGGGTGGGTGAATGGTGTTCGCCAGCTTGGACTCGTGGTCGTAGACAGCTCGGAATCAGGCCGGTGAAAGCGCCAGTGCGCGCGCCGTGGCGGTGGTGCGTGACGTTGTTGGCGGCCGATGCTGGCACCGCAGGGCCGGCTGGCCGGCGCGGTTCGCGGCTGAGGTGGTCAAGCAGGCTCGCCTCGTCAATCGCCGAGGTGAACACTTCGTGGATGGTCATCATGAAAGTCCTTGTGTATGTTGGGGATAAGGGTCCGGTCACCGGCCTCGGGCTTAGCTGCCCACGGCCGCAGGATGCGTGTAGAGGTGGGCGATGAGTTCAACCCACCGACACGCGTCCTCGCGGCGCGCAGCCAGTACATGCGGGGGTGGGATCTGGGGGGCCGGACAGCCGGCGCTGGCGACCGTCGCGGCCAGATACAGCCGCCAGTAAAGGTGGCCGGCGGGCCGAAATGCCCCGCAGATCACCGACGTATCGTCATCGAAGACCGTGATGCGTTCCGTGCCGTTGTCGTCGACGCTAGCGATGACGGGATGCTCTGCAACCGCTGAGCTCATGGGAACCTCCGTGGTCTAGGAGTGCTGTGTCCACCAGATTGGCTGCGCAACGTTGACCCGAGCCGTGGTACCAACCGCCGATGTTGTCGTCGAAGTGTCTTGGGGTTCGCGCCCGGGCGATGTGATGAATCCCAAGGTGCACGTTCGCCGCACGTCCAAGGAACGCGGCCTTTTGGAGGACACTGTTCTGGATGTGGTCGCCGTCGCCGACCAGCACGAGCAGCGGTCGGAAATCAGAGCACGGCAGGCCGATACCGCGCTGCAGTCGTTGCTCCACGGTGGCGAGGACCGCGTGTATCGCACGCGAATCGCGTGGTCCAACAACAGCTGCCCCGAGGCCGAAGACCTTAGCGCGCGCGGTCTGCGTGATCGGACCGTTGGACGTGCTCTCGATCATGAGACAGTCCCACGCCTCACCGCGAACCTCGGCAACGATCGCCTCGACCCCGCCTGCGTACCACCCTTCTATCCATGTGTGCGTCAGGCCAGCCGCGTGGGCCGTATGCGGCTGCCAGTCACCGCCTTTGAATGCCTCAGTCAACATGCTTTCCACACCCCTCCTGATTCGTTCGACACCACGGCGCAACCGATTTCACGTGACGGCACATCTAGGCGGCGCCGACCTGAAAGACCAGGGGATCGTCGTCGGCGTCGGTTTCCTCGTCGTCAATGAGCTCTGGTAGCGGCGCGACTCGAATATCGCCGAGCTCGGTGCGCCGGCGCTGTTCAAACTGGGCGGCCAGCCGGGCGTAGACGGGTTTGAGGGCCTTGGGCTGGGCGCCGGGCAGGATCACTCCGCCCCAGATTCCATGGGTGGCGCCGGTGGCCACGGCGTTGTAGCCGCAGCGGCCCCGAAAAGGGCAGTCGTTGCACCGCTTGATGGCGCGGTGCTTGGTGCGGGGGTTGAAGAACAACTCGGGGTCTTCTTGGCAGGCCAAATGCTGGGTGGTCTGGAAGAGACGCACGTCGGCGCGCATCTGGAAGGACGCGAAGGGTCTGGCGCCAGCGGGGGGGTTATCGACCGAAGGGGTTAGGGCGGTGGTCATGGGAGGCGTCCTTTCTGTAGGTCGTCGGTTCTTCAGCGGCTCGATCGCCCGTGAATTACCCGTAATCTAACAGAATTTCTGACGCTTTTGACGGTTCTGACGGTTGTAACCGTCAGAACCGGGGGTGTCGGCGCATCGACGCAGAGATGGCAGGCGGACGCCGTGCGCACTGTTGCCGCATGTCATGCGCTGTTTCAGTGGTCGAGGTCCGCCCGGAAGGGCCCGTCAGATAATCAGCCACAAATTTGACGGTCTTGACGGCTAAGACAGGTGGATTTGACGGTTCGTCGGGCAAGATAGCGAGTTATGACCTCAGATCGGCTCGGCGTTGCGGTGCGGCTTCGCCGCAAGCAGCTGAAGCTGACCCAATCTGAGGTCGCCGAGCGGGGAGGGCTGTCGGAGTCAACCGTTCGCGGGGTGGAAAACAACCGGTTATCCCAACCACACGCCAGCACACAGCGTGCATTAGAGCGAGGCCTTGCGTGGCTGCCCGGCAGCGTCGAGGCAATCCTGAAAGGCGGCGCCCCTCGCATCCAGGAGACGGGCGCGCCGGCCGCCCCCGCGGACAGGGATACCGCTACGGCCGCCGGGGACCGCTTGGCCCTTGCTCAGCGCCTGATCAAGATGCGTCAGGCGTTCCTCGAGCACCGCGACACCATGCCCGAAGCCGCCCGCGCCCGGATGGACGAAGAGTTCAGCGCCGCGTCTCGTGAAACTGAAGAGGCGTTGATCTGGATGTTGGCATGGCTACGGGAGGATGAGCGCGACGAAGCGATCCGAATTTTGGCTCAGCTCCGAGAGTTCCGGCCGTAAGCCGCCGCCGCGCTGATCATCTGGGCGGCCACCAGCATGCCGGTCATCCGCGACTATCAGGCACAACCCGTCCAGTCGAATACCAATTATTGGTATGATCGGCGGGTGGGTAAAAACACGTCCTTCAGTCTCGATGAGCATTACAGCGCCTTCATTGAGGCTGAGGTGGCTGCGGGACGTTACCGGTCGGCCAGTGATGTCGTGCGCTCCGCGTTGCGGTTACTCGAGGACCGTGAAATTCAGCTTCGGGCACTGCGCGAGGCGCTAGTGGCCGGTGAGCGCAGCGGCACTTCAACACCGTTTGACTTCGACGCCTTCCTCGACGGCAAACGCGCCGAAAAGCCGCAAGGCCGGTGAGCGCATACGTCCTTTCACCCGCTGCGCAAGCAGATTTGGAACAGATCTGGGACTACACGCACGAGCACTGGGGCCTGGATCAGGCTGAGCAGTACCTGCGAGAACTTCAACGCGCTATCGAGCGCGCAGCGGCGAACCCCCGGATCGGGCGGGCCTGCGACGAGATCCGCCCGGGCTATCGCAAGCTGGCAGCCGGGTCGCACATGCTGTTTTATCGGGTGACAACCCAAGGCTTCCTCGATGTCGTGCGTGTCCTGCACCAACGCATGGACGTCGACCGCCACCTTTGACCTCAGAGAGCCCCGGTCTGATCTTTACGGGAGATGCGACCGGGGCCTCCGGGGGAGGCCCGCACAGACAGGCATCCGGCCTGTGTGTACGACCACCAACAAGGGTAGAACAGCCATCCTGGCGGCCGCGCCGCAGACACGGACACATTCGATTCGTGACAACCGGGGTGTCCGCTGATTCGGGGCCGGTGTCATATGCGAAAGCTATCCTGCGGCCATGTTCGATATCCCGATGCCAGGAATGCCGCCACCGCAGCGGCATAACCTTCCGGTGAGCCGGGCCACGTCGACGCCGGCGCGCGCCCACGACAGCCCTGCTGGCGGGTCCAACCATGCGCGCCAACCCCAGACGGCATGGCAGCCGCGCACCGCTGCCGAGCAGTGGTGGCACTACAGCCGCGGTTGCGCGGCAGCGCTGCGGGCCGGGCGCGCGCCAACTCCGGTCCAGGTGTACGGGCCGGTTCTGGAACCGGGAGAACAGGCGTTGCTGAGCGCCGAGATCGACTACAGCCGCTTTTGTGGCGGCGACGGCCGATACTCACCGCTGCCGCTGATGGTCGCGGGCCGCCCAGCGGTCATGTTCGGCGCGTTGGCTGTTCAAGGGGTGGTGAATCATCGGCGTAAGGTGGCCGCGGCCCAGCGCGCCGCGGCTCAGTGGCGGTTTCACCAAACCTGCCCGGTCATTGTGACGACCGACCGCCTGATCTGCACCACCGCGGCGCACGGCATGGTCAGTTTCTGGTTCGGAGCGTGCACGGAGTTCTACCCGGATTTGCAGCAGTGGACGTTGACGTTGGGCTTTGACTCGACTTACCCGGTGCGGTTCAGCGGCGCGGCGGCCCCGGCGCTGAGCCTGTGGAGCGCCTACGGCGTCTTGGGCGATGGCTGGGTCGGCGATCCGCGCTTGGCGCTTCTGGTCAGTTGATTAAGGGGTGGTGATGCCGAAATCTAAAGGGCGCAAAAAGAAGTCGTCGACTCGCCGACCAGTGAACGCTTTTGGCAGCACCTATTGGGACCGGCTGCTTACGAAATGGGCGCAGTCCCGCCTCGTCGGCACTGCTGAGGAAGTCGCCTTGGGCGGCGCGTTGGTGCTCTGGGCGGGCGGCGGTAACCCTGCTCGCTCGTGGGCCGGAATGCGGCAATGCTGGCCAGCCTGCTACTTCATCGGCGAGGCGTTATCGGCGCTGGGTGGCTTCAAGCCCGTCATCGTGCCCGTTTCAGTCGAAGTCAGGAAAAACGGCGCGGTCGTGGAAACAATCGGTTCACCCACACCAGAACACCGCGGACAGTACTGGACCGGTCATGTCGCACTTCACATTCCAGAAATGGCGGCTATTTTGGACCCGACAATCGGGCAAGGCAGATTCGCAACGTCGGACCACCTGCGGGTCCCGGTGCTCATCCAAGATCCGCAGTTAACGAATCAACTGCCGCCCTCGGCACAATTTCAGGTGAACCGGGACCCGCAAACAACGCTGATCTACACCACGACCGCCGGAGCAGGCGAGCCGTTCGAAACGCACCCGGCCTATCCCCAACAGCGTGCGTCCGTGGACGCAGCGGTCGCACGAGTACACGGGACGGTGGAAGCTGCGGTCGAGGAATGGCGAGCGATACAAGCCGGCGCCGGCCGATGAAGCTCATTGAAATACTGCGTCTTCAACCGCTGCTCCGTCGTCACTAACCCGGGGTAGATGCGCTCTACGCAGAACCTGGCTCACTTCCGTGCGTGATGCGCGTATGTTGGCGATATGGAGCTGTGGACCGTCGACCAAGCAGCGCGGCACTGGAGCGTGACCCCTGGGCGGGCGCGCAGCATCTTGTCCAACCGCGGCATCCACCGCATTACTGGATATCCCGCTGCAGATGTTCGCGCAGTGCGCCGCCGCCAGGGCGCGCGCACGGACCTGGCAGCACCTACCCAGGCTCTTACCCTGTCGGACGCTGCCCAGGGAATCCGGGACGTCGCGGACGACCGCACCCGGCTGCGGATCTTCTTCGAATTCACCCGCGGCGCCGACGAATCGGGGCCAGCCGCCCTGTCTTTGATCAACGACGACCCGCCTTTGACCGGCGACCCGCGCCATGACGCGTTACTGGCGGCGATCGCCGAACACCTCGCCGGCAGTTACGGGCTGCCGGGACCGCTGTGGAGCATCACAACTGAGCGCTTCCTGAACACCCCGTGGTGGATTTCCCCTCTGCCGTCTGCGCGCACCCGCGCGATGTTGTGGACCCCGGCCTCATTTCGTCGCCGCGGGATCTACCTGGACCGTTACGACCTCACCCACGATGGAGCGAGCAAAATGCCTGAGCCTCTATTCGATCAGACCGAGCTGCGGCGCGCCTTCATCTCCTTGGCGCAGAAGCTGGAACGTCGCCGTATTGTCGGGCATGTCCACGTGGTCGGCGGCGCCGCGATGATCTTGGCCTACGACGAAACCCGCACCGCAACACGCGATATCGACGCTCTGTTTTCTCCTGACGGACCCATGCTCGCTGCGATCCGCGAAGTCGCTGCCGAACAGCGATGGCCCTCTAGCTGGCTGAACAATCAGGCCGCAAGCTACGTCTCGCGAACTCCCGGGCAGGGGAGCGTCGTCTTCGACCATCCCTACCTGCAAGTCGCCGCGACACCACCGCAGCATCTGTTGGCGATGAAAGTCCTGGCCGCTCGGGCCGTCAGGGACGGCGATGACGTGCAATTCCTGCTCGGCCACCTCGATATCACGTCTCGCGCCGAGGTCTGGGCGATCGTCGAACGGTACTTCCCAAATACAGAGATACCAACGCGCTCAAAAGAACTCATCAACGATCTCCTCCAACATTGAACACTGGTGAGCAGCGATCCCACCACGTGTCACAACATGGCTCTAAGGTCTCTGGGATAGCGACCGTGCGGTCTCGCGGCAGGCGCGAGCGGAGAACGAGGTGCAGGCTGTGATTGAGCTTTCCGATCAGCAACTAGAAGTGTTTTTCCAAGGATGGACCATGCAATTCGCACTTGGGAGATGGTCAGGATCAGTGCACTTCAGCGAGCGAGAACGGGCTGTCATGGGTTTAGCTGCATGTTATTTCGCAGCCCGTTGTCCGCAGATTCGAATGCTGAACGCCGGGTTGTGCTTCGCGGCGTGCAAGGTTGTCCGGGTCATCGCGCGTGAAGAAGGAATACGGACCGAACCGCTGACGGTGACGGTGGAAGCCTCACACGAGGGCCACGAACTCTCGTTAGGGAGCCGACAGCCACGACTAAAGCGGCACGCATTGGCGCAGGGAACATTGCAGACGTGGTCGGGTCACGAAATCATTCACTTTCCCGATCACGGAGCCGTTTTCGACCCGACTATTACGCAACTATCGACATGGGAGGCCACGGTGCTACCCGCAGTAGCAAAAGCCCCGGCGATACTGCGGGAAGGCGACCGCATTCCGGCTGTGCTGGAACCTCTTTCGATCAACGCGACTTATACCGTTCAGCGGGCAAACTTCGACTACATGAGGATGTCTTCTTGGCCTGATATCGAGCAGATGGCCAACGATGGCGGCAAGATCGTGGGACCGGCAGCAGACCAGCTGGTGGCGACTATGCATAGCGGTTCATCGTCGTCATAGTTCGAGCTCACCCGTCCCTCAAGGCGTCCGCAAACCGCGCAAGCAGTCGTAGCATGCGGCGCTGGGCGAATCCGTGCTGGTTAGGCGATGTGTAGCCGCGACACCGGCGGTAAGATGCGGTTTATGTCAGCAGGCAAGTTCACGATGGATGTGGCGGAAACAGAGGCAGGCTTGTCTGCCGCGGACGCCGCTACCGCTCAGCAGCCCAGCGGCGACCTTCCAGGCCTGTGCGTCGGTGGCTACATGACGTCCTTGATCGGGGCGGCCATTGGGGGACGTGCGATAGGTGAAGCCCAAGCAGTCGGCCGTGCGGCGGCGAACACCGCAAGTCGAGAGTTCAGCATCGCGACAGTTCAAACCACTGAAGCGGGCAACTCAAGCATTCTCACGACGTAACGACAGGGGAGCGGCGCATGAGTTCATCACCTTGGTCGAGGACAGGGTCACCATCGGTGACGCTGCCGCCACCTCCAGCGCCTACACCTAGGCCTGGCGCGACCCCGCCGCCGACAGCAGTTCCGTTCCCAACAGGATTCCCGCAGAAGAGAACACGTCGTCGGGTTTGGCCCTGGGCCGCGCTCGGACTGCTATTCGCGATCGTGATCTCGGCTGCCACGGGATCGATAGTGACGCTCGCGGTAGCGCACAACGATGCCCGCTCCACCGACGGGCCGTCCGCTGCACCATCAGCATCAACGTCTGCGCCGCCCGCTCCGCAAGTCAGCGCGGCCGACGCGACGGCGACGAAAACTCATTTGTGTCAAGTTTTCGATACATCGGTTCAAGGTCAGCAAGGACAAGGCGGCCTCAGAGTAAATGGGACCGTCAATATCCCCGTCATGCTGCGCACAGTTAATAGTGCATTGGCGGTGCAAACAGCGCTCGTTCCGGCATTGCCTGCCGACGTCGCCTCAGCCGCACGGAACTACATTCAGACCACGCTCGAGGCCACGACGGCGGCGATGGGGAATACCCCAACTCCTGAAGTGAATCGCCTTAACGACATATCGAACGATGCGATCAATGCGCTTGTCGGTGTGTGCGGGCTGCCGAGGTAACCCGTTCGGATGGCGGAGTTAACAAGTACGGGCGGGGACGAGTTTCCCGCGTGGTGGTCAGAACGCAATAACAAGCAGGCGGCGCGCCTGCTCAAGGCGGTCAACCGGGGGCCAGTGGGTAAAATTCAGCCGCCGTCACTACCGCATGTCGGCAGTGATCATCCGCGGCCGCAGGGAGCCTTCGTCCGGTTTCTGTTCCAACCGTATGTGTGGCCGGAAGACTCTGAGACCGCCATGAACGCCGGCGCCGACAAGTTTGCTGATGACTTCAAACTGCACGATGACAGCGCGACGACAATCCGCCAGGCGGCGAACGGCGTCTTCGACGGCGGGTCATGGGTGGGCGAGAGCGCGGACGCTGCTCGCGCGGCCCACTTTGAAGCGGCGTCGATCAAGGATTTCCAGGCGGAGATCGCGCGCGTTGCCTCCGGTTTGATCAGGCGCGGCGCCGACGATGTGGCGAGCACCAAGAAGCACATGTTCGAGCAGAACACGCAGGCGCATCAAGAGGCCGAGGCCTTCCTAAAAAGCGGCTCGGGGCAGTCGCTGGCGCAGGTAGCGGTGATTCTCGGTGTGCACCGAACGACGATCCAGGCCTATTCGACTGAGTTGCAGGGCTACGCCACCCAATACACCGTTCAGTTCACCAACCACTTTAAAGAGGGCGGCCCCGGCGGCCCAAAATTCAAACAAGCTGGCAATGGTACAGACAATAAGGACCCGTCGACTGACGGTCCAGGGACGCCAGATCTGGGTCCCCCGAGACAGCCCGGGGGTGGGCGAGTTCATGCCTCATCAGACGGTCCCAACGACGGTGCAGCACCTCCTGCACCAGGCGGATCGGGACGCGTACACGCGCCCTCGTCGGATGCTCCGTTTGGATCACCGCGTCATAACCCGTTGACGTCGTTGATGGGTAGTGGGTTGCCGAGTTTGCCGAGTATGCCTGGCGGGGGATCGGGTGGTGGGCTTCCTATGGGCCCGTTGCAGGGGTTGATGGGTAGTTTTGGCGGTCTGCCGGGCGGTATGGCCCCGCCCACGGGGCTGGGTGCGCCTGGGCTGCAGGGCTCGCCGATGCCGTCCTTGGGGATGGACTTCGGGCGAGGTTTAGCGGCGGGCGCGGCGGCGGCAGGGGGTGTTCCGCCGGTGACGTCGGCGCCGATGACGTCGTTGGCGGCGCCGATCGAGTCGGCTCCGACGTCGGCTGCGCCAGCGGTGGCTCCTGTGTCTACTGCGCCGGCGGCGGCCGCTTCCGCCCCTGCACCGGCACCGGCGGCGGGTATGCCGGCAGGAGGCATGACTTCGTACGGTTCCGTTCTTCCTCCGCAGGGCCCGCCGCCGGCCGCTCCGTCGGCGGGCGGCTCGACGCCTGCCGCCCCATCAATACCGGCTGAGCCCGGAGGTGGGTCGCCCGGGCCTGGGACCGGGTTGATGCCGGTGGCGGGTCGGCGTGATGTGGTGACGGTGCGCAAGGATGACGCATATTCGGATTTGGAAACGGCCAAGGGCCTTGTCGCCGAACTCGCTGGGGCGGCGAAAGTAACTGATCCTGGATTGGATTGGGCTGTGGCCGTTGGCCGTAACGCCTCGGGCATGCCGACGTACTGGGTTGCCACGAACGACGGCGCGACCTACATCCCGCCAGTGGTGTTCCTGCGCAAGACGATGCCCATCGCCGGTGGCCACGATGCAGATTTTGACGCGCGCTGGTTCGGCTGGGTCAACCCGGCCGATAAAGCGGTGCGGGCGGCCCGGGAGTTCGGGGACACGGTGAGTGCGGTGGCCACGTCGTGGGCGCTGCCCTCTGAGTTTTTGAGGGAGCACCCGGCGCCGGAAGTGGCCACTGGCGTGAAACCCTCTGACGTGGCGGATAATGCGGCGGCGGAATTGTTGGCGTCGCGGGCCCATCGGCTGCAGACCGTGGACGCCGCCTTATATGCGGATCTGATGGGGGCCGATGAGTCGGTGGTGCGTGACTACTGCCGAGAGTTGATCCGCCAGTTGGCATTTGGTATTCCGGGTGAGGCGTTGTCGCCGGTTGCGCAGTCCGTGGCGCACTCACTCGTCGCTGAGCGCTGGCCCACAGTCCAGGAGTGGGCGCTGCTCGGCGAGGAACACGAAGACGCTTTGGTTCAGATGGCGTGCCAGCGACCGGGACTGGACGGAATAGAAAACCCTGACCAGACGGTCAGCTACACACGAGAATTCATCCGGTGCCGCCAGATAGAGGCTCTCTTGTGCTGGGACCGTTATGGGGGCGACCTACTCAACGTAGTGTATGCAGCATGGGTGGCCGGTATACGGGCGCCATTGAAGGAACCGGCACTGCGGTGAACGAAAGCTATTCCGCAGCAGCGGATTTAGCGGACACCATAACCATGTTGATGACGGAGCCGCGGCCTTTGCCGCGGCAGTTGAAGCGGCTAAAGAAACGCAGCGAGTGGCCGATCGATGAAGCGCTGCTAGTTTTCGAAGCGGCGGTGGAGTATGTCGCTATCCGCAATAACTATGACGCCGTGGCCGATTGGAAGAGGCGTCAGGCAAAGCTCAACGGTTGGTTAGGGGTTCTTCAACGTGAGCCGGCACCGATGTCCGATGAGCAATTTGCTGCCAGCATAGTCGCGTGCGGGAGAGTGGACCCGACCGAGCTGGAAGCAGTTCTGGTCGGTACTAGGCACACGGCGGCCTTGTTGGACGACATTGCCGAGGTGATAGCCGAGCACCAGCGCGAGCACGAAGAAACTGAGCGGATGAACCGGGCGGTGGCGCGTGGGCGCGAGCGGGTGAGGATGATCATGAAGCGGTGCGTGGAGCGTCGCGCAGAAATCAGCGCGGCTACAGAAGAACGCCTACAACAAATTTCGCCGGAAGATGCCGCCTCCCAGAAGTTAGCTATTGAGGCCGCTTATCCGGATCTGATCGTGCTGAGCGAGACAGCGTGTGAACAGATCAACGCGCAGACGCGCCGCGTGTTGGACGCGCATCGACGCACGGCAGCGATGCCGATTTGGCAGTTCTGGGAGATGGCCTACAAAGACCTAATCGAGGATTGAATACCGAGATCGTAGCCGTGATCGCCGCCTTTGGTGGACATCGTGGCCGTGGGGGCAGTGGTGCTAGGAGGGACCGTTAGGGCGTTGGCCAGTAGCCGACAACGCCGTTGAATTCGAGGTCAGTTTGGGTGAAGTCGTTGCCGAGTGGCGTAGGCCATGGTGTCGCCGTAGTTGACGGCTGCGGGGTGGCGTCCCTTCCCGTAGTGGAGGTAGGCGCTGTGGGCGTCGATCGCGTGTTCGAGGGTGAAGGGTTCGGGCGCGTGCGCGCGCGCGTCTTCCCGGCGGTATGACCGTTGCCGTTGAGTGTGTTTGAGTTGCACTCATGCGGCGTCCCCTTGCGGGGTTGGGGTTTTGGCCTCTCCGCGTCCGGCCCCGCGTGGGCGGGGTCTTACGGATGCTCCGCCGGCACCGGTTGATCCGGTGTCCGCGCCATGGCCTGTACCAACCGATTCGGTTGGCCCGGGTACCGATGGGGCCGTGGTCCCGACTGGACCACAACTGGCGTAATCCGGCCAGTCACGGAGATTCAAAGCAGCATTTCTATCGCGGTCGACCATTTCACCTGTCTGCGGGCAGATGAGGTGCTTGTCGATCCGGCCCTTACCGACCAGGCGGCATGGGGTGCCGTTGGGGTGGGTGCAGCGGTGGTGGAGCTGGCTTGATGGGAACCAGCGATCCGCCACGATCAGGGTGCTGCCGTGCCGAGTGGTCTTGTAGGCCAGCATCGGCGCGACCAATCCCATTGCGGCATCAGAAACAGACCGGCGAAACGCCCGCCGGCCCATACTGCGTTTCATCGCGGCCACATCGAGATCTTCGATCACGACCTGGCCGTAGGTGCCCGCCAACTGCGTGGTGAGTTGGTGGGCTGCTTCCCGCCGCAGATGCACGCACCGACGATCCAATCGGGTCAGCTTGGCTTTCGCTGCCCGATGACCGTGCGATCCGGGGATACGGCGGGAAAGTTCACGACCAGCCCTGCGGCGGGCGGCAAGTGTCGCCTTGAGCGGGGCCGGATTCTTATACTCGACAACGGTTTCGACGCCGGTGGCGGGGTCGATCGTGGCGACGGTGGCCAGCGTGCGCACCCCCAGATCCACCCCGGCGCGCACCGTGGGCTGAGTCGGCGTTCTTCCCGCGCTCGGGGTGCGCAGCGCATAGCCGACCGACACGAACAACCGGCCCCACCGCTGGGACAGGGTCATGTTCAGGATGCGGGCGCGCCCCGATGCGAGATGACGTTGCACGCGGCGGGTGTTCTCCTTGGACCGCAGCGCGCTGATGACCGGGACCGTGATGCTATGGCGGTCATCCTCTACCCGCATGGTGCCGGTGGTGAACCGGACCCGGCCGGGATCGCGTCGCGCCGTGGCGAACCGCGGGAAACCCACCCGCCGACCCTGGCGTCTCCCGTTCTTGCTGGCGCTCCAGTTGCTCAGTGCCTGGGCCAGATCGGCCAACCCTGCCGAGTAACACTCCTTGCTGTTAGTGGCCCACCACGGCGCCACCTCGTGCTTAGCGAGATTCCACGCTTTGCGTAGCGCGCCGAGGTCCCAGCCCAACGACTCATGTTCCGGATCAGCCGATTTCGCGTCGAGGTCGGCCTTCACCCGACCCAGACCCCAGTTGAACGCCTTGCGGCGAGCACCGAAATGCGACCGCACCAACGCCGCCCGCTCGGGCTCCGCTGGCCATTCCACCTCGAACTTCGCCGCGGTCACCAGCCAACCAGAGGCCACTTCCGCACCCAGCGAACCGTTGACCGCATAACCGGCGGCGTCCCCGTCGTAGAGCTTGAACAAGACAGACACCGATTCCACCACCGCACGGTGCGACTCGAAATCCGCGCCCACATCGACATAACGTGACAATGTTTGGCTGCCATCGGGTTTCGGTTTCCCCGGCAACTGCACACCACCGGTCAGCCCGGCCACCTTCGCCGCCTGACCACAGGTGCGCATCCCGACGATCATCACGCAGCCCCTGGCTCCCGCTTGGTGGCCGTCACCGCACGCATCGCCCGATTCCGCGCACCACGACGGCCGTAGAGCCGCGCACACATACTGGTCAGGACCTCGATCATGTCGCGCACCAGATCATCGGTGGTCTCACCCGGATCAGCGACCACGATCCGGCGGCCCTGCGCCGACAACGCCGCTTCCAGGTGTTCCACCCCGAAACGCGCCAGCCGATCCCGATGCTCCACAACGATCACCCTCGCATCGGGGTCCGACAAGATGCGGCGCAGCTTGGGCCGCTTCCCATTCAGCCCGGAACCGACCTCGCACACCACCTGGCCCACCTCAAGATCACGCTCCGTGGCCCACGCGGTCACCCGCGCCACCTGACGGTCCAGATCCGAGCGCTGATCATGGCTGGACACCCGCGCATACACCACCACCGTCGCCGCCGCACCCGATACCGAGGCTGCCGCCTTGACCAGAATCAGCCGCCCAACCCGCTCCGCGGGCACCGGCAACGTCCCCTCCCGAAACCACCGATAAGCGGTATGCCGGTTCACACCAACCGATTCCGCCCAATCCGCCAGATTCACAACACCAATTAGAAGACACTAACGCACACTTAAATGCACTCACTGCGCAACAGCTCGCAACCCCGCCCACGGGGCTGGGTGCGCCGGGTTGCAGGGCTCACCGATGCCATCGCTGGGGATGGACTTCGGGCGAGGTTTAGCGGCGGGTGCTGCGGCGGCAGCGGGTGTTCCGCCGGTGACATCGGCGCCGATGACGTCGTTGGCGAGATCCAAATAGAGACTCAACGAGTCTTGCTGTTACACAGGCGAACTGCCGAGGTTTCGACTCGCGAGCTGTACGAACACGCGGGGCAGATGAATTAGTTGGGACCGTTAGGGCGCTGGCCAGTAGCCGATGACGCCGTTGAATTCGAGGTCGGTTTGGGTGAAGTCGTTGCCGATGGCGATGAGGGGTTCGTGTGCGAGTTTGGCGGTGGCGTAGGCCATGGTGTCGCCGTAGTTGAGGGCGGCGGGGTGGCGGCCTTTTCCGTAGTGGAGGTAGGCGCGGTGGGCGGCGATCGCGTGTTCGAGGGTGAAGGGCTGGAAGCCGAGGTTGATTTCGGATCGTAGGCGGTCGAAGACGGTGCGCGCGGTCGCGCCGTGTCGGTTGGTGAGAACGATGAGGCATTCGGCTGCGTTGGCCGTGGACATGACGGGGCTGGGATCGGCGGCGATGGCGGCCGCGATCTGTTCGGTGTAGGGGTCCTCGCCCTGGATGAGGGCGACGATCGCGGAAGAGTCGATGATCAGGATCAAACTCCCGTTGCTGTGTCGTATCCGAGGGCTTGTTCGCGTTCGGTTTTGGTGATTGGGGATCGGTCGTCCAGTAGTGGCCAGATCTCGGTTTTGAGGACGTCGAGCAGTTCTGCGGAGCGGTTTGCGGTGCGGGATTGGGTGACTTCGATCTGGGCTCGCAGGGCGTAGCGGATGGCGTCGATGCGGCTGGGGAGGTGGAGGCGCGCGGCGAGCTCGTCTGCGAAGCGGATGACCTCTTCGTCTTTCACGTTGAAAGCCATGGGTACATGGTACCCCGTGGACGGTGTCCGGTACTTCGCGGGTGATCGCTTTGCCGGCGTGGGTGTGGCCCGGCTGGGTAGTGCCGGGTTAATTTTGTGGGGTGAGTGTTGCGGCGTTTGTGGCTGGGGTTGATCGGTTGCTGAGCCGTGCGCATGAGTTGTTTCCGGCCGGGGGTGCGGGCGGGGCACTGCCGAGCTCGGGTGATGTTGCGGTGCCGGGCTCTCCGGAGGGTGGCAGTGGTTTGCGGGCCGGGGTGGTACGCGCGGCCGGTTCTTATCAGCAGGCTCGCAGTGGGGCGGCGGGCCTGGATGGGGAGCTGGCGCAAAGCGCCGAGGAAGGCGCGCAGATCGGGGCCCAGGGCCGGGAGGCGTCGGGGTTGATTCGCGATCAGGCCCGTACCAGCGCGGCCGCGCTGTTGCCGATGGCTCGCACGCCAGCGGGTGCGCACCTGCTGATGGCGACGATGGATCAACATTTGGCGGCGATGCAGGACCAGCTGCAGACCACCAAAACCCAGTACCAGGCCATCTCGGCGGGATTGCGCCAAACCGCCGCCGGCTATCACACCTTGACTGACGGCGCGAAGGACTCACCGCCGGCGGCGCCGCTGGACTCATCGGATAAGTGGAAGCCAGGCGACAAGCATCATGAGCCTTACGGGGCTGGCGTGGGCGGGATGGGTCCGCCGAACTATCCCCATTCGCCGCCGTGGGTGGACATTTACGACAGGACGAAAGATCCGGATCAGGTTCCGCACTATTTCGTCAGATCTGACGAGATTCCCGGCTACCAGGTCCTTCCGCCGGGGCGCTATGGTCCCGCGACGGTTTACGACGAGCACGGCAACCCTGATCCTTATGTCCAGTTGGGCCCGAATTCTGGTGTGTGGGTGCCGCAGTCGGCTTTCCCGGGGGCGAAGGTCTATCCGCCGGGTGGGGGTGAGTTGCCGCCGTATGGGTGGAGTGAGTATGTGCCGGGCTCGGGGATTTTCTTGTGGCACGGGGATTTGATGCCGGAGCCGTATAAGCCGTATGGCCCGTCCGGGCCGCCGACGATTCCGCAGGGCGGCCGCTAAACCGGCCCGAACTGGCGG
>NZ_GG770563.1:0-47725 GCF_000164135.1 Mycobacterium parascrofulaceum ATCC BAA-614 | reverse complement strand
GAGCGGCTTGGCGTCGGGGATACCGGCGTCACTGATGGGCAGCCTGAGTCGCGGCGGCGGTGAGAACGGGGGGCCGGGTGAGCAGTCGGGCGCTTCGCTTCTGGGCGGCGGTGGCAGTGGGACGGCGCTGCGGGCGGTGCAGTTCGCCGAGACCAAGTTGGGTGATCCGTACGTGTGGGGCGCGACAGGGCCGCGCCAATACGACTGCTCCGGGTTGGTGATGGACGCCTACCGGCACGCGGGGGTTCAGTTGCCGCGCATGACCTACGACATGATTCACAAAGGTATGACGGTGGATCGCGCTGAGGTGCGGGCCGGTGATCTGGTGTTTTCCAATTTCTCGAGCAGAGGGCCGGAGCATGTGCAGATGGCGGTGTCCTCGACGAAGGTCATTGAGGCGCCCACCCCGGGGGGCCACGTCCAGTATTCGGGCTTCCCGCGTGGGCATGTTGTCGTGAAAAGAATTGTCGGATAACGATTTAACGGTGGGTATTGACGGTGGTTGAGCCGGGAGTGGATAAGGACGACGAGTCGCGCTGGCGCGGGCGCGGTCTGGGGCTTTCGACGCGGGTACAGGTGTCGGGGCACATGTTTTTCGCCCGTCGCGCGGTGGCGGCGATGACTCGGCGGCGGGTGCGGATGGAGGCCGAGCCGGGCCGGCGCCAGTCGATGGCGATGTTGGCGGGTGTGACGCTGACCGCTGTGCTGTGTCTGGGGGCGTTGTTCTGGTCGTTTGTGCGCCCGGCCGGTTCGGCGGGGCAGGCGCGGATTGTGGCCGATCAGGATTCGGGGGCGCTGTATGTGCGGGTGGGCGAGAAGCTGTATCCGGCGTTGAATTTGTCCTCGGCGCGGTTGATCGCCGGGGAGGCGGCCAGCCCGGTTCGGGTGCGCCGCAGCGAGATTGACGCAGCGCCGCGCGGGCCGCTGGTCGGTATTGCCGGCGCCCCGCAGGATATGGTGGCGACGTCGCCGGGTCGCTCGTCGTGGTTGGTGTGTGATGAGATCACCAAGGCGTTCGGGGCGGCTGCGCCTGAGCCGGTGACGGTGACCGTCATCGACGGCCAGCCCGAGCTGGGTCCACGCCGCCACGTGCTGGGCCCTGATGATGCGATGGTGCGCCGCTATGGGGATGCGGTGTGGTTGATCCGCGATGGGCGGCGCTCGTTGATCAATCAGGGTGCTCGGGCGGTGCTGTTGGCGTTGGGGCTGGGCGAGGATGCGGTGTTGGGGTCGCGCCCGATGAGCCGGGCCTTATTCGATGCGATCCCGGTGGGCCCGGAGTTGTCGGTGCCGGTGATCCCGAATGCGGGCTCGCCGGCACGGTTCGCGGGGGCGCCGGGCCCGGTGGGGACGGTGGTATCGACTCCGCAGGTGGGTGGGCAGACCGCGTATTCGGTGGTGCTCACCGATGGCGTGCAGCCGGTGTCGCCGGTGGTGGCTCAGGTGCTGCAAAATGCCGGGCCGGCCGGTGCGGTGATCCCGGTGGTGGCTGGCCCGGTGTTGGCGAAGTTGCCGGTGGTGCAAACCCTGGACTTGTCGGCGTTCCCGGCTACCCCGCCGCGGGTGATCGATAGCCAGGTCAACGCCGCGGCGTGCTGGCACTGGGAGAAGGTGAGCGGTGAGGCGCTGGCTAGCACGTCGGTCATCGCCGGCCCGAGCATCCCGGTGGCCGAGGGCCAAGTGGACAAAGTGGTGGACTTGGTGAAAGCCCCGGGGCCACAGATGCAGGCCGACCGCGTGTATCTGGGCCCTGAGTACGCCAATTACGTGGTGTCCACCGGTAATTCGCCGTCAGCGGCCACGGTGGAGTCGTTGTGGTGGATATCCGAATCAGGGGTGCGGTTCGGGGTGCCGCGCCAGGAGGACACGATGAACGCTTTGGGTTTGAAGAAGCATTCCCCGAGCCCGGCGCCGTGGCTGGCGCTGCGGCTGCTGGCCGCCGGGCCGGCGTTGTCGCGCTCTGATGCGCTGGTGCGTCACAACACGCTGCCTGTCGATGCCAACCCGGCCGAACTGGAGGTCCCGAAGTCATGAAGATTGGGTTCGCGCGCAAGCAAACTGCGCAGGCGCCGCCGTTTAAGCCTGAAACCCTTGACCTGCCGACTCCACTGAAAGTGCCGCCGCCACAAAGCAAACCGCTGTGGTCGGTGGCGTTGATCATCGGCCTGCTTGCGCTGTTCGGCGGAATGATGTGGATCAGCTTCGCCAGTGGTGCGCGCTCGTTTACCGGCGCGGGGTCATTTTTCCCGCTCCTGATGGTGGGCGGGCTGGTTGCGATGCTGTTCGGTGGCCGCGGCGGGTCGCAGGAGATGTCGCGCTCGAAGCTCGACGCGCTGCGGGCCCGGTTTTGCATGGTCATGGACGAGCTGCGAGGAACCACCTCAGAGTTGGCGGACCGGCTCGATCAGAATCACCGCTGGTATCACCCCGCACCGGGCACCCTGGAAGCGGCCGTGGGCAGTATGCGGATGTGGGAGCGCAAGCCCAACGGGTCTGATACATGGTTCGGGGTGGCCCGGGTCGGGGTGGGCATGACGGATCTGATGGAATCCAATGCCGCCGTGTTCAACGAGCCGCAGGACGCGCCGACCGATATCGAGCTCGAACCGGTGACCGGCAAGGTCCTCCAAGAGTTCATGCAATACCAGACGGTGGCCTACGGCACGCCGAAACTGGTGTCGCTGATGGTGGAGCCCGGCTATGAGCTACGCGGCCCGCGTGAGCGGGTGCTGGGCCTGATGCGCGCGATCCTGTGCGAATTGGTGTTTTTCCACGGCCCCGATCATCTGCGGCTGGTGGTGGTGACTTCTGATGCGGCCGAGTGGGATTGGGTGAAGTGGCTACCACACGCCGGTGATCCGAAGCTCATTGACGGTGCGGGCCCGGTGCGCATGGTCTATGGGTCGGTCGCTGAGTTCCTTGACGCGCAAACTGAGGCAATGTCGCTGTCCACCCGCGGGGACTTCCGCTCGCGCCTGGGCGCGTCGAAGGACCCTATTGAGCCGTTGCCGCACACGGTGGTCGTGTGCGACACCGAAGCGGGATGGGAGCGTCTCGGAAGCTCCGAAGGCGTCGCTGGGTTGACATTTTTCGACGTGCGCGGCCTAGGCCGCGTTCCGGCGTGCCGCGACGCGCGCCGGCGAGTGTTGTACATCGGTGAGAACGCTGTCATCTCGGCGGTGCCGCGCGACCCGATGACATGGGATCCGCAGGGGAACGATCCCCAGTTTTTCGCCTACGCCGATCAGATGAGCCGCGATGAGGCCGAGACGTTCGCCGAGCGCATGGCGCGCTTCCGGCTCGCCGAGGCCTATGAGGCGATCGAAGTTGATTCCGGCAAGCAGGTGATGGCCCGAGACATCCTGTCGTACTACGGGATTGAGGACGCCGCCAATATTGATTTCGACAAGTTGTGGGGCCCGCGTAGTGACATCAACTCCCTGCAGCGGTTGAAGGTGCCACTGGGTAACCGGATGGACAACAATGAGCTGTTTTTCGTCGACATCAAGGAGGACTCGGAAGGGGGCCAGGGCCCGCACGGGGTGATGGCCGGCACGACTGGCTCGGGCAAGACGACGATGCTGCGCGCCTTCATTGAGTCTCTGATGTTGGGGCACCCGCCGCAAAACCTGCAGTTCATGTTGGCCGACCTCAAGGGTGGCTCGGGTGTTCGGCCCTTTGCCGGGGTGCCTCACGTTTCGCAGATCATCACCGACCTCGAAGAGGACCAGGGTTTGATGACCCGTTTCATCGACGCGCTGGATGGCGAGATCGCGCGGCGCAAAGCCTTATGCGATGTGCCTGGCGCTGATGATGTGGGGGTATACAACAAGATCCGTGCCGATCAGCTCGCAGCGGGGGCTGCTGAGGTGTTGCCGCCGCTGCCGGTACTGGTGGTGGTCATTGACGAGTTCGCCGAACTGTTTAAGTTGATGGGTCAAGAGATTCAGGACTCGTTGTATCAGATCGCCCGCCAAGGCCGCGCGTATTGGATTCATCTGCTGATGGCCAGCCAGCAGATCGAAACTCGCGCTGAGAAGCTGCTAGAAAACGTGGGGTACCGGATGGCCCTGCAGACCAATACGACACAGTCAGCCACGGCGATCGGTGTGCCGAATGCGGTGAACCTCAAGGGTTCTGGGCAGTGCTATTTCTTGCAGGGCAGCCCCGCGAACGGCACGCTGACGAAATTTCAGGGCGAGTTCTTGTGGCGTGAGTACCGCAAGCCTGGCACGGAGGACCTCGACGACGCGCCGCAAGTGAGCGCGGCGTCAGTGAGTTATTTTGCGCCGCAACTGTTCTCCACGGACTTCACACCGTTGCCGCCGCCTGATGAGCTCGACGAGTCGCCAGCTGTGGATGGGGAAGTGGCTGATGTCGACGAGGTGACCGACGCGGGCGATAGCGAGGACGCCGAGGAGCGCAATGCGTTGATGCGCCCACAGGTGGGGCGCATCATCATCGACCAGCTGCGCCGGATTGACTTTGAGCCTTACCGGTTGTGGAAGCCGCCGCTGGATGCGCCGTGGAGCATCGAGAAACTGGTGAACACCTATCTGGGGCGGCCCTGGGACAGCGACTATGCGCGCACCCCGAACCTGGTGTTCCCTGTGGGGCTGGTGGACCGGCCATTCAAGCATGACCAGCATCCGCTGACCATTGACGTGTCGGGCCCGGGCGGCAATGTGGTGATCGTGGGTGCTCAGGGCTCGGGCAAAACGACTGCGCTGCAAGACCTGATCTGCGCGGCGGCCATGACGCACACCCCTGAGCAGGTGCAGTTTTACTGCCTGGCGTTTTCGTCGGCGGCCCTCAGTAGTGTGTCGGGGCTACCGCATGTGGGTGGTGTGTCGATGTCGCTTGATAGTGACGGTGTGCGCCGCACCGTGGCGGAGATCGCGGCGTTGCTCGCCTCGCGCAAGCGCAGCTTCGAGGCGACCGGCGTGATGTCGATGGAGGTGTTTCGCCGCCGCAAGGCTGGGCGTGAGCCCGGGGCTGTGCCTGAGGACGGTTACGGCGATGTGTTCTTGGTGATCGACAACTATGCGGCGATGGTTAGCGAATATGAGGCGCTCGTCGAAGACAAGGTGAACAGGATCATCAAAGAGGGGCCCACGTTCGGGATTCACGTGGTCGCCGCGGTGACCAAGAACACCGATCTGCAGGTGACGGTGCGGGGTAACTTCGGGTCTCGGGTGGAGCTTCGTCTGGCCGACTTCAACGAAGCGACGCTGGTGGCTAAGGCGAGACTGGCCACGGCTGTGCCGGCGCGGCCAGGGCGCGGCATGATTGGGCAAAATTACGAACGCACCGGCGTAGACCCCGTGGGGTTGCACACGTTGATGGCGCGCCCGGCGCTGGAGTCCACCGCCGCGGAGGTGTTCGATTCACGCAGTGTCGCCGAGGCTGTCAGCCGCCAGGCCGGTAGGTTCAATCCTGCACGTAAGGTGCGCAGGCTGCCAGGGCGGGTTTCGCCGGCCGAGCTGGCGGCGACAGCCGCCACCGATGATCGCACCCCCACGTCGATCGTGTGGGCGCTCGACGAGACCGAACGGCCGGTGTTTTTGGCCAGTCAGCATCTGATCATCGCCGGGCAACCCAAGTGTGGGCGCACGACGGCGTGTGCAACATTGATGCGCGAGATTCGCAGGGTTTACGCCCCGGGCGCTGACGGCGCTACGGGGCCGGGGCTGGAAGAAACGGCCGACCGCCCCGCGGCCCAGGTGTGGCTCATTGATCCGCGCCGCCAGCTACTCAACGTGCTGGATAAGTCCTACGTGCAGCGTTTCGCCTCGACGCCGGACTCGGTCAAAGCGCGCATGGGCGAGCTGGCCGCGGTCCTTGCGCCGCGGCTGCCCAGCGACGATTTATCGGTCGATGACATCGGCCGGCGCCACTGGCAGGGTCCGGAAATCTTTTTGATCATCGACGATTCTGAGCGGTTGCCGGTCGGCTTCGACTCACCTCTGGGGGTGATCGAACGGTTCGTGCAGGCCGGCGACGACGTCGGGTTGCACATCATCTACACCCGCCAGTTCGCGGCGTTCATGGCGGGCCTGGGGGCCGACCCCGTGTTCAGGATGCTCAAGCAGGCCAGGGAGCCGGAGCTGATCATGGATTCCGACCCCGATCAAGGATTCGTGAAGGGCAAATGGAAAGGCCATTGGATGCCCAAGGGCCGCGGATTCTTGCTGAATACCGCCGAATCGGGCGAATCGGGAATTTATGTCCAAGTCGCTGACGCCGGCCTCGGATAGATCTGCGATGGGCCGCGCGTAAGCCCGCGGGCGTCGATACACTTTTGTCATCAGACCGGTCAATGTCCGGTCGGCTCTTTACGGGAGGGTTCCATGTTTGTCGAGGCATTACCTGCGGGCATTGATGCATCCGCGTCCGGGTTGGCCGGGATCGGGGCGGCGGTAGCGGCGGGCAACGCCGCAGGAGCCGCACCCACACTGGGCGTGGTGCCGCCGGCGCCAGAGCCGGCGTCGGTTCTGTTGGCCGCGGCGTTCGGCACCCATGCCGGCGTGTATCAGGCCACCCAAGCCATCGGGGAGGTCGTCCACCAGATGTTCGTCTCGACCATGGGCATCAGCTCGGCCGACTACGCCGCCACCGAGGTCCTCAACACCGCTGCGATGGTCTAGGTCTAGCCCGCGGGTTAGCGCCCACAGCCATGGATTACGAGCTGCCACCTGAGATCAACTCGGGCCGCATGTATGCCGGCCTGGGTTCAGCGTCTCTGATGGAATCAGCCGCCGCATGGCAGGCACTGGCCGCGCAGCTCGGGTCCGCAGGAGCGGCGTTTGGGGCGGTGATCGAAGCGCTGACCAGCACGGCGTGGGCGGGGCCCTCGTCGATGTCGATGGCGCTGTCGGCAGCCCCGTACGTGGTGTGGATGATCGAGACGGCCGCGCAATGCCAGGAAGCCGCCGCGGCCGCGGCGGCGGCCGCGGCGGCGTTCGAGGCTGCCCGGGCCGGGGTGGTGCCCCCACCGGTGATCGCCGAGAACCGGGCGCAGCTGGCGGCCCTGGTGTCGACGAACTTCATGGGGTTCAACACTCCGGCGATCATGGCCAACGAGGCTCACTACGGTCAGATGTGGTCCCAAGACACCGCGACGATGTACGACTTCGCCGGGAATGCCTCGGGGATCACCGGCGCGCTGGTCCCGTTCGTGCCGCCAGCGCCCAACTCGGACCCGATCGGGTTGGCCGCGCAAGCGGCCGCGTTGGGCCAGTCGGGCGGCACCGCCGCCGGGCAGCAGCCGTTCAATTTCGCCAGCAGCGCGGGAAGCATGCCGGCGGGTTTGGACGGCGAATCCATGTTGTCGATGGGCCCGCAGCTGGTGAGCACGATTCCCCAAGCGCTGCAAGGGCTCTCGTCACCGCTGAGCCAGGGGTTGGGGGGCAGCGGTCTGGGCCAATTCAATTCGCTGCTGAGCCCGTTTATGAGTTTTATGAATCCGGGCATGTTCGGTGGGGGCACTGCGTCGACCTTGACCAGTGCGACCGGGCCCGGACTTGCGGGGATGGGCGGGGCAGCCTCGGAGGTGGAGGCCGTGGCGGGCCGCGCGGGATCGCTGGGCGGGTTGTCGGTGCCGGCAACCTGGACGGCCGGCGCCAGCGGGGAGTCGGCTAGTACGGCGCGGGCGGTCGCACCGGTGGCCGCCTCGGGCGGGGGCACGTCGATGGGGGCTGCACCGGCCACCACCGGGGGCTCCGGCATGTATGGGGGCACGCCGATGGCCGCGGGTATGCACGGGCGCGGCACGGACAGCGACGGCTCACCTCGCTATGGAAAACCCGTCAAAGTGCTACGCCGACGTTAGCGCCGAATTGGTGACATCATGTGCACGGAAAAATTCGTTCAAATAGCTTGCGCCGGCCGTTGCCCGGCGTTAGATCGGGCCAATAGACTGGCAACACAGCAACGCTGAAATAAAATCACTCGCGCTTTAAGGAGAACGTTATTATGGCCACCCGCTTTATGACCGACCCGCACGCGATGCGGGACATGGCCGGGCGTTTCGAGGTGCACGCCCAGACCGTTGAGGATGAGGCCCGCAAGATGTGGGCGTCTTCGCAGAACATCGCCGGCGGCGGCTGGAGTGGGCAAGCCCAGGCCACCTCCTACGACACTATGGGCCAGATGAATCAGGCGTTCCGCAACATCGTGAACATGCTGCACGGGGTGCGCGACGGCCTGATCCGTGACGCCAACAACTACGAGCAGCAAGAGCAGGCTTCTCAGCAGATCCTGAGCAGCTAACCGCCAGGTCCCTACCCACTTTTACGCCAAGGAGACGTACAACCATGTCGATCAACTATCAGTTCGGCGACGTCGACGCCCACGGCGCCCTGATCCGCGCCCAGGCCGCTTCCCTGGAAGCCGAGCACCAAGCGATCGTGCGCGATGTGCTCGCGGCCGGGGATTTTTGGGGTGGCGCCGGGTCGGTCGCCTGCCAGGAGTTCATCACCCAGTTGGGCCGCAACTTCCAGGTGATCTACGAGCAGGCCAACGCTCACGGACAGAAGGTGCAGACCGCCGGAAGCAACATGAACAGCACCGACAGCGCCGTCGGATCTTCGTGGGCCTAGCCCGCACTGTTCCAGCCAACGACGTGGCGGCACCGGATTCGGTGCCGCCACGTCAGCGTTTGAGCAAGGAAACCTGCTATGACGAGCGCCGAAATTCCGGCCACCCCGACTTCTGACATCACCGTCAACCTCGAGGGACTGTGGCTGCTGCAAGCCATGCTGGGCATTCCCCAGCTCGCCCCCGAACTGCGCGGACGCCCCTACGGACAACCACGAAACACCGACTGGCTCACCGCGCACCCGGGTTTGGCGGTGCTGGTCGACCAAGGCATCGCCGATGAGGATGCGATGGTGCGTGCTGATATCGCCGCGCGCATGAAGGTGCTGGCCGCGCCCGACGTTGAAGTCATCTTGCTGGTCTGCCGCGGGGCGATGAACGTGGTGACACCGGTGGTGATGGATGATCCCACTACCTGGCGCGCGATCCCCGATGAGCAGCTGCGCGTTGTGCTGGCCCGCCGCGACGGCCGGTGGGCCTCTGCGGTGCGCGCCGGGTCCTACGTCACCATTGACGACTGTCCGGGCACCGACCAGGAATGGGTGCAACGCCTAGTCTTTGAAGCTCTGGACTCGGTGCACTGGGTGGAGCCGGCGCGGATCAGCGCGGTCAACGTGCCGCTGGATGACATGCGTACCGCGATCACGTTGCACGCCAAGGCGGGCTCGGCAGCAGCGAAAATGGCTGCGCTGCGCGCACTGGGGCTGCGCGGGGGTGCGCTGGCTGAGCTGGGCGCGGCGTTAGAAGATCCCCAAGCTGAGGCGTTGGTTTATGCGCGCGCCCATGTGGATGCCGACACGGTGTGGAGCGAAACGGTGCTCAACCTGCGCGACACTGCCTCGGGGCGGGTGGCGCTGTACCGACTGAACCCGCCCGCGGGCAGCCAGCAGGAGTGGCTGGCCATCGCCCCGGCGGGTCCTGCCCAGCTGCATCACGCGCTGACGACGGTCTTCGACAGTGTCGGTGTGCGCGCCTGGGACAGTCATGAACGAATGGCCTGACAAAAAGCGGTACCGCCGTGCCAGCAAAGTGTTCTCGATGAATACCGAGCGGGCGTGGTATAGCGAGAATTCTGCCTTTAGGATCGGACATAGTAACCGCCAGCCATATGGGGACTAGGAATGACTGACAATTCGGACTTCATGTCGCGTTATCTGCCGCCGGAAAACAGCGAGCAACAGCGCGAGCATCCGGCGCCTGCCGAGGATGCCACCGAGGAGGTGTCGTTGGCTGATGTGCGGGTGCCCGAGCCGGGTGCGCCGCCGCCACCTCACATGCCGCCGGTGGGTGGCTACGAGTTCGGGCCACCGCCAGCCGAGGGGAACCGCCACGAGGCGTGGCCCGCGGCGCCGGGGGGCACTGAAGGTGCTCATGCTCAGGCCGAACCGGCACCACCGCCGCCGCCGGGTGCGGGGCCCTCGTTCGGGCCGCCGCCGCCGGGCGGGCATCCCCATGCTGTGCCGCGGCCCCCGGCGCCTCGGGCACCGGACGCGGAGCCGTCAGTTGGGCGCGGCCCGGGAGGGCAGGCGCCCGACCCGATCCCGCCGCGCCCGCAGTTCGATCAGCGCAACCCGCCGCCGCCGCCGCGGTGGTCACCCCCGCGTGTGGACCCTAAGCAACGGTGGGCGCCGCGGCCAGACCTTCGCACTCCCAGCTCGGCACCGACCCGGCATGTCCAGGTCGAGGAGGTCGTGAAACGGCGCCGCGAACCGGCGAAAATGGGGTGGCGCAAGGCGGTTCACGCCTGCACAGGTGGGCTGGTCAATCTGGGTGCGGGTGCTCATGAGCGTCAACTGATCGACTGGAAGTCTCGTGTGGCTTCCAACATTCCCGGCACGTATCAGATCGCGGCGATTTCGATCAAAGGCGGCGTCGGCAAGACGCGGGTGACTGCCGGTGTGGGCACCGTGTTCGCCTTTGAGCGTGGGCAGCCGGTCTTGGCGATCGACGCCGACACCACCTACGGGGGCCTGGGTCGCTTCGTTGATCGCGAGGCGCTGAACTCGATTGGCGATCTGCTTGCGGCCAAGGAGGTGGTTGTCGACTATCCCAAGGCTCGTCACTACACCGGGAAGAACCCCCAGGGCCTAGAAGTGTTGCCGGGCAACCAGAATGTGGCCAACCCGATGGACCTGGACAAGGACGTGTTCTACGACACCGCTGAGCTGACGCGGCGCTTTTACCAACTGACACTGGTGGATTGCGGCGCCGAAGTCGAGACCGAATTTTTCAAAACAGTGTTGTCGAACACCGACGCGTTGATGATCATCGGCAGCTGCAACGCCGAGGGCGGACTGGCGATCGAGACCACGGTGGAGTGGCTGGCCGCACGCAACGGTCACGAACTGCTCAAGCGCTCGGTGATTGTGCTCAACGACATCCATGACTGCGCGTCCAAGGCGTTTATCTCCCATATCACCGAGACGCTGGGGCCGCGGGTGCGTTCGGTGAAGACGATCCCATGGGATGCGCATTTGCGCGACGCGGATACGCTCGATTTTCCGGCCTTGCACAAGCGCACTCGGTTGGCGTTTTTGGAGCTGGCGGCCGAGCTGGCCGAAGGGTTCCCGACCGCGGGGGCGCTGAGCGCGTGACCCTCGAGCGGCAGCACGACAACCCTGTCACGGCGGCGGCTGCGCCGGCCCTGCCTGATCGGGTGTTGGTGGCGGTCATCGCGGGGGCCACCAAGATCGGGGTGGTGTTGGATGCCACCGCCTCAGTGTCAGTGCAGTTGGCGGCGCTGGTGGATCTGGTCAACACTCGACTCGGTGAACTGGGGGAGCCGGCGTTGACGGCAGGCCCGCGGGGCCGCTGGACACTGTGCTGGGTCGATGGCAGCCCCCTGAAGCCAGGCCTGTCTTTGGCCGCCCAAGGGGTCAGCGACGGCACCCGGTTGTGGCTGCGGTTCGCCGCCGACACCGAGGCCCGGATCAACGTCGTCGAACACGTCACCTCGGCGGTGGCCGCTGAGCTGAGCAGACGCTGGCCTGCTGTCACGCCGGTGTGGGCGGCGCGCGTCGGCGCGGGCATGGTGGTGGCCGGCGTGCTGGCCGCCACGGCCCTGCTGGGGCGTTGGCGTTACGGGCATCTGGGCTGGGCGCCGGCCATCTATTGTGGCGGGCTGGCGGCGCTGCTGCTGGCGGCGGCGGCGATCATCTTGGCGCGCCAAGCCAGTCGGCTGGCGCGCGGCGTCGGTGACACGCTGTTGTTGACCGGATGCCTCCCGTTGGCGGTGGGGGCTGCTGCTGCGGTACCGGGGCCGATGGGTGCCCCGCACGCCGCGTTGGGATTGGCGAGCGCGTTGGTCGCCGCGGTGCTGGTAGTGCGGTTCACCGGCCGCCATATCGCGTTGGGCACGACGGTGATCGTCACTGCGGCAGTCGGTGTTGTGGTGGGTTCGGTGCGTATGGTGCTGGTGACCTCGGCGCCGATCCTGTTGGCGGTCGTGCTGCTGGTGTCGCTGATCGGGATGCATGTGTCGCCCACCGTGGCGCGCTGGGTGGCCGGGATTCGGCTGCCGGTCTTCCCTTCAGCGTCGGGCCAGTGGATTTTTGAGGCGCGTCCGGATTTGCCGGCTGATCATGCGGTGGCCAGCGGTCAGGTGGCCACGTTCGCCGGGCCTGAGTCGGTGCGTGAGGTGACGGTGGCCACCGACCGGGCCCACTCCTATCTGACCGGGTTGCTGGTTGCGACAACAGGTTTGGTGGTGGTGTGCAGCGTCGGGTTGTGCGATCCGCATGCGCCGCGACGCTGGCTGCCGCTGGTGTTGGCGGGGCTGGTGGCGGTCGCGGTGCTGCTGCGCGGCCGTTCGTTCACCGATCGCTGGCAGGCGACGATCTTCGCGCTGGCCGCCGTGGCATTGGTGATCGGGGTGGCCGGGCGCTATGTGTTGGGGTTGTGGACGATGCCGGCATTGCTGGCGGGGGTATCGGCGATGGTGGCCGTCCCGGTGGCTGGCTTGGTGGCCGGTGTGGTGGTGCCCAACCGCTTCTACACTCCGACGTTCCGCAAGATCGTCGAGTGGGTCGAATATGTCTGCCTGACAGGCATTTTCCCGTTGGCGTTTTGGCTGATGGGTGTGCTGGCCGCGATCCGGTACCGATAGCGGGGGTGGTTGTTCGGTGAGTCGTGCACAAAAGGCCTGTGCGGCGGTATCGGCTGTCGCCGTGGTGGGGTTGACCGGGTTGTGGGGCGCCCCGGCTGCGGGGGCGGTGGAGCCCCCGCAGATTGATGTGGGCGCAACTCCGCCCGATGGGCCGCCGGGTCCGGATCAACCGATGCGCCAGGGCGCGTTTTGCCCGAAGGTGGGCACGCTGCCGGGTACGGACTATCGGGTGCAGCCGCATTACATGGACATGCTGGATTTGGCTGAGGCGTGGCGGTTTGGGCGCGGGGCGGGGCAGAAGGTGGCTGTGATCGACACCGGCGTCACCCCGCATCCGCGGCTGACCGACCTTGTCGGTGGCGGCGACTATGTGATGCCCGGCGATGGCTTGTCCGACTGTGATGCTCACGGGATGATCGTGGCCTCACTGATCGCGGCCCAGCCCGCCGATGGCAAGACGCCGCTGCCCCCGCCGCGCCAGGCCCGCCGTCCTGAGACAGTGCCCACCACCGAGGCGCCGCCGCCCCCGCCGCCACCGCAGACCGTGACGGTGCAGCTGCCGCCCCCGCCTCCGCCTCCACCCCCAGACGGGGCGAGCTGGCATCCTCGCGCGACTCCCACGGTGGTGGTGCCCGCCGGTCACCCGAAACTATCCCCGCAGAGTCCCGCGCCTGGTCCTGATGATCCGGTGCCACCCGCGCCGCCTGGCCCGCCGGAGCCCCCGCCGCCGCCGGCGCCGGCTGCGGACGGGTTTTCTGGTGTGGCCCCTGATGTGCAGGTCATCTCCATCCGGCAAAGCTCAAAAGCGTTCTCTCCCAAGGACGCTTTCGCAGGCAACCAAGACCCGGCGACCCGGCGCAAGGCGGGCGATATCCGCACGATGGCTCGTGCGATCGTGCATGCGGCCAACATGGGTGCCACGGTGATCAACATTTCGGAGGTGTCGTGTATGAGCGCGACCGACATGATTGATCAGCGCGACTTGGGCGCGGCGATTCACTACGCGGCCGTGGACCGCAACGCGGTGATCGTGGCCGCGGCCGGCAATGTCGGCAACGAAAGCGCTGCCATGGGCAACGACTGTAAACAGAATCCGATCTATAACCCGTTGAATCCCAACGATCCTCGCGATTGGGCGGGAGTGACCACGGTCGTTACTCCGGCGTGGTTTTCCGACTATGTGCTCACCGTCGGCGAGGTGGATGCCACCGGCGCTCCGCTGGACGGCAGCGTGGCCGGACCCTGGGTGTCGATCGCGGCGCCAGGCACTGACATCGAAAGCCTCTCACCGCGCGATGACGGGCTGATGAACGCGGTCGAGGGCAGCAAGAACACGCTGGTGCCGCAGTCGGGCACCTCGTTTTCGGCGGCGATCGTATCCGGCGTGGCCGCCCTGGTGCGCGCGAAGTATCCGCAGCTGACCGCCCATCAGGTGATCAACCGGCTGCTCTCAACCGCCCGGGCACCGGCGCGCGGGGTGGATAACCAGGTCGGGCACGGCATCGTCGACCCGGTAGCCGCCCTGACCTATGACCTGCCCCCCGGTGAACCTGTTGGGCCGCAACACCTGGCGGCACCCCTTGTGCTGGCCCCGCCCAAGGTGGGCCGCGACATGACCCCCGTGTGGGTAGCCGCCGCTGGTGTGGGCGGACTGGCGCTGGTGTGTTCGCTGGTGCTGGGCTCAGCAGCGCTGATGCGGCGACGAGGAGCGCGGTGATGAGGACGACCTTTCCGTTAAGCGTGGCGGCCGGCTGGCCGCGCCTGGTGGCGCTGTTCGTCGTCGACGTCGCATTAGTGGCCACCGGGGCGGCCGTGGCGGGCCGCCCGGGCTGGTGGGCCGGCGCCGCGCTCGCCCTTGTGGTGTCGCTGCTGGCGTTGCTGCGTTGGCGCGGTGCAGCACTGTTGACGCTGGCGTGGCGATCGGTGAGCAAACGGCACGTAGCTGATCTGCCGGGCGGTGAGCTGGCCGACTACGAGCGCCACTTCGGCTCAGGGCGGGTCGGAATCCGTGCTGTGGGGCCACATTTGGTAGCGGTGGTGGCCGTCGATGGGCCACCACACAGTCCCTCGGCGCTCGATTATTCCCGGGTCGAGTCGATGACGAAGCTGCCGCTTGAGGCGGTGGCCGCCGGGCTGGAGCAGTTCGATGTCACCTTAGAAGGCATCGACATCGTCAGCGCGGGGGTGCGCCGGGCATCCAAAAGCCACCACCCGTATGCCCCGGTGTATTCAGGGGCGGTGGGTGATCATCCCGCGGTCGGGCAGCGCCGCACCTGGCTGGTCGTGCGCCTGGACGCGCTGGCCAGTGCGCGGGCGATCGTGTGGCGCGAGTCGGTGGCGGCCACGATGAGCGCGGCCGCCGAATGGCTGGCCGCAGAACTGACCAGCCTGCGTATCCCGGCGCGGGTGTTGACCGCGGCCCAGATCCGCTCGGCCGATGAGGCGCTGCTGGCCGGGATCGACCCGAACGGATTGACGCCAGGGTGGAGCCGGCTGCGTCACGCCGGCGGTTACGTGCAGACCTATTGGATGTCGCCACGCGACATTTCGAGCACCACGATTGACCGGCTGTGGGCGCCGGAGACCGCTGCCACGGTGGTGTCGATCCAGGTGCGCCGCGCCGATACCGGCGCTACGGCCGTGGGGGTGATGGTGCGCTATCACAGCGGCGGGCCGCTGGCTGAGCCGCCGCTGACCGGGCTGAACCCGTTTGTGGGTCGTCATGACGCCGGGCTGCGGGCCGGGCTGTTGAGCGCGGGCAATGGCGGGCTGGCGGTGCCGGCGCGCGAACTGGCGGCCAACGAAAAGGTGGCGGTACCGATCGGCGCGACGGGCATCATCGTTGGCACGCTTCCCAGCGGTCACCCGCTGCTGGTCGACCTCAGTGATCCGACCGAGCTGGCCACCGTGACAATCTGCGGCGAGTTCGCCTTGCTGGTGCAGGTGTCGTTGCGTGCGGCCGCAACCGGGTACCAGGTGCTGGTCTGCACGCAGCGGCCCGGGCGGTGGCGCCAGGTCATTGCGGCCGGGTTGCAGGTGATCGACACCGCCGGGCTGGTCGAGCAGTTGCCGGCCTCGCAGTACCCGTATGTGATCGTCTACGACGAGGTGGCGGGCTCGGTGCCCGCGGGGGCGGCCGTCACGGTGCGCACCGTGGACAAACGGTCGGCCAGCGGCGCTGACATCCATATCGAACAGGAAGGCCCGGGTGCGGCGGTGATCCGCACGTGGGCGTTTCAGCATCGGCTCCGGATCAACCTCGATTATGAGCGCCGCTTGCTCGAGGGCGGCCCCCGGCGGGCCGCCTAACCGGTTAGATTCGTAGCTGATCATGACAGGTATTGAGGCAGAATCCCCGGCTCGCAGCGCCTTTCGCCGCGGCCTGTTGGCATCGGGCATCGGCGTGGACGGTCTGGTGCCCAGCCATAACCGGCAGGTGGCCGCCGACATGTTCCGCACGGTCACCCAGGCCGACCCGGGCGTATGTGACGGCTGGATGGGCCGGGTGCTCGCCGGTGAAGACAGCGTGGAAGTACTGGCCGGAGGCTGGGCAGCCGCAGAAACCTTCGGCCGGGAGATCCGCCGGCTAGGGGTGCTGGGCGCAGACTTTCGCCCGCTGGTGTTCGACGGCCTGTTTTTGCAGTTGCCGATCGGCTCAGTGGATGCCCTGCGTTGCGCATACGCGACCGTGTTGATCCGGGAAGCCAACTACAGCCAAGCCCACGAGCTGCTGAGCTCGGCGACCAAGCCGACCGATCCGTTTGACGCCGACATGCACACCTACGCCTGCGGGCTGTTGCATTTCCGCACCCAACGCTGGAGCGATGTGTTGGGCCTGTTCCCGATCGACAAACGTTGGTATCGGCCCGAATACGAATGCGCGGCCACCGCGATGGCCACCACAGCGCTAGCGTCGCTGGGGGTATTCGAGGATGCGTTTCGCCGCGGCGACAAAGCTGCCCGCGATGACCGCGTACCACCGGCGGCCACGGTGATCCTCTACACCCAAGCGATGTGTCTTCGTCACTTGGGCCGCGAGGACGAGGCCGCCCAACTGCTGCGCCGCGTCTATTCCCGCGACCCGAAATTCGCCCCCGCCCGTGAAGCGATGGACGACCCGAGCCGGCGCCTGGTGCTCACCGACCCAGAAACCATCGAGGCCCGCACCGACCCGTGGGACCCCGCGAGCGCCCCGAGCCGACTAGAGGCCGAAACGGCCCGCGACGCCGAAAAGGCCTCGCAGTATCTGGCCGAGGGGCAAGCCGAGCTGGACGCCATGCTGGGCATGGAGACGGCCAAACGAGAAATCAAACGCATCCGCTCGACCACGAAGGTCAACCTGGCCCGCACCAAGGTCGGGTTGCGGGTGCCGGTCACCTCTCGACACACCCTGCTGCTGGGCCCGCCCGGAACCGGAAAGACCTCTGTGGCACGGGCTTTCACCAAGCAGCTGTGCGGGCTGAAGGTGCTGCGCAAACCGCTGGTGGTGGAGACCAGCCGCGCCAAACTGCTGGGCCGCTACATGGCTGATGCGGAAAAGAACACCGAAGAGATGCTCGAAGAAGCCCTCGGTGGGGCGGTGTTCTTCGACGAGATGCACACCCTGCATGAACGCGGCTACTCCACCGGCGACCCCTACGGCAACGCGATCATCAACACACTGCTGCTGTATATGGAGAATCACCGCGACGAACTGGTGGTGTTCGGGGCAGGCTACGCCAAAGCCACCGAGCGAATGCTAGAGGTGAATCAAGGTCTGCGACGACGGTTTTCGACCGTGATCGAGTTCCACAGCTACACCCCGCCAGAGTTGATCGAACTGACCAAGCTGATGGCGGCTGAAGATGAGGACGTGACCACCGATGAGGCCGTTGAAGTCCTGCGCCCAGACTTCGAGAAGTTCTATGCCGATGAAAGTCTCACCGCTGAAGGCGATTTGATCCGCGGCATAGACGTATTGGGCAACGCCGGGTTTGTGCGCAACGTGGTGGAAAAGGCCCGCGATCACCGCAACGACCGCCTGGATACCACCGAGCTTGATGAGCTGCTGGCCAGCGACGACGTCGAAGTCACCGACGCGCAGCTGCAGCGCCTGCGGGAGCTCACCCGCGAAGACTTGGCCGAAGGACTGCGGGCGGCGGTCTCCGAAAAGCGTTCAGAATAGGCAAGTTATGAACGATTCAGACCAGATGATGGCGCTGTTCGTGGCGATCCTCGTGATGATCGGGCTGCTTTACCTGCTTTGCCGCCTTATCTATGTCATCGTCGACGAGGCATGGGTAGCCAAGAATGCACGCGAGCAACAGCGCGTACAAGAAATCCGCTCAGCTCAACAGCGCAGCGACCTGCTGGCCGAGCTGCGCGAATTCGGCCTGAGCGAAGAAGACCTTGATCTGCCTCACGAAGAGATCGCTGCCAGGGTCACCTACGCCGCCGGGCTGCACCGCCAAGCCGCCGAAGGACTCGGGCGGGCGGGCAGGGTCGCTGCGGCCAGTTGATCCACATCAACCCAGGGCAGCAGTGCTCGTCTGCTCGTTGCGCTACGGTGAAACGGCTTTACACTCCACCGATATGGACTATGTGGAGCAAGCTGGAATGATTCTGTATGCGCTTAAGAAGATTCTCCAGGAGCGCCAAAAACTACGGGGTGTGAGCTCCCCGACCGAGGATGAGTGGCGGGCGATCAACGGGGCGATCGCGGCCACCGGATTCAAGGTCGACGAGCCGTGGTCGTCGGCGGGTATGGGCGAGTGGCAAGCCACGCTCGAGCACGCGCTCACCGCCTCATACTAGATCGGCTGCGCCACAAGCGCTTTCGGTCTCTCGTCAATGTGTGGGACGGCCCTTGACAGGGGTGCTGTCCTCGTCGACGTCGACTCTGTCGGGCTGTGGGCGCGTACTGGGGCGCTGCGGCTGGTGTGGCGGAGAGGCTGGGTTGGCGCGCTGGTGCGTGGGGCGCTCGGGGCTGCCGCCCCGGCCGGGGGCTGGGGTTGGCGCTGGTTGGGCGCCGGCAGGCGCGGCGGGACCACCTTGGGGCGAAGAGTTGGGGGCGCCGGCCGGGGGGTTGGGTTGCTGTGCGCCAGTAGAGCTGTGGTCGCGGTGGCGGCGCTGAGCGACGTGACCGGCGACGGCGGCCGCAGCGACGGCTTCGGGTGCCACGACGGCGGTGGCGGCCTCACCGGCCATCATGGCACCATCGGCGGCGGCCGCAGTCCCGCCGGCGGTGGAGGAGGCCGCCACGTCAGCGGCGGGGGCCTGTGGTGCTGGGGTTTGTTGAGAGGCGCGCCCGGGTGAGGGTGGGCGTCCGCCGGGGGGGCGGCCGTTGACTGGGGGGCCGGTGAGGGGCTGGTCGGGCTCGTCGGGGGTATCGGAGGAGTCGTCGTCGGGTTTTTTGGCCCATGGTGCGCGCGAGTTGAGGTCTTTGGCTCGGTCGTAGGCGTCTTGTCCGCGTTGGTATCCTTCGCGGCCGCGGTGGACGAGTTCACTGATGGTGTGGGTGAAATCTTGGCGGGTGTGATCGCCGAGTTCGCGTTTGAGCCACCAGAACACGCCGATGGCGACGGCGGAGATGATGGCGATCATGAATAGCCGCGCGAGTGGGTGGGTCATGCCGACCTGGTCGGCGTAGCCGCCGCGGGCGCCCATTTTGAGCACGATCATGGCCGCGATGGAGATGTAGGTGGTGTAGGCGAATACCAGGGCGGCGTGTTTGAAGAACATGGTGATGCGCCGCGCGGCGCGCCGGCGCGGGTGGCCGTGGATCATGGCGGGTGCGGCGGCCACGATGGACATCAGGGCGTTGACGAAGGCCGCGCAGCATACCATGACGTAGCTGTAGGTGACGTAGCAGACGAAGAACGCGAAGACTGCGCCCAGGAGGCCGTAGCAGGCGCCCAGGGCGAGGTTGGCGCCGCTGAGGTGTTGGGCGAAGGACAGGGCTTGGGGTGCGCCGCAGGAGGCCATGGCGTGGGCGGGTGCTGCGAGGTCGCCGGCGTTGGGTGGGGTGAGCATGGCGGCGGTGTAGGCGCCACCGCAGGTGCCGATGTTATCGACGGTGGTGCCGAAGTTCATCAGCTGTAACGGCATTCGCAAGGTGGTGTCGGCGATGAGGCCGGTGAGGTGTTGGAGCTGGGCCTGGCCGCCGCCGCTAGTGATGGTGCCGTTGGCGAAGGCTGCTTGGGAGATGCTGAAGCCGAGGTTGCGTCCTTGGGTCAGTAGCCCGTTTTCGCTGTAGAGGTCGGACAGCGGGTCGCGGGTGAGCACGATGCCCAGGATGCCAACGGCGATGGTGGACACCATGATTCCGGCGCCGAAGCCTTTGCGACCATGCCACAGGATGTGGAAGGCGCCGACTGAGACACCGAGCAGTAGGCAGATGGGGAAGACCCACAGGTCGGCAAGGATCACCCGGATTGTCTCGAAGACCGGCCGAAACCAGGTGGCCAGCCACACCAGCCACGTGTTGGACATGGCGAACCGCAGCAGCCACAGCGACATGGCGATCATGAAGATGTAGATGCCGGCTTGGGCTTGCAGCAGTTCGATCACGCCTTCATGGGTCATGCCGGTGGTGACGGCGTTGGCCAGCCAGCGGGCCCAGCTCGACGGGTCCCAGCTGAGGCCAGGTCCTGCTTTGGTGATGGCTTCGGTGGTGCTGACCACGGACAGGTAGTAGTTGCCCACGGGGACGCCGTGGCTGTCGGTGACCCCGGTCCAGTTCAGTGCACCGGCCAGGGTGGAGGCGGCCGCGGGCGGGGCGGCTCCGATCGCGGCGGCGGCCAGGGTGTGGGTGATGAACCAGAAGGTGGTGACGCGCCGCAGGCGTGGGCGGGTGGCCATCTGGTAGCCGAGGTATTCGGCGGCGCGCTGGCCGAATGTTGTTGGCGGGGTGGTCATGCCGCGCGCCCGGGGGTGGTGTCGTAGGCGTCGTGCACGGCGGCGTCGGGTTCGGTGGCTACCCAGATGGGCGATTTGCGGCGGAACTCGTCGACGAAGAATCCGTAGCCTTGCCGCGCGCCGCGGTTGGGGCCGGCGGCGGAGTCAACCTCGTCGAAGGCGGTGGGGTCGCGCATCTCATCCGGGGAGGGCTGAGCGAGGAAGAATTCTTCGATGTCGGGGTAGTCGTCGAGGCGGATGCCGACTTTGGCGGCGACTTGGCGTGCCAGGTCTTCGTTTTCAAACGGCATGATCAGTTGCTGGGTGATGAACTCATCACCCATGAGCGCGAGGTCTTTGATGGGATTTTGGGTGATGATCAACAACCCTGTGTAGTGCTTGCGAGCTTGGCGGCTGATCAGGTGTGCGTCGTCGGCGCCGGCGCGGGAGTTGAGCAGGGCGGAGGCTTCTTCGAGGACGATGAGCCCAAACCGGGTGGGATCGGCGAAAAATGTCACTCTGGCTAGTCTCACGAGCATGCCGTAGATGGCCACGGAGGCACGTTTGCGGTCGGAGAGCTGTTCGTAGAGGTGCGGGGTGTTCATCTCTTTGGCGGTGGGCAGGTCGAGGCTGCCGGTGAGCCAGATCGTGACGTCGAGTCTGGCCAGGTCGGGCACGGGCAGCGTGTCGTCGAAGATGGCTCGGGTGAAGGCGTGGCTGGCCCACGATTGCAGGGCGGCAAGGATGGGGGCGAGGTCGTCGGCGAGTCTGACGACTTGCGGGGCGCGATTGTCGGGCCCAGTCGAGGGGGCCTGGATGTGGCTGATGTATTTCATGAGCGCTGCGGTGCTGGTGATGTCGAGCGCGGCAGCGACGTCGGCCTGCAGGATGGCGCGTAGGCGGCGCACTCCAACGCTGCGCGCATCCAGGCTCATCATGGGAACCATGTAGTCCAGCCAGTAGCCGCCGGCGACGTCGGCGGGGAAGACACGCAGCGGGTCGCAGCTGAACTGGTTGCCGGCCATGTCGATGACGGCTTTGTTGTCGACATCGGCGAGGGCTTTTTCCCACTCGGTGCCGGGGTCGACGATGAATGCTTGTGCGCCGCGTTGGATTTCGCCGCGGGTGATGCGTTTGGCGGCATAGGATTTGCCGTAGCCCAGCGCGCCGCTGCACACCAGGCAGGGGTTGCGGTTGCGACGCGCGGCGGCGGGCAGGTCGAGCAGCACGGCGCTGTTGAGGGCGTTGTTTCTGTTGAATCCCAGTAGGATTCCGGTGCTGTTGCCGACCATGGATGAGGTGAACGGCACGAAGCGTGACCACTTTTTGGTGGTGGTGGGTTGGGTGAATTGGTCGATGGTGGTTTTGTGGGCGGGGGCGGCGGGGTTGAAGGCTGCCCAGAGTTTGGTTTGGGCGCCGCGGTAGTGGCGGATGGCGATTTGGCCAGATTGGGTGAGTTCTTCGCGGAGGCGTTTGACGCTGTAGTCCAGGGTGTGTTGATCGGGGGCGCCGACTGCGATGACGAACGCGGCATGTAGGGGCCGTTCGTCGATGTTGGCTTCGAGCTGGCGGTTGTATTCGGCGAGTTGGCGCCAGGTGGCGATGAGTTCGGCGTCGCCGTTGCGGACGTCGCGGCGCTGGGTGAATTGGTCGTCGATGTTGCCTTTGGCGCGGTCGTTGCGCACGAATTCCATTTCGCGGCTTACGGTTACGAGGTTGACGGCGAAGTCGAAGGTGGCGCCGGTGTCGAGGTCGTCGAGGGCTTGCAGAAATTCTGATCCGGGGAACACGATGCCGGCCTTGGGCATGTCGACGACTGGCAGGATCGCTTGGTAGCTGTCGGGATACGCGCCTTCGGGACTGGAGACTCGCAGGGTTTTGCTCCACGAGGGGATGCGCCGCAGGCCGGCGGTCCACGCGAGCAGCGCCGCGGCGGACAAGACGGCGAGGGGGGCTGCTAGCGGGAGTCCGACCAGGAGGCCGGCCGCGATGGCAGCGGCGGCGAGTCCGGCTGCGATGAGATGCAGCGGCAGGAGGCGGCCGCCGCGATGGTGTTGGTCGCCGTCGTCGAAAACCGCGGCGGGCAGCGCGGCGGTGTCGAGCTGGTCTGTGGTAGCCCGGCGGGGTAGGGGGTTGTTGAACACTCCGCGCCAAGCGTTGTGCCGCCAGAACCAGTCGATCATGTCCGCACTGACCGGTTGGGGCGCGAACTGCTCGGGAATGGCGGTGATGATGTCGTGGGCCAGGCGCTGGTAGGCGGCCACCGAGTCGTCGGAGTCTTTGTCGCGCCCGATTACCCAGTCGCGCAGTTTGGCGGCTTGACCTGCAGGGCTGTGCCCGGCGCGGCCGGCGTCGACGGGCATGGCCAGCCAGTAGATGCGGGTGCGGGGGTGGTGGTTCTTGAGGACGGGCTTCATCCGCTGGCAGGAGTTGACCCAAGCGGGCTTGTCGCGGTGACCATCAACCATGGCGCGGAGCAGCTGGCGCTGGTTTTGGGGTACGGAGAGCCCGAATACCCAGGTGCCGGCGGGGACTTCGCGGGCCAGGGCTTGGTGACTGTCGGCCACGCCGGTGCGGCGTTTGGTGGATTGCAGGTAGTAGGGCAATCCGCTGATCAGGTAGTGGGCGTAGATACCGTGGGCGGTGAAGCTCAGGTTGCCGATGACGGTGCGCGGCGGTGTCAGCAGCGGGTCGCTGGCGGTGCTGGCCAGGGTGGGGCGCAGGGCGCGCCAGGCGCTGACAATGCGGAAGCGCAGGTTGGGCCGCTGACGGGGGATCAGTGCCGCGGCCCCGGCGGTGGCGGCGGTGAGCAGCAGGCCGTAGATCAAGATGGCGCGGGCGTGCCCGGAATCCAGAGCGAGGATGGTGAGGGCGACAGTGAGGGCGGTGCCGCCGTAGAGGCTGACCGCCACCCAGAGCCGCAGCGGCTTTTTGAACAGGATGTCGGTGTAGACCGGGGTGTCGTGGACGCCTTTGAATAGTTGCGCTGATTCGGTCACGGGTTATTTTCCTCGCGCGTTGTGACCGCGGAACCGGGTCGCCGGTTGCGGTGGAAGGGATGCTGTCGCAGGGTTATTGGCCGAATTGGCCGGTGGTGATGCCGGTGCGATCGACGGTGTGTTTGGTCGAGACGTAGATCGCATAACCCGAGCCGACGATCACGGCGACGACGACGCCGGTTAGGGCCCAGCCCACGGTCGCGCCGATGCGGCCGCCGAAGAAGGAGCCGACCGCGCGTGCACCGCCGCCGAGCAGGATAAGCACGACCATCACACCTACCCCGATGGTGTAGAGGGCATGGCTGCCCGAAACGAGGTCGGCGACGGCCAAAACCGTTGTGTGCGAAGCGGTGTTCATATCAGTATTCCCTTTCATGGTTAGTGCAATGACAGCGAGAGAGGTCCAAGGATGGGGCCGAAGGCGATGACGACGGCGGTGCTGGGGGTGAGAACTCCCCATCCCAGCGCGACCATGGTGCGCCCCTGACGGGCGGACTCGACAGCGAGTGCCAAGCTGGCGAGCACAACGCACACAACGCCCCCACCCAAGCCGATGGCGCCGAGGAGGGGAGGTCCCGCAACCTGGTTGGCGGCGTCGAAAAGCGTTGGGGCTGATGCGGTATGCACGTCAGGGTTCCTTTCACGATTTACTTCAGCGGTCCGGGCCGAATTGTGAATTTGGCACAACGGGGCCGAATTCGCGGTCGTGCCCGTGGGCGAGAGGCGGCGCTGCGAACACGAGCGCCGCGGTGAGCACTGTGGTCCAGATGAGGGACGCCCAGACGCGGCGGTACACGTACACGGCGCACAGCAGCACCGAGGGGGCGATCAGGATCGGTACGAGAAGGTGATGGCGGTCGAGAAAATGCAGAAGGCTCATGGTGGGTGTTCCTTTAGCGGGGCGCGGCGGCCGCGGTGGGGATGACAGGGGTCAGTTCGGCGCCCTGGGCGAGCAGGGGGGCATAGTCGAGGCCCGAGACGCTCCAGCGGCCGCTGGTGACGGTCAACGCGATCGGGTAGTCCAGTTGAAGCGGTGCGTACTGGCTGGTCACGGCGTTGACAGTGGCCAACACGTGCACGGTGGTGCCCTCAGCAGGCACATCGTGATCGCCGGGGGCGTGGTTGGAGACGAGTTTGATGACTTGGGCGGAGCGGTAGTCCGCGGCGGGAAGCAGCCCGGAGTTGGTGGTGACGTAGCGTTCCAGCCCGCCGGCGCCGGTCAAAAAGCTGGTGATGAATCCGCTGACCGTGGTGAAAGCCGGTGAGGTGTCGGCGACCGCAGTGGAATAGCCCAGCGGCGCGTCCGCGCCGGCGCCGGGCCCGTTGACCCGGGCCGGTAGTGCGCTGGCCCGCAGTCCGTAGTTGCTGTAGACGACGGGCAGCCGGTAGTAGGCGGTGCGGGGGGTGGCGGCCTCGAACGGGCGCTCGGAGACGGTGATCACCACGCTCCACTGCTGGGTGGTGCCGGCGTCGCTGACCAGGGTGACCGCTGAGACTGCCGGGGAGGTGACGATGAGCGCGGGGGTGGTGGGCAGCTTCATGGGGTCGCGCAGCGACCAGCAGTCATGCAGGACCTGTTGGTGAGATGCGGTGGCGGTGAGCCAACGGGTCACACAGTCTTGGGCGTAGGAGCCGACCAGGGCGGTGCGGTTGACCGCGCTGCGGGCCGGGCCTGCGACGTCGATGGGGTCGTTGAAGATCCACCCCCAGATGGTGGCGATGGCCACCACGCTGCAGGAGGCCAGGCCGATGATGAGGCCCGCGCGGCGAAACGCGGTGTGGGTGCCGTGAAGTCGTTGACGCCAGGTGTTGGTGAGCATGGTTGGTGGAAGCCTCCTACTGGTGCAGGGGTGAGTGGCCGAAGATTTTGATCGACGACGACGCAAACGTGTTGTCAGCGGGATCGGTGTGACTGGTCTCGGCAGGCAGGCCAGGCAGCATCGGGGTGCTGCTGGTCGGTGCAGGATCGGCCGGGGCGGCCGGTGGTCCCATCACCTCGCCGAACAGACCCCCGCCGCCGGGAGCCGAAGTGGTGGTGGGGGCGGTGTCGGCGGGTGCGCGCCCGGTCTCTTGGACGAGCATGATGATTCGAGAGGCCAGCACCCCGCTGCTGGGCAGGGGTTTGCAGGCCTCGCCGTGCACGCTGCCGGTCTCTTGGGGGATCGCGGTGGGCGGGACGTCGTTGAAGCTCCACTGCACCCGGGTCAGGACGCGGTGCTGGTGCCATTGATCGGCGCCCGAGGCGTCGGCCCCGACCCAGCCCGGAGCGATGCAGACCGAGGTGACCACCATGGTGCGGCCGAGATTGATGACCAGGAATTGACCGACGTTGCCGCCGGTGACACAGACCCAGGCCTGGGTGGTGTCGGGGCCGGCGACTGATTGCGCGGCAGTCGATCCGGGCAGGCAGCCCACCGACGTGGCGGTGTAGGGGATGGCCGAGTCTTGGCCCTCGGGCGCCGGGGTGGTACTGGACGGGGCGGCCAGAACGCTGAGCCGGGTGCCCGGCTGTGCGGGTTGAGGCTGCTCGTTGGTGTGCGGGTCGCTGCGCATGGCCAGCAGGCCTGCGCTGACCAGGACGGTGGCCGCCACGGTGATGACCGCGAAGCCCACGGCGATCTTCTTGTTGTAGCGGGGGGTGCTCTTGGTCTTCGCGCCACCGGTGTCCTCGTCCTTGGGGGAGGTGGGCTGGTGGGCCAGATCGGTTGCCGGTGAGGGGTTTTCGGTGCTGTCACGCTCGGTGCTGGGTGCCGGTGTGTCGTCGTCTACAGTGCCGGGCTGCTCATCACGTTCGTCGGCAGGGCCGGGGCCGTCGAGATCAACGAGCTCGTCGTCATCGGCGGGCCGTCGCTCGCCGAACTGCTCGGCACTACCGCCGTCGCCGCTGGGTTCCCAGTCCGGTTCAGGATCGGGACTTGGCGGCGGAGGGAGCTCATCTCCAGGGCCGGGGACGTGCGTGGTGATCACGTCGGGGCCGTCGCTGTCGATCTCATCGAAGAACGCCTGCGTGGCAGCGCAATAGTACTCGTGATCGGTCGTGGGCTTGCTCATGGCAGACGCCGCCGCACACCGGGGGGCAGGCTGCGCGGGCGCAGCGCCGCCGAGGACATCTGGGATGGCGCCCACGGCGTCGCCGGCGGCAGCTGCGGGCTGGCCACGCCGGTCGGGTAGGCCGAGTGATGCTGCGCGCGGCGCGCCCGGCGCCGGCGTGCGCTGACGCCCCAAGCGGCGACGATCAGACCGGCGACCACGACGCCGGCAAACAGGTGTTGGGTCACGAAGACCACCGCTGTGATCAGGGTGAAAACACATCCCATGATGGCGATGACAAAAACGCCCATTACCACGCGCATCTGCTGACCTCCTGTCCTTGGGCTCAGCTTAAGGGGTGGAATAACTGATATTCCACGGCCGTAGCGAAATAACTTGATCGGTTGTTACCGTCATTCGTGTGAATGCAATCCCGGCAGACGGAGTAGGGCGGCTGCTCTTTTTCGTCGAGGACCGCCTCGCGCAGCTGCGCTGGACCCGCGAGGACCTGGCAGCGGCGGGCGGCCCGGCACCCTCGACGCTGTATAAGGCCGCTGAGCGCGGCGGCGGGCTGTCGGTCAAGACACTGGCTCGCCTGGATGTGGCACTGGGGTGGCAAGAGGGTTCGGCGCAGTGGACGCTGGCCGGCGGAAGCCCCACGCTGAGGATATCTGAGCAGGTCAGCAGGTGTGCGGCTGCGGTCGACGCGGCTCGGCGTGACGCCGAATCGGTCGGGGTGGCGCGTACTGCGGCCGAGTTGAAGAACTTTCTGCTGGACGTCGCGCAACGCCTCGGCGACTTTTACACTGAGCCTGTACGAGCCGCGGGGGGTGCTGCTGATGTCAGTGCCTCCTGACCGGTTCGACGAGATCCGCCGCAAGTGGATTGCCCGTAACCAACGGACGTTTATATTTCAGAAAAGGCGTGCAGAAATTGTTGCACGCCAAATACGAGATCGCGACACCGACCGTACCGGTGCGCGGGTTGATCCCGCTGACGACGACGTTATTCATCCGTGGTATGCGCGCGGAATTAAAACACCGTATGCAATGTTTGATTGGGTGCTTTTTATGACTGCGGCGGTGCTGGCGCCGCTGGGCTGGCCGGCAGGTAAAGCGTTGTCGGTGAGTGTCGTGCAGCTAATTCCTGGCGAACTGCGTTCATACCCGATCGCCGCGTTCATGTGGTCATCGGCCATCGTCGGTGCTCCGCTTCCACTGCTGTTGTGGCTGGCAGGCCCGGGCGATTCCCTGGTGTCGGCGGCCGCGATTCCGTGGTTGCTGGCTCAAATCCCGGCGACGCTGCTCACAGCAGGTGTCTACGGGATTTTGGAGGGCTGGCTGGCCGTAGACGGGGCCCGCGACTGGTGGCCGATGCGCCCGCCCGATGACGTCGATGAGATCGACTTCGGATTCCTGCAAGCCGACGATTTGACCGGGCCGGGAGTGTTCCCCACCCACCGTGAAAGTCCGCCGGGAGATCCCAGCCCCATCAGGAGGTCCTAGGAATGTATGTTCGGCGTGCTTCACCCTACTGCGGGTTTTGCCGCGACGACGGAAAGCTTGTCGTGGCCGAAGCACCCGCACACATCCTGGTCTCTGCGCCCACGGAAACGGGAAAGACGACCGGCGTGCTGGCGCCGGCCAGTGTGCTATGGGGCGGGCCCGCTGTCTGCGTGTCCAGCAAAGATGACCTGATGTGGTTGGTGTGCCAACGACGTTGGGGCCCAAAGCAAGTCATCGACTTACGCCCGGATTACTCGCCGGTCTATCCCACCGACGCCGAGGTGCGCTCATTCGATCCGACCGCGCTGATTCGCACTCCGGATCAGGCGGTGACCACCGCCAACACCATGATGCAGATGTCCGCGGTCGGTCTGGGATCAGGAATCGACCAGGTCTCTGATGCCGGGATTTGGGAATCCAACACCGAGGCCCCGTTGGCGGCGATGCTCTATGCGGCCTCACCGTGCGGCAACGGCAAGGGCATCGAATGGGTGCTGATGGCCGTGGACAACCTCGAAGAAGACAAAAAGGCGCCCGACGCGCCAGGCTGGCACAGCGCCGCCCGCTACGTGGCCCGTCAACCCTTGTTCCGCAACGCACTGATGCGGACCCTGGCCATGGACCCGCGCCAGCGCGACAGCATCGCCTTGACGATGCGCAAAGCGGTCACCCCGTGGATGCGGTTAGGGCTGCGCGGGATGACCGAGCCCACATTCGACGAATCGTTTCTGTCCAACCCCGATGCCACGCTGTTCATCCTGGCACCGGCCGAAGGGTCCATCGCCGGCGCCGCGGTCACCCTGCTCGAGCACCTCGTGCGCAGCTGGCGCGGCAAGACCGCACGAAAAGAAATGATGCACCGGCTGCTGATTGTGATCGACGAGGCGGCCAACGTGGCCCCGATGCCGGCCCTGCGCCGTCACGTTTCAGAGGGCCGGGGCCTGGGGGTCAACCTTCTCTTGTCGGTGCAGGGGTCGAGCCAGTTCGACACGATCTATGGCAAGGCTTACGCCCAGGAGCTGCGCGACACCTTCCCGGCCGCCCTGATCATGTACGGGGCCGCGGAGATGGAGATGCTGCAGCGCGCCGAGCAGTGGTCACGCGAAACCACCCGCCGCCAAGAGACTTTCGACCAAGCCAGCAGCGGCAAGACATTGTCTTCACACCTCGGTCCGAGTCTGGATTACCGGCGGCTGCTCCCACAAAACCTCGGCCAAGCACGGATGCTGCGGCGCGGCACAGCCGGCATCGCCACCGAGCTTCCCGATTGGCCGGTTTTTGTCAAACGGTATGACAACGCGGTGAACAGGCTGCTACAAGCCGACCCGCCGGAGCGTGAACCAGAAACGATGTGGGAATGGGTATTACAGCGCCACCGCCGAGCCATGAAGGCGCTCAAGACATGAGCGACGCCGAGCAGCTGCGCGCGCAGCTCGTTGACGTCCTGGCGGGCGCCGGCGGTCCCACCACAACCAGCGCGGCGCGCATCGCCGTCTCTGAGCATCGTGGCCGACGTGGCCGGCGACCGGTGGTGGCCGAAGAGGTCTACCGGGCCTTGCTCACCCTGCAGCGCCGCGGTGTGGTGCGCCGCGTCCACGACCAGCCCGGCCACCTGGCGCACTGGGAATTAACCCACAGCCATCGCCATCGGCGCGAGCAGGCGGGCTGATGATGAGCGCGTTGCACGACAAGACCACCGACCACTGGGTGCGGTCGAACCTTGTTCGCACACTGGCCTTTTGGTCATGCCTTCTGACCGTAGAGGCCGTCACCTGTCTGGGATTGCTAGCGAGCTTCGACTATGTGGCACGGGTACACGACCACACCGCGACGTGGCCGGCCGTCCATGCCAAATGCGTCTTTCCGGCTGACTCATTAGGTGATGTGCGGTGAGTGCGTCGATCAGCGCCCCGAGCCAGCGCAGTTGGCGTCAGCAACTATGCACTCGCCAGCCGCACCAGCGCGTACACAAACGTGACAAGGGGGACCGGTGAACGTCGAAGATGCTCAGTTCATGGCGCTGCAGCTGCTGTCGAAGTCGACCTACACCTCGGCTGCGCCGGTGACGACGCGGCGTTATTCCCACACTGCCGGTGTGGCCGCGACCGCTGGGCGGCTGGCGCGGGTACTGGCACCCGGACATGAGGAGGACATCGTTACTGCGGCGTGGCTGCATGACATTGGCTATTCCCCGGATTTGGTGGATACCGGTTTTCACCCGCTCGATGGCGCCAGATACGCCCAACAGGCCGGGATTTCACCCAATGTGGTGAGTTTGATCGCGCATCATACGGGCGCGGTGGTCGAGGCTCGTGAAAGAGGGCTGCACGAGCAGCTAGCAGCGTTTCCGTTGCCGGCCGACGTGGCGGAGCTGGCCATCCTCAGCTGTGCCGATTTGTGCACAGGCCCCGATGGCGTCCCGATCGATCCGGCCGAGCGGCTCGCCGAGGTACTTCAGCGGTACCCGACAACAGATCCCGTGCACCGCGCCATCACCACGTCAGCGCCACTGCTGATCGCTCAGGCGCGGCTGGTTCTCGCGGCCGCGGAGGCGGCCGGATACGAGGCGCCGCGGGTGGACCTTCCTGGCCGCGTTGACTATGTGCCGGCGGGGCGGCAGTGGTGTGCGGTGTGGTCGGATGTCCACTACCGTGTCAGCGCCCGCCGGGTGTCACAGGAGGTCAGCGGCAAGACGTCGAAGATTGCCAACGGCGTCGGGATCTGTCTGGCGAGCCCACCGGAGGTGTGGGATTGCGTCGAGGCCGAATCGCTGAGTGCTGATCTGGGCGCGGCGAGCGCCGCTGCGTCAGGAAATGCGTTGTTCTGGCAGGAATACCGCGCTGATCCTGCGGAATTTTGGTTCCGCGTCGACGACGAGGACCCGACTAGCACATTCTATTTCGACGATGTTGTCCAACTCCTGCTCGACATGGCAGCGCGCGCCCGTCCAGTCCGGATTCAGCAACGCACCTTCACGACCCTCAGCGACGTTAGCGAATGGACCGACATTGCACGCCTCACCAATGATCGACCGGTCGATCTGCGCAGTGTGAAGTTCATTCCACGGTCCACTGTGGTTGGCGAAAGTGCCAGCGATGCATGAAGTTACGGCGTTTATCGGCTGCGGTATCCGTGGCCGCCGGCTCTGTAACGGGACTGTGCCCGCGGCAGTGCCGGTCATCAACCACAGGACCTGGGCCAAACACTCGCGGCCCAGAACACCAACCATCACCAAGTTAAGGAGCACAAGTGAGCACAGTGGATGATCCAACCATCCTGGTAGGCAGCCCGTCCGAGGCGATGACAGCAGCTCAGGCGCTACTGGATTCGGCGTCGGCCGGACGCGACCACCACTACGACGTCTGGGCCACCGTGGCTGTGGCCCCGCTCGCGGCGATGCTGTATGCGGCATCCCCAGTAGGCAACAGCCAGGGCATCAGCTGGGTGGTGCAGGCCGCCACCACTATCGACGTGGCCACCGATGCGGACACACCCAGCTGGCGCAACACCATTGCGGCATTGGATGACCAACCGCTGCTGAGTAATTCGCTCGAACGCGTGCTGGGCTGGGACACCCGCCAACGGGACAGCATCGCAATCACCCTGCGCGATGCACTGCTGCCATGGCTGCCGACCGAAAGCGCAAGGCGCGCAAGCGGTGAATGACTCACGGAAGTTTCCGTGGCTGGGCGGCCTCGCCGCGGCCATCACCGTAGCGGTGCTGCTGATCGCGGTGGCCATCCACGGCACGCTGCAGGTGATCGACGACGTTGCCAACCAGGTCACAGACGCAAGTTACCAGCCCTAACGTTGCCCTCATCGCCGCGGCCAACTTCGCAATGGCCAGGGCGACAACAATAATCACGACCAAAGATCGGGAATCACCAATGGCTGATACGCCGCACTTCCTCGACTCCATTGACGTCGACCCAGCAGACCCAAACAGCAACGATCCCTGGGGGACGGACCCGGAACCGCGCTACGCACGCTTCGAGGCCGACGACGCTGCGGTACGCAAGGACGCAGCGATAGATTTCGCCCTCGACGAGGCGCATAGCAATGCCCGATGGTCGCGCATTTACTCCGACTGCGCGCGTAGTGAAGCCAACCGGGCCACGATCTACCGTGACACCGCCGAGACCTGGGCCGCCTGCTCGGATATCGATGCCGACAGAGCAAGTGTGAGCGCCGGCAGTGCCTGGTTAGCTGCGGAGACGGCTAACCTAAGTGCTGAAATCGCCGGCAGTGCAGCGCGATCGGCCACCGCGGATCGCCGCCTGGCGTTTAGCCTGACCATGTTCGTGCTAGGGCTCATTCTTGGCGTCATGCTCGCTGTCCTGATCTATCTGTGGGTGATCGCGATTGCCCACGATGCAGCGCCTGGAACGCCAGGGCTACTACCGCACCACGGTGCCACACCGACTGCAGACCAGCAGTTCAAGCTCGCATCGTGATCTGACAAGCGCGAAAGGCGTTCGCGAATGAACCCATCACCGCTGCCGGCGACACCCACTGAGGCGCCACCACATCTCTGCCACGCTCGCGGCTGCGACACTGAGATTGAACCGCGGTTATTCATGTGTCCGGCCCATTGGGCTCAAGTACCACCTGTGCTTCGTGAGTCGATCAAGTCGACCTATCGGCCAGGCCAGGAACTCGACAAACAGCCCAGTGAGCAGTACCTGGCATTCGCGGCCGCCGCGATCGCCGAGGTAGCGCACAAAGAAGAACGGCAGCGGCAGCGAGGCCGCCGCGCACCTTCCAAACCGGTGCAGCTGGCCCTGTTCGACGTCGCACCCAGACGATGAAAATTATTTTTGAAGATTGCAGCGCAAGGAGATTAGGGCAGGATGCGCGAAGGCGATGGCGACCCGCCACGGTATTTCGTGGCGCTGAGCTCGGGAACCGGGTACCTCACTGACCATACCGGTCTTGTCGAGACGCTTCAGCGACAGAGCGAGTTTGATTGGTACGTGGCCGAAGACGTGCCCATGGTCCCCACTATATGGATAAGCGTGGGCGACAGTGAGTTTCGGCAGCTCCGGATGACACGGAGACACGTCGGCGGCTCCCGAACCTGCATCGAAGAGCAATGGACGCTAATCGACACACGTACCGGGCAAGTGGTTGAACGGCTCACCACTTCCTACGCCGAACCCGAGCCGGGGTGGGCCTAGGAGCAGCACCGCTTGGCGATTCTGAACTAGTTGGTGGTTACGACATGTCCTATGCCGCTGAGAGAATGCCGCAAAGATAAGAATCGAACTGGGGTGGCGATGAGCATTGAAGATGACACGTTGGGGCCGGCCGATGTCACGTTCAGTGACGGTCAAACGGAGCGGTACGCGGCCGTTGAGCTACTCAATGATGGGGTTCTCAAAACCACGCAGCGCGCCGCGTTCGAGCACCCGGAGTTCGGTACCGGAATCGGCGAAACACAGGTGCGTTACCACGCGCCACACACGTGGCGCTATGTAGAGCTCGTGGCCATCGAGAACGGCACCTTGTGGGTCAGCGACGCCGACTGGGAGAGCGAAGAAGCCGCCAAATGGGAACAGCTCGCAGGGTGCGTCTCGGTCGAAAACGCGTACCAGGTGATCGCCGACTATTTGCTAAAGCACTACGCCAAGTACTACGGAGCGCACGCCCTGGAGAGTGCCCGGACGACCTTCAACCTTGAGCCCAATGAATCACGGGCGTCAAAAGAGGTCAGGAACGATGAGGGCGAGCCCCGGCGGCTGGCCTTCCGCTGGGCAAGCACCCCGAGGGCGACGGGGCCTTTTAGCCCTTTTATGTGAAAGACGGGGGCGCACCAAATTGGGCTGAGCGTCGCGCACGGCCGTGGTGTCTCGGTATGGTTTTCCCATGTCGTTGCTTGCGACGTCGCCGATGATTTCGGATGTCTGGGTGGCTCAACGGCTGCCTGACTTGCCACCGGCCCGTGAGTTTCTGATGTCAGCCGGGTTCGGCGGGGCTGCGGCCCTGCTGGCAGCCCTCGTGTTGGCCGCCGTCGCACTGTTTGCGGTCGGGCGGGCCACCAAGCGCTACCAGCAAATTCGTGATGCCGAACGCGACAATGCGACAGTCCAGCAGTGCTGGCAGCGGCTGGTGTGGATAGTGGAAACCGCCGGTGTAGAACCGGCCGACAACCAACGCGCCACCGTGGGATTGGGGCCAGAATTAGCTCTCGAACTGCTGCGGGGTTTGTTGCGCGACGCTGAGGATCTGCGCGCCGACACCCTCGCCGAGGCGGTCACGGTCTATCTGAACGAATTCTCGCGGCTCTTGGCCCACCAGGGCAGCGTGCCCTCAGAACCGTCCGCTACAGCCCCGGCCGACCAGCGGCCACGAGGAAATCAGCCCGCGGCCGAACCGGCACAGACTAATGGCGCACCGCCCGAGACCCCCAGCAAAGTGGCGGTCGCCAGCGATCGCCGCCGTCAGCGCCGATGACACACCTGCGGCAGCACATCGAGGAACTCGACGTCGATCGCTGGGCGCCGATCACCAAACGGGCCGCCACCGCCGCGGTCGATGCTGCGCAGCGGCACGGCAAAGCCTCGCCTGCAGAGGTAGCCGCGGCGGCCGCGATGAGTGAATCTGAGCTCATCGAGCACCGCAACCGCGAAGGCCCAGCACCGCAACATCTTTCACCGGTGATGCGGCTTGTCGAGGCCGATCATCGTCGCGCGGTAGCCGAGCATCAGACGCGCCAGGCCCAGCAGCTCCAACGCGACGCGGAAGCGGCCGCACAGATAGCTCGCAGCGAGGCCGCGGAGTCCGCCCGGGCGGCCGCCGAGGCCCGCGAACAGGCGCGCAGAGCAGACACCGCGGCCGCGAGTAAGGCCGCCCAACACGCCGCCGAACTTCGCAGCGCCCAACAGACTTTGGACGAGCTGCGCGCCGAGCTCGAACAGGTACGCGCCGACGCCGCCACCGAGCAGACCACGGCCGCCGAGCAGCTGCGCGCCGCCAATGAGCGGGCCGAAGAACGAGCTGCAGAGCGCCGCGAGGAACGCGCAGCCGCTCAGCAAGCCCTCGAAGAGGTCCGAGCCGAGCTCGAAAGGGTACGCGCCGACGCCGGCGCCGAAGTAGCAGCCGCCCAGGAGCAGGCGCGTGCCGCACAGGAACGCGCCGAACAACGCAGCGCCGAGCGGGCCGCCGAGCGCGGTGCAGCGCACCAAGCCCTAGAAGAGTTGCGCGGCGAGCTCGAAGAGGTCCGCGCTCGCTCGGCGGCCGAGGTCGCGGCCGTGCAGGGCCGCGCCGATGGCGAGGTTGCCACGGTGCGCGCTGCACTGGCACGGGCCCGGGCAGAAGCTGACGACGCTGTGACGGCTCTACATGCGGCTCAAGCAGAGGCCGCGCAGGCACGCGCAGAAGCCGAGCAGGCCCGCCTGGCCGGCGCGGGCGCCCCGGATCTGCTCAGTGTTCCTATTCCCGCCCCGGAAGTGCGGGCGCATACCGGCCCGATCGAAGACGCGCTCTCGGCGGTCGCTGCCCTTGACCAGGTACTGGAAGCCGGCATGATCAGCGACGGTCAGCCGGTCGACGGTGAGGCTGTCCGCGCCCTGGTGGCGACGGTGCAGCGGCAAGCCGCCGATCTGTCTGAGCAGTTACACGCCTTGTCGGCCCGGTACAGCGATGGTTGGCAAGCCCACGCCGCGCACACCTACGTGGGCGCGGCTACCCAGGCATACGGCGGCCTGCTGGCCCGAATCGCCTCGGCGACACAGCGGCTGGGCCAGCAAGATCCGACCGGTGACGCGGTGGCTGAGGTGGTGACGGCGATGCTCGACGCTCATCCTTGGCGGCGTTGAGACCGACCGGACGCCAGATGGCGAATTTCGCCACCAAAACCTACACGGGTGGGACGGCACGCAGCAGCTGATCTAGATGCGGTGCGGCGACGCTGTGCTGGTAGGCGCTAAGGCAGTCAGTGAGTTCAGCTTTGAGGTCGGCGGGCAAGGGCACGGCGTGCTGCACTAGCGCGCGCAAGACAGTGGTAATGGCGCGGTAGGAGTCACCTGCACCGAGCACGGCGTAAAGCTGGGCACTTTCGGCGGCGGAAAGAGACGGGCTGGTGACGTCGACCAGCTTCCACGCCAAATCGGCTTCGGCCCAGGTGTCCACATGGTTATTGTCGCGGGACATCGATGAAAGCGCTGCCCGACGCGAGACGGTGGTCTGGGCCCGTGCCGGGAAAAATTACACTGCTGCACCCACACGGTGGGCGGTTAGAGTTCGAGGCCGTTGCCGCGGTCTTGGTCGCGGCCGCGTGCGCGGTCGCGGGCAGCGATGGCATCCAATCGTGCTGTGCTGGTGGCGATGTCGGCCAGCTGGCCGAGAACCTGGTCGCGTTGGCGCAACAGTTGCTCGGCGCGGCTGCGCTCGGTGCTGGGCGTGTTGGTGGCGGCCACGTGGTGGGCGGCGCGGTCGATGGCGGTGCGGGTCTGGCGATACTCGGGGTCGGGGACGCCGAGTTGCTGGGCGTGCGGCAGGTCGTTGGCCAAGACGGTGAGCAGCGTGTGGTCGGGTTGCTGTTCGCCGGGGGTGGCGATGAGCAGGAGTTTGGTGTTGGTGGCGGCGGCGCTGTGGGCGAGCCAGCGCAGCTGATCGGCGGTGAGGGCATGGTCGTCGTCGACGATGAGCAGGCTGCCCAGCGGTAAGGTGCGGTGCTTGCTGGTGACATCGTCGCGGTAGGCGTCGATGGTGGTGGTCGCGTCGGCGTAGGTGCGCTCGGCGGACTCGGTGTCGGTCACTGCGATGGCGGGCTTGTTGTGGTGGTGGGCGGTGGCGGCCAGGGCGGCCAGTGCGGCGGTTTTGTCGGCGCCCGGGTGCACGTGGAGCAGTTGGACGCTGTGGATGTTGGTGGTGATGGCGGTGACTGCGCGACGGTGCTTATCGTCGAGGGCTTCAAGGGCTGCCGGCGGGGGGCTGTACATCGCGGCGGGGCTGGCCGCGCTGGCGGCGGCAAGGAAGTCGACTTCGGCGTGGAGTTGGTCTAGGTCGGCGCCCAGATCGTAGGTGTGGGCGGGGGTTTGGGCCAGGGCACGGGCCGCGGCGGCTTCGGCGCGGGCGAGTTGGTCGTCGAGGGCGCGGGCCTGGCGGCGGGCGGCATTGAGGGTTTCGGTGTCGGCGCGCAGTGCGTAGGCGCGCCGGTCGTGCAGGTGTTGTTCGGTGACGATGCCGGCCGCGCCGCCGACGGTGGCGATGAGTTCGGCGCGGGCCTCATCGAGGCGGGCGCGGGCGGTGCGCACGGCGGTGTCGACCCGCTCGGTTTGTGCGCTGGCTTGGTTGTGGTGCTGCTGGTAGCGGTCGGCGGCGTCGTGTTCGCCGCGTTCGGTGGCCGCGGTGATCGCGGCCTCGAGCTGGGTGAGGAGTTGGCGGTGTAGCTCGGCGGTGTCTTCGGCGTGCACCCAGCGGGTGTGCGCGGCGGCTAGGGCCTGCTGGTAGGGGCGTTGGTCGACGAGCTGTTGGTGCAGTTGGGTGAGCTCGGCGGCGGCTGCGCGTTCGGCGGGCCCGCCGCCGCCGGTGAGGATGGCGTCGGCGAGCTGTTGTGCGTGCTGGTGGGCGGCGTCACGGTGGGCCCGCAGGCCGGGGATGTCGATGTCGTCGACGCGGGCGGGTGTGGCGGGCCGGGTGGTGGGCAGGTCGGCGATGTCGAGGCCGGCGAGGTCGTCTTCGACAAAGCCGTAGGGGTAGTCGTAGGGGTCGGGCGGGGGCTCGTGCAGATCGGCCTCGCTGATGAGGTGCTCGTTGAGGTCGAATTGTTGTTGGCCGGTGGGTGTTTCGGCTTGTTCGGCGGGGTGGGGGACGTCGGAGTCGATGGTGGCGGCGTGGTGGGCGAGCAGCTCGACGCGGTAGGTGAGCAGGCGGGCGTACTCGTCGGGGCGGATGGTTTGGGTGGCCGAGATGTCGTGGAGGTGTTCGGCGGCCGCGGCGAGCAGATCGTGCGGGGGCCAATCGGCGGCGGTGACCGCGGCGACCAGCCCGGGCCAGGCGGGATCGGTGATGACGGCCTCGGCGATGCGGGTACCTAGGAAGTGGTGCAAGTCGGCGGTCCAGGCGGGCCGCAGCTTGGTGTCGGTGCCTTCCAGTGAGGGGGGTGCCAGCGTACCGGCCAGTCGCCACCACAGGGCCGCGGCGGGCATTTCGGCGGGCAGGGGCCCATGTTGGGCCACGGCGTCGTGCAGCAGGGCGGCGACGTCGGCGCCGGCGCGGGCGGCGCCGTCAAGGTGGGTGGCCAGCCGCGGCCAGAACGGGTCGTCGGCGATGTGGGGGTCGAGGGTGGCGGTGAGTTGGCGCCAGCGGGTGGTGTCGGCGCCGGCGCGGGTGAGGGCGTCGTCGAGGCGGGTGTGGATGGCTTGTTGGACGATGGCTGAGCGGGTGGCGTTTTGGTGGGGTCCGGTGATGCGGGTGTCGGCTGGGTCGACGTTGTGGGCGGCGCGGAAGACGGCGATTTCGGCGAGCAGGTTGCGGTGGTCGTCGAGCAGGGGGCGCGCCCATGCCGGTGCGGTGGCGGCATCCCAGCCGCGGGCGGTGGTGCGAATGTTTTCGGCGAGTTCGCCGACGAGTTGAGCGCGTTGCTGCAGGCAGGTCGCCCACGTTGGATCGGCGGCCAGGACGTCGGGGATGGCGGGTAGCCAGCGCAGCGGGCCGAGGTCTGCGGCGGTGTTGCCGATGGGGGCGGGCAGGCGCCAGTCGAGTACGGCGGCGGGGTCGTGCGCGTCGCCGAGCTGGGTGGCCGCGGCGTCGTGTAGGGCGGCGATGGGGTCGTGTCCTTCGATGGCCAGCAGGGCGAGGTGGCGGCGCAGGACGGGCCATGCTTGGGCTTCGGTCACCTGGTGGGGAAGCGCGGCGGCGGTGGTGTCGATGCGGGCCATGACGGCAGGGCCGGCGTGGTGTTCGGCGCCGGCGGTCAGGGCGTCGGTGTACATGTCGGCGACGCGGTGCAGCCGGTTGAAGGGGTCGATGTGGGCGGCGGCGGCGCTGTGGGCCGATAGTTGGGCTCCGTCGCGGGCCAGGATCGCGGAAAGAATGTCGACGGCGGTGGGGGGGTGGGTGGCTTTGGGCGCCAGGATGCGGTGCGGGTCGGCTTCGGCGGTGGAACCGTAGCAGTGGTTTTCGGTGCGGCCGCGGGTTAAGGCCACGTAGAGCTGTTGGCGGGTGAGGCGGTCGGAAAGGACGGTGTGGCAGGTGCCTTCGATGTCGCGGCGCCCGGCGGTCATACCTTGGGCGGCGTTGATGGTGCTGGCGTAGCCCAAGGTGGTGTGGGTGCCCACATAGCGGGCGGGCAGTCGGACCGGGGTGGCTCGCCCACGCAACGGAACAACGGTCAGCGAGCCGTCTTCGTGGACGGTGCGGATGATCCAGCGGTGCCCGTTTTTGACCCATTTGCCGCGTTGTGCGGTGCGCAGCCAGCGGGCGTTTTTGCGGGTGGCGATCCAGTCGCCGGCTGAGGCGGTCAGTCCGTCGGCCAGGGTGACGGTCGTGGCGTCTGCGGGGCTGGTGGGTTGGCTGGTTGTCTGGGCTAAGCGGTCGAGGCGGGCGCGTTCGTTGAGTTCGGCGACGAGCTCGTTGGTGGGGGCTAACAGGATCGAGTCGCGGCCGGCGGCGATGTCGGCCGACCAGGCTCGGTAGGCCATGTCGGCGGCGGTGGCATCGGCGCCGACATGGACGCGGTGGTGATCGATGTAGAAGCCGATGCCGGCGGGGTCGCCGGCGCGGATGGCCAGGCTGGCGGCGGCTTCGGCTTGCCCGGTCTCGGGGTGAGTGAAGCGCACGACGGTGCTCAGAGTGACGGTCTCGTAGCGATCGGCGAGGTCACGCAGGATGCCGCCGGCGGAGATGGAAGCCAGCTGCTGGTCATCACCGATGAGGCGCACACTGGCCCCGCGTGCCAGGGCGTGGGCGATCACGATGTCGAGATCCAACGTGGAGGCCATACCGGCCTCGTCGATGATCAGCAGGGTGTCAGAGTCGATGGCGGTGAACCATTTTCGGGCCGGATCATCGGCGGGTGCGGGTTCGCCGGCGCGGGTTTCGGTGAGCTGGACGAGTTTGGCGATGGTGTCGGTGGGAGCGTTGAGGTCGGTGTTGAGAACTTCGGCCGCACCGGCGGTGGGGGCCAGCCCGATCACGTTGCCGCCGGCGTTGCGCCAGGCGCCCGCCAGTGCGGCCATCGCGGTGGTTTTCCCGGTGCCGGCCGGGGCTAGGGCGAGCTGGACGCGGGCCCCCGAAGACGCCATTTCGCGTACCAGCGCCACCTGGCCGGCGTTGAGCTCGACGTCTTGGTTGGCTTGGTATTCCAGCAGCGCCAACCCGATGCTGGTGTCATCGACGGTGCGGCCATCGCGCAGCCCGGCGGCCGCCAAAATCCGCCGCTCCGCCGACAAGATGTCCGCGCTGCTATACACCGTGGTGTCGTGGCGGGTGTAGACGCTGGAACCGTCGCGGCGGCGCAGGGCGGCGGGCTCGTTTTTCTCCGCGTCAGCATCGGTGGTCAAGGCGACACTGTGCTCGCTTAAAGCGCTCGCCACGAGCCGGTTGACCAGTTCGGGGCCGCCGGGGTGGTTGGCGTAGCGCAGCTCGCGTTGGGCTTCGGCGCGGACGTGGTTGATCGTCCAGGTGGCCCGGGATTCTGAGACGGTGGCGATGATGGCGGCGGCGTGCTCGTGGACCCATTTGTCGGTGATCTCGACCCGTTGGGACACCGCCTGATTCGTGACGTCGGCGACCATGGCGGTCAGGGCGCGCTGGCTGCCCAACACCTCGACGGCCTGCACCCGCCACACGTGGCGCTGTTCACCCAGCGAGCGCGGTTCGTGCTTGGCTTGGCGGGTTTCCAAGGTGGCCCGTTGAGACAACGCGAGCATCTCGACGACGGTGGGTTCACGGCCATGGTCGACCTGGAATTGCTTGGCCAGCTCACCGACACGATGGTCAATGGCCGCGCTTCGCGAGGAGAATTTCTCGATCAAAGCTGTAGCCATGCCGACGATTTCGCGCACCGGGCGTTTGCCGCGTTTGGCGGGGGTTTCGGCGAAACGCACACCGAGCTTTGCGATGAGCAGCGCTTCGATGCGGGTGTTGTAAAACTCTGATGCGGCGACGGTGGCGTGGTGCAGTGGGGTGCCGTCTAAGGCCAGCCAGCGCGGCACCCCATCGGGGCCAATGACTTGTACCTTGTTGCTGACCGCGGCGTGGGTGTGCAGGTTGGGATCTCCGGCGCGCGAGTCGCGGTGATCGAAGGCCGCCACGATCAATCCGGTGCTGTTGACTTGGGCTACGCCGTGGGCCCCCATGCGCGCAAAGGCTGCTTGGTCTTCGAGAAATTCCAGGGTTTCGGCCACGGCCTGGCGGTGGCATTCCTCGATCCCTTGGGCGATCGGTGTCGGCGCGATCGCCCACAGCGCCGAGACGGATTTGACCGGGGTGAAGGTGAGGTCATAGCCGGCCACCGCGGTGGTGGCCGCGCGGGAATTGCTGGCGATAAACCCCGACAGTTCTCGTTCATCAGCCGGTGGGCGAGAGTAGGTTTCGGTGAACATTTCACGCGCGAGTGCGGTGCGGATGCGGGCCTTAATGTCGGCGGCGAGGCTGGCGTGCTCCTCGTTGCCCACGGTGGTGTTGTAGTCGCGGTAGGCCTGGCGCAGCCGGGTCATGAACTGGTTTTTGGTGTTGTTGGTAGCGAACGGGCGGCCTAGCCGCACGGCGGCGATCTTGCCCGCCTGGGCGAGGCCAAATCCGGTGAGATGGTGGGTGATTCGGTCGGCGTTGGGGTGGAGTCCTTCACCGAAAAGGGCTTTCATTTGGTCTTCGCTGACTTGCGATCCGTGCGGCACCGACCACAGTTGCGCGACCAAGGGGTCTGCGGGGTCGCGGGAGACGGGCTGGCCGAGTGCGGCCAGCCCGCGGCCCATCCAGGTGCCCGGAGATTCGCCTTTGGCGCTGTAGTACTCGCCCAGGCTGGGACGGCCCCGGTCGGTGGCATCCGAGGCGGCGACTTGGCGAATCAGATACATGTAGCCATCGCCAGCGGTCAACTTGTGTAAGCCCATCACCGCCGCATCACCACCAATCCACCGTGACATGTGCTTGAGTGTTACGCGACGCCCGCGCGACACGAATATCGCGTTCGTTAGGCCACCTAACTAGCGTCCGTTACCAAACCGTGACCTGAGTGCAAGAGGTGTGATGTGCTGGAGGCGGGTGAAGTTAGGGTACCCTAAGTGGCGGTGGGATGGTGTGGCGAGGGGTCGGGTCCGGGCATAGCAGGTGGTGGCGGTGGTGAGATTTTTGGGTTCGGGTGCGGCGTAAGGGTTTTGCGGGCTTTACGGTGTGAGACATGGGAAACAAGGCGGTGAGCAAGCAAGCCCGGCGCGCGGCGCGGGAAGCGGCAACAGCGGCGCAAGACGAAGTGATCCGACGCACGAAGGCCAACGTCGAGGACTTAGCGACGTTCTTCGATGCGCGCGACCGCGCCGAAGCGGTCGATGCGTGGCTGGCCGAGCGCCAGCAGGCGCTGGCGCAGCAGGCCGCACAGCGGCGCGCCAACCAACGGGTCAAGGCAGGCGCGGCGCTGCGCGCGATGCGTGACCGCGGGGAAACGCTACGTGAGATCGGCCGCATGGCCGGGCTCAGCGAAAAAGCGGTGCGCGACTTGATTCGTGAAACCGAATCCAGCGAGCAGGCCGCGGAACCGGTAGCGGGCGCGGTTACACCGGCGCCGGCGGTCACACCAGAACGCGTGGGCGGCAAAGGCGATGACGCACAGAGCCCACCAGCGGATGCGTTGACAGCGGAGCCGATACCGGCGCACGCGTAGCCGGGCCTCGCAAGGTTGTCAGTGCCGGCGGGGATGATGACGGCGACGGGCGGCGCAGGGCCGCAAGGGAACCGAAAGCATCGGGAGTATGGGGGTTTCGGAACCGCTACGGCTGGTGGTGGATCGGCGCGTGCACGCCGAGGAGTTAGGTCGGTTCGAAAACAACGTCGTTCGGGGCCCGGGCGCCGACGATTGCGCGATCTGGTGTTCGGCGATCGGCGGGGACGGGTACGGACGGTTTTGGGTGTACCGCGGTGGTGCGCGGATGATGGTGCGGGCCAACCGGTATGCGCTGGCCGCCTCGCTGGAGGGGAAGGCGTTAGAGCCGTGGGTGCGCGCCCTGCACGGCTGTGACAATCCGGTGTGCGTGCGAGCGAGTCTGCCCGACGAACTCGGCTTGCTGCATGTCATCGGCGGCTCGCAGCGCGACAACATGCAGATGATGGCGCGGGCGCGCCGCGGCGGGGGCCGGGTGCTGGTGCGCCGGGGCGATCACGGAGTCATGGCGCGGCGAGCGCGCGCGGTGGCGCTGCGCGATGCGGTGCGCCACGGATGGGATGCCGAAGCCGTCGAGGCAGCGCTGCTGGGCTCTACCGACCCGACACTATGGTGAGCGGCCGGGCACCAACGGATTTGGCCGTGGCAGCCGGTGGCGTGGCCGTCGAAACCCAGATCGCGGCCCGAGGCCTAGAAAGAGCGCCGGGGGGGCGCGGGGATGGGCGCGTAGTCGAAGCGCGGCAGCGAGGCGGCGCGGCGCGGCGAGCCGGCGAGTGCCGGCGAGGATCGCGGACAAGACTCGAGGCCCCCCGGGTCGGGCTGAGCACGTCCGGCGGCGGGAATCGTGGCGGCGGTGGCGAACAGGTGGCGACGTGCGGCAAGCAACCGTGATGCGGGAAGAAAAAAGGGGGCCCGGCCAACCCCTCGTGGTGGGAGAGGGCTGGCCGGGCCCGGGTAGACCACCGGGGGCAGCTAGAGGGTCTGAAGCATCCGGAACGCTTGAGCTTTCAGCGATTGTCCGCTGGCCGCGGTGGTGATGTTGCGCAACGCGCGCGCGGCGCTGGCGTCGGTGGCGGTTTTGGCGCCGCGGACTGGAACGACGTGGTCCAGGTATTCGGTGACCGCGTTGTAGGCGGCCCAGCGGGTGCCGGCGATGGGCGCGATGGTCTCAGAGGACGTCCACAGTTTCACGATGCTGTTGGCGCGTTCACGACGGTGGCGGCGCGTGGCGGTAGTGCCCGCCGAGTCGACCTCGAGCAGCGTGTTGGCGAAGCTGCGCATCTCCTCGGTGTCCATCGGGGCGGCATAGAGCGCAGCTGCCTCGGCTTCGAATGCCTCGATGTAACGCCAACTGAGCTTGAGGGCGTTGCGGGCCTCGGCGATGGAGGCTCGCGCGCCGCCGGTGTGGCGGATGGAGAAGCTGGACTTGGCCGACCGGATCGCCGCGCTTTGGGTGTTCGCGCAGACAATGCGGATGGGCGACAGGAGGAAACGGAAGGCTGCACTGCCATCGTGAGAATTTAAGGCCGCGAGGTAGAAGTCAGTGCGGTCTTTGCTGCCGTCCTTACCGTCGAAGACCATGCTGCTGGGCAGCTTCATGGTGACGAAGGTTTCCCGCCCGCCGCGCAGCGCGCCGGCGGTCTCGAAGTGGGCGCCTCCGCTTTGGTCCACGAGGGCGTCGAGCAGGTCGCAGGAGGCCTCGTTTTGGAGGGGCTCGTACTTGCTGCCAACGACCCCGAGGACGTCGAGGCGACCGTTGATCGGGTTGGTGCGCACGGTCGCATAGAAGTCGGGCACCACCAGAGGCGCCGGCGTGGTGACGCCGGTGTCGTCGATGACGGGTTCCTGGGGAACCTGCAGCGGCATTTTGCGGACGTTCCAGCCGGCCATGTGCGCGGCTTCCAGTGCCTCGCGGGCGGTCATGGTGTGGCCAACGGTTTGACCGAGGCGGTGCCAGTGGTCGCTGCGGGAGTTAGCGAAGGAGACGTGCCCGTTGGTGGTGTCGAGTTCGTGTGCCATGAGAGATGTTCCTTTCCGGGAAACTGTGTTTTGTTCGCGCCGGTCAGCGCTGGGGTGCGGGTAAGCGGGTGAGGGTGGACGCTCAACCCCGAAGAGTCCCGGGCCGGGAGCTCGCCGGGTTTTCGGCCCGGGCTCGCCGGCGCGCAGCGCCTTCGGGCGAGCTTCCGTAGGGCCGAAAACAGTCACTCGGCACGGCGATGCCCGGCCCGGGCGTGGGTTGAGGGGGCGGGCCCCCGCCCGATTACCATGAGCACCCCGCTGACAGGCAAATGAGGTGAGGGGCTACGGGTTTGGTGGCCACCGCGAGGTGGCCAGTCCGGTCGCGCGGGGCGCGCCGGCCACCGCGGGGAACCGGAAGAAAAAGGGGGGCCCGGCCAACCCCTCACGATCGGAGAGGCGGCCGGGCCCGGGCGCCGGTCAAGTCCATAACAGGCTGGGGACTTTCGTCCAGGTGTGGCCAGGGTGGGTGTCGGTGAGGTAGATGCGGTCTCGTGTCCAGCGGCCGGGCCTGCCGTATCCGTGGGCGGTCAAGACGGGCAGCATGTTTCGGGGCTGCTCGTAGTCGTCGAGGGGCAGGGCGCTTTTGTCAAAGTACTCGCGGCGGTCGGCGTTGCACACGTAGATGTGGGCAGCGGGGCGCGAGGACGGCCGGGGGGTGTTGGCTGTGATGCCGGCAGCGTGGTCGATGAGGCCTTCGAACCGGACGAACTGGTGGGGTTGGATAGCCCAGTACAGATTGGTGTCCTGTCCTGGCTCGGCGGGGGCGTAGTCACCGGCCCACACCAGCCGCGATCCCCCGTCGAGGGCGAGCAGTGTTTCGACGGCGGCGAGGAAGGGTGTGCCTTCGCGGGTCTGGACGCCCAGGCGTTCACTGATCCCGTAGTCCGCGGGGTGAACTGCGCGGGTGATGCGGCCGGCCTGGTCGAGAAATGTCGCGATGTAGTACTCGCCCATGGGTGAATTCTCCTTCGTGTGACTGAGGTTGGTAGGTGAGAGGCGGTGGTGGTTGGACAGGGTGCAAAGTCGGGCCTGCCCAACCACCACCGGTGGCTAGTGATAGAGGGCGCCGTGGAGCCGCTCGGCGGTGAGCAGCTCCCAGCCGCTGGAGGCGCACGCCCAGGCGGTCTCGCCGATGACCACGACGTCGCCGACGCTGAGGCTGCGGTGACCGGCGAGCCGGTACTTGAGGGCCCATGGCTGGTCGGGCTCATCGATGTTGAGCTGCTCAAAGACGAGTTCCAGACAAGCCTTGATCTGCTCGGTGCTGGGTGGGCACGCCACGGTCAGCGTGAATCCCGCGGCAGCGGCAAGCTGCGCGGGTGCGAGCTCTCCGAAGCCGTGGAACTGATGGGCGCCTTCGTTGAGGTACACGGTGGTGATGAGGTCGTAGGACATGCGATTTCTCCGTTCTGTGCGGTGCTGGGCGCGCCGGTCAGCGCTGGGGGAGTGGGCTAACCGGGTGAGGGTGGGCGTGCAACCCCGAAGAGACCGACCCGGTTACTCGCCGGGTTTTCGGCCCGGGCTCGCCCGGCGCGAAGCGCCATCGGGCGAGCTGCCGTAGGGCCGAAAACAGTCACTCGGCACGGCGATCACCGGGTCGGGCGTGGGTTGCGCGGTCGGGCCCCCGCCCGGTTAGACTGCGACCCTTGCTGACGGCAAACAAGGTGAGGGGCTACGGATTTGGTGGCCACCGCTGAGGTGGCCAGTCCGGTCGCGCGGGGCGCGCCGGGACCTCAGCGGGCCGGAAGAAAAAGGGGGGCCCGGCCCACCCCTCACGATCGGAGAAGTGGCCGGGCCCGGGACATGTTGGGGTTATTCGGGGTTGGTGGCGTCGACGATGGCGCTGCGGATCTGTTCGGGGGGCATGCCTGAGCGCAGTGCGGTCAGCAGCATCAGCGCCAGCCGCGGCGGCGGGGTCTTGGTGGCTTCGGCTTCGTCGAGTGCGGTGCGCGCCGCGATGGCCGCGCGCACGCTGTCCTCGAGCAGGCAGTAGCAGGCGGCGGCGATCGTGAGCGCTTCGGCGCGGGGCTGGCCGCGCAGGCGCCGGCCGATGTGAGTCCACAGTTGCGCGCCGGCCTCGGTGTGTTGGGCGGCGGCGATCATGGCGTCACGCACGGCGACGTCGGCGGTGATGGCGATGCCGGCGCGGGTCGGTAGCGTGCGACTGATCTGGTGTCCCTCGAGTGCGGCGGCGATCTCTGCTGCGGCACCGATGACAAGCTCGCCGTGGTCGCCGAGGGCGATCGGCGGGGCTGGCGGCAGGGGCGCGAATTCGGCTTGGATGTCGCTGCGCGCCGGGCTGACTCGTTCACCGCCGAGCACCCGGTGCGCGGTGACCAGAGAGTCGGTGTAGGGGTAGGTGGGCCCGGTTGCGCCGGTGTCGGGGTCGTACCACTGGCCTTCGGTGGTGACATCACGAGTCATCAGGCGGCGCAGCACTGGAATCCCGGCGGCGCGCAGCGCGTCGCTCAGGGCGTCGAGGACGGTGACGGCATGCCATTCGTAGCTTTCGTCGCACACGGCCAGGAGCACGGCGGCGTGGTTAGTTTCGGGCCGCAGGTTGCATGTGGCCGGGAAGTTGGTGGCTTGTTCGGCGCTGATCGTGACATCGAAGCGAATTGCGCTGCGGACCACCAGGTCGCTGGTGTGGGTGTCACGGTGCAGCATGTAGGCGACGACGCTGTTGGTGGGTGCGAAGCCCAGGAATGCTGCTGCGGCGGCAACGATGTCGGCTTCGGTGCGCAAGGCGGTGGTGGGCATAGTGTTGTTC
>NZ_GG770564.1:8705-25768 GCF_000164135.1 Mycobacterium parascrofulaceum ATCC BAA-614 | reverse complement strand
CACCTCGGTAGCCACCCCCAGCAACCGCAGCACGGTGTTGGCGCGCTGGATGGTGCGCACGTCGTAACCGGTGTCGGTGGCCAGCCGCTCATTGCTGGGCCGGCAATCCCGGCCGGTGGTGTAATCGGCATAACGTGCGCGGGCCTGGGCGATGCGCAGCAGCGCGCGCCGGCTGATCTGGTTGGCCCCCATGTGCGGGCGAACGTCGGCGTCGTAGCGCAAGTCGTAGGCCACCGGAACCGTCCACCGGGCCCACCGATCCGCGCCAGCCCAGCACGGCACACCCGCGTACGGGGCATCGCCGAGCTCGAGCACAATGGCCGCCGCAATCGTGCGGCAGTTGGCCGCCAACAACGCGTGCGCACGCGGACCCGTGCGGGCCGCTCCGCGCCGCGGCTGTAGGCGTGTACACCCGCGATAAGCGGGCAGAAATGTATCGGTTTCTGAAACATCACGGTGCGCCTCTAGAACCCGCTTGGGGTATGCGCTACCGTGAGACGAGTCCACCAAGACACGTCCCTTCGGGGAAGCGGAAACCCTCGGCCCGCCAGCCGGGGGTTTCGCCGTTTATTCAGCTGTCACGTGTGCCTCAGCGTCCCGCAGTGAAACCAAGCATTGGTCGCCGAGGCGGGGCTGTCAGATCGCCAGCGGCAGAACCTCCATCTTCTGGTCGAGTTCGCGGACAAGGTCCTCACGGCCGTACCGATATGCCAGGACATCAGCAACGAGCTGCGACAGGCTCATGCCTCGCTGAGCGGCCTCGGCTTTCGCCTCGTCATAAACCGCTTCAGCTGGGCGACACATGATGAGCTTTCGTTGACCCTTGTGCGGTTGCGCCATACGCCAACCCTCACATGACTATCTGATAGATATCGCCCGACACGCCGTGCGCCCGTGATGTTTTCGTGATCAAGACCGCGGCCGGAAACACGACCAGCGGGTGAAGAGCTGAGGCGCCGGTACGGATAACCGTCTGCAGCAAGACGGGCGATAAAAACCCGCCTCCCAGCAGGGACGGGTAGTATGACGCGATTATGGCAACGCCTGGCCCGATAGGGCGATGTGGGCTAATATAGGCGTGTCTGCGGCAATAGCTGCAGGAAGTGAGCCCGAGACCCGGCCGGACGACCGCGGCGCTCGGGCTTCGCGCGTATCTGGGGTGGGTTCAGACCGTCTGCACCGTTATCACGGATCGGATGTGGGATCGCCAATACCCGCCCTTGGCCCAACACCAGGCGAAGGCATCTGGAATACCGAGTAGGCGTTCTGCGGCCGCGCGCCGGTGCTCATAGCGCAATGTGGCCTCTCGGCCTGCGGCACGCACAGCGTGGTAGAGCAGCCGGCGATCGGATTGCACGAGGGTCTCGTCCTGATCTAAGACGATCAAGGTTTCGACATCGCTGGCGGCCAGATCATCAACCAGTGCGGATAGACACGCGGCCCGGGCGAGCACCTGGGTGTGGTGTCGTCGACCCGCGTCATAGACCGTCGCGCGAAGATCGGCCGCGGCGAGCGTCTTGGCGATGGTCTCTTTGCGACCGTCCGCCTCGTCTTTCATATGGAGATGCTGCTGGCCCGGCTTGAGCAGATCCTGAACGACACCACGAGCCGACGTCAGGTCCTCGCCCAACACGACTGCGGCCACCATCAGGTAGTCGCGGTGTTTGGTCTCGTCGACGTAGACGTGGCGAGCGGTCACGGCATGCTCCGGGCACCGGAGAGTTTCGCCGCGCTGCGGCCTGCACGGATTACGGCGGGGGTGCAACCGCAGCACATCCCGCGGCCGCTGCAGGAGAGGTTGACCCCGCCGACCCGCATGATTAGGGACGCTAGCGACAAGGGGTGCAGTCACCCCGGTACAACACGAATTGAGAAGGGTTTTATGACTCGCTGGCGGCGGGTTGCGGCTCGAAGGCGGTCTTCAAGCTGGCGAGATTGGTCTTAAAGTCCTGGTAGGCGGCGCGACGTTCATCGTCGGTGGCGTAGTCGTCGCCGTATTTGTCCAGCCATGCTGCCCAGTGCTCGGCGGAACCTGGTTGCGGCGGCTTGGCGGCCGGCGGCGTGTTCGCGTTCATGATGTCCACGGTATGACTCGCTCCTGACATTTGTGCGCCTTCGCGCCTGCCCTTCTCGTAGTGGCCGCTGTTGTGCGTGGTGGTATTGGGTGTCAAGACTCGACCGTCGTCGACCGCGTAGCGGCGTGGCCTTGACCGCCGACACCACCACGTTCGCCACAATTGGCGGCGAGGAAGGACATGGCACGTCAGCTCAACTGGGCATGCGGTCGTTGTGGTCTGGTCTGGGGATACCCGCGTTGTCGAGGTAGGTGTTGATGGCTTCGTCGACGGTATCGGTGATGGCGTATCCGCGGGCCTTGATCCATTCGAGCCGGGCCAACGTCCCTGAGTGCAGTTGGGTAGCGAACGGGTTTTTCGCCTTGCGCTGTCGGGCTTTCAGCCGCACCGGCGGCTCGGCGACTTCGTTTCGCTCGTCGGGGGTTACCACCGGCGCCGGCGGAACGTCATCGTCCTGAGGCGGTGGGCTGACTGTTGCCGGTTCGGGGGGAGCTTCGTCGGCTTTGACTCGTGCGGCCTCGGCCCGGCGCTCCGCGCGAGACAAGGGTCTGGTCGAGCCGACCTGTAGACCGCTGGGCTTCGCTGCGTTCATGCTGCTTGCCGCCTGGCCGCGATGCGTTCGGCGACCTCTCGGTATGCCACTGCGGCCGTGCTGGTCGGGGCGTGCACGTGGACGGGCATGCGCTTGCCCTTGGCCTCCACGACTCGTACGGTGTGCGGAATTTCGCCGAGGTATGCACCGCCGGCCTCCCACTCGCCCCAATCGGCGCGCAGTTGCTTGCGCACGTCCTTGCTGGCCTTGGGATTGCCGTCGAAGTCGGCCAGCAGCACATATCGGATTTGCACGTCCGGGTTGAGGGTCTCCTGGACGTCGAGGATCGAGTTGCCCAGTTCGACCAGGCCGTCGACTTCATCGGGGCCGGCCTTGAGTACCGCTAAGACGTAATCCGCGGCGGCGAGCGCTGCGGTCGTTAACTCGCCCAATGCCGGTGGACAGTCCATGAGCACGAAGTCGTAGCCCTCGATGTCGTCGAGTTGGCGCGCTAGGCGCAGCTGGCCACCGGATCCGAGGCCGGTGCGCTCGAGCTCCTTGAGCGCGAGGTGGCCGGGCGCGACATCGATTCCGAACTGGCTCGGCCGGATGACCTTGGCCAGCGGAACGCGCATCGTTCTGTCCGGATGCAACACCTCGTACATAGACGCATCGTCGGCGCCCAGCTCGATGCCGAGCCCTTTGGTGCTGTGGGCTTGCTGATCCATGTCGATCACTAGAACACGAAGACCCATCGCAGCAAGATTCGCCGCGAGGTTAATCGTCGTGGTGGTCTTGCCCACGCCCCCCTTCTGCAGCGCCACTGCCACGATTTCGCACCGCTCATCTGCGGAAATATCCATGACAGGAAGCATACCGCTTTGCATACATGTATGACTACAGACATTCTCTCATGTTTACTTACATGCAAGTTGCCCTGCTTGCATGTAAGTAAACATGCATGGAGCGCTGTTTCGCACAATCCCAGGCCCCCATTAACTTCTATATACGGCGTCTGAGATGCGGTGAAACGGAACGCGGCCGCCCAAAGCCGTGTAGAAGTGCGCATCTGGGCCCTGAATGGGTATGAAGGCCTTTTCATCCCGTTCCACTCCCGGTCAGGTCGCGGATACTTCCAGTGTGGTCTCGCCGGCGGAATACGATGCTCGCGCCGCCGAACGCATCCGCGAGATCATCGCCACCCAGCACGCGGCTCTGCGCCGCGAGCTGGAGAGCCGTATAGCCGAGGGGTACTGGTCGGGTTCCGGGCAGAACATCAACCCACACCACGTTTCCAACGCCCTGCGCGACCTGGTCCAGAGCGGCGAGATGGAATGGGTAACCGGCCAGACCCGCGGCGGCGCTCAGATCGAGATGCTGCAGCCGACCAACCGCGCCGGCCGCGCCGACCGGATCGACCGTGCCGCCGCACGCAAGCGACTGCTCTACGGCCGGTATCTGGGATGGGCGTCGGGAACCAAGCGCCATCCCAAAGGTCTGATCGGACCGGCGGGGGAGGCGGCGGTGCGCGCGGGCATCTTGGAGTCCGGAGCGGTACTGCCGACCGAACCAGGGGCCGGGGCGGTCGCGCGGTTGCTCGGGCTGAGGTTGCCAGGACCCCTCGACAGCGCCGGAGTCACCGTGCCGATCAGCGATGACGGAGTGCCCGGTGATCCAGTGACCCTGCTATTCGAGGTGAAAAATATTCGGCAGTGGATTTATCCCTCGGCACCGGAGCTCTACCAGTTGTTGGCCAAAGGCGTCCTGGTGCAACAGGCCCGCCCCGATGCCACCGTTGCCCCGATCCTGGTGTGCCGCAAGGCGCACGTCACCACCTTTTACATGGCGAAGCAGATGGGCTTCATGGTGATCGACATGGGCCGGCAATTCATCGGCGCGGTCGAAGAAGACAAAATGCTGGAGGTCCGCAACGAGCTCTGGTTCACCGACCTGGCACTCGGGGACGGTCCCAGTCTGCGGGTGCGCGATCGTCTGCGATCGGCAGTACGGTCCAACTGCGTCGATGTAGCCGCGATTTGGCGAGACACCGCACTGGATGTGGAACTTGGCCAGACCATCCTGGCCGCGGGAAAGGCCCGGGACGAGCGCGCGCTCAACCGCGAAGTTCACCAGCTGCGCCAGGCTGCGGCCGAACGAGGGTGGCTGGGCGGCTGGTGACCGCCGGCGCGCCATGGTGGCCGCGCGATACATTTCTGCTGGATACTGGGTACGGCAGCTGCTCCGACCAGAAGGTGATTCGCCGGCGGCGCGGGGTGGTGAGACCGGCTGGAAGGCACGTCGAAAAATTCTTCCGGGAATTTTCAGGGGTCAGGGCCGGGCCGCGATTTAAGAGAAAGCGACAACCGAAAGCGTTCGGCTGTCTCTTGCTCGCCCCACCGGAGATGTAGCCCATGGATCGACCGGACCGGACCCCCGGCTCCCGCGTGGATCCCGCGCATGTACAACCCGATGGTCAGGCAGAAACCAGGAGCGATGAGGACTATCCCGGCTATGACGGCGGGAACGACCAGCTCATTGGCCAGTGGCTAGGAGACAAGGAGCTCGCGGTCGAGCAAGAAAACCTGCGGCGCCTTGAAGCCGATGAAGAACTCGTGCTTGAACTGCAATTAAACGGCTTTGCTGGCCGCCCCTGGGACCGATTCGCCCGCGAGATGGCCCGCTACGGAATGGGCGTGATATCGAGCTGGATCCGCCGCGGCCTGATCTACGGGCGGGTCAAAACGCTGACCGGCTTTGGTCTTGGCCGGCGCGACGGATGGCCCGATGCTGAACTGTGCGTCGATCTCGCCACCGATACCGTGGTGCTGGCCCTGGACTACTTCCGGGAACGCGTCTTGCGCGCCGGCCGCTGGGACGCCGGCCGGGGTGCAAGCTTAGGTACGTTCTTCATCGGCCAGTGCCTCTATCGGTTCGCCAACGTCTACAACAAGGCGCTGCGGGCCGAGATCAATGGCGAGGAGCACCGCGAGATCCCGGCGGACGAGATGGCCGAAGAGTGGTTCGACCCGATCAGGGGAATTGAGGCCGAAGTGGTGGCCCGCCAGGACGTCGCCGACGCCCTGGCCCAAGTCAGCACGGAGCGCGCCCGCGAAGCGCTGGTGCTCAAGCACATCGGTGGCTACAGCTACGACGAAATCGCCGAACGGCTCGGTATGACCGACGCCCGCCAAATCAGCAACATGCTCGATTACCAACGCGCACAGCGTCGTCAGAGGAGGTCAGGATGAGCGACAGATCCATCAATCGCCTCATCGAGCGGTCATCGTTGGGCACCCGCTCGGCCAAGGCCGCGCGCCGACGGGTGTCGACGAAAAAGGCCGAGGCGATCGTCCGGGCTGCAGCAGAGCGCGCGGCCGCGCGCGCACAACGAACTTCCGCATTGACGGCCATGGATTCAGGGATGAGCCCTCGCGCCAGATTTATAAGACCGGTGTCCGGTTCAACCGACCCGGTCGATCAACAAGAAAAGGAGAACACCATGGCCAAAGGCCACCACCGCAGTGCCGTCACCGGCCGCTACGTCAAAGCCTCGACCGCCGCGCGCAACCCGCGCACGACAGTCACCGAAGCCGGCAGCGGCCGCAACACCGGCAGCGGAACCCACCATCGCAGTGCCGTCACCGGCCGCTACGTCAAGGGCTCCACGGCCGCCCGCCATCCGAACACAACCACAACCGAGCGCGGCTGACCTCGGTGCAGCGAGCAATCCCTTGGTGCGAGTCATTTTGTACTGCGCACCAAGGGATTCCGCGACTCGCAGCCGCTAAAATTGATTTCAGATAAGGAGCCTTACCGAAGATGAAGATGACCACTGTTGAAGCCCTGGGCGGCGCCCAAGGCGTACCGAGTGACCTGATCCCGGTCCGCGAGTTGCACGCCCACCTCATCCGGCAAAGTGTTGCCGGCAATGTTGTGCTGACCGACGCCGACGCCAAGCCGGCCGCCGTGGTGATGTCGATGGAGCGCTACAACGCGCTGCTCGACGAACTTGAAGCGCTACGCCGAGGGAACTAAGCCAGGTCGTCCGGACCGTGAGCAACATCGACTGGAGAGTGGAAGGACTGCCGACCGGCGCGGCCCTGCTGGTCGTGAAGCGCGGCCCCAACGCCGGGTCCCGGTTCCTGCTGGATCGGCCCGTCACATCCGCCGGCCGGCACGCCGACAATGACATTGTCCTCGACGACATCACCGTCAGCCCGCACCACGCCGAGTTTCGGCGGGAGAACGGACAATTCCAGGTTGTCGACATCGACAGCCCCGACGGCACCTATGTCAACCGTGAATTGGTCGACTCGGCGGTGCTAGCCAACGGTGACGAGATCCAGATGGGCAAGTTCCGTCTGATGTTCCTGACTACCCGCAACACGGCCTGACACTGCGCGGGCCCCGCTACCTTGGCGGCAGAAACGCCCCGGCGGCGATAGGCCAGGTAGACTGCTCAGTGCTGGATTGAGCCTGGTAAACCAGGTTCTGGCACTGCCCATCGTTGTGGCGGCCGTACTGCTCTACGCCATTCCAGGTCTGTGGTCTCGATTTCGAGGCGGCAAGCGAAAGGAGGCGATGCGTATGAACGGTGACTACACGAAATGTGCGGTACTAACTGCATCTGCATCTGTTGGCTCGGGGTTCCTGACGAACGTCGCCGCAACTGCAGTGCCAGGCTGAATCCAGCAACCGAGAGGTGCCGCCAGGGTAGCCAGGTTCTAGCTCACCCCAACCATTAACCGAAACCGAACGGTTCGGGGGCCAGCGGCTTAAGCGCTGGACCCGCTGATTAAGAGTCAGCGGGTCCGACGTTCGCGCCAGCAAGATAGCGATACGCGGTAGCGCGTCCGATGCCGAATGCTTCGGCAAGCTCGCAGACCGGTTCACCGGTCGCCGCAAGCCTACGGAGCTGGTCTTGGCGGGCCAGGGACAGTTTGTGTGGCTTGGTCGCCGGCAGTTGGCGGCGGCGTCGAGATTCGCGAGCTGCGGCGCGGCGCTCCCGCCCGAGCTCGAGCTCGAGTTCGGCGAGGGTGGCCATGATCGCTGCTACCGCGCGGCCGGTCGAGGTGGCGGTATCTATCCCTTCGCGTAAGGCGCGCAACGTGATTCGACGCTCACTAAGTTCGGCGATGGTGCGGGTGACTTCGGCGACGGAGCGGCCGAGGCGGTCGATCGCGGTGACCACGACGATGTCATCGGTGCGGGCATAATCCAGCATCGCCGCCAGGCCCGGGCGGGCGGTCTTAGCCGAACCGGAAAGCGTGTCAGTGAACACGCGACCGGCGTCGACGCCGGTCGCGGTCAGCGCTGAGAGCTGTGCGTCGAGGTCTTGGCCGGTGGTGCTGACTCGTGCGTAACCGAGGATTGTCGTCATAGCGATGACTGTCTCATTGCTCACCGACAGTAGGGATTCGAGACACGCGGTATGAGACAGGAAATGAGACAGCGCAACCTGGGCGGATACCCCGAGGAGCGGGCGCTGATCGCCGGTCTCGTTTCTTTAGTTACGAGACGGCAGGGTCCATTACACAGCACATGCGCCTGACCGGACCAGCATCGCCGGTTCAGATGGTCTCTACGATGCGCTGGGCGATGACGCGTACGGGGGTGTTGGTGTCCTGAGACAGCTTGGCCATCATTTCAAACGCTCGCACGGCATCTACTTTGAAGCGTTCCATCAAGATTCCTTTGGCTTGGCCGAGGACGTCGCGGCTCGCCAGGGCAGAGTCGAACTGGATTTGCTTGTTGGCGGCGATAAGGGCGGTTGCGGCGTGGGTGGCCAGCATTGCACCGACGGCTTGGTCAGCCAGAGTGAAAGAGTTTGCCTTGCGGCTAAACAGGTTCAGCGCGCCGCGGCCGCCGAGCTCGCCGTGCGTCTTGGGATGGGAGTAGAGGTGGAACGACATCATGCTGTGAATATCGGCGGTCAGCGCGGCCGCGGCGAACCGTGACCAGCGGGAGTCGCGGGCAAAATCGGCGCAGTGCACGAGCGGCTGATTGGAGATCGCGTCCAAACACGGACCTTCCCGAAGGTCGAGCTGAGCGATGCCGAGTTCGGCAGCCAGCGGCGCAGTGGAAGCCAGCGCCTGGTGTCTTTCGCCGTCGATGAGCAGGATGCCGGCGATGTCGACCGCGCTGATCAGCTGTACTGCCTGGGCCGTTACGGCTTCGAGGATTGGGATGAGGTCAGTGTGAGTGGCGAAGTTGGTGGCCAATTCGGCCATCGCCGCCCGGATGTTCTTCGCTGCGGCGTCGTCTTTAGGTGTCGTCAGGGGGTCACCGTTCTTTCCAGCCATCTTGACAACGCGGATCCCTAGTAAAAGAAAGGCACAGCGCGCCGGGCGCCCCGTTCCGTGGCGGTGGGATGGCGTGCGGCTTAGCCGTCGTCTGAGTTGTACCAATGTCCGATCGTGGGAGGTCGTTCAGCAACTACCGAGATGTGGCGCACGCCCACGGGTGCGCAGGGCGTTTGATCTCCAAGAATGACGCCGGCGATCCCAAACGATTTCCATGCTTTGAGGCAAAAGCTTTCCCCGGTTCGTTTGTCGGTGACCGTGAGCGTGGTGGTGTCGAACCGGATCGACTCGTCATCGAGATCCAGGCGCCAGCGGGGCAGCTTTGCCAACTCGTCAAGATGGGCACGGACCGCGTCGGCGGTATCGAAGCTGGCGCCCTGGGCGACCGGGTGGTCGATGCGGTGGACGGTGAATTGGCGAGCAGTGGGATCGTCGGTGCCCTGGCCGACATCGGTGTGGCCGGTGACCGCATACCCTAGCGGCTGCGACACCAGATTTAACCCGTCGGTTTCTGCCACCGCAGCCTGTCCGTTCTCGACCGCGTCCCTGCCGCTCATGGGTGCCCCCCTCTCTCACCGGTGCCCATTGAACTGCAAGATGCTGACTGGACGGGGCAACCCAAGAACCGAGCGAGCGTTTAGTACGACCATCATCGCCGGTTCGGAACTTCCGCCGTCCCCGGCCAATAGCAGCATAGCCGTTAGCCCTGTGCGCCTTGGCTTCCGCCAACGTTAAACAAAGCCGGTGGGTGAGGCCCAACGGGCGATCGCTGCTTGCCCGCGGTGGATCCTGAGCGGGATTACGACGATGTGCTCACGCGTTGGTTTCCATAAAACCTAGGACATCTAAATAAGCGTGGACAAGCAGCTGAACCGAATTCGGCAAACCGTTTGCTACAAGCTCTCAGGTGAGGTGACGCGATGAAGCGACCACATGGGTTCACGCGGCGTGATAACCGGGACCCGCGCAGCCCCGCGGGCGGCCCGCACCCACCGGGGTGCGCGGCATCCCCGGACACCGCGACTAGCCCGGTGACATCGCATCCTGGTCCGTCGACCATGCCGGCATTGATGCGGATGCTGGGGATCAGTTCCGCATCAGCTCGACACCAACACGAGGCACTTAAGCGCTGGCTTTCCTCTAACACCCCTCATCCTGTGCTGCGGATCAGTTTGCGGCAAAACGGCTACGGACTGCTGCTTGATGCTCTATTTGGCCGCCCCTCAAGCCCGCCACTTGGTTCACACACAGATGAGCAGTGCTAAACCACAGCGAAGCAGCCGGTGGCCTGCCCAACCCCCTTCCTCGGGGGTAGATTGCGCCGATGGGTGATGATCAGGATGCGGTGCACCCTATCGACCGCAGGATTCACAAGATTCTGGCCGATATCGCCCACAGCACCTCCGACCCCGCCCTGCGCCACACCGCCCTGACTCTGCAGCTAACGCTGCCACCCGTGCAAGACTGGTCGGCCCACCAACACCGCGCACTGGCCAAGCGGCGAAACACATTATTGAAGTTGTTATCACGAGCTGCTCACCGGTGACCCCCAGGTAGCCGACACGGCCAGGGCATCCCCGTGTCAGGCAGTGGCGTTGTCAGGCAGAACATGCGTCTAGCGGGAAACCTCAGGAATATGTCCTCGGAGCCAGCAATTATATGCATTGGAAGATGTAGATAATAGGTAGCAGGAGGTGATGACAATGTTGGGGTTCGAGCCGCTCTTTCGTGATCTTTACCGACTCACCCAACCGTGGGGGAACCCTGTGGGTACCGCCGCGCGCCCGGCGGTGATGCCGATGGATGTCTGGCGTGACGGCGACACGTTCATCGTGGAGCTCGACGTGCCAGGCGTCTATCCCGACTCGATCGAGGTGACAGCCGACCAGGGCGCGCTGACGGTGCGCGCCGAGCGCCCGTATGTGGGCGATGAGGGCCATGACTGGGTGGCCGCCGAGCGCCCGCACGGGGTGTTCAGCCGGCAGCTGTTGTTGGGCGATCAGCTCGATACCGACCACATCGGCGCCAGCTATACCGACGGGGTGCTGCGGCTGACGGTTCCGGTGGCCGAGGCGGCCAAGCCGCGCAAGGTCGCGATTACGACCGGCCGTGAACAAAAGGCCATCGCCTGAGCCGTCGGTGGGTGGTGTCACCGACCAGACACCACCCACCTGCCCGGTTGTTGCTGTGGAAAAGGAGGTGATCAGCCATGACTGAGTATCCTCGTCGGCCGCGCGACTCGCGCCGCACCGGTGCGCGGATTCTCGATACCGCCGAAGGAGTCCTGGTCACCCTGCGGCGCTACCGCGTCGACCAAGCATTCGTCGAACTGATGCAGACCGCAAAGCGACACGACGTCAACCCGGTCAACCTGGCCGACGCGCTGGTCGCCATCGCCGAAGACCAACTGTCGCAGGACCTCGACCATGCTGCCGCCGCTGTCGCACTTGCCACCTGGGGAAACTTGTTCGCTGTCAGCGAACGCGATAGCGCCCCGGCGCCGCGGCTGCACGATCTGCACGACCTTCCCGCCGAGAACGCCTAACCTATTGCAGGTCAGCGGATGCTGCTTCGCGTTTCGATCATTTCCCTCGGGGCGGGCACGATAGTGGCCTGGTCGATCACGTCGGTTTCGCTGACGTCCCGATCACCAAGCGCATCGAGCTGGGTCGGGTCGAGTCCGGTGTCATCGTCAACATCGATCACCCGCGCCTGATCGATCGCGTCTGCCTCGGACGCGTCGTCGGGCAGAACAATGTTCTCGGTGTACTTCATGATCAGGACGACCCCTTCCTTCCTCGTTTCCCGCCCAGACTGCGACCGGCCGCCGGTTTGCGGCTGACCTTACGTTGGGCATTGCGCAGCTCTAGCTGGGTGTAGTCGGATTGCAGCTGGTCATTTTTAGTTTCTAGGTCCAGGATTCGGGCAACGCCGGCCAGGTTGACGCCTTGGTCGACCAGTTCGGTGATGCGCTGCAGGCGCTGAAGGTCCTCGTCGCTGTAGCGGCGTGTTCCCCCGTCGGTGCGTGAGGGGGCCAGCAGTCCACGGCGCTCATAGAGCCGCAGCGTCTGCGGAGCGATCCCGGACAACTCGGAGGTTACCGAGATCCCGTAGAGACCGCGCGCCGACCGGGCTGTCGGGTCATCGGCCACGGCTTCCCCCTCGGAAACTTGTACCGGCTACTTGCGGAAGTATACACGTAGTGCTATCAAAAACTTATACCTGTAGACATAGATCTGCCCCTTGATTTGGGAGGTGAAATCATGGCGCTGATGCGTACAGATCCGTTCCGTGACCTCGACCGCTGGACCCAACAGGTCTTCGGCACAGCCGCCCGTCCAGCGGTGATGCCGATGGACGCCTGGCGAGACGGCGAGCATTTCATCATCGAATTCGATCTGCCTGGCGTGCAAGCGGATTCACTCAATCTCGACGTGGAGCGCAACATGCTCACCGTGCGTGCCGAGCGCCCCGGCCTGGACCAAAACCGGGAAATGCTGTCCGCCGAACGCCCGCGCGGCGTTTTCAGCCGCCAACTGTTCCTCGGTGAAAACCTTGACACCGACAAGATCGAGGCCAGCTACCACGACGGGGTCTTACGGCTGACGATCCCGGTGGCCGAGAAGGCCAAGCCGCGGCGTATCGAGATCAATCACGACGGCCAAAAAACGGCGATCAACGCCTAAGGACAACTCCGGCCACCGGCGCGCCAAGCGAAGGGGGTGACAAAGATGGCTATCGACACGCTCACTGACACAGTGCTCGACGAAGCCGAGAGGATCGTGCGCGCCGAGTGGATGCGCCTGCAACTCGACACCGCGTTGAGCGAGCCCCAAGTCGCCGAGGCGCCCGCCGCCCGGCCACGGCCTACCCAAGTCGCCGCTGTCACCACCACCCTCGACCGACCCTCCCGGCCACCTAGTGACAGCAGCCAGGGGTCCACCCGGCGGCGGCAGAATCGAGTGTGGCCCACCCAGCGGTCTCCTCCGACGCGCACAACCAGTCCCTAGCCGCCGGCCCTTGTGAACGGGAGGTGATGCCCTGACTAATGACCAACACCCACCGGCAGTGATTCGCGTGCCGTCCACAGCGACCTCACCACGCGCACGACGCAGGCGCTGACCTGCGCGCGCACCGCCACCGACGTGGCACACCGAGCAGCACTGGGCGATGCGTGAATACCGCACAATACGACGTGGCCCGCCGTCCCTCCTCCCTTCGGGGGCGGCGGGCCTCGCCTACCCCGCCCGAATTAGCTAATGCGCTTGGGGTGGGCGTTGGCGGTCCCCAAGCCAAGATCGACCCCTCTTCTAGCCGGACTGTCCACACCTTCGACACAAGGCCAGACATGAACCAAGGCCCCCATCCCCACGATCTTTACGCCGCGCTCGGCGTAACACCTGCCGCCACTCCGGCTGAAATCACGGACACACAAACCCGGTTGCAGCAGGTCCTAGCCGCATACACGCTGCTGCGTGACCCGCACCGCCGAGCCATCTACGGCCAGAACATCGATAATTCGATGACCGCGCTCGCGGCCAGTCACCTAGTAGATGTCGAGCATTCACACGAGCAATGGCCGCGACGACGATGGATGTGATGACATCCACGTGTATCCCTGTCCCAGTACTGGCATCAACCGGTCCACGACCCCTTGAACGGCTTGCTAGCTACTTCTCGGGTCGGCGAATCGATGTAAGCACCTGGCGAGCGACCTCGTGCAATTTGACGTGCTGCTTCTGCGATATGCTGACGAGCCTCTCAAACGCCGCGTCAGCGGTGCAGCCATGGATAGCCATCAACGCACCTTTTGCTTGATCGATTTCGGCCCGCGAGGTCAGCGCGCGTTCCAGACTACTCACGGTATCGCGGGTCTTCTGCCACCGGCGGGCGTTGGTGATCGCTTGGCCGGCCGTGACCGTATACAGCCGGATCAGGCCCTCGTCGAACGGGTCAAACGCCGATGCGGTGTAGCTGTAAACATTAAGTGAGCCAACAAGTTCGGGTTCGCCGTCATCGACGAGCAACGGCGCTGACAAGCAGGCCCGAACGCCAAGCTTTTTGGCATTTTCGCCGAATTCGGGCCATCGATTCCCGTCCGCGGCAGCAATCTCCACACGCACTGGTCTACGCTCCTGAGCCGCCTGCATGCAGGGCCCTTGCCCGGACTCCAGCTGCAGGCGATCCAAGGCGATGAGCCGTTCATCGGTGCTCGCTGGAGTGCTGCCGGCGTTGCCGCTGATCACGGTGATACTGACAGCATCGGCGTCCGGAATCGCCCTCACGGCGGTCTGAGCAACCCGCACCAAGACATCGCTTAACGGCTCCTCGGCGGCAAAAACATCGCGCAGGCCCGCGATCGCCTCTGCTGTGGCATCCAGGCGCAACAAGGGATCTGGTCGTTCCGCAGCCGTCATTGTTCCCTGGTTCCACTCCACCAGGTCACGACGAGCACTGGTGCGGCTGATTCTAATGATCAGCACGCGCTGGAAGCGTGCCGCTACCTGGTAACTCGGAGGCCTTGTCGGCCACGTGCTGGAACACTGGTTAAAAGAGCGTGCCGGAATAAGGTGCGCGTTGGGTGCTAAAGGCGGCTTCCAGATTGACCAGCGCGCCGCTGCGTAGTTCCGTGATGCGGTCGGCTGCGTGGAGTTCTGACACGGAATGCGCGCCCATGTAGACCGTTCCGAGTTCGGCCAGGCCGATTCTGATGTCTGGTCGCCCGTCATGGGGCGTGCATGTTCCGATGCCGTCGCGTGTTTGGAGCAGGTATCGGCCTCCAGCGACGACCAGCGGATCGGTGACTTCCAGGACGACCTCGACGTCAGCAGAATAGATCCGCTTGCCAAGCACGTCGGGCACGTTCATGATGCGCAGCCAAAGGAAATCGCTGATGCCCGCAGTTTGGGCAGGCCGGGGATCCCTGAGTTTGAGGGGAAGCGGATCATCGACGGGCAGCTCAATCTCTATGTCGTTGAAGGACTCCAGGCTCAGCAATGTCGCGAGCAGCTCGGTGTGCGCTTCGTCTGTGATCGCGCAGAAATCCTGGACAACCAGGGTGCCAAAAGGGGGGCGAAACGCATGTGGTTTGCCTCCCATCACTCGGTAGGTGAGGAAACCGTCTGGATGAATGATGAAGTTCAGCTCGGACCCGTTGTCCCGCTGGGTCACTCGGTCTTCCAGATAGTCATCCCACCAAGCGCTGTCCCGGGCCAGCGAACCATGAGTTATGCCGCACCAGCGCTCATAGATAGGGGGGACCTCGGATCGCGCCTCGGCAGCGTTGAGTTCGCGCGCGCGCTTTCGGAGCGGCTCACCTCGCAGTTTCGCGAAACGCCGGTCGATGTTGTAGGTACGGTGATAGCTCGCCACCCCGGCGCCCAAGATGTCGTAAACCGTTGGCTGGGTGGGAACACCGCAAATAAATGGGTAACCTCGATCCTGAAGTATTCCGAAGCCCTGGATGCTGATCTGCTGCCAGATTCCCCTGCCCTCATGGGTGGCCGCGACGGTAACCATGGCCAGCCATGCGGCTCGGAGACTGGTGCCGCCCGGCACGGTCAGTCGCAGTTTATAGCAGAGGGAAGTCGCGACCAGGAATGGTCGCCGCGGATCTGAGACATCCTCGGCCACCAAGATGTCCTCGAGCTCGACCTTGCGTTTCCAACCTTCCACGTCCCCGGGCGCCACTGAGATTCCGTATGCGCGAGCCTGATTCTCGTAGACGGTCTGCAAGTCCTCTTCGGTAGCAAATCGTATTTTGATGGAATCGTCCGGTGTATTCAATCGTTCCTTCATTCATTTTTTCGCTCGCATTGCGCGAGCGATCGATCCCCTAGATGCGACGTGTTTGTTTGGTGCCGACGCACGAACTCGGGACCCGCGGAACATTGGGCCGCACTCGCGGATGGTGGTGACCCGCGTTGGTGATGTTCGGCGAGAGTGGTATTTGGGCCAGATGTGGTGTGCGACTGCGGCGTAAGAGCCCGGCGTCTCAGACGACGGGGAGATCAACGATGTATAACTGCTCCGAAGGTGGTGGCAAAGCGACGCTGCTTGTGTTGAGGCTAGCAGCACAGTGGTCTTCGGGATCGCGGCTGGCCGCTACGGCGGTAGCAGGGAAGTGAGATTCAGCGGAGGAACCGGATGCTGCGCGCAATTACCCACATCGCCCTTGCCGCACCGCGACGTGTCATCGCGGCCGCCGCGGTGATCTTGATGGGGGCCGCGATCTTCGGCATCCCGGTGATCAACAGCCTCTCGGCTGGCGGCTTTCAAGACCCGACCTCGGAGTCGTCCAAGGCGACCGACATCCTCCGAGACAAGTTCGCTCAGACTGATCAGAAGATGCTGATCGTGGTGACCGCGCCCGCCGGCGCCCGCAGCGCTCCGGCGCGCCGGGTCGGCACCGACATCGTCGATCGACTCCAACAGTCACCGTGGGTCTTCAATGTGTCCTCGGCCTGGACGTCACCGCCGCAGATTGCGGCTCCACTCGTTAGCAAGGACACCAAGTCCGGGATGATCGTGGCCAACCTCAAAGGCGGGGAGAACAACGCGCAAAAGTACGCCAACGTGCTGGCCCGCGAACTGGTGCACGACCGCGACGGCGTCACCGTCCGCGCCGGCGGCATGGCCGTGGCCTACAACCAGATCAACGAACAGAATCAGCGCGACCTGATACTCATGGAAGCCCTCGCCATTCCCCTAAGCTTCGCCGTTTTGGTCTGGGTATTCGGCGGACTGGTAGCGGCAGCGCTGCCGATCATCTTGGGCGCACTGACGATCGTCGGCACCTTATCAGTGTTGCGGCTGATCAGCTTCACCACCGACGTCTCGACGTACGCGCTGGATCTGAGCATCGCCATGGGCCTGGCCCTGGCGATCGATTACAACCTGTTGATCATCAGCCGCTACCGCGAAGAACTCGCTGAATGCGGCGGCGATCCCAGCCAAGCACTGTTCCGCACCATGGCCACCGCGGGCCGCACCGTGCTGTTCTCTGCCACCACCGTCGGCTTGTCGATGACGGTGTTGGCGGTGTTTCCGATGTACTTCCTGAAGTCGTCGGCCTACACCGTGGTCGCCACCGCCGTCATCGTGGCCGTCGCTGCCGTAGTGGTGACGCCGGCGGCGATCGCGCTACTGGGCCCG
>NZ_GG770564.1:1236-7329 GCF_000164135.1 Mycobacterium parascrofulaceum ATCC BAA-614 | reverse complement strand
TCGACGTGCGCCCGCTGGCGCACCGGCTGCTGGCGTCCACGTGGAGGCACGACGACGCGCACAAGCCGGCCCACTCGATGTTCTGGTACCGGTCGACGCGGTTTGTCCTGCGTCATGCTGTTGCTGTCGGGTCGAGCGTCGTCGTGCTGTTGTTGCTGCTCGGGGTCCCCTTTCTGGGGGTGCATTGGGGTTTCCCCGACGAACGGGTGTTGCCGCGATCGGCGTCGGCACGCCAAGTCGCCGACCTGTTGGACAACCAGTTCACCGACGACTTGGGGATGGCGGTGTCCGTCGTCGTCCCGGACACACGCGGTGTCAGCCTCCTTGACCTGGAGCACTACGCCGCTGCCCTGTCACAGGTTCCCGATGTGTCGGCAGTCACCGCGCCGACCGGGACATTCGTGGCCGGGCACCGGGTGAGCCCGCCGGCCGCGCCCACCGGCATCGCCGACGGCGCCGCCTTTTTGACCGTGACCAGCACCGTGCCGCTGTATTCGCAAGCCTCGGCCGCCCAGCTCAACCGGCTGCATCAGGTCGCCACACCGGCAGGGCGGCCGGTGGCCATGAGTGGGCTGGCGCAGGTCAACCGCGACAGCGTTGACGCGATCACCAAACGGCTGCCCACCGCGCTGGGGCTGATCGCCCTGGTCACCTTCGTGCTGCTATTCCTGCTCACCGGCAGCGTGGTGCTGCCGCTGCAGGCGCTGGTATGCAACGTGCTGTCATTGACGGCGGCCTTCGGCGCGATGGTGTGGATCTTCCAAGACGGCCACCTGCGGGCATTGGGAACGACCCCCAACGGGACGTTGAACGCCAACATCCCGATGTTGTTGTTCTGCATCGCCTTCGGCCTGGCCATGGATTACGAAGTATTCCTGGTCTCACGGATCCGCGAATACTGGTTGGCCTCTCAAACCACCCTTGAGGCACCACCGAGCCCCACCGAGGCACGTGCCGCGAACGATGAGAGCACCGCACTGGGCCTGGCGGGCATCGGCCGAGTGGTCACCGCCGCTGCGCTGGTGATGTCGATTTCATTCGCGGCACTGATTCCTGCCCAGGTCTCGTTCATGCGCATGCTGGGCCTTGGCCTGACACTTGCGGTACTAGCCGACGCCACCCTGGTGCGAATGTTCCTGGTCCCAGCGTTCATTCACCTACTTGGCCCATGGAGTTGGTGGGCGCCCAAACCCTTGGCCTGGCTGCACGACCGGTTGACGACCGGGGAAGCCGCTGCCGTCGCGGTGGGACGCCGCCGCTGGGCCACCGACACGTCCGAGCCCACGGCCGACCAGGCCGGCGCCAGCGCGCCTCCCAAACTCAACCGGATCGACGACGTCTAGCTCTAGCCAGCCGCCACAGGCACCGGATCCCGACGGAGCCCGGGCTGCGGGCTGCGGGAGTCAACGGCTACGCCGGTTGGCCGAGCGGGACACGGCGGTCCTCTTCCACCTCGCTTTGCGTCGCGACCGCATCGACACGCGCGAGGTTGAAGATCGCCGTCACCATCACCAGCGTGGCCGCCGCCAAGGCCAACAGCCCCGCCGGACCAGCGTCCAGCGTCTCGCCGAGGACAGCGACGCCCACCACCGCCGCGACAACCGGCTGCGACACCTGCAGGGTCGGCATTGACGCGGTCAACGGCCCCGCCCGAAACGCCAACTGCCCCCCGACAAAACCTCCCAGAGCGACCAGCAGCAAGGCATACAGCTCGGGCGTCCACACCACCGTCCAGACGCCTTCGTTGAGCCGACCGACAACCTCTTTGGTCAGCACCGCGAAGATACCCCACAGCGAACCCGACACGAGCGCGTACAGCACCGCGGCCAGCGCCCCACCCCAGATACGGCCTGCGGCAACGCATCCGGTCAATAGCGGACCCAACACCATCGCCACACCGGCCCAGGCGTGCAGCGATGCGCTCGATCGACCGGCCTGCGGATCACCGACAGTGACGATCACGATCACCGCGACAGTGAGTAGGCCAGCCCACAGCCACTCGCCCGCCGATACTGTGCGATGCGACAACCTCGCGTTGATCGGCAGCGCAAACAGCAGCGAGAACATGAGCAATGGCTGCACCAATAACACCGAACCCTCGCCCAGCGCGGCCGCCTGCAACCCGACGCTCGCCAGCATGATCAGTAACCCCCAGCACCACCGTTGATCACACAGCAGCTTGGCGATCAATCCGGTGGGACCGACCGAGTCGTCAGTGACCCGGTGTGTCGCGCGTTGCTGAAGAACGTCCCCGACCGCGCCGCACAACGCAGAACTCAACGCCAGGAACCCCGCGATATGCATGTTGACCATATGCGATTTCTCCATCGAACAAAACGGATCAAGCAAGTCATCAACTTCTTCTCGATACCCTTTGTGGCAGCCACACCGCGTCTTCGCAACCGTGCACGTCGGGGCACCCCTCGGCGCAGCCCACCGCGACCAATCCCAAGGCACTACTACCAATACGCGGTCGACGAGCTCGACGATTGCACCCGGTGAACCGAAACCGCGCGGCCGAGAAGGGATCCGCAATTTGCCCGGAACCTTATGGCATCAAAGGCCCTGGGACTGAAGGGGTTCCGGCGACGGTCACTACAGTTCCAATCCGTAATCTCGACTCTGGCCGCGTCCGCGACTGCGGTGCCGCTGGTGGTCGATCCATTGTTGCTGGTCGAGCAGCCGGTCGAGGCGGTCGTCGCGCCACTGCTGGTAGGCGGCACGACGGCGCGCCACTCCCGCGGCACGCCGAGCCAGCAGGCTCTGCACCCGGGCGGGCAGCTGCGCATGGTCCTCGGTTTGGGCGGCGACGTCGTGAGCGGTGCGGGGTTGCTCGTTACGGTGGCCGATGATGCCGCGCACCAGCTGTGCGGCCTGATGGCCGGTGCCGCGGCGCGCCACATGCATCCCCGACTGGGGTTCGGGGTGTTCATGCTCGGTTTCCCCGCCCAGCCGCTCATAGAGGTAGGCGTGGTTGGTCTCGCGGCCGCGGGTCATGGCGACATAAAGCAGGTTGCGGCGGGTGGACTCGCCCAGCACGGCATGCGCGGTGTCGGCGGTGACCCCTTGGGCGGCGTGCACGGTGACCGCATACCCATAGCTGACGTGCTCGCGCAGATAGTCCCCGCTCAAGACCACCCGCGCGCCATCCTCGAGCCGACGCGCGGCGATGCGATCATGCTCGCGATCGACGGCGAGGACCTGCCAGCGTTGCCCGTTGCGCACCGGATCCGCGCTCGGATCGGGCACCGCCCGGCGGGCTTCGAACACCGGGATGGCTGGCTCATTACGCCGACTCACGATGACATCGCCGACCGCGAGGCGTTGTCCGCGTGCAGCAGCCACGGTGGGCGCCTGGGGGTCGATGCGTTCGTCATGGAGGCGCCGGTTGAGTGCGTCAACCATTTCGGTGGTGTCGGCGATCAGCAGCGCATCCTTTCCCGCGGCCACATCCGTCTTGTAGGCCGCCAGGGCGTCGGCGGCCATCGCGATCGGGTCCCCGGCGTGCAGCCGATCCTGGGCCCGATACCACGCCACCGCGCGGCGCACGGGCGCCGGGCCGCCGTCGCGCAACGCCAGGGAAGCGGCCCGCTCAGCGGGGTCCTGCATCCGCCACACCTCCGACAGTGTCTGGGTCCAGGGCAGGTCAGTACAGAGTTGGGCGAACATGCCCCCACGGGCCTTCACCGGGGCCAGTTGGTAGGCATCGCCGACCAGCACGGTCTTGACCCCGGCCGCGGTGGCCGCGGCCAGCAGCTCGCGCAACGCATCGGTGCCCACCATGCCAGCCTCGTCCACCACCACCAGCGTGCGGGGAGTCAACGTCAGCGTGTTCTCCCGCAGCGAACGCAGCGCTGCGGCCACCGTCACGCCGGTGTCCCCGGCGCCTTCACGCACCGCCACATCGACGGCTTTGCCCGTCGGGGCCACCACCAGCACCCGCTTGCCGCTATGGTTCGCCGCGGCGCGCAGGGCGCGCATCGAGGTGGTTTTCCCCGCACCCGCCGGCGCGGACAGCGGGCACACCAGCCACGGCAACCACGCAATCGTGCGCACCGCGCGCTGTTGATCGCCCGACAAGCCCTCCAGGTCAAACTCATGCAACCCGAACAACTGCGACCGCTCCTCACGCGCCCCCACCGCGTCGAGCAGCAGGGCTTCTTCGGCCAGAATCCGATCCAGGGTGTAGCGCTCGTGCCCCTCACGCTGATGCGCGGCCCGGGGTGCGGTCAGCCGCATCCCCACCGCGTCAACACTGGCCTCGATCAGCTCGCGCGGGGTTCGGGTCTCCCCGTCGATATCGACCGGCAACTGGGCACCAATCACCTCGACCAGATCCGCCCGGGTAAACGCCGCCTTCTCAATCTTCGCCGCCGCCGCAGCCAACCGCGCCCGATGAAACGGCGCCGCCGCAGCAGCCCGCCGCGCCTGGCGCGCTTGCAGAAACGCAGCCCGATCCACCTTTAATCCGCGCGCATCCGCACGCCACTCCGCCACCAGTTGGACCCAGGGGAGTTGTTCGGGTTTGGCCGGCCGGGTGGCCTTTTGCGCGGCCGCCAACTGCGCCGCCGACGGCCCCGCGCCCGAGCCGACCACCACCAAGTTGTGGGCCGCCCACTCGCGTAACTGCGAGGCCCGCTGCGACCACGCGCTAACACTGTTCGGGTCGATCCCGGCGACCTCGGCCATACCCGTACGCGGGTCAACCGCGGCCCACTCCACCCCCAACGAACGGTGCAACTCCCGACGCAACGTCGCCTGATAAATCACCCCCGCCGCCTTGGCTTCATGAAACAACGACGTGCCATCCAACGACACCAACCGCCCATCAGCACGGGCCTGTCGGTTCGGCACCAACACGTGGGTGTGCAGGTGCGGATCCCCCGCCCGCGACGTCTCATGCTGATACGCCACGGCGACCAAACCGGGCAACCGAACGAGGTCTTTATCACCCGTGGTCGGGTTATGCACTCGGGTGTAGCCGGCATGGACCGCGAGGTATTTCAGCGCCTCGGCGATGGCGGTAGTGTGCGCGGCCAGCACCGCCTTATCGGCCACCTCATTGGCCCGCAACGCCCGCACCAACGACACCGACTTGGGCGCACAAAACGTCAAATCAAACCCATGCACACTGCCCTTACCGAAGGCGCGCCCGCACGCGCCGTTGGGCGCGATCCCCTCATCAAGCCAGCGCGCCACCACTCCCGGATCGGCGTCCCCGCCGGCCCGCTCGGCGTCGCTCAACCCGACTAATTCCGCGGCCCGGTGGGCATCGCCGGCGCACACCCACACCGGGGTACGAGTGTCGTGTTCGCCGTAATACTCCCCCAACCCGCCGTTGGCACACTGCAAATCTTTGGCGGCCTGCCCGGCCGCCCGGGCGGTGTCGTTGTAATAGTTCACCGACCACCGCGACAGCTTCGCAATCGTCAACACCCTGGCCACCACCCTTGAGCTGGACCGCCCACCACGTGCACGTCGGGTAATTAGCCCAGCGGACGGCCCACCCAGCCTTGCACACCATTGTGCAAATGTGCCAGGTAACACGCGGGTTTGAGGGAAAGAGTTGCTGGGGTGGCCAGCGGCAGGGGCGAAGGGGACGCCCCTGTGCATCAGAAGAGTGGGCCTGGGCGAGGGCGGATAAACCCGCGGAAGGAACCGGGATGCTGGGCGGGGTTTGAGGGGACATGACAGCTGGGGCAAGCACCGGCCGACAGCACCACACTCCACCGCTGCGCCAGGCCCGCTACCAAGCGCTATTGGGCCCGTCGCGGCAAGCGACACTTACCGGCCCCCACTCAAGACAAACCTCCATCGTGGCAAGCCGGGGCTGGGCCAGCGCCGCGGAGCGATGATGGAGGTTGTCCATACCCCTACCGCCTACCCACGCGGCGCTGCAGCGAAAGAGAACCGATGAGCATCGAGGCGACGTTGACTATCTATCTCGTCTCGTGCGCCGCGCTCAATCGTGCGGTGAGGAGGTCCTTGACTGGCCGGTGCACCAGACCCCCGCTCGCGCAGTTGCCGCGCCTGGATGTGGTGTGCTGCAAGCAGCGCGCGTGGCCGGTTTTGGGCGGCGACGGACTCGGCTAG
>NZ_GG770564.1:0-589 GCF_000164135.1 Mycobacterium parascrofulaceum ATCC BAA-614 | reverse complement strand
CGATCACGCGGGCCGCGGCGTGCCCCGTGCTCGCTAGAGCACGCCGGCCCGCCGCGCGGGCGCGCAGGTGCTCCACATGTGCGGCGCGCTGCGCTGCCACATGGGCCTGGTGGGCGGCGCGCTCGCTGGCCTCGCGCGCCTCATCGAGGGCGGCCGGACGCGCGGCCAGGTGCTCAGCCCCGTGCCATGCCAGCATCGCGCCCAGCAGTCCGATCGGCTTGTGCGGGGCGTCCGGAATCCAGTGCCCTACCCCAAGCCAGTCGCGCACGAGTTGGTTCACATCGCGCGGTGTCCACCCGTGCCGGGCGGGAGCGGCCAGAATCGCTGCCCAGGCGCTGGGACTATGCCGGTGACACCACGGGGGGGCCTGCGGATCAGCGCGCCACGCTTTAGCCAGCGCCGCCCCCCCGCCGTTAAGGTCCGCGCGGTGCACCGCGCCGCGGTTACCGGCGCCGGAACGGCGGCGGGTGACGGTAGTAACCACATCCTGACGGACGTGTTGATCCCTAACGGGACCACTACGTGGATGGGGTGACAGCACCGTTTGGACTTTGTGGATAACCCGGTTGAGCAGCCGGTGGTCGTGCAG
>NZ_GG770565.1 GCF_000164135.1 Mycobacterium parascrofulaceum ATCC BAA-614 | reverse complement strand
TGCGATTTTCAAGACGGCGTCGGCTTTCTCCGCGGCCGAGCTCGACCTGCCAACACACTAATCACCCAGTTCATCGCCGATCATCACGGTCACCGCGATGGCCCTGATGGTTTGCGGTGGGGTGTCGAGTCGATCTGCACACAGCTGACCGAGCTGGGTATGCCGATCGCCCCATCGACCTATTACGACCACATCAACCGCGAGCCCAGCCGCCGCGAACGCCGTGACGACGAACTCAAAGAACAGATCAGCCGGCTCTACGCCGCCAACTACGGCGTGTACGGTGCCCACAAGGTGTGGCTGGCGCTCAACCGCGAGGGCACTCCAGTGGCCAGATGCACCGTCGAGCAGGGTTTGCCTACGTCGCTTTCGCCACCGACGCCTACGCGCGGCGGGATGCTGGGCTGGCGGGTCGCTTCCACGATGGCCACCTCGATGGTCCTCGATGCGATCGAGCAAGCCATCTAGAACCGTCAACAAGAAGGTGTACTGATCTCAAAGACGTTGTCCACCAGACGGATCGGGGATCGCAGTCAATACACCTCGATCAGGTTCAGCGAACGGCACGCAGAAGCGGGCATCCAGTCCTCGGTCCGAGCGGTCGGCAGCTCCTATGACTGTGAGAATGTTGGCGGCTGTCTGGTCGCCTGACTCGTGTTATGACTGACCCAGCGGTATGGGTGTCCTGGCTGTTGATCTGTCGTCCAACGGGCGGTCGTTCCACCTCGTGCTGACCGAGCGGGCAGTGACCTCATAGAAGCCTGACCACACCAGGTCCCATCGCAGTCCCGTCACCCGACCGGCCAGCCTCAACAACCCGCTGAAGGTCGCAATGACAAGCATGGCAACCACACCTCGCCGCGGTCGAGTCGTGATCGGTGTTGATACCCACAAGTTCGTTCATGTCGCCGCCGCGTTCGACGACTTCGGCGCGGTGCTTGACACCGGAACGTTCCAAGCCGACCGCGCCGGCTATGCCGAGCTGATCGAATGGGCTAGCCACCCGGGCCACATCCTGACCTTCGCCATCGAAGGCACCGGCTCCTACGGAGCCGGCCTGACCGCAGCCGTGCGTCGCAGCGACATCGGTGTCGTGGAGGTAATGCGCACCGACCGGCGCGACCGGCGGCTGCGCGGCAAGTCCGACTTCCTGGACGCCGAAAACGCCGCCCGTGCCGTGCTTGGTAGCCATGCCACCGCCACCCCGAAGACCGCCGATGACACCGTGGATATGATCCGACAGATCAAAATCGCCAAAAATATTGCGGTCAAAGCCCGTTCGGCAGCGATGATCTCGCTGAAGACGGTCATCGTTAACGCCCCAGACGAGCTGCGTGAACAACTGCAGCCCTTGTCCAAGATGGCCCTAATCCGCCGCTACGCCGGCCTGAGGCCAGCTGGCATCAGCACGGTCGAAGCCGCAACCAAGCACACCCTGCGCTCGATCGCCCGCCGCTGGCAGCATCTCAACGAGGAGATCACTGAACACGAGAAACTACTCGCCCAATTGGTCACCGAGATCGCGCCAGAGTTGACCGCAGCATTCGGCATCGGCGCCGACACCGCCGCCGAGATGCTCATCGTCGCCGGCGACAACCCCGACCGGATCCGTATTGAAGCCGCGTGGACCAAGCTGTGCGGCGTGTGCCCGATCCCAGCCTCCACCGGCAAAACCGTTCGCCACCTGCTCAACTGGGATGGCCACCGCCAGGCTAATGCGGCGATCTACCGCACCGTCATCGTGGGCATGCAACACCATCAACCCACCCAGGCGTACCTCGCAAGACGCACCGCCGAAGGCAAGTCCAAGGCCGAAATCATCCGGTGCTTAAAACGCTTCCTTGCCCGTGAGATATGGGCCTCGTGCATCCACTGCGCACCACTCCACAAGCCGAAAAACCAGCCGCTTGACGGATATAGGAGCATCAATGCACTAGCCGAGACGGTCAACGGCCTGTACAAGACCGAGCTGATCAAGCCCGGCAAGCCCTGGCGCTCCATCAAGGACGTCGAGCTGGCCACCGCACGGCGGATCGACTGGTTCAACCACCGTCGCCTCTACGAATACTGCGGCGATATCCCCACCAGTTGAACTCGAAGCCGCCTATTGCACTCCACGCCAGAGACCAGCCGCTGGCTGAAATCTCACATCAGAAAGTCTCCGGACTCACCGGGGCGATTCAGGTGGCGGACAGATCCCTGCCGCCGAACGCGGCGACTTCGTCTTGCCACTGGGCGGTCAGCCGGGTAATCGTGGCTGCCGACAACCCGGCCCCCGACCCAGGAACTGCTCCAGGGCTCCGGCCTGAAATCCCCGCTGGACGCCCATGCAGGTACAGCAACGGCAACACCTCGGCCATCTGCGGCGACTTACGCGCTTACGCCGGCACGATCGTCGACGAGAACCGCTGCCGCTCAACGGTATCGGGATCAATACGTTTGTCATTGACCCGCGGGGCCTGCACCTTGACCGCCCCCCCGCGGTCAGCACGTCGCGGGGCTAGCGTTGCGCACCCTGTCGCTTCGCAGTACTGTAACGCCCGACACCCTGTACTGTCAGTATCCGAAACTAGAAGTTCGGGGAAAAGGTAACCTTCGTGGTCGACGGGGGCACAGGCTAGATATATAGGGGGTCGTGACCACTATGAGTGCACCGAGTGGGGTCTCGGTATCCGAGGACTCGGCGGATATGTTTCTCGGTGGGGGGAGGGCAGCAACTATTATCGTGGATGAC
>NZ_GG770566.1 GCF_000164135.1 Mycobacterium parascrofulaceum ATCC BAA-614 | reverse complement strand
CGGATGGCCGGCAGCGCGGTGACGCCGGCGCCGTAGTCGGCCACGCAGATGGCCCGGGCGTCCGACAGGGCCCGCGCCGCCTCCGCCGGAAGCGCGCCGTCGACGGGGGCGGCGTCGCCCCGGTCGACGCGCAGCATCGACTGGCCGCGGGCCCGGATCCTGGTCTTGGTCACGGTGGTACCGCTCATCGGCAGGGGCAGCACGCTGACCCCCGCGGCGCCCAGCAGGTCGTGCAACCGCCGGCCCGCTTCGTCGGCGGCGATGCCGGTGATCAGCACCACCTGCGTCTGGGTCCGGGCGGCGAGCAGGGCCGCCAGGCCGGCCCCGCCCGGCCGTTGTACCTGGCGTTCGGCGTCGACCACCGGCACCGGCGCCTCCGGGCTCAGCCGCGACGCGGTGCCCACGATGTCGACGTCGAGGATCGAATCACCGACAATGACGAGCGGTTTGGCGGTCACGACGCTTCCGCCAGTACAACTTCGTCGAGCGCCATGCACAGCCCGTGCAGCAGCATCAAATGGATCTCCTGCACGGTCGCGGTGCCCGCGGCGTCCACGCAGATCGCGTCGTCGCACATGGCGGCCAGCTCATTGGGACCCCGGCCGGTGAGCGCCCAGGTCACCATGCCCACGTCGCGCGCCGCTTTCACCGCCGTCACCACGTTCCGGCTGGTCCCGCTGGTCGACAAGGCGACCAGCACGTCGCCGGGCCGGCCGTGCGCCCGGACGCCGCGCGCGAACATCTCGTCGTTGCCGTAGTCGTTGGCGATGGCCGTCAGCGCGGACGTGTCGGCGTGTAACGCGATCGCCGACAACGGGATTCGCTCCTGCTGGAACCGGCCGACGATTTCGGCGGTGAGGTGTTGCGCCTCGGCGGCGCTGCCGCCGTTGCCGCACGCCAGCAGGCGACCGCCGCCGGTCAGCACTGCGGCCAACTGCCGGCCCCACCCGCGCAGCCGGGTCGCCTCGGTTTCGCTGCGCCGCACGGCATCTTGCAGCGCGTCGAAGTGCGCCTCGATCATGGCTCTCCCCCTTCCTGCACCGCGTCGAGCAGTTCGGCGTCGGTGATCCCGTCCAGACACGGGTGGCCCGCCACCGGGCAGACCCGGGCCCGGCTGGCCCGGCACGGCGCGGACTGGTCGCCGAGCACCCGCACCCGCGGCGAGTACGGACGCCACTGCGCGACCGGCACGACGGGGGCGAACAACGACACCACCGGCGTCCCCACGGCGGCGGCCAGGTGCGCCGGCCCGGTGTTGGGCACGACGACGACGCGCGCGGCCGAAAACACCGCGGCCAGTTCGGCGAAGCTGGTCCGGCCGCCGAGGTCGACCGCCGGACCCGCGGCCACCGCCGCGGTCAGTTCCGACTCGTCGGGTCCGCCCGTGACCACCACCCGGTATCCGGCGCCGGTCAGCGCCGCCACCATCGCCGCGCAGCGGTCCCGGCTGGGCCGTCGCGCGGGGACCGCGGCGCCGGGATGGAAGACGACGTACGGTCGGGACCCCACGCGGTCGGCCAGCCGGGCGGGCAACGGCGGGACGGCGCGGATCCGCAGCGCGCCGTCGTCCCCGGCCGGCAGGCGGCAGCCGGCCGCCTCGGCCAGCGACAGCGCCCGCTCCGGTTCCGGGATCCCGTCGCGCACGTGGTGGCGCAGGTCGAGCAGGGTGCCGGGGTAATCGACGCAGATCGCGCCCACCCACGGCACGCCGGCCATCCGGGCCAGCAGCGCCAGCGGCAACGGGGACTGATGAAACGACGTGAAGATGTACATCCTGGCGGGCCCGATGTCGCGCAGCTGCTTGATCAGCGCCTCGGCGTGCGAGGCCGTCAGCTCCGGCGCCTCGAAATCCACCCAGGGGGCTCGCCATTCGACGATCTCGTCGACCCCGACCAACAGTTCCGCGGCGGCCCGCCCGCGCGGGCCCACCAGCATGGTGACGCGGTCGTGGCCGGCCGCCACCGCCCGCACCGCCGGCCCGGTGATCAGCACGTCGCCGGCGCTGTCCAGGCGCGCCACCACCGCGGTGTTGCGCGCGCTACTCACCGGCACTCCCGCAGGACCAGGGACACGGCGTCGTCCAGCGTCGCCGCCACCCGGGCGTGCGCCCGCGCGTGGTCGACCTCGGGCGGCAGGGTGCGGCGGGTGGGCACCAGCACCGCCCCGGCGCCGGCGGCCAGCGCGGCCCGCACGTCGGCCCCGATGTCGCCGATCATCACGCAGCGCCGCGGCGGGACCCCCAGCTCCCGGGCGGCCGCCAGCACCAGACCCGGCCGTGGTTTGCGGCAATCGCAGCCGTCGGCCGCGCCGTGGACGCACACCTGCCACGCGTCGAACGGGCCGAGCACCTCCTCCACCCGGGCGTTGACGGCGGCGAGCTGGTCGGGACTGATCAGCCCGCGCGCCACGCCGGACTGGTTGGTCACCACGGCCAGCAGCAGGCCGCGCCGGCGCAGCCGGTCCAGCGCCCGGCCGGCGCCGTTGGTGGGCCGCACGCCGGCGGGGTCGTTGAGGTAGGGCCGGTCGACGATCAGGGTGTCGTCGCGGTCGAGGAGCACCGCGAGCGGGGGTTCGCGACGCGCGCGGCGGAAGGCCCACTCGCCGGCCAGCCGGTGCGCGACCGCGACCGGCGGGATGAGCGCGCTCGTCACCGAAAGGCGCGCCGCCTCAACCACATTCCGCGGCCCGTCGAGCCAGCGCCGGGCGGTGAACTCGGCGGTCAGCAGCAGCCATGCCGTGGCCGCCGCGCGGGCGAGGGGGCCGCGGCGCAGCAGCGCGCCGAGG
>NZ_GG770567.1 GCF_000164135.1 Mycobacterium parascrofulaceum ATCC BAA-614 | reverse complement strand
TTGGTTATCTGAGGCCGTGAGGAAGCTGTTCACCATGTAGACGACACGCGTTCGGAGATGCCGGGAAATGCGTTGTGGACCAGTTATCTTCGGTGTCTGTGACGAGTCCTGGGCTGCGGGTGCAGTCGGTGGTGATGCCGTTCGGCGACCGCGAATCGTGGACGCTGGTGGATCAGGATGCGGTGGTGGTGGAGCCGGTCGAGGCGTTCTTGTCGCATCTGCACGCGATCGAGCGCTCACCGAACACGGTCAAGGCCTATGCCCATGATCTGCGGGATTGGTTCGAGTTCCTCGATCGGGGCGGCCTGGTGTGGTCGCGGGTGCGACTGGAGGAGGTGGGCCGGTTCGTGGCGTGGCTGCGACTACCCGCGGCGGGGCGAGTGGGCAATGTGTCAGCGCTGCCGACGGCGGAGAGCATGTGCTCGGAGGCCACGGTGAACCGCAAGCTATCGGCAATCTCGGCGTTTTATGAATTCCATCAGCGCCACGGAGTGGACCTGGGTGATCTGTTGACGACCTGGCAGCGGCATAAGGGACATGGTGGATCGTGGCGACCACTGCTGGCGCACCTGGGATCTCGACCGGAGCGCAGCAGGCGGATCCGGTTACGGGCCCAGCGGCGCATCCCGGACACGCTGGACACGGAACTGGTCGCGGCGATCGTGGCGGCCTGTGATCGGCTGCGGGATCGGTTCCTGTTTTCTCTGCTGGCTGCATCCGGGCTGCGGGTTGGTGAGGCGTTGGGGTTGCGGCACAGCGACATCGATGCGGCTGCTCGGCTGGTGACGGTGGTGCCGAGGGTGAATACGAATCGTGCCCGAGCCAAGGGCGGGGGTCGCCAGGTGCCGGTGCCGGGCGCGGTGATCCGGCTGTATGCGGATTATCTGCATGGCGAGTACGGCGAGCTGGACAGCGATTACGTATTCGTCAACTTGTGGTCCGGTCCTATTGGGTATCCGTTGACGTATGCCAGCGTCTACGATTTGGTCTGCCGATTGCGGGAGCGGACCGGAATCATGTTCGGGCCGCATACTTTTCGCCACTCGTATGCGACAGAGTTGTTGCGCCGCCAGGTGCCGGTCGAGGTGGTGGCCCATCTGTTGGGGCACGCGTCGATCGCGACGACCAGTGACGCGTACGCGCATCTGAAGGTCGAGGACACCCGCCGCGCGTTGGTGGCCGCGGGGTGGCTGGCGGACCGGGATGGGTCGTGGTGAGCGTCGAGGTGCTGGCGCCGCCGATTGAGCCCGGCTGGGTTGCGCGTTTGGGCGCAGCGGTGCGTGCGGAGTTCCGGGTCGAGGTGCTGGTGCCCGCCGTCGCGGATCCGATTCTCGGGTCGCCGGCATGCGCGGTGCCCGGGTGTGTGCGTTCGAGTCGCTACGCCGGGCTCTGCCCGGCCCATCTGGGCCGGTGGAGAAAGGCGGGTCGCCCGGATGACCGACGGGCGTGGGCGGCGACCGCTGATCCAGAGGTGATGGGGTACCGGCCGCTGCAATCGTGCCTGGTGCCCGGTTGCGGCTTCGGGCAGCATCGGTATCGGTTGTGCTACACGCATTCCCACGCCTGGGACAAGGCCGGACGCCCAGTGGTGGATCGGTGGAAGCCGGACGTGGCCGGCACGCCGGCAGCGGTGTGCGCCATCCCGGGGTGCATGTTGTGGGCCGAACTGGACGCCGGGTGGTGTCATTCCCACCACCGGCGGTGGCGGCTGCGTGGTCGCCCGTCGGCGGCGGAGTTCATCGCCTACTGCGCCAGCTACGGCGAGGATCGCTTCGACTTGCGGCCGCTGCGGCCGCAGTTGCGGCTGGAGATCGGCTACGCGCTGCAATGCCGCGTCGACCTGAACCGAACCCGCACCACACCGCGATCGATCAAGCCGCTGCTGGACCACTTGTCGGCAACCGGGGCCGAGTCGCTGCTGGATCGTCCGCTGGCCGACTGGCTGGCCGGGCTGCCGGCCGCGGCGTCGGTCAACACCCCGCGCGCGTTCCTCGGTTACGCGATCGAGTGCGTGCTCGATTTGCGCGACGGGACCGGCTGGGACAGCGAATACCAGCGTGACGTGTGGCGGCTACGGCGGCTCGGTGTTTCCGGCCATGACGGGGCCAAACTGGATTTCACTGCGGTGCACCCAGTCTGGCTTCGAGAGCTGGCCAAACGATGGTGCCGGTGGCGCATGTCGTGCGGAGTCGGGCTGGGGCAGCTACGCAGTGATCGCCTCGCGCTCGTTCGTTTGTCGCAGTTCATGCCCGGACTAGCGAGCTCGTCGGGCCCGGGTGCGCTCGAGCGGGCAGCGCTGGAGGCCTACCTGGCTCGACTGGCCGTTGAGATCCCACAACCGAAGACCCGCAGCGCCGAGATCGGCTGTGTGACCGGGTTTCTGAATGCCGTTCGCCAGCACCGGTGGGCATCGCTGCCGGCCGAGGCGCAGCTGTATCCCAGCGACCAGCCCCGCCGTGACGAGACACCGGCACCGCGGGCGATTCCCGAGTTCGTCATGGGCCAGTTGGAAAGCCCGGCCAACCTCGACCGGATCAGCGACCCGCGGATCCGGCTGCTGGTGGAGGTCCTCATCCGCACCGGCCTGCGCATTGGCGACGCCACCCGGCTGGCGCTGGACTGTCTGGTTCGCGACCCGCAGGGCGCGGTCTATTTGCGCTACCGCAACCATAAGATGCGCCGCGACGCGGTGGTGCCCATCGACGACGAACTCACCGCCATGATCCAGACGCAGCAGGAGCGCACCCGGCAGCGGTTTCCAACCACCGCCGTGTTGCTGCCGCGCAGCAGCGCCAACCCCGACGGACGGCTGCCCATTCCCACCGTGACGTTCCACCTCCAGCTCGGGCAGTGGCTCGAAACATGTGGTGTCACAGATGAACTCGGTCAGCCAGCGCATATCACCGCTCATCAGTTCCGGCACACGGCGGCCACACGATGGATCAACCATGAGGTGCCGCAGGAAGTGGTCCGACGCCTGCTCGACCACACCAGCCACACCATGACCGCCGTGTATGCCCGATTGGCCGACACCACCATACGAGAGCAGTGGGAACGCGCCCAGAAGATCAACATCCACGGTGAGCCGGTCGACATCACCGTCGACGGGCCCCTCGCCGATGGCGAGTGGATGAAGCAGAACCTTGCACGCGCGAAAATAGCGCTGCCCAACGGCTATTGTGGTCTGCCACTACAGAAATCGTGCCCGCACGCCAACGCATGTTTGACTTGTCCGCTGTTCATCACGACCGCCGAATTCCTACCCCAACACCGCAAGCAGCTCGATGACACCCGCACGTTGATCTCGCGTGCTCAAACCGACGGCCACACCCGCCTGGCCGAGATGAACCACACCGTCGAAACCAACCTGCTTACCATCATCGCCACCCTCGAAACCGACCAACGCGACTGCCGGTGCGCTGCAGCGGGCAGCGAAACATGCTGCGGAAAGGAACCATCCGATGCGCCATGACAACAGCCACTACCTCCTCGCCGCTGCCCAACGCCGCCGCGCCGACACCCTCCAACGCGCCCGGCAAGCCCTGCAGGAACTCGGCGAAACCGGCCAGCGGCGCACTATCACACAGATCGCCGCCCTCGCCGGCGTCTCCCGCTCATGGCTGTATGCCCAGCCCGCACTGCGCGACCAACTCCGCCGACTGACCGCCATATCGGAGACGCCCGAGCCGGCACCACCTGCCCCAGTCGAGCGCGGCTCCGACGCCTCCCTGCGCCAACGCCTCACCCTCGCACACGAACGCATCCGCGAACTCGACAACGAAAACCGTCAACTACGAAACCAGATCGCACTCCTGCACGGACAGCTCCGCGCCAACCGCATCGCCGACACCCACATCACGGACACCGTCCACGACACAAACACCCAGATCACGCCCCCAAACAGTCGAGCCCGCCCAAGATAACG
>NZ_GG770568.1 GCF_000164135.1 Mycobacterium parascrofulaceum ATCC BAA-614 | reverse complement strand
TGAAGCGGCCCGCACGCCTCAACCCGGGCCCGGGCCGCGCGGTTAGTGGGGGCCGGCGCTGTCGAAGCTTGGGCCGCCGCGGTGATCCCCGCACACCACGTCCAGGCGCGGCAGCCGCGGCAACGGGGTCCCGTACACCAGCCAGTCGAGTACGCGCTCACTGCCGGGCTGGGCGCGGCGCACCAACAGCTCGGTCAATGCCGTCTCATAGTTCATCGGTTTGCCTCGTTTCGCCGCGGGCGGTCGGCGTTCTTCATCGTCCAACCGGTGATGCCCAACCCGGCTTCGCCGCGACGTGTTTGGGGCGCCCGGTATGCGGCTGCTGTCGGATGCCCACTCGACGTGTTAGCCGGCCTAACCGTGGTCGGGAAATCCGATTGTTAGGTGTGCTTAGCAGTGTCGGGTGTGGGCGGGGTGGGTGATGGCGGTGAGGTAGTCGGCCATGTTGGTTTTGCCGGGCGGCGAAGGCGACCAGGCGGGTGATGTCGTCGGCGCTGGGATGCCAGCCCGACAGCACGTTGGTGGCGATGGCGTTTGCGCACCGCGCGCTGATCGGCCGGCGGCAGGGGGCAGGCCGGCGGAGAGGTCGTCGACGCGCCGCCACAAGCGTCGCCAGCTCCGCATCCTCGTCCACCGTCACCTTTGCTATCCAACCCTTCCGCAGGTTTATCCCACCCGCTTTTCTGCCGAATCTCCCGCCTACCTGGGCTTCCTTCAGCCTCTGCCGCACCCGTGCCCAGCAAACCTTTTGCTCCTACCTGCGTGTCGCTATGGCACATTTGCACAAGGGGTGCAAGGGTGGTTGGTGGCCGCCTGCCAGGCAAATTCTCCCCTGGTTTGGTGGGCGGCCCGAAAACGGTTGAGGCGGTGGGGTTGTGTTGACGATTGCGAAGTTGTCGCGGTGGTCGGTGAATTACTACAACGACACTGCGCGGGCGGCCGGTCAGGCGGCTGCGGATTTGCAGCGGGCGGGTGGTGGGTTGGGTGAGTATTACGGCGAGCATGACACCCGCACCCCGGTGTGGACGTGTGTCGGGGACGCGCGGGCCGCGGCCGAAATGGTGGGGCTGAGCGATGTGGCGCGCGCCGGCGGGGTGGCCGATCCCGACGTGGTGGCGCGCTGGCTCGATGACGGCGCCGCCCCGAGTGGGGAGTGTGGTCGCGGGTTCGGCAAGGGCAGTGTGCATGGGTTTGATTTGACGTTTTGCGCGCCCAAGTCGGTGTCGTTGTTGCGGGCGGTGCGCGGTGATGATGTGGTCGATAAAGCGGTCCTGGACGCGCACACCACCGCGATCACAGAAGCCATGGAGTACCTCGCCGCGCACGCCGGCTACAGCCGAATCCACAACCCGCTCACCGGGGAGAAGGACCTCATCAGGTTGCCGGGGTTGGTGGCGGCGGCCTATCAGCACGAGACCAGCCGGTCCGGGGATCCGCACCTGCACACCCATGTGCTGGTCCCGAATCGTCAGCCCCGCGCCGATGGGCGGCTGGTGTCGCTGGATGGGACGTCGCTGTATCACGAAGCCAAAGCTGCCGGGATCATCTATCAGGCCACCCTGCGCCGCGAGCTGCACCTGTCACTCGGGGTGGAGTGGGCGCCGGTGGATCCGGGTACGGGGATGGCCGAGATCGCCGCCTTTACGCGTGCGAGTGTGCGGGCCTGGTCGCGGCGCTCCACCCAGTTGCGGGAATGGGCCACCAACAATTTGGCCGTCGTCGACCCCACTATCGGGATCAGTGCGGCGCAGTTGGCGGCCGCGCAGAAAGCCACCCGGCCCCGCAAACCCGAATCCCTTTCCTGGGCTGAGCTGCGGGAGCAGTGGCGTGGCGATGGGCGCGGGTTGGTGCTGGATCGCGCCGCACATGAGGCCGCTGCGGTGGCGCGGCGCGCCACCGCGGCCGCGGGTGGGGTGCGGGCGCGCCTAGTTGCGGCCGCGGCCGGGTTGGACAAGGCGGCGTTTACCCGCGCGGATCTGATCGAAGTGGTCGCCGCGCAGATTCCGGTGGATCTGGACGCCCCGCCGCGGATGATCGCCGAGACCGCAGTCGACCAGATCGGAGTAAGGGTTTCCGCGCCGCGGTTAGCGCACCACCGGGAAGGCTCGCAGCGGTTCACGCTATCGGAGTTTTTGGCTGAGGAAGCCGCGCTGCTCGCCCTGGTCGACGCCACCGACCCACGTGCTGCGTTGTGGGTGCGCGACGACACCCACGCCGCCGGGTTGTCGGTGGATCAGGGGCGGGCGGTGCGCGTGATCGCCGAAACCGACCACCTGGTGTGTCCGCTGTCGGCGCCGGCCGGGGCGGGGAAAACCACCTCGATGCGCGCCCTGCGCACCCTGGCCCGCCAGCGCCACGGCGTGAAGGTGATCGTGGTGGCGCCGACCGGGCGGGCGGTGGACGTCGCGGTGCGGGAAGGTGCCGGCGACACCGGCTACACCGTCGCCAAGGCCCTGAAGTCACTGCAGGACGGCAGCCTCACACTCGGGCACTTGGACCTGGTGGTCGTCGACGAGGCCGCCATGATCGGCACCCCCCACCTGCACCGGTTGTTGTCGGCGACGACGGCCGCGCACTGCAAGACCGTGCTCGTCGGCGACGCCCACCAACTCGCCCCGGTCAAGGCCCGCGGCGGCATGTTCGCCCAACTCTGTGCGGATCTGCCCTGGACCCAGCGGCTCTCGGAGGTGTGGCGGATGACCGATCCGGCCGAGCGTTCGGCGTCGCTGGCGTTGCGCGACGGCGGCCCAGCCCCGGTCCGGCGCGCCATCGGCTGGTACCGCAGCCATGGCCGGCTGCACACCGGGGATCAGATCGCGATGGCGTCTGACGCCCTGGACTCCTACCGGGCTGATGTGGCGGCCGGCAAAGACGCCCTGCTGCTCTGCGACACCGTCGAGATGGCGGATGCGCTCAACCGGCGCATCCACGACCACACCATCGGCCCTGATGCTGAAACAGTGACCGCGGGGCGGGGGCATCGCATCGCCGAGGGCGATGTGATCGTGTCGCGGCGTAACGAACCCGGCATCGCGGTGCACGACGCCGCCGACATCAAAATTCCGGCGGATCCGGTGCGTAACGGGCAACGCTGGACCGTGTTCGCCGTCGACCCCACTCATGACCGCATCGCCGCCCGCAGGTTGGATGACGGGGCCCGGGCGGTGTTCAGCGGCGACTACCTGCGTGAGCACGTCACCTATGGCTATGTGGTCACCGTGCACTCGGCCCAAGGCGTCACCGCCGACACCACGCATGCCGTGCTGGCCGAGACGACCAGCCGCAACCTGCTCTACGTGGCGCTGACCCGCGGCCGGGCGGCCAACCACGTCTATCTGCACGACCGCCAGGCCGGCGAAGGCGACCACGAACACCAAGAGACCCCCGGGATTCACACCTTGCGCCGCGGCACCCCCAGCGAGGCCGCCCAGCACGTGCGCGCCATCCTGGCCCACCGCGACGACCAAGCCCGCACCGCCCACGACATCGCCAACCTGACTGACCGCGACCAGCTCCCCGAGCGTGCCCAGGACTTCCTTGACCGGCGTGCCAGCGCGGTGCAGGCCCGCCATACTGCCTACCGGTCACGCCACCACCCCCACCCGAGATACGACCGTCACCGCACCCTGCAACGGATCCGCGACCGCGAGCGCGAACGTGGCCAGGATTACGGGCTCGAGCTGTAAAGCCGCCGTCCGGCGGGCCAAAAAGGCACACAGCAGGCGGCACAGCCGGCCTCGCGGCCTTGGCCACGGTGGACCCTGGCCTGCCTCGCGCGCACTGCGACACCGCTGTCGGTGTTACGGCTGGCGATGGACTGGACCTTATTCTCGGTGCGGGTCAACGCATGGACCAGCTGTCGATGACGAGGTGCTCGCCGGAACCGCTCAACATGGCTTAACCAGCAGTCGGCGACACGGCTTCACTACGCTTTGCACGCGTTGGGGCAGTCCGGCACAGTTAGTGGGCATTCTGCAGCATTCAACCGTCTTCGTGGCGACGGCGGATCTGCCGGTGCCGTTGGCGATACCTCATACGCTGCGTGGGTAACGTAAAGCGTTGGAGGTTGGGGATGTCAGCGGAGTCTGGGTCGGGTGAACGCAATGCTGTGTCGCGCCGCCGTGCGTTGCAGCTCGGCGGTGGGTTGGCGGTTGCCGGTATTGGTGCCGCCTGTAGCAGCACCGGCACCAAGGGTGCTGGCGGCGCAGAGATCGGGCCGACGTCAGCGCAGGTGGCCGGCTACGCGGCGGCGCAGCAGCGTCGATACCCGCAAGGGCGGGTCATCGATCACACGCTGAGCGCGGCTCCCGGCGCCCTCGACATCGGTGGCACGATCAGCCAGGGGTGGACCTATAACGGGCAAATGCCTGGCCCGATCCTGCGCGGTGCCGTAGGGGATCGGCTCAGGGTGCAGGTCCACAACGGTCTGCCGGAGCCGACCACGGTCCATTGGCATGGGTTGGCGGTCCCCAACGACATGGACGGCGTGCCACGAGTGACCCAGCCGCCGATCGACGCAGGTCGCGACTTTCGCTATGAGTTCGTGTTGCCCGAGCCGGGCACCTACTGGTATCACTCGCATGCCAATCTGCAACGCGGCCGGGGCCTGTACGGGGCACTGCTGATCGATGAACCCAACGAGCCCGGTGACTACGATGTCGAGTTCACCGTGCTGCTCGCCGACTGGCTCCTCGACGCCACTCCGCCGCAGGTGTTCTCTGCGCTCAAGCGTGGCGGCCGCCGGAGCGGTGCGCCCTCGGGCGGCCCGTCTCCCGATGAAGGCGCATCACGGACGTGGGAGATACCTGCCATGGGTGCGATGCCCTCGCCGCTACTGGGAAGTGACAGCGGCGATGTGCGTTTTCCGGTGTACCTGCTCAACGGTAGGCAACCGAGCGCGCCGGTCACGCTGACGGCCAAGCCAAGCCAGCGGGCCCGGATCCGGGTGATCAACGCCGCCCAGGACACCGTTTTCCGGGTAGCGCTGGGCGGACACCGCATCACGGTCACCCACAGTGACGGGTGGCCGGTGGTGCCGGTGGACGGGGATGCGGTGCTGATCGGCATGGGCGAACGTTATGACCTGCGCACCACGCTGGCCGACGGCGTCTTCCCCTTGGTGGCCGCCGCCGAAGGCAAGAACGCGCGCGCATTCGGGCTGGTGCGCACCGGTGCCGGTGCTGCACCGGCACCAACCGTGACGCCGCCGCAGCTCTCCGGCCGGGTGCTGACGCTGATCGACCTCATCGCCGCGCCCTCGGTCCGGCTGCCCGCCAAAAAAATTGACACATCGTTGAGCGGCAAGCTGGGCGGCGACATGCAGCGCTACGACTGGACCATCAACGGCCGCTCGTATCCCAAAGATGAGCCCCTTGTAGTGCATCCCGGGCAGCGCGTGCGGTTGACCTTCAGCAACGAAAAGGCCATGTATCACCCGATGCACCTGCACGGACACACTTTTGCCGTCGCACGCCCCGACTGGGCCGGGCCCCGCAAAGACACCGTGATTGTGTTGCCAGGCCAGAACGTGGTGGTCGACTTCGATACTGACAACCCGGGCCAGTGGTTTACCCACTGCCACAACGAATACCACCTGGCTGCCGGCATGGCCACGGTCGTTTCCTACCGCACCTAGGCCGTATTCAAACCTGTATTTCAGCGGGTAGCTAACGACACTTCACCGTCGGGCACGATTCACACGAGCGACCGGACCAGCGTTGCTGCGGAGCCCCCAGATGTGTGTGCGGTAAAGGATAGATTCGCTGGCTTATCACCTGATACCGCGGGGCAACGCAGCGACGTTGGTCGGCGACCTGTTCGGCCTCTGACCACAAGCTCAGATCGCGAATAGCGCAGCGAGGAACAGGACGGCCATGCCGGCTGCGAGTGCCGCCTGAGCGAGATTCCCCATCGACCGACGGTGGGGTATGGCGTGCGCCCGCGCGATGATCAAGTACTTGCCTGTCCAGAAAGCTGCTGCGATCGCGAAAATGACGGCACCGAGCCAGTTCACCACGGAGAACCATGGGGGCGCTCCGCCGTTTGCCGGCCCGTTCATCGCCGCCACATGCATGCCCGACATCGAGACACTCGGCTGAGCGCTTAAGTGGCCGGACAACATGGAGCCGTTCATGTCGGCGTACATCCATGCCGTGGCGAGCATCATCACCACGTGATATGCGTACAACAGGCGCGAGCCAGGCGATCGGGCCACAGTAATTCCGATCGCCGTGAACCACGCAGCCGCCAGCAGGAAAAAGACGGCGGGTCCGGTCGAGGGTGACTGTGTGCTCCACGGCCAGGCCATCACCGCCATCCCGACTGCCATCAGGAAATGCAAACTGTGGCTCACCACCACTGTCCACGGGCGGCGTCCGGTGAGGATCGGGAGAGCACATTCGATGGCGCCCAGCGCGAACAACCCTGTGACGACCCAGCGGAGTAGTAGGTCGTGGATCATCCGGTAGGCGGCCGCTCGGATCCCGGGGAATTATCCGGTTGTGGATCGACTATGCACGGTGTTGCGGTCATGTGTCGCGGCCGAAGCGCCGGAGCCGCAGCGAATTGGTCACCACGCTGACCGAGGACAGGCCCATCGCGGCACCCGCCACGACGGGGTTCAGCAATCCGAGCGCGGCCAGTGGTATGGCGGCGGTGTTGTAGCCGAAGGCCCAGCCGAGGTTTTGGTGGATGGTGCGCAGGGTCTGGCGCGAGAGCTGGATTGATCGCACCACGCCGTCGAGCCGGTCGGACATCAGCGTGATGTCTGAGGCCTCGATGGCCACGTCGGTGCCGGTGCCGATGGCGATGCCCAGATCGGCCTGCACCAGCGCGGGAGCATCGTTGACGCCGTCGCCGATCATGGCGACCAGCTTGCCCTCGTCCTGGAGCCGCCGGATCTCGTTGACCTTGTCTTCGGGCAAAACCTCGGCCAGCACCCGGTCGATGCCGACCTGATTGGCGATGGCGCCCGCTGTGCGGGCGTTGTCACCGGTGATCATGATGACCTGCAGTCCCATCGTGTGCAGTTGGCGGACCACGTCGACGGCGTCGTCTTTGATCGTGTCAGCCACCGCGAGCACGCCTACCACTCGGTCGTCGCGGCCGACGAACACCGCGGTGCGGCCTTGCCCTTCCAGCTCGGCGACCGCAGCCGCGAGATGCTCGGGCAGACGCAGGTCGTTTTCGTCGACGAGCTTGCGTCGCCCGACCAGCACGGTCTGGCCGTCGACTTCGGCGCGCACGCCGTGGCCGGCCACATTGGTGAACGACGCCGCAGCCGGAATCTCAAGGCCGCGCTCGCGCGCACCGGCGACGATGGCCGCGCCGATGGGATGCTCGGAGCCGGATTCGACCGCAGCGGCGATCTGGAGTACCAGATCGCTTTTTTGCCGTTTGTCGGCGATGACATCGGTGAGTTGCATCTGGCCGCGGGTCAGGGTGCCGGTCTTGTCGAACACCACGGTGTCGATCTTTTTCGACGCCTCCAGCACCTCGCCGCCTTTGACCAGAATTCCCATTTCCGCACCACGACCGGTGCCGGCGATGATCGCCGTCGGGGTGGCCAGGCCCAGCGCGCACGGGCAGGCGATGATCAGCACCGAGACCGCCGCGGTCATGCCCGCGATCGGGTTGGCCGCGATCAACGTCCACCCGGCGAACGTCAGAACAGCCACACCAAGGACGGCGGGCACGAACACCGCCGAAACCCGGTCGGCCAGCCGCTGCACCGGGGCTTTACCGCCCTGGGCCTGCTCGACCAGGCGCACGATCTGGGCCAGCGCGGTGTCGGCGCCCACGGCGGTGGCGCGCACGGTCAGCCGCCCGTCGGTGTTGACGGTGGCCCCGGCAACCCGGTCGCCCACTGTTTTCTCCACCGGCATCGATTCGCCGGTCAGCATGGACTCATCGACGGCCGCGCGCCCATCGACGATCTCGCCATCGACGGGGATCTTCTCGCCGGGCCGCACCAACAGCAGGTCTCCGACCTGCACCTGCTCGACCGGCACCAGTATTTCTTGGCCGTCGACGAGCAGGCAGGCTTCCTTGGCGCCCATCTCGAGCAGCTTGCTGATCGCCTCGCGGGTTTTGCCGGTGGCCCGTGCCTCGAAATAGCGGCCCAGCACCACGAAGGCGATGATCAGCGCCGCGGTGTCAAAGAACAGCGGCCCACCGGCGAACAACCCGTACGTCGAATAGCCGAAGGCGGTCAGCGTGCCCAGACTGATGAGCGTGTCCATGCCCGCGGACCCTGCCCGCGCTTGCTGCACGGCCCCCACCAAAAAGGGCCACCCGGCCACGAACTGCACCGGCACCGTCGCCGCGAACGCTAACCACCCCGCCCAGGCGCCGCCGAACAGCATCGGCGCTGCCATCGACAGCAGTCCCAACGGTAGGGCCAGCCACACCCGCCGTAACCATTTGCGCTGCTCGCCCTTGGCGTCGGCGACCGGCGCGCCATGACACGACGGCGCCGGCTGATGACAGCTGCCCCCGCCGGTGGCCTCGGAGGTATCGGTCTCTGTGGACACGCCCAGCAAGCGCAAGAGCCCGCCGGTAATCCTTGCCACCACACCGGTTTCGCCCACACTCGCCGAGTATGGGGCGCGTGTGGGCACCGACTCGGCAGGGATGTGCTGGGCCTCGGCGATCGCCGACAGTGCAGCGGCGGTGTCGCAGTCGTCGGGCAAATACCAGATCACCACCGAGCCCGACCGAGGATAGGCCTGCACGGCGCGCACCCCAGCCACCTGGGCGACCGTCTCCTCGATCGCCACCGCTCGCACCGCGTCCATCTCAAACCCGCTGGCGCGCACCCGCATCCGCCCGCCTCCTTGGGAGACAACCTTGAGCGTGACCCCGACGTCAGCGCTGCCGAGAGTTTTAGTGGCAACCATTGCCGGCCTCATGGGTCGCGGCTGGAGTCGGGTCCACTACCGTCGGCGGTGGCACTCGTTCTCCGAGACGATCCGCCGCCTCGGCGAACACGTCGGCCGTCGCCAACCGCGCTTTCTCGGCGGCTTGTTTGGTCTTGCGCGCGGTCGTGCGCGTGGCCTGCAGACCCACAGCGGTAGCGCCCACCGTCACCTTCCGCCACGGAGCCTTCGCCAACGCCTCATACGCCGCAGCCCCGACCACGCCGGTCACCACGGTGGGCACCGCCTTCGCCAAAAGTCCCTGCCACATCTTGAACACTTCCTTTCAATCATCGACCTTCATTGGATGCAGGTGGTTCACAGTCCGGGTTGCTCTCGCACACGGCGCTGGCAGCCGCCGATTACGTATTGCGGCTTCCCGCCTCACTCCCACTACACATCACGGCCGTGCCGCCGGCGGCACGGCCGTGATGTGTAGTGGCTTTAGGTGTGCGGTGACGGCATTTATTCGAGTCACTTGCTAGTTGATTCAGACCGTGCTGCTCCTGACAACAAGTAGGTTTTGACGACAAACTCGACAATTTGGTCGGCGCCGTCGTCGAATCGCCTGTCAGTCGTTCGATTTTGCGCAAGCGTTTGGTGTAGCTGTCTTTGTGCGCGACATATCCATATGGACCGGGTAACTGTCCAGAGTCGCTGGTTGTCATGTTGTCGACCTCAGGCTTGCCGGGCCAGCCTTGGATAACCGCGGCCACCGAGTGCTCAAGCAATCGGCCACCCGGATGCGGACGCGCGGGTCGGTCGAGGTCACGAGGCCAGTGTACCTACCCCTAGGGGGTATACAAGGTCGGGCGGTGACACCAGCCTTCCCCTCCAACATCGGCCGTCACTACGAGCGATGTCTCTCCCGCAGAATGAGGGCGGGTTATTCGACGGTCAGGTGTTCGCTGTCCAAAAACATCAGGCCGCCGGCGTCCAGCGCGACTGCCCACCGTCGCGCCGGATCCGAGATGTGAGCCGGTAAGGCCGGGTCAGTGAAGGAGGATCAGGCCATCGCCCGGCACTCCTGAGCGCAGCTGCGGCAGGCCGCCGCGCACGTGCGGCAGTAATCGTTGTCGTGCTTGTCGCACTCGGCCGCACACGCATCACAAATCTCGGCGCACAGCTGGCATAACCGAGACGCCCACTTCGACCCGCGGGACACCAGCGTCACACACGCCCCGCAAATCGCTGCGCAGTCGAGACATAACCGGGCGCAGTCGGCCATCTTCGTGTCATTGACGCAGCAGTTGTAGGCGCACGCCTCACACGCCTCCTGACACTCCGCACACGCGTCCAAACAGGCCTTGTTCGTCGCTACCGCCATGACAGAACCTTCCTCTACTTGTTGTGAGACAACAAAATTCGGCACAATCCACCGCTAGGTAGCGGTGCACGGCTTCGAGAGAACCCGCTTCAAGTGCCATCGACTACGTTAGACCGTAAGCCGCCCGGTGAACATCTGTCCACAGTGTGGACTAATGTTGTTGACATACACCGTTGGCGTTTCGCAGGTCCAAGCGGGTAAAACCAAAAGGAGTTGCACCATGAACCTCAAGAAAGTCGCGGCCCAAGCCGCAATCGCTAGCGCGCTTGGCTTTTCCGCCATCGGCCTAGCCGCGGTCGCGAACGCCGCCCCGGCCCCACAGGATGTGCCGGGCGCGGTCCACTACGCACCGGTTGACGGGTATGGCCCTGGTTGGTGCCCCGGTTGGGGGCACGGCGATGGCCGTTGGTGCCCCGGTTGGGGGAACGGCGGGGGGCACGGCGGGGGGCACGGCGGTGGCCCCGGTTGGGGCAACGGCGGTGGCCACGGCGGTGGCCACGGTCGGTAGGGGTTGCTGCAACTGATTAAAGACGGCGGCCTTGCCGAATAGATCGGCAAGGCCGTAGAACTCGACGTCGCGGCCCGATAACCATCAAGGCTTCAGCGCACGCCCCATCTGCACTATGGTCAACAGTGTTGATATTCACCGTTGAGCAACGGTTCCCTTGACAACTGTTCCCATTACTAGAGAAAAGAGACACCCCACGTCCGACTACTCCCCACTCCAAAGCCCCAGGTCGCGAAGTCTCATATCTTGCCTCACTCGGCGCGACTGGAATCTCGCTGTCGATTGAGTGCCCGGTAGACGGTGGACCGTCCGACAAGCAAAGTGCTTGCGATTTCTGGCACCGGTACACCGGCGGCGGCCATTTCCCGTGCATGAGCAAGTCGCTGGCCGCTCAGAGCCATCGGCCGGCCGCCGACTCGTCCTCGTGCTCGTGCGGCGTTGAGCCCGGCCATGGTGCGTTCGTGATTGATGCCGCGCTCGAATTCGGCAAGCGCTCCGAACACGTGCAGCACCAGCCGCCCGGTAGCGCTGTTGGTGTCGATCTCTTCGGCTAACGAGCGCAGGCCCACATTGTGGGCGCTGAGCTCCTCGACCAGATCGAGGAGGTGTGGCAGCGATCGGCCGAGCCGGTCAAGACGAGTGGTGACCACAGTGTCGCCTTCAGTGGCTACCGCAATGAGATCGTCGAGTCCTGGACGGCGCGCCAGGGTTCCCGAGGCCACGTCGGTCCACACCCGCTCGCAGCCGGCCGCGTGCAGTGCGTCGAGTTGGCCGGCGACGCTTTGGTCGCTCGTTGACACCCGTGCATATCCCAGCAACACCACGCATCAGGTGTACCACCCGGCACCGACGGGTTCTGAGAGCCGTTTTCGGGACAAGAAAAGCGCAGGTCGGAATGTGGACGACCCGATGTCCCGAAAACCTTCGTTATCGGGACGGTCGGAATCTCCTATGTCAGGACGTCGCGCTATACATCTGACCAGGCATATAGTCAGTGATGCCTACGGCAATAGCCTTCAGGAAGTGAGCCCGAGACCCGGCCGGACGACCGTGGCGCTCGGGCTTCGCGCTTTGTAGGCAACGATTCACGCGCGCCGGACCTCAACGGTGGACCTGACGCTGGCACGCCACAGATTGCCTTTTTGCCGGGCGGTGACGGCGCCAAGACCGCAACCCTCCGGTTAACGGCTGACGAGCATTACCTCAGATTGCTGATAGCCACACATACGCACGTCAATATAGATGCACATATGTACTTCCATATTCGCATTACGCGAGGTCCTGGTGTGCCCAGAGGATCGCCGTCACCACTAGGGCTTGCACGCTGGTGTCCTCGTCGGCCGCCAATCTTTTCAGTGTCCGGTGTATGCCGCGGGGCAGGTCAAGCGTCGTTCGTGCCCCGCTACTCGCACGTCGATGCTCCATCGAGGCCGCCGCTAGCCCTGCTGCGTCCTGCAGCGCTGCGCTGATAGCGGCTCGAATCAGTTCCGTCATGGTGGTGTCTGAGTCCAGGGCGCGGCGTTTGAGCCCCGTCCGTAGGGCCGGGGCCAGATGCAGCGTGGTGCGCATCGCCTCGTGCGGCCCAGCCGTTCGCCCCGCCGGTTGATCGAAGCGCTCCTCGGTGGCGCTTTGAAACGTGCTCGCCGCCCTGGCCGCTGCTGCGGCTCCGGTCGGCCGGCGAATCACCGATGCGCGCACAGTATCTGCCGTCGAGGGCTTCGCTGTCATACCGTTATCTCCTTTTCAAGCCCTACCGATGCCAGCAGCTCGTCGAAAACGTCGCTGTAATCGCCTAAATACCGCGGAATCCCGCGACCGAACGACCGCTCGATCGCGGTCAGGTTCCGCACGATGTTGCGCAGCACCGGCGCGTTCGCCTCAATCAAGCCGCGCGGCATCTCCACCGCCTCCACTTTCCGCATGTCGACGAGGGTCAGCAGGACCGTCGTCGACCGGTGCGCGGTGATATCGAGCGTCGGCCATACCCGGTCAATATCCGCCGCGCGCGGCCCGGTCGGAATGATCACCAGGTCGGCGGCGTCGATCGCCGCGTCGATTGCGGCGGCCGTCCCCGGCGGTGTGTCCACCAGGATCAACTCACCTGGCTGGCTAGGCAGCTCCCGCAACCCTGCTGCGGTCGCCGGGACCACATCGAACGGCAGTGGTGTGCCCAGATGCGCCGCCCGATCCGCCCACGACGATGCCGACCCCTGCGGGTCGGCATCCACCACCCGCGTGGGCATACCCCGACGCACCGCAGCCGCGGCCAAGAACATGCAGGTCGTCGTTTTAGCGACGCCGCCCTTTGTGTGCACAAGTGACCAAATCACGATCCAAACCATACATCCATATACGCATCTAGATGCGTAGGTGCGCCCTAAGGGGGTGGGATGGTGTTGCTCAATCAGTTTTTCTGTCAAAATGGCATCTATGACGCGAAAGAAGACGACCGTCTACATCGACGAGGCTCTGTTGCGTGCAGCGAAGGTAGCCGCTGCACGGTCAGGCAAGCGCGAATACGAGGTCTTCGAGGACGCGTTGAAGCGGCATCTGGGATTCGCCGGAACCGTCGAGCGGATCTGGGCCGGCATCAGCCCCGAGGACGCGCCAGGCGAGGAGGACGCTGCACGGCTCGCCACCGAAGAGCTAGCTGCGGTACGGGCAGAGCGTTCGCCGCGCAGGGCGGGCTGAGCCCTGGACGAACCACTGCGAGTTGTCATCGACCCCAACGTGTGGGTATCGGCGGTGATCAACCCGTACGGCACTCCCGCTCGAGTTGTGGAGGCCGTAGCAGACGACGCGATCACCGCAGTTGTGAGCCAGCACCTGCTCGATGAACTCGCCGCCGTCCTGATCCGGCCCAAGTTCCGGCGCTGGATCAGCGTCGCCGACGCGATCGCTTTCGTCGAAAGTCTTGGTGGCCATGCCGATCTGCGCGACGACCCGGGCCCACCCATGGCAAGAGTGCGGGATCCCGACGACGACTACCTGGTCGCACTCGCCGAAGCAGCCGATGCAGTGATCGTCACCGGTGACGACGATCTACTGACTGCCCAAATCGAACCGGTGGCGATCACGCCCGCCCAGCTCCTCGCGCGCCTCTGACACCGTCCATATGCGCGTCCATAAGTGCGTGCATATGTCTACACATATCCGCATTACGCCAGATCAACATCCCTATGACGCCTTCCTGATGCACCATGAGCCCTTTCTCGCCTGTGATTGTGGTGAACGTGGTGGTGGTGGCTGTCAAGGCCACACCGCTACCGCGGTCGACCATGGTCGAGCCATTGACAGCAACCACCACCACGCACAGAAGCGGCCTCTACGAGGAAGGGCAGGAGATGAAAGGCCGCAGTAGCCACCCAACCGCCGGCTGGGTCTTGAGTAAGAAAGCACATGATGTCATACATATGCCATACACTGGGGGGGTGGTGGCTGGTTTGATCTGGCCACCCGAGGCGGTAACTCAGCGCATATACCGTGAAAGGGCCGATCAGTGAGCACCGAACTCAACGACCTACTCAACGAGGCCCGCGAGCTGGAAGACGTCGACAGTTCCGAATACGTCGCCGCGCCGGCCACTCATCCCAACCGCGATAAAGCCGCAATTCTCACCGTCCGGCTCACCGATGACGAAATGGCGCGGCTACGCGCGACCGCCAAAGAACGCGGCCTACCCGTCTCCGCAGTAGTACGCACAGCCATCACCCACGAGCTATCACCACAGCACGACGACGGCACACGCGCGCTCATCACCGCGCTACACGACCACAACCTCACCATCGTCAAAACCCAATAGGAGCTCAAAATGTCGCAACCCCGTCCTACCGTGGGGCTTATGACTCCAGCCGAGCATTGGCAAGCGTGGCTAGACCGCTACGGCGACGATTATGCGACCGATGAGGAGCGCCGCGCCGCCTACCGCGACTTCAAAGCCAACCTGGCATCGCTTACTCAAGCGTTCTCAGCTGGCGACGACGATCACCGCAATCCGTAACGCGGCGCAACTCCTCGCCGCTGACCGTGCTTCCGACTTCGGGTGCCACGTCGGCGGGCGGCAAGCGCGGCGCGAATGTGGCCTCTGTTCATCGGCTTCGGCCTGATAGACGTTCAGCGTCTAGTCATCGGCGCCGGCGTAGGCCCCGGGCTGGGTGTACAGCTCGGCGACCGGTACGTCGGGTAGCACGTCGCACAACACCATCACCAACGCAGAGGTTCGCGCTTGCTGGACCAGCTCGACCTGAGTCTCGTAATCGGGCAGCCGCCAGTTCTGCCGGCCCCATTCGGTGACCGCCCGTTCAGCCCAATCGTCAGCCAGCTCAGCCACGCGCGCCGCAACCTGCTCGGCGGCGTCGTCGATGAACTCCTGACGCTCAGCGTCGTCCCAGCCCGCCGGCAGCCGCAAATGCCGAGCCAGCACCTGGGCCACGAACGCCCGCGGCATTAGGTCCTCGTCCACACCGCAATTATCGGCTGATTTCCGCTGCCCGATCACGAAAACATCACGGGCATGCGGCGTGTCGTTAACAGCTAACCGATTTTCCCGGGCAAGGTTGCAGCATGGCTCAAACGCGCTGCACGCACAAAGGTGACCGCGCCCAAATCGCAACACGGGCCGACCGCATCGTCTACGACTTCATCAAACGCGAGTCCGCCAAACGCGGAATCCCCATGGGCCAGTACGTCGCCGACGTCCTCGCCATCCATGCAGGCCACCCCGAGCTCGTTCGTGAACTCGATAAGGAGGTTATGCCGCTGGCGATGTAAGGCCTTAGCGGGCAACACATCTCAATAGCCGCGCGGAAGTAGCCGCCCCAGAACAGACGAAAACCCCCGGCTAGGCCGAGGGTTCGTCGTGAGCCGAGTTAGCCGCTCGGCTCGGTGGTGCTTTCGCACCATCCCCGAAGGGATTTGCTTGATAGGCAGATCTCACGGTAGCGCATACCTGTCTGCAGTTCCAGATGGCGCGCGCCGTGACATTTCTGAAATTGCTTGCCCGCCGTATCGCGGGTGTTCCTCGTTGCGGCCGCGTCGTGGTGTGGTGTGTACGCGGCCGTGGGCGGCGCGGTTGTCGGCCGCCGCCCACGAGCGGCGCCGGCGATCGGATGCGGCGGTTGTTGCGGCGATCGTGCTCGAGCTCGGTGAGGCCCCCTACGCGGGGGTGCCGTGTTGGAGCGGGCGAGCGCAGCGGTGGGCCACGTTCACGGTTGCGGTGGCTTATGACTGCCGCTATGACACCGCGGTGCGCCCGTTGATGCCGGGCAACCCGATCAGCCGCCGCGCGCTGCTGGCGGTCGCTGCGGCCCGGGCGGGCTATGCCGATTACGGCACCGGGCGGAACTGCCGGCCCTCGAATGAGCGGCTGGCCGCCGACACCGGCTACAGCGTGCGCACCGTGCAGCGCGCCGATACGGTGCTGCGGCTGTTGGGGGTGGCCTCCGAGGTGCTGCGCGGTCGCCAGCGCACCCGCATGGAGCGGCTGGCCTCTTGGCGGGTAGGCGACCGGGGGCGCGGCTGGGCCAGTGTGTGGGCGCTGCACGACAACCGGCAGCTCACCGGCTTGGTGTCTCGGCTGTCACCCCACCCGCGTAGCGGTCCCGTTAGGGATAAAAACTCACCTAACCAGGTGGTTACTACCGGCACCGGTGGCCCTACGGGCCGCCGGCAGGGCGGCGCGACGCG
>NZ_GG770569.1 GCF_000164135.1 Mycobacterium parascrofulaceum ATCC BAA-614 | reverse complement strand
CCCGCCCCCTCGCGGCCGCCCGCCCGCCGCGGCGCCGCCGAACTTCCAGCCGCAGCCGCAGATATCCGCGTCGCCGGAAACGCGGATGTCGCCGACCAACGCCAAGCCGCCCGAGGTGGCGAACCTGGCGACGAAGATGTTCCAGGCGCTCAGGCCTTCGCGATCCGGGGGGCTGCAGAAGCCCTCCGGCGCGCTGACCATCGGCCGTGCCACCGACAACGACGTCGTGATCCAGGACGTCCTGGCGTCCCGCCATCACGCGTTTTTGACCCAAACCCCGCTGGGGACCGAGATCCGCGACGCGCACAGCGTCAACGGGACGTTCGTCAACGGCGTGCGGGTCGGGTCCGCGGTGCTGACCGAGGGCGACGTGGTCACCATCGGCAACGTCGACCTGGTGTTCACCCAGGGCGAGCTGCTCCGCCGCACCGAGGCCGCGACGCGCACCGGCGGCCTGGAGGTGAACTCCGTCTGCTTCAAGATCGACGGAAAGCAGCTGATCGACCACGTCTCGCTGACCGCCCGGCCCGGAACGCTGACGGCCATCATCGGCGGTTCGGGCGCCGGCAAGACCACGCTGTCGCGGCTGATCGTGGGCTACACCAGCCCCAGTTCGGGCTCGGTGACCTTCGAGGGCCACGACATCCACGCCGAATACGCGTCGATGCGCAGCCGGATCGGGATGGTGCCGCAGGACGACGTCGTGCACCGGCAGCTGACCGTCAACCAGGCCCTGAACTACGCCGCCGAGCTGCGGCTGCCCCCGGACACCAGCAAAGCCGAGCGGGCCCAGATCGTCGCCCAGGTCCTCGAAGAACTCGACATGACCAAGCACGCCGAAACCCGGGTCGACAAGCTCTCGGGCGGCCAGCGCAAACGCGCCTCGGTGGCGCTCGAGCTGCTCACCCAACCGTCGCTGCTGCTGCTCGACGAGCCGACCTCCGGCCTGGACCCGGCGCTGGACCGCCAGGTCATGCTGATGCTGCGGCAGCTCGCCGACGCGGGCCGCGTGGTGATGGTGGTGACCCACTCGGTGTCGTACCTGGACGTCTGCGACCAGATCCTGCTGGTCGCACCGGGCGGTAAAACCGCCTTCTGCGGCCCGCCCGACCAGGTCGAGGCGGCCATGGGCACCCGCAACTGGGCCGACATCTTCGCCAAGGTGGGCGCCGACCCGGACGAGGCCAACCGCCGCTTCAAGGAGCGCAACCAGCAGCAGTCCCAGGCGCCGTCCCCGCAAAGCCCCGCCGACCTGGGCGAGCCACCGAGGACCGACCTCTGGCGGCAGCTGTCCACGATCGCCCGCCGCCAGGTCCGCCTCGTCGTGTCCGACCGCGGCTACACAATCTTCCTGGCGGTCCTGCCGTTCCTCATCGGCGCGTTGTCGCTGACGGTGAAGGGCCCGCACCCCGGCCTGGGCCCGGCCGACCCGCTCGGCCCCGCGCCCACGCAGCCGCAGTACATCATGGTGCTGTTGAACATCGGCGCCGTCTTCATGGGCACCGCGCTGACCATCCGCGACCTGATCGGCGAGCGGCCCATCTTCCGGCGCGAGCAGGCCGTCGGCCTGTCCACCACCGCCTACCTGCTGGCCAAGATCGCGGTGTTCTGCGTCTTCGCGACGGGCCAGGCGGCGGTGGCCACGATCATCGTGCGGCTCGGCAAGGGCGCCCCGACAGCACACCCGCCGTTCTTCGGCAACTCCACCTTCTCGCTGTTCGTCACCGTGGCCGGCACCTGCGTGGCGTCGGCGATGCTGGGGCTGCTGCTGTCGGCCTGCGCGCAGTCCAACGAACAGATCATGCCGCTGCTGGTGGTGTCGATCATGTCGCAGCTGGTGTTCTCCAGCGGCATGATCCCCGTCTATCAGCGCTTCGGCCTCGAACAGCTCGCGTGGCTGACGCCCGCGCGGTGGGGCTACGCGGCGGGCGCCTCGTCGATCGACTTTCCGTCGCTGGTGAAGGTCAAACAGATCCCGACCAACGACCCGATCTGGCAGCATTCGAAGCACATCTTCGTGTTCGACATGGCCATGTTGATCTTCCTGTCCGCCGCCTACACCGGCTTCGTCCGGTGGTACATCCGGCTGAAACGCTGATCCTTGCGGCCGGTCCGATGACTGAAGCTGCCGAGCCCGTCCTCACTGTTCGATCCGACCGGTCGAAGGGCAGCTTCGCGGCCGGCCGCGACGTGGTCGTCGGCAGCGACCTGCGCGCCGACCTGCGGGTCGCGCACCCGCTGGTCGCCCGCGCGCACCTGCTGCTGCGCTTCGACCACGGCAAATGGGTGGCGCTGGACAACAAGTCACTGAACGGGGTCTACGTCAACGGGCAGCGGGTGCCGCTGGTCGACATCGAGGACGGCCAGACCATCAACATCGGCAAGCCCGACGGTCCCCGGATCACCTTCGAGATCGGCCACCACACCGGCACCGTGGGCATGCTCCCGCCGACCACGGAGTCGATCCCGGTCATCACGCCGCCCGGCGACGCCCCACGCGCCCCGCGTCCCC
>NZ_GG770570.1 GCF_000164135.1 Mycobacterium parascrofulaceum ATCC BAA-614 | reverse complement strand
CCGCCCGGGCGAGCGCCAGGGCGCGCCGGCGCCGGCGCGCGACCAGCGCGACCACGGCGACGAGTTCGCGGACATGAACGTCGACGTCGACCCGGATTGGGGCGCGCCCGCCGACGAGCCGGCGACGTCCGCCTCCGATCGCGGGGCCGCACGGCTGGGGTTTGCCGGAACCGCGCACGGCAAGGCCGCCGCCCGGGCAACGGGTCTGACCGCACTGGTCGACGAGTTCGGGTCCGGCCCCCGGCTGCCGATGTTGCCCGACGGCTGGGAATCCGACGGCGGCACCGCGCCGGACCGGCCCGACGCCGGGCGCCGGTAATGTCGACTCCGTGCGTAGCGAAGGTGACACCTGGGACATCACAACGAGTGTCGGTTCGACGGCGTTGTTCGTGGCGACCGCGCGAGCGCTGGAGGCGCAAAAGCCGGATCCGCTGGTCGTCGACCCCTATGCGGAGGTGTTCTGCCGCGCCGTGGGCGGGTGGGCGGCCGACGTCCTGGACGGCAAGGCCCCCGATCACGAGCTGACGACTCCGGACTGGGGCGAGCACTTCGTCAACTTCCAGGGCGCCCGCACCAAGTACTTCGACGACTATTTCCGTCGCGCGGCCGGCGCCGGCGTGCGGCAGGTGGTCATCCTCGCGGCGGGCCTGGACTCCCGGGCCTACCGCCTGGACTGGCCCGCCGGCACGACCGTCTTCGAGCTGGACCAGCCGCAGGTCCTCGACTTCAAGCGCGAGGTGCTCACCCGGCAGGGCGCACAACCGAAGGCGGATCGCCGCGAGGTCGCGATCGACCTGCGCGAGGACTGGCCGCAAGCCCTGCGCGACAGCGGCTTCGATGCCACCCGGCCGTCGGCCTGGATCGCCGAAGGCCTGCTGATCTATCTCCCGGCCGCCGCCCAGCAGCAGCTGTTCACCGGCATCGACGGCCTGGCCGCTTCGGGCAGCCATGTTGCCGTCGAGGACGGCGCCCCGCTCGACCAGGACGACTTCGAGGCGAAACGCGAACAAGAGCGCGCCGCGATGGCCGACGGCGCCGAACGGCCCTTCTATCAGTTGGTGTACAACGAGCGGATCGCGCCCGCGACCGAATGGTTCGGCGAACGGGGCTGGACCGCGGTCGGCACCCCGCTGGCCGATTTCCTCCGCCAGAACGGCAGGCCGGTGCCCGGGCCCGACGTGGACGCCGGGCCGATGGTCGCCCGCAACACCCTGGTGAGCGCGGTCAAATCCTGACCCGGGTTCGCATGAGTTCCCGATGAGTTGACCCCGCGCGGGAACTTTCGCGCGGCGCCCTCCGACTACTACCGGGCTGATCGGTGCGCCGCCCAACAGCCCGGGCGGCGCCGCTCCCAGCCCGGCGAGGAGTCGCGGGATGACCGCACCGGTGTGGATGGCGCTGCCCCCGGAGGTCCATTCGGCTCAACTGAGCAGCGGTCCGGGGCCGGCCGGCCTGCTGGCCGCCGCGGCCGCCTGGAGCTCGCTGAGCACGACGTACGCCTCGGCCGCCGACGAGCTGTCCGCGACCCTGGCGGCTGCCCAGGCCGGGGCGTGGGAGGGGCCCGCCGCGGCGCAGTACGTGGCCGCCCACGCGCCCTATCTGGCGTGGCTGACGCGCGCGAGCGCCGACAGCGCGGCGGCCGCGGCGCGGCACGAGACCGCGGCGGCCGCCTACACCGCCGCGGTGGCCACCATGCCGACGCTGCCCGAGCTGGCCGCCAACCACGCCGTCCACGGCGCGTTGGTGGCGACGAACTTCTTCGGCGTCAACACCATCCCGATCGCGCTCAACGAGGCCGACTACGCGCGCATGTGGGTGCAGGCGGCCACCACGATGACCACCTACCAGGCGGTCTCGACCATGGCGGTGGCTTCCACCCCGACGACCGACCCGGCCCCGGTCATCCTGCACGCCGACGCCGGCGACGAGCCCGACGACTCCGGGATCGTCGACAACGACGGTGGCAACCCGTACCAGCTGAGCTGGTGGATCAACAGGTTTACGGAGATCTTCCAAACCATCGCTCGCGATTTGGAGGAGTTCCCGGAGAACCCGTCCGAGGCGCTGACGCAGCTGCTCAACGACATCGGCCTGCTGATCGCGGACGAGTTCACGCACGCGATCGAGGCCTTCCAGGCGTTCGCCCCCCAGATCGCGGCGTTCGCGCTCGCCCTCCCGGCCGGCGCCGCGGCGGGCCTCGTCGGCCTGGTCGGACTGACCGCGGTTCAGCCCGGACCGGTCCCCGTACCCGCCGCCGCGGTACCCGCGCCGGCACCCCAGACCGCGAAAATGCCCGCGGTGACCACCGGCGCGCCGGTGAGCGTCACGGCCCCGGCGCCGTCCGCTACCGCCCCGGCCTCGGCCCCG
>NZ_GG770571.1 GCF_000164135.1 Mycobacterium parascrofulaceum ATCC BAA-614 | reverse complement strand
AGTTGCGTCCAGCAGAGTGGTGTACGAGCCGGTGATGACCGGCGTGTCGTAGCCGGATGAATGAAGGTCATCGCGTGATTCTTCGAGGGACCGACCAAAGTCACTCGAGCAAAGGAATCAACGCGATGACCATTGCCCACGATATCGACCTGTCTGCCGTGCTGGCCGAACGACTCACCACCACGCACCCTGATGTGCTGCGCGAGTTGTTGGCCGCCTTCATTCACGCCCTGATGGGCGCCGAAGCCGACGCGGTGTGCGGTGCCGGCTACGGCCAGCGCAGCAGCGAGCGCACCAATTCCCGCAACGGGTATCGGCACCGCGAGTTTGACACCCGCGCAGGCACATTGGATCTGGCGATTCCCAAGCTAAGGCAAGGTTCGTACTTCCCGGACTGGCTGCTGGAACGGCGCAAACGCGCCGAGCGGGCCCTGACCACGGTGGTGGCTACCTGCTACCTGCTGGGCGTTTCGACGCGGCGGATGGACAAACTCGTCGAGACTCTGGGCATCACCAGCTTGTCGAAGTCCCAGGTCAGCGTGATGGCCAAAGAGCTCGACGCCGCGGTCGAGGCGTTCCGGACCCGGCCACTGGATGCAGGCCCGTACACGTTCATGGCTGCTGACGCCCTGGTGCTCAAGGTTCGCGAAGCAGGCCGGGTGGTCAACGTGCACGCGCTGATCGCCACCGGGGTCAACGCCGAGGGCTACCGCGAAATCCTGGGCATCGACGTCACCACCGCCGAGGACGGGGCCGGCTGGCTGACCTTCCTGCGGTCGCTGACCGCCCGCGGCCTATCAGGGGTCCGTCTGGTCACTTCCGACGCCCACGCCGGTCTGGTGGCCGCGATCGGCGCCACCCTGCCTGGGGCATCGTGGCAACGGTGTCGCACCCACTACGCCACCAACCTGATGGCCATCACTCCGAAATCATCGTGGCCGTGGGTACGCACACTACTGCATTCGGTCTTCGATCAACCTGACGCCGGTTCCGTTGCAGCCCAATATGACCGCATCATCGACGCACTGGCCGACAAGCTCCCCAAGGTCGCCGACCACCTCGAAGACGCCCGCGCCGACCTGCTCGCCTTCACCGCCTTCCCCAAACAAATTTGGCGGCAGATCTGGTCCAACAACCCACTATCCGTTAACCGGCTCTCCGGGGACACGGTTCGGGCTGCAGCGTGAGGTTCACGCACAAGCGCTGAGCACGGATGGATGCTGTCTGCATCTCGGTGGGGGAAGGCGGAGCGGCGATGCGGGTACTCAAGAGCGACAGCGGATATGTCCTGGAGGGCGACTGGGACGGGCAGGACGCGGTGAACGCGTTTCTCAACCATTTGGCGGGACGGGGGTTCAGCGCGGCCACGGTGCGGGCCTACGCATTCGACGTCGCCAATTTGAGCCGGTTCCTCGTCCAGCAAGCGGTCGGGCTCGCCGCGGTCGATGCGCCGTTGGTGTTCGACTGGATCGACTGGCAAGGCGTCCGCCGAACGGACCAGCCCACCGGCGGTCACCGCTCGTCGACCCCGCCGGCAGCTTCGACGGTGAACCGCCGGGTCGCGGCAGTGCGCGCGTTATTCGAGTATCTGGTGATGACCGGTGTCTGCACCGACAATCCGGTGCCGTCGCCGCGGCGGGGACAGGGGCTGCGCCAGTCGCAGCGGGGGTTGCTCGGTCATCTGGGTCCCGGGCGTGCACGCAGTGGCGGTAGGTTGGTGCGTCAGCCGCAGCGTCTTCCGGAATCGTTGTCCACCAACGATGTCGACGCGTTCCTGGCGACACTGGCAACGCACCGGGACCGGGCGATGGTGCTGGTGATGCTACTCGGAGGGCTGCGTTCGGCCGAGGCGCGTGGCCTGCTGCTCGCCGACGTCGATATGGGCCGGCGCCGGCTTCGGGTGATCGGCAAGGGCGGCAAGGAACGTCATGTCCCGGTCGATGCGGCGTTCTTCACCGAGCTCGCCGCCTACCTGCGATGGGAGCGGCCGCCGGGGTTGGCGACGCCGCAGTGCTTCGTAGTGCTGCGCGGCCCGACGACCGGTGCACCGGTCAGCGAGGCCGGGCTGCGCAGCCTGTTCCGTCGGCACCGGGAGACCTCTGGCGCCACAAGAGTCCGCCCGCACCGTTTACGGCATACCTACGGCACCGAATTGTCGGCGGCCGGAATCGATCTGCTGGCGTTGCGGGCGTTGATGGGGCATGTCTCGCCGGAGACCACGGCCCGCTACGTGCATTTGTCGATCGAGCAGCTCGCCGCCGAATACGGTGCTGCTCGTGCGACGTTGGCCGGAGCCCGGCAGTGACCACGGTGTTGGTCGGCCAACCCGTAGGCGCCGACGAGGTGGTGGCGGATTATCTCGACCACGTCGCCACCCTGGGTTTGAGCGGGCGGGCGGTACGCGACCGGATTCGGATCGCTCGCGACTTCACCGCACGCCACCGCGACCTGCACGCCTGGATGACGCTGCCGGCAGCCGAGCGGATCGCCGAGATACGGGACACCGGGGCGTGGCCGCTGATCTGTCACACGATCGGCACCGGCCGGTTACGGCTGGACGTCGAGCTGGCCGCGGTCAAACAGTTGACCGGGCTGGGCCGCGCAGTGGAGGACCGGGATCCGAGCGGATTCGCCGCGTTGCGGAATGCGGGAATTCGGTTGGGCTGGAGGAGTTCCTGGGTCGAGACGGTCCTCGGCGAATGTCTGGCGGTAGTGCTGGCACACCACGGCGGAATGGTCGCCGACCTGACCGGCGACGCGCTCGACGACTTCGACGCCGCGCTGTCACGTACCGTGGTGCCGCCATCGTCGCGGCGGGCATACAGGGGGCGGCTGGCCAGCCTGCGGCAGCTGTTGTTCGAGACCGCGGTCATCGACACCGCGCCGAAACGCCGGCGGTGGGCCCGTAGCCTCGAGCAGCGCTTCACCGAGGTGGAGATGCCCGACCCGATCCGTCAGACGTTGCTGCGCTACATCGGCGTGCGCGCGGCGGTGCTGCGGCCCAAATCGGTCGAGTCGCTGATCAACGACCTGCTGCCCTTCGCCGAATACCTCACCGCTCACCATCCCGACGTCATCAGCCTGCGTGAACTCGACCGGAGCTGCATCGAGGGCTACCTGAAATGGAATCGCACCCGGGGCTGGCGTGGTCAGCGCGCCGCCGCGGGCGCCGGGCGCACCGTCTCGGCCGCGGTGGCCCAGTCGGCAGTGCTCAGTCTGCGCAACCTGCTCGACGACATCACCGCCTGGGGCTGGGCGCAGGCCCCACCACGGCGGTTGGTATTCGCCGCCGACGTCCCCAAACTCGACCAGCCGTTGCCACGCGCGCTAGCACCCGATGTGGACGCGGCAGTGATGAACGCCGTTGCCCACCTGCAGGATCCGTTCGCCCGCATCGGCCTGACCGTGCTGCGTGGTGCCGGCCTGCGGGCGGGGGAACTGCTCGACCTCGAACTGGGCAGCATCATCGACTACGGACCGGCCGGAACCTGGCTGAAGGTGCCACTGGGCAAGCTCGCCACCGAACGCATGGTCCCGCTCTCCGCCGCGACCCTCGCCGCGCTCGACGAGTGGGTCGCCCTCCGCGGCACGCACCGGCCGCTGCCGCACCCACGCACCGGCGTGCTCACCGACTTTCTGTTCACCCGGCACGGACGCCGCCTGGGCTACACCCGGCTGCGCAACGGGCTGCTCACCGCCGCTGAATCCGCCGGGTTGCACCGTCCCGACGGCGGCGTCCTGATGGTCACTCCACATCAGTTGCGCCACACCTGGGCCACCGAACTCGCCAACGCCGGGATGAGTCTGCAGGCCTTGATGTCCTTACTCGGGCACGTCACTCCACAAATGACGATCCGCTACGCCACCCTGGCCTCGCCCACCCTGCGCGCGGCCTACGACGAAGCGATGGGCAAGATGCGCCGCCAGTTCACCCTCACCCCGGTCGGCAAACCGATCCTGCCCGACAAGGTCGGCTGGCTGCACAGTGAAATGCTGAAAACCCGCGTTGCACACGGATACTGCGCTCGCCACGAATCCGCGGGCGCGTGCCCTTATGCCAACATCTGCGAAACCTGCGACAACTACGTCACCGCCCCCGAATTCCGCGACACGCTCACCGACCAACTCGCCGACGTCCAGGCCCTCAGAACCGACGCCGAGTGCCGCGGCTGGACCGACGAAGCCGCCCGCCACGACCGCGTCGCCCACGCCCTTACCGACCACCTCCAGCGCCTCGATCGATGAACATCCCACCCCGACGGGTTGACCCGCCCCCGAGGGCCGGATAAAAGAACGACTCAACAAGGAAATCCGCCGGCGCACCGACGTCGTCGGAATCTTCCCCGACCGCAACGCCCTAATCCGCCTCGTCGGCGCGGTGCTGGCCGAACAACACGACGAATGGGCCGAATCCCGCCGCTACCTCGGCCTCGACGTCCTCAGCAAATCCCGCGCCGACCACACGCCATCAACAGAACAGGAGGACACCCCGGCGGCACTGACCGCCTAAACCACCAAGTCGAAGAATCACACGACGACGTCGTACACCACGTCCCTGGACTTGACC
>NZ_GG770572.1 GCF_000164135.1 Mycobacterium parascrofulaceum ATCC BAA-614 | reverse complement strand
GGGGGCGCAGCGCAGATCGCGTTGATCGTCGAGGGTGGAGGTGCCTGCACCGATCCATCGGCGGTGGCGGCAGCAGACGGTCGCGTAGTCGGGCAACCAGCAGTAGACCGGCTCATAGACACCGCGGCGTGCCATGCACAGGCGGCATGCGGGCCGGGCGTGGCGGCGTTGGCGGGTGGTGTCGCGGTCGGGGGCGGCCAGCCCGATGAGCCGGGCGTGAAGGATGCCCACGGGCTGGCCGCTGGCGGTTGCCAACCAGTCCGGCCGGGGACGGCAGATCGCTGGACCGTCGGCCAGGTAGCGCCGCAGACCTCGGGGTTCTAGGTGGTTGGCGTGCGCGAGCCGATCAAGATAGGACTGCACCGTTTCGCCACGAAACGGTGTGACGGTGCGCGGTAGTGGCGCGGCAGGCCCCTGCGGCCACGCCGGTGGGGTTGATACGTCAGCTGGCATGGCGTTGCGCCGATGTTTGGGCTGCGTAGTCGATGAGCACCGTGTCCATCAGATCCCTGGTGAGGTTCTCGGTTTCGTCGAGCATGCTGCGGATCGCAGCCGAGCGGATCAGGTGCGCCAGGCTGCCGATCATTCCGCCGGTGCGTCGATGCAGGTATTTGGCTTCGGCGACCAGCGTTCCCGCGGTGTGATGGTGCAACCGCAGGGTGCCTTCCATCGCGGCCACCAGCGACTTCCATTCCCCGGCGTACGGGAACGGGCTGGTGTTGATCACACCGCAGCGCCCGGCGAGCTGGCGTCCGCGGGTGCCGGTGAACACACCGGAGCGCTCGACGTCGATGCCGGCGTAGACGAACGTGGCGGGCAGGTGTTCGGTGAAGTACTTCAGGTGATCGGACAGTTCCTCGCCGGCCCGGGTATCGAGGTTGAGGTTGTGGATCTCGTCGACGATCACGATGTCGGTTCGGGCGTCGATGAGGACCTGGCAGACAGCGTCGGCGATATCGGTGACATTCATCCGCGGTTGCATCGGCGGAAGGCCCAGGAATCGCGCGAACTCCATCGCGAGTTTGCGCGCCGAGCCTTTCGGGGGCGCGGTCACGTATACGATCGGGATCCGGGACTTGTCGGCGAATCGTGTCCTGATACGCAGTTCGTGGAATCGGCCGAGTTGTTTGACCGCGGTGGTCTTGCCGGTCGCGGCCGCCCCGGAAATGATCAGCCCGCGCCGGGCGCCGATCTCGCGTTGGTTGAGCAGGGTCAGCAGCCGGCCTTCGTTGGTGATGCGCTGGATCGCCGACGTGGTGACCACGACCAGTTCACTGTGATGCGCTACCCGGGCTTCGTTGTAGTTGGTCCGTTCGGTCTCCGACAGGGTGCTCCACTGCTCATCGGGTAACAGGGTGAACTCGGGTGGATCGGCATCGACGAAACGGCGCCAACCCTCGAGCGTGGTGGTGGGTTGGCGCCGGTCCTCGAGTTGGCTCACCGGGGCAAAAGTGTTCACAGCCGCCACGATTCAGCCTCCTTGCGTGCATCGAACACCGGTAGTGGAATGACTTGGGCGATCTCGATGTCGTCGGCGTCCTCGTCACCGCCTGGCGGCGGCTCCTCATCGCAGGGTTCTGCGGTATCCGGCGGGCGGGGCCAGGCCGGTGTCGCGGTGGCTCGCGTTCGACCCGCCACCCTGCGATCCTTGGATTCCTGTCGGGTGGGGGCGGGGCCTTGCGCGGCCCGGTCGAGCAGGTCATCGGCCGCGCGGGCGATCTCGGCTTCGGTGGCCTGATCGCATCCGCGCTGGGCCAGCACGGACCGCGCATGCTGCCATACCAATTCGCCGAACGGTACCGGGTGGCTGCGCAAATGCGTCCAGGTCGCGGCCAGCCAGCCCTCGTCGTGATGGTTGCGCACCCAGATCCGCGACACGTCGTAGGGGTCGTAGTGCACCTCCCACTGGCCCTTCTTGGATTCCACCCCCGAGTGCTGGCGGCGGTAGGGGTTGAGTGCCTTAGCGTCGTAGCTGCGGTTGTTGACCCGGATCCCGTAGGCATTGATGCGCCGCCAGCACGACGGCAGTAACTCGATGTAGTCCTCGGCCGACAGCGGCACCGGAACATACCCGGCGACCTCGACCAAGGCGGCGTACTTTTCGTTGGGCGTCAACGCCTTGCCCGGGGTGACGGGGTCACGCAGGCCGTCGTGGGGCCGGTTTTGCCATACCGCGACGATCCACTCATCCAGCAGGGCTTGCAGCTCCACGATCGACCACACTGCGTCCTGTTCGGCGTTCTTGCCGCGCCGCTCGACGCTGGAGCCGACATACCCGGCGACATGCTGGGCGAACAAGGTGGCCACCGACTGCAGGGTCCGCTCGATCTTGGGTTTGTCGGTCGGCGTATCCGGGTGGGCGGGC
>NZ_GG770573.1 GCF_000164135.1 Mycobacterium parascrofulaceum ATCC BAA-614 | reverse complement strand
TGCAGATTGATCCCCAACGTGCAACACGCCTGCCGGAAGGTTTGCGACAGATACGCCTTCCCGTGGTCGCACACTACGGTCTCCGGGGCGATCACCGGCCGGGCGGCCGCATCGGCCAACCGTTGATCCACGCCGGTCAAACAGCGATACGGCAGCACCGACCGCGACATCCGCAGCGCATCGGACCACTCCGGCCGCATCGGTTCTGGCGTCAACGCTCGGGCCAGCAGCAGCGCCGCGTCGACCGCTTTGGTCGTGGGCCGCAACACCGCGGCCGGAATCGAGCAGGTCGCGTCGTCAACCATGCCGGTCAGCTCGACCCGGTCCACCGTGCCGTCATCGAGGACCACCCGCACATCCAGGGGGGTCGAATCGATCTCGACCACCTCGCCGGGGCGCGCCACCGTCAGCGCACCGAACGGGCCGTCGGGCTGTTTGGACAACGAACGCCGGGTGCGCGCGGACCCGAACGTGTGCCGGCCCTCCGACAGCCTCTTCACCAGACGATAGAACGTCCGCTGAGACGGCATCGCCGGTGCGTCCTGGGCACCGTATTGAGCCACCAGCGATTTGGTCACCCGTCGCTGCAGGCGGCTCACCGTCCCGGTCGACACGTCGGTCTCGTCATCGATGGCCTGCCGCACTGCGGCCACCAGCCGCTCGTCGACGCGGCCGAACATCGCCCGCCGGGGAATGTGCCGGCGATCCACAACCCCCAGCAGGCCGTCTCGTTCGTAGGCATAGCGTTGCCGCTGCAACGTGTACAAGCTGATCTCGTGGCCAGCCGAGCGCAGCTCGGCGAGCTTGGCCAATTCGCGCTGCCGCAACGAACGCGACGCCGGATCGAACTCCGGCCGCGGCCGGCTACCCGCCTCGGAATCAACCCGTCGACCCGTCAACACCTCGATCAAGTGCCGTTCCCACCAGCGGGCCCGCTCGGCGGCAGCCTCGGGCACCCCGGCCAACGCTTCTTCGGAACACAAAGCCGGTCGCGATCCTGACACCAACTCCAACGCCGGGTCGCCCAGCAGCCGAGACAGCGGTACCACCGACTGCCCGCCGACCGCATCGGTCAGCCTGGCTGAACTGCCCGAAAGTGTGACAACCGTGAATACGCCGTCGGATAACCGGATTTCATCGCCCTCGCGGATGACACCCGACCGCATACCCGTCATCGTGACAACGCGGGCCCGACGATCGACTCCTCGGTCAAGACAGCCGCGGAAAGATCCACGCCCAGTCGCCGGTGCCACAACAGGTGAAACAGCACCGGCAACACCATGATCGCTTCACCGACCGGTCTCACCCCGGTCATCAGCGGCCGCGCCGAGTCGAACACCGCCTCCAACGCTGCGGCGACCGCCGGGCGGTACACCCGTGGATGCCGATACCCAGACAACCAGCGCAAATTCGCCGTCACGACCGGATCCGCAACGCCCGCTCGCCGATAGGCCCATCCCAGGGAACGGCACGCCTGCTCGGACCGGTCGAACAACTCAGCATCAGCATCCGATATTCGGTCATCGGCCCGCACGTCAAGAACCGTCGCCGTTCCGTCGGACAACCGCACGAAGTAATCAGGCACGTGGTGCCTGCCGTCACCCCAATGGAGCCGGAACGGCTGCGACGCAACACCAACCACCGCGGGATCGGCGTCCAGCGCGATCAAATGGTCACGCTCCGACCACGACTCGTACCCAACGTGCTCACGAGTCGTCGAAAACCACCACAGGCCTGGATAATTGCCCTGCCCGCGAAACGCTGGGAAACCACGCACGGGTGAGCAGTCCAACTCAAAGGCCACTGCGGCACACTCCGCCAGCGGCAAGCGCGAAGAACCCCCGGAGGAGTTGAATTCCACCTCAACGCCACCGTTGACCTGCGGCCATAGCGCCGCCGGCGCCACACTCACCTAAACAACGCTACCGGCGGTACCTCGGATAGATTGGCAAAGACACGCCGATACCGCAGATACGGTGGCAATACATCACATCGGATGTCAACGGACACC
>NZ_GG770574.1 GCF_000164135.1 Mycobacterium parascrofulaceum ATCC BAA-614 | reverse complement strand
TCGCGGCGGCGACCGCGTCGTTGGCCCGCCGGGCGAGCTCGACCGCCGCCGCCGGGTCCAGCGTCTCGGGGCCCGGGACCGAGTGGGACAGGATCTGCATGTCGACGCCCGCGGCGTCCATCGCGGCGATTCGGCCCTCGCCCAGGTCGTCGATGCCCGGCGGCCATTCCCCTTCGGCGCCCGGGGAGCCATAACCGGCCGCCTTCAGCAGCGCGCTCGCCGAGTCCCGGCCCGCTTTTCGGTGTTCTTCCCCTACGGCCGGAAGCTTGTAATGCTCTTCGATACCGATGACCTTCATCCGTCTCCTCCCATCCATGGACAGCCACGAGGCCGGAACGCCGGGCGTTCACCGGGTACCCGTTGTCGGAAGAGGCCGTCGTTTCGGCGCCGAAGCGTGGCGCGCGGGCGGCGTCCGCATAGTCTCAACCCGTGACCACGCCGTATGACGAGGCGCTGCGCGAGCGGATCCGGGGCCATCTGGCGGCGCATGACCGCCGCGAGGTGACCGACCCGACGAAGCGGCACGCGGCGGTCGCCGTGGTGCTGGTCGATTCGATCCTCGGCGGGGACCGTGTCGACCCGGCGCCGGTGGACGAGTGGATCGGCGACCGCCCGATGCCCGAACCCGGCCTGGACGGCCGGATGATCGGCGTGTCCGGCGGCGCCGCTTTCCTGTTGTGCCGCAGGGCATCCCGTCTGACCTCCCATGCGGCGCAGTGGGCGTTGCCCGGCGGCCGGCTCGATCCCGGTGAGACCGCCGTCGACGCCGCCCTGCGGGAGTTGCACGAAGAGGTCGGCATCGCCCTGCCCGACTCGACCGTGCTCGGCCTCCTGGACGACTACCCGACCCGGTCGGGGTACGTCATCACCCCCGTCGTCATCTGGGGCGGCGGACGCCTCGATCCGCACCCGGCGCCCGACGAGGTGGTGGCCGTGTACCGGGTCGGGCTGCACCAATTGCAACGCGACGACTCGCCGCGGTTCATCACCATCCCGGAGAGCGCCCGTCCCGTCGTGCAGATCCCGTTGGGAAACGACCTGATTCACGCACCGACCGGCGCCGTGCTGCTGCAGCTGCGGTGGTGGTGCCTGGAGGGGCGCCACGACCCGGTCGACGAGCTGGAGCAACCGGTCTTCGCCTGGAGATGACCCGGCTTACTCCTCAACGTGCGCGGCCAGCCGGTGGTCGACGACGTCCAGCGCACGCTCGGCCCATCGAATGTTCTCTTCCTCGAACGCGATCCCGCGCAGCAGCGTCAGGTACGGACCGATCCGCTCGGCGTGCAGCAGAAAGTCCTCCTCGTCGCGCCCGTCGAGCAGCCGCGCCCGCAACCGTTCGTAGCGTTGCAGTTTGGCCGTCGCCCACTGCAGACGTTCGGCGATGAACTCCCGCACGGCGCCCGCGTCGCCGGCGTCGGCGGCCTGGACCTTCACCAGCAGTTCGTCGCGGATCGCCGACGGCTTCGGCGGCCGTGCGGTGAACTCCCGGACCGCCTCGCGGCCGGCGTCGGTCAGCGCGAACAGGCGCTTGTTGGGCCGGCGTTCCTGGTGCACGAGCCGCGCGGAGATGAGACCCTGCCCGGCGAGCCGGTCGAGTTCGCGGTAGAGCTGCTGCGGGGTGGCCATCCAGAAGTTGGCGACCGAGGCGTCGAATTCCTTGGCCAGGTCGTACCCGGACGACTCGCCCTCGAGGAGGGCGGCCAACACCGCATCGCGCAGCGACATCGGAAAAGGCTACAACACGATGATTATTCAACAAAGTGATTAATCGCACTATGGACATGCGGACGGTGGCGGCATAGCGTCAACGGCACTTCTGAAACGAATCCACGAGGCGAGGTGTCGGATGCATCCGTTCCGCAAGGCGGTCGAAGAACGCGACGAGAAGGGCATCCAGGCGCTCCTGGCCGACGGCGTGGTGTTCACCAGCCCGGTGGCGTTCAAGCCGTACGTCGGCAAGCCGATCACCGCGGCGATCCTGCGCGGCGTCATGCGCGTCTTCGAAGACTTTCGCTACGTCCGCGAGATTCACGACGGCCGCGGTCGCGACCACGCGTTCGTGTTCGAGGCCGGGATTGCCGGGGCGCCGGGGCTCAAGATCACGGGGTGCGATTTCCTGCACTTCGACGACGACGGTCTCATCGACGATTTCATGGTGATGGTGCGGCCGCTGTCGGGCGCGAAGGCGCTGTCCGAGGCGATGGGGGCCCAGTTCGGCCGCATCCAGCGGGAGGCGCTCGAACTGGCCGACGAATTCACCACCGCGTAGGGGCGGGCGACCATGCGAATCGGACTGGGCATCAACTACGCGGGCGGCTTCAAGGACGTGGCCGCCGAAGTGGCGGACCTCGAGCGCGCGGGACTCGACATCGTCTTTGTCCCCGAGGCGTATTCGTTCGACGCGGTGAGCGCGCTGGGTTATCTGGCCGCCAGCACCGATCGGGTCGAACTGGCCTCGGGGATCCTGCAGCTCTACACGCGGACGCCCACCCTGACCGCGATGACCGCCGCCGGCCTCGACTACGTCTCCGACGGCCGGTTCACCCTCGGCCTGGGCGCTTCCGGCCCGCAGGTCATCGAGGGATTCCACGGCGTTCCGTACGACGCGCCGATCGCCCGGACCCGCGAAGTGATCGACATCTGCCGCCAGGTGTGGCGGCGCGAGCCCGTCAATCACCAGGGCAAGTACTACACCATCCCGCTCCCCGCGGGGCGCGGCACCGGACTGGGCAAGCCGCTCAAGCTCATCAACAAGCCTGTCCGGGAACGCATCCCGATCTTGGTGGCGGCGCTGGGCCCCAAAAACGTCGAGCTGGCGGCCGAGATCGCCGAGGGCTGGCAGCCGATCTTCTACCTGCCCGAAAAGGCGCAGCAGGTCTGGGGCGAGGCGCTGGCCACCGGCCGGGCCAAGCGCGATCCCGCCCTGGGCGCGCTCGACATCTACGCCGGACCGGTGCTGGCCATCGGCGAAAACGTGGAACCGCTAAGGGATTTCGTCAAACCCCACCTGGCCCTCTACATCGGCGGCATGGGCGCCAAGGGCAAGAACTTCTACCACGCGCTGGCCACCAAGTACGGCTACGGCCCACAGGCCGACCGGATTCAGGAACTGTACCTGGCCGGCGACAAGGACGGCGCCGCGAAGGTCGTGCCCGACGACCTCGTGCGCGACGTGAACCTGATCGGCAGCCGCGAGTTCGTCAAGGACCGCCTGGCCGCATTCCGGGAGGCCGGCGTCACCACCCTCAACGTGTCGCCCATCGCCGCCACGCCCGGCGAGCGCGTCAAACTGATCGAGACCCTGCGCGAACTCCTCTGAGCGCCGGGCGGTTACGTCCCCGCCGGTGCCGTCCCGGCGCGCGTCGGCGACGGTCAGCCGCGGCGGTGGGCGTCGCCCCGGAGCCGAACCGCTCGACTGAGCGCCGCCAGCAGCGCGAGCGCCGCCAGCGCGCCGAGGATGCCCGCCGACACCGCGGGCCCGACCGTCGTCAAGATCAGGGGCAGGCCGAATCCGACGTAGGTCACCACGTAGAACGCGCCAACGAGCGCGCCGCGCAAGCGTTTCGGCGCCGCGGCCTCCAGGTCGATCAGGCCCTCACGCAAACACAGGCCGGACGCGCACCCCAGCACCAGGAACAACGACACGCCCAGCGCCGGTGACAGGGTCGGGGGCGCCAGCGCGGTGACCGCGTAACCGAGCGCGGCGAGTGCGGCGCCCGCGGTGCCGGCCTGCGGCCCCCACCGGCGCGCGCGGGCGAGCACTTGGATCAGCCCGCTGACACCGTTGACCAGCAGCGTGGCCGCACCCGCGGCCACCGGGGCCGCCAGGCCGGTGTGCACCCGGCCGGGGATCGTGATGAACCCGAGCGTCGCCGAGGCGAACACCCACGGCGCCAGCGGCATGGCCCAGCTCAGCGCGCGCCCC
>NZ_GG770575.1 GCF_000164135.1 Mycobacterium parascrofulaceum ATCC BAA-614 | reverse complement strand
GCCGAATATCACGACACACCAGCCCTGGCGATACGCGAGAAATCCGTGGGTAAGCCGGGGTGTTGCCGACGCGCGGATGCGCAGCTCATCGCGTGCGTTGCCGATGAGGCGTTCACTGCGCGTCCGGCGGACATAGAAGCAGAATATACCCTATACCCGTATATGCAAACGGGAACCTTCGGCGGTTGAGCGGCCCTAGGTTGCGGTCGACCAGATGCGGATGAGGCTCCCTGCCTACACGGCGGCCGACATGGTGATGCCTGAGATCTATGCTCACCGGCTTGCCCGATTATCGATTCAACGCGTGGCCCGCGCGCCCATCGCCGGACTCACCGATGCTGTGGCCGTTGCGCCGTGATGTAGTGCAGCAACAACCGGTCACCGGTGCCGACGATGGAGAATCCCGCGTCGGCAATCAGCTCATCGAGCTGGTGCAAGCGGTTCTGCTCCCTCGCATGGGCGTTGAAAACCGCAACAAACCGGTGCACGATGCCACCGCCCGAGGGGCGAAGATCGGCGATGCATAGCCGCCCGCCCGGTCGCAGAACGCGAAACATTTCCCGCACCGCCTCGGCACGTCGTTCGACCGGAAAGTGGTGAAACGCCAAGCTAGATACCACCAGGTCGAACGACTGGTCGGCGAAGGGCAGATCTTCGGCGGCGGCAACCTGAAAGGTGGAGTTCGCCGGTCCACGTCGCGCGGCGTAGTCCACCATCGATTGTGAGGGGTCGATCCCGACCACGCTGCCACCAGGCTGCACCGCCCGTGCGATTCGTCGAGTGAAGTACCCAGTTCCGCAGCCGACGTCGAGCACCCGATGGCCGGGTTCGGCGCCGGATAGCCCGACCAGCCGGTCCCACATGCGCGCACGTAGACCCAGAGACCAGGCATTGGTGGCCCATTCATAGGTACGGGGATAGTTGAGTATCCACCCGGAGCCATCACCGTGCCGATGATCAGCGAACAGCCTCTGCGCCAGTCCCATCTAAAAAATCCTTCCTGGATATGCTTTCAATGCGGCCCACCCAACGTACATCAATACCCCCATGCCGTATATTCGAACCCAGCGGAGCGCGCCGCGCTCCTAGGGGCTGAACGAAACCCCCAACGGCGCAATGAAAGACAGGTATCAGGCGTGTGCGAATGGACCTCTGGCAGGGCACAGCTCAGCAGGCGGGGCTTCATGGCCGCCACCGTGGCCGGCGGATTCGCCCTGGCCGCCTGCGGCCGATCCGGCGAGCCAAGCGCGCGTACCGACAACACAGCAATGGCGGCCGCCATCGCTGCTGCCGAGGCGGCGCGGCCCCATACCGGGCGCACCGTCACGGCGTCGTTGACGCCTCAGCTCTCAACGATCGACCTCGGTGGCATCACTGTTCGCACGATGGCCTACGACAACGCCATCCCGGGCCCGCTGATCCGCGCCGATGTCGGCGATGAGCTCGCGGTCACCGTCGCCAACCGGCTCGATTCGGCGACCTCGGTGCATTGGCATGGCATCGCGATGCGCAACGACATGGATGGCGTTGCACCGGCCACCCCGGACATCGGTGCCGGCCACGACTTCACCTACCGCTTTTCTGTTCCTCACTCGGGCACCTACTGGGCGCATCCGCACGTCGGCCTGGACGCCGACTACGGGCTCTATCTGCCGGTGATCATCGATGACCCCCGCGAGCGGGGCCGCTATGACGCCGAGTGGATCGTGGTACTCGACGACTGGACCGACGGCGTCGGCAAGACCCCCAGGCAGCTTTACGATGATTTGACCAATCAGCGCAGGCCCAGCATGAGCAGCATGCCCGGCATGGGAAACATGCCTCCCATGGAGATGGACGGCGTCGGAACCAGCAGTCTGCTCGGCGGCGATCCCGGGGACATTTCCTACCCGTACTACCTCATCAATGGGCGAATTCCTGCCGCCCCCACGACGTTCAGCGCCAAGCCCGGACAGCGCATCCGGATCCGGATCATCAATTCCGGCTCCGACACGGCGTTCCGCGTCGCGCTGGCCGGGCATTCCATGACCGTCACGCACACCGACGGCTACGCCGTGGTGCCCACCGAGGTCGACGCCCTGCTGATCGGCATGGCCGAACGCTACGACGTCATCGTCACCGCCGGCGATGGCGTTTTCCCCCTCGTCGCGCTGGCCGAAGGCAAGAACGCGCTGGCGCGGGCGCTGCTTTCCACCGGCGCCGGCAGCGCCCCTGAACCGGATTTCCAGCCGGCCGAACTCAACAAGCGAGTCGGCACCGTCGAGATGTTCACCGCCGCACCGGAAGTCGATTTGGATGTGACAAAATCCGATGTGAATCTCCCGGTGGTCCTGAGTGGCGACATGACGAAGTACGACTGGCTGATCAACGGTGAGCCCTACAGCAAGACCAAGCCGCTACTGGTCCGCCAGGGCCAACGCGCCACGCTGGCATTCGACAACACCACCATGATGTACCACCCGATGCACCTGCACGGACACACCTTTCAGGTGATCAAGCCCGATGGCAGGCCCGGCCCGCGCAAAGACACCGTCAGCGTACTGCCCAAGCAGAAATTGAGCGCCGTCCTCGTCGCGGACAACCCCGGCATCTGGGTATTCCACTGCCACAACACCTATCACCAAGAGGCCGGCATGATGACTCGCCTCGAGTACACCACCTGAGCCGTCACAGCGGGCCAGCGTAAGCGGCATTGCTGGCAGCGCCGTGCTGCTGGGCGCCGAGCGAGCCCTTTAGCCGAGCGACCCGATGAGTTCCCGGCATGCCCCTTCGGGGTACCTGGCGTCGATTTTTGCTGCACGCCGATTGCGCCGCATTGAGGGCTAAAGTCGTGGCATCACAAAGATGATCGACGCCGACAAATATTGCATCGATGTCCTCACCCAAATCAGCGCAGCCAATGGTGGTTTGCGGTCGGTGGCGTTGAACCTCCTCGAGGATCACCTTGACCACTGCGTGACCCAAGCAATCACGCAGGGAGGAGACGACGCGGAGATGAAGCTGGCCGAAGCCTCCGCCGCGATCGCGCGGCTGGTGCGCTCCTAACCACCGGGACGGGCAGGGCAATCTGCGGGCCACACGGAACCCCACGGGACAGGTCCTTGACGATGATACCCCACCGGGGTACTGTAACCGTTATGAACGAGAACCGCAACTGTTGTTGTAAGTCCACCGGATGTACCTGCGGCGATTCTGCCTGCACGCAAGCGGCTGGCTGCAGCTGCGGCCACCCCGAATGCACGTGTAGCGACTGATCACCCTAAGGTGTCGACGTCCCGGCCGGGGCCTTGTCTCATTCGATGAGCACTCGTTAGCCGCCGAGACCTTCTGGCAGGCAGAGGATTTCCCGGCACAATCGGTCCATGATCTGCTGATTTTCAGATGTCTGGGACTCCGAGGCGCCTGCTGGTGGTCCTGTCGAGGAGCCCTCAACTGCACGGCCCGCCGCCGACGCTAGGTGTTAGGGACGTAAGACCCTACCCTCGCTAGGTATATGCGTGACATGATTCCAATTTATGACGCACGAATCAGAATCCACTGAATCGATCAGCCCGGCAGAATCCGGCCAAAGCGACAGTCATTCTGGCCGGGCCGATCGGCTAGATCTTCTTTTGACCGTGGTCGGCATCGTCGCCGGCGTTGTTTTCGTCGTTTCCCTAATCTTTTTCTCGGGGTTCTTTCTGGGCCGCGCTACACACGGTCCCTATGGTGGACAACCCGCTTCCGGCCAACCTCAGACTTCCTGCCCGATGATGGATCACGGAAAGATGGGCTCTGGCGGAATGAAGCCGGAGGAATCGGTCGGTCCTCAGCAAACGGTTCCCACCCCAGTGCAGACGCCCGTGCCGCGCCCGTAGCGCCACGTGAATACACAAATGAACGGGCATTATCCACGGCCGGATTAGCCTCCGATCGCAGTCGTCGGCACGTCGTTCCTTCGGACCTGACCAATGCGGTCTACTCCATTTCGAAGCCGGAAAGGAACCTCTAGATGATGATAAAACGGCGATATCGGATCGGGCTTGCGGTCGCCACTGTGGGGGCTACCGCAGGGTTGATGATTGCGGCGCTTCCTTTCATGCCAGGGGTAGGCGCCAATACGCTGATGCCCGAGACGGCTGTGATGCCCGAAGGACCTGTCCCCCCGGTGATCCGCTATGGGGCTATGGCCTATGCCCCGAGCGGTGCGTGGGGTAGAACCCGGGGATATGGAACTCGGGAACGAGCGATCCAAGTTGCGTTGGACCAATGCGGAGTCAAGGATTGCAAACTAATCGTCAGCTACCAAAGGTGCGGTGCCGTCGCCTATGATGGCACGACTTACCTAGGTGGAAAAGGCGTGACGCGCTCGCTAGCGGAAGAGGACGCCATCAACAGGCTCGGCGGTGGGCGTATCGTCAATTGGGCATGTAACTAAGGTATTTCTGACAAGTGTTTCGGCCTGAGGGTAGGGTCATGTCACCGTTTGAGTTGCTTTCTGCTGTTCAGTGGGCGTGACCGAGGTTTCGTTGCCTTTCCGGACGGAATCGTCATCAACCCGCCGGTCCATCGATGTGGGTTTCGTTAGCCAAATCTCGACAGGGTGAAGGGAACTGGAAAA
>NZ_GG770576.1 GCF_000164135.1 Mycobacterium parascrofulaceum ATCC BAA-614 | reverse complement strand
ATAACCGACCTGGGCACCCAGCCCCACCGCGTCGGCCAACTCGGCGCCGACACCCAAGCCCGCACCAGCGTCGGCACCCAGCCCAGCAGCAACGTCGCCGCCGGCCGCCGCAGAAACATTTGAGGCCGCCGCGAGACCGAAGTGACTGGACACCGCTTGCTGCAGGCCAACAATGGGGTCGCCGCCACCCAGTTGCAGTCCCGGCACCGCGCTGGCCGCCACGGAGGAGACCTGCGCGGGAGACACGTCGGCAAACCCGGCTTCATTGAGCGCCTGCTGGGGCGAAGCAGCGAAAGCCCTCGCCGCGTCTTCGCTGCGGAACAGGTTAAGGATGTAGTCGATCAGAGAGCTCACGTCAGTGCCTTTCGATTGTGACTCGTTGGAGCCGATGCCGGTGCTACGCCGACGTTCCGACACTCAAGCTAGGTGCTTCGTTGCCGGCCCGGAACGGGGCCGAATCCCCCAATGGTTTGCGCCCTTAGCGGGATCACTCGGCGCATGCCGTTAGGGGATTAGGGGGTGGTTAGGGACAAGGTGGAGCATGGCCGGATAACCCCCCGTCGACGGCATTTGTCCACTTCAGGACCATAACGGCCGACAATTGCGGTCGTCGCCCAAGTCGATAACGAATCCGAATCAGCCGAAGTGTGGGTCGAGGCCGAATCCGTGATGATCATCCTCGACGGTGTGGGTGTCGGCCACCGAGTGGTCCCACACTCCCGGGCCGTGCCCCCCGAATCCGCCGTCGTGGGCCGGCTGATCAGGAATTTCGTCGGGCGCAGCGATCGTCACCGATGGATTGTGCAGCTCGACCGGCACCGGATGCGGCTCGGAGCCAGCCCCTGGGGCTTCCCCGCCGGCGGCGGGCGGGTGATCGATGACGTGGCCCGGCGGGCCTTGCCCCGCGGCTCCCGTCGGTTCGTGCACCGGCACGTGCGCCGGGAACGCGTCGAACGCGGCCGTGGCCGCACCGCTCGCCCAGACGTTGCCGTGCTCGGTGGCGCCGCCGGTACCGCCCGGACTGGACATCGACAGCGAATCCGACACCATCGGGATCAAGTGATTCACATCGGCGCTGGTGACACCGGTCAAGTGAGCGTCGGCGATCGCTTGAGCGGGGTCTGCCGCGTAGCGCGCGGCGGCTTGTGGGTCGCGAACGAGTGACATCACAAAGTCAAGTAATGCATTTGCCATGACACGCCTCCAGCGTGCGCTCCGTCACCATCAACGCCTATTCGCAGTCAAAATCCAGCCGTTTCCCGGAATGCTATCTGCCGACGGCGTCGCCGTGATCGGTGTGCGCCCACCCCGCCCCAGCGCCGCGTTAGGGGATACCCCGTTAGGGGATCGTGGCGCCTACGGGGATCATTGATGACCGGCGCGGCGGCAGAACGCTAAGGTAAGCAACGGCCGACGCCCATCACCCGATCGACACAGGGACGTGCAGCATGAGCAACTCGCTCGCGTTGGCGGTCGGCCTGCCAACCCGGCGGCCGGACGCCGATGCCGCGGCGCGCGTTGGCCACCGGCCACCCGACCCGTGCGCGAAGGCGTTCAGCAACCCCCAATCGCCTGTCCCCGCCACAGCCGGGTAGCACCCAACATGGCCAGTCCAGACACGGCGGTCTCCACCGAGGTCCCTGCCGACGCGCGGCGCATCATCAGCGCGCTGGCGGACGGCGCGCAAACCCCGGTCAGGGTTCTGGTCAGCGGGGGGATCGGCACCGGAAAGACGACCGTCCTTGCCGCCGTGCGCGATGCACTGCGCGGCGCCGGGGTCACCGTCCTGACGCGCCCCCCGCGCGACGGGGACCGACCCGATGCGGCGGTGGTCATCGATGACGCGCAACTGCTGGCCGACGCCGAGCTGCTGGCGCTGGTCGAACGCATCGCCGACCCTACGGCGACGATCGTGGTGGCCGCCGAACCGTGCGAACAGCACACCGCGCTGCGGACACTGGCGACGGCCCTCGACCGGGAGCGGCCGCGACTCTCGTTGGGCCCGTTGCCGGTCGCCGACCACTTCCTGGACAGCACGGCGGGGCTGCCGTTTTTGGTGCGGGCAGTTTCCGAGGCCGCGCGGGACCCGTTGCAGGCGGCCAAGTTCGCGTTGATCGACCGGCTGCGCCGCCTGGACGAGCCGGCGTTGGACACGCTGCTCATCACGTCGTTGAGCCCCGGTTTGGGCACCGCCGATGTCGCTGCGGCACTGGACATCTCGACGACGGAAGCGCGGCTGCTGGTCGACCGGGCGCGCGCCAGCGGGCTGATCGAGCCATCGCACAGCCCGGTCTTCCTCCAGTCCGTGCACGACGCCGTTGCCCAGCTCGTCGGCAACGCGCATCACCACCAGGTCGAGACCGCACTGCTGCGTTCCCAGCTCGCCATGTCCGCGCTGTCGGCGGATCTCGCGCTGCGTCTGGCCGAGCACGGATTGCGAGACGCCGACCTGGCGAGCATCTTGCGCCGCGAGGCGGCGGAGGCGCGCGGCGAGTCGGGCCGGG
>NZ_GG770577.1 GCF_000164135.1 Mycobacterium parascrofulaceum ATCC BAA-614 | reverse complement strand
CCTGGCCAGCGCGGGCGGGCCGGGCCGGCGCGTCGCCGTGATCGGGCGCGACCCCCGCGCCAGCGGCGAGATGCTGGAGGCCGCGGTGATCGCCGGGCTGACCAGCCAGGGCGTCGACGCGCTGCGGGTCGGGGTGCTGCCCACGCCGGCGGTGGCCTACCTGACCGGCGCCTACGACGCCGACTTCGGGGTGATGATCTCGGCGTCGCACAACCCGATGCCCGACAACGGCATCAAGATCTTCGGCCCGGGTGGGCGCAAGCTCGACGACGACACCGAGGACCGGATCGAGGCGCTGGTCGCTGATATCCGTGCGGAGGCCGGGCCGCGGCCGGTCGGCGCCGGGATCGGCCGCGTCATCGACGCCGAGGACGCCGACGACCGCTACCTGCGCCACCTGAGCAAGGCCAGCACGATGCGGCTGGACGGCCTGACCGTGGTGGTCGACTGCGCGCACGGCGCGGCGTCGTCCGTGGCGCCGCGCGCCTACCGCGCGGCCGGCGCGCGTGTCATCGCGATCAACGCCGAACCCAACGGCCTGAACATCAACGACAACTGCGGCTCGACGCACCTGGATTCGCTGCGTGCCGCGGTCATCGCGCACCGCGCCGACCTCGGCCTGGCTCACGACGGCGACGCCGACCGCTGCCTGGCGGTCGACGCCGACGGCGAGCTCGTCGACGGCGACGCGATCATGGTCGTGCTCGCGCTGGCCATGCGCGACGCCGGCGAGCTGGCGTCCGACACGCTGGTGGCCACCGTGATGAGCAACCTCGGGCTGCACCTGGCCATGCGTTCGGCCGGGATCACCGTGCGCACCACCGGCGTCGGCGACCGCTACGTCCTCGAGGAACTGCGCGCGGGCGACTACAGCCTGGGCGGCGAGCAGTCCGGCCACATCGTGATGCCCGCGCTGGGCTCCACCGGGGACGGCATCGTCACCGGGCTGCGGTTGATGACGCGGATGGCGCAGACCGGCTCGTCGCTGACCGAACTGGCCGCGCCGATGCAGACGCTGCCGCAGGTGCTGATCAACGTCCGGGTCGCCGACAAGGACACCGCCGCCGCGGCGCCCGCCGTGCGCACCGCGGTCGGCGACGCCGAGGCCGAACTCGGCGACACCGGCCGAATCCTGTTGCGGCCCTCCGGTACCGAACCCGTCATCCGGGTCATGGTCGAGGCGCCCGAGGCCGACGTGGCCCAGCGGGTGGCCAACCGGGTGGCCGAGGCGGTCAGCTCCGCGCGCTGAATCGGAACCCGACCGCGTCCCCCGGCGTCGGATCAAGCATGAGATTCGACAGGGGAGTACGCCCGCCCACCGTGGCCCGTACCGAGATCGACGTTTCCGCGACGCACCGCGTCGCCGACCAATTCCGCGCCGCCTCCGACATCCTCGACCGCGCCCTCGGCGACCGGCTGGGCAGGCTGGCGTTCGGCGGGGCAACCGCCGGGCGGGCGCACACCGCCCGCGGCGACGCGCTGCGCGCCGAGCTGGAGCGCCTGACGGCCGGGGTGGCGCAGTGGGCGCGCGCGTCCGCGGATATCGCCGCCGCCCTGCGGGCCAGCGCCGACCGCTACGCCGACGCCGAGCTGTATGCCGCTGCGCGGATCGCCTGAGCATGGCCGACCGGTTGGACGTCGCCGAGCGCCTCGCCGAGGGCGTGCCCGCCGTCGACCACGCGCAGAGTTACGTGCGGGCCTGCCATGCCCTGGGCTATCAGCACCCCGACCTGACGGCGCAGCCGGCGCAGCTGCGCGACTGGTACGGCACCGAAGACGGCCTCGACCTGCGCGCCCTCGATCGCGATTGCGCGGAGCTGCGGGCGGCGGGCGAGGCGGTGACCGAAGCGCTGCGGGTGCAGCGCGCCCAGGTGGCCGAGCTGGCCGCGGCCTGGACGGGGCCGGGCGGGGACGCCGCGGTGCGGTTCATGGAGCGGCACTGCGACACGGCCGCCACGGTGGCGGCCGAACTTCGCGCGGCGGCGCAACGGTGCGAATCGCTGCGCGACAACCTCTGGTACCTGGTCGACGCCAAGGTCGCGACCGCGATCGCCGTGGACGACGGCACCCAGGCGCAGCGGCCGGCCTGGCTGGCCGCCGCCGCCACGGTCATCACCGGGGTGGGGGATCGGCAAGCCGCCGAACGAGTGGTGCGCGAGCAGGTGCTGCCGTATGTGGACAACGAGATTCGCGATGACTGGCTGACCACGATGCGCTCGACGCGCGACGGTGTGGCGACCTCCTACGACATGGTCACCGAGCGGATGGCCGCCGCGCCGGCGGTGCTTTTCGACGCCCCCACCGATCTCGACCCCGGCTGCCCGCCGGTGCGCCCGGCCCCGCCCACCGCGCCGCCCGTAGCGGTCACGCCGGCGGCCGCGGCCGCGAGCCCGCCACCGGACCCCGCGCCGACCGCGA
>NZ_GG770578.1 GCF_000164135.1 Mycobacterium parascrofulaceum ATCC BAA-614 | reverse complement strand
GGGCACCTGGCCGCCGCGGGCCACCACGTCGTCGGCGTCGACGTGGACCCGGCGCTCATCGAAGCGGCCGAGCAGGATCATCCCGGCCCGCGCTGGCTCGTCGGCGACCTCGCGGAACTCGACCTGCCCGCGCGCGGCATCGCCGAGCCGTTCGACGTGATCGTGTCGGCCGGCAACGTCATGACGTTCCTGGCCCCGAGCACGCGGCGCCGGGTGCTGGGCCGGCTACGCGCCCACCTCAAACACGACGGCCGGGCGGCGATCGGCTTCGGCGCCGGTCGCGACTACGGATTCGCCGAATTCCTGGACGACGCGGCCGCCGCCGGGCTCGAGCCCGACCTGCTGCTGTCCGCCTGGGACCTGCGGCCGTTCACCGACGACTCCGATTTCCTCGTCGCGGTGCTGCGCCCGAAGTCATAACCGTTTGCCAGATTCGCCCGCCCGTGCGCGGGCCCACCTTGGAGGGGCCTGTCTGCTCAGTAACGATTCTGGTGACCTGGGCCGCGGGCTGTCATACTCGTCGGATTGCCACGTTGACGCGCTCGCGCCCCTCTGGCGTGGCACGGGTGGATAAAGCAGGAAGTCTCATGAGCCTCTCGTTTTTTCGAGCGTTGAGCATCAGCGCAGCGGCCGGTCGCACGGCGGTGCCGGCGTGACCATGTTCGCCCGCCCGGCCGAGGCGGCCGCCGAGTCCCCGCAGCCCCGCGACGCCGGTCCGGCGCCGGGCAAACGCCCCCCCACCTGGTCGCTGAGCAACTGGCCGGTCCGGTGGAAGGTCCTGGCGATCGTGCTGGTCCCACTGGTGCTGGCGACGGTCTTCGGGGCGCTGCGCATCGAGGGCGCGATGGCCAACTCGGGCGGTCTGCGGTTGGCCGCGACCCGCGCCGATGTGGTGCCGGTGATCACCAAGTACATGTCGGCGCTCGACGTCGCGCTGCTGGCGGGCAGCACCGGGCGCGACGTGGAGGGGGCCAAGAAGAACTTCGAGGCGCGCAAGCACGAACTGGAAACGCGACTGAACGACACCGACGTGACCCCCGAGGTCCGCTCGGGGGTCGGCACCCTGCTCGACGGCGGTCAGCTGCTGGTGAACAAGGTGTCCGACAACGGACTCGGTTTGCGGGAGCGGGTGACCCTGTATGCCCCCATCCTGCTGACCGCGGAGGACGTCATCAACGCGTCGGTGCGCGTCGACGACGAGAAGATCCGCGCCCAGACCGCGGGCCTGAGCCGGGCGGTCGGGGCCCGCGGCCAGATGACGATGCAGAAGATCCTCGTCACCCGCGGCGCCGACCTGCCCGAGCCGCAACTGCGCACGTCGATGATCACCCTGGCCGGGACCGAGCCGTCGACGCTGTTCGGGATGAGCGAGGTGCTCGGCGCCGGTTCGCCCGAGGCCAAGACGCTGCAGCAGCAGCTGGTGACGCGGATGGCCATCATGTCCGATCCGGCCAGCGCGCTCGTCGACAACCCCGACCTGCTGCGCTCGATCCAGGCCACCGACGATATCGCCGAGCAGGTCATCACGGACGCCACCGCGTCGGTGACCAAGTCGGTGCACGCCCAGGCCGCCGACAAGCGCGACGCCGCGATCATCGACACCGTCGTGGTGCTGTCGGCCATCGTCGTCGCGCTGGTGATCGTGCTGCTGGTGGCGCGCGCCCTGGTGCGGCCGCTGCGCGTGCTGCGCGACGGGGCCCTCAAGGTGGCCCACACCGACCTGGAGGAGGAGATCGCCCGGGTCAAGGCCGGCGGGGCCGAGCCGACGCCGCAACCGCTGCCGGTGTACACCACCGAGGAGATCGGCCAGGTGGCCCACGCGGTCGACGAACTGCACACCCAGGCCCTGCTGCTCGCGGGCGACGAGGCGCGGTTGCGGCTGCTGGTCAACGACATGTTCGAGACCATGTCGCGGCGCAGCCGCTCGCTGGTCGACCAGCAGCTGTCGCTCATCGACCGGCTGGAGCGCAACGAGGAGGACCCCGAACGCCTGGACAGCCTGTTCCGGCTGGACCACCTCGCCGCCCGGCTGCGCCGCAACAGCGCCAACCTGCTGGTGCTCGCCGGGGCTCAGCTCGCGCGGGACCAGCGCGACCCGGTGCCGCTGTCGACGGTGCTCAACGCCGCGGTTTCCGAGGTCGAGGACTACCGCCGCGTCGAAATCGCCGGCCTGCCGGAGAACAGCACGCTGATCGGGGCGGCGGCCGGCGGCGCGATCCACCTGTTCGCCGAGCTGATCGACAACGCCCTGCGCTACTCGCCGCCGTCGACGCCCGTGCGGGTCTCGGCGGCCCGCGGCGGGGACGCGGGCGTCGTGGTGCGGATCGCGGACGCCGGCCTGGGCATGAACGACGCCGACCGGCGCATCGCCAACATGCGGCTACAGGCCGGGGGCGAGGTCAGCCCCGACAACGCCCGCCACATGGGCCTGTTCGTGGTGGGCCGGATCGCGGCCCGGCACGGCATCCGGGTGGGGCTGCGCGGCCCGGCCGCCAACGAGGAGGGCTCCGGCACCACCGCCGAGATCTACCTGCCGCCGGCGATCCTCGAGGGCGCCGGCCAGCCCCGCGCCGCGCGGATCCGGGCGGTGTCCTCGCCCAGCGCGCAACTCGCCGCCGCGACCGCCGTACCGCCGGCCGAGGAGCGCGCGC
>NZ_GG770579.1 GCF_000164135.1 Mycobacterium parascrofulaceum ATCC BAA-614 | reverse complement strand
CGGGCGCGGCGGCGCCGCAAGGCCGCGATGCGCGACCACAGCGACGAATACCTGGACCTGGACTCCGACCTCGGCGTCCCGCCGGATTACGGCGACGGGGAACGACTGGCCGCGGCGGTGGCATCCGGGGCGGGGGCCGGGACGCTCGGCTTCGCCGGAACCACGCGCAAGGACAACGCTTTTCGCGCGGCCGGGCTGACCGAACTCACCGAGGGCGAGTTCGGTGGCGGCCCGAGGGTGCCGATGATGCCCGGCACGTGGGACGACGCCGACCACGACCCGGCACGGCGGACCGAGCCGAGGGAAGGGGGCTAAGGCAGCAGCACGATGCTCGTCAGTCGGACAAACCCCATGCGGGCGAAGACAAACCCATGAGGGCGAACAGAAAGGAAACACCATGAGCATGTTGGACGCTCACATCCCGCAGTTGGTGGCCGCGCAATCGGCGTTCAGCGCCAAGGCCGCCCTGATGCGCAGCACCATCAGCCAGGCCGAGCAGGAGGCCATGTCGGCGCAGGCGTTCCACCAGGGCGAGGCCTCGGTCGCGTTCCAGGCCGCGCACGCGCGCTTCGTCGAGGCCGCCGCGCGGGTCAACACCCTGCTGGACATCGCACAGGCCAACCTCGGTGACGCCGCCGGCACCTACGTGGCCGCCGACGCCGCCGCCGCATCCGGCTACACCGCCTTCTGATCCCAGCCGCCACCAACCGCGAAAGGACTTGTCATGTCCCAGATCATGTACAACTACCCGGCGATGTTGAGCCACGCCGCCGACATGTCGGGCTACGCCGGCACCCTGCAGGGGCTCGGTTCGGACATCGCCAGCGAGCAGGCGACGCTGTCGAACGCCTGGCAGGGCGACACCGGGATGACCTACCAGGCGTGGCAGGCCCAGTGGAACCAGGCGATGGAGAGCCTGGTGCGTGCCTACCAGGCCATGGCCAGCACCCACGAAGCCAACACCATGTCGATGCTCGCCCGCGACCAGGCCGAAGCCGCCAAGTGGGGCGGTTGATCCCGGCGCGATGAGTGCTGAACCCAACGCCGTCGAGCTGACGGTCGATCACGCGTGGTTCATCGCCGAAACCATTGGGGCGGGCAGCTTCCCGTGGGTGCTGGCGATCACCTCGCCCTACACCGATGCCGCGCATCGCCAGGCGTTCCTCGAGCGCCAACGGGCCGAGCTGACCGAACTGGGTCTGGTGTCGCAGGGCGGCGCCGTGAACCCCGCGGTGGCCGACTGGATCAGGGTGGTGTGCTTTCCGGAGCGGTGGCTCGACCTGCGCTACGTCGGCCCCGCCAGGGAACCCGGCACCGGCACCGGCGAGATGCTGCGCGGCATCGTGGCGCAGCGCCCGGCCACCACCGCCAAGACGATCGTGGCGCTGCGCAGCGCGCAGCTGATCACGTTCACCGCCATGGACATCGACGACCCGCGCGCGTTGGTCCCCGTCCTCGGTGTCGGGCTGGCGCAGCAACCGCCGGCCCGGTTCGACGAGTTCAGCATGCCGGCGCGGGTCGGCGCCCGCGCCGACGAGCGGCTGCGGTCGGGCGCCCCGCTGGCCGAAGTCGTTGATTACCTGGGTATTCCGCAGTCGGCGCGCGCGGTGGTGGAGTCGGTGTTCAACGGCCCGCGCAGCTACGTCGAAATCGTCGCCGGCTGCCACCGCGACGGCCGGCACGCCACCACCGAAGTGGGGATGAGCATCGTCGACGCGGCGGCGGGGCGGGTGCTGGTCAGCCCGTCGCGCGCATTCGACGGCGAGTGGGTGTCGACATTCGCCCCCGGGACCCCCTTCGCGATCGCCCTCGCGATCGAACAACTGACCGCGTTGCTGCCGGACGCCGAATGGTTCCCCGGCCACCGGTTGGCCAGAGATTTCACCGCACAACACGTCTAACCGCCCAATCGACGAAAATTCCACGAGAGAAGAGAGCAACGATGTTTCAGGTATGGCCCCAGCGTCCTTCGAGGGTCCGGTGACGTCCGGCGCCGTCATGCCGATCGTCCGCGTGGCCATCCTCGCGGACAGCAGGCTGACGGAAATGGCGTTGCCCGCCGAGCTGCCGCTGCGGGAGATCCTGCCCGCCGTGCAGCGGCTGGTGATACCCGCGACGTCGAACGGCGACGCCGACGACACCGCCAGGGGGACGGCCGACCTCGGCGCCGCGACCCAGCTGAGCCTGGCCCCGATCGGCGGAGCGCCGTTCAGCCTGGACGCCAGCCTGGACACCGTCGGGGTGGTGGACGGCGACCTCTTGGCGCTGCAGCCGGTTCCGGCCGGCCCGGCGGCCCCGGGCATCGTCGAGGACATCGCCGACGCGGCGATGATCTTCTCGACGTCCCGGCTGAAGCCCTGGGACGCAAGGCATATCCGGCGCGGGGCGCTGGCCGCGGTGATCGCGGTCGCGTTCCTGGCTACCGGCCTCTCGGTCACCTATCGGGTCGCCACCGGCGCGCTGGCCGGGCTGGTCGCGGTCAGCGCGGTCGCGGCGGTGACCGCGATCGTCGGGTTGCTGGTCGCGGCCCGCTCGCCG
>NZ_GG770580.1 GCF_000164135.1 Mycobacterium parascrofulaceum ATCC BAA-614 | reverse complement strand
ATATGGAACGAGCACAGGTTCGTTTCGGCGGATTGGTGCTGCTGCCTGAGGTTTTCCCACCGATTGGCGTGTCGCTGATCTTCAAGGTATAACTCCGTGAGTTAAGGTGCTGCCTCGATAATTTAGGTGTGAGGAAGGTGGGCCGGTGGGCGACGGGCGGCTGCGGGTGATCACGGGCGAGGTCGCACCGGTCGTCGAGCAGTGGGATCCGCAGCGGTTTCAGGCTGAATGCGTGGAGGCGTTCGTGGCGTCGTGGACCGCTCGGGGGTTCGCCGAGTCGACGATCGCCAATGACGTCGGTGTGCTGGAACGGATGCTGGCGGCGCTGGGTCGGCCGGTGTGGGAGGTGACCGCCGCCGATGTCGACCGGGTGGTGGGTGAGCTGGCCAGCTCGGGTCGAGCGGTATCGACGCGGCGGAATTACCTGCAGGTGTTTAGGGGCTTTCACCGGTTCCTGGAGGTCCGCAAGGCCGCCGAGATCGAGGCGGCGTTCGGGGTGCGGCTGGCCTGTCCGTTGGACGAATTCAACGCCGCCCGCCATGTCAGCGACGACTCGCCGACCGCGCAGGCGCCGCCGGCGCCCGAGCGGGTGGCCGCGTTCTTTGAGTTTCTCAAGGGTCGGATCGCGACCGCCCGCAAGTATGCGCCGGCCGCTCGGGATTACGCGCTGTTTCGCACGCTGTATCACGCAGGGCTGCGTTCGGAGGAGGTGGTGATGCTCGACCGCGCGGATGTGCACTTTCCGCGTGGCCCGTTCGGTAAGCTGCACGTGCGGTTCGGCAAGGGCGCCAAGGGATCCGGACCGCGACCGCGCTGGGTGCCGATGCTCGACGGGCTGGATCTGGTGTTGCGTTGGTATCTCGATGATGTCCGCGGCCGGTTTCCCGATTCGCCGGTGTTGCTCTGTGACGAGTCCGGTGGCCGGATGGCCGCGGCCACGATCCGCAACCGGTTGCGGCACTTGATGAGTGTGGAAGGGCGTCCAGATGCGGACTGGTTCAGCCCGCACGGGATGCGCCGGGCCTGTGCGACTCACAACTATGAGCGCGGAGTGGATCTGGTGGCCATCCAACAACTTTTAGGACACTGGACGGTCGCCTCGACCATGCGGTACGTGCGCCCATCGGAAACCTTCATCGAAGACGCCTACCAGCGCGCGATCTCGGCGACGCTGGGCGAGCTGACCGGACAGGAGTGAGCATGCAGATCACGTGGAAGCTGCGGATGGCCGCCGCTCAACGGGAGGTCTGGACCGGCGCGCAGTTGAGGCGGCTGCTGGCCGAGAGAGCGGGATTGGAGCTGTCGTCGGCGTCGGTGTCGGCGTTGTTCACCAAGCAACCCAACCAGATCAAGCTGTCCACCCTGATCGCGTTGTGCACTGCCCTGGAGTGCACACCCGGCGATCTGTTCGACGTCGACACCACCCCAGTCGCACAACCGATTTCGCCGAACTCGCCACAGGTCGCCGTCAATGACTCAGCGCCGTCGCGGCGGGGCCGGTCGATGCCGCCGATCTGACGATGACGCGCCGTATTCGGGACTGCCAACGCTGTGGCCGCGCGGTCGGCAAACCCGAGCGTGACGTGTGTGCTCGCTGCCATTGGGCTCGCACCCATGCCCCAGTCAAACAGCCCTGTCCGCGTTGTGGGGTCCAACGGGTCTTACGATCACACAGCGGCCGTTGCGTGCGCTGCTCACGCGTGTGCCGAGTCTGCGGTGCGCCGGTGCTGTTCGTCGACCGCGACGTCTGCGCAAGATGTGCTCGGCGGGACCGTCGCGACGCGGACCGAGTCGAATGCCCACGCTGCGGAAAACGCAGGGTCCTGCGGCCAACGACCGGCTGGTGCGGATCGTGCTCACATCCTGGTCGGCCACCGAATCCGGACGCGGCGTGCGTCGACTGCGGCCAGGTGACCCGATTGGCCGGCGCCGGGCGGTGCCGGTCTTGCTGGGCACGCTCGCCGCACCGGCTCGTGGTGCGCGCGGCCAACGTTGCTGCGGCTCTGGATCACCCGCCTGATTGGATGGGTGGCTTCGGTGCTTACCTCGTCGGGCGGCACCATCCCAGCCGCGCCTGCGCCATGCTCACCAGACTTGCAAAGCGGTTGGCGGACATTGGTGCTCCCGTGCATCCGCAGACACTGCTGGAATCGATCGACGCCGACGTGCCCCTGACGCGTGCCCTGGAAGACTTCCTGACCGCCAACAAGCTGGCACTGCCGCCGGACCGGGAAGAACGTCGCGCCGCAGCGCGTCGACAGTCGCGGATCAACGCTGTGCCCGCACCGCTGCAGCCGGTGGTTACCGGCTTCGCTGCTTACCTCGTCTCTGGGCGCGATCGCGCCCGCCGCACCGGCACTCACCCGCGCGGGCACGCCACGCTTGAGGCCCGGCTGGGCGCGGTGCGCGACTTCGCGCAGTTCCTGACCAGCCACCGCGGCAAGACCGACTGGTCCACTGTCGAGGTCGGCGACGTCGAAGCGTTCTTGCACGCCCATCCCAGCCGCCGCACTTACTACCTGGTCGGGTTGCGTCAGTTCTGCCGCTATGCGGTCCGCCGCCGGGTAATGCTCATCGACCCCACGGCCGGGCTGAACGCGCCGCAGACCATGGCGTTTCGCGGGCCCACCCTGCCTACCGACCGGCAACGCGAACTGTTCCGGCGATGGAGCACCGACCCCGAGGTGCACCCGCACGAGGCGTTCGTCGGACTGGCCGCCCTGCTGCACGGCGCCACCACCCAAGAACTGCAGCATCTCACCGACGCCGACATCGATCACGATTCTCACCGCATCCGGTTGGGTCGTCGACCACACCCGACGCCGCTGGACCCGTGGACATGGACCGCGCTGCAACGCTGCATCAGCCACCGTGACACGGTGGGCAGCAACAACTCCCACTTGTTGATCACCTTGCAAACCAAGGCCACCCGCGCTGCGCCGTCCGACGGCTACGTCAAGAACACGTTGCGTGCGGTCGGTATCCAACCCCGCATCCTGCGCTCCACCCGGCTGGTCGACCTCGTCGGCACGGTCGACGCCAAACTCGTCGCCGCCGCTTACGGCATGCGCAACGAGGCCGTCGCCGCCTACCTCGCCGATCACGTCGACGCCACACGGCTGCCCAACCCGTGACACTTCAGGCGCCACCTCGCACACCTTCGCGCGAACCCGTGCGCTTT
>NZ_GG770581.1 GCF_000164135.1 Mycobacterium parascrofulaceum ATCC BAA-614 | reverse complement strand
GAGCTGGCGGCCCGGGCCGCGGCGGGCGGCGCGAACCGGGCCTATCTGGTCGTGCCGGGCGACGCCGCGACGGCGGTCGCCGGCGCGCTCGGCTTCCGGGAACACCACCGGCGCCGCTATTTTCCGGCCCGCTCCCCCGACTGGGATACGGTCTAGCCATGACTGTTGGCGGCGACCCGCAGCGCCCGGCTTCGCCGCGCTCGCGATCGCCGCTGACCGTTGGCGGCGACCCGCAGCGCCCGGCTTCGCCGCGCTCGCGATCGCCGCTGACCGATGGCGGCGACCCGCAGCGCCCGGCTTCGCCGCGCTCGCGATCGCCGCTGCGGCTGGCCACCTGGAACGTGAATTCGATCCGCAGCCGCCTGCCGCGCGTCGTCGACTGGCTGGCCCGCGCGGACGTCGACGTGCTGGCCATGCAGGAGACCAAGTGCTCCGACGGCCAGTTCCCCACCCTGCCGTTCTTCGAACTCGGCTACGAGGTGGCGCATGTGGGCTTCAATCAGTGGAACGGCGTGGCGATCGCCTCGCGGGTCGGCCTCGACGACGTGCGGGTCGGTTTCGACGGCCAGCCCAGCTGGAGCAGCAAGCCGGAGGTGGCCGCGACGGCCGAAGCCCGCGCGCTGGGCGCCACCTGCGACGGTGTCCGGATCTGGAGCCTGTACGTGCCCAACGGCCGGGCGCTGGGCGATCCGCACTACACCTACAAGCTGGAATGGCTTGCCGCGCTGCGTGATACGGCGGCCGGCTGGTTGCGCGACGATCCGGCGGCGCAGATCGCGCTGGCCGGCGACTGGAACATCGCGCCCACCGACGACGACGTGTGGAGCACCGAGTTCTATGCCGGCGCCACCCACGTCTCCGAGCCCGAGCGCCGCGCGTTCGCCGCGATCGTCGACGCCCAATTCACCGACGTGGTAAGGCCTTTCGCGCCCGGCCCGGGCGTGTACACGTACTGGGACTACACCCAGCTGCGGTTCCCGAAACGGCAGGGCATGCGCATCGATTTCATCCTCGCCTCGCCCGCCTTGGCCGACCGTGTGACGGACGCCCAGATCGTCCGCGAGGAGCGCAAGGGCAAGGCCGCCAGCGATCACGCGCCGGTGCAGATCGATATCAGGCGAGACTGAATCGCATTAACGCCTTCGCGCGCCGCCGGTGACCAGGTTAAGCTCACGCAAATTAAATGCGGCTGCGCGTTGTCTGCGCGTTTGCAAGGTGGCAGGCTTTGTTTTGTTAGAAGCAGATACAATGTTTTTTTGCTGTTAACGACGCGTTCAGCGGGTGCGCCCCGCTGGTGACGCGGGTTTCGCGGCAAGGGCAGAAAGCCAGGGAGTCAGCATGAGTGTCATCGGCGGAGCGGTCCGGGGCGTAGGTCAGGCGGTGAGTCGCGCGGCGACCACCACGACCGCGGCCGCCGGCGCGGTGGGTGGCGCGGCGGTCAACGGGGTCATCGGCGGCGTCACCGGCGCCGCCGAGGGCATCAAGAAGGGCATGGCCAGCGGCAGCCACTCGGCGCCGGCCGCCGCGGTGGCGTTCGGCGCGTTGGGCGTCGCCGGACTGGTCGAGTGGCCGGTGCTGCTGGCGGTCGGCGGCAGCGCGCTGTTGCTGCAGCGGCTGAGCCGCAAGCAGGAACCGCCCAAGGCGGCCAAGGCGAGCCTCAAGGCGGTGCCGGTGGAACCGGCGACGCAGAAGGCCGCGCCGCAGAAGGCCGCCAAGTCGACGGCCAAGAAGGCCACCGGGCGCCGGGCCGGCAGTGCCGAGTTGCGCAGCACCAACTAACGGGACTGTCCGAAGACGCTTTGAGCATTGCGACCGCGATACGACGATCCACGCCGTTGCGCGCCGTCGCGGCGGGCCTGCAGGCCACCACCTCCCTCGTTGAGGCCGGCATCACCATCGCCGCGATTCCGCTGCGCGAGGGTGCCCGGGCGATCTCGGTCGAGCTGCCCCGGGACATATCGGCGCCGGGGAGCCGACGCTGCTGGCGCGGCGCGGAGCGCGCCTGGATCGAGGTGCACGGGCTGGACGGCGCCGCGGACGGGGAACTGGGGCGCTCGGTGCTCGACGCCGTGCTGTCGCACCCGGGGATCGCCTCGGCCGCCCTGAACTACCCACTGTCGCGGGTGGTGGTCACCATCGGCGACGCGGACACCTCGCTGCGCGACCTGTGCCGCCTGGCCGGCGAAGCCGAGAAGAGTTGTGCTGCAACAACTTTAGCAACATCGCCGGCGCCCCCGACGAGCCTGCCGGGCGATGGACCGGTGCTGGCGACCCGGGCCGCCACCGCGGCGGCCAGCGCCGCCGGGCTCGGCATCGCG
>NZ_GG770582.1 GCF_000164135.1 Mycobacterium parascrofulaceum ATCC BAA-614 | reverse complement strand
CCGGCCCGCCCGCGCTGGCCAGGTGCCGCGCGGCCGCGGCGCCCAGCGCGAGCGCCAGCTCGGCGGTCAACTCCCGGTTGGCGACCCCACGGACACCGTCGGTGCCGAATAGTCGACCCATGCGGACAAACCTCTCACAATTGCCGGTTCAGCACCTAACGTGCCCGTTCTTTTCTGACCGAAACGGGGCCCGTTTGCGCGCAGACACGCCGAAGCGACGCGTGTTGAGGCCCCGCCGCGGCCAGAAAGTGATGCTCGATCAGCGCTTGCTGTACTGAGGCGCCTTGCGGGCCTTCTTCAGGCCGTACTTCTTGCGCTCGGTGGCGCGCGGGTCACGGGTGAGGAAGCCGGCCTTCTTCAGCGCGGGCCGGTCCTCGGGCTGCGCCAGGATCAGGGCCCGGGCGATGCCCAGGCGCAGCGCGCCGGCCTGACCCGACGGGCCGCCGCCGTGCAGCAGGGCGAAGATATCGAAGTTCTCCACCCGGTCGACGGTGACCAGCGGGGCCTTGATGAGCTGCTGGTGCACCTTGTTGGGGAAGTAGTCCTCCAGGCTGCGGCCGTTGAGGTCGAACTTGCCGGTGCCGGGCACCAGGCGGACGCGCACCACGGCCTCCTTGCGGCGGCCGACCGTCTGGATCGGCCGGTCGAAGACGAAGGACTCGGCGGCCGGCGCGGCCGCGGGCGCCTCGGCCGGCACGTCGGGGGTTTCGGGGGTGGCCGTGGTGTCGTCCAGGGCCTCGGTCGTTTCGGTCACTGGGCCACCTGCTTGATCTCGTACGGGACCGGCTTCTGAGCGGCGTGCGGGTGCTCGGGGCCGGCGTAGACGTGGAGTTTGCGCTGGATCTGACGGCTGAGCTTGTTCTTGGGCAGCATGCCGACGATCGCCTTCTCGACGACGCGGTCGGGGTGCTTCTCCATCAGCTCGCCGGTCGTGCGCGAGTGCAGGCCGCCGGGGTACCCCGAGTGGCGGTAGGCCAGCTTGCTCTGCAGTTTGTCGCCGGACAGGGCGACCTTGTCGGCGTTGATGACGATGACGAAGTCACCGCCGTCGACATTGGGGGCGAACGTCGGCTTGTGCTTGCCGCGCAGCAGGGTGGCCGCCGCGACGGCAAGGCGGCCAAGCACCACGTCCGTGGCGTCGATGACGTACCACGACCGCGTGGTGTCACCCGCCTTTGGCGCGTAGGTGGGCACAGCGCTTACCTTCTTCTCTCGAGGTGGATCCCGGGTCGAGCCGGGTGCCGGTCAGGCGATTGCGGTTGGGGCTGATCTCGGCGACCGACATTGACCCGAGGCCCCGGCGTACCGCACGCCAACCGAGCAGCTTACCGATGCGCGTCCCCGCAGGTCAAAATGACTGTGTGGTCCCAGCGGCTCTCCCCCGCCGGGACCACACAGACGTCTGTGGGTGCTGCGGCTACCGGCCCCAGGCGCCGGCCGCCCGCCTATCGGCGTCGGCCACCTCGTCCGCGCCGTCGCGCACCGCGTTGCCGAGGTCGACCAGGATCTCGTTGAGGGCCGTCGCCGCCTGGTGCCACTTCTGCTGTTCGGCCTGGTAGGCAGCGGCCGCCTCCCGGGTCCAGAGTTGCTGCAGCGGGGCGATCTGCGACCTCAACTCGTCCAGCGCCGCGTTGAGACGGGTCGACGTGGTGTGGATTTCCCGGCGGACCGAATATTCGATCTCGCCGAAGTCATACGAAAGCGCCGATTCCACGATGAATCCTCTCGATCACAGGGTGCCGCCGGCGGCGGCGATGTGGGCGGCGTGGTCGTGGCCCGCCTCCTGCAGGGTGGCGGCGTTGTGCCGGATGGTCTCGCCGATCGCGTGCAGGACGTGGTAGAGCCGCAGCGACTCGGCGTTCCAGCGGTCCAGCACGTCTTTGAACCGCGCGGCCGCGGTCCCACCCCACACCGACGGCGGGACTCCGCCCATGCGGCCGATGAATGCCTGCAACATCGCCCGGATCTCCTCGTTGCGCGCGTCCGTCGCTGCCGCCACCGATCGCATCAGGTCGAAGTCGGTGCTGAGTGTGTTCGGAGCAGTCATATTGGGTTCGACCGCGCCGACGCTCGTTTGGTTCCACCCGGTTTCGCGGGTCATCCGACCGCGTGGGCGGATCGGACCGCCCGCTCGCAGGCGACGCGGACGGCGTCCTCGCCGCCGGGTCGGCTCTGGCAGCCGAGGCTGATCCGCACCGGCCCGTCCAGCAACACGGTCCACCGCACCTGGTGGCCGGGGCGGACTTCGCGGTAGGTGACCGCGGGCCTGCCGGCGCTGGTCCCCGCGGGGTTGAAGTCGACGAACACCCCGGCGGGCTCGGCGCCGATCGCGCGTTTCAACCGCTCGGCGGCGCCGCCGAGCGTCTCGCCGGCGGCCGGCGACTGCGTGACGTGCAACGCCACTTCGGGGTCGGCCGGCGAGGTGATCTGGACCCGCGCCGATCCCGGGCCGGCGAGCACTCGTTGCGTGGGCCAATCCGCGGGCACGGTCACCGCCACCCGGCCTTCGACCAAAAAGGTGGTGGGCGGGGCCGCCACCGGCGGTGGGCTAACCGCGCCGTGCCGGCCCGCGGTGATCGCGGCCGGGGCCGCCGCGGCCAGCACGATGGTGGCCGCGCCGAGGCCGCTCA
>NZ_GG770583.1 GCF_000164135.1 Mycobacterium parascrofulaceum ATCC BAA-614 | reverse complement strand
CGCAAAGTCACGGTGCGCGACATCCCGCATACTGAGGACATCACCGGGCGGGTCGACACAAACCGGCTATCGGCCGCCGCGGCAGCTACCCAGCGGGACCGTAATCCCGAGCCTCCCGACGATGATGACCCGCCCGATGCCGCGATCCCGGTTGTGCGCCGCCTGATGAGCCGCCCGCCCCAGGAGCCCTCGTGATCAGCAGCGCCGACGACGAGTTCAACAACCTCGGCGATGCCGAGAAAGTGAAGTTCAGCCAAAACGAAACCGCCGCGGCCCTTTCGCGCCTGGACCATCTTCTCAACGAGCTTGATAGCTTGCGCGCCGGGGTGGACGACCCCGACGGGTTGGTGTCGCTAACGTTGGGTTTTGATGGGCGCCTCCTCGAGGTGCGCATCGCCGACGCGATCGGCAACGTCATGACAAACCTGCAACTTGAGAAGAAACTCAACAGCCTGTTCGCTGCGGGAAACAAGGGCGTCGACGAGATGCGCGGCGACATCATCTAACCCACGCGGACTACGCCAGCTCGATTGCCGCGCCGTGGCCATTAGCCGTCCGCAACGGAAAGTATTTGTCGTTTAGGCGAGAAGCAGTGACGCCGCGAAGAAGTGGAAAGGGCCCGGCGGTAGGTGGGAGGGTCGCCGAGCCCTTCAGCCGCACCGTGGTGGGGCGCCTCCAACCCTACAGCGTCTGAAACACCCCGCCGTGCATAATCTTTCGCGTACTGCTCCGCGGATCCGTGCCAGCGCCTCCCATGCCCAGCTGCCTAGCTAGGACTCAGCAAACATCTCTACGTTGCAATCGCGCCCCGCACTGTACGTTCACATCGCCTCTGAGCCGACTAGCTGGGCATACTAGAAGATTTTCAACCCGCGCAGCCCCGCGGCCTCAACAAGTGGCCCTGTGTGTCGACCGAGGCCTGAGGTTGCAAGCACCTTCACTGGGTCAGCGCCGGTCCCGTCGTCCGTGCGCCGCAACCATATAGCCCAGTTGGCAAGGTTGCTTCCCCATTTGGATGGGTAAAAGATCCCATGCGGACGCTCGCCGTCCTTGAGTTGCACGGTTTGTCGAATCCACGTTGCGATGCCCGTAGTGAGCTTTTTGAACTGCTCGGAAGAGCTGGTCAGTTCACTGAGGGTGAGTTGCTCGACGCCGCACTCCGCCAACAGCGTCGAACGCAAGTGCTCCGATACAGCAGATATCGAGTTGGCGCCCGCGATGTCAACGAACCAACCGCTGGGGGGTAGCTGCAGCTCGTAAAGGGAGCGTTCTTGCCGCCAACCCTGCGAGATTGATTTGTACTGCATCCCGCCGTGCGCGGGTAGCTCTCGTGCAATCTGTCCTGCAAGGGTATCCGCGTCATCAGTGCTGACGTCATCGAACAGTTCAGTCAGTAGCGTCGTTGGTGGGTCGGGGGTGATGTACTCGAGGACCTCGACTAGGGCTCCAACCGCGGTGGAACCGCCGTATACGGTGCGTCCAGCCGTGTCCCAGCGCGACCACTGCTCTACCGGAGGCTTGCCGCCAGGTGTCCGGGGTGGCGGGTTAAGTGGCCCATATTGCGTTCGCGCCACTCGATAGATGCTCTGCCCAGAACTGGCGACGATATTCAGCCCGGTTGACGCGCAGATGGTCGCATTTAAAGACGACGACACCCGCACCTACCTCCCCGTACGCAGCGATCCGGCTGAGTATAGGGAGGCGGCACATCAGGAGTAGTACGTGTCGGTCACGAATGCGTCGGCCGCGCGGTAGACAGCAGGAATGTCGTCATTGCGGATGAGCTCAGCCGGCATCGCACCATCGAGGCGAGGGTTCGCCGAAATTAGCCAATTTCGGGCGATTTGGTCACTCTCCGCGCCTTCGATCAACAGGAACACTGTGTGCGCGGCCTGAAGGCGCCGAACCTTATCCGGTGATGGGACCGCGTGTGTGCTGTCCCCGGGAGGGGCGGCCCAGCGAGCCGGCATCGTCCGGCTCTTTGAGCCTGCAATAAAGGCAACCAGTGTGGGCCCAAGCCGGTCCAAGAGGTACTTGACGACCTGGTGGGTATCCATCCGTGCGGTGTCGTCGCCAGCCTTGACTAACAGGTCAGACATTTCCGAGCACCCCCTTACATCCGCGATGAGCCTACAGGAACAACCACGCAAGCGACAAAAATCATTCTCAAAGTGACCGCGTAATGATCGCTTAGTGTACCTCGAAACCTGGTCTGTCGGCACCTCGGCTCCATCAAAAAGTCCCCTAATAACTGGTCAGCACCCGTCTGCGGTCGGTCAAGTCCAGGGACGTGGTGTACGACGTCCCTGGACTCGACCCGGACGCTCCAACGGTTCGTTGATGATCGACAGCTTTTGGCGGTGAATTTAGAGCCCGGCCCGTTGAAGGAATACAACCAAGAGGTTTGGTCAGACAGTATGTCCGCTTACGGCGGTCTTCTCTCCGTTTGTAGCCAGTTGGGGATCCGGTGGTAGGGCTGAGTGCGCCAGCGGGGATGCCGCATCGGAAGTTTTCGGCGGTGATC
>NZ_GG770584.1 GCF_000164135.1 Mycobacterium parascrofulaceum ATCC BAA-614 | reverse complement strand
CTGCTCGCGGGCAACGTCGCGTCCGCGCTGGCCGGGGCCGCCCGGGCGCTGCTGGCGGCGCGACCCGACCTCGGCCCGCGGATCGCCGACACGACCCGGGCGCTGCTGGGCATCGGCGTGCTGGCCGGTTCGGGCGTCGTCGCCGGCCCGCGCCTGGACTTCAAACGCCGCAGTTGCTGCCTCTTCTACCGCCTGCCCGGACGGGCCGTCTGCGGCGATTGCGTGTTCGAGACGCCACCGCCGGACCGGAGGTAGGCGCCGCGCCGTTTGCCCCTGTCGCGCACGGGTAGCCGAGCGTCATGTCCACAGACTCGCTGCGCGCCCTCGCCCTGACCTGCTCCCTGAAGAAGAGCCCGAAGCCGTCGAGCAGCGAGCTGATCGCCGACCAACTGCTCGCTCAACTGCGCCGCGCGGGCGCCGAGGGCGACAAGGTGCGCTGCGTGGACCTGGCGCTACTGCCCGGCGTGGAAGCCGACATGGGCCCGGGCGACGAGTGGCCGGCGCTGCTGGAGAAGATCACCGCGGCGGACATCGTCGTGCTCTCGACGCCCACCTGGGTCGGCCACATGTCCAGCGTCGCGCAGCGCGTCCTGGAGCGCCTCGACGCGGCGATCTCCGACAAGGACGACGCCGGACGGCCCCGCATGGTGGGGAAAGTGGCGCTGGCGGCGGTCGTGGGAAACGAGGACGGGGCGCACAAGATCGTTGCCGACCTCTTTCAGGCGCTCAACGACATCGGGTTCTCGATCCCCGCCCAGGGCTGCACCTACTGGAACGGCGAGGCGATGCAGGGCACGAATTTCAACGACCTGGACGAGGCGCCGGAAGCGGTGGCCGCCACGACCGAAACGGCCGCCCGCAACGCCGTCCACCTCGCGGGCCTCCTCCGGCGGCACGAATACCCGCCCTACGAATAAGCCGCGACCTCACCACTGTTCGCGTGGCACGTCGAAGTCGACGCACAGGGCCCGCCACACGTCGCGGGGCTCGACCCCGTCCTCGATCGCCTGGGCGGCGGTCCGGCCGTCGAAGCCGGTCAGCACGTGGTCCGCCAGCACCGAAGAGCCGTACGCCGCCCCGAATCGCAGGATGACCCGCTCGTTGAATTCCGTTAGCCGCACGCCAGCAAGATACCCACCCGGCGGCGATCGGACACCGGCCGCGTCACCGCCAGCTGGCCGGCAGGTCGATCAGGTGATTGGGGCAGTAGTCCTGCACCGCCACCGACATGATGGTCCGCGCCCACTCCGCCGACATCCTGGCGCGCAACCGCATGAAGGCGTATTCGGCCGGAGCGAACCCCTGCTCGGCGGCCGCCGGGTCGTCCATCAGCTGACACGCCTGCTGCTCGTCGGCGCTGTCGGCGCGGGCCAGCCCCGGGCCGAACATCAAGGCGGCGAGAAGCAGGCCGCCCGCCGCGATCGTCCTCATGGCTGTCGCCCTCCTTCCGCCGACCCCGACCATCATCCCGCCATCGCCAGCGCTTCGTGGCACACCCGCACCGGATCGCTCACCCCGGCGGCGCTCGCGGCGGCGGTTTGCGCGGCCGCCCGATAGTGCGGCGCGGACAGCACGTCGTTGGCGGCGGCCACCAGCGCGTCGGCGGTCAGCGGCCGGATCAGCCGCCCGCTGCCCTGCCGCACCACCCGGTTGGCGATTTCCCACTGGTCCCCGCCGCCGGGCACCGCCACCAGCGGCACCCCCGCCAGCAGCGTCTTGGCCACCATGCCGTGCCCGCCGCCGCAGATCACCAGGTCGGCGTGTCGCAACAACTCGGCCTGGCTGCCCAGCCCGACCACCGCCCACGGCGGCACCGGCAAGTCCGCTCCCCCGAGCCGCGAGACCACCAGCCGAGATCCCGCCGGCAGCGTCTCGCCCGGCCGCAACCGGGCCAGCGCGACCTCGGCCAGCCCCTCGGTGCCGGTCGACGCGGTCGACGGGGCGACCACCACCACGGGGCCCGGGCCCGCCGGGATTTCCAGCACCCGATCGGTCGGTTCGAAGTGCAGCGGGCCTACCAGCACGGCCTCCGCGGGCCAGTCCGGGCGGGTCACCTCGAGGGCGGGCAGGGTGGCGATCAGCCGCCGCAGCGGCCCGGGGTCGCGCGCCGGCAGCCCGATTTCGACCCGCACGGCCGCGCGCTGCCGCAGGCCCGCGCGCCACGACCGTGCGGTGAGCGCGCGCATCGTGGCGTCGCGGAGCCGGCCGCGGATCCCTGTGCCGGGCGCCAGACCGCTGCCGATCGGCGGCAACCCCTTCGACGGCAGGTACAGCGGATGCGGGCTGAGCTCGATCCACGGGACGCCCAGCAACTCGGCGGCCATGCCGCCGCCGGCCGTGATCACGTCGGACACCACCAGGTCGGGCGCCAAGGCGCGCAGCGCCGGCACGTTGAGGACGGCCATCCGCGCCGCGCGCCGGTGGATCCGCGCGCCGGCGTCGACGTCGTCGTCGGTGGCCGCCAGCCCGTCCAGCGGGGCGGCGGCGATGCCTGCCGCGCGGGCGGTGTCGACCCACTCGGCGCCGGTGAACAGCGTGGGGTCGTCACCGGCGTCGGCGAAGCGTTGGCACAGCGCGATGGCCGGAAACGAGTGCCCGGGATCCGGCCCGGCGACCACGGCGACACGCATCGGCCCTACCCTGCCACAGCGCGCGGCCGCGACGCTCGCCTACGCTGGCCCTCATGACCGAGCTGACCGGGACGGCCGTTGCGAACACCCGCACGGTCGAGGGCTTTCTGAACGCCCTGCAAGATGCGGATTACGACGCCGCCGACGCGGCCCTGGACGACAACCTCGTCTACGAAAACGTCGGATTGCCGACCATTCACGGCCGCGCCAGGGCCATGAAGCTGTTCCGCCAGATGGACGGCCGGGCCGCCTTCGAGGTGAAGATCCACCGCGTCGCCGCCGACGGCGGGGCGGTGCTCACCGAGCGCACCGACGCCCTGATCTTCGGCCCGCTGCGGCTTCAGTTCTGGGTGTGCGGCGTGTTCGAGGTGCACGACGGAAAGATCACGTTGTGGCGCGACTACTTCGACTTGTTCGACATGTTCAAGGCGACCGTTCGCGGCCTGGCCGCGGTGGTGCTGCCGTCCCTGAAGGCGACGTTCTAGCCCGTCCGGAACCGGTCAGCTGGCGCCGCGCAGACCGCCGAGTTCGTCGAACGCCTGCGCCCAACCCACCAGCCGGTCGGTCGCCCCGGTCAGCTCGGTGCGATAGCGCTGCGAGGCGGCCAACTGGTCGCCGTTGGCGGACGACACCAATTGCGCTGCGGCGGTGACCATTTCGTTGTACTGGCGGACGCCGGCGCTCAGCTGCGCGGTGAACGCGTTGATCGTGGACACCAGATACGAGCGCGACGACTCGCTGGATTGCGCCGCCCGCTCCATCGACACCACCTCCGCGGCGGTGGCGGCCATGGCCGCCGAGGACTTGTTGGCCGCCGCGGTCAGGTCGCGGATCTCGGCGGTCGGCAGCATCGAGCCCCGCTCGATCACGTTGAGCAGCGAGAGGAAACCCCGTTCGGAGGCGCCCAGCGCGTACATCGCGGGCCGCGCCGCCGAACCGGGCGGCGGCAGCCGGCGCACGTTCACCGGGCGCGGCGTGGGCAGCGGCTCGGCCCGCAGCCACCGGTAGCGGAGCAGCAACAGCGTCGCCGGGATGGCCATGACGACCGAGACGGCACCGGTGATCTCGAGCAGCAGCGCGAACCATCCCCACGCCGCCAGCAGCATCGTCACCGCCGCCCAGAACACACAGCCGACGGCGAAGATCAGGCCCCACCGCAGCGCGCGCCGGCGCCGCCGCAGCAGCCGCGCCCGCGGATCCGCGGCGGCGCTGAGCTTCCGGGCCACCAGGCCGGAGAGGTCGGCGGCGGTGGCCAGCCCACGCCCCAGCACCGTGCGCCAGAGCCCGCCCCGCGTCTCGCTCACCGCCATGACACCCCGTTACTGGCCAAAGGGCTTCTCGGTGGCCGCGCCGCCGGTGGTCTCGGCGGCGGCCGCCTCCGGGGTGG
>NZ_GG770585.1 GCF_000164135.1 Mycobacterium parascrofulaceum ATCC BAA-614 | reverse complement strand
GTCCCTCCCGGTCGTTATGCTGGCTAAGTATCGCTTCACTCCGAGGGGGAACAGGCGCATGCCACGCACAGACAACGACACCTGGGATCTGGCCACCAGCGTGGGCGCGACGGCCACGATGGTCGCCGCGGCCCGAGCGATCGCTACCAAGGCCGACAACCCGCTGATCGAGGACCGGTTCGCCGAACCGCTGGTTCGCGCCGTCGGGGTCGACTTCTTCACCCGGTGGATTGACGGCGACCTTGCCGCCGCCGACGTCGACGACCACGAATCCGGCTGGAAACTCGAGCACATGCCCGCGGCGATGGCCGCCCGTACCCGGTTCTTCGACGCCTTTTTCGAGGACGCCGCGCGGGCCGGGATCCGTCAGGCCGTGATCCTGGCGTCCGGTCTTGACGCGCGCGCCTACCGGTTGGATTGGCCCGCCGGAATGACGGTGTTCGAAATCGATCAACCCGAGGTGATCGAGTTCAAGACCACCACCCTTGCGAAGCTGGGCGCCGCCCCGCGGGCGGACTTGCGCACCGTCGCCGTCGATTTGCGGCACGGCTGGCCGAAAGCGTTGTCGGATACTGGTTTTGACCGGAGCCGCACAACCGCGTGGATCGCGGAAGGCCTCTTCGGATATTTGCCGCCCGAAGCGCAGGACCGCTTGCTGGACAACATCTCCGCGTTGAGCGCCAAGGGCAGCAGGCTCGCGGTCGAAGCCATCCCGGACCGGCCCCGGCAGGACGTCGAGAAGGCGCGGGAAATGATGCGCAGGGCTACCGCCAAGTGGCGCGACCATGGTTTCGAGCTGGATTGGGAAGAACTGGGTTTCGAGGGCGACCGCAACGACGTCGCCGAGTACCTGAAAAACCTGGGCTGGGAGACGGTCGGCGCCCAGATGAGTGAGTTGCTGGCCGACGGCGGGCTTGCGGCTATTCCGCAGACCAACGATTCGGTGTCGGTCGCCGATACCGTCTACTACACCTCGACCCTGGGCAAATGACGGCACCGAGTCGCCGCGGACTCAACGACGCGGTCACGCGGCTGTGGAGCTTCCTGGCCCCCGCCTACGATTTGCCGTTCCTGCAGCAGTGGGTTTACCGTCCGCCGCACGACGAGGTGATTGCGCAGCTGCGCGCCCACGGAGCCCGCAAGATCGCTGACATCGCTTGCGGTACGGGCATTCTGAGCGACCGGATCGCCCGCGAGCTGAAGCCCGACGAGATCTACGGCGTCGACATGTCCGAGGGCATGCTCGCGCAGGCGCGGGCCAGGACCGGCCGGGTGCGATGGCTGCGCGGGCCGGCCGAGCAACTTCCCTTCGACGACGGCGCGCTCGACGCCGTGGTGACCACCTCGGCGTTCCACTTCTTCGACCAGCCCGCCGCGTTGCGCGAATTCCACCGCGTGCTGGCGCCGGGCGGGCTGGTCGCCGTCGCGGCGCTCAGCGCTCGGCAGCCGCTGCTGCAAGCGCCCTCCGCCAATCGGTGGAAGCCACAACACAATGCGTCACCGGCGGAGATGCGCGCCATGTTCGAGGACGCCGGGTTGGTCATCAGCGATCAGCACCGCATTCCCCGGCCGGTCTGGACCCGGGTCATTTCCGACCTGATAACGGTCGGCACCAAGAGCTGATCGACCCTCAGGCGGCCATTTCCCGCACGACGGACGGAGCGGGCCGCGTGAAGTCCTCGTGGCGGCCGGCATACACGACGCGGGTGGGCCGGTAAGCGGGGACGGCGACTGCACGTTGGCGAGCCGGACGCTCCTGCCCACACTCAACGGTCCGTTCGATGACGTCGAAGCGATCCACCCGGCGCCGAACAACGCCAACGCGACGCCGAACTGAAGCGGCGAGCCGGCCGCGAGTGCGACCAACGCGCAGATCCCCGAAACCACCGCGTCGACCAAGACGACCGCATGCAGGGCTGCCAGGCGAGGATCACGCGCCGGCACCGGGATTGCGGGCCTGAAGTCAGGCTTGGTCATGGGGCCACCTCTTCGATCGCTTCTCTGCGGGTGCGAAACCCGGCCGTGACCTTGATGTTTCGCTATCGAGACAATGCAAACGAGGGGCCATACGGCATCTATGACGTGGCGTAGGGCCCCAACGAAAAGGCCGAAGGTCCCCTCCAGCGCGGCCCGCGCCGTTGCCGCCGTGGCTGCAGAGCGGTCGCGTGGATCGGATCGGCTTGGGCTGCAACAGCACAAAGCCCGCCTCGCCGAGTGGCGAAGCGGGCGTTGTGCTTACCGTCGTTTACAGCGGAATCCAGACTCCGAAGAACCAGAAGCCCCACTGGTTGAAGCCGGGGTTCCACACGGGAGTCTCCTGATAGCCGTAGTAATTGATCGGCCCGTAGCCCCATTGCCCACCGGGCGGGGGGAGTGGCCTGTCCCATGCGGGTCGCGGCGGTTCGCCGGGCCCCCAGGGTCCCGGCCCGTCTCCCCACGGCGCGCCGTGAAAGTAGCCGCGCTGGGGGTCTCCGTGCCAGGGCCCACCGGGTCCGCCCGGGCCACCCGGGTGATCGGGTCCACCCGGTCCACCGGGGCCGCCGGGGCCGCCGGGGTGATCGGGGTCGCCGGGTCCACCGGGTCCGCCGGGGTGATCGGGGCCGCCGGGTCCACCGGGAGGTCCGCCCGGGTGATCGGGTCCGCCGGGTCCGCCGGGTCCGCCGGGTCCGCCGGGAGGTCCGCC
>NZ_GG770586.1 GCF_000164135.1 Mycobacterium parascrofulaceum ATCC BAA-614 | reverse complement strand
TCGCACGAGGCGCGGCGCGCGGCGTAGTCGCCGCCGGCGTGACTGTGCCGGGCGCGGGAGTCCATCAGCAGGAGGGTGATGCCGGTGGCCTCCGGGTCGAAGGCCACCGGCGCGACCGTGAGATCGCGGAAATCGATCAGCAGCGCCGTCGCCGGCCGGCCGAACAGCGAGGCCAGCTGGTCCAGCAGCCCGGTCGGGACGCCGACGTAGTCGTTCTCGGCGCGCTGGGCGAGCCGCGCCCGTTCGTCGGCGTCGATGCGCACGCCGGCGGCCGCCGCGATCGCACCCAGCGCCGCGCACTCCAGCGCCGCCGACGACGACAGTCCGGACCCGATCGGCACGTCGCTGGTGATCCGCATCGCGCCGCCGGGCACCGGGTGCCCGGCTTGGCGCAGCGCCCACATCACCCCGGCCACGTAGGCGGCCCAGCCGGTCACGCCGCCGGGCGCGGTGTCCAGCGGGATGCGCACCGGCGCGTCGACGAGGTCGCTGGCCACGGTGATCGCGTCGCCGGCCCCGGGGCTGAACGTCGCGACCGCGCGCTGCGGCAGGGCGATCGGCAGCGCGAACCCCAGGTTGTAGTCGGTGTGCTCGCCGATCAGGTTGATCCGCCCGGGTGCGGCGTAGCGGACGGTCATCGAAGCTCGCGCAGCCGCCGGGCCACGCCCTCGGGCGTCACGTCGCTGATGAAGGCGTCCATCGCCGACTCGGAGGCCGCCAGGTACTTGAGCTTGGTGGCGCTGCGCCGGATCGACATCAACTCGACGTGGAAGTAGCCGTCGGCCTGGGCTTCGGTGTCGGCGTACTGGTGCAACGCCGAAATGTAGGGCAGCGGGGACGAATACATCCGGTCGAACCGCCCCAGCACGTCGAGGTAGATCCGCGCGAACCCGTCCAGCTCGTCCTCGGTCAGGTCGATGATGTTGCGCACGAACCTGTTCGGGTAGATGTGCACCTCGACGGGCCAGCGCGCGGCGAACGGGACGAACGCGGTGAACAGGTCGTCGCGCGCGACGATCCGGCTCCCGTCGGCGACCTCGCCGGCCAAGAGATCGCCGAACAGGTTGGTGCCGTGCCGCATTCGGTGCTCGCGCGCCCGGTCCAGCATGGCGGCGGTGCGCGGCGTCAGATAGGGATAGCCGTAGATCTGGCCGTGCGGGTGGGTCAGCGTGACGCCGATCTCCTCGCCGCGGTTCTCGAAGCAGAACACCTGCTCGATGCCCGGCGTGGCCAGCAGGTCGCCGGTGCGGTGCCGCCACGCCTCGAGGACCAGCCGGGCGTGCGCGGGCGGCAGGTCCGCGAAGGAGCCGGTGTGGTCGCTGGAGAAGCAGATGACCTCGCAGCGGCCCTGCCCAGGCGCGGTGACGAAGCCGTCGCCGGCGGGGGCGAGCGCCGGGCCGGAGCCGGACAGGCTGGGGAATCGGTTCTCGAAGACGACGACGTCGTAGTCTTCGGCGGGCACCTCACTGGTCAGCCCGGTCGGGCCCGGGCACAGCGGGCATTGGTCGGGCGGTGGCTTGTAGGTGCGGTCCTGGCGCAGCGCCGCGACGATCACCCACTGCCCCGTCGTCCGGTCGAACCGCAGCTCGGTCTGCTGGCCGTCGCGGGCCGGCAGCGGCCTTCGGTCTTCGACCGGCGCCGGCCGGTGCCCGGGCAGCGTGAAGAACAGCAGGTCGCGGCCGTCGGCCAACTTGGCCCGCGTCGGCGCTGTCACGATGTCGAAGACTAGCTTGTGCCGAAGTTCGGGTAACCATGATGCGTTGCGCAGGCCAGAAGGGGGGCGCGGAGATCACCGTTCTCTACGATCAAGCCGGCGACTGGGTCATCGGCTCGGATCCCGGTCTGCTTCGGCTGCGGATGGCGACGCGGACGACGGCCGCGCTCGGCTGTTCGCTGCTGGTGCTCTACGCCCTGACCCGGGCGACGGGGCAGCCGCTGACCGTGGCGCTGCTGGGCGTCGTCATCACGATGGTCGCGTCGCGGTCCGTCAACGAGCCGGACCCGCGCCAGCAGCGGATCACCATGGCGCTGCTGCCCGTGCCCGCCGCCGCTTCCATCACCGCCGCCGCGCTGCTCGCGTCCCACCTGGTGGTCAGCGACGCGGTGTTCGTGGTGGTCGTGTTCGCCGCCGCGTACGTTCGCCGGTTCGGCGCGCGCGGCAGGGCGCTGGGCATGGTCGCGTTCATGTCCTATTTCTTCACCTTGTATCTGCGGGCGCGGATCGCGGAGCTGCCGTGGATGATCGGGGCGGTCGCGGTGGGCACCGTCTGCACGTTCGTCATGACCACCTACGTCATGCCCGACCGGCCCGAGCGCGTGCTGCGGGCGACCGTCCGCGCGTTACGGGCGCGGATGGCGATCGTCGTCGACACCACGGCCGAGGCCGTGCGCACCGGCCGCCTCGACGAACGGCGCCGGCGTCGCATGCGGGCGCGCACCCTGCGGCTCAACGAGACCGCGCTGATGGTGCAGAGCCAGATCGAGGACAAGGCCGATCCCGCCATGCTGTGGCCGGGCGTCACCGCCGAACAACTCGCCCCCTGGCTGCTGGACGCCGAGCTCGCCATCGAGTGGGTGGCCACCGCCGGGCGCCGGGCCGCGGCGCTGACCGCGCAGCGCCCGACCGCCATCCCCGACCGAACCCGGGCCGCGCTCGTCGACGCGCTCTCGATCCTGGCGCGCGCCATCCGCCTGCCCGAGCCCGACGGCCTGCGGCACGCCGCCGACCGCGCCCAGCGACTGCTGGACGAGCAT
>NZ_GG770587.1 GCF_000164135.1 Mycobacterium parascrofulaceum ATCC BAA-614 | reverse complement strand
CCGATCCAGTCGAATGGGCGGTGGGGCGCCCAACTAGCGGGAGATGGTTGGCTGGGGAGGATTCACGTTGGCGCTGCGATGAAGAAAATGTGGATCGTCCTGGTCATCGTGGCGGTGGTGGCGGTAGCGGGCTTCTGCGTACTGCGGCTTCGCACCTTTTTCGGCGTCCACGACGATCAGACGATGACCAGCGGCATCGCCGATGAGATCAAGCCGTTCAATCCCAAGCGCGTGGTTTACCAGGTTTATGGTCCCCCGGGGACGGTGGCCAACATCAACTACTTGGACATCAATGCCCAGCCCCAGAAAGCTAGCAACGTGCCTTTGCCCTGGACGCTCTCGGTTACCTCGACGCTGCCCTCGGTGAGCGTCAACATCGTCGCGCAGGGCGACAGCAACCAAATCGGCTGCCGGATCATCGTGGACGAGGTGGTCAAGGACGAAAGGTCGAGTCAGGGTATGAATGCGCAAACGTTCTGCATAGTGAAGTCCGCATGACCGATGACCGGGCCGCAGGGCTGCCGCATATGCCGGTTTTCGCGCGAACGGTCCACAAACTCGCGGTGCCCGTCGTCTTTGCCTGGGTGGGGCTTGTCGTCGTCCTCAGCGTCTTGGTTCCATCGCTGGACGCGGTCGCCGAAGAACACACCGTGTCGATGAGCCCCAAGGACGCGCCGTCGATGCAAGCGATGAAGCACATCGGCAAAGTATTCAACGAATTCAACAGTGACAGTGCGGTCATGATCGTGCTGGAAGGTGACAAGCCGCTGGGCGATGAGGCCCACCATTTCTACGACCAGATCGTCCGCAAACTCGAGGCTGACACGAAACACGTCCAGCACGTCCAGGACTTCTGGGGGGATCCGCTGACGGCCGCCGGTTCGCAAAGCTCCGACGGCAAGGCCGCCTATGTGCAGGCGTATCTTGCTGGTAACCAGGGCGAGAGCCTGGCCAGCGAGTCTGTCGCGGCGGTCCGCAAGATCGTGGACAGCGTGCCTGCGCCGTCGGGGGTCAAGGCCTATGTGACCGGCGCTGGGGCGTTGATCGCCGATCAGCACTCGGCCGGACAAAAGAGCCTCCAGAAGGTCACGATCATCACCTTCGTGGTGATCATCGTGATGTTGCTGTGGGTATACCGCTCGATTATCACCGTGTTCAGCACGTTGTTCATGGTGGTGATCGAGGTGATGGCGGCTCGGGGGGTTGTCGCTTTCCTGGCCTACAACAACATCATGGGATTGTCGACCTTCGCGGTTAATATTTTGGTGCTGTTGGCCATCGCCGCTGGGACAGACTATGCGATCTTTATTCTCGGCCGATATCAAGAGGCGCGCGGCCTAGGCGAGGACCGCGAAAAAGCCTTCTACACCATGTTCCACGGAACCGCGCACGTCGTCCTTGGCTCTGGCCTGACTATTGCCGGTGCGATGTATTGCCTGAGCTTTACCCGGCTTCCGTATTTCCAGACTATGGGTATCCCTTGTGCGGTCGGGATGCTGGTCGCCGTTGCTGCCGCGCTGACCTTGGGTCCGGCGGTCCTGACCGTCGGCAGTTTCTTCAAGCTGTTCGATCCTAAGCGCAAGATGCGGACCCGGGGATGGCGACGGGTGGGCACCGCGATCGTGCGCTGGCCCGGGCCAATTCTCGCGGTGTCAGTCGCGATCGCCCTCATCGGTCTACTCGCCCTACCCGGTTATCAAACCAATTACGACAACCGGCTGTATTTACCCCCGAGCGTCCCCGCGAATATCGGCTACGCCGCCGCCGAACGGCATTTCCCCGCGTCCCGGATGAATCCGGAATTGTTGATGATCGAGACCGATCACGACATGCGCAACCCGGCGGGCATGCTGGTGTTGGACCGGATCGCCAGGGGGGTCTTCCACATCCCGGGTGTCGCGCGCGTCCAGGCGATCACCCGGCCGCTGGGAACGCCGATCGAGCACACCTCAATCCCGTTCCAGATCAGCATGCAAAACACCACGCAGGTCGAAAACCAGCAGTACATGCACCAGCGCATGGACGACATGCTCAAGCAGGCCGACGCGATGCAACAGTCCATCGACACCATGCAGCGCATGTACAACATCACCTCGCAGATGGCCGCGGTCACCCACCACATGGACGGCCTCACGCATGAAATGTTGGATGTCACAAACACATTGCGCGACAACATCGCCAACTTCGATGATTTCTTCCGGCCGATTCGCAGCTACTTCTACTGGGAAAAGCACTGCTTCGACATCCCGGGCTGCTGGTCGCTGCGATCCCTCTTCGACGCGCTCGACGGTCTGGATCAGATCACCGAAAAATTCACCTATCTTGCCGGCGACATATCTCAGCTGGACGCCTTGATGCCGCAGATGCTGGCGCAGATGCCGCCCATGATCGCCACCATGACGACCATGAAGCAAATGATGCTGACCATGCACAGCTCGATGTCGTCGCTGTATGACCAGATGGACGTGATGAGCCAAAACTCGACCGCCATGGGCCAGGCCTTCGACGCCGCCAAGAACGACGACTCGTTCTACATCCCGCCGGAAGTCTTCGACAACCCCGACTTCAAGCGCGGTCTGAAGATGTTCCTGTCGCCGGACGGGCACGCGGCCCGCTTCATCATCTCCCATGAAGGGGATCCCGCGACCCCGGAAGGCATTTCGCACGTCGAGCCGATCAAGAACGCAGCCAAGGAAGCCATCAAGGGAACTCCGCTGGAGGGCGCCAAGATCTACCTTGCCGGCACCGCCGCGGTCTACAAGGACATGCGCGACGGCTCCAAATACGACCTGATGATCGCGGCAATAGCTGCGGCCAGCCTGATTTTGATCATCATGCTGATCATCACCCGAAGCCTGGTCGCCGCGGTCACCATCGTGGGCACGGTGCTGATCTCGTTGGGCGCCTCGTTCGGACTGTCCGTGCTGGTGTGGCAGGACATCATCGGCTTCAAACTGCACTGGATGGTGCTGGCGATGTCCATCATCTTGATGCTGGCCGTCGGATCCGACTACAACCTGCTGCTGGTGTCCCGTTTCAAAGAAGAAATCGGTGCCGGTTTGAAAACCGGAATCATCCGCTCGATGGCCGGCACCGGTGCGGTGGTGACGTCTGCGGGCCTGGTCTTCGCCGCCACCATGGCCTCGTTCATATTCAGCGATTTGAAAGTCGTCGGGCAGGTCGGCACCACCATCGGCCTGGGTCTGCTGTTCGACACCCTGATCGTGCGCTCATTCATGATGCCGTCCGTCGCCGCGCTGCTGGGGCGCTGGTTCTGGTGGCCGCAGCAGGTACGCACTCGCCCGGCCAGCCAGCTACTTCGGCCCTACGGGCCACGTTCGGCGGTTCGCGCCTACCTGCTGCCCCGGCAAGATGACCCGCAGTCGGCGACCACCGACCGGTTCCCGGCGGCCTCACCGCACTACTAAG
>NZ_GG770588.1 GCF_000164135.1 Mycobacterium parascrofulaceum ATCC BAA-614 | reverse complement strand
GTCAATGGCCAAGTAGAAGTACCCGCTGGTGGCCGGATAAAAGTACCCACCCCGTGCAGTGATTCTTAGATTGGTTGGGGGTTCTCCTTCCGGTGTTGGGCGTCCTTCATTCGGTAGGACTGGCCGTCGGTGATGACGACGGTGGCGTGATGCAGGAGCCGGTCCAAGATGCTGACGGCGGTGGTCTGCTCGGGCAGGAATCGACCCCACTCTTGGAAGGGCCAGTGCGAGCCGATGGCCAGGGAGCGGCGTTCGTAGGCGCCGGCGACGAGGCGGAACAGCAGCTGGGTGCCGGTGTCGTCGAGTGGGGCGAAGCCCAGTTCGTCGAGGATGATCAGATCGACACGGAGCAGGGATTCGATGATCTTGCCGACGGTGTTGTCGGCCAAGCCGCGGTAGAGGGTTTCGACGAGGTCGGCGGCGGTGAAGTACCGGACCTTGTGCCCAGCATGAATCGCAGCGACCCCCAGTCCGATCAGGGTGTGGGACTTGCCGGTCCCAGCCGGTCCGATGATCGCCAGATTCTGTTGTGTGCGAACCCATTCCAGGCTCGACAGGTAGTCGAACACCTTGGGCTGAATCGACGATGCGGCCACGTCGAAGGACTCCAAGGTCTTGGTGACCGGGAACCCGGCAGCCTTGAGCCGGTTGACGACGTTGGAGGCATCCCGTGCCGCCAGTTCGGTCTCGACGAGGGTCCGTAGCACTTCTTCGGGGGTCCAGCGCTGGGTCTTGGCGGTGATTAGGACTTCGGGGGCGGTGCGCCGGATCGCGGCGAGCTTGAGCCGCCGCAGCCCGGCGTCGAGATCAGCGGCGAATTGCGGAGTGGACAGTGGTGCAACGGGTTTGGTTGCCTTGGCTGGCGTGCCGTTCATGACGTGGCACCACCGTCTGCGGCCGGGTTGACCGTGTAGGCAGCCAGGGATCGGGTCGGGGCGACTGGGAGGTCCAGGATCAACGCATCCCCGGCGGGGCGGGGCTGCGGCGTTCCGGCGCCGGCGGCCAGGATGGACCGCACGTCGATCGCGCGGAACCTCCGGAACGCGACCGCCCGGCGAAGCGCGCCGACCAAGGCGTCGGTGCCGTGGGCGGCGCCCAACGCCAGTAGGACTTCCAGTTCGGAGCCCAGCCGAGTGTTGCCGATCGCGGCGGCCCCGACCAGGAATGCTTGAGCATCCTCGCCGAGTGTGCAGAACTGTTGCTCAGCATGAGTTTTGGGTCGTGGTCCGCGGCTAGGTTCCGGGCGGGGACCGTCGTAGTGATCGTCGAGGACTGATGCGCTGCCTGGGGCACCCAGTTCGTGCTCAGCCACGATCACCCCAGTCGCGGGCTCCACGATGCACAGCGCGCCGTGATCGACGACGACGGCCACGCTGGTCCCGATCAGTCGGGTGGGCACCGAGTAGCGGGCCGAGGCATACCGGACACACGACAGCCGGTCGACCTTGCGGATCACCGACGGTGCCCCGATTCGAAGTTGCAGCGACGGCAACGGTTGCAGGAGTTCCCGTTCGATCAGCAGTTGCTCATCGGGGACCGCACAGATCTCCGAATGCACCGCGGCATTGACCTCCAGACACCACGCCCTGGCCGCAACGTTGGCAGCACGCAGATCAACCGGCACCCCGGCGATGGCGGCGTCGGTGAGCAGCGGGACGGCGAGGTCGCGTTGGGCGTAGCCGCACAAGTTCTCCACGATGCCCTTCGATTTAGGGTCGGATGCATGGCAGAAGTCCGGCGCGAAACCGTAATGACCTGCCAGCCGGACGTATTCGGCGGTAGGGATCACCACGTTGGCGACCACGCCGCCCTTCAGACAGGCCATCCGGTCGGCCAGCACCCGGGCCGGGACACCACCTATCCCGGCCATCGCTTCGGCGATCAACGCCAACGTCGTGGACGCCTTCTGGTCGGTGGCGAACGCGACGAAGCGCCACCGGGAGAACGCCAGCACTGCGCAGAACAGGAACAACCCGGGTGCGGCTTGGGCCCAGTCGATCACCAGATACTCACCCGGTGACCACACCGCCGGGCGACGTCCCCGGTGATGTTCGTTGCGCCACAACACCTTCGCCTCAGCAACGAGGCGACGGAAGTTGCGTGCCGACCCGTCGTAACCGGCGGCCTTCGCGATCGGCAACATCCGCTTCGCCGACATCCGACCCGCCGACTTCTCGACACGCTCGGCGACCAGATCGGCCACCGCATCGTAATTGTGGGCCCGCTCGACCCGCGGCGGTGCGCTCTCACCGGCTTCGAATTTCTCGACGACTTTCTTGACGGTCCTATGGGTGGTGCCGCACAGCTGCGCGGCGCCGCGGTATGACCCGACTTGTTGATAAGCAGAAATGATGTCCATGCGGTCCCTCGCAGACTTCAATGGAACTCCCCGGTGGTGACGATGAGTGGTTGGCACCTTCACCGTCACCACCGGGGCCCGCAGTTCCTGATCGACACGACGAACACGGGGTGGGTACTTTTATCCGGCCACCAGCGGATACCTCCACTTGGCCACCAGTGGGTACTTTTTCATGGCCACGGACA
>NZ_GG770589.1 GCF_000164135.1 Mycobacterium parascrofulaceum ATCC BAA-614 | reverse complement strand
CCTAGGAGACCTCTGAATAACCCGCGATTCGGTCGTCGTGTCTGACGGCTGTGCGCCATGTGGCGTGTGATGATCTTGTGGTGCAAGGGATTACGCGGTCGGATCGGGAGTTGTTGGACGCGCAGGCGCTGGTCGGGGAGCTGGTGCCGCCGGGGAGCGTGTTCGCGTTTTTGGCCGAGCACCGCCATGAGCTGTTCCCGGATTCGTTCATCGCGGATCTGTTCCGCTCCTCGACTGGGCGGCCGTCGCTGCCGGCGGATCTGATCGGGTCGGTGCTGGTGCTCAAGGAACTCTACGACCTGTCCGATCCGCAGACCGCCGAGGCGCTGCGCTATGACATCCGCTGGAAGGTGGCGTGTGGGCGAGCGTTGACGCAGACCTCGTTCGACCCGTCCACGCTGGTGTATTGGCGGAAGCGGATCGCTGCCTCGGCTCGCCCGGACCGGGTGTTTGACGCGGTGGCGCGGGTCATCGCCGAGACCGGGATTCTGCGCGGGCGTCGCAAGCGGTGTGTGGATTCGACGGTGTTTGATGACGCGGTGGCCACCCAGGACACGGTTATCCAGCTGGTGGCGGCGATGCGCAAGGTGGCGCGGTGCGTGCCCGGCGCGCAAGCGGTGATCGCGCAGGTGGCGAGGCGGGATTATTCGAAGCCTGGCAAGCCCGACATCGACTGGGACGACGCGCAGGCCAAGCAGAATCTGGTGTCGGATCTGGTCAACGACGCGCTGGCGGTGCTGGCCGAGCTCACTGGCGAGGACGCGCCCCAGCGGGAGGGGCCTGCGGCGGACGCGGTGGGGCTGCTGGCGCTGGTGGCTGGCCAGGATGTGGAGCCCGCCGAGGGCTCTGATGGCACCGATGGGCGGTGGCGCATCGCGCGGCGGGTGGCGCCGGATCGGATGATCTCCACTGTCGATCCCGAGGCCCGCCACACCCGTAAATCCAAATCCACCCGCCGCGACGGGTTCCGCGGGCATGTCAGCGCGGAGCCGGACACGGGGCTGATCACCGATGCCGAGCTCACCATGGCCTCTGGTGAGGAAGGCAGCGACGCGGTGGTGGGCGAGAAGATGATCGCCCGCGACCGCTACCACCAGCCCGGCACCGCCAGCGGCGGCGCAGACCCGGTCGCACCCACCGATTCCGACCCCGCCGACGCTGGCGTCGCGGATCAGGTGATCGCTGATCACGGCGCGGCTGGATCGGATACGACCGGCTCCACCCAACCGGGTGAGCAGTCCACCTGCTCGGTTGGTGCGGTCGCGGACGTGGGCGTCGAGCACGCCGACGGCGGTGCCGGCGCCGAGCAACGCCCAGGGTTGCAGGTGTACGGGGATTCTGCCTACGGCACCGGAAAGGCGCGCGCCGCCTACGTTGAAGCCGGGCACGACACGGTGATCAAACCCAAGCCGCTGCAACCGGCCGTGCCGGGCGGGTTCACCCTCGACGACTTCGCCATCGACGAGCAGGCAGCCACGGTGACCTGCCCCGGCGGGCACACCCGCGCCATGAGCCCGAAACGGACTGTGACCTTTGCTCGGGTGTGCATGGACTGCCCGCTGCGTTCGCGCTGCACCACCGCCCGCGATGGGCGGTCGATGACGATCCACGAGCACGAGCAGCTGTTGCGCGCTGCCCGCGCGCAGGCCCGCACCCCCGAGTTCCAGCAGACCTACCCCACCCGCTCGGTCGTGGAACGGATCATCGCCTGGACCGCCACCAGCCGCGGCCGCCGGATCAAGCTGCGTTACCTGGGCGTCGACAAAAACCACTCCTGGCTTCGAACCCGTTGCGCCGCAATCAATCTCCGAACACTCGTCGGAAATGGACTGACCCGCATCGACGGAGCGTGGGCCCTGGCCTGACCACCAGGGCCGCAGCGGCTCTTGATCAAGCCCTGAGACATGCCCAAACTGGTATCGGCGCGAAGAACGACCACGTTGTCGACCAATCAGGTCTGACCTACTGCCGAAGAAACGGCCTTGTCGGCGTTCTTCCCGCCCCACCTCGACCCGTTGTTCAGAGCACTCCTAG
>NZ_GG770590.1 GCF_000164135.1 Mycobacterium parascrofulaceum ATCC BAA-614 | reverse complement strand
CGCCTTAAGCACGGCGGCCAGCCGCTCGGCGGCCGCTACATCGAGCACCGTCCCGGTGATAGGGCGACAGCACGCCTGCAGGTCGGCGACAAGCAGCGAGCCCTCAGATTGCGCTGAAGACGCGATCGTCGTAGGCATAAGCCCGAGTATGACACACATTGACAACTGTCGATGGATAGTGCACTCTTGGTCCCATAGACGCCTGTCGATGAGAGGAGCATCAGGATGACCGACACCGAAAACGGCGAGCTGCGCGATCGGGTTCGCGCCAGCTACGGCGCGGCCGCCACCGCGATCAGCAGCGGTGCCACCAACAGCGAGGTGCTCACCGCGGCCAGCTGCTGCGGGTCGAGTGATTCGGCCGACATCGGCACCATTTTCGGTGCCAGTCTCTACGGTATCGATGAGCACTCCGAGCTGCCCGCCGAAGCCGTTGCGGCCAGCCTGGGATGCGGTAACCCGACCGCGGTCGCCGACCTGCACCCCGGCGAACGCGTCCTGGACCTGGGTTCTGGGGGCGGCATCGATGTGCTGCTTTCAGCACGCCGAGTCGGCCCGACCGGGTTCGCCTACGGCGTCGACATGACCGATGAGATGCTCGCCTTGGCTGAGGCGAACAAGGCCAAAGCCGGTGTCACCAACGTCGAATTCCGCAAAGGGACTATCGAGGACATCCCCCTTCCCGACGCAGCAGTCGATGTGGTGATCTCCAACTGCGTGATCAACCTGTCGGCCGACAAACCGGCCGTAATCGCTGAAATGTTTCGGGTCCTGGTGCCGGGCGGGCGGATCGGGATCTCCGACGTCGTCGCCGAGGACCACCTCACCCCAGCCGAACGGGCCGAACGCGGCTCTCACGTCGGCTGCATCGCCGGGGCCTTATCCAACCAGGAATACCTCGACGGCCTCGCCGACGCCGGATTCGTCGATGCGTCCGTGGCATTCACCCACGAAGTCGCCGACGGCATGCACGGCGCGATCATCCGCGCCACCAAACCCGCACCCATCGGCGGCTGAGCCACCGACCCTAAGGTCATTGGCATCACGCCGCTTGGAGTCGAGATTGCCAGCGGGCGGCCTGCTGCCCACTGCGTTGAGCCATTGACCCCGCCAGCACCTCGGGAGAGAACCTGTGAGCGACACCCTCGTATCGCCTGCCGCCCCGACGGTGGCCGGCAAGCTGTCCACCCTGGACCGGTTCTTGCCGGTATGGATCGGGGTGGCGATGGCGGCTGGCCTGCTGCTGGGCCGCTGGATCCCTGGGTTGAATACCGCGTTGGAAAGCGTTCAGGTGGACGGCATTTCGCTACCCATCGCGCTTGGCCTGCTGATCATGATGTATCCCGTGTTGACCAAGGTACGTTACGACCGCCTCGACACCGTCACCGCAGACCGCAAACTGCTCATCAGCTCACTGGTGCTGAACTGGGTGTTGGGCCCGGCGCTGATGTTCGCCCTGGCCTGGCTGCTGCTGCCAGATCTGCCCGAATACCGCACCGGGCTGATCATCGTCGGGCTGGCCCGCTGCATCGCCATGGTGATCATCTGGAACGACCTGGCGTGTGGAGACCGCGAAGCCGCCGCCGTGCTGGTCGCGCTCAACTCGATCTTCCAGGTACTCATGTTCGCCGTCCTGGGCTGGTTCTACCTGTCGGTGCTGCCGGGCTGGCTGGGCCTAGAACAGACCACCATCAGCACCTCGCCGTGGCAGATCGCCAAATCCGTACTGATCTTCCTCGGGATTCCACTGCTGGCTGGCTACCTGTCGCGGCGCATCGGCGAGAAAACTAAGGGACGCGACTGGTATGAGACCCGATATCTGCCCAAGGTGGGGCCCTGGGCGCTCTATGGGTTGCTGTTCACCATCGTGATTCTGTTTGCGCTGCAAGGCGATCAGATCACCAGCCGGCCGTGGGATGTCGCCCGCATCGCGGTGCCGTTGCTGGCCTACTTCGCGCTGATGTGGGGCGGGGGCTACCTGCTCGGAGCAGCTATG
>NZ_GG770591.1 GCF_000164135.1 Mycobacterium parascrofulaceum ATCC BAA-614 | reverse complement strand
CTGGGACGGAACGACACCTACGGATACGCGCTCGCAGCGCAGCCGGACAAGTCGCAGGGGCGACCAACTAACACGGGCTCGCAGCCCATCGAGCAAGAACGGCCTGCCCATACGTGTTCCCCGAAGGCCCCTGTTCCGGACGGTCGCACCGTATGCCCGCCACAGATGACCAGGCAAGACAGAACACCACGCGGACCCTCACCCCATTTCATACCGGGTACCAACGCCATCGTTATCGCTCAATGCCCGCTACCGCCGGGCGATCAAGGCCCGCGGCCACTTCCCCTCCGAGCAAGCCGCGATGAAGTGTCTGTAGCTGGTAACCCGATCGCTGGACCCTACCGGGGTCGGCAGGGCACGATGGATGATGCGGTGGAAGCCAGCGCTGAATGCGTTTGCGATCACGTTCGGCGACCGATTCCCGGCAGCCGAAACCTACTGATGGAAACCGCCGGAAACACCGTTAACGAGATAGCCCCTTGGCGAACGCCAACTACGGGGCGTACCCCGGATTGTGTTCCCTAGGTCCGTCCGGGACTGTTGCAATAAAAGTGTAAACGGCCATTGGCCACGCTGTGTCGGCCGGAGGGGTCGTCTGATGACCAACACTGTCGTGGTTGCGCAGTTATCGCAGGATCCTGAAGATGAAGCCGCCTCTGCGCCGGTTATTGATGTCCCCGGCAGCCGCGAGGTGACCGACTCGAGGTCGCTCGGGAGTTGGTGCGCCAGGCTCGGGAGGCCGGCGTGGCATTGACCAGGCCGGCAAATTGCGCCAAGGCGATGACCAAGGCCGTCTTCGAAACCGCTTCGGACGAGGGGACTTTCAAAAAATTTCGAGTATAACTGCCATATCCGGCTGGCTGATCGCGCTCGTCGAAAGTCCCCCAGTGTGCTCGTCGGCATTTCCCTCCTGGGAGCAGCGGTCAGTGTACCGGTTGGCGGGTTGCAGTACGGCGCGGCGCAGGGCCTCTGCGGCGGCGTGGTGGGCGCGTAGTCGGTAGGACTCGCCGTCGATGTTGATGACCATCGAGCGGTGCAAGAGGCGGTCGAGAAAAGCGCGGCGACGGTGGTGTCGCCGCGGATCTCGCCCCAGGCTCCGACGCCCGGTTGGTAGTGATCACGATCGATGTTTTCGAATATCGTTAGGAGACGACCTGAAACAATGTCGAGGCCGCTTCAGCCGGCAACGGCAAACATCCGAGTTTATCTATCACGAGCTGTTTCTCCGACGGCGACAACGCCGCTCGCCACTTGCCGGAATGGGCCAGCGACTCGACGAGCAGGTGCGCGGTTTTGCCCTACCCCCGGGACTCAGGTTAGTTGGGCAATTCCAGCCAGTCGCATTGGGTTTCGTTGAACGTGGCGCCCGTTGGCGTCCCTGGCGTTCCTATGCCACCCAATATCTTTGGGCCACTCTTGAGCATCCGGTAAACCATTGGCCGCCACAGGAGGTCGCATGATCGAGTACTGCACCATCGACAGGGGAGACGAGGTCCGATGACGAATTGCCACCCAGATCGGAGCTGCGAGGTCGGTGCGTGCGGTGGGATTGGCTAACGCGCATAACCCGGTCGCGATCGTGGTGCCGTGTCACCGGGTGATCGCCGCGAACGGCATCCTCACCGGCTATGGCAGTGGCCTGCAGCGCAAACGCGACCTGCTGGATCTGGAAAAGGTCCACGGTTGCGCGACGCTGTTTGACTGACCGCCGGGCGTGGTCGCGTGTTCTTTTGCGAGGTCAGGCGAACGGGGGCTATCGTCCCTGATTGTGGACGACAGTGCGAAGGACCCGGCGGTGGTGCTGCCGTATCTGGTCGGTCGGCCCTTGGCGGCTACCGAGGTCTACGAAGCCTTCGGCTACCGCAAGTCCGCGTACTACAAGGCGGCTCGCGAGGGCAGGCTGATCACCGCAGACAACCTGATCAGGGCGGCTAAGTATTTGGGGTTGAACCCGGTTGACCTGCAAGT
>NZ_GG770592.1 GCF_000164135.1 Mycobacterium parascrofulaceum ATCC BAA-614 | reverse complement strand
TTCAAATCCGCTCCGGCGCAGAAGGTTCCACCGTCGCCCCACAGCACGGCGACCGACGCGGCGTCGTCGCGGTCGAATTCGTCGAATGCGGCATACAGCGCCGCGGCGGTCGGGCCGTTGACCGCGTTGCGCGCCGCCGGCCGGTTCAGGATCACCGTGGTCACCGGTCCGTTGCGCTCGATACGCACTGGATCGCTCATTTTGCCTCCGCAAATAGTGGTTCGCGCCGCCCGAGCAGCTCGGCGGCGAAGTCGTGGTAGGCGGCGCGCAGCCGGGCGCCGGGCCAGTCGGCCGGCAGCAGTTCGTCGGGCAGCACGGGGTCGGTGAGCAGGTGCCGCACCGTCGCCGCCGCCACCACGAAGCGGCCGGGAATGTCGCGCGCGGCGGCCATCTCGTCGAGCAGCCGGTGTCCGGTCCGCGCCCAGGCGGGCAGGTCCCACAGCTGGGCGGCCAGCCCGGCGGGGTCATCGTCGCGGGCCCGCAAGACCCGTACCCGGGCGTCGAACTCGGGGTCCAGGCCGAGCTCCAGGTTGTCCGGCCGCATCCAGACTCCTTCACGCAGTTCGCCGAAGCGCTTGTCGTGCATGGCGGTTCGCAGCGCGGCCCGGGTACGCGCGTCGTTGCCCACGCTGGTCACGATGAGCGTGACCCATTCCCCGCGCCACAGCCGCAACCGCGGGTCGATGGCGTCGTCCTGGCGCCGCTGCCGGGCCAGTAGGCGATCGGAGAGCCGATAGCCGTCGGCGGAGCGGATCAGGTCGCCGGCGCCGACCATGCGGGTCAGCGCCACCCGCAGCGTCGTCTCCTTGATGCCGAAATCCGAAGTGAGCCGGACTAATTCGCTGGCCCGGGCGTGCGCCGGGTGGGCGCCCAGCAGCACGCTGAGCACCACCGATCGGGCCGTCATGGTGGCCATCGGTTACACCTGCGAGGCGCGGCGGCCGTAGTCGCCGAACGGCTCGTCGCGGTGCCGCACCGCGTCGCGGAAGCCGTGCGCGGTGGCGTCGGCGACGAAGGCGTGGCCCTCCGGCGTGTGCCGGGCGACGCCGTCGAACACGGTGCTGACCATCCGGCTGGTGGCCACACCCTGTTGCAGCAGAGCGGAATTCAGCGCGAGCTTGACCATGATCAGCTGGTTGACGGGCACCGCGGCGATCCGTTGCACGAGCCGCTCGGTCCGCTCGTCGAGGTCTTTCGCGTCGGGCGCCTCGACCGCCAGGCCCCATTCGGCGGCCTGCGCGCCGGTGATGCAGTCGCCGGTGAACAGCAGGCGCTTGGCGCGCTGGTCGCCGAGCCGGTGCGCCCACAGCCCCGCCGCCGGGACCCCCCACACCCGGGTGGGCGGGTAGCCGATCTTGGCGTCGGCGGCGGCGATCACCTGGTCGGCGTGCAGCGCGATGTCGGTGCCGCCGGCCACGCAGTAGCCGTGGATCTTGACCACCGTCGGCTTGTCGGCGTGCATCAGGCTGGAGAACCCGCGCACGAAGCGGCTCATCATCTGGTAGTCGATCATCGGGTCCCACGGCTGGTCGGGTAAGTGGTTGACCGCCTGGGTTTTTCCGTCCAGCACGGTGCCCTTGTACGCGCCGGTGCCGCCGGCCGACCCGGTGCGGTCCGCGTAGGCGCTCAGGTCGAACCCCGCGCAGAATCCCTCGCCGCGGCCGGACACCAGGATGACGTGCACGTTGGGGTCGAGGTCGGCGCGTTCCACCAGCGCGGAGAGCTCCAGCGGGGTGTCGGCGACGATCGCGTTGCCCTTTTCGGGCCGGTCGAAGGTGATCCGGGCAACCCGGTCGGTGACCTCGTAGGTCATCGTCTTGAGGTTGTCGAAGTCGACCGGCCTGAT
>NZ_GG770593.1 GCF_000164135.1 Mycobacterium parascrofulaceum ATCC BAA-614 | reverse complement strand
CTAGGGCGCTGCTGATTTTTTGGGCCCGGTTTCGGCGTGGCTGAGCGGGTTTGGCGCGGATATGCCACGAGGATCGGTGGGTGGCCTTGGGACGTGAGAATCGGCAGGGCCGATTCGATGACGTGATGCTGTTGTTAGGGGATCAGCTGCCCGAGGGCAGTGTCTATCGGCTGTTGGCTGAGCACGGTGGCGCGCTGTTCGGTGATGAGTATTTCGCCGATTTGTTCAAGGCCTCGATGCGGGGCCGCCCGACCGTGCCGGCACGCGTGGTGGCCACGGTGATGCTGCTGCAAGCCTACGAGGGCGTGTCGGATCGGGAGGCCTGTGACCGGTTGGCCTTTGATCTGCGTTGGAAGGCCGCCGCCGGGTTGACGGTGGGGGCGGGGGCGTTTCACCCGACGGTACTTGTTGGGATGCGTAACCGGTTGCGGGTCTCGGAGCGGCCGCGGCGGTTGTTCGACGACGTCAATACCACCGCCCGGGCGGCGGGGTTGTTACGAGGACGGCGCCGGGTGCTCGATTCCACCCCGCTGTTTGATGCGGTGGCCACCCAGGACACGGTCATCCAGCTGCGGGCCGTGATCCGCAAAGCCCTGTCCGCTGCGGATCGGGCCGACCCGGTGCTGGCGGGCGCGGTGCGCACGGCACTGCAGCGTGACGATGACTACGCCACGCTGGGCAAGCCGCCGTGCGACTGGGACGACCCGGCTGCCCGGGAGGCGCTGGTGGATGCGCTGGTCCGCGATGCCCAGGCCGCGCTGGCGGCGTTGGACGGCCACGAATTGGACGGGCCGCTCGCGGAGGCCGCCGAGCTGTTGGCGCTGGTGGCCGGCCAAGACGTCGAAGCTGGCGAGGACGGGGTGTTTCGCATCGCGCGGCGGGTGGCACGGGATCGGCTGATCTCCACCGTCGATGTCCAGGCCCGCCACGGGCACAAGTCACGGGCCCGCACCTTCGACGGCTACAAGAGCCACCTCAGTGTGGATCCTGACGAGGAGCTGATCACCAATGTGGCCGTCACCGCGGCCAACACCGCCGACCGCGAGGTCATCGACGAGCTGCTCGACGAACCCACCACGGGCGCACCTGCCGCCGACAACGCCGACAACGCCGACAACGCCGACAACGCCGAGGATGACGGTAGCGACTCGCAGCATGGATCGGGGTCGAAAGGTTTTGAGGTGTATGGGGATTCGGCGTACGCCGGCGGGGCCACGCTGGATGAGCAGACGGCGCGGGGTCATGACATGCGCGCCAAAGTGCCTGCGGTACGCAACGCCAACGGCTATTCCAAAGACCGGTTCAGGATTGATCTGGCCAGCGGCACCGTCACCTGCCCAGCTGATCGCACCGTGAGCATCCGGGCTGGTTTGCGTCACCGCGTGGCGCGCTTCGGTGTGCTGTGTCAGTCGTGTCCGTTGCGGGCGCAGTGCACGAAGTCGCGTCGGGGGCGGGTGATCAGCATCCACCCGCAGGAAGCCGCGCTGCAGCACGCCAAAGCCCGCCAACAGGATCCGGGTTGGCAGCAGGACTACCGAACATATCGGCCCGTGGTGGAGCGCAAGATCAGCCACTTCACCCGTCGCCCCTGGGGTGGCCGCAAAGCCCGCTGCCGCGGCCACAAACGCATCCTGACCGACATCCTGGCCCGAGCCAGTGCCATCAACCTCGCCCGCCTGGCCACCCTGGGCTTACGCCACGGAGCCGCGGGCTGGGCGATCGCCTGACCCCACCACCGACCACCTATCCAAAGGGCCAATTTTCATGCCGTCAGGGGTCAGAATTCGAAACGCCGTCGACGCCAACCCACCAGAGGCATTACAACAGCGCCCTCCTAG
>NZ_GG770594.1 GCF_000164135.1 Mycobacterium parascrofulaceum ATCC BAA-614 | reverse complement strand
TTCAACTGGTTGCGCGGCGTGGCTCGAGTCTTGATTTGACGGGAATGCGGTTGCGGCGAGCCGCCACCCAATCCCGGCTGCGGTCATGCCCGGCCCCTACCCGGCCCACGGTGGACGTGTGAGAACACTGAAGCGGAAGCCGTACTTGTGTGAGTAGCCCGCCGCGGCGGTACGCCGGCCGAAGGGGCCGATGGGCACGCCTCGCAGCAGGGCGTTTCCCGGCGGGCTGGTCGCAGCACCGGCCACGTCCACGGGGATGATCTCGACCCCGGCAGCGTCGGGTCCGACCGCGGAGGTCAGCGTTGCCCACTGTTGGGGCACGGACAGCGACCCGACGTGAGAGGCCGTTCCGGCTCCTGCCGAGACCGCTCCACCGCCGATGTTGCCCAGATTGCCCAGGCCCAGCTGGGCGAACTGCGGCGTCGGGAACCAGGCGCCACCGGCGCCGGCCGTGGCACCACCGGGACCGAACGTCAGCTGCTGGCCCATCGACATGCCAAAGCTGGCCAAACCGTTCGACTGATACAAGACCGACGTGCTCTGTTTGAGGATCGTGGTGTAGTTACCGGGTGTCAGCGACCACCAGTTCGTCGGGCTGGGCAGGACGTCCTGGAGCGAGTTGCCGGTCGTCGTTGACAGCGCGCCCGCGGTCGTGACCTGCTGCGTGGTTTGCGACGTGGTGGCCGACAACACCTGCGGCGTTGCCAGCTGAGACGACGCGTCGGCGGCGGCCTGCGCGGTGTTGCCCGCCGGCTGCTGGACGGCCCGGGTCACCGCCAATGCCTGATCGGCCGCCGCATCCGGGTTGGTGGTATTCGGCGGCGGATCAAAAGGAGCCAACGTCGAGGCCGTCACCGACGCGGCGGCGTACCCATACATTGACGCCGCGTCCTGGGCCCACATTTGCATGTACTGCGCCTCGGTGGCCGCGATCGCCGCGCTGTTCTGACCGAAGAAGTTCGTTGCGATCAGCGTCGCCAATAGCTCCCGATTCGCCGCGATCACCGGTGGCGGCACCGTCATCGCGAACGCCGCCTCGAAAGCGGCCGCCGCCGCGCGGCCCTGACTGGCCGTCTCCTCAGCCATCGCCGACACCGCACCCAGCCAACTCGTGTACGGCGCCACCGCCGCCAGCATCGACGATGCCGCCGCGCCCACCCACGGCCCCCCGGTCAGCTCCGAAACGACCGAGCTGCACGCGCTGGCCGCCGTGGCGACCTCCGCGGCGATCTCATCCCACGCCGCCGACGCCGCCATCATCGGCCCCGAACCCGGACCCGCATACAGACGACCGGAGTTGATCTCCGGCGGTAACGCGCCGAAGTCAACCACCGACGAGGCCCCCGGCTCGAACGACATCTGTTTCCCTCGCAACTGGTCCCGGTCGAACGACCGCCAAGCGTGTGCTTGGTTGTTGCGAAGGCTAAATTGCCGCGACGTCCGTTCGTCGTCTCGATGAGACGGAGCGCAAGGGTGATCGGCCCGCCGGCGGGCGCTTCCGCACCGGTGCACAGAGGCACACCCGGGGTGCGTCACGCCGACGACCGAAGCGACTAGCTGCGGGAATACCGCGCGGTGCGAATGGCTCCTCGTCGGCTGTCCGCGCCCGCACGCGCGAATCCGGGATACGGGCGGGGAAAAAATCCGGCCGCAGGAAAGTCAGCACGACCAGGCTCGCTTCAGCACGGGAAGACCATGCCCGCGCCGGTGGGGTACGGTGCGCCACCGCGCGCCGAAAGGCGCTTTAGCGCGGCAGTGTTCGCGCGCTAAAGCGCCTTTCAGACGCTGTCGA
>NZ_GG770595.1 GCF_000164135.1 Mycobacterium parascrofulaceum ATCC BAA-614 | reverse complement strand
TAGGAGCCTGCTGAATTAATCCCGCGTGGCGGGGTGGGTTGTCCTGGGGTTTTTCGGGATGATGGGTGGGTGCAGGGTCGCTCTGATGATCAGCGTGAGTTGTTGGATGCCGAGTCGGTCGCCGGGCATCTTTTGAAGCCTGAGAGTGTGTTTGGGTTTTTGGCGGCGCATCGGGGTGAGTTGTTTCCCGAGGAGATGTTCGCCGATCTGTTCCCTTCGCGGCGGGGCCGACCGAGTGTGCCGGCCGAGGTGATGGCCTCGGTGATCACCCTGCAGGCGCTGCACAGTCTGTCTGATAACGAGACCGTGGATGCGGTCACCTTCGATCTGCGATGGAAGGCGGCTTGCGGGTTGCCGATCACCGCGGCGGCATTTCACTCCACGACGTTGACCTACTGGCGGCGCCGACTGGCAGCATCGGATCGGCCGAACCGGATCTTCGAGGCGGTCAAGGCTGTTGTGGCGGCGACCGGAGTATTGGCGGGCAAGACACGGCGGGCCTTGGATTCCACCGTGCTCGACGACGCGGTCGCCACCCAGGACACGGTCACTCAGTTGATCGCGGCGATCCGTCGGGTCCGCCGCGAGATCCCCGCCGCTGCAGCGGTGATCGAACAACACTGCACTGCCCACGATTACGACGATCCGGGTAAACCAACGATCGCCTGGAACGACAAGGCAGCCCGCGACCAGCTCGTCGATGCCCTCGTCGGCGACGCGCACCGCCTGCTGGGCCATCTGCCCGACCAGGACCTCGGGCCGCGTGCTGCGGAGGCGGTCGCGTTGTTGGCGCTGGTCGCCGGGCAAGACGTCGAGCCGGTCGAGGGTTCCGACGGCACCGATGGGCAGTGGCGCATCGCCCGGCAGGTCGTCCCGGATCGGGTCATCTCCACCGTCGATCCCGACACTCGCCACGCCCACAAGACCGTGCACCGGCGCCAGGACGGCTTCAAGGCCCATATCGCGGTCGAACCCGACACCGGGATTATCACCGACTGCGCTCTGACCAAGGCCAATGGCCCTGACAACCACGAAGCCGTGGTCGGACTGGCCCTCCTAGACGACGAACAGGCTCCGGTGCGGGTGTTCGGCGATGCGGCCTACGGCACCGGCGCAGCCCGGGCCGCACTGGCCGACCGGGAGCACGGCGCAGTGATCAAGCCGATACCGCTGCGGACCCCGGTGCCCGGCGGATTCACCAGCGACGACTTCAGCATCGATTTCGATGCCCGCACTGTGACCTGTCCAGCCGAGCACACCGTCGCGATTACGCCCAGCGGCGGCGCACAATTTGAAAAGCACTGCCGCGCATGTCCATTACGGACGCAGTGCACCACGGCCAAGCATGGACGCAAACTCACCATCAGTGAACACGAGCACCATCTACGCGCAGCACGGGCACTGGCGCGCACACCCGAATGGCAGGCCGAGTACCGCCGGCACCGACCCATGGTGGAACGCTCGATCGCCTGGCTGACCCGAGGAAGCCGCAAAGTCCGCTACCGCGGTGTGGCCAAGAACGATCACTGGCTGCACCACCGTACCGCCGCGCTGAACCTGCGCCGCCTGCTCACGATGGGCCTGACCCACACCGGCACCACCTGGGCGCTGGCCTAAAGCGCCGGCCGGGAGCCTTGCCATCCAGCCAACCCCAATGCCACGCTGACCATGGCGGGGTGACCTCTTCTGTCGACCTCCGGGTCTGACTTCAAATCAGCGCCGCAGAGCGCCTCGAGGCACCCCGCCCCAAAACGCCCTAATTCAGCAGGCTCCTAG
>NZ_GG770596.1 GCF_000164135.1 Mycobacterium parascrofulaceum ATCC BAA-614 | reverse complement strand
GCGCATCGAGGGGCCCGCGGTCAACGCCCCGGCCGACGTCGACCCGGGCGGGGCCCAGACGGTGGCCGGCTCGCCCGAGCACGCCGCGCTGTTCGACCTGCCGCGCCGCGGGCCGATCAACCCCACGCCGGCCGGGCTCGTCGCCGCGGTGCCCGACTGGTCGCAGCCCCCGCCGCCCCTGGTGGCGCTGTATCTGCGCCGCCCGGACGCCAAACCGATGGCGGCGCGCGGATGACCGCCCCCAGTGAGCCCGTGACGCTCGGCGCGCTGAGCCCCGCCGACGCGGCGCGCTGCGCCGAGCTGGAGAGGCAGCTGTTCGACGGCGACGACCCCTGGCCCGCGGCGGCGTTCAACCGCGAACTGGCCAGCAAGCACAACCACTACGTCGGCGCGCGCGCCGGCGGCACGCTCGTCGGATACGCGGGCATCTCGCGGCTGGGCCGCACCCCGCCGTTCGAATACGAGGTGCACACCATCGGTGTCGACCCGGCCTATCAGGGGCGGGGCATCGGCCGCCGGTTGCTCGACGAGCTGCTGGTCTTCGCCGACGGCGGCGCCGTCTTCCTGGAGGTGCGCACCGACAACGAGGCGGCGATCTCGCTGTACCGCAGCGTGGGCTTCGAGCAGATCGGTCTGCGCAGGCGCTACTACCGCGCCAGCGGCGCCGACGCCTATACGATGCGGCGGGAAGCGCTATGACGATCATCCTGGCCATCGAAACCTCTTGCGACGAAACGGGAGTGGGCATCGCGCGCCTCGCCGGCTCCGGTCCTGGGGGCACCGTGACGCTGCTGGCCGACGAGGTGGCGTCCAGCGTCGACGAGCACGTCCGGTTCGGCGGCGTGGTGCCCGAGATCGCGTCGCGCGCGCACCTGGAAGCGCTCGGCCCGACGATGCGTCGCGCCTTGGCGGCGGCCGGCGTGGGCAAGCCGGACGTCGTCGCCGCCACGATCGGGCCGGGACTGGCCGGCGCCCTGCTGGTCGGGGTGGCCGCGGCCAAGGCGTACGCGGCGGCCTGGGGGGTGCCGTTCTACGCCGTCAACCACCTGGGCGGGCACCTGGCCGCCGACGTCTACGAACATGGCCCGCTGCCCGAGTGCGTGGCGCTGCTGGTCTCCGGTGGACACACCCACCTGCTGCACGTGCGTTCGCTCGGTGAGCCGATCGCCGAGCTGGGCAGCACCGTCGACGACGCCGCCGGCGAGGCCTACGACAAGGTGGCCCGCCTGCTGGGGCTGGGCTATCCCGGCGGCAAGGTGCTCGACGACCTGGCCCGCACGGGCGACCGCGACGCCATCACCTTCCCGCGCGGCATGACCGGCCCCGGCGACGACCCGTACGCCTTCAGCTTCTCGGGTCTCAAGACGGCCGTGGCCCGCTATTTGGAAAGCCACCCGGACGCGGTGAACGCCGACGTCGCGGCGGGATTTCAGGAGGCGGTCGCCGACGTGCTCACGATGAAGGCGGTGCGCGCGGCGACGGGCCTCGGCGTCTCGACGTTGCTGATCGCCGGGGGGGTGGCCGCCAATTCGCGGCTGCGGAAGCTGGCCGAGCAGCGGTGCGCGGCGGCCGGGCTGACGCTGCGGATCCCCGGGCCGCGGCTGTGCACCGACAACGGGGCGATGATCGCGTCCTTCGCCGCGCACCTGGTGGCCGCCGGGGCGCCGCCCTCCCCGCTGGACGTGCCCAGCGACCCGGGGCTTCCGGTGGTAAAAGCCCAGGTCAGCTGATCGCCCGTAGCGAAC
>NZ_GG770597.1 GCF_000164135.1 Mycobacterium parascrofulaceum ATCC BAA-614 | reverse complement strand
CCTAGCCTCGATCTTTCGCGCGGGTGACGTGTTGGCCTGAGCGGTTTCGGATTTTTGGTTTTCAGGGCTGGGCCGTGTCGGGTTGCCCGATGTCATCGGGTGGTGCCGGGTCCTTTGGCTCCCGGGTCGGTGCCTTTCGTCTCGTAGTGGTGGGTTTGCCGGCGTTCAGGTCGGTGTCGGCAGCGCATTGAGCCTGGTCAATGTGTCGGTGAGCAGGTGCGTCCAAGGGTGGTGGGCGGCCAGTCGTAACCGGGCTCGACGGGCGTGGCGGGTGATGCGGGCGGCGATCGAAAATAGGTGCAGCCGTAGGCGTTTGGGCTCCCAGCAGTGGGCGGGATGCTCGTGCAGGGCGAGCATCTGTAGCCAGGCGGTCAGCTCGCAGGCCAACTGCACGATGGCGCACCAGATCCGATTCTGGTCGAAGCTGTGCAGGGGCAGGTTGGCTAGGCCGGTGTCTTTAGCGGTGCGGATGCGGTCTTCGCAGCGGGCACGGCGGCGATGTCGTAGCTCCAACTCGGGTAGCTGGCCGCGGACGGTGTTGGTGACGAACGCGGTCAGGCGCAGCCCGTCGTGAGCGGTGAACCGCAGCTGAGCACCCGGGTGCGGGCGTTCGCGGCGCACGATCAGCCGCATCCCGGGTGGCCAGCCCGACAGATCGACCACCCCGGTGGCCTCGGCGACCGCCGCGCCGTCACGGATTCCACCGTCGCTGTCATAAGCCGGGGTCCAGGCCTGATCGGGGATCTTTTCGATCGCCGTGGCGATGGTCTGGGTCAGGGCGAACCCGATGGAGTAGGACAGGCGGCGCTTGGTGAGGTAGTCCAGGAAGTCGTGGGTAGCGCCGCCGGCATCAGCACGCACGAGCACCTTGCGTCCCACCCGATAGCAGGTATCGATGGGCAGCTGCGCCAAGGCGTCGTTGAGTACCGTGACGTGGTCGGCGGCGGTGTTCGCGCCGGCATTGCCGGACCGCAACCCGATCGCCAACGGTTCCCCGGTACCACCCGGGCCGTGATCGACGAACGCGCACATCGGGTGAAACCCGAAGCCCCGCTTATACGTTGGGGTTGCCGACTCCTTGTCCGAATGCGCGGTCACCAGGGTCGCGTCCAGATCGACGATCAGCGGGTGATCGCCATCAACACCATGACCGGGTGCTCGATCCCCGGCAACCGTCCACGCCGCCGAGTGAGCGGCCACCCGGGCCGCAGCGATCGCTACCAACGCTGTGGATGCATCGGCGGCCAGCGTGGTGATCAGCCGCGACACCGTCGGATCAGAGGCCACCGACCCGAACACGCCCGGCTCGCTGCGCAGCATCGCGATATCGGCTAAACAGTCCCCACCGATAGCCAATGTGATCGCCAGGTCGCAGACAATCTTGCCGGGATCGTGGCTGGCCAGCGGTTTGCGCCACAGCATCAACGCCGCCGACAACGCGGTCGTCAGCCCGGTGACCTGCGCAGTGCGCGCCAACGCGACCGCCCCCGCCTGCGACACAACACCAGATCCCGTGGCCTCAGCAGCCAATCCCGGGTAGCACGACGTAGACTTCCTCACCAGATTGGTGCTCCTTGAACTGGTCGGATTCTTCCTTCAGCAAGTCGAATCTTTCCAGTTCAGAGCACCATTCTTCGTCAACGGCACGCAGTCACAACGCATTACCATGAAAGCCCGAGGCTAGG
>NZ_GG770598.1 GCF_000164135.1 Mycobacterium parascrofulaceum ATCC BAA-614 | reverse complement strand
GTTCCCCAGCTAAGTGATCGGCACCGAAGGGAGAACCAGGCGTGGTCAGATATGTCGGCATGGATGTGCATCGCGAGTTCGCGCAGCTGGCGGTGGTCGAGGACGGCATCGTCCGCGACGAAGGCAAGATCGGAGTAACGCCAGAAGCGTTGCGGGCGTGGGCGACTGAACTACGCCCAGATGATGAGGTGGCGTTGGAGGCCACCGGCAACAGCGATGCGATCGCTACTCTACTGACGCCGCTGGTCGCGCGCGTGGTGGTGTCCAACCCGTCGAAAACCCGGGCGATCGCCGAAGCGAAAGTCAAGACCGACAAGGTCGATGCGCGGATTCTGGCGCAGCTGCTAGCAGCGGATTTCCTGCCGCCGGTGTGGTTGCCTGATGACCGGACCCGCAGCCTGCGCCGGCAGGTGATGCGCCGCGCTCACGTGGTGCGCCAACGAACCCGGATCAAGAACCAGGTGCACGCGATCCTGGCCCGTAACCTTGCGCCCACGCCGCCGGTCTCCGACCTGTTTGGCAAGGCCGGCCGGCACTGGCTCGCACGCCAGCTGCTACCCGCTGATGAGCAGGCCAGTGTGCAGGCGTTGTTGCGCCAGTTGGATTTTCACGCCCATGAACTCGCTTTGGTCGATAAAGAACTGGCCGAAGAGGCGGTGACCGATCCGGTCGTGGCCCGGTTGATGACCATCCCTGGTGTGGATGCGATCGCCGGAATCTCTATCGTGGCCGCCGTCGGCGACTTCTCTCGGTTCGATGATCCCGACAAGTTAGTGGCCTACGTCGGGCTGAACCCGAAGGTGCGCCAGTCCGGGAATTCCGCACCGGTGCACGGCCGGATCAGCAAAGCCGGCCGCGCCCACGTCCGCGGCGTGCTGGTGGAGGCGGCGTGGTCGGCCAGCCGGGCACCCGGACCGCTGCGAGCCTTCTATCAGCGCATCAAAGCCCGGCGCGGGTTTCAGACCGCGATCGTGGCCACTGCCCGCAAAATGACGGTGCTCGCGTGGCACCTGGTCACCAAGGACGAGGATTACGCATTTGCCCGACCAGGGCTGGTCACCCACAAACGGCGCAAGCTCGAATTGGCCGCCGGGGCGCCGGGGCGACGAGGCAACCACCGGATACCCGGTGCGGCCTATAACAGCAAGCAACGCCGCGACCAGGAGAACGCAATCGTCGAGCAGGCCGAGCGCGCCTACGAAGTCCTCGTCGCGCACTGGCAACCCCGCAAACCCACGACTGTCTCTGCCTCACCTTGACGACTTCATCCGTGGAACAGATGACCCGGCGTATCTCGACGTCGTAGTCCAGGAACGGGATGAACTCGTTCCAGGCGTTGTCCCACAGCCGGATCACCGCCGGGTAGCGCTGCCCCCACTTCTCGGTCAGCTCATCGAACGCCGAACGGGCCGCGGTAGCGTTGACCGCGGTGTAGATCGGCTTCACGTCACGCTTGATCTCATCCCAGTACTTGCGGGAGATGAGACGAAAAGTGTTGCGAATCAGATAATGCAAGTCTGGACGATCGCCTGCGGCCACACATTGCCAACCACTTCGGGCAGCCCCTTGAGTCCGTCGCAGACCACGAAGAACACGTCCTTGACGCCGCGATTGCGCAGATCGGTGAGTACGCTCA
>NZ_GG770599.1 GCF_000164135.1 Mycobacterium parascrofulaceum ATCC BAA-614 | reverse complement strand
CCCCACCGACATTTAGGTTTAGTGGGCGTCCGCGGACGGCGCGAGCCCACCGACCGGAACATCTTGGTGATTCCTGATTTTTGAGTGGCTGTCCGAGGGCGCGTCTCGGGTGCCGACTGGTGTCTCTATTCGGGAACTTGGAGCCGCTGGAGAGCGGACTTCTACTTACGGAATGTCTGGGCCATGCCCGTCGGAGCCGGGGACTGACCTGGATCCGTCGAAAGGATGTGCGTGGAACTGATATTGGGTATCGACCTGGCCTGCCGGGCTGCTCACCAAGCATCGCTGGCTCGCCCTGATGGGACGTTCGTATGGACCGGACGAAAGTTCTTCAGCCGACCCGCCGAACTTGAGAAACTTTGGAAGGCGATCGAGCTCGGCAAGCAAGACACGCTGCGCGTCGTGATGGAGCCGACCCGCAACGCATGGGCCCCGCTCGCATCGTGGTTTCGCCACCGCGGCGCCCGGATCTCGATGGTGCCCACCACCCAGTCGGCAGACCTGCGCGCCTACTACTCCAAACACACCAAAAACGATCGTCTGGATTCCAGGCTGCTGGCCCGACTGCCGCTGCTGCACCCCGAAGGGCTGCGCGAGCACACCGGTGACGGTCCGGCCGAACCGCTGCGACGGGTCGTCAAAATCCGCTCCTCGATTGTCAAACGCCGCACCGCGGTCTTCCAGCGACTCGACGCCCAACTCGAGCTGCTCGGGCCGGCCTGGTACGACGCCCTGGGATCCAACTACGGCAAGGCCGCACTGGCGCTGCTCGCCCGCTACGGCGACCCCCACAGCCTGATCCGTCTCGGACACGCCCGGCTGACCCGGTTCCTGATCCGCCATTCTCGCGGCGCCTGGCGTGAACCCCACGCCACCATGCTGTTGACCGCTGCCCAAGAATCACTGCAGCTGTGGGGATCTGGCGCGGATGCCCGCATCGACTTCGCCGAACTGGCCGCCGATATCGCCACCGAGGCCGAACAAGCTCAGATGCTCACCGAGCAGATCGACGACCTCGACGAGCGCTGCGCCAACCTCTACGCCGAGGCCGACCCCACCGCAATCATCGCCTCAGCACCCGGCGTTGGGCCCGTCACCTGCGCCATCATCGCCGGCCGCATCGGCGACCCGCACCGATTTCATTCCCTGGCCGCGATCCGCGCCTATTCGGGTCTCGTTCCCAAGCTCAGCCAGTCCGGACAAGCCGAACACCAGCACGGGCTCACCAAAGCTGGCGACCCGCTACTGCGTGAAGCCCTCTTCAACGCCGCCGACCAGGCCCGCAAAATTGATCCGCAACTGGCCGCAAAATACCAACGCCTGATGAGCACCGAGCGACACCACGACTCAGCGATCTGCCACATCGCCACCATCCTGCTCACCCGCATTGCCACCTGCTGGCGCACCGGCCAGCACTACGTTCTGCGCGACACCGACGGCCGCCCGGTCACCGAGGAGGAAGGCCGCCGCACCATCCGCACCCACCACACCGTCGACAAGAAGACCCGCATCAACGCTGCTAGCAAGCGTTACTCACAACGCCAGAAAGGCAGGACAGGCCGGGAACAACAGGAGTCGCCAAGCGCTCCAA
>NZ_GG770600.1 GCF_000164135.1 Mycobacterium parascrofulaceum ATCC BAA-614 | reverse complement strand
CTTGGGTAGCTTGGGGGCCCGCGATGACCGCCATTTTGGTACCGAACGCTCCCATCCACGAGACAGAACCGAACCGCTCGTAGCGCTCTCTGCCCAGGTCGGACCCAAACCGGATGTAGTCGAGGGTGTGCCCGACCAAGGGGAGCCCGGCATCACCGAGAACCGGTCGCAATCCGCTTCCAGCCGGGGGGCTGCCAGTTCACGCACTGGCCACCGCCGACTCCACCGGCGAAGTCCGTCGTCCACCCGTTGCGGCGCGGGAATCAAGATGACCGAAGATAACCGTTCCCGGGCTTTATGGCTTTATCGACGGGCGCGTGTAGCGGGTTAACCATTGTCGCTCCCCGGCCTGTGGTCGTCGTTGGCGGCCTGCTCGCGATGAGGAACCGACCAGCTGTTTACATTACGCCCAATAATGTCAAAATTAATACATGCATATCTGACTTGTCAACGGGCTCCCAGTGGCGCGCAAAGGCGGTCGCCGCGCAGCTAGCCGCTGCGCCCGCGTTCAGCTCCGGCGTCAAGGAAACTTGCGTTCAGCGCTGTCGGCGAGAAACGCCCCGCTGAGGCGCAAAGCGTGACGCGCCTCGGGCAAGAGTCGAAACAGGGCTTGAAACACGTGAATTTGACCGCGAAACACCTGAAGTTGCACGGACGACCCCGCGGCGAGCATGCGCTCGGCGAGTCGTCGGGAATCGTCGAGCAGCATTTCTCTCCCGCCCACCTGGATCAATGTCGGCGGCATGCCGGTGAGGTCGGTGGCGAGCACGTTGACGCGGGGGTCGTGCGGATCGGCGTCGCCCACGTAGAGACTCAGCGCCCGCGACGCGGATCGGGCGGATGCGAAAGGATCGCGGCGCCAGATTTCGCGAGCCGTCGCCAGCTGACACGTCAGATCGATGACGGGGGACATCAGTAGCATGCGGTCAGGCAACGGCAGGCGATGTGCGAGTGCACCCAACGAGGTCGCGACCGCCAGTTGGCCGCCCGCCGAATCGCCTGTGTCGGCGGCAAGTGAATACTGACCAGTGCGCGGCCGACTCCTGATCAGTTTTCGATTGCCGTTGACAGCCTGCGATCGCTACCGTGCGGGCTGATGTCGATTCTTCAGAGCCCGCCAACCACCGGTAGGCCCTCAGTGCGTCGTCAGCAGCCGCCGGATACGGGTAACGCGGAGCCAATCGATAGCGGACCGCGAAGACCGGGCGCAGCGACGCGGCAGACAGTTCGCCCAGCAGACCGCGATGGGTTTTGGGAGAGCACATCGAAAATGCGCCGCCGTGAATGTAAAGGATCGGTGGCCCGTCCGGGTTGACGTTCGGTGCGACGACCCAATCTCCCCTCACTCGATCGCCGGCGAAGACGGTGTCGACCAGCCTTACGCGCAGTCCTGGGCGTGGGCGGGACGCGATGAGCGCCGCCCGAAGCACCCGATCCATCACAGCAAGCCCGTACTGGTTGGACGGTAGTGCTTGCGTCAATGGGCGAAGGACCCCGCGTGCGGATGTTGCGATGAGGTAGCTTGTCAGGCTCGGATCCCAATCCGAGGAAACGGATATCACGATAAGCCAGCCAGC
>NZ_GG770601.1 GCF_000164135.1 Mycobacterium parascrofulaceum ATCC BAA-614 | reverse complement strand
CTGGCGATCATCAACGCCGCCACGGCGACTTCCGACGTGCGGGCCGTCGTCGAGCGGGCCGCCGCCGGCGGCGCGCTGGACCGCGGGGACAGCGAGCGGCCGCCGGCGTCGGACAGCGCGCCCGGGGACGCGCCCGCCGAAGAACCCCCGGAGGAGGGCCTGCGGCCGACCACCCGACAAGCCATCCAGGTCGCCGTCGCCGCGTCACTCGCGATCGTGACCGGCGAGCTGGTGTCGCCGGCCCGCTGGTACTGGGCGGTGATCGCCGCGTTCGTGATCTTCGCCGGCACCAACTCGTGGGGCGAAACCCTCACCAAGGGCTGGCAACGCCTGCTCGGCACCCTGCTCGGCGTGCCGTGCGGCGTGGTGGTGGCCACGCTGCTGGCCGGCGACAAGACCGCCGCGCTCGCCGGGATCTTCGTGTGCCTGTTCTGCGCCTTCTATTTCATGACGGTCACCTACAGCCTGATGACGTTCTGGATCACCACGATGCTGGCGTTGCTCTACGGCCTGCTCGGCCAACTCTCGTTCGGCGTGCTGATGTTGCGGATCGAGGAAACCGCACTCGGCGCGGTCATCGGGGCGACCGTGGCCATCGTCGTGCTGCCGACCCACACCAGGGCCGCGATTCGCGACGACACCCGCACGTTCCTGGCCAGCCTGTCGGGACTGATCGATTCGTCCACCGCGACGATGTTCGGCGCGGGCCAGGGCGTGAGCCCGTCCGAGCGGGCACGCCAGCTAGACCGGGACCTGCAGCAGTTCCGGGTCACCGCCAAGCCGCTTCTCGCGGGGGTCGCCGGCCTGGCCGGACGGCGCAGCATCCGCCGCGCGCTGCGAATCTTCGCGGCGTGCGACCGGTACGGCCGCAGCCTGGCACGCAGCAGCGAGCGGTACCGGGACCCGGGCGGGTCCCTCAGCCCCGAACTCGCCCAAGCCTTTTCGGCCGCCGCGGCCCAGACCCGGCGCAACATCGACGCGCTGGCCGCCGCGATCGGCAGCGGCCGCGCGCCGACCATGGTGTCGGCGGCCGACGAGCTCGACGCCGCGGAAACCCTGGCCCGGCAGCGGGACGGCGAGGCGGGACCCCCGGGGCCCGATACCCGGCGACTCCTCACCGCGGTGCACGCGCTGCGCCAGATCGAGCGGGCGATCGTTACCGCGGCGACCAACCTCGGCGGGCGCGAAACAGCCGCAGCCGAATTTCACACCGACGGGTTTCAGAGGCCGGGCAGGCACGCGGGAAAATAGCACGGCTGGTCGGGCCCCTGGGCCTTTCGCACCAGGTCGAACAGCGCCAGCATGGTCTGCAACAGCCGCAGTTCGACGCCGGGCCGTTGGGCGGGTGGCAGATTCTGCACGTCGTTGGACACCGTGGTGGCCTGCTGCTGCAGCTGCGTCAGCCGCCGCTGGCGTTCCGCCGGGGTGAGGTTGTCCCAGTTGTCGTGCAGCTCGGCCACCAGCCGCTGCGTTCGGCCACCTCCGCCTCCGGATCGGACTGCGGGGCCGGGGCCAGCGCGTGGGGCCGGCCCGGCGTCGGCGCGACGTCGGCCTGCCCGCAAGCC
>NZ_GG770602.1 GCF_000164135.1 Mycobacterium parascrofulaceum ATCC BAA-614 | reverse complement strand
GCTTGACCGGGGTGGCGACGCTGACCCGCGGGTTCTGCGGTGGACTGGAGCCCGGCCGGTCGGAGGTCAGCGAGAAGAGCACGACGCCGGCCACGGCGGCGGCGATCCCGGCCAGCGCGCTGCCGGCCAGGAACATGGGCCTGCGCCTGCGCGGGCTCTCCTCGTCCTCGTCGGCGATGGCGCTGTAGGCCAGCGCGCCGCCGCCCGCGTTGCCCCAGACGTCCAGGTAGGTCGGGCCGAGCGGGCGGGGGCTCACCTCTCCGGTCCCGGGGTCCAGCGCGTATGCCAGGGCCGCCGTCGACGAGGCGAACAGCGGCGCGTTCGCCGACGCCAGCGCCGCCCCGCGGGCCAGCGCCATCTCCGGCTCCTCCGGGGCGCTCACCGCCAGCGGGGACGCCGCCTCGAGCGCGGGCTTGACGGCCGCGATGTCCGTGCCGCAGCCGACCAGGAAGACGCCGTCCGCGCGCGAGCCGCGCGCGGTGAGGCCGGCGACCATCGACGCCAACTCCCCGGCGACCGGGCCCGCCAGCTGCTGACGGTGCAGATCGACGATCGAACCGTCGGTGACGTCGACGACCGCCAGCGTCGCGCTCGCGGGTTCCACGAACAGCATCGCGATGTGCTCGTAGTCCAGCGCGTACCCGACCGTCTGGGCGAGCGCGGCCGCGGCCAGCAACGGGGACACCAGCATGACGCTGCCCATGCCGTGGCGGGCCATCGCGTCGCGCAGCGCGCCGACACCCGCCGGATCCGTCCAGGTCACCCCGGTGGACACCAACTGATAGCCGCCCGCGAGCGCGCCTTCCCGGGTGCCGCCGATCGCGGCGAGCACCTGGTCGACCGCACCGGCGGTCGCCGAGTCGCCGTCCGCGGCGAACTCGAACTCGTCCTGTTCGACGGTGACTCCGTCGGCGTCCTGGCCCTCGATGACCACCAGGCGGACCGTCTCGGGAGCCATCGAGACCCCAAGCACGATGTCCACGTACGCCTCCACAGTCCGCTGATTTGCCTCGGGGCCCGACCACGGGGGCACCACCGATAGGCCCGCCCGACCGGGTGACACCACGCTACCCGCGCGGGCGCGGCCGCGCTCATGGAGCGCGGTGAGCAGGGCGGACGCGCGGCTAGTAGCCGGGGCCCAGGAAGGGGTTCTGGGCGTTGCCCGGGTACTGCGGATACTGCGGATACTGCGGATAAGGCGTGTATTGCGGGGCCTGGGGCGCCGGCGGGGCCTGAGTCTGCGGCACCGGCACGGGTATGGGCACCGGCAGCAGCGGGACGTGGATCCACTCGGTGGTCATCGGGACCGTCGTGGTGGTCGTCGTCGTGGTCGTCGCCGGCGGGGGCGTCGTCTCGGTGGTCGTCGTCGGCGACGGCGGTGGGGTCGTCATGGCCGTCGTGGTCGGCGCCTGCGTGGTCGGCGGCGCGGTGTGCCGCGGCGTGTAGACGGGGGGCGCCTGCGTGGTGACCACCACGGGCGGCGGCGGCGGTGGCGGCGGCGAGGGTGGCGGTTCGGGCGGCGGCGGTGCGGGGCTGGGCACGGGG
>NZ_GG770603.1 GCF_000164135.1 Mycobacterium parascrofulaceum ATCC BAA-614 | reverse complement strand
CGCCTAATGGGATCCGATCAGCGTGTCCTTGACGGGGATCTTGGTTATTGAGCGGGAGGCTGATCAACCGAGCCGCCGGCCGGTGAGCACCCTTGGCGCCTGGAGCGATTGCCGATTCCTAGGGCTAGATCGTGCCCCGGCCGGTTGGTGAGGTCATCTGTAGCGCTCATGGGATGTCGTGCCGGTCGAGCACTGATCCATTAGGTCGCCGCCGGGTGTCCTTGGGCTCGAACAGGATTTATCCGCACTGAGGGCAAGGGAGGCAATCGAATGCTGTTCGTCGGAGACGACTGGGCAGAAGACCATCACGACGTGTATCTGATGAACGACGCGGGCGGCAGACTGGCGTCGCGGCGGCTACCCGAAGGCTTGGCCGGGATCGGGCGGTTGCACGAGCTGATCGCCGAGCATGCCGAGGACCCCGCCCAGGTGGTGATCGGCATCGAAACTGACCGGGGCCTGTGGGTGGATGCCGTGACCGCGGCCGGGTATCAGGTTTTCGCGATCAACCCGCTGGCGGCGGCCCGCTACCGCGACCGCCACCATGTCTCGGGAGCCAAGTCCGACGCTTCTGACGCCAAGTTACTGGCCGATCTGGTGCGCACTGATCGCCACAACCACCGCCGAATCGCTGGCGACAGCAGTCAGGCCGAGGCGGTCAAGGTGCTGGCCCGGGCTCACCAGAATCTGATCTGGGCACGCACCCGCCACACCAACGGGCTGCGCTCGGCGCTGCGCGAGTACTACCCCGCCGCACTGGAGGCATTCGAGGATCTGGCCGACCGTGACGCGCTGGCCATCCTGGGTCGCGCCCCGACCCCCGCCGATGCCGGTCGGCTCAGCCTGTCGAAGATCCGGGCTGCACTCAAAGCCGCTGGGCGCCAACGCAACCTCGACACCCGGGCGCTACACATCCAGGCCACACTGCGGACTCCGCAGCTCACCGCGCCCGCGGCGGTCACCACCGCGTTCGGGGTCAGTACCCGCGCCGCGGTAGGGATCATCGCCGAGCTCAACTGCCAGATCGGCGAGCTCGAAGCAGAACTCGCAACGCATTTTGAGGCACACCCGGACGCCGACATCTACCTCTCCCTGCCAGGACTTGGTGTTGCGCTCGGCGCCCGGGTGCTCGGTGAGTTCGGGGACGACCCGAACAGATACACCACCGCCAAGTGTCGCAAAAACTACGCCGGAACATCACCATTGACCGTGGCCTCGGGTAAGAAACGCGCTGTGCTCGCCCGCCACGTCCGCAACCGCCGCCTCTACGACGCCATCGACCAATGGGCCTTCTGCGCCCTCACGAGCAGCCCCGGCGCCCGCACGTTCTACGACCAACGCCGCGCCGCCGGCGACCTCAACCACCAGGCACTACGCGCCCTGGGCAACCGACTCGTCGGCATCCTGCACGGCTGCCTACGCCACCACACCCACTACGACGAACACAAAGCCTGGGCACACCGCCAACCGAGCAGCCCGACCGCCGACGCCGCTTAACTTGACAAGTTGCATCCCTGGGATGTCTAGCC
>NZ_GG770604.1 GCF_000164135.1 Mycobacterium parascrofulaceum ATCC BAA-614 | reverse complement strand
ACAGTATGGGTGGCCGTCGGCGTTGAGTCGGGGGTTGCGGGCCGGGGCCCCACTCACCCATGTTCGTGGGTTACCGAGTAGGGAGTCGCCTGCCCGGTCTATCCGACAGTGGTGGGAGGCCCCGGTGTTTACAGAGCGTACGAGTGTGGGACTGGACGTGCACGCACGTTCGGTAGCAGCAGCGGCCATCGATAGCGTGACCGGTGAGGTTCAGCAGGCTCGCCTGACCCCGGCCCATGAGCACATCCGGTCGTGGATATCGGGACTGCAGGGGCCGGTGGCGGTGGCCTACGAGGCGGGTCCCACCGGTTTCGGCTTACAGCGGTCGTTGACGGAGGCCGGGATCCGCTGCGTCGTGGTGGCACCGTCGAAGCTGCAGAAGCCCGCTGGTGATCGAGTGAAGACCGATGCCCGCGACGCCCTGCATCTGTGCCGGTTGTTGCGTCTTGATGAGATCACGTCGGTGTCGATCCCGAGCGTGGGTCAGGAAGCGGCTCGTGACTTGGTGCGTGCCCGCGAGGACTGCCGCGGCGACCTGATGAGGGCCCGGCATCGCCTGTCCAAGCTGCTGTTGCGTCACGGCATCGTGTACTACGGCAGGGCGGCCTGGACCGGTGCCCATGATCAGTGGCTGCGCACCGTCGCCGCGCCCCAGCTCAGGGCGCCGGCGACGCGGATGGCCTTTGACGCCGACTATGACCACGTGTTGACGATGCAGGCCCGGCGGCGGCGTCTGGACGCAGCGATCGAGGAGATGGCCGCCGATGGTGAGTTCGCTGCGATTGTGCGGCGGGTGTCGTGTCTGCGGGGGGTGAACACGTTGACCGGGTTTGCGTTGGCCGTCGAGATTGGTGATTGGAACCGGTTCACCGGCAACACGATTGGCTCGTTTGTCGGGTTGGTTCCCTCGGAGTTTTCGTCGGGTTCCTCGAGGGCTCAGGGTCCTATCACCAAGACCGGCAACGGCCATGTCCGGCGGCTGTTGGTCGAGGCGGCGTGGCATCACAAGCCGCGATATCACGTGGGTGCGGTGATGCGTTCGCGGTGGGACCTCGCCTCGCCGGCCGCTCGCGTCCGCGGGGACGAAGGCAACCGCCGCCTGCACGGCAGGTGGGTGGGCTTCCTGGAGCGACGTAAGCGACCCGTGACGGCCAATGTCGCGGTCGCGCGTGAACTGGCCGGCTGGTGCTGGTCGCTGGCGGTCATGGACGACTGACCGCCACCTGATCTGCTTCCTCACGAGGTCCGTGGTGGCAGCGCGTGGATCGACCCGCGACACACCTATGAGCAGCCCATGCGGGTGACGCTCGATGCTAGACATGCGGATGCGATCCAGCCGAAACACCGTCCTGCGGTAGCCAATCCGCGTATATCAGTCTGACCGCGCGTCGCTAACGACACGCTCACCACACAGACTGGCCGAGGAAGCAACGAGGCGCCGCCTGGGTAGCTCCCCGGCGGCGCCTCACCTTGCCTTCTTGACAATGTTCTCTACATATC
>NZ_GG770605.1 GCF_000164135.1 Mycobacterium parascrofulaceum ATCC BAA-614 | reverse complement strand
CGACAGTTCAACCGGTCCTTGCAACACCGGGTTGTTGGAGTGAGCGTAGCTGCTCCTCGAACACCTCGGCAGGTGTCTTCCAGTCGAGGCTTTTGCGGGGTCGGTTGTTTAGCGCGAGAGCGACTGCTTCGAGGTCTTCCGCGGACCACCGTGAGAGGTCCGTGCCCTTCGGGAAGTACTGGCGCAGCAACCCGTTGGTGTTCTCGTTCGTCGGCCGCTGCCAGGGCGAGTGGGGGTCGGCGAAGAACACCTTCGTGCCCGTCTCGAGAGTGAACTGGGCGTGGCCGGAGAGTTCTTTGCCGCGGTCCCAGGTGAGCGTCTTCCGGAGCTGTTCGGGAAGCTTCGTCATTGACGCTATGAGCGCGGCGTTCATCGCGACGGCGCCGTAGCCGCCCAGCGCGGGACCGTTCTTGACCCGCGGTATCTCGCCATAGCCTTCCAGTCGCGGCAGTTGCACCAGCAGGGTCGAGCGGCTCTTGCGTTCGACGATCGTGCCGATCGCGGACCGGCCCGTGCCGATGATCAGATCGCCCTCCCAGTGCCCGGGGACGCCGCGGTCTGCTGCCTCCGCGGGGCGCTGAGAGAACACGACGTCCGCGGTGACATGCCCTTGCGGGCGGTTCTGCGCTCGAGCCCGTGGCTGGCGGAGTGCGCGGCCGGTTCGCAGGCAGGTGACGAGCTCGCGTTTGAGCGCACCACGGCCCTGGATGAACAGCGACTGGTAGATCGCCTCGTGGCTGATGCGCATGGACTCATCATCCGGGAAGTCGACCTTCAGCCGGTGCGAGATCTGCTCCGGGCTCCACGCGGTCGCCCACCGCCGGTCCTGCCGGTGCGGTTTGTTCAGCCCCTTCCACGCGGGCGGCTCCGGCCCGACAACGATGCTGCCGTCCGGCCGGCGCACGTTCCCGGCGAGCCGCTCCTGGACGTACTCGCGCAGCCTGTCGTTAGTCGCGAGCATGGCCGTTTTCGGTCGCTTCGCCGCCTGCTGAGCCTTCCACTGCGCCACCAACGCCCGGTACTCCTGCTTCCCGCTGCGCGTGGCCGCGTTGCGGCGCAATTCGCGGGAGATCGTTCCCGGGTCGCGACCGATCCTGCGCGCGATTTCACGAACGCCGATCTGCTTGGCGCGCAGCAGCGCGATCTCCTCGCGCTCCTCGAAGGACAGGTAGCGGCCGGTGGGCACGGCAAGCGAGATCGGTGGCATGCCGCCAGCGTGGCGAAACCAACGGGCTCCGACCGGCACAGACACGCCCACCTTCAGCGCCGCTTCGGCCGAGGTAATGCCCGTCGCGATCAGACGCCAGAACTGCCGCTGCACCGCCCGCGAGGGCTCAGGCCGCCCGGGCGAACGCATCGGCGGACGCAACGCCCGATCCGCACGCCACTGCCGACGCGCACGCTCGGGCACATCGCTCGTCTTTGCGGCCCAGTCCTTCGTCGCCACTGCTGAACACCTCCACGGTCAAGGTGTTGCGACGACCAGTTGAATCCGCCC
>NZ_GG770606.1 GCF_000164135.1 Mycobacterium parascrofulaceum ATCC BAA-614 | reverse complement strand
GTCGCATAACCCCGGGGTCGGCTGTGTTCAGCGGGGGCGTGTGGCCTCCGCTCAATTGGGTTTGAGTCCTTTACACTTGATGAAGTGCGCTCCGATGCGGCCGGTTAAACAAACGGCTTCGGGACCAGCGTTGGGGATGACCTCCGGGTCTGCGCTCTAGTCGAATGGCCCCGGCCTCGCCAACCTGGCTTGAGGCCGGGGTCTAACGATTGGGTCTCCCTTCCCGTGCGATTGCCAGACAGCCTTGCCGCCACCTCGATCCCTGAGAAATGGGACGAAACAGGGCCAAACCGGATCAGCTGCGGCCCGCACGAAAAGTATCGTCGAGCGAGTCAAGCGCGGTTGCGATGTCGTCAAGCTCGTCGTCGAAGAGATCCGCGTAGGTGTGTGCGGTCACGGTGATTGATGCGTGGCCCATTGCCTTTTGCAGGAGTCGCAAGTCGGCGCCGGCCCGTCGTGACAGCGATGCGTAGGTATGCCGTAGGTCATGCACACGCAAGTTGTCCCGGCCGATCTCAGTCACAGACTTCCGCCAGTTGACCGCACGCTTCCAGTTCTCCAGGCTCAGCCGGGAACCCTTCGGCGACGCGATCGCCGGCGCGCCACAGGGTCGTGCGTCGAGCCGCGCCTTAAGTGCCGGCATCAAGCGCTCGGGGATTGGGACAGAACGTCGGCCGGCTTGCGATTTCGGGTTCCCTTCAACGAGTTTGCCGCCGACTTGGGTCATCGACCGGCGAACACGGATTCGACGAGCGCCCAGGTCGACATCCTCGACATTGAGGCCGGTGAGTTCACCGAATCGTAGGCCTGTGTAAGCCAGGAGCAAGACGACGTCACCTTGAGCGCCGCATGTTTGGGCAAGTGTTGCGACTTCGCCGACGGTTAGATAGACGTGTGTGGCTTGCCGCATCGGTGGGAATTTGGTGCGTGATGCGGGGTTCTTGCCGAGGAGCTGGTCTTCCTCGACGGCGCGGTCAAGGGTCATCTTGAGGACCGAGTGCGTCCACCTCACGGTCCGCGGTCCGAGACCCGACGCTGACATGGCATTCACCCATCGTTGGATCGACTCGTGGTCGATTCTTGCGATCGGCCACGAACCAAACTGTGGCTCGATACGCAGCCTCCAGTTGTCTTCGTATCCGCGGCGGACTTTCGCGCTCAGGTCGGGTCGGGAGGCTAGCCACGATCGATAGACGTTGCGGAGCAGGATTTTGCCGCCGCGTGGGTCCACCCTGACGCCCGCGGCGCTGTCGGTGACGAGCCTTGCTTCGAACTGGCGCGCCTCCCGCTCTGTTCGGAAGCTCTTCTTGCGCTTCGAACGATCCGGTAGGCGCCATTGGACGTCATAACGCACGCCGTCCTTCGTCTCGCGGCGCTTTATGGCCAAGATTCCTCCGGAATGACGTTGGGGGAATTGAGGATCAGTGCCTGCAGCCAGCAGTGAGCGTGTGCAAGCTTGATCGTTAGCTCAAAATTTGCGGTTGTGCTAAGTCG
>NZ_GG770607.1 GCF_000164135.1 Mycobacterium parascrofulaceum ATCC BAA-614 | reverse complement strand
AAGTTCGTAGGTGCAGTTACTTCGTGTTGTTACGTTGTGCTGTGACCCGGGTGGGTCGGGTGAGGCGGCATGTCGGTTGCCGGCCTGGTGGTGCGGCTTGAAAGGACTGGCCGCCCGGCCTTCCTGGACTTCCTCGGGCCGCTGATTGAGATCTGCGACGTGATCGCTTGTTTAAGGAAATGCTGGCGGGGTTGTCCGTGGGGATCGTGTTGGCAGACAAGCGGATAGGAGATCGATGGCAGCGGGCCAGTTGTGGGCTGGGGTTGATGTCGGCAAGGAACATCACTGGGTGTGCGTGGTCGACAACAGCGGCACGGTGGTGTTGTCGCGCAGACTCGGCAACGAGGAGCAACCGATCCGTGCGCTGATCGGCGAGATTGACTCGTTGGCTGATCAGGTTGCCTGGACGGTGGACCTGACCACGGTGTATGCCGCCCTGTTGTTGACCGTGTTGGCTGATGCCGGCAAGTCGGTGCGCTACCTGGCGGGCCGTGCGGTCTGGCAAGCCTCGGCGGTCTATCGAGGTGGTGAAGCCAAGACCGACGCCAAAGACGCCCGGGTGATCGCTGATCAGTCGCGGATGCGCGGCGATGACTTGCCACTGCTGCATCCCGACGACGATCTGATCACCGAACTGCGGCTGCTCACCGCTCATCGCGCCGACCTGGTCGCTGACCGCACCCGCACGATCAACCGACTGCGCCAACAACTCGTTGCGGTGTGTCCGGCGCTGGAGCGGGCCGCCCAGCTCAGCGCTGACCGGGGCTGGGTAGTGCTGCTGGCGCGCTACCAGCGCCCCAAAGCCATCCGCCAGACCGGTATTTCGCGGCTGACCCGGATCCTGGCCGACGCCGGAGTGCGTAATGCCGCGGCCATTGCGGCGGCTGCGGTGGCGGCCGCCAAAACTCAAACGGTCCGACTGCCCGGCGAACAAGTGGCCGCCGGACTGATCGCTGATCTGGCGCAGGGGGTGATTGCCCTCGATGACCGCATCAAGACCACCGATGCCGACATCGAGGACCGATTTCGCCGCCATCCACTGGCCGAAGTGATCACCAGCATCCCAGGCATGGGATTTCGGCTCGGTGCTGAATTCCTGGCCGCCGTCGGCGATCCCGAACTGATCGGCTCGGCCGACCAGCTCGCCGCCTGGGCCGGGCTCGCACCGGTATCTCGAGATTCGGGAAAACGCACCGGACGACTGCACACCCCCAAGCGCTACAGCCGCCGGCTGCGCCGGGTGATGTACATGTCCGCACTGACCGCCATCCGCTGCGACCCGGCCTCCCGCGCCTACTACCAACGCAAACGAAACCAAGGCAAACGACCCATCCCAGCCACCATCTGCCTGGCCCGACGCCGCACCAACGTCCTCTACGCACTCATCCGCGACAACCGCACCTGGCAACCCGACTCACCCCCGATCACTCAGTCGGCGGCTTGACATCGTCATTGAGAGT
>NZ_GG770608.1 GCF_000164135.1 Mycobacterium parascrofulaceum ATCC BAA-614 | reverse complement strand
GGCGCTAGCGGGACGCCTCGGCTGCGGTATGTGGTGGCGGTCGGGGCTGCGGCGTGGTTGGCGATGTGGGGGGTCCTGATCGGCGCTCACAGCATCATGGGGCATTCGCAGTCTTCGGTGTCACACCCGGCGCACGCGTTGGTGGCTTCGCTGGGTGGTGAGTTCACCGTTGATGTCGATCATCCGCATGTGGGCAAGGGGTCCTCGGGCGGACATCATGAGCAGTTCACCACGGCAGTGCTGCCCCGCTCGGGCGCTGTGGTGGCTGCATTAATCGCGTTGGGCGTGGTGGCGGCCGTAGCCGTCACCGCTGGGTCGGCCTGGTTTGGGCTGCCCGCCGGGCGCGGCCCCCCGCGAGCCCCGGCCTTTTCTGTTACCGGTCAAGACGTCTTGACCCGGTTCTGCTTGTCTCGTCGCTGACTGGTCAGCATCAGGTCGTTTCTGCCCTTTAGTGGCGGCGACCGGTGACCGCTGACCCCTGTCACCATGTGCCGCGCACAGGTAATCGCGGCTCCCGCGTGAAAGCGACGAATCCCATGGCTGAAGTTCTTCCTTTTGACAACACTTGCGTTCACCCCGTTGCGGCGCTCAAGGTCCTCAAGCCGCGCGACTGCGCACCACCCGCCCCCGCCACCTCCCGGCGACCCGCCGCCCTGGTGGGCAACACGCCGGTGCTGCGGGTCTCGGCCCCGCTGAGCCCACCCGATCGCGGGTTTTGGGCCAAGCTGGAAGGGTTCAACCCCGGCGGCAGCATGAAAGACCGCCCCGCCCTGCACATGGTCGAAGCCGCCCGCGCCCGCGGCGAACTCACACCCGGAGCCCGCATCGTCGAATCCACCAGCGGCAGCCTCGGATTAGGCTTGGCGCTGGCCGGCCAAGCCTACGGGCACCCGGTCACCGTGGTCACCGACACCGGCATGGAACCCATCGTGCGCCACATGCTGGCCGCCTACGGCGCCCAGGTCGACCTGGTCACCGAACCCCACCCGGTCGGGGGCTGGCAACAAGCCCGCAAAGACCGCGTCGCCCAAATCCTGGCCGCCCACCCCGGCTCCTGGTGCCCCGACCAATACAGCAACCCCGACAACATCACCGGCTACCAATCACTGGGGTTAGAGCTCATGGATCAGCTCGGCAACGTCGACGTGCTGGTCTGCTCGGTCGGCACCGGCGGACACTCCGCCGGTGTGGCCCGCGTGCTGCGCCAATTCAACCCCGACATGCAACTGATCGGCGTCGACACCATCGGCTCCACCATCTTCGGCCAACCCGCCACCACCCGGCTCATGCGCGGACTGGGCTCCAGCATCCACCCGCACAACATCGACTACCCCGCCTTCAACGAAGTCCACTGGGTCGCCCCGCACGAAGCCGTCTGGGCCGCACGCACCCTAGCCGCCCACAACTTCGCCAGCGGCGGCTGGAGCGT
>NZ_GG770609.1 GCF_000164135.1 Mycobacterium parascrofulaceum ATCC BAA-614 | reverse complement strand
GTCCGTTGTCGTTCTATCTGAGGCAGGTGCGGGCGTCTGACCTGCGGTGCCTCAGATCAAATGGCGATCCTGTTGCGGGTGGTTTGTCATCTGATCTGAGGTAAATAGGCCGGATCCTGGCCGCCTACGGGGAGGCGTGTTCGTCGGCGGCTCGCTGGCGTGGGGTATGGCCCTCGAGGGGTTCCGACCCGGCCGCTGGGACGTGCTTGGCGCCCCTGGTTTTCCTGGCCGGCGTTGCCGTGAACATGTACGCTCCTCGCGGCCACTAGCTTTCGGCCGCAATCGCCCGTCGCAGCGCGGTCAGTATGACGTCACGGCTGGGCAGATCCAACCGACAGACGTCACCCGTCGGCGGCCGATCGGGACGCATCACATCGGTGCCGTCAATCAGTATCGACGGTGACGGAAAGGGTCCGACCCGCTCAACGATCGCCGTGTTGATCCCGACCACGGCCAAACAGTCGACCAGCATTTCATGGGCCGTTGCCGCGTTCGGACAGCCCGGGCTGCTCAGAATCTCAATCCGCATCCCACGGTCTCCCAACACCCGTCATTAGCATCTCAGGTGGGTCAATTTTCGCGACCCGGTGACAGTTGCAGCCGGAGTTCGACGCGCCCGGTAGCTCGGCGATTTCGGGTACGCCGTGGCAGGCGCACTCCCTTGCGGCGAGTTCAAGCCGCGGCTCGCCGCTGCTGCGGTCGCAAAGTGTGCCGAGACGCGTCTATGCCGGCCATTTCTTGCGCCTGCTCGGCTGCGGTCTGCCCTAGCCGGACCAAATCCGCTCGCTCCTGGACCGAAAGCGGCTGTTCGCCAGCGACATCTGGCCGCTGGCCGTCACCGCTGCGGGCCTGGGACATCAGCCACCGCTCATCGCGCACCCATGTATGCAGCAGGCTCGTGTCCACGTTTAGCTGGCGGGCTACCTCAGCGACTCGCCGCTGCCCGTCGATCACCATGTGCGCGGCCGTGACTCGATACTGCGGGGTGAATGAGCGCCGATGTTGTGGCATACCTACTGGCTTCACGAATCCCACGTCGCGCTATCTGGGATGTCCACCATGTGGGCGGTCTGGGGCGATCCTTGTCGGGTGTGGCGGCCGAAGCGGCGTAGCCGCAGCGAGTTGGTGACCACGCTGACCGAGGAGAGCCCCATCGCCGCTCCCGCGATGATCGGGTTGAGCAGACCGAGTGCGGCTAGGGGGATCGCGGCGGTGTTGTAGCCGAAGGCCCAGCCAAGGTTCTGGTGGATCGTGCGCAGCGTCTGCCGCGAGAGCGCGATCGCCTCCACAACACCGTCGAGCCGGCCGGACATCAGCGTGATGTCGGAGGCCTCGATGGCCACGTCGGTGCCGGTGCCGATCGCAATGCCCAGATCGGCCTGCACCAGCGCGGGGGCGTCGTTGA
>NZ_GG770610.1 GCF_000164135.1 Mycobacterium parascrofulaceum ATCC BAA-614 | reverse complement strand
CTGCCGATCGGCGAACGGCGGGTTAACAGAATGGGTTACGCACGGCCCGGGGCACCGCCCCGCAGGTGCCTCCCCGCGCCGCGCCAGGGGGGTCGTGGGCGGCCCGCTCGGCGGTTGCTAGCCGTGCGGCGGGACATAATCGGCAATGAGATTCTAAACCAGTTTGCCCAGCGCAAGCGCGCCAAACCACCCCGACCAGCGGCTTTGCCGCTGCCGATGGTTACAGTTTGCTGTGACCGCGCTGTCAGGCAGGGCGATTCGGGTCAGGCGCTGTTACTCTGGCGTTACCAAAAGTGAATTCGTCGTACCGTCACGTGAACAATTGCAAACAGGCGCCTTCCGAAAGAGCTTCGGGGGTCGCTGTCATCTACTCTCTGCAGAGTCGGGGATTGGAACTAGGAGGGAACCAAGTATGTCGTTCGTGACCACACAGCCCGAGGCTCTGGCTGCGGCGGCCGGAAACTTGCAGGCCATCGGCTCAACGCTGAGCGCTCAGAACGCGGCGGCCGCCGCCCCCACGACCGGGGTGGTGCCCGCCGCCGCCGACGAGGTGTCGGCGCTGACGGCGGCGCAGTTCGCGGCGCACGCCCAGATGTACCAGGCGGTGAGCGCCCAGGCCGCGGCCATTCACGAGGCGTTCGTGAACACTCTGTCGATGAGTTCGGGATCGTACGCCGCGACCGAGGCTGCCAACGCGGCTGCCGCGGGCTGATCCGATTGGCGGTCGGCGGTGTGGGACCGCACATCATCGATGTGGTCCACCACCTCACCGCCCAGCTACCGATGATCTCGGGGGCTGACGGCCGGACAACTCAAACGCCGCGGTTCGGGTTTGACGTCCGTCTCACCGTGTTAGAGCGACCGGTGGCCGCCGGCTGACGGGAAGGGGGGATCATCCTTTTGTATTCGGCTCGGCGGTTCGCCAGCGGGTGACCGGCCCGGCCATCGTCGTAACCACAGCAGGTATCTGAGAAACCATTTATTAAGGAGACAGCCAGCATGGCAACACGTTTTATGACCGACCCGCACGAAATGCGGGCGATGGCGGGCCGCTTCGAGGTGCACGCCCAGACCGTCGAGGACGAGGCCCGCAAGATGTGGGCGTCCTCGATGAACATCGCCGGCTCGGGCTGGAGCGGCCAGGCCCAGGCCACGTCGTACGACACCATGGGTCAGGTCAACCAGGCCTTCCGCAACATCGTCAACATGCTCCACGGAGTGCGCGACGGACTGATCCGCGACGCCAACAACTACGAGCAGCAAGAGCAGGCCTCGCAGCAAATCCTCAGCAGCTAGCGCTAAAAACCGCGGCTGCGTACCATTCCAGACATTAGGAGAACACCGTTATGACAATCAATTACCAGTTCGGCGATGTCGACGCCCACGGTGCCT
>NZ_GG770611.1 GCF_000164135.1 Mycobacterium parascrofulaceum ATCC BAA-614 | reverse complement strand
CTTGCGTGCGCCGGCGACATCTCCGCCCACGCCGCACCTTTAGTGCGCCAGCCCCGTCGACAGCACCCAGTCCAAGGTGTGGCTAGCCAGCAGCCACACCATCACCGCCACCAACAGCGCGACCGCGGCCAAACCCATCCTGATCTTCACCGTGTTCGACCCTTCCTCCTGCTTTGCTACCAAGCCCGCAACCGGGCGCCAAAGCCCTTACCCGTGCCCACGCCCACCCGCGTCTGCCCCGACCGCCGACCGCCCGGGCGCACCCGGCGCCGGCGCCCGCACCCAACGCCGAGTTCAACGTCTGGCCCCGCGGCACCACCACATCCACTTCACCCGCCCACTTGCCCGTCACCTCCCCCAACCCTAAATCCGCCACACCCCACCTCCTGGCACCATTCCCCACCCCAACCCCCTCCCCGGTTCACACCCCACTCGCCCCACCCGGCTCCCTCCAAAGACTTCTGGCACATTGGCACAAGGATGTGCAAGACTGGTTGTGGCCGCGCGCTGCGCGCGGCCACAACCGTTCGTCCCCCTGTTGGGTGCGAGCCGGCGCGGGTCGGAGGTGGTCGAGGATGTTGACGATTTCTCGGCTGTCGCGGTGGAGCATCGCCTACTACGAGAAGACGGCCAACGAGGCCAAACAGGCGGCGATGGACCGGCAGGCCGCTGGCGGCGGGCTCGGTGAGTACTACTCCGAAGGTGATACTCGGGTGCCGACCTGGGTGCTGGCCGGGGATGCGGTCACGGTTGCGGAGCTGACCGGGCTCAGCGGGGCCGCGCTCGCGAGTGGGTTTGCTGACGGGAATGTGGCCACCACGTGGCTTGACGAGGGGATCGCCCCCAACGGGGCCAGTGGCCGGGCGTTTACCAAGGAGTCGGTGCACGGTTTCGATTTGACGTTCGCCGCGCCCAAAAGTGTGTCGTTGGTGCGGGCGCTGACCAGCGAGATCAACGACAAAGTGATCGCTGAAGCGCATTCGCGGGCGGTCAAGGCCGCGATGGATTATCTGCACCAGCACGCCGGATACACCCGGGTCCACAACCCGGTCACCGGCAAGAAAAACCTGCAGCGCCTGCCTGGGTTGGTGGCGATCGCCTACCAGCACGAAACGTCGCGGTGCGGGGACCCGCACATGCACACCCACGTGATCGTGCCTAACCGGCAGCCCCGCGCCGACGGTGTGCTGGTATCAATCGATTCCAAATCGCTGCACCATGAGGCCAAAGCTGCCGGGGTGATCTATCAGGCGGTGCTGCGCCACGAACTGCACGCCGAGCGCGGTTTTGAGTGGCGCGAGGTCGATGAGCGCTCCGGCATGGCCGACATCGCCGGGGTCACCAAGCGTTGGAACCGAAGGTTGATCAACCTTCGTCACA
>NZ_GG770612.1 GCF_000164135.1 Mycobacterium parascrofulaceum ATCC BAA-614 | reverse complement strand
CGACGGGGTGGGTTCTACTCAACGTCGCAACACCGACGGATCACTCGAGACTAACAGGGCAGCGAATAGATCGGCGGGGCAACGGTCTTGGAGGACCATGCGGGGGCGATGGTTGAGTTCGTGTTCGACGGCCAACAACTGCTCCGGCGGGTGGCTGATGAGGGTGACGCCCTTCGGGAAGTAGTCGCGCAGCAGTCCGTTGGTGTTCTCGTTCGTGCCGCGTTGCCAGGGTGATCTGGAGTCGCAGAAGTAGACGGGCGCGCCGAGCTTGTCGGTGGTGGCAAGGTGGCGCGCCATCTCGGTGCCCTGGTCCCAGGTGATCGACCGCATCAGCGTGGGTGGCAGATCCTTCATGCGGGCCACCAAGGCCGCGTGCAGGGAGTCGGCGTCACTGCGAGGCAGATGCACCAACCGCAGCATCCGGGTCTGGCGTTCGACCAGAGTGCCGATCGCCGAGAGGTGGTTATTACCGATGATAAGGTCGCCTTCCCAGTGGCCGGCTTCAGACCGGTCGACAGCCGAGAAGGACCGGTCGTGGATGGTGAGCATCGGCTGCTGGAACCGCGGCCGCCGGCAACTCTGGCGGTGATGCGCTCGGCGGTGATCTCGACCGGTGCGCAGCGGTGAGCGTCGGTGCGGCGCTAATCGCGAGGGCCGCATGAAACGTGAATTCGGTTGATAGACAGCTTGATAGATGCTTTCGTGGCATAACCACATCGATGAATCATCGGGGAAGCGGTGGCGGAGGTGACGGCTGATCTGTTGGGGGCTCCAACGCTGAAGAAGCAGCTCGGCGACCGCGTTACCGAGCTGGTCGTTGGTGTCGACCCGACGGCGGTGGTGACGTGCTCGTCGCGCGGTGGCTCGCCGGTGGGCATCGAAGGGCTGATATCCGCGGCCGGCTGGTGCGTTGCGCCGTAGCTCCCTCGAAATCGTCGACGGCGCTCGACCGAGTCGGGTGGCGATCGTCCGCACCCTCAGCCCTGAGTGATGCAGATCGGCGATCTCGATGCGCTCGTCCTGGGACAGGTATCGCGTGCTGATCTGGCGGACCGCTAGTCGATCTAGCGGCGGGACGAACCCGACCGCGACGCCGTTGCGGTAGGTCTTGTAACCGCGTGTCCAGTTCGTCGCAGCGGACCGGGACACACCGACTTCGCGGGCCGCGGCCCGCACGCTCCACCCGCGAGCCCGCAACTCCATGAACCGCTGACGCTTGGCCGACTGCGGACGACGTCCCGGCCCCTTCTTCACCCGACGCGACGATGCCAACACAACCTCCAGAATCTAGAGAAGTGTTGCGACCGCACCTAGAAACCACCGCGTCGACACGGGGTCAGTTTTCAGACGACGCCGACAACTGT
>NZ_GG770613.1 GCF_000164135.1 Mycobacterium parascrofulaceum ATCC BAA-614 | reverse complement strand
TGGCCGACCTCATAACACCCCGACCGTAGCACCGCTGATCGTGGCCATGCCTGATCCAAAATGAGTCGACGCCCGGCCGTGATCAGTCCGTGATCGGTACCCCGTCAGCCGCCCGTGTGGGTCGGCCGAAGGCCCCAACGTAGGCAGGGGAAAGTCCACACCACCGACAATACGGTGTGTACCCCATACCCGCAAAGGGTAGTGCGGATCCAACTTCGTGTGCCGGTACACACGGTGTCGAAAGGGTTCCGCTTTGCGCCGTCATAGCCATACGGCAGACAGCGCGTTGCCCTGACGTGCGGGGCTCGCGAGCTGCGGAATCGGGCACCGGTCCCGGTGCGCCCTCTGACGGGCGATCGCCTGTTGAGCGCGATAGGGCACGGTACGTGCCATAATGAGGCCCATCAGCACTCGCATTTCCTCGATCCTGGCGCCGCTTCCACCGCACCGACGCCATTGCGATGGCTGACCCTCGTCACCACGCAGTAGGCGCAGGTCCCCCCGATGACCAAGACGCTGGGAGGATAGATGACAACCCCACTCGGATATTCGGCGCAGAAGGACAACTACGCCAAGCGGCTGCGCCGCATCGAGGGCCAGGTCCGCGGCATCGCCAAGATGATCGACGACGACAAGTACTGCATCGACGTCCTCACCCAGATTAGCGCCGCGAGCAGCGCCTTACGGTCAGTCGCGCTGAATCTGCTCAACGAGCACCTTGACCACTGCCTGACCCGCGCCGCCGCGGAGGGCGGCGACCAGGCCCACGCGAAATTGGCCGAAGCTTCCGCCGCGATCGCACGACTCGTTCGCTCTTGATCGCTCCACGCCTGCATGCATCCATAGGGCAAGTGCCAGGGGTGACCGTCCGTGCACCTGCACACACCGCCGCCAGGATGGAGCTCATCCTACGCAGTGAGACGAACGGTCGTAGCAACGACTTAGGTCGTCGGTAGGTCGAGCGGCTCTGAGCCGACGAGGCAATGATGTTGTGGCTCAGCCCCCGTGAAGCTCCGTGCTCCTGTGGATCGGTTAAGGAAGACAGGGTATCTCAACCTGGATTAGCTTGGCAGCAGGCGAATTCTCTGTTCTTCGAATTCGTGCTGCGTCAGGATTCCGGCGTCGCGCAGCGATGCCAGCTCGCGCAGCTCGGCGGCGATGCTCGTGATCGGTCCGACCGGCGTCACCTGCGGGGCGGTTGCCGGGTTGTCCGTCTTGTCTTTCCTGTTCGGGTCGCGCGGGGACTTCGCCGTCTCGGCCCGGCTTCGTTCCCGACCCAACGCGCTCGTGCCGGCCATCGCGCGCCCGGCCCTGCTCGCTACCGCCATCCCGCGGAACAGGCTCCCGGCGCCGCTGG
>NZ_GG770614.1 GCF_000164135.1 Mycobacterium parascrofulaceum ATCC BAA-614 | reverse complement strand
GCCACCGGCGGGAACTCAAGTGACCCCCGTCGCATTGCCACAGTGTCCGGCCGAGTGGGTGGTATTCCCGACGGCCCGCCAGTCCGACCGGGTTATCGTCTACTTCCACGGCTCGGCGCTGGTGACTTTGGGTCTCAATTCGCATCGGCGGTTTGTCGGTAAGCTCTCCCAAGAGACCGGCGCGCGGGTATTCAATGTCGGTTACCGGCTGGCCCCGCAGGCCCGCCTTGAGGATGCCGTGTCCGACGGGCTCGACGCCTACCGCTACGTTATGTCGCTCGGCTTTTCAGCGGATCGCATTGTGCTAGCAGGAGATTCGGCCGGTGGCATGGTGGCTGCCGGTACCGCACTGGCCGCCCGCGACAGCGGGCTGCCGGTGCCTGCGGGTCAGGCGCTGATGTCACCGCTGACGTCGTCGGATATGGGGCTGAAGTACCGGGCCCTCAAAGACCATCGCGACGTGATGTTTCCGTTCATGACGGTGAAGTTCCTCTATGACGTCTTCGGTACTGTCAACGGCACCCGGGCGGCGCCAGTGATGCCGTCGGAGGCCGATCTGCATGGCCTTGGCCCATTTTTGCTCCAGGTTGGCACCCACGAGATGCTGCTCAATGACACCCTCACGCTGGCCGACCGGCTGCGGGCTCACGGCGTACCAGTGTGGGTGCAGCAGTGGCACAAGGCGATGCACATGTTCCAGCTCGGTTTCGACGTCAACCCAGATGCGCTTCGCGCGGTTGAGGAGGTGGCGATGTTTATCCGTCATCTCACCACCGCGCCGGAAAAGAACAGCGCATAATCCGCCCATCGCGCAGGTCGTGGAACATAGAGCAGCCAGTAGCGCAGGGCTTCAAGTGCGGCGCGGACCAAGACGCCGGTCGCAGCACGAGGTGGACGACGAACGGGTTGTCGAGGTCAAGCGGATCAGGACCGCCGCGACGCTATCCCCGCCGACGCAATTGAGAGCTCGTTGCCTGCGCTCGGCCGTTCGGGATCACTGGATATGCTGTTGGCCGCCTACTCGCTGGTGGCCACCCTCTGGCAGACGCCAACCCGCCAGAGCGGCTCACCGATGTCTACGCAAAGGGCGCGCAAGTCGTTCCGCCCGAGTGGAATCTGGGCTTCGCGTCCGCCTTGACCCGCCTGCTGACCGCCAGGTGCATCGGCCTCATCTCTGAAACCTCATGAACAGAAAAGGAGACCAGGACGCAGTGGCTTGGCGAACTGCAACCGGTGAAAACGATGCCAACCTTGTCGATGGCCGGGAACCAGGCGAGACCGCGCAGCCTTCCGCCGGCAATGGCTTTGCGCCAAACGCTAAGTTGCGAT
>NZ_GG770615.1 GCF_000164135.1 Mycobacterium parascrofulaceum ATCC BAA-614 | reverse complement strand
GGTGGTTTCACGCGGTGTTTGCAACAGCGGGTGGTTTGAACGGGTTTGAGAGTAGTTCGTCGAGGGCTTCGGCTGGGGTTTTCCAGTCGAGGGTTTTGCGGGGGCGGCTGTTGAGTTTGGCCGCGACGTAGTCGAGGTAGTCGGCGGGAAACACGGACAGGTCGGTGCCTTTAGCAAAGTACTGGCGCAGCAGCCCGTTGGTGTTTTCGTTGGTTCCGCGCTGCCAGGGCTTGTAAGGATCGCAGAAGTAGATATCTAGATCGGTGGCCGCGGCGATGGCGACGTGGTTAGCCATTTCCTTGCCGCGGTCCCAGGTCAGGGTCTTGCGCAGGATCGCGGGCAACTGGGCCATCTTGGCCACGATCGCTTCTTGCACCGCGTCAGCACCGTGCCCCTCAGGCAGATGCAACAGCATGGTGAAGCGGGTGGTGCGCTCCACCAACGTGCCGATCGATGAGCCCGAGGCGGTGCCGCCCAGGATCAGATCACCTTCCCAATTGCCAGGTACGGCTCGGTCTTCCACGTTAGCGGGGCGCTCACTGATACTGACCATGTCCGGGATACGGCCGCGGCGAGAATCAGCGCGCCGCTGGGGTTTACGCAACGCTCGACCAGTACGCAGGCAGGTGTGCAGCTCCCGGCGCAACGCGCCGCGGCCCTGCACGTAGATCGACTGGTAGATGGTTTCGTGGGACACCCGCATCTCCGCATCGTCAGGAAAATCCACCCGCAGCCGGCGCGCGATCTGCTCAGGACTGTGTTCATCGGTAAGCCGATTCTGCACCTCATCGTGCAGTCTCTCGTTAACTGCTAGCTTGGCCGGCTTGGGCCGCCGAGCCCGATCCTGGGCACGCGCTTGCGCCCCCACAGCGCTATAGCGCGGCTTGGCGTCCCGGCCGCCTTTTTTCGGCGCCCCGAACCGGTACCGCTGCCGATACCGCCCATAACAGAACGCATTTCGCTCGATCTCACGCATGATCGTTGACGGGCAGCGGTCCAGCCGACGAGCTATCGACTGGATCGACTCCTGCATCTTGACGCCTACTTCGATGTCCACGCGTTCTTGCTGGGTCAACCTGGGCCGTTTACGGGGCCCACCGGCCGGAAATTTCGGTCTCACTCCGCCAGCATCAGCAAACCACGCCCGACCGGTATGTACCGACACGCCAACTGCCAACCCGGCCTCGGCGGCCGACATCCCCGACCCAATGTCATCCCAGAACTGCCGAACAACCCACGGCCACGCTTTCCAATACACAACAACCTCCAATTAGGTGGCTGTTGCAATCACCCCTAGAACCCAAG
>NZ_GG770616.1 GCF_000164135.1 Mycobacterium parascrofulaceum ATCC BAA-614 | reverse complement strand
GCGGCCGAGGCCGACCGCGCCCACCTGGCGGCCGTGCGGGCCGAGGCGGACCGGCGCGAGGGCCTGGCGCGGCTGGCCGGCCAGGTGGAGACCATGCGGGCGCGCGTCGAATCGATCGACGACAGCGTCGCGCGGCTCTCCGAACGCATTGAACAGGCCGCGGCCCGCGCTCAGCAGTCCAAGGCGGAATTCGAAACCGTGCAGGCCCGCGTCGGCGAGCTGGACCAGGGCGAGGTGGGCCTCGACGAGCACCACGAGCGAACGGTGGCCGCGCTGCGGCTGGCCGACGAGCGCGTCGCCGAACTGCAGTCCGCCGAGCGCGACGCCGAACGCCGGGTGGCCTCGCTGCGGGCGCGCATCGACGCGCTGTCGGTCGGGCTGGAACGCAAGGACGGCGCGGCCTGGCTGACCGAAAACCATCCGGCAGCAGGGCTTTTCGGGCCGATCGCCAAGCTGGTCAAGGTTCGCTCCGGGTACGAGGCGGCGCTGGCCGCGGTGCTGGGGTCCGCGGCCGACGCGCTGGCCGCCGAGAGCTTCGGCGCGGCCCGGTCCGCGGTGGCCGCGCTCAAGCAGGCCGACGGAGGGCGCGCGGCGCTGGTGCTGGGCGACTGGCCCGCCGACCTCCCGGCTTCGCGGGACGCGCTGCCCGGCACCGCCCTGTGGGCGCTGGACCTGATCGACGCGCCCGAGCGGCTGCGCGGAGCGATCACGGCGATGCTGTCGGGCGTCGCGGTGGTCGACGATCTGGACCGGGCGCTCGAGCTGGTGGCGGCGAGGCCCCGGTTGCGCGCCGTCACGCTCGACGGCGACCTGGTGGGCGCCGGCTGGGTGAGCGGGGGCTCCGACCGCAAGCTGTCCACCCTCGAGGTGACCTCGGAGATCGACAAGGCCGGCAGCGAGCTGGCCGCCGCCGAGGCTCAGGTCGCGCAGCTGACCGCGGCGCTGTCCGGCGCGCTGACCGAGCAGGCCGCGCGCCAGGACTCCGCCGAGCAGGCCCTGGCCGCGCTCAACGAGTCCGACACCGCGATCTCGGCGATGTACGAGCAGCTGGGCCGGCTCGGGCAGGAAGCCCGCACGACCGACGACGAGTGGACCCGGCTGCTGCGGCAGCGCGAGGAGCTCGAAGCGGGCCGCGCGCAAACGGTCGAAGAGGTCACGGAGCTGGAGAACCGGCTGCGCAACGCCCAAGAGACCCAGCACGTGCACGCCGAGGAGCCCAACCATGCGGAGGTGCGGCAGCGGATCGCCGCCGCCGCCGACGCCGCCCGCAGCGCCGAGGTCGAGGCCCGGCTGGCGGTGCGC
>NZ_GG770617.1 GCF_000164135.1 Mycobacterium parascrofulaceum ATCC BAA-614 | reverse complement strand
GGGCTCTGCGGAAATGAGCGTGCAGCAGTGGTTGGCGGATATCCGCGGTGGGGGTTCGTGTCGTTGAGCTGAGGTGGGGCCTCGGTGGGTGACGATTCAGGTTCCTACACGCCGCTTCACCAACACCACCGAGGTGACCCTTGCCTGAGGCTACTGCCTGCCCGCCGTCTGTTGTTGCCGACACGATCATGCGCACCATCGAGTTGGGGGTGACGATCACCGACGCCGCGGTCGACGAGAAGACGACGACGATCTTCTGCAGGCCGGTGGCCTGTGACGCCAGGTGTCCGGACTGCGGCCGGGAGGGCCGCTACCGCGACACTGTGACTCGGCCGTTGACGGATCTGCCGGTGGCCGGCTACCCGCTGGTGCTGCAGGGTGCCCTACCTCGCTACCGCTGCACAACGCCAGCGTGTGGGCGGGCAGTGTTCAACCAGGATCTGGGCAAGTTGGCGGCCCCGCGCTCATCGACGACGCGGCGCTGTGCCCGGTATGTATTGCGGCGGTTGATGATCGACCGCACCACCATTTCGGCGATCGCCGCCGAACTCGGGGTGTCCTGGCATACTGTCAGCTCCATCGCGATGCGTGCGACCGCCGGCCTGATCGCCACAACCGGGCCGGATCGGCTGGCCGGGGTGACGGTGATCGGTGTCGATGAGCATCGCTGGGCGCCTCGGCGTCGCGGCACAGAGGGGTTCGTCACGCTGATCATCGACCTCACGCCTACCCACGACCAGACCGGCCCGGCACGCCTGCTCGACCTGGTCGAAGGACGCTCAGCGACCGCACTGGCCACGTGGTTGGCCGCCCAACCCACCGACTTTGCCCGGGCCGTGGAGGTCATTGCGATGGACGGGTTCGCCGGCTACAAGACCGCCGCCACCGAGGTCATCCCGGACGCGGTCACCGTGATGGACCCCTTCCACGTTGTGGCTTTGGCCGGGACCAAGCTCGACCTGATCCGCCAACGCATCCAGCAGCAGACCCTGGGTCGGCGCGGACACACCGGTGACCCGCTCTATGGGATCCGGCGCATCGCCCGAACCCGCCTGCAGCTGCTCTCCCCACGCCAATACACCCGGCTGACCGAGGTGCTCGACGGCGACGACCATCTCGCCGTCAAGGTCGCCTGGCTGATCTATCAGAAGATCATCGCCGCCTACGCCGACCCGAACCGACGTCACGGCAAGAAGGCAATGACCAGGCTGATCGAGTCGATA
>NZ_GG770618.1 GCF_000164135.1 Mycobacterium parascrofulaceum ATCC BAA-614 | reverse complement strand
GGTCAGTGTCAGGGTTGAGGTCACCGCGTATCGCGGTGGTTGGATCCTGATCACCTGGTGTCTGGCTCTTAGCCTCGGTGCCGCCTTGGGGTTGGCATGCATGCGTTTTGTCGGCATCAGGTGTGAAGGACCGGCCGGCGTGACTTGATAGGAGCGTGGCGTCGCCCCCACTGAGATGTGTCCGCCGACCGGCCCAACCGTCACCTCACAGTGAATGGAGGCAACCACCATGGTTGTTGTTGGAGCCGATGTGCACAAGCGCACGCATACTTTCGTCGCCGTCGACGAGGTGGGCCGCAAACTTGGCGAGAAGGTCGTCGAGGCCACGACCGTAGGGCATCGCCAGGCGATCCGATGGGCGCGCTCTCAGTTCGGTGTCGAGCTGGTGTGGGCGATCGAGGATTGCCGACACTTGTCGGCCCGGTTAGAGCGTGATCTGTTGAGTGCTGATCAGAAGGTGGTGCGGGTCCCGCCGAAGTTGATGGCTCAGACTCGGGCCTCGGCGCGCACGCGAGGCAAGTCCGATCCGATCGACGCGTTGGCTGTGGCGCGGGCTTACCTGCGTGAACCCGATCTTCCGGTGGCCTCCCATGACGAGGTATCGCGGGAGTTGAAGCTCCTCGTGGATCGACGCGAAGACCTTGTCGGGCAGCGCACTTCAGCGATCAACCGGCTTTTGTGGAGAGTGCACGAACTTGATCCGAGCCGGGCGCCGAAACCGGCCTCGCTGGATCTGGCCAAGCACCGCAAGTTGCTCGGGGACTGGTTGGCCGCCCAGCCCGGTCTGGTCGCCGAGCTGGCCCGCGATGAGCTGGCCGACATCGCCCGGCTCACCGAGGCCATCAATGCTTTGGCTAAACGGATCAGCGAGCGTGTCCGCGCGGTTGCTCCGGCACTGCTGGCCATGCCCGGGTGTGGCGAGCTGACCGCGGCCAAGATCATCGGCGAAACCGCTGGGGTCACCCGCTTCAAAAGCGAAGCTGCATTCGCCCGTCACAGCGGCGTGGCCCCGATCCCGGTGTGGTCAGGCAACAGCGCCGGCCGGGTCCGGATGACCCGCACCGGCAACCGTCAACTCAACGCAGCCCTACATCGCATCGCCGTCACTCAGATCCGTCTCGATGGCCTCGGACGGGCCTATTACCGCAGCCGTCTCGCCGCCGGCAACTCGACCGTCGAGGCCCTGCGCTGTCTCAAACGCCGCCTGGCCCGAGTAG
>NZ_GG770619.1 GCF_000164135.1 Mycobacterium parascrofulaceum ATCC BAA-614 | reverse complement strand
GTGCCTCGTCTGGGTGGGAGTCTGGGCGGCGGCCCGACGCCCTCGGGTGCGTCTGTGTCGGCGGGCTTGGCCAGGGCGGCCACAGTAGGCCACTTGTCGGTGCCGCAGAGTTGGGCCGCTGCGGCTCCAGCGACCAGCGCGGACACAGCGCCGCCGACGGTCAGGGCCATCAGCGCCGGGCCCGAAGCCAAGGGAGGGGGATTGCTCCGCGGCATACCGCTGACGGGCGCGGGTCGGGGAGCCGGGGGCAAGATCGTCGGACAACGGTACGGGTTCCGTCCAATGGTGGTAGCACGCCACGTCGTCGGCGGATAGACGCCCCAGGGTCGCGCGCCGCGCCGGCCGACGGGGTCGAAGGCGAAGGGATGGCCTATTTGCCGGAAGTGAACCAGGCAACCTTGGCCTGCCACGATCGCGCGGACCCGTACGCGAAGCCGATCGCACTCAGGCAGGCGCACAACCAGACGAGCAAGACGAAATCGGAGCCCGCCCACGCGGTTCCGATTTGAATCACGCTTGCCGCCACCCCGAATCCCGCCGAGATCAGATAGTGGTCGACGGTCGTCGTGGAGCGCGGATCCGTGCGCAGGATCAGCAGCACTCGTCCTGCGTAGGAGAGCAGGTAGATCATCAACGCGCCCAATACCAACCAGTAAGCCAACAGCCAGAAATCGCTGACGGCGGCGGCGAAGAAGTCGAGGTGATGACCTTCGTCGGCGATGACGAACAGCGCCACCAGCAACGGAACCGCAAGCCGCAGCGGGCGCGTGACGTGCTTGCGCAACAGTTCGCGCTCGTAGGTTTCGTCGACCAGGCGGATGAGCCCGTGCCGAATAATCGCGGTCACCGCGAAGATCCAGCAGATGTGGCCGAGGAGATGCTGTACGTTCCACAGCCCGAAGACGCGGTGCAGGGGCGGCCCGAGCGCGGCCGACGCCCAGTGCGACATCAGCAGCACCGCACAGCCATGCAGTGCGATATTGCGGGTCGCGCCGGCCTCCCACCGGGAGCGCCAGGTGTCGCGCCGGATCCACAGGCTGCACACGACGACAGCCAGCGTGGCGATGATGAGTGCGGTTTTAATCATTCAAACGGTCCCGGCAGTCCCGCTCAGACGGGCGGATCGTTGGGATCGGGACGAAGATCACGCAGCCGGGGCGGGGCGGGCCGGCCTGAGACTCCAGGTACTCGGTGACCGAGTCGCGGTCGATCAA
>NZ_GG770620.1 GCF_000164135.1 Mycobacterium parascrofulaceum ATCC BAA-614 | reverse complement strand
CGGCCAGAGCGGCGGCCTGGGCCGCAGGAGCCAACCCGCCACCTGGCAAGTGGCTGCATATCGATATTGACGCCACGTTGGTCATCGACCACTCCGACAACAAGGAGAGCGCGGCTTCTACCTGGAAAAAGTCGTTCGGACACCACCCGTTGTTAGCGTTTCTGGACCGCCCAGAGATCGCCGGCGGTGAGGCGCTGGCCGGGCTGCTGCGCAAAGGCAACGCGGGCAGCAACACTGCGGCCGACCACGTCACGGTCCTTGAGCAGGCATTGGCGTCGCTGCCGGCCGATTGGCGTCACGGCCCGCACAATCCCGAGGCGCCCAAGGTCGTGGTGCGCTCGGACTCGGCCGGTGCCACCCATGCCTTCGCCAACGCCTGCCGCGATCACGACGCCGGATTCTCCTTCGGCTTCCCGGTCGATGCCCGCGTGCAGGATGCCGTGGACACCCTCAATCTCGGTAATGCCTGGTACCCGGCGATCGAGGCCACCGGCGACATCCGCGACGGGGCCTGGGTGGCCGAGGCCACCGACCTGGTCAACCTGTCCGCGTGGCCTGCCGGAACCCGGTTGGTCCTGCGCAAGGAGCGCCCGCACCCCGGCGCCCAGCTGCGGTTCACCGATGCCGACGGCATGCGGGTGACCGCTTTTATCACCGACACACCCCCAGGTGTCATCCCGGGGCAGTTGGCCGGACTCGAGCTGCGACACCGCCAACATGCCCGCGTCGAGGACCGCATCCGCGAAGGCAAGGCCACCGGGCTGGCCAACCTGCCCTGCCACGGCTTCGACGCGAACGCCGCCTGGCTGGAAATCGTCTTGACTGCAAACGATCTCGTGACCTGGGCGAAACTACTCGGGTTCGCCGACCAACCCAAGATCGCCCGCTGCGAGATCGCCACGTTCCGCTACCGTGTGCTACACGTTGCCGCCCGCATCACCCGCGGCGCCCGACAACTGCGGCTCCGCATCGACTCCACCTGGCGCTGGGCCACAACGATCACCAACGCCTGGCACCGCATCCGCGCAGCCTTCCCCTGACCCGCCCAACCACCCCGTCCCAACGACTACGAAAGGCCCAAGGCCCTGGAAACCTCGCACACCCCGCGACACGGGGCGAGTAAACATGTCAAAACCCGAAAATACTGAATGCACAAGCCAATCCGCGGCCAACCCGCACCCCGGCCTACCGGTATGCAAAATCGAGG
>NZ_GG770621.1 GCF_000164135.1 Mycobacterium parascrofulaceum ATCC BAA-614 | reverse complement strand
CTACCGGCAATTTTGAGGAGTTCTCAAGAAAGTGGCGGACCCAGTTTTCTCATCTTAATGGCGGATCCGCGACCTCGACGGTTGCCGAAACTAGACAGCTTCGTCTATCTAGAGAAGGCGCCGCCGTAATGCGGCAACCGGCACTAGGGTCTGCACCGAGTTCAGTTGACTCGCGGGTGTGAAATTTTCATACCGAATCGCCCCGGTGAGTCCGGAGACTTTCTGTTCTGAGTACTCAGCCGGCGGCTGGTCTCTGCCGTTTGCCTCGTGTCTCCTCGCGCACCTCAGCAGCGACCGATGCCACAGTGACACCTTCAGGCGGCTACCGCCCTCGCACCACGGCGGGCATAAGGGGTTGCTACTAAAACTCCACGTTCGGTCGCTAGTCGGCTTGCCCGGCGGCCGATGACTCAGGTTGGCGACATGACAACGAGATTCATTCTGGTCGTGACGCATAGATTGCGGGCAGCACCAGCGTGTCGATGACCCGGCGCACGAACTCAGCGTCGACGGCGTCGCCGCTGATGATGCGCATAAGTCCCGTTCCGGTCACCACGTCGGCGATAAGGCTTACGTCCACGTCGGCATCAATCTCGCCGCGGTCGATGGCGTGCTGCAGGATCGTGGTCATCACGCGGCGGCCGCGGAACAGAATCAATTCGTCCAGTGCGCAGGCCAATTCGCGGTCGTGGACCGCCTGTAGCGCCACCCGCAGGATCAAGTCGTTGGAAACGAGGCTGTCGTCGTTGTGCTGCGCACGCGCCACGAGCGCATCGAGATCGGTCGCCAACGCACCGGTGTCGGGAGCGTCGTCGCTGAGCAGATCGGGCCGCCAGTAGACCAGTGCGTCGGTGATCAGCGCTACCTTCGACGACCACCGGCGGTAGATGGCCGCTTTGCCGACGCCGGCGCGTGCGGCGATGTCGTTCATGTTGGTGGCCTCGTAGCCGTGCTCGACCAACGCGGCCAACGCGGCATCGAGAATCGCGGGGTCGCGGGAGCGGTCCAACCGTCCGGCCGTGCGTTGCCGCAGTTTGGATTCCGGGCCAGTCGTTACGCCGGACTTCACAGCTTCTGGCCTTGCGGGATAGGCGCGGTATTCGCCTCGGGCTCGACCGCTTCTGT
>NZ_GG770622.1 GCF_000164135.1 Mycobacterium parascrofulaceum ATCC BAA-614 | reverse complement strand
CTGACCGGCCGGGCGCTGCGCTGGCCGCGCATGCCCGTCGGCGTCCTGGCGGCCGTGGTGGCCGTCGACTACCAGCCGTGGCTGCGCCGCCTGCTCGAGGACCGGATCGGCCGGCCCGCCACCGACACCGTGCTGACGCTGGCCGCGACGGCCGCGGAAACCGTCACGCTGTCCCCCGCGTCGTTGTCGGTGGGCCTGCTGATGCAGTCGCTGAAGGCCGCCGAATGCCGGGCGGAGGCCCGCGCCTGGGTCGAGCACGAGCCCCGGCTGGCCGCCCACGCCGACCACCCGCGCATCGACCCGTCGGCGGGCTCCAAGCCGCGCGGCCGGCCGGCCGACCACCACGCCGGCCGGTTCGCGATTGTCCAGGCGATCAGCGCCGGGGTCGTCGGCGCCACCACCCGCAACCTGCACCAGGCGGCGCTGGCGGTCCTGGTCACCACCCCGGCGGCCAACCGCACCACGCCGGAGGCCTTCGCCGCCGCGCTCGGCCAGGGGCTGGCCGACCGGCACGCCGTGCTGCCGCTGCGCCCGGAGGCGCTGCGCCGCCTGGACCGGGTGGACGCCATCGTCATCGATCCCCGGGTGCTGTGCACCACGAGCCTGCGGGTGTCGCTCATCCGGGGCGCCCGGGAGGTCGAGCTGTCCGCGGCGTGGTCGCGCGCCACGCTGATGCTGGAAAACCAGCGCCTGCGTCCCGGCTGGCACCCGGTGCCCGGGATATCGGCCAGTGAACCGAATGGCGAAGTCGAGGCGCTGTTCTCCTTCACGCACGACCCGCTGGCGTCCGCCGTCGTCGCCGAGGCGCACCGGACGGGTTCGGAACTGGTTTCGGTCGAGGACGATTCGCTGGGCGAGCTGCGCCCCGCCTTCGACGAGATCAGGCCGCTGGCGCGGGGTTCCATCGACGACGCCCTGGCCGGCGCCGTGGCGGATCTGCGGGACGCGGGCCGCACGGTCGCGGTGCTGTCATCGCCCGGCGCGCAAGCGATTTGGTCGGCCGACGTGGCGCTGGGCATGCTGCCCGGGCCGGAAGCCGGGCCGCCGCCGTGGTACGCCGACCTGCTGCTGCCGGACCTGGGGGCCGCCTGGCGGGTGCTGCACGCGGTGCCGG
>NZ_GG770623.1 GCF_000164135.1 Mycobacterium parascrofulaceum ATCC BAA-614 | reverse complement strand
ATCGATATTCGGTGCGGCACAACGGCTGAGCGCCGGCGCACTAGTTTGGGGCGGGCTCGTTCTCATCGGCGTCATCGCCGCAGTCGCCCTCAACCGTCTCCAACCCGCACGCGACGTGCAACCGGCCCATGCCGAGCTTGGCGACGTCCAAGCGGCCGTACCGGCCATAACCGGCCGAGGCCGACGTCGGCGATTCACACCGCCGCACGGCAAGGCGTCTGTGTCCCCGTCTCCTGGCCATCCTGCCGGGCGCCGGCCCGCGATGACGACGACTCTTAACCTAAAGAGTCGCCGCAGAACGGCATCGGCACGCAACCAGGCGCAGGATTGCGCAATTTCGTCCGCATCGATGTCAACACCTTGCGTTTACCCATGCGGATCCGCAGGATCCACCGTTAAGCAGCCGTTCGGCACGGAATCCCGATGCCATTAAGGGATTCGACGCGAAAAGCTGCCACCGGCGAGGCCGGGTGCATCGCCTGTCGGGCAGGTCCTCATGCGTCGAGGCCGATAGATCGAAGCCGCAATGCTGGTGTTGTCGTGAGAGTCGGCCGGCGCATCGATGACCGCCTCGGTAATGCAACGCAGGCTGGGGAGCCTCTATACCTGCGGCGGGTAGGGGTATATTCGAACGTCGGCGCAATTGTGCGAGTCACCGTCCGCCGTCCGACTGTCGGCAGCCGCTTGAGCTGCGTCATGATGACCATCGGCATGCGCGATTGCCAGCCGAAAACACCGCGGCATTCGCTGCTCCACGTATGGCATACCCCCCTATGCACGGGTAGGGTGTGAGACACTATGAGACCCCGCGGCGCCGGTAGTTCGGTGCGGTTGCGAGCTGTTGTCGCGATCGCCGCGGCAGTATGGTTGGTCCTCGGTGCCCTGGGGTGCGGGCTGGTGCATTTCGCGCCTCTCGTGTTTGACCCACCGCACGCCTTCGTGGCATCGGCGGATAGCGGGTCTGGCGCTGGCGGGTCCGGCATGCACGCTGACCATGCTTCTCTTTACCGCGGCATGGCCGCCAAATGCTCCAAGGTGTTCGGGGCTATGGCGGTGGCGGGGCCCGTTACCGCGCTGGTGGAACTCGGTCTCGCGGTCGCGGTGGCCGCC
>NZ_GG770624.1 GCF_000164135.1 Mycobacterium parascrofulaceum ATCC BAA-614 | reverse complement strand
TAACAACTACCAAAGGACAATTGGCAGGTGGGGGCAGTTTCGTCCGCACCTACAACGCAACCTCGGTCGCGGACCTGTACCTGGCTGGCGTCGACGCGTCAGTTCCGCATCTCACAGCTATCCGTCTGATGGCGACGGCGGGCGGCGACCGTGAACTCGTTGAGTCTATGATAGCGATTGGCCTGCGCCTCAGCCGAGCCGCGCGTGCGGTGGACCATCTACTCGCGGCCCTCGGCAGTGGCACCTCATCCGAAATGCAGCGGTCCGACATGTCCGAGACCGCTGCAGAGGCGTTCGACCGCATGCTCTTGTACCTCTGTGCGGCAATGGACAGATACGCACGCGTTACTCGAACATTGTTCGACACCAGCCTCGATCCCGACAAGCAGCGTGGGTCCCTCACCTCGTTGGACGAACTGCGCTCAGTTATCGGGAAGTTCGAACCAACCGATAGCTCAGAGCTGGAATCATTGGGCTCATACGCTTGGGTTATCGGACAGTTGCGCAACCGAATTCACGCCATTCCCCTCGATACCCAGCACCAGTTGTCGCGAAGCTATGGCTCGTCCACAACGGTAGCGATCACTCTCAATGGGCTCGAAGAGTTCGAACCCGCCGTCACGCCGCTCAATCAAGACCAACTGGACAGGCTGGGAGTCTGGAAAGCGCAGTCATCCAATCCATTTCAACCAAGTGCATATGTTGCCGACATCGCCACACTAGCGACAACACTCTTTATGGAGACGCTGCGCTATCTGGAAGAGTTCTCGCACTTCATCATTCGCAACAAGACGCTGGCCACAGTCACCACCCAGAAGCACCCCGTACTGGGATGCTGGGCAGATGATCCCCGCCCGATGCCGGGCGCCTTGCCAAACGAACTCCTTTATCGAGAAATGCTGGGATGGGCGGACTTCGGCTGACCTCTGATGCACCTAGCGCTCGAATCAAGTGATGTCACGCCAACGTCATGTCCAGTCCCCCGTCGCCAGGGCGACGACTCCAAGATCTGTCGACGTGGAGGAGGTCTGCCCACTCGCCGAGGCTGTTCGCGGCGGCGAGGTCGAGCTGTGTCCGCCGACCTGATACGACTCCTCGGTCATCT
>NZ_GG770625.1 GCF_000164135.1 Mycobacterium parascrofulaceum ATCC BAA-614 | reverse complement strand
GGCCACCGCGATCCAGACGCACATCGGCGTGACCACCTACTACCTGATTCCCACCGCGAACCTGCCGCTGCTGGACCCGCTGCGCATGATCCCCGTCCTGGGCAACCCGCTGGCCGACCTGCTCCAGCCATTCCTTCGGCCGTTCATCGACTTCGGCTACGCCACCGGGCTGCCCGGACCGTTCCAATCCATCTCGATCACCGCCGCCGGCGGATTGACTCCCGTTGCGGCACAAGCCATTCCCGAATCACTCGGCGCGGTGCTGGGCCCGCCGCCCGACTTCCCCGTCCCCGTCGACCGGCTGTAGCGCGGGTCAGCGGATGGACTGCAGCGGGCCCGGGGCCCGGCCGCCGGCGAGGGCGGCCGCGTCGGGAAGCAGCTCGGACAGCTGCATCGGATACACCGTCTCACCGGCCGCCGCCAGCCGGGCGATGTCGGCCGCGTCGCACCAGCGATGGCCGTCGATGTAACTGCGTTCCAGATCGGTTCGGCCCGCGACGGACGGCTCGAACCGGCGGGTGCGGTAGACGAAATAAAACTCCTCGCTGTCGATCAGCGAGCCGTTGAATTCGAACACCTCGTCGCGGCGCCAGACCGGGCCGACCATCTCGCCCGACCCCACCCGGAGGCCGGTCTCCTCGCCCAGCTCCCGCGCGGCGGCCTCGGCCAACCGCTCCCCCTTGCGCACCTCGCCGCCGATGGTGATCCACCATTTCGGCGCGTCCGCGCGGCTGATCGCCGGATCCGAACCGCGCAGCAGCAGCACCGCCCCGGTTTCGTCGAGCAGCACGACGCGCGCCGACGTCCGGTGGTCGAGCACCCCGTGGTCGCCGTGGGCCAGCGCGTGCGGCCGCTCGACGATCTCGAAATAACTGGGCCGCGCGGCGGTGCCGGCGAGGTGGAACAGCCGCACCAGGCGCCGCTCGGCCAGCGCCAGCGTGTCGCGGACGGCGTCGTTGTGGAAGCGGCGGGCCAGCACCACCCGGGCCTCGGCGTCGGCCAGCTCGGCGATCAGCCCGGCCGGCAGCGAGGCCGGATCGACGATCGCCAGCGCGGCCGAAAGCTGGTTCTCGCAGGACTCCCGCGCGGGCCGCGG
>NZ_GG770626.1 GCF_000164135.1 Mycobacterium parascrofulaceum ATCC BAA-614 | reverse complement strand
GGTCACCACGTTGGTCACAGTCGGCTGATGGGCGGTAGGCCCTCGAGTGCGCTGTGGCGGCGTTGAGTGTTGTAGATCTCTAGCCAGGGTGCAAGTGCTGCGGCGCGTTGGGCGTTGGAGGTAAAGATTCTGCGGTAGCACCATTCGGTCTGCAGGGTGCGGTTGAATCTCTCCACCTTGCCGTTCTGCCAGGGGCAGTGTGGCTTGATGAACAGATGCCGAGCGCCGAGTCGTGCGATTACGGCTGCCACAACGGCCGACCGGCGATAGCTGAGGTGGTTGTCGGTGATGATTCGTTCGATGCGTGAAATACCGTGCGAGGCAAAGTAAGAAGCGGCCCGGTCGATGAACCCCGCACATGTGGGGCCTTTCTCGTCGGGCAGGATCTCTGAGTAAGCCAGCCGGCTGTGATCATCGACCATGGAGTGCACGAAGTCATAACCGTTGCCGCGGCCGCGGACCTCTTCACTGCGCCCATGAGCGCGCCACCCACCGCCATCGGGAATCCGACTGAGCTTTTTGACATCGACGTGAACCAACTCGCCGGGACGGTCGCGCTCGTAGCGCACCGCGGTGGCCTTGGATGCCTTGATCAGCGCCCCGGTCATCGGGTCACAGTCACGCAGGTAGGGCTGGTGGTGACGGCGCAGGATCCGTCCCACCGTGCGGGCCGGCACACCTAGTTCTGGGCCCAGCCAGTCTTGACCCCGCCGATGCTCACGACGTGCCGCTAGGACCTGCTGCTCAATAATGGCCGGCGTGCGCCGCGGTGAGGAATGCGGACGCGAAGACCGATCCCGCAGGCCAGCCTCACCCTCGGCGGCATACCGGCCAATCCAGGTGTGCACACACTTGCGGGAGATCCCCATCGCCTCGGCGATCTGGGCCTGCTTCCAACCATCTCGGTGGCGCTGCACAATCAGCCATCGACCGTGAAATGTCGTACGGGCATTACGGTGGGACACGAGAACCTCCGGCGTAGGTATGGGCCTTCGACAAGCCACACCCCACCCGGAGGTTCTCCTCACATCAAGCCGACACGCCTGCTACCAACCTGCTGACCGGGTAC
>NZ_GG770627.1 GCF_000164135.1 Mycobacterium parascrofulaceum ATCC BAA-614 | reverse complement strand
CCAGGTGGCCAGTCCGGGCGCGCGGGGCGCGCCGGTGTCCGATGGCGGCCGGAAGAAAAAAGGGGGGCCCGGCCAACCCCCGCGTGCTCGAGGCTGACCGGGCCCGCGAGGGCCGGGCTTTAGTCGTGTCCGGGTTGGGTTGCGCTGTCGACAATGACGCGGCGGATCTGTTCGGGCGGGATGCCTGCCCGCAGTGCGGTCAAGAGCAGCTGCGTCAGGCGCGGAGCGGGGGCGTGGGCGGTGTGAGCTTCCTCGAGCGCGGTGTCGATGGCGATGCCGGCCCGCACGGTGTCGCCGTGCAGGCAGTAGGCGACCGCGGCGATGGTGAGCGCTTCGGCGCGTGGTTGGCCGCGCAGGCGGCGCGCGATGTGGGTCCACAGTTCGGCCGCGGGCTGGGTGTGCTCGATGGCGGCGAAGATCATGGCGTCGCGCACGTTGATGTCGGTGGTGATGATGTGGCCGGCGCGGGTGGGCAGGGTACGGCTGATCGGGTGGCCTGCCAGGGCGTCGCAGAGTTCTTCGGCGGTGGTGATGACGAGCTCGCCGTGCTCGCCGAGGGCTACCGGCGGCGCTGGGGTGAGGGGCGCGAATTCGGCTTCGATGTCGGCGCGGGCGTGGCTGATTCGCTCGCCGCTGAGAACGCGCTGGGCGCTGAGTAAAGTGAGTCGGTGTAGGGGTAGGTGGGGCCGCGGCGCCCGGTGTCGGGGTCAAACCACTGGCCTTCGGCGGTGACGTCGTGGGTCATGATGCGGTGGATGACGGGGATTTCGGCCGCGGTAAGAGCGTCTCGCAGCGAGTCGAGCACAGCCAGGGCGTGCCGGTTGTGGATGTCGTCGCAGACGGCGAGGAGCACGGCGCCGTGGTTGTCGGCGGATCGCAGGTTGCAGGTGGCGGGGAAGTTGGCGGCTTGTGCGGTGCTGACGGTGATGTCAAAGCGGATGGCGCAACGGATGAGCAGGCCGCCGCTGGAGTCACGGCGCAGCATGTAGGCGACGATGCTGTTGGTGGGGGCAAAGCCAAGCAGGGCGGCGGCCGCGGCGACGATGTCGGCTGGGGTGCGCATGGT
>NZ_GG770628.1 GCF_000164135.1 Mycobacterium parascrofulaceum ATCC BAA-614 | reverse complement strand
AGGCGGTGGCCGCCGAGGTGCGGCGGCTGGACGCGGCGGACCGGGCGCGGCTGACCGGCCTGCCGGCGACGACGCTGCACCGGCTGCTGGGCGCGCGGCCGGATACGTCGGTGCGGTTCAAGCACAATCGCGGCAACCGGCTGCCGCACGACGTCATCGTGGTGGACGAGACGTCCATGGTGTCGCTGACGATGATGGCCCGCCTGCTGGAGGCGGTGCGGCCCGACACCCGGCTGATCCTGGTGGGCGATCCCGACCAGCTGGCCTCGGTGGAGGCCGGCGCGGTGCTGGCCGACCTGGTGGACGGGTTGACCGCGCGCGACGACGTGCGGGTGGCGGCGCTGCGCACACCGCATCGGTTCGGCGAGTCGATCGGCGCGCTGGCCGAGGCGATCCGGGTCGGCGACGCCGACCGCGTGCTGGGGTTGCTGCGGGCCGGCGGGGAACACATCGAGTGGCTCGACTCCGACGGGCCGGCCGACCGGCTGCGTGCGGTGCTGGTTCCGCACGCGCTGCGGGTGCGCGAGGCCGCGCTGCTCGGCGCCACCGAGGTGGCGTTGGCGACGCTCGACGAGCACCGGTTGTTGTGCGCGCACCGACAGGGGCCGTACGGGGTGTCGCACTGGAACCGGCAGGTGGAGCGCTGGCTCTCGGAGGAGACCGGCCAGCCGGTGCCGTCGGCGTGGTACGCCGGCCGGCCGGTGTTGGTGACGGCCAACGACTATGGGCTCAAGGTGTACAACGGCGACACCGGGGTGGTCGTGGCGGGCCCCGACGGCCTGCGGGCCGTCATCGCCGGCGCCGCGGGAACGTTGGGCTTCGCGACCAGCCGGCTCACCGACATTGAGACCATGCATGCCATGACGATCCACAAGAGCCAGGGCAGCCAGGCCGACGAGGTGACTGTGCTGATGCCGCCGGAGGACTCCCGCCTGCTGACGCGCGAACTGTTCTACACGGCGGTGACGCGGGCGAAGGCCAGGGTCCGGGTGGCCGGTTCCGAGGCCGCGGTGCGGGCGGCCATCGAGCGCCGCGCCGTGCGGGCGACCGGACTGG
>NZ_GG770629.1 GCF_000164135.1 Mycobacterium parascrofulaceum ATCC BAA-614 | reverse complement strand
GGAGTCTTGGATCCAGACCCCCAGGGCATGTTTGCGGCCCTCCAGATCCACCCCAATCGCCAGGTAAGCCACCTTGGTGGTGACCACCCCGTTGTCCTTGATGCGCAGCCGCAGCCCGTCGATGTAGAGGATCGGATAGACCTCCTCGAGCGGGCGGGCCTGCCAGGCCTTGATCTCATCGACCACTACGTCGGTGACGTTGGAGATCAACTCCCGCGACACCGCAGCGCCGTACACCTCTTCGAGGTGTGCTTCGATGTCGCGGGTAGTCATTCCGCGCGAATAAAGCGACAGCACAACGGAATTGATGTTGTTGAGCCGGCGGGTCTTCTTCGGCACGATCGCCGGCTCGAACGACCCGTTGCGATCACGCGGCACCGAGATGTCGACCGGGCCGTTAACCGTGCTCACCGTCTTCGAGCTGAACCCGTTGCGCGAATTGCCCGAGCCGCGCCCGGCCGGATCCCCGGATTCGTAACCCAGATGGTGGGTCATTTCGGTCTGCAGCGAGCGTTCCAGCACCGCCTTGGTCAATTCGTTGAGCAAACCCTCCGCGCCGTCGATCGGGGTGCCCGATTTCACCGCATCCTTGATCAGCGAATCCAGCGTCTCCGCCGAGAACGTCTCCGCCAGCCGCCGCGCCGCCGACTTCTCCTGAGCCGGCGACTGCGTGGTCTTCGTCACAAAACACTCCTTCTGTCCGCCCGAATGGCGATCCGATGATGGACCACCCCGGACTTACACAGATGGAATGACACGCCCGGTCAGCCGGGCCGAAGCCTCCCGGCGAGTGAAGGAGGCGACCGATCTGGGGCCGCGGCGCGGGTTGACCGGTGAACCGCTCGAGCCGCTCCTGCCTGCTACCGCGGCCGCCCAACGCGACGGCAGGCTGGGTGGCGGGCAAGTGGCGGTGATCCGCCGCTTCTTCCACCGCCTACCCGGCTGGGTGGACTTCGCCACCCGCGCCGCCGTCGAAGCCGACCTGGCCGACAAGGGCGGTCACTTCCGCCCCGAACACCTGGCCGAGCTCGCCGAG
>NZ_GG770630.1 GCF_000164135.1 Mycobacterium parascrofulaceum ATCC BAA-614 | reverse complement strand
CGGGCCAAGACCGGCGCGTGCAGCAACTCTGACAGATGCATAATCGGACGGTCCCCGGCCTGCCCGGCTGACGTCTCTGGTCCACTCACTTGTGCTTACCTTTCTTACCGGGCACGCTCGTCGGGCTCAGGATGCCGTAGCCCACTCGAACGGGTAACGCGCGAGTCCAGACACGCGCACTTTGGGGATGACGCTGTGGGCAGGCGCGGCAGCCATGTGCAATTAGTTGGCGGGCAAGGACGCTACTGCGGTCTGGTGACCATTGGTCCCAGCAGGCGCTGTCGTCGGGTGCCCGTTGAGAGTTGCGGATTGACCGTTCATCAGGCGGTAGCGGATCAGTCGAGAGCTGTTGGTGACCACAGCGACCGAGGATGCGTTGTGCAGGATCGCGGCCAGCACCGGCGACAGGGCCCCTCCGGCGCCCATCAACAGGCCAACGGAGTTGACGGCGATGGACATGCCGTAGTTCTGCCGGATCACCGCCACGGCTCGCGTGCCCAGATCGGGTACGTCAAGCAGGCGCTGCAGGTTGTCGTTGGCCAAGGCGATGTCGGCGGTTTCCACGGCGACGTCGGTGCCGGCCAGCCCCATGGCGATGCCGATGTCGGCGGTAGCCAGCGCCGGCGCGTCATTGACGCCGTCACCGATCATCGCAACGACGTAACCATCGTCTTGAAGTTGGCGCACCGCCTGAAGCTTGTCTTCGGGTAGCACCTCGGCCCGCCATTCGTCGATACCGAGATCGCCGGCGACGACTTCGGCGGTGTCGGGATGATCACCGGTGAGCATCACAATGCGCCGAATGCCCTTGCTGCGCAACTTGTTCAGCACGTCGGCAGCCTCGGGCCGAATTTCGTCGCGCAGGCTGATCAGCCCGATCAGCTTGCCATCGACGGCAAGCAGCAGCGGGGTCTCGGCTTGGCGACGCAGTTTGTCAACCCACTCGGTTGCCTTCTTGGACACGCGGACCTTTTCGGCACGCAGCAGCGAA
>NZ_GG770631.1 GCF_000164135.1 Mycobacterium parascrofulaceum ATCC BAA-614 | reverse complement strand
GATGCGGCATCCCCGCCGGCGCACTCAGCCCTGCCACTTGACGCCCAGATCCCAACAAATGGCCTGCGGACCTGCGCCAGCGCCTGTGGTATCGTCCCAGAGGTTTTGGTCGTACGGCTGCCATGGCCCAGCTTCGAGGTCAGCAACAAGATTCCGTTGGTCATCTATAAATCGTTGAAGCGATCTTCGTAAAAAGCGCTCCGCATCGGGGTGACTGTCAAGGACCGGCTGCGCTCTGGTCAGCCAGTCTTTTGTATCGCGGACAAACTTCGGTTGGGCCGCGTTCCACGCCGGGGACCCCGCCGCTCCTTGGCTCGACAACGCCTTTGCCGTGTGGTTGTTCTCAATTATTAACGGCGCGATCGCCGTGCACAGGGCGCGATTGGCGGCCGTGTAGTCCGTGCTCAATGAGGGGGCGGTCGATGGTGAAAGTGATTCCCTCGGTGTGGAATTCGAGAAGCTGAGCGTTTGGGTGAGCGCAATGATGGCCACCACCAGCGCTGCCGCTGCCAGAACCGCAGCAATCAATGCTGTCCAGGAAAACCGTGGTCGACGAGGAACCGGTGGTGGGGGCGGCCACGGCTGTGTAATACCCATCCCGCCGCTGTGTTGCGGATCCATTACCCCAGCTTAAGCCGGGACCCAGACAAGATCTGCACTCAATGCGAGCGCCTGGCCGCGCACTGAGAGGGCGAGGCATGAGTTGTGGGTTTCGGGGTGGGCCCAGGTCGGGCAACCAAGCTGTTGGCCGGCTTTCGGTACTGGGTTCTCAGGCGGCGGCACTGGTGTTGTCGGAGCGTTGTCCAGCCGGGGCGAAGTGCATCACAAAAAATCCGTCAATGGCCTGTCCCGATTGCTCGGCGGCTACACCACCGGCCTGGCGGCGCAGCCCCTCCGCCGTGTCGATCAGCTTCACACCGTCGGCATGCTGCTCCTCAGACGCGGTCTGAAAGCTCTGCGGATCCGTCATCGGCCACGAGCCACCCAG
>NZ_GG770632.1 GCF_000164135.1 Mycobacterium parascrofulaceum ATCC BAA-614 | reverse complement strand
TGCCGGGGCGGCGGGGACGGGCTCATCGGAGGCCAGCGCCTCGAACAACCGGCTGGCCGCCTCGTGGTTCCACACCACCACCGATCCGGCGTCGCCGCTGGTGAACTCCCCGATCGGAACGGTCATCGTGGTGGGGGAGCCGTGCAGCCCCCAGCCGAGGCGGAGCAGGTCCCAGACGTGGTCGCCGCGGTCCACGGTCAGGGCGTCGGCGACCGCGCGCGGCACCGAGTACCAGCGCCACGGGTTGAGCCACACCGCGGGACTGGCGGCCGCGTGCAGCAGCGCCGCCACGAACTGCCGCTGATTCGCCATCCGGTCCAGATCCGCCCGGGGGGTGTCGCGCGTCCGGACGTACCCGAGGGCGTTGCGCCCGTCGAGCTTTTGGCACCCGGCCGGCAGGTCGATGCCGGCCAACGGGTCGTCGAGCGGCGCCGTCGGGCAAACCGTCACCCCGCCGAGCGCGTCCACCACGCCGGCGAATCCGCCGAATCCGATCTCGGCGTAGTGGTCGAGGCGCAGCCCGGTGGCCAACTCCACGGTCTGGGCCAGCAGGGTCGCACCGCCCATCGCGAAGGCGGCGTTGATCTTGTCCCGGCCGTGGCCGGGGATCGGGACGTAGGAGTCGCGCGGTAGCGAAACCATGGTCACCCGTCCGCCGGACCCCAGCTCGGGCAGGTGCACCAGCAGTATCGTGTCGGTCCGGCTACTGCCGATGTCACCGCCGGTGGCCAGGTTCTCCTGCTGTTCGGCGCTCAGCCCCTGGCGGCTGTCGGAGCCGACGAGCAACCAGTTCGTGCCGCGTCCGGGGCCGGGGCGTCCGGGATAGTCGGTCAGGATGTCGTCGCGGTGCAGCCGGCTGTCGAACCAGACCGCCCCGCACACGGCCGCGATGCCGACCAGCAGCGAGCCGACCACCAGCGTCGACGCGACGGCGCGCACCCAGCGGCGCCAGCCGCGGCGGCGCGCACCGGGCGCG
>NZ_GG770633.1 GCF_000164135.1 Mycobacterium parascrofulaceum ATCC BAA-614 | reverse complement strand
CGGAGCCGTCGCCCTGGTCGCCGGCTGGGCCGCCCGCACCTATCCCAAAGACACCCGGATCGCCGCGGTCTTCCCCGACGGGCCGCAACGCTACTTCGACACCATCTACAACGACGACTACTGCCGCGAGCACCAGCTGTTGGACTGGCAACCGGTCGCCGAGCCGGTGACCATCACCGACCCCGGTCAGCAAGTGGTGACCTCGTGGACTAGAACCACCGCCGTCACCAACCCCGCACTGGTGTCGCGATGAAGGGCTTTATCGCGCGGTTTCGCGGGTTCGACGGGCCCAGCCGGGTACTGATGATCAACCAGTTCGGCATCAACATGGGCTTCTACATGCTGATGCCTTATCTGGCGGGGTACCTGGCCGGCCCGCTGGGGCTGGCCGCCTGGGCCGTCGGATTGGTGCTGGGCGTGCGGAATTTCTCCCAGCAGGGCATGTTCATCGTGGGCGGCACGCTGGCCGACCGGCTGGGCTACAAGCCGTTGATCGTGGCTGGATGTCTGCTGCGCACGGGTGGTTTCGCGCTGCTAGTGGTGGCCCAGTCGTTGCCGGCTGTGCTCATCGCCGCGGCGGCAACCGGTTTCGCCGGCGCCTTGTTCAATCCGGCGGTGCGGGCGTATCTGGCCGCTGATGCCGGGGATCGCCGCGTGGAGGCCTTCGCCATGTTCAACCTCTTCTACCAGGCCGGGATCCTGTTGGGCCCGCTGGTCGGACTGGTCCTGGTGGCCGTCGACTTTCAGGTCACCGCGGCGGCAGCGGCGGCCGTGTTCGCTGTGCTGACCGTGGCGCAGCTGTTGGCGTTGCCGCAACGCGGTGTCGACCCAGCGCCGCAGCAGAAGTCGTTCCTGCAGGACTGGCGGGTTGTCGCCGGCAACCGGCCGTTCCTGCGCTTCGCGGCGGCGATGATCGGCTCCTACGTGTTGACCTTCCAGGTGTACCTGGCGCTGCCGCTGCAGCGTCGATGCTGAC
>NZ_GG770634.1 GCF_000164135.1 Mycobacterium parascrofulaceum ATCC BAA-614 | reverse complement strand
CGGGGCCGTCGTGGTGGCGGGCGGGACGGGCGTCGGGACTTCGGGGTCGGCGCTCGAGATCGCCGGCAGGGCGATCGTCACGGCGCCGGCACCGGTCGCCGTGGCTATCGCCAGCGCCGCCCGCAGGCTTTTTCGACGCGTCGAGTTGGGTTCCACCTGCTCCATGGCGACGAACCTACCGTGTTACCGCTGTGACGCAAGGAGACTTGTCGACAATTGCGGTGCCGTTGTGCCGATGTTGCCGATGCGCAACCCGCCCCGCCGGCGACCCCGAATTGCCCACTGTCACTTCGCCGCCGGATGGTTCGCCGGAGATGTCGCCGGATGCGCCGCCGGATACAAGGCCACCTCGTGCGCCTTCACCGAAAACCACACCCGCTGCCCGGGCGCCAGCCGCAGCTCCGCCGCCGCGTCGGCGGTGATCTCCGCGGCCAGGCCGGGGGCGCCGTCGGGTTGCTGCTCGCCGCGCACCAACACCGCGGACCCGCGGACGTCCATCTCCGCCACCGTCACCTCGACCATGTTGCGCGGGCTGCCATGCGGTTGCTTCCGGTAGACGGCCACCGCGGTGGGCGGGAAGACCGCGATGGCGGTCCGCCCCACGGCGAGCTCGGCACTCCCCCGCTGCGCCGGCGCCGCGTGCCAGCGCGCGCCCGAACGCGCGTGCAGCGAGGCGTCGGCGGCGACGGTCCCGTTGATCAGGTTGATGCCCGCGATGCGGGCCCCGAAGTGACTGCGCGGGGCGGTGAGCACGTCGGCGACCGGGCCGATCTCGGCGATCCGGCCGGCCTCGAGCACCAGCACCCGATCGGCCAGGGTGACCACGTCGAGCAGGTCGTGCGTGATCAGCACGACCGCGCAGCCGGTGCGGCCGACCGCACCCCGCAGCACCGCACGAATCGACGCGGCCGCGGCGACGTCCAGACCGGTCAGCGGCTCGTCGAGCAGCAGCGCGTCCGGCTCGGCGGCCAGC
>NZ_GG770635.1 GCF_000164135.1 Mycobacterium parascrofulaceum ATCC BAA-614 | reverse complement strand
GTTGTCCGAAACTGGCCGTCTGCGATTGGCCCGTTGTGTTGTCGATGATGGTTGGCCGCTGCGGCGCGCCGCCGAGCGGTTTCAAGTCTCAGTGACCACGGCGGCCCGGTGGGCCGGCCGTTACCGTGTGCTCGGGCCGGCTGGGATGGCCGACCGCAGCTCGCGACCGCATCACAGCCCGCAACGCACCCCCACCCGCACCGAGCGACGGATCATCAAGGTTCGGGTCCTGCGCAGGTGGGGGCCACACCGGATCGCTTATCTGTTGGGCATGCACCCCTCCACGGTGCATCGGGTGTTGACCCGTTACGGGCTGGCTAAACTCGCTGGTTGGACCGCCCTACCGGGCGGGTAATCCGTCGCATCGAGTCATTGCGGTGTGGGGATCTGGTGCATGTCGATGTCAAGAAACTCGGCAAGATCCCCGCCGGCGGGGGCTGGCGGATACTGGGCCGCACCGCGGGCAATCGCAACTCCCGCAACGACACCAGCAGCGGGGTCAAAAGCAAGCGATATCACCCGCTGCACGGTCATCACTTTTTGCATACCGCCCTCGACGGGCATTCACGGCTGGCCTACAGCGAGCTGTTGACCGATGAACGTCAAGACACCGCTGCAGGGTTTTGGCTACGTGCTAACGCCTGGTTCGCCGATCATGGCATAACTGTGCGAAAGGTGTTGACTGACAATGGTTCCTGTTACCGATCACGCACATTCGCCGATGCTCTAGGTGCCGTTGAACACCGCAGAACCCGGCCCTACCGGCCGCAGACGAACGGGAAAGTGGAGAGATTCCACCGCACCCTCGCCGACGAGTGGGCCTATGCCCGGCTCTACACCAGCGACGCCGAGCGCTGTCAGGAGTTCCCGATCTGGCTACACACCTACAATCACCATCGCGGCCACACCGCACTCGGCGGCCAACCACCCGCCAGCCGCGTACCTAACCTCTCAGGTCAGAAC
>NZ_GG770636.1 GCF_000164135.1 Mycobacterium parascrofulaceum ATCC BAA-614 | reverse complement strand
CCGCCGGTGGTGGGCCGCCTCGAGGCCGGCCGGTGCCTGCTCGACCTGCGCACGGTGGCGCCGGAGGACGACGCGCTGCTCGCGGCCGCGGTGCGGGCATGTTCGTCCTAGCCACCGCCGGGCACGTCGACCACGGCAAATCCACCCTGCTGCAGCGGCTCACCGGCATGTGGCCGGACCGGCTGGCCGAGGAGCGGCGCCGGGGGCTGACCATCGACCTCGGCTTCGCGTGGACCGAGCTGGCCGGCCGCCGACTGGCGTTCGTCGACGTGCCGGGCCACGAACGGTTCGTCGCCAACATGCTGGCCGGGGTGGGCGCGGTGCCGGCGGTGTTGTTCGTCGTCGCCGCGACCGAGGGCTGGATGCCGCAATCGGACGAGCACCTCGCCGCGCTGGACGCCCTCGGCGTCCGCCACGGGCTGCTGGTGATCAGCAAGGCCGACCTCGCCGACCCCGGCCCGGCGATCGAGCAGGCACGGGAACGGTTGGCCACCACCTCGCTCGCCGGCTCGCCGGTCGTGATCGGCACCGACCTGGAACGGGTGCGGGCGGAGCTGCTGGCGCTGACCGAGCGCCTGCCGGTCCCGGACGCGGGCGCCGACGTGCGGCTGTGGGTCGACCGCAGCTTCACCGTCCGGGGCGCGGGCACGGTGGTGACCGGGACGCTCGCGGCCGGCACCATCCGGGTGGGCGACGAGCTGGAACACGCCGGCCGCCGCGTCACGGTCCGCGGGCTGCAATCGCTGGGCCGCGCCGCGGACGCGGTGGGCCCGGTGTCCAGGGTCGCGCTGAACCTGCGCGGCGTGGACCGCGCGCAGATCGGCCGGGGTGACACGGTCCGGACGCCGGGCGGCTGGCTGGAGACCGCGGAGGTCGACGTCGCCCTGCGGCCGGCGGCCGGGCTGCACCGCCAGCTGGTGCTGCACGTCGGGTCG
>NZ_GG770637.1 GCF_000164135.1 Mycobacterium parascrofulaceum ATCC BAA-614 | reverse complement strand
ACTAGGGCGTGTCTGACAAGTGTTTCAGGTGTTATGCCTGAGGCTTAGGTCATGTCGCGGTTTCGGTTGCTTTCTGATGCTCAGTGGTCATTGATCGAGGATTTGTTGCCTGTTCGGACGGGCAAGAAGGGCAGGCCTTTTCGGGATGCTCGCCAGATGGTGGAGGGGATCATCTACCGGTATCGGTGTGGGATCGCCTGGCGGGACGTGCCTGAGGTGTTCGGGCCCTGGCAGACGATCTGGACCTGGCATCGGCGCCTGAGTGAAGATGGCACGTGGGATGTGGTGTTGGCGCGGTTGCTGACTGCTGCCCAGGAGGCGGGGATCATCGACTGGGCGGTGGCGGTGGATTCCACGATCGCTCGCGCGCATCAGCACGCCACAAACGTCACTCGGCACACAGGGGGCTGGGTCGAATTACAAGAATCTCCGCGTCGAGCCGCTTGACCACGGTATTGGCCGTTCCCGCGGCGGCTGGACCAGCAAGATCCATCACCTCGTCGACGGCGCCGGGCGCCCGCTGGTGGTTCTGGTTTCGGCCGGGCAAGCCCACGACGGCCCCGTCTTTGAGCATTTGCTAGCGCATTTGAAGGTGGCCCCCGGTGGTGGCGGTTCGCCGCGGACGCGTCCCGAACGGGTTCGCGCCGATAAGGCATATTCAAGTCGATCCACCCGCGCCCAGTTACGTCGGCGCGGCATCGTTGCGGTGATCCCGGAGCCCTCAGACCAGATCGCTCACCGCAAACGACGGGGCTCGCGCGGCGGGCGGCCGCCGGCCTTCGACGCCCAGGACTACAAGGGCCGCAACGTCATTGAACGCAGCTTCAACGTCGTCAAGCAATGGCGCGGCCTGGCCACCCGCTATGACAAACTCGCCATCGTCTATCGCGCCGCAGCCGTGCTCAGAGCCATCACCATCT
>NZ_GG770638.1 GCF_000164135.1 Mycobacterium parascrofulaceum ATCC BAA-614 | reverse complement strand
CACGTCGAGGCGTTGCTGCGCCTGGCCCGGCGTTCGGCCGCCTCCGGCGCGGCGCTGGCCGGGGGCGTCGCCGAATTGGCCGACCAGTCTCGTCACGACGCCGCGCACGCGGCCACCGCCGCCGCCGAGCGCGCCGGGGTGCTGATCGCCGGTCCGCTGGGCCTGTGCTTCCTGCCGGCGTTCGTGTGCCTGGGCATCGTCCCCGTGGTGGCCGGGCTGGCCGGGAATGTCCTGCAATCGGGGATTTTATGAGAAGAAAGGGAAGCATTGCTGCACAACATGTTCCGTGGATTAGTGGCCCGCGTGACGGTCCTGGCGGCCGACGAGTCGGGCATGAGCACGGTCGAGTACGCCATCGGGACCGTCGCCGCGGCCGCCTTCGGCGCGATCCTGTACACCGTCGTGACGGGGGACTCCATCGTGTCGGCGCTGACCAACATCATCGGTCGCGCGCTCAACACCAAGGTCTGACCGGCAGTGCGGGGTCGGCCACCGTGGAGGCGGCGCTGGGCGTCGGCACGCTGGTCGTCGTGCTGGTGCTGTGTCTGGCCGGCGTCACCGCGGTGTCGATGCAGATCCGCTGCGTGGACGCCGCGCGCGAGGCCGCCCGGCTGGCCGCCCGCGGCGACGAGCCCTCGGCGCTCGGCGCGGCCCGGCGCATCGCCCCCGCCGGGGCGCGGATCGAGGTGCACCGCGACGGCGAGTTCCTGGTGGCCTCCGTGGTCGCACACTCGAAGTTGTTGCCGGCGCTCGACATTGCGGCCAAGGCGGTCTCGGCGGCGGAGCCGTCGGGGTGATCGCGGCTCGGCCACCCTGGTGGCGGCCTGGATGGTGGTGGTTTTGCTGTGCGTCGCCGGCGCCGGGGCGTACCTCGGTGCGGTGGTGGTGGCCCGCCACCGCGCGCAGGCGG
>NZ_GG770639.1 GCF_000164135.1 Mycobacterium parascrofulaceum ATCC BAA-614 | reverse complement strand
GTCATGTGCTACAACCGCATCGCGATCCTGGCTGATCTTCACACCGCGCTGACCGACGGACCCTGCAACCCCAGCCGCGGCCTCGCCGAACTCGCCGCGCCCCTGCTGGCCGATAACACCTACACCACCGCGCTGTACAAGATCGCCGAGCGCCTGCCCCTGCGGGCCGCCCTGCTATGGAGCCGCATCGGCGACCAGCTCAGCGGACAACCCCGAATCGAAGCCCTCACACTGGCCGCCGTGTTCGCCCTCAAAGGCGGAAACCCCGGCATCAGCGCCACTTTGATCAACCGTGTCGACGTCGCGGTCCGCCGCAACCACACCCAAGCCCCGGCGATGATCAACGTCCTCAAACTCGACCACCGCGTCCGCGAGCACCTCCCTTACCTGCCCGCCTAAACGCCCGCACCGCCCAACCCTCAAAGGAGTCATCATGAGCAATCACACCGAATGGGGCCACGCCGCGCACAGCCTCTACACCCTGCATCGGCGAGAGCAAGGCATCGAGGAACTCCGCCCCGACGACCAAGACCAGGTCACCGGGCCGTTCATCCTCGGCCTCTGGAACGAAAACGGCGACGGCCTTGCGCTGCAAGGCACCCGCCGCGAAATCCTGGACTACCTCAGGCTCGCCATCGCCCACGTGCAGCGCGAAACCGACCCGCGCCTCGAACTCGACCAAGCCCTCAGACGGCTCCACGCGCTACGGCACGAACGCAGCCTGGCCCTCGACAACGCGCGCCACCGCACCCGCGGTATCGCTGACCTCGACGAGCACGAGGTCAACCTGCTCAACGACATCGCCGACGCCGCCGCCGAAGTCAACAACCAACTCTAATCCCTGCCGGGCCCGGCCGACTCCCACCACCAGGGGGTTGGCCGAGCCCCCCCTTTTCTTCCGGCCCAGCA
>NZ_GG770640.1 GCF_000164135.1 Mycobacterium parascrofulaceum ATCC BAA-614 | reverse complement strand
AATGCGAGGCCGCGACCGATGCGTATTGAGTTCCTCAGCCATCCCGGATGTCCCAACGCCGCCGCCGCACGCGACGTGTTATCCGAATGTCTGAACGCCCTGGGCATCCGCGCCCCGGTCACCGACCGCGTGGGGGACTTCCCCTCACCATCGATCCTCATCAACAGCATCGACGCAATGCGCCCCGGCGCACTACCGGCGGGCCGATCCTGCCGACTGGACCTGCCCACCCGTGCGATGGTTCTGGCCGCGCCGCAGCAAGCGGCGGCAGTCGAACATTAAAAGGTCTAGCCGCGCGGCGCGTACATGATGATCGTGACCCCGGCCAGGCAGACCAATGCGCCGATGACATCCCACCGGTCAGGCCTAAACCCGTCGAAGGCCATACCCCAGGCCAGCGAGCCGGCGACGAACACGCCGCCGTAGGCGGCCAGGATCCGACCGAAATGCGCATCGGGCTGCAACGTGGCGACAAACCCATACAGCCCCAGCGCGATCACACCGGCGCCGACCCAGGCCAGCCCGCGGTGCTCGCGCACCCCCTGCCACACCAACCAGGCGCCGCCGATCTCTGCGACCGCGGCCACCACGAATAACAGAACCGAACGCACCGCCATAGCCGGTGACCCTATGAGACCGCGGCCGATCGACACCAGGTCACCCGCTGTCCGGAGCAGCCGCAACGAGGCGTCGTTATCGGCCGGTGCGGGCAAACACGCCAGCGAGTGCATCCAGGGTGGCCGGCACTAACCGGTAGTAAGCCCATTTACCACGCTGGGTGCGTTCCAGCAGACCGGCCTCGACCAGAATCTTGAGATGATGCGACACCGTCGGCTGGGACAGCCCGACCGGAGCGGTCAGGTCACAGACGCAGGCCTC
>NZ_GG770641.1 GCF_000164135.1 Mycobacterium parascrofulaceum ATCC BAA-614 | reverse complement strand
GCCGCCGGCGCGCTCACGGCGGTGCCGCCGCGTGGCCGCGGTGCCGGCCGAGTCGACCTCGAGCAACGTGGTGGCGAAGCTGCGCATCTGGTCGGTGTCCATGGGGGCGGCGTAGAGCGCGGCAGCCTCGGCTTCGAACGCTTGGATGTAACGCCAGCTGAGTTTGAGAGCATTGCGGGCTTCTTGGATAGCGAAGCGGGCGCCGCCGGTGTGGGAGATGCCCCAGCTGGATTTGGCGCCAGCGAGTGCGGCGGACTGGGTGTTGGCGCACACGATGCGGACCGGGGTGATCAGGCACCGGAATTTCGAGGAGCCGTCGTGGGAGTTGAGGGCCGCCAGGTAGAAGTCGGTGCGGTCGGTGCTGCCGTCCTTGCCGTCGAAGACCATGGCGGCGGGCAGCTTCATGGTGACGAAGGTTTCGCGTCCGCCGCGCAGCGCGCCGGCGGTCTCAAAGTGCGCGCCGCCGCTTTGGTCGACCAGGGCGTCGAGCAGGTCGCAGGAGGCCTCGTTTTGTACGGGCTCGTACTTGCTGCCGACGACGCCGAGGACATCGAGGCGTCCGTGGATGGGGTTGGTGCGCACGGTCGCGTAGAAGTCCGGCACCGCCAGCGGTGCTGCGGTGGTGACGCCGGTGTCGTCCAGGACGGGTTCCTGGGGCACTTGCAGCGGCATTTTGCGGACGTTCCAGCCGGATAGGTGCGCGGCCTGCAGGGCCTCGCGGGCGGTCATCACGTGGCCGATGGACTGACCCAGGCGGTGCCAGTGGTCGCTGCGGGAGTTGGCGAAAAAGACGTGACCGTTGGTGCTGTCGAGTTCGTGTGCCATGGGAGTTGTTCCTTTCTGGGAAACGGTGT
>NZ_GG770642.1 GCF_000164135.1 Mycobacterium parascrofulaceum ATCC BAA-614 | reverse complement strand
GTTCGCGCCGCCGCCGCCCCAACCCCTGGCGGCCCCGCCGCCACCACCGTGGATGCCCCAGCCGGCGCAACCGGCGGCGGCCTCGGCAGCCGGGCAGAACCCCACGCCGTTCACCGGAACGCCGCCGTTCGGGCCGCCCTCGTTCGTTCCGAAGACCGGCTCGACGGTGGGGGTGGCCCAGCCGATCATCATCAACTTCCCCGGACCGGTGGACGACGCCGGCGCGGCGATCGACGCCGTGCACGTGTCGTCCGTGCCGCCGGTGCCGGGCAAGTTCTACTGGATGACCCCGACCCAACTGCGCTGGCGTCCCTTGAGCTTCTGGCCGGCCCACACGGCCGTGACCGTCGATGCCGGGGGGACCGTGACCAACTTCTTCACGGGCGACACGCTGATCGCCACGGCCGACGACGCCACCCATCAGCTGACCATCACCCGCAACGGGACCGTGGAGAAGACCTTCCCGATGTCGATGGGCATGACGTCGGGCAACCACCAGACCCCCAACGGCACCTATTACGTGCAGGACAAGAAGGCCTCGGTGGTGATGGACTCGTCGACCTACGGCGTGCCGGTCAACTCGACCTACGGCTACAAGGTGACGGTGGAGGACGCGGTCCGCTTCGACAACGTCGGCGACTACGTGCACAGCGCGCCGTGGTCGGTGGACGACCAGGGCAAGCGCGACGTCAGCCACGGCTGCATCAACATCAGCCCCACCAACGCCAAGTGGTTCTTCGACAACTTCGGCCCGGGTGATCCGATCGTCGTGAAGAACTCCAGCGGCGGCAACTACAAGAAGAACGACGGCTCCGCCGACTGGATG
>NZ_GG770643.1 GCF_000164135.1 Mycobacterium parascrofulaceum ATCC BAA-614 | reverse complement strand
CGTACAACATGATTCGTTGGGCCGGTGAAGCCAGGCGTTTGGTGTGATACAGCGCCAGCGGCCGGGCTTGGTCGAAGATCGCGAGATAGTGATGCGCGTGGCCGGCCCAGCGGATCACATCCGACATGGGCACCAGGGTGCCGCCGGCGGTCAGCGCCTTGCCGGCGGCGGCCTCCAGGTCCTGCAGCGTGGTGGTCACCACGATCGACACGGGCAGCCCGTTGTGCTGGCCCAGTTCGCCGGAGGCAAGCAAACCGCGAAGCCCGGCGAGGAATGCGTCATGGTTGCGTTGAGCCGCGCTGCGGGCGTCGCGGCGCACCGCGTCCGCATCGGGTGTCGCGTCGACCACCGGGGTTTCGTCCTCGGGGTTGCACGCGCCGGGCGCTGCCAGTTTGGCCAACATGGCCTCAATCGCGGCCCGCAGCTCCGGGGTGATCAGCCCGCTCAGGCGGGACATGCCGTCGCACTCCTGGGCGCCCAGGGTGATTCCGCGTTTGCGGGCGCGTTCGGCGTCGCTGAAGTCCCCGTCGGGGTGCAGCCAATCCATCAGCCGCTGGGCGTATTTGGCCAACTGCTCCGGGCGATAGCCGGCGGCCTTGCCGGCCAGGTCGGCTTCGGCGGCCTGGCGGGTCACGGCGTCGACCTCGGGCGGCAGGTAAGCCAAAAAGTCGCGGATCACCTTGATGTGCCCGTCGCCGATCAGCCCGGCGCGTTGCCCGGCCGCGGTCGCGCTCAGCTGCGGCGCCAACGGTTCGCCGGTCAGCGCCCGGCGCGGCCCCAGGTCGCGGGCGTCGGCGATGCGCCGGCCGGCCTCGGC
>NZ_GG770644.1 GCF_000164135.1 Mycobacterium parascrofulaceum ATCC BAA-614 | reverse complement strand
GATGCGGCGCGCGGCGACGCCGAGCGCGGCCAGGTGGGCGAGGCCGTCGGCCAGCGCGCACAGCAGCCCCTCCACCGCGGCCCTGGCCAGGTTGGCCGGCGTGGCGTTGGCGACCCGCAGGCCGTGCAGCGCGCCGGCGGCGTTGGGGCGGTTGGGGGTTCGCTCACCCTCCAGGTAGGGCACCAGGACCAGCCCCGCGCTGCCCGGCGGCGCGGCCAGCGCGAGCTCCGACAGCCGGTGGTGGTCGACGCCGAGCATGGCGGCGGCCGCGTCGAGCACCCGCGCGCCGTTGAGCGTGCACACCAGCGGGAGGTAGCGCCCCGTGCCGTCGGCGAATCCCGCGACGAACCCGGCGTCGTCGCGGATCGGGTCGGCGGTGACCGCCGCGACCACGCCCGAGGTCCCGACCGACACGATGACGGCACCCTCTTCGGCGCCGAGGCCCAGGGCCGCGGCCGCGTTGTCCCCGAGCCCCGCACCGAAAGTTGTTGCGCCGCTGACGGTTCCGTCCTGAGGGCCCAGCACGGCCGGCAGGAGCGGGCGGCGACCGCGCAGGGCCAGCTCGAGCAGGTCGACGCGGTAGCCGCCGCTGGCGGCGTCGTAGTAACCGGTGCCGCTGGCGTCGCTGCGATCGGTGGTCAGCGCCGCGACGGCGGTGTCGCCGCGCAACCGCCACGTCAGCCAGTCGTGCGGCAGGCAGACGGCCGCCGTGCGGTCCGCGTGCCGGGGCTCGTGGTCGGCGAGCCAGCGCAGCTTGGCCACCGTGATGGCGGCCAGCGGCACGACG
>NZ_GG770645.1 GCF_000164135.1 Mycobacterium parascrofulaceum ATCC BAA-614 | reverse complement strand
TACGCAGGCCGAGTGACCTTTTCGGCCCTATGGAAGTGAATCCCTCAGGCGCTGCGCGCCGGGATTCACCCGGGCCGAAAACCCTGCTCCGTTCGGCGCGGACTCTTCGGGGTTGCGCGCCCACCCTCAGCCGATTGACCGCTCCCCAGCGCTGACCGGCGCACCACGCACCGCAAGGAACGGAGAACCACCATGGACCACGAATTCGAGCTAGCCTTCAACCTCCTCGACGAGGCCGCCGGACGAATCCAACAGCAGCAGTACGGAATCACCCGGATCGTGTTCCACAACCACGGCGACATCGTGCTCACCACCGTGCACGACTACACCCCTGAAACAGGGCACCGGCTCGTGCTGCTCGCCGACGACGACCACGGGCAGATGGCGGCCGTCGAAGCCACCGCAGCCGACCTCAACGCCGAGCCGCAGACCCGGATCCTCAAAGTCCGCGCCGGCGACATGACGTTCCACGCCACCGCCGACAGCTGGAGCTACCGAGCCGCCCACGCGGGCCACACCTACATCCTGGCCGCCGCAATCGGCGACCAACCCATGTGGACAGTCACCGTCGACGCCGGCGTCCCCGCCCAGTACCAGGACCTCGATGTCGCCCTGGGCGCCGTCTTGGACCTCGACGCGAAGACAGCAGCCTAGCCGAGCCACACGCGCCGGGTCCGCATCCAGTCGGGCCCGGCCCTCACCCACACCCCCCAGCCGCAGGCCCGGCCAGCTCCCGCCACCAGGCGCTGGCCCCGGGCCCCCCTTTTTCTTCGGCCCACCCGC
>NZ_GG770646.1 GCF_000164135.1 Mycobacterium parascrofulaceum ATCC BAA-614 | reverse complement strand
CGGCGGCGCTCGCAGCGGTCATCGACGCCGACGCCGGACCTAGCCACGGTCCGCTGGTCAGTCCTGAAACGACCGAGGAATACGAGGCGGCCGCCGAATACAGCTGCTCGGCGAGTCCCTCCCAGGCCGCCGCCGCGGCCAGCATCGAGCCCGGGCCCGCACCGGCATAGATCCTTGCCGAGTTGATCTCGGGTGGCAAAGCTGCGAAATCCATCACTTCACCTCTGAGGGCTTAGCCGGCCGCGGCCGCGTTGGCGGCTTCGGTGACCGCATACGAATCAGCGCTGACGCCAAGGGTGTTCGCGAACATTTCGTGGATCGCCGCAGCTTGGGCGCTGACGGCCTGATACATCTGCGCGTGCGCGGCAAACTGCAGCGCCGTCAATGCCGACACCTCGTCAGCGGCGGCGGGAACCACCCCGGTCGTCGGGGCGGCCGCAGGAGCGTTTTCGGCGCTCATCGCAGAGCCGATGCCCTGCAGGGTACCGGCCGCCGCCGTCAGCATTTGCGGGTCGACGGTGACTGAGAACATGGACTTCTCCTTGGAGACTTGGAATTACGGACATGGGCTGACCCTGTCCGCTGCGGTGTCTGGGGGCGCTGGTGCGGTCGCCGAGGGGTGGAGACCGCGTCGGCCGACTCGGCTAGACCGAGTCAGGCAGCATTGATGTGTTCATTGGCCCGGCATTCATCCAGGCGCGAAGTGCGGCGGGGGATAGGTGACGGTAGGCGAGTGCTCACCGGCCGTCGTGGCATAGCACAATGGCCTGCCGCCAA
>NZ_GG770647.1 GCF_000164135.1 Mycobacterium parascrofulaceum ATCC BAA-614 | reverse complement strand
GATCGACGATTCGACATGGAGTAAGGCGGTGACCACAGTTGCTCGCGGAACCACCAAGAACCCACTGCGGCTGCTCCAGCAACTGCCTGGCGCTCCACCACCGTTTCTATATAGGCGTTTGGCTGGCTCTCCGGCGCGAATCCAGTTTGTCGACGGCGCGCTCGAAGCTCTGGTGAGGTACGGGCCAGTCCTGCGTGATCTCATCGAGTTTCGGTTCGTCCGTTTCGTCGCCAAAGCAAACCGTGTAACGCTTGGCACGCCCGTTGAGGATCAACTCCATGAGCACCTCTTCGGACTGGCAAGGCACATGCCACCGGTGGATATGCGCCACGACTTATGGATGATCCAGCAAGGTCGATGTGTCTACACGGGCCTGGAGATCGAGGATCCCGCTGTGACAGGGAATCGGGCGTCCGTTGATCACGTGGTCCCGTGGCGCCGTGTCAGGCTTTCAGCGGCCGAGAACTTCCTTATCACCGCGACCGTGACAAACTCGGCCAAAAGCGATGTGCTGCTTGCGCCCGAGCTGCTGAGTCGCTGGGTAAACCATCTCTCGACGCAACGGGAGGCTATTGCGACGGTAGCCGAAAATCACGGGTGGCCCTCGGATCTCTCTCGCGTTGCGGAGGTGGCAAGCGCGCAGTATCGGCACGCGAGCCCAGCGATCCCCGTGTGGGAGGGCGCATCGGGATTTGATGCTCTCGGCGAGGAAGGTCGGGTTAGGTCGCTTGAGATTCTTTCTAACCTCTCGAGTAGTAGCTTCCTAGACGACGT
>NZ_GG770648.1 GCF_000164135.1 Mycobacterium parascrofulaceum ATCC BAA-614 | reverse complement strand
TCATTTTTCTTTTTTTCATAAATTGCTTTAAGGCGACGTGCGTCCTCAAGCTGCTCTTGTGTTAATGGTTTCTTTTTTGTGCTCATACGTTAAATCTATCACCGCAAGGGATAAATATCTAACACCGTGCGTGTTGACTATTTTACCTCTGGCGGTGATAATGGTTGCATGTACTAAGGAGGTTGTATGGAACAACGCATAACCCTGAAAGATTATGCAATGCGCTTTGGGCAAACCAAGACAGCTAAAGATCTGACCAAGCGACAGTTTAAAGTGCTGCTTGCCATTCTGCGTAAAACCTATGGGTGGAATAAACCAATGGACAGAATCACCGATTCTCAACTTAGCGAGATTACAAAGTTACCTGTCAAACGGTGCAATGAAGCCAAGTTAGAACTCGTCAGAATGAATATTATCAAGCAGCAAGGCGGCATGTTTGGACCAAATAAAAACATCTCAGAATGGTGCATCCCTCAAAACGAGGGAAAATCCCCTAAAACGAGGGATAAAACATCCCTCAAATTGGGGGATTGCTATCCCTCAAAACAGGGGGACACAAAAGACACTATTACAAAAGAAAAAAGAAAAGATTATTCGTCAAGAATTCTCATGTTTGACAGCTTATCATCGATAAGCTTGGAGAGGTGGTTTTTTCGTTTCTGGTACCGAAGCTTACGACGAAGCTAATGATCTCAAGAAAAAACTAACAAACATCAATTACTTTTGTAATCGTTTGTTTTTTATCAAAATTCTGAAATAAGGGCATTTA
>NZ_GG770649.1 GCF_000164135.1 Mycobacterium parascrofulaceum ATCC BAA-614 | reverse complement strand
ATGGATTCATTGTTCGATTGGCCGGGTGTGGTACCGGGTCGTTGGTTCCGGCGATCAAGAGTGCGGGCACGCTGACCGTGGGCGCCGGCGGGTTGGCCAAGATCTGCCAGTTCCGGTCGAAGTTGCGGTACCAGTTAAGCCCTCCCGTGAACCCGGTCCGAGTGAACTCGGTGACGTAGCAGTCGAACTCAGCCGCGTCGAACCAGTCCGGTGGGCCCCCCGGCTCGGGCAAGCGGTCGATGAAGCCCATCGGCCCGGGGGTGATCATCCGCATCGCCATCTCTGGGTCGGTCAGCGATTGCATGTCGGATGTTATCTGGAGGAGAGGCAGAGGAAAGTGGGTGTGGCCAGCGGTGATGTCGTCGCGGTCATGTCCGTGACGGAGCCATAGTTCAACGGAAAGTTCAGTCGTGCCACGGGTTTAGAGGTGCTTCTTGTAGAACGGGACGAGTTTGGCCAGCGCCTGTGTGACGGGTTCGGGCTTGTCGTACAGGTCGTAGTGGGAGTAGCCCTCGATGACGACGAGTTCTTTGTCCGTGGAGGCCGCGCGGCGGATGATCTCGCAGCCGTCGTTGTAGGCGCCGAAGGCTCCCGGCTTGTCACCGACGACGACCATCATCGGTTGGGTGAGTAGCACCTCGGCGCGGTGGAAGGCATCCCACCCGACCGCGGTGGTTTGATGGGAGAACACTGACCGGTTCAGTCCGTGGGGTTTCTGGCCGCGCGGCGTGCGGTAGTAGTCGGTGGCCTCGTACACGTCCC
>NZ_GG770650.1 GCF_000164135.1 Mycobacterium parascrofulaceum ATCC BAA-614 | reverse complement strand
ACCGGTCGGGCCCCCACCCGATTAGGCTGCGATCCCTGCTGACGGCAAATCAGGTGAGCGGCGACGGACCCGGTGGCCACCGAGGTGGCCAATCCGGTCGGTGCGCCCGTCGCGCCGCCCCCCGATCGACCGGAAGAAAAAATGGGGGCCCGGCCACCCCGTGCGCCTACGTGGGCGAGGTGGCCGGGTCCTTGGGCGTGTTAGGCCGCGGGATAGTCGGCGGCGGTGGGGTCAGCTTTGTGGCGCTCACCGTCGGCGAAGACGGCGATTGCGGTCTGGTGGACCCGCCTGAGGCTGTCGATCATCGACAGGATTGCGGTGCGATCACGCAGTTGCCAGGTGATCGGCCCGGTGTACACGTCCACCCAGTGGACCGTGGCGGTTTTGAGTTTGTTGAGCGCGGATTGGGCCACCACGGCATACGCCGGGGCCCGGGTCCATTCGACGGCGACCGCGGTGCGCGCCGCGAACTCCTGTGCGGGCGCGGCGGCGGCGGGGATCTCGGCGGGTACGTGGACCATGTGGCCGCGGGCGGCGACAAAGGCTTCGAGCAGGCCTTGGGCGGTCTGGCAGTTGTAGAGGCTCATGTGGATGCAGTCCAGGGTGATTGCGATGCGGGCGTCGGGGGTGCGGGCGTGGTGCACGCTGATGTCGGGATGGAGTTGGCCTTTGACAGCGACGGTGGTGTGGGTGATCAGTCCTGCCGGGGTGAGGTGGGTGGCGGCTGGGTA
>NZ_GG770651.1 GCF_000164135.1 Mycobacterium parascrofulaceum ATCC BAA-614 | reverse complement strand
TCGGGGTTGGTGTGGTGGTGGTTTCGGGTAAGCCCGGACAGGGCGGTGTCGAGGCCGGGGATAGAAAGTGGGCTGCCCACTCCCCCGCCGGCGGCGCCCAGGCCGCCCATCGGCATGCCACCGGTCATGGCGCCGGCGCCCATCGGCATCGCGCCCATCCCTGCGCCGTAGCCGCCGGCACCTCGCCCGATCAACGCCGCCAGCTCCATATTGCGCCGCTCACAGATGCGCAACAGGGCCTTGGCCCGATCCAGCTGGCTTTGCAAATGCGTCACCAATTCCCGCTTGCCTGCCGGGGTTCCGGTGGCAGGAGCGATCGCGGCCACCCCCGAACGGGTATCGGTGATCACCCCATCCATGCCCCCGCCACCCGCGGCAGCAGCCTCTCCCACGCCGGTCAGCGGCGGGCCGGTCCCCGCGTCGGCGGCGATGGTGTGATCCAGGGAAAATAGCTGCCCAGTGTTGGCAACGCCGTACCCGGTGGCCGCCGCACCACCCCAGCCTGCGGCGGCGGCCTGTCCCGCGCCTGCCACAACCTGGCGACCCGTCACCAGTCCCGACGTTGATGACCAACCCCCGTTAATCATCGGCGCCGCCCCGAAAAGCCTGCGCGCATCGCCCAATACACGGCCAGCCTCAGCCACCACCTCATCGAGCGACATACCCGGCAGTATCACCTAAACCGCGCCCACGCGGCTATCACCAGCACCAACTTCGCCGCTCA
>NZ_GG770652.1 GCF_000164135.1 Mycobacterium parascrofulaceum ATCC BAA-614 | reverse complement strand
CTCGATATTCGGTGCGGCACAACGGCTGAGCGCCGGCGCACTGGTTTGGGGCGGGCTCGTTCTCATCGGCATCATCGCCACACTCACCCTGCATCACCTTGACCCCGCTCGCCGCGCGGGACCCGTGTTCTCCGATGCGGCGGTTCGGTTCTCTTCCATCAGGAAACATCCAGTTAGGAGCAAGCCATGATGCTTGTCACTACGCAGCCGGCGGCTATGACGGCAGCGGCAGACGATGCGCAGGGCATCGGCTCGGCGATGAGCGCTGGGAATGTGGCCGCGGCCGCCCCGAGGACCGGGGTGGTTCCCGCCGCTGCCGATGAGGTGTCGGGATTGACGGCGCTGCAGTTCGCGGCGCACGCGCAGATCTACCAGGCCGTCAGCGCCCAAGCTGCAGCGGTCCACGAAATGTTCGCGAGCACCCTTGGCGTCAGTGCTGATTCGTATGCGCTCACCGAAGCCGCCAACGCGGTCGCGGCCGGCTAAGCACCCAGAGGTGAAGTGATGGATTTCGCAGCTTTGCCACCCGAGATCAACTCGGCAAGGATCTACGCCGGTGCGGGGCCGGGCTCTCTGCTGGCCGCCGCCGCGGCCTGGGAGGGACTCGCCGAGCAACTGTATTCGGAGTCCGCCTCGTATTCCTCGGTCGTTTCAGGACTGACCAGCGGACCGTGGCTGGGTCCGGCATCGACCTCGATGACCGCCGCGAGCGCCCCCT
>NZ_GG770653.1 GCF_000164135.1 Mycobacterium parascrofulaceum ATCC BAA-614 | reverse complement strand
CGCCGCGGCCGGGCCGCGCTGGCCGCCCTGTCCCGGGCGGTGCCCACCGCCGGCGCCGTGCACGTGGTCAACAACAACGCCGCCGCGCTGCTGCTGACGGCGCTCACGCTCGCCCCGGGCAAGGAGATCGTGCTCAGCCGCGGCGAGCTGGTCGAGATCGGCGACGGCTTCCGCATCCCCGAGCTGCTGGCCTCCACCGGATCGCGGCTGCGCGAGGTCGGCACCACCAACCGCACCAGCCTGCGCGACTACGCCGAGGCGATCGGGCCGCAGACCGGTTTCATCCTCAAGGTGCACCCGTCCAACTTCCACGTCACCGGGTTCACCTCGGCGGTCGGCGTGGCGGAGTTGGCGAAACTCGGCGCGCCCCTCGTCGTCGACATCGGCTCGGGGCTGCTGTCCCCGCACCCGCTGCTGCCCGACGAGCCCGACGCCACGTCCTGCCTGCGGGACGGCGCGAACCTGGTCACCGCGAGCGGCGACAAACTGCTGGGCGGCCCGCAGGCCGGCCTGCTGCTGGGCGACGCCGAGCTCGTCGAGCGGCTGCGCCGCCACCCGGCCGCACGCGCCCTGCGGGTGGACAAGCTCACCCTCGCCGCGCTGGAAGCGACCCTCACGGGCCCGCCCCCGCCGGTGGCCCGCGCGCTGGTCGCCGACGTGGCGGAGCTGCGGGCGCGCGCCGAGTCGCTCGCCGCCGCGCTGCCGGGCGCC
>NZ_GG770654.1 GCF_000164135.1 Mycobacterium parascrofulaceum ATCC BAA-614 | reverse complement strand
TCCCATGCGATCGCCGAGACGACGCTGATCAGCCGGGCCGAAGCCTCCCGGCGCGTGAAGGAGGCGGCCGATCTGGGGCCGCGGCGCGGGTTGACCGGTGAACCGCTCGAGCCGCTCCTGCCTGCTACCGCGGCCGCCCAACGCGACGGCAGGCTGGGTGGCGGGCAAGTGGCGGTGATCCGCCGCTTCTTCCACCGCCTACCCGGCTGGGTGGACTTCGCCACCCGCGCCGCCGTCGAAGCCGACCTGGCCGACAAGGGCGGTCACTTCCGCCCCGAACACCTTGCCGAGCTCGCCGATCACGTCGCCGACTGCCTCAACCCCGACGGCACCTTTACCGACGACGACCGCGCCCGGCGGCGTGGACTCACGCTGGGCAAGCAAGGCCCCGACGGCATGTCGCAGTTGCGCGGGCTCATCAGCCCGGAACTGCGGGCCACCCTCGAGGCGGTGCTGGCCAAGCTGGCCGCCCCCGGCATGTGCAACCCCCTCGACGACATGCCCTGCATCGACGGGGCACCCAGCCAACAAGCCATCGAGGGCGACGGCCGTTCCGCGCCGCAACGCAACCACGACGCGCTGCTGGCGGCCCACCGCGCCCTGCTGGCCTCGGGAAAACTCGGCCAACACAACGGCTTACCCGCCTCCATCATCGTCACCACCACCCTGGCCGAGCTCGAGGCCGCCGCCGGGCGCGGCC
>NZ_GG770655.1 GCF_000164135.1 Mycobacterium parascrofulaceum ATCC BAA-614 | reverse complement strand
GAGGCTCAGCTGCCGACGGTTCGGGTGTGATGTCGATAGGCCGTTCGAGCGGCTTGCCCTTGTGGAAGACGGCGCTGGCACGGACGAGGGCGACCAAGTGTGGTGCGTTGACCGCGCGCCAGCGGGCCTGGGCGGCCTCGATTAGCTTGTAGGCCATCGCCAGCCAGGCCGCGCGGGAGCCCGGCCCTTTGGTGACTTTGGTCCTCAAACGTACTGTCGCAAAGGTACTTTCGATCGGATTTGTGGTGCGAAGGTGGATCCAATGCTCGGCGGGATACCGGTAGAACTCCAAAAACACCTCGGCGTCGTCGACGATCTTGGGCGACCGCTTTGGGGTATTTGGCGCCGTAGTCGATCTCGAACGCTTTGATCGCGAGCTGGGCTTTGTCGATATCCTCGGCGTTGTAGATCTCCTTCATCGCCGCGACTGCACCCTGGGTGCACCGATTTCGGCAGTGCGGCAAGAATATTGGCCTGCTTATGCCACCAGCAGCGCTACTCTCGAATATCCGGGAACACCTCCCGCACGCCTTGCAGAAGCCCAGGGCGCCGTCGCCGACCGCGAGCACCGCTGCGGTCATGGCGCGGCGGCGGCAATCGCGCAGCAAATCAGCCCAGAACTCAGTCGATCCCCGGAAGCCGTCAGCCAGCCCGACGAGCTCCATGCGGCCATCAGCACGGACCCC
>NZ_GG770656.1 GCF_000164135.1 Mycobacterium parascrofulaceum ATCC BAA-614 | reverse complement strand
GATCTGACGCGCTGCTTCAGCGCGTGGCTCGTTACAACAGCGGCAACGTGCAGACCAACCTTGACCGGCTGGTGGGGGATGTGCGCGAGGCCGTGGCGCAGCGTGAGCGCGCGCAGCAGCAGGGCAACCTGGGCTCCATGGTTGCACTAAACGCCTTCCTGAGTACACAGCCCGCCAACGTGCCGCGGGGACAGGAGGACTACACCAACTTTGTGAGCGCACTGCGGCTAATGGTGACTGAGACACCGCAAAGTGGAGGTGTACCAGTCCGGGCCAGACTATTTTTTCCAGACCAGTAGACAAGGCCTGCAGACCGTAAACCTGAGCCAGGCTTTCAAGAACTTGCAGGGGCTGTGGGGGGTGCGGGCTCCCACAGGCGACCGCGCGACCGTGTCTAGCTTGCTGACGCCCAACTCGCGCCTGTTGCTGCTGCTAATAGCGCCCTTCACGGACAGTGGCAGCGTGTCCCGGGACACATACCTAGGTCACTTGCTGACACTGTACCGCGAGGCCATAGGTCAGGCGCATGTGGACGAGCATACTTTCCAGGAGATTACAAGTGTCAGCCGCGCGCTGGGGCAGGAGGACACGGGCAGCCTGGAGGCAACCCTGAACTACCTGCTGACCAACCGGCGGCAGAAGATCCCCTCGTTGCACAGTTTAAACAGCGAGGAGGAGCGCATC
>NZ_GG770657.1 GCF_000164135.1 Mycobacterium parascrofulaceum ATCC BAA-614 | reverse complement strand
GCGTTTGGCGCGGACCCTTCGGGGATTGCGCGCCCACCCTCACCCGCTTGACCGCACTCCCGCGCTGACCGGCGCACTCCACCACGATCCAGAACGGAGACCCACCATGAGCACAGTGATCAACCCATGGGCCATCACCGGCGACGACGAGGCACAAGCGTTTAACTCCGATCGCGACCCATCCCGCCAGCAGCCCATCCACGACCAAGACAGCGAGCACGACAGCGTTCGCGGCATCGACGAATTGGCCGTCCTGCAGGTCGCCCACGACGGGCTACGGTTGCCGCTGCGCGGGGCAGACCGCGATGAAGCAGTTCGCCGAATGCACGGACGGGTGGAGCTCGAGCTGATCGCCTGGCGTCTCTACACGACCACCCGTACCGTGCACCGCGTCGCGGCGCGACTCGGCTTAACCGAACACCACCGCACCCGACGCGAACTGGTCACAACGTCGGCACGGTGACGTGGCGAGACTCCTCCCGGGCCCGGCCGACTCCCACCACCAGGGGGTTGGCCGGGCCGCTATCTTCCCGGGGCCCCACGGTGCCGGCGCGCCCCGCGCGACCGGACTGGCCACCTGGCGGCGGCCACATCCGTAGCCCCTCACCTTCATAGCCGTCAGCAGGGGTCGCAGCCTAATCGGCCGGGGGCCCGAGCGCGCAACCCACGCCCGCG
>NZ_GG770658.1 GCF_000164135.1 Mycobacterium parascrofulaceum ATCC BAA-614 | reverse complement strand
CTCACCGTGCCTTGTGTGCGGGGGCGTGGTGCGGGAAAGGTTCGGGCCAGGGCGGTGATGTCGTGGTCGGTGACGTGAAACGCCCGCACCCGTGTCGGGTGGGCGGTGCCGTCGATCACCACGTACCCGACACCGGGGGTGGCATCGGCGATCAGGTCGCATTCGGCGCCGGCATCGCGCGCTCCCTGGCCCAAGACCATCGCCGTTTGGGTGGCTTCGGTCATGCGCAGCCCGATCCGCACGGTGAACAGCTGCCGCACCGGCAGGGTGTCTTTGGCGGGGTCTTGCACCGCGGCCACCACCGATATCCCCACTGCGCGGCCCTGGGAGAGCAGCAAGCCCAGCAGTTGTTCGATCTCGGCGCGCAGTTTGCGGTCGGTGAGATACGCGGTCAGCGCGGCGATCTCGTCGATGATCACCACGATCAACGGCTCGGTGGTGCTGGGGGTGTGCAGGCGGGTGTGTCCCCGCAGCCGGTTGGCCCGGGCCTGCATCAGCTCGACCAGCTGGCGCAGCAGCTCGACGGTCGGTTGGCCGGTGTGATGGCAGAACACCGAAAACATCGGGGCGCCGGCGCCCAGTTCCATGCCGCCTTTCGGGTCAATTACGCACAACCGCACCCGCCCGGTCCTGACGTGTGGTGCCAGTCCGGCGATCAGCGACCACAACACC
>NZ_GG770659.1 GCF_000164135.1 Mycobacterium parascrofulaceum ATCC BAA-614 | reverse complement strand
CGGTATGTGGTGGCGGTGGGGGCGGCGGTGTGGTTGGCGATGTGGGGGGTCCTGATCGGCGCCGACAGTGTAATCATGCGTTCGCAGTCTTCGGCGCCGCGTCCGGCACATGCGGTGGTGGCCTCGGCAAGTGGTGGTGGTGGTCAGTCTAGTTTTGGCGTCGATCATCCGCGTGCAACCAAAGGATTTGCGAGCGAGCATCCTGAGCAGTCCACCGCGGCGGTATTGCCCCGCTCGGGCGCTCCGGTGACCACGTTGATCGCGTTGGGTGCGGTTGCGGCCGTGGCGGTGGCCGGTGGGCTGGCCTGTTTTGGGCTGCCCGCCGGGCGCGGCCCACCCCATACCCCGGCTTTTTCTGTTACCGGTCAAGACGTTTTAACCCGGTTCTGCTTGTCTCGTCGCTGACTGGTCAGCATCAGGTCGTAGCCCGTTTGTGGCGGCGGCCGGTGACCGCTGACCCATGTCAAGTGCCGCGCTCTGGTTCGCGGCTTCGCAGGAAAGCGACGAAATCTGATGACTGAAGTTCGTTCTCTTAACAACACATGCGTTCACTCCCTGGCAGCGCTGAAGGTCCCCAAGCCCCGTGACTGCACCCAACCCGCCCCCGCCACCTCCCGGCGACCCGCCGCCTTGGTGGGCAACACGCCGGTGCTGCG
>NZ_GG770660.1 GCF_000164135.1 Mycobacterium parascrofulaceum ATCC BAA-614 | reverse complement strand
GACGACGCTGGTCAGCCGAGCCTGTCACGAATTCTGTGTAAGTCAGAGGTGATTTGACTACGAGTTGTATTCTAACACAACGGAATTCGGCCCGGGAAGAGCCTGGCGAGTGTGTTCAACGCCACAGTCCAGTTGTACGTTCCGGTGCCGGAGAAGCCTCCTCTCTGGCTGGAGATGTTGCGCAACCCGAGGTACAGCAACTTCATTGCGGCGTCGCGGTCGGGGAAATGGCCGCGGTTTTTGGTGATCTTGCGTAGCTGGAAGTTGATCGATTCGATGGCGTTGGTGGTGTACACGATTTTGCGCAGCTCCACTGGATAGTCCAGGAACGGCACGAATTCGGGCCAGGCGTTGTGCCAGACGTCGATTGCGCCGGGATATTGGGCGCCGAATGCGGTGTCGAAGTCCTTGAGCGCCAACTCGGCGGCATCGACGGTTGCGGCCGTGTAGATCGCCCGCATCGAGGTGGCGACTTTCTTGCGGTCCTTGTAGGACACGAACCGCATGGCGTTGCGGATCACGTGCACCACGCAGGTTTGCACCACGGTGTCGGGGTAGATCGAGCGGATCGCATCGGGCAGCCCCGTGAGGCCGTCGCAGCAGGCGATCAAGATGTCGCGCACTCCGCGGTTGCGCAGGTCGATGACCACCTTCTG
>NZ_GG770661.1 GCF_000164135.1 Mycobacterium parascrofulaceum ATCC BAA-614 | reverse complement strand
CCGGTGATCGTGTTGCCGGGGCTGCCGACCACCGTGGATGCCGGGCCGATGATCGCCCAGATGCTGCGCCGCGCCTCCTCGCCCGGTTTCGGGTCGTGGTGGCATCGCGCCGAATCGGTCGGGTTTTGCGCCCACCCGATCCAACTGTCCGGTGCTGACACCGCCGGGCGTCGGCACACGTTGTGGACGCGCTGCAACAACCGCCGCGCCGCGGTGTGCCCATCATGCTCAGACCTCTACGCCCGTGACACCTGGCAACTCGTACACGCCGGAGCCGCCGGCGGCCACCACGACATCCCAGTTGAGGTCGCGGGCCGACCGCAGGTGTTCGCCACCTTGACCGCGCCCAGTTACGCGGCGGTGCACAACGCCAGCGGCACACCCTGCCACACCACACCCAACAGATCGGCGGGCCGCTGCCGACACGGACACCCGCTGCACTGCACCACAACCCATCATGTAGACGACCCCGTGGTAGGCCAGCCACTATGCCGGGACTGCTACGACTACCTCGGGCATGTGCTGTTCACCTGGCATCTGCCCGAGCTGTGGCGGCGCTTCACCATCGCGCTACGGCGCGCCGTCTCAACACACCTGAAAACAGTTGGCGTCAAGCCCGGTTCGGTGCGGGTCAATTTCGTCAAAGTCGT
>NZ_GG770662.1 GCF_000164135.1 Mycobacterium parascrofulaceum ATCC BAA-614 | reverse complement strand
GCCGGCGGGGGTCCCGCCGGCGGGGCGGGCGGGCCCGCCCACGGCTGGATCGACTCGGCCAGCGCCTTGGCGGCGCCTTTGTCCACCGGGTCGTTGGCCGTGCCCAGCCACACCACGAACCAGCGCTGGGGCGGCCCACCCGTGTTCGCCGCGGGCAGCCCGACGACGCCGGTCCAGATCTGACCGTTGGGCTTGGACGCGTCGCTGAACTTGACCTCGTAGTAGGAGGCGCTGCCGGTGATGCCGTTGGCGCCGGTGAGCGGGGTGCTCTCCTGGTTGATTCGCGTGCCCGGATACGGCAGGAAGAATTCGCCCATGTCCGAGCCCAGCCGCACCGCGGCCTTGGCGTTGTTGGCCTCGGCGCTGGCGTACAGCTTCTGGTCCAGCCGGCCCATCACGATGCGGGTGTCGTTGGCGACCGGTGGCGGCTGGTCGGGCAGCGGCGGCGGCCCGGTCGTCTTGCTCAGCAGCGCCGAGCCGTAGTCCAGGTGGGAAGCGTCCGACTCCACCCAGCCCGGGGGCAGGACGTAGCTGAAGCCACCGACGGCATTGGCGACCCGGCCGGCGTTCGGGTCCACCGGCGGGGGTGGCGGTGCATTCGGGTCGACCGGCGGCGGCGGCGGTGGCACCGGCGCGTTGGGATCG
>NZ_GG770663.1 GCF_000164135.1 Mycobacterium parascrofulaceum ATCC BAA-614 | reverse complement strand
TATTCGAGACAGGCAAGCTCCACTGCAGACAAAAGCCATCCCGGTGCCGTATCGGCGGACACGGCGGATCCGTCAAGCTCCCGCGGTTCCCCCTGGCCTCAGGGCTTATTCGCGGACGAGGAGTGTCCGGCTGCAGCTGTCCTCTCGCCACGATTCGTTCTCACGACGTGAATCCCGGAATCCGGCAACGCCGTCAGCCCACGTTGCCGACCTCGGCGATCTTGATTCCAGTAAGGAAACTTCTCACATGCTGCGTCGGGGGCGTGATGCATCACGTCAAGTTGCCCGCGAAACCTGATCCATGCATCACGTAAGGAATGCCCGCGAAAACGAGGTCAACTGGCGGTCTTGTTCTGGATGCGGATGCCGGATCTGACCTCGGGTAGGGCGGTGGGGATGGCGGCGAGGTAGAGGTGTTCGGTCTTGTTCTTGGCGAGTCTGAGCAGGGCGGCTTGTAGATCGGCGATCTGGCGTGCGATCGCGGCGGGGTTCAGGGTGTCGCGGTAGGCAAGCAGCTCCGATTCTTGGGCTGGCGAGAGGACCCCGGCTGCCAGCAGCCGGTCCAGTGGGGTCATGGGCTCGTCGTAGAGGCGGCGGCGCTGGCCGTCGCGGCCAGCGCCGTAGCCGATGGGTTTGAT
>NZ_GG770664.1 GCF_000164135.1 Mycobacterium parascrofulaceum ATCC BAA-614 | reverse complement strand
TTAACCGTGCCGGGGTTGATCTCCATGGAATCCGCGCGGCGATGATCTGCGCGTTGCGGATCACGATCGGCACGATCGGGACGCCCGCGGCCATGGCGATGCGGAACGCGCCCTTCTTGAACGGCCCCACCTCGGTGGTGTCCACCGCCGGTGCCCTCCGGGGCGATCAGGATGGACAGGCCGTCCTTCGCGCGCTGTTCGACCTGGCGCAACGTCTCCACCGCCGCGGCGGTGTCGTCCCGGTCGACGAACACGCCGTCGTTCAGCTTCAGCAGGGTCCCGATGATCGGGTCGCACGCGAGCTCCTTCTTGGCGATCTTGATCCAGTTGTCGTGCAGCAGCGCGGCGGCGATGAACGGGTCGACCCGGTTGCGGTGGTTATAGAGGAACACGGCCGGGCGCCGCGCGGTCAGGTTCTGCGCGCCGACGACCGTGAACCGGATGCCGTTGGTGGCCAGCAGCGCCCGGGGCCAGGTGGAGGCGAAGAAGTTGAGGCCGCGCCGCCGGCTGCCGCTGAGCAGGCCGAGCCCCACCGCGCCGGCGGCGAGCGGGACGGCCAGCCCGAACCCCGCCACCAGCGCCGCCTGCCTGCGGACGTCGGCGATCGGGCCGCCGGGCG
>NZ_GG770665.1 GCF_000164135.1 Mycobacterium parascrofulaceum ATCC BAA-614 | reverse complement strand
AACCCGCTCAGGCCGCCGCCACCGCCGCCGCCCGACATCAAGCCGCCCAGCCCGGACAGGGGCATACCGCCGCCCATCCCACCTGCACCCAGACCGCGATAGCCCGCCGCCAGCTGACGCATCCGCATCGCCAACAGCCGGTTTTCGGCCGTGGTCTGATCCAACTGACGCTGCATCGCGGCCAAATGATCATCCATGGCCGCCATGATCAACTTCGCGCCCGCCGGCGAACGACCCATCCCCGCGGTCGCAGCACCCACCGCGCGGGCCTGATCCCGAATCAACCCCGACCCGGCGCGGCCCTGCGCACCAACCTCACCACCTTGGGCCTACCGCCTGCCCCGAGTCCCCGTCAAGACCATCCGCACCGGCCTGCGCCTGCTGATACGCCCCACCGGCGGCCCGAGCCCCACCCGTCAAACCGCTGTCGCCATCCGGGGCCTCCGGCACCGGCACCCGACCCCCAGCGGCGAACACCTGCCCACCACCCGGCCCCCCGGCCGGGAACAACTCATGACCGCGACTCAGCAGCCGATCAACCCCAGCCACGAACGCCGCAACACTCACCCACCAAAATTAACCCGAGCAAATCCCCCCGGCCACAGCCACGCAAA
>NZ_GG770666.1 GCF_000164135.1 Mycobacterium parascrofulaceum ATCC BAA-614 | reverse complement strand
AGGTGTTGGTCGCCGTCGAATTCGTCGTCGCGCTGGTGACCGCCGCGCTCTGGGTGGCCGGGGCGGTGTCGTTGGAGATCTTCGGCGCCGCGCTGAACTGCGTCAACTTGGTCGACGTCGCCGACTGCCCCGCATAGCTGTACATGGCGCTGGCGTCCTGCGCCCACATCTGGCCGTACTGGGCTTCCAGCTGGGTGATTGCGGGGGTGTTCTGCCCCAACACGTTGGTCGAGATGAGCTGCTGCGTCTCGGCACGGTTGGCCGCCACCAGCGGCGGCGGCACCGACGCCGCCAGCGCGGTCTCGTAGGCCGCCGCGGCCGCCTGCGCCTGGGCGGCCGCCTCCTCGGCCTGCGCGGCCGTCGTCTGCATCCAGGTCACATACGGCTGCACCGCGGCCGCCATCGCCGCCGACGCCGGGCCCATCCACTCCTCGCTACTGAGCGCGGTGATCAGCTTCTCGTAACTCAGCGCCGCGGAATTCAACTCCGCCGCCAGCGCGTTCCACGACGACGCCGCGGTCATCAACGACCCCGACCCCGGACCCGCATAAATCCGTGCCGAATTGACCTCCGGCGGTAACGCCCCGAAATCCAACATCATCGACTCC
>NZ_GG770667.1 GCF_000164135.1 Mycobacterium parascrofulaceum ATCC BAA-614 | reverse complement strand
ATCAACACTCGGCGGGCGCCCGTTCGGACACGTTGTGCACAGGGGGCACTGTCGAATTCGAATTACAAGAAATCTGCCGATGAGCCCGACGATCATGCGATCGGGCGTTCCCGCGGCGGGCTGACCACCAAGATCCACGCGCTGACTGATCCTCGCGAAGCTCCCGTGGCGGTCCGGCTCACCGCCGGCCAAGCCGGCGACAACCCGCAATTGATGGCGCTGCTCGATGATTACGCCGCGACATGCAGGGATTCAGACCAGTCCGCTGACGATTTCCGGTTGCTCGCCGACAAGGCGTATTCGCATCCGAGCACCCGTACCCAATTGCGTTCCCGCAGAATCAAGCACACGATTCCCGAACGTCGAGATCAGATCGACCGCCGCAAGGCCAAGGGATCCGCCGGCGGCCGCCCACCGGCGTTCGACGCCGAGATCTACGCGCTGCGCAACACCGTCGAACGTGGCTTCAATCGGCTCAAGCAGTGGCGCGGCATCGCGACCCGCTACGACAAGTACGCCCTAACATACCTCGGCGGTGTACTGCTGGCCTGCGCCGTGATCCATTCGATGGCTTTATCTGCGGTGGAGCTTGCCTGTCTCAAGTA
>NZ_GG770668.1 GCF_000164135.1 Mycobacterium parascrofulaceum ATCC BAA-614 | reverse complement strand
GTTGATCATGGGCGGGACCGGAAACCCGCAACCCACGCCCTCCTACGTGACGTCGGTCTACAACACCTACATCGCCCCGCACTACCCCGGCTACAGCCCGGTGGGTCTGACCACGCCCGAGGACTTCTGGCCCGTCACCGGCCTCACCAGCGAAACCTTCGGGCAGTCGGTCCGGCAGGGTGTGGCGATACTCAACAACGCCATCCTGACCCAAACCGGCGCGGGCAATCATGTTGTGGTGCTGGGGTATTCGCAGAGCGCGACGATCGCGACCCTGGAAATGCGTTACCTCGACGCCCTGCCCGCGGCCATCCGGCCGAGTTCGGACCTGCTGTCGTTCGTGTTGCTCTCCGACCCGAACGTGCCGGGCACCGGCATCCTCACGCACTTCATCCCCGGCTTCGGCGCGTTCCACGTCGTGACCCCGGTGGACACCCTCTACCAGACGGCCATCTACACGGTCCAATACGACCCCATCGCGTACTTCCCGCGGAGCATCTTCAACATCGCGGCGGACCTCAACGCCCTGCTGGGCTTCCCCTACCTGCACTCCACCTATCCGACCCTCACCGCCGCGCAACT
>NZ_GG770669.1 GCF_000164135.1 Mycobacterium parascrofulaceum ATCC BAA-614 | reverse complement strand
CGCCGTAAGACACTCAGCCGGCCGGCGCGCCGTGCCGGCCGGCGCCGGCGGCGAAACGCCGCGCCCCCTCCATCGCTACGGCGGAAACCCGGTGCATGCTGGCGAATTCGAAGTCCAGCGCCTCGGCTTCCGGCAGCCCCCACTGATGCAGCGCGGAGAGCCGGTCGGATCGCATGCACTCCTGCGGCAGCGCGGCCAGTTGGGCGGCCAGCTCCTCGGCCGCCTGCCGTGCCCGGCCCTTGGGCACGACGCGGTTGGCCAACCCCATGGCCAGCGCCTCGTCGGCTTTGACGCCGCGGCCCGTGAGGATCATGTCCAGCGCGCGGCTCTGGCCGATCAGCCGCGGCAGCCGCACGGTGCCGCCGTCGATGAGCGGCACCCCCCAGCGCCGGCAGAACACCCCGAACACGGCGTCCTCCTCGGCCACCCGCAGGTCGCACCAGATGGCCAGCTCCAGCCCGCCCGCCACGGCGTAGCCGCTCACCGCGGCGATCACCGGTTTGGACAGCACCATGCGCGACGGGCCCATCGGGCCGGGGCCGGTACGGTGCACGGCGTTGGCGTCGGGGGTGTCG
>NZ_GG770670.1 GCF_000164135.1 Mycobacterium parascrofulaceum ATCC BAA-614 | reverse complement strand
AAGCGGCTTGGGGAGCGTGCCTGGAGGGTGGAGCCGTTTGGTGGGATCGGTCCGCGGGGGCCGGGGGCCGCGGAGCGAGGAAGCGGCGCCGCGCGGCGATGTGGGGACTGCGCTGGGCGGGTTGACGCAGGATTCGTCTCCGCGTGAAGTGGCTGCAGCGATCATCCATGAGGCTCGCCGGCGCGGCTACTCGCCGCACCAGACGATCGCGATCTTGTCTACGGCGATGCAAGAAAGCGGGTTGCGTCCTCGGGCTGTGAGTCCGAATGGGTTGTGGAGAAGCATTTTCCAGCAAGACTCGGGTTATCCGGGCCGCAATAATCCCAACACGGCGATTTCGGGATTTTTCGATCGGCTGGCCCACCATGGCGGTCCGTCGTCACCGGACATTTGGAAGTCGATCTTCTGGTTACAGCAGCGCCCGGGCGATTCGTCGGCTGAGGCGGCAGTGGCGCACGGACGTAGGGGCTATTTGAACGAGATCCAGAGTCAGTTGCCCAGGGCGACGGCGTTGTATCGCAGCATCGCCGGAGTTTGACCACCACCACCACAACGATGTACGAGGATGCTGCGAA
>NZ_GG770671.1 GCF_000164135.1 Mycobacterium parascrofulaceum ATCC BAA-614 | reverse complement strand
TGGTTCTGTCCTCCCCTCCGCCTCCGCCCAATGCCCCGACGTCCAAGTGGTCTTCGCCCGCGGCACCGGCGAAGCCCCCGGCGTCGGCCCCACCGGCCAAGCCTTCGTCGACGCCCTGCACTCACGCGTCGGCTCCCGCTCCTTCGACGTGTACCCGGTCAACTACCCCGCCAGCGACCAATGGGCCACCGGCATCGACGGCGTCAGAGACGCCGGGGCGCACGTGGTTTCGATGGCCCAGCAATGCCCCAACACCAAGATGGTGCTCGGCGGCTACTCCCAGGGCGCCGCCGTCATGGGCTTCGTCACCTCCCCCTCGGTCCCCGACGGCATCGACCCCAACACCGTGCCCAAGCCCCTGGACCCCTCGGTCGCCCAACACGTGTCCTCGGTCGTGCTCTTCGGCATGCCCAACGTGCGCGCCATGAACTTCCTCGGCGAACCCCCCGTCGTCATCGGCCCCACCTTCGCCGACAAGACCATCAAGGTCTGCGCCACCGAAGACCCGGTCTGCTCCGACGGCATGAACTTCGCCGCCCACAACACCTACGCCGACGAC
>NZ_GG770672.1 GCF_000164135.1 Mycobacterium parascrofulaceum ATCC BAA-614 | reverse complement strand
GACGACAACCTCGACCAGGTTGGCCAGATGCTCGTCGACGCCAACACCGCCTCGGTCAACTATTGCTACTTCAACAACCCCATCCACGAGCCCTACGAGTACCGCTACACCCGGCCCCTGCACACCAGCTGGTCGGTCATCGAAGTACTCAAGGCGTTGCAGTGCTTCGAATATCAGGCCTGCGAACCCAAGGACTGGCAGCACACCGAGGCCTACGCATTCTGCCGCGAGCTGCAGAACATGTTGGTCCAGGCGCTCTCTGGCTACGACCGCGCCCCGTGGGGCATTACCCGCATCAGCCTGCCCGCCGCCCATCGGCGGAGCGCCTAAACCCGCAGTCGCCCACCCTGAAAGGAGATACGCGATGATCATCGAGGGCACCATCACGCGCGGTGTCGAAAACCGCACCGTTGAGATCCCGTTCTACATCGACACCCTCACCGGCACGTACAGCCAGTGGGGGCACGACACCATGACTCTCGGTGAGAACGTCGATCTACTTGAGGCGTTGCGCGACGCCGCCTGCGACATCGACTGACACGTATCA
>NZ_GG770673.1 GCF_000164135.1 Mycobacterium parascrofulaceum ATCC BAA-614 | reverse complement strand
GCGGCCAGCGTGCCGGCCGCGTGTGCGGGCATCCGGCCCGGCCCCTCGCCGATCATGTCGCGCCAGGCGCGCCCGTACTTGCGCCGCATCAACGCGTTGTCGCGGTTGCCGACCTGCGCCCGCACGCTCGACCACCGGGTCGCCGCCGCGACGGGATGCGTCGAGCGACGCTCGCCGCGCACGATCGTTCCGCCGGCGGCCACGATCCGCACCGCCAGGTCGGAATCCTCGCGGTAGGCGCGCGGGAACCGCTCGTCGAAGCCGCCGACCGCCACAAGCATGTCGCGGCGATACGCCATGTCGGCGGTGATCCATTGCGCCGCAGAGAGTCGCAGCGTGCGGCGCTCGTCGTCGGTGGGCCGCCGGGATCGCCGCGCCGGCACCTCGATCACCGCCTGTGAGCCCGCGGCGTCCGCCGCCTCGGCGGCCTTGAGGTCGATCGCCAGCGCCGACTTCCATTCCGGGCCCGGCACCACGTCGTCGTCCAGGAAGCACACCCACGGCGCGCCGGTGGCCCGCCAGCCCACGTTGCGCGCGGCG
>NZ_GG770674.1 GCF_000164135.1 Mycobacterium parascrofulaceum ATCC BAA-614 | reverse complement strand
AGCTGCGACCAACTGATCCGATGGCCGACGAGAATGCACCGCTAAATGGGTACAACGCGTATTTGCACGTGCCCGATGAGCGCCGCTTCACCTGCGACCTGTTGAAAGAGCTGATCTGGTTCTATGTCATCGACAACCCTGCCCTTGCCAGTCAGCAAAATGGAAGTCGCCGAATTGTCGCTGATCTGCTCGCCTGGCACGTCGCCGATTATGAGCGCCTGCTGCCCCCAGATCGCCAGGAGGAAGTGGCCGACCACGGCTCCCCATTACGAGGCTGCTGTGATCACATCTCGTCGCTGACCGAGCGGCAGGCGCTGTTGCTCTATCATCGCATGTCGGGCGTCTCTCCGGGATCCATTACTGACCGCCTCTTTTCCTAACCGAGCCAACAGGTTGCCCGCAGTTAGATAAACGGTGTTCGGCTTTCGAAACCCCAAGAAGGTGTGCGGCCCAGCGGCGCCTGCGCGCGGCGCGCTTGCCGCGATGGCCAAAATATGACCACAATCTGACCACAGTTACAGATAACTA
>NZ_GG770675.1 GCF_000164135.1 Mycobacterium parascrofulaceum ATCC BAA-614 | reverse complement strand
AGCCAAGTTCTGGTTCGCCGTATTGACCGACCTGCGCAACAGAGGCGTCACCGACACGTTCTTCTTGATCTGCGACGGACTTAAGGGGCTGCCCGACGTTGTCGGTGAGGTGTGGCCGGCCACCATCGTGCAGGCCTGCACCGTGCATCTGATCCGCAACAGCTTCCGCTACGTACCGCGCCAGCACTGGGACGCCCTGCGCCGCGATCTCAAACCGATCTACACCGCCCCGACAGCGGCGGCCGCAGAAGCGGCGCTCGAGGCGCTCGCCGACCGCTGGGGCAGCCGATATCCGGCCCTGATCCGACTGTGGCAGTCGTGTTGGAATGAGTTCATCCCGTTCCTGGATTACGACACCGAGATTCGGCGGGTTCTGTGTAGCACCAACGCAATTGTTATCTGGAGTCCTCCGGGCGGTGTCCTTGATGTCCGACACGAGGCGTTCAGATCCCAGGTTCTGCGTGGTGGACGTGATTATCTGCAGTCGTCCAGGAGGCAAGAACCTGCGGAGGGACGATGCAGATTGC
>NZ_GG770676.1 GCF_000164135.1 Mycobacterium parascrofulaceum ATCC BAA-614 | reverse complement strand
CGGCCCACGCCCCGGGCGCGGCAAGTGCTCGCGGACCGGTGGCCGTGCCCGCGCGCGCACCAGGGCGGGGCCGGGTCCGATCCACGCGGCCACCGCCAGCAGCATCGCCGCCGCGGTCACGACTCGAGCCGATCGGTGATCCGGTCGGCCCACCACAGGCCAACGCACGCCAGGGTCGAACCGGTGACCAGGAGCCAGCCGCCGGCGTGGCCGTCGAGCAAAAAGCCCAGCGGCCGGGCGCCGATCAGTTGGCCCAGCACCAACCCGAGGACGGGCAGGGCTGCCAGGATCGCCGCGGTCGCGCGGGCACCGGCCATGTTCGAGGCCACCCGCGCCGAGAACCGTTGCCGCTCGGCGATGTCGCGCTGCGCGGCGCGCATCAGGGTGGCGACGGCCAGGCCGTGGTCGCTGGCCAGTTGCCAGCACAGCGCGAGACGGTCCCAATGCGCGGGGAGCGCCGACGATCTCGCCGCGGCGCGCAGGCCGGCCGCGACGTCGGCCCCCAGCCCG